>NZ_QFFY01000001.1 GCF_003131205.1 Occallatibacter savannae
GTCTGTATCAGATTCGGAAAGCTCTGTTCAAGAGTCGATGTTGTCTGGGCCGCGTGCGAGTTGGATGTTGAGGAAGTCTCCTTCAGGTTGAATGCGGACGTCGCGGAAGTCGCGGATCATCGGACTGTGGTTCAATTGCGCCGGTGGGCAGGTGGTGAGGAGCGCGATGACCTGCATGCCGGCGCGGAGGCCGGCATCGATGCCGGGCCGGGTGTCTTCAAAGACGACGCAGTCCTGTGGAGCTACGCCGAGTTGAGAGGCGGCGTGGAGGAAGCCTTCGGGGTCTGGCTTGCCGTTCTGAATTTCATCGATTGGTACGATGACGGTGGGCAGAGGCAGACCGGCGGCGAGGACGCGGGTCTCGGCAAGTTTGCGCCAGGCTGAGGTGACGAGAGCCCAGGGATGATTCTGCTTTTGCATGACGTCGAGAATTTCGGCGGCGCCGGGGACGGCGAGGATACCGCCGGTTTCGGTTTCTTCGAAGCGTGCGAGTTCTTCGAGGTCGGAGGTGTGGTCGTGGCCGGGGCGGAACTGCTCAAGCGTAGAGAGGGTGGGGCGGCCGTGCGAGAAGGCGAGAATGTCGGGGAGCGAGAGATTGTGACGCGCTGCCCAACTGGCCCAGGCGCGCTCGACGATCGCTGTGGAGTCGACGAGGGTTCCATCCATGTCGAAGAGGATGGCTCTGCAACGGATTTCGAGCATGACTCTATGGTCGCATCATGGGGTGGTAAGGCGACCGAAGGCGGTCAGGTGGACGACAGAGGCTGCGGAACCCATCCCCTATTTTGGTTTTTATTTCTGCGTACTCTTTCTGTCATATTCCTCTGCGGGAGAGGGTTAGGTGGGGATCGAAAGGGTTTTTGATCCGGATGTTTGCTTTTATTCCCGCCTACGCCAAGGCTTCGGCGCGACAGGCCGCCTGTGCCAAGGCTTCCGCCTTCGTTAAGGCTTCGGCGTGACAAGCCGACTTCGCTAAACTTTCCGCCTGCGCTAAAGCTTCGGCGTGACAAGCGGCGTGACAAGGGGCGGGACAAGGCGGTTCGTGAAGGTCGAAGTTGGACCATGAGATTAGTGTGCGCTTTTGTCTGCAATTAGACTGCAGAACGGACAGTAGGAATTTGCGGAGTGGAATGAGAGGGTTAGAGGTTTCGCGAGGAGAGTAGGGTTGACTCTTTGTAGAGCGGGAGATGCGTTGAGGTTCACGTTGCGAGCGCACTCGCCAGCCAGCTTCATTCGCAGGTCTCAGAATCGAGAGACTCTTGGATTAAGATCCTTCTGTGAAGACGTCTGCGAGCACTAGCAAGTTCAAAGTCGGAGCGTGGACAGCAGCAGCATGGATAGCCGTCGTTCTGTCCTTATACTCAGTTTTCGTGATTCTCAACACTTGGTTCCTCGTCCCATACGATTCCGCCGTCCTCACACCTTCGCAGCTCGTAAAGTTCAAAGCAGAGATAATTGCAGTCGCAGTCTCCGCGCTAGTTGCGCTCGTTCTTTTCGCAAGTGGGCCTTTCGGAGGCCCAACGATGATCGAGATTCCCAGTGACTACCTATCGTTTCTTGGCCCGTGTCCGTCTGGCCCGATGACCGCCGTCTCGAGCATGACTCGAAGATGCCTCAGGGGCTAAAGCCCACGTCTTTTTTGGCGTTTTTCGGCACGACTGAAGTCGTGCCCTGACGCTTCTTGCTTCGGCGATGATTTGTTCGGCAATGATCTGTTCGGCGATGATCTGTTGCGATTGAAGTTTTGCCCTTTCAGACGACGCGATCTCGGATTTGTTTGCAAGCTATAAGTTAAGCGCGGAGATTCAAGGCGCTGACAGGAATCGCAGGATCTCTTGCATCACGCGGGCGCTCTGGTCTGTTTGGAAGAGGAACTGAGCATGGGCAGAACCCGCGAGCACGATCAACTTCTTTGGCTGAGGGGCCTTTCGGTATTGAGCCTCGATGCCCGGCAGCCTTGGGCCACTCGCGTTGCTGTCGTCGCGCGCGACGATGAACAGTGCGCGTGATTTGAGTCCATCGGCGGGGAGATTTGGCGCTGCGCCGAGAAAGACGACCCGATCGATTTCGCCTGGATTCGATTTGATGGAGGCGTCGCCTGCCGCACCGCCGCCGAAACTTCCTCCGATTACGGACGCTGTTTTTGCGCCGGCGGTTTTGAGGTAGCGGACGGCCGCGAGTACGTCTTTGTCGAAGGGAGCGTTGTCAAAGTCCTCCTGGCCCGGACCTTTGGAACACCCGATGCCTCTGAAGTCGATGGCGAGGACTTCGAACCCGGCTGACTCGAGTTGCACTGCCTGGTCTCGCCAGCTTTCTTTCGTGAACCTGCCGCCGTGGGCAAGCACGACAGCTTTAACGGAGTGGCCATACAGGTCGGCACAGACGCGGCCTCCATCGTCCGTTGCAAACGAGACTGCCTGCTGTGCCGGAGCGACGGTGCAGAGTGCAAGGACGATCAAGATGGGCAGTACTCGCATGCGCGGATTATACGGCTGGATGGTCGAAGCACTCTTGCGGAGGTTTGGGCAATGCCGGAGCGCGGTTGGGAGCCGCGCTCCGGCACTGGTTGGGAGGGAATTATTTGTCGATGCGGCGCGCAATCATCGATGCTGCGGGGCCGTTGAAGAAGACGAGGCCGCGGACCCTGATGGTGTCTCCGTTGCTGACCGAAGTGAGACCGTGCAGGTCAGTCGACGGCTGCCAGACGATCTGCAGCGAGGTGCTTCCCGAGAGCTGGGAGAAGGCCGCGTCTGAAGGAAGCGAGAGGGTGAAGGTAGCCGGTCCGGATGAGGTGGCTCCGGTGAGTCCTGAGACGATGCCAACAAGGGCCTGCTGTTGGAGACGCACTCGTTCTGCGCTGAGGGTGGTGCCGGTCATTGCGTCATGGCTGTCGATTTCGACGCGCTGGCCCGCATGCACCGAGGCTGAGTCGAACGGGAATTCTGACGAGGGCAGGGTGCCGAGGCCTTTGGTGTCGATGTCACCGGTCTTGACCTCAAACCGCGCGCCGGATACGTTGACTGTCGCCGATGCTCCGATCTTCGAATCGTCAACCCCGGAACCGGTTCCGTGATCTGCGACGAGTGTCAGGCTGGTTGCAGGTGAGCCCGCAACGACGGTTATCGTGCCCTCGAGTTCTGCTCCGGTTTCGTTTTCCAGGCCTTCCACTTTTCGCGCATACAGAGAGCCGTCGGCGCGCGTGGCGCCCTCGACGGTCACGATCGAGTTCACTACCAGGCTTGCAAGGCTTGCGCCATCTTCGAACTCTGTCTTGCTGTCTGTGGCGAAGGTCAGCTGAGCCCCGGTATCTGCAACCGTAAGGTTGAAGGAGCTTCCGCTGACGGCTGTTACTACGCCGGTTGTGTCTTCTAACTCGCCGTCGTCATGCCCTTGTTTGTCTTCCGCTGCTACTGCGGCTGTGCTGACGGTGAATGATGATGCGGAGATGTTAACTCCTGTGACGTTCCCCGATGCATCGAAGGTGAGAGACTTCGAGACGTCGAAGTCGATGTTGATTACCGCAGATGCGCCGCTGATTGAGAGAGATGGGCTGAAGGGGATGTTGACATTCTGATTGAATGAGGGCTCGATGTGCTGCGGCTGGCCCGCGGAGTTTATGAATGTCACTTCAGGATTGGAGATTGTGAGGGAAGCTGCTTTGTATGTTCCCTGGGTGATCTTCAGCAAGCTAAGCGGTAGATTGGTGCCGGAGAGGTGGCTGAGTTCAATGCGCTGCGCCTTCGCGAGAACCGTGGAGGTGTTCCCGGCGTCGTCGGTGAGGGAGACGGGTCCCACAGCCACTTCGAAGGAGATGACGCGCGCTGCGGGAGCGTCGCCGATCTTGACCTGTGTGGTGACCTTTGAAGTTGCTGCAGTGCTCGGGGCGGTTGATGTTCCCGAAGTGTAGCTGCCGCAACCTGAAGTGACGATTGCGAGACCGAGCATGCATGGCAACAGCAAGAATTCGCCTGCTCTTTTTGTGCTGCGAGAACGAACCTCTGACATCATCTTTCTCCTTTAGCTTCGGTGCGGGATCTTTGCGGAGGTCGTTGCACGCACCGGAAGACAATTGGGGAATCTTGATGGGGATGCTAGAGGCGGGTGTTGCGCGAGATGTCACCAGAGTGTCAGCACCGCGTCATTCTTTGCTCGCGTGGTGCGCGTGCGGTACGAAAGGGAAGTGGGAGCGCGAACTGGGGTAATTGGGGAGCGACAGAGTTGATGGCGGTTGCTTCACTGTAGGAGGGTGAATTGCAAAAGCGGGTCCTTCGCTTACCACCCCCGAACTGAAAGACGTTCGGGGCCCCTTGCGCTCAGGATGACAGCTTCCTGGTGGAGAACTTTTTTCTTGAAGGTGTTCGAGGCTGCTACATCAATTTGCGGCGAACGAGGTCGAGGGCTTGCTGGCTGGCCCACTCGCGGACGCGGTTTCGGTCGCCGCGGAAGTTGCGCTCGAAGGACTCGTTGGTGGTGGCGTCGCTGACGGCGATGTAGACGCGACCGACGGGTTTGGATTCTGTGCCGCCGCCTGGTCCGGCTACGCCGGTGATGCCGAGGCCGAGAGTGGCGCCGGTTTTCTTGCGAATGCCTTCGGCGAGGGCCTGGGCGACTTCAGATGAGACGGCGCCGTGCTTTTCGATGAGATCGGCGGGTACGTCGGCGAACTGCGTTTTCAGTTCGTTGGAGTAGACGATGACGCTGCCGAGGAACGAGCGTGAGCTGCCGGGGACGGAGGTGATGCGCTGCGCGATCATGCCGCCGGTGCAGCTTTCAGCTACGGCGAGCGTGGCCTGGCGGAGTCCCAGGTAGTAGAGGACGATCTGCTCGAGGGATTCGCCTTCAGCGGAGTACATCCAGTCGTCGAGCGCTTCTTCAAGTTTCGTGGCGAGTTCTTCGACGCGCTTCTCGGCGAGTTCTTTGTTGCGGTGGGTGCAGATGAGGGTGAGCTGGATGTCGCCGGCGTGGGCGAGGATGGTGGTTTCGACGTCGGTGTAGGTGGTGTAGATGGGCGAGAGGAGCTTGTCGGCCTGCGACTCGGGGATCATCGCGGCTTTGAGTGTGCGCTTAGCCATGTAGCGCGCGGGGAGGATCTCGCGCAGGCGCGGGAGGCATTCGGTTTCGAAGAGGGGCTTGCACTCATGCGGCGGCCCGGGAACGAGAACGAGAATTTTGCGGAAGCCGGAGTAGGTGGTTTCGAGCCACTGGCCGGGGGCGCTGCCGTTGGGGTTGTTGAGGAACTGCGCGCCTTCAATGAGGTCGGCCTGCTTGAGATTGTTTTCGGGCATGGAGATGCGCCATGCGGCGGCACGGGTGTGGAGAGCGGCGACCTGTTGCGCGTCGCGCTTGAGGCGAAGGGAGAGAGCTTCGGCGACGCACTCGCGGGTGAGGTCGTCTTCCGTGGGGCCGAGACCGCCCATGAGAATGAGGATGTCGGTGCGGCTTAGGGCGGTTTTGATCACGCCGACGAGGTCTTTGCGGCGGTCGCCGACGATGGTTTTGAAGGCGACTGTTACGCCGAGCTCATTGAGCTTTTCGGTGATGTATAGGGAATTAGTGTCCTGGCGGAACGGGGTCAGCATCTCGGAGCCGACAGCAATGATTTCAGATTTCATGAAAAACAGCCTTTAGCTTTTAGCCTTTAGCTTTTAGCTTGATGATGACACGATGACGTGGTTTTGAAGCGAGACGCTTGCGCATCGATGCGATGGCAGAATGCGGGCACATCGGCCCAGAACTAGAAGGCGACCATGCCTTCTACTCCCAAATCCACATCATAAACTGCGTCGCCGTCGGCGAGGATTGTGGAACCGAGGGGCGAGAACGCAATGCCGACGAGGTTGGGAGCGGCGACGACGAGGGTGGCTTCGCCGGAGGGCGCGATGCGAACGAGGCCGCGACGGCCGTGGAGGCTGGCGGTGACGTAGATGTCTCCGTTGGAGGCGAGGGCGAGTCCCTGAGGGCGGCCGAGTCCGCGATACCAGGCGCGTGCTTCACCGTGGGTGTTGATGGCCCAGATGGCGTCGTTGGAGGAGAGCGTGGGGCCGGTGACGTAGAGGGTGCCCTCTGTGTCGACAGCGAGGTGATAGGCGGAGACGCTGGGCTCGAGGGTGGCGTAGACGAAGATCTTGCGGTCCTTGTCGATTTTGAAGATGGTGCCGCTGCGGTCGCCGACGAAGAGATTGCCTTGCGCGTCGAAGGCGCAGCCGGTGGCGACGCCCATGCCTTCGGAGTAAAGGGTGGATTCTCCGGCGCCGTCGATGCGGTAGACATTCCCCTCGGCGCGCGAGGTGACGAAGAGGTCGCCATCGGGGCTGAAGGCGAGGCCGGTGGCGTTGAGGATTCCCGTGACGAAGGGAGTGCCGCGACCGTCGGGGCTGACGCGGACGACGGAGACGGGAGTCTGCTTGCCGCGCTGGCCGGAGATGGTGGCGTAGATCATGCCGGAGCGGCTGACGGCGGGGCTGGTGACGGGGTGGAGTCCGCTGGAAAGTTCGCGCGCGATTTTGAGCTGGGCTCCGTTGCTGACGCCGGAGGGCGTGCGAACTTCGACGAGGGCGGTGGTGGCGGAGTCGGGAACGCGGAAGGCGACGCGACCGGGTCGGCTCATGAGGACCATGGCGTGATGCGTGCCGAGTACGACGATGGGTGGGCCGTTCGGGGTGGGGCCGAGGTTCTCGCCGTGGAGTTCGACTTCACCTTTGGGCAGAGCTGCGGAGGGTACGACTTCGTCGATGCGCGGTGTCATTGCTTCCCGGTCGGATTGGATGCTGGCGGTCGGCATCTGTTTTCCTCTCAGATCCAGAGGCGCAGCAGCGATGCTACACCCAAAGCATACAGCCCGGCTGCGACGTCGTCGAAGACGATGCCCCAGCCTTCGGGGAGGCGTTCGAGACGGCGGACGGGGAAGGGCTTGGTGATGTCGAAGACACGAAAGAGGACCAGGGCGATGAGGCCGTGACGCCAGTCGGCGGGGCTGAAGAGGAGCGTGATCCACTGGCCGGCTACTTCGTCGATCACGACGAAGCCGGGGTCGTGGCGGCCGCTCTCTCGGGCGGCGATGGTAGCGGCGGGGACACCTAAAGCGATGGATAGGAAGGTTCCAGTAAAAAGCAGAATCAAAAGGAGTTGTGGGCCGGCGTGAAAGCCGATTCCGGCAAGAGCCCAGAGGAGCATTGCGGCGACGGAGCCGTAGGTTCCAGGACCGGGCTTGCCGAGACCTGCGCCGAAAAAGGTGGCGATGGCCCAGGCCCAGACGGTGCGCGTTTTGGGCTGCGGCGCCGGGATGGTTGCGGGGCTATTCGTCATCGCGATTTGTGGGGCGGCGGACGGATTCGCCCAAGTCTTCGAGGACCTCGGGGTCGAGTACGGGTGAGCTGATTTTGTAGACACCCATCGCCCATTTGCCGAGGTCGATTTTGCGGCAGCGATCGGAGCAGAAGGGAAAGTCTTCGTCTTTAGCGGTGACGATCATGCCGCAGGTTGGGCACTTGAGGACTTTGGCGGATTTTTTCTTTGGGGCCATGGACAGATGTGTGGGCGCACAGGCGAAGCCGCCTAGGTTAATCGTACTCGTTTTGGGGGATGGTTGCGTTCCGTCGCCCCTACGGGGCTCGGATCGTTTTTTCTGGTCTTACCCAGGACTGCGCCGCTACGCGGCTTGTCCTGGGCTAACGTCCGTTGCCCCTGCGGGGCTCGGTTGATGTCGTTATACTGCCGGAGATTCTACGGTGGTTAGATTCGAGGAGGTTGAGTTGCGATTCTTGCGGTTCATCAGTGCTGGTCTTCTGTTCACGATGTATCTGACGGTGGCGTCGAGTGCTCAGCAGAAGCCGCTCTCGCCCGAGCAAGCGAAGGTTGTGGAGACGGTGAAGGGGATCTTTGTCGCGGCCAAGGCGGATGACGCAGCGAAGTTCGACCAGCTGGTTCTGCCGGGGTTTTACATGTACGACGTGGGCAAGCGGTTCGATGGCGATGCGATCATCGGGCTGATTCGCGAGTATCACGCGAAGGGAATGAAGTTCGAGTGGAACGTGACGGAGCCGGATGTCCACATCACGGGGAACACTGCGTGGATCGCGTATGTGAACCGGGGAAGGATCACTGATCCGCAGGGCAAAGCGACGGAGCAGAGCTGGCTCGAGTCGGCATTTCTGGAGAAGCGTGGGGGAGCTTGGAAGATCGCATTCTTCCACAGCACGCGGGTTCCTGCTGAGCAGGAAGCGCATTAGCAAAGATCCGAGCAGCTAGCGCTGGCCGACGGCGAGGGGGCCGGAGGTGATGCGGGCGACGAGGTCGTAGTCGTGTGCCTCGGTGATCTGGGCGCGGTAGAATTTGCCGGCTTCGAGAGTGGCGAGGTCGCCGAAGTCATTGATGTAGACCTTGCCGTCGATTTCGGGGGCGTGGAACTCGGTGCGGCCTTCCCAGAGGAGTTCGGTTTCGGAGCTTTCGCCTTCGGCGAGGATGACGAGTTCGCGGCCGATCCACTGCTGCTTGGCCTGCTTTGAAATCTTCTGCTGAAGCTTCATGAGGCGGCGCTTGCGGGCTTCAATGGTGCGCTTGTTGAGTTTGGCATCGAGGTCGTGGGCTTTGGAGCCTTCTTCATCGGAGTAATTGAAGACGCCGAGCCAGTCGAATTTCGCCTGGCCAATGAACTCCTCCAAGAGTTCAAAGTCGCGGGGCGACTCGCCGGGGAAGCCGACGATGAAGGAGGTGCGGAGGGCGATGCCTGGGACGGCGGCGCGGACTTTTTCGACGGTCTTGAGGAAGATGTCGGCGCCGGCGCCGCGCTTCATGCGCTTGAGGACTTCGGGCGAGGCGTGCTGGAGAGGGACGTCGAGGTACTTGCAGATGTTGTCGTGACGCGCGATGGTTTCGAGGAGCTTGCCGGTAATGCGGTTCGGATACGCGTAGAGGAAGCGCAGCCAGCGCAGGCCTTCGATGCGTGCGAGGGCGTCGAGGAGCGTCGCGAGGCCGTCTTTGATGCCGAGATCTTCGCCGTAGCAGGTGGTGTCCTGGCCGATGAGGGTGATCTCCTGCACGCCGGAGGCGACGAGGCGCTGGGCTTCGGCGACGACGGACTCGAAGCGGCGGGAGCGGAATTTTCCGCGGAGATTCGGGATGACGCAGAAGGTGCAGGGATGATCGCAGCCTTCGGCGATTTTGATGTAGGCGGAGGTGCGGCCAGTGGAGATGAGGCGCGGTGTGTCCTCGGTGTAGAGGTAGGTGGGGAGGTGGTGGGTTGCGCCGTACCAGTCTTCGCGGCTGAAGCGGCCCTGGCGTTCGCGGTGATCGCCTTCGGGCCGTCCACCCCAACGACCAAGACCCGTCGTTGGGGACCCCGGTTGGAAGGTTGGGGCAGGAGCTAAAGCCCCACTCTCAATGGCGGCGGTTTCGGCACGACTAAAGTCGTGCCCTGACGCTTCTTGCTCTGAGCTGGCGAGGTCGTGCCCTGACGCTTCTTGCTTTGCGCTGAGTTCAGAGTGAATTGGGGAAGAGGTATTTGAGCCGGCTTGGCCGTGACCTGATGCTTTGTGGGTGCCGGAGAGGGATTCCTGGCCGGAGCGGATTTCGGTGGTGGCGGCGAGGATGGTGAAGGGCGAGGGGGCGGTTGCGGCGGGGCGGGCGATGCCGGCGGCGTCGAGGATGGACTCGAGTTCGCCGGTGCCGACGACGGCGTCGACTTCAGGGATGCTCTTGCGGATCTCGTCGCGGTAGCGCTCGACGAGGCAGCCGGCAACGATGAGCTTTTTGGCGTGGCCCTCGGTTTTGAAGCGGGCCATCTCAAGGATGGTGTCGACGGACTCCTGCTTGGCGGTGTCGATGAAGGAGCAGGTGTTGACGACGAGGATTTCGGCGTCCTCGGGGCGGGAGGTCAGGCGCGCGCCACCGCGGTCGAGGAGGCCCATCATGACCTCGGAGTCGACCAGGTTTTTGGGGCAGCCTAACGAAACAAAGCCCACGGTGGGAGCCGTGGGTTGGGAAGATTTGCTCACATGTCTATTGTACCGGGAATGTGATTTCGGAGCGAGATGGAGACGGTATGGCTGACGCGGCGGCAGTGCGACGGACAGGGGGCGCTTAGTGGCTGAATCGGGGCAGTTTAGGTATACTACACTTTGCCAATGTAAATGTGGCATAATGTAGGAAGAGGGTTTGGCTCATGAGCGCGGCGCATGCACAGATCGGAAACTGGCTGGGATTTCAAGTTCCGGCGGGCGACAGGGACTTGCTTTCCGTTGTGGAGAACCGGTTTTCGCCCGAGGTGATCAATCGGCTGCTGAAGCTGGGGCTGGTGCGCGCGGAGGTGGACAAGGTGGTGATCGCGACGAGGACCTTGCAGCACCGGCGGTCAAGAAAAGAAAAACTCAGCGTGGAGGAGTCGGATCGCGTGCTGCGCATTGCGCGGGTGCTGGCGGCGGCGGAGGCGACGTACGGCAGCAGGGAGCGCGCGCTGGAGTGGCTGCGCACGCCGATTGCGCGGCTGGGAGAGCGCAGCCCGCTGTCGCTGCTGACGACGGAGACGGGCGCGCGGATTGTGGAAGAGACGCTGACGCAGATCGACGAAGGAATGTTTGTCTAGATGATTCTGTGGCGGGTGAGCCGCTTTCGCGATCTGAAGGGGACCGGCGGGCTGCGGGCGAGCGGGCGTTGGCATACGGCCGGACGCCCGATCGTCTATCTGGCCGAAAGCGCGGCGGGCGCCATTCTGGAAGTGTGCGCGCATACGGCGTCGAACAACGTTCCGCCGGCGATCGTGATGCTGGAGATTGAGGGACCGGAGATGACTGTTCCGGCGGTGGAGCAGAAAGAGTTGAAGGGGGATTGGGTCGGGGAGATCGAGACCACGCGCGCTATCGGGGACAGGTGGCTTGCGGCGGGGAAGTCGGCGCTGCTAAGGGTTCCCAGCGTGATTGCGCCAAGCACGTTCAATGTTCTGTTTAATCCGGTGCATCCTAAAGCGCGGGAGTTTGAGATACGACAAGTGTATGTGTATCCGTTTGATCCGAGGTTGAAGAAGTGAAGGGGCGGTGAATATGCGAATGGGTGGGAATCCATAAATGATCTGTTCGAAGTTGCTCGCAGAAGCGATAGAGGGTCTTTACACTGCCTTCTCGAGTTATCCACTGCCTACTGACACGCGGCCCTGTCCATGTTGCCATTCAACTGATGTGAACGCTCTACTTCATGCTGCGCCTCTGCGGGAGCTTCAGTGGCAGCATCTCGGCGGGTATTCGACTGAGGCCGTAATGGTTTGGGGAGACACGGATTGTTATAAGCATTTTCTGCCGAGAATTTTCGAACTACTAATCATCGATGGGGAGCGATTCAGATCGCCGGATCCTGAACTAGCTTTTGGCATTCTGCGTCACGGCGAGTGGCGGACATGGCCACAAGCGGAACAGCGTGCAGTGAAGTCTTTCCTGCGGGAAGTCTGGGACGGTGCTTTGAAGCACTCTCCGCTCGATGAGAGATACCGCAGACATCGAGAGCTGGATATGTGCAATCGGCCAAGCCGAGGATGATCTCGCGCCATACCTCAAGCAATGGGAGAGGGACAGATCGCAACCCGCGTGTCTGGCCCTAGCTGGATTTCTTCTCGGTAGCGCAATTACGCGCTCAAAGAAACAAGGTCGCAATGAATTCTGGGCCGATCGGGATACTCAATATGCTCAATTACAAAATTGGGTGAAATCCGCGGTAGTGCTGGAGAAACTCACGCAGGCCTCGGAGAAGTGGCCGGAGACAGAGGAGTTCAAGGCGGCGATTTCGATCGTTCAATAGGCTTCCGCCGGAGTTTCTCTTGCCTGAGGACGTTTCTTGTCGAGAACAACCGCGGATCCTTCGACTCACCACCCCCGAGCTGAAGAAAACGCTCGGGGCCCCGTTCGCTCAGGATGACAGCCGTCTTGAGGAAGTTGGGCTGAGTGACAGCCGATCGGGACGTTGATCGCCTCATTGCTTGCGCAATGAGGCGTCACACGCGATGGTGTTTTGGGTCACTGCATTTTGTGGCGGGAGCGATTTCAATGTGCGGCGCAGTGAGAGTGCGCTGATGCGGCGCATTCAGCTTCCCTGAGCAGGTCACTGCGATGTATGCGTGAATCGCAGATTCCCTGGTGGCGATTCCCAACAATTTCGGCCACACAACTCGAGATGCCGAAGCGGCGGCGCGGACCCTCGTGTGAATGAGGAGCCCGGGATGCTGTGTTCGGCGAGCGGTTCGTGCTGAGAGATGCGCGAACCGGGAAGGAGAAATCTATGCCTCCGATTACCAAGGAAGAGTTCAGAGCACCGGCACACATCATGGAGAAGGAAATTGAGCGGCTGGCGATCCCGAAACCGAAGCTTCCCATTTTGCTGCAGCCCGATCTGCTGGTGGGGACGTGGGTGAATGTCGATCCGCAGACGCGGGATCTGGTTCGCCTGGAAATCAAGCAGAAGGGGAACGAGATCACGGTGCATGGGTTTGGCGCTTGCCATCCGAATCCCTGCGACTGGGGCGTTGTCGAGGGCCGGATCTATTCGGATACGGTGGCGACGATGCATGCGGTGGGGTTCAAGACCGAGTACAAGTTTGAATTTGCGCAGGTGCTCGTGACAGGAGCGCTGTACAAGGGCGCGTTGTTCGTGGAGACGCTGACACACTTCACGGACCAGAGCGGACGCGCGGATGTGTTTGCGCTGGACATCATGAACAAGTAGTCGGGTTGAGGAGTTGCGGAGCATCCCGCAACGTGACGAGATGCCCGCGAGCTTAAGCGATTCAGAGTGTTAGAATCGATCAGTGCCGGGTCCTACGCGACGTAATCCCGCCAACCCCGCCAGGTCCGGAAGGAAGCAACGGTAACGGGCTAGTACGGGCGCAGTAGGTCACCCGGTACTTTTTTGAGAGCCCCAAGGGTCAGAGATCAGGGATCAGAGATCAGTGGCCGAACGGCTCGTGATGCGCAAGGAGAAAAGCATTGAGCCTCGCCGTGCGTCCCGTGGTGGGCAGGCGCGCCAAGATCAGCGCCCTTGGAACTTACGTCCCTCCGAAAGTCTTAACCAATCAAGATCTCGAAAAGATGGTGGAAACGACCGACCAGTGGATTCTGGATCGGACGGGGATCCGCGAGCGCCACGTGCTGGAGCAGGGCAAGGGCGTGAGCGATATCTGCGTGGAGGCGGCGAAGAAGTGCCTGGCCGCTCGCGGGATTGCTCCGACTGAGGTTGAGGCGATCGTGATCGGCACGGTAACGCCGGACATGATGTTTCCTTCGACCGCTTGCCTGGTGCAGGACAAGCTGGGTGCGAAGGGCGCGTGGGGCTTCGATGTTTCGGGCGGTTGCTGCGGGTTTGTGTATGCGCTCCAAGCCGGCGTGAAGCTGGTGGAAAGCGGCGCGCACAAGAAGGTGCTGGTGTGCGGAGCGGACGCAAATACGCGTATGACGGACTACTCGGACCGCACGACGTGCGTGCTGTTTGGTGATGGCGGCGGAGCTGTTCTGATTGAGCCGGCGGAAGAAGGCGAGATCGGGATGATTGATTTCGTGCACGAGGTGGATGGGTCGGGCGGTGTTTCGCTGAACATGCCGGCGGGTGGAAGTCTGAATCCGTCTACGCATGAGACGGTGGATAAGAAGATGCACTACATTCACCAGGATGGGCAGGCGGTTTACAAGTTCGCGGTGCGCAAGATGGCGGAGTCGACGACGAGGATTCTGGAGCGCAATGGGATCAAGGGCTCGGATCTGGGATGCTTCATTCCTCACCAGGCGAACAAGCGGATCATTACGGCGACGGCGGATCGGCTCGGTATGCCGGAAGATCGGGTGATCATCAACATCGAGAAGTATGGGAATACTTCGGCGGGGACGATTCCGCTCGCGATGGAGACGGCGGTAGAAGACGGGAAGCTGAAGAAAGGCGACCTGGTGTTGCTGGCGGCCGTGGGTGCAGGGTTTACGGTGGGAGCGGCGCTGTTGAGGTGGGAAATCTAGATACAGCTTTTAGCCGTTAGCTATTAGCTGTTAGCTTGTTTGTCGGAACCGTGAAGTGGACTAGAACGCCTGGCGATATCTGCCGGGCGTTTTTATTTGGTGAGAGCGGAAGTGGTGGGGAGTTGGTAGGAGGGGAGGATGCCGGTTTCGGCGGCGAGGCGGAAGAAGCAGCCCATGCCTTCGATGCATTCTTCGTCGAGGATGTAGTGAATGTTGTGGGTGAGGTAGGAGCGGATGGTCTGCTCGGAGATGGGGAGCTGGCGGGACCAGTGCTGAACGAGGGCGTCAATGTTGCGGAGGCCGTGATCGCGGGAGTGGAGGAAGTCGTCGATGATTCGTTCGGTGATGGGAACGTCGGGTGAGACGCCCCAGATCGCAGAGACGAAGGGGAGGCCGGTGAGGTCGTGCCACTCTTCGGCGAGGTCGTGGTAGAGGAGTTGTTCGCCGGTGCGCTCGAAGCGGTTGGCGCGTTCTTCGAGTGCCATGAGAGCGGGATCGCCGATGAGGATGGCGGCGTCGGCACGGTCGAGCATGGTGTCGAGGTCGGCGGCCATGGGGATGAAGGGAACGTCCGGGTTTTTCCAGTTGTGGAAGAGAATGCGCGCGTGAGCGATGGTTGTGCGGCTGGCGGTGTCGGCTGCGACGCTACGCAGTTGGGTGAGAGGCTGTGCGGCGCGGCGGACGAGGAGGAGCGAGCGGACGCGGTGTTTGGAGGCGATGGTGCATCCAGGGAGGATGCGGAGCCCGGGAGTGGTGGCGAGGGCGGCAACGGGGACGAGGCCGATGTCGGCTGCGCCCGAGGCGAGCGCGTCTGCGCATTGCGACGGGAGCATCAGGTTGATTTGATAGCGCTCGGCGAGTTCGGCGGCGAGGGGAGGATGTTCGAAGTCCCACATGAGCGGCGCGGGATTGAGGAAGCGGATGGCGGCGATGCGGAGCTTCTGTTGCGAAGTTGAACTCACTCTAGTCTTTAGACTATCAATCGCGGGTTAAGGATTGTTTGTTGAGCAGTGCCGGGCGTCACAGTGGTTTTCTTGACTTCAAATCGGATGGGGCTTAATGTGGCGTCAATACTAGAACTGGTTGGATAAATGGTTTGGCGCCTGAACCAAGACGCCCTGAGGGGCTGAAGCCCGCGTCTCTCCTGGCCTTTTTCAGCACGACTAAAGTCGTGCCCTTCAAAGCCGGGTTTATGCAACAAGTTCTAATTATTTCTCTAGATTGAAGGACGGCGCGAGCGTGTGCGTACATGCGAGCGCATTGAAAGATGGCGATAGAAGATAGAGGGCCTGTTCTAAAAAGCACAACCAGTGACATTGATGAGGACAGGCTGGCGTTGCTGGCGCTGGCGCTGACGCCGAATCTCGGGCCGAAGCGGATTGCGGATGCCATGCGGGAGCTGCACTGTCCTGCGCAGTTATTTGCCCTGACGCTTACGGAGCTCGAGGGATTGCGTTTTCCCGCAGACGCGGCGCAGTTCATCTTCGATGGCAAGGCGCGGCGGGCAGCAGAAGAAGAGGCGGCGCAGTTTGCGAAAAAGGACATCAAGCTGATTACGCTGGCTTCGCCGGAATATCCGGAGCGGCTGAAGGAGATCTACGATCCGCCGCCGGTGCTGTGGGTGCGCGGGGATGCGATTCTGCTGGCGCGGCCGTCGATTGCGATTGTGGGAACGCGGCATCCGTCGCCGTATGGAATGCAGGTGGCGGAGATGCTTGCGCGGGATCTGTCGGCGCGGCGTCTCGTGATTGTGAGCGGAATGGCGCGGGGGATCGACACATGCGCGCACAAGGGAGCGCTGGCAGCGCGGATGCCGAACATCGCTGTGTGGGGCACGGGGATCGATGTTGTGTATCCCAAGGAGAATCGGAAGATTGCAGAGGAGATCCTGGCGGTGGGCGGAGCGATTGTGAGCGAGGTTCCGATGGGGACGTTTCCTGCTCCGCAGAACTTTCCGCGGCGCAACCGGATCATCAGCGGGTTAAGTATCGGCGTGCTGGTGGTGGAGGCGAGCGAGAACTCGGGAACGCGTGTGACGGCGCGATGCGCGGCAGAGCAGGATCGGGATCTGTACGCGGTGCCGGGGAACGTGACGGCGAAGAACTCCTGGACGCCGAATACGCTGATCAAGCAGGGCGCGAAGCTGGTGGGGAGCTGGGAAGATGTGTGGGAGGATCTTCCATCGCAAGTACGACTTGAGCTGGAGGAGGCGGCTGGGGCTGAATCCAAAGTGGAATCCACTGCATCTCTTCTGCCGGACCCGGTGCTGCGAACCGAAGAGGCCATTGTGATGAAGGCGTTGAGGGCGGATGAGTCGCTGCAGATCGACGAGCTGCTGGAGAAGCTTGAGACGCAACTGACGTCTTCTGAGGTTTTTACGGCGCTGTTTGAGCTGGAGATGAGCGGCCGCGTGCGATGCCTGCCGGGAAAGAACTATGTGCGTACATTGTGAGCGCGGTGTCCGGCTGCAGAGATATTTCGCCGCGATGCGCAGTTGGCATGAAGTGCACATTCAATGAGGTTTGCATGGAAGCGGGGTTGAGATTCGGCGGGCCTATCCGTCGAAGAGAGTGGAAACGGAGGCGGGTTCCATGTTAGCTTGCAAATCTTACAGCCATGTATAAGGAGGCAGGACCGCCGGGACGCGCAGAAATGTTCCGAGATGGCGACCATGCCGCCGAACTGCATTTGAAAGAACAACGGAAAGAAGAAGGCAACAGAAGGTGCTCCGCCTGAGTCAAATGGCCAACCTCGCGTATCGAATGGGACGAGCGGCCAGGCAGGATAGGGTACAGTAATACGGAATCAAGGATGGCAATGAGCAGATCATTAGTGATCGTGGAATCGCCCGCGAAGGCGAAGACGATCGAGAAATATTTGGGCAAGGGCTTCGAGGTCCGCGCGTCGATTGGGCACATTATGGATTTGCCCAAGAACGATATTGGCGTGGAGCTGAAGAAGCGCACGTTTGTACCCGAGCTGATTGTGTCGCCGGGGAAAGAAAAAGTTGTCGATCAGTTGAAGAAGGCTGCAGAGAAGGCGGATGAGATCTACCTCGCGCCTGACCCGGATCGTGAAGGCGAGGCGATTGCTGCGCATCTGGCGATTCAGCTGGGGACGAATGCTGCACAGCGGAAGAAAATCCGCCGCGTTACGTTCAACGAGATCACGAAGAAGGCAGTGCAGGATGCGTTCCAGCATGCACGGGATGTAGATCAAAATCTCGTGGACGCGCAGCAGACTCGGCGTGTTCTGGACCGGCTGGTGGGATATCAGATTTCTCCGCTGCTTTGGGACAAGGTGCGGCGCGGGCTCTCGGCGGGCCGCGTGCAGACGGTTGCGGTGCGGTTGATTGTGGAACGCGAGCGGGAGATTGCTGCGTTCAAGCCGGTGGAGTACTGGACCCTCGAGGCACAGCTCCATCCGGAGAAGCGGAACAGCGACAGCTTCAAGGCGAAGTTCGTTGGGATCGAAGGCGAAGCTGCAAAGGTGCCAAACGGACAGGATAAGGACGGCAAGGACCAGTTCATCTCGAATGCGCTGCCGGACAAGGCGCAGATGGATGCGGTGCTGAAGGCGCTGGAGAAGGCGTCGTGGACAGTCGCCGAAGTGAAGTACCGCGAGCAGCAGCGGCGGCCGCTTGCTCCTTTTATTACGAGCCAGCTGCAGCGCGATGCGGCGAGCAAGCTGGGGTTCAACGTGCGGCGCACGATGGGCGTGGCGCAGAGACTGTATGAGGGCATCGACCTCGGATCAGAGGGGACGACGGGCCTGATTACGTATATGCGAACCGATTCGCCGCGTGTTTCTCCGGATGCGGTGGAGGGCGCGCGTGCATGGATTGGTAAGGAACTTGGCAAGCAGTATCTGCCGGCTTCTCCGAATACGTTCAAGGGCAAGAAGGATGCGCAGGATGCGCACGAAGCGATCAGGCCGACTGATGCTGCGAGGACGCCGGAGTCGGTTGCGAAGTTCCTCAGCGACGAACAGCTGAAGCTGTACACGCTGATCTGGAAGCGGTTTATTGCGTCTCAGATGGTGCCGGCGGTTTACGACATCACGACGGCGAAGGTGGAAGCGAAGTCGGCGATCGATAAAAAGACGTACGACTTCCGCGTGACAGGATCGGTGCTGCGCTTCGACGGCTTCCTGAAGATCTACGAGATGTCGGAAGAGAAAAAGGCGGACGACGACGAGAATTCGCTCGCGAACCGGCTGCCGAAGCTCGACGACGGGCAGGCTCTGGAACTGGAGCAGCTGCTGCCAGAAGATCACTTCACGGAGCCGCCGCCGCGGTACAACGAAGCTTCGCTGGTGAAGGAGCTGGAAGAGCGGGGAATCGGGCGGCCTTCAACGTATGCGTCGATCATCAACACGATTCAGGATCGCGAGTACGTGGTGAAACATGGCGGATCGCGCGGCCGGTTCTATCCCACGGAGATCGGGATGGTGGTTTGCGATCTGCTGGTGGAGAGCTTTCCGTACATCTTCGATACTAAGTACACGGCGCGCCTGGAAGAAGAGCTGGACGATATCGAAGAGGGCAAGGAGAAGTGGACCGACCTGCTGAACGGGTTCTACGACCACTTTGAAGACGAGCTGAAGGATGCGGACAAGACCATGCGCAACATCAAGCGCATGGAGCATGTGACAGACGAGAAGTGCGAAGTGTGCGGATCGCCTCTGATTTTGAAGTGGGGCAAGTTCGGCAGCTTCTTCGCGTGTTCGGCGTACAACAAGAAGGATCCGACGAGCTGCACGTTTACGAAGGAGAACATCGCGGCGAAGCCGGATATGAATACTCCGGAGGCGCAGGAAGCTGGCGATACCGAGGAGTACTGCGAGAACTGCGGGCGCGTGATGGTGCTGCGGCGCGGACCGTTCGGGCCATTCATGAGCTGCCCTGGGTACAGCGAGGATCCGCCGTGCAAGACGATTCGCAAGCTGAGCCAGAAGCAGCAGCAGAAGCCGCCTGAGCCGACGGGCGAGGCGTGTCCCGAATGCGGCAAGCCGCTGGTGCTGCGCCAGGGCGCGTATGGCGAGTTTGTCTCGTGCTCGGGATATCCGAAGTGCAAATACGTGAAGCAGAACCTGATCGAAGGCATGAAGTGCCCGAAGTGCGGCGTGGGCGACATTGCGGAACGCAAGGCGCGGCGCGGCAACATCTTCTGGGGATGCACAAATTATCCGAAGTGCGATTTCACGTCGAACAACAAGCCGGTTCCGCAGAAGTGTCCTGAGTGCGGCAGCCCGTACCTGGTGGAGAAGACGCTGAAGAGCGGGATCTATCTGGAGTGCCCGAACAAGAAGAAGGGCGCCGAAGAAGAGAAGCCGAAAAAGAAGGGCAAGAAGGCTGCCCAGCCCGAGCCGGGTGCTGAGATTGTGTGCACGTACTCGAAGCGGATCGGGGATGCTCCGCCACCTCCGACGGCGGAGACGCATGGGCCGGTGGTGGAGAAGAAGGAACTGCAGCCGGCGTAAGGGCGAGAGCTCTGCGGGTTTGAAAAGCGGGACCCAGATGGTTCCGCTTTTCTATTTGGAACGACGCTGCACAGCAAGCTACAGGCGAATCCGTTAGTATGGGCATTCGGAGAAATGCTCAATGGAACGGATGCTTGCGACGCCGGCGGATGCTGAAATCATTCTGAAGCTATACGAGTTGCGCACAGAGGCCGTGCTGCGGCAGGCGCGTGCGTGGATGACGGGGGAGTTCTGGCCAAATACCGCCGAGGAGTTTTTTGCCGTGGCGCAGAACCCAAGAGATCCGCATAACGCGTACTTCCGGCAGGTGACGACCTACTGGGAGATGGCCGCTGCGATGGTGCTGCATGGTGCGGTGTCGGTGGAGCTGTTTGTGGACTGCAATGGCGAGGGGTTCTTTCTGCTGGCCAAGTTCGCGCACATCCTCGAAGCGATTCGCGAGAAGATGCCGACGTTTTTGAACAAGACATCGGAGCTGGTGAACCGGTTTCCGGCGGCGGCCGCGCGGTACGAGGTGACTTTGAAGAACGTTGCTGCGCGCCGGCAGGCGACGCAGCAGTCGCAACAGTGGAGCGTGAAGTAGTTGATGGGCTGAAATTCGTGGTTCCGGAAGGCTTGCCGGGTGGCGGGCTCAGGGAGCATGATGGAGGACGTTCGACAACTCTGACTTCCCCGGAGGACTACACAGTGAAGCGTATTGCAGCAGCAGCTCTTGCGGTTTTGACTTTTTCGGCAGTGGCGGCGAGCGCGGCCGACTCGAAGGCGATGAACGGATGGATCTCTGATTCGATGTGCGGCGCCAAGCATGCCGGCAGCGGTTCGGAGTGCGTAAAGAAGTGCGTTCAGGGCGGCATGACGCCGGTCTTCGTGGATGAGGGCAAAAAGCAGGTTTGGACGATCGACAACCCCGATTCGGTGAAGAAGTACTATGGCGACCACGTAGCCGTGAAGGCTACGGCCGACGCCAGTAAGAAGTCAGTGCACATTGATTCCATCGAGGCGGCAAAGTAGCAGATCTGCGGTGGCAAGGAAAGCCCGGCCCAAGCGGCTGGGCTTTTCTGTTGAAAAGCGGCCTATCTGGCTGATGCGCAATCAATTAAGATTTGATTGAAGCTCGTTCGAGGGTGCAATACGGCTGCGGCGCGGAATCCATTGCTCTCGCAAGCGCGTCCAATGTCTGTTACTGTTCTGAAGATTCCGGTTGCCGCGTCCCACAACTGCGGCGAGCGGCGGTGCGAAAGAGAAGATGGCAAAAGCGATTTGGAACGGCAAGGTTATCGCCGAGAGCGATACGACTGAGATTGTTGAGGGGAACGTGTATTTCCCGGAGAGCAGTTTGAAGCGGGAGTACTTCCGGTCGAGCAGCACGACGTCGACTTGCCCGTGGAAAGGGCAGGCGAAGTACATGAGCCTGTACATCGACGGGCAGGACAATCCGGATGCGGCCTGGTACTACCCCGACCCAAAGCCTGCAGCCCGTAAGATCAAGGGATACGTGGCTTTCTGGCGCGGAGTTGAAGTAGAAAAGTAGGAATTGAGCCTTCAGCTCAGGAGCCTGGATGCACGTTCGATCTGCGCTGGCGGCGCTCGTCCTGACGCTCGCGGCCCTCGGTTGTGAACACAAGCCGGTCCAAGCGGGGACTGCACGAACAGCCCCGGTTCTGCGGGGCGATGCGGCGCATCCCGACTCGAGAAAAGGGTGGGTGGATACCCGGCTCTACTTCGGGCTTGGTCCTGCGGATCAGCCAGGCAAGGGCGTGAGCGAGATGGAGTGGCGGGCATTCCTGGACCGGGAGGTGACACCGCGCTTTCCGGACGGACTGAGCGTGCTGGATGTCTACGGGCAGTGGCAGGGCAAGAACGAGAAAGCGCCTGAGCGACTCAGGACCAAGTGCCTGGTTATCGAGTATCCCAATACGGCTGAGAACCGGGCGAAGGTGGATGCGATTCGCGTGGCGTGGAAAGCGAAGACGGGCGACCAGTCGGTGATGCGGGTGACGGAACCGGCGGACGTATCGTTCTGACAGCCATCTGCAAATCCGGCTTATCCTAGTGCCCGCTGAATCGATCAGGGTGCGGGCGGCGTCACAAATTCATCCTTAAGCCACTGCTGAAAGGCGTCAGTGTTCTGCGGCCGGCCGAGGAAGTTTCTCACAAGAGTATTCGCAGACACGGACCCTCCCGGCTCCAACACCTGGCGGCGATAGCGCATGGGGGTATCTCCCAACATGGGATTTCTCTGGTTGAACTGTTGGAAGAAATCTTCAGCGATTACTTTGTCCCACATGTACGTGTAATACGAAGAGGCGTAGCCAGCCAGGTGGTTGAAGCCCGCGTAGAAGTAGGCTTGTTGCGGGATGGTTGCGAAGGGGGTGTACCGATGCACATCCCCGAGGACCAAACTTTCGAGATCGATATTCTCCGGTTTGCTTCTATAGATGTCGTACGAGATTGCGGACAGGGCATTTTGGAAGCTCACGCTCACACCCCGCCCAAATGCCGAGGCACGATTCATACGTGTGACCAGGTCCGCAGGGACGGGATCGCCAGTTTTATAGTGATGAGCAAATGAGGACAATACTTCCGGGCTGTGCATCCATTCTTCGAGCATCTGTGACGGGGTCTCGATGAAGTCAGCTTCCATGGTGATTCCGCTGATTCCAGCCCATTGCTGGTTACCGCCGAGAATGTGGTGCATGAGGTGCCCGAACTCGTGGAAGAACGTTACTACATCATCGTAGTCCATGAGCCCGGGATCACTGGCAGTGGGTTGAGGGAAGTTACAGACCAACGCCGCCTCGGGCAGCTGCTTTCCCACTATTCCGTCGAGCAGAGGCGACATCTGGTCATGGCTGTATTTTCCGGGTCTAGGGTGCATATCAAGATAGAATCTGCCGATAGGTTTGCCATTCTCGACCACGTCCCAGGTCTCAACGGAGGGGGCCCAGGCGGGGGATCCGAGTTCCTGTTGGAAGCTCACGTGGAAGAGCCTCGCGGCGGTGTCCAGGATTCCTTGCTTAACCTGATTGAAGGGAAGATACGGCCGGATTTCCGACGAGTCGAATTTGTACTGCGACCGACTGATCTGCTCACCGAGGTACCACCAGTTGTAGAAAGGTACTTCATTCGATGAAGGATCCACCTTGCGCTCTTCAGCCAGGAGCGCGGAGTATTCACGTTGAGCGACCGGGCGGGCAGCAGCATCGAAATCCTGAATGAACTTCCCTACGTTGCCACCGGTCATGATCATCTTGTCTGCCGCGGCATAATCCGCCCAAGAGCCGAAACCCGTCAGGTTTGCTATCTGGAAGCGGAGGCGCATCATGTCCAATAGGACATCTCGATTCTTTGGATATGCTCTTGATACGAATGCCTCGAACATCCGGCGACGCAATTTATCGCTTTTCGAGAACTGAAGGACCGGGAACACATCTGGATAGTCGGTGGTGATATGGATGGTTCCATCAGCGCCGGGCGCATGCCGATCGATGTAGTCCTTTGGAAGCCCGTCGAGCTCGGAGGCATTCTGAACGTCAATTGTGATGCGGCCATCGGAGATGTTGCGATCGAATACGGACTGATCTTCGGTGAGCTTCGTCTGTAGCGTGCGGATGCGCTTGCGAGTATTTTCATCTTTATCAACACCCGCAAGTCGAAACTCGAGGAGCTGGCGCTGGATATAGTAACGGGTGCCTGGTTCAGCTTCAGGCAAGGGAAGGGTCGAGAGCGCTTGATACACACCTTCGGATTGAGCGCGATAGATGTTTGTACATCAGCGATTCGCGTGGTCATAGCTGTAGCGCGATCGCGAAACGCCGCATCGGGGTGCGTTTGCTGAACGAGGGTCGAGAAGTTCACTGCGATATCTAAATGCCGGGTTGCTTCGTCAAACGGAGCCAAGGTGTTCTGGATCGTACGTGGTCCTACCACGGATACCATCTCGCTGATGGCTTGTTGAGCAGCAGCGATGTGTTCGGCTTCGATCTTTTCAAAAGCAGGGATATCAGGATGGGAGCTCCAAATCGGCGGCTGGAGTTTGAGATCTTGTCCATGCGAAGCGAAAGCTAGGAGGAACGTGAGGACAAAGCATAGGGGAAGGCGAGAACCCGGCATCAGAGCCTCCAGGGAATGTCAAAGATACGGTTGGGAATGTGATGAAATGCTAATGCCAACTTCGACTATTCTCAATCTGCAATTTGGGCCGGAGATGCAGATGGGCGAACTCTCGGGTCTTCTTGAGTCCGATTCTTCTCGGCGACGCGGAGGCCATCCAAGGCGTTTTTGCGGTTGGGGGAGTTCAGGAGAGATTGCTTGAATTCTGCGGCGGCTTCGGCGGGGCGGTGCTGCTGAAGGAGGAGTTCGCCGAGCTGCTCGCGGGCGGGGACGATGGGACCGGGAGTGACGGGCAGCTTCTCGAGTGCGTCTTCCTGGTCGGCGGCGGCACGCAACTGGGATTCGGCTTGCCTGGAATCGCCGGCATCCTGTTCGGACCAGGCGAGGACTTCTTTGTGCAGAACGCTGGTCTGGGCAGCCCAGTAGTCGTTGCCGGCCTGATGGAGCTGATTTTCGTAGTTGGTGAGTGCGGAGAGTTCGGCGGCGGTGTCTGATGGCCGGCCGCCGCGTACGAGGCCGAGGGCTCGAGCCCATACGGCGATGGCGGCGATCTGTGGCGGCGATTTCGGGTCGCGGTTGATGGCAGCGGCTTCGGCCCATTGATGGCGCTCGACGGCGTAACGGACCGGCATGGCTGTGGCAGCGTAGCCGATTTTGAAATCGGCCATGCCCAGGCTTTCCATTTTCTTGAGTCGATCGATGACGTGCTGCGCGTTTTCGTCCTGTCCGAGCTGGAGGTAGGCGTAGACGAGGTAGTCCATGGCATGGAGCTCTTCGCCAATGTCGTGCTGTTCGCGTGCGGCTTGAGCGGCGGCGAGGTTGGAATTGATGGAGTCATGCCACAGGCCGAGGCGGGTGAAGATGTGCGAGGGCATGTGCAAAGCGTGAGGCGCTGAGGGAGCGACCCCGGCGTATTTGCGTGCTGCAGCGAGACCGCGCGGTGCGAGTTCTGAACTGTCGGAGGCATGGATGATGTAGTGCGTGATGCCAGGGTGGTCAGGGTAGGTGAGGTCGAGCGGCTCGAGGATGGAGAGGGCCTGCTTCTGACGTGCGTGTGTTTTGTCTGTGGGCGGAGCGTTCGAGAGCAGCGCGAGAGCGAAGAAGACCTGGGCTTCGACGTCGGTTGGGTTCTGTTGGGCCAGGTTGCGCATGGCTTGTTCGTAATTCTGATTGCGGGAGGAGAACGGGCTGGAGCCGGCGTTCTGAACCACGAGCGAGTAGGCGTGAATGTAGGCCTTCTCACGCGGGTCGGAGGTTCCGATGCTCTGGGCGGTTTCAATCTCGTGCGTTGCGGCGGGCACGGAGCTTGCGGGGAGCATATCCCAGAGCGGGTGGAACCACGTCATCGCAATGCCCCAGTGTGCCATGGCGCAGTGCGGGTCTTGCGCGGCGACTTTCTGGAAAGCGGTGTTTGCGGGAGCGTAGGCGAAGGAGTGGAGGAGCGCGATGGCGCGATTGAATTCGGGCTGTGTTGCGGGAGCGCAGGAGATGGGGAAGGAGACTTTGCCGAGCTTCTCGGGGATGCCGTGGTCGTGGGTCTCCTGCGCTGCGATTGGGAGGGCGGGGAGAGCGAGAAGCAACGCAAGATTGCAGAGACGGGACACGGGGAACCTCCGGGAGACGATAGAGAAGTTTTAGCAGAGTCCTGTGAGGCTGGACTTGGTTTGTCATCGACCGGTGTTCTCGCTTCCCATGTCTCCACAAGCGGGAGACATGGGGCACCCGGCCGGTGTCAGGAAAGAGGAGTGAAGACGGTGATCTGATCGGTCGTCGGGGGCGAGGAAGGGCGAAGCCAGGGTTGCTCGGTCAGGGTGGAAGTGCAGGGGCCGAAGGTGCAGATGCGGATGGGACGGAGCCCGGCCTGCGTGCGCAAAGAGTTGAGGACGGATGCGAGCGTGGCGCCGGTGAACGGCGTGTAGAGGTAGAAGACGGTGCCGGCGGAGAGATCGGCTTCGCGTGCGTCCTGGGCTCGGAAGGTGATGTTGCGCAGGCTCAGTGCGGCTGCGCACTGCTCTGCGCTGGCGATCAAGGCGGGATCGAGTTCGATGCCGATGGAGGTTGCGCCGGTGCAGATGGAGACGAGGAGCGGGACGTGACCCAAACCGGAGCCGAGATCGATGAGGGTGTCGGCCTCGGTGATGGCAGCCGCGGAGATCAGGCGGAAGATGTGGCGGGCGGGAGTGGGTTGGTAGAAGACGGAGTCAGGGCTGAGTGTGCGAGGCTCTTCGGGTGGTGGTTCGAAACGCAGAACACCGGAGACGAGATCGTCGAGGTGATCGAAGTCGAGGCCAGTCGCTGATGAGGACTGATTGTGAATGCAGGCGCGGAACTCGGCGGGGCAGATGCCGGATCGGATCTGGCTTCGAAGGTCTGCGAAGAGCTGGGAGTCGATCTTCTCGAGTGCGAGTTGCAGCGCTCGCGCGCGCCGGCTGAGAGCGCGGGTGTATTCAGACTCACTGACTTTGTCACCGAAGAGGCGTTCGAGTTCCTCTTCAACTGCGAAGCGTCGAGCGAACTGGCTTGGATCGAGCAACGCGTGGTCCGACTCAAAGTTCGAGAGTGTGGCTTCGAGTTGCTCGGAGCGCGCGGGCATCGCGAGAAGTTTACAGCGGCTTGCCGATCTCCCAGTGGTGGCCGAAGGGATCGACAACGCGGCCTATGCGCCAGCCGTACTCTTCGTCGCGGATGGGACAGATGGAGGAGGCTCCGGCAGCGATGGCGCGATCGAAGGCGGCGTGCGGGTCATCGGTGATCATGACCATGCGTGTGGTGGAGCCGCCGAGGGTTTCAGGGCTGAAATTCTGGTGGGGAGCGGATTCGTCTGCGAGCCAGAAGCTGCCATTACCGATGGAGAGATGGGCGACGACGCTGCCGTCGGGTGCGTCCATGCGGGAGAGGATGGCGGCTCCGAAGGCGCGGGTGTAGAAGTCGATGGCTTCGGCGCCGCGGCGGACGTTGATGAGGGTGGTCAGCGTGGTTGAGGGACTTGTTTCGGGTGACGTCATAGGGAACACTCCGTGTAGGGTCTAGCCTTGTCGTTTCCCACCCAAGCGGAGCTTGGATGGGGCACCCAGTTTCCTGACGATTCGGCCTTTCTTTCTTCGGCGGTTGGGGGTCTGTCGTTCCCAGGTCCCCAAATGCGAGGGACCTGGGGCACCCAGTTGTTTGTGATGGGGTGTTGGGGTCAGTAGGCCTGGAGCTGGTCGAGGGGCAGGCGGACGCGGAAGCAGGTGGAGCCTGGGTCGGAGCGAACGCTCAGGTGGCCACGGTGCTTGCGCACGATGCGCATAGCGTTGTCGAGTCCAAGGCCGAGACCCTGGCCGGGAGCCTTGGTGGTGAAGAAGGGCTCGAAGATGCGGTCCTGCAACTCGGGCGGGATGCCGGGGCCGGTGTCCCATATTTCGACGAGCATCATTTCGCCTTCGAGACGGCATGTGAGGCGAAGCTTGCCGCCGTGGCTACTTTCACCGAGAGCGTCGAGTGCGTTCTCGATGAGCGCCGTCCAGACCTGATTGAGTTCGCTGCCGTAGGCGGAGATGCGCGGCAGGTTGGGGTCGTAGTGACGCTCAACCTCAACGTTGTTCATGCGCGACTGCAGCATCTGAACGGTGGCGTCGAGGCCTGCGGGCACGTCGACTTCGAGGATCGGCGCGCGATCCATATAGGAGTAGGCCTTGACGGCGCTGATGAGGTCGAAGATGCGCGCGGTGGAGTTGAGCAGCGTGTCAACAGAGCGCGAGGACCGGACGTAGCGCGCGAAATATTGAAGCGAGATGCAGGCTTCGGAAGGTCCGAGGAGATTGCGCAGTTCTTCAAGGTCTGCAACGGTGGTGCGCTGTTCAGCAAGCTGAGCGGCGACCTCCCATGCGGTATCGCAGTGGAGATTAGTGAGGAAGGTGCGGAGATCCTCTTCAAGCTGGATCTGCTCGACGGGATTGCGGGTGTCGTGGCGCGTTGCGCGAGCCAGGATCTTCTGCTCCCACGCTTCGACGCCGCGAATCTGTTCTTCCGAGAGGCAGAGGTTCACAAGCTTGAAGCGGTTTTCGCGGTTGGCGCGGAGCTCCATGACGAGACTGGCGGCGGCGCGCTGTGCGGCAGAGGCTGGATTGTTGAGCTCGTGGGCGAGGTTGCCGGCGAGCTTGCCGAGTGCGCCGAGCTTTTCAGCCTGCTGCTCGATGCGTGTGACCTCGCGAACGCGATCGAGGAGCGTGGAGACGACTCGCTGCGCCATCGACGGGATGGCGGCGAGCATGGCGGGGAACTGATCTTTGTGGACAAGGAGGGCCCATACCGGGCTGATGGCGAATCCCTGGCCGCCGGAGGCTTTCATACGCGAGAAGGGGAGCAGTCCGGTCATCTGGCCTGTACGGCCGATGAAGAGCTCCATGGGGCCGCCGCGGGAGCGACGGACGTGGATCTCTCCTTTGAGGATGAGGATCATGCGATCGGCGGGCTGACCTTCTTCAAAGAGGATGTCGCCGGGTTGCGCGACGACTTCTTCGCCGTGCTGCGCGAGCCAGAGGCGGTCTTCGAATGGGAGTCCCTGAAGCGGAGTGATGCGCTCCAGCGCAGCCGCGATGTTCTCTGCGGGTGTTGGACAGGCAGGCGCGGACAGCGTGGGGGAAAACATCCAGGGCCTCCTTCTTGAAGTCAGCTTCAGGATAGCCGATGGGCCGGTCAAATCCTGTTAAGAAAGGTGACGAACCGGTCCAGGTGGCGGCTGAACGGAGAGCATGGCTATCTGAGCTGTGACAGGGCTGGGAGAGCCGATGCTATGATGGGCGCTTTGAATGACAACTGGGGGAAACGACTGATGCAACGTGCGATGTTGGTGGTGTTGAGTGCGCTTCTGGCGGGCCTTGGCGCCGCGGCGCAGGGTTCGGCTGCCGCTTATGACGGAACGGCGAAGGTGTTTCGGCTGGACGGCGGAAACGTCACGTATGCATTTGGGGTGAACCCGCGGGGAGAGCTGCAGCAGCTTTACTGGGGAGGGCGGCTGGGCGCGACGGATCGGATCCCGGCGGCGGTTCCGAAGCGCGAGGCCGCGTCGTTTGATTCGTCGTACACGACGACGCCGCAGGAGTATGCGGGATGGGGCGCAGGGCTATTTGTTGAGCCGGCAATCAAGGTTACGTTTACGGATGGGAATCGCGACTTGGTGCTGCACTACGACCGTCATGAAAGTGCAACAGATGGTTTCAATGTCGTGCTGAAAGACATCAAGAGAAATGTGTTTGTGACGCTTCACTACTCGATTGATCCGGTGTCTGGGATCCTGTCGCGGTCGGCGACGATCGAGAACAAGGAGGAGCAGCCGATCACGATTGAGCAGGCCGCTGCGGCGGCGTGGTCGGTGCCCGCTGGGCACTACACGCTGGATTATCTGACGGGCAGATGGGGCGGCGAGTGGACGCTGACACAGGAAAAGCTGAGCCCCGGTGAGCGCGTGATTGAGAGCCGGCGCGGATCGACGGGGCACCAGGCGAATCCATGGTTTGCGATCGAGGCTGGTGACGCGCCGGATGAGAATGCCGGCGAGGTGTGGTTTGGCGCGCTGGCGTGGAGCGGGTCGTGGCGGATTACGGTGGAGCAGGACCAGCTGGACGCGATTCGCGTGACGGGCGGATTCAATCCGTTTGATTTTGGATATGTGCTGAAGCCGGGAGAGAAGCTGGAGACGCCGGTGTTCTACGGCGGATATAGCGCGCACGGGCTGGGCGGAGCGTCGCGGCTGCTGCATCACTATGAAGTTGCGCATGTGCTGCCGCGGCGAGTTGGGGATGGCGAGGATGCGGCACCGAAGCCGCGCCCCGTGATCTACAACTCGTGGGAAGCGACCGAAATGAACGTGAGCGAGGAGGGGCAGATCGCGCTCGCGGAGAAGGCGGCTGCGCTGGGTGTGGATCGTTTTGTGATGGACGACGGGTGGTTTGGACAGCGCAAGACGGATCACGCGGGACTAGGCGACTGGTATGTGAATTCGCAGAAGTTTCCGCACGGGTTGAAGCCGCTGATCGATAAAGTGCACGCGCTGCATATGGATTTTGGTTTGTGGGTTGAGCCGGAGATGGTGAATCCGGATTCGGATTTGTATCGAAAGCATCCGGACTGGGTGTTGAATTTTCCGGGAAGGCCGCGGTCGGAGTCGCGCAATCAGCTGGTGTTGAACCTGGCGCGACAGGATGTGCGGGATTATGTGCTGGGGTTTTTGGACAAGCTGCTCAACGAGAATGACATCGCGTTTCTGAAGTGGGATTACAACCGCAACTGGAGCGAGCCGGGATGGGATCAGTTGCCGCCAAATGAGCAGAAGGAAGTGTATGTTGCGTTCACGCGGAATCTGTACTGGGTGCTGAGCGAGCTGAAGAAGCGGCATCCCAAGGTGGAGCTCGAGTCGTGCTCGGGGGGCGGCGGACGCGTGGATCTCGGGATTCTGCAATATGCAGATGAGGTGTGGCCGTCGGATAACACGGATCCGTTCGATCGGCTGACGCAGCAGGATGGATTCACGTATGCATACACGCCACAGGTGATGATGGCGTGGGTGACGGATTCGCCGCACTGGGGGAACAAGCGGTCGACATCATTGCAGTACAGGATGCTGAGCTCGATGCAGGGCTCGCTGGGAATTGGGGCAAACATCACGAAGTTCACCGACCAGGAGATGGCGACGGCGAAGCGGCTGATCGCTGCGTATCACCAGGTGCAGAAGACGATTGTGCAGGGGGATCTGTACCGGTTGATTTCGCCGCGGAATGGAAGCGAGTTCTCGGCGACACAGACGGTGAACAAGGACAAGAGCCAGTCGGTGGTGTTCGCGTTTATTCATTCAACGCAGGAGGGGAGAGGATTCCCAATTCTCAAGCTGAAGGGGCTCGATCCTAAGGCGGAATACACGCTGACACCGATTGAAGGCGCGGTGCTGAAGGGAAGTCCGACGACGGCAAGCGGCGCGTGGTGGATGAACCATGGGCTAGTGACGGGAGACGATTTCCGAGGGGATTTTCAGGCGGCGGCGTTCCGGCTGGATCGGAAGTAAGCGCGCGGAATTGACTGTGATTTGAGTTCCTTCCCCGGTCCCCAAGTGCGAGGGACCGGGGGCACCCGGCAGCGTAAGGGTCTTCCTCGTTCTGATTCGCTCAGCAGGACTGGCATCCCTGTTCCCAGGTCTCAAAATCGAGACCTGGGGCACCCGGGCGGATTTGCTGGTGAGACGCGCGGCTTGCCCGCATCGGAATTACACGCTTCGTTTGCTGAGCCTTATCTATGGAGCGGTTTGTAGCCTTGCCAGATGTACTCGAGGGCTTCGGGCAGGGTTTGCATTTTGACGGCGCGGTCGACGTGGAAGGCGTTTTCTGCGAAGACGAACTGGTAGTGGTACTTCTTTGCGGCGAGAGCCTTCGCAAGGCGCTCGTTGGCTTCGACCCAGTCGTGCATGTTGTCGCGCATGATGTTGGGGTTGAAGAGATCCTTGTCGCCGACTTCCATCCAGATGCGGATAGGCTTGCGTGGGCTCTGCGGGATAAGGTGTTCGTGGAACTCCCATGCGCCGTGCGGGGTCTTCGGATCGTAGGGCCATTGCTGGTTGACCCAGGTGCCGGAGTAGGCGAGGACGCGGTGGTAGAGCTCCGGGTGATACCAGGCCATGATGAGCGCGCACGCAGCGCCGGAGCTACCGCCGGTGGCGGCACGGCCTTCGGGATCGTGTGTGAGCTTGACGTGCGCTTTGGATTCGACGAGAGGAAGGACTTCGTCTTCGACCCACTCGGCGTATTTGCCGGACATAGTGTCGTACTCGAGGCCGCGCTCGCTGCCCTGCGCGTCGCCGGTGCCGTTTGCGATGGATATGGCGATCATGACGGGGAGCTTGCGCTCGGGGATCATGCTGTCGAGCGCGGTGAAGAGCATGCGGTCAGGGCCGTCTGCTCCGACGATGAAGGGTGCTTCGGTGCCGGGGACATACTGCTTAGGAATGTAGACGGCGATTTTGCGTGTGTAGGGCGCGGGGTGGCTGGTGGTGATGACGAGCTTGGCGGGATCGCTGGAGTCGGGTGTGCCGAAGGTGCCTTTGTCGCGGGCGATGCCGGGGTAGTATTTGCTGTCGGCGGAGTTCATGGTGAACTCGATGACGTCGCCGTGGGTGAGATCGGGCGCGGTCATTTCCGGCGCGATGGGGTGCGTGGGGCCGACGATGAAGTTGCCGTCGGCGGTTGAAGAGGGAACGGCGCCATCGGGGAGTTCTTTGGCTTGCACGTAGCCGGGCGTGTGCGGATCGCGGGTGGGCGGCTGGGGTCGCGGCTGTTGAGCCGGTGCCGGTGCAGGCGGAGTCTGCGAGGTTGCGAGATTCGCAGCGGCGAGCGCAAGCATGAGCGAACCGAGTCTCATGAATGAATGCGGGGTCATCTGGCTGTCACCTGATATGAGGATCTCACTTGGACCAAGGCGGGGCGATGCCGTTCATGCGTGCGTAGGCGATGAGCTGGCCCATGTGCTCGTTGTCGTGAACGATGATGCGGAGGTACATGCCGTCGACGGTCGCGTCGCGTCCATTGATCTTGACCTTTCGCGACATGTCTTTGGGATCGGCGGCGAGGTGCGCCTGCTTGACGGCTTCAAGCGAGCGCTTGAGCCAGGCGATGACTTCCGCTTTCGAGGTAACTGTTTTGTCCGCATCGTCCTTGAGGTTCGGCGGCATCTTGGGGCCGGTGACGCTGAGCAGGTAGAAGTTCGCGGTGACGATGTGCATGAAGACTTCGCTGGTGGAGCGGACACCGGGTGCGGGACGCCATGCGTACTTGTCGGCGGGGATGGCTTCGGCGAGTGCGACGAGCTGGTTGGAGACGTGACGCCATTCGCCGTCGTAGCCCTGCCATAGGCCGTCGAGCGGGTCCTGGGCTGAGGCTTTCTGGATTGATAGAAGACACAAGAATGCTGTGAAGATCAGAAGCTTTTTCATCACGTGACCTCGGAGACAAACTTGAACGGAACAAGCTTATGCGGGGAGGCCGATTGCGAAAAGGGAATTGTGATGTGGCGGCTGGTCGCGCGATCTACGGGGTAAGAGGTTCTGCTGTGGAGTGCCGGCGTGAGAGGCGGGTTCGCTCCCAGCCGAAGAAGATGAGATGGAGCATGAGCGAGATGAGTCCGCCGAGCAGGGTGTTGAGCAGACGGTGATGGATGACGAAGGGCTCGGGAAGTCCGGCTAGAGCCAGGAGAGAGACGACGTAGGCGGTGAGAGGGACGACGAAGATGGCGTAGTTAACCCAGAGCAGAGCGTAGGCGAACCAGACGAAGATGAGAATGAGTATGGAGAGCGCAAGAGGGCCGGGGCGGAGGAGGCTGGCGGCGATGGTGGCAAGCACCGTCCCGAGGATGGTGCCGGTCATGCGCGCGAATCCGCGGGTGATGGACTGTCGCATGTCGGCGCGGAGGACAATGGCGGCGGTCATGGGGATCCAGTAGCCGTTTGGGATTTTCAGCGCGCGGTAAAGTCCAGCGGCGAGACCGAGAGTGAGCGCGGCTCGCAAGGCGTAGAGGAAGAGGCACGATTTGGGCTTGAGAACGTCGGAGACGTGGTTGTCTGCGCAGGCACCGGTGGGCGTGGCGCGGCCCATCACGGGAGTGTGGCGCCGTTCGGCCCACCAGAAGAAGCGCACGCAGATGAGTTGCAGCAGCCCACCTGCAAGAACGAATGCGCCTCGGGTGAGCGCGTGAAGTCCGGGCGCGGGGTAGGCGGTGGAGATGATCATCCAGATGACGGATTGGAGCGCGATCCACTGGTGGCCGGGGCCGAGCGCGGAGATGGTGACGTAGAGGAATCCCCAGAGCGCGGTTGCGGCGATGGTTGCGGTGATTGACTGACCGGCGAGCGTGCCGATCCAACTGGAGATGCACATGCCCAGCGTGGCATAGAGCATCGGGGCGGTGCGGGAGCCGCCGAGTTCTTGGTAGGAGCCGAAGCCGACGCTGACGGCTCCGCTGGCGGCCATGATGCCCCATTCGGCGTGTCCGGTGATGGAGCCGACGAGGATGGCGAGAGCAATGGCGGGCATGCAGCGTAGAGCGGAGCGCGGGTGGAACTTGGTCCAGTGGGGGCGGAGGATCTCGCGCAGGGTCTCGGTCAGCATGTATAGCGGATCGGGTGGTTGGGGTGTCGAGTCATGAGCGGGCCAGCAGGTGCACGATTTCGTATCCGGCGGCGCCGATGAGGGCTGCGCCGGGGAAGGTTAGTATCCAGCCGAGGACGACGCGACGGGCCCAAATCCAGCGGACCGCGTGCACGCCGCGCGTGGCGCCGACACCGGAGACCGCGCCGCCAATTGCGTGGGTTGTGGAGATGGGAATCTTCGCAACGGTGGCCAGGCCGATGGTTACAGCGGCTGCGAATTCCGCGGAGAATCCGCCGGCGTAGTGCAGGTGCGGAGTAATGCGCGAGCCCATTGTGCGGACGACGCGCCATCCTCCGGAGAGGGTGCCGAGGCCCATGGCGGCTTGGCAACTGAGAATGATCCAGAGGGCGATTTCGTGATGGCCGAGGAAGGTGGTCTGGCCGCGCGTCCAGTTTGCGTGGCCGCTGGCGACGAGGAGCGCGACGATGATTCCCATCGTTTTCTGCGCGTCGTTGCTGCCGTGACCAAGCGAATATGCAGCGGCGGAGGCGAGCTGGAGATGGCGGAAGGTGTGCTCGACTTTGTGGCGCGGCGTGCGCCAGGTGATCCAGGCAACGATGTGCATGAAGATGTAGCCGAGGATCATGCCGAGGAGCGGCGAGAGGACGAGGAAGAGCAGTACGGGTTCCCAGCCCTTGAGCAGGAGAACGTGCCAGCCGGCCTTGGTTATTGCGGAGCCGGCAAGCGCGCTGATGATGGCGTGGGAAGAGCTGGTAGGCAGGGCGAGGTACCAGGTGAGGAGGTTCCAGACGATGCCGCCGATGAGTCCGCCGAAGACGACCCAAGTGTCCATTGCGCCGGGATCGATTAGCTTGTCGCTGATGGTCTTGGCGACACCGGTGCCAAAGAGGAAAACGGCGACGAAGTTGAAGACGGCGGCCCAGATGACGGCCTGACCGGGAGTGAGCGCGCGCGTAGTGACGACGGTGGCGATGGAGTTGGCGGCGTCGTGAAAGCCGTTGAGGAAGTCGAACGCAAGCGCCAGGACAATGATGAGGATGATCAGCGTCATGCGTTCAGCCGTTCTTGAGGAGGACGGATTCGATGGTGCGGCCGAGGTGATCGCAGGCTCCGATGGCGTCCATGAGGAGGTCGTGAACTTCGCGCTTCTTCATCACGTCGAGCGGGTTGGGCGAACTGGCGTAAAGGCCGGAGAGGAAGCGGGCGCGCTCGCGGCGGGATTCCTCTTCGAGGCGGCCGAGCTCGTCTAGCGCGAGGCGTTCGGCTGTCTTGCCGTTGCCGTGGCGGAGCTGGCCAATAGCGGTTTGCAGTTCTTTGACCATGGAGGTGAGGGTGCGGCACTGGCCCTGAAGGCTGGGATGGATCTCGGTCATGTTGTAGAGGACGATGCGCTCGGCGGTGTTGGCGACGCGGTCGATGACGCGATAGAGCTCGTTGGCAAGCTGGTAGATGTCTTCGCGATCGAACGGGGTGATGAAGGCCTGATCGAGGGCGCGCAGGATCTGGCGAGTGAGTACGTGGCCGCGATGGCGCTGTTCTTCGATTTGAGCGGCAGCCTGGCGGTCGGCGTTGATGCCGCTGAGCAGATGGCCAAGGCGCTGGACCTCGGGGGCGATGAGTTGGGTGAGGGATTCCAGCTGGTCGTAGTAGCTGATGTCTTTCGGCATGAGGTTGAAGACCACGGTGGCGCACCTCCGGCGACCCGCGAGGCAAAGGATCAGAGCGGGCGAAAGAGGTTAGATGTAAGCAGGACGGGTGGGGTTGAACCGCTGTTGAGAGGAGGCTGATCTGGGGGCTTTTGTGCGTCCTGAAGATTGCAAGGATGGAGGAGCTCAGGGGTAGAAGCGGGTACACTTTCGCTGATCACCTATGATTACGGAACTCCTGGGGAAATTCGAGCCGGATGGGGATGTGCTGCTGCGGTCGATCTCGGCGCATGTGACGGATGAGATGCTGGAGTGCATCGCGCAAGCAGACTACGGCTGCGACTTTGATGCGCATCTTGCCGCCCTTCGGCAGCTTCGGGACACGGGCGATCTGCCTGCGACAGAAAGCTGGGTGCCGCTGGAAGTACTACAACTGACGCGGTGGTCGGATCCCGAGAATCCGGAGTGGAAACCGGGGAGCACGGGCGAGTTCGGGCATTGGATCCGGGCATTTTCTTGTGCAGCAATTTTGCGGGCCGAGCATGAGCCGTGGAACTACAAGTACAACGACGAAAGCACTTCGTCGACGACGATCCAGCTTCTGTTGAGTCTGGATTCGCTGCCGGTTGATCTGAATCGCGAGGCGGCGCGCAATTTTGCTTGGTTGATTCTGAAGTCGGATCCGGAAGGGGAGAACGATTCGATTCGCGAGTATGGGGTGACGCTGTTGTGGTTTGCGCTGCACTTGAAACCGGCCGTGCCGGACGCGGATCTGATCTCGCTGGCGGAGTGGGTGGTGCGGCGGGCGGATGAGCTGAAATGGGATCCTCGCGTTGCGGAGTTTTCAGGACTTAAGGGGATGGTGATCGGGTGCCAAAAGCGGTCGGCGTGGGAGATGTTCGGATTGAAACTGTCGGAGTTGGATTTGAGCGGGAGGTCGACGGAGTTGAAGACGTGGGTACGGCTGATTGCGGAGCAGCTGGTGGAGTAAACAAAGAAAGCCCCGCGTAATTGTTCCGCGGGGCATTATGTCAGAAATTCTTTCCTCAGGGGCTGAAAGCCCGCGGCTTCTGCATGCAGGCCAAGGCACGGCCACGGTCGTGCCCTGACAAGGCTCAGAACATTTCTCACGAAAAGTAGCTCATCTGTGCGATCAAGACAGGCGCCGGCCTGTTGATTGAATCGGCAGACTTTTCACACGGGTTCAAGGTGCGCGGTGAAGTGGCGGAGGAAGGGGGCTTCGTAGGAGAGGCGCATACCTTTAATCGACTCGCGCTTGCGGTAGACCTCAAGAATTACTTCGACTAGATAATCGACGTGGCTCTGGGTGTAGACGCGGCGCGGCATAGCGAGGCGGACGAGGTCCATCTGTGCGGCGGCGGCAAACATTAGGGTTCCAATTTCGACGGAGCGGATGCCGCCTTCGAGATACAGCTCGGCAGCCAGGGCGACTCCGGGGAACTGGTCGGAAGGGATGTGGGGCAGGAAGGCGCGTGCATCTATATAGATGGCGTGCCCGCCGGGCGGCTGGACGATGGGCACTCCGCCAGCTGAGATGTGGTTGCCCAGATAGGCGGTGGAGGCGATGCGGTAGCGGAGGTAGTCTTCCTGGAGCGCCTCCTGAATGCCGACGGCGATGGCTTCGAGATCTCGACCGGCGAGGCCGCCGTAGGTGGGGTAGCCCTCGGTGAGGATGAGGAGATCTTTCTCCTGCTGCGCGAGTATGTCGTTGTTGGTGCATAGAAAGCCGCCGATGTTGGCCATGCCGTCTTTTTTGGCGGACATGGTGCAGCCATCGCCGTAGCGGAACATCTCCTGCGCGATTTCTTTCGGAGTTTTGTTTTCATAGCCGGGTTCGCGGAGCTTGATGAACCAGGCGTTCTCGGCGAAGCGGCAGGCGTCAAAGTAGAGCGGGATGTTGTGACGCTTGCAGACCGCGCTGACGGCACGCACGTTTTCCATGGAGACGGGCTGGCCACCGCCGGAGTTGTTGGTGACGGTGAGCATGACGAGGGGGACATGCTCGCGGCCGACGCGGGCTATGAGAGCTTCGAGCCCGGCGACGTCCATGTTGCCTTTGAAGGGATAGCTAAGTGAGGGCTGGCGGCCTTCGGGGATGAGGAGATCGACGGCTTCGGCACCGACGAACTCGACGTTGGCGCGCGTGGTATCGAAGTGCGTGTTGTTCGGGACGACGTCGCCTTTCTTGCAGGCGACCCCGAAGAGAATGCGTTCGGCGGCGCGGCCCTGGTGCGTGGGGATTACGTGGGTGTAGCCGACGATGTCGTGGACGGAGGAGCGGAAGCGATCGAAGCTGCGGCTGCCGGCGTAGCTCTCATCGCCTTCCATGACTGCGGCCCACTGATGGGTGGACATCGCGCCGGTGCCGGAGTCGGTAAGGAGGTCGATGAGGACGTCGTCGGCTTGGAGCAGGAAGAGATTGTAGTGCGCGGCTTTGAGCAGCTGTTCGCGCTGAGCGCGGGTGGTCCAGCGGATGGGCTCAACGCTCTTGATGCGGAACGGCTCGATGATAGTTTTGACGGGCATGGCTTTGTCTGAAGGGATAAGGGTACGACAGGGGAGCTTGAGGCTGCCAGCTTCTAGCCTCTAGCTCGGCAGTGACTGACAGCGAAATCACTGGCGGTATTGATTGGCGCGAATGTTTTTTGCAGCGGCCTTTGCGGTTTCCTCGATGCGACGATTGCGGGTTTCGGGCTTTTTGGCGTTCTGGATCCACTCGAGAATTGCCCGTTTTGTTGAACGAGGGAAGGCGTCGAAGTTGCTTGTGGCGTTGCTGTGGGAGGCAAGCGCTTGGACAAGATCGGGTGGAAGCTTGAGAGACTCGACGTTGTCGAGGCGAGACCATGAGCCGTCGCGTTTGGCTTCGTTGATGATGGCGAGCCCACGGGGAGTCATGACGCCTTGCGCGATGAGGCGCTCTGCGCGGTGTTTGTTTACCTTCGACCAGCTGCTGCCTTTCTTACGCGGGGAGAGAAGGCGCATAGAACGCTGCTCGTCGAGCGACCGAGGCAGGCTGTCGACCCAACCGAAGCAGATCGCCTGATCCACAATTTCGTCGTAGCTGAGGTAGAGGTCGGGACGTGCGGATTTCTTGAACGTAACCAGCCAGATGCCGGTGCTGGATTCGGCGTGAGTGTTGAGCCATTTTCGCCAGGAGCCGACGGAGCGGATTTCGACACGGGGAAGTTGTTCAAGAGTTCGCATGGGATGATTGCCGGTCACGATGAAAGAATATGCCAGTTGGTCTTCGGTTCGGCCGGTTCCTCGACTGCCGATTAGGTCGAGATGAATGAGCACAGCTTCTTCGGATTCTCGAAACCGGCTGTGTAGATCGTGCGGGCTCAAGAGCAAAAGCAGATCCTTCGCTTACCACCCCGCTGAAGATTACGCGTGGGGTCCCCTGCGCTCAGGATGACAGCATCATTGATTTAGGCGGCTTTCTCACATATCCCAAGGCCGCTGCGCTGTCCCACATTTCAGAAGTGAAATGCGGGGTACAGGATGTGAGGCGGTATAGTTGTGTCGTTCTTTGCACTGATATTTCCCTGGAGATCAAAACGAGATGCTGCAAGTAGGGCCGGTGAAGAAGGTCTACGACGTTTGCATTGTGGGTTCAGGTGCGGGCGGTGGGACTGCTGCGAAGGTGTTGACCGAGGGCGGGCTGAATGTGGTGATGCTGGAGGCGGGGCCGCGGCTCGATCCGGACAAGGACTTCAAGGAGCACATGTGGCCGTATCAACTGCCGCATCGCGGTGTGGGCGTGGGCGGAAAGCAGCGCGGGATCGGCGACGAGTTTATGGCGCCGAATGGGTTCTGGGAGATTCCGGGAGAGCCGTACACGGTTGCGAACGGATCGTCGTTCAGCTGGTTCCGCTCGCGCATCGAGGGCGGTCGGACGAATCACTGGGGGCGGATCGCGCTGCGATTCGGACCGGCGGACTTCAGGGCGTACTCGACGGATGGTGTAGGTGACGACTGGCCGATCAGCTACGAGGAACTGACGCCTTACTACGACAAAGTTGAGGCATACATCGGGGTGTTCGGGTCGAAGGAGAATGTGCCGAACTCGCCGGACGGAGTTTTCATGCCGCCGCCGAAGCCGCGGTGCACTGAGACGCTGGTGAAAAAGGCTTGCGATCAGCTGCACATCACGTGCATTCCTTCGCGACTGGCGATTTTGACGAAGGCGCTGAACGGGCGTGATCCGTGCCACTATTGCGCGCAGTGTGGACGCGGGTGCAGGACGGCTTCGAACTTCAGCTCGAGCCAGGTGATGATTCCGCCGGCAGCTGCGACGGGCCGGCTGACGATGATCGCGAATGCCATGGCGCGGGAGATTGTTGTCGGCAAAGACGGAAAGGCTGAGGCTGTGTCGTATGTCGACAAGACCACGAAGACGGAGCAGCGCGTGTATGCGAAGGCCGTGGTGGTGGCTGCGAGCGCGTGCGAGAGTGCGCGGCTGCTGCTGAATTCGAAGTCGGCGCAGTTTCCGAATGGGATCGCGAATGGGTCGGGTGCGGTGGGGAGGTACCTGACGGACTCGGTAGGGAGCGATCTGGTCGGGCATTTTCCGCAACTGGAGAAGGTGCCGGCACACAATCATGACGGCGTGGGCGGGATGCACATGTACATGCCGTGGTGGCGGTTCGGACAGAAGAACGAGTTCCTGCGCGGGTATCACATCGAGTTTGGCGGCGGAAGGAATATGCCGGGCGTGGGCGAGTTCGACTATGTGTGCGAGCAGGAAGAAGGATACGGCGCGACGCTGAAGCAGAAATGCCGGAGCGCGTATGGAACGTTTATCGGGTTCAGCGGACGCGGCGAGATGATTCCGAACGAGAATACCTTCTGCGAACTGGACCCAGAGGTGAAGGATAAGTGGGGCATACCGGTGCTGCGGTTCCACTGGAAGTGGGGCGAGAACGAGTTGAAGATGGCGCGGGATATGCAGCAGACGTTCCGGCAGATCATCGAGGCGGCGGGCGGGACGGTGCTGGTGGGCGCGCGAAGGCACTCGAAGCCGAGCGGCGATGTGCAGCAGCAAACGAATGCGATCTCTACGGGAGGCGCGATCATTCACGAACTCGGGACGGTGCGGATGGGGAGTGACAAGAAGACGTCGGTGCTGAACGGGAACTGCCAGGCGCATGAGGTGAAGAATTTGTTTGTGGCGGACGCGGCGCCGTTTGTGACGAATCCGGATAAGAATCCGACGCTGACGATCATGGCCCTGGCGTGGAGAACGTCTGAGTATCTGCTGGATCAGGCGAAGAAGATGGAGATATAGAGATGACGAATGAAGTGTTGACGCGCAGGGCAGTGTTGAAGTCGTTAACGCTGGGAGCCGCTGTCGGATCGGTGATGAAGGTGATTCCGCTGGAGGCGGCGGAGGCCGCGCATCACCTGGTGCAGGCTGAGAAGCAGAGTACGGGCGCATATGCGCCGAAGTACTTCAAAGGGGATGAATACAAGACGCTGCAGTCGTTGTGCGATACGATCATTCCGGCAGATGCGGATGCAGGCGGTGCGGTGGAGGCGGGTGCGCCGGAATTCATCGATCTGCTGACGAGCGAGAACAAGGAGTATCAGAAGACGCTGGGCGGCGGGTTGAAATGGCTGGATGCGACGTGCTCGGCGAAGTACGGGAAGACTTATCTTGCGTGTGCGGAGGGGCAGCGGAAAGAGGTGCTGGACCGGATTGCGTACCGGAAGAATGCCGATGCGCATGAGTCGCTGACGGAGCCTGTGGAGTTTTTCACGCTGTTGCGCAACATGACGGCGGACGGGTTCTTTACGAGCAAGATCGGAATCAAGTATCTAGGGTATAAGGGAAATACTTTTTTGACGCACTTCGATGGGTGTCCGCCGGTGGAGGGAGTTTAGGGTACGGCGGAGCGCGCGTTGTTCGAGTTTATAGAAGGCGCGCCATGCAATGGCTTCCGTCTGACGTTTCTCACCCAGGCTTTCTGTGGGATGCAGACAAGCGCATGCTGTACGCGGCGCATCCAATCAGCCGAGTTGTATGGGTGACCACGTCTCTGCTGTCAATAACGGTTTGGGCTATCGGCCCGAACTCTCGCGATCGCTGCTCTGGACGATGTCGCTGGCCTCTGCCGTAGCGGTTGCGAATCTTTATTACAACCAGCCGATGCTTGCGGACATGATGCGCACATTTCACGCGTCGGCGCACGGCATTGGGCTGGTCGCAACCTTTACGCAAGTCGGATACGCACTGGGGATGCCGGTGTTCATTCCGCTTGGAGATTTCATTGAGCGTCGGCGCCTGATCACGGCGCTGTTGCTTGTGGTGACGGGATCTCTTGTGTATGCAGCGAGCTCTCGCAACCTGATCTCGATCATTGTGGCCAGTTTTCTGATTGGCTTCACGACGGTGGCTGCACAGATCATGATTCCTCTTGCGGCCGAGATGGTACCGGCAGAGGATCAAGGCCGCACGATCGGCGCGATTCTCAGCGCAATTCTGCTCGGCATCCTGCTGGCGCGCACGCTGAGCGGCATGGTTGCACATTACCTGGGCTGGAGGGCGATGTACTGGATAGCTGCCGCGCTCGCACTGCTGTTCGCGATTCTGCTGCACGTCCAACTGCCGGCCGTTCCCGCTCAGGCTACAATGCGCTACCGCGACCTTATGCACTCGATCTGGAGGCTAGTAGTAGAGGTGCCGAAACTTCGGCAGGTGTCGCTGGTTGCGGCGATGTTCTTTGCGGCATTCAGCGTCTTCTGGACGACGCTGGTTTTCTTTCTGGAGACGCCGCCTCATCACTATGGCAGCCAGGCGGCAGGACTCTTCGGACTTGTGGGTGCGACGGGCGCAGCGGTGGCGCCCATTGCGGGGCGCCATTCGGACCGCAGGAGTCCGAGGTCCGTGGTGCTGATTGCGCTCTTTGTTGCGCTCGCAGCTTACGGGATGTTCTGGGGATTTGGTCTGCGGCTGTGGGGCCTGCTCGCGGGTGTGATTCTGCTGGACGCCGGCGTTCAGGCAGCGCAAGTTGCAAACCAAAGCCGAGTGCTTTCGCTTCGGCCCGATGCTCGAAACCGTGTCAACGCGGTGTACATGATCGCCTATTTCAGCGGCGGATCTCTCGGGTCGCTTGTTGGCGCATGGGCCTGGGGTCAATGGCGGTGGCACGGCGTGTGTGCCACTGGGATCGGGTTCCTGCTGGTCGCGCTGATCGCGTTCTTTGCGCGCGGGCCGGAAGCGCAGATGCAGGCCGCCGGATCAATCTGAGCCGTTTAAGCGTGTTTCCTTTGAAGTATGCGAATCGGAAGCCATGAACTCCTGCCCGCGGGGATTCACGAAGTCGGCATGGCACGCCATTGCGGCGGATCGCAGCTTCTGGAATTGCGGGTTGTTGCGGAGGCGGTCGAAGAAGGGGTCTTTATCGACCGTGGGGAACGAGCAGTAGTGGCGGTCGATGGCGATCTTCAACATGCGCAGCGCGGCTTCTGTCTGGCCGCAGTAGGCAAGATGGCCGGCGAAGAGGTAGTTGATTTCGGGGTCGTCGTCGACCTCCACCTTGGCGGAGAGAGCCTTGATCTCTTCAGGCGGAGCGCCGCGTGCGCAGGCGAGCAGCATCTTGTAGCTGTCCCAGTGGGGAATCTGAGGCGCGGGAATGCGGAGAGCTTCAGGCTTGTTGCCCTGGCGCAACAGGAGTTCGATGGCTGCTGACTTTGACCATTCGGAGCTGAGGTCTTTGCGCACGAAGAAGCGGGCGCGGTCGTAGTTGCCCAGTTCTCTGAATGTGGTGGAACAGGAGCCCCAGACGACTTTGGTCGCAAGCAGAACCGTGATCTCGCATTCGCGTCCAGCTTCATCGAGCGATCCTCCGTAGCGGAGGACGTAGCTGAGGACGTGGTGGAGATTGGGGTCGTCGGGTTTGCGACGAACCAGCTCAAGCGCAATCTGGTGGGCTTTGACGATGTCTCCGCGCTCGGTGCGGTGGATGGTCATCTCGGCGATGGGGTCGAGTGAGTCGGGATTGAGGGCGAGCTCCTTGTCGAGCGCAGCGTCAGACAGCGCCATCATCTCCGGGCCGCCGCCTCCGAACCGCGATGCGCCGTAATAGCGCAGAGCAAGCATCTCCCAGGCGGGCGCGTAGTTGGGGTCGAGCAGCACGGCCTGACGCAGGAACTCGATGGCCTGGCGATCAGTTTGGTTGTCCCACTTCACGGCGAGGCTCTTGAGGTAGAGCTCGTATGCGGCTTCGTTCGAGGTGCGCGGCGATGCGTCGCTGGAGAAGCCGGGAACACCAAGGATCTCGGCGAGCTTTCCATGAGAGATGGTAGCGATCTGCTCTTGCATGGCGAGCAGGTTATTGCTGGGTACCTCGAAATTGTCCTGCCAAACGATGCGGTTCTGGTCGGTATCGACGGCTTCCATGGTCACATGCAGGCGATCTCCCATGATGAGGTAATGCCCGGTGATGGCGCGATTCACGTCGAGATCGCGACCAAGCCGCTTGAAGTCGACTGCCGGTCCGGTGAAACGCGCAGATGCGGCCAGCGGACGCATGTTGAGCGACTTGGCGGAGGCAAAGGTCTGCGCAATTTCGTCGGGCAGCGCGGATCGCAAGTAGTCGAGGGACTGATTTCCGGAGACGTTTTGAAATGGAAGGATAGCGACCGATGCCGGCTGGGGAGAGGTGGCAGGTTTTCGGCTTCGGCTTCCGATGAGACCGATGGAGATGAGGAGTATGGCTGCGATGGCGCCGCCGGCCCAGAGGAGACGCCTGCCGAAGAGGGCGGGAGGACGCTGGGGCGGGGCGGCCGGGGTGTCTGGGGCGAGCGCGACGGGGACATCGGCGACGAATTCGGTGGACGAATTGGGCGGGAAGAGGCGGAGGACGGGCACGGCGATGCGGTAACCGACGCGCGGAACGGTCTGAACAATTTCTTGATCGCCGAGGACTTTCCTTAATTTGGAGACGGCGGTGGCGAGCGAGGCGTCGACCACGATGACGCCGGGCCAAACGGCATCGAGGAGCTCTTCTTTGCGAACGACTTCGCCGGAGTGCGCGAGGAGATAGCGAAGAAGTTCCAGCGGTTTGCGCTCAAGTTCTACCGGCTGGCCGTGCACGGTGAGCTGAAAACGGAGCTCGTCGAACTCACACTCCGCGAATCGCCAGAGGATTTTCTGCGGGTTTGGAGTGCCAAAGTCCGGGGAAGAGGCCATCGAAACGACTTCCTTTAGAAATCTTCAGAGTTTCGTCAGGACATCCGGGGGCGGTGAACTACAGGATAAGCCGAAGTTGCAACCCGGCAATCCCCAATCTTTTAACAACAGCTCTTTGGGGCACTCATTCTTGGTGTCCTGATCCCTGGTTTTGATTTCGCGTACAGTCCTGTGCGGTCAGGAGACCGGATATGTGTGCTCGTTTGAAGTTTGCCTTGGCCCTCCCCCTTTGCTTGCTGATCTCCGGATTCGCCGGGACCGTCCATGCCCAGAGCGTGTGGCAGAAGATGAAACAACAGGTGCTGCAGCAGCAGTGCCAGCAGGGTCTGCAAAAGGCCTGCCAGGCGCTTGCGAAGATCACGCAAAATCCGGGGCAGCAGCCTGCGCCGCAGCAGACGCAGGGCCAGCAGCCCGGGCAGCCTGCGCCGCCGATGCCCGGGCGGCAACCGCGCCAGGATGTGGCGCAGGCTGCGGATCAGTCCGGGCGTGAGTCTGGGCCGATCCGTCCGCCTAACGGAACCAAGGTGGAGGAGACTGTGCTGGCTCCGTTGGCCCCAGGTGCGCGTTTCTACGTCAGCCCGCACGGGGTTCACGTTGCTACTTGGGAAAACAGCGGAAGCCGTGCGGTGGTTTATTACGATGGCGTCCCAGGTCCGAAGTTCGACGAAATCATTGAAGGCATCGCATTCAGTCCCGACGGCAAGCGCGTCGCCTATTGCGGGCGATCGGGCACCGAAATGGTGGTGATGGTGGATGGCAAGGAGCTTCTGCGTACTGCCGAATCCCAGGAAGGGGTATTTGACAGTTCCAGCTGCCATTTAGGGTTTACATCAAACAGCCGGCACGTGTACCTCATCCAGAATGTCCGCACGTCGACCATGAAGGGGGGCAGTTTCACACGATTCATCTTCGACGGTAAAGCGGCCGCTTTGCCGAGTGCCAGTGGAACGCAGTCGACAGGAGAGGTAGGCGGCATTCATCCGTCATTCAGCCCGGATGGTGAACACTATGCATACGTTGCGATCGACCCCTCTGACGAGCAGAAGTGGGCACTTGTGGTCGATGGCAAGGTCGCACCGTACCGGGGTGGCGGTCCGCGTTGGAGCCCGGACAGCCAGCACCTTTATACGACCATCTCTCACCCGGGCGCTGCTGGTTACATGGAAGGGATGCTGGATGGCAAGCCGTTCATCCGCGCTGACCGTTTTGATCTTCACGTTGCGCCAAAGGGCGGCAACTTGTGGGTGGCGGTGGTGGACGCGGGCATTCGCAACCCTAGTCCAACACAATTCCTGGTGGTGAATGGAAAGAAGGTGCCGGGGAGCGAGATCGTTCGCGAGCGTGGCGCGTTTATCGATGAGGTTGCGTTCAGTCCTGACGGCAAGCACTACGCGGCGCGGTACACGACGACGCAGAACCACCAGTACCTGATTGTGGACGGGAAGCGCGCGGAGGAGTACCAGAAGATCGACAATATCGTTTTCACCGCGGACTCTAGCAAAGTGACCTACACATCGTTTTCGAACGGAAAGCCCTTCGCCATCATCGGCGACGAGGAGTCGGAGCCGTGTCTGCCTGAGCTAGCGACCGCGGTCGGCGGCAGCCACGGCGGACTCGTGATCGCCCCTGTTGGCGCACGGGCTGGTGGAATCTGCGGGCTCAACGGTGGCGAGGCCCCAACGTTGTACCTGGACGGCAAGACCCTGCGCATGCCGGATGGAGTTCGGGGTGCGGGTGACCTTCGCTTTTCGGCTGATGGCCAGCACTACGCATATCGTGCGGGCTTCCAGGGAGGCGGGATGCGGCTCGTCATCGACAACGTGGTGCAGTTTAATAGCAACCTGGGTACGCCGAGTACGGCGAGATATCAACACGTATTCAGTCCCGACAGCAAGCACATCGCATCGGACTCGGCGCCGCCGACAGACACGGGCGTGTTCGCATCGGGACTGTTTCTGGATGGCAAGTACATTCCGGTGGTTGCGAATCCTGGGATGAAGCGCCTGGAATTCACCGCCGACAGCAAGCACATCGTGTGGGCGCAGGGAGCACCTTCACGCGATGCCCTGCGCATTTTCGTTGATGGCAAGGTGGTTGCGGATACTGAGGCTGCCGTTGCAGCGAATTCGCCCGAGGCATGGTGGGACATGCTTCCCGACGGCAGTCTCGCCGTTCTCGGTCAGGACCAGAACAATCTCAAACGGATCACGATTACGCCTTCTTCCGAAACGAGTGTTGCGGCACTGAGCGGAGGAGGGGCCCTGGTTGCAAAGCGGGATCAGTAAAGCGGGAGCAGTCCACATACAGGGGAGGAGGACTTATGCGAGTTTCTAGATTCGTGGTTGTCGTTGCGGCGAGTGCGGTTGTGCTGATCGGCGGATGCAACTCCGGGCCGAAGGGGACCTATACGGATGCGAATGGGGCGGTGATTCTGGAGCTGCGGTCTGGCGGGAAGGCGAATTTCACCTTCATGGGAGACGTGGAAGAGTGCACGTACGAGAGCAGCGGGAAGCAGTTGACGCTGACGTGCAAGGGAAGTCCCGCTCCAGTGACGGTCTTCAATATTCACGATGATGGATCGCTGACGGGGCCTCCGGGCACATTTATGCCGCCGCTGCGGAAAGAGAAGAGCTGATCGAAGTGGGTCTGGATCGGTGCTGGAGGCCAGGTGAGAACGAAACACATGATTGTCCACGCTCTGCTGATTAGTCTCGTTGCCGCGACTTATCCAGCGATCGGACAGGCACAGAGCGGAGGAGCGGACTACACGGCAGCGTTGCCCTCCGTCGAGAAGATCAGAACGCAGTTGCAAGGAACAGACCCCATCGATACTACGGCGCGGCAGGTTGCCGTGCTGACGTACTTGCCGACGTACATCGAGCGAATTGTGAACGCCCGGAACTACGGTGGTCCGTATACACCCGCTGAGACGAAGCTGTATCGCGAGTACAGCCTGGCTGCGCTGCAGATGACGCAGGACTTCACCAAATCCCATTCACCCGCCGAGGTGAAGACTTTCCAGCAACTCGAAGGCAAGTACGAAATCATGAATGCCCTGAGCTGGATCAAGCAATTGCAGGGGCAGCAGGCCGCAGACACGTATCGGGGCGCAGAGCATTCTCTTGCACAGAGCTACCAGCAGCACGAGGAGAAACTTCAGCAGCAGATGAAACAGGATGCCGGCGGAGGCAGGTCGTCGATCGCAGGCGATCCCGTACTCGATCCTACGGGGATGTTTGCGCGTGCCGAGGCCAATCGCGTGAATGATCCCGTACTGCGACGCTGTCTGGAACTGGGCGACAGCCTTGAAGCATGTGAGGGAGTGGGCGTCGTGGGAACCATGACCAGCATTCTGGTTCCCTGGGCAGAAAAGCCCGATCCCAATGCAGCGCCACCTGTGGCCGGGGTCGTCCTGGTGGGCGGATACCAGGGCAGATCGGGCGCCGTCAGCATCGACTTCGGCACGAACCTGAGCCGCGCTCCGGTAGCAGTACTTGAGAACTGCGGAACGCTTGTTTCGAACATCTTCGATGGACGCGATTATGTCGTGCGGAAATCCGCTAGTGCGGTCCAACTCGTGATTGCGAATGAGCCGCAGCCGATTGTCGTGGCCCTGCAACCCGATGGAAGTCTCTCCGGTCCCGGTTCTGTGCTTGTCAAGGGAAGGATCGTTACCGGATCGACGACCACGACGAAGACAGTGATGGTGGATGGCGCGCCGGCGGGTCCGCAGGGGTATGACTGCAACGGCCCGTGCAGCACCAGTACATCCACTCCGACCTACGGACCGAAGGTTGAGCGCTGCACAATTGGTCCGATGAACTTCGTTCGACCGAAGCCCGTCGAAACGCCGAAGACCGGCATCGGATTTCTGGATGCAGTCACAAGGGGAGAGCCCGCGGCCACCGGCTTCCGCATGACGGGCCGCTACATGAGCGACTCCGGCCTGACCCTCGAATTTGAAAACACTGCAGTCATCATGGATTGCGGCAAGGCACACGCGAAGGCTCCGTACCAGGTAGACAACACGCCGGAGGGCTTCGTGGTTCGCGTGCAAAATGCGGGAGGGGCGTTTGCGTTGGGCGTGGGAAGTGATAACGGGCTGCGCGGCTCCGGTTCCACGATGGTTTCGGGCAAGCTGGTGACGGCCATTCGTGGGGATAACGTCAGCTTTACGCAGCATACGGAGAGTTGCCGGGTGGGAGCGTTCGCGGCCAAAAGCGAGCGGAATACCATGCGCGCGTCGAACGGCGGAGGGCGCGCTGAGTAAACATCACAGGTTTCAACTCTGGTCCGAGGAATAGAGATGGATACGAAACGGATTTTGGCGGTTCTCCTGTTTTGCGTGAGCGGCTTGGTGCATGCGCAGCAGGCGCCGGATGGACTTCAGTTCAACGTTCCCTACCTGTGCAACGACGGCAAGGTGTACGTGGTGCACCGGTGCGAGAAGGGGCCGAAGTTCGAGGCGTGCTTCTATCAGCATGAGCCGGACTCTGAGCGCTACAACACGCGCGAAGCCGTGGTTTACCAGATGACGAAGATGTGCAAGGTGCAGGGACCGCCCGCGCCGGCAGCACCTGCAGTAGCTTCGGCAGCACCTTCGACGGGAATAGCAGGGGCGCCGCAACTGGGTGTGTATCACTGCACCAACGGGTTTGTGCTGACGATCTCGAAGTGCGACAAGTGGAACGGCGCGGATGCTTGCTGGTTCAAGATCGAAAACAAAGGACAGGTGCTCGCGGACTCTCCCGGTTCGGTAGCGGGAGCGGTGAAGATGGTGAAGGCGTGCAATGGGGATATGTCCGTGGTGCCGAAGACGCCGCCCACCTTTGGCATGACTCCCTCAGGCACGCCAAGGACAATGGATCCCGCCTACCTTTCCGACATGCCGCAGGTTGAGCGAGTGTTGAGCGAGATCAAAGGGTCCGATCCTACAGATACGATGGCGAGGCAGGTTGCGGTGTTTACCCAACTGGGCCAGTACATCCAGCGCATGAAATCTTCCCGCTCAATTCGCGCCCCTTACACGCTGGACGAACAGACTGTGATGACTGCATACCGCCTGGCCTCGTACCAAATCACGCAGGGTTACGAGCAGTCGCACACGCCGGAAGAAGCCAAGGCTTTCACGGGCATGCATTGGAAATACGAGATGGGCGACGCCGATCAATGGGCGCGACAACTGATGGGTCAGCAGGCGAACTCGGCATACAAGGGAGCGCTGAGCGACCTCTCTGCTGGCGGGAAGAAGCACTACGACGAAGAAATGCGCACCTACAACGACGCAGTCGCGAAGCAGAAGGAGGCAGCGAGCAATCCGGGCGGAGCCAACGATCACTATGCGAAGGATGCGGGATCAGTTGCGGTGCGGCACTGTATCGAGTCTGGCCGCAGTGAGATGGAGTGCCTGGGCGAGGGCATGAAGATCGGCTTCAACGATCTGATGGGTGGCGACATCAAAGAGGCAATTGTGGGGAAGACGCCTACAGGCTTGCGTTTCACGGGTGTGTACTCGGGGGGTGGATTTTCTCTGAATTTCCGGCAGGACACCGTGTATGTGTTCTGTGGCGGCCTGCTGCCGGAGCCGCGCACGTACACGGTGGAACATTCTGGAATGCAGGTGTCGGTGAAGATCCCTGTGACGAATCCGCCGCTGGTTCTTTCATACAGAGGCGATGGAAGTCTCTCGGGAGAGGGACGGACGATCTCAGTTGCGGGCGAGGTGCCGGCGGGTGGTGGCGGCGGGGCTATGGGGTCGGGAATGCAGACTCAGACGACCACGACGCAGCGGCAGCTTGAGGTGGGCGAAGAGCGGGAATACAGCGCCGATCAGCTGCATCAGAACGGAGGGCAGTTCTCGGTCGATCAGCAGACGACGACTACGAGCTGGGGTCCTTCTACGTATCAAAGACCTAGGACAATTCCGAAAACGGAGCGCTGCACGGTGGGTACGCTGCCGGCGACGACGGCGAGCGTGAAAGATGCTGCTCTGCTGACGGCAGTGCTGGGCAGCAAGCCGAGCAAGTCTGCAAACAGCAAGCCGGGATTGCGCCTCAATGGCACCTATGCGGTTGCGGGCGGGCTGAAGGTGGAATTTCGCGATGACTCAGCGACTCTGGAATGCGGCGAGTCGATGAATTCAGAGGCGTACGAGGTGGAGAGGGGGAGTGGGCAGATGGTTGTGAAGTTCCAGAACAACACCGGCCCTCTCTCTCTCATTCTGCAGCCGAATAATACTCTGACGGGTTCGGGCGAGGTCGAGGTGACGGGGCGAAAGGTGTTTCAGGCCGCCGGCGGCGGGGTGGACTTCACACCGCGGAACGCGCGCTGCTCGCTGGGGACTTTCGAAGCTTCGCGGTGAGCGAGTGCGGATAGTGTTCGACTCAAGGCGTTCGCCTGGTGAGTGAGTCTGCAGCACGGCGATCGAATGATGTTGAGGCGTCGGGCTCGGGGATGTTCAATGGAATGCGCCAATCGCGCGCGGAGACGGTTCCGGCCGCGACCCAGCCATAGCGCAGGCAGAGAGAGCCGATGATTCCGGAGAGGGCGGCGGCCTGGCGGAGGCGACGTCTTCTTCTCGACGTGAAGAGGGAAGCGAGACGCAGAGCGATGGGCAGCGGGCCGGAGAGGACTCCGGCGGTCTGGATGAGCGCGCCGGTCAAGCCTTGTTTTGTCGGCGCGAGTTCGCGATCTCTGGTGCGAAGAAGTTCGATGCCTTCCCAGGTCTCGAAGGCGGCGGCGACGAGGCCGATGGCGTTGAGGGCGTTGCTGTCCGTTTCACCCGAGAGTTCGAGGAGGCTGACGGCGGACTGGAGGCCCGACATGCCGAATTCGCGCGGAAGAGAGCGGACGCGGTTGTTCCAGACGGGAATCGCAGTGGCTCCGATGAGGACGCCGGTGTAGTTGTGGAACGGCATGCCGAGAACGGTGCAGCCGGTGCGTCCGATGGTGCGAAGGAACGTTGCAATCGGGCTGCCGTCAATTTGCGTATCGAGAATGTCGGCGAGTGTAGAGGCAGCGGCGAAGGCGGAGAAGCCGCTGAGAACCCAGGAGCCGACGGACATGACGCTCTGCGGTTTGAAGATGCGAAGCATGTTGAGGAAGCGCGAGGGGCGGCCGAGATCGGCGATGAGAAGGACCGAGGAGATGGTCGATCCCGCAGTGGCCATGTGACGGGCTTTGCGCGCAAGGTCGTCGTTTTCGCCGATGAGATCGGCGAGAGAGCCGATGACGCCGAGCGAGCCGGAGGCGCCGCCGACGAAGAAGTAGAGAGGCACGAGCGGCGTCCACTGCGGCTCTTTAAGAAGGTGCTGCTGGTAGTAGCCGGTTTGCGGAGATGCTTTAGGCAGAGGCGATCCGGCTGCGCGGATCCCGGCCTGCTGGACGGTGCCGAATTGCGATGCTTCGCGGCGAATCTCGTCGAGACGACTTTCGCGGAAGGATGATTGAGCCTCACTCATCGAGCTATCCTTTCCTGCCTAAAAAGAAGAATGAAGCAACGACTGCGCCGACCATCGCTACGGCTTCAAAGGCGGCAGACTTCCAGGCGTCTTTGAGGTAGATAGTGGGGACTTCGGGCCTGGGCGGGAGGTTGTAGGTCTCGGGCTCGCCGCGAATGATGAACATGGAGTGGATGCCCTTGACGCTGGTGTGGGTGGGGTCGTAGATCTGCGCGTCGGTCATGCCGCGGGACTGCAGAGTGGCGAGGCGGACCTGCGCTTCGACTTTGAGTTCGTCGAGGCGACCGAACTTGATGGATTCAGTTGGGCATGCCTTGGCGCATGCAGGCATCATGCCGGCTTTCTGGCGATCGGTGCAGAAGGTGCACTTGAATGCGCGGCCGTCGTCTTCGTTTTTCTGCACGACGCCGAAGGGGCATGAGATGACGCAGTAGGAGCAGCCGTTGCAGATGTCCGGCTGAAGAAAGACGGAGCCGAACTCGGTGCGCACGAGCGAACCGGTGGGACAGGCTTCGAGGCAGCCGGCAACTTCGCAGTGCTTGCAGACATCTGACGAGAACTCCCACGAGAGCTGCTGCGCGGAGTTGCCGCCGATGCCGGGCGTGATTTCACCTTCGACGAATTTGACGTGACGCCACGTCGAGTGGCCGAGCGCGGCGGTGTTGTCGTAGGACCAGCCGGTAAAGTCGTAGCCGTCGGCGGAGATGCCGTTCCACTCCTTGCATGCGACTTCGCACGCCTTGCAGCCGATGCAGAGAGTGGAGTCGGTGAGGAATGAGGTTACTTCGCCGGGCTGAATGCCGGTGTGATCAGTTGCGCCGCTCATGGCCTTTCCTCCAGAAGTTCGTGCAGCTCATCGAGCGCCTTGTGACCGGCGGGATGGCGGCCCGGGATCAGATTGCAGACGAGGCCTTTGGTCTCCATGATGCGCACGTTGGGATCCTGCGAGATGGCGAGAAGATCGTTGGCGACATCGCCGGTAACGATGCCTTTCCAGCCCCAGTGATAAGGCAGGCCCACCTGGTGGATCTGGTGGCCTTGAATGATCAGCGGAGTCATGCGCGGCGTGACGAGAGCGCGCGCGGAGATGAGGGCGCGCGGGGTGACGATGGTGACGTAGTCGTTGGGAGAGACGCCGGTGAGTTCGGCGAGTTCGAGAGAGATCTCCGCGAAGAGCTCCGGCTGCAGTTCGGACAGATGGCTGAGGGAGCGCGACATTCCGCCGGCGGTGTGATGCTCGGTGAGGCGATAGGTGGTGAGCACGAAGGGGAAGCGCGAGTCGTGAGGAGTGCTCGCATACGGGTTGTCGGGGCGTTGCTTCTTGTCTGAGGGCGGATTGGACTGGTGCTGTGGATAGAGCGGGTTTTCTACGGGAGACTCAAGCGGTTCGAAGTGCGTGGGGAGCGGGCCGTCTTTGAGGCCGCTGTTCACGTAGAGCCAGCCGCGTCCATCTGGGTGCATGCCGAAAGGCTTGTCTCCGTCGAGCGCTTCGAGTCCGCCTTTGGACAGATCCCGTTTGTGGTCGGGCGGCATGTCCTTCTTGAAATCCGTGATGTCTTTTCCGGTCCACTCGCGTTTCTCTTCATCCCACCAGACGAACTTTTTCTCTTCGCTCCAGGGTGTGCCGTCGGGGGCGGCAGAGGCACGGTTGTAGATGATGCGCGTGTCTTTGGGCCATGCGAAACCCCAACCGTGGCCAAGTGCATCGTGGGCGCTGCGTTCGTTGGCGACGTTGCGGTTTTCGGCAGGCTTGACGCCGGTGTAGATCCAGCAGCCGGACATTGTGGTCCCGTCACGCTTGAGGTCCTCGAAGGTGGAGAGGAGCTTGCCGGTTGTGAGATCGCGGCCGTTGATCTCGGCGAGGACGGCCTCGGCGCTGGGCTCGGCTACCGCGCCTTCGGTGGGGAGTTCCCACGTGAGTGCGTTGAGGGCATCGTTCTTCGGCGTGCGTTCGCGAGCGGCTCGCCCCTTGAACATGCGGCCGAGGTGATAGACGAACCATAACTCGCTGCGTGCGTCTCCGGGCGGCTCGACTGCTTTGTTGTGCCACTGGAGAAGGCGCTGGGTGTTGGTGAAGGAGCCGGATTTTTCAGCAGGGCCGGCGGCGGGCATGAGGAAGACTTCGGTGGCGATGTCTTCGGTGCGGAGCTCTCCGCGTTCGATCTCGGGCGAGTCTTTCCAGAAGGTGGAGGTTTCGATCTCGACGAGATCGCGGACCACGAGCCACTTGAGATTTGCCATGGCTTTGCGCTGGAGACGGCCGTTGGGTGCGCCAACGGCGGGGTTCTGGCCCATGACGAAGAGGCCTTCGAGCTTGCCGTCTTTCATGTCGAGCCAGTAGCCGAGTTCGGAGTGATCGCCAGTGACGCGGGGAAGGAAGTTGAAGCCCCACTGATTCTCTTTGGTGGCAGCGTCTCCATACCAGGCTTTGAGGAAGCTGACCATGAAGTCTTCGAATTTTGTCCACAGGCCGGCTTCTGTGGAGTGCTGCTTGATGTATTGCTCGAAGGTCTTCGAATCGGCGTCGAAGAAGGGCATCGGCATGTAGCCGGGGAGAATGTCGTAAAGCGTGGGGATGTCGGTTGAGCCCTGGATGGAGGCGTGTCCGCGCAGTGCGAGGATGCCGCCACCGGGGCGTCCGAAATTGCCGAGAAGAAGCTGAAGGATCGCAGCGGCGCGAATGATCTGGACGCCGGTGGAGTGCTGCGTCCAGCCGACGGCGTAGCAGATGCAGCCTGTTTTGCTGCGACCGGAGGCTGCGGCGTAGGTCTCGGCGACCCGAAGGAAAACATCCTGGGGGACACCGCAAGAACGCTCCACCATCTCAGGCGTATAGCGCGCGAAGTGCCGCTTGAGAACCTGGAAGATGCAGCGAGGGTGCTGGAGGGTGTCGTCGGTTTCGAACTCGGTGGTGTTGCCGGCTTCGCCGCCGCGGTCTTTGGCGTGGCCGCCGCCGGCATCGTGGTGACCGGGAAGCGACTGGCCGTTTTCCTTCTTTGGTTCCGAGCCTTTGTATAGCCAGGTTTCAGGATCGTACTTTTTCTTCTCGGCGTCCCAGCCGGAGAAGAGGCCGCCTGCATCTTCAGCATCGACATAGTCATCGCGAAGAATGGTGGACGCGTTGGTGTAGTGGAGGACGTACTCCTTAAACCACTTCTCGTTTTCGAGGACGTAGTGTATGAGGCCGCCGAGGAAGACGATGTCAGAGCCGGCGCGCAGGGGCACCCAGATGTCCGCGGTTGCGGAGGTGCGCGTGAAGCGCGGGTCTACGTGGATCACTTTGCATCCGCGCTCGCGAGCTTCAACGACCCACTGATAGCCGACCGGGTGCTGCTCGGCCATCGAGGAGCCCATGATCAGAATTGCGTCGGAGTCGGCCAGCGATTGTTGAGCTGTGGTAGCGCCGCCGCGTCCAACCGAGGTGCCCAGACCGGGCACCGTGGAGCTGTGTCAAATACGGGCCTGGTTGCTGATGCAAACCATGCCCAAACCTCCTGAGAAGAGTTTCTTGATCAAGTAATTCTCTTCGTTGTCGAGAGTGGCTCCGCCAAGATGCGCGATGGCAGTGGTCTGCATGAGCGACTCGCCGTTGCGTGTCTCTTCGAAGGTGCGTTCGCGCGCGTCCCAGACGCGATCGGCGATCATGTTCATCGCCGTGTCGAGATCGATGTCTTCCCAGTCTTTTGCGTGAGGGCGGCGATACTTCACTTTCGTGAGGCGGCCGGGGTGCGTGTGGAGCTGATGCGTGTTGGAGCCCTTGGGGCAGAGGTGGCCGCGCGAGATGGGCGACGCCGGATCGCCTTCGATGGAGATGAGCTTGCCGTCTTTGTGATAGACGAGCTGTCCGCAGCCAACGGCGCAATAGGGGCAAACACCCCGCGTGACTTCGCAGCCTGCTGTCTTGGGCTTCAGGTTGCGGGTTCGTTCACTCCACGACTCGGCGCCAGTGCCGTCCGATCCGGTTCTAATCTGCTGAAGCACGGGCCAACGCGAGAGAAGATCTCTGAGCATGTTAGGACTCCATCATCGATGACCGTTGCGATGCAGCGAAAGAAGATGCAGTTGTTTGTCTGTGCAAGGGCGCAGGCTGGTGCCTTTGGCGCAGAGCGCGCGAAGGATCGACAAGTTGGATGGGGTGAAAAACGCCGGCGAGGAAGGAAAGCGGGGATCAGTAAATGGCGGAGAGGGTGGGATTCGAACCCACGTTAGAGTTTCCCCTAAACACGCTTTCCAAGCGTGCGCCTTCAACCACTCGGCCACCTCTCCTTAGTGATGCTGCCTGCGGGGCAGGCTGCTGCGGCAGGAACTGCTGCGCGAGTCGGCGGCAGTCTGAGTAGTCGTACTTCTTGAATTTACCACATTCGCCGATGGGGATTGCGCACGCGGAACGATGAGCGCACCGATGCGGAAGTGCGCGTGGACTGCGGATGAAATCGTTTACTTTTTGCGGGTAGGGGATGTATATTTCCGCTTTGCTCGCGACAACTGAAACGAAGCGGGCCTAAGAAGAGAGGGATGTCCATGTCTGATTTTTCGCGGCGCGATCTGCTGGTTAGCGGTTTGGGATTTTCTGCGGCTTCACTGATGGCGCGGTCAGCGTGGGGACGTACGGCGGCGATGATGGCCGGGTCGGCGGAGGCACTTGCGCCGGTGGCACCACGCGAGCATCTCCTGTTTGATTTCGGATGGAAGTTCACGTTTGGGAATGGGGAGGATCCGGCCAAGGACCTTGGGTTCGGCATGAACCAGGGAGACTTCGCAAAAACGGGCGACTTCAATTTTGCCAAGGAGAAGTTTGACGACTCGAAGTGGCGGACGCTGAATCTGCCGCATGACTGGGCGGTGGAGCTGCCGTTTTTGCGCGACAAGGAACTGGAGTCGCATGGGTTCAAGCCGCTGGGCAGGCGGTATCCGGAGACGAGCGTGGGCTGGTACCGGCGCGAGTTCGATATTCCGCAGAGCGACCTGGGGCGGCGGATTTGGTTGGAGTTCGATGGCGCGTTTCGCGACGTCATCGTATTTGTGAACGGGTGCTTTATCGGGCGGAACAACAACGGGTATGCGCCCTTCCGGTTCGATCTGACGGATTTTCTGCGGTACGGGAAGAAGAACCATATTGTTGCGCGCGTGGATGCGAGCTTCGGCGATGGGTGGTTCTACGAGGGCGCAGGGATTTATCGGCATGTGTGGCTGAGCAAGATGGATGCGCTGCACCTGGGGAAATGGGAGAGCTATGTGCGGTCGGAGCTGGCGGGCAGCAGCGCGACGCTGACGCTGTCGACTGTAGTGCAGAACGAGGGCGACAAGGCCGAATCTGCCAAGGTGAAGTGGCAGATTGTGGATGCGGCGGGGAAGACGGTGGCGACGGCGGAGAGTCCGGCTCAGCAGGTTACGGCGGATGGCAGCACGACGTTTACGGCGACGGCGAAGCTGGCGAATGCGGCGCTGTGGTCAGTGGAGACGCCGAATCTGTATCAGGCGATTGTGACGGTGGAGGCCGGGGGTAAGGCTCGCGATGCGGAGCGCGTGAGCTTTGGCGTGAGGACGGCAAAGTTTACGGCGGATAAGGGATTCCTGCTGAACGGCAAGCAGGTAAAGATCATGGGCACGTGCAATCACCAGGATCATGCGGGGATTGGCGCGGCGCTGCCGGATGCGATGCAGTGGTACAGGCTGGCGGTGCTGCGCGAGATGGGCGGGAACGCAGTGCGCACTTCGCACAACATGCCGACGCCGGAGTGGGTGGATGCCTGCGACCGCATGGGCATGATGATGATGTGCGAGACGCGGCAGATGAGCTCGAATCCAGAGGGGATGGCGCAGCTTGAGGTGATGGTGAAGCGCTATCGCAATTCGCCGTCAATCATTCTGTGGTCGGTAGGGAATGAGGAGTTTCTGCTGCAGGGGCAGATGGCGGAGCAGGGCAAAAAGATTGCGACGGAGATGGTGAGGAAGTGCCACGAGCTTGACCCTACGCGTGTGGTTTCGGCGGCGGTGAATGGGGACAACCGGCAGGGGATCTCGGATGCGTTCGACGTGCTGGGGTTCAACTACAACCTGAAAAATCCGGAGTCGTACCACAAGGATTTCCCGAATCGGCCGATTTACGGATCGGAGACTTCGAGCGCGATCGGGACGCGCGGCGTGTACAGCACGGACAAGCTGCGCAACACGGTGAACTCGTATGACGGCGTGGTGCCGTGGGGCGAGACGGCGGAGGACTGGTGGAAGTACTACGGCGAGCGCGAGTGGGAGGCGGGCGGATTTGCGTGGACGGGGTTTGACTATCGCGGAGAGCCGACGCCCTACGGGTGGCCGTCGATTAACTCGCAATTCGGCATCGTGGATATGTGCGGGTTCCCGAAGGACAACTACTACTACTATCGCGCGTGGTGGTGGAACAAGGAGCCGGTGGTGCATGTGTTTCCGCACTGGAACTGGACGGGGCGCGAGGGAACCGAGATTCCGGTGTGGGTGTACTCGAACCTGGATGAGGTGGAGCTGTTTGTGAATGGGAAAAGCGCGGGGAGCCAAAAGGTTCCGCACCTGGGACACGTGCAGTGGAAGGTGAAGTACGAGCCGGGAGTGATTGAGGCGCGCGGGAGCAAGGACGGCAAGGTTGTGCACACGGCCAAGCGCGAAAGCACGGGCGACACTGCGGCGATCAAGCTGACGGTGGACCGGACGGAGATCAACGCCGACGGCGAAGATGTGGCGGTGATCAGGGTAGAGGGGCTGGACAAGGAAGGACGGCTGAATCCGCTGGCGGACAACCACATTGGATTCAAGGTAACTGGAGCCGGCGCGCTGATCGGAGTGGGGAACGGCGATCCGAATTGCCAGGAGAGCGACAAGGCTCCGAAGCGCTCGCTATTCAATGGGCTGGCGCAAGTGATCGTGCAGGCTACGAAGGAGCCGGGCGAGATCAAGATCGAAGCTTCGAAAGAAGGTTGGGACGGGCCTGAGCTGACGCCGGCGACGATCACAATCCGGACGAAGAAGGTGGAGTTAAGGCCGACGGTGGCGTGAGGCAGGGATTAGGGAACAGGGATTAGGGAAGGAACAGGGATTAGGGATCAGGCAAGTGCGGAATCTCGATGGCATTGAGTCAACAGGGCGCATGCTCATGCGACCTTCGTACTGATTCCGCAGTTCCGCTTCTTTGCCGAATTACCTCAGTAATTCGCGCGGATCTACGCTTGCTTCAAGAGCGGAGATACAGCCGCTATTCTGGTTTCGCTACAAAGCTACAGACGAACGGATGCGCGGGTATGAGCCTGGCTCGCGCAACCTTGCAAGAACAGGCTTGTGTCCCGCGCTCGCGGGCGTTCGGTAAGTCACAACCGATTCTGCTTTTCTTCGCACCCTGATCTAGCTCGAATGTGGGGGCCCCGATGTTCTCTGGTGCGAAGAAGTGTGCGCATGTCCGCGGATCGGTATTCCTGGCGGCCTCGAAGGCTGGAATTGACACTCGCGCAGGCGCCAAAACGGGCGGGAGCGTTCAGCAATCAACGGCGAACTTTCTCGGGGTAGCGGGTCTGCTGATCGTCGTCGCCATATCAGGCTGTTCGGCTCCCTCCTCATCGATCACTTCGAAACTCAGTGCCGGAATCACCATCGCGGCGCCGTTCAACGGAGCCAGCGTGACCTCGCCATTTACGGTGAGCGCCAGCGCGGCAACGTGCGGATCGCAACCCGTGGTCTCGATGAGCTACGCGGTAGACGCGGGCCAGTGGGTGTCGGAGCCGGCGTCGTTCAGCGCACAGGTAGCTGCAACCGCAGGGCCACACGTGCTGCATGTAAAGTGCCTGGGCCAGAATGTGAGCAGCGAAGCGGAGGTGAGCGTGAACGTAGCCACGACGCCGACCACGACTGCTGCGTCGCCCCAGGCGGCTACTCCATCCTTCTCCGTGCAGTCGGGTACGTTTACAACTGCGCAGAGCGTGTCGATTTCGTCAGCAACTTCAGGCGCAGCTATCTACTACACGACAGACGGTTCTACACCCACGGCGTCCTCTCATCTCTATGCGGGCCCGGTGGCGGTTGCAAGCTCGATGACGCTTAAGGCAATCGCGGTGGCGCAGGGCTACGGGAACAGCGCCGTGGCGCAAGCCAGCTATGACATTTCAGCACCGGCGCCGACTCCTGCTCCAGCGCCAACCGGACCATCCATTCCCTCCTATGCAAGGAGCCAAACAGAGATTCAGTTGCTTCCGAACTGGAGGATCAAGCATGATCCCGGCACGTCGGGCACTTCGGTCGGATCGATGATCCTGGTCAGCGATCCGTCGCTGAGCGGGCAGGCGGCGAAGTTCTACACGACGTACACCAACTCCGGCGGTGAACTCTACTCGGTCACGTATGGGAATGATACGGACTCGAAGAACTTTGTGTATGACGCCGAGGTGTGGATTTCATCCGGGAGCGTTGTGAGCAATCTGGAGATGGACAACAACCAGGTGATGCGGAATGGGGACACGGTGATCTACGCGTTCCAGTGTTCCGGGTATTCGAATACATGGGAGTTCACGACGAATGCGGGTACGCCGACGCAGCCGCAAGCAAAATGGATCAAGTCGGCGGCTCCGTGCAATCCAGCCAAATGGACGCGAGACACGTGGCATCACATCCAGATCGTTACTTCGCGTGATGATTCAGGGAATGTGACGTACCACTCTGTATGGTTCGATGGCGTGGAGTCACCGATCAACCAGACGGTGAACTCGGATTTCTCCCTCGGGTGGGCACTCGGCGCTTTGGTGGCCAACTTCCAGGTGGATGGGCTGGGTACCAGCGGATCTTCAACGCTGTACCTGGATCACTTCACGATCGATCGCTGGTAAGAGATTAGCCGGGCTTTTCTTTCGGGCTTTTCATTCCGTTTACCAAGTTAAGGATCTCTGACGTTCGTGGAAGCGCTCTGCCATGCAGGGCGTTGATGCGCGATGAAAGTTGTTGCGAGATCTATATAGGGGTATGGAAGGATTTCCCGGAATTATTGCAACCGTAATGTGCCGCGGACATCTTAGCTGCGAGAGGTGACAGGAATGGCATCGACGCAGGTACTCGCTGAACGGCAGAAGGCTCCGCTGGCAACCCCGACCGATCTTGAATCCAAAGCAGTCAAGGACATTACTGGCGCGCTGAATGCGCTGCTGGCGGATGTGTTCGGCCTTTATGTAAAGACGAAGAATTTTCATTGGCATATGAGCGGGAGACACTTCCGCGACTACCATCTGCTGCTCGATGAGCATGGCGAGCAGCTGTTTGCGATGACGGACGACATCGCAGAGCGCGTGAGGAAGATTGGCGGTACGACGGTGCGGTCGATCGGCCATATCTCGCGGCTGCAGCGGATCGCGGATAACGATGCGGAGTACGTGACGCCCGAGGACATGCTGGCGGAGTTGCGGGAAAACGAGCGGCAGCTCATCCAGAGTATGCGCGAGACACACGATCTGTGTGATGAGGGTAGGGACGTCGCGACGGCGAGCCTGCTGGAAAACTGGATCGACCAGGGAGAGAGAAGGCACTGGTTCCTGTTCGAAATTACGCGGAGAGAAGTGGATCGGGAGTAGTTGGGCGCCGGTTTCCCCGGTCCCCAAGAGCGAGTGACCCTTCGACCAGGCTCATGGCAGGCTCGGGGGCAGCCGGGGCACCCCTGGTCAACCTTGGAGTTCATCCGCGGCGGCGAGGACTTCAGTGACGATGGCGTGGACGTCGGGCTCGGTGGTTCGGTGGTTGACGATGCAGGCGCGCAAAGAGAAGTGGCCGTGGATGGTTGCGTTCGAGAGATAGACGCGGCCGCGCCGGATGACGCGATCGAGAATGCGGCGGTTCAGGTCGTCGAGGTCGGACGAACCTGCGCCGCCGGACTTCCCGATGTAGCGGAAGCAGACGGCGCTTAAAGCGACCGGAGCGAGGCGTTCGAGCCGGGGCTCGGCGTCGATGAAGCTGGCGAGGACCTGGGCGAGATGGAGGTCGTCGCTGATGGATTGCTGGAAGGCGCGGAGTCCGAAGTATCGCAACGAGAGCCAGAGCGCTAGTGCGCGGAACGGCCGCGAGAGCTCGATGGATTCTTCGAAGAAGGCGAAGCCTTCAATGGGGTCTGTGCTGAGAGAGCGGGCGTAGTCGCCGGAGTGTGAGAAGGCACGACGTGCGTCGGCAGGATCGCGATAAAGAAGACACCCGCAGCCGGTGGGTTGATAGAGCCACTTGTGGGGATCGAGCGAGATGGAGTCTGCAAGGTCGATTCCGTCGAAGGCTTCAGGGATTGCGAGTGACGCGAGAGCGCCGAAGGCTCCGTCGATGTGCAGCCACAGATTGTGTTCGCGGCAGAGGGCGGCGATCTCTCGGATCGGGTCGATGCTGCCCGTGGCGGTGGTTCCGGCGCTGGCGACAACGGCGACGGGTTTGAGGCCGGCGCTGAGGTCGTGCCGAACGGCTTCGCGAAGAGCTTCGGCTCGCATCCGGAATGCGTCGTCGACAGGGATGAGGCGGACGGAGTCGTGGCCGAGGCCGAGGAGCGCGGCGGCCTTGGTGTTGGACATGTGGGCTTCCGTGGAGCAGTAGAGGACGCCGCCGCGAACCCCGGATTGGTTTGCAGGGGCTTTGGCTTCGCGTGCCATGCAGAGCCCCATAAGGTTTGCGGATGAGCCGCCAAGAGTGAGGCTGCCGGAGAATCCTTCGCAGCCGATGGCCGAAGCGAGCCAGCGTACAACAGTGCGCTCAATGGCATTGGCGGAAGGGCCGGAGCGCCAGGCCGTAGCGTTCTGATGGAGAACTGCAGAGGCGAACTGGCCGAGAGCGGCAATGGGCTCGCCGGAGCCGAAGACGTATCCGAAGAAGCGCGGCGAGGCAGGGCGGGAGTTCTCGAAGATTTCGGGAAGCAGATCAAAAGCTGCGCTGCCAAGACCCTGCTGCGGGATGTCCCCGGAGAAGAGCTGTTGTATCGCGACGCCACGAATATGTTCCGGATAAGAGCGAAGGGTCGGCAGGCGCTCGAGGTAGTCAGCGGTGAAATCGGAGAGGGAGTGCGCAAGGGCGCGAAAGTCTTCTGAGGAGAGCGCGAGAGGTCGTTGCATAGAGCAGCTTTCAGTGATCAGTGGTCAGTCATCAGTCTAGAGGGTTGGTGCGCGATTCCGGGAGGGCGCGGTGACATGGATTTGCGGGGTTGATGGATGGCGCGTAATACTTTCTGCGATTTACACGCAGAAGTAATCCGTGCACCAAAGGAGCTCGCGCCATGCGCCGTTTCGCCGAACTGATATGTCTGATGTGCTTTCTTTGTCCTTGCCTTCTTGTGGCGACGTCGGCTGCTCGAGGTCCAGTGCATCTGCAGGTGGACAATCTCGATCGGCCATTGGGAATTGACGATGCTGCTCCGCGGTTTTCGTGGCAGTTGAGCGATGGCACGCGCGGGGCGAAGCAGACCGCTTATCGCGTGACGGTAGCAACACGACCGGAATTGCTGGCTGGGAACAAAGTAGACGTATGGGACAGCGGGAAGGTGACGTCAGGGCAGTCGCTGAACGTGAAATACGTCGGACCTGCGTTGAAGGCGAGCGCGCGTTATTTCTGGCGGGTAAGCGTGTGGGGAGCGAACGGGAAGCAGTATCCGGCGAGCGGAGCGGAGTGGTGGGAGACGGGCCTGATGAGTTCCGGCTCCGGGAGCGCGAGCGCGTGGACGGGGGCATGGATCGGCTGGGAGACGCCGGAGGAGGCCGCGGAGCGAAAGGCGCCGGCGAAGTGGATTGCGAATCCCGACGCGAAACCGGGGAAGCCGGACAGCGAGACGAAGTATGCCTACCGGGTGCTTGTGGATGTGGACAGACCGGTGAAGCAGGTGGTGCTGTTCGCCACCGCTGAGGATACGGTATCGGCCTGGGTGAATGGGCAGAAGGTGCTGACTGCTGCGGCGTTTCCTCCGTATCACCATTTGCCCTGGAAGAAGTTTGTGCGCGCCGACGTGACGGGGCAGGTTGCGCAGGGCAAGAACACTATCGCGATTGAGAGCGTGCACTACATCGACAAGTATGGCGAGAGCCGGCGATCGGACGCGCCGCCGATGATCGCGACGGTGGTGGTGCTGTATGCGGATGGGACTTCGTCGACGACGGTGAGCGATGCGAACTGGAAGACCGCGGCAGAGCCGGCATCGGGTTGGGAGACGAAGGATTTCGATGATGCCGGGTGGAAGGGCGCAGTGGTATGGGAGCAAAAGCCAGGGCCGGGGAATCCACCGGTGCTTGCGCCGTGGATTCCAGACAGTGTGAAGGAACTACGGAAGGAGTTCGATGCCAAGGCGGGGGTTAAGTCGGCACGGCTGTATGCGACGGCGCTGGGGACCTATCAGTTGTTTCTGAATGGGAAGCGCGTCGGAGACTCCGTGATGGCTCCGGGCTGGACGGATTACCGCGAGCATGTGCCCTACCAGACGTATGACGTGACCGGGCTGGTGAGGAGCGGCGGGAATGTGATCAGCGCACTGCTTGCGCCGGGCTGGTATTCGACTGCGCTGGAATGGCTGCAGCAGCCGAACAACTATGGGAACACTCCGCCGGCGCTGCGGGCGCAGCTGCGCATCGAGCATCAGGATGGACGCGTGGAGTGGGTGGCGACGGATGAGACGTGGAAGGCGGGACCGTCTTACATCGTGAGTTCGGAGCTGTATGACGGGGAGAGGCAGGACTTGAGGATCGCGACGCCCGCTGATCACGATAGTTTAGTGAATCAGGAAAGCAGCGTGATGAACGGAGCGCTCTCCGCAGTGAGAGAAGCAGAGACTTTTCAGCCAGCGCAGGTGATCGAGCCAAAGGAGATTGCGATCGAGGCGCAGGACTTCGAGCCGATCCGGGTAGAGCGGACGATTGCGGCTGTAAAGGTGACAGAGCCGAAGCCGGGCGTGTTCATTTACGACTTTGGGCAGAACATGGCGGGCGTGGAGAAGCTGAGTGTTGCCGGGCCGGCTGGTACGGATGTGCAGGTGCGCGCGGGAGAGGTTCTCAATCCGGATGGGACCTTGTATACCGAGAATCTGCGGACTGCGAAGGTGACGGATCACTTCATTCTGAGCGGGCATGGAGAGGAAGAGCTGGTTCCGCAGTTTACGTTTCATGGATTTCGGTATGTCGAGGTGTCGGGCCTGCAGTCTGCGCCGAAGGTGGAGGACGTGAAGGCGCTGGTGCTGCATACCGCGTTTCCGTTTACGGCAGAGTTGAAGACCGGAAGCACCATGATCAACAAGCTGTGGAGCAATATTCTGTGGGGGCAGCGATCGAATTTCGTCGGGGTGCCGACGGATTGTCCACAGCGGGATGAGCGGCTGGGTTGGTCGGCGGATGCGCAGGTATTCTGGCGGGCGGCTTCGTACAACGCGGACCTTGCGCCATTCTCGCGGAAGTTTGCGGCGGATCTGCGCGGGACGCAGGTGGGCAATCCTTACTACGGGATCTATGCGCCGGGAACCGCGAGAGAGCAGATGGGCACGGGAGCTGCGTGGAGCGATGCGGGCGTGATCATTCCGTGGACGTCGTGGATACAGACGGGCGACACGCTGGTGGTCGACGAGAACTGGGCGGCAATGCGGAAGTACGTAGACGGAATCGAGACGCGAAATCCGAATGGGATCTGGCATGTCGATTCGGGGGTTCCGTTCGGGGACTGGCTCTCGCTCGAAGGGCGGACGAAAGAGGACATTGTTGCCACAGCGTACTGGGCGTATGACGTGGAGATGATGCGGCAGATGGCGCATGCCACAGGGCGCGCGGAAGAAGAAGAACACTACGCGAAGCTGCGAGATAAGATTCGCGAGGCATTCCAGAAGAAGTTCGTGGAAAAGGAGGCGTACATACCGGCTGCGGATAACGGGCCCAATCCATTCGGAGACATCAACAATCCAAATGCGAAGGCAAAGGGCGGCGACACGCAGACGGGCTATGTGCTGGCCCTGCACATGAATCTTCTGCCGGACGATCTACGCAGCGCGGCGGCGGATCGACTGGTGAAGAAGATTGAGGAGAATCACGGCCTGCTGAACACGGGCTTTGTGGGGACGCCCTATCTGCTGGAAGAGTTGACGCGAACGGGACACAAGAAGCTTGCATACGACGTGCTGCTGAATACGGGGATGCCGTCATGGGGATACGTTGTAGAACATGGCGGGACGACGACGTGGGAGCGGTGGAATGGCGACCAGATGACGGATGATCCACAGATGAACTCGTACAACCACTATGCATACGGTGCGGTTGCTGACTGGATCTACCGGTACGCTGCCGGGATCGATACCACGCCGCTCGAGGCGGGGTTCCATACGGTGGCGCTGCATCCCGTGTTCGATGCGCGTCTATCGCCGTTGGAGTTCAGGTATCAATCGTCGTACGGGGAGATCATGTCGGGGTGGACCGTGAACGGAGACTCGGCGGAGTGGAACGTTACGCTGCCCGCGAATACGACGGGGAGGCTGGAGTTGACCCCAGCGGAAGCGGGAAAGTGGAAGATCGATGGGGGCGCGCTGAGCGGCAGTCCGAAGGTGAAGAAGGTAGATGGTGGATTCGAACTTCCTGCGGGGACTTATCGGTTTGAGATACAGGGACTAGGCACCAGGGATTAGGGAAAGACCACGAGGATCGTATGCGTTGGTGTTTGGTTTTATCGATGTTGATGCTGTGTCTGGGAGATGGCCGCGCGCAGCGAACCGGTTGCGAGCAGTTGATGGACCTTGTTGCCGATGTGCCGATGCCGGGTGCGGCGGTGCGGTTCGACTACCAGAGCATGGACGCGGAACATGGGCGGCTGTATATAGCGCACATGAATGACGATCATCTCGTGGTGTTCGACACTGCGAATCGGAAGACGATAGCGAATCTGGACGGATTTGAACGGGTGCATGGGGTGATCGCTGTTCCGGATTCGGAGCGAGTATTTGCGTCAGCAACCGGTGACCACCAGATGATCGCCTTGGATACGAGAACTTTGAAGATCGTGGGCAAGGCGGGCCCGATCGATTATCCAGATGGGTTGGCATTTGTGCCGGCGGTAACAAGGGTATTCGTCTCCGATGAGCACGGCGGCGTTGAAGCGGTGGTCGATGCAGCAAGCAGCAGGTTGATCAAAAATATCCCGCTGGGCGGGGGAGCAGGCAATACGGTTTTCGATCCGATATCGCGGCACATCCTGGTGGCAGTTCATGGAGTGAATGAGCTTGTGGAGATTGACCCGGGGAAGATGGAGATCATCGCGCGGCATAAGCTGTCCGGTGTCGAGAATCCGCACGGGATTGCGCTCGACGTCCAGCGTCACCTGGCATTTGTCGCGGGCGAGGAGAACGCTTCCTTGGCGGTGTTCGACCTGAAGGAAGGGAAGCAGCTTGCAGTGCACCATGTAGGTGACGATCCGGATGTGCTGGCGTACGACGCGGGATTGAATCTGCTGTATGTGTCGGCGGAATCAGGCACGGTGAGTGTGTTTCGGTTTGCCGGGAGCGGGCTTGAGGCGGTGGGGCACTGCAACATGCCGCATGCGCACACGGTGAGCGTGGATCCGAAGACGCACTTTGTGTACTTCCCGCTGGATAATGTGAACAGCAAGCCGGTGCTGCGCATCATGAAGCCTAAGAAGCAGTGATGGATCGCTGCTAATCGGCGAAGGATCCCTGGATGTGCCAGGAGCGCTCGTGCGATTCGGCGTGCTGGACTTCGGCCTTGATGAGTTCCAGGAACGCGGTCATGGCGGGCGACACCCACTTGTCCTTGTGCCAAAGAACGTGGGTGCCGATGTCGAGCGATGGACCGCTCCAATGCAGCGCTTTGAACTGGTTCTGACGGAGTTCGCGCGCGACGACAATCGCGGGCAGCAGAGCCAGGCCCATGCCGGCTGAGACGCATTGCTTGATGGCTTCGACGCTGGAGAACTCCGTGATGTGGCCCGGGCGGATGTTCTGCATGGCGAGGATCTTGTCGAGTTTGGCGCGATAGCCGCAGCCGTGCTCAGTGAGAAGCAGTTGCTGGCCTGCGAGATCGGATGGCTTTACGGTGCGGCGTTTTGCAAGCGGGTGGCTCGGCTCGGCGAGCAGGAAGATGCGCTCGGTGTGGAAGCGCGTTGATTTATAAGCAGGGCTCAGCGGCGCATCGCACATGTTGATGACGAGATCGAGCTTACCGGTTTCAAGCTCGGCAGCGAGAGTCGTTTCGATATGCGAGAGGAAACTGATTTCGACATGCGGAAATTTGCGGCGGAAGTTGCGGAGGATGACCGGCAGCCGGTAAGTCAGAATGCTCTCAGGAGCGCTGATGCGCAGAGGGCCGCTCGGCTCGTTGCAGACGGCGCGCTCGCCCTGTTCCATGGCGAGCAGAGCCTGCTCGGCAAAGGGCTGAAAACGCCGGCCGGCGTCCGTGAGTACGACGCGGCGTCCGAGGCGATCGAAGAGCGGAACGCCGAGTTCCTCCTCGAGAGCCTTGATCTGGGCGGTCACGTTCGACTGGACAGTGTGCACGCGCTCGGCAGTGCGCGTGAAATTGAGTTCCTCGGCGAGAGCCCGAAAGATCTGTAGCTGGCGAACTTCCATCGCTATCTCCGAAACAGATGGGATCCATCATATCAATCTATTGGACAGATATGTAGAACGGACTCACACTCTGAGTATGAGAACGGACTTGCCAACGATAAAAAGAATGCGACGCTGGCGAGACTGTTGCATCGCGCCTTCCCTTCCTCAATAGACAACTCACAATTCAACGCAAGAAACGGATAGCGGCTGCGCTTGAAGCGGACGACTATCGACGCAGGTGGACACTATGACTGCTTCCCCTCAGTTGTTGGTCTCTCGTGTTGTTTCGGTATTGGTTCTGTTTGCGGCACTGAATGCAACTTCGCTTTGCGGCGCCAGCGCGCTGGCTCTCGAAGGAGGGCCGTTGCCGCACGTCGGCAAAGCGACCCTGGTGATCTTTACGGATCACGCGATGGACGACGAACAGTGGTCGGCACTGGTGCGTGAATTGCAGCGCGCGGATGTTCGCCTGGACACTTCCGTGCGGGAGCTGGGCGGAGGGCTCGAAGTGCTGCGCGGACGCGACCTGAAGGTTGGGATCGATTTTGCGCAGGTGATCAGCGTGCAGGTAGTCGGAGACTGTACGCTGCTGCCCGGACCGCGGCGGGCGGTAAACGGGGCGCTCGGCTGGGTGAAAAAAGTCGGTGGCGAGATCCAGCCGTTCATTCACGTGAGCTGCGAGCGCATCGTCGAGATGCTGAGGCCGATTGCGCTGGGCATGGATCTGGACCGCAGAGACACGGTGATGGCGGAGGCAATGGCACGGGTAATCGCGCATGAGTGGATTCATGTTGCGACTCAGAACAGCAGGCACGAGAAGAGCGGAGTGATGGAGAAGGAATTTCAAGTGTCGGATCTTCTGACGGATGACCCGGTTCAGCGGCGCGGCCGCGCGGGCCGGGAGAAGAAGCACACGTCCGGCTTTTGACTCAAGTTGTAACGCATCGCGGCTGAATCTCATCGAAGTCACAGTTAAAGTAGAACCATGGGACAAAGCCGCGCCAACTTGAGCAGCGAACTGCGAGCGATGATTGCGCTCGCGCTTCCTGTTGTGCTCAGCGAACTGGGCTGGGTGGCGCAGGGCGTGGTGGACAACATTATGGTGGGGCGCCTGGGGCCGGTGGCCATCGGTGCCGTGGCGCTGGGGAATGCGGTGTACTACATTCCTTCGCTGTTCGGGATCGGGCTGATGCTGGGTCTGGACACGCTGGTTTCGCAGGCATACGGGAGAAAGGACTACGACGCGTGCCATCGCTGGATGGCTCAGGGTGTGTATCTGGCGCTGATCATTACGCCGCCGCTGATGCTGTTGACGGCGATCGCGAGCTGGGACTTCACGCGGTTTGGCGTGATTCCCGAGGTCGCGGTGTTGTCATCGGGATATCTGAGCATCATGAACTGGGGCACGCTGCCGCTGCTGCTCTATGGCGGAACGCGGCGGTATCTGCAGGGCGTGGGCGAGGTGCGGGTCATCACGATCACCTATGTGCTGGCGAACCTGCTGAACTGGGGCGGCAACTGGGTTCTCATTTACGGGAAGCTCGGCTTTCCGGCGCTGGGCGTGAATGGGTCGGCGCTTTCGACGTGCATTTCGCGCGTTGGAATGGCGGTGGCGATGCTGGCGTGCGCGTGGAGATATGAGCGCAAGCGCGGGCATCCGCTGTTTGCGCACTGGGCGGGACCGCATCTTGGAGAACTGAAGAAACTGGTGCGGATTGGTGCGCCTGCGGCGGGGCAGATTGTGCTCGAAGTCGGCGCGTGGAACTTGAGCACATTCGCGGCCGGATATCTGACGCCGGTGGCATTGGCCACGCACACGATTGCGCTGAACTACGCAAGCATCACGTACATGGTGCCGCTAGGGATTGGGGCGGCAGCGGCGGTGAGCGTGGGCCATGCAATCGGCGCGGGCGATCCGGCGAAGGCGCGGCGCGCGGGTTGGATGGCGCTCGCGCTGGGTGCGGGCTTCATGATGTGCGCGGGCATTGTGTTCCTGGCTGCGCCGGGTCCGCTGATCAAGCTGTACACGCACGATCCCGGCGTGCTGGCGCTGGGACCGAGCCTGCTGTGGATCGCGGCGGCTTTTCAGATCTTCGACGGAGTGCAGACGGTGTGCACGGGAGCGCTGCGCGGGCTGGGAGAAACACGGTGGCCGATGATCGCGAACCTGGTGGGGTATTGGGTGCTGGGGCTGCCGCTCGGTTTCATTCTGTGCTTTGTGCTGAAGTGGGGCGTGTACGGGATGTGGATCGGGCTGACGGTGTCGCTGGTGATTATCGCGTCGACGCTGCTGGTGCGGTGGCATAAGGACTCGGTGAAGCGGGCGCTGGCGCATTCGAGTGCTGCGCGCTGCTAGCTTGGTTTTAGCTGTTAGCTATTAGCTTCTGGCTTTGCTGGCGGCCGGATTCGAGTAATTCTGGTACCCCTCTCCAAGTCGAGATTTATTTCTGCTGCTCTTTCTCTCATATTCCTCGGTGAGCGCGAGTTAGGTGCATATCCGGAGTGTTTCCGTTCTAGATCTCATTCAGGTGCTCGCGAAAATCGAGATTGACTTACGAGATCAGTATGCGCTTTTGCGGGTAATTAGACTGCAAAACGGGGCGAGGAGAAATCCGGAGTGGAATGAGAGGGTTAGGGGTGTCTGGAAAAGCGAGTGGGTTGACTTGTGAAGAGCGGGGGAGATTCAGCTTCAGTTCTCAGCTTTCAGTTCTCAGCTTTCAGTTCTCAGCTTTCAGCTCTCAGCTCTCAGCTTTCAGCCTGCAGATTTCAGCTTTCAGCCTTGAGTATCATTCCCTCGCCCCAAGTGCGAGGGACCGGACACCTGACCGTCTGGTCTCCCATGTCTCCAGAACCGGGAGACATCCGCCTTCGCAACGGCTTCGGCGTGACATAGGGGCAACCGAAGTGTTCGCAGGGACGTTGTTGATCCCTGGTCTTCAGGTGCGAGGGACCAGGTGCACCCGGCACCCCCGGTATGTGAGAAAAGCAGATCCTTCGCTTACCACCCCCACGCTGATGAAAACGCGTGGGGCCCCGTGCGACAAGGATGACAGCCTTTTTGAAACAGTGAGGGGAAGTTGATTCCCCGGTCCGAAGGGCGAGGGACTCTTCGAGAAGACTCCGGGCGGGTTCTCGAGTCCGTCCGCACGGTTTAGAACCATAGAGTTAGGTGCGGCCGGGTTTCTGGAAATCCGACGTGGATCACAGGCGGTGGCGCGCTGGTTTTGCGAGGGTCAACACACGTTGCAGGGAAAGGTACTTATGGTGCAAATAGGGGTGCAGGGGTGCGGTACGGGTAACCTGCAAAGTGACTATAATCACTAGTGAGCGAAGTTTGTCGCTTTCCATCGCGTTTTTCCAGGAACCCCGAACTCCGAAGCTACAGTCCGGTGGTGGCAGCGACCGCGAGGTTGCAACGATGCCGGACGGTCTTAAATGAATTTCGGACGATTAGAACTGGGTGGCGCGCGGAACCTCATTTGAAGGGAATCCGGCCAAATGGCGACAGGAGACCTGGCTCTGGGTCAAGAACAGGGCGCGATCAGCACGCAGAAGCGCGTGGTTAACGATTTCAGCATCAACGTAGCAACGGTGAACGGGTCCGGCTCGCAATCCGCCAATAGCGTACTGCTGAAGAGCATCTTCGGAATGGGTGTTCCGGTAAGCGGAAAAAACCTGTTTCCCTCGAACATCGCCGGACTTCCCACCTGGTACATCATTCGCGCAAACAAAGACGGGTATGTGGCCCGCACGCGCGATACCGAATTTCTGGTGGCGCTGAACCCCGAAACAGCAAAGAGCGATGTGATGGCGCTGCCTGCCGGCGCTGTGGCGATCTACGAAGAAAGTCTCAACCTCAAGCAGTACCGCAACGACATCGTCTGCTATCCGGTTCCATTCGACAAGATCACCGCGTCGGTATGCCCTGAAGCGAAGCTGCGCAAGCTCGTGAAGAACATGGTGTACGTGGGCGTGGTGGCGCAGCTGCTGTCGATCGATCTGGCGGTTGTCGAAGCGGGCGTCAAAAAGCAGTTTGCGAAGAAGCAGAAGGTGTTCGATCTGAACTTCGGCGCGGTGAAGGCTGGTTGGGACTTCGCGCAGGAGAAGCTGGTCAAGCAGGATCCGTTTGTCATCGAGAAGATGGACAAGACGGCGGGCAAGATCATCATCGACGGCAACGCGGCGTGCGGCATGGGCGCGGTGTTTGCAGGCGTGACGGTGGTGGCCTGGTATCCGATTACGCCATCGACTTCGCTGATTGAGGCGACGACCGACCTGCTGAAGAAGTATCGTGTGACGCCGGAGGGTAAGGCGACGTTTGCAGTGGTGCAGGCGGAAGACGAGCTGGCGGCGATCGGCATGGTGCTGGGTGCAGGCTGGGCCGGCGCGCGGTCGATGACGTCGACTTCAGGGCCGGGCATCTCGCTGATGGGCGAGTTCGCGGGGCTTGGATACTACGCGGAAATTCCGGGCGTGATCTTCGACGTGCAGCGCACGGGCCCCTCGACGGGCATGCCGACGCGTACGCAGCAGTCGGATCTGCTGTCGACGGCGTTCCTGTCTCACGGCGATACCAAACATGTATTGCTGCTGCCGGGCTCGGTCAAAGAGTGCTTCGAGTTCGGATATGAGTCATTCAATCTGGCGGAGCGGCTGCAGACACCGATCTTTGTGCTGACGGATCTTGATCTCGGCATGAACAACTGGATGTCGGAGCCGTTTGCTTATCCGGAGAAGCCGCTCGATCGCGGCAAGGTGCTGACGAAGGAAGATCTGGACAAGCTGGGCGGATTTGCACGCTACAAGGATGTAGATGGCGATGCGATCGGATATCGCACGCTGCCAGGCACAATGCATCCAAAGGCGGCGTACTTCACGCGTGGATCGGGACACAACTCTTCGGCTGGATATACGGAGAAGCCGGATGAGTATCAGGAAGTGATGGACCGGCTGGCGCGGAAGTTCGACAGCGCGCGGAAGCTGGTGCCGGCTCCGGTAGCTGTGAAAAACGGAACGTCGCGGGTTGGAGTGCTGGCATTTGGCACGACGGACTTCGCGATGCGCGAGAGCCTGGACCAGATCAAGAAACAATACAACAAGGACGTGGATTACATGCGCATCCGGGCGTATCCGTTCGCGCATGAGATTCACGACTTTGTGGCGTCGCACGATCGCGTGTACGTCGTGGAGCAGAACCGCGATGCGCAATTGGAAAGCCTGCTGAAGCTCGATCTTCCGGCCGACCAGGTGGTGAAGCTGCGCAGCATTCTGAACTACAACGGCCTGCCGATCGATGCGCGGACCATTACGGAAGAGTTTGCAACGAAGGAAGGGCTGTAAGAGCAGCTCTCAGCCATCAGCTGTCAGCTCTCAGTTGCTGTGGACGCGAGTCAACAGTGACCAGTTCAACGGAACCTTCGAAAGGGAATTAGAAAATGGCGGCTACTGCAACACCAAATCCGAAAGTGAATCGCATCGGGCTTCCGATCCTTGATTACCGCGGCGGCAAGTCGACGCTGTGCGCGGGCTGCGGACACAACGCGATCTCGGAGCGCATTATCGATGCGATGTACGAGATGGGCGTGGAACCCGAGCGGGTGATGAAGATGAGCGGCATCGGCTGCTCGTCGAAGAGCCCGGCTTACTTCATGAGCCGGTCGCACAGCTTCAACAGCGTGCACGGTCGTATGCCGTCGGTTTCGACGGGCGCGATTCTTGCGAACCACACGAACATGCTGCTGGGCGTTTCGGGCGACGGCGATACGGCGTCGATCGGCGTAGGGCAATTCGTGCATATGATGCGGCGCAATCTGCCGATGATCTACATCATCGAAGACAACGGCGTTTACGGATTGACCAAGGGCCAGTTCTCGGCCACGGCGGACCTTGGGTCGAAGCTGAAGACGGGCGTGATCAACGATCTGCCGGCTATCGATACGTGCGCGCTGGCGATTCAGCTGGGCGCGACGTTTGTGGGCCGGTCGTTCTCGGGCGACAAGAAGCAGCTGCTCTCGATGCTGAAGGCGGCGATTGCGCACAAGGGAACGGTGATGCTCGACGTGATCAGCCCGTGCGTGACCTTCAACGATCACGAGGGTTCGACGAAGAGCTATAAGTTCATGCAGGATCACGACGAGCCGGTGAACGAGGTTGGATTCGTGGCGAGCTTCGAGGATATAGAGGTCGATTACGATTCCGGCTCGGTGTACGAAGTTGAGATGCACGACGGATCAAGCCTGCGGCTTCGCAAGCTGCAGGAGGACTACGATCCGACGGACAAGGCGAACGCCGTGAAGACGCTGATGGAAGCTGAGGCGAATCACGAAGTGTTGACCGGCGTGTTCTACATCGACACGGAGAAGCCGACGTTTACGGACCTGCTGAACATGGTGGATGAGCCGCTGGCGACACTGCCGGAGTCGCTTACGCGGCCGCCGAAGGAGACGCTGGAGTCGCTGATGAAGGCGCTACAGTGATCAGTGGTCATTGATTAGTGGTCAGAAAAAGCCCCGCGGAGAGCGGGGCTTTTTGTTGGTGGTCGGTCAGGGGCTGAAGCCCCGGACTTTTCTTCTTGGCGTTGTTACGGCACGACTGAAAGTCGTGCCCTGACGCTTGTCGGATCGGGCTCAGAAGGCTCTGGTTCCCACTCATCGCACGGTGACGCTGTGCGATGAATGGGGCACAGCTGCATCCGCGTATGAAGTACTGATCAGGAGTTGAAGGCTGCGGCGGCTGCTTCGGCGACGGTTTGGTCCTGCTTGCCGGAGCCGCCGCTGACGCCGACGGCGCCGACTACCTGGCCGCCGGCTTTGAGCGGGACGCCACCGGCGAAGATCATGACGCGGCCCTGGTTGGAGGCGTGAATGCCGAAGAACTGGTCTCCGCTCTGGGAGTTTTCGCCGAGAGCCTTGGTCTCGATGTCGAAGGCGCGCGCGGTGAAGGCTTTGTTGATGGAGATGTCGATGCTGCCGAGCCATGCGCCTTCCATGCGCTCGAAAGCGACGAGGTTTGCGCCTGCGTCGACGACGGCGATGTTCATGGGCTGACCGATGGCGGCGGCTTTCTCTTCGCCGGCGCGGATGACCTTGCGCGCGGCTTCGAGGGTGACGCCGAGGGCTTTGGAGGTTTCGGGTTTTTTGGTGGCCATGGTTTCTCCTTGGGGATGTGTAGTGGGGATAGCGGTTGATTGTGTGCGTCGAGATCGGTTCAAGAATCGCTGAAGTCTAAGAAAGAGCATCCCTCAGGGGCTGAAGCCCTGGATTCTATTTGGCTTGTCTTCGGCACAGCTGAAGTGGTGCCCCTTCAAAGCCATGCCGATCGGCGCGACCTCAAGCGGTGAAGTGGTGCCCTTCCATGACAGTTCGCGTACTGAGAGATAGCGGATTGATGGATCGTAGCGCAACCAAAAAACTAGTGAAAAGACAAAATCCGGTTGCGCGAGGCAAACCGGACGGATGTGAAGGAGATGTGTGGGGAAGCTTTGGGCTAGCGCTGGGAGGCGGTGGAGTGCACTCCCAGTGCATTGAGCTTGGCCTTGGCCTGAGCAGCCTCGGGGGTCTGCGGGTGGCGCTGGATGAGGAGTCGCAGTTCGTGGATGCCGGCGTCTTTCTTCGCAGTCGAGATCAGGGCGAAGCCTTTGTGGAGCTGAGCTGTGACTGCCTTGGGGTTGCCGCTGAAGTTTTCGAGAACGGCGTTGTAGTTCTTGATGGCTTCGGCGTAGTCCTGCTGGCGATAGGCGATCTCGCCGAGGTAGAACTGCGAACTGCCGGCGAGGTCGTCCATGGGGTAGTAGTGGATCACGTCCTGAAATTCGCCGGTGGCCACGGGATACTTGGCGGCGTTGTAGTCGCGGAGAGCGGCCTGGAAAGTCTCCTTGAGCGGGAGAGCGGGTGCTCCGCCGCTGGCCGTTGGAGGAGCGGTAGTGCCGGGGGCTGAACCTGCTCCGGGAGCTGGTGCGCCTTCGGGAGTAGTGCCTGCAGGGGCGGCGCCGGGCTGGGCTCCAGCGGGAGCAGTCTGAATGTTCTGGAGCTGGTTCTGGAGGTCCTGCACGGACTTGTCGAGCTTGGCGATGCGGGTCTTCAGCTCGTCGACTGAGTCATTGAGTGACTGAACCTGACCGGAGGCGGTGTCGATCTTGCCGCTGAGGGCATCGTTCTGCTGGTTGAGCTTCTGCTGCAGCGAGTTCACGGTCTGCGTCATCTGGTTGGCGTTGTCGGCGGTCTGCTCGACGAGGTGCTGAAGCACACCAAACTTCTGATCGAGCGTGGACTGCATGCGCTGCACCATGTCGAGGAGCTGCTGTACCTGCGTCTGGAGAGCGATGATTTCTTTGGAGGCAGCGTGCGCCTTGACGGGCGTGAACACGACAATTGCCGCGAGGACTGCGGCGGCGACAACGGAACGATGGCGGAGAGTGAATGCTTTGGGCATCGATCACCTGCGATGGGATGCTTGCGCTGTTGACGCAATACTGATTAGACGAGCCGGAGAGGGAACTTAGCTGCTTAGAGCTCGACGAATCGGCTCGGGGCAGCAGGGAAGAGGCGGCATCGAGGTTGAGTCGATGCCGCCAGGTTGTTTACTGGTCGAGGGTGAGGCCGCCGCGGCGGTTCTGCTGCCAGCAGGCTTCGGTTGACTCGGAGCAGAAGGGCTTCTCCTTGCCGTAGCTGACGACGCGGACGCGATCACCCGCAACACCGGCCTGGACGAGAGCGTTCTTCACGGCGTCGGCGCGGTTCTGGCCGAGGGCGAGGTTGTACTCGTTGGAGCCGCGCTCGTCGCAGTAGCCGCCGATGACGATCTTGAGGGTCGGGTGGCTGGTGAGATAAGCAGCGTCCTTGGAGAGCGTGGCCTGCTGGTCGGCACGGACGTCGTAGGCGTCGTAGTCGAAGAAGATGTCAGACACGTTCTGCTTGAACTCTTCTTCGGCGGACATGGTGTGCGTCGGCTGCTGAACCGGCGGAGGAGCGGTGACGGTGACGCGGGCTGTGTCTTCTGCCGTTCCACCATCACCCTTGGCGACGAGGTGGTAATTGGTGGAAGCGGTGGGGGTCACGGTCTTGGTGCCCGAGGTGGGGACGTCGCCGATGCCCTCGATGGAGACGCTGGTGGCGTCCGTGGTCTTCCACGTGAGCGTCACCTGATCGCCAGCCGAGATGGACTCGGGCTGAGCCGAGATCTTGGCGGTGGGAGCCGGAGCGGCTGGGGGCGGCGTTGCCGGCGGAGGTGGAGGGGTCTTTTTCTTACAACCCGAGATGGCGACCAAAGCGAAAACCAACAAAACAGCAGACAGAATACGAGCGCAACGTTTCAATTTCTGACTCCTTCCGCGGGTAAAGTGCGATCTTGGTGACGTTTCCATTTTAGCTCCGGGTTAGAGGCAAGATGGTGATCTAGTTCACCAGGTGGTGTTATCTGCGGATATTCTCTGCTTGGAATTGGGGATGGCGGCGTGTTAGGCGCACGGCGGAAAGGGAGTTCGAAGACCTTGGTGCGCGGGCGGGCGGGGCAGCGAAGCTGGCGAAAATGAGCGTGGGTAACTGCCTGTAGAATCGGCAATTGCAAGCAGGAGCGAGCGGAGGATGCGGGCTGTAGATATGACCAGGATGATGGATCGAGCATCGGTTGCGGCCTGGAGTGCGCTCATTGGGTGTGTGCTGCCCGTTCTGGGAATGCGCGCGGTGGCGCAGCGAGCAGAGGTGGCCGATGCGGTGTCGGTCACGCAGAAGGGGACGAGTTTTGCACTGCAGAATCGCGCGATCGGGGTGCGCTGGTCGTTTGTAGATGGGCGACTCGATGGGGTGATCAGCGACCGGTTGCATGGGACGGAGATGCGTGTGGAGGGTCCGTTCCGGATTCTGATGGCGGACGAGAGAGTGCTGGACGCGAAGAGCATGCGGCGGGTGGGGGAAGCGAAGGTGGTTCACGTTGGCCCCGCAGCGAAGGTTTATATGAATCCCAGGTCTCCAAAGACGGGAGACCTGGGGCACCCAGCGCATCGAGAATCGTCACCCCGGTCCCCAGGTGCGAGGGACCCTTCGACAGGCTCAGGGCAGGCTCAGGGGCACCCAAAAAATGCCGGCGAGAAGGTAGAGGCGGAGTTTGAAAGCGCGGACAGGTCGGTTCGCGTGGAATGGTCGGTGGTGTTGCTGGAGGGGTCGAACTACATCCGACAGGTGATGAGGATCGCGGCCGGGGGCGAGAAGGATGCGGCGATCAGCCAAGTGGAGCTGATCAATGTCAGGTCAGTGGATGCTCGCGTCGTGGGTGGTGTCGCGGGATCGCCTATTGTGGTCGGCAATGTTTTTCTGGGCTTCGAGCATCCGCTGGCAAAAGGCGTCGTGTGGCGTGGACGAGCGACGTCGTGGATCGAGCGGGAGTTGCCGCTGAAGGCGGAGCAGTCGGTCGCGTATTCGTCGGTAATCGGCGTTGCGCGAGACGGGCAGATGCGGCGGGACTTTCTGGCGTACCTGGAGCGGGAGAGGGCGCATCCGTACCGGACGTTTTTGCATTACAACTCGTGGTACGACCTGGGGTACTTCACGCCGTACACGGCGGCGGATGCGGTGGACCGGATCAATGCGTTCGGGCACGAACTGACGGAGAAGCGCGGGGTGAAGCTCGATTCGTTTCTCTTTGACGATGGGTGGGACAAGCACGATTCGCTCTGGAAATTTAACGGCGGGTTTCCAGATGGGTTTACTCCGCTGAAGGAGGCTGCTGCGAAGTATGGAGCGGCGCCGGGCGTGTGGATGTCGCCGTGGGGCGGCTACTCGAAGCCGAAGCAGGAGCGCATTTCGTTTGGGAGGAGCGCGGGATACGAGATTGTGAGCGGGGGATATGCGCTGTCGGGGCCGAAGTACTACGAGGCGTTCAAGGATGTCGCACTGGACATGGTTCAGAAATACGGCGTGAACCAGTTCAAGTTTGACGGGACGGGGAACGCAGATTCGGTTTTTCCAGGAAGCAAATTCGACAGCGATTTTGCGGCAATGATCGCCCTGATCGGGGAGTTGCGCGCTGCGAAGCCGGACCTGTTTGTAAATCTGACGACGGGGACATGGGCTTCGCCGTTCTGGACGATGTATGCGGATTCAATCTGGCGCGGCGGCGATGACGACGACTACGCCGGCGTGGGAAGCTACCGCGAGCGCTGGATTACGTATCGTGATGCACAGACGTATAGGAACGTGGTGCAGATGGGGCCGCTGTATCCGCTGAATTCGCTGATGCTGCACGGAATCATCTATGCGAAAGAACACAAGGAGCTGAACAAAGATCCGGGGAATGATTTCCGGAACGAGGTGCGTTCGTATTTCGGGACTGGAACGCAACTGCAGGAGATGTACATCACGCCTTCGCTGTTGAGCAAGCAGAACTGGGACGACCTGGCGGAGGCGGCGAAGTGGTCGCGCGAGAATCAGGAGGTGCTGAAGGATACGCACTGGGTGGGCGGCGATCCCGCGTGGCTTGAGGTGTATGGATGGGCTGCGTGGACACCGAAGAAGGCGACGCTGGTGTTGCGGAATCCGAGTGATCATGAGCAGGTGATTCGGTTGCGTTTGAGCGACGCGCTTGAACTGCCAGCCAACGCGGGGAAGGTGTATAGTGCTCGAAGCCCTTGGAAAGAGGACGCAGGGCGCCCGGCGATTGTGCTTCGCGCGCAAGAGGCACATGAGTTCCATCTCGCGGCGTTTCAGGTACTCACGCTCGACATCCTGCCAACTGAGAGCGCGCAACGCTGAGTGAGGAAGGATGAACGCCATGGTATCTCCCACACTTCTTGTGCTCGCTGCTGGAATGGGCAGCCGCTACGGCGGATTGAAGCAGCTGGATCCGGTCGGGCCCGACGACGAAACCATCATGGATTACTCGATCTTCGACGCCCGGCGGGCGGGCTTCGGCAAGGTTGTATTCGTCATCCGGAAGGAGATGGAGGACGCATTCAAGCGAGCGATCGGGTCGCGGTATGACAAGCGCGTGCCGGTGGAGTACGTGTTTCAGGAAGTCGGCAAACTGATCCCGGGCTTTTCGATTCCGGAGGGACGAACCAAGCCGTGGGGAACGACGCACGCAATTCTGATGGCGGCTAATGCGATTCATGAACCGTTCGCGGTCATCAACGCGGATGACTTCTATGGCGCGGGCAGCTTCAAGGTTCTGGGGCAGCACCTGCAGAGCGGGAGTTCGGACTACGCGATGGTGGGATTTGTTTTGCGCAACACTCTGTCGGAATTTGGAACGGTGGCGCGGGGGGTGTGCCACGTGTCCGACGAGGGCTATCTGAAGGACATCTCGGAGCTGAAGTCGATTGAGCGCGAAGGCTCGGTGATCACCAACATCGATGACGACGGACAGGAAACGATTCTGAATGGCGGCGAGATGGTGAGCATGAACATGTGGGGATTCACGCCGCAGATCTTCGGGCAACTGCACGATCAATTTCATCGCTTCCTAAAGCGCTACGGAGAAGACCTCAAGGCGGAGTGCTACATTCCGAGCACGGTGAACACGCTGATCCATGCGGGGGCGGCGCGGGTGAAGGTGCTGCGGTCGGGCGACTCCTGGTTTGGAGTGACATATCGCGAAGATCATCCCCGAGTCGTGCAGAGTATTTTGAGACTCGTCGAGGGCGGCACGTATCCAAGGAAGCTTTGGCGATGATGGATGAGCACGCGGTCGCTGCCGTGGCGAGAGCCTTCGAGGCGAGTGGGGAGCTTGAAAGCGCGATTCGTTACGGCAGCGGGCACATTCACGACACCTACAGCGTGAGGTTCAAGGAGGGTGGGCGCGGCGGAGCGCACATCCTTCTGCAGCACATCAATACAAAGATCTTCAAGAACCCCGTAGCGGTGATGGAGAACATCCGGCGCGTGACGACGCATGTGCGTTCCCGGCTGGGGAGTGCGACGGATGCGGACCGGCGGGTGCTGCAGCTGGTGCCGACGCGCGAGGGGAGCGCCTGGCACGTCGATGACGAGGAACGGTACTGGAGGGCGTACCGGTTTATCGAGGGAGCAAAGACCTTTGATGAGGTGACGTCGGAGCGTCAGGCGTTTGAGGCCGCGAAGGCATTTGGATCGTTTCAACGTATGCTGGCCGATCTGCCGGGTGAGAGGCTGGCCGAGAGCATTCCGCACTTTCACGACACGCCGAAGCGGTTCACGGACTTCGAGTTCGCGGTGGATACCGACGTTGCGGGGCGCGGGAAGCACGTGCGAGCCGAGATTGAGTTTGCGATGGAGCGGAGGTTCATCGCGGGAGCTCTCGTCGAGGCGGGGCTGCCGGAGCGCGTGACGCACAACGATACGAAGCTGAACAACGTGATGCTGGATGAGCAAACGGGCGAGGGAATTTGCGTCATCGATCTGGACACCGTGATGCCGGGCTTCGCCGCGTATGACTTCGGCGATATGGTGCGGACGATGACGTGTCCCGCGGCCGAGGATGAGAAGGATCTCGCGCAAGTGCAGATGCGGTTCTCTTTCTTTGAAGCTGTGTTGCGCGGTTATCTGGCGGGTGCCGGAGACTTTCTGACGGCGGAAGAACGCAAGTCTCTGATCGCGGGGGCGAAGGTCATCGTCTTCGAGCAGGGAGTGCGTTTTCTGGCGGATTATCTGGCGGGGGACACGTACTACAAGGTTAGCCGTGAAGGGCAGAATCTGGATCGGTGCAGGACGCAATTCAGGCTGCTGGAGTCGATCGAGGGGCAGGAAGGTGAGATGGCGACGCTGTTGAATACCATCGATTAGGAGAGCGAACGTTCTGGCTGTCAGCGGCGGCGCTGATCGAGAGCTGAAGCCGTTCGGGAGGATGAATGATCGAATCAGCCGAATGTCGCGTATTGCGGTTCAACTTCGAGCTGGAGGAAATCAACGACATCCCTCCTTGGGGAGAGGGTGACAATAAAAGTTTGCACTGGTTCGGTCTTACCTTGGGACATTATTGGATTTCTACCCCTTTAGGGGACGTCTTACGATATACCGACGAGCAGTTACGTGAGTGGGAAGATCAATCGCCATACGTCGACTACCAAGTTGCTCGAATTTTTGAGGATATTCAAAGCGTGCTCCCAAGCGCACTTGAGCCTGTGCCGGTAGAGATCGCAGCTCTTATCGAAGAAGGCGGTTGGGTGGATCTCGTTGGCCAGCGACTGAAATCTATCGACAATACGGACGAACAAAATGGACTCTACGAATTGTTCTGGGATGCGACTGAGTGGTACGGTGATCGGTCCATCGATACGGCATACATGGTTGGAGGCCCGAACTTCTGCTTCTGCCGCCTCAAGGATGATGTCAACTTCCGCTGGAGGACGAAGGCGCAAAGATGGTGCTTGCCTCGAGGACAATTCACGCTCCCGGCACAACAGTTCGAATCTGCGGCATATTCATTCTTCGACAACTTCCTCGCTGAAACACAGAAACGAGTGGAAACAATAGCGACAACAGGTTGGCATCGCACAGACTGCAAAGTGGACGTACCGTTGCTGGTCAAAGAACAGCAGCAACGAACGAATCAAGTCGAGGATCTGAGAAAACAGCGGTCTGAGACTGATTGGGCCGCGGTTAGTGAACTCGTCGGTCGAATATCGGGAGAACTTTCTATCCCGAGCCCGCTCAGGCGATAGTGTGTTGCACTATATGCATGCAGCAATCACCGTAGCGCCCAAGCCAACTGGAACGCACGTTGAATGCTCAAGCTATTGTTTGGTGTCGAGCGGGTGCTTGGCGTCTTCGAAGAACTGGTTCTGCAGCTTGAGGCTGACGTCATCGGCTTTGATGGACTTGAGCGCTTCGGCGATCTGTTTCGACCACTCTTTCTGATCGAATTCGCCCAGTTGCTTGTTGGCGGCGGAGGCGTCGCCGGCGTAGTGATTGGGAAAGCGCGCGTACCACCAGATGCCGGTGTAGACGGATTCGGGCAGGTGCTGGCGTTTCTGGTCGGCGCCGGACTGCTGATTGGCGCGATCCTGGTGAACGAGATCGGGCCGTGCAATGAGCATGTTTGAGGTCTCCACTTCACCGCCGTGCATATCGAAGGGCGTCTTGAGGGCGGGGCGGCCCGGGACGTTTTCGTTGGGCAGGCCGAAGACGTAAACGACGTAGTCGCGCTGGCTGGCGAGCTGACTCTGGCCGAAGAGAGGCAGCAGCGACTCGTTGCCGCCATGGCCGTTGACGATGACGATCTTCTTGCAGCCGTTGCGCGCCATCTCGCTGACGGTTTCCTGAAGGAGCGTGAGCTGCGTGGAGAGGCTGTACGCGAGAGTGCCGGGCTGCTGGCGGGCTTCGAAGATCTGCCCGAAGTAGTACTCGGGGAAGACGACGGCGTATTCCTGTTTGACCGCGTTGGAGACGGCGAAGCGGACATCGAGCAGATCGGTGCCGAGGGGCAGGTGCGGCCCGTGCTTCTCAATGATGCCGAAGGGGAGAACGCAGACGCCCTGAGATTGATGGATTGCCTGAACGAAATCAGGCGCGGTGAGTTCTTCCCATTTAGGAGACAGGGATGATTGCGATTGTGCCGGGACGATGAGTGAGAGAGCGAGGAGGGCGATGAGCAGCGGGATACGTGCGGAGTTCATGGTTCACCTCGGGGATGTAAATCACGCGAATCTTACACTACGGCGTACGAAGGCCGCGAGCCTGAGAGAGCGCACGGAAAGTGGCAACCTTTGAGTCGAGCCGGACCTCTTAGCGAGCAGCCGCCTGAAGCACGGAACTCAGAGCGAGCTTGAAGTGCGGAGCGTGTGGGTGGCGTTGTTCACGATAGTGCGGGCAGCATTCGGCTACATGCTGCTGATCTTTGTTATGCGCATTGCGGGGCGCAGGCCGGGGAAGCAGCTCAGTCCCTTCGATTATGTGATTGTGTTCTACCTGGGGGGTATCACTCTGACGGGGATTGTAGGACCGGAAGCGTCGCTGACCAATGCGTTCTGCCAGATCATGACCGTCGCGATGTGCCACTGCGGGCTGGCCTGGCTGCGCTCGCGTTATGCCTGGGCGAGCCGGATCATCGACGGGACTCCGCTGGTGCTGATGTCAAACGGGCAGTGGCGGACGCAGGCGCTGAGCAACATGCGGCTGCAGGATGACGACGTGATGGATTCGGCGCGGAGTTTTGGCACGCGCAACCTCGAGTCGATCCGGATGGCGGTACTGGAACCGGTCGGCGAGATCACGATTCTCCCTCGCGAACAGAAGTGATGTCTATGAGTGCGAGTCCGATTACGAGACGGGTCGAGGACGATGTTCCGCGTTACAACGATGAGGTCGCGGTCGGCGAGGATCTCGAGTTTCAGCGGAAGTGGTGGAAGTTTGAGAATGCCGTTTGGGTGTTCTTTGGAATCATCATTGTTTGCGATGTTCTCGGAGTATTTGGGCGCGGCTGGCTGGCGAAGGCGCAGGCGACGACTCCGGATCGTGCCGTGGTGCTGAGCTACGAGAGGATGGAGCGGGCGTTTACGCCATCGATTCTGGACCTCGAGATCAGCCAGAATGCGATTCGCGACGGAAAGGTGACGGTGTTCGTCAGCGGATCTGTGGTGAAGGATTTGGGTGCGGCACGGATTTCGCCGCAGCCGCTCACGTCGACGATCGGCAACGATGGTTATACGTATGTATTTCCGGCGACCACGAGCCCGGCGACGATCCAGATTGCGTTGAGTCCGCCTTCTGCCGGACTGCGGCATTTTCGCGTGCAAGTGGCAGGGAGTGAGGCGATCGAGGCAAGCGTGTTTGTGTTTCCGTGAGTTGATATGGTCAGCATTGTTTATGCCGTTTGCGGGTACTTCTTTCTTCTGCTCACTGTCCGCGTGCTGAAGCGCAGGGCGGGTTCGGGCATCAGCATGCTGGACTTCGTGCTGATCTTTCTGATTGGCGGGGTGATCATCCTAGGAACGATGGCCCAGGACCGGTCGATGACGAACGCGGTGTGCATTGTGATTACGGTCGGCTTCCTGCATCGCACGGTGGCGTGGGCCAAGAGCAAGAGCCCGCGGGTGGGGGCGCTGGTGGATGGGGTTCCGCTGGTGCTGGTCGATCGAGGGCAGTCGCGCAAAGAGGTGATGGATCACATGAGGATTACGGATCTGGATGTGGATATCGCGACGCGTGCGGCGCGGGTGCCGAGCCGGGATCAGGTGGAGTATGCGGTGCTGGAGCGGAATGGGTCGATCAGCGTGATCCCGAAGAAGTAGTGAGTAGTGATCAGGGACTAGGGTTTAGGGACTAGGGACTAGGAACTAGGGACTAGGGACTAGGGACTAGAGGGCTATTCGGCGGTATTTCGGAACGGTGCATTCAAGATATTTCAATCTTGGCCGATGGGGTGCACAGGAGATCGGCGATGGACGTGGGCGCGGTGGAAAGGACGAGGCCGGTGGAGCAGGTCGGGATGCGGCGCGGACCGGCGGACGTTGCGCCTGCGCTGGGTGTTGAGGCGAGCGGTCGGATGGAGGAAGATTCTTATCGCAACAACGGCCAGACGCCGGACCGGGGAATGGATGATCCCCCTGAGGACGCGGAGCCGGAACAGGCTGAACCGCCGCTGGCGGCACGCGGGAAGACACGCGTGAGCCTTTTCGCTTAGGCCGGCGAAAGCAGAGAGACTCCGGAAGGACGCGAGTTGGTGTGCATTCGCTCAGTGTGTGCCGCTCGGGGCCTTGAAGCCTTCGCGATGGTCGCGCAGAAGAAAGGCGAACGGAAGAATGATGGCGGCGAATACCGCGATGACCATGAATGCATCGAGGTAGGCGAGCAGCCGGGCTTGCTGGGTGAGCAGCGCACTGAGCCATGCCTGGGCGTGTTGCTGGGCTGAGGGGCCGAGGCCGCGATCGCGAAAACTCGCGGTCAGATTGTTGAGCCACCGCTGGAGATTTCCGTCGGGAGAGGCGATCTGCGCGCCGAGTACTGATTGATGGAACTGCTGGCGGCGCGCGATCACTGTTGTCATCACGGAGATGCCGATGCTGCCGCCGAGATTGCGGGCGAGGTTGTAAAGAGCCGAGGCTTGATTCACCTTGTCGCGAGCGAGGAAAGAGTAGGCTGCGGTGCTGATGGGAACGAACATGAGTCCAAAGCCGAAGGCCTGGAAGACGCGCATCCATGCGGCCCAGGCGTAGGTCATCTCGAGATCGAAGGTGTGAGCCATGGTCCAGTTGGCTGCGACGGCAATGAGCCAGCCGGTGAGGATGAGGGTTCGCGCGCTGATGCGCTTGAGGAGACGCGCCGAGAAGATGGTGAGAATCGCGACGGTGGCTCCGCCCGGTGAGATGACCAAGCCGGCGTCGGTGGCGGTGTAGCCGAGGAGTTCCTGGAGATATTGCGGAACGAGGACGGTGCTCGCGAAGAGGACGAAGCCGAGCCCGAAGACCAGCAGGGAACTGAGGCCGAAATTGCGGTTGGCGAGCAGGCGGAAATCGAGGACGGGCTGTTCGTGACGCAGTTCGTAGATGACGGCGGAGACGAGGCACACCGCCGCAATGATGATGCAGGCGGTGATGAGTTGCGAGCCGAACCAGTCATCTTCCTGTCCCTTGTCGAGGACGATTTGCAGGGCGCTGAGCCCGACGGCAAGCAGGCCGATGCCGATGTAGTCGATGTGGAGGTTTTGAAGCAGCTTCCAGCGCTGGGCAATGAGGGTCGGCGGATCGTGGACCAGCCGTGCGCTGAGCAGGAGCGACACGATGCCGACGGGGAGGTTGATGAAGAAGATCCAGCGCCAGTCGTAGTTGTCGGTGATCCAGCCGCCGAGCGTGGGGCCAATGGTGGGCGCGAGCACGACGGCGAGGCCGTAGATGGAGAAGACCTGAGCGCGCTTATGCGGCGGGAAGGCGTCAGTAAGGATGGCTTGCTCGCTGGGTGCGAGGCCGCCTCCGCCGAGACCCTGGAGTATGCGGAAGACGATCAGCATGGGGAGCGAAGGGGCGAGACCGCACAGGACGGAGCTTGCGGTAAAGATGGCGACGCAGGCCATGTAGAAGCGCTTGCGGCCTATGAAAGTAGAGAGCCAGCCGCTGAGGGGGAGGATGACTCCGTTGGCAACGAGGTAGGAGGTCAGGACCCAGGTTGCTTCGTCCTGCGATGCGCCGAGGGATCCTGCGATGTGGGGCAGCGAGACGTTTGCGATGCTGGTGTCGAGCAGTTCCATGAAGGTGGCGATGGAGACAGCGACGGCAAGCCATAAGGGGCTTTCGGGTTCGCGGCGAGGCTGAGGGGGAGCGGCAGGTCTGAGGCTTTCGAGGGCTACCGGATTTGCCGCCAATGGAACCTCCGTTAACTGGAAAAGAGACCGATCAGTCTCATTGGACTGTCATGAGACCGATCGGTCGCAAAAGTTCGCTATAATTCTCAAGAGCGGAGAAATCGAAATGCGCAAGGGCGAACGGACCCGTCAGCACGTAATTGCGACGGCGGCGAAGGTCCTGAACCGGCACGGCTATGCGGGTTCAGGAATTGCGGAGTTGATGGAAGCGACCGGGCTGGCGAAGGGCGGGATTTACCGCCATTTCGAGAGCAAGGAGGAACTGGCTGTCGAGGCGTTTCGTTATGCGTTCGCTGAGGTTCTCAAGCTGCGCTTCGGCCATCTGGATGAGGTGCCCAACGCGGCGGACAAGCTGCGGAAGTATGTCGAGGGGTACGCGTCGATTGAGTCGCCAATACCCGGCGGATGTCCGATTCTGAATACCGGGATCGAGAACGACGATGGGAATCCGGCGCTTTTGAAGTGCGCGCAGGAGGGGTTCGATACCGTGGTTCGCAGACTGACGAAGATCATCCGGGAGGGGCAGGAGCGCAGGGAGATTCGTGCCGAGATCGTGCCCGGAGAACTGGCGCTGTTTCTTTACTCCTCACTTGAAGGCGGGATCTTTGCGACCCGTCTGCAGGGGACGCGACAGCGGCTGAAGACGGTGGCCAAGTTTCTTTGCGAGTACCTGGAAAAGGAAGTATGCACGATGAACTGAAAGCCTCGCTTTTCACTGAAGTATCGGCAGAAGCGAAAAAGGCCGAATCGGTGAGATTCGGCCTTTGTCATTTGTCAGAGAACCAGAATGAAGATTATTGGCCGTCGCAGCTGACCTTGTTATTCCAGTCGACGAACGAGCCCTGAGGGTTGTCACGCCAGGCCCACACGTGCAGCTCGAAGAAGGGTGGAAGGTTGTAGCGGTTCGGGCTGGTAACGAGCAGGAACGTCTGGCCTTCGAGAACGGGCGCGGCAGGATGGCTCTTGAGCCAGGTGGCGGCATCAACGATGAATTCGACGCCGACAAGGCGAAGTTCTCCGTTGCGCGGTTCGTAGATCAGGGCCTCGGGATGCGATGCGTCGATCTCGCCGTCGCCGACGAGCGGACCATTGACGTAGTGGATGCCCATGGCGCCGTGATCCGGTCCGCTGACACACCCGAGGAACGGACCATAGCCGGCCGCAGTAGCGTTATTCACGTCAATGAATTGCTTAGTGGCATCTCGGACGGCTTGCACGAGCGCCGGCGGGGATGCGTGATGGGCGTGCTCGTCTTCTTCGGCAGCGACGCTGGTTGATGGTCCAAGAGCGAGGAAGAGCGCCATGGAAACGAGCGGCAGATATCCGAGCGCGCGGGGAATGAACTTGCGGGTCATAGTACTTCTCCTTGTTGGTTTTGGAATCGGGTGCGGCGTGAATCAGAGCTCGGCGGTCGTGGGGTCGATTACGCTGCGAACGGCCGAGATGCGGTTAACGGGGAAGCCGCCGAGTTCGCCATGCTGGCGGATGAGCGCATCAGTAGGCGAGCGGTAGATGCAATAGATCTTGTCGCCTGTCACGTAGCTTTGAATCCACTGAATCTCGTAGCCAAGTCTGGCGAGCACCCTGCATGACGCCTGAGAGATGTCGCGGAGCTGATCGCCGGTAAGGTCACCGGCGCCGGGAATGTCCCGTTCGATTACTAACTTCGGCATGGGCTGCTCCTGTTTCTGTGGAATCAGGGGGGCGAGTACAAGCGAAACCGAGGAGATGGTTCCACGCAGACGGCGCAGGGTCAATGGAGCCTGTCTGGATTGATCCTGTATTCGTTCTGTACCGCGAAAACGCTGAAATGAAGGGAATTGGTGCTTTCTGTATCAGGAGGAGGTTACAATTCTGAGCACTCGGGTGGGGGTCGGCATGGCAGTCACGGGTCTCATCATTCCAGAAAAACCCATTCGGCTAGGGGACTGCGAGCTGAATGCCGCGGCTTTCGAGGTTCGGCGAGGAAAGCGAACGAGCAAGCTCGAGCGGATTCCACTTCAGATACTGCTGATACTGATCGAGGAGCGGGGGAAGCTTGTCAGCCGCGAGGTGATTGCCGAGCGAGTCTGGGGCAAGGACGTGTTTGTCGATGTCGATAACGGCATCAACACCGCCATTCGGAAGATCCGGCAGGTTCTGAACGATGATACCCAGCAGCCCCGATTCATCGAGACGATATCCGGAATGGGGTACCGGTTTATCGGGCCGGTAGACGAACCGGAGGAGGACGTGTCGGCTGTGGATGCCAAGGAGATCCCAGCATCCGTCGCCGAAGTTGTAGACGAGCCCGACCCGCAGGTAAAGCACCGATGGGGGCGGATTGCTGGAGTGGCAGCCGCTCTCATGCTGGTTTCGGGGATCGCGACGGTCGTTTGGTTGAAATACTGGAGACCGCAGGTCCATGAGATCCATTCGATCGCTGTGCTGCCGTTGCAGAATCTCTCGGGTGACTCATCACAGGAGTTTCTTGCCGATGGCATGACGGAGGAGCTCATCACCGAGCTCTCGCGGATCGAGCCATTACGCGTCATTTCGCATACCTCCGTTATGGACTACAAGGGGACTAAAAAGCATCTGCCGGAGATAGCGCGTGAATTGAACGTAGACGCGATTCTTGAAGGTTCTGTGATCCGGGAGAAGGAGGACGTCCGCGTCACGGTGCAGTTGTTGGATGGCCCTGCGGACCGACACCTGTGGAGCGAGGCTTATGAGCGTCCGCTGAATGGCGTACTCAACCTGCAGCGCGATGTCGCGAAGGCGGTTGCGAACGAGATCCGCGTGAAGCTGACGCCGGTTCAGCAGGCGCGGCTGAAAGCTGTTCAGGACCTGAATCCGCAGGCGTACGAGAACTATGTGCACGGCAGATATCTGTTATCGACGCAGTTCACGATGCGCGCTCCGCTCATGCAGGCGAAGTCGCACTTTGAGAATGCGATCCAAGCCGATCCAAGGTTTGCAGAGGCCTATTCAGGTCTGGCGGACGCGCACCTTTACCTCGCACTGGGACGTTATGAGGTTCCGGAGACGGCGTTTCGGCTAGCGCATGAAGCTCTAAACAAAGCGACCGAGCTTGACGACACCGTTGGAGAGATTCACGACACGCTTGGGATTATTCTGTGGCGGCACGATTGGGACTTTGCGGGGGCCGAGAAAGCTTTCGATCGCTCGATCGCGATGGCGCCAAGTTACTCGTGCGCACATGAAGATCGCGCTGGGTATCTGGCCTTCCTGGGCAAGAGAAGTGAAGCACTTGCCGAACTCGCGAAAGTAAACGGGCTGGATCTGGGGCCGGGAGCTCAGATGACGGCCGCCGCTGTGTTTTATCAACTGAGAGATTATCCAAGGCTGATCGAGGTCTCCAAGGAAGGGGTCGCCACAAATCCGAATGAGGCCCTGGAGCACCTGGATCTTGGAATTGGGTATGAGGGAATCGGCAAACATGCCGAGGCTATCGCTGAAATCAAGAAAGCGGATGAGCTTTCAAAGGGAGATCAAGACAATGCCTCTTTCCTCCTCTACTCGCTGATCCGATCCGGAGACCGGCTGGGAGCGATGAAGATCCTGCAGGAGTGGGAGAAGAAGGAATCGGTCAATTCTTACCTGATGGCGACCATGTACTCGAGCATCGGGTTGAAGGACAAGGCGTTCAAGTTGATGAACAGGGCGGCTGAAGAACGGTCCCTGGAACTTGCGTGGCACATTAAGGCCGATCCGCGAATAGATGGGTTGCGAAGCGATGCGAGGTTCCTGGCGATTACTCGCCAGATGGGATTGCCGCAGTAAGGCCGGGGGTCGCGACTCGGATCGGATCCGCTCCATCGCCGATCCGCTCGTTTTGTAAATCGAATCCCGGCCTCTGGGCACTGGAGAGGCAAACGTTGCCGATGGGCTAATTGGGCGAAGGGCGCTCGATGCTATCAATCACTACGACCTGTACAGGCCCTTTCGTCGGTATTAGCTTCAGCCCGAGCTGCTCCTCCAGCGCAGTGAACAGAGACGGGTTGCCAGCCTGCGATGAGGATGCGTCCGGAGTTTGATCCTGGGTCCACTTCAGCGTGAAGTCATAGGAATCGGTGAGTCCCGTCTTATCCAAAATCGGGCGTCCGCCAGTCTCCGGCTCCGACTGCAACATCTGAATAAGATCCTGAATTGTGCTTCCCGTACTTTTCAGTTCCTGACTTTGTCCGTTTGAGAGTCGAGTCGCTCCATTCCGTGGAAGTGACGGATCGGAACGAGTCAAGGTTGGACCACGCTTTGCGGCAACGAGCGCAAGTTCAGCGAGCTGTCTGGTCTCAAAATGGGCCTTCAGTTTGAATCGCTCGGCGAGTAGAGACTGCTCCATGAGGTTGATCTGCCGGTCGCGTTCCCTGTCAGGCATCTGCTGCATCGCTTTGCTGAGTGGCGCGCTGATTTTCGCGTGAACTTCATAGATCTGATTGTCCAGCCAGGCCGGTCCTCCGATGATCTCGCTCTTGTCGAATCCCTGGACGTTATACGCAATTGAAATCAAAACTCTCGTATTCGCGAACAGCCGCACCTCATCAGGAGCCAGCGGCGGCGGACCACCCGGCATTGGAGGCGGTGCTCCTTCCAGCGGCTTGATTGTTGCTACCTCAAACGAAGGCAGCGGCCCATTCGCATGAAGAACCTGAGTGCTCAGAGGAATCAGCCGCATAACGCCAAATGCTACCGGTGCGGCAGTGACAACAAAGCAGAACATGCCGAGTGCGATTTTTCGGCCCATGCTCAACCTTTCAGGTATCAGCACCATGATGGATCGGACGCGCTTACTCAGATCCGATCCTGTAATCCCTGAAACGAAAGCCAATTGGATCTCGGCGCAATAGCGGCTGACCTTCAAGAGGCTGTCCGCATAGACGTCGGCCGGGCTCCCAGACTGCAGAACCGCTTCGTCGCAGGCACGCTCGCGCTCTTCAATCATTTTGCGTTCGATCCACCATACGAACGGGTGGAACCAGAAGATCGCTTCGACAAGCAGGTGAATCGCGGCTACGAGGTTGTCTTGCCGACGCACATGCGCAACTTCATGCGCCAGGATGGCTTCGAGGTGCTCGTCATCGAGACGGTCAGAAAGCTGTGCGGGCCACAGCAGGGCAGGACGAAAGATGCCGATGACTCCCGGCTCCGTCAGATCCTTGGAAGTGAACACTCGGATTCGTGTTCGCGAGTTAGTGCTGCTCTCGATCCGCCGCAGGATCACGGATTCGCGCGACTCGTTGGCGGGAACAGACCTTTGCAGCATCTTGGAGACCTGGCGCCAACGCGCATACCAGATCAGCAGAACCGTCGCGGCGCCCAAAGCCCAGATAAGCATCAGAACCGCAGGCAACCATCCCTCCATGCGCTGCAGGATGCTCTGCGTATTCACATGCTGCGCAACGAAGGGCGCGGGGAATGGTTGATCGATGGTGCGCACAGCTGAGATTAACGCGGGCTGCAACAGCGGTACAGCGTGTTTGGAGACCGGGATGAGGCTACCGATCGCGATCAGCGCGGAAAAGGGAATGAGGAACTTCGCCGAAGCCGCGAGCCAGAGTGCGTAACGGATTTGAGCACGGTTGTTCGCGAAGAAGAGCGTCAATATGCCGATCGCAGCAACAAACACAGTTGACTGCCAGAGATGATTTGCGATTGGCGTTCCTGCGTCGCGGAGAATGGAAACAAGGTTCGATGTCATCGGCCCTCGTCTCCTTCTTTGATCTGCCTCAAGGTTTTCTCGGCGAACTCCACATCTTCGAGCGTGAGTTTTCTGGCTCCGATGAGGTGCGCGATTACAGGTCGTGATTGCCCTCCGAAGATGGACAGGAGGTCTCCAATCAGTGTGCGCTCTACGGATTCTCGCGTGACTGTTGCCGCGAAGACGTGGAAATTCCCGACCTTTCGAACGCGGCGAAGGATCTTCTTCTCCTCCATGCGGTAGACCATCTTTTGGATGGTGGTGTAGCCCGGTCGCTTTTTCACGGGGAAGGCTTCCTGCATTTCTCGGATCGAGGCTTCTCCCCTGGTCCAGACCGTATCCATGATCTGAATTTCAAACTTCGTCAATCGAACTCCGGGCATCAGTAAGACTCCTGTCGTTCTATTTACGACAAGTGTCATAGATGCAGTCAAGAGGAATTTTCCACTGTTGTGGCGGCGCGGCCGCTGCGGGCGGCGGCTGAAAAGGGAACCGTTGGTCGCCGAGGGTGAGTGCGGCCAGGCCGGTGAGTCGTTCCTTTAAGAGCCGATCTGACCAGTCGCTAAACCGCTGATTCCGCAATTCATACTCGTGCTTGCTGGATTGAATTTGACTATTCAGTCAAACTGATCTACTTTACTAACCAGTTAGTTAAACTGAATGGTCAAAAATGGAAATTGAAGCACAGACGGGGCTGGCTGGCGGGAGCGACAGGTCGGCGGAGACGCGTGGAAAGATTCTGGACGCGGCGGTGCAGGAGTTCAGCGCCAACGGTTTGGCCGGGGCGCGGATGGATCAGATCGCCTCCGTTGCCGGGGTGAACAAGGCGCTGCTCTATTACCACTTCGACAGCAAAGAGAACTTATACAGCGCGGCGCTGGAGATGATTTCGACAAAGACGCGCGACGCGACCATGGCGACGTTTTTGCGCGACGCATCGCCGGGCGAGCGCGTGTTGCGGTCGGCACTGGGCCACTTCGATCGCATCCTGGCGCAGACGGAGTTTCAAAGCCTGATGCAGCAGGAGATGATGCGCCTGCACAAGGGCGAGAGTGGCGCGATGGATCTGCTGATCAAGCGCGTATTCGCTCCCATGCTGGCGATGTATCAGTCGATGGTGCGCGAGGGTATCGCGTCGGGCGAGTTGATCGACACGGACTGGCTGCAGATTCATCTCGCGTCGCTGGGAACGAATGTCTTCTATTTCATGAGCTCGCAGCTCTGGCGTGAGCTGTTGCCGTACGATCCGTTTTCTCCTGAGGTGCTGGCGGAGCGGCGCAAGACGGTGGTGCACTTTCTGGGGCTTGCGATCTTTCGAGATCGCGAGCGCGGGGCTGAACTGGCGGAGAAGGTGCTGGCGGATACGCCAATGCCGGAGATCCGAGTCGATAAGTCTCCTTTTGGGGTGAAGCATGAACGCAAGAAATAGGGTGTTTGTCATCCTCGGTTTGCTGACACTGGGGTCGCTGGTCTGGTACCTGGTGACGGCGCGGTCATCGGGCGATTTGAAGTTGATCGGCACGGTCGACGCAAATGAAGTGCTGGTGAGCGCCAAGATTCCGGGTCGGATCCAGACGCTGAGCGTGGAAGAGGGCCAGGCAGTGAAGGCCGGCGAGTTGATCGCGACGGTGGAGAGCGAGGATCTGACCGCGGCAGAGAAAGCTGCTCTGGCCAACGTTCAGAGCAATCAGGCCAAGCTTGCAGAGTCGGTGGAGACGCAGCGGCAGAATGCGGGCGAGGTTTCAAGCGCGACGGTAAATGCGCAGGCACAGGTGAAGGCGACGCAGGCCGCGCTGGCGCAGGCGGAGGCGAACCTCGCGCATCAGCAGGCGGATACGACGCGAACCGTGGCATTGGCGAAGCAGGGAATTGCGAGCGCGCAGGCTCGCGATGAGGCGGAGACGGCGTTGAATGCTGCCGAGGCGGCGGTGCAGTCGGCCCGCGCCAATGTGGCGGCGGCGCAGGCAGCGGTGCAGCAGGCCAAGGCTCACGAGCTGCTGGCGCAGGTTTCGCTGAAGACGGTGGCATCGACGCGGGGAGTTGTGCAGAACGCGAAGGCTCTGGCCGATCAGGCTGGTGTTGAGCTGGGGTACGCGAAGGTGTATGCGCCGGTTACGGGTCCGGTGAATGTGCTGGCCGCGCGGCAGGGGGAAGTACTGCCTGCGGGAGGGACGATCGCGACGATTATGGATTTGTCGCAGACCTGGGTGTATGCACCGGTGCCGGAGACGCAGGCGGACGCAGTGAAGCTGGGCGACGAGTTGAAGGTGGTGATGCCGAGCGGCGCGAGCGTGCAAGGCAAGGTGATTGCGAAGGCGGGGCTGGCGGATTTTGCGACGCAACGTGACATCAATGGCGGAAGGAAGCGCGACATCAAGACGGTGCAGATCAAGCTGCTGATTCCGAATGCCGAGGAGAAGTTCGTGCCGGGCATGACGGCGGAGGTGTACATCCCGAAAGACAAGCTGGTGAAGCAATGATGTCGGTCGCAAGGACAGTGACGCCAACGCACGATCCCCTGCCGCATCGGTCGGCTGCGATCCGCGTGGAAAGGATCGTGAAGAAGTACGGCGACTTTGAAGCGGTGAAGGGTGTCGACTTCGAAGTGGCCGAGGGAGAGATCTTCGGGCTGCTGGGGCCGAACGGGGCGGGGAAGAGCACGCTGATCCGCATGATGACGACGCTGATCCCGGTGACCAGCGGAAAGGCGCTCGTGGGCGGACATGATGTGGCCAAGGAGCCGAACGCGGTGCGGCGGATGATCGGGGTGATTCCGCAGGCGCTGACGAGCGATCAGGATCTGACGGTTGAGGAGAACCTGATTATCTACGCGAAGCTGTACAGCGTACCGCGCGCGGAGCGCGAGAAGAATATCGCTGAGGTTCTCGAGGCTGTCGATCTGACCAAGTGGCGGGGCGCGCAGACGAAGACGCTGTCGGGCGGTATGCGGCGCAGGCTTGAGATTGCGCGCGGGCTGGTGCACAATCCGCGCATCTTTTTTCTGGATGAGCCGACGACGGGACTGGACCCTGTGAGCCGCATCGCGGTGTGGGAGATGCTGAACAACCTGAAGAAGACACGCAACCTAACGATGCTGCTGACGACACATTATATGGAGGAGGCAGACAGGTTGTGCGATCGGATTGCGATTGTGGATCACGGAACGCTTGTCGCCCTGGGCACTCCGGTGGAGCTGAAGCAGAGCGTGCCAGGATCCAACGTTGTCGAGGTGCAGTTCAGCCGCGAGGATGAGGACTGGAAGACGCGCTTGAAGCAGCTGCCGGATGTGACCGAGGTGGAGTCGCAGTCCGCCGGCGTGTACCGTGTGCTGACTTCGAATGGATCGCAGACGACCGCGCAGCTGGTGGAGATGACGAACGCGATGGGCGAGCAGCTGCGGTCGCTCTCCGTGCAGAACACGACTCTGGATGACGTGTTCGTTCACTACACGGGCAGGCAGTTGCGCGACGAGACAGTGAAGGCCGTGTTCCAGATGCCGCCGCGGCCGGGAGCGAACTGATGAATCGATTTCTGGCAATTGTGGAACGCGAGATGCGGAAGTTCTTCCGCTCTCCGGTGTTGATGATCATGTCGATGATGCTGCCGATCGTGCAACTGATCATCCTCGGGCATGCGTATGGCGGGCACATCCAGGGCGCGAAGGTTGCGGTGGTGGACCATGACGGCGGACCGCAGGCCGTGAAGGTGCGTGAAGCGTTCGATGCAGTGGCGGCGAACATTGCGACGTTCAAGACGATCAACTACGAGAACGAAACGCAGGCGAAAGAGGACGTGAGGACCGGCAAGGTGGATGCTGCGATCATCATTCCTGCGCAGTATTCGCGGCGTGTGTACGCAAAGGACGCGCCTCGGATCGGGCTGCTGGTGGACAACTCGGACCAGGTGATGAGCGGAAGCATCGAGAGCGAGATGCAGTCGCTGGTAAATGCGCTGAATCAGCCGGTGATCGAAGATCGCGTGGTGAAGAACATCGCGCTGCAGATCGTTGAGCTGTATCCGTATGTCGAGTACATGAAGTACCTGCTGTCGGGATCGGTGGCGCTGGCGATGTATATATCGGTGATGATCGGCGGCGGCATGCTGTACATCGACGATAAGGCGCGCGGGGTGCACGAAGGCTACCTGGTAACGCCGATCAGCAAGCTTGAGCTTGTGATGGGATTGAATGTCGCGGGCGCGATCAAGGCGGTGCTCTCAGGGATTTCGATCACGGTGATTGGATCGCTAATGGCGGGGCTGGGCGTGATCTTCAGGCCCGGAGCGGATCTGAACCTGTTCCTGCTGATTCTCGGGACGTCGCTGGCGTTCAACGGAATGATGTTTCTGATGATGGTGCGGGTGGACGACCCGCTGGTGCCGCGCGCGATGTTCGGTGTGCTAAACACGCTGCTCTTCTTTCCGTCGGGAGCGATTTCTCCGGTGTCGGCGTTTCCGAAGTGGCTGCAGGCGATTGCACTGGTGGACCCGTTTTCGTACTCGGTGCACGGGCTGAAGGCAATCCTCCTGAAGGACGGCGGGTTTGTGGCGATTCGCGGGGATCTGATCTTTCTGTTTGCGTTTGGAATTGGCACGTTGCTGCTGGCAACACCGTTGTTTAAGAGAACGCTGTAGAAGCAAGGAACGAGGGGACGAGGGGACGAGTGAGCCTTCAGCTTTCAGCTATCAGCTATCAGCTTGGAAGACACACGCGAGGCGATCTCTGGAAGCTGAAAGCCGAAAGCTGACAGCTGTGAAGATTTCCGGCGGGTTGAAGTTAGTCCGGAATGCGGCGAGGCGGTTCACTCCTTGTGGGAGGGTGAGCCGCCTTTCTGTTTTGGGTGCGAAACGCCTTTTGATGCGCCGCAATCCGAACTCGTTGACCTGCGCGCCTCTCGTGCGCACTCATATAGGATGCGATCAACAGCTTTCCATTCCTTGCCCGGAGTCTGTCACGTGCGTCTGCCGCGAATTCCCCGCTGTTGTATCCCTGTTATCTGGTTCGCCCTAACTTTGTGCGTCGCAAATGCGCGCGCGCAGGAAACTGCCTCTGTTCCGTACGATCACAACCCTGCCGCCGGGAAGTTCTACGACATCGACGGCTTCAAAATGTACACCGAAGTCTACGGCAGCGGACCACCTCTGCTCATGATCCATGGCAACAACGGCGACATGAGCGCCTTCTCGAAGAACGTTCCGTATTTTGCCACCCACTACAAGGTGATCCTGGCGGACAGCCGCTCACAGGGCAGGTCGCTCGACCCTGACCATAACCTCACATTCGAGATGATGGCGGACGACTACGCCGCCCTGCTCGATGCGATGAACATTCCCTCCGCCTACGTGATCGGTTGGAGCGATGGCGGCATCAACGCTCTTCTTCTCGCAATGCGCCATCCTGAAAAAGTGAAGCGTCTTGCTTCGACTGGCGCCAATCTGTGGCCTACTGCCGACGCCTTTCAGCCCGGTCTCTGGGAAGGAGAGAAGAAGGAATACGAAAACGGCCAGCACAAGATCTACATCACCGCGAAGGAGAAGAACGACCGGAAGCTTTTTCTTCTCGACTGGCAGGAGCCCCACATCACTCTCGCCCAACTCCACAGCATCCAGGCGCCATCGCTTATTATCTGCGGCGACCACGATCTCATTTCCGTTGCGCACACGCTGTTGATCTACGAGAACATTCCTCATGCGAACCTCTGGGTCGTTCCCAATTCCGGCCACGGCACCCTTCGCGAACACGCCGAAGACTTCAACCGCCTGGTCGACAGGTTCTTCATTGAGCCCTACAAGGACTTCCGATAAGCCGTGGAGCCAGACCAGCGCGCGGTGGCGCCTGGGACGGGCTTGCGGTCAGGAACTGCTCTGGAGAGGTTTGGAGATGGATTCGAGGCCTTTGCCGGCGGCTTCGATGCCGATGAAGTGTTCGCAGACGGCGCCGCAGATCATCAGGACGGCTCCGAGAGCATAGCCGAGAGCGACGTTGAGCCTGGAGTTTGTCTCGATGAGGAAGCCGAAGAGCAGTGGCGCGCCGACTCCGCCGATGAGAGTGCCGATGGCGTAGAAAATGGCGATGGCGAATGCGCGGATCTCGAGAGGGAAGATTTCGCTGACGGTGAGATAGGCCGCACTTGCGGCCGATGACGCAATGAAAAAGACGACAGAGAAGGCGATTCCCACGCCCATGGTGCCCATGGATCCGTGTGCAAAGGGAAAGACAATGGCGGCGAGGAGTGCTCCCGCAGCGCCGTAGCAGATGGTGATCATGGGCTTGCGGCCGATCTTGTCGAAGAGTCGCCCGAGGGTGACGGGCCCGAGAAAGCTGGCGATCGCGAAGGGAAGCAAGTGAATGGGCAGCTGCTCGTCTTTCACGTGGAAGAAGCGCTTGACCACGAGTCCGTACGAGAAGAAGACCGCGTTGAAAAAGAACGATTGCGAAACCATTAGAACTATGGCGAGCACGGAGCGCATGCGATTCTCGCCGACCATGTTCGCGAAGATTTCCTTAAGCGGTGTGTGATCGCGCACTTTGATTTTGAGCTTGTCGCCTTCGGGTTTGGGCAGGTGACCGGAGGTGTGTTGTTGGACGTCGCCTTCAATCTTTCCGACAATCTCGCCGGCTTTGTCCTCCTGGCCGCGAAGCATGAGCCAGCGGGGGCTTTCTGGTACGAAGAGGCGGAGGATGAGGACAATGAGCCCGAGCGAGCCGCCGATGCCGAATGCGTAACGCCAGCCCGTTTTCTGAGGGAGGAGTCCATGGAGAAGGAGCATCGCTGCGATGGAGCCGGCGGTGGCTCCGAGCCAGAAGGTTCCGTTGACGACGAGATCGACGGTGCCGCGTAGTTTGCCGGGGATGAGTTCGTCGACGGCGGAGTTGATGGCTGCGTACTCGCCGCCGATACCGACCCCGGTGAAGAAGCGGAAGAGCGAGAAGCTGAACAATCCCCAGGAAAAGCCGCTGGCGATGGTGGCGAGCGAGTAGGTGGCGAGGGTGACGAGAAAGAGCTTGCGGCGGCCGAGTCGATCGGTGAGGTAGCCGAAGAGGAGCGCGCCGAAGACGGCTCCCGCGAGGTATGTCGTAGCGGCGCCGGTGACCTCTGTGTCGGTGAGCTTGAGGCCGTTGCTGCTTTCGAGAATGCCGGAGAGGGAGCCAACGAGCGTGACTTCGAGGCCATCGAGGAGCCAGGAGGTTCCGAGCGCGGTGAGGATCCGCATGTGCCACCGCGACCACGGGAGCCGGTCGAGGCGGGCAGGGATGTCAGTTTCGACTACATCTTGTTTTTGAGAATGCGGCACAGGGGACTCCCGAGAGGCGAATCGGAACGCACAGGCCTTGGCCGCATGCGAACTACCTTGGAGGCGAGGAGAGGCGGGCGGGGTTGGATGTGCGGAGCGCGGCTGGAAGGAGAGTTCCGAAAAGGGGAATCTACCCGGAAAGTACCGTTACCTTCCACTCTCGTGGGACGCGAAGTGAGGGTGCGGCTGGGTTAAGATCGCACGAAAGAGACGAACTCTATGAGCGCTCACACTGCCACCGCCCCCTCCGCATCCGACGCCCTGCTGAAACGAATTGCCGAAGTGACGAAGTCTGACCCTTCGACCGCATCGGAGAAGCCGGAGAAGAAGGTTCCTCTTACGTGGGAGGAGGAGGAGCTTGCCTGGTATGAGCCAAAGAGGTCGGTGGCAGTGGAAGAGAAGCGGAAGGCGGATGCACGGGCGGCGTTGCTGCTGAGGCAGCTTCCGTATCAGTGGAAGGCTCTGTGCGATGTGATTACGATTCGCTGCGAGAGCGTCAACAAGAAAGCCGGGCGGGTGGTGTTGCGGCCGGCGGCCACGGAACAGAACAGCTTCGAGGTTCGGCGCGAAGACGACCAGGGCTTCTTCCTGAAGTTCGATCCGGAGAAGAAGAAGGTGAACTTCAGCGGGAAGGCGCTGGGGTTCTCGCGGGAGTATGAGCTGATCGTAGTGACACGCGAAGACGTGGATACGACGGCCTGGTTCTCATCGACAACGCTGACGACGGAGCAGACGGATGACCTGTCGAAGGCAATGATCTCGATTCTGCTGCGCTTTCAGCAGTAGGTTGTTTTCACCTTCTCTGGGCTCAAATCCCGCAGGTCCTGCCAAGACGAAGTACTTCTCCTGGGCAGAGTTCGCGCGCCCAATCGCGCCGATCAGGCAGAGCCTCGCTCAGTGGCCGAACCGGTAAAGAGCTGCAAGCTTGAACTCAAGCACAGAGTATCGCAAGTGTGTTTGCGATACCGTGAGCGCACTGTTGCCGAGATTGCCGGCTGAGTAGGCGACGGTCGGGACGAGGCGAACGGACTTTGAGACGGGGATCTCATATCCGCCGCCGGCGATCCATGACATTCCGCCGCCATTGTTGCCGGTGGGGCGATTGATCGTGTAAGAACTACGGCCAAAGCCGGCGCGTGCGAAGATCGAGTGAGTTCGCGAAGGAAGAAAATCGCCGACAGCCATCACCTGGCCTACGCTTTCGCCAACGGTGGGGTTATTCAGGTCGAAGGCCTGCAGGAGCCAGCCGTTCACTTCGAGTCCGGCCCGCACCCGGCTACCGATGCGGCGGCCCAGATCGAAGCCAAGTGCGAACGACGGGTCACGGCTGGAGGACCGCTGGTCTGACTGAAGCTTGAGCTGACCATCGCCGAGCGACATGGAAATGAACCAGTTTGGATCAGCGGAGCCGTGCCCCTCTGAGGGTGTCTGGGCAGCGGTCGGCCAAGCGGAGACAGATGCGAAAAGGACGAGGCAGATCAGCGCGGGTAGAGCTGAGGCCGAGCGGCGGAGAAGAGTGCGCTCTGCGTTACCGAGGGTTGGACCATCCATAATTCGTATTCCTTCGGAAGAATCACCTGGGGAGAACACGCAGCACGTCGAGCCCGATGAGTACCTACCAGGGTCATTGATCAGACCATCGAAGCAGTGTGGGTCCGGTTGATCGGCCTTACCGTGATGAGGAATACAGATCAGAGTGACTACACTTTCACGGATTTCGCCGCGCGTGGGGTGCCCCTTTTACCTCTTCGAGGCCAACGCCCTACAATGGGGTCTGAACCTAACGACGAGGACCCCTCAATGCCGCTCTCAGGTGAAGCAATCCGGTTGATGAATTACATCGATGATGTCGCGGTGACTCTGCGCCGCATTCTTGCCCTTGTGCCGACGCTGACCGCCGAAGAGCGCGCGCGAATTGCGGAGCATCTTGGCCAGTCCAAGCCGAACGCCGAAGATGTGATGAAGGCTCTTTCAGGCAAATAGACCGACAATGCAAGTTGCCATCATCGGAGCTGGACCTCTGGGGCGCAGGCTTGCTCTAGCGGCGGCGCGCGCCGGTTTTGAGGTGCTGCTGGAAGACGTGATGCCGTCCAATCTGCATCACGCGCAGGAGTATCTTCGGCAGGAACTGGGGCCGGCGGCTCTGCCCAGCGTGCAGTTTGTTTCGACCATCGAAGAGGCGGTGCGCGAGGCAGACCTGGCCATCGATTGTGTGCCGGACGAGTTGGAGTCGAAGCTGGAGATCTTCTGCCTGCTGGACCGAATGGCTCCGCCAAAGACGGTGCTGGTGTCCCCGATGAAGAACACGTCGATCGCGGATCTGGCCTCGTGTACCTATCGCGCGGAGAAGTGCGTGGCGGTGTTGGCCGATGCCAAGGAACTGGCGGATGCGTCGTTGAGCGGAGTCACTTTACGGACGCCGCCGCAGGCTGCGGAGGAGACGGTGAGGCTGGTGCGGGAGTTCTGGCAGGGGCTGGGGTTGGCGGTCATTTTTCAACAAGAGGTCCCAGTCCAATCATCGGCTATTCCCGGGGGAGAAGTTTAGCCGCGCGATGCTCTCCGTATTTCCTGCGGGTCTCAGTCACCTAAGATCCGCTCGTAGTACTTCACGTATTTAGGAAGAACAAGGGATGCACAGAAGCGCTTCTGCGCGTCCTTGCGGGCGGCCTCGCGCATTGCGTTGAGTTTGGACCGCTCTGTGAGAAGCGAGATGGCCCCAGCGGCCATTCCGTCGATGTCGCCCACGGGATAGAGCAGCCCGGTGACGCCGTGCTCGATGAGCTCTGGAACGCCGCCGACGAGCGTGGCGATCGCGGGGACCTTGCAAGCCATGGCTTCGAGCGCAGCGAGGCCGAAGGACTCGAGAGCGCTGGGCATGATCATCAGATCCGCGAGAGGAAGCAGCTCGTTGACGCGGTCCTGCTTGCCAAGGAAGTGAACGCGGTCGTTGATCTTGAGGTCGTGCGCGAGCCACTCGGCGGCGGAGCGGTCAGGGCCGTCGCCAACCAGGATGAGCTGCGAGGGAACTTCGTGCACTACTTGCGCGAAGACCTTGACCACGTCGACGACGCGCTTCACCGGGCGAAAGTTGGAGAGATGAATGAAGACCGCTTCGTCCGGCTGGGCGAAGCGCGAGCGGGCCAGGGCCCTTGCGCTTTCGTCCGCAATGGGCGTGTATACATCGCAGTTGACGAAGTTGGGAATCACTTCGATGGGCCGCGAGACGCCGAAGTCGTCCACGGTCTTGTCCTTCAGGTATGTGGAGATGCTGGTGACGCCGTCACTCTCCTGAATGGCGTAGCGGGTGATGGGAAGATAGCTGCGGTCAAGGCCCACGAGCGTGATATCCGTGCCGTGAAGCGTGGTCACGAAGGGAAGCTTGCGCCCGCGCGCCGCGAGCATCTGGCGGGCAAGCAGCGCGCTGACGGAGTGCGGAATCGCGTAGTGTACGTGAAGCAGATCGAGGTCGGAGAATTCCGCGACTTCAGCCATGCGCGACGCGAGGGCGAGATCGTAGGGTGGGAACTCGAAGAGCGGATAGCTGGAGACGGGAACCTCGTGATAGAAGATGCCGTCGTCGCGGCCGCTGAGCCGAAAAGGCTGTGAGTAGGAGATGAAATGGACCTCGTGCCCCGAGGCGGCGAGTTCGATGCCGAGTTCGGTGGCTACAACTCCTGAGCCGCCGTAGGTTGGATAACAGGTGATGCCGATGCGCATTGCGCCGCCTTGCAAGATGCTGTTGTTGTTGTCGTTTTGGTTAATTCGTGTCGGAGGACGTCTGTGGGATTGGACGATAAGGAGCAAAACAAAGATGCAGAAGGTGACCGATGCGCGGATCAGGTGACCGGCTGCTGCGCGGTTGGGTGGAGTCCGGCGAAGGAGACGAGTTCGAGTCCGGCATAGCCCTTGATTGCAACCAGTGCGTTGCGTTCGATCTCGCGCGACTCGAGGAGGCGCGTGTTGGCGCGGGCAAGAGCTTCATCGCGATAGCCGGGGTGGGAGACGAATTCAAATGTGCCGTCGGGCATCGAGGAGATGAGAGCGTGAACGACGGAGAGATCGAGCGTTCCGGTAGCCAGCACGCCGACTGAGCCGTCGGTGGTCACGAACCCCTCGCGTGCAACAATGCGGCGGAAGCGGCGCTCGAGGCGGCGAAGAAGCAGGACCTCGGCGCGGCGGGTGTCGGGTGCGTTGACGGTGGCGTTGATGCTCCAGAGAGGCTCGAAGGGGTTGCGGATTGCGCGTATGCCTGCGGCGCGGGCGGCCCGCAAAACAGGGCCGAGCACTCCGGGGAACATGTGCAGATGCTTGTGCGTGTCCACATGGGTGAGGCGAAGCCCGAAGCTCTGCAGCGAGGCGATCTGCGCGGCGGCTTCAGCTTCGATCTGAGATGGGCGGATGCGGCCGCTGTAGAGTCGCTTGAGAAACTCGCCGATCGTCGGGTAAAGCGCTCCCGTGTTGCTGTCGATCAGCGACGAGATGCGTGCTGGATCGGATGTGGGGGCGCCATTGACAAGGACGACATGGCAGCCGACGCCGAGGGTAGGCATGGCGAGGGCCATTTTGACGGCCTCTTCGGTGGCGGCAGCCCGCGCCATCATCGTCGCGCTGGTGAGTACCTCGGCAGCATGAAGCTCGAGGATGGCGCGGTTGACTCCGGGGGCCATCCCGAAATCATCGGCATTGACGATGAGGCGAGGCACGGGGATAGATTATCAATCCCGTGAGAAAAACGGTTTGCTATGTGGTGGATGGGGGCCGTCGCCTTGTGTCCGGGCCAGATTCACAAGGCTGTTATGATGGAGGAAGCCCCGCGTACGGGGTCCCCACCGGAGTGGGCGGCTAGCTCAGCTGGTTAGAGCGCCTGCCTTACAAGCAGGAAGTCGGGGGTTCGAGTCCCTCGCTGCCCACCAATCTATGACAAGGGTCCTTCCGGTGCGCGTCAGGATTTCGCCTGCGGGCTCAGACGCCCGCAAAAACGGCTCAAGTTCGAGTCCCTCGCTGCCCACAATCGCATCGCGCTGCTGCGCGATGCAGCTCTCAGTCATCAGTTCTCAGTCTTTAGTTCAACTTCCGACGTGCACGGGCTGCCCGCCCTGGTTCGAAGGCTGTTCGCCGGGGGGAGCTAGTTGCGTGTTTAGACCTAAACAGCGACGAATCGTATTCACGTGAGCAAAGGATGAGGCATCGAAGGTTTGCATGGAGATTAGTTATGCGGGCCTCGTTGTCAAAAGAGTTTGGAAATAGAGTAAAGAACGTTCTGGAGAATGTTGAAAAGAGATCGGGAGTGGCGTCGGACGATCCGGACTTTGTGGCGCTCAGGTGTTTGCTGAAAAGGCGAGTACGGGAGATGGCGAACGCAAAACACGGCGAGAGGCCGATCGTGCGCGACTGGACACGAGGGCGGCTGCACAGGCGGGCCTCGATCTAAACCGGCACCAGCCCCAGGGCCATTGCAGCTAGAGATCAGCGGGAGTGAGTGCCTGTGAGCAGCGGACGCGCGGGTGAATTGATGGCAACGCGAGCAGGGGGAAGTGGTCGGGACGCATCTTCCTCGCGAGTGGCGATGACGCCGTCGTAAAACGGCGAGCAAGAGCCCTTTTCAGGGCAAGCGATCCAGCGGTCGGCGAGCTTGTGTACCGTGAAGCCGAAGATCTCGATTGCAACATCACCCTGGCTGCAGTAAGGACAAATCATCTCGCGCCTCCGCGTGTGAGGCCTAAGATTGGTGGAAAAGGTTTGTACCTTCAACTGGGGAGATTCCCGGGTACGTATCCGTTCTCTGTTGAAAACGCCTCCGGGACCCGACACGATCAGGCTCGAGTCGCACTGACCAGAAAATAGGCGAGGGGGCCGACGGGGAACCCTACCAACGGGAGCAGCACTGGCGCGAGAACGTTGTTCCACCGCGCCTGGGTCATCTTGCGTGGACCGAACAGGACGTCCGTCAGCAGGAACTTCATCGTGACGAACGGTACGTGGAACACAGAAGGGCTGACGCCGGCCTGCATGCGTTCAACAGTGATGTCGCGAAATCCGGCATTGCGCAGCTCCTCGGCAAAGGCCCGAATGTCGCCGAGCGTCTCGATCACCCAGCACTCGCAGAGCTTGCGGAATATGGCGCGCTGCGGTCCGCGGAACCTGCCCTGACTGATGAAGCCATCGGCAACAACAAGGCGGCCTCCGGGACGAAGCAGCCGATGAGCTTCGCGAATGAGACGCGACTTGCCGGAACCTGTTCCGTAGCAACTGCTCTCAAGCGCATAGACTGCGTCGTAGTTCATTGATGGATAGCCGGTGTCTTCGTAGTTGGCAAGCGCAAGGCGGATGTGCGAGGTCCCGGCAGCGGATTGGTTGAGCCGGCGGCCCTGCTCGAGTTGCCAGGGAACGAGAGTGATGCCGTGCAGCTCCGCGTTGGGTAGCTTGCGCGCAATCGTGCGGAGCGTCGCCCCGAGCCCGCATCCCATATCGAGAACCCGCGGAGCGCCGCCCGATGAGATGCGAAGGCGGTCCAGAACCTCGCAGTTCATCTGCTCCAGCATTGCTTCTCGGTCGAAGGGATTCATGCCTGAACGGTAGTAGCCGAAGTGCATGTTGAACCCTGGGCTCCAGGCGGCGTAGTCGGGACCGGCCTCCTCGTAGTAGCGCTGGAATCTCTCTTCTGAGAGAGATGAAGCGAGCGTCGCGGCTGTAATGGTCTGCGCCATCAGTCGAGTCTCCGGCGGCGGGCTTTGGGCAGCATGCGCGTGATGCCGCTGCCAATGCTGATGATGGAGTGCAGCGTGGCGGGAGGGAGCTTCTTCACCTGCGCGTACCAGCCGTGCAGTTCCTCGAGGAAGAGGTGCATCGCGTTGATGCGGGCGGCCACGATGGGCTGTGCAGGGCGCTCGGTGCGAGCCTCGTTGACCAGCCGCTGCAGCATGGTCATGGTGGGGAGAATCTCCCGCTCAACGCGTTGCTCGACCACCGTCAGAAAAAGTGTCCACACATCGGAGGACGTGCGGAAGTAGTCGCGGCGGTCGCCCATACGGCTCTCGATCTGCACCAGGTCCCAGTTCTGCAGTTCCTTGAGGCTGGTGCTGACGTTGGAGCGCGCCACCGAGAGCGCGTCGGAAATGTCTTCGGCAGTGAGGGGTTCGGGCGAGAGATAGAGCAGCGCGTGGACCTGGGCGACGGTTCGGTTGACCCCCCAGCGGGTGCCCATTTCGCCCCAGTGGAGAATGAATTCCTGCATGGAGTTGCTGAGCGTCATGCGTCCAGTATAACAGATATTTCTGTAAGGACAGAAATATCAGAATTAATCAGCAGGTCGCTCATGACGGAACCGGCACTGGGTAAATCAGGGCCAGGCGGTCAACGAGAGATGTGGTCGTTTCGTGCGTATTTCTTCGTGAGTTTACGGACGAGAAGGAAGCCGGCCGCGGCAAACGACAGGAAGAAGGCGATGACGATGAATGGGAGGGCATCTTCGCCGGTGGAGTGTCCCTGGAGATTCTGAGGGAAGATCAAAGGCCAGAAGATGAAGACGATTTCAGTCCCGACGAGTGAGGTGATGAGCCCGGCGAGGACGCAGAGAAGATTCCGCCAGAATCTGCTCATGAGGGCAGCTCCGTTTCGAAGAAGTTACCGGAGCATATCACATACAAATCCCAAAGCTGGATCTACCGAAGAAGCTGAAGGCCGGATCATAGGCAGCCCGCGTGGTCTGCTCAGATCCGGCCTTTTGACGACTTCGATTGTTGATCAGTTCCATGCCGTCAGGACATGATGACTTTAGGCACGCGCTCTTCCGTTGATGGGAGCTTTGGGAATTCGGCGTGGGGCTCGGTCTGGTACCAGTAGCCGACCGAGTAGAAATTGTCGGCGCGGTCGTTGCCATGGCCGTGCTCGATGGTGACCTTGATCGACTTCTCGAAGGTGATGAAGCTTTCGGTGTGCCAGCGGTACAGGCAGTAGCGTCCACCGACGCGCTCTGCATCGACAATGAACGGCGCGCCCTGGCGCTGGTTGGCAAAGGCATTGCCGCGGAAGTCCCATGCACCGTTGTAGTAGTCCTCGGTACCGGTGCCGTTGATGACAGGCTGCTGCTCGCCGTCGATGAAGATCATGTCGTCGCCTTCTCCAAACCATCCGTCGGCGTTCTGCAGAACACCCTGCGTAACGCCGACAAAGTGGCCGCGACCCGTAGCCTCGAAGAAGACGTAGTTGTCGGCGCCGCTGAGATTCTTGCCGCTGGTGTCGGAGGATTTTTTGCACGGCGCAGACTGGCGGTACTGGGCGTGGAAGCGGCCGAGGTTGGGCGGCAGCGCGGAAACGGTGGTGTAGTCGATGGCGAAATAGAGATTGTTGGTGCGAACTTTTCCTTCGTTGGTAAGTGTGATGCGGGCAGCGGAATCAAAGGGCATCTGAAAGTAGCTGTTGAGAGCCTTCATGGGTGCCACAGCAAGCAGCGCAGACTGGTAGGTGAAGTATTCGCCGAGCATCAGGCCGAAGAAGTCGCCAATGGGAGCCTCGATCGAGGGGCTGGATTCGCCGTCCCACCAGGCGCGCAGGACGAGGTTCTTGAGATGCATTTTGTCATCAGAGTTGATGGTGAACCAGATGTGCGTGATGACGCCCGGTCCTTTGATGTCGAGAAGTGTGGCGGAGGCGCCGGGCTCAACAGCAACCCAGTCATCGTTGCCGCCTGTGCGATCCCAGCTCGAGGAGCGGTGGCATTTGTAGTCGCGCAGGCGAGCCATGGCGAAGAGCGCGTCGGGAGCTGCCGGCGGTCCAACGGGAGCGGCCGGTTCTGCGACTTTCTTTTTGCTCTGGGCGGAAGCAATGGGATCGACGCCGAGCAGAGCGCCCGCGGCGGCGAGGGTGCCGATTACTTTGCGGCGAGTCGGAGCGGCGGTCGATTCGATTGCGGACGGGAGTGGTTCAGAGAATTCAGTCGGATTCGTGGGAGGCATGACAGCTCCTTGGGTTTCAGCGATTCATAAAGCGCTTCGCGAAGACGATTCAATATAGCAGGGCACAAGGCAGTGCTCATTTTTCCGGCGTCCTTTGTTTTGTGCGTGAGGCAAGAGATGTCTCAATGGCTTGTTGCCACTCATAGGCCGCGGACTTATCGCCCACCGTGAGCCTCGTGACATGTTCGTTGCCTTCGACGGTGAGGGCAGTGCGCGTATAGAGGACGTGGACCCGAGTGGAATTGGCCGCCGTTGAGATGAAGCGGACATCGATCGTCGTGACCATGACCCCCGGCATGAAGTAGGCGTAGATGAAGTGACGGCCTTCGAGATCGTAGAGCGTGTTGACCCACGTGGCGGTCACCGGGCCGTGCTGGACAGTGAAGACAGCGCCCTGTTCATCATGGGCGGGCTGCGGATATACGAAGTGCGGATCCCAGTGCGGACCGGCCCAGGCGCGTTCGCCTTCCGGGCCGAAGAGAGGTGCGGTTTCGGCGTAGGGCAGAGGAACGGTGATGTCGAATGCGGTCTGCGTGTGCAGGAGCTGGCTGGCTGGAGCGGGAGACTGCGCGAGCGCAGAAGCGCCGAGAGCGGCGGCGATGACCAGTGCGGGCTTCATCGTTTGCGCTCCTTGAGGTGATGGCTGTCCGAGGCCTTCAGTGTCATGCCGTAGAGGGTTTTGAACTGCTCGATTTCCTTGAGCGTTTGCGGCGAGAACGGCGCTTTGCCTTCAAAGGCGTGGAGAACGATGCCCTCGAGCAGGTCGCCGAGGGTCATATCCTTCTGTTCGGCGATGGCTTTAAGGACCTTGAGCATGCGTTTTTCAAGCCGAACGCCGGTCTGCACGCGTTCGACTTCGACGAGAGGGTGGTCTTGCTTTTCCGCTGTCATGTGTACCAAGGTACCAAAATACCAAGATAGCTGCAAGTTTTTGAATTTATGCCGGGCCTGTTTTCACGAAATGCGATGGATCACGGTCTGTCACTCGCCAATCGTGGTGGGGCCTGTTATGGTCGATTTGGCAGAAGAAATGAACCCACCCTAGGAATGCACCGAGCGCATGTGGAGACGCTGGCGAAACCGGATACTGCTGTTTGCGGCCATTCTTGGCCCCGGATTTATTACAGCCAACGTCGATAACGACTCGGGCGGAATCCTCACCTACTCCCAGGCAGGCGCGCAGTACGGCTACACGCTGCTCTGGACGATGCTTCCCATCACTGTTGCGCTGATCGTGGTGCAGGAGATGTGCGCCCGGATGGGCGTTGTGACGGGCAAGGGACTCAGCGATCTGATCCGCGAAGAGTTCGGGCTTCGGCTTACGTTTGTGCTCATGATCCTGCTGGTCGTGGTGAACTACACGAACGTCGTGACGGAGTTCATCGGCATAACGGGGTCGCTCCATCTCTTTCACGTGACGAAATTCGCCAGCGTGCCCATTTGCGCCGCGCTTGTCTGGCTCATGGTGGTGAAAGGGAATTACAAGAGCACCGAAAAGATCTTCCTGGTTGCGTCGGTCGTTTACATCGCCTACATCTTCGCCGGCGTCCTCAGCCAGCCCAGCTGGCACGATGCGCTGCTGGCCACCATTCAACTGCCCGCGAAATCTGTCTGGAGCAATGGCGACTATATCTACACGGCGATTGCCATCGTAGGCACGACGATCGCGCCGTGGATGCAGTTCTACCTGCAGTCGTCGGTGGTGGAGAAGGGGATCCGGGTCAAGGATTATCCCGCGTCGCGGCTTGACGTCATTGTCGGCAGCTTCTTCACGGACATCGTGGCGTGGTTCATCGTGGTGGCTTGCGCGGCGACACTGTTCGTGCACGGAATGGGCGCGATTACGGTGGCCTCGGATGCGGCCGAGGCGATGAAGCCGCTGGCGGGGGACTACGCGTTCCTTCTATTCGCGTTCGGCCTGTTCAATGCGTCCGTGTTTGCGGCGTCGATCCTGCCGCTCTCAACGGCCTACACGGTATGCGAGGGCCTGGGTTTCGAGTCGGGCGTGGACAAGAGCTTCAAAGAGGCTCCGTTCTTCTATTGGCTCTACACCGGGCTGGTCGTGGGCGGCGCGGTAACGGTGCTGCTGCTGCCCGATTCCAAACTGATCAAATTCGCAATCTACTCGCAGGTGCTGAACGGAGTCCTGCTTCCGGTTGTGATCATCCTGATGCTTCTGCTCATCAATCGCAAGGATCTGATGGGAGAGCATCGGAACTCGACGCTGTGGAACGTGATTGCGTGGGGCACCAGCATCATCGTGATAGGCATGACCGGAGCCATGCTGGTCATGCCGCACAGCTGATTCGACAGCTGCACGGGACTGGATGCGAGATCGGAGTGAGCTGATGACAACGGTTCTGGTGACGGGCGGATCTGGGTTCATTGCAAGCCACACGATGCTGCAGCTGCTGGCTGCGGGGTACAGGGTGCGCACGACGGTGCGGAACCTGAGCCGCGAGGCGGATGTACGAGCGATGCTGCGGAACGGCGGAGCGGAGCCGGGCGAGCAGCTCTCGTTTGTGGCTGCGGACCTGATGAGTGATACGGGCTGGCCGGCGGCGGTTGCGGGTTGCGAGTATGTGCTGCACATCGCCTCGCCGTTTCCATCGCAGATTCCCAAAGACGAGAACGAGCTGATCGTTCCGGCGCGCGAGGGAGCGTTGCGGGTGTTGCGCGCATCGCGCGATGCGGGCGTCAAGCGGGTGGTGCTGACGTCCTCATTCGCAGCAATTGGATACGGACATCCGGAGCGGCAGGAAGTCTTCACCGAGAAGGACTGGACCATTCCGAACGGTGCGGACGTGATGCCTTATACCAAGTCCAAGACACTGGCCGAGCGGGCCGCCTGGGACTTTATTGATCGCGAAGGCGCGGGCCTGGAACTGGCCGCGGTGAATCCGGTGGGCGTCTTCGGGCCGGTGCTGGGGCCCGACTATGCGACTTCCATCATGCTGGTCGAGAAGATGCTGAATGGCGCGCTGCCGGGCGTGCCGCGGATGAGCTTCGGCGTGGTGGATGTGCGGGACGTTGCGGATCTGCATCTGCGCGCGATGACGGATCCCGCGGCGAAGAGCGAGCGATTCCTTGCCGTAGCCGGCGACTTCATGTGGCTGATCGAGATTGCCTGCGCGCTGAAGGAGCGCATGGGCGAGCACGCGCGACGAGTTCCGACGCGGCAGCTGCCCGACTGGATGGTGCGGCTTGCGCGCTTCAAAGATCCGGCGGTGAAGCAAATCATTCCGGAACTGGGCAAATGGAAGAACGCAACGAGCGAGAAGGCACAACGCGTGCTGGGCTGGAAACCGAGGTCGCGAGAGGACAGCGTGGTGGCGACGGGAGAGAGCCTGGTGAAGTTGGGGCTGGTGAAGAGATCGTGAGTAGCGCAAAGTGAGCAGTGAGTAAAAACCAAGCGAGATAGGGATTTCCGCAGTCCCTCAGGCTGCGCACAGCTTGGACTAAATCTAGAGCAGCTTGCCGGCGGCGAGGTCCTTGATCAGGCCGCGGTCGGCGGCCAGGAAGTCGTACTCGGGGAGTTCTTCGAGCCTGACCCACTTGAGCTGGTGGAAGATCTTGTTCTCGAGTTCGCCTTCGAAAGAGGTGATCGCGTAGAACTGGAGATCGACTGCGCCGCCGTGTCGGTAGTTGTGGCGGATGTGCGTGACGTGGGGACCGATCGTCGCGCGAATTCCGAGCTCTTCATTCAGTTCGCGGGAGAGGGCCTGTTCGGGGCTTTCGCCCTGCTCGATCTTGCCCCCCGGAAACTCCCACTGCAGCGCCATCGGCTGGTCTGGGCGGCGCTGGCAGATGAGGATAAGGCCATCGCGCACGAGCAACCCGGCGACGACGAAGCGGAGGGCGGGGCCCGCAGGACGCGACTTGGGGATGGGCTGCGGGTCTTCCACGCCTCTAGTGTAAATGCTGCGTTACCTGGGCGATGTGACCAGGACAACAGATCGCGCCGGCAACAGCTGCTTCGACCGGAGCGGATCGTTTACTCGCCGGCGACCGGAGCGGGCGCGTCTACGATCTCACTTGGCCGGAAGTAGCCCCACCCGCGTTTCGCGCATTCTTCCAGCAAACCGAGCGACGGATTCACCGGGTAGGCGTGCGCGGCAATTTCGAGCATGGCGAGGTCGTGCAGGGAGTTGCCAAAGACGGCATCGGGATGCGGCAGACCCGCGCGACGGAGAGCCGCGGCCTTGGCTGGACCGGTGGGGACATCGACGAGTTCGCTGGTGATGATGCCGTCGGCGACTCTGACTTCAGCGGCAAGAATGCGGTCTTCGGGGATGCCGAACTCGCGAACGCCCGCAGAAATCACCCATTTGTTGGTGGAACTGACGGCCCAGAGCTCGACGCTGGCGCCGCGGAGCTTTTCGACGAGCGCTGCAACTTCAGCAAAGATGCGCGGACGAACAAACTGGTTGAAGTAGCGTTCGGCGGCGGAGCGGAGTTCCTGCTCGTGGAGGCCCGCGTACATCTGAACCATGTCGCCGCAGATCTGGACTTCACTGACCGTTCCCGCAACGTAAGCGCGATAGCGGGTGTCCATCCAGTCGGATGTGGAGCGGGAGACCAGGCCCTGGTCGATGGTCCAGACCATGAAGCCGTTGCCGGAGTCGCCACCCCAGAGAGTGCCGTCGCAGTCGAAAATGGCGACCTTGGGGGCGGATTGCAAGACGAGATGATGAAGTTGTTCAGCGGTCCAGCGGGTGAGTTCGAGTTGCGTGGCAGACAAGCGAATCTGATCCTTTGTTGAAAGTGTCCAACTCTATTGTCGTCGATCACAGGGGGCTGGCGCACGGGCCGCTAGAATGAAGGGTTATCTCTGGAGTTATGGAACGATATGAATTCGTTGTTAAAGTGCGTTGTTTTTCTGTCGTTTGTGGGCTTCACGGTTGGAGCGCAGGCGCAGTTTTCCAGCCCGGCCTCGGCGCCGCTAAGCGCCAGCACCGTTCCGCAGGCGCAGCAGATGCAGCCTGCTGAGTTGGTGACGCTGCTGAAGACGGATGGCGCGGAGCGGCCAGTGGTGCTGCAGGTGGGTTCGCGAGTCATGTTCCAGCAGGCGCATATTCCGGGCTCGAAATTTGCCGGGCCGGGATCGCAGCCGAGCGGGCTGGCGCTGTTGAAGAAGGTCACCGGGCCCATAAAGAAGGATCAGCTGATCGTGATCTATTGCGGCTGCTGCCCGTGGGGAAGGTGCCCGAACATCGGCCCCGCATACAAGCAGTTGCACGATCTGGGGTTCACGAATGTGAAGGCGCTTTACCTGGCGAACAACTTCGGGGACGACTGGGCGAGCAAGGGCTACCCAACAGACCGCGGGGAGTAGGTTCACGGAACGATGCGGCGCCTTGCGGCATTGCTGGTATGCGGGATGATGGGTGGGTTGTGTGCGGGATCGGCGCAGCCGGCGACGGATCTGGTGCACAAGCCGGCTCCGCAATTCGTGCGGACGGGTCTGACCGGGAAGCAGGTCGACCTCAAAAGTTATCGAGGCAAGGTGGTTCTGCTCAACTTCTGGGCCACGTGGTGCGCGCCGTGCCAGGTGGAGTTGCCCCGATTCGAAGCGTGGCAGAAGAAGTATGGTCCGAAAGGGCTGCAGGTGCTTGCCGTTTCCATGGACGACGGAGATGCGCCGGTAAAGAGGACGGTGCGCAGGCTGCATTTGACCTACCCGGTTCTATTGGGAGACGCGAAACTCGGCGATGCTTACGGCGGAGTACTGGGATTGCCGATCACGTTCTTGATCGATCGCAAGGGAACCATTGTGGCGAAGATCAAAGGCGAGGCGGATCTCAAGCAACTGGAGTCGCGGGTGAAGGCACTTCTCGACGAGTCACCCGAAACGCGTTGACGAACTTGATGCCTTGATGAACGAGGTTCAACGAGTCTGTGCGCGGCAGGAACTCACGTTCCTCTGCAGGGATAATCGAACGTGTGGGCACGGAAAGCAACCTCGTTCTGCTGAAGGACTATCAAGCTTATCTGCGCGTTGAGAAGGGGTTGCGGCCGCTCACCTGCGAGGCTTACGACGGAGATCTGAAGACGTTTGCCGAGTTTCTTGAAGGCCGGCAGGGCGTCCTGGTCACCGCGACGCAGCAGGATGTCGCTGCGTTCCTGGAACACCTGCGAACGCACTCCATCGACTCGCGAAGCGCCGCGCGAAAGCTGAGCTGCCTGCGCGGCTTCTATAAATGGCTGCTGCTCGATCGCCGCATCCATCACGACCCCACCGTGAACATCGAGTCTCCGAAGGCATGGAAGGTCCTGCCAAAGTCGCTGCCGGAGCCGGAAGTCGCGGAGATGCTGGAGCGCGCGGCCATGACGGCCGAGCATCCCCAGGCCCAGGCGACTGCGCTGCGCGATAGGGCGATTCTGGAACTGCTTTATGCCGGCGGATTGCGCGTTTCCGAGATAACAGGACTGGGTACTGGCGACCTCGCGCTCGACGCAGGCCGCGTGCTTGTACGAGGGAAGGGTGACAAGGAGCGCATTGTGCCGCTGGGGCGCTCAGCCGTGGAGGCGCTCGAGGAGTATCTGCGGACAGGACGGCCGCATCTCGCGCGCATCAGCACGAAGCGCAAAACAAATCCGGCTGGACACGATGCAACGCGATTGTTCTTATCGCTGCGCGGGATGCCGCTGACCCGGCAATGGGTGTGGCACCTAGTGAAAATGAGCAACAAGGATGCGAGCCCGCACAAGCTCCGCCACAGCTGCGCAACGCATATGGTCGAGCACGGGGCAGACCTGCGCAGCGTACAGGTCATGCTGGGACATGCAGACATTTCGACCACGCAGGTGTATACGCACCTGGCGCTGGGGCGATTGAAACAGGTGCATCGCGAACATCATCCGCGGGCCAAGGCGCGGGCGCAGGAAAACTCCGCCGATCCCGGGACAACGTCGCCCGCGAACGGGTTGAGAGTCATTCGTGGCGGCAAAGACCGCCAACGCGAGTTGAAGACGCCCGATGGGCTCATTCCTGACACGGGAGAGCCGGCGTGATTCGATCCGATGCCGAGATCGAGGAAGACGCAGAGCAGCAGGCCCCTCCGCCTTTAGCTGGATTGGTCGATGAGTATCTACGCGTTCTTGCGAACGAGCGCGGATCCTCGGCGCATACGTTGCGTGCCTATCAGCGGGAGCTGATGAATTTCGCGAGCCACATGGGGGCTCGGCACGCGGCGATTGTGCGAGTGGATCAGATCGAGCACCTGCATATTCGCACCTATCTCGGAACACTGCTCGAGCGCGGATTGTCAAAAGCGTCCACCGCGCGAGCGCTTGCCGCGATTCGAAGCTGGTTCAAGTGGCTGGCGCGGGCCGGACACGTGGAGCAGAATGTCGCCTCCCTTGTAGCGACGCCCAAGCTGCCGAAACACCTTCCGCGCGTGCCCTCGATCGAGCAGATGAACCGCGTTGTCGACAACGTGGACGACGATGCCGCGAGCTGGCCGGCACGGGACAAAGCAATCCTTGAGCTGCTTTATGGCTGCGGCATTCGTAATGCAGAGCTGACGGGCTTGAACATCGCCGATATTCACTGGGGGAACGACGCGATTCTCGTTCGAGGCAAGGGGCAGAAGCAACGGCTGATTCCGCTGGGAGATGCAGCCGCGCAGGCGCTGCGGGCCTATCTGGCGGAAAGATCGGCGCGCCTCAAGGCAAAGTTCGCAAATGTACGTGCCGAAACTCCGGCGCTGTTCCTGAGCCTTCAGCTACGCGGGGTAGGGAAGCCCGCCGGCGAAGGACGCCTGACAACGCGAAGCGTCGGCAGAATCGTAAAGCGGGTTGCGATTCTGCGAGGGCTTTCCGCGGATGTGCACCCGCATACGCTGCGTCACGCTTTTGGCACGCACTTGCTGGAAGAAGGCGCAGATCTCAGGGCTATCCAGGAATTGCTGGGACACGAGCGCCTGTCGACTACACAGCGGTATACCCAGCTCACGACCGCGCAGTTGGAAGCGGTGTACGACAAGACCCACCCCCGGGCACGCTGAGCCCTCAGTCCTCAGTCTTCAGTTGTCAGTTTGAGCCGATACACCTTCAGCGGTGTTATTTGGATGCAAGCCGATTCCCAGGTCTCCATTTACGGGAGAACTGGGGCATCCGACTGAGTATGACGAGCCTTAAAAGCTGATCTTGCGCTGCGGGAACCAGGTGAGCTTGATCGTAGTGGTGGTCACGGTCTGCTGGCCGGGCAGGTAAATCGGCGCCTTCCAGTGCTCGTAGGTGAAGTTGCCGTTGATCTCGAGGTCGCTGCGAAGGCGCTTCACAGCCTGGAAGCTCACGTCATTGAGCGTCGTTCCGCCCTGGATGTAGGTCCCCGTAGTGGGATCGATCTCCGTGGTTGAGCCGGGGATGAAGTCCTTAGCGACTTTATGATGGCGTACGCTTACCTGAATAGATTCGTCGCCGGAGAGGTGCCAGGTGATCCACGCCTGCCCGCCTTTGCCCTCGCGGCCGACCCAGTCCCCCATCATCTGGCCATTGTTGGTGTACCCGTTCTTCTGAAGATATTCCCAGTACATGAAGCGGCCGCCGTTGCTGGTGCGAATCGGCGGATCGGTGTAGACGCCTTCCGCGCGCAGGTCGAGTTTCGGTATGCCGGGTAGATGGGATAGATAGAATCCCGGACGCCAGCTTGCTCGGCGCGGAGCGTCGATCGGCGAGACGTCGTCGTGGACTTCGCCATCGGCATAGAGAGTCAGCCAGTGGCGCATGTAAGGAAGCCGGTAGGAAAAATCGAACGAACCGAAGCGCGCTCCGGGATCATTACGCCCAAGCTTGTCGCCGTTCGTCGGAGACGCAAGACTGAAGAAGCTCTTCAGGAAGGTGTGCAGCGTGATCGGCCCATGGCCTTTGCCTCCCCAGATCGCCGAGCGCTCGAACCCGAACTCGAGGTTCTCTGTGGGACGAAAGCTGATCTTCTCGATGTGCATCCAGGGGTTGCCGGGTGTGATGACGTTCGGTTGACCGGGGCCCGGATAAGCAGGATTAGGAACGTACGTGTGGCCGTGCAGTCCGCCTACCACGAACTCGTAGCGGAAGGGGCCGGTGATGTAAGAAAGGCCCGGTACGTGAAGAGGCTCGACACGATTGATGCGGAACGAGTAGAAATTCTCGGCATTGTTTGAGAAGGCGAAGCCGCCCCCGAGCCCAGGTCCAAGCCAGTCATCCTGCTTGCCGAGCGAGATCTCGTGATTGAGGAACCGGGTAGACACGTAAGCCTCGAGAAAACGAGCGCGCGTTGTCGTGCCGATGGGGCCCTGCGGTATGGTGGCCTGCGGATAGATCCGGAGCGTATTCGGATCAGTGGGGATTCCATCGACAGCAGAAAGAACCTGCGCAAGCCCGGAGGAGTAACCAGCTGCGGAAGGGGCTCCCTGAAACTCGCCCCGTGCATAGACCAGGAACCGGCCTGCGGATGCATAGCCGCTCAGGCCCGTGTAGTTGTTGATCCCGTTTTCGAAGGGGCGCCCATAGTCGTTGATGATGCTCGAGCCGAGGTGGAAGCTATCGTGCAGCGGTGTTCCGGAGATTGCACGCACAGCGCTGTAGGCCGACTCGATGCGCACGTGACCCTGAAAGACGCCGCAGGGTCCGCTCATGTCGGGGTGGAGTTCGCGATCGACTGCGTCGTAAATCTGCTGTGCTTCAGAGCTAGTTGCATCGCCGTAGTCTTCAGCGTCGGAGATGCGCGCGCTGACCTCTTCGAGCATTCCCTCGATACTGGAGCGGGTCCATGGACGCATGCCGAGGTAGACCGTGTCGAGATAGCCAAGGCCATAGAGGCGCATTACGGCGGGATAGATCCAGCTGTCCACTGGAATGTAGGGCGAGTCGAGCGTTGCGGGCTCGCATACGGGGATGGGGCGGCTTGTATCGGGCAGTGCCTGCGCTGAAGCCTCGTGCGAGAACGGACTTGAGACAAGGATTCCTATCGAAAACACTGCCGAAAATACAGCAGCAAGCACTCCGCGACTGCTAACGCTCATGGTTTCACTTTATCATTCGAGTTGGTCCGAAGCGCATCGAGCCATGAACAGGGTATGAGGCCCAAATATGTTGTTTTGGACTACTTATCGAGGAATCGGGTAGCTAGATCGAGATCGCGGTTGAATGCTTCAATGACCTCGCGATTGTGAACCTCGTGTTCGATCTTCTTGCTCTTGAGGTACGCCTCCATAGCGGCCACCGGATCGAGCGCAATGGGCTCGGGTGCCTGGCTCCCTCCGTTGTTCGGAGTAGAGACGGGCGAGTCGATCATGCACGAAATCAGCGTCGCTCCCCGAAGCTGGCGGGCACGGACGATCGCTTCGTAGGCTACGCGGTACACAGCAACGGGATCGCGCGCGTCGACGGCAATTGATGGGACGCCATGAACCAGCGCCTCCGGCTTTGCCGAGCGCGCAGTCGGCGTGTCTTCGGCCGATTCTGTGTAGTGGATGAATATGGCCGGCAGCTTTCGCGAGCCTGCGGTTTCAATTGTCCTCTTCCACTCGTTGAGAGAAGCACCGCCTGCCGGGATAAACGCGGCGGCGACTGCGGACTTCTTGTCGGTGAATGCTGCGTCGGCTTGATCGAGCAGCACCTGCTGAAGGTCAGACGAGCCGTCGAAAACGTTCTTATGCTCCGCTTCAATACGGAGGGGGCCGTCTCCTTGCAGCCGAGATGGAGCGAGCGCGCGAAAGAGCGTCTCAAGAGACATACCTTTTACGAAGGCAGGAAGCCAGTCGTGAGGTGCGAGGCATAGCGTGTCTGTGCGCTCCAGGTCGATGACGGAGGCGGCAGCTGTGGCTTCGCGCCCGGAAGAGAGATGCAGATCGCTGTCGAGCTTGCCCTGTTGGAAGAGAGCGGTGGCACGCTGCTCCAGCAGGCGGCACTTCAGCATCGCAGAGTAGATGGCGAGGAGCTTTTCGCCGGGGATAAGGGAAAAGGGTTTCTCGGATGTTTTATCCGGCTTGGTCTGTTTCTTCGGCATGAGTGCTGTTCAATATCCCTTGTGGTGCGATTCGTTTTGTGGGCTGTACAGCAAGATTGGATGCTAGGTGGTGTAGTCGGCGTTGATGCGGATGTACTCGTGCGTAAGGTCGGTGGTCCAGAACTTGCAGCTGCCCGAGCCCTGGTGTAGATCGATGCTGATGGAAAACTCCGGCTGTTGGATGTAGGCATGCGCCGCAGTCTCGTTGAACTCCGCTGCGCGTCCACCATTGCGGCAGATCGGCAGATCTCCGAAGGAGATGTCGATGCGTTCAGGATCGATCTGCGCGCCGGAGTAGCCGATGGCGGCCATGAGTCGTCCCCAGTTGGGATCGCAGCCGGCCCACGCGGTTTTGACGAGGGGCGAATGCGCGATGGCCTTCGCAACGCGAACGGCTTCCGCGTCGGAGAGTGCGCCGTTGATGCGAAGTTCGACAACGTGAGAAACGCCCTCGCCGTCGCCAACGACCTGCCGGGCGAGTGACGTGCAGACCTGGTTCAGCGCGGTGGCAAAGTCGCGATTGCCCGGGCCGATGTGCGCGCCGCTGGCGCCTGATGCGAGGAGGAGCACCGTGTCGTTCGTCGAGGTGTCGCCGTCGACGGAGATCCGATTGAAGCTGGTCTCAATCGCGTCGCGAAGATAGCCGTCGAGCACCGCCGGCTCGAGAGCGGCGTCGGTCATGATGTACACCAGCATGGTGGCGTGCGGCACGAGCTGAGGATGAATCATGCCCGAGCCTTTGCAGACGCCGGCGATGCGAACCTCCTGCGGGATTTCGGCGTCGCTGTCGATTTCGGGTGCCGTGATTTCGACGCGTGCGAAGGCGGTCTTCTCGACCGTGTCGGTCGTGATGATGGCTTCGGCGACCTGCTGGAAGTGATCGGACTGCGAGCCGAGAGAATTTGCGAGTTCCGGGAGAACGGCGATGAGCTTCTCAGCGGGCAAGGGAACGCCAATGACTCCGGTGGAGGAAGGGAAGACCTCTTCTGGTTTGCATCCGAAGGTGGATGCAGCGGCTACGCATGTGGCTCCTGCTGCGTCGAGCCCCGCCTGACCGACGGCGCAGTTGGCATTGCCGGCATTGATGGCGACGACGCGCACCTTGCCGCTCGTAGCGCGCAGGTGTTCCGCGTCGACGAGCAGGGGAGCAGCTTTCACCTTGTTGGCTGTAAACGCGGCAGCCGCGGACGCAGGCGCGTCAGCCACGATGAGTGCGAAATCGGTGCGGCCGCTCTGTTTCAGGCCGGCCTTCGTAGCGCCGAAGCGGAACCCGCGGGGAATCACGAATTGGGAAAGATCGCTCATGAGTTCAGGGTCTGGTGTGTGCTTTGTGTAAGCGCGAATCGCGCGCCGGAGAAAAAGGATTCAACCCATTTAATCTAACAAAGGATGCTTGCGAGGGGAGCCTGGTGACGGAGTTCGAAGAGATCGACGCGGCGCAGGACGCGCATCAGTTTCTTGAGTTGCGGAACGTGAACGTTGCGCGCGGAGATCGCGTGGTGCTGCACGATGTGAACCTGACGATTCGAGCAGGAGAGCACGTCGCGATTCTCGGGCCGAACGGCTGCGGGAAGTCGACTCTGATTTTCACCATCACGTGCCAGATCTATCCGATGGTGGTGCCGGGGATGCAGGTGAGGATCTTCGGGCGAGACCGTTGGGATCTGACGCAGCTGCGAAAACACTTCGGCGTGGTGGGCGCCGGCCTTGTTGGAGAGCTTCCCGGCGAGCGCACCGCGGTGACGACGGGATTGGATGCGGTGGTCGCGGGATTCTTTTCGGCGTCGACACTGTGGCCGAATCTTCATGTGACCGATGACATGCGGGAGCGTGCGCGTGAAGCGCTGGGGCGCATGGAGGCGTCGCACCTGGCCGAGCAGCTCGTCGGCGAAATGTCGGCCGGAGAGAAACGGCGCATTATGATCGCGCGCGCGCTGGTCCACAGGCCGAAACAACTACTCCTCGACGAACCTTCAAACGCGCTGGATCTCGCTGCCCAGCGGGAGCTGCGCGAAACCCTGCGCAGGCTGGCGCAGGAGGGCACAGGACTGGTGCTGGTGACACATCATCTTGGAGACATACTGCCTGAAATCGAGCGAGTGATTCTGATGCGCGGAGGCCGCATCGTAGGCGACGGGCCGCGCGAAGAGTTGCTGACCGAACCAAGGCTGAGTGAGCTCTTCGGAGCGCCGGTCAGGATAGGGCGCGACGAAGAGTGGCTGCACAGCTGGTAGTGTGGTGGGGCTTAATTCTGCTTGAGACGCTCGATGAGCCTCATGGGGTGGATGGGCTTGGCGAGCAGCTCGAACTGGTAGCCCTGACGGTAGCCATCGTTCAGGATGTCGGAGATGCCGGCCTGGCCTGAGAAGAGCAGGATGGAACTGGACGGGTAGTTCTTGCGCAGCGCGATGGCGAGCTCAACACCATTCATGCGCGGCATAAGGACGTCGGTGACGATCCAGTGCGGATGAAAGCGCGATGCTTTATCGAGCGCGTCGAATCCGTCGTACGCGGCCACTGCGTCGAAGCCGGTGTTGTTCAGAATCTCCGCGAGCGTGTCGGCAATGAGACGCTGATCGTCAACGACGAGGACCTTGGCCGAGTTTTCAACTTTGCGATGGGGATCGGCGGCCTCATGGCCGGCTTCGGGGGGAATTTTTGTCGGTTCGTCGGCAGCGTAGAACCGGGAGCCGGTGAAGAACGGCTGTGCGAAATCGCTCATGAGAGCTCGCCTTCTGGGGAGGCTGGCGGTTGGGCAAACGGGATGAAGATCGTGACGGTGGTTCCGGAGCTCTTGGGCGTGGTGCTGCTTGCGATGGAAATTTGCCCACCGCGCCGGGAGACGAGCTGCTTGGCAACCCAGAGACCGATGCCTGTGCCGAGAATGCCCTTGGTAGTGAAGAATGGCTCAAAGACGCGCGATAGATTCTCCTGCTCGATGCCGCAGCCGGTATCGCGAATGACGATCTCGATGCCATCCTGAGGAGTGCTCAATACGTTTCGAGCGCTGATGGTGAGCACGCCCCCCTGCTTCATGGAGTCGATTGCATTGGCGATGACATTGGAGAAGACCTGCAGCATCTCGCCCTTGCTGACGCTAATCTTCTGAAGGTCGTTGAAGCAGGAGTCCACGGCGATGTCGGAAGACATCATCTTGGAGTTGTAGACAGTCAGCACATTTTGAATGAGATCGTGAACGTGTACGTTCGAGGGCGCGCCAGTGTCTTTGTAGTAGCCGAGTGTCTGACGCGCGATGTGAGAGACGCGCTCCAACTCCTGCTCCGCCGTGAGCAGAAGTTGATTCACGCGGCTCTCCGGTGCGGAGTGCTGGCGGGCCAAAAAGATGACGTTTATCAGCGACTCGAGCGGATTGTTGATCTCGTGCGCAATCGCGGCAGCCATGCGGCCGGTTGCCGCCAGCTTCTCTGACTGAATGAGCAACTGCTCAACGCGCTTCTTGTCGGAGATGTCACGGGCAATCTTGGAAGCGCCTATGACTCTGCCGGAGTGATCCACGATCGGCGAAATCGTCACCGAGACCTGGAAGAGCTCGCCGCTCTTCTTTTTGCGCGTAGTCTCATAGTGATCGATGCGCTCGCCGGCTCTGAGCTTGCGGAGAATCTCATCTTCTTCGTACTGGAGGCCCTCGGGAATCAGGCGAAGGATGGATTGGCCGATCATCTCGTCGGCGGTGTAACCGAAGATGCGTTCAGCTGACCGGTTCCAGCTGGTCACGATGCCGTTCAAAGTTTTGCCGATGATAGCGTCATCCGCGGAGTCCACAATGGCCGCCAGGCGCGAGAGGCTCTCCTGGTTCCTGCGGCCCTCGGAAATATCGTGCGCGATCTTCGAGGCAGCCACGATCCGTCCGGAGGCGTCGCGGATAGGCGAGATCGTCACCGAGATCGGGAAGCGTTCGCCGTTCTTCCGCATGCGGGTGGTTTCGAAGTGCTCAATGCGCTCGCCGCCGCGGAGTTTGCGAAGAATCTCAGTCTCCTCGTGCTGCAGTTCAGGAGGAATGAGCGTGAGGATCGACTTGCCGATGATCTCGCTGGGCTGGTATCCGAAGACTCGGGTTGCCGCCGCGTTCCAACTTATGATCGTCCCGTCGAGACGCTTGCTGATGATTGGTTCATCGGAGCAATCGACAAGGGCAGCCAGGTGCTGGTGCGGGTCGGGCGCTGTTGCAGGTTCGGCGAACTCGAGCACCTTTGCGGTTGAGGCGGCGGATTGATTGAATTCAGCGGCCATGGGAGCTGCTCCGGAACGAAACCCGCTGGCGGATTCTGGTCAGATGAGGCGTTTTGACAGGCGCTGCGAAGAAGAGGCCGGACGGCCGGTCGAAGGAGAGAATCACTCGAACTTCCAGTTCTAGATTTTGGGGGCCCAGTATTGCGTAGGTGCAGGACGCCTTAAGAACTTGGATGCGTTTGATTAGACGAAGGTTTGAAGCTGATCCTTTCCATTGTGTGGAGCGACTCGGAACGGAGGCTTGCCTCCCGAAGGGATCGGCCGCCGGGAACTTATCAGCGGGCCGAAACGTACAATTGAGTGCGATGGAAGCTTTTCACCGCAACTCAAGGCTGCTCAGCCGGATAATGCTGGCGGCGATTGTTTTCATTCCTCTCCAGATGCTGGTGGCCGAGCAGGTCAGCCAGCTTCCCAAGCCCACTGACTACGTAAGTGACTTTGCCCATGTGCTTTCGCCCGAGGCGGTAGAGAAGCTGGATCGCGTCTGCGCGGAGCTGGACCACTCGAAGGCAAACGCGCAGATTGCAGTTGTTACGGTCCGCAACACCGACGGCGATGACATTGCCAGCTGGGCGACCCAACTGGAAGACAAGTGGCACATGGCCACCAAGGGCTCGGACCGGGGCGTGCTGGTGTTGCTCGCTGTCGACGACCGCAAGTACCGGATCGATGTGGCTTACGGGCTCGAAGGGATCCTGAACGACGCACGCGTCGGCGACATCGGCCGGTCCATGGTTCCAGAACTACGCGCGAAAGACTACGACGGGGCCGTGGTGGGCGCAGTCGGGCAGGTCGCCAAGGTGATCGCTGACGACGCACACATCACGCTGAGCGACACGTTGCCGAATCCGCCCCCGGTTCACCATCGGCAGCAGAACGGCTCGCCGGCCGGGGCAATCCTGCTGTTCCTGATTCTGTTTCTGATGTTCGGCGGGTTCGGAATCTTCCGGATTCTGTTCTGGCTGGGCTTGTTCAACAGTGCGCTCGGCGGGCGCCGTTACACTGGCGGCTCCGGTCCCTTCATAGGAGGCGGTGGCTGGGGTGGCGGTGGCGGAGGCGGCGACTCAGGGGGTGGCGGCTTCGGCGGGTTTGGCGGCGGAGACTTTGGCGGTGGCGGAGCCGGAGGAAGCTGGTGAAGAACAGGGATTAGGGAGTAGGGACTAGGGATTCGTATAGGCAGTGGGTATCAGGCATGAGGACATTCAAGTCAGGGACCCGGAACTAGAGACGTAAGGACTAGGACGGGCCCTCTGGAACCGAAGGAGAAGCGAGTTTATGGGCAAGTTGGTTGGTTTAGGTGTGGTGGGCGTAATCATTGTGGCATTGCTGCTGGTCGGCGGCAGCTACGTGAGCGCCAAGAACCAGATGGTAGCCAAAGATCAGACCGTGAAGTCGGCATGGTCTGAGGTGGACGTGCAGCTGGAACGGCGCGCGGACTTGATTCCGAACCTTGTCGAAACCGTAAAAGGCTTCACCAAGGAAGAGAACTCGGTGTTCTCTGAGATCGCGAATGCCCGCGCCGGCATGCTGAATGCGCAGACACCGCAGTCAAAGATCGCGGCGAACAACCAACTGGACGGCGCACTGGGACGCCTGCTGCTGTTGACCGAGAATTATCCGAATCTTCGATCGAGCGAGCAGTTCATGCGCCTGCAGGATGAGCTTGCCGGAACGGAAAACCGCATCAGCGTATCGCGGCTGCATTACAACCGAGCCATCCAGGACTACAACACCTTCATCCAGCAGTTCCCGAACAGCATCTGGGCGGGGATGGCGGGTTATCACGTCAACGACGCGTACTTCAAGGCAAGCGAGAAGGCGCAGCAAGTTCCGAACGTGAAGTTCTAAAGACAGCCAGGTAGCTGGAAGCCTGTAGCTCGTAGCCTTTCTCCGATCTACATCGTTCTCAGCTACAGGCTACGGGCTCCAAGCTACGAGCTGTTTCGGGCTGAGTACCTTGGATTCGGGCCGAGTGCGTTTCGTCACCGTAGACGTGGCGGACCTCAGGCAGAGTGGAGGTATCCCTCTCGCTGGTGGTCCGCTGTGTTTCGGTTAGATTATTTGTCCTGTTGCCTCACGGTTCTCTCCACAATCCTGGTCGGGCGCAAGCGGTGGACGGGGCTTGCTGTCGCGGGCGTGAATAGCGCCATCATCTGCGTGATCGGACTCCGGACCGGGCAACTCGGGTTCATACCGGCAAACCTGTTCTGCATCGGCGTATACGTGTTCAGCATTCGGTCGTGGGTGAAGGAGAGCCTGTAACTCTCAGCTCACAGCCGGGAGCCTGTAGCCGGTAGCTTGAGTCGATTGCATCGGGCTTTACCTACCCCAGCTACATGCTCCTGGCTCTAGGCTAAAGGCTATAGCCCCAAATACCCTTCTCGAACCGCGGCACCTTCGAGCGCCCGAGCGCCATCCAAGCGAGAAACTGGAGTGTGTGCATGGTGGAGATCAATCGGCGAGATTTTGTGAAGACGGCAGGGACGGTAGCGGGAGCGGCGGCAGCGAGCCAGCTGATCGGCCAAGACGACCAGGCTCAGACCCCTGGAAGTCAGGCTCAGACGACGAGCGGCGGGATGATTTACCGCACGCTGGGCCGGACGGGCGAAAAGATTTCGGCCATCGGCCTTGGCGGATACCACATCGGAGAACCCATTATCCCCGAGCCGGACTCGATTGCCCTGATCCGCAAGGCGATCGACAGCGGCATCACCTTCCTCGATAACTGCTGGGACTATAACGACGGCCAGAGTGAGATCCGCATGGGAAAGGCGCTTCGCGACGGCTACCGCAACAAAGTGCTGCTGATGACGAAGATCGACGGCCGAACCAGGGCCTCCGCCGCCCAGCAGATCGACGAATCCCTGCAGAGGCTTCAGACGGATCACGTGGACCTGATGCAGTTTCACGAGGTGATCCGGCTCGAAGATCCGGACCGCATCTTCGCCGAAGGCGGCGCAATGGAGGCAATGCTCGAGGCGAAGAAAGCAGGCAAGGTGCGCTTCGTCGGCTTCACCGGACACAAAGATCCCTACGTGCATCTGCGCATGCTCGAGGTTGCAAAGAAGCACAGCTTTCACTTCGACGCGGTGCAGATGCCGCTGAACGTCATGGATGCTCACTTCCGCAGCTTCGCGCAGCAGGTAGTTCCGGTGCTGAATCGCGAAGGGATCGCGCCGCTCGGGATGAAGTGTTTCGGCGACCACAAAATTCTCGACAGCAACACGGTCAAGCCCATTGAAGCGCTGCACTATTGCCTGAACCTCCCGATCGCCGTGCAGATCACCGGCATCGACAGCGATCAGATCCTCAATCAGGCGCTTGAAGCGGCACGCACCTTCAAGCCGATGAACGAGTCGGAGATCGCGAGCCTGCTGGACAGGACGAGTGCAGCCGCTCAGGAAGGGAAGTTCGAGCTTTACAAAACGACATCGAACTTCGACGGCACCGCGCACAAGCCGCAGTCTCTCGGCTGATGCTTGCGACCCCGTTCATTGCAAAGCAAAAGGGCCATCCGCGTGGATGGCCCTTCGTTCAGAATGGATTGTTCAACCGACTCACCTGGGAGAGGTGTCGCGCGTTCGGCTACTTGAAGGAGGCGATGGCGCTGGCTTCGTCGTCGTACACGTCGAAGACGGTGTAGAGCTTGGTGAGCTGCAGAACGTCCTTCACCTTCTTGGTCAGGTTCAGGAGCTTCAGGTTCGCGCCCTGGTTCTTGGCAGTGGTGTAGGCGCCTACGAGTTCGCCCAGGCCCGAGCTGTCGATGTAGTTCACGTCGCCGAGGTTGAGCAGGATGCTCTTCGAGCCCTTGCTGATCAGGTCACGAATGGCCTCCCGCAGCTGCACACTCCCCTCGCCGAGGGTGATCCGCCCGCTGAGGTCCAGGACAGTGACTCCGTCCAATTCACGGGAAGCGATTGTTAGTGCCACGGATGTTTCCTCCTTTGTGAGTCATACAAGTTATAGCATCTGATGCCGGACTGCAAGCCAGCGAAACTGAAGGAGATCTGTGGATCGGTTCTGTTGCGATCCAGGGATTTCTGCAACGGTCAGGATGCCTGCGACTGTTCTGGTGCCGGGGTGATGTGTTTGACGAGCGTGAGTTCGGTGCCGGGCTGGAGTTGACGAAAGTGAACCTCATCCATGAACGAGCGGATGAGGAAGATACCGCGGCCGGTGCCGCGGAGAAGGTTCTCGGGGGCAAGCGGATCGGGGAGGTTCTCCCAGTCGACGCCCTTGCCTTGGTCGGCGAGGGTAAAGATCAGCGACTTGCCGTTGTTCTCAAAGCTGGCTGTGACCTGCTTCGCCGGATCGTAGTCGTTGCCGTGAAGGACCGCGTTGACGGCCGCCTCGCGAACGGCCATCGTGATGCGGAAGCGCTCATCTTCATCGATGCCGGCCTCCGCGGCGAGTTTCTCTGCGGCAGCCTCAATTTCGCTGACGCTCTCCATCGTGGAGGGTAGCGAGAAGCTCAATTTTCCAGCCTTCGGATTGGTCACCGGCTTCGTCTCCGCCTCTACCGGGAATGGCAAAGCCTACGCCTTACCGCGAGAGGAAGTTGTCGTCTTTGGGAATTGTGGAAAAAGACGCTATGTAGGGCAGTTTCATTGTTGGAACGGATTGTGTCAAGGATTGCTTTGAGTTGGAGCAAGCCGAGGCGATGCACCTGCGTCGAGCGATACGAACGTGGCGCCGAACAGCAAGCAAGAAGTTGTCGATCAGCCATCCGGCTCCTTCGCCCGGTCAGGTCCTGCGGGACGTCTCGTGAGCGCAGTACACTCGACGTATGAACCACCGCACGACAACCCGCGTCAGTTTAACTGCGCTGCTCGGCACGCCAGTCACCGACGCGCAGGGTGCCGTGTGCGGCAGGTTGAAAGACATTGCGGTCGCCACTGGAGCCGACGCCGGAAAGGTCGCAGGACTGGTTCTGAAGACGCGCGCGGGGCTGGCGCTGGTTCCGTCGCAAGAGGTTAGGGAAACCGCAGCCGGGACGCTTCAGGTTCTGTCGACCAGCGCGATTACCCCGCTGAACGGCGAGCAGGGGACGTACATCTACCTGCAGCAGGATCTTGTCGACCGGCAGATCATCGACATCCATGGCCGCAAAGTTGTTCGCGTGAACGATGTCGACCTGGAATGGATGGGAGAAGGACAGGCTCATCTGCTTCGCGTTGCCGAGGTTGAAGTCGGACTTCGCGGGGCGTTTCGAAGAGTCTTCAAAGGAGTGCTGCCGAAAACGACGCTCGATCAACTGGCGCGGCGGTTCAAGGAGCGCGGAATTCCCTGGCAGTTCGTCGACGTGATCGAAGTAGACCCCGCCCGGCGCGTGAAGCTGCGCATAGAATACGAGCGGCTCGCCGAGATGCATCCGTCCGATCTGGCGGAGATCCTCGAGGATCTGAGCCCTGCAGAGCGCGAGGCGGTCTTCACCTCGCTCGATGAAGAGGTGGCGGCAGAGACGCTGGAAGAGGTCGATCCAAAGCTGCAGGTTTCGCTCCTTGAAAAGCTCGACGAAGAAAAGATCGCCGACATCGTCGAAGAGATGGATCCGGGTGCGGCAGCCGATCTGCTGGCCGAGCTGCCGGAAGATCGATCCGACGCCATTCTCGAGGAGATGGAGCCGGAGGAGCGGCAAGAGGTCGAGGAACTGCTGGAGTTCGACGAGAACTCTGCGGCAGGCGCCATGACCACAGACTTCGTTTATCTGGGCACAGACGCGGTGGTATCGCAGGTGGGTCCGGCGCTGCGCAGCTACGACGGCGATGTGGAAGCAGTGACCGAGATTTACCTGCTCGACGAGAAGCGAGTGGTGCGCGGGGCAGTGCCGCTGGCGCGGCTCATCGTTGCGCAGCCCGACACGAAGCTCACGGTGCTCGCCGATGCCCGGGTGCTGTCGTGTCCGGCGGATATGAGGCAGCTGGATCTGGCGGAAATGTTCGATAAGTACAACCTGCACGCGCTGCCTGTGGTGGACAAAGCGGGACGCATGGTGGGCGTGGTGCAGGCCGATCACGTGATCAGCTTCCTGCGGGAGAAGCTGTAAGAACAGTTGTCAGTGCTCAGTTGTCAGTGATCAGAAAGTAGCGGACTGCTCTTTTTGGGTGAGAGCTTTACCGTTTGGAGGAGGAGATACCTGTGCCGCCGAGGGATGGGATTCGGACGTATGTTCCGAGGGAGGAGCAGAAGGGTCCGCGCACCGATCGGGGTGACTGGGTCGATCCGGTCAAGCTGCCGGTTCTAATCAAGCTGTTTGTCTGGCTGCTTGTCTTTCGGGCCGCAGCGAACCTCATCTTTGCGCTCATTGTGGGTCTCGCACCGGAGACCGGCGTGGCCACGTTCATCTCGAACAACTTCGACGCGTGGCCCAGGCAGATGCCGCCCGAAGGCGTGTTCTATCTCAGCGCGGCGCTCTACGCGATCACGGCCTGGCGTTGGTACACGCGCGACTGGCGCGCGCGGTGGTTCGTCATGTTTCTGTCGGGTGCGACGGCAGCGAAGATGCTGGGCAATTATGTGGCAGATCACGCTTCAGGATCTCCGACCCCGATGGCCCCCGCTCAAACGGCATCCTTCTTCACGACCATCGCGATGAATCTCATCATCTGCGGATATCTGGCGTTCTACCCCGGAATGGCCCAGGCCTTTAAAGAAACGCCGTGGGATTGAAACGTCAGATTCTTTGAGGATCAGCACGAAGAAATCGCCGTGCTCGGCGTAAGGTCAAGAGCTTGCGATTCAGAAACCGATCTAAGCTCCTGATTCCAAACGAAAGAAAAACTTCGTCCCGTTTGCAGTCTGATTCGACAATTTCGTCATACTTGAACTATGAGAGCAGAGAAGAACATTGTGGGCAGGGAACTCACGATGCTCTCTGTTGCCGTGTTCACTCGCTCCCTCGTCCCTCGTCCCTCGTTCGCTTGTCCGCTGTCCTCTCGTCCCCTGCTCTAAGTCTTTTGTCATGAAACACCTTGTGCGTAAGTCCAATCACTCGATACACTCGGAGTAACCTCCCCCTCCGTATGCTGTTGAAAGCAGGGAACTTGCTCACAAGATGTATGGGGGTAGGGATACCCCTCGAGACCTGTGCATCACAGATTGAGCAAACGTCAGCAGCAGCGAGCCGATGTACCTCCGATCGTCGGCTTGCCTTTGTAAGTGGTCCTCGCTGCGTAAGTCTCCTTCTGGTCGTCCGGCCTCAATGACTCCGCGACTCGACGCTTTTGACCGGCAGAGAAAAGACATTGCAACAAGCCGTTCTTTGGGTTGAATGTCACTGACCTTCGCTTGCCAGATGTGAAAGAATGCGCCGATGTTTCAATTGCCAAAGATCATTCAGGGCGGCATGGGGGTTGGTGTGTCGAACTGGAGGCTCGCCCAGGCCGTGTCGCGGCTTGGGCAGCTTGGCGTCGTGTCCGGCACGGCGCTCGATCAGGTGCTGGTTCGCCGGCTCGCCGACGGTGATGAAGGTGGCCACATGCGCCGCGGCTTCGACGCGTTTCCATTTCCGGAGATGGCGAAGCGGATCTGGACTGAGTACTTTCAAGCAGGCGGCAAGCCCTCGGGAACCGCATATCCCACGACGCCCATGCACCAGCGGAACGACTCGCGCAAGCTGATCGAACTGCTGATGGTCAGCAACTTCGTCGAGATATTTCTGGCTCGCGAAGGGCACCTGAACAAGGTCGGCGTGAATTTTCTGGAGAAGGTCCAATTGCCGCATCTCGCTTCAATCTACGGAGCGATGCTCGCCGGTGTCGGATACGTGCTGATGGGCGCAGGAATTCCTCTGCACATCCCCGGCGTCCTTGACGATTTCGCCGCAGGCAAACCCGCCGAATACAAGCTGGCAGTCACCGGAGCGCCTTCGGATGCCGACACGATGATGCGGTTCGATCCGCAGGAATACGCCGAGGGCCCCCTGCCGCAGTTGGAGCGGCCCAAGTTTCTGGCGATCGTCTCCTCCAACACGCTTGCTTCGACGATGCTGCGTCGTGCTTCGGGCCACGTTGACGGATTCATCATCGAGAGCCCGACCGCAGGCGGCCACAATGCTCCGCCGCGTGGCAAAGGCGCGCTGGATTCGACAGGCCAGCCGGTTTACGGAGAGCGCGATCGCGTCGATCTCGCGGAGTTGAGAAAGCTTGGCGTTCCATTCTGGATGGCAGGTGGATATGGAAGCGCCGAGAAGCTCAGTGAGGCATTAGCTGAAGGTGCCGCCGGCGTACAAGTTGGGACTGCCTTCGCGTTCAGCGAAGAATCCGGACTGCGGCACGATCTCAAAAAGATGCTTGTAAGTCAGGCTGCTCAGGGAAGTTCGAAGGTGTTTACCGATCCGGTAGCATCGCCGACGGGCTTCCCGTTCAAGGTGGCGCAGCTCCCCGGCACCTACTCCGAGGCAGGAGTGGCCGCCGCCCGCACCCGGGTCTGCGACCTTGGCTATCTCCGCGAAGCCTACTGGACCGAAGACGGCAAGATCGCGTATCGCTGCGCGGCGGAACCCGAAAGCTCCTTCGTCGCGAAGGGCGGAAAGATCGAGGAGACTGTCGGAAGAAAGTGCCTCTGCAACGCGCTGCTGGCGAACATCGGCCATCCTCAAACTCGTGCCGACGGAGTGGCCGAGCCCCCCTTGGTCACGGTAGGCGATGACGTGAACCGGGTTGCCGCTTTCCTTGACCCCGGCGCCGAGAGCTACCGGGCTGCGGACGTGGTGAATGCTTTAGTCCGCAAGCCTGTTTGAGGCTGTCTGCGGCGTCGCGAAAACGCCCAAGATTGCTTCGCGTGAATACCCAGCGGAATCACAACATTTCCTTAGGTGCACCTTAACGGGGCAAATGCACGTTTCCTTGTCGCTCTGCATCCGATGTAGCTGGAGTGAAATTCAATGGATGGAGAGCGGATGTGAAGAGAGCTACATTTCTGGCGAGCCTATGTGCCGCCCTGGTCTTAACGCCATCGGTACTTGTTGCTCAGAACGGGAACGCAACAGCGCAGAGCAACGCCGCAGCCGAGCAAGATAACAGCAACACCTGGTCGCCTGAACTGGCAGCCAATATCGTCAAGCAGATTCGAAGCAAACTCACCAGCCTTCCCGACTACAGCGTTTTCGATTCGCTGAGGTTTGCATTCAAGGGCAAAACGGTCGTGCTGAAGGGCTATGCGTCACGGCCGACTCTGAAGTCGGAAGCGGAAAAGGTTGTGAAGGGGATTGAAGGCGTCGAAGGAGTCGATAACGAGATCCAGGTCCTGCCGCCATCTCCCAATGATGACCGCATCCGGTGGTCGGTGTATCGAAGGATCTACTCGCAGCCGACGCTGCGAAAGTACACGAGCGCGCCTCCGGGATTTGGCGAAGGCCCCTCGGTGGCGAGAGAAGCTGGCGGCATTACCGCTGATCCTCCGATCGGGTACAACGCGATCCATATCATCGTGAATAACGGGAACGTCATACTGACCGGAGTCGTGGACAGCAAGACCGATGCGGATATTGCAGCGATCCAGGCAAACTCGACCTCGGGAGTTTTTTCGGTCGATAACGACCTGCAGGTTGCCGGCAAAGACAACGGTAAGTAGCTCTTGCAAGGATGGGAATTCGGGACGGGACTGAACGGGAAAGCCGAGGCGAAGGGGCACTCGCCTGCTGAGGTTTGCAGCGGATACAATGCAGGCATGTTGTCCCGTCGCTTTCATCGTTATCTGACGGTCATGGTCGCTCTGCTGGTCATGGCCGGAGCCAGTCTTTGTGCGCAAGAAAAGACCCGCCGTGGCCGGAAGTACAAACCGCCACCGCCTACCGCGAAGATTGAAGTCACCGTTCTGCGCGCCTCGGATTCTCAACCCATCGAGAACGCCGCCGTGATCTTTCATGTGGACATGGATGGCGATAAAGGCAACATGGAGCTGAAGACGAATGAGGATGGCAAGTCCGTAATCGACGTGCTGCCCATCGGCTCCGTGATGCGGCTCCAGATCATCGCGAAGGGTTTTCAGACTTACGGGCAGGATTACAAAATCGACAAGCCGGAGATGGCGTTCGATGTGAAGATGAAGCGCCCGACCGAGCAGTACTCCATCTATAAGGAACACGACGGCAAGGACGGAAACGCCCCTGTCGAGCCTGACCAGGACAAAGATAAGCAGGACCAGCAGAAGGATAAGCCTGCCCCGCCTGCCGCTCCCGATCCGAAGCCGCAGTCGAAGTAGCAGAACCCAGGCACGATCTCAGAGGGAACCCATGACCAGCGAACCACTTCTTGGAAAGTCGGCGCTGGTCACGGGAGGAGCGCGCCGCATAGGCCGTGAGATCGCACTCAACCTCGCCGCTGCCGGTGCAGAGGTTACGATCACCTACCTTAAGTCGCGGCACGAAGCAGAAGAGACAATCAGGGAAATCAAGGACCTCGGACGCCTGGCTATCGCGGTCGAGTGCGATGTGCGTACGGAACAGTCGGTGAGGGATGCAGTTGTCGCGGCTGTTAACTTCCACGGGCATCTGGACGTGGTGGTCAATAATGCCGGTGTGTTTCAGTCCGTTCCGCTGGACCAGCTGACGCTCGAGCAATGGGATGACGTGTTTGCGACGAATGCGCGCGGGCCGTTTCTGCTCGCGCGGCAGGCAATTTCGCACCTTCGTAAGACACACGGACGCATCATCAATATCGGATCGCTTGGCGGCATTCACGCATGGGCAAGCCACGCGCACTACTGTTCATCGAAAGCCGCGCTGCACATGCTCACGCAGACGATGGCAAGGGCTTTTGCGCCAGAGGTGGCCGTCAATTGCGTAGCTCCCGGCTATATTGATCTGGGCGAAGCGGAAACCCGACAAGAGGCCGAACACTTCGCCGCAAAGACACCGTTGAAGCGCAATGGGACTGCACGGGATGTCGCGGACGCGGTGCTGTTTTTTGCGACAGCGACGAACTTCATCACCGGCCAAGTTCTGGCGGTTGACGGTGGGCTCGGGCTTTAGCTTCCGGTCCCTATCCTCGGCCGAATAGACGGCTGAAGAATCCTTTTTCCGATGCGTTCTTCCTGCTCGACCGACTTTTTCCCGCGGCATCGAACTCAAGCGGCGCGTCCTGCCACAGACCGGTTGGCTCAGGCTGCACCGGCCACTTCGCGCCTTCGACTGCAGCTTGGGGATTCGTGATGTAAAGCCTGCGCGCGGTTTCCTCCCCGGCTTTCTCGGCCACGTAGTTGTAACCCTTCTTCATGTGCAGAGGACGCCACTCGGGGTGATGCGCGTCGCTGGCCATGAAGTGAATCCAGTTTCGCTCGAGCAGCGCGTCAGCGAACGCCTTGGCGACCTTGCCGAAGCGTCCATAGATGGATGCGGAAGTCACCTGGACAAGGCATCCGTCGCGCATGAAGTCGGCAAGGCGCTCCGGGTTCTGCTGAAGGACGGTGTTCCGCTCGGGGTGCGTAATGATGAGCGTATATCCGGCCGCCCGCAGGTGGCGCATGGCATCGACAAGCTGATTGGGGATAAGCAGGTCAGGGAATTCGATGAGGAGATAGCCCTTGCCGTCGATCGAGTAGCGAAGCGGGTTTGCGATGGCGTCCTCGATGTTGGCGGCGTTCATGTGGAAGTCGCACGCTAGGCTGAAGGCGATCTGCCCGGCAAATTCCGATCGAAGCTCCTCAAGGCGAATCTGGTTGATCTCGGGCTGGTATGGGTATCGATCGCTGGCGTGAGGAGTGCAGACGAGGTGCGTGACGCCCTCGTCGATTGCCATCTGGGTGAGTTCCATCGCGGTCTTCAGATCAGGAGCACCGTCGTCTACGCCGTAGATGAGGTGCGTGTGGATGTCGATCATGAATGCCGGGCCCTCGCTTTCATGGGCCTAGTGAGTCGCCAGAGCTTCGATCATGGACTCGAAGATTTTCCACCCATCGCTCGAGCCAAGCAAGTTTTCGCTGGAGCGATCGGGGTGGGGCATCATGCCGAGAACGTTGCGCCCTTCGTTAAGGATGCCCGCAATGTTTGAAAGTGATCCGTTAGGGTTTGCTTCGGGGGTGATTTCGCCTTGAGGAGTGGAGTAGCGGAAGGCGATACGGTCTTCCGACTCGAGCCTGCTGAGTTCTTCCGGCGTGCAGAAGTAATTGCCTTCCATATGGCCGATAGGAATTTGAAGAACCTGCCCTTTGTTGAGCTTGTTGGTGAAAGGGCTGTTGGTTGTCTCGGTGCGAAGGTGGACCTGCTTGCAGATGTACTTGAGTCCGGCGTTGCGCATGAGCGCCCCGGGCAGCAGACCGGACTCCGCAAGGATTTGGAAGCCGTTGCAGATGCCGAGGACGAGACCGCCTCCGGCAGCGAACTTCTGGACTGCACCCATGACCGGCGAGAAGCGCGCGATGGCGCCTGTCCGAAGATAGTCGCCGTAGGCGAAACCGCCGGGCACCAGCACCGCGTCAACTCCCTGGAGATCGTCGGAGTCGTGCCAGAGGAAAGTGACGGGCTGGTGGGCGATTTCGGCGATGACGTTGTAGGTGTCGTGGTCGCAGTTGGATCCCGGGAAGACGAGGACGCCGAATTTCATACCTTCTAGGGTATCAGTTTGTTGAACGAGGAGAGCGTTGCAGCTACAGGCGGGAACCCGCTGGATAAGGCTCCCGCGTGGATGTCAGTACGTCAGCTGCAGCTGTACTCCTTTCGGGTCGTCGCTAACGAGTGCGGTGACGCGATGGTGCTCAGCGTCGAAGTTGGTGGTGACCGGGCTGGCGGCGGGGTGATCGAGAAGCGTTACGCTCGCGCTCGTGTAGGGCTTGGCGGCCCCGTAGACCTCGATGGATAACAATTTCCACCAGGGCTGGAAAGTGCCTTCGCGTGGCGCAACTGTGACAATGAGCCCTTGTGCGCTGAGGCGGCAGGCGAAGTTAACACGCAGAAAGTCGCCCTTCTTAAAGTCGTAGCTGATGCCATCGTCGAGATAGAGGGATCCGCTGCACTCGGCTCCGAATGTGGTGGGCGGGTAGACGCGCAAAGTGAGAGGACCTTGAGGCTGTTCTTCCGTGCTCTGGACCAGAGGCTGTTCGGGGATGACGGAGCCAGCACGCACGAAGATAGGCAGGGTTTCGAGGGTGCGATGGATATGAACCTCGGGCTGAGAGATCGCAGCGTTGTCGATACCTTTGCGGCCTGAGGTTGGATCGATGCGGGACCCGGTCCAGTAGTCGTACCAAGTGGATGGCGGCAGGGCTACCGCGTAGTCATCGACTTCGTCGGGATAAGGGCTTTGTGCGACGAGAAGGTCCGAACCGACCATGAAGGCATTGCCTGTACTGAGATCGATCGGGCCGCCGTCGGCTGCGCCGTGAGGAAATTCCATGAAGAGGGGACGCATGATCGGGAGGCCGGTTCTGCTCATCTCTTCGGTGGTGGTGTAGAGGTACGGCATGAGGCGATAGCGCTCTTCGATATAGCGGCGGCGGAGGCTCACGTCTTCGGCGGTGCCGTTTTCCCAGGGCTCCTGCGGGTTGGTTCCGGTGGCGGTGTGATCGCGGTCGATGGGATGGAAGGCTGCCACCTCGATCCAGCGCGTGAGCAGTTCTGATTGAGGTGATCCGGCGAATCCGCCGACATCGGCGCCCGTCATGGCGAAACCGCTGAGGCCGAGGTTCACGATCTGGGGCGTTGTCTGGCGGAGATGGTCCCATGTGCTGGAGTTGTCGCCCGTCCAGGTTGCGGCGTAGCGGTGGCCTCCGGCGAAGCTGGCTCGGGTCATCACAAAGGGGCGGAGATTCGGCTGGAGTTTGAGCAGACCTTCAAAGGTGCCGCGCGAATTTTCCAAGCCGAAGATGTTGTGCACTTCCAGGTGATTGGTGGTTCGTGTGGTGAAGCCGGGTTCCTCGATGCGGTGCTGCGTGTCGTCCGGCATGGTTTTGGAGGGAACGAGGAATACGGCAGGCTCGTTCATGTCATTCCAGAAGCCAGCGACTCCTTTTTTCACGAAGTCGGCATAGAGGGTGCCCCACCAGTCGCGTGAGGGCTTGTGCGTGAAATCCGGGAAGACGGCCTTGCCCGGCCAGACCACACCCTCGTAGATAGAGCCGTCCGGATTCTTGACGAAGTGGTCGCCGGCGATGCCTTCGTCGAAGGGCTTGTAGTGGGCAAGGGGCTGGTCGGCGATGTGGAGATCGGTGATGACGACGGTGCGGATGTGCTCTGCGCGGAGGTCCTTGATCATCTGCTCGAAGGTGGGAAAACGTTCGGGGTCGACCGTGAAGGGCCAGTTTTTGTACTGAAAGTCGATGTCGAGCCAGATGACGTCCGCCGGTATTCGCTCGCTGCGAAGACGGCCAACAATGCGCTTCACTTCGGCTTCGGGGTAATAGCTGTATCGCGATTGCTGATAACCGAGCGCCCACATTGGCGGCATCGGAGTGGTGCCGACGAGCCACGCCCAGTTTTCGAGCACTTGTTTGGGTTCCGGACCGTAGACGAGATAGAAGTCGAGGGGCCCGCCTTCGGAGCCGAAGGAGTAAGCGTCGCGATATTCCTTGTTGAATTCGAAGCTGGAACGGAAGGTATTGTCGAGGAAAATGCCCGCGCAGACACCTTTGCGAAAGGTGATGAACCATGGGATGGACTTGTAGATGGGATCGGTGGACTGCTGCCACCCGAACGCGTCGGTATTCCAGTCGGTGAAGGCCTCGCTGCGTCGGTCGAGCGGGCCGGGCTTGTCGCCAAGACCGAAGTAGTGCTCGTCTTCGGGCGACTTCATGTACACCCGAAAAGAAGCGCCGTGAAACTCGATTGCGCGGCTGGGCAGATCCTGAATGATGACGTGTCCAGCGCTATCTGTGACGTTGATGCCGAAGGGGTCTTTGTGGATCGCAACGTGGAGTTTGGCGGTCTTGAAGCCGACTGTTGCGCCTGTCGACTCAGACGTGACGTTTGTGGTCGCGGTGCGGGAGGCGGGAAGGACGGCCCACGATGCGTCTTCGGGCAACTGGCCTGAGGTGCCCACACGCATGCGGAGGACGTCATCGCGGAGCGCGGTGATCTGAATGATTGCCGTGGCAGATCGAAGTTCGATGCCATTGGGAAGCGGGTGGGATGCTGTGACACGCTCCAGGCGAACGGAGCCGGTTCTTGGTTGGGCGACTGCATGGACGGTGAGTTGCGCGGTTGCGGCTGACAGCAGGGTTACAAGAACAGCAAAAGACGAGCACTTCGCTCTGATCACTCAGCACCTCTTGGGAGCCAGTTGATGGTCGGTAGCAAGGATAAAGGGTGACCGGAGCCTCTGAGAACCGCTTCAAAGTCGAAGGGAATCGCCGGCCGGTCCTGCAGCGAGGCTGCCGGGTGCAGCGATTCCGTATTTCGAATCAAGGAAATTGCGAAGCTCCGCAGGTAGCAATGGAACCAGTTCCTGCCAGGTGAGCACCTTACAGCGAGTTCGCATCTCCGCCGTTCGGACGGCGCGCATCACCGAGAACCACGCCTCGCGCAGATCTGGTCTGCGTGCATCGTGGATGACGCAGAAGCTATACCCGGTGGCATACGCTGCAAGGACGTTCCGGATGAGCTGATAACCGGCGTATCCCGGGTCCCAGGGCTGCTGCGCATCGGCGTCCGACTCGAGCTGTGCGTGGAATGCCCGGGCCACATCCTCGGCACCCTCGACGGGCGCCTCCCACTCCTGAGTGAACTGCTCGGCGAATTCGATAGCGGCGCGGCGACGTCTCGTTCGGATCTGAGTTTTCGGAAGCAGGTCGCGGTCAAAGACTTCATCGAGATCGCGATACCCCTCGACGATGGTCGCTTCGCGGCATTGAAAATCAGACTCAGTGAGCTTCGCCTCGACCACGAGGTCGCCCCAGCACATGTCAACCTCGGTACGGTCGACTCTGCCGCTGCGGAGGGGGACGCGCGCTTTCCAGCCGAAATCGGGTCGCGCATCCGTCGTAACACCAAGCATGGAGTGAATCGCGGGAGAGTTCGCAACCTCAGGTGTGCAGAAGACATTCATCAGCAGCGCATCGGAACTCATGGATGAGTCGAGTTCGCGCCACTTGCGCGACAAGTCGAAGGGCTTGGGCAGAGAGCGTCCGTGCGAGTGAATCTTGTCGAAGCGACGGAACCAATCGGGAGAGCCGAGGATGGCCTCGTACGCCGGTGGGAAGAAGTTGCCGTGTCTGCCTTCTTCGGGCGCATATACAACGACGGGTTCGCTGCCGTAGCTCTCGACGTGCAGATGAGCGCGGGCGTGAAGGCGGTTTCGTTCGGCGAGCTCAGCCCGGAGTTGGGCCGCGAAGGAGAATGCGCCGCTCATCCTCTCAGATTACGTGAGGTGCTGACACGGAGAGTCGAGGTTGTGCTTCGACGATTCCCTGCGTTGCGATGCGCCGCGCGCCGGCTGGGCTTCTTCGGAAGGAACAACTTACCTATCTGTAGATCAGTGAATGTATAGACATTTGGATCGACAAAGAGTAAGGCATTCTTCTAAGGTTCTGGAAGAGGACGGCAGGGAAGCTGCTGTTTCGAAGAGAGCGAATGTCACGATCACGAAAGGCGTCCAGCAATTTAGTACCCCCTGCTGAACATGAAGGAAGCGGCCGCGTTTCGAAACATCGGCGGGTGTATGAACACCTGCTGGCGAACATTGAGTCGGGTGTGTTGAAGTCCGGGGATCGGCTGCCGAGCGAAGCAGAACTGGGCAAGCTGTTTGAAGCTTCGCGGATCACTGTGGCGAAGGCTGTGCACGATTTGCAGCGGATGGGCTTGGTAACGCGGCGACCGGGCGCAGGGACGCATGTACTAGGAGAGAAGAAGCAAAGCGGGCGAACTTTCGGACTGTTGATTCCGGAGTTGGGACTGACGGAGATCTTCGAGCCCATCTGCAACGGCATGATGCGCGCGCAGTTCGCGAAACCGGATGCGCTGCTGTGGGGGAACTCGTCGACTTCGGTCGAGGACAGCGCGAAGGCTGCAGAGCAAGTGGCGGAATCATTCATAGAAAAGAGGGTGTCAGGCGTTTTCTTTGCGCCGCTCGAACTGGCGAGCGAGAAGGATGCGGCAAACCGGCGCATCGCGCGGATTCTGGACCGGGCTCAGGTTCCATTCGTGTTGCTGGACCGCTGCTATATGCCATATCCCGAGCGGTCTGCGCACGACCTGGTTGGAGTGGACAACCGGCGAGCTGGCTATATTGCGACGTCGCATTTGCTCGAGCACGGAGCGCGGCGACCCGTATTCGTGGGAGAAGAGCGGGCCGCGAACACGGTAGATGCCCGAATCACCGGATTCTACGAAGCCCTGCGCGTGCATGAGGTGAAGCTGGATTGTGATCCGGTGTATCGGGGGAGCGCTGCAGATGAGGCATTCGTTCGCAAAGTGCTGGACTCGGCGCGGCCGGACGGGATTGTGTGCGCAAACGATCTAACTGCCGCGAGGCTGATGCAGGTCCTGATCGGATTCGGTGTACAGATTCCAAGCGAGATCAGGATCATTGGCGTGGATGATGTGCGTTATGCGAGTTTGTTGCCCGTGCCGCTGACAACGGTTCACCAGGACTGCGCGGGGATTGGAGCCGCGGCAATTGCGACGATGCTGCAGCGGCTCGATCAACCGAAGCTTCCGATACGGGATGTACTGGTCCCGGTGCGGCTTGTGGTGCGTCGATCTTGCGGGGCGCACCTGGATGCAAGCACAAATCGGGCCAACGGCGGCGAGTGACTTTCCATGTGCATTTGACGGCGAGTTGCTTGCCTTGTTCTCTCGGGATCGCGCACAGCGCTGGCGAGCCCGGCTGCTATACACTTGCTTGCCGTGAACCTAATAGGGGCCGGTCGACCGCTCGTTGATCGGCTTCAAATGCAGCGAGGGGACAAGAGTGCTTCTGAATAATCTATTCCGCATCGGGCGAACTTTGCCGGCAAGTAGCGGTGTACTGCTGGCCGGGAGTCTGGCTGTGATGGGCGCAACCTGCCTGGTAGCGCAGAACGTCCCCGTTGTAACCGGTGATTCACGTGTGGACAAGCTCCTAAGCCAGATGACGCTTGAGGAAAAGCTGACGCTGATCCACGGTACTCAGGAGGATCCGAAGGTATACCAGGGGCAGGCGGGATATCTCGCGGGCGTTCCCAGGCTGGGGATACCGGGATTGCGATTTGCGGACGGGCCGCCGGGAGTTTTGACTCGTCATCCCTCGCAAGGTGAGACGGCGACCATGGGGGTCGCAGCGACGTTCAGCGTGAAAGATGCGCAGGATAACGGTGTCGTTATCGGCCGCGAAGATCGTGCGCTGGGGATCGATGTCTCGCTGCAGCCCTTTGTGAATATCGACAGGGATCTGCAGTTCGGCCGCGGCTACAACACGTTCGGCGAAGACCCATTCCTGACCTCGCAGATGGGAGTAGCCGAGGTGAAGGGCATTCAGTCGCAACACGTAATGGCGCAGATCAAGCACTATGTGGGCTACGACTCCGATAACGAGAATACGTTCATTGACGACCAGACGCTTCATGAGGTGTATGTGGCGCCGTTCGACGCGGCGATCAAAGCCGGCGTGGCATCGATTATGTGCTCTTACAACCGTCTGAACGGCACATTCGCGTGCGGCAATAAAGAGACACTGACGACGATTCTTCGCGATCAATTAGGGTTCAAGGGATTCGTAACGTCGGACTGGGGCGCAGTGCACGCGGTGGACTTCATCAAGGCGGGGCTGGACATGGAGATGCCTGGGGAGCCCGATCCGAACAACCACGGGTTCACGATTTCGTCATTCTTCGATTCGCGTCCTGTGCCGCCTCCTCCTTCTCCTTCGGCGTTTCAGGACAATGCTGACATGTTCGGCGGCCATATCCCCGAAGAGCCGGTGGAGAAGCGTGATTTCAGCGGTGGAAATTGGGGCGTGAAGCTAAGCCCGAAGAAGATGCCGGAGGCGCTGAAAGACGGAACTGTGACCGAGGCTGACGTGAATCGCGCGGCAGGCCGCGTGCTCTATGAGATCGTTCATTTCGGTTATCTCGATGGACAGTCGAAACATGAGGTAACAAAACAGGCGATTGAAGAGAATGCAAAGATCATTGAGAAGACCGGCGAAGATGCGGCCGTGCTGCTGAAGAACGAAGGAAGCATTCTGCCGCTGAAGCACGAGGATCTGGATTCGGTGGTGTTGATCGGGCCGACGGCAGCACAGGTGGATTCGATCGGAATCAACGGGGAGCGTTCAGTTGGTCTGCCGGAGCGGCAGGTGGGTCCGCTTGCAGTAATGAAGAAGATCTCCGGAGTCTCAGACATAGCTTTCGCGGTGGACGACGATATGACGGGCTCGCCTGTGCCTGCAAGCGTGCTGAGCCATGACGGACAACAAGGCCTGCTGCGAAGCACAAAATCAGGAGAAACACGGACGGATGCGACGCTTGATTTCACGCTGAAAGGCCACAACGCGCTGCCCCCCAACTCGATTGTGACCTGGAAGGGAATATTGACCCCGCCGCATGCTGGAACGTACTGGTTCTACCTCCAGGCGCTCGGCACGAATGCCGTGATCAAGCTCGATGGGAAGCGACTAGCTGCCACGGGGGCATTTCAGGGTGGTGTTCACGGAGATATTCTTCAGGCAAATCAGGATAACGCGATTCCGACGACCGACAGTCTTGATAATGTGCGGCGAGCAGTAGACCTGAGCGCCGGGCCGCACGCGATCGAGGTCAGCACATCATTGGATACTTCAGGAGCGCCGGTGCAGGTGCGGTTGAACTGGTACACGCCTGAGCAGCGGAAGGCTGATCACGATCATGCGATCGAATCGGCAAAGCACGCGGAGATCGCGGTAGTGTTTGTGTGGACCCGGCTACAGCCCGTCTTCGGGATTCCGGGCGATCAGGACAAGCTTGTGGAGGAGGTCGCGGCGGCAAATCCGAACACAGTGGTGGTTTTGAATACGAGCCAGCCTGTGGCCCTGCCGTGGGTGGACAAGGTGAAGGCTGTGCTGCAGATGTGGTGGCCGGGCGATGAAGGCGGATGGTCGACCGCAAACATCCTGCTCGGCAAAACGAGCCCGGCGGGACGCCTTCCCGTGACCTGGGGCAAACGCCTCGAGGACTACCCGGCTACGGACCCGAAGCATCCCGAGCGCAGCAAGAAGCCGCCTGAGAAGAAGACCATCTACAGCGAAGGCGTGAACGTCGGGTATCGGTGGTTCGACAAGGAGGGTATCGAGCCGCTTTTCGCGTTTGGACATGGCCTGAGCTATACGACGTTCGACTACTCGGGCCTTGCGGTCTCAAAGGCTTCCGATGGCGGGCTCGATGTGAAGGTGAACATCAAGAATAAGGGGCCTGTGGCGTCAGACGAGGTGCCGCAGGTTTACCTCGGCGCGCCAAGTGACGCTCCGGATGGGGTGCAGTTTCCAGTTCGGGCGCTGGTGGCGTTCGACCGGATTCACTTCGGCCCCAACGAGAGCAAAACTGTCACTCTGCATGTGGCTCAGCGGCAGCTGCAGTACTGGTCGACGAAAGAGCAGAAGTGGATTACAGCTAGCGGCAAGCGTACTGTGAGCATTGGAGGCTCGTCTCGCGACCTGCGGTTGAATCAGGCGATCGAGTAGATTTCGTTTGGGAGGCCGGAGTGCGGCGCTCCGGCGTTTTCGTGGTTCAATCGTCAGCAGCCTGTGTCGCCATTCGCGTATCGTCTCCGCGATCAGGGTTGGCTGCGCGCGCTGTGCTCAGCGTGTGCAGAAGCAGTATGACGATGAGTGTCCAAGGCAGAGCAATCGGCAGCATGAATCTGAAGATCTGCGAAAGCGGCCAGAACTGAGGCTCATCCCAATAGGCGCGGAACATCATGAAAGTCGTGTTTGCCAGCGAGCAGATGAGCGCCACGCAGCAGGCGAGGGAGCCGATCTCCGCTCGATTGCTGGTTCGCTCTAACCTGTGAAAGGCCCACTGCAGAAACCCGATTACAACGGTGAACACCCACAGGCGTTCGGGCCAAATCCCAGACGCGGCTGCCATCAATACCGGGATCGAACCTGCCAAGGCGACATAGATCCAGCGGTTGACGTTCGGCAGAATTTGACTCAACCCATCGATTGCGAGCAGAACGGAAGCAGCAATGGTGACGGGCGCCCACACGGTCATCTCCGGCGGATTCGAGCTGCGGAGAATACCGAGCAAGGACTCGGCTGCAGCGAGTATTCCGACCATGAGTTTGTAAACGCCCCAGAACTTCAATGCCTTCTCCGTGGTCTCAAAGTCTCGCAGATGTGGCCGAGACGTGGTCGGCGGATTGCGCAGCCGCGCATCGACCATCGTATTTTGCCGCACCGCTTGTCGCGAGAACTGGTAGCGGCGGAATGGCGAGATTAGGGCGGTTACACTCCTGATATGGGCCTACGCCTGTACGTTGCAACTACAAATCCAGGAAAACTGCGCGATTTTCAGACTGCCGCTCAAGCGCATCGGGTCTGTCTGGAGCCCCTGCCTGGCCTGGCGGAAATCGAAGCTCCGGAGGAAGACGGGGATTCTTTCGCTGCGAATGCCACGATCAAGGCGGTTTACTATTCGCAGTTCGCGCCTGGCGAACTGGTGCTTGCGGATGATTCCGGTCTGGAGGTCGACGCACTCGATGGGGCCCCGGGCGTGCGCTCTGCCCGGTTTGCGGCAGATGCCGGGCTCGTCGATTCACCCGATGCAAACGACAATACCGATGTCTGGAACAATATGGTTCTGTTGCAACGGTTGGGAGACTTGGGTGCGGAGCAGCGAGGTGCTCGATATCATTGCGTTCTCGTTGCCGCAAGGGATGGCCGTGTCGAGCACACAAGTGACGGCTCGGTTGAGGGTGTAGTTCTGAATGCGCCTCGTGGGACTGGAGGTTTCGGTTATGACCCTCTTTTCTATCTTCCAGATCTCGAGCGAACCATGGCAGAAATCGACCTCGAGACGAAACTCACGCTGAGCCACCGCGGAAGGGCGTTGGAGGATCTACTACGACAACTACGTCTCTGATATTCACGCTCTCAACCCCACTGCCGAGAGCAGCGGGTTGAGAGCGAATTATCCCTGCTTCCGCTCACAGCAGTACGGAAAGTTTCATCTGCCGAATAGAGCAGGGCCCGCGTGCTTGACGATCCTTATCTGCGTTACGAATAATGCCCTTGGAATTGGAAGAGATACGCCGTCCCTCAATCTGATACAGGCACCGCTCCGGATTCTGCACCCGAAGCACTTAGGAGACCCTTCTTCATGGCAACAGCCCAAAATCCTGCCACGCCCAAGGTTCGCGCAGGCGTGCAGCCGATTCGCGCCGCGAAGGGAACAAGCTTTATATGGCGCAAACTCCACTCGCTGCTCGGCATTATTCCGATCGGCGCATTCTTCATCGAGCATCTGCTTTCTAACTTTGAAGCGCTCAAGGGACCATCGGCGTACGGCGCCCAGGTGAAGTTCCTCAATGCGCTTCCACTTGTTCGCGTGCTCGAGTGGACTTTCATTTTCATTCCTATTGCCTATCATGCGTTTTACGGCCTCTACATCTGGTTCCGCGGCAAGTCGAACGTGGTGTATTACCCGTGGGCGGGGAACTGGATGTATGTCGCACAGCGCTGGACCGGGCTGATTGCGACCGCGTACATCATCCAGCACGTGCTGAGGCAGCGCTTCATGGGCATCAGTCTGCCGGAGAACCCAGGCGCGGCATTTCACAAAGTGCAGGTCGAACTCAGTAACCCGGTGATGCTCGCTGTCTACGTGATCGCGATGATCGCCATCTGCTGGCACTTCGCATACGGCATCTGGCTGTTCGCGGCGAAGTGGGGCATTACTCCCGGCGAGGTCGCGCGCAAGCGGTTCGGCTATATATGCGCAGCCTTCGGAGTGATCCTGCTCTTCATGGGACTGGCAAGCATCTGGGCGTTCGTCAGGCCGGAAGCTCGCAATGCTCCGGAGATCGCTCCGGTCGCAGTGTTGCGAACAGCCGCGTTAACACCAGCCGCGGTCTGAAAAGGACTCAATGCTCGAAACTGCAAGTAACGCGCGGATCGACTACAAGACGTTCCAGAGCATCATTCCCGAGATGGGCACAGGGATGGCCGCCATCAGCCATGCCTTGCGCAAGTCGGGGCTCGAGCCTGAACTCATCGAATTGCTGAAGATTCGGGCCTCGCAACTGAACGGATGCGCGTTCTGCGTGCAGTACCACCTGAACGACGCGCGAAAGCTGAACATTCCGGCTGCCAAACTCGACCTTCTTGCGACTTGGAGAGAGGCGGACATCTACAACGAGCGCGAGACTGCCGCACTTGACTGGGCAGAACACGTCACGTTGCTGGCGCGGCACCATATCGATGATGAAGCGTTCGCACGCGTGGCGGCGCAGTTCTCGGAACGTGAAGTAGCTTTCCTAACCACGGCCATCGGCCAGATCAACTTCTGGAACCGGGTAGCGGCTCCGCTGCGTTTTGCGCCGCCGATTCCTGCTGGTTCCTAGCTTTGTTTCGCAGGCGGCAGTGCGCTGGCCGCCAGCTTTGAAAGGACTTCAATGGCAGCACCCAGAATCATCGTGGTTGGCGGAGGTTTGGCCGGGCTCGCAGCAGTGATCAAGATTGCCGAAGCCGGCGGTCACGTAGATCTGTTTTCTATCGTTCCGGTGAAGCGCTCGCATTCGGTCTGCGCGCAGGGGGGCATCAACGCGGCGAAGAACCTGAAGGGCGAAGGCGACACAACCTGGCAGCACTTTGACGACACAATTTACGGTGGAGACTTTCTTGCCAATCAGACGCCGGTAAAGGCAATGTGCGAAGCGGCTCCGGGCATCATCGATCTGCTGGATCGCATGGGCGTTCCGTTCAATCGCACTCCAGAGGGGCTTCTCGATTTCCGCCGGTTTGGCGGGACGCTCTATCACCGCACGGCTTTTGCAGGCGCCACCACCGGACAGCAGTTGCTGTACGCCTTGGATGAGCAGGTACGCCGTTACGAAGTTGATGGGCACGTGCACAAGTACGAGGGTTGGGAGTTCCTTTCCGCGATCGTTGACGGAAAGGGAGCCTGCCGGGGCATCGTTGCCATGAACCTGCGCACGATGGAGGTTCGCGCATTCCAGGCTGAAGCGGTGATCCTCGCGACTGGCGGCAACGGAGCTATTTTCGGCAAGAGCACCAATTCGGTGGTCTGCACGGGATCGGCGCAGTCGGCCGTGTTCCAGCAGGGCGCCTACTACGCCAATGGCGAATTCATTCAGGTGCATCCGACGTCCATACCTGGGGAAGACAAGCTGCGCCTCATGTCTGAGTCGGCGCGCGGCGAGGGCGGACGGGTCTGGGTTCCGCGTACGCCGGGAGACAAGCGGCCGGTCAAGCAGATTCCGGAGTCGGAGCGCTATTACTTCCTTGAGGAGTGGTATCCGAAGTACGGCAACCTGGTTCCGCGCGACGTTGCGACGCGAGCTATCCACGAGATCGTTTACGAGCATGGGCTGGGGATCGATGGGCAGCCGATGGTCTACCTGGACCTGACGCATATCGATCGCGAGACGCTGAACCGCAAGTTGGAAGGCATTCTCGAGATCTACGAGAAGTTTGTTGGCGACGATCCGCGCGAAGTTCCGATGAAGATTTTCCCAGGCATGCACTACACCATGGGCGGGCTCTGGGTGGACAACAACCAAATGACGAACATTCCAGGCTTGTTCGCGTGCGGCGAGTGCGAGTACCAATATCACGGCGCGAATCGACTGGGCGCAAACTCACTGGTGAGTTGCATATTCGGCGGATTTTCGGTGGGGCCGATCGCGCTGAAGTACGCGAAGAACGTCGATGCGGCCGAGGGAGACGGTGGCGCTGCTGCCGAAATTGCGCGGCAGACCGAGATGAACCAGCAGTTGCTGAAGAACGAAGGCAACGAGAATCCCTTCCGCATCTGGCGCGAACTCGGCGTGACGATGACCGAGCACGCAACGGTGATCCGTTATAACAAAGGTCTCAAGCAGGCCGACGAAAAGATCGTCGAGCTGCTCGATCGGTTCCAGAACGTAAGCCTTGCGGATCGGACGCAGTGGGCGAACACGAGTTTCGCGTTCACACGCCAGCTCTACAACATGCTGGAACTCTCACGCGTGATCGTGCAAGGCGCGCTGCTGCGCGACGAGTCGCGGGGCGCGCACTACAAGCCGGATTTCCCGGAGCGCAACGACGAGAAGTTCCTGAAGACAACCAAAGCCAGCTTTACCGGCGCACCTGAGGGACCGCGCTTCGAGTATGAAGACGTGGACACTCAATTCATCAAACCAAGGCCGCGCCGTTACGACGCAGCCAAATAGAGGAACGCTTTGAGTGAGCATTTCTTTCTGAAACTAACTCCGCCGCGTCCGACATTCTCGCAGGATATGAGCCCCGAGGAACGCCAGATCATGCAGCAACATGTTGGCTACTGGACCGATCTGATGCAGAAGGGAACTGCAATCGTGTTTGGTCCGGTGATGGATCCGTCGGGTGTGTACGGCATCGGAGTCGTCCACGCGGAAAGCGAAAATCAACTTCGCGCGCTGATCGATGGCGATCCCGCGAAAACAATCAACCACTACGATTACTGGCCCATGCGCGCAGTGCACTCGGGTCTAAAAGGCTGAAAGCTGATCGCTAAGAGCTGAAGCTGTATTGAGGAACAATGGCAAAGACCGTCAAATTCGAAATCAAGCGACAGGCCGGACCCGAAGCGCCGGCAGTGTGGGAAAACTTCGAACTCGAGTGGCGCCAGGGGATGAACGTCATTTCGGCGATGATGGAGATTGCCGCCAATCCCGTCACGGCGGACGGCAAGGCAACGACGCCGATCACGTACGACTCCAACTGCCTCGAGGAGATCTGCGGCTCGTGCGCGATGAGGATCAACGGCAAAGCACGCATGGCGTGCTCGGCTCTGGTCGAGAATCTCGAGCAGCCCATCAAGATCGAGCCGCTTTCGAAGTTCCCACTGGTGCGCGATCTGCAGGTCGATCGTTCGGTGCTGTTCGAAAACCTGATGCGGGTGAAGGCGTGGGTTCCCGTCGACGGCACTTATGATCTTGGATCTGGTCCGCGCGTTTTCCCGCAGCAGCAGGAAGCGAATTATCCGCTGTCGAACTGCATTTCGTGCACCTGCTGCATGGAAGTGTGTCCGCAGTTCAATGAAGCTACCGGGTTCGTTGGCGCTGCGACGATCGCCCAGGTGAAACTCTTCAACAACCATCCAACCGGGAAGGTCTTCAAGGAAGAACGGCTTCGCGCACTGGCCGGGGACGGCGGCATCCAGGAGTGCGGGTATGCGCAGAACTGCGTTGAGGCCTGTCCGAAGCAGATTCCGCTGACGAATGCGATTTCGGATGTCGGCCGGGATGTCGTGGTGCAAAAGATGAAGGACTTCCTGCGCGGATAATTCAAGGATCAAGAAACAACCAAGGGCACAGGGGGACCTGTGCCCTTTCATTTTTCTGATTCGGTTGGCTGCACAACGCTCGCAGTGCGGTTGTGAGAATTTTAGGGGCCTCGTTGTATGGCGCGATGCTCGGTTACAAGTATGTCTGTAGCGCTTCGCCTACCCCCTCCCCCACCCATATATCTTGATGACAAGTGTGCTGCTTTCTTCGGCTTAGGGCGGGGCTATGGCTCTAAGTGTGTCTTAGGATTGGAGTAACTCGCAAGCTGTTTCATTACAAAGGAGTTAGGAGCAGGGATGAAGGCGGAGAGGACTGAGCGACGAGAGATTCGCTGGTATGGGCGGATTTGGTCAGGTTCGCGTGCATAGATTCAGTATGACGAAATGGGCGAATTGGACTGCAAAACGGGCGAAGGATTTTTCTGTTTGTAATCAGGAGCTTAAGGGGGGTCGCGTTCGGCGGCTCTTGACCTCTGGCGGAGAGAGGTTTGCAGGAATTGTTCTAGCACGCTCCCGCGACTCTAAGGAGAGAGGCCAAGTGTCCTTGAACACCGGCGACATTTCGGTGTCGATCAAAAAGACTCGCCAAGAAAGTGGCCTCAGTGTCTCAGTCGCCGACCATCCAGACATTACGCAGAAAACCCCGTAAAATGAGGCACCGGAGAAACACCGCAAAATGCGAATGTGGCGTTCACATCCTGTGTTGTTCACATTTGCCATCGGCGCGGCCCTCGGCTTCTTCTGCGCCGTCTATCTGATGTTCGCAGTGGGGATGGACGGCGTTCTGCTGACGCATCCTCGCCTAGTCATGCTGTGGCCCACCATAATCGTGGCAATGGCAGACCTCGGTGGGCCGTCTGCCGGATTCAGCCTTTTCATCAGCTTTGTAAGCAATGCCATACTCTACGGGTTTGTATCCGCCACTCCAGTAGGTTTGGTGGTCGCGATCCGCCGTTCGTTGGGTCCGCCGGAGAAACCAACTTCGATTGGCAGGATGTGAGTTCCGGTTTCAAGTGAACTCGTGCTCAGCGCGAGTGACCGGCGATGCGGAAGTTGAGAGCAAGAACTTGCGCATTCCACACGTGGACAGCGAGAAATACAAACGCAGATTCTTCGCTTACCACCCCCACGCTGAAAAGCGCGTGGGGCCCGTGCGCTCAGAATGACAGCCTGATTTGAAGAAGTGTGTTCCAGCGCGGTCGACCTAAGAACAGTCAGTTAGCGACCAACCGGCCATGCGGAACTTGAGAGCAAGAACTTGCTCGTTTCGCGTTGGCCAGCTAAAAACAACTGCGGATCCTTCGACTCACCACCCCCAAGCTGAACTGCGCTTGGGGCCCCGTTCGCTCAGGATGACACCCATTTTTGGCGCTCTGGCTGTGTTGCCGGCTGTGTGAAAGTAGAACTTGCTTTTTCCAAGCTTCAAAAGCGAGAAAGACAACCCCGGATCCTTCGACTCACGACCCCCACGTTCTGCGCCGAAGAGCAAACATCGCTCTTTGGGGACCCCCTGAGGAAAACGCGTGGGCCCCGTTCGCTCTGGGTGACAGCGGTTTCTGCTGGTGTTTCGTTGCTGGCTCCTCAATCGCTGACTGTTTAATAGAATAGCGGGAACGTGATTATCAATCTGGCACGACGCGCGCATGACCATAACTGGGAGCTCGATCCGATTACGCGATCGCTTCTGGATACGGACTTCTACAAGCTGCTGATGCTGCAGTTTATCTGGAAGCATTTCAACCGGACGCGGGCGACGTTCACGCTGATGAACCGGTCGCAGGATGTGCGGCTGGGCGAGGTGGTGGATGTGGATGAGCTGCGGGAGCAGCTTGAGTCGACGCGGAAGCTGCGAATGCACAAGTCAGAGATGATCTGGCTGGCGGGCAATACTTTTTATGGGAAGCGGGGAATTTTTGAGCCGGCGTTTCTGCATTGGCTCGAGCATGATTTCCGGCTGTCGGATTTTGAGCTCGGTGTGAAGGACGGGCAGATCTCGCTGCAGTTTGAGGGGCTGTGGGTCGAGACGACGATGTGGGAGATTTATGCGCTGTCGGCCATTGATGAGCTGAAGACGCGGGCGAGCTTGAAGAAACTGACGGAGCTTGAGCTGGACATCCTGTATGCGCGGGCGAAGACGCGGCTCTGGGAAAAGATGGCGAAGCTATATGGCGTGCCGGGGCTGACGGTGAGCGACTTTGGGACGCGGCGGCGGCACAGCTTTCTGTGGCAGGACTACGTGGTAACGGCGATGCGCGATGTGCTGGGCAAGACGTTCGTGGGGAGTTCGAATACGTATCTGGCGTACACGCACGATCTGGAAGCGATTGGAACGAATGCGCATGAGTTGCCGATGGCGATGGCGGCGCTCGCAGACAGCGATGAGGAACTGAGGGAATCGCAGTACAAGATGCTGGAGATGTGGCAGCAGACGTACCAGGGCGAGCTGCTGATCATGCTGCCGGATACGTTTGGGACGACGCAGTTTCTGGAAGGCGCGCCGGATTGGGTGGCGAACTGGACGGGGCAGCGCATCGACAGCAAGAATCCGTATGTTGCCGGCGATGAGTACATCGCGTGGCTGGAGCGGCGCGGGCGCGATCCGCGGACGAAGAGGCTGATCGCATCGGATGCGCTGGATGTGGATTCAATTGTGGCGCTGCATGCTTACTTCGGCGGACGTCTACAGAATGGGGCTAAGGCTGGGGATTTTCGTAGCGCGGTGGACTTTTCGGACCCGAAGCGCTGGCTGCCGGAGCATCGGATCCGGTTCAGTTCGGGCTGGGGAACGTATCTGACGAATGATTTCCGGGACTGCAATCCGCAGGGGAACGACGGCTTCAATCCGATAAGCCTGGTGTGCAAGCTGAGCGAGGTGGATGGCAGGCCGGCGGTGAAGCTTTCAGACAATTACCAGAAGGCGATGGGTCCGCAGAAGGAAATTGAGCGGTACAGAAAGGTGTTTGGGACGGCGGGAGTTGCGAACGCGCCGGTTTCGGTGTGAGCAGGCGTCACAATTTCAACTGGCGGGGGTTGACGAAATTGTGAGTTCCAGAAGAGGCTAGATGAAATCCCCTTGAAGGAGAACGGATCTTGAAGAAGCTTCTGGTAGTGGCCGCGGCCGTGGTTTGTCTAATGATGGGCACGTCGTTTGTGCATGCGCAGGATGCTGGAATCGCAGGGAAGTGGCACTTTGTGCTTTCGACACCGGGCGGAGACCGGGAGGTCGATGCAGACCTGACGGTGGACAACGACGGGAATGTGACAGGGAAGTGGGGACCGGCGGATGTGGCGGGCACCTACAAGGAAGGGAAGCTGGCGCTGAAGTTTCCGTTCACTTCAGAAGAGGTGAGCACGACAGCGGATATGAGCATCGACGGAAAGCTGAACGATGCCGGGGCGCTGGCGGGAGACTGGTCGTTCTCGGAATACAACGGGACGTTTGAGGCGAAGCGGCCTGCGGCGACGCCGGCGGGTGAGACTCCGGCGGCTCCGACGGGGACGGAAGCAAAGCCGCAGTACTGAGACCGTCCCACCGATCCGTGGTGAAGCCACGGATTGTGGACGTGATGAGGACGTTCTTGTTTCCCACCCTAAGCCCCAAGAAGCCGCGGTTTAGGATGGGGCACCCGGAGTCCCATGTTCACCTGTGATCATCCCCGGTGCCCAAATGCGAGGCACCGGGAGCACTCGAGTCGTGATTCAGCTTCGTGGTTGTGACGCGGACATTCTTGTTTCCTACCCTAAACCGCAAGGAGCCGCGGTTTAGGATGGGGCACCCGAAGTCCCATGTTCGCTTGTGATGACCCCCGGTGCCCAAAGCGAGGCACCGGGAGCACACGAGTCCGAGTTTGAGTGAAAGACTCCCGCTGGACCCCGATCTGCTTCGAATTGCAAATTGTTACAGAGCGATGAATAAAGTTGTTGCCCAGTTTTGATGTTCTACTTACAATAAATGAGTGAGCAGTCGCTTATAGGAGAACGTTTGGCTCGACCCAAAAGCGACATAAAGCGGAAGGCGATTCTCGACGCGGCGGTGGAGTTGTTCGCGGAACGTGGCATCGCTCATGCTCCGACTTCGGCTATCTCATCAAGAGCTGGTGTGGCCGAGGGAACTCTTTTTACCTATTTCAAAACGAAGGATGAGTTACTGAACGAGTTGTACCGCGAGATGCGGAAGGAGATCGACCAGGAGATGGCCGACTTTCCGTTCTCGGCGGATGTTCGCGCGCGGCTTCGTTTCGTGTGGGATCGATTTCTGGATTTGGCGGAGCGGCATCCGAAGCAGCTGAAGGTGCAGCAGCAGCTGCGGTCATCGGGAAGGCTGCTGAAGGATGCGGAGGCTCCGAACATGGTGATCACGGAGCTGTTGCGCGCATCGCGCGAGGGCGCCAAAGTCGGGGGACTCCATGAGGCTTCGCCGGAGTACCTCGTCCTGATGTTTCGAGCGCAGGCCGAGGCGACGGCGGAGTTCATCGCGGCGCACGAGGAGATGCGGTCGGAGAGCAGGGAACTTGGGTTCAAATTGGTTTGGAGAGCATTGATCGGGCAATAGGTATCGGGCTTTACGTGAGTGTCCCAACCCTCATGAATTCGTAAGATGCAGGAGCTGTAAACAACGTGCAAGAGAACAACGGGCCGCAGCGCCAGGCTGCGGCGAACTTCCCTCCTGAAACGGGAAAACTGGCTGTCATCACCTGTTCTACGAATGGGATTGGATTTGATATTGCATTAGCGCTTGCGCGCGCGGGCGCGGATGTTGTGCTGACGGGGCGGCAGAGTCCGGATGGGCATGAGGCGCTGGCGAGGATTCGACCGTTTGCACCGCATGCGCTGGTTCGATTCGAGAAGCTGGATGTTGCGAGCCTGAGTTCAGTAGCCGACTTCGCCAACCGGATGATGCAGGCGGGCAGGCCGGTGGATCTGCTTATCAATAACGCGAACACGCTGGTGTTGCAGAACCGGCAGCAGACGGGCGAAGGCTTTGAGCTGCACTTTGCGACGAATTTTCTGGGGCATTTTGCGCTGACGGCGCGATTGCTGCCTCTGTTGCGGGCAAGCAAGCAGGCTAAGGTGGTGCAGTTGACGAGCACGGGACGGCACCATGGAGAGATCCACGTGCACGACCTGCAACTGCAGAGCGACTACACGCCGCTGAGGGCATACAGCCAGTCGAAGCTGGCGATGATGATCTTCGCGGTGGAACTGCAGCGGAAGAGCGATGAGTACGGATGGGGAATCACCGGAACTTCGTCGCAACCGATTGGGACACACGCGGCAATGCTGGCGAACGCGACGGAGGTGACTCCCTCGATGAGCTGGTATCGGCGAGCGCTTGGGCTTGTGCCGAATCAGGCGTCGGCTAAGGGCGGAAACGGCGTGGTGGAGAACCTGCTGGCGAAAACGCCCGAGCCGCCTGCGAAGAGTCTGGCTGAGCTGATTGGGCCGCCTGCTCCAGAGGCCGTGGATATGCGGGTGCTGGATCGCCTGATGGGTAAGAAAGTGTGGGATTTGGCCACGCAGCTGACCGGGGTACAGTGGCCGCAGAGCCACGGCGCGGGGGGAGAGACGGTCGCAAACCAGGCAGGCGACGGTACGGCGAGCTAAGTTGCTGGTTTGACTGTGGTGCCGTTTGCGGCAATAGTTCTTTGGTAATGTCGAGGGACCTAGAGCGTCCCAGGCGCCATGCCGATAGACGCTAGAGTAGATCCATAGCTCCTGAAGCCGAGCGAGATGTGGAGTTACGGCCGCGTGGTAACTGCTGTCCTTTTCATGTTTGTGGGAGCTATAGCCTGGATACCTATCTAACAATTGTGTCTGCATCTGTGCAGGCGTTAGTTCTGATTCTGCTGATGCGAAAGCGGATCTATCGGGACTTTCCGCTTTTTACGGCTTATCAGGTCTGGATCTTCGCTCTGGCGATGGGTTCGACGGTCGCGTCGGCAAGGCTGGCCAACGACGCTTATAACCGGCTGTTTTTCATCTCTTCGGTTGTGGATGCGTTGTTCCTGTTTGTGATTCTTGTCGAGATGTCGATGTCGGTGCTGAAGCCGGTGAGAGCAATGCTGCCGCGATGGACGATTGTGGCTGTTGCCGCGGCACTGGGGGCGGTTGCGGTTGCGGTGTGGCGGATTGCCAGCCCGCCGGGAGCTGGGAAGCTGTCGAGTATGTCGCAGCACATCATTCACCTGGACATCACGATGTCCGTGCTGCGGATTGCGTTTTTTGTGACGCTGGCGGCGCTGAGCCAACTGCTGTGCCTGGGATGGCGCGACCGGGTGGTGCAGATTTCAACGGGGCTGGGATTCTTTTCGCTTGTGAGCCTCGGGGTGACGTTTCTGCACATGAACCAAGGCGTGGGCGCGGTGCATCTGAACGAGCTTTATCACGTGCTCGACCGCGTCGTAGTGTGTGCCTACATTGCGTCGATGCTGTATTGGGGGGTCTGTTTCGCGCGGGATGTGCGAGAGAGACAGGAGTTCACGCCGCAGATGCAGAAGTTCATTGAGGCGCTGGCGCAGAACGCGCGGAGTACGCAGCTGGCGATGCGCAGCACTGACGCGAAGAGAGGCGAGTCCTACTGAGGCCCGGAGATTGGGGCTGAGTCCTGCGGCGGCGCGGCCGGCGGAGCGGGCTTGTTTTTGGCGCGGAGCCAGGCGATCAGATCTTTCACTTCATCGTCAGTCACCGAATCCTGAAAGGGGGGCATCTTCTGTCCACCGTTCAGGATCTGGCTGGTGAGTTTCTCGTCGGTCCAGGTTTTGTCTTTCCAGATGTCGGTGAGGGCGGGGCCTTTCTTTGCGCCCTGTCCGACGGAGCCGTGGCAGTAGGTGCAGCCCTTGTCGCTGAAGAGGGTGGCGCCGGCTTTGACGTGTTCGTCGGGCTTGGCGGGGGCGGCGTAAGCGGGAAGAGCGGTGGCTACGGTCAGGCCCAGGGAAAAAATGGGAAAGAGAAGGACGCGCGAGATCACAGGGTTATTTTCTCATGGGGCCTGCAGGAGATTCGAGAGCGGCTTTCGGTTCTGTCGAACGCTGGGGTATACTTTCGCAGCCTTCCGGAGCCATGGGAATGAGACAGCGGTTCCTTACAGTGATTGTTCTTTGCTCGGTCGTAAGGGCAGCGCAACAGGCGCCCGATTGCAAAAGCGCGGACGGTCTTGGCCAAGCTGCTGCAAACGGCACCGTGATGGGACACGTCTACCTGGATGATGCAAAGAGCCCTGGCAGAAAAGCGACGGTGTCTCTGGAACCTGCCGCCCCTTTTGAAGCTGACGAGCAGCCAAAACGGGGAGCGGATCGCTATGCTGGCCCGATCACGCTGGGCGTCGAAGCGGAGTTTGATGGAAGCTACAGATTTACGCACGTACCGGCTGGATCGTACTTCGTCGTGGCAACCTGTCCAGGGTACATTTCGCCGTATATATCTCTTTCAATAGCAGAGTCGCGTTCCGGGTATGGCCAGTCGGCACCTCTTGGGCTTGAACAGAGGGCGGAGAAGGAGCGTGTGCTGGCGGCATTGCCGAAAGTGAATGTGCAGTCGGATCTTCCCGTATCGGCTGATGTGATGCTTGAGCGCGGTGCTGCTGTGAGCGGAACAGTGACGTATGACGATGGCGGACCTGCGGCAGGACTGAACGTGGAGGTTCTTGCGCGCGCGAAACGAGATGGTAAGGAAAGCTGGGAGCAAATCGGGTTATCAAGGCATGGCGCCTCCGGTTTTCTGCCGCCTCGTACGGACGATCGCGGTAACTATCGGATCAGCGGGCTGCCGCCGGGCAAATATATGGTCGAGGTCAGCGTCGAGTTTTCGGATACGAAGAGTTATTCGTCGCCGTCGGGTGGAGGAGGATTCGGTTCCAACGCGCACAGGGCCTTTTTACCGATCTATTCAGGGAGTACGCCGCGAAAGAAGGATGCCGCGGTGTTCTTACTCCAACAACGGGAGGAGCGCACCGGCGAAGACATCCTTATCCCGATGTCGAGGCTGCACACCATCAGGGGAGACATTGTGTCTGCGCGCGACGGTCACGTTGTGAACGCCGGTCAAGTCGACCTTTTGAATGCTGACGATCATATGTTCGTCGCGTCGCAGAATTTGACGGAGGACGATCCGAGCTTCACGTTCAGCTTGATCTTTGAAGGGAAGTACATCCTCTCCAGCACGGTGTCTTCAGATGTGGACTACCTACAGGATCCCGGGATCCAAACTCAGTGATTCCGCAATACAGCGCGAAAGTACGGCACCTCTATGGGAGAGCGGCCATGCCGCTTCATGTCGCAGGCGATATGGACAGGGTGACGATCCGAGTTCCAGAGCCGACGGCGAAGGAAGCGCAGATGTTCAGCAATGCGCTACGACAGCAGGAGGAGCAGAATCGTACAGCGGGTGATCAATAGGTTGTGACTGCAGCAAATCCGCGGAACTAAGCACTTAATTCGGGGAGGGGTGAGAATTTCATTTCAAATATGACATGGTTTGTCATGTATGGAATCGTACTTTGGTGGTGAGCTCAGATTTGGGCGGAGGAGATTGACATGACAACTGCAGTGGCTGAAGTAGGCGTTGTGACCGCGAGCGATGTGTTGAAGAACTGGCAGGGGCACCGGAGACTGACGCGCAAGGTGATTGAGGCGTTCCCGGAGGATAAGCTCTTTGCGTTTTCGGTGGGCGGGATGCGGCCGTTTTCAGAGCTGGCGTGGGAGTTTATCCGCATGGCTGTGCCGATTGCGGAGGGTGTGGCTACGGGCAAGTGGCGGGAGTTCGACATGTCGAAGGCGTCGGTGACGACCAAGAGCGAACTGCTGCGCGTGTGGGATGAGCAGACTGCGCGACTGGATGAGGTGTTTGCGCAGATTCCGGCGCATCGCTTCACCGAGGTCGATAAGGCGTTCGGGCAGTGGGAGGGACGCGGGATCGATACGATTCAGTATGCGATCGATAACGAGATTCACCATCGCGGACAGGGGTATGTGTATCTGAGAGCTCTGGGGATGGAGCCGCCGCCGTTCTGGGAGAGGTGATTTACTGTTCCGTTTGAGGCTCGGTGTTATGCCGCCCACTCATCCAGGGTGAGGCTACGGATGAATAGGGCACAGCCGGGGTTTTCGCTTAGCTGCGGTGTAGCTCCCATGTCTCCAAAATCGGGAGACATGGGGCACCCTATGCTAGTCGTCGAGGTCGGAGGGGACGAGGGCGAACTTTTTCAGCTTGTAGCGGAGGGCGTCGCGGCTGATGTCGAGGAGGCGTGCGGCGTTGGACTGGTTTCCGTTTGCCTGGGTCATGGCGAGCTCGACCATGGAGTGTTCGACTTCTTCAAGAGAGGTTCCGCCTTCGGGGATGTAGAGGCGCGGGAGCGAGCGGCCGTTGGGAAGGCGGCGGCCGGCGTCGGGCGGGGAGGTCTGCTCGAAAGCTGTGCGTCCGTTCGATTCGCCGACAGAGAAGGGAAGATAGATGGGGCGCAGGTAGGACTCCTCTTCGAGGATCATGCCGCGCTCGATGGTGTTTTTGAGCTCGCGGACATTGCCGGGCCAGTTGTGGCTGAGGATGAGGCTGCGGGTTTCGCCGGTGAGGCCGCGGACGGATTTCTTAAAGCGGCGATTGTAGCGATCGATGAAGAAGTCGACGAGGGGGAGGATGTCTTCTTTGCGATCGCGGAGCGGCGGGATGAAGATGGCGATGATGGCTAGCCTGTAGAAGAGGTCCTGGCGGAACTGGGATTCGCGGACGGCTTTCTCGAGATCGCGGTTCGAGGCCGCGATGACGCGGACGTCGACCTGGATATCGCGAAGTCCGCCGACGCGGCGCACGACCTGGTCCTCAAGGACGCGGAGCAGTTTGGCCTGGAGGACGGGAGAGAGCTCGCCAATTTCGTCGAGGAAGAGGGTACCGCCGTCGGCTGCTTCGAAGAGGCCCTTCTTCATCTGCTTCGCGTCAGTGAATGCGCCTTTCTCGTGGCCGAAGAGCTCAGCTTCCATGAGGGTTTCGGGGATGGCGGAGCAGTTGATGGCGATGAATGGCTTGTCTCGGCGGGCGCTTTCATAGTGGAGAGCTTTAGCGATGAGGTCTTTGCCAGTGCCGCTCTCGCCCTGGATGAGGATCGTAGAGGCTTCGCAGGAGGCTACCTTGCGGACGAAGTGCATCAGCTCGGTCATCTTTGGCGATGCGCTGACGATGCTTTCGAAGCCGATGCCGGTTCGCGGCCGAGCACGGGATGACTGCGGGTCGTTGCGGCGGGCGGCGGACTCTTCGAGCGTGTTCTGAATGAGTTCGTGGAGAAGTTCGAAATCGATCGGCTTGCCGACGAAGTCGACTGCGCCGAGCTTAATGGCGGCTTTAACGTCATCGAGCTGCGGATCGGCAGTGATCATGATGACGGCGGGCTGCTCGGGACCCTTTTTCAGCTGGACGAGCTGATCGAGGACTTCGATTCCGGTGATGTCGGGGAGACGTACATCGAGGAGGACAAGGTCAGGGGATTCGGCTTCGGCGAGACGGAGAGCGGGTTCGCCGGCTTCGGCTTCCAGGACGTGGAAGCCCCATTCTTCACATTTCTGACGAAGCGACCACCTTACGAGGCGTTCGTCGTCGACGATGAGGATTTTTTCTGCTTGCATCGGTTCTCTCGTGTACCGCTGACTTCGACCGTTGTGGGCGGCTGCCGTTCTTTATGCATGCGTGGTGTTGGGGATCTTTTGTGAGCGGGACCCTGGGTGAGTGATCCCCGATACAACGCTGGAGTTATTAGAGGCTGTTAATCCGCCGAAGAATGTGATGTATGTCACGGGAGGGTGGTGAGGAGATCAGCGCCGGGCTAGCGGGTTTACGGATGGCTCTTCGTCGCACTTGGGATAAGCGGTTCTCAGGCGAGCAGACAATTTCGAGTGCGAATTTTGTTGATCTTGAATGAAACGCGACATAAACTCGGACAACTATTCCTCCAGATAAAGTCTTCCCCGGGCCCTTCCACTAAGGCGAGGAGGTTGCCGTGTCTGTCTTCTTCCCCATAGCAGTCGTCCGTTCATGGACTGCTCTGAACTGCATTCTGCTTTTGATTTGTGCGTCTGGTGCTGCCAGAGCTGATGTGGGCGAGAGGAACTCGTACGCGGACGGCTGGCAGTCTTCGGCGAAGCTCTCAGCTGAGGACGACGCACGGCTGACAGATCTCATGAGCCGTCTAAAAGTTGCCGAGAGAGGAAGCGACTTGTCCGGCGAGGCCGATCTGCTCAATTCCATCGGACTCATCCATTACAAGGCCGAGGAGTTCGACGATGCCATCGAGGCATTCACGCAGGCACTGGACTTGCGTCGAGGGCTAGGTGACGAGCGCGGACAAGCTACAGAGCTTGCTGAGCTTGGGAGCACGTACGGGCAAAAGGGAATGGCCCGGGAGGCGATTGAGGTCTACCAGAAATGCGTTCCGTTATGGAAGAGACTGGACGTTGCTCAAGAGGCGGCGATCCTTGGACGCATTGCTGAGATTTTCCGCCAGCTTGGAGATCGTGGAGGCGCGCTGCATTTCAACCAGCAGGCGGAGGCAGCGTTTGAGCAGGCCGGTGACAAGGCAGGACGTGCGGCAGTCTTGAACAACATGGGACTCGCCTATTTCGTGACAGGCGACAAGAAAAGAGGAAGAGAGTACTTTGGCAAGGCGTTGGCTGCTTATCACGACGCGGGGAACAGCCTGGGGGAGGCGGCAGCACAGATGAATCTTGCTGCCGGCTACAGTCTGTCGGGGGACCAGGCGAAGGACTGGCATTGTTCGAGAGCGCAGCGTCGGTGCAACGTCAGCGGGGAGATCGAGCGGGAGAGGCGGCGGTGCTGAGGGATATTGGGTTGGTCTACGCGCGCCTGGGGCAGAATCAACGAGCCGAAAGCTATTGCGACCTCGCACTTTCGATTTATCGCGAACTGGGGAATCGAGAGGCTGAGAAGAGTACGCTCGCGACACTTACCTCTCTGGACAATCGGCGACGCGGGAAATCGAAAGTGAAGCTCGAAGGGCAGATCGAGATGGCTTCCTCTCCGCCACTTAGCCCACCGCGGTAGCGATCGGCAGGTTGTCGATCTCGGTCGAGGACTGCACGAAGGGCAGGAGCACTTCGAAAGTGCTGCCCTTGCCGGGTTCGCTGGTGACGGTGATGAGTCCGTTGTGCTCGTCGACGATCCGGTTCACGAGGGAGAGGCCCAGGCCTGTGCCGGTGGGTTTCGTTGTGTAGAACGGGCGAAAAATCTGCGCGATCTGTTGCGGAGTCATGCCCCGGCCGGTATCGGTGACACGGATCGCAGCGCGATCGTCGTTTGAACCGAGGGTGACAATGACGGAACCCTTGCCGTCGATGGCCTGCACGGCATTGAGCAGGAGGTTGAGGACGACCTGGTGGATTTGATCGCTGTCGTGCTCGACCTCGTCGAGCCCAGGTGCGGTGATGACGTCGATGCGAATCGGTTTGGATAGCACCTGCTGACGGGCGAGCATCACGGCGTGCTCGATGGTGGTGTTGAGGTTGCTCTTCATCATGCGGGAGGGATGAGGGCGCGCAGTCTGCAGGAGGTCGGTGAGAATGCGGTTGATCTGATCGATCTCGAGGCGCACGTCTTTCACCATGGCGCGAGCGGGGCTGGTGGAAGGGAGATCGCGACCGATGATGTCGATGACGCCGGCGATTCCAGCGAGAGGATTTCGGATCTCGTGAGCAAGCCCGGTCGCCAACTCGCCGAGTGTGGCCAGGTGTTCGGCGCGCGACATCTGTGTGCGATGCATGGTTTCTATCTCCTGACGGCTTTCTTTTAACTGCTGCACCATGTAATTGAAGTTGCGACCGAGGTCTCCGATTTCGTCGTTGCTGCGGCAGAAGGAGACGGTGGTGTCGAGATTTCCGCGGCTGACGAGGGCCATCTTCTCCTGAAGCTCGACCATGGGGCGCTGGATGAGGTAGGCGAGGACGGCGATGGTGACTCCGCAAACGATGACGGAGCCCGCCCCTGCCAGGAGAAGGAGGGCGTCGCGATCGGGATCGCGCAGGGTCAGGGTCGCGATGGTGAAGAGAACCAGGCCCGCAAGGAGCACGCAGACGACGGGCAGAAGTGCTTTGATCTGCCAGTTGACGCGAACTCTGGGCACGTTGGACGTCCTCCCGATCAGCCGGTTCAGCAAGTAATTAGCACGTTGTTTTCCAGAGGTACACGAGAGGCGGAGAATGCGTCCGGAAAGGACTTATGGGGGGTGAGCGCGGCGAGGATGGGGTAAATGGCGCATGAAGAGATGAGATTTCGCCCAATATCTAGGCTGCGTCGCGGGGAGGCTCGCTGCGGTGAGCTTATTCACATGCGGGTTGCGGGAGGCGCAGCAAGGTGTGATCCAAATCACGGATTGGAGATGAGTACAGATTTCTAATCGATTTGCGAAGCCCCACATCCGAGCCGGTTTAGGAGGGGTGGGGAGATCGCGGCAGGGGTCGCGGCGGGATTGGTAGAAAGGCGAGACGCTTGCTAGAGATCGGTTTAGAGTCCGTATGAAACTGCTTCCTCTTGTTCGGTCGCGACGCTTTCCGGGCAGTGCGGTGTTGGCTGCCGGTCTCCTGGTGTTTTGCATCCTTTCCGGGACGAGCGTTCATGCGGCGGTGCACCCTGTGCCGCTGGACAAGAACGTTGACGCGAAGAAGTGCCTGGAATGTCACGAGGAGAAGACGAAACACAAGTTCGTCCACTCGGCGATGCAGGGCGGATGTCTGACGTGTCACGAGGTGCGGGTCAGCAAAGACGTGACGCGGGTAAAGCTGACGACGGCGACGACCTCGGCGCTGTGCTTGTCGTGCCATGAAGACAAGACGGCGAAGAACATCAAGGGCGTGGTGCATCCGCCGGCGGTGCGCGATTGCCTGACGTGCCACGATGCGCACGCGAGCGAAAACAAGAATCAATTGCTGAAGCCGGCTTCCGGAGACGGAAAAGAGAATCTGTGCCTGAGCTGTCACGCGACCTGAACGCATGTGGGGGAGAAGGGGAGCCGTCATGCGGCGCTCGATGCGGGTTGTGACACCTGCCACACGACACATAAGACGGGAGCGGAGCCGACTGCGGAGAACCGGTTCCACTTGACCAAGGCCGCGCCGGCGCTATGCGTGGATTGCCACGATGTGAAGGATTCAGAGCTACAGAAGAAGCACAACAATCAGCCGTTTGGGACCGCGAATTGTCTGCAGTGCCACGATCCGCACCAGTCGGATCAGCCGAAGCTGATAGTGAAATTCCAGCATGCGCCGTTCCAGGGAAATGGATGCGACACGTGCCATCAACCGGCGAAGGACGGGAAGGTCGTCTTGACGCAGACAGACGCGAAGCTGTTGTGCGTGACCTGCCACGAGGACAAGGCCAAGGAGATTGAGTCGGCAAAGGTGCCGCATCCGGGCGCGGCGGGAGATTGCACGGACTGCCACAATCCCCATGCGAGCAGTCAGCCGGGACTGCCGAAGACGGATTCGGTGACGATCTGCCTGGGATGCCACAGCGATATCGAGGAGCTTCAGAAGAAGCCCGCGCATCACCAGCCGGCGTTCGCGCAGGGGTGTTCGACGTGTCACACGCCACACGGTGGAGAGAACGATCATTTGCTGCGAGCGAAGGGGAACGCGCTGTGCCTGGAGTGCCACGGGCCCGAGTCGCAGGCGCAGAAGGACGCGGCGAATCATCTGCTGACGATCTTCAACGGCAAGGTCCGGCTGCCGGAGGACTATTACCAGACGAACAAGGTTCCGATTCTGCCGCTGCGCTACGGGCTGGGTCACCCGGTGGAGTATCACCCGGTTTCGGACGTGATGGATCCCACGAACCAAGCGAAGGTAAAGACGCCGCTGAGTTGCCTTTCATGCCATCAGCCGCACGCTTCGAGCCAGGCCGGGTTGCTGGTGAAGGATCAGGCGAACAATATGGCTTTTTGCGACAACTGCCACAAGAACCGGCTGAACATGAAGGAGACGGTGCTGCCTGGCAAATAGGGGTTTCCGGAGTTGGGAGATCAGGAATGTTTAGCTTCCTCTACAAATCGATGCGAATGCGGAAAGTGCTGGGGCTGGTGCTGCTGGGGAGTGCGTGCGGGTTCATGCTCGCTCCGACGGTCCATGCGGACAAGAAGAAGAAGGCCGCGACGGCTGAGCCGGTGCTGGGGCCGCGGAAATTCAATTTCGATCCGACGAAGCTGGTGTGGCCGAGCCCGCCGAATGTCGCGCGCGTTAAGTGGCTGAACTACTTCGCCGGACAGAAGATCGATTACCGGCAGAGCGAGAAGACGAAGTCGAAGGCAAGCTGGATGGATCGGCTGGCGGGGGGGCAGACAGAGGAAGAGAAGTTCAACCCGAAGGATTTTCCGTTCCAGATGATCGGGCCGTATGGGATCGCGATCGATTCAAAGGGCCTGGTGTATGTGGCGGATCAGAGGGTCGGAGCTGTGTTCATCTTCAACACGGAGACCCAGGATGTGCAGATGATCCGGAACGGCTTTGAGGCGCATTTCGGGTGGGTGAATGGGCTTGCGATTGACGATGACGACCGGTTGTTTGTCTCAGACGGGAAGCTGCACAAGGTGCTGATTTTCAACGCGAAGCATGAGGTGGAGAACCAGATCACGGAGGGATTGCAGGATCCGGTGGGGCTGGCGATCGATACGACAAACCGCTTTCTGTATGTCGTGGACACGCAACAGGACCAGGTGATCGTGTATGACGCGGATACGCTGAAGCTGTTGCGGAGGATCGGAACGGGTGGGAAGAACCACTTTCTGACCACGCCGGGAGATTTCGGCGCGCCCCAGGGAGTTGCGGTGGATGCGGACGGAAACGTGTATGTGACGGACACGATGAACAATCGGGTGGAGATCTTCGATGCCGATGGGGAGTTCATCAGCGAGTTTGGAAAGCACGGAGATGGACCGGGATATTTTGCGCGTCCGAAAGGGATCGCCATCGATGCGGATGGTCACATCTGGGTAGCAGACCAGATGCAGGACAGACTGCAGGTGTTCAATCGCGAAGGAAAATTGCTGACGTATGTCGGGATGGGGCACGGCGAGCTTCCGGGTCAGTTCAAAACGCTGATGGGCGTGGCAATCGACAAGAGGAACCGGGTATTCACGACAGAGCAGGAGCCGGGACGGCTGCAGGTGTTCCGATACGTGACGGAAGCCGAAGCCGTGGAGGCGAAGAAGCAGCGAGACGAGGAGTTGGAGAAGGCAGCGGCGCGCAGGCAGAAGGCAGCCGCTGCTGCGCCGGAGAGCAAGCCGGCAGAGGCCTCTCCAAAAGGGGCTGAGACTAAGCCGAACTGAATACTTCCGTAATCCGGGAGATACGGGCAGTTTGCATGGGCTTGATGCGAATCAAGCCCATTTTTTGTGCCTGTTGCGGCGCACCTGCGTAACTGCGGGACAGGGAGCATCGGTAACCGACCGCAAAGTCGAAGTAGCCACGGGGTTTCCACTCTCGATGGATGTTCGTAGAGGGCTGCCGGGAATAGTGTCTGGGTATAGAGCAGTGATCCGGGTGTTTCCGAGGCTTCGATACGGTCCGCAGAGACCAGGCGCGGAGAAAAGATTCCGGTTGGATGCGGCAGTCGATTGTTTTGATTTGAATCCTCAGTTGCGTTGGAGAACGGCCATGTACGAGAACGAGCAGGCTTGGGAAGGTTCAGCTTCAGAGAACAGCAATCAGGTGAGGAGCGGCGCGAAAGAGTCGCTGTTCAAGAGGATGCTGAGGAGGGTGTTTCCGGATCAGCGCAGGCAGCCGCGTTACCCGGCGCCAGCATTGGTGGGCTACCTGGGAACGATGAAGGGATCACGGCCGTTTGCGGTGGGGGATGTGGGGCTGGGTGGTTTCAGCCTGGTGACAGCAGAGCGCTGGGAACCGGGCACGGAGATGCCGGTCACGCTTGAGCGGATGAATGTGGCTGAAGGCGAGCCGGAAGATCGATTCACGGTACAGGCAACAGCGGTTCGGTGGACGGAGGATGGAGTGGGTTTCTCAATCGTGCTGTTTGAAGAAGAATCGAACGCGGTGTTCGATAATCCACTGCATGCGGTGTGGGCCAGCAGGGAAGACATGAAGCTGTTCCTCGAACGGTTGAAGAGCCCGGAGGAGATGAAGGCAAACGGCGCGGTCTCGGCACCGACGAGGGCGAACGAGGGTTCGCTGCAGGCGGCTTTCAGCGCGCGCTTGTCGCCGCATACGGCGGGGGACTAGGGAAAGTCTCTGTGAGGGGACGAGGAGACACGGGAACAAGGTGACGAGGAAGAATCTCAAGCGTCTGCGAGATTCGGAACACCCTGATCCGCTTCTTCCGTCGTTTTTGTCTCCCTCCCTACATCGGTGGGACGAGCGATTTAGAGCGCGGCACCCACATTCTGTTTGAGCTGAATCGTGAACGGGGAACCGCTTCCAAACTTGCGGGAGGGATAGTGCATCTAAAATGGCACTATGACTCCTGCGATTCCTACGCGCCGGCACGCGAAGACTCCTCCGCCCGGCGAAACGGGCCAAGAGGCACTTTATCTTCGCTCTTTGAGCGAGCGCCAGGTTCCGGTCTCGGTGAAGCTGCGCGGCGGCGAAACGGTGCGCGGCTGGATTGAGTATTTCGACGACGGCATGCTGCGCCTGACCCGGGAGGGCAAGCCGAATCTCTTCATCTACAAGCACCAGATCGAGACGATCACGGAGGCGGGAAAGCGCCGGGCGCCGCGTAACGGCGCGGGTGTGCCGCAGACGCCAGGTGCGGTAAAGGCAGGCGAGTGACGACTGCCGGAAGCAAACAGACCAATACGTGGACGGCGAAGGCTTCGGAGATTGCACGCGAGGCCGGGGCGCGGCTGCGGGAGTTTTTTGCGCAGGGTGTCGAGACCGAATACAAAGGCGACGTCGATGTCGTGACGGTGGCGGACCGGACAGTGGAGAAGCTGATCCGGATGCGGCTCGGCGAGGCGTTTCCCGAGCACGGAATCTACGGCGAGGAGGGCACCCGCGAGCGGCTGGACGGGGAGTTTCGCTGGTATGTGGATCCGTTGGACGGGACGACAAACTTCGCGCACGGGTTTCCGCAGTTCTGCGTGTCGATGGGGCTGGAGCAGCGGGGAACCGGATTGACTGACGAGGTCGACGGGACACTGGTGGCCGCGGTGATCTACGATCCGATGCGCGATGAGCTATATGAGGCGGAACGCGGGAAGGGCGCGACGCTGAACGGGAAGACGATCGCGGTTTCGAAGATTGCGACTCTTGCCGAGTCGCTGGTGGCGACGGGTTTTCCGAGCAAGAAGCGGCACCAGAATCCGAATATTCACTTTTACCACGAGATCACGCTGCGATCGCACGGAGTGCGACGGGCGGGCTCGGCTGCGCTTGATCTGGCCTATGTGGCGGCGGGAAGGCTGGAAGGGTTCTGGGAGTTCAATCTGAACCCGTGGGATACGGCGGCGGGGATTCTGCTAGTGGAAGAGGCCGGCGGGCGCGTTTCCAACTTTGGCGGGGGCCCGTTCAGGCTGAACAGCGAAGAGACTCTGGTATCAAACGGGCTGATCCATGAAGAGCTGGTGAGGGTATTCGAGAATTTGTTTGCGGGGCGAGATTTGACGGAGCTGCCGAACGCTAAAAGAAATCGGAACGGGTGAACAGGGTACCGCGGGAACAGGGGATAAGCCAACGGGGGGGTGAGGGTTCGATACTCTCCCGCATGGCAAAACTGGGTTGATGGGCGTAGAGGTCAGCGATAAGGGCCGTATGCTACTATCAGCGTCGAGACTTCAACTCTTCGGAGACATCAAGAAATGGCCTATGTAATCGCAGAACCCTGTATCGGCACGAAGGACACCGCTTGCGTAGATGCGTGTCCGGTTGACTGCATCCACCCCAAGAAGGACGAGGCCGATCACGGGACGGCCGATCAGCTGTTTATCGATCCCGTTGAGTGCATCGACTGCGGCGCATGCGTTCCGGCGTGCCCGGTTTCGGCGATCTTCGCGCAGGATGATGTGCCGGAGAAGTGGGCGCACTTTACGCAGAAGAACGCGGAGCATTTCGGACGGTAGTTCGAGGTCGAGCGAGGTTGGAGAACGCGTCCGCTTTGGCGGGCGCGTTTTTTGTGTCTGGGAGAAGAAGCTCTAGCCGCTAGCCACTAGCTTCTGGCTTGTTCTTGGTCGGTAGACTTTCTCGTCTCCCACGTCCCCAACTGCGGGGACATGGGGCACCCGGCATTTTTGAAATGCGGTTGAGGGAAGATTTTGGCGGTGTTGACTTCAGAAGCCGTGGTGTTGCGGACGTGGCCGTTGCGTGAGGCTGACCTGGTGGTGAGCTTCTTTACGCGCGACTACGGGAAGATGAAGGGCGTTGCCAAGGCGGCATTGAAAAGCCGCAAGCGATTTGGCGGGGCGCTGGAGCCGATGACGCTGGCGCGGGCGTGGTTTGTCGAAAAGCCGAAGCAGGAGCTGGTGAGGCTGGATCAGCTGGAAATTGTGAGGTCGCCGCTGTCGATGCCCGTAGATGCGGTGCGGCTGATGGTGTTGAGTCTGTACGCGGAGGTGCTGGAGCAAGCACTGCCGGAGCACGATCCGCAGGAGACGGTGTTTCGGCTTGTTGCCTCGGTGCTGGAGCAGACGACGGTGGAGCAGCCCTGGATGCCGTTGACGTATTTCGAGCTTTGGATGACGCGGCTGATGGGATTGCTGCCGGATTTAGCGCACTGCATCGCGTGCGGAGAAGCGCTCGTGGCGGGCGAGACGAGCTTTAATGCGTATGCGGACGGGTTGTTCTGCCGGGTGCACAGGCCGGGGAACGCGAGCGAGTTGTCGGGCGACTCGTGGCAGCTGGCGCTGAAGATGTTGCGCGCCCCGGTGGGAGCGTTTGCGGGTGAGGATTGGCCGCGGCGGAGAGGCCAGGATCTGCGGCGGTTTGCGCTGCAGGCGCTGGAGCGGCATCTGGAGCGGAAGATGCGCGCGGGGGAGATGCTGGCGAGGTTTTGAAGGGCGGGGGACGAGGCCCCGATCCCCAAGTGCGAGGGATCGGGGGCACCCGTCAAATTTCGAGTCGACGAGGGAACTGGTTCCCACATCTCCAACACCGGGAGATGTGGGGCACCCAGATGTGTATTCGAGTGCGGGAGCTAGAAGAGGATGGAGGGGAGCCAGGCGCCGGCGGGGTTGTTGTAAAGACCAGCGGACATGAGGTTGAGGGGTTCGACGACGCGGAGGCCGTTGGAGAGGCACCAGCGGAAGAGCTCGGCGTTGCGGGTAGGGATGATGACGCCGGGGCCGCCGTAGGAGTCGACGGAGCAGAGGAGAGCCTGGAGGTCCTGGTTCGATTCGGCGGTGGTGTGTCCGAAGAAGGCGAGTGCGCTGGAGTAGCCGGTGATGCGGCCCGCGAGTTCGACGACGAGGGCGGCGCCTTGCTGGGTGGAGAATGCGAGGTCGACGCCACGGTCGAAGCCGTGAATCCGATGAGAGAGGGCGTTGCATGCGTCGAGGTCGGCAGAGGTTGCGGGCCGAACGGTGCAGCCGGGGACCGAACGCTGTTGCGTGCGGCCCTGCATGACGGCGAGAGGTTCGCGGACGTCGAAGCCGAGCGAGGCGTAGAGCGAGAGGGAGCGGCTGTTGAAGGCTGCCTGGACGAGGCGGATTCCGGCTGCGTTGCGTTCCCGGGAGCGGTCCATTACGGCTTGCATGAGGCGGCGACCCACACCGCGGTTCTGCGTGTTCGGGTCGACGGTAATGGGACCGACTCCGTGGACGATGGCGCGCTCGTCGAGGCAGTTGGAGCCCAGAATTTTTCCGATAGATTCTGCAACAACGCTATAGACCCCCGGAGCATTGAACATGCCCTGGATGAGGCGGTCGGCGTATTCCGCGTTGGGGAAGTCGCAGGGGAAATTGTGAGCTGCGTTGATCGCGGAGAAGGCGTTGTAGCAGATCTTGCTGCATGCGGGAGCGTCGGCGGGGGTGGCTTGACGGATGAGGATTTCGGAATCGGATGACATGTGGGGAAGAACTCCTGGGGCGGGGGAAGTATAGCAGGGCGGCTTTCAGATGCCAGTTGTCAGTTGTCAGTTGTCAGTTCTCGGCTGTCAGCTGTCAGCCGTCAGCTATCAGCCGTCAGCTATTAGCTATTAGCTATTAGCTATTAGCTATTAGCTCTGGATTGGGAAGGGTTGCTTGGCTCAGGGCGGGCGCGGGGACACCCATTCTGCTCGAGTTTCCTATTGGGCGCGTGCTACTTGGGGGATTCGAGGAGTTTGTCCTGGTCGAGGTTGGCCGATTGGATGAGGGATTCGGAGATGGAGTCGGAGATTGTGACAGGGTTTGCGCCCTCGTCGGAGCGGACCATTCCGATTGCCTGGTTTTTGCCAGCCTTCTTGGCGCGGTAGAGGGCGCGATCCGCGTATTTGAGGACGCCTTCGTAGTTGATGGCGCGGATGTCGTTTTCGTGCCAGGGGAATGCTGCCCAGCCGATGGAGCAGGTTTGAATGGTCGGTTCGGCCGAGTCGATTTGGAATGGCTTGGTGCGGAAGGCGTTGAGAATGCGGTTGGCGAGGATCGCGGCCTGATTGCGATCGGTATATCGCGAGACGACGAGAAACTCTTCACCGCCCCAGCGGACGAGAAGGTCAGAATTGCGGATGGCAGAGGAGATGCGGCGGGCGGACTCGATGAGCATGCGATCGCCGCCATCGTGCCCGAAGCGGTCGTTGACCTTCTTGAAGTTGTCGAGATCGATGAGGTAGAAGACGATGTCGCGTTCGGCGCTGTCGCCGCTCTCGAGGTGCGCACGGACAGATTGAGCGATGTCGCGCTGAATGTTCTCGAAGAAGAAGCGCCGATTTCGCGTGCCGGTGAGAGGGTCGGTGGTGGACGACCACTGCAGGACGAGGTTTGAGTGCCGGAGTTCGAGGTGAAGGATTTGCTGTTTGAGGAAGACCAGGCCTGCCATGGCGAACATGGCTAGCGCTGTGACGAGTACGCGGAAATGAATGATGGATAGAGAGGCGCCGGGCTCAAAGATGGCGAAGACGACCATGATGGGCAGCGACAGGACGGCGATGATGGAGAGAGCGGTGATCCAAGAGCGGTCGCGCTCGTGCTCGTCGGACTCCCGATCGAGGCGAAGGCTGGCGCCGAGAGCGGCAAGGACCAGGAAGAAGGCCCATGAGGCGAGGTAGGGGCCGTCGTACCAGCTTCCGACGAAGTAGGCGTATTTTTCGATGGCGCGGTTTTCGATGGCAAACCATGCGTAGTTGAAGAGGATGCCGAAACCGTAGAAGAGGTAGAAGCGACGCCAGTGGCCCGCGCTGTAGCGGATGAGCTGGGTGAGAACGCCGAGGACGACGATGATTTCGGCAAGGTAGAGATTGTCGTAGTTGCGGTTGTAGAGGAACTCGTTGGGGGAGACGTACTGCCAGCAGAAGACGAGGTAGGCGTAGAGGAAGACCCACCAGAGGACGAGAAGCAGGAAGTCGACGGCTCCGAGGCGGGCCCGATGAGGGGACTGTTGCAGGTGCGGGCGGAGCAGGAAGCCGGAAAGCATGAGCAGGCCGGGGATGAACATGAGAATGTCACCCGCGAAAAGCATCGGAACCTGCTTGTTGAGGACGACGTCGTAGTACATCCACCAGAGCTGGTTGACGAGGAAGACGGACCAGCCGATGCATTGCATCACCCAGAAGACGCGGAGGCGGCCGTGGGTGGGAACGGCGTTGCGGCCGAAGGCGATGATGAGGGCTAGGAAGAGCAGAGAGGACGCGATGTCGCTGACAGCGCTGAGGGCGACTCCGCGAGGGAGCAGTGCGGAGCCTGCGAACTGGGCGAAGGTGAGGGCTATCGCGATTGCGATCCAGAGTTTTGTGGTCTTGCGCACTGCGGCCTTCACTTCTCCAACATTGATTATCGGCAATCAGGAGCGCGCCAGACAGGGGTAGAAGGTGGTAGTGAGATGGTACTTTTGGATCAACGCTTTGGGTTTGATTGTAAAGGACTTAAGCTTGGCCCTGCCCTCAGCGAGTTTGTAATGAACAGGCGATGGGTTCGAGGTGGCGTAAACCGAGTCGGCTGGTAGACTGGCGGTGAGTCCCTTTGAAAGAGAAATGATATTGGCATCTGAAGGATCTTGTTCTCAAAAATCAGCGTTGACGTTCCAGGAACTGTTGTTTCGACTGCAGGGATTCTGGGCAGAGCGCGGGTGTGTGCTGCAGCAGCCGTATGACGTGGAAGTGGGCGCGGGCACAATGGCTCCGGAGACGTTCTTGCGGGTGCTGGGGCCGAAGCCGTATCGCGTTGGCTACGCACAGCCTTCGCGCAGGCCGGCGGACGGGCGGTATGGCGAGAATCCGAACCGGCTGTTCAAGCACACGCAGTTTCAGCTGATTCTTAAGCCGCCTCCGGTGAATGTTCAGGAGCTGTATCTGGAATCGCTCGAGGCGATCGGGATCGACCTGAAGAAGCACGACCTGAAGTTCGAAGAGGACAACTGGGAGTGGCCGGCGGGAGGCGCGTGGGGCGTGGGCTGGCAGGTGATGCTGGACGGGTTGGAGATTACGCAGTTCACGTATTTCCAGCAGTGCGGCGGTATGGATCTGGATCCGATGTGCGCGGAGCTGACGTACGGGATGGAGCGGATCGCGAAGTATCTGCAGGATGTGAATTCCATCTACGACATCGTGTGGGCGCGCGACCCGGAGACCGGCGCGGAGATGACGTACGGCGAAGTGAGGCTGGCTGAGGAGCTTCAGTTCTCGGTCTATAACTTCGAAGACGCCGATGTGCCGCGGTTGTGGGAACACTTCAACTCGTATGAGGCAGAGGCGCATGCGCTGCTTGTGAAAGCGGGCGAGCTTTTTGGGCGCGAAGATGCGAGCGCCACGGAGAAGAAGCGGTTCCCGCTACTGCCAACGTATGAGCTTGCGCTGAAGTGTTCGAACCTGTTCAACATTCTGGATGCGCGTGGAGCGATCAGCGTGACGGAACGAGTGGGCGTAATTGGACGCATTCGTGCGCTGGCGGTGGGAACGGCGAAGGCGTGGGCGGTACAGCAGGCTGCTGCTGCGAGCTCTTAACTAATAGCCTTTAGCTTTTAGCTGCGGATTGGCGGAAAACCTGCTCTCTGTTGAAACGGCGCAGCGCCATTCCACCGTCGATAATTTGCGAAGTTGGAAATACGAGAGAGAAAGTTGAAAAGCTAACAGCGGAAGGCTGATAGTTCTCAGGAAGAAAAAATTTCATGGCGGAATTTTTGATTGAGATTGGGCTGGAGGAGATTCCGGCTCGGATGATTGCGGGGGCCGAAGCAGAACTCGGCAAGCGCGTGCAGGAATTCCTGACACGCGAACGGCTGCTCGAAAACGACGCGACGGTGAAGACGTATTCGACGCCCCGGCGGCTTGCGGTGCTGGTGAGCGGCGTGCGCGGTTCCCAGGCCGACGTGGAAGAGAAGCTCACGGGTCCATCTTGGGGCGTGGCATTCAAGGATGGAAGCCCGACGAAAGCTGCGGAGGCGTTTGCCAAGAAGGCAGGCGTGGCTGTCGCTTCGCTCGAGAAGGTGACGACGACGAAGGGCGATTATGTAGGCGCGACGGTGAAGCGCGCGGGGAAGGCGGCACCGGAGATCCTGGCGGGGGAGTTGCCAAAGGAAGTGCTGGCGATCTACTGGGCCAAAAACATGTATTGGCGCGCGGGGAAGCCAGAGCGATTTGTGCGGCCGGTGCGCTGGATTGTGGCGCTGCTGGACACCGCAGTAGTGCCGGTGGAGATTGCCGGGATTGCAGCGTCGAACATGAGCCGGGGCCATCGCATTCTGCATGGGGCTGCTCCGGTGGTGATTGCATCGGGAGGCGCCTATCAAAGCGCGCTGCGCGATGCGAAGGTGATCGTGGACGTAGCGGAGAGACGCCAAATCATTCGGAAGGCGCTGGATAAAGTAACGCGCACGGTGGCTGGAGCGCGGTGGCGCGAGGATGCCGCACTGGTCGAGACGGTGACGCACCTTACGGAATGGCCATCGGCGATTATCGGCGCATTCGAGGAAGAGTATCTGAGCCTTCCGGAAGAGGTGCTGGTGACGGTGATGCGCGATCACCAGAAATATTTCGCGGTGGAGGATGAGAACGGAAAGCTTGCCCCGCACTTTCTGGCAGTGCTCAACACGGAAGTCGATGAGGAAGGCCAGACGATTATCCGCAATGGAAATGCGCGAGAGTTGCGGGCGCGATTCAAGGATGCGCGGTTCTTCTGGGATGTGGATCAGAAGACGCCGCTGACGGAACGGGTGGAGAGTCTGAAGGCGGTGACTTTCCAGAAGGAGCTGGGAAGCTATCACTGGAAGACGGAAGAGAACCTGGAGACGGCGAGTTTTCTGGCGGAGTTGGCTTCGAAAGCAGGAGTGAAGTTCGACGTGCATGCGCTGACGAGCGCGGTGCAACTGGCGAAGACGGATTTGACTACCGAGCTAGTGAAGGAATTCACGGAGTTGCAGGGTGTGGTCGGCGGGCTCTATGCGCGGGCTCAGGGATTGGGTGAGCGCGTGACGCTGGCGATTTATGAGCAGTACACGCCGGCTTCGATTGAGGACAGCATTCCTGTATCGGTTGAGGGGCAACTCTTAGGGCTGGCGGATCGGATCCAGACGATTGCGGCGATGTTCGGTTTGGGCTTGCAGCCCACCGGGTCGAAAGATCCGTTCGCGCTGCGGCGCGCGGCGAATGCAATTGTGAAGATCCTTGCCGAGTCGGATCTACCGTTGAAGCTGAGCGAGGTTGCACACTCTGCGTTGACCGATGATGTGAACGAGCGCGAAGTGATGGCGTTCTTGCGCGAGCGATTGAGCTTCTATCTGAAGGATGTGCGCGGGTTCTCGTATGACGTCGTGAATGCTGTGCTGGCGGCGGATGCGGACGATGTTCGCGATGCTGTGGCGCGTGCGGAAGCATTGACGGCGGCACGGGCTTCGGCGGACTTTGAGGCGGTGTCGGCGGCGTTCAAGCGGATCAACAACATCCTGCGGCAGGCGGTGGAGAAGGGGTTTGCTGTGGGATCGCCGGATGCGGTGAAGGCTCCCGAAGCGCAGAGGCTGAAGGATGCTGCGGGCGCGCTGGCTCCGGAAGTAGCGAAGCTGCGGCAGGATCGCGCGTATGGCGAGGCGCTGGGGAAGATCGCAACGCTGCGGCCAGTGGTGGATGCGTTCTTCGACAAGGTGATGGTGCTCGATCCGGACGAAGCGGTTCGTGGAGCGCATCTGGGACTGATTGACGGAGTGCTGAAGGGATTTTCGGGGATCGCGGATTTCTCGGAGATTGTTACCTCGTAGTCGCCAGTTACCAGTCGCCAGTCACCACTTGCCAAGTGTAGTCCATTCTCAGGTTATGAGTACGATGACAAAAAGCACCCTGTTCGAGTTCTCCGGCAGGGTGTTTTTGTCTTTTCGCGAGTCAGCAGCGCTTCGCGCGGTTCGCAAGTTAGCAAGTTAGCGGGTTCGTGTTGACGCGAGCGTCCTGGCGGAGACGACCGAGTGGATCGTGTCCGGTCTGATAGGACAACCTGTTGGATAATGCAAATGCCCCCGATCCTCAAGTGCGATGCGCATTTGGATCCCGCTCAGTGCAGGCTCGGGGGCACCCATGATTCTTCTAATTTATTGGACGGAGTAGGAGACGTTGGTGCGATGGAGGACGTTGTAGTTCTGGTCGAGGTCGAGGACGGTGACGTAGTGGCTGCCGGGAGAGAGGTTGTAGTACTGGTTGACGTCGGCGCCGAGGTAGCGGCCGAGTTTGTGGCCATTGTCCCAGACCTGAACCTGGCTGATCGGCACTGATTCGGTTGCGTGGGCGACGACGTGCACTGTGGTCATGTTGAAGACTTCGCTCGGCGTGGGAGAGATGATTTGCACGCCCTCGATTGCAGCCTGCACCGTGTGGGTGACGGATGCCTGGTGAATGGGATTGTAAGACGAATCGTAATCAACGACGGTGGTAGTGTGCGTGCCGGGCGCGAGCGAGTAGACGGCGTCGATGTCGGTTCCGTAGACGCCAAGCTTCTTGCCGTTATCCCATACTTGCGTCTGGCTGACGGTTTTGGATTCTGAAGCGGAAGCGATGAAGCGCACGGAGCCGGTTTCGACGGAGCCGTTGCCGGGTGTGGAGATTATGATGCCGCTGGTTGATGGAGTGGTAGCGGACTTGAAGAAGTCGGCCATGGGAGCGGCGGTTGCGGCTGCTCCGGGGCAGGTGGAGAGACCCATGACGGCGCAGATGGTCTTGAGCACATTCTGGTTGTGATAGGTGATGGTGGATTTGTATCCAGCCTTTACTTGCGGGCCGATGACGAGGTTGGCGGTGCGGCCGCCGCAGCCGGAAGACACGGTCGAGGAGCAGCGATTGTCGGTGTAGAGCGTGCCTTCATCCCAGAGGATGAAGAGAATGCCATCGCCGCCGGGAGCGAATTCGGGACGGGCGAGGATCGCGGGAACGTGGTCCTGAAGCCACTGGTCGGCGGATGAGAGCGTGCCGTTGTGCGCGTCTTCGTCGGAGTCCGGCGTGATGTAGATGTAGTTGGGCGTAGCGTTGTTGGCGATGTCGGTAGCTAACTGGGTATAGGGAACGCTTTTGATGTCCTGCCCAGTGCCGGGGCAGACGTCGGAGAAGTCAATGAGTGGATTGTGGCGGCGGTAGTAGAGATTATTGGTGCCGCCGTAGACGCCCTGGAAACCGGCGTAGGGCATGTTTTCCTGATAGGTCTTCCATTTATAGCCGCTCTTCAGGAGTTCGCGAACGACATTGTCCTGCATGTGAGCGCAGGAGGTGGTGTCGTTGTTGAGTTCGACGGGAGCGCCCGCGACGAACCACATGAGCGCGGGAAGCGAGCTGTGTTGATTGGCGTAGAACTGAGTGGCAAGTCCGTACTGCTTTATGAGTTCGTTGTAATACGGCATTTGCGTATTGCCGACTACGTCTTCGTAACTATGGTTTTCTTCCGTAATGATCCAGACGTGCGAGGAACGCGGCACGGTCTGCGCATAAGTGAATCCGGTGGAGAGAGCGAGTAAGAGCGCGGACACACGTAGAGCGAGCGACTGCATAGAGTGGGGCCCCGATGTAGTTGAGTTATGGAACTGGCTCAGTTGTACATCGGAAGTTGTAATGGTGAATCCGTTACCAAGGAGTTTGCGGGTGACGAAGGTCGGGGGAGGGTTGGAGGAAGGCGGTTACCGGGTGATGCCTGAGTCGTGAGTAGGAGCTACGCCCGCTCATCGCGATGAAGCTGCGATGAACGGGGCACAGTTCGGGGCACCCGCTATGTTGTGTTTACTGGACGGAGTAGGTGATGTGGGTGCGGTGCAGGACGTTCCAGTTCTGGTCGAGGTCGAGGACGGTGATGTTGTGCGTGCCGGGATCGAGGCTGAAGTACTGGTTGACGTCGGTGCCGATGTAGCGGCCGAGCTTGACGCCATTGTCCCAGACTTGAACCTGGCTGACGGGAACGGACTCACTTGCATGAGCGACGACCTGCACGGTTGTCATGTTGAAGGATTGACCCGGAGCGGGCGATACGACCTGCACGCCATCGGTCGGGCTTTGCACCGTGTAGGTCACCGATGCCTGATGAAGCAGGTGTTGGGATGCATCGAAGTCCTTGACGACGGTGGTGTGCGGTCCGGGAGTGAGATTGAACGTGGCGTCGATTTGATTGGTGTAGACGCCGAGTTGCTGTCCGTTGTCCCAGACCTGAGTTGCGCTAACGGGTTGATCTTCGGATGCCGTGGCCAGAAGATGCACCGGACCTGTGATGTTGGATCCGTTGCCGGGCGTGGAGATGATGACGCTGTTGGACGGCGAGTCGGAAGACGACTTGAAGAAGTCAGACATGGGCTGCGCGTCTTGTGCCGCGCCGGGGCAGGGCGAGAGGCCCATGGCGGCGCAGACGGTTTTAAGCACGCTTTGATTGTGGTAGGTGATGGTGGATTGATATCCCGGCGTGACTTGCGGACCGATGACGAGGTTCGCGGTGCGGCCACCGCAACCGGTGGAGTCGGTGGCTGAGCAGCGATTGTCTGTGTAGAGGGTGCCTTCATCCCAGACGATGAAAAGGATGCCGTCGCCGCCGGGTGCGAATTCAGGAAGGGCGAGGATGGCGGGAAGATTGTCCTGGAGCCATTGATCCGCGGCTGGGAGGGTGCCGTTGTGGGCATCTTCGCCGACGTTGGGGGTGATGTAGGCGAAGTTGGGCGTGGTGTTGTTGGCGATGTCTTCGGCGAGCTGGGAATAGGGAACGCTGTTGGTTTCCTGGCCGGTGCCGGGGCAGACGTCGGAGAAGTCGATCAGAGGATTGTGGCGGCGATAGTAGGAGCCGTCATAGAGGCCGAGAAAGCCCGCCGAGGGCAGATCTCTCTGGTAGCTCTTCCATGTGTAGCCCTGCTTGAGGAGTTCGCGGACGACGTTGTCCTGATTGTGGGAGCAGGAGGTGGTGTTGTTATCGAGCTCAATTGGACCGCCGGCGACGAGCCACATCAGGGCAGGGAGAGAGCTGTGCTGATTGGCGTAGAACTGCGTGGCCAGTCCGTATTGCTGGATGAGCTGGTTGTAGTAGGGCATCTGCGGATTGCCAACTACGGACTCATAGCTATGGTTTTCTTCGGTGATGATCCAGACGTGTTTCGATCTGGGGACGGACTGAGCGTTGAGCATTGCGGCAATGGCGAGGAGGGCGAGCAGAGCGATACGACCAGAATGCGACCTCATTGAAGGTGCCTCGATACAAAGTGATTTGTCGTGCGGGCCAAGACAGGCGGGAGAGGAGCAGGGATTCAGGTTCGTGAGGAGTCGGGCGGAAGGCTTATTTGAGGAGGGCTTATGTCCGCCTTGGCGTGAGTGACAAGAAATTGCTATGGGATGAGATGCGGGATGTGAGACTTAGGTCGTCTACGAATCTGCTTTTACCGCGGAGGCGGGATGCGGATGATGACGGCGCGGCAGGCGCGGATGGGTCCACACTGGACGGGCTTGAGGTTCTTGTCGAGGCAGATTTCGACGGCGGTGAGGTAGTTGTTTCCGCAGCTTACGGCGAGGCTCTCGCGTGGAATCTTCGGATTGTCTTCCATGAAAAGATTCATGATCTGGTTGGGGGACATGGAGGTTTGCTGGGTAAGGGTCTGGAGTTTCTGCGGGATGACGACGGACTGATAGGCGGCGCGGGCGGTGGAGAGGAAGGCGTCTGCGGAGAGGCCGGAGCAGGTGCCGTGGGTGCGCCACTCATGCTGGAGAAGGCCCTGGTCGGGGTAGATGTCTTTGTAGGAACTCGGGTCGGAGGGGCCGGGGGCGGCGGAGCAGTTTTCGGGATAGGTGCCGTCGTAGTTCTGTGGCCAGAGGCCATGGAGGACGAAGGTGGAGTGATTGGCGCACTCGGGGGCGTCGCGGTGGGAGTAGCAGAATTCGGGAGACCAGGAGAGGTTGAGCAGGTAGTAGTCGAAGCCGGAGCCGATGGGGAGGGAGGCGCGCTGGGTGGTGGACGCCGGATTTGATGGGGCGCTGGGGGCGGAGGATTTGCAGGCGGTGAATGTGAGGAGGATGAGGATGAGGGCCGCGGGCTTCATGGGGGGAAGGATAGCAGGCGGCAAGAGTCTCAGGTTTCGAGGAGATCGACGAGAGCGTGAGCAAAACGCAGACTGCAGGTTCTTCGACTACGCCGGTCCTGAACGGACCGGCTTCGCTCAGAGTGACAGTCATTCTTGAGATATTGGATTAGCGGAGGACGGCGGGTGGGGCTTCGAAGCTAGAGAGTTCTTCGAAGAGATGGTCGGGGAGCTTGAGAGAGGCGGAGGCGATGTTCTCTTCGAGGTGGGCGACCGAGGACGTGCCAGGGATGGGGAGCATGATGCGGGAGCGGGAGAGGAGCCAGGCTAGGGCAACCTGCATGGGGGTTGCGTCGACTTCACCGGCGATGCGGGTTAGGAGGTCGTTGGCTTGTCTGTTCTGGCCTAGAGGAGCCCAGGGGATGAAGGCGATTCCGTGTTTTTCGCAGTGGTCGAGCAGGTAGTCCCACTCGCGGTCGGCGAAGCTGTAGCGGTTCTGAACGGAGACGATGGGGACGATTTTGCGAGCGCGCTCGAGGTGTTCGAGGGTGACGTTAGAGAGGGCGGCGTATTGGATTTTGCCCTCTGAGCGGAGTTGAGCGAGGCACTCCATCGAGGCGTCAAAGGAGACGGCGGGGTCGGGAATGTGGAGCTGGTACACGGCGATGCGGTCGAGGCGGAGGCGCTTGAGGCTGCCTTCGACGGCTTCGCGGAGGTGGTTGGGGCTGGCGTTGTGAATCCACTGGCCGGGGCCGACGCGCTGCCATCCCCCCTTCGTGGCGACAACGAGATCGGCGGGGTAGGGATGGAGGGCTTCGGCGATGAGTTCTTCTGAGACGTAGGGGCCGTAGGAGTCGGCGGTGTCGATGAAGTTGACGCCCAGCTCGACGGCGCGCCGGAGGGTGGCGATGCAGGCGTCGCGGTCGGCGGGAGGCCCCCAGACGCCTTTGCCGGTGATGCGCATGGCTCCGTAGCCGAGGCGGTTCACTGTAAGTTTGCCGAGAGAGACGGTTCCAGCGGCGGCGGCGGTGGATGAGGGCATGAAGACTCCTTGGTAAAAGCTATCAGCTTAAGCCGCGCGACTAGAATTGATAGAGATGGCAGATACGCTTTATTTGAGTTTGTGGTACCCGAACTTGCGTCTGGCGGGTTTGGCGGAGAAGCTTACGGCAGTGCTGAGTACGTTTGCGAAACATGGCGGCGAGGCGAAGGTGTATTCGGCAACGGTTTGGCCGGTGAGCTGGAGCGAAACTGCGGCGTTTCAGCGGGTGTATGGGCACGGCGAGCGGGGCGTTGAGCCGCGGATCGCTGTGGATGACGCGCTGGAACTGCTGCACGAGGACTACGCTTACGAGTTTCAGATTGGGTGGTCGCTCTGGGAGTACGAGCCCGGCGCCGACGGTCTGGATGCGCGGTGGGTGAAGCAGCCCAGGTTGGTAAGGGTGGTCGGATATGGTCCGCTCTTTGATTCGGGCGCTTACGAGCAGGACGGGCATGTGCGGATCGACTTTGGCAGCGATGCGCCGTTTCTGGATGAGGATCTCGAGCTCGACGCCGACACCGCGAAGCATGTGGAAGAGAATGTGCGGCAGCTGGTGGAGCTGACGGCGGCGGTGGAGAAGGAGTCAGGCGCGACGGCGCGGCTGCTGTGGAGCGAACTCGGGGAGAGTCTGGCGCAGAGGCTGGCGGCGCGGCTGGGCATGACGAACTAAATGCGCTTCACGATCGAGCGGCTGCGTACGTTGGTGCTGGTGGCTGGAGTGCTGCTGGTGATCGCGCTCGGTGTGTTTCTGGGAGTGGGGAAGTTTCGGAATCGCTCCAGCAAAAAAGACATTCCTCATGCGCTGGGGCTTGGCATTCAGGAAGAGGCGAATGGGTTTGTGTATACGCACGATGTGCGGGGACACACGCTCTACCGGATTCGCGCGTCGAAGCAGATCCAATTGAAGAAAGATGGGAAGACGTTTCTGCAATTGCATGATGTTGCCATTGAATTGTTCGCCGAGGACGGCAGCCGGGTGGACAAGATTGAGGGCGGCGAGTTCGAGTACAACCCGGGCGTGGGAATTGCGAAGGCGATGGGGCCGGTGGAGATCACGCTCATGAAGCCGACGGTGGCTCCGGCAATCGCGCCGAATGCCGCGGCGGGAAAGGCGATCGGTTCAAAGCAGATGCCCGACAAGCTGGTGTCTGCTGCGCAGACCGCGGCAAGCGGCGAGATTCACGTGAAGACGAGCGGGCTGATTTTCAATCGCGAGAGCGGAGAGGCTTCGACCGAGAACAAGGTTGAGTTCTCGCTGACGCAGGGAAACGGGAGCGCGATTGGCGCGAAGTACGTGGCGCAGGAAGGCGTGCTGGTGCTGGATCGGGATGTGGAGTTGAACATCGAGCGCGGGGCGCAGCCGCTGAAGATGTTTGCTCGTCATGCGGAGTTCAATCGCGACGATCAGGCGTGCACACTGCAGGCAGCTACGATTCGGTACGGAAGCGACGCTTCGAGCGCGGAAAGGGCGAAGATATATTTCCGCAAGGATGGATCGGCGGAGCGATTAGATGCAGCCGGAGGATTCTCGGCAACAAGCGCGGCAGGAGGGCGGATCGCGGCGCCATCAGCAAAGTTGAGTTTCGATGAGCACAACGAGCCGGTACACGGAAGACTCGAGGGCGGAACGACAGTTGATTCCGAGAGCAATGGTCGGAAGGTGCACGGAGCCGCGCCTTCGATGGAACTGGTGTTTGCAGGGAAGGGTGTGTTGCGAAGCGCGCACCTGGAGCAGGGTGTGCAGATCGCGAGCGATGAAGTTCAAGGCGCGGAGAGGTCGCATCGGGAGTGGACGTCGCCGGTGCTGGATATTGCGTTCAGGGAAGCGGGAAAAGGGAAGGTTGAACCTGCATCGATGCATGGTACCGGGGGCGTAGTGGTTGCGGCTTCAACCCAGCATGGAAGCGGGCCTGCGACGCCGGAGAGATTGACGGCAGATGACGTGACAGGTGATTTCGGACCGCATGGAGAGTTGAGCAGTTTCACGGGAAAAGGGCACACGGCGATTACGCAGATGACTGCGGACGGGGTGCAGCAGTCGACGAGCGGAGATGTGGTGCTGGCGCACCTGGCAACCGCCAAGACGGCCAGCGGAAAGAAATCAGCGCAGAGCGGCTTGCAGATCAGTTCAGCATCGATGGACGGGCATGTGGTGCTGGTGCAGCAGCCGGAACCGAAGAACGGGATTGCGCAGGCGGCAGTGAAGGCGACAGCGGGCCATGCGGAATACGGTGATGCAGGGACGTGGCTTCATCTGACGGGGAGCCCGTGGGTGCGCGATGGAGGGCTCGAGGTTTTTGCGGACAAGCTGGACGTTTCGCAGGAGTCAGGTGATGCGATGGCCCACGGGAATGTGAAGGGTACGTGGGCGGGGGATGGGAAACGGGCTAGAGGTGGCGACGCGAGCCTGGGCTTCGGCGCGCAAGGCCCGGTGCATGTTGTGGCGCAGGAGGCGGAGCTTAAGCGATCGAGCGGGGCAGCAACGTTCAAAGGCGGCGTGCGGCTGTGGCAGGAGGGGAATTCGATCCAAGCGCCGTTGGTGGTGCTGGACAGAACGAAGCAGATGTTGACCGCGCAGACGACCAGCGCGAAGAGTCCCGTACAGGTGGTGCTGGTGAGCGCGATGGCGGTGCTGTCGGGTGAGCAGGTGAAACCGAAACAGACGGAGCCTTCGGTGATCAGGGTGAGCGGAGGGGATCTGCGGTATTCAGGCGCGGAACGCAAGGCTGTGATGCATGCAGGTGCGGTGGGAAGCGTGGTGGCTAACGCGGCGGATGCTCAGACGACGTCAAATGAGGTTGAGCTGGTGCTGCTGCCGGCGGGAGAACACGCGCGCAGCGGCGGAGCAGGCGGGCAGGTAGATCGGATGACGTCTCGGGGCAATGTCGAGGTCTCTTCGGCCGGGCGTCGCGGGATTGGCGAGCAGCTTGTCTATTCGAATGACACGGGAGACTTCGTTCTGACGGGGCGTGAGGGAGCACCGCCTGAGTTGATCGATCCGGTGCATGGAACGGTGACGGGACAGGCTTTGATTTTCAATAGTCGCAGTGATAGCGTCAGAGTCGACGGTGAGGGCCGGAAGACGACGACCATGACGAAGGCGCCGAAGTAGTGGACTGACGCGAATCGGCTAAAGCCCCTCTTCTATTTTTAACGGGTTTGCGGCACGACCGGAGAACACCCCACCAGGCAAGAGCAGCCTGTCGGGGACCCCGGTGAAGTCGTGCCCTTACGCTTCAGGCAATCGGGAAGCTTGTTCGTGCTCGGGAGTTCGATGGACACACTGATCGCTGAGGGAATTGGCAAGACATATAAGGGGCGGCAGGTTGTACGCGGAGTCACGCTGAAGATTTCGCGCGGCGAGGTTGTCGGCCTCCTGGGACCGAACGGCGCGGGGAAGACGACGAGCTTCTACATGATCGTTGGGCTTGTGCCGCCGGAGTCGGGGCGGATTCTGGTCGACCAGAATGACATCACGCACGTGCCGATGTATCTGCGGGCGCGGAATTTCGGGATCAGCTATCTGCCGCAGGAGCCGTCGGTGTTTCGGAAGCTGACGGTTGAGGAGAACATTCTGGCGGTGCTGGAGGCTCAGGCTCTGGACACGCGCGAGCGCAAGGCGAGGACGGAGCGGCTGATTGCACAGTTGAACCTGGGGCATATTCGCGGAACGAAGGGCTATGCGCTTTCGGGTGGTGAGCGGCGGCGCGTGGAGATTGCGCGGTCGTTGTGCATCCAGCCAAACTTCATTCTGCTGGATGAGCCGTTCAGCGGGATCGATCCGATTGCGGTGGCGGAGCTGCAGAAGATCATCTTCGACTTGAAGTCGAGTGGCATTGGGATTCTGATTACGGATCACAATGTGCGGGAGACGCTGAGCGTGACGGATCGCGCCTACATCATTTCGGAGGGGCTCATCTTCAGAGCCGGAACTCCGCATGAATTGGGGAATGATGTTGAGGTGCGAAGGATCTATCTGGGTGAGGGGTTCTCACTAAATTAGGCCAGCTTTCAGCTGTCGGCCGTCAGCTTTCAGTCTGCGGCAGTGTTGATGGGTCCCGTTCATTCGACAGAAGGCGCTGAATGAATGGTGCACGGCAGCTTCAACGCGGGTACAGGTCAGTCGATCTACAGTGCTAGCACCCCGGTTTGAGTCTCGATCCAACTGTCAGAATCTTCCCCGGTCCCCAAGTGCGAGGGACCGGGGGCACCCCCGGCGCGGGCTTGGGACCTTCTCCTCCTGCGTAGGCACTCAGATTAGAAGGGTTTAACAAGTGAGCGGGTGCAGGGAATCTGCTACCCGATTACACTAGATGCAGTCCTAAAGGGAATCGAGTTGGCCGCATGGCGCTGTTGCAACCCAAACTGAATTTGAAGGTGGCACAACGCCAGGTCCTTACGCCGGGCCTGATGCAGATGGTGAGCGTGCTTGCGCTCAACAAGCTCGAGCTGAAGGAGATGATCGATGCCGAGATGGTGGAGAACCCCGTCCTGGAAGAGATTGACGAATCGGTTCCAATGCTGGATGAGGTGGCAAGCAGGCAAGAACAGGATTTACTTCCCGAGCGGGTGGACGGACAGGCGGATGCCGCGACCGAGCCCAAGGATCCCTTCGCCGAGATCGATTTCGGGTCGTATTTTCAGGAGTACCTTGACCCGGGCTATCGCACCCAGCCGGAGTATGAGGACAGCGAGAAGCCGTCGTTCGAGAACTTTCTTTCGCAACCTACCACGCTCACCGATCACCTGGCGTGGCAGCTGGGAGCATTGACGCTGGAGCCGGAGCTGGAGATCGCGGCAGATTTCGTGATCGGGAATCTGGATGAAGACGGTTATCTCTCGGTTAATCGCGATGAACTGATCGACTCTTTTGCTCAGTTCGCTGAGAACAAGGAGAAGGACCGCGAGGCACTATGCGAGCAGATCAGGCGCGGGATCGACCTGGTACAGCATCTCGATCCAGCGGGAGTGGGGGCAGCGGATTTGAAGGAGTGCCTCCTGATTCAAATTGCCGCGCAGCAATCCGAGTTCAAGCAACTGTACGCGAAGCATGAAGAAGATGGGTACGGTGATCTGCCCAGGGATCTGCAAGCAGAAGCCGACGCGAAGCTCGAAGAGCGGCGCCACTCCATGGAGGTGGCTGCGCAGATTGTGCAGAGCCACCTGCAGCTTCTGCAAAAACGGGATGTGAAGGACTTGGCGAAGGCGCTGCACGTCAGCCCGGAGGAGGCGCATGCGGGTGTGGAGTTCATTCGCACCTTGGAGCCAAGGCCGGGGCGGCTCTACAACCGCGAGCAGACAAGGCTGATTGAGCCGGACGTGGTTTTTACGAAGCGCGGCGGGGAGTGGGTGGTCTCAATGAACGAGGAAGACCTGCCCAGCCTGCGGTTGAGCGCGCGGTATCGCCGTATGCTGACGGCGCAAGGCACCGAGAAGGAAGTGAAGGAGTACGTCAAAGAGCGGTTCCGGTCGGCGATGCAGTTGATGCGCAACATCGCGCAGCGGAAGAGCACAATTCTGCGGACGTGCGAAGTGATTGTGCGGCGGCAGCAGGATTTTCTGGATCAGGGGATCGAGGCGCTGCGGCCGATGATGATCAAGGAAGTTGCTGAAGAGATCGGAGTGCATCCGTCGACGGTGAGCCGGGCGGTGGCGAACAAATATGCGCATACGCCGCAGGGAGTGATCGAGCTGCGCTTTTTCTTCTCAGAGGGAGCGAACGGGCCGGAGGGAGCCGACACCCCGCTGTTGCTGCTGAAGCGCAAGGTGCGGAAGCTGATCGATGATGAAGACCCGAAGCGGCCGTTGACGGACGATCAGATAGCCGCTGAGTTGCAGAGGCAGGGAATTCAGCTGACGCGGCGTACGGTGGCGAAGTATCGCGAGGACATGAACATTCCTTCCACGCACCAGCGGCGGAAGCGCGACCAGTAGATGTGTCCAGAACCTGACTGACGAACGGCAGCAGCTATTTCTTTACTTGTTCGGACCAAATTTCTGGTTTCTGTTGCCACCTGCTTCCCTCAAGCCGTACCATCACTTCATCGCGTAAGTTAAAGAAGCTGTTCGCCTTCCTCCGCTGTTCGGTCGCATCGCGAGATGCGATGAGGTCACGCCGTGCCTGTGCTGAAGACAAGCTTTTCTGAAGGCGAGTTGATTGCCGGGAACTACCGGGTGCTCTCCGTCGCGGGCTCGGGCGGCATGGGCGTGGTGTACAAGGCGCGCGACGAGCGGCTTGGACGCACGGTTGCGCTGAAGTTCCTTCCTGCAGATCTGAATGCAAGCGAGAAAGATAAGGAGCGCTTTCTTCGCGAGGCACGGACGGCGTCGTCACTCGATGATCCGAATATCGGAGTGATTCACGGAATCGATGAGACGGAGGACGGACTCACGTTCATCGTGATGGCGTTCTACGACGGAGCCTCGCTGGCTCAGAGGATTGCAAAAGGGCGGCTGGGAAATCATCAGGCAATCGGAATTCTGCGGCAGATGGCGCTGGGGCTGGGCGAGGCGCATTCGCGCGGGATCATTCATCGTGACGTGAAGCCGTCGAACGTTATGCTGACGTCGTCGGGCGTCGTGAAGATTGTGGACTTCGGCCTGGCGCGGGCGATGAGCGAAGCTACAGCTTCGCAAACGGGCGTGACTGGGACGGTACGATACATGTCGCCGGAGCAGGCCATGGACCGCACGCTCGATCAGCGTTGCGACATCTGGGCTGTCGGGGTGGTGTTCGCGGAGATGCTGACGGGGACTTCGCCGTTCCATGCGGAGAGCCTGACAGCGATGCTGTTCGCGATTTTGAACGAACCTCCGAAGGGGGTGGAGGCGGTGCATCCGGCGCTGCAGCCGATTCTGTACAGGGCGCTGGCGAAGGATCCGGAGAAGCGATATGGATCGTGCAAGGAGTTATTAAGCGATCTGGATCAGGCTGCGAAGGCTGTGCCGGAGGATGCAGCGGATGGAGAAGCAACGCAGAAGCTTCCAGCGACGATGCCAGGAGGACGAACGAATGCGCAGACCAAGAGGCTGATTGCGGAGGCGTCGCGCGGCGCGTGGGGCCCGGCAAATAGCGGGGCTGGGCCAATCACGAAGGGGCTGTTTGGTGCGCTGGCACTGCTGCTGGTGGTTGGACTCGTCATGGTACTCGTCAGGCCACTGCGCGAGAAGGTGCTCGCGTTGCTGACAGGAGCGCCGAGCGAGAAGCATGTGGCGGTGCTGCCGTTCGACAACATCGGAAGCAATCCGGAGAACGCTGCGCTAGCGGATGGGCTGATGGAGTCGCTGGCAGGCAGGTTGACGAACCTGGATGTTGGGAACAAGGCGTTGTGGATCGTGCCGACGAGCGAGGTGCGGCGACAGCATGTGACGGATCCCGCGGATGCTCTGAAGAATCTTGGGGCGAATCTCGTGATCAAGGGCGCAGTGGAGCGCGACGGGAACGACATCCACCTGACGGTGAATTTGATCGATACGAAGAATATGCGGCAGATGGGGTCGGCAATGCTTGAGGATCCCGCGGGCGATTTATCGACACTGGAGGACGAGGCAATTTCGCGGTTGGCCAAGCTGATGAATATCACGGTGACAGCCGACATGCTGCGGAATACAGGCGGACGCGTTAACCCTGCGGCGTACGAGGAATACCTGACGGCGCTGGGCCTGATGCAGAGATATGACAAGCCCGGGAATCTGGACCAGGCGATCAGCGCGCTGGAAGGTGCGGTGAAGGCCGATCCAGGCTTTGCGCTCGGGTATGCGCAGATTGGGGAGGCTTATCGCGTTAAGAGCATCGTGGAGCAGAACCAGCGGTGGCTTGTGCAGGCGGAGGCGAACGCGCGAAAGGCGGTGGAACTGGATAATCGCATTCCATCAGTGTACGTAACGCTGGGACGTATGCATGACACGGCGGGGAAGCACGATCTGGCGCTCGAAGAGTTCAAGCATGCGTTGCAACTTGATCCGCGGAACGCGACGGCGATGGCGGGAATGGGGCGCGCGTACGAATTGGCTGGGCGGGTCAATGATGCGGAGGCATCGTTCCGCAAAGCGGCAGACCTGCAGCCGAACGACTGGGATGCGCACAACAATCTAGCGATGTTCTACGACCGGCAATCGAAATATTCTGAGTCCATTGCGGAGTTCAAGCGAGCGCTGGAACTGGCGCCGGACAGCGCACAGGTGCTGTTCAATCTGGGCGCAACGTACGTAGATTCGGGGGATCCGAAGTACTTTGCGGATGCCGAGTCTGCGCTGAAGCGATCGATCGCGATCAATCCCAGTTTTCCGGCGTTCGCGAATCTTGGCGCGCTTTACGACAGGGAGGGGAAGTATCAGCAAGCATCCGAGATGACGCAGAAGGCGCTGGAGATGAATGCGGAGAACTACATCGTGTGGGGTAATCTGCGCCTAGACTATGAGTGGCTGAAGCAGCCGGAGAAGGAGGCAGAGGCACGGCGACGGGAGATTTCGCTGGTAGAGGAAGCGATTCAGCAGAAGCCGCGCGATGCTGAGGCTTACGCGCAGCTTGCGAACCTATCGGCCGAAGAGGGTCAGAGAGAAAAGGCGCTTGCGAATCTGCGAACGGCTATCGCGCTTTCACCGAACGATCCTGCGGTTCTCGATCTGGGGGCAGATACGTACGAGAAGCTGGGCGATCGCAAACAGGCAATCGAGTATCTAGGGAAGGCTCTGAAGGCGGGATATACGAAGGACGAGCTGATTGCGGATCCGGAGTTGCAGGATGCTCTGGCGGACCCCGCAGTGAAGGCTTTGCTGAAGTGATTTTTGGCGTTCAATAGACGCGATTGACAAAAACTCTGTTCAGCCCTTGAAAGGAGACGGTATGGCAGACTACGTAGCGGAGATCCCCGGAGAGAATGACATCACGATGAAGGTGGGAGACACTCTCAGGATTCACTTTAAGAACTCAGCGAAGTTCTGTATTGACTCGGGGAACAAGGATGCGTTTGATCCGCCACTTCCTGCGGACAAGGCGGAGCCCAAGGGTTGGTGGCCCAATGAGTTTGGGAAAGCAGCTAAAGCCATCGCCGATACGACAATCAAGTATTGTCACGCCGATCCCAATGCGGGGTGCAAGCCGTGCAAGGCGATTGAAAATGGGCCGGGAACCATCAAGGTTGGCACCGGCGCTAAGTAGCCTCAGTAACATTTCTTGCCCCCGCAGGGTATATGCCCAATGTGCTGCCCGCTCCGAGGAGGCGTGATGATTCAACTCTGTTCAGCCCCGGAAAGGAAATGAATGGCAAACTACTCGATCAGTATTCCTGGAAACACAAACGTACAGATGCAGGAGAACGACACACTCACGATCACGTTCCATGGTGCAGACCAGTTCTGCATCAGCGGAGGAAGCGCGACCGACTTTAGTCCAGCTCTTCCGGTCGGTGTCCAGCAGCAGAACGGGAACTCATGGACGGGGACAGCCATAGTGCCCGCTGCGACAATTCAGTATTCACATGTGGCGAACGGGAATCCGTGTACGTCGGAGAAGAGAATCACGGCGGGTGTGTCTGGGACGATCAAAATCGGAACGGGCAAGTAAGCAGCGTTTGAACTGATTGAATGGCGAAGCCCCGATCATGATGATCGGGGCTGGTTGTGTGCGGGAGTTATTTGCTCTTCTTGATCAAGGCGTCGACGGCAAAGCCCCCGTTGGGGTCTCGCGTAGCGCTGAGGGCCACGCTGGGCGTGACCTGGTACTGTCCTTGAATGGTCTGGCCCTGCGTGGTGGTGACGTTGCTGGAGAAGGTGACGAAGAGGTTGCCGGTGACGCGCTGCTGAATGGTGATGTTCGCTCCGGCGTTCTGACCGCCGCCGTTGGCCAGGACTGGATTGACCGAGAGCTGCGAAATTCCGGCGACCTTGGAGATGCGGCTCGTGACCTGGCTTGAGACCTGGTTGGCGACCAGGGTTTCGGCGGCCTGGTTTGCGGGCGTTGAGTTCATCGCGCTGGCTTCGGTGGTCTGACCAAACGCAAGGAGATGGATGATGTCGGCCTGCGGAAGCGCGGGGTTGGCGGTGTATTGCGTGCGGAGCTGATCGACCGGGCCTTCAAAGCGAAGGCTAATGTCGTACTGCTGAATGGTGGTGGTGACGGTGAGATTGACGACGGGCTGGGTCATCGTCGGATTTACGAACTGAATGGTGCCACCAGTGAGAAGATACCGATTGCCATTGAGGATGATGTCGCCACCGGAGAGGTTGACGCGACCGAGGATTACCGGTTCGGCTGCAGTGCCGCGGACCTGAAGGTTGGCGGTGCCGCCTACGCTGAGAGTGCGGCTGACGAGGTTGACGGCGTTGGAAGAGTGCACGGCCAGGTTGAGGCCGAGGTTCTGTGCGAAACCTTGCGTGGGCGGAGCTTCGACGCCGCTGGAGAACTGGCCGATGAAACTGGAGAGATCGAAGCCTGGCGTGAAGGAGACGTCGGTGAGGTTGACTGTTCCGCCGAGGAGAGCTGCGTCGGTGGTTCCAGTGAGGCGGAGATTGGCGCCGATGCCTTCACGCATTCCCTGGGGATACAGCAGGCGGATTCCGCGCGCGGACAGGCCCATGTCGAATTGAATTGAGGGGCGGATAGCCACGCCGCCTTGTGCAGTGAGTGTGCCGCCGCCGACCTGTCCCTGGAAGCTGGTGATGTTGAGACGGTCTTTGGTGAGGGCGAGAGTACCGTTGGCGTTTTGCAGACCAACGGGCATGTCGGGCGAGGCGAAGGACGCGTTGACGATGTCGATGGTGCCTTCCACACCGGGAGCGTGCGTAGCGCCATAGGAGTTGACGTTGAACTTGATCTGGCCGCCGGTGCGGAGTTCGGGATCGAAGAGCTGTGCGATGTGGAGATCGAGGGAGCCGAGAAGCAGGACAGACATGGGCGCGTTACCGGTGGTCGGGACGTGGCCCTGAAACTGGATGTCAGTGTCGGTGCCCTTGATGGCGGAGCGCTGCACGTCGACGATGCCGTCTCTGTAGTCGACCTTGATGGGCGCAGTGGCGGCGAGCTGTATTTCGTTCCCATAGGCCAACTTGAGGACCGGGATGGTGGCGTGCGCTTCGAGAAGCTTCTTGTTCTTCAGTGGGCCGTGAAGCGTGGCGTGAAGCTCGGTCTGACCGGAGATGTTGCCCGCCTGGTCGGGAGCGTAGACGGCGAGGATGGGAGCGAGCGGGATGCCTTGCGTGTCGAAGGTGGCGTCGGCTGGGTAATCGCCGGTGAGTTCGATTTTGGCGTTAGCTTTGATGGCCGTGTTTACGGCGGATGAGGTGAGCTGCGCCGTGGCGAGATGGTTAGCGACGTTGGCGTGGAGGCGGATGTCGGTTATGGTCTGCTTCTGGACGGAGAGCGTAGGGATTTCAATGGTCGCGTCTACGCCGGGATTGTCGAATGTGCCCTGACCCTTGGCGTTGATGGCGACGACGCCACTAGGTTTGGCGCTCGAGGACTGTAGTTGCTGAATCTTGTCGAGATGAATGCCGGACGAGGTGAGCTCGGCGGTGTAGGTTTTGCGATTGGGGCTGACGGTTACCTTGCCGTTGATGCTGCCGGCGGGAGCTGCGAGATCGAGATGGGCGTGGGCTTCGTCACCACTGCCGTCAAAGGTGATCTTCGCGGTGTTGAGAGGTTCTCCGTAAGCAGCAGCTTTGGTGAGGGTGACGTTGCCGTTGCCGATGGGGTTCTGGACGCTTCCGTGCATGTTCACGTTGGCGGCGAGAGTGCCGGTGACGGGTGCCTGCTGTCCGGCGAGCTTGACGAGTTCGGCGATGTCGAGCTGTGACGCGTTGAGCTGAACCTGCACTGGGCTGGACTTCTCAAAGGACCACTTCTTCAGTTGTGCGCTGGCGTTGAGGGCAATGTGGCCCTGCGATGCGGGAACGAGTTCTGCGTTCTGGAGAGCGGCGCGCGAGGGGCTGGCGTCGACGTTCGTACGGATGAGCTTCCATGTGGAGCCGTGGACCTGGAGGTTCTGGGCATTGAGCTGACCGGTGAGGTGCGGAGCGGAGGTTGATCCGCGCACGACGCCGTTGAATGTAGCGGTGCCTGCGAGGCCGAGCGGTTGTGGAGCGGGCTGGCCTGGAGTTGGGGTGCGGAAGAGATCGGCGATGGTTTCAAGTTCGCGAAGGTCGTTGGCCTGGAGCTGGATGTTGAGTGCGGAGTTGTTGCTCACGGTGCCGTTGAGGTTGATGTTGGTTTGCGGCGTCTTGAAGAAGCTGCGGTCGAGGGCGAGTTGCTGGTTAGCACCGTTGTAGGTGGCGTGGAGAGCGCCGTTGATGGGGACGGCGCTTGGAGTGGGAGTGGCGGGCGGAGTTGCGGAAGCGTTGACGATGTGGGGCTGCTGCGGGTTGGAGACGTTGGCGTTGACGGTGGCGTCCGCTTTGGCCATGAGGTCGTTGATGGTCTTGCCCCAGGTCGCGGTCGCGGTGCCGTTAACGGAGCCAGCGATGTTGACGGGGCCGCTTGATCCGGATTTGCCGGCCATACGCTTGGCTTGGGCTAGGGAAATGTTGTGAATGGCCGCGCTGAAGTTGTTGCGTGCGGCGTCGGTGCCGAGGGATTTCATTGTGCCCTGGGCGGTGACTTCGCCGCCGAGGAGGCTGGCTCGGAAATCTCGAAGTGTGGCGTCTCCATTGGCGAGGGTGTAGTGGGCTGCGATGTAGGAGACTTCGGCGCGGAGGCTTGGAGTCTTCGTGATGAGCTGTCGGCTGTGAAGATCGCCGTTTACGGTCAGCAACTGAAGGAGCGGTCTGTTGGGTGCGGACTGATACTGCGCAGTACCGGAGACAGCGACAAGGCCGGACGGGATGGATGGGTTGTGAAGGAAGCCGGCGAAGGTCTGACCGTCAACGGTGGCGTTGTATTGCGCCTCAACCAAAGGATTGCTGTAGTTGCTGAGCGTCGCGTTGAGTGCAACGTTGGAGTCGCCCATTGCGATTTTTGCGGAAGACAGGTGTGCAACGTTGGGATCGGCGTCGAACTGGATGTTAAGAGTGTGCGGCGGGGCCTGGCTGCCTGCGTAGTTGAGCTGGCCGTTGGAGTAGCTGAGCGTGCCGGAGTAACGCTTGGGGCCGGGGTCGAAATTGGCGTTGAGCTGGAGATCGTTGAGGTCGGCGGTGATGGCGCTGGGCACGCTGTTGTAAAGGACGACTCCGTTGGTGAGGACGGCATGGCGGATGCCGAGGTCGAAGATGGAGGTGTTGCTGCTGGAGTTGCTCTTCTTCAACGTGGGGAGATTGGTGTTGCCATTCTTGTCGACGTAGACCTGCACGACCGGGTTGTCGATGCGAATGCTATCGAAGTACCACTTGCCGCCGAAGACGGAGACGACGCGAACGCCGGCTTGTGCGTGCTGGACCTGAAGGAGCGGCGGACTGGTGTGCGGCGCGGCGCCGTCGACCTTGAGGCCATAGAGGTCGACGCTGAGATTTGACAGATTCAGCTTGAAGTTCTGGAGGTGCACGCCGGTGTTGAGCGCTTTGGTGGCCTGTTCCTGAATCTGGCCGAGGAGATAGGAGTGGCCGCGGGAGCTGTTGAGCAGGAACATGGCGATGATGAAGCCGAAGATGATGGGGAAGACGATGACGCCGCCGACGAATTTCGCGATGGCGATGGCACGATGGTGCCGTGAACGCGGCTGCTGCTGCTCGTTGTTGTCAGAATGATGATGAAGGAGAGCCAAGGGAAACTCCTAGAATGCCTGGCCGATGCTGATGAAGGGCTGGGTTGATTTCACACCTTTAGGCGCGTTGAGGTTGTAGCCGAAGTCGAAGCGGATAGGCCCGACGGGCGTGGCATAGCGGAGACCGATGCCGATGTTGTTGGCGTAGAGGGATGTGAAGTCGTGGAAGCCGATACGCGGAAAGACGTTTCCGCCGTCATAGAAGGGAACAATGCCGATGCCCTTTTTGATGGGCAGCGGGATGCGTGCTTCGGCGTTGATGATGAGCTGCTCGTTGCCGCCACTGGGAACGTTGATCTGCGGGCAGTTTGGAGCAGTTTCATTGGAGCTGCAAACGAAGATGTTGCGCTGAGGTCCGGCGCCGTCCAGCGGAAAGCCGCGAAGTGAATCGCCACCGCCGGTGAAGAAGCGCTCGCTGAGCGGGACGCGGCTGTTGGCGAAGGGCTGGGCGAGACCTACGCGGATGCTGCCGGCCCACACGATATTGTGGAACTTTTCACGGTAGATGGCAGCCTGTGAGGTGAGCTTGGCGAAGTTGACGCTGGAGCCGAGCTTGGTGGAGTTGAGGTCGAGTTCGATGGAGTCGAGCACGCCTTTGTGGGCGTCGAGGACATTGTCGCGCGAGTCGCGGGTGAGGTTGGCGCCGAAGCCGGAAAGGCGCACGTGCTGATCTTCAGGAGGGACGAGTTCTGGGATTTCGACGCGGGTGAGGTCGGTTTTGCTGAAGCTGTAGCGAACGAAGAACAGGTTGTGCTTGGCTTCGTCGATGAAGCGCTGGATCTGGTAGCTGCCTACGTCCTGCTGCGAGGAAAAGATGGGGTTCTGCTCGTTTCGCTCGTAGGTGAAGGAGAATGTCGACTTCCAGGGAGTCCAGCGGAAGTTGGGATTGATGTAGAAGAGGCCGAGGCGCTGATCGAGACGTCCGGCAAAGGCAGTGAAGGTGACGGATTCGCCTTTGCCGCGGAAGTTGTTGCGCGTGTACTGGAAGGAGCCGCGCGGACCGTAGAAGGTGGTCTGGCTGGTCTTGAAGTTCGACGGAAGACCAACCGGCGGAAGATTGGGAACTGCGGCGGTGCCGCTGGGGATGCTGCCGCCGCGATTGATGAGCTCGAAGCCGAAGCCATAGGTGAAGTCATTGCGCTTGGCTTCATGGACTTTGATCAGTACGTCTTCGCTGGTTTGGGTGGTGATCTGGGTCCTGGGGTCTACCTCGGCCCAATCGAAGACACCGGTGTGGTCGTACAGGCTGCTGCCCGCGGTGAGGAGATTTGTTTCGGTTAGGGGCTCATCGGGTTTGAGGATATTTACGTCCTGATCGATGAGGCGCTGGCGGGTGTAGTTTCGCCCAAGAGTGAGGACGTCGCCGGTGAAGACGCGCGGGCCTTCATAGATGTGGTAGATGACGTTGATGTGGTGCGGATCGTTTTTCGAGACTTGTGTCGCGGTTTCACGGAAGCTGGCGGTGAGGTAGCCGGCGCGAAAGTAGTTGGCCATGATGCCGGCGCGGTCGGCTTGCACGTTAGCCTGAGAGTAGGGTTGGCCTTCTGCGAGCTTCAAGCCTTTGGGTGCGAACTGCGACTCGGGGAAGGTGCTGGCGCCCTGAATAGCAAGAGAGGTGACGACATCGCGCGGACCCTCTGTGACGTGGAAGGTGACTTCGATATCGCCGCCGTGCTTGATTACGTTGGACGTGACCTGAACGTTGCTGAAGCCCTGGGACTCGTAAACGCCTTTGAGGTTCTTGATGCTGGCGCGAACGAGCTGATCGCTGAACTGACCGTGGGAGAGGAAGTGCTTCTTCTGGACGGCGATGTGAGGGGTGAGGTCGTCGGCTTTGAGCTGCTGCTCGCCGGCGATGTGAACGTCAGTGACGCTGTGCTTCTTGCCTTTGGCGATGCGGTAGACGACGGTGCGGAGCTGGTCGTTGCCGGTGGTCTCTGATGAGACCTTGATGTCGAAATAGCCCTTCTTCTGATAGTAGGAGCTGAGAGCCTGCTCGCCTTCGGCAACGGTCTCAGGATCGACGCCGACACCCTGGTACACGGGAAGCAGAGTCTTCTTGGTCCATGGAAAAAGACGAGCGCCCTGGATTTCGACTTTGGTTTTGGTTCCCGGATCCGCATTGAACTGGATATCGGCGCGGTTGGTATCGGCGTGGAACTCGGCACCGGAGAGCTTTACCTGAGCGGCGAGGTAACCCTTCTTTTGAAGGTGCGATTCGAGGCGATTTGTGGCTTTGTTGAGAGTGGGGCGCTTGTAAGCCTTGCCGTGACGCACGGCGGCTCCGCGGAAGCGCGCAAGAGGGCCGGTGATCTGATCGTGGAGTTCCTTCTGTTGGGCAGGAGAGACGCCGGTGATGTTGACGTCACCGAACTTGGCTTTTTTACCCAGGTCGGAATGGAAGATGACGTTGACTACGCCGTGTTTGGTGTCGGTCTGAAGCGAGGTCGTGACGTCGGCTTTGAAGTAGCCCTCCTGGCGGAAGAAGCGGAGGAGGCGCTGCCGATCCTGCTCGACGGTGGCGGAGTCGTAGGGAGCCTGCGAGGTGTAGTTGGATACCTGAATGAGGCGGGAGTAGGGATAGCGTTCGGCGCCGGGGAACTGGAAGATTCCGTACCAGACGGCGGGCTCGAGCACGTAGAGGACGCGCAGGCCGTTGGAGAGCGGTTCGACCTGGATGCGGACCTTCTGAAATCGCCCGGTTTCCCGCAGAGCGGCGGCGGTAGCTTCGACCTTCTCGCGGGCGAAGGGCTGGCCTTCTTTTTGTGCGAATTTGGATTGGAAGTCGGAGGTCTTGAGGTCGGGACGGCCGGCTATTTCGACCGATGTCACGGCCTGACCTTCATAGGATGAAAGGATCTGTTCTGCCGGGGGAGTGTTTGAGTCCTGAGGAGTCTTTTTGGGCTGGGCGCTTTGCGCGGGTGCATTCTGCGTCTGAGCTGCTGAAATTCGCGGCGCGGACACGACGGAGACGATCAGACAAGGCAGAACGACGATCCGAACCAGGGATAAGAAGGAGTTGCGTACACCGCTCGCTGAACACACCATCGGGTGTTTGGATGCAGGAGGTATTTAGGCGTTTGCTCATCAGTTGCTTGAGGGCGGGGAGGGCCTGAAACGGGCGCATCGTCCATCGGGTACTCAGGATGCAGCATCTAAGGCTCAATGTAACCGCGAGCATACTCATGGATTCCGCTGAACACACCTCGGATGCAGTGCCCAATTTGAACAGGGCGCTGCCACGACATGAGAGACGGATCTGGGAGACGGTCTTTCGCACCCCGCTGAAATCCTTCTGGGATCTGAAGGACATTCCGTATCACAGAGTTCTAAAGCGCGTTTGGAGAGGGCTGTTTGAAGACCGGGTGTTTGGCTGGGCGGCGGAACTGGGGTTCTATTTCCTTTTTGCGCTGTTTCCGACCCTGATCTGCGCGAGTTCGATTCTCGGGCTGGTGGCGCGGTCGGCGAACCAGTTCTACGGAGAGCTGCTGGGCCATCTGGCCCTGGTGATTCCGACATCGGCGATGGGCGCCGTGCTGAAGACGTTCAATGAGACGACGGCAGCCTCTACTTCCGGGAAGGTGACGTTCGGGCTTGTGGCCGCGATCTGGTCAGCGTCGGTTGGGGTGTCGGCGATCCAGGAGACGCTGAACGCCGTGTACAAGCTTGAAAGTCGGCGATCTTATCTCGTGGCGCGGCTGCAGGCGATCGGCCTGACGATCCTGCTGATTGTTATGGTGTCGCTCGGGTTGGGGTCGATGCTGGCAGGAGACTACTTCGCGCATCTGATTGGATCGCGGGTGCACGACACAATTCTGCAGGTGGCGGGGATCGCGTCTGTGCGGCTGGTGAGCTGGGTGTTAGCAGGGGTGGTGCTGGCGCTTACGTTTGCGGTGCTTTACTACTGGGCGCCCGATTGCGACATGCGGTGGCACTGGATTACGCCCGGCGCGGTGATAGGGATTGTGGGCTGGATGCTGGCGTCGCTTGGATTTCGGCTGTATCTGCACTACTTCAATACTTACAGCGTGACGTACGGGTCGCTGGGTGCTGTGGTGATTCTGCTGATGTGGTTCTACATCACCGGGCTGATGCTTTTGATTGGGGCAGAGGTAAACAGCAAGATCGAGGCGGCAGCGGCGGAGCGAAGCCTGGAACTGCACGATAGCGGTTCCACGGGGGTTCATGCCCAGGCGGTTTCGGCGTCGCGGCGCTGAGGATCGCGGTTCTTCCCGAAGTCGTACAATTCCCTCCACGGGTAGAATCTGCGGCGTTTCGCGCAGCGGGGCGGAATGCGGTAGAATCCGAGATTCTCCGGATGCCTTTGACGGCCGGAGAAGGAAGAGCGGAGGCTGACCATGGAAGTGGAGTTCACCGCGAGACAAGTTAGCGTTCCGAAGGGGGTCCGCTCACAGGCCGAGGAGGGCCTGGAACGGATAGCCCGCATACTGGGTAAAGGAGCGCGCGCAAGCGTGGTGTTTCGCGCGCAGAGACACCTGCAGATCGCCGAGCTGACGATCAAGGCGCGCGTACAGACGATTGAAGCAGCAGGTAAGGCCGACACGCTGGAAGGAGCACTGCGAATTGCCATTCAGCATGCCGAAAACCAGGCACTGAAATACCGCGACCGGCAGTTCGAGCGAAAGCGGATGCCGAAGCTGGACAAAGTGCTGACGGCTCCGCCGGTGGTACCCGCGAAACGCGGCGCACAACCCGAAGGAATGCACGAGAACGGAAAGCTGACACGAGCGAAGGTGAAGACAGCCATTCCGGTGCATTCATTTCCTGTAAGTACTGCCATTGTCGAGCCGCACATTCTGGCCAGCGGTGAAGCGATTGCCGTGAAGCCGATGACGATTGAAGAGGCGGTGAAGGATGCGGAGTTTCGGGATAAGGACCTGCTGATCTTCAGGAACCGCGCCGGCGACTTGTACGTGCTGCATCGCCGACGCGATGGGCAGATGGAACTGGTCGAAGTTCCATGAGATGAAAGCAGCGTTACTCCGGTGACGCTGTTTTCGTTTGCGTAGGTGTGCTCTTGATTGAGGGTGCTAGGATGGGCGCATGGCGCCCAAGCAGTCCAAGACAGGTGTGCGCAGCCGCACAGAGCCGAAAATTTCGGCGAAGACATCAGGGAAAGAACTGATCATTCTCACTGGAATTTCCGGCGCAGGAAAAGCTTCGGCGCTGAAGGCGTTTGAGGACCTCGGGTATCAGGCTGTCGATAATCTGCCGCTGGAACTCATGCAGGAGTTCGCTGGGCTGGTTGCGAAGTCGAAGGAGATTGAGCGCGCTGCGATTGTGGTGGACGTGCGCGAGGGGCAGGCGCTGGACCGACTGCCGGAGATCATCAAGCATGTGAAGCGCGTGCTGCCGACGCGCGTGGTGTTTCTGGACGCGCAGGACCAGGTTCTGGTGCGGCGTTATTCGGAGACGCGCAGGCCGCATCCGCTGCGCCGGTCGGAGAGCGTGTCCCGTTCAATTGTGGAAGAGCGGCAGATGCTGGATACCGTGCGCAACGTGGCGGATACGCAGATCGATACTTCGCGATTCAATGTGCACGAGCTGCGCGAAGAGATCCTGAAGAGATTCGGGCACGGGGATCAGACGGAGCGGTTGCTGGTGTCGTGCCTGAGTTTCGGATTCAAGAATGGGGTGCCGCTGGATGCGGACCTGGTGTTCGATGTGAGGTTCCTGCCGAATCCGCATTTCGTGCCGGAGTTCAGAGAGAAGACGGGGCTCGATGCGAAGGTGGCGGGGTATGTGAAGGGGTTTCCGCAGACCGGGGAGTTTCTGGATAAGGTCACCGATCTGATGCTCTACCTGATGCCGCACTATGTGAAGGAAGGGAAGAGCTATCTCACGATTGCTTTCGGGTGCACGGGCGGGCAACATCGCAGCGTGATGATGGCGGAGGAGATCGCGAAGCGTCTGTCGAAGGCCGGGTACATTGCGAAGGCTGTGCATCGGGATATGCCGCGATAGTGGTTATTTCGCGGGCTTCTGCAACTGGTCGAGGAACGCGGAGAGAGCGCTGCTGAACTGGCGAGTCTGGTCGGGTGAGTTGGAGAGCCACACGATGAATCTGCGGGCCGGGGCGGCCTGGTAGGCGTTCGGGTTGGTCCGCGGCGCGGCCAGCGATTTGGGTTCGTTATAAAACCACAGGGATGGAATGAGCAGGTTGGATGCGGCGGCGTCTGCATCCCAGCGATCGCTCACCAGCAGGTGCGCGGGGACGAGGTGCGAACGCGCGTCACCGAAGATGGCGGCGGTGGGCGAAGCGAGCGGCTGATCGAGTACTATGCCGGCGAGATCGGAGTGGCGTGCGGCAACTTCGAGAGCGAGGTTGGCGCCGAGGTCACGGCCGATGAGAAGGATCGACGAACTGGAGATGTGGCGTGTGCCTGTGAGATAGTGCAGGGCTGACTCGGCGTCTTCGCGCCAGCGCTGTTCGCTGGGGTGTTCGAAGTGGCTTTGGCCGTAGCCGCGGTAGTCGAATGCGAAGACGTTGAGGCCAGCGGCGTGGAGTTGTTCGAGTCCTCCAATTGTGTCGGAGAGGTTTCCGGTCTGGCTGTGGAGGTAGATGGCAGTGAAGCGCGGCTGTGATGCGGCGGGAATCCACCAGCCGCGGAGCTGGGGCTCGCCGGAGGCGTTTGAGGCGAAGCCGATGGATTCGAAGGAAAGGGTTGCATTTGCCGGCGTGTTGGTGACAGCTGAAGTGGGGTGATAGAGCAGCTGCCAGCTACCTTGCCAGAAGAGGATGCAGAGCGTTCCCCAGGCGCAGAGGACAGCGGCGAGAAGAGCGATGGCGAGGCCGCCGAGCAGCCAGCGCCCGGAGACTATAGGCGGAGCGGGCCGGTTGAGCGGAGTTGTGCGCGGCGATAGCGGCTGCGCAGCCGATGCGGCTGAAGACTTCCGAGGCGGTGTTGATTTGCTCATCTCTTCGAACTTACTGATTGCTGCTGCCGAGGCTTCGCTTGCGTGCGCAGGGCGGCTCACATTTATGCTAATTGCGCTGCTTCAGGTGTGAGACGTCGATAGCTCAGGAGATGAGGTCATGGCAGAGTTTGTGCGGATTTGTTCGCAGGCTGAGATTCCAGCGCCGGGGATGGTGAAGGAGTTTCAAGTGAATGGGCGCGCGCTGTGCGTCGGGAATGTGGATGGTGCAGTGTGCGTGCTGGATGGGACGTGTCCGCATGAGGGCGGTCCGCTTGGCGAGGGATCGATCGAGGGCGGGAAGGTGATGTGTCCGTGGCACGCGATTTCGTTCGACGTGAAGACCGGGTCGGCGGAAGGGGAACCGGATTTGAAGGTGGAGGTTTATGAGGCGAAGGTAGAGAGCGGGGAGTTGAGGGCTAAGCTGTAAGCGGCCGTCCTGCTTGTTGCCGGCTGCGGGATCGGCCGCATTCACGATTCACTGTGCAGTGAGTCTCGCCTGGGCTTTACTTCTTCTTCGCGGCCGGAACCTTCTTGCCTTCGCGGCGCGCTTCTGAGAGGCCGATGGCGATGGCCTGCTTTGGATTCGTGACTTTCTTTCCGCTGCGGCCCGATTTCAGTTTGCCTTCTTTCATGGCGCGCATTTCGCGTTCGACGTCTTTGCCGGCGGATGGCGAGTACTTGCGTCCGGAAGATTTCTTTGCGCGGGTGGAACTGGATTTCTTCGATGCGGAGCCGCGTGTGCTCTTTTTCGCGCTATTGCTGCGCGTGCTTTTCTTTGCGCCGTTGCTGCGTGTGCTCTTTTTCGTGGTGCTGCGCGATGAGCGGCTAGACGTTCCGCGCGAAGAGCTGCCTCTCGAACTTTTACTGGACTTCTTTTTGGCTGCCTTTTTCGTTGCCATAACTATCCTCCTCGGAGGTCAGATGGCGTGCAGCTTGGGGCAAGTTGCATCACGATGTGCGCGGAAGGTTGCCTCGCAATGCGCGCACGAGTGCGCTTGTGCTACACGATTCGACGAATGACGGGCAATCGAACGAGCGGATCTGCAATGAGCCATGTTGCAATGCATGCGAATGTGCCCGTGATGACGAACTTGAGAATCGCGGGGGCGAGGAGTGGTTGCAGCAAAAGGCTGATGCCGACGAGCACAGGCGGATGAATGATGAAGACAGCGTAGGCGCGACGATTGAGCCACGACCAGAGTGCCGAAGGCTTGTTCATGGTTGCGCGCGCGATGAGCAGCCATGCAGTGATCATTCCCCAGGAGACGAAGGGATCCCAGAAGGAATAGATGATGGCGGGCCATGTGTGTCCGCCGGCGAAATTCATTTCTTCCGGTGGGAAGACGCGCATGGCGATGGCGATGCTGATGGGCAGGACGGGCCACGCGGCGATGAGCATGATGACCCAGGGGCGCGCGTGTTTCCACTGAAGCTGGCGGATCCAGTTGTTGCGCCATGCTGCGATTCCGACGGAGAAGAGGAAGATGTAGGGCGCGAAGAAGCCAAGCTGCAGACCGATAATGTTCTGGCCGACGGGAACGAATTGGCGAATGACAAGGCTTGCAGCGCCGATCAGGATCGCGCTGAGAAGCCATCTTGCATAGGGAGGAACAGGTTGAGGAGGGCGGGTGGAGTTTGCAAGCGATGAGCCGAAGGCGGCGCGACCGGCGCAGTAGATGAGCGAGAAGATGAGGAGGGCCTGCGCGAACCAGAGCGGGCCGTTGATGATGACGGTGTGATTGGCCATGTAGCGGATGGCGTTCCAGAAGCCTTTGCCGTCGTGCGCAGCAACCATGGCTGCGGTGAGAGGGCCGAGAATGAAGATGAAGGCGAGAAGCGGGATGCCGAGGCGCGTGAAGCGATCGGCGATGAATTGGCCGGAGCCTTTGCGCTCGAGAGAGCCGGGGGTGAAGTACCCGGCGAGAAGAAAGAAGAAGCCCATGAAGTAGGACTGGTTGGTGGCGACAAAGAGCGTGAGAAGGATGCTTGGAAGCGAGCCGGAGACGTGGAGTTCGTTGTAGAACCAGCTGCCCGATGCGCCGTATGTGATGGCGGCGTGATGCAGGATGACGAGCGCCGTCATGATGGTGCGGAGACGATCGATGTAGAGGTCGCGAGTTGCGACAGCCGGCGTGGTGCTGTCGACCAGAGTGATGGGTTCGATTTGGGCGGTCTCGGGCATGAGAGATGATACGGCGGGTTGGTGGTGTCGGTTCGCGAAATTTGATGGAGTGCGCCCGCTCATCGCACGGTGAACAATGAATCCGCCTTACCAAGGCTTTGGCGCGACATGAGGGGCACAACTCCGTGGATGTCGTCCCACCCTAAATTGGTCTGAGGGCCAATTTAGAAGGGGAACCAAGATTCTCGTTTCCCAGGTCTCAGAATCGAGACACGGCATCCGGTTTGGTTTGAGAGTCAGAACATTCTCCGGTTCCAACGTGGGAGGGGCGCTTCGGCGTGGCTAAGGGCAGGCTTGAGGCACCCAGAGTTCGGCTTGATTAGTGTTCACCCCGCCCTAACAAGTTAGGACGGGGCACCCGAAGTTGGGCTTGGATTGGATTGTTCATTACCCCGCCCTAACAGGTTAGGACGGGGCACCCGGATGCTGCTGGATCCGTGAAGAGGGGTTGAGAGGTTGTCGAATTCACTGTTGACTTTCGACAATAATTCACTACCATTGGGTTGTGGATCGATTGGGAACGACATTTGCGGCTTTGTCAGATCCGACGCGGCGGGCGATGGTGGATCGGCTTAGCCGCGGGCCTGCGACTGTGCATGGATTGACGGAGCCGTTTGCTCTGTCGCAGCAGATGATCTCAAAACACATTGCGTATCTGGTGCGGGCGCGGATCGTGGTGAAGACCAAGCGCGGCCGGGAGAGTGTGTGCACGCTGCGGCCGGAGGCGATTAGAAAAGTGAGCGATTGGGCGTTCCGGTATCGGCAATTCTGGGAAGAGAGTTTCGACAAGCTGGATGCGGTGGTGAAGGAAATGAAAAGAGAAAACGAAGGAGGTCAGGGATGACCAAGAACACGGCGAACGAAACAGAGCGGATGGTGATTACAAGGATCTTCGATGCTCCACGCGAACTGGTATGGAACGCGTGGACGGACCCGAAATATGTGATGCAGTGGTGGGGACCGAAAGGATTCACTGCGCCGGTTTGCAAGATCGATTTTCGCGTGGGAGGGAAGTTTCTCTGCTGCATGAGAGGGCCGGACGGGACGGAGGGTTGGAACGGCGGCGAGTACTTCGAGATTGTTCCGTACGAGAAGATTGTGTACTCGATGTACTTTGCGGACTCAGAGGGGAACAAGGTGGATGCCGCGGAGTATGGGATCAACCATGAGGCCATGGACGATGCGCACGATGTGGTCACTTTCGAAGACCTCGGAGATGGGCGGACGAGAGTCACGCTGATTGGAAACGAGTCGATGGAGAGCGCTCGCGAGAGCGGTCAGGTTGAGGGCTACAACCAGATCCTCGAGAAGTTTGCTGCGGTTCTTCAGGAGATGGCGCGGGGCAGGTAAGCAATAAGCAGGTTCAATCGAAACGGAGGTCACCTGGCTGAAGGTTCGGCGTTCTGGTCAGGTGATTTCCGTTTGTTGTTTTCGCGAGTTGGCGTCGCTTGGCGACGTGGCAGGTTGGCGAGTTCGCGTTTAGGCCCGAAGCGGCTCACGATCGGCCGCAGGATGGCGACGGCTACTCTGGCATAATCGTGCATACGAGATGAAACTGAGCTGCTTGAGCTTCCCACAGGTTGCGGCCGCGGTGACGATTTTGTGTGCAGTCAATTGGGCCGTGCTCCAGTTTTTCTTCTTGCCAAGTTTGAGTGAAGAACAGCGCAGACACATCTATCCGGCCTGGGTTCATTCTCCCTATATTTATGCAATGTGTTTCGCTTTCACAGCGTGCGCCTTCTGGTTTGTCTTCCGGTACAGGGGGAACCCAGCCACCTATGAGAAGAGAATCACGCTCTTCGGGATGGGCCTTGCAACCATGGGAGGTTTGTTTATGCTCACGGTGTTGCGAGCTACGTGGCACATCTAGCATTCATTTCGAAAATCAAACTCAATCACTTCTGGATGAGGCACTCATGACGAGTTCGAGACGGCGGTTCATTGCCATGGGGACGATGGGGGCGGTGGCGGCGGCGCTGCCCATGGACGGGGAGCAGGCGGCGGGAGAGAGTCAGGCACCAGCGCAGAATCAGCAGACGCCGGGGGCTCCCCCGGCTTTTGGGACGGCGCAGCCTGTGGGGCCGGGGGTGAGTGCGGGGACGTTTGCGGAAGCCGAGAAGCTGGTGCAGATCGAGATGACCGAGGCGGACCGCGCGCAGGCGGCGGGGAACTGGCGTATGGCGATGGCTCCGCTGTATGAGCGGAGGACGGGGCCGCGGAAGATGACGCTGGAGCCGAGTGTGGCGCCGGCGACGGTTTGGAATCCGGTGTTACCGGGGATGAAGGTCTCTGGGTCGGGTTCTTCGTCTCCCATGTCTCCAACAGCAGGAGACATGGGGCACCCGGGATCTTCGTATCCCACCCTAGATCGTTCTGACGAACTATCTAGAATGGGGCACCCAACTTCTAGTTCGAATGTTTCGGATCCCCGGTCCCCAGGTGCGAGGGACCGGGGGCACCCGACATCAGGTTCGGGTTCTTTGTATCCCATGTCTCCAAAAAAGGGAGACATGGGGCACCCAACCGATCTGTTTATCAGGAGTTCGGGTACGAATGCGCCGCTGCCGCAGAAGGATGAGGATATTGCGTTTGCTTCGGTCGGGCAGTTGTCGCGGTGGATTGAGTCGCGGCAGATTACGTCGGAGCGGTTGACGGGAATCTATCTGGATCGGCTGGAGAGGTTCGACCCGAAGCTGCGGTGCGTGATCACGCTGACGAAGGAGCATGCGCTGGAGCAGGCTCGGGCTGCGGACAAGGAGATTGCGGCGGGGAAGTATCGCGGGCCGCTGCATGGGGTTCCATGGGGCGCAAAGGATCTGCTGGATACGGCGGGGATTCGGACGACGTATGGAGCGGAGCCGTATCGCGATCGCGTCCCGGAGAAGGATGCGGCGGTGACGCGTCGGCTGAATGAGGCCGGCGCGGTGCTGGTCGCGAAGTTGAGCCTGGGTGCGCTGGCGCTGAACGATATCTGGTTTGGCGGGCAGACGATGAATCCGTGGGTGCCGGAGGAGGGTGCGTCGGGTTCGAGTGCGGGGCCGGGTGCTGCGACGGCGGCGGGGCTGGTGGGGTTTGCGATTGGAAGCGAGACGGGCGGCAGCATTGTGAGTCCGTCGATGCGCTGCGGTGTGACGGGGCTGCGGCCGACGTATGGGCGCGTGGCAAGGACGGGAGCGATGACACTGTGCTGGTCGCTGGACAAGCTGGGGCCGATGGCGCGGTATGTGGAGGACACGGCACTGGTGTTGCAGGCGATCTCGGGGCCGGACGCAGGCGACGTGGCGAGCGTGCCGAGTTCGTTGAGTTTTGACGCGAATGCGAAGGTGGCGGGACTGCGGGTTGGGTATTTTCCGGCGTGGATGAAGGAAGCGACGGATGTGGATCGGGCGGCGTTGGAGACGGTAAGCAAGCTGGGCATGAAGTTGGTTGAAGTGTCGCTGCCGGATTGGCCGTACGATTCGCTGAATCTGATTCTGTTCGCGGAGAGCGCGGCGGCGTTTGAGGAGTTGACGCTGAGTCACAAGGAGGCGGAGCTGCGGGCGCAGGTTCCGGATGCGTGGCCGAATACGTTCCGGCAGTCTCGCTTTCTGTCGGCGGTGGATTTTGTGCAGGCGGATCGGATGCGGCGGAAGGTGGCGATGGAGATGGCGCGCGTGATGTCGCAGGTGGATCTGCTGCTGGTTCCGTCGCTGCGCGATGAGATTCTGGTGATCACGAATAACACGGGGCATCCTTCGCTGACGTTTCGTGCGGGGTTCGTGGAGATCACCGAGGCGCGAAGTGACTGGGCGCCGGATCCGAAACATCCGCTGCCGAAGTTTTCGCCGCCGCGGAGAGTGCCGCATGGAGTGACGCTGATCGGAAGGCTGTTCGATGAGGGACGGTTGTGCGAGGTGGGGATGGCGATGGAGAAGGCGTTTGGGGTGGCGGGGGAGAGGCCGGTGGGATTTTAGCTGCTGGCTTTCAGCCTTTCAGCTATTAGCTGTTAGCTCTTAGCTGTGCAGAAGCGGTTGAGTGGTGGACTCCGGCTTGTTTCCCACTCATCGCACGAGGAGGCTGTGCGGGGAATGGGGCACAGCTTTTCACGCTTCCCGCGAGTGTCTCGTTCCCACCCTAAATCGTCCTCACGGCCGATTTAGAATGGGGCACCCGAGTTCCTTGTATCCCATGTCTCCAAAACAGGAGACATGGGGCACCCGATCTCTTCTCGAAGCCGAGCGGGGTGAATGAATTCGGAGGGTTTGTACCAACTCAGGTGCAACACTTAGAATCGGAAGAGCAGTAGGGGGCAGTGGATCGGTCCTGTCTCTGGAGCTGCTCACTTCCGATGACTGAACACGCATCAGGTTCACCCAGCGGCCAGCAGCCGGTATCGCCTGCATGGCAGAGAATTGAGAGGGCGCGCCACCCGCAGCGGCCTTACCCGATGGACTTTATCGAGCGGATCTTTACGGATTTCAGCGAGATTCACGGGGATCGCGCCTTTGGCGATGATGCGGCGGTGGCGTGCGGGATGGCGCGGCTCGGTGACGAGGAAGTTCTGGTCATCGGGAATCGTAAGGGCGGTTCGACGAAGGAGCGTGTGAAGCGCAACTTCGGCATGCCGAATCCTGAGGGATACCGGAAGGCGCTTCGCTGCATGAAGATTGCGGAGAAGTTCGGCCGGCCGGTGGTGAGCTTCATCGACCTGCCGGGGGCTTATCCGGGATTGGGTGCGGAGGAGCGCGGGCAGGCGGAGGCGATTGCGCGGAATATCCGCGAGATGTCGCGGCTGCGGGTGCCGACAATTTCGATCATCAGCGGCGAGGGCGGTTCGGGCGGCGCGCTGGCGCTGGCAGTGAGCGACCGGGTGCTGATTCTGGAGAACGCGCTTTACTTTGTGATTACGCCGGAGTCGTGTGCGGCGATCATGTGGCGCGATGCGGCGCACAAGCAGCAGGCAGCGGAGGCGATGCGGATTTCGGCGCCGGAGGTTGCGGCGCTGGGTTGCGTGGATGAGATCATCGGCGAGCCGGAGGGCGGCGCGCATACGGATCATCCGGCTGGCGCGGGCATGGTGGGCAGCGCGATCAAGCGGCATCTGGATGAGCTGAAGCGGATGCCGGTGGAAGCGATGGTCGCTGCGCGTCAGGAGAAGTTCAGGAAGATTGCGCAGTGCTACACGGAAGACCAGGTCTAGCGGACCCGTGGCTGCCGAGCGACGCGCATCGCTGATGAGAAGGTCAGTCGAATTCAGGGTACAGCTATGAGCGCGATTCAGCGCACGGGAAAGCTGCGCGCGTACCTGGAGTTCGTTGCGGCCGTTCTCTACTTCTTCATCGTGCGGGCGTTTGCGCGGAATGCGGCGATTGCGGTTCAGCGGGATGCGTGGCAGCCGCTCGTGGAACAGACGCTGTTTGCGGGATTGCTAATCCTGGGATATGCGGCGTTTGGAGCGCTGTTCGATCGGCAGCCGCGTTCGATTGCGGCACAGGGGTTGCCGCTGCGCTCTGGATGGGCAGGCGAGTTCGGAATCGGCGCGGCGATTGGCTGGGGCGCCGTGGTGGTGTGCGTGCTGCCAATGCTGCTGGTCGGCGGGATAGCGGTGGTGATCACGACGCAGCATGGGGCATGGGGATGGCTCGTTGCGGATGCGGCGTACTTTTTGCTGCTGGCTCTGGGTGAAGAGGTTGCGTTTCGAGGTTACGGATTCCAGCGATTCGCGGTGGTGGTGGGACCGTCGGGAGCGGCGTTTGGGTATGCGCTGTTCTATGCGATTATGCGGGCGGTTCAGCCGGGGTCGACCAATGCAAGCATTGCGATTTCGGTGGTGTTCAGCTTTCTGCTCACGACGGCTTACTTGAGGACGCGGGCGCTGTGGGTGAGCTGGGGGTTGAACTTTGCGTGGAAGGCTTCGCAGGCGTTGATTTTCGGGCTGACGGTCACGGGCGTGAGCAGCCACTCGCCGGTGATCGAGGGCAATCCGATGGGGCCGTTCTGGCTGACGGGCGGCGGGTATGGGCTGGACGCGAGCTGGTGGGCCTGCGTGGTGCTGCTGGTGGCGTTTGCGGTTCTGTACCGGGCGACGCGGGAGCTGGATTTCAAGCACAATGCACCGGTTTTTGTGGGTGCCGGGATTCCGGTGGATATCGATGCGGCTGCGAAGCGGCAGCATGAGGCTGCGATGGGACATGCCGAGCCGGCTGCGCCGGGGCTGGTGCAGATTCTTCCGGCAGCTACACCACCGGCAGAGACACGGGCGGCATCAGAACCTGCATTGGAACGAGCAGCTGACCGGGAAGATTTGCCCTGAGTTTGCGGAGGGTCTTCCGGTTGAGGGGCCCGGGTTTCCGGTTGGAATCACCGATTTGACCTTTCTAGAGAAATGGCACTACCGTTAGTCAGTGCCAGGTGCAGCCATGGGAGGACGCCCATGATCAAGCCTTTGTTTATTCCCGCAGATTCTTCGATTCTTGTTCGTGTGTTTTCAGCTACATGCAGTGGCGTGCTGGTGACGGCGCTGTGGGCTTCGGCCCCGCATGCCGGTGCGCAGGCCATCACGATCGATACGCGTACGGGGAATGTGTCAACGGGTGGCAGTACAGTTGACCGGCGGTATCAGCAGATCAAGCCGACCAATGTGGATTTGCCGAAGACGGGTCTGGACGCGAAGACGCGTCTGGAACTGATTCGCGTGCTGCAGGCTGAGCAGGGATTTGCAATGCGGCCGTTTCCGCGCGGCCACAAGGGGTTGACGCTGCAGGCGAACGGGAAGCTGAAGCCGGCGGGCGAACCGTATCTGGACATGGTGACGCAGTTCGGGATTTGCGCGAAGCCGGGCGATGCGGTGGTGCTGACGGACATCAAATTCGACAAGAACAAGATGGTGTTCATGATCAACGGCGGGCCGGACCTGAAGCACCGGTTTCTGCGGCACGTTCAGTTGGGCGCAGGCGGCGCGATGACTCCGATGGTGCAGGGCGGAGATGAAAATGAGCCGATGGGCGCGCGGCTGACGCTGGAGTTTGAGGGCGGTGTTCCAAGCTTGACGGGTTCTCAGGTGAAGGCACTGCTGGCTCCGCTGATTTCGTTCGACGTGAAGACGCCGATCCAGGCGTTCACCGATACGCTGCCGCCAAAGCTGAAGGAAGCCATCCTGAACCACGACGTGTGGGTGGGGATGAGCACCGATATGGTTCTGTTTGCCAAAGGCCAGCCAATACGGAAAGTACGAGAGACGGAAGGGCAGACGCCGTTTGAGGAGTGGATCTACGGGCAGACTCCGCAGCCGGTGGAGTTTGTGCGGATCAACGGCAACCGCGTGATCCGCGTGGAGATCGCGAAGGTAGGCGAGGCTCCGCAGGTGTTCGATCAGGATGTGGTTGAGGGGTTGATGCGGAGCGATGGCACACCGGCGGTGACGGTCGCGCAGGAGAAGACGCGGACGGTGCAGGTGGGGGATGTGACGCGCGACCCCGATAAGCAGGCTCCGGCTCCGCCGCCGACGCTGGTGAATCCGGGAGAGCAGCTGCCGGATGCAGCGAGGAATCCAGCGGGGCAGATGAAGCCGGTGCAGTTCCCGAAGCAGAAGGCGGATGACTATCCGGACGTGGCTGCTGCACGAAGGGCGGATCAGGCGAAGGCCGCTGAGGCTGCAGACAAGGACAAGAGAGGGGTAAGCGGGGACGATGCGGGCAAGCCGGCGACTCCCGGGTCGGCGCCGTCGCTGGGACCAGCGAATCCAACGCCCGCACCTGTGCCGGAGCAGAAGCCTGAGTGAGGCTCGGCGGAACCGCGGCTGATGTAGACTAGAGGGCAGCGAGTCTGGCTGCCTCCCGACCACAAGTTGTGCTGGGCAAACGACCGCGCCGTTGAAGCCGCGTGCGTAAGCGCGTGTGTGCAGAGACAATCACCGAAGGAGAATCATCCGCATGGCCAAGATTGCAAAAACTGGCGACCGCAAGAAAGCAATGGACACGACGAAGTCCACCGACTGCCCGAAGTGCAGCAAACCGACGCGCATTGTGAAGCGCGTGAAGGACCGCGAGCGCGGCGTACCGGGAGGTATCTATATCTCCTGTTCTGCGTGCGACTTCTACGAGAAGCTTTAAGTAGAAAAGCAAGTCTCAGGTTGTGGGAGAGCCCGGCGGAAGCCGGGCTTTTCTGTTTTGGTTGATTCCAAATCACCAAGAAACCGAGGGGGGAATAACTTCCGAATAGGCGACCAACCCCTAGGAACTCCCGTTGAGGGCGCGATAATCGATCCATCGATGCGAGGATAATGGATGTTCACCCAAGAAGTGCGAAACGGGTTCGACATGGCCGGCCGGTCTGCTGCATGCGAATTGCCGGCGGCACGCGCTGGATGCAGAGGTTTTGTATGTGTCTATCCGCCGCGCCTTAGAAAGGATCTTCCTCGCGTCGATCATCCCGACAGTGTGGAAATGCGACTTTGGCACGTGAGGAGATTTGAGATTCCTGAAGGAATCGTCCATCAGCACTTCGGGGAGGAACAACTCATCGCTTCAGAATTCGTCGAATTGGACACGTTGGAAGCAGTTGAAAATCTGCTCGCGAATTGGGGTATCGACAGCGGCATGTCTCGAGCACCTTGGCGGACGGATTACCCGCTGTAACGACAATAATCAGGACAGTTCCTGAGTGACCGCGTATACGGAAATAACCTCGAAGATATCCCTCAGGGGCTAATGCCCAAGGTCTCTGGAGCTTTTTCGGCACGACTGAAGTCGTGCCCTGATACGGGACTGTTCCGCTATTGGGTTTTATTGGCAGCCGAGTTCGGCGGCTTTGGTTTCGGGGGCGAGGTAGCCGCCGCCGGGGAGGTTGTAGATGGCGTTGCGGGATTGGGTGCCGTCGGCGAGGAAGACGGTGCCCGAGTAGAGGATGCAATGGCTGCCCTGGAGGTTTGTGTAGGATGCTCCGTTGGATACGAAGCGGGCCAGGTTGTGAAGGTGGACCTGGGACGGCGCCGTCCAGCTGGACTGTGAAGAAAGAACCAGATTGAGTTCGGCGTCCGGACCGGAGCCGCTGAATGCTTTTGCGAGCGAGGCTGCGGAAGCAGCGGTAACGGTGACGCTGATGGCGCTCGAGGTGCTCGCTGCGTATGTGCTGTCGCCCGAGTAGGTGGCTGTGATTGATTCTGTTCCAGCGGTGGTGAAGGTGGCATTGAAGGATGCCGTGCCGGAGTTGAGCGTGGCGGTGCCCAGGGTTGCGGTTCCGGCAGAGAAGGTGACGGAGCCGGTTGCGGCAGCGGGCGCGACGGTCGCAGTAAGGGTGAGGCCGGCGCCGGCCGAGACAGCTGAATTTGACGCGGTGAGAGTGGTGGTGGTCGCGGTGGTACCGGTGTTTGTGCCTGTGCCAGTGCCGGCAGGCGGATCCCAGAAGCCCTTGCATCCGGTGAGGATGAGCGCGAGAGACAGCGTCGCAGCTCCGACAGGAAGAACAGCCCTCGTCATTTTCATGAACATGGTGAATCTCGCCTTTCTCTTCGGGGGCATTTTGGGGCGTACGCCCGCTTAGATGCCATTGAGAGCTGGCGAGAGTGCCTGTCCGCATGACCTTGGTTTGAGAGGCGCGCCTTCCAGTGGGTGAAGGCGAGGACGGTTCGTTGCACACTGGCTGCGGTGGCGGATGTGGGCCACACACGGAGCGAGGTATGCTGATCGACTTGTATCTGTCGGTGTCGAGAGATTTGTCGGGGACTGGCGTTATGGGGCTGGCGTTTGCCGGGGTGCTGGGGATGCTGCTGATCTGGGATGCTCGCGGAGGCCGCGAGCGGGTCAGGGAACGGAAGAGGTAGCTGGTAGCTTTCCCACTCATCCGCGGTGAAGCTGCGGATGAATGGGGCACAACTGCTTGGAAGATATCACCGGTCCCCAGGTGCGAGGGACCGCGGGCACCCAAAGATATGTTATCGGACGGTGAGAGCCAGTGTGGTGGTGTGGGTTAGCGAGCCTGACGTTGCGGTGATGGTGAGGGTTGAGGTGCCTTTGGGCGTGGGTGTCGGGTTCGCAGATACCGCTTTGGTTCCTCCGCATCCGCTGACGATGATGCAAAGCAACAGTACGGAGATCGCGCTTCCGCCGATGATCGTACGCTTGAGGAACGCCTTTCGGTTGCGCAGGATCGGCGCGAGCGCGAACAGGCCAAGAGGAAGCAGGGCTGCCAGCGAGAGGGAGCCGCGTCCGGTTTGCAGCCGGGAAGTGGTGTATGGGCTGGATGGCGGCGTGTAGGTACCGGCGGTGATGCGGAGCATTGTGCTCGAGGCAGCCCCGGCCGTGGGCGTCACCGAGGCGGGAGAGAACTGGAACGTAACTCCAGCGGGCAAACCAGAGACACTGAAATCGATCTTCGATGCGAATCCGTTTGCGGGGACCAGGTTGAGCTGTACGGAAGCTGAGCCACCCTGGGCAACGGTGAGCGACGACTGCGCGAGATTCATGCTGAAGTCCCCTGCGGGATGCGGAGCCGCGGCGGTTATGGCGCCGAAGAGTCCGCCCTTCTCGTGGTTGACTCCTGCGGCGAAGTAGAGCGTGTTGGGATCGCCTGTGGAGCCGGAGCCGAAGGTGAGCTCCCAGAGATCTTCAATCTGAATCGGCGCGCCCGACGGATCGTTCAACTGACCTTTGAGAGCGAAGGTTGTTGGATCGTAGGCGCTGATAGTGCCGTCGCCGAAGTTGCCGATGAGGAGATCGCCGCCAAACTGGCCGAAGGAGGCAGGGGCGAGGGTGATTCCCCAGGGCGCATCGAGGTGGCCGCCGGAGATGGCGCGCTGCACGAAGTTGCCATTGTTGTCGAAGATGCTGACGTAGCCGGTGCCCGCCAGCGCAGGCCCGCCGTTTGGATTCTGCTGTGCGTACATGACGAAGACCTGGTTGTTGATCACGTGCACGTTGAAGGGCGCGAATCCGGCGGGAATGGACGGGTCAGTGAAGCTTCCACTGAGTGTATGCGGGGCGAACTTTGCGTCAAAGACGTCGATCTTGTCTTGAGCGAAGTTGGCGGCGAGCAGATAGTTAGCTGCGCCGTTGGCGACGATTGCAAGTCCGGTGTAGACGGCGCCGGAGGTGGAGTTGTCCACGACAGTGGCGGCATCAGTCATGTTGGAGTTCCATGCGGAGATGGTGCCGTCGAGCGAGTCGAAGATGAAAAGAGACGCTGCGCCGTGCGGGACTGCGAAGTCAGTGGGGGAGGTGTTGAATACGATTCCGGTTGGCGTTCCTGTCTTGCCTGCGGGTGCGGGAATCTTGACGGTGAATTGTTTGTTGGCGCCGGCGTCGTAAATCTCGGAGAGGCCTGTGCCGGCAGTGTTGATCCAGAAGGGGGTCTGCTGTCCGATGGCTACGCCCCAGGGGTTGATGAGCTGCGGATCGGTTTGCTGGGCCTTTACGGAACCGTCGGAGACGAGATTGGTTTGCGTGTATCCGCTGGGCGTCTGCGCGCGGGACAGATGAGATAGAAGCACGAGAAAGACAAGGAACTGAAACTTGCGGAGCATCCGTTACACCTCGTGAGGAAGTAGATCGCGCGGAAGACGGCACGTGCGGCCGATCTGCGGTCTGAGGTGATAACCGAGCGGGTGCGAATTTATTCCACGATTTGTTTTGTCGGCAGAGAGAGCCTAGCGTTTCACGCTGAGCTATCCTCAGAGTTCGCCAAACCATGACGTCGTCAGTGCGATACCATCTGCATCGGCCGACTCAGTGAGATCTTGCAAAGAAGCTGTGTAGGTAATGTAGACGATCTCGTCTTGCGTATTCCAGAGAGCCCAAGCCATGAAAAGTGCTGGTTGTTCCGCATTTACCAGTACCTTTCCATACCTGCCGAATTCACACTCGCCCGATTCGGTGTGCTTTTCGCGAAAACTTTGGATTCGCTCGATTCCATTACTCGCAACAGCTATGAGGTTTTCTGGACTGAGGTCGAGCTTTTTCGTACCTTTATATTTCATGTGGCTGAACTGCGGAGCGGATCCCGAGTCTTCATGGATGTACGTGACCGGACCGTCAGGATTCTCCTGCCTTCTCCATTTGGCAGCGCGGTCTTGATTCAGGTTGATCTTGTAAGCCAAAAAAGCGGTTCTCCATTCGAATTTGCTAAAGTGCGTCGGACATTTCTTTGAGGATGGCGGCGGCGGCTTCGGCGGGGTTGGGGGCCTGGGTGATGGGGCGACCGACGACGAGATAGCTGGCTCCGAGGCGGAGCGCTTCGGCGGGGCCGGCGATGCGCTTCTGATCGCCGATGGCTGCGCCGGCAGGGCGAATGCCGGGGATGACGAGGACTCCTTCAGGGCCGGTGAGAGCGCGGAGTGTGGCGACTTCCTGGGGGGAGCAGACGAAGCCGCGGATGCCGGCTTCCATACCCATCTTGGCGAGGAGTTCCACTTGCGAAGACGGGATGCGGCCGACGCCGGTGGCGTGGAGCTGGCCCGCGTCCATGCTGGTGAGGACGGTGACGGCAAGAAGTTCGGGCGGATTGGTGAGGCCGGCGAGAGCGTCTTTCGCGGCGGAGAGCATGGCGGGGCCGCCCGATGCGTGCAGGGTGAGCATGCGCGCGCCGAGTTGCGCAGCGGAGCGTGCGGCTCCGGCGACGGTGTTGGGAATGTCGTGCAGCTTCAGGTCGAGGAAGACGTTGTGGCCGCGATCGATGATGGGCTGAAGGACGGATGGGCCGGCGGCGACGTAGAGCTCGAGACCGACTTTGAACCAGGAGCAGGTGCCTTCGAGTCGGTCGACGAGGTGGAGGGCGGTTGCGGCGTCGGGAACGTCAAGGGCGACGATGAGTCGCTGGCGGGCGGCTGAGATCGGATCAGCGGCGGAGGTTGCGCCGGTTTGCGTGGCGGGCGGTTGAGCGGGCATAAGTCCATCGTAACTCTATTCACGACAGCGAAAAACTGGTGAATTCTGCATAGGAGAGCGACGGCGGGCTGTTGGTTTTGGTGGACTTCTGTGAAAAGATGGGATTGCTGCGGCGACACTTTTCGTTTCGCCTGCGGATGCCTTCCCCACGAGGCATGCATCCAGCACCGAAGTCGCGGCGTCTACAAGAGAAGAGAGTGATCGAAACATCCAAGCCGCGCCGGCCCTCAATCAGGATCTCTATGCTCCTGATGGCGCTTGGGGTTTGCGTGTTCTTGTGGGGATTCGGATACAAGCTTTCGCTCTACGATCTTCAGCAGCCGACAGTGCATCGCGTTCCTGAGGCGAAGCTGCTCTCGAAGAACGAAGACTCGCAGGCGGTGGACGCGGTCAGGCAGGCTCTATCGCTGGGAGAGTCGCAGGCTTCGACCCTGCTGTCTCAGTTTGCTGCGATCGCGATCACGATGAGCGCGTCGAGCGCGAGCCGCTGTACTTTCGATCAGAAGAATCTCGCGGAGTTGAAGCCGCCCGCAACAGTTCACACCCCCTCTCTCTATTTCAGACCCCCTCCGATTCAATCTGTGCTTTAGTCCGCTCGGACTTCGTGATGCTTTAGCCCGTTGATGGCGTAAGGAAGCCGTCGACCACGCGAGCTCGATCTCCTCACTTCTGAAAATCACGACAGGTGCAATGAATCCATGCGAAAGCATTTGTGTTTTATTTTTGCCGGCGCGGCGATTGCCGCAGCGCTGGGTATAGCCGGGTGCAAATCTGGCAGCCAAGGTTCCAGGGCGGATGCGGCCGAGACTCCATCGGCGGCGGTAGCGAAGGTTGTGCGGGGCTCGATTACGCACGATCTGAATCTTGCGGGGCAGTTTCAGCCGTTCCAGGTGATTGATGTTCACGCGAAGGTGTCGGGGTATATCCGGCACATCAACGTGGATATCGGCGACCGCGTGAAGCAGGGTCAGGTGCTGGCGGTGCTTGAGGTGCCGGAGCTGAACGCGCAGCTGAAGGGCACGGTGGCCGAGGTGGAGCGCAGCAAGGATGAGATCAAGCGCGCGCAGCACGAGGTGACGAGAGCGCAGTCAGAACATGCGGCTCTGCACAGCGACTATACGCGATTGAAGCAGGCCGCGGCGGCTCAGCCAGGGTTGATCGCGCAGCAGGAGTTGGATGACGCTCAGTCGAAGGACCTGGCTTCGGAGTCGCGCGTGGATGCAGCGAAAGCGGCGCTCGCTGCGGCGACGCAGCAGTCAGATGTTTCGAAGGCCGATAACGAGCGCGTAGGAGCGATGGCGGATTACAGCAAGGTGACGGCTCCGATCGATGGCGTGATCGTGTGGCGCTACGCGGATACGGGCGCGTTGATCCAGGCAGGAACGGCTTCCGATACGCAGTCGCTGCCGATTGTGAAGTTGTCGCAGAGCAGCCTGCTGCGGCTTCGGTTGCCGGTTCCGGAAGATGCGGTGGAGTTTGTCCACGAGGGCGCGACGGTGACGGTGAATGTGGACGCAGTGCACCGGGCCTTTGAGGGCAAGGTGGTGCGGTTCACGCGCAATCTAAATCCGGCGACGAGGACGATGGAGACGGAGATCGATGTTCCGAACAAGGATCTGTCGCTTACGCCGGGCATGTATGCGAATACGAAGATTGAACTGGAGCGCCATGACAACGTGCTGACGATTCCAGTGCAGGCGGTGCTGCGCAATGGGAGTCAGGCGTCGGTTCTGGTTGTGGATGCGAACCATCACGTGGTGCCGCGCAATATTGTCGCCGGGTTGCAGGGTTCGAATCTGGTGGAGGTGAAGTCGGGGCTTGAAGAAGGCGATGAGGTGATCACGGGAGGGCAGGCGAACTACCAGGCAGGCGAAACGGTGACGCCGAATGTTCAGCCGACGAGCGACACCGACACGAGCGAAGAGCAGTCTGGGGGTACGAAGTAGATGCCCAGATTTGCAATCAAATATCCCTTCTTCATCATCATGATGTGCCTGGTGATTGTGGTGCTGGGCGTGGTGAGCGTGGCGTCGATGCCGGTGGACTTGTTCCCGTCGATCGATATGCCGGTTGTGGTGGTGGCGACGTTCTACTCGGGCATGCCGCCGGAGCAGATCGAAGCCGATATTACAGACACCTTCGAACGATTCTTTACGCTGGGAAACAACATCGAGCATATCGAGTCGCGATCGCTGACCGGCGTGAGCCTGATCAAGATCTACTTCCAACCGGGAACTGATCCGAATGCAGCGCTGAGCAATATTTCGAATCTGGCGATGGCGGATCTGCGGCGACTGCCGCCGGGGACGCTGCCTCCGGTGGTGTTGGGAATGGATGCTTCGAGCCAGCCTGTTTGTCTTGTCACGCTGAAGGGCAAGGGGCTGAACGAGACGAATCTGAAGGATCTGGCGCAGTTCCAGGTGCGTAACCAGATTGCGAGCGTGCAGGGCGCATCGGTGCCGCAACCGTTTGGCGGGCGGTATCGGCAGATCATGGTGTACGTCGATCCGCAAAAGCTGGAAGCGCACAACCTGAGCCTGATGGACGTGGTGCACGGGATCAACGATTCGAATTTGATTCTGCCTGCGGGGGATGTGCGGATCGGGCCGAAGGACTACAACATCTACGCGAACAGCCAGGTGTCGAGCCCGGAAGCGCTGAATGACGTTCCGCTGAAGTCGGTTGGGAATGCGTCGGTGATGGTGGGCGACGTAGGCAAGGCCGAGGACTCGGGAACGCTGCAGACGAACATTGTTCGCATCGATGGGCAACGGTCGGTGTATGTGCCGGTCCTGAAGCAGGGCGGCGACAGCAACACCATCACGATCGTGAACGGAATGCGAGCGGCGATCAAGAACCTGGTCGATATTCCGTCGAACCTGAAAACGGCGGTGGTGTTCGATCAGTCGCAGTTCGTAAAGTCGGCGTTGCGGAATCTGGGCAATGAAGGCGGCATCGGGCTGGTGCTGACGGCGTTGATGATTCTGCTGTTTCTCGGGAGCATCCGGGCGACATTTGCGGTGCTGCTATCGATTCCGCTGTCGGCGCTGGCGGCATTCATCTGCATCAAGGCTACGGGTGGTTCGGTGAACACGATGGTGCTGGCGGGACTGGCGCTGGCGTTTTCACGACTGATCGACAACTCGGTGGTGGTGCTGGAGAACATCTTCCGTCATCTGGAAATGGGCGAGTCGCCGGAGGTGGCGGCGGAGCGGGGCGGCAAGGAAGTGCAGCTGGCCGTGCTGGCAGCGACGTTTACGACGGCGATTGTGTTCTTTCCGGTGGCGATGCTCTACGGCGTGAGCAAGTACCTGTTCACGGCGCTGGCGCTGGCGGTGGTGTTCTCGCTGTTCGCTTCGTACCTGGTGGCCATGACGGTGGTGCCGCTGTATTGCGCGAAGTTCATCAAGGCCAACCAGGCGGAGGCGTCAGAAGGACAAGAGCTCGAGGCGGAAGGGCGCGCGGTGCATACGGCGGGGAAGAGGATGGGATTCTTCCAGCGCGTGGTGCGCGCGTTCAACGAGAAGTTTCAACGAATGCTGGAGAAGTACGTTGTGCTGGTGAACCGGACGATCCTGCGGCCGGTGGCGAGCACGGTTGGAATTCTAAGCGCTTGCGTGCTGGCGCTGGCGCTGTATCCGCTGCTGGGGAAGGCGTACTTCCCGCGCACGGATCCGGGGCAGTTCGTAATCAATGTGAAGTGCCCAAGCGGAACGCGGCTGGAGCTGAGCAATAAGTACATTGCGCAGGTGGAGAGCGAGATTCGCAAGGTCATTCCGCAACAGGATCTCGACATGATCGTCTCGAATATCGGCATCACGCCGGATTTGTCAGCGATCTACACGAGCAATTCGTCGATGGACACCGCGTTTGTGCAGGTGAGTTTGAAAGAAGGCCACAGGCTGGGCAGCTATGCGTACATGGCGCGCGTGCGGCGAAGGCTGCAGCGGAACATGCCGTTCCTGTCGACGTATTTTCAGGCGGGCGGTCTGGTCGACTCCGTGATCAACCAGGGATTACCAGCGCCGATCGATGTGCAGGTGAGTGGGAATGATATGGAGCAGTCGTACGACATTGCGACGGAGATCGCAGGGAAGATCAAAGGGCTGCGGAACGTGAGCGACGTTCTGATTCCGCAGAACCTGCGGTACCCGGGGCTGGAACTGACGATCGATCGCGAGCGAGCCAGCCTGATCGGTCTGACGCCGAAGGAGGTTGTGGACAACGTCATCACGGCGATGACCTCGAACGGAATGATTGCGCCGAGCTACTGGGTTGATCCGAAAACGGGGAACAACTACATGCTGACGGTGCAGTATTCGGATCAGAAGATCGGGCACATGACGATGGATGACTTCAAGCAGATTCCGCTGCGCGCGCCGACTGTGTCGGACTACACGCCGCTGCGGTCGGTGGCGGATATCAAGGAGATCAACACGCCGACCGAGGTGGACCACTACAAGATTCGCAGAGTGGTGGACGTGTACGTGATGCCTTCGACCGAGGCTCTGCAGAAGATCAACTCGCAGGTGCATGACGTGGTGGACGGCATGAAGCTTCCCGGAAACGTGAAGGTGACGGTGCGAGGAAGCGTGGTGAGCATGAACCAGTCGTTCAGCAGATTCGCGATCGGGCTGATGCTCTCTATTCTGCTGGTGTACCTGATTCTGATGGCGCAGTTCGCGTCGTTTACGGATCCGTTCATCATCTTGATGGCGATTCCGCCGGGGTTGGCAGGAGTGGTTGTGATCCTGCTGATCACGGGAAGCACGATGAACATCATGTCGCTGATGGGCGTGATCATGATGGCGGGAATCGTGGTGTCGAACAGCATTCTGATTGTGGAGTTCGCGGGGCATTTACACCACGAGGGGTTGTCGCTGGCGAAGGCGGTGGTGGAGTCGTGCAGGATTCGATTGCGGCCGATTCTGATGACATCGCTGGCGACACTGCTGGGCATGATTCCGATGGCGCTGGGGCTGGAGGCCGGGAGCGAGCAGTATGCGCCGCTGGCGCGGGCGATCATCGGAGGTCTGGGAGTGTCGGTGGTACTGACGGTGTTTCTGGTGCCGGCTGTGTATCTGATTGTGCATGGAAAGAAAGAAGACCATGCGCAGGTGGAGGCGGATGGATGACTTGGATGAATTTGCGACTCCATCAATTTATTCATTGCGCGGCGGCTGCTTCGCTGGCGCTCGCCGTTAATTGTGTGTCGAACGCGCAGTCGCGTTCGACGAATCAAACGAAGCTTCCGGATGCTCCGGTTCTGCAGTTTGTGGGGCGGGCTGCGGAGCCCGGAGCGGGTGGGGCGGAGGGCAATGGGAGTTCCTGGTATCCCAGGTCTCCAAAGTCAGGAGACCTGGGGCACCCTGCATCGTGGAGCGATAGTGGAAACCCTTCGGCGAGCTCAGGGCAGGCTCCGGAGCACCCAACTGGAAGTCAAAGTGCGAATGGCGGAAACCAAAATCAAGCGAGCGGGAAGCAGCAGCTGACGCTTCAACAGGCTGAGGAGATGGCCGTAAGGAATAATCCTCGGGTTACGGTGGCGCGGCTGCTGGCTTCGGCACAGCACCAGGTGTACCGGGAGACGAGATCGGCTGAGTTGCCGACGGCGAATGCGGCGCTTACGGCTGTCAAGGCGGAGGATGCGAGCAGAATCTCCGCGGGTTCACTTACTGCTTCAAGGCTCTTTGAGCATACGGGTGCGGGAGGAGGATTCTCGCAACTGATTACGGATTTCGGGAAGACGCGGAACCTGGTGGCATCTTCAGCGCTACGGGAGAAGGCGCAGAATGCGAATGCGATGGCGACGGAGTACGACATCCGGCTGGCGACTGATCAGGCGTTCTACAGCGCGCTCGAAGCTCAGCAGGCGCTGAAGGTCGCGCAGCAGAACGTGACGGCACGGCAGACGCTGCAATCGCAGGTGAACCAGATGACGCAGAACAAGCTGAAGTCTACGCTTGATCTGAGTTTTGCGGATGTGAGTCTGTCACAGGCGAAGCTGCTGCAGCTGGATGCTGAGAACAAAGCGAATTCGGCCATGGCGGCACTGGATGCGGTGCTGGGGCTGGATCATGCGGTAGATTTCGACCTTGTGGATGATGGCGCACAGGTTCAGCAGCCTCCGGCAGATCTGAATCGGCTGGTAGAGGAGAGCCTGAAGCAGCGGCCGGATCTGCAGGGAACGGTTTACAACCAGCAGGCGGCGGTGAAGTTCAGCAAGGCGCAACGGGACCAGATGCTGCCCAGCATTTCGGCAGCGGGGACGGTGGGCAGCGTTCCGATCAGGCCAGCGCAGTACTACACGTCGAATTGGTGGGGCGGGATTGGAGTGAATATTAATATTCCAGTCTTCAATGGCTTCCTGTATTCGGCACAGGCGAAAGAGGCGGCTCTGCGGGCGAAGGCTGCGGCGGAGAATACGCGGGACTTGCGGGACCGGATTGTGCGGGACGTGAGGACTGCGTGGCTGGCAGCGAATACGTCATACCAGCGCGTGACGGTGACGGCGGAGCTGCTGAAGCAAGCGGATCTGAGTCTGAAGCTGGCGCAGACGCGCTACCAGATGGGGCTCAGTTCGATTGTGGAGCTGAGCCAGGCGGAGTATCAGCAGACAGATGCTGCGATTGGGAATGCGAATGCGCAGTATCAGTACAAGCTGTCGCTGGCGGCGCTGAACTATCAGATTGGGTCGGCGCCGTAGACGTTAGTGGAAATCGTGAGAGCGCATGTCGGCGGACGTGATGTCTATAGGACGGATGCGGTGCGCTTTCACGTGAATGACGCCGCGCTGGATTTGGAGCGTGCCTTCGATGTCGAGGAAGTGGTTGCGCGTGATGACGACACGGTCGCGCTCGAAGAGATCGGGTGTGATGATCACGTTGGCGATGCCTGTTTCATCTTCCATGGAGAGGAACACGAAGCCTTTGGCGGTGCCGGGGCGCTGGCGCGCGATGACGCAGCCGGCGATGCGGACGGGTGTGTTGGTCTGGAAGGCGGAGAGATCTCCGGCGGAGACGTAGCCCTGGCGCTTGAGTGATGCGCGCTGATAGCTCATAGGGTGCGGACCGCAGGTGAGGCCGGTGCCGGAGTAATCGGCGGCAAGGCGTTCGTCGGTGGTCATCTGCTTGAGTGGCAGCTTGTCGGACGAGGATGGAGAGGCGGAGGCGCGAAGAAGCGGGCCGACTGGGCGGCCTGCCTCCTCAACCTGCCAGAGGGCATCTCGACGATGATGGACCTGCGAGATGGTATTGAGCGCGCCGATCTGGGCTAGTGTTACAAGATCTTTTTTGCTGAGTTGGGGTACGCGCACGGCCAGATCTTCGATTGTGGAGAAGGGGCCGGATGCGTTGCGATTGGCTGTAAGGGCTTCGGCTGTGGCCTGGCGCAGGCCTTTGGCGTAGTTGAAGCCGATGCGAACGGAGAGGGAGCCGTCGGATTCGTGTTCGATGGTGCAGAGCGGCTCAGAGCGCTGGATGCACATGGGGCGGATTTTGAGGCCGTGGCGCTGCGCGTCTTTGATGAGCACGGCGGGAGCATAGAAGCCCATGGGCTGGTTATTGAGAAGTCCGCAGAGAAAGGCGGCGAGGTAGTAGACCTTGAGGTAAGCGGACGCGTAGGCGATGAGGGCGAAGCTGGCGGCGTGGGACTCGGGGAAACCGTACATCGCGAACGAGGAGATGGCTTGAACGATGTTGTCCTGCTCGGCAGGAGTGACTCCGTTGCGCGTCATGCCTTCGCGCAGGCGGCCTTCGAGGTTGCGCATGCGCTGCATGGATCGGCGCATGCCGACAGCGCGGCGAAGTTCTTCTGCTTCTGATCCGGAGAAGCTGGCGACAACCATGGCCATGCGGAGTAGCTGCTCCTGAAAGAGCGGCACGCCGAGCGTGCGTTTGAGCACGGGCTCGAGCAGAGGGTGCGGGTAGGAGACTTCTTCGAGGCCCTGGCGGCGGCGCATGTAAGGATGCATCATCTTTCCGACGATGGGGCCGGGGCGGATGATGGCGACCTGAACGACGACGTCGTAGAAGCAGCGCGGGGCGTTGTGTGGGAGAGAGGCCATCTGCGCGCGGCTCTCGACCTGAAACATGCCGACGGTGTCGGCTGCGCGGAGAGTTTTGTAGACGAGAGGATCTTCGGGCAGTGCGGCGAGATCAACCTGCGTGTTGTAGTGGTGTGGGATGAGTTCGAGGGAGTCTTTGAGGACGGCCATCATGCCGAGGCCGAGGAGATCGACTTTGATGAGGCCGAGATCGGCGCAGTCTTCCTTGTCCCACTGCACGACGGTGCGGCCGGGCATGGAGGCGCGTTCGATGGGGACGATGCGGTTGAGCATACCGGCGCAGATGACCATGCCGCCCGAGTGCTGGCCGAGGTGGCGAGGCAGGTCGTAGGTTTTGGAGCAGAGCTCGAGGTATTTGGCGACGCGGGGGTGACGGACGTCGAAGCCGGCGTTGTCAAAGTGCCTGTCCATGGTGTCGTTGGCGCCTCGCCACTCCCAGTGGCCGACGAGGCTGGAGAGTTTCGCGAGCTGCTGCTCGTCGAAGCCGAGGACTTTGCCGACTTCGCGCGCGGCGGAGCGGCCGCGATAGGTGATGACGTTGGCCGTCATGGCAGCGCCGAGCGCGCCGTACTTCTCGTAGATGTGCTGGATGACTTTTTCGCGATGATCGCCGGAGGGAAGGTCGAGGTCGATGTCGGGCCACTCGCCGCGGCTCTCGCTGAGGAAGCGCTCGAAAAGCAGTTCCATGCCGATGGGGTCGACGGCGGTGATTTCAAGCGCGTAGCAGACGACGGAGTTGGCGGCTGAGCCGCGGCCCTGGACGAGGAACCCGTTGAGCTGGCAGTAGCGGATGATGTCCCAGACGATGAGGAAGTAGCCGGCGAAGCCGAGTTGCGCGATGAGGGCGAGCTCGTGGCGGGCTTGTTTCAGAGCGCGTTCGAGTAGAGGCCTTTTGAGGGCGTTGCTGAAGCGCTTGCGGATGCCTTCATCGACACGCTTGGCGAGATAGCTGTCCATGGTGTCGGAGTCAGGGACTGGGAAGCGGGGGAATTCGTACCCGAGATTGTTGAGGGCGAACTCAAGGCGCTGGCTGATGATGCGGGTGTTGGCGATAGCTTCAGGGAGATCGAGGAAGAGCGCGTGCATCTCGCGCCCGGGGCGGAGGTGGCGGAAGGAGTTGCAGCAGAGGAGGCGCCCGGCATCGTGGATGGTGGTGTGGTTGCGGATGGAAGTGAAGACGTCGAGGAGTTCGCGGTCCTGGGGTGTGGCGCAGCGGACGCCGTTGGTGGCGACGATGGGGATGTTGCATTTTGAGGCGAGCGAGAGGAGGGAGATGTTGCGGGATTCCTGCTCGCGCTGGTGGTGGCGCTGGAGTTCGATGTAGAGGTTGCTGCGGCCGTAGATGGAGATGAGCCGGTCGAGATGTTGGGATGCTGCAGATTCGCCGTTGCTGGCAAGAGCAGAGGTGAGTGGGCCTTCATCGCCGCCGGTGAGACAGATGAGGCCTTCAGAGAATTCTTCGAGGTCGTCGAAGGTGGCGGCGCCTTCGCACTTGGTGGGCTCGCGCATTTTGAAGCGCGTGATGAGCTGGCAGAGGTTCTGGTAGCCGATTTGCGATTTGCAGAGCAGGACGATGCGCGGGGGCTCGTCGGGATGCTGGTGAGGGAGATGTGCGGGAGGCGTGAGGCGATGGCCGAAGGAGGAGACGGCGATTTCAGCGCCGATGTGGGCTTTGACTTCGTTGTTTTTGGCGGAGGTGTGGAAGCGCGCGATGCCGTAGAGGCCGTTGCGATCGGTGAGGGCCATGGCAGGCATATCGAGTTCGATGGCGCGCTCGATGTAGGACTCGGGAGATGTGGAGGATTCGAGAAAGCTGAAGGCGCTGGAGGCGTGGAGTTCGATGTAGTCGTGTGTGGGAGTGCGGTGAAGGATTTCGAGCGCAGAGGTTGCAGTCGATTTTGATTCAAGGATCTCGTTCATGGCAGGTCATCAGAATTGAAACGACTGCACCTTTCGGGAGCTCGATATAGAAAAAGCAACTGCGGGTTTCTCCGCTTCGCCCTCACTGCGTGAGTGCTTCGGTCGAAATGACACAGATTTAAGGTGGTATCCAACTTCTTTTGTGATTGGCTCAGTCATAGTAGGCGTCGAGGAGCCACTTGTTGTTGAGGTGATCGTGGATGAGGAGGCAGGAGATGGATTCTCCTGAGTTGGTAGTGGCCATGACGTCCCACTCTTCGAGGTCCCAGCGATCCAGGTCCCACCAGGAGCCGCTGGATTGCCATGGTCCGTAGGCTACGGAGATTTCGTAGCGGGTGGCACCGTCTCGGAATGAGCGTGGTTTGCCTTCGGTGATTTGCAGAGAGAGCGGGTGTGGGGGACGGATGCGGCGCAGAGAGGTTCGTGGTGATGAGGGTTGTGCGGATGGGCGCGGTTGATCGATGACGGAGAACTCCTGCATCTGGAAGCGGCCGGGAGCGTGCGAGTCGAGCAGTGCAGGGGAGCCGACGCGATCGGCGCCGACCATGGCTTTGAGTCGGGCAAGCGTGACGTCGAGGCGTGATGGCTCTGGAGCCTGCGGTGCGAAGAGGCCGAGCTGAATTTTGGACTGGCGGCCGGCATCGGCGATGAGGGTGAGTGCAGTGACTGCTGCTTGAGGCGGATGGGCTGCAAGTTCGAGTTGGAGAAGCTTGAGGAGGAATTTGCGATCGCAGGAGGGGATGGCGGGCTGAATGCGGCGCTTGTATGCTGGCGAGCGCTCGAGCTGCATCTCGATGTTGATGGAGGCGAGCGAGAGAGCGCGGCAGGTGGCGCGCGCGACGAGATTGGCGATCATGTTCGCGCCGATGAAGAGGAGCGCGTCGAGCTGCTCGATGTGTGTTTCGAATTCGATGTGTTCTTTGAGCTCGAATTTTTCTTCGAGCGGCTGGAAGGTGTGATCGGCATTGCCTCGCGCGAGGGCGAGCCACTGGCGTGAAGGCTGTCCGAAGCGTGGGATCATTTCATCTTCGGGGAGCGCGGCGAGTTCGCCGAGGGTGCCTATGCCCCAGAGCGCGAAGGTGCCATAGTGATCGAGGTCGAGTGGGAGAGCGCTAATGGGAATGGACGCGAGGGCGTTGGATTCGCGGCCTGAGGGGATGATGGAGATACCGCGGGAGAATTCGGATTTAATGCGGGCAGTGTGGAAGTTGTCGCTGATGGAGACGGAGGCGCGAAAACCGGCGGCGACGATGGTTTCTCGCAGGCGATGGGCGATCTGGTCAGGTGCTCCGAAGAGGCGCTCGGATCCGGCGATGTCGAGCACGAAGGAGCAGGCGTTGTTGGCAAAGACTTCTTCGATGCGGGGAGAGAACTGGGAGAGGGTTTCGAGGAGTACGGTGCGGGCTGCGATTTCCGTTTCTGCGGAGCGGGTGAGGATGTGGATGCTACCGACTTCTTCCACTTCGAGGCGGGTGAGTCCCTGGATGATGCCGCGCTTGCGGGCGTGCGAGTTGAGAGCGATGACGCGCTCCTGCGGAGGAGTGCCGTCGAGGATGACAACGGGAGCGGATTGGAGATCGGGGCGGAGACGCAGGATGGATTGCGCAGGGAATTCCGAGACATGCACGGCGGCGAAGAGGCTCGGAGGTTTGGTATCGGGGCTCATGCGCGGTGCTCCGCGGTTGCTCGGTGTTCCGAGGATGCACGCTTCACCAGATCCCATGCGGCGGGGGATGTCCAATCAGAGGAGGGAGGCTTGCGGTCGATCGATGTGATGGGACTCGTGACGGGTGAGAAGCGTTCGCGCCGGCGCTGGACTTTGTAGTTGAAGTTTCGGATGACCGTGCCAGAGATGGAACTGACTGTGGAGGGATGGCACTCGAGGACGACGGCGGCGCTGGATTGTGCGAAGGGAGCTTTGCCGAGAACGATGAGGCTGCAGCGGGTGCGGTCGGCTGCCTGGCGATAGCGGAACCAGGTTGCGAGGGGAATGCGGCGGCCATGCTCGATCGATTCGTCTGCGAGGTCGAGGACGATGGTAGAGAAGCCTCCGGACTGAAGAAGGATGTCGGTGGCGCGCAGGGCCTGATCGAGGCGGGTCCAGGGTTGGGCGTCTTTCCTGCTGCGGTCAGGTCTGGGTGAGGCCTTGTCGGAGCAGCGGACCCAGAGCAGGTGATTGAGAGAGACTCCGGTGGCTGCGGCGGATTCGGGATCGAGCGAGTCTTTTGCATCGATCCATGCGCAGACGGAGCCTTCGCACGTGCGCTGCGCGATAGCAGAGAGGGCTATGCTGGTGCGGCCGGAAGAGGCTGGTCCTGTGAGTTCGGTGATTGTTCCGACGGGGATTCCTCCGTTGAGCAGTTCATCAACGCGGATGATGCCGGTGGGTACAACTTCGCGGATGGTTTTGGGGGAGGGAGTGAGGACAGACGGGTAGCGGTGTTGAAATGCGGTCTCGATCTGCTGGCGAAGGGCGACAGAGGAAGGCATGGCGACGGGGCGGCATTCGCCTTTTATTCGCCTATAGATTCTGCCTGTTCAGGGAGGGTTGTCAATGGGCGACCTGTGGAAACATTTCGGATTCTTCGCCGACTATATGAAAGATAAATAGTCTTGAGTCATGCACTTATAAATATTTTCTCATTAGGATTGTAGGTTTGTCAGTAAGCAAGCAGGGCTGAGCAGAATCTCTTTGTCTGCTGAATTCCTTGCTGAAAGTACGAGTTGAAAGGGCACGGCCTTTAGCCGTGCCCTGACGCTTGTTGAGTTGCGAGCCTTCCTCCCGCGGCTGATTCGATTGCACATCCGTATGGAAGGCGCCTGAAGCCTGCCGGGACGGTTCGGCACGGAGTTAGTTGCTACCGGCTCTTTGCGACTTCTTCGACGGTGACGGGGTCGAGGAAGGGCATGCTGGCGCGGAGCTGTTTGCCGACGATTTCGATGGGGTGCTTGGCTTCGGCTTCGCGGAAGGCGAGGAATTCTTTGCGGCCGGAGTTCTGGTCGGCGAGGAAGCGCTTGGCGAAGCTGCCGTCCTGAATGTCCTTGAGAATGTCTTTCATCGCCTGTTTGCTGGACTCGTTAATGACGCGCGGGCCGCTGACGTAGTCGCCCCACTCAGCGGTGTCAGAGATGGAGTAGCGCATGTAGGCGAGGCCGCCCCGATAGATGAGATCCACGATGAGCTTGAGCTCGTGGAGGACCTCGAAGTAGGCGCTTTCGGGCTGATAGCCGGCATCGACGAGGGTTTCGTATCCAGCCTTGATCAGCGCGCTGACTCCACCGCAGAGCACGGCCTGCTCGCCAAAGAGGTCGGTTTCGGTCTCTTCTTTGAATGTCGTTTCGAGGACGCCTGCACGCGTGCAGCCGATGCCCTTGAGGTAGCTGAGATTGAGTGCGTGCGCTTTGCCGGTTGAATCCTGGTGGATGGCGATGAGTCCGGGGACGCCGCCGCCTTCGGTGAAGACTTCGCGCACGCGATGGCCGGGAGCTTTGGGCGCGGCCATGCCTACGTCGATGCCGGCTGCCGGCGTGATGGTCTTGAAGTGGATGTTGAAACCGTGGGCGAAGAGAAGCAGCGTGCCGGGCTTGATGTTCGGCGCAATCTCGTCGGCGTAGAGCTTGGCCGCGGTCTGATCGGGGACGAGTACCATGACGACGTCGGCCCACTTGACGACGTTGGGAACGGTGTCGACTTCGAGGCCAGCTTTCTGGGCTTTGGCGATGGACTTGGAGTTCGGGGCGAGGCCGACCTTCACTTGTACGCCGGAGTCCTTGAGGTTGAGCGAGTGCGCATGACCCTGCGAGCCGTAGCCGATGATGGCGACTTTCTTTGCCTGGATCAGGGAAAGGTCGGCGTCGTGATCGTAATAAGTCTTAGCCATGATGTCTTTTCTTTTCCTTTGCGTTCGTTGGTGCGTCAGGAAGACACGGTTTGGATTATGCCTTCACGAAAGTGGTGAGGCTTCGGCGGGTGCGCTCGCGAAGCTGGCAGTCGCGAAGCTGGTCAGCGAGTGCCGGAAGATTGGGGATGCCGTAGATGGCGAAGTTGCCGAGTTCGGCGTCGGAGGAGAAGAGGTGGAGGGAACAGTGTCCGAGGAGGCGTGCGCCGAGAGGCTGGCGGAGCTCGAAGTGGTCGATGCGGAAGAGCTCGAGCGACTCCTGGACTTTGGAGAGAAGGCCGCGCTCATATTTGATGCGCTGCGTTGTGATGATGTAGTGAGTGCCGCGGCTGCGCATGTAAAGGCGAAGGAACATCACGCCGAGGATGAGGATGGCGGCGGGAATCACGTATCCGGTGTAGCCGGGCTGGGCCTGCCACTCGAGAAGGAAGATCGCGATGCCAGCTAGGATCACGACGGCCAGAAAAGGGACGAACTGGCCGATGCTGTAGATCATTGCGGGATGGCCGTTGTAGAGGGTCCTTTCGGTCTCGAGTTCCTTGGCGGCGGCGTAGGCGGCGAGGTCGGTATTGCAGAAGCGGCACTTGAGCGCTACGGCTTTGATGGTCTCGCCGCAGACGGGACAGGGTTTGGTGTCTTCATCCATGGAGCGCTCCTTTCCGCGACAGGATACCTTAGTTCATCAAGAGCGGGTGAGGATCGTCGTTTCCCATGTCTCCAAAAGAGGGAGACATGGGGCACCCAGAATCCTGGTAGTCAGATCGAATCTAGAGGCTATGCGGGTTCGATGTCGACGGTGGTGTCGTTGGCTTCTTCGGGGAGGGGTTTTTCGTCGGGGCCCTTGCCCATGGCTTTGAGAACGCTTGACGTGTGGTGGCCGCGGCGCATGGTCATTTTTCCGCTGCGGCAGACTTCGAGGATGCGGCCTTCATCTTCGCGGAGGATCTCAATGAGGCCTTCGATCTTGCTTTCGACGCCGGTCATTTCGATCATCAGCGACTCTGAGGTGAGGTCGACGATGCGGGCGCGGAAGACCTCGACGAGGTCGAAGATCTGGGCGCGATTGCGCGGTGTGGCGGCGACCTTGATGAGAGCGAGCTCGCGGGTGACGTTGGGCGCCTGCGCGATGTCGTCGACGTCGACAATGTTTTCGAGCTTGTAGAGGCTGGCGCGAATGCGGTCGCCGGCTTCGGATGATGCTTCGCAGACAAGGGTGAGGCGCGAAAGGCCGACGCGCTCGCTGCGGCCGACTGTGAGCGAGCTGATGTTGATGTTCAGGCGGCGGAACAGCGATGCCACGCGAGTGAGCACGCCGGGTATGTCTTCAACGTAGGCGACGAAGGTATGGGTCATGACGAGGTCCTTGCAGGTGCCGAAATCTGGTAGTTTCCAGTTGCCAGTCTCCAGTTGCCAGTTGTCGATCAATTCGCTGAAGCGCAGCTCACGATATCCGGAAGATCACTAAGACTGGACACTGGTGACTGGTAACTGGAAACTGTTCTCTACTTGTCGTCCGGCGACTCGACGATTGGATTTTTGCCGGGACGGCGGATCATTTCGTGCAGGGCACTGCCTGCGGGAATCATCGGATAGACGGAGTCTTCCTTCTCAACCATGAAGTTGAGCAGGAAGGGGCCGTCACAGGTGCGCGCTTCTTTTACGGCTTCGGCGAGTTCGGCGCGGGTACGGACGGCGCGACCGCTAATGCCGTGTGCGTCGGCGAGCTTGACGAAGTCGGGGCTGACGAGCGGCGTGGCTTCGTAGTTGCTGTCGTAGAAAAACTCCTGCCACTGGCGGACCATGCCGAGGTATCCGTTGTTGATGATGGCGATGTTGATCTTCAGTTTTTCCTGAACGATGGTGGAGAGCTCGGCGGCTGTCATCTGGAATCCGCCGTCTCCGGCAATAGCCCAGACTTCCTTTTCGGGGCAGGCCATTTTGGCGCCGATGGCTGAGGGCAGAGCGAAGCCCATGGTGCCGAGGCCGCCTGAGGTGACAAGCGAGCGTGGCTTCTCGTGATGGAAGTATTGCGCCTCCCACATCTGGTGCTGGCCCACGTCGGTGGATACGATGGCTTCGCCGTTGGTGATGCGCCAGAGGTCGTGCATGACATGGGCGGCGTAGAGGTGGCCGGAGTCGGGGATGTTCTTGATGTCGTGTACGGATACGTCTCCCTTGCTGGCTTCGATGGTCTTGATCCATGCGGAGCCGTCGCGGCCGGAGATGCGAGGGAGAAGGTCTTCGAGCACGGCGCGAAGATCGCCGACGAGTGCGACGTCGACCTTGACGTTCTTGTTGATCTCAGCAGGGTCGATCTCGATGTGAATCTTCTTGGCTTTCGTAGCGTAGGTCGAGAGAGAGCCGGTGACGCGGTCGTCAAAACGCATGCCGCAGGCGATGAGGAGGTCGGCATCCTGGATGGCGTTGTTCACCCAAGACTCGCCGTGCATGCCCATCATGCCGAGGTTGAGCGGGTGCGAGGCAGGGAAGCCGCCGAGGCCGAGCAGGGTGAGAGCTACGGGGATCTGCGCGCGCTCGGCGAGGGTGCGGACCTGCTCCATTGCCTGCGATTCCATCACGCCGTGGCCGGAGAGGATAACGGGCTTCTTTGCGTTGCGGATGAGCTCGGCTGCTTTCGTCAGGCCAGCGTCTTCGACCTTGAGCATGGGGTGCGGACGATAGGGTCGAGGTTTGGCCGCTTCGAAGTCGAAGATGGCGGTGCCTTGCTGTGCGTCTTTGGTGATGTCGACGAGCACGGGGCCGGGGCGGCCGCTCTGCGCGATCTGAAATGCGTAGCGAATGGCGTGGGCGATATCCTCGGTTTTGCTGATAAGGAAGTTGTGCTTGGTGATGGGCAGCGTGATGCCGGTGATGTCGACTTCCTGGAAGGCGTCGCTGCCGAGCAGTTTGCTGGAGACGTTGCCGGTGATGCAGACGACGGGAATGGAGTCGAGCATGGCTGTGGCGATGCCAGTGACGAGGTTCGTCGCGCCGGGACCGCTGGTCGCCATGCAGACGCCGACCTTGCCGGATGCGCGCGCGAAGCCGTCGGCCATGTGCGCGGCGCCCTGCTCGTGCCGCACGAGGACGTGGTGGATGGGAAACTTGCGCAGCGCGTCGTAGACGGGAAGAATCGCTCCGCCCGGATATCCGAAGACGGTGGACACGCCCTCACCGACCAGCGTTGCCCATACGATCTCCGCGCCGGTGAGGCGGGTGGGCGTGGTGAGGTGGCTCTCTGCGGATTGCGTGTTTGGCTTGTTTCCCATGGTCTGCTCCTAAGGGGCTTGTAGCCCGTAGCCGGTAGCTTGTAGGTCTTCCTATGTTGTGGCGCCGTGCGAGGCGCTGGTGACGCGGTCGACGTATTTGCGGAATACGCCCTGCGGCCAGCGGAGCGCGGGCGGCTGGAAGTTTTTGAGGCGCGCGGCCATTTCTTCCGCGCTGATCTCGACGTTGAGGGTGCGGTTCTTGATGTCGAAAGCGATGATGTCGCCTTCTCGAACCGCGGCGATGGGGCCCCCGACGAAAGCTTCGGGTGCGACGTGTCCTGCGGTGAAGCCGCGAGTGGCGCCGCTGAAACGGCCGTCAGTGAGCAGTGCAACGGTGTGGCTGAGATCGGGATGACCGCTGACGGCTGCGGTGACCTGGAGCATCTCGCGCATGCCGGGGCCGCCCTTGGGGCCTTCGTAGCGAATGACAAGGACGTCGCCGGGCTTGATCTTGTTGCCCTGCACGGCGGCGAAGCAATCCTCTTCGCAATCAAAAACTCTCGCTGGCCCGCAATGTTCGTAGCGATCCGCGGCGGCGATCTTCATCACGCATCCTTCCGGGGCGAGGTTGCCCTTGAGGATGACGAGTCCACCGGTGGGCTTGATGGGCTGTTCGAAGGTCTTGATGACGACCTGGCCGGGCGTTTCCTTTGCGAGCGCGGCTTCTTCGGCGAGGGTGCGCCCGCTGATGGTGAGCGTGGAGCCGTCTGCGTGGCCTGCGTCGATGAGGCGCTTGGCGAGCAGGCGCGATCCGCCAGCAGCCTGGAAGTGCGAGGCCATGTACTTGCCCGCGGGGACGAGATCGCAGATGAAGGGAGTCTTCTTTGAAATCGCGTCGAAGTCGTCGACGGAGAGATCGACGCCGATTTCTCGAGCGATGGCGATGAGGTGAAGGACGGCGTTGGTCGATCCACCGCTGGCGGCAACGCTGGCGATGGTGTTTTCGAGAGACTTGCGCGTGATGATCTGCGAGGGACGGCGGTTGGCGCGGACTGCATCCATCACCATGCGTCCGGCTTCGCGGGAAGCTGCGAACTTGTCCTTGTCGGTAGCGGGAACGCCGGAGAGGTGCATGGGCGAGATGCCGAGCATTTCGCCGGACATGGCCATTGTGTTGGCGGTGAACTGGCCTCCGCAGGCCCCGGCGCCGGGGCAGGCGTTGGCTTCGAGAGCTTCGAGTCCAGCGTCGTCGATCTTGCCGGCGGCGTGAGCGCCGATGCCTTCGAAGACCGCCTGAATGGTGATGTCAATCTTTTTACCGTCGGGGCCGTCAATTTTGCCGGGAGCGATGGAGCCGCCGTAGAGCATCATGCCGGGAATGTCGAGGCGGCAGAGCGCCATGATGATGCCGGGCATGTTTTTGTCGCAGCCGCCGATGCCGATGAGGCCGTCGAAGAGATTGCCGCGGGCGACGAGTTCGATGGAGTCGGCGATGACTTCGCGGGAGACGAGCGAGGCCTTCATGCCCTGCGTGCCCATGGTGATGCCGTCGGAGATGGTGACGGTGTTGAATTCCATGGGAGTGCCGCCGGCTTCGCGGATACCTTCTTTCACAGCTTCGGCGATTTCGCGGAGGTGGACGTTGCAAGTGCCGATTTCTGTCCAGGTGTTGGCGATGCCGATGATGGGCTTGTGGAGATCGTCTTTTGAAAATCCGGACCCGCGTAAGTAGGAGCGCGCAGCTGCGCGGCTTGGGCCCTCAGTCAACGGAATGCTTTGGCGTTTGCCTTCTGTCATTGCTCGCTTTGCTCGCAAGCTTTCAGCTCTCAGCTGTCAGCTTTCAGTTTGTGCTTCGGCCTTTGTTGTTTCCCACCCTAAACCGCAAAAAGCACGGTTTAGGATGGGGCACCCCGATGTATTCACTTGGCTTGAAGCCAGGTTGCGTGGTCGTGTTGTGTTTCGTATTTGTCGAGTTCGGCGGCGTGGCGGAGGGTGAGGCCGATGTCGTCGAGGCCTTCGAGGAGGCAGTACTTGCGGAAGGGGTCGACTTCGAAGCTGGCCTTGAATCCGCGGTCGTCGGTTACGGTCTGGTCTTGAAGGGAAACGGTGAGTTTGTAGCCGGGAATCGTCTCGGCGTTGCGGAGGAGCGTTTCTACTTCGCCTTCGCTAAGGCGCACGAGGACGATGCCGTTTTTGCCGGCGTTGGAGAAAAAGATGTCGGCGAAGGTCGGCGCGATGACGACGCGGAAGCCAAAGTCGCTGAGCGCCCACGCGGCGTGCTCGCGGCTGGAGCCGCAGCCGAAGTTTTTTCCGGCGACGAGGATCTTCGCGTCGTGGTAGCGCGGGTCGTTGAGGACGAACTCGGCGACGGGCTTGCCTTCGGGCGTTTGACGCCAGTCGAAGAAGAGGAAGTCGCCGTAGCCGGTGCGCTCGATGCGCTTGAGGAACTGCTTGGGGATGATCTGGTCGGTGTCGACGTTGGTGCGATCGAGAGGAGCGACGGTGGATGTCAGAGTCTTGAACGCTTCCATTAGGCTTTTACCTCCTCGCGTACTTCCCAGTTCCTGATGTCGACGAAGTGGCCAGCGATGGCGGCGGCTGCGGCCATCTCAGGAGAGACGAGGTGGGTGCGTCCGCCGCGTCCCTGGCGGCCTTCGAAGTTGCGGTTGCTGGTGGAGGCGCAGCGCTCGCCGGGCGCGAGAATGTCCGGGTTCATGCCGAGGCACATGGAGCAGCCGGGCTCGCGCCAGTCAAAGCCGGCTTCTTTGAAGATCTGATCGAGGCCTTCTTTTTCGGCCTGCGCTTTGACCAGTTGAGAGCCGGGAACGACCATGGCGTGCACGTGCGTGGAGACTTTGTGACCGGCAGCGATTTTCGCGGCGGCGCGGAGGTCTTCGATGCGGCCGTTGGTGCAGGAGCCGATGAAGACGCGATCGACCGCGATTTTATCAAGCGGCGTGCCGGGCTTGAGATCCATGTACTCAAGCGCGCGCTCGAAGGATTTGCGGTCGAGGTCGTTGCCGGCGGCTGCGGGATCAGGAACAGACGATGTGACGGGAGCGACCATGCCGGGGCTCGTTCCCCAGCTCACGTAGGGAACCAGCGTTGCGGCGTCGATCGTGAGTTCGCGATCGAACTTCGCGCCGGGATCGGTGGGAAGCTTCGACCACTCTTCGACGGCCTTATCCCATGCCGCGCCTTGCGGGGAGAATCGGCGGCCCTTCAGATAGGCGAAGGTGGTTTCGTCCGGAGCGATCATGCCGGCGCGCGCTCCGGCTTCGATGCTCATGTTGCAGATGGTCATGCGGCCTTCCATTGAGAGCGAACGGATGGCGGAGCCGGCGTACTCAATCACGCAGCCGGTAGCGCCGTCAGTGCCGATCTTGCCGATGATGGCGAGAATGATGTCTTTGGCGGTGACACCTTGCGGCAACTTGCCTTCTACCGAGATGCGGAAGGTTTGCGGCTTCGATTGGGGCAGCGTCTGCGTGGCGAGTACGTGCTCGACTTCGCTGGTGCCAATACCGAACGCGAGTGCGCCGAATGCGCCGTGCGTCGAGGTATGCGAGTCGCCGCAGACGATGGTCATGCCGGGCTTGGTGATGCCAAGCTCGGGACCGATGACGTGGACGATGCCTTGCTCGCGCGAGTTGACGTCGTAGAGCTCGACGCCGAAGTCGGCGCAGTTCTGACGGAGCGTGGAGATCTGCTTTGCCGCGATCTGGTCGACGATGTTGAGGCGGCCTTCGATCGTCGTCGGCACATTGTGATCGACTGTAGCGATGGTGCGATCGGGGCGGCGGACTTTGCGGCCCGCGAGACGGAGACCTTCGAACGCCTGCGGGGAGGTGACCTCGTGGACCAACTGGAGGTCGATGTAGAGCAGCGTCGGTTCGCCCTTGGGTTCGACGACGACGTGCTGCTCCCAGACCTTTTCGAAGAGTGTTTTGGGTGTAGTACTCATCAGTACCTCTGCAGAGGCTGGTAGCCGGTAGCTAGCAGCCTGTAGCTAAGTTTTGGTTACGTCAGCATCAACGTATCTGATAAAAATCCATCACAGCTGATCCAACGCGAGCTACTGGCTACGAGCTCACGGCTACAAGCTGCTTCACTGTTTCGCGCACCTTCGCGCCCATGTCCTTGGTCGACAGGACGGTGAAGGCCTGCGGGTTGGAACGGGCGAGGTCGGGTGTGCGGAAGCCCTGCTCGAGGACTTTGCGCACGGATGCCTGGATTGCTTTCGCTTCCGTTTCAAGTTTCGCGGTAAGCCGCAAGATCATCGCGCCTGTCAGGATTGCTCCGAGCGGATTGGCGAGGCCCTTACCTGCAATGTCGGGCGCCGAGCCGTGGACGGGCTCATAGAGATCGACCTTGCCGCCAATGGTCGCGGAAGGCAGCATTCCCAAGGAACCGGTAATCACGCCCGACTCGTCGGTGAGGATGTCGCCGAAGAGATTCTCGGTGACAACCACATCGAAATCGCGCGGGCGGTTCATGATGTGCATTGCCATGGCGTCGATGTATTGATGTTCCAACTCCACGTCGGGAAACTCTTTGCCGACTTCGGTGACGACCGCGCGCCAGAGTTGCGAAACCTCCAGGACGTTTGCCTTGTCGACACTGGTGAGCTTCTTGCGGCGGTTGCGGGCGAGGTTAAAGGCGACGCGGGCTACACGGGCAACTTCATCGCGGGTGTAGATCATGGTGTTGTAGCCGACGCCCTTTTCCTTGTCGTACTCGCGAGGCTTGCCGAAGTAGGCGCCTCCAAGCAGTTCGCGGACAAACATGATGTCGGTGCCTTCGACGATCTCAGGCCGTAGCGGGCTATTGGCCACGAGTTCCTTGAATGAGAAGCAGGGACGGAGATTGGCGAATCCGCCCAAAGCGGCACGCAGAGCCAGCAGGCCGGCTTCGGGACGCTTGTCGGGCGCGAGGGAATTGAATTCGTTGCCACCGACGGCGCCGAGGAGGACTGCGTCGCTGGCGAGGGCTGCGTCGAGGGTCTCTTTGGGGAGCGGAGTGCCGTCCTTCACAATGGCGACGCCGCCAATGCGTTTTTCTTCGATCTGAATGGTATGGCCACCGAGTTCGGCGACATCGCGCAAAACGGCGACCGCTTCGTTGGTGACTTCGGGGCCGATGCCGTCGCCGGCGGTGACAAGTATCTTGAGGTTCATTCCCGTCCTGTGAGAGTTGCCAGTTGTCAGTCTTCAGTTATCAGTAAAAGCAAAAACTCTAGTCGAGTTCGGCGACAGCGGGTTCGCTGCGGCGATCGCGGATGGGATCGGGGAGGATTCCGATCAGATCCTGGTCGTAGATGTTCTTCTTGCGATCGGCAAGCGCGACGAAGCGGTAGTAGGTCTGCTGCAATTCTTCACGCGAGAGCGTGTAGCCGAGCTGCTCGAGGCGATGGCGGAGCGCGGCGCGGCCGGAGTGCTTGCCGAGAACGAGGTTGGTGCGGGAGACACCGACGAGCGAGGGCGTCATGATCTCGTAGCAGAGCGGGTTGGCAAGCATGCCGTGCTGGTGAATGCCGGACTCGTGCGCGAAGGCGTTGGCGCCGACGATTGCCTTGTTGGGCGACGGGCGGAAGGTGATGATCTGGCCGAGGACCTGGCTTGCTGGATAAAGCTGGTCGAGCTTGATGTTCGTCGTGACGCCGTAGCGTTCCGAGCGGACGTGGAGTGCGGCAGCGATCTCTTCGAGTGCGGCGTTGCCGGCGCGCTCGCCGATGCCGTTGATGGTGCACTCCACTTGGCGGGCTCCGGCCTGAATCGCGGCGAGAGAATTGGCGGCTGCGAGGCCCAAGTCGTCGTGGCAGTGCGAGGAGAGGATGATGCCTTCGGCATCCACGGCGGGGATGCGCTCGCGGACTTCGCGGAACATCTGGCCATACTCCTCGGGAGTCGTGTAGCCGACTGTATCGGGCATGTTGATGGTGGTGGCGCCGGCTTCGATGGCTGTGCGGACAATGTCGATGAGGAACTCGCGGTCGGATCGCGTTGCGTCTTCGGGCGAGAACTCCACGTCGTCGACGAAGGTGCGGGCGAGGCGTACGGATTCGGCGGCCTGGTCGAGAGCCTGCTGACGGCTCATCTTGAGCTTGTATTCGAGATGGAGGTCGCTGGAGGCGAGGAAGACGTGGATGCGCGGGCGCTGGGCGAACTGAAGAGCGCGGGCGGCAATCTCGATGTCTTCATTCTTGGCGCGGGCGAGGGAGCAGATCTTCGGCTTGCGCACCGCCTGCGTGATGGTGGAGATGGCCGCGAAGTCGCCTTCAGAGGCCATGGCGAACCCGGCTTCGATGATGTCGACGCCGAGGTCTTCGAGGGCATGCGCCATGGTCAACTTTTCCTGCGTAGTCATGCTGCAGCCTGGGGACTGCTCGCCATCGCGCAGAGTGGTGTCAAAGAATGCAACGTGATTGGAAATATTTGTCATATGTACGCCTGCCAGGGGAAGACGTTGCCAGCATTCCTAGTTTCGCCGATCGGGCAGGTATAAGGCAAAGTTATTCTTTTTGGGGTTGCGATTAGAATTGCTTATACCGGAGTTGCCAGTTACCAGTCATTAGTTTCAGTGACGATAGATGACCCGGCGGCGTACAAGGCTGGCATCTGGACTCTGTAAACTGGGAGCTCGTTTTGGAACTTTCACAACTTGAGACGTTTCTGGCGGTTGCGGAGGAGCGGAGTTTCTCGAAGGCTGCGGTGCGGCTGCACCGGACACAGCCGGCGATCAGCCAGGTGATTCGGAAGCTGGAGGCCTCGATCGGGGAGCCGCTGTTCGACCGCGCGGCGCGGGACGGATCGCTCACGGCGTCGGGTGAGTTGCTGCGGGATTATGCGCAAAGGCTGCTGGCGCTGCGGCGGGAAGCCTCGAGCGCGCTGGATGAGCTGAAGAGCCTGGAACGGGGGCGGCTGCAATTGGCGGCGAACGAGTACACCTGCATGTACCTGCTGGAGGCGGTGGATGAGTTCCGCCGCGAGTACCCGGAGATCGGCGTGTCCGTGCATCGCATGCTGGCGAGCCGGATCGCGGAGGAGCTGAGTCTCAGGACATTTGAGATTGGGGTTACTTCGTTCCGGCTTGATCCGGAGCGGTTCAAGACGATTGCTGTTTATAACGACAGCCTGGCGTTCATTGTCAGTCCCGAGCACCGGCTGGCGCGGGCGGCGCGCGTCTCCATCTCAGATCTGGGGAAGGAGAATTTCATCGCGCACAACGTCGCTTCGCCGCTGCGCAGGAAGGTGATTGAGGCGTTCCAGCGGCACCGGACGCCGTTGAATATGGGCATCGATCTGCCGACGATCGAGGCGATCAAGCGGTTTGTGGCGATGGGGAATGGAGTGGCGCTGGTTCCCCACCTGACCATTGCGCACGAACTGGAGGCGGGGGAACTGGTGCGCGTTACCGTCGATGAACTGGAGTTCAAGCGGGTGCTGCGGCTGGTGCACAGGAGACAGTCGACGCTCTCGTATGCGGCGCGTGCGTTCCTGAAGACGGTTCGGTCAATGGCGGAGAGGCAGGGGCCGCCGTACTTCTATCACGTGGAGCGCGCGGGGTAAGGGCAGGCCAATGCGCGATTGGCGGGTGCCGATTTCGGGGCTGTTGCGTCTATTGATTCAGATCATTCAGCGACACCCCTGATCGAGGCTAAGCCGTTCTGGCCATTTACAATGCATAGAGCGGTGCGTGGGGGAGACCGAAGCACCGGAATCAACAACCTGGTTGCCAGCCGGACGGTTGAGCAGTCAAGAGGTTCAAGACCGAATGAAGAAGATCGCCCTTATTGCCTTTCTGCTGGCAGTGTGTGTAGCAGCGGGCCGCGCTCAGGAGAGCCGGCAGGACATCAGCCTGAGTGGGACAGCCATCGTTGAGCCGTTTGTTGCTTCATCGACAGACGTGCAGGTGCATTCGAATACAGCAATCGGGGGCCTGTTGAGCTATCGGTTTATGCTGACGCCGAACAGCGCGCTTGAAGCGAACTACGGCATCACGTATCAGAACACGATGCGGTTTATCTCCGGAAATACAAATACCGTGAAGGTGCTGGTAAGAACGCAGGAGATTTCGGGCGCTTACGTTCGCAGTTTCACGTTCAGGAAGTTCAATCCCTTCGTCGAGGCCGGACCGGGCGCGCTGATTTTCCTTCCCATTCGCAACTCGGGGACCACGTCGCTGGACGTGAAGCAGCAGACATCGATTGGCGGACTGTACGGGGCTGGCGTGGCCTATGAGCTGAGCCCGAGCTTCGACATCCGCGCGGAGTTCCGCGGGTTTGTGACAAAGGTTCCGAACTTCGGCCAGGGATCGAGCACGAACCAGATCAACCTGTCGACGAACAAGTGGTACAACATCTACTACCCGGCGATCGGCGTGGCGTACCACTTCTAGAAGCACCGGACGAGCGAACGAGCGGTCAAGGGTACGAGAAAGACGGAGGGGATGGCCGATGGCCATCCCCGATTTGTTTAGGTGGGTCGCGGCTTTACGATCAGTCGATGGTGACGGGCTTGGTGGCTTCGCGGTAGATGCCGAGTTCTTTGACCATGGCGCAGTGGGGCTGGAGCGCCTGGATTGCCCTGGCGCCTTCGTCGATGGAGTGCAGCTGGCAATCGACGTAGAAAACGTACTCCCATGGCTTACCGTGGACGGGGCGTGATTCGATCTTGGTGAGGTTGGTGCGCATCGCGGAGAGTTCGTTCAACGCGGCGACCAGAGAACCGGGACGGTTTTCGACGGAAAAGGCGATGCTGATCTTGTTGGCGTCGGTATCGTAGACCGCGTCTGGGGTGCGGCGGACGAGGAAAAATCGCGTGTAGTTTTCGGGGTTGTCTTCGATGTTGGCGCGGAGGATTTCAGCGCCGTAGTAGTGAGCGGCGGCTTCACTGGCAATGGCTCCGGCGTGCTTGTCGCGGAGTTCGACGAGCTGCTTTACACTGCCGGCGGTGTCGTAGAAGGCGTAGGACTCCATCTTGGGGTGTTCGGCGAGGAAGCGGCGGCACTGCGCGAGGGCAACGGGGTGCGAGAAGACGCGATCGATATCGCCGATCGCCGCGCCGGAGATGGCGATGAGGTTGTGGCGGATGCGGAGGAGAGACTCGCGGACGACTTTGACGTCGTGCTGAAGCAGCAGGTCAAAGTGCTCGAGCACGGAGCCGGCCAGGCTGTTTTCGATGGGGATAACGGCGGCGTCGACCGACTCTTCGACGAGCTCCTTGAAGACGTCGGCTGAGAGAGCACAGGGGACGATGACGGCGTCGGAGGCAAGGTTGAGCGCGGCTTCGTGGCTGAACGAACCGGGCTCTCCTTGGATGGCGATTCTCATTGCATAGCTTTCTCCGCGCTTGGCGGGTGAAGGGAATGACTATCTTCTGAGCCAGATATCGGTTGCGACGAAGACCAGAAACACAGTGGCGATGACGCCGTTCATGGTGAAGAAGGCGGCGTTGAGGCGGCGCATGTCCTGGGGCGAGACGATGGCGTGTTCGTACGCCAGGAGCGCTGCAGCAGCGGCAATGCCGATCCAGCCGGCTACGCCGAAGTGGAAGATGTAACCGAATATTACGAGCAAACCGAGCATGGCGAGATGCATGATGCGCGCGACGCGGAAGGCGGCAGGCACGCCGAGGGACTGGGGGATGCTGTAGAGACCGGCGCTGCGGTCATGCTCGAAGTCCTGGCAGGCATAGAGCACGTCGAAGCCGCCGACCCAGAGCATGACAGCGGCGGTGAGGACGAGAATGCGCGGATCGAGGCTGCCGCGAACGGCGATCCAGGCGGCCGATGGGGCAAGACCGAGAGCCAGGCCGAGCACGAGGTGCGACCAGCGCGTGAGGCGCTTCATGTAGCTGTAGCTGAGGAGAACGATGAGGACGAGGGGCGAGAGGTAAAGTGTGAGGCGGTTGAGTTCGGCTGCAGCGATGACGAATCCGACGCCCATCAGGACGGTGAAACCGAGGACGAATTGGCGGGAGAGCAGACCGGCGGGAATGGCGCGATTGCTGGTGCGCGGGTTGGCTGCGTCGAGATCGGCGTCGGCCCAGCGGTTGAAGGCCATAGCGCAGGAGCGAGCGGTAACCATGGCGACGAGGATCCAGCCCAGTGTGCGCCAGCCGGGGGTACCGTGGCTGGCAAGCAGCACGGCCGTTAGCGCGAACGGCAGCGCGAAGATCGAGTGTTCCCACTTGATCATCTCGAGTGTTGTGCGTGTTTTGGCGAAGAGGCCCATCGCGAGTTTCAAAAACCAGTGTAAAGGACCAGTGGTAAGTGGAAACGCGATGGGCTGGAAGCTGGGGCGGGTTCTAGGCTTCTGCTGCTTCGATGGTCGAAGCGAGCGGCAGAACGGTGTCGACCTTGGTGACTTTGAACAGATCCATGACGCGGCTGTTGGCCCCGGAGACGACGAGCTTTGTGCCGTTCGTGGTGCAGCGGACGTAGTGATTCATGACGAGGCCCATGCCTGCGGAGTCCATGTAGGGCACTTCAGTGAGATCGATGACGGTCAGGGCAGGAAGCTCTGCCTTGCGCAGTTCGCTCTGGAGTTCGAAGAGGTTCCGCAGGGTCAGCGGACCGGCGAGTCGGAAGATGCGGGTACCCGGGTTTTTGCCGTCAGCACGATCGATCGTCAGGGGGCCATCGTTCAACATAGCGACTCAAGTGTATGGAATCAGGGGCTCTGGATGATTACAGTACTGTAAATGTCGCATGAGGGCGAGGTGGGAGTCCACTGAAAACAGGAGGAGGGAGCAGAGATCAGACAGCAGGGCAGAGGGTGAAGATCGAGAGGCAGACGATTAGGGAGGAAGGTCAGGAGGGGAGGGCGCAGCAGCCGTGGGTGAGACGACGCTCTCCCACGGCTGGCGGTCTGTTGGCTATTTGCTGTCGGATTCGCTTTGCTGGCCGGCGACCTGAAGGTAGTTCTTGACGCTGAAGACTCCGGGCACGCTGTTGGCGCGGAGATATGCAGCATCCTTGTCGGCCTTGGAGTCGACAACGCCGTAGAGTTCCACGTGCCCGTTCTGGACCGAGATTCGAATCGGCTTCGCGGGATCGATGGCGTACTTGTTGAGCGACGGATACCCATAGACTGCGCGTGCGATTGCGAGGCGAGTCTGGTCGTCCATGATCGAGGTTGGATCAACTTCGATGTCGTCCACGACGTCCTTGACTCCGGGGTATGTGGAAACCAGAGCGACGGCCGAGTCCTTATCCACGTCGGTGCGAGCGTGGCCGCCGAGGGTTACAACTCCATTCTCAACACTCATGGTGATGGAGTTGAAGGCGTTTCCGTAGCCGACGCGGTCGTAGGTGAGCTTTTCTCCGAGCTTCTTCTTCAGTTCCTCGTCTGAAACGGGCTCTCCTTTTCCAGTTACCTCGATCTCATTGCGAACAGCGTTGACACCTTTCGCCTTGCGAACGCGATTCGCGGCGTCCTTCTTGTATTCGTAGAGACTCACGGTTCCAGAAAGGGTCGCAATGCCGTTGTTGTCGACTGACACTTTTACGTCTTTGAACTGCGACTTGTTGAGCTTGTTCTGCGCGGCGCTGTTGCCGTCCTGCTGGTCGATGAAGGCCGGAGTGGAACCGGCAGCAAAGGCTGGAACGGTGAGAGCAGAACAGCCCGCCAGAAGGGCTGCAGCCATAAGAACGCCTGGGGAGAGAATCCTTTTTCTTGCCATATCTAATTTCCTTTCCTGTTACGAAATATCCGAACGAGCGATTCACCTCACGTCTGGGATGCGGTAGCTTCCTGTGTAGCCGTCAACGGTGATGATCGAACCCGGCCCGGGATGCCACTCAGCAACATAGACACAGATTCGCGAAAAACGTTATGGGGTTGTCAGCGCGGAAGAGTCGACATGCATTCGGCCGGTGCTGGGCGAGGGTCACAATCGAAGACACACGTTGAGGAAGGCAGGCCGGAACGCGAAGCTAAGAAGCAACTTGGAGTTGCCGGTCAGAATGTAAACGTACAACTGCCATTTCCACCACAGCATCAGAAAGTCAGGGTTTGGTGCACCGGGTGAAAGATGCCGCTGGGGCCGAGCGTGGAGGCATCGTGTACTTATATGGCCAACGTTCTCGGCAACATACGTCGCAGCCTTACCACTCTGATGCCTTGGGGCCCGCCGTGTCGGCGCATGCAGTGCAGTTTTATGAGGACGAGTCGGTCTTCATCGAGAGTCTCAGCGAGTTTGCAGGAGCCGCGCTGGGCTCGGGTGGCGCTTGCGTGGTTATCGCGACACAGGATCACCACCGCAGGCTGGTCGAGAAACTTACTTCCAACAACATCGATGTGACGCGCACGGTTGCCGAGGGCAGGTACATACCTGTGGATGCCCGGCGTGCACTGGAACGATTGCTGGTGCAGGGGCGACCGGATCCGCAGCGGTTCTGGGAGGAGATGGCACCGGTGATCGAGCGCGCCAGGGCGGCTTTGCGGCCGGGCGTGAAAGCGATCTCCGTTTTCGGAGAGATGGTCGCGATGCTCTGGGCTGAGGGCAACCAGCAGGGCGCGATCGAACTTGAGCACCTGTGGAACGAACTGGTGGAGCGCTACAAGCTGCACTTCCGCTGCGCTTATCCAATTGGGAGTTTCGCCAAGGAGAGCTATTCGGGTGGGTTCGACGCGATCTGTTCGCAGCACTCCGCCGTGATTCCGTCGGAGAGCTACTCCGACCTGGCGAGTGGTGAAGAGCGCGACAGGATGGTCAGCACTCTGCAGCAGAAGGCGTCCGCGGTGGATGCCGTTGTTGAGGAGCGGGAGAAAGAGGTCGCGCACCGCAAGGTGGTGGAGGAGAAGCTGCGGCGCACCGAAGAATTCACGCGCAACATCATCGAGAGCAGCGCCGATTGCGTGAAGGTGCTCGACCTGGACGGGCGGATCCAGTACATGAGCCCCGCCGGACAGCGCTCGATGGAGATCACGGACGCGAGTCAGTATCTGAACAAACTTTGGGTCGAACTGTGGAGAGAGGAAGACAGGAGCCGCGCCAAGGAAGCACTGTCGGCGGCCCGCGAAGGTAACGTCGGGAGCTTTCAGGGCGACTCGATCACGATAGGCGGACTGAGAAAGAGCTGGGATGTTCGCATCACTCCGGCGCTGGACCGGCAGGGCGCGATCGAGCGGCTGGTCGCAGTGTCGAGGGACATCACGGAGTTGAAGAGCGCGCAGCAGCTGGCGATTCAGTCAGAGAAGCTGGCTGCGACCGGACGGCTCGCGGCGACGATTGCGCACGAGATCAATAATCCTCTTGAAGCGGTGACGAACTTCATTTACCTCGCCATGACGGCGCAGGGCCTGCCTGAGGAGGTGTGCAGGCACCTCTCGATTGCGGATCGCGAACTTGCGCGTGTGTCGCAGATTGCGCAGCAGACGCTCGGGTTCTATCGCGGGGCTTCGAAGGACCGTTGGATCAACTTGGCGGATCTGATTCGCGATGTGCTGGTGGTCTACGAGCGGAAGCTCGCCTACAAACGCATCGAAACAACAGTATCTGTTTCACCAGACTTGAAGCTCTATGGGCGACAGGGAGAGTTGAGGCAGGCAGTGTCGAATCTGCTTACCAACGCGATTGACGCCTCGAAGGCGGGCGGGAAGATCTGGATCCGGGCACGGGTCTCGCACGGCTGGAACGGCGAGCGCGAGGCGGGCGTACGCATCACGCTGGCTGATAACGGGAGCGGAATGCCGCGCGAGGTGCAGAAGAAGATTTTCATTCCGTTCTTCACGACCAAAGCGGAGATTGGAACGGGGATCGGGCTCTGGGCCACCAAGGCGCTCATCGAGCAGCAGGGCGGAGCATTGCGCTTTCGCAGCCGGCAGGGCGAGAAGTCGGGAACGACAATGAGTATTTTTCTGCCGAATGCGCATACGGGCAAGGCATCGGGCAACGGCGATTGAGTGCCGGACAGAGCTAGCGGAACCTGCGCGTCGCCTTCACTACCATCGAGAAGACACCGGATTCGTCGCGCGCGACGAGCAGCGAGACATGCCGGTTGATTGCGATTTCGGCTTGTAGAAGCTGCTGGGCAGTTGTGTCCACATCGGTGGCGTAGGTGAGGGTGAGGTTCCTGCCGAGTTGCTCCTCGACGGTGATGCGCGTGGTGGAGTTGCCGAGCACACCGAGGTAGTTGGGGTCGACTTTTACTGAGCCGGCGCCGAAGAGCTTTTGCACGCGGCTGCTGACGGTTGCGTTGAGCGCGCCGCCGAGAAGGGCGTCCGTTGCGGGATTGGAGGCGAGCTGTTCCTGCTGGCGTGTATAGAGGCGCTGCTGGTCTTGTGTGCGGCCCAGGGCGAGCAGTGCGATGACGTCGGCTTCGGGGAGCGGAGGATCGCTGCGGTAGGTGACCGTGGGCTGGTCCACTGAGCCGTGGAGGCCGAGGGTGATGTCGTAGTCCTCGACGTGCGCCGTTGCGTTCAAATCGATGTTGGGTTGAATGCGAACGGGATTGGTGAACGTGATTTCGCCACGCTGTAACTCATAGCGAGTGCCTGCGATGGTGGCGCTACCCTCGGTAATGGAGATGCGGCCGAGTAGAGACGGAGAGGCAAGTGTGCCGCGCAGGCGCAGATCGACGTCGCCGGCAAGCTTGGCATAAGCATTCTGAAAGTTGAGCTGCGGCGACGACTGAATGCGCACGTCAAGGCGAATGTGGTTGGAGGGGGCGTCGGCGGGAGCGATGGTCTGCGATTTTGTGGTCTGCGATGCGAGCGCCACCAGGTCGAGCTCGGGGCTGACGGTGAAGCGCGTGATCATCACGTTGCCGCTAAGAAGCAGGTTGCTTTGCGGACCCTGCAGCTGGAGATTGATGTCGGCTGCTGAACTGACGCCCTGAGGGTAGCGGATGCGGATGGACTTGCCTTTGAGCGCGAGGTCTGCGTAGAGACCGTGCTGGTAGGAGAGATATCCTGTGACGCTGAGCTGGCCGCCGCCGCTCATGGCAGTAAGAGACTTCACTTCGAGGCGGTTCTGATTGAACTCCAGCGTGCCGTGAAGCTGACTGAGGCTGTTGGGCAAATCCTCCAGGGCGAGTGAGGCGTTCTCGAAATCGATGCGGCCGGTGAGGTTGGGGTCTGTGAGCGGGCCGTGCGCTTCGACGCGGAAGGTTGTGGTGCCGCTTGCGGTGAGGTCTGGATCGATGGTTTCGGCAAGCTTGAGGTTGATGGAGCCGTTCGCGGCCAGATCGAGGCGGCGCTTTTCCGCGAGGTTCACGGAGGTTTGAACGTGCACATCGGTCTGCTCGCCGGTGATATGCAGCGGATCCAGCTTGATCTGGGAGTTGCCCATGGTGGCGTGGAGTCCGCCGTCACTATGAAGATGGACTCCGGAAACCGTGAGGGCGAGGTCTTTAATGCGCGCCTCACCACGCATGAGATCCGGGTGCGCGAGAGGACCTTCGAGATTGACGGAGCCCTCGAGGTTGGACTCGCCAGTGAGACCGCTGACGTGGAGCGCGGCAAGCAGATGGCCGATGTCAAATCGCGAGAAGTTCAGCGCGGCTTTGGTTTCGTAATCAGCGATGAGCGCGGTCTGGCCATGTGCGGTGAGCTCGGCCCCTTCGAGCTGCGAGGTGAGTTCGTAGATCGCGGAGCGATTGGCGGTGCGAGCGTTGATCGCGATGGCACCGAACTTTTCGCCGCTGACACTCAGGCTGGAGAGAGTGGCGTGGGCTTCGAGACGGGGATCGTCGAGTGTGCCGGAACCAGTGAGGGTGAAACCGAGACTTCCTTGAACGCCCGTGGTCTGACGGCGAAGATGGTCGAGCCTGGACACATCGAGGCTCGATGAGCGCGCGTTGATAGTGAAGTGCTTTGTGTTCAGGTCGTAACTGCCGGATGCGTTGATGGCGCCGGCCTCGCTGCTCAGAGAGACCGAAGACAGCTGAATGACCTGTCCTGCAATGTTGCCGTCGGCGCGGGCGCGGGCGAGTGGCTCGCCGTAGATGCTGCCGTTTTCAAGTTGGATCCAGCCATTCCCGTTCATTGCGGAGTAGGGGCCATCGACGAAGAGCCGGGCGCTCATGGTTCCGGTCAGCGGGAGAGATTTGCCGAGAAACGTCGCGATTTCTTCGGCATCGATCTTGTCGGCGTGGACATTGGCATGCAGAAGCGAGTTGGAGTCGAAGCGGGGTCGGCTGAACCTTTTGCCGGTGGCGGAGACGGCGGTGAGAGTGCCATCGAGGGAGATGGCGGCGTTGCCATGCTGAAGCTGGCCGTGATCGATCCCGATTTTTTCGGCGGCATAGCTGCCGGTCAGATCGAGCGAATCGAGATGCACTGAACGGGGCTGGGTATCGGCTGACGCGGCGGGGATTTCGAGAGAGAAGTTTGTAGCGCGGAAGTTGCCACCGAGGTGCGGGTCGAGGAGAGAGCCGGCCCAGGTACCGTGGAAATCGGCTTCGCCACCGAGTGACAGAGGCAGGGCAGCGGTGCCTGTTGTGCCGTTGCGCGTGAGGCCGAGATCGCGAAAGAGAGTGTCGAACTCGCCAAGATCGTGCGATTGCAAGTCGACGTAGACCCCTGTGGGGCTGGTCATCGGGTAAGCGCCCAGCCGCCCGTGAGCCGTGATGTGACTGGATGGGAGCGTAACCTCGAGCGCACGCAGGTCGACGTCGCCTGTTCTTTGAAGGTAGGTTGCATCAACGACGCCGCTGGTGGGAGCCTCTCCCCTTCCGGGATTTGCAGAGGGGTTGAGCTTGAACTTTGCTGCAACGGAGAGCGTGTCGATATCGCCGTTGTTCCACTCAGCCACAGATGGACCGTTGATGAGTGTCGCAAGTCCCAGCCTCTGGAATGGCGGCGAGCTCACGAGGTCCAGAACCGTGTCAAGCGCTACGTTGCGGAAGTAAGCGTGAACCTTGCCATTGGTGTGGAGGAGGTTGTCGGGTTTGGGATGGACGACGGGTGCCGCGGCAGCGGGTTCGTGCGAGCGGCCCTTCTTCTCGTGCTTCGGCGGAGCTGCAGCCACCATGACCGGGGCAGCCGAGAGCGGAGCGATCCAATGGTCAAGGAGGACATCGCCTGCTAGCTGGCCGCCCTGCTTGAGACGGGCCGTGACGTTCGTGATCTGAAGGTGGAGCGGGTCGGCATGGACGCGAGCGTCGAGCGTGACGCCGCGGGAGACGACGCCGGTGCCGATGTAGGCGGCGTTGTCGGCGTGAACGGTGCCGTCAATGCGGAATTCGCCCTGCTGGCCTTGCGCGGTGAGGTTCAGGCGCGCGATGCCTTCGGGTGTGCTTGGGTAGCCCGTGGCGGGCTCCAGGAGCTTCAGGTCGAGTTCGCCCTGTGCTGTGGCGTTCCAGCGCGGATGAGTAAAGTCCTGAAGTTCTCCGGCGATGTTGAGTTGCCGATCCTTCGAGCCTTTGCTGTGAGCCGTGACCTGCACGGAGCGGAAGTAAAGGGCGTTGCGGGTCAGGTCGACGGACGCTTTGATCTGGCCCTCGACGGGAGGAGCTTCAGGATGGTTCGCAAGTCCTCGCGCCAGATGAAGGTCGTGCACGTCGGCGTCGAGGTGGTACTTCTCCGGATCGGGACCGTGACCGGAAAGATATCGCATGACGAGGGAAACATCGTTCGCGCCAAAGTCCAGCGGGATATGGCGATCCTGGAAGTCGTCCGCTTCGTCCGAACGATCGTCGAAGTCGACGAGACCGTGCTGCACCTCGACGTGACCGGCTTGAAGGTCGAAGAGCGTGTCGATGGGGTGCGAGGACGTGCTGGACTTCAATCGAGGTTGCGGGATGTTGGTCGTGCCGTCGCGGTAGGCAATGATGTGCACCTGCGGCTTGACCACTTCAAGATCACGGAGGAGAACGCGGGGACTGAGGAGATCGAGAATGCTGATGGCCGCGTGGACTGAGTCGACCTGCGCATAAGGCGCCTCGCCCTGAGCCTCGCGGCCATGGAGAGTCAATCCATCGATGTCGGCTTCGAGTTTGAGGAGCTTCCAGCGGAAGGAGCGTATCTCTGCGCGGCCGCCAGTGCCGGCTTCGATGCGCGCGATGATGCGCTTGCGGATGATGTTCTCGAAGCTTGACGAACTGGCCCAGAGAAAGAGCCCGACGATGACGATGACCAGCAGCAGTGCAATGCCGGAGCCGAAAAAAAGGATGCGGCGAAGGTAGCGTCGGCGCGCGGGAGGCGGACTCATTTCAGGAGAGTCTTCATCGCGCGGGATCTGGCCGGTCCGGCTCATTCTTTCGACGCTCCGTCATCGGCTGAGGCTCGCTCGAGCGTGGAGTCGAGGACCTGGATCTGTCCCTGGCTGCGGAGGTTCGAGAGCCAGGTGTCAAAGAGGGCGTTCACACGCTGCTGCAGGAGGATCTCTTCGATTCGGGCAGAGACCTGTTGCAGCGGCGGCGGCGTCTGTCCCGCAGGATATTGCGGAAGCAGGGTTTGGCGATAGTAGGTCTCGACTTCTTCCGGAGTGATGCGGATGCCCTGGCGAAAGCGAAGCTCGATAAAGCTCAGGATCTCGAGCCGCGTGCGAAGATACTTGTCCACCCGCTCGGGAGACAGTTCGTGACGCGCGAGGAATTCCGTCCAGCCCGCGTCGGATGCGCAGTCTGCGCGCACGCAGGCCGGGAGATCGGTACGAATCTCCTTCAGGCGCGCAGCGATCTGCGCCGAAGTTGGTACGGCGGCGGGGATGTTCTCCTGCTGAATCTGCTGCTGGATGAGAGTGCGGCTGATCAGCCGATCGAGGGCCTGCTGCTTGGTATCGTTGGCGTTGCCGTTTGTGGTGGGGTCGAGGACGGAGAGCTGCATCTCGTCTTCGAGGTCGCTCTGCAGAATCACCTGGCGGTTCACGACGGCGAGGGCGCGGTCCAGCGTGATTGTGGCGCTCGTCGCGGGCGGTGGGCCGTCTGTTGAGGCTGCAGGCTGAGGCGCCTGCGAGAAGGTGGGAACGGCGCAGAGAAACAGCAGGACCGTAGCCGCCTTATGGAGCGGAATGGAGACGATCCGGTTTTTAAGCTCGCGCGCCATCAGAAGGTCTGTCCCAGACTGAAGAAGAAGTTGAAGTGCTGTGCCTCGCCGATATGCGGGCTGGAGTAAGGATCGGGCAAGGCGTAGTCCACATTCACCGGGTAGATGGGCGGATTCAGGTTGTAGCTGAAGTCGAGCCGTATGGGGCCGACCGGCGTGTGGTAACGCATGCCCAAACCCGCCGCGTGCGAAAAGTAGCTGAAGCTGCATTGCCCCTGAGGGCCGGTCGATGTGTCTTGCCCGGAGGGAACTGGAGGGTTCTGTGCAGATCCCTGCGTGAGCACTTTGCATGCATCGCGGTTAGGCTGTTCGACTCGGAGAATACTCTCCCACGCATCGCCGGCACTGTTGAAGACATTGCCCATGTCATGGAAGAGGACGAAGCTGAGCGCATCGCCAAAGAAGGGAAGGATGGGGGGCGGAAGGCGAAGCTCGGTGCTGTTGACGAGAGCGCCGGCTCCGCCGATGGGGAAGCCGGTTTCCGGATCGCGCGGACCAGCGCCGTTGATACCAAACCCGCGGTGCGATGTGGGGCCGCCGGCATAGAGGCGTTCGGGCAAGGGAAGCAGAAGAGCAGAAGGCGGGCCGTAGGCGCGTTCCTGGCCGTAGCGGGTGTTGCGCGCGAGCACGTAGCGATTCTTGTCAAAGCCGTAGTAGCTCGAACTCGAAAGATCGAGGCGGTTGAATTCAGCTTCAGAACCGAGTTTGTTGTTGGAGAGGAATTCCTGGAAGGTCGTGTAGGTGCCTCGGTGCGAGTCGAGCGCCGAGTCGCGCGTGTCGCGGATCCAGGTGACTCCGGGCCCGGCCACGCGAACAGCCGCGGCGAGCGCAGGGATCTCGGCGCGAAATACCTGCAAGCTCTCCTGCGCTACTTTGACGCGCCGGAAGTCGTAGGAGTAGATGAAGGTGTTGGCCCGGGAGAGGAACGGGTTCGGCTTGGTGAAATGTTCCGTCCACCGGAAGCCGCCCTCGAGCTTGGAAGCGACGTAGGTGGTGACGTCCTGGCTGCTGGCATAGCCGCCGGAGAAGGTGAAACCCCAGTCGCGATTTCCGCGGAAGTGCGGATTCTGGAACAGCAGGTTCACGTTCTGTTCCAGCAGGCCATAGGTGCCGCGGACGGAAGCGGACTGATCTCGTCCGAAGAGATTGTTGCGCGTCACGTCAAGCAGCACTCGCGGGCTGACCCCCGGGCGCCCATTGGGGGAGCAGGTCTCCCCGCGCTTCTGGAGGCCGGCGCAGTTATTTTGCGGCGTGCCGGTTTGTGCCTCAAAGCCGAGACCGTAGGTGAGCGTCCAGCGGCGGGCTTCAGTGGTCTGGACCAGAACGGTTTTGTAGGTCTCGTCTCCGTTCGGATTCTGAATGGCGGTGTCAACTTCGTTGAAAAGCGCGAACTCGTACATGTTGCGCTGAATGTCGGCCAGTGCGGTCTGGCTGAGCGGATCGCCCGGGTGCAGCGTGATGGCTTTCGCTACGGTATCGGGCCGTGTGTAGCGGAGACCGGAGAGCAGCACCTTGCGTACGAAGATCTGCTGGCCTTCGTGAATATGAAAGATCACGTCAACCTTGGTCGCGTCCGCATCTTCTGTCTTGTTTTCAACCTCGATCTGAACCTGGTCGAAGCCGCGGCTCAGGTAATCGGTGAGCAGGGCATCGCGGTCGCCAGCCAGGTTCTGCGGAGAAAAAAGCTGGCCCGGAGCTGTATTCATCAAGCCCTGCAGTTTCCCGGAGTCGCTTTTGACGACACCGTCGAGGCGAAGCAGGGCGACGCGCTGCTGCTGGCCTTCATCAATGTGGTAGATCACGGAGAGCGGTTCCGTCGACCTGTGCTGCGCGGCGGTTCCGTTCGGAATGGATGAGTCCTGCCCGCTGAGTGTTTCCGGAGTGATCTTGACCCTGGAGAATCCGTTGTTGTGATAGACGTTTTCCAGAGCTGCAATGTCCCCCGCAACAAGGGCCTGACTGTAAGTGCCATGTCGGTCGAGATAATCCGCGGCTTTCACGCTGAGGAGCTGCCTCAATGTGTCGGTGCCGAAGTAGTGGTTGCCCCCGACCGCAACGCGCTCGACGCGGCGCCTCGAGCCGAGCGAAACGGTGTAGGTGATGTTCACAGCGCCGGCGCCTTCGGGGCTGCGGATGAGGTGATCGACTCTGACGTCGAAGTAGCCAAGCCGCTGGAAGTAGTCACGGAGACGGCGATTCCCCTCGTTCAGCAGATCTTCGTCAACGGTGCCTTCTTCGTAGACAGGAACCAGACGCTTGAGCCGGTCAGAGCTTAACTTCGCTCCCTCAATGCCGACCTTTACGACGGGTCCACGGTTTGCGGCGAAGCTGTAGTTGGTTCTATCCGCGCCTTGCGCATAAGTTTGCGATTGTAGCTTGACGTCTGCCTCAAGGCGATCCTGCTTTTGATAGTGCTTGAGGACGCCTGTGAGCGCGCGGTTGTTGGTGTCGTGATTCACCTTGCTGCCGGCGCGGAGATGTGCCGAATGCCGGAACTGCTCCAGCGTCATGCCGGAGTCGCCCTCGACTGCGACAGAACCCACGCGGGCCTGCGGGCCGGAGATAACAGTGAACTCGATATCGACCAGCTGCTCTTCCTGATGTTGTTTCAGGATGTAGGTGATCTTTGGCTCGTTGAAGCCGTTATCGGCGAGGGCCTGGCGCATGCGACCCTGTGCCGCGCTAAGCCGATTTTCGGAGAAGCGAGTGCCGGGATTCAGACGGCTGGCGGCAACGAGCTGGGCATTCATGGTTGCCCCTTTTGCGCCAGTCACCGTGACAACCCCGATAAACGCGCGGGGCGATCCCGTGAAGACAAGCCGTACGCCATCCCCTTGCTCCGATGCGGTGGCTTCGATCGTCTCGAACAGCCCGGTGGCGTAGAGCTGCCGGAGTGAAGCGGCGATTTTCTCGCGATCGAGCGGCGTACCGATCTGCTGGGGCAGATGATCCTGAACCTGCTTCAGGCGTTCGGAAGCGACTCCCTGGAAGGTGATCTCGCGGACGGGTCTTCCGAGCCATGCTGCGAGCCGGTCGGGTTCGAGGGACTCACCGGGACGAGTTTCCCTGTTGCCACTTGGCGGGTAAATCGAAGAGGGGTCGAGCAGGAAGAGAGCTGCATCGGAGTGCGGGGCTAAAGCATCTAGAGGGAGTTGGCATGAGAGCTGGATGGCGGCAGAAAGCAGGAAAAAGATAAGAACGACACCCCCTGCATCCATCTCCAGCCGCGCTGCCTTGCCGGCACTGTCTTACGCACTCTATCTCCCAGAATTTTAGCCGTATAGACCCACGCCAAGGCATTTGGTTGCATCCAACTAATTAACTTGAGAGCCTAATCGGTTTCTTCTCGCCGCAGCTCAAAGTTTTTCAACCGCTGCACCTTATACTAACGAGGAAAGAAGCTTGGCGCAGCATCAGACGATTCTTACAGCCACCACCGATACTTTTCCCCAAAGGAAGCGCATGCCACGTACCAGGTTTCAGAAGCAGACCGGTGACGGGTCCGCCGCGCAGACTGTCCAGGAGGACAACGCGGCCGAGCCACAGGAATCTGCAACCGAGGTCGCCAAACCCCAGGCTCCCCTTTCTCCGGATGCGGAGATGCTGGCACGAGCCCAGGCGGGCGACCACCACGCGTTTGCTCACTTGTACTCGCTTCATAAGCGGAGAATCTACTCCCTTTGTCTGCGCATGGTCGGCAACGTAGCGGAGGCCGAAGATTTGACGCAGGAAGCCTTCCTTCAACTACACAGGAAGATCGCGACATTTCGCGGGGACTCGGCTTTCTCGACCTGGCTGCATCGGCTCTCGATCAACGTCGTGCTGATGCATCTGCGCAAGAAGGGCCTGCCGCTGATGTCTCTCGACGAGGCGATGGAGCCCTCGTATGACGACGGGCCAGGCCGCAGCTTCGGAGCGCCGGATCTCTCGCTGACGGGTTCGATCGATAGGCTCGCGCTGGAGCGGGCAGTTGCGGCGCTGCCTGCGGGTTATCGATTGATCTTTGTTCTTCACGATGTGGAGGGCTTTGAGCATAATGAGATAGCGGCCATGCTTGATTGTTCAGTGGGTAACAGCAAATCTCAGCTCCATAAGGCCCGGCTCAAGTTGCGCGATGCCCTGCGTCAATCGCTCCGCAAAGGGGGAAAGCGATGACCATTGATGCAAAGCCGATGAGCTGCGAGGAATTTCAGAGCCAGCTTGCCGAGCTTGTGGGATCAGGGGCAAATGTACTCAATCATCCGCACCTGAAAGAATGCCCGAATGACTGTCAGAGGCTGTACCAGGACCTGCAGACCATTGCAGATGCAGCCAAGCAGCTCTTTCAGGATCAGCAACCCGAAGACAACCTTTGGGAGCGGATCGAGTCTGCCATCAAAAAAGGTGACGCTTAGCGCAGAAGCGAATAACCCCGCTGTAGACTTGGCAATCGAAAGAGAAGTCCGCGATGCAGAAGTCTCAGCCTTTCCCGACGAAAGCCGATAATCCAGTTGAGCCGCGACTGCTCGAAGCGCGGCTCAACTTTTTGTAGGGCAGAACTCGAGCGGGGTAGGAACCGTGACCAAGACATCATGAGCGTCTCGGAGTCTTCTGGACGGGGCAGATTCTTGAAACTTTCGAAGCTCTGTGTTGTCTAATAAGGAAAGTTGATAAGAGGACACTCAATGCCAAGTCAGCCTTCCATACTGCCGCCTGAAAATCCGCAGAAGCGTCTTTCCGGTTCCAGGCGGATACCGGTGTTGCCGGTCCGTGATACCGTTTTATTCCCGCATGCTGTTCTGCCGCTTACAGTTGGGCGCGAAAGCTCGATTCAACTGATCGAGTCGCTGGGGGACGAGCGCTCCATTGTGGTGGCCGCTCAGCTCGATCCCAGGCTGGACTCGCCCAAGCCAACTGACCTGCACGAGGTGGGAACGCTCGCCACGGTCCACAAAGTTGTGCGCATGCCGAACCAGAGCCGCTTTGTATTCACCGAAGGTGTCGAGCGCGTACGGCTGGTGCGCTACGTCCAGACCGAACCGTTCATGATCGCCGAGGTGGAGACGGTAGAGGACGCCGAGGGCGAGACGACGGCCGCGATCGAAGCGTTGGTCCGGAATGTTGTGGGCCAGTTCCAGCAGATTGTGTCGGAATCGGCCACTTTGTCTGACGAGCTGCGGACGATTGCCGGAAACATCGAGGATCCGAGCCGGCTGGTGGATTTTGTGGCTTCGTCTCTCCCGTTCCTGACGACCGATGACAAACAGGCGCTACTTGAAAACCCGAGCGTGCCGGCGCGGCTGGAACTGCTGACCAAGCACCTGGCCAAGGAGATTGAAGTTCAGCAGCTTCGCACCAAGATCCAGAGTGAGGTGCAGGACCAGGTTCAGCAGTCGCAGCGCGACTACTATCTGCGCGAGCAGATGAAGGCCATCCAGAAGGAACTGGGCGAGCAGGACGAAGGCCAGCGCGAGGTCGAAGACCTGCGCAAGAAGATCGAAGAAGCGGGCATGCCGGAAGACGTGAAGAAAGAGGCGATGAAGGAACTGTCCCGCCTTGGACGCATGTCTCCGATGGCGGCCGACTATTCGCTTACGCGCAACTACATCGAGTGGCTTGCAGTTCTGCCCTGGGCGAAGAGCTCGGGCTCGAAGGTGGATATCGGCAAGGCCCGGGAGATTCTGGACGAGGATCACTACGGCCTGAAGAAGGTGAAGGATCGTATCCTGGACTACCTGTCGGTGCTGGAACTGAAGCCTGACATGAAGGGACCGATCCTGTGCTTTGTCGGACCTCCGGGTGTGGGCAAGACCAGTCTCGGAAAATCGATTGCGCGCGCGCTCGGACGGAAGTTCCAGCGGGTATCGCTCGGCGGCATGCACGATGAGGCGGAGATCCGCGGACACCGGCGTACCTATATCGGCGCGCTGCCCGGTCAGATTATCCAGAGCATTCGCAGGGCGGAAACCAACGACCCTGTGATCATGCTGGACGAGGTGGACAAGCTGGGGCGCGACTTCCGCGGCGACCCGGCATCGGCGCTGCTAGAGACGCTCGATCCGGCGCAGAACAATGCGTTCCGCGACAACTATCTCGATGTGCCGTTCGATTTGTCGAAGGTGCTGTTTATCTGCACGGCCAACATGCTGGATCCGATTCCGCCGCCGCTGCTGGACCGCATGGAGATCATTCCGCTGCAGGGCTACAGCGAGGAGGAGAAGCTTCACATCGCGAACCGCTACCTGGTACCACGGCAGATCAAGGAGAACGGAATCAAGGAAGAACAGATCGAGTTCCCTGAGCCTTCCGTTCGCCACCTGATTCGCCACTACACGCGCGAAGCGGGCGTGCGCAAGCTGGAGCAGGTGATCGGCACCGTCTGCCGCAAGGAAGCGCGGCGGGTGGTCGAAGGCAAGACCGAGAAGATCACGGTCGACAAGGATCTGCTGAAGGAGTTCCTGGGTAACATCCAGGTGCGCGTGGATACCGAAATCGCCGAGCGCGTGAAGCGGCCCGGCGTGGCGGTGGGTCTGGCGTGGACTCCGGCGGGAGGCGACATTCTCTTCATCGAAGCCAACAAGATGAAGGGGAAGGGTGGCTTCACGATGACGGGCCAGATCGGCGAGGTAATGCAGGAGTCGATGCAGGCAGCGCTCACGTGGGTGCGGTCGAACTCGGCGATGCTGAATCTGCCGGAGGACTTCAACAAGGAGCTGGATCTCCATATCCATATTCCTGCTGGAGCGATTCCGAAGGACGGGCCATCAGCAGGCGTGACGATGGCGACCGTGCTGGCATCGCTGCTGACGGACATACCAGTTCGTCCGCTGACCGCGATGACGGGTGAGATTACGCTGAGCGGCAACGTGCTGCCGGTGGGCGGAATCAAGGAGAAATTCCTGGCTGCCCGGCGTGCAGGAGTGCAGAACATCATCCTTCCAGCCGAGAACAGGCAGGACGTGGAGGAGGATCTGACGCCGGACATGATCGACGGCGTTTCGATCCACTACGCCAGCCGGATCGAGGATGTGCTGGCAGTGGCTCTGCCGCTGCTGAACGCGAAGCCTGAGGTTGCGCCGCTTGCCGCGGGCGCTGGAGCTTCAGCGGCGGCGTAAGCGAAGCAATCAACGAGGAGGGCCGGCGCAACAAGCCGGTCCTTTTCTTTTGTGACGGCGGAGCATTGTGCGGGACTGGATGCGGCACCACCTGGATGCTTGCTGCGTCTAAGTCCTGAGGCGGTATTCTTGTTCACGATGCACGTGCGTATTCTTCCCTTTGGCGTTCTCAAGGAATCTTTCGGTTCAGATTCGTTTGCCCTCGATCTGCCTGGCGGCTCGACCGTAGCTGACCTTCTGGCGAGGCTGGGAGACCATGCGCCGATGGTGGAGTCGCTGGGCATCGCGGTGAGTGTGAATGCGGAGTACGCGCAGCGGAATCAAGTTCTGAGTGAAAACGACGAGGTTGGCCTCTTGCCGCCGGTGTCGGGTGGTGCAGAGGCACCGGCGACAGTGGTGCGCCTGACGCGCAACGTGATCGAAGCAGACGGTCTCGTCCGGGCTGCGAAGCAGGGAGCGGACGGCGCGGTGGTGGTGTTCGACGGAATTGTCCGAAATAACTCGCGGGGGCGACAGACGCTCTATCTCGACTATGAAGCGTACGAAGAGATGGCGACGAAGCAAATGCGCGAGCTGGCGGCGGAGGCTGTCAGGAATTTCGGTGTGCGGCACGTCGAGATCGTTCATCGGCTGGGCCGGCTGCATGTGGGAGAGACCAGCGTGCTGATTGTCGTTGCATCGGCGCACCGGGCACAGGCTTATGACGCAAGCCGGTGGTTGATCGACACGCTGAAGAAGACAGTGCCGATCTGGAAGAAGGAAACATTCGTAGACGGCGCGGTGTGGGCCGATGGGGAACCTTTTCCTGCCGGATATGCCGTGGAAGGTCATGCGGCGGAGGGCGCCGATGGGCCTGCCGCGTAGAACCGTGTGCACCGGTGCGGCCGCATTTGCTTTTCTCGGTGCTCTGTCGCTGCGTCTTCCTGCCCAGGAAGATAAGCCCTTGCGCCTCGATGTGAAGCTTGTCAGTATCTTCGTGAACGTGACCGATAAGTCGGGCGCGGTAATCGGCGGATTGACGCAGGACGACTTCAGGATCTTCGAAGATGGCCGGCCGCAGAAGATCGCGCATTTCGAAAAACAGTCGGAGATGCCGCTGAACCTGACGCTCGCGATCGATACCAGCTCAAGCACCTACAAGGACCGGGGAATCGAGCAGCAGGCGGCGAAGAAATTTGTGCATGCGCTGATGCGGCCGCAGGATCGCATGAGCGTGATCCAGTTCAATACGTACGTGACGGAGTTGACGAGGTTCACGAATAACCTGTCTCAAATCGATCATGGGCTCAGCAGCATGCGAGGAGCCGGCGGGACTGCTTTGTACAACGCGATCCATCTTGGATCAGTTGAGTTGGGGAAGCGCGAGGGCCGCAAGGTGCTCGTACTCGTCTCCGATGGTGGCGACACGCTCAATGAAGATACGTACGAGATCGCAAGAGAGCAGGCGCTGCGCAATGAAGTCATGATCTACGCGATCATCGATGTGCCGATCGAGGCAAGTGCCGGGCGGGACATTGGCGGCGAGCACGCGATGATTACGCTTGCAGAAGACACCGGGGGCAAGAGCTTCTACGCCTACGAAGGCGGGCTGGACAAGGCTTTCGAGCGCGTGAGTGAAGACCTACGCACCCAATATCTGATCGGGTACTACCCGCACGATCAGAAACCCGGGCTTGAGTTTCATCGCATCGAGGTCACGGTTCCGCGGGCAGCACCGGATGCGTTCAACATCCGCCACAAGACCGGGTATTACTCCGACTCACTCAAGAGCCGGGACGACTGATCTCGCAGTTACCGGGGCCGCGACTATACAGCGCGGCGTCCGGAGAAGAGCTGGATGCAGAGCACGACGAGCGCGAGCACCAGCACGATGTGAATATAGGCGCCGAGGGCGTGGAAGCCGATCCAGCCAAGAAGCCACAACACCAGAAGAATCACAAAAATTGTCCAAAGCATCAGGAATCTCCAATCGCGAGTACGTACAGATGCCCGTGTGATGTTCTTGGAATTAAGCGGGTTGCATTTACCTCGGACGGGCGTGGAGACAACTGGACCACGTGGCCAAGGCATCAACAGGCACACGCGGGTGTGTGAACAGCCGCCGAGGTGTCTATTTATGAAGCGAAGTGGGATATTTTTATCGACGTGTGCGCTGAGCGCGGCAGTGCTGGTATGCGGTCAGACAGGTTTTTCTCAGAACACAACGAGCGCGAGTTCCTCTGATAAGAAGTTCGTGCGCTCCGCGCTGGAGGGCGGCAATGCAGAGGTGAAGCTCGGCCAGCTTGCAGCGCAGAAGGGCAGCAGTGACGACGTAAAGCAGTTCGGGCAGAAAATGGTGGATGATCACACGAAGCTGGGCGACCAGATGAAACAGATCGCGCAGCAGCAGGGGATCGAAGTGCCTGACGGCGTTCCGGCAAAGGACAAGGCGCTGGAAGCCAAACTGAATAGTCTCTCAGGAGACGCGTTCGACAAGGCATACATCAAGGCGATGCTGCAGGACCACAAGAAGGATCTCTCGGAGTTCAAGAAGGAAGCGAGCTCTGGGAATGACACGAGCATCAAGGATGCGGCGAGCCAGGGATCGCAGGTGATCAGCGAACACCTGCAGATGGTGCAGCAGATTGCCGAGAAACATAACATCAAGTCGAGCGATCCGATGAGCAACGATATGAGCGGGCAGCCCACGGGGCATCGCGAACAGCAGCACTAAACGGCTGAGAAACGTTAATCGGGGCGCCTTATGCGCCCCGAATCCTTTTTATGGGCGAAACTACTCAGGCTTGTGCTGCGCTGATCGCCTTGGCGGTTAGGCGTTGCTTGACCTTGAGCATCTCGGCCCAGGGATCCTTGTTGAGGCGCTTCTTCCAGGAACTGAAGTCCATTACACCAAATACGGGTCGCGCTTTGGCGCTCACTTCCTTCCACTCGAGCGGCAGAGCCACCGGAGCGCCGGAGCGGGCGCGGGTGGAGTAGGGAGCGATGGCCGTGGAACCTCGGTCATTGCGCAGATAATCAAGGTAGATGCGATTCTTGCGAATCGCCTTCGTCATCTTCGTAACATAGAGAGCCGGATTCTTTCGCTCCATGCCCAGCACAACGTTGTGGCAGAAGTTTTTCACTTCGGGCCACTCAAACTCTGGCTTGATGGGCGCGACTACGTGCAGCCCCTTGCCGCCGGTCGTCTTCAGGAAGCTCTGAAGGCCAAAGCTTTCCAGACGGGCGCGGAATTCCTTTGCGGTGGCGGCGAGCGTTTTCCAATCGATGGCTTCGTCGGGATCCATGTCGAAGATGATGCGATCCGGCTGCTCGAGCGACTCGTTCTTTGAGCCCCAGGGATGGATCTCGAGTACGCCCATCTGCGCCATGCCGACAAGACCTTCGACGGAGTTGAGGGTGAGGTATTGCTCGACGCCGCCGTTCTTCTTATTGGGAACGGGAACGTTGCTGATGCATTCGGGGACGCCCATGCCGATGTGCTTTTGAAAGAAGCAGGGTTTGCCGCTTCCTTCAGGACAGCGAACCACGCTGAGAGGGCGGTCGGCGATGTGGGGCAGCATATGGTCGGATACTGCGACCAGATACTCGGCCAGATCGCGTTTCGTCATTCCCGACTCGTTGTCGAGGATCTTGTTGGGATGGGTGATGGGCAGGTCGATCTTATCCGGCTTGGCGGTTGTCCCTGAGCTCTTCGGCGATGACATGTGGCCCTTGTGATGCGAGGCGGATTTTGCGGGAGGAGCAGGTGCGTCGGCTTTTTCGCGTACGACTTCTTTCGCGGGCTTGTCTTCGCGGAGTCCTTTGAACGAGGCCTGCCGTACGAGATTATCGCGTGTCCAGGTGGCGAATGAGAGTTGGGCTACGAGTTCGGGCTTCACCCAGTGAACTCCGCGCGAGACGCCTTTGGGAAGGTCCGCGAACGGCGTCGTGGACTGCACGAGCTTATCGAGCTGCTTGCGGATGGTCTGTTGAGACTTTTGCGTGAAGCCGGTTCCCGAGCGTCCGGCGTAGCGAAGCTTGCCATTTTCGTAGTACCCGACGATCAGCGCGCCGATTCCGTAGCTGCCGTTAGAGGGATCGGTGAATCCGCTGATGACGAACTCCTGCTCGAGGAAACACTTTGCTTTGAGCCAGGTATTCCCGCGCGTCGACGTATAGGGCGCTGAGCCGGATTTGGAGATGATGCCTTCGGCGCCGAGCCCGCAGGCCTTGCTGAAGATCTGAACCCCATCACCCTCAAAGTGCTCGCTGAGGTGAATTGGCGAGCCGTCAGGGAGGCCGGCGATGAGCTTGGCGAGGAGTTTCTTGCGCTCGAGCAGCGGAAGATTTCGAAGGTTGTGCCCGTCGAGATGAAGCAGGTCGAATGCGAAGTAGGTGAGATCGACTTTTGCGCCTTCCTGAAATGCTGCCTGCAGATCAGAGAAGCTGGTGCCGCCCTTCTCGTCGATCACCACAACTTCGCCGTCGAGGACGGCACTGTCGACCTGAATCTGCTCGGCAGCGCGCGCGAGTTCGGCCATGCGGTGCGTCCAGTCGAGTCCTTTGCGCGTGAGAAGCGCGACGCGCTTTTTGCCTGAACCGGAAGCGGGACGGATCTGCATCTGGATGCGGTAGCCGTCGAGCTTGAGCTCGTGAACCCAGTCGTCGCCAGTTGGAGGCTTGCTGCAGGCCTTCGCAAGCTGGGGAGAGATGAAGTTCGGGAACTTCTCTGAGGGAAGGGATTTCAATGCAGCGGTGAAGTTCGGTTTTGCCCGACGAGATTTCGAAGCTTGTTTCTTCGGGTTCTTGCGGGCCAGTTCCTGTGCGGGTTCAGCATCCTGGCCGCGATTGCTTTGCCAGACCCGATCGTTGTCTTCGCTGATCTGCTCGATAGTGCGTTTGGTCACGGCGCTGTCGGGGAGGCGCTCGGTGATGGGCTCGTCGTCTTCGCTGCGGGCGTAATCGTCGCGGTCCTTGATCAGCAGCCAGTTGGGTTTGCCGGGCCGCGCGTCCATCGTGTGCATGCGGACCAGTGCCCAGCGGCCGTGCAGCTTCTGTCCGTTGAGATTGAATTTGAGATGGCCTTTCTCGAGGCCCTTATCCGCATCTTCGAGCGGTTCCCACGTGCCGAAATCCCAGACCATCACGGAGCCGCCGCCGTATTGACCTTTGGGAATGGTGCCTTCGAAGTTGCCGTATTCGATCGGGTGGTCTTCGACCTGAACGGCGAGACGCTTGTCGGCGGGTAGGTCGCTGGGGCCTTTGGCCACGGCCCAGCTCTTGAGAACGCCATTCCACGCGAGGCGGAAGTCGTAGTGGAGGTGAGATGCCGCGTGCTTTTGAATGACGAACGGCAGCTCGCCGGCGTTCACACTCTTGTTGATGGCGGTTGCCGATCCGCGCGGCTCGGCGGTGACGTTGAAGTCCCGCATCTCGCGGTACTTCGTGAGCTGGTCTTCGAAAGTCTTCGCTGGATCTTTGCGGCGGGTCGAGGATCTTGCCATAGTTATGCGGCTCTACGGGAGCGCTTTCCTGTTTTTACCAGCCGCGGACCTTTGGTGGAAGTGCGACGTGACGTGGGCTTCGCCTTGGACTCGTCCACGCTCTTGCGAAGCGCGTCCATCAGGTTGACGACCTTGGGCCGGGGTTTCTCTTCGACCTCGGGAAGAGCCTTGTCGTTTCGCTTGGCGTCGATGAGCTCGCGGAGAGCGGCCTCGTAGTCGTCCTTGAATTCGTCGAGGTTGAACGGCGCGGACTGGCTCTTGATGAGCTGGTTTGCCAGTTCCAACTGCTTTTTGTCGATGCTCTGCTCGGGGATGCTGCCGAAGTAGTCCTTGGCTTTGCGCAGTTCTTCTGCATAGCGAAGGGTGTAGGCCATCATGCCGCGGACCTTCTTGTCGGGGTGGGGAGCGATGGTGATGAGGTGTTCGCGGCCAGCAAATGCAGCTTCGCCGATGGCGACTTTGTCCGACTCGATCATGGCTTCGCGAACGACTGCGAACGCCTCGGCCGATCCCTTCTGGTCTGGCACGACGAAATAGGGCTTCTCGAAGAGGTACGGGGGCAGAGATTTGGCCTCAATGAACTGCGCGACGCTGATGGTTTTCTGCGTCGCGAGGCGCAGGTTTTTGATTTCGTCCGGCTCAACGATGATGTAATTGCCCTTGCTGTATTCGAACCCTTTTACGATGTCGTCGTTGGCAACCGGCTGATCGCCGTTGATGACGTTGAGGTGGTGGACGCGCTGGTGGGTTTTGCGATCGATCTGGTGGAAGGAGACTTCAGAGGTTGAGCTGGTAGCAGGGAAGAGTTGAATGCCGAATGCGACGAGTGAAATGCGAAGTTGTCCTGACCAGTAAGGCCGACCAGCCATTGCGCGTCTCCCAGAGGCCCGCCAATGAGGTGCGTCGCGGCGAGCCCAAGTCGTTCGATGTGAGCGCGTTGAGGCAAGTTGTCTCACATACGCTGAGGCAGAAACCCACTTGGGGTACACGTGTGCGTCGGATTCGGCATCCGATGGGATATGATTCGCAAACTCAAATCGGGCGAGTTTCGGCTGTACTCGCGCAAGAAGGACGCATCCACCGGCAAGCGACGCAACCTTGGCACGTTCGCGACGCGCGAGAAAGCGGAGCAGCACGAGCGCGCGGTGCAGTACTTCAAGAGACGCGGATAGCGCGCGACCCACAGAATGCAGGCGTTTCGGCGCGCGGCCGAAGAGCAAACCGGCTCAGTGTGTCCGGCATCCTACGGGCAACATGGCGGACCAGGGATCGATCCCTCTCAGGGACTTTGGAAAGACCGGCGCGAAGGTATCTGCTCTCGGCATGGGTGGTCACCATCTGGGCGAGGCGAAAGACGAGAAGACGGCGGTCGAGATCATTCACCGCGCGATCGACGGCGGGATCAACTTCTTCGATTGCTGCTGGGAGTACAACCGTGGGCAATCGGAAGACTGGCTGGGGAAAGGCCTGAAGGGCCGGCGCGACAAGATCTTCCTGATGACGAAGGTGTGCACGCATGGGCGCGATGCGGGCCTGGCGATGCTGATGCTGGAGCAGAGCCTTCGGCGATTGCAGACGGATCATCTCGACCTATGGCAGATTCACGGTGTGAGTTTTCCGAACGATCCGGAGCTTTTTATCCGACAAAATGGAGCCGCGGAGGCGCTGAGAAAAGCCAAGCAGGATGGCAAGGTGCGCTTCGTCGGGTTCACGGGACACAAGGACCCTGACATTCATCTTGGCATGCTGGAGACGGGCTTTCCGTTTGACTCCGTGCAGATGCCGCTGAATCCGTTCGACGCCAACTTCCACAGCTTCGAGCAGAAGGTGCTGCCGGTTCTGAACAAGAAGGGGATTGCGGCGATCGGGATGAAACCGATTGGCGGACATGGCGAGCCGGTGGAGAAGGGCGTCTTCACCGCGCAGGAACTGCTGAGCTACGCGATGTCGTTGCCGGTGGCTACGACGCTGACGGGTATGTCGGAGATCAGCACTCTCGAGCAGAACCTCAAAGTTGCGCAAGGATTCTCCGCGCTGAGTGAAGGAGAGATGGCAAAGCTGCGCGAGCGTGCGAAGCCGTACGCAGCCGATGGGCACTTCGAGCTTTACAAAACGTCTTTGAAATTCGATAACCCTGAAGCAAGACTGGCCCACGACTTCCCGCTCGATATGCAGCAAATTGAAGTGAAGCAGATGGTCAAGGCGACAGAAAATTCAGGCAAGCCGTTCCCGTCTGTTTCGAGCAACCAATGAGCGAAAAAGAGGACTGATGGAGCAGGAAAACAAGTGCGCAGAGCCCGGCGGGAGCTGCGACGGCGAGAAAAGCGCAAGCAATGCGGGCGAGCCCTCGCGAAGGCGCTTTCTGCAAGGCGCCGCAATGGCGGGGGTGGCATCAGTGGCACAGTACCCGGCCTTTGCGCAGACTCGCGAGAAAGGCACCTCAGCGGAGAACATCTTGATGCAGTCGAAGACTGCCAATCCGATCATCGTGAACTACAACGGGGAGTATGGCGGCAGCGTTCCGGATTTTGAGGCGCCGAAGCGAGCCATGGGAAGTACGGGGCTGCAGGTATCGATTCTGGGAATGGGCGGATATCACCTGGGAACGGCCAAAGAGCAGAGCGTTGTGACGGAGATGGTGGCGAAGGCGCTGGATCATGGGATCAACTTCTTCGATAACGCGTGGGAATACCACGAGGGCAAGAGCGAAGAGCTTGTCGGGACGGCGCTGAAGGGGAAGCGCGACAAGGCGATCGTGATGACCAAGGTGTGCACACACGGGCGCAAGAAGGACGTGGCCATGAGGATGCTGGAAGAGTCCCTGAAGCGTTTGCAAACCGACCATCTGGATGTTTGGCAGGTGCATGAGGTGATCTACTACAACGACCCGGAGAAAGCGTACGAGCCTGACGGAGTGCTTGAGGCGCTGACAGCGGCGAAGCAGCAGGGTAAGGTGCGCTTCGTTGGATTCACGGGACACAAGAACCCGTCGATTCATCTGGACATGCTCAATCGCGGCTTCAAGTTCGACACCGTCCAGTTTCCAATCAATGCTTTTGATCCGAGCTATCGATCCTTTGAGAAGGACGTGCTGCCTGCGGCGGTGCAAAAGGGAATGGCGGTCTTCTCTATGAAGAGCATGGGCGGATCTGGCGAGCCCATTGTGCACGGAGCACTGACGCCCACTGAAGCCCTCTCGTATGCGATGAGTGTTCCTGGTGTGTCAACGACGATCTCGGGGATGGACTCGATGGAAGTGCTCGACCAGAACCTGGCCATTCTCACCGGATTCAAGCCGCTGAATGAGAAGCAGATGAACGAGCTGCGCGAGCATGGCAAGCAGTTCAACGACGGCAGGTACGAGCTGTTCAAGAGCACGATGAAATACGACGGAGAGATTGGGCGACAGCAGCACGATTTTCCGACGATTGAAAAGCTGCCTGCCTGACAGCGGGCGTGAGGAGTTGAGGAATGGGAGAGCGGAGAAGTGCGCATCTGGCGAGCGGTATAGTCGCAGGTATTGCAGGCGGCCTGGTGGCCTCATGGATCATGAATGAGTTCATGGAGAATGTGGGTCCATCTCTGCAGAAGGCTGTGCAGGGCGATGACTCGGCCGGTGAGCGGCAAGAGCCGGTAGGTCCAAAGCCCGACGACGCGACGATGAAGACTGCGGAGGCAGTGGTGTCGACGGTGACCGGCGGCCGGCACCTGTCGCACGAGCAGAAGGAGAAGGGCGGCCCGATTGTGCATTATGCGTTCGGGGCGCTGATGGGGGCGACGTACGGGGCGATTGCTGAAGGCCTTCCCGAGACGACGTTCGGATTCGGCACGGGATTTGGGGCGCTGCTGTTTGCGGGGGCGGATTTGATTGCGGTGCCGGCGCTGAATCTCTCGGGCTCGCCGCCGGATTCGCCCGTTTCCTCGCTGGCCACTCCTTTCGCGGCGCATCTGGTGTACGGCACAGTTACGGAGGCTGTGCGGCGGTTGGTGCGGGCGATTCTGTGATGTGCCGTTGAGGTGAAGCAGCGGGTGTATGGGTTACCATGCGCTTGTACGTGACTGGCGAGACACCATCGACGGGCGCTGCGGTTTTGAACGGGTCGGTCCTCGTGCTGATCCAGTTCGATGTTTGCGAGGAGATCAGGCTCGATCGCCTGCAGAGCGCAAAAGAGAGCTTGGTTCAGCAGCAGCCGAAGATGAAACATGCTGCTCCCGCTTACGTGCGGTATGAGCGGCCGCCAATCGTCGAGCCGCTCCAGCCGCTGCTGCTGGAGGGCGGCGAGCGGCTCGATGGTGAAATCAAGTACTACGATTACGGCGTGGTGAGCGTGATCTTGCATTTGCCGTTCACCGGCGACTGGAACAATCTCGTGCATCTGGCGAGCCGCTGGGTTTGGGATGTGGATTTTGCTTCGAAAGCGGAGCCTGTGGTGCGAGAACGGCTGAGCCAGTGTGCGGAGGCGATGAAACGCCCCTACACGCGATGGCTCAGCGAGGACTACTTCATCTTTCACGTCAGCCAGGCGGAGGGGAATCCGGCAGCGACGGATCTGATCCGCGACCATGCGCTGCAGATTGCCCAGGTGGTGAGAGGAGACAGGCTGCAGCTCTCCCAGGGCGAGGTAAATGAGGTTCTGCACTCGCAGATTTCATATTATGCCGGCGATGTGGCGGTGATCGGCTGGAATGCAGCGTTTCTCTACGACAGCAGTGCGGGCGCGGAGACGGCAATTCAACTGCTCGAATACGCCAATTCGCAGTTGCTGGAATTCAGGCACTATGACGAGCTGCTCACCGAGATCCTGGATCGAGCCTACGATCTGCTCGAGCAGAGGACCGGGTTTCTGTCCAGATGGCGGATGGCGAGATCGGCGCGAAACCTACATACAACACTGCTGGATGTAGCGGAGCTGACAGAGCGGGCCGACAACGCGATCAAGTTTTTGAGCGACATGTTTGCGGCGCGGCTGTACCGGCTGGCGGCTGCGAAGGTGGGCGTGCCCGATTACAAGGACCTGGTTTCACGCAAGGTGAAAACTGCGGACGATCTCTACAACTACATGGTGGATCAGTTCAACCAGAGCCGTGCCTTCTTTCTGGAGTTCACAGTGGTTTTGATTCTGTTGATCGAGCTGTTCTACTTGTTTAAAGGGAAGCCTCTCTGAGCTGCCCGGCTCGACTCATCCTGCTCTTTCAAGGTTCGTTCGCTCGATGACTTTACCTCTATTTACCGTTCTGCTGTTTTTCGGGTCCCTTACGGCGGGACTTCTGGGTGCGCTCACCGGGCTTGGCGGCGGAGTGGTGCTGGTGCCGTTGCTCACCGTGTTCTTTCACGTCGACATTCGATATGCAATCGGCGTGTCGCTGATTTCGGTGATCGCGACGTCGTCTGGAGCGGCGGCAGCATACGTTCGCGAGGGGTTATCCAGCGTGCGGATCGGGATGTTTCTTGAGGTCGCGACAACGCTCGGGGCGATTGTTGGAGCCTACTTGGCGACCGTGGTTCACACCCAATGGCTTGCCATCATCTTTGGGCTAGTGCTGATCTACTCGGCATTTGTCTCGTGGCAACAGAGAAACGAAGCAGCGGCTGTAGAAATGACGGGGCACAGCCGCTGGTCTGACAAGCTGGAACTTTCAGGCAGCTATCCCGGCCGGGACGGGAAGCCGTGCAGGTATGAAGTTGAAAACATTCCCGGTGGCTTCGGGCTGATGTTTGTGGCGGGGACCCTTTCGGGGCTGCTGGGGATTGGTTCAGGAGCAGTGAAGGTGCTGGCGATGGATCGTGTGATGAAGGTGCCCTTCAAGGTGTCGACAACCACAAGCAACTTCATGATCGGAGTGACGGCGGCGGCAAGCGCGGGTATCTATCTTCATCGAGGGCTGGTGGCTCCGGGGCTGGCATTTCCCGTAATGCTGGGGGTGCTGGCCGGTTCGCTGCTAGGCGCGCGCTATCTGGTGCGCGCCCGCACCGCTGTGCTGCGCGGCGTGTTTACGCTGGTCGTTCTGGCTCTTGGTGTTGAGATGATTGTGAGCGGGGTGAAGAAGTGGTTCTAGAGAATGGGTCGGCGCCGCGACACGAACATGAACACTTCGATGACCGCCGCATGGAGTTGATCATGGGGCGGCTTCTGCAGGTCGGGGTGCTGCTCGCATCCTTTGTGATGATCGCCGGCGGATTCCTTTATATGCATGCGCACTCTGGAGAGAAGCCGAATTATCGCGTCTTTTCGAGCGAGCCGCAGAGGCTGCGGCATTTTAGCGGGGTGATCGACGGCATCAAGACGGGCGATCCGGCGGCGCTGATTCAACTCGCAGTCTTGCTGCTGATCGCTACGCCTGTGGCGCGCGTGGTGTTTGCGCTGATTGCGTTCGTGATTGAGCGGGACAAGCTGTTCGTGCTGATCAGTGCGATTGTGCTCGGAGTATTGCTGTACGGATTTCTGCGGCCGCGGTAACGCAGGTCTCGTCAAGATAGATCGCTACACGACTTATGTGTGGTCCATCAAAACTGGGCTGATCTCGTACACCGCGCAGGTCCCGCGAGCACCGCGGGTGGCCGGATCGCGCATCCAAGCCTGCAGGTAGGCGGCGCAAGGCCGTTGAAGGAGAGTTATGCATCGTTTCAAAGGCAAGGTTGCCATCGTGACCGGCGCGGGTTCTGGAATAGGTCAGGGAATCGCGGAACGGCTCGGCTGCGAGGGAGCCAAGGTCATTGTTGACTATGTGGGCAGCCCCGAAGGTGCGAAGGAAACAGAGGAGGCGATCGAGAAGGCCGGTGGAGAAGGGAAGATTGTTCAGGCAGACGTCACGCGCATCAACGATGTGCAGTGCCTGGTGGATACCGCGTGGGATCAGTTCGGGTCGGCGGACATCCTGGTGAACAACGCCGGCGTGGAGAAGAAGTCGGAGTTCTGGGAGACGACCGAAGCGGACTACGACCTGGTGATGAACGTGAATCTGCGCGGGCCTTTCTTTCTGACTCAGGCTTTTGTGCGGCGGTTGCGCGATGCGAAGAAGCCGGGGCGGATCGTGAACATCAGCTCCGTGCATGAGGACATGGTGTTTCCGGGTTTTGCTTCATACTGCTGCAGCAAGGGCGGATTGCGCATGCTGATGCGGGATTTGGCCGTGGAGCTTGGTCCGCTTGGCATCACGGTGAACAACATCGCGCCTGGAGCGATTGCAACGCCGATCAATAAGTCGCTGCTTGAGAACAAGCCGATGCTGAATGCGCTGCTGAAAAACATCCCCCTGGGGCGGATGGGCACGCCCGAGGACGTGGCTGCGATGGTGGCTTATCTTGCTTCAGACGAGGCGTCCTACGTGACGGGATCGACGTTCGTGATCGACGGCGGATTGATGCGGAACTACAAGGAACAGTAACGGGGACTCATGTCTGTACGGATCGAAGATTATGCGTTGATCGGAGATTGCGAAACGGCGGCGCTGGTGGATTGCAATGGATCGATTGACTGGCTCTGCTGGCCGGCGTTTTCGTCGGAGGCGTGTTTCGCGAAGCTGCTCGGTACGGAAGAAAACGGATACTGGCGCATCGCTCCGACGGATGGCGAGTGGAGGACGACGCGCAAGTATCGGGAACACACGCTCATCGTTGAGACCGTGTTTGAGACGACGGATTGGGCGGTGCGTCTCACAGACTTCATGCCGGTGCGCGGGAAGAACTCTGACGTGGTGCGCTTTGTCGAGGGGATTCGCGGCGAGACGCGGATGCGGATGGAACTTTGCCTGCGCTTCGATTATGGGCGGTCGGTTCCGTGGGTGAATCGAATCGAGAAGGGTGTTCGCGCGATCGCCGGACCAAACCTGTGCGTGCTTCGCGCTTCAGTTCCCACGCATGGCGAGGACATGCGGACGATAGCCGAGTTTCCGGTGAAAGCAGGCAGGCGTGTGTGGTTCACGCTGACCTACGGGCCGTCGCACAAAGAAGATCCGGCGGAGATCGATGTCGATCAGGCGTACAAAGACACCGTCGGGTTTTGGGAGGAGTGGACGGGAAAGCTGAAGTTCGATGGAGAGCATCGCGAGATCGTGGAGCGTTCGCTGATCACTCTGAAGGCGATGACGTATCTCCCGACCGGTGGAGTGGTGGCGGCGATTACGACCTCGCTGCCGGAGTCGCTGGGCGGCGTGCGCAACTGGGATTATCGCTACTGCTGGCTGCGCGATACGACGTTTACGTTGCTGGCGCTGGCCAACGGCGGCTATTACGAGGAAGCAGCCGCATGGCAGGACTGGCTGCTGCGCGCGCTCGGCGGAAGTCCCGACCAGGTGCAGATCATGTATGGCCTGCGTGGCGAGAGGCAACTGCAGGAATGGACCGTGGACTGGTTGTCGGGATACGAGAATTCGAAGCCGGTGCGGATCGGCAACGCGGCGGCGATGCAGACGCAGCTCGATATCTATGGGGAGATGCTGGACTCGTTCTATCATGCGCAGCACAAGATGGGACGGCATTGCGAGCAGGACTTTCGAATCCTTGTTCAGCTGCTCAAGCATTTGGAGGAGATATGGGACAAGCCGGATCAGGGAATCTGGGAGACGCGCGGAGGACCGCAGCAGTTCACGTATTCGAAGCTGATGGCGTGGGTTGCGTTCGATCGTGCAGTAATGCTGGCCGAGGAACTGAAGTACAAAGCACCGCTGGATCGCTGGAAGCAGCTGCGCGACGAGATACACCGGCAGATCTGCGATCAGGGATTCAGCAAGAAGCGAAACAGCTTTGTTCAGGTGTACGGCGGCGATGAGCTGGATGCATCGCTGCTGCTGATGCCCCTGGTCGGATTTCTGCCCGGTACAGATGAGCGGATCAAGGGCACGGTCGAGGAGATCCGACAGAACCTGATGCAAGACGGATTGGTGCTGCGCTATAACACCTCGCGCGTGAAGGATGGCCTGCCGCCGGGCGAAGGCGTCTTTCTTGCATGCAGCTTCTGGATGGTGAGCAGCTTGAAGGCGGTGGGCCGCCAGGAGGAAGCTCGAGAGCTGTTCAAGAAGCTGCTGGAACTGCCGAACGATCTGGGATTGCTGTCGGAGGAATATGATCCGAAGGCGAAGGGGCTGGTCGGAAATTTTCCGCAGGCGTTCTCGCACATCGCGCTGGTGAATGCGGCGTTCGATCTCGAGGACGGAGAGGGTGTGCGGGAACGGGCGCGGCGCGAGCAAAGCCGTTAGGGTGTGCAAACAGGCGAAACGCCGGAGTTGATCCGGCGTTTCGTGTTTTGTGAGTTGAGCGCCGAAGTTACACGTGAGCGTGGCGGAGCGGCGCAGCGACCGGCTGCTTCGTAGCCAGATAGCGATCTACGGCTGCGGCTGCTTTGCGTCCTTCAGAGATAGCCCACACGACAAGAGACTGCCCGCGACGCATGTCTCCGGCGGCGAAAATCCCATCGACGGACGTCATGTACTCGCTGTTGGTGGAGACGTTACCGCGCTGGTCGAGAGCCACGCCGAGCTGCTCGATCATTCCGTTCTTCACCGGGCCAAGGAAGCCCATGGCCAGAAGAACGAGATCGACGTCGTGGGTGAACTCGGAGTCACAGACGGGCTCGAACTTCGGAGGCGGACCCACACGGCACATATGAACCTGCTTCACATTGCCGTTTTCGTCGCCGGTGAATTTGAGGCTGTTGATGGCCCAGTCGCGGATGCCGCCCTCTTCGTGCGCGCTTTCCGTGCGCAGTTGGAGGGGCCAGAGAGGCCAGGGCGTCGAGCCTGCGCGCGTCTCGGGCGGCTTGGGCATGATCTCGATCTGATGAACGCTCTTCGCGCCCTGACGATGGCTCGTGCCGAGGCAGTCGGCGCCCGTGTCGCCGCCGCCGATGATGAGCACGCGCTTGCCGGTGGCGAGGATCGCGGTCGAGGGATCGACAGTGTCGCCCTCGTTGCGGCGGTTCTGCTGGGGCAGGAACTCCATTGCGAAGTGAATGCCTTTGAGCTCGCGGCCTTCGATCTTGAGGTCGCGTGGCTGTTCAGCGCCGCCGGCGAGAAGAATCGCGTCATAGTGGCCGGTCAGTGTGTCGACGGGGACGTTGCCGCCCACGTGTGCATTTGTGAGGAAGGTGACGCCCTCGGCACGCATCTGGTTGAGACGGCGATCGAGGACGTGCTTCTCAAGCTTGAAGTTGGGAATGCCGTAGCGGAGAAGGCCGCCGATGCGGTCGTTTTTCTCGTATACGGTGACGGAGTGGCCGGCGCGACGGAGCTGCTGCGCGGCGGCGAGTCCGGCGGGGCCGCTGCCGATGACGGCGACACGCTTGCCAGTGTTGAACTCAGGCGGCTCTGGGTGAATCCAGCCTTCGTCCCATGCGCGTTCGACGATGCTGCGCTCGATGACCTTGATGGAGACGGCAGGAGCGTTGATGCCAAGCACGCAAGCCGCTTCGCACGGTGCGGGGCAGATGCGTCCGGTGAACTCGGGGAAGTTGTTCGTCGCGTGCAGGCGGCGAATCGCGCTCTGCCAACGGCCGTTGTAGGCAAGATCGTTCCAATCGGGGATAAGGTTGTTGACAGGGCAGCCGGTGTGGCAGAAGGGAACGCCGCAGTCCATGCAGCGTGCGCTCTGGTCGCGCTGCTTCTCTTCGGGGAACGGCTCGTAGATCTCGAACCAATCCTTGATGCGCTCGGCTTTATCGCGGCGTGTCGGTTGTTCGCGATCGATTTCGAGGAATCCTGTGACTTTACCCATGCTGCACCTCGGCTGCTGCCTCAACCTGAGGCGCGGAAGAAATTGGGGGTGAGTAGACGGTGTCGACGCGTTCTACGCCGAGGACGCGCTTGTACTCGTGGGGGAAGACCTTGATGAACTTCGGCTGCGCCTCAGCCCAGTGCTCGAGGACCCATGCGGCGCGCGGGCTGCCGGTGAAGTCGCGATGGCGCTCGAGAAGAGCGCGGACTTCAGCAACGTCGGCATCGGAGACGAGCGGCTCGAGATCTACGCTGGCTTTGTTGCAGCGGCGCGAGGAGAAGTCGCCCTGATCGTCAAAGACGAAGGCGCGACCGCCGCTCATGCCTGCGGCGAAGTTGCGGCCGGTTGTGCCGAGGACGATGACGGTGCCGTTTGTCATGTATTCGCAGCCGTGATCGCCAACGCCTTCGACCACAGCCGTTGCGCCGGAGTTGCGAACGGCGAAGCGCTCGCCGGCGATGCCGTTGAGAAAGACTTCGCCGCTGGTCGCGCCGTAGAGTACGACGTTGCCGACGAGGATGCTTTCTTCGGGAAGGAAGAAGGAGGTCTTCGGCGGGTAGGCGATGATGCGCCCCCCTGAGAGGCCCTTGCCAAGATAGTCGTTGCTGTCGCCTTCAAGCTCGAGTGTGACTCCGGTGGGCACGAATGCTCCGAAGCTCTGGCCCGCGGAACCTTCGAACTTGAAGTGAATCGTGTTGTCAGGCAGGCCAGCCGAGCCGTAGCGCATGGCGATCTGCCCGCCAAGCATGGCGCCGACGGTACGATGCACGTTGCGGATGGCGAAGCTGCCGGTCACAGGAGTTTTCGATTCGAGCGCCGGCTTGGCCTTGGCGATCAGCTGGTGATCGAGTGCCTGGTCGAGGCCATGATCCTGCGCCTGTACCTTGCGGCGAGCCACACGAGAGGGAACCGTCGGCGCGTAGAGGATGGATGACAGGTCGATGCCCTTGGCCTTCCAGTGCGCGTCTGCGATGGAGGCGTCGATTTTGTCGACACGGCCGACCATCTCGTCGAACTTGCGGAAGCCGAGTTTTGCCATGTGCTGCCGGATCTGCTCGGCGATGAAGAAGAAGAAATTGATGACGTGCTCGGGCTGTCCGGTAAAGCGCGCGCGCAGGACGGGGTCCTGTGTGGCAATGCCGACGGAACAGGTGTTGAGGTGGCACTTGCGCATCATGATGCAGCCCATCGCAATGAGCGGCGTGGTTGCGAAGCCGAACTCTTCGGCGCCGAGCAGCGCAGCGATCACGACGTCACGGCCGGTCTGGAGCTTACCGTCGGTCTGGACCTTGATGCGGCCGCGGAGGTCGTTGAGCAGGAGGACCTGCTGGGTTTCCGCGAGGCCGAGCTCCCAGGGAAGGCCGGCATGCTTGATCGAGCTGAGCGGGGAAGCGCCGGTGCCGCCGGTGTCGCCGGAGATGAGGACGACGTCGGCGTGCGCCTTCGATACGCCGGCGGCCACCGTACCGACTCCGACTTCGGAGACGAGCTTGACGGCGATGCGCGCCTGCGGGTTGACGTTCTTCAGGTCGTAGATGAGCTGCGCGAGATCTTCGATGGAGTAGATGTCGTGATGCGGCGGGGGCGAGATGAGACCGACGCCAGGGATGGAGTGGCGGGTCTTGGCGATCACTTCGTCGACCTTGTGGCCGGGAAGCTGGCCGCCTTCGCCGGGCTTCGCGCCCTGCGCCATCTTGATCTGAAGCTCGTCGGCGTTGACGAGGTAGTTGGTTGTCACACCGAAGCGGCCGCTGGCAATCTGCTTCACCGCGCTGCGGCGGCTGTCACCGTTTGCGTCGCGCGTGAAGCGTTCTTCGTCTTCGCCACCTTCGCCGGTGTTCGACATGCCGCCGAGGCGGTTCATGGCGATGGCGAGGGTTTCGTGCGCTTCCTTACTGATCGATCCGTAGCTCATGGCGCCAGTGGTGAAGCGCTTGACGATTTCCTTCGCAGGCTCGACTTCTTCGATTGGGATCGCTGTGTCGTAGTACTTCAGCTTGAGCAGTCCGCGCAGCGTGCAGAGGTTGCGGTTCTGCTCGTCGAGGAGGTCGGTGTACTCCTGGAAGGTGGTGGCGTTATTGGCGCGGACCGAGTGCTGCAGCTTGCTGATGGTCGCTGGATTGAGCAGGTGATACTCGCCGCCTTCGCGGTACTGATAATGGCCGCCTACGACGAGCTCGGTTTCAGATTCGGTGAGCGGCTGGAAGGCGAATGCGTGTTTCATCTGCGCTTCGCGAGCGAGCACGTCAAGCCCGACACCTTCGATACGCGACGCGGTCCCGGGGAAGTAGGTCTCGACGAGATGTTGATTGAGGCCGACAGCTTCGAAGACCTGCGCACCGCGGTAGCTCTGCAGCGTGCTAATGCCCATTTTCGAGAAGGTCTTGAGCAGGCCCTTGTTGATGCCCTTGATGAAGTTCTTCTCCGCGTGATTGGCGGAGACGCTGTGCGGAAGCAGGCCGCGGCGCTTCAGGTCGTGCAGTGTCTCGATGGCCAGATACGGGTTGATGGCGCTGGCACCGTATCCGATGAGCAGGGCAAAGTGCATCACCTCGCGCGGCTCTCCGCTCTCGATGATGAGCGCGACCTGGGTGCGGGTCTTCTCTTTGACGAGGCGGTTGTGAACTGCGGCCATCGCGAGAAGGCTGGGGATCGGTGCGTAGGTCGAGTCGACGCCGCGGTCAGAGATGATGAGCAGCGTGTAACCAGAGGCTACAGCGTGGGCGGCGCGTGCGCTGAGCTCGTCAAGAGCCGAGCGGAGTCCCACTTCGCCATCTGCGGCGCGGAAGAGCGCGGGAAGCGTGGTGGCGAGCAAATCGCCGGACGAGACGCGGCGCAGCTTCTCGAGATCGCGGTTCGACAGAATCGGATGCGGCAGCTTCAGCGTGTGGCAATTTTCCGGATTCTCGTCGAGGATGTTGCGCTCGGTTCCGATATAGCTGATGAGCGACATCACAAGTTCTTCGCGGATCGGGTCGATCGGCGGATTGGTGACCTGCGCAAAGAGCTGTTTGAAGTAATTGAAGAGCGGCTGCGGCCGGTCGGAGAGGCAGGCGAGCGGTGTGTCCGTGCCCATCGAGCCGACGGGTTCCTCGCCACGGGAGCCCATGGGCCCGAGGAGGATGCGGAGATCCTCTTCGCTATAGCCATAGGCGCGCTGGCGGCGAAGGAGGGTTTCGGGATTCGACGCGATAACGCGCGAGGGCTCCGGCAGAGCGTCCAGCGTGACCTGCTGCTGTTTCAGCCACTCGCCGTATGGCTGGCGTGCGGCGAGAGTCTTCTTGATTTCGGCATCGGAGATGATACGCTTTTCAATCGTGTCGACGAGGAACATGCGGCCCGGCTGCAGGCGGCCCTTCTTGCGGATGTCCTCGGCGGGAACATCGAGAACGCCGGCTTCGGAGGCGAGGACGACCAGATCGTCCTTGGTAACGATGTAGCGGCCCGGACGGAGGCCATTGCGGTCGAGTGTTGCGCCGACGACGCGGCCATCGGTAAAGGCGATTGCGGCGGGGCCATCCCACGGCTCCATCAGTGACGCGTGGTACTCGTAGAAGGCGCGCTTGTCCTCATCCATATCGGGATTGCCTGCCCAGGCTTCGGGGATGAGCATGGCCATGACGTGCGGAAGCGAACGGCCCGACTGGAACAGGAACTCGACGGCGTTGTCGAGGCCGGCTGAATCGCTGCCCTCGGGCGTGACGATGGGATAGAGATCGTTGATCTTGTCGCCGAAGTGCTCAGTCTCGCAGACGGACTGGCGGGCGTTCATCCAGCTAACGTTGCCGCGAATGGTGTTGATTTCGCCGTTGTGGGCGACGTAGCGGTATGGGTGCGCCAGCTTCCAGCTTGGAAAGGTGTTGGTGGAGAAGCGCTGGTGAACGAGACACAGCGCGCTGGTGACGAGCGGGTTCGCAAGCTCGAAGTAGAACTTCTCAATCTGCGGCGCCAGCATCAGGCCTTTGTAAATGATGGTTCGACAGGAGAACGAGGGAACGTAGAAGAACTCCTTCTCTTCAATGTCGGAGTCGGCGATCTCGTTCTCGGTGCGGCGGCGGACGAGGTACAGACGTCGCTCGAAGTCGTCCTCGCTCATGCCGTCCGGACGGCCGACGAAGAACTGCTCAATATAGGGCTGCGAGGCGCGGGCTTCGCGGCCGATGGCATCGCCGTTGACCGGGGTGTCGCGCCAGCCGAGGACCTTGAGGCCCTCAGCGGCAGCCATACGCTCAAACACGCCCTCGCACTGCAGGCGGCTGTGCTTGTCGACGGGAAGGAAAACCATCGCGACAGCGTATTCGCCGGGACCCGGAAGGGGAATGCCGAGTTCGCCGCACTCGCGCGCGAAGAAGACATGAGGGATCTGGATAAGAATGCCGGCGCCATCGCCCGTCTCCGGGTCGCAACCCGCTGCTCCGCGATGGGTGAGGTTGATTAGAACCTCAAGTCCCTTCCGGATAATGTCGTGGCTTTTTTCGCCGCGAATGCTGGCGACAAGACCCATGCCGCACGCATCGTGTTCATTGCGCGGGTGATAGAGGCCTTGAGGATCGGGGATACGAAGGCGATGATCCGATGTCTGCATTGGTACCTTCTCTTATGGAATAAGGTCGATCAAGCAATCCAGTTGTCGTGAACGGCAAAGACACAATCAGCGAGGCGTCACCAAATTGGGAACAGCCGGTTAGTCCAGTGGCCTGTCGTGGCAGGCCGGTGCACATGGGGTTAGTGCTGAACTTTTAATGATAGCTGAAATTTCGACGCACCAATCCCGAATTGCAGGATTAGTGAATTTCGCCCCTGTTTTCCACAATGCGACGCACGTTTTCCGCGTGCGGGGTCAGTGAAGAGGTCAGAGCTTGCAAATCAGCAGTTCGCGCTCGTAGATCATCTCCGGCGGCAGGTGATCGTGGAGCTCGATAAAGAGCTCTTCGTGCGCAATCACTTCCTTACGCCACGCCGCGCGGTCCACTCTTATCAATTCGTCGAATTCTTCGCGCGGAAAGTCGAGGCCGGACCAGTCGATGTCCTCGTATCTGGGAACCCAGCCGACCGGGGTTTCACGGCCGCGCCCATGGCCTTGAACGCGCTCGACGATCCAGCGCAGCACGCGCATGTTCTCGCTGAAGCCGGGCCAGAGGAACTTGCCGCTCTCGTCTTTGCGGAACCAGTTGACCTGGAAGATGCGAGGAGTGGCGTCGAGGCCGCGCTGCATCTTGATCCAGTGCCGGAAGTAGTCGCCCATGTGGTAGCCGCAGAAAGGCAGCATGGCCATGGGGTCGCGGCGGATTTTACCGACGGCTCCGGCGGCGGCTGCCGTAGTCTCAGAACCCATGGTTGCACCGATGTAGACGCCACTGGACCAGTTGAACGCCTGGTAGATCAAGGGCAGTGTGTGGGTGCGACGGCCGCCGAAGATGATGGCGCTGATGGGTACGCCTTCGGGCGATTCCCAGTCTGGGTCCATGGTGGGGCATTGCGACGCGGGCGCGGTGAAGCGGCCATTGGGATGCGCAGCGGTGGTGCCGTTCTTCTTGCCGATCGCGGGCGTCCACTTATCGCCTCGCCAGTCGAGGCACTCCGCTGGGGCCTTCTCGGTCATTCCTTCCCACCACACACCGCCATCGGGAGTGAGTGCGACGTTGGTGAAGATGGAGTTGCGCGAGAGCGCCGCCATGGCGGCTGGGTTCGTTTTGGCGCTGGTGCCGGGAGCGACGCCGAAGAAGCCCGCTTCGGGGTTGATTCCGCGAAGCTGGCCTTTGGCATCCGGCTTGAGCCACGCGATGTCGTCACCGACCGTCGATACCTTCCATCCCGCCATTGCCTTGGGCGGAATCAGCATGGCGAAGTTGGTCTTGCCGCAAGCCGACGGAAACGCCGCGGCGACATAGGTCTTTTCGCCTTCGGGGCTTTCGACGCCGAGGATGAGCATGTGCTCGGCCATCCAGCCTTCGTCGCGGGCGATGTTGGAGGCGATGCGCAGAGCGAAACACTTTTTGCTGAGGAGGGCGTTGCCGCCATACCCCGAACCGTACGACCAGATCTCGCGTGTCTCAGGGAAGTGGACGATGTACTTGGTGTCATTGCATGGCCAAGGCACGTCCTGCTGTCCGGGCTTCAAGGGAGCGCCGACGGTATGCATGCACGGAACGACGCGCTTCTCGTCCTTATCGATCTCGGCAAAGACGGGCGCGCCGATGCGCGCCATGATGCGCATGTTCACGACGACGTAGGGGGAATCAGTGAGCTGAACGCCGATGCCGGACATGGGGGAGCCGACCGGGCCCATGCTGAAGGGCAGAACGTACATGGTGCGGCCCTGCATGCAGCCTTTGAAGAGCTGCTTGAGCCGGCGGCGCATTACGTAGGGGTCTTCCCAATTGTTGGTGGGTCCGGCGGCGTCTTTTGAAAGGGAGCAGATGAAGGTGCGGTCTTCTACACGGGCAACATCATTAGGAGCGGAGCGGGCGTAGAAGCATCCGGGCCACTTCTTCTCATCGAGGCGGGTAAAGGTGCCGGCGGCCACCAGGCGATCGCAGAGGAAGTCGTACTCCTCTTTGGAGCCATCTACCCAGTGGATGGAGTCAGGGCGGCAGAGCTCGGCCATCTTTTCGACCCAGCGAATCAGATGTTTATTGGTTGTAGGGGGCGTCTGGGTAGAGGGGTGCTCGTGATGCAGAACAGAGTTCTTCATATGGGTAGTCGTGCTCCCGCCTATGGTTTACAGGCTATCTAATTAGACACAAGTGATGGAAGGGTCTGAGCCATCGTACATTGCCGATTGGATGCACGGGTGTGATGGCGGGTACAGCCCGAGGTTCAGAACTCGTGGTGCTGGTCGATGACCTCGGCAAGGTTGTGCGGTTCGATCCCGGCACCCTCGGATTCCGCCTGTTTGCGGACCTTCGCTACCGCCAGCCAGTTGTCTTTGTGCGGCTGCTCGGCGATCCATGGTGGGAGGGGCATGCAGAGGTGGTCGCTGAGAGAGGCTGCATAGCCTTCATATAGGGCGCGCAGGTTGCGGAGGCGCTCATAAGACTGGCCGTCACGGCAGACACTAACGCCGCTCTGGCATAGGAGCGAGTAGAGCCGTTCGTAACGCTCGGGAGGAAGGCGGTCGGGCACATTCTGCGCTGGAGTGAGCGAGAAGACTTGCGCGAGGTCGACCAGCGCGTGTCGGGCCATGGCGAAGGTGAGTTGCGCCTGACGCGCCTCATGCCCGCGGACTCCCGCAATGAGCAGGGCAGAGGTATCGAGAATTGCGGTGAGCGCACCGACCCAGCTCTGGTTGGTGTGCTGCGAGCGGTAGTAGCAGAGCAGCGTGTAGGAGATGTGGCTTTCGAGCAGCTCGGCCGACCAGCGTTCCCACTCGGTGAGCAGCGTGGAGAGCTCTACTTCAGAACCCTCGAAGGAGTGCCGCCGCATGAGCTCGGCTGCAGTCGGCGGAGACCCTGCGCGGGCATCAAGCAGAGAGATGCTGACCTCGCGCCGCGAGAACGCGCCATAGAGAACAGGGAAGTAGCCCATGACGACGGCGAGAAAGCCGAAACCTGTTCCCGCTTCAAGCGTGCAGAGGACGCGGGCAATTTGTCCATGCGGCGTGACATCGCCAAGGCCGAGGGTGAAGAAGTTCGTTCCGCTGACGTAGAGGTCAGAGAAGTAGCTGAGCTGGCGCGATGAGTCGTTGAAGGGATTCCCAAGCGAGTAGTAGATCAGCGAAAAGCCGAAAACCATGCCGCAGGCCCACACGATGAGCAGAAAGATCAGCGAGAGAGGTCCGTAGAAGCTCAGAATGGTCTCGCGCTTTCGCGGATGCGTGATGCTCATCGCCACGGCGCGCCACGGAACCCACGTTGCGATGTAGAAGATGCGCGTGAGGCGCAGGCGCCCCGCTGCGCGACGCGGCAGAATGACCGTCTGAAAAGCATCGAGGAGAACGATAAGAATGCAAAGGATACCGGCGAAGGTAGTAAGGGTGCGCATCGATCTCGGCTTCGACCTCTTCGGGGCAAAGGGTGGTCGAGTTGAAACCACCCTTTGTGAGTTCAGGGTATCCTATGCCGATAGTGGCGGAGCCTGGCAAAGCGCTTCTCGGACTGGGTGTCCTGCTTGCGATCGTGGGAGCCGGTCTGTTACTTGCCTCGCGCTTCGGAGTGCCTCTGGGGCGCCTGCCTGGCGACATCTCCTACCGTGGCAAGAACGTTTCGGTGTTCTTTCCGCTGGGCACATCGATTCTGGTGAGCGTAGCGCTCTCGGTGATCTTCTACTTGATCTCGCGATTCCGGAGATAGGCGTTTTCATCAGACAACTCCGGCTTCGATGTGCCGCAGGCGGGCAAGGCGGGTATGTTCGAGATCGCCACGATAGAACATGTTGAAAGTGTCGAAGGGAATGAGGCGTTTTCCGTCCGGGTGAGCGATATGGATGCAGCTCTTCTTTACGCTGCGTACGTCAAACGCTTCCGCATCGATGAACTGCACGATAAGAACGCGGAAGAGGTTCTTGTAACCAAGATTCTTCGGGAGAAGTACCTTGGGCAGGCAACACAGCAACTCGCGTAATGTAGAGGCCTGCGAGGCCGGCGAGTGGTTCGTCGCGAAAAGCTTGAACAGATGATCGCGCAGCCCGGCTTCCTGCTCGTACACGATTGTGTTGCGTGCGCCGTCGATCAGGATTTCAGGCGGGATCATTCCCGTAAGCGGAACCACCTTCGAGTCAAGCTTGAGAGCATAGGCCATGGCAAGCGCATCGGGATGGCAGGGAACGGGAATGAGGTCCTCGGGCCGAAAGACTTGGGTTTGCTCGAGAATGCGGCGGCGAACTTCAGTAAGGGTCAGCCGATGATGCGCTGACTGAAAGCCCTGGACGCGGCCGGCCTGTTGCACCGGTTGAATCGTGACGCCGCGGACTGCGGGCTGTTGGAGCGCGAAGTCGATGATCGAGCCAAGCTCGTCGTCGTTGACGCCCCGCTCAACGGTGACCACCAGGGTGGTAGAGATCCCCAAATTGTTCAGGCGTTCCAAAGCTTTCTCGCGAATGCTTCTCAAATCCGCGCCCCGCAACTGCATCAGGGGTTCTCGTCGCAAAGAGTCGAACTGCAGGTAGACCTCGAACTGGGGCATAAACTGCGCGAGCCGTTTGGCAAAGTCGGCGTCCAGCGCAATTCGGATCCCGTTGGTGTTGACCATCAAATGCCGGATTGGGCGCTCCTTGCACATCTCCAGAACGCGGAAGAAGTCGGGATGCAGCGTAGGCTCGCCTCCGGAGATTTGCACGACATCGGGCTGCTTCTCGTTGCGCACCACGCAGTCGAGCATCGCCTCTAACTGATCGAGGGAGCGGAACTCTGTCCGGTGCTGGCCGCTTCCGGCGTAACAGATCGGGCAGGTGAGATTGCATGCGTCGCAGATCTCAACGAGTGTCAGGCAACTGTGCTGCTCATGGTCAGGGCAGAGACCGCAATCGTACGGGCAGCCGTACTTGACGGGTGTGTTGTAGACCATCGGCTGTTCGGGAGTTTTGATGAAGACTTCGCGCGAACGGCGATAGTAATCGACGTCATCGGCGACGAGAACTCGCTGGTGCCCATGTTCGGGACAGCGCTTGAGCATCCACACCTTACTGTCTTCGAAGACGACCTTGGCATCGACGCGGCGGTAGCAAGTGGAGCAAACAGAGATCGCGACATCGTAGAAAAGATAAGGGCGCAGTTTGTCAGTCATGGAGCGCTTCTTTGATGAGTACCGAGATCCAGACCATAGAACGAGTCTCCTAAATCCATCGCCAGCCAGTAAGCGGCTTCATGCCGTACTTCCCTGGAGTTCCAGCCATCTGAGGGAAGGCCTTTGTCGAACGCCATTCTGAACTTCGTATTCTGTTCCGGGTTCTGCCACAGCAGGCGGCCATCGCAAGCTGTGAGTGTTGACGACGCTTTCAGATCGAAGGCCCATTCCTGCCTCCGGTCAGTAACGTGAAAGATCGACGCCGACTTCCGAACGATTTTGATTCGAAGGATCGGGTCATTTGGGCTGGAGGTCCGCGATTGTCTCGCGCGAAGGATGAATTCCTTCCACAGCTGATTGAAGTTCGAGACTACTTCCCGGCTCATCGCGCCGCCATCGATGACGTCCTGACCGGACGCATCCTGAACTTCGACTGAGAAGGTGCGGATATGTCCAAGATAGGGCGGCAGCGGGGGAGGCGCGACGTGTTCCGGCGGAAGGAAGCACGCCCCCACTCCGACGATTGCAACTGCACATCCGAGCGCCAGCAGCTTCTTTCGCAGCATGCCGGAATGGTAGAGAATGAAATGGCCCCTCGGGATACGTGTGTGACACTTTGCAAAGTGACCCTCTCCGCGGAAAAGCTAAAACCTGTCTGAATCCGTATCGTTTGCTGATTCACCGGCGGGCGTAGTGCCTGACGTTGCGGCAGCACCGTCGGATGGTCGGTAGAAAATCAGAAATGCTATCAGGACCAGGAAGACAACGCCGGCCAGCAGAGCCTCGACCATCATGTAACCCAAAGCGTCGTAGTTGTGGTTCAAGTGTGTGCCCAGGGTTTGGTCGGACCAGGAAACGGTGGCCGGGGTCCCAAAACACAGACCGATTTGCAGAATGAGTGTTGTCGCGATGATCGCGATCGCCTTGGCCCGCCTGCTCTTTTGTTGCCACCAGCTTTGAAAGCTCATAACGATGTGCCTTCCTTATCGCGATAGCTTCACTTGCGAACGCCCATGATGGTGGCGATTACCCACAAGATGAACGTAATGACTAAGCCGGCAGCAGAAAGCACCATCAGCACCAGTTCGGCGATTGCGAGAGGAAGCATGGCGTCATTCGCTCCCGACCGCCTGGAAAATGCGACGAGAGCCGTCAGTCCGCACGCTCCCAAGGAGACGACCAGTGCAATGGCGAGCACGGAAAAGAGTTTTGCGAAGTTGATTCGACTAAGCAATTGCCGCATCGTTCGAGGCCCTTCCGCGCAGATTTCGCAGATCGTTCAAAAAGAAGACGGCCAGCGCAGCAAGGCCGCTTGCGCATGCCCATTGAATCACGTTCATTCCGCCGACGAGCGGTTGCGGCTTGAAGAAGTCGATTACGATCCGCCAGCCCAGGTACGCAGCTAGAAATATCCGGAAGCGCTGCCCATTGGGAAGAAAGGCTAGTCGGCTCAGCGCAAATGCCAATATGGCCAGAAAGATGATTTCGTAAAGCTGGGTCGGATGGCGTCCGATCCCGTCGCCAAAGTCTACTGCCCACGGCAGCTGCGTCGGCTTTCCAAACGTATCATCGGAGAGCCCCGCTACAAAACATCCGACCCGCCCCACTGCGATCCCTAAGCAAAGCGGAATCACGAATAGATCTCCAGTCCGTGATTGGATTCCGCTGACCCGTTTCGCGATCTCGACGCCGAGCCAGCCCCCCAGCAAGCCGCCGACGATGGTCTTGCCTCCCGGCGTAAACAGGAGGGCGATGATGTGCCCCGAACGGAAGGCGCTGAGAGCCGTAGGCCACTGCTCTGCAATCCCGAGGATGCGGCTGCCCAGCAGCGCCCCGACTGCGGCGGCGGCAATCACGGTCCACCGCTGCGACTCGGGGATGATGTCGCCCTGCCTCTCCCGGGCCCGACGAAATGCAGCGTACCCCGAAGCATAGGCCAAGGTTTCGAAGATGGGGTGCCACAGAGGATGCGAACCGATCGGGATCATTTCGGCCCAGTATACGAGGGGAGAGATGAAGGATCTTTTGACGGATGGCAAGAGCCCGGCTGGACTGCGAAGCTTTTCCGCTTCTGGATTCACAGACAGCACGCCCCGCTGCGATTGCTCGCGGCGGGGCGTGATTGTGCAGCGGGGCAGGTGTAGTTACCGCTTCACAATCTTTTCGAGACGAGGATCGGTCCAGAGCATGGCGAATTCCTGGTCCTTGTAGACCCGTCCCATCTCCGGGAAGCGCCCGTCTCGCGCGCGTTGCAGATACTCGAGCGCGCCGTCGATGTTGCCGCGCTTCGCATACGCTTTGGCGATCAGGAAGTTGACGCGGGCGCGCTGTTCGGGCGTGCTGACGCGGGCCGAGACTCCGGATGCGCTATCGCTCAGGATGTCCGCATCGAGTTCAAGAGCGCGGGCGTATTCGGTCATGGCGCGATCGATTTGATTCATGCCCATCCACGCTTCGGCCAAATTGAGATGAGCCGGCGCGCTCGACTCATCGAGTTCCAGCGCCTGTTTCAGATACTTCACGGCGTTCTTGTACTTCTTATCGAGGTACGAGACGGCGCCTAGATTGTTCAGCGCCGATATGTTGCGCGGATCGTATTTGAGCGCCTGGCTGAAGTGCTTGCGAGCCGGACCGCGATCGCCGATCTTCAGTTCCGCGATTCCGAGCTTGTTGAGGACGGCCGGGTTGCGGGGATCGGCGCGGAGCGCCTGCTGGTAGTAGTTGATCGCCAGGATGAAGTTGTTGTGGACCCGCTCGAGGTCGCCTCTCATTTCTGCCGATTTTGAAATTTGAAGGGCATCGGGTTTCGGCAGGTCCAGTACAGATTCCGCTCTGAGTACCGGCGCCGCAAAGAACGCCAGGCTGGTAACCGCGATTAAGGCGAAGAGTGTGCGCATCGTTCTACCTCTCATACGGAGCATCTCGCTCGACCCTGCCGATCGATGTCTTCGAACCGCTCACGTCCAGCTCAGTAAACGCCAGGCGAAGTGCGGGAACAACGCTACACCTGCTACCTGACGGTTGCGGGACGTACCATACGGTCGCCGTTCATCCCTATCTGCCTGCCTGCATGGGTGTTCTGCAAGGAAGCCCCGGGGCGCTGGAGGGGCGTTTAGCCTCGATTCCCCGGGGTTAAACCCCGTTACATGGGCAAAAGAGCCCGCTAACTACACGGTTAATACCGGCTGGGAACCGAAGAGTGGAACTAAGATGGGTGCGATCGCGAATATGTAGTGCAGGAACCCATGGAAGGCAGGAGCGAGATGGCCGCTGCAGGCGCAGAGACGGTCGAGACAGCATCGCAACGCGCGGAGCTGCAGGCAGTGCTGCGCTCGCAGGATTTCGTGCGTGCGCCGAGGCTTGCTCACTTGCTTTCGTATTTATGCGAGAAGCTTTTCGCGGGAGAGGCCCACCAGATTAAGGAGTACTCGATCGCGCTGGAAGTATTTAACCGCGCTCCTTCTTTCGATCAGGAGTCCGATTCCATCGTGCGGGTTGAGGCGAACAGGCTGAGAAAGCGCCTGGCCGACTACTACAGCGGCGCGGGCGCGTCGCACGCACTGCAGATCACGATCCCGGTAGGGCAGTATGTTCCGCGCTTCGAGCTGCGTCGCACGGCGCCGGAGGAAAGAGAGCTTGCGGCTCCGCCGGAGAGCGCGTTCGTGCAGAATAGCCGCAAAGGGCTTCCATGGTTCATCGGCGCCGGGATCGCGGGGCTGGTGATTGCGGCTGTGGGCACGACGTATATGCTTACCCGTCACCGTGTGGAGGAGCGCACGACTGCTCCCACAAACGGTGCCCAGCTTCAGGCCGATTCTCCGGACGGCCACTTCGGTCCGCCCGCGGGCGAAGAAATTCGTATTCTTGCCGGAGCGTCGCGAAGCCTTGTGGACCACGCAGGCAAGCTCTGGAGCGCGGATGTGGGATTCACTGGCGGAGCCGCCGTGAAGAGTTCGGTTCTGCACATCGGGCGAACGTTGGAGTCCGGATTTTACAGAACCAGCAGACAAGGCCAGTTCCGCTACGACATTCCCTTGAAAGCCGGACTCTACGAACTGAGGTTGCACTTTGCTGAAACTGTGTACGGTCCTGATGCGACCGGAACGGGCGGAGAGGGCAATCGCCTGATGACTGTGAAGGCAAATGGGCAGACTCTGCTGAAACACTTCGACGTGGTGGGAGATGCGGGCGCGAGCGGTATGGCGGACGTGAAGGTCTTTGGCGGATTGCAGCCCGCGAGCGATGGCACAGTTCATCTGGAGTTCTCCGGGGAAGACGGCCGGCCCGCCATGGTTTCCGCCATCGAGATTCTGCCCGGCCTTAAGGGCCACATTCGTCCTGTAAGGGTTCTGGCGCGGCAGTCTCCGTACTACTCGAACGACAGCCATTGGTGGAGTCCCGACAACTATTTTGAAGGCGGTCAGCTTGCAACGTACGCGCAGGAGGTAACGGGAACCGACGATCCGGAGCTATACGAGACCGAGCGTTGGGGGAATTTCTCCTATGCGGTTCCTGTTACGCCCGGGCGCTACTCCGTCGTGCTGCACTTTGCGGCTCGGCATAGCAGGCCGGGAGAGCCGACCAGTGAAACGGCGGATCTTGTCTCGAACGTGTTCAATGTGTTCTGCAACGGTCGAGCATTGCTGTCGAACTTCAATGTCGTCTCAGAAGCCGGCAAGACCGACGTAGTCGTGAAGCGATTTTCGGGGATGGAACCCAACGCGCAGGGAAAACTGCTGCTGAGTTTTGTTCCGGTTGTGGGACATGCCACTTTAGTGGGTCTTGAGGTTCTTCCGGAACGCAAAGAACAGTGAGCTCGCATCTGCAGTTGATGAGCGGTAGATCAAAAGCGTGAGTCGCTGATTTTGATCGCGATAAACTCCGACCTAGAGTGAATGTGATGTTAGTTATAGCTTAGTTTAACTAAGTTACCGCCACTAATCCCCGTTGGTGCAGCGCCACATCCACATTGCATATCGCTCAGTCCGATTTGTGACCGGTGAAGTTGACGCCGCATTGGAAGTGCGGTAGCGTTTGTAGGGTTTAATTAAACGTTTTAGGCAGGTGTGGTACGGGCCACCTACAGGTAGATCCCAGGACGAGAAACTGCTGAGGGGATTTCTGTAGATGGACTGTATTTGCACCTGCTTTTCTCATTGCAGTCAGCAGTTATCAGGCAAGAGCTTTTGAACAAAGCTGAAGCCAAATTTTAGCCAGGCTGCGGCCTGAGGGAGAGTGCGAGCTTCACCAGCATTTTGGTAAGGAGCCGAGATTCCGACCACGGGGAAGCACGATCGCACGTTCCCAGGCTGCCACAACAGAGCAGTATCACTTCGGAATAGGAGAGTCAGATGCAAGACAATACCAGTCGAAGAAGCTGGGTATTTCTCCTTCTGCCACTGATGTTCGTTTTCGCCTGCATGCAGTTATTCGGCCAGGCGAACTCAAACGTCACCGGCATCATTTCGGATCAGTCAGGGGCAGTGATTCCAGGCGCGAACATCACCCTGACAGATTCAGCCACGGGCGCAACGAAGAACACTACCTCCAGCGAGACCGGACTGTATGAACTGGCCGGATTGAACGCTGGAACCTACAACATGACAGTGGCCGCGAAGGGTTTTCAGACCTTCGTGCAAAACGGAATCGTCGTAAACGTATCGGCTACTTTCCGTGTTGATCCCAAGCTCACGGTTGGCGCGGAATCCACCACAATCACGGTACAAGCGGACGCACTGACGGTGCAGAGCGACTCCAACGTCGTCAGCACTCTGATCAGCGAGCAGCAGATCACCGAACTCGCAACTGCCAACCGCAACGTTGTTGCGCTGGCAACACTGGGCCTCGGCGTCAGCGGCAACCTGCCGGATTCGAACACTCCGACATCGGTTGGCTCGAGCTTCGCAATCAGCTTCAACGGCCTGAACCAGGCTCACAATATCTGGCTCATCGACGGCGGCGAAGCATACGATCGCGGATCAGGCGGCAAATCGTCCATGATGCCTTCGCAGGATGCATTGGGTGAATTTCAGGTCCTTGCCAGCAACTATCCTCCGGACTACGGAATCTCTTCAGGCGGCACCGTTTCGATGTCGATCAAGAGAGGGTCGCAGAACTTCCATGGCACGTTGTGGGAGTTTGTCCGCAACGACGCCATCCAGGCGCACAACTACTTCGACTACAATGCGGCAACCCAGACCACGAAGGCCAAGCCGGAACTGCGGCTGAACATCTTCGGCGGCAACATCGGCGGCCCGCTGTTCATTCCGAACGTCTACAACACCAACAAGCAGCGCACGTTCTTCTTCTACAACCAGGAATGGCGCAAAATCGTGCAGGGAAGCGCTCCTGCCGGCATTCACACTATTCCGGCGTCGAACTACATCACGTCCGCACAGGACTTCACCTACGTCGCTCCGGCCTATAACTCGGGCCACCAGATCGTCGTTCCGAAGCCGGCTCCGGGTACCGCACTCGCCGCCGCGATCGCTGCCGGCGGACTGGTTCCGGGGCAGCCATTCCCGGGCAACGTTGTGAAGGCGAACCTGCTGGATCCCGTGGCTCTGCAGTTCATGAGCACAGGCGCGATTCCGAAGGCCAACACCGCGGGCGATCTGGTCTCGATGTCTTCGAAGCAGCCGACCAACGTGCGCGAGGAACTGTTCCGTATCGATCACAATATCAACGACAAGTGGCAGCTCTTCGGTCACTACATCGGCGACTCGGTCAGCCAGACCTATGCCACATCGATGTGGAGCGGCGACAGCTATCCGACAGTCGGCTCAAACTTCAGCAACCCGTCCTGGAGCTCTGTGATCAAGCTGACCGGTTCTATGACGCCGAACGTGCTTCTTGAAGCCGCTTTTAACTTTGACGGCAACAAGATCAACATTCAGCCATCGGGCCCGTCGTTTACCAAGCCCTCAGGCTGGACTGGCTCTTCATTCTTCCCGGCTTCAGCCAATGCGTTGAACCGTCTGCCAACCATCCAGCTCGGCTCGTACGGCACGCAGTTCGATCCGTGGTCGCAGCCCTGGAAGAACGCAGCATTTGACTACGCCGAGGTCTTCGGCCTTTCGGTCACCCACGGCAAACACGGAATGAAGTTCGGTGGCGGGTACAACCGCTACATCAAGAATCAGCAGCTGTTCGGAAACACGAATGGCAACTTCAACTTCGCCGACAACTGGGACGTGAAGAACAACAAGCCGACCGTGGATGGCCTTACCGGCGATTCCTATGTCGACTTCCTTCTCGGTCTCAGCACCAATTACACCCAGCTCCAGGAGCAGGACATTCGCCACTATGTGAATCAGACGGTTTCGGCATATGCCATGGATAACTGGCATGTCACCAACCGCCTGAGCGTGCAGTACGGCATCCGCTACGACGCACTGCCGCACGCATGGGAACGCAATAACTTCCTGGCCAGCTTTGACCCGCGGCTGTATCAGGCCGCTCTGGCTCCTTCCGTCGATGCGACCACGGGTGCATTCTGCACGGCTGTAACAACGAATTGCCCCAAGGTCAGCGCCGGTCTTCAGACCTACAAGGGTGCGCAGTTCTATCTGAATGGCGTTACCATTGCCGGCCAGAATGGCACAACTCGCGGAATGGTGAAGAACTACTCCGATACCTACATGCCTCGACTTGGCTTCTCGTACGACCTTACGGGCAATGGCAAGACCGTGCTCCGTGGAGGTTTCGGGACCTTCTTCGAGCGCATGCAGGGCAACGACATTTACAACATTGCTACGGCTGCACCGTTCTCAAACGCTCCCAGCCTTAACAACGTGACGTTTGCAAACCCATTCCTGAGCTGGCAGACCGGCGCTGCCTTGTCGCAGTCTCAGTTGCCTGTTGTGCCGCAAGGCATGACGACACTCGACCCGAACTATCCGGCGCCGGGTGTTGCCCAGTACAGCATCGGCTTGCAGCGTGAGATCGTTCCGTCTCTCATTCTCGCCAGCCAGTATGTCGGAAATGTTGGATGGCACCAGAACATCATTCTGCCGATCAACGAGTTCCCGTTGAGCACAACTCTGGACACTCGCAAGAAGGCAGCAGCCAACCAGCTCACCACGGCTGAAACGACCCTGACCAGAACCTACCAGGGATACAACAACATTCGCGAACAAACTAACCAGGCGACCACCAGCTACAACAGTCTGCAGGTTGGACTCCGGCAGCAGAGCCGGCACGGCCTGAGCTTCGAAGTCGATTACACGTGGTCGCACCAGATCGACTCGCAGCTGGGAAGCGCGGACCTGACGCAGGTCAGCAATCCTTTCAACCTGAAGTATGACAAGGGCTCGGGCAACCTGGACCGTCGTCATATCCTGAATCTCAACTACATCTACGACATTCCGCTTTTCGCTCATTCAAACGGTATCGCTCATAGCGTGCTGGGTGGATGGACAATCTCCGGCACGATGATCGCCTCAACGGGTCTGCCGTGGGCTGGCGGCAATGCTCCGGGTTATGGCGGCTCCGACACGGTGGGTCTGGGTGGCGACTACACCATCCGTCCCGACTTCAACGGCAAGGTGCAATATCCGAAGGCGAGAAACTCAAAGGGCAACTACCAGTGGGTCTCTCCGGCTGGATTCTCTGCTCCGCTTCCGTTGTGGAACGGCGGCAAGAACCTCGGTTTCGGCAGTGCGCGCCGCGACGTGGTCGTAGGTCCTGGCCGCACCAACTTCGGCACGAACATCTACAAGGCGTTCCATATGACCGAGGGAACGCGCTTTGAGTTCCGCGCCGAGTCGTTCAACACGTTTAACCACACGCAGTTCAACGGCATTCGCAACAACTTTAGCGGAAGCGATTTCGGTGAAGTGAGCGGTGTGCAGGATCCAAGAACGTTCGAACTGGGCGGAAAATTGATCTTCTAGCCTGATTCGAAACTCTCCGGAAAGCGCGGCGGTCGATGATCGTCGCGCTCTTCTTTTGAAGATTTTCTATTCGGGATAGATCTTGCCGGGCTTGACGACGCGAATGAAGTGGTCTGTGAACTGAGCATGCCCGCCGGGGAGTTCGACCTTGGGCATGTGGCAGCTGGCGCAATTCGACTTCGCGACCGGACAGGTCTTGGCAGTTTGAAGATTGTTGGCTGCCGCTGCGGTCTTTGCTTCACCGTGACAGGCGAGGCACTTCGAATCGTAATAGGCAGCGCTGTGATTCAGCGTCTGGTGAGGATTGTGGCACGCCGTGCATGCGATGCGCGGGTCATTACCGACGAAGCACTTGCTCAGTGCCATGCGGTAGGGCTGAAAGCGGACAAAAGCGGGACCGTGCCAGCGGTTGCGCATCACGGTATCGAAGGTGCGATGACACCGACCGCAGAAAGTGGAGATTTGCTCGGCATCGAGATGCTTCAAAGAGGGGGGCAGCGTCTTGAAGTTGTCGCGGGCAGCATCGGCCATGTGCTGTTGTGAGCCTGTGTGACAGTGTTCGCATTCGAGGCCCGGCGTAATCTTCACAACATCAAGTCTATTGCCCACACCCGTTGCGTGGCAGTCGAAGCAGACGCGCGTCTCCCAGATGGGCAGGCGTCTTCCCATGGCCTCTTCAACAGTATGCGGAGTGATGCGCTGGTCGCCCGGAGTCGTGGCGAGCGCGTTCTCGCGCGGGAAGTAGCTGACGAGGCTTTCGTAGAAGTGGCCGTCTTTCTCGAGCACCCAGGTCTGAGTATGCTGGCCGAAGATCCAGTGAATCGGCAGGGACAGCGTGTCTGTTCCGTCTGTCACGGAGTACGTGCTGTGACCGTTGCGAGTCTGGACGGTGTAGGTATACGCGCCAAGCTTTACCGTGAGGTCGGGGTGTGTCGCGAGCAGGGTGTTCGCGCCGTCGGGTTCCATGGCGTGCCGCATGGGCGCCGAGCGAAAGGAGTTCGCTACCCCCGCATGGCAGGTCGCGCAGGTGGGTGAGGCAAGCGCCTTCTGCTGCTGGGCGGAGACGCTCCCGACGCCGAACAGGGCGCACATGAGCGCGACGCACGCGCTGCAGGCGATCGCGGCACTGAGGAGCCGTAAGCTACTTCGCAAGATCGCGGCAAGCCTTGCGCTCACGAGCCTCTTCCTCTCTGTTGCCGGTGCGGGAGTAAATGGAAGCGAGTCCGAGATGCGCCTCAAGGTCATTGGGATCGCGCTGAACGGCGCCGGTCAGAAGCTCGGTTCCGCGCTTCATGTCGCCAGTCTCGGCCAGGGCGCGGCCAAGGGCGACCTGCGCGATGTGTAGATTGGGATCGGCACTGTAGGCTGCCTGCGCGGGCTCGAGGGCCTCAGAAAAGTGGCCTTCATAGATCAGGGTGAGCGCAAGAAGTGCCTGCGTTTCAGTGGTGGGCTTGAGCGCAAGCTCCTCGCGGAACTGGTCTCCGGCCATCGAGGGATCGTGCGGGAACAGGAGGTAACCATAGTAGAAGTGAAGCCCGAGACGAGCGGGATACTGGGCAAACAGCGCAGTGAAGAGCCGGTCAGCCTGTTCGTCATCACCGGAGAGGAAAACATATCCGGCGCGGCCGGCTGACTCGTAGAAGGCGCGGTCTGTCGCAGAAATGTCGGCCGGAAAAGCCGTTGACCTCGTGCCCGCAAGCCCGATCGCAACGAACAGGTCTGGTGCCTCGGCATGCAGATGCGCCAGCGCCGTGTATTGCGCGAGCGCATCTTCGAACCGGGACGCGTGAGCCAGAAGCAATGCGAGGTGAAACCGGATGATTTGCTCGTTGCGAGGCTCATTAGCTGCGCCGTGTGCGACGGCTTCGTCCAGGTCGCGCAGTGCGCTGTCGTAGGCGCCAGTCTCAAACTCGCAAAGCCCGCGCAGTGCCATCGCCGGAACCGCCGTCGGCGCCAGTTGCAGCAGATGCGAGAAGGCGTCGATCGCCCCAGGGTACTGGTTCGAGCTATATTGCAGCACCCCGAGATACCACCATCCCTCCTGCCATGAAGGGTTAACCTGCTCGGCCTGTTTATAGAGATCGATGGCCAGCGGAAGGTTCTGCTGGTCGCGGGCAGCCGCAGCGCGGGCAGCGATGTCGGCGAACTGACTGGAGGACTGCCGGGCAGGTGCGAACCATGGAGCGAACAGGAGTGAAAGGACGATGAGAACGCGGGCACTCGCAGCCGGATTGGGAAAGGAGGGAAGAGCCACTTTACGCGCTGATGTCGGAGCTTCTACTGGGGCTGGTGACCGGTCAAACCTGGACTCGATGTCGCGCCCTGGTCAGTTCGAGCAGGCCTTGGTTCCGCGCCAGATTCATCGTAGCAGGTGCCGAGTTTCCGTTTGCAACCGCGGTGCGGGCAGACCGCATCCACCGGCACATGTACCTCGTGTTGTGGGATACCCGGCCTCACTCCCCCTGAGGACGGGTTCACCTCGGGTCAGGGCCGATCTCCTAGGCGGCCCTGACTCGTTCTCTTGATTTCACCGCGATCAACGGGGATGTGGGACGATGAACACGTACTTCTCGGATTAGTTGATTCCAAGTGCGATTCTGGCGCATCTTGTCGCTAGACGCCGAAGCTTCCCACCATGCCCGGGCGCGCATCCTCCGCGCCCGATGCCTCTCTTCAAGCAAGAAACAGGGAATTCTCCCAGTTGTTCTCTCACGAGATCGGGTTCAAGATTCCTGCATTGGCGTCTGATGAGTGTGTTCGCCGACGAAGCTCCCGAAGGAGCACCCCCCACGGGCTGGCGTCCCGACCGCAGAGGTTGATGCCAGCCCGCGGTAGACCGTATGCGGCTCAAGCTGTTGGATCGATTGACCCAAAACAGGTCGTTCGGTAACTTTCAGACCATCAGGCTTCCCCGAAGAGTGCATACGCATAAGCCGAAGTGTGCATTGGGTTCTGCATCAGACGGAGCTACTCTTTGCCCAAGCAAGTGTGTTTTTCGGCCTTGAGCGGCGCCACGCCGTGGAGTCGCCTGCAGGTTTGTTGTGATCTTGTGTTTCGTGTTCGTGACGCCCGCCTAACCTGGCGGGCTTCCTTTTGCGCCATGCAGCGCGAACCAGAGAGAGTAAGGCCAGTACAAACACCATGGACAAACACGCAGGAAGTGGGGGATCGTTCGGTCCAAAAGTAAGGGGGTCTGCACATTTTTTGTTGCGGCGCAGGGAAGTGCGGGATTATTGTTGGATTTTCCACAGGTCAATAAGTTTCTGGAGAGTCACCATGGTCTGTCCCAAATGCAAGTCGGGAGCCCTCTCGACCATCCCTGCCGAAATCCGGCTCTATCGCAATGCTCCCCGCACGATGAGCCATCCGCCGTTTTCCCCTCAACCCGATGTTCAGGTTTGCCTGGATTGCGGCAACGCAGAATTCGTTATTCCTGAGAAATGGCTCTCCGCTGGATGGCTCCACGGACAGAAGAAGGCTCCGGCGACGGTGAGCGCGCCTACGCTGATCACCGAAGTACGTCGCCATATCGCTTAGGTTGTATAGGTGGGTAGAAGGCGGGCCGAGTGAGTTTGGGCCCGTCAGAGCAGAGTGTTGGACCAGAAGGCCTTCAGCAGAAGCTGAAGGCCTTCGGTTTTGAGTAGTCAACTAGAGTGGTACCTTGTCGAGCGGAGCTATAAACCCGATCCCTGGAACATTGAGCTTGTGAAGAACTTTGTCGTTCGTCACGAAGAGATCGACGCCGAAATGGGCTGCGCACGCCAGTTGGATAGCGTCGGCGCTTCGAAGTGTGTGGGTCGCGCGCAGCGACGCATATCGCCAGGCCACAGACGAATCGAAGTTCACAACCTGAGCCGTGGACTTGATTGCGCGATCGTACTGCTCAATGAGAGAGGTTTGAGCCAACTTCGTCGGTTTGACGAGAACTTCGCCCAGCGTCATAGCTGAAGTTACGATACGATCGCCCCGTTCCAGCATTCTTTTCCGGATTTCCAGCATTCTGCTGCGGTTTGGCTCAAGCCCTTCAAACATGTAGATGAAGATGTTCGTATCGAAGAAGACCTTGCTCATATGTCTTCTCTGCGCAGTCTTTCTACGTATTCGTCCGCGTGCTCGTCAGCCCAGATATGTTTGCCGGATCCGATGAGTCGAATCAGTGGATCATTCTCCCAATCAGGAACGGTGCTTCCACTCTGTTTTCTGGACCACTCTTCATACCAGTCGAGAAGGTCATGATATCTTGACGGAACCTCTTCACGTTTCGGCATCTGTTTGTTGCCTCGTTGAGATCGTCTTTGCGGATCGATCAAATCTCCTGGCCGGTATAGGCGCAGGAAACCTGCTCTCGTCTCAAACAGCATCGCGTATTTGCCCGTTGAAGGCGGCACATTCGCAACGAGGTGCTGTTTCAAATGCGCGTTCACAGAGGCGAGATTCGTTCCACTCCCGAGACCAGACTTGCCGAGTTCTTCCCGTATTTCATGCTTTGAAAAAGCCCTATCAGGAAATGCCCTTTGAAGCATAGCGACGGCGAGCCAAATGCGGTCTGTCAGTCGTAAGTCCGATGTGGTGAGGGTCATGGTGTGTACTCTGTTCCAATATTGGTAGTATACCTTGTAATTATAGGTATGACAATTAAGAACAGAAAGCCCCCGGCCGAAGCCGAGGGCTTTTGACTTTCCGGTGAGGCGCCGCAGGCGCGAATGGGCGCACCGCAGGTGCCTCGGGGTCCCCAGCGATGGGTCTTCGTCGCTGGGGTGATCCCTAGTACATGCCGTCCATGCCACCACCGTGGCCGCCGCCGGCCGGGGCCGCCTTGGGCTCCGGAATCTCGACAACCAGTGCTTCGGTGGTGAGCAGCAGTCCAGCGATCGACGCTGCGTTCTGCAGGGCAGTGCGGGTCACCTTGGTCGGGTCGATAACGCCGGCCTTCACAAGGTTCTCGAACTCGCCGGAGGCTGCGTTGTAGCCGTAGTGCTGATCCTTGGACTCGAGCACCTTGGCAACGACGACTGCACCCTCTTCGCCGGCATTCGCGACGATCTGACGCAGGGGCTCTTCGAGAGCGCGGAGCACGATCTGTGCGCCGATCTTCTCGTCACCCTGCAGGTTGTTGATCAGGTCCTTCACCGCTGCCGAGGTACGAACCAGAGCGACGCCGCCGCCCGGGACGATGCCTTCTTCAACCGCCGCACGGGTTGCGTGCAGTGCGTCCTCAACGCGAGCCTTCTTCTCCTTCAGCTCGGTCTCGGTGGCTGCGCCAACCTTGATGATGGCAACGCCGCCAACCAGCTTGGCGAGGCGCTCCTGGAGCTTCTCCTTGTCGTAGTCGGAGGTGGTCTTCTCGATCTGCGAACGGATCTCCTTCACGCGGCCTTCGATGTCGGACGACTTACCGGCTCCGTCAACGATGGTGGTGTTGTCCTTGTCGATGGTGACGCGCTTCGCACGGCCGAGGTCTTCGAGCTTCACGCCCTCGAGCTTAATGCCGAGGTCCTCTGTGATGGCCTTGCCGCCGGTGAGGATCGCGATGTCGCCGAGAATGGCCTTGCGCCGATCGCCGAAGCCCGGAGCCTTGACGGCTGCCACGTTCAGCGTTCCACGCAGCTTGTTGACGACCAGGGTGGCCAGTGCCTCGCCCTCGACGTCTTCCGCAATGATCAGGAGCGGCTTGCCGCCACGGGCAACCTGCTCGAGCAGGGGAAGCAGATCCTTCATCGCGCTGATCTTCTTTTCGTAGATCAGGATGTACGGATCGTCCAGAACCGCCTCGAGGCGCTCTGCGTCGGTCACGAAGTAGGGGCTCAGATAGCCGCGGTCAAACTGCATTCCGTCGACGGTCTCGAGACCGGTGTGCATGGTCTTCGATTCTTCGATCGTGATAACGCCGTCCTTGCCAACAACCTTCACCGCGTGAGCGATGATCTCGCCGATCTCGGCGTCGCCATTGGCGGAGATGGTGCCGACCTGGGCAACGGAGCCCTCGTCAACCGGCTTCGACAGCTTGCCGAGCGCGCCGGTCTCAGTGAACTTGCCGTCCTTGTCGCGCGAGCCGATCACAGCGGTGACGGCCTTGTCGATGCCGCGCTTCAGGGCGGTCGGGTTGGCGCCGGCAGCAACGGTCTTCACGCCTTCGCGGAAAATGGCCTGGGCCAGAACGGTTGCGGTCGTGGTGCCGTCTCCGGCAACATCGGAGGTCTTCGAGGCGACTTCCTTCACGAGCTGAGCGCCAACGTTCTCAAGCGCGTCCTTGAGCTCAATTTCCTTGGCGACGGTCACGCCGTCCTTGGTGATGGTGGGCGAGCCAAACTTCTTCTCGATTACGACGTTGCGGCCCTTGGGACCCAGCGTCGCCTTCACAGCGTCTGCGAGCACGTTCACGCCCCGCAGTACCGCCTGACGGGAATCTTCACCGTGCAGAATCTGCTTTGCCATTCTTGAATCTCCTTTAGCTGTCAGCCTTCAGCTCTCAGCTGCTTATTGCCATTCGATTTCTTGTGGGTCATCCGGCGAGTCTTTAGCTGATAGCTGACAGCTGAAAGCTCGCGCTCCCCGCGTTACTTCTTGATGATGCCGAGGACTTCTTCCTCACGCATGATCAGGAACTCCTCACCGTCGATCTTGATCTCGGTGCCGGAGTACTTGCCGAAGAGGATCTTGTCGCCAGCCTTGACGTCGAGAGGGAACACCTTGCCCTCATCGTTCGACTTGCCCTTGCCGACGGATACGACTTCGCCTTCTTGCGGCTTCTCTTTTGCGCTGTCGGGAATGATGATGCCGCCACGGATCGTTTCGCCCTCTTCCAGACGACGGACGAGGATGCGATCGTGGAGCGGCGTGAAGGTGGTGGTCACAGAGGTTGCTGCCATTGCTTCGCTTCTCCTTCACACGCGACCGACTGTCGGCCGCGGAGTTGGTTTGAGTTGAATTGAACTTCGGAACCCGGCCCGGACTGGGCTCGGATCTGCCTGCAAGCAGTCCAGGTACTCAGCTGCTAGCACTCGACGCTTCCAATTGCTAAAGATAGGACCGCTTCGAGTGTTTGTCAAGAGGCAGAGGGTGAAATATGAGTGAATCGCACTCAGGTTCCGGAGGTACCATCCGGAAATGGGTCTTCTGCCGACCTTTCAGGGGCGCTTCGGGCTCTTGACGAAGAGACTTAGGCCCTTGAAAGCGGCTTCTAGCTTGAGACTCCAGCTGCTCGAAACGATCTCGCCAGGCTCTCGTGAATCCCTCGGCCAGGCGAGCTCTTTGCCCATGAGCCGCCCGCCTAAAAAGCGGAGGAGAGCAAGACGCTGGCGAGGAAACTCACTGAAAAGCAGCAGCCAGTAGGCAAATGAGTTCCGAGCTTCTCGCTTGAGCTCGAAGCGGGTGAGCGGCGGGTGGTGCACGATTGCTGACGGGATGTACGCGACACTGCGTCCCCGCGAAAGCATTGCCGCAAAGGCGTAGCTTTCGTCGCCGATCTCGAACGGGGCGCCGCGCCCGAGACGCTCGTCGAAGAATTTTCCCGGAGGGCAAGCGCTTTTCCGAAGCGCCATGTTGGCTCCGAAGCCGATTCCGCCGAACGCCGCCATTTCGAACCAGTGTGGATCGCGATCAGAGATGATGCGGGTACTCTGGCGGCGATAGTGGTCGGCAGGGAACGAATCGGGTGTGACTACCTGGCCGCCAGTAGCGCCGATGCGTTCGTCATCGAACGGCTCGACCAGGAGCTTGAGCCAGTCGGAGCAGGGCGTGACGTCGTCATCGAGGAAGACGACGATGTCGGTGTCGCTCTCTGCCAGCGCGCGATTGCGAGCCCGGCAGAGGCCGCAAAGCGGCTCCACGATGTAGCGGGCGCAGTAGTCCCGCGCTACCTTGCGCGTGTCGCTGTTTCCCTCGCAGTTGTCGATGACGAGCACTTCTTTCGGACCGGGATTGAGCCGGGAGACGGCTGCGAGACACTTCTGGAGAAGAACCGGACGGTTGCGGGTGCAGACTGCAATCGTGGCGGTCGCGATTCTTCTCTTTACTTCGTTGGGTGTGGTGGACGACCGGGCCGGTGATTGAAGGAGGGAATTCAAATGCGGACCTCGACCTCACCTTAGATGCACGCACAGCTTTATGAGTCCGGCTTGTCTGCAAGCATGAAAATGCGATCAACACTCCGAGTTCGTTGCCGCGCGGCCGATCTCTCTTACATCACCAGGGATGCGAGCAGAGCGAATCCGAGTCCCGCGAACGAGATGATGGTCTCGCAGATGGACCAGGACTTCATGGTCTCTGTCACGCTGAGATTCAGGTATTCCTTCACCAGCCAGAAGCCGCCATCGTTTACGTGAGAGAAGATCAGCGATCCCGCGCCGGTAGCAATGGCGAGCAGTTCGGGCGACGTGCCGGGTGTTTCCAGCGCGATGGGGGCAACGATACCGGCGGCGGTCGTCATGGCCACGGTGGCTGAGCCCGTCGCCAGTCGCATGAGGGCGGCGAGTGTCCAGGCAAGCACCAGCAAGGGAAGGTGATGCTGCATCGCGATCTTGATCATCGCGTTTGAAACACCGCTATCCTGGAGAACCCGTCCGAAGCCGCCGCCCGCTCCGACGAGCAAGGTGATGGTAGCGGTAGGCGCGAGGCACTCGTTGGTGAACCGAAGAATGGTGTCACGTGAGACGCCTCGCGCCGTGCCGAGCGTGACAAAGCTGATCAGGACTCCGATGAGCAGGGCAATATCGTCATTGCCAACAAAGCGAATCGACTCGTTGGCCAGAGTGCCCTTCGCCGCAAACGCATCAGCCCAGCTGCCGACAAGCATCAGCACGACGGGAAGCAGGATGCTGCCGATCGTAAGCCAGAAACCGGGTAATGCGCGATCCGGGTTGTGATCTTCAAAGTCGTCGGCCATGGGGTTCTCGGCGGGAACCTTGATCCACGGCGTGATCACTCTTGCAAAGAGCGGACCCGAAAGCGTGGCGGTCGGAATTCCAATCAGAAGGGCATAGAAGATAGTGCGCCCTACATCGGCGTGATAGGTGTTGACGGCGAGCAGAGCAGCCGGATGCGGAGGCACCAGTCCATGATCGACGGACAGCGCGGCAACGAGAGGAAGGGCCACGCTGATGAGCGATGCTCCTGTACGGCGCGCCACCGTGAATGCGATCGGAATCAGCAGCACAAAGCCGACCTCGAAGAAGGCCGGCAGGCCGACGATCAGGCCGATGCACATCATCGCCCAGGGAAGGCGCTTCTCGCCGAAGACGCGGATGAGTGTGAGCGCGATAGTATCGGCGCCGCCCGATTCCGCCATCATCTTGCCCAGCATCGTCCCGAGTGCGACGACAACCGCGATGTGGCCCAGCACATTACCTACTCCCACCTCAAAGGAGTGAACGGAGTTTGCCATCGGCATGCCGGAGACGATGGCAAGCGCCAGAGAGGCAAGCAGCAGGCTGAGGAACGGATTGAGTTTGAGCCAGGTGACGAGCAGGATGATCCCGATGACCGCGCCGAGCGCACTCAGGAGGAGAAAGATGCTGTGAGAATCAATCATCGGGTGATGAGCTCGCCGGTTCTGCGGAGATGATTGCGCGTCCTACTGGACCCACTCAGTTCGTTCGCGAGGAAGAAATCGGCCTGCGCGATGGCCTGTGAGTCCCTGAGCAGTGTACGACAGCGTGCCGTTGACCCAGACAGAATGAATGCCTGCAGCGGGGCGAATCGGGTCGGCGAAGGTGGCGGTGTCGCGGATGGTTGCGGGATCGAAGAGGACAAGATCGGCGGCATAGCCCTCGGCAATCATGCCCCGGTGTGCGAGCCCAAAGCGCTGCGCAGGCATTGAGGTCATCTTGCGAACAGCCTGCGGCAGAGAAAACAGTTTTTCCTCGCGGCAGTAGCGGCCCAGGACTCGCGAATACGTTCCCCAGAGGCGTGGATGTGGATGCTTATCCCAGGGCAGTCCATCCGAGCCGATCATCGTAGCGGGATGCGCGAGGATGCGGCGCATGTCGTGCTCATCGATGCTGTGGTAGATGGCTCCAGCCGGTTGAAGCCGGCGTGCGGCGTCCAGATGAGAGAGTTTCCAGTCAGCAGCGATCTGAGCGAGCGTGCGCCCGGCGGCTTCAGGACAGGCCGTGCTCCAGGTGATCTCGATGCGAACGCGCTCGTCCACCTGCTTCAGGTCGAGCGTGCTGGAGCCTGCTGCGTAGGGATAGCAGTCGCAGCCGATCTGCTGCGTGGTGCGAGCTAAGTCGAGCGAGTGTAGGACCTCGGGGCTGCGGCCCCAGTTGGCGATGCCCGCGCATTTCAGATGCGAGATGATGACCGGCGATTGCGCATAGTCGCCGATCCGGAACGCTTCGACCATCGCATCGAGGATCGCGTCGGTTTCCGTCCGCATATGGGTGGTGTAGACGGCGTGCGCGCCGATGAGTGCTTCGGCGAGCGCGAGTACTTCTTCAGTGGTCGCGGCGTTCGCGTTGGCGTAGGCCAGCCCTGTGCTGAGGCCGATTGCGCCGGCCGCGAGTGCGGATGCCAGCTCTGCACGCATGGCTGCGATCTCAGAATCTGTCGCACTGCGGTCGAGGTGATCGAGATGGTTATTCCGGAGCGAAGTGTGTCCGATAAGGGCCGCGACGTTTGTGGAGGGCCGCGCCGATTCAAGCGCCTTCAGGTAGTCAGAAAAGCTGGGATAGCGGAAACGCTCGCGCGAGCCGAGCAGGTTCATCGGGTCGGGCGGATCGGCTTCGAGGCGAACAGGCGAAGCGCTGATTCCGCAGTTGCCAACAATGACGGTGGTGACGCCCTGGGAGATCTTCGGGAGCATCTCCGGTGTATCGATAACGCTGGTGTCGTCGTGCGTGTGCGCGTCGATGAAGCCGGGCGCCAGCGAGAGGCCTTCGGCTTCGACGATTTTAGCGGCCTTGGCGCGGAGCGATGGTTCGATTGCGAGGATGCTGCCGCCAGCAAAAGCGACGTCGGCGAGTTCGGCGGCATTGCCGAGCCCGTCGAGCACGTTTGCATTGCGGATGAGGGTTTCGCAATTCATGCGGGCTGACTCAGACTATAGACTATGGGTTCGCGGAATGACGTGCGGAGGTGTGAGTGGATTCGAAGCGCGCGCAGCCATTGGAATTGATCGAGCCGCTGAACAAGGGAATCGGCGCGCTGACCGAAGACACGCCGGCGTCATCGATTGCGGCACGCAGATGGAATCTGCTTCGCGAGGACCTGTGTCTGCCGGCGGCGGTCCTGTATCAGGACAAGATGGAGCACAACCTTCAGTGGATGCAGCGCTTCATCGATCGCTACGGCGTTAAACTCGCACCCCACGGGAAGACCACCATGGCTCCGGCGCTCTTCAACCGCCAACTCAAGAGCGGTGCGTGGGGAATCACGCTTGCGACGGCACAGCAGCTGCAGGTGGCGTACGCGCACGGTGTGCGCCGCGTTTTGATGGCGAACCAGCTCGTCGGCCGCCGCAACATGGAGATGATCGCCGACGTTGCTGCAGATCCGGAGTTCGATTTCTATTGCCTCGTCGATTCGGTGGCGAATGTGGAACAGCTGGGCGCCTACTTCGGCCAGCGTAAGTTGCGGCTCAAGGTCCTGGTTGAGCTCGGTGTGCCCGGCGGGCGCTGCGGAACGCGGGATGACGCGCAACTGCAGGAGGTCCTCGACGCTCTGGAGCGGTCGCGCGGAATGGTCGATCTCTGCGGATTGGAACTGTACGAAGGCGTACTGAAGGATGAAGACAGTATCCGAGCGTATCTGCGGAGAGGCTGCGAGTTGATGAGACGCCTTCTCGGAGAGCGGAGGTTTGCGCGCACTCCCGCGCTGATTTCGGGCGCAGGTTCGGCGTGGTACGACCTTGTGGCCGAGGAGTTTGCCGCCGCCGGATTCGGAGATGCGGTCGAAATCGCATTGCGGCCCGGCTGCTATCTGACGCATGACGTCGGAAACTACGAGACACAGCAGCAGCGAATACTCCACTCGAATCCCATCGCACGGGAGATGAAATCCGGGCTCATGCCGGCTCTGCACGTGTGGGCTTACGTGCAGTCGATCCCCGAGCCGGACCTCGCCGTCGTAACTATGGGGAGGCGCGACGCCGCATTCGACTCCGGGCTGCCGCGGCCGGCTTTGCACTACCGGCCCGGGAGCGCAGCGCCGAAGAATGTCCCACTTCACTGGGAGACAACCAAGCTTATGGATCAGCATGGCTACGTGAAGATCGCTCCCGGAGACGATGTGCATGTCGGTGACATGATTGGGTTCAACATTTCTCACCCGTGCCTGACCTTCGACAAGTGGCGCGTGCTGGCGATTGTGGACGAGAAGTTTGACGTGGTGGATGTGGTGAAAACATATTTTTGAGTTGTCAGTTGCCAGTCGTCAGTCTTCAGTATTTCGGTCTGTAGTTATCAGTTGTTAGTTCGTAGTCTTCGGCGCGGAACCCCGCAGTGTGTCACTGATCGCGGCGGGTCGCCACGTATGATGAGGATTGCGTGCCGTCTGAGATAGCAAGTTCTCCGGGCTGGTGCTGAACCTCTTCTCACAAATGGAAGCGCTTGGGATCCGGTGATCCTCCCGGTCTTCAAAACCGGCGGTCGTCCTTAGGGGCAACGGTGTGTTCGACTCGCACGCGCTTCCGCCAGTCCCTCAACCCCGCCAGCAGAGAATCCGAAGGTCCGGCCAGACCGGGACCTACATGATGCGTACACAAGAGTCGACACGCAGCCGATGCGAAGTAGCGGCTCAAGAAACTGCGAGCAGATTCCGGCGGAAGGCAGTCCAATCTACGGTTGGAGATTGTTCCTCGATCTCCTCATGCGTCTTCTGCCAGACGGGAAGCGCGCGCACAAGCAGGGCACGGCCCTTCTCTGTGAGAATCAGAACGCGGCTCCTACGGTCGTTCGGATCGTTCTGCACCTTGAGCAGACCGCGTCTCTGCAGCGGCTTCAGCGCGGCGGTCAACGTTGTGCGATCCATGGCCAGCAGGGAAGCGACAGGTCCCATCGAAGGCGGCTCGGGGCGATTCAAGGACATCAGCAGCGAGAATTGTCCATTGGTGAGATCGAAGGGGCGAAGAGCGTCGTCAAAGCGCCTAGCCAGAGCGCGGGCCGCGCGCTGCACATGGAGGCAAAGACAGCGGTCTTTGACCATCAGCGTTGTGACGAATGGCAGCGCATTTCCGCTTGACACATCCGCAGACTAGTTGATATCAACGTATCTGTCAACTTGAGCGGCTTCTCCCGCCGGTTTATCGTTCAGCAGTACCTTCCCCGGAGGTTTCTCGATGTCCTTTCTGCGTGATCTGAAGATTGCCATTCGCTCGCTGTCCCGTGTGCGCGCCTTGTGGTTCACGGTGGCGCTGACGCTGGCACTGGGTATCGGTGCGAATGCGGCGATCTTCAGCGTTGTGCGGGCAGTGCTCTTGCGGCCCCTGGCCAATCGAGACGAGGACCGGCTGCTCTATGTCCGCCAGAGCGCGCAGGGACTCGGAGTCGCCAATGCTACCTTCTCCGTTCCAGAGATCCACGATCTCGAAGGCAATCTGAAGACGATCACGGAACTGGGTACGTTCTCGCAGATCGACTTCACAGTGATCGGTCTGGGAACGCCGCGCGAAATCCCCGCAGGCGTGGTCGACGGGCACTACTTCGAGGTCATGGGACTAAAGCCGGTGCTGGGCAGGCTGCTGGGGCCGGGAGATGACGGCCAGACTGCGGCGGGCGCTGTCGTGCTGACTTACAACTTCTGGAAATCGCAGATGCACTCTGACCCGACGGTTCTGGGCAAGCAGGTTCGGCTGGAAGGCCTGCAGGGCGCCCGGTCGGCCACTGTGGTCGGCGTGCTGGAGCCCGCAGTCCCTTATCCCGTGTCTACAGAGATCATTTCCAACGTGGTGACCAGCCCGCATCATCTTTCCGCCACGATGGTGCAGGGCCGCGAGCATCGCATGACCGAGGTCTTCGCCCGGCTTGCTCCTGGCGCTACTGTCGACCAGGCGCGGTCTGAGCTGAAAACGGTGTATGGCGCCATGATCGCGGCTCATCCAGAGGTCTACAAGCCGAACGATCATTACGCCATCGAAGTGACGCGGATGCACGACCAGATCAACGCTCGTGCGAATTCTATTCTCTGGATCCTCTTTGCTGCTGCAGGATTGCTGTTTGTAATTGCCAGTTCCAATGTTGCGAATCTTGTGCTCGCGCGTACGGTGCGGCGCGAATCGGAGTTGGCTGTGCGGCTGGCTCTCGGCGCGAGCGTCGGGGCCATACGCCGCTCGCTGCTGGCCGAGGGGCTGGTGCTCTGCGGCAGTGGAGCGATTGCAGCGATTGTGCTCGCCATTCCGATGGTCTATGAACTGGGACGCTACGCCGCGCGATTCTCCGTACGGGCCAACGACCTGAGCCTCGATTTCAGTCTGGTCTGGTTCGGGATCGCGCTCGCGCTTGTGGCAGCGGTGTTCCTCGCGTTCATCCCCCGTCTGCCCTCGCCCAACAATGCGCAGGGCGGGTTGTCGGCGCGCGGAGTTCGTTCCGGCGGCGGCAGCAGCAAGCGGCTGCGCGTCTTTGCCGTTACGCAGATCACAGCCTCATTCCTGCTGCTGGCTGGTGCATGCGTGCTGATGAAGACGCTGTTCACGCTCGAGCAGACCAGGCCGCCCTTCGATGCGGCCAAGGTAATGGCCATCAACCTTCCCGTGATGTCATACGGAAAGACAGATGAACAGGTCAGGCAGTTCTACCGCGAGGTGACGCGGCGGGTCAGCGCCATTCCCGGCGTGGAGCATGTCTCCTCAGGTTTCAGCGCGCCGTGGAGAGACGATCGCGGGCTGAACATCAGCTTCGCATTTGCCGCGCAGGGCGCGCGCCGTCCCGATGGACAGGACTTCCGTGCCAGCTTCCGCTCGGTCGCGCCGGGGTTCTTCGCGACTTTCGGCGTGCCGATCACGGCCGGCCGGGACTTCAACGACGGCGACAAGGATGGATCGGAGCGGGTCGTGATTATCAGCCAGAGCCTGGCAAACCTGCTCTATCCCGGGCAGGATCCGCTCAACCGCAAGCTTGAATGGACCGATGGGGTGATGAAGTTCATCGGCATCAGCACCGAGCCCCGCCGGATCATCGCGGTGGTGCCCGACTTCGACGACGAAAACATCATTCCATCCCCGGCCATGACCATCTACCAGCCCGTGGAGCAGGAGGGATGGGGCGGCCGTCTGTTTGTCCGGGCGCACCAGGATCCGTATGCTCTTGTCCCCGCCATCACCAAGACCATCCACGACATGTCGAACGACCAGCCCGTAGAAAAAGCGAGCACGCTGGGAGATGTGCGCGCCGAGGTGCTGACTCCGGACAAGCTCAACGCTGTTGTCTTTGGCGGATTCGCCGCTGTCGCGCTCCTGATCTCAGTGGTGGGTGTTGCGGGTGTTCTGGCGTTCAGCGTGAGCAGCAGGACGCGGGAGTTCGGCATTCGGATGGCGTTGGGCGCTCAGAGGCGCGACATCCTGAAAGATGTGCTGGTGGATGGACTGGCAATGGCTCTGATCGGCGTGGGAGTCGGAGCGCTCGTCGGCTTCGGTCTCGACCAGGCTGCAGCGAGCTACCTCACTGCGCTGGGCAAGCCGGGAGCGCTGGCATTCATCGCCTCGGCGTTCGCCATTCTGACAGCCGCGGTGGTTGCGGCCGCCGTTCCGGCTACGCGGGCAGCAAACGTCAACGCGGTGGAAGCGTTGCGCGCTGAGTAGAGCAGGGCACTGCGCGAAATCTTTACAATCCGTTACACGTTGTGACGGCGCTGCATTGCGAGGCGGGTTCTACTGATTCTGGCGAGTCTGGGTTCGAGGCAGCTGAAACGAGCCTTCGCCTCGCAGGTGGTGTAACCATGCACTCAGTCCAGGATTTGAGACGAATGGGTCTCTCCTTCGCAATCTCTGCGGTGATGCTTGCGCTTTGCCTCGCCTTTGCCGCCAATTCGCAGCAGCGTTTCCCGGTACTCAATCATCCGGCAGTTCACCCCGGGCACGACAAGCATGCGCCGCCGTGGTTGAAGGTTATGGTTGGCAGAGCGATCTCGCTTGCCGGGTACCTTGGGGCCTGACAGTCAGGTCGCTTTCCGGTCATTGAAATCCACTGTGCATAATCCGTCGGCAACGGGAGCGGTACAGGGCGTTTCTGATACACTCAAACATGTTGTGCAGCGCGGCGGTTCCGCCAGCGCGCGACAGTGTTTCAGGTTTTCATCTGGGGACGTAGCTCAGTTGGTTAGAGCGCTGCCCTGTCACGGCAGAGGTCGCGGGTTCGAGCCCCGTCGTCCCCGCCATCATCGAACCTCGATGGCCTACCTCAGATGAACCAGATCAGCCCTCTTCCAGAAGGCTCCCTAAACGGAGCCTTTTCTCTTGCGCCCGCAGTCCCCAAACTCACCAGTGGCATAGTCGCACGCTTCGCGGCCGGATTCGACCTCTCTCGGAGACGCCCAGAGGTAAGTTCCTGACTTTGGTGCTATTACCTGCGTGTCTCAATACCCGTATGTTGTATGTACCCACGCACATTACCCCGCCAAACTAGCTACTGTATCGAATCAGATCAGCCGCGGAACTGGTGCATGTACGAGGGCGCCCTTTCCCACAGAGTCCCCTAGGCGCGAATAAGAACTTTGCGGCTGCCGTCGAAATCGACCCCTGATTCGTTCGATCGCTGCTCCACTTGCTTGTTTTTCCGCGACATTGCGCACGGCCTTGGGCGAATTGCTCCAAATTGAAGGAAATCTGGTTGAGGAAGAGGTCTGTTGTATGAAGAGAATCGGCGCGATCGTATGCTCGATTTTGTTTGTTTGTCTTGGTTTCTCGGGTTGCGGCGGCGGCAGCAGCCATAAGAGCACGCAGAGCAGCGGTGCCACCCGCACGCTTGCTTCCATTACGGTTTATGGAGCGAACGCCGCGCGATCGCTATCAGCCGGTACCACCCTGCAGCTCACAGCGCAGGGCAACTACAGCGACGGAACAATCGCCGACATCACTTCGCAAGTGACCTGGAGCTCGTCCGACTCCACCATCGCGAAGCTCAGCACGGCCGGTCTCCTGACCAGCTACAAATCTGGTTCAGTGATCGCCACGGCGACGCAGGGTACTGTCTCAGGCACACTGGCCATTACGGTGAACGGGGCCGCCCTGAGCTCCATCACGGTGTCGGGTAACGGCGCTCTCGCCGCAGGGCAAAGCGAACAGCTTGCAGCCCAGGGCACCTACACCGACAGCAGCACACAGGTGCTCACCAGCCAGGTGAGCTGGTCGACCTCGGATGCGACGGTCGCCACGGTCTCCAACACGGGCATGCTCAAGTCTCTCAAGGCAGGAACAGTCACCATCACGGCGACCATGAACTCCGTTTCCGGCACCGCTGGGGTAACGGTGGGTTCTGCTGTACTTTCAACCATCAATGTCGGTGTGACCGCTGCTTCGTTGGCATCAGGCAACACAGAGCAGCTGACTGCAACCGCGGTCTACTCTGACAACAGCACTCAGACAGTGACCAGCCAGGCAGTCTGGCAGAGCTCGGACGCGACCGTCGCTTCGATCGCAGCGGGCGGCCTGCTCACGGCTCTGAAGACAGGAAATGTGACGGTCACGGCTACGTGGAATTCGATCTCAGGCAATGCCGGCATCGCTGTGACGGCCCCGGCGCTGTCCTCCATCACCGTCTCGCCGGTCGCGTTTTCAATCGCGTCTGGCCAAAACAAGCAGCTATCCGCACTCGGCACCTACTCTGACGGCACTTCACAGGACGTAACGAGCCAAGCGACATGGAGCTCGAGCACGTCAGCAGCCGGCGTCAGCGCTTCCGGCCTGGTAACTGGCTCGTCAGCCGGCACCTCTACCATCACGGCAACGATCGGCTCGAAGAGCGGATCTGCAGTCGCAACCGTTTCGGCGGCCGCGCTGCAGTCCATCAGCCTCAACCCCCTCGCGGCATCGATCGCGACCGGCCAGACCCAGGTATTCGCTGCAAACGGAATGTTCTCTGACGGAAGCCAGACGGACATCACCAGCGCTGTCACTTGGAGTTCGGCATCGACCAACTTTGCGACGATCGATCAGACGGGTCTTGCCACGGGCGTGAGCGCCGGCGTATCGGCAATCTCGGCGGCTTCCGGCAGCGTGACCTCCGCGGTGCCGGCACAACTGACGGTTACTCCCGCGGTTCTCACCGAAATCGACATCGCCCCGGATGCGCAGTACATCCCGGTTGGTGGACAGCTCCAGCTGAGCCTCACCGGCACTTACAGCGATGGCTCAACGCAGGACGTCACGGCAAATGCGACCTGGTCTTCGTCGGATCCGACGCTGGCCTCGGTCGATCCGGCCACGGGCATCGTGACCGGCGTAGCAAACAGCAACAACAACCCCGTAACGATCACGGCCACGTACGGCAGCATCACGAACACCACTACCGTTTACGTGACGGACGCGGTTCCGGCGTCGATTCAGCTGACGCCCGCCACGGCTTCGATCGCGAGCGGCACCACGCAGCAGTACGCCGTGAACGTGGTCTACACAGACGGCAGCTTGCAGCCGGTGACGACGGGCCTCTCGTGGCTCTCCTCGTCGGCGTCCGTTGCCGGCGTGAACAGCAACGGCCTCGCAACAGCAATCGCGCCGGGCAAGACGACGATCTCGGTCTTCTATGACGGCATGTCGGCGACTGCATCGCTCACCGTAACGCAAGCGGTTCTGACCAACCTGGTCGTTACGCCAATCACCACGGTCGTGGGTGTGAATGGCAACGTTCAGTTCACGGCAACAGGGGTCTTCTCCGATAACAGCACGCAGGACCTCTCTTCGCAGGCGGTCTGGAGCTCCTCCAACGGCGCATTCGCGACCATCAGTGCGAGCGGCCTTGCAACGGGCATCAGCGCCGGAAGCTTGACGATCTCGGCAACATCGGGTGCAATCAGCGGTTCCGCGACGCTGAACGTGACGACGGCAACCCTGCAGTCGATCACAATCAGCCCGGCGAATCCGATCGTTCCTCCGCATTCGAGGGTCCAGCTGACGGCAATCGGTCACTTCTCCGATGGCTCGACGCAGGTGCTCTCGGGCGTGACATGGCGCAGCAGCAAGCCGCAATATGCGATGGTGAGCAGCAGCGGCGTGCTTCGTACCAAGAACGCAAAGAACAAGCCGGTTATCGTCTCAGCTACGCTGAACGGCATCCCGGGCACAACCACGGTGACGGTCACCGCCATGACGGTTCAGACGGTTGCAATCCAGCCGGCGAACCCGACGATGGCAGCAGGCACCAAGCTGCAGCTCTCGCTCATTGGAACCTTCAGCGATGGCGTAACGCAGATCGATCTGACGGCTTCAGCTCGCTGGCAGACGTCGAACTATGCGGATGCGGTCGTCAACCGCCAGGGTCTCGTCTCCGGCATCGCAGCCGGCAGCGTGACCGTGACCGGAGGCATCAACGGCGTGGCCTCGGCAAGCACCACGCTGACCGTGACCAATGCAACCGTGCAGAACATCACGGTGACACCGGCCAACCCGACGGTGGCGCTCGGCTCTTCGCAGCAGTTCGCCGCGAGCGGCTCGTTCAGCGATGGATCGACCCAGGACATCACGAATGTGGTCACCTGGACCTCCTCCACGCCGACCGTCGCAGTTGTGAACCAGAGCGGCATGGCGGCCAGCGCATCGCATGGCACAACCAACATCACAGCAACCCTGACGGGCATCAACGGATCGACGCAGCTCACGGTGAACTAGCCGAAGCTGCACCGGTTCAGAGTAGAACTGATCCAACTCTCAAGGCTCACTCCCTCACGGGAGTGGGCCTTCTTCTTTGTCCGGAGTACCTTGGTGCGGATCGAATGCGAGGGGGCAGTTCTCGCAATAAGCGATTCGGCCGCAGTGAGCCTTTCCCACCGCTACCGTCAAAGCATGAAACTCATTGAACAGCGTCGCGCGAATTTCGGGAGGATCCGCTGAGAACGCCTCAGTCGTGAGCTGAACGAGCGCTTCGTAGCCCCGACGGTTCTTGCCGGGTGCTGGGTGGACCAGCCCATGGCGTGTTGCCACGCGGCGCAGGTATTCGTCCGCAACCGGCACGGGATGGCCCAGAGCGTAGAGCAGGATCGCGTCTGCGGTCTCCGGGCCCACCCCGGGCAGGGAGAGGAGTCTTTCGCGTATGTGCGCCGTCGGAGCCGCGGCGAGCCTCTGGAGCGATCCACCGAACTCGGAATCGACCATAGCGACAAAGGATTTCAGTGCGGGCGCTTTCCGGGTGTAGAAGCCGGAGGGCCGGATGTGCCGCTGCAGATCGGCCAGTGAGAGCGCGCGAAGGCCCTTTAGACTGAGTGCTCGTGCGCGACGAAGGTTCAACAGCGATACTTCGACCGCCTTCCAGGATGTGTTCTGGGTCAGGTAGGCGCCGACAATTACTTCGAAGGGCGTCTTCGCCGGCCACCAGAACTGCGGCCCGTAGGCTTTCACCAATTCGTCGTGCATCGCCCGGAGCCGCGCAGCTGCGGATGGCACTCGGGGCGACCGTTTCTGCTTTGCTTCCATCTAGACGTGTTCGATCTTGGCTGGTTCTGGAGTTCGCGGAGGAGGCAGAAATGTCAGACCGAGTCGAGTGATGACTTCCGGCAGAACTTCGTCATAGTAGAGCACCGCGCTGCGGGCGCGGATGCGATTAGAGATCCAGAGAACCACTGAGATCGCGACAGACCAGGTCATGAGAATAGCGTAATCGCGGGGATGTTGGAGCGCGCGGGATTCATACGCACCGAACAGCAATCCCAGAATCAAGCACACGAATGCTGCTCCCCAGAAGATGACCTGGATGTTCGTCTTTCCTGGGATGAAGGAGCAGGTGAAGGGGACCTTATCGAAACGGACGAGGCAGAGCTCGACCAGCACCCATCCGAACACCGACAGGAATGCAATGTGCTCGTAAGCGTGACCCACGGGTCTGTAGTGGCGAGACAGGAGAGCCGTCACCGCAAGAACGGGAAGTACGCCGAAGAGGAACAGGCAGCGCCTTGTCGCGGCTACGTAGTTGCTGGTAGGCCGCAGCTGCGTGACTCTGAGAACCCAGTTGGCCTTCAGAGATATGGGCAATGAGAAAACTCCGCGCAATCCGACCACAGCGAACCCCATCATGATGATTGTCGGAAGGATGAATCCCGTTGAGATGACCTCTGGAGGTTCCGTCAGCATCTTGCGGGCCATCGAGAGCGCAATCGAGATGACGATTGACCAGTAGAAAGCGAGAGCGATGCGGTGCTGACGGCTGCGGGTGATGGAGCGGAATGCAAAAACTGTGATTGCCGCCTGCAGCGACCTGCCCAGGTTGGGAAGGAATCGAATGGAAGTGGAGCCGGGGTCGATGTCGGGCTGCTCGACTGTGTTTTTCATCGTGCGGAGATAGCACAACGCGAGAGAACCGATTGAGCCGGCAACGACGATGGCTAGTGCAATCGATGCTCGATTTGCGATCCACTGCAGTTCGCGGGGGAGGGTCCCGTTGATGTAGTTGAAGAGTGCGAAAAACCAGTAGGTAGGCGACCACGCCAGGAGGTTGTGATGGGCAGGGCTGGTCAGATCCGGGAAGGTTGCGACCCACGGCTGGAGAAAGCGTCCGGCGAGGATTGCTCCGAATGCAGCTAGCTGAAGAACTGCAGAGACGACCAGCGAAATGCGCCTGGGCAGTAGCAGTGTGCCGAGGCCCTGAATCGCGAGCACTGAGCCATAGAGGAACAGCGAAGCCGTGATCAGGGTGAACCACCAGCAGAAGAAGAAGCGGAAGATGCCGTTCGATCCGCTGCCGAAAACGATGGACATGGCAAATGCGGAGGCGAAGTTGAGTGCTACGATCGCGATGCCGAGGACTTGCGACGAAGCCGACAGCTTGGCGAGAAGAATTGTCCGGGGCAACACGGGTAAAGGGCCCAGCACCATGGAATCGCGCTTATCCGGAAAGGTCGTGTCCCACATCAGAACGGCACACAATCCGATGACGAGCTGAATGTCGGCGATTCGCGCCTGCTCGTAAATCCATGTCTCGGGGCCGGGAGGCGGCGGAAACCACATCAGACCCATCCCGTGACACAAGCTGAGCATGATGAGGATGCCTGCGAACTGGCCTAGGTAGGAGAGGATGTCGGCGTCGATCGACAGCGCTTCCAGATCGATCACCCGCAAAAGGAATTGCGAGTGGAGCACGCGGAAATCACGGGGAAGCCGAGTAGCGATGCGGTCCCTGAGAGCGGAAAGGAGTCTACGCATGGATCAGATCCGCAAACTGCCGTGCCATTGAACCGCTGTCTTGCTCCACAGCGAGTTGAGAGAAGATCGCCTCAAGGTTTGGCAGTTCCATCAGCGAGCGCAGATGCTCAATGGAGTCGTCCGCAACCACCTTGCCGCGATGCAGGATTACGACCCGATCGCTGATGCGTTCCACCGTATCCAACTCGTGCGAGCTGAACAGAACTACTTTGCCTCGGACCGCAAGCTCGGTAATCAGGCTGCGCAGAACCAGCGCGGAGCCGACATCCAGCCCCGAAAAAGGCTCATCGAGCAGAACGAGATCCGGATTGTGCATCAACGCTGCCGCAATCAGCACCTTCTGCCGCATGCCCTTCGAGTATCCGGAGATCCCGGCGTGTCGATCGTCGTAAAGCGAGAGCAGGCGCAGCATGCCGTCGATACGCTCACCGGCGACCCGCGCAGAAAGCCCACGAAGATCGGCAACCATCGTCAGGTATTCGGCGCCGGAGAGGTGAGTGTAGAGATAAGGCTCCTCGGGCACATAGCCCATCCGCCGCTTGTAGGAGACGATGTCGTCTTCGATGAGCTTGCCGTTGAACAGGATTTCGCCGGACGTCATCTCCAGCAGGGCAGTAATCATCTTGATCGTCGTCGATTTGCCGGAGCCGTTCGGGCCCAGGTAGCCCGTCACCTCGCCGGGACGCGCAGAGAAGGTGACATCGTCAACGGCAGCTATGCCGGAGAAATGCTTGGAGACTCGCCTCAGTTCGAGCATGAAATGCACCCCACAGAACCGTGAGCACCGAGAGGGAACGCGACTCGGCTGCCTACCTATGTAGCATTCGGCATAACCGATGTCAAGACGCTCCTCAGCACGGGGCTGTTTCGCCGAAGTTTATTGAACTGTGGGAGGCGTTCGAGTGATTGCGGTCACGATTTGAAGTTCGCATTCCCCGACGGCATCATTTCGCCGAGAAAGCGCGCTCGTACAGGCAGACCTGATTCCTGCCATTGTGCTTGGCGTCATACAGAGCGGCATCGGCGTGCTGCAGCAGCTCCTCCGCGGTCTCGCCATCGCCAGGAAAGAACGCGATCCCGATCGATACGCTGAAGCCGTCGAAGCTGTCGCGTCCTGAGCTGACCTGGAGTTGCGAGATGGCGGTCAGGATCGATTCGGCTCGATCGCAGGCGCCCTTCACTGTCGTATCCGGCAGGATAATGGTGAACTCTTCGCCACCGTAGCGACAGGCGATATCTTCCGACCGGATGTTGGATAGGAAGATATCGGCGAAAGCCTTGAGGACCGCATCTCCGGCTGCGTGTCCGTGCGTATCGTTGAACCGCTTGAAGTGATCGGCATCGAGCATCAGCACCGCCATGATCTGCTTGCGGCGACGCGCGCGCGTCATTTCGCGCTCCAGAGAAATCTGCATGAAGTGGCGGTTGAACAGGCCAGTCAACGAATCGCGGATGGACTGGTTCTCAAGCTTGGCGCGCAGATTCAAAGTCGCGATAGCAAGGGCGGTAATCTGAATAAGCTGTCGCACCGCATCCATGTGTTGATTGACTTGCATCACCAGCTCGTCGCTGTCGCATTGCAGATAGAGCAGGCCGATGGTATTGCCATAAGCCACAATCGGCCGGCAATGATACCGCTCGGGCGCGCTGGCGCTGAAGTGAGCGCATTGAATTTCGGAGATACCCGGCCTGCGCCACCTGGGCTGACCCGATCGCAGCGCGCAGCACGATTCCGGCTGGCTGAAATCATCGTGGCTCGGGGAACCCCAGAAGGAGACGGCCTCGACGTGATTCCGCGAGTTGTTGATCATGTACAGGCAGCCGGAGCTGCCGGGAAGCAGCCGCGAGAAGCTCGTCGCAGCCGTAACGTACACCTGCTGCACATCCACGCATAGCTGCAGTTCGTTGCGGCATGCCGTCATCAGCTCCGACTCCCGCGCCGTCCCCTCGAGGGCGAGAATGCTTCGCGCATGATCGTCGTTCACCTTCTGGGCGGCGATGGCGCTGCGCTGCAGGACGACCGCGTCGCGCAGGAGCAGAGCGAAGAGAATGATCAGGCTCAGAATCGAGACGGGGATGAGGAAGAATTCCGTGCTGATGGAGGTGAGCAGCCGCCTCTTGGAGTGCGCGGCGCGCTCGGTCAGGAGCATCTGCTCCTGATCAGACATGAGGCTGATCGTCTTCTGGCAATCCTGAACATCGCTGGTCGGCAGAGGCGTGTTGCCGGCGAAGCGGGCCATGGTGTCAGAAAGGCGTGAGGCGCATTCCGAGAGGCTCTGTGAATTCGTGGTCTGGTTTGAATTGTCCGCGGTAAGCGCGCGAATGTGGACAGAAGAGGTGACAAGGTTGTTTGCGGCGCTTCGCGCCAGGTTCAAATCGTCCTCGTCCTTGTCGAGAAGGTAGAGGTGCGTGCGGTAGAGGACACGTTCGGAAAGCAGCGACGCACGCTGGAGTGAACTGATCACTTCCTGTGTGTGCTGCACACGCTCGGCTGCCGCGGTCAATTGCTGAGTGTTGAGATAGAGGACAGCCCCGGCGCCCAATGTGAAAAGGACAGCGCCGACGAATGCGGCAATGATGATGATGACTGCATTGCCTGAGGCCGGCCGAGCCTTGCGAGCTGAACCGCCTGAACTGGGGAACCCGGAGAGCATGGGGGAGCTGATTCGATGGTACGCGGAAGCTTGCTGATTGCAGCCACAGGAGCTGGATGGGAGTGCACTTTAGTTACAGGCGACGACAGATGCCCGCAGGGCGAAGTCACTGTAGATGAAGCCATCGCGATCAACCGTCTCGCTTTGCTCCAGAGGTATGGCCCGGGAGAACATCGGGCCATCGTAGACGCAGGAGTGAAACTCGCCATTCTCACCGCAGGGGTCGACGCCAGCCGGGAGGGCGCGGAGGAATTCTGTGTCGAACTCGCGTCCCGCAAAGCCGCGGTCTAGCTGGCCTGAGTCTACACATACTACTTTGGCGCGCAGTCCACCGGAGATCATCTGGAGCGCTAGCTCTTTGGTGGGAATCCCCCAGAGCAGAAAGAGGGGGGTGAGGCCTGTGGGCTGTAGCTGAGCCTCACGATAGGCCCGGATGTCTGGGAGGAAGAGATCGCCGAACGCGACTGAGTTCACGCCTTCCGCAACCGCACGTCTGCAGGCTTCAGACATCTGCTGCTCGTAGATGTCGTTGGGGCACGGCCATGGAAGCGGAATCTGCCACAGGGGCAGACCGGCCGCCGCGGCCTGCGCTTCCAGAACAGCCCGCCGCGTACCGTGCATGGCGACGCGATCGAACTGCGCGTTGACGGTCGTCAAGAGCCCGACGACTTCGATGTCAGGCTCCTGTCGGAGCAAGTGAAGCGCCCACGCGCAATCTTTGCCGCTGCTCCAGGAGAGAAGGACGCGCTTCATCCGCTAGCTGATCTCGATTACGTCTGAAGCGGAGGCTGCAGCCGCGTCCGCGCGCTCCATCAATTTCTGTGCGACATTGAAGAACTCGGTCGCCTGTGGGCTCTTCGGTCCGGCGAGCGTTACAGGCAGCCCTCGATCTCCGCCCTCGCGAATAGCAGGAATCAGTTCAATGGAACCGAGAAACGGAATCTTGAACTGCGCCGCTGTCCGCTCTGCGCCGCCCTTCGAGAAGATGTCGATCTCATGATGGCAATGCGGGCAGGTGAAGTGGCTCATGTTCTCGACGATGCCCAGAACCTCGACGTTCACCTGCGCGAACATCTCCAGCGCCTTGCGCGCATCCTGCAGGCTGACATCGCTCGGGGTAGAGACGACAACTGCGCCCGTGAGCGGAACCGTTTGTACGAGTGAGATGACCACGTCACCCGTGCCAGGAGGCAGATCGACGACGAGGTAATCGAGTTCGCCCCAGTTCACCTGCTGCAGAAACTGCCGGATGATCTGGTGCAGCATGGGCCCGCGCATCACCAGCGGCTTGTCGCCTGGAGAGATGTAGCCGATGGAGATCGTCTTGATGCCGTGAGTATCGTTGGGCTGAATCTGGTTGTTCTGGTCAACCCGGGGAGATTGCGTCGAACCCATCATCAGCGGAACGTTGGGACCGTAGATGTCCGCGTCGATCAGTCCCACGCGCTGGCCCAGCTTTGAGAGCGCGATGGCGATGTTCACGGCGACGGTGGTCTTCCCGACTCCGCCTTTTCCGGAACCAACTGCGATGATTTTCGAGACGCCGGGCAATGCAACCGGCTGCGGCATGGCATGTGAATGAGCCATTGTTCTAAGTGCTCCTTGAGCAGGTTCGTGAGGGTTTCAGTCAGACCCGAGTCAGGCCTGCGTTGCACCGTTCCTGTTTGCGGCGCGCTGCTTCTCGCTCGCGATGTTCGCGGCGAAGCATGGCGTCGTTGTAGCGCCGGACCTCGTTCGGCGTCTCCGGTTGCACAGCCGGAACCTTCTGCCGGCGGCCGTGCTCGTCGACAGCGACAAACACCAGGTAGGCGCTGGCGACATGAAGGTGCGATCCGGTCTGAGGGTCTTCGACCCACACCTTCACGCCGACCTCGAGAGAGGTATTGAAAGCGCGGTTGACGCTGGACTTGAGGATCAGCAGGTCGCCCACATGAACCGGCTGGATGAAGTCGATGTGGTCCATCGCCGCCGTGACGACGTGCGTGCGCGAGTGGCGGTACGCGGCAATAGCGCCGGTCAAATCGATAAAGTGCATGAGCCGCCCGCCCAGAAGATTGCCCAAAGTATTCGCGTCGTTGGGCAGGATGACCTCGGTCATCTCAGACTGCGTGCTGGCGACAGTACGCACAAGCGGGTTGGGTTCAGTCGTACTCATAATTGTCTTGCTCCGGTGATTCTCAAACGGGATCTCGGCACAGTGTTCGCTTCCGGCTACAATGAAGAAACCCGGTGACTTCGCGCCGAGCCGCTAATCCCAGTGTCGGCAATCAGAGGTCATTTACGCAAATCCGCCTTGGTGCAGAGATTTCCAGATTATGAGTACAACCGACAAGATCGCAGGACTTAAAGAGATCCTTGCCCTCGACCCGAAAAACAGCTTTGCCCGTTACGGCATCGCCATGGAATTGGCGAACCGTGGCGAGGTGGATGCCGCATTGAAGGAATTCGATGTCCTGATCGAGCAGAACCCCGACTACGTGGCTGCCTACTTCATGTCGGCCCAGACCCTGGCCAAGGTGGGACGAAACCAGGATGCGGCGGAGAAGCTGAAGGCCGGCATCGCCTGCGCTGCGCGGACTGGCAACCGCCATGCCCTCAGCGAGATGCAGCAGATGCTTGATGAAATAGATCGCTAACCACCGGCCGCTCCGGTTACACACCAATGTTCGCCCCGATTGGCTGGCGAATATCTGCGCCTTTCATAATTGACCCGCGTCTATACTGTAGATATGCCGAAGTACTCGATTGTCGTTCCTTTTCACAATGAAGAGGACAATGTAACCGTTCTGTACGCGCGTCTGAAACAGGTCATGGAGCAGGTGGGCGACACCTTTGAGCTTGTCCTGGTCGATGACGGCTCGAGCGATCGCACCTACAAGCTGCTCGAAGAGATTGCCGCAGTCGACAGCCGCGTGCTCGTCGTCAAGCTGCGCCGCAACTTCGGACAGACCTCGGCGCTGGCGGCAGGGTTCGACAACGCTTCGGGTGAGTTCATCCTGGCGATGGATGGCGATCTGCAGCACGATCCCAACGAGATTCCGAACTTCCTCGAGAAGCTGGAAGAGGGCTACGACGTCGTTTCCGGCTGGCGTAAGGAGCGCATCGACAACTTCGTCATGCGGCGGATTCCTTCGCGCTGCGCCAATTGGCTGATGGCCAAGCTCTCGGGCGTGGACATCCACGATTTCGGAACGACGTTCAAGGCCTACCGCCACGAAGTGATCCAGAACATTCCGCTGTACGGCGAGATGCACCGCTTCATCCCGGCATTGGCGAGCTGGTACGGCGCCTCGATCTGCGAGATTCCCATCAAGAACGTACATCGCGAGCGCGGCAAAAGCCACTACGGCATCGGCCGCACCTTCCGCGTCTTCTTCGACCTGCTGACCATTCGCTTCCTGCTCAAGTACATGAGCAGGCCGCTGCACTTCTTCGGCACCTTCGGAGCACTGGGCATTCTGTTCGGCGGAATCATTTCGACGCTCCTGCTCGGCATGAAGATCTTCAATCCGCATCAGAACGTGATGGATGCGCACGGGCCGCTATTTGTCATCGCCGGTGTTCTGATTCTTGGCGGAATTCAGTTGCTGGCAATCGGGCTCCTTGGCGAACTGCAGGTGCGGCATTACTACACCGGCCAGCAGCGCACGCCTTATGCGATCGATCGCATCGTGCGGCTGCGGACTCCGGAAGAGCCCAGCATTCTGTCCGACCGGAATGGTGACAGGTTTTAAGAAACAGGGATCAGCGATCAAAAAAACATAAGCCCCGCGCGGAGATGATCCGGGCGGGGTTTGTGTTTGTGGACATGAAAGCTCACTCAGGCGAGTCGAGCGAGGCGAACGAGAATACTTCGCTTGCAGTGACGCGGTGTCAGGGTGCATGCTTTCGCATGTATGAACGCAATACAAATTCACAACACTGGCGGGCCTGAAGTTCTGCAGCTCGTCGACTTGCCGATTCCTGTTCCCGGTCCGGGACAGGTTCTCATTCGTGTTGAAGCCGTCGGTGTGAACTTCATCGAAATCTATTTCCGCAAAGGCCAGTACAAGGCGACGATGCCTCTTGTTCCCGGCAGCGAGGCTGCGGGGACCGTCGAAGATCTCGGTTCCGGTGTCACCGGGTTCAAGCCGGGAGATCTTGTCGCATCCGTAGGCGTGCTGGGTAGCTATGCGGAGTACGCTCTGGTGCCGGCCGCGCAACTGGTGAAGGTGCCCGACGGGCTGAGCCCCGAGCAGGCCGCAGCTGCGATGCTGCAGGGCATGACCGCGCACTATCTCGCGCACTCTACTTACCCCCTCAAGGCCGGAGAAATCGCGCTAGTCCATGCCGGCGCGGGCGGGGTGGGATTGCTGCTCACGCAGATGGCATCGAAGATCGGCGCGCGTGTCATCACAACCGTCTCTACAAAGGAGAAAGCGGAGCTGTCGCGTGATTCCGGCGCAGCGGAAGTGATTCTCTATACCGAGCAGGATTTCGTCGCGGAAACGAAGCGCCTCACGGGCGGCAAGGGTGTCGATGTCGTATACGACTCGGTAGGGAAGACGACCTTCGAAGGCAGCCTGAATTGCCTCCGCCCGCGCGGACTGCTGGCGTTGTTCGGCGGATCAAGTGGCGCAGTGCCGCCATTCGACCTGATTCAACTGAGCAGCAAGGGTTCCTTATTCATTACCCGGCCGACGCTGTGGCACTACGTCGCAACCCGGCACGAGCTGGAATGGCGTGCGGGCGAGGTCCTGAGTGCGGTGAAGAGCGGAGAGCTGAAGCTGCGGATGGAACACATGTATCCGCTGTCGGACGCGGGGCGTGCGCAAGCAGAGATGGAAGAGCGGAAGACAGCAGGCAAGATTCTGCTGGAACCGTAAACACAGCTACTAGCTATTAGCTTTTAGCCATCAGCTCTTAGCTCAATGCCAGAATGGATTAAGAACCTGCGATTGAGCGAGCAGGGCTTACGGCTAAGAGCTAAAAGCTAAGGGCTAAGAGCTCGTATTCAAAGATGGGCAAAATCAATATCAAAGCATCGGATCGCGTGTTTGTCTTGACTGGGGCGGGAATCAGCGCGGAGAGCGGACTGCCGACATTTCGCGCTTCCGACGGATTGTGGGCCGGACATCATGTCGAGGATGTCTGCACGCCTGAGGCCCTCGAGCAAAATCCTGAACTCGTCTGGCAGTTCTACTCAGAGCGTCGCGAGCAGGGAGCAAACGCGAAACCGAATCCGGCGCATCTCGCGCTGGCTGAACTTGAGGCGAAGCTCGGCGACCGCTTCTTTCTTTGCACGCAGAATGTTGACGATCTGCATGAGCGTGCCGGTTCGAAGCGCCTGATCCACATGCATGGCGAACTGGCAAAGTCACGCTGCTCAGAAGAGTGCGGGCAGCCTCCGATTGAAGATCGCCGTGTCTACAAGAATCTAAGCGAAGTGGGACGCTGTTCATGCGGTGCTCGGCTGCGTCCGCATATCGTCTTCTTCGGCGAGATTCCGCTGGATATGGGAATGATCCAGCGCGAGATCGACCAGGCCACCTTGATGATTGTGGTCGGTACTTCGGGCTCCGTATATCCCGCAGCGAACTTCGTCCACTGGGCGCGCCAGAACGGCGCACGGACCGTCTACATCGGCCCCGAGCCGCCTCTGAATGCAAGTGCCTTCACCAACGTGGTCGAAGGCAAGGCGGGCGAAGTGATGCCGGGGCTCTTTGAGGTGGAGTAGACGATCGTATATCACCCAAGCAGGACCAAAAGCAGATCCTTCACTCCGCTGAAGAAGACCGCTCCGTTCAGGACGACAGCGTTGCCCGGAAAATTGCTGTTGCGTGCCTCAGAACTTAAACCGATACCGCACCTGCCCCGAAATCATCCTCGGGTCGTTGAAGTGAAATCCACCGACTGTGATGCTGTTGTCCTGCAGCACACGATGGTTCGTCACATTCACCGCGTTCACTGCGAAAGACAGCCTCTCGCCGAAGCTGTGTCCAAACGACGAATCAAAGGTGGTGTGCGCCGGCAGATAAGGTCCGTTGTAGGGGCCGACATTCGCGCCTGCCAAGCCGTTGGCGAACCCGCTGCCATAGTAGACATTGCTTGCAAACCAGCTTCGCATTGGCAGTTTCGCCGTGAAGCCCGTGTTGAGCGTGTGGCGCTGGTCGTGATCCACGGGCACGTAATCAGGGCCTTCAGAACACGCTTCGTCGCCCGGCTTCGAACAAGTAAACCCTCCGGTAATGCTGCCGCGCTGCTGCGCAATTTGGTTCGAGTACGCGAGGTGAAACTGGCCGAAGTGCGCCAGCTGCGGCGAGCGGATCGCCAGTTCCCACGGGCGCACCAGCGCCCCATCCACCGAGATCGGAAAGTAGATGTTCGACTCGCCGACGTTGGCGTGATCGAGGAAGTTGTTCACGCGATTCCGTGAGTTATTGATGTCGACTGTCCATCCGCGCCACGGAATCGTGATGCCGAGTTGATGTTCCTCATCGCGTTCCGACGGGATCGGGACGAAGGCGTTCTGCCCCGGCTGGCTGTGAACGTAATCCAGAAGCGTTGATGAGACCGTCTGGACTGGCGCCGGCTGAAAGTAGTGCCCGTAGTAGCCGCGGAAAGCCCAGTGCAGATGCGGAATCTCGACCGTCGCACCGATGCGCGGGTATGCTGCGTTCTCCGTCAACGCCGCATGGTAGCTGGAAATGCGCATTCCGCCGTAAAGCGAAACGTAGCGGCCAACCCGGAACTGGTCAGAGAAGTGGAACTCCGCTATGCCGGCATTCTCGGTTGAGGTGGTGTCGGGAACGCTGGAATCCGCAAAGCTGTCGTCGTTGATCCGCAACCCGAATACATCGCGCTCACGCTGGAAGAACGAGTAGAGTCCGCCGGTGAAGTTGTTCGGCCCGACGCTTGTGTGCACGTCAGCCTGCGCGCCAACGTAATTCGACGTCTGATGCCATGTGGTCGCAACAGGGAAGTCGTTTGCCGGAGAGTCGTAGTTCGCCTGGTTGAAGTGATAGAACGGAGCCACTTCGAAGGTCGTCTTCGGCGAGAGTGTTCGCACCCAGTTAAAGATGGCGAACGAATCGCGTTCGCGCTGTCGGTCGCGTAAACCGTAGGAGTTGTAGTAGTCCGCGGTCTGCTCCCAGTCGTTCGGATCAGGATCGTACGGGATCTGAAAGAAGTCATTCCGAAACTGCGCGTCGAGCCGAAGCTGGTCGCGGGCGGTCTGGTTGCGCAACAGCGATGCGAATACGCTCTCCGAGTTCGTCGAGTCGTGCCGAATCTGCGGGATCGGCGTTTCCAGCCCATAGTTCGATCGCGAACCGGTTCCGCTCAGATACCATGCAGTCTTCGACGTATGGTCTCCGAAGGAGAGCTGCGCCTCCCCTGTATCGAGATTGCCGCCGGAGACGAGCAGTTCTGCTTCGTGGTCGCGTTCGAATCCGTTCCGCGGCAGGACATTGAAGATGCCGTAGGTGCGGTCGCCTACATCGGCCTGGTAGCTGCCGCGCTGCGTCTCCACCTCGTCGATGTCCTTCGGATCGATCTGCGGCCCGACATTCGATGCGATCTTTGTATTCGGAATCGAGACTCCATCAATGAGCCAGCTGGTCTGGTGGCCGCCGCGGATGTGAAGCATGTTGTGGCTCATATAGGAGCCAGGAACGAAGTCGGTGATCATCTGCATGCCAAGCGTCCGCGTTGCGCCGGGTGTTTCGTCGATGTCGGCGCGGCTGACGAGAGCGGTGGGCGAAGTAGCCTCAACCTCCAGCGGTGAATAACCCTTGGCGCTCACCGTAACGCTCTCCTCGGTCCCCGCGATCGCCAGAGGGATGTGCAGAACCGGATTCGAAGACGATGTGACGGTCAAAGGTTGATCGTAGTCGACATACCCCGCAGCGGAGATGGATAGCCGATAAACGCCGAGCGGCACATTCGCAATTGCGAAGGTGCCGTTATCAGCCGTAAAGGCTTTGAGTGAGAAACCTGAGTCGGCAGCGGCAACGGTCACCTTTGCGCCGGTGACAGGATGGTGCTGGGCATCGTGCACAACGCCGTGGATTGTCGCGAATACGGTGGCGTGGCCCGGAACGGAAAACAAGCCAATAAGGAAGCACGAAAGAAAGCGGGGAAAACGCATGCGGCAATGACCTCACGACAACAGGGGCTGCGCGCCAAGCTGAAGTAAGCGCGCGTGACCGAGGGAAGCTTAGGATGTTGTTGTCAGCTTGCGTGCGTTGCCGGAGGGCCGCGTAGGACGGGAGTCCTGAGATGGATGCTCGTGCAGCCGGAGTCAGCGGGAACAGGGCACTTGATCTCCCGCGCAGCATAGACCGCAGCCTGATAGAAACCTTGAGCCGCCGCGAACGATGTTGTTCTTGCATCCGGGTGCTGGGGAAACTCGGAGCACCGCGAACGCACTTTCACTGCGGCATTACCGCCAGCATCCTGCGCCCGCTGTCCATCCATTGCGCAATGGTGAGCGCCAAGGCGGCGGCAGCATGCGGGCAGTGAAACGTCGTCGCTCGCGTTATATGCGAACGAGAGAGGTCCGGCTCCAAAAAGGAGCACTAGCAGGATGGAAAGGGTTCGCCGCATCCTTTGACCCATGCTACATGACGCATCGCATTACCTGCGATTCAAGGGGAACTTCTTGCTTTCAGGTATCATCGAGACATCCTGAACCCCAGGCTGCCGATGGAAGGATTTGATGCCGTCCGAAGTGAAAACCTCTGTCTCAGATTCCCCGAGTCTCATTGAAGCGAATGGCCGTCCACCGCTGCGCATCGCGCTTTTCGGGTTCGGAACAGTCGGCAGCTCTGTCGCCCGCATTCTGCTCGAGTCGAAGCCTGAAGGCCTCGAGATCACGCATGTCTATAACCGGAACGTAGCTCGAAAGAAGGTCGACTGGGTTCCCCGCAGCGTGGTCTGGAGCGACAACTGGGAAGAGGTGCTCGCCTCCGACGTGGATGTAATCGTCGAGCTTGTCGGCGGGTTGAACCCGGCTGGAACATGGGTCAGGCGCGCGATCGAAGCGGGAAAAAGCGTTGTCACGGCAAACAAGAAGTTGATCGCCTATCACGGAGTCGAACTGGAGCGCCTCGCCGCCGAGAGGGGTGGTCACTTGAAGTATGGTGCCGCGGTTGCCGGCGGCATTCCGGTAATTCCCGGCCTGGAGCAGGGCCTCGCAGGCGATCACATCCGCCGCATGCAGGGAATCCTCAACGGCACCTGTAACTTCATCCTCAGCCGCATGGAAGCCGGCGCAGAGTACCCAGCCGTGCTGGCTGAGGCCCAGGCGAAAGGCTACGCCGAGGCCGATCCAACCGAGGATGTGGGTGGGTTCGATGCGCGCTCGAAGCTTGCGATCCTCATGCGGCTCGCGCTGCGCGTTATCGTCGATCCCGAAGAGATTGTCCCCGAGCCGATCACGTCGGTCACCGCAGTCGACTTCAGCTATGCACGCGATCTGAATTGCACCATCCGGCAGGTCTCCCGAGCTGAGGAGGTCGACGGAGAAGTTGCTGCAACCGTAGGTCCTATGCTGATTGATCTCAACTCGCCCATGGCATGGTCGCGCGGCACAGAGAACATGGTCATCCTTACGGGCAAGTACGGCGGCGACGTGGTCTTCTCGGGTCACGGGGCGGGCGGTCACCCCACGGCAGTTGCGGTCGTCAGCGATTTGCTCGCGCTGGCGCATGGTTCGCGCAGGGTGGCTGTGCCATCGGCACCGGCCAAGATTGGCGCGGAGTTCGAAGTGCCGCACTACATCCGCTTCACGGTTATTGATCGTCCCGGCATCGTTGCTGAAATCACCGCGGCGCTGGCACGCGAGCGCATCAACATTCGTGCCATCGTGCAAAAAGCCGGCTACCCGGCCAACGCACTGCCGTTCGTGGTTACTGTCGAGCCGTGCAAATCATCCGCGCTCAAGCGGGCCCTCGCACACATCGCCAAAATGGACTGCCTGCTCGAGCCGCCTCTCGACTTGCAGATCCTCGAATAGCCGCCGAACACGAGCGCAATGAATCAGGAACGCAGTACACATTCCCGGAGGTAGTAGTGATTGACACAATTTATCGATGTGAGATCTGCGGCGAGGAGAGCGAAAAGCCGGTTCGCTGGATTGCGATCCACTGCAGTGACGCACAGCTCACCATCTTCAAGTGGACGAAAGAAGCCGCCGACAAGCCCAGCGCGCGGCACTATTGCGGCGAGGCACACGCGCAGGTGTACATCAGCCGGTGGTTCGAGTCGATGTGCGGCAAAATCTAGAGTTCAACCGGCGAGCTTGCCATTCGCCGGGCCGGTCGACTCCCGCACGATCAACTCCGGCGCCATGACGATCTCCGCTGCGTAGTCGGCTTCTCGGTTCGCGATGCGATCGAGCAGGATCTTCGCTCCGCGCTGGCCCATTTCGAAGAGCGGCTGGCGAACGGTTGTCAGCGACGGTGTCGAATAGGCCGCAGACTGGATATCGTCGAAGCCTACCACGGACACATCCTCCGGTACTCTCAGACCGGCATCCTTTAGCGCTCGAAGCGCGCCAATGGCCGCAATGTCGTTGAAGCAGAACACCGCTGTGAAGTCCTTTGTCGACTCCAGAAGACTCTTCATCGGTTTGAAGCCGATTTCGGGCGCCATTGGGTGCTCGCCGGTCTTGCTTGACCAGCCCGACGCGTCGATCCGAACCACAAGCGCGGGATCGATGCGAAGCCCGATCTCGCCGGCCACTTCCTGTATGCTCTGCCAGCGGTAGTCGGAGTCCGGGATCGCCTTCGGTCCGCGCATGAACGCGATGCGGCGATGGCCCAGCTCGAACAGATGCTTCAGCGCAATCTCAACGGCCTTGTGATGATCGAGCACGATGTTCGTCACGTTCTGCACGGGACTGTGGGCCGAGATTGCGACCACAGGAACCGGCACGGAGATCTGCTCCGCGGGAGTATTCAGCAGCAGGAAGCCATCAACTGCGCGCTCGACAAGCATGCGCGGATACTGGTCGATCAGCTCCTTCTTCCAATCGTGGCAGGCAGTGAAGTAGAAGTAGTGAGCGCTCGTAAGCTCCTGCACCACGCCGCTCATCACGCGTGTGAAGTAGCCTTCGCTCAGGTCAGGCGCGAGAACGCCGACCGACATCGACCTGCTTTGCCGAAGAGAACGCGCGAAATAATTGGGCCTGTAGTTCAGCCGCGTCGCCGCTTCCATCACCCGGTTCCGCGTCTCCTGCGGGATGGATTTGGCCGACGGAGAGTTGTTCAGAACAAGGGAGACGGTCGTCTGCGACAGCTCCAGATGTTCCGCAAGCGTCCTTAGATTCACATGTCCTGCAGGCTCTACGCTCTTACTTCTTGGCATGTTGGATGTTGTAGCACGTTTGGCTGGAAACGCGGTACCTCCGAATGAGGGGTAATACATCGATTTTCTTGCGAGGTAACCACGCGAGTCAGCCGCTCACCTGGCCTCGATATGGTTGGCTCCCGGCTTCAGCTCCCAACTTCTGCCGCCGTACTGAAAAGTCCCGGTGAGAATCCCCGGCAGGGTGACTGTGGCATCCAGACCCGACCCCGTGCGGCGATACACCATCTGGATGTTTCCCTGCGGGTGCGGATAGGTGGCGTTCAGGTGCTCGAGCGACCCGAGATGCGGCGCAATCCGGACGCTCGCAAACCCTTCGCTGGCAGGCTCGACACCGGCAACCAGCGTGAGCAGATCGTAAATGGGGTGCGCTGACCACGCGTGCGAGTCGGACCGTGTCTCGCCGGGCTGCTCCGGCCAGGTGCTGAAGTGCATGGGCAGCAGCTCGCGCCACGGGTCCAGAGAGTTGAGGTACTCTTCTCCGAGCCCCGCATGATCCAGCGCCCGCGACAGGTAAAAGCGGAAGTAGTACGAAGCAGACATCACGCCGTCGGGAGTGGTTCCGGGCTGGATGCTCATGAGCCGCCGGAGCACGTCCTGCTGCTTTTCCTTCGGGATCACGTCATAGAGCACGCCGAGAATGTTGGCCTGCTGGCTAAAGACCTTCTGCTCGGGATTCTCGGCCAGTAAACCGCGCGACGGTACCCAGCACATGCTGGCGATGCCGGAGCGCACATGACTGAGCCGAGCCTGGTAGCGCTGGGCCAGCACCGGGTCGCCAAGATTTTTCTCCAGGTCCGCGGCGTCGATGAGTGCGCCGAGGTACTGGAGCGAAGTCATGCACGATTCGTGATTGGCGTCGTAGGAGGGGATCTCGCCTTTGACTACCCAGTCGATGAAGCTCCACCAGGGCAGCTCGCCGAGCAGTCCGTCCGTGTGCTCGTACTTCGCGAACCAGGTGAGGACATCGCGCGTGCCGGGCAGGGAATCGCGAACGATCTGCGGGTCGGGCCTGTACATCCAGTAGTCGTGCAGCATGCCCACCCAGATCAGGGAAAAGGTAGGGATGTTCTGGGGCAGCGAGCTTGGGTATCGGCTCCGCGTGATGCCTTCCGGAATTCGGGACTGGTCGAAGGCCTGCAGAGCCTGGCGGCCAAGGCGGTCGTCTCCTGCAACGGAATAGGAGATGAGGGCCTGGATACGGGTATCGCCGATGTATTGCAGCTGCTCGTAGTACGGCGTATCCATATAGGTCTCGTGCGCATCGAGCCTCGCGGTGCGCCAGCTGACTTCCCAGATCTTGTCGAGATCGGCCTGGCCTGAGTCGAACTTGGCGCGCTCTTCAAATGGATAGGCAGTAAAGTATGCTTTCAGCGAATCGAGGGTGAGGGGCTCGGAGCCAGTTGTGATGTCAAGGTCGAGGTAGCGCCACGTCCGCCACCAGAGCGGCATGAAGGTGCGATGCTGGCCGCCGTCGGGGAGGAAGCTGTCGGTCAGGCCTAATGCTTTGCGCGGGTGCCTCACCCCGCTCGAGTCGGTGTAGTCTGCCGCATCGCGATCGCCCTTGTGCCTCTTGTCGTCGTAAAGAGCTTCGGAGTAGGTGAGTACGATGTGAGCGCCTTTGCCGCCCGAGACGATGAGTTCGGGATAAGCGGTGGTGAGTGTTTTGCGATCGATCGTGATGTTGAAGTGTCCGTTTGCAGGCAACTGAGCGGATTGGCCGGGGAACTGAGGCACTCCAGGCTGTTCCTTTCCGCTGTTCCTGACTGTCGCCCCCACCTCGGTTGGCCCATACTCCATCTTCGGCAGCTCATCGGGAATCATCCCCCAGGGATTGTCCCCCGTTGTATCAGCTGAATGAGCGCCGTTCGTGGGAAAGATGCTGTCCCGCATCGGGCTGCCGACCGGAACCCAATTCTTGCCCTCGCCGGAACTCCACTCCCAGTCGTACTTGGAGGCATCGAGCTCTTCTCCCGGCCCCGATGCGAAGTACGTCTGCAGCGTCACCTTGTCCCGCCCCAGCGGATGGACACCGGCCTCCTCTTCCACCAGCCAGTCCCTCGGCGTACTGATACCGGTGGCGTCCTTTGCCTCGCTCTCCAGCAGAAAAGCCGTGCGGTCGCTGAACTGGGCGAGCGGTGCATAGACCCCAAAATTCCACACCGTCGCCGTGATCAGGTTGGGTCCCGACTTCAACAAAGGAGCGATATCGAACCGCTCGTAGCGCCAGTGCATCAGGTCGCCCCGCGCCGGCCCATCGCCCACCCGGCTGCCGTTCACATAAAGGATGAAGCGATTGTCGGCCGATACCCGGACCACGTAGGTAGTTGGCTTCGAGCCCAGATCCACCGCCCGCTTGAAGTGCAGCACGATCGGCTCGCGCAAAGGAGCCGTGGGATGCGTAACCCAGGCCGCATGCCAGCTCCGGTGAACTGGGTCAGGTTGAAGGACGGGGGCTGCGGTTGAAGTTTGACCGAAAGCGAGTGTGGGCGCGAAAGTCAGAGCCAGAAGCAGTGCAATTGGGCGCATAGGTAAGCCTTAATGGTTTTCAGCACATAAGCTTACCGGAAGCCCCCGGCCTGCGTGCGCCCTTCTGGCATTCTCCAAGCTGGGATTGTCCCTCTCCGATCCGCCCGGCGCATCGAAGTACTCAGAATCGGGCTTTGCGGGAGGCTGAAATGCCTTGTATGCGCTGGATTTATCAGCACTGTAACCTGTTATTCATCTTTCCCCTTTAGCCTTATCAACGGTGACACTCCAAGTGCCAGAGATACGCATCTCTCAACAGCCAACTCAAGCTCCGCCCAAGGTTTCTGTCCCGGAACGTGTCGCCGAACCGCCGCGAACGGGAGTCTCCGCAGTCCGGCAGTTTCTGAACACGCGCGGAAACTCGGCTTTTGCCGACCGGGTCTTCCGATGGCTGATGTTGCTGTGCGGCCTCAGCATCTTCGCAATTGTGCTTTTGATCCTCTCTGAGTTGATGCTGCGCTCGGGAATGGCCTGGCACAAGTTCGGTTTCAAGTTCTTTTTTCAGCAGGGAATTCCCGATCGCTACAGCGGCCAGATGAACTACTGGGATCCGGTCAACGGCGCCTTCAGCGCCCTGCCTTTTGTATACGGCACACTGGTCTCGTCGCTGTTGTCGCTGCTGATCTCCGTCCCTCTCGCGGTCGGGCTGGCAATCTTCCTCACCGAAATGTGCCCGCGGTTCCTGCGCGGGCCTCTCGCGTTCATCACTGAGCTCCTGGCCGCCATCCCGAGCATCATTTATGGTCTCTGGGCCGTGTTCGTGCTGGTTCCGCTGTTGCGCGAATACGTCAACCCCGCACTTTCCAAATACCTGGGCTGGACCGGCCTCTTCGCTGACACCAATCCGACCGGCCTGGGATACGTGGCTGCCGCGGTCATCCTTGCGGTCATGATCTTGCCGATCATCTCTTCTCTGACGCGCGAAGTGATGACGGCGGTCCCGCACTCGCAGCGCGAAGCCGTGCTGGCACTGGGCGCCACTCGCTGGGAGATGATCCGCACCGGTGTCCTGCGCAATGCTCGCATCGGCATCGTAGGCGCGGTGATTCTCGGTCTCGGCCGCGCGCTCGGCGAAACGATGGCCGTGACGATGGTGATCGGCAACACGCCGGCGATCAGCAAATCGCTGCTCGCGAATGGCAGCTCCATGGCATCGGTAATCGCAAACGAATTCGCCGAGGCCGTAAGCGACGTGCATCGCAGTGCGTTGATCGAAATCGGTCTGGCTCTGTTCGTCGTCACCATCATCGTGAACGCGCTTGCGCGGTTCCTGGTGTGGATGGTGACCCGCGGGGCGCCGGCAAGAGTGCATTGAAGACGGAGATGAGGGGTTAGGACAGGTTGATGGCGACGAGCGCATCCAGTTTTCGTTCGAAATACCGGGCAGCTACCGATCACGTCGTGACTGGGTTAGCTATTCTGGCAACAGTCCTGGTCGTCGTGCCCCTGGTTGCAATCTTCGTCTACCTCCTGCTCAAAGGCGCGAGTTCGCTCAACCTCGATTTCTTCATCAAGAATCCTGTGCCGGAGGGTGAATCCGGAGGCGGCATGGCGAACGCCATCGTCGGCTCGGGCGTTCTGCTCGGCATAGCCAGCCTGATCGGAATCCCGATTGGGATCGGTGCTGGTATATATCTCGCGGAATATGGGCGCGGTACGAAACTCGCCAACGCTGTCCGCTTCACCGCTGATGTACTCAATGGCGTGCCCTCAATCGTCATGGGTCTCGCAGCCTACTCATTGATTGTCATTCCGCAGCATCATTTCTCCGCATTCTCGGGCGGCGTCGCGCTCGGCATCATGATGATCCCGACAGTGGCGCGAACTACAGAAGAGATGCTGCTGATGGTTCCGAACATGATTCGCGAGGCCGCGCTCGGTCTCGGGTTATCGAACTGGCGTTCGGTCCTCTCCATAACGGTGAAAACCGCTTCTCCGGGAATCATCACCGGCTGCATGCTGGCCTTCGCCCGAGTGGCGGGAGAAACTGCTCCGCTCATCTTCACTGCCCTCGGCAACGCGTTCTGGAGCGTGAATCCGAACCGCGAGATCGAGGCGCTTCCGCTGCAGATCTGGGTTTATGCCACCGGGCCTTACGAGGATCAGCACCGCCTGGCCTGGGCCGGCGCTCTGGTTCTCATCGTTTTGATTGTGCTCGCGGTATCGCTGGTCCGCTACGTCACCAGCCGCGGCGTTCTGAAAGGGGCAAGTTAAGTGGGAGTCGGAATCGAGGTAACAAACCTGAACGCGTGGTACGGCACAAACCACACGCTGCAGGACATCACTCTGAACATCCCCGCAAATCACGCCACCGCGCTGATTGGACCATCCGGCTGCGGCAAAAGCACATTCGTGCGCTGCCTCAATCGCATGCACGAAACGAATCCCATCGCCCGCGTCACAGGCACCGTCCGCATCGGCGACATGGATATCTACAGCGATGCCGCTCCGGTCGAGATTCGCCGTCGCGTTGGCATGGTCTTTCAGCGCCCCAACCCGTTTCCGACTATGTCGATTTACGACAACGTCGCCGCTGGTTTGAAACTGAATGGGTATAAGAACAAACGCTCTCTTGACGAAATCGTCGAGCGATCCCTCAAGAACTCAGCGCTCTGGGACGAAGTAAAAGACGACCTCAAGTCGAAGTCAGGCGCAAGCCTCTCCGGCGGCCAGCAGCAGCGCCTTTGCATCGCGCGCGCTCTCGCCGTCGACCCTGAAGTCCTGCTGATGGACGAGCCAGCCTCCGCCCTCGACCCCGTATCTACTTCGAAAATAGAAGACCTGATCTTCCAGCTCAAATCGCAGTACACTATCGTGATTGTGACCCACAACATGCAGCAGGCCGCCCGGGTGGCCGAGAAAACGGGCTTCTTCCTGAATGGGCGCATGGTGGAGTTCGACTCAACGCACAAGATCTTCACGAACCCCAGCGACAAACGCACTGAGGATTACATCACGGGCAGGTTCGGATGACACGCATTCGCTTTCAACAAAGTCTCGATCAGTTGAAGGAAAATCTGCTCGTCATGGCTGGTTTGGCGGAGCAGGCGATCCAGCGCGCCATCGAGGCCTACCGTGTTCGCGACCTCTCCATCTGCGATCTGGTGAGCCGCAGTGAAGTAGCCATCAATCGTTTGGAGCGCGACATCGATCAGGAAGCCCTTGACCTGCTCGCGATGGAGCAGCCCATGGCCATCGATCTGCGCTTCATTCTGAGCGTGATCAAGATCAATGCAGACCTCGAGCGCGTGGGTGACTCCGCCAAGAGCATCAGCGAACGCGTCCGCAACATGGAGCAGATGCCCGCCGTGTCAGACCTGCCTGTGGACATTCCCCGCATGGCGACGCTCTCGGCGGAGATGGTTCGCAAGAGCCTCCAGTCCTTCATCGATGCGGATCCGGCGCTGGCTCGTGCCGTACTCACCATGGATGACGCCGTCGACAAGATGAATCGCGCGGCCTACAAGTCGCTCACCAAGGTTATGGAAGAGCAGAGCCATATCGCCCCGCAGGCCCTCAATGCGCTCATGATCTGCCGTGCTCTTGAGCGCGTCGCGGACCACGCCACCAACATCGCCGAAGACGTCATCTTCTGGATTGAAGGCTCCGACGTGCGCCACCACAAGAGCGTGATGGCCCAGAAGCAGGCCGCCGAAGCAAGAGGCTAGTCCCACCGGTCTGAACTTCAACTTCGCTGCGTTAGTCTTGAAAAAGCGGCGGAGCGGGCGATGAGTTCAGGCGAAACAGAGCACGGTGTACACACTCCTGGGGACCTCTACCAGCGCCGCCTCGATCAGCTTAAGAGCAAGCAGGCAATCGACGAAGCCGCGGAGAAACAGCTTGGCTACTCGAAGCTGGTTGTCGCCTTCGTAACCATCGCAGCCGCCGTCGTACTCCTTTGGCATACCAAGTTCCTGGTTCTGCTCCTCGTGCCCGCCGGGGTGTTCGTCTACCTTGCCGTCCGGCACGAGAACCGCCTGCAGCAGATTCGACATCGTCTTCGGTCCATTACCTTCTACGAACGCGGCCTCGCCCGACTTCAGGATCGATGGGCCGGCACAAACGAAACCGGCGAGCGCTTTCTAAACCCAGCTCATCCGTACGCGCGCGATCTCGACATCTTCGGTCCGGCATCTCTGTTCGAGCTTCTTTGCACCGCGCGAACAAGGGCCGGGGAAGACACGCTCGCAGATTGGCTGCTGCACCCGGCGCCCGTCGCTGAGCTCGCGTTGCGGCATGGCGCCATCGCCGACCTGAAGCTCCGCACCGACCTTCGGGAGCAGTTGTTCTGTCTCGGCGAAACCGTGCGCGCCGGAGTGCATCCTGACGCGCTTGCTAGCTGGGGCGAGCGCAAGCCGCTGCTGAGCGATCGTTCGATTCGCGTTACGAGCACCATGCTCGCCTTGCTGTGGATCGCCGGTCTGATCGCCTGGGGTGCATGGGGCCTGGGCTCGGCTGCCCTGGCAATCTCGGCACTGAACTTGGCCTGGGCGCATCGCATTCACGGGCGTTGGGATGAAGCTGCCGACAAAATCGAAGAGGCGACGCACGACCTCGACATCCTCGCCGGGGTGCTTCGCCTCATCGACCGCAGCCAATTTGAAGCACCGAAGCTGACTGCCATTCAGGCCCGGTTGCGGCACGCGAACTTCGCACCTTCTGACGCGATTCGCCGGCTTGATCGCATCGTCGGCTACCTCGAGAACCGGCGCAACCCGGCGATGCGGCTCCTGGACGTGCTTGTCTTCTGGAGCGCGCAGTGCGTATTTCGCGCAGAAAGATGGCAGCTTGAGTTCGGGCCCCATATCCGCGAGTGGCTTGAGGCTGTTGGTGAGTTCGAGGCGTTAACCGCTCTTGCGGCATACGCATTCGAACATCCGGCGGACGTTTTGCCGGAACTCGTCAATGACGGGCCGCTGTTCGACGCAGTATCGATGGCGCATCCGCTCTTGCCTCAGGACAAGGCAATCCGCAATGACGTGAAGTTTGGCGACGGACTTCAGCTCATCGTCCTCAGCGGCCCAAATATGGCAGGGAAGAGCACCTTCATCCGCAGCGTCGGCGTGAATGCAGTGCTCGCGCAGTGCGGTGCGCCGGTCAGAGCCGCGTCGCTCAAGCTTTCGCCTCTCTCCGTTGCAGCCTCCATCTGCGTCCTCGATTCGCTCTCTGGAGGAACATCGCGCTTCTACGCGGAAATTCAGCGACTGAAAGTCGCCGAAGATCTCGCTGCAGGCGAAACTCCCGTCCTCTTCCTAATGGATGAACTTCTCTCCGGCACCAACTCCCACGATCGCCTCGAAGGTACGCGTCTCATTGTGCGCAGCCTGATCGATCGCGGCGCAATCGGCATCGTCAGCACACACGACCTTGCGCTTGCGGAGATACCCGCCACGATGCCGGACCGAGCGGTGAACTGTCACTTCGAAGACCGTCTCGAGAACGGCCGGCTGATATTCGACTACAAACTTAAGCCAGGTGTGGTGAAGACAAGTAATGCACTGGAGCTCATGAGGTCCATCGGCCTGGGCATCCAGCCCCAACCGCGCTAGACGTCCCACCAGTCGAATAGCGTCATGCGGGGATAGTAAAGGCCTGCGCGGATCTGAGTTTCGCTGCCGTGTAGATTGCGCAAAATGGATGCATACATCTCAAGCTGCGGCGCGAATGTCTTCCGCAGGGCGGCAATTGCTGATGCAGAGTCTTGCGATTCCACTCGCGCTGTCTTGTAGTCAACGATCCAGAGAGCGTCATCGCCCTCCGACAACGGATTTACTCCAGCGTGGAACATCCGATCGATTCGGATCTGGTGCAGCGTGCCGGATAACGTTCCTGCCCACCCGGCTTCGGTCGCCGACTCTCGATGCGGCGACAAGATCCACTGGCCATGCTGTTCATACGTCGCTTTGAACGCAATCTCGTATGCCTCTCTGCTGATCGTGTCCGCATCTGCCTTCGCGACCCCGAGCGCGCGGATCGCGGCGATCGTGCGGGCGCGGAGTCCCTCGAGTGCCGTGCGGCATTGCTCCCATTCCATCGACTGCCGAAGCCGGCTCAGCTCTTCGAGCAGCTTGTGAACCGCGTTCCCAAGCGCCCTCGAAATGAGCCCCCCCTCGTGACGTGTATAGCTTTGCGGTTCGCCGAGTCCGACAACTTCCGCCGGTGGCCGCCTGGCGAAGCCTGGGGCTGCGCTGCTGAAGTCCGACGGAAGCCGGTGAATCACGGTTGTCCTGGGCGGCGAGGGCATGACGATGAGATTGTCCCTGCCGCCGGCGGCAATCGAGGTCAAAACGAGTTCATTGCCGGAAGAGTCCACCCGCTGCGCAGTTCTTGTGCGTGCATCGAACCGCGCCTGTATCTCCTCTCCCAGGGCAGGCCACGCTGTCGCCAGCAGGCACCTTGAGGGCTCTGTCAGTTTCTCCGTCCCGTCCGCATCGACTTTGTAGGTGGCTTGCGCGAATAGATGCAGTTCCTCCCGCGCCCGTGTTGCTGCCACGTAGAGCAGCCGCCGCATCTCCTGGCTCTCGCGATCGCGTCGCGCCTTGTCGACCCATCTCTTCGCAGCGCCCGCGTCGGCGCCTTTGTACTGTACCGGCGCGATCAGGAACTCGGTCAGTGCACCCTCTTCATCAGGCTCCGGCAATCCACGCTCGAGCCACGACAAGAGATCCACCGATCCCCGGCCGCCCTGCGCGTGGAGATCGGGAACGATCACAACCTCGAACTCCAGACCCTTGGATTTATGGATGGTCATCAGCTGCACGCCGGCATCCGTGCTGCTGCCCGGATCCGGCAGAGCGCAGAGATCCGCAAGCGCTGCATCGAGCGCCGGACCAACGAGATCCGCCTCCCCATTCGGCAGACTGTCGAGCAGCCTCCAATAGAGAGCAAGGTTCGCCCTCGCAGCCTCATCCACGCAGGCATCTCCGCCCGCTTCTCTCCAAATCTGCTCAATCAGCGTCCCTGTTGCTGCCGTCGGCATTGCCAGTCGCAACTCGCTCATCGATGAGCAGGCCGAAAGCACACGTTCGGCAGCCAAGCGCGATTCTGCGGAGAGCATGCTTAATCTTTCGCGCAAAAGCTGCGGAACCGGGGCAGCGGCGCGTGAGCCCTCATCTATCCCTGCAACATCGTGCAGTTCCGCCAGGCTCAGGCCGCACCAGGGCGCGCGCAGCACACCCAGCCACGCCACACGATCCTGCGGATTGAAAAGGGCGCGGGTGAGCATGACCGCATCCAGAATCTCCGGGCGATCGCGAAGATTCTCAAGCTCGACAGCGCGGAAGGGAATTCCTGCCTCGCGCAGCGCGGCTGCAACAGGTGCCAGTGCGGTGCGAGCCCTTCCCAGAACTGCGATCCGGTACTTCCTGCCCGAAGCACGGGCCTTCTCTGCGCGCTCAAGATAGTCGCGGATCAGCCCCACAATTCCGCTGGTCTGTGCTTCCCGGGCGGCCTGCCTCTCTGCCGCGATCTCCTGCTTTCTTCGCACGGCCTCCGCATCGTTTGCGCCGCCCCCTCGGGGCGACTGCACAAACTCCACATGCAGATCGAGGCGCTTCCCGGGAGCAGTTGCCGCGGGCCGGGCAGCCTCTGCTCGGGCGAATTCGATTCCACTTCCATCCGCAGCCTCGAAGATCTTCTCAAAGGTCTCGTTGAGTTCGGCGACGAGTTGCGGCTCGGTCCGAAAGTTCGCCGAAAGCGCGACCGGCGCGAGAGGGTAGGACTCGTCGCCCGTGAGTTCAAATCCGTAATCTTTGACTCGCGTGAAAAGCTCGGCTTCGGCATCCCGAAAGAAGTAGATCGACTGCATCGGATCACCGACCACGAACACCGTGCGGCCCGCGACGTCGGGCCACGCCTCGATCAGGGCTGTCACAAACTCATGCTGCCGGCGGCTCGTGTCCTGGAACTCGTCGATGAGCAGGTGATGGATGTCGTCCGCCACAGCCTGCGCCGCGTCGCTGGGCAGGTTGTCGTCGCCCAGCAAAACCTGTTTCGCGATCTGCGCAACCTCGACGAAGTCCACCGCACCTGCTTCTGCAAACACCGTCTTCAACTCCGCGGCGGCATGCCGCAGCAGCAGGAAACTTGCGCGAATGATCTGCCAGTCTTCCTCGCTGTATCGGGCGGGGGGAAGCGATCGTATGCGCCCGAGCGCTTTATCAAGGCCCGGCACGTCACCCAGCCGCTCCAGCAGATCCTGCATCCGGAGTTTTTCGTCGAGATGCTCCTTGGGAAATCCGAGGCGCGCATCGATGTTTCTCCGGATAACTCCATCATCCTTCAGCAGCAGCTTCGCCACGCATGCGTACGCGCCGCGCGCCTCTTCCAGAGCCTCGTGACTGTCATGCGGGCCCGACGGGAAGTCAGCCAGCTCCGCGAGGCCGCCATACCTTTCTCCAGCGCCGTTTGAACAGGCAAACTGGGCCAGTTGGTGAGCCTCGCTCCGATCCTCCTCTGTCAACATCTCTTCAAGCGCAGTGAGTGCATCGCGAACAGCCCTGGCCATCGGCCTCTCCAGCCGTTCCCGCAGTGCGTCCCAGTCCTGTTTGCGATCCAGCACAAAGCCCTGCATCCACCTGTCCCGCTGACCGAGCATTCTGACGAGGAGGTCCAGTAGCTCCTTCCAACTGTTATCCCGCCACAGAAGCAGATCGCGAATGGCAGCGCTCAGTTCTGGATAGCGCGTGTCTCCAAGCTTCTCGAGCGTGGCTTGCGCGGCGATTGCGTAGAGTTCCGCCGGCCTCTCATTGATTTCGAGGCTGTTGCCGATACCCGAGAAGATGGGCTGCTGCATGGCGAGGTCCCGGCAGAACGAATCGATGGTGGAAATGCGAAGCTGCGAAGAAAGCTCGATCAAGCGCCAATTCAGCTTTTTCGAGTGTTCAAGCGCGCGCGATGCCAACGCTTCCATCGATCCATCTGCGAAAGATTGATGGGACGGCCCGGCTGCCGATCTTTCCTCCGCGCTTTCCAGCTCTTCAAGAATTCGGTTTCGCATCTCCGCAGCAGCGGCCCTTGTAAACGTGATTGCTACGATGCGCCTGGGATCATCCACCTCTGCGAGCAGACGCAGAAATCGCCGCGTGAGCAGATCGGTCTTCCCCGATCCCGCCGGAGCCTGCACCAACACTGACAGCTTCGGGTCGAGAGCGACATTGCGTTGCTGCTGGTCGGGCGGAACAGGGAAAGGCGAGCTATTCGGGCGCATCGATCTGCTCCCCGTCCTGCAACTCGCCCGGCTTTTCGAAACGCCGGCGATTTTCTGGTTCCTGAATGCGGCAGACCGGCTGCAGCCCGCATTGCTCGCAGGTCTTCGGATAGTCTCGTGGATCGACCTCTGCTCGCCCGCGGACAAACTCCTCCGCGAGAGATTCGATGTATCCCTTCCACGCGTCTTCTTCGCCGGACGTAAGCTTCCGCTTCACCAGCAGGCTGTTGCCCTTGAGATCTGGATCGAGTGTGCCTTTCGCGTCCGCGACCCGGCCGGCAAAGCAGGTGTCTCCGGTTCGAACCCGTGCAAACACCAGCCCGCCACTCGCAGGCCCGGCGTAGCTGTCGAACAGGGATCGCTGCAGAGGAGCCAGCCCGAATAGCTTATACAGCGGCAGCTGCACATCATCGGGGCGTGGCAGGTCCCACGCCTTCGGATCCACCGTGCCCGTCTTGTAATCGACGACAAGTTGCGAGCCGTCATGGAGGCGGTCCACGCGATCGAGCCGCAGATTCATGTTCAGACCTGCTATCGTTACGGCGCTCTTCGCCTCTGTCGCATCCACGGTGAATGGGACCCGCCTTGTTTCGAACAGAAGCCATTCGGTAATCAAGCGCGTGAGCCGCGACTCTTCGAGATCGAGATACATCGCCGGCATCTGCTCCCGTACCTGTCCAGGCACGCCCGCTTCCATCACGCTGTTCACGTGCTTCCGCACGAACTTGGGTAGATCTTCGGTGTCGATCTTCATCAGATCGCCATGGCTTCGGATGCCCTTCGGACGCCCTGACCAGATCGAATGCAACACATCATGCAGGATCTGTCCGCGCTGCTTAGCATTGAGTCCGTTCTCCGCCGGATCCCAGCTTCGTGCTCCGAGTCTGGCCGTCGCGAACGCCTTGAAAGGGCATTGCGACTGAGCTGACAGAACGGCGGAACCCCCGTGAAGATGTCCCCCGGTGTAGGGAATTCTGCTGAAGTCCTCCGTCGCATAGGTTGCGGGCGTCTCGTGCGGTGGTGGAAGCATATCTTGCGGAATCGGCGCTGCTTCCCCCACCATCTGCAGCATCAGCCGCGAGGGACGGCTCTCGACATCTCCCTTATGCGAGGCGAAGCTGAAGTGTACCGACGGCGCTGACGCCAGCAGCCGCGTTGTAATCGCCTTGGAAAACTCCCAGTCTGCGAGATGAGACGAATGCGGCATCCCATACTCGCGCTGAACGTGCAGCGGCAGAAATGGATGTGTCGAAGCTACGGCCGGCCACGATTCCTCATCCGCACCCAGAAACCAGATCGCGTCCGCGGTAAGCCCGGCCGACTCTGCCGGACCCGCAATCTGAATCGGCGCATCCGCCGACTGCGGTGCAAACAGAATCTCGCCTGCCGCGTGCTCCAGCTCAGCCAGAAATTCAGTCCAGGTGAGCCGGCGTCCATCAAACCCGAGAGATCCGGCCGTGTCGATGGCCTGTGTCCACCTGCGCTGCTGCTGGAACTCGATGCTGTTCTGCGGAAGTGCGCCGCGCCAGCCCATCTCCGCCAGCAGGCCCGACACTTTGTCTGCCCAGCTGACCGGGCTTTGCGAGTGAAGCTGTTCCTTCAGGCTGCGCTGGGCAGTGATTAACCTGCGCCCCCACTCCTGCGGAAGCGCCGAAGCCGGAGCATGATTGAGAAAGCCCTGCAACTCCCATCGCGGTCGCTGCTCGTCGCGCGATCTCAGCAGTCGCATAGCCAACTGCAGAGCAGAAGATTCATCGTCGTTAGCCGCAAAGCCGGACGCGAACAGCCAGTCCAACTCGGTTTCGCTCAGAGGTGTGTGCAGCCACCGAAGCAGCAGCAGCGCCGAGCGCACAAGAGGTATTTGGGTAAGCGGAGCGCCAAGCGAGAACTCGAACAGGGAGGTGCCCGCGCGATTTCCGAATCTCAGGAAGGCGCGCTCGATCTCGCCTCTCCTCTGTGCCTGCTCCTGCGTAATGACAAGGATCCTCCGCTCCGGATGTTCGGCGAGTTGGCGCTGGCACCAGAACGCGCAGGCCTCGACTTCTGTCTGCCCGTCGGGAGCCGAGTAGAAGTGCGTTTGCGAGCCGATCGACTCGGATTCGAAAACGTGCCACGGGCCCCAGACGTCGAAAAGCTCCCGCTGTACGGGAAGTATCCGGTCGAATCCCGCCAGCCGCACCGGCTCGCGCGGTGATGAGTCATCGCGCAAGTACGTGATGAGCTCAAGCGGAACACGGCTCGTGCTGCTCAGACTCTTTTTACGGCACTCCTTGTTGAACTCGGAGAGCCAGCCGCTGAAGGCCCCGGCGTCCTGCTCCCACCCCGCGCGGGCCTCGTCTCGGAGCAATCGCGGCGTGTAAGCGCAGATCAGCTCGTGTGCTTCCATCGCCATGGCTGCAAGGCGACGAATCGACGCCGGCAGCGCGGTGGGCAAATACTGATCGCTTCGGACGATCTCCGACCAGATAGCCAATTCCTGGGCGGCGTTCAGCAGCAGATGGCCTTCGCTGTTGCGCTCCTCCCAGGCGGTCCGGGCAAACGCGTTCCAGTCCGCCACTCTTGGTGCCGGCCACGCCTTGAGCCCCTCAGACCGGCGTCGGCGATGGAAAGCCGCGAGAATGGCACGCGCAGCGCGATCGCTCGATGCGACAACAAGGCCGCCCTCGCGCAACCATGCGTCAACGCTGGCCCCAGGTTGAGTGCCCATACCTGCGTTATACGCCGTTCGACGCCGACGTTCTCTGTGGGAAACAGGGCGCTCCTAAACCCCGCGAACCAGAGGTATTTCCGAGCCAGAGCCCGGTTGTAAACTGGTGAGTGATACGTACATTTCTGGTGCTCGCAGTGATCGCGATGTCGATGGCTACCGGCTGTCACCGGCAGCAGGCGGCGCCTTCCGGCTCGGCCGCGGAGAGTTCGTACAAGATCTACAAGCTGCGAGGGAAGGTCGTCTCGATAAACGCCGCCACCGGCGAGGTCACCATCAACCATGAAGCGATTCCGGGCTTCATGGAAGCCATGACCATGCCCTACAAGCTCAAAGACCCGAACATCCTCAGCGAGCTTCATCCAGGCGACGTTCTCGCCGCCGATCTTCTTGTATCGCAGGAGTCCGATGCGGACGTTGTTCTCGACCACATCGTGGTGGTCGCGCAGGGCAAGCCCGACTACAAGCCTGCGACGATCTATCACGTCCCCGCGCAGGGCGATGCCGTTCCCGATTTCAAGCTGCGCAACCAGGACGGCCGCATCATCCATCTCCATCAGTTTCGCGGCAAAAACCTGCTCATCACGTTTATCTACACACGCTGCCCGCTGCCGAATTTCTGCCCGCTCGTCACGCGCAACTTCGCCAGCATTGATAAGCAGCTTTCAGCCGATCCAAAGCTGAAAGGGAAGACGCATCTACTTTGCGTAAGCTTCGACCCGGAGCATGACACGCCCGAGCGCCTGAAGGCCTACGGCGAGGAGTACATCGGGAGCAGCTCTAAATTTGCATTTGCTAACTGGGACTTCGCCGTGCCCGAGCCTGCGGTGCTCAAGGAAATGGCAAAGTTCTTCGACGTCGGAATGACCACCGAACAGGACCAGACCATCACGCACACGCTTTCAACCACTCTCGTGGGACGCGATGGTAAGGTGGTCAAGTTCTACCCGGGCAATGAGTGGACAGCGGACCAGGTTGTGGTAGACGTGAAGCAGTCGCTGGGCGCGTGATCGAAGCAGGAAGTTCAAAGAACAGGAGCTTGAGACAGACAATGGCCGGCTTGAATATTCGCAAAGACGCTGAAATCGACTTTCTTTCGCTCGGTGCGCTGGTGCACCGGCTCGATCCCGGCGTCATTCCGTTCCGCAAAGCAACGGAGTGCCAGATCCACGTCAGCGGAGGCGAATTCAACGTTGCTGCGAATCTCTCCAATTGCTTTGGCCTCAAGACCGAGATCGTCTCCGCCATGTCCGACTACCCGATCGGCGATCTGATCGCTGAGCGCGTGCTTGCAATGGGCGTAAAGCCCATCTACAAGCATTTCAAGCACGACGGCGTTACAGGCCCCAACATGGCGACCGTGTACAGCGATCGCGGGTTCGGCCTGCGCGGCCCCGTCGTCTTCTACAACCGGGCCAATGAGGCGGCTGCGCAGCTCAAGCCCGGTGACTTCGACTGGAAGACCATCTTCGCGCGTGGAGTTCGCTGGGTTCACTGCGGCGGAATCTTCGCGGCGCTCTCTGCAACAACCGCGCAGCTTGCTGCTGAGATGATGCGGGAAGCCAAGGCCGCCGGCGCGGTCACATCATTCGACCTCAATTTCCGCGAAAAGCTCTGGAAGATCCACGGCGGCGACACGCATGCCGTCGAGACGATCAACACCATTGTCGAGAATGTCGACGTCCTGGTCGGCAACGAAGAAGACTTGCAGAAGGGTCTCGGCATCCCTGGCCCCGAGGTCGCCGCCAAATCCAAACTCGATCCAAGCGTCTTCTTCGGAATGATGGCCGGGGTTGCGAAGAAGCTGCCCAAGGTCAAGATCGTGGCTACCACATTGCGTGAGGTGCACTCCACCAGCCGGCATAGCTGGAGCGCAGTCGCATGGATTGAAGGCAATACCTACACCGCTCCAACCGCCGAGCTTGAGGTTCTCGACCGTGTTGGTGGAGGCGATGGCTTCGCCGCCGGTTTCATCTACGGATTGCTCGCAGGCGAAGAGCCCGAAGCCGCCCTCAAACTCGGATGGGCGCACGGAGCGCTGCTCACCACCTTCCCGGGCGACACCACCATGGCCACGCTCGACCAGGTGCGTGCTTTCGCCAAGGGAGGTTCGGCGCGTATCCAGCGCTAGCTGCAGCCGATTCTCCGAGTCGCAGGGTCCCGCTGCCGCATCCTTTAGGCTGATATCCTTGCGTCAGCCTCAAGGAGAGGCCCTGTTTGGCAAAAGTCACTGTGGTATTTGCGGTTCTGCTGATTGCCCTCGGTCTGATCGGATACTTCGGCACCGGCGCGCAGCATGCCACCGCCCTTATCCCAACCTGGTTCGGCGCAGCACTCGGCATGTTCGGCCTCCTGGCCATGAGCCCCGATGAGGGCCGGCGCAAGCTCTTCATGCACATCAACGTCACGCTCGGCCTGCTCGGCTTCATCGGCGTCGGCGTCGAATCCCTTCGCGGCTATCTCGCCGCCAGCCATGCCGGCAGACAGCCCGATATGATCGCGCTGGCTTCCAAGCTCACCATGACAGGCCTGCTGCTGGTCTACGTCATCCTTTGCGTACGGTCATTCATAGCTGCGAGACGCTCGAGGTTGGTCTAAATCCATGGGAACAATGCGCGGTCACGGGATGGGAATGAGCTCGAGTGCGGAGAGGTCTCCGCGCGGCGGCAGCGCCCGCCTTCGCGCGAATGCTGACCTGCCCAAGCGCAAGCCCAACCTTAAGAAGCTCTGGCCTGAGATCAAAGCCCTGATTGCCCCTCGAAAAGGGTTGTTGGCAGGTGGCATGGCCTTGATGGCCGTGAATCGGGTTGCAGGATTGGTGCTCCCCTATACGTCGAAGACTCTGCTGGATAAGGTGCTTTCACCGACCAACCCGCATCCTGAGTTGCTGGGCAAAATCATAGCCCTCGTCTTCTCAGCGATGATCGTGCAGGCCATCACGTCTTTCTCCTTGACGCAGTTGCTCTCCAAGGCCGGTCAGCGGTTGATCGCCGAAATGCGGAGGCAGGTGCAGAAGCACGTCGGCCTTTTATCCGTGGCCTATTACGACGAGAATCGCACCGGAACACTGGTAGCGCGAATCATGTCTGACGTCGAAGGCGTGCGCAACCTGGTTGGCACCGGGTTGGTGGAATTCGTGGGCGGCCTTTTGACTGCGGTCCTGGCGTTCGTTTTTCTGCTGCATCGCAGTGCCACCGTCACGCTGACTGTGTTCGCGGTGGTAGGCCTGTTTGTCTTCGTTCTTCAATATGCGTTCAAGAAGATCCGGCCTATATTCCGGGAGCGCGCCAAAATCAATTCAGAGGTGACCGGCCGGCTGACTGAATCACTGGGCGGAGTGCGTGTGATCAAGGGCTATCACGCAGAAGAACGCGAAGCCAGCGTGTTCGCCTTGGGAGTCGAGAGGCTGCTGAACAATGTAATGAAGTCGCTCACGCTGACAAGCGTACTTGGGTCGGCTTCTACTACGGTGTTGGGGTTGGTTTCCGCGCTGGTGATGTGGCTCGGCGGCCACGCCGTGTTGAACCACACTTGGACCGTTGGCGACTACTTCAGCTACAACATGTTCCTGGCCATCATGGTCATGCCGATCTTCCAGATCGTGAACATCGGCACGCAGCTCACTGAGGCATTTGCTGGTCTCGATCGAACCCGGGAAATCATGTCGGAGTTAGAGGAGAACCAGGATCCAAAGCGAAAGCTGAGCATGCCCCCCATCGAAGGCAATGTGCGCTTCGAGAACGTAGAGTTTGCATACGAGACCGATAAACCCGTTCTGCACGGCATCAGCTTTGAGGCGCAGCCGGGAACGGTGACGGCCCTGGTGGGTTCGTCGGGTTCAGGCAAGTCAACAGTGATCAGTCTGGTCTGCGCATTCCACACCCCGACAAGCGGGCAGGTGCTTGTGGACGGGATCGATCTGGCAACGGTGAATCTGAACACATATCGATCGCAGTTGGGCGTGGTGTTGCAGGATTCGTTTTTGTTCGACGGATCGATTCGAGAGAATATCTTGTTTTCGCGGCCGGAGGCGACCGAAGAGCAGTTCCTCTTCGCCTGCCGTACCGCCCGCGTCGACGAATTCGCCGAGCGCTTCCCCGAGGGTTACGACACCATTGTGGGCGAGCGCGGCGTCAAGCTCTCAGGCGGCCAGCGCCAGCGCCTCTCCATCGCCCGGGCTCTCCTTGCCCAGCCCCGGATCCTGATCCTCGACGAGGCAACCAGCTCGCTCGATTCAGAGTCGGAAGCGATGATCCAGGCAGGATTGAACCAGCTCATGGTGGGCCGGACCACTTTCGTGATCGCCCACCGGCTTTCTACAATTCGGCGGGCCGACCAGATCCTGGTTGTGGAGCAGGGAAGGATCGTGGAACGCGGCAACCACGCAGCTCTGTTTGCCCTGGGGGGCCGCTACTACGACCTCTACACCCGCCAGCATGGGCTTGAGGAGAATCTCTTCCTGGCCCCCGGCGAGGGCGACGAAGTCCCGGCCTGATTTCATCCCACCAAACGGACGCGGTTGCTTTCGGTCTAACCGATTCATTCCCCGGCATTTAGATGCCAATTTCTTGACGTAAATCCCATATCTTGAGAAACTAAGGATGTACTTTTTGACGGAATAAAGGACCACTATGCGAGATTCAGCCCCTCAGGGCACCTACAAAGTTCAGGCACTTGATCGGGCCTTTGCTGTACTTGATCTACTTGGCGAAAGCGAGGTCCCCCTGGGACTGGCGCAGGTAGCATCGTCGCTGCAACTGCACAAGAGTACCGCCCACCGCTTCCTCATGGTGCTGGAACGCCACCGCATGGTCGAACGGACCGTCAACGGCAAGTTCCGCCTGGGACTGCGGCTCTTTGACTTCGGAAACCGTGCGATCGAGCAGTATGACCTGCGCGAGCGCGCCCAGCCCCACCTCCGCCGCCTCGTAGCCGAAACCGAAGAGACCGCCCACCTCTGCATCCTCGAGCAGGCCCGGGTGATCTACATCGACAAGATCGAGCCGGCCCGCTCCGTCCGCATGATTACCCGCATCGGCTCCAGCAATCCCATTCACTGCACCTCGGTGGGGAAGGCGATGCTGGCCTTCCTTCCCGAAGATCGCATCAACGACATCATCCGACGTACCCGCTTCGAGAAGTTCACCCACCGCACCATCTCATCGGCCGAGGCGCTGCGTACGGAAATCGAGAAGACCCGCCGCCGTGGCTATGCCGTTGACGATGAGGAATTGGAAGAAGGGCTCCGCTGCATCGCCGTTCCGCTGCTCGACGCCCAGCGCCAGCCGGTGGCAGCCGTCAGCGTCTCTGGGCCATCCTTCCGGGTGACAGCGCAAAAGCTGCCCTCGATTGCCAATCACTTGCTGCAATGCGTCCGCGGCATCTCCGTGGACATGGGCTTCACCGCGGCGCGGAACAACCGCCCGGCTGCCGCCTGGACGGCATGACCGGTACTAGGTCAAAACCGACGCTCCGGCGCAAATTTAGCGCCGGAGCGTCGCCGAACCTCCTAACGAAACAAAACGTACGTACATTTTCCATCACACGGATCCGCTGCTCACAAAATTACATTCCCCTGACATTCCTCTGCCGCGCTGCCTGTAGGCTTCCATAATCAGCATTCCACTACCCCGGGGCCAAAGTTGCTTGCTCACACTCACGGATCGAAGAAGTTGATTTTGTGCCGAGCGGGCGTCAATTCTTTAATACCGCAGGAGAAGTTCATGCAGTCGCAACGTCGCCCGGGACCTGCATCATCGAAACCCCAAGCCGCGGATCCAGCTGTATCTGAAGCGCGGATGCGCGAGATCCTCAAGGAAGTGCAGTTGCTGCTGGAGTCCTATGCGCCAGCCTGGTACACAGAGGCCCTGAGCAAAAAAATCGAAGCGGCACTGAAAAAATAGCCCTCCCCCTCCCCCTCGATCTTCACTCGCTTCCTCGACCTTCGATCCTATTCCTCTGCGGAGAACGGCACAACTCCCCCGGGCAGCATTACACCTGCTTTGTTAATATCCTCCCGACTCAATTTTCCACGGGAGAACCACATCTACATGATCGATCGACGCAGCTTTCTGATTGCCGGCGGCATCACCGCTCTGGCTTCGACGCGAGTTTTCGCCGCCAATGAACGGCTTCGTATCGGCGTAATCGGCGCAGGCGGGCGCATGCACGGGCTGCTCAACTCGGCGGAAAAAACCGGCGTCCCCTTCGAGATCGTCTCCGTAAGCGATGTGTACACTCCGCACCGCGAAGAGGTGAAGACGCGCGCCAGCGCAACGAATGCGACGACGTGCATGGACTTCAACCAGGTCCTCGACGACAAGAGCATCGACGCCGTGATCATTGCCACGCCCGACCATTGGCACGTGCGCATCGCCTCGGCGGCAATCGCAGCAGGGAAGGACGTCTACCTCGAGAAGCCGGTAACGCACACGCTTGAAGAGGGCGAGACTCTGCGCAAGAGCGTGCGCGGAAGCAAGCAGGTTCTGCAATGCGGCATGCAGCAGCGGAGCTGGACCCACTTCCGCAATGCAGTCGAGCTGATTCAGGGCGGCGCGCTCGGGCAGGTCACCCAGGTGCGCACCTACTGGTGGCAGAACTACGGAATGAGCTGGATCCCCAGGCCGATCGATGAGTCGCAGCTGGACTGGAAGCAGTGGCTGGGCGGCGCGCCCGATCAGCCCTTCACGCTGGAAAAGTACCATCGCTGGCGGTGGTTCTGGAACTTCGGCGGCGGCGCTATGACCGATCTGTTCACGCACTGGATTGACGTGGCGCAGTGGGCCATGAAAGCCGACGAGCCGAGCACGGCCTTCATGCTCGGCGACAAACGCGTCTTCAAGCAGTGGGAGTGCCCGGATACGATTCAGGCTGCCTTCCGCTACCCGGAGTTCGACGTGGTCTACGAAGGAATGATGAGTTCCTCGATCGACGACGGAGGCCTCGAGTTCCGCGGGACTGACGCTACCTTGAAGATCAACCGTTCGCGCATGGGCGTGTACCGTGAAGGCGTCAAGGACGAGCGTAATCCCATCCTGAAGGAGGAGAGTTTCGAGGATGGCACTGACACGCACATGCGCAACTTCTTCGAGTGCATCAAGTCTCGCAAGGAGCCGAACGCACCGGTCGAAACCGGCATCGCCGCGGCCAGAGCTGGACATATCGGAAATCTTGCGTACCGTCGCGGCGGAATGACGAACTGGCCAGTCTCGTCAGGCAAGTGAGTGGCCATGCGTAGTTCGTTATGTCCTTTCCTCATTGGTGTGCTCTCGTGCCTTTGCGCCCCGGTGATCTCACTCGCAATCGAGACCGGCGCGCCCGTTATCAGCCGCATCGACCCGCCAAATTGGTGGCCATCGCTGCCCGATCCCATGCTGCTGGTGTACGGCCGCAATCTGCAAAATGCCAAATTCAAAGTGCGGGGAAGCCGTGTCCGGATCGAACGTGCGCAGCCGTCTGCAAATGGCCACTATGCCTTCCTGCAGCTCTCAACGAAGAGTGCGGGAGCACAGCACCTGCGGATCACGGCTGCGAGCGCTGAAGGTACTACCGCCGCTGACTGGGAGTTGAAGCCGCGTGAGCCGGAAACCGGGCGGCATCAGGGGTTCAGTCCGGCGGACGTGATGTACCTGATCATGACGGACCGCTTTGCCGACGGCGATCCCAATAACAATCAGCCCGGCTACGATCCTGCAGCGCCGCGCGGCTGGCACGGCGGAGATCTGCGTGGCGTCGATGCGCACCTTGATTACATCCAGAAGCTCGGCGCAACCACGCTCTGGCTTACGCCAATTTTGTCTAACGGCAGCGAGAAGGATTCGTATCACGGCTACGCTGCGGCAGACATGTATGCCGTTGACTCGCATTTCGGCACTCTCAGCGATTACTTGAAGCTGGTGCGTGATCTGCATTCTCGCGACATGAAGATTGTCTTTGACATCGTGCCGAACCACATTGGCCTCGACAGCCCGTGGGTGCACGATCCGCCGGCGCCGGACTGGCTACATGGCACAGCCGAGCATCACACGCAGACCCGTTACAACATTCAGGAACTCGCCGACCCGCATGTCACTCCCGCAGATGGCTGGGACATCACGCACGGATGGTTTGTCGATTCCATGCCGGATCTGAATCAAGAGAACCCGCTCGTCGCGAAGTATCTAATCGAAAACGCAATCTGGTGGACCGAGACGGCGGGCCTGGATGGCCTCCGGGTCGATACCTTTCCGTATGTCGGCCGGGAGTTCTGGGCACAGTTTCATCGCGAACTGAACGCGGTCTACCCGAAGCTCACCACCGTGGGCGAAATCTACAACGGCGACCCAAAGCTGACGTCGTTCTTCGCGGGCGGCGTCGAGCATCAGGGCATAGATACGGGCCTGTACACGCCATTCGATTTCCCTGTCTTCTTCACCTTTCGCGACGTTCTCCTGCGCAACACGCCGATGTCGACGCTGAAAGAGCTTCTCGGTCAGGATTACCTTTATCCACATCCGGAGCGTCTCGTCACCTTCTTCGGCAATCACGACACAAAGCGCTTCATGTCTGAGCTGGGCGCAACTCCCCAGAAACTCAAGCTTGCATTCGTCCTCTTGGCGACACTCCGCGGCACGCCAGAACTCTACTCAGGCGACGAAATTGCAATGCTTGGAGCCGATGATCCCGACAACCGGCGGGACTTCCCCGGCGGCTTCAAATCAAGCAGCCACGATGCATTTGCAGCCGCAGGCCGTACGGCGGCCGAGCAGGAGATGTACGCGTGGACGACTGGTCTGTTCAAGCTGCGCGCTCAGCACCAAGCTTTCGCAACCGGCGAACAGCAGAATCTCACGGCAGACACAACCACATTCGCATTTCTGCGCGGCGAAAACCTCAACGCCGGATGCAAGCCCGGTAGCCCGGAGCGAATTCTCATCGCATTGAGCAAGGACCCTGCCGAGCGATCGGTGGAAATCCCCGTCGCGCAAACCGGCCTCGAAGGGTGCACGTCGTTCCGCCTGTTGTTCCCCATTCCTTCGGCCGAAGTGAAGCAGCAGGCCGGGAAAGTACTCGTTCCGCTCCAAGCGGGAGGCGCTGCGATCTTCTCGGTGCGTTGAAGCTTGTGCGAAAAGGACTTTCAGGTTTGTCTTGGAGCTATTTGCCTCTCGTGAATCTGCTGGCAAACTTCCTCAGCAACCCGCTGCGCTTCGACGCGACCGGATAGGGTGAGGATTCCTGCTGTGGTGCCGCCCATGAGGCTGCTGCTGGGCGTTGGGAACCTATCGGTTCGATATCCTCGCCCGCTCGCGCTCGCAGCATATCGAGCAATTCTTGAGGATGGACCGGTTCCGGTATGATTTCGAACTCGTAGCCCCGTTCGCTTGCGAGAGTTAATGGGCCAATCACCCAATCCCCGGAGCCGCCAGGTATGAGCATGATGTGGCACGAAGGCACGAGTCCGCGAACGGCTACAGCAGCCCATACCCCATTGAACTCGTCATACAACGGAACGATGCAGAGAATCGCAATGTCCGGTTTGATTGACAGAATGGGTTCAATCGCAGCTGAGTTGGCGTAAAAGGCCGTTGCGTCGACATTCGACTGACGCAGAATCGTCGCCAGGGTATCTGCGATGACTTTTTCGTGATGCGTGATCACGACCTTCATCTTTCGAGGCATTGGAGTGCAGTACCTCACCGGGTGACAAAAGTATACGTCTCAGTTCGTCGTCGCTATTCCTCGTCCCCCATCTCCAATTCATCTTCTCCGTTGCGATCGAACTCCCGCGTATCTAGATTGATCGCTCCCAGATGATGCTTCTGCAATGCAGCATTCAGCGCCTTTAGATCGGACTGCTTGAACTGCTGCCATTGCTCAATCAACCCAGCCAGCGGTTTCTCAGCAATGCTGAAGGCTTCCATCTGCGCTGATGTCGGTGCCTCATCGGCGTTTTCAATCGAGTGCTCGAGTCGCGCCAGCTGCATGCGAACGGAGGCCAGCGTTGGCGGCCCCGCCGGTCCGCGGCCGAACCCGCGCGGCCCGTGCTCCGGCCCGGCAATCGCATCGAGACGCGAGTCGATCGACGGCATCGACTGTCCCACCACCGGCTGGCCTTTGCGCGCCTCCATTTGCTCACGCAGAACGCTGATCTCGTGCAGCGCGGCAGTCGCCTTGATCAGGTCCTCATACATCTTCTTCGCGGCCGTAAACTGCTTCTCGAGATCTGCCTGCGAAGTCTTCACGCGCGGGTCCATCACGATCTTCAACGGCTCTGTCCGCGTCTTTCCGTTTGCCGTCAGTCGAACCGAATAGTCGCCCGGCAAAACCCACGGAGCAGTTGAGACTGGCGGCGTATTATGCGGCGTCGCGAGGTCATCGTCTGGACTCGTCGACATCCCGGGCACCTGCGGATACTGCATGTTCCACAAGAACCGGTGATGGCCTGAGGCCGACGACAACACCCGTGCTGGCCGTGCCCAGACGATCGGATCGGGATAGCGCGGATCGGCGGGCGGCACGGGATCGTTGCTGTTGAATCGTGCAATCGTCTGGCCTTGGCTGTCTGCAATCTCCAGCGAGACCACGCCTGTGACCCCCGGCCCAAGATAGTAATCAATCACCGCACCATCCGGAGGATTCGGCGTAGCAGGGAAGTCAGCCGGCCAGGGCGTTGGCGGATTCATGTCGTTGCGAACGCGGAGCGCCGTCTGCGGCTTGTATAGGTGCGCGCCCTCTGCCGCCGTCTCCGCTGCGATTTGCCGCAGCGGAGTAATGTCATCGAGAATGATGAATCCGCGTCCATGCGTTGCGGCAATCAGATCGTCATTCTTGATCTCGAGATCGCGTACCGAACTCGCCGGCATATTGAGTCGCAGCGATTGCCAGTGGTCTCCATCATCGAACGACACATAGACCTGCGTCTCCGACCCGGCGAAGAGCAGGCCCTTGCGCTTCGGGTCTTCGCGGATCGCGCTCGTAGCCGCACCGTTCGGAATTCCATTGTCGATCTCCGTCCAGCTCTTCCCCCCGTCGTGTGTGCGGAACAGATGTGCCCGCATGTCATCGAGCCTTAACGTATTGACCGCCGCGTAAGCGGTTTGCGCATCGAAGTGCCCGGCATCCATGTTGAAGACCTTCCAGAACGGCTTCAACTCCGGCGGAGTGACGTTAGCCCAGTGCGCCGCGCCGTCGGTCGTGGTCCAGATCAGTCCGTCGTCCGTGCCGGCCCAGATTCGATTCACATCAAGCGAAGAGAGTCCCAGCGCGTAGATCACTCCACGGCGGGATGCCTTTGCCGCGGGCGATTCCTTATATGCCGCGGCGCTCCCCGGCAGTTCCCACGTCTCACGCGAGAGATCAGGACTGATCTCCTTCCAGTCGTTACCGCCGTTCTCCGTCAGCCACAGTGTGTTCGCGGCAAAGTACAGCTTGTGCGGGTCCACCGGCGAAAACTGCAGCGGCTCGGTGCGAAGCACGCGATAGCTGCGCAGCGGCTTCGGCTCGACGTTCTGGATCTGCCCCGTGCGCCGATCGTAGCGAGTCACCTTGCCGCCGTACACGATGTCCGGATCGAGGGGGTCCGGCGCGGCGTAACCATACTCTTCGATTCCGGCTGGATGCCAGTCGTGAAACGTGATGCGCCCGTCGTTGCTGCGGCTCGGTACGCACGCTGAGCCTGAGTCCTGCTGCCCTCCGCAGACGCGGTATGGAAACGCATTGTCCGTCGTCGCATGATACATCTGCGCTGTGCCCTGGTTGTACCACTCGGCCCACGACTCCCCGCCGTTCTGTGAGACAACGACTCCCTGGTCGCTTGCGAGCGCAATGATCCGCGTGTTGTTCGGATTCACGAAGACATTCTGATAATCGTCTCCGCCTGGAGAGCCGCGCAGCGCAGTCCATGTCTTGCCTGCGTCCGTCGACTTCATGCAGACGATGCTCGCGACATACACCGTATCCGGGTCCTTCGGATCGACAACCGGCACCGGCACATCGCCTCCACCAATGCGCTCTTCGGGCCGCGCATCATCGTCCGGAGTGTGCACCCAGTGATCGCCGCCATCATCGGATCGATAGATGCCCACCGGTCCGTGCACCGCAGCAATCGCGCCGTAGATGCGCTTGGGGTTTGTCGGCGATATCGTGAGCTGGACCTGAAGAATCTGATCGGGAAGTCCATTGCCGCTGAGCTTCGTCCAGTGGTCGCCGCCATCGGTCGAGCGATACAGGCCTCCTTCCGTGCCGTCAAACGCACCGTTCTCCCAGGGAGCCTCTTGACGTTGCCACATACCAGCAAAAACGATTTGCGGATGTTGCGGATCGATCTGCACCTCGGAAGCGCCCGTGCGATCGCTGACAAACAGTACACGCTGAAAAGTCTTTCCACCATCCGTGCTTCGAAAGAGCCCGCGCTCCTGATTCGGGCCATACGGATGTCCTTCGACGGCGACGAAAAGGCGATTAGGATCGTGCGGATCAATGGCCAACTGCCCGATCTGCTGCCCGTCGCGCAACGCATCCAGATGCGTCCAGGTCTTGCCCGCGTCGGTGGATTTGTAAACCCCATCTCCGGTCGAGAGATCAGGCCGTTGCAGTCCTTCGCCGCTGCCCACGTAAATCGTATTCGGATCGCTCAGCGAGACCGCAATTGCCCCAATCGAGCCGCTCGATTGTTCATCCCAGATTGAGTGCCACGTTGACCCTGCATCGGTCGTCTTCCACACGCCGCCATTCACGGCGCCCAGGTAAAACGTCGCCGGCTCACTTGGCACTCCTGCGAGCGCCCGCGTGCGCCCCGCGCGCAGCGGACCAATCTCGCGCCAGCGCATATCCGAGAAGAGCTTCGGATCGACTTGCGCTTGCACAGAAGCGGATAGGGAGAAGAGCGAAAGTGCAACGAGAATATGCAAGCGTTTCAATGCGGCCTCCGGAAAATCAGATCCTGCAGGGTTACACGACAGATCGTTTCTATCTTGCTATTTTGCTCAGCTCGGATCCCGCAAGCAGAAATGCCCCTAGGCCGTACACGTAGCTTGAGGAAGGCTTGAACTGTCCGGGTTCCGCTCCAATCGGCTGAATCGACCCCAGCCGGCCGTCGGCGTAGATGTGCGTCAGCATGCCCTGCCAGCTCTTCGCCGCTACGGGCAGGTACTTCTTGCGATCGAGCAGCCCATGATGGACGCCCCAGGCAAGCCCGTATGTAAAAAACGCGGTACCTGAGACCTCCGGGTTGGGATACGAACCGGGATCGAGTAAACTCGCCCGCCACAACCCGTCTGCAGGTTGAAGGCTTGCGATGCGCTCCGCCATCTGCTTGTACTGCTCCACGTACTTCGCGCGCGTCGGGTAGTTTTCCGGCATGCGATCCAGAACCATCGCCAACCCTGCAAGCACCCAGCCGTTGCCGCGCGACCAGAAAACCTGCTGGCCGTTCGCTTCGTGCTGCGTCAGGTAGCGATCGTCGCGATAGTAGAGGCGCTCTGCGGGATCGTAAAGCGCTCCCGACGTAATCCACCACTCATGATCCATGAAGTCGATGTAGCGGTGATCGCTGGTCGCCGTAGAGAGTTGCGCCAGCACCTTGGGAGCCATGTAGAGCGCGTCGCACCACCACCAGAGGTTCTTCCCGGGTTCGTCGGGACGCGCGACGAGCTTGTCCATTCCTTCGCGAGTCGGATAGAGCTCTTCAGCCTCGTGACTCTCGCTGTAGAAAGTGAGGTACGTGAACCCGACGGCCTCGTCGTCGGCATGAGCGAAGCGCGGACCGAGCTGGAATTTGTAATCGCGCGCGACCTGCAGTACGCGGTTGTGGTACTTCTCATCGCCCGTCGTTTTCGACGCGGCAAGCAGGCCATCGTACAGAGCGGCGTAGGTCCAGTCGATGTTGTAGCGGCCTTCGGAGTGCTTGATCTGCCAGTCGGCGACCAGCTTCATCGCTCTCGTAATGTCGCGATGCTTCAGCTTTGGCGACAACCCAGTCGCAAGCGGGCCGGGATCATCCGGCTGATCGCCCGCGGCCGTTCGCTCATCCAACGGTGGACGGGTGGTGGTTTGAGCCTGCGAGAGCGGGACTACCGTGAGTACCAGCAGAGCCAGAGCAAGTGCCAGGCGAGGTTTCTTCATCTCGCAGATGAGATTACAAGAGTGCGCCCGCCCCTTGCCCAGACTCAGCCCGCAGCCTCAGTATCCGATCGTGAAGCGCTCCCGAATGTGAGCCGGCTTCTCGAGCTCATCCACCAGAGCGACGGCGTAGTCCTCAAACGAAATGCGGCTCTCGCCCTTGACATCGGTAACGAGCTGATCCTTGCCGAGACGGAATTTCCCAGTGCGCTGTCCCGGCTCGAAAAAACCCGCCGGGCTGAAGTAGGTCCACGGAATGTCGGACCCCCTGAGCAGATCGAGCGCCTTGGCATGCGACGTTGCGATCGGAACCCATGCGGCCGGCAAATGCCCGGACGAGAGAACCGTGACGCCCGGCGCCACTTCCAGCGAGGCTGCGCCGCCGACCACGATTAAGCGTGGGCCGCCTGCTTTGCGCACTGCTTCGATAAGTTGGCCGGTGACAGCCACCAGCTGGTCCGTGTCGTCCGGCGGCGGCATATAGGCGCTGACCACGGCATCGGCCCCCGAGATAATCTCCGCAATCCGCTCAACGCTGCCCAGATCATCGCGAACGGATTTGGTGCCGGCGGGCAGTTTTTCAGGATTGCGGACGGCTGCGGTCACGTCGTGACCACGAGACTGCAGTTCGCGAAGGATACGCGAGCCAGCGTTGCCGCTTGCGCCGTAAAGGACGACTTTCATGGATGCTTCACCTCAACCGTATGTTTTCCACGTGGTTCGATTGCTGAGCACGTTCGATCGATGCAGAATATCTTCCACGACGAGCATCAGGAGTGTGCCACAGGTGCGCCATACGCATCACATGGTTATGGCAGAGACTTGGGGCGACGTTGTTACAAAATTGAAGGCAGCTGCAGCAGAGCGCGGCAAAGCGATCACGGATGAGCAGGCTACAAGGGTGATTACGCGGGAGTATAGCGAGCTATTCCCTGAAGGGTACGATCCGATCGATCCGGCTCCGGAGATCTCCGCCGAGGAATACGAAAACCTGGCTGACCTGACAGATCTGGAAAAGTAGCCGGTTCGCCGGCAGGGAGAGGACGCGCTACTCCAGTGACGATTCGCGCTCCGCTTGCACGCTGATCTCGATCGTCTTGAGCGCGACGGCAATCCCGCCGAAAATGAGAGCAACCGAGATAGCATCGGATTGGCCGATCAGCCTTTGGCCGTGGCTGAATCCGCCAAACACGTGCGTCGCCAGCAGAAATGCTAGGCCGGTCAGCGTCATCAGGATTGCGGTCGTACTGCACAACAGCAGGAGAATGCTCGGAGCGGATCGCGTCGCGAGAATCATCGGACCTCCAGCGGATCTGGCTGGTCCTAACACTACACCGAGTGCCGCCGGCTGGAACGATTCCGTGGTAACCCCGCGATTACGATTTCTCTTCTCAACTGCGACCATCGTCATCAGAACCGTTCCGAAACCGCTGAACAAAACGACTTATCTCACGAGACCAGGCGGGCGCCAACGTTGATCTCACACATACTTCCGCACATTGTTTCCACGCGAGAGAAATACACGCCGCAGGAAACCACAAATCAGAGCTGAAACGCTGGCCCGGCGAATCTTTACTGATGAATATCCTTCAACAGGTGGACTGAATCGCCATGACCAGCCTCTCAACGTTGGAAGAGCAAAAGCACGAGCTCCTGCGTGAGCTGAATAGATGGTCCCCTGTGCAGCTGGCATTTCACCCCTCTGCCAATGAATGGTCGGCGCTCAACATGCTCGATCACCTCATTCGCACCGAACGTGAAATTCTGGCAGTCATCTACCGCAACGATGGCCAGTATCACCGCTTCGGAATGACAGATCGGCTCAAGAATCGTCTTCTGTGCGCGTTATTCCGAACCGGCCGGAAGGTCAAGGTTCCTTCGTCGGCTCGTATGGTTCTCCCCGCCGAAGAAGCTGAGTTCTCAGCGCTTGTTGCGGAGTGGGACGAGATCCGAACGAAGTTGGATCAAAACCTTCAACGCCTTCTCCAGAGCTATACGGGAGTCGCTGTGTTCCGCCACCCTGTTGCCGGGTGGATGGACATGCCGGCGGTGCTTGACTTCCTGTCGGTGCATCTTGTGCATCACGGCTTCCAGCTTGCCCGCCTGCGCAATGCTTCCCGGCATCTGGATCCCGACTAGACGGGCACCGTCTTACCCTTGCGACCGCCTACTTCTGCGGAATCTCCACGCATCCCGTCAACGACGCCACGCGTTCAACGTGATGGCTGCGGCACCAGGACTCCATGCCCTTCGCCAGCCGCTCAGTGGCGCGCGGATCCGCGTAGCTGGCCGTTCCCACCTGGATCGCCGTCGCTCCAGCAAGCATGAACTCCACCGCATCCTCAGCCGTGATGATTCCACCCAGCCCGAGGATCGGAATCGTCACCGCCCTTGACGCTTCATAGACCATGCGAACCGCGATCGGCTTGATCGCCGGCCCGGACAGGCCTCCTGTCACATTCGTCAGGCGCGGCTTGCGCGTCTCCACATCAATCGACATCGCCAGGAAAGTGTTCACCAGGCTGACGGCATCTGCTCCCGATTGCGCGCATGTGCGTGCCATCTGTCCAATCGAGGTGACATTGGGAGAGAGCTTCACGATGATCGGCCGCTTCGCAACAGCCTTCACTTCGCGCACCAGGTATTCGAGCGAGCCGCAATCCGACCCGAACGCCATCCCGCCTGCGTGCACATTCGGACACGACACATTCAGTTCGTACGCCGCAATACCGTCCGCGTCGTTGAGGCGTTCCACCACCCCTTTGTATTCGCCCACGGTGTAGCCGAATACATTCACGATGCACTTGCACGAGGGATAATTGCGAAGCCCCGGCAGCTTCTTCTCAATGAACTCGGCCACGCCAATGTTCTGCAGACCGATCGCGTTGATCATGCCCGCCGCGGTCTGGATGATGCGCGGCGCGGGGTGCCCTTGAATCGGTTCGAGCGAGATACCCTTTGTGACAAAAGCGCCGATGCGCTCGAGCGAGATGATCTCCTCAAACTCGATGCCGTAACCAAAAGTGCCGCTGGCGGCGATGACCGGGCTGGTCAACTCGATGCCAGCGAACTGCACTTTCATGTCGGGTTTCACGCGCGGTTTTGTCCTCGACCCTTACTGTTTCGCGTGCTCCGGTTTCAGCGCCTGGGTGAGCACACGTCCAACAGCCGCGGAGGGGAAATTGATGCCCAGTTCCGCAGCGAACGTGGTTGCCAGGTCAACGGGAGCCACACGTTCATGATACTCGCCAGGAACGAATGGGCTGCCGTAGAAGGCCAGCGGCACATGACGATCGTACGACCAGGGGCTGAAGTGGGTTGTGCCGCCGTATGACCGTATGTCCTCCATCTGATACCCGCCCAGCAGCAGCATGACGAACCAGTTGCCGTGGTAGGCATAGCTGTGCGCAAGCTCGCGGCCCATCTCCGTCTGCGGAAGCTGCCCATAAGCCATCTGCAATCGCGTATACGCGCCTCCAAACTGCGGAGCAGGCGGAAGACGGTGCTGCGAGGGTTCAGTCCGGTCAGGCTTGCCGGCCTGCATGAAGGGAGGCGGCGCAGGGTTCTGCGCTTCGATCGCCTCCTGCAGCAGCGCCGCGACCTCTTCCTCAGCGGCTTGCTCGGTAATGTGCGCCTTTTCGAACGCACCTCTGTTCAGATTGATATAGGGCAGTTCCGGTCCGGGCATGAGGTACGTGACGTGCGCCCCCGGCGAGTGCCGCTTGTTCAACTCCTGCTCAAGACGGTCGTAGACCTTCGTCATGGTCAGCATCGCCGAGTTCATTCCAAGCCGGGCGGCTTCGCCAGGAATCGGCGCGATACCGTGGTCCGCGCTGAGCGCAAGCCACACATTGTTAAGGCCGATGTTCTGGTCCAGCCACGAGAAGAACTTGTCGAACTGGCCATCGAGAGCAAGAATCATCTGATCTTCAGAGTCCGAATCAGGCCCCATCTGGTGGCCTTGAATGTCATTCGCCGAGAGCGAAATCGTCAGCAGGTCTGTCACACCTCGCTGCCCCAGGTTCTCGCCCTTGATCAGTGCCTTCGCAAAGTCAAACTCATAGCTGTTCGCTGCAGGGGTTCTGCCCACAAGCTCAAAGAATTGCGTTGTATTCTCGACGTTGGCTTCACGCTCAGCTTCTGCAATGCGTCCGCTGGAGTTGAACTGCCGCGCCCACTCCGGCAAATGCTCCATGTAATAGGTCGATGTAGTGAACTGCCCGCTGGCAGCATCGATCCAGAACGCGCCGTTAGCAGCATGTCCTGGCGGCAGAATGGCGGCTCTATCTTTCAACGACACCCCAAACACCTTCGCCTTGCCCTGGGTAGCCAGGCGCATCTCGTCGCCCAGCGTAGAGGCGCGCAGGTTCAGGGGCGACGCACCGACAAGATACTTCGCTGCATCCATCGGCGCGCCGGGAGCGTTAGCCGGTATCGAAGCCGCGGGAATATCAACCAGCTGGTAGCGCTCATCCTCTACGGACGTCACCTTCTTCTCGTCAGATCGCGAGGCGTCCCACCACTCGTTCGACTCGATGCCGTGCCCGTCAGAGTACGCACCCGTGCCGATAGTTGCGTGTCCCGGAGCAGTCTTTGTATTTGCGTAGTCGTAGTAGCAGTCCGTAAACCACGCTCCCTCCTTCATGAAGAGGTTGAACCCGCGGTCCTTGAATCGTGCTTGTTGCCGGTTCAGGTAGTCGCCGCGAAACTGGTCGATCACGATGATCACGACGAGATTCGGCTTGCCGACATACTCTTGTGCGTGGACCGGAACTGCAGGAGCAACCGAGAGAAGAAAGACGAGCCAGAGGGCCAGTGTGCGGAAGTAACAACCAGGGCGCAGGAACATGCAGCCATTGTAAACAGCCCGCGATGAACAGATCGTGATCGAAGCTGTGCTACGACTGCTGCCCATTGCAGCGCGCAAACATCTTCAAGCCCAGCGCCGTAGGCGTGGTCCGTGTCTTGCTCCTGTCGCTCATGACAACATAGGACGGGCGAGCGGTCTCAGCCAGAAGCCCAACCGAAGCGAGTTGCCCGATCGTCTGCTGAATGCGCGAGAAGCTGTGCGAGTCCGCGGCCTCCATCAGCTCTTCGGCAGTTGAGTGCAGATCGAGTGCTGCTTCAGACTCTCCCGCGGCAATCGCCTCCACGGCGCGGCGGCATACATACGACAAAATCCGCAAATGGATCGGCGTCAATCGTGCGAGCAGATCAATGAAAGGAAGATTTGACCGGTCCTGCCCATCGGCGCTGCACGAGGAGACGAGAAGTCCCGCCCACATCCTGCGAATCCAGTCCTCGTCGATCCACGACCCGCCTTCAATGATCCGCACGATCACTTCGGACGCTACAAACGGTTGCGCCACGTGACCACGGCGAAACAGGATATCTTCCGCCTGCAGTGCGATCTCTACCGCACTGGCGACGCGCTTGTTGCTGAGCCGCTCGAGAAGCGCATGATTCACCTCGTTTGCTGACCAAGGGCAGAGGCGCCGCAGAAAACCCAGAGCTCTGGCCAGGCGCAGCTCGCGAAGAATGAAATCGGCTTCCGTCTCGTCAGAGCGCTTAGTCTTGGCACGCTGCCACGGTTGGAATTCGGTGCCCTCCGGAAACACGAAAGCAACCGCCACTCCCTCCTCATCGCGCCGAACCACGCGCGCCTGAATGCGAACACGATGCTCGGAGTCCCGGTCGCTAGCCCCTTCGTTCACGAGCACGAGCGAGAGCGTGTCGCCCTGATCCCACGGCTCATCTGTCTGGATGTAGAGCCCGGGCGGGCAGATATCGCGTACCTTGTACCGCTTACTGCTGTCGCCGTTGGTTTCATACGCCTGAAGACCTTGCAGCAAGAGCCGAATAATCTTGCGCCGCTCCGGCGGGGGCTCATCCAGAGCGAGCCAGCGAACTACCTTGTTACCGAGATGTTCTTTCCTCTGCTGCTGGTTGCCCGGCTTCCTCCTGGACTTGGCCGGAGGTGCAGGAGCATGAGGAGCGACCCTCACATAGGCTTTTTCGGCTGCCTCTTTGCTGCGTGCAATCAGCTCCTCGGTTGCGCGCAAAACAGGTTTTTCAGGCTCGAGTTCGGGGATGGAGATTGCTTCGTCGAATGCCGATTCCGAGGGCGGCTCGGTTTTAGCCAGCGCCCGCTCCAGTGCGGCGATGTGAGTTAGATCGATGGTACTCGGCTGGGGAAGCGGCTCCTCCACGATTGTGAGCGCAGCGTTCGCCTCGGTCGACGCAGTGCCATCTTCGTTTCTGTCTTCGGGGCTCGCCACCTCCGTAGCATGATCCGCCCCGAAGTCCTCTTTGACTGGCGGCATCGCGGCTGTGGTCGCAGTGGCCACTTGCCAGGTGCTGGCAATCGCCAGAGTGAAGCCGCTCCCCGATCCCACGGCGGGGGCCTGAACCGGAAGCGTCGATCGAGGTGTGAAGAAGGGAACTGGCTCGGACTGCCGCGCGCTCGAAACCTCTGCTGCGGAATCGTGAGGCGCCTCATCAGCCTCCGGTTCCTCTGAAACGGACACTTCGCTTGCAGATGGGGTTGGCGTGTCGGCCAGTCGCAGCTCAAACTCGTCTTCCGGGTAGATCATCAGCTGATCGCCCCCGGCTGTCTTGTTCGCAGCGAGGTAGCCTAACGGCAGAATGAGAGCGCTGGTAGCCTCGGGATGAAACTTCGGAAGCGGGACGCCCGGCGGCAGCTCGACAGCCTCAAGAACGTTCAGCTCCGGATCCAGGTACGCGAAGTCGAGCGGGAAGATGCGGACAATCTGCGGCGTGTATTGAACATTCGTCAGCCAGAAGGCAGCTTCGGGGTTTTGCGCGAGGCCATCCAGGATGACCTTCATCAGCTTGAATGGTTCTCCGGCGCAATCGGCGACCGTGATGCGCAGCCCCAGCCTGTGAGCCTTCGAGGCGTTGTATGCACGGCAGAACGTCGCTTCCATTTGCGTCGCAATCATTCGGGAAGGTCCGTGTTCCTGAGAGTAGCTTCGGTTGGCCTCGATTCCGGGAGAGGTTCGGGCAGACCGCTGAAAGTAAGAAGATACCATCGAAAGCGCCGGCCCGATATGCCCCGAAGGTGACTGCGCGGCCATGGGTACCCATCGCGCAGGGTACGAAAGTAGATGCAGATTAGCCCTTTATTTTTAGTTAACTACCGATTGATCCTCACGCGGCCGTTTAGCTTTTCGTTGTGGAAAAGGGGGTCTGTTCCCAGTTCCTACCGCCCTCCACGGCCTCAGAACCTTGCGGCTGTCGCACGCTACTACCAATCCGCAACTGGCAGTGCGCAGCTCCGCATTTGGTCAAGAGACGAGCCGGTCGCCCACGCCCCTAAGTCGCTGATTCGAGGACGAAAGAATCCCCATCCGACTTTGCAGTCTAATTCGATGATTTCGTCATAATGGGAATGTAGGAGTCTGAAGCTTTGCGAAGAGTGCCGCTCGTCGGGAATATCCTTTGCGTCTTCGTATACATACGCGAAACTTTGACCATACATTAACCCTTTTAGAATGAGACACCTTGTGGGTAACTGACGTAGAATGATACACATGCAGCCGCCCTTGCCGCGCATCTTGTTGAAACAGGAGAACTTCCTCACAAGGTGTATGGGTAGGGGTACCCCCCCTCTAACCGCCCTCAGACTCACCCCAGTACTCATCCGCTCATAGCTTTCGAAAAATCAATCGCAACGAAGGACCGGTCTCGCACCGTTCGATGCCTCGCCTCTCGAACCGATGACGGGGCCGTGGGTTTTTGTCCTGAAACAAAGTTCGGAGCGGCACGATCAGGCATGATCGTGCGATGTCTGCGATGTTTCGCTTGCTCGCGTTCACTCTGATTGCTTGTTCCAGCTTGTCCACGTATGCAGTAGCTGCTTCTGCAGCGGCGAAGCTCGCTCCAAAACCGCAAACGCAATTAGCAGCGACTGCAAATCTGATTGTCGAGCGAGGAGTTCAAGCCGAGTTGCCGCCCCACATCGCGACCCTGCTGGGACTGACACGCGACGAGAGCTGCAAGGTGAGGCAGAGAGTTCTGCGGTCAGATGGACAGATTCAGGGCATCGATGTGACTGAAAAGATTCATAACGACGTGGTGATCTTCACTGTCGATGAAGCGACCGGAAGGCAAATGCTGTACCTCACGTCTCCCCGCGGCGCACTGCGGAGATTGCTGGTGGTGGAGAAAGGCGTTGGGCACGTCGCGAAGCCATCGAAGGCCGATGCTGAAGAGTTCGAGAAAGAGAAGAAGACGTGGAACGCGCGAATGACAGACCACGCAGTGTTGAAGTGATTCTGCTCTGAGCACCAAACAAAAGCGGAGCGGCCGAAAGCGACTGCCCCGCTCAAATGCTTGAAACTATTTCAGGCCGTCACAGGTTCCGTCGCAGTGACTTTTACGGGAGTCAGCCAGCCGAAGCGGTCGGGCTTGAGGCCGTTGGCGATCGAGAAAAACTCGTCGGCGATCTTCTTCGTGATCTCGCCCGTCTTGCCGTCAGCGACAAGAATGCGATCGATCGAGCGAATCGGCGTAACCTCTGCGGCAGTTCCAGTGAAGAAAACTTCGTCGGCGATGTAGAGCATCTCGCGCGGGATTGGCTGCTCGATGACCGTGAGGCCGAGATGACGCGCGATGGTGAGCACGCTGTCCCGGGTGATGCCGGAGAGCGCGGAGTTGGCGAGCTGCGGCGTATAGAGGACTCCGTTGCGGACCACGAAGACGTTCTCACCGGAGCCCTCGCTCACCAGACCATTCACGTCGAGCGCGATGCCTTCGACATAGCCGTTGATATCGGCTTCCATGCGGATGAGCTGCGAGTTCATGTAGTTTGCGCCGGCCTTGGCAAGCGCAGGCATGGTGTTAGGCGCGAGACGATTCCAGCTCGAAATGCAGACGTCGGCTCCGCCGGTGCCGGCGACGTATTTACCCCACGGGAAGTTGGCCATGTAGACCTCGATCGGCGAGCCCTTTGGGTTCACGCCAATCTCGCCGTAGCCGCGGAGAACGATGGGCCGAATGTAGCATGGCGCGATGTTGTTGGCCTCAATGAGGTCAACGACCGCGGCGCAGAGCTCGTCGAGGGAGAAGGGAACCTCCATGCGATAGATTTTGGCGGAGTCGATGAGACGCTGCATGTGCTCGGGAAGCCGGAAAACGGCTGAGCCCTGCGGCTGAGCGTAGCAGCGGATGCCCTCGAAGACGCTGGAGCCATAGTGGATCACGTGGCTCATGACGTGAATGGTGGCGTTCTCCCAGGGAATGAGGTTTCCGTTATGCCAGATGTTGGCGGTCTTGGAGATTGGCATGGGGACTCGCGAGCTCCTTGTCTCGACAAATGCGCAGTACCCAAAGGGTAGCGCGATTGAGGCAGGGCTGTCACGGATAGCTGGGACGAGAGGCTCTGATGGTTCCAAAGGGTTCAATGGGGCTGAAGTTCGAATGTGCTAATGTTCGGGCGTGACGGGAATTGCGGGACAGAAGAGAGCCGGGCTGCCGAGACTCAAAAAGGCTGATGGCTATACTGTGCATCCGTTTGATACGGAGAACGGAGTTCGAACGAGCGGGATCATCCCCGGTCGCTTTCTGAAGACTGGGCATCGCCACGATCGGCACTCGACAGCCTATTTTGGGGTAGCGCCCTCGGTATTCCACGGTCTACTCAGGAGGTGGCAGAAGACGAAGCCCTGCGCCCCCATCGAAGCGTTCACATTTTTCGACGTTGGTGCAGGGATGGGAAGAGCGATGCTGCTGGCTTCGGAACTGCCATTCAAAAGGGTTGCGGGGATCGAGCTGAATCCGGTGCTGGCCGCGATGGCGCGGCGGAATGCGGCGAAGTGGAAGGTTGCTGGACGGGCGAAGTCGCCGATGAGGGTGATGTGCGGAGACGCGGCAGAGTTCCGATTTACCGAGGGTCCGTATGTGGTGTTCCTGTTCAATCCATTCGGCGCATCGGTGATGCGGCGCCTGCTGGAACGCATTGCCGACGCATTTCAGGACCGGCCAGGACAGGTTGACCTGCTGTATGTGAACCACGAGCAAGAGCATGTCTTCGAGCAACGGCGAGGATTTGTCCGGCTGTATCTCGGGCAGGTGAAACGATCGCGGGCCGATGCGATTGCCGATCATCGGATCATGGCGAACCAGCCCGATGGCGAGTACGCGGCGAGCAACTCTGAGGATTGCTCAATCTGGAGATGGGAGGCGTGAACTGATCCCTGCCAGAACACGAACTGCAGCTTACTGCACTCGGCTGTCAGACGATCCGGTAGTGGCTTCAACGATGGCTTTCGGGCATTGGACGGATTTTGTTGACGGATCGAGAGGCGGTAAGGAAAGCTGATTCCGAAGGCGGAGCGAGAGAGCTCTGGCGCCATAACTGGCGGTTCGGATCTCTGCCTCGGGAAGTGGGAGTCATCAACTTGAGAGAGCCGCACCTGGTACTGGGAATTGGCGAGTTGTTGTGGGACATGCTGCCGGGCGGCAAGCGCCTGGGCGGCGCGCCGGCAAACTTCAGTGTGATGGCCGGCCGGCTGGGAAGCCACGCTGTGATTCTGAGCCGGATCGGGCGCGACGATCTTGGGCGCGAAGCTGTGCATCTGCTGGACCCTCTTCCGGCCGACACCGCGCAACTGCAAATTGACACGGCCCACGAGACGGGACGCGTGACCGTTTCGTTCGACGATGGGCAGCCAGAGTACACCATTCATAAACCGGCAGCGTGGGATTCGCTGGAACTCTCAGATGCGTGGGTGAAGCTGGCCGAGAGAGCCGATGCGATCTGCTTTGGGTCGCTCGCGCAGCGGAGTGTGGAGGCGCGCCAGACAATTCAGACTCTGGCGGCGCAGACGCCTTCGCGATGCGTGCGGGTCTTTGATGTGAATCTCCGGCGGCCATACTACTCGAGCGAAGTGATTCAAGAATCCCTCGAATTAGCGACTGTGATGAAGATGAATGACGCCGAAGTGCCGCTGGTGCTGGCACTGCTGGGGATGCCAGTAGAAAACGAAGGACAACCGGCTCATCTGCGCACCGGAGCAGAGCGCCTCCTCGCGGAATTTCCGACGCTGGAGATGGTGGCGATCACGCGCGGTTCACATGGGAGCTTGCTTGTGAAACGTGAGGAGTGGCACGAGCATCCGGGCTTTCCAGCAAAGGTTGCGGACACCATCGGCGCCGGAGACGCGTTTACTGCGGCGATGACGCACTACCTCCTCCGCGGAGCGGATCTGCCGGTATTGAATGAGGCGGGGAATCGGTGGGGAAGCTGGGTGGCTTCGCAGAGCGGCGCTATGCCGCCCTTGTCGATGGAAGTACGAAACGGGATTGACGCGGCAATCGCTCAGAGAGGCTAAAGAGCAAACCAGGCACCTTTGAGCTTTGATTCACTCTCATTGAATCGCACCGTGTGAGGTCCAGCATGAATCCCGCAAAGGGATGCACTTGTTGAAGACGGGGCAAGATTCAGATAAATCAGCTCGTTTCACTAGGCACTGTATGCGAGAACAGTGTCTCAATCGCGGGTAGTAGCGAACTCGTCCGTACTGAGGAAAAGGCTACCTTCTGAGTTCGTTTGCCAACCGCAGAATATCGGTAGCGGTCCGCGCGTCAAACATTGAGTACAGCTCTGGCTGCGTCAATGGGATCTCAATGGCGCTCATTAGCCGAGGTGTCCCGGCCACCAACTGATGGCACAAGAGGCGGCCTCTTGTAGCGCTGGTGAGATGAAGCTCGTAGTTGACACCGTTGATCTTGACGGCACGGTTGCGTTCCGTATTAGAAACCCAGCGGGGGCGCAGGGTAGTTGATAGCGAGAGCATGGCTCGACCTCAGTGCGACTGAGGCATGATCTCAATCCTGACGCTTCGAAACACCTGTTTTCGCGTGTTTCCTGGTTACTTCCGTCCTGTTGGAGTTCTCGTGGTGGGTCTCGAATCCGCAAATAACGCCGTTCTCTCCGCTATTTGGCGGAGCAGGTCTTGGTGCCGGTGTCGGCGACACTGGCAACAAGCCACTTACCGTCCACCCGAACAAGATTGAAGAGGTCGGTTCCGCAGTGGTCGACTTTGCCATCGACGAGGAAGTCGAAGCGAGCCCAGACGACGGCAAGATCGTTGTCAACCCGGACGAGAGGATCGTGGATGCGTTCTTCAATTTGGTTCTTACCGGGTTTACCAACGCGTTCGGCAAAGGCTTCGAAGGTCATCTGGGCTGGCTTGCCGTCGCGCATGAGGACCATAGTTCCGCCGGGGAGAGTAGGTGCTTTGATGGCGGCGGCGTCGCGCTCAGACATCGCTTTAAACATGGAGTATATAGGTGCCAGGACAGCTTGCTCTTCGGATGACTGAGTAAACGCAATAAGAGGGACGCCGGTCATCAGGAGGGCAACGAAGAGGGGAAGCATAGGTTTCAGGCGGTTGTGCATGGTTTCGATTTTAGCCATCTGAGGCCATCGGTCGAAGCCCGAAATCGTTTACAGGAAGAGGGTCGAGAACTATACTGGCGCCATCGCACACAGGGGGCTGGGTGCATCGGGGTTCCATCTGCAATCAATGCTCAAGGGGAGGTCTCCTCGTGGGGAAAAAGATCATATGCAGCGTCGCGGTGTCTGTTTGCCTGGGCCTTGTTCAACCTCTGACAATCGCGCAGCAGGTCGTTCACGCTCTCACCGGCACCGTGAGTTCAATCAACAGCGCGAGCAAGACCATCTCAGTCTTTCAAGACAATGGAATCCAGGGTCTGTTCAGCGACGGCACCGATTCCAAAACCCGGTTGTCCATCGACAAGAAGGTGTCTCTGGAGACCACGGCCGCTGACGTATTCAAGAAGACTGGGGCTTACGTGGTGGTGCTCTACTACGGAAGCGATCAGGATCGTACCGCGGTGGCCCTGAAGAACCTCGGTGCGGGGCCATTCACATCCGTCACCGGCAGCGTAGTGAAATTTGACGGAAAGCATTCCGTTGCTGTCTCAGACGAATCAGGAGCAACCCAGGTCTTCAAAATCACACAGGCCACCATCGGCGAAGGCTACATGGGTGCAGTCGACGGATATAAGATCCAGGTGCAGAAGGGCGACAAAGTTCGAATCGTTGCCTCCAAAGACGACAGCGGCTTGACCGCCTTGTTTGTGCGCCTGATGTAGCTCTCGATCGGAGCGATTCGGCATGGAGTTGATGTCGAGTGCCCCCCTCGTTTCTTCGAGTCGGCATCATTTCCGCCGCACCGCTCTGTTCCGGTGAGGCTTCTGCTTCGGTATGCCGGGATCTCGCTAACTTGACATCAAACGCCGGATAAGGCGGGCGCTACGATGCGCCAGTCACACAATTCCAATCATCTGGTGACGCTATCGCAATAATAGGAGATTAAGGTCGGTGATCGAACGCGGGAACCGCGTTTCCCCAGGAGGATTCGATCACCGTGGCTACAGACCGCCGTACATTTTTAAAGCTCCTCAGCACTGGAGCTGCCTCTGCTGCGCTTCCATCCAGCATCGCCCGCGCCCTTGAACTGCCAGCCAACGACCGCACCCGCAGCATCCGGGACGTGGAGCACATCGTGGTCCTCATGCAGGAGAATCGCGCTTTCGATCACTACCTGGGCACATTGAGCGGAGTTCGCGGATTTGGAGATCCGCGCGTTGCGAAGTTCCCCAACGGAGATCCTGTGTGGTATCAGCCCGACGGAAAGGGCGGCTACGTTCTGCCGTTCCGGCCCGACGTCTCGAACCTGGGACTAACCTTCATCGAAGACACGGACCACAACTGGAATCAAACACACGTCGCGCTGAATGGCGGCAAGTACGACCAGTGGGTAGAGCAGAAGGGAACGACGTCGATGGCGCACCTCACGCGCAAAGACATTCCGTTCCACTATGCGCTGGCCGATGCGTTCACCACGTGCGATGCTTACCATTGCTCGCTGCTCGGGCCTACTGATCCGAACCGCTATCACATGTGGACTGGATGGGTCGGTAACGACGGTAGCGGAGGCGGTCCCGTCCTGAATAATGCTGAAGTTGGCTACGACTGGTCTACCTACCCCGAGCGCCTCGTGAAGGCCGGCATCAGCTGGAAGATCTATCAGGACATCGGCGCAGGCCTGGATGGTCCTGACTACTGGGGTTGGGGCCCGAATGCGTACATCGGCAACTACGGCGACAACTCGCTGCTCTACTTCCACCAGTATCAGAATGCCGCGCCGGGCAGTCCGCTTTTTGAGGGGGCGTTGAGGGGCACCGACATCAAGTCCCTATCGGGCTCGAACCCGCAGATCGCGTCGCACCTTGTCGATCAGTTCCGCGCGGACGTAACGGCTAACCGGCTTCCGCAGATCTCCTACATCGTGGCACCGGAGGCGTACAGCGAGCACGGCAATTGGCCTCCGAACTACGGCGCCTGGTACATCTCGCAGTTCCTCGACGCTCTGACCGCCAATCCGGAGGTGTGGAGCAAGACGGTTTTCCTGCTTACGTACGACGAGAACGATGGATTCTTCGATCACATAATTCCGCAGACGCCGCCAATGAACCGCGCTCAGGGAATCTCCACGGTTCCCACGACAAACGAGATCTTCCCGGGAAATGCTTCCTTCGTTGCCGGCCCGATTGGGCTGGGCGTGCGCGTGCCCATGATAGCCATTTCACCGTGGAGTAAGGGCGGCTATGTCAGTTCCGAACTCTTCGATCACACATCGATCATCAAGTTCATGGAGGCGCGCTTTGCAGAAGATAACCCAGACTTGATCGAGACGAACATCACGCCGTGGCGCCGGGCTGTGGCGGGAGATCTGACGTCGGTCTTTGATTTCCGGAGGCCGAATGCCAAGGTTGTGGCGCTGCCCAGCACGGCCGCATGGGTTCCGCCGAACCAGAGCCGGTATCCGGACTATGTGCCACCGGTTCCGGCTAACCAGACCATGCCGGCCCAAGAGCCGGGGACTCGTCCCGCGCGCCCGGTGCCCTATGAGCTTCAGGCGAACGGCTCGGTGAACGTCGGGAATGGATCTTTCACGATCGAGTATCGCAGCGCGTGGAAGGCCGCTGTATTCCAGACGCGTTCCGGAACCTCAAGCCAGGGGCCGTGGACTTACACGGTGGGATCTCGAGAAGAGGCGGTCGACACGTACGCGCTCGCTGGAGCGGGCCTGTCCGGATACGACCTTTCGGTCTACGGCCCGAACGGCTTTTTCCGGGCTTTCCGTGGAAGTCTGAATGGCTCTGCGACTATCCAACTACTCGTGCATACCCACTACCACAAGGAACGCAACGCGATTACGCTTTCGATTGCGAACCATGGAAGCCAAGCGGTCGACGCGAGCGTGACAGAAGAGTACTCAGGAAAGAGCAGCAAAGTACACCTGCAGCCTGGTGATCGCAGCGAAAGAACCTACGAACTGAGTCGCACTTTCGGCTGGTACGACTTCGTCGTGACCGCGGAATCGGATTCGACCTTCCGCTACCAGATAGCGGGTCACGTCGAAACCGGCGATGAGAGTCGCACTGATCCCGCCATCGGCGCTTAACAAACTCAACAAAAGTGAGCGGTCCTGTACGGATGTGCAGGGCCGCCTTGCTTTTACATGCCTGCCCCGGGGATGTACTTGTACTCGATCTTCGCCGGCGCCTTGACCGGATCGCCCGTTAAGTCGTGTGTGTGCCAGGTGACGCTTTCACTCGCGACCTCAGGGTGCTTGCGCAGGAACATCAGGGCGTAGGTGCTGGCGGTTGGATCATCCTTCTGGTCCGCGAACTTGGCGGACTCAACCGCTGCCTTGTCTTTCTCGCCGAGACGCCGATAAAGAATCGCAAGCTGGTAATGTGCCGCCAGATCGTCGGGATCGATGGCCTGTAGCTTCTCGTACTGCTCGCGCGCATTGGGGTAGTCGTGCGCCTGGTAGTAGCTGAAGCCCAGTTCCCGCAGTCCATCCTTGGCGCGAGGATACTTGGCCAGCATCGCCTTCAGATCTTCGATCGCTTCCTGAATCTGCCCGGCATTCCGTTCAACGATCGCTCGGTAGTAGAGAGCGCGCGGATCGCCCGGCAGTAGCTCTAGAGCCTTCGCCAGGTGCGGTTTTGCATCGTTGTAGCGTTCCCACACGGTTTCAACAACGGCCATGTTGGTGTATGCATCGGCGTAGTCGGGGCGGAGAGTAGCGACCTGCTTGAAGGCTTCAACCGACTTCTCGTACTGCAGCGAGTCGAGCAGCGCGATACCGTAGTTGTTCCAGCGCATCCACTCGGGGTTCTCACCGGGCATCGGGGCAGCCGTCGGGTTGTCACCGATCGCGAGCGTGCGCTTCGTGCTTGCAACCTCGAGAACTGGCTCGGAATAGTGCTTGCCCGCGGGCTGGTCCATTGCGAAGTCGAGAAAGTGCTGATCGAAGCGCCGGTAGCGCACAGAAGCCGTGATCGTAACGGGACCGCTAATCGTCTTCGGCAAGCGGAAGCGGTAGCGCACAAGCTGCGACCGGCCTGACTGGAGTCCATTGTTATAAGCCAGCACGCGATTGTGCCAGATCTGGTGAATGTCGTTCAGCGTTCCCTCGGTGTTAACGAGGCGGCTGGTGAAGGAGTGCGCTGATGGATCGAGATCGCCGTCGGGCTTGATAAAGCCGGATTCGGCGAGCATCTTTCCCGCCGAGTCCTTTACGTTGAAGTCGACCCACGCCTCGTAAAAATCGCGCTGTTCAGGAATAAACGAGTGCCCGATCCCCTTGTTCTGGATCACCACATCGGCAATGAGCGTGTCGCCAGGCGAGAGAGAGAAATCTTTCAGACCGAGCGGCGCGGCGACCATGCTTGTCGTCGGAACTTCGTCAGCAGGTCCAGGCGCAGACTCTTTCTCCAACGCGAAGATATCGACGTTGAGCACTCCCTTGCCATCCGGCCCGTTCTTCAGGAAAGCGACGAGCTTCTCCGCTTGCTCGTCAAACTTGTAGTACGCAGCGTTTAGGCTGTTTCCGCCCAGCCATCGATGCGAGACGAGTGTGCCGTCCTTGGCGCCCGCATCCTTCGCGCCATTCGTCATTTGCTCGCGCGCCATGTGGCAGGTCTGGCAAGTCGAGACCGAATCCTTACGGTAGAAGGGAAGCGGCGACTGCTTCGTGAAGCTTGCCCCCTGCCACTCGTCATACACCGTGAATGCCCGGAGAAACTTATAGTCGTCGAGCGCACGCGGAATGGTCGCCTTATGGCATGCCGCGCAGAACTCGGACGTCTTCAGCAGCGGCCGCATCACCGCCTGCTTGTGGCGATCGAGATGGCCCAGAATCTCGGCGTCCGAAACCTGGCGCGTAACCGGCGCTCCCTTTTCGTCGACCAGCACTGCCGGAGTCGCCATCACGTAGCTGCCGGTGCCCGTAGTGTCCGTGGACTGGATGGAGTGGCAGACCGCGCAGCTGACACCTTCATCTTCGAAGGGGCGCGTCTTTGGCATCCCCTGCGAGAGATCGCCGGAGAACAATGCGATCGGATTGTGGCACCCCTCGCAGTGCCGCGAGAACTGAACGCCCTTCTCACCAATCAGCATGTTGACGTTCTTCAGATACCACGGCTGGCGGAAGCTGTTGGAGTGAACCGACTGCCGCCACTGGTGGTAAGCCTCCTGGTGGCAGTGGCCGCAGTACTCGGCTGTCGGAACAGCGCGCGGGTTCACGAACTGGCCGTTTGCCGTCATCGCGTTCGAGGGCAGGAAGGGATGTTCCTTTCCAAAAGCGTAGTTGTACCGGCTCGTGACGGAGTCGTGGAATTGAGAGGTCGGCCCAGAGACGCGGATGCTGGCCGTATACGCCGCTGGAGGGGCATCGGGAGCAGTTGCGGCGGGAGCAGAAGAGACAGGATCGGATGACGCACGGACCACGAAGCTGACCGTCAGCGGCGAGACCACCAGGCAGCACATGGCGGCTAAACGGCGCGGCGAGAACTTGAACATCTCGGAAAGAACTCCCTGAAGCTGCTTAACGTGCGACGGCATCTTCCCGAAGCGCTCCAAAAGGGGAAGACAATTCGGGGGACATTAAAACGGTATCAAAGGAAACGCGCTGCAGTCCCCATCGAAAGGTGGAGGCGTTCAGGTCATCAAACTAGCCACCGGAGGTTTCCCGTCGTTTCTGATCACTAATCACTGACAACGAAACTCAGCGAGCGGTTCATAGAGTGGGATAAACGGCGCGAAAACGGGATTGGACGGGAACGGATAGCGTCTTGAGGTTTAGCCAAGTCAGGGCCCAAACTGTTAACTTTATTAGGAAAGACCTCTCACTCGCAGATGGCCTCAAGTCCATACTTCTCTTTAGCAGTTCTATTCGTTGTCGCGCTTGGTTTCGGGCTCGCTCCCCTGGGGTTGGCCTGGCTGTGGCAGAAGGTGTTTTCGCCCGCCAAGCCGAATGAGATCAAGAACGCCATCTATGAATGTGGCCTTCAGTCGAGAGGCGATGCGTGGGTGCAGTTCCGCTCGGCGTACTACCTTTACGCAATCATCTTTCTTATCTTCGACGTGGAAGCAATTTTTCTGCTGCCGTTTGCGGTGGCATTTACGGGTTTAGGAGCGGCGGCATGCGTTTCGATGCTTGTCTTCGTGCTGCTGCTGATTGAAGGCCTGGCCTGGGCCTGGGCAAAAGGCGTACTTACGTGGGCGTAGAACAGCTTTCAGCTCTCAGCCGTCAGGCGCTCAGTCATGCTTGGGAAAGCCGGAAGTGATTAGAGCCCTAACTGGCAGTGAGGGATAGCGGACAAGCTGGAAGCTGAGGGCTGACGGCTGAGAGCTGAAAGCTCGTTTGGAGCGTAGCGACATGGCAGTTGACGAAAAACTGAAGATCGAACTCGGCAAGCAGGGCGTGATGGTTACGACCATTCAGGAGCTCTATAACTGGGGTCGCCGCAGCTCGATCTGGCCGATGCAGTTCGGCCTCGCCTGTTGCGCCATTGAGATGATCGCCACCACGATGGCGCGTTACGACCTGGCTCGTTTCGGCTCTGAGGTGTTCCGTCCCTCGCCGCGTCAAGCCGATCTGATGATCATCTCCGGAACAGTAACCAAGAAAATGGCGCCGCAGGTAGTGCGGCTCTACAACCAGATGGCCGAGCCGCGCTACGTGATCGCGATGGGCGCCTGCGCAATCTCCGGCGGACCATTCAAGCAGGGCTACAACGTGTTGAAGGGGATCGATCGCTACATCCCCGTCGACGTGCACATCCCCGGCTGTCCTCCGCGCCCCGAGGCGTTGATACAGGCGTTCATGACCTTGCAGAAGAAGATAGACGAGCAGCACCTCACGGGCGAAGGACGTCCGCGCCATCTGGATGAACAAGCGCCCGGCGAATTCCAGGTGCCAGAGTTCGGCGAGCACGACCTCGATCCGCCCAGCAATCCCGGGACGTGGACAGTTCCGAAGATCATTCAGTGAAGAGAGAGCAGCAAATAGTAAGTAAAGCCATGTTGTAAACCGGTGAAGAGGCTACGAGCTAGGAGCTAAGAGCTGACGTGAAGAGCGTAGAGGAAATCAAAGCGGCAATCGAGACAGCGGTGCCCGGAGCGGCGGTGACGGTAATCCCGAACCCAGCTCCGAACGCGCAGCACTCGTTGCTCATCGGTGCGCAGCATGGTGTAGCTGTGGCCGAATTCCTTCGCGATAATGAAGAACTCGCTCTGGATTATCTGTCCAACGTGACAGGAGTGGACTATCTCGACAAAGAGATCCCGGAGAAAGTTAAAGTCACGCGTCAGGTTTCGAAGACGGTGGATGGTGTCGAGCAGACGGTCGACGAAATGGTGGAAGAGACCCGCAAGCGCGTTGAGCCCGGCTACCTCGAAGCCGTCTACCACCTCTTTTCAGTCGCCAAGAAGCATGGGCCTGTCATCATCCGCATGCGAACAGCCAACCGGACAGATCAGGTTGAGCTGCCTTCGCTTACTCCAGTCTGGCGAGGGGCCGAATTTCAGGAACGCGAAATATTCGACCTCTTTGGCATCGTCTTCACAGGGCATCCCGATCTGCGCCGCATCCTGATGTGGGATGAATTCAAAGATCACCCCATGCGTCGCGACTACGTTGAGCCCGACGACTTCGAGTACGAGCCAACTGCGCATGACGAGGTGCTGAAGCGCGCCCAGGAACACAAGGCCAAAGTTGCAGCTGGGGAGGCGGTCCAGTGAGCTCCTTCGGCATTAAAAACGAGAAACTCGCAGGCTGGAACCGACCGCCCGTCTTCGAGTCCGACGGCGAAGGCGAACTCCTCGAAGTCGCAATGGGCCCGCATCACCCTTCGACTCACGGCGTCTTCCGCATGGATGTAGTGCTCGACGGTGAGCGCGTCATTAAGCTCAAGCCCGTCTTCGGTTATCTGCACCGCAATCACGAGCAGCTCGGCCAGACCCAGAGCTACCTGGCCAATATGCCGTACACCGACCGGCTCGATTACTTCTGCTCGCTCACGAACAACTGGGCGTATGCGCTGGCCGTCGAAAAGCTCGTCGGTCAGGAAGTTCCGGAGCGCGCCGAGTATCTCCGTGTCATCCTCGCCGAGCTCACACGCGTTCAGAACCACGCCTCGACCATCGGGTTCCTCTTGCAGGAGATGGGCGCGAGCGGAACTCCGCTGATGTATGCCTTCCGCGAGCGCGAAAAGATTCTCGATCTCTTCGAGAGCCTCACGGGGTCGCGCATGATGTGCAACTACATGCGCTTCGGGGGCTGCCGTGTCGACGCATCACCCGCATGGATTGAAGCGACGCGCAAAGTCGTTGCCGGTCTGCCTGCGTTCGTCGATGAGTTCGAACGGTTCCTGATGACCAACGAAATCCTGATGGCGCGCTGCCAGGGCATCGGCGTCCTCCGTCCCGACCTCGCCGTTAACTCAGGGATCAGCGGGCCAATGCTGCGGGCCTCCGGCGTGAACTACGACATTCGCAAGGTCGACCACTACGGCATCTACGATCGCTTCAAGTTCCGCGTACCTCTCGGCGATCACGGCGACATCTATGACCGCTATATGGTCCGCATGCTCGAAATGCGCGAGTCGATCTCGATCTTGAATCAGGCTTTGAAAGACCTGCCCGCCGGGCCTGTCATGGACCCGAAGGCGAAGATCCGCAATTTCCGCCCCAAGGCAGGCGAGTCGTACGGCCGCATCGAAGCGCCCAAGGGTGAGCTTGGTTTCTATTTGATCAGCGACGGAAGCCCCAATCCGTATCGTTATCGCGTTCGGCCGCCAAGCTTCATCAACCTCACTGTTTTGGAAGATATGTGCCTCGGCTCAAACGTAGCCGACGTAGTTTTGATTTTTGGAAGTGTAGACATCGTGCTGGGAGAAGTTGACAGATAGCTTCTAGCCGTGAGCTCTTAGCCTTTAGCTGCATCTTGCTCTGGCTGAGTGCGGAGGCTTCGATCAGGTCGGTGGCCAATTCGGATTGGCTAAGAGCTAATAGTTAAGAGCTTGGAGCAGTTTTCATGCTGGGTGATGGAATTCTGAAGGGACTGGCCGAGACGGCAAAGAACTTTGCCGGCAGCTTTGTCTCGAAAGAACGAATGACGACCGTCGAGTATCCGGAGGAGCGGCTGCCGTTGCCGGAAGCTGCGCGGAACTTCCCGTTCCTCGTCTATGACGGCGATGACTGGGAAAAGGGCCTTCGCTGCGTCGCGTGCCAGATCTGCGAAAAGGAGTGCCCGCCGAAGTGTATTTACATCGAGAAGAGCAAGGACAAGAAACCGGATTACGTCGGCAAGCCGCAAATATATCCGGCGAAGTTCGACATCGATATCTCGGTCTGCATGAGCTGCCAGATCTGTGTTGAGGTGTGCCCGTTCGAAGCGATCAAGATGAATACCGAATTCGAACTCGCTACAGATGATCGCTTCGGCGGTCTGCTCCTGGACCGCAAACAGCTCGCTCGCTCCAACGAGTACTATCACGAGATTCATCCCACCGAAGCCAGCGAAGTCGATGCGCGCCTCGCAGAAGAAAAAGCCAAAGTAGAAGCAAAGGCCAAAGCCGCGGCAGAAGCTGCTGCCGCGAAAGCTGCGGCTGCCCCCTCGGCCAACACTCCGGCATCAGCTGCTGTTGCAAAGCCTCAGGCTCCCGTCGAAGCCAAGCCTGCTACCGCCGGCAAAGCTGCCGAAATAGCCAAGGCACCTGCGATGGCCACGGCTGCCTCCGAGCCGAAACCGGTCCCGGGCACAGGAACAGACGGACCCGCTCCGCTGACTGCTGAAGATCAAAAGAACGCCGAGACTCCGGCCAAGGCGAATGCAAGAGAGCCGAAAGCCCAAGGAGAGCCGAAAGAATGACAGAAAGGCTCGATCAGATCTTTGTAGTCCTGAAGCATTGGTTGCTTGGTTATCTGCCTGAGAGCTGGCAAACTCCCGTCGGCGTCGTCATCAGCGTGGTATGCATCATCGGGCTTTATCCAGCGCTCTTCGCCATCACCACCGTTCTGGAGCGCAAAGGCGTCGGGCGCATTCAGAATCGTCTCGGCCCCAATCGCGTTGGACCCTACGGCATTCTTCAGCCCATGGCCGACGGCATCAAGTCGCTGACCAAGGAAGACATCGTTCCCACCAGCGCCGACGCAGTCGTCCACTTCCTGGCTCCCATCATTCTCGTTGTTACTGTCTTCATGGGATTCGCCGTGCTGCCTATGGGACGCAACATGGTGCTCGTCGATATGGATGCCGGGTTGCTCTTCTACTTTGCCATGGGCGCATCGACTGAGCTGTCCGTCTTCATGGCCGGCTGGTCGAGCCGAAACAAATATTCGCTGCTTGGCGCAATGCGCGCCGTGGCGCAAATGATCAGCTACGAAGTCGCGCTGCTGCTCTCGAGCGTGGTGATCGTGATGATGACCGGCTCGCTGTCGCTGGTGAAGATCGTAGAGGCGCAGAACCACTACAGCTATGGTCTTCCGCACTGGTTCATCTTCACCCCATGGGGATTCGCGGCGTTCATCATGTACGCGATCGCCGGAACAGCGGAGACAAACCGCTCACCATTTGATCTTCCTGAGGGCGAATCGGAACTGGTAGCCGGATACCACACCGAATATTCGGGCTTCAAATTTGCCCTGTTCTTCCTCGGCGAATACGTCGCCATGTTCTCGATTTCCGGCCTCGGCTCCACACTGTTTCTCGGCGGATGGATGGCTCCCTTTGCTGCGCTTCAGTTCATCCCGTCCTGGATCTGGTTCTTCGGCAAGCTGTTCGTCTCCATGGGAGTCTTCATCTGGGTGCGCGGTACGCTGCCTCGCCTCCGGCAGGACCAGTTGATGAACTTCGCATGGAAGTTCGTTCTGCCCATGTGCCTGCTCAACCTGTTCGTCGCAGCGCTGTGGCGCTTCATGGGCGATGGTTGGCTCCGCTGGGTCGTCTGCTCCGCAATCCTCATCCTTGCCTACGTCAGCATCGGCCGCGAAGGCATGCGCCGCAAACAATTCGGCCCCAGGAGCTACCGCTATGCAGAGTAAGCCAGGTTTGTTCGCGGTTCGCTCAGGCAGATCAAGAGAGCGGGTGCCCCAGGTCTCGATTCTGAGACCTGGGAAGGCCATGAGTCAGCAAGAAAGGAGCCGGCCGTGGGACTCGTCTTCTATCTGATCTCCGCATTCGCCGTGGGCGGTGCGCTCGCAGCCGTTCTCCTCAAGAACCTGGTCCATGCCGCATTGGCGCTGACCATCGCCTTCTTCGGCCTGGCGCTCCTGTTCCTTCGGCTCGACGCGCAGTTTGCCGGCTTTGCACAGATTCTCGTTTACGTCGGCGCTGTTGCGATCCTCGTGGTCTTCGCCATCCTGCTGACCAAAGGCTCTGAAGTTCCCAAAGACGGTGTCTTTTCCAAAAGTTGGCTCGCCGGGCTTGCGATCTCCGCGGGCGTCTTCGCAGTACTGGCCTGGGCCGTCATGCAAGCTGCTCCATCGCTGCCGAACGAGTCCGCCGTACCCTCCGTCTCGGTCAACGACATCGGCAACGCGCTCATGAGCCGCTACGTTCTGCCGCTCGAGATTATCGCCGTGCTCCTCACTGCCGCGCCCCTCGGAGCCGTCATAGTCGCCATGCACGAGAAAGCAGGCAAGCAAGAGAAGCTGGGTGCCCCAGGTCCGGGGTCCCCGCGAACCTCCTCTGGTTCGTGGGGTGGAGATTTCGTTTCTGAGACCTGGGAAACGAGGAAGAACTGATGCCCAATCCACTCAGCGGTTATCTCATCGTCGCAGCACTCATCTTTGCCATCGGTCTCGCAGGCGCGCTTACCCGCCGCAACGCCATCATGGTCCTCATTGGCATTGAGTTGATGCTGAACGCCGCCAACCTCAATCTCATCGCCTTCTGGCGCTACGGGCCGCATCCCGAGTTGCTCACCGGCATGATGTTCGCCATCTTCTCCATCGCCGTGGCAGCAGCGGAGGCCGCGGTCGGTTTAGGACTCGTAATCTCCATCTACCGTCACGCAAAGACTTCGGACGTTGAACAAATGAACAGGATGAAGGGGTGATGATGCAGGAAGCCGTCGCATTCACACCTCAAGTAGACGCAAGCTCCATCGCCCGCTGGTTGTGGCTTATCCCGGCGCTGCCCATCTTTGCCGCCGGCATCATCTCCGTGCTGAAGCAGCCCCGCCGCAAGCTGGCATCGAGCCTCGCTATCGGCTCGCTCGGAATCTCGTTTCTCATTGCTATTACGGCGTTCGCACACGTACTGAACGGATGGTCCCACGGATACGCCGTTCGAGAGGTCGTCAACTTTTCATGGCTTACCGTTGGCACTCAAGCCGTCGAACTTGGCTGGGTTCTAGATCCGCTCTCTGCCGTAATGCTGGTGATGGTGACCTTTGTCGGTCTCCTCATCTTTATCTACTCCACCGGCTACATGGAGCACGACGAGAATTACACCCGCTTCTTCTGCTTCCTCGCGCTCTTTGCCGGAGCCATGCTCGGCGTCGTCATCGCCAACAGCATCCTGCTCCTCTTCATGTGCTGGGAACTCGTCGGCCTAACCTCATATCTCTTGATCGGCTTCTGGTACTTCAAGCCGTCGGCGGCCGCAGCCGCGCGCAAGGCGTTCATCACCACCCGTGTCGGCGACATCTTCTTTCTTCTCGGAATCGTCTGGCTCTTCGCCCAGACTGGCACGCTCCTCTTCTACGATCACGGCGCCGGATCGATCGAGACCCTTGCGCTCGGCGGCCTCCTCGTTCACCAGTCGCACTGGGGAATCACTGCGGCGGGTGCCATCGGCCTCCTGATCTTCGCCGGAGCAGCAGGGAAGAGCGGCCAGCTTCCGCTCCACGTCTGGCTCCCCGATGCGATGGAAGGTCCGACGCCCGTATCGGCGCTGATTCACGCCGCTACGATGGTCGCTGCCGGCGTTTACCTGATCGCCCGTGTGTATCCGCTCATGTCCGCTGGAGCCATCGCGCATGGCGAGGCGCCCGGCACTACTACAGCTCTGATGGTTGTCACCTGGGTCGGAGCATCAACGGCGCTCTTTGCCGCACTCATCGCCGTTGCGCAGAATGACATCAAGCGCATCCTGGCCTACTCTACCGTCTCGCAACTCGGCTACATGATGGCCGGCCTCGGCGTCGGCGGGGTCGCCGTCGGCATGTTCCACCTCATCACGCACGCCTTCTTTAAGGCGCTGCTGTTCATGGGCTCAGGTTCCGTGATCCACGGCGTGCACGAGGAACAGGACATCCGCCGCATGGGCGGGCTCCGCAAATCCATGCCGATCACGTTCATCACCTACGCCGTCGGCATGCTCGCGCTCTGCGGTGTGCCAATCTTCTTCTCAGGCTTCTGGAGCAAGGATGCGATTCTTGAGTCGGCCCACGGATGGCCGCTCTCGCGGGCACCTTACTACATGTTGGTCTTCGGCGCTGTCTTGACCGCCTTCTACATGACGCGCCAGGTCAGTTACGTCTTCTTCGGACAGTATCGTGGTCACTCCCATCCGCACGAAAGCCCGCGCGTGATGACAACGCCCCTAGCGATCCTGGCAGTATCCGCCGTGGCGCTGGGTGTCATCGGCACCCCCGCCTGGCCGTGGTTCCGAGCCTTCCTGGAAAATCATCCAGCTTACGTCGAGATGCACGCCTTCGCCGAGCCGGCCTGGCTGATGCTCCTCCTGACGTCCTTCGTCATCGTCATCTTGGGCATCGGACACGGCTGGTGGCTTTACGGCAACAAGTCGCCGCGCGCCGAAGAGCCTGACGCACTCGAGAAAGCTATGCCGCCGGTCTGGATCGTGCTCGCCAACCGTCTCTATATCGACGAACTCTACGGAGCAACCGTCATCGCCTTCTACTACTGGTGGGCAAAGGTCGCCGACTGGATCGACCGAGAGATCTGGGGCGACATCGTCGCAACGATCACACTGACCTTCAAGGGATGGGCGCGCCTCAACAAGTTCCTCGACGCGAACATGGTCGATGGCGCGTTCGATAAAGGGTGCGAAGAGATCTACAACGGCGGAGGCGTGCTGGCGCGGATCCAGAACGGCCGCGGTCAGATCTACCTTCGTCTTCTTGCGGTAGCGGTCGTGATCCTCGCTGCAATCCTGATCTGGAGCGGACGACCATGAACAGCCTCCCGCTCCTTACCATCATCACGGTCCTGCCCGTCATTGGTGCCGCGATCTCGCTCTTCACGCGCCGGCACTCCCGCGGAGTCGCGCAGGTCACCGGCATCCTTTGTCTCCTGCTCTCTCTCGTGATCTGGATCCAGCTTCCCCGAGACGGCAGCATCGGCCTCAACGAACTGCACCACTGGGTGCCGTCGCTCGGCGTTCAGTACCACCTCGGAGTCGATGCCCTCGGCGCGCTGATGCTCATCCTCTCCGCGCTTGTCTCGCTCATGGCAATTGACGCTGCGCATCGCGTTCATCATGAACCGGGCCTCTTCTTCGCGCTGGTCCTCCTTCTTGAAGCCGGACTCTTCGGCACATTCACGGCGCTGAATTTCTTCCACTGGTTTATCTTCTGGGAACTCAGTCTGATCCCCGCGTTCTTCCTCATCAAGCTTTGGGGCGGACCGCGGCGCGGACCGGCCGCCACTCAGTTCTTTGTCTATACGATGGTCGGCAGCGTCGCGCTTCTTTTGAGCTTCCTGGCCATCTACCACGCCACTGGGTCGATGGATTTCATTAACCTCGCCGAGTTGGCCGCAAAGGGATACCTGCAGCATCAGGTCCTCGCCAGCCTTGGCCCCGTCATGATGTGGCTCACCATCGGCGTCCTCGCTGGATTCGCTGTCAAAGTTCCCCTCGCTCCTTTCCACACATGGTTGCCGGCCGCATACAGCGAAGCGCCGTCTCCGGTCACCATGCTCCTCACTGGCGGGATGTCGAAGATGGGCGTATACGGCCTCATTCGCATCGCTCTGCCGCTCTTCGGCCCGCAGATTGCCGCTATCCGCACGCCGCTCCTTATCCTCGCCGTTCTCACCATCGTCATGGGTGCGTGGGCTGCCGCCGCGCAGAAGGACCTGAAGCGCGTCTTCGCATACTCCTCGGTCAATCACCTCGGCTACTGCCTGCTCGGCATCTTCGCCATCGCAGTCCACACCGGTGCCAACGTCTCCGACTCCGCCAGCCAGGCCGCGGCGCTCAATGGCGTGATCCTTCAAATGTTCAACCACGGCCTCACTGCCGCAGCGATCTTCTGGTTCATCTCGATGATTCAGTTCCGCAGTGGCGGCCTGCGCGGTATCGACACCTTCGGCGGCCTGCGCATGCCTGCGCCCGTCTTCGCCGGGCTCATGGGCATTGCCCTCTTCTCGTCACTTGGCCTTCCGGGATTAAACGGATTCGTCGGCGAGTTCCTCATCTTCCGCGGTGTATTCCCACTTTCATGGCAAGCTGCAGCCGTGTCGGTGCTCGGGCTGCTCGTGACCGCCGCAGTCATCCTCACTGTAATTCTCAAAGTGTTCACCGGTCCGGTGCCCGAGCGTTGGGCAAGCTTTCCTGACCTTCATGGAGGCGAGCGCCTCGGCATTGCCCCTGTAATTGGACTGATGTTTTTGCTCGGCTTGCTGCCGCAGATCGTCATTGAACGCGTGAACCCCACCGTCCAATATCTGCTGGCGCATTGGAGATTTTAGACAGAATGTTGGCCTGGACGATCTACATCTCGTTTGCCGGTGCGCTGGTGCTGGCGCTGATGCCAAAGGGGAATCCCGCTTTGGCACGCGTCATCGCGCTCCTTGTCGCGGCAGCGGGATTTGCAATTGCGATTGCCGGTTTTGCGGCGGGGGCAGGGCAGGGACGCGTCACCATCATCGACGTTCCCTGGGTTCCCATGATGGGCATCCACTACACGCTTGCTGCAGACGGCATCAGCCGCGTCCTCGTGCTCCTCACCGGCCTCGCAGCCGTCGCCGGAGTTCTCTTCAGCTGGAACATCAACCGTCGCACCAATGAGTTCTTCGCCTTTTTCCTCGCACTCATCGGTGGAGTCTACGGCGTGTTCCTCAGCTTCGACTTGTTCCTGCTGTTTGTGTTTTACGAAATCGCCATCGTCCCAAAGTACTTCCTCATCGCCATCTGGGGATCGACCCGCCGAGAATACGCCGCCATGAAACTGGCGCTCTACTCGTTCGTCGGTTCAGCAATGGTGCTTGTCGTTCTTCTTGCCGCCTACGCCACAGCAGGCAGCCACTCCACCGGCCTTGTCAATCTGGCAAACGCGAATCTCCCCGTCAGCTTTCAGATGTGGGCTTTCCCGGTCGCCTTCATCGGCTTTGGAATTCTCGCCGGCCTGTGGCCCTTCCACACCTGGGCGCCGACAGGCCACGTTGCCGCACCGACTGCCGCATCCATGCTGCTAGCCGGCGTGGTCATGAAGCTCGGTGCATACGGATGCCTGCGCGTAGCCATCGGCCTATTCCCTCACGGGCTTGACCCGTGGGGTTGGTCCTTCTGGGGCATCGGATCCTGGCGCGATGTCTTCGCCCTGCTTGCTGTCATCGGTATCATCTACGGCGCTCTAGTCGCTCTTGCGCAGACCGACTTCAAATTCGTGATCGGCTACTCCAGCGTCAGTCACATGGGATTCGTGCTCCTCGGCCTCGTCACGCTTACTCAAGTCGGCGTTGACGGCGCAGTGCTGCAAATGTTCTCGCACGGCGTGATCGCCGGACTGCTCTTCGCCATCGTCGGGCGCATCGTCTACGAGCGTACGCACACGCGCCAGTTTGGCGAACTCGAAGGCATGTACCTCGGCCGACGTCTGCCATTTGCCGCGTGGGCATTCGTTATTGCCGGTGTTGCATCTATGGGACTGCCCGGCTTCTCGGGCTTCGTTGCCGAGTTGCAGGTGCTGATGGGCGCTTGGATTGCCAAGCCCTGGTGGACCGCCGCATCCGGAATCGGCATCGTCATCGGCGTTGCCTACACATGGCGCGCTCTGCAGAAGGCCTTCTTCAGTGACCGGCTGCCGCGGCCCGACGAGCATCCCAAGGAGGGCTGGCCGAAGTTCGAAGCCATCACCTGGCCGGAAGTCACCGCAACCTGCCTGCTCTTTGCAGCCACGCTCATCGTCGGTATTTATCCCAGCATTCTGCTCAACTCAATCGAGCCCGCAGTCAAGGCGCTGCTTGCAGGAGGTATGCAATGAACTACGCTGACCTCTTCCGGGTGACACTTCCTGAAACCGCCCTGGACATCGCAGCGCTCCTCGTCCTCATTCTCGACCTCGGGCTCCTGCGCAAAGCAGCTTTGCAGACGCGGATCATGGCATCAGTTCTGATCGGCGTGCTCGGCTGCTCGGCGGCAATGCTCGTGATGCCATATCAAGCCGCCGGCGGGCTTACATACCCGGGCAGCCCCGACCTTCTGCTCTCAGCAGGCGGCTACACCTCCATCGCACAGATTGGCATACTCGTCCTCACCGTGTTCACGCTCTTCCTGCTCGTCGGTTCGGATTTCACGAAGCACGTCGGCGAGTTCGTCGCGGTGGTGCTGATGGCCGCAACCGGCGGCCTTCTGATTTCAGCCGGCCAGGATCTGCTTGTCGTCTTCGTCGGCCTCGAACTTCTCTCGCTGGGCCTATACATCCTCACCGCATTCGCCAAGCGGTCCGGCAAAAGCGCTGAGAGCGCGATGAAGTACTATCTGTTCGGCGGAATGTCCGCCGCATTTCTCCTCTTTGGCTTCAGCTACCTTTACGGCCTCACTGGCTCCACCAATCTCCACCAGATCATGCGCGCGCTCTACTCCACGACCGCGAACGGTGCCGCGCCTCTGCTGTATGTTGCGTTGGTCATGATCGCCGCCGGGTTAGGCTTCAAAGTCGCTGCCGTGCCATTCCACCTCTGGGCGCCGGATACCTACGAAGGTGCGCCGGCGCCGGCTGCGGCATTCATCGCATCCGTTTCGAAGGTGGCGAGCTTTGCACTTCTCATCGGAGTCGGCACTGCAGCAGCTCATTCACTCGATCCCAGCAAGCCGATGCACGTCTGGATCACTGCATCGTTGAATCCAAAGGGGCTGCCAACGTACTTTGGCTTCTCTGGCCCCTGGTCGCTCATTATCGCCATCCTCGCAGTAGCCTCGATGGTCTTCGGCAACCTCGCCGCTCTCGCCCAGGACAGCGTTCGCCGCCTCCTCGCTTACTCCGCCATTGCTCACGCCGGCTACATTCTGCTCGCTGTCGCCTACTTCTCGCGCAGCAACATCAGCGCCAACGCAATCCTCTACTACATCCTCACCTACGGCCTCACAACCATAGGCGCCTTCGGCGCAGTCTCGCTCGTCGAGCGCATCAACGGCAGCGATCGCATGGATGCCTTCCTCGGCCTCTACAGGCGCAACGGCGTGCTCGCCGGCGTGCTCCTGATCCTCTTCCTATCGCTCGCCGGCATCCCGCCCCTCGTCGGATTCTGGGCGAAGTTCAACCTCTTCGCGGCGGTCCTTCGAGTCGATCGCGGAGTCGCACCGTTCGCTCTCGTAGCCATCGCAGTAGCTATGAGCGCCGTCTCGCTCTACTACTACCTTCAGGTCCTCAAGCGCGTTTTCGTGATGCCCCCCGCAGAAGACGGCCCGGTGAAGGGAAGTCCACTGACCATCGGCGTCCTCGCGTTGATCACACTAGCAGTTGTTCTTCTCGGCTGCCTCCCCGGACTCATGCAGAGTTGGATGGCCACTTTCTACGCCGGAATGTAAGCACAGTTCAACACGCTAAACAGACGAATGCAGATAAAGCCTGTTCTTGACCTGTTCTACTTGCCTCTGGTCTACTCAAATTGCCATGATGCACATCCTTATCTCGCGCGCGATCCCCGTTCCTGCGCCGTGTTGCATCAAGCCAGTCCCCGTGTTGCGAATTAGCAAATACAACGCGCGCGCGGGATTCAGAGCCTGGCACTAACGGCACCAGCAGTTCAGCACCACTCAGGCCACCTCCCGCAACAGCGGCTGGTGGTTTTGCATTTTGGTCATATTCGAAGGAGATCGCTTTGGAACCAGTCTCGCTGGTCGGAATTCAAGCCGCACGCGCTCGCATCGAGAGCTCGATCCATGTGTCGCCATGCCAGTTCTCGCACCACTTGTCCGAGCTGACTGGCCTGCCACTCCACCTCAAGCTTGAGAATCTCCAACGCACTGGATCCTTCAAAGAGCGTGGCGCGCTCAACAAGCTGCTCACCCTCAGCGAAACCGAGCGCAAGCGCGGCGTCATCGCTGCCAGCGCTGGAAATCACGCGCAGGGAGTTGCGTTTCATTCCTCGCAGCGCGGCATCAAGGCTCAAATCGTAATGCCGCTCGCCACGCCTCTCGTCAAAGTGGCCGCAACGCGCGCATACGGAGCAGAAGTCATCCTTCATGGCGCAACCTATGACGAAGCTTGCGATGAAGCGATGCGCCGCCGTCTCGAGGAAGGCCGCACCTTCATCCATCCATTCGACGACCCCGAAGTAATCTGCGGGCAGGGAACCATTGGTCTCGAACTTCTGGAGCAGGTCCCAGACATCGAAGCCGTCGTAGTCCCCATCGGCGGTGGCGGTCTCATCAGCGGCATTGCCTGCGCGCTCAAAGAGACCAACCCGAGAATCCGCGTCGTCGGTGTCGAGCCCGAACGCCTTCCTTCCATGCTTCGCGCCCGCGTTGCAGGCGCGCCCGTCACAATTAGTCCCGAAGCCACCATCGCCGACGGCATTGCTGTGCGTCGCGCAGGCGACATCACTCTGCCTCTGGTCAGCCGCTATGTCGACGAGATCGTTACTGTCGATGATGAAGAGATCGCCAGCGCCATCCTTATGCTTCTCGAACAGGAGAAGACACTCGCGGAAGGCGCCGGCGCCGCGGCACTCGCCGCCATCGTGCAATCGAAGACCAACCTCCGTCATCGCCGCACTGTGGTTCTCGTCTGCGGCGGCAATATCGACGTAACGCTTCTTGCCAAGATCATCGAGCGAGGCCTCGTCAAAGACGGCCGACTTCTTCGCCTTCGCGTTTACCTGCAGGATCGCCCCGGAGCGCTGCACCACCTCACGCAAGTCCTCGCCCGCGAGCGCGCCAATATCGTCGAAACCGTCCACAACCGGGCCTACTATGGCGTCAGTCTCGGCGAGACAGTCATCGATGTTACACTTGAGACCCGCGGCGCCACGCACATCACCGCCATAAGCCACGCACTGCGCGAGGCAGGCTTCCGCTTCGAACGCATTCAGTGATAGGCGGCTTGGGTTGTTCCGGCGCTTACGCGTGCGGCCGCAAACCAGATTAGCCCGAGCGCACCCGCCAGGAAAATCGCGTTCCCGATCCGAACGCTCGAGTCCAGATTGCCTACTGCAGGATGCTGCAAGAAGGCATGCCACCCATAGGCCAGGGCTGCGCCCGCGCTTAGCGCAAGCTGGTGCACTAGGCCCCAGCCTGCCCTTCGAGACCACGCAATTACGGCTAACAGCATGATCACGTCCAGAGCGAGCAGCTCTGCGACGGCTCCCCACCCCCATGCCTGCGGGACGAGGAGGGTAGCGGAGCCAAACAGAAGCGCAACAGCACCGACTATCCAGGGAGAAGGTGCCTTCCCTTGAGCCGCCGTTCGACGCCCGGGAGGGAGAAGAAATGCGGCCACAACCAGTAATACGATAACCAGCGCTGCCACTGCGAATTGCGTTCGGGACGCGAGAAACTGATCCTGCTTGACCTGAATTGTCGTCGAGGCTACAGCACCGAAAATGAAAAACAGAGTTACGATGCTCATTCCGATCCGCCCAAGCCACGGGGTTTGGGAACGATTGGGAACACATGCTTCAATCAACGCGATCGGCGTCGCGATACTCCAGATTGCATGCACGTTCAACATCCAAAGCGTCCACCACCCGCCGATTCCAAGTGCCGAAATGTAGGCCGGTGTGAGCAGTTCGAGGTGCAACTTCAGATAGTCGGGATTGAAAAGCGATTGCGTAGTGTACGCCTCCTCAACAATCGCGTAGGCCATCCCGAGTAGCAGGATGCTCGGCCAGCCGCGCCCCGTCCTCCGCACCCATTCTCGGATGAGGAGCGCACCGCCACCGTAAAGCGGCGCCAGCACAATGAGCGCCGGCAGCAGTTTGATGGGCAAATTCCCGAGGAGAAACTCTGCGACGAGCGGCGCAGTCATGAAGAGTGCCAGGGCTGGCCAGATTCCTCCCTTCTTCTTGGTGTTGATCGCCGCCGTTCTCATGGGGTCCACAGTCGAGTTCTCAGAAATTCCCATCGTTCAGCTCACTCCCGGATTGAATCGGCCGAGGATATCAGATGGGCCGAGGCACACTCGTATTGCGGCAGTTGTCTCAAACCGCTAACGTTGAAGTACGAGCAGCCTTTTGCAAAAGTTCCAAGGGAGACAGGCCCTGCGTGTACATCCCCAAGTTCAATCTGGTCGCTGATCGCGCCATCCTCCTCGAAACAATGCGCGCGTATTCCTTCGCGATTCTCTTCGGCCCGCTAGACCCGACAATCGGAAGGGCTCCGCACCGCGCCACCCATCTGCCGCTCGTCGTGAGAGACGAAGGTCCGCATGGCGTCCTGGAAGGCCACTTCGCCAAAGCCAATCCACACTGGCAGGCGCTCGCGAATCGTCCAACCCTGGTCGTCTTTCCCGGCCCGCACAGCTATGTCAGTCCGTCGCTCTACGTCGAGCAAACATCAGTTCCCACCTGGAACTACATCGCCATTCATGCATACGGCACGCTCGAACTCGTCGAAGAAGAGACCGCGAAAGAAGCCCTCCTGTTCAATCTCATCGACGCCAACGAGCCTGCGTATGCAGATAAGTGGCGAGGCATGCCCGAAGACTATCGCCGCGGATTGCTGAAAGGCATCGTCGGCTTCCGCATCCCGATAGCCCACATCGAAGGCAAATTCAAGCTCAGCCAGAATCGGTCAGAAGCCGACCGCCGCGGTGTCGAAGCCGCGCACAGAGCCGGCGGCGACGATCAGCGCGCCCTTGCCGACTGGATGAAGCGCCTCATCGGGTGATACCTTCATCCCGACGCCGGGAAAGGGTCTGGATTCTCATGCGCAAACTCGCTCTGCTGATCTTCGCCGCAATCATCCTCATCGCCCCAGCCGCACTCACCGCCCAGCCTGACTGGAAGGCACGTGTCGCTGACACGATGCCGCTGATGGGGCATCGTAACTGGATTCTCATTGTCGACTCCGCCTACCCGCTTCAATCCTCACCGGGCGTGGAGACGATCGATACCAACTCCAGCCAACTCGACGTCCTCCGTTATGTTCTCGGATCCATCAATAGTTCCATTCATGTCCGTCCACTTATCTACATGGACAGGGAACTGCCGTTCGTCGGCGACGATGACGCTCCCGGCGTATCGAGGTATCGCGAGGAAATCCAGAAAATCCTCGCCGACTACACCATCGAACAGATGCTGCACGAGCGCGTGATCAACCAGATCGACGAAACCAGCAAGGAATTTCATGTCCTCGTGCTGAAGACCACGATGACCATCCCCTACTCGTCAGTCTTCATTCGCCTGGACTGCAAGTACTGGTCTGCAGACGCCGAAAAGCGCATGCGCCAGCGCATGCATTAAGCCGGCGTCCAAGAGTTGCGGATCAGGGCTATCTTTTCTCTGGCGTGTCCAGCCGTAGAAATCGCGCGGCGTTGTTGTACAGAATGTCGCGTTTCTCTTCCGGCGAGAGATAGTCCGCGTTCTGAATGATGCTGATCGAGTACGCCATAAGTTTGGGCCACTCCATCTGATCCGTGCCAAACATCACGCGATCCTCAAAGCCCGCTTCCACAATACGCTGGATATAGCGGTTTACTTCCTTCAGTGGATAGCTCCAGATCAGCCCCGCCACATCAACATACACATGCGAGTTTGCCTGCAGCAGCGTGAGCATGTTGTCGATCATCGGATACCCGGCATGCATCACCTGCACGCGCAGCTTCGGATGTCGCGCCAGCAGCTCTTCCAGCAGCAGAGGATTGCCCATCGATCCTCGAAACTTCGGCGTGGTGAGGTTCGCGCGCCCAGAACCTCCTGTACCCATGTGGATCGCGACCGGGATATCCAGTTCCTCAGCCAACGCGAAATACTTGTCGACGGACGGATCGCTCGGTGACAGTCCCTCATACTGCAATCCGATCTCTCCCATCACCTTGAAACCGCCCGTCGTGAACTCTTGGCGAAGTTTGTCGAGTTCGACGCGCGCGCCGGGGGTCATTCCCTCGCTGAAAGATGTTCCCGGGATCACGCGGCCCGGCATCGAGTCCTGCCACTTCTTAACGCTGGCAGCATCTCCGAAGACGACCGCCTTAACGTTCAGGCGCTCCATCTCTGCCTTCATGTCTTTGAGGTACTCGCCCTTTTCTGCCGGGTAGAGCTTGGGCGTGCAGTTCTCCACATCCCAACCAAACGGCGCTTCCTTGGTCTTCGGATCGGAGGCCAGGAACTTCGCTTCGTTGGGGCACATCGGTCCGCCGCCAGGGAACGACTCGTCCATTGCGTGCACATGAACATCGACGACGGGGGGAACGTCGGTAGGTGTGTTCTGGCCTTGGCTGAAAGCTGCAAACGTGAGAACAGCACTCGCGAGAAGCAGCCTCAAGGCGGTGGCGCGAAACCTCGTCATTGGGATCTCCTGGTCGGTGGAACGAAGTCTGGTTCTGTGTCGGGACCATCTTACCTGCCGGAGGCGCAGACGGGAGCTAAACTCTCTGTTTCCGCGCGGTATGAGGCGTGATGGCGGAGTCTCTCTTTTGCTATACTTAGAGGGTTCACCGACAAGCGGAGGTGGCGAAATTGGCAGACGCACTAGCTTGAGGTGCTAGCGCCCACAAGGCATAGGGGTTCAAGTCCCCTCCTCCGCACCACTTACCTTCAGAAAGCAGCTTTCAGCAATGCAGATTCTCTTCTACTTCGTCATGTTTCTTCACGTCGTGGTGTGCATCTTCCTCATCGGGGTCGTCCTCGTGCAGCAGGGCCGTTCCGCCGACCTCGCCGGCGCCTTCGGTGGCCAGGGGTCGCAGACCGCCTTCGGTCCTCGCGCGGCCGCCAACGTGCTTACGCGCCTGACTACGTGGGCAGCCGTGATCTTCATGATCACTTCGCTTACCTTGACGGTGCTGTACGCACGCGGAACTCACTCGCGTTCGGTACTGGGTGATCAGCCGACCCACCAGACGACACCGGCGAAGAAGTAAAGAAGTCTCTCCCTTTATCTGGGCAGGCCCTTGCGGCCTGCCTTCGCTGTTTTTGAATGGAAGATGGCGCGCGGCCTAGAATCGGGTTCATGATCCTTGAAACCTTCCCCGTCGGCCCGCTGCAATGCAACTGCACCATCCTCGGCGACGAGCAGACCCGTGAAGCGATCATTGTTGATCCCGGCGACGAAATCACCCGCATTCACCGCCGCCTTGCAGAACTCGGCCTCAAGCTCAAGCAGATCCTCATCACCCACGCGCACATCGACCACGTCGGCGGAGCCCTCAAGTTGAAGGTGCTCACCGGCGCTCCCATCTACCTCAACGAGGCCGACCTGCCGCTGCTGCAGATGATGTCCATGCAGGCTGCTTGGCTCGGTATCGAAACGCCCGAGACCGCACCTCCGGACGAGTCTCTCACCGATGGCCGTCAGGTTGGCCTCCTCAGTTACCCGGCTCACGTCATCCACACGCCAGGCCACACGCAGGGGTCGATATGCCTTCACTTCGCCTCCATGAACATGGTGCTGGCCGGCGATACTCTCTTCGCCGGAAGCATCGGGCGCACCGATCTGCCCGGAGGAAATTTTGAGCAAATCATCGACTCCATCCAGTCGCGACTTCTAAGCCTGCCTGACGAGACCAGAGTGGTTCCGGGCCATGGACCGGCAACTACCATCGGATCCGAGCGGAAATTAAATCCGTTCCTGAAATAAACAATTGGAGAATCTTCCTTAGTTGAACGACAATATTAACTGGCGTAAATACAATAGCTTGACCGGTAATAATAAAAATTATGGTTGAAGTGTTACCGGACAATTGTTATCAGCTTGATGCGTTCTGAAATAGTAAACAATCGCTTGAACTCCGGTTCTGAATTCCTCAACAGGCCCGAGCAGGCTCAACACCAGCCAGCCGCTCTCCTCCATCCCAAAGAAGTACCCCGGGCGAACCCAGACCCCGCAGCCCAGCAACTCCAGCACCGTCGTCTCATCTAACTGCAGCGCCGGAATCCGAAGCACCGCATACCATCCGCCTTCGATTCCAAGCCGTCGCAGGATCTCCAGTTCGGCGAGCTGTCGATCCAGTTCTGCGAGATTGGCCGCGACTCGCTGCAGAATTTGCTGCTGAATCTGCTTCCGTCCAGATAGCCACGTCGGAATCGCACGCTGGATCGGAGCGTTCATCGAGAGAAACGTATCGGCGATCACCTCGAGCCGAGCCATCGCCTGCTGCGCATTCGGCCCCGTGGCCACGATCCACGCCGCCTTCATCTGCGGCAGTCCGGCGATCTTGCTGAGACCGCTGACGGTGTAGACATCAACGTCTTCGAGGCCGGCGGCAAAGCTTTGCACTGGTTCGGAACCAAGCGTGTAGTCGAGGAAGACTTCGTCGACGATAAGGGCCAGGTTGCGATCCCGGCAGAGGCGGCCGAGTTCTTCGGCTTCCCAGGGCTTCGTGAAATGGCCTGTGGGGTTGTTGGGATGCACGAGTACGATGGCTCGCGTGCGGTCTGTGATCGTGCGGCGGAAGCCTTCGGGGTCTATCTGCCAGCCGTGATCGTAGACGAGAGGGGCGGGCTTGATGCGAATGTCGTCGAGAACGGCCAGAAAGTCGAAGAGGGGATATCCAGGCTGAGGAACGAGGACTTCGCTGCCGGGATCGCAGAGGAGCTTGAAGAGGAAGTTGTAGGCTTCGCTGGTGCTGGTGGTAAGTACGACACGATCGGGGCCGATCTGGACGGCGTGATCGGCATAGTATGCGCAGACTGCCTGGCGAGCGGAGAGCAGACCGAGGGGCTGCGGATCGTAATCGAGCGCGCGGGAATCTGAGAGCGAAGCAAGAAGATTCGGATCGTAGGTGAAGCCGCATCGCGTAGGGTTGGAGGCCGTGAGATCGGCGATGGGGAGTCCAGCGAGGACACGCTCACGGTGTGCCTGCGCGAGAGCACTCTCTTCGGTATTCCACTCGGTTCGCTTTGAGAATCGGTCTGACATTGTGTTCTGGTCGCTCGAAGCTGATGGATCTGAGTTTAAAGTTCTCTCATCTCTACAATAGAGAAAGGCGCTGGGTCAGGCATGCGCCAAGTGAAGGGGGATCTTTGAGTCTGCGCGCGGTCATCTTCGATTATGGAATGGTTCTAACAGGAAACCCGAGCACTGAGGCACATGACGCGATGCTCAGGATTACAGGGCTGCCGCGCGATGAATTCGAGAGGGTCTACTGGGCCGATCGTCATGCGTATGACGAGGGGAAGCTCACAGGCCTGCAGTTCTGGCAGAACCTGATCCGCGATGCAAAGCTCGATCTCGATGCGGCGAAAATTGACGAGCTGAATTTGTGGGACGCGCGGATGTGGACTGTGCAGAATCCGGCGATGATCGCGTGGCAGAAGGAGCTGAAGAAACACGGCCTGCGCACCGCAATCCTGTCGAACATGGGGGATACGGTTCTCGAGAACATCGAGCGCGAGTTCGACTGGCTGCCGCAGTTCGACGTGCTGATCTGGAGCTATCAGCACAACATGGCGAAGCCGGATCCGGCGATCTACGAATTGACGCTGGAACGGTTAGGCACCCGGCCGGAGGAGACGCTCTTCATTGACGATAAGCAGCCGAATATCGATGCGGCGCGGGAACTCGGACTCGTCGGGGTGCTTTTCACGACGGTCGAGCGGCTGCGGGAACAGCTGATCGAGCTTGGGCTGGAGGCGGAGCTTCCGCTGCCGGCTTGAGCCGAAGTCGGCGCCTGCCCGCTGGACAAGGCCAACTACTTGAATCGAGAGCACTTTGCAGCACCATATGGTGTCTTCAAGGATTATGCGTTGCGCGCCAAAGCTCTGGACCGAACCTGCATCCAAGCTCCAGGAATGCCCATCAGGCTTCCAGAGGAGAACAAGATATGGCTGATCAGAAGAAGTGCGCGCATCCGGCGTGTTCGTGCATGACCGACAAGAAATATTGCAGCACCTATTGCGAGAACCATAAAGATACCGCGGAAATCGCCTGCGAGTGCGGCCACCCAGGGTGCAGGGGCGACATTGCCAAGTAATGCAGATTGATTGTTGTTGACTGCGCGCGCCTGCCTTGGGATTCAATGCGCACGAGGCCGGCGCTGGCGCAGCGCGGCTGCCGAATGCCGCGGCTATGGCCGTCTGAATGGTGATTGCGGCACTCAGCAGCCTTCCGTCGGCCCAATGCCGGCCCCCTTAAAGAGGGGCTTTAGCCCCGAAATCTAACCCCTCGGCGCATGCGCCGCCATCTTGAACCCCGCGCTCTCTCCGCCGCGCGACTCACTCGGCCGTTCCGACCGCACCGGCATCCGATCGCCCTCCGCGTCGCGCGACTCGTTCTTCGTGTCGTACATCCGCAGATCCGCCGCGATGCACAGCGACTCAATATCGTCCGCGTCATCCGGAAACACCGCCACTCCGATGCTTGCTCCAACCTGCACCGTGCTGTCCCCAATCTGCAGCGGTTCCAGCAGCATCTCCATCAGCGACTTCGCCACCAGCTTCGCGTTCGAGCGGTTCGTCGGCTCTTCCAGAATCAGCGAGAACTCATCGCCGCCCGTGCGCGCCACCGTGTCCGAGCGGCGCACGCGGCTTGAGAAAACCTCGCTCACCTTCTTTAGCAGCAGATCGCCCGCATGATGTCCAAGCGTGTCATTCACCTGCTTGAAGTGGTTGAGATCGACCACAAGCAGTGCCGCCTTCGATTCCATGCGTCGCGCCCGCTCCAGCGACAGCGCCAGCCGGTCGAGGAACAGCCTCCGGTTCGGTAACCCCGTCAACTCATCGTGCAGCGCAAGGTACTTGTTGTGCTCGATCTGGTCTTCCAGCAGCAGCAGAATCATTCCTACTGCCACCACATACTTCGGAAGGTTCCACACTTCGTTCTCAAACTTCGCACTCGGCACGAGCAAGTCAATGAAGGGGCCCACGGCAAACACGCCAGCCCATCCCAGGAACCCGACAATGCTGATCAGTGAACCCGCGCTCCCACGCCCGCGGTAGCTATACCAGACGTGTACACAACATCCCAGGTACACCGTGAACAGAACTCCATTCACGCCCAGCATCAGGCCATTTCCCGGCCGATTCTGAACAGCCAGCAGGAACACCGACAGCATGCAGTAGAGCCCCACCAGAATCCACCGCAGCACGTGTGTGAAGCTTCGCCGCGCCCCCAGGGCTATAGCCAGGGGCGCAGCCCCAAACAGCACCGCGGCCACATTCAACGCCCACGCAGCGGGATGCTCGAACCCGGCAAGCACCACGTACAGAGTGTTGGTCGCGAGAAGCGAACCAAGCATCAGCTGGCTCGATCGCTCAATGCGATAGGGCACTGACGCCCACATAAAAAGTACGCCGGCCGCTGTCAGGCTCGCGGTCCCGATGTCACCGACAAAATCGCCCCAGAACCCTGGCGTTGACTCAAAAATGGAGGCAGCGAAGTGCAGCGCGATCAGCACCCACCCCATCAGCCAGTGCCGTGAGGTCGAGGTCGGCCCACGCCGCGCCACCGACGCAAACGCGCACGTAAGCGCAACTATGGCCGCCAGATCCGGTAATTTGCTCCAGTCCACCAAGGGGAAGACCTCAATGCAACTATGGTGACTCCAATTCTAGTTGCGTTTCCAGTTTTGACTGTTCCCTGTAACCCTTTCGTTGTATGGCGAACTGGGTTCACACGAAACTTGCGTAATCTTGCCCTGCCACCGAAACCATTGAACCTTTGGAAAACCTGGTCGAAACTAAGACGGTTCATGCCTGAAGGCGCACGGCTCCGCGCATATGCGTCTCGGAAGCAGGAAGCTTCAGGGCACGACTTTAAGAGCCTGCCCTGAGCGAAGCCGAAGGGTGCCGGGGAAGGCCAAATAAAATCCGGGGCTTCAGCCCCTGAGAACTGAACTCACGAAATGGCAGCCAGCTTATACATCGTCGTGGAAGGGGAAGATCCGGGCTTTGACATCTTCGTCAACGGCCACGCCCTGGCGCGTAATGAAGACGCCCTCGAACGCCTAGCCGACTCGCTCGGCGTCTCGCCTTTGCTTCAGTTCTTCTCCGCCGACGAGAACTCGATGTGCGTCCTGCTCGAGCAGGGTGCCGGAGATCCCGACTGGGCCTATCACCTGCCTCGCCCGCAATGGTTCGATCCCGCAGACGGCCTCGCCACCGTCCGCGCCCTGCTTCGGTACATCTCTCAATCGCCCGTCGCCTTCGGATCAGAAACGCAGCCCATCCTTCTCGAACTTCGCGAGTACGAAACCGTCCTCGCCAAAACAGAAAAGCACCATCTCCGCTGGCACCTCGCCGTCAGCTGGCGCTAGAAGCGTCAGGGCACGACTTCACAGCTTGCTGCAAAAGTCCGAAAAGGCTGGGTTTGAAAAGGCACAGATCTATCTGCGCCCATAAGGGATGCAAATAGCGCGCGGCTTTAGCCGCTGCGGGACGCAGAATTTGCCTTCTCATCGCCGGGACTTGCCCGGCTGCTCGTCGCCCGGAACGGAAACCCCTTGGCACGCATCTCTAACTGCATGACGCGTTGTGCTGACTACGACAGGCTCTCTTCTCAGGTCGCTCAGACCCTCGCCAAACTCTCCCAACTCACAACGCAGCAGGCCGATCTACTTCTGCGCGGCGATTTCGCCGGCTGCAAGATGCTCGACCGCGAAGTGGAACTCACGCTGGGCGAGAAGGAGCGCGGTATTGGAGCGCTGGGTCAGCACATGACGGAACATAAGTGCCACAAACAAGCTGACGAAGATTAGTGAGCAGCCGCTGCGCCTTTAAACAGCAGGAAGTTCAATCCGCCTTCGGCGCACTCCCCGGCGCTGTCCTCGTACCTTTCAAATCGATCTGCCCCGTCGTCACATGCGCATGCAGCCGGAACTCGCCATCTTTCGTCGACTCTGAAACCCCGCGAAAGAATCCGCCCTTGTTCGCGTTGTACATCGGCGCATTCACCTGCCCGATACTCACCGACGCCTCCACGCTGCGGTAATTCCAGTTGTGGTTCGTGATCGTAATCTGCCCCGCGCCAACAGCAACGTCTTTATCGCCCGCGACCTGCTCCACCTTCACCTCACCCGCGAACATGCGAACCATCAGGCCCGTCTTCTTCGGAACTTCGATGCGAATCTGCGGGCCGTTTTCGTGGCGCAGATGCTCGCCTTCAATCTTGAGCTTGCCTCCGGTCGCATTCGGCCAGAAGCGAAGACGGATGTGAGCTGCTATGTCTCCATCACCGTGGCGGGAGTCGCACGTGACGTGAATCTGCTCGTCATCGCTGCCCACAATCTCAAGACCAGCAGGGCGCGACGCAATCTCCAGCAGCGATCTGGCATGGAAGGGAACCGTCAGCGCCTGGTCGCAGGTGACACTCACGGTCTGCGCAGAGGCGGCAACCGCGCAGCATAATACCGCTCCTGATAGGGCAACAGGAACTCTCATACAGCTGACTACGTCACAGCCGCCGAGTTTGTTCCCGGCTTAATCCGTTGCTGCAATCTGAAAGCTGACGGCTGAGAGCTATCCTTTAGCCGCCGTCAGCTGCCCATGCACTTCCGGCTCAATCTCAAACGCCACACGATCCCTCTTGCAGATCGCCTTGATCGCCGGCCTCGCCGTCATCGGTCCAGATGGCAGCCCGCCTCCCGGCATGATCCATTGCCCGATCAGAAAGAAGTGATCGAGCCCAGGCAGCGTATTCGGATAGGGCTTGATGCCCGCTCCGGGCGGCATGATCCAGCCTTCCTGCGATCCCTTCCAGTTGCCCGTATAGCGAATGACGGTCGCAGGCGTCGAAACGTCCATCACTTCAATCGATCGCCGTATCCCCGGAAGATGCCCTTCAAGTACGTCGATCACCACCTCAGCCACGCGCGCTTTCTCGGCTCGATAGCCCTGCGGGTCCTCGCTGCGCAGCTTCTCCCAGTACTCGTAATTGCGTGTCGGCAGAATCGACGTGACCGCAGTCTTCCCCGCGGGCGCAGAGGTCGGATCGAAGTGGAAGAACCGGAATCCCACGCTGCTCAACTCCGTTCCCGGATCAATGACGATCGGCGAACCGAGCACCCGCGTCAGCATCGCCGGCTGCTCCTTCAGATCACGAGCAATGCCCAGTGATACCTGCAGGTACGAAGCAAACGTCTCGGACTCCGCGTAGATCTTCCCAATCGTGTCGTTCACATATCGGCCTCCCAGCATCTCGTAGATCGTCGCGTGCCCGTCGGCAGCGGAGATCACCCAGTCCGCCGGAATCGCCTCCCCTCCGACGAGCTGCACCCCGATCGCGCGGTCCTCCTCCACAATCACGCGCTCCACTCGCGCATTGAAGCGGATCGTTCCTCCCAATTCAGCGATCTTCTCTTCGAACAGCCGGATGAGTGCCTGCGACCCGCCGATGCAGTATCCCGCGTCGTGATTGTTCATCCACGCCAGCGACAGCACCATCGCGAGAGCCGTCAGCTTGCCCATATCGCCCGTTGCAAAGAACCCCCGCAGAAGGGGATCGGCAAAGCGAGCCCCGTACTCCTTGCCGCTCATCTTGCCCAGCTTCATCAGCAGCGGCATCACCGGAACATCGCGCAGCATATTGAGCCAATTCTCTGCGATGCCGCCCGCCGGATCCAGCAGCTTGAATTTTCCGAACGTGCGGATCGCATGGATGAAGTCGTGAATAGCGTCGATATCCTGCGGAGCGCGCCGCAGCAGCTCTGCTTCCAGCATGTCCGCGTTCGTATACATCCGCAGGGTATCGCCGTCTTCGGTTTCGATCCGCACGAACTCATGCGGGTCTACGAAGGTCAGTTTGTCCAGATCGACCAGCTCCTTCCAAACCTGGTTGAACTCGCCATCCGGCTTCGATCCGATCAGCCAGTGCAGGCAGGTCTCGAACGTGTACGGGCCGCGGCGCCAGCTCATCGCCAGGCCTCCCGCCATATCGTGCATTTCCAGCACCTCGACCTCATAGCCGCACTTCAGTGCGTACACGGCCGCGCTCAGTCCCGCGATGCCTCCGCCAATAATGACGATCTTTTTGCCGTTGCGCTTCATGGCCGCGATCCTCCTCGCCGCCGCCGATCGCGCAGCACAGGCATCCAGCCCGACAACGAAAGAACAGGGAAATGCCTGCGCAGGATTCACGCGCGCAGACCGCCGGCAGATCAGCCGTGGATCATAGCGCCACTCCTGCACACCAGCCGTGATACAGGTCACGATCTGAAGTGAGCAGTTGTTGGGCAACACGCAGAATAAACGAGTCGTTCCGCCCCCTGATAAAGAGCCTCGATGCGCAGCCGATCCAAGCTCCCGGCTACTGGCTACCGGCTACTAGCCGATAGCTGCTCTCTCACCCAAACACATTCCCCATCCGCCGGATCTGCGCGCCCACGCTCTCCAGCTTCTGCTCGATGCGCTCATACCCTCGATCCATGTGGTACACGCGATCCAGAATCGACTCGCCATCCGCCACCAGCGCCGCCAGCACCAGCGAAGCCGACGCCCTCAGATCTGAGCACATCACCGCTGCAGCCGACAGCGGAGATGGCCCGCGCACTGTCGCTGTCCGTCCGTCCACCTTGATGTTCGCTCCCATGCGCACCAGCTCCTGCACGTGCATGAAGCGGTTCTCAAAAATGTTCTCCTTGATGATGCTCACGCCATCGGCCTGCGTCGCCAGCGCCATGTACTGCGCCTGCATGTCGGTCGGAAATCCCGGATACTCCTCCGTAGAAATATCGGCAGCTCTCAACTTGCCTTCGCTTCGCACCCGTATGCTTTCCTTGTCCACAATCTCGGTCTTCGCACCCGCCTCATCGAGCTTCGAAATCACCGCGCCCAGGTGATCCGGATTGCAATCCGCCACCGTGATATCCCCGCCCGTAATCGCACCCGCGATCAAAAACGTTCCTGCTTCGATCCGGTCCGGATTGATCCGGTAATTCGCACCACCCAGCTTCGTAACACCCTGCACGCGAATCGTCGCCGTCCCCGCGCCTTCGATCTTCGCTCCCATCGCCGTCAGCAGCGCCGCTAAATCGCACACCTCCGGCTCGCGTGCGCAATTCTCCATCAGTGTCTCGCCTTCGGCCAGCACCGCGGCCATCAGAAGATCCTCAGTACCCGTCACTGTAATCTTGTCGAACACGATGTGCGCGCCTCTCAGTCTGTCTGCGCGCGCCTCCAGATATCCATGCTCCTGCGCAATCGTCGCCCCCATTTTTTCCAGACCCTTGATGTGCAGGTCGATCGGCCTTCCTCCAATTGCGCAGCCCCCCGGCATCGCCACCCGCGCCATACCCGCCCGCGCCACCAGCGGTCCCAGCACTAGCGAACTCGCGCGCATCGTCTTCACGATCTCGTATTTCGCCTCGGGACTCGACAGTGTACGAAAGTTGATCCGCGTCCGGTGATCGGCGGCGCCAGTCCCAAGCTCAACCTCCGCCCCCATCGCCACCAGCAGCTTCCGTTCCGTCTCGATATCGCGCACCGCCGGAATGTTCTCGAGCACAACCTCTTCATCCGTCAGAATCGCCGCCGCCATGCACGGCAGGGCAGAGTTCTTCGCCCCCGACACCCGTACCGTTCCCACCAGCGGGTTCCCGCCGCGAATCACAAATTTATCCATACCGGCTTCTCTCGCTCCGTTTCCTCTCAGTGTACTTGCGTCCTGCGCTCCGGCCGGCGCGCCAGCCGGCTCAGGTGCGTTCCGCATCAAAACATGAAACTCTGGACGTGTCCGCAAGGATTGTCAGAGGCGAAGCCATACCGACAGAATGGAGAACCATGCGCATCACTGTTCCGCACAACCGTCCGAAAGAAGAGATCGTGCAGGCCGTTAATCGCTCGTTCGACGATCTGTTCAAAGGCATCGGAGGCATTCCGCTGCAGATCACGAATGAGACCAGGAGATGGTCGGGCAACAGAATGGACTTCGCCTTCGACGCGAAGATGGGCTTCATGGGCTCGCCCATCAAAGGCTTCGTCGACGTAACCGACAGGGACCTCACCATCGACGCAGATCTCGGCTGGCTTGAAAAGCTCTTTCCTGCCAAGCAGGCGCAAGCCGCGCTTGAGGGCCGCGTCAAAGGCCTTCTCAAATAAATCAGCGGGCGCCGATGCCTCCCGCTTCACGATCCCCATCACCTCGCGAGAAAATGGAAACGGAGAACAGTCATGTCCAAAGTGCGCGTCGCAGGATTCGGAATCTCACTGGATGGCTTCGGCGCCGGTCCCGACCAGAGCCTCAACAATCCGCTCGGCAAACGCGGCACGGAACTGTTCCAGTGGTTCTTTCATACCCGGACTTTCTGCTCCATGATTGGAAAAGAAGGCGGCACCGCCGGCGACGTCGACGATCAGTTTGCCCATCGTGCGATGGACAACTTCGGCGCGTTCGTCCTCGGCCGCAACATGTTCGGCCCCGTGCGCGGCCCCTGGCCCGACGACTCCTGGAAAGGCTGGTGGGGCACCAACCCGCCATACCATGCGCCCACCTTTATCCTCACGCACCACGCACGCGAGCCCATCGTCATGGAAGGCGGCACGACCTTCTACTTCGTCACAGGCGGCATCGAAGAGGCGCTCCATCGCGCCAAAGAAGCTGCGGGCTCCAAAGACGTGAAGATTGGCGGCGGCGTCTCCACGATCCGCCAGTACCTTCAGGCCGGCCTCATCGACTCGCTTCATCTCGTCTCCGCGCCTGTATTTCTGGGCAGCGGCGAATCCCTCTTCCACGGCTTGGACTTGTCCGCCCTCGGCTATTCGGTAACGAGCCGCCAGCCCTCCGAACACGGAACGCACCTGATTCTCGAGAAAGCGTGATCGCAATCCCGAAAGCTCCTCGCATCTGACCGCGGCCACCACGCTCCGCACCGGTTGCGAGGAGCATCTCCTACTTCAAGCTGCCCGCAAACTGATCCCACTCCGGCTTGAACTCGCTCATGAAACGATCGTATTCCGGGCTCCCAACAAGCTTCTTCAAACTGGGGTTGTCATGGAACAGAGGGTAATTCGGCATTCCGATCTGTGAAGTGCGCCGCAGCCACAGCACCGCCTCATGCGGCTTTCCCATCTCCGCATACGCGCACGCAATCAAGAATGCAGCATGATGGAAATGATCCGTCGACTTGCCCAGCTTGATTGCCTGCTCAATCTCTGCCTCCGCCTTCGTATGATTGCCTTCAGACGCGTACAGCACGGCTCGCACTGCAGGGAAGTCCACAGGCGAGCGGAAATCACTCGGCCCAGGCGCAGCCAATTCCTCCAGAAGATCCCATGCCTGCTGACGCCGCCCCAGATACAGCAGCGGAATCGTCTCTTCTGTCGCCTTGATGTTGTACCGCTGATAGTTCTGCAGCGACTCTTCGAAACGCCCCGCTTGCCATAGCGCCCTGCTCAACCGGTACTTCGCAGGATCGTCCAGCGGATCCAATCGAAGCGCCGTCCTGTACTCTTCAATCGCTTCGTCATGCAGGCCCGCGTGCGTTAGCTCCGATCCCAGCACCTGGTGCGTCGCGCCGTCGTTCGGGTTCAGCGCAATGGCCTTTCGGTAATTTACGACGGAGTTCACGATGTCGAACGCGTGGAGATGGTTATAGTAGAGGCTTCCGCGAACGACGTAGGCCTCTGGAACATTCGGATTGAGAGCGATCGCCTTGCTCAGAGCAATCATCGCCTTCTCGTCTTCCTCTTTGCCGCCGCCCAATCCGAAGATCCGTTCCTCGTATGCCGCCGCAACCGCGACATATGCCTGTGCAAACCCAGGGTCGAGTCTTACCGCCTCCTCGGCAGCAGAGAGAGCCCTCTCGTTGTCGGCTTTAATGGCCAGACCGGTTTTGTGAAGGTACCTGGATCGGAGATATGCGTCGTAAGCGCCGGCGTTGTGGGTCGGCAAGGTATCCAGCGTGTGCGCCTCAGTCTGACTGAGCGTCACGTGAATCCCCTCCGCGATTGCCCGCGCAATCTCGCGCTGAAGTTTAAGCACGTCTTCATCGCTTCGCTCATAGCTCTCAGCCCAGAGGTTTCGGTCCGTGCCGACATCCGTCAATCGCGCCGTAATCCGCACCTTTCCGCCGTAGCGCGCCACCGAGCCCTCCAGCACCGACTCAACTCCCAACTCCTGCGCCACCTCTCGCAGCGGCTTCGCCGTTCCGCGGTAATGCATCGCGGCCGACTCTGAGATCACGCGGAGATCGCCCGACTGCCCGCCAAGCTGCGCTAGGCTTGTCGTCAACTCGTCCGTCATTCCATCCACAAAGTAGTCCTGCGATGCGTCTCCCGTGCGATTCACCAGCGGAAGCACCGCCAGCGATCGCACGCCGGGCGTACTCGCCGTACTCCGTCCTCCCCGCCATTTCTCCCGTGCGGAAAACGCCACAATCCCTGCGATCAGAAGCGCGGCGATCAAGGACCATCGCCAACTGAAGATGAATCCGGATCGTGCCTGTACCATGGGTTTCGCTTCTGAGTCGGTGCTCATCGCGCCAGACGCTGCACCTCGTTGCAGGCGTTTCAGGTCTGCGCGAATCTCGGAGGCGTGCTGATACCGAAGCGCGGGATCCTTCTCCAGCGCTTTGTCGATCACCGCCTGCAGTTGCGGCGGAATCTTCGCATTCACCGCGACCGCCGGAACCGGCGCCTTGTTCAAGATGGCGTCAAAAATCAGCCCCATGCTTTGCCCCTGAAAAGGCAAGGTTCCCGTCACCATCTCGTAAAGGACAACCCCGAACGAGAACAGATCGCTCCTCGCGTCGAGTTCGCTGCCGCGCACCTGTTCAGGCGACATATACGACACCGTTCCCAGCACCGTGCCCGGAACCGTCAGGTGATCGTCGCAGATCGTGGTGTCATCCGATGCCGCAGCCACGCGATTCTCGCTGGACGATTTCGCCAGCCCGAAGTCCAGGATTTTGGCGTTTCCCCGGCTGGTTACGAAAATGTTTGCCGGCTTGATGTCGCGATGGACGACCCCTGCCGTGTGCGCGGCGTCGAGTGCGTCGCAGATCTCGATAGCGAGCTGCACCACGGCCTCGAGGTCGAGATTGCCTCGCACGATGCGCTCACGCAGCGTAGAGCCCTCCAGGAACTCCATCGCAATGAACACGCGTTCGCCGGCTTCGCTGATCTCGTAAATCGTGCAGATATTCGGGTGATTCAGGGCCGACGCAGTTCTGGCTTCCCGGCGAAAGCGTCTGACCGCTTGCGGATCCCTGGAGATGTCGTCAGGCAGAAACTTCAGAGCAACAAATCGCTCGAGGCGCGTATCGCGTGCCTTGAAGACCTGGCCCATGCCACCCGAGCCGATCGGGCCGAGCAGCTCATAGGGACCTGCAGTTGTACCTGGCTCAATGGGCATGGACGCCGCAAGGGGACGGAGATGGCCAATTATAGCCGAGAGCCTTTTCGCGCCGATTCTCGAGACGTCAAGCGGACGTCGCTGCGCTACCGCCTAAATTGCTGATTCGCAAAGCAAAAAACAAGCAGCTCGTTTTGCAGTCTAATTCGCTGATTCCGGCATACTGGATTCATGCTGCCACTCTGCCCAAGCTGCGAACGTCCCGCGAGACTCATCACCGCTCTTCGGGTAGCTGAGGGCCAGCTAACTCCTTTGGGAAGGAACACTTATGGCTAAACTCAATTGAGAGATACACTTACCGGGGACCCTCTGCCGCAAGCTGAAGAAACCAGAGCACTTGTTTACAAGCAGTATGGGGAGGGGGGCGGGGGGCATGGTGCAACAAAACAGCGCACGCGCCGGTCTATTCGCTTCACTCGTGGCTATTTCGACGAGCAGGGAATTAGAAGCTAGAGTTCGAGAACGTTGTCCTCGATCGCCAGCCGCACGTTGCCGTCCGACTTGGCCAGACGTCGCACCGCTTCAGGCTTGTCCACCTTTGCCTTTAGCATCACCAGCGCCACCGGCACGCTTCGTCCCGCGCTCTTGATCGTCTGCACTGCGGTCTCACGATCGATGTTGCAGGCCCGCATCAGGATGCGGATTCCGCGCTCCACCAGCTTCGAGTTCTGCATGTGCACGTTCACCATCAGGTTCTCGTACACATACCCGAGCCGCGTCATCGCGCCCGTCGTGATCATGTTCAGGATCATCTTCTGCGCACTGGCAGCCTTCATGCGCGTCGATCCCGAAATGACCTCGGGACCAACCTCGGCCACGATGGCAATGTCCGCCGCGCCGGCGATCGGCGTGCCCTGGTTGCAGGTCACAGCCGCCGTGAACGCTCCGCGAGCCCTCGCGTATGCAGTTGCGGACACAACATAAGGAGTCCGGCCGGAAGCAGAGAGGCCGATAACGACGTCCTTCCGGGTCGGCCGGCGCCGCGCGATGTCGCGCTGGCCAAGCTCCTCGGAATCTTCATTCACCTCAACGGCAGAAGCGAGCGCCTTTGGCCCGCCGGCCATGATGTATTGAACCTGGCCCGGAGCAGTTGAGTAAGTCGGAGGACACTCCGAAGCATCCAGTGCCGCAATCCGTCCGCTCGATCCGGCTCCTATATAGATGAGCCGTCCGCCGTCGCGCAGGGAGCGCGCAACATGGTCGATGACCTGGGCGATTTCAGGGATAGCCTTCTTGACCGCCGCCGCAACCTTGGCATCCTCGTGGTTGATGATGCGGGCAATCTCCAGCGCCGACTTCGTGTCAAAGCCCTGCGAAGCTTCATTCTGGCTTTCAGTTGTCAGGTGCTGGAGTAGGGAAGCCGGGTCCGTTTTAGCTTCCTCTTTTCCGTGGGCGCCGGCGCCTTCGTGCGTCGTCGTACTCGTTAACATCAAAGTCTGTCCCCACAATCTATTGTATCTGCAATCACGGCAAGAGACTCACAATTCTGCTCGGGCCCATTGTCACTTTAATGTCATGGAGCCAAACCAGTTAGAGGGATTCACGTAGCGCATCATGGAACGCGGGCCGAACCTGTTTGATCGCTTGGCTCTTGCGGTCAGGCCATGTCCGGTTCGTCAGAAGCACCGCCGCAACCTGCGCCTCCAGATCGATCCACAGCGAACATCCGCTATAGCCGAGATGCCCAATCGATTTACTTGAGAAGAATCTCCCGGCCGACGATCCCGAAGGCGATGGTGTATCCCATCCCAGCGCCTGCGAACTCCCTGCAGGTGTCTGACGTTGCGAAAACAGTTCTATCGTCTCTCGCTTAAAAATTCCTGAACTCCCGTGGTACGAGTCCAGAATGCCGCCCGCAAACCGCAACAGGTCCGGAACATTGGAGAACACCCCCGCATGCCCCGCAACGCCGTCCAGCACCCACGCATTCTCGTCCTGCACCTCGCCCTGAATCCTCCGCCGGCGAAACGTCTCATCAATCTCCGTCGGCGGAATCCGCTCCCACCGCGGTCGCGCCGGCCGGTAGCAACTCGCCTTCATCCCCAGCGGCTCGAAGATCTCCTTCCGCGCCGCCGCGGAAAGCGACTCGCGGTTCAGTATCTCCAGAGCCTTCCCCAGCAGAATGAACCCCGGATCCGAGTACTCAAACCGCTCTCCCGGCGCCGCCTCAATCGGCAGCGCGAGACAAGCCCGAAACAGCCCCGACGCCGTGAGTTCCTTCCGAAAGAACTCCACATATCCCGGCAGCCCGGAGTTATGTGCCAGCAGATTCCGCAGCGTCACTCGCCGCGCCAGCTCCGAATTGGCCCGCCCAATCACGAACCCCGGCAGCAACTCACCGACCGGCATATCCAGCTGCAGTTCACCCCGCTCAAACAGCGTCATTGCGATGGCAGTTGTCGCCACCACCTTCGTCACGCTGGCGACGTCGAACACCGTCTCCGGCTCCACCGCCGGAGCATCCGGTTCATACGTGAAGCTGCCCAGCGCATCCGAGAGCACCATCCGCCCTCCCGCCATCGCTCCAAAGGCGCATCCCGGAAACGCGCGAGCGTCGATCGCGTCCTGCAGTACTCTGTACACCTTCGCGAAGCTGCCGCCCGCGCTCGGCTTCGCTTCTGCCCTGGAATCCGGCTCTGTCCCGATCGTGTCCATCATCTTCGGCTCCAAAGACTGTGAATGTAGCGTACCCTGAATCAAGAACTCCGGGAAAAGAGAATGAGCAGCTATCCTTGGCGCAAAACCGTCCGTCTATGCCTAGTAGAGGAAGTGGAGGACGCAATGCGGCTGGCTAGAGCCTTCGTGTTCATCACTGCTGCAGCAGCGCTCGGCGTTACGCCGCATCGCGCCGTTGCCCAGTCTCCCGCAGACGCAGCCGCAACCGACAAAGCCGGTCAGCCATCGCCACCCGCACAGTCGGCAGCCGCTCCCAATGCCTCGCCCACGCCCGCCAAAAAGACCTACACCGTTCCGGCAGGCACCAAGGTTCTGCTCCAGCTCCGCAGCTCCGTGAACACCAGAAGCGCGAGGCCCGGCGACGGCGTCTATCTCTCCTCCACCTTCCCGGTCGTCGTTGGAAACCGCGTCCTCATTCCAGCCGGCGTCTTCGTCCAGGGTGTCGTCGACCGCGTCGAGCGCGCCGGACACGTCCGAGGCAAAGCCCAGCTCGACATGCACTTCACCTCGATGATCTTCCCCAACGGCTCCGTCGTCGAAATTCCCGGAGTCGTCAACGGCCTCCCCGGCGCCAGCAAGCAGCAGGTGAAGAATGGCGAAGGAACCATCGAACAAGATAAAGACAAAACGCGTAATGCAGGGAAGACCGCGGAAGTCGCGATTCCGACCGGAGGCACCATCGGCTCTGTCGCCGGGCTCGGTTCCGGTCACGCTGTCGCTGGCGGATTCGGCGGTGTTGGTGCTGGACTGGCCGCAGTCGGTCTGGTCTCGCTGTTCACGCGCGGAGCCGACGTCAACATTGAAGCAGGCAGTCAGGTGGAGATGGTTTTCCAACGACCGATGATTCTGGAAGAGGCAAACCTCGCGGAAGGAGTTGCGCCCGGCGCTGCTCCGGCCATGGTGCCCTCCGCCGACCAGCCGCGGCGATTGGAGAAGCCCATCAAGCCTGCAGTTTTCTGCCCTCCCGGAAGTTTGGGTTGCAGCTGAGCGGTTTTGCAGTCAATTAAGTGAGAAAGCGTAAAGTCTAAGTAGAGATGTCGATCGAACCTGAAAACTCACAACTACCCGGCCCACCCCCCTCTGATGTTGCCGCTCCAGCCGCGCAAACCGCGCCGCCGCGTTCCGCAGCCCTGGAAGGCGGCCTCGGTCTTTGGGTCCGCGATCTGTTGATCTCGGCAGCGGTTTCGATCCTCATCATTCTGTTCCTGTATCAGCCCGTTCGCGTCGAAGGCACCAGCATGCTGCCGCGTCTTGAAGATCACGACCGGCTCTTCATCAACAAGTTTGTCTATCACATCACTTCCATTGAACGCGGAGATGTCGTTGTCTTCCACTATCCCCGCGATCCGGAAAAGAGCTACATCAAGCGCGTCATCGCGCTCCCCGGGGACAGGCTCCGCATCGATCACGGCCAAGTCTTCGTCAACGGCAAAGCCCTCACCGAGAACTACGTCCCTGACATGTATCGCGACACGCGCTCTTACGCCAACACCGTGATTCCAGACGACTGCTACTTCGTCATGGGCGATCACCGCTCCATCTCGTCCGACAGCAGGGAATTCGGCGTTGTCGAGCGCGACCTCATCTACGGCAAAGCCGTTTTCGTCTACTGGCCCGCCCGCGATGTGGGCGAAGTGAAATGAATTCGCACTGTCTTTTCCACGTCACACAATCATCCCGCCAAACCTGCTAAAATCTATTGAATCCACTCCTCGGAGAGGCGATGCAGGCGATCCTTGCGCTCGAAGACGGGCGCATCTTCCGCGGCGAGGGCTACGGGCACCCGGGCGAATGCCAGGGCGAAGTGGTCTTCAATACTTCCCTAACTGGCTATCAGGAAATCGCTACCGATCCCTCCTACGCCGGTCAAATCGTCGTTCTTACAAATCCGCAGATCGGCAACTACGGAACAAATCAGGCCGACAACGAGGCCAGCAAGCCCTTCATCGAGGGCCTGATCGTCCGTGAGTTCTCTGCGATCAGTTCCAATTGGCGCTCGGAACAGGTCACCGACGAATACATGGAACGCTACTCGGTTCCTGTCCTCGCGGAGATCGACACGCGCGCTCTCGTTCGCCATTTGCGCACGCACGGCGTGATGCGCGGCGTGATTTCGACGACCGAAACCGATACCGACAAGCTCGTTCAGCGTGCCCGCTCCATCCGCAAGATGGACGGAACCGATCTGGCGAAAGTCGTATCGACAAAGACCAGCTACACGTTCAACACCGATGACAGCCGCAATCAATCAGGCGATCCGCTGCTGCCCGGCTGCGAAGAGAAACCTGCTCTGCACGTCGTCGCCTACGACTTCGGCATCAAGCAGAACATTCTGCGCATGCTCACGCGCGAGTGCTGCAACGTCACCGTCGTTCCTGCGGAGACCAGCGCTGCCGACGTGCTCGCTCTTAAGCCCGATGGAGTGTTTCTCTCCAACGGTCCCGGCGATCCCGAGCCCGTCGACTACGCCGTTCGCGCCATTCGCGACATGATCGGCCGCGTCCCAGTCTTCGGCATCTGCCTCGGTCATCAGCTCTGCGGGCTCGCTCTCGGAGGCAAGACCTACAAGCTCAAGTTCGGCCACCACGGCGGCAATCACCCGGTACGCAACAACGCCACCGGCAAAGTCGAGATCACGGCGCACAATCACAACTTTGCCGTCGATCCCGAATCGATCAACGCCAACGACATTGAACTGACGCACGTTGATCTGAACGACAACACGCTCGAAGGCCTGCGCCACAAATCGCTGCCGCTCTTCAGCGTGCAGTACCACCCTGAAGCTGCTCCGGGCCCGCACGATTCGCACTACCTCTTCCGCGACTTCCGCAATCTTATGGAGGAGTGGAAAGGATGAATTTTGTCGCAAGCAGAATCTTCGGCATTCCAAGACAGCGGGGCTTTTGGCTCCGCTGTTTTTTGAGTGCAGCGATCCTGTTGGCGATCTCAACGCTCTCGTGCTCGGCGCAACTCGACATCCCCAAACCCGAGCGCCTCACACACGTCGAAGGTATCGTCGTAGATCCCGCCGGCCATCCAGCAGCGGACCTCTCCGTAAAGCTGCTTCGCGACGACAAGTCCGTAGCAGAGACCCGCACAGACACAGCGGGCGAATTCGAGTTTGAACACGTTCCCTCAGGCCAGTACACATTCCGCATCGACAGATCGCACTTCGCACCAGCAGCCCGCGACATCGTAGTAACAGACGAAATCGTCACCCATCTCGAACGCAAAAAGCTCTACGTAATCCTCGGCCCCGGCGCATGCCAGGACGAATGCTCCGCCGTGCTGACGAGCAAACGCGACTTCGATCGAACCATTCGCAAAAACAATCGACATTGATTTAGGAACCACGAGAACAATGCCACGCAGAAATGACATCCAGAAGATTCTTGTGATCGGCTCCGGCCCGATCGTGATCGGCCAGTCCGCCGAGTTCGACTACTCCGGCACGCAGGCCTGCAAGGCCCTCAAGCAGGAAGGATTCGAAGTCGTGCTGGTGAACTCCAATCCCGCCACAATCATGACCGATCCCGAACTCGCCGACCGCACCTACATCGAGCCGCTTACCCGCAAGTACGTCGAAGAGATCATCCGGCTTGAGAGCGAGATGCTCCCCGCCGGTTCCGGCAAGTTCGCATTGCTTCCCACCGTCGGCGGCCAGACTGCATTGAACCTCGCCGTCGACCTCGCCGACTCCGGCGTTCTCGATCGCTACAACGTCGAACTCATCGGCGCTAAGCTCGAGCCCATCAAGAAGGCCGAAGACCGTCTCCTCTTCAAAGACGCAATGATCCGCATCGGCCTCGACGTCGCGAAATCAGCGCTGGTGAACAATCTCCGCGACGGTCTCGACTTCGCCGGCAAAATAGGATTCCCGGTCCTCATTCGTCCCAGCTTCACCCTCGGCGGCTCCGGCGGCGGCATCGCCTATAACCGCGAAGAGTTGATGGAAATTCTTGCCCGCGGTCTCGATCTCTCTCCCGTGCACGAGTGCCTCATTGAAGAAAGCATCCTCGGCTGGAAAGAATTCGAGCTCGAGGTCATGCGCGATCTTGCCGACAACGTCATCATCATCTGCTCCATCGAAAACTTCGATCCCATGGGCGTTCACACCGGCGACTCCATCACCGTCGCCCCCGCCCAGACCCTCACCGATCGCGAATATCAGAAGATGCGCGACGCAGCCCTCGCCGTCATGCGCGAGATCGGCGTCGAGACAGGCGGATCGAACGTGCAGTTCGCCATCAATCCTGCCAACGGCCGCATGATCGTCATCGAGATGAACCCTCGCGTCTCGCGATCTTCCGCACTCGCGTCCAAGGCCACCGGCTTCCCGATCGCCAAAATCGCTGCCAAGCTTGCTGTCGGCTACACGCTTGACGAAATTCCCAACGACATCACCCGCAAGACTCCAGCCTGCTTCGAGCCCACCATCGACTACGTCGTGGTCAAGATTCCCAAGTGGCAGTTCGAAAAATTTCCAGGCGCAGACGACACGCTCGGGCCGCAGATGAAGTCCGTCGGCGAAGTCATGGCCATGGGCCGCACCTTCAAAGAGGCACTCATGAAAGCCTGGCGCGCCCTCGAAACCGGCAAGAAGACCGGCAGTGAAGTCCTCGAGCCCCGCCGTCTGACGCAAATGCTCGTCACACCCAAGCCCGAACGCCTCGGCTACGTCCGCTTCGCATTCGAGCGCGGCATGAGCGTCCGCGAAGTCGCGCGTCTCACTGGCATGGATCCGTGGTTCCTCCATCAGCTCCGCGAAGTCACCCTCGCCCAGCAATCGCTGCACGACATCTCGCCGGACGCGATCACAACCGAGCACCTTCGCAAGCTGAAGCGCTACGGTCTCAGCGACGAGCGCATCGCAACCGAGTGGAAGCTGGAAGGCCACGACGGCATCAAGCAGGTAAGGGAACTGCGCGAGCAGAAGGGAATCCGCCCCGTCTTCAAACTCGTCGATACCTGCGCCGCCGAATTCGAATCCATGACGCCGTACCTCTACTCGACCTACGACGAAGAGGACGAGGCGCCACCGACCAACAAGAAGAAGATCATCATCCTCGGTTCCGGTCCCAACCGCATCGGGCAGGGAATCGAGTTCGACTACTGCTGCTGCCATGCGGCCTTCGCTCTCAAAGACGACGGCTACGAGACCATCATGGTCAACTGCAACCCCGAGACCGTCTCCACCGACTACGACACCAGCGACCGCCTCTACTTCGAACCGCTGGTCCTCGAAGACGTCCTTGCCGTCTACAACCACGAGGCGCAGTCAGGCGCCAAGATCGGCATGATCGTCCAGTTCGGCGGCCAGACACCGCTGAACCTCGCCCAGCGGCTTCTCTCAGCCGGCGTTCCCATCATCGGCACCTCGCCTGATTCCATCGACCTCGCCGAAGACCGCAAACGATTCGGCAAGCTCCTCGAAGACCTCAAAATCCCGCAGCCTGCCGGCGGCACAGCCACCAGCGTTGATCAGGCTCTCGCCGTCGCCGAGCGCATCGGCTACCCCGTGCTCGTGCGCCCCAGTTATGTCTTAGGCGGTCGCGCGATGGTCATCGCCTACGACGCGCAGGAAGTATCCGCCTACATGAAGCAGGCCGTCGAGTACTCGCAGGAGCGCCCGGTTCTCGTCGACCACTTCCTCGAAAACGCAGTCGAAGTCGACGTCGACGCGCTTTGCGATTCCGAAGACGTCATCATCGCCGGTATCATGCAGCACATCGAAGAAGCCGGCATCCACTCCGGCGACTCCTCCTGCGTGCTCCCAGCCGTCAGCATCCGCGAAGAGACACTGAACACCATCCGCAACTACACCCGCAAGCTGGCCCTGGCGCTCAAGGTCGTCGGCCTCGTCAACCTCCAGTTCGCCATTCAGCGCGACAGCAACGGACAAGACCACGTCTACGTCATCGAGGTAAATCCGCGCGCCTCGCGAACCGTCCCCTACGTCTCGAAAGCCACCGGCATCCCGCTCGCCAAAATCGGCTCCCGCCTGATGACCGGCCGCAAGCTCCGAGAACTTCTTCCAGAACAGTTGGCCTCCGGCAAGGACCTTGAAGTCGGAGATCATTACTACGTCAAGTCGCCTGTATTCCCCTGGAACAAATTTGCAGGTGTCGACACTGTCCTCGGCCCGGAGATGAAGTCCACCGGTGAAGTCATGGGTGTGGCCGAGACTTTCGGCGAAGCGTTCGCCAAAGCTCAACTCTCCGCAGGCCAGATCCTCCCATCGCGCGGCACGGTCTTTTTCACGGTCAACGACCACGACAAGCCCGTCGCCGTCGAGCTTGCAAAGCGCTTCGTCCATCTCGGATTCCAGATCATCGCCACTGAGGGCACGGCCAACGTCCTCGAACGCGCCGGCCTCACCGTCGAGCGCGTCTTCAAAGTCAAAGAAGGCCGCCCCAATGTTGTCGACCTCATCAAGGGCGATCGCATTCACCTCATCATCAACACGCCGCGCGGCCAGGACACCTTCTTCGACGAGAAGGCGATTCGTCGCGCCGCCGTTCTGGCGCGTGTCCCCACGATTACAACCATCGCCGCCGCACAGGCAGCCGTGGAGGGAATCGAAGCCATGCAGCAACAGGCAACTACGGTCTACGCGCTGCAGAATCTGCACGCAGCCAGGAAAGAGCCGGCGGGAAGGGAAGCAAGTTCCCTCGCCTAAAATGAAAGCATGCTGATCGAAGGCGTTTTCGCGGCCGTCACCACGCCGTTCTATCCCGACGAGCGTGTCTACTATCGCAAGCTCGAAGCGAATATCGCGCGATATTCGCGCTCGCTGATTGCCGGAATGGTCGTCCTAGGGTCCACAGGCGAAGCACCGGCCCTCGACGACACCGAAACCAAAGAGGTCCTTCGCACCGCAGCCGAAGCGGCGGCTCCCGAGAAAGTCCTCATCGCCGGAGTCAATCGCGAAAGCCTCCGCTCCGTCCTCGAACTCGCCGAAGTAGCCGCCAAGGCCCAGTACGACGCCGTCCTGGTCCGAACACCCACCTACTATTCGACGCAGATGACGCCGGACGTCGTCGCAAACTACTTCAGAGCCGTCGCCGACCGCTCGCCTTTGCCCGTCATCCTCTACAACATCCCTCGCTGCGTCCCATACCAGATTCCCGTAGAGATGGTGGCCGAACTCGCTCAGCACCCCAACATCATCGCCATCAAGGACTCGAGCGGCAGCCTCGAACGCATCAAGGGCATCGTTGAAGCCACGAAGTCCGTCCTGAAGCGAACCGTCACCGTTACGCCCATCTTCGAAGCCGTCACCGGTCGCATGCTCAAGCAAGCCATCGCTCAACCGTCGACCTTCGTCCCGGCCGCCGACCTCGCCGGAGGTCCAGCCCTTGCAGTCGCGCCGCCCGTACCGGCCTTGAAGACCCGCACAAAGGAAGTCGGCTTTCAGGTCCTCACCGGCTCCGCCTCCATCATCCTGCCGTCTCTCGAAGCCGGAGCCTCCGGAGCCATCCTTGGCTTCGGCGCCTGCGCACCCGAGGCCTGCTACGAGGTCTACTTCGCCTGGAAGGAACGCGACCCCGCGCTCGCCGCCGAAAAGCAGAACCGCATCGCCGAAGCCAGTACCCGCATTACCGCCGGGCTGGGCATTGCCGGCGTCAAGTACGCCTGCGACTTCAATGGCTACTACGGTGGCTACCCCCGCCTGCCGCTCCTGCCACTCACCGCCGCCCAAAAGGCCGAGGTCGAAACACTCCTGGCCGAAATCAGAAACTAAGGCCCAGCAGCGTGGAGACACTCCAAGTTCCGCGATATCAGTAATGTCCGATAACAGATATTCTGTAATGCAGAAGTAAACTACGAAGAGTCAACCGCACGTGGTTGCTCTTAAAGCAGATCGGGCCGCGCACCAAGCACGGCCCTTCCCTTCGAGCGACTCCAGCAAAACTCACCCAGCAACCCTACATCTTGTACCGCCCCAGATCCTCGTCGTTCAATCCTTCCAACCATCCGCGCAGTTCCTCGGCTGTCGGACCTTCCGGCGGCCCGGACATGTTCAGCTTTGCCGTCTGCATCACGTGCTCTGATACGTAGATCGGACAATCAGCCCGCAGCGCCAGCGCTAGAGCGTCCGAAGGCCGCGCGTCCAGCGTAATCAGCTCGCCATCCTGACGCAGCCACAGCACTGCAAAGAAAGTGTCGTCCTTAAGCTCAGTAATGACCACCCTTTCCAGCTGGGCGTTCATGTGGCGCATGAGGTTTCGCGCCAGATCGTGCGTCATCGGCCGTGGAGGCGCCACTTTCTCAATCTCGATTGCAATGGCGTTCGCCTCAAAGATCCCCACCCAGATCGGCATCACCGTGTCTGACCCGACGTCCTTGAGCACCACGATCGGCATGTTTGTCGCCGGGTCCATCATCAAGCCGCGAATTCGAACCTCGATGTCCATCGGTCCCTCTCTGCCGGTTTAGACGGCTTCTCCAACCAGACTGTTGGGATGCGTGTTCGTGATCCTCACTTTCAAATACGAACCCGGTGCCGGCGCGATTGGAAGCGAGGTCGTAAAGTTCACAGATTTGTTCTGCGAGCTTCGACCGGCAACCTGGCCCCTGGCAGGATTCATTCCTTCTACCATCACTTCCATCTCTTCGCCTAGATGCTTGGCGTAGTTGATCCTTTGTATCTCTCGCTGTCGTTCAAGCACCACCTGTAACCGGTGTGCCTTCTCAGCCTCAGGAAGCGAATCGATCATCGTCAGCGCCGGCGTATTCGGGCGTCCTGAGTACTTGAATCCGAAGACGCAATCGTACTGCACTTCCTGCAGCAGGTCCATCGTTTCAATGAAGTCGTCCGCAGTCTCGCCCGGAAAACCCACGATGATATCCGTCGACAGAGAGATCTTCCGTTTCGCCGCCTTGATCCAGCTGATCCGCTCCAGGTACCAGTCCGACGTGTACTCCCGAGCCATCATCTTCAGAACGCGCGACGAGCCCGACTGCACCGGCAGATGCACGTGGTCGCATAGTGTTGGGTATGCATCGATGGCCTCCACAATATCGCGCGTGAAATTGCGAGGATGGCTTGTCGTAAATCGAACTCGCCGGATCCCGGGGACCTGCCCTACAGCGGCCAGCAGCTCCGCGAAGTTCAACTTCCCTTCTGGATCCCGATAGCTGTTTACGTTCTGGCCTAGCAGCTGGATCTCCGTGTACCCCTGATCCGCGATCCTGCGTGCCTCTTCCAGCACCGAGCTTGAAGTCCGGCTGCGCTCCTTCCCGCGCGTGTAAGGCACCACGCAGTAGGCGCAGAACTTGTCGCAGCCCTCGATGATGGTGATGTATCCGCGATAAGGATTCTGCCTTGACGTGAACTCGGTCTCGAATGTCTCGTCCGTCTGGCGGTCATCCAGCCCCGTGATCCGGCGCTCTCCAGCTTCAAGCCGGCCCAGCATCTCCGGCAGCTTGCGATAAGACGCCGAACCCGAAACCAGCGAGACGTACGGCGCGCGCTCGAATATCTTCTCGCCTTCCTGCTGCGCCACGCACCCCAGTACTCCAAACCGCTTACCGGCTTTGTAGAGCTTTTTGTAATCGTTCAGTCGATTGAAGACCTTCTGCTCGGCCTTATCGCGGATCGAGCAGGTGTTGTACAGGATCAACCCCGCTTCTTCCTCGGTCTCGACCTTCCGGTAGCCCTCACGGAGCAATGTGCCAATCACCTTCTCCGAGTCATGGGCATTCATCTGGCACCCGAACGTCTCTAGAAAGAAGGTTTTTTCCGGTGCCATAGCACTCCTGAGTATAGAGCATCCGATGTTTCGCGGTCCCCTCGCTCCCGCGCCTGAGGCTCGCATTATGGCCATCGTCCATTTGCGAACAACCGGAAGCAGAATCGCACATTCTGCTCCCTCACTCGTACTCCCCTCTATCGTCATTTCAACAAGATGCGCAATCTGCAACTTGGGCTGGAACGTGCTTTGTAGAACGTCGGAGAAAGAATCCAGCCGGAGCGGCGGATCTTCGGAGCAGTTTCGCCATGGCCATCCAGATTCAGGGTCTTGCACCTCTCGTTCAGGTTTTCGATATGCCTCGATCAATCCACTTTTACAGAGATCTCCTCGGCTTCAAGGTGACGGGCAAGTCCAAGGAAAAATCGCGCGATCCCGACGACGTGGACTGGGCGATGCTCCAGCTCTCCGACGCCACCATCATGCTCAACACCGCCTACGATCCCGAGGAGACACCCGCAAAGCCCGATCCTGCTCGCTGGTCGGGTCACGAGGACACGTGCCTCTACTTCGGCTGCCCCGACATCGACAGCGCCTATCAGCAACTTCTCACTAACGGACTGCGGCCTGACCCGCCCAAGGTCGCCTGGTATGGAATGAAGCAGCTTTACCTCAAAGACCCCGACGGCTTCGGTATCTGTTTTCAATGGTTCGCCTGATCAATCTGGTTCAAAGGAGCGCGCTCGATGACTTCCCTCCTCCAGGACATTCGTTTCGGCATTCGCCAACTCACTAAGATGCCGGGCTTCTCGCTCACGGCAATTGTCTCGCTTGCGCTCGGGATCGGAGCCACCACTGCTGTATTCAGCGTTGTCTACGCAATCCTCCTTGATCCGTATCCGTACAAAGATCCAGAGCGAATGGTTCACATGCGGCTGACGATGCCATCTGGCGAGCTCAACGGCTTCGGCGTCACTGGAACTCAGTGGCAGGAACTCCGTAAGTCTCCAGTCGTTGAAGACTCCTTCATGGAAGACGACTGGAGCCTGACCGTCACCGGCGCGGACCTCCCGGAGAATGTGAACGCCGTCTACCTCACTTCGAACGCGTTCAATTTTCTCGGCGTTCCCATGCCCTTAGGCCGCGGACTCCAGCCCTCCGATGCGATTGATGGCCAGGACCCTGCGCCCGTTGTGGTGCTGTCCCACAAGTTCTGGACGCGCCACTACGCCGCAGACTCCTCGGTGATCGGCAAAACCATTCAGCTCATGCGAAAGAACTACACCATCGTGGGCGTATCTAGCTCGAGATTCACCTGGGGCGATGCCGACGTATACCTTCCTCTCAAAGTCACCGGTGATCAGGTCAAGGGCTATTACGCGGGTGTGCGGCTCAAGCCCGGGATTACGCACAGCCAGGCCGACTCGGCTCTGGAGCCGCTGATCAAGCAGTTCGCGAAAGAGAACCCCAAGCACTTCCCTCCAAATTTCATGCACCTGCATGTCGTCGGACTGAATGAAGACTTTGTAAAACAGCTCGGAGGAACCCTTTACCTGCTTTTCGGCGCAGTCGCATTACTGCTGCTGATCGGCTGTGGCAACGTCTCAATTCTGTTGTTGGCTCGAGCCACAGCGCGCCAGCACGAATTTGCACTTCGCTCAGCAATCGGAGCTAGCAGTAGACGTATCATCGCCCAACTGCTCACGGAGGCCCTGCTCCTGTCCGTCACAGGTGCTTTGTTGGGATTGGCTCTCGCTTACAAAACTGTCGATCTGATCGTCGCGAATCTACCCGAGTTCTCCTTCCCTCATGAAGCCGCGATCCACGTCAATCTCCCGGTCTTGGTGTTCTGCGTCATCGTCGCCGTCAGTACAGGCGTCCTCTTCGGGCTCTGGCCTGCTCTGCAGCTTTCACACCCTGAAGTCAGCCAGATCATGAAGGCGAACACGCGCAAGAGCACCGGCGATGTGCGCGGACGTAAAGCCCACGCCATCCTTATCGGCGGCCAGATCGCGCTGACTCTTCTCATGATGGCCGGGGCCGGCGCCGCGATCGAAGGCTTCCTGAAAGTGGCGAACGTAAATCTCGGCTACGATCCGCACAACATCATGTCCGTCGGAATTCCCATCCACGACGGCACTTACGAAACCTGGCCCAAGCGCGCCGCCTATTTCGAGAAGATGTACGATAAGGTCGCCGCTGTCCCCGGCGTGAAGCTTGCCGCGATCTCAAGCAACGCCACGCCGCCGTCAAACGGCTTTGACGCGCATCTTCAGGTCGTAGGCAAACCAACCGATGCGGACCAGCCCTTCCGCTTCAATATGGTCAGCAAAGATTACTTCCCCGCTCTTCGCATACCTCTTGCGCAGGGCCGAATCTGGGACGAAGCTGAGACGCATCGAGGCGCACCATTGATGGTCGTCAATCAGACCTTCGCCAAGAGATACTTCCCTGCCGGGGATGCAATTGGCAAAGCGGTGAAGGTCATGGAACTGAAACCTCAGCCGCCTTATCTGCTCATCGCACCCGGTGCGGAAAACGGATTTCAAATCGTGGGTATCGTCTCCGACAAACTTGATGACGGTCTGTCAAAGCCGGTTCTGCCGGAAACTTTCGTCCCCTACACGGCAGTGATGGGGATGTACACGCAGATCCTGGTGCGCTCGGACGTGCCCCCGCTCACCCTGCTCCACGCCGTGCGGGTCGCCGTCAATTCGGTCGATTCTGACCAGCAAACGAACGATGACGTTCGCGATCTGGAGCACTGGATTACCCGTCTTCCCGAATACGCGCGCGGACAGTTGGTGGCATGGCTCTTCGGAGCCTTCGCCGCACTCGCGCTGGCGCTTGCATCGGTCGGACTCTACAGCGTGGTGGCGTATACAGTCGTTCAGCGAACTAACGAATTCGGAATCCGTGTCGCGCTCGGCGCAGAGCGTAGTCATGTACTCGGCCTTGTCTTCCGGTCAACGGTTGCCAGCGTGGGCGCCGGTATCATCGCCGGAGTTGTCCTCACAGTGACATTGAACAAAGTGATGGCCAGCTGGTCGGCTGAGAGCGTTCGCGATCCGGGGCTGTTGATCGGGGCGACTCTCACGCTCTCTGTGGTCGCAACTCTGGCGTCCATTCTGCCCGCGTGGCGGGCAGCTCGAGTCAATCCCATGGTGGCGATCCGCTATGAATGATTTTCTTCTCCATTGGAATTAGCGCAGCCCGGTGTGGAGATACGCCAGCAGCGCCGCCATCTGCGCTTCGTCAAACCGCCCGGCAAACGCAGGCATCATACCCCTGCCCGCGAGTACTACCCGACGAACCTCCGCGTCGTTCGCCGGCACGCCGCTGGGCAGGATCTCGCTTCTGAACACGCCATGCAGATCGGGCGGGATATTTTTCAAGGCGAGATCATTTTCGTCGTGGCAATGGGCGCACCGTACGTGGTAAAGATGCTTCCCTTCCAACTGTTGCTTTGTGAGCGGCTGCTCCTTACGGCACCCCGCCCAAGCGATCAGGATCCCAACAGCCGCACAAGTCAGCGCTAGGTGCCGGCCCAACTTGCCGTACGTGGTCGGTGAAGTCACCTCACAATTCTAAGCGTCACTTCCCTTCTGTATCCTGAATCCATGGAGCTTCCCTCCTTGCAGCGTGTGCGAGAGGCGCAACAGTCCGTCTACCGGTTCATGCCGCCGACGCCGCAGTATGCCTGGCCGCTCATCAATCAACGGCTCGGCTGCGAGGCGTGGATCAAGCATGAGAACCACACTCCGCTCGGAGCTTTCAAAATTCGCGGAACTCTCCTCTACATGGAATCGCTGCGCCGGTCACAGCCCGATCTGAAAGGCGTCGTCGCTGCCACCCGTGGCAACCACGGCCAGGGTGTTGCAACCGCAGCGCGCATGAACGGCGTGCAATGCATGATCGTCGTACCGCACGGAAACAGCCTTGAAAAAAATCGCGCAATGATGGCCCAAGGCGCGGAATTGATCGAGCACGGCCAGGACTTTCAGGAGTCCCTCGAGTTCGCGCAGGCACTTGCAGCAGAACGCGGCTTCGAAATGGTGCCATCTTTCCACGAGACGCTGGTGCTCGGCACGGCAACCTATGCTCTCGAGTTCTTGGAAGCAGCGCCCCCTCTGGAAGTCGTCTACGTGCCCATCGGGCTGGGATCATCCATCAGCGGAGTCTCCGCTGCTCGAAACGCACTCGGATTGAAAACCGAGGTCGTCGGCGTAGTCGCCTCTCAATCGCCATCCTACTCGCTTAGCTTCTCGAGACGGCAAATCCTCGAAGCGCCCGCAGCCACCGAACTCGCAGACGGCCTCGCGTGCCGCAAACCGAACTCCGACGCAATGGAGATCATCTGGCAGAACGTCTCTCGCATCATTGAAGTATCCAATGAAGAAATAGCTCAAGCGATGCGCGCTCTCTACTACGACACCCACAACCTCGCCGAGGGCGCCGCTGCATCCTCCCTGGCTGCCGCAATCCGCGAGTCAGAATCGAATCACGGAAAGCGCATAGGCCTCGTTCTCACCGGAGGCAATGTGGACGCCCGCGTCTTCACGCGCGTCCTTGCCGGAGAGACCGCAGTATGAAGCCCCACTTCGACAATCTCACTCCCCTCTCGCATGCCGCTCAGAATCGCTGCTTCGGCTGCGGAGAAGCCAATGAGCACGGTCTCCAGCTTGAGTTTCTTCTCGCCTCCGATGGCACCGTTGTCTGCCCCGTAAGCATCCCCGACCGCTTTGAAGGCCACCCCGGGTTCCTCCACGGCGGCATCATTGCGACGCTCCTGGACGAAACCATGAGCAAAGCGGTCCGCGCCCGCGGCCTCACTGCCATGACACGGCACCTCGAAGTGGACTATCGACGTCCCGTTCCTTCATGCACTCCTATCCGGATGGAAGGGCGTATCGTTCGCGACGAGGGCAGAAAGCACTTCGTCGAAGCCACCATCTTCGCCTCAGACTCGACTCCACTCGCTCATGGCAAGGGTGTCTTCATCGAGGTTCGTCCAGCCCCTCCGAAATCGCAGCCTATCTGATGTTCCCCTTCCGTTAAGCGCTGGCATTGTCTAACGTATTATCGGATCATATTGATCGTTTGCTGCGTTACCGTGTCAAACGTTGTAATTGCTTTCGAGTTGGCTTCAAACGCCCTCTGAGCGATGATCAGCTTTGAAAACTCCGCAGAGATATTTACGTTTGAGCCTTCCAGTGCTCCGCCCTGCATCGTCCCCAGCCCCGAGGTGCCGGAGATTCCAATTGTCGCTGGTCCGCTGGCCAGTGTAGTTTCAAACTCGCCGTTCCCTAGAGACTTGAGGCCCTGCAGGTTGACGACATTTCCCAGCGCAAGCTGGCCTACGTTCAGCTTCTGTCCGTTCTTGAAGGTCGCGGTCACCGTGCCATCCGCTCCAATCGAGAACCCGCGATACGTTCCGCTGGCAAACCCATTTTGCGACGTAGATGAGACTGCAGAAGTTTGATCGACCTGCGACAGATTAGCTGATCCGTCCGCACCATACAGTTCCCAAGTCAGATTCATGTTCGATGCACCATCCGAGAGACCCGAGAAGGTGATCCCCGTGATGTTCGTCGACGGTGTCACAAGGTTCCCATTCGAATCGAAGGTCAACGATCCTGTTGTGGGAGCCGAAGCCACCGGATCCTGAACAACGTCACCAGAAGTAGTCAGATTCGTTCCGGTGATTGTCAGTTGTGATCCACTCGTTGTCACGGTCGCTGTGATTCCTGCCGCGTTTAAGGCACTCTGGAGCGCGGCCGCATAGTTGCCGATCGACTCTCCTGCCTGGACGGCCGGCGCGTTAATCGTGCTCGAGACTCCCGCTCCGTTCAAACCGGTGACCGTAAGGTTTGTCGTTGGGTCCACCGTTGCCACCGCCGCCCCGCTCGAACCGAAGTTGTAGCTGATGGTGCCGGCCGAGGCGTTCACGGCCGCCGCGAGTTTGTCCGGCAATGTGATGCTGTATGACCAATTGTTTGTGCCTGTCTTGGTGTACTTCACTGTGGCTTGATAGGAACTGCCCAGAGAATCGTAAACCTGCACCGTTCCCGGAAGTGAATCTCCCACCTGTGCTGAAGAGTTGAGCGTTGCAATCATCCCAAGCGTGGAAGTTGCGCTCGGCAGTTCCGTCTCTCCCACCGGGATGTGAATCGCCGTAAGCGGAGCGGTTGCATCGACCTTTCCGTTGATCGCCGGGAAGCCCATTACGCTAAGACCATCCGCCGTGATCAGATTTCCATTCTGATCCAGCGAGAAATCGCCCGCCCTCGTAAGCAGCATGTTGCCCCCGTCGCCCACGACAAAGAAACCATTCCCCTGAAGCGCAACATTCGTGTCAACGCCGGTGGAGTTTGGAGACCCATTCGAAAAATCTGTCTCAATTGAAGCCACCTGGGTCCCCGAACCGCGTTGAATCGGATCGCCAGACCCAGCTTCCCCGATCTGCTGATAGAACAAATCAGAAAAATTTACTGATTTTGCCTTGTATCCTGTCGTGTTCATGTTCGCAAGGTTGTTTGCGATCGTGTTCAGTGCCGTCGAATCGGCATTCAATCCAGTGAGCGGTATATAGAAACTCGCCATAACGTCATCTCCTAGCGCGCAACTCCGCGCGCTTCTCAGTTCCCGACCTATTCTGTCAAAGCAGTTGCTACCCGATGAGCAGCAGGGTTGATGCTGCCAATTCCGCTGAGGCTTGATGCCCTTCGATCTGCGTCGAGCCTTGTACTAGCCACCGCCGTCTTCTCCGCCGGTTCTGTTGATGACAAACCCGGACTTATCGGAGTTTCTTCCTGCACCGAGTTCGTTACGGAAGTCTTAGGTGCCTGGCGCTGAAGCGTTTCATTGATCGAGATCAGTTGTTCGAGACTGTTCACCTGAACAAGCTGGTTCACATATTGGTTCGGATCGGTGTTTGCAGTCGGATCCTGATTTTTCATCTCAGTTACCAGCAAGGTCAGGAAATCGTTCGCAGCGATTGCCGTTGAACTCCCACTTGCCGGACTATTCGTTGCACCAGAACTCGTGGTTTGCGACCTTGCTAACATCTCTGGCCTTTGATTGCACGGACCTGTGGCGATTGGTGCACCCATCATCTTCTTTTTTCAACTCCTTCCTTTGTATCCACTCTCACGCAACTAGCGAAATACGCCGGCTGTATTCGTCCTTCCGTACCTCAGAAAGCGAATACTCGTCTGGCTTCGGAATCGAATCTCTAGAGCCGGACTGTGCATGCAAATCTACTATCGTCACAGTGGGCTCTCTATGATGTTCGTTGCCTTGATGGCTTCCGTTATGACTGGCTTGCCTCTGAGAATCTGCCCCGGAACCCGCTGGGTACTGGTCAGTCTCAAACGTCGACAACGTCACGGTGCTGACCGGAATCTGATTGTGTCCCAAATAGGCGTTCAGCCCGTCCAGATGTGCGCTCAGGCTGTGAACTGCTTCGGCGGAAGGTGGTACAACAACGGCGTGCAGGCCTGCGTTGTCGCGCGCCGCACGCACGCTGATCCAACCGAACGAAGGATCCTGGAAGCCAGCTTCCGCGAAACGTAGTCCAGCATGAGTCCATTGCTCAGGACATCTGGGGGGTACATCAACCACGCGGCTCGAGGGTTCCGGTGCGCCCGAACCATTTCGCCAGCTCTGTTCCTCCGCACCTGAGATCGCTTTCGCAATCGTTCCCGCGACTGCTGCGGCAGCATGGAACGAGTTCTGGGCAGCTGGCATTACAACGTCGGCCCCATTCACAGCGCTACTCGGTTCGCTGTTTCCTATGGCGCTCAAGCGCTGATGCCGAGTGCGGCTCGACGATGCGGCCGACAGTACGGCAATCTTCGAAGAGTTCAATGGCAGAGACCGTGGAATGTTGCAGGCAGGCGATGGTTCTCCCGTGGTGCCGACGCTCTGCTGCCCACTCCTGGAAAACTCACCTTCCCCTACTCTTAGGATCCGGCTTGGCCCGAAAGAAACACTCGCGGCGATAGCTAAGTTGGCTTCACTCGAATCGCAGGTTTTGCTGTCAAGACCATGAGCCCCCACCGGGAATGCTGAACTGCGCACTGGCTTTCGCTCTGTCAATGTGCCTGAAATCTCCGAGGTGGCGTGAGCCCCGCAGGAGCGAGCAGCCGTGTCCTCGCCGCTGACGACATTCTGGGGACCAGAGGTGCGGCAGCCAGCCGATTGCGGTCTGGTCACGTGCTCTACATATGGCATCTGTAAAGTCGGCGAATCGAAGGACACAACAGCCGCCAAGCCGCTCTCAATTTCTGCCCGCGAAGGGCGCACCGGCCTCTGTTTCGACTCTGTGGTCTTGGGGATTGCGGGTATCACCTTTTCGCAATGCTTGCTCCTGGCTATCCCGACTTCATCGAGGCGTTTTGAGTCTGCGGGTTCAGCACCGATCTTTCCATCCACCCGTCCACCGTTCGCCGGTGTAACGCCATTGTCCATAAAGGTAGATGTCGCCTCAGCATCCAGCGTCGGAGTGAGAGGAGGTTCGCTCGATTCCTGCGTGGCGCCAGAATTCAGCGCTGGATCACATGCCTCGGTCTGGAGACCTTTGCCATCATTGTTGCCAACGCCGATCTTTGAAATCTCCCGAAGAAGTTGCTGCCAAAAGCCCATCGTCATCTCACCGAAAACGATGTGACCGTAGTCGGTCGGCTTTGCTTCTTCTGACCCCTTCGTGGAGAGATCATCTTTCCCATGAATACTGCTTCCGGCAGCACCGATGATCTGGATCATACGAGATGCACGAGCAGGAACCGTGCCAGAATGGTGTCGTGTAGATTAGAAAAACATCAGAGCGGGATCTGAAGATCGTTTTGGCACACTCGCTGCGAAGGATGTCAACGCAACCTCAAGCATCTGGCGCGCCCGACGAGGCCAGAGCGAACCGCCGGCGCTCCGCCCTATACCACTCATCGAGTGTCGCTTGACTCTGGCGTTCACCTCTTTTTGTCTCTTCCTCCAGCACTGAGCTGAGAATAGATTCTGCCTGCCGACGTTCGATTCGCTTTGCGATGAATCGGTCGCACAACCCATGCACGTGGTACTCCAGATGCGGCTTCTCCGCCATGAGCGCGTCCGCCTTGCGCCGCAATATCGCGACCTCCTCAAGAGCGGTAATCCACGACACCGTATCTCCATCGATGCAGCTTTGAACCAGTAGGTCACGCCCCTCCATCTGCCGCTTTCTGAGTAGATGCAGCGCGCTCTCAAGGTCCGCCAGCTGCTTCTTGCCTGCAGCCAGCAGAGCCGCCTGATACTGCTCTTCCACAAGCCGCAATTCACGAATTCGCCGTAGCTGCCTAGCCCTGCTCAAACCGAATCTCCCGGGCCAATGCGTGAACCGCCGCCACAGAGTCGCGGTAACTTACACGTTCGCCGCTTGCCTGCATCATGAAAGCCTTCATGGCGGGTCGAGCTGCAAGAGCTCTGTCGAGCTCCGGATCTGATCCAGCCTTATAGGCACCAATTCGCACTAAGTCTTCCGAATTCGCATATGCCGCCCTAAGTGTGCGAAACAGAGCTGCGTCCTTGCGATGATCCTCCTCAACGATCGTAGGCATGAGCCTGCTCAGAGAATCAAGCACCTCGATCGGCGGATACTGTCCCTCAGATGCAAGATCGCGCGAGAGGACGATATGGCCGTCCAAAAGTGATCGGACTGCATCGACGAGTGTGTCCTGCTGATCATCACCCTCCATCAGAACCGTGTAGAACGCTGTGATAGATCCACGCGCAAATCTCCCAGCCCGTTCCACGAGCTTAGCCAGCCGATCAAATACAGACGGCGTGTACCCCTTCGCAGTAGGAGGTTCTCCTGCCGCCAGACCAACCTCCCGCGCGGCCATTGCGAATCGCGTAAGCGAGTCAAGGACAAGCAGTACATCCTTACCTTCACGAGCAAAATACTCAGCGATCGTTGTCGCCGCGAGCGCCGCACGCATACGCAAGAGGGGAGACTGGTCGGATGTCGATACAACCAGAACTGAGCGAGCCAGCCCACCACTGCCGAGAGAGTTCTCGATGAAATCTGGAACCTCACGACCGCGCTCTCCAACCAGAGCGATGACCGTAACATCAGCTTCGGTGTTTCGCGTCATCATTCCGATCAGTGTGCTTTTGCCTACGCCCGAACCTCCGAAGATACCGACGCGCTGTCCTCGACCCACTGTCAGCAAGGCGTCAATCGTTCGCACACCTGTTCCCAGGGGCGTTCGAATCGGCATTCGCTCCAGTGGATTGCATGGTGCGGTGTTAAGGGCGCACCGCACGGTTGGGCAGGCGACCTTACCGCCTTTGAGTGGCAATCCTTGAGCATCCAAAACTCTTCCGATCACCCCATCGCCAACAGCGATATGAGGCCGTTCTCCCAAGGCCGTCAGCCGGTCTCCAAATCTGACCCCGTCGGCTTTCACGAGTGGCATGGAAAGCACGTTCGTACCGCGGAACCCAATCACTTCTGCCGCGTGACTTAGCCCGTGCGAATCCTCTATTTCACAACAATCCCCAACCCCTGCTACCGGCCCCGCGGATTCGATCGTCAGTCCCAGCGACTGGACGATCCTTCCGCGCCATCGCCAGGGCTGGCTCCGAGCCAGAACATCGTGGTACCGGCTTAACCATTCGCTCATGCGTTCGCGTCGCCTGTCTGCGTTTCAGAAGGACCGCGCCCCTCCAGCGGTGATTCTGCATCCTGCCGAATGAGAATTCTTTCGATCTCGCGCAGCTGGCTCGTGATGCTGAGATCTACGGAGCCACAGTTCGTTTCGAGTTCACATTCGCCTGCACAGAGCTCTTCATCCAGGATGATCTCCGGTTTTACCTTCAAGCTGGGGAGGTGCTCAAATGTCTGTTGCCAAAGATCGCCGTCCACTTTGGGTACACGCAATCGAACGGTCGCATGATCCGCAAGTTGCCCTAGAGCGGCTCGAATAGAATTCGTCAACACCAGAGGATCAACTACAACTTCGTGCCGTACGATCCGCTCAGCAATGCGAAGAGCCAGTTCAACAATCTCCGGCTCGAGCTCCTGCATCAACTTCTTGCGCTCAAGGGCGATCCTGTCACACATCGATGCGACCTGTTCAGTCCTTCGCCTCTCAATCTGATCCAGCCTTATCGATTGCCGGTGCTGCTCAATTCGGCGACCTTCCTCAATTCCTTCTCTTCTTCCCCTGTCGAACGCCTCGGACAGCGTTTCTGGGTGCGAACTACCTGAAGGTGAACTCTCATTCTCGTAAGACTCCACAGCAGCCGTGGCTGCCAGATCCATCGAGAGCACGTTCTGCCACATGGAGGCGCTCGCGTGTTCACCCGCAGTCGGATATCTGTAGTCTTCGACTCTTTTCCATGCATTCCCTGGCAAATCCAATCTCCCACCAGAGCACTTTTTAGGCCAGCATCTCGTCTCCCGTTTCCAGCTTCAAAACCACTTTCCCCTCCGCCTCAAGCCGTCGAGCGAAGTTCAGAATCTCCTGCTGCGCCTGTGCAACTTCCCTCGAACGTACTGGACCGAGGACCTCCATGTCCTCCCGCATCATCTCTGAGGCCCGAGCACTCATGGCCTTGAAGATCGCCGCTCGCAGATCATCCTTCGCGCCGCGAAGAGCCATAGCAAGTACTTTCTTATCTACGCCGGACACAACTTCGCGAATGGTTGCGGGGGGAACGGTTACAAGGTCCTCAAATGTGAACATTAGGTTTCGAATGCTTAGCGCCAGTTCCGGCTGCGACTCCTCGATTGATTCAAGAATCCGCTTCGCCTCCTCTGCATTCAACCGATTCATCAGATCCGCAACGGCTTTGAACCCCGAATAGCTTCGCCTTTGCGTATCGCCTACCTTCTCAAGCCGCCGATGCAGCGTCTGTGCAACCTTCTGAGCCATCTCTGGCGAAAACTGCCTCATCTCCGCCAAACGCTGGATCGACACTACCCGATGCTCCTCGGTTAAATTGCTGAGCACGAGAGAGGCCTGTTTAGGATCGAGGTGGGCAAGAACCAACGCGATGGTCTGCGGATGCTCCGCGTCAAGAAGCTTTCCGAGCTGTTGTGGATCTGTGCGTTGAAGCTGAGCAAGATTGCCTTGCTCCATCTCCTGCGCACGCCGAATCTGAAGCATTAAGTCCTCTGCGCGCTGTTTCCCGAAGGCCTCCGCAAGCAGTCGGCTCGCAAAGTCGACCCCGCCGTGGACGATGTACCCCTGCGTCTCCAGCAATCCCCAGAACTCTTCCAGCACAGCAGACGTGATCTCCGGAGATACACCGCGAAGATTGGCGAATTCACCCGTGAGGCGTTCGACGTCCGGCTCAGGGAGACTACGAAGAATCTCCTTGGCCAGAACCTCTCCTACCGCCATCAGCAGAACAGCGGCTTTTCGAGCACCAGATAGATGCGCGAGTTCGCTACGCTGCTCATTCGGGGTACCCATACTTTCCTTCAAACGACTTGCCGAGGGTCGGTTAATCCGGTAGTCGTTGCCTTTTTCTTTCCCTATCTACTCAATCGGAGTGAATCCAGCTTTGCAGAAGCCGCGATGTTTGTGTCGGCTCGTTTCTGATCTGACCAGTCACTTTGTCGAAGATCTCCTGCGCACGCAATCGCTCGGGGTCCGGCGCTCCAGTCTGCAATCCCTGCTGGTGACCTTCGGTAGCGATCGGGGTCTTGTCTATCCCGACGGGGTTCCTAAGCGTTGTCAACTGCCTCAGCCCCGGACGTATACCGAAGACGAGCAGTGCAACAGTTGCAAGCAGCAGGCAGACATACTTCACCACCTCAGGTTGTCTGCGAAGATTGGCAAGAATCTCAATGGGAGTTGATTGGCCGGTACGGACGATGTTCTCCTCGAACTGCATGTTCTGGACCGTCAGCAAGTCTCCTCTTGCGTTGTCAAACCCCACCGCTGCCTGCGCGAGGACAGTGAGATTGTGCAGTTCTTCAGCTGAACGTGATGACCACTGAGCTGACCGGCTTTTGGTCGGTCCTGCGACCATACGATCGTTGACCACAACCGCGACTGTAATTCTCCGCACTTTGCCCGGACTGTCGACCCTGTGTCGAACAGTTTTCGATACGCCGTATGTTCCTGATTCCGTTCTCGAAGTCTGTGGAGTACTTGTCTGTTTCGGAAAGACCGGCACAGGTGTTGAGTTTGGTGCGTTGGACGCTGTACCGGGAACTCCCGAAGCAATGACCGCTCCTTCTGACGTCTGCTCAGTGCGCTCCATGCTAAGGGTGGCCGATTCTGTCGGATCATAGCTCTCGCTCGTCTCCTCCATCGACTCCTGATCGTAGTCAATGCTTGCCGATGCGCGTACGTTGCCTTGCCCTGTGATGGGCTCCAGTGTCGCAAGTACCTTCTGTTCAAGCGCCTGTTCTGCGCCTAGTCTGAGCGACTCCGCAGTTTTCGGCCCTAGCGGCTGCCGGCCTGCCGCATCCACCAGCACGACACGATCTGGCGACAGGCCATCAACCGCGGATGACAGAAGATTCCGGATTGAATCTGCCTCGCCCTCGGCCAGGGATGCGTGCCGAAGCTTCAGAACCACGGATGCCTTGGCAGGCCTTTGCTCATCCCGGAAGAGAGACTCGTGAGGCATGACGAGATGCACTCTCGCTAATTCGATGTCGGCTAGAGATGAAACGGTGTGTTCGAGTTCCCCCTCAAGCGCACGCTGATAGTTGACCTGCTCATCGAACTCCGAGCCCATCCAGTTTGGCTTGTCAAACAGTTCGAACCCCATGCGACCCGTCCTTAGTGCCTTTCCAGATGTCGCGAGTCTTGCTTTATCCAGTTGTGCTGAGGGTACCCGCAGGGCAAGCCCGTCGTTGGAGAGTTCATAAGGGATCTGAGCCTGGGTGAGTGTCATACCGACCTGACGAGCGTCTTCTGCGTCGAGCCCCGAGTACAGCGTCTTCCACTCTGTTCGAAATCCGAGCCAGGCTAAGAGCGAAACTAGAACAGTTGCGGAAGACAGGGTTAAAGCTGTCCATCGGCGCTTGGATGCCGGCATCGCCAGCCATGTACTTTGAAGTCGCGACCATAGCCCCCTACTGGCATCACCGCCAGGAGGCACTCGCTTCTCGAGTTGAATCGCCTGAGAGGCCATAGTCTCGCCCGTTGAAATCCGTCAAGTATTTCGCCGCCCCTTGCTCCCATTCGTCGCAATCAGCGAAATGGCTTTTCTCACTTCAGAACTGCATGCTCATGATGCTCTGATAGGACTGGACTGCTTTGTTGCGCATCGACAGCGTAAGCTCAAACGCCGCATTCGCCTTCTCAGCAGCGATCAATGCCTGGTGCACATCCACACCGGTTCCTTTCATCAACCCTTCCACTGCGGTCCGCGCCTGTCCTTCGAGTCGCTCGACACTTCCGATTGACTCGCGCAAAAGGCCCCCAAACTCATCGCCGTGGAGATGCTCTGTTTTCTTGGACTGCTTCAACTGGATCAATGAGGCTCGTTCCAGCCCGACAGATCCAGCAAATTCTGCAGTTGTGACCGATAAACCGGACATCATTCCGTATTTGCCTTTCCTCTCAAGATCTGGCGATCTCCAGCGCTGAAGTGATCATGCTCTTCTCGGCCTGCACTGCCGAACTGTTCAGCCCGTAAGCGCGGCTTGCACCCATCAGATCGACCATTTCGGTGAGCGGGTTGATGTCGGGATATGCGACATACCCGTCCGGACCTGCGTCAGGATGCCCGGGATCATAGCGCTTCAAAGGAGCCGACTTATCTTCCAAGACGGTCTCGATGTGAACTCCGCCGGCCGGCTCTCCATCGGAGAAGAGCAGCCCAGATCGCGCTTTCTGCATTCTGTCGCCAAACTCCAAGGGCGCTGGGTTCTCTGCGAAGACGAGATGGCGCCGCCTGTAGGGTCCGCCTGCTTCGGTCCGCGTGGTCTCTGCGTTCGCCATATTGGCTGCGACGACTTCTGCCCTGATTCGTTCGGCTCGCATTGCTGATCCAGATGCTTCCATAATTCCAAAGAGATTCATCGTGCCTCTCCGTCCTTTCGCAGGAACTACCTGTCTGCGTGAATAGCATCCATCATTCTCTGGTTTTCGAGCCTCAGGAGACTTATGCCGGTTCGGAACTTCAGCTGCGCGACTGCGAGCTTCATGCTTTCCCGGTCGACCGAAACGTTGTTGCCATCGGGCCGGGAGATCAGTCCTTCAACGTCATGCACCCTCGGAGGATGAGATCGTCCGTTCTCAATCGTCTCGAAAGCCTTCGCTATTTCCGCCTCAAAATCGAATCCACGCGCGCGGAACCCCGGAGTATCTACATTTGCCATGTTGAAGGCGGATACCTTCGCCTCGCTCGCGGACAGATCCAGATACCGCGACAACTGCTCACCCAACTTGGTCTCGATTCGCATGCGGGACTCCTCCTTGTCGTTGTTGACGCCAGTCGACTCGCAGAGCTAATCAGCTTCATCCCCAAAATCAATCTCCGAGACGCTCAGAACGGGCTCATCTCCCGCCAAAATGCTTGCGCGTTCCAGCACGTGCTGAAGTTCACGAACGTTTCCCGGCCATGGATATGCGCACAGCAGGTTCATAGCTTTGTCGTCCAGCCGCTTGACCGGCTTTGCCCGTCCCATTCTTTCCATAAAGTGGTGCACTAGCACCGGAATGTCATCGACCCTCTCTGACAATGCCGGTGTCCGGATTAGAAATACTGCAAGGCGAAAATATAGGTCCGAACGAAAACCTCCAGACTTCGACGATTGCCGCAGGCGCTGGTGAGTTGCCGAAATGATTCGCACATCTACCTTCACGTTCTCGTTATCTCCGACCCGTTGCAATTCTCCGCTCTCAACGAAGCGAAGCAGCTTGGCTTGAAGACTGAGCGGCATCTCACCGATCTCATCAAGAAAGAGCGTTCCTCCGTTTGCCGCTTCGATGCGCCCGGTACGTCCTTGCAGTGCACCTGTGAATGCCCCTCGTGTGTGTCCGAAGAGTTCCGCTTCCAGAAGCGCCTCAGGGATCGCGGCGCAATTGATCGCAACGAACGGCTTGTGACAGCGTGAGGACATACGATGCAGGGCCGCGGCAACTACTTCCTTTCCTGAACCTGTTGGGCCCTCGATCAATACCGGTGTACTGAGAGGTGCAACTCGCCGGATACGGCGGCTGACTTCGAGCATGACTGCCGACTCGCCGACCAGGCCCGGAATGCGCCCCTCCGTGGGACTTCCGGAGGGCGAACACGACTGAGATCTTTGACATGTTGAGGCTGCATCAGAGACTCGAAGTAAGTGCCTCCTGCCTTTGTTCTCGAGCGAAGCGGGCAATATTGAACTCGGCGAGCCGTTCTGTTCTGAAATGCTGTCTCCCATAGGAGGCGCCGCATTCCAGACCGCAGTGTCGGTCCGCTCCGCGCGGTTCAGTGCATACAGGATTTCTTGTCGGAATGGGCTCGGAGTAGCGTCCTTGAGCGGGCCGTCGTCGTTCGTAATGATATCCACCCCCGGAAAAGAGACATGAAACTCACGCAGGAATTCCTTAATATCCAGATCCGGAAGCCACGAGTCCACGATGATGGTTTGGGGCTGACAATCCATGGCTTCGCCCCACGCCTGAGCTCCGCCGTTTGCTTCCCGGACGCTCCATCGGAGCCCGGTCAAGGCGGCGCTTACAGACTTCCGGAAGCAGCCGTCTGCGCTGGCAACCAGCGCGGTGCGCTGCTTCACCGAAGGTTTTGTTGCGGAATGAATCACCGTAGCCATTTCTCTTCTCCGTTCATCCTCGACGTTCCTCAATCGGCGGCTTGGAACCCTGCTTGAAGTCCTGACGAGCTGGTGATCATATAGCCTCTTCCATGAATGGTTCGAATGATGGAACCCGGAGGACGATCGTCAAGCTTGCGCCGCAGATAGTTCACATACACGTCAACGATATTTGTGGTCTGCGTCGTTTCTGACTTCCATATCCGCTGAAGAAGCTCTGAGCGTGACAGACATGCGCCACGATTGAGCATTAGTTGTTCCAGCAGCGCGAACTCTTTGTTGGTCAGTTCCACCGCGTTTCCGCCGCGCTTCACTGCTCGGCTCATCCGGTCCACTTCCAAATCCTCGATCTTCAGCAACGCGTTGACAGAGGTCCTTCGCCGGAGCAGCGCACCGCAGCGTGCACGAAGTTCCACCATACTGAACGGTTTCTGCAGGAGATCGTCTGCTCCGTGCTCGATGCATCGAACTCGGCTCTGAAGATCCGTCCGGCCGGTCAGAACCAGGATCGGCCTGTCCGCATTTAGCTGACGCATCTCATCCAATGCGCTCTCTCCGTCCTTCTTGGGAAGGTTGAGATCAAGGATCGTCAGATCCGGAACCTCGTCTCGGAACACCTCTACGGCTTTCACCCCGTCTGAGACGACCCGGACGCGACAACCGTCCGCCTCAAATGCGCGCCCTAGGAACAATGCAAGTGCAGGGTCATCTTCAGCGATTAGCAGTGTCATTCCGGCGCATCCCTTGGCTGTGTAGCCGATGAGTTCGAAGTGCGAAGTGCCGGGTTAGATTGATCTAACGCGGCGTCACCTCTCAACAATCGCGCCAAGTGAATAGGAATTCAATGCAAAGGAATGCGGAAGACGAAGTCGGATTTCAAGGTGGGTCTGCTCGAACCCAGGTTCCAAAATGGAGCCGATCGGGTCTGAATAGTGATGGTCAACACATCTTAGTCGTTCTGTTTACGGTACCGGCGGCTATCCTTCCTTCAAGCGCTCTTATCGAGCTCCCGCGCTCGTTCACGGCACATGTCTAAATCCGCTCGTTCAAGTACCGCATGGACATCGTCGCCGTCCTGATAACTGGCCACTCCAATGGACGCTTTAAGCGGAACATTCACATAGCCGGATCTGCCTGGAACATGATATTTCCTGCAGATTGTTGCTCTCAGCCGCTCCACCTTAGGCTTTATCTCTTCCCCGACGTCGTCCAGAAGCAGCATGAATTCGTCATTGCCCCAACGCCCCACGACGTCTGTAAATCGACACGCTGAACGAAGTTCACGAGCAAATTCCTTCAGCAGCAAGTCGCCAACAAGGTTGCCGTGGGCCTCCACCACTCTATGAAACTCGTCGATATCAATAAGTACGATTGAAAACAGAGCTTCCGAGTGAATCCGTTCCTGAATACGTCCCTCCACCCAATGGCGGCTCCCAATTCCAGTCAGCGCATCGCGCGATGAGATCCGCTCTGCGCTTTCCAGCCTTGTCTGGTAGGTCGATACCTCCGCCCGAAGATGATCGATCAAGGCTCTCCCTTCAGCATGAATCTTTTCAACCGCACCCTTCAGATCGCGCGCGCTTGCCTCCAGCGATACACGTATCCGACTCACGTCCTCCAGCCCTGCGATGGAGGTCAATTGCTTCGTGATACAGTCGATGCTCTGCGCGATCCGATCGTCCTTGTTCCCGAGTGACTCCACTGTGCGAGAGACCACAAGCAACATATCTCGGACGTCAGCGGCCTTTTCGTCGTAGTAACTCTCCACATCCTTTGACCACTTCTGGAGTACCTCCCGGATTCCCATTTCTGCCACTCTAAGAAGAGGTTCTGAGGTCGGAGGTCGCAACATTTCCGCGAAGTGCATAATGCCCCGCTTGAGTTGCTGTTCCCGAGCGCGGCAGATGTTGCTCCCGGATTCGCACATCTGAGTGAGAGTTGCCAGGTATGCTTCGACCACTTCGGTACACGGAGAGCGATCAGTCGTATTCCCAGGCACTCGGCTGCTCGTTCCGTCCAGATACTGCTTCAGCGAGATCATCTCGGCGCACTCATTCCTCAGGAGACTTCATCGGCACCGGATCGCCAGCCAATAGTTGGGCTAACTTCTTGAACACGGGGGAGAATGAAAGGCAAAAATAATCCCTTGCAATTCGCTTTTTCTTCGCTATAATCCGCCCATGGCTGTCACGCGAAGGCAAAAAGAAATCATCGACTTCCTTGAATCGTTCGTGTCTCGAAATGGCTATTCTCCGTCTTTCGAAGAGATTGCCCGTGCTATGGGCCTCAAGAGCCTTGCAACGGTGCACAAGCACGTGACCAACCTCGAGAAGAAGGGCCTACTTGATCGCGTTCACAACCGAAGCCGCTCTATCGATATTCTTCCCCCGGGCACGCGTACCCGTTCCAGTGATCGCTTGCCACTCGCGGGCCGTATCGCCGCAGGTCTTCCTGTTGAAACAGCAGAAAACAGTGAGACCATTTCGCTACGTGACGTGGTTGGAAACCGGGATGTTTTTGCCTTGGAAGTGAAGGGCGACTCGATGCGAGACGAGCACATCATCAACGGCGACTACGTGCTTGTGGAGCGGGCAAGAACCGCCCGTCAAGGCGAGATCGTGGTAGCGTTGGTACACGGCTCCGAAACCACGCTGAAACGTTTCTACTCGGAAGGCAACATGATACGTCTGCAGCCAGCAAACACCGAAATGGAGCCAATCTTTGTCCCCGCAGCCCACGTAGCTATCCAGGGCAGAGTCCTCGGGGTGCTTCGCAAGTATCGCTGAGCGCAAGAAAGCCCGGCATCTCGCCGGGCTTTCTTAACACCTTCTACAATGACTCAGGCCAGAAGGCGCTGTACCTTCTCCTCGATCACATTCTGCGGCGCATACCCTACTACCTGGTCGGCAACCTTGCCTCCCTTGAAGAACAGCAGTGCCGGTATGCCTCGAATTCCGTACCGGGAAGGTGTGGCGGCATTATGGTCGACATCCACCTTGGCCACCTTCAGTTTGCCCGCATAGCTCTGTGCAACTCCATCCACGATTGGAGCAATCGCCCTGCAGGGGCCGCACCAGGCCGCCCAGAAATCCACCAGGACCGGCTGCTCACTCTTCAAAACCTCTTGCTCAAACGTCGCGTCGCTTACTTCCAGAACTCCTGCACCCGCCATGATTCTCCTTATCGTGCCAGCGCACTCAACCAGACTACCTGAGCGGCGCCACTATAAGATGCCTCAAATGTCGGATTGGTCGCAACGTGTCCCGAACCTCGCATTCGGAAGGGCTTGGGTCCCCAACAATTGCGCGCCCGCAAAATAGAAGCGCCCGGATCCTGTACGGATCGCGGGCGCTAGAGCAGCCCTCCCCCAGAACTGCCCACGCTGCGAATTTAGGTTGTCTTTACTTCAAGATCAAGGAAACTTAGGTAATCGATCAGGTAATCGTCAGGCGGTGATTTACCTCACGGTCATCACGCCACTTGAAGGGTAACTGCTCAGTGAACTTGAAGCAGACAACCAGAACTGTTCAGCCTCTCAATTCGGCCGCGCCGACCGGCTGAAAGCGGCTGACACAGAAATGCGCCCTCGCTGGTGAAATCGCGCTGTGCATCAGTTCGCAAGCTCCAGCCGTTTCGCTCTCGGCCCCAACGATCGCCAGGACCGCAGGTCCTGCACCACTCAACGCGATCCCGAGAATTCCTTCTCTGCCGGCCAGCGGAAGAAGCTGCGGAAGCAGCCCACACAGTTCCGAGCGGTAAGGCTGGTGAATTCGGTCGCGCATCGCCACCCTCAACAGATCACCGCGTGCTTGTGCGAACGCAAGTCCAAGGATCGACACCGACTGCAGGTTTATCACCACGTCCTCGCTCGAGTAGTTCCCCGGCAGAACGGCACGTGCTGTTGCTGTAGCCAGCGACTCCGCCGGGTATGCAACGATCGCTCTCCATTCCGACGGCGGCTCGACCCGTGCGGCGTATACCGAACTTCCGTTCATGGCGGCAGCGACGAAGCCACCGAGCCAGCATGCTGCGGCGTTGTCGGGGTGGCCCTCAAGCGCGCATGCCTCTTCGAGGACTCGATCGCTGCTCCAGTGCAAATGCCCGAAATGGACCGCTAAAGCAATGCCCGCAAGTCTGCCGGCCGCGGAAGACCCGCACCCCATGCCAAGCGGGATCTCATTTTGCATCTGGATCGTAAGTGGTACAACGGGCCTACCCTGCGCGACCAGCAGACGCCTGTAGGTTTCTAGGATTAGATTGTTCTCCACCTTCGAACAGATCTCGGCATTGCAGCCATTTGCACTGATTGAGAACTCATCTGCGCGCTGGGCTTCAATCTTGAGATAAAAATCAAGGGCAACGGCGGCGGTATCGAATCCGGAACCCAGATTTGCCGAAGTCGCCGGAAACTTCATCCGGAATATCTTCTCGGTCATTCGCCGAATTCCTTGAGCGCCGCCAGCACCGAGTCTGGCGTAGCGTCAACGACGACCGCATCTCGCTTCCGTTCGGCGATCTCTTCCTCATGCTCTGCCGTCTCTTCATCTTCAAGAAGAGTACCGCGATGGAAATTGATCGTGTAGTCGGCATCTTTCAGAGTGTGCCCGGTGAGAAGCAGCACCACAGATTCGTTCGCCGCTACCTTGCCTTGAGCGCACAGCTTCTTCAAGCCCGCAAGCGTAACTGCGGAGGCAGGCTCGCAGCCGAGCCCTTCGGCTCCGATTTCCGCTTTCGCAATCGCGATCTCCGCTTCGGAGACATCCAGGCACCAGCCGCCGGAATCGCGAATGACCTTCGCTGCTTTGCGCCATGAGGCGGGATTCCCTATTCTGATTGCAGTCGCGCGTGTCTGCGCTTCGACGGGCTGCAACTCCTGGCCATTGCTCTCAGCAAATGATCGCACCAGCGGATTTGCCCCCTCCGCCTGAACCACGGAGATTCTGGGCATACGAGCAACCAGGCCAAGCTCCTTGAGTTCACGAAAGCCTTTGCCCAGAGCTGAACTGTTCGCAAGATTGCCGCCCGGGACGATTAGATGATCCGGAACCATCCAGTCGAACGCCTCCGCTATCTCCATCGCCGGCGTCTTCTGCCCTTCCAGTCGATAGGGATTCACTGAATTCAAAAGATAGATCGGAGCTTCGTTCACGATCTGTGCGAGAACTTTTACACAGCCGTCAAAATCGGTCCGGAGCTGACATGTGACAGCGCCGTAATCCATGGCCTGCGACAACTTGCCCCACGCAATCTTTCCCTCGGGGATCAGTACAAGGCCGCGAAGGCCCGCGCGCGCGGCATATGCCGCCATCGCTGCCGATGTGTTTCCAGTCGAAGCGCATGCCACCCACTTAAAGCCACGCTCGCGGGCAACACTTAAGGCAGCTGTCATACCCGCGTCCTTGAAGGAGCCCGTGGGGTTCATTCCCTGGTGCTTTGCGAACAATTCATCGAGCCCCAGTGCCTTAGCTGCTCTTTTTAGCTTGTACAAAGGGGTGTTTCCTTCTCGCAGGCTCACGGCATTGCCGAAGTTGTCAAGAATTGGTAGAAATTCCCGAAACCGCCACACACCGCTCTGGTCGAGTGCTTCGCCTGAACAGCGGCGTTCACGCCACAACCACTTCAAGGCGCCAGGGTTGGGTCGGTCCTTGCCCGGACCACGCCCCCACCCAGCGTACTCGACCTCAAACAGGTCGCCGCACTCCGCACAGCGGAAGTCGGGGCGCGCCTCATTGCCTGCGATGCGCGCGCCACATCCGAAGCACCTCAAGCTGTGCAAGTTGTCGTTCATGCTCTTGGTCTTAGCCTATCAGAGCCATGAATCACTCCTCATCACAGCTAGGTGGCAAGTCGTTGCTGCTGATTCAGAACCCGATGAGCACAGGTTCTATCTCAAGATCAATCGAGAACTTCGCAGAAACAGCCGTTCTTATAGCGTGCGCCAGAGCCAAGATCTCCGCCGCGGTCGCACCCCCGAGATTCACCAGAGCCAACGTATGTTTCGAAGAGATGGCTGCACGACCCAGTCGAAACCCTCGACAGAACCCGGATCTCTCCATCAGCCAGGCGGCCGAAATCTTCATCATGGCTGGAAACTCCGGGCCCGCAGGAAAGCGCGGCGGTTCCGCACCCGCGATCCGCGCAATCTCTGCTGCCTTCTCCTCAGCGATCACGGGGTTCTTGAAGAAGCTTCCTGCGCTTCGACAATCTGCATCCCCCTCCACCAGAAGCATGCCTTTCGATCTCCGGATTCGTCGCACCGCTTCAGCCACTTCTGTCAGAGATGGTTTGGATTCTCCCGGAAACTCACGTTGCACGTCAGCGTACTTTAGGATCGGCGATCCTCCCCTGGTGAGCCGGTACACCACCGAAAGGATCACAAAACGACCTCTATCTGCCGTGTTGAATCGGCTTCGGCGGTAGGCGAACGCACACTCGTCCGCACGGAAGTCGGCGATCTCGTTTCGCTCAAGATCAAGTGCCCGGACCTCATAGATGGTGCTCGCAACTTCCTGTCCGTAGGCGCCGACATTCTGAACCGGCGTACCGCCTACCGTTCCCGGAATTCCCGCGAGACATTCGAGCCCTGCACTGTTTTCTTCCACCGTCCGTTGAACGAAGGTATCCCAGTCCTCGCCTGCTGCCGCCGTGTAGTATCGTTCCCAATCTGCTCGCGCGATCGCTACGTGAACTCCCTTGAGACCCAACTTGATCACGACCCCGTTGAATCCCGCATCGGCCACCAGCAGATTGCTTCCACCACCCAGGACAAACAGCGGCACCCCCCCTGCCGTGGCCCACTTGACCGCCTCCAATACCTCGTCCTCAGTCTCAGGCTCTGCAAACCAGCGCGCCGGTCCACCCACCCCCAGCGTTGTCAGCGGCCCAAGCTCCCTGTTTTCTTCGATCCGCATTTCCATCAAGGGTAAATCAGGGCTCAATGCCTGCTTTTCTGTAGAATGAAGTCAGGCAGTCCACATCTGCCGGAGGTTACATGTATCCAGAACTGATGGTCATTCCCATGCGCGAAGAGCTCACCCGCGCTGGCATCACGGAATCTCGCACCGCCGATGAAGTCGACGCCGCCGTCTCGCAACCCGGAACCACCCTCGTCGTGGTGAACTCGATTTGCGGCTGCGCTGCCGGCAAGATGCGTCCCGGCGTCCGCCTCGCGCTTTCCAATACGCAGAACCAGCCCGACCGCAAGATCACCGTCTTCGCTGGCCAGGACCGCGAAGCCACTGAACGCGCCCGCAGCTACTTCGACGGGAACCCGCCCACCTCGCCCGCCATCGCCATCATGCGCGACGGCAAGCTCGTCTACCTCATGCAGCGCTTCGTCATCGAGCAGTCCACCGCGCAGCAGATCGCCGGCGAACTCATCCGCGCCTTCGACGAGTTCTGCGCCAAAGCGACGGCATAACCTAAACATCTGCGCAAACATGAACGGCCTTCCGCACAGGAAGGCCGTTCATGTTGCATCGCATTTCAGCCTGCCTTTGAAGAAGAGTTACGAGACCAAAGCCAGTACACCGGCGCCCCGAGAACTACGATTGCCAGTCCCGGCCACGTGTATTGCGGCTTGTAGCGCAGAAGCACGATACAAATCCAGGAAGCCATCACGATGTAGAGGCCCGGAAGCACGGGATATCCCAGAGCCTTGTACGGACGGCTCGCATCGGGCTGCTTCACGCGAAGCACGAATAGTCCCAGAATCGTCAACATGTAAAAAACCAGCGCCGCGAAGATGATGTAGTCGAGTAGCTGGCTATATGACCCGGAGATGCACAGCAGCGCTGTCCAGCACGCCTGCACCATCAATCCCGTAGCCGGCGTCTTGTACTTCTCGTTTAGCTTGCCTACGGACCTGAAGAACAGCCCGTCTTGGCTCATTGCGTAGTAAACGCGCGCCCCCGCCAGTGACAGTCCGTTCGCGCAGCCGAAGGTTGAGATCATGATGGCGGCAGCCATCAGGTACGCTCCGCCCGAGTGGAACACCACTGCAAGAGCAGCTGTTCCGACCCGATCCTCGGCAGCAAACTGAATTCCTCGCGCTAGCGCTGTCGTACCCTGCGGGTCTCCGTGCATCGGCAGCACCATCAAGTAGCCGATCGTCGCCAGGACGTACACCGTTGTGACAAACCCAGTACCCAGAACCAGCGACAGTGGTATGTTGCGCCGCGGATTCTTCACCTCTCCGGCAGTGAACGTTATGTTGTTCCAGGCATCCGATGAAAACAATGATCCGACCTGCACCACAGCGAGTACTACGACCAGATTGACCAGCACGATTGGGCCGCCGATACCCACCTGCACCGGATGCATCGCGTGCCAACCCGCATTCCTCCAGAACTCGCTCATATTCGAGCCAAAGTTCGCAGCCATCGCGGTCGCATTTCGCCCAATCGTCAACGTCAGCAGGATAAGGCCAGCCATCGAAAGCGCCTTCGCCGACGTGAAGATGTTCTGGATCAGTGCACCGAGCTTCACGCCGAAGATGTTCACGACCGCCAGGAAAAACACCACGATGATTCCCGTCAGGTTGGCAGTGTTCACGCCGATATCCATGTTCCCCAACACCATCGGCCCCAGAGCGATCGGTGGCACGTGAGCAATATGCCATAGCCAGTGCGTGGTCGAGATCGTCGGGAAGAATACCCCGAGAAATTTGCCGAACGCTACGCATACCGCAGCGATGGTCCCCGTCTGGATTACCATGAAGAGCGTCCAGCCGTAGAGGAACCCCCACATCGGCCCCAATGCTTCTCTCAGATACACGTATTGGCCGCCGGCCTTCGGCATCATCGCTGCGAGCTCGCCATAGCTGAGCGCGCCGATCATCGTCAGAATTCCCGTGACAATCCAAGCGCCAACCACTAGGGCAGGTGAGTTTGTCGTTCGCGCAATATCAGCGTTGACCAAGAATATCCCGGATCCGATCATCGATCCGGCTACGAGCGCGGTAGAACTGAATAGCCCAAGTGTCGGCACCATTCCAGGCGCATGGCTCGTCTCGGAGCGCTGTTTTTCAGAGGTGGTAAGTTCAGGGGTCGCCACTGCGCTTGTTTTATCCGAATTCGACTCGATTTGTCTCGCCTAAACTTCCGTCTCAGCTAAGCTCCCTTACCCACCGTGCAAACTCTCGGGCAGGATCTGCAGCCTTGAAGATAGCTTCTGAAACCGCAACCATAGTGGCGCCGGCGTCGAGCACAGCTCTCGCGTTCGCCAGCGTTATGCCTGCAGCCGCACTCAATACCACGCCGGATCCTGCCTGTTCGCGCAAGCGGCGAACGCCCTCGACGCCGATGGGCACCTCTTCCGTGCGTTTTGTGCGGGTCTCGAAAACTGGGCCAATCGCCAGATAGTCCGCTGGCACACCCAAAATTCCCGGAACCAGGTCATGGCTACCTCCAAATGTACCTACGATCCGAGAAGGTCCTAAAAGCGATCGAGCCTGCGAGGGAGACAGATCCCCTTCGTCGACATGCACCCCGTTAAAGCCAATTTTGCCTACCAGATCTGCCCGGTCATCTAGAATCAACTTCACATATTGGCTCGGCATCGCTCTTCGCAAGACTGCTGAGTCAGAGATGATCTCAGACTCCGATCCAACCTTGTTGCGGTACTCCAGCAGAGTAACTCCCTCGCCCACAAGCGAGGTGCCGAGTCTTATCAGATACTTTTCGCGGTCGACTTTCGGAATCACTGACGCGTCGAGAATCGGATACACCTTCGGGAACACAAGCGCCATCAGCTCAGCTTAATTCAAAGCCGCACCCGCGACCGATGGAGCCACCGGGCGTCCCGGACTTCCAGTGCATAAATCTCTTCACATCTCGTCCGCGGACGGACCGTATGTGCCAGGGATCTTCTTATCAAGCATGCGCAAGTAGACCCCTAACTGGCTTCGATGGTGAATGAGGTGGTTCATCACCCAGGTACGCCATACGTTGTACTTGCTGTCGTCGATCCAGGTCTGGTCACCAGCCACGAACTTCCAATTCGAATCCCACTTCTCCGGAGTCATCGCAGCCAGCGCTGGCTCAACCTCCTTCACCTGCTTCTCAAAGCGTGTCAACAGCTCCTGCTTGCTGCTTGGATCCTTTGAGTTCATCTCCGGGTTCCAGTCCAGCCGGTCCCGGGTGAGCGTATGCAGTGCCCAGTCTCCGTTCGTGTCGGACACGTGCCCGGCGAGTTTGCCGAGCTTCATGGATTTGGCATGCGGTTGCCAATCGAAATCGAGATCCTCGGGGATAGCCTCAAGCAGCTTCCGGGTATTGGCCGTCTCGCGGTTGTATTCAGCGATAAGTTCTCTTTGAATGTCCATCATGCATCCTCCGCCTTGCGATGGACAGCATATCTGATTCCCGTGTGAATACGCGAAGAAAGAGCGGCACGCCCTGTTCGTCCAAACTCCGCCTCAAACTGATCGGCGAGCCTCTGAAACGATCGGCAGCCCCGCCGCCTCCCACGCCGCCAGTCCGCCGGCAATCTCGATGAGGTTCGTGATGCCGTGCTGGTGCAAGATGCTTACCGCGATCGACGATCGGTAGCCTCCCGCACAGTGCACCGCGATCCGGCGATCGCATGGTACACTCGGGATCCTTTCCTGCAAACGATTTAAAGGGATGTTCGTGCTCGATGCGATGTGTTTCCCTTCCCATTCCGAAGGCGCACGAACATCGAGCAAAAACGGAGGGTCCGAAGATTCCAGTTCATCCGCCGCAACCAGCACACTCACGCGCTCAGTTGGCCACACAAGGTCTGGCCGATCCGCGAGAGAGGACATCCCGCCTGCAAGACAGCCCATAATGTGATCGAATCCGATCCGGCCTAGGCGAACAGCTGCCTCGTATTCACGGCCCGGTTCGGAAATAATCACGATAGGCTTCGAGCGGTCCAGCACCGTCCCTGCCCACGTCGCGTACTGACCTCCGAGCCCGATGTTGATGCTGCCGGCCAAATGTCCCTTCGCATACTCGCTAGGCTCTCGGACGTCCAGAATCTGCGCGCCTCGATCCCCCAAGGCCAGCACCTCGTCCAGTTCTACATTCCGCAGTACCTGCTCTATCTTCTGGTCGAGCGTCGCGCGCTCTCGGGTATTCAGCACGGCATCATAGGTGAAGTAGGGCGGCGCGTCAGGCTGGTCGGCTGTCACCAGCCTAATGAATTCATCCTTCGACATCGGCTTCAACGCGTAGTTGAACCGTCTCTGGTCCCCAAGCGTCGAGACCGTGTCCGACGAGAGCTTCTTGCCGCAAAGCGATCCCGCGCCATGCGCAGGATAAACAAGGATCGAGTCAGGCAAAGTCAAGAGCTTCGTATGCAGAGAATCGTACAGATGTCCGCCCAGTTCATCCGCTGTCCACCCGAGCGATGCCCGAAGATCGGGTCTTCCCACGTCGCCGATGAAAAGAGTGTCGCCGGTGAGCACCGCGTACGGATCAATGTCGCTCTTTGATCGATCGAACACAAGAATCGAGATGGATTCGATCGTGTGCCCCGGCGTATGCAACACCTGCAGCCGCATTCCGGGGAAATCGATGACATCGCCGTCCTTCATGCGAATAAAGCTATACTCTGCCTCAGCCCGCGATCCGAGGTGAATCGTGGCCCCGCATGCATCTCTCAGCTCGAGATGTCCGGCAACGAAATCAGCGTGAAAGTGCGTCAGGAATACGTGCCGGATTTTCAGCCCGAACTTCTGGGAGTCGACAACGTACTGGTGAATATCCCGCTGCGGGTCCACAATCACCGCAGTCTCGCTCTCCTCGTCTCCGAGAAAATACGACGCATGGGCGAGACAGCCGAGATAGTACTGCTTCAGGATCATTGGGTGCCTGCGAGTCTAACACCGCAATTGCTCGCCGTCAGCCGAAAACTCAATGCTTCTTCGCCTTTTCCGCAGGTAGCGCGAATGCCACATACATGCCTCCCTGCGGCTCATTCGGAGTTCGCGCATTGCTCGCGGCGATCACGACATACTGTCGGCCGTCCACAGAATAGGTAGCCGGCGTCGCCACTCCGGAGAACGGAAGTTCAGTCTGCCAAAGCACCTTACCTGTCGATGTATCGAACGCTCGGAACATGTGATCGTGCACTGTTGCTCCAATAAAGAGTACGCCGCTCGCAGTCACAACCGGGCCACCGTAGTTCTCGCTTCCAGTGTCAGCCATGCCCTGTTTCGCCAACGCTGGATACTGGCCGAGCGGTACCTTCCAGAGATATTTGCCCGTTTTCAGATCGATCGCGTTGAGCGTCCCCCACGGGGGAGTGATTGCCGGATACCCATCCGGATCAAGGAACTTCCGGTAACCGCTGAAGATGTATTTGTTCGAGAACTCGTCAGGATTGGCGTCCTGCCGTTTCACAGTCGTCCCAACCTCCAGGAACCGCATTAGCGCCTCCAGTTGAGCTCCCTTTGCATCTGCCGGAGGCATATCGCCCTTGCCCTTCTGAACCACTTCCGCAACTTGCGAAGCGTTCAGTCGAGCGCCGATCCCAATCAGAGATGGGGCTGGTTGAATTCCCTCCAGCTTTTCTCCATGACAAGTGGCACACTGCTCCATGTATACCTTTGCTCCCTCCGGATCCACGGCGGAACTCTGCGTATGTTGTGGAGCAGGCGCAGCCTCCATCTCCCGGGGCGGCGCAGCAGCGCCAGCGCCCCGCAGGTAGGTCAGCAACGACTCCAGATGTTCTCCCTTGATATCCGGGAACGACGGCATACGCCCGATTCCGTGCTGGATCGTGGAAACAACTTTGTCGTTCGGTAGCCGACCGCTTATGTTCACGAGCGAGGGGAAGGTTGGCGGCGATCCGGCTCGGTCCATTCCGTGGCACATCGCGCATTGGCTCTGATACAGCGCCTCGCCTGGGCTGTGCGCGCTGCTCGGTGCAATCGCTCCCGTCCACACCATCTCTGTAGCGTTGATGTAAATCACCCCATGCACCGGGTCAATCGCCGGACCACCCCACTCTGCCCCACCATCGAAGCCCGGGAAGATCACCGTCTGCTGGCCCGCCGCGAAGGGATAGAACTGCCCGCCATTTCTGAAAGTGTGAAAGGTCTTCAATGCCCAGTCGTGTGCAGCGGGAGTTCGTGACGTGAGAATGCTCTCGCTCAATTCCTGGCGCGCATACGGCTCGGGCAGATCCGGCTTGGGTTGAGTTGGCGCGGTCACCTCCCCTGGTACGTCGCTCTTCGGATAAGCGTGTTCGTGGATTGGAAATAGTGGCTCGCCATTCTCTCGATTGAAAAGATAGAGATAACCCTGCTTAGTTGGCTGAGCGATGCCGTTGATCTTCTTGCCATCTCTCTCAATGCTGAAGAGCGCCGGAGGCGAAGGGAAGTCCCGGTCCCAGATATCGTGGTGCACTCCCTGAAAATGCCATATTCGCTTTCCGGTGTTCGCATCAAGAGCCAGAAGGCTGTTCGCGTAGAGGTCGTTGCCGACTCGATCTCCACCGTAGAAATCCATCACGGCAGAGCCGGTTGGAACGTAGACGATTCCACGCTCCGCATCGAGTGCCATGCCGCACCAATTATTTGCGGCGCCTGCGTCTTTGTATGCTTCCTTGGGCCATGTCTCATAGCCAGGCTCTCCCGGCACGGGTATAGTGTGGAAGGTCCAGCGAAGCTCCCCGGTTCTGAGATCGAAGGCCTGAATATATCCGGGTGGCGAAGGCTTCGCTTCCGGATTTCGCCCGCCCACGATGATGAGGTTCTTGTAGACCACCCCAGGAGTGGTGAGAGCTATTGAAAGAGCGCTGAAATCGCTCTTCACTCCCGGGATGCCCAACCCTCTCCGAAGATCTACGTGACCGCTTTCTCCGAAACTGTTGATGAGGTGCCCTGTGTCCGCATCCAGGCAGTACAAAAAGTTCATGACACCTGCATAGATGCGCCCGTGCTCGCCATCATTCCAGTACACGAGCCCTCGAGCCGGCTGACCTGCAACGATACCCGAATCGAACTTCCACTTCAGGTTTCCTGTCGCGGCATCCAGAGCAATCACCTCATCCTTCGGTGTGTAGCCATAGAGAGTTCGGCCCACAATGAGCGGATTGGTCTGGATGCTTCCCTGCTCGTTCGTGTCGTACGTCCACGCCTTTTCCAGCGCCTGAACGTTCTCGCGATTGATCTGGGTTAGCGGCGAGTAGTGGTCGCCATCTAGGCCGCCGTTGTAGACCGGCCAGTCAGCCCCGGTCTGCGCATTTGAACAAAGGGCCGATGTCAGGACGGTGAGCAGAATAAGGAAAACCAATTGCGCAAAGCGGAGAAGAGGGGCCATGTTGTGTAGTCGCGAGTCTGAACTCGGCCCGACAAGAATACACGCCGGACCCTGGGCCTCTCACCTTTCCGGGCATTGTGGCATCCACTTCAAATCAATACAACGCGCGGTTTACTGTAGCTTGTCGAATAGGCTTCCTGAACCCAACTGGACGATCACCGCTTCGAGCGCCGTTTGCTGTGTCTTGGTCAGGGACAGCTGAGTGGCCACCTCTGCTAAATCGGCCTGCATCAGCTCTGTTTGTGCCGCGGCAAGCTGAGTTTTCTCGTTTGTCACGGCCTCACCAGCAGCTGAAATCTGAGTAATTGAGTTGTCGATCTGAACTCGTTGTTGCGACACATAGTTTAACGTCGCGGTCAGCGCCTCTGTGTCCTGAGCTGTTTGGCTGGGATTCAAGTTGCCGCCCGAAAGCTCTGCAATCAGGCTATGCAGCACTCCGAATACGCTGTTGGCTCCGAGAAACATCTGATCACCGGGGACGTTCAGCTGAATTCGCTGCCCGTTCGGAGTGACCAGGTAACTAATATCGCTATCGCCGACGTACGTTGTCACGCCCGGAGTGGTTGCTGAGGACGTGGAAAAAGGCTGAGCCATCGTCCTGCCACCGGCGAAAATGTACTGCCCTTGATAGTTGCTGTTCGCCAATGATTCCACTTCACGTAAGATTCCCGCTAATTGGCCCGCGATTGCCTTCACATCGCTTGCGTTCTTCGTTCCATTGTTGGCGCTCGTGGCCAGCGAGATCGCCTGATTTAGCTGACCAACAACACTCCCCAACGCTGAGTCTGCCACTTGGAGCTGGCCGGTTACGAGGCTGGAAGTCTGCGTGAAAGCATCGTCTGCTTGTATCTGGTTCAACAAGAGGGCATTTCTCCCCGCCGCAACCGGATCGTCCGAGATCGCGCCGATTCGCACCCCACTCGCGACTTGATTGCTCAGTCGCTGCTCGCGGCTGACGGCACTATCGAGGGCGTCTACCAGATTCGATACATACGATGGATCAACTCGCATTTCATTCGCTCACGTGTTTGCAAAAGATCATCACCGTCCTACGAGACGGTCGTTTGTTCGCCAAGGTTGATCGCCGAAGCCAGGATCCGGTTGAGGATAGCGAATATCTGAGATGCTGCCTGGTAGCTTCGCTCAAACTGCTGCATGAAAGCTGCTTCATCATTCAAATTCACACCGGACAGAGCGTTCCTGGCCGTCTGCAATTGCGTCAGGGACGCGCTTTCTGCTGTGTTCTCGATCTCAACTTGTGAAACGGTGGCACCAAGACTCGTAACAAAACTTGAGTAGAAACCTGATGGGGTCAGCCCTCGGATTACTCCGGCGTTGCGCAGACCTGCAAGGGCCACGGCGTTGGCATTGTCTCCGCTTCCCTGATTGGCAGCTGCTGCCGCCACTTGTGAAGGGTCGGTCATCAACACGCTCATGTTCGCAGCACTGCCGGTGGTTGTAATCGGCTCATTGAAGATGTAAAGCGGATTTGCTGCGGTCCCGCTATTGCCGTTCAGATCTGTTCCACCGTTGTTCAATGCGTTGGTCTGCTTCGAAATTCCGTATGCGAGTTGGTCCAGCTGCTCGATAATCTGCGGCAAGTCCTGATCTCGTGCGGTAAGAAGACCACCCAACTCCCCCCCGCTCCCGGTCAGATCTGCAGTAATATCGGTGCTGCCAAGAAAAAACCGGGTCATACCATTCACAAATCCAGTCGCGATGGTGTAGCTGGTGCCCTCTGAAACCAGCATCTCTCCGGTCGCTGTCGTAATCGAGGTTCCATTGTTTTCTGTCCTGATCTGGTTGATTCCGATCAACTGAGAAAGCTTCAATAAGTCCGACTGGCGTTCGTCCTCCAGGCTCCCGCCGTCCCGATCTGGCGAATTTCCTTCGATCTCCAAATTGAGCTTCGCAATTGCCGCCGTGAGCGAGTTCACCTGAATCGTTATGCTGGAAGCTTGCTGATCTAGCGAGTTCCTTTGCCCATTCAGGCTCGCTGCTGCATTCGACATGTCCCCAGCCAATGTCCGCGCGCTCGCAAGCACCTGGGATCGCAATGACATGTCCGTAGGATTCGCTTCAAGAGAAGCGAACGAATCAAAGAATGCCGTGATGTCGCTTCCGATGTCCCCTGCCATTGAGCTCGAAGATCCTGAAGCAGGAGGGAAGAGCCTCTCTGCGGAACGTAAAGCAGTTAGCCGGGCAGCAGAGGCCGATGCAACTTGCTGTTGCTGCGCCACTCTCTGTTCCAGAATTCGGTCGCGCACCGAGGTCGGGCCGGTCTGGCTTACCCCAGTTCCATAGGACACTCCATTGATCTCTACCGGAGCATTCTCGCTCCAGTTTGGAACCTCGCGCGTGTATCCGGGCGTGTTGGCATTGGCAACATTGTTTGCAACCACATCCAGCGCTGATTGATCTGCCTCCAGCGCGCCCGTAACAAGATATAAGGCTGAGCTGATCGTCCCCATCTCAATCCTGTGCCCCACCTTCCTCAAGTACCGCGAAAGGCCGATATTCAAGATGCACCGACCGCTTCGTTCTCGAACGGTGTAGGAATCTCCTGTTGTCCCCAGTGACGGCAAGCACGCTGGCAAACGCAGCTGTCTCTGTCTTCAGGTCACGGTCCGGGTCTGCCCCTGACTCTGGAATGTTTCCACTCAAAGCGCTAATCTGGGCAAGGATCTCCTCCAGTAGCACATTGTCACATCGCGCCAGCGCACGCCCTGCTTCTTCGACTAGTCCCTTCATGCTCGGTTGCGCCAAGGTCATCGATGCTCCGCCTATTCCCCTTCGCCGCGCAAGTTGGCGCCGAGCATCGCGTCCACCACCTTATCAGCAACCTTGGATGGCTCCACCTTATAGCTTCCCGAAGCCAGTGCCTGCTGGATGGCAGCGACTTTGTCAAGCCTTACGCCGTCCTGTCCCGCACTACTCTGCATCGCGGCGCCGATCCCGCTCAGCGTGGCCTCATCACCAGTGAATGCGGTCTGCGGTTTGCTTGACTCTGAATCTTTAAGCCTGACGCCCTTCGCCGCCTCGCTTGAACGAACCCCCAGAAGCGTCTTCAGTGCCTCAGCGTTGTTTCGGATCTCCATACGGAACCCTCCTAGGCGGATTCATCGGCTCCACGTCGGATAACGTTAGCGCAAACACACCGGAATCCTAAAGTTTTCCAGGAACAATTGCACTGTTGTCACCTGTGCCATTTCGGGAGAGGCCTGCAATAATCCGGTCAGCAATCCCGAATCCTCCAGTCCGGCTCAAAGCCTGTCCGAACATCTCGCCTCCAAAATCTGCCAGCGCCCCGTCCGACGTTTCATCACCCAACCCGTCGAACCGCGTGAGAGGACGGATCATCTCTTTCATCATCTGGGCTTCGAATTCCTGTGCTGCATTGATGAGTCGCGGCTCGGCTTTCGCGATCTCAATTCGCGCACCGTAGCCGGCGTCTCTTACGCTCAGCATTAGAGAACCTCCAGATCTGCCTCGAGTGCACCCGCTTCCTTCATAGCCTGAAGGATCGCAATCACCTCCCTCGCGCCTGCTCCAATCTGCTGCAGTTCCTGCACAAGGTCCTCTACTGTCGCGCCCTGCTTCAACATGATGCGATTCACGGGCTTGTCTTGCGCATCCACGCGTTCCCGCTCCACCGCCAGTGTTGTTCCACCTGAGAGCGCAGGAGGCTGGGAAACCTGGAACTCTGATTGCACGTTTACGGCCAGGCCACCCTGCAAGATCGATACTGGAAGCAGCCTTACTGTCCCTCCGATCACCACCGTGCCCGTCCTCTCGTTTACCACCACCCGTGCGCGCGGGAATACTTCCACCTCCACCTCTTCAACTCTGTCAATCAGAGAGGCGATATCTTCATTCCCTTCCGGCACGACTTCGACGCGCCTGCTGTCGATGGCGCGGGCCCGATTGCTTCCGATCGCGAGATTCACGGCTCCGGCCATCTTTTCCGCTGTATGAAAGTCGGCGTCGTTAAGGATCAGGCTCACCGTCCGCAGCTGCTTCACTTCAAACCCGACCGGCCGCTCCACCACGGCTCCTCCTGGTATCCTGGCCGTCGTCGGGTGGTTCAGCTGCCGTGAACTCCCTCCGGCGCTGCTCATGTAACCCCCCAGAACAACCGCGCCTTGAGCCTGAGCGTAGATCTGTCCATCCGGGCCATACAGTGGCGTCATCAAGAGAATTCCTCCTTCGAGCGATCGCGCATCGCCTGCCGAGGACGCCGTTACATCGACTCGAAACCCGGGACGGCTGAACGGAGGCAGGGTCGCCACCACGAATACCGCCGCCGTATTCTTCACCTGCATGTTGCTGGCACTGTTCGAGCCGGTTTGGGGGACCGTCACTCCCATACGCTCCAAAGCCGAGATCAGCGTTTGTGCCGGAAATACCGTCTGCGAACTGTCTCCCGTTCCCCGCAATCCCACGATCAGTCCGTACCCGACCAACTGGTTGTCGCGAATGCCCTCGATCGTCGCAACGTCCTTTACGCGAGCGAAACGTCCCGGTGGCACTCCGTGCGCCGGCCTCGCATTCGCAAGGCCGGCACAGGCCAACGTCCAGCCCAGAATCATTGCCAAACCACCTGCGCTCACCCGATAGCAAAATAAGGAAAGTGAAAAAAGCACGAGAGGCGCGAAAGACCCATCCATTGCACTGGCTGTTTTCATGTTTCTCATCGAAATCATTCTCGGGTATTCCCTAGAACACCAGCAGCCTCTCTAGCCAGCGAACAAGCGGGTTCTGGCGATACGTGGAGTCGCTTACAATGCCTTTCCCCGTGACCTCAAGCTCCAGATCCGTCATCGCTGTAGATAGCACCTGGTTCTGGGCGCTCACATCTTCAGGTCGCACTAGTCCTCTCAACTTGATTACCTGCGTCTGCTGTGAAAATGTCAGCTGCCGTGTGGCCTGCACCACAAGCATCCCGTTAGGAAGCACCTCCACGACCTCACCTCCGAAGGTCGTCGAAACACTTGAGTTCGTAGTGCTTTGTCCCTGTGCCGTCAAGCCCGAGGAAGAATTCTGCCCGACCAGGTTTGAGAGGCTGTTCGATGCTTTCAGCGCTCCAAACAGTGAGGAGACACTCGAGCTCGCATTTGATGCGCGAACATTCTTTACCTGTCCGTCGGTAGAAGCTGCAAGGCTCTCAATCACCACGATCGAGACCACGTCGTGCATGCGCGCCGCCTTGGCATCTGTACCGAGCCGCACGAGCCGTCCCTCCGCGCTCCAGATTGATCCCGGCGTAGCTACCTCTGCTGCGTGTTGCGCTCTCACGCGCTCCACATACGACCGCAGAGCCTGCTCAGGAGCCGTCTTGCTCAACGGCTGCGCTTTTCTTGCTCCATGAGCGGTCTGCGGCGCACCGAAGATCCAGAGAGTCGAAAGAAAAATGATGATGCTCCCGTAGGGATATCTCATTCGAGCGCCTCACGTGTATCAGCCAGAACAGCTCCGCCCGGAGATACAATCCGGGCGCGCACAACTTGGCCCGAAACTTGAATTCGTACTCTAATCCAATCGCCGTATGACCCGCTGGTCAAAGCAGTCGCACCCAGATCGGCTTGCACAAGTGGGCTGCTTCGCGACACGCGTAGTAGTTCCCCGTTTCGAACAAGCACTTGACGGCCGTTCGCCCTTGCCCCGATGCCGACTTCGACCATCTTCCCCGGGCCGCCCGGGTGCCGGAAATCCCTACCAACCTTCCAGAGGGTGCCGGTCGTCGGATCGCAAACGAGCAAGCCATCGGCCGCGCGGTCAGCAGCCTTCGTTGCTGGAGTCACTTGCCGGGATTGCCGTTCTCCTTGAACTTCACTGATGGCTGTCGTGGGCGATTGCAGGAGGCCGACGCCGATCAACATGACGCGTATTGCTTGCTTACTGCGCATCGGTTGCTCCTAACGGGAGAGGTTGTTTACCTGCGAATACATGTCATCCGCTGCTTTGATCACCTTTGAATTCGATTCGTAGGCGCGCTGAGCCAGCACCATCTGCACGAACTCGGTAACGACATCGACGTTCGAGTTCTCCAGATAACCTTGCTGCAAACTCCCGAGACCCTCTGTCCCGCCAGGGTTGCCGAGTACTGGATCGCCGGAACTCAGGGTCGAGCGCAGAAGATTCGATCCCATACTCTCCAGCCCTCCCGGATTCGGAAATGTCGCGAGCTGCAGTTGCCCAAGCTGAGACGGATTCTGCTGTCCAGAAAGCGTCGCATTGACCACGCCGTATTGCGTGATCGTCACCGCCGTCGCATTCGCTGGAATCGTGATGTTCGGCACGACCGGGTCTCCGTCCGTCGTGACGATCGTCCCCTGGTTATTCAGGTGAAACTGCCCCGCTCGTGTATACGCAACTGTTCCGTCCGGTCGTTGAACTTGAAAGAAGCCGGGGCCCTCAATGGCAATATCCAGCGGATTCGATGTCTGGTTGAGAGCGCCCTGGCTCATGATCATCTCGGTAGCAGCCGACTTCGTTCCCAGCCCGATCTGCAGACCGGCAGATACTGTGGATTGGCTTTGTGCTGCTCCCGGGGTCACCAGATTTTGATAGATCATGTCCTGGAATTGCAGCCGCAACTGTCTGAATCCAGTCGTCGATGAATTGGCCAGATTGTTTGCAATCGTATCCAGGTTCATCTGCTGGGCGGTCATACCACTTGCCGCCGTGTACAGCGCTCGAATCATGGCTTGCTCCTGTGATCTCTAAACCTTGGGTAGGTCCTCGGTAGCCGTCTTATTGAACTCCGTATGGAACACCATCAGAGCTTTTTGCATCATCTCGGCCTGCCGCTGCATCACCAGCAGGTCGAGTGAGCCTTGAATCGCGTCCTGATTCGCGCCCTCGAGTTCTCCTTGACGGATTACGTATGCCTTGGGCGCCCCGATAGAAGCGCCCTCAGGAGCTGCATACCGGTTTGCTCCTTCTGCCTTAAACGACTGGGTTCCTTGTGGGAAACCGAAGACGCCGACACTCGCGAAAACCGCGCCGTCGACCGAGAGCGCTCCATCGGCTCCCACGGAAATCTGCCCCGGAGGCGTAGGAATCGACTGTTTCGAATGCGAAAGCACTGGTTCCCCCGCTGCGGTCACCAGCAATCCTGCCTGAGAACGGTGGAAACTTCCGTCCCTCGTGAACCGCAGTCCGTTCGCGGTCTGGACAGCAAAAAAGCCATCGCCTTCGATTGCGAGATCCAAAGGATTGCCCGTATGCTGCATGGGCCCCTGTGCCCCGCTCAGCTGAGAGCCTCCGAGCAATCCAAATTCATTGACAGCTTGTCCGACCTGGGAAGGTTCCCTCTGCTCAGCGAGATAGGACCGAAAGTACTCGCGCTCGGCGCGGAAACCCGGCGTCCGCGCATTGGCCAGGTTGGCTGCGGCCTGGTCCAAGGCCTGAGCGCGCGCCACCCATCCCGATACTGCCGCATAATATCCGCTGTCCAAGTCTGCTCCTTCGTAGAGGAGGAGGAGCAGAAAGGTGGCCAAAGGGATCGGTCAGATCTAAGAGAAAACTCACATTCGGCGAAACCAACCGCGTTCGCCTACACGCCTCACATGGCGGTGCAGCGGCTTAACTCTCTCTTACAGCAACTCATCGCAGACGATTGAAACCCGGAAATCCGTGCCATCGAATGTGAACATTTGTACCAAACTGAACTCCGGACTCTGCATATGAAGGTTATAATCTCGCCCCGAGATTACCGCGGGAACTGACAATCCACAGCTGGATGCCAAGTCGGGGACCTTGCTCTTCCAGGTGCCGGCCACCATGTTGCACAGCTCTCCCACCGCATCCTTCACCACGTCGTCAAGACTTTCGAATTCCATGCCGGTCATGCGGCTAGCAATCTGCCGTGCGCTCGATTCGTCGCACGTGATCACGCATGCCCCACTCAGAATCCCGCCAAAACCCACTACTGCAGTTACGGATTCAGCGCCTGCCAGGTCGCTCTCCGATTCACGCGATCGCATTGCCTCACGCGGCACTCCGAGCATCATGTCAAACACTTCCAGAACACTCGATTTCAGGTTTTCTGGATCGGATATAAGATGCGCTGAATCCCGAAGACTCAGTGTCATTGAACGCTCCTCATCTTCTGCCCGACACTGAGCCCGCATCCCGTGCGCGTTCTGTCGAACCCCGTTGAGTGTCATAATTGCTAATCACGCCTTCGGCAAAAGCGACAACACCTTCTGCTTTACCTGGTCCGCAGTGAACGGCTTGCGGATATACCCGATGGCACCGGCTTCAATCGCCTGCTTCACATGTTCCTCGCTGGATTCGGTGGTGATCATCACCACAGGAACACCCTCCGCCAACTGCTGCTTCCGCAACTGCCGCACGAATTCCAACCCGTCCATTGCAGGCATGTTGATGTCGGAAAGAATAAGATCCACCCGCCTCGACCTCAAGACCTCGAGTCCTTCCACGCCCGACCCTGCCTCTACTACGATCAGCGACTCGAGGCCGGCCTGGCGCAGTGACCTTTCTACGATCTTGCGCATCACCGACGAGTCATCCACAATCAGGGCTTGAACCTCAGGCATGCTCGCTTCCCCCTGCTGCTCTTATCGGCAGGTTGCGCCCCGCCTTCACCTCAGAGGGCCTCCTTTGCATACGACGTCTCGGATCGAAGCGGTCTTCATCGGTACCGCATGACCGGGCTCTGTTAGCATCCGTAGCCACAACCAGTCGTGCACTCGTACCAGCCGCGAAGAGACTGGCTGAGCACGCTCGAGTGACTTCGTCAAAAGGTGGGCCGCAGCTGATTCGGAAGCCGCTTCACCTACTTGTACTTCCGGGAAAGCTTCTGCCTCAATCGATTGCATCGCGAAGCGGTGAGAAGAAGACGGCACGATCCCGCCTTCTACTTTTCTGGCCGTCATCCTCTCAAGAGCAAACACAAGTGCCGTATCCACGCATTGTTCAAAGCCGAGGTACAAGAACTTCCCCGTTGCATCTACTAGAGGCAGCGCTCCGAACGCTTCCAGGAGAGTTCGCGGGAGAACCTGGTAACTGGCCGTCAGTCCGCCGTTCCCCATTGGAAGAGCCGGACACCCCCACTGGATACTCAATGCTCGGCAGACAAGCGCCTCCGTCGTCGCGCCCTGGCGAATAAGCCATTCGCCAATTCGGAATTGACCTTCTTTCCTTTGCGCTTCGACTGCTCGTCGCAACTGGCTGCTGGTGATCCAGCCTTGTTCAAGCATGAGGAGCCCAAGCGGAACTCTGTGGTGGTACGGCTTCGCTTCCTGTACCCAGTCCCCAAGTTCTCGACTGACAGCGAGTTGGAGACGTGCCAGGGTGCATTCCGGAGAGCATAGCCAGCCCCCTTCAAACAATGGGCGCTTTCGACTGCGAAACAGTTGAAGCCAGCCAGAGCGGCATGCGGGATTCGAACAGTGCCGGATCAGCGCCGAACTTCTATCTGCGTCCGCTCCCCAACGGATCGGTGTCGGCTGCCAATCTCCATCCATGCGTGCTGACAAGGGCTGTGTGCTACCTAACCTCAGAATAGGCATCGTATGCTCTCCAGCCGTTTCTGCGGTGCAGCAACCTCGGTAACTCGGAGTCCAAAGTTCCCGTCGACCAGAACCACGGCTCCACGCGCCACAATCTTGTTTCCAACGATCAGGTCCACGGGATCAGTAACCTGCCGGTCGAGTTCCACAACATCGCCCGGGCCCAATTCAAGAATTTCGCCCAACGGCATCTCGCAACACCCAAATCGCAAAGCAGCTTCCAACTCGACATCGAGCAGAAGCTCGACTCCGGGACTGAGCTCTGGCTTTGCGACAACCTCGCTGTGGCTTTCCGCACTGATGGACCCGCTCTCCTGAAGCTTCCGGGCCGTGAGTCCGTCGTAGACGGAAACACACCAGGACCGTTCGGTCGTCTTCAACTGAAATACACGGCTCGCTGTCGCTCCTGCTTTCCCTGTACTGAAAGAAGTGACCTGGCATTTCTTCCCCGCCGTGGCCAGCAACTCGCCGGCCGCTGCTTCTGCCACTTCTCGCAGCAGTTCGCCCCAAGACGTTGTTTGCTCCGGGCCCTGTCCCAGCAGAGCCGCTTCGAGGATGAGGGCGTCAAGGGAGACAGTAAATCTGCCCTCGACTTCTCCTTCTACCTGCGCAGTAAACGCGAGTTCGCCGGTCGGCCGGGCGCCACTATCGCTGGCCTCCACAAAACTGGGCTCGCCGGCTAACGCCTGCGGAAGAAGCGATCCCGCTACCGATATCCAGCAATCAAGAAACGTGTTCATGCTCTCCGGCCCTATTCAATTCCTGCAGGCGGCCTCCACGGTGAGTGCCATGCTGCACCACCTCCACCGTTCCCAGTTCCTGACCTCCAACCCGCCACTCCGCAGCGACTGCGGTTGAGATTCCAAGACGCAGCACATCGCCTTCTCGCAACGATTCGATCTCACGTGTCGCAATGCGTACACTCGGCAGTTGGACAGATGCACCGAGACGGATTCTCCCCGCCGCAGCCCGGATTCGAGCGCGCGTCTCAGGAGAGTGGCGGTGGCGACGACCCCAGTCGGTCGTCAGACGCCGCAGAATCGTGTTTGCCACAACTGCCGGAAACGCAAGATTCAGCAGACCTGAGCCCTGCGGCATTCGGATCTCGAAGGTCAGGCAGAGCGTCTTTTCATTCACCGACATGATGCGTGCTACCTGAGTCTGCATCTGGCGCTTTTCAAAGTTGAAGCTCAGACCGACGGACTGCCAGGCGGACGTCAATTCCCGGCAGATAATCTCGACGACGCTCCCGAGAATAGCTTCTTCTATGTCGGTAAGTTCTCGCAGTGGCCCTTCTTTCCCATTCCCCCCCAGCAACAGGTCGATGATCGGGGGAGCCAGTCCCAGGTCGAGTTGCAAAATCGAGAGCGCTCCAAGGGGCTCCAGCCGCACCGATGTTACATAGCTGATCTCCGGGATGCGCATGAGGAACTCGCTGAATGGAATCTGCTCCGCCGATACGAGGTTGACTTGGAAACGGCAGCGGAGCCAAGCCGCCAGGTTGTGTGTGAGATTGCGCGCAAACAAATCATTGAGCATGCTGATCGCTCGCAATTGCTCATTTGAGATCTGTCCCGCGCGCGCAAAGTTGTATGCTACCGCGGCGCGCACAGCAGCGGAACCGCTCGCTGGCTCCGGAGAAGAAGCCCGTGCAGCACGGAACAACGCGTCGATCTCATCCTGCTTCAGCAACTTTTCCATGCAGCTATCCTTTGCCCTTCACCAGTACGCGCGTCTCAATCAGATAGGGACTGCGCGGTAGCTTTCCGTTTCGGCTTTGAGAATTCCCGCAGAGCTGCTCTCAGGTGCACTACCGCAGAAGAGTGGATCTGCGAAACACGAGATTCCACAACTCCCAGCGCCAGTCCGATCTCTCTCATCGTCAACTCCTCGTAGTAGTAGAGTGTCATTACCAAACGCTCCCTCTCGGGCAAACCCTCGATTGCTTCGGTCAGTTTCTCTCTAAGTTCTCCACGTAGGCAGCAGAAGAGCGGATCTTCGTCAGGCCGTCCGGGTACATACGCCAGCTCCTCCTCCCCCGAATCCTCGTTGTGCTCCGCGTGAAGCGTGCCGATCTCAAGGCCCTTGAGATCTCCGAGAAGTGTCTGGTAGTCTTCAACGCTGATTCGCAGTTCTGCTGCGATCTCCGCTTCGGTTGGAGCCCGCCCAAGCCGGCCGGTGAGCAAACTGATTGCCTCTTCCACCGCCCTCCCTTTTCGCCGCAGATCTCGCGGACTCCAGTCAAGCGTGCGTAGACTGTCGAGAATCGCTCCCCTGATTCGAAATTGCGCATAACTGCGGAATTGAACCTTCTTCTGCGGATCGAATTTTGTGAAGGCGTCCATCAGGCCCAGCACGCCTGCGGAGACCAGGTCCTCCATCTCCACATGTTGCGGAAGGCGCTCGTGGATGCGGCGCGCCAGAAAACGCACGATCGGCAGGTGTTCCAGAAGCAGTCTCTCGTCTTCCCCCGCGATAGCGGTTTGCGGCAGATCCCCCGGATATGGGCTCGCAATCCGTCTAGCCTGCGAAGGCCCCCGCAACTCTGAACTTGTCGCCATTCGCTTGTCTCCAGTCCCCCACATCAACGGACAGTTCCCGCGGGTCTCAGCCGTATCTCTGGCGGAATCTCCGCCGCGGCAACCACCGCCAGCATGGGTATAAGCGGTTCCAGCCATCGCTTTACGTGATAGCGAGCCGGACTCGGACAAAGGAGCACAGGGAGTGCCGAATTGTGCGTAGAACTTATAAGAGATCTCAAAGAATCGATCAGACGCCGGACTAGAGGAACTCCGGAACTCGACTTCCCGGACAACAGACGATGAGAACTGTCCGGCGAAAGAGCCTCCACGATCTCCTCCTCGAGCGCAGGATCCAGTAAGAGCACGGGCAGTTGCCCGTCCGAGTCCAACAACGGTGCAACCAGCCGTCGTCCAAGCGCCTGGCGAACACCCTCCACGAGCACCACAAGGTTTTTGTTGACCGCAGCCGTCTCAAGCAGGGTCTCCAGGATGGTTCCCAAGTCTCGGATCGAAACTCGTTCCCGAAGCAGCTGCTCGAGGACCCGGTTCACCTCGCCCAGCGTAAGCAGCTTCGGAACCAGTTCCTCCAGCAGTTTCGGATGGCTCTCATTGAGCGAATCCATCAGCCGCTTGGCTTCAGCCCTGCCCAGAAGTTCATGTGCATGCCGCCGGATCATTTCCCCGAGGTGGGTCGTCATGACTGTCACTCCATCAACGACCGAATAGCCGGCTGCAACTGCCTGCTCCTCCAGTGCGGGCGAAATCCAGGTTGCCGGTACTCCGAATGCCGGATCCCGCGTCTCCCGTCCCGGCAGCGGACGGCGATTTGGATCGGCGGACACCGCCAGAACCTGCCCGCCATCCAGTTGCCACCGCGCTACCTCGATTCCTCTCAGCGAGATCACGTACTCTCGCGGATGGAGACGAAGGTTATCTGAGATGTGCACAGGAGGTATAAGAAATCCCATCTCTGCAGACAGGTGACGCCGCAGGGCACGTACGCGGTTCAGAAGTGTCCCGCCTTGCTTCTCGTCCACCAGGGGGATCAACTGGAATCCGATCTCGAGCGTCAGTTCCTCGACGCGCAACAGTCCTGCGAGATCCGCAGAAGGCGCCTGCTCTGGCTTCTTCTGCTTCTCAATCGCCCCATCCTCCGAAGCCGATCCTTTCACCGGCTCCTTGGCCATTCTTCTTCCCGCCCAGACCAGCCCACCGCCCACCAGCAGAAATGTCGCGCCCGGCAGTCCCGGGATTAAACACATCGCTGCACACACTCCACCTGCAACGTACAGCGTAGAGGGACGCGCGAAAAGCTGTTGCCGGATTTCGGTCCCGAGCAACGCAGCGGAGTTCGCTCGTGTCAGCGTGATTCCACCCGCAACCGAAACGAGCAGCGACGGAATCAGCGTCACCAGGCCGTCCCCGACGGTCAGCACCGTATAGGTTCGCGCTGCCTCGCCAATTGCAACCCCCTGCTGCAGCGTTCCGATGAGCAATCCGGCTACGATATTGATCGCCGTGATCAGAATGGTCGCCATCGAATCGCGCTGGTTGAAGCGCGCCGCACCATCCATCGCTCCTTAAAACTCCGCCTCGCGCGCGATCGCGAGTCGCCGGCGTCTGGCCTCCGCTTCATCGATGAGCCCGGCGTTCATGTCCGCGTCGATCGCCATCTGCTTGCCCGGCAGCGCGTCCAGCGTGAATCTTGCCGTCACTTCAGCCGTTCGCACCGCTCCATGCGAAACCACCAGGAACTGGATTGCGACCAGAGCCAGAAACAGCACGAATCCCACAATGTAATTCCCGCCCACCACAAACTGACCGAATGCTTCAATCACCTTGCCCGCGGCCGCCGTCCCCTCAGAACCGTGCAGCAGAATCCTTCGGCTTGAGGCAAGATTCAGTGCGAGTCGAAACAGCGTCAGCAGGAGCAACAGCGTCGGGAAAACGGACAGTTCGACTGCTCGACGAATCTGGACTGAAGAGAGAAATACGATGACGGACGCTCCCATGGAGAGCGCAAGCAAAAGATCGAGAACCGGCGCAGGGAGCGGAACCAGCATCACGAATATCACGCTGATGGCGCCAATCGGCAACAGATACTCTCGAAATTGCAGGAGAATACCGGCGGGGGCCGGGTTCGCGATTGAGACGCTGGCAGTGCTCATTTCTTCCCCTTCTCTTTCCCTTCGGATCGTTGTTGAGCAACGTTCAGAGAAGTGTGGGGTGCAGTGCCGTTCCTCTCCCGGTTTCGTGCACGACGTTCACGCAATTCCTCCTCCACTCTCTGTCTGTACAGATAGGCAAGAATCGCTGCGACGGCCTCGTAGAGATCTGCGGGGATCGCCTGACCGACCTCTACCCACCGGTACAGAGAGCGCGCGAGCGGCGGATTTTCCACGATCGGTACTCCCGCCCACCTTGCCTCCGACTTGATCTCCTCGGCCCGCAGATTTCGCCCCTTCGCCACAACCCTGGGAGCTTCCATCGTTCCGAAATCGAATCCGAGCGCCACCGCATAGTGCGTTGGATTCGTCAGAACCACAGCCGCGCGCCCCACGTCCGACTTCACCTTTCGCCGGCGCATCTGCCGTTGCAGTCCACGGATTCGGCTTTTTGTTTGCGGGCTGCCCTCCATCTCTTTGAATTCCTGCTTCAGCTCTTCGCGACTCATCATCAGCCGCGCTTCTCGGCTCCTCCACTCCACGATGTAGTCAATCAGCGCCCAGCCCAGCAGAACCCATGCGGTTGCAGCAAGCAGGCCGTAAACGTCCGCGCCGAGCAGCTCGAGGCGTTTCGTCGAGAAAGGTGGAATCGAAAGTTGATGCGCAATGCGCTGAACAGCAACGATCGCTAGAATCATTGCCGGTATGATTGATTTGCCGACGCGCGAAGCTGCTCGAAGTGAGAACACGTTCTTCGCGTTCGTCGCGGGATTGATTCGGTCGAAACGAAAACCGAGAGCAGCCCCGCTCACCTGTACACCCCCGCCCTGCAAGATGCTGCACAACAACGATGCACCCACGATCGTTGTCATGATGATCGCGACCGGAATGCACGATTGAATTAGCGGTGCGCGCAGACCCAGAATCAGGTTCTGCATTCCCGCTTCGCGAGTTGAGCCTCCCGATGCGCTGTCAAACGCGGCCATCAGGAAAGAGCGGAATGCATCCACCATCCTGCTTCCGAAGAGTCCCATGCACAGAACCCCAGCCAGAGTTCCCGCGGCCGAAGCCAGCTCACGGCTGCGCAGAACATCTCCTTGCTTTCGCGCCTTCTCGCGTCGCTGAGGAGTTGCCTGTTCAGTGCGATCGTTCGGCACTTAGCCCTTCATTCCGTTCGCGGCGGCCGCAGGTGCGAGCTGCAGCAGGTGCTCCGCCATGTCAAGTAAAGCCGCGAATCGCGCCTCGATGAATCTGGGCCACAATGCCAGCGATCCCGTCAGAACACCAAACCCTGCGATGGTCTTCAAGGGAACGGTCAATGACATCACTGGAAGCTGAGGGCTTAGTCTGCTCATCAGCGCCACGGCGATCTCGACGAGCATCGTGGCTGCAAGCACCGGAGCTGCGAGCTCCACCGCTGCCAGGAAAATTCCGCTGGCGGCCTGAACGATTGCATGTGAAGTTACGGGAAGCAGCACGTAACTCCCGAGCGGTACTGCGCGGAAACTCCGTGCCATCGACGCGAGCACAATGCGATCCAGGCCGGCTGCAATCACCGTCAGGCTTCCCATGAGTTGAAAAAGGTCGCTCATGAGCGATGTCTGAATCGAAGACGTCGGATCGAGCAGATTCACAGCGGAAAAGCTGAACTGCACCCCAACAATCTCTCCTGCAAACAAAAGGGTTTCATTGAAAAGCGCAAGAATGATTCCGTACACCATCCCCACCATCAGTTCACCCATCACAGAGCCGAACCCGATCTCCGCATGCGCTCTCGGCAATGCGGCGACGAGCGGAGCGAGCAGGAAGGCGACCGCGCCCACAAAAACAGCTTTCGTGCGCATTGGTAGGGCTGGCGATGAGAAGAATGGCGCGAACAGGATGATCCCGCTCACGCGAACCAGCGCAAGGAGCATTGCGCTCAAGAACTGCGTCCACTCGCCCATCTTTCCTCTTCAGCCCAGGTAGCGATGGAGGTCGCCCATCAAATGCATCGCGTACGCGGTTATTCGCCCCAGGAACCATGGCATCCCGCCGAGCAAGATCGCTGCCACCGCGAGCAGGCGCGGCACGGAGGTTAACGACTGGTCCTGGACGTTCGTCAGGGTTTGGAACAGAGTAAGCACGAACCCGAGTAGCACGGTCGCAACCAGAACCGGCGCCGTGAGAATCATGGCCTCCTTCATCAGCTGCCGCAGCAATTCCGACACCAGATCTGGCGACATACGAGTGCGCTCCTTAGAAACTTTTCAACAGTGAATGCGCTAGAAGGTTCCAGCCGTCAACCATGACAAACAGAAGGATCTTGAGGGGCGTTGAAACTACAACGGGTGGCAGTTGAAACATCCCGATTGAGGTCGTGATCGCGGCGGTAACCATGTCGATCAGGAGAAACGGCAGGAACAGAACGGCTCCGATCGCGAAGCCTGCCTTCAGTTCTGAAAGAATGTAGGCCGGGATGACGACCCGCATCGGCAGATCATCTGGCGCGTTCGGCCGCTCCACCTGTCCGGCGGCAGCAAACAAGGCGAGATCCTTCTGCCGAGCGTAGCGCAGCAGGAAGTGCTTGACCGGTTTCGATCCGAGTTCGATCGCCTCCCACCCCGTGATCTTCGCTGCCCGATACGGATCCACCGCTTCTCGGTTCACGTCTGCGACGACGGGCGCGAGCAGAAACCAGGTCATCATCAGTCCGAGACCGAGAAGAGTGGGATTCGACGGAGCTGTCTGAGTCCCAAGAGCCTGACGCAGAAAGTGAAACACCACCAGCAGGCGGACCAGAGGTGTCATGCACATCAATATCGCCGGAACAAGCGTGATCAAAGTCAAGACGAACAGAATCGTCCACGGCGCCGAATCTGACGGCTGGAACCGCGTCGACAAGTCTGGGATCAGCTGAGAAGCAGCCGGACTCGCCGCGCGCGATGCGACAAACAGCACTGTCATACGCAGCTGCCCTCGACCGGGATCGCTACCGGCCTCCGCAGCGGATAAAATGCCGTCGCGCTTCCATCCGAAGTTGCAACCAGGAGACGTTCATCTTCGACCTCGACGAGGAGCAGACCCTGACGAGGAGTCACCCTGAACCGGTCGAGGATCTTCAGCCGGGACTCGGATGCAGCACGCGCTCGCAACCGCGTCATAAAAGCCCCTGCAACTCTCCTGCACATACGAGCAATCACCGGATCGGTCGACTCCCTTCGGCGGACGGCCCCCATCAATGAATCCTTGAAAGCGTTCAAAACTCCCTCCTCAGGCCAACCTCGTAATCCTTACAGCCAGCCTTTGTTCGATCACTTCAATCTCTGACCAGGCGAGTTGCGTCCCGTGGGCCGCAAGCGGCATGTCCTCGCCCTCCATCCAGCGCGTCACAATCACCTGCCCCTGGCTCAACGCCAGCACATCGCGAACCCGAAATCGCTCGATCGGAACCGAAACGTCGACTTCAACCGGGATCCGACGGACTCCTGATCGCTCTTCAGTTGCGGCTTCTGGTAGTTCTGGAACAACCCCGGCAGGTGTCGCGGGCGAGGCAGTCAGCTCGGTTCGGGCATTCGACGAATTCACCTTCGCAATCTGCTGCTCCAGACCGCCGAGTTGGCCCTCTGTCCCCATTCGGAACAACTCTGTGCATGAGGGGCACCAGAAGGGGCTGAGTGATCTTGGAAAAAACTCATGATTTCCCGGACACGCCTCGTCCGCAGGCAGGTCCTTCCATCCATCACTTCGCTGCTACACTAGACCAAGAGAATGCCCGAGAGTTTGGTGAACGACGGCTGCCATTCGAGGTCAAAAGAAAATGCCACAACAGAATGAAAACAAGAGTCTTCCTGGAACCGGTCTCCGCCTGAAAGTGGGTCTCGCCGAGATGCTGAAAGGCGGCGTCATCATGGACGTCATGAGCGTCGAACAAGCCCTGATCGCTGAGGAAGCAGGTGCCGCCTCCGTCATGGCTCTTGAACGCGTCCCCGCAATGATCCGCGCCGAAGGCGGTGTGGCCCGCATGGCCAAGCCCAGCCTCATCAAGCAGATCATGACGGCGGTCAACATCCCTGTCATGGCCAAGGCTCGCATCGGGCACTTCGCTGAAGCTCAGATCCTGCAGGAGATCGGCGTCGATTTCATCGACGAGAGCGAAGTCCTTACGCCGGCCGACGAGACTCATCACATCGACAAACATGCCTTTACGACGCCCTTCGTCTGCGGTGCCCGCAACCTCGGTGAAGCGCTCCGCCGAATCGCCGAAGGCGCGGCCATGATCCGCACCAAGGGAGAAGCCGGCACGGGTGACGTGGTTCACGCAGTGCAGCACATGCGTCAGATCATCAAGGAGATGAGAGCCCTGACCGTACTCTCAGAACAGGAGCTCTATGCGGCCGCCAAGGAGCACCAGGCCCCGTACGAGCTCGTCCGCATGGTTGCTGCATCCGGCAAGCTTCCGGTCCCCAATTTCTCCGCGGGTGGCATCGCCACTCCTGCCGACGCTGCCCTCATGATGCAGCTCGGAGCCGAAGCCATCTTCGTCGGTTCCGGGATATTCATGAAGGAGCGCGCCACCCCTCTCGATGTCGAAAACGATCCGGCTGAGCGGGCTGAAGCAGTATCCCGCGCCAAGGCCATCGTGATCGCCACCACTCACTACAACGATCCCAAGATCCTTGCAGAAGTCAGCGAACAGGTGACCGGAACCATGAAGGGTCTCGCAGCAGCAGCCATCGAAGAATCGCAGCTCCTCCAGACGCGCGGCTGGTAGCGAATCGCTGGTCCCAGGGCCGGAGGCGCACCGCGTCTCCGGCTTTCGCGTTTCAGCCTCTTCCATTGCGTTAGCAATTTCTAAGAACTGTTCGAACCAAGGAGAGTCAGCTTGCACGTCGATCCGCCAAAGCCACATATCGGGGTGCTGGCTATCCAGGGAGACTATGCTGCCCACGCCAGGGCTCTTGCCGAATGCGGTGCAATCCCGGTCGAAGTTCGAAAGCGTGAAGAGCTACGGGGTTTGGATGGGCTGATCATCCCCGGCGGCGAATCGAGCACGATGCTGAAATTTCTTGAACGCCGCGACCTGTTCGACGATCTGAAACAGTTCTGCCAATCCAGTCCGGTCTTCGGTACTTGCGCCGGTGCAATCCTCCTCGCGCGTGAAGTCCGCAATCCTCCTCAGGCAAGCCTAGGTGTTCTCGACGCAGTCATCGAGCGCAACGCCTATGGAAGGCAGATCGACTCGTCAATCCTCTTCTCTGAGACGAAACTGCCGGGGGACAAGCTCGAAATGGTCTTCATCCGCGCACCACGGATCGTTGAAACCGGACCCAGCGTTGAAGTGCTCGCCCATCGCGACGGAAGACCCACCCTGGTGCGGCAAGGCAAGCTAATGGCCGCGACTTTCCATCCCGAACTCACCCCTGACGATCGCCGCGTGCACCAGTCTTTTGTTGATTTGGTCAACTCCGGCCTCCGCAAGAAAATGAAAGCGTCTTAGAGGATGAGAAAAAAGGCCATCCTGTTCCGAAGTGGCCGCGTCCAAGGACTAGTGGTATAGTCTGATCTCCACCAGAGGCTGTAGATGCCCGCGACCTTTACGCATTCCCCTGCGGAAACGGAACGGAAAGAGCCAGGAATTGGCGGAAAGCCACCCCTTGACCGGCGCCCGACGGGTGGCGGCGGAGGAGGAGGTGACGACGACAGGCAGCATGAGCGTCGTGGTCCGCGCGAGTTACTGCACAAGATCCGCTTCTCCGTCTTTTCAATCCTCGCCGCCGACATGATGTTTTTCGCGATCCTGGTCGCTCTATTTTTCGCGCGTCAGGCTGGCACCCACATGGACCCGCGCACCCACGAGCAGATTGGTGATTGGCATCCCGTTCTCCTGCCGCCCATTCTCTTCCTGAATACCGCAGTCCTTCTTCTGAGCAGCCTCACCATCGAAATAGCTCGTCGCAACATCTTCCGGGAGATCGATGTCCTCGAGGAGTGGCTGGGCCTCGGCCATCCCGCCTTGCAGCGCACTCTTCCCTGGATGGCAGGAACACTTGCTCTTGGCTTTCTCTTCTTAATCGGACAGTGGGTAGCCTGGCTCCAGCTGATTGCTCAGGGATTCGCATTCAACCACGCTTCAACTCCCGCGAGCTACTTCTTCTACATCATCACCGGATTGCATGCCGCGCACCTCATCGCAGGAGTCATCGCGCTCGCAATCATTCTCGCAATCGTCCGCAACTTCAAACGAGTCGAGCTTCGCCAGATCGCAGTAGATGCCACCGCGTGGTACTGGCACGCGATGGGACTCGCTTGGATAGTGCTCTTCGCAGTGCTGGTCATCGGTCAATAGCCGCTGACATCACGGGATATACACGCCAGTCTTGTTCGGTTCGGCCACGATCGTGAACTCGTCCTTTTTTTCCACCCCAAGCGTCTCAGCGTTCGGATCTGTGACCTTCCACATGACCGCGTGAATCTTGCCGCGTTCATAATCCATGGTTAGGTAGTGATAAACCGGAAACCCTGTATCTCTGTAAAGGTCTGCAGATCCTCTGAACAGGAGTGGATAGGGTTCGGCGCCCCCTCCGCCGGATGTCACGTACTCGACGCCATTTCGCTCAAACCTCTCATAATTGTGGATGTGACCGCTCAGCACGATCACCTTCGCGTGCATTTTGTGCAAGTGAATCTCCATCAAGTGGCGCAGCGTCAGCGCCTCTTTTGACGGCAGATTCGTAAACAGCTGTGACTGTTGATCGACAACCCACGGCGTGTGATAGAGGATGAAGAGAAATTCCACCTGCTTGGGCACATGATCGAGTTGCGCCGCAAACCACGTTGCCTGCGTACTTGTGCCGCCGGAAGGCGACGTCATATCCAGCGAAATTACCTCCACGCTTCCCATCAGAACCGAGTAATATCGGTGGCCCTTCAATCCCGGATAATTCTCGAGGTAATTCGCAATCCCTTTTTGCTCACCGCCCCTGACCTCGTGGTTCCCAATCGTAGGAAGAACCAGCGTATGTTCCGCCGTCCAGGACCTTGTCTCGTCGCGGTATACCTGCCAGTCACCCTTTGTTGCACCCGCGTAGGGCATATCACCAGTGACCATCAGGACCTCCGGCTTCTCTCGACCAATCTGCTCGGCCAGCCACTTCCTGACGCGCGGATTCGTCCCGATCTTCACCAACGGATTGGTGAAACGCATATCACCGTAACCCACCATGTGTATGGGCATTCCGGGCGCATATTTCGAAATCGTGAACGTGGGATTGATGTCGATCTTTTCAGCAGGTTGCGCGTGCGCCGCCGGAGCAACTGCAAGAGTGATCGCCAGGCACGCCGCGCTTTTCAGAAGTAAGGTGAGGCACTTCGGAAGCTGTTGAAACACAAGCTCAGACTACCAGAGCAAGCATGATCGTCTCATCGCGCCGGATTGACCCCTGACCTCTCCGCCCGCAGCACATACCCGCGCAGAAACGACATGATCCGCTCGCCAACCCCGGGAACCACTGGACAGGCCACGTAAATCTCCCGATTCAATCTCATCAAAATCTGAATCGCATCGACCCGCGGATCGGCCGCCCTCACTTCCTCTGCGTGCTCGACATACTCATCGCTCAGATACTCAATCGCGTGCCCCAGAATTTCCAGCGCCCGTCCCGCTTCCGGAGATATCCGCCGCGCTCTCATTTCCGCCGCCATTCGTCTGTTCCCGCCCGCCTCGATGCCAGCCTTTATCGGCGGTTCCCTCAGAAATTTCACCTTCATCCGTTCCGAGCCGCCATTCGGGTCAAGACCCTGTGATCTCACTCACAGATGCATGATTCGGCCACATCGTATACACATCCCAGTGAAGGAGTGACAGTTCTCACATCCGCGATTGTGTGTCCCACTACGCCCTATCATTTTTCGAACCATCCGGGAAGGGCTTCCGTGGCTCTAAATGTGAGATTGAGAGGGGCTTCCTCGTCTTGACGGGATCAGTTTTGGAACCTAAGCTCAAACCAGCGGCCTGTCGCAGTGGAGCCGATTCGGGACAGGTGCGAACGCCGCCATCTTCAAACGCGTCGCGAACAGGAAGACCATGATTCCCTACCACTGGCAATATTTGTCTCTTATGCTGCAAATTGTGTTTGCAGTGGGACTTGCAGCCGTCATGGTGCTTGCCTCATGGTTCATTGGCCGCCATCGCAACCTTCCCGTAAAGCTCGCCGCCTACGAGTGCGGTATTGAATCCGTCGGCGATGCTCGAGCGCGCTTCAGCGTTCGCTTCTATATGGTGGCGATGCTCTTCATCCTGTTCGATGTCGAAGCGGTGTTCATGATGCCCTGGGCCGTCATCTACCGCCAGCTCCCCCATATCACCGGCCAGCGCCTCTTCGGATTCTGGGAGATGATCGTCTACCTCGGCTTCATCGTCGTGGGCCTCTACTACATCATTCGTAAAGGCATCCTCAACTGGAGCATGGATAAGGCGGACCTCTAAATGGCAGAAGCCACCCAGGAAACCATTGCTGGCAAGCAGGCTGTACTCGAGAGAATGTCGGACCATGCTGCGGTGAAGGCACTCGTTGCCTGGAACGCCGACGCGATCATAGACGCTCTCTTCGATCGCGGAGAGCTCAGCCTTACCGTGCCCTCCGAAAACATCGTCGAAGCCGTGCAGGCAATCAAAGAAGCCGGCTACAACGCCTTTGAAGACATGACGGCCGTGGACTGGCTTCCCTCTGATCCGCGCTTCCAACTCACCTATCACATCCTTTCGCACGCGATGAAGCAGCGCGTTCGGATCAAGGCCTGGGTCTCTGAAGCCGACCCTGCGGTCGAATCCATCACTTCAGTTTTCCCCGGCGCCAACTTCTACGAGCGCGAAGTCTTCGATCTCTTCGGAATCCGCTTCGAAGGTCACCCCAACCTCCGCCGCATCATGATGCCGGAAGAGTGGGTCGGACATCCCCTTCGCAAGGACTACCCCGTGGAGGGCTACCGATGAGCGTCGACGTAGGTACGCCGATCCTTCAAGCCCCGCCCGCCGAAGGCTCCAAAGACCAGCACATGGTCCTTAATATGGGACCGCAGCACCCCTCCACGCACGGTGTGCTCCGCCTTGTACTCGAAATCGACGGCGAAATTGTGGTCCGCCTCTACCCCGAAGTCGGCTATCTCCACACCGGCATCGAGAAGACCTGCGAGTCGAAGTTCTACCAGCAGGTCGTCCCGCTGACCGATCGCGTCGACTACCTCGGCCCGCTGGCCAACAATCTCTGCTACTGCCTCGCCGTCGAGAAACTTCTCGGCCTGGAAATTCCCGAACGCGCAGTCTGGATCCGCGTTCTTCTTACCGAGCTGACGAGAATCAATTCGCACCTCATCTGGCTCGGCACGCATGCCATGGACATCGGCGCGCTCACAGTCTTCCTCTACACCTTCCGCGAACGCGAAGAAATCCTGCGCATCTTCGAAGCCGTCTCCGGCCAGCGGATGATGACCAGCTACTTCCGCATCGGCGGCCTCGCCATGGAGCCGCCCCTCGACCTCTTTGATCGCATTCAGCGGTTCATCAGGACTCTTCCCGAGAAAATTGACGAGTACTCGAACCTTCTCACCGGCAATCCCATCTTCCGGAATCGTCTCCTTGGCGTCGGCATCCTGACTCCCGAAGACGCAGTCGCTCTCGCCGTTACCGGACCCACGCTGCGCGGCTCCGGCGTCGATTTTGACCTTCGCCGCGACATGCCCTACGCCGGGTACGAGAAGTTTCAGTTCCGCGTGCCGATCTCGAATCGCTGCGACTGCTGGGGCCGTTACGAAGTCCGACTCGAAGAGATGCGCGAAAGCATCAAGATCATCCAGCAGGCCCTCGACGGCATGCCTGGCGGCCCCGTCAAGGCCGACGCACCAAAAATCATTCTCCCCGATCGCGAAAAGATGAAGACCCAGATGGAAGCACTCATCCATCACTTCAAAATCGTGACCGAGGGCTTCAACGTTCCCGCCGGCGAAGTCTTCCAGACTATTGAATCCGGCCATGGAACCATGGGTTACTACGTCGTCTCTGACGGCACAGCCAAACCGTATCGCGTGCACATGCGCTATCCGGGGTTCGCCTCATTGCAGGCGCTTGAAACCATGTGCCAGGGCCGCATGCTCGCCGACGTAGTCGCCGTCATCGGCTCCATCGACATCGTTCTCGGAGAAATCGACCGCTGAATTTCTTAAAGGGCACGAATGGAATCGTGCTAGGCGGCAGGCAAAACAATAAGCGTCAGGGCACGACTTTAGTCGTGCCGCACAACGCAAAAGAAGAACCAGGGCTTTAGCCCCTGCAACGAATCAAGTTTTGAAAGGGCACGACTTTAGTCGTGCCAAAGAGAGTCAAGAGAAACCGGGGCTTTAGCCCCTGAGGGAAGATGGGGCAGGCCAAAACCGAAACAACCTGCGAGCAACTGTACATCGAACTTTGGGTTTCACTCGCCTCCCTGCTTCGCAGTTACACCGCGGCGCACGGGCTCAATGGGGACAGGCAGGCAACAGTCGAACTAGGGGAAAATCACATCACGGTCCGCCACGGCAGCAACTGGCTTGACCTCAAACGCAACGGCGCGCACATCACCTGGTCGCGCGACAACGGACAAAGCGGAATAGTGGAACTCACAGAAGCCGGAAGACTCCGCAGCACAACCGGCGAGGAAGAAATGGATATGGCAGCAGAAGCATGGGCAAGGGAGATGATGCAATGACAGCCGAAACCATGAGCATCTTCTCGCCCAAAGTCGCGGCCCGCTTCGACGCGCTCGTCGAGAAATACCCCGTCCGCCGTTCCGCCCTCGTTCCCATGCTCCTCTACGCGCAGGACGAAATCGGCTACCTCTCCGACGCGGTGATCGCCGAAGTCGCCCAGCGCATCGGTATCACAGAGCTCGACGTCCGCAACGTTGCCACCTACTACTCCATGCTCCGCTTCAAGCCGGCCGGAAAATACAATGTGCAGGTCTGCACCAACATCAGCTGCATGCTCCGCGGAGCCTACGACGTCTTCGAGAAATTCCAGGAAGAGCTCGGCATCGGCCACAAAGGCGTCACCTCCGACGGCGTATTCTCCCTTGAAGAGGTCGAGTGCATCGGCGCCTGCTGCTGGGCCCCTGCCATCCAGGTCAACTACGACTTCCACGATGACCTCACTCCAGAGAGCGTCTCCGGCATTCTTGCCCAATACCGACAGAAATCCGAGGGCCAGAACAATGCCTAGGCTCGTCTCCCATCCCGACGAAGTAAAGGTCGTCTCCAAGCGCTTCGGCCAGGGCGCGGCCAACATTGACAAGTACATCGAGCTTGGCGGTTACGAAGCCATCCGCAAGTGTCTCGCCCAAGGCCCCGACTGGGTCATCGAAGAGATGAAGGCCTCCAACCTCCGCGGTCGCGGCGGCGCAGGATTCCCCACTGGCATGAAGTGGTCCTTCGTCCCCAAGCAGTCCGCCAAGCCCAAGTACGTCCTCATCAACGGCGACGAGAGCGAACCCGGCACCTGCAAAGACCACCTCATCTTCCTGCACGACCCGCACTCCGTCATCGAAGGCACCATCATCGCCGGCCTCGCCATCGGCTCCAAGATGGGCTTCATCTATCTGCGCGGCGAATACCGCTACCTCCTCGAGATCATGGAGAAAGCCGTAGCCGACGCCTACGCAAAAGGCTTTCTCGGCAAAAACATCTTCGGCACCGACACCGAATTTCAGATCATCACCCAGAGCGGCGCAGGTGCCTACGAAGTCGGCGAAGAATCCGCGCTCATGGAATCTCTCGAAGGCAAGCGTGGCGTCCCACGTATCAAGCCGCCCTTCCCCGCTGTCGTCGGCCTCTACGGCGGACCCACCGTCATCAACAACGCCGAGACCATCGCCACCGTCCCCCACGTCATCAACATGGGTGGCACAGCCTTCGCAGCCATCGGCTCGCCCCGCAACGGCGGCACGCGCCTCTTCGGCATCAGCGGACACATTGAGCGCCCCGGAGTGTATGAACTCCCCATGGGCTACAACCTCAAGAAGATGATCTACGACGTCGCTGGCGGCGTCCGTGGCGGCCGTACTCTCAAAGCCGTAGTCCCCGGCGGATCATCCACGCCTGTCCTCCTTCCGGAAGAAATCGAAAACCTCGGCATGGACTTCGATCAGGTCGGCAAAGCCGGCTCGATGCTTGGCTCCGGCGGAGTCGTCGTCATCGACGATCAGACCTGCATCGTCGAGTTCGCCCTCCGCACCATCAGCTTCTATCAGCACGAGAGCTGCGGCTGGTGCATTCCCTGTCGCGAAGGTACCGACTGGCTCAAGAAATCCCTCACGCGCTTCCACGCAGGTTTCGGAACAGCGAAGGACATCGACAACATTCGCTACCTCGCCGAAAACATGATGGGCCGCACCTTCTGCCCGCTCGGCGACGCAGCCGCAATGCCCACACTGGGCTTCGTCAAAAAGTTCCGCAAAGAATTCGAAGATCACCTCGACGGGAAGCCCTGCCCCTTCGCAAAGCACGGCGCCCCGGAGCTGACCATCGTGTAACGGGTTTTAGGAGTAACAAACTGTATCAGGGCACCACTTTAGTTGTGATATGCAGTAGGCACAACAGGAAGCGTCAGGGCACGACTTCAGTCGTGCCGAAAAAGTGCAAGACAAGAACCGGGGCTTTAGCCCCTGCGGCACCAAAGGACGAATGGCAGACGTTACATTCACAGTCGATGGAAAGAAACTGACCGCCCCCGCAGGGACGCTGCTCATTGAAGCATGCCGCAAAGCCGGCATTGAGATCCCCGCCTTCTGCTACTACCCCGGACTCAGCCTTCAGGCCGCATGCCGCATGTGCGTCGTCCGTCAGGAAAAGGTTCCCAAGCTTCAGACCGCCTGCACTACGACCGTAGCCGAAGGCCAGGTCTTCACCACCGACTCACCGGAAATCGCACAGGCCCGCAAAGCCACCATCGAACTCCTCCTTGGCAACCACCCGCTCGACTGCCCCGTCTGCGACGCCGGCGGTGAGTGCGAGTTGCAGGACATGACCTTCAAGTACGGCGCCGGCGAAAGCCTCATGGTCGATGCCAAGCGCCATCGCGAAGAACAGCAGTGGTCCCCAGCCGTCTTCTACGATCGCCCCCGTTGCATCCTGTGCTATCGCTGCACACGCGTCTGCGGAGAAGGCATGGACGTCTGGGCGCTCGGCGTACAGAACCGCGGCGTCACCTCCGTCATCTCGCCCGATGGCGGCGACCAGCTCGACTGCGAGCAGTGCGGCATGTGCATCGACATCTGCCCCGTCGGCGCTCTCACCAGCGGCAGCTACCGCTACAAGACCCGCCCCTGGGAGATGAATCACGTCTCCACCGTCTGCACCCACTGCGCCGACGGTTGCAAGGTCACGCTCGGCATCCGCCAGTCCACCAACGGTGCTGAAATCATCCGCGCCGACAATCGCGACAAGAGCGGCATCAACGGCGACTTCCTCTGCGCCAAAGGCCGCTTCGGCTTCGACTTCGTCGAAAACCCCGAACGTCTCACCGCTCCTCTGGTCCGCAACCATGAAGGCAAGCTCGAGCCAACCACCTGGGAACACGCCTTCCGCGTAGCCGGTGCAAAGCTCAAGGAAATCCGCGACACGCGCGGCGGCGCTGCCATCGGCGTCATCGGCTCCAATCGCACCACCAACGAAGAAAACTACCTCCTTCAGAAATTTGCGCGCACCGTCCTCCGCACCAGCAACATCGACCACGAGCGCACCACCGACTACGTCTCCTTCGCGCGCGCCATGGCAGGCCATCCCGGCAAGTCAGCCAGCCTACGCGACATCTCCGCCGCCCCGGCGATCCTCCTCATCGGCGGCGACCCCACAGCTGAGCATCCTCTTCTCGCCTGGACCATCCGCACCAACGTCCGCCTCAATCGCGCCCGCCTCTACGTCGCCAACGAGACCCAAATCAAGCTCGAGCGCCAGGCCAAAGCCGCACTCCGCCTTCCCGCCGGCGGCTACGCTTCGCTCACGAAATTCCTGAGCAGAACTGATTCGAAAATCAACGACCCAGCCTTTCGCGACGCGCTCCTCGCAGAAGAGAACCTCGTCGTCATCTTCGGCGCGGAGTTCCGCGGCTCCGGTGTCGACGAACTCGTAAATTGGGGCCTCAGCCGTCCCAATGTTCGCTTCGCCTACCTTGGCGACTACTCAAACTCCCGCGGCGCAGCCGACATGGGTCTCCTGCCCGATCGCCTCCCCGGCTACGTTCCCGTCAGCACACACGACGCATTCGCCGACGAATACCCCGGAATGCCGCACACCATCGGGCTGAACCAGCCGCAGATGCTCTCTTCCGCTGCGGGCGGCTCCTTGCAAGCACTCCTCATCATCGGAGCCAATCCCCTCGAGATCGACACCTTCGACCCGGCATCTCTCAAAGGCAAGTTTGTGGTGGTCACGGACATGTTCCTGACCCAGACGGCAGCCGTAGCCGACGTCGTCTTCCCTGCAGCCAGCCTCTACGAGAAAACCGGCACCGTGACCAACACATACGGCGACATTCAGCTTGTTCGCAAGGCCGCGGACACACCCGGCATCAAGCCCGACTTTGAAATTCTCGTCAAGCTCGCCGCCAGCATGGACACCAACGTCAAATCTCTTGTCCCCTTCGGGAAAACCGGCGTCAAAGTCGACCTCGGCCAGTCGCGCGGCGCGCAGATGGGCGAAGCTGATCGCCACGCCATCTGGCTCACCGCTCAGGGCCTCGAGCCCCGCGTCAGCCCCTTCGATCCGCTCGCCATCCTCGACGAAATCGAGCGCCTCGTTCCGTCCTACAAACTCGATCGCGTCAATCTCTTCGGCGGCAACGACATTCATACCGAGCCCGGCTTCGTTCCCGTTTCCGCACTCACTTCAAGCGGCCCTGACGTGGTCAGGCCCAGCCACAACGGTCTCTTCACCTCCGGCACGCTTGGCCGATACAGCAAAGGCATCGCAGATCTCCAGCGCCATCAGGCCGAAGTAAAACAAGAAGCAGTTGCAGGTTGAACTTTTTCCGAAAGGCTTTAGGAACGTGACGATTCTGCAGTTTTTCCTCTGGAGCTTGCTCAAGGTCATCGTAGTCACGGTCGTGCTCCTCATGGCCGTTGCCTACACCGTGCTCCTTGAGCGCAAGCTCGTCGGTCGCATCCAGAATCGCTGGGGACCCAGCCGCGTCGGCCCCTTCGGCCTCCTCCAGCCTCTCGTCGACGGCGCAAAATCCTTCCTCAAGGAAGACATCATTCCCACCGCCGTCTACCGTCCTCTTTATCTGCTCGCCCCGGTCATCGCGCTCAGCTGCGCACTCATCTCCATCGCCGTCGTCCCCTTCGGCGACCCCAGCATCACCGGCCCCGGCAACTTCCACGTCTTCCAGATCGCCGACGTCAACATCGGCCTCCTCGTCATCCTCGGCATCACCTCCATCGGCGTCTACGGAATCGCCCTCGCCGGATGGTCTTCTAACAACAAGTATTCGCTGCTCGGTTCCCTTCGTTCTTCCGCCCAGCTCGTCAGCTACGAGCTCGCCCTCGGTCTGTCCCTCGTCGGCGTTGTGATGCGCTCAGAATCTTTGAACCTCGACAAGATCGTCCAGACCCAAGCGACGCACGGCCTCCTCTCCTGGAACCTCTTCGGCGGATTCCAGTTCGTCGCATTCTTCATTTACCTCATGGCCGCCTTCGCCGAAACCAACCGCGCTCCTTTCGACCTGCCCGAAGCCGAAAGCGAACTGACCGCCGGCTACCACACGGAGTACAGCTCCATGAAGTTCGCCATGTTCTTCATGGCCGAATACGCCAACATGATCACCGTCGGCTGCGTTGCCACCCTGCTCTTCCTCGGCGGCTGGACCAGCCCGTTCGGCAACCTACTTCCGACGCCCAACAACATCGTCATCCGCTCCATCCTGCCGATGTTCTGGTTCGTTATCAAGGTTTTCAGTTTCCTGTGTCTCTACGTCTGGGTGCGCGGCACATTGCCCCGCTTCCGCTATGACCAGCTCATGAATTACGGGTGGCGTTGGCTCATGCCTCTCGCCATCCTCAACATCGTTGGTACCAGCCTCTGGCTCGCCTACCGCTAGTACCTGGGTGCCCCAGAGCCTGCCCTGAGCGAAGCCGAAGGGTCTCGTTCATGACACCTGGGAAAGATAAAGGTTGATCCGGAGCACTGTTCATCCATCACCGGGTTTGCCGCAACCGCTCAGTTAGAATCGGAAGGGTTTCATCACCTTCCCACAACCGGATCCTTCGTAAGCGACTTCAACGATGCACCTGATTCTTTTCATCATCTTCGCTGCACTCTGCCTCACAGGAGCCGTCAATCTCCTGTTTCAGAAGCAGCCCATCAATAGCGCGCTCTCGCTCATCGTTGTCATGACGTCGCTGGCAGTGCTCTATCTTCTCCTCGGCGCTGAATTCCTCGCCGCCGCGCAGGTTATCGTCTACGCGGGCGCCATCATGGTGCTCTTCACGTTCGTCGTCATGCTCCTCAACGCGGGCCGAGAAGAGCGCACCCTGGGCAGCAGCGCGTACCGCACCGTCGGATTCCCCGCCGTCGCCGCCATCCTCGCCGTCATCGCCACCGGCTTTATGAAACTTCAAGGCTTCGGCGACGCCGGCATCCAGGACCACATCACCAGCACCGCCGATCTCAGCACTGTCCTCTTCACGCGACTTCTGCTCCCCTTCGAAGTCACCTCTGTCCTGATCCTCGTCGCCATCCTTGGATCCGTGGCCCTCGCCCGCAAAGGCGACGCGGAAGGAAGGGAGCCTAGGTAATATGCATCTCTCTCCTGAAGTCCCGCTTGTCTGGTATCTGCTCCTCAGCGCCGTTCTCTTCTGCCTCGGCGTCGTCGGATTCCTGATCAAGCGCAATCTCATCACGGTCTTCATGTCCATCGAGCTCATGCTCAACGCCGTGAATCTCTCTTTCGTCACCTTCGCCCACCAATGGCACGACGTCAAAGGACAGATCTTCGTCTTCTTTGTCATGGTGGTCGCCGCTGCTGAAGCCGCCGTTGGCCTCGCCATCATCATTGCCGTATTCCGCGCCCGCGCCACGCTCGCCGTCGATCGCATCGACCTGATGAAACTATGAACGAATCCCTCCATCTCTGGCTGATCCCGCTCCTGCCCTTCATCGGATTCCTCCTGAACGGGCTGCTCGGCCGTCGCCTTCCCAAAGCAGTCGTCAGCGCAATCGCGCTTCTCGCGCCGCTTGGATCATTCCTCGTTGTCCTGCTCGCATCGCGCGCCGCACTGCCGCATTCCGAAAGCTACGGCAACTGGATCACCGTCGGCCCCCTCAACATCGACCTCACCTTCGTCCTCGATCAGCTCTCGCTGATCATGCTCCTCGTCATCACCGGCGTAGGCTTCCTCATCCACATCTACTCCGTCGGCTACATGCACGACGATGAAGGTTACTGGCGCTACTTCGCATACCTCAACCTCTTCCTCTTCTTCATGACCACGCTGGTCCTCGCCGGCAACGCGCTACTCATGTTCGTTGGATGGGAAGGCGTCGGTCTCGCCTCGTACCTGCTCATCGGCTTCTGGTTCCAGAAGAAGTCCGCCTCCGACGCCGGCAAAAAAGCATTCATTGTCAACCGCATCGGCGACTTCGGCTTCCTCATCGGCCTCTTCCTCCTCCTCGCCAACTTCGGCACACTCTCCTTCAGCGACCTCGCCCAGAAGATCGCAGCCAATCCCACCATGACTGGCGGCGTACTCACCGCGATCGCCCTCTGCCTTTTCATCGGAGCCACCGGCAAAAGCGCGCAGCTTCCTCTCTACGTCTGGCTGCCCGACGCCATGGAAGGACCTACGCCCGTCTCCGCGCTCATCCACGCCGCCACCATGGTCACTGCCGGCGTCTACATGGTCGCCCGCACCCACTTCATCTTCGACCGCTCGCCGCTCGCACTCAGCGTCGTCGCCATCATCGGAGCAGCCACCGCGCTCTTCGCAGCGACCATAGGTCTCGTTCAGACCGACATCAAGCGCGTCCTCGCCTACTCCACCGTCTCGCAGCTCGGCTACATGTTCCTCGGTTGCGGCGTCGCTGCCTACTCTGCGGCCATCTTCCACCTCATGACGCACGCCTTCTTCAAGGCACTTCTTTTCCTCGCCGCAGGCTCCGTCATCCACGCGATGGGCGGCGAGCAGGACATGCGCAAGATGGGTGGCCTTCGCACCAAGACTCCCATCACCTTCTGGACCATGACCATGGCAGTCCTCGCAATCTCGGGATTTCCATTCATGTCCGCCTTCTTCTCCAAAGACGCGATCCTCGCCGCAGCCTTCGCCTCCGGAAGCCTCGGCAAGCTCCTCTGGTTCGTCGGACTCGTCACTGCCGGTCTAACGGCCTTCTACATGTTCCGCCTGTGGTATCTCACCTTCTTCGGCGAAACCCGAAGCCACGACGCTCACTCGCATGAGAGCCCCTGGTCCATGCTCGGCCCTCTCGCCATTCTCGCGGTCCTCTCCGTAGGCGGCGGTTGGATCGGCGCAGGCCGCTTCGGCGCATTCCTCTCTCCGGTGCTCGGAACCAAAACCGAAGAGCTCACCGGCAGCCTCGAATACATCATGATGGCCCTCGCCGTCGCCGCTGGAGCATTAGGCTGGTTCCTCGCCCACCGCATGTACCACCAACGCTCCGCCGCTGCGCAACTCGCGGCGCCCGCGCCCGCCGGATACAACCTGCTCCAGAACAAATACTACGTCGACGAGTTCTACAACCTCATCGTCGTCAAGCCGCTCCTCACCCTCTCCAAGTACTTCCTCGAGTGGGTCGTCGACTTCGCTATCCTCGGCGGACTCGCCTGGCTTCTCGCCGGCATCGCCTCTCTGTCGGGCGCAATCCTTCAGCGCTGGCAATCCGGCAACATCCGCTCTTACGCCGCGTGGCTAGCCCTCGGCGCCGCCGTCCTACTCTACTTCGTTCTCGCTCCGCACGTCTTCGGAGCGGCCTCTCTGCACCTCGGAATGGCGGGTCACTGATGGACAGCATGATTCTCACTCTGATCCTCCTCGCCCCGCTCGCCGGCGCCATCCTCGTCGCGCTCCTCCCCGACCGCAGCAAACTCCCCGCCTGGCTCGCGCTCATCTCCACCCTCGTCACCTTCGGCCTCGCGCTCCACCTCCCCGCGCACTACGACGCCGCGCATCCCGGCTTTCAGTTCGTCGTGAACAAGCCTTGGATTGAAAACCCCGCCATCTTCTACCACGTCGGTGTCGACGGCCTCAGCCTCTGGCTTGTCGTCCTCGTAGGCCTCCTCGGTCCCATCGGAGTTCTCGCCAGTTGGAAGGCCATTCAGCGCCGCGAAAAGGTCTACTACTCGCTCTTCCTCGTCCAGCAGACCGCCATGCTCGGCGTCTTCATCTCGCTCGACCTCATGGTCTATTACGGCTTCTGGGAACTGTCCCTCGTCCCCATGGCCATCCTCATCGCGATGTACGGCCGCAAAAACGGTCCTGCCGCCGCAACCAAATTCTTTCTCTTCACGTTCATCCCATCAGCCCCACTCCTCGTCGCCATCCTGTATCTCTACTCGCGGACAGGCTCCTTCCAGTTCCCCGACCTCCGTACCGACATCGCCGTCGGCGCAGTTCCCGCAGGAGCCCTCTTCTGGGTCGCTCTCGCCTTCCTTTTCGCCTTCGCAGTGAAGGTCCCCGTCTTCCCACTCCACGGCTGGCTGGCCGACACATTCTCTGAAGCTCCCGTCGCCATGGCCATGGTCGTCGCCGGCAAACTCGGCCTCTACTCAATGCTGCGCTTCCATGTCGGCCTCTTCCCCGTTCAGGCCCACAACATCGCGCCACTCCTCATCGCTCTCGGCGTCATCGGCATCCTCTACGGCGCCTGTCTCGCCCTCGTCCAGCGCGACTACTGGCGCTTTCTCGCCTTCGCGGCCATGAGCCACCTCGGCCTTATCACCGTCGGCGTCTACGGCTTCACCCTCACCGGCTGGACCGGCGCAACCTACCAGATCCTCAACAACGAACTCATCGACGCCGCCCTCTTCGTGCTCCTCGGCGCTCTCGAGATTCGCTACGCCACCAGCCAGATCGCCGCATATGGCGGCCTTGCCAATCGTGTGCCGCGTCTGGCCACTCTGTTTGTCATCGTCTCTCTCGCCATGATCGGTCTGCCCATGCTGAACGGCTTCATCGGAGAATTCCTCATCCTCTCCAGCACCTTCACCATTAGTCATAGCTGGGCGATCGCCGCTACCGTCGGCGTCATCCTCAGCGCCGCCTACATGCTGTGGATGATCCAGCGCGTCTTCTACGGCACTGAAAGCAAACTCGCCGCAGAGTCTCCCGCAACCGACCTCCGGCTCAGTGAGCAGCTCGTCCTCTGGCCCATCGCAGTCCTGCTCCTCATCATGGGCGTCGCCCCGAACCTCTGGCTCCGTACCATCGAAACGGCGCCGAAACCCATCGTCCTCCAGCAGGCACGATCAGCCGATCAGCCCGCCGTCACTTCAGTCCCGATGGAGGTCCAGCGGTGAACTCCATTCCCGACATCTACCGCATCCTCCCCGAAGTCATCCTCACCATCACAGGCGTTCTCGTCATGCTCATCGACGCCTCGCTCGCACCGCTGACCTCGCGCCGCACTCTAGGCTGGTTCGCCACCATCGGAACCGGTGTTGCCTACCTCGCCAGCGTCTGGCAGCTCTCGCTTCCTATGGGCACAGGCTACTCCGGCACAGTCGAGACCAGCCCCTTCACTGTCTTCTTCCACGTCCTCATCTGCGGCATCGTCATCGTCACCCTGCTTCTCTCTCTCGACGCACTTCCTGAAGACAGTCACCACCAGGGCGAGTACTATGCGCTGATGGTGTTCGGAGCTGTCGGCATGTGTCTCCTCACCGCTGCCACCGAGCTCCTCGTCGTCTTCATCGGACTCGAAATCTCCTCCATCTCCACCTACATTCTCGCGGGCTACCGCAAGCAGACTGGCAAGGGCCCTGAAGCTGCCATCAAATACTTCCTCCTCGGCTCCTTCGCCACCGCATTCCTCCTCTACGGCATAGCCATGGTCTTCGGTGCCACCGGCACCACCTCCATCTACGACATCGCCCGACAAGCCGCCACCGCTCAGAACCAACTCCTCGTGGAGGGTGCGCTCGCCATGATGCTCGTCGGAATCCTGTTCAAGGTTTCCGCAGCGCCATTCCACGTATGGACCCCGGACGTCTACGAAGGCGCGCCATCGCCCGTCGTCGCTCTTATGTCAACGGGCCCCAAGGCGGCCGCCTTCGCATTCCTTCTCCGCCTCCTCTACGAGATGTTCCCGCACCTCCGCCATCTCTGGTCGCCGGTACTCTGGGTAGTCGCCGTCCTCTCCATGACCATCGGCAACCTCGCCGCACTGCGCCAGCAGAACGTCAAGCGCATGCTCGCCTACTCCGCCATCGCACACGCAGGCTACTTGCTCGCCGCTTTCGCCGGATTCGGCTCCACAGGAATCGCCGCAGCCACCTTCTACACTGCCGCCTACGCCGCAATGAACGTCGGCATCTTCGCCCTCGTCACCATCGCCGGGGGCTACAACGACGAGCGCCCCCTCATCGCCGACTACAAGGGCCTCATCTACCGCTCGCCTCTCCTCGGCAGCCTGATCATCTTCTTTCTGATCTCGCTCATCGGCATCCCCTTCACCGGCGGCTTCTTCGGCAAGTTCTATTCCTTCACCGCAGCCGTCGGCGGAGGCGCCGTGATCCTCGCCGTGATCGGACTTCTCAACTCCGGCCTTGCCGCGGCATACTATCTCCGGCTCGCCTTTGCCGTGGCCCAGCGGCCCGATGAGGAAGACCGAGCCGTCCGCACCCCAATTGCTCCCATTGGGCTCGGAATCATCACCGCGCTGGCACTGGCTACGATCGCCACCCTGGCTCTCGGCATCGTGCCTGGGGGCGCACTTCACGCAGCGGAAACCGGCGCGCACACCCTGCAGCCTTCCCCTGCACCTGCTTCCGTCCCTGCCGAGGTCACGGTCATCCAGACTACTCCGTAAGTGCTTCGATCTTTGTACTCGGGCTGCGATTGCGGCCCCTCAAAAGCTCTTCATAGAACAAAACCGTCATACGGAGAACGCGCTGCTGCTCAAAGTGCTCAACAGCCCACTTTCGCGCGGCTTCGCCCATCTTCGCCCGTAAGTCTTCATCGCCCAGTAGGCGAAGCACCGCCTCAGCAATTGCATCCGCATACCCGGGTGGAACAAGCAGCCCCGTGACCTCCGGCACCACCGCATCGCACGATCCCGTACACGTCGTCGCCACCGCCGGAACCCCGGACGCCGCTGCCTCCAGCACTACGTTTGGAAAACCCTCCCGCCACGACGGCAGCACCATCACATCCATAGCCCTGTAGTACGGTGCTGCATCCGCAACGTATCCTGTGCACACAATTCGCGGATGTCCCTCGATCCGTTCCCGAAGCCCGCGCCCAAGCGCGTCACTTGCTGCGTCGAACCAACCCACCAGTAGCAGATAGCAGTCCGGCTGCCTCCTCAAGATCTTCGCGAATGCCTCGAGCAGCTCTGGAACGCCCTTATCTACGGTCAAACGCCCCACAAATCCGATCACGCGCGCACTCGCAGGTATGCCCCATTCTTCGCGGACCCCCGACTCCCCCGGCGAGAACCTCAGAGCATCCACCCCGTTGCTGCTTCCCTCACCCAGAGTCCTTGTCTTCTTCTCGTTTGAGATGCCGAGTTCGTGAGCCCGCCGGCCCAGGCTCTTACTGTTCGCTACAACCACGTGCGAACATGCCGCGGCCAGCCTTTCTGACCAGAGAAGAATCATTCGCATCAACCCGGAACAGGTCTCCACGCGCAGACCGCGCAGGAAATATACGCGCACAGGAACCCGATGAATCCATGCTGCAACGATCCCAAGCAGCCCTGCTTTCGGAGTGCTGAACTCCACGATGTCCGGCTTAATCCTGTTCAGAAGCCTCAGCAATCTACAGAAGGCTATAAGGTCGCGAACACCAGCAATTTCGCGTTCCATAGGCAGCACATGCGTAGACACGCCTCGCACGCTCTTTGCCCCAGCGCTCATCGCACCCGGGCCCGAAACGATCGAAACGCGAAATCCCGCATCCATCAATGCCTGTGAGCGAGCAGGCAGCAGGATGCATGTCTGAGCGCTCGTCACGCCGACAAGAATGTGTGGCCTCGAGTCTGTGGTTCCAAACAGCTCGCTTCGATCAGCCGGCAAAACGCTCATGCAACGAGGCCCCGCCATTCCTCAGAGTCAAACAACTCTAGCAACTGGTCTGTGCTTCGTTTGTGAGAGCGGTCACTTACTCTTGGTCAAGTTTTTCCTACCTTGAATCCTTGAACTCGTATGACCGCTTGCCAACGGCCAACATTACTCTTACTTATCCCGCACCTCGCAGGCGGCGGCTCCGAGCGCGTCATCGAGACGCTGGCACGCTCGCTCGACTCTGCGAAATATAACGTCCACCTCGCTCTCATTGCCCCAGCTCAAAGTCATCACCAGCTCCCTTCGCTTCCGGCGACAGTCCATCAACTCGCCGCGACGCGGGTCCGGCGTAGCATCATCCCGTTACTCTCGCTGATCTGGAAGATTCGCCCCGATCTCATCCTCTCCGGAATCGCACATCTCAATCTTCTGGTCCTCGCACTGAAGCCCTTCATCCCGCGCGCAACACGGATCATGGTCCGCCAGAATGGAGCACTCGCCGAGACGCTCCGCTCGATCTCACCGCTGCTGTCGCGCCGCGCTTACTCGCTCGCTTACCGGCACGCTGATCGCGTCATCTGCCAAAGCAAAGCCATGGCTCAAGAAATTCGAAGTGGACTCCATGTACGGATGTCAGATCTCGTCGTCCTTCCAAACCCGACAGATGTCTCGTCAATCCGCAGCATGTCCTTCTCTCAGCAGAAATCCATCTCGGCGATTCTCACTCTGATCGCGATTGGGCGCCTCGTACCTCAGAAGGGGTTCGATCTCCTCCTTGACGCTCTGGCTGCTCTTCCTCCTCAACTCTCCTCCACAGAACTGATCCTGGTCGGGGAAGGCCCTCAACAGTCCCATCTCGAACGACAGGCGCTTGAGCTCGGCATACGCAGCCGCATACATTTTGTTGGGCACGTGCCTGATCCGGTCGTACGCTTCCCTTACGCCACCGCTTTTGTCCTATCTTCGCGAACCGAGGGCATGCCGAACGCGATGCTCGAGGCTGCCGCAGCGGGCCTTCCCATCGTCGCTACTCCTGCTTCCGCCGGAGTCGTCGATCTCCTGAAGAACCACGATGGCGTATGGCTCGCATCGTGCGTCTCCTCAGAAGCCCTCCGGATAGTTCTCCAGGATGCGCTCGTCAGCCTCCGTCCGGGACAACGCTATCCCCACATGTGGATTGAACCCTACGAACTACCGCGTGCCCTGGCCTCCTACGAATCTGAGATCGATCGTCTCCTCGTGTGCCGCAGCTCTTGATGCACATCGCCTACCTCATCCCGACTATCGACCGCATCGGCGGAGCAGAGCGTCAGCTCCTGCTCCTGGCCAATGGCATGGCTGAGCGCGGCTGGCGCGTCACCCTGATCAGCCTTTACGGAGATGGCCAACCGCTCGCAAACCAGCTTACGGCGGCGAACCTTTCCTTCATCAGCCTTGGCATGACTTCCGGACTTAGCGACGCGCATGGCTGGAACACTCTGCGCCAGCTCATCAAGTCAGCACCCCCTGACATCCTTCACTCGCATTTAGCTCAAGCAGCCCTGATGGGCCGTGGTATTCGCGCCATAGCGCCCCTCCGTGTCCTCATCGATACGATCCATTCTCCCGCCACCGGTTCGAGCACTCGCCGAAGGGGCTATCGTCTGACTTCATCGATTCCCGACTGCGTCACCGCAGTGAGCCGCACCGCTGCACGCACCTGGCTCGATGCAGGCATCGTCGATGAACGAACCATCACGGTCATCCCGAACGGTATCGATAGCCGACGCTGGCCCCTGAAGACGACCGGCGCGAGGAGATCAAACCGTTCAGATGAATTCCGCTGGCTTGCAGTGGGCAGGCTGGAACCGGTTAAGGACTACGCAACGATGCTCCATGCTTTCGCGATGCTGCCGCAAACGGCCCGCCTCAGCATCTGCGGTTCCGGCCCTCTCGAAAATGAACTGCGTGCTCTCGCCACACGGCTAGATCTGCAAGAACGGGTTCTCTTCCTCGGCTTCCAAACGAATTTAGCTCAGTTGATGCAAGCTCACGACGCTTTCGTCCTTAGTTCTCGTTGGGAGGGTCTGCCGATGGCCCTCCTGGAGGCTTCCGCATGCGGACTCCCCGCCGTATTCACAGACATCGATGGTTGCCGAGAAGTCCTCACCAGCTCATCGCTCCCAACCGCACCGGTCGGAAACCCGAAAGCACTCGCCATTGCGATGAAAGCGTTAATGAACTTGCCTGAATCCGCGCGCATCGAACTCGGCCACAGAGGCAGGAAACAAATCGTCAGCCGATTTGATCTCAGTTCAGTCCTTGACCAATGGGAACTCCTCTACCGCCAGCTCCTGGCCAAGAACCCTAAACGTAGGCGCTTTCGCCTCCGCGCAAGTCTGTCCCTCCCAGCTAATTCCCTCAAGAGTTTCAGTCTTTAGGCAAGTGACGGCGCATTAAATTCTGCAGAGTCGCTAACCGGGACCTGATCGCGATCAGACATCCTCAAGTTCGATTCTCCCGCAGTCCCTCCGCTCGCAGCCGCAACGCCGATCATCAGCCAAGTGATCCTGTTCTCCCACAGGGTTCCAGTCAGCGACGAGATTACCCACAGCAGCATGAGAATGGAAAGGCCGAGCCGCACGGTAGGTTCCGACCTCCAGATCGCACGCGCAGCAACCAGGAAAATGGCTAAAAATAGAGACAATCCGCACAGGCCGCTTTCAACCAGGAGTGCAAGGGGTGTGTTGTGCGCCGTATCCTCCGGTGCAAGCTTCGCCGCCGACACAAACGCACCCGCGCCGCGTCCAATGATCGGAGCATCCTCAAACGCTTCCCACCCCGCCGACCAGATATTCACTCTCTGATTCAGATCTCCGTACTGACGCGCCTGCGCAGCACTGCCAAGCCTGTCAAGAGTGCCGGACGGAGCTACAACGAAGATCACGCCTGCGGCAAACACCACGGAGCCAGCTGCGATCAGAGTCGCCCTCGCGTGCGAGCGTAGCCCGGCCAACACACAGCCAACAAGAGCGACGAGCTCCAGGAGAATCCCGCTTCGGGAGGCGGTGACCAAGATGGCTGCGGAACCCAAAGGAAAATACAGCAGAGCCAACGCTCGCTCGCGCCGTGTGCATGTGCCCGCGGCTACCAGCATAGCGATCGGGAACCCGAACACAAGGAGCCTTGCCACGTCGTTGGGGTCTTGCCCAATCGCGGCGAATCGTACTTGCTCGGAGGCAAGTCGAACTGCAGAGACGAAACCTGCCATTGTCAAAAGAGCCAGAACTCCCGAACCCGCCAGCCATGCGCGAAGCAACATCCGCAGATCAAGCTTGCTGTCCACGAACTCCCATATTAGCCAGACCACCATCATCTCTTGCGCGTAAGCGCGCAAATGGAACAGTGTCAGTTGCGGGACCAGCGTCCAAAGCAACGTGCAGCACTGCCAGAGGTAAAAAGCAATCATCAGCCAGTGAATCGCACCTGTTCGCCTGAATCTTCCCTCCAGCAGCACAGCGGGAACAGCTGCCAGCAACGTCAGTATGCCGAGTACTCGCGCAACATTTCCGAACGGCGCCCCTGCGTCCAGGGAATACTCCCACGGAATCGCAAAAACGAACAGAACCAGCAGAACCCATGCTGTACGTCGCATCCTTCAATACCTCTGCGAGTACACCAGCCCGGAATAGATACTCACCCCTACCGCGGACTGCACTACTGACTCCAGGCTGCGGTTGATGAGGTTTTTTGCCATCGAATTCGGCACAAATAGAATGTCTCGATCGCGAACGGGTAGATCTGGATCTTTGCCCCTGAGCATCCGTTTGAGGTTCAATGTTGTGACCGTTCGTCCTCCCGGCTGTTCGCGGATGAGAACAGCTTCTTTGAGCGACGCGTTCTGAGTCGGTCCCCAGGCCAGCGATATGGCTTGCACCACCGTGATCGCCTGCACGGGATCGACAGGGAACCCGCCCGGCCGAATCACATCGCCCACCACGTAAACGAGCCCCGCCCTGCCAACCTGAACTGTGTCTCCTGCTTCGAGTTCCGGATTGTGTTTCCCTCCGGGATCAATTCCGCTCGGATCGAGCACCACAGCTTCGGGCTTCTCAGGATCGCTCCGGTGCGTGATCGAGACCAGGCGCCCGGCATTTGGGCTCAATCCGGATGCCAACGAAATCAGATCCAGCAGCTTATGATGAACGGTGAAGCTGTAAACGCCCGGCCGCACCACCTCGCCTAGCACTGACACATCCTGCCCCGCATACGCCGTCACCAGCACCTTCACCTGCGGACGGCGCAACATTCCGTTGACAATCAACGCCTTCTCGATCGCGTGCGCAGCAGAGCGCTCGTCCAACCCACGGACGTCTACTTCGCCCGCCAGCGGCAGCACAACCGTGCCCGCTTCAGAAACACGGACGTTCTCCCGTAGATCTGTTCCATGTCCTTCGGTCACCTCCAGCAGGTCACCGGGCCCGATCGGCGCTGCCATCACCACAGCCGAGTGCTCTGGACCCGGAGGCGTACCCGCCGATGCTCCGCCCGCTCTGCCAGTCTTCCAAACATCCGGTGCATCCTTGGCGTTCGGCATCATCCTCAGGTCCATAGTCTGCGGGCTGTGTGCCACACCAGCCGGTAATCCTGACGTATTTGGTGTCGGTGCCTGGGCCTGGCTCAGGCTGGCACCGATCGCGATCAGAATCGAAATTGCTGCGGTCGGGAGATTTCTCTTGCGGAGACTCTCGATCGCGAGCACGGCTACAACCGCAAGCCACATTGACACAAATGCCGTAATTGTGAGATCGAGCAGAGCATTCGGCGAGTCTGGCTTCGCGGGCACTCGCGCATAGTCAATCACTCGAATTGTCGAGCCGCGGCTCCCCATGGCTACTTTCGCCTCTTCCGATCGCTGTAGAAGCGCCAGGTAGGTCTCGCGGTTTGTGTTCGCCTCCTGCCACATCGATTCGTAGGACAGGGCCGCGCCGCTCAGCTTCAAGCCTGCTCCGGTTACTTCGTTGACATTCTTGCGCAGCAACGCCTCGCGAGCTACCGATGTCTTCCATGCGCTTCGCAGGCTTTCCACAAGTTTCGCATGGGTCTCCTTGATCTGCAGGTCTGTATCTCGAAGCTCAGTGCGAATCTCCACAACACGCGGAAAGTTGGGCCCATGCTCGATCTCCAAGCGTGCCTCCTCCAGCTCCAGGTCGCTTCTGCGTGCCCTCAATTGTTGCAAAAGGCTCATTTGCGGATTACCGCTCGACAATGCACGCTCGGCACTGACTGCCAACTCCGGATCGCCCTTCCTGACGGCCTCATATTCCGCTTCCCTGCCGATGCGCTCCGCCGTCGCATTCGCCAGCGCTCGATTGGCTTCTTCTATCTCCGTCATCACACCGTTCTGGGCAACATCTGCGACGGCCCCAGCTCTGGCCGAAGCGGTCACAATTCCATTTGTGCGTTGAAAATCAGCGAGCCTCAAGACATCTTGATCCACTCGCTTCTTCATTTCCTCAAGCTGTGTGCCAAGCCACTCTGCCCTTCCAGCACTCGCCTGCAATCGCGAGTCTCTCTCCCTCCGTTCATACTCTTCAATCAACGCGTTCACAACCGCTGCAGACAACTCGGGATCACGGGACCGAAATCGTATGCTCAAGACCAGGGTGTGCGGCAAGCTCTCTACCGTGAGACGTCGGTCGAACCGGCGCAGCAGATACTCCTCCGCATCCTTGCTGACCCTATCCGGCCGAAAGTCCCGAAACCTCCGCTGAAAGGAGCGCGCGAAGGCCGGTTTCTCATACAGCTTGAGCCTTGTGATCACATCCCACGCAAGCTGCTCGCTCCGCAGCGCGTTCGCCAGAGTCTCAAGCTGGAGTTGTCCAAGGGCGGCCGCAGACGCACTAGGCTCGTTTCGATCAGTTGCGAGCAGTGACTCCGGCGCGCCACGAAACTCGATTTCACCGCTCGCCACGTATTCCTTCGGGGCGACGAGGCAATAGACCAGAGACGCCCCAATCAGCGTCCCCACGAGCGCTAGCAAAAACCGCCTATTCCGGCGGGCGATGAACCACAGTTCCACGAATGACGTGGTAGAGTTCGCATCGGGCTGCAGTTGTCTGCAGCCTGCTACCTCACTCTGCTCCTTTGGGACCGTAGTTGCTTCCGCCAACGATCAGCGTCCTGGTTCGCGCTCTCCAGCGGCTCGTCGGATACCAGTCCATGACGGCGCACCGGATACACCGGTCTTCTTTTACCGGCTTCCGAACGCAAACAGTGTCACCGATTCTGCAGAGAATAGTTCGTGAGGCGCATCACATATGGAGGCGAAGATAAAGGGGTCCGCATTATCTTGGCGGTAGAGCATCGCTCTCCCGATACCAGTCAACCGTCCGCTTCAGTCCTTCTCGGAAATTCACCACTGGCTTGTAGTCAAGCAGCTCTTCAGCAAGATGAATGTCTGCTAGCGAATCGCGGATGTCTCCCGACCTGGACTCCGCATACCGAGGCTCTCCAGAGTACGCGGTCAACTCCCGAAGTATCCGAAACGTTTCGTTCAGCGTGATCCGGGACCCTGTCGCGAGGTTCATCATTTGCCCTGCCACCTTCTCGGCAGGAGCGGCTGCCGCCAGAAGGTTACCGTGCACCACATTCTCGATAAATGTAAAATCCCGGCTCTGCTCGCCATCCCCATAGATGGTCGGCTGCTCTCCAGCCAGCATCTTTCTACAGAAAATCGCCAGCACCCCGGAGTAGTGCGACGTAGGATCCTGGAACGGCCCAAATACATTGAAGTACCGAAGCGTCACCGTCTCCAGCCCATACACCCGGTTGAACGCCTGCATGTACTGCTCTCCCGCCAGCTTCGCCACCGCATATGGCGAAATTGGTTTCGGCAGCATCCCCTCATGTTTCGGAAGGGTCGGCGTATCTCCGTATGCGGAGGACGACCCGGCATACACCACTCGTCGGACTCCCGCATCTTTCGCCGCCACCAGCAGATTCAACGTCGCAGTCACGCAATGCAGATTTGTACCCGCCGGATCAGCCACCGACCGAGGCACTGAGGCCAGCGCTGCCTCATGAAATACCACCTCAACCCCTTTGCAGGCCCGAGCGCAGTCCTCCGGCTTGGTCAGGTCTCCCTCGATGAACTCCATCTCCTCAAGCCCGGCCAGATTGCTGCGCTTCCCGGTGATGAAGCTGTCGATTCCACGCACAGATTCCCCACGCTTCAGCAGCGCCGCCGCAATGGACCTGCCTATAAATCCAGCCGCGCCCGTCACCAGATACTTCGTCACCGGTTCTCCTTCCCAATTCGGTCCAGTCTGCTCTGGATGAATTTCTATGGTATCCGATTCGATCGCGACAGCCATCCAGACTGACCGAAAAGCCCGCTTACAATCTTTGTATGTCCAGCACCACTGCCGTGTCTCTCACTGAGCTCAAAAATAGGATCGAAACCCGCCAGGCACGAATCGGCATCGTCGGCATGGGATACGTTGGCTTACCGCTCGCTCTTCTCTTCAGCAACGAGCGCTTTCGCGTCACCGGCTTCGACATCGAGCAGCGCAAGGTCGAGACCCTCAACAACGGTGGCTCCTACATAGTCCGAATTCTTCCGCAGGCCATTCAGCAGGCGCAGCGAGTCGGGTTTGTCGCCACATCGAACTACTCCGACATCGAAGCAATGGATGTCATCATCATTTGCGTTCCAACACCCCTTAATGAGTTCCACGAACCCGACTTGAGCTACGTATCCAGCACGGTTGAATCCATCGCCCCTCATCTTCACGATGGCCAGCTCGTCGTCCTTGAAAGCACCACCTACCCCGGCACCACCGAAGAACTCGTCGTTCCGCTAATCGAGAAAGGCAATCGTCACGGCCTCACCGTCGCCCGCAACTCCGCTGAAAATGGCATTCACGTCGCCTTCTCTCCTGAGCGCGAGGACCCCGGCAACGAGACAGTCGCACGACACGACATCCCAAAAGTCGTTGGAGGCTGCGGCGTAGTCGCCTCCGATCTCGCTTCGGCCTGCTACGGCTCCATCTTCCGCCGCGTGATCCCCGTCAGCACGCCCTCTGTCGCTGAGATGACCAAGCTCCTTGAAAACATCTACCGCTGCGTCAACATCGCTCTCGTCAACGAACTGAAGCAGCTCTGCATGCGCATGGGCATCGATATCCACGAAGTCATCGACGCCGCCAAAACCAAGCCCTTCGGCTTCCAGGCCTTTTATCCCGGCCCTGGCCTCGGTGGACACTGCATCCCGATCGACCCCTTTTACCTTTCGTGGAAAGCGAAGCAGTTCGACTTCCGCACCCGCTTCATCGAGCTAGCCGGCGAAGTCAACATCAACATGCCCTACTTCGTCATCGACCAGCTCGCCGACGGCCTCAATCGCCATCGCAAGTCCATCAACGGCTCGAAGATCCTCGTCCTCGGTCTCGCCTATAAGCGCGACATCGACGACCTCCGCGAGTCTCCTTCGCTCACCATCATCGAACTCCTCCGCGAAAAAGGCGCAGCCGTCTCTTACAACGACCCATACTTTCCCACAGTCGGTCACGGTCGCCACTACGCCCTGAACATGACCAACACACCGCTCGACAATCTCGCGCGGTACGATGCCGTCGTCATCGTCACCGACCACTCCACCTACGACTACCGCGCCATCGTCGACCAGTCCCAACTCATCATCGACACCCGCAACGCCACCCGCGGCATCGACTCTCCCAAGATCGTTCGCTGCTAACGGAGGCCACTTCGTGTTCACGCCAAAACCCATCGGCTACGTTCGCAGCCCCTACACCAGCACCAAAGCCATCCCCAAAGGCCTCGGCGTAAAGCACGATGAGGAAGGCGTCCTCGACATCCTCCCCGAATTCGAACCAGGCCTCATCGACATCGATGGCTTCTCGCATCTCTTCGTCATCTGGGCCTTCGATCGTTCCGAGGGCTTCGACCTCTTCGGTCCCTCACCAGCCGACAACCGTCCGCACGGCGTCTTCGCAACACGCTCGCCCCGCCGTCCGAATCCCATCGCCCTCACTGTCGTCGAACTCCTCCGCCGCGACGGTCCCAAGCTCCACGTCCGCGGCGTCGACATGCTCGACGGCACTCCCATACTCGACATCAAGCCCTACATGTCCAGCATCCCCGCCGACAAGCTCCGCCGTGGCTGGCTCGCCGAAGCCGAAGCCCGCAAACAGCAACCCTGATGAAGGGGTGCCCCCGGTCCTTCGCACTTGGGGACCGGGGGCTAATCCCAATTGAACTTCCTGCCTTATCTCAACAACCAGAGCTCGATTCTCTTCGCAACCCGACAACCCGTCCCTCACACACCGTCTCTAATCCATTAACGGAAGAGCAATCTTCCACAAAGGAGAGAGTTAGCCTATGGCCTTGCAGAAAGTCGGCAACGATGATCGAAGGCAATTTGAAAACTCGAGTAACAAAGGTTGTACAGGCAAAGGGAGGGAAACTCGGGCTGAGCTCGAATGAACTACCTCAACTGTAGAACCGCGTTGCGATCCGGATGCCGATCCGGATCTTCGAAAACTACAGAATGCATAAGGGCGAGATCTCGCAAGAGATCCCGCCCTTTTTGCTGTCCTCGAAAACACATCTCTTTGCTTCCACAGACCGCCAGCCGTGAGCCACGCCCCACCCTGCGCGTCACACCCCTGATCGTGTATCGTGAGTGGGTTCGAGTATGAATTTCCTCTCCTCCACGCTGGCTGAACCCCAGAGCTTCCAAACGTGGGAAAAGCTCCTTCTTCTCGCCCTCATCCTCCTCTCCGCGGCGATCTTCCTCCGCCGCTTCGCCCCGATCCTCGGCCGCATACTGCATTCCAAAAAGGACCCCAACTTCACCCTCGCCCCTGTCGGCAAGCGCAGCTGGGATTTCTTCTGGGAAGTCATCTGCCAGGCAAAAGTAATTCGCGAGCGTCCCCTCCCCGGTCTCGCCCATGCCTTCGTCTTCTGGGGATTCTGTGCGTTCGCTCTCGTCACTCTGAATCACTTCGCCGTCGGATTCGGCCTCGGTTTCCTCGATCCGGTCGGCTTCTTCGGCCGTTCCTATTCCTATCTCGCCGCGGCATTCGCCGCCGCATGCGCCATTGGAATCTTCGGCCTCTTCGTGCGACGCTTCTTCGTTCGCCCCCGCTGGCTAGGCCGAAAGGTCTCCTACGAATCCGGCTTCATCGCGGCGCTCATCTTCATCCTGATGGTCACCTACCTGGCCGCATTCGCCGTGAGAAGCGCCAGCCCAGCCGCAACCGCGCTCTGGTGGATCCACGCACTCTCCATCCTCGTCTTCCTGCCCATCATTCCCCACACTAAGCACCTTCATCTCGTGCTCAGCCCCGCCACCATCTTTCTCTCCCGCGGAGGCTTCAGCAAAATCCCGCCCCTCGTCGGGGATGAAGACTTCGGCCTGGTCACCGGCAAAGACCTCACCCAGCTCACCAGCCTCCAGGCCTACTCTTGCGTTGAGTGCGGTCGCTGCACCGAGCACTGCCCCGCCAACAACACCGGCAAAGAACTCAACCCCAAACAAATCATCCTCGGTCTGCGCGGCTACTTGAACGAGCACGGCCCCGCATCCGAACAGAACATCATCGGCACCTACAACTCCATCACTGCCGATTTCCAGTGCACCACCTGCGGCGCATGCGAGTACCAGTGCCCCGTCGGCATCGAACATCTCCCCATCATCATCGGACTCCGCCGCGGCGCCGTGAACACTGGCATGTGGGAAGACGAACACGGTGCGAAGCTCTTCCTCGCTCTCGAGCGCGGCTCAAACGCCCTCGGCATGCCGGCCTCTGATCGCGACAAATTCATTCAGAAGCAGCAATTCCCCGTCTTCGACGGATCGCAGGAATACTGTCTCTGGCTCGGCTGCATGGGCGGCTACGATCCCAAAGGCCGCGAGATCATCGCCGACTTTGCCCGCGTGATGAACTATCTCGGCGCCAGCTACGGAGTCCTCCGCAAAGAGAAATGCACCGGCGATCCCGTCCGCCGCCTCGGCAACGACCTCCTCTTCCAGCAGCTCGCCGAATCGAATCTCGAGACCCTCGCGCAGAATAAGGTCAAGAAGATCGTCACCATCTGCCCTCACTGCGTCCGCACCATCCAGGAAGACTGGAAAGAATTCGGCACACCGCCCGCGATCGAACACCATAGCGAATTTCTGGCCCGCTTCGCCGACAAACTCCCAAGACCGAACCAAAATGTTCGGGTGCCCCAGGTCTCGATTCCTGGAAACCAAAACCTCACCGCCGAACAAGAAGCTCGGGTGCCCCAGGTCTCGACTTTGAGACCTGGGAACGAGAACTCCGCTGTCGAACAAGAAGCGTCAGGGCACGACTTCAGTCGTGCCGAAAACAGTCCGAATCCCGATCGGGCTTTAGCCCCTGCAAACAACAAGATCGTCTTTCACGATCCCTGCTACCTGGGCCGTTACCGCGACGTCTACGAAGAACCTCGCGCCGTGGCCTCCCTCGCAGGCGAAGTCGTCGAAGCGCCCCGCTCCCACCAGCGCAGCTTCTGCTGCGGAGCCGGCGGCGGACTCGTATTCCTCGGCGAAGAAACCGGCGATCGCGTCAGCCACACCCGCGTCAACGAACTCATCGCCACCGGCGCCTCCACCATCGGCACCGCCTGCCCCTTCTGTAATTCCATGTTCCGCGACGCCCTCGCCGAAAAGGGCGACGCCGCCCCGCAACTGCTAGATATCGCCCAACTCACCGCCCGCAACCTTCCGCCTGCTAATCAACAATGAACTTGTGAGGATTCGTGCGCGAAGAAGATTTGAAGCGGTTCTTCCTGGGTGAACTAGATGCGGAACGGCTGGCTGCCGAGGCTGCCTGTTCTATATCTCGAATAGACGAAATCGAGACTTCGATAGCGATTGAAGACATGGATAGGGATTTCACGGTTACCCGTGATCACATGCGTCAGCTGTTGACAGCAGCTTTGGCGGGTAAGCTGAACGAGGCGGAGCTGAATGCAATCGCGTTCACCCTTATCGCTTCGGATCGATTCGAATTCAATGAAGACGAAGTGGTCATCGAGGTTCTTCACGACTGGTCTGCTCCAGAAATCAATTACCCGATCAATAACGTCACCCTGGAGATGCACCGCAGCTGGCTGGATGGGATCAACGCTTTGCCAGCACGTCAACCGCTATCCAAGTCCAAGGGAATCGTTGTATCTCGGCGGTGGAAGAGAAGTATCTGAGCTAAATCAATCACTGCACGCAAGGCACTATAGCAAAGGAACAAGAAATGAAAATCATCGTCTGCATCAAACAAGTCCCCGAGCGCGATGCTCAAGTCCGCATCGATAGCTCGGGCAAATGGATCGAAGAATCCGACATCCAGTTCGCCATGAACGAGTCCGACGCCTACGCCCTCGAAGAGGCTCTTCAACTCAAGGAAAAGCACGGCGGCGAAGTCGTCATCCTCTCTGCCGGCCCCGAACGCGCTGGAACAACAATCCGCGAAGCCCTCGCCAAAGGCGCCGACCGCGCCATCCAGGTCGAATCAGACAACCTCAACACACTCGACGCGCTCGGCGTGGCCCAACTCCTGTCCGCCGCCGCCAAGCAGGAGAGCCCCGATCTCGTCCTCACCGGCCTCCAATCAGATGACATGGGCTACGGCCAAACCGGCGTCATCATGGCCGAACTCATGGACCTCCCGCACGCCTCGCTCATTCTCAACGTTGAGAAAACCGACAGCGGCATCACCGTGAAGCGCGAGCTTGAAGAAGGCTGGTTCCAGAACATCGACCTTCCCCTCCCCGCCGTGCTCATGATCCAGTCCGGTGGCACCAAGCTCCGCTACGCCACGCTCATGGGAATCAAGAAAGCGAAGACCAAAGAGCTGAGTAAAGTCTCCGCCGCCGATTTCGGCGCGTCAGATGCGCCCGGCGCGCCCGCTGCGCCCGCCGCAACACTCGAGAAGATCACCCAGCCACCGAAACAGAAATCCACGCAGATCATCCCCGGCTCACCCAAGGAAGCCGCGGCCACTCTCGTCGAAAAACTCAAGTTCGAGGTGCGCATCATATGAGCGGCATCTACGTAGTTCTCGAAGATCGCAACGGCCGCTTCGGCCGCATCAGCCTTGAAGCCATCGCCGCAGCCAACATCCTCGCCGCGCAGTCGGGCACCAAGCCTACCGCCATCGTCATCGGCGCGCAGACCGAATCTCTCGCCGCCGAAGCCGCAACCAAAAACGTCGGCAAAATCGTCCGCATCGAGCACCCGCTCCTCTCGCCCTACACTCCCGACGGCTTCACCGCTGCGCTCCAGCAATTCATCGCAGCCGAGTCACCCGACTTCATCGTCTTTCCCCACACCTACCAGGTGCGCGACTACGCGCCCGCCCTCGCCGCGCGCCTCGGCCGCGTCCTCATCGGCGACGTCACTCAAATCAGCGACGGCCCCGTCTTCGTCCGCTCGCTGATGCAGGGCCGACTCAGCGGTTCGTACAAGTCCACCGGCAGCCCCACACTCATCTCCGTCCAATCCGGAGCGTTCCGCGCAGAAGAAGCGCAATCCGCCCCTGCCGAAATCACCACGTTCACACCCAACCTCGAAGCCTCGCACATCCGCACCAAGCCCGGCGAGCCATTCCGCGGCACCGCGCAAACCGTCGACCTCGGCTCGGCTCCCATGATCGTCGCCGTCGGCCGCGGCATCCGCGAAGAAGGTAATCTCTCCCTCGTGCAGGACCTCGCCGCCTCCCTCGGTGCAGAGGTCGCCGCCTCGCGCCCCATCTGCGACAACGGCTGGCTTCCCATCGAACGCCAGGTCGGCAGCTCCGGCCAGACTGTCGCTCCCAAGCTCTACCTCGCCGTCGGCATCTCCGGAGCCATCCAGCACCTCGTCGGCATGAAGGGCTCCCAGTGCATCGTCGCCATCAACAAAGACCCCGAAGCCCCCATCTTCGAAGTCGCCGATTACGGCATCGTAGGCGACCTCTTCGAAGTAGTCCCCGCCCTCACCGAAGCCCTAAAATCCGCCCGCCAATAGCTTTCCGCACTACGTCACAGTTGGGTGCCCCGTCCTAGCTCTGCTAGGGCGGGAATCTCAAGATCAACTGAACATCGGTGTCCCAGAGCCGGCCTTGAGCGCAGTCGAAAGGGTCTCGATTCTGAGACCTGGTAAACCAGATGTTCGCGGGTGCCCCAGGTCCCTCGCATTCTGGGACCGGGAATTGAGTTTGCGCTGGCACACCCCCTCCGCGTATCGTTCCCAGTTGCACCAAAACCACTCCGGGGCTCGCAATGTTTCTGCCCGAAACCTATCAGCTCACCCTCGCCCTCATGATCCTCAGCATGCTCTGCTGGGGCTCCTGGGCCAACACCCTCAAGCTCTGCCCAAACTTCCGCTTCCAGCTCTTCTACTGGGACTACACATTCGGCGTCGTCCTCGGCGCGCTGGCCTGGGGATTCACTCTCGGCTCCTTCGGCAAGGGCACTCCATTTTGGGACGCAGTCCTGCACACACCAGCAGAAGCCATCGCATACGCAATCTGCGGCGGGATCATTTTCAATATCGCCAACCTTCTCCTCGTTGCCGCAATTGATATCGCCGGTCTCGCTGTCGCCTTCCCGGTCGGTATTGGACTGGCTCTCATCGTCGGAACTGTCTCTAGCTACTTCGTTCATCCCGCCGCCAATCGCTTACTTCTCTTCGGCGGAGTAGCCCTTGTCACTCTCGCCATCATTGTCGATGCGATGGCCTATCGCAGACGTGAGAGTACCGCGAAAGCGACTTCAACTCGCGGCATCATCCTCAGTCTCGTCGCTGGTCTCCTTATGGGCAGCTTCTATCCGCTGGTCGCCCACGCCATGGCCACTGTCGTGGTCTACCCCGGCGGCCTTGCACCTTTTTACCCCGGCCCCTACGCCATCGCCCTCTTCTTTTCACTCGGCATCCTGCTCTCCACCGTTCCCGCCAACTGGCTCCTGATGAAGAAGCCCCTCGACGGTAAGCCACCCGTCGACGGAGCCGACTACAGCCGCGCTCCCATCGGCTGGCACATCGCAGGCCTCCTCGGCGGCTTCATCTGGTGCTGTGGCGCTGTCTCCAACTTCGTCGCATCGCAGTCGCACGCGAACGTCGGCCCAGCCGTCTCGTATTCCATCGGCCAGGGCGCCACCATGATCTCCGCAGCCTGGGGCGTCTTTATCTGGCACGAGTTCGCCGGAGCGCCGCGACCTGCCCGCCAACTCCTCGTGCTCATGTTCATCTTTTTCCTCTTAGGCCTCACTGCCATTGCAGTCGCACCGCTCTACTGAGACCGCCATGCCCGAATCCCGAACGAGCTCCGCTCAGAAACCCATCGTCGTTGTCGGCAGCGTCACCATGGACATGGTCACCTGCACGCCCCAGATCCCGCGCATCGGTGAAACCATCATCGGCACCAGCTTCTCAACAACTCCCGGAGGCAAAGGAGCCAACCAGGCCGTCGCCGCCGCCCGCCTCGGCTATCCTGTCCAGTTCATAGGTCATGTGGGAGAGGATGTTTACGGCCCGAAGCTCATTCAAAACCTCAAGGATGCTGGCGTCGACATTTCACACCTCACGCCTGTCCCCGGCTCCTCCGGCCTCGCACCCATCTTCCTCGCCGACAACGGCCAGAACGCCATCGTCGTCGTCCCCGGCGCCAACGGCAAAGTAGAGCCCGCCTACATCGACCAGCACAAAGAGATCATTCGCAACGCAGGCATGGTTCTCTGCCAACTCGAACTCCCCATGCGCACCACCAAGCACACCATCGCACTCTGCGCCGAGCTAGGCGTTCCGGTCATGCTCGATCCAGCACCGGCCGCCCCGCTCACCGACTCAATCTGGAAACGGGTCGCCTGGTTCACACCCAACGAGACTGAAGCTGGCTTCTACCTCGACGAAAACTCCTCGCCCGAAACCATCGCGCAGCATCTGCTTGATCGCGGACTTCCGGCCATCGTTCTGAAACGCGGATCCGAAGGCGCATTCATCGCCACATCCGATGGCACCTCCGGCTGGGCCAGGCCCTATCCCGTCGAAGCCATCGACACTGTCGCCGCCGGGGACTGCTTCAACGGCGCCTTAGCCGTCGCCCTGCTCGACGGCCGCGACCCACTCTCCGCAGCCCGCTTCGCCTGCGCTGCCTCTGCCATCTCCGTCACGCGCCGCGGCGCACAAGCCTCCATGCCCACCCGCGCCGAAGTTGACGCTTTCCTTCAGCAACACAGCCCAGCACTCTGATAGCCCGCTGGCGTTAATTGTGCCCCATTCATTCGGCGCGGGTGCCCCGGGTCTCCCGTCTTTGGAGACCTGGGTTCACTCACCCCACCACGTTCTGCAGCGTCCCAATCGGCTCAATCGTAATCCGCACCCGATCCCCGCGCTCCAGCGTGAACGAACTCGGCGGCACAATCCCAGTTCCCGTCATCAGAAATACTCCCGCTGGAAAATTGTCATCGCGGAACAAATACTCCACGAGCGTCTTCGGATCCCGCTTCAACTCCGTAAGTGCCACCGAACCCTCAAACTCGATTCGCTCGTTTCGCACAATCTCCAGCACAATCTCCGTCGACCGCGCCAGCGGATCTCCCGTCACCAGAATCCCCGGTCCCAGCGCGCTGCTCCCGCTGTAGACCTTCGCCTGCGGCAGATACAGCGGATTCTCCCCCTCGATATCCCGCGAGCTCATATCGTTCCCGATCGTGTATCCCACGATCCGCCCGCCCGCACTCACCACCAGCGTCAGCTCCGGCTCCGGCACTGACCACTTCGCATCCGCGCGAATCTTCACCGTCCCGCCTGTTCCGACTGTCCTGCTCGCCGTCGATTTGAAAAACAGCTCCGGCCGCTCCGCCGAATACACGCGATCGTAGAAGTCTCCGCCGCCCGCATCCTTCGACTCCTCCATGCGCGCGCCGCGGCTCCGGTAGTAAGTCACTCCCGCAGCCCAGACCTCCTGCCGCTCGATCGGCGCCAGCACTTCGCCCTCGTGAAATCGCCCGTAAGAATCTCCGCGCGCCACAAACTCGGCAAGGAACTCCGGCAGATCATCCCGCGACAGCAGCGAATCCCAGCTATGCCCCGAAATGAAATAGTGCTGCTCTTCCTCTTCCACGAACACGCCGCCCGTCGTGCGAAACAGTCTCACAATCACGCCTCCAAAGATTCGCTCTCATCCTACACGGACCTCGACCCTGATCGAAGGTGCAACCGTTGCTCAAACACATCGGGTGCCCCATAGCCTGCCCTGAGCCGGTCGAAGGGTCTCCTGCAGTTGGAGACATGGGAACCAGTAATCAATGCGCTCTCCTCGATACAATGAAGAACGAAATGCCGCAGACATCCGCAGACACCACAGCCGAAATCATCGAACGTGTCGGCCTCATCCCCGTCCTCCGCGCTCGCTCTGCCGCGCAGGCCCACGCCGTCGTTCAAGCCATGATCGCCGGCGGAGTTACCGTCGTCGAAGTCACCATGACCGTCCCCAACGCGATCGATCTCCTCAAAGAGCTCAAGCAGGAATACGGTTCCCGTGTCCTCCTCGGCTCCGGCACAGTCACCACCGCAGCCGAAGCGCAAGCCACCATCAACGCCGGCGCCGAATTCATCGTCAGCCCCAGTCTCCACCCCGAAGTCATCCAGGTCACAAAGACAAACGGAAAGCTCTCCGTCCCCGGCGCACTCACGCCCACTGAAGTCATCACCGCGCATCGCGCCGGCGCGAACTACGTCAAAATCTTCCCCTGCTCCGCCATGGGTGGCGCACCCTATCTCAAATCCCTTCTCGCCCCGTTCCCATTCCTCAAGCTCATCCCCACCGGAGGCGTCACCCTCGACACCGCGGCACGCTTCATCCAGGCCGGAGCCCGCGCCCTTGGCGTCGGCGCCGATCTTGTCAACCTCGCTGCAATCGACGCCGGCACTCCCGAAAAGATCACTGAAACCGCCCGCGCCTATCTCAAAATCCTCTCCGACCTCCCCGCAAACCAACATTAACTCTGGGTGTTCCAGGTCCCTCGCATTCGCGGACCCTGGGAGAGATGCCAATCGCATAATTCAATGCTGCCGGGTGCCCCATGTCTCCCGGTTTTGGAGACATGGGAACGAGGATCTCGACTACTCTGATCACCCTCCCGCCACCCTCTTCGCCTCTTTCAAATCCTCCACCAGCATCCGCATCTGCGCATGCCGATCCTCATCGGTCTGCGCCCGCAAAATTGCTGAAGGATGCAGCGTCGCAATCACCGGCGGCATTCCATCCACCTCCTGCACCTTCCCATGCTCCTGCGTAATCCTGAACCCTGAACCCAGCAGCCCCTGCGCCGCCGTCGCACCCAGCGCCACAATCAGCTTTGGCTTCGCTGTTTCCAACTCCGCATCCAGCCAGGGCCTGCACGCATTGATCTCCTTCATGCCCGGCTTCTTATGAATCCGCATCTTGCCCCGCGGCTCCCACTTGAAGTGCTTCACCGCATTTGTGACATAAACCTTGCTGCGATCGATCTCCGCCTCTTCCAGCGCCTTATCCAGCAGCTTCCCCGCAGGCCCGACGAATGGCCGTCCCTGCTTGTCCTCCTGATCTCCAGGCTGTTCGCCGATCATCATGATCGCGATCTTCGGCTTCGCGCCTCCATCGCGCCCGTCAACCTCACCAAAGACCGCCTGCGTCGCATTCTTGTAGAGATCGCATCCCCTGCACTTCTGCACCGCCTGCGCCAGCACCGGCAGCTTCCTCTCCTCCGGCACAAACGGCGCCGCACTCTCCTTCGTCTTTACCACCATCGCATCCACCTGCGAAGCTTAGATGCTCTCAGGGCACGATCAACCTGCAAGCATGCCCCCGGTCCCTATGTCCCTATGTCCCTAGTCCGTTTGTCCCTCAGTCCCTCCGTTCCTAATCCCTAACCCCTGCCTTTATACTTTCCCTGCCGCAACATCCACATCGAGTCCCGCCATGAGCACCCTCCGCATCGCTCTTCGCAACTACGCCGACTTCGAAAACGCACTCACCGAAGAAGCTCGCCTCTTTGAAGCCGCGCACCCCGGCACAACGATCGAGCTCATCTCCGTCGGTATTCACGAGCTCTACAAGTCCGCCATCGCCGACAGCGGACTCCTGCACGGCCACTTCGACCTCGCACTCCTCGTCACCGACTGGCTCGCCGAAGCCCACGCCTCTGGAGCGCTCGAAGACCTCCATCCCTGGCTCCAGCGCATTCACATTCACGACTGGCCCGGCGGATGGCCGCGCTCCCTCGTTCAGCCGCTAATAATGAACGGCCACCTCACCTCAATCCCCTGGCACGACGGCCCCGAGTGCCTCGTCTACCGCACCGATCTCTTCAACGACCCCGCGAAACAAGCCGCATTCCGCAAACAATTCTTCCGCGACCTCACCCCGCCCACCACATGGGAAGAATTCGAGCAGACCGCGCGCTTCTTCACCGACCCCGCCGCCCACCGCTACGGCACCGTCTTCGCCGCCTTTCCCGACGGCCACAACACCCTCTACGATTTCGCTCTCCAGCTATGGAGCCGCGGAGCCGAACTCACCGACTCCACCGGCCGCCCTTTCCTCACCACACCCCGAGCCCTCTCCGCACTCGACTTCTACCGCCGCATCGTCCGCGACCCGGCCATCTGCCATCCTCAGTCCCCGCAACTCGACTCCACGCAATCCGGCGATCTCTTCCTCAAGGGAGAAGTCGCGCTCATGGTGAACTGGTTCGGATTCGCTGCGCGCTCCGGGCGGGAAGGATCGCCACTCGCCGGCAAAGTCGCCATCGCGCCGATTCCAACTTCGTATGGCGCACCGCCCGTCTCGCTTTCGGTCTTCTGGGCTCTTGCCATGGGCAGGGGCTCTCGTCAGAAAGAACTCGTCTGGCAGTTCCTTCGCTTCGTCGCCTCTCCCGAGCGCGACCTGGGCATTACGCGCCATGGCACCGTCGGCTGCCGCCTCTCCACCTGGCGCAATCCAGAACTTCAGTCCCGCATTCCCGTCTACCGCGAAGTCGAAGCCATCTCCCTCGGCGCGCGCCAACTCCCCACAGGCCCCGACATGGCATCCTTCGCCGCCATCATCGACGAAGTCATTACCCGAGCCCTCACCACCGACGAACCCTCCGCGGCTATCCTTGACTCAGCACAGCGCGAGATCGACAGCAAAGGAATCCGCTTCTCATGAGCAGTTCGCCAGCCCCGCAATCATCGCCCGCATTTTCCCTAGCAGGCCGCCACGCCCTCGTCACCGGCGGAGCCAGCGGCATCGGCGAAGCCACCGTCAAAGAACTCGTGCGCGCCGGAGCCTTCGTCACCATCGCTGACATCAATCACACTGCAGCGAAATCTCTCGCGCAATCCATCGGATCATCCCAGGCCGTTCATCTCGACGTCACTGATACGCAATCCATCGCCGCCGCTGTCGCGCAACTAACCCGTCTCGATATCCTCGTCAACAACGCCGGCATCGGCCACGTCGGCTCCATCGAGCAAACCGAGCCCGACGACTTCGATCGTCTCCTCAACGTCAACGTCCGCGCCGTCTATCTCGTCACCCGCGCCTTCCTGCCCTTGCTCTTCGCGGCTGGCGCAGACAACAAGCCCGTAGGCACCATCGTCAACATCGCATCTGTCGCCGGCATCATCGGTATCAAGCAGCGCTTCGCTTACTGCACCACCAAAGGCGCCCTGGTCAACATGACCCGCCAGCTCGCCGTTGACTATCCCAAAACGCTCCGCGTCAACGCCATCTGCCCCGGCACGGTCGAGACCCCCTTCGTCGAAGGCTACCTCGACAAATTCCATAAAGAGAACAAGGAAGAAGTCCGCGCCGAACTTCGCGCTCGCCAGCCCATCGGACGCCTCGGCCGCCCTGACGAAATCGCCTCCATGGTCCGCTATCTCGCCTCCAGCGAAGCCGCCTTCATCAACGGCTCCGTCTTCACCATCGACGGCGGCTGGACCGCCGCATGAAACCCGCAAGGCGCCGCTGACTTGCCGCCCTTATCCCTGACTAAATCGGAGATCCCGTGAAGCTCATCTCTTTTTCAATCGCCAACGGCCCCGTCCGCCCCGGCATTCTCTTTGACGACACGAAGACCGTCCTCGACCTCAGCCCCAACGGCTTCAAATCCACGCTCGAAGTTATCTCCAGCGGCACCGGCAACACCCTTGCCACATCGCGCCTCTCGCTCGAAGACGTTCGCCTTCACGCCCCGCTCAGCAATCCACCCCGCATCTTTGCCATCGGCCTAAACTATCGCGACCACGCCAAAGAGTCCGGTATGGAGATCCCCACCACTCCCGTCGTCTTCTTCAAGCTCGCCACTGCCATCATCGGCCCCGGCGACCCCATAGTGCTCCCCAAGAACTCCACCCAGCCCGACTACGAAGCCGAGTTCGCCTTCATCATCGGCAAGGGCGGCTTCCGTATCCCCGCCTCCGCCTGGCGCGATCACGTCTACGGCTACACCATCGTCAACGACGTCAGCGCCCGCGACGTTCAGTTCGCCACCACGCAGTGGTCCATGAGCAAGAACTTCCCCACCTTCTGCCCCCTCGGCCCCGCCATCGTCACCGCCGACGAAATCCCCGATCCGCACAACCTCCAGATCAGCCTCTCCATCGACGGCGAGCAACTCCAGAACTCCAACACCCGCGAGCTCGTCTTCAACATCCCGGCGCTCATCGAATACCTCTCGTCGATCACGCCGCTGCTACCCGGCGACATCGTCTCCACCGGCACCCCTCCCGGCGTAGGCCTAGGCCGCAACCCCAAGCGCTGGCTAAAACCCGGCGAGACCGTCACCGTCACCATCGAAGGCCTCGGCTCGCTCACTAACCCAGTAGTGGCCGAGCAATAGTCAAATAGTCAGCGCGGCCGCATCGGCTGGCCAGCCCGCATGCCGCTAACTCGCTAACTTGCTAAGTCGCGAACGCGACGCCAACTCGCTAAGAGAGTCACAACACAGTCTGCACATCCGGCGGATGTGGAGCGCAAACACCACGGCCGCTACGTTCTCCTCACGCCCCCGCCAACCCCGGCTCCGCCTCAATCTCCTCGCGATCGGCCCCCGCTCCCAACCACGCATAGAGCGCCACTCCAACAAAGCACAACACCGGAACCGCGTACGACACCGCCACACTCGACAGATCCGCCACGCGTCCCATCAGCGGCGGAATCGCTGCTCCCCCCACAATCGACATCACGATAATCGCGCCGCCCGTCTTCGTGTGTGTACCCAATCCCTTTACCCCAAGCGCAAAAATCGTCGGATACATCGTCGACATGAAGAAGCTCGTCGCCACCAGGCAGTAAACGCCGACCCAACCCGGCCGCAGCACCGCCACTCCACACACCACAGCATTGATCACTGCATAGACGGCCAGCAGCTGCGAAGCACGCACATACCGCAGCAGCCACGTCGAAAAGAAACGCCCCGCCGTAAACGCCACCAGCGCCGCCGTCAGCAGATAGCCCGCCTTTCGCTCACCCAGCCCGGTGTACGTCTGCACATACGGGATCTGCCAGCTCCACGCCCCCACCTGCGCGCCCACATACAAAAACTGCGCCACCACTGCGAACACGAAGTGCTTGCGCTTCCACAGCGGCTTCGACGTGTCATGCTCGAGCGTGTCCCGCGAGTAGTCCATCCCTGTATGCGGAAATGGCGTTCGCGCAATCAGCAGCGCCCACAGCAGCACCAGCGATCCCAGGACCAAATAAGGCGTCACCACCCGCAGCGTCTCCGATTTCAAATACGCCTGATACGTCCCGGCCGCCTGCAGCGCCGCCACCTGATCCGGTTTCAGTTCAATTCCCGAGAAGATAAACCTGCTCCCAATCAGTACCGCTGTGATGCTGCCCAACGGATTGAACGACTGCGAAAAGTTCACCCTCTGCGCAGCCGACTCCGGGTCGCCAATCTGAATGATGAACGGACTCGCTCCCGTCTCCAAAAACGCCAGCCCGCTCGCAATCACAAACAACGCCGTCAGAAAGAACCAGTACTGCCCCACATGCGCTGCCGGATAAAACAAGATGCATCCAGCTCCATACAAGCAAAGCCCAATCACAATACCTGTCTTGTATCCAGCCCTCCGCATAATCACGCCGGCCGGATACGCCAGGAAAAAATACCCGAGATAAAACGCAAACTGCACCAGCCCCGCCTGCAGCCGGTTAATCTCGAACGATTTCATGAACTGGCGAATCAGGATGTCATTGAAGTTGTTCGGAACCGCCCAAAGAAAGAAGAGCGCCGTCACCAGCACAAACGGCAACATGCGATCGCGCGGCACCAGCGGCGCATCATGATCTTTCCTCGAACCAGCCGCACTCACCACCGGAGTCGCATTGAAAGGCATCCTTCCTCCCTAGGCACAATTCGATCTTCACTTCACCGCACGCGCAATCACGCGCGATCCATCCGCCCAGTTCTACCGAATGTCGTTTGCCTCTGGCAAATCGCGCTCCGACCCAATCCAAGTCGCTTCGCACGAGCTAACGGCTAAAAGCTAATAGCTAATAGCTGACGGCTATCAGCTGTGCTCTACACTGAACAAGTCATGGAACTCACCGGACTCTCCTTCATCGGCTCCGAACGCGGCACTCGCAACGGCTCCAGCTTTCAGGCCTTCTCTCCCACTACTGGCGAACCCATCCAGCCGGTCTTCCGCTCCGCCACGCTCGATGAACTCGACCGCGCCGCCAACCTCGCCGCCGAAGCGTTTAACGCTTACTCGCAGATTTCTGGCAAAGCCCGCGCCGCGTACCTCCGCCGCATCGCAGCTGGCTTCGAGTCCCACCGCGACGAACTCGCCAATCGTGCCCACCTCGAAACAGCCCTTCCGCTCCCCCGACTCACCGGGGAAGTCACCCGCACCGCCAACCAATTCCGCCTATTCGCCACCGTGGTCGAAGACGGCTCATGGGTGCAGGCACGGATTGATCCCGCTCTCCCGGACCGCCAGCCTCTTCCCCGCCCGGACCTCCGCGCCATGCTTCGCCCTCTCGGCCCCGTCGCCGTCTTCGGAGCTAGCAACTTCCCGCTCGCCTTCTCCGTCGGTGGCGGAGACACCGCTTCCGCCCTCGCGGCCGGATGTCCCGTCATCGTCAAAGCCCATCCCGCGCATCCAGGCACCAGCGAGATCGCCGGCCGCATTATCTCCGAAGCCGTCTCCGCCGAATCTCTCCCTGCTGGAACCTTCTCCATGCTCTTCGACGCAGGCACTGAAATCGGCACCGCTCTCGTCACGCATCCCGCCATCCGCGCCGTCGCGTTCACCGGATCTCTACGCGCCGGTCGCGCTCTCATGGACGCCGCCTCCTCGCGCCCCGAACCGATCCCCTGCTTTACCGAGATGTCCAGCGGCAATCCGCTCTTCATCCTTCCCGGCGCGCTTCGCAAGGGCCCCGCTGCTCTCGCGCAGGGTCTCTTCGGATCGTTCACCCTCGGCTCGGGCCAGTTCTGCACTAAGCCCGGAGTGATTTTTCTCGCCGAATCCCCGCAGGCCCTCAAATTCCGCGAAGAGCTTCAGCTCCTTGTACAGCAGTCGCAACCTTTTACGCTCCTCACCGGCGGCATCGCCCGCGAATACGACCGCGCCTCCATCGCTCGCGCTGCACGCGTCTCTGCCGTCGAATCCCCATCACCCGCAGACCACGAAGACAGCACTGCACCCTTTCACGCGCGAGCCCGCCTCTTCACCACCACTCTCGACGACCTTGTCTCCCACCCTGAACTTGCCGACGAAATTTTCGGTCCCGACACCCTCGTCGTCCGCTGCGGAGAGCCGAAAGATTACCTCGCCGCCGCCCGCTCCCTCAGCGGCCATCTCACCGCTACCATCTTCGGCGACGAAGACGACCTCGCGGCCAATCAGGAACTCATCCAGGTTCTCGAGCAGAAAGCCGGCCGCCTCATCTTCAACGCCTTCCCCACAGGAGTCGAAGTCACACACGCCATGGTCCACGGCGGCCCGTATCCCGCCACCTCCGACCCGCGCTTCACTTCGGTGGGCAGCCTGGCCATCTATCGCTTCGCCCGCCCAGTCTGCTTCCAGAACTTCCCGGACGCAGCGCTTCGACCCGAACTGCGGGAGTCAAACCCTCTCGGGATCCGCCGCCTCCGCGACGGCAGACCTGAATAAGAACTCTGTGGTAGACTAGACCAAGTCAGACCAAGCGAACTTTACCTATGCCTACTGTCAACGTTTATGAAGCAAAAACGCGCTTATCCCAGCTGATTGATACTGCTGCTTCGGGATCTGATGTCATCATTGCCCGCAACGGCAAACCCGTCGCTCGATTGACAAGCCTGGAGGGATACTCAAAGCCTTGTTATCGTCTCGGACTGCTCAAGACGGAAAACGGCTGGCTCGCAGACGACTTTGATGCCTCACTCCCTGCGAATATCCTGGCTGAATTCGAAGGCGAGTGATGCGGCTGTTGCTAGATACACACGTGTTTTATTGGTCGCTTTACGACCCTGACAGGCTACCTCAAAACGTACTCGAAACTATCATGAGCGCCGAAGCGGTATTCGTCTCCGCCGCTTCCATCTGGGAAGCGGCCATCAAAGTGCGTCTCGGCAAGATGAGAGGTGACCCACTGGCCCTGGCAGGCCATATAAGCGAGTCCGGGTTTACTGAACTGCCCATCTGGTCGAGACATGCAAAGCTGGTGGCAACGCTCCCGATGCATCACTCCGATCCTTTTGACAGGCTCCTAGTAGCGCAGGCAATGACTGAGCCGCTACACCTGCTGACCGCGGATGCAAAACTGAAGCCATACAGCGATCTCGTCATCTGCTTCTAGTCTTCTCCTCCGTCACTCCGGAAACTTCTGACAACAGACCGCAAACGAGCGCTTTCCACTCCTCTTCAGGTGCCAACCGAAAGTAGGTCCGCCCGCCGCGCGCGTACCAGTACTCGGCATTCCCGTTTGCGCCCTCCTTGCGGTGCAGATACGCATGCACCGCCATGCCCTCCTTCGTCTCAAGCTCATCCACAAGGCCGTGAGCCCGCGACCAGTCCCCCTTCGCGTCCCACCACAGCGCAGCTGCCGGAGCCCCCAGGCCAGCCGGTGCTGAATTCCCTTTCAGAGACTGCATGAACTCCTGCACATTCATGCTTTTCCACCTCCGCAACCCACCTGCACATCTCCTCAGTGCGTGACCCAAATCACATCCGCGGGCGCCAACCACGGATAAGAATAGTCACATATCTGGCTGTCATAAAGGAAGTTCCGAGGGGTCGATAGGGGCGTTAAAAAGACCGACTCGGGGAGGTCGGGACCATGTTCTTGAACCCTTTGCGATCAATCCCTCCAGCTATTTGCGATTCCGACCAAATCGGTCGTATACTGAACTCAGACCAATCTGGTCGTAGTTTTCGAGTGCTGCCCTTCGGGCGGTGCCAAGGAGTTCGGCAGGTGAGTGTGCTCACGGATCTGCGCATCGGCGAAACAGCCACCCTGATTGCGCTCGATCTCCCCGATTCAGTCCAAAACTTCTTAATGCACATGGGCTTCGTTCCTGACGCTCAGGTCACCGCCCTTCGCAAAGCTCCAGCCGGGGACCCTACGGTATACGCGATCGACGGCATGGAGATCGCACTCCGCCGCGAGACAGCCCAGTCCATCCGCGTTCGTAGCAACACCGAGACCGCAACAGGCGCAGTTGCTGCCGAGTTGAGCAAGATCGCGGCGAACACCCGCGCCGAAGCGCAAACCGAGATTCACGAATTCGCAGGTGCCACCAGATGAACGCCTGCTGTGAGACGCCGGCGTTTGAGCCACCTCAGGCACCGCGCTCCGGAGGGCTCAGCACCGTCGTCCTCATTGGACCACCCAACTCCGGCAAATCCACCCTATTCAATCGCCTCACCGGCTTGCGCCAGAAGGTCGCCAACTACCCGGGCGTAACCGTAGAGCAGCGCATGGGTTTGATGTCCGGCGTAGGCCGCGACGACCTCACGCTTATCGATCTTCCGGGCGTCTATTCGCTCACTCCCTACTCCGAAGACGCGCGCGTCTCCGTCGACGTGCTCAAGGGCAAGATGCCCGGCACTCCCAAGCCCGACGCGGTCCTGCTCGTTCTCGATTCCCTGCACCTCACGCGGCAGCTCATGCTCGCCGCGCCAGTCCTCGCCCTGGGACTTCCCACGCTCATCCTCCTCAACATGAGCGACGTCATGGAGTCGCGCGGCGGCAAGATTGACACCCTGAAGCTCGCCAAGGAACTCGGCGCGCCCGTAGCCCAGATCAGCGCTGTCCACGGATCCGGTCTCGACGCCGTTCCCCTGTTTCTCAACCAGTGCGCTCTGCCACCCGCCGCAAAGAAAGCGGAGCAGCTTCTCACCCTGCCCGTGCTCGGCAACGCCGCCAGCACGCATCGCTGGGCCGCGCAGGTCAGCCGTCGAACCGGCTACAAGGCTCCGCTCTCAGCCGAGAACAGCCGCAAGCTCGACAGCATTCTTCTCCATCGCATCTGGGGACCGCTGCTCTTCCTGGCCGTCGTCATCGGTGTCTTCGAAGTTGTCTTCTCCATCGGCCAGCCTCTCAGCGATGGTTTCGGCGACGTCCTCGCCAAGATGGGTGCGCTCGTCAGGCCGCTGCTCCCCGCGGGCTGGTTGCAGTCGCTCGTCATCGATGGCGCATGGAAGGGCATCTCTTCCGTCCTCGTCTTTCTGCCGCAGATACTCCTTCTCTTCCTCTTCATCGGAATCCTCGAAGATTCCGGCTATCTCGCCCGCGCCGCTCTTATCGCCGATCGCGTCATGCGCACCACCGGCCTCAACGGCAAAGCCTTCATCCCTCTCCTCTCGGCTTACGCCTGCGCCGTTCCAGCCATCATGGCCACGCGCACCATCGAGAACAAGCGCGACCGCTTCGCTACCATCCTTGTCACACCGTTCATGACCTGCTCGGCCAGGCTGCCCGTCTACATGTTGCTAATCGCAGCGTTCATTCCGGCCAAAACATTCCTTCATGGGTTTCTTGGCCTTCAGACGATCGTCATGCTCGGCCTCTATCTCGCCGGCTTCGTCGCAGCCATGACAACAGCATGGCTGCTGAAGAGCTCGATCCTTAAATCCAGCGAAGCTCCCTTCATCCTGGAGCTGCCGCAGTACCGCATGCCCACTCTGCGCTCTCTTGGCATGCGCCTCGTCGATCGCGCCAAGGTCTTCATGCGCCAGGCCGGAACCGTCATCCTCTCCGTCACGCTCGGCTTGTGGCTGCTAGCCCATATTCCTCCGGTTCCAGGCCCGGGCGGCCATTACACCGCGCCCGAACTCGCCGACAGCGTCATCGGCAAAATGGGCCACTTCATCGAACCTGCGATTGCTCCTCTCGGTTTCAACTGGAAGGTCGGCATCGGGCTCATCTCCAGTGTCCTCGCCCGCGAAGTCATGGTCTCCACCATGGGCACGCTCTACGGCGCAGACCCTGAGACCCAGACCATGCACCTGCAGAACGCCTTGCACACCGACATGACTCTCGGCGGTGCAGTCGCGCTCATGATCTTCTTTGCCTTCGCCATGCAATGCACCTCCACCATGGCGGTCGTGCGGCGCGAAACAAACAGTTGGAAGTGGCCCGCGGTGCAGTTCGCCTGGATGCTCACCCTTGCTTGGACCGGGGCCTTCGCCGTCAATCACATCATCACCGCGCTGTTCGGCTAAGTAGCACCACTCTGCCTGCATGACAGGCATCCTGCGTTCCGCGTATCGTAAAGACATGCGGTACTGTGGCCTGAACCCCAGGTCAGCGGCTCAACTCGGCGCCGGGCTCATCCTGGCCATCGTCTGTACCGCAGCGTTCCCTCAACATCCTGTCCTCAAGACTCGCTCCAAAGAAGATCGTGAAGAGCGGTCCGGCGTCACACACCGCATCACGATGAACGTTCAGGTAATGAACGCTTCCGGAGATCCCGTCTCCGATCTTCGTGCCGAAGAGTTCAGCCTCTACGATAATCACCAGCCGCGCAGAATCATCGCGTTTCATCCTATCGACGGTCAGGCGCAGAGCGACGGAACGCAGGTCCTCATCCTGCTGGATGCGGTCAATACACCAGCGCCGGAACTCGCATCCGAAAAAAACGCCATCTTCAATTATCTAGCCGAGAGCCACAAACCTCTGCCGGCACCTACCGCCTTCGCGCTCTGGTTCAACGGCCATCTGAGCGCAACTTCTCCCACAACCGATCGCAACGCAATCGGCCGCGCGTTTGTGAAGCTCACAAAGAATGTCCACTCCAACTTCTGCGGAGCCGACCAGCCCGCGCTCCAGCAGAATACCTCCGGAAGCAAAAAGGATTCGGGCGCAACGGCATCGAACTGCCGTGCGGTTCACTTCAAAGACTCCATTGCCGCTCTCGACGGCATTGCCCAGCAACAGTTAACCTCCGGCGGACGTACGCTCCTGATCTGGATCGGCTCCGGCTGGCCTTCCCTCTCGAACGACGACTTTGAACGGCTCGATGCGAAGCAGCGCGAAGGCTACACCCACACATTCACGGAATTGCTGCACGACCTTCGCGCCGCGCAGATCACGATGTACTCCATCTCATCTGGCCCTGAGAATCAGCAGGACGCCAATGCCGCCGGCAAAGCGGTCGCGGCCACATCTTCAGCGAACGCCGAATTCCCGCGCATTGCGGTCAGCGAATTTGCCGAGCGCACCGGCGGCCGCTCCCTCCGCGCGAGCACGGACATGACCGCCGATCTTCGCACCTGCATCCGCGATGCCGAGTGGTACTACTCCATCGCCTTCAACGCTCCGCCTGCCCAGAACGGTCCCGGAGAAATGCACTCGCTCGAAATCAAAGTCGATCGTTCCGGCCTCAAGGTTCGCACCATGAACTCCTATTTTACCGAGCCGCAGTAACACTCGCCGCGCAGTACGCAGCTCAAATGGGCATGGATGCCCGCTTTAATCTAAAGCGTCATTACTTCGGATACCTGTTCTACTCGCCTCCCAATCAAGACAATAAGGGTCAGTGCGTGTTCCCCCAGCGCCGCGCACATTCCCGCAACGGAGGTCAATTCTCTTGCGCTCCCATATTGCTCTTTGCCTCACGTTCGTCATCGCAGCGTCCGCTTACGCGAAAGAACCGCACCACTACCGCTCCGGCAAACTCCTTCAGATGGCCTCGGTGCCCTGCGGCATGGCTGAGAAAGACGCCAAGACGCTCACCGGCGAACTGCTCGGGACCGACAGTTCACATAAAAAGACCGAAGAAGTTCTCTGCCAGGAGTACATCCTCGAGACCGATGCCGTCACCTACCGCATCCGTCCCAAAGACGATAAGCATCCCGTTCTGCTCCCGGTCGGCCAGCAGGCGCAATTCTTCCTCTCGAAAGACAAGATGGTCCTGCGTGTCGAAGACCTCGACAACAAGGACCGCGAATATCTGGTTGTCTCAATGATGCCGCGCGACACCAACACGGCAGACGCAAGCCAACCGGCACGTCCGCGGCTTCAATAGCTGAATTCACAACAGAAAAGGCGCGGTCACGCCGCGCCTTTCTCCTGCCCGTGTAATCTTCTGCCTACTCCGCTTCCGGAAGCAGCGCGATATTCTTCTCGCCGGCTGCCTTGCGCTCGTTGTAAGCCTTCACCCAGTCTTCCCAGTGCTTGCCCGCGGCGCGATCCTTGCCCGTAAACTCAAGCCGTGCGATCTCCGCATAGCTGAGCTTCTGCTTGGTCGCCACATTCGGTGCGAAGTACTGAACGTACGAATCTGCGAGCGTCGACCCGGTTTGCCTGTTGAAGATGTAGGCCTCGACCTTCGTTCCGGCCTTCGTGGTGATTGTGACATCGCCGCGATAATCGAAAGCCTTCTCAAGCGCCTGGCGCACTTCTTCGTCGGTCGCCAGCGACGGCACCGAGCCCTCCAGGTTTTCATGCACAGCGCCCGGCGCAATCTCAAGCGCCTCGATCTGCTCTCGCGTATATTTCAGGACCTCTGCGCTCATGCGTTGGTCTCCTCCAGAACGCGGGATGGCTTTTCGATTTGCACCAGTTGACTGTGTGCGTGCGCGTCCCACTCATTGAGTTGCTTGAGCGCGTGCTTGCTCTTGTAGGTGCTGAACGTGCCCTTCACCATACCCCAGAAGCCGCTCAGCGAGAGGAAGCCGTCGAGAACCGCCGTGGGCTCGTAACCGCAGCTCACCATGCAATTCGCGCACTTGGGATTGCCGCTGCCCACGCCGTAGTCTTCCCACTTGGTGGTTTCCATCAGTTCCTTGAAGCTCTCAGCGTAGCCGTCCTGCAGCAGATAGCAAGGCTTCTGCCAGCCGAAGATGTTGTACGCGGGCGAGCCCCAGGGCGTGCAGTCGTAATTGCGGTCGCCCATCAGGAACTCCAGAAAGAGCGGCGACATATTGAACTTCCAGGTCTTCTTGCGGTTCGAAAGAATCGCGCGGAAAAGCTTGCGCACGCGGGCTCGGCCCATAAAGTGCGTCTGATCGGGTGCCTTGTCATAGCTGTAGCCCGGCGAGAGCACGATGCCCTCCACGCCAATCGCCATCATCTCGTCAAAGTGTGCGCGAACGCTGTTCGGATCGGTTCCGTCGAAGAACGTGGAGTTCGGCGTTACGCGGAAGCCGCGCTTCACCGCTTCCTTGATGCCTTCCACTGCGATGTCGTATCCACCCTCGCGGCACACCGAGAAGTCGTGGTGTTCTTTCTGTCCGTCGAGGTGAACAGAAAATGTCAGGTACTTCGATGGAGTGAACTCGTGCAGGCGCTTCTTCAGTTCCAGGGCATTGGTGCACATGTAGACATACTTCTTGCGCGCCACAAGCCCGTTCACGATCTCCACGATCTGCGGGTGCAGCAGCGGCTCTCCGCCGGGAATAGCCACCATGGGGACGCCGCACTCTTCAACAGCCGCGAAGCACTCCTCAGGCGTGAGCATCCGCTTCAACACGTGGGGAGGATACTGCACCTTGCCGCAGCCGGCGCACGCCAGGTTGCAGCGGAACAGCGGCTCGAGCATCAGCACCGTCGGATAGCGCTTGACGCCCTTCAGCTTCTGCTTCCACACGTATGAGGCAACGGTCCACACCTGTGAGATGGGAATAGCCATATTCGGGAAAATCCTCCAGGCCAGCTTGTAGCTCTTTATTACAAGCTCTCAGCCAAAACATTGTTAGTGCGTCGTACTTCGTCGACGAAGCGAACAGCTGACACTTATGAGCCGCTCTTCTCCATCGCCCGCTGATAAGCCGTCAGAGCCATCAAAGGGAAATACTGTCTGTACAGCGTGTACGCCAGGTAGAACACTTTCGGAAATCCAGTGCCGGTGATGATGCCTTCACGCCTCGCGCCTTCGCCCATCGACTCATCCCAGCTGCCATCCTGAAGCTGACGATCGAGCAGCCAGCGAATTCCCTTCGCCACGGAGTCGGACCTGTCATCGCCCGCCGCGAGCAATCCGAGCAGCGCCCACGCAGTTTGCGATGGCGTACTGACTCCCACCCCGCGCGTATCCGGATCGTCGTAGGTCCCGCACGATTCGCCCCAGCCGCCGTCGGAGTTCTGCACCATCCTGATCCACTCGGCAGCCTGTTGAATCTGCGGCTCGTTGTGATCGAAGCCGATCGCCTCAAGCCCGCGCAGAACCAGAAACGTTCCGTAGATGTAGTTCACGCCCCAGCGACCGAACCAACTTCCGTCCGGCTCCTGCTCGCTCAGGATGAACTGAATTGCCTTTTGTACGCGCTTGTCGTCTTGCGTGTAGCCGTAAGCCGCCAGCATCTCCAGCATGCGGCCTGTAATGTCGACCGTCGGCGGATCGAGCATCGCGTTGTGGTCGGCAAACGGAATGTACTGGAAGATCATCTTCGTGTTGTCTTTGTCGAAGCTGCCCCAGCCGCCATTCCGGCACTGCATTGCAAACTCCCACTCGATCGCGCGCTGCGCCACCTGGTGCTGATAACGCTCGCGCGGATTATCGACCTTACTCAGGCCAAGCAGCACCTGCGCTGTGTCGTCCGTGTCGGGATAGAACTCGTTGTTGAACTCAAAGTACCAGCCGCCTGGCTCCGTCTTCGGAACCTTCACCGCCCAGTCGCCCTTGTGACGAACTTCCTTCGACAGCAGCCAGTCCGCGGCCTTCAGCATGCGCGGATCATTGCGCGGCACGCCGGCCTCACCCAGCGCATAGATCGCCTGTCCCGTGTCCCACACCGGCGACATGCACGGCTGCATGCGGAATGTCGGGTACGGAAACTCCGGCGTAGCCTCTTGCTCGATGCCCAGCTTCTCAAACTCGTCGCGCGCGCGAATGACCTGCGGATCGTCTTCCGAATATCCAAGGCAGCGCAGCGCAATGATGGCGTTCATCATGGCCGGATAGATGGCGCCCAGGCCATCCGACATCTCCAGCCTCTCCAGCATCCACTTCTCTGCCTTGTTCAACGCCAGCTTGCGAACGGGCCGCAAATGGACAGCCTCAGCCCAGTGCATCAGCCGATCGATCCCGATGAAAAAGTTCCGCCACGAAATCTTGTTCTTCCGATCCCACTGCAGCCGCAGATTCGCGTTCGCGCGTCCGCCCACAAAGAGCTCGTCAATCGCGTGCTCCTGCGGAATCTTCTTGTAAGGCTTCTTCGCGTAGATGATCGCCAGCGGCACAAGAATCGAACGCGACCACGCTGAAATCTCGTAGATGTTGAAGTAGAACCAGTTCGGAAAGAGAACAATCTCCGGCGGAATCGCGGGCACCGCATCGTAGTCATACTGGCCCAGCGCGCAAAGATACATTTTTGTGAACGTGTTGCACGCGACCACACCGCCGTTCGCCAGAATCCACTCACGCGCCAGCGAAAGCCGCGGATCGCTCGCCGGCACATTCATCAGCTTTGCAGAGAAGTAGCACTTCACCGTCAGCGAGATGTTTCCCGGACCGCCGGGATAAAGACTCCAGCTTCCGTCATCCTTTTGGTAGCGCATCATCTCGGTGAATGCGCGCTTCAAACGCCCGGAGTCACCCGACTCGAGCAGCGTGTGCAGAAAGATGTAATCCGCCTCGAGCATCGAGTCGGCTTCGAGCTCGCCGCACCAGTAGCCTTCGGGGTGTTGCCGGCCCAGCAGGTATTCGCATGAACGCTCGATCGCCGACTTCACATCTGCAAGAGCGGCATCCAGTCGGCCAAACTTCGGCACCGTCGACTTTGGCTGACTCAGCTGTGTACTCATGCGATATCTGGTCCTCGATGTTTCAAATGCCCGAAATCGCTTCCGTCCCCTGCTCGAGTCCGGTTCGATTCCGCTTCGTTTCCGCCTTATCGAGCAGCAATTCTACCCCGCGACCGAGGCCAACTTCGCTTCGATTCCGAGGGCCCGATGCGCGTTGGTTAACCCGCTCAGCGAACCGGAACCTGCTCCGCGCCCCCCGAGCTGCCGATCGCCTGCACGATCTCTGGAGGCAGGCCAAACCGCACATTCTCCGGCATGACTTCTACCTCTTCGACGCTCGAGAAACCGGTTTGACGCAAATAATTGACCACGTCCTCCACCAGCACCTCAGGCGCGGAAGCGCCTGCTGTCACTGCAACAGTAGACACTCCCTGGAGCCACTTCGGATCGATCGCCTGCGAGTTATCAATCAGGTACCCGATGGTTCCAAGGTTCCGCGAAACCTCAACGAGCCGATTCGAGTTCGAGCTGTTCGTCGATCCCACCACCAGCACCAGGTCCGCATTGTGCGCCACGTTGCGTACGGCTACCTGGCGGTTCTCCGTGGCATAGCAAATGTCCTGCGAGTGCGGTCCGACGATGTTGGGGAACTTCTGCTTCAGCGCGTGAATGATGTCGCGGGCCTCATCCAGAGACAGCGTCGTCTGCGTCAGGTACGCCACACGGTTCGGGTCCGGCACTTCCAGGGTCTCGACCTCAGCCGCGCTCGAAACCACCTGCGTCACATCCGGAGCTTCTCCCAGCGTTCCTTCAATCTCATCGTGATCGCGGTGGCCGATCAACACCAGCGAGTATCCCTGCTTGGCAAACTTCACGGCCTCGATGTGAACCTTGGTGACGAGCGGGCAGGTCGCATCGATTACCTTCAGTCCGCGTCCCTTGCTGCGCTCCCGCACCGCGGGAGAGACCCCATGAGCGGAGTAGATCACGCGATGTCCGTCCGGCACATCGTCGATCTCATGCACGAAAATCGCGCCTTTTTCCGCCAGCTCGTTGACAACGTAGCGGTTATGCACGATCTCGCGTCGAACGTAGATCGGCGCACCAAAGGTCTCCAGCGCGATGTTCACGATGTCGATCGCGCGTACGACTCCTGCGCAGAACCCGCGTGGTTTCAACAGAAGCACCCGCTTCTGGTCGGAGGAAACGTCGTTTGCAGCACGGTTGGGGATGGAATCGAGCGCAGTCGTAGTCACACTACCATTATAGCCTTTGACGGGTTTTCGCCAGCGTTCTCACGGCTACCTTGATGCTGCCGTTCTGGGTTCCATGCTCCCCGGCGTTCCGGCTTTGCAGAGTTCCAGAAACGCGGCTGCGATCGACCACTGAAAGTCGGTTCAACACGCGTGCTTGCTTCTCTTCCGTAACAGAACGGCATTACTACAAACAAGGTCCAAAATTACCAATTGGGATTGGCAAGTTCTTGTAGAAAGAACTACTTTCGGATCAGCTTCAACTTTGAAGCCATGGGGGAACGATGGAAGAGATGAACGCGCCAAAGAGTCAGGACAGTGTTTCTGCTGCAGGTAAAGAGCGGTTCATCTATCCGAACCTCAAGCTTCGGGTCTATACCATGGGCATGCGCCAGAACCGCCTCGCCAAGATGGTCGGCATCGACGAGGCCTATCTGAGCCGGATCATCAACGGCGTCCGCGTCCCTGGCAAACAGATGCAGCAGCAGATCGCTGAAGCGCTCGGCTGCGACCCTGAGTGGCTCTTTGAGCAGGCCACCATCCAGGCGCCCGGTGCTAGCAACGGCGACAGCGCGAAGCTCTCCTGAGGTTTCCGCACAGACCTGACGCGAGGTCAAGCTGCACGCGTACTCGAATGAGGCTAAGCGCTTCATTCGAAACGCCCAAAATCTGTGGCCAGTTTGCAGTTTGTTTCTTCGAATTCGTCATAATCAGAGCATGACGATCAACCAAGAAACTCGGGTTCCACCCTCTTCCTGCCATTCAGGACAAGCGAACCGATCATCCCTTAACTTCTTTGTTTGCAAGCACCTTGTGCGTAAGTCCAATCATTAGATACACTTGCGGCGCACTGGTTCCTGTAAGTAGAACAAAGAAGGACAGTTGTCGACGAAGTACCGGTAGGGGGAGGGGGTACCCGTCGGTGCGCAAGTAATACCGCCAACCACAACTCAGTCAGGTCAGCCGGTTTGTCGCAGCCACCTTCCCGTACCACAACCCTGAATCCTTGATCGTTCGCTTCTGATCGCGATAGTCCACGTAGATCAGCCCGTATCGTTCGGTGTGTCCGTTCGACCACTCGAAGTTGTCGATCAGGCTCCACGCATGGAAGGACCGCACCTTAGCTCCATCCTTGATCGCCCGCCCCAGCTCCGCGAGTTCCTGCTGGAACCAGGCGATCCGGCGCGTATCCGGCACTCGCCCGTTTTCCTTCTCGTACGGTGCATCGAGATAGCCGCATCCGCTCTCTGTGATCTCAATGATCGGATGGTCGTACTCCTTCGAGATTTGCGTCACGAGGTCGTATATCCCTCGCGGCCAAACCTCCAGGCCCGACTCGGTCAGCGGGCCTTCCGTCGGCATCTCGGCACGGAAGCGCGTATACGGATCGCGGCCTGTCGCGGGATCAGCTTCGATCTCCGTACCGCTGAATCCGCCACCGCTGGAGTTCTGCACTTTGCTCGCATCCGACACGACGCGCCGCGTGTAGTAGTGGAAGCCGACCCAGTCGAGCGGCGCATGCATGATCTCTTCATCTCCCGGCTTCATGCCCATCTTGTCGTACGGCGGATCGCCGACAAACGCCTTCGGATAGCGTCCGTGCATTGCCGCTTCCAGCAGGAACACGTTGTTCATCGCGTGGTAGCGCGCAGCCGCCGCGCGATCTTCTTCCGAATCCGTCTTGGGATACGCAGGGCACATTCCGTACGCGCTACCCACCGTCGCCTTCGAAGAAGCAGCCTTAATCGATCGCAGTGCCTGCCCCTGCGCCAGCGTCAGCGTATGCAGAGCTTTCAGGAAGTCATCGAAGTTGGCGCGCCCCGGCGCGAGCGCGCCGACGCCATAGCCCATGTACGCCACCGACCAAGGCATGTTGAACGGTGCCCAGATCGTAATCCGATCGCCAAGATGCTTCGCGAGAATGCCCGCGTAATCCGCGTAGTATCCCGCCAGATCGCGGTTCGGCCATCCGCCCTTGTCCTCGAGCGCCTGCGGCAGATCCCAGTGATAGAGCGTGCAGAACGGCCGCAATCCGTTCTTCAGCATCTCGTCCACAAACCGGCTGTAGTGGTCCACGCCCTTCATGTTCGGCGCGCCTGTTCCGATCGGCTGGATGCGCGGCCACGAGATCGAAAAGCGGTAGCTCTTCTGGTTGAGCTTCTTCGCCAGGGCCATGTCCTGCGGATAGAGGTGGTACTGATCGCAAGCCACATCCGCCGTCGTCGCGCCTTTTACCTTGCCCGGTGTGTGCGTGAAGCGATCCCAGATCGACTCGCCCTTGCCGTCCTCGTTCCACGCGCCCTCAACCTGAAACGCCGCCGTGGCCGTTCCCCAGAGAAACCCATCCGGAAACCGCGCCGCCTCGATCTCGCTCTGCGCGATCGCGCCAGGCACTTGCTGACGCGTGCTAGACGCGCTTTGCGGTGCCGGCGTGTTCTCTGCGTTCGAAATGCGACCGCCGACCAGCGCTCCGCCCGCGGCCGCCAGTGAATTCCCCAGAAACGTCCGTCGATCCATGACTTCCTCCCGGCGCCGCAAACCTAACATCCACCAAAACACTTGGTCAATCGTTTAAGCAATCGTCTTGGACAGCGGAGCCTGTCTGTTCTCGGCCTGGCTTCGTCTAAACGTCATCAGCCCGATAAGATTTCATTGAGGTACTCGTGCGTCACTTCACCATCTTCTGTGCCCTTCTCTGCGCGCCCGCTCTTGTGAGTTCTCAGCAGCAAAAGCCTAAGGACTCCCCGTCACAACCCGCACAGAAATCCGACCAGACAGCGGATATTGATCCCTCCCTCGCCGACGCCGAGGCGTCCATCGCCTCCTCCGACTGGAAGGCCGCCTCCACAAAACTCGACGCCTACCTCGCCAATCACGCCAATGACGCCCGGGCGCTCTTTGACGCCGGCTACGTAGCCGATCACCAGGACCAGCTCGACCGCGCCGCCGGCTTCTACCGCCAGTCGATCGAAGCAGACCACAACTCCTTCGAATCCCACCTGGCTCTCGGTCTCCTGCTCGCCCGGCAGGGCAAGCGCGACGAGGCTCACACCGAACTCTCCACGGCAACGACTCTCAATCCCGGTCAGGCCGGCTCCGAGTTGAAGGCCACGGCCTGGCGCAACCTCGCACGCCTGGACAAGCCTGGACCCGACGGCGAGGGCAATGCCAAGCTCGCTTCAGACGAGCTGCTCGAAGCGCTGAAACTCTCCCCCGGAACCCCGGCCGATACCCTCCTCGCGGCCGATCTTGCCGAAGACACCGGAGACCACCAGGCCGCAGAGAAAGCCTACCGCCGCGTCCTCGCTGGCGACCCCAAATCCGTCGGCGCCAATTCCGGTCTCGCCCATGTGCTGATCGAAGCGAAGCAGTATCCCGAGGCCGAGAAGCTCGTTCGCTCCGCTTTGCAACAGGAGCCCGATAACCCCGTCCTGAACGCCCAGCTGGCCACGGTCCTGGCCGCGCAGAACAACTCTGACGCGCTGCCGCTCCTGCAGAAGCTGCACACCGCGCACCCCGACAACCTCGCCATCACCAGCATGCTTGCTGACGTTCTGGCGGAAGCGGGTGACCTCGCAGGATCGGACAAGCTTTATACGGCACTGCTCGCCAAAAATCCCGACGACATCTCCCTCCTCGTCTCGCACGGGCAGAACCTTGTTCGTCAACAGCAGTACGCTCAGGCTTTGGCCGTGTTCGACAAGGCCACGAAGCTCGACTCAGGCAGCGCCGACTCATGGACCGGAATCGCCTTTTGCGCGTCGAAACTGCACCAGCCGTCGCTGGCGATCCATGCCCTCACCATGCGCTCCAAGTTTATTCCTGACGTACCTGCAACCTACTTTCTTTGGGCCACATCGTATGACACATTGAACGACCGGGTGGCAGCAATCACCTACTACCACCACTTCTTAGAATCGTCCGGCGGCAAATTTCCCGATCAGGAATGGCAGGCCAAACAGCGGCTCCTGGTACTCGAAAAGAAGAGATAGATAGACCGGGCATTCATGGTCCTGTATTAGTTGAGGCCCTTTCGATCGTACTTAAACACCTGACGCTTTTCACTTGCGCATTCTCCCGGATTGCTCCTATAGTCTGATCACCAATCTGGGGTAACGCTGGCACCTGCTTCACATCAGGCAGATTGACGGTTCCCAGGCGACTCTTTCTCCACTGGAGAAAGGCAAGTGATGTGTTTATTAACACGGCAGTAGGAACTGGAGTTCTGCTCTAATCCCGCTCTAGCGGAGGTTCCTCATGCGGTCCCTGGTTTGCTCGATCGCCGTACTCTCCCTCGTCGCACTCGCGGTCCCCGCTCGTGCATCTTCCCCCGACGACAAGATGATCGACCAGCAGACCATCTCCGCCCTCGAGGCACGCATTCCCTCAGCCCAGCCCCGCGAACAGGCCTTTCTTTATGCCGAACTCATCCACCAGATGACCGAGTTCAGCATGAAGCAGTACGCCGCCGGGGAAACCGACAAGGCCACCGACCTTCTCAAGCAGATCCAGAATGTGACCAGGAAGCTCCATCTCAGCATGGCCGACAACAACAAGCGGCTCAAGAATGCCGAGATCCTTCTGCGCCACACCGCCTTCCGCCTCACCGAATTTCTGCACAACAGCAGCACCGACGATCGCGACGTGGTTGAAGCCACGCTCGCTCAGGTGAACAAGGCGGAGAGCGAAACCATGCTTGAAGTCTTTCACAAATAGCTCGGCAAAACCCTGAACGCATCGCAAACGGGCGAACCTGCGCACGTTGCCCGCTGAGTTCTCGTGTGATTGAATGGAACGCAAGGTATTGCGCGCGCTATGCGTTCCTTCTTCCTGCTTCCCGCTGCGGTCATCGTTTTAGCTCTCCCGTCGCTCAGCGCATCGGCGCAGAAGGACCATCACGATCCCCTCACCGAAGCGCAGGTCGAGAAGATACGCGAAGCCGGGATCGATCCCAACGAGCGCGTCAAGCTCTACACGCAATTCGTCAACGAACACGTGAACGCGGTTCGGGCGCTGACCAATCGCGGCAAGTCCGACGCGCGTGCGCACAAGCTCGATCAGGAGCTCCAGAATGTCGCCACGCTGATGGATGAGCTCGGCTCCAACCTCGATACCTACTCCGACCGTCATGCCGACATGCGCCCGGCGCTGAAGACTCTGGCAGAGCAATCGCAACAGTGGTTGCGTACGCTGCGAGCTCTTGCTGGCGAGAATGGTTTCGACCTGTCGCGTAAAGAAGCGATAGAAGCCGGTCAGGATGTAGCCGATCAGGCGCAGCGCATCTTCACCGAGCAGACTACCTACTTCGAAGCGCACAAGGATGAGCGCGGCCAGGAACGCGCCGAGCCTAAACCGCAGTAGCGCCCTAGCTCGTTCGTATTCGCTACTCTCTACTCACTGCTCTCTCGTTCCCTCGTTCCCTCGTCACCTCGTCACCTCGTTCCCTGCTGCTCCATGTGCTAATTTCAAATTTGGTGACCGTAGAACTAATCATCCCCATTTTTGAACAGGAATATCGAGCATTACGCCCAAGGGCGCCGATCCCTCCTATCGCGGTTCGCTTCCGCAGATTCACTTCGCTGAACACAACGATCCGTCTGCGCGAAGGCAAGATCTTCGTGAGCCTGTCCGATCTCATCGAAGGCGCGCCCGAAAGCGTGATTCGCGCGATCGCGCACATACTATTGGCGAAGCTTTACAAGAAGCCGATCGATGCCGCGCATAACGTCCGCTTCAAACGCTTCACCACCAGCGCAGCAGTGACGCGGCAGACCGAACTCATCCGCCACGCGCGCGGAAGCAAGCGCTACACCGGCCCGCAAGGCCACTTCTACAACCTCGAAGAGGTCTTCGACTCGCTGAATACGCGCTTCTTCGGCGGTCTCCTCGGCCGCCCTGACCTGACCTGGAGCGAAGGCATGGCGCGCCGTTCGCTGGGCCACTACGACGCCGCGCACAACACCATCGTGGTGAGCCGTGTCTTCGATCGGCCCTCGAGCCCGCGCTACGCCATCGAGTACCTGCTTTACCACGAGATGCTCCACCTCAAGCATCCAGTCAAGATGCGCGGGCTGCGCCGCTGCGTTCACTCGCGGGAGTTCAAGGCCGACGAGGCGCGTTTTCCCCAGTTGCGCGAAGCATTGGCGTTTCTGAAACGGCTGTAGCCGCTTGTCATGGTCTGACAGAGTGAATTCCGAGGAAAATTTGTGGCCTTTCAAGGCGACTTTTTCTGCCGCTGCGGGTCTGAATGACGAGATCCCCGGGCCAGTTCCAGAGGCCGAATTCCTGTCTGATTCGCAACTCCCACGAGCCTAGGAGTTTACCCAGTTACAAGTTCTTTCAGGATTTGCAACACTCAATTCAACTCCACAATGACCGTGAGGCTGGGCCTTAGGGTTCTAGAGGAAAGCTTCCCACTCGCTTTCGTCTTTTCTGGGGTTTACTGACTGCACATGATTATCGGGCCTCTGAATCTTGCTGTTCCGTTTTACCGGACTCTTCAGATCCCAGAGTTTTGCTCAACCGGAAAAGGAACACGATGGCAACCCTTCAGACATCACGGCGTGTACTCATCCTCGATGACGAACAGATCATCGCAAACACGCTGGCTCTCATCCTGAATAAGAACGGTTTCCAGGCCAGCGCCGTTTACAGCGCGCAGGATGCGATCAATACGGCGGCACAGCTCTCGCCCGATGTCTTGATCAGCGACGTAATCATGGAAGGAATGACGGGCATCGAGGCGGCGATCCGCATCTCGCAGCTTGTTCCCTCTTGCCGCATCATCCTGTTTTCAGGCCAGGCCGCCACGGCCGATCTGCTCGAGCAGGCTCAGGCAAGCGGACATCACTTCGAGATCCTCGCCAAGCCCATCCATCCGCGCGTCCTTCTGCAATGCCTCACGGACGAGCCTCAGTAAGGCCCCGAGAGACCAAAGCTAGGCGGCTTTACCCACAGGCGTCGTTGCAGCACCCGGTTCCGTTAGCGGACGACGGCTTGCCCACCAGATCAGCCCCGCACCCACCACCACGGATCCCAGACTGGCCAGCTGCGCATTCGACAACTCCGCGATGATCTTCGGATTGCGGCGAATGAACTCCACCAGAAAACGAGCGATCCCGCTCAGCACCAGGTATTCGCCGACGATTGCGCCCGTGCCGTGCCGCTTTCCTGCGCGCCACCAGAGATACCAGCCGATCACCAGCCCCATACCGAACTCGTAGAGCGGCGTCGGATGTACCCGCACGCCCGGCGGGGTGGGCTCAATCCCGTTCGGGAAGGCCATTCCCCACGGCAGTTTGGTTTCGATCCCGTAGCACCCGTCGCCCGACAGGAAACACCCGATCCGCCCGATTCCGTACCCGATAGCCGCAGCAGGAGCAGCCAGATCGAGCGTTCGCAGTGCCCCGATCTTGGCGCGCCATCCTTGAATCAAAAGCGCTGAAATTCCGAATACGAGTCCGCCAAACCAGGCGAACCCAGCGGTGTCCCAGAGCACGCGCCAGCCCAGGTCCCGAAACTCACTTGGCGTGTCGACCACGTGCCAAAGCTTGGCGCCCACAATGCCGGCCAGAACCGCAGTCGCCACCATCCCCACTGCATCGCCGTCCAGCCTCGCGCGCTTGAAGCCGCGGTCCATGATGATCGCCGCCGCAACCGCCGCGAGCCATAACATCAACCCGAAGGTTGGAATGCTGAAGTGCCAGAGATGTATGTAGGGAACCATTCTTTTTCAGTATAGACGGCCTCAACTTCGTTGAAGTTACATCCCGCCCCCGATCAGGAGAGCCCCGATTTTCACAGAAGCCCTCTCCTTTCACCAGCTTCTCGCGCGATACTGTCTTCATGGCCACCATTACCTACCAGGGACTCGAGGTTCTCTACACGCGTCAGCAGATCGCGGAGAAGGTCGCGGAAATGGGCGCGCAGATTTCGCGCGACCTGAACGACGAGAAACTCGTCATGGTAGGCGTACTCAAGGGAGCCGCGATCTTTCTGGCCGACCTTGCCCGTTCCGTTAAGGTAGACACCACCTTCGACTTCGTTGCCGTCTCGAGCTACGGCAAAGGCCAGCGCTCCTCCGGCGCGGTGAAGCTCATCAAGGACCTGGACGAGCCAATTGAAGGCAAGAACGTTCTGGTCGTCGAAGACATCCTCGACACCGGGCTCACCCTCTCCTACCTGCGCAAGGTCCTCCTTCAGCAAAAGCCCAAGACGCTTCGCATCGCCGCTTTGCTCGACAAGCCATCGCGCCGCATCGAGAAGATTGACGCAGACTATGTCGGATTCTCCATACCAAACTTATTTGTCATCGGTTATGGAATGGATTATGCCGAGCGCTATCGTAACCTGCCGGACATCTGCCTTATGGCGCCCGATCACCCTGAGTAGCTCTACCCAGAGGCCCTTCTTCATGTCTGAACGCGACGTTCTTACCGCTGCTTATCGCGACTTCAATGCCCGCAACATCGACGCGGTCATCGCACTCATGCATCCCGAAGTGGAATGGGCGAACGGAATGGAAGGCGGCCACGTCCATGGTAAGGATGCTGTGCGGGAGTACTGGACACGCCAGTTCACGATGTTTAATCCACGCGTGGACCCTACGTCCATTGAGCCCAACGACAACAGGCAATGGGTCGTCACAGTGCACCAGGTCGTCCATGACATCAAAGGCAACCTCCTCGTGGACACAACCGTCTACCATACGTACCGATTCCGCGACGGCCTCATCGCCCGCATGGATATAGCTGAATCCAGCCCCTGGCTGGATCATCCGCATGATTAATCCACCAGTTCCTTTGGTCATCTCGACACCTCGGTTGCCAGTGGCCCGGCAGCGATCCAGGGACTATACTCAACAGCCGGTATCAGCAAGATAAGCCGCCGTAGATCGAAGAGCGGCCTGAACGAGGAGCAAGTACAAATGGCAGCAATTACCCCGATCCGTGATGAAGATCTAGATTTCGACCACGGAACCTTCGATTCAGCCGCTTTTACCACTCGGACGCTTTCCTCTTGGCAAAATCTTGCCCAAGTCATCGACCACACCATCCTGAAGCCGGACGCGACGCGCGAGCAGATCGAGAGCCTCTGCGATGAGGCGATTCGCTACCGTTTTGCCTGCGCAATGATCAATCCGGTCTGGGTGCCTCTTGCGGTCGAAATGCTCTCCGGAACCGGCATTCCCGTCGGTGTCGTGATCGGATTCCCGTTCGGCGCATCACTCGTATCGACTCTTCGGCAGGAGGCTGCAGCCCTCGCCCGTCTCGGTGCTAAAGAGCTCGACATGGTGATCCCCGTCGGCCAGCTCAAAAGCGGAAACCACCACGCCGTGCAGCACACGGTTCATGCGGTGGCCAACGTAGCGCACCATCATGGCGCCATCCTGAAAGTCATTCTCGAAACCGCCATGCTCAACGTTGAAGAGAAATTGCGGGGCTCCGAACTCGCGATTCAGGCCGGCGCCGACTACATCAAGACCTCTACCGGCTTCGGTGGCGGAGGCGCGACCGCGGCTGACGTAGCACTCATGCGCGGTGTAGCGGGCGGACGCTGCGGCGTCAAGGCCTCCGGCGGTATTCGCACTCTCGCTGACGTGAAAACGATGCTCGACGCTGGCGCCAACCGCATCGGCGCCTCCGCATCCGTCAACATCGTCCGCGAACTCGGAGCGGAATAAGACAGCTTTTAGCTGTTAGCCCTTAGCCTTCTAGTTACGCGCCTCCGGCAGTGGCCTGCCGCATGGGCGACCTATCGAATATTTTGTTGACTGGCGCTCCTCAGGGATACCTCATAACCTCAACACTCGCGAGCTAAAAGCTAGAAGCTAAAAGCTAATAGCTTGCGGTTCTCTTGTATCATCAACTTCGTCCTCCCATGTCTTCCACTCCTCCTACAACGCGTCCGGAGCCTGAGTACGAAGGAGACTATCGCCCCGTCGACTCCGCGAATCCGCACGCACACATCGACCTCGCAAACCCCCGCATTGAGTCGACGGACCTTCGCTACCTCGCGCAGATCGCCGACACCCTGAACACCACCCTCGATCTTCAGACGCTTCTCAACCGCACCTCAGAACTCGTCCGCTCCATCATTCCCTACAAGATCTTTTCGATTCTGCTGGTGAACGACCGCACCAACGAGCTCCGTATGCGTTTCCAGATCGGGCATAGGCCCGAGGCACAGCGCATGCGAATTCCGCTCGGCAAGGGCGTGGTCGGTCAGGTGGCGCTGACGCGCCAGCCTATGCTGGTCAACGACGTGAAGGAGATCGAAGGCTACATCGACGTCAACCCCAACGTCTGCTCCGAACTCGCTATTCCGCTCATCGCCAAGAATCGCCTCATCGGCGTCCTCGATCTCGAAAGCGAACAGACCGGCTTCTTCAAACCCGAGCACCTGCATCTGCTCACACTCACCGGCTCGCGCGTCGCCCAGGCTATCGAGAACGCAAGACTATACACGCGCGTCTCCCGCCAGGCAGAAACCCTAGCTGTCCTGAACGAAATCTCCACCGAGATCATCTCGATCCTCGACCTCGACCCGCTTCTCGCCAAGGTCGGCAACCTGCTCCGCCGCCTCATCGACTACCAGATGTTCTCCATCATGCTGCTGGACGATAAGGGCGAGACACTGATCACGCGCTACGCCTGGCGATTCGGCTATGCACAGGCCCCGATGCGCCGCATCTCGGTCACAACCGGCCTGGTCGGCGCTGCCGTGCGCGAGTGGCGTCCCATCAACGTCCCCGACGTTCGCAAAGATCAGCGCTATCTCCCGATGAATGCCGAGACCCGCTCGGAGCTCATCGTCCCGCTTTTCTACAAGGAACGCGTCATCGGCGTCCTCGATCTGGAGCACACGCGCACCGCATTTTTCAACGATGACCACGTGCGCACTCTCACCACCATGGCCGCGCAGATTGCCATCGCCATCGAGAACGCACGCCTCTACCAGCGCGTTCGGCGGCAGGAGCAGCAGCTCGAGCGTGACATTGCGATGGCCCGCGAAGTTCAGCTGCGCCTGCTCCCAACCGCGCCCCCGAAGCACGAACACGCCGAATTTGCCGTCAGCTTTCTTCCTGCGCGCGCCATAGGCGGCGATCTTTACGACTTTCTTGAATACACAGACACCCAGACCGCCGTCGTTCTCGGTGATGTCAGCGGCAAGGCCGCACCGGCGGCCCTTTTCGCTGCGCTCGTCAGCGGCATCATGCGCTCCGCGGTGCAGCAGAAACCTGCGCCAGCGGCCATGCTCGAACTGCTCAACGAGGCTCTCCAGGAACGCAAACTCGATTCGCAGTATGTTGTCATGCTCTACGCACTCTGGAACGACGACAACCGCACGCTTACCGTCGCCAATTCAGGCGCTGTGCAGCCCATCTTCTGCCGCGGCGGAGAAAATGTCACCGTGAAAGCCGAGGGCTTCCCACTTGGCATGTTCCCCAGCGCCACTTACGAGGAGTTCAATGTCGCCACGCAGCCGGGTGACGCCATCGTCTTTGTCTCCGATGGGATCCTGGACGCCGAGAACGAGAAAGGCGACATGTACGGTGAAGATCGTCTCGCGAGCCTTCTCTGCGGTTCGCGCGAACTCCCCGCCCAGCACATCGCCGACGCCATCCTCGCTGACGTCACTCGCTTTCAGGGCTCCAAAGACCGCTTCGACGACGAAACTATCATCGTTCTGAAAGTGAAGTAGAGTTCGCTGTACGTGCTGGTTACTCCCTACTCACTACCTAGTAAACTGAAACTACCGCCAATCCCCGGAGCCCGCTTGTCCACCGCCACGCAAGAACGCATCATCCGCCCCGCGCGCAACATTCTCGGTACCCTCCGTCTTCCCGGCGACAAGTCCATCAGCCACCGCTACGCGATGCTCGGCGCGTTCGCTGATGGCACATCGCGCTTCTCCAATTTCTCCACCGGAGCCGACTGCGCTTCGACGCTCTCCTGCATGCAGGCGCTCGGCGCACGTGTGCGCAAGTTAAACGACGGACGCATCGAGATCGACGGCGTTGGCGGACACGTCACTCCCGTAGATCACCCGCTCGATTGCGGCAACTCCGGCTCCACCATGCGCATGATCTCCGGCCTGCTCGCGCCGCAGCAAGGGACCTTCACTCTCATCGGAGATGAATCCCTCTCACGGCGTCCTATGGAGCGGGTTCGCAAGCCGCTGGCCGAGATGGGTGCAAGCATCACCCTCACAGACGGCCACGCGCCCATCACAATCAAGGGCACTCAACTCCGCGCCCTCGACTACACCACTCCCGTCCCCAGCGCACAGGTCAAGAGCTGTATCCTGCTCGCCGGACTCCAAACGGCCGGCAGCACCACCGTCCGCGAATCGTTACGTACCCGCGATCATAGCGAGCTCGCTTTGCGCGCATTCGGTGCTGAACTCACCCGCGCCATCGACTCCGTCACGATCAACGGTCCGCAGACTCTGCGCGCCATCGAAGCCGCTGTCCCCGGCGACCTCTCTTCCGCCGCATTTTTCCTCTGTGCTGCTGCGCTGTTCCCCGGCTCGGGTCTCATCCTTGACGGCATCGGCCTCAACCCCACACGCGCCACCCTGCTCGATGTCCTCACAGCTCTCGGAGCGCGCATCGCTGTTCTGCAGCTTCAGGAGTCGCACTCTGAGCTCGTCGGAACCGTTCAGATCACCACAGACCCGCAAGGTCTCGGTTCCACCACCATCAGCGGAGCCCTCGCCGCGCAGCTCATTGACGAACTCCCAGTACTCGCCGCGATCGGTCCGTTCACGAGCGGTGGCATTCGCGTACGCGACGCCAAGGAACTACGCGTTAAAGAGTCGGACCGCATTGCTCTCGTGGCCCGCAATCTTCGCGCGATGGGTGCCGAAGTGGAAGAGTTCGAAGACGGCCTCGACGTGCCCGGTGGCCAGAGACTTCACGGCGCTGTCATCGACTCCGGCGGCGACCATCGCATTGCAATGGCTTTCAGCGTCGCGGCGCTCCGCGCCGAAGGCGAAACGCTGATCCAGGGCGCAGAATCAGCAGCCATCAGCTTCCCTGAATTCTTCGATCTACTGGATCTCGTTGCCGAACGCTAGCCCCGCATCTGCGCCGAGCCGCTGCTTCACGCGGCGAACTACGCCTGTCTAGTCCGGCGCCCCGTCTTCGTCCGCGTGGTACATCGGCGTCCGCGGCACCGTTTCGAAGTGGGTGAACTGATCGCTTACCTGCGCCGCATTCCGTGCTCGATGGAAAAAGATCTTCTGCTTGATCAAGAGATATGGGTGGTAGAACATCAGGCAAATGATCGACACCACGATGCCGATCGAGGAGAACAGAATCGCGCAGGCCTCGAGGAAGCCAAGAATCACGAAGGGCTTGATCACGATGTCGCGCGCCGGCCCCAGGATCATCACCACAACGGCTTCAACGCCGCCGAACCCCGACGCGTAAAGCAGCACGGTCGCGCTGATCGCCAGCGACCGCGAAGGTCCCGAAAGATCCCGCCACCAAGCTGCTCGCACGTTCCGAGCCTCTCCTGTACACCTTGAGGTTTGAGCCTTGCCCTCTATTGTGCATCAGGAGTGTCGGGCAACCCACTCAATTCGCGCTGCAACGAGCAGCTGCAGCCGCCGCTGGTACCCAGACAAAAGTGCGGAGACTACACTGTACTGATGTAATCAGGTCATGCAGCGGGATGAGTAAAAGTAGCAGGCGACCAGCTCGGAACCGTTCTCCTGCTTCCTCTCAGGCAACATCCAAGCCCTTGCGCTCCCGAATCGGACAGCGATGGAAGTGACCCCTGCTCACACCAGGTGCTTTACGTAAATTGCAGCAGGACGGTTTCGCGCGTAGAAGTTCTCGGCGCGGCCGCTGTTTGCGTAACCGAGCCGCTCGTACAGCCGGATGGCCGCTGCATTCTCCAGATCGACATGGAGCCAGATCGCAACCGCGCCTTCCGCGTTCGCAGAGCCTTCAAGACGGCGAAGAAGTTCGGCACCCACTCCAAGCTTCCTGAATCCAGGCAGAACTTCGATCGTGGCGATATAGGCGATCACCCCAGCCGCCTGCTCGGCCCACTCAACGATCGCAAAGCCTGTCATCTTTAGCTTCTCTTCGGCGATCCACGTCACAGAGTTCGAAGCTACTACAAGTTGGCGCATGTAACGCCGCGTGAAACGGTATGGATGCTGGAAGCAGACCTCCTCGATGGCATACAGGTCCGGGAAGTCGGCGGCCTCGAAGAGACGGTAATGCATGAGGGCAGGGGTCAGTTGTCAGTGATCAGCAGAGACAATAGAAGGGGAACTCTGGGGCGGACTGTTGTTGATGAAGTCCCCCGGTCTCGGCTGTCGAGACCGGAGCACCTGCACTGATTTAGAGCCGACCGGTCAGCCCTACACCTTCGCTTCAAGATCCCTGATCACGTCGAAGAAACGCTGATCCAAACGCCGGTTCGTGGCGATTGCTTCCTTGATCGTGATATCGGTGACATCAAGGCCTTTCAGCACAGCGATACGGCCCCACTTCTTCTCGTGCACCATGTCGATCGCGTGCAGACCGTAGCGCTGCCCCAGCAAGCGATCGTAGGCCGTCGGCACGCCGCCGCGCTGCGTGTGGCCCAGGTTCACGGAGCGAGTCTCGAAGCCGGTCTTCTTCTCGATCATGCCGGCAAGAGCCTCTCCGATCCCTGAAAGACGGGCGTGACCAAATGAGTCTACTTCCTTCGATCCCGTCACCTGTCCGACTTCCGGCAAATGGCACCCTTCCGCAACCACGACGATGCCGTAGTGCTTGCCGTGATCGTAGTTGTACTTCAGCAGGGCGCACACATGATCTATGTCGATCTCCTGCTCCGGCACCAGCACCACGTGAGCGCCGCCCGCGATGCCCGACGCGTAGGCAATCCAGCCCGCATCCCGTCCCATCACTTCGCAAACAATGACGCGATTGTGCGAGTCCGCGGTCGTGTGCAGCCGATCGATCGCCTCTGTTGCGATCATGACCGCCGTATCGAAGCCGAAGGTCTGGTCGGTGCCGCTGATATCGTTGTCGATGGTCTTCGGGACACCGACCGCATTGATGCCGTTCTCCGCCAGGTAGAGTGTGACGGACTGCGTGTCATCTCCGCCCAGCGCAATGAGGGCATCGATCTTGTTGGTCTTCAGAACTTCCTGGACCTTCTCGATTCCGCCGGGAATCTTCTTCACGTTGGTGCGCGACGAGTGGAGAATGGTGCCGCCCTTTAGTTGGATTCCGTCGATGTTCTCCAGCGTGAGCGGGATGAACTGGTTGTCGAGCACGCCGCGCCAGCCGTTGAGGAACCCGATGAATTCATCGCCGTAGGTCTGAATTCCCTTGCGCACTGCCGCATAGATCACAGCATTCAAGCCGGGGCAGTCTCCGCCGCCGGTCAATAGTGCAACTCGCATCGTGTATTTCTCCTGATCGAAATGGGGCTGCGCCGATGGCGCGCCGGAAGTACCCTGGATTGCTGGTCGCGCGTGCATGAGGGATGCGCTTCGCAAACAAGAAGCTGTTTCCGGAAGGCTCCGCTGTGACGCTCTCGACGCCTTAAACAGTATATGCGCCGCTGTAAAGGCCAATCGTGACAAAGCTCACTCGATTCGGATCCCCACTCGCAGCCGGCACCCTTCAAATCCAACCCCGAAACACCCTGCTCGCATGGTTCAATAGGGAGATATGCCTACTCCGGGGACTGGAGCGTTGATCCTGCTCGCGTTTGCGAGCCTGGTGGTCATTCTGCTGCTCGTCTTCCTGCAACTCACGCGCCTCGGTTTCATCGTGCGGTCCACCATCCCCGATCGTCCGCGACGCCGGATGTTCATCGCCTCCGTCTCGTTCCTCTTCACCTTTGCAGGGGTGCGATTGATCGTGAGCCTGGTCATTCACAACCACGGGCCCTTCGGCTGGGTCATGGTACGAGGCCATCACATCCACCATCTTGTGTGGGGGATCCTCATCCTGCTTTTCGTCGGCTATGGATGGCTCCTCGATCTCGGCCGCAGCCACTCGCCGCTGTCCATCTTTCTCAGCCGCCTCATGGCCGTGAGCTATGGCGCGGGCGCCGCGCTAACGCTCGACGAGTTCGCCTTGTGGCTCAATCTCGATCCCAATGACTACTGGTCGCGCGAGGGCCGCATTAGCATCGACGCTGTCATCCTCTTCGGCAGTATCCTTGCCGTCGGAGCATGGGGCGCGCCGTTCTTTCGCGGATTGCAGGTGATGTGGAGCAAGCGCCCGGTGTTTCGGCGTCCGCCAGTGCATGGCGAGCCGGCTATTCGGCGCGTGCGGTTGCTTCGTCCGCGTAGAGCTCGGCGATCTCCGCCGCATATTTCGCATTGATGACCCGGCGCTTCAACTTCATGGACGGCGTCAGTTCGCCCGAGTCCTGCGACCACTCGTCCGCAACAAGGCGAAAACGCTTCACCGTTTCGAAGTTCGCAAGCCCGGAGTTCGCCTCGCGCACCACTTCCCCGTAGAGTGCGACCACGCGGCTGTCCAAGACCAGAGCCTTTCGATCTGCTGCTTCCAGGCCGGCGTGTTTCGCCCAGCCCTCAAGCGCCGCGAAATTGGGCGAGATCAGCGCCGATATAAATTTGTGTTTATCGCCGACGAGAGCCGCCTGGCCCACCATCACAGAGTTTTTCAGCTTGTTCTCGATCGGCTGCGGAGCCACCAGCTTTCCGCCGGACGTCTTCAGCAACTCCTTCTTTCGGTCGGTGATATACAGGAACCCGTCGTCGTCGATTTTCGCGATGTCGCCCGTACGGAACCACCCCTCGGCATCGAAACACTCTGAATTCGCCTCCGGCTTGTTCCAGTAGCCAACAAAGATCGACGGGCCCCGCACCAGCAGTTCTCCGTCCTCAGCCAGCTTCAGCTCGACATTCGGCAGCGTCTTGCCCACCGCTCCCATCCGGTGCACCTGCGGATTGTTCAGCGCGATGACCGGCGACGTCTCCGTCAACCCGTATCCCTCCCAAACCGCAATTCCCGCCGACGCGAACCATCTAGCCGTATCCACACCCAACGGCGCTCCGCCCGACACCCAGACGCGCACACGCCCGCCGAATGCCTCGCGAACCTTCGCATAAACCAGCTTGTTCGCCAGCTTCCACGCCAGCGATGAGGGTTGCCGGCCATCGTATACCGTATCGCTGTGATGCGATCCAGTTTTCAGCGCCCAGGCAAGCAGACGCTTCTTGATCGGCGAAGCCGATGACTTCTGCTCCACGGCCTGACGGATCTTCTCGTACACCCGAGGCACTCCGACAAAAACCGTTGGGCGAATCTCCTTCATCGCCTGCGGCAGCCGGTCGAAATTCGAGCAATAGACCACCTGCGAACCATGCCCATACATCACGTAGTCCAGCGCCCGAGCCGTGATGTGCGATAGAGGCAGAAACGAGATGCACGAGTCCGTCTCGTTGAATGCGTACCCGTTCACCGCCAGGTTCTGGTTCGACGCGATGTTGCCATGCGTGAGCATTACTCCCTTGGGCTCGCCGGTCGTTCCCGAGGTATAAATCAGCGTCGCAAGATCCGCCGGCTGCACAGACCGAATCAGCGCATCAAAGACCGGATCTCGGTAAGACCCCGGATCATCGGCCCCCGCCAGTGTCTTGCTGAACGCGACAGCGCCTTCGGGGTGCCCCGGATCCATCATCAAGATATGTTCGAGCTGGGTATGGGACCGCACGGCATTCAGCTTGTCAAACTGCTGGCGCGTCGATACTACCGCGATCCGGCAACCGGCATCGGCCAGCAGAACGGCAATCTGATCCCCGGTAAGCGTCGGGTAAATCGGCACGTTCACGGCGCCGATCGACAGAATCGCGAAGTCGGTAACCACCCACTCCCAGCGGTTCTCCGAGATCAGCGCTATCCGGTCGCCCTTCTTCGCTCCCCAGCTCAGGAAGGCCTCCGCCAGTTGGTGAACCCGGCAGTAGATCTGGTCGGACGACAGCGGCTGCCAGTTGTTGAACTCGTCCTGCCACAAGATCGCGCGCGAGTTCGCGGCGCCCGCAACGCGCAGGATCAGGTCGTTGATGGTCGAAAGCGGGGCTGGAGTCATCTGCTGCTCAGGGGCGTCCGAGGGGTGGATGGGTAACCAAAGCTGAGTGTATCAGCGCGGATGGAATTGACGCGCGAAGCCCGGCAGCTCGCCTTACCGGAAAATCGCACATAAAGCAGGGGCTGGCGCAAGGCTAAGCGGCCAAACTTCCGTTTCATTGGAACCCCTTTCGACACCCGGATAAGAGCTTTTTCTGGAGTAATATCGAGCCAGCCAAAGCACCGCCACCGTTACCCATGGACACGCGCACTGCATCTCTGCCTCCCGGCGAGCCCGATCCGGCTCTGCTCGCCAAGCTATCGGTACTGCAGCAGGCCTGCCTGGGAGTCGTGGCGGTCATCTCGATTACCGTATTCACGGCCTGGCTCTTTCCGCAGGTCGCGGCGTTCCTTCCCTGGGTGATGACGCGAATGAGCATCCCCATGGCACTCACCGTGCTGCTCTGTGCGCTGAGCCTGGCACTCTCTGAACCCGGAAGCCACCTTTCCCTCCCGATCGCCGGCAAATACATCGCGGCCCAGGCCGGCATCCTCTCCATCCTCGTGTGGCTCGAGTCCATGTACCGCCAGTTCCCAGCGGTCGACACGCTCCTCGACGCCGATCGCGCTCCTGGAAACACGGGGGGATTGCCGGTACACTCTCCGGCCGCCTTTGCGCTATTGAGCATCGCCATGATCATGGTGAGCAGCCGCAACGTCATCCTCCGGCGCATCGCCGACGGGCTCGTTCCTTTGGTCTGCCTGACCGGCCTGGTGCTGTTGAGCGAGAATCTGTTCGGCTCGTTCGGCCTCGTCCGCATGTCCGCGGACAACATGATTTCTCCTCTGCTGCTTGTCTGTCTCGTCATGCTCACATGGGTCGTCGCCATGCGCCAGACCCAGAACGGAATATGGTCGATCTTTGTTGGCTCAGGCATCGGCAGCCGAATTGCCCGTGCCTTTGCACCCATCCTGCTCGTCATTCCCTTCCTGATCGAAGTAGCCCGCACGCGAATCGTGCTCCGCGAATTGGTTCCTGAGCAATACGGCGCGGCAATCCTCACCTCCCTCGCTGCCGGGCTCTCGATCCTGCTGCTTCTGGTGCTCGTGTGGCGAATCAACTCGATGGAGGGAGAAATCCACGACCTCACCCTCCGCGACGAGCTGACCGGCCTCTACAACATGCGCGGCTTCTACCTCCTTGGCGAACAGACCTTGCGGCTCGCGCAGCGTGCCGAGCTTCCCTTCTCCGTGCTTTTCATCGATCTCGATGGTCTCAAGAAAATCAACGACGACCTGGGACACAACATGGGATCCACCTACCTGGCGGAAACAGGAGACCTCGTCATGAACTGCTTCCGCGAAACCGACGTAAAGGGCCGCTTCGGCGGCGATGAGTTCGTGGTGGCTGGCCAGTTCAGCATGGTTGGCATTGAACTCGCAGCCCAGCGACTCAAGTCCATGACCGATGCTCACAACGAGAAGAATCCCCGCAAGTATCCGCTGAGCCTCAGCGTCGGTTTTGTGACCCTCGATCATCCGTCAAACGAAAGCCTCAAGGAGCTTGTGCGGCGCGCAGACGAAAAGATGTACCGGGAAAAGAGAGCGAAAAAGGTGGCGCGCGCATGAAGAGGAAAGAAGACCAGGTGCCGGAAAGCCTCACCGTACTGCCCGATCCCAAGCTGTTTCGGCTTGCCCGCTGGACCCAGGTGATCTCGCTGTGCGTTGCGGCAGCAGCCGCCCTCCTTCACTTGCTCCCCCTTTTCGCCGGACCTGCTGCATCGGCTCGCGCGAGCCTGCCAGTCGTGCTTACCGGACTGGTGTGCGCCATCAGCCTCGGCCTCTCCGGGCCCGACCTGTCAGGCACCCTGGCCGCGTATGCCGCCCGTGCCGCCAAGGTGCTGGGTGTGTTCGGGGGAGCGGTCGTCATCTTCTGGATGCGAGCTTTGGCCGACACCGCCAATCCAATGCACGCATTCGCAGCCCCGGCGCGAATCGCCTTCGGGTTCGTTCTGCTCTCCGTCGCCGTCCTGCTGCTGGACCACACAAACCGGATTGTGAACCGCCTCGTGGATGTGCTGGTCTGCGTTCTCTGCCTGCTGGCGGTACTCATCACCGCGGACTACTTCTACGGACGCTTCCGCCTGTTCGGTTCCGCCGCGGCGACGCACGGAGCGGGATCGCTCATTGTCTGCCTCGTTGCTTTGACATCAGCAGTGACGCTGCGACAGGCGGAACACGGTGTCCTCTCCGTCTTTCTCGGCATCGGGTCCGGAAGCAAAATGGCGCGGCTCTTCGCTCCCATCCTTCTCGTCATCTCATTTGCGTGGGAAGCTCTGAATGCCCGCGTCCACCAGCAGTTCGCCGCAGGGCTTCTGGCGGCAGCCGCAGTTGCCGTCTTCACCGGAATCCTGCTGCTCTTTGCCTGGCGCATCAGCCGCATGGAAAACGAAATCCACGAGCTGATCCTGCGGGATGACGCCACGCGCCTCTACAACAGCCGCGGCTTTCATCTCCTTGCGGAGCACGCTCTGCGCCTCGCCAAACGAAACAGAGTCCCCTTCTCCATTCTTTTTATCGAGATGGAGAATCTTGCCCAGATTCACTCGGAGCACGGCCCTCAGGCTGCGGCGGCTTCGCTAGCCGAGGCCGGCGAGATCCTGCGCGCCACCTTCCGCGAGTCCGATATCAAAGGCAGAATCGGCGCGGGCGACTTCGCTGTCGCCGGGCAGTTCGATCGCACCGGAATCTCCGTCGCTGCACTACGTCTTGAATTCGCCACTGCTGCCCGCGCTTCCAGGACTCAGGGCCCTCGCCCGCTGAAGCTGAGCATGGGACACGTCACTACCCTCGATTCCACTCTCCCGGAGACTCTCCAGGACCTGATCGACAGAGCCGGCCAGGTCAAAAATCGGATGACCTCCCAGATGACCGAACTCACCGTCAACTAACGCTCCAGGCCAGTTCTTACAAAAAGACCGGGTTCCCCTTGTCCCTCGCACTTGGGGACAAGGGTCTTCCAAACCATCTCCTCAGCATCCGTCCGATCACCGGGTGCCCCTTGTCCCTCGCAGTTGGGGACAAGGGTTCTGCTCGTCTGCGCGGCGTCCCGTCCGATCTGACCTCTTGCCACACTCAGGACCGTGTGACAAGCTATGCTTCAACCCCGAGGTCAGTCTCGATTGCGATCTTTCCGTGTGCTTCTTGCGGTGACGCTCATTCTGCTTGCCTCTGCACGTCCTGGTCGCACCCAGACGATCTTGACGCACAGTGTCGGGGCCCCCGCACGCCTGGATGGTCCGTGGCTTCTCTATGAAGGCGATCCTCCCGGCGATCGATTCGCATCAGTCGATCCTCGTCCCGGCCGACCTTATCGCCTTGGCGCAGAAAGCCCTCAACCCGGCGGCTCCAACGTCGTGTGGCTTCGCGCGACCGTGTCGACGGATGAACAGCTCTCCGATCCAGCTTTGCTGGCGAATCCGAACGCCGGCGATTGCAAGATTTTTGTGAACGCACTGAAAGCCGCCGATTGCGGCAACTGGCCGCGGACGACGGAATGGGGACGCCGCTGGCTCCTGGTGCATCTGCCTGCCGGTACCGCCCAGATCGCGATTCGAATTGTTGGGCCTCTCAACGGAGTTGCAAGACTCCCGCAATCCGGGGATGTGCTGCTGGGCCCCGCATCCGTGCTCGTGTCGATACGCACCGCCACCGATGCCAATCACTTCTACAGCGTGCTCCCGGAAGCGCTGCTTTGCGTGGGCGAACTCCTCGGTGGGTTGATCCTGCTGCTCGTCTTCCGCAACGATTCCCGCGAACGAGCGTACCTGTGGTTCGCCGTTTTCCTATTCCTTGATGGAACAACGTCGCTGGAGTCGGTCTTTTACAGGGTGTACCCGCTGCTCCCAAGCACGTTCGATCGCTTGACCGATTCGCTTGGCACAATCGGCCGCTATGCTCCACTGGTCGGATTCATCGCAGCCTTCACCGGTGTCCGTCTCAACCGATGGATGCGTTGGTATCAGATTCTCCTCCTGGTCGCCCCGGTGCTGGTGGGAATTCCTTTCTTGAGCGAGAACGTCTCAGAACTGCTGCCTCGATTAAGCATCCAGACCATTCGAGTGATCGGGCTGTTTGTTCAATTGCCCTTCATCGTAGGTTCGCTGGGATTCCTCTGGTGGAAATGGAGACGCGGAAACCGGGAGGCCGGGCTGCTTCTGCCCTCGTTTCTGCTGGCGAGTGCCTTTGAAGTGCTGGGAATCATCCGGCCCTCATTCTGGACCTTCCACGTCGGACGCTTCGGCTTCGACTATGACGACTTGTCGGTCTTCTTCTTCCTGGTTTCGATCGCCCCGGTTCTGCTGTCTCGCCACCGGCGCATGGCTCTTGAGCACGAAAGAACAAAAGCAGAATTCGAAGCCGCACATCGAGTTCAGACCCTGCTGCTTCGCTCGACTCCAATCAGCAGCGCGAGCATCTGGATCGAAAACGTGTACAGCCCCGCACAGGACGTGGGCGGCGACTTCTTCCACACCACCGTCATCGACGGGCAACACAGAATCATCATTGGCGATGTGAGCGGCAAGGGCCTCGGAGCGGCCATGCTCGTCTCAGCCATCATCGGCGCGCTCGACACTCTGCGAGATGCAGCACCCGCTATGGTGTTGAACTCTTTAAACAATCTGTTGCTTGCCCGCCAGCAGGGCGGCTTCGCGACATGCCTTTGCGCGGTGGTCACGCTCCGCGGCGAGATCAGGATCGCGAACGCCGGTCACCTCGCTCCCTATCGCAACGGATCGGAACTCGCAGTCGAACCAGGATTGCCCCTTGGACTGACCACAGGAATCGAGTACGCCGAGGTATCGTTACCGCTTGCTTCCGGCGACAGGCTGACATTCCTCTCTGACGGCGTCGTCGAGGCTCAGAACGCATCGGGTGAGCTGTTCGGATTCGAGCGAACTCAGGCCATCAGCAAAGAATCAGCGGGACGCATTGCGCACGCCGCGCAAACTTTCGGCCAGATCGACGACATCACGGTTCTCACCGTTGCTGTTGCGTGAATCTTGATCTGATTAACTGCCTTACAGTCGAGCCTGGGCGCGCTATAGATACAGCTGCCGTGGCCAGCGGCCGATCGGAAGCTTCCTCCGAATCACCATCCGCTTCCATTCCGTATATAAAACCGGAAAGAAACAACACGAGATCAACCACAATCCGTTACGGCTATCCCCTCCGAAAAGCAGGACGATCGAGCCGAGCATCACGACCCACTTGATCGCGCGATAAATCCGGCCTCGGCTCACTGTATAGATGGGCATGAATGGCGGCATAAAGAAGATCGCCATCAATGCGCCAACGACAAGTATTCCCTTTGCAAGGGAATACTGATGCATGGCAAGGAACATCACCGAGAGCAACAGCAGCGTTCCCGGCGCCGACAGAATCATCCACTTCGCCCAGCCGTTCGAGCAGATCATCCGCAATTCTGCATTCGAATTGCGCAGCACCTTAGCCTCCGACTTCGTCAGCAGCACCTTCCGATACTGCCGATTAGCGACACGCGGATCACCAAGCGCCTGCATCGCCATCGCGCCGGCTTGCTGCGGATCAATACTGCTGCCGAGAGCCTCTCCCCGCGCAGCCTCGAAGTGCTCCTCGATCTCACGTCTTACCGTCTCCGCAGACTCCTGAGACAAACCTCTGACCGCCCGCTTCAACCAAACATCCAGAGTCGCCATCTATGCCTCCCCCAGAATCATGCTGACTGCCCGCGAAAGCTGCTGCCACTCGGCGCGATCGTCCTTCAGCGCCTTCCGCCCCGCCGGAGTGATCCGATAGTAGCGGCGAGCCCGCCCGCTCTCCACACCCTCATACGACTCGACCGAGCCTTCGTTCTCCAGCTTGTGCAGCGCCGGATAGAGCGTGCCTTCCTTGAAATCGAGCAGGCCGTCTGAGCTCTGCTTGATCTTCTGCGCGATCCGATACCCGTGGCTCGGCTCCTGCGCTAAAAATTCAAGAATCAGCGTCGGAAGTGTCCCTTTCAGGTTCATACATCGGAATACTATGCATCGGGCTTGCTATTGTCAAGCACAAAGCATGATCCGGTTCAGGGCCTCGCTCATCGCACAGTCTCACCGTGCCCTGAGTGGGCGGAGAAACAACTTGCACGGATACCTTTAGCCTTGTGCTTTCGGTGTCAGCCTCAGAAACTTCCTGCACTCGGCATCCCAGTTCGCCAGCAGCCAGCGCGCTCGCGTGCTTGCAGTCTTCTCCGCATGCGACGCCACCAAATCCCGAATCGAACCCCGAGCCTCATCATCGAGTTGCTCCCACTTTTCCGGCATCAGAAACGCTTCATGGTAGCGGCTGTTACCCAGAAGATCCCCATCCTCGTCGTAGACCCATGCCAGACCTCCGGTCATCCCTGCGCCGAAGTTGATCCCAGTGCGTCCCAGCACGACAGCAAGTCCCCCGGTCATGTATTCGCATCCGTGATCGCCAACCCCCTCCACGATCGCGCACGCCCCAGAGTTTCGAACTGCAAAGCGCTCGCCTGCGCGTCCCGCTGCAAAGAGCAACCCGCCGGTTGCACCATAAAGCGCCACATTGCCAATAAGCGTATGCGCCTCGCTCTGCTGCGCAATGCGGCCTCTTCCACGAAGAATGAGTTCGCCACCGCAGAGCCCCTTGCCGACAAAGTCATTCGCCAGCCCCTCAAGCGACAACGTCATTCCCGTCGTAGCGAACGCGCCGAACGACTGCCCTGCCGTTCCGTGCAGGTTAAATGTGAGCTGCGAACCCTCCTTGCAGCCGTTATCCGCGCGATGTTTCGCGATCTCTCCGGCAAGCCGCGCACCCAGAGTACGATCCTCGTTCGTCACGCGCGACTCGATCGAGAACGGTACGCCTGACTTGTATGCCGCAAGCGCCGGTCCCACCCAGGCATCGTCTAACGGTGCGTGCGGCTCGGGCCTGTCGTTGCGCTTCCCTGCCCAGCGAATAGCGCCGCCCGTCTCTGCCGCGACAGCAGTTGCGGCAAGCACGGGCTTGAGGTCGATCCCCGCATCGAAACGCACCTGCTCCAGCAAATCAGTCCTGCCGATGGCATCCTGCAGCGACGACAATCCGAGCTTCGCTAGCAGCTGCCGTACCCCTTCAGCCAGCTCGTTGCAGAAACGGACAACATGCTCCGGCTTCCCCCGGAACTTCGCCCGCAGGTCCGGCCGCTGCGTCGCGATCCCCGTAGGACAAGTATTCAGATGGCATTGCCGGGCCATATCGCAACCGAGCGCAACCAGTACCGCCGTCCCGAATGCGTATTCATCTGCGCCCAGAAGAGCCGCGATCACAATATCGCGCGCAGTCCGCAGCCCACCGTCCGTACGCAACCGTACGCGCCCGCGCAGCCCGTTATGGATGAGCACCTGCTGAGCCTCAGCAAGGCCAAGCTCCCACGGATTTCCCGCGTACTTGATGCTTGATAGCGGCGAAGCGCCGGTGCCACCTGAGTGCCCTGCGATCACGATGTAGTCCGCATACGCCTTCGCCACACCCGCTGCGATCGTTCCGATGCCGCAACTGGAGACAAGCTTCACTCCCACGGCTGCCCGCGGATTCGCGCGCTTCAAATCCCAGATGAGCTGCGCAAGATCCTCAATCGAGTAGATGTCATGGTGCGGCGGGGGTGAGATCAACTGCATCCCCGGTTGCGCATGCCGCAGCCGCGCGATCAGTTCCGTAACCTTGTGGCCCGGCAGCTGCCCTCCTTCTCCCGGCTTCGCTCCCTGCGCAATCTTGATCTCAAGCTCCTCTGCGTGCGCCAGGTACTCCGCCGTTACGCCGAACCGGGCGCTCGCAACCTGCTTGATCTTGTTGTTCAGCAGCGAGGGCGCCCCATTCAGCGGCGCATAAACGCTTGGATCCTCGCCGCCCTCTCCCGTGTTGGACCGACCGCCCAGGACGTTCATCGCCTCCGTGATCGTCTGGTGTGCCTCCGGAGAAAGCGACCCGAAGGACATCGCACTCGCGATGAATGTGCGCGTGATCGTGTCGGCGGCAGCGACCTGGTCGACGGCAACCTCCGGACCAGCCGGACTAATCTCCAGAAGATCGCGCAGGTTCGCAGGCTGCGGTTCCACTGCTTGTGCAGAGAACGTTGCGAACGGCGCAAGCGCCAGCGCGGCTCCCTGCTTGGTCGATCCCACAACTGTCTGCAGAGCGCGAACCGTCGTGGGCTGCCAGCCGTGCGACTCAGCCTCATCCGCTTTGCGAAAACGCACAAATCCGTAGTCCGGAAGTTCTCGCACATTCGCCGGCTCCGCAGTTCCCTCGCCCGGCTGCCCTTCTCCCACGAGCTTTGCGCTCCACAACTGCCTCACGTAGTTCTCAATCTCGACGTAGCCAACACCGCCGATCGGAGCCGGAACGCCTGCGAAGCACTTGTCCACCACATGCTGCGCGATGCCGATTGCGTCGAAGAGATGCGCGCCGCGATAGCTGTCCACCACGCTGATGCCCATCTTCGACATCACCTTCGCCAATCCATGCTCAAGCGCATGCAGCAGGTTTTCTTCCCCATGCTCCGGGTTCAAACTGCGCGCGGTCTCCAGCGCAAGCCACGGGCAAACCGCTCCGACCCCCAGACCCAGCAGAACCGCCACATGGTGAATCTCGCGGGCATCTGCAGCTTCCACCGCGATGCCCACCTCCGCGCGAACCCCCGCCTTTGTCAAAGCTAGATGCACCGCGCCCGCGGCCATCGCCATCGGAACGGGTATCGCTCTGGCGTCAGCTCCGCGGTCGGTAAGAATCAGCAGCGACGCACCCTCCCGCACCAGTTCGATCGCCCGCTCCGCGAGAATGTCGACAGCGACTTCAAGCGTGGACTCAGGCGAGTAGAGGCAGTGCAGAATCGCATGCGGCATCTTCTCGGCCTGCGGATGGTGCCCTTCAACCAGCGCGTGCATCTGCCCAAGCGAGAGGATCGGCGAGCGCAGCGACAGTCCAGGCAGCGGCTCGCGAAGCTCGAGGATGTGCGGCCACGGCCCGAGACGCGTATGCATCTGGAAAACGACGTTCTCGCGCAGAGGATCGATCGGCGGATTCGTCACCTGCGCAAACCGCTGCCGAAAGAAAGCATAGAGTGGACGCGGCGCCCGCGCCAGCGGCGCGATCGAGGTATCGTCGCCCATCGACCACACCGCGTCTTTGCCGTCCGTCGCCATCGGCTGCAGAATCATGCGAACATCCTCGCGGGTGTAGCCAAACCGGTGCTGCAGGCGATTGAGTTCCGCAGGATCGAACGGCGCAGGCGCCTCGAGTGAGTCCTGAAGAGGAACGTCTTCGCGAATCAGGTCCTGATACTGGCGCTTCGTGTCGTAGATGCGCAGAATCTCTTCGTTCTCGAAAAAACGGTGATAGTCCAGATCGGCAACGATCATCTGACCCGGCCCCAGTCGTCCGCTATGAATCACGTGATCCGGATCCATATCCACCAGGCCTGCCTCAGAACCCGCAACAACAAGCCCCGTGTCGTCCAGCGCAAAACGGCAAGGCCGAAGCCCGTTGCGATCGAGGATGGCCCCCACCTGGTACCCATCGGTAAAGGCAAGCGCCGCCGGGCCATCCCACGGCTCGATGATGTCTCCGCTGTACTGCAGGAATGACGATGAGTTTCCCGGATTGGCCGGAGGCACCACCATGCGCACAGCCTCGCCCACCGTTCGGCCGCTATGTGCCAGCAGTTCGACGATCTCATCCAGCGAAGTGGAGTCCGAACCGCCCTGCGTGAGAATCGGATACATGTCCAGCGGTAGGGTGGCAGCACGGGCTTCCATGCGTGCGCGGTTGCCCCAGATAGTGTTGATCTCCCCGTTGTGCGCAAGACATCGGAACGGCTGAGCACGCTCCCACGAAGGCAACACGTTGGTTGCATAACGCTGATGGAACAGCGCAAATGGCGTCGTGAAATTCGGATCCGCAAGGTCAGGGTAAAACTCTGCGAGAAGCCGACCCGCGCACAGAGCCTTGTAGATCATCGTCGACGACGAAATGCTGACAATGTAGCCCGGAAGCCCTGAACGCTCAAACTGCTTCCGTGCCAGGAAGAGTCGGCGGTTGAAGAACTCTGCATCGTCGGTTGTGACCAACAGGTGCCATATTTCGGGCCGCGACGATTCGGCAATCGCCCCCAGCACCTCAGGACGGATCGGAACCGGCCGCCAGGAGAGAACCTCGATATCCTGCTCGAACAATGCCGACTCAAGTTCCGTTCGCTGGGCGGTATCGTCTTTGGGCAGGAAGACGACGGCAACTCCCAGAGGGCTGCTCTCGTCGAGCCAGAGGCCGCACTGCTCGAGCAGCCACTCCCGCGGAATCCGAGTGGTGACGCCTACGCCGTCCGACGATTTGCCATCCGCAGCAACGGCGCCGCGATGCTCCAGCCGGCCCAGCGCGGTCACGGCATGTTGCAGGATCTGGTGCGATGGCTCAGCCGATAGCTGGGCTACAAACCCCACACCGCAGGAATCAAAGTCAAACCGCGGATCGATCAGGCTACCGCCGATATACGAAGGCAGACTCGAGGCGTAGCCAGGCTGCAGGCTGTTCGTAGAAGAGGATGAAAGCCGATTAGGGAAGCCCATAGTCAACTATACGACCTTTGTAATTTGGATTTGAGAAGCGGCTAGAGAGGGTACGGAATTTGGGAGATCGCGGAGAGACTACGCGGCGCGCAGCGGCGCTGGCCGCCGGCTAAGTCGAGTTCGAGTTTGGGGTCGAAACACGCGCATATTACCTTTGCTGATTCCGCTGGCGGGTAGTGGAAAACCCGCTTGCATAGTTATACAGTGCCTTGTATATTTATGCAAGCGCGGCCGCCGCATGCGAGCCGCGTTTTGCTTTGCTGGAAAGAAAGATGAAGTTTCAACGGCACAATGCGATTCGCGAACTGGTTGCGCACGCCCTCGTTGCAAATCAAGACGAGTTGCGGCGCAAGCTGCGCAGGCGCGGCTTCGAAGTGACACAGGCAACGCTCTCCCGCGATATCCACGAGCTGCAGCTTACCAAAGGTCCGAACGGTTATTCCCTTCCGAATGGAAATGGAAATGGCCACAGCGTGATCGACGACGGCCCGCCCTCGGTCGCGGAGATCATGGAAAGCTTCGGCCTGGAAGTAAAGCACGCGATGAACCAGGTGATCCTCAGAACGACGATGGGCGGCGCGCAGCCCATGGCTGCCGCGCTCGATCGCGAGCGCTGGAGCGAGGTGCTGGGCACAATTGCAGGGGACGACACCGTCCTGGTGATCTGTCCTGACCTGAAACGCGCTCATGAAGTCGAATCGCGGCTCAGAAGGATGCTGGAATCATGAGCCACGCTGTGCAGACTGCAGTCATCGGAGTGACGGGTTACGCCGGCGCAGAACTGGCGCGCCTGCTGCTGCATCATCCCCGCCTCAAAGGTACGCCGCCCGTATTCGCGGGACGGGTGAACGAAAAGGATGCAGCACGCGGCGGAGTTCCACTGGAAGAGATTCATCCCCAGTTGGCCGACAACAACGGCAGCCGGTCACTCAAAATGCAGCCGTTCTCCTGGAAGGCGATGGCTGATCGCGGCGTCGAAGTTCTGTTTCTAGCTACTCCGCACGAGCAGTCACGCGAGTGGGTTCCCGAAGCGCTCGAGCACGGCTTGCGTGTTGTGGACCTGAGCGGCGCCTGGCGTCTGACCGAAGCGAAGAATCGCGCGGTGTATGCGTTTGAAGACGAGGGAGCGGCGACAGCAACCGCAACTCAGGCACAGGCCGTCTACGGAATGCCCGAACTGCACCGCGCCGAGATCGCGGAAGCGAAGCTCGTTGCCAATCCAGGCTGCTATGCAACGTCAGTGATTCTGGCAGTGCGGCCGCTGGTTGCGGCCGGCCTTCTCGATCTGGCGCACGGTATCGTGGCGGATTCGAAAAGCGGCGTCAGCGGGGCGGGTAAGGCGCCGACCGCAAAGACACACTATATGTATGCCGCGGATAATCTGTCCGCGTACGGCGTCTTCAGCCATCGTCACACCGGTGAACTGCTCGAGCAGATCGGCATCGCTGCCGGCGATATCGTCTTCACGCCGCACCTGCTTCCCATTCCGCGCGGCATCATGTCCACCATCTACGTGCGCTTCAAAGAGCCGCAGACGCGAGACATTGTGCTGCAGGTCTATCGCGATTTCTTCGCGGCCAGCCCCATGGTTCGGATCTACGAGAATTCGCTGCCCCAGATTCAATACTCGGTCCGCACCAATTTCGCGGATATCGGGTTTCAGCTATCGAACGACGGCCGGCGAGCTGTAATCGTCAGTTGTCTCGACAACCTGCTCAAAGGCGCATCAGGACAGGCTGTGCAAAACATGAACGTGATGCTCGGCTGGAACGAGGCGGAGGGCCTGGCATGAAGTACGTTGTAAAACTTGGTGGGGCGGGTCTGGAAGTTCCGGAACTTTTGCAGGGCTGCGTACGCGCGATCGCAGATCTGGTCCGCGACGGAAACCAGGTTGCCGTGGTGCATGGCGGCGGCATTCAGCTGACGAAGATGATGGAACGCCTCGGCGCGAAGAGCGAGTTCGTCAACGGCCTTCGCGTCACGGACGAGGAAACACGGAACATCGCCCTGATGGTCTTTGCCGGCAAGGTGAACAAAGGCCTGGTCGCCGCGCTCGGCGCGCTCGGCCAACCAGCGGTCGGAATGACGGGCGGCGATGGCCTCCTCTTCCGCGCTCGCAAGAAGCGGACAGCCCCGGACCTCGGCTTTGTCGGCGAGATCGCTGCCAGCGACGCCCGCTGGATCGACGCCATCTGGAAGCTGAACGGCGTTCCTGTGATCGCTCCCATCGCGCTTGGCTTTGACGGCGAGTACTACAACGTAAACGGCGATGAAATGGCAGCCGCCTGCGCTGTAGCCTGCCATGCAGATGCACTCGTCTTCCTCACCGACGTCCCTGGCGTCAAGGGTGCTGACGGAAACGTGCTGCGCTGGCTCAGCATTGACCAGATCGCGGAGATGGCCAAGAACGCGATCATCTCCGGCGGCATGTTACCCAAGCTTGGAGCTTGCCGCGAAGCACTCTTAAACGGTGTAAAGCGCGTCAGAATTCTGCCCGCAGCTGCCGCCGGTTCCCTTCCCGATCTCTGCAGCAGCCGCGTAGCTCATGGAACTGAAGTGATGGTAGCTTGATCGGCTAAGCCTCCGATCAACCGAGATCCATTTTTGAGGAGTATGCATTGACGAAACTCGAACAGATTCGCGCAGCGGAATCCAAATTGCTGCTGCAGACTTACGAACGGAATCCCATACTGTTCGTCGGCGGAGAAGGCGTGCACCTGATCGACGAGAGTGGCGCACGATACCTCGATCTGCTCAGCGGCATCGGCGTCAACGCGCTGGGGTACGGCCACCCTGCCATTGAGCAGGCCATCGTCAAGCAGAGCCGCGCCCTCATCCACACGTCGAATCTCTTCTATCACGAGGGTCAGGCTGAGCTCGCACTGCGCCTCACCGAACGAACCGGCATGGATCGCGTCTTCTTCTCCAACACCGGTACCGAAGCTTGGGAAGGCGCACTGAAGCTGGCGCGCGCACATGCAGGACTGCTCCGCGGTGAAGGCAAGCAGATCGGCACGAAGTTTCTCGCTCTTGAGCAGAGCTTCCACGGCCGCACGTACGGCTCCATGTCGACAACCTACAAGGCGAAATACCGCGAGCCGTTTGCGCCCGGTGTCGCGGGAGTCGAGTTCGTACGCTTCAACGACGTGGCGGACCTCCGCGCCAAATTCTCCAGCGAGGTCTGCGCCATCCTCGTTGAAGCGATCCAGGGTGAAGGCGGTATCCGCCCGCTCACGCAGGAGTTCATGACCGAAGCGCGAAAGCTTGCGGACTCGACCGGCGCCTTCCTGATCGTGGACGAGATCCAGGCCGGCATGGGCCGCACGGGCAAGTGGTGCGGATACCAGCACTACGGCGTCAAGCCTGATGTCACGACATTAGCCAAGCCGATCGCGGGCGGCATACCTCTGGGAGCGATCCTCTGCACTGAAGACGCCGCGCGCGCCATCCATGCCGGCATGCACGGCACTACCTTCGGCGGAGGACCGCTGGCATGCGCCGTTGCGATCGCTGTCATCTACGAGATCGAATCCAAAGGTCTGCTCTCGCACGTGACCGAGGTCGGCGACTACTTCCAGTCGGAACTCCGCAAGCTTGCAAACAAACACGACTGCATCAAGGACGTTCGCGGCAAAGGCCTCATGCTCGCGGTCGATCTCGACAACGCTGACCTGGCGAAGCAAACCGTAGCAGAAATGCTGAAGCGACACATCGTCATCAACTGCACCAGCGATACAGTTCTCCGCTTCCTGCCGCCTTTCATTCTTGAGCGCGAGCACGTAGACGAAGCGATTGCAGCACTTGACGAAATCTTCACCGAAAAAGCCGCGGCCGTTAGCGCCGCGCAACACACTGCCGGAGGGAACAACCGTGGCTAGCAAAGCGCTCTTAGAACGGCGGGCTGCTGACGTGCCCGTTCAACAGGACAAGGACATTCTTGCCGCGGCCGCGCGACTTGCAGGCGAGGACCTCTGCTCCATCGGAGATCTCTCGAGCAGCGAGATGCGGGCCATCATGAAGCTTGGGCACGATGTGAAGCTGAACCCCCGCGACTACCGCCACGCTCTCGATGCTAAACAGATGGTGCTGATGTTTGAGAAGGCCAGTCTTCGCACGCGGCTCTCGTTCGAAGCCGGCATCAACACCATGGGCGGGAACGCCATCTTCTTCGACCAGACCAACTCGCCCTTGGGGGAGCGCGAGTCGATCGCTGATGTAGCACGCAACGTTGAACGCTGGGTAGACGTCATTGTGCTGCGCACCTATGCACACGACACGATCACCGAAATGGCGGCAAACGCACGCGTGCCAGTCGTCAATGCTCTTTCTGACTTTGAGCACCCCTGTCAGGCGCTTGCCGATTTCATGACCCTCGAAGAGCACTTCGGCTCAGCGACTGGGCTCAACTTCACCTACGTAGGTGATGGCAACAACGTGTGCCACTCCCTGATGCTGGCCGGTGTGCAACTGGGCGCCAACGTCACGATAGGCACTCCACGCGGATATTCGCCCGATATCGAGATCGTCACCAAGGCTCGCGAAATTGCAGAGCAAAACGGGTGCGAAGTGAAGCTCACGCAAGACGCGCAGGCCGCGGCGGAAAACGCCGACGCCATCTACACAGACGTGTGCGTGAGCATGGGCATGGAGCATGAGTCGACCAAGCGCGCCCCCATCTTCCGTCCTTTTCAGGTCAACGAAACCCTGATGAGCAAGGCAAGGGACCGCGCTGTGTTCATGCACTGCCTGCCTGCGCGACGCAACGCTGAGGTTACCGACGCAGTGCTGGACGGCCCGCAGTCGATCGTCTTTGACCAGGCCGAAAACCGCATGCATGCGCAAAAAGCACTCTTGTTGCTGCTGCTTGGCGGCCTGGCAAACGTAGAGAAGTTCAGCTTATAGTTTTCAGCCGCAAGCTCTCGCCGATCGAACGATCGATGCACAGCTGTGGCCACACGTTAGAAGGATCGGTAAGCATGTCAGTCATTCTTGAATCTTTGCCCGTCGGTGAGAAGGTCGGTATCGCCTTCTCCGGTGGGCTCGACACCTCGGCTGCTCTCCACTGGATGAAGCAGAAGGGTGCCTTCCCCTACGCCTACACGGCAAATCTGGGCCAGCCCGACGAAACCGACTACGACGCAATTCCCCGCGCGGCTCTTGAGTACGGCGCAGAGAAAGCACGGCTCATCGATTGCCGCGGACCTCTCGTTCGCGAAGGAATTGCAGCGCTCCAGTCCGGCGCCTTCCACATCAGCACCGCCGGCGTAACCTACTTCAACACTACCCCAATCGGCCGTGCGGTCACCGGCACCATGCTCGTAACCGCAATGAAAGAAGACGAAGTCAACATCTGGGGTGATGGCTCCACGTTCAAGGGCAACGACATCGAGCGCTTCTATCGTTACGGCCTTCTGGTGAACCCTGCCCTCCAGGTCTACAAGCCCTGGCTCGACGCAGCTTTCATCGAGGAGCTTGGCGGCCGCGCCGAGATGTCAGCGTATATGCAGCGCTCCGGCTTCGCCTACAAAATGTCGGCAGAGAAGGCCTACTCGACCGACTCCAATATTCTCGGCGCAACCCACGAAGCGAAAGATCTAGAACAACTCTCTTCTTCAATCCGCATTGTTGATCCCATCATGGGCAAGGCGCACTGGCGCGACGACGTGTATGTGCCACGCGAAGAAGTAACGGTCCGCTTCGAAGAGGGTTTCCCCGTTGCACTGAGCGGCCGGCACTTTGACGATCCAGTCGAACTGCTGTTCGAGGCAAACAAAATCGGCGGTCGTCACGGACTCGGCATGTCCGATCAGATCGAGAACCGCATCATCGAAGCCAAGAGCCGCGGCATCTACGAGGCTCCAGGCCTTGCGCTGCTATACATCTGCTACGAGCGGCTTATCACCGGCATTCACAACGAAGACACGATCGAGCAGTACCGCGAGAACGGTCGCAAGCTCGGTCGTCTGCTCTATCAGGGCCGCTGGTTCGACCCCCAGGCCATCATGCTACGCGAGTCCGCTCAGCGCTGGGTCGCCAAGCCTGTCACGGGCGAAGTCACGCTCGAGCTGCGCCGCGGCAATGACTACTCGATCCTGAACACGGAATCGCCCAACCTGACCTTCCACCCCGAGCGCCTCAGCATGGAGAAGACCGACTCCGCATTCTCCCCGCGCGACCGCATCGGCCAGCTCACCATGCGCAATCTCGACATCACCGACACGCGCGAGAAGCTGATCACCTACTCGAAGGCCGGACTCCTCACTCTGAGCCGCGGAAGTGAAATGCCGCAGCTTAACGGAAGTGAAGAAAAAGAGACGGTCAGGGGCGCCTAGCGGAAATGTCGAACGAACAACAATCCGGAAAGATGTGGTCAGGGCGCTTCCGCGAACCCCTGGACAAGGAGTTCGAACTCTGGCAGCGCTCCATTGTCTTTGACTGGCGCCTACTGCGGCAGGAAGTCGCCGCGAGCAAGGCTCATGCCTCTGCGCTCGAAGCTGCCCGCGTGCTCACGCCTGCCGAACTCACCGAGCTGCGTACAGCCCTCGATGCGATCGCTGCCGAGTTCGCCACTGCAGCCGGTTCCGACAAAGTACGCAATCATCCGGTTGCAGAAGACATTCATCACTTCGTCGAGCTCTCCCTTGTGGAGCGGGTTGGCTCTCTTGGTCGCAAGCTGCATACCGGCAGGTCGCGCAACGAGCAGATTGCGACGGATCTGCGTCTCTACGTCCGCGAGCAGACCGGCAACGTTATCGCTGCTCTCGCCAAATGGGCGGATGCCCTGCTTGACCGAGCACAGTCTGCCGGCGACGCCGTTATGCCCAGCTACACGCACCTGCAGCGCGCCGAGCCCGTTCTCGTCGCCCACTGGCTGCTTGCATATGTCGAGATGATCGTCCGCGACGCCGACCGCCTCCGCGATTGCGCCACTCGATTGAACCACTGTCCGCTCGGGTCCGGTGCAATCGCAGGAGCGACCCTGGCCCTCGACCGCACCATCGCCGCAAACGAACTTGGCTTCAACGGCCCGACTTGCAACTCAATGGACGCGACCAGCGACCGGGACTTCATTCTCGAACACCTGCAAGCCCTAACGTTCGTCGGCCTGCATCTCAGCCGCTTCGCCGAGGAAATCACGCTCTTCGCCACTGCTGAGTTCGGCTTCGTCAATCTGCCGGAGGCGTTCTCCACCGGATCGAGCGCCATGCCGCAAAAGAAGAATCCCGATCTCACCGAACTCATCCGCGCCAAAGTCGGCCGGATCCATGGAGCCGCCGAGGCTGTCACGCTGCAGCTCAAAGGCCTGCCGCTGGCCTACAACAAGGACATGCAGGAGACCCAGGAGCCTGCCTTCCAGGTTGAGTTCGTTGCCCAGATGCTCGACTTGGTTGCGCGGTTCACTTCCGCTCTGCAGTTCAACTTCGACCGCATGCGCCAGGCCGCCCAGACCGGCTATCTGAACGCGATGGCCGGGGCCACATACCTCGTACATAAGGGCGTCCCCTTCCGCACCGCACACGAAAAAATCGGCAATGCAGTGCGCTTCGCCCTTGAAAAGCAGGTGGAACTGAACGAGCTCAGCCTCGAAGACCTTCGCCAGTTCGGCGAAGATTTCGCAGACGATTTCTACGATGCCGTGTCTCTCCAAGCCACGCTCGACTGTCACGACGTCATTGGGGGAACCGCGACTGCACGCGTTAAGTCGGCTCTTCACGATGCAAGCCAGCGAGTGGCGGCTCTCAAGCAAGCCGGTGCGCCGGAGGTAGCCCATGCAGGTACGTAAGGCCCTCCTCAAAGACGCGAGCAACATCTACGACCTGGTCAATTCCCTCTCCGGCGACGGCACGCTGCTCAAGCGCACCTTCGCCGAGATCTGCGAAAACGTCCGCGACTTCACAGTCGCCGAGTCCGACGGCGGCGTATTCCTCGGCTGCGGTGCGCTTCACTTTTACGGCCCGCATCTATGCGAGGTCCGCTCCATCGTCGTCAAACCCGAAGCCAAAGGCCAGGGCGCGGGCGGCCGCATTCTGCAGTCGCTCATCGACGAAGCCGAAGAGCACGGTATCCAGTCGGTCTGCCTCTTCACCCGAATCCCCGACTTCTTTTTCAAGTACGGCTTCCGCCCCGTCGAGGACAAAACGGAACTGCCTGACAAGATTTTTAAAGACTGCCAGAACTGCCCTCGCCTCCACCGCTGCGACGAAGTAGCCATGGTACGGGGCCGTATCCCCAGGATCTCCATCCTCGGGCCGAAGTACGAGGCAGAACAACTGGTGAAGCTGGGCGGTTAGTTGCACCCGGGAGCCGCTCTCAACTTTTGTAGCCCCACACGCCCACCTTGTCGTCCACGAGCAGCGCCACGAGGTTCAGGATCACCACCGCGAAATAAGCCAGCGTGGCGTCGGCGTTGATCGTCTGCATCACGGTCGCAATCACACTCTCGCAGTAGCCAAGTTCAGAGCACGTGCGCCAGTTCAGCACCGAGTAGGCCCCTACGAACGTCAGCGCCATCAGCGACAGCACAAAGGTCGATCGGCTCAGCGGACGCAGAATCAGAAGCACGGGAAGGCAGAGAATCGGCATCGCGCAATAGACGACGCTCAGCGCGGTGTCCTGCCGCAGGTCGATCGACATCGCAGACCACACGCCGTAAAGGCTCACGCCGGCGCTGATAACTGCAGAGACAGCAAGGAGAACGGACCAGATGATTCCTCGAACCGTCATGCGTCGCCCTCGTACCGATTTCAGCGAGTGGATTCTTTCTCCAGAATCGCGGCTGCCACCGCGGCTTGTCCATAACTAAGTCCGCCGTCTCCGGGGCTCACTTCGCGATGCTGGAGAACCCTGAAACCCTCTTTCTCAAGACCGAAGCGCAGGAGTCGAGCAAGACGGCGGTTGTGCAAGCATCCGCCCGATAGCGCCACGAGCCCAACGCCGCATTGCTTGCGGGCCGCAACTGCGGCGCGAATCAATCCCTCCGCGACTCCCGCATGGAATCGCGCCGAGATCAACGCTGGCGGCGCTCCAGCGCGAAGATCCTGAACCAGCGTGCGCCAGAGTTCCGCAGTTCTCAGCACGTGTGAAACTCCTGTGTCGGTGAGGTTCAGTACATATTCTTTTTGCGGCAGGATGTCTGGTTCCCCGATCGCGATCCCCTCCAATTCGATCGCCGCCTGCGCATCATAGTCCACCTCGCGGCGTCCCAGAATGATTGCAGCCGCCGCATCGAACAGCCGTCCCAGACTCGATGTGAGTGGCGCATTGATTCCTCGCTCCATCATGCGCGCCACAACCCGCACCTCTTGATCGGTAGCGCCGGTAAGCTCTTTTGCTTCCCGTTCGGAGAATCCGGCAGCGAGCAGATGCGCGAACGCCATGCGCCACGGCTCCCGCACCGCCGCATCACCGCCCGGCATCCCAACGTACTCGAGATGTGAAAATCTTTCAAAGCCCTCGAGAGTGCAGATCAGCACCTCGCCGCCCCAGATGTTTCCGTCGGTGCCATACCCGGTGCCATCGAGAGAAAGGCCGATCACCGGGCCGATCAGCCCATGCTCAGCCATGCATGCAGCGATGTGCGCGTGATGGTGCTGCACCGCGACGAGACGAAGCCCTCGCTCCTTCGCATAGCGCTTCCCCCAGTTCGTTGAGAGATACGCCGGATGCAAGTCGTGCACCACTGTCTGCGGCTCGATCTCGAATGTATGCGACAGATGCGAAAGCGAGTGCTCGAAAAACTCCAGCCCGGTGACGTTTTCCAAGTCCCCAAGATGCTGACTCTGGTAGGCAAACTTGCCTAGCGCCAGCGCAAACACATTCTTCAGATGGCCGCCAACGGCCAGCAGCGGCGGAGCCTCCATCGGCAGCGGAATTCGTAGCGGCACATAGCCCCTTGCACGTCGGATGAGCTGCGGTGCGCCGTCGACAGTAGCCGCGACCGAATCATCACAGCGCTGCAATATCTCGCGATTGTGCATCAGAAGGGCATCGGCGATCTTTCCAAGCCGTGTGCGCGCTTCCTCGTTTTCAATAGCTATCGGCTCTTCGCTGAGGTTCGCGGACGTCATCACCAGCGCCTTCACGCGAGCGTCAGCGAAAAGCAGATGCTGCAACGGAGCATACGGGAGATACACGCCCAGCCAGGGAATACCCGGCGCCACTGACGGAGCGATGCCGTTTCCCGCCTTCGTCTCCACCAGCACAATTGGACGCGCCGGCGTCTTCAGTAGCGCTTCCTCTTCCGCCGTCAACTCGCACATCGCCCGCACCGCTTCGAGGTCGCGCACCATCACTGCCAGCGGCTTGCCATAGCGGTGCTTCCGGTCGCGCAGCCGCTTCACCGCATCCTCATTGGTCGCATCCACCGCGAGATGAAATCCACCGATCCCCTTGATCGCAACGATCTCGCCGCCGAGCAACCGCTCGATCGTCTCCGCAACGGGGTCATCACTCTCGATTGACTCGCCTTCCGCAGTCTCCAGCCAGACGCTAGGTCCGCATCTCCAGCAGGCGTTCGGTTGCGCGTGAAAGCGCCGATTCAGAGGATCGTCATACTCGGCCTGGCACTCCGCGCACATCGGGAACACTGCCATCGACGTCTGCGGCCGGTCGTAGGGAATGCGGCGCGTAATCGTGAATCGCGGTCCGCAATTCGTGCAGTTCAGAAATGGGTACCGGTAACGTCGGTCTGCCGGATCGAGAAGCTCGCGAAGACAGTCAGCACACGTCGCCGCATCGGCTGGTATTCCCGTGCTTACCCGCCCGTGCACTTCGCTGGCAACGATTCGGAAGCTCGTCTCGTGTTTGCACGGGAGATCTTCCGCAACAACCGCATCCACTCGAGCCAGAGCGGGCTTCTCCGCAACGAGCCGGCTCAGGAAGGCCTCCAGCCGCGAACCCTCGCCTTCGACTTCGATTACAACTCCATCAGTGTCATTGCCGATGAATCCAGCCAGCTGCTCCTCGCTCGCCAGCCGATACACAAATGGACGGAACCCCACTCCCTGCACCACTCCTCGCACCCTGACGCTCTTGCGAACAGTGATTGGCCGCGGGCTGGACGTGGTCGATGACGTCAAGTTTTTCGCGCCTCAGGTCCAGCATAGCGTAAGCACAAATTGAATCCCTACATAAACTTCGGCCCGGGGGCAACCAAAGCTTCCCCACCGTGATTCCAATGAATCGTGCGGGGAGGTGGGTACGCGTCAAGCCTCGTCTCCCGCAAGACGAACCAAGAATTCGAATACTTAGAACTTCCCCCCATTTCCCTGGTAGGTAACGCGAAAGGTGGACCTTATGAAAAAGATTATGTTGGCACTCGCAATGGCGAGCCTGGCGACGATCAGCTGGGCAGACGACACCAAGCAGAGCGATACAGAGCGGCTCGACAAAGCGGCGGAGGTGCTTCATCAGGTGATGAACACTCCTGACAAGGGCATTCCCTCCGAGGTGCTGGATCACGCAAAGTGCGTGGCCGTGGTTCCTCACATGATTAAAGGTGGATTTGTTTTCGGCGCTGAAGGCGGAAAGGGCGTCGCCACCTGCCGCACCAGCAATGGATGGAGCGCTCCGGCGTTCTTTGCAGTGACCGGCGGAAGCTGGGGCCTGCAGATCGGCGTTGAAGGCATTGATCTCGTCATGGTCTTCCAGAACGAGGAAGGCATGAAGCACCTCCTCCAGAGCAAGTTCAAGATCGGCGCGGATGCCTCCGCAGCTGCCGGCCCGGTTGGCCGTCACGCCTCTGCGAACACCGACTGGAAGATGAACGCTGAAGTCCTCACCTACTCCCGCGCCAAGGGCGCATTCGCCGGCCTCACGCTCAACGGTGCTGACGTCCGCCCCGACGAGGATGCAATGCGCGCGATGTACGGCGGCGACGTAACCTATCGCTCCGTGCTGACGGGCTCTGTGCCTCCCCCTCCTGCGGCTCACACGTTTCTCGCGGCAGTTCGCGGGTCCAAGGCTGAAGCCGCTGAAGTGACCAACAAGTAACGACTGTGTTGCGAAAGACGACGAGCACCCGGGCCCTGTCCGGGTGCTCGTTGCTTTTGGCAGCCGCTCGATACGCCTGGAGACTCTATGCTTGCAGTCACGTCCAAACATTAACGTCTGCGATCATTGATGTAGATTCGAGTGTCCGCGCAAATGGTTCCTAGTCGCCGAAGCCGCCTGGCCCTTCCTGTAGCCCTGCTCCTTTCATTCAGTGCGCTTCCTCTCAATGCTCAAAGTCCAGACTTGCCTGCCGTCGTTCACGGCGTCGACAACTCTGTTAAAGACCGTCTCGATCGGCTCGCTTCCTACACCGTTACCGAACATTACGCAGTATTTCGCGGGCGCGACACTTCCAAACCCGCAGCCGAAATGCTCGTTAAAACCACCTACCGCAAGGAAACCGGCAAGAGCTACCAGATTCTCGCGCAGAGCGGGTCGGCCCTGTGGCGCAACCAGGTCCTCAAGACGCTGCTTGAAAACGAGCAGCGCATGAGCCAGCCCGGCAACGTCGAAACCGCGCTCATCAACAGCTCCAACTACGAGATGAAGCTGGACAAGAATGCCGTACAGACCCTGAACGGCCGCCAGTGTCTACTCCTCGACATCACGCCCCGGCGCAAAAGCGAATACCTGTTTAACGGGCTTCTGTGGGTCGATGCGCGCGACTACGCCATCGTTCAGCTCAAGGGCACAGCAGCCAAGAGCGCCGTCTTCATTGCAAACGCCGCCGAAGTCACCCGGCAGTATGCCGAAGTGAACGACGTGCCGATGGCCACGCACGCCGAAGCCGTATCGGGCAGTTCCCTCCTCGGGCAGACAGTCGTAAAGGTTGACTACAGCGATTATCAGATGCAGCTCCTCCCCGCCCCCGTGAAGACTGCCGTAAGCCGCTGAAGAGCCCCAGCGTTGCCGCCATCATCCATTTCGATTCGCTGCAATCCGTGACGAATGACCGCGCAGCCTAAGCCGGGCCTGCCTTATACTGAGCCTCTGTGACTCTGCTGCCGGGCGACTGGAAACTCGACGCCGCTCTCGGCTCGTGCCTCGTGCTCGGGCTGCGGCACGGGTTCGACTACGACCATCTAGCCGCCATCTCCGACATCACCGCCGTCCAGCGCAACTGGAAAAGCGGCCTGCGCCTGGGTATGACCTACGCCCTTGGCCACGCTGCCACCGTGGTTGCCCTCGGCGTCGCCGTACTCCAGTTGCATATGGGATTGCCCGAAGGCCTCGACCACTGGACCGAGCGGCTCATCGGACTCACCCTCATCGTTCTCGGCATCGGCGTGGTCGCCGGAATCATGCGCAAAGATGCGCACGGCCATGGCCACAGCCGCATCGAGAGCCGCCTCGCCATCGCAATCAACGGAGTACTCTGGCTTGCATGGCGCGTGCGCCGCATCTGGAATCCCGCAGTTCCCAAGCCCGACCGCTTCCAGTGGATGTACAACGGCAGATCCGTCTTCCTCATCGGCGTGCTCCACGGCGTCGGAGCTGAAACCCCGAGCCAGCTCGCCCTCTTCTTCCTCACCGCGAACCTCGGTGGCACCTCGCGCGGCATGCTTGGTCTGGCTGCTTTCGCCCTCGGCCTCGTATTCATGAACGCAATGATGACCGCATCCATCGGCGGCGCCTTCAACGCGGGCGGACATCATCCGCGCTTCTACCAAGTGATTGCGTGGACCGGAGCAGTCTATAGCTGCGGCATCGGACTCATCTTCCTGCTCGGCATCTCCGACCGGCTCCCAGCACTGAGCTGAATTTCGCCAACCTCTTCTAAATCCCTGATTCGGAAATCATTCCTCCAGGCCTTTCCTGCAGAATCAACTAGCCACTGACGCTCGTGACCGTGGTCACGGCTACTTGTGTGCGCGCGGGAGTAAAACAGGGCCAGACAGAGAGCGGAGCGTAATGTAAGTACTTCGTACTCAGCTGTCTGGAGGGATTGTGGCTGCATTCACACCACCGCCGCTGCCGAGCGACGACAAACGCTGGAAGATCGTGGCCGGCACCATGCGTAAGAACGGCTTCGCCCGCCATGCACTCATCGAGACCCTGCACACCGTTCAGTCCTCATTTGGCTATCTCGATGACGACGCAATCCGCTTCGTCGCCAAGTCTCTGCGCGTCCCGCTGAGCCAGGCATATGGAGTGGTCACCTTTTACCACTACTTCAGTCTCAAGCCGCCCGGCAAGCACACCATGACGCTCTGCGCCGGAACCGCCTGCTACATCAAGGGCACCGACAAGCTCATCGCGTCCGCCGAGAAGCACCTCACGTTGAAAGCGGGTCAGACGACAAAAGACGGTCAAATCAGCCTGATGACGGCCCGCTGCGTGGGCGCCTGCAGTCGCGCACCGGTCATGATCTGCGATGGCGAAGTCGCCGGCGAAGTCACAGACGAGCAGATGATCGCTCAGTTGGAAAGGTGGGCGGTTGAATGACGATCGAAGAACTGGAACAGATAGCCAAAACCGTTCAGCTTGAAAACTCCCGGTACGACTATGAAGTCAATGTCTGTATGGATCTTGCCTGCGCCAGCCAGGGAGCGGGCCTGCTGCGCGACGCGCTCTCCAGGTTGGCTGAAGCTTCCGGCAAGAAGGTTCTGATTCGCAAAACCGGCTGCATGGGCCCCTGCTCCTCCGGTCCCCTTGTACGCGTTGATCCCGACGACACGCTCTATGCAAAGGTGAAAGAAACAAACGCAGAGGCCATCATCAACAGTCTCGGCGAAAAGCCCGTTGCCGAACTACAGTGCGATCTCAACGAACACTTCGACAAGCAGGTGCGCGTCGTCCTCGAGAATGCCGGCCACATCGACCCCGAAAAGATCGACGACTACATCTCTCGTGACGGCTACAAGGCGCTGCTGACGGCGCTCACCGAAATGACTCCGAATGGTGTCGTCCACCGCATCACCGAGAGCGGCCTGCGCGGCCGCGGTGGCGGCGGATACCCAACCGGCCTCAAGTGGGGCACGGTTGCCAAAGCATCCGGCGACGTAAAGTACGTGGTCTGCAACGGCGACGAAGGCGACCCCGGCGCATTCATGGACCGCAGCGTCATGGAAGGCGATCCGCACCGTGTCATCGAAGGAATGGCGATCGCCGCATACGCGGTCGGCGCAAGCAAGGGATTTATCTACGTCCGCGCCGAGTATCCTGTCGCCGTCGCCCGCCTGACCACCGCCTTGCGCGAAGCACGCCGTCGCGGCCTGCTCGGCAGCGGAATCTGTAACACCACCTTCAACTTCGATATCGAGATCCGTCTCGGAGCCGGCGCCTTCGTCTGCGGCGAAGAGACTGCCTTGCTCGCGTCCATCGAAGGCCGCCGCGGTACACCCAAGCCGCGACCGCCCTACCCTGCAGTCAGCGGATTGTGGGGCAAGCCAACGCTCATCAATAACGTCGAGACCTACGCCAACATCGCGCCCATCGTTCGCAACGGCGGCAAGTGGTTCTTCAACATGGGCTCCGAGCGCTCCAAGGGCACAAAGGTCTTCGCCCTCACCGGCCGCATCAAGAACACCGGCCTCATCGAAGTCCCGCTCGGCATCAAGCTGTGGGAGATCATCGACGTCATCGGCGGTGGCGTACCCGGCGGACACAAGCTCAAAGCTATCCAAACCGGCGGGCCCTCAGGCGGCTGTATCCCGGCCGACATGATGAGCCTCGGCGTCAGCTACGACGCGCTCATGGCGGCGGGCTCCATCATGGGCTCCGGCGGCATGATCGTCATGGACGACACCTCCTGCATGGTCAACGTCGCCCGCTTCTTCGTCGAGTTCTGCATGACGGAGTCCTGCGGCAAATGTATTCCGTGCCGCGCCGGAACAGCGCAGATGTACACGCTCCTCACGCGCATCTGCGATGGCACCGGCACTATGGACGACCTCGAACTGCTCATCGAACTCTGCGACACCGTAAGGGAGACAAGCCTTTGCGGCCTTGGCCAGACCGCACCAAACCCGGTCCTGAGCACGCTGAAATACTTCAAGAACGAATACCTCGAACACATAATGCACAAGCGCTGCCCGGCAGGCGTCTGCAGCATGGCCGGCGCACCAGCCGCTCAAACAGCGGCCGCGGAGGTGTTGGCATGACAGAGGCGCCCTTTGACGTAAAAACACTCGAAATCGACGGTCGCGAGTTAAGCGCCCGGCGCGGCCAGACGATCCTTGAAGTCGCGCGCGAGAACGATATCAACATTCCTACCCTGTGCAATATGGAAGGGCTCAGCAACGTTGGCGCCTGCCGTCTGTGCCTCGTAGAAATCAAAGGCAGCAACAAGCTCCTGCCCGCCTGTGTCGCTACTGTCTCCGAGGGCATGGTCGTCAGCACCAACACCGAGCGCCTGCAGAAGCATCGCCGCAACATCCTCGAGCTTCTTTTCGCCGAGCGCAATCACGTCTGCTCCGTCTGCGTCTCCAACGGGCACTGCGAATTGCAATCCATGGCCCAGGACCAGGGCCTCACCCATGTCCGCATGCCCTACCGCAATCCACATCTGCCGGTTGACGCCTCTCACGAACGCTTCACCGTCGACCACAACCGCTGCATCCTCTGCACACGCTGCGTCCGCGTTTGCGGCGAGATCGAAGGCGCGCATGTGTGGGACGTGATGGGCCGCGGCATCGACTCCATGGTCATCACCGACCTGCACGAGGACTGGGGTAAATCAACCTGCACACGCTGCGGCAAATGCGTCCAGGTATGCCCCACCGGAGCGCTCTTCGACAAAAGCAAGATTGGCTCCGATCATCCCAAGTACCCCGACTTCCTGCCGTATCTGAACCTGATGAGGGAGGCGCGATGAGCAGCAAACTCAAACTCGCAACCGCCTGGCTCGATGGCTGCTCCGGTTGCCACATGTCCTTTCTCGATATGGACGAGCGTCTCCTGGAACTCGCCGAACTCGTCGACGTGGTCTACAGCCCCGTCGTCGACACCAAGGACTTCCCGGACAATGTCGACATTGCTCTCGTCGAGGGAGCCGTCGCATCCGTCGACGACGAAAAGAAGATCCGCAAGATTCGCGCCCACTCCCGGATGCTCATCGCCATGGGCGACTGCGCGATCACCGGGAACGTGCCATCCATGCGCAACCCCATCGGCCCCGACGCCATCCTCGACCGCGCCTACTTCGAAAACGCCACGATCCAGCCTCAGATCCCCTGCGTGGTCGTCCCCAAGCTTCTCAAGACCGTCAAGCCGATCCACGAATTCGTAAAGGTCGACGTATTCCTCCCCGGCTGCCCGCCCTCCGCCGACACCTTTCACACAGCGCTCACCGCGCTCATCACTGGCGAGCCGCTCGACATCCCTGCGCTCACCCGCTTCGGAGCCTGATCATGACCCAGACCATCACGATTGATCCCGTAACCCGGCTCGAAGGACACGGCAAGATCACCATCCAGCTGAACGCCGAGGGCGAAGTCGCAGACGCGCACTTCCACGTAACGCAGGTTCGCGGCTTCGAGAAGTTCTCCGAGGGCCGGCCCTTCTACGAGATGCCGGCCCTCACCGCCCGCATTTGCGGCATCTGCCCCGTCTCGCACCTCCTCGCCTCAGCCAAGGCCTGCGAAGCCATCATGTCTGTGCGCATTCCCCACACCGCCGCCCAGCTCCGCCGCATGCTGAACCTCGCGCAGATGGTCCAGTCGCATGCGCTCAGCTTCTTCCATCTCTCATCTCCCGACCTGCTCCTCGGCATGGAATCCGACCCCGCCCAACGCCATATCTTCGGCGTAGCAGCCGCCCGGCCCGATCTCGGCCGCGCCGGCATCGCCCTACGCCGATTCGGCCAGCACATCATCGAGCTGCTCGGCACTAAGCGCATCCACACCGGCTGGGTCATCCCCGGCGGAGTCGCCGAACCGCTCAGTGCAGCTAAGCGCGACGAGATGCTCGCCATGATGCCCGAGGCCTACGCCAACATCGGCCTCGCCCTCGCCGCCTACAAGCAGATCGCCGACAAGTTCCAGCAAGAGATCTCCGTCTTCGCCAACTTCCCCACGAACTACCTCGGGCTGGTCAACGAGGACGACTCCATCGAGTTCACCGACGGCGCACTGCGTCTGATCGACACAAAAGGCAATCTGATCGAAGACGGCATCACAGCCCAGCGCTTCCCGGAAGTCATTGGCGAAGCCGTCGAACCGTATAGCTACACCAAGTTCGTCTACTACAAGCCGCTCGGCTATCCCGAGGGCAGCTATCGTGTCGGCCCTCTCGCCCGCCTCAACATCGTCAAGAAGATGGGAACTCCGAAAGCCGATCAGGAACTCGCTGAGTTCAAGCAGATCGCAGCCGGCCCCGTCGAAAGCTCCTTCTTCTACCATCACGCGCGCCTTGTCGAAGTGATGTACGGCATCGAGAAGATCGAGCAGATCCTCGCTGATCCCCTCATCCTCGACAAACACGTTCGCGCCACCGCCGGCGTCAACCGCCTCGACGGCGCAGGCCAGATCGAAGCACCGCGCGGCACGCTGAACCACCACTACAGGGTTGACGACAACGGGAAGATCACCTGGGCCAACCTCGTCGTCGCCACCGGACACAACAACAACGCCATGAACCGCGGCGTCCTCCAGGCCGCGAAATGCTACGTCAGGGACGGCAAATTCACCGAAGGCGCGCTGAATCGCGTCGAGGCAGTCATTCGCACCTTCGACCCCTGCCTCAGCTGCTCCACCCACGCCTACGGCCAGATGCCGCTCCAGATGACATTGCTCTCCGCTGACGGCGAAGTTGTCGATCGACTCGTACGCTGATTACGATCGCCGTATGACTTCTGCGGCCCGCTGTCTCATCCTCGCCTGCGGCAACACGCTCCGCTCGGACGACGGCATCGGGCCGCTCCTTGCCTCCTGGGCCGAAGACCGCTGGCGCAATGATTCGCGCGTTCGCATCCTCTGCGATCACCAGTGGACACCTGAGTTGGCCGAAGAGGTCGCCGCAGCCGAAACGGTCCTCTTCATCGACTGCTCCCTCGAGCAAGGCCCCGGCGAGATCCTGTTGCGCGACCTCAGCCCTGCCTCATTGAAGCCCGGCCTCGTCACCCACCACATCGGCGCCGCCGAACTCCTTAGCCTGGCGCAGGACCTCTACGGAAAGCGCCCTCGCACCGCCCAACTCCTCACCATCGGGCCCGATAGCATTGAACTGGGCGAAGGTCTCAGTGAACCGGTCAAGCAGGCGCTCGCCGTAGCTCAGCGGATGCTCATAACTACAGTGCAATGCCTGCTCAATCAGCAGCCAGATTAACGCGCAAATCCCGCGAGCTTGACGACGAAGGCATAATCTCCCGGCAGTTTGTCCGGCAGACCTATTGCGAAGTTCTTTCCTACATGCTCAACTTGGAGCTTTGAACCACCGAGCACGGTAGCCTCAGTGAGCGAGTGCCCCTCAGATTCAAACGACAGCGTCTTTCCTTTCGGTTTGCCCAGAACGATAACGTACACATCATTGCCCTTCTTCGTGAACCTCAGATCATCGCCCTGAACCGACTTCGCCTCCGCCTTCGTCCAAGCCGTCGTATCGTAGATCGCCTCGCCGTTCTGCTTCAGCCAGGCACCAAGCGCCTTGAGCCGGTCCATCTGGATCGGCGGGATCGTCCCATCCGCCTCCGGTCCCACATCCAGCAGCAGGTTGCCGTTCTTGCTCACGATATCGACCAGCAGCGCAATCAGCTCTCCCGGCGCAATCGTCTCCTTCTCGCCCTCAGCGCGGTTGTACCCAAACGACCGCCCCAGCCCGCGGCACTCCTCCCACTTCTTTTCCACGATCTGGTCTTTCTTCTCGTACTCCGGCGAAGTGAAGTCCGAGTGTTTGATGCCGAACCGGTCGTCGATCACCCCATCGGGAATCGCGTTGTAGTAGTCCGCCTCCACCTGCAACGCGTTGCCTGTCTTGGGCCAGTCGATATCGTTCCAAAGAACCGCCGGCTTATACCGTGTGATGAGTTCATGAATCTGCGCGAACGCATAATCGCCGTACGCCTTCGACTCCGGCTTCACCGCCTGATAGTCCTTGTCCGTCTCGATCGGGCCCGTGTTGAATGTCCAGTCATAGCCGCCCGAGTAATAGAGCCCCATCTTCATGCCCTGCTTCTCAACTGCATTCGTCAGATCGCCGACAATGTCCCGCTCCGCATGCAGCTGGTTCGGCTTCAGGCTCGGCGTCGGATTCGGCGTCGTGCTCGGCCACAGCGTGAACCCCTCGTGATGTTTGCTCGTCAGAACCACATACCGCGCACCGGCCTCCTTGAACACCGCCGCCATCTTGTCCGCATTCCACTTCTTCGACTCGCGATTGAATGCCGGCGCGAAGTCGTAATAGCCCGCGTCTCCGAAGTGCTCCTTGTGGTACTGCGCCGTCGGCGACCCCGGAATCCGCAGCACGTTCAGATACCACTCCGCATACGGGTTGTACTTGATGTAGTCGGCAGACGAGAAATCATGATCCGGGTGGTTCACCGGCGCCCACCCCGGCACGGAGTAGAGCCCCCAGTGGATGAATATCCCCAGCTTCGCCCCGGCATACCACTGCGGCAGCGGATGGTGATCGAGCGATTCAAGCGTGGGCTCGTAGTGCGTTGGTGCCTGCGAGGGAGAAACAGTGCCCACGGTAAGGGCGGCAGCAAAGAGTGCAGCAATCGATTTCAGTCTCATTCGTAGCCTCAGTTGAGAGTCATACGAATCATACGGCAGCCATCCGCCCCCGCAGCTGGCGCCCCATTCATCCGCAGTCTCACCGCGGATCAGTGGGCAGAGGGTCGATAAATCCCAATCCAGCATCTAAAACCGATGTCAGCGGCGGCAGCTGCGAAACCCCGCCGTCAGAACCGGAGTCCGTCCACTTGCACCCAGAGATCCTTGACCAGCCACTCTCCCATCAATTCAGCACTCTCCTGCTGCTTGGTTTTGCCATTGCGTGTGTCTCATGGACCATCACGCACGAAGAGATCTTTCGCGAGCCCCGCGAATTCTGCAAAGATCGCAGCCAGAACTGCAGGCGACTCTACCAGCGAAAGTTCTTTTATCTGTTCACTTGCGAGTACTGCTTCAGCCATTACGTGACTGCGCTCTTTCTGCTCCTCACTCAGTTCCAGATGCTCTACACCGGATGGCGCGGATTCGTGATCTCGGAATTCGCCCTCGTCTGGGTCGCCAACATCTACATGAGTGCCTACAATCGCCTGCGCCTCGAGATCAAAGCCGAAAACCTCACCATCGCCGAGCAAACCAAGTCCGCTGGCCGCTAACGCGCTTCCTTCCCTGAAACGCCGTGTCGACACACCCGGCTCCTCGGCTACCATCGCTGTGAGGGCGCTCCATGAAGCTGATCTCCGTAAACTGCGGACTGCCACGCGAAGTCGACTGGCACGGACGTCCCGTCACGACCTCCATCTACAAGGAGCCAGTGGAAGGCCGAGTCGCACTCCGCAAACTGAACCTCGACGGCGACCGGCAATCGGACCTGACCGTACACGGCGGCGCATACAAAGCCGTCTACTGCTATCCCATCGCGCACTACGATCACTGGCGAGCGGAGCTGCCTGGCCACTCCTTGCCAACCGCGATCTTCGGAGAAAACTTCACGCTCGAAGGCCTCGACGAGTCCATACACATCGGAGATCGATTTGCCATCGGCTCCGCTGAGGTCGTCGTCACCCAGCCGCGCCTTCCCTGCTACAAACTCGGCATCCGGGTTGGAATGGACGACATGGTCAAGCGATTCCTTGCCAGCGGTCGCACCGGCTTTTACCTGGCAGTCACGCGCGAAGGCGAAGTCGGTGCCGGCGACGAAATCTTACCGCTCGGCCGCCAGCCTGACTCCATTCCCATTTCAGCCATCACCCGGCTCTACATCGCAAAGAGCTACGACGACGATGATCTCGCCTTGGTCAGCCTCGCGCTAAAGTTGGACGCACTTCCCGATAGCTGGAAGCAGTGGCTCGCTGAGAAGGCCCAGCGCGGCCACTCATGATCCAGAAACACCGAAGGCAACTGCAGAAATCAGCAGTCGCCCTCGGCTACCCAGGAAACTTTTCAGATCAGAACGCGGCCACCGTCTGGCGAAGGCTGTAGGAACTCAGCGTCTTGATATAGTTGCCGCGATCGAACGGCGAAACATCGGGCACCGACCGGCGGCTCAGGCACCCGCGGGTCTGTGCGAGTCCCGAGAACTCACGCTTCTCCAGCCAGTACTGCAGATCCGAGAGAACGCGGCCGATGTGATCGATGCCGTGGATGTGCAGAGCCGAGCACATCATCGCAACGCATCCGCCCGCCATAACACTCTTGATCACGTCTTCGGCTGAATGAACGCCGCCTGTGATCGCGATATCTGCATTCAGGTGCCCGAAGAGAATCGCCGCCCAGTGCAGTCGAGGCAACAATTCTGAGGGCGTGGAGAAGTGCAGAGTCGGCCGCACTTCCAGCCCTTCAATGTCGAAGTCCGGCTGGTAGAAGCGATTGAACAGTACAAGCCCGGCCGCTCCCGCATCTTCAAGCTTTGCAGCTAGATGCGGCAAACTCGTGAAGTTTTGCGACAACTTCACAGATACAGGTATGTCTACGGCGTCGCATACGCTCGTCACCAGTTCCAGAAGCTGCGACTCCAGTTCGACCGAAGTCTGGCTGCGATCGGTCGCCAGCGCGAAGGTATTGAGCTCAATCGCATCTGCGCCCGCCTGTTCCGACTCCTGCGCGAACCGGACCCATCCACCGGTTGTGACCCCATTCAGGCTCGCAAGGATCGGAATGTTGACGGCCTCTTTGCACCGCCGGACGTGGTCGAGATAGATCTCGTGCGACATCCGGTAGTCGTTCAGATCGGGCAGATACCCAAGCGATTCCGCGAACGACTCGGTGCCGCGCGAAAGGTCCTCGTCCAACGCGCGCGACTCGAGCGCGAGCTGTTCTTCAAACAGCGAGGTCAGCACGATCGCCGATGCGCCGGCATCTTCCATCCGGCGCACGTTCTCAATCGACTCCGACAGCGGAGTAGAAGAAACAACTATGGGTCCATTGAGTTTCAGTCCCAGGTACTTCGTCGATACATCGATCATTTCGATCCTCCGGCAGGCGGTGCTGCCAGTTTCTCCTCAGGCTTCTCTTCAGGCGCAATGTGGGGCGTCTCGCCGCGACCCGGCATCCCGGCACGCGCTGAGTAGACGCGCCACTGGCGCTCAACATCGTCCTGCGCTTCTTTCAAAAGTTGTGCCGCCAGCTCCGGATTGCTGCGCGCGAGCATCGTATACCGCGCTTCGCGATATGTGTAGTCCTTCAGCCGAATCGACGGCGCACGCGAATCAAGTTGGAACGGATTCTTGCCCTCATTCCGGAGCGCCGGGTTATAGCGCATCAGCGGCCAGTAGCCCGACTGCACCGCGAGCTTCTGCTGCTCTAGACCGTGGACGAGATCGTAGCCATGGGCGATGCAGCTTGCGTACGCGATGATGATCGACGGGCCCTCATGCGCTTCAGCCTCCTGGAAGGCCTTGATCACATGGCTGTCGTTGCCGCCCAGCGCAACCTGCGCCACGTAGACATAGCCGTAGCTCACCGCTTCCATGGCGAGGTCTTTCCGGCTCACCATCTTTCCGCTTGCTGCAAACTTCGCCACAGCACCGCGCGGAGTAGCCTTCGAAGACTGCCCGCCGGTGTTCGAATAGACCTCGGTATCCAGCACCAGCACGTTGACGTTCTTGCCCGAGCCGAGCACGTGGTCCAGTCCGCCGAAGCCGATGTCGAACGCCCATCCATCCCCGCCCAGGATCCACACACTCTTGCGGACCAAAGTATCGGCAATGGCCAGAAGGTTGCGCGCGTCCGACGAGTCGATCCCGGCAAGTTTCGCCTTCAGTACCCTCACGCGCTCCCGCTGCGCATCGATCTCGGGTTCTGTCTTCTGCTCGGCATGGACGATCTCCGCCGCAAACTCGGGCCCAATCGCCGAGGCCAGCCGTGTCACCAGCGTCTCCGCAAAATCCTTCTGCTGATCCAGCGCCGTTCGCATGCCAAAGCCAAACTCCGCGTTGTCCTCGAACAGCGAGTTCGCCCACGTCGGCCCGCGTCCCGCGCCATTCTGGCTATAGGGCGTCGTCGGCAGATTGCCGCCATAGATCGACGAGCAGCCTGTGGCATTGGCGACGTAGAGCCGGTCCCCGAAGAGCTGCGTGAGCAGCTTGATGTACGGGGTCTCACCGCAGCCCGCGCACGCACCAGAGAACTCAAACAGCGGCTGCAGCAGTTGCAGATCCTTTACCTGCGAGTGCGACAGCCTGGTGCGATCGACCTCGGGCAGATTCAGGAAATACTCCCAGTTCTCGCGCTCGGCCTCGCGAATCGGAGGCTGCGCCACCATATTGATAGCTTTGTGGCTGGCATCGCTCTTGCTCTTCACCGGGCACACATCCACGCATACAGCGCAGCCGGTGCAGTCTTCAGGAGCAACCTGCAGCGTATACCGCTCGTTCTCCATCCCCTTCCACTTCGGCTTCGCCCACTTGAAGGTCGCAGGAGCCTTGTCGCCGAGCTCAGGCGAGTACACCTTTGCACGAATCACCGCGTGAGGGCACACCATCACGCACTTGCCGCACTGGATGCATAGGTCCTTATCCCACTCCGGAACGAACTGCGCAATGTTCCGCTTCTCCCACTGCGCCGTGCCCGTCGGGAAGGTCCCGCCTGCCGGAATCGCGCTGACCGGAAGCTGATCGCCGCGCCCCGCTGCGATCTCGCCCAGCACGTTGCGCACAAACTCCGGTGCCGCGGGCGAAATCGACGGAATCAGATCGAATTCGGACGACGGTGCCCCCGGAAGCTCGATCTTGTGCAAATGCGCAAGTGCCGCATCCACCGCCGCGAAGTTCTTGTTGACCACCGCCTCACCGCGCTTGCCGTACGTCTTCTTGATCGCTTTCTTGATCTGCTCGATCGCTTCTTCGCGCGGAAGCACGCCGCTAATCGCGAAGAAGCAGGTCTGCATGATCGTGTTGATCCGCGTCCCCATCCCGGCCTCGCGCGCAACCGTGTAGCCGTCGATCACGTAGAACTCGATCTTCTTGCGAATCATCTCCTGCTGCGTCGACTTCGGCAGCTTGGCCCAAACCTCATCGGCCGAGTAAGGCGAGTTAAGCAGGAAGACCGCGCCTGGCATCGCAGCCTCAAGAACGTTCATCTTCTCGAGAAAGCTGAAGTTGTGGCATGCGATAAAGCTGGCCCGCGTAATCAGGTAGGTCGACCGGATCGGATTCGGCCCAAACCGCAGATGCGATGTCGTCATTGAACCCGACTTTTTCGAGTCATAGACGAAGTAGCCCTGCGCGTAGTTGTCCGTTTGATCTCCAATGATCTTGATGGAGTTCTTGTTCGCGCCGACCGTACCATCTGAACCCAGCCCATAGAAGAGCGCGCGAACGGTGTGCGGATCTTCGGTCGAGAAGTTCGGATCGTACGTGAGGCTCGTGTGCGAGATGTCGTCTTCAATACCGATCGTGAAGTGATTCTTTGGTGCCGTCTTCGTCAGTTCGTCGAAGATGCCCTTCACCATCGCCGGCGTGAATTCCTTCGACGACAACCCATACCGCCCGCCGATCACGGTCGGCATCGCCGCAAACGGGAGTTTGTCCGCATGCTCGGCCAGAACAGTCACGACATCCTGATACAGCGGCTCGCCTGCGGCACCCGGTTCCTTGCAGCGATCCAGCACCGCAATCGACTTCACCGTCGCCGGCAGCGCCGCGATAAATGCCGAAGCATCGAACGGCCGATACAGCCGAACCTTCAGCAATCCAATCTTTTCGCCCTGCTTTGTAAGCAGCTCAACCGCCTCTTCAGCAGCCTCCGCGCCCGAGCCCATCATGATGATCACGCGCTCGGCATCAGCAGCGCCGTAGTAGTCGAAGAGGTGATATGTGCGCCCAGTCTCGGCCGCAAAGCGGTTCATCACTGCCTGCACAATCCCCGGAACGGCAGCGTGGAAGGGGCTGCACGCCTCGCGTGCCTGGAAGAACACGTCGGGATTCTGCGCCGAACCGCGCAGCACCGGCCGATCCGGGCTCAGCGCGTTCTGACGGAACTGAATGATGTACTTGTCATCGAGCAGCGCCCGAATCGTCTCGTCGCCAATCGGATAGATCTTATCGACTTCATGCGAAGTCCGGAACCCGTCAAAGAAATGAATGAAAGGAATGCGGGATTCAAGCGTTGCGATCTGCGCCACTAGAGCCAGATCGTGCGCTTCCTGCACGGAGTTCGACGAGAGCATCGCCCACCCCGTCGACCGGCAGGCCATTACATCTGAGTGATCGCCAAAAATGGAGAGCGCATGAGTCGCAAGCGTCCGCGCCGTAACATGCATCGTCGCAGGCGTAAGCTCGCCCGCGATCTTGTACATGTTCGGGATCATCAACAGCAGGCCCTGCGAAGCAGTAAACGTCGTGCTGAATGCGCCCGCCTGCAGCGCTCCATGCAGCGCGCCTGCCGCACCGCCCTCGCTCTGCAGCTCTTCAACGATAGGCAGCGCGCCCCATATGTTCTTCTTCCCTTCCGACCGCCACTGATCGGCCCACTCCGCCATCGGCGACGAGGGAGTAATCGGGTAGATCGCGACAACTTCGGAGAGACGATAGGCAACGGAGGCCGCAGCCTCGTTCCCATCCAGGATGATCATCTGCTTATCACTCATTCGCTATGCCTCTTGCGTCGGAACCGCATTGGTTGTGCTCCGCGCGATTGTGAAAAGACTCGCCAATCCGCAGGCGTCCCAAGGGCATAAGAACTAGTTCATGGCTAACCACTTAGGTGGCGTCGCGAGGGAGCGATCCGCGGAAGAATAACCGCTATGAGGAGTCTCCGCTCTGGCCCGTTTAGGGGCTGTGATGCGAGACACAATGAGCCGCGTCGATACCATATTGTGAAAACAATTTCCGTTACGCGCGATGATCTGTCGACCGTGCTGTTCGCCAATGGCTCACCGAATCGACTGTGTCAAATCGGTACTCCCCAGCAACAACCCTCGGGTGCCCCATGTCTCCCGCCTCTGGAGACATGGGAAGCCAGGAAACCCACCGAAGAGAAGCTGTGCCTCGTTCATCACACAGTTTGCGATGAGCGGGCGTTTCCCTCACCCTTCGGGTGCCCCCGGGCCGGCCCAGAGCTTGTCGAAGGGTCCCTCGCACTTGCAGACCGGGGAGTAATCTCTTGACCCGATGTGCCCCACAACGGGATCGTTCAACTCAACCTCGCCGTCGCGCCTTCGACTTGTCCGAAGGCTTCTTCTCGATCTTCGCCTCATCCAGCAACCGCCCCACCGCATCGAATTCCGGCGTCGGACCCTTCCACTCAAGCTCATCCACCTTCTTGAACAGCGGAATGTCCGCCTTGAGCGTCGCCAGCGTCCTGAATAGCAGCGCCCTCTCGCGCTCCCGCTCCAGCGTATCGGCCAGCGTTGCCGCATTCGCCACATTCACATGCCAGTCGCCACAAGACGCCGGAATCCGCTCAATGTGCTCGAACTTCGCCAGCACCGTAGCACTCGACTTCGCGCCCCACCCCGGCAGCCCCGGATACCCATCAGCCGCATCGCCCATCAGCGCCAGGTAATCCGGAATCGACGCCGGCGGCACTCCAAACTTCGCAGTCACTCCAGCCTCATCCAGAATCGCGCCAGTCCGCCGGTTCAACTGCACCACGCGGCTTCCAGTCACCGCTTGCCCCAGATCCTTATCCGGCGTGCAGATCACCACCTGCTCCACACGCTTGTCCCTGGCCGCAAGCGCAGCTCCCGACGCCAGCGCATCGTCCGCTTCGTACTCCACCATCGGCCACACCACCAGCCCCGCAGCAGCAAGCACTTCCTCCAGAATCGGAAACTGCTCCAGCAGATCCGGCTCAACGCCCTCGCCGGTCTTGTACCCCGCCCAGAGATCGTTCCGGAACGACTCGACCACGTGATCCGTAGCCACCGCGATATGCGTCACCCCGTCACGCATCATCGCCAGCATTGACGCCAGCACTCCGCGCACCGCGCCGACTTCCCTGCCCTTGGCGTCCCGCGCCTTCGGCATGGCGAAATAGTGCCGGAACAACTCGTACGTGCCATCCACCAGATAGACTTTCAAGCAGACCTCTCCACGTCTGAACGTTATCGGAGCCGTCGCACCGCGATCAACACTGGAAACAGCTTGTCGCCTGTGCCGCGCATCTGCCGAAGTGAAGAGAGGGCTCGCAACTTCCGATGGAACAGCCCCACAGAGTCAACGCCGCCACCGAAGCGACCAGACCTGATCTGGAACGCCACATCGCCTCCGTTGCTGCCCTCGTGCAACGACCCATCGAAGGCATCTTCGGCTCCGACTCAGTCAGTTGGCGCATCAACCGCGAATCCGCCCTCTTCCTCGGTGCCGGACGTGCCGCGCTCCTGCAACTCGCTCATCCGTGGGTCGCCGCCGCGCTCGATCAGCACGCCTCCCTGCTCGCCAAGCCCATCGCGCGATTTCACAACACCTTCCGCGTCGTCTTCACGATGATCTTTGGCACTGCCGACCAGGCCTTCTCCTCCGCACGATCGCTCTATCAGATGCACACCCGGATCACAGGCGAGATACCCGACGCTGTTGCCGGTTACGAAAAGGGCTCCCGCTACGAGGCCCTCCACATCCCTGCGCTCAAATGGGTCTACGCCACTCTGATCGAAAGCGCCGTCATCGCCTACGAATGCGTGCTGCCGCCTCTGACCCCCGACGAGCTCGCACACTACTACGGCGAGTCGAAGATCCTCGCCGGCCTCTTCGGCCTCCCCCCGGCCGCCCTTCCCGAAACCTGGACCGACTTCAAAGCCTACATCGCCGACATGTTCGCCTCCGAGGCCCTCGGCGTCAGCGATCGCTCTCGCTACATGGCTAACCGCATCATGACGGGCTCCGGCTCGTGGATCCACATCCCGCTCTGGTATCAGTCCCTCACCGCCGAGTGGCTCCCACCGCGTTTCCGCGATGAGTTCCAACTACGCTTCGGACCCCACGAGCGGTCCTCGGCAACACGCGCGCACAGCTGGCTTCCGCGAGTCTATTCGAGACTTCCTGACGCTCTCCGCTATGTCGGCCCTTACCAGGAAGCGCACGACCGCCTCCGCGGGCGCGCCGCCAACTTCCTTGCACGTCGCAGCAACACCTTCTGGATCGGACAGCCGACGATGCCCTCCGCGAGATAAGTGCCCGTCCATTGCTACTGCGCTTCCCGCGTGATCTTGAGCAGAAGATTATGGCTCAGATTCAGCCGCCTCGGATAACCGAATCCGTGCAGGTGTCCCACACTTCGCGCCCGCATTCCATGCACCCGCGCCACCCCATCGACAGACTCAGGCGTGTGATCAGCAGCATTCAGTCCCCTGCCCATCAGAAAGCTGCGGTCGCTCTTCGGTCCAAGAATGTCCCCCGCCAGCACGCCTCCCGGCCTCAACCTCCGGCTGGCCATCTCGAATAGACGATGCAGCGTGTCATGATCGAAGTAGTAGAGAATCTGCGACAGCCACATAAAGTCAAACTGCTCGTCCCCAAGCTCCTCGTCCCCAAAGGATCGTGAATAGAACAGCCGCGGCTGCTTGCGCCACAGTCCCTGCCGCGATAGCTCGTCACACCCCGCTCGCAGCGCCGCTGGTTTCTGATCAACGCCGTAGTAGCTCGACGGAGGCAAATATCTGATAAACGCCACCCCGCCCTGCAGAGGACCGCACCCAATATCCAGCAGCGTGTCCGAAGGCTGCAGCCCCAGCTCCGTCACTGCGCGAAACTGATACTTCTGGAGTTCGTCCCAGCAACCCAGTGGGCCCACCAGCGCCTCCAGTCGATGCCGGTGCCGCATCCCCGGTATGTACGTGCGCAATCCGTAAAGCTGCCGCCGCAGCATCCTGAGTCTCCGCGCGGGCGTCAAGACGAGGTCTCCCCAAAGCACACGGGCGACCTATGCAGATAGCGCGCATGAGCACGCTTGCGATCGATCATCGAGTACGCTCGCTGCACCTGGTCGGCAGTCAGCTCAACCATCGGCGCAAGCTCCGAAGCCGCAGTCCCGTGATCCCGCCCATACAGACAGACGTCCATCTTGCTCAGCGGCATTGAAAAGTAAAACTCCTCCTGCGACTGCTCCAGCGGATACGTATCCGTTGTCGGCGGGCGCTCTTGAATCTCCTTCGGGATCTCCAGATACTCCGCGAGCTGATAAACCTGCGTCTTGTACAGGTGCGCAATCGGCTTGAAATCCGCTGCCCCGTCTCCGCACTTCACAAAGAATCCAAGCTCGTACTCCAGCCGGTTCGGGGTTCCCGCTACTGCAAAGTTCAGCCGATCCGCGTGGTAGTACTCCACCATCTTGCGCGTACGCTGCTTCATGTTGCTCGCCGCAACCATCCCCAGATAAGCCTCGAGCGTCAGCCGCACTTTTCTTCTCTCTCCGGCAGGCGACTGCACCACGACGGAAAACAAAGCAATCTGATCCGCTGCAATTAGGTCGGGAAGCGTGATCTTGCACTTCCAGCCCGCGCCGTACTCGGGAACCACCAGTCGAATCGCATCGTCCCGCCGCCGATAACACCGTGACGCATCGAGCATCGGCGTGATGTCCACCATCTCCGATCGAATCCCCAGCGATTCAGCGAGCTGCCGCCCCAGCACAACACTGTCCGGGGACGATTCTCCCTCCGGCATCAGCAGCCCTAGCACACGATCCGGGCCCAGAGCCCGTGCGCACAGCGCCGCAACCACGCTGCTGTCGATGCCGCCCGAAACTCCCACCACCGCACCCTTTCGTTTGAACTGGTAAAACACGACCTGCCGAATCGCCTCCACGATTCGCTCCGTCTCGCGCTCGGCATCGATCGCGAGAACGTCCCGGGCTTCCCTCACATGTGTTCCCATCTACATCACCCTCGCTGTAGAGTTGAAAAGCGACTCCGTCCTCATTTCACTTTCCTCCTCCGCAAGCATCCGCCTGTTCACTTTTCCCGACTCGGTCCGCGGCAGCGATGCCCGCACCTCCACAACCTTCGGGACCATGAAATCCTCGAGCTTCGTAGCGCAGTGCCGCAGCACCTGTTGCGCCGTAACGCTGGTTCCCGGCTTTGCTACGACGAGAGCCTTGATCGCACTCCCGAGAATCGGGTCCGGGATCGCAATCACCGCCGCTTCGGCGATCGAATCCAGGGAGTAGATCGCATCCTCAATCTCCCGCGGGCTCACCTTCTCCCCCCGAGTCTTGATGATGTCGTCGCGCCGTCCAACGAAGTACAGATACCCGTCCTGGTCCGCGTAAAACAGGTCCCCGCTGTGCAGCACCCGCTCTCCCGGCAGCGGCCCCGGCCGCAGGCACCTCTCCGTCTCCTCGGGAAGCTCCCAATATCCCTTCATCACGTTCGAACCGCGAATCACAAGCTCTCCCACCGCGCCCGGTCCGACCCGATTCCCCTCAGGGTCGACGATGTACACCTCCTCATTCGGCATTCCGCGTCCCACCGAGCCAGGCCGTACATCAATCTCTTCCGGAGGCAGATACGACACCCGCTTGCATTCCGTCAGCCCGTACATCGAGTAGATCTTTACCTGCGGAAACAACGCCCGCAGCTTGCGAATGTGTTCAATCGGCAGTGCCGCCGCCGTGTTCGTGATGTAGCGCAGCTTCGGAAATGCATAGCGCGAGAGGTTCATCTGCAGCAGCGTGGCAGAGATCGTCGGCACAATCGGAAACCCGGTCACGCCCTCCTCCGCAATCCGCTGCAGCACCGGATGCGCATAGGCGAACGAATTCAGCAGCACCAGCGTTCCGCCTACCTTGAACATCATCAGCAGCTGGTACAGCCCGTAGTCGAACGAGAGTGGCAGCACGTTGAGTACAACGTCATCAGCGCGATTCTCGAGATACGTCGTGATCGAATTCGCCGCTGAAACGATGTTCAGGTGCGTCATCATCACACCCTTCGGCCTGCCCGTCGATCCCGAGGTATAGATCAGCGCTGCCAGATCGATGTCGATGCTCCGGCGCTCCGCACGAGCACCACCTGTCCACCGAAGACTTTCAAGCGAGCCGTAGCGTTTCCCTGCCCTGCAAATTGCCTCCGAAGCTTCTTTATCCCCGCCGCGCACGAACACCGACCTGAGATACGGAGTTTCGCCTAGCCATTGCGGCTCCGTCTCAAACTTCGCCGAGTCCACAACGATCGCGGTCGCCCTGCAATTGTTCAGAACGTACGCCAGCTTCTCGCTCTTCATTGTTGCGTGCAGCACCACAAACACTGCATCGGCCTTCAGCGCTGCAAAGATCGCCACCACCGCCTCCACCGAGTTCGGCAGCACAATCACCACTCGATCGCCGCGGCTCACCCCCGCCGCAGCCATCGCATCAGCCAGCGCGCTCGCCCGCTCCTCGATTTCTCTGTAGGTGAAGCGCTCGCGCTCCGTGATTAGCGCCGTTTTCTCCGGGAACCGCCTCGCGCTCTCTTCCAGGAACTCCGCGACCAGCATGGTTGCGCTTACCTCCCGATCTTCCGGCCCACAAACTCCACTAGGTTCCGTATCGAATCGAGATTGGCCGGCACAATCTCATCGTCCTCAACCCGCATTTCGAATCGCTCCTGCAGATAGCTGACCAGTTCCAGAACTCCGGTCGAGTCGATGACGCCGTTGTCCAGCAGCGACTCCTCGTCGCTCAGGTCATCGCCTTTTCCAAACAGAAAATTCGTCACGACGAAGTCGCGAATCTCAGTTCCGATCCCCACTGTGTGCATGAGTCGAGCTGTCTCCCTGCAAATTGGTTGAGTAACAGTTGCGTTGAGAGCACTCCCACGAGCGCCATATTGTCTCTCGTGCTGACCTGCCGCCCTGATTGGAACTTGGCTTTCAGCACGCCCACGGCATTCGCATCGAAGACGCCTCCATCTCGAACCGCACGATGCGACAGGCACTGTTCCACGTACTCCGGCGCATCCGCACCGAAGAAGCACTTCCCATCCGGCGCGCGGTAAGGCTGCTTGGTGCGCTTCAGAATCGACGCGGGAACATCTTCCGCGCAGGCACGTTTGAGCAGATACTTCTCCCTGAGCCCCTTCATCTTCAAATTGGGTGGCAGTTTTGCTGCAAAATCCACCACGCGGTGGTCAAGGAACGGGAACCGCCCCTCAACGCCGTGCGCCATCGCCATTCGATCGCCCTGCGACGAAAGGATGTATCCCGGCAGCAGGCCGGTCGCTTCCAGATACTCCGCCTGATGGAACGGGTGCCAGGTCCAGTACTCGGACGGCAACGCCGCCTTCATCTCCTCGAATGCGTCGTAGTCGCGCAATTCGTTCCGCACATCTTCAGACAGCAAAAGCTTCAGCCGTGCCGTCAGTTCCCAGCGTGGCAGATGCGAGAAGAACGGGCTCCCAAGATCGCCCTCGCTCACTCGGAAGAAATGCCGCAGATACGCCGGCGACTGCCGCTGTAGTCCATCCATATACGGGTAGAGTCGCTTCAGCAGCAGCGGCCTCCAGCGCGACGACACATCGCGTGCCCAAAACCTCCGTATTTTCGCCTCTTTAAAAATGTCGTAACCGCCTAAAACCTCGTCCGCGCCCTCTCCCGTCAGCACCACCTTAAATCCGCTCTCCCGCACCAGACGCGAAAGCAGCAACATCGGAGCCGGCGCCGTCCGCAACACCGGCTGCTCCGCATGCCGCACCACCTCCGGGAATATCTCCGCAATATCTGCGGCCGAGCAGCAGAAGCTGCTGTGGTCCGTCTTGAGGAACTCGCTGGCCTCCTGCTGAAACCGCCTTTCGTCGTACTCGGCATCGGCAAACGCAATCGAAAAGCTCCGCAGCCGGTCTCCCGCGACATGTGCAGCCAGAGCCGTCGTGACCGTCGAATCGATTCCGCCGCTCAGGTAACACCCGACCGGCACATCCGCTCTCAGGCGGATCCTCGTCGCATCCAGCAGAAGCTCTCGAAGCTCGCAAGCAAGCTCCCGCTCCTCCTCGACCGTGCGGTGCTTCTCTTCGGGAAAGGAAAGCGACCAGTACCGCTCCACCCGAACACCGCGCTCATCCACCACCGCCGAGCACCCCGGTGGAAGCTGCCATATGCCCTTGAATGCCGTGCGCGGCGCAATCGTCGTCCAGAAAGTAAAAACCTGATCCAGCGCCCGCAAATCGAATTCAGCCCGCACCGACGGCTGCGCGAGCAGCGCCTTCATCTCCGACGCGAAAAGAAATCCGCGGCGCGTCTGAGTGTAGTAGAGCGGCCTGATCCCCATGCGATCGCGCGAGAGAAACAGTCGCCGCATCCGCCGATCCCAGATCGCAAACGCCCACTGCCCGTTGAACCGACGCACGCACTGCTCGCCATCCTCTTCGTATTGATGGAGGATCACCTCCGTGTCCGACGAAGTGGCAAATCGATGTCCGCGCTTCTCCAGTTCCTCTCTCAGCTCGATGTAGTTGAAGATCTCCCCGTTGAACGTAATCGCAAGATCTCCATCAGAGCTCCGCATCGGCTGGTGTCCGCCTGCAACGTCAATGATGCTCAGCCGCGCGTGCCCCAGCCCGACATTCCCTTCCGTGTACACTCCGCAATCATCCGGACCGCGGTGCCGGATCGCGGCAACCATCTTCCCAAGCATCCCGGCATCGGCAGGGCTCAAGTCGGTATTCAAAACACCGCAGATCCCGCACATGCCGTACCGTTCCTTTCAACTGCCCCAATCCTGCAACTCAGCGCGCGATCACCGCCCGCAATCCGCTCGATCTCCGGCTCAATGACGATGCGTTACGAACTCGTGCGCAGGTGTGTGTGTTCCGTTCAGCGGCCTCATCCCCTGCACAAATTCTTCGTAGGAGTGCTCTGCAGTCAGAGGCACAGTCGCCGTCCCGATCACCTCCGGCGCGGGCGGCCCCCACAAAGCGTGCGGCGGAACATTCCGGCTCACCACCGTTCCCGCCTTGATCACCGCTCCTTCACCAATCCGCACATTCGGCAGAATCACGCAGTGAGGCCCGATGAACACATCCTTCTCGATCACTACCGTGCCTTTGTGCTGTGTCCGCACCGGCCCCCAGTAGAGGTGCGCAAAAATCGTAGTGCGCAAGCCGATCGTGCAGTTGTCTCCAATAAAAATCCGATCGGGATGGCAGTCATCCATGTACACGAAATGCGACAGCCACACATGCCTGCCGATCTGCACGCCGCGCAGCCGATGCAGCCACGGACGCAGGCTCGATCCACCGGGTCCGATAAACGCGAGTATGTGAAGGAAACGGCCTAACAAATTTCGAATCATCGCTCGAAATCCATGCGCCGCAAGCAGCTTGCAGACGATGATTCATCTAAGCGCAACTCGACTTCCTACATGCGTGACAACCATCACTGACTGCCTTTTCTGCCGCTTATCTTTGGTAATCGGGAGCGTGTGCCGAAGGTTGTAGGCACCTTCGTGCTGATTCGCACACTCACCGCTCAGCTGCTCGGCTCGCGCTTGATGCGCACAATCAGGTAGATCACCACCGCGATGTTCATCAGCAGCACCAACCCCTTCAAAGCCGTCGGCCGATGGATCGTCTCGTAAATCTCCACCGGCACCAGCGACCCCGTAATGATGATCGTGAGCCACTCGCCCCAGCGCTTCTGCAGCCACAGCCCCGTCCCCTCAGCCAGAAACAGCCCTGCATAAATGAAGCTCACAATCCCCAGCTCGCGAATCCGATGAGGCGAGAGATTCGTCACCTTCTGGATCGCATGATTCACTAGCCGTCCACCCGGATCCAGGTTGAGCATCGCCACCCAGTGCTGTACCAGCGTGCCCAGGTCCGCATGAACCAGCTTTAGCGCTCCAATCCCTGTCGCGATCAGCGTCGCGGCCTTTAGAAACTTGAATACAGCAATAAGTCGCAGCACCCCATCGTGCGAGCTTCTCTTTCGGGTTCGACTTCTGATCGCCATTGCGGTATCCGTCACCATCACAACCTACTGAGATGCAGACCGTGCACCCCCTGAGTGGCTGGCCGACAGATCGTGTCCTCCTCGCATCTACAATGAGGTGAATTTTAAATGCTGCGAAATGCGCCACCTGCGTCTACTTGCGATCGCGATATGTCTGGCGGCCTTCTTCCCAGCCGCGCAGCCGCAGCAGCCGGGGCGGGCAACATCCATCTCCGTCGTCGATGAGGTTGGCGCACCCGTTGCCGCAGCCCAGATCACCATCCGCCCTCCCGGCTCCCAGCCGCTCTCGGCAGTCACTGACTTCGCCGGCAAGGGCAGCTACATCCTACCCTCAGATGCTCCCTACCAGCTCCAGGTGACCAAGCCCGGCTTCTACCAGCAGCTCGTCGATCAGCAGAACCCTGAGGTCCGCGACATCCGCATCATTCTCAACCACGAACAGGTAGTCTCGACCAACGTCAGCGTCTCCACCTCTGTCCCCGGCATCAACCCCGAACAGGTCTCCGACAACCGGACCATGAATGTTCCGGAGATCACCAACGTCCCCTACCCCACCTCGCGCGACATCCGCAACCTGTTGCCCTTCTACCCCGGTATCGTGCAGGACGGCACAGGCCAGGTTCACGTCGTCGGCTCGGAAGCCTGGGCCACCCTCTACCTCCTCGACGGTTTCGACATCCGCTCCCCCGTAAGCGGGAATCTCGCCCTCCGCGTCAGCGCCGACGCTATTCGATCTATCGACCAGCAATCGACGCGCTATCCCGTCGAGTTCGGTCGCAATACCGGCGGTGTCATCGCCCTCTACACCGGAATGGGCGACAATCAATTCCGCTTCAACACCACCAATTTCGTTCCGTCCCTCCAGCAGAAGAACGGCATCCGCTTCGACAAGTTCGTGCCCCGCTTCACTTTCTCCGGCCCGCTCGTGCGCGATCGCGCCTGGTTCTTCGACGCGCTCGATCTCGAATACGACAACATCTACATACCCGAGCTTCCTTCCAACGCCGACACCAACCACGTGCTGCGCGGAAGCAACCTGCTCAAACTCCAGGCCAACGTCACACCATCCAGCATCGTCTCCGCAGGCCTGCTGACCAACGCCTACCACTCCCTCTACGACGGCCTCTCGTCGCTCAACCCGCGGCAGAGCACAACGAAGCGCAACACGATCGCCTGGATGCCCTACCTTCGCGACCAGTGGAGCTTTAAAAGCGGCGCGCTTTTCGATGCCGGCATCGCCTTCCTCAGCATCCGCGACGGCTTTGTCCCTCACCCCGATGGCCCCTTCAGAATCACTCCCGAGATTTATCTCGGCAGCTACTTCCAGGCCCTCACCGGACGCTCCCAGCGCGTTCAGGGCAACGCGGCCCTCTATCTGCCGCCCCAGCACTGGCAGGGACAGCACAACATCAAACTCGGCATCGACATCGATCGCGTCGTCTACAGCGAGCACCAGTTCCTCGCTCCTATCAACTATCTCCGTGAAGACGGAACCTTACTGCGCCAGAGCACCTTCCCTTCAACAACTCCTTCCGTGCTCCACAATGTCGAAACCGGCATCTACCTTCAGGACCACTGGACCCTTCCCAGCAAACTCATCATCGCGCCCGGCCTGCGTTTCGACTGGGACCAGCTCGTGCGCCGTCCCGTCCTCTCCCCGCGTATCGCCGCAACCTGGTCGCCTGCTGCGCTCTCCTCGAACACCAAGCTGAGCGCCGGCATCGGCCTCTACTACGACCACACGCAGCTCGAATATCTCACTCGCCCATTCACCGGCGCGCGCATCGATCAAACCTTCGCACCCGGTGGCCTCACGCCCGACGGTCCGCCTCTCACCACTCAATTCCTCGCAGACTCCCACTCCCTGCGCCAACCGCGCGCTCTCAACTGGAGCGTGGGCCTCGAGCAGAAACTGCCCACCGCGATCTATCTGCGTGCTGAGTTCCTGCGCAAACGAATCAAAGATCAATTCGCCTATGTCAACGAAACCGCGCCCGGCGCCTACCGCCTCACCTCCACCCGGCAGGATCACGACAATCTCTTCGAAGTCGACGCCCGTCGCACCTTCGCGCACGGCTATACGCTCTTCGGTGCCTACACGCATTCGACCGCCCACACCAACGCCGCGATCGACTACGCACCCACGATCTCCGACTTCGGACCGCAGCAGAGCGGCCCACTGCCCTGGGACGTACCCAATCGCATCCTCTCCTGGGGATGGCTTCCGTTCGATGTCCCCTGGTTCCGCAAAAGCTGGGACTTCGTCTACACCGCCGACTGGCACACCGGCGTTCCCTACACCGCCATCAACGCCAACCAGCAGGTCGTCGGCGTAGCAGGCCAGCGTCGCTTCCCCAACTTCACATCCATCAGCCCCGGCCTTGAGTGGCGCTTCCACTTCCGCGGCTCCTACTTCGGCCTGCGCGGAGTGCTCGAGAACGCCACCAGCAGCCGCAATCCCTCCGTCGTCAACCGCGTCATCGACTCCCCGCAGTTCGGCGCCTTCAGCGAGTTCGACGGCCGCACCTTCACCGCCCGCATCCGCCTCATCAACTCCGGCAAATAGTGTTTACTCCAAATAACCTCACGAGCGCGTCAGCGGACTGGGAACTGGACACTGGAGACTGAAGACTGTCCGTCCTTCCGTCACTCTCCTCTTGACAATCTAGATGTCATCGCTATCCTCTAGTTTATCTAGAGGAATGGCCATCATTCCCCTTCAACCGTGAAAGGATTTCATGGGCTTTGTAGCGAATCTGGTTGACGGCCTGCGATCGCTCCTCCGCAAAAAGCAGACAGAACGCGAGCTGGACGAAGAGCTGAGCGAATTTTTTGACGCTTCAGTGGCGGACAAAATCAAGTCCGGCATGACCGCACCCGATGCCCGCCGCGCCGCCGTCCATGACCTGGGCGGCACCCGCAACTCCGTCAAACATCAGGTCTGGAGTTCGCGCTGGGAGTCGATCCTCGAAGGTCTCTTTCAGGACATCCGGATGGGGTTTCGCTCCCTTCTAAAAAGCCCCGGATACACCGCCATCGCCCTGCTCTCGCTCGCTCTCGGCATCGGCGGCAACACAGCCATCTTCACGCTCATCGATCAGGTGCTTCTCCGCAATCTCCCTGTCCGCGATCCGCAACAACTCGTCGCATTCGGCGACTCCGTCTTTGGAGGCGTAGCCGGCGGAATCGATCTCGGAGACTTCGGCGGCTACTTCCCCTGGGACTTCTCGAAACAGCTGGAAGCGAACCCCGGCCCCTTTCAAGGCATTGCATCCTACGGCAGCTTCTCCAGCAAGGTCAGCATCCGTCTCCCCGGCGCGGGCTCCGCCTCAGCGGCCGTCCACCTCGCCCCGGCAACGCTGGTCTCCGGCAACTACTTCCATGTTCTTGACGCGCAACCACTCGTCGGCCGAACAATCCTGCCCTCCGACGATGCAGCAACGGGTTCAGGAGCGGTGGTCGTCCTCAGCCACCGTTTCTGGCGTCAGTCCTTATCTGAGGATCCCGCAATCATCGGCAAAACGATCAGCATCAACACAACTCCGTTTGAAGTGGTCGGCGTCATGCCTGAAGCGTTCCACGGCTTCAAACAGGAACTTGAGCCGACGGATCTCTGGGTGCCGCTCAGCATGCAACGCGTCATCCTGCAACAGCCCTCCATGCTCACACCGCATTCAGGCCTCTTCTTCCTGCACGTCCTCGGCCGCCTCAGCCCTGAAGCCGTCTCCAGCAAGTCGGCATTTGCCGCAGCACAGAACTGGCTCAATCAGCAGGTCCGCTCGGCCTCGCTCGCCAACGAGGGCAGCAAAATCAAGCCCGATCGCCGCGCAGAGATCAACCGCCTCACCGTTCCTCTCGTACGCGCTTCCAACGGCGTCTCACTCGTCCGCTCGCAGTACGGCGACTCGCTCAAGATACTCATGGCCGTTGTCGGCCTGGTCCTGCTCATCGCCTGCGCCAATCTCGCAAACTTCCTTCTCGCACGTTCAACTGCGCGCAAGCACGAGATCGCTACGCGCCTTGCTCTAGGCTCCTCCCGCGCCCGCATCGTCAGGCAGAGCTTCACAGAGACGCTCTTGTTGTCGCTCACTGGCGGCGCTCTCGGCCTTGGAGTTGCATTCATCGCCACCCGCGCACTGATTGCCTCTGTCGGCGAGCGCAATGGCGACCTCACCATGAGCGCAACTCCAAATGCGTCCGTCATCATCTTCACGCTCGGCGTCTCAATCGCAACCGCGATTCTGTTCGGATTCGCCCCCGCAGTCATCGCCTCCCAAATCGGCAATCGCGGAGCACTCAATACAAGCTCTCGAACCCAGCAGGCTGCGGGTGGCAGAAGTTCGCGCCTCTGGCCAAAAGCGCTCATTGTCGTTCAGGTGACGCTCTCGCTTGTTCTTCTTGTCGGAGCGGGCCTGCTCCTGCGCACGTTGCGTAACCTTCAGAATCAGGACTACGGCTTCGAGCGCACTCACCTGCTGCTGGCCGACTTCGGTGAGAAACTCGCCGGCTATCAACCGCACCAGCTGCCCGCACTTCACCAGCAACTGCTCGAGCGCCTCTCCGCCATCCCGGGTGTCCGCTCCGCCGCGCTCGCCGAGACACCTCCCGTCAGCAACGGCGCATGGAGCTCGAACATCACGCTCGAGGGCTACACTCCGGCGCCGAAGGAAAACATGGTTTCGATTCTCAACCGGATCTCCGGAAACTACTTCGAAACCGCCGGCATTTCCATCGTCGCCGGCCGGCCCATCATACCCGCCGATACCGCCGGCAGTCTCAGAGTCGCAGTGGTCAATGAAACTCTCGCCAGGAAGTTCTTCCCGCGTGATAACGCCATCGGCAGCAAGCTGACCATCGGCATCGATTCCGTCGCGGGCCCCTGGGTGATTGTCGGCGTCGCTCGCGACACGCGATCGCAGAATCCCCGCCACACCGATCCGATTCGCATGACCTATATCCCTCTCGCGCAGATTGATCCATACATGCCTGTTCAGCCCTCCTCATCAGGCACTCCCAGGCCGGCGGTCCGCGAAGAAAATCTCAACCGGTACGCCAGCGTCATCCTGTTGCGGACCACAGGCGATCCGGAAAAAGTCTCAGCCGATCTGCGCTCCGCCGTCGCCTCTGTGGACCCCAATTTGCCTCTGACCAAAATCACCACTATTCGCGAACAGGTTTCAAATCTCATCTCCAACGACGAATTGATCTCCACACTGACGAGCATCTTCTCAGCGCTCGCCCTGCTTCTCGCCGCCATAGGCCTGTATGGAGTCATGAGCTACAACGTCGCGCAGCGCACACCCGAGATCGGCGTTCGCCTGGCTCTCGGAGCCCGCGTCGAGAGCGTCCGCTGGATGGTTCTCCGCGAGTCTCTGCTGCTGCTCGCCATAGGCGTCGCGCTCGGCCTGCCGCTCACCATCGCCGGCGCTCGCGGCATCCAGAGCCAGTTGTTTGGCTTGAGCGCCTCCGATCCGCTGACATACGCCATCGCCATGGCCGCCATCGCCGCGATGACTATCCTGGCCTCCTGGCTTCCCGCCCTGCGAGCCTCCCGAGTCGATCCCCTCGTCGCCCTTCGCTACGAATAGATCGCCCCGTAGGGCTGTTTCACGTCAGGTCAAGCATAGCCCGAACGCAAAGTTAAGCTAACCTGCTGATTCAAAACGTAAAAAACATCCTCGCCGTTTTGCAGTCTAATTCGCCGATTTCGTCATAATTGAGGTATGGAAACGCAAGCAAGAAGACCCGCCGTGGACACTCGGAACTTGAAGGGCTGCATGTCACCTCTTGCCGGACAGGAGGCGCTAAGTTCTTTGTTTACATACACCTTGTATATAAGTTCAATGGCTTGACACACTTACGGCGAAGCGCACGCCGTAACTCGAACAAACAAAGCAACTTGCTTACAAGGTGTGTGAGGGGGAGGGGCCCCCCTCAGGATCAGTACTCAGCCGTACTCACCACGAACCACTGAACACATTGCTGACAACTGACGACAGATAACTGAAAACTGTCTTTAAAGCGCTTTCGCCAGCCAATGCCCCGTATGCGAATGCAGATTCTGCGCGATCGCCTCCGGCGTGCCCTCGGCGACGATCTTGCCGCCGCCCTCGCCGCCCTCCGGCCCGAGATCGATCACCCAGTCCGCCGACTTGATCACGTCAAGGTTGTGCTCGATGACAATCAATGACCCGCCGCCGTCGATCAGCTTCCTGAACGCCGTCAGCAGCTTCGACACATCATCGAAGTGCAACCCGGTCGTCGGCTCATCAAGGATGTAGAGCACACGGCTGGCCTGCGACGGCTTTGCATTCGCATTCGCCGATCGCACCTGCGCCAGGTGCGCCGCAAGCTTCACGCGCTGCGCCTCGCCGCCCGAAAGCGTTGTCGCCGACTGACCGAGCCGTAGATACCCCAGCCCAACCTCGTCCAGCACGGCCAGCTTTTCCAGCAATCGCGTCTGCCCTGTAAAGAACCGCAGCGCTTCTTTGACAGTCATCTGCAGCACTTCGTGGATGTTCTTGCCCTTGTACTGCACCTCGAGCACGCGCGCTTGGTAGCGAGTCCCATTGCAGTCTTCGCACGGCAACTCCACATCGGCCAGGAACTGCATCTCCACGGTTACCGTGCCGTCACCTTCGCATGTGTTGCATCGCCCGCCTGGCACATTGAACGAAAAGTGCCCCGGCGTCAGGCTCAGCTTCTTCGCGTCCGGCTGCGCCGCAAACAGCTCGCGGATCAGATCGAATCCTTTGATGTACGTAATCGGATTAGACCTCGGCGTTCTGCCGATCGGCGTCTGATCCACGAGCACCACGTCGTTCAACCGCTCCGCTCCCGTCAGCGAACGAAACACGCCCGAGGGATCGCCTCCGTCCGATTGTCCCAGCGCCCGCGCCACTGCGCGATAGAGAACCTGATGCACCAGCGTCGATTTGCCCGAACCCGAAACGCCCGTGATCGCCACCAGCATCCCGAGAGGAATCTGCACATCGAGCCCATGCAGATTGTTCGCCTCTGCGCCCTTCAGTACCAGCTTCTCGCGCCCCGGCTCGCGCCTGCGCGTCGGCACCGGGATCGTAATCTTTCCGGACAGATACTTCCCTGTCAGCGAATTCGGATTCGCCTCAACCTCAGCCAGCACACCATCTGCCAGAATCTTGCCGCCAAACTCGCCTGCCCCCGGGCCCAGGTCCAGCAGATGATCTGCCGCTCGCAGCACATCCGAGTCATGCTCCACCACGACGATCGTGTTCCCCAGATCCCGAAGCTCTTTCAAAATCCGAATCAGCCGATCCGTGTCGCGCGTGTGCAGCCCGATCGAAGGCTCATCGAGCACGTACAGCGCACCCACCAGATGCGATCCCAGCGACGTCGCAAGCTGAATCCGCTGCGCCTCTCCGCCCGACAACGTCGACGCCAATCGATCGAGAGTCAGATATTCCAGCCCTACCGCATCCAGAAAGCTCAGCCGCTGTCGAACCTCTTCGAGAATCGGCCCTGCAATCTCATCCTGCATCGGAGTCAGCTTCACATTCGCAAAGAAGTCCTTCGCCTTCGCAATCGTCAACGCCGCAGCCTGGCAGATGTTCAGGCCGTTGATCCTGACAGCCCTCGCTTCGGCACGCAGTCTCTGTCCCCTGCACTCCGGACACTCCGCGTACCCGCGATACTTACTCAGCATCACTCTCACGTGCAGCTTGTACTTCTTCCGCTCCATCGCCGCGAAGAATCCATGCACGCCTTCAAAGGAACCTTTGCCGCGCAGCACCGTCTCCCGCGCCGCCTCGCTCATCTCGCGCCACGGCACATCCATCGGAATCCCAAGCGTGCCGGCCTGCTTCTTCATATCCGTGAACCACGACCGGTACTTCGGCCGGTTCCACGGATCGATCGCGCCATCCGTCAGGCTCAAGCCCTTATCCGGAATGACCAGATTCAAATCGTAATCAACCGTATTGCCGAACCCCTGGCACCGCGGACACGCCCCAAACGGGTTGTTGAAACTGAACAGCCTCGGCTCCGGTTCCTTCCCCGGCCTGTGGCAATTCGTGCACTCGTACTCCCCCGAGAACCTGCGCCGAATCCGCTCCGCGCTCTCTTCCCGCGGCACCGTCTCGAAGATCACCTCGCCTGCCTCTCGATACGCGATCTCCGCGGCATCCACGATGCGAGCCCTGTTCTCCGCATTCACCACGATGCGATCGAGCAGCACGTACACCGGCTTCGCGAAATCCACGTCGATCAGCGACTCCGGTGTCGAGAACTCGTAGATCTGCCCGTTCTGGTAGAGCCGGTTGAATCCCGATCCGCGCAGTTCCAGCAACCGCGCCTTCATCCCCTCGCTCAGCGGCTCCGCAACAGCCACGGCACTTGTAGACTTGCCTGCGCTCTTCGCCGCTGCCTTCGTACGCTTTGCCGGCTTCGGCGCAACCGTCTCCTTCGGTTCATGCTCCTGGTGCTTCACGGGGAACAGCGCATGCAGCCGCGTGCCCTCACCCAGCGCCTGCACCGACTCGGCGACTTCATCGATCGAATCGCGCTTCACGATTCCGTCGCAATAGATGCAGTGCACCTCGCCGCAGCGCGCATAGAGCAGTCGCAGGTAGTCGTAGATCTCGGTCGCCGTCGCGACCGTCGACCTCGGATTGCGCGTGGTATTTTTCTGCTTGATCGCAATCGCCGGAGCCAGCCCGTCGATCTCGTCGACATCCGGCTTCTCGATCCGCTCCAGAAACTGCCGCGCATACGCCGAAAGCGACTCCACATACCGCCGCTGCCCCTCAGCGTAGATCGTGTCGAACGCGAGCGAGCTCTTGCCCGATCCCGACACTCCGCTGACCACCGTCAGCTTGCCGTGCGGGATTTCGCAGGAAATATTCTTCAGGTTGTGGGTCCGCGCGCCGCGGATGACGATCGCGTCGTTCGATGAACTCAAAGGGAAGACACCGGGATGAATGAAGTGTTACAGCAGCATCACAGAGCCCACAGAGAGGCTCAGAACGCAGCCGTCCATCCTTCATTATAGAGCGCACAGCTACCCGGCCTCGCAAAGGTCCACCCTGCGAGATCAAGATCCCGGTTGAATTTTGGAGTGCCCATCAAAAAAGGAGAAAGTTGTCGCGCGCCGCTCGCCGATCCAAGTTTCGTTCAGCATTCCCGGCTTTCACATATCCCGGGTGGGCGCGCACACACTTGAGAACCACAAAGAAACTAGGCAGCCAAAGCCGAACCCGAGCGAACAGTCGTCGCCGCGAGTGCCGGTAAAGAGACATACGAATCAACCATCACGTTGTCCTCGCGATTCAGAATCGCCGACAGGCTCATCAGCACTTCCGAAGCACACGCGGGACAGTGATTGGCGTTGTTCCCAATCGCATTGCAATCCTGGCATAGGTACGCGCTGGCGAGGGGAAAGTGTTGGAGCATCAGGTACGAATCAACATCGCCCGATCTTCTTGAAGCGGTGGAAAGCATCTTTGTCACCTGGTGTTCTTGGGGATTTGCAGGGCCAAAACGCACCCGGCATGTACTGATAAAAGGATGCCCTAGGATCAGCCAAAGATGCTCCCCACTTAAGTGAATAGAGGCTCACGAAAGGGGCAAATTCGGGGTTACTTCGCCTGTCTCATCAGTTACTTGAGGGCTAGTGACTCGCCGCACAAAGTCCATTACGAAAGTCGTAATACCTCTCCCAACTCTAAGTAGATGCCACGCTTACAAACCAAATAATTGACAACAAGTACGTGCGGCGACCGCGACCCAGGTAACCATCTCCGCCTGGGACACGGCCCGCCCTGAATCTACTTCGTAAACGGCTTTTGCATACTGTCGAACTCATGTTCGCGCTCGACACCCTTATGAGCCAGCCGGTCGGCTTCGCGCTCCGCCCGCTCCTTCGCATCAGGAACCGGGTTGATCCGCTGATCCGTATGGGTTGGCTCCGGACGATCTGGCAAATTCATGTTCTGAGGATTCGTATCTGCCATGCATTTCCTCCCAGCCGTTTTCGATGCAGACTCGCGAATCCCAAGATGCACCGCTTTGTCAAAGAATCAAGCGCATCCGCAACGATCAACGGTCAGGTAGCGACCCGAGCCCGGCTCCGACGTCGTATCAATGCAAACTCGCCGTCTCGTACCAGTCTGCGGCGTGCGCGGACCGTGCGACCGTCATCGTTCCATGTCTCGGTACTATCGATTCACATTGCCCTGCCATTGCGGCGTTCTGAGGTTGGCAATAACTTGCCACTTTGATCTAATAAGCTCAGCTTTTGACGAATTGATTGTTATTTACACCCGCGCTCTTCGCGGAGCGCCTATATGCAGTACTGTTCCCTTCTGCCTTCCTAACCTCAACCGATCGATTCTTGCGGTGATCTGTCATCGCCGCGCGATGAGTGTGCCCGTGTAAGCCCGGGCCCAAACACCCAACTTGGCGTTCACCCAATGCCCGAACTCAGTTCGTCAGGCATACGGGAAACCTGCGCCTGTATCTGAAGGGACCGGAAGTGACCGATTTCAAACGCATTCTTTCCAATCGCAATATTCTGCTGGCTTCATTCGCAAAGATTCTCATCTTCATCGCGGCAATTGGAGCCGCGGCCTCCGCTCAGAGCCTCGACCGCATATCCTGCGTCACGAAGAGCTACTCGTCCGCCGGCACCGACACCTGCCGTGCCTTCCTTACCTCAACCACGAGCACGCACGTCTATATCGCGCTGTCGAGCAACAACCCTGCGGTTCAAGTACCCAGCACCATCATGGTGAGCTACTACGCGGCCAGCAAGGGCTTCTACCCCACGATCGGCAGCGTCACCAAGCCGCAGACCGCCATCATCACAGCGAAGCTGAACGGCATCTCGAAGTCCTTCAGCATCTCACTTTCGCCGGCATCCGCCAGCGTTCCTGCCATGAGCGTCAACGCAACGTCGATCGGATTCGGGAGCGTTGGGATCAACTCGCCGCAGGAACAGTCGATCACAATCTCTTCGACAGGCACTGCCCCGCTTACAGTCAGCTCCGCCGCAGTCAGCGGGACAGGCTTCACCCTCGCCGGCGCAGCGTTCCCAGCCACACTCAATCCGGGCCAGTCGATGACACTGCAGGTGCAATTCGACCCCACCAAGGCCGGCTCATTCACCGGTCAACTTTCAATCGCCAGTAACGCCTCATCCGCCTCGATTCCGCTCAGCGGGACCGCCGCCTCGCACCAGGTCGAGTTGAGTTGGACTGAGCCATCGTGCTCTGCCAACACTATCGTAGGCTTCAACGTCTACCGCGCGGCCTCAGGCGGTTCGTCTTTCGCGCGCGTCAACGCGAGCCCGGATCAATCCCCCGTCTTCACCGACAACAACGTGCAAAGCGGCACGACCTATGCTTACAAGGTCACCAGCCTTGATTCGGCCGGACGCGAAAGTGCCCCGTCCAGCCCGATCAGCATCTCCGTGCCCTGAACCTGCATGTAGTCTTCGATCAGCAGTGGGGCAAGTACTGCCCCACTGTCGCCTCCCGCTTTCGTACCCAGCCATCTGTAACGAGCGGGTGAAAAGGGGCCGACAACTCGCCACGGATGAATACTTTTCGGGTAGAATTCATCCAGCTTTCCGGGAAATTAAACCGCATTCTGATGGCAGACTACCCGACCAATTTGTTGCAAGAGCGGCCGTATCCATTGCGTATTTCGCTGGTCTTTCCGCTCTACAACGAAGAGGCATCTGCCCCGTATCTCTGCTCCGCGGTCAAGCAGTTCATGTCCGAACTGTCCTGCGACACAGAAGTGATCCTGGTCAATGACGGAAGCACCGATGCAACTCTGCGCATCATTTCCCAGTGGGCAGCATCTGACGCTCGCGTCAAGGTCCTCACGCTCTCCCGTTCTTTCGGGCATCAGGCTGCACTCACAGCAGGCCTGGACTACGCCACCGGAGATGCGATCGTCACATTGGACGCCGACCTCCAGCATCCGCTGCATGTGATCCACACCATGATCGAGCGCTACTGCGAGGGATATGACGTCATTTACGGACAGCGTCAGGTAAGCCCCGGCGAAACCTGGTTCAAGCGTTCAACATCCTGGCTCTTCTACCGGTTCATGCGCACCTTCGTTTACCGCACTCTGCCGGTCGACTCGGGGGATTTCCGCATGCTCTCGCGCTCATGTCTGGAAGGCCTTCGCGAGATGCGCGAGACTCATCGCTTTTTGCGGGGCATGGTTGCCTGGGTCGGGTTTCCGCAGATTGGCGTCCGGTATGAGCAGATGGAGCGAGTTGCCGGTTCGTCCAAGTACACCACCCGCAAGATGATCCGGCTGGCCTGGACCGCCGCAACCTCCTTCTCGGCGCTGCCGCTGAAGATCAGCACCACGCTGGGGATTCTGGTTACGCTCGGCGGACTGGCAGAAGGGTGCCACGCCCTGCTTGCGGTCTTCTTGCACTGGTATGTTGTACCGGGATGGACCTCTCTGATTGTTCTCGTAAGCGTCATCGGCGGCTCAACGCTAGTGAGCATCGGAGTGCTCGGCGAATACGTCGGCAAAGTTTACGAACAGTCGAAAAGCCGGCCGCTCTATCTGGTTTCGCGCACCGTTAACGTGCATTCGAGGGTTTCGGGGAATGAGAACAGCAATGTCAGACAGCAAACCATCTCAGACGCTGTCTCGAGGTAACGACTTCCGTAGCACACAATCGAATCCACGTCGCGCGCATATCGCCGCCATCCTCTCCCTGTGCGCCATTGCAGGGATGGTCTACGGCATCTTCGTCCGCTCTGTCGGTTTCTATTGGGATGACTGGCCGGTAGTCTGGGTTTATAACTCCCTTGGCTCCCAGGGCATCACCCGGTACTTCGCCGGAAACCGTCCCTTCTCTGGATGGATCTACGCAAAACTTGCCCCGCTTTTCGGAATCTCTCCCGTCGGTTGGCAAGCTGCTAACGTTGGAGTGCGCTGTCTCGCTTCCATCGTGGTGTACTTCCTGTTTTGTGAACTTTGGCCCAGGCGCAAAGATCTTGCATGGATCATAGCCGCGCTGGTTTTGCTGTATCCCGGATTCACCCAGCAGGCCATCGCGCTAACCTACCTTTCTCAGTTCTCCAGTTTTCTGCTCTTTGTCACCTCTTTGCTTCTCACCGTTCTGGCTTTGCGTAGTCCGCGGTACAAGTGGCCGCTCCTGCTGCTGTCGTTGGTGCTCGGCATCTGGTCGTACCTGATAACCGAATACTTCGTTGGCTTGGAATTCCTGCGGCCCGTGATCATCTACCTTTCGATCGCTGGGCAGGTTGGTTTCGATCGTAAGCGCCTTCGCGATTCCGTTCTAAGTTGGAATCCCTACGCTGCTGCATGGGCCGGCTACGTCTACTGGCGCAGTTTCATCTTCCACGAGATCCACTACCACCCCATCGCTGACAAGAACGTCTCGTACCTCCTGTCGAGGGCGCAGCACAATCCAATCAAAGTCCTTGGTGGCCTGCTTATCAATGCAGTGCACAACGTCTCGATGGGGATGGTTGGTGCCTTCATGCGTCCATGGACGCCTGACGCAATCAGCCCCGGTGGCGGTACCGGAAAGATCGCCTGGCTAATTGGAATTATCACAGTCGGAATCTCTCTGCTCACAGTGCGACTGCTATCGACCTCTGACCACTCCTCGCCAACGACGGATTGCCGCTCGCAGCCTACTCGGACCTACTTGTGGGGCGGTTTCGCTATCGCCGTTGCTGGTGCTTGCTTCGGCGGATTGCCCTTCATCTCCGGTCAAAGCGCATTCTTTGCGTCGGTTCTCTCCTTCGGTGATCGGTTCACATATCCCTTCATGCTGCCTGCCTGTGTCGGTCTCGCATGTCTTCTTGCGTTCGTTCTGACCAGGAAAAGTCTTGCGAGAGTCGTCCTGGGCCTGATCTTTTTCGCGTTCAGTGTGTATCAGGTTCAATGCATGAACACGTACCGGCACGATTGGCTGGGCCAGAAAGCACTGTTCTGGCAGATAGCTTGGCGCTTCCCAAGCATGGAACCCGGATCCACCATCTTCGTCGATGGTCTGTCGGAGTCGGTCGGCTCGGGTGAAACTCCCGGCCTCCTCGATTTGCTCTATAAGCGAGATGATCGCGCCGGCAATCTGGATTACATGATGTTCGACCTGCAGCGCTTCCCCGAGGGCAGGCCGAGCTACAAGCCCTCAAGCCCGATCGTCCGGCATCTCCGTTCCTTCTCATTCTCGGGGAACACATCGAAGAGTGTGGTCTCCTGCCTGGCTCCGGACGGGATCCTGCGAGTCGTCACTCCAGCAACCGCCGGAGAGCTTGTTCAGGGGCCATCCTTGTGCGCAAACATAGCCCAAATTTCCAACCCCGAAGCTGTGACCAAAGCTTCAGACGGTATACCCCAGGGCCCTCTCCTGCGCCTCTTCGGCTCGGAACCCAAGCATGACTGGCAGTTCTATTTCCAGAAAGCTGACTTGGAGCGGCAGCAGCAACATTGGGATAACGTTGTCCAATTGGGCGACGAGGCTATGCAAAAAGGCTACGGCCCGACCGACGCTTCGGAGTGGTTTCCGTTCATCGATGGCTATGCGCATGCCCATCGTTACCAGAAAGCAGAAGAGCTAAGCGAGCGATTGCTCGCAGACTCACCTGAATCGATCGCCGCGCTCTCGTCTTTATGGCTGCGATGCAGTCACGAGTGCGGACCGGACTCCCCAGAATTGAGCGATACGTTGAAACGTCTCGGAAGCAAGCTGATTCTGAGCGCGCCACACTCGGATCCAGCGGACGAGTCCAAAGGAGCCAGTGAGGTCGATCCGAAACGCTGAAACTGGCCATCTTCCGGGATGGAGATCTGTCGGCAGTCGGCTCGCGACGTCCAAAGGGCTGAACTGACCCCTACCGACAGACCCTGACCCTGGGCTGCAAAAGTCTCGCTTACTGGCCCTCTTCGCCAGAGAGAAACCGTGCCTGTCTCGGCCCTGCGATAAACGATGACCCACCCCACCCCCTGCCCCGGAAACCCTTCACAAGCCTTCTTTCTTCAGTAACCTGCATCATTCCCCATCAGTAACCATCATTCTCCAAGACCTGGGCTACACCCCGCATGTTTCACGTAACACGTTCGTGGAATCCGACCGTCTCAAATTCATATCCTGCAATATCTTGCGGCGATGGTACAAAGGTACTCGGTACATACCACATTCGTGACTATCGTCACCTGTACCTCAGACCTTCCCAGGGTCGATTCTGCATTCAGCCAATCGATGCAGCTCCTATAAATTCCCCCGCGGCAGGCTCAGCGGGTCTTCTGCATCGGCTGACCGAAGCAACAGAATGCCTTCGCTTAGGTGATGTTTAATGATTAAAGTCCGCAATTCTTCTTCCTGCCCGATTCAAGATAAGACGTCAGTTCTCACTGCAAGCTCGCAGTCGATCAAGCACAAGCATGGCGTTATCGCATTCCTAGCTACCTCTGTGCTCGTCGTCAGCGCTCTGACCGGGTGTGGATCGAATTCCAGGACCTTCTCCCCCAGTTCCGCGAACGCACTCGTCACAACTCCGTCTTCAGTCGACTTCGGCGACGTGAAGGTCGGAAGCGGGGCCACTCAGACCATCTCCATCAAGAACCCTGGCTCGTCTGCAATCGAAATTACGGGGCTGACCAGCTCCAGCACTGCCTTCACCGTCGCGTCCAACCCGCTGCCGACGACGCTCTCTGCCGGCCAGAGCCTCGATGTCAAGGTTAGCTTCAACGCCAAATCGACCACCGACTCGAGCGGAACGCTGAACGTCACCACGACAAGTCCCACCACAATGGCCAGCCAGTCCTTCTCCACGACCAAGCTGCACGGAAAAGGCTCGAACTCAGGTACGCCTTCGCTCTCCGGCTTAAGCTGCTCTAGTTCCTCCATGATTGGTGCCGGCACCGATAACTGCTTCGTCAGCTTGAGCGGAGCTGCACCGAGCACAGGACTCGCCGTTACCTTGGCCAGCAGTAGCGCTGCCGTTTCTGTTCCTGCGTCCCTGACAGTGTCGCCGGGCGCCACGAGTGCGACCTTCCCTGCTACTGTCGCGGCTGTTACAGCTTCACAAACCGTCACTCTGACGGCCACCCAAGGTTCCACGTCTAGGTCCGCCTCGATACAGCTCAGCGGATCCAGCTCCGCCGTCGGAACCCCTTCGCTGAGCCTCAGCGTCACCTCGCTGGCATTTGGCACCGTCTCCGTCGGTACCGCTGTCACCAAATCTGTCACTCTGACTTCCAATGGCAGCGCCGCTGTTTCCCTTACCAGCGACTCAATCTCCGGAAGCGGATTCTCCGTCACCGGCGGAAGCTTTCCTGCCACGCTGAACCCGGGCCAGTCGCTCGTACTCTCGATTCAGTTCGATCCCGCCGCTGCTGGGGCAGTAACTGGCAAGCTAGCAATCTCCGGCAATGTCACTGCACCCGCAGTGAGCTTGAGCGGCACGGGCTCCACCGTCGCTCCCACCCTGAATGGCCTGACCTGCGGTAGCACCTCCATCACTGGCGCACTCGCCGACACCTGCACGGTATCTCTTTCCGCCTCTGCACCCTCCGGCGGAGTCACCGTCGCCCTCGCCAGCAGCAGTGGCTCTGTAGCCGTTCCTGGTTCGATATCCATTCCGGCAACCGCAAGCTCTGCGACCTTCTCTGCGAGCGTCGCAGCTGTCAGCACGACGACCGCGGCCACCGTGACAGCCTCAACTGGCGGAACATCGAAATCAGTATCGCTGCAGTTGAACGCAGCCTCCGGGGCGCTGACCGTGAATGCCAGCAGCATCGCCTTCGGTGCGATCGTGGTTGGCCACTCGACTACGCAGACCGTAACTCTCAGCTCAACCGGAACAGCGGCAGTCACCGTGAACTCCGTCTCGGTGACAGGGTCCGGCTTCTCCGCTTCATCCGTAAGCTTGCCCGCCACTCTCAACCCGGGCCAGTCACTGAATGTAACCCTCACCTTCAGCCCAACGACGGTCGGTACCGCTTCAGGCCAGCTGGCGATTTCAAGCACATCTGCGACAAACGGAACCGTGAGCATCGGGCTTAGCGGAACCGCCAATCCTCACCAGGTAGACCTGGCATGGAGCGCTCCCAATTCCTCAAGCACATCGATCACGGGTTACAAGGTATATCGCGCGATCAGCGGCTCGGGAGCATTCGCAGCTCTGAGCTCAGGGACCTCTCAGACATCGTTTGCCGACAGTGGCGTTCAGAGTGCCACTGCCTACGACTACTACGTCACGAGCATCGACTCCGCCGGTATCGAAAGCTCGCCCTCGAACACGACCACTGTTTCCATCCCTTAGCTGCCTTTGCCAGTCCGATGGCGCCGTTCGAAATGAGCGGCGCTATTTGCTGTCGCCTACGAGTTCAAGAATCCGGTCTGCCGCTTCAACCACATCGCCGCGTGTTCCCGCATAGCAGTCAGCCCCAGCCACACACCTCGTGAAGAAATCAATCATTTCTGGCGCCTCTCCCATCTCATGGGGAGTATTCCGCAACAGAAGCATGACCGCCTCTCCATGCGATATCCGTTCAATTTTCCACGATCCTTCCGGGGCGTACTCAACCGCCACAATCGTTCCCACTGGTGCTGCTTCAGAAGCATAGGAAGCCTTGAGTTCGGCCGGCAGCACCAGCGTCTGCTTCGGGCTGCCATTCCTCAGCAGCAGCGGCCGAGGGTACGCGTGCACGCGCCCGTCCTGATCGACGAGAGCGTATTCGTCCGACAAATGTGCCGCACCGCGGCTTAGGAGCTCAGCCACGAGCGACGACTTTCCCGCGCGTGAAGACCCCGGCACCAGTAGCGCCTTCCTATGAAGAACCACTGCGCCCGCATGCACCGGACGCAGTCTTTTCAGCTTGCGCACAATTGCTTCATCCAGCGCCTTGACTGCGCCAAGGGCCGCATCCTGAAGGGTATTGGCAAACGATACCTGCACCCCATCCACAAAGATTGCAAGCTTCTCTTTTTCACTCAGTACGGAAATCGCGATCTCCGCCGGCTCGCGAGAGACTGCGCTGCGCGGCAGCGCCGGCAGCAGGAACTGGTTGAGACACTCCAGCGTCGCCTCGCTGTCTGAACGCACACTAACCTTGCAATCGAACGCGTCGATGACGAACTCGATGCTACTCCTTGCTTTCATGAGAACCAGCCTACCTGAAGCACACATGAAGATGGCGGCCGTTGTTCGGCCGCCATCTTCGACATCGCTTGCCTAAGCCCGCTCCATAACCCAGGAATGGAACGAAGTTTGGCTGATCCAGGGCAAAGACATCAAAAGTAAATCGACTTGCACCCACCCGGTAAATCTGAGATCAAAGTCGTTCCTAGAAAGGACGCTTTTGATTCTTGGGAACGTTCGCGCGCGGCCGATCAAAGTCTTCCTTCAACGAGCTCGCATGTTCTGCGTGTGCCTTCTGCTCGCCCACGGTGAGGGACACGACCAGCGGAAGCGCAACGGCGCCGAGCCCCGCGAGAATCTGCCTGCGCGTGGCCTTGAAACCTGAACCGCTGATGGAGACCAGCTTCTTGTCCTGGAGTTCCAGAAGCGATGCTTCTGCTAATTCTTCTGTCACGGCAGGATTCAGAGAACGCCTCATCGTCTCTGCCACTTCCTCAACGGTGTTCGCTCCGGCGCATGCTTCCCACGCAGCAGCTGCTGTCGGGTTCAAGGCCAGAACGGTGTTGTCATCGGAGTTTCGAATGATTTGAGAACCATCGGGCATTGTGTTAATGGCAAGATTGCCGCAATTCACGCGCTCAACCTTCATGGAGACTTCTCCTCTTCAGCAATTGCTACGTGTCTCTGGTGCAGCGACTACCCCAGAAGAATAGCTCACAACAAAAGAAGAGCAACAGCACGATGTTGCGAAACCTACAGGTCTCAAGTAATTCAAAGAGAGTGATGGTAACCTCCTGCCTGAGGTACTTTCCGGGCATCGCCTAACCACCTTGGATTGCCTGCTTTATGGCTGACATCTCCATCCAGAGGCAATCTGCGAAACAATGGGCTTACATCACTCAATCGGCGAAAGGCAGGTATGCAGCAAATCGATCGGAACACCTTGGATCTGTTGCGCGCCGTAGCCACGCCAGAGTCGCAAGCCACCTCCGCGGCGATCGCCGAACGTGCCAAAGAAATAACACATTGGGACCTCGTCATAGAACATGCCCGCCGCCACGGTCTCCTGCCGATCCTCTACCGTCGAGTTGAGTTTGCTGACTTTGTTCCGCCTGAAGCACTACAGCAGATGAAGACCGAGTTTGAGCGCAACGCATTCCACTGCATGACCAATGCAGAGGAGTTGCTCGGGGTGCTCGACGCTTTCCAGCAGGCGGGCATCGCGGCAATCCCGTTCAAGGGTGTTGTCCTGGCCGCTTCAGCTTACGGCGACATGACGCTGCGCTCAGCCGGCGATCTCGACTTGCTCATTCGCTTCGACGACCTCAACCGCGCAAGCCAGATTCTGCAGCAACGGCAGTACGTCTTGAAGACGTCGACCCTCGAAGATGGCTCTCCCGAAGCTGAGAACTACTTCGAATATCACTTCGAGCGTCCTGCCGATGGCATGATTCTGGAGCTGCGCTGGCGGCTCGAATTGACCCAGCCGCGATACCGCCACAACCTTGGTCTCGATTGGGCTTGGCCTCGAAGGAAGTCGATCACCGTTGCCGGTGCCGATGTGACAAGTCTCGATCCGGTCTGCTCCCTTCTCGTCCTGTGCATGCACGGAAGCAAACACGCCTGGTCGCGATGGATCTGGGTCTGTGATGTAGCCATGCTCATTGAAAGCGAGCCTGCTCTCGACTGGGAGTTCGCCCGGCGAGAGGCCAGGCGCGTGGGCCTGGAAAGATGCCTCGCACTCGGTGTACTGCTGGCCAACCTGGCCGGCGCAAACGTGCCGCTGCCCGCTCTCACCTCGTTCGAAGCCGATGAGGACGCGAAGAATATGGCAACGTTCTTTGTATCGCATATCTTCCAAAGCCCCGGAGCGGTGCCCGGCGGCCCAGTTCCCTACTTCCTGCGCATTCTCGGATTCCGTGACAGGATGCGTTGCCTGTTCTCGCCCGCGATTCTCAAGCCCAATGAAAGGGACCGCGCCGCGATCAAACTGCCGAAGGCGCTTGAGCCCCTCTACTACGTGATACGACCGTTCCGCATCTTGCGCGACCGGTCAGGAAAATGAACGTCTTGCAAAAGAAAGGGGCGGATCGACGATCCGCCCCTTTCAAACTTTACGAGTTTCACCTCAATTCGAGACCCTTACTCCCAAACCAAGGGCGGTACGTTCAGCGGGTGCTTCAGCCTCAACGTAGCGACGGACACGTGTGGCCAAGTCAAGGACGGAAATTCAGCATCACCGTCGCAGAGTACTGAATCTGCGTCGACCGCAGCGTGATGACGATCTCCTTCGTGATCGGCCTCGTCGGCGGAGGAAGCGGAGAACGTTCAAGGAGTAGAAGCCGGTTCCGGCTTACGCCGCTACGTTCTCTCCGCAATGAAGGGCTTTGCCATCTAGTGATCAGAATCACAAGAACGTTTCAGCCCGCAGCAGTCATCGAGCAAGAACTGCAGAAGAGGACGAGCGGCAACCGATATGAACCGCTGTCTCATTTACTTTGTAGATAATACTCAGCACGGAAACATTTACACGGCTCTGCTCACTCGCTCCGTTGAGCGAGTTGTGGAAATCCAGGCTGAATTCAAGGGAAAGTGAAGACTTTAGGGGCGTACCACTAAAGTAACTTCATCATCAACTTTGGTCATTCTCTTGCTTCTACTTAGCTAGACTTTCAACTCTAAGGGCTCGCTCATCTGTTCAGTCAGGATTTCCCTGCTGATGCGGCATCTGTGCGAGATCCCCAGAGGGGCTGTTTCCACACGATCGCCTGCTGGAATTGTCCCGCGATCCAGAAGAACACCAGCCAGATCTAGTTCAGTCTCGACACCTTGCTGCGTCGCTCGCACGAGCGAGACGGCACGGGACAGGTGATGTGTGTCCGGGCTGCAAAGTACATCGGGAAGAGAGGAGAGCTAGCGCCAAAAATGCACGTCTGAAGCGCGAGCGCTTCAGTTTATCCAAGCACGATTTCCGGCTGCCGCCGTTCTCTGAGTGGTTCTGCCATCTTTCATTCTCATCTCAGCGAACGTCTTTGAAGCACGCCGGGCCCAACCAGAGGCGCGCAGGCGCCTGCTGAGGAGAAATCGATGTACCAGTCTCAGGTTCGGCCAGCAATCAACGCCCGCAAACTTGTTGCCCAGCAAACAACCCGTCCGCATTCAAACTCATTCAGTTCAGTTCTAGCGGCTCTTCACAATCTCCATCGATCAAACAGCTATTCGAAGCTCGCTGGCCTCTTGATTCTCGTCGCCGGCGTCGCGTTCGTAACAGGATGCGGCAGCTTGAATTACAAGGGTGTGGGTTCAGCCGCTTCGCAGGCGCTTAGCGCCGTATCTTGCGGCACGCAGTCGCTGACCGGCCCGCAGTCCAGACCGTGCTCGATATCCCTGAACGCCCCGGCACTCACCCTCATCACCATCAAGCTCTCCAGCGACAACGCCGCACTTCAGGTTCCCGCGCAGGTCCAGATCACCGTCGGCCAGAGTTCAGCAACATTCAATGCGGTCACGCCCGGCGTACAGAAAACAGCGACCGCCACGATCACGGCTCAATCCCGCGGAGTAGCGAAAACAGCTGCAATTACGCTGTATCCCGCTCTTGCAACTTTGGCCGGCATCTCTTGCTCCGCCCAGACGCTCACTGGTCCAACGTCAGCAACGTGTTCGGTCCAGCTCGGCAACCCTGCGCCGAGCGCCGTCGCAGTTACGTTGAGCAGTTCGAGTCCCGACATCCAGGTCCCGGCTTCGATCACGGTCGGCTCAGGGTCTACAACCGCTCAGTTTACGGCCATTGCATCAGCTGTTCCGGCCGCGGAAAACGTCACGTTGACCGCCGCATCCGGTGGCGCCACCCAGACCTTTGCAGTCAGCTTGCAAGCGTCCGGCATTCAATCACCCATCCAGCACAGGGTTCAGCTTAGCTGGCTCGCGCCTACGAACTCCGGGCAAGCAATAGTCGGGTACAACATCTATCGCGCCATCGCAAATGTTTCAGGCTTCGCTGCGCTGGTGACGGCGGATCCGCAGACCAGCTACACCGACACTGCAGTTCAAAGCGGCTCAACGTACGACTACGTTGTAAAGAGTGTCGATGCCAATGGCGTGGAGAGCGGTCCATCCAACCCCACCGAGGTTACGATTCCGTAGCCTCAGCAAAGCTGATGCCCAGCGCTCGCAGCCCTCATTCCCTCAGGCTTCGAGCGCTTCGCTCATCTGATCCACAACAGAGTCGGCGATCGCCAGCGCAGCAGTGGCTGCGGGGCTGGGCGCATTTAGAACATGCAGGGCTTGGCGCTGCCGCACAAAGTAGAAGTCCTGGAGTAGCTCTCCGGCAGGAGATAGAGCTTGTGCGCGAACGCCCGCACCGCCTTGCGTCAGGTCGGAGATCTGCAGTTCCGGCACCAGCCGCTGTAACGACCGGCAAAAGAGCTCCTTGCTGAACGACCTTCGAAATTCGTCCCAGCACATCGATGGGTATCGAAGCAGAAATCGCCAGAATCCCGGATATGTGAACGTGGCCAGCATATCGCGCACGCGCACATCGGTGTGACGGTACCCCTCGCGTGCAAATGCCAGCACAGCGTTCGGACCCGCTTCAATGCCTCCATGAATCAGGCGGGTAAAGTGAACGCCGAGGAATGGAAATTTAGGATCGGGAACCGGATAGACCAGATTGCGCACAAGGTGCTGGCTCTCGGGCTTCAGTTTGTAGTACTCGCCGCGAAACGGCACGATACGTGTGTCGTCGCGATCGCCCGCCATCCTGCCAATGCGATCGCAATGGAGCCCGCCGCAATTGATGATGAAATCAGCCTCGAAATCTCCAGCCGTCGTAGAGATGCGCCAACCAGTCGACTCTGTCAGCCCCTTCACCTCGGCCGAGTAACGGACCTCTCCGTCGTGCGCTGCAATCTCGTTAGCCATTGCCTGGCTCGCGGCCTTGAAGTCTACGATTCCTTCCTGAGGCACTCGGATCGCAGCCAGACCCGCGGCATGAGGCTCATATTCTCGGATCTGCTCGGGCGCCAGCAACTGGAGGCCTTCTAAGCCATTCGCTGTGCCCCGCTCCAGCAGTGCGTGCAGCCGCGGAATCTCTTCTGCCTCCGTAGCCACCACAAGCTTTCCACAAATTTCGTGCGGAATCGCATGGCGCTGGCAGAACTCCACCATCCGTCGGATGCCCTGCACCGCAAGCTTCGCCTTCTGCGAACCGGGCTTGTAGTAAAGCCCGCAGTGCAAAACCCCGCTGTTGTTTCCCGTCTGATGCCGGGCAGGACCACTCTCCTTTTCGAGCACGAGGACCTTGACCCGCGGATAACGGCAAACAATCTGGTGTGCCGTCGCCAGCCCAACGATTCCCGCCCCAATCACCGCGACCTTCATTGTTGTTGCCCTGTCGCAACACCCGCCGCGGGCGAGTCTGCGCCGATGCGAGATCTAGCCAGACTACGGTATTCAGTCATCGCTCCACAGTGCTGCCACACACGCAGTCTTGCGGTAAAGCGCGGAGCAGATTGAAACGTCAACATCCAGCGCGCTGTCCACACCAGAACCCGACGAAACAGAGAAAGAGGCACGTTCGCAACAACCCAGCGGGTACCATGACGCGACCCATTCTCACGTACTTCACTTCGCCCCTTATCGAACCACCATTTCAGGAAGTACGCAGGCTTCAGACGCTTCTGCGGAATCTCGTGGTGCACGACAGCCGCGGGTTCGTACCACAGCCGTCCCCCTCCCTGCAGCACTCGCATTCCAAACTCCGTGTCTTCACCGCGGATCTCCGAATCCGGATGCGGACCGAGATCGCAGCGAAACACTCCAAATCGGCGGAACACCTCGCGCCTGAACGCCATGTTTGTGCCGAATGGAGGCTCTCGAAGTTCTCCGGATTTCGGACCGAGATCGAACATCGCAAGCGGTGCAAGGGAATAACGGTAAGACGTGTCCAGCCACTTCGGCTGCTTGAAATTCGTCTCCGGCAAAATGACGCCGCCGGAGCCGACATACTTCTCGTCTTCGAAAATCTTTGTGAGATTCCAGAGCCAATCGGGATCGACAATTACATCGTCATCCATGAAGGCCAGAACCTCTGCGTTCGTGTCCGCGATGCCCCGATTCAGGGCATTCGACTTTCCGGGCTTTGATTCGAAGATGTACCGAAACCTTCCCGGATGCTTCGCTTCAAATTCGCGCACCACCGACGGAGTCGCGTCCGAAGAGTTATTGTCGACAACGACAATTTTCCAGACCGCGTTCTCCGGCATCCTGGACGCGGCTACACTCTCCAGGGCCCGCCTCAAACTCTGGCATCGATTGTAGGTACACAAAATCACCGAAATGGACATGTTCTCAGCGGAGCGGTTCATAGTATTGTTCGCTGCCATTCTAGGAATCACGTGAAAGGGTCTCGCTCTTCAACTTCGGGGCGCTCTCAAAGGCTGTTCCGCGCCCCGCGCCCGAGTGCCGCCATTCCGATATCTCTCCGGCGAGCATCCAGAGCCAGCCCTTCCGATAGAATCGCGTCCTGGCGTCCCGCGTTGACAGCCACTTCACAGCGGAGATCGGCATCTCCCAGCAGGCTGCCTTTACGATGCTGAGATATCGGCCAGGTATCCCCAGAACTGAGCGCTTTGCTCCGCACTCCCGAACCATGGCTCGCCCATGGTCGAACCAGAATCGGAGAAAGTACTCCGGCCTGCGGCGTCGTTCGGGAACCGCGTGGTAGACGATCGCTTCCGGTTCGTACTGAAGCACCTCTCCCCCATTCATCAATCGCCTGCAGAACTCCACATCTTCATTCCTGATCTCGCTCCCCGGCGCCGGACCCATATCGGTGCGAAACAATCCGTACTTCTCAAACATAGAGCGGTTAAATGCCATGTTCGTCCCGAAAGGCGGTCGGTCGAGCAAGCGGCGCTCGTCGCCCAGATTGAAAACTGCGAGCATTCCCCCGAGAGACTGCGGACCATCAACCGAAAGCCACGACGGAGCTTCAAATGCCGGATCGAGCAGAATCTTTCCGCCCGCGCCCGCAGCCTTGCCGCTGACAATGTCTGCAGTCAGGCGCTGCAGCCACGAGGCATTGGCTACAACGTCATCATCGATGAAGGCCAGAACCCTGCCTTTCGCCGCCTGAATCCCGGCATTCAAAGCGAAGGACTTCCCCTGTGAGGGCTCGAAGATGCGATGAATACGCTCTGGATCACGCTTGCGGAAGTCATCAATGACATCTGCAGTACTGTCTTTGGAGTTGTTGTCAACCACGAGAATCTCCCATCTCGTGGTCGACTGCACGTTCATGGCAACCAGACTTTCCAGCGCCCGCGCCAGGCTCTCGCACCGGTTATAAGTACACAGGATCACCGAAATATCGATCATCGAAAAGGCCTTCGGGCACCCTCAGTGCTGCGACAGCATGCAGCGTGTCACGCGGATTCCGCCAAAATCAATCACTGACATCGATGAACAATGCGTCTCCATGAACTTCGGCATCGCGAGTAGTCCTGGCGTAAGCCTGTACATCTGAAGTGCGACATCGATTTCTGCATATCGATGCGAGTCAATTTCCTCGCCTAGCGTGCCCAACGGATCGGCATTTGCAAGCACCGGAATATGCGGCTTCGGATCTGCCTCGTCCTCAAGGCCCGCCTTTGTCATGAGCCCACTTAGTTCGACACTCTCCACTGGATTCGGCAAACGATTCGCGTAGTAGTCCATCAGCATCTGGCAAAACGGCTGAAAAGCAAATACCTCCCTGTGTGGCACAGGAAGGTTCAAGGCATACTCGGTGACCCCGCGCCAATCATCCCGTTTCTCATGCCTCACTGCGCAGGACAACCCTGCAATCATCAGAACCACAACCACAGGTGTCAGGCGCAACGACAAGTTGCGAGCCGCTGAGAACGCCACCGGGAAGCAAAATACGAGCGGAAGGAAAACTCCCGCTCCCATGAAAACACGGTCGATGAAGATCGGCGTAAGCACCCGGCTATCCACAAATGCGAGCACGATCGGCAGCACCGAGATCGCCGCCATCGCAAGCGCTTTCCGGCGGACATCATTCTTCTGATGACTCAGCCCCTGATACAGGCCGAACCCGAGCGCAAGCATCACGATCGGCACCCACGTCATAAAGCCAAACAACTTTGTTCCTGGCAAGTGTGTGCGAAATGCCACTTGCAGATCGTGCGTCGCAACCCCGCAGTACGAGCAGACTACATCCAGAAGAGTGGTCAGGCCCGGTCTTACCGCCCAGAAGTCTGAGTGAACGCCCCGGATCTGCTGCCGAAGGATGCTGATCCACGGGGCATAGATCAGAAGCATAATACCGCTTGCCGCCGCTCCGTAATTCAGTCTCTGGCGTTTGGACAACGCCGACGGATAAATCATCCAGAAGATCACAAAACCCGGAATGTAAAACAGCGTCATCGTATGCGTGTAGAGCACCGCGGCGCCGAATAGACTGACAAGCAACAATCGGATCGGAGCCATCTTCTCCAGCGCAAAAATCATGGAGAGTACACAAACACTCGATTCGAACTCAAGCAGCGCGTATCCGCGAACTTCCTGTGCATACCAGATCGGGAGAAAGGAGATCGACGCAAACGCAAGCGCAATGAGAGCACAAAGCCAGCTCTGAAAGATCTTCCTGCCGAGCACGTAAATAACCGGTAGGCACAATACACTAGCGATCACCGAAAGGCCCCGCATGGCGAACACGCTGCTGCCAAACACACTCCGCCACACATGAAGGAGAAAGTAGTAAAGCGGAGGATGATTGTCGTTCGGCAGCACGCTGAGAATCGCGGCAAAGCGGTACTTCGTCAGCCACGTGGTGTAGCCCTCATCGGCCCACATGCTTTGCGCATCGACATGAGCCGCACGAAGCCAGATGCCCGCTCCGGCGAGCACAATCACAGCAAGGACATACGCCACTTGCACCGGCCCGACGGCCACGGATTCCGATTCTCCCTGGCGCGACTCCGCTGCCGATGATAGCCCGACAGAACTGCTCATTTGTTCGCAGTCACTTTCCCCACCTCGACTGACTTAAGCATGGAGTGCCATCCGGGCCGGCTCACCCTCAAGACCCGTTCACCCAATCCAAACGGGAGCCGAATCAGGACTCCTTTCACGGCTCGCCCCATCGACCGAAGCCTAATCCAACGCTCGAGCCGTTCTTCCCTGAACGAATGCGGCAAACTTGCGAGTTCATCCAGAAAGACATCCTCCTCAGCCGTTGTCCGGGCACGATCGGCCGCGGATGGCTGCTCGAACAGAGGACCGTCTTCCACGAGAAATCTGCATATCCGGTCCAGAGACGGATCATTCCCCGGCTCCAGTTCCTCGAGGCTCTGGAGAGTCTCGCGCGCGTGGTAGAGCGATTCAACCTTGACCAGAGGAAACGGCATATCGCACACGCACATCGCGTAGTAAGCGATTCGGAAGGCCTGCCTTTGAATTTCGCGCGTTTCCCGAGTCTCCATTAGACTCTTCAGCAACATGGGCAGTTCTTGCCGGGAACGAACCGTCAGGATCGCCGAAGCGTGCTCGTAGATCGCGCGAGATGCAAGCAGGACAGGCTTGCCGATCAACGCCATTTCGAGACCGACGATCGATCCGAAGGTCAGCCCGAAATCCGCTTCGTCCGTGAGCGTATATGCGCTCACGTTGTCTTCGGGCATTACCATGTGCACATTCTTCGGCAGGTCCGGGCGAATGCGCTGATAGAAATTCAGCTCATTAGTCGCTGCCCCGATATAGGTGTTCCCCGCCAGGTTCGGGTGAACCTTGATGACGAGATGAATACTCGGGTTTTTGCTGACCCACTCGATCACATCCCGTACCCAATCCTCCTGCGACGCATACGGACCCTGCATCAGAGGATCGCCCGCAACCTCATCCGTAGAGGATGTGAAAAGTGCGATCAGGCGGTTGGTTTTCGGTATATCAAGCCGGCTTCGTACCGAGTCCCCGCCAACCGTCTTGCTGAATTGAATCCACGCAGGGTTAGCACCATACCGCCGTTCAACAAGCCACATGCGTGCGGCCGCGAGAGCTTCACGAGTAAGAGGAACTTTCCCCCACTCTCTCCAGAATAAGGCAAACGGAAGCGGACTCATGCAGTGAGCATTTGCCCGCACATTCACGTGCTCTCGCTGGTATTCGCCGCGCTCGTGCGTAAGTACCCTCACTCCGCGCGCGACACATATCTCCATCGCTACCCGCGTGATCGACTGGCGGCCATTGAAGACGATCGCCGAATCCACTTCGTTCCGGTCCAGATAGTTGGAAAGTGCAATTCCAACCGTACCCGCACTCACCAGGAAATTGCGGAACACTTTCACTACCGCTTCTGACGCAAGATCAGGCGGGAACTGCCTGAAATAGGAGTTCATTGACGAAATGACCCACTCACCCAGAGGCCAATCGCGAAACGACACCGAACGGAAAGCCTCCGGCTCAAGCCCCGCCGCCCAGGTCGTTACGTCCTCCCGCTCCTTGCGGGAAACATATTGGCTTAACCACTCACTCGCGAATCCAGTCGGACCAACATTGCCTCGGGACGCAGCCTGACAGCGCTGGCAAATGTCATCAGGTCTGGGTCCGCCTGCCTTGGAGAACCAGTGTTGATCGCATTCCGGCAGTCCATCGCAGAGCAGGTAGCGTACGTCCGCCCCGCGTGCACGGCAGGCCTTTGCAATCGTCCCCTCGTAAACAGAATGGAACGTCCAGAGCGCATAGGGCGAAAACACCAATACTCGCTTCGGCCTTGCGCGCTCTGAGATGTTTTTCATGATGCTGATAGCTTAACGGAAAGCCGACCGCCCTCATGCGCCAAATTAGGGAATTGACATCACGCAGGCTCACTTTGGCTCGCCGTCTCGCCTGTCTCGAGCGAGTCGTGCAAGCGCCGGTAGGCATCTCGGCTCGCCTCCACCTGGCCCCTGGCCTTGGCTCTAAGCTCGACGCGCAACTCCGTTGACCCATCCCAGAACTGTTCAAGAAGAATTTGTATCTTCTTCATCGAATCCGCCTCATGCAAGTCGATCACCGCACATCCCTCTCCGAATAGTGCCTGCAGGCCTTCAAACTTCGCCTTATAATACTCGGCTCCGTAGAGACAGATCGTCGGGATTCCCTGTCCGAGCGCGAAGACCGCGGCGTGATACGCTCCCGCGACAACAACGCGGCATTTTGCTACCTCTTGATAGATGGCCTCTGGAGAATCGAGGCGTGCCATGGTATCCGCAGTCAAACCGTCGCCCAGGATCTTGGCAATGCTGTCGCGATCGTCGGCCGTCTGGTGCACCGCAATCGGTAGCGGAACGAGATCAGCCCCCTGCTGTGTCGCGAACTGGCGCAGGCACCGGCTCAACAAATCCGAATGCGAGTCGGTTATCCCTGAGTACGGAGCAATCCGAAGATTAATCCCAACGCCGTGCCCGACATCTTCGGATCCTTGCCTTGCGGCAGGCTCAACAGCGTCATCCCCGGTTGTCACAAAGATGTCGTGAGAGACGCCAATCTGAGCAGCCAGCACCTCGGCCCCTTGCGTTCCCCGCGAAGCGAGCAGCCGCACTTGCGGCAGAACCTCTCCCATGCGGTTGAGCGTCTCCTCGTCCGAGATCGGACCAAGCCCCTGGCTGAAAAGCGCCACCGGCTTCCTGCGAGTTAGCACTGCCTCGATGAGATTTAACGCGAAGACGTTCCACTCCCGGCAACTGTCGGCAAACCCTCCGCAACCCGCAATCACCAGCAGATCGCAGCGCTCCAGCTCACGAGCAAACGCCTCTGTCTTGGGCCCTCTTCCCTCGCCGTCGTGCAGGCGGAACCGGTTGCGAAGCAAAAAGCTGATCCACCCCGGCGCACGCCTTCGAATGCACCTCTTCGTCCCTCTGATCAAAGCCGTAATCCAATCGGGAGTGTGGAGGTGCAGCGGGCCCGTGATCACCCCGTCGCTCAGCCACGTCACCGCGCCCACACGGCAACACGCCTTCGCCTTAGGGCAGAAACGCGCAAGATTATCCTCTGAGTCGGTTAGAACTAGAATGTCGCTGTCAGGCCAGAGTTCCGCCAGCCGCGAAACCGCAACCTGCAACATGGCTACATCGCCGAAATTCTTGTATTCAGCTTCGCCCTGATTCAGTCCAGTGCCGACCAGAATGCGCATCGGTTTCAGGCCTTCCTACAGAGGCGCATACGCGATGAGCCCCCGCTTGCTCAGCTCATCCAGAACCGAACGGACCGATTCGGCGGAAATCCCACACATCCTTGCGATCTCGTTAACTGACCGAGTTCCGTCAACGAGGAAAAGCACGTCAAAGAGTGCTCGATTCCCCTCCGGGTTTGAGTACGCATCGATGTGAATACCGTAGCGAGAGCAGAAGACCTCACCCCGAAACAAGTTCACCGGCACTTCATTCGTCTCAATCGCGTCTACCATTCGAAGCACAAGCTCGCATGATTCATGCAGCCTGGCCTCCGATGCAAGTTCCGGCGTGTCACGGCTCGAGTGGTACTCCGGGTAGTATGGCCAGCCATTGGATCTCTCTCGAAGTACCCGCGACAACGAGAGCATCGGCACCCGCACCCCGGGCCCGTTAAATTGCCTCTCGTCATTCCCCACAACCGTCCTGAACGCGCCAATCCATCCTGTCTCACCCGACTCTGATAGCACTCGCGACAGGCAGCGGTCCATCTCCGTATTTCCGTCGAACGAAAGCTGCAGCGCATGCGGATTGTCGAGCCCGAGCATCTCGAGGAATAGCCCGCCGACCATATTTGGAATGAGCTGCTCGTTATGGCTGAGATATGCCACCGACCCAATCGTCTCAGGCAAGATCACGAACCGATAGGTATAGCGCGGGTCCGTCCGCTTCAGCAGCTCCTGCATCACCTTGATGCCCACCACCACACCCGATAGATCGTCGTTCACCATTCCCGGGTGGCACAAATGAGCGCAGAAGACAAAAGTCTTCTCGCTTTTGCCGCGAGCGATGCATTCGCCCACTTTCAAAGTGCCAAAGCTAAACTCCGAGTCGATAACGACCCGGTATTCCCCATCTGTCAAACTGTCCTTGAGATTCTTGCTGCAGCAGAGTCCCCAGTCGCGCTCGTAATACTTGAAGATGAACGGAATTGCATCCTCAAGCCTCGGGTGCGTGTGCAGATGATTGAACAGCTCATCGCTCTTCACAACGCCATCAAACGGCAGCGAGTACGACACGCAGTGCAGTGGATTCTCGCGATACGAAAACAAAACTCGACCGTCGAGTGTCTCAAGACGCGCGTCGCGGCACGTCCACTTCTCCGGCACGAGCCAAGTCCAGCATTCTGTCCCCGTCGGGTACTCATGAATCTCCAGCGGAACCTGCGTCGCCAGCGCACGCATCGCCGTGTCATAGCCGTCAGAAACGATGTCCCTCGGCAAGCGCCACAGCGCAGAGATCATCTCGCTCATTGAAGCCGATGGTGGCAGCTGCACATCCCGCCGTTCACCCGCTTCCCTGCCGCTCGAGCGCAACTCTCCGGCTGCCATCGACACTTCAGAGCTAAGCAACTCACAGAGATTCGTCATCTCCGCCACAGCAATCTCGCCCGTTCCAAATGGCCGAATCTGAAGGCATCTCCGGCTCTCGGACGCAATACGCTTCCGGATCTCCGCAGCCGTTCCAGCCAACGCTTCGTTCTGAACGGAAGCGATCCAGCCCTGTCGCTGCATCCTCCCGTCGCGCACCACTTGCCCTGTAAAGAGCTTCTTATATCTCCAAGGAACCGCAGCTGACCCCTCTACGAAATCGAAGAGGACAGGGTCTTCCAGAGCCGCGCCGATCAGGCAGACCTTTGCATTCGCCTTCAGAATGCGTTCGAACGCACTATCCGGACCAAAGCTGGTATTCGGCAAGCCGCAAAGCAGCTTCTCTGACAGCAGACCGACTCCGGCCACAGAATAGATCGGATCCTCCGACCGGATTGCACCTGGATACCTGCGCAGAACCTCCGCAAATTCTGCCTGACCGTCCTCATGCCCCGCCAGAGCAGGAGTGTTCTCTTTGTCGAATGCCCTGTACCGATCGAACGAATGAGTGAATGCCGGCGTGAGAAGTGTCCCTTCGCTTCCAATCACCTCGAGCAGGCATTCGAGCAGCAGCCGGCAGCTCTCCTCCACTGAACTCGCGCCCTCCACTTGCCCGATCGCCGGCAACGAAGCCTGCACAAACACGACATCGCCCGTACGCAGCCCACAACCTGCCAGCCCCTGCTTCAGATCGCTCTTACTGGACACAAATTCCTTGACTACCATCGTTAGTGGTCTCTAAAGCTATACCCGTTGCTCATCTCGATCCGCGTCGAAACGTGAGGTCAATGACTTCCTGAATTAGCCGCGGCAGCAATCGCCGCAATCACTCGATCCTGTGCCGACTCCGAGAGACTGATGGAGCACGGCAGGCTGAGCGCGTGATCAGCCAGGTGCTCCGCCACAGGCAACGATAGTTGCTGTGCCCCCTTGTGGGCGGGCGAAAGGTGAATGGGCTGCCAAAGCGGCCGCGTCTGAATCTTCTGCGACTCCAGCGCCTTGAGAAGCTTCCGTGAGCTCATCCCGAATGCGCCCGGCTCCACAAGCACCGTGTACATCCAATACGTGCTCTCTGCCCAGGCTGCTTCTCTCATCAGCGTCAGCCCCGACACGTCAGCCAGACCTCGCGCGTACCGAGCAGCAATCGAGCGCTTCTTCGCGACGTAGCTCTCAAGCAGTTCCATCTGCGCGCATCCAATCGCGGCCAGCACATTCACCAGGCGGTAGTTGTAACCGACCTCGCCATGAATGTACTCGATCGGATCGTCCTTCGCCTGGGTGGTCAGGTATTTTGCTTTCTTTGCCCAGTCCTCGCGATCTGTAACGATCATTCCACCGCCGCCAGTGGTGATGATCTTGTTCCCGTTGAAGCTGAATGTGCCGATATCTCCCCACGAGCCGGGGCTCTTACCCCGATACGCCGCGCCAAGAGCTTCGGTCGAATCTTCAATCACCTTCAGTCCATACTTGCGCGCGACTGCAATGATCGGTTCCACATCGGCCGGATGCCCGAGGCCGTGAACCGGGATGATCGCGGAAACACGTCGTCCAGTCTTCCGATTCCGGAGTTCGCCGTTTCCCCACTTGCACTCCTGCTCCAGAAAATGCGCTACCCGCTCCGGGTCCATCTGCCAGTAGTTCGGCTCCGCGTCAATAAACACCGGCCATGCGCCCGCGTACCGGATCGCATTTACCGGTGCGATAAAGGTAAGCGTTGAGACAAGCACCTCATCCTCTGGCTGAACTCCCGCAACGAGCAGCGAAATGTGAAGCGCCGAAGTTCCATTCACCGTCGCCACCGCATACTTCGTTCCAGCCTGGGACGCAACCATCTGCTCGAACCGTTCTACGTAGGAGCCGACGGACGATACCCATCCCGTGTCGAGGCACTCCTTTACATACTCCCACTCGTTCCCTTTGATCTCGGGAACGGATAGCGGAACGAACTCCAACCCCGGCTCTGCTGCCTTCGGCTCTGCTTCCACCGTTTTCATATTCAAAACCGCGTACCTCTAGTTTCTGTACCGGCTGTCCGCCAGGTTTGAGATCGCTCCCGTACGAACCATCTTCGCGACCTCCAAGATTCCATCTACCACAGATCGCGTTGTCCTATATCCAAGCTCATTCAGGATGCGGTCGAATGAAACCCGGTAATCACGCGGATCCTCGGCCTTATGCACAAATTCGATCTTAGCGTCCGGAACCAGCGGTTTGATCAACTCCACAATCTGCTGCTTCTGCAGGTTCTGGTCCGTGGAGCCAACATTGAATACGCGTCCACCCACCTTTTCGCCGGGAGAACTCAGCACCAGCGCAATTCCGCGCGCGGCATCAAAAACATGCACATACGGCCGCCAGAACTGCTCTCCAAAAACCACAAGGTGCTTCTTTGTAATCATCTCCATCGTAAATTCATTGACGGTAAGATCGAAGCGCATGCGCGGAGATGCGCCGAATACCGTGGCAAACCGCAGCGGTGTCGGAATCCACTTGTCGTCAGTTCCGCCTTCCAGGAGGGTCTTCTCAACCGCCACCTTGGTCTCGGCATACAGCGAAACCGGACGCAACTCCGACTCCTCGTTGACGAAACTCGTCGGGTCCGACATCTTTCCATAGTTGCTGCACGTCGACGCGAAAACGAACCGCTGCACTCCCGCTCGGCGGCTCTCCTCAATCAAGGCGAGCGACGCCTCCAGATTCACGGCCTTTGCCAGTTCCGGTTCGCGAGCGCACGCTGGATCCCCCACCACGGCCGCCAGGTGGACGACCGCGTCACAATCCGCGACAGCCTCTTTCCGTTTCCCGGCTTCGCGCACATCGCCGTGCACAAACTCGAAATTCGGATTCGCCCAAACACCAAGAAGAGATTCTCCGCCATAAACAAGACGGTCCAAAACCCTGACCTTATGACCCGCTCCGAGCAAAAGTGGAGCCAGGCCAGACCCGATGTAGCCTGCTCCGCCCGTAATAAGAACCCGCACTATAGCGCTCCTTTCGAAACAAGTTCCTGCGCCTTCACGTAATCCTCGTGCCGCCCGACATCGATCCAGTACTCCATGATCGGGAAGCCAACGACCGTCTCTCCCGCCTCCAGAAGCGCGCTGATCAGATCCGTCATATCGAACCTTCTGTCCTCCGGGATACGGTCCCAGGCAGCTGGTTCAAGCATATAAGTGCCCGCATTCACAAAGTAGCTGTGACACGGCTTCTCCTCGATCTTTGTAATTCGCACATCATCACAGTCGACCACGCCAAACGGCACCTGAAGGTCGTACTTGCGCACTCCAACAGTTAGCATCGCGCCATGAGCGCGGTGGTATTGCAGCATCTGCTGAAACGGTACACCCGTGAGGATGTCGCCGTTAATCACCAGAAAGGGGCCTTGCGGGCGCGGCATCAGCCGCAAACCGCCGGCAGTGCCCAGCGGGCTTTCCTCACGCGAATAATTTAGCCGCACGCCAAAGTGCTCGCCGTTCCCAAAGTGCCCCGAAATGGACTCCGGCAGGTAGTGCGTCGTCAGGTTCACGTCGTGAATCCCGGCTTTCCGTAGCTGCTGAATGATCAATTCAAGCAGGGGCCGCTCCCCAACCGGCAGCATCGGCTTGGGCACCTTCTCCGTCAACGGCAGCAGCCTCTTCCCGTAGCCGCCGGCCATCACCACAGCTTGCATGTCTGGCAGCGTCTGAGGCAGCAAATCTTTTCTCAACAAGAAATCCACGATCCGGCCTTCGCCATCGACCAGCGGCAGCTGGTGAATGTCATGCTCATTCATCATGTGCAGAGCGTCAGAGGGTGAGATTGGCTCCGACGCAAACACAGGCTTCTGCGTTGCGATGCTTTCGCAAGGAGCGCTCAACGGTATCCGCCGGATCACTGCTCTTCGAATATCGCCGTCCGCAATTAATCCCCGAAGCTTATTCTCAGAGTCGCACACAACCAGGGCGCCCGTTCCGGCCTCGTTCAGCTGAGCCATCGCATCAGCGATGCTCGCCTGCGCCGAAATGCAAACTCTGCGGAGCCGATCCCGTGACTCCACCTCAAGCTGATACTCCTCAACGACATCTTTCCGGAGCAGGAAGTCGACCAGCACTCCGCCTTCGTCCACGACCGGGAGCTGGTGAATATCGAACTGATTCATCACCTGCAGTGCGTACGCCGCTGTTGCAGGACTGCTCGCGATCACCGGCCTCGTGCACGCAATCGCAATGCACGCGTCCTCCAGCGAGTGCCCGTTCAGAACGGCCCGCCGCAGATCGCCGTCAGACAGCATCCCAACCAGCTTGCCATCGTCGTGGCAGAGTGCCAGCGCGCCTGTGCCCGCCCCATCCAGCGCCTTCGCTGCATCGCGGATGGGTGCCGACGGCGAGAACATCACGCTTTTCAGATCGATCTTGAGGTCGTTCATCTTTGGACCCGTGTGCTCAGCCTTGCGCGTCACCGTTGCAGGCTGGCTTCCAGCGGCTTCTCGCTCGAGCTTTTCCAGAGCTTCTTCACGCTCGTGCGTGAAGACGAGTCGATTTTGACTACTGTCGTTGTGCCGTATGCATTGTTCGCCGCTATCCCGACTGCGCTCAAGGCTGAAAGCGAAAATGTCTCTTGATCGAATACGTATTGCCACTGATGGAACGGAACATCGATATCGAAATTATCGAAGTGGTACTTGCCGTCCGCCGTTTTCAGTGCCAGCCACGGTTGAGGCCCAAAGGTGGGCGTCTCAGATCTCACCTTCAGCACAGCTGCCGACTCGTCGATAGTTTCAATCGTGCATTCGAGCTCACATGCAGGCTGAGGTCTCAGATCGAGCGCCAACCTCATCGCATCCAACGCCTCGGCATAAATGAACGGCACCTGTGGGAATTCGCGTGCAACCGTCTTGAGCAATCCGCAAAAGCCCTCGACGTCCGGCCCCATATCGCGGAAATCATGGTTTGTAATCGCCAGCACCACCGGCTTCCCTGCTGATGCCTCTTCAAACGCCTGCCGAACATCATCTTCGCGAATCACGCGATACCGCGTGCCGACATTGAGGCACCGTGCGATCCATCGCCTGCATGAGCCGTTGGCCTGGTAGTCATCCGCCGCAGGATGGTAAGGTTCCCACGTTGCCGGGGCCCGGCGCCAGTCACCAAAGCGGCCGCCGGCCACGCCGAACTGCTGTGCGTCAGTCCCGCTCCCTGCCATAGCCTGGTTTGAGAAATCGAACGGGATGTACTGTTCGAGGAACCAATGGCTGTCCGGTCGTATGACATGGAACCCTGGCCGGTGCGCAGCCGGAAACCACATGTGGTCGATTACCCGGCGCGAAAGCACTTGGAACAGGCTGTCGGAGTTCGCCCACCAGTGCGTCGCCGACCGATGTGCTTCCTTGCCGAACGGATGCGGGTGGTAGTGGAAATGCAATCCGTCGCGGCACCCGGCGCTCTGCTTCAGCAACCAGCTGTAGTGCTCGAACACATTGTGGTACCCCATGTCCCTGCGACGCGGATTCGCATCGTAGTCCACGTGGTCGACGCAGAACCAGTTGTAGACCCAGCCCTCTCCGGCAGAATCGGGTAACTGCTTTCGGAATCCGTCTGACATGATCCGCTTGAGCATGGCATCCACTTTGTCCCACGTATCGTTGTAGGCAAGCAGATGTGGATCAACCACCCTCTGAACTGCGGCTTCCATCCCATTCAGATTGAGCGCGCCCGCCTGAAGTTTCCGCAGCGTCGCCTCGCTCGGGTCCAAATCAAGATGGAAGATGTCGTGCAGACGGCCGAACGTCGCCGCAAGAGACTCGTGCAGCGGTCCCTCGGTATCAATGCAGTGAACAATGTAAACAGGTCGCGCTGTCATCCTGATGCTCTTATGCCTTTATGGTCAACGGCCGGGCTGGTACACCAACTACGGTCGCGGCAGAGGGCACATCTTCCAGAACGACCGCTCCGGCTCCCACCACGGCGTCTTCTCCAATCCGCACTCCCTGAATCACCACGGCGCCCGTCCCAATATGAGCCCGCCTTCCCACCTCTACAGCGCCGCTCAGCACTACTCCCGGAGCAAGATGCGCGTGCTGTCGAATGATGCAATCATGATCCACACGCGCACCTGTGTTGATGATGCAATTCTCCTCGACAACGCACCCCGTCTGAAGAATGGCTCCCGCCATGATCTGAGCTCCGTCCTTTAATTCTCCCTCGGGAGCAATGATCGCAGATGGGTGAATGACCGACGCAAATGCGTATCCTCTGGTACGGAAGTACTCATAAACTCTCAGCCGATTCGTGACATCGCCGACAGACCCCACTCCATTTACAAGCAAGACCTCCCCGGAGTCATGCGCCACCACGGATTCGTCCCCGCCAAGGCGCGGTACTCCCAGCAGTTCTGCAGGCGCAGCACCCGGATCTGCGAAGCCGACGACGCGAGCTCCTCGCTGTAGCAGCGTGCTGAGAAGCACACGCGCGTGTCCTCCGGCTCCCAGCAGAATGACCGGCTTCTCGAGCGCGAGCATCTCGCTCACAGCAGATTGCTCCACCGCAGCACCTGATCTTCTGTCATGTCTTCGGCGAGAGTACGGCCGACGACATACTGCACCTGATCCGGCGACACCCCAAGCCCAGGTCGTTTAGCGTCGAAGTCGCTTTCGCTCACCACGTGGCCCTTCTTCAGCGCCCGGCGCGCAACCAGGCTTCGCCGGAACTTCTTCCGCTTCTCCATCTCCGCCGCACTCACGGTGCGCCGGCTGCTGCCTAGCGCTGCAAAGATGTTTCTGCCTTCCCGCACAATCGTCCGCATCTGCTCCGGATTCGCGGATATCGCATGATCCCACCCCGCCATCTCCTGGTCTAGGGTGAAATGCTTCTCAATAATGCATGCCCCAATTGCGATCGCAGCCAGCGGAATCGCCGTCCCCAGCGAGTGATCGCTGAAGCCCACCGGGCATTCAAAAGCTCTCTGCAGGGTCTCCATGTTGCGCAGGTGGATCGCGTCGTACTCCGGAGGATAGATCGAGATGCAGTGGAGCAGAACAATCTGGTCGTTCCCTTCCGCCCGTACCGTATCCACCGCCTGCTCGATCTCGCCCATTGTTGCCATACCGGTCGATATAATCACGGGCCGCTTCTTCCGAGCCACATACTTCAGCAGCGACAGGTGAACCACGTCCATCGAAGCGATCTTGAAAAACGGCACATCCAGGGACTCAAGCAAGTCCACTTCTTCCGGAGAAAACGGAGTTGAACAAAACGCAATCCCCTTCTCCACACAGCGCGCATGAGCCTGCGAGTGCTGCTCAGAGGTAAGTTGATAAGCCGTCACCATCTCGCGCAGCGAACCAAAATGCTTCTTCTTATCGGAATACGTTGTATTCCGCTGGTACTCCTCTTCAGCGATAAGAGACTTATCCGTCCACGACTGAAACTTCACGGCGTGCGCGCCCGTCTCCGCGGCCGCATCGATCAGATCGCGGCAGAGATCCATGTCTCCGTTATGATTCGACCCCACCTCGGCGATGATGTACGGCGGATGGCCGGGACCGACTTCCACGTTGCCCAACTTCACTGTCTGCATAAGCTCTTTTCCTGTTTCCACATGTGCGCCAGCGGCGAGTAAGCCACCGACGTCCACCAGATCGGCTGCTTGACCGCCCTGTTCAACGAGTCAACATACGCATTGAGATTCGCGGTGCTTTGGCTAATATACCCTTCGAACTGCTCGATATCCCGAGCCACTCGAAGCAGCTCCGTCCACCTTCCTGGTAGGAACTGGCTCTGCGGCCCGGACGCCATGACCAGTTGAAAGTGCTTCCGCACTAGTAGCGAATCCGACACGATCTGGTCAGGCCAGAACGGAACACGCACGCGCGCCGTGTTGGCGCCATACTGCCGGTACTTCATGCGAACGCTGTGGTCAAACGACAACTCTGCCCCGAACAGCCAGGCACGCGTAGCGATATACCAGTCCACCAGCACCGTATCCGGCGGTATAGGGAGACAGCGCTCCAGCAACTCACACCGCAATGCAGAGTTCGAAAACCCGAACACGTTGTTCCGCGGCAACACCTGCGCCGGTTTGACGCTCGGATCGAGGTTGAACTTCGAACCGAGTGAAGCACCGCTTTCGTCGACGATTTCAAGCGCGCACCCCGCAAGGTCGCTTTCTCTCAGTGCCTGCCGCGCGGCAGCCACCCTTGTCGGATGAAGCACGTCGTCGCTGTCCACCAGAACCACATCGAAATTCGCTCCCGTCATCTGCCTCAGGGCGCGGTCCCGTATCAGTGCCGGAGTTGCATTGCCCTCCGCTTCCACCCAGTGCGCATCAATCCCGCCGCCGAGCCGAGCCTCGACGTCATCCTGCTTCAGTGCGTCCAGCCCGATCCAAAGTTCAAACTCAGTATCCGTCTGCTTCCGGACAGACTCATACCACTCCGGCAGGTACTTCAGCACCGCCGGATAGATGGTCGTGTAGACCCCGAGTTTGTTGCCGCGAGCGTGCATGTTGTTTGTCGCTTAAGCTTGGTTGCGAATCAGACCGAGCAGCACTTCAGCGAACGTCATATCTTCCGGTGTGTCGATATCCACTCCGTGCCGCCAATCGATCTCCCACCCCGTTCGGTTCGCGATGTGAAAGGTTCTCAGCTCGCGAATGACCCTCGTCTTGCCCCACCAGATCGCGCCAGTCGGACAGAACAGCTCCGGCAGATCCTGGCTGCGTGCGCTCATCTCGCGCGGAAACAGCGGATCGAGCATGAAGCTGCTTTCATCGCGCCTCATCGCCCACCAGGGGTTCTGCCATCCGTAGCGAACGATCGAAATCTGTGAATCCGCTCCGCTCTTCACAAACTGTTCGAAACTCGAGACCAGATCCCCAGCCGTCCTCAGCGGACAGTTGGCCATGAGTTGCGCGACAAAGTCGTACTGACTTCCGTCCGGATCAAGTCTCTCCAGGGCGTCAGCAGTTGCCGCAGAAACAGGGGTCACATCGTCAGAAATCTCTCGAGCCCGCAGAAACGGCGTCTCCGCCCCATACTTCGCTGCCACCGCTGCGATCTCTTCGGAATCGGTACTCACCACAACGCGTTCGAATAGTCCGCTGCTCGCGGCCGCCTCGATCGTGTAGCCGATCAGCTCTTTGCCGCCGAGAGGCCTGATGTTCTTGCCCGGAACGCGTTTCGATCCTCCTCTAGCCGGGATGATCGCAATTGCAGTTCGATCTGAACTCATCGGCTTAACACTGAATCGATCTGCTTGTTCTGCACACGCTCCCCGCTCAGCGAGACAGGAGCGACCGTCCCGTCGGGCAGATGCCACTCATACGGTACGATCACTGGCGTGGAACTCGACGCGCGAGACACAAACTCACCCGCAAATCCATACTCCGCAAGATCGCCGACGACGTTGAAAAACGCTACGTCCGAGTAGTCGAGCACCCGGTCGTTTCCGTTCTTTGTCCTGATCGACATCTTTACGGAATAACTCTGCGGAAGCAGCGGCACTGCCTTGAAGCGACAGGCCATTTTGCCCGTCCCCTGCAACACAGTCGGACGATTTCCATCCAGAAGCATGTTCGCCGTAAAACAGGTTCCATTCACTCCGTTGATCGCCAGAATGATGTAGGGCTGCTCGAGCGGCTTAGCGGCCGAATACTCTAGCTCTACGATCATGTCCGCCCCGGGCGTGAACTGAGCCGACTCAGCGCCCGTTGCGTCTCTCAGCACCACGCGTCGCACAGCAAATCCGTACTCATCGCTTTGCGAGGAGAACTGCGACGAAGCCGACATCGCATTGAAGAAGTTCTCGACAACCTGATCGACGGCGCCATCCTCGCGCACACTGCCGTTCTCCAGCCACACCGCCCGTCCGCACAGATTTCTGACCGCTTCCAGGTTATGGCTCACAAACAAAACCGTCCGTCCGCTTTGCGCGAAACTGCTCATTTTTCCTAGGCACTTCCGCTGAAACGCGGCATCGCCCACCGCCAGCACTTCATCTACAATCAGAATTTCCGGGTCCAGGTGCGCAGCCACGGCAAACGCAAGCCGCACATACATGCCGGAAGAGTACCGCTTCACCGGCGTATCCAGAAACTCGCCGACCTCCGAGAATTCCACGATCTCATCGAACTTGCGGATGATCTCCGAACGCTTCATGCCAAGGATCGCGCCATTCAGGAAGATATTCTCGCGTCCGGTCAATTCCTGATGGAACCCTGTGCCCACCTCCAGCAGGCTTGCCACCCGCCCGTTGATCCGGATACTCCCTTCGGTGGGAACAGTGATCCTGCTCAGCAGCTTAAGCATGGTGCTCTTGCCGGCGCCATTCCGCCCGATAACTCCGACCACCTCGCCTCGCCTCACCTGCAGCGACACATTGCGAAGCGCCCAGAACTCCCGCGTCCGCTTCGTGTAAACCTTCTTACGCATCGTGGCGAGAGGCGCACGCAGGGCGCGCTCAATCACGTGCCGCAGTCCTTCGTCCTGAGCCTTGAGCTTATCCACCTCATACTTCTTGCCCAGGCCTTCAATGGAGATCGCAATGTCTGGATGCATGTCCTGATCGGGTCCGTATCGACGGGTCAAATGATGTCGGCAAATGTGCGTTCTGTCTTCCTGAAATACCAGACCCCGCTTGCGAGCAGGAGGCCTACCTCAACAGTGGCGATTCCAATAGACGGCAGGTAAGCCTGCGGCAGACCAAGAATGCACCAGCGAAAACCGTCAATGATGCCGACCATCGGATTCAGTGCATACAGCAGCCGGAATCGCTCCGGCACCACGCTGCTCTGGAAACCCACCGGCGAGATGTACAGCCCAAACTGAACGACAAAAGGAACGATGAATCGAAAATCTCGATACTTCACCATCAGAGCTGCAACCCACAGGCTCACTCCAAGAGAGGCGCCAAACATAAGCACGACAAAGAATGGCACAAGGAACACCGCGACCGGCGGCAAGAACCTGAACCAGATCATCAGCGCGATCAGGAACACGCACGAGATCATGAAATCAACCAGGCACGTACTTACGCTGCTCGCCGTGATGGTCATTCGCGGAAAGTACACCTTCGACACCATGTTTGCATTCGACACTAGGCTGTTTCCGGCTTCGGTGAGAGCCGTCGAAAAGAAGAGCCATGGCAGCATCCCACAGAACACAAGCAGCGGATACGGCACTCCTCCCGCAGGCATCTTTCCCAATTTCCCGAACACAATGGTCAAAACCGCAAGGGTCAAAAAAGGCCTGATCAGCGACCAACTCACGCCGACCGCCGTCTGCTTATAACGCACGAGCAGGTCACGCCAAACGAAAAAGAGAAACAGCTCGCGATACCGCCACAAGTCGCGCCAGTACTGACGCTCAATCCGTCCGGATTCGATTACGAGCTCTGACATGACCCTTCTAAATTCCCGCCCTTTTACTTCTGAAACTTCAGATACTTCTTCGCTGCCAAATACGGCAGCATCACCAGTTCAGCCAACGATGGCAGAGGATCGCCGGCGTTGAATACGGACTCGACCCTTGTAGCCCGCAGCGACTTCACATACGTCGAAATACCCAGACTTCCGTGGAACATATCCGAAATAGCAGTCGGGATATCGCTGACCATTCGAAGCCATCCCACTCCAGCCCTGCCGCGGGATGGTTCGACCGGCAGCCCCATCTGGTCCGCGTAGATCATGTACGGAAAATCCACTCCCGCCGCTGAACCGATTGCATGAAAACCCCACGGCCGCGCATTCACATCGAGAAGTTTGTATTCACCCGACCTTGGGTCCCGCTTGTACTCGATCTCCACCAACCCATGAAATTCGATCGCCTTCAGGAATCGCTCCGACAAGTCTTCGATCTCCGGCGCGTCAATCGTCTCCACGTAAGTAGCGGCCCGCCCGAACTCCCGGGGATGCTGGCGGGCGCGGCGCGCCGTCAAGACCGACACCGGTCTCCCGTTCCGCACGAAGGCGCAGTAGGAGTATTGTGTCGTGCCGTCTCCGGGCACGATCTCCTGGATCAGAATCTCCTCCGGCCTGATTTGCGCGATCGCTTTCTCATAAAGCGACTGCAACTCCTCCGGCGTGTTTGCGCGCCATGCCTTCGCACCCGTTGCGTAGAAAAAGTTCTCTTTCACAGCCGGCTTCACCGCTAGCGGCAGGCGCGGGAAGAGAGCCGGGATCTCGTCAAGCGACATCGGGTTAAACGTCATCGGGCACGGAATCCCCAGCTTTTCTGCAAGCTCGTAGGTCTTCTTTTTGTCCCACGCCCATTCAACGCTCTTCCAGTCTCCCGTCGTCACGCGGAAGAACGGCGTGAGCTCGTCGCGATACCGTGAAAAGGCCGCCACGTTTTCGTCTCTCGTTGGAAACAGAACCCAGTCCCGCAGATTGTACCGACGCCCCACCTCAAGAACGGCGTCTACGGTCTTGCGCTCGTCCAGGATGCTCTCTACGCGAATGACCTTAGCCGCATACTTTGAGAAAGACGAGATGCAGTACTGATCGTCAATGATGTACACCGGGATGCCGCGCCGCCCCAGGCTTCGCGCGATCGCAAGGCCGGGGTGGTCCCCGCCTACGACGAGCGCGCCGATTTTCTGACTGCCGGCTGCCGCTCTACTCTCGATTGCACGGGGCTCCTGGGGAATGGTTGCCATATCTCTCGCGATCACTTAGTTGCCGTAGCGGCTCACTTGAGTGCTGCCCGCCCTGGTCTGCACTAGGTGCTCCATAACGTCCTTTCGGCCTGATAACGCCGGCTGCTCGACCTCATACACCAGCCGATCGCCTTCAAGGTGCGCATAAGCGACCCGCGCGCGAGAGTCTCCACCCTCGATTGTCCAGCCGTTCGCTCCCTGAACGAGTTTCATCTCCGCACGCTTCCGCCACCACTCGTTCACCTTACCCGGAGTTGCGATCCACACGGCTTTCTGCTCGCTCAAGTCCACAATGTGGTGCAGCAGTTCCTCGTAGACCACGCGTTCGTGATCCCTGATCACATAGTCCGGGTGAACGATGAAGCTCATCAATCCAGACTTCTCGCAGATCATGCTCGTCTGCTGTCTCCAGATCTTCGTCGAGTAGTCGCCAAGAATATTGAATAGCGTGTAGTCCTGGATTGTCGTCACCGGGATCTCGAGAATGCCTCCAATAAAATACGGCATGATCGTGCAGCAGCCCCCGCGCTGCGGATCCAGATGCGCTACATTCGGCACCGACATGTCATACGCAAAATCCAGCTGGTCGTACCAGACCTGCTTCCGGTAGAGCACCCCTGCCCGGAATCCCCGCGTCTTGTACTTCCTGCCGTACTCGTTGATCTTCGCAGCCCTCTCAACGAACTGCTCCTTACTCTTGTAGAGGTGGCCGTCATGATTCAGATCGTGAACCGCGACTTCGTGCCCTCGCTGCCGAATCTCCTCGAGAAACTCAGGACTTACGACATATCGCTCTTCAGGAATCACCTGAAACGACGCCTTCACCCCAAAGGAGTCGTCGATGTCCATCAGCGTCTTGCAGAAAGCTCGCCCCGCTTCTGTCTCCACATCATGCGTCATAAGCGCGCAGCCCTTGTGCCCATCCGGCCAGAACCAGATGAACGGGATCTCCTTCGCACCGGTGGCCCGCAATGACAGAACCAGAATCTGCTCGAGCAGGTTATCGACGGAGCAGTCCACCGGCCATCGCGGAAAAGCGAGTTTGTCCCACCCGCGCAGATAGATCTTCTGCAGGTGTCGGCGAGCCGCGACCGGGAGCATCGGGCGAACCAGATAGTAGGGTATCGAGAGAAACGACATCGCGCCTTTGCGCCACTGCTCCGCGTACGCCTCTCGAAAGGAGTTTTCCAGAACCTCCGACAAGTCGAACGGCAGTCTGACCTTGCCCTCCTCCAGGACTACTTCTAACGCGGCGTTGGGCATCGACGATGTAACCATCTCTGCCGCAGATCGTCCCGACTTGCGCCCAAACAACGTCGTGTCACAGCCAAAATTGAAGTATCCGCTCTCGAGCGAAAGAGCACTGTCGGATACGATCCGCACGGCGTCCTCAGGACACCTGAAGTAAGTTGACAGATAACTTCCCATACCTTCGTCTGCTCGCTCTGGCGGACATCTCGAATCCGTGTCCGATACCGCCCCGTTATTCTTATCTCGTCTCCGGTTGCACCGCTCCGATGTCAGTTTGAGTCCAGCACCTCCTAGGCCGCATTCTGCGCAGTTGCTGAGGCATTCGGCTTTCCGCCTGCCCTCTTCTCAAATGCCCGATCATAAGCTGCCAGTAATCCTGCCTCAGAGTACTTCCACGCCAGTTTCTCCTGCACCCGCGCCTGACCGATCTCACCCATGCGCGCCCGCTCCTCCGGATGATCCAGCAGCCAAAGCAGCTTCGCAGCAAAGTCCGGCACCTGATTCTGGCTATCCGCATAGAGCGACGCTTCACCCGCCGTATACCGCCCCTCTTTCAGGTCGAACTGCACGATCGGCTTGCCAAGCGCCATATACTCAGCGATCTTGATCATGGTCGAAATATCATTCATTTCGCATGGCTTGTCAGGATTCACGCAAACGTCGGCCGAGGAGAGAATCTCGAGCAGCTCTTCATCTGACACGCGTCCGGTGAAGGTGAAGTAGGCTTCCATCTTTTTCGTAGCGATCAACTCACGCAGAGACGCCAGGCCAGGTCCCCCGCCAACGCAAGTGAACTGAATATCAGTCCTGCCGTTCTTATGGATATATTCCGCAACATCTACCAGGATCTCCAGCCCCTCCTGCGCGCTGATAGTGCCCACATATCCCACCATCCACTTCTTGCCTTGCTTCCTCTCTTCGCGTGCTGGGACAGGCCTGAACTTTTCGAGATCAGGGCCATTTCTTACAACAAAAACATCCTCGGCTCTGCGCTCGCCCCTGCTCACTGCAAGCGCTCGGTAGCTCTCGTTCGTCGACATCACAACGTCACTGTTGAGAAACGTCCTCTTCTCCAGCCAGACCTGAATTTTGTAGAGCACATCCTCTCGCTCGTATTTCGATATGTAAAGTTCCGGACTTGCGTCGTGATGATCGAAGATGTACCGCACACCAAACAGCTTGAACGGAAGCGCAACCAGAAAGATGTTGTCCGGCGGATTGCACCCTTGAATCACGTGGAAACCGCGGGCCAGGAACACCCAAACCGCGAAGATGAACTCCCACACGAGCGCCCAGCCGTACTCCCAGATGTAGCCAAAAGCCGAGTTCCCTTCCTGCGGAACTGGATGCCGATAAATGTGCACGCCTTCCAGCACTTCATGGGTACGCGGATATTTCTTGCTTCGCGGACAGATCACCGATACCTGGTATCCCGCCTGCTGCAGCGTACAGGCTTCTTTCCAGACCCGCGTGTCAAACGGCACCGGTAGATTTTCAACAATGATGAGTATTTTCTTTTTCACGGAACTTTCTCTTGAGACACTGAATCATGTGCGAACAAGGACAACGGGCTTACCCACATTACTGGCAGACCTGATCATCTCGCAGTCACAATTTCATTTTGAATCGAAACCTGCTCTTTCCTTTTCATGATCCTCACAAAATCTACAAGCTGCTGATCGCCTTTCATCAGTTCTGTAGCTTTACGAAACTCCGGATCGTTGGTGCCGATCACGACTGTACCCGCATGCTCGAGCACTGCCTGCTGGCTCGCAACCATGAGCTTCGAGATATGCGGAATGCGATTCAAGATGAAATCGCGATTCGCCCCGACAAGCCGCGCGATGTTCACGTTCTTGTCATAGATACGCAGATCGTATCCCTTGCCAATCAGCCGCTCGATCACTTCGATCACCGGGCTCTCCCGAAGGTCATCTGTGCCCGCCTTGAAGCTGAAGCCCAGGATGCCCACCTTCGTGTTTCCCTTCTCGATAATCGCCTGAAGTCCGCGCGCAATCTGAATTTCGTTGCTTGGCAGAATCGAGGTCAAAATCGGGAGCTGCAGATCGTGCGCCTTTGCTTGATAGGTCAACGCTCTAAGATCCTTCGGCAAGCATGATCCGCCGAACGCAAACCCCGGCTTCAGGTATGCCGGCGAAATGTTCAGCTTAGTGTCTCTGCAGAAGATGCCCATCACCTCTTCTGCATTCGTCCCGAACGCATCGCACAGCGTCCCAATCTCGTTCGCGAATCCGATCTTCAGAGCATGCCAACTGTTATCGACATACTTGATCATCTCCGCGTTACTCAGGTCCGTTCGTACCAGAGGCGCATCGAGCTTTTCATAGATCGACGCCAGCATGTCGCCGCTCGCCTCATCGAGTTCTCCGATCACCGTCTTCGGCGGGAAGCGGAAATCCTTCACGGCCGTCCCTTCGCGCAGAAATTCAGGGTTGTAGCAAATCCCGAAATCGCTCCCCGCGCGCTTCCCCGAACTCTCCTCGAGAGTTGGAATGGCAACCTTCCGCATGGTCCCCGGCAGAATCGTGCTCCGAATGACGATCGTGTGTCGACCGGCCTTCGAACGCAGCGCTTCGCCAATCTGCTCGCAGATCCTGCGGATATACCGCAGGTCAAGGTTGCCGTTGGTCTGGCTGGGGGTACCCACGCAGACGATCGACAGGTCTGTCTCGCGCACCGCCTCCTCCGGATCCAGCGTCGCCCGCAGTAGTCCGCCATCAACCGTGCTGCTGATAATCTCGCCGATCTCGGCCTCGACGATCGGAGACATGCCCTGGTTGATGAGCTCGACCTTGTCCCTGACCGGATCGACTCCAAGGACCTCGTGCCCTTCCGCGGCAAGGCATGCCGCTGAAACAGTTCCGACATAACCCAAACCGAAGATACTGATCTTCAAAATGTGCTCCCTCTACTCGATTTCGGCACTCTGCTCACGTCTACGCCACGGCAGGCGCATTCACGCGCATTCCCCGCAGCCACTCTTCCAGAACCACCAGGCTGAACAGAATCTTGTGGTGATCATGGCGCCCTGCCAGATGATCGCTATACAAACGCTTCACCGGAGAAGGGTCTAACATGTCGAAAATGGCAGAACCCGAATCCTCAAACGTTCCCGCCATTCCACCTGCCATCGAACCCCTGAACCAGTCATCCACCACGTTCATCGCAAACCCGCGCTTCTTGCGCCTGACAATCGCTTCAGGCAGGAACTTGCGCGAGACTTGCTTATGCATCCACTTGCCCACCCCGTTCCGTACTTTCAGATTCGCATTCAGCCTCTCAGCGAACTCAACGACATCCTTATCCAGGTACGGCACCCGGAGTTCCAGGCTATGCGCCATCGAAAGCTTGTCCGCGTACATCAACAGCTCATCGGGCAGGGTAGACCGGACTTCCAGAAATTGCAGCCTGCCCAGATCGTCTTGAGGAGCCAGCCTCTCCAGATCTGCCCAGCACGTTTGCAATTGATCCTCTGACGAGTTCCTCAGCGCTCCGTCCCGGAACAGCGATCCGATTTGATCCGCGGGCAAGAGCGACAGAATTCGCTCGATGCGGTTTCCATTCCTGCCGCTCGACAGCGCATACAGTCCCCGCTTGAGCGTCTCGTTTCGCGGAAGCGCTCCCAACGCGTGCTCTAACGAGCCACGCGCCCATCCCGGCAATGCAGCATAGGTCGTCCCATAACGAGCACCCAGGTGACGCTTGTAGCCCCCGAACAACTCATCAGGTCCCTGCCCCACGAGCCCGACCTTCACATCCTTGCGCGCCCGCTTGCACACAAAGTACATCGGAACTACCGATGAGGTCGCAATCGGCTCCTCGAGCGAACTCACGATATTGTTCAGTTCCCTTTCGAAGTCCTCACGGCTGATGCGCACGCCGGTGTGTTTCGACTTCAGGATGCGCGCCGTATCGGCCGCGTCCTCCAACTCATCATCCGCGAAGCTCTCGCCATACCCAACGGTGTAGCTGTGCCAGTCGTTGCCGTTCTCGTTCATCAGCGCAAGCAGCAGCGCCGAATCGATTCCCCCACTCAACAGCAGCCCCAGCGGCACATCACTCATCAGCTGCCTTCGCACTGCCTGCCGGTACAGTTCCAGCAGTTCCTCGCCTGCTTCGCTCGCCCTCTTCGCCGGCGTAAAGGGCTTCGGCGAGAAGCTATACCACCGGCTAGTCTCAACCTTGCCATTCTCTGCTACAAGCTTGGTGCCCGGTGCCAGCTTGTGCACACCTTTCAAAGCCGTATACGGCGACGGCGTAAAACGATACTGCAGAAACAAGCTGATCGCGTCCGGATCGGGCTCCGGCTTTTCAGCCATCGTCGCAATCACCGGGCGTATCTCAGATCCGAACCACAACGATCCTTCGTTCGCCCGGTAGTACACCAGCTTGATCCCGAAGGCGTCGCGAGCAACCAGCAGCCTGCGGCGGCGCGCGTCCCACACCGCCAGCCCAAACATTCCGTTCAGGCGGTTCAGTACCTCATCCCCCCACTGCTTATATCCGTGAACAATCACCTCGGTATCAGAGCGAGTCCGGAACACATGCCCGTGACCTTCAAGCTCTTTGCGCAGTTCAAGGAAGTTATAGATCTCGCCGTTGAACACAACCCAGACGGTCTCGTCCTGATCAGACATCGGCTGATGTCCGCCGGAGAGGTCGATGATTGACAGCCGGCGGAACCCCAGACCGACCGGACCGTCCAGATGGTAGCCCTCATCATCCGGACCGCGATGACGAATCGTTCCTGCCATCGCCTCAATCTCTCGACGGTTCACCGGCTCCTGCCGGCCGAAATTGAATCTTCCGCAAATTCCGCACATGCCCGTCTGTGCTCCTTAAGCTCTTGAAGCTTGCCCCTGTGCCTCTCGCGAGAGCACCAGGCAAAGGCTGCGAAACAGTTGCGCTGATGCCCAGCGATGCATAGGCGTGTTATCCCAGCCGAGATACAACTGCCGGCTCCGGAAAGACCCTTCTCTGGTCTGCCATCTGTTCAGAATGTCATTGACCGTCGCTTCCAGATTCCTGTCCAATGCCGGGAACCGCCCGCGAAGCAGCATGGCCAAATTGATGCACTCTGCATAGTCATACAGCTCCCGCTTGTACACCGTGAGCCGGGGCGCCTTTGAGAATGGCTTCGGAATCCCCTGCTCATCGAACAGATTCTGCGTGTAGTAGGCGACGCCTCTCTCAATGGCGCTGGTGCAGTCTCGGTTTCCCGTCAACGCCTCGATCTTTGCGAGGGCCTTCATCACAAAGCAGGTGTGGAAATGATCCACAAACGACCGCTTCCCATCCCGCGCATAGAACCAGGAGCCATCCGCATTCTGCGCTTCTAGTACAAAGTTCAGATTTCTTTCCGCAATGGGCTCGTAGCTCTGGTCTGAGAACTCGTGCGCCGCGCTCGTCAGAAGCCACGCGCGGTACGCATTGGCATTGACCACCAGCAACGAATGCTCCGGAAACGGCGTGTATGAGCATGTCGAAGCGGTATTCGAGAACGGCACATCTTTGTAGTCCGAAACCGCATGACGAGCGATCGATTGAAGAATCCGGTACCATTCCGGGTTCCCATCCATCCGGTAAACCTGCTGGAAGGCTTCGAAAACGTAAGGGACCGTCGTGATCAGTGGAGTCCCGGACGGTATCGTCCCGTTGATCGTCTCCCAATGGAATGGGTACCCCCAGCAATACTCGTCATATCCTTCACAGCGCGTCTGCTTCAGCACTTCCAGAAAATGGACTGCTCGGCTGTAAAAAGGCTCGCTCCCAAGCGCCTCCGCCAGGTAGGCGAAACCCATCGCATAATGCGCGTCGCCGATCGGGACTCTCTGCGGCTTCCAGAAGAGCTTCCTCGCTGACGGTACAAATGCCTCTGAAAACACAATCGGCAACACAGCGAGCGTTCCCAGCTTCTTGTTTGTGTAATAGAGCTGCTTTGCCCGCCTGCCTAGGGGACCGGAGTAGTAGGTCTGGAAGTCATACGACTCCTCGCCATAATGGTCCAGCCACCCGACAAAACGAAGCACCGCATCCTGAATCCTGCTCACAGGCAGCTGCGAGACAGCTTTCGCGGATGAAGGAACAACCTCGGCTTCAGTACTGATGCTCATGCAAAATCCCGCTAGAATTCTTTCTTCCCATGAAGGCTTAAGACTGGACGTGATCAGCCGTCCCCTGCTGCGCCCGCTGAGGCTGTGAAACCGGAAGCAGCCCGAAGCTGTCGATTTTCTTGAACCGCACTAGAGACGACAAAATCGCCTTGAGCTTCATCATCTGCTCGCGTCGGTGGAAGCGCATCAAGTTCTCCGGTACCACCCGCTTCTCGCCCGTGAGGAGCGCAGTGAAGTATCCCGCGAACAGCATCACTCCCCCGATCACGAATGGCCGCTTGCGAAGCTGATAGGTGCAGCGGAAGATTTCCCACAGGGGATGCCCGCCCATGTAGTAGTCTTTCTTGCCGTACGTGAAGCTCTTCCCGATCTTGTTGTGATTGGCCGTGCCTAACACCCGGTGATGATAGAAGCAGCGCTCCCGAAACGATCTGGTCTTCCATCCCATCATGCGCGCCGTCGTTACTGCGATCCAGTCAATGCCGCCGGGCTTGCTTGGCGTGTAGCCGCCGATCATCTCGAAGCATTCACGCCTGAAAATCTGGCACTGGCCCGAGACATAGTTTTGCCCCTCGAAGCTGTCCGTCTCAGAGCAATACCCGGGCTCGCGGAAAATCGTTCCGGCTACGCCCAGATCGGGATCCTCCTGGAACTTGCTCATCAGGTATTCAAAGTGGTCCTTCTCGAGCGTCACGTCCGCATCCAGATTTCCGATCACTTTGTAATCGATACCCGCGAGCCGTTCCTGACCCGCCTTGAACGCATATACCTTCGCAGCAAAATTCCTTTCCTGCCGCACTGGAAGATTGACAACCTCGATCCAGTCAATTCCCTTGGCCGCCTCCAACGCCGCTTCGCCGGTATCGTCCGTTGAGCCATCGTTCACGATGACCCACTTCTCCGGCCGCAGAGTCTGCGCCGCCACTGACTCGATAGTGCCCCGGATGAATTTGCCTTCATTACGCGCCGGCGTAATCAGGACGTACGGCATGGAGGACCGAGTTACCTGCATTCTGTGCCTCCCTCCTTCAGTCCACAAATAGCCGGTGCGTCAGCTCCAGAGTGAGCAGCCGGTTCAATTCGATCGTATAGTTCCCGTTCCCTTTAAGGTGCGCGTCTACAATGCGTTTCACCATCCCCGGATCGAGGTATGGACGCGCCAGGGAACGCGAATCCAGCAGCATCTCCCGCACATAAGCACCCAGGTAATCCCGGTACCAGGGCCGGAAATGGAAGATCTTGTGACGGCCGACCCAAATCCGCTCGAAATGTACAAACCGGAAGGCATGGTCCAGCTTCGCCAGCCATTGCGGCATTCCGTAGTCATACGCATACTCGGCCTTGAACGAGAACTCCAGCGCTGCCCGGGTGATGTACCAGTTCAGCCCCTGGGTGCCTCGATCTGTCCGAAGCGCTGCCAGAGCCGGATTCCCTGCCAGCAGCAGTCGTAGCCGGCTGTCCTGGTTGATGTTTTCCACCTTCGGCGCCCGGTAAACCGTCCTGACAAGGTCGTTATCCAGATACGGGGTGCGCACCGCCACCTGCGTCTGTTCCAGCGATAGAACTCCGAAGTGGTGCCAAGGCGACTGCCGGAACGCTACGAAGGTTGATTGGTTGCCTTCAAGACAGCGCTGGTAGCTCTGACCAGCCTTCACCAGCCAGGTCGACAAATCGCTGTGGTAGAGTCCCGGCCGCGGCTGCACGGCCTTGAACATGACATCCTGGAGCAGAATCTCACTGCCGTATGTGCCCACCATGCGAACGGGCGCGATCTCCCGCGCCTTCTCATTCACGTACAGATCCGGCGACCGGCCCATGTCTACGCATGCATCCGTCATATATACAGTGCGTTCGGCATACCGGGGAAAATTCTTGAGGAACTCTTCTCCTGTCGTGATCACCTCGTGCCGCTGGTGACAGATCTGTGCCACCTTGCGTGCCAGTTTCACGTCTTCGTTATCCCGGTACATGCTTCCGAACGTGTAGCAAGGCAGCGAGCCGGGCTCAGCGTCGTGCCACGCCATAATAATCCGGGTATCCAGGCCGCCGGTCAGCGAAACGCCGATGCGCTCTGAGCCTCCGAAATACCGGGATAGGTTCGTGGTGAAAGCGCCCCGCAGAGCATCGAAATATTCGCCTGCGGGCAGGGGTTCCTGGTTTTCCCACTCTGAAGGCTCGAAGTAGGGCTCCTTCCTTTCAAGCGCTCCGTTCCGGAACGAGTACGCTGAGCCCGGCGGCAGCACACTGATACCGGGGAAGAGGGTGCGGTTGTCCAACACGCATCCGCATACGATGAACTCGCCAAGCCCCTGCTGGTCTATCCTCCGCAGTTTCGGACAAACCTTCAGGATGGCCTTGGCTTCGGCAGCGAAGTAGAACGCGTCTTCGCCCTCGTAGCAGTACAGCCGATGCAAGCCATACCGATCATTGAACAGCAGTGCCTGACCCTGCGATCGATCTGCAACCAGGCCGTGAAAGCGCCCGTTCAGCTGCTTCGGAAAATCCTTCTCTTCCTCGTACCGATGCACAAGGTACGAAGGTCCATCGCTCGACACTTTGTGTCCACGATCCTGCAGTGTCTTGTAGACTCCCGGATCCGGAAACTCTTCCCCGGAAAACAGCAGCGTCGTATCGCCGCTCTCATTCCGGATAGGCATCTCTTCCGCGAAAGAGCCGCGTCGCGCTACCCAGGCCGCATAGACCCCGACCGAATCATCGCTCCACACTCCCGATGTGTAAAACGGCTCGTGCAACATGGTTTTCATCATGTTGCAGACCGTCTCCTCGGCCCACATCTTCGGCCGTTTAGTGATGATCCCGACTAGTCCTGGCATTGAAAGAGCTTTCCTTGAAATGTAGATTTCGTTCGTTACGTGAACGCGATGCGAGTGCTTGGTTCATCCTGAATTGTGCTACGTGCTGTATTCCAGTTCCTTCGACCGCGTCAGCCGTTCATACACCTGGACTGTCAGAAGGGCTGCCTTGTCCCACGAATGGCTCGCCTGGACAAAGCTCCTGATCTTGCCTCGTCGTTCGTCGAGGTTCCTGTACAACTCGCTGGAGAAATACAGCTCGATCGAACGCGCAAGGTCTTCCGCGTCTGCCGGCCTGCAGATAAAACCCGTCTCTCCCTCCACAATGTCATCGGAGAAAGATCCAACGTTCGTAGCAATCACCGGCAATCCAAAGCTGTAGGACATGAACAGAACGCCGCTTTGGAAAATCTGGGTATACGGGAGCACCAGCACGTCCGCAGCTTTGAGATAGACTTCGATCTCATTGTCCTCGATGAATTTTGCATGTTGAACAACGCGGTCTTTGACGTCGCTGCTTTCGATCACCGACTGGATCGCGCGCCACTGCGTCTCCGCGTCCTTCATCGGCTCGCCAGCGATAATAAGCCGATACCTCGCATCATTGCGGCTGACCCGTTGAAAGGCATCCACAAGCAGATCGACTCCCTTGTAGGGCGCGATTCTCCCAAAAAATAGAATCGCCTTCTCTTCAGGTTTGAGTCCGAGACTTCGCTTGGCTTCCCTGGAACTCAGCGCCGTTGCAGGAACAACGTCATAGGTGCCGAAAGGGATAACGCAGACGTTCCGCTCCCGCACTCCAAAACTCTCGATCAGTTGCCGCTTCATCAGTTCCGTGTGAACAAAGATCTGATCGACATTCCGGTACTGAAATCTAAGCGAGAGCCGATTCAGAAACGAGTCGGACCCATCTCTTTCAGCCGCATTGATGTTGTGTGCGGTGAACACCACCCGCTTGCCGAGCAGTTTGTAGTACAGCAACAGAATCGTCCTGTCGAAAAGCGGAATACGGTAATTCCATAGGATATGAAACACCTTTGCCGGCGTCGTCGCCGCATACATCATCAACCGCCAGTAGACCTGCAGGAACGTCAGTAGCTTGGCAATCTTGCCCCGCCCTGCCTTCGGGCTTGCATAGAGCGTCAGAAAATCGAGATTAGATTGAACACTCGCTCCATTGTCCTTCATCTCGGCGTTGCAGATGACGTCCACCTGAACGCCCATGCCGGCCAGACTTCCCCAGAGACCGCTCGCATAATGCCGATCGATTCCACCGGTGAACAGCGCTACTTTCTTCAGTGGAACCTCTTCCTGCACGATTTTTCCTCAGTTATGGCTGGGCCGCAAAATAAGCTGGCATTCACGCTTGTTGGTTTGTTTGCCCAGTATGGGCGTGCTATCCTCAGGTCAGTTCCCGGGTCAACAAATTGAATACTTAACCCTAAAGAAGTCTGGGAACTTCGGCCGTGCACCTGATTTCAGACCTGGCCTACTGGGAAACCCGAATTCCCGTTTTGAAACACCTAGAGCAAGCCTTGGCCGCTGAATCCGGAGCAATTGTTTGATTCCGCTGCATTTATCCAGATCCGTTTCCGCCTTGCGGATCTTAAACCTGACTCCCTGCTCGTAACTCAAGTAACCTCCGGGCGGTTCGTGGGTGCAGCAGTTTCATCACTTGCGTACTATCCTCGAAACAACCGTCAATGCCGGTTTTAAACGCAATCCAAGGCGGATTGGCAATCCCCCAAAGGTGGCGTCGTATAGGCACCTCGGTGCCAATAAAGGAGTTGCTCGATCGTGAAGAAGCGCTTTGCCATTTTTCTTCTCTTCGCAAGCCCACTGATCTTTTCTCTTACAGCTACATCGCAGTCCTGCACCAGCGCTGTCTGCAATGCAGCAAGCCCCGGTGAGTCCGACGTCCTCGCCGCACTCCCTTCCAGCAACAACAGCAACAGCACCGTCGTGGTCAACATCCCTTCGGGTACCGCCGCCTGGAACACCGGCTTCAAATACTCGATTCCGGCAGCGGTCACTAACCTGACAATCCAGGGCGCTACCAATGTGAACTGCTCTGGAACAGCCGGCACCTCAAGCTACAGTTGCTCTGCAAGCGATGCCACCGTCATTCAGGATTCTTACCAATCCAATACGTCTCTCATGACGTTCGTGACGGGAGGCTCCAGCTCCTACTTTCGAATCACCGGGCTCACTCTCGCTGGCGGCAGCATCGGTGGCTCCTACCCGAAATACAACGGCATTGTGCAGATCCTGAGCGGAACAACGCAGAACTTCCGGATCGACCACAACCACTTCAACGATGCGACATACTCCCCTGCGAACCAGCCCGTCTGGTTCAGAACCTTTGCTCCAATCGCAGGCGTCGCGGACCATAACCGGATCGATCAGACGTCCACTGCCTATCCGTTCACCTTCGCGATCGACGGAGCCATCGGCGACAACATCGGCAACGCTGACGGAACCTGGGCCAAACCAACCGCCTGGGGTTCTCCCACTTCCTTCTACATCGAGAGCAACTACATGACCGGCGGAGTCATAAACGACTGCGGTGAAGGAGGCGCGTTCGTCGCCCGTTACAACACCTTCGTCAACGCCACCGTGGCTATCCAGACTCACGCCACTAAATCGACTGCTGGTCCCGCACGTGGCTGCCGTATGTACGAGGCTTACCACAACTACATCGTCGGTCCCACCGGCGCAGGTGCCCTCGATGCAGCGGTGGGTTCCAAGAACGGCTCCGCTCTTATCTGGGGCAACACAATGGCATCCGGATACTATCGCTTCTTCCACGGATGCACCGACAGAAACTGTGAGACAAACAACGAGGTCGCCACACCGTCAGGTTGGGGTTATTGCGGAACAACCCCATTTTCAAACGGTATCGGTTCTCCCTGGGACGGCAACACCGACCTTGCTAGTGGGTATCCATGCCTCGACGGTCTGGGAAGAGGACAGACTACGCAGTCTCTGAACGGCAGTGATTTTCCTGGACGACTCAACGCGGCAACAGGCACGATCTCGTGGCCACAGCAATATCTCGAACCCATTTACCTGTTCATGAACAACCTGAGCGGACCGCAGTACGGGCAGGAGATGCTCATCAGCGATACGTCTTCGCAGAACAATCGTGACTACTACTTCGATTGCGGTGCGTTGAACTCGACGTGCACTGGTGGTTTCACCGGTTCCGCAGGCACGGGTTTTGGACCCCTATCTGCAAGGCCCGCAACCTGCAAAGCTGGTGCCGGTGGAACATACCAGAAAAGTCCTACTGGATCCTACGGAGTGGCGTACTTTGCTACCGACGCAAACGGCGGCAACGGCGAACTGTACGTCTGCTCTTCCACGAATACCTGGACGGGGATCTACCAGCCCTACACCTTCCCTCACCCTCTCGTGAGTGGGACGGTCGCCCAGACCCCCAGCGCGCCTCCCGCCCCAACCGGACTTGTCGGATCTGTCCTCTGACTTCCGCCAGCTTCACTTCCGGGGTGCCAGGATATTTTCTGGCACCCCTTTCAATTTAGCCGGATTCTCCGACTTTTCCTCCGCTCTGAAATTCTCGACTTGGTAGAGCGCCTTGTCTAGGCTCTGCCGGCAGTTGTATTTGACTTTCGTAAGGAATACTTGCGCACCCTTCGCCCGCTTCTCTCCAAACACCGAAGCGAAGATCGAGTGCTTCCAGGAGGGATTAATTTTGAGTCCCCCTCCCAGACTATGGGCCATATCAGCTGCCTTGTTCACGAGGTCGGGTCGGTCGGGATGGAAGAAGTGCACCCAGTTCTGCAGGTAGTTCACGCACGCTGCCCGGACTCGATCGCTATCCTCCAACGACCGAATGTAGCGAATGTGAAGCTCCATCGATAGCCACTGGGCCACCATCTTTTCATCCGATTGACCAATGTAGCTGAGCCTTCCTGGGCCCGCTTCTCGGTAGTAGACTCTCGCCTCAGGCACGAATCGCACCTCTTGGCTGGCTAGCAACACGCGGCAGAAGTACTCGCCATCATCATCCCCAAGCAGCCTCGTATCCCATGGTCCGGCCGCTTCTGCCAGTTCGCGGCTCACAAGCCACGTCCCCGTCTGCATAAACAAATTGAACTGCATCTTCCGCACCAACCACTCCAGCGGGCTTAGATCGCACCATAGAGCAGTCGGAGTGAATGTTGTTCTGTAATAGCGATAAAGAAACTTCCCGAAGCTGCCCGAAACTAGAATCCGCTTGTCGGGCGAGCTACCCAACGCCCTCATTTGCATCTCGATCTTGTCTGGAGCCAAAACATCATCCGCATCGAGATACTGGATATAGTCACCCCGGCTCATCTGTAATGCCTTGTTGCGGCTCGCAGCAGCACCCAGGTGCTCATTCGCGATCACGCGCACTTGCGCTGACTCGAATTCGCGCGCGATCTCAAGGGTACCGTCGCTCGAGCCATCGTCAACCACGATGATCTCCTTCGGCTCCCATGTCTGGGCCATCGCTGAACGCAGAGCGTCCCGCAGCCAGAGCTTTGCGTTGTAAGCGGGTATGAGAATTGATACTAAGGGTCGTCGTGCCATCTGATCCCTTCAAAATCCAGTCGACGTCGTACCTTGTGTTCGCCTATCCCTTGGAACAGTCCACGCGATCTCCTAACGACTAACCGTGAGACTTGGCGCAATCAGTTTGAACTTCTGAGTGAGGCGTTTGAGGAGTGTTGTGTGCCCGGGTGCTCTAGATCGCTCGATTCAAAGACGGATTCAGCTCAGGTATTCGAGATGAAGCATCTTGGGCGGAAGGAACATAGGCTTCGGCGCCTTCCTCAAAACCCAATGCAGAACCTGCGTGGTTGCCACCGCCTTTGCTTCCCAGGTGAGGCGCTCTCGTGCGTAGGCCATTCCCTGGCTTCGTAGCTTCCGCAAATGGGCGCGATTGCCAACGAGATCCCCAAGGATCGCCGACATCTTCGTCACCATCTCGGCCTCATTGGTCAGCGCAACCTTATAACCAACTTCCGGAATTACGATGTCCCCTGGGCCGCCGAAGTCAGCCACCACCGGCACCGCGCCGCTAGCCAGAGCCTCAAAAACCACTCCAGCACCGTTATCGCGCACAGAAGGGAACAAGAAGATGTCGGCAGATCTCAGACCCGCCAATACCTTTGAGTGATCGAGCCACCCGCAGAGATCCACCTTATCTTCCACCCCAAGGCTGCGAACAAGCCCCTCGATCTTCGCTCGCTCGGGACCATCGCCAATGACTGTGAATCGTGCTACGTCGGCCCGCAGAACCTCCGCTGCAGCTTTCAGCGCCAGATCGCAAGCCTTCCGCGGATACAGGCCTCCGACAAAAATGATCTGCAGCTTTCCATTCGCACTCGGATCGCGCCTGTCCGGCTCGCACAGCGAGTCGGCAATGCCTGGCTCTGGGACAAAAAACAGCTTGTCGGCATACTCTGCAAATTCAGAGTATGTCTGTGAAGATGCCGCGATAATGGCAGCCGCATGACGATAGGTAGATCGGGCAAACGGCAGCATACGATAGACACCCCGCAGGCCGGAAATCCACTCTTTCTGATTCTCAAGCTGGCTAAATCCACGAGGCCACGGAAGGCCCCCGTTCAACGGGCCGATGACAAATGGGATTGGCCCCTTCCGCAGGAAGTATGCGAAAGGACTCGGTAATGACGGAGTCATCGGCATCACTCTCAGAACGATGTCGAATTCACCTCCGTAGATCCGCGACTTCAATTGGCTCCACGCACGCTGCTCGAACGCTACAGAGAATGGATACCCAAAGGCCGTCAGCACCTGCGTGTCATAGTTGTGCTTGAAAATTCTCCTGATGGCCCACGCGTGTATCCGCTCCAGCGTCGGCATCTTCACGACCTCGATCGACCGAAATGGCGCGTTCGCGCGGCGCACCGGTCCTTCGCTCGGAGTTCCCGTTACCAGCGAGACGTCGTGGAGATGCGCCAGCGCTGCGGCATGAGAGTACGTGACGTACGGCATGCTGATCGTATCGGGATTGACATCCGGTGCTAAAAGCAGAATCCGCAGCCGACTCATGCCCCCTCCTTTGCTGAAACCATGTCTTCCCTCGTCCGCTTCGTATTCATGTCCCGATCGCAGTTGCTTTTCCAAAACACCTCGACGGTCTCGTCCTTGCACGTCTCGAGCACTGAACAAAATTGGTCGCACCCGAGCCATGCGTTCAGAGAAAGACCTGCGCAGGTATCTGGTGTGTAGTTGAATTCACCGTGAGGTACTAGGTTATTGAGTTGCTGCACGCACGATATCCCCTCGTTCCTCAGCACGCGCAGATTGACTTCATATGACAGGAACGGAACAGGACTGCTCATACCGTGCAGAACTTTCAGCTCGTAGCCTTCAACATCGATCTTGATGAAGAAAGGACGACCATACATCTTCATCAGGTCGTCGACAGTCGTTGTCTCCACCGATTTGCTCGTGCTGAAGCTCAAGCCGTAGTGCTGATGCTTGAAGTCCCCGCTGTGAGTAGTGAGGTGATCGGCCCACGCCCGATTCAGCGTGTTCACCGCGGATCCCGGCCCATCGATCCACATCTTTTCTACCGCGACCTGGTCGCTGACCGCTTTCCCGACGAGGGTGACCGGGCACTTCTTCAGTCGATATTGGAGGAAGCGCTCTTTCAACGTGGCTAGGTTGGTGTCGTCCGGCTCTACGGCAATCACCCGCCCGCCGAGCCTCAGGAAGATATCTGTCTTGGCGCCGCCGTTGGCGCCAATGTCGAAAATGAGGTCGTTGCGCGAGAAACCGGCGAGCAGCTCCTTGTAGAACCTCTCCTCGTCTCTGCTGGCGACAAGAGCCTCCCTGTTCGCGATGGCCCAGTACATCTGGCGCACCGCGGATGACCGTAGTCTGTTGCGAACCGAGACTGCAAGCCTGTTTGCGGACATGTACTCCTAGTTCTCCTTCGAACGAGAGCCGGGTTGATCCGGTTGAAATACGCGGGAACTTGATGACGCCAGATCGCGGAAATAACGCGGGCTAATCGAGAGTTGAAACCGCCGTGTCGACTTGTTGAACAGGCGTATTCAAGATAGCCTGCGACCGACTCGGAACTAGATACTTCAGCATGGCGATCGTTTCCGCAATGGGTTTTGTACCCCGGTGAAGAACTACAACCGCGAGAAGATACAACACGAGAAACACGGCTGTGGTTACAACCAGCCTGAGCGCCGCAGCAGGCCCTCCCTCAAGCGCCACCGGAGTGTGGAAATTCCTTACAACGGCAAACGTCAACAATGCAGCCCCGCTCGACGCGGCGAAATACTTCCAGACCAGAGAGACCATCCGCCAAACGTTCAGCTCGATGGGCTTTCCCGCATACCACAGACCAGGGAGCATAAGAATGAAAAATGATGCCGTCCATGCGAACGCGATTCCCGAGGGACCCCAGTGCAACATCATAAGGAATAGGCTTCCTGTGCAGGCAAACTCAATCAGTCCCCAGCGAAACCATCGCTCCGGCCGGCCAATTGCAAGGTGAATCCACCCGTGCGTGTTGTACAGCAGCATCACTCCAATACCTGGGCCGAAAAGCGTGAAAATCTTTCCTGCTTCATCCCACTGCGGGCCGAGCAACACGCGAATGAAATCTCTCCCGATCAGGCAGAAATCCGCCCCCACTCCCATTCCTACAAAAGCCAGTAGGGAAAGTGCTCGAAGAAAGTAGCGCTCAAACTGTTCGCGATCCGAGCTTACCCGGCTCAGCACGCCGACCGCTACCGAAGACAGCGGCGACAGCAGCTGCGTAGCCGCAAGCACAAACAAATCGTAAGCCCGTTTGTAGAACCCGAGCACCTGGGCGCCGAATTTGTAGCCGACGAGTAGGTTATCGGTATTGCGCGTTAGATAGTTGAATCCGAAATGCAGATAGACATTGAACGCAAACATGACCCCGGCTGAGGTATCCGACTTCCGGCTCGGCAGCCTGGGCACCCATTGGCACATCGACCAGGAAAGTATGGCGATCAGCAGATACTGTGCAACGCACCCCCAGACCAACGCCCAGTAGTGCAAGCCTGCCAGGGCGAAGAGAATGCAGAAAAGCACATAAGCCGCTGCTCCGATGAAGTTGATAAGCGCGACTGTCCGGAAGTGCATGGCGCGCTGCAGCAGAGCCAGATGAATATACGCCAGGCATCCAAGGAAAATCGTCAGCGACATTCCAGCTGCAACAGGGGTCACAGCTGAGTTGTTGAAAAACAGGGCCATCAATCTGCCCGATGCGGCAAAAACAACCGTCAGCAGAGTCCCGATGCCTAGATTCACCCAGAACAGGTTGCTAGCAAGGCTCTCCGAGAGTTCTTCCCGCTGCATGATCAGTTCGGTGAATCCATTCAATCCCCAGCTGCGAAACAAGAGATTGAAAGTCGTCACCATGGTGACGATCCCGAAATCAGTTGGCGTAAGCAGACGCGCCAGCACAATGACAGAAGCCATTTGGACGACGAATCCAGCGGCTTGGCCGATGACTGAAGCAGCTGCTCCTCTGATTGCTGATCGGCGAAGTTCCTCCCCGGACTCTATCGCTCGGAATGCGCCATTCGGCTGAAACGGTCTCAAATGCCCTCTTTAGCGGTGGCTAGTTCAATCGCAGCTCGCCCGATGCGACGAGGTGCTTCACAAGGAGCGCGGCGCCTTCCTTGCTCAAGTGATCACCGTCTCGCATCAGAGGTATAGCCTCCCCCGGATCAGCGTATTCGGCGCAGCCCCGCTCATCGCAGGTGGCTCGGTAAAGCGAAACATAGGGAACATTCCAGGTTGTCATTCCAAGCGCCTGCATGCGTTCATCCATGGCCCGCGACGACTCTGCGAGATGCTGCTGTGGTAGATCAGGTTTATTCCAGGCGATCGAGTACGCGAGCAGTCGTGGCAGCGGCGAATCGTATTCCGCAACCGGTCCGAACAGCACCGTCTTCACGTTGTGATCCCTTGTCCATTGCAGAATCTCAACCAGCCCCTCCAGGCTCGCGGGATACCACTGCGCTTCCAGCAATAGTTCGCTGCCTGGGTGATTCTGCAGATAGTGATCCAGAACAAAATGAATCGCTTCATCGCAAGCAGGAGATCCCGTGGAGTGGATTGAAATACGGCAGCCCCACACCGAAGCTAGCTGTACGTTCTTGCCCCCTGTATTCATCGTCAGACCAGGCCACAATGAGGCCGCGTGGCTGTCCCCAAGAAGAAGATATCCGGCTTTTCCCTCGCCGATCTCATCGCACGATGAATTTGTGAATACAGTCTTGCGATTCGATTCTGTAATCCTGCAGGTACCCCACTGACCCAACGTCGGATCTCCTCCTCCTTCGGAGAAGAGCAGTGAAGCAATGCGCACCGCTCGTGGAGGGAAACGACTCTCAAATCCACCGGAGGAAATCATGAGAACGCACACTGAGATAACCGCCGCTGCCACGGACCCCGACACATAAAACAGCGGCTTTCTTTCCACACGTCTCGGATGAGCTCGAAACGGCCGTTCAACATATCGCCATGAGAACGTCGCCGCGACAAACGAGAACAGAATGACGAACACCTTGTTCATGGTCTGCGAAGACAGCAGATAAGCCCATCCGTGCGGGACGATTGTCTTCAGATTGAACAGCAGGCCGTACTGGCTCAGAACGATGAGCGGCCAGTGCCATAGGTACAACGAATAGGATATAAGCCCGATGAACACGATCGGACGGCATGCCAGGCATCGCGACACAAGCGAGGCGCCGTTCTCTCCCGCCCCGATGATCAGTGCCGTCCCGATACAGGGCAAAAGTGCTGCCGGACCAGGAAACTTCGTGTGTGACGTATACTTCAGAACCGACCACCCGATCATGCCGATTCCGATCAATGTAGCGGCATTCCTCTTTGCCGCTGTCCTCATCTTCGGCCACAGCCCAAGAGAAAGAACCGTTCCAAGCAGAAGTTCCCACGCCCTCGTGTAGGGCATGTAGAACGCGCTCTTCTCGTCGTGCATCACCACATACGCACTCAGCCCCAGCGAGATGAAAAACAGCCCGAGGATCAGTTCTCTTAATCTGCGGGGGAACAGTCGCTGCGCAATCAGCAACAGCACCGGAAACGTCAGATAGAACTGTTCCTCAACGGCCAGCGACCACGTGTGCAATAGTGGCCTGGACAGCGGGGAGTCGAAATAGCCCGAGTGCAGCCAGAAGTAGAAATTCGATACCGAAAGCGTCGCGGCAACTGCCGATTTAGCAAAAGCCACCAACTCGGCCGGCAGGAACAAGAACCACGCCACAACGCACATCGCGCCCAGCATCGCGAAGAGCGCGGGAAAGATGCGCCTGATCCGTCGATCGTAGAACGACACGATCGAGAATGTCCCTGCATTAATCTCCGACACGATGATCGAACTGATGAGGTATCCGGAGATGACGAAGAATACATCGACCCCGACGAAGCCTCCCGAAATTCTCCCCGGCGACAAGTGAAACGCAAGTACACTCAGCACTGCTACGCAGCGAAGACCGTCGATATCCGGCCGATACTTCGGCTTCTGCGCCGTGGAGATTGCATTGCTCATGATTGACTTGAGGGCTCCGATGACTGGAAACTTGGAAGACTCTAGATCTGCTTGTGTGTTGCGGACATCAGAAACCGCGCGCTAGGGGCACATCGCTGTTCGCGGCGAAAGCCTCGCCGTAGCCTGCTTGCCGGCTTACACTCATGCTCTTCGCCTTCGACCTCGTTCGTCGAACAGCCCACAGGCCCGAGCTCGCTCCGGTTGCGCACACAATTGAAGTCAGGAGCATGATCCACATTGAGGTCATGGTTCTGAAGCCGGCTTCCGTGATTCCGTAGAAGGCACCCCCCACCACGAACGCGAGCAGCAGCCCGCCAACTGACCGGTCATACCGGAATGCCGCCACTGCACGGCGATATCCATTGAGCAGGACAATACCGATGAGAACCACACCCACCCAGCCAAGATTCAGGTAGACCTCGATATAGCCGTTGTGTGCTTCGTTGATCTGCTCCGCGTGGTACCAGTTCAGGAGGTTGCGGTGGAATATCTTCGCATCCGGGCTCGTCCAGAAGCTGTCGAACCCAGCGCCGAACAGAGGATTCGATGCAGCCGGCAGCAGCGCAGCCCAGATCAGTGTCCTGCCTGACAACGTCGACTGCCTGCCCAGCGCGCCGGCCACCGTACCCATGCCTCCAATCAGCAGAACGATTGCACCCACAATTACGATGGCTGCACAAAGCGCGTGCACTCGGGCGGGCTTTCCGCTGATTGCGCGCGTATTCGTCGCAACAATTAGTCCGCCACCCAGCAGGAAGCATGCAATCGAAGTAGACGAATGCGCCATCCACAGCAGAACGATTCCGAAGCCCATCAAAGTGAACTGTGCGAAGAGCCTCCTTTTGCGGTGCGGCGCATTTCGGTCCGCCAGCAAGCGGCGAATGGTCCACAACGTACCCAGCGCGACGATGTAGACGATCAGTCCGAGGGTGTTCTTATTCGTGTTCACGCCCACATTCATCGGCCCGCCTTCAGGATCGAACACGCGCCCGGTCGCCGTATACCGGATCATGAAAACGGAAAAAGGCAGAAGTACAAAACCGATTCTCGAGAAGAAGTCCTGCAGGGCTTCGATCGGGTTTGCGTCTGTGGCAACAATCAGCGCCATCATCACATCGCCAACATCCTTCGCCCAACGTTTGAACGCCGGCCCTGTGTAGGGCGCCCACGTCACGCTGATCAGGCAATACACCGAGTACAAAACGATCGGCGACATCCGAACCAGGTATTGAGCTGTCTTCTTCCTCCTCTGGATCAGAACGACGAGAGCCAGAAACATAAGGCCCGCGTAGAAGGCAGCGTCGACAGAACTGCCCTCGAGCGTCGACGCCAGATCGTCAGAGGACAGGTCCCGCACTCCCAGCCACATCGAAAGCGGCCTTGACCCTATGATCATGAGCCAGATCACCGGCAGCCACAGAGCCTTCGAACTCTTTGCGCTACCATCCCGATTCAGGTAGAAGAGCCCGATGACCCCGGCGGCACAGATTGTGAATGCAACTAAAGTGCTCATGATTTTGTTTGAAGCCCTGCTTCTCTACTCCTTAGCGAACGCCCGGACACTTCGCATGTCCTTAGTTGAAGACCAGCTTGTAGGCGCGGTCTATGCCGGCTGCCGCGTGTCTGGCGCGATCCAGCACTTCCACGCCTGCGATCGTGAGGACGAATGCTCCAAAAAAGGTCCCGGCCAGAACATACGCATCCGGCCCTCGGTGTCTGAAGAGCGCGGCCAGGAGTTGCAGAATCACAATCTGGAAGATATATCCAAAGAGCGAATACTTCCCCAGCAGGTCGATAGTTCCGCGGACTCTGCTCTTCTCAGAACTAAACAGACCAATTGCGTAGAGCACAATCAGCGTCAGGAAAGTTCCCGCAATCTGCAGAAGGAACGGTACGCCATATCTCGTGATGGCCACCGTATACAACGCATAAGCGATTCCGATCGCAAACCAGTGTGAAACGGCCTTGTTGATCTTCTCCATCGGAATCGCTCCCATGACTACGCCCATCATCCCGATGCTAAGTATCTCGAGATTCATGCTCGGCAACTCCATGAGTTCAAGCCCTGATGCAGCAAGGAAAAACAGCGCAAACACGACATACGACGTCCATCGAAATCGCCGGAAGAGCGGGATCAGCAACCCGGAGAAGACCAGCAGATACCCGATCGGCACAAGAATCGAAAACGACACAATCTTCGTCGTGAAGTTTCCAGTGAGAAATGCTGCTACGATGCTCTGTTCATCAACCTGGCGAAATGCCGAGGAGCCCGGAGACAAGACTGGCAGCGCCAGAATGCGCCCCACATTGAGTAGAACAAAGATGAGGAGGATCTTCAGGCCCCTGGTCACAAGCCGCTTTGTGATGTCGAAACTCTCCACCCTCTGTCTTGACAGATACACGCTTGAAACCATGAAGCCCGTGATGAAGATAAAAGACGGGCTAAGAAAGCGCAGATACGGATAGTAGGGCCACTCCAATCCAATGAAATAGTTGACCCAGTGATAGAGAACCATGAAAAGCACCAGCGCGCCCTTGGTGAAATCCAGAGCTGCAATCCGGTTCTGTTTCACAGGGCTTGAGGTGGCCAGCATTTCAATTCCTCATGCGGAGCAATCATGTTGTGCTGCGCGGCGAACCGGATCCGTTCAGGATTCCGCCGAGACACGATAGCGCCGTTCATACCACGCCCTGCGTAAATTGCGAAACTTCTCGGCCACTGGTTCCGGAATTCGATCGGCCGCCCGATGATGAAGCCCATAACGAAGCGCAAGCCTGCCGGTCGCGGTCAGCGGCACGTAGTACCGCGGAATGTCTACGCGCTCGAAGCCGTTCACTTCCTTGAAGTGCGTCAGGCTGTCGGCTTTTCCCCCGTAGTTGAAATTCTCATAGATGAGATAGGACACTCCCTGCCTCGCGCAGGCGCGCACAGCTTCGGCGATCAGTGCATTCGTTGGAGCTTTGTCCTTGTGCTGAACCATCGATAGGATGTGCACCAGACAGGCCTGTGTGCGGCTCTGATCCATCGACAGCTTGGTGAAACCGATCATCACCTCTCCCACAAATGCCCCGACATAGATGCTGCGGTCCAGAAACGTGCCAGCGTACTTGCGTGCCCCCTCCATCGTCATCCCGTAGTGAGGAAACTTCTTGCCCTGCCGAACCGGCGTCTCGTTGTAAATTCCGCAAATGCCGCGCAGCAGTTCATCGCCAAACGGAACCTCACGAAGAACGACCCCCTTCTTTTCAGCTTGCCTCGCTCGATTCCGCGGATACGATCGAATCTGGTTGTTCCACCAGTTCTCGAACGTGGAAACCGGCAGCACTGCAAGGTTATCCATTTCGACGGGATAAGAATGTCTGACAGACGTATCGGGCAGCCTCTGAAGAAATGTGAAGACATCGGCGCCCGATCCACTTGCCTTCAATATCTCTACAGCAGCTTTCGGATCGTCAGGAAAGGTGTACTTTTCCCCATCCATGCGCGCGATGCGCACGACCCGGCCCTGAATCACTACGTCATTATCGAACAGCTTTACTCTAGAGGGTTTCATAGCTCCCGCTATCACCGACACTCATTTGAAGGTTCACGATGCCGAACGGCCGACAGAGATCAAGGACTCCGCCCCGGCCGGACTCTCTTCGGTGCGCGACGTCGCAAACGCAATTACTTCTGCTGCCACCTTCTCCTGTTGTTCCCGCGTGAGTTGCGGATACATGGGCAGCGAGACAATCTCCGCTGCAGCGCTCTCGGTAACCGGGAAATCTCCGGCGCTGTAGTTTAGCGAGACGTACGCCCGCTGCAGATGCAACGGCACCGGATAATGAATGCCCGTGCCGATTCCCGCTTCTTTCAGATGCTGCATCAGTCCTTCACGGTCATTGGTTCGAATCACGTACAGGTGATAGACGCCCCGAGACCAGTTCGGCTCCCACGGAAAACTGACCGCATCGCATTTCGATAGCAGGCGGTTGTACTCGGCCGCCCTCTCCCGCCGTGCCTCGTTCCAAGCCTTCAGGTGTCCAAGCTTCACGTGCAGAATGCCGGCCTGCAGTGCATCAAGCCGTCCGTTGTAGCCTTCGATCGCGTGATAGTACTTCCGGCTCTGGCCGTGATCGCGAAGCATCTTCGTCTTCTCCGCCATCGCCGCATCGTTCGTCGTGATCGCTCCGGCTTCCCCGCATGCACCCAGATTCTTCCCTGGATAGAAGCTGAACGCAGCCGCCTTCCCCATCGATCCCGCTTTGAACCAGCGGTTGTGTTTCTTCGAAAAGTATTCGGCTCCGTGCGCCTGGCACGCGTCCTCGATAACGATGAGCCCGTACTCTTCTGCCAGTTCGAGGATCCTGTCCATATCGGCGACCTGCCCGTACAGATGCACGGGAACGATCGCGGTCACGGGTCTGCCGCTGCGAAGGCTTACAAGCTTTCCGGCCTTGTCGCGAACGCACTTCTTCTCCAGATAGCGCTGCAGCATGACCGTGGACATGTTGTACGTCTGCTCGTCTACGTCCACGAACTCCGGGATGGCGCGCGCCTGCGAGATCGCCTCCGTTGTCGCGATGAACGTATGCGGAACCGTCAGCACGACATCTCCAGCCTGAACGCCGCTGGCCATGATCGCGAACCGGAGTGCATCCGTACCGCTGTTCACCGCGATCGAGTGGCGAACGTCGCAGAACTCCGCAAACGCTGCTTCGAAGTTCTCGACCATTGGACCACCGATGAAACCCGCCGTGTGCAACACGCGGCGAAACAAGGCAGTAAGTTCCTCCTCGAGCTCTACATGAGGGGTAACCAAGTCGAGAAACGGGATTGCTACATCAGTATTCATGGCCTCTCCTGACTGATGCTCTTTTTGAAGTCGCACAAACGGTGCGGTCTGCTTCGAGCTGATTTTGAGACTTTGGCTGCCGGATCCGGACTAGCGTCAACCCGCGGCAAGAGATTTGTTTTTGTCCGATGTGTTCAGGGCTCGCAACACCTTCGCCGGATTGCCTGCCACCACTGTGTTCGCTGGAACATCGCGGGTGATCACGCTGCCCGCGCCGACAATCGCATTTTCTCCGATCGTCACGTTCGGCAGGATCGTTGCGCCCGTTCCCACCGACGCACCCCGCTTCACCAGCGTCTTCTCGACCTTCCAGTCCGCCTCGGTCTGCAGGTTGCCGTCGGCGGCGGTGGCGCGCGGATAGATGTCGTTCGTGAACATCACACCGTGCCCGATAAATACGTTGTCCTCGATCGTCACGCCCTCACAGATGAACGAGTGGCTCGAAATCTTGCAGCGACGGCCAACTTTCGCGTTCTTCTGGATCTCTACGAAGGCGCCGATCTTCGTCTCGTCGCCAATCTCGCAGCCGTAAAGGTTGATGAACTTCGAAAGGCGAACGTCCGCGCCCAGCTTCACGTCGTCAGCAATGCTGTTGAAGGTGTTCACAGGTAGACAAGCGCTCCCTTTTTCTTCAGAGACTCATCTGCCGTCTCGAGCATTCGCACCACTCGCAAACCGGCACATCCGTCGTTGAACGGTTTTTGACCGCTCGAGACGCACTCCACGAAGTAAGCCATCTCCTGCTTCAGCGCCTCGCCTTGCTCCAGTTGCGGAGACCACATGTCACCCGAGCGGTAGCTGACCAGCAGTTCGTACACGCCTTCTCTGCTGCCGATCTGGACGCCCTTGTCGTAGATCTTCAGCTTCTCATCGGCCTCAAGGTCGTTCCACACCAGCATCCGCTTCTCGCCGCCGATAAGCGTCGTTCTCACCTTGACCGGTGAAAGCCAATTCACGTTAACGTGGGCAATCACCTTCTCGGGAAAGTAAAGTGTCATATACGCCACGTCTTCATGTCCGTTCAGATGTCCCTGCCCCGTTGCAACCACAGCCTGCGGATCGCCCTTCAGCAGGTAGTCCATGATCGACAGGTCGTGCGGAGCAAGGTCCCAAAGCACGTTGCAGTCATGTTGAAACAGGCCCAGGTTCACGCGCGTGGAATCGTAGTAGTAGAGCGGCCCCAGTGCGCCGTCATCTACGAGTTGCTTGATTTTCTTCACCGCCCCTGTAAACAGGAACGTGTGGTCCACCATCAAGGTCAGGTTCTTCTGCGCGGCAAGATTGATCAGTTCCTCGCCCTGCGCCGAAGTGCTCGTGAACGGCTTTTCCACGAAAACATGCTTGCCATTCTGCAGTGCCGCCTTGGCAAGCTCGTAGTGTGTCCACACCGGCGACACCACTGCAATCGCGTCGATCTCCGTCGACGTGATCACTTCGTTTGAATTAGGAACGACCTTGATGCCCGGATGGGCTTTCTGAGCACGAATACGGGCCTGAGGGCTGATCTCGGCAATGGCCACCACTTGAGAACCCTCCAGATTCGAGAGGTTTCTCACGATATTCGGGCCCCAGTAGCCGTAACCAATTACGCCAAACTTCATGATTCGCCGACTTTCCGCTGAATCGCTGATTTGTTGGGGGATGACGTACGAGGGGTTGGGAGACCGGGACGAGCCTTCATCCCGGCAATCGAAAAGAGAGTTGATTGTATTAGGAGTGCGCTTAGTACGCGCCGGACCCGCGGATCACAGCAAGTGGCGTCCGAAGAAGAATTTTGAAGTCAAGCCACGGCGTCCACGACGTCGCATACTTCAGGTCCAGGCGGACCATCGAATCGAAGTCCACCGTGCTGCGGCCTGTAACCTGCCACAGACCGGTAATGCCCGGCTTCACTTCCAGCAGTCTCCGCCGATGCCACGTCTGGTAAGCCGCCAGTTCGTATGGAATCGGAGGCCGCGGTCCGACAAGCGACATGTCGCCCTTCAGAACATTGATGAACTGTGGCAGTTCATCAAGGCTTGTCTTGCGGAGAAAACGTCCGAGGGGCGTAATGCGCTTATCGCCGGTCAGCTTGTACACGTTGCCTTGATTCGCCTCGGCAACCTCGCCTTTGTTGATCAGCTTCGTTACATAGTCCCGGTGTACGCTGTTATCGTTCCCCACGTACATCGACCGGAACTTAAGAAACTGAAACTGCCTTCCGTGGTGCCCTACACGCATTTGCCGGAACAGGATCGGCCCCTTCGACGTTGCCTTGATCGCGATCGCAATCGCTACGCAGAAAGGCATGAAGATCGCCAGCAGTATCAGGCTCCCCACAATGTCAATCGTCCGCTTCAGAATGAGATGCGGCTGCTTTGTGCTCGCCTGCTTCGAGAGATCTGGGTACAGCGCAGGATTGCTCGGCCGTCCTGGTCCGTTTTCGTCCCAGTCGTCAGGATAGAAGTGCAGCGAGATGCTGATCAGATTGAACTGCTCGAAGCTCAACTCTTCCCGCAGTGTGCTCGTCGCTCGGGTCAGGATCGTCATCAGAATCGCGCTCTTCTCGCCCGATACCAACCCCGTATAAAGCGCGCCGATCGTCGTCTTGCCTTTGTACCAGCCCACCACGTCCGTGTCACGGCTCGATGCCAGCAGTGACGTCATCACCGTCTCAAGCGCCGGCGCAGACTTGGCAGTGTTCTGATTCGCGATTTCCACCAGCATCAGAACGAACGGCGCCTTGGAGCGCTCCGTCCGCTTGCGCTCTACAGCGATGACCCTTCTGAAGCTCTCTTCGTCGAGTGCCCTGCGCTCCGCGGCTGGTTCGCTGAGGGGATCAATTAGATTGACTGGCCGACCCTGCCTACCGGTGTTCACTGGCCCTCCCAAGGCATTCCGTTCCATGCTTTGCAAAAACAACAATTTCTTGTAATGCTCGCGTTACTGTGTCGCTGCTAGAGCACCGGATCAAATGCGTCTTCAAAAGATCCGAACCGTGGACCGCGCTGATCTTAAGAGAGTACCGAGGCTCTACTAGATTAGTGACAAATCTCAGCCTTCCGCATCGTCGGTTGGTAACCGATTATCGGGGCGATAGTAATAATCTGCGTGCGAGATTCCCTTAGCACTGTTCAAAACTGCCCCGATCACCCTCTGGTTCCCAAGCGCTTCCAGTCCGCGCTTCAGCTGGCGCTTCTGGGTTGTGCCCTGCCGTGCCACCAGCAGGATCCCGTCCGCCAGATTCGTCCAGACGCTTGTATCGGCCAGAGGCAGAATCGGCGGCGAATCGATGACCACCCAGTCAAACCAGTCCGTCAGCTGCTCCATCAGCGGAATTGCTCGCCCCGACTGCAGCAGGTCAAGGGATTCGCCGGTTGCCTGTCCCGCAGGCAGAATCCATATTCCCGGGCCGTCGAGCTTGTACATGCTCTTGACGATCGCCCGTTCTCCGTTGAGCCATTCGCAGATGCCCGGCTTGTTCGGCAGCCCGAAGATCTTCGACTGCGTCGGTCTGCGTACATCTCCCTCAAGTAGCAGTACCTTTTGCTGCGTCCGGAGCGCCAGCGTACACGCCAGGTTCGCCGCCGTCAGGCTCTTGCCTTCCTGCGGAATCGAACTCGTGATCAACACCTTCTTCAAAGGCCGTTGCCGGCGCATGTGCCGCAGCCGAACGCCTAAAAGGTGAAAGGCTTCTCCGGCAGGGCTTTCTGAATCGAGCACGGAGACCAGGTGGCTGCCCACAGGAGGCCGCACGCTCAGAACTTCGCACTGCGACGGACCGTCGACCCGCTCAGCCGGTGCTGCCGTCCTCAGAACCGTCGATACAGCAACAGGTTCCCTGTTGGGCTCCGCCACCGCCACCGCCGAGTCGTTTGCCAGTGGCGTCGTCCAGGCATCGGCCGGCAACGTGCTCGACCGGCCCGTAAACGTATCGCGTTCGGCACGCTGCAACACCTCGGTGGCGCGCAGCTCCGTACCGCCGTCTTTACCGCTTCGCTCAGATTCAGAACGCTGCAAAGCGTCAAATATTTGACTCATGATCCCCCGCTTCAACCGCGATTGGATTACCCGAATTCGAAACCGGCCCGCGACTCTTTTGGCTTGCGGCATACAGATCGAGGAAGAAGTTTTTGGCTCTCTCCAGATCGTCTTCCGCACCACCACCATTGCTGGCATTGGCGATCTTTGAACCGTTGGTATTGAGGTGGAAGTCCCGTGCCACCCCCAGCACAACGTCCTTGTTGATTGTCGTCATCTGCCGCGCATAGCCCGTAATCAGCGAGTTCTCGCAGATTGTATTGATCAATCGGGGAAAGCCCTTCGAATACTGATGAATCGTCTTGACAGCATCTGGAGCAAAAATCGGCTCCTGCCGTGTGCTTCCCCCGGCAATCGTCAACCGCTCCTGGATGTAGCGATCGGTGTCTTGCTCATCCAGCGGAGTCAGGTGTGCCCGCAGCGCAATTCTCTGCTTCAATGGCCGCAGTTCGAACGAATCGAGTTTCAGATCGAGTTCCGGCTGACCCACCAGCACAATCTGCAATAACTTATCGTCGTTGGTCTCAAGGTTCGAGAGCAGCCGGATCTCCTCCAGCAATTCCATCGACAGGTTATGCGCCTCGTCCACCACCAGTACCGTCGTGAGCCCCTGCAGCCCTCGCGACGTCACAAATCGGCTCAACTCCAGAAGCAGCGCGCTCTTGCTCTGCTGGCCATCCACCTTCAGGCCGAAATCTGAAGCGGTGTAATGCAGAAACTCCATCGCCGACAACCGGCAGTTGAACAGATATGCATAGGCAATTTCGCTGCTCTCCTTGAAGAGCTGCAGCAGGCAGCGAAGCATCAGCGTCTTGCCCGTTCCAACTTCTCCCGTTACCACGACCACGCCTTTGTGACGCCTTATGCCGTAATAGAGTGCAGCCAGCGCTTCGTTGTGGCGTACCGTTGGCACAAAACACGTGGGATCCGGCGTGAGGTCGAACGGGTTGCGGGTCAGATTGTAGAAGCTTTTGTACATGAGAACTCTCGAACTATCCTCTCAGGAAGCTGAACGTAGACCCTGCAGCGATACAGATCCCCACAAAAGCGGTGAACGCCCACCCCAGCACGAGCCGCCGTTTTGCAGCATCTTTGTCCGCCTCTGACTGAACTTCAGGAACCTCCGCCAGAACATTCATCGCAAGCAATGCTCTGATATCGCTCTCCGAGTGCATCCGATCGTCGAGAAACTCGAGAAGAAATACAATCAGACCGCCCAGTACCAGTCCCGCAGCCAATCCAAACCCGCAGAACTTCAGGTGATTCGGGAAGTCCGGCTTCACCGGAAGGCTTGGTGGGTCGAGCATAATGAAGCGCTCGCCGCGCTGCAGTTGCTCCATGCTCGTCGCCATTGCAGATTGAGTCTTCTTCTTCAGTAAATCGTCGTAGATCGACTTCGTCTGCTCGTAACCGCGTGTCAGCTCCAGAAGCTGCTGCTCCGTGCCCGGCTGCGCATTCAACCTTCCCTGGTACTCGTTGATCCGCGCCTCGAGCGAAGAGATCGCCTTCTCGCGACTCTGAATCTCAATCTGATTTGACTGGAGCTGCCCTTGCAATTGCAGGAGCGGCCCCGATTCAACCTCTCCCGCTTGCTGCTTCGCTCCGGGAGTAGTCGGTGTTGCCATCAACTCCCGCTTCTGCTGCTCAACCTGCGCAATCTGCGCCTTGAGCTTCAGAACATCGGGATAGGAATCCGTGTAGCGGGAGCGCAGATCTGTGAGCTCTCCCCGCAGATGCTCGAGTTGCTGATTGATGGCCGTCAACTCAGTCGGACCGCCGTCAACAGAACGCCCGGAAGCATGCAGGCTTTTGTACTGCTCAATCAGCGTCTGATAGTACACACGCTGTTGCTTCGCGGTGTTCAGCGCATCCTGCTGATTCTGCAATTGTCCCTGGAGGCCTGAAAGGATTTGCAGGTTGCTGGATTGCTGAGTCGGCAGCGCACCCTCGTGAATCGCCTCGAACTGCTTGACCTTCGCTTCCTGTGCTGCCAGCGCCACGCGGGCATCTTCCAGCTGCTGCTCCATGAAGTGCGTCGTGGCCTGCGACTGCTCCTCACGCACCTTCGTGTTTTCGTCAATAAACAGCTGCGTCAGCTCGCTCGTAACCTTCTGAGCCATGCGCGGATCAGAAGCCGTGAAGCTGATCGTGAACGATGTGATCTGGTTGTTGCGTCCATCTTTGGCGGTCTCAACATTGATGTTCTTCCGCAGCGCCGCAACCTTGTCGTCGTCGTTCTTCGGTGCGTCCGCACCGTTATACAGATTCAGCTTCTGAATGATCGTCAGAAGGCGCGTCCGGCTCAGAATCTGCTGCGTGATCGTCTGCAGCCTGTCCTGCAGGTTGTCGGTCACGTTCGACGGAACATAGCTCTCCGGCATCGTCGGCTGCTGTACCTCGACGAGCGTGCTCGACTTGTAGCTCGACGGCAGAACCCAGCTCGCGCCCCACACCACCAGCCATCCCACCAGCAACGGCACCAGGAAGTACAGGTGACGTCTCCGCACGATGTCCAGGTACTGCTCGTAGTCGAATTGTGGTGTTTCCTGCTCTTCCAGTAGCTCAGGCATGCTCAGCGTCCTAACGGTTTGTGAAATTGGCAACTGATCCCGACAATGAATTGGTTCGTATCCTGCATCACTTCATTTGTCACGTTTCCATAGTTCTGATGGAAATGGGCGTACTCTGCGTCCAGCGCCAGCCATTCGCGCAACGATCGTTGCGCCTGAATACCACCGGCGATCGTAGTTCCGCCTGGGAAGTACTGGAACAGCTGAGGTGCGGTCGTCAGGTTCTTGTATCGTGAGTAATCAACGTGCGCACCGGCACTCCACTTCGGAGTCACCATCATGTGGACGCTCCCACCCCCGGTATCGGAATGGAACGTCCCAACTAGGCCTCCAGCTCCCGAAACAATATGCACGACATTGGCCGCGAGACTCGCCCGCTTGACCTGCCATCCCACACTCCCCTGCGCTGCCGGTGTCCAGGCCCCTGACTTTCCGTTGTTCTGCGACCACGAGGTGTAATGCTCGGGTCCACCAAGAACCGAAACGGAAACCGTCCGGGTGAAGTAGTGGGTGAAGAATCCGAATACCGTGTTCGAAACCGTATAGCTGGGGAACGGATGCGTGATGTACTTCGAGAACTGATAGGTCAGTCCCCCATACGACTTCCCAAACCGCCTGCTGTAGAACGCATTTCCCCCGGCCGTATCCTGATCGCTCAACGCGGGCAAAAGCGAGTCCGCCGAGAAATGAAGGAACGAATACATTCCGCTCGCTCCAATCATGGCGTTTTTCGAAAACTGGTATTCAAGTCCCGCGCTCGTCGCATTATTGAGCCGATTGGCATACGGCTCGATGAACGCCTGGTTTGTTGACCCCGGGGCTCCTGAAACTCCACCGCTGCCGAGAAAATTTCCCCCGCCGTACGAGTTCGAGTTTTGCGTAACCGTGTCGGTGATGATCAGAGCGGTGTAGGGCGTAAAGCGGTACGTGAACTCAGCCGATCCATCCTGATCGATGGCATTGAAATCAGTCGTATTTTGATAGAACCTGAAACCAGCGCCGTAGTGGACCGACTCTGAGTGCCTTGGCGTCCTGCGATCGAGGCTGATGGTCGGAACAACGTTGTAGTAGTAATCAGCAACTTTCTTCGTCCCGACGAGCATCAGGTTGTCCGTATACGATCCCGATGCCGAAACACCCCCGGAGATGAAGTTCGACCTCTCTTCCGAAGAAGACAACGAAGGATAGGCTCCCTTGCTCACCGGTGGCGGCGTCTGCATGTGTTCGCTATCCAGATCGTAGCTGCCACCGTAGGCGCTCGGTTCAACCTGCGACCACGCCGGAGCCGCAATGCCGATAACCAGACAGAAACACGCAATCCTGAACATGGTGGCCAACTCTCTTACGGGATGATGATGGTGTCGTTCGGCTCAATGCGGACGTTTTGATCCGAATTCTTGCCCTTGATGAATGACTTGTAGTTGAAGTTGATCCGGCTTTCCTTCCCATCCGGTCCCTTGCGCAGAATGTAGACCCCGGTCTTCTTCGCGAAATCTCTGAAGCCTCCCGCGATAGCAATCGCGTCCATGATGGTGGTGCTGGCCGTTAGCGGATAGGAGCCGGGCTTCGAAACCTCTCCCATTACGTTGAACTTGCGGCTGTTCACCTGCTGCACTATCACGTTCACTTCAGGAGCCGTGATGAAGCTCTTCAGCTTCTCCGTGATATCGTTTTCCAGTTGCAGCGGCGTCTTCCCTGTTGCCTGCAACTCGCCGACGAGCGGCAGCGATATCTTTCCGTCAGAGCGAACAGGGATCGACTTCGTCAGATCCGGCTCTTTCCACACGCTGATCCCAAGCACGTCATCATTTCCGATGACGTACTTCTCGTCGTGCGCCTTGTCGCTGGCGCCCATCGATTGCGCGGTCGGCGCGGACGCTCCACTCTGGCCGGCTGCCTCCTGTGACTCGCCTCTAAAAATGCCGGCGCCCAGAAGCGCGGCTCCCAAAAACAACGCATGCAGTACGTTCAGCTTCATCCTTGCTCCAGTCGACTTCGAATCCGCGCCTTCCTCACAATCAGACGCGCGCTCTACAACTGATCCCACATTCAATCGCCCACCGCGCAGACCTGCTGCGGAACAACGCCTCGTCCCTGGGCACTCGGGCTCAGCTGAGCAACATTCCGCCCCACCGCAGGCACCACATCCATGGCGTCAATCTCCACCGCCACAGATTGCGCCAGCATCTCCACCGAGATCACAAGCCGGAAAAGATTCTTCTTCCGCGTCAGCACTCCCTCGACACCGTTAAGAGATCCGCGCACCACCCTGACCCGCTCTCCGCACCGAAGAAACGGGTGCGGCTCAACCTTGAAGTGACCATCTACCGCGCGCCGGATCGCCTCGATCTCCGCATCAGGAACGGTAGCGACCTTCTCGCCGTGGCTGATGATCATATGCACGCCCGGGGTCGTAAGCACCGGAAGTCGTCTCTCAATCGCTCCCCGCACGAACACGTAGCACGGGAAGAGCGGCAGCGAAAGCACCTTGCGCCTGTCCTTCCATCTCCGGGTCGACTCGTACAACGGCAGGAAAACTTCGAATCCTTTGGCTTCCAGCGTCTCGCTCACTGTCTTCTCGTGCTGATGGCGTGTGTAGATCGCACACCATGGGTTTCCGAGAACCTGCGAAACCGAACTCTTCAGATTCAACAACTTGCACCCCTGAGATTCAGCAGCAGGACAAAGCTTCGCCCTGTGAGCTACATGCTCATCGTTTTTTTAAGACCCCGAAACCCAAACTCATCGAGTCGCACGCACCAAACCGCGTGCAAAACATCAGAGCGTACAAGGATTCTTGCTCAATAGTCGGTGACCTTGCCGCCTTCCACAATGCCCCCTTTGGTTCGCCGAGTTACCGCTACGGTAACCTATGCAAATTACTCGAGGTAACCACCCTCGGCTTACTCGTGCCCTCCACTAACATAGTGATTTCAAACCTGATAACGTTTCATGAATGTCTGCTAAACCCACAACCATGCGAGCCGATCGCTGGTTACTTCTTGGTGAGTAGGTCACCACCCGGGCCATAAAAGGCCATCAGCCCCGCCTTCTCGCGCCTCGTTCCCGGCTGAGATTCACCCGTAGTGAATGACGTCTCATTACGTCCAGGCCTCCGCCGGTGCCCATATGGCGCTTGAATTCCATCCTCACCGCTTCCTCCGTTCCGAAGACCACGATCCTCGCGATCCAGTTCTCCAGTTCACGTACGTTCCCGGGCCACTTCCGACGTTCGAATTCCTCCAGGACTGCGGCGCTCAGTTGCGGGATAGGCCGCCCGAAATTGCGCGCGCAGTTTTCAAGGAGGTATCCGCAAAGCGCCGGCAGGTCGGCCTTCCTTTCACGCAATGGAAGCAGACGCACGCGATGCTTGAAGTCGCTTGCCCATGCGCTCATGTCCCGCCCCCCTGCCCTCTCCCGGACCCTCTCGCGATCCGCAACGACACTCGACGCACACACAATCCGTGCGTCGAACCTCCGCCCTGGTTCCCCGGGCTTGCCCGGCTTCAGCGCCGGGATCATCCTTTGCCGCAGCGCAAAATCCATCTCCGCAATCCCGTCCAGAAAAACCGTTCCTCGCGTCGCATCCGCCTGCGGATCGCCAGACCATCCCTTCATCAGCGCCTCCGGCTCCATCAGTCGCGCCGGGATAGCTCCACAGTTCACCCGCACAAACGGACCAACGGCCCGATCCGACCGAAGATGAAGATAACGAGCGACCAGTTCCTTGCCGGTCCCGCTTTCGCCTTCAATCAGCACTGGCAGGTCATCCTGGAGCGCTGCCTCCAGCCTCTCGCGCGCTTCCTGCATCCCCGGAGTCGACCCGAAAATGAATTCGGCAATCGGTAGCTGGCTCGGCGTTGGATGCGGTGCGGTCTCTGCAAACATCGGTTTCCGTTTGTTGCCTGCTTCCGTTCATGCAAGCCGGCAGCCAAACCGTTGCGAAGTCCATGTCCGCGAATCCCCGGTCAGAACTGGCCTGAAAACCCAGATTCTCAACGCCGAACCGCAAAAGTATGCAAAACTTTGCACACTTTTACTCAATTGGTATGCAAATACCTGCGCTTGTTGAACGATCAAAATCTTGCTGCATGAAGGCCCGCTGTTCCCTGAGCACGCCATTCTGACCGTCATCGAAGCGCAAACATTGGCCCACGTGCCCTCATCCAGGCATGCAGGACTTCGCTCTTCTGTGTGAATGTTCTAGGGTCGCGCGGCGGGACGCGCCATTGCCGCCGCTCTGGGATTCAACTGGTGCTGTTGAATCTTGTAGAGCAGCCCGCGGTAGCTGATATTCAACGATCGAGCTGCATGCCGCCGATTCCAGCCGTTCGCGTCGAGTGCGTCCTTGATCATCTGGGCCTCGGTGCGGTCCTTCAGCTCCCGCACCACCGATCGCATTCCGTTCTTCTCCATAACTATGGATGGAGTGAGGACTTCCTGCTCCTCGCACTCGATCCCCTGCCCGGCCGCAATCTTGCTTTCCAGTTCCTCGATTGCCTGTCCCATGTCGCGCATCGTCATCGTACGAGTCACGAAGTTCCGCAACTCGCGGATATTTCCGCGCCACGAATACAGCAGGACTGCATCCATCAGCCTCGACGAGAATTGAACGTCGCTCCCCGCCTTCAGCTCCTCCGGCGATCTGCGAATGATCTCCTCAATCAGGTAGGGAATCTCCTCGCGCCGCTCCCGCAGTGGCGGAACGTTGATCGTGAACACGTTCAGCCTGTAGTAGAGGTCCTCGCGGAAGGTCCTGCCCAACAGCGCGCTTTCGATCGGCACATTGGTGGCAGCCAGAACCCGCACGTCTACCCTGTTGCTCTCACGCGCGCCCAGCCTGCTCATCTGCCCGTCCTGCAGCACGTGCAGCAGCTTCGCCTGCATCTGCGCGCTCATCTCGCCGATTTCATCCAGCAGCAGCGTGCCCCGATGCGCCAGTTCGAATTTCCCGGGCTTGTCTTTGATCGCACCGGTAAATGCGCCCTGTTGATACCCGAACAACTCGCTCTCCAGCAAATCCGCCGGCAGCGCCGCGCAATTAACATTGACAAAACGGTGATGCGATCGCCTCGAGTGCTTGTGGATCAGGTGCGCAATCACTTCCTTGCCCGTGCCGCTCTCGCCCAGAATCAGCACCGGTGCATCCACGTCCGCCAGCAGTTGGACCTGCCGGAAGATCTTCAGCATCGACGCAGATGCCGCCAGAAAATACCTTCCGTCCCCCAACTCCTCCACAATCGCCGTACCCGGCAGCGACTGGACCTCTCCGCTCTCTTCATTGGGCGAACTTTGTGGCCCCGCGACTCCCTTTTCCCCAGCCAGCACAACGGAGAGAACGGCCTCGACTTCCTCGCGAACGAGCGGACAGTCAAGAAAGTACCCCACTCCGAGCTGCGCGGACGCCTCCCGCAACCTCTGCTCTTCAGTCCCGGAGATCACGCACGTTGCGCAAGCGGACGCAGCTCGAAACAGCTCCCGCAACTCATAGGAACTTCCCGAACTCGGAGCCTCAAATACGAGGAGGTCGGGCTCGACACCGTTGTTCAGAAGAATCCGTGCCTGCTCAGAACTCGATGTCTGCACCAGCTTGTGGCCGGCGCTCTCAATTGCGCTGCTGAGGATGGAACGCGTGTCGGCAGACCGCAAAACACCTAAAACTAGAAGCGTTGATCTCACAAGGCACCCGGGGGAGATTTCCTGCAAGCAATCGGGGCTTCATGTCATCTTGCGCAATCGCAAACACTCGTGACACGAGCATCGGTTGGAAGTGTCCGCGGAAGATTCAGTAGAGGGAGAGACCTCGGATCAACTGAACCAACGAGGAGACGGGCCTGCCGAAACCTCAAAGCCTACATAGTCCAGACACTCAACCCATCCGGACCACAAACGAGCAACACGGACTATCGAAGAATTGATCCTTTTGCTCCAGCGTCGCGCGTTCCACAAGCTGCTGGAGTCCCTAACTTAGGTGAGGCGCTCGTCCTAGTCAACAAAACTTTGGTAACGCTATAACGTCTAAGTTTATGAAATATCGGACGTTGTCAACCATTTAACGTACAGAATTCGCCACAAATTCACGCGGCCTTGTCACAAAGGCGCATCCTGTGAGCAACTATACCGAGGTGCAGCTCAGCACACTTCTCATCCTGTGCTCCCCGCCTCTGGGCAAAACCACGGCCTGCCCGAGCACATTTCCACCTTCCACGCAGAGCATTCCCCGCCACTCGTCGGCGCCAAAGTCCGCCAGTTTTGCCGCCCCGTCACTCCACGGATTCCACACGATCGTCGACACTGATCCACTCTTCTCCGTCACCAGTCTCCGTCCAGCGCTCGAATCCACGATCGCCACCGTGCCCGTTGCATCCAGGTACGCGTTGTCCGTGAACTTCGACAGCACCAGATCGCCCCGCTGCACCTTCTCCTTGTTATTGTCGCGATTATCCAGGTAGTGCACTCCGTCCAGCCCGACCACGCGGCACTTCTCCACGTCTCCGACTTTGAAATACGTATGCAGGGCCTCCTGGAAGCGCAACTCCTCGCTCGCTCGGTTCTCCATCTTCAATTCGAGCTCGAGCCGCTTCCCCACCTTGATGGAGTATTCCAGCCGGAACTCATGCGGCCACCAGCGCCGGCTCTCCGCGTCGCTCTCCGTGGACAGCAGCAGGCTGACTGAGTCATCCGCCTGATGGCTCGTTGACTCAACCTTCCACTCCTTCGTACGCACAAATCCATGCATCGGCGCGTTCGCATCATCCGGCTTTGCACGGAACCACGGAAAACACACCGGAATCCCCCCACGAATCGCCTTGCCCCTCTCCCAGTGCGACTTCGCGCTGACGAAGATCACCTCGTCAAACCCCGCAGGCTTCCACGAGGTCACCTGGGCGCCGTACACATAAACCTCAGCCTTGCCCAGCTTGGTTTCGATGGAAATCTTTGGCAGACCGCCATTGCCGGCCTCAACCCGCGCTGCTCCGTAAACACCGTGCTCGTCATTCATTTCGGCAAGTCTCGCGTCCACATACATCCGGATTCTAGTCAATCACTCCCGACGGCCTCGTGCAACAACCAGTACGATGCTGCGCATCCACACCTGTATGACCTCGCATGGCGCCACCACACCTATGAACCTCGCTGTCAATCCCCCTCTCCTCCCAATGCTCGCCAAGCGAGTCGACTCCATCCCCTCCGAAGGCAACTGGATCTACGAGCCCAAGTGGGATGGCTTCCGTGTTCTCGTCTTCCGCGACGGCGACGAAGTTCTCCTCCAGAGCCGCGATGAAAAATCGCTCAACCGCTACTTCCCCGAAATGCTTGCCCCCCTGCGCGAGCAGCTTCCCGACCAGTGCGTCCTCGACGGCGAACTCGTCATCGCCAACGCAGGCCATCTCGACTTCGACGCCCTTCAGCTGCGCATCCACCCCGCCGCATCCCGCGTCAAACTCCTCGCCCAGCAGACGCCCGCCTCCTGCGTCTTCTTCGATCTCCTCTGCAATGGCAAGCACGACCTGCGCACCTCACCCTTCAGCAAACGACGCGCCGAGCTCGAATCGCTACTGAAGTTTGCGAAAGCCCCCATCCACATCACACCGGCAACCAAAGATCGAAGCGTCGCTACCGATTGGTTCAAGCGTTTCGAAGGCGCCGGTCTCGACGGAGTCGTCGCAAAACCGATCGATCTCCCCTACCAACCCGACAAGCGCGTCATGCTCAAAATCAAGCACGAACGCGACTGCGATTGCGTAGTCGCCGGTTTCCGCTGGTACAAAGAAGCCGCCGGCAAGGAGATCGGCTCTCTCCTCCTCGGTCTCTACAACGACGGGGAAGTTCTCCAGCACGTCGGCGTCTGCGCCAGCTTCACCGCGCCCATGCGCCGCGAACTGCTCCAGTTCCTCGCGCCCTATCGGGAAGACGCCCTGCGCAATCATCCCTGGAAAGACTGGGAGAGCCCCGAAGATTCCTCATCCTTCGGCGACCACCGCATGCCCGGCGGCAAGAGCCGATGGAGTCGCGGCAAAGATCTAGAGTGGGAACCGATTCGCCCCGAACTCGTCATCGAAGTCGCCTACGAACACATGCAGAGCGGCCGCTTCCGTCACATGGCCCACTTCCGCCGCTGGCGCACCGACCGCAAACCCAAATCCTGCACCTTTGCCCAGCTGGAAGTCGTCGCCCCCGAAGAACTGAAATCCATCTTTAAACACGGCTGATAGCACAGTGATTCGATCAAGTAGCTTCGGTTCGGCAGACTTAATCTAGCTCTTTTGAAGTAACCGGGCTCACTTTGAGCACGACATCGTGTCTCTTTGTTGCTTTGCCCTTTATCCGGATCTTCTCGCAGTGAGGAGAAAAGGCAGTTGCTGTCGCGATGACGTCGTAGAAACCAGGTGGCAGTTCAAGTGAATACTCGCCCTTCTTATCCGTGGTCGCGAATCTGTCTTCTGCCGTTCCGATATTGTCGTTCGTGGGCATTGGGTATCGTTGCACCCACCGTGTCGCGTACCGTACCGGAAAGAGTCGCAGCTAGAGCGGGGGCTGCCGCCCAAACAAACGCGCCAACAAAGACCAGAACCGTTTTCATGACTGCGGAATTCGTTTCGCTCATCGCGTCGATAGACAACCGCGCTGATACTCTTAGCCGGTCTCAGTCGATCGTCAGATTCCGAGCGAGCTAGAGCGGATTAGCCCCGGCCCGCGAAGCTTCTTGCATTCCAGCCCGCGCCCGCATCTTCTCCTGCATCTTCTTCGCCGCCAGGCGCTGCACAGCGCGATCTCTTCCGATCGCAACCATCATCTCCGGATCCATATCGATCACTCGCCCCACAGGCGCCAATCCCTTGATCTCTTCCGCGCTCGGAACGAAATGATCCAGTTGTACTCCTGCAACTGAAACCGCAAACAGAAATTCCTCCCGCTTGCGCCCATTCTCAAAACAGAAAGCGAGCACAATCGATTGTTCATCCCTGCTGGCGCTTGATACCGTGCCGTGAAGAAATCCATGCTTGAGCAGCGGTTCAAGCACAACGCGTTCTGGCTGCAGAGAAAGACGGTAGGCGGCCCACTCAAACCTCTGCAGAGCAAGACTGGCGATCAGTTCACCCAAATCCCGTTTGCCGACGCTACCGGCCCGGGTCGTGGATCGATGGGAGGAGGTGTGCATGCGCGGATTATAGTGGCCGAGCGTTAACCTACGCACTCGAAAATCATGCGGGTGCCCCCGAGCCTATCGAAGGTTCCCTCCCACCCGGGGGACATGGGAACAACGAACCTCAATCTGCGAAGGATCGGTTATCGAACAATCGGGTTCCGAACATCGCCATCACGGCCTGAACTCCTTCGCATCGATCACATCCACCGTCGTCTGCACCGGCAGCTTGTCACTCGAACCACCCGCCAGAATCCGCACCTTCTCCTTCTCCACCCTCCAGGCATGCGCCGCCGTATCCCAGTACGCCAGATCGCGTGCATTCAACTGCAGGGCAACATCTTTCTCCGCGCCGGACTCAATGCGAACCCGCCTGAATCCCTTCAATTCAAGCTGCGGCCGCGTCACAGCCGATCCCAGATGCTGCACATACATCTGCACCACCTCATCGCTCGGCCTCTTGCCCGTGTTCTTCACCTTGATGTGCACCTTCACGCTGCCGTCCGGCTCCATGCGCGCCGCGCTCGCACCCACGCTCCTGTATTCGAAGGTCGTGTAACTCAACCCATACCCGAACGCATACAGCGGCTTCTCCTTGCTGTAAAGGTACGTCTCGCCATCCAGCAGGTTGTAGTCCAGAATCGGCTTCAGCTGCGCGTCGCCTGTCGGCCACGTTTGCGTCAGCCGTCCGGCCGGCGAATAATCGCCAAACAGCACATCCGCGAGTCCGTGCCCTTCCTCCTGGCTGTTGTGCACCATGTGCACAATTGCCGGAACATTCCCCTGGCTCCACACAATCGAATACGGAAAGCTCGATCGCAGCACCTCAACCGTCTTCGGATTCGCCGCGAAGATCTTCTTAACTAGCTCTTCTTGCTCCAGCACAATCGTCTTGCGATCAACGTCCTCTTTCCCGTTTGATGGCGTCGCGCACTGATCCCAGCCGGCATTGCACACTGGGTGATTCCCCACCACCACAATCGCCACATCCGCCCTCTTCGCCAGCGCCGCGGCCTCGTTCTCGTCCGACCCATCCGCGAACAGCACGAGTACATTGCTGCTCGCCTTCTCGCGCACGCCATCGAGAATGCTCACGGCATACGGAAACGTCCCGCTATACCAGTCCTGCAGCACCGTATCGATCCACGGCCCGATCAGCGCAATTGTTTTCAGATTCTTCCTGTCCAGCGGCAGCGTATTGTTCTCGTTCTTCAGCAGCACGATGGACTCGTCCGTCGTTTGCCGCACCAGGCTCATGCTCGACTCGCGCTCCCACGGGGGCACCTCACCTCCTGTTTCGCGCCCCACCTTGCCGTACGGATCAGCACCCGCCGGATCAAACTCACCTAACCGCAGATACACCCTCAGCAGATTCCTCAGCGATGCATCCATGTCCGCTTCCGTCAGCAGTCCATCCTTCAGCGCCTTTGTCAGATCGGGAATATAAGTATCCAGAAAATGATTGATTCCCGCCTTCACCGCCGCGGCCGATCCATGCTCCTTGTCCGGAAACGCCTTGTGCGCAGTCGTAAGCAGCGTCAGCGCACCGCCATCTGTGCAGATCAGGCCATCATTACCCCACTCCTTGACCATCACGTTCTTCAGCACCGGATTCACCGTCATCGGCGTGCCGTTCCACGCGTTGTACGACGCCATCACCGCGCGCGATCCGCCCTGTTCGAACCCCATGCGAAACGGAACCGAGTAGTACTCGCGGAACAGCCTCTCATCGAAATCAGACGAAGTGTGCGTACGCCCGTTCTCGTTTTCGTTCGCCATGAAATGCTTCATCAACGACGCCGCCTGCCAGTGCTTCGGATCGGGCCCCTGCAATCCCTGCGCGAACGCTACCGTGAGCGTGCCCACCAGATATGGGTCTTCTCCGTACGACTCTTCTGTCCTGCCCCAACGCGGGTCACGGCTCAAATCCGCATTTGGTGCGCGCACAACGACGCCTCCCCGATCCCACACCGGGTTCTGGTAGAAGTAGCGCGCCTCTTCGCCCTCAAGCGCCGCAACCTTCTTCAGCAACTCCGGATCCCACGTCGCGCCAAGCCCCTTCTCCTGCGGAAAGGTCGTCGTTCCTGCCGGCTGACGTCCCCGTGCCGCCCAGTTCGCGGGGCCTCCCAAAGCGAGCCCGTGCAGCCCCTCCACCTGCCCCGAGAACACGATCCCCAGCCGCGGAATCTTCGGATGATCCGACATCAGCAGTACCTTCTCATCGAGGGTCACCCGCTTCAGCAGATCGTCAATGCGCGCGTCATCTGAAAGCGACGTGTCGCGGAATGGATAGTCAGCCTGCGCCACCGCGCGCCCCGCAAAGCCAGCCGCCGCTAACCCAATACCGACAACTCCGAACACACACCCGCGCAGCACAGAACGCATCGCAATCCTCCGCATCCGAACACGGAAGATTACCACGGCCTCCATGACTCAACTTGTGAACTAAATCGATTGACAACTGACCCCAACAAGTCCACAGAGTCTTAGCTACTCACTACTCCCTACGCACCCCAAACAAAAAGAGCAAAGCGCCATCGCGCTCCGCTCCCGATCTTTACGTCCCTTAGTCCCTAGCTCCCTAGTACAGCCTGAAGTTCACCTCAATACTCATCATCACCGGCACAGGTTTACCTTCCTTCATCGCCGGCTTGAACTTGTACTTCCGCACCGCTTCAAGCGCCTTCTCATCCAGCCCCATGCCCAAAGGGCGAACCACACGCGGATTCTGCGGATTTCCCTGCGCATCCACAATCAGCGAGATCAACACCACGCCCTGGTACTTCGCGCGACGCGCCTCATCGCTGAACTCAGCCTCAGGCGTGAAGATCGGGATCGGTGCAGAAACACCGCCGCCAATCCGGTAGACCCCGCCGCCGGTATTGCCGCCGCTCCCCGGCCCAAATCCATTTCCATTGCCCGAGCCAAGGCCGCCGCCGTAGCCGCTGCCCATTCCGCCTCCGCCACCCGAGCCATTCGAAGCCAGGCTAACGTTCGCGGAGTTCTTCACGCCAAAGTTCACCATCTCCGGGTTATCCGGCAGGGTAATGTCCTTCTGCACGTTGATCGCAGGCGTAAAGGCGAGCTTCGGCTTCTCCAACACCGGCACCATTGGAGGCGTGATCGGATCCTTCATCCGCGGAGGCAACTTGCCCTTCATCGGATCCACAATGTCATGCGATCCGCCGCCGCCACCGCCGCCTGCGGGAGCCGTCATCTTCGGCGCCTTCAGAATGTCGCTAACATCCACGTTAGTCAGGTCGACCTTCGGCTTCACCACCGGATGAATGATCGTCAGCCCCAGCCAGATCGCCACCGCCAGAATCGCAAGATTCACCGCACCCGACGTGCCCACTGCCCATGGATTGGTCTTCACCGCCATGCGGTCTACGACCGGGATCGGCTTCGACGTCAGAACAAGGGGGGGAAGCTTCGGGGGGAAGAAGACATCGTGAATCTGATCGTAGAGCTCTTTCCAGATCGGCTTCTCTTCAAAAGGCTTCCCGAAGAACGAGTCAAACTCGTGTCCTTCGGCCGAGGGCAAGTCGTCCTTGAGCTCAGTCTGTGTAAGTACGTCGTTTGCCATAGATGCCGATGCTGGTCCTCTCTGCTGCGACCGCCCCGTCGGGCTATCGCTCACGTCCAGGTCCACCTCTCCATTATGCTCGACACTGCCCGCGCTTGTCTTTAGATGAGCTTTGGCAGTATCCAGGATTGCTGACTTCTCCAGAGAACCATAGCTCTCCGAAGTGAGAGTTCCCATAAACGATAGACGGGCGGGGTAAGCAGTTGTTACCGCAAAATTCTCGCCCACCTCGATACTTCAATTCAATGAACCGAAAGTGCCAATGGTGTTAACTAAAACCAAATCATTCCGCCTCTGACCCGACCGACCCGCGCCCTCCAACCGGCACCCGTTGCGTCCCTCGACCCGCCATTTGATCTAAACTAAACATTCAAGATTCTCTTTCGCTTACGGGAGTTCCAATGTCTTCTGCGCCTGAACTAAAGGCGACCCTTTCTCTGCCGCAAACTGCCTTCCCCATGAAGGCAAATCTGCCTCAGAATGAGCCCCTGCGCCTCAAAAAGTGGGCCGAACAGCGCCTTTACCAGAAGCTCCGCGAAGCCAGCGCCGGCCGTCCCGCCTACCTGCTTCACGACGGACCTCCCTACGCCAACGGCCCCATCCATCTCGGTCACGCCCTCAACAAGGGACTCAAAGACTTTGTCGTGAAGTCAAAAACTATGGCCGGCTTCGACTCGCCCTACGTCCCCGGCTTCGACTGCCATGGCCTGCCCATCGAGATCAAGGTCGACGAACAACTCGGCCGTAAAAAGCTGGAGATGCCCGCACCGGCAGTGCTGGATGCCTGCCGCGCCTACGCCCAGAAATACATTGACCTGCAAACGCAGCAATTCGAGCGCATCGGTGTCTTCGGGCGTTGGCAAAAGCCCTACATGACCATGGCCCGCGACTACGAGGCCCGCACTCTAGAGGCCTTCTACGGCTTCCTCGAGAAGGGCTTCGTCTACCGCGGACTCAAACCCGTCTACTGGTGCATCCACGACCGCACCGCCCTCGCCGAAGCCGAAGTCGAATACGAGAGCCACACCAGCCCATCCATCTACGTCCGCTATCGCATGACCTCCGCGCCCGAGGCCCTTACGCCTGCCCTCGCCGGACGCGAAGTCTACACCATCATCTGGACGACCACTCCATGGACCATACCCGCCTCCATGGCCGTCACCTTCCATCCCGACTTCGAATACGTCGCCCTCTCCACATCGGACTCTCCACAAGGGGTGCCCCAGGTCCCTCGCACTTGGGGACCTGGGAGTGGTGCCCAAACCGGCGACTCCTCCCCTGCGGGTAGCAGTGTGGGAAGCGGGAAAGCCGGCCCCGTCTACATCGTCGCCGCCGAACTCGCCCCCGCCGTCATCGCCGCCTGCAAGCTCGGCAACACCACTGAACTCGCCCGTTTCAAAGGCAGCCAGCTCGAGCACACCACCTACAAACACCCCTTCCTCGAGCGCAGCATCCTCGGCGTCCTTGGAACCTACGTCACCGCCGACCAGGGTACCGGCGCAGTTCACACCGCTCCCTCCCACGGCGCCGACGACTTCTACACCGGCCAGCGCTATTCATTGGATCAGACGTGCCGCGTCGACTCCGCCGGCCGCCTCCACGCCGATCCCGACGCCTGGAAGCTCGCCTCTCCGCCTCCTTTCGAAGACAAGACCGTCTGGCAGGCCAACCCCATCGTCATCGCCATGCTCGAGGAACACCGCGCTCTTCTTGCCGTTAGCGACCTCCAGCACTCCTACCCCCACTGCTGGCGCTGCCACAACCCCGTGATCTTCCGCGCCACAGAGCAGTGGTTCATCTCGCTTGAAACGCCGATGAAGCGCGCCGACGGCGCCGATACCACTTTCCGTCAACTCACCATCGAAGAAATCGACAAGGTCGTCTGGGATCCCTCCTGGGGCAAAGAGCGCATCACCAACATGATCGCCACCCGCCCCGACTGGTGCATCAGCCGCCAGCGCATCTGGGGCGTGCCCATCGCCGTCTTCATGTGCGAGGGCTGCAACGACCCCATCATCGATCCCGCGCTCGACAAGAAGATCGTCGATCTCTTCGAACGCGAAGGCGCCGAAGCCTGGCACACTACCGCCATCTCCGACATCCTTCCCGCCGGAACCAGATGCGCCAGGTGCGGCGGCACCACGTTCCGCAAAGAGACCGACATCCTCGACGTCTGGTTCGACTCCGGCACTAGCTGGTTCGCCGTCTGCGAATCCGACCCCGACCTCAGACCGGCTTACACAGCCTTCCAACGCGCAGAAACCTATCAGGACACGACTGCCGGTACGGGTTCCAACAATTTGGGAGGCGAGGAGCGTCAGGGCACGACTTCAGTCGTGCCGAAGGTCGCTTCAAAACAAGCCGGGGCTTTAACCCCTGTCCGCCCCGAGGTCCTTTACCTTGAAGGTGGCGACCAGCATCGCGGCTGGTTCCACTCCTCCCTCCTCACCTCCGTCGCCCTCCGCGGCCGCGCGCCCTACTCGCACGTCGCCACCGCCGGCTGGACCCTCGATGAACAGGGCCGCGCCATGTCCAAATCTCTCGGCAACGGCGTCGACCCCGTCGACATCGCCGAACGCATGGGCGGCGAAATCGTCCGCCTTTGGGTCGCCTCCATCGACTTCCGCGAAGACATGGCCGCCAGCGAAAACCTTATGGCCCGCTGCGCCGAGCTATATCGCAAGCTGCGCAACACCTTCCGCTTCCTCCTCGGCAACCTCAACGGCTTCGATCCCACGCGGGATCGCGTCGCGGAGTGCGAACTCCTGCCACTCGATCGCTACATGCTCGCCCGCACCCGCGAACTTACCGAAAAGATCCTCGCCTTCTACGAGGCCTTTGAATTCCACCGCGTCTATCACGCCGTCAACGAGTTCGCCATCGTCGACCTCAGCTCCTTCTACCTCGACGTGTTGAAAGACCGCATGTACACCTTTGCGCCGACGAGCAAAGAGCGCCGCTCCGCACAGACCGTCCTCTGGCAGATCACCGAAGCCCTCGTCCGCCTCGTCGCCCCCATCCTGAGCTTCACCGCCGACGAAGTCTGGGAATACCTCCCCAAAATCGCCGGCCGCGAAGAGAGCGTCCATCTCGCTCTCTTCCCCAAACGCGAAGCCATCTTCTCCTCCGACCCCGCTCTCGTCCTCCAAGAGTGGAAGCAGATCTTCGCCATCCGCGACGAAGCTCTCCGCGTTCTCGAAGAAGCCCGCCAAGCCAAGCGCATCGGAAAGGGCCTCGAAGCCGACGTCGAGATCGCCGCTTCCGGCGAAGACCTCGCGCTCCTCCAGCGCCACGCCGCCGGATTGAAGGAAATCATCAACGTCTCCAATGTCCGCGTTCTCTCCAGCAGCGCCGACGTGCCGCTCGCGATCACTGCCCTTCCCGCCAGTGGCCACAAATGCGCCCGCTGCTGGAACTTCATGCCCGAAGTCTCCAGCTACGGCATCTGGCAAAACGTCTGCACCCGCTGCCACCACGCCCTCCACGAGATGGGCATTCCCGAACCCGAGCCGGAGGCAGCTAAGTGAGCTTTCCCCCGCCGCGCAAACTTCCCTGGCTCCTCCTCTTCTCAGCGCTCATCATCGTCGCCGATCGCTTCACCAAGGCGCTCGTCTCCACCCACATCGCTCTGGGCGAAGCCATCACCGTCATTCCCGGCTTCCTCCGCATCACCCACTGGCTCAACGAAGGCGCAGCCTTCTCGCTCTTCGCCGACTCCGCTTCGCCCAACGCCGTTCGCTGGGGACTCATCGCCTTCTCCGCCCTCGCCGGACTCGCCGTCCTCATCGCGCTCATCCGGCTCGGCAGTCGCATCAGCCTCACCACCATTGCGCTGGCCCTCGTCCTCGGCGGCGCCATCGGCAATCTTCACGACCGCATTCGCTACGGCTCTGTCGTCGATTTCATCGAGGTCCACATCTTCGGCTACCACTGGCCCGACTTCAACGTCGCCGACAGCTGCATCGTCATCGGTGCCTGCCTGCTCCTCCTCGACTCCCTCCTCACACGCAAGCAACCCGAAGCGTCTGTCGTCGAAACTCACTAGTTCCGCTCCACAGCCCACCCGCTAACTTGCTAACTCGCTAACGCCGCGTAGCGGCGCTAACTCGCTGCCCTTGTCCTAAAAACAATCTCCAACACCGACTGCAAAGAAATATCCTCATCACCTCACCCAGCGATCATCCGCGCCGCAGGCGCAACGTACGTAGCCCCGCGCTTCAGCGCCGGGCACTCGGAAGTAAACGAACGAGTCCCGTAGGGACGATGATTCTGCACGCGACCTAATCCCGCCTTCCGCCTCATCCCGCTGGAACTTCATTCCGTCACATCCCGTACCTACCTTCTGACGGCCTTGTACCCTAAAATGACAAAGGCCAGCGCACTGCAGGTCCTGTCGGTATCAGGCATTTCCTTAGTGCGACTTAGCCGCATTTCGAGCCGCTCGAAGTAAAAGGTGGAACCCCGAGTTTCATCGGTACATAAGGTTCACGAGGATTGAATGAATACGAGTCTCCCCCGGCGCTCCATGCGCCTTGCTCTGTCCTGTAGTCTCATCGCCTGCATCAGCTGGATCTCACCCGCCCAAGCCCAACGCCTCCCCACCACCGTCCTTCCCCAGCACTACGCACTCACTCTCACCCCCGATCTCAAAGCCGCCACCTTCACCGGCTCCGAAACCATTGATGTCACGCTCGCGGAGCCCACCAGCAGCATCGCACTCAACGCCAACGACCTGACATTCGATTCAGTCAGAATCTCCGCCTCAGGCAAGGACCAAACCGCCACCGTCTCCATCGACAAAGAAAAGGAACAGGTCACCTTCACCGTTCCCGATCAGCTCCCCGCCGGCAAAGCCACCCTGCACATCGAGTACAGCGGCATCCTCAACGGCCAGTTGCGCGGCTTCTATCTCTCCAAAACAGCCAGGCGCAACTACGCCGTCACGCAATTCGAATCCACCGATGCGCGCCGAGCCTTCCCCTCCTTCGACGAGCCTGCCTTCAAGGCCACTTACGATGTCACCCTCATCGTTGACAAGGGCGACACCGCCATCTCCAACGGCCCTGTCCTCAGCGACAAGCCCGGCCCGGCCGCCGACAAGCACACCATCAAGTTCCTCACTACGCCGAAGATGTCCACCTACCTCGTCGCCTTCCTCGTAGGCGATTTCAAGTGCTCATCCGGTTCCCAAGATGGCGTCGCCATTCGCACCTGCTCCACACCCGACAAGGTCGCCCTCACCCCCTACGGTGTAGACGTTGCTAAGTACGTGCTTCACTACTACAACAACTACTTCGGCATTCCCTACCCCCTCAAGAAACTCGACCTCATCGGCCTGCCCGACTTCGAAGCCGGCGCAATGGAGAACTTCGGCGCCATCACGTACCGCGAAACCGCACTTCTCATCGATCCCAAAACTGCCTCTGAGAACGCGAAGCGCGAGGTCGCCCTCGTCATCGCACACGAAATGGCGCACCAGTGGTTCGGCGATCTCGTCACCATGCAATGGTGGGACAACGTCTGGCTCAACGAAGGCTTCGCCACCTGGATGGAAAACAAGCCTGTCGCCGCCATGCACCCCGAGTGGAACATCGATCAGATGGTCATCTCCGGCCTTGACGGCACGCTCAACCTTGACGCGCAGCCCACCACGCGCGCCATACGAGCCCGCGCCGACACGCGTGACGAAATCGAACAGATGTTCGACGGCATCTCCTACGGCAAAGCCAGCGACGTTCTGCTCAGCGTCGAAAACTACGTCGGTCCTGAAGTCTTTCGGCAGGGCGTGCACAGCTACCTCTCCGCGCATCTCTACGGCAATGCGACCGCTGAAGATTTCTGGAACGCGCAGACCGCCACCAGCCACAAGCCCGTGGACAAAATCATGGACGGACTCATTGGCCAGCCCGGCGTACCGCTCCTCACCTTCGGCCAGCCCTCCGGCGGAAAGGTCTCCGTCTCGCAGCGGCGCTTCTTCCTGAGCCCCAGCATCCAGCCCGATCCCGCACAGAAGTGGACGCTCCCTGTCTGCTTCAAAACCGCCGGTAACAAGCAGGATTGCCAGCTCCTCACTCCTGAGACCACTTCACTCAACGTCCCCGACAATCAACCCTTCTTCGCCAACGCCGGCGGCAAAGGCTACTACCGCACGGCCTACACTCCCGGCGACTACTCCGCAATCACCGCGCATCTCGAAATCACACTCACGCCTCCCGAGCGCATCAGCCTCATCGGCGATGAGTGGGCTCAGGTCCGCGCAGATAAAGCCACCGTCGGCGACTATCTCAAACTGGTCTCCGCGATCAAGGACGACTCCAACGCAGACGTCGTCTCCACCGCTCTCGACGGGCTTGCCGCGATTCGCGAACGCGTTGCCGCAACACCGCAGGAGAAGGACGCTCTCGAAAGCTGGTTCCGCCAGAACTTCGAGGCGGAGTACACTAGGCTCGGTCCGCCCTCCGCCTCCGACACGCCCAACAAGAAGCAGCTTCGCGCTCTTCTCTTCGCCGCTCTTGGCGAAGCCAACGATCCGCAAATCCTCGCACAGGCCCGTGAGATGAGCCAGAAATATCTTGCCAACCCCGCATCGGTCGAACCCAACCTCGCTCAGACCGCGCTCCAAATCACCGCTCGCAACGGCGACGCCGCTCTCTTCGATCAGCTGCAGAAGATCGCCGAGACTTCAACCAATCCCGAAATCCAGACCGGCGCACTTCACCTGCTCGCGCTTTTCGAAAACCCCGACTTGGCAAAACGCGCCCTCGAGTACGCAGTCTCTGACAAGGTCCGTAATCAGGACGCTGCCATCCAACTCGCCATCGCACTCGATACGGACAAGACCCGCGACCTCGCCTGGAGCTTCATCCAGAACCACTGGGACGAGGTGAAGAAAGAATTCACCCCCGAGCTCGGCTCAGCAGTCGTCGGCGCCACCAGCTCCTTCTGCTCTGCAGATGCCCGCGACGACGTCTCGCAGTTCTTCTCAACCCACAAAGTTCCCGCCGCTGACCAAACGCTCAAGCACGCCATCGAGCGCATTAACGGCTGCATCGAACTTCGCAAACTACAGGAACCCAACCTCCGCAGTTGGCTGCAAACGCAATCGCACAGCACCAGCGACTCCGCCCACTAGCGACTCACCACGCCATCATCGGGTGCCCCGGTCCCTCGTTTTCGGGACCGGGGTTTTCATTTGCTCTTAGGAAAACCGGGTGCACCAGGTCTTCCGCCTTTGAAGACCAGCGAACCGAAGATACTGAGAGCCGTGGACTAGGAACTAGGAACTATGAACTACGAACTGTGAACTAAGAACTCACCACCAACTGACAACTGACAACTAAAAACTGTCTCTCGAAGTGTTACCTTCAAACCCAAGATGACACGTTCAACTTCCCTGATCCTTGCCGCGGTTGTCTTCCTCTGCATATCCATCACGTCGGCCCAGCAAGACTCCAAACCCGCTACCACGCAGGCAGTCCTCGCCGGCAAACTCATCGACGTCCGCACCGGCAATGTCCGCCAGCATGCCTACATCCTCATCGCCGGCGACCGTATTCAATCCATCGCCGACTCCGCACCCTCCGGCATCCCCGTCACCGATCTCTCCAGCTACACCGTCCTCCCCGGCCTCATCGACGCCCACGCCCACACGCTCTCCAATCCCACATCGCAAAGCATTGCCGTCGAACTGCGCACCTCCATTCCGCAACACACCCTCTGGGGCGTCTATAACCTCCGCCTCTGGCTCGACCACGGCTTCACCTCGCTCCGCGACGCCTGTGAAGGCCCCGCCGACTACCCACAATTCGCCTTGCGCGACTCCGTCAAGCGCGGCATCATCCTTGGCCCCCGCATCACCGCCGCAGGCAGCTGCGTCTCCCTCACCGGCGGACACGGCGACGGCACTCCCTTCTCCGCCGACATGGACCTGCCCCGCCGTCCGAACGTCGCCGACACCGTCGACGACATCGCCCACGTCGTCCGCCGCGACATTAAATACGGCGCCGACTGGATCAAGCTCATGGCTACCGGCGGTGTTATGGACCCCATCTCCGACTTCCACGTCCAGGAACTCAGCGAAGCGCAGATGGCCGCAGCAGTTGAAATCGCCCACCGGGCCGGCAAGAAAGTCATGGCCCACGCCGAAGGCGCAGCCGGAATCAAAGCCGCGGTCCGCGCCGGCGTCGACTCCATCGAACACGGCACCATGCTCGACGAAGAAGGCGCCCAGCTCATGGAGCAGCATCACACCTGGCTCGTCCCTACTCTCTATTGCTTCCAGCACGACATGGAGACCGGCCTCAGCAAAGGCCGCGACCCCGACTCCTTCGCCAAGGGCAAAGAGATCATGGCTGCGCAGGGCCCCGCTTTCAAGCTCGCCCTCGCTCACCACATCCGCGTCGCCTATGGTGTCGACGACGATGACGTCGACGAATCAGTCTCCAAAGAATTTGGCGCACTCGTCCGCGGCGGCATGACCACCCTCGGAGCCCTTCAAGCCGCCACCATCAACGCTGCCACCATGCTCGAAAAAGACAAAGACGTCGGCACCATCGAGCCCGGCCGCTATGCCGACATCGTCGCCGTGCAAGGCGATCCCCTCGCCGACATCACCGTCATGGAACACGTAGCCTTCGTCATGCAAGGCGGCCGCATCATCAAAGACCCAGCCCACCCCGACCGCAACCCCGTCACCCACCTGAAGTAAAAGTCCTTCACGCGCTCCACCTAATCACTTGATCATGTGGGTGCCCCCGGTCCCTCGCTTTTGGGGACCGGGGATAAGTCTCAATGGCGCCAACTGAAAACCTAACTACAACGACTGTCATGCTGAGCGAACGGGGCCCCAAACGTTTTCTTCAGTTCGGTGGTGGTGAGTCGAACCATCTGCAGTCGCTTTTCTTACTCACCGCCAACATCTGCTGACGAAGGTTCGTCTCAAGTTGTCGGCACGCGACAACCGTTGTTTTCCGAGAGTAAAGATCCGCTGACCCGCTGACCCGCTTGGCGCGAAGCGCCGCTGACCCGCTAAGAGAAGAACACGGAACGCGGAGCCAACTCTATCCCCTCCATCCATCCAATACCCCACTCCGCACCGCTAAGGCCATCGCCTCGATATCCCCCGCCAGCACCCGATCCCGCTCCAGCCGCGGCACCACTCCGCGAATCGCAGCATGCGCCTCCTCAATCCGAGTACTCGACTTCAACGGTCTCCGAAACTCCAGCGCCTGCGCCGCGCACATCAGCTCAATTCCCAGCACCCGCTCCACATGCTCCACAATCTGCCGCAGCTTGATCGCTCCCGTCATCCCCATCGACACGTGATCCTCTTTGCCTCCATCCGTCGGAATACTCCCCGTCGACGAAGGATGCGCCAGCACCTGGCACTCGTTGATCAGCGCCGCCGCCACAATCTGCGCGATCATGAACCCCGACGACAACCCCGGATCGACCGCCAGAAACGCCGGCAGTCCCTCATTAATATCCGGATTCAGCAGCCGATCGATTCTCCGTTCCGTAATCCCCGCTAAATCCGTCATCGCAATCGCCGCATAGTCAAACGCGTACGACAACGGCGCTCCGTGAAAATTTCCACCCGAAATCACCGCCGCATTCGTCCCTGCAAACACCAGCGGATTATCCGTGGCCGAGCCCGCCTCAACCTCCAGCACGCCCGCCACATGCTCCAGCACCCCGCGCACGGCCCCGTGCACCTGCGGCATGCACCGCAAACAATACGCATCCTGCACGCGCGTATCGTGCTCCCGGTGCGACTCGCGAATCTGCGAGCCCTCCAGCAGCTTCATCAAATGCTCTGCCGCCGCAATCTGTCCCGCATGAGGCCGAGCCTTCTGGATCCGCGCATCGAACGCCGCCGGAGTTCCCTTCAACGCGTCGAGCGCCATCGCTCCTGACGCGTCGCACAACTCCACTACGCGCCGCGCCCGCGCCACCGCCAGCGCACCCACCGCCGTCATCGCCTGCGTCCCGTTCAGCAGCGCCAGCCCTTCCTTCGCCGTCAACTCCACAGGCCTCAGCCCCGCCCTCCGCAGCGCCTCGCCGCCCTCAATCCGCTCTCCGCGATAGAACGCCTCTCCCTCGCCAACCACCACGAGCGCTAGATGCGCCAGCGGCGCCAGATCCCCGCTCGCCCCGACTGACCCCTTCTCCGGAATCACCGGATTCACGCCCGCATTCACCATCGCCACCAATAGCTCCAGCAGCTCCGGCCGCACTCCGCTGAATCCCTTCGCCAGCACATTCGCCCGCAGCAGCACCATCGCGCGTGCTTCCGCCTCGCTCAGCGGCTGCCCCACGCCTCCCGCATGGCTCCGCACAAGATTGATTTGCAGTTCCGCCAGCTTGTCGCCCGGTACGCGAACATCCGCCAGCTTTCCAAACCCGGTGTTCACGCCATACACCGTCTCACCCGCCGCCAGAATCCCCTCAATCAGCCCGCGGCTCTCCGCTACACGCCTCAAAGCCTCCGGCGCCACCTCCACCCGCATGCCTTTAGCCGCCACATCCTCGATCTCGTTCAGCGTCAGCGCCTGCCCATCCAAAACCAGCTTTTCCATAAAGCCGATCTTAGCGCGACGGCTCCTCCCCGCGGTCGGACGATCGCGTCTACCTCGAAAGCCCGCACCATCAAAGCTGTGCCCCGTTCATCGCTTCGTCCGGGGTCCCCGGGCGACAGGTCTTCGTCGCTGGGGTGGTTGAGCGATGAGCGGGCGTCCTCCTCCCAGTCCGATATCTGCAGCCACAAAGCCCGCACCACCACAAACCCGCTGACTCGGCAACTAGCTACGGCGCGAAGCGCCGCTAACTTGCTAAACGATCAAAAACGACATCATCCACCCTTCAAACTGCTCCTCCATCAGCCTGGCCTTCCGGATCTACCTGTTTAGAAAGGCACCGTCCACATCGTCCGCGACACTACAATCGGTGTGTATCCCTCTTCGAGGTCCCATGACCATCACACGCAGAGACTTCTCCCGCCTTGCCGCTTTCGGCGCAGCCGCTCATTTAATCCCCGCATCTGCCCGCGCCCAATCAAGCGAAAAGAAAATCGGCTACGCCGTCATCGGACTCGGCCGCATCGCCGGACACTTCATCGCCGGTGCACATGCTACCAACAACTCGCAAATCACCGCCCTCGTCAGCGGACACCGCGACAAAGCCGAAAAGATCGCTGCCCAGAACAACATCCCGTCCAGTTCCATCTACAGCTACGAAAACTTCGACGAGATCGCCCGCAATCCCGCCGTTGACGCCGTTTACGTCGCCCTGCCCAACTCGATGCACGCCGAGTACACCATCCGCGCCGCCAAGGCCGGCAAGCACGTGCTATGCGAGAAGCCAATGGCCACCAGCGTCGAAGACTGCGAAAAGATGATCGCCGCTTGCAAAGCCGCTAACAAAAAGCTGATGGTCGCCTACCGATGCCACTATGAGCCCACCAACCTGCGCTCCATCAAGCTCATCCGCGACGGCGTCCTCGGCCAGGTGCAGACCATCCAGAGCGCCTTCGGCTTCAACATCGCTAAAGGCGAATGGCGTCTCAGCAAAGCGCTCGCCGGCGGCGGGCCGCTCTACGACGTCGGCATTTACTCGCTCAACGCCTGTCGCTATCTCACCGGCGAAGAGCCCGGCCACATCTCCGCGTACTCCTCCGTCATTGATCACGACGGCCGCTTCAACGAAGTCGAAGAGAACGTCTCATGGTCGATGCACTTCCCCTCCGGCATCCTCGCAAGTTGCAGCACCACCTACGGCGCCAACATGGGGGGCTACTTCCGCGTCTACGGCTCCAAAGGCTGGTTCCAGGTCGATAACGCCTTCGCATATGACGGCCTCCATCTACGCGGCGAGCTCTCCGGCAAGCAGCTCGACGAGCCAAACCCCTCGAAAGACCCTTCCCACTTCCAGGCCGAATCCGAACACTTCTCCCATTGCCTTCAAAACAACCTCGAACCGCAGTCGCCCGGAGAAGAAGGTCTCCGCGACATGCAATACATCGCTCAGATCTATAAATCTGCCGGCATTGCCGTGTGACGCGCCCAGCCCGACTCCTGAGTACCGCCATTCGACCGTGGCGCATTTGACGCACCCGCGCCATCTCCCTGAGACTTCTGTGTGACAACAGAACGAAAGTTGAGGAGCTTCAATGGCTGTTCAGCGCAAATTGCGCATGGGAATGGTAGGTGGCGGACCAGGTGCTTTTATTGGACCGGTGCATCGCATCGCCGCAGAACTTGACGGCAAGATCGAACTCGTAGCTGGAGCGTTCTCTCAGTCTCCGGAGCGCTCGCGCGCCGCCGGCGAGATGTACAAACTTGACCCGGCCCGCGCCTATGCCGATTACAAGGCAATGATCGAAGCCGAGAAGAAGCGCAGCGACGCCATCGACTTCGTCGCTATCGTCACGCCCAACCATCTCCACATGCCCGTCGCCGTAGCTGCGCTCGAGGCTGGATTTCCGGTCATGAGCGACAAGCCGGCAACGGCGACCTACGCCGAAGCCGTTGACCTCGAAAAAGCCGTCGCAAAGAGCGGCCTCCCCTATGGCCTGACTCACACCTACGCCGGCTACTCCATGGTCCGCGAAATGCGCCACATGGTCGCGAGCGGCAAACTCGGGAAGGTTCGCAAGATCGCTGTCGAATATCTGCAAGGCTGGCTGTCGAATCCCATCGAAACCTCTGGCCAGAAGCAGGCCTCCTGGCGCTCCGACCCCGCGCAGAGCGGTGCCGGCGGATGCATCGGCGACATTGGCACGCACGCGTTTCATCTCACCGAGTACGTAACCGGCCTCAAGGTCGTTGGCGTCAACGCCTCGCTTCTCTCCGTCGTTCCGGGCCGTAAGCTCGACGACGACTGCACCGCTCTTCTGCGGATGGACAATGGTGCGCAGAGCGTTCTCATGACCTCGCAGATTGCCGCGGGCGAACGCAACGACATGCGCCTCCGCGTCTATGGCGAAAAGGGTTCGCTGGAGTGGCATCAGGAGGATCCGAATCGCCTCAGCGTCAAGTGGCTCGACGGCCCGGAAGAAATCCGGCACGCCGCTGCGGGATATCTCAGCGACGACGCACGCGCCGTCACGCGTCTACCCGGCGGCCACCCCGAAGGCTACCTTGAAGCCTTCGCGGTCCTGTACCGAGAGTTCTCGGACGCGCTAATAGCGTGGCAGGACAGCCACACAGCTTCACTCCCATCCACGCTGCCCTCAATCGAAGCCGGCGTGCGTGGCATGCGCTTCATCGATCGCGCCGTTGAGAGCAGCAAAAAACAGAGCTGGGTTGAGTTTTAGAGCAGGATTCATAGGAGCGAAATCATGAAAACAATTCTTGGGCCGGCAATTTTCCTTGCTCAATTTGCTGATGATCAGGCGCCGTTCAACACCCTCGAAGGCATGGCGCACTGGGCCTCGCAGCTCGGCTTCGTAGGCGTCCAGATCCCCTCATGGGACAGCCGTCTGTTCAACCTCAAACTAGCCGCCGAGAGTCGCGACTACTGCGAAGAAATTACGGGCATCCTCGACGGCGCAGGCCTTAAGCTCACCGAACTTTCAACGCACCTCCAGGGTCAGCTCGTAGCCAGCAATCCCGCCTACGATGCTCTGCTCGATGGGTTCGCGCCAGCCCAGATCTCCGGAAGGCCGAGAGAGCAGCAGGTCTGGGCAACGCAGCAGTTGCAGTGGGCTGCCGAAGCCAGCAACAATCTCGGCCTCAAAGCGCACGCGACCTTCTCAGGCGCTTTGGCCTGGCCCTACTTCTATCCATGGCCGCAGCGTCCCGCAGGCTTGGTCGAAGAAGCCTTTGACGAACTAGGCCGGCGCTGGACTCCAATCCTCAATCTCTTCGAGGAAGCAGGCGTCGACGTCTGCTTCGAGTTGCATCCCGGCGAAGATCTCCACGACGGCGTCACCTTCGAGCGCTTCCTCAAGTCAGTAAACAACCACAGGCGCGCCAACATCCTCTACGATCCCAGCCACATGATCCTGCAACAGCTCGACTATCTCGAGTTCATCGACTTCTACCACGACCGCATCCGCGCCTTTCACGTCAAAGACGCCGAGTTCCGCCCCAACGGAAAGGCCGGCGTCTACGGCGGCTACCAGGCATGGATCGATCGACCCGGCCGCTTCCGCTCCCTCGGCGATGGCCAGATCGACTTCAAAGCCATCTTCAGCAAAATGGCGCAGTACGACTACCCCGGATGGGCCGTGCTCGAGTGGGAGTGCTGCATCAAGCACCCCAAGGTCGGAGCCGCCGAAGGCGCGCAGCTCATCAAACAGTGGATTATCAAGGTCACGGAGAAAGCCTTTGACGACTTCGCCGGATCGGGAGCCGACGCCGAAAAGAACCGCAAGATCCTCGGGCTCGGCGCAAAGCAAAGCGGATCCGGTGCGGATCAGGGTGCCTCTTCGGAACAGACTGTAGAAGCAGCTGACAAATCCCGGGCCGAAGGTTAGGGATCCTCGCAACGGCCGGGCAGTTGCTTCATCAACTGCTCGGCAGCTCCGCCCTCTTGAGTCCCGGCGCCAGCATCCGCAGCAGCAGGAGTGCAATCAGGTACGCACAGCCCGAATAGATAAACAGCGGTACGAATCCCGACTGCGTGTGCAAGTCCTTCGCTCGCTGCAAAACGTCGCCCGCGATCGGCTGAAAAATTGCTCCGCCCAATGCGCCGGCAACCTGCCCAAAGCTCACCACAGTGCCAACATGCTCCGACGGGAACATATCGGACACTGTCGTAAAGATGTTCGCCGACCATCCCTGATGCGCCGCCGCCGCAAGTGCCAGCAGTCCCACCGCGAGCCACTGCGACTTCAAGGTGCCCACCGTAACCACCGGCAGTACGCAGCATGCGCAGGTCAGCATCGCGGCCAGTCTAGCTTTCTTCAGGGGCATCCCCAGCCGCGTGTAGCCCTTCGGCAGCCACCCGCCATAGACACTTCCGAAAGTCGAGACCACGTACACCGACACAAGCGGCAGTCCCATGTGCGTCAGGTCAAGTGAGAAGCGCGAATGAAAATATTGAGGAAGCCAGAACAGAAAGAACCACCACACGGCGTCCGTTAAAAACTTCCCCACCATAAACGCCCACGCCTGCCGATACTGAAGCAGTCGCCACCACGCAAACTCGCTTGCATTCGGCGCCTTGAACGAAGGTCCATCCGCCGAGTCCATCGATTGGCTCGGCTTGCGGTACTGGATAGACCACCAGACGATCCACACCAGCGAGAAGATCCCCGTCACCAGAAACGACGCTCTCCAGCCGAAGTGCACAGCAACCCACGGCACGAGCACCGGCGCAACAATCGCTCCAACACCGGCGCCGGAATTGAAGATCCCCGTTGCCAGCGAGCGCTCCCGCGGTGGGAACCACTCCGCCGTAGCCTTGATCGCCGCCGGAAAATTCCCGCTCTCGCCGAGCCCGAGAAAGAATCGCGCCACTCCAAATCCAGCCACTGAGCGAACCAGTGCATGCGACATCGCTGCCAGGCTCCACAATCCGGTCACAAGCGGATAGCCCTTTCGGCAGCCCATCCGGTCCACAAGCCGCCCGGCGAAGACGACTCCCAGCGCGTACGCGATCTGAAACGCCCACAGAATCCATCCGTAAGCGTGATCCGTGATATTGATCCTCGTCTCGAACGAAGGCCATCCCGGGAACAACGGATGCAACTGCACCACCTGTCCGCGCAGGTCCGGTTTGAGCACGGAGAGAACCGTACGATCCACATAGTTGATCGTCGTCGCCACAAACAACATTGCGCAGATCGTCCAGCGCCCCTTCAGTGCCGGAACTTCTTCTCCAGCCATCGTCCGTGTTCGCTCGTCTACCGGCTTCGTCGGATTCACCATTTGTCTCACCAGTCCGTGAGTGTTCCATCCAGCTTACGGTTCACGGGCAGATACGCCCGCTCGTACTCGTACTTCGCCGCAAGCTTTTCATCCAGATCCACGCCAAGCCCCGGAGCATCGCCCGGATACATCATTCCATCTCTGAAGCTGTAGTTATGAGGAAACACAGCGTTCGTCTCGTCCGTATGCGGCATATGCTCCTGGATACCGAAGTTGTGTATTGCCAAATCAAAGTGCAGCGCCGCAGCCATCGTCACCGGCGACAAGTCCGTCGCCCCATGAAATCCAGTCCGCACGTGATACATCGCCGCGAAGTCCGCCGCCTTCTTAAGGTGCGTCAGCCCGCCTCCATGCACCACCGTCATACGCAGATAGTCGATCCACTGGTTACGAATCAGCTCATGTGCATCCCACACTGAGTTAAACACCTCGCCAACAGCAATCGGCGTAGTCGTGTGCTCGCGAATTCTCTTGAAACCTTCCTGCAACTCCGCCGGCGTCGGATCCTCCATCCAGAACAGATGGAACGGCTCCAACTCCCTGCCCAGCCTTCCCGCCTCAATCGGAGTCAGCCGGTGGTGGCAATCATGCAACAGGTGCAGTTCCTCGCCGAATTCCTCCCGTACACGCGCAAACAGATTCGGTACATGCCGCAGATACAGTTCCGTCGACCACTCATACTCATGCGGCAATCCGCGCTCCGCTGGCTCATAACGCCCCGCCCCCTTCGGAACCCCGTACGTGCTCTTCAGCCCTGGAATCCCACTCTGCACGCGAATCGCCTTGTATCCAAGCTCCTTGTGCTTCGCCACATCTCCAATCGCAGCGTCGATGTCGCCTCCGTTCGCATGCGCATACACCAGCACGCCCTCGCGGCTCTTTCCCCCAAGCAGGTTGTACACCGGCGTATTCAGCGCTTTGCCCTTGATATCCCACAGCGCCACATCCACGGCCGCAATCGCCGTCATCGTCACTGGCCCGCGCCGCCAGTACGCGCCGCGATAAAGGTACTGCCAGATGTCCTCGGTCTGAAAAGGATCGCGTCCAACAATACACGGAATTACATGCTCAGTGAGATAGCTCACCACAGCCATCTCACGCCCGTTCAGCGTGCCATCCCCGAGTCCGTAAATCCCTTCGTCCGTCTCCACCTTCAGCGTGACAAAGTTCCGCCCCGGCGAAGTGACATTGACGTACGCATTCGTGATCTTCAATTTGCTTCACCCGCCCTGCGATCCGGGCCAGTTCGCATACGCGCCAATCTGATCACTGACCCTGACCACTGATCCCTGTCCCTACTGATTCACTCCACTCGCCAGGAACCCGCCATCCACCGCCACAATCTCGCCCGTCACATACGACGCCGCTTCTGATGCAAGAAAAATCGCCGCTCCCGCCAGTTCGCTCGTCTTCCCCCAGCGGCCCATCGGCACGCGCATGTGCAACTCCTCGCCTCGTGGCGTGCCCGTGATCAGCTTTGCGTTCAGTTCAGTCGGAAACATTCCCGGCGCAATCGCATTGACGTTCACGCCGGTCTTCGCCAGTTCCACAGATAGCACTTTGGTCAGCGAACCCACCGCGGCCTTCGACGCCGAATACGCCGCCACCTGGAAGAAACCAACAAAGGTCGTGAGCGAAGCAATATTGATAATCCGCCCGTATCCAGCCTTCACCATCGTCTTCCCAAAAATCTGGCATGCGCGCAGCGTCCCGGTCAGGTTCGTCTCAATCACCCGCGACCAGTCCGCCTCTGAGGTCTCCAGCGTCGGAGCCTTATACGTCACTCCTGCCGCATTCACCAGAATGTCGACCTTGCCAAACGCGCTCAGCACCTCATCATGCACCTTCTCGAGCGAACCGCGATCGAGCACATCGCTCGTCACCCGCAGAGTCTTGCGCCCCAGCGCCTCAATCTCGCCGGCAGCCTTCTCCACCTGCTCCTTGCGCCGCGAACTCGCCACCACGTCCGCCCCAGCCTCCGCCAGTCCCAGCGCAATCGCATGGCCTATGCCCGTGGTCCCACCCGTAACAACTGCAACCCTGCCGCTCAAATCAAACAGCTTCGTGCTCATCTCTATCCTCGTGTTTTCTAAAGGCGAGCGCTCAACTTCGCGCTCCAGGTCAACCCCATTTTGCTGACCCCCAAAATCTATCACGGTGCATCGCTGCGCCTCTCAGCCAGGTAGCCACGCACCACCTCGCCCACCCCATGCATTACAGTTTTCAGTGAATCGATTTTCTCTATGGAACCTCTTCTGATTCCCGACGCAAACCGCCGCTGGGACTGCATCAGCCTCGGCGAAGTCATGCTGCGCCTCGACCCTGGCGAAGGACGCATCCACACCGCGCGCCAGTTCACCGTCTGGGAAGGCGGCGGCGAATACAACGTCGCCCGCGGCCTTCGTCGCTGCTTCGGCCTGCGCACCTCCATCGCCACCGCGCTTGCCGACAACCCGGTCGGCCGCCTTGTGGAGGACTTCATTCTTCAGGGCGGCGTCGACACCTCCCTCCTCCGCTGGATTCCCTACGATGGCGTCGGCCGCACCGTACGGAACGGGCTCAACTTCACTGAGCGCGGCTTCGGCCTTCGCGCCGCCGCAGGCTCCAGCGATCGCGGACACACCGCCATCAGCCAGGTCAAACCCGGCGACTTCGACTGGTCCGCAATCTTCGGCTCAACGAACGGCGCCCGCTGGCTCCACACCGGCGGCATCTTTGCCGCCCTCTCCGCCTCAACTGCCGACGTTGCCGCCGAAGCCATGGACGCAGCCCGCGCGCACGGCACGCCCGTGTCCTACGACCTCAACTACCGCGACTCACTCTGGCGCTCCATCGGCGGCAAGGCCAAGGCACAGGAAGTCAACCGCACCCTCGTCCGCAAAGTCGACCTCCTCCTCGGCAACGAGGAAGATTTCTCCGCCATGCTTGGCGTCGAGTTGAAAGGAGTGGCCGAGGACTTTTCCGAACTGCCCGTCGACGCATATGAAGAGATGCTCCGCGAAGTAGCCGCTCTCTACCCGAATCTCAAGCTCATCGCCAGCACGCTTCGCACAGCCACCACAGCCAGCCGCAACGCCTGGGGTGCGATCGCCCTTTACCAGGACAAGATCGTCCACGTCCCGCAGTTCGAAATGGACATTCTCGATCGCGTCGGCGGAGGCGACAGCTTCGCATCCGGGCTCATCTACGGCCTGCTCGCCGCCAAGCCGATTGACTGGGCTGTCCGCTGCGGCGTTGCCCACGGCGCGCTTGCAATGACGACCGCCGGAGACACCAGCATGGCCACACTCCCCGAGGTCGAACGCGCCATGAAAGGCGGCTCTGCCCGCATCGCCCGCTAGCCGCGAAAAATCAACCTGCGTGGTTCACACCGTGCGAGTGCGCATGACTCCGTCTGGCGGTATGGCCATAATCCGCGAAGGCAGTCATTGGCTTGCCGCTCAACTCTTCATAGACTTTCTGAACCTGGCCCGGGAAGCCATCGTCCTTCCCTCCATCGGAAACATAGCGTGCCACCTGAGCATTGACCTTCATCGCCTTGCGGATTTCTTCGATCTTCGCCTTTGCGACCTCGGGCGAAGCGTTCATCAGCTTCGAATGCACCTGGTCCTGTAGAACCTTGAAGAACGCCTGCTGATCATCCAGCACCGATGCCACCGATCGCGGACCGTGTCCTGTGCAGATCGTCGTGGCGCCCAGCTTCTTCGCCGCTTCCAGAGTGGCGATCCACTTTTCCACATCGCCATCGCCGACAAAGTTGTACGGCCCGTTCACGCACACATCGCCGGTAAACAGGATCTTCTCCTTCGGCAGCCACGCCACCGCATCTCCGCGCGTGTGCGCAACGCCGAGGTGCATCAACTCCACGCGATGCTTTCCGTCATCAAAGTAGAGTTCCTTCGGAAACAGCACACTGGGAGGCTTCAGCCTTGTGTCCTTCAGATCGGGCCTCCCACCAACCGCCTGCTCCCACCGCCCGGGCTTGCCTCCGTAGTAGCCCGTCTCCAGCCGCCGCATTTCATCCAGCACGCCCGTGTGCGCCACGGGAACTGCGCCGGCCTCAACATACACCTGATTGCCGTAAGCGTGATCTCCATGATGATGCGTGTCGAAGGCGAACCGGATCGGCTTATCCGTGAGCGCTCGAATCTTGCTAATCATCAGTTTGGCCCCAGCCGGATAGTTGGCGTCCACCACAAGAACGTAGTCCTCAAAGACAATCCATCCGTTGTTGCAGGCCGCAGGAGCATCATCTGCAAGGCTGCCTTCGTGGAAATAGACGCCCGGAGCGATCTGGTCCACATCCACCGATTCCGCTGCAGATGCCACCGTCCTGCCGCGCAGAATCTCCGCTTCGGCCGCCACGCTCAAAAACGCCGTGCTGGTCGCAAGAAACTCCCGTCGATTCACCTTGCACATCGCGCACCCTCCTGCCCTGTTCATGAATGCGCGAATTATACCGGTCGACCTTGGGCCCCGGCGTACAATTGCGAAACCTACGAATCGGTCAGGACAGGTCAGTGAGGGTGCTGAGGATCTTCGCGCTTTTAGCTATCGTCGCCTACGCCGCGATCGTCGCGGCTTTCTACTTCTCTCAGCGAAGCCTGCTCTATTTCCCACCGCGCGGGTATCTGGAGAAAGCACCGAATAAGAGGTTTCTGGAGGTCCCCGTCACCACAGCGGACGGTCTCAGCCTGAAGGCATGGTACGCTCCGGCAAGCTCAAAATCTTCCACTATCGTGTTCTTCCATGGCAACGGTGACTCGCTGCTCGGTGCCGCCCAGATCGCCGAGCCGTACATCAGGGCCGGTTACGGATTTCTCGCAGTAGAATATCGCGGGTACAGCGGATTGCCGGGCAAACCGACTGAAGTAGGTTTGTACAACGATGCACGCGCCTGCATCGAGAAACTGATCGCAAGCGGTGTTGCGCCGCAGCACATCATCTTGTACGGACACTCTCTCGGCACCGGCGTAGCTGTGCAGATGGCGCGTGAATTCCCGGTGGGTGGCCTGATGCTTCTCGCGCCATGTCTTTCCATTGCATCACTCGCACAGATTCACTACCCTTTTCTCCCCGCAAGGCTTCTTGTCCTTGACCGCTTCGAGAACGACAAGAAGATTAGCCATATTCATGTCCCGGTTCTGATTGCAAACGGTGCGGAAGATCAGTTGATTCCTCCGTCCCACGGCGCGAAGCTCTTCTCGCTAGCTCGCGACCCGAAGGAGTATCACTCAATCCCCGGCACGGGACACAATGATTCCTTCGAAGGGTTCACCCCGATCAGTCTTGATTGGATCGCGCACGCGTGTCCGCCGTGATTTGAGGTTCCGCAGGTTGCCCCCGGTGCCTCGCATTTAGGCACCGAGGTCCCTCGACACCTCAAGTACAAGTTGTGCCTCATTCATCCGCAGCATAACCACGGATGAGTGGGATCGCAGAACCTCTCCCTCGTGCTACCGCAATGGCGCGAAGTAGCCTGACCTCACGTTGATCCTGCTCACTCGATCGGGCGGCTGCAATTCGATGTCGTGAAACGCACCGTCATGTTTCAGTTCCGCCGGGTTGTAGACAAGCATGTACTGATTCCGCATTTCCGACTCGATCTCCTCGAGATCGCGCTGGACCGCAGCCTCCGAGTCGTCCCCTTCGAAGACGCGCCCACCTGTTTTCGAAACAAGTTCTCGCAATACCTTAGGCCCGGTTGACGCATGCGCCGACGAAGTGCTGGAAAGAAACGCGAATATCTCGGTATTGCTTTTCTGGCAGGCTCTCGCCGCTTCATCGGAAGACGTTCGCCCGGCGTTGTCTTCTCCGTCGGAAAACAGCAGGATGACGTTCCCGGTTGCGGCCTGATCGACAGACCTGAAGGAAGACGAGCACGCCTGGAAAACAGCATTGAACAGAGCCGTGCCCGGCAATCTGCTTCCTTTGGCCGACGCGATCTGAATCGCTCTCGCAACAGGCGCACGAGCGCCGCTCCACGGCTGCAGCAATTCCGAGACAGACCCGAAGCTTGCAACGAAGGCCTCATCCACTCCCGGCCGGAAAAGCTGGTTGATGAATTTCTCCGCGATGGCTTTGCTCGATGACAAGCCCGGTTGCATGGACTCGCTTGTATCGAGCAAAATGCCAACTCGCAGACGCCGATCCGTCAGCTGGTCGAACGCCACGATCCGCCGTGGAGAAAGCCCATTGTCCCTGATCCTGATTTCTTCAGCTTTCAGATCGTGCACAGGACGGCCATCCGACGCGACCGCGTTGAATGTGACCACAACCTCATCCACATTCACGCGCAGCGGCCCGGATAAAGCATCAGTCGACCGCGCGCTCTGCTGCTCGCTTGTCTGGCAATGTGTAGCTGGAGATTTCGCGCACAGCTGCACCGCCGAAACGGCAACAATCAAGAACGCGAAGCGCAGTTCCCTCACCCCAGCTGATACTTCTCCTTCAGTATCCGGCAATGATGCTCCACGTGCCCAGGAATGATGAAAGCCAGCGCACGCACCGTGAAGCTGAATCCGCTCGCAATCCCCTTCTTCATCCATGCATCTCTGGGCAGGTTCCGATAGAGCGATATCGTTCCCACGCGCACCCGCGTGAACTCCTCCACATGCGCGCTCCACGGAATCTTCTCTGCTTGTGCAGCAGCCACCGCAACCTCCTGGTCGTAACTGGGCAGCGGGTCGGTGAACCCACGGGCAAACCACAGCGCACGAAATGTGAATGCGCGCTCCGTATCCGAGATATGGTTTAGCACCTGCTTGATGCTCCACTTTCCGGGAGCATAGCGGAACAGCGACTTCTCTTCCGAAATTCGGCGCAGCCACGGCGAATACTGATCGAGCTGATTTTCGATGGCGCGCAAGGGGTCATCGCCATTGACCTTCTGGATATAGGTGAAGTAGTAGGAGTCGGCTTCCTCGGGGCTTGGACGACCAGTCATGCAGTCGATTCTATAAGCCGGCTCGCCCCTCTGCCTCCGCTCTTCCCGGTCTGCGAAACGCACCGACGTATCTGAACCCTCTGCACCATTCGTCACAAGTACGAAGATTTTCGTTGACGCCTACGAAGCGCTTCGTATAACGTCTTCTCATCATGGAACACGGTACGACCATCCCCCGCCCCACCGAAGCTGAACTCGAGCTTCTCCAGATCCTCTGGCAGAAGGAGCCGGCAACCGTGCGGGACATTTATGAAGCTCTCAACGAAGAGAAGCCGTCGGGCTACACCACCGTTCTCAAGCTCCTCCAGATTATGACCACCAAGGGTCTCGTGGTTCGCGACGAGGCCGCCCGCGCGCATGTCTATCGCGCGGCCTTTTCGCAGGACACCATGCAGAGCCGCCTCCTCTCCGATCTCAGCAACCGGCTCTTCGCCGGGTCCGCCGCGCAGCTCGCTCTTCACGCGCTCTCCATGGGGCCGGCAAGCGAGGACGAACTCGCTGAGATTCGTGCCCTCCTCGAAAGCAGGCGGTCAGGCGCCGCCTCATCGCACCAGAACGGCACCACCCCGAACAAATCCGCACGAAAGGACCGGCAATGACCTCCATCCCCGAAGCCGTCGCCTGGACACTCATTCACTTCTGCTGGCAGGCCGCAGCCGTTGCTGCCGCTTACCGCCTGCTCTCAGCCCTGCTTGCCCGCCGCTCCGCGGAGACGCGCTACACAGCGGCCCTCGCTTCCCTTATGCTGATGCTCGCGTGCTCCGTAGTGACGCTCGCGTGGGAGCTCCGATCGGAATCCGCGCCCGCAACCTTCACCAGCACCGCAGCCAATTTCGCCGCTCCGCTGACGCTCGATTTGCCACGAATCGCCGCACCCGGAATGATTCAGTCCCGTCCGGATGTGCAGCACATCACGTTGGCCTCGCTCCTGCCCTGGATTGACGGGCTCTGGGTTGCCGGCGTCCTGGCGCTGAGCATCCGCAGTCTCGGCGGATGGTGGTATCTCCGCCGCCTGCGCCAGTCCGCAATCACTCAGGCCCCCGAAACGGTCCGCGCCAGCTTCGATCGCATCTGCTCGGCCCTTGGTCTCAGCCGTGCCGTAGCTTTGCGCGTCTGCACCGCCATCGACGGCCCCATGACCATCGGCACGCTGCGCGCAATCATTCTCCTTCCCCTTAGCGCGCTCACCTCCCTCGGCCCCGATGAACTCGAAGTCGTCCTCGCGCATGAGCTGGCTCACGTCCGTCGCGCCGACTTCTTCTGGAACATACTCCAGACCATCGCCGAAACCCTCTTCTTTTTCCACCCCGCCGTGTGGTGGATCAACGCCCGCATCCGCCACGAGCGCGAACTCTGCTGCGATGACATGGCGCTCAAAATCTGCCCCAACCCCGTCACCTACGCCAGCGCTCTCTATCGCCTTGAGGAGCATCGCTCGCGCCACCTTCGCCTCGCGATGGCACTCGACGGCCACGCCTCACATTCCACCTTGCTGATGCGCATCGCCCGCATTCTCGGAGAACCCATGACCCGCATCCCCAGCACTCGCCTTCGCCCCTTCTCCCTCGTCGCCGCTTCCGCCGGACTTGTCGCGCTGCTTGTTCCTGCGCCCCACGTCCTGGCTAGCCTCAACCCGGCCCCGCAACCCACGGCCAGCCCCGTCGTCTCTACCGTCGTCACACCTGCAGTCCACGTCAACGCCACCGCCGCGGTCGCAGTAAAAGCCAAGCCCTCGCCCTATCCCGCAATCCAGACCACCACCGACGCTAGCGTGGACACAACCATCGCAGCAGAAACCCAACCGCAAGCCAAGCCGGAACCCGCATCCCAGCCTCACAGCGATTACATCGATCGCATGAAAGCCGCAGGCTATGACGTCGATCTCGACAAGATGATCAACATGAAGATCCAGGGCATCACGCCCGAGTACGCGCAGCAAATGGCGAACGCCGGCTTCGGCAAGCTCAGCGCCGACGACCTTGTCTCCTGCAAAATTCAGGGCGTCACGCCGGAGTACATCGCGGACCTCAAGAAGCAGGGCTATCAGATCGACGACGTCAAAGAAGCCGTCTCGTTCAAGATATTCAACATCACGCCCGAATTCGTCTCCGGCATGAAGGCCGCAGGTTTCGACAACCTGAACTCGAAGCAGCTTCTCAACATGCGCATCCAGGGCGCCACGCCTGAGTTCGCTCGAACCCTCAAGCAAAAGTTCCCCGGCGTCACCGCTGAAGACGTCGTCCAGGCTCGCATCTTCCACATCGACGACGAATTTATCGCCCAGGCCAGCCGCCACGGCTTCACCAACCTGCCGTTCAAAAAGCTGGTGCAACTGCGCATCTCCGGCCTCCTCGACGACGAATCCGTAAAGCAGTAGACGCAAGATCCACCACTCAGCTCATCCCAGGACCCGCCTCTGCGCGGCACAGGAAAACCTCGCCTCAAACGAGGCAATGAGGAGACACTCCGATGCGTATCAGCTCCGCAGCTCTTCTTCTCGCAATGGCAACGGCTTCAATCAGCCTCCGCGCTGAGTCGCTCGAATCCCTTCACGCAAAATGCGCCGTCAGCCCCGGCCGGGATGGCGGCAATGGCAGCAAGCTCAGCCTCCATATTTTCGATACAAAGGACTGTCCCGAAAGCCGCCACTGCGGCTCCGACTTCAGCAATGAATCCATGAGCCGCTTCACCGGCGTCTCCCTCTCCGATCTCGCCAACGAAGGCGCGCACCTCACCGCCACGCTCCACGCCGAAGCCGGCACCTTCACCTGCACCGGCATCGTTCACGATCAGGAACTGTATGGCGACGCCCTCTTCACTCCCGATCAGACCTTCGTCGACACCATGGCAAAGCTCGGCTTCACCGGCTATGACTCGCAGAAGCTCCAGGCCTATGCTCTGCTCGACGTCACCAGCGACTATGCCCGTTCCCTTCAGCAGGCCAACATCAGGGGTCTCACCACCGACAATTTGATCGCGATGCGCATCTTCAAAATCGACACCTCCTATCCGCAGAACTTCGTAGCCATGGGATACGAACAACCCGATGCCGACAAGCTCATCGGACTCAAAGTCCAGGGCGTCAACGCCGACGAAATCCGCCAGATTCGCGACCTTGGCTTCAAGCCCACCCTCGACGAACTCATCCAAATCCGCATCTTCAAGATCACGCCGGAATTCGTGCGCCGCATGCAGAGCCGCGGCCTCAAAGACCTCACCATCTCCAAGCTCGTCCAGATCAAGATCTTCAAACTCGACGAATAATCCGCCTCGCGACAAACTCGCCGGTGCCGATCCGCGCTCTCCGACAAAATTTTTCAATAACCGCGGAGGCCGGCGTGCGTCGAATCCTTGTCCTCTCCCTGATCTGGCTGTGTGCGGCCGTCCCTCTGGCCGCACGGGCTCAAGAAGTTCATCCCGTTGCGAAGGATCCACTGATGCCCCTGCATGCTGAAGGAACATTTGAAGTGAAAAACTTCCCGCTCGGATCTGACGAGGCACTCAACAGCACTGCCATTGGCCGCTTCGGCCTCGACAAGCAGTTCCATGGCGACCTAGAAGGCACAAGCAAAGGCGAGATGCTCGGCGCGGGCAATCCAGCCACCGGAACCGCCGGCTACGTCGCCATCGAGCAGTTTACCGGCACGTTAAACGGACACCACGGCTCGTTCGCGCTGCAGCACTTCGGCACGATGGAAGACAACAAATTCGATCTCACTGTGAAAGTGGTTCCCGGCTCAGGCACCGAAGATCTCATCGGCATCAACGGAACCATGACCATCAGTGTCGCGAACGGCAAGCACTCTTGGAAATTCGACTACGCACTCCCGCCTCACAAGTAAGCGAAAAAGAACCTCCATCCCGGCAGAACGTCTTCCGCAGGATGGAGGCAGGAGGGCTGGTCAGGCTCTCAACGTTTTGCAAAATTCACTTCAAGATTGATATCCACTGCAACCTTCTGGTCGTTCAAGGTTGCGGGCAGATACCGATACTGCCGAACTGCGTTCAACACGCGCTCATCCACCGTCGGGTTCGCTGACTTGGTGAGATGAACGTTCTGCGGTTTGCCTCTCTCGTCAACCGTGAAGCTGACGACGACTTGATGAGCTGAGACATTCTGATCGTTGAAATCGGATGATGAAACCTTGAATGAAGGCTCTGAAATCAGCTTCGGCCAAACCACTCCGGAACTGATACGCAGAGGTTGTGCGTTGCTTGACGCGTCGGTTGAGGGTTGCGACTCACCGTGCGCATACAGCACGCCGGCATAGTTGTTTCTCGCTTCCAGATTGACACTCGAGCCCTTGGCGACCGGTTGGGCGTGGAGCAGCACGGAGGAGAAGATAGCACACACTGCAACTACATTCCGCATGATTGTCTCCTTGAGGTTCGAGGGTACCCATCACCACGTTAGCTTCAACTCAACACGATCGTCAACGAAAAAATACGCGCCTCGTGTTTTCAGCAACTTATCGGTTGCATTTTCCCGCTTACACGAGCAGCGTAAAGATCGAATGAAGATCGGAAGAATTAACATCACGCAGGTTCACGTCCCACACTGAACGCACAACGCGAACCCGGCAACAGAACCCGTTACGATAGACGCATGCCCCGGTTCCCTTCAGGCCAGACGCTCCTCATCGATGCCGATGACACCCTGTGGGAGAACAACGTTTACTTCGAGCGCGCCATCGCTGCGTTCATCAGCTACCTCAATCACCACGAGTACTCAGCCGCCGAAGTCCGCCAGACCCTCAACGCCGTCGAGCGCGAAACCATCCTCGCGCATGGCTACGGGCTGCCCAGTTTCACGCGCTCCCTCATCACCTGCTTCGAGCGCCTGAGCCCGGAGCCAATGGACGAAGAGAAGCTTCGTCGAGTCGAGGGATTCGCGAATTCAATTGCAGAGCAAGAAATCGAACTGCTGCCTGGTGTCGATGAAACCTTGAGAGATCTCTCGACCCGGCATAGGTTGATCCTCATGACCAAGGGAGACCAAGCCGAGCAGGCCGACAAGGTGCGGCGTTCCGGACTTGCCTCCTACTTCTCCGTGGTCGAGATCGTTCGCGAAAAAAATCCTGCTGTCTATCAAGCCGTCATGGCTCGCCACGAACTGATCCCGCACGCAACCTGGATGATCGGAAACAGCCCCAAAAGCGACATCAATCCCGCTTTGGCGGCCGGCCTGCACGCCGTGTTTTTGTTTCACAAAGACACGTGGATCCTTGAGCATGCCGCACTTGACGCAGCTCCGGCCGGTCAACACCTCATCGAGCTCGAGGCCTTCCACAAACTATCGGTTCTCTTTTAACCCCCCGCCCGATCTGGGGATTGCCGATCCGGGGTAAGATACGGTATGCATCAATCCCCCTCCTCTGATGCTGCACACAACGGCAGGGAGTTCCCCGCGCCCCCAAGGGTGCACTGGGCCGTTCTTCTTCTCTTGATTGCCTGCACTGAAGCGCTGGTTTGCTACTTCTTCCCGGAGCCGTATCGAAACTTCGCCATCTACGCCGTCGCGGCAGCCTGGCCTACATACCTCTGCATCTGGATCCGTAGACTCAACCCGCGAGCAAGTTCTCTCTACTGGGCGATCGCTTCGATCGTCACCGGTTACGGATTCCTCTTCTCCTGGCTTCTCGGAGTCGTCGTCATCTTCGAACTTCGCGAGGAACTGCTCGAGCACTACAGCCGGCGAGAGCCCATCGGCCTGCGCCTGAACTGGTTTCTCACCATCATCGGCTCGGTAATCTACTTCCAGTTCGCGCTGAACAAAATCGCCCGTCCGAAAGAAGCTGCTGCCCGCGCACTCGAGGTCGAGTCAGAAGGCTCCGTTCCAGCCTAAATACCGCCTCGCGGCCATCTCACGTTCTGAAGGCTGCTCGAAGCGAAGGCCGCAGGCACCCTGCTCATGACACCCGCGAAATGAATAGGAGGGAGCTGCGAGTAACGAGCACGAAGTGCAGATCTCTCGACTCCTCGCTTTGCTCGTCGCTCGATATGACAGGCAGTTCTTAACAGAATAGAAAAACGCCCGGGATTGGATCCGGGCGTTTCTGTTCATGCGGAGTGTTGTTGTGCGATGAGGCGATTAGTTAGCCTCGGCCACCGCCACCACCCTGGCCGGGACCGCGCCCGCCGCGACGACGCCGGCGACGACGGTTGTTGGCTCCGGGTCCGCCGGGGCCGCCACTGGGACGCGGGCCAGTTCCCTGCCCAGCCTGGACCGGAGCGCCATCAGCGCGGTTGAAGTTAGGCTCGTTCTCTTCGTCGAACTCCTCGCCGCCTTCTTCATCGTCGAAGTCGTCGCCGCCTTCGATCAGGATCGTGCTCTGATTGGAGCGGGGCTGACGCTCGTCGAACTCGCTGCGCGGACGTTGAGGCCGGCTGGGCTGCTGAGGAGCTTCTTCGGAGCGGCTGCTGCCGGCGCCGGAGTCGCCTTCTTCAACTGGGGCGCCCGAAGCTGCGGCAAGCTTGGCCTTCTGCTCGCGGATGAGAGCCTTGCGGCTGAGCTTGATGCGGTTGCCTTCGATGGCGAGGACCTTGACCATGACCTGATCGCCTTCGCGGAGCTCGTCCTTCACTTCCTTGACGCGATGCTCGGCGATCTCAGAGATGTGCAGGAGGCCGTCGGTGCCCGGGAAGAGCTCGACGAATGCGCCGAACTCGGCGAGTCGAACGACCTTCCCGAGGTAGATCTTGCCGACTTCGGGGACCGCAGTGATGTTGCCGATCATTTCGAGGGCGCGCTTGAGACCGTCGGCGTCGCTGGAGGCAACGCTGACCTTGCCGGTGTCGTCGACATCGATCTTGGCGCCGGTCTGCTCGACGATGCCACGGATGGTTGCGCCGCCCTTGCCGATCAGGTCGCGGATCTTGTCGGTGGGGATCATGAGAGTCTCGATGCGAGGCGCGTACTGCGAGCGTTCAGTGCGGGGACCGCTCAGTTCAGCGTCCATCTTGTCGAGGAGGAAGAGACGGCCGCGCTTGGCCTGCTCCATCGCTTCCTGCAGAATCTGACGGGTGAGGCCGCCGATCTTGATGTCCATCTGGAGAGCGGTGATGCCCTTGCGAGTTCCGGCAACCTTGAAGTCCATGTCGCCGTAGTGATCTTCGGCTCCGGCGATGTCAGTGAGGATGGCGTAGTCGTCGCCTTCCTTCACGAGTCCCATGGCAACTCCGGCGACCGATCCGGAGAGGGCGATCCCGGCGTCGAAGAGCGCGAGGCTGGCGCCGCAGACGGAGGCCATTGAAGATGACCCGTTCGACTCGAGGATGTCGGAGACGATGCGGATCGTGTAGGGCTGATCTGCTCCCTCGGGCAGCACAGCTGTGATGGCTCGTTCAGCGAGCGCCCCGTGGCCCACTTCACGACGACCAACGCCGGACATACGTCCAGTCTCACCAACGCTGAACGGCGGGAAGTTGTAGTGAAGCATGAAGTTCTTCTTCTTCTCGCCTTCGAAGCTCTCGAGCCGCTGACCTTCGTCGGCAGTGCCGAGAGTCGCGGTGACGAGTGCCTGGGTTTCGCCGCGGGTAAAGAGGGCGGAACCGTGGGTGCGAGGAAGAACCTTGGTCTCGATGGAGATGGGACGAATCTCGTCGAAGGCGCGGCGGTCGGGACGGATGCGGTCCTTGGTGACCTGCTCGCGGAAGGTGCGCTCGCGGAGCGCCTCGTAATAGTGAGCGAGCTTCTTCTTGGCTTCGGGATCGTCGGCGGGGAGCTCGGCTGCAAGCTCGTCCTTGATCTGCTTGACGAGCGCGTAGCTCTTGATCTTGTCGTGGGTCTTCGTGTCGAGGGCGTCTTTGAGGCGCTCGCCGACCTTCGACTTGAGCGAGTTGTAGTACTCTTCGTCGAATGTGGGGGCATTGAAAGAGCGCTTTTGCTTTCCAGCCTTGGAGACGAGCTCTTCGATGGCGGCGCAGATCTTCTTGATCTCTTCGTGCCCGAACTCGATGGCGGCGAGGATGACGTCTTCCGTCTCTTCCTTCGCGCCCGACTCGATCATCACAATGCCGTCTTTGTGGCCGACGACCATGATGTTGATGGTGGTGTTCGCACGCTCTTCGTAGGTGGGGTTGATGACGAACTCACCATTGACGCGGCCGACGCGGACTGCGCCGACGGTGGCGCCGAACGGAATGTCGGAAAGGGCCAGCGCACAAGCGGCGGCGTTGATGCCAATGACGTCGGGGTCATTCTGCTTGTCGGCAGAGAAGACCAGCGCGATGACCTGGGTCTCGTTGCGGAAGCCTTCAGGGAAGAGCGGGCGGATCGGGCGATCGATCTGACGGGCGGTGAGGATTTCCTTTTCACTCGGGCGGCCTTCACGCTTAATGAATCCGCCGGGGATGCGGCCGCCGGCGTAGGTGTATTCGCGGTAGTCGACAGTGAGGGGGAAAAAGTCGATGCCTTCGCGCTGGTCGGGAGACGCAACCGCGGTGGCCAGAACCACGGTTTCGCCCGTGGATACCAGTGCAGCGCCGGAAGCCTGCTTGGCCATGCGACCGGTCTCAAAGACCAGGCGCTTGCCGCCGGCAAGCTCGACTGTCACTTCTTGTTTAGACATAGTGTCCTCTTTTCGTTTTTTCGCTTGGGAAACTTTTCAGGTGAGCTGTACCGGAGGGGCAGAGATGGGTGCCACGTAGAAACGCCGTCTCGAGCGATTGCTTCGAGGCGGCGTTGGCTTGGGTCTGAGGTGAGGATTGCGGACGGAATGAGCCGACAACTCCGCGCAGGACCCGGCGTGATTCGCGATCTGCCAGGTACACCATTGCCCCTAACTCAGAATGTGACGGGGCCATGACCAGGTTCCGGTCTGGGTGCTTCCGGTTCAACGTTTGCTTTCTGATTTACTTGCGGATACCGAGCTTTGTGATCACGTCGCGGTAGCGATCGCCATCGTGCGTCTTCAGGTAGTCCAGCAGGCGGCGGCGCTTGCTCACGAGCATAAGGAGGCCACGGCGTGAAGCGTGATCCTTCTTGTGGGTCTTGAAGTGCTCGGTCAGTTCGCCAATCCGCTCACTCAGAATCGCGATCTGGACTTCGGGGGAACCGGTGTCCGTCTCGTGGGTGCGGAAGCGTTCAATCAATGAAGTTTTCTTTGCAGTCGCCAACACGGCGTATGGTACTCCTCTTGCGTTCTCAGTCCACTCTCAAAGTGTCTCCATAGAGGTTAACATGAATGACTTGCGGGACGGAAACCCGCGGCGGCGGATCTGCAAGTGTCTGGGTTTGAAGGGGTGTGGCCGAGCCGTGGAAACCGGGGATAATGGGGATAATGCCCTTCACTCTCTCCCATGCGGCTGCGGCACTTCCCTTTCGCCGCACACGGCTGGTGATGTCAGCGCTGGTTTTCGGATGCTTCGGTCCGGACCTCGAGTACTTCCTGTGGCTGCGGCCGCATGGGCACTTCGGGCACACGCTGCCGGGGCTGTTCCTATTTGATCTGCCCGCCTGCCTGATCGCGCTGTTCTTTTTTCAACGCTATGCGAAGGCGCCCTTGGTTGCTTGTTTGCCGATGCACTTGCGAGAGCGAATCCACAAAGACGGTGGGTTGGAGATCAGGACGTTTTCGAAGTTCATGCTGGTGTGCGCGTCGATCATGGTGGGCGTGCTGACGCACGTTGTCTGGGACTCATTCACGCATGACTCGTACTTGTTCGGTCGAGATCTGGAATTCCTGAAGAAGAACGTGGATCTGCCGGTGGTTGGTTTACGAGACTGGGCGCTGATCTTGCAGTATGCGAGTTCGGTGTTCGGACTGGTAGCGATCCTGGTGTGGTTCATCTACTGGTATCGGCACACTGCGCCGGATCATCTCGAGAAGGAGAGCGGCTTCTTCTCGCGCGATCGCCTGGTGGTTGCCGGGGCGTTTGTCGCTGCGATTCTTGTGGGGCTGGTGAGGGCGGCGATCGGTGGATTGCCGAATGGAATTCACGGATACCAGAGGTTTATGACGGTGGCGTCGATTTCAAGCATTGCGACGTTCTGTCTGGAGATACTTGCGTACGGGGCTGTGCACAACAGGCTCGGCGAGAAGACCTGAATGCGACGCCTGCGATTCTATGTGGACGGAGGAGCATGAGCACGTCACCTCACAACTACCTGCTTGCGAATACCAGCCCTGAAGCACCGAAGCGGTTCTCAGCTCTCGCTGAGTTGTTCGATCCGGGTACGGTCCGCCATTTGGACAGATGTGGCGTCGGCCGCGGATGGACGTGTTTAGAAGTGGGGGGAGGAGGAGGATCGATCGCCCGGTGGTTAGGTGAACGCGTTGGTCCGAGCGGACATGTGTTGGTCACCGATATCGATACTCGGTATCTAGAGCCGTTGAACGACGCTGGGATTGAGGTGCGTCGTCACAACATCGTGACGGATGCACCTCTGGAACCGATTTTTCAGCTGGTGCATACCCGTCTGGTGCTGATGCACCTTCCGCAGCGCGAGCGGGCGCTCGAGCGCATGGTTGCAGCACTGGAACCAGGCGGTTGGCTTGTTGTCGAGGAGTATGACACTGCATCGATGCTGCCAGATCCGGAGGTTGCTGCGGGCGAAGTCTTTTTGAAAGCACATCGCGCGATGTTGCAGTTCTTTGATGATGGAGGCGTGGACAGGCGCTACGGGCGAAAGCTGTTCGCGAGACTACGCGCGCACGGGTTGTCCGACGTAAGGGCGGAGGCCCAGGTGTTCATGTTCAGGGGTGGCTCTTCGGGAGCTTCTTTGTTAAAAGCGAATCTCGAGCAGCTCAGAACACCGATGATCGAGCGGAACTACATCAGTGCTAGAGCGTTCGACGAGGATCTCGCTCGATTGGATGATTCCGATTTCATTACACCGTCCGGAGTGATGTGGTCGGCTTCGGGATGTCGCTCGTGATCTCAGGCTTCTTAGCTACTCCGTTGATGAATCGCATTCGCTTCAATCTGCCGTTGATCTTTGTTTTCGCCGTCGCGGCTTTGGCTGTGGCGCAGCAGAGTAACGATGCCAAAATCCGTTTTCGCGATGTCTCGCGGGAGGCGGGGCTGACGACTCAGCCGACGCCATCGCTCGAGAAGAAATATCTGGTTGAGATGATGGGCGGAGGCGTCGCGCTCTTCGACTGCGACAACGATGGGAAGCTGGACATTCTCGCGACGAACGATTCGGATGTGGACCGGTATCGCAAGGGAGGCGATCTGATGGTCACGCTGTATCACCAGGAGTCGGCGCTTCACTTCTCTGACATTACGAGTAAGGCGGGGCTGGGGACGAAGGGCTGGGGCATGGGCATTGCCATCGCCGACTTCGACAACGATGGCCTGCCGGATATCTACGTGACCGGGTACGGTCACAACGTTCTCTATCGCAATGTGGGCGGATGCAAGTTTGAGGACGTGACGGAGAAGGCGCATGTGTCGGGAGGCGGCTTCTCTGCCGGCGCGGCGTGGGCCGACTACGACGGGGACGGAAGGGCGGATCTGTTCGTGTCGCGGTATGTGTACACGGATCTGGATCATCTGCCGGGGCCGGGGGCGAAGGGGTTCGGGTATCGCGATGTGCAGATTGAGCAGCCGGTGGCTCACGATGGCTATGCCGATCTGCTGTATCGCAATCGCGGCGATGGGACGTTTGAGGAAGTAGCGGCGAAGGCCGGCGTGGCGAATGCGGAGCATCGGCTGGGGATGGGCGTGGTGTGGGCTGATTACGACAATGATGGCTGGCCGGATCTGTTTGTGACGAACGACATGTCGGCGAACTACATTTATCGCAACAAGCACGACGGAACATTTGAAGACCTTGGCGTGGCGGCCGTGGCGGCGCTGGGGGAGCGCGGGGAGACTCAGGGGAACATGGCGGCGGACTTTGGCGATGTAGCGCATGATGGCACTCTGGGGCTGCTGATTACGCGCTATGCACACCAGCCGTTGAGCCTGTATCACTACAGCGCTGCTGAGGGATTTGTGGATGATACGTATGTGTCGGGGCTGGGGCATGTGGACAGGAACATGACGCGGTGGGGCGGAGGGTTTGCGGATTTCGACAACGATGGTTGGAACGACGTTCTGGTTGCGAATGGGAATTTCACTCCGCTGATCGACGCGATCCCTACGGACCCGCGGTATGCGGAACCGATGCTGTTGTTCCGGAATACAGGGAGCGCGCATTTTGCGGATGGGTCGAGTGCGTCCGGGCTGAATGAGGGCGCGTTGCAGTCGCGGCGCGGAACGGCATTTGGGGACATCGATAACGACGGCAATGTGGATGTGGTGACGTACAACGTGGGAGCGCCGCCGTCGCTATTCCTGAACGTGACGAAGAATATGAACCACCGGGTGGAGTTTCGGCTGGTGGGCGCGAAGAGCAACAGGGCGGCGATTGGAGCGCGGGTGACTGTGACGACGGGAGCGGGCTCAGGCGAGGTGAAGAGGATCGATGAGGTTCGGGCGGGGGGGAGTTATTTGTCGAGCAGCGATCAGCGATTGCATTTCGGGCTGGGGAGCGCAAGTGTGATGAGCCGAGTTCAGATTCGATGGCCGGATAGGACGGTTGAGGAGCTGAAGGATGTGGCGGCGGATGCGGTGTATACGGTTGTGGAGGGGGAAGGGATCAAGGGAAGTGTGAAGTTTCTATCATCGACGAGGTGATCCAGCTTCATCCGATTTCGCTCAGCCTTCAGCGTGATATGTTGAACTGCCAGCTGAAAGACAGCCACAGATCCTTCGACTCACCACCCCCGAACTGAAAAACGTTCGGGGCCCCTTTCGCTCAGGATGACAGGCATCTTGGCTGATGCTTCCCCTAGTCGGCGCCGCGCCAGTAGTTGGCGCGGGCGATGATTTTGGCGCCGTAGTCTTCGACGGTGCGGACGCGGATGGTGTGGAGGCCGGGAGACGGATCGCTCGGGCTGAAGGTGATGAGGTAGCGGTTGCGCACTTCTTTTGCGGCTTCCATGATGCGGTCTTCGAAGCGGTGGTCGCCGACGAAGGTCATGTACTCGCCTCCGCTCATGATGGCGATTTCTTTCGCCACGTTCTTTTTGAACGCGTTGACGGCCATGACGAGCGTAGAGACCATGCTCATCATGCGATCTTCGCCGGAGTCTTTGACGTCGTGGGCGAACTCGGCTTTGGAAGGCGAGTAGGAGACGCTGAGGACCAGCACGTCTGACCGGCCAATTTTGGCGACGAGTTGCGCGGGCTTGGTGTGCTTGCTGCCGTGATCGCGCTGCTCGCTGATGAGGAGCAGGACGCGGCGGTATTGCTTGGGCTGGTCTTCAAGCAGGGTAACGCCGTAGCTGATGGTGTCGAGAATGGCGGCGCCGCCATCGCCGGGCTCGAGTTGCTGAAGGCTTTCCGATAGCTCTTCCTGCGAATGCGTGTAGTCGTGAATGAGGCGAGGGACGGAGCTGAAGCCGACGAGGGCGGCCTGGCTGCGCGGGTCGGAGAGGAACATTTCCAGCAGAGGGCCCATCTTGTTGAGCTTCTGGAATTCGAGCCAGCCTGAGCGGCCTTCCTCCATTGCGATGACTAGAGCGATGGGCGCGGTGTCGAGTTCTTCCTGGACGTGGATCTTCTGCGGAACGCCGTTGTCTTCGACGACGAAGTCAGACTGCTTGAGGCCGTAGACGATGCCGCCGCCGTGGGGCTTCTCAACGAGGGTGGGGACGAGAACTTCGTTGGTGGTGACGCGAATGGTGGGTCCGGCAGCCTGGGAGCCGGGCATGGCCTGCGGCGCTTCGACGGGAGGCAGGGCGGGCTCCTGGGCCAGGGCGGCCGGGACAACGCCGAGCAGGAATAGAAGGAAACAAAGCCGATGCCGCCGGCGCGGTCCGACGCTCATTCTGATAGAGACCTCCGGGTTCGATGATAGGTGATCGCTGCGATCGCAGTTTCATGCCGAAACGCGGCAAGAATGTGATTTGAATCACGATATTGCTCTCAGTATCGGGGGTGATGCCACCTCCAGGGGTCGAGCCTCACCGTAAAGTCTGCAAATCATTGCACGGGGGTGGGATACAGGCGTACCCACTTCGGGAGTACTGTTTGGTCACGGGAGTAAGGAGAAAGACCCATGGGCCGAACCCACGTTGACGAAACCTATCTCAGCGCATTCCATGCCGCAGTAGAGCAACGCGAGTACATCTTCAGAGAGTTTGAACTGCTGAAGCAGCGGAGAACGCTGCTCGAGCAGGCTGCTCGCAGCCTGGAGCCCCTGGTATATCCGGACGAGTACCACGAGAAGCAGGCGGAGCTGGCAGCGGCAGCCGAACAGGCTGTAAAGGCCGTGGTCGAAATCAGAAGCTCAGCGCCGAGCCCGGAGATCTGGAATCCGACAATTCCGGCCGAGGTACCTGCGCCGGTCGTTGCTCCAGCGCCGGTCCCGGAGGCTGCGCCCGTGCAGGCTGTGACGCAGGTTTATGTGCACGGCGACGGCGAGCCGGACGATGAGATTCAGCGGCGCATCAGCATCGCGATTGGGCGCTCGGCGGCAGACTGAGCACGATTCGCCGCGAAGACTGGAAAAGGCCTCGGTGCGCGCCGAGGCCTTCTGTGTCTCCCTACTAGAGCAGCCTATGCGCGAACCCAGATCCTGTAGCGATAGGTGACGATCCGTTCCTGTCCCGGCGCGAGCGTGATCTCCCAGGTCAGACGGGATTTTGGATTGTCGCTCTCAATTCCCTCACCCAGCTGAACGGTCTTGCCTTCGTCGGATTGGAATTCTGATTTGCCGCGCAGGGTCTTGCCAATGGCGAGGTGGACCTCTTTCGATTTGTAGTTCTTGACCTTGAGCCGGCCTTCAACGGTGACGAGGTCGTAGTTGTAGCCGCGGCGGTGGTTGAGCTCCTGCTGGCGGGCGACTTCGCGTTCCTCGTGGCTGGCGCGAAGGTCAGTGGCGACGGTGATGCGCAACGTTGAGGTTGCACTTTTCTGCGTGTAGGCGAGGGTATCCTGCGAGACGGGTTTGTCGCCGGAGATGACGAGAGCGGGCGCACTGGTCCATGGAAACTTCGTTGAGTTCTTGAGGCGGATGGAGTGCCAGATGCTGTCGGCGTGTGTGTTGTCCGGCATGTTCTGGCCCTGGTTGATGACGTTGCCGTAGGGGTCGACGCGGGGCTGGTCTTCGACTTCCCAGTTGTAGAGATGCTGGTAGCCGACGCTGCCGCTGAAGACGTTGTAAGTGGCGCGTTCGCCTTTGGCGAGGGTTACATCGGAACGGCTGTAGAGGAAGAGATCTTCTTCGGGAGCGCTGGACATCTCGTCGACGCCGTTAACGAGGTTAATGGGCGCGGCTTCCCTCTCGTCGGCCATCATGGCCTGCGCGCTGATGGCGTTGGAGAGAGCGCCGAAGGACTTCTTGCGGTCGTAATCGCGTTCGGCGTCCTTCATGAAGTCCACCAGGGATTGCTGGAGGCTCATGGGCGAGATGGTGTTGGAGTAGGCGAAGTTGGGGACGCCGACGACGAAGAAGAGCTGTGCGTTCTGGAGGTCTTCAGCATCGTCGCTGACGACGGCCTGCATGGTGATTTGGGCGTTGGTGTCGTCGGTGAGCGAGACGAGGTAAGAGGGAGTCCAGCCGAGGCCGTGCTCGAGGTAGCCCATGGAAATCTTTTCTCTGGAAGAGGAACTCTTTAGCTTGAGGCGGAGGGCCTGGGTCGGGGTCTGGATGTTTTCGCGAAGCGTAGCGTCATCGGGAAGAGTCGCCATGGAGATGCCGCCGAGCGGAAAGGCCATGAGGCGCTTGTCGGTGCGGAGGAGGAGGTAGTCTTCGTGCGGCTGAGGCTGCGGGTAGCGGGCGTCGGTGGGGGCGATGGGGTTGGGGGCGGGATCGGTTGGCGTGGGCTGGAGGCCAACCACTTCGCCGGTGTAGTCCTTCATCTGGTAGGTGATGGTGACGGTCTTGCCGGCGTTGGCGCGGAGGATTTTGCCTATGGTCTGGATGGGGCGCTGGGACGTTGTGTTGTAGCGGTAGGCGACGATCTCGTCGATCCGAGCTTCGGGATTGACAGGGGCGATCCAGAGAGTGCCGAGGGTGGCGGTCGGAATCGGCGAGAGGCGAGCAGTGCCGGCGGTAACGGGGATTTCGCCCTGGCGAAGGACGAAGGCGAGTCCGTTTTTAAAGGCGGCTACGGCGACGGTTTTGGGAAGGGGCGCGGGGGCGTCGGCAGTTTCTGCGCCCAAGAGGGCGGCGGCGGGGGCGATCAGGATACAGGCGAGACGCAAGGCTTGCGGAGCGAGACGCATGGTTCATCCTCCAGGTTGCTGACCGGAGAACGGACGGAGGGTGAGGGCTTGCGGAGTTTTTTGATCGGGATTGTTGGGGCTGAGAAGGTGGAGGGCTTTCGTTCCCACCCAAGCAGAGCTTGGATGGGGCACCCGGGTGTTGTGGCAATACGAGGGAAGAACAACTGCGGGTTCCTCGACTCCCGATGGTCGCTCGGAATGACACCCGGTGTTGAGACACGCTCGATTTGTGCACACGCGCTTGGGGATCGCGCGCTCGGGATGACTGACGCTTTTATGGGCGGCGACGGGCTTCTTTTTGCACTTGGCCGGTCCAGAGGAGGAAGCTGAGGAGTTCCCACTTGGAGTGCCACATGAAGGCGAAGATGTCGCGGGCGCGAAGGGTTTCGGCGGGCTTGCTGGAGTAGGTCTCGACGCGCCAGCGGAGGTACTCGCTGCGCCAGGGCGCGAGGCGGTGGCCGCGGGTGGCGTTCCAGATGAATCGGAGTGCGCTGAACATCTGTGAAAAGGATAGCAGCGGCGGCGATGCATTCAGGGAATCCTTCCTCCAGCTTTCTAGTGGAGGTTCTTCGTTCCCACCCAAGCAGAGCTTGGATGGGGCACCCGCGTGTTGTGGCAAGACGGGGAAAAGCAGAGCTTGGATGGGCACCCGCGTGTTCGGGGCAAGGCGGAGAAAGAACAACTGCGGGTTCCTCGACTCCCGTTGGTCGCTCGGAATGACAGTCGGTTTTGAGAGAGCGTGCGATCAGGATTACACCTGTATTTCGGAGAGGCGTATCACGCGTTCGATAGACTTTTGCTTTGGAGAGATTCGAATGGATGTGAATGAGTTTCGTGCGGCGGGGCACAAGGTGGTGGACCGGCTGGCAGAGTACTTCGGGAGCATAGAGTCGAAGGCGGTGTTTCCGAACGCGGATCCGAAGATGATTCGCGAGTTGTTCGATGAGGCGCTGCCGGAGAAGCCGGAGTCGATGGAGGATGTACTCAAGGAGCTTGAGGAGAAGCTGCTTCCCTACTGCACGCACGTGGGGCATCCGGGATACATGGGGCTGATTACGCCATCACCGAATCCGGTGGGTGTGATTGGGGACTTCATCTGCTCGGCGCTGAATCAGAATCTTGGCGTGTATTCGATTGGGCCGTCCGCGGTGGCGATGGAGCGGCGCGTGGTGCGGTGGCTGACGGACATGGTCGGATATGGCGAGAAGGCCGGCGGAAACCTTACGAGCGGCGGAATGCTGGCGAACTTTATCGGCCTGAAGCTGGCGCGGGACTGGGCCTCGAAGGATCGCGCGCAGCATGAGGGCGTTCGCGAGCGTTGGGCCGTTTATGTGTCGGACCAGCGGCACGTGTCAGTGGATAAGGCAGTGGATGCGATCGGGCTGGGGCGCGAGGCGCTGCGGGCGCTGCCGACGGATGCGGAGTTTCGCTTGAGGATCGACGAGTTGGAGGAGGCGATCGCGAACGATAAGCGAGATGGCGTGAAGCCGATGTGTGTTGTCGGCTTATTCGGGACTACAAACACGGGTGCGGTGGACGATCTGACGACGCTGCGACGCATTGCGGATCGCGAAGGGATGTGGCTGCATGCTGACGCGGCATATGGCGGCGGGATGCTGCTGTCGCATGATTTTGCGATGAAGGATGCGGGGGTGGAACTGGCGGATTCGGTAACGATCGATCCGCACAAGTGGTTCTATGCGCCGCTGGATGCGGGCGCGGTGCTGGTGAAGGATGAGACTCGGCTGACGGTGTCGTTCGGGATGAAGCCGGCGTATCTGACGGACGAGATGGAGGGCGCGGAGGAGCGGTACCAGTACTATGTGCACGGGTTTGAGCAGTCGCGGCGGTTCCGAAGTTTGAAGGTGTGGATGAGCTTTAAGCGGTATGGGACGGCACAGATCGGCGACTGGGTCGATAACAACGTGCGGCAGGCGCGGCATCTGTATTCGCTGGTGGAGAACGACGCCGAGTTTGAAGCGGCGAGTGAGCCACCGATGTCGGCGATTTGTATTCGGTATTTGGGGCCGGGTGCGGAGCGCGTTGATGACAAGAAGCTACATGCGGAGGTTGCGGATCGCGTGGAGCGGAGCGGGCGGTTCTGGATTGGCACTACGGAGTTAGAGGGGAAGATGTGGTTCCGGATTAATCCGGTCAACTTCAGGACGCGGCAGGAGCATATGGAGAGGTTGCTGGAGTTGTTGCGGGAGGAGTGCCGGGCGGTTGTGCGGGGCTGAGTCATCCCACGTCTCAGAATCGAGACGTGCGGCACCCAGAGATGTGGCAAAGCGGAGGAAGAGGGTTCCTCGACTCCCGTTGGTCGCTCGGGATGGCACCCGATCATTGAGAGGCGAGCTATCCGCGCTTGGCGAGGAAGCGTTCCATGAATTTGGTGTCGAATTCGCCGGCGCGGAAATCGGGGTCGGCGAAGATTTCCTGGTGGAGCGGGATCGAGGTGTCGATGCCCTGCACGATGAATTGAGAGAGGGCGCGCTCCATTTTGGCGATAGCGGCTTCGCGGTCGACGCCGTGAACGATGAGCTTGGCAATGAGGGAGTCGTAGTAGGGCGGGACTACCCCTTCGGCGTATTGCGCGGTGTCGACGCGGACACCGTTGCCGCCGGGGACATTGAATGCTGTGATCTTTCCGGCTGACGGTGTGAACTTGACGGGGTGCTCGGCGTTGATGCGGCACTCGATGGAGTGGCCGCGGATTTCGATCTTCTCGGGAAGAATGTCGGAGAGGCGCTCGCCGGATGCGATGCGAAGCTGGGCCTTCACGAGGTCGATGCCGGTGATGGCTTCAGTGACTGGATGTTCGACCTGGATGCGCGTGTTCATCTCGATGAAGTAGAGCTTCTTGTCTTCATCCATGAGGAACTCAATGGTGCCGGCGTTCTGATAGCCGATGTCCGACAGGCTGCGGCAGAGGGTCTTGTGAATCTCTTCGCGGAGCTTCGGCGTGACCTGGAGCGAGGGCGCTTCTTCAATGAGCTTTTGATGTCGGCGCTGGATCGAACATTCGCGCTCGAAGAGCGTGGTCACATGACCGTGTTCATCGGCGAGAACCTGGAACTCGATGTGGCGCGGCTGCTCGATGAACTTTTCCATGTAGAGCTCGCCGTTGCCGAAGGCGTTGGCTGCTTCAGTGGAGGCGGAGTGATAGAGATTCGGCAGATCGTCGGAGTTGCGGACGATGCGCATGCCGCGACCACCGCCGCCGGCTTTGGCCTTGAGGATGACGGGGTAGCCGATCTTGGAGGCGATGTCCTGCGCTTCTTCGGTTGAGGAGATGACGCCGTCGGAGCCTGGGAGGATGGGGACCTTAGCGGCCTTCATGGCCTGACGCGCTTTTTCTTTTTCGCCCATCAACCGCGTGACTTCAGGCGGAGGTCCAATGAACTTGATGTTGGAGGCGCGGCAGACTTCGGCAAAGTTGGCGTTCTCGCTCAGAAGGCCGTAGCCGGGATGAATCGCGTCGACGTTGGCGATCTCAGCCGCGGAGATCACGGCGGGAACGTTCAGGTAGCTGTCAGCAGGACGCGGTGGGCCGATGCAGATGGCCTCGTCGGCAAATTTGACGTGGAGAGAGTTGCGGTCCGCTTCGCTGTAGATGGCGACGGTGCGGACTCCGAGTTCGCGGCATGCATTGATGACGCGAAGGGCTATTTCACCGCGATTGGCAATCAGAACCTTACGAAACATTCGGGACCTTTAGAAGCAGCGGAGCTAGCAGAGTCAGCGGGGCTAGCGGAGTTAGTGGGTGCTCCCAATCAAACAATCTGAGATCATCGCGCGTGATTCAGCCAACTCGAATGGAAAACAGCGGCTGGCCGAATTCGATGGGCTGGCCGTTGGTGATGAGGCACTTGACGACCTCGCCGGAGGCGTCGGCCTCGATCTCGTTCATCAGCTTCATGGCTTCGACGATACAAATGACCTGGCCCTTTTCGACGTGATCGCCGGGGGAGACGAAGGGGGGCGCGCCGGGCGATGGCGATCCGTAGAAGGTTCCGACGATGGGCGATTTGACGATATGGAGGTTCGCGTCGGGATCCGCAGCGGGCGGAGCGGCTGCCTGCTGCGCGGCTGGAGCCGCGGCGGGCGCAGCTGCGGCCTGAACAACCGGAGCTGCGGTGACGAGTTTGGCAATGTCGGCGATGCCTGCTGCGGTGGCGGGCTGTGCAAACTTCAGGCGGATCTTCATGTCGCCGCGATCGAGGTCAAACTCCGCGACCTGATATTCCTTCAGGAACTCGATCAGTTCCCTGAGATCCTTCATGTCCTGTGGTTTCATTCGTTCCTTAACTTTCTCGCACGGGCGAGGTCAATCAATGTTCGTGTCAAAAAAAGAGCGTTCAGAATTCGATCAGGGCCTTGGGTGCGGGGGTGAGCACCTGGCCTCCGGTTTTGGTGACGGCCACCATATCTTCGATGCGCAGGCCAAACTTTCCCGGCCAGTAAACTCCGGGTTCAATGGTAACAACCATGCCCGGCTGAAGCTTTGTTTTCTGTCCCGCACCGAGGCGGGGTTGTTCGTGAATCTCGAGCCCTACACCGTGGCCCGTGGAGTGGGTGAAAGCATCCGCCATCCCGGCTTTGCGAAGGAGACTGCGTGCCGCTTCATCGACCTCTCCGCAGCTGGCGCCTCCGCATACTGCGGCAACCCCAGCCTCCTGTGCTTCCAGGACGGCTTCGTACGCTTTTCGTTCTTCCGACCTCGGGGCGCCCAGGCAGACAGTTCGCGTCATGTCGGAGCAGTAGCCCTCCCGGATTATACCGAAGTCGAGTGTCACGAATCCTTTGCGGGGGAGCTGGGCGGTGGAGGCTTTTCCGTGGGGTAAAGCGGAGCGTTCACCGGAGGCGACGATGGTTTCGAAGCTCATGCCTTCCGCTCCGTGAAGGCGAGCCTGGTACTCGAGCTCGGCGGCAACCTCGATTTCGCGGATGCCGGGGCGGATGACGGTGAGGATGTGGTCGAAAATTCTGCAGCCGATGAGGGCATTCTCGCGGATGATGGCAAGTTCGTCTTCGTCTTTGATCAGGCGGAGAGGTTCGACGAGCGGGGCAGCAAGCTGTGTGAGGAAGTTGCGACGGAGTTTGGAGGGAAGTTCTGAGCGGAGACGCGCGAGCTCGGCGACCGTGGTGTGGGTGGGATCAAAGCCGGCGGCAGTAGAGGCGGGCTGGGCGGCGAGCCATTGAGTAGCTGCGATGGCGGGCGGGCCGGAGACGATTTCAACCTGCGCGCCTTGGACCTGCTGAGCGGCTTGTGTGGTGTAGCGGCCGTCGGTGAAGAGGCGGGCGGATCGTTTGGTGACGGCTAGGGCGGCGCTTGAGCCGGTGAAGCCGACGAGGTAGCGAATGTCGATGAGGTGAGTGACGAGAAGGCCTGTAAGTCCGGATTTTGTCAGGCGGCGGCGTAGCGCGCTGAGGCGGCGTGCGTGGTCCATTGGGGAAGATGGTAAATCACGAGACGAATGCTTGATTGAAAGGGACAGAGGGACAGAGGAAGATCGGCTTACGATCTAAACTTGGTTCGGGAGAAAGTACCATGGGCGCTTCATTCAAGGACTTGATTGTTTGGCAGCGGGCGGTAGAACTGAGTGTAGTCACCTACAAATTGACTGCGGCCTTTCCGTCCTCGGAGCGCTTCGGGCTCACAAATCAGTTGCGTCGTGCATCCGTGTCGGTCGCAAGCAACATCGCTGAAGGATACGGACGGGCCACAAAGAGCGAGTATGTTCAATTCCTCGGCCACGTTCGCGGCTCGAGCTCTGAGGTTGAAACGCAGCTGATCAGTGCGAAGAAGGTGGGCTTTGGTAAGAAGCCGGATTTAGAAGCAGCGCAGCACCTGTGTGCGGATGTGAGCCGGTTGGTAGGTGGACTGATGAAGTCGCTGCGACGCTAGCAGTCCGATCCCTTTGTCCCTTAGTCCCTCTGTCTCTGCTCTTACATCGCGGGCTTAACGGGCTTCTTCTGCTCGGGGTTGACTTCCGCGGCGGTGGCGTCGGACTGGCGGTCCATCCACTCGTCGAGGCGGCTGCGCTTGAAGCGCCAGCGGTTGCCAAGTTTGAACGCCGGGACGAAGCCCTCCGAGGCGTACTTGTAGAGGGTGTCTGGCGAGATGCCGAGGTAGTCGGAGGCCTGGCGGATGTCCATGACTTCGCGGATTTCGGGGACAAGGAGATTGGAGCGGAGTGCTGAGTTGCGCATGATGGGTACCCCAGGCGTGATTCCGACAGAGAGTTAGAGGATCTGGCGGTGATCCTGTTTATAACTCGGTTTCGGCGGGGATTTCAAGGTATTTTGGGCAGTTCTGCCGGATTCCAGGGTGAGTTCCCTGCCCTAAGCTGATCCTTTCGTGACGTTTATCCTGTGGAATCGCAATCTGTAGGGGTTTGTAGCTCCGGCGGACCCAAGCGATGGGATTGTTGAAGCGGATGGTGCATTCCAGATGGTCGGACGCCTTCCGGCAAACGATGTGACGAGTTTGTGACGAACGCGCAGACTGCGGGCCATGGCCAACCGTAGACTATGCCTGACTCCGGCTGTCTGGACCCAATGGAAAACCAATCAACCCTCGATGCTGCCACGGCGGATGCGTACAAGATGCGGCTGTTCCCTTTCCTGGGCAGCTTTATGGCCGTCGCCCTGCTGTTCGCTGTTCAATCATGGCTCAATGCGCGGATATGGTATCCCAGGACGCACGTAAACTCGATCCTGCTTATCAGCGCGTGGGAAGTGCAGTACTTTCTCTGGGGAGTGATCTGCTGGCTGTTGTGGCTCTGGCACGGTGAGAAGCTGCGGCAGGCTAGCTGGCGCTACCTGCTCTTTGTGATGGGGCCACTCAGCGTGGTGCTGGGAATAGGCGTGGAGATGGTGCTGGTGGGCATTTTCCCGCAACTCACCATGGCTCACGGGCACCTGACCTTCTGGCAGAGGCTCGACTTCTCGCTTGGCGAGGAATTCCTTGAAAACACGGCGGTGTTCTGGGCCGCTTACGCAATTGCACGCGGGCTCGGACACTATCGGGAGTCACGTCAGCGGGAGAAGGCTATGTCGAAGCTCGCTGTGGAACTGGCAGAGGCGCGCATGATGGCGCTGCGCATGCAAATCAATCCGCATTTTCTATTCAATACTATGAACGCCATCTCGAGCCTGATGTACAGCGATGCGCACGCAGCCGACCGCATGATGGAGCAGCTGAGCAATATGCTACGCGTTTCGCTGGCACGCGGGTCGAAGCAGATGATCACGCTGCAGGAAGAGATGGAGTTCAATGAGATGTATCTTGCGCTGCAGGACATTCGATCGTCGGGCCGGGTGCGGCAGGAGATCGATATCGATCCGCACCTGCACGACGCGTTGATTCCTGCAATGCTGCTGCAGCCGATTGTCGAGAACGCGTACGTGCACGGACTGTCGAAGGTGTGCGATGGGGCTTTCATTGAAATAGCGGCAACCCAGGTGCGGGACATGATGGAGATCGTGGTTCGCAACCTCGGGGCAGGGCTGGCTTCTGTGGAGCAGAGCGGCAGAACGGGAGCCGGCATCGGACTGGGCAACATCAGGAGCCGGCTGCAGTTGCATCTCGGAGAGCGGGCCCATCTGTCGATCTCCGAGAGCTCACCGGGCGTGGTCGAAGTCAAGGTCAGATTCCCCTTGACGTTTGCATCCATGAGCGAGCAGAACGAGGCGTCCGGCGTTGATCGTCAGGTGTTGTACGAGCCGACCCGGAGTCTTGTTGCCGGAAGCACTCGATAGAGCAGGGTGGGGGATGGCGCCATTTATCAGTTTGGACTCGAGCTTGCTGCGAGCGCATCTCGATTGCGGCGCTCGGCGTAGAGAAAATGGATATTCTTTGTGGCGGATTCAAAGCCCGCCAGGTCGCCCGCATCGCGGAATGCAGGCAAGGCGCGGTTGTAGCAGTCCAGGGCGCGTGCCACATCGCCCACATGCGCGTACGCCAAACCCATATTGTTGAGGGTCGTTGCCTGGCTCTTCTGGTCTCCGGTTTCTTCGAAGATGGGGAGAGCCGTGTTGAAGAACTCGATGGCTTTGCGGCGATCTCCAAACTGGTTGTAGACTCCGCCGATATTGTTCAACGTGGTCGCTTCGCCCGCTTTGTTACCGATTGATTTGTAGATGGCAATGGCCTGATTGAAGTAGTCGAGGGCCTTCTTTCTGTCGCGGCGGGCGAAGTAGATCAGCCCCACATTGTTGAGGACAGCGGCCTGACCGGCGCGGTTGCCGGCTTCGATATGCAGCGGCAAAGATTGCAGGTCGAAGCGAAGGGCTTCGTCAGGATCGTTGAGGGCGCGGAAGACTTCCGCGATGTCGCCGAGAGTCGCGGCTTGATGATCTTTGTTGCCCGCAATGCGCCAAAGCGGCAGCGCTTCCTTGTAGGAATCGAGAGCTTCTTCGGCTCGCCCCAGCGCAAATTGAGAAGCGCCCACATCGCAGAGCGCAGTCGCTTCATCGGCCGGCTGCCTGAACTTGCGAATGATTGTCAGGGCTTGCGTAAAGGCTTCGAGAGCGTCGGCTGCATCAGCGTGGGTATAGTAGAGCGCGCCGATGCGGTTGAGGATGACGGACTGGGCATGGGTGTCCTTTAATCTGGTGGCCGCATTCAGACTCTGTGTGAGGGCGGCAATCTGCGATTGAAGCTCCGCCGGTAGTCTTACGGCGGGATGCGGAACGTTGGGGACTTCAGAGGTCTGGGAGATGGCGGCGCTGGGTACGAGCGCCGCGATGACTGCGGCCAGAGACACTTCTGCAAGCAGGCGCAAGAGCACGAATGCACCTCAGTGGAATGAATTTGGCCCAACAGCCAAGGGAAGCCGCGGCCAGAATGGCGGAGAAGTTGTGGGAACTGTACCCCGATTTCAAATGCAGGCGCAATAAAAATCGGAGCAGCTAAGCTGGATTCTTTCCGTGTGTCCAGAAACAGAAACGCCGCTCGGTCCTATGAGGAGGATGAGCGGCGTTTGTGCGGTGCCCCAGGCGCACCGTTGGAGGATGTCGGTTACTGGTTCTGGTCGTCGCGGCGGTGGAGCGTCGGACGATCGTCGCCGTCTTTTCCCTGCCCTGCCTGACCGTTCCTATCGTCGGTGGTGCTGGCGCGGCGGAGAGAAGGCTTGTTCTTGTCCTTGGTGTCGAGCAGGCGGCGCTTGTTCTCGATGCGGGCGAGGCGAGCCTTTACGTCATCGAACTCGGAAGTCGTGACCGTGTACTCATCGCGCGCGGGAAGAATGCGGGCGATCTCCTCCTGCGAGTGGAGGATGCGATCAGGCGTCTGCGGATGGTCAGAGAACGCCTTGGCGACCAGACCGGGCTTGCGCTTTTCGAGAGCCTGCACCTTTTCGAAGAAGGCGATGAAGGCCTGTGGATCGTAGCCGGCACGGTACATGTACTGGATGCCGAGGTAGTCGGCCTGAGCCTCGAAGTCACGCGAGAACTTGAGGAAGGTCAGCGGCACGGCGAACTGCGTGGCTTCGTAAATGCCGTAGCCGGTCCAGCTGTAGCCGGTCATCATGATCAACGGGATCGTGCCGAGCTGCGCGTAGTTCATGCGGGTCTGCTCGCGGACGGCATGGTGCGCGCAGACGTGTGCTGTCTCGTGGGCCATGACGCCGGCGAGTTCGGCTTCTTCATCCGCGTTGAGGATGAGGCCGGAGTTGACGTAGAAGAAGCCGCCCGGAAGGGCCATCGCGTTGATCTCGTCAGAGTCGATGACCTTGATGGTGAACGGGACTTTGCAGTCGGAGTTCTTGACGATGTTCTGGCCGACGCGGTTCACGTACTCCGTCACGACAGGGTCAGTGATGAAGCGGGTGCTCTTCTCGATCTCGGTGGCGTACGACTTGCCCATCTTGATCTCGGTGTCGGTGGAGTACCAGTTGCCCATGCCGCGGCCGCCGATGTCGCGATTGCCCACGGCGCTGACGTCGTGGATGCTGCCGGGCTTGACGTTCTGCTTCTGGCTGCCGACTTCGACGATCTTATCGGGATCGACCTTGACGTTGGTGGCTGCGACGTCCCCTGAAACGGGCTCGGTGCCGACCGGGCAAGGATTGTCCTTGTCGGCCTTGTCCTTCTTGTCCTTCTTATCTTTCTTGTGCTTGTCCTTCTTGTCGCTGTCAGCCGAGGGTACGCAGTCAGAAGGATCGGCAGAGGCGGTGTCCTTCTTGTCTTTGCTGCTGTCGGAGGCCGTCGGCGGCGTGTCTCCGGTGACCGGGACGGTTCCCGGAGGGACAGGCTGAGCCGAGGGCGGAGTAGACTGCGGCGCAGATTGCGCTGAGGGGTCGGTGGGCGAGCTGGGCTGAGGGCTGGACTGGGCCCACGCGAGTGAGCCAAGCGCCAGCGTGACTGCTGCCAGGATTGCCGCTCTGGAATGGTGGAAGGATGCTGTCATGACCTCACCTCTGGTCTGCTTTAGCCTGCGATGCAACTGCCGACAGTGGTGCCGCTTCGCTGTACCTATTAGACGCTACTACGCGGCTGGAGGGGAGCGGTAGTCCCCGGTATTTCCGTTAAGGAATGTGCAGTGTACGGGGTAGGGCCCTGCAGGACTGCCCGTTCAGCCTCGCGACGGCTGTCTCCGCTTCTGCTTGGAGAGGGACGCTGCGTGAATTAAAGTGGTGAGCACGGCAGCAAACTGCGGAGGAGACGTGCGTCGGGCATCTTTGTGGGCCATTGCCGTTTTTGTGCTTTTTGCGGTGCAAGGCCCTGCGCTGCAACTGCATCCGCGTTCTCCGTTCGGCGTCCATGATCGGCGGGAGAAGCCTAAAGCCGCTCCCACCCCCGCGCAGGAGTCGACGGTCGTCGACGCCACGCACTTTGGGTCCCCGATCGTACTGGAAAAGGGCTGGCGAGTAGGCATCAGTTCGGATCCGGCGGCGGCCTCGCCGGGGTTCGACGACTCGGGATGGGCGATTCGCGATGCGACCGGGACCATTGAAGATGTGCACGAGTCTGATGGTTCGGACCCGGACATCAAGCCGCACGACGAGAAATATGCCTGGTTCAGGCTGCATCTGAAGCTGAGCGAGAACCACGGGCCGATCTCACTTTTGATCGAGCTTCCTGTAACCCAGAGTTCCTCGATGAATCTGTCGAACGCGGGCTGGCCGACGGATGTATTCGCGAACGGCAAGTTAATCACTCCGCAGGGGCCGCATCCTGATGAGACGTACAAGTATCCGCAGATTTCGCGGCTGTACGACCTTCAGGTCCCGCCCTCGGAGACCTCTCTCGTTCTGACGGTACGAACCCTTTGGGTTCCCTATGGTTTGACCGGGTATACGAACTATTTCGCCACGCGGAAGCTGAAGCTGGGAAGTCCGGAAGACCTGCAGGCGGCTCTGGACCTGTGGTCGGTTCATACGCTCTTTGAGCGGCTGCCTCGCCTGGTGATCGCAGTTCTGCTGCTGTTCCTGTCTGTTTTTCTGATTACGCTCTTTTTCACGCAAAAGGGGCATGCCGAGTATCTCTGGCTGGCATTGCACGAGCTGGTGCAGGTACCCATGGGCATTCTGGATCTCGCCGGAGCCACTGGACACATCGGCAACGTGGTCTTCGGGGCCTTGTACCTTCAGCTGCTGTTTGTATCGGCTTATCTCTACTTTGAGTTCCTGGTCGCGTTTCTTTCGCTAAAGCGGCGTTGGTACATCAAAGGCCTGCGCTACACAGCGCCGGTGCTGGCGCTGATCGCGCCGACGATTCTGATTGCAGGGCATAACAAGGCTATCGAGCTCTTCATTGTGGTGATCATTGTGCTGGGGGTCTTCTGGGTGATCGGGTGGGCGATCTTTGTGTTCTTCACACTGATCTTTGCCACGATCCGGCGGAACTTCGAGGCCGGGCTGTTGCTGATCCCGCTGATTCTGACGATGGTCGGCATGGCGGAGCCGATCCTGACAGGCGGATTCAACAATCTTGCGGGCATCAGCTACACATCGCCTCTGACCATCCAGGCGGGTCCGATTCCGATTCACTTTGCGGCGATCGCGGACTTTGCAGGGCTTCTGTCAATCATCGTGATCATCTTTGTGCGCTTCCTCAGAATCCAGCATGAGCAGGAGCGGGCCAGCGGAGAACTGGAGGCCGCGCGGAGCGTGCAAGAACTGATGATTCCGCGCGAGAAGGTGGATACGCCGGGATACGAGGTTGATTCGGTGTACAAGCCGGCGGCTGAGGTGGGTGGCGACTTCTTCCACCTGGAGACGATCGTTGATGGCGGCCTGCTCGTAGTTCTGGGCGACGTGGCAGGACACGGTATGCAGGCGGCAATGAATGTGTCGATGCTGATGGGCGTGCTGCGCTATACGCAGGAGAAGAGACCGGCGCGGGTGCTGGAGTCACTGAACCGGGTGCTGCAAGGGAGCGAGAGCTTCACGACGTGCCAGGCGGTCTGGTTTGGGCCTGAGGGTGAGGTGGTGGTAGCAAACGCCGGCCATCTGCCGCCGTATCTCAACACGCAAGAGGTGAGGCTGCCAGGCGGGTTGCCGCTGGGTGTTGTGCCGGATGTGAAGTACGACGAGGTGAGGCTGTATCTGCACCCGGGCGATCGGCTGCTGATGATGTCCGACGGAGTGGTAGAGGCGCGGCAGGGATCGGGCGAGCTGTTTGGGTTCGATCGCGTGCACAACCTGAGCAACCAAACGGCGTTCTACATCGCCGATGCGGCAAAGGCGTTCGGGCAGGAAGACGACATTACGGTGCTGACGATTCGTCGGCTGGCGAAGGCAATGGCGGCGTAATGATGCTCAGACAAGCGAACTTGGGTCCAATCAGAATTGAGCATTCACACATTAGATGTTAAGCTAGCTTAAGCTGGTCGGGGCGGAGGTCAAAATGCGAGCATTCGGGGCGTTTGAAGGCAAGAACAACTTTGGGAAACTGCTGGACCTAGTGGAGGCCGGCGAAGAGGTTGTGATTACAAGACACGGCAAGCCCGTCGCTCGTCTGATCCCGAACTCCGATGCGCTCCCAAGTAAGTTGGACCGCGCTCGCTCCGCGGCGCTACGAATCAGGAGTCGCGCGAAGGTCCGCAAAGCAGGCCCATTCAATTGGGAAGAGTGGAAGGGGTTCCGCGACGAGGGCCGAAAGTGAGTTTAGTTCTTGATTGTTCTGCCACTCTCGCCTGGATTTTCCCGGATGAGACGACAAAACCCATCCAAACACTATTCGAGCAGGTCGTCGAACAGGGCGCTCTGGTTCCCAACTTGTGGCGTATCGAGGTTGCGAACAGCTTGACGATGGCGGTGCGTTCAGGCCGCTTCACTGAAGAGGAGCGAACCTCGTCTCTGAAAGATCTGGCCGATCTTGAGATCGCACAAGATGAGGAGACCTGGTCACGGGTCTGGAACGATACGCTGAGCCTCGCCGATCTCTATCGCCTGACGGTCTATGACGCCACTTACCTTGAGCTTGCATTGCGGCTATCAATACCGCTTGCAACGCTGGATGCTGATCTCCGCAAAGCCGCTCGAAGTGCGCGCGTTACTCTGCTTGGAAAGTGACCTGCTGAATTACCGGCGCCGAACCCAGCATCTACACACAACGAGTGGTAAGTTCCCGGCATCGTAGAGGTTGATGAGCCGAACGTTGCTTCCAGGAAAGCCCTACCCTTTAGGTTCCACTGCATACAAAAAAGGCACAAACTTCGCGCTGTTTTCAGAGTTTGCTGCGCGCGTGGACGTGTGTTTTTACGACGCGGACGGAAATGAGACCGACTGCATCACGCTGCTCGAGCGGACTGCCTTTGTTTGGCATGGGTTCGTGAACGACATTAAGCCGGGACAACTGTATAACTTTCGCGTGCACGGGCCGTGGGATCCGGCGAACGGAATGCGCTTCAACGCGGCGAAGTCGCTGGTCGATCCGTATGCCAAGGCGATCTCAGGCGATGTGGATTGGAAAGCGCCGATCTTCCCGTATGACGTGGCATCCGGCGATCCGATGAAGAAGGACGAGCAGGACAGCGCGCGGGGTGTGCCGAAGTCGGTTGTGATTCACGATCCGTTTGACTGGACGGACGATTGTCCGCCGGAGATTCCGCTGGCAGACTCGGTGATCTATGAAACGCACGTGAAGGGATTCAGCTGGCGGAACCCTGACATACCTGAGAATCTGCGCGGGACGTATGCGGGGCTGGCGCACCCGTCGAGCATTGAGTACTTCAAGAACCTGGGCGTCACTGCTGTGGAGCTGATGCCAGTGCATCACTTCATTGATGAGGGCAATCTCGTCGACAAGGGGCTGAGAGACTACTGGGGATACAACACGCTCGGGTTCTTCGCGCCAATGGCGCGGTACAGCTCGTCTGGAGATCAGGGCGGGCAGGTGCGCGAGTTCAAAGAAATGGTGAAGGCGCTACATAAGGCTGGGATCGAGGTGATTCTCGATGTGGTGTACAACCACACGTGCGAGGGGAACCACATGGGTCCGATGCTGAGCTGGAAGGGCGTCGACAACGCGACGTACTACCGGCTGGTGCAGGACAAGCCCGAGTTCTACATGGACTATACGGGGACGGGTAATTCGCTGAACGTGCGGAATCCGCAGGTGCTGAAGATGATCATGGATTCTCTTCGCTACTGGGTGACGCACATGCACGTAGATGGTTTCCGCTTCGACCTGGCTGCTACGCTGGCACGCGAACTGCACGATGTGAGCAAGCTGTCGTCGTTCTTTGACACGATTCATCAGGACCCGACGCTGGCCGAAGTGAAGCTGATTGCGGAGCCGTGGGATGTTGGCGAGGGCGGATACCAGGTGGGGCAGTTCCCTGTTCTGTGGGCGGAGTGGAACGGAAAATATCGCGACACGGTGCGGCGCTTCTGGAAGGGCGACGGAGGGATGCTGTCGGACTTCGCTTATCGATTGACCGGATCAAGCGATCTGTATCAGTTCGACGGACGCAAGCCGTATGCGAGCATAAACTTCATCACGGCGCACGACGGGTTCTCTCTGTGCGACCTGGTGAGCTACAACGGCAAGCACAACGAAGCGAACGGCGAGGACAATCGCGACGGGTCAGACAGCAACGACTCATGGAATATGGGCGCCGAGGGGCCGACGGACGATCCGAAAATCAACGAAGCTCGCGAACGACAGATGCGGAATTTTCTTGCGACGTTGATGCTCTCGCAGGGGGTACCCATGTTGACGATGGGTGACGAGATCGCACGCTCGCAGATGGGCAACAACAACACCTACTGCCAGGACAGCGAACTGAGCTGGATGGACTGGAATCTGGATGAGCGACGCAAGCGTCTACAGGAGTTCACCTGCAAAATCATCCGGATGAGACGGGAACATCCCAATCTGCATCGGCGGAAGTTTTTCCAGGACCGCGAGATTCGCAGGCGCCGAGACGGAAGCCTGGTGCTTGTGGAGAAAGACGCGACCTGGTTCAATGCGGACGGCAACGAGTTCTCGGACGAGCAGTGGAACGCCGGCTGGACGAAGGCAATTGCACTGCTGCTGAACGGGTGCACGCTGCAGACCACCGATGAGAACGGGGACTGGATCATCGACGACAGCTTCCTGATGCTGATCAACGCGGCGGAACAGGGAGTTGAGTTCACGCTGCCCCCTTCCCCCCGAGGCAAGCCGTGGCGTCAGGTTCTCAACACCGAGAACATCGACAATCCTTTCGCGGCGAAAGACGTTGGGCCGAAGGTGATTGTGGGCGGACGGGCGCTTAAGGTGCTGAGCGATGGGCTCGCACACAAGGAGCCGAAGCAGTCAGCCTAACGCCAGCGGCTGGAGCGGTAAGGTGCCCGCCTATTTCGGAGCGGGAGCCTGGGCCTCCTGCTTGTCGGGCTTCGCGTCTTCCTTGTCGTCGGGCGGTTTGGTGAGGTGCAGCTTTTTGACTTCCTTTGCGCCGGTTTCCGGATCGACGGGGGTCACCTTGATCCCAGTTGCCATCGCGCCTGAGGTCCACTTGAAGTAGTAGGTCTTTCCTGCCTCGGCCTCGAATCGCGCACGCTCATTCTCCTTTTGGCGAGCCTGATTGAGCGCGGCGCCTGCCGACATGATGGCGCTGCCGTAGTACATCTTGGGCAATCCTGCGATGACGACGGTGCCAGGCGGCACTTCGGTGAACGCGTACTCGCTGTTCAGAAGTTTGCCCACGTGCGTGTCATTGATGAAGAGCTCGTCGTGAGCAGCGGAACCGGTGAACCTGTAGGTGCGATAGATGCAGACGATGGCTTTGCCTGCGGAGGGCGCCGGCAGCACGACTGTGGCCTTTGAGTCCTCGGCTGCAGCGACGGAGCAGGTAAAGAGCAATGCGAAAGCGGCAAAGGTAAGCAGGAGAATGAGGATCGACCGGCATGCCTGCCTGAAGTGAGTGGGATTGTGGGCAATGAAGGCTCGGTGAGACATGAGACCTCTCTCTTGTCGGCCGGTGAGGGGTTGAAAGCGGGAGCGGGGGCGCCGGACGAGATGCAAGGAAAGATAGTCGCTCTATGCGGTTCGGCTGTGCGGGCGATCACGGATGGCGGTGATTAGCTAGAAGGCGCGTGCAGGTGGGATCGGAGCATGCGGGCGGAGGCTACATTTGCAGTCCACCTGCCCAGAGAGCGGGCGGGAACGTAGGCGCTTGTGAGCAGCCGAGAGAGCGCGGGACTACAGGCCTACGCTGGTCGTGAGGCTCGAGGCAATGGCGACGAAAGTGTGGTTGACGCTCTGCGCGACCGCCGATTGGCCCGCGACCGTTCCCAGCGCGATGAGGCTGAAAGCCATGGCGTACTCGGTGATGCTCTGTCCGCCTTCTGACTCGAGGACGGAGCGTGCAACGAGATGCAGTTTCCTTACGAGAGCGTTCATCTTGATTCCCCCACTTGCTGTTCGGGCCGTACCACTTAGCTGTGATTACTAGACCGCAAATGGGTGATCTGGGGACAGATGCCTTGGGTCTATGGACTTTGGTACGGCACGGAAGGGCATGATCCCGTGTTGGACTACCGGAGTGTGGGGGGAGCGATAGGAGGGCAGTTGGCGAAGTACAGGCGGATCCCCAGGTCTCAGATCCGAGACCTGGGGCACCCCGCCAAGTCAGTCGTAGTATTCAAGGCCGAGGTGTGTGATGAGGTCAGCGCCCATGATGTGGCGCAGCGTGTTTTTCAGCTTCATCGACTGGATGAAGAGGTCGTGTTCGGGGTAGAGACCCTCGCGCGTCTGAGGTGATTTGAGGTAGAAGCTCAGCCACTCCTGGATGCCGATGTTCTTGAGCGATGGAGTGCGCTGGGCGAGGTCGAGGAAGAGGACCAGATCGAGTGCGATGGGAGCGGCGAGGATGGAGTCGCGGCAGAGGAAGTCGACCTTGATCTGCATGGGGTAGCCGAGCCATCCGAAGATGTCGATGTTGTCCCAGCCTTCCTTGTTATCGCCGCGCGGCGGGTAGTAGTTGATTCGGACCTTGTGGAAGATGTCCTTGTAGAGGTCGGGATAGAGCTCGGGCTGGAAGATGTATTCGAGCGAGCCGAGTTTCGACTCTTCCTTGGTCTTAAAGGACTCGGGATCGTCGAGAACTTCGCCATCGCGGTTGCCGAGGATGTTTGTGGAGTACCAGCCCGAAACGCCGAGGAGGCGAGCCTTGAAGGCCGGCGCGAGGACCGTCTTCATGAAGGTCTGGCCGGTCTTGAAGTCCTTGCCGCAGATGGGAGCCCCGTTCTTTTTAGAGAGCTCGATCATCGCGGGGCAGTCGACGGTGAGGTTCGGTGCGCCGTTGGCGAATGCAACGCCTTCACTGAGCGCAGCCCAGGCGTAGATCTGCGAAGGAGCGATGCCGGGGTCGTTGGACTCGAGGCCCTTCTCGAAAGCTTCGATGGACTGGTGAACGGCCGTGGGCTCGAGGAAGATTTCGGTGGAGCCGCACCAGATCATGACGACGCGATCGACAGTTTTCCTGAAGTTCTGGATGTCGGCGCGGACCTGGTCGGCGAGGTCCTTCTTGTTCTTGCCTGTTTTGACGTGCGTGCCGTGAAGGCGCTTGACGTAGTACTGGTCGAAGACCGCGGGCAGAGGCTTGATGGTTTCAAGGTAGGGCTTAAGCTGCTCGAGTGTTTCCTTCTCGAGGACCTTGGCGTGAGCGGCGCTCTCGTAGACGTTGTCTTCGAAGATGTCCCAGCCGGTGAAGACGATGTCGTTGAGGTCGGCGAGCGGAACGAAATCTTTTACGAGAGGCGACTTGTTGTCAGTGCGCTTGCCGAGGCGGATGGTGCCCATTTGCGTGAGCGAGCCGATAGGCTTGGCGAGACCGCGGCGGACTGCTTCTACGCCGGCGATCATCGTGGTGGCAACGGCGCCGAGTCCGACCACCATGATGCCGAGCTTGCCTTTTGCGGGTGCGGGCTTGTCAACCTGGGCGGTCTTTTGGCCGCTCTGTTCGCTGGTGCTCATTCTTCTTTTCCTAACCTTCCTTGATGAAGTAATTCAGAGTTGAAATCGGGCAGACGAAACAGTGTACGCCCGCAGACCGGGTGCTTTCCTCTCTGGGGAATGTCAGGCTTGTTGGGCCTGACGGACGCGTCTGATGTGTGTCCAGAGGAACCAGACGATGGCGGCGACAAGGGCGAGCTCGACGACGAGATGAAAGCGATGGAACCACTCGTGAAAGCGAGGGTCGGTGTGCCATGCTTCGCCGAGCCGCATTCCGACATAAGCGAGAACGTAGCACCACGGCCAGGAGCCGATGAACGTGTAGATGTGAAAGCGAAGCTGCGGCATGCGGGCCACGCCGGCCGGGAATGCAATGAAGGTGCGAACGACGGGAAGAAGCCGTCCGACGAGGACGGTTATGCCGCCGTACTTCTCAAAGAAGCGCGTGATGCGGTCGAGATCGTGCGGGCTCATCAGCACCCAGCGGCCGTAACGCAGGACGAGAGGACGGCCGCCCCACGCGCCAATCCAGTAGGCTACGACTGAGCCGAGATTGCAGCCGATCGCGCCGGCGGTGGCTACCCAGAAGAGGCTGAAGTGGCCGGTGTACACAAGGTATCCGGCGAAGGTCATGATGATTTCGGAGGGGAGCGGAATGCAGGCGGATTCAATGCCCATCAGGGCAACGATGCCGGCGTATCCGAGGGAGCCGATGACGTGGGTTACAAACTGTACGATGAGCGGCAGAATGCGTTCGGTCATGGGCTTGTTCAGTATATAGGTTGAGGTTGGGCCTCGCAGGAAGCAGGGACCTTCAGGCCCGAACAGCGAATGCTCTTGCTGCTACGATTGAGTTGATTTATCCCGCACGCGAGGTGTTTGAGAGTGGCTGAGTTTCCTCCTGTTCCGTTGACGCTTGAAGGGTCTGCTGTACTGCATCAGTTTTTCCGCTTTGACTGGAAGTCTTGGAAAGCTTGTTCGGCACAGGAGCGCGATCAGATTGCTGGTGAATTTGGCACGGCGCTCGGGAGTATGGAGAAATCAAGTGACGGGAAGGTGCAGTCGGGGCTGTTCTCGCAGCTGGGCCATAAGGGCGATTTGATCCTGGTGCATTTTCGCGATTCGTTTGAGGCGTTGAACCAGGTGGAGCTGGACCTGGCGCAGACGCGGATGTCGGAGTTTCTGGCCCCGACACACTCGTATGTTTCCGTAGTGGAGCTCGGCCTGTACGAGTCGACGCGGAAGACATATGAGGCCGCGGCGTCGAAGGGAGCGGAGCCCTTCTCGCCGGAGTGGAACGCGGACGTTGAAGCGTCAATGAAGCGTGGAGCGGAGGCGATGAAGCCGCGGCTCTTCCCTTCTATCCCTGAGGCCAAGTATCTGTGCTTCTATCCCATGGATCGCAAACGCGGCGAGCAGGTGAATTGGTACACGGTTCCGTTTGCGGACCGGCAGCGGATGATGCACGAGCACGGGCTCATCGGGCGGCGCTATGGCGATGTGGTGAAGCAGATCATCTCCGGATCGATCGGGATGGATGACTGGGAGTGGGGCGTGGATCTGTTTGCCGATGACCCGGTGGTCTTCAAGAAGCTGATCTACGAGATGCGGTTCGATGAGGTGAGCGCGGTCTATGCGTTGTTTGGGGCATTTTATATCGCGCTGCGGCTGCCCGTGGAGAAGCTGGGGGGCTGGTTGAGCGGGAAGCTGTAGCACTCACTCTCGACAGTAAGGACGTTTTGCCTTACCTCTAGTGTAGAGGAGCTTTGATGGCGACGCTCACGATTACCGCAAAGGGGCAGATCACGCTGAAGCAGGAACTGCTGCGGCATATGAAAGTTGCGCCGGGCCAGAAGGTGGAGGTGAGCCCTCTGCCGGACGGTAGGATTGCGATTGGTGCTCCGGCGAAGCGCGGTTCGATCGAAAATTTTATCGGGAGCCTGAAGCGCCGGGGTGGCCCGCATCTCACGATCGAGCAAATCAGGAAGATCACCGAGGATGCCTGGGCAGGTAAGCGGTGAAGACCACCGCAGACACCAATATTCTGCTGCGCGGCGCATTGGCCGATGATCCTCGGCAGTCGGCGACGGCTGCCCATTTGCTTCGGAATGCGGAGTTGATAGCAGTTCCGGTTTCAGCGCTCTGCGAGTTTGTTTGGGTTCTCCGGCAAGGTTACAAGTGGCCTTTTGCACAGGTGGCTGAATCGCTGCGCGCACTCCTTTCCAGTCCCAATGTGGTAACGAACTACGCGGTCGCGGAAGCAGGATTGACTATGCTTGAGGCCGGAGGCGATTTCACTGACGGAGTACTGCAGACTGAAGGCGAGTGGTTGGGAGGCCAGGAATTCGTGAGCTTCGACCGAAAGGCAGTTACGTTGCTGAAAGAACAGGGCAAGCGCGCTCGTCTGCTACAGTCGTGAGCCTCCTTCACTTGAGAGGAATTGAAAGCACCCATCGCTGCGCAAAACGTTTGATTAGGTACGCGATCGGCAGGCCAACGACGAGAGCATGTGTGACCACGCCTTTGAGCAGGTCGCCTAGCTGATAGGGACCGTGGCTATGAAGTGCGGAAAGTGGAAGGACAATAAGCCGCATGAAGTTGTCAACCGCGGCGCCGAAGAAGAGGCCGCAGATCAGCCAGCTCTCCTTTAGAAAGGAAAGCCTGCGGCTTGCAGCGTAGTAGATTGCGGCTGCCGAGAGCGCGATAAAGTAATGCAACGCGACGCCGAGGATATAGGTTCCCTCTCCGCCGTTGAACGCCCCCCTCCCGAGCACGCCGCCGGCGATTACGAGAGGAATATCCCAGCCGAACCAGATGCAGGCCTGCAAAAGATCGAGCGTGCCTGCCACAACGCCTGCGATGCTGATGGCCAGTACTGCTGTTCGGTGCGTTACTGCGTCGCGCGAAAGAACATCGGTCACTTCCCACCTCATCATTTGCTCCGGTGCTGATTTCGCAAGCTGTGAGCCGGCGGTGGACCGGAGCGCTTCCCGACCGTACTTGAAAAGCGTGCAGAAGTCCTGAATCCGCTCTGAATCGGCCTGAAGAGTTCTGAAAAGGCGCCGTCGGCATCGCGATAACGCTACATTGCTACAATCTGGAATTGCCTGCACCGCCGCAATCCTCTGGAGCACGCATGGACCGCCCAGCTACAACAAAGCGCCGCGTCGGAGAGTGGTACGTCGACCCTGATGCCGGCACGATGACGCGGAATGGTGAAACGACCCGGCTGGACTTGCGGTCGATGCGGCTTTTGACGTGTCTGGTCGAACATGGCGGACAGGTGGTGACGATCGACGAACTGATCAGCCACGTCTGGGCTGGGGTTTCGGTCTCGCCTGATTCCGTTTATCAGGCGATCACCGCGCTTCGCCGACAGCTAGGCGACGATCCTCGCAAGCCTGCCTATATTGAAACGGTGCCGCGGCTCGGTTACCGGCTTATCGCGCAAACTACTCCTTGGGCCGGTGCGGAAGCAGGCGATGCGGCTGATCCGGCAGCAGAGAGTCCGGCGGGATCAAAGCCTGTAGCCATCGCGCGGAGGCGCGGGACGAGGAGGATTGCCTGGGCAGCCTTGATTCTCGTTGTTGTTTTGGCGCTGGCCTTCGTGGTGCATGCGAAGCTGTCGGGCGGAACGCGATCTGCCGCCTCGATAGTGAAGCCTGCAACCACGTTGGGCGTGCTGCCCTTTCTGGATCTGACGGAGGGTATGCACAACGAAGAGTTTGCAGACGGAATGACGGAAGAAATTATCGACAAGCTCAGCAAGGTTTCCGGACTGCAGGTTCCGTCGGCGACGGCTTCGTTCTACTACAAGTCAAAGAACCTGCCTGTAACTGATATCGCGCGAGGGCTGAAGGTGAGCTATCTGCTCGACGGCAGCGTTCGCAAGTCGAACGGCAGAGTGCGTATCGCTGCACGGCTCGTGCGCGCCGATAATAGCTACGTGATCTGGACGAATTCGTACGATCGACCGGTAAGCGACCTGATCCTGGTTCAGGACGACATCGCTGGCGAGGTAGCAAAGGCTCTTGAAGCCACTGTTGTGCAACAAAACTGATAAGGAGCGGTTCATGCCCGCGGCAAAGAAAAAACCGAAGCAAATAGAGAAAACTCTCCGCAAGGGCGTAAAGGGCCGCGCGCCGACTGCAAAAGTGCGAACGAAAAAGATGGGCGGCGACGTCGCACCGGAGCGCGTGAACGCAATATTGAAGGGACTGGATGAGGCGTACCCGGAGGCGGTGTGTGCGTTGACGCATCGGACGCCGTGGGAGCTGCTGGTGGCGACGATCTTGTCGGCGCAGTGCACGGATGTGCGGGTGAACATGGTGACGCCGGAGCTGTTCCGGCGCTTCCCTACTCCGGAGGCGATGGCCAAGGCGGAGATTCCGGAGTTGATCGAGCTTATCCGGACGACCGGGTTCTTCAACAACAAGGCGAAGTCAATCAAGGGCGCGGCACAGGCTATCGTGGAGCGATTCGGAGGGAAGGTTCCGGAGACGCTGGCGGAACTGATTACGGTTCCGGGAGCGGCGCGGAAGACGGCCAACGTGGTGCTGGGCGTGAGCTACGGGAAGGCGGAGGGCGTGGTGGTCGACACGCACGTGTTTCGCATTTCAAGGCGGCTGGACCTTTCGAAGTCGGACACGGCGGAGAAGGTGGAGCAGGATCTGATGAAGATTTTGCCGCACGATCGCTGGATCAGCTACTCGCACCAGGTGATCCATCATGGGCGGCAGGTTTGTATTGCGCGGGCTCCGAAGTGCAAAGAGTGCAACCTGGAGACTCTGTGCAAGTCGGAAGACAAGACGTGGTGGAGCTGAAAAGCAGCCGGTAGCCATTAGCCTTTAGCTTGTAGCTTTTGTCTCGTGCTACAGCTACAGGCTACGAGCTACCGGCCTCCCTACCTCCCGTGCGGATGAATGTAATACAGGAGGCCCAGATAGTCGTCGCTGAGGAGGAAGGTGTCCGGCGCGAGGCGGAGGATTGCGCAGGGGCGGCCGTGGACGACAGTCTTGCCGTTGATGGTTGTGAGGAAGCCGGTGAGGAAGTCTTGCGGCTTGCGATCGGCAGGGCTGAAGCGCACGACTTTGAAGCCGCTGCCGATGTGCGGGTGGCTTGCTCCGTGTAGAGCGACAAGGAAGCTGTTGGCGAGAGCTGAATCCTGCTTGCCGAAGTAGGCGAAACCGAGCGGTGAGCTGTGCGCGGCAAAGGTGGTGTACGCGGGTGGAACGTGGTTGCACGATTGAAGAGGCGGGGGAGCTTTGCCGAGGTTTGCGTTGGGATCGGCAGCGTGATGGCCACCGCCGGCGGTGAGATTGGTGCCTGCGGCCGAGACGCCTTTCTGTTCGCCGTAGACTGAATCGCTCGCTGGCGATTTGGAACCTGGAGGCTTGGGCGCTGTCTTCCCTGTTGTTCGGGCGTCGTCGAGCGTCGGCAAGGGAGTCTGGTCAAGGACAGGTTTGCCCTGCGAGAAGTAGCATGCGGGCCAGCCATAGTTGGGTGTGGCGTTGGAGTCAAGGGCGAGTTGGAAGAAGGTGTCTTCGGGGAGCCTGTCTCCAAGGTGGTCGTCGCCCATGTTGGTGGCGAACAGCTCGTCATTGAGTTCGGGGATCTGCTGCATGTCGACGGCGTTCCGAAGGCCCTGCGCTTCGAGGTGCTGGTTCTTGCCGTCGGGGTCCATGCTGACGACGGATGCGCGCAGGACCTCGTCTTCCCGGCAGTAGTTGCACGATGACCCAACCGACACGAAGATGCGCGGCCTGCCGGCGATCTCCGCGACCGCAACGGTACGGGTGAGGTGCCAGCCGCCGTATTTGTAGTGAAGCCCGTAGTCAGGAAACCGGATGAGCGTCTCGGGGGCGGAGGTCGGCGCGGTGTCGCCGGCGTTGTATTTGTATCGAATGAGCCGATCGGTCAGCGGGAGATAAAGCCAGCTCTGCTTCGTTGCGGTATCGGTGTAGAAGGCGAGATTGTTGGGGTTGCGCAGATGGTCGAGGTAGAGGGTGATGTGCGTGAAGCGATGCGATTGCTGGTTCCAGCCTTCGAGAATGTAGACCGCGCCCAGGCGGTTGTCGCTGAGGTCGTGCATCGAGGTGACGAAGATGCGGCCGTCAGGAGACTTCGCAAAGAAGCGGACACGCTTGAGGCCGGTCGCGGCGATGTTGATGTCGAATTGCTCGGGAAGATTGAGGGTGATTTGTTTGCCAGGGGCGTAGGTGAGGGAGTGGGGTGTCTGGGCGGGGATGACCTCCGCCGTGAAGACACACAAGAGCGCCGACAGCAGTGCGCGGGGGAGTGCTCGCTGCATATCTGTAGTTTAGAAGAAATCAGAACTGGCTGATAACGGCGGCGATCAGGCCGGGGATGTCGTGGGGGTCAGCTTCGGCGGCGGGAGGCCAGTTGTGTTCACGAAGAGTGGCGCTGGTGATGGGGCCGATGGAGATGGCTTTGACACCGGAGAATGGAAAGGCGATCCCGGCAACGCGGGCGACGTCGGCGAGATGCGTGACGCTGGAGGAACTGGTGAAGGTAGCGGCGTCGATGCGGGATGCGAGCGCGGCGCGGAGTTTGGCGGGCGCGTCTTGCGGGATGGCGTTCTGGTAGGCGTCAACGACGTCGACGATGGCGCCGGTGGCACGGAGGGTGTCGGGGATGAGGTCGCGGGCAATGGCAGCGCGGGCGAGGAGGATGCGCTGGCCGGAGGCAAGATCGGCGAGGGATTCGAGGAGGCTTTCGGCGACGTATTCCTTTGGAGTGAGGGCGACGGAGAAGCCGGCCTGGCCAGCGGCTTCTGCAGTGGCTTTGCCGACTGCGGCAATCTGAGGCTTCCGCTCGTTGTTGACAACGCCGCATGCAGCGGTGCGTTCAACGATGGCGTGAACTGCGTTCGCACTGGTGAGGATGATCAAGTCGTAAGTGCTGAGGTTGTGGAGGGCGGCGTCGAGGGCATCGTATGACTCGGGCGGACGGATTTCGAGGACGGGAACTTCGACGGGCTCGGCCCCGGCGGCGCGGAGACCGTCGCTCAGTTTGCTGGCCTGGTGAGCGGCGCGGGTGACGAGGATGCGTTTGTGGGCGAGTGGCAGCGACGTCATGATCGACACCGATGGGAGGAACGAGAGTGTTGAAGAAGCAAATCCCTCGCTCCGCTGAAGAAAGCCGCTCCGCTCAGGATGACAGTCTCAAGATTCAAGGCTTGATGGTCCCTGAACGGATTCTATGCCGATGCGCCTGGGGCCGGCTCGGCTGTAGACGCAAGGAGTTCCTTCGCGCCGGCTTTCATGAGCTTGTTCGCGATGAGCTGGCCAAGGGCGAGGGGACCCATTTCGGCGCGGCGGACTTCGTGATGAGCGCGGATAGCCTTGCCGGTAGCGGGGTCGGCCACGACACCGAAAATTTCCTGCCACTCGCCTGATTCGCTTTGCGGGGCGACGCGGCAGTGGATGCCGATGGGAACCTGGCAGCCGCCGCCTAATGCGGCTAGAGCGGCGCGCTCGGCGGTGACGGCGTAACAGGTGGCGGCGTCGTCGAGGAATGCGATGGCGGAGAGTGTGTCGTGATCTTCTTTGCGGGTTTCGATTCCGAGGGAGCCCTGACCTGCTGCGGGACAGAAGTGGTGCGGCTCGAAGCGCTCGCGAACCCACTCGGCTTTCTCGAGACGATCGAGGCCTGCTGCGGCGAGAAGGATGGCATCCACCTGGCCCTCTTCAAGTTTGCGCAAGCGCGTGTCGACATTGCCGCGGAACTCGACGGCTTTGATGTCGGGCCGGAGAGCCAGAAGCTGCGCTCGGCGACGCTGGCTGCTGGTGCCGACAACGGCTCCCTTCGGCAGCGCGTGCAGAGAGTGGTATTTAACCGAGACGAGAACGTCGCGCGGATCGACGCGCTTGGGCGTGGCGGCGAGTCGAAAGGGCGCGGGTAGTTCTGTCGGAAGGTCCTTGAGCGAATGAACGGCAAGATCGACGCGGCCTTCGGCGAGAGCTTCTTCGATCTCCTTGGTGAACATGCCCTTGGAGCCGACCTGGGCGAAGGAGACTTCCTGCAGCTTGTCGCCGGTGGTCTTGATGATCTCGATCTGGACACTGTGGCCGTGGGTGCGCAGCAGTGCTGCGATGTGGTTGGCCTGCCAGAGCGCGAGTTGCGATCCGCGACTGCCGATGCGCAGATTCATTTGCCTCCTACGGCGCTGGTTTCGCTCTCGCGCGGGGAAGTTTTCTTTTCAGGTTGATCGATGGGAACCACTGTAGCTTGCGATTGCGGTTCAGGGTCGGCTGCGGCCGGGAGGGACCATGTTTCGCAGAGGGCCTCGACGCGCGTGGAGTCGTTTTCGCGGGCGGCCTGCTTGAGAGCCTGCATCGGCGGATGGAGGAATTTGTTGACCAGCCCGCGGGTAAGGGCTTCAACCGCGGCGATCTGTTCGTCGGTCAGAGGGCCGAGCTTGGCGTGCATGCGCTTGAGTTCGTTGACGCGAATCTCTTCTGCCTGGCGCTGAAGGCTCACGATCGCTGGTGCGACATTGACAGTGCGGCGGCGCTGGTGGAAGCGCTCGACCTCGGCTTCGACGAGCGCCTCGGCATCGCCGGCCTGCGTTTTGCGCTCGGCGATGTGGGCGGCTGCGACTTGCTGAAGGTCGTCGATGTCGTAGACGAAGATGCCTTCAATCTTGTTCATCGCCGGATCGACGTCGCGGGGCACGGCGATGTCGATAAAGAACATCGGGCGATTGCGGCGCCGATGCATGAACTGCTGGCCGTGCTCCGGGCGGAAGATATGGTGCGGCGCGCCAGTGGAGCTGATAACGATGTCGGCTTCGGTCGTGGTCTCGTAGAGCTTGTCGAAGGGGATGACCCGGCCGTTGAAGGGCTCGGCAAGCTGGCGGGCACGCTCCATGGTGCGGTTTGTGACGAGGATGGCGCCTGCTCCCTGCTGGACGAGGTGGCGGGCAGCGAGCTCGCTCATCTTCCCTGCTCCCACGAGGAAGACGGTGCGGCCATTGAGCGACCCGAATATCTTGCGCGCCAGCTCGACGGCGACAGAGGCGATGGAAACGGAGTTGGAGCCAATGGCGGTTTCGGTGCGGACTTTCTTGGCGGCAGCGAAGGCCGATTGAAGCAGATATTCGAGCTGGCCGGAGACGGTTCCGGCGGCGCAGGCCGAGGCGAAGGCGTCCTTTACCTGGCCGAGGATCTGCGGTTCGCCTACGACCATGGAGTCGAGGCTGGCGGCTACTCGGAAGAGATGCCGGACGGCCTGCTGGTCGCGGTGCTCATAAATGTGAGGCCCAAGCTCAGACTGGGCGATTCCGAAGTGCGTGTACAGAAAGCTGCGGATATCGGTGGCTGGACCATCGACGGCGGCGAGCATCTCGACGCGGTTGCAGGTGGAGACGATCATGCACTCGGTGACGCCGGGCTGGGCGGCGAGAGCGCGGGTGGTTTCCGGCAGCTCGTCACGGTTGATGGCAATGCGCTCGCGAAGGGAGATGGGCGCGGTCTTGTGGTTGACCCCGATGAGGACGAGCTGGCTCATGGGGCACCGAACCTGTGGACGCGGCTGACAATGTTCGCGGCCCAGACGCAGACCATGACGATGAGAACGGCGCCAGAGAGGTACGCAGCTCTTCGGCCCCGAAGGCCGGCGGTCCACCGAAGGAATATGAGAAGGACGTAGAGGCCCCACATCACAAAAGAGGCAAGGACCTTGGGATCGACGAAGTAGGCGGCCCCGAGCGAGGTTTCCTGGACGAGCACGGCACCCAGGATCAGTCCGACGGTCATGCAGGGGAAACCGAAGAGCAGCATGGAGTTGGCGATGCGCTCGAGGGTGTCGAGGGGCGGGAGCCAGTCGAAGGCTGAACGGCCGGTTTCTGTCAGATTCTTGAGTTTGGACTTGAGGCGGCGCTCCAGGGCAAGGTAGAGGATTGACGAGAGCAGGCTGAAGCCCAGAGCTGCGTAGGCGCAAAGCAGTGCGGCAATGTGCGCCACGAGCCAGCTGGTGCGAACTCCCTGTGAGGGAAAGGCATAGCCTTGAGCGCCCAGGGAGGGCACGAATACGAGGAAGAATGTGATCGGCAGGGCGAAGACGCCGAGCGACATGGCCTCATAGAGCCACCAGGCCAGAAAGTAGAGCCCGGCGATGGCAAACCCTAGCAGAGATTCAACTTCGCGCGCTCCGACCGGGACCCAACGGTGGGCCTGAACCAGCATTTCTACCGCAGAGACGAAGTGGAAGAAGAAGGCCATGCCTCCCAGGTGCACACACCAGCGCCGCGCGCGATCTGAGGAACTGAGCACGGCGGGGAAGATGGTGACACTTGCGGCCGCGTATAGGATGGTCGCGACTCGTAGCCACAGGAGATGCATGCCGTACTCAATCTAAAGCCTTAGTACTCAGTATACTGTGATCCAAATCACCAGATGGATGCTTCCCATGGGCTGGCGGGGAGGACATCCCCTGATGTTCCCCGATCCCGCGCTAACTGACACTGTGCACCCGCTCTCCCGGCTCTACCGGTTGCGTTTGCGTCGTCTCACGTACTGAAGTCTCGCGCGCGTATACCCATAGATAGAAGATCGCAGTCGCCAGGAGAGTCAGGGGTACGGGGCAGTCAAGGACTGCGGACTGGAGGCGGCTGTAATGCGCTCCCGCATCGGGGTACAGATGATGCATGAGTCCGAATAGAGCTATGCCGAAGGCGTCACCGGTGACGATGAACGCGCAGGCTGTGATGCCGAGAGCTACCCAGGCAAGGACTTTCCCTCGAGACCACAGCAGCGCGCATGCAGGGACCAATAGAAGCAGAAGCTTGGCGTCATACTGCCGGTGGTACACGGGCAAGAGGGAGAGCGGTGCTATGGTTGCGAGAGCATACCAAACTCTAGCCGGACCGCCCGGCTTCAGCGTGAGCAGGGCCCAGTAGAGAAACATCGGTGCGCAAATCAGGTACGTTGCGAGGTTATAGGCTCCGGGCGTTTCCCACATCAGGCTGGTGACGGCCTGCAAGTTGATCAACCCACAGGTGCCGTGCGGAGTGCTGGGATCGCTCGCGCCGCCCTGGCCGTTCAACACCTGCAGATTGGCTGAGAATTCGTGCATCCACCCGGGCGAGATGTGAAATACCCATGCAGTCGCAGGAATGCTGATGAGGGCAATCAGCAGAAGAGTCCGGGTGGCCTGACGCCGTGACCCTGCAGAGAAAAGGATCAGGAGGATCCAGATGAACGCCGCGTTGTGGGGCTTGAGGATCAGGGACACCGCGAGACAGACCACGCCGACCCAGATGAATCTGTTCTCGAGGAAGCACCATACGGCGATGATTGCGAACGGGACCAGAAAACTGGCCGGATTGCCGAAGTAGAAGAGTGTCGGACTGTTCAGCAGACAAAATGAAACGAGCACAGCCGACAATAACGGAGCGTAGCGGGCACCTCGTTCCCACATGAGGAAGCACGCAAGGATGAAGCTGCCCGCGATAAGCAAGATCCAGAGTGCCCGGCCAAGATCCATCGGCAAGACGGCGAGCGGGATCAAAAATGGAAACTCGCCGGGTAAATAGATATTGCGGGTAGCAACCAGCCGCTCCTGATCGGAGGTAAACGGCGGTTCACCGGCTCTGCGGTAAAGCGCCTCCATATCTGCGCCGCTATACGGGTCACAGTGCTGAACCAGGCAGGTTCCGCGATAGTAGGCGGTGGTGAAGTCCTGCACGGAGTTGCTTCGTTTGGCCGCGACCACGGCTGCGCCAATCAGCAAGAACGCGATGACCCCGATAATGATCAGGTATCTTGCGTCTCGATTGGACTTGGCCGACTCCATCAACGCCAGAGTACGTCAGACAAGGCGCGATCAAAAAATGGAAAGTTGGCACCGCGCCCGGCTTGCGATTACCGAAGAGATATGTGCTTTTCGTCCTTGCATTCCACAGGCAGAGGTGGAAGATCCATGAGAGTAAGCTGAAACCAGCGTGATTAAAGAGAGCCTCCCCTCAGAACAGGCCACAGTCGTGCTGGCCGGCGTTGACCTCGCATCAGGTTCACCAGGTTTGTCCGCAGACTCGGCGGACAGCGGTGCGGTGCGAGCGGGCTCAGATTCTGACAAGTCGCGCGAGATGACGCCCTTCATGCGGCAGTGGACTTCGGCAAAGCGGGAGAATCCCGATGCCCTGCTTTTTTTCCGCATGGGGGATTTCTATGAGCTCTTCTATGACGATGCGGTAACGGCGAGCCGGGAGTTGCAGCTAACGCTGACAGCGCGCGACCGCGAGCGCCAGGTGCCGATGTGCGGGGTACCCTACCACTCGGTGGAGGCGTATCTCACCCGATTGCTGCGACGCGGCTACCGGATCGCGATCTGCGAGCAGATGGAAGATCCCAAGCTCACCAAGAAGATCGTCAAGCGCGAGGTGATCCGGGTGCTGTCGCCGGGTACGGCGCTAGACGCGGGGATTGGACAGGAACAGAACAACTTCCTTGCCGCGTACTTCGAGAGCGGCCCCGAAAAACAGCCGTTTTGCGCAGTGGCGCTGCTCGATGTCTCGACGGGTGAGTTCCGGACCTCGGAGTTTCAGGGCGCGAAGGCGCGGCAGCAGGCACTTGATTCGTTGCTTCTGGCTGGCCCGAGCGAGGTGCTGCTGCCTGCAGGCGCAGAGGTGCCCGGCTCGCTCGAGAAGATTCCGGCGCGGACGCGGGTGGAGGACTGGGTATTCACGCGTGACTTTGCCGTGCCGCTGGTCGAGAGGCAACTACAGGTGCGATCGCTTGAGGGGTTTGGGCTGGTGGGGCATGAAGCCGCGGCAATCGCGGCCGGCGTTCTGCTGCATTATGTCCGCACCACGCAGAAGAACGATGCCCTGCATATCGACTCGCTAAGGTTCCAGGAGCACTCGATGGCACTGGAGCTGGACCAGGTTACAGTGCGCAATCTGGAACTGGTCGAGCCGCTGTTTGCCGGGCAGGACGACAGAGCGACTCTCTTCCACACGCTCGATTGCTGCATTACCCCCATGGGCAAGCGATTGCTTCGGGCCACGATTTTGCGGCCGCTGATCGCCGCTGACGTTTTGAATGCGCGGTACGAGGCTGTGGGAGAGGCGCACAGTGATCTGGTGCAACGCGAAGAGGTACGACGCGCATTTGAGGGCATCCTCGATCTGGAGCGGCTGCTGGCCCGATTGAGCCTCGACTCGGCAGGGCCGCGCGATGTGTGTGCACTGGCGTCGAGCCTGGCAAGGCTGCCGGGGCTAAAGGCCGCAGTCAGTGCGATGCAGTCGCCGCTGTGGCGTGAACTGGCTGCCAGGCTCGACACGCTCGAAGACGTGACCGGGCGAATCTCGGCCACGCTCATTGCTGAGCCTCCACTAACCATGGCCGATGGAGGCGCGATCGCTCCGGGGGTCGATGCGGAACTGGATGATTTGCGATCCATCTCGTCCACGGGTCGGCAATCAATTGCGGCCATTGAAGAGCGTGAGCGAGCGCGAACGGGGATCGGATCGCTGAAGGTTCGCTATAACTCGGTGTTCGGGTACTACATCGAGATCACGAAAGCGAACCTGGCGATGGCTCCGGCGGATTACGAGCGTAAGCAGACGCTTGTCAATGCGGAGCGGTTCACGACTCCGGAGCTGAAGGAGTACGAGGTTAAGATCCTCACTGCTCACGATCGCTGTATTGAAATTGAGAAGCGAATCTTCGGCGAGCTTCGGCGTGCGGTGCTGGAGGCCGCGGGCCGGATCCGGCGAGCATCTGCGGCAGTGGCAGAAGCCGATCTGCTGACGAACTTCGCCCACCTCGCATCTCTGCGGCAATATGTGCGTCCCGCGCTTACGGAAGAGCTGGTGCTCGAGGCAGTGGCGGCGAGGCATCCGGTGATCGAACAGTGGATGGAGGACACGCGTGAGGGACGATTCATTGCGAACGACCTCTACCTGAGCGCCACGGACGAAGGGCCAAGCCTGCTGCTGATTACCGGGCCGAACATGGGCGGCAAGAGCACATATCTGCGGCAGGCGGCGATGCTGGTGCTGATGGCGCAGATGGGGAGCTTCGTTCCAGCTCAGAGCTTGCGGCTGGGGCTGGTGGATCGCATCTACACGAGGATCGGGGCGAGCGACAACGTGGCGCGCGGACGGTCGACCTTTATGGTGGAGATGACAGAGACCGCGACGATTCTGAATACCGCCTCAAAGCGGTCGCTCATTCTGCTCGACGAAATGGGGCGCGGCACGGCAACATTCGACGGGCTTTCGTTAGCCTGGGCTACGGTCGAGTACCTGCATGCTGAGACGGGTGCGCGAACGCTGTTCGCAACGCACTATCACGAGCTGACCATGCTTGCAGAGAAGCTGAAACGCGTTCGGAACTTGCGCGTGGGCATCAAGGAAGGCGCGTCGGGCATTGTTTTTCTGCACACGATTGAGCCGGGTGCAGCGAGCAAAAGCTACGGCATCGAGGTCGCGAAGCTGGCGGGTTTGCCGGCTGCCGTCATCGAGCGTGCAAAGCACGTGTTGAAGCAGCACGAAAAGCAGGAGCGCCAGAGCGTGCAGGTGGAGACCGCGCCGGAGCCGATGCAGTTGACGATCTTCACGCCCCTGTCGCAGCGAATCGTGGACCGCATCGAGCAGGTGGACGTGAATGCGCTGACGCCGCTGCAGGCACTGAATCTTCTGGAAGAACTGCAGCAAGAGCTTAAGGGACAGAGGGACTAAGGGACATAGGAGAGCTGATGGCGGTCACGATCCGAGAAGCGGCGGGGAGTCTGCTGGTGGTGGGGCTGGGCGGCACGGAGCTGACGGCATTGGAGCGTGCCTGGCTCAAGCTGGTACGTCCAGGCGGGATCATTCTTTTCCGCCGCAACATTGCCGATGTGGGACAGACGCGGGCGCTGTTGAACGAAGCTACTGGGCTGGCAGCGCGTTTTGGCGCACGTTGTGTCGACGTCGAGGGCGGGACTGTGAATCGGCTGCGCGACGCGCTGGCGCCGATAGCGTCGGCCCAGGCTGTGGCGGCTGCGGATCGAAATCAGTCTGCTAAATCCGGCAAACCTGCGCTGGCGCGGAAGCATGGCGAGCTCATCGCTCAGGCGGTGAAGGCGTTCGGGTTCAACACCACGTTGGCTCCAGTTGTGGATCTGACGCTGCCGGAGGCTACGGACGTTCTGGGGTCGCGAACGACCGGCGCAACGGCGGCGGACGTCATCGCCTATGCGCGTGACTTTCTCACTGCGCTCGCCGCGCTGGGTGTTGTGGGATGCGGCAAGCACTATCCCGGGCTGGGCGGAGCGACCGGGGATACGCACTTTGTGACGCCGGCTATCGAGCGGAACTGGGAACAGATTTGGAACGAAGACACGGTGCCCTATCGCGAGTTGCACAAGCTGATGCCGATGATTATGACGAATCACGCGGCGTATCCGAAAACAGCCGGTAAAAACATTCCAGCCAGTGCGTCGCGTTTCTGGATTGCCGAGACGCTGCGCAAGAAGATTGGCTACAAGGGCATTGTTTTCTCCGATGATCTGGAGATGGGCGGCATTCTGAAGTTCCTGCCCGTGGAACAAGCGGCGGTTGAGGCAATTCGCGCAGGTTCGGATCTGCTGGAGATTTGCCATAGCGCCGAGTTGATTCTGCGCACGTACGAAGCACTGATCGCAGAGGCTGAGCGGTCGTCGGCATTTCGCAAAGTCCTTTTGAGAACGGCGCAGGAGTGTGGCAGAAAAAGAGCCCGTTTGTATCGAGCCCGACCGACGCCGCGCCCTACGGCAAAAGCTCTCGAATCCCTTCGAGGCAAGATACTCGCCTTCAACGATGCTGTCGCAGCGCAGGCCAATGCTGCCGCGGTGGTCGATCCCCGGGCTGCTAACCCGGCGGAAGCTGTATGACGGCGAAGCGGATGATCGTTGCCGGGGTGATGAGCGGGACATCGGCGGACGGAATTGATGTTGCAGTGGTGCGGGTCGCCGGAGTGAAGCGTCCAAAGCTCACGATCGTCGCACACGAAGCGTTTCCCTACCCCGCGGCCCTGCGCGCGGCTGTGTTGGCGGCTATGAACGCGAAGAAGACCTCGACTGCTGAACTTGCCCGGCTGAACTGGCGCCTGGGCTTGGCGTATGCAGAGGCCGTGAAGGCTACAGCGGACCGGCACAAACTCAGCATCGACCTGATCGGGTGCCATGGGCAGACTCTCTATCACCAGGGCCGGGCGGATCAGTATGCCGGCAGGAATTTTGCGTGCACCTGGCAGGCCGGGGAGGCCGCGCTGATTGCGGCTGAGTTGAAGGTTCCGGTGGTTTCGAATTTCCGCCCAGCCGACATGGCCGCAGGTGGTCAGGGCGCGCCGTTGGTGCCCCTTTTCGATCAGGTCTACTTTGGAGATCCAAAGCGCGGGCGCGTTTTGCAGAATATCGGTGGCATCGCGAACCTCACGGCGATCCCGGCGGGCAGTGAGGGCGGCGAATTGATGGCGTTCGACACCGGGCCGGGCAACATGGTCATCGATGCGTTAACGCAGAAGCTGTTCAGGAAACCTTACGACCGCAACGGCGCAATCGCGGCGAAAGGGTTGGCGCTCGAGACGGTGATCGAGGAGTTTCTGCGCAATCCTTATTTCAAGCGGAAGCCGCCGCGGAGCGCCGGACGCGAGGAGTTTGGACGCGAGTACGCCGCTGCCTTTCAGACCGCATGCAGGCGGGAAAGTCAAAAGCCGCAAGACGCGATCGCAAGCGCGACAGCGCTCACGGTGGAGAGCATCGTGCGCAGCTTCAAGCAGTTTGTGTGGTCCTCAATGCGGAATGCGCCTGTCGATTACATCGTGTCGGGCGGCGGCGCGAAGAACAGGACGCTGATGCAGATGCTGTCGTCGAGACTTGAGCCGATGGGATGCAAGTTGGCCACAACCGAGCAGTTTGGTCTTCCCGCTGAAGCCAAGGAGGCGGCGGCATTCGCCCTGCTCGCGTGGGCCACCTGGAACCGAGTGCCCGGGAATGTACCCAGTGCAACGGGTGCCACAAGGGCGGCGTTGCTGGGACAGATCGCGTACGCGTGATGCGTCGCGCAGAAACTCACACCTTAAAAGAGGCTTAAGATTGGCCCGCGCGTAAGACCCTTCATTCGCAGATCGATACAACACATATCTCAAGTACTTTCGCAGGGTTCACGGTTTGGCACCTGTGCTCAACCTTTTGCGCGGTTGACTCGTCTACCCAAACAGATATCGATTCCAGCCGTACCGCCTCCGGTACGCAAGAGCGAAAACATGAAAAGAATGATCGAGAAACGGGCCTGTGTTTTGCTGGGGTGTGCGCTGATTGTATGTGCACTGGTTGTCCATTCGCCCAGGCTGATGGCGCAGGCTGCAGTCCAGAGATTCGTTGGAACTATCACTTCGATCAGCGGCGATACGCTCACGGTGAAAACCGATGCGGGCGAAGCGCACCAGGTGCAGGTACCGGATTCGGCCACACTGAAACGGATCGCTCCGGGGCAGAAAGACCTGAGCACGGCTGAGACGATCAAGCTGAGCGATCTGGCGACGGGAGACCGCGTGCTCGTCAAGCTCGATCCGGATGCGGCAGGCGCCACTCCGCAGGCGCAGCAGATCGTTGCCGTGAAGCAGACCGATATCGCTCAGAAGCAACAGCAGGACATGACCGACTGGCAGCGAAACGGTCTGGGCGGGCTCGTCAAGAGCGTCGATGCGGCGAGCGGAGTTGTTGTTCTGACGACCGGCGCCGGTCCGACAGCGAAGACCGTGACTGTGCACCTTGCCAAGAACGCGGTATTGAAGCGCTACCCGCCGAACTCGATCCGTTTTGCGGATGCACAGCCGGCGCAGTTGGACGCGGTGAAGGCCGGGGATCAATTCCGTGCACGCGGACAGAAGAATGCGGACGGGACAGAGCTCAACGCGACCGAGGCTGTATCGGGGAGCTTCCGGAATATCTCGGGAACGATCACGAGCGTGGACGCGGCAAACTCCAGCGTAGTGGTAAAAGATTTGGCAACAAAGAAGAACGTCACGGTGAAGGTGACGCCGGACGCGGAGATGAGACGGCTGCCGGACATGATGGCGCGCATGATTGCCGCGCGGCTGAAAGGCACGATGCCGGAGGGCATGGGCGGACCTCCCACAATGGCGGCGCGTCCTCAGGGCGGGGCTCCCCAGGGTCAACCGCCGGCAGCCGGAGCGCGGCCACAAGGCGGACCCGGATCGGGGCCTGGCAGCTTTGGTTCAGGCGCGGGCGGATTTGGAGCAGGGCGCCGCGGACCGGGAGATATGGAGCAGGTGCTGGAGCGCGCACCGGCTATCAAACTCGCTGACCTTCAAAAAGGTGAAGCCCTCATGATGGTTTCGACCGAGGGCACGAATGAAGTCACGGCGATCAAGGTTCTGGCGGGCGTCGAGCCTCTGCTTGAGAGCCCTGAAGCATCGCGCAATCTGCTGGCTAACTGGAGTATGGGCGGCGGCGGCGACGCGGCCGGTGGTGCAACGCAGTAGTTTGAACTTCCCTGATTTTGCGATCTGATTTGCGAGGAATGCGTGTATTTACGAATTGATACTTGTCTGCGTTTTTTGATTTCGGTTGCAATTGGTTTCTGTGCGCTGCTGATGGCGGCTACAACGACATTCGCACAGGGTCAGACGGCCGGCGCCACTGCGACGATCCACGGGCATATTGCCGATCAGACCGGAGCGCTGATCCCCGGCGCGAAGATCACGGTCACGACGGCAGACGGGAAGAGCGCCGGCACAGCAGCCGCCGACGCGAGCGGGGCCTACGCAGTCATGGGCCTCGAGCCGGGCAGCTACATCGTCAAGGCGACGTTTGCTGGCTTTGCGGATTTTCAATCGCAGCCGATCCCAGTTGCAGCCGGCCAGGTGAAACGCGTGGACGTCGCGATGGCCATCGAGGTGGAACAGCAGAATGTCGTCGTAACCGACGACACGCCAACCGTCAGCGTAGAAGCGGGCGGAAACGCCAACGCGATGGTGCTGAAGGACAAGGACCTGGATGCGCTCTCGGACGATCCGGACGAGTTGTCGAACGAGCTTCAGGCATTAGCTGGCCCGTCGGCAGGTCCCAATGGCGGACAAATCTATATCGATGGATTCACCGGCGGACAGCTTCCGCCGAAGTCGGCCATCCGCGAGATTCGCGTCAATCAGAATCCGTTTTCAGCCGAGTACGACCGCCTGGGATACGGGCGCATTGAGATCCTTACCAAGCCGGGTACGGACAAGCTGCATGGCCAGGTATTCATCATGGGCAACGACAGCGCGACGAATACAGGAAGCCCCTTCATTCCGAATGTGCCACCGTACTATCGCGTGCAGTACAACGCGTCGGTGAGCGGCGCGCTGAGTAAGAAAGCCTCGTTTTTCATGAGCGTGGAGCAGCGGAACAACCACGACGAGGCGATCTACAACTACTTTCCCGCGGTGCTCGACCCGGGAACAGGCCTTTACTCGATCTCTCCGACCCGTGCATCAGGCGCGCTTTCGAATCCGCACAACCACATCAACATCTCTCCCCGGCTTGATCTGCAGCTGGGTAAGAACGACACGATGACGCTGCGTTACCAGTGGTTCTATGACTCTGAGACCGGCGACATCGGCTCGACGGAGTTGCCTTCGCAATCCGTTAAGAGCACGAGCAAAGAGAACTCCATTCAGCTGAGCGACTCGCACATCATCAACGATCGTATGGTGAACGAGACACGCTTCGAATATCGGCGTTCGCAGGAGACGAACTCGCCGGCCAGCACTGCGCCGACGCTGGTAGTAAGCGGTGACTTCACGGGAGGCGGCGCGTCGGGACAATCGTCAGACGACCATGCGGATCACTTCGAACTGCAGAACTACACGACGATGAGCGTGGGAAGCCAGACACTGAAGTTTGGAGCGTGGCTGCGCGACAATCGCGACGCGAACTCCTCTTTCTCCAATCGCAACGGATCGATCGTGTTCACAGAGAAGGGCTACGTTGATGCGCTGAACGCTCTTGCGCAGGGAAAGAGCCTGTCCACATTGCCAGCTGGGGATTTCGTGAGCCTGAGCGTAACGGCAGGGCGCGCTGCCTACACGTCGAACATCTTCGATGGCGCTCTATTCGTGCAAGACGACTGGAAGGTAAACCCGAGATTGACCGTATCAGGCGGCCTGCGCTGGGAGACGCAGAACCACGTTCGCGATCACAATGACTGGGCGCCGCGTGTGGCGTTTGCCTATGCGCTTGATGCAAAGGGCAAGCAGCCGGCGAAAACGGTACTGCGCGCAGGATACGGCATCTTCTATGACAGGCTGCCGATCGGAAGTCTGCTTGCGGCAACACGGAACGGATTCAATTCGGGGCAGGTTCGGACCACTCAGTTCTCCGCATCATGCCTGAGCGGAACCGACATCAATCATCTCGACTTCTCCGGGTGTCTGCCCTCGGCTCCGTACACCCCGACGCCGCAGACGACGCTCGTTCAGATCGCTCCCAACTACCACTCACCCTACACGCAGCAGGTGGGTGCAAGCATTGAGCGGCAGCTAACGAAGACCGTCACCTTAACCGGAACTTATCTGCATTCGTTCGGCGTGCACCAGATGGTGACGCGCGACGCCAACCCGTATACACCGGTTCCCGGGACCACTTACTACAACCAGTCGACGGGGCCGCGCCTGAATCCGAATCTCGGCATCATTCAGGAGTACTACCCGGAGGCCGTGTTCAAGCAGAACCAGATGATCCTGAACGTGAACGCACGTATTTCGCCGAAGCTGAGCTTCTTCGGTTTCTACAATCTGTCGTTCGCGAATACGAACGGAGCGGGCGGATTCGGCGGTGGAAGCTTCGCGTCGAATTCCTACAATCTGAGCCAGGACTACGGGCGAGCGGCATTTGTGAATCGCAACATGGTCTTCCTTATGGGCAACTACACCGGCCCGTGGGCGCTGCGGTTTAATCCGTTTCTGATCGCGCGATCGGGGCGTCCGTACAACATCGTGTCCGGAACGGATCTGACGGGAGATAACTTCATCAACGACCGTCCCTCGTATGCGGATGCCTCCCTTTGCACTTCGGGGCAGGCGCAGTATTTCCAGACGCAATTCGGCTGTCTCAATTCCCTTCCCGGTCCTGGAGATTCGCTGGTCCCAATGAATCTTGGCACTGGCCCGGCAAGCGTCGCTCTGAATGTGCGTATGAGCAAGACGATCGGCGTTGGTCCGAAGACGGAGGGAACCGGCGGAGTGAATGGCGGCGGATTCGGCGGACCGGGCGGACCGCACGGGGGCGGACGTGGAGGCATGGGCGGCGGGCTTGGCCCCGGCGGACTCGGCGGAGGTGGCGGCCGCGGTGGTCCAGGCGGGATGATGGGCCCTGCCAGCACCGGGCGCAAGTACAACCTCACCTTCAGTGTGGAGGCGAACAACGTCTTCAACAACGTGAACTATGGAACGCCCATCGGCACGCTGGGATCGAGCGAGTTCGGCAGATCGACGAGCCTGGCAAACGGACCTTTCTCAGGACCGGGTGGATCGACGTCGCGGCGCATGTTCTTCCAGGCGGTGTTTGCGTTCTAAGTCGCTACTCCCGCAGAAGGCCGGAGTCACGCGCTCCGGCCTTTTCATTTGCACGCAGAACGCTGGAGTAGAGCGCTTCCCATTCATCGACCTTGGTGTTGATATTGAAGTCGCGATGAATGATCGCGCGGGCTTGCCTGCCCATTTCATGGCGTTGCGGCTCCGGGAGTCGCATGATCCGCAACATAGCGTCTGCAAGTTCTTCTGGAGCCTTCGGCGGAACGAGCGCGCTCTTGTCGCGGATGAACTCGCGCACGCCGCCAACGTGGGTTGCCACAACAGGTTTCTCCATCGACATGGCTTCGGCGATCACGAGCGGGAGTCCCTCCCACGCGGAACTGAGAACGAAAGCATCGCAGCGCGCAAGGGTTTCCGGCATGTTCGCGGAGAGACCCAGCCACTGAACGCCCGCTTCGTTATTCCGATGCGGGGAAGGCTGGCCCGCAATGCAGAGCTCGGCCTTGGGCATTGAGGCGCGCAGGATTCGAAATGCGGCGAGCAGATTGTCGAAGTCTTTCGCTGGGACATCGCGGCCTGCTGCGAGCCAGACGAAACTTTTATCGGAACGGTGTGGCGGAAGATTTCCGGCCTGATCTGCAAGCGATCTGCTGGGGGAGAACGCGTCCGTGTCGATTCCGTTTGTCAGGACGCTGATCTTCTTCTGAGGCACAGCCTTCGATTTGATGTACTGCTCTGCGACTGCGCGACTGACCGCAGTGGAGCAGACCGTGAGGCGGTCCGTGAGACGATACGCGAACGTGCGGTGCAGGTTTCCTTCGTAGACGTTGTGGATGGTCGAAATCACAAGCGGTGCGCTGCCGGTTGCCCTCAAGGCTCTGGCCATCATGTTCGCCGGGAATGTATGACTGTGAAGTAAATCGGGCCTGATCGTCTGCAGGATGCGACGGGCACGGGGAACGCCGCCGATCGCACTGGGCAAGAATTTCGTCACCCCGAGCCGATGAATCGTGAGCGTTGTCGGCCACTCCTGCTTCTCAGGGTCCTTGAGCACAACGAGCGCGACGTGATGACCGCGCGCTTCCATCCGCTCCGCAATGGAGATGACCTGCTTTTCGGCGCCGCCGATTCCGAGCGAGGTGAGAATGTAGGCGATGCGCATTGGATCCACGCCCTATCGAGTTCGAAGGGCGAGGATAGCGAATCGCTGTCAGGCCATGCTGTGCGCGTGCTCACGCTCCGGCACGAGGCGGCTCTTGAGCAGGGTGTCCAGGGCAAAGAGGCCGGGGCCGAGGATGAGGATGAGCAGCGCGGCGAACCAGTAGGTATAAGGGGAGGCGCCGTAGAAGTCTTCAGGCTTCGAAAAGATGTGCGAGAAGTTGACGCGGTCGTCGGGCACGCTCAGATAGGCCATCGTCATGTTCACGAAAAGGACGAGAGAGGTCAGGCGCGAGGCAATGCCGAGTGCGAAGAAGATGCCTCCGCCGAACTCTATGAGGGCGACAGCGAGGGCAGTCATATGCGGAGCGGGAAGGCTGAGACTCGCGAAAAAATCCGTGACCTTGTCGAGGTGCGTCAGTTTGCCCCAGCCATCCTGCACGAACTGGAAGCCCCAGTAGAGGCGGATGGCCAACAGGAGCGGGCTTTGGAGGCTATTGAGGGCCGAGGCAACTGCTGCATAAACGTTCACTAGCTTGTTCATACGATCCTTTCAGATTGTCCCGGCGTTGCTTTGAGAACTGCTGATGGGCGTTCCCCTGAATACCGTCACCGCCGACCCTTCTGCGATAAACGCGGAGTCCGGTGGCTCTTGGATCAGCCTCGCGAAATCAGCGGCGTAAAACCTGGAGCCGTCTCCCGAGAACTGCGCGGTATCTGCTTCCCTCACCTGCCACTGAGGGTGATCGACCTGGTACTCAACGGTACGGCCGTTCCGAATGGCATAGCCCCAGTAGTGTTCTGTGATGAACTCGCTCAGCGAGCCCTGCTCAGGCAGGTAGGGCTCTTTCGTCGTGGTGGCGGTGATGGTGCAGCGCGCGGCACCAACTCCCCACGAATACTCTGCCAAAAACCTTCCCGCGACCGACTGCAGCTTGTGCGACATCGGCACGCAGGAGTAGTTTTCGCCATAGGCGAGCCGGGCAATCGCGGTAACGGCGACCTTCGGCACCAGTTCGCGAATGAAGACGACGCCCCGCCGCGTTCCGCGCCGAACATAGAAACGCAGGTTCACCTCTTCAAAGGATTGGTGAAACGGAACTGCGCGGTCCAGCAGGCGTGTCTTGTTGAACTGGAATCCGATTAGGCTCGCGTAAGTATTGCCCTCATGGAAATCGAGCTCGGTCCCTGCGGGGACAAAGGGCCGCAGAAGTGCAGGATCTACGGCATAGTTCAGCATGAGCAGGTTCTTCCACTCGGCGGTGAGGAAAGTACGTTGCTGAGTTTGCGTTGTCACACTTGTTTGATTATGGAAACGACGGAGAAGTTACGCGATGCCGGCGCGAAGTTACGTGCTTCGGACAAGTCGATCGAGGTCGGGCGCGCAGATCCAGCCCAGCTCAGCCCATGCGGTAAACCACTGTCGAACCAGTTGCGGTCTGCGGGCCGCGGGTACGCGAGCAGTGGTCACGCCTGCTTCAATTGCCTCGCCTAGAGGTCTGCCGGCGCGGATGGCGCGAAGCGTGTGAAACTCTCCGCGGTTCAGGCGGAGATAGTAGACAGAGTAGTCGACACGATGCGCGGCGAGGTACGTTGGCTTTCGGCGGATGGGCGGCAGCTTCGCGGGAGCGTGATCATCCTCATCGTGCTTCACCCCCGCCTCTGTTGCCTGGCGCTTCTCCTGCTTGTGGAGGTTCAGAACGAGATCGTCAACCGGGTAGGTCAGTTCGACGAGTTGAAGGTGAGGCTGAAGGGCAAGATAGGAGCCGCCGTCGAGCGTGGCGATCTGCTCCAGCGTCAGCGGCTCGTGCTCGGCGCCGTCGAAGGCTTCTACGAAAGCCCACTCGATGCGAGCAACGTCTACCGCCAGGTCGGCGCGGCGAGCGGCAAAGTGCTGATTTGTCGTGAGCCAGCTTGCGAGCTGCCCTCCCAGGTTTCTCAGAGTGAAGGATCGGCTGGGATGCGCCTTGAGATACCCGACAGACATTGCGTCGAATGCGCGGCTGCCGATAACCGTGCGGAGTGCCGGAAAGTCTTCGGCAAGCGCGCCAAGGACCCGGTACCAGTATTGGCGGTTGTAGATTTCCAGGCGTTCAAAGGACGTGAGTCTGCTGTTCGGCGCGATGAACGAGGCGGCCACGCGCTCCATGGAGCGGCCATCGGGCGCTTCTTTGCGCATGTTGTCATCCGGAGTCAGGGGTGTCATGACAGCGGCGGCCATCTCGCGCTGAATCTGCTCAAGCGAAATGGTACTCATTGCGCCGCCTGGGCCATTTCTGGAGCTGTCCGATTCAGGTAGCGCTCCGCCTTCTTCGCTTCGGCGTGCACTTCATCGAAGCTGGGAATGTGATCGTCCCACTCTAGGAGTGTGGGCGTCGGTCCGCAGAGCTCGATGGCTCGTGCATAGAGATTCCAGACCGGGTCGATCACGGGATGATCATGCGTATCGAGAATGTACTTCTCGTACTTGGAGTGTCCGGCGATGTGAATCTGCGCAACGCGTTCCGCCAGAACCGCGTTCACATACTCCATCGGTTCAAACTCATGATTCACCGAGGAGACATAGATATTGTTCACGTCGAGAAGAATGCCGCAGTCGGCGCGTTCAACCACTTCGTTGAGGAACTCCCACTCCGTCATCTCCGACGCGGTGAAGGCGGCGTACGAGCTGACGTTTTCGACGGCGACCGGGATTTCCAGGTAGTCCTGCACCTTGCGGACGCGCTCTGCCGTACGCTCGACGGCTTCCCACGTGTACGGCAGCGGAAGCAGGTCGTGCGTGTAGGTGCCGTCGACTGAGCCCCAGCAGAGGTGATCGCTGAGCCAGGGAGTATTGGTGCGGCGGACCAAGGTTTTGAGGCGCTTGAGGTGCTCGGGATCGGGCTCCGTCACGGAACCGAAGTACATGGACACGCCGTGCTGGACGACGCGGTATTGCTCGAGTATGCGGTCGAGGGTGTGCAGCGGGCGGCCGCCGTCCGTCATGAAATTTTCAGAGATGATCTCGAACCAGTCAACCACGGGCTTGCGCGAGAAGATGTGCTCGTAATGCGGAATGCGCAGTCCGATGCCGATGCCGTGATTCGAAAACGCGTTGAAGCGATTGGAAGACATTCAGAGACAGTCGTCAGTTGCCAGATTTCAGTTCTCAGTTAGAAACGGAATCGGCGATCAGTGAAGCTGCAGTAAACAGAATGCAGATCACTGGTCGCCGAATCGTAGTTAAGACTAGACTGCCTTCGGCATCTTGGAGCCGTCAGTGGCGCAGCCGCCCTTGCCCTTGCAGCTGTTCTTGGCCTTGCAGCCGTTGTCGCTGGACTTGCAGCCGCCCTGGCCTTTACAGTCGTTCTTCCCTTTACAGGAGTGCTTGGCGGGCTTGTCGCCGTTGACGTACTGCAGGCCGGCCTTGGCAGCCTTGACGGTCGTCTTGGAGGCGCTGGTCGTTGCTGCATGTGCAACCGTGGTTCCACCGATCAGGCCGGAGAGAGCAGCCGTCAACAACATTGCATTGAGTTGATTCTTCATGGGTGATTGACCTCGTATGGTTTGGGCGGGAAGCCGCCGGTTGTCACGTTGCGTGGCAGCGATGCTGTCCGACGCAGAAGGATGAGCACGCACATGTGAGTGCGGGCATGCGCGAAAGGTTACAAGGAAAGGGGGCGTGCTGGATATGAATTTCTATGCTCCGGCTTTCCTATGTGATGAACGGGCAACCGGCACCTTTGGATTGGTCAAAATCACGGATGCTATAGTTTGAGGCGGTGGGACGTCTAGATAGCTCGGGAGCCAACATTTTGCAGACGGAAGTAAATCGAGAGAGTCCAGCGGTCGACACGACGGAGTCACCTGGAATGCCGATACGGGTCGCTCGGAGCCGGTCTGTGGGCTGGGCGAGTTTCCTGCTGGCTCTGCTACAGAGCCTCTGCACAGCGGTATTTGCGATCAGCGGTGTTCGCGTAGCCATTGGGCTGTCGGCCCTTGCGGCCGCCAGCGGCATCTATGCACCGGCAAAGGGTTGGCATCAGGACGCCATCCGCATACCAATGTTGATTGTGGCGACAATCGGCGCAGTCATTAACCTGGTCGTCATTGCGTGGATGCGCCACCTGCGGAACCAGCCATCGGCGCAGTGGCGCAGGCGCGAGCGGAGCGCGAAGGAAAAGCGATCCGAGCGGCTCCAGATCATCCTCGCTATCGTCACGCTTGTACTCGTTGGGATCGAGACGTGGACGCATCCCATGGTGCACCGCAAGGGACCGCCGCCACCCTGCAGGATTGCGCACACCTGCTAATCGTCAGGATTCCAGCCGTGCGGTTTTTCCAATTCCCTGTCAATCCGCGCGTGCAGGCGTTCGCTGTAGCCTGCTGGGAGTTCAAAGACGCGGTCGTCTGCCATGAGAATCACAACATTCCGGGTCGAATCGAGCACGGCCGAGCAGATCTCGCAGGTCTCCAGGTGCCGGTCGATTTCGGCGCGGAGTTGCGGATCGACGTCGTTCTCGATGTAGGCCGAGATGTGCTGCCAGACGTGTTTGCAGTCGATTCTCATGCGCGGCCCCCGAACCAGCGTCGTTTTGCGGAGGCAAATCCCTTCAGTTGCGGAGCGAGATCTCGCTGCAGCAGCGCTCGCGCGCGATGCAGCCGAACCTTGACCGACGCTTCACTGATTTTGAGCACGGCTGCGGTCTCGCGGATATCTATCTCTTCGATGTCCCTGAGCAGCACGACGTTACGGTATATCTCCGGCAGCCCTTCAATCGCCTTGCGCAGCAGGTTTCCGAGCTCCTTCTGTTCCAGGGCTTCAGCGGGGATTTCGCGCCAGCTGGTCAGGATTGCAGGGGTGTAATCGCCCGTCTGCTCGTCGGTATCGGCTTCCAGCGAATCCTCTCGGCGATTCGAGATCTTGCGCAAACGGCCTAGGCCCTCGTTTCGCGCGATGGAGAGAACCCAGGTGCGGAACTGCGATTCGCCGCGGAATTTGTCGAGGTTCTGGTAGACCTTGATCACGGTTTCCTGCGCCACGTCCTCCGCCTCGGTTTCGTTCTTGAGAAGCGAAAAGAGCAGGAAGTAGATGGATCGCTCACAGGGCCGGATGAGGTCGTGAAACAGGTGCTTTTCGCCGGCGAGAATGCGGCGTATGCAGTCGGCTTCGAATTCCGGATTCGGGGCGGTCATCCGTGAGTGGACACTCGGGCACTGTATTTGAGTTGGAAAGTCGCCATAAAGTTACAGGCAGACCGATGCGTTAAAACGATTTAACGTCGGTGTAGGTTTCCGGGGATAAAGAAGATTCTTATATTAAATTTACCAAGCTCTATGTACAATCACCGCGAGGACACCCATGGCCGGAGATATGCAACTTACGTGCAGCGATTGTGGACAGGAATTTACGTTCACCGCTGCGGATCAGGCGTTTTTCTCAGAACGCGGTTATTCGACCCCCAAGCGCTGCAAGCCTTGCCGTATGGCAAAGAAGAGCGAACAAGGTGGGGGAGGCTCCGGTTATCGGCAGGCTTCTTCCCACGGCACTCCAGTGATTTGCTCCGGCTGCGGCCAGCCCACGACTGTTCCATTCGAACCACGCGGCGATCGTCCAGTGTTTTGCAGGGACTGCTACCAGGCACGTAAAGGCAGCAGTGCAGGCGCGCGCGGCGGCCGTTATTAGAGAAACAATCGTTCCCGGGCTCCGTTTCTCCTGAAGCACGACAATCCAGCAGACATCATTCAGAAAAGGAATCGGCTCCCAGCCGGTTTCTTTTCTGGACACGCATTTCTGCGTAAATAGTTCCCTCCTCGGCTCGTCTAATCGGCAGATGAAACCCATACACATCCTTCTTTTCGCTTTCGTCACCGCAATCGTTTGCGGCGTCGCGCAGCCGCAGAGCAACGCTTCCCCAGGTGGCTGCACGCTTCGCATCCATGTCGACGGTTTGCGGAACTCAACCGGCGTGGTGGGATCGGCGATCTTCAAGTCGCGCGACGGCTGGCCTGAGGACATGAGCAAGACCGTGAATCACTGGCCCACGCCGATTCCGCAAGGCGCGCGTGAAGCGACAGCGGTGATGGAGAACCTGCCTGCGGGTGATTATGGCGTTGTCGCCATTCACGACGAAACAAGAATCACAAGCTGGACCGAAACTTCATCGGGATCCCCAAGGAAGGGTTTGGCTTCGCGAACAATCCGCACGTAGGGCTGAGCGCGCCGTCGTTTGACGCAGCAAAAGTACACGTCACCTGCCCAGTGACCGAGATCAACATCCACGAGATCTACAAGTAGCAGAAGACCGCCGCTACTGCTTCTGATCCGCCGTAAACTGACTCCACGGTCCAGCTTTCATGTCGTGGAGAATCGGCTTGAGGTAGCTGAACTCCGTGTGCTTTGCCAAAAACGGACCCGCGATGAAGTCTTCGCCACAGGGATGGCCTGCGCGCGCGATCAGCGACATGTTTGCGGCGAGGTCTGAGTCCGTCACTTTTCCTGTGACGGCGCCATCGGGATAGTAAGGCGCATCCCCCCACTCGGGAACTCCCTTCCGATCTGCATCAATATGGCCGCAAAGAGTTCGCGAACTCGGTGCAGTTTTGCCTGTGAAGCTGTCCTCGTGATTCCCCAGAAACGCCTCGGCCATATTCACGTCGAGCTGGCCTTTGTTTGCGGCTATCTTGTGCTCCCAGGTGAGACGTCGCGCATTCATCGATGAGGAGAGATCGTCGGTCTTGAAGCCGCTGGTTTCATCCTTGATCAGCGCGGGATCGCGCGGGAAGTTGGAGCTGATGAAGTAGCCATCTTTCGTTCGCCACACGGGGGTGTTCTTCAACCCTAGCTCCAGGTATGCGATTTCGCCGGTGTTGCGGTCGCCGATCAGCCAATCGTTCGCATACCCGCCGTTGTTCCCTTCCTTGATGATGGCGATGTAGTCGTCGATGGAGTTTGCGTACTGCATGGCTTTGCGGCTGCGCACAAACTCCGGCTTGCCTTCGGCGTTCCAGCCGACGAACTGCGTGATGGTGGTCTCGGTGATGATGAGGCCCGCGTCCGTTTCGCCGAAGTCGTCCTGGCTGGTGATAACACCGGGCTCGCCATCCATGATCATGTGGTGGCCGTGCTCGGGCTTGATGTCGAACATCACAATCCAGCGCTCGCCATCGGCATAGCTCGACCAGTTGTTATGCGCCGCGACGATCTTGCCGCCCTTGGTATAGCTGCCCGTGGCGATGAATGCCGAGCAGTGGCCTTCTGGAAGAATGCGAGGAGCGCTCGCGGAGTGCTCGTGCTTGTTGAGCCACGGCACGTAGTAGGAAGGCAGTTCGATCGAGGCATTGAGAGCGACGATGTCCCAGACGTCGAGCTTTGCGCCTTTCGACTGCGCTCCTTTTGCGATACCTTGCAACTCCTGCTGGTACTCGGCGTCGATGTGCGGCCAGAGCATCGTGCGGCTGGTCTCGCGATAGAAGGCCCAGTCGCGCTTCGTATCGTGAAGCGTTTCGACCTTCATGACATGAAGGAGGTCGAGGATCTCCGTGGAGAGCAGTTGGCCGTGCTGGAAGCCGATTTCGGAGGGCGAGCCCTCGAGATGCACAAACATCCAGCCGCCGCGATCAAAGCGATACCCTGCTCGGCTCGTATTGGGGCCCTGGGCTGCAGCCGGCGTGACGCGTTTAGCTGGAGAGATGGCAGCAATGCTGAAAAACAAGAGGAACAAAAGAAGGGCGCGGGGAATGCGTCGAGACATCAAGTTCTCCGGCGAAGTGATTTGGTCGGAGAATAGCACCTGAACGCTAAGGGCCAGAAAAGTTTCTGGCCCCGACATTCATACAGCTTCAATCGACTTGGTTCAGCGCTTCTTAGCCGGCTTAGCGGGAGCCTTCTTCGCGGCGTGCTTTGCCGGCGGGTGCGGCTTGGCCTTTGCTGGCGCGGCAGGCTTCTTCGAAGGCACAGACTTGTGCGCCGGCTTCGAAGCATGAGCCTTGACCTGTGCTGCCTTGGCCGGAGTCTTCGCTTTGGGCTTTGCAGCATGCTTAACCGGCGGCGCGTGCTTCGCTGCAGGCGCGGGCGCAGCCTTCTTCGCAGGGGCAGCCGGAGGCGTTTTCTTTTCCGGCTTTGCGGGTTCCGGTTTGCTCTTTGCCGCAGGCGCAGCCTTCGCAGCGGGAGCTTTCTCCGGCGCGTGTTTTGCCGGCTTCGGCTCGGGCTTTGCAGCCTGTTTGCCGCGCTTCGGAGCGGGCTTTTCTTCTTCGTCCTCGTCCTCTGATTCTTCCTCTTCGTCGGACTCTTCTTCGTCGATCTCTTCTTCCAGATCGCTTTTCGGGATCTTCAAATCGAGAGGTTCATCATCGTCGTCACCGCCGCCGATATCGTCGAGGTCTTCCTCGTCGTCGCCGCTCTCTTCGGATTCTTCCTCTTGTTCGTCGAAGGACTTCTCTTTGACCTTTTCAGCACGCTTGGCACGCGACCGCTTGATGGTGATCTGCGGCGGAGGCGCAGGCGGAGAGTACGGCTCGAGGAACGCCTTGGTCTCTTCCGGCGTGTTGAGATGGCCGTCGATAAGCTGAAGAAAGATCTGGTGAAGAATCTCGTTGTAGTTGGCCAGTTCCGGCGTGATGCGCATCTCCTGCATCTGCGCATAGGGGATACGCTGACGAACCTCAGGCCAGGTCTTGAGGAAGAGTTCGTATTTGGCCTTAACCGCGCTGTCTTTGCTAGTGAACCCAAGCCAGAGAACCGCTTCGGGATCGTGCGTCGTGAACAGCTTGTAGGTTACAGAAGGGGTCGAGTTCGCCTTGTTGAGGAGAACTTTCGCGAATCCTGCAGCAAGCGAATCGAGGCTGTTCCACTCCTCTACGAAGCCGGGGCGCAGGAGCTGCTTTTTCAGCGACGCCAGATCCTTGGGCGCCATCTTTGCCGTGAGCAGCTGCATTTGCGCGGCAGACATGTCCGGATGAACGCCCTGCATCTGCAATTGAACGCGGAGATCGTGAAGTGCGTTGAGTTTTTCCTCGTCAGCCTTGCTGGATGTCCATGCCGGACAGAGGACCTTCATCCAACCTTCGGCCTCAAGTGCGCGCAGAACGCGAAGGCCGTCGTCTTCATGGCCGATCTGCTCGAGTTCGAAGCTCTTGTCGTGCTCTGAAAGAGACTCGATGATGTTCTCGGCCTTTGCGTTCTCATAGCGCTGCTGCGTACGGGGATCGAGCTCCCATCCAAGGCGCGCCTTGTAGCGGATGGCGCGGATCATCAGGGAGGGCTCTTCCAGGAATCCGTAGTTGGAGACTAGACGCAGCGTACGCGCCTCGATGTCAGCAGCTCCGTTGAGCGGGTCCATTAGCAGGCCATAGGACCCTTCGTTCAGCGAGATCGCCATGGCGTTCGCGGTGAAGTCGCGGCGACGCAGATCTTCCTGTATCGAGGAGAAATGGTAAGCAGGTCTGCCCGGCTTGGGGTAGTCGCGATGGTGTGTGCTGATCAGGTCGACACGAACGGTACCCGGAAAACAGAGGTAGAGGGTGTGGGAGGCTTCGTCTTCTCCCCAGACCTGGGCGCCGAGTTTCTCGATCGGCTTCTTGAGTTTGAGAGCGTTCGCCTGGACCGAAACTTCGATCTCGCGGACGGCATGCCCGCTGGTGAGGTCCCGAACAGCATCGCCGGTCAAAAAAAGGAGGGTGCCGGCTTCGCGAGCCGCTTCGCGCAACTGCCGCAGTGCATTCTGCTGATCGGCTGAGAGCCGGTTCTCAAGAAGGTAAATGTAGTCGGGCATTCCGTTCCTGCTTCCGCTTCCAAAACCAAAGGCAAGTGTCTGATGCAGCGGCGCTTAGGGGGCAAATATGCCGGAGCATGCAAAGCAGTACCTTATCATAACCGGCCCCCGTTGACCAGCGCGATCCGCACCAGTTTTGCGACTTTCCGAGCGGGAGAGGAGCCGGGGCGTGCGAAAATCCATGCCATGGGATCTGCTCGTAAGCCGGTGATTGTGCGCAAGTTCTCGCGCGAGTGGTATGCCGGGTATGCCGGAGCCGCTTTCGGGCAGGACTCGTCGGCGCTTGAGGTCCTGGACCAGGGCGGAAAGGTGTTGACCATCGGCTGGGAGACGGTTAAGTGGGTTTGTTATGTGAGGGATTTCTCGTCGACGGCAGACATGTCAAACCCCGAGCGGCTTCTGCAGAAGCGCTTTGCGGTTCGGCCCCGGACCTCAGGTCTATGGCTGCGGATGACTCTGAACGACGGCGACGAGCTCGAGGGGATCGCAGCCAACGACCGCTCGCTGATCAGCGGTGCCGGGCTCCTGGTAACTCCGCCTGATACGCGTTCGAACACACAGCGGGTGTATGTCCCGCGGCAGGCGATTCAGACCGTGGAGGTTGTCAGTCTCATTGGGGCTGGCGGTCAGAGGCGCCGGACCGAGCCGCAGCCGGAGCTATTCCCTGCAGAGCCCGGCCAGGAGCTCTGAGCCGACCACGGTTCGCAGAAATCTGCAATGCACTGAAGCAGAGAGACCCGTCGCCGGTTCACGGCAGGCGGGCCAAAAGTTCGGTAAATCCGAAAAAACCGGACCAGGCACTAACGAACGATCTGCAAGGTCTGCACATGCCTCGAGATGCTGATCGCCCGCAGATCGGCCTTGATCGGATTTGTGCTATCGAGCGAGACAAAGGCTTTGTACCAGTCCGGCATCTCTGAAGTCGTTCCGATATGGTGCGACTCGCTGAACTTCGACAGAGCCGTGATCACCTTGTATTTCGGATAGCGCCCCTGGTTGTGAGCGGCGAGCAAGGTCAGATCAGGAGCTCCTTTGCTGAGAGCCGGCGTGGCTGGACCGTAGCCCTTCCCATCCTCGCCATGGCAACTGGCGCAGTACGAGTTGTACATCGCCTTTCCCGCATCAACGGGGTGTGGAGTGATGCGGACCATCTTGATCTTCATTTGCGATTCGGTTGTGGAGTTTGCGATTTGGTTGGAGCCTGTGCGAAGGCGACGCTGGCTCCTGCAAGCAACACGAGACACAGTGGTAGTACTCGATGTTTCATTCGGACCCCCGGATTGACGCGTCGATCCCGACGCAGTGTTTAGGAAGTTAGGGGAACCCTGTCCTGCCTCCGGGGGTGTGCGAGGGGAGAGAGAAGTGCTCTTCGGGGAGGCAGAGCTTCCGTATGGATATACAACAAGTTGTCCTTGGCTTCCGTGATTCACGATACGATTCAGCGTGATTAGGAGCTCTGCACAAGGTGCTTGAGACCAGGCGGGTGCTCAACGTTTACTCTTCCATTCAGAGGACCTAGCATGGACTCTGGGAAGAGCGCATGAAACTTGGCGAGTTAGCAAGCAGGCTGGGCGCGGAGCTCCGCGGGAGTCCCGACCTCGAAATCACGGGAGTGAAAGGGATTGAAGAGGCCGGTCCGTCAGAGGTCACATTCGTCGCCAATCCCAAATACGCTGGGCTGGCCAGGAAGACATCCGCAGCTGCGGTCCTTGTCGAGCCGGAGTTCCCCGAGATTGAAGCAGCAACTCTAAGGCTGAGAAACCCCTACCACGCGTTTTCGCGCGCTCTGGGAATGTTCTACCAGCCTCCGGCGTATGCGCCGGGCATCCATCCGACGGCGGTGGTCGATGCGACTGCGGAGATCGGACAAGGAGCCCATATCGGCGCGTACGTGGTGATCGGGCCGAATGTGAAGCTCGGGCCGGGAGCGACGCTGCTTCCGCACGTGGTGCTGTATCCGGGAGTGAAGGCGGGACAAAACTTCTTCGCACATGCGCATGCTGTGGTTCGCGAACACTGCGAGCTTGGCGATGACATCACGCTCGAGAACGGCGCGATCGTCGGTGCCGACGGATTCGGGTTCTCAAAAAACGAAAAGGGCCAATGGGTAAAGATCCCGCAGTCGGGTCCTGTGCGGCTGGGCGACCGGGTCGACGTTCAGGCGAACGCCTGCGTTGACCGGGCTACAGTTGGCTCGACGGAGATCGGCGAAGGCAGCAAGATCGATAATCTTGTGCAGGTCGGACACGGATCGCGCGTTGGCAGGAATACGCTGATCTGCGCCCAGACAGGGCTGGCCGGCTCGTCGGTGATCGGGGACAACGTGATCCTGGCCGGGCAGACAGGAATCGCCGGCCATTGCACGGTGGGCGATGGCGTGATCCTGACGGCGCAATCCGCAGTCAGCCACGATATTCCCGCGGGCAAGATGATCTCAGGCTCGCCGGGATTCGACAACCGGGTATGGCTGAGGGCTGTAACGATCTTCCAGCGCCTGCCTGAGTTGCTGAAGCGAATCGATCGGCTGGAGAAGCGCGTCTCCGCAACCGTGGAAGGCCCAGACGCAAAACAATCGGGAGCTGAACAGTGAGACGGAGAGCCTGCGCTTCGCCTATTGGATGGGCATCGCTATCCGTCTGCGTCTTTGTGTTGACTGCATGCCACTCGTATCACATCGAGGCCACGGTCAAGAACGATACCGGCGCTCCGATCTCTCTGCTTGAAGTGGATTACCCGAGCGCGAGTTTTGGCGCAGATGCGGTGAGTGCGGCCGCCGAAGTCCATCATCGGATTCAGACCAGAGGCAATGGTCTGCTCAAGGTGCAGTACACAGACGCAAGCGGGAAACAAATCCAGATCACGGGCCCGACGCTCTACGAGAACCAGGAGGGCCGGATCGACATCGATCTGCAGCCCAGCGGCAAGGCCGATTTTCGTCCCGCTTTGAATCCCGCGCACTAGCAAACGCAGAGGCTATCCCACAGATTCCACTCCTCATCTCCGCGGCGACAATGCCGATAGGTGTTCCTAGACGTTCTTTTTTTCGGAAAACGCGGGAGAGCCTGGTGATCGATAAGAACCGGCGAGGAGAACACGCGCGAAGACTGCTGTCCCAGCGATATCGCCAGTGGCTGAGACTGAGCGAATGCTTCGTGTTTGTTTTCGCGGCTTCTGCCGTGGTCGGAATAGAACACTGTGGACAGTTGATATGGGTCGCAAATGGACTTGGGCTGTCGTACCTGCTGCTGGCGCCTCGCTGGTTGTGGATGCGATATGCTGCGGCCATCTTTTGCGGCATGCTGGCGGGCGGGCTCGTTGCTGGTCCAGAGAGCTGGGGCTACTGCGCGGCATTGTCGGCGTGCAACCTCATCGAAGTTTTGCTGGCCGCGTTCGCGCTGCGCAAACGCTCGGCACAGATGCCGAATTTCTGCGATCAAAGATACCTGCTGCGATTTGCGGTGTACGCAATCGGCGGCGCGCCGGTCATCGCATCTCTCGTGCTGACGGCCGGATTCAGTCTGTGGGATCGCTCAGTGACATGGGCGCAGATAGCAAACTGGATCACAACTGACGGTCTGGGGAACGCGATCACCACGCCAGCTTGTGTCGCGCTGTTTCAGAATCGGCTCAGGCTCCCGGAGGGCCGCAAATCGTGGCCACTTCTGCTGGTCCTCATCCCGATCACAATCGGCGCCTTCGCACCATGGAAAGTTCCGCTGGTATTTCTGCTCTATCCGGCGGTAGCGCTTATCCTGTTTCGATTCGGGCTTGGCTGGGCCGCAATGAGCACGCTCTTCATTACGGCTGTCGGCAGCTGGTTCACGATCCATAACATGGGTCCGTTCGCGATGGTCGGCGCGGCGCTGTCTCGTAACCCAACAGTGCTGCTCCAACTGTATCTTGCTTCGGGAATGTTTCTGATCTTCGCCGCATCTTCGGTGGTGGATTCTCTGCGGAACACGGAGCGCCGGTTGCGCGAGACCGCAAGCCTGCATGAACTCGTGGCCGAAAACTCGAGAGACGTGATTATCTTTGCCGACTTCGAGGGCAACAGGAGCTACGTTTCCGCAGCTGCGGAGCGGCTGGGCGGCTGGAGTCGCGAGGAGTTGCTGGGGCATAAGAGTCTCGAACTTGTTCATCCCGACGACCGGGGAAGGATTCGCAGCGTGATTGAGCGATTGCGTTTAGGCGGCAGCGGCGAACTGGCCGAATACAGGATCAGGAATGTCAAGGGCGGCTATCTGTGGGTAGAAGGTAACCTTCGTTCCGTTCATGATCCTTCCACAGGAGTTTCCATTGGCATTCTGAACATGCTGCGCGATATTTCCCACCGCAAAGAAGCTGAGCGAAAACTGCAGGACGCATACGCGACTCTCGAAGCTCTTGCCGCGACTGATCCCCTGACGCATCTCGCAAATCGGCGCGCGTTCGATCAGTGCCTCGCAAACGAGTGGCGTCGATGTCTTCGAGAGCGGCTTCCGCTTTCTGTGTTATTGATCGACGCAGACTGGTTCAAGTCCTACAACGACGCCTATGGGCATCCTCGCGGGGACAGATGCCTGAAGCACATCGCCGACTCTGCGCTCGAAGCGGTGTCGCGCTCGAGCGATCTGGTGGCGCGCATCGGAGGCGAGGAGTTTGGAGTGATCCTGCCGAATACACAAAGTGAAGGCGCCAGGCAGGTTGGCGAAAAGATTCGGGCCGCTCTGCGAGGACGCAGAGTCTCCCACTCCGCGAATCCTTCGGGATGCGTAACGATCTCACTGGGATCGGCCACGATGGTGCCCACCATGGGAGATCACGCGAGCACGTTGATCCAGAGAGCCGATGAAGCACTGTACCGGGCCAAGCACGCGGGGCGCGATCGGGTCTGCGACTGGGCAGACACGGCTGAGCTGATGCTGGTGAGTTGAAAGCAAAACGGGAGCCGAAGCTCCCGTTTTGCAGAGCAGTTGAGCGCACCCGCTAGCGGACCATGCTCTGGAACAGCGTTGAATTCAACAGATTGTTGAAGTCATTATCGGATGTTGCGAAGTGAATGTTCAGCAAACCGGAGTTGGAGCTGATGTCCGTGGCAGCGAGCGCGGCCTTTTCCGTCTCGTTGCCGCTCATCTTTTTGTAGATGACGGCCGCTGACAGCAGAGACGAGACCGTTGCAGCAGCGAAGGTATCGCCGGTAGAGATCGTCAGGTTGAACTTCACGCCATGCTGGAAGTCCATGCCGTACCAGGAGGAGTCAAGCCGCTTGCGGACGGATTCATAGTCCGCAACTGAACCCGCTTCGCCGAGCACCTGCTTCATCATGATCTGCGTTCCGCTCTTGTCGAGAACGCTCCAGAGGGGCTGAGAATCAACAGACCGCATCGCATCCATGATGCTGCCGTTGGTCAGCATGCCGGGCTTGAGGCCGTCGCGAACATCAAGCGCCGCCTTTACTGCTTCGGGGCTGCCGAAGACCATGGTCGACGGATCGACAAAGCAGAGAACCATGCCTGTCCGCGCCAGTGGATAGGTCTTGTTTGCCCGGATCGACTTGGGCACAATCTTCTGCTTCTTGAAGTTGGCCATGATGCTGTCCATGTCGAACTGGCCCTGCGCAATTCCGACGGTCTCGAGCGAGTCGGCCGAATTGCCGAGGCGGAAGAGCGCAAACGCAAGCTCATCGACATCGTGATTGTCGTTCAGACCGGAGTGCCTCAACGCTTCTTCGAAGGACTTGAGGTCCGGCGGCATCACGCGGTCGCGAAGCTGCATGGCCGTGTTCGAGTTCTGCATCGCCCTGTAGTCGATTACGACCAGCTGCTGCACATCGTGCGGAATAGCCGCGCGCGCATCGCCGGAGAGCTGCGCCGCGGAAGCGGAGATAGCCGCAGCGGCAAGGAGGGCCGATGTCGAATATAGAGCGAATTTCTTAAGCACTTTCATCCTCCGGGAAGCCTGAGGGCTTGCCGTAAATAGCTTTAGGGGAGCAGGAGGATTTACGAGGTCCTGCTTATCCATTCTACCCCTGTACTGATTGTTAGACGCGCCAGGTCTACGTGTTGGTACTGTTACCCTGGCCGGGCCAGGCGAGAGGTGAGTCGAGGCGGCGCTCCAGGACCTTGGTCTGATCATCGAACTCACCTAACTGACGCATCCATTCACTTTCCCGCTCACAGGCTGCTTCGGGAATTAGCCCGGTGACTTCTCCCTCAACGGGAGCGGTCTTGTGTTTCGCGGCCAGGCGTGACACCGTGCTGTACACCTGCGATATCGGGGTCGCCTTGAAATCAGTGATGTTCATCGACAACTGGGCCCGGCCATGGACAAGGAGGCCCATCGCCTTCACTCCGTGCAGCCCGCCGAAGGAAGCGCGTACTTCGCGCGCGATGGCTCGCGCGACCCCTACGTCGTTTGAATCGAGATAGAGGCAGTAGGTGACAAGGAACTTACGCGCACCCACGGCACAGGCACCGGCTGTGGGATGCAGGCCCGGGCCGCCGAGATCGGGCCGGCGTGCCGCCTCTTTGCGAACGGCATCCCGAAGGCCTTCGAATTGCCCGCGGCGCACATCGTCGAGATTGGCGCGATCGGGACGCGATGCTGCAGCTTCGTAGAAGTAGACAGGCACGCCGTAGCGGCGCCAGATCTCAAGCCCCGCCTGACGCGCCAGCATCACGCATTGCTCAAGCTTGATTCCGGTGACCGGAACAAACGGAACGACGTCGGCTGCACCGATGCGGGGATGGAGGCCCTCCTGCCCGGTCAGGTCGATAAGTTCGACGGCCTTGCCTACCCCGCGCAAAGCGGATTCGAGAACTGCGGTCGGTTCGCCGGCGATGGTCACGATAGAGCGGTTGTGATCGGCATCCATCGACCAGTCGAGCAGGCGCACACCCTCGATGTGCATGGCAGCGATGATCGATTCGACACGCCGGGCGTCCCTGCCCTCAGAGAAGTTCGGAACGCACTCGACAACCTGATCTTTCATGTCTTCTTTCGCAGCCCCGATCTCATTCGGCACTGCTCCGCATCGTGCGGGTTATTTCCAGTAGGTGTAGCCAAGCTGGATCTGCCAGAGCGCGTTCACGCCGGGATTTCGATCCCCCAGAGATGCCGACGAAATGTGAACCGCGTTGACACCAACATCGATGGAGCGCTTCGGCCGGGTGAAGTAGTGGATGCCGACTCCGCCCCGGGGCGAAAAGTTCCAGACGGAGGTCGCGCCGGGCGTTCCATGGGGCACAAGGATGTCTGGCGGGAACTTATGGGTTGTATAGATTAGGCCGCCAGCGCCCTGGAACCAGGGTTGGACCCGCTGGGAGTGAGTCAGGAAATTCCAACGGAAGATGACGGGCGTGATGCTCGCGCCTGTGTAGGTGCCGCCGCCAACGGGATAGGTATAAGTCTGACCCTTGAAGACGAATGACTGGTTGTGAGGACCCGGAGTATACGCCTGCCAGAACGGCATGATGTTGCCGGCATACTCGAATTGACCGCTCAGGATCCCCGCATGAATCGGCGGGGTGAGAATCTTGCCGATCTGACCGCCCGCGGCAAAAAACCAGTACTTCGAACGATCGCCGCCAATGCCATTCCCGAAGTTGACGAATGGGCCATACTCCCAGCTGCGGTCGGCTCTCACCTGCGCCACCGGTGAACTGTCGAGAGGCCGGGCCGGCTGGGCTGTGCCGGGAGTGCAGACGCTGAGCGCCAGAACCAATCCTGATACAAACTTCGCAGTTGAGGTCAACGTTCTCTTCCTGTTTTGAATATGTACTGCATGAAAAAGGCCGCCATCTTCAGGCGGCCTTCGGATTGCCAGCCTGCTTCAGCTATCCCGCCACCTGCTCCATCTGTTCGGCGCTCATATCGAAGTTCGAGTAGACGTTCTGGGTGTCATCGAAGTCTTCCAGCGCCTCAAGCAGGCGGATCATGGCATTCGCCTGCTGCCCTTCGAGCTTGGTGTACGTCGAGGCAAGCATGGTGACTTCGCTTGATGCGACGGGGATGTTCGCGGCCTTGACCGCATTGACGACGCCTTCAAAGGCATTGGGCTCGGTCACAATCTCCCACACATCGCCTTCATCGCGCAGATCTTCTCCGCCATGCTCCAGAACGATGTCCATCAGCTGCTCTTCAGTCGCTCCAGACTTCTCGATATCGACGACACCCTTCTTCGAGAACATGTGAAGGACAGAACCCGTCGAGCCGAGATTGCCGCCGTTCTTTGAGAATGCGTGCCGGATCTCGCTGACTGTCCGGTTGCGGTTGTCAGTGAGCACGTCAACGATGATGGCAACGCCTCCGGGACCGTAGCCCTCGAAGGTGATCTCCTCGTAGTTCACGCCCTCGAGCTCGCCCGTGCCGCGCTGGACGGCGCGCTTGATGTTGTCGGCCGGCATGTTCTCTGCCTTGGCTGCGAGGATTGCGGTGCGCAGCCGCGGGTTGCCATCCGGGTCGCCGCCGCCGTTTTTTGCGGCAATGGTGATTTCCTTGATCAGGCGAGTGAAGATCTTGCCGCGCTTGGCGTCGAGCGCGCCCTTTTTGTGCTTGATTGTCGCCCATTTCGAATGGCCGGACATGGGAACCTCTATGAGACGTAGAAATACGGGCGCGGACTACGCCATCTGAGAGAACGTTCAGAATGGGATTTGTTGAGCTCCGCTACCCCTGTGAGTATATCACTGGCCCGCTTGGGTTAAGTAGCCGCCTGGGCCGGATCAAACCGGTCCGGACGGCCATGTCGATCACCATACGCGGCATGCATTTGCGGGGCGCATCGGCTGTCCAACCTTGCATCCAAAGGCCTCTCCCGCCTCGGGCATGTTCTGGATGACTCCGTTGATGCGAAACTTCGGGGGCGAATGCGGGTCGGTCTGTACGCCGAGCCGGAGAACCTCAGGCCGCTGAACACTGCACCAGTTCTGACCGAAGGCAAGGAAGAACTGCTGAGCCGGGGTGTATCCGTCCTGCTTCGCGTTCACGTCGATGTTCTTGCGCTTGGCGTCAGCCAGAAACGCAATGTAGGCCAGACGGATGCCGCCGTTATCCGCGGTGTTTTCACCGACCGTGAGACTCCCGTTCAATTTGAGATCATCGAGTGCCGTGAAAGAGCCGTATTCCTTCACTTCGCAGTCCGTCATGGCCTTGAACTTCGTCGCATCTTCCGCCGTCCACCAGTCAGCGAGATTCCCTTTTCCGTCGAATTTCGCTCCCTGATCGTCGAAGCCATGAGTCAACTCATGGCCCACCACTGCCCCAACGTGCCCGTAGTTCTCGGCGTCAGTAGCAGCCGGGTCGTAGAAGGGCGACTGCAGAATGCCGGCCGGGAAGTTGATGTCGTTCATGCTGGGGTTGTAATACGCGTTGATGGTAGGCGGCGACATGCCGAACTCGCCGCGATCGACCGGCTTCCCGATCTTGTCCAAAAGTCGCCGATTTTCGAACTCCACCGAGGCGAGCGCATTGTGCATCGCGTCGCCGCGAATTACTTCGAGTTTCGAATAGTCCCGCCACTTGTCGGGATACCCGATCTTGTTGGCGATCTTGTGCAGCTTCTCCTTCGCGTTTGTTTTGGTCGCCGGCGCCATCCAGTCGAGCGCATCGATCTCCTTATCCATCGCGTCTTCGATATCGCGCACCATCTGCGACGTATATGCCTTGCTCGATGGCGGGAAGTACTTCTGCACGTACACCTCGCCGAGAGCTTCACCCAGCGCTCCATCGGTGGCCTGCACGCACCGTTTCCAGCGAGCGTTCTGCTCAGGCTGTCCCTGAAGGATGTGGCCGTAGAAGTTGAAATGCTCTTCATCGAGATCCTTGGGCAGCGCTGTGGACGCGACTGAATTGACGAGCTGCCAGCGCAGGTAGGCCTTGATGGTGTTTATGTCGGTTGAGGCCAATATGGACTGCAATCCCTTGAAGAAATCCGGGTTCGAAACGTTCAACTCCGAAATCGTCGGCGCTCCCCCCACCGCAAACAGGCGTTGCCAATCGATCTGCGGCGTCATCGTGGTCAGCTCTTTTGTCGGGACAAAGTGGTAAACGTTCTTCGGATCGCGGCGCGAAGTGATGTCCATCGACACCTTGGCGAGAGCCGTTTCGAGTTCCATCACCTTCTCTGCTTCTGCACTCGCCTCATTCTCCGGATCGCCGAGCAGGTGAAACACCTTCGACAGGTGCTCCACGTATTGCTTCCGAGTCTTCTCCGCATCGGCACCGGTTCGGAAGTAGTAGTCCCGCTCCGGCAAGCCCAGTCCGGCCTGATCCACCACAGCTATCTGTTTCGAAGCATCTGCGAAGTCCTGTTGTTCGCCGGCGGCAAAAAACGCGGGCACGTTCATGATCTGCATCTCACCGAGCAGTTCCGTCAGTTCGCTTGTGCTCTTGATGCTCGCAATGCGGTTCATCCAAGGAGCGAGTGGGGCGAGGCCTGCCTTGTTGATCGCGCTCTCGTCCATGCACGACGCATAGAAGTCACCGATCTTTTGCTCATTGCTCGTCCGCTTTGCATCGTTCGCGGCCACACCTTCCAGCAGCGTGCGCAGGTGCATTTCCGTGTTTTCGAAAAGGAGAGCAAAGATGTCCCACTGCGATTGGTCTGATGGAATGGGATGGAGCTGACTGAAGTGCCCACAGGCGTATGCGGCGAAATCTACACAGGGATCCGCCTTCAAATCGATGAGACTTTTGTCCAACCCCGGAATTTGAGCGTTTGCCTTAACGTCACTCGATTGGGCGGGAGAAAGGCCGGAAACCGTAAGAAGAACCAGCGCGCAAGCGGCAAGCGAATGTTTGCGAAAAGAAAAGCCGAACATAATTCACCCCTGAGTGGAAACCACAGCTTGAGAGGATGTGCAGTGAATGGGAATCGTCCAAGTCTTGCCGATGCGGGAGAAAATGTCCACCAGGAAGTTACGGGTGTGCGGCTAATGAAAAAGCCGGGAGGGCGACGCGCAGCCCTCCCGGCTTTCGATTGAGCAATCGTAATTTGAAGCTCTAGAATCCGCCGCCGTCGTCCATACCTCCACCGCCGTCATCGAAGCTGCCGGAGTCGTCGAAGCTGGAGCCGCCATCCATCGACTGATCGCTCAGACCCTGGTCGTCGGGGCTTTGCTCGTCGAGGCCCTGATCGAGACCAGACTGATCATCGAAGTTCGCCTGGTCGGCGAATGCGGAGACGTCGTTTGCTGCATCCCCAGTGGAGTTGCCGGAGCCGGAGTTGTCGAAGCCGCGGAGATTATCGCCGGAATCGTTGTTGCGAGGGTCGTAGCCGCCATCGTTCAGGCCATGATGCTCCCCGCGCTCAGCCCCGCGGCCGGGCTCGTCGTAGTAGTTGTTGTTTATGACTTCAACGGGCCGCTCGCCGAAGCCGCCCCCGAATCCCGGACCGCCCCAGCCATAGCCGCCGTGACCGAAGCCGCGGAACATGGACTCGATGCCCTCGAACGCGAGCGCACCGGCGGCAACACCGGCAGCGGTCTGAAAAGCTCCGCGCAGGAAGCTGGGCTGCCCGGCAGGCGCGTACTGCGGTGGGTATCCCGCCGACGGATATTGCGGCGTTCCGTACTGCGGCGGAGGTGCATACTGCGGCGGAACCTGCTGATAGCCAGACGCGGGCCCCTGTTGCTGAGAAGGCGGAGCGGGCTGCTCATCTCGCTCTCCAAGCAGACGGCCCAGGAAGCTGGTGGTGTGCGCAGGCTGTGGGCGTTGCTGCTGCTGTTGCTGCATCTGCTGTTGCAGTTGCCCAATCTGCGCTTTCGCCTGGTCGAGCGCGATGTTCTGCACGAGCACGGTTTGCGCCAGCATGTAGAGGGCGTCAGGATTCCCGGCTAAACGCTGGTTCAGCAGGGCCTCGGCGTCCGGATCTTTTTCCTGGAGAGACGTCTGGTTCAGGCGATCGATGAGGGAGTTGAGAAGCTGTTCTTCCTGGGGAGTCACGAAATCTAACCTCCGGCGGAGCTTCTGCATACGGGCGGTCCGCCTCTCGTGATTGAGACGCGATACCCCGGACGAAGTTGCTCCGTCCCGTTCAAGTACGAGAGAAAAGCGTGCGAAGTTCCGGCGGCGCCGAAGAGATGCGATAGCGGCACTTGTGCAGCTTGCCTCCAAACCGGCGGATGCCGCAGCTTGGGGGCACGTCAACGATCTCCACGAACTCCGCCCCGGCGATCTCCAGGCTGCGGCGTGACGCAACGTTTTCGGGGTCGCAGGTGATCCAGACAGGATCGATTCCATGCCTTAGCGCGAGCGGAAGGAGCAATGCAACGGATCGCGCCGCATAGTGATGACCTCGATGCGCCGGATGCACGCCGTACCCGATGTGGCCTGCATATTGCTCAAGGTGTCTGGTCGATCCGATGCGCAGGTTGATCTGCCCAAACTCCTGACCGGAGTTCTGACTCAGCATCCAGAAGGAATACGTGGGAACGCGATGAAGGGAATGCACCGAGTAGTCCGTGAGGCGCAGTTCAAGATCGCCGTGTTTCAGGTGGAGCGACCGCAGGGACTCGACGGCTTCGTCGATGTTGAGCATTAGAGTCTGACGTCAGTTTCGTCCGACAAGTTCCAGGGCCCGTATCTCTTCTTTGCGTACCGTCAGCTTGTCGACCAGATCGGTACGGACTTCATATCCGCGGCCAGGTGAATCGGGAATAATGATCTCGCCTTCGGAGGTTACAGTCACCTCGGGTTCGATGATGTCTTCGGTCCAGTAGCGAGCGGAAGCGGAGACATCGCCCGGCAGCCGGAAGTTCTCCAGCGTAGACAGGGCGATGTTGTGCGAACGGCCTATGCCGGACTCAAGCATGCCGCCACACCAGACGGGTATTCCCTTCTCCTGCGCTGCATTGTGCACCGCGATGGCTTCAGAGAATCCGCCGACACGGCCGAGCTTGATGTTGATAATCCTGCAGGACTCCATCTCAATGGCGGCGAGAGCATCGCGCCGGTTGCGAATCGACTCGTCAAGACAGATCGGCGTCGCCATACGCTTCTGCAGCATCGAGTGGTAGTAGAAATCGTCGTGCCAGAGCGGCTGCTCAACCATCAGCAGGTCGAAGTTGTCGAAACCGGCGAGGTGGTCGGCATCGCGAAGCTTGTAGGCGGAGTTTGCATCGCACGACAGCATGATGTCGGGCCACTGGTTGCGAACTTTCTCGAAGACTTCAGTATCCCAGCCCGGCTTGCACTTGAGCTTGATGCGCTGATAACCAGCCGCCAGTTCCCTTTCGATGATGTCCATCAATTCGGGTATGGACTTCTGGATGCCGAGCGATACTCCGCATGGAATCTTCTCGCGAACGCCACCGATCAGCCTGGATAGCGATGTGCCTTCGCGTTGCGCTTCGATATCCCAGATGGCGTTCTCCAGAGCCGCCTTTGCCATCGGATGCCCGCGAACAATGTCGAAAAGCTTGGGGCAGCTTCCGCCGTGATCGGGATGAGCGCCTGCAAGGATCGGCCCGAGTTCATCGACGATGACCTGCCAGGCGGTGTCGGTCGATTCACTGGAGAAGTGCGGCCGCTCGCCGGCGGTGCACTCGCCCCAGCCAGTCAGTCCCTCCGACCTGACCTCGACAAGGAGAATTCTGCGGTTTCGCGTGATGCCAAAACTCGTCTGAAAGGGGCGCACGAGGGGCATGTGCACTTCGCGGAGGATGATGCCATCGATTCTCATACAGTGTCGTTCCTTCAGCGGTTGCGGCCAATGAAGATGCGTAAAGACCTAAGCGATTGCGGGTTGAGTGAAGCGGCCAAGCTCGAAGACTCCATTCCCTTCCGCGTCTCTGGTGAATGCGACGACAGCCAAGCCATGAGTGAATGCATCCTGAAATTTATGCCGATTCTCGGCCTGCAAAGCCAGCGCTCGTTCCCGGTCCTGGGGAGAGGCCTTCCACTGGTAGATGGCGGCCGGCACCTGGATTCGTTCCTCGATCTCCTGCACCGCAGAACTTTGGCCCCCAAGCGCCTGCTCGACACGTTCTGAGTCGAGGTACCACTCGGCGACGAGGCGGTCGGTCGGCAGCCCACCCTGCAGTCGAGAAGAGGATACACCATAGAAATTCACCAGATATGAACGAACCACCGCCCCAAGCTTGTAGATGTTGAGATGCGCATTCTTGATTTCGAGCGGATCGAATGTCCACTCCATCAGGCGTATTCCACGGGAGAGTGCTTCGCGCCGCTGCTCCAGCTTGAGTTGCGCGCCGACGCCCCGGTCGCGATAGCGCTCGCGGACGGCCAGCATATGCGAGTGCAGATAGGGCTGTGGTTTGCCGTTCCCGGAATGCAGGCCGGTTTTCATACCGGGAAAAGAGATGGCAAAGCCGACCATGGACTCCGGAGTGCCGTTAGGGCCGGCTCCGGGAAGGTCGGTGTCGAATGCGCCCAGTACCTGGCCGCCAATCTTCTGGGAAACGAGAAAGGCTTTGCGAGGGATGACGTCGGTTTCGTCGTAGCCCCATGTTTCAATCTGGAGCTGAACACATGCTTCGAGTTCGTCGTGCCCGGAGCAGGAGCGGATGAGGATCATCGCGGCTGCTCCGCAGTGGAGGTGTGAGAATCAGATGTCGGTTCAGCGAGAGCGCGCTTCGCCCTTGCCCATAGTGCTTCGAGTTCGTCCGGCTTCAGTTGTTCGAGAGGGCGGTCGGAAAGCTCCTCCATTTTGCTGAAGCGTTGCCGAAAGCGCAGATTGCAGCCGCGAAGAGCCATCTCCGCATCGACGTTCAGATGGCGCCCAAGATTCACGACGGTAAAGAGCAGGTCGCCAAGTTCTGCCTCAACGCGGGCCTGATTCGCAGGCTCCTTGGACTTTTCGACGAGTGCGGCTTCAGCCTCGAGTTCCGCGGTTTCTTCGGTGAGCTTCGGCAGCAAATCGCGCCAGTGAGGCCAGTCGAACCCAGACTTGGCGGCCTTCGAGCCGAGTTTGACGGCTTCGGCCAGCGCCGGCATGGCGCGCTGGACTGAATCGAGCCGCGACTTCGATGCGTCCGGATCCGAGGCTTTCGATCCCTTTTCCGCCGCCTTGATTTCTTCCCAGTTGCGCAGGACCTTGCTTGCCGATCCTTCGACGGCTGCATCGACGACCGCTTCATTCCCCGCGGCCCGCGATGCTTCTTCCCCGAAGACGTGCGGATGCCGCCGGATCAGCTTGCGGTTGAGATGATCGAGCACATCCGAGATGGTGAAGTGGCCCTCGTTCGCAGCCATTTCGGCGTAGAACAGCACCTGCAGGAGCAGGTCGCCGAGTTCTTCGGCTAGGTGCGGGAAGTCGCGGCGCTCGATCGCGTCGAAAACCTCATAGGCCTCTTCCAGGGTGTATTTGCGAATGGTATCGAAAGACTGTTCGCGGTCCCATGGGCATCCCCCTGGAGCCCGAAGCCGGGCCATGATGGCAGCTGATTGCTCAAAGAGCGATGCCGCATGCTTGGGATCGGTCAACAAATTGTCTTCGAACGAGTCGGGCATTGGACTGGCTGGGAGAGAGTCCATCTGCGCCTATTCTAAACGGGCGCTCTCTTCGGTTCGGAATTCAACTCCTGCCGCTGTCGCGCTACTTCTTGCGAATCAGCGGTGCTCCGGGGATGTTCAGGCGGATGCGGTATACGCTGCTGCTGGCCGTGATGAAGAGCGTTCTGCGATCGGCGCCACCCCAGGCAACGTTCGCGGATTTCTCCGGCATCAGGATGATTCCGAGCGGCTTCCCCTCCGGACTGAATATCCAGACCCCGCCGGGCCCCGTGCTGTAGATGTTGCCGTCGATGTCGACCTTCATCCCGTCGGGAGCGCCGGGGCGTTGATCAGAAGTGGCATCGTAGAAAAGCTTCGCCTCGGTCAAGCTTCCGTCCGGCTGAACGCGGTAACGCATCCAGATCTTCTTCGGTTCGGAATTGTTGACGTAGAGGTATTTCTCGTCGGGCGAGAACGTGATGCCGTTGGGACGAGTCAGGTCGGAGACGAGCAACTGCAGTTTCGACGAAGGCTTGGCCCCGGCCTGCTGACCCGCGGCATTTGGCATGCGATAGACGCCGTTGACGTTTAGCTGCTTCTCCGGATCCTGATCCGACTGCGTTCTGAGACCGTACGGCGGATCGGTAAAGTACAGCGAACCGTCAGAGCGGTAAACCAGATCGTTGGGGCTGTTCAGCTTCTTGCCCTGGTAGCTGTCAGCGAGGATCGTGATCCGGGAATCCGGATTGAGCTCTTCGAGACGGTACACATCGCGCTGCGCATGTCCTGCGACAGTGAGGCGACCCTGAGTGTCCGCGGTCATGCCGTTTGATCCGGGTTCGGGGCCTCCATAGGGCGTGTGGCCGTGATACCCGCTGGGCGTGATGAACACTGAAGGCTGCTCGTCGCCGGGCTTCCACTTGCGGATGCTGTCGCTGGGAATCTCGGCGAAGTAGAGCGATCCGTTGAGCCAGATCGGGCCCTCCGTCCACTTGTATCCGGTCGCGATGCGCTCGAGCTTGGCCTCGCGTGGAACGATTTTGTCGAGGGAAGGGTCGCGGCGATCAAGCTGGACCGGAGAAGCATCGATCGCGCCCGACTCCTGGCTCCCTTCCTGTCGCGGAGCAGCGGCAAGAAGGATGAGGCTGAGTGTTGTGGAGACCACGGCCGTCGCGGCAAGCGAGGAACGTTTCATCTGTGGTGACCTTCCTGGGATTCGCGACGAGCGTTCGTAGGCGAAAAGTCGTCGACCGTATGACGGCAACCATTCTTTCCTCTGCGAGCGAGTCGCGCAAGAGGCACGTCTGCCGAGTACTGAGGATTTTGAGGTCTCTCGACTCTCCGGCCGTATACTCGACCTTCCCGGTGATCGAATCGATGATCCGCGTATTCTGCACAGTTTTGGCCGGGCTCCTGGGCCTCGCGTTCGGCAGCTTCCTGAACGTGTGCCTCAGCCGCTGGCCGGAGGGCGAAAGCGTGGTGAAGCCGCGCTCACATTGCCGCAGCTGCCGGAGAACGCTGACCTGGTGGGAGAACGTGCCAGTGGTGAGCTGGGTTGCACTGCGGGGCAAGTGCCGGACGTGCGGAGCGATAATCAGCTGGCGTTATCCGGCCGTGGAGCTTGCGATAGGGCTGCTATGGGCAACAGTCGTGTGGCAAGCGGGTGCTGCATCGTTCGAGCAGTTCATTGTTTCTGAGAAACCGTATGCGGCTGTCTTCTCGGTTTTGCTCAAGATGTCATTTCTCTGGCTGCTTGTTGCACTGGCAATGCTCGATGCCGAGCACTTGTGGCTGCCGAACTGGCTCACCATACCGGGCGTCGTCCTCGGTTTGATAAATGTCATCGTCGGCATGTTCTCGGCGCGCCGGTATTCGATTGTGGAGCCCGGCTTGTTCATCGCTGCGTTTGATTGGGCGGGAGGAGTGATCGCCGCAGCCGGTCTGATCCTGATCATCCGCTGGACCTACTGGCTCATCCGCCGACGCGAAGGCATCGGCCTTGGCGACGCGAAGCTGATGGCGATGCTCGGAGCCTGGCTCGGGCTCTCTGGCGCACTTTTTTGCTTCGGCATCGGCGTTGTGCTCGGAGCCTTGTTCGCGCTCACCGCGCTGGCCCTTCCAGCATCCCGGCGCGACTCAGAGAACTGGCTCGCAGCAAAGCTCCCACTCGGCACCTTCCTCTGCATCGGGGGAATCATCAGCGCGCTGTGCGGCCAGCCCATCATTGAGGCCTACAAACGCTGGGCAGGATTCTGATCCCCAGCTACTTCGGAGCCTGATTCGCCGACACCGCAGGTGCATTTGCAAGCTGCGCGCTCTTCAGCAGTTTCTTCGCTTCTTTAGAGTGCTTGCTCTCCGGATCGTCGTAGTCGACGACCTTCTGGTAATTGGCCTTCGCGTCGGCGTAATTACCCAGGCCGCGCTGCGCCTCCGCGATTCCCCAATAGACATCGGGGTTCTCAGAGTCGGTGACGAGAGCGGACCGAAAGCGAGACAGCGCAGCTTTGTAGTTCTTGCGGTCCAACTCAAACTCGCCGACGCTTTCGTCTTCCTTCGCCGTGACCTGGTGGACCGCGGGCTGCTGCTGCCCGCGCCGATGTTTGTCGGGCCGGTCTTCGTCGGGGATGTTCACATCGCCGCTGCCGGCAAGGCTCGAGCTGAATCCATCCGCACCCGCAGAACCGCTATCCACGGCATCGTCAGGACTGTGCACCGGATCGTTGTCGTTCTTCAGGAGACCCGTAGTCTCCGCGCCACCGCTCTCTGCAGGGCTCTCCGCAGCCGGAGGCGCTGCTGGAGGCTGGGCAGTGGTTGGGACAACCGGCACGCTTGTCGTGTCTTCAGGAAAGGGATTCGATTCGGACGGCTTTTGCGCGGGCTGTTGAGCAGGAGGCTTCTGCTGCGGTGCGGGAGGGGACGCCTGCGCGAGCAAACCAACGGCCGAGATAAGGCCGCATCCAACGGTAAGCGCGATGTTTGTTCTCAGCTTCATTTTTCAATCAGCGCCGTTCGTTTCCGCCACTTCAATGTTACGATGCGTTGCATAGCGTACTTCAACTCACCCAGGATTTCTGCTTCCCTATGGCCCTAGTCATCCGCTCCTCAGCCATTCATGCAGCCGGCTGCTACACGACGTCCTCAGTCCGCAAAGGTTCGCGCGTGGCCGAATACACAGGGCCGCGCATGACCAAAGATGAAGCCGACGCGGCAAACGAAGAGTCGCCCATCACCTATCTCTTTGGACTCGGCGACGGCTCGGTCGTCATCGACGGGCACTGCATGGCGATGTTCATCAACCATAGCTGCGACCCGAACTGCGAGACGGAAGAGATCAAGGGACGCGTCTGGATCAAGGCCATCCGCAAGATTGAACCCGGCGAAGAGATCACGTACGATTACTGCCTCTACGATGGCGGCGAAGACGACGCAACCTGCAACTGCGGCGCGAAGAAGTGCCGAGGCACCATGTACTCGGCCACCGAGATCCGCCGGCGCAAAGCTGCAGCAAACAGAGCAGCCAGGAAGAAGCAGGAGCGCCGCAGGGTACGCGTCAAGCCGACGGAGATGCCGTCACCCCGTACAAATGAGGTCGACGAAGAAGAGAACGCCGCGTAAGCTCGCACAGAAGCTGGAGCAGGCAGCCTGCACGGAGCAGGGTCAAGGCGCTAGCATTGGTCAATGAAGACGGAGCCCGAGCAGCGGCCGCTATCCGATGAGCAGATGGATGTGCTCCGGCGCTACGCTCTCTTCGAAGTAGGGCTCGAAGAAATGCTGACTTCCCTTAAGGGCGCCTTCGACATCGACTTCGAAGAAACCAGAGCAGGAGATTCCAGCCCGACACAACGACGCTCCGCCAATAACCGGTTCCCCATCCCCGAGCCGGGCATCGTCATCACCCGCGAACACATTTCCAATGCTCTGGAACGCAAGCGCTTCGAGCTCGTCTCGGAGCGGGACCTGGTCTACTGGGCCACGGTACTGCTCCTCAATGATGCGTACGTGTTCGATCCCGGCGATGAAGATCTGATCGCAGAATGGCTCAACGACATCAGCTTCAATCTCGATGCGAGCTAAACCTCTGCAAAGATGGAATGCAGCGGTTTTCCACGTCCGCCCTCTGCACCTCCGGAACGATACAATCTGACCTAGCGCTCTCTAGCGAAATCACCGACAGTTGGGAGTAGTTGATCGCATGGGTTATCAGGTTCTGGCTCGCAAGTATCGTCCGCAACGGTTTGCCGACGTCGCCGGGCAGGACCACGTCACGCGCACGCTCCTGAACGCCCTGACCCAGAACCGCATCGCGCACGGCTACATCTTCTCGGGCCATCGCGGCATCGGCAAAACCACCATCGCCCGCATCCTGGCTATGGCTCTGAACTGCCGCAGCGAAGTGGGCACAGCCGACCGTCCCACCCACGAGCCTTGCCTCAAGTGCGTCTCCTGCCGTGAAATCTCCTCCGGGGGCAATGCCGACGGGGGCGAACTGGCGACCCACTCCTTCGACTTCATCGAGATCGACGCGGCTTCGAATCGCGGCATCGATGACGTCCGGTCCATTCGCACCCAGGCTTCTGTCCAGCCGGCGCGCGACAAGTACAAGATCTTCCTCCTCGACGAAGCCCACCAGATCACCGACGCAGCCTTCAACGCCATCCTAAAGACGCTCGAAGAGCCTCCCGAGTGGACCATCTTCATGATGGCCACGACCGAGCCGGAAAACATTCCACAGACCATCCGCTCGCGCTGCCAGCACTTCAGCTTCCACGCCGTAAAGTTCGACGACATCCTTGGCCAGCTGAAAATGATCGCGCAGCAGGAGAGCGTAAGGGCCGAAGATGCCGCGCTTGCGCTGCTGGCCGAGGCCGGCGACGGCTCGATGCGCGACGCCCTCAGCATCATGGACCAGGCGATCGCGTCGGCTCCCTGCGATGCGAACAATTATGCCGTTCTCGAGGCACAGCAGATCCGCGATTTGATGGGCTCGGTCCCCAACACCGTGTTCGAACACCTGCTCGAAGCCGTCGCCGCAGGCAACAGCGCAGGCGTCATGGGTCAGCTCAATGAACTGCTCAGCGCAGGACACAGCCCGCAGTCGCTCGCACGGCAGATCGTTCGCTACCTGCGTAACACGTTGATGGCGAAACTCGGCGGAGAGCAGACAGAACTCCTCCAGATCTCCGGCGACGAACGGGCGCGTGCCGCCCGCACCGCTCTTCTCTTCACCGAAGAAGAGATCACGCGCAATCTGCAGTTAATGCTGCGAACCTTCGATGACCTGAACTACCGCCAGGAGCAGCGTTTTCATCTCGAACTCGGCCTGATGAAGCTCGTGCACGCCCGGCGTCTCCTGCCCCTCGAGGAGTTGCTCAGCGGCGTGGCGAGTGGCGCTCCCGTAAGAAGCGGCGGATCCGCGGCTCCCGCTGCACCGAGAACACCTCCTCCATCGGCTCCGCGCAGCACTCCTGCAGGTCCGCGCTCTTCGTCCTCAGCCGTATCCTCAAGCGCGCCACCGCCGCCGCGCTCACCGTTCGGTTCAGGGCCGCTGATGCAGACCACCCCAATCCCCGAAAGCCTCGGCGTCAGCGGGTCGGCCGCTCTCGCCGCGCAACCGGCACCGGTCGAGCCTGCGGGCGAAGTGATTCCCTTCCCGAGCGTTGCTGCAAAACCGGAGATAAAGTTAGAGCCAGCGCCCGTCCCCGCTCCGCCCGTGCCGGAGATCAAATCCGAGCCGGCGCCAATCAACACCCCCGCCGCGATTCCACCGGCGCCGGCTATAGTCGCGGAATCTCCCGATCCCGTAGCGCCTCTTCGTCCCGCAGGAGCGCTCGACGCGGAAGCCGCGAAGCACGCCATTGTGACGGCCCTCGCCCAACAGGGTCACGCCTCGGCATCTCAGTTGATCTCAACAGCCCGCTTCACGCTCGAAGCAACAAGCCTTCGTATCGAAGTTCCTGGGATCAAAACGAAGATGCTGTCCCTCACCGTGAACGCTGCCGCGGAAAAGATAATAAAGCAGGAAGTGCAGCGCCTGGGCGGTCCATCGCGGTTCATGGTGATCCCCGGAGAAGGTGTGGCCGCCACAACACCGGTCGCAGCTCCCGCAGCGGGAAGCATCCAGCAAGCCGCCATGGAGCACCCCATGGTGCAGCGGGCCAAGGAAATCTTCAATGCCGAGGTCCGCAGCGTCGTCGATCTGCGCAACAAGTAATTCGCAAGCCGAGACACAGAGGAGGGCCGGGATGTTCAATCCCCTCAAAATGGCGGAGATGCTCCAGCAGGCGAACACCATGCAGGAGGAGATGCAGCGCAAGCTGACCCAGACGGTGGTGGAAGGCACCAGCGGCGCGGGCGCCGTAACGGCAACCATGAACGGCAAAAAGGAACTCCTCAAGATCAAGATCGATCCCTCCGCCGTCGCCAGCCTCACTGGAGCGAATCCCGACGTAGAAATGCTCGAGACCCTCATCGTCGGGGCGGTCAACGATGCCGGGCACAAGGCCGATGAGGCTATCCAGTCGAGCCTCAAGGGAGCGCTCGGCGGGCTTAACCTGAATATCCCCGGGCTGGGCTGAACTCGTACAATCGCATTCTGGCGTTGCAGTGTGTTGTTGTGGACTAAAGGAGGTCTCGATGACTGCTGGGCTCAATCGCAGAAATTTTCTTCAACTCGGCGCGACCGCGGGCGCGGCGGCTCTCTTCGAGCGCTGGGGCTTTGCGCAGGCTGCGCAGGCCGCAGCTCCCGCGGACCGCGCTGCGCAGATGCGCGCCGCCGGGGCCTCCACCCCCATCAAGACCACGAAGCTCTACGACAACCTCTGGCTCCTCCAGGGCGCCGGCGGCAACATGGCCGTGCAGACCGGCAAAGACGGCGTGATCCTGATCGACTCCAGCTTCTCCACTGCCGTGCCCCACATCAAAGAGGCCATCGCCGCTCTAGGCCCCGACGCGCCTCATGCTCTCATCAACACGCACTGGCACATCGATCACGTGGACGGCAACGAAGGAATGCACGCCGCGGGATTCACCATCGTCGCTCATGAGAAGACAAAAGAACGCATGTCGAAGCCGGCGGAGATGAAACTGTTTCACATGTCGCTCCCGGCGTACCCTGCGGGCGCACTGCCGACCGTCACCTTCGCAGACACCATGAAACACGATCACAACGGCGACACGGTCGAGCGCGTCCACTACGAACCAGCCCACACCGACACGGATATCTACATTCACTTCCACAATGCAGATGTGCTGCATTGCGGCGACATCTTCTTCAACAAGTCCTACCCGTTCATCGACGAAGGCTCGGGTGGATCGATCGGCGGCACCATCGACGCAGCACAGAAGTCTCTGAGCCTCGCCGGAGACAAGACCAAGATCATCCCGGGCCATGGCCCGCTGGGCGACAAAACCGATCTCAAGGCGTACATCGACATGCTCTCGACCGTACGCGACAAAGTAGCGGCTCTCAAAAAGTCCGGAGCCAGCGAGCAGGAAGTGATCGCAAAGAAGCCCACGGCAGACCTCGACGCCACGTGGGCGCACGGTGGCTCACCCGACATGTTCCTCGGGATTGTTTACCGAACGGTATAGGAGGATGCGCTGTGGCACGCTACGCCGAGCCCATGGCCCGGCTCATCGATGAGTTGAAGAAGCTTCCCGGGGTGGGAACCAAAACTGCCCAGCGCTTTGCCTTCCACATTCTGCGCTCGAGCGAGGATGACGCTTCCTCTCTCGCCGATGCCGTCCGTGGCCTGAAGGCCAGCCTCCGCCTCTGCTCCATCTGCAACAACATCACCGACGTCGATCCGTGCCTCTACTGCACGAGCCCCACGCGCAATCAGAGGCTCGTTTGCGTGGTGGAGGAGCCAACCAACATCGATGCGGTCGAGCGCAGTCGATATTCCGGCGTCTACCACGTTCTGCACGGAACGCTCTCGCCGCTCCACGGAGTGGGGCCGGATCAGTTGCGCACCAGGACACTGCTGCAGCGGGTCGAGCGCGGAGAGCTGGACGAAGTCATCCTCGCCACCAGTCCGACGCTCGAAGGCGAAGCTACAGCCACGTGGCTGGCCGGAGCTCTGCGGCAATTCCCTGTAAAGATCACTCGCATCGCGACCGGCGTACCAGCCGGCAGCGACATCGAGTATGCAGACGAGGTCACCATGGCGCACGCACTCGAGGGGCGCCATGAGGTGAAGCTCTAAGGTAAGGGGTTGAACTAGCCGCGAAGCTTGGCGAGAAGATCCTGTGGGTGAACCGGCTTTGCAAGAATCTCGAACTCGTACCCTCTTGCCCGAGCCTTCTCCAGCAGATCAGCGGTAGCCGCTTGGCCGGAAAAGAGCAGAATCTTGATCTTCGGAAGCAGAGCGCGAATCTGGATCGCCGCATCGATGCCGTTCAAGTCGGCCATGATGACGTCAGCGATAAGCATGTCGGGCTGGTAGGTCGAGGCTGTCTCAAGCGCAGCTTCACCGGAGTAGACGGCCGTTGCCTGGAACCCGCTCTGGTTAAGGATCATCGAGAGCGTGTCCGCGATGACGCGTTCGTCGTCTACGACAAGTACTTTGGGCTTAACGTGATTATCGGGCATACACTCCTGAACGCCGAACGTGATTGGCGCAGCCTTTCAGTCGAACGCGCCGCAAAGCGAAGCCGAAAAGCACCGCGAGCGGTACGATCAGCCTGGAATACATTTTCAGGATACCATCCTGCAACAGGCAAGATGGCCTGGTCAAAACCCTGGACTGTCTCGCAAGTCTGCCGCGCCGGCGACGCTGCGCGGGAAAGACGTCTCCCCGCCATCAGTCGATTGGACGCACAAACAGGTCAGGGGAGATGCCGGGCAAATGCTGAAAAATGTGCCTCACGGTCATCGAAGGGCCGTCACCGGTGCGAGCGGAACTGCGATACTCTGAAGCTTGCGCGTATCCCCGGCCCTTCCGATTCATCAGAGCGCAACGCGTTCCTCATAAGCTTGCAATGTTTCCCCATTCCCCTTCCAGGAGAGATGCATGCAATCTGCTGGTCTCCAAAATGGTATGCAGGCTGCCGCTTCCGAGGAGTCGGACCGCCCCACCACAGAGGCAATCATCCGCGCGGAGAAGATCGAGAAGTTCTACGCGCAGCCTAGCCAGAACCGCATCCAGGTTATCTCCCCAACCGACCTGAGCATCGTCCCCGGCGAGATCGTTGCACTCCTGGGCCCCTCCGGCTCGGGGAAATCTACCATGCTGCGCATGCTCTCGGGACTCTCCAGGCCCTCTGGCGGGCAGGTTTACTGGCACGAAAAGCCCATCGCTGAGGCGGAGATCAACGTCTCGATCGTATTCCAGAGCTTCGCCCTGTTCCCGTGGCTCACTGTTCTGCAGAATGTCGAGGCTCCTCTCCAGGCCCGCGGCATCGATCCTGAAGAACGCCGTGCGCGCAGCATGCGCATGCTCGACACCGTCGGTCTGGACGGTTTCGAGTCCGCTTATCCCAAGGAACTCTCCGGCGGCATGAAGCAGCGCGTCGGCTTCGCCCGCGCCCTTGTGGTCGAACCGGAAGTCCTCTTCATGGACGAGCCGTTTTCCGCCCTCGACGTGCTCACCGCCGAGAACCTGCGCAGCGAGCTCCTCGAGCTTTGGGCCAAGAAGACAATGCCCACCCGCTGCGTCTTCATCGTCACGCACAACATTGAAGAAGCCGTTTTGCTGGCCGATCGCATCATTGTCCTCGGGCGCAATCCAGGGCACATCCGCACGGATTTCCGCGTGCAGATCCCGCAGCCCCGCGATCGAAAGGCTGAAACCTTCACGCAGCTCGTGGACTTCATCTACAAGGTGCTGACAAGGCCCGATGTCGCTCCCGCCGAGGCGCCCACCGGCCCGCGCGTCCGCGATCAGCGCCAGATGAAGTACCAGATGCTGCCGCACGCCCGCCCCGGCGGAGTGGCCGGGTTGCTCGAATTGCTGATCGACAAGAACGGCCGCGACGACATCTATCGCCTTGCCGACGATCTGGCTTTCGAGATCGACGACCTGCTGCCCATCGTCGACGCCGCCCAATTGCTCGGCTTCCTCAAGGTGGAGGAAGGCGACGCGAGCATCACCGAGCTCGGTGCCGAGTACGCGAACTCCGAGATTCTCCGCCAGAAAGAGATCTTCCGCGACGCGGCAATCGAGAATGTCCTGCTGCTGCGCCAAATTCGCCGCGCGCTGGATGCGAAGAGCGACCACACCGTCTCCGAAGAGTTCTTTCTCGACATGCTGGATGAGCAGTTCAGCGGCGAGGAGTCGCAACGCCAGATCGAAACCGCGGTCACCTGGGGTCGGTATGGCGAGATCTTCGACTTCGACGCCGCGCGTCGCCGCTTCGTTCTGCCTGACGTTCTGCAGGAAGAGGCTGCCGGAGGCGGCGAATGAGCTTGCAGCGCACCCTGACGCGCTCGCTGGTCATGGTGCGTACGTGGCCCGTGGTGATCGACATGGGCGTCGGCCTGTGCGCGCTCGCGCTGTTCATGGCGATCGTTCACCTTGCCGCTTATTGGATGGGCACCGCCGTTCCTGTCTCGCACGTGACCGAGAACGCCCGTTCCCTTCCTGTCTATGCGTTCTACTCGGTGATGCGCATCGGCATCGCCTACGTGCTCAGCCTCGTCTTCGCGATCGCCTACGGATACATTGCGGCCCGCAACGCACGCGCCGAAGCCTGGATGATCGCGGTGCTCGACATCCTGCAGTCGATCCCGGTACTCAGCTTTCTACCTCCTGTGCTGCTGGCCATGATTGCGCTTGTCCCTCACCGCCAACTGGGAATTGAACTCGGCGTCATCCTGCTGATCTTCACCGGGCAGGTCTGGAACCTGGCATTCAGCTTCTACTCCTCCATGAAGGCGATCCCGCGCGAGATGCTCGAAGCCTCGCGCATCTATCGCTACTCCGGCTGGCAGCGTTTCTGGCAACTAGAAATGCCCTACGCCGCCATCGGCCTGGTTTGGAACTCGATCATCTCGGTCGCAAACGGCTGGTTCGCGTTGATGGCATGCGAAATGTTTCAGCTCAAGAACCGCAACTTCGAGCTCCCCGGCCTCGGCAGCTACATCCAGAACGCCACTTACGACGGCGACATGCGCGCGCTTGTCAGCGGCATCGCCACAATCGTGCTTATCGTCGTCGCGACCGATCAGCTCATCTGGCGGCCGCTCATCGCCTGGAGCGAGAAGTTCAAATTCGAACAGGTGGAAGCCGCCGATCACGTCTCCTCTCCGATTCTCGCCCTCCTGCAGCGATCGAGGCTCCTCGGCACACTCACCGGTCGTCTCTGGACACGTATCGAGGAGCCCGTCTATCGGCGTCTATCGCGGTCCCGCGAGACGCGCGTCGTACAGCCCATAGACACGGATGGTGACCGCCGGCGTCCCTCCATTCTCTACTGGTTCGCGGGAATCACTTTCGCACTCGTGATCACCTGGGGCGCGGTGCAATGCGCATTGATGCTGCGGCAGGTCAGCTGGGCCGAGCTGCGAATGCTCTTTACCGGCGCGGCCGCCACCTTTCTTCGCGTCAACGCTTCCCTGCTGCTCTCCGCCCTGTGGACTGTCCCGGTAGGTGTCGCCATCGGATTCAGCCCGAAGCTGGCGCGCGTCGTTCAGCCCGTCGCACAGGTCCTCGCATCCGTGCCCGCAACCGCCTTCTTCCCCATACTCCTCATCGGCCTGCTCAAGATCGGCGGCGGTCTCGGCATCGGCTCCATCGCGCTCATGCTGCTGGGCACGCAGTGGTACATCCTCTTCAATGTCATCGCTGGCGCCATGTCGATCCCGTCAGACCTGAAGGAGGCAGCATCGCTCTACAAATTCACAAGTTGGCAGCGATGGACGACGCTGATCCTGCCCGGCATCTTTCCCTACCTCATCACCGGCATGGTCACAGCCTCCGGCGGCGCATGGAACGCGTCGGTGTTCGCCGAATACGCAAACGTCCAGAACCGCACCATCCAGACCAACGGCCTCGGCGCACAGATCGACACAGCAACGGCAGATGGCAACTTCCCCATCCTTCTGCTCGCAACCATCCTCGTTGCGTTGATGGTTGTTACCATGAATCGCCTCGTCTGGAGGCGTCTCTATCGCCTTTCGGAGACAAGATATAAACTCGAAGGCTAAACAAGCTCATGAAGTTTCGTCGCGATCGGGGGAGCCAATGATTCGCGTTGGGGTAGTCGGTTTTGGACTGGCGGGCCGCGTCTTCCACGCACCGCTCATCTCTTCTGTTGAAGGCCTCGAACTAGCCGCCGTTGTTGAACGCAGTTCCAACAATGCCGCGGAGCGGTATCCCGGTATTACTACGTACCGATCGGTGGACGAGCTTCTCGCAGACGCTTCCATCAAGCTGGTTGTCGTCGCAACGCCGAATGCCTCCCATTTCTCCATCGCCATGCAAGCTCTGGAAGCCGCCAAAAACGTCGTGGTCGACAAACCGGTGGCCCTCACGTCCGACGAGATACGCCAGCTGTCAGAGCTGGCCGGCGGCATCGGCCTGCAACTTTTTCCGTTCCATAACCGCCGTTTCGACAGTGACTTTCAGACGCTGCGCAAAGTACTGGATGAGCATCACGTGGGCAGGAACGTCCACCTGGAATCAAATTTCGACCGCTGGCGTCCGGGGCTCACGCGCCGCCCCTGGAAGGAAGACCAGGATCAGGGCGGATTGCTTTTCGACATTGGTACGCATCTCGTAGACCAGACGCTGGTTCTCTTCGGCCTTCCGGCATCGGTCGGTTGCGACGCGCGGCGGGAACGCGACGGGGACGGAGCCACCGATTCCTTCAGCATCCGCCTGCACTACCTCACCGGCTTCTCCGCAACCCTGAACTGCAATCTTCTCTCTTCTCTGGCCAGGTCACGTTTTCACTTGCGAGGCACGCGTGGCAACTTCTGGAAATGGGGACTTGACCCGCAGGAAGATGCGCTCACCAAAATCACAAAAATCGAAGATCCGGCTTGGGGTCAGGAGCAGTCGGATCGCTGGGGCACGTTGAGCGTCGGTCTCGACGGCGATCCGGTCGAGACCCGCGTGCCATCCCTCCCCGGAAACTATCGACGCTTCTATGTGGGGGTCCGTGATGCCCTGCTCGGCACGCTATCTCCGGATCTTGCGACCGCGACCGACGCATGGCGCGGCGCTCGCATCCTTGAGTGGGCCAGGCAGAGCGCCGAAGAGCATCGCGACATCGAGTGCGACTGGAGCAGCGAGCCGGCCTGATCAGCTCGCCGATTCCGCTGGATCCTTCTCCACAAGCGGCACCCAGAACCGAAACGTGCTGCCATGTTCCGGGCTGCTTTCGACCCCCAGATCGCCGCCATGCGCCCGCACGATGGCACGCGCGATTGCCAGCCCCATGCCGGTTCCCTTGCCGATGACCTTGCCCTTTTTCCCGCGATAGAACTTCTCGAAGATGTGCGGCAGATCGGCTCTGTCGATTCCCGGCCCGTTGTCTTCCACTTCAAACTCCAGGCGTCCCTCAACCCGTCGCGCCCGCAGCACAATCCGGCTCTCCGGCGGAGAATAGCGCGCAGCATTCTCAATGAGGTGCCGAAACACCCGCCCCAGCAGCCGAGCATCGAACCACACCGGCCTGTCCGGCTCCTGCACCATCAGCACCGCCTGGTGCCGCCCCAGCGAAGCGCGCGACTCGGCGACCACCTGCTCCAGCAGCGTGCGCGTGTGGCGCGGTGCAGCCTGCACCTTGACCACATTGGCATCGATCTCCGCCATCTCAACAGCCTCGCCGATCAGAGCATCGAGCCGCGCCGACTCCTCGTCAACCACTGTGGCTAGTTCTTTGCGCACCGGATCATCCAGCCCCTGATCCTGCGTGAGCGTAGTCGCGGCGGCGCGGATCGCGGTCAACGGCGTCCGAAGCTCATGCGTCAGCGAATCGATGAGCGCCGCACGCAACCGCTCGCTCTCGCGTGAAGCCTCGAGCCGCGCGCTGGCCTCAATCGCCATGGCGCGCGAAAGCGCAATCCCAATCTGCGCGGAGACCGCAGTCGCCACTTCCTTCGACAGCGTTGGAGGACTCCACGCAAGCGCCCCAACAGGGCGCACGCCAACAAACAGCAGGTGCGACTCAAAATTATCCCGCACAGCAGCCGCGATCTGAGTGGATGACTTCGCCAGGTCCCGAAGGTTCGCCTTGAACATCCCGGCCGGTTCTTCCGACGTCGACTCGAACTGATCGCGATCCTGCACGTAGAGAGCGACATCCTCGAGTGAGAAGATTCGCTTCAGCAGGTGCGGCAAATCCCGGATCAGGCTGGCTGCATCCTGATGCAGAATCATCTCCTGGCTGATCTGAAACAGCCGCTCCACATCTTCCCGCCTCTGCTCCGCCTCATCTTTTTGTTTGCGTGCGCGCTCTGATACACGGCCGGCAACGAGCGAACTGATCGCGAACGTGACCATCGATACCCATTCCTGAGGGCCGGCGAGAATAAAAGTGCGAAAAGGGGGAAGGAAGAAGTAGTCGAATGCGAGCGCGCACAAAACGGCGCTGTACAGCGATATGAAGAGTCCCGCCTGTGTGGCCGTGACCACAACCACTACCAGGAAGATCATGCCTGCGGTCGCGGGATGCGCATGCGCAGCACTCAGGCCCACCGTCGTAAGCACGGCTGCAAGCGTGGCGGCGAGCCACTGCACATAATGGTGCGGCCTGGGTCTGAGCTGCATCGGTTCTCAGGCTGATGATACTCGCGCGCCGCGATGATGTAAGCTTTGCTCAAAGAAGAAGACCATGCCCGGACGCATTCTTGTCATCGACGATGAACCGCAAATCACGCGTGTGCTGCGAGCCTCGCTCTCCGCACAGGCCTTTGATGTTCGCACGGCGAACGATCCCGAGGAGGGTCTGCGGCTCTTCTCCGAGTGGCTTCCAGACCTCGTCATCACCGACCTCATGATGCCCGGACTGAGCGGCGTGGAAGTCTGCCGCGCAATTCGCACGACGTCCTCAACTCCGATCCTGGTGCTGTCCGTCCGCGACCACGAACGCTCCAAAATCGAGGCCCTCGACTCCGGCGCGGATGATTATGTAACCAAGCCTTTCAGCATTCAGGAACTGCTCGCACGCGTGCGCGCCCACCTGCGCCGCGCGCCAGAGAGGGCAGAATCTGCCATCAGCGCTGGCGATTTTGTGATCGACGCAGCTGCGCACAGCGTTGAGGTCCTGGGCAAGCCGCTCCACCTGACTCCCAAAGAGTTTGAACTGCTCGTACACCTGGCGCGCCACGCAGGCAAGGTCATCACTCATCGCGCGCTCCTCACCGGAGTGTGGGGTGTGCAGTCGGCGCATCAGCCGGAATATCTGCGCGTCTTCGTCGGCCAGTTGCGCAAGAAGCTCGAAGCTGAAACTGGCAAGCAGTACATCCAGACCGAGCCATGGATCGGCTATCGCTTCGTTCCAGAAGGCCTTAGCGGAGCAAGTGATCAGGAGTCCTAAGACCTCTCTCCGGAGACTGGGGCAGCCCTGAACCTGCCTTTATCTTTCCTTTAGCATTCCCTTCCGCTATTCCAACGCAACTCCTCGCAGAATCATTCCTGGATTGGGCAAAGCACCGCGCCCAAATCGAGGAGAGCCATGCAGGATCTCACCATGCTTTTCTACACCGCGATCTTCTTCGCCGGAGCCTTTCTGTACGTGAAGGCCTGCCAGAAGCTGAGGTAGCCCATGAGTCTCGTCACAGCACTCGCACTTCTCTGCTCCGTTTTGCTGCTCGTCTACCTCGCAGTCTCACTGCTTTATCCGGAGAAATTCTGAAATGTCGGCAAATGGATGGCTGCAATTTGTCGTTTACTCGCTGGTTCTGCTGCTGACTGTAAAGCCGGTCGGAATCTACCTCGCGCGCGTCCTTGAAGGCCAGAGGACCTGGCTCGACCCGATCCTTCGCCCGATCGAGCGCCTCACCTACCGGCTGTGCGGCATTAACGCGGAGCACGAAATGAACTGGCGACAGTATGCATTCGCCATGCTCGGCTTCTCTGCCGTCACCATGCTCGTCACCTACATCATCGAGCGAGCGCAGGCTGTTCTTCCGTGGAATCCGCAGCATCTCGCAAACGTCGGACCCGATCTTGCATGGAACACTGCCGCGAGCTTCACGACCAACACCAACTGGCAGTTCTACACCGGCGAAAGCACCATGAGCTATCTCACCCAGATGGCCGGGCTCGCCACGCACAACTTCTTCTCCGCTGCCGTCGGTATCGTCGTCGCCATTGCCCTGGTACGCGCCATCAAGCGAACCCAGTCCGACACCATCGGCAATTTCTGGGTCGATACAACACGATCGTTGCTCTACATCCTGCTCCCCGGGTCGGTCCTCTACGCAATGCTTCTGGTTGCGATGGGCGTTCCGCAGAACCTCCACTCCTACACAAGTGCGCACACTCTTGAAGGGCAGACGCAGACCATCGCCCAGGGGCCGGTCGCCTCGCAGGAAGCCATCAAGATGCTCGGCACCAATGGGGGCGGCTTCTTCAATGCCAACAGCGCACACCCCTTCGAGAATCCGACGCCCCTCACGAACTTCCTCCAGATCCTCTCCATCTTCATCATCCCCGCTGGCCTCACCTACACCCTCGGACGCATGACCGGATCGCCTGGCCATGGATGGGCGGTCTTCGCCGCGATGTACCTGCTCTTTGCTGCTGGATTCGGAACGCTCTACTGGGCTGAAGCGCATCCGCACCCGCTCATTCACGGAGCAGCACAGACCATCACCGCGTCCGCCCCCGGCGGCAACATGGAAGGCAAGGAAGTGCGTAACGGCATTGCTGAGAGCGCTCTCTTCGCCACCATCACCACCGATGCAAGCTGCGGCGCAGTGAATGGCATGCACGACAGCTTCACTCCGCTTGGCGGCCTGATTCCCCTCACCAACATCATGCTTGGCGAAGTCATCTTCGGCGGCGTGGGTGCCGGCCTTTACGGAATGCTGATCTTCGTTGTGCAGGCAGTGTTCATCGCCGGCCTCATGGTCGGCCGAACACCTGAATATCTGGGCAAGAAGATCGAGTCTTACGACGTGAAGATGGCGATGCTCTACGTCCTGATATTCCCGCTGATCATTCTGTCGCTCACGGCCATCTTCGTGCTCATGCCCAACGTCGGCCTCGGCACCACAAACAACGGCGGCCCGCACGGCCTCAGCGAGATTCTCTACGCCTTCACGTCAGGCGCAGGCAACAACGGATCGGCCTTTGCAGGACTCGGTCCGAACTGGTGGTACAACGTCACCATCGGCTGGGACATGCTCATCGGGCGTTTCCTGATGATCATCCCGGTCCTCGCGCTTGCCGGCAATCTTGCGCAGAAGAAGAGCGTTCCCCCTTCCCCCGGCACATTCCCCGTGAACACGCCCCTCTTCACTGTCCTTCTTGTGGGAGTGGTTCTGATCCTCGGCGCGCTCACCTTCTTTCCCGCTCTGAGCCTCGGCCCAATTCTCGAACACCTGCTGCTGAAGTCCGGCCAGCTTTTCTGAGGAGATCGAATCATGAGTTCCTTTTCTAGATTGAATTTTGCTGCCCAGGCGGAGTTGCCGTCCGATCCCTCCCTTCAGGACTCGCAGGTTCTGCTGCCGCCGTCTCCATCGCTGCCGCCGGAGCACCACGGCAAGCGCCAGAAGAAATCAATCCCCGGCGTGGTCGAACAGAAAAGCCTCTGGAACGCGGAGATTATCCGCCAGGCGCTGGTCGACGCCTTCCGCAAACTCAATCCGCGCTGGATGGTCAAGAACCCGGTGATGTTTGTCGTTGAGGTCGGCAGCGTGCTGACGACGCTGCTCCTCATCGACAACACGGTCCACCAGCGCGCCGGCTTCGGCTTCAACCTCCAGATCACGCTCTGGCTCTGGTTCACAGTCCTGTTTGCGAACTTCGCCGAAGCCATGGCCGAAGGTCGCGGTAAGGCGCAGGCAGACACGCTCCGCAAAGCGAAGGGTGAGACCATCGCCCAGCGCTACATTGCCTCCGGCGCGCTCGAGCAAGTCGCGAGCGGCCAGCTTCGATCCGGCGACGTGATCTACGTGCCTGCGGGACACTACATTGCCGGCGACGGCGAGGTCATCGAGGGCGTTGCTTCCGTGGACGAATCCGCCATCACCGGTGAATCCGCTCCCGTCATTCGCGAGGCCGGAGGAGACCGCTCGGCCGTCACCGGCGGTACCAAGGTCCTCTCCGACTGGATCAAGGTTCGTATCACCTCAAATCCCGGCGAAACCTTTCTCGACCGCATGATCGCCCTCGTTGAAGGCGCCACTCGTCAGAAGACGCCTAACGAGATCGCGCTCTCTATCCTGCTCTCCGGCCTCACCATTGTCTTCCTTCTCGCCGTCGTAACTCTTCAGCCCTTCGCCATCTACTCGAAAGCCCCTCAGACGGTCTTCGTGCTTGTCTCGCTGCTCGTCTGCCTCATCCCCACCACCATCGGCGGGCTGCTCTCCGCCATCGGCATCGCCGGCATGGACCGTCTCGTCCAGTACAACGTCCTTGCTATGAGCGGCCGTGCCGTCGAAGCTGCAGGTGACGTCAACACTCTTCTGCTCGACAAGACCGGCACCATCACGCTCGGTAATCGCCAGGCCACCGAATTCATTCCCGCCCCAGATATCACTGCTGAGCGGCTCGCCGACGCGGCGCAGCTCGCGTCGTTGTCAGACGAGACTCCCGAAGGCCGTTCCATCGTCGTCCTCGCAAAAGAAAAGTACAACCTCCGCGGTCGCGATCTCGGCGGCATCCATGCGGAGTTCGTTCGCTTCTCCGCACAGACACGCATGAGCGGCGTCAACCTTCCCGGCATGCGCATCCGCAAGGGCTCAGCTGCAGCCATCGCGCGCTTCCTCGAGGATCAGGGGTCGTCCCTCCCCAAACAGGTCCGCGACTCCGTCGAGGAAATCTCGCGTGCCGGCGGTACGCCGCTCGTAGTCGCCGAGAATGCCGCCGCTCTCGGTGTCATCTACCTCAAAGACATCGTCAAGGGCGGGCTCAAAGAACGTCTCGCTCGTCTGCGCGCCATGGGCATTCGCACCGTCATGATCACGGGCGACAATCCCCTCACCGCTGCCGTCATCGCACGTGAAGCCGGCGTTGACGACTTCCTCGCGGAAGCCAAGCCCAAAGACAAGATGGACCTCATCAAACGCGAACAGTCCAAAGGCAAGCTGGTCGCCATGACCGGCGACGGCACCAACGACGCGCCCGCACTCGCCCAGGCCGACGTGGGCGTCGCCATGAACTCCGGTACCCAGGCCGCCAAGGAAGCCGGCAACATGGTCGACCTCGACTCCAACCCGACCAAGCTCATCGAGATCGTCGAGATCGGCAAACAACTCCTCATGACGCGCGGTGCCCTCACCACCTTCTCGATCGCCAACGACGTCGCAAAATACTTCGCAATCATCCCGGCGATGTTCGCCGGTGCGTTTCCTGTGCTGAACGCACTCAACATCATGCATCTCGCAACGCCACAATCGGCTATACTCTCGGCCGTCGTCTTCAACGCGGTTATCATCATTGGTCTCATCCCCCTCGCTTTACGTGGCGTGAAGTACGAGCCGAAGTCTGCGCAGGCTCTCCTGCGGCAGAACCTGCTCATCTATGGCGTGGGCGGCGTCATCATCCCATTCATCGGAATCAAAGCCATCGATGTATTGCTCGTCGCCATGCACCTGGCCTGAGCACGATCGATCTGACAAGGACTGCATATGACTACGACAGCTACTCTCCCCGTTCCGGCACACGCCCACGAAGCTCAAACAGCCGAGCATTCGGTGTGGGCCACCTCCATACGCTTCACACTGCTGACCACACTTCTGTTTGGCATCGCGTATCCCCTCGTTCTGACCGGGGTAGCCGGCGCGGTCTTCCCGCACAGGGCCGCAGGCAGTCTCATCGAGCGCAATGGGCAGGTGATCGGCTCCGAGTTGCTCGCCCAGGGCTTCGCCAGCGACAAGTACTTTCATCCTCGCCCATCGGCGGCCGGGAACGGCTATGACGCCACCTCGTCCGGCGGCTCCAACTACGCGCAGTCGAACGCGAAGCTCGTGCAGCGCATGCAGGGCGATATCGATAAGCTCGCTGCGGAGAACCCCGGCCGCCCGGTGCCCATAGACGCCGTTACGACCTCCGGCTCCGGCCTCGACCCGGACATCACTCCAGACAATGCGCTCTTTCAAGCCCGTCGTGTGGCGAAGGCTCGAGGCCTGAGCGAAGAGCAACTCAAGCAGCTCATAAGCCAGCACACGCAGGCGCGCACATTCGGGCTCCTAGGTGAGCCGCGCGTCAATGTTCTTGAGCTGAACCTGGCTCTCGATCAGCTTGCGAAATGACTTTCCACGTTGTCCTGGAATTGGGGAGGCCGCAGTTCACGCCTCCCCTCCTTTTTGTCTCCACCACCTGCCAGCAAAGCTCGCAAGGTGCGCAGCATCATAGACGTGTCGCGCCGGCATCGCATATTCTTCCCTTTCATGCCGGCGTAGGATTTTCCGGTTCAAACGATGCGCGCATCGCTCTTCATCACCTGCTACAACGACACGCTTTTCCCGCAGACCGGCCGCGCCGTTGTGCGTCTCCTTGAGCGCCTCGGAGTAGAAGTCGAATTCGCTCCCGCGCAGACCTGCTGCGGCCAGATGCACGCCAATACCGGATTCCGCGGCGAAGCGTATTCGCAAGCCAAGCGTTTCGTTCAGCTCTATCGCGACACGGAATGCGTGGTCATTCCCTCGTCCTCATGTGTCGCGATGATCCGCGACCAGTATCCCGGTCTCTTTGCAGAACTGGGAAATGAGGAGTTGCGCCGCGCCTTCGCCGCCCTACTGCCGCGAATCTTCGAGTTCAGCGAGTTCCTTACCGACAAGCTCGGCATCGACGATGTCGGCGCTTGCTTCCCGCATCGTGTTGCGTACCACGCAAGCTGCCACGGCCTGCGCGGACTGAATATCGGCGAACGCCCGTTCCGGCTACTGCGAAGAGTCCGCGGACTGGAACTCACTCCTATAGCGAATCTCGATCGCTGCTGCGGATTTGGCGGAACATTCTCCGTCAAGAACGCGGATGTCTCGACCGCCATGCTCGATGCCAAGCTCACCGACCTGCTCGCAACAGAGGCCGAGTACTGCACGGCGCTCGACAACAGTTGCCTCATGCACCTGGGCGGTGCGCTCCATCGCCGCAATCTGAAGATGAAGCCCATTCATCTCGCCGAGATCCTGGCCAGCACGGAAGCGGGCGCATCGTGAGCGGCCCCGTACCCATCAGTACGCCAGTGATGGACCCGCGCCTTGCGCCTCCGTTCCCCAAAGCAGCGCTGCCAATCCTCCAGAACACGCAGCTGCGCAAGAACGTCGCCCATGCAACCGACGTCATCCAGGCCAAGCGTAATCGTCTGGTTGCAGAGAAAAAGGATTGGCAGGAGCTGCGCACTTCGGCATCAGCCATCCGCGCACACGTTCTCGCGAATCTGGCCACCTACCTCGAACAGTTCGAAACCAACTGCACTGCCGCCGGCGGAGTGGTGCACTGGGCCAGCAACGCCGCCGAAGCCCGCCGCATCATCATCGACATCCTGCGCGAAGAAAACGCAACTGAAGTCATCAAGATCAAGACCATGACTTCCGCCGAAATCCAGCTCAACCCCGCGCTCGAAGCGGCTGGAATCGCCGCGATCGAAACAGATCTTGCCGAACTGATCCTGCAACTCGGGCACGATGAGCCATCGCACATCGTCGTTCCCGCCCTCCACGTGAACCGCCATCAGGTCCGCGAAATCTTTGCCCGGCAGATGGGCTTGCCGCAGCTGCCCAACGATCCCGAGGCCCTCACCGCCGCGGCCCGCACCTACCTGCGCCGAAAGTTCCTCAGCGTCCCGACAGCGATCAGTGGAGCAAATTTCCTCATCGCCGAGACAGGCTCCGTTGCTATTGTCGAGTCCGAGGGCAACGGCCGCATGTGCCTCACGCTGCCGCGCACGCTCATCACGTTGGCCGGCATCGAGAAGGTTCTGCCCCGCTTCGCTGATCTCGAAGTCATGCTGCAGGTCCTCGCCCGCTCCGCAACCGGCGAGCGCCTCAACCCATACAACTCCCTTTGGTCCGGCGTAGTTTCCGGGGATGGCCCGCAGCGCTTCCATGTTGTCCTGCTCGACAACGGCCGTTCTGAAATCCTTGCCCGCAAAGTCGAGCGCCAGACGCTGCAATGTATTCGCTGTGCGGCATGCCTCAACACCTGCCCCGTCTACCGCCAGACCGGCGGCCACGCTTACGGCTCACCCTACGCCGGGCCTATCGGCGCCATTCTCACTCCGCAACTCGAACGCATGCGGCACGCACAGTCGCTTCCCTATGCCTCTTCTCTCTGCGGCGCGTGCTACGAAGTCTGTCCGGTCAAGATCAACATCCCCGAGGTGCTGATCGATCTTCGCGCCCAGGTCGTGGATCAGGAACGCGTGGATTCCGCGCGCTGGACGGATCCCATGTACCTCGGCATGAAAGCCGCCAACTTTGCCTTCGCAAGCGCATCCCGATTCCGCATGGCGCAATGGTTCGGCAGACTCGGCCTCCGATTTTTCACCGGCAAAGACGGATGGATCCGCAAACTGCCCAGCCTCGGTTCGCGCTGGACCCTCTCGCGCGACCTCCCCGCCCTGCCCGACCAGACCTTCCGCCAGTGGTGGGCCGAACGCGAATCTAAGCCAAAAACGGGGGCCGACAAGTGAACTCGCGCCAGCAAATACTCGACCGCATCCGCACCGCAACGAGCGGCGACAGGAGCAGATACGAAGACCTTCCCCGCGGCTACATCCATGCAGGTGCGCTCGAGAACGAGGCTCGCATCCAGCTCATGACCGAGCGCCTGCGCGAATACGGAGCGGAAGTAGTCGAGTGCGCGGCGTCGGATCTGCCGGCAACGATCTCCCCTCAACTGCGCGATAGCGGCAGGCACCGATTCATCGTCCCGGACGGAGTTCCCCACGAGTGGCTTGCTGAAGACTTTACTTGGCTCCGCGATCAGAACCTCATCTACGACGAAATCGAGCAATGCGCAGGTGTCATGACGGCAGCTTCTGCAGGCGTTGCCGACTCGGGCACCATCATCCTGCATCACGGGCCCGCCGAAGGACGCCGCATCATCTCCCTCCTCCCCGACTTCCACCTCTGCATCCTTCGCGCATCGCAGATCGTCGAGACCATGCCGGAATACTTCGCCCGCTTCCCCAATCCCCCACGTCTCGCTACCTTCATCTCCGGGCCATCGGCAACAGCAGACATCGAAATGACCCGCATCAAAGGCGTCCACGGTCCCCGCTTCCTCAGTGTCATCATCGTTCGCGACGACGCCTGAGCCCGCCCGCACCAACCCTCACCCTGGACCGTCATCCCGCCCGCATCCGCATTACAATCGAAGTCTGAGATTTCTCCCCCGATCGGTGGTGCTTCATGTCGCAGGCTACTCTCGCAAACGCAACCCTCCGCTTCCTCGAAGATCGCTGGAACTCTGCCGTGGCCGCCGGTCTCGATGAGCCTGAGTCCCTCCGCTACCGCTCCAACCTGCTCGGCTCCGACCTGCGCATCACCAACTTTGCCGGCGGCAACACCAGCTCCAAGGTCAAGGAGATTGACCCGCTCACCGGCCAGGAAGTTGAAGTGCTCTGGGTCAAAGGCTCCGGCGGCGACCTCGGCAGCATCAAGCGTGCAGGCTTTGCGACGCTCTATCTCGACAAGCTGCTCGCCCTCGAAAAGCTCTACAAGGGCGTCGACTTCGAAGACGACATGGTGGCCATGTATCGTGTCTGCACCTTCGGAGACAATCCCGTCGCTGCATCGATCGACACACCGCTGCATGGATTCCTGCCCTTCCCACACGTCGACCATCTCCATCCCGACTGGGCCATAGCCCTCGCCGCCTCCGCCAACGGCAAGGCGAAGATGGATGAATTCAATCGCGAATTCAACCACTCCCTCATCTGGGTTCCCTGGCAGCGCCCTGGCTTCGAACTCGGCCTCATGATGCGCAACGCCGTCCAGAAAAACCCCGGATGCGACGGCATCATCCTTGGCGGACACGGCATCTTCACCTGGGGCGACACCCAGCGCGAGTGCTACCTGAACACCATCACCATGATCGACCAGATCGGCCAGTTCATCGCGCGGCACGGCGAAGCTCTCGGCCCTAAGCGATTCGGTGGCGAATCCGTTCCCTCGCGCACCGATCGCCGCGCGCTCGCGACCGAAATCGCTCCTCACCTTCGCGGCCGACTCAGCGCGCAGCATCGCTACATCTCCAGCTTCAGCGACGCCCCCGATGTTCTTCAGTTCGTCAACTCCACGCACGCGCAGGAGCTGGCGTATCTCGGCACAAGCTGCCCCGATCACTTCATCCGCACCAAGATCCGCCCCATGTTCGTGCCCTGGGCGAAGAACGAAAGCGTTGCGGATCTGAAAGCACACATCGATCGCTCCTTGACCGAATATCGCGAACAGTACTTCACCTACTATCACTACTTCGTCAAGCCGGATTCACCACCGCTGCGCGATCCAGTCCCCGCCATCGTTCTTATCCCCGGGCTCGGCATGTTCAGCTTCGGCAAGAGCAAGACGGAAGCACGCATCACGGGCGAGTTCTACACCAACGCCATTCATGTGATGGAAGGCGCCAGCCTGCTCACCGGAACCGATGACGTGAAGGATGCACTTCCGCAGTGTGGCGAAGGCATGGACCCCGCCAGCTTCAAAAGTTTCAGCAACTACGTGGCGCTCCCGCCGATCGAAGCGTTTCGCATTGAGTACTGGGCGATGGAAGAGGCCAAGCTGCGCCGTCAGCCGCCAGAGAAAGAGCTGAGCCGACGCATCGCGCTGATCGTCGGCGGAGGCAGCGGCATTGGCCGCGAAGTCGCCCATCTCGCGGCCACCCGCGGCGCTCACGTCATGATTGCCGACCGCGACGAAGCCGCCGCAAAGCATGTCGAGGCGGAGGTCGCCAAAATCTCCAGCAAGGAATTCGCCGCCTCCACCACCCTCGACATCCGCAAACGGGAAACCGTGCGCGACGCCATCCGCGCCACCATCGCCGCATTCGGCGGCATCGACATTCTCATCAATACCGCCGCGCTCTTTCCATCAACCCCTGAGGGCCACATCTCCGACGATCTCTGGTCCACGACCCTCGACATCAACGTCACCGCGAACTACATCCTGGCCGACGAAGCCGCAAAGATCTTCGCCGACCAGAACCTTGATGGCAGCATTGTGCTCACCAGTTCCGCAAACGCGGTCGTCGCAAAGCGCGGCAGCGAAGCTTACGACGTCAGCAAAGCGGCTCTTTCGCATCTCGTCCGCGAACTCGCCATCTCCCTCTCGCCCAAAGTTCGCGTTAACGCGGTCTCGCCCGCTACTGTCGTCAAGGGCAGCACCATGTTTCCGCGCGATCGCGTGCGTGCATCGCTGACGAAATACAACATCCCGTTCGACGAAACGAAATCAGACGAAGAGTTGCGCAGCCTTCTCGCGGCGTTTTACGCCAAGCGCACCCTGACCCACCAGCCCATCGATCCGGTGGACTGCGCTGAAGCCATCCTGTTCCTGGCCAGCCCAAAAACGCGGTGCACCTCAGGACATATCTTCCCGGTGGACGGAGGTCTCAGCGAGGCGTTTCTCCGCTAAGACCGACTTAAACCTCAGATATCGATTCAGGAAATCCGCATAAGCGTCTCTATATAGGCGTGTTACCGCTACAGCATACTGCTGATAACTTTGGTGGTATAGCGTTCCTTCTCGGTCGACGCTACTCTTGCTCCACTAACCTTTCTTGCGATCCGGCAGCCAGATTCGGGGAAGCCCTAAGCTTCCCGTGACGGCTGCCATTTCGTCCTTAGGCAATAGGCTGCACGGTGCCCTTCCCAATCAGTTCCTCAACGCGCTCCACCCAGCAGCGGTCTGCCGCCACGCTCATCTGCTCGGGCTCAAGAATCACCTGGAACTCACCCTTCTTCTCCAGGAAGATCATCACCTTCCCGGGTCCAGGCGCCGCCTCTGCCGCACTCTTCAGGCCTGAGAACATCTCCTCCGTTGCGCGATCGAGGCTGATGCGGATGCGCACCGCATTGGGCAGCTTCACCTTCACTTCTTCAAGCGGCTGGATCCCGCTTACCGAGATCTTCGGAGCAGAATCCTCCTCGCCCATCAGCATTCCGCGAACGACAACCGGAGCCTGGATCTTCCACTGCTCCGTGAGCCGCTCGTAGTCGCGCGCAAAACTGATCAGGTCGATTTTGCCCGTCGCGTCTTCGAGCGTGCCGACCGCATACAGCTTTCCATCGCGCTTGCTCTTCTGCACCCGGAACCCATGAATGATCCCGGCGACCTGAATCTCGTCTGCCGGATCAGCGTCCTTACCCCAGCGGCGCTCCGGCGGTTTCCGCTCCAGAGCGTCAGCTGTCGAAATAATTCCGGAAAGATTCTTGATCTTGTCCGCGTACTTGTCGAGCGGGTGCCCTGAGACAAAAAAGCCAAGCACTTCTTTCTCATTCGCGAGCCGTTCGCCCTCTTCCCAGTCGGGCACTTTCGGCAGATCGTGCCCGTTCTTGCCGTGCGCCGGCCCAGCATCGAACAACCCAAACAGCCCGGCCTGTCCCTGCGCCGCATCCTTCTGCGCTTTCTGCGCGCTCTCCATCGCCTTGTCGATTCCCGCGAAGAGCGGCCCGCGTTGCCCCATCGAATCCAGCGCTCCAGCCTTGATCAGCGACTCAATCACGCGCTTGTTCATCACGCGCAGGTCGACCTTCTCGCAGAACTCCCACAGGTCCTTAAACCGCCCGCCTGCTTCGGCACGTCCCTTGATGATCGACTCGATCGCGTTGCCGCCAACATTCTTCACCGCTGCCAATCCGAACCGGATCACATCGCCTCGCGGAGTGAACTGCGCGCCCGAAGCCTGCACATCCGGCGGCTCAACCGCGATGCCCATCTCCTTGCACTCGCCAATGTACTTCACCACGTTTTCTGGCTTCGACGTTTCCGAAGTCAGCAGCCCCGCCATAAACTCCACGGGATAGTGCGTCTTCAAATACGCCGTCTGATACGCAAGCAGGGCGTACGCCGCCGAGTGAGACTTGTTGAATCCGTAGCCCGCGAACTTCTCCATCTGATCGAACAGTTCGCCCGCCGTGCCCTTGTGGATGCCGTTCGTAGCAGCGCCCGACATAAACCGTTCTCGCTGCTTAGCCATCTCATCAGCGTTCTTCTTGCCCATCGCGCGACGCAGCAGGTCGGCCTCGCCGAGCGAGTAGCTGGCCACCACGTTCGCAATCTGCATCACCTGTTCCTGATACACGATCACGCCCAGCGTCTCTTTCAGGATGCCTTCAATCTGTGGCAGCATGTACTCGACCTTGCGTCGCCCCCACTTGCGCTCGATGAAGTCGTCGATCATGCCGCCCTGGATCGGACCTGGCCGGTAAAGCGCGTTGAGAGCCGTCAGGTCTTCGACCGTCTCCGGCTTGTAGCGCCGCAGCACATCGCGCATCCCGCCCGACTCAAACTGGAACACGCCCGATGTCAGCGCCGAGTGGAAAACCTTCTTGTACGTCTCCTCATCCTTCAGCGGAATGGTCTCGATGTCGAGTTTGACACCGCGATTCTCTTCGATCAGCTTCAGACAATCGGTGATGACGGTTAGGGTCGTCAGACCGAGAAAGTCCATCTTCAGAAGGCCCATCTTCTCCACGGCCTTCATGTCATACGCAGTGACGATTTCGTCGTTCTTCGTCCTCGATACCGGAACAAGCTCGGTTAGAGCGCGCGGGGCAATCACCACGCCCGCAGCATGTACACCCTGCCCGCGAACCAGCCCCTCGAGCTTTTTCGCTGTATCGATCAGCTCGCGAATCTGCTTGTCGTTGTCATAGACTTTGCGCAGATCGGGCGACTCTTCCAGCGCCTTGTCCAGCGTCATGCCGATCGTCGGAGGAACCAGCTTCGCCACACGATCTACATCGCCGTAAGGCATATCCAAAGCGCGGCCGCAGTCCTTGATCGCAGCCTTCGCTGCCATCGTGTTGAACGTGATGATCTGCGCCACCTGCTCGCGGCCGTACTTCCGTGTAACGTAGTCGATCACCTCACCGCGGCGGTTCATGCAGAAGTCCACGTCGATATCCGGCATCGACACGCGCTCCGGGTTCAGAAAGCGCTCGAACAGGAGCACATTCTGCAGCGGATCGATGTTGGTGATCTCCATGACGTACGCCACCAGCGAGCCAGCCGCCGATCCACGCCCCGGGCCCACCGGGATGCCGTGGTCCTTCGCGTACTTGATGAAGTCCCACACAATCAGGAAGTAGCCCGCATACTTCATCTGCTTGATGCAGGCAATCTCGCGCTCCAGCCGCGCCTCATACTCATGAATCGGCGACCTCAGCAGTCCCTGCGACTGCAAATGATGGATCGCCGTGTCCAGCCGCTTCTTGTATCCCTCGCGGCAAACCTGCTCGAAGTAGCTGTCGATCGTGTGCCCTGGCGGCACCGCAAATTCAGGAAATGGATTGTCCACCGGGTGCAGCTTGAAGTTGCAGCGCTCCGCGATCTCCATCGTCCGTTCCATCACGCCGGGCGAGTCCGGAAACAGCCGCGCCATCTCATCGGCCGACTTCACAAAGAACTGATCCGAATCAAACCGGAACCGATCCGCGTCATGAATCTTCGCTCCGGTCTGCACGCAGAGCATCACGTCGTGCGCGTGCGAATCCTCGCCGCAGAGGTAGTGCGAGTCGTTCGTCAACACCAGCGGAATATTCAGGTCTTTCTCGAGTTGGAAGAGCCCCGACTGAATCTTCTTCTCATCCTCGAGGCCTTGATCCTGAATCTCGAGGTAGAAGTTCCCCCGCCCGAAGATGTCCTGGTACTGCGACGCCACGGCCTTCGCCTTGTCGTATTTCCCCGCCATCAGCTCTTCGCTTAGCTCGCCGCTCAGGCACCCTGAAAAACCAATCAGCCCCTTAGAGTTATCGGCAAGAAACTTCTTGCTCACGCGCGGCTTGCGATAGAAACCGTGCAGGCTCGCCTCGCTCGTCAGCCGGATCAGGTTGCGGTACCCCTCTTCGCTCTCCGCCAGCACCAGCAGGTGGTTGTACTGATCGTTCGGAGTCTCCGCACGATGGTCCTCGGCCTTGCACACGTAAAGCTCGCACCCCAGGATCGGCTTGATTCCCTTGGCCTTGGCCGCGTTGAAAAAGTGCACAGCCCCGTAAATGTTGCCGTGGTCGGTCATGGCAACGGACTTCTGGCCCAGCGCCGCTACGCGATCGATCAGCTTATGCACATCGCAAGCGCCATCAAGCAGAGAATATTCAGTATGGAGGTGGAGATGAGTGAATTCAGCCATGGACCTGTGTCTATTTTAGGTGGGACTTGAATGGGGTGCATTCGGTTGAAAACGGGGCCGAAACTGCTCTCGGGCAGCGAATCAGGCTGAAAAGCTAAACGACTGAAATCATTCTCGATTCCCTTCTGTCACGTTACCCCAGAGAATCCCGTAGCGACTTTTCATCCAAATTGGTATCTAATTATCTGTAGAGTTTTAGATTAAAGCACCCTAGAGGTACACATATGCATAGATCCCCCTGGATGGTCATTGGGCTCGCTGCCTTATCCCTTTCAATCTCCTCGGCTTCTGCTGCAGCTCAGAAGGTGCCTGTCGACGTCCTGTATCGCCAGGACAGCGATGTTGTGTATCACGCAGTCATCCCCGGCTACTCCGGCCCCAACGCCGACGTCACCGGCGCATGCACCCTCGATCCCGACCCGGCCAACTGCCCCGACCCGAATCTGAACTCCGATCCCAAGGGAGCCCCGACGTACCTCCTCCTGGGAACCACGCTCTCGCTCGGCCTGCCCGACGGCCGCATCGCCCTCGTCAACTGCATCAGCCGCCACTCAGCCAATGGCAACTACATCAACCGCCACAGCTGCGGAATGCCCATGACCGAACGCGCCGATGCCGAATTCACCGGCCAGAATGCAAAGCTGAGCTGGACTCTGGGGCAGAACGGCAACAGAATTGAGTCCGAAACTTACCGGGTCGTCGCCGTACTTCCCAAGCCCGGCGAGAACAGTCAGTTCGCGTCCAATCACGAACCCGCCCGCGCAACCACTCGATAACCCGTTCCACACAGGTCCTTTGACTCCGCGGCTGGGCTAAGATAGCCTCGGCTTTCCCGCCGCGGAGGTCCGTTTTCATGCGCAAAAACCGCTCTGTCCCGCCCTGCCCCGTCATTCCCGTCCTCATCTACCCAGATCCAAGCGCCGCCGCTGAGTGGCTGTCGAAGGCATTCGGTTTCACCGTGCGCCTGCGTATTGCGAACCACCGCATCCAGATGCGCGCCGGCGAGGGCTGCTTCACCATTGCCGAGGGAGACGTGAAGCCAAACCGCTCCTCCATCACACAGGTGAGGATTGAGGACGCCCTGGCTCACTGCGAACGCGCCCGCCGCAATGGCGCTGTCATCCTCACAGAACCCAGGGACCACATCTACGGCGAGCGCCAGTACAACGCCCAGGATTTCCACGGCCACTATTGGGATTTCACCGAGACGTTGGCCGATGTGGAGCCCGAGAGCTGGGGCGGCGTGTCTGTGGCTCTCTAACCTGGCCCAAAACACTCCTCATAAGGTATGTTTGGGGCACTCCGCACGCCCCCTTTCCCGCCGCCCAAGTACCTAGGTGTGAGTACACCACCGGGACGTTGTATTTACCGGAGCCATGCCAAGGGCGCTTACTGGATCGAATCAGCTGGAGATCGATTGCTGTTCAACTCTCCGGGCCCCTTGTCTCGAGCTCGATCGAAGCGCCTACACAGGAGGTCAACACCTTGAAACCAAGAATCGTTTTTCACGTTGTCGCGGTGATCGTGATTGCAGCCGCAGTGGCGGCCGCTCAATCGCCCAAGGATCAGAAGCAGGACCAGTCGAGCGCGCCCCAAAGCCGGCAGGCGAGCATTCCCTCCGTTTCCGAACGCGAAGCCGGCTCAGGAATGGCCACGGGAAAGCGTCAGCATAATCCGGTAAACATCACAGCACGCGAAGCGGGCAGCGGCCTGGCCACGGGCCGCAAATCGGGTAGCGTGATTGCGGCCGACTACGATGCAATGACCGCCCCGCGCGAAACGGGCAGTGGCATGGCCACCGGCAAGAGCATCTCCGGCGACCCGCACGAATACCTGAATGAGCGCAACTCTGCACATGCAGCAGAATCGCTCGATGTAGATTCGAAACACGCTGGCAACATGTCGTCGGCCCAATCGAACCCGATGTACAAGGATCCCGGAACTGCCGGCTCCAATCCCCTTTATCAAGGCAAGGACAAAACCGCCGCACCTGCCGGCAACGGAACCAAACCGGCCGAATACAAAGATGGCGAGGACGGAACTACACACACTCGTCCCGGAAACCACAAACCCTCAAAGTAGATTCCTCGCGGTCAGGCGAAGCCGGCTCTAACCCGGGCCGGGTTTTCCTGATACGCCCTCCACTTTCGTGGGAGTGCTCTCTTCTCAGGTTGTATGTACAGTAACCTTTGGAAGCGATGTACTGGTTACGACCGAGCAGGAAGGCAAGCTTACCAACCTGCCAGCGGGCCACCCTTTCTGACGGAGTAGTTGTTCATGAAAGCGCGCATCGCCTTTTACTTTGCTGCTGTAGTTGCCTTGGTTCTCTTCCTTGCCGCCGCTGTTCCCTCGCATGCCACCCAGCATCGCGATCCTGCATTGACACCCGACAACATGCAGAAAGCAGCACCGGCGCCATCGCCGAACGTGAAGCCCACCGGCGCGCCCGAACCGAGCGCCCCCAAAAACCGCAACCAGTCTTCTAAGACCCCGAAGCAATCGTCCGGTCAGAATGGCTCAAGCCATAAGCCCGGCCGCTAGCTAACTGCACTAGTATCGCCAACTCGTCAGGTCTGCACCCGCCGGCGCCGTCTTCTTGATCTGTTCCAGTATCTTCGGCAGGTACTGTGTGTTGTAGTGCAGCCGCGAGTACGCGTTCGGCAGTTTCGGATCCCCGTTCCAGCAATGCTCGGCCCGCGGACCGTAGGTCACTTCTCCTCCATACGCAGGGCTCTTCGTCGTATTCAGAAAATCCTCCATCCGATACACCGCGTCATTCAGGAAGTACGTATCGTCCGATCCGACGTAGATATGGATCTTGCCCTCCAGCTTCGGTCCGAGCGTCGCCCAGTCGCGCTCGAGGATGGCTTCGAGATCGTAGTGCTGCCGCCAGTACTCCGCCACCGCGTGATCGATCGCGCCCGTGTCCTTGTCGAAAATAGCCTTCGGATAGCCATCCTCGCCGACAGGTGAGTAAACCGCCTGCCAGATGTCGAACTGCTCGCCGCTACGCCCATGATCGCCAAGGGCAAGCTCGTACTCGTTGATCTCTTTCGTCGTGATCAACGTGTGCCCGAGATAATCGCGCATCGCCGGCTGGGCTACCCGCTTGTGCGCCCCCTCCAGGTAGAACGCATTCTTGTCCTCGTAGAGGTTGATATCCGTGAAGGCATGAAAGTCGATCGGGTCGGGGCATGCCGCGAAAGCTCCGTTGTAGTGGTCCGGATACAGCACCTGCACAGCCAGCGATTCCCAACCGCCCGTCGAGCCGCCATAGACAAATCGCGCCCATCCCTGCCCGAGCCCGCGGAACTGTTTCTCGATCGCGGGGATGAGCTCGTTCTCGATCGCATCGCCGTACGGTCCCACGTTCGCCGAGTTCACCGCATACGAATCGTCGTAGTATGGATTAGCGTGCTGGATCTTAATGATGAGCACGCGGGGAAAGTCAGGCGATGTCCACTGCTGATAAAACTTGTACGCTTCCTCCTGCTGAATGCGGTTGTAACCCGCGAGATGAAAGCGCTCGCTGTAGTCAGGCTTCAGGTTGGCATCCGGCGGCGTGGTGCGGAAACCGTCGAAGTCGTCGACGAAGTGATCGTGGAAGATGATCAGCGGGAAGTGCGCACTGGTGTGCTCGTCAAATCCCTCCGGAACCAGAATGGCAGCGCCAAGATACATAGGGCGTCCCCAGAACTTCGTGAGCACCTCGCTCTGGATGCGGATATGCCGGACGTACTTCGTGTCCTTTGGAGGCTCGATGGGCGGAATCACGCTGGTGAGTTCCACGCTGATGGGGGCAGCGTTCGGACCGATCGCGATCTTCTTCGGCTTAGAGTAGAGATTCCCAGGCGAAATGTTCCAGTGCTGGCCCTCCCCCTTGTCGGGGTGCAGCTTCACGGTCTTGCCATCGCTGCGGTGAAACGTCTCGTACTTGTTCAGCACAGCCTGCACCGTGTACTCGCCCGGAGGAACATCCTTGAGGCTGCGAATCGGGCAGCCATGCGCGGCGGCGTCAACAAGCGTCGGGTGACCTGCAGCCCAGCCATCCACCGTCACGCCGAATAGCATCTGCGAACGCGGTGTGTCATCGATCTGGAACCGCGGTTCAGCGCTGTTGTCCGTAGAGAGCAGGAGCAACAGCCGCCCGTCGAGCGGCTCAGCGCTCAAGCTCTTTTCATAGCTGACAGAAAAGCTCTGTGCGGAAGAGATGCACGTGGCGACACCAAAAAGGCCGAGTCCCAAAACCAGTTGCTTGATCATGCTCGCAATATACAAGCGCCGTCGTGCCCAGCGGAAACTCTTCTGCTTCTGCCACGAGCAGCGCTATCATTCAGACAACCTCCCGCTCCTCTGCAGCCCCGGAGTCACCATGCTCGACCGATGGCGCCTCGCGATCGTATTCGCTCTCTTTGGCTTTCTGGCCAGCGGAGCCCTGATCATCAGCGGCTCCATGGGAAACAACTCAGACCTCGAAACGCGCTGGGGATGGATCATCGATATCGCTTGCCCTGCACACCTGGTGATGGTGCAGTTCTTCCCCGGCGTAAACGATGGCTCCTCCACAATGCTGCTGTTGATGATCGGCCAGACTGTAGTCAACGCGGGCATCTGGTTCGCCGCCGGAGCACTACTTACACGCATTGCACGAGGATGACAGGTAGGGCAACCTTTGCGGCCACCCGAGATCGCGATTACTTTGAGGGATGAAATGATTGCAGCGCAATCCGCATACCGCAAGCAGCATCCGCCGGGGAACGTACGCGGCTTTCTCGTTTTGGCGATCGCCACAATTTTCGGGAGCACTGCCTGCCAGTCGCGTGCGCCGGCAGTGAAGATGCCGATCAAGTTCTACTATGTCCCCATCGGGGTCCAGACTTTGGTCCCGGTAATGCCCAGAGAGATGGAACGGAAGGGCAGATATTGCTGGATGGACTCTGAGGGCGACGCTATAGGGGTCGAGCGAATACTTGCCCGATCTCTTACATCCGGTCCAGAAGCTTTTTCCGATGGATCGACACGTGTGAAGTTGATGGATGGAAATGATCTCTTGATCGCTTTCGTCGACAACTATGGAGGAATTCGCTTTGCAAATGGCAGGTTTGCGAAAACGAAGAATGACGATTTGCACGGACTCGAGCAGCTGATCGAGTCTCGGTGCAGATCTCTATTTTCTGAATTGCACCAGCAGCCGTAGAGGCACCTCCATCGGCCTTGTCAAAACATCCCTTGCATAAGGCCATCTGATCCCCTACTTTTGCGGCTTGTCGTATGGCTGTCTGTCCGTGATGCGCGGACGGTTCTCGGCCTGCAGCTGTTTGCTCACCTGCTCTACCTCCCGAAACACCCGCAGCAGATTGCCTCCCAGAATCTTGCGGCAGTCTTCAGCGGAGTAGCCCCGCTGCATCAGAGCCTCCGTAAGCTTCGGCAGCCCTGCCGGCGAATCCATCCCCTCCGGCAGTTGCCCATTCACTCCATCGAAATCAGAACCCAGTCCCACGTGATCTACCCCGGCAACCTTCGCGATATGGTCGATCTGGTCGACGAGCGCAGAGAGCGGCGGGCGCGGTATACGATCGGCATACTGGCGCTGCAGCTTCTCGATCTCCTTTGCGGGCGTCTCCTTGCCCTCGGCTTTGTACTTATCCTTCAGCGCCTGCACTGCCTTCTCGACCTCTGGCTGCATCGCCTTTTGCGCATCCCGATATTGCTGCGAGACGAACGCCGAATAGAAGTTCACCTGAACCACGCCGCCCTTTGATCCCGGCCCGCCTGAGTTCGCAACCGCCCGCAGCATGTCGTCCGTCATGTTGCGCGGAACGTCGCACAACGCCCGCGCAGCAGAGTGCGAAGCAATCACCGGAGCACGCGATATCACGAGCGTCCGGAAGAATGTGCGGTCGGACACGTGTGAAATATCGACCATCATGCCTAGCCGGTTCATCTCGTACACAACGTCTTTCCCGAACTCGCTCAGCCCTTCCTTCGTATGCGGAATGTTCGTGTCGTTGATATCGCCCGACGAATCGGCCCACCCGTTCGAGTTCGACCACGTGAGCGTCATGTACCGAACACCGAGCGCGTAGAACTGCCGAAGCAGAGCAATCGAGTCCTCGATAGAGTGCCCGCCCTCGATCCCCATCAATACGGCTATCTTGTGTTCACGATGAGCCAGCTCAATGCCCTCGGGAGTCGTGACGAACATCAGCTTGTCCGGATGCTTCGCCACCTGCTGCTTCACCGCATCGATCAGAATGAGCGTCCGCTGGGCGTAGTGGCCCTTCTGTGTCTCGGGCTCCACCCATATCGAAAAGAACTCAGCGCCAACATTGCCCTTCTGAGCAGACTCGAGATTCCAGTTGCCCCCGTTCAGCGGATCAGCAAGATCGTAGTTTTCGTCTGCAAGGCGCTGCGGCGTGTCGGCATGGGTGTCGATCACGATGGCAGAGCGGTGCACCTGTTCAGGCGTAATTTTGGTCGTCATCTTTGGGGAATGTCCGGCAGGGGCTTGTGAGTACAACGGAGCTGATACCGCGACCAGCAGGAAGGCGAGCAACACACGAGTCCGCATAGGCTTGGGAAAAGTATAAAGACAGGGATCCGAGATTACGGGAACAGGGATCAGAAAATCTCCGCGTCCGCTGAAGCCGCGGGTGCCTGTTGAGTGTACGTTCTACCCGGTCAAAACGGAACTTGCCTTCGGCCAACCTCTAACCCGGCGTCTGAATCCATGCTCGGAGCAGTGGGCACGCAATCTTTGTAGCTGCCGGGGTTCCGGCGGCGGGAGCGGTAAAGATGACACTATCGAGAACGACAAGAGACCACGATGAAATTCGTAAATGGGCCGAGAGCCGGGGAGCTGTTCCGGCCGAAGTAGCAGGAACCGAGAAGGGCGGCGAACCCGGAATTCTGCGATTCGAATTCCCCAAGGCGCCGAACCACAACGATTCCAAGCTCCAGAAGATCGAGTGGGATGACTTCTTCGAAAAATTCGACGAGAGCAATCTCGAACTCGTCTACCAGGAGAAGACAGCCGACGGCGAAAAGAGCAACTTCAACAAGCTCGTGCATCCCTCAAACGAAGAGCATTCGTCGCGCAGCAAATCTCACTCCGGATCTTCCTCGAGCAGCGGCCGCAGCAACAAGTCAGAAACCGATGACGAGAACGAGTCTCGCAGCGGCACTTCCCGCAGCTCAGGATCACACTCTTCGAGCCACGGCTCCGGCAGCAGCAAGGCGAGTGCATCCGGTGAAAGCGACATCGACGACGAAGATATCGACGATGAAGACGACGAGGACATAGAAGACGATTACGAAGAAGCAGCCGGTGCCGACGATCTTGACGACAACGGCGAGCCTCGCAAACCCTCCGACAGCTCTTCGAGCAAATCCGGAAGATCCGGATCTTCGTCGAAGTCGTCCGGATTATCATCGTCTAAATCGGCTGGATCATCCTCAAAGAGCTCCGGAACCAAATCCAGCTCAACCAGCTCGAGCAGCAAATCCAGCAGTTCAAAGAAGAAGTAGACATACAGGTCCAGTCGAGACTCGGGTGCCCCATGTCCCCTGTAGTTGGGGACATGGGAGACAACCTCAAGCCGCTTCCGATTGTCAGACTCGATTTCCCTTACTTAGATCGGCATTCTTCCGCCCGTCGCTCCGTAGATTTCGCCGTTCACATAGCTGGCGTCATCGCTCGCCAGAAAACAAAAATCCCTGCCTGCTCCACCGGCATCGCAGGACGTTTGAACGTCGTGTTCTGCCCAAACGTCTTCACCTTCTCCGGCTCCATGGTTGACGGAATGAAGGGCGTCCACACAGGCCCCGGCGCAACTCCGTTCACCCGCACGCCTCTCTGCTCCATCGCCATCTTGGCAATGCTCTTCGTCAGGCTGGCGAGTGCCGCCTTCGTCGCCGCGTAAGGCGCAAGCGACGGCTCTGGCGTGAAGCTCTCAATCGATACCGTGTTGATGATCGACCCGCCCGGCTGCATGCGCGGCAGAGCAGCTTGTGTCATAAAGAACGTCCTATACACATTGGTCCGGAAGGTCGCATCGAACTCATCTTCCGGAATGTCTTCCAGCTTCTCGTACGTCCGCTGGTAGCCGGCGTTATTCACCAGGATGTCGAGCCGTCCCAGCTCTGAGAACGCCTGGTCCACGAGCTTTCGGCAGAACTCTTTCGTGCGAATGTCTCCGGGGACGTTGATCGCACGCCGGCCCGTCTGCTCGACGAGGCGCACCGTTTCCTCCGCGTCCTCCTTCTCCTCCTTCAGGTGCGTGAACAAAACGTCCGCGCCTTCTTTCGCATAACAGAGAGCTACTGCCCGGCCGATGCCGCTGTCTGCCCCCGTTATCAGAGCCACGCGGCCCTTCAGCCGGCCGTGACCGGTGTAGCTGTTCTCGCCGTAATCGGCTGGCGGCTTCAGCTCTCGCGAACTCCCGGGAGGAGCCTGTTGCTGGGCCGGAAATGGCGGTTTTGCGAAACGTTCGCGGGGGTCGGTCAGGGTGGCGGTGTTTGTCTCCACGGCGGGGTTCGATGAATTCGGCATCAGGCGGAGTCTCCTCGTTTCGTCCTCTGATGCAGGACCGATTGGTAACGTGGGATGCTCCCGCGGGACCGGATTTTTGTTCTTGCACATCAGTGGAAGTGCTAGAATTCAGGCCAAATCTATCTCTTCGATTGCACCTAAAAGGAGTCACCCGGTGATGCGCTCGTTCCGCCATCTTGCTGCTTTGATTGGTTTTGCTGGACTTTTGGCCGGTTCATCTCTCGCGAGCGCGCAAAGCGCGGATCTGCCGGATACCGCACCCATCGCGACCATCGGCGCAGGCTCTACCGTAGCCGTCAATGTCGACATCCTGTTGCCCGCCAATCAGGGCACGATCTACATCCAGAACGGCTCCGTCACCACCTGGGAACAGGTCGACAAAAAATCGCCGAGCTGCCGCCTCAATGCCGTGGAGAGCCCCGTCGTTCGGCGTCTCGTTCCCGGCCGCAAACTTGTCATCACCGGCACTACCCAGAACAACGGCAGCGTCTTCTTTTACGGCGACGTCCTCCAGTTCGAAGAAGATGCGACCGTCAGCCAGTTCCAGTGTTCCCCCGGACACAAAGGCGCCATGACCATCGGCGAACTGAAGCAGGTCTTCGGCAGCATGTTCTCCCTGATTCAGGCTCCAGCCGTCGTCGGCGAGTAGAACGCTCGCCGGCTCCGGTCTGCGCTTCCCACTCTGATTCCCGCGTCCCAAAAGTAATCGCTGTGCCGTGCTCCTGCAGCTCGCGTCACAGGATTCTGCGCGTCTCCAGCGCTACACTCCTCGCGGCTGAACTGAGCGGCCGGGACGGTGAATCGTGGACACAGGCTACGCACTGGTTAACGTGAAGATCGCCGGCAACGTCGGAGAGATCACGCTGAACAATCCTTCAAAGCACCATGCACTGAGCACGGCCCTTATCGATGACCTGTGCGCCGCGCTGGAGGAGATGCTACTCGCCCAGGTGCGGGCTGTCGTGCTCCGCGCGCCTGCCGGAGCCAGGGTCTTCTCTTCCGGGCACGATGTGCGTGAACTGCCCACCAACGGGCGTGATCCGATGACGTACGACGACCCGATCCGGCGCGTCATCCGCATGGTCGAACTCTATCCTGCTCCCGTAATCGCCATGGTCGAAGGCACCGTGTGGGGCGGCGCGTGCGAGCTCGTCATGAGCTGCGACATCATCGTCGCAGGCGACGACAGCACCTTCGCCGTCACTCCCGCTAAGCTGGGTATGCCCTACAACATCTCCGGTGTGCAGAACTTTCTCAACGCAGGAGGCATGCCGCTGTGCAAGGAGATGCTGTTCACCGCGCAACCAATCTGCGTGCAGCGGCTCGTCGCGCAGGGCATCGTGAGCCACGCAGTTCCGCGTAGCGAACTGGAGAGCCTGACTAGAACGATTGCCGACCAGATTGCGAAAAACTCCCCGCTGGTGATCAGCCTGCTGAAAGAAGAACTCCGCCTGCTCTCGGCCTCTCACAATCTCCGGCCCGAGACCTTCGAACGCGTACAGGCCATGCGGCGACAGGTATACGACAGCGAGGACTACCAGGAAGGCATCCGCGCCTTCTTTGAAAAGCGCACCCCACAATTCCAGGGCAGGTAGTGGAACTGAATTCGGAAGCGGTTCACTTCAGACCCGGAGCGCCCAGCGAGTTGCGAATGTACTCATTCACCATCTCGACAAACGAGCCAAAGAACGCCAACACTGATCGGACACACCTCAGGTCGAGCTTCCAAATCACGCGCCTGCGTCAGACCGATGCTTGCGCGGAAGCGGAACCAGCCTGGGATAGAGCCCACCGCCCGTGCCCTGTTCCTCCAGCGCCTGGGCCAACTCCCGCGCCTCGCTCCATGCGGCGCGCAGACCACCCGAGAACACTCCCCTGCCCATCAGCAGCACGATTGCGATTCCCCAACGAATCGCGCGCGGAGCTGTGCCGTCGGGCCACAACGTAGCCAGAGACTGCGGATTCCCGCGCGCATCCGGGTGATAGACCCGCTCATCCCATCTCTGCGACCCCGCAGGGAAATGCGGATAGTGACTCACCACGTCTACTGCGGACTGCAGAACGCGGTGCTTCAAGGGCTGCGCATACTGCGGCATGAACAAGATCCGGCTCATCTTTTTGTCGCGGATCTCGCAGGCAAATTCGTCGAAGCACTCCGCGTTTGTCAGATTGATGTTGGCGTTCGGCTCCAGCGAATGACGATCCCCGCCAGACACAAGCACCATCTCCCATTGCTCAGCCAGGCTGCATGCGCTCCGGTTCTCAGCCCAGCTCCGCAGCCCATTCAGCTCAAGCGCATGTATCCACTCTCGATGCTCCCGCAGAAACGCGTTCACTGAATGCACGTGAAGATCGGCTCCAACGCCGTAAAGATCCCACATCGGGTGATTGAAGACGAATAGCACTCCAGGCTCGGCATGGAGTGCAGCCAGGATCTCCTTCAACTGCCCGTTCGTCGGATAAAGCGTGTAGGAACTCAGAATCTGCATCCACTCTGAACTCCTCGCGCTCGGCAAATTGTGCACGCCAAAATGAAATGCTTCACCGCCGAAAGGAACCGTCCACTCAAGCGAGATCGGGCAGTTTCTACTTTCGGGGCCTCCCTGCAGAGACAGGCACGCCTGAATGCTGTCGTGATCCGTAAGAGAAACCATGGCAGCGAGGCCCAGCCGTTCAATTTGCCCGCGCTCCAGATCGAACGCCAGCGTGGGGTGAGCTGGCGGCGTCCAGTAACTCAGGCCATAGTCCACGCGCATACCATGGTTGACCATGGCGCGCTGCTCGAGCCTCTCCATGAGCTGTCGCATGAAGGCGTAGCGGCTGCCAAGCACCGCGAGGAACTTCAGCGTCTCTCGCGACTGATTTGTATGACTGTGAAGGGAAACTCCCGAACGAAAACTCTTTGCCACTTCGGGATGTCGCCAACGGTAGAAAACTTCCCTGTCTTCCACTTCCCGCCCTTCCCTGCTGATCCGCGATTCAAAACAGTTGTGTTGCGCTTCCGGAGACTTAGCTGTGGCGAGTGAGTTGATCCGTCTTCTCAGTTATGCTGCTCGGTTTCAGTGGGGGAGTGAGAACAGGTGTCCATCGGTTCAATGGAAAGCTATCAGAACAGGGCTCACCATTGTCACTTACTCCGCGAAGATGAACGCATCTTCATCTTTGCGCTCGAAGTGCAAGGTACCAATCTTCGAGATGGCTGCCGTGTTACCCTCTCTGGATTCACAGCTCTTGACTCGAACATGCGAATCGCCCTCTTTACCGAGACATTTCTGCCCAAAACAGACGGGATTGTCACCACCCTTTGCCAGACCATCCGTCAGCTGCGGCAACTTGGGCATGAGGTCCTCATCTTCTCGCCGGAGGGTGGGATTCGGGAGTTTGAGGGCTTCCGGGTAGTCGGCATGAAGAGCTCAGCCTTTCCGCTTTACCCTGAGCTGCGCCTTGCACTCCCCCGCGCATCAATGCGCAGCATCCTCTCCGACTTCATGCCTGACATCCTCCACATCGCTGATCCCGCGCTTCTCGGCATCGCCGGACTTTACTACGGCGGCGGCCCGCACGGCGGGGCGCTGCACCTGCCCGTGGTCGTCTCTTACCACACGGACCTGCCTCAGTATCTTCACTACTACGGCCTCGGCTTCCTGGAGCCGCATGTCTGGAAGTTTCTGCGCATCCGCCACCGGCGGGCCGCCATCAATCTCTGTACATCAACGTTGATGGTGGCTCAGCTGCGCGAGCACGGAATCGACCATGTGGCGCTGTGGCCCGGCGGCGTGGATGCCGACCTGTTCAGACCTGAGCGCCGATCCGCAGAGATGCGCAATCGCCTGACGCAGGGGGAACCCGATGCCCCGCTGCTCCTTTACGTCGGCCGCCTATCCGCGGAGAAGAATCTCGAATCGCTGCGGGCGTGGATCGAAGGCAATCCGGGTGTGCGATTGGCCCTCGTTGGGGACGGTCCCCGGCGCACGCATCTGGAGGAGCACTTCAAAGGTCTGCCGGTGCACTTCGCAGGTTTCCTGCATAAAGAAGAACTCGCCTGTGCTTACGCCTCCAGCGACATCTTCGTCATGCCCTCGCGAACCGAAACTCTGGGCCTGGTTGTTCTCGAAGCCATGTCCTCCGGCTTGCCGGTCGTGGCCGCCCGAGCCGGCGGAATTCCAGAGATGATTCAGAACGAGGTCAGCGGCCTCCTCGTTGACACCGAGAACGAGGCAGCGATGCGCATCGGCGAACTGCTGCAATCGAAGCCCAGGAGAACGGCAATCGGAGACGCGGCCAGAACGGAGGCTTCACGCCGCACCTGGCGCTGTGCAACAAAGCAGCTCGTCGACTTCTACGAGCAGGCCATCGCCCTCTCCCAAGCCGGCCGCTCTCTCATGCAGGACTCTCAGCCCATGGGCCTGCGGGCCAGAAGTCGCAAGGCCATGGGGCGAGCCACAGTCTTTGCGCTTAGAAAGCTGCTACCTTGATTCCGTATTCGCAACTGCTCCGCTCTGAACATCGCGGGAACTCTGGGACCTTGCCGGCTGCGTTTCCCCAGCCCGGGTGATGCGATACGTCCCGTAATCGATAGTGAGAACCGCTGACCCGCCTACCCGGATCTTGGATTCACTCCGATTCTTCTCAGGAAGCCACATCCCATCCGTCTTCTCATTGATGTTCTCGATGCGGCTGCTCGAAATCCAGAACGAAGGGTTCTGTGCGGGCTCCACTTCGATCTTTGTCACAGCGAAGTCTGCGGCATCGACATACACCCGGCCGCGATACAGAAACTTGCTCTTGCGCAGAGGTTCTACTTTGAGAACGTACGCCGGCCTGCCGTCTACCTGCTCCGTTCCAGCCAGTTCGAACCTGTAGTTTGTCTCGTTCAACGCGGTTGAGGACTTATCCTTCGAAGCTTCCTCTTCGCTCTCTACCGCGCGCTTCAGTACCTTGTCGCACAGCAGCTTCGACCCGCTCTGGGAGACGATCCGGAAAGATTTGCCCGTGTCGCTGTCATAGGTAAGGTCCACATCCATCGCCGCCGCCAGGTGCGCTCCAAGCCCCTTGTACTGTACCTGGTAATGCCGGACAGCCTCGTAGTGCTTCAGTTCTTTCGACTGTCTCGCGTCGTGCTGCTGCATGCGGTCGACAATCTGCTCGACCGAAAGCGCCGTCTGGCAATGGGCCGCCAACACTGCCATCAGCAGAACCGAAACAGAACCAACAGGCATCAAGCGGGGTAAGAAGGCACCGGACATGCCACATCATATCGTGGCTGATCTGTGGCTTCCCAAATCCACCCGACAGGGGATGCTTCCGACAGTAATCGGAGGACAAAGAAACCCAGAACTACCTCTCCTGAGACGGCCGTCACAAGCGGTCGTGATTTGTCTCACATACAGTTCTCTGCTCTGGCGTCCAATCTTGCCGCGAAAAGATGATCTGGGTCACACGAGGACAGTCCGGTCCGGCAGTGGCTCAGGTTGGGAGAATGCGCTCGGATGAACATCTTCAAAGATGCTGGGCATCTGTTTCGCTTCGCAGGGCTGTTTGTTCTCGCCTTTATCGTCTTCCTCGTGGTCCGTGGCTACGTGGTTCCCAAAAGCTTCGGGCAGTACGGCCATTACCGGGGTGACGCAATGTCGGACATAGCGGCTCACCCGGTGAAGTTTGCCGGACACCAGGCCTGTGAGACCTGCCACACCGATAAGGCCGATGAGAAGAGCAAAGGCAAGCACGCGCACGTAAACTGCGAAGCCTGTCACGGCGCGCTGGCAAAGCACGCTGACGACCCCGCGGCCGTCACTCCAACGAAACCCGATACCGCAACTCTTTGCGCGCGCTGTCACACCGCCACTGCGGCAAAGCCCAAGGAATTCCCTCAAGTCAATCCCAGCGACCACTCCAATGGCGTCCCATGCGAAACCTGTCACCAGCCGCACAATCCAGCCATAGCAGACGCGGGAGGTGCCAAGTGAATCTGTCGCGCCGTCATTTCCTGGTTCTCGCTCCCGCAGCCGCCATCGCCTGGAAGGCGGTATCCGCCGGAACGCCGGAACAGTCACCCAACTACAAGACGGCCGACCACTGGTGGGGCATGCTCATCGATATTCCCAAGTGCATCGGTTGCGGAAACTGCGTCCGTGCGTGCGCAACAGAAAACGACATTCCCGATGGCTACTTCCGCACCTGGGTGGAGCGCTATCACGTTGAAGATGAGGATATGACGAATCCGCAAGTCATCTCGCCCGACGGCGGCAAGGAGGGCTTCCCTGTCGCTGCCGAAGATGCCGGCAAGTACTTCTTCGTTCCGAAAATGTGCAATCACTGTGCGGATTCTCCGTGCACGCAGGTGTGTCCGGTCGGAGCGACATTCGTCAGCCCGGATGGCGTGGTGCTCGTCGATCCGAAGTATTGCCTCGGATGCGCTTACTGCGTTCAGGCATGCCCCTACGGATGCCGATACATCCATCCCGAGAAGAAGACAGCGGACAAATGCACGCTCTGCTACCACCGCATCACCAAGGGGCTCACTACCGCGTGCTGCGAAAACTGCCCCACGGGCGCACGCCAACTCGTGGACCTGAAGAATCCAAAAGATCCGATTCACGAATTCTTGAGAACACACCCCGTACAGGTATTGAAGCCGCAGATGGCAACCGGCGCGAAGGCTTATTACAACGGGCTCGATGGATCAGTGCGGTAAACCAGTCATCAGCTGTCAGTCATCAGTTTCCAGATTTTGCAATCGCACATCTGGATTCTGGAGCGAACTGGAGACTGAAAACTGAGAACTGAAAACTGGAGTTTCTATGAATGGCGTTGAAGGTTTCATGTATCCAAACGAAATAGGCCTGCAGTGGAGCGTGCTGATTGTGCTCTATCCCTTCATCACCGGGCTGGTCGCTGGAGCGTTCATCCTGGCGTCGCTCGAGCGCGTCTTCCACGTCGAAGCAGTTAAGCCGACCTACCGGCTGGCTCTGCTCACGGCGCTCTCTTTCCTGATCGTCGCTCCTCTGCCGCTGCAGTTGCACCTCGGCCATCCCGAGCGCTCGCCCGAGATGTACTTCACGCCGCACAGCACCTCCGCCATGGCCATGTTCGGGTATGTGTACCTCTGGTATCTCATGGCCGTTCTTGTCTTTGAGATCTGGCTCGACTACCGAAAAGACATCGTTCTCCTCGCGCGGTCGTCGAAAGGCCTGCTCCGCCTGAAGTACAAAGTCATGTCGCTCGGATCCGACAACATCAATCCGCGTGCGCTGCATATCGACGAGAAAGTCGGCTGGGTGGTCACGCTCATCGGCATCCCGTCTGCGTTCCTGCTCCACGGCTACGTCGGGTTCATCTTCGGCTCGATCAAGGCCAATCCCTGGTGGTCATCCCCGCTCATGCCCGTCGTGTTCATCTTTTCGGCGATGGTATCGGGAATCGCAGGGGTCATGCTCATCTACATGGCGACCACAAAGCTTCGCGGACAGAAGATCGAGATGCGCTGCGTGGACACAATTGCGATGTACCTCTTCTACATCTTCATCATCGATTTCAGCCTCGAAATGCTCGACCTCATTCATCGCATCTACGAGGCCGATGAGTCCTTCCGTAGCCTCGATTTCCTGGTACACACCCAGCTCTACATCCCGCACATCGTCATTCAGATCATGCTGGGCACCATCACTCCTCTTGTACTGCTCTTCATCACGCAGGTCATCAAGCTGCCGGAACAGCTTCGCAAACGGATCTACGTAGTCTCCGGCTGTCTCGCCCTGATGGGCATCTTCGCCATGCGTTGGAACGTGGTAATCGGCGGCCAGCTCTTCTCCAAGAGCTTCCTCGGTTACACGACCTATAAGATGGCGCTGGTCACGCGCGAGGGTTCCCTGGTCGCGCTAGCCCTCGCCATCCTGCCGCTGTTTATCTTGTGGGCCCTGATCAAGGTACTGCCTCCGTGGATGGCTGAGCCGGCATCGCACCAGCCTGCCGGAGACTAGCAAACAGGCACCAGCAGAATGTGCGGGTGAGAAATGAACGATTCTCCCGGTACGTTGCAATCGCTTGCAGAGCGCGTCGATGATCTCGAGAAGCGGGTCCGCGCTCTCGAACATTCGCCCGAACCCACAATCGCTGTTCGACAGGACGAGCACACCCGCTCCCAGCAAATCAAGGCCGATCAACCTCCGGCAGGGGGCAGCCTTCTTCCGGTCCTCGGTCAGGCGCTGCTCGGAGTCGCAGGCGCCTACGTTCTCAGGGCGATCGCAGCATCGGGAACACTTCCCCGCTTTCCGGTCTCTGCCGTTGCAGTGGTATACGCCTTTACGTGGCTGATCTGGGCCGCTCGGACCGGCAGTGGCGCCGCACGCCAGGTGTTCGCCGCGACGGCCGCGCTGATCCTCGCGCCGATGCTTTGGGAAAATACGCTTGCGTTCCACGTCTTCACGCCGGTCGTCGCTGCCGGCGTGCTTGCCGCTTTCATGACGCTCGCTGTTGTGTTGGAGTCGACTAGCAGCGGATCGCGTAGCGTCAGTGTGGCGCAAAGCATCGCGGCATTGACGGCGGCTGCGCTCGGCTTTAGCACCCTTGAAGCTCTTCCTTTCATCACAGCGCTACTGATCGCCATCGGTGCAAGTGACTTCCTCCGTTCCCGCGAGGTCCCGCAGCCCGTGTGGCCGCTCCTTGTGCTGGTCGCTGATGCCGCCATCTCCGGGCTGCTCTTCATCTACTCAGGCCCGCCGGACACACGTGCCCTGTATCCCGTTCTGAGCATTCCGGCTCTCATTGCGCCCGCCTTGATGCTGTTTCTCCTCAACGCAGTTTCTGTGGCCGTGCGCGTGCTCGCGCGCAGGCGCACGCTGTTGATCTTCGAAGCGGTTCAGGTTTTCATCGCATTTGCTTTGACGGTCGCGTCCGTTCTCATCTTCTCCCCCACACGCGGCGCGATCCTCCTCGGGATAGGCTGCATCCTGCTGTCGGCCGCAGGTTACTTCGCAGTGTTGCGGTATCTCGCGCAGCGAGAAGAGCGGCGAACCTTCAGGATCTTTGCGGCGTTGAGCGCGGCGCTGCTGATCTCAGGATCTTCGCTGGTTGTGTCCCGTGAGCCCGCGTCCCTCGTGCTTGCGGTCGCGGGGCTCTCTGCGACGTACCTCAGCAGGCGGACGCAACCTGCGATGCTGTCGGTCCAAGGTGCCATCTTCATCGTCTCCTCCGCCGCGCTTGCCGGACTCCCCAACTATTTCTATACCGTCATCGCAGGAAGCTCAGCCGCACCTCCGCATGCGGCCGCGATCGTCGTCTCTCTCTGTCTCGTGACTGCGATGGTGTTCTCCAGCGCCTCAAGCCGGGAACGGGCGTTCGCCGCTTCGCGCATCGTGCAGACTGCAATCGGGCTGGTTGCCATTTGCGCCGTCATCGCTCTCCTCGTGCATGGGCTCATCGCCGGCGTTGGCGCTGGTATGGCGCTCGCCGCGCATCACATCGCCTTCCTTCGCACGCTTGCAATCTGCGGGGTGGCGCTTGCAGTCGCATTCGAGGGTCCGCGCTGGGGCCGCCCGGAGCTCACCCTGCTCGCCTGGACCGCGCTGGCGGGAGTCGGTTTGAAGCTCCTGCTCGAGGATATGCGTCACGGCCACATGGGCTTCGTCGCCGCCTCAATCGCCGTATTCGCCATCACGCTTATGAGCGTGCCGCGGCTCGTTCAATTAGGCGATCGAAAGCGCTCAGCCGCAGAAGCCGCAACGACAGCAAGTGAATCATCCGTCGTCTGACCCCGCTGTAGCCGCAAAAAGCAAAACCCGCCGATCCGGAAAAGATCGGCGGGTGTATCCCATCACTGGCTAGGAAAGGGCCCAGCCGGACCGATCTTGCCGCTTGATGAACTGATCGGCCTCGGGTGTGTTCTTGGCCTTCATCTTGTGCGAATCCCACTCGATCTTCTTGCCGGTGCGCAGTGCAACGCAGCCAAGCAACAGGATTTCGGTGAGCGGAGCCGCAACATCGAACCGCGAATAGCAATTCTCCGGCTTGTGCTCCTTGATCGCCACGAGCCACTCCTTCGCGTGAGCTCCCACGTCGCCCCCATCGCCCTTCTTCCCGGCGTACGGGTTGCGTGGAATACGCTCCGGATACTTCGCTAGGGCGGGGTGCTTCTTATAGTGAACGAACTTGGGATCGCCCTTGAGCTTCACGAAGAAGTTCGTTCCATAATCGTCCGGCGAGAATACCGTACCGCCTTCGCCGATGATCAAACACCCGCTGTCAGGAACCTCCCCGAGCAATGCGGTGATGTCAGCAGTCATCTCCGCTGGCGGCTTGTTGCTGTTGTCGTGCCCGCCGCGAGCTTCGGGGTTAGGCTGTCCGCCGTCGTACCACCACAGCGTCAGCGGATCGTGCTCCACCTTCCGCGAACGATGAAAGAAGCTCGGATGCTCCAGCGGCACGTGGCCCGTGCGCTTGGGGAACGCGTAACGAATCTTCGAGCCCACCGGGAACGATTCCTTGTTCATCTTGCCGAACGGCATCGCCTCAATCTCTGTCGGAGCCCCGAGGTCCAGCCCGCGGAATGGCAGGTTCACCGTGTGGCATCCCATGTCGCCGAGAGCGCCGCAGCCGAAGTCCTGCCAGCCGCGCCACGTAAACGGCTCGTACACTCCGTAATGCTTCTGCTTCGGATCGCGGCTGCCTACATAGGGCCGCATCGGAGCGACGCCAATCCACACATCCCAGTCGAGAGTCGAAGGAACCGGATCCTCTCCCTCGGGGCGATCCATCGCCTGCGGCCAGATCGGGCGATTGGTCCAGACATGAACTTCGTGCACCTGGCCGATCAGGCCGTCTTGAATGGTCTCAACCCCACGGCGCAGCCCATCGGCAGCGCTGCCCTGGTTGCCCATCTGGGTGACGAGTTTGCGGTCGTGAGCCATCTTCCGCAGGTAGCGCGCCTCGTATACCGTCTGCGTGAGCGGCTTCTGCACGAAAACCGCCTTGTTCCGCTTCATGGCCGCGGACGCAATCACCGCGTGCATATGGTCGGGAGTCGACACCGTGACCGCGTCGATCCGATCGCCCATCTGGTCCAGCATCTGACGATAGTCCTTGAAGAACTTCGCCTCGGGATACTTCTTCGTCTGGACCTCGTACGCGTCCGAACCGGCATCGACGTCGCACAGCGCAGCGATATTCTCCTCGGCACACGCATCCGTATCGCTGCGGCCCTTGCCGCCAATTCCGACGCATCCGATGTTCAGCTTGCTGTTAAGATTCTGCCCGCGCACAAGACGCGGCACGCCCAGCGCGACGGCGCCCGCGGCCATCGTTCCGGTTTTGATGAATTCGCGGCGATCAACACGAGTTGAACGTGTAGGCATAGGGGTCTCAGGAGTTTTCATTCAGACGCAACTTTTCAGGTGGTTTCGATACCACAACAGCATACTCGCCGGTCACGTAGTCAGCAACAGCCTCTTGCTGCCCATAGTTGAACTACGCTCGAAAAGCCTGGAACGCAACGAACCGATCGCCCGGCAGCAGATTCCTCGTCTTTACCGTACGAAATCCCGCCTCGCGCAACTGCCCGGCCAGTTCATCTTCCGCTGGCAGACGTCCGCAATCCGCTGTCGCGGCACCCCACAGATTCAGCGCTTCTGAACCAACACTGCCTCCCTGGCAGCAGGTCGTCAGCAGAAGAAACCCTCCGGTTTTCAGAAAGCCTGCAAGGTGTTTCAAAAGCGCCACGCGTTCATCAACTGGAAAGTAGTAGAGGTCGTTGTAGAGCGTTGCGATGTCGAAGAGCTCACTGGGAGTTTTGGCGCGGATGTCGCCCGCCTCGACGGTGACTCGGCCTTCGAGCCCCCAGTTGCTCAAATTCGTACGCGCTGCTTCCGCCACCGCAGGCTGTAGCTCCACACCAACTGCCGTGAGGGCCGGATTAACTTCCGCAGCGTGCTTCAGGTAAACGCCCGAGCCGCAGCCGATCTCAAGCAGCCGCACCGGACCCTGCTTCGGAAAGGTACGCTGAATGGCTTCAACCTGAAACGCCTCCAGAATCCGCGACGAGCGCGCAATCAGCTCCCCATCCTGATCCGCAAGCGTGAAAAGCCTTTTCTCGCGAACTCTGGGCACCGTCTCCGCGATCAGCTTGTGATGGAGCTCCGCGACCTCCTGCACCATCGCCAGCGCTGCATCATTCTTCGGCTCCGCAAGCGCCGCCGCCATACCGCGCAGCGTGTAGCCCCGCCCATCACGTCCCATCAATTTCAGTCGAACGCCCAACTGCAGCCACGCCTCCAGGGCTTCTCTGCCCTGTCCCTCCGCACCCACGTGCGCGGCAATCGCATCGAACGTCATCGGCCCATCCGCAAGCAGAGCCAGCAATCCGCTCTCTCCGGCAGCCGCCAGAAAAGCGAGTTTGTAGTAGGGTTTCAGCGCCGCCCCGATGCTAAGCAGTGGCGCAAGTCGTCCATCCCGTTGCAGATCCAGAAATGGCTTGAGAGACATCGCTGTTCATTATCGCTAGTTTGCATCAACTCACGCTTGTCGCGAGCGACCTGACTTCGGACACCTCCGCCAATCTTGTGTGACCCCCGTCATCTGGTGATGGCGGCCCATTGCTGCTATATCTTGCTTGCCACTCAGAACATTTCCTTAGCAATTGGCCACAAGGCCATGGGAAAACGCTGTCCAGCAAGGAGGATTATGCGACTGCCCGCCGCTATCTCTGCACTGCTTCTTTCGCTCACCATCTGTGCCTACGCACAGGAGACGCCCGCACCCAAGACTCAGGAAGACCAGCAGACAGTCACCGCAGGCAATTACGCCTCGGCGACCGTCTATTTCTATCGCTACAAGCAGTACGTCGGCAGCGCTCTGTCGCCTTCGGTTTACTGCGATGAGGGCGAACTGGCCCGCATGGAGAATGGCCGATATTTCGTCGCCAAGGTCGCTCCGGGCAAACACGTCTTCCGTTCCAATGACAAGCAGTCCGGTATCGAAGCGGAGTTCAAGGGCGGTCAGGAATACTACATTCGCGTTGAACTCGTGACGGGGGCATGGAAGGGTCATGGCAGATTAACTCTGGTGCAGCCGGAGCAAGGCTCCTACGAAGTGAAAAAGCTGAAGGTGCTCGACGAGGACAAGGTCAAGGATCATGACCACGTCACACCCGTCGCCGCCAGTCGATAGCTCAAGGCACAATGCCGCTGGTTCGAGTCTTCCCATGTCGTTGGTAGGCACCAGGAGGACCTCGGCGCGTTCATGGGAAGACGCCTGTTACCATGCCACTCATGAACAAGGTCTCCCCCTTTCTCTGGTTCAACGACAACGCCGAAGAAGCAGCCGAGTTCTACCTGAGTGTCTTTCCCCACGCCCGCAAAGTTTCCGAGGTGCGCTCGAAAGGCGTCGGCCCGTGGCCCGCAGGCAAATCGCCACCGTCACGCTCGAGCTCGAAGGCCAGCAGATGGTCTTCCTTAATGGCGGCCCTACATATCAACTCAACCCGGCCTTCTCCTTCTTCGTCAGCTGCGACTCGCAGCAGGAGATCGACGCGTATTGGGACAAGTTGCTCGAGGGCGGCAAGCCCATGGCCTGCGGATGGCTCACCGACCGCTTCGGGCTATGCTGGCAAATCGTTCCCCGCAACATCGGCGAGTTGATCAGCCACCCCAAGGCGATGCAGGCGATGATGGGCATGATCAAGATGGACGTGGCGGCACTGGAAGCCGCAGCACGAGAATCCTGATCGCCAGGGCGAGGATGGCCTAGTCGCGCAGATACGCTACGCCTCGCGCAGCGTCTCGATCGGGCTCACGCGGACCGCGCGCCACAGCGGGAACGCCGCCGCTGCCATCACCATCATCAGCGCTCCAGCAGCAGCGAAACCCAGCACCGCCGGATCGTGCGCCGTAATTCCGAAGACCATGCTGGCTATCCATCGCGATGCGAGCCAGCTCCCCACCAGCCCCATCGCCAGGCCGGCAGCCGCCAGCATGGCGGCTTGCCTTCCGATGCGGCGCACAATCGCCACACTTCCGGCTCCCATGGCAATACGAATCGCGATGTCCTGTCGCCGGCTGCTCACCCAGTAATTGAGAACCCCATAGCATCCAATCGCAGCCAGAAGCACAGCGATGCCCGCGAAGATCGCCAGCAGCACCGCGATGAACCGCCGCTGCTTGAGCGTCGCTCCGAGCCTCTCGTCGAAGGGCTTCAGCGACTGGATCGGAACATCTTGATCAATCAACGCGAGTGTCCTTCTCACCATCGCTGCAGCCTGCTCAGGATCACCATGCGTGCGAATCGCCACAACCATCCCCGAACTCACTCGCTGCGCCGAAGGAAAATATATCTCCGGATACGGCGCGCTATCCAGACCCATCTGCGGCACATTCCCGGCTACTCCGACAATCTCCAGCACAGGTCCCTTCATGTACGGGCCGCCCAGCTTGATGTGTTGGCCGATCGCCGATCGGGCATCCTTCCACCAAGCGTGCGCAAGTTCCTCATTGATAATGACGACCGCAGGCCCATCGGCACGATCTTCGCTCGACGGCCCACGGCCCGCAACCAGCCGAATCTTCATCGCATTGAAATACTGCGGATCAGCCACATTCAGAAGCGTCAGGGGCACATCGTCGCGCGCAGGCGTCGGCTTCTCCGCAACGGAATACCACCAGTCCCCGCAGTCACCCGCACCGGGAGGACAGTTCACAGCGCCGACAGACTCAACTCCAGGCTGCGCCCGAAGGCTGTCTTCAAGCCGGTTATAAAAGTCGAGAATCGCCGCATCGGCCTTGTACTTCCCGGAGGGCAGCTGCAACTCGAGAGCAAGCAGATCGCTGGAGTCAAAGCCCGGGCTTGCCGCCTCAGCAAGGTAGAGACTGCGCATCAGGATTCCGGAGACGAACAGCAAGACGACCGCCATCGCGATCTCCGCTACCACCAACCCTCCGCGGATTGCATGCCCCACGCGGTTGCTGCCGGCTCCCTTTGTGCTCTCCTTCAGCAGAATGGACAGGTTCACACCGCCGGAGCTGAAGATCGGTGCAAGAGCGCAGAAGAGTCCCACAGCGATCGTGACCGCCGCCGCAAACAGCAGCACCGGGACATTCAAGGTCGCTTCCGCAAGCCGCGGAATGTCGCGCGGTGCAAACTGCACCAGCAGGCGCAGACAGAAATGCGCGAGCAGAACTCCCGCCGCACCACCAATGGCCGTGATCAGCAGAGTCTCCGTCACAAGCTGCCGAGCGATACGGCTGCGCCCTGCTCCAATTGCCGTCCGGATTGCCATCTCCCTCGCACGCGTCGTCATCCGGATCAGAAGAAGGCTGGCGATATTTGCGCATGCGAGCAGCAGGACCAGAGCAACCGCACTCATTAGAATCACGAATACGCGGCCCAATCCTTCCGTGCGCTCGTCTGTAAGGAACGCGGCGTAGACGCGATGGCCGTCTTCAGGCCCGGGATCAGCCTTCGCGAGACGTTCGAGAATTGTGTTCAGGTCCGTTCGCGCCTCGGCCAAAGTCACGCCCGGCTTCAGCAGCCCCAACACGCGCATTGACCCATGTGCATCGCGCTTTGCAGCCTGCGCAGCGCTTGGGCGCAGCGGCAGGTAGTAGTCAACAGGACGGAGAAAGAAGCCCGGGTCTCTCGCGAGAACTCCGACGACCTCGTACGCGGAGCCGTTCAGCGTCAGAGTCTTGCCCACGATCTGCGGATCGGCGCCCAGAGTCTTCGCCCAAAAGCTCTCCGTTACGACTACGGTTTCCGGCTTCTCCGCCTTGTCGTCAGCCGCTGTAAACAGGCGCCCCAGCGCTGCTCGTGAACCGGTCAGCTGGAAGAACCGATTCGTCACCAGCCCTGCATGAGTCAGCAAGGCCTGTCCCCTGCCTGTCAGCGTCAGGTCGGCATTCTGAAAGCCTGCCATCCCGTCGAACGAACGGCTGTCAGACTGCCAATGCTCAAAGTTGATCCACGTGACGCTGATCCCCGTGGCCTTGGCGCTCGACTCGCCCAGCCACACCAGCCGTTCGCCCGCGGGATACGGCAGCGGCTTCAACAGAACTGCATAAACCGTGCTGAAGATCGCCGTATTTGCCCCGATCCCGATCGCAAGCGTCAGGATCACCACAAGTGAAAACACCGGCGTGCGAAAGATGCCGCGCAGCCCGTAGCGCAGGTCCTGCAGAAACGACTCGAGCCTCGGAAACTGCCAGGTCCTGTACGTCTTCTCGCGCACAGACCTCACATTCCCGAACTCCCGCCGAGCAGCCGTGCGAGCCTCATCCGGCCTCATCCCCCGCTCCAGATTCTCGTCCATCAGGAACTGGAGATGTGCATCCATCTCCTCGTCGAGTTCCAAGGCGATTGTGCTTCGCTTCCCAAACGCGTTCCGGATTTTCGACCACAGTGCGCGCATGGGCTTACCCCTCCGATGCGAGGATCTTGGCCATTGCCGTTGCGAACCGCTGCCACTTCGATGTTGCTCTCAGCAGTTCCTTCCGCCCCGCCGCAGTCAGGCTGTAGTAGCGCGCGCGCCTCCCGTTCGGAGAGGTCTTCCACTGTCCCTGAATCCACTTGCGCTGCAGAAGGCGCTGAATCGCGGGATACAGAGAGCCGTTATCCACCACGAACTCGCTGTCGGACTGCTGCTGCAGAAACAGCGAAATCCCATAGGCGTGGTTCGCCTGCAGCTTCAGGCAGCGCAGGATAAGAACCTCGAGAGTTCCCTGCAGCATCTCCAGCCTGTCCTCTCCCGGTAGATCGCCTACGGTAGACATGCTATGTGTCTACGCCGGACGGAGGCTGCCTGTCAACACGAAGAACAAATCTGATTTGGAGACCGGCCTGTTCGCCGGTTTGAATCAGCTCGCGAGCACCGCATGCGCCCTGTGCAGCTCGCGAGCCCGATCGAGCGCGGCCTGGATATTCGGCATGATGTTCTCCGGCCCAACCCGCTCCAGAAAGCGCGGATGCTGAAGCAGTTTCGAAGGCTGCTGCATCGCTCCGCACAGTAGAAGCGTCCGTCCCGACTCGGCCAGCCGCTTCGCGAAGGTCTCAATGGCATGTGTCCCCGTCGCGTCAATCGCCGTCATGTTACGCAGCCGCAGGATCACAATCGGCGCGAAAGTCTCAATATTCGCCGTCGCATCCACCAGCTTCTCCGTCGTGCCGAAGAGAAACGGCCCGTGAATGCGCAGCAGAGACACATACGGCGGAATAATTCGTCCCTGCAATGAGTGCGGCAGCCCGTCGCGAATGTAATCGTCCGTCACCGGCAGAACGGAAGTGGTCTCCGAAATTCGATAGATGTAAAGCAGCGCAGCCAGCGCGAGTCCCACGCCTACGGCCACCGTAAGATCGGCGAACACAGTCAGCCCGAACGTCACCAGCCAGACAGAGATGGCCGTGAAATCGAGATGGAAGATGGTTCCGATCTCGTGCCACTCGCCCATGTTGTACGCAACCACAAAAAGAATCGCTGCGAGCGTCGCAAGCGGAATGTAGCTTGCCAGAGGCGCAGCCACCAGAAGCACCGCCAGTAGCGTGAGCGCATGAATCATGCCCGACACAGGCGTGCGCGCGCCCGCGCGGATGTTGGTTGCAGTGCGGGCGATCGCGCCGGTCGCCGGAATGCCTCCGAAAACAGGTGACGCAAGATTGGCGATTCCCTGCGCCATCAACTCGACGTTGGGATTGTGCCGGTCGCCCGTCATCCCATCCGCCACAACCGCCGACAGCATGCTCTCCAGTGCCGCGAGCAGCGCAACCGTAAACGCTGACGGAATCAGCGGCAGGATGTGCTCCGCGTGAAACGTCGGAATCGCGAAGGGCGGCAGGCCCCGCGGGATCCCGCCGAAGCGAGTGCCGATCGTTTCCACGTGAAGATGAAACACGACCGACACCACCGTACAGACAAGCAGTGCGACGATAGACGCCGGCACGCGCCGCGTAAATCGCTGAAGAATCAAAATGATCGCGAGTGCCCCCGCTCCAAGCCCCACCGCAGCCCAGTTCAACGATGCAAAGTGAGCGATGAGCAGCCGCATGCGCGGCAAAAACTCGCTCGGCACAGCGCCCACGCGGAGCCCGAAGAAATCCTTGATCTGCGTTGAAGCGATGAGAACGGCAATCCCGTTCGTAAATCCAATCACCACCGTGCGCGGAATGAAGCGCACCGCCGCGCCCAGTCCCGTCAGAGACATCCCGACCAGGATCACGCCTGCCATCAGCGTGACCATCTCCAGCCCGCTCAGCCCAAACCGCGCGATGATCCCGCGACGATCACGACGAACGCGCCCGTCGGGCCGCCGATCTGCGTCCTCGATCCGCCGAGCGCCGAAATCAGGAACCCAGCGACAACTGCCGTATAAAGTCCAGCTTGCGGCGTCACTCCCGAAGCGATGCCAAACGCCATTGCGAGCGGCAGAGCTACCAGCCCGACCGTGATGCCGGCCAGCAGATCGTGCAGAAACATGGGTGCGGAGTACTGGCGTAGAGACACGACCAGCTTGGGCAGGTTCGGATTACTGAAAGACATCGGTCTTGCTTTCTTGCAGGAGTGTTACCTCTATTTTAGTGCGGTTTTGATTGCAGATCGCCGCATTGCGACACCCCGGGAGCGCAAGAGTAACTGCACCTCACCTCCATCGACCACGTCGAAGCACCCTCAGAAAACTAAGCCATTCTCCAGCAGCTGTGTCACAATGGCCCTCATCTATCTTGCCTGCCATGATGACAACACCGCCGCGTTCACGCCTCATCGTCTGCCTTGCAGCCACGCTCGCCGCCTGCACCGCTACCCCGTCAGCGCACGCCCGCAATCTCGAACCGATCGCCCCCGCCGCTGAACAAGCCCCAAGTCAAACCAGCTCCACTGAACTCGAAGAGATGCTCTTCGTTCAGGCCCCCGAGAACGGCATCCCCAAAGACGGCATTCACCTCATCTGGCTCCCGGAGCCCTTGCAGAAGCTTTGCCTCGGTAAAACCGCCAGCCGCTGCGCAACAATCGACTACTGCATCCGCACCACAAATAGCGACGACTCGAGATGCCGTAACCTCGGCGTCAATCTTGCTCGGATTCCGAACTATCCTCCCGGCACTCGCCCCGCCCGCATGATCAGTCTCACGTTGTTCAAGATCCGCGAGTACAACGGAAACGGCTACGGCAAGCTGCAGGAGTTTTACAAGAGCCTGCCTCCTGCCTCCCTCAACCGGCTCTCACTGAACGCCAGGGTCAAAGCGCGAATCCAATTCACCCGCAAGCCCGACGACGATGACTTCAACCTTCTCCAGATCCTCGCGGTCGGCGACACACACTGATTTGTGACGAATCGCAACGCTGCTCGTCCCTGACCCCTTGCACTTCGACAAGACCCTCGTCTATTCTCCTGTCGAAGTAGAAGGGGAACAGATTGACGGATCGCATCGAACTTCCCCAGGGAACCCTGGACCTCCTCATCCTCCGCACCCTCCAGCCAGGCGCGCAGCACGGCTGGGCCATCTCAGAGCGCGTACAGCAGGTTTCAAGCGATGTGCTCAGCATTCAACAGGGCTCGCTTTACCCCGCCCTGCACCGGCTCGAGCGCCGCGGGTGGATCAAGGCGAAGTGGGGCACCTCCGACAACAACCGCCGCGCCAAGTACTACGAATTGACGCCGCGCGGCAAAAAGCAGCTTGAGGTTGAAACCGAAGCCTGGCGCAAGCTCACCGCCGCCGTCGGCCAGGTGCTGGAAGGTGCATGATGCTCGACGACCTGCGTTTTCGAACACGCTCTCTTCTCCATCACAGCCAGATGGAAAACGAACTCGACGAGGAGCTTCGCTTTCACTTCGACAAACAGGTTGAGAAGTTCATGAGGTCAGGAATGTCGGAAGACGAAGCAAAGCGACAGGCACGGCTCGCCTTTGGTACGCAGGAGAAAGTGAAGGAAGACTGCCGCGAAGCACGAGGCACCAGCTTCCTCGAACTCACGGTCGACGACGCCCGATACGCTGCACGTCAGCTCATTGCCAATCCCACATTCGCGCTCGTGATGATCGCTACCCTCGCCCTCAGCATCGGCGCCAACAGCGCCATCTTCAGCGTCATCAATGGCGTGATGCTCAAGCGATTGCCGTACCCGCAGCCGGAGCGCCTCGTCCGCATTTTCCTGTCGTCCAAGGAGTTTCCGAAATTCTCCCTGAACCCGTGGGATTTCCTGGATTTCCGCGCGCGCAATCGCTCGTTCGAATCCATAGCCGCCTTCACGCGCGGCGACGTGCAGCTTTCCGGCGAAGGCGAGCCCATCCGGCTCAATGGCTTCGGCATTACATCAGGCTACTTCCGCGTGCTCGGCATTCAGCCGGAGATCGGTCGCGAATTCGATTACCAGGCGGAAGTACCTGGCAACGGACTTCAGGTCGTCATCAGCGATCGCCTGTGGCGCACGCGTTTCGGCGCAGACCCGAGCGTAATCGGCCGCAAGGTCACCTTGAATACGCAGCCCTTCACCATCATCGGCGTCATGCCGCGCGGCACGGAGCACCCCGGCAACACGTATCACGCGGTAGCCTATGGCGAAAGTGTCGACGTATGGTGGCCGTTTTCCTTCGCGGGCAATTCTAATAACCGCGGTTCGCACTTCATTGAAGGTATCGCTCGCCTGAAACCTGGTGTCTCCGTCAATCAAGCCGGCGCCGACATGAATGCCGTGATGCAGCAGATGGCTCGTGAGCATCCCAACGGCGACAGAGGATGGACTGTGCTCGTCGTTCCGCTCTTCTCAGAGGTCGTCGGATCCACACGGCAATTGCTCTTCGTGCTGCTCGGCGCGGTTGGCATTGTGCTCCTCATCGCCTGCGTGAACGCGGCAAATTTGCTTCTGGCGCGCGCTTCGGCTCGCCAGCGCGAAATCGCCGTGCGGCTGGCGATGGGCGCACCACGCATCCGCGTTGTGAGGCAGCTGCTCACGGAAAGCCTCCTCATCTCGGTGATCGGCGGCGCGGTCGGGCTCGCTCTGGCGTTCGGTGGTGTCCGGGCTCTCGTCGCCCTGCTGCCCTCGGACTTCCCTCGCGCGCACGACATCCACGTCAGCGGTCCCGTGTTCCTGTTCACCCTTATCGTCAGCGTCCTTACCGGGATCCTCTTCGGCCTCGCTCCTGCAATGCAGGCTTCCCGGACAGATCCCAGGCAGGGTCTGCAGCACAATACGCGCACCAGCACCGCGAGCCGCAATCAGGGCCGCATTCGCAGCGCGCTCGTCATCGCAGAGGTCGGCCTGGCTTCTGTCCTCCTCATCGGCGCAGGTCTGATGCTCCGCACCTTCCTCAACCTTCTGCATCTCGACCCCGGCTTTCAGGAAGATCACGTTCTTACCGCGAGCATCTCCCTGCCCCACAATCGCTACAACGCCGGCGAATTGACAGCGCAGTTCTACGATCGCCTTGCCGCGAAGATCAACGCGCTCCCCGCCGTCGTAAGCGCCGGCGCAGGCAGCGATCTGCCCTGGACCGGCTACGACGAGAACACTGGCTTCACCATCGAGGGCAAAAGGCCTGCTGAAAATGAAGGAAACCATGCTCGCTATCACATGGCCACCCCCGGCTACTTCAGCGCGATGGGCATCCCGCTTCTCGAAGGCCGACTCTTCACCGAAGGCGACAACAAGCACGCGCCGCAGGTGCTGATCATCAACCGCGCAATGGCTCAGAAATATTGGCCCGGCTCAGATGCAGTCGGCAAGCGCGTCAGCTTCGACGACAATCCGAAGAAAGACACCGATTGGCTGAGAGTGGTTGGCGTTGTCGGCGATGTAAAGGACCAGCCGAACAGCACCGCCGCGGAACCTGCCTTCTGGATGTCGGAGTACCAGTCCTCGCAGCCCGACATGTCCATCGCTTTGCGAACCCAATCCGATCCGCGGCAAGCTGCCGACGGGCTGCGCAGCGCCATCCACAGTCTCGATCCTGAGCTCGCTGTCGCTGACGTGAAGTCGATGGATCAGGTAGCAGATGCTTCCATCTCAACGCCGCGGTTCACGTTCGCACTGGTTGGCCTCTTTGCAGGTCTCGCAATCCTACTCGCGGCCATCGGTGCCTACGGCGTCATCGCATACACAGTTGCCCAACGCACACCTGAGTTCGGATTGCGCCTGGCGCTTGGCGCGCAACGAGGCGCTCTGCTGAGAATGGTTCTCGCGCAGAGCGCCCGACTAGCCATACCCGGCATCATCCTGGGAGTCCTGCTCGCCATTAGCTTCGGCCGCGTTCTGCAGACTCTGCTCTTTGGCGTGCGACCAGCCGACCCCATGATCCTGGCCAGCGTCACTCTCCTGGTTCTGATCGTTTCGCTGCTTGCATCCTATGCCCCCGCCCGCCGCGCCGCCCGCGCCGACCCAATGAGCACGCTCAGAGCGGAATAGCAAACGGGGACCTGGGGAGTCGTGTCTTACCAACCCGCTCCGTAGGCCACCACCTGCGCGGTGCCGATCGGGAACGTTCCATCCGCCGGGATTGCATTAGAGCCCGTGAGTCCGAAAACCCCATTCAGAGCGCTCGCAGCCCACGGGTCGAGCGTCAATCCGACACCCTTCAGCGCCAGCCTGTTTTCGTTGAGATGAAGCGGCAGCGAGAAGCCGGCGGGCAGCTTGATGTCAAACAGCGGATAACGTCCGATGAGCTTTCCGTTCACGACGACAAGCCCGGTGATGACCGGCTTGCCCGTTGTGTCGATGATGTAGCTCTGCAGCGCTACCTTCGTTGTGCCCGCCTTCAGGGTCAGACCGCCAGAGTGCAGAATGTTGCCGGCTGCTGTATCCAGGTCGATGGCGCCTCCCGTCACCGGAAACGTCGCTGCTCCGTCTTCGACTTCAGTTGGGAAGACACGGCCTACAGAAACATTCAGAGAACTGAGTGCGCCGGTGAATGTGCTCGAAAGCTTCACGGTCGTGCGCCCCGTGAAGAGTGTCTTTGTCTGCTGTGCCGACGCACCGGTCGAAACGACCGCGATGGCTACCGCTGCAATGATGCTGGGGAATGCAGTTTTCAATCTCATGTGTTCAATCCTTCTCAAGCTGATTTGCGGGCCAGACTTTCGGTATCGCTTCAACAAGTGTTGGCCTCACGCAAAATGGAGGTTAGTAGCTGCTCAGCTTGATTGGGAAGGGTTCGGTCTCTGCCGCTTTGGCCCAGCTACAAAGATTGGGCAACATTTGCGCTCCACTGAAAATGGCGGTCCGCTTCACCTGAATGCAATGGTTCGGCGAGCCTAAGCCTCGTGGGCAGTCGGCACATGGGGCTGCGGGATCAGCTCCGTTACCGCGATCCCAGCGAGAATGAGAACGGCACCGACGGCTGGAACCATCCCCAGCCGCTCTCCTGTGACCACAAAAGACGTGATCCACGCGAAGACGGGCTCCAGCGCCAGGATCAGCGCCATCGGCGTGGTGGGCAGAATCGACTGGGCCCAGCTCTGGATGGAGAACGCCGCAGCCGTCGCCAGTGCCGCGGCCACAATCAGAGCAAAGATCAGCCGACCCGTCACGTGCACATGAGGATGCTCGATCAACGGCAGGCTTAGCCCCATAAACAAGGCGCAAAAGCCCACCTGCAAAATAGCTAGAGGCTGAAACGAAATACGAGGCGATGTATGCCCCAGCGCGATGCAGTGAAGTGCGAACGAGATCGCACAGCCCAGGGTCAGAACGTCTCCGACGTTGATCGAGGAGAAGTCCGGCAGAAACGACGCCAGCGATCCCGAGGCCCCGGCAGCCGGCGGAGCAGTAATCAGCACGATTCCCGCGAATGCCATCGCCCCACCTGCAAACGCGTTCCATCGTGGAGCGCGCGCTCCAGGAGGCCTGAGCGCAGGCGGAATCGAAAACAGCGGGACCAGAACGACAACCAGCCCCGTGATAAACGCCGACTTCGAAGGAGTGGTCCGGACCAGGCCGATCGTCTGGAACTGATACCCGGCCGCGAGACACAGTCCCACCAGTGCACCCGCCGCGATCTGTGATCGCTTGATCGACCCCCACGCCCGGTGGTATCCGACCGCGAGCAGCACGAATGCCAGCGTCATGCGGATCAGGTTGAATGCCACCGGCGTTGCGTCGCTCAACGCGCCTTTGATGACGACAAACGTCGACCCCCACACAGCGACCACCAGCGTCATCAGGATGTATGCGCGAGCTTTCATCTCAGATCCAGAGTTTGGGGTACCCCATCCTGAACGCGTCTTTTGCGTTTAGGGTGGGAACGAGATTGTGGACTGAACCCGGGTGCCCCATGTTTCCTGGTTTCGGAGACATGGGAGACCAGGATGTCATCGGGTCATTGTGCCGATGACGAGTGCACCTGCTGCCCCGCCACCCAGGTCTGGCGCACCTGCGTCTCCAGCACCGCCGACGGCCTCAGCTTGTAAATGTCGCGATCGACAATCACGAAATCCGCGTCGAACCCCGGCGTCAGGTTTCCCTTGTGCTTCTCCGCAAACTCCGCATACGCCGAACCCTGCGTGTACGCGTACAGGGCCTGACCCCGCGTGAGCTTGTTCTCCAAAGACAAGGATTTGGTCCCATACTCATTGGTGCGCGTCACCGCTTCAAACAATCCGCGGAACGGCGTGATCGGCTCCACCGGATAATCGGTCCCGAACGCCAGCGGCACGCCCGCATCCACGAATCTCTTCCACGCATACGCGCCTTTCGCGCGCTCCGGCCCGATGCGGTCCATCGCCCAGTTCACATCCGTCATCAGGTGATTCGGCTGCATGCTCGCGATCACGCCCAGTTTCTTGAAGCGCGCGAAGTCCGGAGCATCCACCACCTGCGCATGCTCAACGCGATTCCGCGCTGTCTCCGGAACACCCGACTGTGCGAAGGCATCGAGCGCCATCGAAACGGCCTTGTCACCGATGGCATGAAACCCAATCTGGAACCCCGCCTTGGCCCGCTCCACCGTCATCTGGTTCAGCCGCTCCTGCGTGTACTGCGGCAGTCCCGTGTTCTTCGGATCATCGGAGTAGGGCGCCTTCATCGCGGCTGTGTGCGACCCGAGCGACCCGTCCATGAACCCCTTCAGCATCCCCGTATGCAGCATCGCATCGTTCGCATCGTGATGCGCGCGGTGCGCCTTCAACACCTCCAGCGGCGCCGCAAACGGCAGCCACTCCGAAATCCGCAGGTGCAGATTCCCTTCCTTCTCCATCTCCTCGTACACCAGAAAATCTTCCCAGGCGCTATTGTCCTGCGCGCTCGTCACCCCGTGCGCCAGTGCATCCTCGATTGCCAGCTCATCGCCCTTGCGACGCTCCTCATGCGTGGGTGGCGGAATCACCTTCTCCACCAACTCCTGCGCCGACTCACGCACAATTCCCGTCGGCTCTCCGTCCTTGTCCAGATCCACCGCGCCGCCCTCGGGCATCTTCGTCTGCGCCGTGATACCGGCCGCCTTCAGCGCCGCGGTGTTCGCAATCGCAATGTGCCCGTCGATGCGCGACAGAAACGCCGGATGATCGCCCGTCACCTTGTCCAGATCCTGCCGCGTGGGCAGCACCTTCTCCTTCCACAAGGTGTGATCCCAACCTCCGCCCGTAAGCCAGTGACCGGCCGGAGCCGCCGCCGCAGCCGCCTGAATGCGCGAAAGCATCTCCGCCAGCGACCCTGTCCCGCGCAGGTCCACATTGAGCTTCTCGCGCCCGGCCTCGCCGAGGTGCGTGTGCGCATCGTTAAATCCCGGAAAGATGAAGTGATGCGTATGCGCCGTGTCGAGATCGTGCAGATGCGTGCTCGGTCCGGCGAGCCTCGTGATCTCCGCTGTCGTGCCCACCGCAACGATCTTCCCCTTCGACACCGCCATCGCCTCCACAACGCGCGGCTTGTCGTCGGCGAATCCCTCGCCTGTATAGATCACGCCATTGAAGAAGAGATCGTCCGGAGCGCCTGCCGTAACCGCGGCAGCTTTCTTCGTATGTTGCGGAGTCGCATGTCTCGCCGGGGTCTGAGCAGCTGCCAGAATGCACGCGGAAAACACCACAGCAAGCAGAGCAAAGTTGGTGCGCATGCGCGCAGTGTATCAGAGCACTTACTGCTCGGCCGCCCACTCAGCGAGCGCCAGGATCAGCAGCAGAATGCGCCGCAAGCCAATCTCGCGATTCTTGTCGGAGTACCACTCAGCCACCGTATGAGCCCCGCCTCCATCGCCGCCCGCGCCTACTGACAACGCTGGAACGCCCAGCGATATCGGAATGTTCGCATCCGTCGATCCCAGCCGCAGATCCGTTTGTATCCCGAGATGCCGATCGACGGCACGCAGTGCTTCAAGCACCGGAGAGTCCGCAGCCAGCGCTCCCGCCGGCCGGTCCCCGATCTTTTCGATCGTGAATGTCAGCGCGCCTCGATTACGAGGGCCCGCGTTCTTCGCCGCAGCGTTCGTCTGCTCCACTGCGTCTTCGACCGCACGATGCAGCGCTACCTCAAGCCGCAGCAGCTCATCCGAACTCGTAGACCGGAAATCTATCGAAGCCGTCGCGCTCTCCGGAACCGAATTGACGCTTGTGCCGCCCTGCACCGTGCCCACATTCAATGTGGTCGTCGGCCGTTCCGGCACCGGAGTTCGCGCGAGCGCGGCGATCGCAGTTCCCAGCGCCACAATCGGATTCGGCGTCCCTGAATCGGTGAAGCTGTGTCCTCCCGGCCCCTTGATCGAAACCTGGAAGCGTCTGCTGCCCAGCGCCTGGGACACCGCGGAATCCGCACCTGCGCCATCCAGCACAACATGCGCTGCCACGCGCCCAGCCAGTTCGCGCCGCTCGTAGAAGTATCGAACGCCGCGCAGGTCGCCTTCGCCCTCTTCCCCGACATTGGCCAGAATCACAACGGGAACCGGCAGACACACCTTGGCCTGCAGCAGAGCTTCAGCCAACGCCAGCATGCCGATCACTCCCGCGGCGTTGTCGCACGCCCCCGGCGCTGCCAACCGGCAAGCTCCGTCCTCTCGTGTCAGTGTGGGTATCAGCGGAGTCCCTGCGGGAAACACAGTATCGATGTGAGCCGAGAGCACCACGACGTGCCCCGTGCTTTCGGGTGGCAGGTGCGGCGCGGGAACGAACGCGATCACGTTTCCAATCGCATCCACCTGCACGTTCTCAAGCCCGATCTCTTTGAATTTCTCTGCCGCCCACTTCGACCGTTCCTGCTCTCCAAATGGCGGCGCGGGGATGACGACAAGCTCCGTCTGCAAATCCATCAGTGTCTTCGGATTGTTGTGCAGCCACGTGAACGCAGCGTGCACGGGGCGCTGGCTCGCCAGCGAGGTGACGCGCGCGAAGGCTGAACTACGAGAGAAGATCGGCATCCACTCCAAGGTTAGCAGGACAAAAGGCGTTCAAATGAGCTGCCTGATGCGGGACACAGAGTTTAGTAACTGACGCTTGCTCCATGGTTCGAACTAAACTCCGTTTCCCGAAACATCATCGAGTACTCCACCGAATGCAGGAAAAGTCCGCGCGCCGGCGCCGTTGGACCAGCGGCGGCTCGGTCCCGCGCCCCAAGAATCCGCGGAATCTCTTCCAGCCCCAAGTACCCTCGCCCCACATCGAGCGTCGTGCCCACAAGATTGCGAACCATGTGATGCAGGAATCCATTGCCTCGCACGCGATATATGAGTAGCCGAAATCCGTCTCGCGTCTCCTCGCGCCACTCCGACGCGAAGATGGTCCTTACAGTGCGCGGTTCTGTCGCAACCGCCTCTCCTGCCCCCTCCACGCCGGCCCTCGTCGCCAGATCGGGATCCGAAGCTGCGAAGCTGCGAAAGTCGTGCTCGCCCACCAGAGCCGCAGCTGCTCTCTGTAGCAAATCCAGATTCACTCTCCACGAGTACGGGTATACATAGCGCGCCAGGAACGGTGAACAAATCTGGTCCGCCGCCGGCTCAATCGGCAGTACACGATATTCGTACGTCTTCGCCACCGCCGAATGCCGCGCGTGAAACGAATCGGGCACGACAGCCGCATCCAGGACTCCGATCGAACCGGGCAGTGTCCGATTCAGTGCACGAACCAGATTCGTCGCGGGTATGCGCGCCTGCAATTCGAAGCTCGCCACCTGAGCCAGCGCATGAACTCCCGCATCAGTCCGTCCCGACCCCTGCGGCAGCGGCGCCTCTCCCACCAGCCGTCCCAGTGCCGCCTGCAGCTCGCCCTGTACCGTTCGCTTCTCTGGCTGAACCTGCCAGCCGTGGAAGTCCGTTCCGTCATATGCGAGCGTCAGCTTCCAGGTCTGCTTTTGTTGCAGCTCGGCTTGGGTGATTTCCGTCACGGGTACCTGTGTTGTTAACAGGTTAATTGACCAAAAGGGGCCATCCGGTTAGCTCCTCGCCGTGGGATATACTCAGCTTTTCGTGCCAGCTTGTGCGCGAAGTGCCCTGCAAGAGGGAACGAACTTACCGCGGTGCGCGTAATCCTAAGTGACCCAATGGTCATTCGAAGCACGGGAAGAGGAAATCGCCGCGCAGAATCACAAATTTGCGTCCGGAATTGCCTTCCGGACGTCATGTAGAACGGCACCCCACATGCCTCAGCGACTCGTGGAGAGGAATCATGCAATTGTTCGGTATCCGTGTGTTTGAAAGCAATACAATCACCGCTCGTCACAGAAACGGGAGCGCCTCGGATTCTTTGCGCGCTGCCGCGGCGGTGATGCTGACGCTGGCATCGGTCGTGCCCCCGGGATTTGCACAGGAAACGCAGTCGGGCGGAGTGAAGGGCGCCGGAACCAACGCGCCGCAAAAGGAAGCTTCGCAACTTCCGCAAGCCCCCAACCCAAACCTGACGGAACCCTTCAGCCTTCGTCCCACCAATCGCGACTTCTCCAAGCCCGCCGGTCGCTTGCTCGGGAACCCGATCAACATCTATCGTCCCACCGACATTCCCAAGGCCAACTTCGCGAACTCGGTTCGCCTCGACAACCTCGTCAAGGACGGCAAGATCTACCTCAGCCTTTCTGACGCGATCGCGCTCGCCATTGAGAACAACTACGACATCGCGATCGCGCGCTACGACTTGGACATCGCCGATACCGACATTCTGCGCACCCGCACTGGCGCAACTCCTCTCGGCGCACCTTCAGGACTCGTAACCGGCACTCTCGGCGGATCGGTTTCGATTCTCCAAACTGGCGGAGGTCCCGGCGGCACAACAGTCGGCTCCGGCGGCGCGGGTTCCGGTGTCAACGGACTCACGTTGACCACCGCGGGCGCAGGACCATTGCCTGAGCCTCTCGATCCCAATATCACCGGTACCATCCAGTTCGAGCGCGCCCGCCAGCCGCAGGCCAACACCCTCTTCTCTGGCGGCAAGACCTCGCTGACGACCAATACGAACCAGTACAACTTCGGCTACAACCAGGGATTCGTCACCGGCACGGCGCTACAGGCAAACATCGTGAACAACCGCATCACGACGGATAGCCCGTTCACCGTGTACAGCCCCGAACTCAGCTCCACCTTCAAGGCGACGGTCACGCAACACCTGCTGCAGGGCGCCGGCATCTGGATCAACAAGCGCTTCATGTACCAGGCGATTAACGACCGCCGCATCACCGACTCTTCGTTCCGCCAGCAGATCCTCTACACCGTCAATCAGGTCGAGGGCATCTACTGGGGTCTCGTAAGCGCATACGAAGACGTGCAGGCAAAGCAGCGCGCGCTCACCCAGAGCAGCAAGCTCTCTGAAGACACGCACAAGCAGCTCGAGATCGGCACCATGGCCCCGCTCGACGTGGTGCAGGCCGACTCGACGGTGCAGACCGACAAGCAGGCTCTCACCGCCTCGCAGAACACGCTCAACTACCAGCAACAGATCATCAAGCAGGCCATCGCCCGCAACCTCAACGACCAGAGGCTCGCGACAGCGCCGGTCATTCCCACCGACCGCATCAAGATCGACTCGATCGACGAAGAGAAGCAGCCGATCGAAGATCTCGTGCAGAACGCCTTCAAGAATCGTCCTGAACTCGAACAGGCGGCCCTGACGCTGCGTAACGACGAAATCACGCTGCGCGGCGCAAAGCATGCCCTACTTCCCGCCCTCGACGTGTACGGCTTCTATGGCTCGGCCGCTCTGGGCGGCTCGCAGAGTCCAGACGCACTGAACTTCAGGACCGGCGGCCCTTATCCTCCGGGAACCTTTCCTTCGAACGGTTACGGCTCTGTGCTTACGAATCTCTTCAACAGCACCGCGCCGGACAAGGGAATGGGCTTCAGCATGACCATTCCTCTGCGGAATCGTGAAGCGCAAGCGCAGCAGGCGCGCGCGCTCATGGAGTACCGCCAGGCTGAACTCCGCCTCGCTCAGCTCTACACGCAGATCCGCATGCAGGTGGTCAACGCCCAATTCGCGCTGACCAACGATCGGGCCCAGGTGCAGGCCTCTCTCGCGGCCCGCGACTATGCTCAGCAGAGCCTCGATGCGGAGCAGAAGAAGCTCCACCTCGGAGCCTCGACAACGGCCAACGTTCTGCAGCAGGAACGCAACCTGGCCGTTGCGGAAAATAATCTGATCGCCGCAAACGCAGCCTTCGCAACAGCGCGCGCCAGCCTCTATCAGGTGCTGTCCACCACGCTTCAGCACTATGGGATCAATCTGCAGGATGCCGCCAAGGGAACGGTCAACACGGCTCCCATCGTCTCTGGCGTGCAGCCCGCCGCCCCCGGTCAGGAGCCCGGCAGCTCCGCCGCCATGCCTGCCCAACCCGGCCAGCCTCAGCCAGACCAGACGCAACCGGAGCAGCCGGCAACACCCGCGGCACCAACGACTCCACCGTCTTCAACACCTCAACCTCAGCGGTAGAGCCCAGCAGATCGATCCAGCACAACAAAAGGCCCGGCAAACTCGCCGGGCCTTTTCGTCTCACATCTCGTCCCCTCGTCTCCTTTTAACCTTGTCCCCTCGTCCCCTGCTTCACTCATCTGCCAGCGCATACGCCAGCACCGTCATGATCGCCGCGTTCTCGTTCAGATATTTCTTATCAATCTTGTCGAACGTATCCGCTGCCGTGTGGTGGTAGTTGAAGTAGAACCTGCTGTCCTGAATAGGCGCAAAGCTCGGCACGCCCTTCTCAGTGAGTCCCGCAATGTCCTCGCCCGTCTCCGGCGCACTCACCAACGATCCAGCGCCAATTGCTTCTAGTACCTGCGCGACCGGTCTCAGCGTCTGCCCGAGTTCAGGCTTGCCTGCGTAAAAGATTCCCGTCGGATGATCCGCTCCGAGATCGCTCTCGATCGCACCGGCGTGGTTCGCCATCTCGCCCGCGTGGTCCTTCAGATACTGCGCCGCACCCTCCGACCCTTCCTCTTCGCTCATCCACGCGATCATCCGCACCGTGCGCTTCGGACGGACGCCCATCTCCTTCATCAGCTCCAGCGCCGCCATCGAAACCGCGACACCCGCTCCATCGTCGATCGCGCCCGTCCCCAGATCCCACGAGTCCAGATGCCCCGACACGATCACCACCTGCTCCGGATGCGCTGTCCCCTTCCAGTCCGCAATCACGTTGTAGCTGTCCGCATCCGGCAGCGTCTGCGGAGTCAGCGTCAAATGCATCGTCACCCTGCCTTCATGCGCCAGCGTCCCGAGCAGTTCCGCGTCTTCCGCAGTCACCGCCGCTGCAGGAATCTTCGCCACTCCCGGCGCATACGCAGTCATGCCCGTGTGCGGAGACCGATAATCTCCTCCACCCGCGCTTCTCACCAGTACAGCCGCAGCGCCGGCGGTCGCCGCAGCGATCGGCCCAGCCCCGCGATACACCACGCTCTGCCCGTATGCGTCGAGCCCGTGCCCGGTAGCCGCGAGCTCCTTGTCGAAAGGGTGATTGAACAGCAGAATCTTCCCTTTCACCGCACCCGCCGGAAGCGCCCGCAGCGTCTTCCAGTCATTCACCACGACAACCTCTGCCGTGATCCCGTCCGCCGGAGTCGCCACGCTTCCGCCCAGCGCCGTCAGCACGATCTTCTGCTTCGTGCCCGCGGCCTGCCCCGGCCACTCCGTCAGCTCGGCTGCCTCAGCTCCCCGCACCCAGTGCGGCACTTTGGCCTTCTCCAGCGTCACCTCGGCGCCGAGCTTGCGCATCTCGTCCGCAACCCACTCCACTGCCTTCTGCGTCTGCGGAGATCCGCTCAGTCTTGGCCCAATATTGTCCGTAAGGTGCCGCAGTTCCTCATAGGCATAGTCGCTGGCCATTGCCTTATCGCGCAGCTTCTGCATGGTGTCGATCTGCGCGTCGCTCCACGCGCTCTTCCCGCCGCCGATCATGGCGTTCAGCCGATCCAGAATCGAAGGCTGCCCTCCCGCCGGTTGGCTCGATCCGCCACCAGCCTGCGCCTCACAGACACCGCTGAAAGCGACGGCGGACACAACCGCAATCACAATGAATCTGCAACACTTCTCAAGGGGAATCATGCCGGATGTTAGCATGTTGCGCGTTAGCCCCCTTCGCGCTCCTCGTCGTCTAATACTGCAGCGCGTCCACCGCGGCGCTCCGGGGGTAACTGCAATGCTCGTTTGCGCATCCGACGCGTAAGGCCGTAGGGAGCACGCGGTCTATCACTGAGCCCCGGTGGGAATGCCTTCCGGGTTCTATACTTACCATTGGTGCCCTATCTCTATTTCCAGCCGGCAGGCTGAACCGTTAAGAGGTCCTCGAACCTATGAATTCGATCTATGCACGACTGCGGTCGCACCGCCTTGCATCCGCCTTCCTGTTTCTCGCAATCCTCTCCGCCGCTATCGTAGGCGGCTCCTACGCAGCTCACGGAGTGCGCGGGCAGGAAAGAACAAGCGACAGCAGCGATGCCACCCCGCTCAAAGTGGTGAACTCCCCCACTGAACCCAACGCCTTCGTCAAAATTGCCAAGTCAGTAGGTCCGGCCGTGGTCAACATCAACACCCAGACCCTGCCCAAAAACGCCGGCAACAAAGGCGGTCGCCGTCTGCTGCCCAATCCGCACAACCGCGTCCAGCCGAACCCTCAGAACCCCGGCGACAACCCCGATGACGACGATCAGGATCAGGGCGGGCAAGGCGGCCAGGGTCAGAACAACTTCCAGGACTTCTTCAATCGCTTCTTCGGCGGACAGGGTCCCGACCAGGGCGATGGCGGCGACGACGGCCAGGTACGGGAATCCCTCGGCTCCGGCTTCATCGTCGATCCCAAGGGCTACATCGTCACCAACAACCACGTCATCGAGAAGGCCGACAAAATCTTCGTCAAGCTCTCCACCGATCCCGACTCACAGGATCTCGGCCGCCCCGCTCGCGTCATCGGCACTGATAAGGCTACCGATCTTGCCGTCATCAAGATCGAAAGCAGTTCCCCGCTCCCCATCGTCAAGATGGGCAACTCCGATCAGGCCCAGGTGGGCGACTGGGTTGAAGCGATCGGCAGCCCCTTCGCGCTCGCCCAGACCGTCACCGCCGGCATCATCTCCGCAAAGAACCGTACCATCGAGCCCGGCGTAGCCGGCCAGTTCCAGCACTTCCTCCAGACGGACGCCGCCATCAACCCCGGCAACTCCGGCGGCCCCTTGCTCAACATGAACGGCGAAGTCATCGGCGTCAACACCGCCATCTACACGCAGTCTGCCGGGTACCAGGGCATCGGCTTTGCCATGCCCTCCAACACCGTCGTCTCCGTCTACAACGACCTCATCAGCCCGAGTCACAAGGTCACCCGCGGATCCATAGGCATCTCGTTCCGCTCCAACCTCTCCGGCGCTGTGAATCGCATCTACGGCTTCAAAAACGGCGTACTCGTGCAGCAGGTACAGCCCGGCGGGCCGGCCGACAAGGCGGGCATTAAGTCCGGCGACATCATCAACTCCATCGACGGCCGCTCCATCAAGGATGGCGACGATCTCGTCAACGACATCGCCAGCCGCCGTCCCGGCTCCAGCATTCGCCTTGGCTTCATGCGAGACGGCAAGACGCAGGACGCAACCGTCACCGTAGGTGATCGCGACAAGGTCTTCGGCGAAGGAATTGGCAAGAAGGAAGAAGCTAATCCCGACAGCACCAGCGACGCGGGCGAGAAGCTCGGCCTCGTCGTACGCCAAATCACCGACCAGACCGCCCAGAAGATCCACACCTCGGGCGTCATCATCCAGTCCGTGCGGACCGGCTCCTTTGCCGACCTGCAAGGCCTGGAACCCGGCCTGGTCATCGTCCGGATCAACAAGAAACCCACCGGCACCAAGGACCAGTTCGACGCCGTGGTCAAGGGTCTCAAAACCGGAGACGACGTGGTATTCGAAGTCCTCGATCCGCGTCATCCAGAAAACGGAATCAACTACATAGGCGGAACACTGTAAGCATCACTTCAACTACTTTGACCAAAAACGGGTGACCCATCCTAAACCGCTGCTCTTGCGGTTTAGGGTGGGAACCGGAACTTCATTCCGCCAATCGCGTCCAATCAAGGTGGGTCGAGTTCCCTGAGACCCGCGTCACAGACCGGCCCGTGCCCTCCAACCGAAAGTGCATATAGAACATCTGAACCTTAGTCACGGCCTCTGAACTTTCGTTTCGCGCACCATCCCGCCTCAATCAGCGCCACGCGCTTTTTGTGGCACACTCAGTGGACGTTCGGATAGAATGCCCTCCAACGTCCAGGGAATCTAATCATCGAGGTCTATTGCATGCTTTTATCCCGAGCAGGCCTGGCGTTTCTGTTAGTGGCATCCATCGCCGGAGCGTCGGCCCTGGCCACTCCAACGCACAAGAAATCCTCCAGCCCGCACGCCCGCACCGCGCGTACCTCGGCCCACAGCGCCAAAGCCGGCTCAAAGTCCCGCAAAGGCTCGAAGTCACGCAAAGCAAAGCTTCGCGGGCAGCAAGGCATCGACACCGCGCGCGCCATCGAGATTCAGCAGGCCCTCATCCGCGAGCACTACCTCACCGGCGAACCCACCGGACAGTGGGACAGTGCCACCGTCGCCGCTATGCAGAAGTTCCAGGGCGACCAAGGCTGGCAAACCAGGCTGACCCCCGACTCCCGCGCTCTCAAAAAGCTCGGCCTCGGGCCGGATTACTCCAACGCCATCAACGCATCTGGCTCCAGCTTTGCCGATCCCAAGCTCGCTGGCGAGCTCCCCGCCTCCCAGGCAGCCGGATTTGCAGCGGCCTCCGGCGTGAACCGCTAAATCCAGGTCCCAAACGAACACCAGGCCGCCTCAGAGGCGGCCTTCTTCATGTCTGCTTGTTTACGTCGGCTAAATTACGCCCCAGAAATTTCCACAGGCAACTTCTTGCCCACCTCCTCGCATCCGACAATTCACCGGAGAAGAGTTTTTATGACCCAGGTCGACCACGCAAGACTCGTTCAGGCTCTGCAGGACACTTCCACGATGGTCGCGCGCAACATCGGCCCCGAGAAGCACACCGTCGCAGCGAAGAAGCTTCAACACTCGATCGCCCAGCTTCTGGGCGAACTCAACAAGGACTGGCTGGAAGTGATGACGCAGCAAGGCGTCGAACCCAGCGTCGGCATCCCCGACTAACGCATCATCCGTTTCCTTTCCCCTTTTGGCTGCTCAGACCGTCCCAGCGCTGCACATCCGCCGCTGCGAGGCTCTCCGAGCGGCCAATCGCGTTTTCGGAAGCAAAACGTTCTGCTATCCCCCTTCTTCGTCGCAAATCCCTAAAAAGAAAAAGGAGCAGTGAGCTTATTACTCACTACTCCCTAATCCTTATTCCCTGCTCTTTAGAACCGCATCGGCGGAATTCCCTTCAGCAGGAACATGTACCGATCCCGTGTCTGATCCGGTCCTGACGTAATCGGGCTGTTCAGATGGATGATGCCGTTGTCGGTCGTATCGTACTTCGGCCAGTTCGGCACTCCCTCGCCATTCGGATCGCCCTTCTTTGCGAAGTTGGTCCAGTAGGTCATCATCGCCTCGCTCAGCTTCCGGTCCTCGTCGCGAACCGTCTCGCCGGGTCGCGTATCCAGCGTCCCGAAGACATACTCGATATCGTCCGAGTGAAACGCGAACGTTCCCGGGTGATACTTGCTCGGCAGCGCCGCCAGTTCGAAGTGGTACCGATATACCGGCGAATCCCCGCCAGTCTTGCGATGCGCCTCGAGCCACTTCCACGTACCGAACGCGATGAACTGATCGCTACCGAAATCAATCGCCGATCGCAGCGCCTGCTCATCCGTATCGCCGGGATACAGCTTCAGGAACTCCTCGGCGCGATCTCCGAACTGCTTGGTCGCGAATTCCTTCCACTGCGGAGCCTTCATGCCGCGCATCGCGTAGAAGCTGCCTTCATCGGCATTCCATCCTGCCATCAGCGGAACGTGCGCCTGCTTGCCGACTGCGAACGTCTCCGACACCGGCTCGCTCAGAAACTTCCCGTCGATCACCGGCGCAAACCCGGTAGTCCCCTTCTTCTTTGCCGCGTCCAGAATCTGATCGGTCGTCATCGCGCGTAGCGCGGCGATATCCTTCGCTCCGGCTCCCGTCATCCACTTGCCATCGACCTCGGCGCGCTCCTTCACGCTCTCGCCGCCAAGGTTCAGCGCGCTCGGAAACGCCGCGCCGCTCTCGCCGATCGCCTTCGCAAACAGTCCCTGCGCCATCGGCGACGCCATCAGCGTGCTCACCGCAAACGATCCCGCGCTCTCGCCGAAGATCGTCACATTGTTCGCGTCGCCGCCGAAGTTGCCGATATTCTTCTTTACCCACTGCAGGGCGGCAACCATGTCCTCAAGCCCATAGTTCCCCGCAGAGCCGTTGTTCTCCTTCGCCAGCTCATCCGTAACCAGGAACCCGAAGACACCCAGCCGGTAGTTGATCGTCACCAGCACCACGCCCTTCAGCGGGAGGAAGTCGCCATTGTGCCGCGGCTCATTGCTGCCGCCGCCCGAGTAGCCGCCGCCATGAATCCAGAACATCACCGGCAGCTTCGCATTCTTCTTCGCATCCGCAGGCGTGTACACGTTCAGGAACAGGCAATCTTCGCTGGGCCCCGAATCCTGAAACACCATGTCGTCGAACACGCGTCCCTGTGCGCAGTGCGCGCCAAACTTCGTCGCGTCGCGATCGCCCTTCCACTTCGCCGCGGGCTGCGGAACCTTCCAGCGTAGATCGCCTACCGGCGGCGCAGCATAGGGCAGCCCAAGAAATGCGCGAACCTTACCGTTGTTGATCGTCTTGCCGACGACCTTTCCCTGCTCCGTCTTCACTTTCAATGAATCAGCATGCGCGCCGGCTGCGAGTCCCATCATCAGCCCCGCCGCCAAGGCACACATCGCCTGCGTACGAAAAAACATTTGAAATTCCTCCGCGAGATACCTTATCAGGACGGACCAGGATGCGCAGGAGTTTCAAGCAGATGCCGAACATGAGAGATGTGCAGAGCCTCAGAGCCGATTATGATTCCGACAATGACCCGAATGCGAAAACTGAGGCTGCTTGCGGTAGCTGTCTTGGTCGCACTGCTCGTTCCTATCCCTTACCTCGCATCACCGCAATGGACCATAGTCGTCTCAGATGAAGCAGGTCATCCACTTCGAGGCATGCTCCTGCGTTTGAGCTACGAAAACTACTCCGTCGAAGACTCCGATCATGAAATAGACCTCTCCACAGACTCCATCGGGCAAGTCATCTTCCCGGCACAAAGGCGGAGCGCAACCCTGCTGACCCGCTTCTATTACACCGCTCGATCTGCGATGGCCTTGGCTCACGCCAGTTTTGGGCCGATCGCATACGTCACGTTTTTTGGAGAGGGGCGCGAGGGTTCCGTTGACGCTCCCGACGGAACTGTTTACTTTTGGAATGGGAAACCGGCTCGAGTCTTTTCTACTGTAGTTGCCAGACCACGAGATCAGTAGGTTGTCTAGATGGTCTCCCTCGCCAGCATCCCCCATCTCCTCACGCGCCGAAAATTCGGGGGCCGGGTGCCCCATGTCTCCCGATTTTGGAGACATGGGATCTGAAAACTGAAGACTGACAACTGACAACTGCTCCTACACCATCTCCGTCGCCAGCAGATCTCTCATCTCCTCACGTCTCCGAACCAGCCGGTACTTCTTCCCCTCCACCAGCACCTCCGCAGGCCTCATGCGCGAGTTGTAGTTCGAGCTTTGCGCCATGCCGTAAGCACCCGCATCCAGCAGCGCCAGCAGATCGCCCGCTTCAACCGGCTTCATCTCCCGATCGCGCGCGAAGAAGTCCCCCGTCTCGCACACCGGCCCCACCACATCTACGACGCGCGTTCTTCCCGCTCGCGGCTTCACGGGAACAATCTCGTGATACGCCTGGTACAGCGCTGGCCGGATCAGGTCGTTCATCGCCGCGTCCGTAATCACGAACGTCTTCTTGCCGTTCTTCTTCACATTCAGCACACGCGTCACCAGCGCCCCGGCCTGCGCCACGATAAACCGCCCGGGCTCGATCAGCAGCCTGCCCTCGAAACCATCCAGCGCCTTCTCAATCGCCGCCGCATACTCCGCCACCTTCGCCGCCGGATCAGAAGCATCACCGCCGGCGTGATAGTCGATTCCCAGCCCCCCGCCCGCATCGATCACGCACAGAGAGACTCCCTCGCTCCTCAACTGCGCTGCAAGCTTGCTCACCCGCCGGATCGCCGCCCCAAACGGATCCGCCGAACGAATCTGCGACCCAATATGCACGCTGATGCCATGCGGCTCGAGCCACTTGTTCTTCGCCGCCGCACGGTAGATCGCCGCCGCCTGCCGTATATCAATCCCGAACTTGTGCTCTCGCAGCCCCGTTGAAATATACGGATGCGTATCCGCAAACACATCCGGATTCACCCGCAGCGCAAACCGCGCCTTCACGCCGCGCTTCTTTGCACGTGATGCCAGCAACGCAAGCTCGCTCTCGCTCTCCACGTTGAACTCGAGGATCTTCGCGTCAAGCGCAGCATCGATCTCCTCGGCCGTCTTCCCCACGCCTGAGAACACCACACGTCCCGCAGCCTCGGGCGCGGCCGCCAACACCCGCGCCAGTTCCCCGCCCGATACGATGTCGAAGCCCGCTCCGTTCTCCGCCAGCAGCTTCAGAATCGCCAGGGATGAGTTCGCCTTCACGGCATAGCACACCAGGTGCTCGCGCCCCGCAAACGCACTCTGAAAGAGCCGCAGCCGCTCCACAATCTGAGTACCCGAATAAACGTACAGCGGAGTGCCATACTGCTTTGCCAGCGCTTGGAGCGAAACACCATCGCACGCCAACACGCCGCGCGCACCAGCCGCATGAAAAGGACGAGATAAATTGTTCTGATCAGATTTCAATCGAGGCTACCCGAAATGGAGTGATACTCCGAGCCTATCGCATCCGCTCCACTCAATCGACGAGGCGGGTACCCCATGTCCCCTTCAGTTGTGGAGACAAGAAGGGGTGCCCCATCCAAGCTTTGCTTGGGTGGGGAACAAGGACCTGTGCCCCATTCATCGCGCAGCGATGAATGGGAATTCAATCTCAGAACTCAAACTGCGCAAGCCACGGGCGCATAATAGCCGCCACCGTCTCCGGCTGCTCGTACGCCGCGAAATGCCCCGCATCCGGCAACAGATGGAACTCGCATCCACCCGGAGCAGCCTCAAACGCCCGCATCTCCGCCTCGGTGATCCCCGGATCCTCACCGCCGCAGATCGCCAGCACCGGCGCATCGATCTCCGCAATATCCGACACTGAATTCGGCCTTGTCGCAAGCCCCGCCTGCACCGCAACTACTGCCTCAGGCATCAGCGTCATTCGCGCGCGCAGCTCGCTCACCACCTCAGGCCGTCGCGCCCGCGTGCTCGCCCCGATCAGCGTCTGCGCATTCCCGTCGAACACGCCCGCCGTCCCTTCTCGCCTGAGCCTGTTGATCGTCTCCACGCGCTTCACCAGATTCGCTTCAGCATCGGGCTGCGCCTTGGAGCAGACAAACACCAGCCCGCGCATCCGCATCGGCGCTCTCCGCCACAGGTCCAGCATCACGTACCCGCCTATCGAGCAGCCCGCAAACACCGCCTCTCCAATCTCCAGCTCATCCATCAGCGCCAGCACGTCCGACGCGAGCTGCCCGATGCTCAGCACCGGCGCATCCGGCACGCGCGAGAATCCGCCGATGGGCAGATCGTCGCCCAACTCAGAGGCCCCGTGCGCGCGAAAGTCCGGCAGAATCGAGCGGTACTCGCCGATTCCGATTCCCTTCAGAGAAGGAAGCCAGTATGTGTGATCCAGTGGAGTGGGATGAAGAAAGAGGATCGGCACGCCTGAACCAATCTCTTCGTAACTCAGGCGTGCCCCCTGCGATTCGTAGGTCTTGCTCATACAGTTGGAGGATACCCGCCCGGAGGGAAAGGCCCCTGAGGATAATTTCCCGGCGGGTAAGTCCCCGGCATTCCAACCGGCTCTTCAGGAATACCGATCCAGCCGGCGAGATACGCAACCCCGACCAGCCCGCTCGTCAGCAGAAATCCGGCAACCGTAAGGATGCGAACCGTGGTCACGTTCCAACCATTTGCCTGCGCCACGCCGATGCACACTCCCGCGATCTGTCGTCCCACAATGGGCCTCACCAGCGGCCTCCCGGGAGCGGGCGGAGCAGCAGTCACCACATTCCCGCAGTTCGAGCAAAACCGCGCGCTCGGCGGCAATCCGGTTCCACAGCGTTGACAGAAAAAGGCCATTGGGAGAAACCTCCGTTTTCACCATATCACTACGCAAATCACGGCTGGCCGGTTCCCCTCCCGGACCTTCTCTACCGCCAACGACAACGATCAGTTCACTTTGTAGGGCGACTTCAGCCGCTTTCGTGCTGTGTCTGCTCGCGAGGTATTCGGGCCCGCATCGATGGCCGCCTGGTAGTCCTTCACGGCCTGCTCCCGCTCCCCCAGAGCGTCATGGCACTCCCCAGCGTCCAGCAGCGTTCTCACCTTCAGCTCCGTGCCCACGTTCTTCTCTGCCGCAGCCATCTCATAGGCCTGTGCCGCCTCTCCATAATGCCGCTGCCCGCGCAGCGCATCTCCCAGCCCGAAATACGCAAGCTCCAGCCGCGCCTCCGCAAAGTAGCCCGGCTTCTGCCCGTCGGCGATCAGGGCGCGATAGGCATCCACGGCCTTCATACCCTGGCCATCGTCCTTGCGCAGATTCGCCTCCTCCAGGCAGAAGAGAAAATCCCGCGGATACTGCTGCTTCAACCCAAGCACCACCTGGATCGCATCTGTATACTTTCCCTCCCGCCGCAGAAACAGAGCGATCACCGTACTCGCATCCACCTTCGTTGCCACGCCCCGCGCCGCGTCATCGCGCAGCAGCTCCATTCCCTTCGACTTCGAACCCGTGATCCCTGCAAAGCCAATCAGAATCTTGAACGGAAACGGCAGCGCCCCAACTACGTACTCATACACGCCCACTACCAGCTTCGCGTCTACGTAGTTCGGATCGATCTTCAGCACACGTTCGCAGTCGTCCTTCGCCTTGCCCGCCAGCCGGAACCCCGCTCCGAACCCGCGCTCCACCATCGCCACGTACGTGCAACGCAAACTTCGCGCCCACCCGCGCGCAAACAGCGCATCTACATCGTTGCCGTTCTTGCTTACGCGCCAGTCCGCTTCGCGCACGGCCTCATCCGCAAGCGCGAAAATCTCATCGCGCTTCTTCGCATCCTCGTTGGTCGCGTGCTTGCCGGTTAGAAACCCGTCGTTCGCATAGAACGTCGTGTCCAGTAGATCCTGCCGATACAGCTCCTGGAAGATCATCACTTCCAGCAGCATCGTCGTTGCGTAGGGATCGCCGGGATGTTCTGCGTGAATGCGCTCGAACCGCTGCACCGCGGCCGGATAGTCCAGCAGATAGAAGGAGTGGTACGCCTCCCGCACCTTCGGGTCGAAGTTCAGCGCATTGGTATGAACCCGCGCATCAGCGCGGCAAGACGAAGCCGACGCAATCAGGAGGGCGAGAATCCCGGCAAAGCATGTCTGAGTCAGGCGAGCCATATCGCCCCATCACACCTTGGAGTTGAGAGGATTCCCATCCCTCCAAGTTTAGCCGGGGCAATTGACCGTCTCCGCAAGCTCTGAAAGGCGCGACTTTCGCAGCTTGCTGAAAAGAATCGACTCAGCACGGTTTGAAAGGGCACGGCTTCAGCCGTGCCGCTAAGCTCCCCAAGAAAGGCGGGCTTTAGCCCCTGAGGGATATACCCTTCCGCTGTCTGCCGGGAGCGTCTGGGCACGACTTTTAGCTTGCCCTGAGCGAAGCCGAAGTGTGCCGAAAAGCCCTGCAAAATCGACGTGGGCTTCAGCCCCTGGGCACAATTCCTGCTGATAAACAGACTCTTCATCAAACGGTTTTGCAATGCCGCCAAAAGCCAGTCGTCGCACCAGAAGCAAACCGAAACCGGAAGCGTCAGGGCACGACTTCAGTCGTGCCGAAACGCTCCGCAAAATCGACCTGGGCTTTAGCCCCTGACGGACGCCTTCTCTCGCGGGATTGCAGTCCTACGCAAACCCCGCTACTCAGACCGGGGCTTCTCCTGCTTCGGACCTCCGCCATGCGCTTCAGGATGCGCTGCAGCCGGCCTGCTCTCTGCCCGTGCTGCTTCGCGTTGCGGCGCAGGACGATTCACACCTGCATGAGGCTCAGCCGGATGCGATTCACGCGGAGGCGGCGCCGGCCTCGACTCACGCGCCGGGGGCGCAGGCCGAGACTCCATCCTTGGCTGCGGCTCAGGACGCGACTCAGGTCGCGGTCTCTCCGCAGGCGGTTGCGGACGCGATTCGGTTCTCGGCCTTTCCTGTTGAGGCGCGGGCCGCGGTTCGTATCTGGGCTCTTGTGATGGCCGCGATTCCTGGCGCGGTTCCGGCGCTGGTCTCGATTCAGGACGAGGCGCCGGCTCGCGGTAAGGATTTCTCTCCGTCGGCGCCGGGCGCGATTCCGTATAAGGACGCCTCTCCGTCGGCACCGGCCTCGATTCCGGCCGCCGATTCTGCTGCTCCCGGTACGGCTCGTTTCGATACGCAGGCGAAGTACGCGACGGCTCAGGACGAACCTCACCTCTCGACGGCGCAGGTGCAATCGGAGCACCTCCGATCCTTCCTCCGCTCTCCGGCCTCGCGACAACCACTCTCTGCGGACGCCCGCCATTTGCCCTTGCATACGAGCTGCGATCCGCGCGTGCCGCCTGAATCTGCTGCTGCTGCACCGGCGTCAGGGCCGTGTGCCTGCCCGACATGCCTCTGCGCTCGATCGGCGTCGGATCGTGCCGGATGCCGCCGGGCCCTCCGTTGTACGCAATGCGCCGCTCGTTCGGAATCGTTCGCTCCTGCACGATCGTCCTGTCCACATAAACGTTGCGGACCACGGTCGTATTCACCCGCATCACCGCCGTGTTGTACGCAAACCGCCCATCGCGCCACTCACCGCCCACGAAGCCCTCGCCCATGTAGCCGTAGCCGTAGTCGATCCCGCCGTAGTATCCGACATCATCTCCCCAGTACCCCTCGTGAAAGCGGTAACGACCGCCCTCCCAGCCCCACCACGGCGGCGTCCACAGCGCCCCAACATAAGGCGCAGGCACCCACTCGCCCGGCACCCAGTAGTAGCCCTCATCGTCGTCGTACGCCCAATAACCCGGCGCCCACATCCACCCCTCCTCCGGACAGGGCGGCTGCTCATAAACGGGCAGCTCCGGCGGCGCCATCGTAACGCTGATCGCAATCTGCGCGCGCATCCTCGCGGGTGCCGCAGCGAAAACAAGCGCCAGCAAAAACGCTGGCAAAATACAACGCATCACTCTGGTTGCAGCCATGGGGAGAAATCCTCCTTCATCGCGCCCGTCGCTTCTAAATATGCGTTCTCTAATGACGGGCGAATCCGGCGTGGGCATTTCAGTTTGCGCCTGCTCCTACGGACCGCGCCCAGCCACACGCCTATGACTTGGAGCCTCATCACGCAAAATGCGTTGTACTCTGCTCGAAGTCTCCTGCGACCTACTCCCGCCTGCTTCTCACGCTCGGACCCACACGCCGGGCCAACTCTCGTGCGTTATCTTTAGAGAGCACCCGCGCCCCACGCGCAACTGAAAAGCATGGACGTACTCAAGCGACTCTACGAACAGCACTTCGGCTCGCCGGCCGAGATCGTCAAGCCTCTGCAGGGCCAGCTCGGCGGCTCCGGACGCGCCATCATCCGCCTCTCCGGTTCACCCGGAAGCGCCATCGGCATCCTGTACCCGGTCCGCGAAGAAAACGTCGCCTTCCTCGAGTTCTCGCGTCACTTCCTCCGCCACGGCCTGCCCGTCCCCCATATCTATAAAGAGGACCTCGCCAACAACGCCTACCTCGAAGAAGACCTCGGCGACACCACGCTTTTCGAATTCCTCAGCGCCAATCGCTCCGGCGAAGACATCTCGCCCGCTGTGATCGACATTTACCGCAAAGTCGTCGCCACTCTTCCGCGCTTCCAGATCGAAGCCGGCCGCGACCTCAACTACAAGGTCTGCTATCCGCGCTCCAGCTTCGATCGCCAGTCCATCAACTGGGACCTCAATTACTTCAAGTACTATTTCCTGCGCCTCGCCGGAATTCCGTTCAGCGAACAGGCTCTCGAGAACGACTTCTCCCGCCTCACCAAACTCCTTCTCGCCGCACCGCACGACTACTTCCTCTATCGCGATTTCCAGTCGCGCAACGTCATGCTCCGCGATGGCCAGCCTTACTTCCTCGACTACCAGGGCGGCCGCAAAGGCGCGCTGCAATACGACATCGCTTCCCTGCTCTACGACGGCAAAGCCGACCTGCCTCCCGCTGTTCGACAGGAGTTGCTCGATGACTATCTCGATCGAGTCGCTGAATTCATCCCGCTCGATCGCGCGGCCTTCATGGAGCACTACTACGCCTACGTCTACGTGCGCATCATGCAGGCCCTCGGCGCCTACGGATTCCGCGGCTTCTACGAACGCAAGCCGCACTTCCTCCAGTCCGTTCCCTACGCTCTCAAGAACATTCGCTGGCTCGCGCACAACGTGAAACTACCCGTTGCCCTGCCCGCGCTGATGGAGTGCTTCCAGGGCATGCTTGCGTCAGAAAAGCTGATGCACATCGCCACCGGCACCGACAACCTCACGGTGCGCATCTTCAGCTTCTCCTTCCATCACCAGCCGCCCGTCGATGAGTCCGGCAATGGCGGCGGCTTCGTCTTCGACGCGCGCAGCCTTCCCAACCCCGGCCGCGAAGAACGATTCAAGCAGCTCACCGGCGTCGACGCGCCCGTAATCGACTACCTCAACCAACAGGGCTCAGTGCATCGCTACTTCGAGCACGTCTCCGCTCTCGTCGACTCCACGGTCACCGCCTACCGCAGCCGCGGCTTCGCACACTTGATGATCTCTTTCGGATGCACCGGAGGCCAGCACCGCTCCGTCTTCCTTGCCGACCAACTCGCTCAGCACCTTCGCGCTCGCGAAGGCGTCGAGGTTGTCGTCCGCCACATCGAGATGGAATCGAAGTTCCCGGAGAAGTTCGCATCGTGAGGGCGATGATCCTCGCGGCCGGCCTCGGCACCCGCCTGCGCCCGCTCACTGACGACAGGCCCAAGGCTCTCGTCGAAGTCGCCGGTCGCACCCTCCTCGAACTCACGCTGGCGCGCCTCAAAGCATCCGGTGTCGTCGAAGTCATCATCAACACGCATCACTTCGCCGACAAAGTCGCCGACTACCTCTCCGCGCACCACAACTTCGGCATGAACATCGAGATCTCCCGCGAAGAGATCCTCCTCGACACCGGCGGTGGAATGAAACAAGCTGCAAGCTTCTTCCGCCCGGATCTGAACGGCGACGAGCCCTTCCTCCTCCATAACGTCGACGTCCTCAGCAACATCGACTTCGCAGCCATGCTGCGGCACCACCGCAACACCAGCGCTCTCGCTACCCTCGCCGTCCAGGATCGCCCGACATCGCGCTACCTGCTTTTCGACGAGGCCGGCCATATGTGCGGTCGCCGCTCCGGCCTCAACGGTCCGGTCGAGCAGGTCCACCCCGCCCGCGAACTCCACGCTCGCGCCTTCTCCGGCATTCACATCATCTCTCCGCGCATCTTCGATCTCATGCACGAAGAAGGCGTCTTCTCCATCGTCCCTGTCTACCTTCGCTTAGCTGCCGCGGGCGAATCGATCATCTCCTTTGCGGCCGACCAGTACTACTGGCGCGACCTCGGCCGCCCAGAGCAGATCGCCGCCGCCTCCCGCGACATCGCCGACGCATCCTTCGAACTTTGACACCTCTCAGTCCACTAGGGAGCCAAAGTAGGCGACGGTAACCGATCTCGGTGCGGATCCATAAGAGATAACTTTCATGTTTTCAGCTAGGCCGGGCCAACTGCGACCCGAATCAGCGGTAAAGGTACCCGGATCTCACTTCGGGAGAAACTCCCGAATGTTACTGAAGGGCCATAGACACCCCTCTATACCCTCATGCATCATCGTCCCTACCAAACCAGTAGTGGAGGATTTATGCATTCGTTAGGGATCTTGTATTTGGCCCTTCGCAGCTTTATCCAGCGTGAAGAAGGCCAGGATCTGGTCGAATACGCGCTGGTTGTCGCCTTGATCGCCTTTGGCGCCATAACCGGAATGGGTGTTCTAGCCAGCGGTCTGAACAACGCGTTCTCTCAGACGGCGTCGACCTTGACCTCAAACGTCTAGAACTCTGCTCTTCATCACTTCCCCGGGGCCCCAGGAAAAAAGCGACGCCGAGTGCGAGAGTACATCTCGAACCCGCGTCGCTTTCTGTTCAGCAGCTCAGTGGCTGTTCAGCAGGTCTCTGCGCCTGCTCTACCACCCCAGCACGTAGGCAAATATCAGCGGAGCCACGATCGAGGCATCCGACTCCACGATGAACTTGGGCGTCTTCTCGCCCAGCTTGCCCCACGTGATCTTCTCGTTTGGCACCGCGCCGGAATAAGACCCGTAGCTCGTCGTCGAGTCCGAGATCTGGCAGAAATACGCCCATAGCGGCACATGCTCGCGCTGCAGATCCTGGTGCAGCATCGGCACCACGCAGATCGGAAAATCTCCCGCGATTCCGCCGCCAATCTGGAAGAACCCGAGCGGTGCCGTCTTCGTCGTCTCCGTATACCACTCCGCCAGTTCCATCATGTACTCGATGCCCGTGCGCACCGTGTGCACTTTCTTCACGTCACCCGAGATGCAATGCCCGGCGTACATATTCCCCAGCGTCGCATCCTCCCAGCCCGGCACAAACATCGGCAGATTCTTCTCCGCCGCAGCCAGCAGCCAGCTGTTCTTCGGATCGATCTGATACGAGCCCTTCAGCACGCCCGAAAGCAGAATCTTATACATGAACTGGTGCGGGAAAAAGCGCTCATTCGCCTTGTCCGCCTTCACCCACTCGGCAAGAACCTCGTTCTCGATTCGGCGCATCGCCTCCATCTCGGGAATGCACGTATCGGTGACTCTATTCATATGTCGCGACAGCAGCGCCGCCTCATCCGCCGGCGTCAGGTCCCGATAGTGCGGCACGCGCTCATAAAAATCATGCGCAACGAGGTTGAAGACATCCTCTTCGAGGTTCGCTCCGGTGCAGCAAATCCCATGCACCTTGTCCTGCCGGATCATCTCCGCCAGCGACAGCCCCAGTTCCGCCGTGCTCATCGCGCCCGCAATGGTCATGAACATCTTGCCGCCCGACGCGAGATGGGCCTTGTATGCTTCCGCCGCGTCCACAAGAGCCGCAGCATTGAAATGACGATAATGATGCTTGATAAATGAACTGATCTCTGGCATTTTCCGCTGTTTCTAACTCCCGTTCCCTACGCTAACACAGCGAAATCAGCAGGAAATGAACACCACATTGCAGCCCGTTGCGCTCTCCATCTTCGACGCACAGGGTGTCTGTCATTCCGACCAGAGGTCGCCTGAGGCGAACCGTAGTGGACGAACCCGCAGTTGCTCTTCGCATGCACAGCCAAGATGCACGGGTGCCCCATCCTAACCGCAGCTTTTGGCGGTTAGGGTGGGAGACAAAGATCTACATCCGCCCATTCAAGGTCCCGTCTCCGCCAGCACAAGTTCTTGCTCAGCCAGCCGCGCCAGATCCCGCAATAGCTGCCGGTCTTCCTCAGTAAACGTCCTCGCCTTCATGTCAATCACGCAGACCGTTCCGATCCGGTATCCGTTCACCACCAGAGGACACCCCGCATAAAACCGGATCTTCGGATGCTCCGTCACAAACGGGTTGTCCTTGAACCGCGCGTCCTTCGCTGCGTTCTCCACCACCAGCAAATCATCGTAGAGAATCGCATGCGCGCAGAACGAAATCTCCCGCGGAGTCTCGCGCACATCCACGCCCCCGCACGACTTGAACCACTGCCGATTCGAATCGACCATCGTCACCGTCGAGATCGGCACGTTGAACGCCCGTCGCGCCAGCCGCGTCAGCCGGTCAAAGCGCTCCTCCGGAGGCGTATCCAGAATATTCAGCGCACGCAGTACTTCGATTCTCGCGTTCTCATCCGGCGGTACAGGCGCCTTCTGCATAAGGGGAATCTCCAGGTCAATTCGTCAAATCAGCACAACAGGTCTGTGGCCCATTCATCGCACAGCTTGATCGTGCGATGAGTGGGATCTCGCTACGATGCGACGCAACTCCGCTTCACTTCACTCTGCATGCAGCATTTTTCGCCGACGGCACTGCCATGAACACCAGGCTCGCCGGAGCCAGCTCAACGGTCCCCGCTTTCACATGCTCGTTGTTCAACGCCGGCAACGAACCATCCGCATTGGCCTTCAGCACCGCCCCATTCAAAGCCACAGCGTTGCTCGTCAGCGAATCCGAAGTGAGCACATACTTCTCCGCAGGCGTCGCAATCGCAATCGAGTGCTTCTCCTTCGCATCCGTATTCATCGCGACAATGGCCACGCCCCCAGGCACCCCACGCATGCAATTCGCATACACCCGCACCGCCGGATCCGCCTGCGCCTCCGGATTCAGCACCGTCGTCCCCATCAGCCGCTTCCACAACACCCCGGCCCAATAGTCGGGCCGCGGCTGCATCGTGCTCTCATCCAGCAAACCGTAGTCGCTCGCCGCCAGCGTGTTGTGCATGACCACCTTCACGCCCTTCTGCGCCAGCGTCCCGAGCTGATTCACGAATCGAAACGTATCCACAAACTGCGCCGCAATCCTGTCCCCGCCGCACGCAGCCTCAGCCGTCTCATTCAGCCACAACGATTTCGCCGGCAGATACTTGTCGCGGAGCCCAGCATAGTAGGCCTCCGTCGTGTCCGTGCTGTTCAGCCACTCCGGCGTCAGCGCCTTCTCCACCGTCATCGTTCCGCCGCACCGCTTCGACACCGCCCCGTAGAAGTGATACGAGAACGCATCGAAAATCGGTCCCGTACCCTTCAGGATGTCGTCGCTCTTGATCATGTTCATCCGGAACCGCGACGAAATCAGCCCCTCCGCTCCCTCGCCCACTCCGCCCGGCCCCAGATACAACGTCTTCGGCGACTCCTTATGCACAAAATCGCCAAACAACTTCGCATCGCGCGCGAACGCCTCAGCGTCGTAGTCCTTTGGCGCAGCACCCGCTGCCGGAATCGTCGGCTCATTCATGAACTCCGTCGCAGCAATGGTCCCGCCCGCCTTGCGCGTGTAGTCAAACAAGGCCTTCGCCTGATCCGGAGTCCACACGCCCTCTTTGTTGCGTACGCCCGCACTGATCGCCACCGAAGTCACGATCGGGGCATCCGTCGCGCGAGAAAAATCAACAACGCCCTTCCACTGCGCGCGCGTCAGCACGCCACGGTAGCCCTCCGGCGGCGCAGCCGGAGCAGGCGCATCGTTGTCCTGAAAAAACACGCTGTTCGCCCACGTTCCGCTCACGCGCATGTAAGCCGGGCCCAGCGCGGAAGCAAGCTTGCGCAGCCGTGCATCCGACAAATCGATCGGCTTCCTCTGCTGGAAGAGATTCGGGTCCAACCCCGCGGGCTGATTCGGATCAGGCGGCTTCGGCGCAGCCTCCGCATTCGAGTCCTTATACGGCGCCCAGAACCTGCCGCCAATCACTTCGACCATCTCCACGTTGTACGAGAGATACCGCGGATCCACCGTCGCCGTCTTCGCCATCTTGCCCGGCTCCAGCTTATGCGGAACCTCATTCTGCGCCGAACAGACCAAACCCGCCGCCGACAAACCAATGATCAGAACTGCAGACCAAGCCGCTTCACGCATTCATCCCTCCCGGTGCTCGCTGCGACAAAAAGGCTCGCAAATCGTTCCCCGAAATCCTAAACCCTCCCGGAGCGACAGCGGCCTGTTCAATGCATTGCTGGTAAGCCCACAAGCGGACAAACGTCTCGTTCAGTCAGCAGCGCGAACAATCTCTCTAGAGTTCCCACGGCCGAAGCGCGTGCTCGTACTTGTCCATATCCACTCTCTCGCCGGAAAGGCGAACACCCTCCATCCTCAGCAGCCTCCGCTGTTCCTGCGCAGCCGCGCCTCGAAGCTTGATCTGCCCACCGGCACCGATGACACGGTGCCACGGCAACAGATGCGGATCTGTTCTCAATAACCTCGCCACAGCTCGATGAAGACGCGGATAACCGGCGGCAGCGGCGACGCGCCCGTAAGTGCTCACCTTGCCTGCTGGAATGGATAGGATGACGCGCTGAAACGCGATGTCGCGCGGCTCGTCCGAGCGCATCGAGGCGCGCAGAAAATTTCGTTTCGCCTTATGGGTCCCAAGCTGATCGGCAGGAAGAAATCTGTTTCCGCGATCGCGCATCGATCCCTCGCCCTGGTTCCTCAGTCGAACGCAATCGTTCTCGAGTGCCGTCTTAAACCCGCGAGCACTCTTCCACCGGAACCGGCACCTGCTCCACGATCTCCAGCCCGAATCCTTCCAGCGCCGGAATGTGCATCGGCGTATTCGACAGCAGCCGAATCCGCTGAATTCCCAGATCCGACAGAATCTGCCCGCCCAGGCCAATGGCCCGCAGAATGCGCCCGGTCCTTGCCTGTGAACCCTCGCGCGTCCGCAGCTCCTGATGCAAAATCAGCCGGTTCGCCGGAACCGCCGCCGCGCCCGCAATCTCAAACGCCGATCCCCCCGCGGGCTCCTTCTCAATCTCGAATCCCCGCGAAGTGTTGTGCAGATACAGAATCGCTCCGCAGCCCTCTTCCGCAATCATCCGCATCGACTGGTCCAGCATCTCGCGGCAACGGCAGTCCGCCGCAAACACGTCGCCCGCCGTGCAGCGCGTATGCACCCGCACCAACACCGCATGAGAACACGGCGGCCGGTTCGAGCGCGGGTCCCCCGGCACATTCGCCGAGCCCTCGGTACACGCCGGACAGCTCGGGCACAGATCTCCGCGCACCAGCGCAATGTGGCTCTCGCCCCCATTCACTTCACTCTCGTAGGCGATCATCCTGAACTCGCCGTACTTCGTCTGGATCCGCGTCTCGCCCGCGCGCACAATGTACCGCTCGTTCCTCAGCCTGTAGCGAATCAGCTCCGCCACCGTCAGAATCCGAAGCTTGTGCTCGGTGCAGAACGGAATCAGGTCCGGGATCCGCGCCATCTCGCCGTCATCGCGCATGATCTCGCAGATCACGCCCGACGGATTCAGCCCCGCCATCCGCGCCAGGTCCACCGACGCTTCGGTCTGCCCCGCCCTCACCAGCACGCCTCCCTGACGCGCGCGCAGCGGAAAGATATGACCCGGCCTTGCCAGATCCGCCGCCGTCGACTTCGCATCGATCGCCGTCCGGATCGTATGCGCCCTGTCCGCCGCCGAGATCCCCGTCGTCACGCCCTCGCGTGCCTCGATGGTCTCGGTAAACGCCGTCCCAAAGCGCGACGAGTTTTGCTGCGTCATCGGAAACAGCCGCAGGTAATCCGCCCGCTCCTCCGTCAGCGTCAGGCAGATCAGCCCGCGCCCATACCGCGCCATGAAGTTGATCGCCTCCGGCGTTACGTACTCCGCCGCCAGCGTCAGGTCGCCCTCGTTCTCGCGATCCTCGTCATCAACCACTACGACCATGCGGCCCGCGCGGATCTCTGCAACGGCTCCAGGAACATCGATAAAGGGCGGCTCGAAGGTGCGCTGGCTCTCAGGCATGGGATCAACTTTCATTCTCGCTTATCGCAAGCGCCGCCGCAAAGACCGTTACTTTCGCGCAACGAAAACGCCGCCCGTAGGCGGCGTTTCGTTGACAGAGGTTGAACCAGAGATCTACAACGTAGACTCGATCTCAAAGCCCCATGCTTCAAGCAGTGCCTCAGGAATGTACTTGGAGTTTTTGTTCCGGCGGGCCCACTCACGAAGACGGGTGGACCGGATGTACTGATCCGGGGTCAACTTGAACTCCTTGACGATCTGTTCGAAGGAGGTCACGGTGGGTACAACTGGGCCGATGGGCTCAGGCTTGCCCCAATTCGGATTTCCTCTACGCTTTGCCATTGGTATTTTTGTTCCTCAGAAAGGAGTGGGATTGCTTTCCAACTACCTTGGGCGACTGGCTGGGGGTCCTCGGCAGCCCTAAGGCGACTCTATGGGTTCTATTTTAGGTAGAAATGCTATAAAAATCAATAGCAAATGCCCAAAAAGTTAAGCGTTTTCAGAGTGGAAAAGCCTGAGGAAATACCGGACCCAGGTAACACATAATGAATGACTTGCCCCCGGTTACGATCTGACAAGTTGTTCTAACATGTGTCCTTTCTGCCACTTCCCCACTCTACCAAATGGCGGTTCTCGCTTTTTGATGGCACTATAAAGGTATGAAGAAAATCTGGCCGGTTGCCCTCTGCAGCTTTGCCCTGCTTGCCGCCGGAGCCTCGCCCGCCCCAGCCGCCGAGCTGCGCATCGGCCGCGACGCCCTCGAGCGCACTCTAAAGCAGCAGCTCTTCACTGGGCCCAACGGCCGCTTCTATCTCAAAGGCACCCCTCGCTCCGCCTGCTCCGTCTACGCCGACGACGCCCGTGTCGCCTTCGTCCAGGACCGCATCGTCGTCAAAGTCAAGACCCGTGCCCGCATGGGCAAATCCGTCGGCGGAGCCTGCATCGGCATCTCCCTTTCGCCTCTCGCCGAAGTCTCCATGGCTCCGTACGGCGAAGGCGAGTCCATCGGCTTTCGCGACGCTCAACTCCTCCGCGTCAGCGATCAGCGCGAGCTCAACTTCCTCCTCACCCCGTTCCTCAGCCGCCAGGTTCCTTCCAGCATGAAGGTCGACGCCGCCGACCTCCTCCGCAAAGCCCTCGAGGGCTCCACCGCCTCCTCCGGCTACCAGGTCAGTCTCGAGCGCCTCAAGGTCCACTCCATGCAGATCCAGGGCGACTCCCTCGTCGTCGACGTAGACGGCGACATCAGCGTCAAGTAGCAGCCAATCAGAATCGCGGTCTCCACACGTAGCCGTGAGACACCCCTTCGGCGTCCTTGTAGCTACCCGTAACTTCACCCCTCGGGTTGATGGCAACCGGCTCATTGTATGTCGACCCCGGAGGATCAAACGTAATGAACGCCCCACTCTCAGCGCGCAGGAAACCGTGCGTCACATAGCCGGCATCGCTGTAGCTTCCAACGATCGTGCCGCTCGGATTGATGGCTCGGGCTGAGGTAAAGATCGATCCCGGAGGATCAAACGTTGTGAGGTTGCCATCGGGCGCGCGTAGAAAGCCGTGCCCCCTGTAACCCTCGGTGACATACTGTCCGGCGATCGCCCCTGCCGGGTTGACACTCCAGGGCACTGTGTAAATCGATCCCGGAGGATCAAACGTAGTGAATGCACCATCGGCCGCGCGCACAAAGCCGTGTCCAACAAACCAATGGATATTTGTATCGAACACCTCATACCCTCCGGTGATCACGCCTGCCGGATTAATGCTCATGGCATCAGGAAAGGAATAGACGACCCAGAACTCCGGCGGAAAAAACGTGGTGATCGTGCCGTCGTGAGCGCGCAGGAAGCCATGCATCATGTCAGCAGAGTAGTCCCTCCATACTCCCGCAATCGCGCCCGCCGGATTAATGCTCAAGGCAGCGGTAAGGGGACTATACCGGTTGGGCGTAAATATCGTGAACGCGCCGTCGCGATCGCGCAGAAAGTTGCGCGACCCACTGTCGGCGATATAGCAGTACCCCGTGATCGCGCCCGCCGGGTTGATGCTCATCGGTGTGGTTGAAATCGATCCGGGAGGGTCAAACGTGGTGATCGTGCCATCCGGAGCGCGCAGAAAGCCATGCCGCACATTGTCAGCATCCGTGTATTCACCGGTGATCTCCCCCATTGGGTTGATGCTCTTGGGCAGAGTGTTCGTCGAACCCGGAGGGTCAAATACGGTGAATTGGTTTCGCTTTGCAGAAGGTTGACCTTGAATCGCGAGCGCAGCAAGCGAAATTGCTGCAACGCACGTGAGTGCGCCGAGTCGTTTCATGACATCCTCCCCTTATGCATTTCCCTTTCGGTTGCCGGGCGATTGAAGGGAATGGAGCGGTGGTAGGTCACTCGGCCGTCGGCAGATTCAAGCGGGACAGCACACCGAAAGGTCCAAACAAGATCCTGCTTCTTGCCTCCGGGGGTGCAAGCCAGTTGGACAGTGCTCTTTGAGGGAGGCAGGAAAGCCCGCGTCTCTTATCTGCTCATTTCTTTGCCACTGCGGTGATGCAATGCACAAGCCTCTGTGATGAATCTGACTCATCGGTATCCACTCCCGCGTCGCCGTCTGTACGGAAACAGCTTCCGCATCGCATCCGGCCAAACTTCCGAAAACTAGCGCGACGGAGAAAACGCGTGGAGTTGAACGATGTAGAATCCTCCCCAAATGAGCTTCGATCTGGCCGTGTGGAATAGCGAAGAAGCGATGACAGACGCGCAAGCGTTAGAAATCTATGACCGACTCTGCGAGGATTGGCCCTTTCTCGAAGGAGAGAGCGCAAATGTCGAAGCTTTTTATCAGGAACTGATCCAGAAGTGGCCAGAGATCGACACGATCCCAGAAGACAGGGTCGGTGAATTTGACTTCTGTCCGTGGTCTTGTGCGCTGAACCATTCCGGTGGAGCTGTCGTCATGTCATGCGTGTGGTCGAAAGCCACAGATGTAGCTCAGGAGGTCGGGTCTCTCGCGTACAAACATGGCCTCGTGCTGTTTGATCCGCAAGCGAGCCGAGTGATCCTGCCCGAACATCTGCAGGAGAAGCTCCAATCACGCCACAGCGAGTCGCCGCGACGTAGCCTCTTCCAGCGACTGTTCGGCAGATGACCTGGCAATCATCGGTCACTCTGAATTGCCGACCATAGGATCAGTCCAAAACAGGGTGCTTTCCAAGTGGGTGCTTTACACTTTCGTGCATTCTCAACGGCGGTTGCAGCAGCATGAACAGCAATTCAGAACCTCAGCACCGAGCAATTGAAGAGATCAAGGAGAAGCAGAGAAACACAATCTGGCCGGACACTATGGTGAATGGCCGGAGTGTAGACGAATTCCTCTGGAAAGGGTCTCCTGACGCACCAGTCGTGCAGCGAATTGGCGCTTGTATATTTGGCGTGTTTTTTATGCTCGGCGGCGCAGTCCTGATCGAATCAGTTCGAGAGATGTCGCCCGACCGCAAGTCTCCCGCGTGCGTATTTGTTTCAGTCCTGATCGCACTTCTATTCGTACTGGGTGGACTGAAGGTGTTCATGAACGGATTCCGGCGACGAAAAGGAACTGCCCGCAAACTACGATGACTCAGCCTGGCCCCCACAGGGCCGGACACAAAAACTGATGTGTCTGGCCACGCGAATTCGGAGATTACTCGCGGATTGCCGACCGCTCACTCGGAGTAGCAAAGCAATCTCCACCACCAGTGCGTCGCCAGAAGCGCAGCGATTTGACACGTTCAACTCTTGGTACCAAAACACTCTTCGATCCGAATACGCGGAGCGATACGGTTTGCCTGTTTGAGTGTGAGCGTCCGGGCGAATGACCGCGCATACGGAGGGTTTGAGCGCTCGAGGCGCGCCGATTCTATCAACCCATGAGAACATGATATTAGAATGCAGCCCTCGTCTGTGCGTTGGGGAATGCGAATGCTTTGGGGTCCAGTTTTTGCTCCGAACTCGCCTGAGTGGAAGAACCTCGCCCTCGGTGCCTCCTTTCTGATCGGAGCCCTGCTTGTTTATCTCGCTCAGTCAAAACCGAAATGGCGCTTCTTCGCGTCTCTCTTCCTCGCACTGAATGCAGTTCTGCTTTTTCTGGTTCTTACCTTATTTCACTGACCCGGTTCGTTTGTTCTCGCCTCACTTCGGGCGAATGACCTCGTTATACGGAATTCCTTTTGTCTTGCTGACCACTTGCCCATCGCAGGCTTAACCGGAGCACAGCTATTTCCAAGATGCCGCAGCCATATACAACACCCACGCAGCAAGGCCAAGGAACCACAATCGACCGAACCACGTCTGTATCCGCCGCTTCGACTGCCTTGCAATCGTTCCGGTATAGAACTCCTTACAGAAGACACCCATTGCGAGTGCAAACACTCCCATCGCGAGAAAAACAACGCTATTGAAATGCCAGGTCATGCAGCGAACAATTCGAGTGGAAGTTATAGTTCCCGAACACCACTATACGGACCTTTCAAGTTTTCATCGAAAACCAGCAGCGCAGTTCCGGTCTCGGCTTTCGAAATCCCCTATTCGCATCGATTATCATCGACCCAGCACCCCCAATAAAGCCCTGAGTGGAGCGCACGATGCTCGATGTCCGCCCTCCTCGCGCGCTGGCCGCCCCCCGCACGTTCTATCTCGCGATTTCGCTGCTCATGCTCGTGCTGGTTACGTACGGCTTCAGCCGCACCATCGGTCCCGGCCTTCTGCATTCGCAGCGCCCCCCTCATGACATGCTCCTGCTCAGTCTTCACGGCGCTGTCTTTTATGGCTGGATGCTTTTCATGGTTGTGCAATCCGCTCTCGTGCGATGGCGAAACCTCCGCGTCCATCGATTGCTTGGGTGGTTTGGCGCCGGCGACGCCGTTCTGGTCGTAGGAACGGGATTGTGGGCAACCTTCCACAAGTCCGTGCCTCTGCCCCTCGAGAGGATTGGCCTGCTCAGCATGGTGGCCTTCGGTATCTCCGTCGCTCTCGCCCTTCTGTGGAGAAAGCGCCCGGCCTTTCACAGGCGTCTCCTGCTCATCGGCACGGCCATCCTTAGCAACGCAGCTTTCGCCCGATTCCCGGGCACGTACCTTCCAGGACACTTCTTCTATGCAGGGACAGACCTGCTCATCATCACCGGTATCGCTCACGACGTCTTGAAAGATCGAAGTGTCCACATCGTCTATCGCTACGCCATGCCCTTACTCCTCGTGGCGGAGACCGCCGTCCTCATCCCTGCGTGGCGCTACCTCGGCTAGCTGCCCATGCAACGTTGCTCTCACAGGTATCGCACGAGGCCAAGTGCTCATCGAATAAGGCAAAATGATCGCCAGTCCGGAGTTCCGAAGATACGCGAACCAAGCCCTTGGTGATGTGACAATGAATCATCTCTCGTGAATGAATCCCCACAATCAGCTCGCGTCGCCGCGATTCAGTTCCTCGCCAAAGCTCTGATGGTGATCGGTGTCCTTGTCTTTCTACTTGGGGACCGCTTCCTCAGAAACGTCATGCATCTCGATTTCTGGGCCGGTGAGGCGATCGGCATCCTCTCGGGATTGCTGCTCTGCGCAATTGGCTTTGCTCTGGGAAATCGGCCGGCGTGAAGGGCTGGTGACGCCTCTTCGGAGCCGCCCGGTTTTGAAAGGGCCGCAACTCCAGCTGCCTAACTCCCACCGCCTGCGATCAAAAACCCTGAACTTTCCGCCCCCTCTGCCGATATCTAGGCAGGAGCCCTGTGCCGGAACCCAGGCTTTGCGTTCGCTCACCAACACACGAACGACGCGCCGGCACAGGACACTCCTATGCAGCATTAGCGGAGCCGCGCATGAAGTTCCTGAACGACGAATCGGGTCAGAGCATCGTCCTCGTCGCTCTCTGTCTGCTCGCCCTCGTCGGCTTCATCGGACTGGGTGTCGATGTCGGCCTCCTCTACCAGCAGAAGCGGCAGCTTCAGTTGGCCGCCGACAATGCCGCGCTCGCCGCAGCAGCAGGAGAGAGCCTTGGAGCCGGCGCGCTGACCTCCGCACAAACAGCCGTTAGGCAGAATGGCTACACCCTCGGCAGCGGCGTCGGACAAGCGGCCGTCACTGCAACCGACAACATCGCCGGCACGGGCAGCACCGTCTACGTCGACGTCACGGTTACAAAAAATGTGCCCACCATCTTCATGGGCCTCATCAACTCCCGATTCTCTCAACTCGGCATCACCGCATCGGCGCAAGCCTCCTACCGTATCGCTTCGAACCAAAGCTGCATCACCGCGCTCAGCAAAACCGGCACCACCGATCCCAGCATGTATCCCGTGATGCAGGCCGACATCATTGTCAACGGCAACAGCCAGATCAGCGCCCCAAAATGCGGCGTCTGCGGCAACAGCAACGGCGCGGGCGGCGTTGGTGTGTACGCTTCGCAGAGCGGCAAGATCCTGACCCTCTCCCTCGACAGCCAGGGCGGCGCGTGCGGCGTCTATGGCAGCGGCGACACCTGCTCAAGCCAGGGTGGCCGCATCGCGAACCCGACCAACACCGCCGCGCCCGCTACACAAACCACCGCAGCGTGCGTCGATCCCTACGCCGGCACCATGCCCGTCATCACGCCGGGCTCGACCATCGGAGCCGGCTCCCTTCCCTGGAACCCTCCCAACGCCGGCGGCCGCTCCTTCACCATCAATCCCGGCACCTACAACAACTTCGATCTCTCCAACGTCGCCACTCTCACCATGAACCCCGGCCTCTACATCTTCACCGGCACCTTCAACTCCGGCGGCGGCACCACCATCAACGGAAACGGAGTGACACTCTACTTCGCTCCCGGTTCATCGCTCGTCGGGTACAGCTACGGCGGCAGTTGCAACTGCGGCATTCAGAACAACACAACCCTGAACCTCTCCGCTCCCGCCAATCCCGCCACCATCTCCCAGGGCATTAAAGGCGTGGTCATCTATGACGGTGCCTCCGCCTCCTCGCCCGATACCTTCGAATTCGGCGGGGGCTCCAACTCCCAGGTCACCGGCACGTTCTACGCACCCAATACCAATCTGCTCCTCGGCAACGGCACCAGCACTCAATCGCTCAGCGCCAACATCATTGCCGCCACCGTGCGCGTCATCGGCGGCAGCAGCTTCACTGACTCCTACATCCCCGCCGGCGGAGGCTCTCCCTCCAACGGCGGCGTCTCACTCACGCAATGACCAGCCTGAGGCGGTGCACCATGAAACGATCTTCAGCGCGAACGAGAAAACACCGCGGCGAACGCGGAAGCTCGCTCGTCGAAACAGCGCTGCTCCTCGGCACCTTGGGACCGGTCTTGCTGCTCGGCACCACCGAGAGCGCCTTCATGGTCTATCAGGGAATCGAACTCTCCAACGCCGCCGCAGCCGGAGCAAGCTACGCCGTGCAGTTCTACATGGCGAACTCCAACACTGCCCTTCCCACGCAGGCGCAGGTTGCAGCCGCCGTCCAGAACGACGCTCCCGAACTCCAGAACATGTTGAAAGCCGGCACCCAGCTCTCCGTCACCATGGCTACAGGCTGCACCGGCTCTGCCCCGGTCGCCGGCAACTCCATTCCAAGCTGCCTTGCCGGCGTCCAGCCCTACGTCCAGATCACCGCGCAAGCCACCGTTCGATCCATCGTGAACGCTCCCGGCCTCCCTCCCTCTCTGACGCTCACGCGCACCGCAACCATGGTCATGGTGAACTGATGGTGGCTCACGACTGGATCCGGAAATTCATCCTCCGCCCGATCTCATCGCTCTCTCTTCACGATCAATTCGGCGCAGGCATCGTCGAGTTCGCCATCGGATCGGCCGTCCTGTTTTCCTTCCTCATCGGTGTCATCGAGCTATGCCTCGTCTTCTTCATGTACAACTCCACCGCGCAGGTCGCGCGTGAAACCTGCCGCTGGGCCAGCGTGCGCGGCACCACCTGTTCCAACCCCACCATCACCGCCTGCCCCACCACGCTCGCCCAGGTCCAGAGCTTCGCATCCGGCCTGCCCGGCGGCGGCGCCATGACCGTGCAGGTCTGGTTCTGCAATCCCGACGGCGTCACCAATTGCGTACAGAACACCTCCAACGCCAAGGGCGGCAACATCGTTAAAACAACAGCCTCCTTCCAGTTCGCCAGCGTGCCCTTTGTCTCCCGCAACGCCCTCACCGTCTCCAGCACCTCGGCGATGGTCATTTGGCAGTAAACCCCGGCTACACAAACTCTCTCCACACACCCATTACCATAGCGCCGTCCCCGCAGTGTTACCGTAGCTTCCATGGAGTCCCCCACAGCCGCGGTCCTCGGCGAAATCGGCCTTCCTGTTCCCATCCGCGACCTCGCCGCGAAACGCTGGGACGCGATCATCGTCGGCGCCGGCCACAACGGCCTCGCCTGCGCCGCCTACCTCGCCCGCGCCGGTAAACGCGTCCTCGTCATCGAAAGCCGCCAGCGCATCGGCGGTGCATGCACCATCGAAGAGCCATTTCCCAGCGTGCGCATGTCTCCCTGCGCCTATCTCGCCGGCCTGCTTCATCCGCTCGTCGTCGAAGAACTCGACCTCCCTCGTCGCGGCTTCCAGTGGACCCCCGCCGTTAACGGCCTCTTCGTTCCCTTCCTCGACGGCTCCTCCATCCAACTGTGGGACGACGACGACCGCTGCGCCGAAGCCGTTCGCAAGCTCTCTCCCACCGACGTCGATGGCTGGAACGCCATGTGCGCCGTCATCCGCCGTCTGCGCGACACCCTCCGCCCCGCCGCCACCAATTCCACCCAGCGCGATCTGTGGGTCGGCGACGCCCCCACCCGCGACGAGATCGAAGCCCGCCTCGGCAACGACACCGAAGCCCGCGCCGTCCTCTTCGACTGGTCCATGGCCGAGATGGTCGAGCACTACCTTCGCGACGAACGCCTTCAGATCGCGATGCTCGGCCAAGGCGTCATCGGAACCAACGCCAGCCCCTTCGACCCCGGCACCGCATCCATCCGCTTTCACCACTCCTCCGGTCGCCTCGGCGGAATGCCCGGTATGTGGGGCTACGTCAAAGGCGGTATGGGCATGGTCTCCTTCTACTTCTGCGACGCCGCGCGCGAAGCCGGCGCCACCATCGTCTCCGGAGTCCCCGTCGCGCAAATCATCCCCGGCGAAGGCATTCTGCTCGACAGCGGCGATCGCATCTCCGCTCCCATCATCATCTCCAACGCCGACCCGCGCCGCACTCTCACGATGCTCGGCACTGCCGCCGACACCGCGTGGAAGCAGCGCGTTCTCGATATTCCTATTCAAGGCTGCACCGTCAAGCTCAACGTCCACCTCCGCGAGCTCCCCAACTTCACCGCGCATCCCGGCACCAACGAAGCCCACCACTACGGCCAGATCAACACGCCCCTTACCAAACACGAGTGGAAAGCCGGCTACGCCGCAGCCCGCCGCGGCGAACTCCCCGACCACCTCTGGTGCGAACTCTATTTCCAGAGCGTCCACGACTCCACCGTCGTCCCCCACGGCGAGCACACCATGAGCGTCTTCGCGCAATACGTCCCCTACACCTTCGCGAACGGCAATTGGGACCAGCGCCGCGACGAGGTTCGCGCTCTCGCCATGAAGTCTCTCGCCCGCTTCGCGAGCAACATCGGCGACGGCTTCACCGACTCCGCCGTCCTCGACGCTCAGGTTCTTGGGCCCCCTGACATCGAGCAGAAAGTCGGCCTCACCGGCGGACACATTTTCCAGGGCGAGTGCCTCCCCGCCTACATGTGGGACAAGCGCCTCACCGCCCGCACCCCCATGCAAGGCGTCTACCTCTGCGGAGCCTGCACCCACCCCGGCGGCTCCGTCATCGGCATCAACGGCCGCAACGCCGCCATGGCCGTCCTCAAAGACCTGAATACCGACTGAAGATTTGGGTGCCCCATTCTAAATCGGTCGTGAGACCGATTTAGGGTGGGATACAAAGAGGACTTCATCTCATGACCAACAACTTCGCCGCAATCATCCTTGGTGGTACCGGTCAGGTCGGCAGCGCCACCGTCACCGAACTCCTCGCCATCCCCGCCTGCCGCGAAGTCATCATGATCACCCGCAAGCCCGTCGCACCTCAACCGCGCATCCGCAACATCGTTCTCGACACCGCCGGCTCCGACTTCGCCGATCGCACCATCACCCTCGCCCGCGAAGTTCTCGGACAGGGCCCGGCCAGCGCCATCAGCTGCGTCGGCGTTGGTTCCGGATCCATGCGCTGGACCGAAGAAGAACTCAAGCGCCTCGAACTCGGCGTCGTCGGCGCGTTCGCGCGCGGTTGCCGCAGCGCCGGCATCGCCCACTTCTGCCTGCTCTCCGCCGTCGGCAGCACCGCCCGCAGCCGTTTCAAATACGTCCGCGTCATGGGCATGAAAGAAGACACCGTGCGCGCCATCGGTTTCCCGCGCCTCGCCATCTTTCGCCCCGGCATCATCGTCGGCAATGCGCACACGCCTGCATACGCCGGATGGTTCGGCTCCCTCATCCCCGGCAAATTCGGCAACATCGACCAGCAGATTCTCGGCCGCTCCATCGCCGCCGAAGTCGCCATCCACAGCAGCGAACGCGGCGAAGTCATCCTCGAAAACGCCGCCATGAAAAGCCTCGCCGCCGAACTCAGACGCTAGCCATCAGAACAGCCCCGAAGGCGCGACCAGAACCCTTCGACGATCCACCACTTTCAACGACGCTCACCAACCCCATCCACTCATCCCACTCACTGCACCGCAACCGGCCGCCCCAGATGATAACTGAGCCCCGCGCTCCAGTTCATCTCGTCCAGCCCCGGATTGCTCGGCACCACAAACCCATTCGACTGATGCAAAAATCCGAACGCAGTCCGCAGATCGACCCGCTCACTCAAACGAAACTGAACGCCCGCATCCTGGTCCAGCGCGAAATCCTGGTACGACGCATACTTCGAAAACACCTTCTTCGTATACCCCGTCATCCCCGCCTTAATGTCGTAGAACGGCTTCACGTGTCCGTGGCTGAACCACATCACGCGCGCCCCAATCGGCAGAATCCCAATTCCGTAAACCGTCTTTCTACCCGGCGCCAGCCGATCCCCGTAGACATCCGTCACGCTCGGCTCCCGCAGAATGATCACCGGTAGCACCTCGCCGGCGTAGTCCACGTCAGCCCCAAGCACCCTGCCCCACGAGTGCCGGTCGTACTCCACTGCCCCCGCGTTCAAGTAGCTGAACCACTCGTCGGAGAACAGATGGATATGGCCCACCGAGTTCAAGCTCTCCACCGCAACCTCCGACTCAACCGGATGGTGAATTGCTGGTTGCGAATTAGCCACGATCTCCGGCCCCAGTCGCGGCGTCCACACCACGCCCGCTGAAATGCGCCCGAAGTAATCCGGCAAGCCCGCCGGATGGTACGGAAGCGATTGCGGCAGCGGAGTCAGCGCGTCGAAGTTGCTGTGCTGTACGCCGCCCTCGATTCGGAACGCCGTGTGAGAGCCGATCGGCGTATCGACGCCTCCGCCCAGGAACTCCGCAAACGACGCGATCGTGCCGGTATTTCCGTTCTTGTAGTTCGTGTTCGCAGTGCTGCGCCACGTGCCGTTCACCGCGCCTTCGCCCGCCAGCGCCTCCACGAAAAAGCGCTCGCGATGCCACGTGCCTCCGTACTGCCCGCCCGCCATGATGAAGAACGCATTCTGCGGATCGCCCTGGTTGGTTCCCTTGTAGAGCGAGTAGTCCACCTTGATGCGCAGGTGGCGCCACTCCGGAAACGCTACGCCTGCGTACATGCCGTTCAGCGGCTTATGCTGACCCGGAAATCCATTGAACGAATTGGAGAGCCGCGAATATCCGGCATAGATCTGGAACGGTGGAGGCTGCCTCTGGGAGTCGGCAGCGTAGATCGCGGGATCAAGGAGCAAAAGCGTCAGAAACAGTAAACAGAAATGTCGCATCTCGTTGGCAAAAATAGTGAGATGCGACCATCCCGCGCGGGGGTTTCCAGAGTAGCCTTCCCCGTCACTGCAAACGGGTAAACAGCGCCACCAGCACCCGCAGTCGCTCCTTCTGCCAGGCCGGCGGAAACCGCCTCGTCCTCGTCAGCTCTGCGATCCCGTGCAGGCTAGCCCAGAACAGCTCCGCGACAATCTCGGGCTTTGCCTTCCTGCCTTCAAACAACTGCACCAGCTTCGAGAACGCAGACCGCAGCTCCACCGGCGTCGCCGCATCCCCAAAGGGCACAGTCAACCCCAGCGTGAACATCACTTCGTAGAGAGCCGGCGACGACTCGGCGAATTTGAGATACGCTCCGGCAACTCGCTCGATGGCCTTTCCCCGGCTGCCGCTCGACCGCGCCTTCTCCAGAGCCGGACCGAGCTCGCGAAACCCCTCGAGTGCAACCGCCGCAAGAATTCCCTCGCGGCTTTCAAAATGACTGTAGAGAACGGGCTGGCTGTATGCGATCTCGTCAGAGAGCCGCCGCACCGTGACGCTCGCCCAACCCTCATGCTCTGCAATCCGCCGCGCTGCCCCTACAATCCGTTCGCGCCGCGCCTCCCGGTCCCGCGCCTTGCGCCTGGCAATCCGATCCCCTGCCTCTTCTCTGACCATAGCTACATATTCTAGCATTGCTAGGTTTTTCCACAGGATTGCTGAATCCTCCCTCCATTCCGATCCATCTCATCTAGCGTTGCTAGCTTTTCTACCAGAGGAGAACGTCATGCACAGCACAGTTCCACTCATCGCCGCCGTTCTGGTTTCTGTAGGCATCATCATCATCGGCGCCTTCTACATTGCGGCACCCCAGCGCATCCTGGCAGGGTTTGGCCTCAAGCCTCCCGCCTCTGACCGCGACACCCTCGCCTGGCTCCGGCTTAAAGGCATTCGCGACATCGCCTCGGGCCTCGTCGTTCTCACCCTCATGCTGGCCGCCGACAGCCGCAACGTGGGGATCGTGCTACTCGTCTTCGCCCTCATCCCCTTCGGCGACATGTCCAACATCCTCTTGTCCGGCGGACGCAGGGCCACGGCCTTCTCCGTCCATGGCGTTACGTGCGCCATCATGCTCGCCGCCGGGCTTCTCCTGATCCACGCAATCTGACCCGCAACCCTACCCCGAAAGAGAGCACGCAATGAACCACCTCATCGTTCTGTTTTCTCCCATCGCGATTCTGTGCACGGCCGTGGTATTTGGCACCGACATGTTCTTCCTCACCATCGGCCGTCCCGCTCTCAAGCTCGCTTCCGCCTCGGCTTCAACTGAGGTGATGGGGTTCCTCCACCTGATCGCCGACACGCGCATGCCCTTCTGGGCCATATCTGCGATGCTCCTCAACCTGCTGCTCGCCATCCTCACCGGGCATCAGCAGCGCTGGTTCTACTTCGCATCGCTCCTCATGCTGATTGGTTTCACCATCGGCTACCTCCGCCTCTCCAAGCCCATCAACCAGATCCAGACACGTGCGGCGAAAAACGGCGAAACGCTTCCCAACGCAAGAGAACTCCAGGCCTCCTGGGATCGCTCGCTGCTCCTTCGCGTTCCACTCCTCACCGTCTCACTTCTGGCCCAGTGCTTTGCTCTCCTGATCGCGTCCGCGTTCTGACCGTTACCGGCGCGCACATTTCCACGAAAAATCTCCGGCAGCTTTGCAGTCTATTTCTTCGAAAAGTTCATAATGAGACTTAGAACCTCTCGCTCCAGGGTGCACACACTCTTTGGGCAGACGGCCAAGTTGAACATCGGAGAGAAAAGCTCGAGAACAACGCGTCATTCACATCCACAGCCGGCCCAGGGAGACTAGTATCCGGCTAAGTCGTTCGCCAGGACACACTTGCGGCTAAGTTCAATCCTGAGATACACTTGCGGACGGCCCATCGCTGCAAGTTGAAGAAAACACGATATTTCTTTCTTGGGTATATGGGGAGGGGGCGGGGGTACCAGGCTCAATGAAATGCAACCTTATGGGTGCATTTCCGCCGAGACCTGAAACGACTCCTCTCGGCAACCGCACGAACCGGCCTCTAGAACGGCCCCGCATTCTTGCTTTCCGGCGACTCGAAGTACCGCTTCCAGAAGTCAAGCTTCGCCGCATCCATCACCGGCATCGGTCCGCTCTCCGCTCCCAGTCGCATCACCACCGGTTTGCCCGGTTCAACCACAGGCCAGCGCGGAACACTCGCACCATTCGGATCGCCCGACGACGAGAAGTCCTTCCAGTACGTCATCATCATCTTCGAGATCGTTCGATCCACCGGCTCCCACGGCCGATCGAAGATCGCCAGATTTCCAAACGTATACGGCAATTCGCCGGAGTGAAACGCTCCATACTCCGGATGCGCCGGCCACGGCACCGCGCGATCGAAGTAGTAAATGTACACCGGCGATTTGTGCGTCTCCGCGCGCTTGCTCGCCCACAGATACATTCCAGCCTTCAGACGGTCGCGTCCGCTCGCAACTCCGGACTGCTTTGCCTCTTCATCCGACGCCGCCGGATACAGCTTCAGAAACTCCTCGGCCATCGGTCCATAGGCCTGCTTCGCGCGGTTCTGAAACTGCTCCGCAGCATTCGTTCGCCCACCGCCCAGCGCCGCATCGTTCGCCTGGAATCCCGTAATCACCGGAACATCGCTTCCGCTGCCCTTCTGCTCCGTCGCAGCGATCGCATTCTCCGGCACAACCCACCCATCGACGATTGGCGCAAATCGCCCGCCCGGCTTTGCAAATTCGCTCGCAGGCAAGGCCCGCAGCGCCTCGATCGAAGCTGCTTTCTTCGCGCTTGCGAACGCCTCGCCTGATTTCTCCGCTTCATCCAGCGTCTGCATCGGCACGCCGCGCCCGCCGATTCCGCTGTCCGCAATTGCTCCGCTGAACAGCCCCTTGGCCAGCGGCGAAGCCAGCAGATCTGCCACGCTCATCGCGCCGGCCGACTGCCCCACGATCGTCACACGAGCCGCATCTCCGCCAAACGCGCCGATGTTCTCCTTCACCCACCGCAGCGCCTCAATCTGATCGAGCAAGCCATAATTTCCCGAGCTGTGATGCTCCGACTCAGCGGTCAAGGCCGGATGCGCAAGGAACCCAAGCACGCCAAGCCGGTAATTGATCGTCACAATCACCATGCCCGTTCGCGCCAGAGCCTCGCCATCGTAGACCGGAACATCGCCCGATCCGCTCGTGAAAGCTCCTCCGTGGATGTACACAAGCACCGGCAGCTTTGCCGCAGCAGAGGCCTTCGGTGTCCACACATTCAGAAACAGGCAGTCCTCGCTCACTGGAGTCACATACATGAACTCCTTCGTCCACGGCAGCAGCTCGCTGTTCGGCCCCTGCATGCACGAAGCGCCAAAGTGATCCGCCTTCAGCGTCTCCTTCCACGCGCTCACCGGCTTCGGCGCCTTCCATCGCAGCTGCCCAACTGGAGCCGCCGCGAACGGAATCCCCTTGAAGCTCACAACTCCACCATCCTTGGTCGCAACTCCAGAGATCGCGCCGGAGTGTGTCTTCACCACAGGCGACTGCGCAATCGCAGCCGCCGACAAAACAAGAAAGACGAAGCCAATAGCCTTGCGTTTCATACCTGTCCCTCGCACCTCCGCAAGAATACATCTGCGTTTTCGGTTGGTACGCTCCACGCGGCTCTGCTATTCTCCCACCCACATGGCTGCCAATCCGGCATTGAAGCGCGGCATCCGCTTTCGCGACCTCGCGCTCTTCTACGTGGTCGTTGCGCTCAACGTGCGCTGGACCTCGACCGCCGCCGCAGCAGGTCCCAGCATCCTCGTCATCTGGCTCGCCGCCCTCTTCTGCTTCTTCATTCCGCTCTCCGCCTCAGTCATGGAGCTGTCCTCCCGCCATCCCGAAGAAGGCGGAATCTACATCTGGACGCGCCGCGCCTTCGGCGACTTCACCGCCTTCATCGCCGCATGGATGTACTGGATGAGCAATCTGCCGTTCTTCGCCAGCGTGCTCTACTTCGGCGCAGCCTCGGTGCTCATCCCCTTCGGCAGCCGCGCAGACCGCCTCAGCAGCAGTCCCCTCTACTTCATGGCCTTCGCCGCCTTCTGGCTCACCGTCACCGTCGTCCTCAATGTCCGCGGAGTCGACTCCGGCAAGTGGCTCAACAACATCTGCTCCATCGGCAGCCTCGTTCCCCTCACGCTGCTCATCATGATGGCCGTAGTCTCCTGGCACAAGTTCGGCTCCGCGACCCAGTTCACTGCGGCCAGTCTTACTCCGCATCTCTCCTTCGACAACGCCGTCTTCTGGTCCGGAGTCTTCTTCGCATTCGGCGGAGTCGAAGCCGGCAGCGCCATGGGCGACGAGATCCAGAATCCCCGCAAGACAATCCCCTGGGCAATTCTCGTCGGCGGCATCGTCGTCACCGCCGGCTACATCGGCGGAACCGCTGCTCTCCTCGTCGCGCTGCCCAGCGAGTCCGTCAGCGGCCTGCAGGGATTCGTCAATGGAGTGCACGCGCTCAGCGATCGCCTCGGCCTCGGCTGGGTCCTGGTCCCAACCGCACTGCTCGTCGGCGTCAACACCGTTGGATCGACAGCCGCCAATCTCTCCTCCACCTCGCGCCTTCCCTTTGTCGCCGGCATCGATCATTACCTGCCGCCCGTCTTCGGCTCCATTCATCCGCGCTATCGCACGCCCTGGGTTGCCATCGCGGTCTACGGAGCAGCCAGCATCTTCGTCGCAATTCTCGGTCAGGCCGGAACCACGGTCCGCGGAGCCTACGACGTCCTCGTCAGCATGGCTGTGGTCTGCTACTTCATCCCCTACCTGCTGCTCTTTGCATCGATGATCAAGCTGCAGCGCGAACCCGCAGGCCCCAACATTCGCCGCGTCCCCGGCAAGAAGCCCGTCGCCATCGCGCTCGCCCTCATCGGCTTCACGGCCACCAGCGCAACCATCGTCCTCTCGCTCTTTCCCGGAGCCGATCAGCCCAACAAGGCTCTCGCTGTCGCGAAAGTCATCGGCGCCACACTCATCCAACTGGGTCTGGGAATCGCCATCTTCACCGCCGAACGCCGCCGCTCCCGCCGCTCCGCGGCCGTCGTGTAGCGGAACTCCGAATTAGCTGCTGACTTCTCGTCCGGCGATGAAGACCCGCGGTCGCGCCGGAGCTGCAATGAAATACGCAAGCTCGCGATAATCCGTAAACTCGTGAATCAGGAAATCAGCCTGCTTGTCCGGTTCCAGCGATCCCACCTCGCCACCAAGCCCCAGGCTGTGCGCCGCATTGATCGTCGCAGCCGTCAGCGCCTCCGCAGGTGACAACCTCATCTTCACGCAAGCCAGTGACATGATGAACGGCATCGAAGGCACCGGCGAAGACCCCGGGTTGAAGTCCGTCGCAATCACAATCGCCAGCCCCGCCTCCACCATCTTCCGCGCCGGCGGATATTCTCTGCGACCCAGCGCAAACACCGACCCCGGCAAAAGAACCGGCTGCACGCCCGCCGCTCTCAGCCGCTCCAGCGTCTCCTCCGTCGCCGTCTCCAGATGATCCGCCGTTGCCCCGCCCAGTTCCGCCGCCAGATCCGCACCCGTCCCCGACCGGAACTGCTCCGCATGAATCCTCAGCTTCAATCCATGCCGTTTCGCTGCGCTCAGCACAGTCCGCGTCTCCTCAACCGTAAACGCATGATCGTCGCAGAACGCATCGCAATACGTCGCAAGCCTCTCTGCCGCAACTTCGGGAATCAGCTCCTCGCAAACGAACCGCACATACTCCGCTCGCCCACGATACTCGGGTGCCCCAGGTCTCAATTCTGAGACCTGGGAAGCCATAACTGCTGGTCCGCTCTCTCGAAACTCCGGTGGCACTGTATGTGCAGCCAGCAGCGTCGGCACAATCCGCACTGGCCCTTCCTCATTCAGCCGTCGGATCACACGGAGCATCTTCAGCTCCGTCTCCCGATCCAGCCCGTATCCCGACTTCGCCTCCAGCGTCGTCGTCCCACCGCGCAGCATCCAGTCCCGATGCCGCCTCGACGCAAGCAGGAGTTCTTGCTCACTCCCCGCGCGTGTCAGCGCAACCGTTCGCAGAATCCCCCCGCCCGCCGCTGCAATCTCCTGGTACGTCACCCCCGCAATCCGCTGTTCAAATTCCGCCGCCCGATTCCCCGCGAAGACAAGGTGCGTATGCGCATCCACAAACCCCGGCGTGACGCACCGTCCCTGCGCATCCACGATCTCCGCACGATCCGGAATGCTCGCCTTCAGATCCGCACAACGCCCCGAAGCAACGATTCGGCCCTCGTCAACCAATAGAGCTGCGTCCTCAATAATCCCGAAAGCACTAAGTGCTTTCCCAACGCGCGGCCGCGCCGTCCCAGCAAGCGTTACGAGCTGCCCAATGTTGACGATCGCAGTTTTCATGACAGTCTCTGATTTAGTGCTGGATTCAACCATTGAGGTGAAGATCGACCGGTGCGTCTCCTTCATCCCTGTAAAGCCCGTTGTCAGATGGGTAATTGGAATTCAGTTTCTGAATAATCTCGCAAGACCCGATTGTGTTCTCGGCGATGTACCACTCTCCCGGATCGTCGGGGTTGTACTGAATGGAGAGCTTGTTGTGAATCAGATTCCTGATCAGGTCCTCAGATCGAGCATCGTCGGCCTTCAGGAAGAATTTCCCGGAGTAGTATTCGCCATCCACTACGTAAGAGAACGCGAACCCGGGGTACCAGACGTTCTTATCAAGTCTTTCGATCGCAGCGCTCTGAATTGTCCCTTCCGTCTCAAGCCATTCTGCAGTGTTGGCAATATTCACGTCTTCTTGCGACTCGGCTCGCTGCGTTAACGCCACCACGCCTGCACCGGCTGCAAGAATGCCAATCACAATCATCCAGAAGATCAAGCTGCGACCGCCTCCGCACTAACTTTACGCCATCGGAATGCGAATCCCCTTCTCCCGCGCCGTATCCTGCGCTAGCCCATACCCCGCATCCGCATGGCGCGCCACCCCAATTCCAGGATCATTGTTCAGCACCCGCGCAATCTTCTTCGCAGCCAATTCCGTCCCATCCGCCACCGTCACCTGCCCCGCATGCAGCGAGAAGCCCATCCCGACTCCGCCCCCATGATGGAAGCTCACCCACGTCGCGCCCGAAGCCGTATTCAGCGCGAAATTCAACAACGGCCAGTCTGCAACAGCATCCGACCCGTCCAGCATCTTCTCCGTCTCGCGATAAGGGCTAGCCACCGAACCCGTATCCAGATGATCCCGCCCGATCGCTACCGGAGCCGAAATGATTCCGCGCTTCACCAGGTCATTCATCGCCTCGCCCATCAGCGCGCGCTCCCCGTAACCCAACCAGCAAATGCGCGCCGGCAACCCTTGAAACGCAAACCTGCCGCGCGCCAGCTTCATCCACCGCTTCAGAATCTCGTTATCCGGAAATAGCTCCAGCGCCAGGTCATCCGTGACATCGATGTCCTTTGGATCTCCCGACAAGGCGACCCAGCGGAACGGCCCCGCACCCGTGCAGAACAGCGGGCGAATGTACTCCGGCACAAACCCTGGAATCAGGAACGCATCCGCACAGCCCGCGTCGAACGCGAATCGCCGGATGTTATTGCCATAGTCGAATACCACCGCCCCGGCCCGCTGCAGAGCGAGCATCGCATCCACATGCGTCACCATGCTGGCAGTCGACCGACGCACGTACTCTTCCGGATCGCGCCTCCTCAACTCCGCCGCCTCTGCCAGCGACATCCCCTGCGGCACATACCCATTCAGCGGATCGTGCGCGCTCGTCTGGTCCGTCACCACATCAACCTGCACCCCGCGCCGCGCAATCTCCGGTAGCACCTCCGCGCAGTTGCCCACCAGCCCCACCGAAAGCGCCCGTCCCTCGCGTCTTGCCGCGTCGCACAGCTTCAGCGCCTCATCGAGATCCTCGCTGATCGTGTCGCAGTAGCGCGTCTCCAGCCGCCGATCGATCCGGTACCGGTCCACTTCGATCACCAGCACCACGCCGTCGTTCATCGTCACCGAGAGCGGCTGCGCTCCGCCCATGCCGCCCATGCCGCCCGTCACAACCAGCTTGTGTTTCAGGCTGCCACCAAAGTGTCTCTCCGCCAGCGCCGCAAACGTCTGGAACGTCCCCTGCAGAATTCCCTGAGTCCCGATATAGATCCACGACCCCGCCGTCATCTGCCCATACATCATCAGGCCCTTGCGGTCGAGCTCGTGAAAGTGATCCCACGTCGCCCACTTCCCCACCAGGTTCGAATTCGCGATGATCACGCGCGGAGCCATCTCGTGTGTCGGAAACACGGCGACCGGCTTCCCCGACTGCACCAGCAGCGTATCCTCCGGCCCCAGCCGCTCCAGCTCTCGAACAATCGCGTGATAGCACTCCCAGTTCCGGGCCGCACGCCCGATCCCGCCATACACCACCAGGTCAGATGGCCGCTCCGCCACCTCAGGGTCAAGATTGTTCATCAGGCAGCGCAGCGCCGCCTCCTGCTGCCAGCCTTTGCAGCGAAGTTGTGTTCCGCGCGGTGCGTGAATCGTGGGAGAGGTTGCGGTAGTCATAGTGAGCTCCTGCTCGATTTCCAAAGTAGAGAATACAACCGCTGCCGAGCGCAGGTCCGATTCGCAGCTCTCCTCACCTGAAATGCCTTTTGCTCAATCAAACCGCTCACCCGCTGACTTGCTATCGGGCGCGCAGCGCCAGCTGACTCGCTAAGAGAGTGACCGCCCAGAGATCGCCCTCAAGGACCAGCTGGATACAGCTTGTGAACAATCCCGAAACATCTGCACTCGCCCGCTGATTTATCCTCTCCTCGTGCCAAACACATTGGTAGAGTGCGTTCCCAATTTCTCTGAAGGCCGCGACAAAGCAAAGGTCGACGCCATCGTCGAAGCCATGAGAGTCCCCGGCGTGTATCTGCTCGACCGCGAAATGGACGCCGACCACAACCGCTGCGTCATCACCCTCGTCGGCGACCGCGAGGCCATCCAGGAAGCCGCCATTCGCGGCGTCGGCAAAGCCGCAGAACTCATCGACCTCACCCAGCATCAGGGCGCGCACCCTCGCATGGGCGCAGCAGATGTCGTCCCCTTCATTCCCATCGAAGGCGTCACCCTCGCGGACTGCGTCGCCCTGGCAAAGCACGTAGGCGCCGAAATATGGAAGCGCTTCGAAATCCCCGTCTACCTCTACGAGGCTGCCGCCTCCGCACCCGAGCGCCAGAATCTCGAAAACATCCGCCGCGGTCAGTTCGAAGGCATCCGTGCCGAAATCGCCACCAACCCCGCCCGCCGCCCCGACTTCGGCGAACCGCGCGTTCACCCCACAGCCGGCGCCACCGTCGTCGGCGCGCGCAAATTCCTGATCGCTTACAACGTTTTTCTCAACACCACTGACGTCGACGTCGCAAAGAAGATCGCGAAAGCCGTCCGCTTCTCCTCCGGCGGCATGCGCTTCGTCAAAGGCGCAGGATTCCTCGTCCGTGGCATGGCCCAGGTCTCCATGAACCTCACCGACTTCGAGCAAACGCCCATCCACCGCGTCTTCGAACTCGTCAAGCGCGAAGCCGCGCGTTATGGCGTCATGCCTGTCTCCAGCGAGATCGTCGGCCTCATCCCCAAAGCCGCCCTCGAGCACGCCGCCGAGTGGTTCCTCCAGGTCGAAAACTTCGACTCCTCTCTCATCCTCGAGAACCGCCTTTCCGCCGTCATGTCCGGCAAGATGGCCCCCGGCGGCCCCAGCGCCGGCCTTGCTGCGGGAGTCGCCCCTTTCATTGAGCAGCTCGCCGCCCCCACCGCAACTCCCGGCGGAGGCAGCGCCTCAGCGGCAGCCGGAGCCATGGCCGCCGGCCTCGCGCATATGGTCGCCTCCATGTCTCGCGGCAAGAAGGCTTACCTGCAATACGAAGCCCGGCTGAGCGCAGCGATCGCTCGCCTTGCCACGATCCGCGAGGAATTGAAATCCGCCATCGACGCTGACGCAGAATCCTACAATGTCGTCATGAAAGCGTACCGTGCCGCCCGAGAAGCCGATGACGGCGGCATTGGCGTCAACGCCGCTCTGCGCGGAGCCATCAGTGTCCCCCTCGGAGTAGCGCAACACTCCTCAGAGATCATGAAGATCGCCGACTCCCTCAAGCCCATCACGAACCCCAATATGGCTTCCGATCTCATCACCGGTATTGCACTCGCCAGGGCTGCCCTCACCGGGGCTCTCTCCAACGTCGACATCAATCTCGACTCCATGAAGACCGGCATCTCCGCCGACGACGATTCCTTCATCGCCGAAACGCGCGCCAAAGCTGCAACCCTGAGATCATAAGAAGTTCGACTTCGATCGGGTGACGGGTGCCCCATTCTAAATTGGTCGTCAGACCAATTTAGGGTGGGACGCAAAGAACACCTCCACCACAACAATCAGAAACCCGTGTGATCTAATCCCGCACACCCTTCCGCCGATACATGAAACAGAACCGTGAGGCTCCGTTCCATGAATCGCATCTCGTTTGCCGCACTCGCCGTCATTGCCTCGAGCATCGTCGCCGCAGCCCAGATCACCACGCCCGGAACCGACGTCCTCGGCGCGCATCTCAACTACGGCCGCGGCTGCACCGCTTGTCACTCTCCGCACAGCGGCGCATCGGGAAACGGCAAGGCGCACACGCCCGACGCATCCGCAGCGCGCAACCCAATCCTCTGGGGTGAAGACGTGACTAGTCTCTATGGCAGATCCATCACCACCGGAGGCGGCAAGTTTGTCGAAGTCCTTCCCGCCAGCATGTCAGCCAACACGCCCGACGTCGCCGGAATGCTGACCTGCCTCAGCTGCCACGATGGCAATTTCGCTCCCGCTGCCATGATGAAGAACAAGGTGTATGAGACACTTCCCTCCACCTACGGTATTCGTTCCCAGGTCCCCACCCTCATCGGTGGCAGTGGCATCAGCGCGGGCAGCTTTATCAGCGAACATCCAATGGGCCTCAACGCCAACATCCGCTGCGGCGGCTCGGGCTGGGACTGCGCCGAAACCAACGGCGCCATCGCCATGCGCGGCGCTGCATCCAGCCGCTTCGTCCAGAGCTACGGATTCTTCGTCAAACCCGGCTCGTACAACAACCGCGCGATTATTGTCTGCACCACGTGCCACGAGCCGCACGTCATGAACGTCGTCAAAGTCACGCAGGGCTCCAACTCCGGTCTGCCTCCCGGCAACTACGCCACCATGTTCTTCCTGCGCGCGCCCTACAACCCCGCCGACACCAACCCATCGTCAAACCAGACAGCGCAGTTCTGCCGACAGTGTCACGGCGACAAATCGAACGAGATGAACGGAAGCACCGCCGGCACTGTGTTTTAGAGTTCTTAAATTAGCGCTTGATTCCAGTCGCCCGGGCCGCGGCCGTCGTCGTCCCTGATCCGGTACCGGTGTGCGTAACGCCGTGACAAACCAGCGTGCACGAGTTCGTCGCGCGGTTGTAGCTGATGGCCAGACCGCTATTCTGCCCCACAACGTTCACATCGAAGTTCACCAGCCGCTCGCCGCTGACAGTTCCGCTCGTGGCCCCCATTCCATGGGCCGTGTGGCACGTCGAGCAGCTCGCTCCTGCATTGATGTGGTTTGCGTGATCGTTGAAGCTCGTGTTCTTCATCACCTGGTTCGTCAGGTCATGACACTTGCCGCACATCGCATACGGTCCGTTCACGCTCAGGTCCGGATTCGGGAACAAGTTTGTGATCAGCGCGCCCGGCAACGTCGCCTGGCTCATCTCGTAACGGCGCTCGAGGATGTGCGTCCATCTCGAACCATGCGGCCCGTTCGCACCCGTCCCGCCGAATTCCCGATTGTCATCGCTGTTGTGGCAATCGCTGCAGAAGATCTGCGTTCCCATCGCCCTGCCTGCCGTGATGCCGTCGAGATTCAGCATGTTCGCCAGCAAGCTCGGCTGCGTAAACGCGCTGCTTCGGACCTGCATAACGGGGTGACTCGATGTGGACGTCTGCGCAAACTGCGGAATCAAATTGAGCGGGTCGCCATTTGCAACCAGGCGCACCGGCGCATACCCGTAGATTGGCATCACCTGCTTGCCCGTACTGGTCCCATGACACCGCAGGCAGTTCTCATACTGATTCACCGCCGGCGTCAGCACGCTGGTTCCGTCCGCGGCGCTCACGCCCGCAACGTTCTTCTGTGAAACGCGAATCGCCGGCGCCGGCAAAAATGATCCCACCGGTTGTGTCCCGTGTGCATTGTGGCAGTCAACGCACGTGGCATGACGGTTGTTGTTCAGCAGCGTATTCTCTGACGCGTCATGCGGATTCGTCGATGCCGGAAACGGATGTCCCACCTTCGGCGTCGCGTACTCCGCAAATGCATTCTGATAGGCCGGCATCGAGATCGTGGACGCCCCGTTGTGGCACGCGATGCAATCCTGCTCGTTTTGCCCCCGCAGCAGTCTCGCCGGGCCGCTTGCATTATGGGTCGCGTGGCACGAATTGCATGCGTTGCTTCCGACCGTGGGATAGCTGCCCACCATCACCGCCGGCGTGAGCTTCGTTTGTGAGAGCGCATGACCGCTTGTCGTCCAGTCCGCCAGCGGATTCACCTGCCCACCCATCGTCCGCGCAGGATCGTGGCAGGAAAGGCAGAGCTGCCCGTTCGAGCTGTCCTTCACCAGAAAATTCAGCGACACCGGATCCTTCGCTTGAATGTGCGGATTATGACACGACGTGCATTCCACGTTGCCATTGACGAGCGTCACAGCCCCGGTTGGATCGGCAGTCTTGCCGCTGCCCGCAAGCGAGGCTGCCAGATCGATACTGTCCTGCAGCGGCGTCACCAGGCTGAACGGATGCGACGATTGCATGTTGCTCCCGAACACATCAGCCGAGTTCATTGCGCCGTGCGTCGTCACCTGCCCGTAAGCGACCGTTGCACCCACCGCAACCGTTCCGTCATGGCAACTCAGGCACTGGTTGCTCACGCCGCCCAGCATCGGCTGGGTGGCCGTGTTCTTTTCCGTATTGCTGGTATAGGTGTTGTAGCTCTGCGTTGTTAGCCGCTGATTCCACAGCCCAGTATTTAGACCCGAGTGAGGCGCGTGGCAGTAGGCGCAGGCATCCGGTCGCGCACCGGTTACGGGCGACGAACTGCCGGGACCCAGGTTGTGAACACCAAGTGCATCTCCGGTAATCGGAGCCTGAGCCGCCGCCTTCAAGATTCCGAAGAGAAGCACAGCCAGCAGCCTGCACCGCACGTCATTGCCCCCCGGTAGGATTCTTCGCCCCAGCATACTGGAAGACCTGCACGCGACGATTGTAGGAATCCACTACGTAGACGTGATCTTGATGGTCGATGAAGACTCCCGACGGCAATTGGAACTCTCCCGCATGGGTTCCCTTCGCCCCGAAGTAATACAGCAACTGCCCTTGCCGATTGAAGACCTGCACCACTCCCCAGAGAGCGTCAACAACATATACGTCGCCCTCTGAGTCGACGCTGACCGCCTTCGGCCTGAAGATCGCTCCGGTCGTATCGCCTTCCTTGCCAATCGAAAACTGAAACTGCCCTGCAAGGTCGAACGCCTGTACCCGAAAGTTCATCGAGTCCACAACCAGCAGCTCGTGCCCGTTCAAACGCAATTCCGTCGGCAGGTTGAACTCGCCCTGTCCCTGCCCCGCCTTTCCGAATTTGCTAACTACCGTCCCTTCCAGATCAAGAATGAAGACCTCATCCCGCAGAGTGTCCGTCACGTAGATCCGCTGGGCCGCTGCATCAATGGCAATCCCCGTCGGGCGCTTGAAGTACCCCTCTCCACCTTTCAGGCTTCCAATCGCCCGCACATACTTTCCACTGGGCTCGAAGACAAAGATCTTCCCCGACTCCGAATCCGTCACGTAGATGTTGTCATCCCCGTCAACCGCAACGCACTGAGGCGTCAGCATCGGATCGCGCGCCTTCTCCCTGCGCTCGATGAATCGATACTTCTTCTGCGCAAAGTCGAACACGTGCACGCCTGAAGCGCCTGGGTCCGTCACGAGAATGCGACCCTTCGAATCGGAAACAATGCTGTAGGGCCGCACAAGAAACTTGAAATCCGGAGCCCCGGCAACCACGTCCACCAGCTTGTTCCAGAAGCCGCGGTTCGGCTTCACCTCATGTTCTGAACTAAAGCTGTTCTGCCACGTGAGGCTGCGGCCCCCATCCAGCGACATCTGCCACAGCTCCGGCGATCTCGCCACCTTCGGTTTGCCGCCGGCCCAGGCAACTGTCGCCAGCATCGCACCTAGGCTCATCACCATTAACGCGCGCCGCTTTCTCAGTCCGAACTCTAGAAGATGTTGAACCACCGCGTAAGCCCCATGTAATAAGCCGAAATAGTCTCAGGCTTCTGGCCGCTACCAGTGAAGCCCTGCTCCAGCCGGGAATAACCGCTCACCACGTTCATCTTCCTCACCTGATACTGAATGATCGTGTTGAACTGGTTGTTGTTGTTCGCGCTCGAGATCCCGCCGCTGAAAGTGTTGCTCCTCGAATTTGAATACGTCGCCGACAAGGTCAGCTTCTTCGCCGGCGAGCTGGATATTCCACCCGAGTAGCTCCGGCCGCCAAACAAATTCACCAGATCCGAAGGCACTACCGGTACTGGCACGGGGACTCCCACCAGCCCTGCGCCCGTCGCCAGCGCCTGCCCATTCGCCTTCGAGTAGCTACCCGTGCCGGTGATGTACTGCCCGAACCCCATGCTCCCGTTGTACGACTGGCTGCTGCTTGAGGTCCCCGCCTGCTGCGTAAGCGCAGTCCGTGCCCCGCCCGTCCCCATGCTCACGTTGTATCGTCCCCAGTTGCGCCGCGCGTTTCCGGAGTAGTTATAGAACGAATTGGTGTAGGTCACCAGCAGCGTCTGCGCATTCTGCGCATAACTGAATGACTCGTTCAGGTGCCATTTCAGCAACACATTGGAATAGGTCTCTGTAGCCGAAAAGCCAAGCGTGTCCTCACCGGTCTTGTCCGCTTTGTTTGCTGTCACACTCCCCGAAGCATTGATGGTTCCGTTCAGCAGCGCATGGGTGTAGACCGCATCTCCGCCGTAGGACGTTACGCCGTAACTCTCTCCGAGAAACGTCTGTGTTCTCCGCTCTACAAAAGCAGACGTCTGCAGGTTTGGCATCGGCGTGAACGTCCCAAGGGACATCAGATCGAACGAATTGGAAGACTGGCTGGTGTTTAGGCCAGGCAGAACGCCTCCCGCCGCAATCACTGACTGCTCCAGCTGACCGGAGAGATTGTCCGAGTAGTTCGTGCTCACTGAAAGCGATATCCGGTTGTGCGGATGCACGCCGGCAGTAGCATTGACGGTATCAATGGTTCCCGTTGAGCTGTAACCAAGAAATTCGCTATTCCAATTCGACCGGGCGAAACTTGCAGAAGCCGACCCGCGCCAGGGAATCCGATGTGCCGCGTTCGCACCGTACACGTCCGTCGCGGAGCGCGACTTCAGGACCTGGCTTGAAACAATCTCCGGCACTGCCGCGTGCGAATTGCCGTGAGCGTAAAACGCGCCAAGATTGAATCCCTCCCACACGTACGCCGAGTGGAGATTCACCGACCGGAACGCATTATTGCCGTCGCCGCTTGAGCCGTATACGTTGTACTTGCTCTTCCCCATCTGGTAGCCGGCGAAGAAGCTTGGCATCTCCTTCAGATTCTCGCTCCAGTTGATTCCGAACGTATCGCTGTTCCCGTGCGTGACGAAGTTTGCGAGCCCGGGAACTGCATAGTTCCCCTCGCTGTTATAAGCCTTCGAATACGTGATCGATCCCGGAAATTTGCTGCCCGCAAAGATATTCGTACTCAGGCTCAGTCCACTGGAATTCGTGATCGACTGAAAATTCGAGTTCGCCCGCGACTGGTTCAGGTACGGAGAAAAGTTGTACGAAAGAAAGTTGGGGCTGTGAAAGGATCCCGAGAACGTGCCCGCTCCGCCAAACGTCCATCCGTGGCTTGACTGCACCATATTTCCGTACGTTGCACTGTACCCGGACGAAAGATTCGCTGTCCCTTTTGTCGAAGTCTCGCCCCATTTCAACTGTGCGTGCAGGCACAATGCCGGCAGCAGCATCGCTGCCGCCAAAACCTTCGTCACTCGGATAGAGCTCGCCACTTGGTGCCGCCTTCTCGTCTTTTCTTCTGCCTTAGAGCTCCTCGATCTTTGCGTTCTGATGAAGCTTTGCGTCCAGCGCCACGCGAAGCTTGTTCCTCTTCCCTTCTTTCAGTTCCTTGGCGAGATCAGCCTTCACCTCTTGAAACTTCTTCTGCCCTGAGGGTGTGTGCTCCTGGAGCTTCACGATCGTATAGGCCTTGTCGATTTGAATCAGATCGCTGACGTCATTTGGCTTCATGGCGGAGAGCGCCTTAATCACCTGCGGAGCCATCTGGTCCACGGGCATGGGCTTGTGCTGCCCCATCATCACGCGGTAGTCATCGTCGGAAATCTTCTCCGCCAGTAACCCGAACTCGTCCACCGTCTTTGTAGCTTTTGCCTGCTTCAGCGCATTCTGAGCACGCGTAAGTGCCTCTTTCAGTTGAGCCGCCGTTGCGTTCTGGGGAGGCAAAATCGAGATTGTCTGGAAACGGTAGGTCTCCGGCTGGTGGAACCTGGCGGGATTCTTGTCGTAGAAGGCCCTAACATCGGCAGGAGTCACGCTGCATCTGTCTTCCACTTCTGCCTTGAGAAGCGCTTCAATCAGCAACGACCGCCGGATCTTGTCGTCCAACCGCTGTCTGGAGCCGCCGAAATCGCCCTGCAGAAACTTGCTGAATTCGTCGGGCGTGGCAAACTGCTTGCGAAAGTCAGCCTTGGCTCTCTGCATTCGAGCCGGAGGAATCGCCATGTTGCGACGCAGCGCTTCCTGGTACACCAGTTCCTCGAAGATGATCATCTTCAAGGCGCCGTCACGGATCTGCTTCTCAAACTCTTTGGGAACGCCGCCTCCATGCTGCTTCGCATAGGGAAAGATTGCATACTCTTCACGCAGTAGATCGGCGCTGGTCAAAACCGAGCCGTTCACGCGAGCTACTGCCGCTGCGGTCGGAGTCTGCGAGCCCGGCGTTGCAATCGGAGCGCTCTTGAATACGGTGGGCTTGTGGGATGTGACTTGCGCTGAAACTGAAGACACGATGCCCAGGAGAAGAGCGAGGAAAGTGAATTTGAATCTCATTTGCTGACCCCCAGCTTTAAAAGGACGGGGAGGGAAAATTCCCCCTCCCCTCATGCATAAAGAAACCTAGTAGGTAGTTCCTGCGGTGCTGCCGTTCATCTCGTTGGCCTCACCACCGTGGCATTGGCGGCAGAACTGCGCCGTCTGGTTGCTGTTCGCCGTGCCGCTCGCCGGATTGTACGGCGCACGGATGAAGAACATCGTGGCGTAGTTGCCGGCCGGTTGGCCCGAGTTCTTCGAGTTGACCGCAACGGTGTTCATCACGTGCTGGTTGTGGCAGGTAGTGCACATCACGACCGGCTTGCTGTTGTAGACAGCCGGACGAACGAAGAACCCGTAGTTCTGGACGAATGCCTTTGAACCAGCGCCGGTCATCAGAACTTTTCCAGTTGCGTCGATCGTGCAGTCCCAATCGTAGGGTCCGCCGCAAGTCAATTCGGCGTTCACTCCCACCGGGTGATCGTTCAGATAGTTCCCGGTGCCGCCGCCGTCATTGCCCAGCAGCGTCGGAATCGCGTTCCTGGTTCCGTAAGTCGCAGGAAGCGTCTCATAGACCTGGTTCTTCATCATCGCGCCGGCTGCATAGTTGCCGTCATGGCAGCTCATGCAAAGCAGCACGCCTTGCGTGGTGGGGTCGGTCGGGGTCATGGACGTCGGCATCGTAGCCGTCACGTAGCTGGTGACGCCGCCATGGTCGGCCTGGCCGAAGTTCATCGTCTTGCCATAGAGGCTGCCGACATCCTCGCCCCAGAGGGCGATGTTGCCCGAGGTCGGATCGGCGGTCTTGGCATTTCCGTTTCCATAAGCGCCGCTGTGTGGCGCGTGACAGGCCGCGCAACCGCGACCGTAGTTGAGGTGTGCGCCGAGAACGTCAGTCGTCGGCGTCGCAATCTGAGCCGACGCGTATCCCGCGCCCGCCAGAATTATCAGAGCAATTAAGGAAAGTTTCTTCATTACTTGGAGCCTCCTAGTGCGCACTCCCTAATTCGCCTGAACTTTCACCGCGACCTGACTCGTCTTGTTTCCAGTTCAGTCACCTCCGTCTGTGCACGTCTCGTGCCGTTATGGAATTTTCCTGTCCTGTTTTTAAACGCTGTGCGCAATCCCCTGTCGAATTGAGAGTTGAATCACATCCATCCGCGCCCTGTATTCCGTCGGCAAATTCTTTCCGCACAAAACATGGGAGTTCTCGCACACCGGCGTGGTGAAAACCCCCACGTTCTTAGTGACATGCGTCACAATTTGGCCAATCCCCGCAGCTCGATCTGTGACGCATCACATGCGCTCGCATCCGCAAAGGCAAAGCGTGTGATTCACATCACTTCTTTGCAGGAGCCACCTTGCTCTACTCGATCCAGATACTTCGCTCTGCTCCGCACGCTGCAGAACTCCGCGCGCGTTCAATCACGGCTCTCCACGTGCCTGCAGCTCGAGGTTGCGACAGATCATCTTCACGCGCGAACGATCTGCTCACGCAACTCGAATCAGGAGGTCTTCGCATGGTTGATGAAACCGCACCACTGCCTCAGCCCTCAGCTCTGCTCGCATCACAGGTATATGCGATGGCTCTCATCTGTCTGCTTGCCGGGCTCGGCATTGGATACCTGATGCGCAGTTCGCAATTTGCGGTCGCATCGCCGCAGCGAGCCGCCGTCGCCTCGCCGCACAGCTCTACTCCTGCCGGCCATCCGCACTCGCTCGAGGAACTCAAGCAAATCTCCGACCGCCAGGCAGCGCCCCTCCTCGACAAACTCAAGAGCAGCCCGCGCGACACCGCTCTCCTCACCCAGGTCGCCGCGCTCTACCACACGACGCATCGCTTCAGCGAAGCTGCCGGCTACTACAAGCAGGCGGTCGACATCGATCCCCGCAACGTGCCTTTTCGCACCAAGCTCGCTGCCAGCCTCTATCGCGGCGGAGATGTCGATGGGGCCATCGCGCAGCTCAACCAGGCGCTCACCTACGAGCCCAGAGACCCCAACGCTCTCTTCAACCTCGGCATGATTAAGCTGCAGGCCAAGGGCGACAGCAAAGGCGCAGTTGCAGCATGGCGTCAACTCCTCAAGTCCAATCCAGACCTGAGCCCCGATCGCAAATCGGCAGTCATGAAAGCCATGGCGGATGCATTGAATGCGGAACAGCACGGCATAGCAAATCCAGGAGCGCCCCATGCAAGCAATTAGTCTCCAGCGTCAATGGACAAACAAGCAGGCTCTGCTCCTCGTTTCAGCATGTCTCGCATTTGGCATCGCGGGCGGTTGGTTCACCCGTGGATTTCAGAAGACCTCTGATCCGCCTGTCGCTCAGCCGCGTGCCGCCGTAACAAAATCCGCCAGCAGTGCAACTTCTCAGGCTTCACCCTCAACTGCTGCACCTCTCAAGGAGATGGCAGACAAACAGGCTGCCTCGCTCCTCGCAAAGCTCAACGCCGATCCGACAGATCCCGACACCCTAAGCAGTATCGGCAACCTCTACTACGACGCGCAGCAATACACAATCGCAATCGACTACTACAACCGCGCGCTTCAGTCGCGGCCGTCCGATGCCTCCGTTCGTACCGACATGGCCACCGCGTGGTGGTATCTCGGCAACGCAGACGAAGCGATTGCGCAGTTCAACCGCGCCCTTGCCGATGCCCCCACCAATCCCAATACGCTCTTCAATCTCGGACTGGTGAAGTGGCAGGGCAAGCACGATGGCGCTGCCGCCATCGCTCTCTGGAAGAAGCTCCTCGCCTCCAATCCCAACTACGAGCAGAAAGACAAAGTGCTCCAGATGCTCTCAGACGTTGAGAAGCAGATCGGCTCAACGAAAAGGTGAAAGCATCGCCCCTGACGACTCTGCATCGCTCAGTCGTAGAGAGGCTCTTCCGTTCCCTCAAGCAGAGCTGAAGCTCTCTCCAGCATCACGTTTGGGTGCACCGGTTTCGCCATCACCTCAAACTGGTGCCCTTTCCGTCCAGCTTCCTCCAGCAGGATCGCTGTGTTTGCGTGACCAGAAAAGAGCAGCACATGGCACGAGGGGTAGTTTGCTTTGATCACGATCGCGAGATCGATGCCGTTCATCTGCGGCAGGATCACATCCAGCACCGCCAGATCCGGCCGCCACTCTGCAAGCGTTTCTATCGCCCGCTCGGCGGCATACGCCACACGCGCTTCATAATGCTGCGTCTTGAAGATCAACGCCAGCGTATCGGCGATCGCTCTTTCGTCGTCGACTATCAGGATGCGCCGGTTGGCTTTTTGCTTTGGCATTCAGTCCGCTTTTTCATTCAGATGCAGACGCGGGCCATTTCCGGTTGGACGTTCCGCGACCAAATGGGAGAAAATCAAGTTGCGAGGTTTCGCTGTCGTGTTCGGCGCCCGCAATACCGTTGTTCTCCCGTCCGCCAGTTCTCCTGTTCCGATTACCCGCTGGCGCCCTTTCCGTATCTCCGTGCCCCATACCGACTTACGATGCGCGGCAAAGCCTGCTAGGATACCTCGAACAACGTTAAACCGTTGATTTCATTGAGGCAATTGCACCAATGAAAGAAGTTGTCGAGACGCTCGGAAAGGCAATATCGTGGAACAGCAAACAACCCGGGAATGGTCCGACCGCCTCCGGCGGCTCCTGAAAGACCTCAAGGTCACCCAGGCTGGTCTCGCTGAACGCTTGGGCGTCTCGCCCGCCACAGTCTCCCGCTGGCTCGCCGGGAAGAACGAGCCCACCGCTGAGACCTACGTCGCCCTCGGAAACCTCGCAGGAAGGCCAGCAGGCGATTACTTCTGGGAACGAGCTGGAATCGACACCTCCGAATTGCCTGATGCCAACATGCGTCAGGCGCTCTCGTCCATGCGCGTCAGCCTTGAGAACTTCAATCTGATCGCAGGCAAGCAGGTTTCGCAGCACATTTCAACCGCTGGAAACGCCGTTGCTATCCCGCTCATGAACGTCACTGCCTTTGGCGATCCGGTCCCGCCGCATGAGAACGTGCGCTTATCGCAAGCCCAGATGGAAGAAGTCCTCCTCGCCCCGCTCTCCTGGTGCAAGCATCCAGAGAACATGCTCAGCATGCATGTTGCCGGCGACTCCATGTACCCCACCATTCCCGCCGGTTCCATCCTCTTCGTCGACACGGCTTCCGTGGAGCGAGAGAACCTGAACGAAAAGCTCGTTGTCACCGCTCATCGCGATCTCGGCTTCAAAGTCGCTCGCTTCCAGCGCCTCGCCGGCTCCGACCTCCTCGTCTCGGCCAATCCCAAATACCTCCCGCTCGACGTGAGCAACGCGACGAAGTGGAAGATCTTCGGCGAAGTCCTCTGGTGGATCTCCAAGGACCTCAAGAACGGTCACTGATCTCCGCAGCCCTCTTAATGCGGCACAATCCTGAGCGGACAAAGCGCACGTTGTCGAATCACCTTATCGTGCCTGAGCGGTGCAATGCGGGGCTGACCACCAGGTCAGTCGTTTGACCGGCGCTCAGGGTGACTTTCACCGGTGCAGCTTCCAGTTCACCAGCCTTCGCCCACACTTTGTAGTCGCCCGGCTCGAGATCGGGTAGGGCGTAATCACCGTCGGCGTTCGTCTCCGCTGTCATCACCTTCCCGTCCCTCATTCTTTTCACCCATACGGAGGCGCTCGGGACAGCATGAGCAGCCGTGTCTCTCACCTTGCCCGACAAGCTGTACGTCTCCCCAAAAGCGTTCACGCTCAGCAAACCGCCGATTGTCGAGCCGCACGCAAGCAACACAAACTTCCGTCTATCCAAACTCATCACAAGCCCTCTCATCGCAATCCGAAGATACGTGCATGGTTGTAAACGCAAAAGCGCCCGCTTCACCCGCGGCAGATCGAAACCTGCCTGGCGGTGATAGCGGACGCTCAGCTCAATCTGTATCAAATTCCGGCGAACAAACGCACCGGCCGATTACGAAGCCCGCCGCCGAATCTCTTCGCGCTCTGCTTCGCGTCGGTCCACGACCACCGGACCGCGATCCTTCACAGCCTCTTTCCTGTCGTACACGATGTCTTCAAACAGCGCACGGTAGTGGATCATCGCGCGGCGCAGATCCTCAGTCGTCGCCTGTCCCTTCGCCTGCCTCAGCGCAATCTCATGTGCTGCCCGGTAGTTCTGAACAACAACCGGATGGTCCACCGAGACATCTGCAGCGCGCTGCTCAAAGTCGCCCATCGGATAACCACACGTCGCCATGATGTCGCCCAGCAGTTGATCCGCTTCTGCCACCGCCCCCGCCGGAGCGTCAACAAAGTGCGCCTGCACGCGATCCCACTGCTCTGTGAATCGCGAACGATCCTCCGCCGTCAGCGCACGAAGGTGAAACTTCTCCACTCGCTCGGCTCGCTTTTCAAGTTGAGCTTCAGCGCGCCGGCGGTCGCCGCTCTCCGCGACCGAGCGCTCGTACTCCGGTCCGAAACGTGAGCGCAGCTTCTCTGAACGGCGCCGCTGAGCGAACACGATGATCGCGCCAATCACCACCAGCACTACGGCAGCGATGATCGCAATCTGGGTAGGGGTCAGATCCTGCATAGGTGTAGCCCTCCTGCTTTAACTTTTTGAGATATAGAGATATGCTTTCGGCCGCACAGCCGCGCAGCGGCAATACAGCTTGGAACGCCCCCAAGCAGCTGCAGGTTGCCTCTCCCCATTGTGTGGAAAAGCAACCTGCATGACTGTTTGAAGTTCTTTCGCCGTGCGTTTACTGCGGTACGACGCTGTCCGGAACCGCGGGCTTTGCCGGAGTCACAGGCTGTGCCGGCGGCGGCGCGGTCTGCGGTGCTGCGTACTGCGACTCGCCACCCGGTGCAGGCTGCTGCTGTCCCTGCACCCCGATGGACGCACCAGAAACCACCAGCTCCACGCGCCGGTTCTTCGCTCGCCCGGCAGACGTCGCATTATCCGCGATGGGATCGCTCTTTCCGAATCCCTCCGCAGTCACGTTGCTGTCCTGCACGTTCTCACTCACCAGGTAGCTCTTTACGCTGTCCGCGCGCTGCTCAGACAGTTTCTGGTTGTACTCATCCGAACCGATACTGTCTGTGTAACCTTCCACCTGCACCTTCAGGTCGGGATAAGCCAGCAGAATGCCCGACACCTTCGCCAGCTTCTCGCGAGCCGCCGGTTTCAGCGTGTACTTGTTAAAGTCGAACAGCACATCCGGCATCTCCATGATCAGGCCCCGTGCCGTTTCGCGCGTCTCCAGCACCGCGCTCAGTTGCTGCCTCAACCGCTCGCGCGCAGCCTGTTCTTGTTGGGCAAGCTGCTGCGCTCGCTGTTCGGCTTCCTGCTGTGCCTGCTGCGCTTTCTGAGCCTGCGCCTGAGCCGCTGCTGCAGCCGCTTCTGCCTGTGCACGTTGCGCCGCCTCGGCCTGAGCCCGCTGCGCTGCTTCCTGCTGTGCCTGTGCAGCCTGCTGCTGGGCAAGCTGTGCCTGCTCGGCTTGCTGTCTCGACTGCTCCGCTCGCTGGCGGGCTTCTTCCGCGTTCTGCTCCGCCTGCACGCGCGCCGCTCGCTGCGCTTCCTCGTCTTCCTCCTTCATCTTCCGAATCGTCATGATCCGAGCATCTTCTGACGCCTGCACTGCTTCACGCGCGTAGGTAATCGACTGCTTCTCGTCGTGCTTCTTCTCATTGAACTGCTCCGCGTTTTCCAGATCGCGCTTAGCTCCTGCCATCGTGTCCGGAGCGTATTTACCGGCGCCGGCCGCCTCTGCAATCATGACCGCGTTCTCCGCCTCGTAGACTTCCAGCGGGGTCTTATCCTTGCGTGAAATCGGATGCAGCACCGTGTGCCGTCCTGCGGTATCCGCGTACGCTCCGCGCGGCAGTAGCGTGTAGTGCGCTGTCACCGGCTCGATAATTCCCGAGGTGTTCTTCGTCGCAATGTTCTGCACTACGACCAGATCCGATGGCATTGTCACCGCGAAATACGGCTCCGCTGTCACCATCAATCCAAACGTCTGCAGGCCTGTCGAAACCGTGATGTGGTCCTTCCCTTTTCCTGACGGAAGCACCTCACCCAGGTTCACCGGTCTTCCTTCCGGAGTGATCGCCCAGAGCACATACGTCAGGTACTCCTGTCCGAATCCGTTCGCCGGTGACAATCCCTCAAAATCCGCATCAACTGTCGTCCGGCCGTTACGCGCATTCACCTTCGCCTCGCCTTTGGCCTTCGGCAGCAGCTGCGTTCCCTCAAACGCAATCTTCGTATCTCCCGTGCGATGAAAGTAGTTGATCGCCGGCAGCGTGCGATCCACCACCTGCACCTTGTAGTAGGCGATCCCGTTCTTCATCTGCACCTGACCCTGATCTTGCTGACTCTGAGTCGACGTTGGATTCGGCTCCTGCGCCGCCGCGGCAGGGTTAAACAGCATGGCCCGAACCAATGCAAATACCAATCCCGAATAGATCGGTTTATATCTAAGCCTCACTTCAAACTCCTTAAGTTTCCGGTTCGTCTTGCACTATGTACGTTTCAATTGCTTCGATCCAAATTGATGCTTCAAAGGGGGAGCAAGTTGCACCCAAAAGAGACTCCAACTCTGTGATTCCTAAGTAGATGAAGGCCACCGCCTCACGCAACTCACCTTGAGGCACGCATGGTTGCCTCGGACACACAAGTGACTTTCGAAACCGCTAAAATCGCTTCCGGCGTTACGCGTCCTTCAACGAGGGCTAGACTCGTTCCAGAGCACCTATCCAAGGAGAATCAAGGTGAAATCTTCGCGGCTTCTCGCGCTCGCTCTCTTCGCGCTTCTCTCGTTCGGCGCATCCGCCGTCAGAGCTCAGGTCAATATCTCGGTCAATATCGGGCCCGAGCCCGTATGCCCTTACGGCTACTACAATTACGCGCCATACAACTGCGCTCCATTCGGCTACTACGGACCAACCTGGTTCACCGGCGGAGTCTTCTTCGGAGCAGGCCCGTGGTTCCACGGCCCCGTGGGCTTCCGCGGCTACATCGATCGCACCTACGATCCACGCTTCGGCTACCACGGCCCGTTCCCTGTTCGCGGCGAGCACGCTGACTGGGGCCGCCACCGTGGATGGGAGAAGCAGTTCCGCGGTCACGAATACCGTGAGGAATACCGCCACGACAACGGCAACCACTACGGCCAGTACAAAGACCACGACGATCGCGGCCGCGGTCACGATCGCGATGATCACGGTCACGGTAATGGCCACGGTCATGACCACGACGACCATGGACACGGACACGGCCACGACCGCGACTAAGCCATCGCACTTTTCCGCTGAAAGTGGGTGCCGGGATAACGCCCATTCGAAAGCACTAACTCGCAACGAAAAAGCCCCGCATCGCGCGGGGCTTTCTTATCAGATCGAACCGAGCTTACCGACTCGTCGCAATCATCTGCGCCGCATGCTGCAGGCTCGTATCCGTCACCTTCGCGCCCGACAGCATCCGCGCCACCTCATGCGTCCGCGCCCGATCATCCAGCAGCCGGATATTCATCTTCGTCCTGCCGTGATCTTCCTTCTTCTCCACCACAAAATGCTGATCCGCAAACGCCGCGATCTGCGGCAGGTGCGTTACGCACAGCACCTGCTGCGCGCGACCAAGAGCCTTGAGTTTCTGCCCCACCGCATCCGCCGCTCGTCCGCCGATGCCGATATCGATTTCATCGAACACCAGCGTCCTTGGCGTTGGCAGCTTCTTGCGGGTCTTCGCTGAAGCTTCCTCCACCGCAACCTTCAACGCCAGCATCACGCGCGACATTTCGCCGCCCGACGCGATCTCGTGCAGAGGCTTCAGTGGCTCGCCGGCATTCGTCGCGATCCGATACTCAACCTCATCCCATCCATCCGCGGTCCACGCAGACTCCTGCTCCTTGCTCGCAACTGAAATTTCAAATCGCACCTTCATCGCCAGCGAATTGATCTGCGCCTCTGCCAGTTTCGCCAGCTTCGCCGCCGCCGTCTTTCGCTGCGCCGACACAGCCCCGGCTGCCTGCCTGTATGCATCCGCAGCCTTCGCCAGCGCAAGCCGCAGCGTCTTCAGAGTCTCGTCGCGGTCTTCAACTTCGGCCAGCTTCCGTTGCACATCCTCGCCCAGCGCGATCACCTCAGCGACTGTCTTGCCATACTTTCTCTTCAGCCGATCGAGCAGCGCCAGCCTGTCCTCAATCTCCGCCAGCCGCTCCGGCGAAGCATCGATGCGCTCCGCATAATCCCGCAGCGTCGAACTCACATCGCCCACAATCGCCCGCGCCGAAGCAATCTGCTGCGCCGCTTCATTGAACTTCTCGTCGTATCGCGCCAGCTCATCCAGATTCTTCCCCGCCGCGCGCAGCGCCGCCTCCGCCGAAGCCCCGCCCTCATACAGCTGATCGAACGCGCCCATCGCCGCCGCATACAGCTTTTCTGCATTCGCCAGCACGCGCTTCTCCGTCTCGAGCTTCTCGTCTTCTCCCGCAAGCAGACTCGCCGCTGCAATCTCTTTGGCCTGGAAGCTCCACAGATCCACCATCCGCAGCCGTTCCTGCTCGTTCGTCAGCAGATCATCCATCTTCGATTGCGCCGCCCGCCAGCTTCCGTACGCTGCCGCAACCCCCTCCGTCGAGATCGCCGCAAACCGGTCCAGCAGTATCCTCTGCTGTGTCTGGTCGAAGCTCGCCAGTGTCTCCGACTGCGCATGCACCAGCGCCAGCTCCGGCGCAAGCTGCCGCAACACGCCCACCGTCGCCTGCTGGTTGTTCACGAAAACTCTGCCCTTGCCGTTCGACAGGATCTCCCGCCGCAGAATAATCTCGTTGCCCTCGGCATCGATCCCGTTCTCTTCCAGAACCGCTTCTGCCGCCGCAGTCGACTCAAACACACAAGCAACCACAGCCTTCTCCGCGCCGTGACGCACAATCTCCGCCGAAGCCTTGCCGCCCATCAGCAGCGCCAGCGCATCCACAAGAATCGACTTGCCCGCCCCGGTCTCGCCCGTGAGCAGGTTCAACCCCGGCCCAAACACCGCTATGGCGTGGTCGATGACAGCGTAGTTTTCTGCGCGCAATTCAACGAGCATGAAAGGTCAGTCCGAGCGCAGCATAGCATGAACCACGCAGCCTCGGGCTAAGCCTCTCAGAATGCGGAGCTTCGAGTGCACCACATCGATAACTTGGAGCCATTTCACACGTCTGATACCGTGGATACTGAGGTAAATTCCGATTTTCACAGCTACCCTGTTCCTCGCTTTACAGGCTGATGCGGGCGCTCCCACCGGGCCCGTCTCTTCGGGTACAAGCGCCGTGATGGAGATGCTCGGCAACATCGGTGGCATCGCTCTCGGCGTCCTTATTCTGTTGCTCATCGCCAGTCTCTACTCCTGGACCATCATCCTCGGCAAGATCGGCACCTTCGGAAAAGCCACCCGCGAGAGCCGCAATTTCATCAACGCCTTTCGTCGCGCCACGCGCCTGCAGGAAGTCGCGGCCTTCGCAGACAACTACAAGTCCAGCCCGCTGGCTCAGGTCTACGTTGACGTCTACGAAACCTACAAGCGTCAGACGGGCGGCTCCGGACCTCCACGCAATCTCGCCCCGCTCGAACGCTCCGCACAGACCGCAGCCAGCGAAGCCGTCACTGCACTCGAGCGCCGCCTCACCTGGCTCGCCACGATAGCCGCCACCAGCCCGTTCATCGGCCTCTTCGGCACCGTCATGGGCGTGGTCGACGCGTTCCACGGCCTTGGCACCGCCGGCGCAGCAACTCTCCGCGCCGTAGCACCCGGCATCTCTGAAGCGCTCATCACCACCGCCGCCGGACTCTTCGTCGCCGTGCCTGCTGTCGTCGCTTACAACCAGTTCGCCGCGCGCATCAAGGTCTTCGCATCTGCGACCGACGACTTCTGCCGCGAATTATTGAACTCACTCGAAGAAATCCCCGTGCGCAGCAGTTCCGCTGCGCCGCGCGACGAGCCGCAAGAGGTCAGACGTGGCTTTCACGACTAGCAACGGCAAAACGCAAACCTCTCTCGCGGATATCAACATCACGCCGCTCGTCGACGTCGTGCTCGTGCTGCTCGTGATCTTCATGATCACCGCGCCCGTGCTGCAATCCGGCATCGAAGTCAACATTCCGAAAACGCGCACCGTCAAAGAAATCACCGAGCAGCGCCTCGTCGTCACCATCGACCGCGATCAAAAAGTGTTCCTCGGTGACAACCCCGTCAACGTGCACGATCTCGGTCAGCGCCTTCGCGACGCCAGCGGCCCCGACACCAAGAAAGTCATCTACCTTCGCGCCGATGAGCGCGTCCCCTTCGGCGCATTCGCCAGCGTCATGGACTCCGTCAAGCAAGCCGGCATCACCAACATCTCCATCGTCACCCGCCCCGTCGAAGGCAAAGGCAAATAGCGATGGAGTTCGCCGAAACACAAACTGCAGCTCCTGAGTCGTACAGAATGCAACATATTCAGGCTGTCATCCTGAGCGCACGGGGCCCCAAGCGTTTTCATCAGCTTGGGGGTGGTAAGCGAAGAATCTGCTTTTGCATTTGATTTTTGAAAGTAACAGCCCATGAGCAGCCCCTTCCTTCAAGCCGGAGATCACCTGCAGCAGGAGTTGGCCCCCGAGCCATTCGCCAAACCTGCCGCAGGCGCCGTGCTGCTCCACTGCGGCATCGTCATCGCCATCGTCCTCTACGGCGTCATCGGCGGCTTCTTCCATCGCAATCTGTGGGGCGGCGCAGGTCCCGGCGGAGCCATCCAGGTCAACATCACCAGTTCCATCCCGCTCCCCTCTGATCACCCGCCTAACCAAAACGTCCTCGCCACCGAAAAGCCCAGCGAGGCTCCCGCTCCTCCTGAGCCCAAGGCCAAACAAGCTGAAGACGACACCGCAATTCCGATCCAGGGCAAGGTGAAGAAGCCGCAACAGCAGGAAGTAAAGCAGACACAGAAGCACCAGCCCGACGTCCCCAAAAACACCGCGCAGTACGGCGAGCAGGCCGGCAGCCAGCTTCAGCGCACCGTAGCTCAGGGAGCCGCAACCGGCCCCACCACCACCGACGCCAACTTCGGCAACCTCTTCGGCTGGTACGTCGACAACATCAATCGCAAAATGGAAGCCAACGGCTACCGCTCTCTCGCAGACCCGCGCACACCCAAAGGTGCCCGCGCCTACATCTCCTTCGCCATCGCACGAGACGGCTCCGTCAGTCAGGTGCGCCTCGATCGCTCCAGTGGCAGCCCCACCTGGGACCAGGTCTGCGTACGCGCCGCACAGCGCGTCGACAGCTTCGGCCCCCTGCCCGGCCAATATCGCGGAAGTAACCTTAACGTTTCCTACTACTGTGAATACTAGGACCCGGCTCACCATCCAAATTAAAATGAACTCCGATAAGAGACACGCAGAGTTCCCCACTTCACCGCTTCAGAATCATTAAAGGAAGGGTTTAGCGTTCTCATGAAACTTACGTTGCGTTTTGGTCTTCCGCTTCTCGCCCTTGCAGCATGCGCCTCGCTCCCCTCATTCGCGCAGGATTGGGTCCGCACCGGCTCCGGGCTCGGCAACGCGCCCATCCGTCTCGCCGCGGCCGACTTCAAGCAGGTCGGCGCAGATCCGCAGACACCCGCGCTCAAGGCCACCTTCGACGCCACACTCTTCAGCGACCTTCAGAACGCCGGCGTCTTCGACATGGTCTCGAAGAGCTTCAACCCACCCGGCGCACCAGGCTCGCAACAGGAGATCAATCTCTCGCAATGGTCCGCCAACCCGGCAAACGCCGCCATGGTCGCCTTCGGCGCTCTCTCCGCGTCAAGCGGCAAGCTCACCGTTTTCGGCTTTCTCGACGACGCGCGCAACACCGCCAACCCGCAGGTCCTCGGCAAGCAATACAACGAAGCAGCAACGGAAGACATGGCGCGCACCGTCGCACATCGCTTCGCAGACGAGATCATCCTTCGCCTCGGCGGCGGTATCAACGGCATCGCCGAAACCAAGATCTTCTTCATCAGCAATCGCACTGGCTCTAAAGAAGTCTGGGAGATGGATTACGACGGCCAGAACCAGCACGCCGTTACGCACCTCGGCAGCATCTCGCTCTCGCCCCGCATCTCGCCCGACAACTCCCGCATCGCCTTCGCCACTCTCGGCAAGCTCGGCTGGTCCATCCGCCTGTATTCGCTGGAACTGAACCGCCTCGTTTCCTTCCCAGCCGGAACCGTAGGCGGCAGCAACACCAGCCCCGCATGGTCCGCGGACGGCACCAGGATCGCCTTCTCCTCTTCGCGCTCCGGCGACCCCGAAATCTGGATCTCCGACGCTAGCGGTGGCGGCGCACACAAGATCACATCCTTCCGGGGACCCGACGTCGCACCCACATGGAACCCGCGCACCAACGCGCAGCTCGCATGGGTAAGCGGCCGCACCGGCCTCCCGCAGATCTACACCATGGATCAGGACGGCGCCGGCGTCACGCGCCTCACAGACGGCGGCTATGCCGTCTCGCCCTCATGGGCGCCCAACGGCCAATTCCTCACCTTCGCGTGGAACCGCAAGTACGGCCCCGGCGCTCCCGGCGGGCAGGACATCTACGTTATGGACATCTCAACAAAGCGCTGGCTCCAGCTCACCCACGAGTCCGGCAGCAACGACTTCCCCTCGTGGTCGCCAGACAATCGCCACATCGTCTTCGAACGCACCGTAGGCGGCAAAGCCCAGATCTGGACCATGCTCGCAGATGGCACCCAGCAAAAACAGCTCACCACCTCCGGCCAGAACTTCATGCCCAACTGGAGTTGGAAATAGAGGGTCTCACTTAACGACGGATGGGAATTATGGGTGCCCCATCCTAAACCGCGGTCTTTTGCGGTTTAGGGTGGGAAGGCTGACCACTGATCCCTGATCACTGCACTTCCAGCAATCTCGCTCCCGCACCCTCTCTCCCCAATCGGTCTCCCGGATTTCGCAGCGGACACGAATCCACCGACAAACACCCGCACCCGATGCATCCATCCAACTGATCCCGCAATCGCGTCAGCCGCTCGATCCGCTCGGTCAACTGCCCGCGCCACCGAGCCGACAGCTTCTTCCAGTCCGCCGTCGTCGGCGTCCTCTTCTCCGGCAGCGTAGCCAGCGCCTCGCGAATCTCCTTCAGCGGAATCCCCGTCCTCTGCGCCACCTTGATCACAGCAACCCGCCGCAGCACCTCCCGCGCATACCTCCGCTGATTCCCGCTGTTCCTCCAGCTTGTAATCAGTCCCTCCGCCTCGTAAAAGTGCAGCGTCGACACCGCTACTCCCGCGCGCTCCGCCACTTCTCCCACCGTCAACGGCCGTCGAAACTCCGCCATCTTCTTCTCCATCTCCGAACTCATCTTTGTCGCCATTCAGCCCAGCCCCTTGACCTCAAGTTTACTTGAGGTTCTACCCTGAGTGTAGTGACAGAACTGTTCAAGGAGAACGATCAACCAATGGAACTCCCCATCAAAGTCGGCCTCGTCTACGGATCAACCCGCCCCGGCCGCTTCTGCGACACCGTTGCCCAATGGGCCGCAACCCGCATCGCCGCTCACGCAGGCTTTGCTGTAGAGCACATCGACCCCGCCCAGCCCGCAAATCCGGAGAACGGCCCCACCCTCAGCCAGCGGCTCGCTGCCTGCGACGCCTTCATCGTCGTCACGCCTGAGTACAATCACAGCTTCCCCGCGCCTCTTAAAGCCCTCATCGATTCCTACGGCCCCGAGTGGCACGCCAAGCCCGTCGCGTTTATTTCTTACGGCGGAATCTCCGGCGGCCTCCGCGCAGTCGAACAGCTCCGCCTCGTCTTCGCAGAACTTCACACCGTCACCGTACGCGACAGCGTCTCCTTCGCCGGTGCATGGGAGCAATTCGACTCCACCGGCGCTCTCCGCAACCCCGATCGTTTCGAGCGCTCCATGGACGCCATGCTCCGCCGCCTTCACTGGTGGGCCGTCAGCCTCGCCCACGCCCGCAACATCATGCCCTACGCCAAAACCGTGTAGCACGTTGATGGGTGCGGGTGCCCCCGGTCCCTCGCACTTGGGGACCGGGGATGAGGCTTAACAGCTGCCACCGCTGTGCCCGTTCATCGCACGGCCTTGCCGTGCGATCAGCGGGAACCAAACCGCCCTCAATTGTTAAACTCATCTCATGCAGGACGAACTCGAATTCCGCCGCGCCGCCGAGGGCGCACTCGACGACCTCAAGAAGCACCTCATTGCCCGTGAAGAAGAAGACGAAGGCGGCTTCGAAGTCGAAGAACAGGGCGGCGTCCTCAACGTGGTCTTCGAAGAACCGCCCTCCAAGTTCGTCGTCACGCCAAACACGCCCGTCCGCCAGATCTGGATCTCAGCCCTCGCCACCAGCTTCAAGCTCGACTGGGACGCAACCGCCGGCGCCTTCGTCCTTCCCCGCACCAGCGAGAAACTGATCCCTCTCCTCGATCGCCTCATCGAAGAAAACAAGCCCCGCTAAATCTGAATATCTGAGCTGTGCCGAGTGCCCCCGGCCCCTCGCACTTGGGGACCGGGGAACAACTGCTGTGCCCCATTCATCGCACAGTCTCATCGTGCGATGAGTGGGACGAGAGCATCGTCCCCAACCGACCCTACTCCGGCGCCTTCGCCGCATCCCGCAGCAGCCCGCTCTCCACCAGCACCGGCGGCCTCCGATGATGCGTCTTTAGCTCGTAGTCATACGCCCAGCTGATCAGATCGCCGTCGTGCCACTTGCGCGCACTCATCTCAATCCCGAACGGCAGCCCCGACTCATAAAACCCCGCGGGAATGCTGATCGCAGGCACACCCAGCATGTTCACCCATGCCGTCGCCGAGTGCGGCCCATCGCTCAAATGTCCATCCTGCGGCATTGTCTCGTCGGGAGGCGGCATCTGGATCGCCGGATACAAAAAACCATCAAGATGAAGCCGATCAAGTTGCTCGTCGTACATCTGCAGCACCCTGCGCCGTGGCCCCAGCAGCGTAGCTTCCGCATTGGGATCGCTCTCGAGATTCACCTGCTGCACATTCGGCACTCCCGACATCCCCGTCTCACCACCGCCGATGATGACGCTCGACAGCGCGTGCCCGACCGCCTTCTTATATTCCGCAGCCGAGTGATACTCCGCCGGCCCGAAGCTCGCCAGAAACTTCTCCGTGCCCTCGCGGATATACGGCAGCGTACAGATGTGCGCAGCCGCATCCACAAACGAGTCCGGCAGAATGTCCGGTTCCATCAGCACCGTCGCTCCCGCCGCGCGCATCTCCTCCACAGCCTTCATAAACATTGCGCGCGTCTCCGGCTTCAGCGGCAGGTGCGCCTCCCTTTTCGCCTGCGCCATCTGTTCCGCCGTCAACCCCGGGCACGCTCCCTGGAACGGCGTATTGTCCCCATCCAGAATGAATGCCGGAACCCCGAACCGTTTACCCTTGAGCAACCCGGCTTTCAGATACTGCGTGTAGGGTCCGCTCTGCGCCTTCGCCTGCGAACCGGCCGTAACCGCATCCAGCGGATCTTCACCCGCCATCACCGTCAGCGCCACAGCTGCATCAGCCACACTCCGCGCGATCGGCCCGGTATTGTCCAGCTGCCAGTCCAGCGGCGCGATTCCCGCAATGCTCACCAGCCCGCGCGTCGGAAAGATCCCGACCACATTGCTCGTCGCTACCGGCATACGGATCGAATTGCCCGTGTCCGTACCATTCCCCAGCACCGCAAAATTCGCCGTCACCGACGTCACCGTTCCGCCCGAGGAACCTCCCGGCGAGAAGCGCACATCGTACGCATTGCCCGTCCGTCCAAACGCGCTCGACCGATTCGTATCGCTCGCCGCAAAGTCCGGCATGTTCGTCACGCCGATGATGATCGCGCCCGCACCACGCAGCCTCGCAACAATCGTCGCATCACGCGGCGCGACAAGTTCGTGGCCCGGAACCATGTAGCCCCGCCACCCATCCGTCGTCACCAGCCCCTTGATGCTGGTGTTGGCCTTGGTCACAACTGGGACGCCCCACAGCAGTCCGGCCTTGAAGCCGGGCGCCTTTGCTTCCCTATCTTCCCGTGCAGCCTCGGCCAGCGCAGCTTTGTCGTTCACCGTCTGCACCGCTCGGTAAATCCCGTTATACCGCGCAATCCTTTCGAGATGCCACTGCACAACCTGTGTTACCGAATACCGATGCTCGCGATAGAGCTGATGCAGCCGATCGACAGTGATGTCGATCAGATCGTGGTCCATCCGTTCGCGATCGGGAAGAGAAGAATTGCCTTGCGCCAACGCCGGAACGGCAAGCAGAAGAAGAAGCAGGAGCCTTCGCATCTTCGCAAGATACCAGCCGGATGCTCGTATCTCGTCGCCAAAAGGAAAAAGCCGCGCGATCTCTCGCGCGGCCCTCTCTTCGACCAGTCCTGCCTATTGCAGCGAGTACACCGTCTTCAGTTCCTTCTCCACGAGCTCCTGCGGAAGCGGAGCATACGACAGGTTCGATGCTTCTCCCTGACCTGACTTGAGCATCCAGCTCAGCAGATCCTTCAGCACCTTGCGGTTTTCAGCCTTCGTGCCGTTCTTCGGAATCAGCAGATACGTAAAGCTCGAGATCGGATACGCATTCGCTCCTGGAGCGTTCGTGATCGATACGCGATAATCCGCTGGCATCGACTTCACGCTCGCCGCCGCGTCCGTCACGCCTTGGATCGACGCCGTGATCCAGTTCCCTGCCGAGTTCTTTACCGAGCCGAATGCAATCTTGTTCTGCAGCGCATAAATCAGCTCGACATAGCCGATCGCGCCTGGCATCTGCCGAACCAGTCCGGCAACACCCTCGTTGCCCTTGCCGCCTACGCCCGTCGGCCAGCTCAGCGCGGTTCCCTTTCCAGGTCCGCCTTGCCAGTCCTTGCTCACCTTGCTCAGATAGTCCGTCCAGATGAAGCTCGTTCCCGAACCATCAGAGCGGTGCACAACAATGATCTTCTGGTCAGGTAGCTTCGCGTCGGGATTTTCCTTCGCGATCTTCGCATCATTCCAGTTCTGGATCTTTCCCAGATAGATGTCTGCTAGAGTCTCTCCGCTGAAACGCAGATCCTTCGCGCCCGGCACGTTGTAGATCGGCACCACGGCACCCAGCACCGTCGGGATGTGGATCAGTTTCACCGGCGACGACGAAAGCATATCGTCAGTCATCGGCATGTCCGATGCGCCAAAGTCAACTAGGCCCTTCGTTACCTGAGCAATGCCGCCGCCTGAGCCGATCGAGGCATAGTTGATTTCGACACCCTGATGCGCACTGCTGTATTCGCTGAACCACTTCGAATAGATCGGGTACGGAAAAGTTGCGCCGGCTGCGGTCAGCTTCTGAGCTTGGGCTGAACCCATCGCCACAACCATCAAACCTACGGCAAGCAGAGTCTTGTTCTTCACTGATTTCTCACTCCCATTCGCAGTTTCACTGCCTGCATCAATTCTCGCCAGCCAATGTTAAGGGGATTTGAAAACCGCGCAGCTTTCGGAGTTTATTTAACTTAGCCCAACATGTTCATACGGCTTTAACGTTCCACCTGCGCGCTCACCGGCGCATCTGCCGCCTGGGCCTGCCGTTCCGCTATCGGCAATGTAAACAAGAACGTAGTCCCGGTGCCCAGTTCGCTCTCCGCCCTCACTCGTCCGCCATGGGCCATAACGATATGCTTCACGATCGCCAGCCCCAGCCCCGTGCCACCCGCCTCACGCGACCGCGCCTTGTCCACGCGATAGAAACGCTCAAAGATTCTCGTGATGTGCTCCGACGCGATACCCGGCCCGAAATCCTGAACGAAAAATTCGATCTCATTCTCCAGAGCCCGTGCACCGACGCGTATCCGCCTCCCCGATTTCCCGTACTTGACCGCATTCTCAATCAGGTTTCCAAACACTTGGTTCATCGCATCGGGATCCACCATCACCGTCGCATCCGGCGCGCCCGCATAGTGCAGGTCGATACCTGAATCAACCACCAGCCCGCCCAATGCATCAATCGCGTCCTGCACCATCGCGCTCGCTTTGGCCGGCTGCATCCCCAGCTTGTAATCAGGACTTTCGATGCTCGCCAGCGCCAGCAGATCCTCAGTCAGCCGATTCATCCGCGTCGCATTCTTCAGTATCACCTGCAGAAAGTCCTTCGTCATCACGGGGTCCGGATTCGGCGCGTCCACCAGTGTCTCCACATACCCCTGGATCGATGTCAGCGGCGTCCGCAGCTCGTGGCTTACATTTGCAATGAAGTCGCGCCGCGACTGCTCCGCTGCCTCTACCCGTGTCACGTCATGCAATACGGCAATCGCGCCGCCCGCCGGCAGAGGCGCAGCGCTGATCTCGAAGATGCGTCCCGGCGCCATCGAACTCGTCCGTCCGTAGCGCACCTCGCCACTTTCCTGCGCGCCTTTCACGCACGCCAGCAGTTCAGGATCGCGAACCGAATGCACCAGCGGCCTTCCCGCGCGTATCTCGCTGCCCATGATCTTTTTCATCACGGCATTCGACCAGCGCACCTGCCCGTCCGCGCTCACTGCAACCACCGCCTCCTGCATCGAGTCCAGCATAGTCGCCAGTTCACGCCGGCTGCTTTCGATCTCCGCAAAGCTCTGCCCCAGCCGCTCCGCAGTCTTATTCAGCGCGGTCTCCATGGCGGAAATCTCATCCCCCCCGCCGTACTCAAGCCGCGCCTTCAGATCGCCTTCTGCGATTCGGCCCGCAAACTCCATCACACCCTGAAGCCGCTTCGCGATTCTGCTCGCCACCCACGCGGCAATCGGCAGCGCGATCAACAGCGCAATCACACCCGACCAGATTGCGTTCCGCCCCACCTCATGCAGCGCCGTCTCTCCGCCGGAGCGCTCCATCATGCGGCGCAGAATCAGCTCCATGGCTGCCGTCTCAAACACCAGCAGCAGCACAAACAGAGCCATCAGTTTTGCAAAGACTTTGCGCGTCAATTCAGAACCCGCTCAGATGCCTGAAGAAAACCTGCTGTCATCCTGAACGGAGAGGTCTTCATCAGCGGAGTGAAGGATCCGCTTTTTGCCCGATTCTCGAATCATCAAATGAGGATCAGCCGACCAGACTCCGGTCCCTCCCGCCTTACTCGCCCCGCGGCATCTCAAACCGGTATCCCGCACCTCTCACCGTCTTCAGATAACGCGGGTTCTCCGGATCCACCTCGATCTTCTCACGGATCCGCCGCACATAAACATCCACCGACCTCGGCGTCACAAACCGCGCATCACCCCACACTGAATCCAGCAGATGATCGCGGCTGAACACCCGCCCCGGATGCCGTGCCAGGTAATCAAGCAGCCGAAATTCCGTCGCGGTCGTCGTCGTCAGTTCTCCGCGCACTTTCAGTTGCATGGCCCCCTGGTCGATCACGACCTCTTCGAAGCTGATCACCGATGGCGTCGTCGGCCGCTCAAACCTCCGCAGCACGGCCTTCACTCGCGCCACCAGTTCCCGCGTCGCAAACGGCTTGGTAATGTAATCGTCCGCGCCAAGCTCCAGCCCAAGCACGCGATCGTTCTCTCCCGCACGCGCGGTCAGAAAGATGATCGGGATCGTCGAGAGCCCTGTGTGCGCCCTCAATCTCCGGCACACATCCAGCCCATCGCCTCCCGGAACCATGATGTCCAGAAGAAACAGCGCCGGCGGATTCCGCTCAGCGTCAGAAATGATGTTCGTCGGGGTATGGTACATCCGGACTGTAAACCCAGCGGCTTCAAGGTGATGTTGCACAAGCCGCGCAATGTCCGTCTCGTCTTCCAGCAGAAATACGGTCTGGCTCAACCGAATAGCCTTTCTCCGGCGGCCGTTTTGATTTCCTCAGGTCTGAAGAGTGGCTTCGGGCCAGCCGGAATCGTTAACAGACTAAAACAGCGAGGCAAACAAATTGCAAACGTTTGATGAATTTGAAACCTCCCCGTAGCCTGCAATTCATCTCTTGACGCCGCTCCGCCCCCTCTGCCAAACTCGCTCCGCAACAATCACCGGCATCACCGGGCCCCTCAATCCTCCTCATCGCTGACGGTAATCATCCGTTTTCGCCGGAACTTGAAACTCGCAGCTACAGGCTACCGGCTACAAGCTAATAGCTCCTTGCTCTCGGAGGAATCCATGAAAAAGTACTTCGCTGAACTCGTCGGCACCTTCATCCTGGTGCTCTTCGGCTGTGGCACCGCCGTCGTCGCCGGAGACAAGGTTGGCATTCTCGGCATCTCCATCGCATTCGGATTCGCGCTCATCGGCGCCGCCTACGGCATCGGTCCTATCTCCGGCTGCCACATCAACCCTGCCGTCTCGCTTGGAGTCTGGGCCGCCGGCCGCATGAAGACTGCCGAAATGATCGGCTACTGGATCGCCCAGTGCCTCGGCTCCATCTTTGGCGCGGCCGTGCTCTTCGTCATCGCCCGTGAAGGCACCGGCTACGTCGCCGGACACCTCGGCCAGAACGGCTTTGGACCCGGCTACATGGGCGGCTACAGTCTCCCCGCCGCCATCGTCTTCGAGTTCGTCGCTACTCTCATCTTCGTCGTAGTCATCCTTGGCTCAACGCAAGCCGGCGCGCCCTCGCGTCTCGCAGGCCTCGCCATCGGCATCACTCTCGTCGCCATCCATCTGGTCGGCATCAACATCACCGGCACCAGCGTCAACCCCGCGCGCAGCCTCGGACCCGCGCTCTTTGCCGGCGGCCAGGCCATGTCGCAACTCTGGCTATTCCTCACCTTGCCCAGCCTCGGCGGACTCGTCGCGGGAATCCTCTTCCGCCTCAAAGCCCTCGAAGCAACACCCGCACCCGAACTCGAAGCGAAACGCGAAACCGTCGCCGCCTAACCGAAAACTCATATTCTGGACGACTGTACCCACTCATCGTGAGAGGGATGGGCTTGAACTGAAAGTCGGACCAGGCCCGGGTGCCCCATCCTAACCGCCCTCTTGCGGTTAGGGTGGGAACGAGAATCTCCATCTACCAACCATCAATCACCTTACAGCCGTATCCACTCTCTCCTCATCCAACCCCCAGCAACACATCACAAGGAGAAACCATGGCCGATCTCGATCAACTCAAATCCAAATATGCCGGAGTCATCTCAACCCTCCAGGAATTTTCCAATCTCGGCGCTACTGTCGATCAAGTCGACCTTGACGGAGAAAAACTCCACATCAAAGGCAAGGTCCCTTCGAAGGTCGTTCTCAATCGCGTTTGGGACGCCATCAAACAAGCCGACCCCACCTACTCCGATCTGCATCACGAAATCGTCAACACCGGCGGCGACGATCAACCCTACACAGTTCAATCCGGCGACAACCTCTCCAAAATCGCCAAGCACTTCTACGGCAACGCTAACAAGTACACCGAAATCGCCAAAACCAACAACATCGCTAACCCCGACCTCATCAAGGTGGGCCAGCAACTCAACCTGCCCGCCCTCTAACCCCTTAATCCTGAACTCCAAACAAGAAGGGGTGCCCTCGAGCCTGCCCTGAGCTTGTCGAAGGTTCCCTCGCACTTGGGGACCGGGGAGCGACGCAGTCTACAACACCGTCATTCCGAGCGACAAACGGGAGTCGAGGAACCTGCAGTCGCTCTTCGTTGGCATCCACAGGACCTCGGCTACCCCATCCATCGCGCAGGTTCACTTCGCGACGGATGGGGATAACAGCTAGGAGCTAGCAGCAGCCTCCAGCTCAGCGATGAACTCCACCACCGCCTCGCTCCACCCGTCCACGTGCATCCAGGCCCCGTAGCCTACACCGTTGCGGTTCGAAGCCACGTTGATCACGTAGCCGCGTCCGCGCGGTGCCGGAACCTGGTCGTGCGACTGCTCGTCGGTGATCACCACCAGGCGGTCGTAACCCTGCCGGCAATCCTTCTCGGCGCGCTCGATCGCCGCGCCTAGGTACGTTCCGCTGTGCGGCTGGCTCTGATCCATCGCATCGCGCAATGCCATGCCGCGACGCGAAGGCACCAGCGTCGCCTGATCCGAGAAGGTATAGATCGTCACCTTCTCCGCGATCTCGCGCAGCAGAATCGCCAGTCCGTATGCAGCATCCGTACGGCGCATCTCCGAACGCTGTGAGATGGGCGACTCCATCGAACCGGACACGTCTACCAACAGCACCGTGTGTCCGGGCAACAGACCCGCACGTCCCTCGAGCGCGCGGAACATCGCCGTCTCCAGCGCCTGCTCCCACTGAGGAACATTCCGAGCCGCAGCCAGGAACCGGAACGGCAGCACGCGATCCGTCTTCATCGCGTCCAGCGCCTTCTGCACCAGCTCTTCGCTTACGTCCGCCTCGCGCATATTGCGCAGGTTCCGCAGCAGTGCCAGTGCGCCCAGCTTCCGCTCCGCAAGCAGACGCTCCCAGACCTCGCGCTTGCTCGCTCCGTCACGTCCGGTCGCCGATAGCGCAACCTCCCACGTATCTGGAGTAGCCAGTTCGTTCTGGGCCAGCCGCTTCCACAGCGCAGCCTGCGCCGCATCCACCGGCTTCGCGTGGCACAGGAACAGCACGTCGCGCAGGCGAACCGCACCCGCACGGTCGTACTTGGCCAGTGCATACTCATCAAACTTCGAGAACGCAGCAGCCAGTCCCTTCTTCACCTGCGCAGACAGAGGCTGACGCCCCTGCGCCCAGTAGATCGCCACAAATTCCGCCAGCTCATCCGCACGCTGAATCACGCGCGTTAGCGTTTCCGCCACCAGCCCGCGGTGCGTCGCATAGCGCGCCATCTCGCGCACCAGCAGCAACGGAGCATGACGCAGCTTCATCCGCTCGCGCGCCTCTACGGCCAGCGCAGCCACCTTCTCCGAAGACACCTGGGGCACCAGCTCTCCGATGCGGCCGGCAATCTGCACGCCGTCCTCGTAGAACTCGCCCTCCCAAAGCATGCAGGAGAGAACCGAACGGCGCAGCGCCTGCTCCGGCGCAATCGCCACCGCCGGTGCTCCCTCGTGCGTGCGCAGATGCACACGCGGCTTCTTCGAATACTTCCTGAAATTCAAACGCATCCCGCACCTCCTTTCAAAGACCACATCAAGGCTCGCGATCACATCAACGGCCGCCATCACATCACCGAGTGTCATTCCGAGCGACCAACGGGAGTCGAGGAACCTGCAGTTGCTCCTCCTCCGCAGTCACCGTGAATTTCTGTACCCCATTCACCGCACACCTCATCGTGCGATGTCGGGCAGCAATGAAGCCACACATCAGGGACAGAGACTCGCCCCTGAAAAACTGCCGGGGAAAAGCGGCTATGGTCTTTCGCCGAACTCACGCTCGACGAGCAGGGTTCGAACCTGCTTGCCGGGAAGTCATTCTCCCTCGGCTCACCCGAAGTAACCGTACCCTGCGCCACCGGCAGATCAGCTCAGTGCTGGAAGCGACAAAGATTGGGTGCCCCAGGTCTCGACTCTGAGACCTGGGATCGAGCCGGGTGCCCCCGAGCCTGCCCTGAGCTTGCCGAAGGGTCCCTCGCACTTGGGGACCGGAAATTTACATCATCGGCAGCCCGAGCTCTCACCCAGCTCTCGCCGCCTCATCCTCATCTTCATCCACCCGCATCGGCTGGATCGTAGTCACCGCTGCGAATCCCCGCATCTTCGCAGATACGCGCACCGGATCCACATCGATAGCCAGCTTGCTCATCTGCTCCCACGTCGGCCTGTACCGGTCGCTGAACTCGCTGCACTCATACACCGTGAACGGCACGCGGAAGCTCGGATCAGGCCGCGTGCAGATCACCAGCAAATCCGACTCGCGGTATCCAGTCATAAACTGGCCCCAGCTGCAGCGCTTGCAGAGGTGCTGGCTTCCCACCGGGGTTCCGTTCTTCACTTTTACCTTCGCCATCGCAAACGCTCCTTTCTAGCCGGATATACCAAAATTCTTGAAGTCAGCCGGGGAACAATCGGTTGCAGAAACGGTGCCGCTCAGTCGCCTGAACAAACACCAGGTGCTCTATCCACTGAGCTACCGAGGATTACTCCTCAGGCGAGAATCGAACTCGCGACCACCTCATTGACAGTGAAGTAACTGCCACCTACACCACCGGCCAAACCCATACATCTGCTGCAAAAACTTCTCTCGGGGAACAACCGGCCACGGCATTCATTGAGCCGCAGCCATCACCACCGAAGATCAACAAATCACCGGGGAACACGCGGAAAGAGACGGACTCGGTGCCTCCTCCCTTACGGAACCTTGCGCTTCGGGACTACGCCCCCGCCCCGCAAAGTGAGCACATCCGGCAGGGCTCTCAACCCTGCGCGTCCTACTTGTGAGAGAAGTAACTCTTCCCTTTCACCACCGGCAATCACTTACAAACACACGTATCCCGCCGTCCACAGAGCACTAACTCAGCGGATACATTTTTCAAACCCACTTACCCGAGGGAACAAACAAACGCAGGTTTAGTTCGGTATCGACGAAGTACCTGTGTTCTTCGCCACTCGGGCAAACACACAAAACGGCCCCCGTTACAACGGCTCGCTTCTAGTTGTCCGACCAGGTGCGCAGGATAGGAGACGCCACAGTTGGCTTACTCGAGAACGACGAAGTGCGCCCGGCGGCCGGTCAGACTCTTATCGAGCCATTCCTGCCTAAGCATCGAATTGGGTATGATGCAATTCATCGGGCGTTTCTCCTACGCACTTAGTACTTTGCCATAAGTAGGAGTGAAATTCAACTTATTCATTTGACCTTTTTCAAAGATATATTTATTCAGCTATTTGTTCTTCCTGCTCAGAAAGCTGAACCTCGATTTCTTCTTCACCATTTCTCGCTCCGAATCAGTCCCGCTCTCGCCACTCTTCTCCGCACTTTGCTGCTGGTCGGGAACTGCCTTTTTAGCGACTGCTCTTGCCGTAGCCCCGTGTGACCTCATCCAATTTAGAAAATCCTGCGGGTGCAATGGCTTGGCGAAAACCTGAAACTCATATCCGCGTCGAAAATATTCCTCGATAAATGGAGCAGCCGAAGCGGTCCCTGAAAACAGGACGTTCCGGCATTGAGGCAGAAACGTCTCAAGCTCTGCGATGCTTTCGCATCCGTTCTTATCGCACGAATTACAGAATCCAGTCAGAAAGAAGTCGGGCTCAAACTCTCGCGCAATCGCCATCGCGGTGTCATGGTCATACGCTCCCCGGGCCTCGTATCCACACTCGTTCACAATCCTGCAGAGAATATCCACGAGCACCTTTTCGTCATCGAGAATCAGCAGTCGCGATACTTTCGCTTCGCTCATACCGGCCTCCTGATCAGAAGCTTTACACCCGATTCCTACGATCCTATTACTTTAGTCCCGCGGTACTTCGGAGTAACCTTACAACCCTTCCGCACTTCCGCGCCCCCCGCTCATCGGTCAAACTACAAACAATTCATTCGTCTACATCGCAAGAGGGCTGGAATGATCGGACGTGTAAGCTGGCTCGGCAAAGTGTTGAAGCCTGATTCCGAAACCCTCGCCGCATCCATCAACTGGCTCGAGAAATTCGTCACGCCAGAGGCGGATCGCGCCGAGCGCCGTCGCGTAGAACAATTCGCGGCTTATCGCTGGAACGGCACCTCCCTCACCTGCGACACCGTGCACGACATCAGCTCATCGGGCCTCTATCTCCTCACCGCAGAGCGCTGGCAGCCTGGCACCATCGTCGCCCTCACGCTGCAACGCGAAGGGCCCCTCGATCCTGATCCCGCACGCCGCATCACCACGCAGACACGCGTCATTCGCTGCGGTTCTGACGGAGTCGGCCTCTCCTTCCTCTGGGCCAAAGACGATCCCGAAGCGCGCCAGTGGGACGCTCTCATCGACTGCCTTATCCAGCAGACCCGGCCTGCTCACATGGAAAGCCTCGCTCGCCTCGTCGAAGCCTTCGCCTTCCTCGGCCAGATCTGCCCCGACGGCATCGAAGAGATCTCCGAGTGGGTTCGCACCCGCGCCAGCAGCCATAAAATCCTCACCGCCGTCGCCATCGCGCTCAAAGCGAAACTCCTGCTCGAGAACGATCCGTATTCAGAGCAGCTTCTTGTCGATCCGCAGGTCACCCTGCGCATCCTTGAGGTCGGATCCGAAACTCACGAGGAATGGCTGCAGAACTTCTGGGCCGGCCTTCTCATCACCGCCTCCGCAGCCAACGCACGACATGAAGGCCATCTCGAACTCGTCGAGACCTTCAGCCAGCTCACTTCCATTCCGATCCGCATCCTCACCGTCGTCTGCACCAAATCCACCAAGGTTCTGCTTCACAATGGTCAGGTTGCGGCCAAGCGGCTCACCTGCAACACCGAAGAACTCGCCTCGACCGTCGGTGCTCGCGGACCTCAGTTGCAGCGCGATCTCCAGTCCCTCGCCTCGCTCCAGCTGATTGAAAAAAGCGACCCCAGAGCTTCGGCGCTGGTCGCTGCCACAGAAACCCTGATCACCGCGACCCCGCTCGCACTCAAGCTTTTCGCCTTTTGCAACGGTCACCGCGGCTCAGTTCCTGATTTCTACTTCGCCGAAAATACCGCCGCCGCAGCCGCGCGCTAACAGCCCGATTCTGATGCGGTGAAGCGCGCCTCAGAACTTCCCCGCAACCTTCTGCGCCAGTTTCATCTCGACCGTCTTTCTCTGGTCAAGGTTCAGGCTCTTGCTGTAGACGCTTACCTTGAACGCGCCGGAACCCTTCTTCACCATCAGTCCTGTCGTCGGACCCACGCCGAGAAAGTAAGCCTCATCTCCAACTCCGCTTGCTGCTGATCGTTCCGCGCTCGCCATTGAACCCTTGCCCGCATTGAAGAAATCGAGGCTTTGCAGGTTCAGCGTCACCGATCCGCCCGTCTGAATATTCCAGGTGCACGTCTTCTTCAAGGACGGCATGATGTACGTGCCCTCCGCAACGCTCGCCCCTAGCGCCGAGCTCACATCTGCAGCCGTGAGCAAAGTACAGGCCTCCGTCGGCGGAGCAGCCGTCGCCACTTCGGGCGTCGCCAGGCTCAGCGCGCCAAGTGCCACCACGCAGATCATCACACGCATACTCAACCCCCTTTCAATACTGCCGGAGCAGAATCCGATCATAGCGCCGGTCCCGTCAACCGTCGCGCGAAAACTCCGCGTTCACGGCACTCGATCCTAAGCCTTTGACATTCCCGGCGCGCGGATATGGCATCATTTCTCCGGAGGTATTTGTGAAGAAGACGCTTTATCTCTGTACAGCCCTGCTCTCCGCTGCATCCGTGTGCCATGCGCAAACCGCAGCTTCCCCCGCCAACCCCATCACCCAGAGCGAAAAAGGGCTCTACAACTTCATCGCCGGCACCATCGTGGGCGCTGCGCAGAAAATGCCTGAAGAGAACTACTCCTTCAAGGCGACGCCCGATGTCCGCAGTTTCGGCCAGCTTGTCGGCCACGTCGCCGACGCCAACTACATGTTCTGCTCCATGGCCTCCGGCGAGACCAATCCGTCGAAGAACATCGAGAAGACGAAGACCTCCAAAGCTGATCTGGTCGCAGCCGTCAAAGACTCCATCGCCTACTGCAATCAGGTCTACGACAAAATGACGGACGCGAGCGGCAGCCAGATGACCAAGTTCCGCAGCTTCAATCTGTCCAGGCTCACGATCCTCTCACTCAACACCGCCCACACCGACGAGCACTACGGAAACATCGTCACCTACATGCGCCTCAAAGGCCTTGTTCCGCCCACCAGCGAAGGCCAGGCCGCACCGCCAAAGAAGTAGCAGCTTCACAAATTGTGCATTTCCGGGGAACCGGCGGGTCCCTCCGCGCGTACAATTTCGCGTGAGGATCCCTATGGCTCAGCGCATCACTCTGCGGCTGTTCTTCGCCTTCCTTCTCGTGTCGGCGCTCCTGCTCGGGGCCACTCCCGCGCGCGCCGACAAAGACATCGTGCAATTCGGCAGCAACATCAACGTCGCCGAAGGCCACACCATCCACGATGCCGTCTGCTTCTTCTGCAGCGTCAACGCCAAGGGCGACATCGATCACGACGTCGTCGTCTTCTTCGGCAACGTCCGCATCTCCCACCAGTCCAAGCACGATGTCGTCGTCTTCTTCGGCTCCATCCGCGCGGAAGACGACGCATCCATCGGCCATGACATGGTCAACTTCTTCGGCTCGACGCATCTCGGCGAAAACGTCTCCGTCGGCGGCGACGCCGTCGTCATGTTTGGCGGAATGCACGCAGCCGACACCGTCAACATCGCCGGAAGCCGCGTCTCACAGCCCATCTGGATCTTCTGGACTCCGCTCGTCGTTCTCGGTCTGATCGTCACCCTCATCGTCCACGAAGTCCGTTCCTATCGCCGGCGCCGCTACTACGCCGCATACGGCTACGCCACTGTGCCGCCCGGTGTACCACCGCCCGCTCCGCCGCAGCCCCAGGGTCCGGTTCAGCAGCCCTAGCTCGATGCAACGCTGAACTAAACTTGAGCAGGTGAACCTGGTCGAACGGCCATTGCGCATCGTCATCCCCGGGGGCAGCGGCCAGGTCGGACGCGTCCTCGCCCGCTACTTCTCCCAGCGCGGCCATCAGGTCATCGTTCTCACGCGCGGCCCGCACACCGCCGAGTGGCAAACCGTCCACTGGGACGCCGAAACTCCCGGCATCTGGACCCAGTACCTCGACGGCGCCGACGTCTGCATCAACCTCGCCGGCCGCAGCGTCAACTGCCGCTACACCCCCGACAACCGCATCGACATCTACAACTCCCGCATCGTCTCCACACGGCTCCTGGGCGAGGTCATCGGCTCTCTCGCGCACCCGCCCCGCCTCTGGCTTAACGCCTCCACCGCGACCATCTACCGCCACGCACTCGACCGCCCCATGGACGAGCACACCGGCGAACTCGGCGGCAACGAACCCCACGTCCCCGACACCTGGCGATTCTCCATCCGCGTCGCCAAAGACTGGGAGACAGCCTTCTTCAATGCGCCCACGCCCCTCACGCGCAAAGTCGCCATGCGCTCCGCCATCACCCTCAGCCCCGTCCCCGGCAATGCCTTCGCTGTCCTTTCAAATCTCGCTCGCCTCGGACTCGGCGGCACTCAGGGCAACGGCCGCCAGTGGGTCTCCTGGATTCACGAAGACGACTTCGCCCGCGCCGTCGAATTCCTTATCGCCCGCGACGATCTTCACGGCCCCATCAACATCGCTTCGCCTAACCCCGAGCGCAACCGCGACTTCATGGCCATTCTGCGCGAAGCCTGGGACATGCCCAACGGCATTCCTGCTCCGCGTCCCATCCTTGAACTCGCCGCGCTCCTCATGCGCACCGAGACCGAACTCGTCCTCAAAAGCCGCCGCGTCGTCCCCGCGCGCCTCCTCGAAGCCGGCTTTAGATTCGAGTTCCCCAACTGGCCCCACGCCGCCGAAGACCTCGTCCAAAAATGGCGCCTCCGCGACTAAACTTTCCACACTCGGGTGCCCCCGGTCCCTCGCACTTGGGGACCGGGGAATGAAGCATCCAATCCATCGGGCGGGTTCCCGATCCCCCGACCGGCATCCATATCGAAGAGGGACTGTAATGGCCAAGGCGGATGACGCAGAGTTGCTGGACGTAGGCGGGCGTACGGTGCGAATCAGTAGCCCGGGAAAGCCGTATTTCACGCGCGGCGTAAAGCTCACCAAGCTCGATATCGTGCGCTACTTTCTGTCGGTGGCTCCGGGAGCCCTGCGCGGCATCGTCGACCGGCCCGTCGTGTTGAAGCGCTTCGTCAATGGCGCCGAGGCCGAGCCCTTCTATCAGAAGCGCGCGCCCGGCGACTTGCCGGAATGGATGCGCACCGTCACGTTGTCGTTCCCCTCAGGACGGACCGCGGAGGAGGTGGTCGTCGATGACGCCGCCGGCCTGGCCTGGGTGGTCAACCTGGGCTGCATGGAACTTCATCCTCATCCGGTGCGCTCCGCCGACCTGGATCACCCCGATGAGTTGCGCGTCGACCTTGATCCCCAGCCGGGGATCGAGTGGAAAGACGTGCGTGCGGTAGCCATGGAAGTGAAGGCCCTGCTCGACGAGCTGGGGCTGAAAGGATGGCCGAAGACCAGCGGCTCCCGGGGTATCCACATCAACGTGCGCATCGAGCCGAGGTGGACCTTCACCGAGGTGCGCCGTGCGGCGCTGGCTCTGGCGCGAGCGGTAGAAAAGCGCTGTTCGCTGGCCAGCAGCAAGTGGTGGAAGGAAGAACGGCACGGGGTGTTTCTGGATTACAACCAGAACGCCAAGGACCGGACGACGTGTTCGGCCTACTCGGTGCGGCCGCTGCCCGATGCGCGCGTGAGCACGCCCCTGCACTGGGACGAGGTGATGACGTGCGACCCCGCCGACTTCACCGTGCTCACCGTGCCTGCCAGACTGGAGAAACTAGGCGATCCAAACGAGGAGATGGACAAACATGCAGGCACCCTGGATGCTCTTCTGGAGCTAGCCGCACGCGATGAGGCTGAGGGTCTGGGCGATGCGCCGTGGCCGCCGCACTTTGCCAAGCAAGAAGGCGAGGGTAAGCGAGTGGCGCCCTCAAAGGCAAAGCACTTCTCTGATCAACTGCAGGAGGGCTTCGGCGAACATCGCTTCCGGCGACAGTCGAAGAAAAAAGCAGCCGCTTCAGAAGGAGCCGCTCCCGCCGCTTCGGAAGCCACTGCAGATACTGCGCCAGCGAAGCCAAAGCGCGCTGCGCGCGTTTCCAAAATGCCGCTCATCACCGTTGCGCAGAGCCCCGACAAAGCTGCAGCTGAGGCGGGTTTGGAGCGCTGGAAGGCTGCGCATCCTCAAGCTGCTGCCGGTCTTCTGGCGGACGACATTCTGGTCGACCGCATGCGGGGCTCGTCCTATATCTGGTATCGGATCCGCGTGAACCTGCGGCATGTACCGGAAGACCAGCGCCCACCGCAGGAGGTCCCTGACCCCAACGACGATCCAACCCGCGATCAAAATAACTGACCACTGGCAACTGGCTACTGGCGACCGGCAACTGGTAACTGGTAACTGGTAACTGGCTACTGGCTACTGGCTTCTGGCAACTGCCTCTCACTTCGGCGTAATATTCGTGACCGGCAGATCCCAGTGCGACTGCAGAATCTCAAACCGCCGCTGCTCTTCTTTCTTGTACTTCTCCTGGTCCGGCCATAGCTGCTTGATCAGCGCCTCTTCATCCGGATTCGCCGTCGTCGCCAGCGTCGAATTCTTGAACGTGATCGTCACGCGGTAGTCCCACCGGCCGTCTTCCGTCGTGTGATACGCCGGCGTCTCAATCTTCACCGCGAGCATGCGCCCGGTCGATTGAATCTTCTTCAGCAGCGGATAGTGGTTCTTCAGGAACAGCTCCAGAAACTCCTGCTGATGCCCCCACTGCACCTTGTAGTAGTACTCCACCGTGTACGGCTGGTCGGCGCCACCCTGCGGCGGCGCGCCCTGTGCGATCAAATTTGCTGAAGGGAATATCGCGAATGCGACGAAGAGAAGTACCGCATAAACCCGGCGCATGGAAGCCTCCTTAGGAGTTGAATGCCAGATGGTTGACTGTCATTCTAGCGTGAGGCTTCCGTGCGCACCTGCTCGGGAATTCTATAAATGCTCGCCGCGAACCCGGGCCCGTACTACTTTCTCGCGGCCTATAAATTAATTCACTCTCTGCCGATCAGAGGCCTGCCACATTCTGCAGCGCCACCTTGCTCGGAATCTCAAGAATCGATCCGTGGAACGCCACAAGCCTGCGGCTCTTGAACGTCGACAAAGTCCGCGTCACCGTCTCGCGCGAAGCGCCGATGAACTCGCCGATCTCCTCATGCGTCAGCGAGAAGCGGAAACGCATCCCGCTCTCCGTCTTCTGGCCGTTCTCGCTCCACTCCAGCAGAAGCCGTGCCAGCTTCTCCGGCGCAGAACCCGCCAGTGCCACCGTACGAAGCTGCTCGCATGCCACCTTGTACTGCACGCTCAGCTCCTGAGTCACCACCTGGTAGACCTCAGGATGCCGCGCCATGAACCCTAGAAATTGATCGCGCTCGATAACCGCGATGCGCGCTGGATACAGAACTTCAGCAGTCATCTCGCTTGGCATTCCCGAGAGCACCGATGAGAGCCCCAGCACCTCTCCGGCCTTCGCGATCGAGAGAATCAGCCGCTTCCCGTCGCTCGAGTTGATCGACAGCTTCACTTCGCCCGACACCACGATGAAGATGCCCGACGGAACACCCTTCTCTGAGAAGAGCAACTGGCCCGGCTGATACATCGTCGGGAACTCCATCGACTCGAGATCCCGAAGCGCTGCTGGTGAGAGCTTCTTGAAGAACTCGCCCGCCCGTTTAACCTTGGAACTGCTGATTGTCTCGCGCATCGTAAGCATCGTTACTCCCCCTCTTCCACTATTGCTGCTTTATCGGCTGTCACTTCTTCGGCCAGAAATTGCGTCCACGGTGTCGTTGCCACCAGTTCCGCATGAGTCTGAGAGTAGATATCTCTCAGCACCTGCTTCCCGTTTGCGTCCGCATAGGTGACGTTGTGCAGGTCGATCACAAGCTTCTTCGACTGCAACCGCGGAGCGCTTTCCAGCCATACGCGATCAAGTTCGCTCGCCCATGGTCCCGCCACTCGCCCCTCTAGCGTCATCTCGAGTGCTTCTGCCTTTTCTTGTATCGTGATTCGCAACGTATTCTGGCCCCCTCATCAGCCTTGCCCTCTATAAGGCATGCAGCGAGCCAAACTCGAGTGACGAGGACACGACCAGTTGCTTCCATCTCATTCTGAAGGGCTTATCATCACAGTCGCGTGACGCGGATCATGAGTGACGAAGCCCCAAGTGACGAAGTGACGAAGACGAAATATCGTCACGGGACGAGATCTCGTCACAACAACCATCGTCACATCGTCATTTTTAAAGGGAGTCTTCAGGAAGGAACTTCAGGTGGGTCGTGGACTCAGCCGCCCATTCAACTACATATAGTCGCCGCGCTCGATGCCCAGCTTCTTCAGCTTCGAATTTAGCGTCGTGCGCTTCAGGCCCAACCGCGCCGCCGCACCATCGGCGCCGCCGATCTGGCCCTTTGTCTCCCGCAGCACGCGCAGAATGTGTTCCCGCTCGGCCGCCTGCAGCGTCGGGTTTGTGCGCTCCAGCTCTTCCTCTTCTTCCGCGACCTTGGTCTCCAGCTCCGCCAGAGGAACGTAAAGCTCAGACCCGCGCGTCAGAATCACCGAGCGCTCCAGAAAGTTCTCAAGCTCACGGATATTCCCTGGCCACGGCCACCGGCAAAGCGCCTGCATCGTCGGCGCGGGGATGCTCGTGATGTTCTTGCCCATGCGCCTGCTGTGGCTCGTCACAAAGTGCCGCACCAGCACTGGGATGTCTCCAGCTCGGTCGCGCAGCGGAGGAGAGAAGATCGGAAACACCTTCAGCCGGTAATAGAGATCGCTGCGAAACTGCTTTTCTGCTACCATCTGCCCCAGATCTCGATTCGTCGCCGCAATCAGCCGCACGTTCACCGGGATCGGCCGGTTGCTGCCCAGCCGCTCGATCTCCCTCTCTTGCAGCGCTCGCAACAGCTTCGGCTGCAGGTCCAGCGGCAGTTCGCCTACCTCGTCCAGAAACAGTGTTCCCTCATGCGCCAGTTCCACGCGTCCCATCTTGCGCGCAATGGCGCCGGTGAACGCGCCCTTCTCGTGCCCGAACAGCTCGCTCTCCAGCAACCCCGCCGGAATCGCAGCGCAGTTCACCTTCACAAAGGTTCTTTCGCTTCTGCCGCTCAGCCGGTGGATCGCGCGCGCCAGCAGCTCCTTGCCCGTCCCCGTTTCGCCCTGAATCAACACGGTCGCGTCGGTCGGCGCCACGGTCTCGATCTGCTTCAGAACCTGTCGCAGCCCTCCGCTCTCGCCAACGATGTCCTCGAATCGGTTCTCAAGATTGATCTCCTCTTCGAGATACTCTTTCTCCTGCCTCAGCCGATCCCGCAGTTCCGCAATCTGCCGGAACACCATCGCGTTGCTCACCGCCATGGCGACCTGATCCGCGACCTGATCCAGCATCTCCCGTTCCCGATCGCTGAAAGCCGCCTCTGACCGCCGCGCCACAGCGAGCACACCCACGACAACGTCACGATGAATCAACGGCACCCAGCAGCCCGACTTCATCCCAATGCCGGTCAAGTGCGCCGCGCCCCCCGCCAGTTCCGATTCCTCAATGCGATCCAGCACGACCGCCTGCCTCGTCATGAACGCCTGACCCGCGGGCGAGTCATCGATTGGCAACAGCACATCTGCTGTCTGTGGCGAGCCCTCGTTCACCTCAAGGAACTGAACCATCAGCTTTCCCGACTTCTCGTCGTAAAGCCCCAGCGTCGCCGCGTCCATTGCAATCACTTCCGCCAGACTCGCCGCGATCGCGCTCAACAATTTGCGCACATCCATGTTTGCCAGTAGTGCCTGGCTCAACTGCAGCATCACGGCTTCTTCGGCACGCTTCCGATCCGTAAAATCGCGCGTGACCTTCGCGTATCCCGTAACCTCGTGCGTCTCCGGATCGCGGATCGCCGTCAGAACCACGTTCGCCCAGAACACCGTCCCGTCTTTGCGGACGCGCCATCCCTCATCCTCGATCCGGCCCCGGTGCGCAGCCATCTTCATCAGTTCCGCCGGACGCTCCCGGTCGAGATCCTCCTGGGTAAAGAACCGCGAGAAGTGCTTCCCAATAATCTCGTCAGGACTGTATTGCTTGATCCGCTCCGCGCCCGGATTCCACGTCGTGATGTGCCCGTCTTTGTCGAGCAGGTAGATGGCGTAATCGCGCACTCCGTCCAGCAGCAAACGAAGCTGCAGGTCCTTGCGCCGCACCAGGTCCTGCGCCTCTCGCTGCTCCGTCACGTCGCGGATAATGCTCAGCACAGCCGTCCCGTTCGGACCCTTCAGCGGCTTCAGCATGATGTCGACGGGAAACTCCGAGCCGTCTTTGCGCAATCCATAAAGGTTCAGCGCAGCCCCCATCTGCCGGGCCCGTGGATGCGCATGATAGTTTTCGCGGTGAGACGGATGGTGCCGGCGAAATCGCTCCGGTACAAGATCGTCAATCGATCTGCCGATTAGTTCCCCCGGAGCGTATCCAAACAATTCACTGGAACGCGGATTTGCCGCACGGATTTTGCCGCTGGCATCCGTGACGACGATTGCGTCTGGAGAAATATCAAACAGGTTCTCCAGCGCAAATTGAGCGAACTCGGCCCGTTCAGTCCCGGCCGTAGCCGCTGCGTCCGATTCCGGGGAATCAGATGGGCGCATTCTGGCTCCAACCATTTCGTTGCAAAGATAACCGGGTTCGGTTTCGCCGTGCAAACGAGCAGGGGGTTTCTGTCATTATCCGGTATCCCCGCCATTCTGAGTAGTAAACCGCCGCCAGCGCCGTTCTCACGCCCGGTAAACGTCGCTCTGTTCAATACCAGCCGTACACCTCGCCCCGGGACGATACAATTTCACCAATCTCTTCAAGGACCGGCCGAATGGACAAAAGATGGCTCCTCGTCGGTGTACCGATCCTCATCTTCGTCGCAATCTTCCTTGGACTAATCGTAGTTCTGCCCTTCATCCTCAACGCCGACTCCTTCCGCCCAACCGTTGAAGCCCAGCTCTCCAGCCCCCTGGGACGCAGCGTGACCATGGGTAAGCTCTCCTTCTCTCTCCTTCAGAGAAGCCTCTCCGCTGAGGACGTCGCCATCTCCGACGACCCGGCCTTCAGCAGTGTCCCCTTCGTTCAAGCCAAAAAACTCGACGTCAGCGTTGAGACCCTCCCGTTCCTCTTCCACCGGCAGGTCCGCATCACTGGCGTCACCATCGAATCTCCGTCGATCCAGTTGATCCAGCACGCCAACGGTCGCTGGAACTACTCCACGCTCGGCGCCGCTTCATCCAATTCCGCGGCTACTCCCTCCGCCCCTCACATAAGTCAATTGAAGATTCTTCATGGCAGTGCCCTTGTCTCCTCCATTCCGCAAACTGCCAGGCCCTTCGAGTACAGCAGCCTCGACATAATCATCACCGAATTCTCGCTGCAGAAGTCCTTCCCGTTTCAGCTCACCGCTCAGCTTCCCGGCGGCGGCAACCTCACGCTCACCGGTGACGCCGGTCCCATCGCACCGCAGGACGCCTCGGCGACTCCCTTCCACGCCAAACTCCAGCTCCGGGAATTCGACCCTGTCGCCGCCGGCAAAATCGAAAGCAATCGCGGGATTTCCATCGTCGCTGATGCCGACGCCGATCTTGCCTCCAACGGATCTACCCTGACCATCACAGGCACCCTAAAAGCTTCACGGTTGCAGCTCGCACCAAAGGGCCAGCCCGCGCAGGATCCCGTGGACATGGAATACTCTGTGTCTCAGAATCTCGCCACGCACGAAGGCACGTTGTCCGATCTCCTCCTCCACACCAGCCCCGTCCCCGTTCATGTAAAAGGAACCTTCAAGCCATCTGCCGACGCATCGCTGCTCAATCTCCATCTCTCCGCTCCCGGCCTCCCTCTTCAACAGATCGAGCGCCTTCTCCCGGCCTTCGGCGTCAGTCTTCCAACCGGCTCATCCCTCCAGGGCGGCAAACTCACTGCCACCCTCAACATCACCGGTCCCGCAACCGCCGCTACCGTCGACGGCACCGTTGAGATCGACAACTCCACACTCGCCGGCTTCGATCTCGGTTCCCGCATCGAAGGCCTCAGCCCGCTAGCAGGCACTGCGGCCGGCACAGAAATCCGCGTCCTCAAAGCCACCGTCAGCTCATCGCCCCAGGGCACACGTCTCACGCAAATCTCGGCAGACTTGCCGCAGTTGGGCACCGCAACCGGCGATGGGACCGTGGCGCCCACAGGCGAGCTCGACTTCCACCTCACAGCAAAACTCAGCAACCCGAACACCGCCTCCTCCGCCAAGGCCGTGCCCGTTTCCACTCGTGTCGTTCCGCTGACAATCAGCGGCACCGCTGCCAGCCCATCGATCCAGACTCGTGTCGTAGCCCTATCCCGCTAGCAGCTCAACCGCTTCGCCTCGCTCGCCCCGTGCCTTCGGCGCGCACGCCCGTTTAAAATTGCCGTCGTACCGCTTCCCACATCCGCACTTCGCGCAGAACCCGACTTCAAACGGCTACGCGCGCCGAGGACCCCTTCAAGATGATTGCAACGCTCCGTTTACGAGTCGCCCTGACCGCGCTCGCTTTTCCCCCCATCTGCCTTCTCTCCCAGCAGCCCCGCCAGTACACCGACGCCGATTACGCCAATGCCGAAAAATTCATGGCATACAACCTCAATCCGCTCGCCTGGAAAGGCCAGGTAAGCGCGCAGTGGCTCGATGACGACCGCTTCTGGTATCGCGAGGTGGACTCGAACGGCACTACCTACATCGCCGTCGACCCCGCAAAGAGCACCCGTGCTCCGCTCTTCGATCACCAGAAGCTCGCCGCAGCCATCAGATCCGCCTCGAAGAGCACAGTCGACGCAAAGCACCTTCAGCTCTCCGACATCTCGCTCAGCAGCGACGATCGGATGCTCACCTTCAAATTTCACGGCGCCACGTTCCACTGCGCACTCGTGCCCTCCTACTCATGCAGGCTGCTCTCCGGCGGCGAAGAAAAAGATGCGGCCTCTCATCCGCCCCTCACCCTTTCTCCCGACCGCAAACTTGGCGCCTTCATCCGCGACTGGAACCTCTGGGTTCGCAACCTTGCCTCCGGCGCTGAAACCCAGCTCACCACCGACGGCATCGAGAACTTCGGCTACGCCACAGACAACGCCGGCTGGAAGCATTCCGACTCCGCGATCCTCCTCTGGTCTGCAGACTCGAAGAAGATCGCCACCTTCCAGCAGGACCAGCGCAAAACCGGTGAGATGTACCTTGTCCCCGTCACCAACACGCATCCCAAGCTCCAAGCCTGGAAGTACCCGCTCGTTGGCGATAAAGACGTAACCATGATCGAGCGCGTCATCATCGACGTGGACGCGCGCAAAGTCATCCGCCTCAAGATGCCGCCCGATCAACACCGCTCTACCCTCTGCGACGACATCGCCTGCGATGGCAACACGTTCGCCGATGTCGAGTGGAGCCCCGACGACAAGCACCTCGCCTTTGTCTCTACCTCACGCGACCACAAGCAGGAGTGGCTCCGCGTCGCCGACGCCGACACCGGCGCTGTTCGTGACGTCATGAGCGAGACCGCCCCCAAGTTCTACGAGAGCGGCAACGAGAAGATCAACTGGCACTATCTGCCCGGCTCGAACGAAATTCTCTGGTTCAGCGAGCGCGACAACTGGGGCAACCTCTATCTGTACGACCTCACGACCGGCAAACTGAAAAATCAGATCACCCGCGGCCCCGGCAACGTCACCCAGGTTCTCTATGTCGACGACAAGGCCCGCACCATCTACTTCGTGGGTGTCGGCCGCGAAAAAGATCGTGATCCCTACTTCGAGCATTTCTACAGCGTCAAGTTCGACGGCTCCGACCTCCAGCTCCTCACTCCTGAAAACGCCGATCATCACATCAAGGTTGCGCACGACGGCCGCTACTTCACTGACACGTATTCGACACCCACGCAGCCGCAGGTCACCATCCTTCGCGATCCTTCCGGCAAAATGCTGATGGAAGTCGCAAAGCAGGACATCTCACCACTGAAAGCTGCAGGCTGGCAGCCGCTCATCCCCATCAAGGTGAAAGGCCGCGACAACACGACAGACCTATACGGCTTCATGTTCAAGCCGACCCACTTCGACGATTCGAAGAAGTACCCCGTCATTAACTACGTCTATCCCGGCCCGCAGACCGGCTCCTGCGGCGGCCGCGACTTCCGCGCCGCTCACGGAGACATGCAGTCCCTCGCCGAGCTTGGTTTCATCGTTGTCTGCATCGACGGCATGGGAACTCCCTTCCGCTCCAAGTCCTTTCATGAGGCCTACTACGCGAACCTCGGCGACAACACCATTCCCGACCAAATCGCCGGCATGAAAGACCTCGCGCGTCAGTACCCGTTCATCGACCTCGATCGCGTCGGTATCTGGGGACACTCCGGCGGCGGCAACGCAACCGGAGCCGCTCTTCTCCACTATCCCGACTTCTTCAAGGTCGGCATCGCCGAGAGCGGCAACCACGATCAGCGCGACTACGAAGATGACTGGGCTGAAAAGTGGGCCGGCCTTGAAGTCACCAAATCCGATGAGACCAGCAACTACGATTCTCAGGCCAATCAGAACTTCGCGAAGAACCTCAAGGGACATCTCCTCCTGGCCCACGGCACCATGGACGACAACGTCCCCCCTAACAACACACTCCTTCTCGTCGACGCTCTCATCAAGGCCAACAAAGACTTCGACCTGCTCATGATTCCCAACGCAGCCCACGGCTATGCCGCTGCCTCGCAGTACATGATGCGTCGCCGCTGGGACTACTTCGTCCGCTACCTCGCCGGAGGCATCCCGCCCAACGAGTACCAGACGAAGCCCTGGCCAGAAACCATGAAAGTCATTCGCGGCGGCCCTGACGGAGACGAATAGGCTGGCGCAAGCCAGATGCGAGCAGTATCTTTTTGCTAATTCCGGAGGCGTTCGAAATGAGTAAGTCCACCATCGCCCTGCTTCTCGTATGCTCCAGCTTCGCAGCCGCCCAAAACGCTGCTCCGTCTCCGGCCGCAGCCAACGCGAAGTTTGCCCAGATGAGCGAGCAATTCATTCACGAGACGCTGGCGCAGTCACCCTCCAGCGCCTCTCAGGCCGGATACCATCACTACCGCGATCCGAAAACCGGCAAGGATTTCGCGCTCGATTCCCTTCTCGATGACGTCAGCGCCGCTGGAGTCGCCGCTCAGCGCAATCTCTATGCCCGCTGGCGCGATCGTTTTCATCGAGAAACTCCAGTCAGCTCTCTCACTCCTGAAGACGCAGCCGACTGGCATCTCATCGACGACCAGATTGCCCTCAACCTCCTCGAGTTCGATCGGATCCAGAACTACCGGCACAATCCGACCATGTACGTCGAGCTTCTCGGAGCGGCTCTCTTTCAGCCACTCACCGACGACTACGCCTCGGAGCAGACTCGCGTCTCCGATGTCCTCGCCCGCATCGCTGCTCTTCCGCACTTCCTCGATCAGGCCCGCAGCGTTCTCTCCGATGCCGATCCAATCTTCATCAAGGTTGCAGTCGAAGAGAACGAGGGCAACATCAATCTCATCCAGACCACCATCGCCTCCGCCGCTGCAAAAACCCCGGCCCTCAAGTCTCGCTTCGACTCAGTGGCCCCGCCCGCCATCGCTGCGCTCAAGTCATTCAACGAATGGCTGAGCTCCGATCTGGCAAAACGCAAAACCGACCGAACCTGGCGCCTCGGCAAGCAGTTCTACGACGCAAAGTTCCACCTCGTCATGGAAACCGACATCACCCCGGAGCAGTTGCTCTCCGAGGCTCAGTCAGAATTCAGCAAAACCCGCGCAGAAATGCTGCAGCTTGCGCTCCCGCTTCACAAGCAGTACTACCCCGATCACGACGACCACGCATCGCTCGCCCAACAAGACCGCGAAAACAAGATCATCAGTGAAGTGCTCCAGAAGATCGCTGACGACCATCCCAACCGTAACGCGCTCATCGAAACCGCTCGCGAAGACCTCGTTGGCATTCGCCAGTTCATCATCGACAAGAAGATCGTCACGCTCAAATCGCGCGACAATCTCAAGGTCATCCCCACTCCCGAATTCGAACGCGGCATCTACTCCGTCGGTGGGTTCCACTCCGCGCCTCCGCTCGACCCCAACGCCGAAGCGCAATACTGGGTTACGCCCATCAGCCCCAGCACTCCGGAGGCCAGCGCGGAGTCGCGCCTTCGCGAATACAACAACTGGGTGCTCAAGTGGCTCTGCATTCATGAAGCTCTTCCCGGCCACTACGTTCAGGCCGAGCACGCCAACGACGTACAGCCCCTGTCACGCCGCCTCGTTCGCGCCCTCTACGGCAACGGTGCCTACGTCGAGGGCTGGGCGGAATACGTTGCGCAGAACATGTTGCAGCAGGGCTTTGCCGATAACGATCCACGCTACCGCATCAGTTATCTCAAGGTCTGGCTCCGCGCCATCGGCAACAGCATTCTCGACATCCGCATGCAGACCATGAACATGACGGACGACCAGGCCATGCACTTCCTGATGGACGACGCCTTCCAGACTCGTGCTGAAGCCGAAGGCAAACTCCAGCGCGCCAAGCTCAGCTCCACCCAGCTGCCAACCTACTTCGTCGGCACTGAAGAGTGGTGGCGTCTACGTCGCGCCTACGAAGCCGTGACAGGCAAAAGCTTCACCCTCGCCGCCTTCCACGATCGAGCACTCGACGAAGGCGCTCTGCCGGTTCCCTGGCTCAAGGACCTGCTGCTGCCCAGGCAGTAACTCGCCTCTCCTCGCCATCTAGTTCGAGCAGGAGCTATTCATGAGCGAATCTGTTCCACCTCGTATCCTCGACCTTCCCATCGGAACAGGCACCACCGGCCTGCGTACCGAAACAGATTCGATGGGCCCCATCGAGGTTCCCGCTGACCGCTACTGGGGCGCCCAGACACAACGCTCGCTTATTCATTTCGCCATCGGTTCAGACCTCATGCCGATTGAGGTCTGCCATGCATACGCATTCGTCAAGAAGGCCGCCGCGCTCGTCAACAGCGAACTCGGCGTCTTCCCCGCGTGGAAAGCTCAACTCATCGCTCGCGTCTCCGATGAGATCATCGGGGGCGCGCTCGACAGCGAATTCCCTCTCAGCGTCTGGCAAACCGGTTCCGGCACCCAGACCAACATGAATGTCAACGAGGTCATCGCCAACCGCGCCATCCAACTCGTCGGCGGCAAGCTCGGCAGCAAAGACCCTATTCATCCAAACCAGGACGTGAACCAATCCCAATCGTCCAACGACACCTTTCCCACGGCAATGCACATCGCCGCCGTGCTTGCGTTTGAGGAGCAGCTCATCCCCGCAGTCGCCGGACTCATCGACGCGATCTGGGCCAAGGCTCGCGCATGGGTCGATGTCGTCAAGATCGGGCGGACCCACCTTCAGGACGCAACCCCGCTCACCGTCGGGCAGGAATGGTCCGGCTACGCAACGCAGCTTCAGGATGCGCTGCTCGTCGTTCGCCAATCGATGCAGGGTCTCTACCCGCTGGCCATCGGCGGCACAGCCGTCGGCACCGGGCTCAACGCTCCGGATGGCTTCGGCGAGCGCGTCGCCGCAAAGCTGGCCGAAATGTTGGGCCACCCCTTCATCTCCGCGCCAAACAAATTCGCAGCTCTCGCTTCCCTCGACGCCTCAGTAGCCGCGAGCGCTGCGCTCCGCGGCCTTGCAGTCGTGCTCATCAAAATCGCCAACGATCTCCGCTGGCTTGGCTCCGGACCCCGCACCGGCCTTCGCGAGCTTCACCTGCCCGAGAACGAACCCGGCAGCTCCATCATGCCGGGCAAGGTGAACCCCACGCAGCAGGAAGCCATGATCATGGTCTGCACCCAGGTTCTCGGCAACGACACTGCCATCGCCTTCGCAGGTGCGCAAGGCAACTTCGAGCTCAATGTCATGCGCCCGCTCGTGATCCGCAACCTGCTTCACAGCACGCGCATCCTCGCCGACGCCTGTCGTCAGTTCACCAAACACAGTATCGAAGGCATCACGCTCAACCGCGAGCAGCTCGACCGCAACGTCCAGGAGTGTCTGATGCTGGTCACCGCGCTCAGCCCCATCATCGGCTACGACAAAGCCGCAAAGATCGCGCACGATGCGCTCGCCCAGAACCTCACCCTCCGCGAAGCCGCCCTCGCCAGCGGACACATCACCGCGGAAGACTTCGACCGCGCAGCAGACCCCCGCCGCATGGTCGGCAATCCCCACCGCGACTTGGGGATCGCCTAAGCTCCCAGACGCCTCACTTCCCGACCTCGATCTTCTTCTTCCCCGCCGGCCTCGGCACAAAGATGTCCTGCCACTTGAGGCCGCACTCCTTCACCATCTGCAGCGGGTACTCCAGCCGCCCCAGCTTCGCATCCGCGTTATTCGTTCCAAACGAGAACTTCGCGCCCGCAGCCTTCGCCTCCTTGATGAACGAAGCGCTGGGAATCCTGTACCGGTCGTTGATCTCGATCGCCACCTCGTTCTCAATCGCCGCGGCAATCACCTTCTTCCGCCGTTCCGGATTCCACAAGCTCTCATAATCAACCGCGATCTGCCTCGGCAAAAACGTCGGGTTGGCATAGATATCGATCGGCTCCCTCATCACTCCCACGATGCGATCGACATACATATCCATAAACGCCTGCGCATCCGCAATCTTCCCCACCTCCTCGTCAATCCACAACCGCATCCGTTTTCCCTGATCATCCGTAAACGTCATCGCATCCGTAAACACATAATCGAACCGCGCAATCGACTCACGCGAAACCAGCGTCCTCCACTCGCGCCCCTCCGCCTGCAGCGCAATAAAGCACGGCTGGCCTTTCATGCTCTCCAGATACTGCTGCACGCTCTCATCGCTGTGCACCGGAAAACCCAGCCCGCAGTTGATCGCGATCCCGTAGTTGATCCCCAGCCGCCGCGAGTTCTCTAGCGCCTGCTCGATCGTCAAGCCGCCCTTGAGATGCACATGGTAGTCAACCACCGGATAGTTCTCCGTCGACAGCCGAATCACCGCGCGGTAAAGCTCATCGACTTCCGGACGCTCTGACACTCCCGCATCCGCAGCATCTGCCAGCGGCCTCACGCGCACATTCCGGAAATGCGTCGTGCTCCCTGGATCATGCCCCTGCAGCGCGAACGTCCCGTGATCGATCACCCGCCCAAACTTCGTATCCGCCCTGAACGGCGCCTCAGGCTCCACGTAATCGACAACCAGCATGTCATTCACGCGCGTCTGCACCCGCTTGCCGCGCACCGCAATCGACAGCCTGAACCACTCCCCGTTCTTCGCAAAAACCTTGTATACATTGCGCACGCCATACAGCGATCCCGTCTTCTTGCGTTCCTCGTAACCGGTCTTCTCGGCTCCCGGCTCCGGAGCGTTGTTCTCCACCTGCACCTCAAACCCCTTCGACGGAAACCCCGACTCCTGATACGCCGAATGAAAGTACACACCGGAGTTCGACCCCGGCAGCGTCTTGATCTCCGCCGAAAACTCAAAATTGCGGAAGTCCGCTCCATGCACCGGCCCCGTATAAAACAGGTGCGATCGCTCGCCGTGTACCACGATCTCCCCATCCACAACCTTGAACGTCCCCTCATGCTCGCTCGCCTTCCATCCATCGAGCGACCTTCCATCAAACAGCGGCACCCAGCCGCTATCCTCCCCGCTCCCCCCCGCCCAGCAGGACGCAACAGCCGGCGCAGCCAGCAACAAACCCAGCACTTCGCGTCGCGTAACTTCAGACATACGTCTCCCCCTCACATCAATGAACGGATCATTCTAGACGGTCGTTCGTCCACGCTCTCGCGCCTCCTGTCACAAACCCGCCCGCAATCAATGCACCAAGGTTTCCCTCGCTGCTCTTCCTCTGCCATCTACGGCCCGCCCCTGCGTTAATCTGAGTCCGACTCCCCACTCCGAGGCAGGCGCGCACGTGGACACAGCCGAGATCCAGACCCTTCTCAAACTAGAAATCCTGATCAAGATACTGGCTCAGGCCGTCGACGCCACCCAGCGCGGCCAGCTCGAGATGGCCGAGAAAGGCTTCGCTAGCCTCGACAGGGTCGCCGACTCCGAACCCACCACTCTCCTACGCCACGTCAAGCCCCTCGCCCTTCTCGGCCTCGCACTCGTTCGCACAAAGCAGCGCGATCCGGAGCAATCCCGCATCCTCCGCGAACAAGCCGTCGCCGCCCTCGATGACGATTGCAGGAACGTTCCCCTCGCCACCTTCCACTACTTCATGGCGCTCGAGTTCTTCCGTCTGCAGGACTACCGCAACGCCCTGCCCTTCTGGGAACTCGCGCTCCAGCACGCAAAGCCCGACATGGATCCCATGCTCGTCGCCGAAATGCTGCAGAAGCTCGGCGAATGCTACAGCCGCATGGGCCTCGGCGACCACGCCGCCATCCCGCTCCGCGCCGCACTCAAAATCCTCGCCAAATTCCCCGAGCACCCCTGGCGTCCGGCAACACTCATCACCCTCGGCAACGCCCTTCGCAAAACCGCCCCCGCCGAAGCAGAAGCCGCCTTCCGCGAGGCCGCAGAAATCCACGCCGCGAAACTGCAGTACCAGTCAGCCGCCCCCGCCTGGGTCAACCTCGGCATCCTCTGCGCGGAGCAGGGCCGCTTCGAAGAATCCCTCGCCTTCTACACCCGTGTCCTGCGCGTACGCGAAAACGACGCTTCCACCCCGCCCGAACGCATCGCCCTCCTCCACAACAACATCGCAGGCTGCTATCGCCGCTGGAAGAAGTCCGACGAAGCTCTCGCCTCAGTCGACCGCTCCATCAGCCTCTTCCCGCCGTCCGACCCGCAGCGTGCCTACGCCTACTCCACCAAAGCGATGACACTGCGCGACGCCGGCCGCGATCAGGAAGCCGTCACCTGGTTCCGCACCGCCATCGACGAACGCAAGAAGCAAGCCAGCCCCAGCTTCGAAGCCTACCTCGACGATCTTCAGGGACTCATCGACGCCCTCAAGCGCCTCCACCGCGACACCGAACTCCCTCCCGTCGAAGAAGAACTTGCGCAGGTTCTCCGCCAACGCGACTCCATCCAGTCCGCGCAGACCGGCGCCGACCGCCCCGAGTTCAGCGGAGGAAGCGTCCTCATCGAAATTCCCAACACCAACCAAGCAGATCTCCGCACCCGCGAAGAAGTTCGCGATCTCGTCTACACTCTCGCCGGAGCTCTCGCCGAAGGAGGGATAGGCCGCATCAGCGGCCACATTACATCCCCTGAAACCCGCACCCTCATCTTCACCGGCGACGACGCCGAGCGCCTCTTCGACTTCCTCAACCCGCGCCTCTCCTCCGACCCCTTCTTCAGCGGCGCCCGAATCGTCATCCGCCAAGCCGACCAGAGCCGCGAGCTTTTCCTGCCCACACGAACCACCGCCGTGAACTGAGCCCATTCAGACCAGAAGCTCCTCCGGCTCCTCTGATCTGCAGACATGAACGGTTTGCAAACAACCGTTGCGTCCCAACGCCCTTCTATCTTGACGGGTTGACGGAAGCCGGGACTATGATTGGCCCTGCATGTCCGCGCGTGACCTCCGGCCTTCGCACGCGCCTCGGCAGTGATCCCGCAGCTCGGCTACTCATGACTCATCTCGGCTTCTTTATCACCGAACAAGAAAGGTCCCCATCTCGATGAAGGTTCGCCTGGTCAATCCCAGTGACCACTCCTTTGGCACGGCTGTCATTACGCCGCGCTGGCTCTTTGTGCTGGCGGCAGCTACGCCATCGAGTGTCGGCGACCCCATCCTGACGGACGAATCTCTTGAGCCGATCGACCCAGCCATCATCCAGGCCGGAGACATCGTGGGCATCAGCGTCCACACCGGCAACGCACTCCGCGGCTACCAGGTGGGACGCATGGCTCGTGCCCGCGGCGCATGGGTCGTCTACGGAGGCATTCACGCTACGCTTTTCCCTGAAGAAGTTCTCGAGCGCGGCGAAGCCCACGCCGTGGTCAAAGGCGATGGCGACCTGGTCTGGGCGCACGTCGTAAAGGACTGCATCGCAGGACATCCCGAGAGGGTCTACGAAGGCGGCCGCATTGCCGGAACCGACTTCCTCCAGGCCCGCTGGGACCTCATGCAGCCCGACAAATACATGTGGGCCTCCGTGCAAACCATTCGCGGATGCCCCAAGCACTGCTCCTTCTGCAGCGTGTGGCGCACCGACGGACAGCAGCCTCGTCAGCGCCGTTATCAGAACGTGATCGACGAAATTGTGAACCTGCGCCGAATGGGTTTCCGCTTCATCGCGCTTGCCGACGACAACTTCTATCCCGTCACGCTCACCGATCTGCGCCAGGCCCGCGCGCAAAACAACCAGGCCAAGGTCGACGAACTCACCGCCATCCGCGCCGACCGCTTCCACCTCATGGAAGAGCTCGCCAAGCTCCCCAGAGACATGGTCTTCTTCACCCAGATCACCATGGAAGCGGGAGAAGATGGCGAGTACCTCGACGCCATGAAGCGCGCCAACATCAAAGGCGCCCTCGTCGGCGTTGAGGCCGTCACACCAGAAGGACTGAAGGCGGTCTACAAAGACTGGAACTACTCCGGCGAAGCCCTGGCGCGCCAGTTGCAGACCTTCCGCCAGCACGGCGTGCACGTGCTCGGCTCGTTTATCTTCGGCCTGCCTACTGACCGGCCATCAACCTTCGACGCCACCGTAGAGATGGCCATTAAGGCGGGCGTGACCTTTGCGCAATTCGTCATGATGACCCCGTTCCCCGGCACCGTCGACTTCGGCCGCTGGGAAAAACTGCAGGCCGAGAATCCCGCCATGGTCGGCGATATCCCCATCACCCGCTACTGGCTCATTCCCAGTGCGGTCCGCCCCAAGATGTTCACGCCGCACCCCACCATGAGCGCCGACGAAATCCGCGACCGCACCCAGCGCGTGTGGGACCGCTTTTATGGATGGAAAGTCATCTGGCAGCGATCGGCATGCACGCCCACCTTGCGCGCCCGCATCGCGTCTATCTTCCTTTCAAAGCTCTACCGCCAGATGTACGCCGGCACCGGCATCTCCACAGACAGCGCACGCCGCAAGAAATCGCAGAAGTGGGCGCGATGGACCGCCCGCCAGTGCAAGCGCCTCTTCAAAGCCACCCCCATGCCCGACCTCCCGCAACGCCAGTTGCACTTACCCGCAGCAGGAAGCAGTTTTTCCGGCGCCAGTACCGCAGTGGCGAACCCATTGCCGGTGTTGCCGGACAACTGAGCTGGTCTGGGATCTTGCAGAAATTGATTTTGGCTCAAGAGGTAGAAAGACGATCAAAGCTGTGAAATGGTCCTGCCGGAGCTCTCGCCATATGGGCGGGGGGACGCGGACTTGCTCCGTAGCCTAGTTATTGATGGCTCTCAACGCAGGAGGCAATTGAGCACTCTGCGCTTTCGAAATGATCGCCTTCCAGAGTAAATAGACGCGCGAAGTGTTAGCCGTTGGAATTCTACCCCCACCGGCAGCCTCGTCGAGCCGCTTCGACCTTTCGCATGCTAGGACTAACCCAGCAGCCTGAAAATGTTCTGCTTTAAGTCTGTTCTTGTTGTATCCACCCAATTTCTCCTTCAATGCTTCTAGGACTTGCGCAGCATTCCTCAAGTGCAAGACATCGACGTCTTCTGCATGATGCAGGAGCAACCAGAGTTCGAAGCACGGTCTGCTCAGTGCAACCTTTACGCCTTTTGCTCTGCGAGGGTTAATGCAGCGTTGAAGCTGGCGATGTGGGTACCTTTGATTGAGTGGTCAGTGTCAAGCACCATCCAGATTTCGTCGTCGCTCTCAAGGTTTGCCTCTTTCGCAGCGCGAAGAACCCTCTCTAAAACCGCCTGCGCGGTCGATGTCCCATTTGGGGTGGGAACCACATGAACGTGGACTCGAGTCAACTTGAAAAGCGCGAAATACTGATCCGGTGCGTACGTATCGTCACAGCCGACAATGAATAGTCGATCATCTCGAAAAGTCGGAGTGTCTCGCATTAGTGGCCTGGGTTTCCGGTTAACTCTGATCATTTTGAACACCGCTCTTCTTCGAGCAAGTGATTCAGATTCCCCAAAAAAGGAATAGCGCCGAAGCGGCCCTGCAAATAGTGTTTGCGAATTTCTAGGTCGTTCCGCACCTTGAAATCTGAAAGAGAATACAAGCGCGTAGCAGAAGAACTGTCCTTCTCGGCAAACCAAATCTCGTCTCTGCGCAGAAGTTCTTGATTAAGCAGATTCGACTCATGCGTTGTTACAATGATTTGCCTTGGCTTACCTTTGCACGATTCGAGAGAGAACTTTAAGAAATCGAAGACCATTATCGGGTGAAGACTACGGTCAATTTCGTCGATGACGTAAACCGCTCCTGAATCCCTCGGGTAATAGAGTGACGGAACGAGATTCAGAAGCCTCTGAGTGCCGTCGGACTCGTCAGAAAGCTTGAAGGCAACTTCCTTACCATCCCCATTGGCATGAACCGACTTGATTGAAATATGGAAGAACTGCGCGGTCTCACTCTGCTCGATGAGCAACTCCGCATCATCGCCATAACGAACGACTGCAATCCCGTCCTTATCTTCGGCGATGTCCTTCAACACTCTCTTGTAGAGAGACTCAGGAATGAAGCTTCGCAACTCCTCTTCCGTGAGTTTCCTTTTGATGACGCTCAAGCGATCTACACCCGTTGATGACGCTTTCAGAAACTCTTCAGCGAATCTTCTAAAGTCCTCGTCAGTGGCAAGCCTGTTGCCAAGAGCGGCATATGACGACTCAGGACTAATAAGATGAAGTCCACTTTCAAACCATTCCAAAACATTTCGCAAGTCATCAGGAAGATCAGGATCTTCGAGAGTTACGTGAACCGTTGCGAGAAAAGACTGATTCAAAGGACCACCGACGGTCGCTAGTGCCTTCAACTTCCCCCTAGGGTCGGTGATGGGAACGTTTACTTCGACGACACCCGAATCGTCTGTTACTCGCTCATAGAGCGTTAACTCCTTAGATCCTTCTATTCGAATGAGCCATTCTTCGCGTACAGAATTGTCGTCGACTTTAATGCCAAAGCGATAAAGCTTCGATTGCGCAATAAACTGCAGATCGAAGCTAGAGAGATCTTCTCCGGAAGTTCCGAGGCGAAAGGATTCGCGAGAGGTACCTCTCGTTTTCGGCCGAGCTTCGAGCGCGATCTCCTTCACATAACGAAGAGCCTTGAACAAATTTGATTTGCCGGAACCGTTTGCACCGTACAGAACAGCTGTTCGAAGCACCTTCTGCGTCGATCCAGGGATAGGTACCTCATGATCCGGGTGACTGGTCGCGAGTCGGCCGGATGAAATTAGGTTGAGACTTTCCTCATTGCAGAAGGATCTGAAATTCGATACAGAAAATGAGAGAATCATCGCGACGAGAGTATTTCACGATAAGTTGCCAAATTCAAGAGCCTGTCTAGCCAAACAAGGCCTTCCTGCGAGATTTTTCCGTATTTAGGCTTTCCTCCCGCTCCAAGCTCGATCCTCGAGTGTCTTCGCCTAATCTTCGCTCATCCTCTATAATCTACCCATGGATTTTCAGTTGGTCAGCACCTACAAGCCTCGCGGCGATCAGCCCAGGGCCATCGAGGAACTCGTCAGCGGCCTCTCCGCGGGCGAGAAGCATCAGGTGCTGCTCGGCGTCACCGGCTCCGGCAAAACCTTCACCATGGCCAAGATCATCGAGCAGTCCAACCGGCCCGCTCTGATCCTTGCCCACAACAAAACCCTCGCCGCCCAGCTCTACCACGAGTTCAAGCAGTTCTTCCCCTCCAACGCCGTCGAATACTTCGTCAGCTACTACGACTACTACCAGCCCGAGGCCTACATCCCCGCCGGCGACCTCTATATCGAAAAAGAAGCCACCATCAACGAGGAGCTCGACAAGCTCCGCCTCTCCGCCACGCGCTCCCTGTTCGAACGCCGCGATGCCATCATCGTCAGCTCCGTCAGCTGCATCTACGGCCTCGGCTCGCCCGAAGCCTACTACGGCATGTTGCTGCTGCTCGAAAAAGGCCAGCACATCAGCCGCAAAGACATCACCCGTCGCCTCGTCGAAATCCTCTACGAACGCAACGACGTCGACTTCCGCCGCGGCACCTTCCGCGTGCGCGGCGACATCATCGAAGTTTTCCCCACCTACGACGAGTCCGCCTATCGCATCGAGCTCTTCGGCGACGAGATCGAATCTCTCTCGCAGATCGATCCCCTCTTCGGCACCGTCAAGCAGAAGTACTCGCGCCTGCCCATCTACCCGAAGTCGCACTATGTCGTGCAGCCCGAGCGCAAGGCCCAGGCTATCGACTCAATCCTCGCCGAACTCAACGAGTGGGTCGCGCAGCTCGAAGCCGAAGGCCGCATGGTCGAGGCGCAACGCGTGCATCAGCGCACCCGCTTCGATCTCGAAATGATCAAGTCCATGGGCTACTGCCACGGCATCGAAAATTACTCGCGGCACTTCAGCCGCCGACTTCCCGGCGAGCCGCCGCCCACGCTTCTCGACTACTTCCCGCGCGATTTCATCCTCTTTGTCGACGAGAGCCACGCCACAATTCCGCAGGTGCACGGCATGTGGCACGGCGACCAGAGCCGCAAACAGAATCTTGTCGACTACGGCTTCCGCCTTCCCTCCGCACGCGACAACCGCCCGCTCAAATTCGACGAATTCGAGAACCGCATCAACCAGACCATCTATGTCTCCGCCACGCCCGGCCCCTACGAGCTCACGCGCTCTGCCGGAGTCGTCGTCGAGCAGGTCATCCGCCCCACCGGCCTCGTCGACCCCCAGGTCGAAATCCGCCCCGTCAAAGGCCAGATAGACGACCTCCTCGCCGAGATCCGCGATCGCGCTAAGCGCGGCGAGCGCGTCCTCGTCACTACCCTCACCAAGCGCATGGCTGAAGACCTCGCCGGCTACTACACCGAAGTCGGCGTGAAGTGCCGCTACATGCACTCTGAAATCGAAACGCTCGAGCGCGTCAAGCTCCTCGCCGGCCTGCGCAAGGGCGAGTTTGATGTTCTGATCGGCATCAACCTCCTCCGCGAAGGACTCGACCTCCCCGAAGTCTCGCTCGTCGCCATCCTCGATGCCGACAAGGAAGGGTTCCTGCGCTCGACCGGCTCGCTCATCCAGACCATCGGCCGCGCCGCCCGCCATGTCGAAGGCCGCGCCATCCTCTACGCCGACAACATGACCCAGTCGATGAAGGCCGCCATCAACGAGACCGACCGCCGCCGCACCGTTCAGACCGCCTACAACGAAGAGCACGGCATCACGCCGCAGTCCGTCATCAGCAAGATCGATATGGGTCTCGCGCAGATCCTCAAGAGCGAATACGGCGACATCGAAGTCGAAGAAGCAGCGGGCCTCCCCGAGTTCAACTCCCAGGCCGACGTCGACGCCTTCATCTCCAAGCTCGAAACCGAGATGCGCGACGCCGCCCGCAAATTCGAATTCGAAAAAGCCGCCAAACTTCGCGACAGCATCAAGGAACTTCGCGAAAAAGAATTCCTCTTCGGCTAAAGAAAGACAACAAGCTTCGGGTGCCCCATAGCCTGCCCTGAGCTTGTCGAAGGGTCTCCCGCCTTTGGAGACATGGGAACGAAGAAGATCACTGACCACTGATCACTGACCACTTGATCGCTCGTCTCCTGTATCCCCCATCACCATTTCCGTTGCAGTCTATTTCCACACAAAAGCGCATAATCGGATCAAAGCTCGCGATGCTCCATCCGCAAGCTCGAAATCCGAAGTAGAAAGGGATGTAATCCGGGAGCTGACAGGACCAAAAACCCCTGTATTCCCATTCCGAAGAGACACTTACAGCTAAACTCAATGGCTGGACACACTTGCAGCCACCCATCAGCCGCAAGGGCATTAATATCGATGACTAACCAATTATGGATTTGAACCGGGGTAATAATCTACTTGGCGGTGCGGTGATTTGCCTCATTTTCTGCACTTACACGCTCGTGTAAATGTGTGGCAACAGTCGCACAAATTACTGGTATTATTCCTGCAGGTTCGCTTTCTGCCCTTAGGTTAAAAAGCGAATATCAGGGCAAAGTAAAACCCGACCACAAGCGTTAACTTATGGTCGGGGCTGAGGTTAAACGGACTTCGCTTCTGCGCCCAAACTCCGAGGTCAGCTCACCGCAAATGGGCTGGCCTCTTCGTACAATTACCGCCGGATCACCGTTGTTGGGCTATCGTCGGGCCGACTACGCACTCTCCTCATGAGAGTATGCTCAAGATTGTAGCAACATCTAGGCAGAATATTCGGGTAGATAAGTGGATAATTCGTGCGCAAAGCGGAGCATACACCTGTGAAAAACGCCTCCGAGATTCGGATAAGTGATTCCAACGGCGCATTTCGTGCATTTGAGTCGGTTCTTTCGCGTGCAGTCCATACTTCCAAGGAGGAGATGGCTGAGCGGATCGCACGTGATAATGCCGCCCGTACCGCAGATAGGGTCCGAAAGGGATATAAGAAACGCGGACCAAAGCCGCGTTAATTTAGTGCATGATTTGGATCGAGCCAGACTATGTAAAACGTCTCTTCAGCAAGAAATCCATGAACTCTCCAGAGATCGTCTTGCCCGTCTGGAATTGGCAGTCCGAATTGCCAAGCTGAATCCGTCCAAAGTTCGACTTGTGTAGGGTCTACATTGAACCCTTCTGGTTCTTGTGTTTCTGGGAAATAGATCGGATGTCTGCGTATTCCGGCTCTTGGATCAGACTGTGTGAACTGGTCTACAGTGAAGGTCTGGTATTCAAGTATCTTGCGCAGCAGCGCATCGTGGAATTCTTTGCTGCACTGTTCAAGCGGGAATCGTGTGTGATTCAGATCGAGATATTCAAGAGAAAACCGAATGCGCCGTTCATCGACTGGGAGAACAGGGGGTTGAACTTCCCCTGTTCTCTTTTTGCGCTTAGCCATTCGCTCGCTTGCCAAAAAAGTACCGCTTCATAGACTCGTGCGTAATAACGGCATTTGATGGCACTTTAGGATCGAGTCCTTTGCGAGCATGGATCCAAGGATCTTCCTGATGCGAAAGTTTCTCTAATTGTGCTGCGTTCAGTTTTCCATACACTCCAATAACAGTGAGAGTATGGGTAACAAATGAATCGTCCAGTTTCACTGGCAATGGGTCTGCCGTGATTGGTGTCCACTTAAATTCCTTGTACATATGAAACACGGAAGGGACTACCGGACCATGCACCCATGCCTGAATCTGCTCGTGAAATACAGGCTTCCCATGCAGCCCAAGATGCCAGCCTTGGACGTAATACAGCAGCTTTTGCAGCTTAAGGTTTGAGATGGGCCCAGCTCGCTGTACGATGAATTTTGCGAGATTCCGCGCAGTTGTCGTCAATTTGGGTGCACCTCCTCCCGTTAAGAGATTAGACACCCAAAAGGGTCGCTTGGTCTCCCAAAATGTGGGACATTCTGTTACTTTTTAGGACCGCGCTTCTGTCGCTTGAAACGCTTGAACTTAGAGCTGTCTGTCGTCCTCCTTACCTGTCACTTGCGCATAGGTGAGGCGCTTGTCTGCGATCCGTGACAGCAAAAGTGCGAAGCGGTCCGCGTCCGTAAGCGGATTGTCTTTCGTTGCGCGGTTGTTGAAACGGAACACTTGCTCCGCAACATAGCGATCTAGGTGGAACGGCTCAACCGCAACATACGTGCCATTCAATCCGCGCTTCAGTAGACTCCAGAAATTCTCAATGCCTTGCGTATGTACGCGACCCCGAACGTACTCGGTGAGGTGATTGGTTGTGCGATGCGTGAAGTTCTTCACGTTCTTATCAAGGCCGTCATAGCCCACATGCTGATCGGTGTAGACGTGAGCGTTGAATCCCACGTTCTTCAGAATCTCAGCCTGTAGTGTCTCCCTCTTCACGTTCGGAATCACCTTAGCGCGGACTTGGCGAGTCTCCCGGTTAAGCATACCCATAACAACCGTTTTGTTTTTCAGGCTGGTTTCAAATCCGTTCATGCGGTCGATGGGAATCTGCGCCCGGATCGCGTTGGCGCGTGAGCGGTGCATGTTCTTGACCTTGCCGCCCACGAATGTCTCATCGACCTCAATAGGGTTTCCCCAGTGGCTCCCAAAGGTGCCTGCAGGCTCCTCGTGCATCACGAGGCGAATGCGCTGAAGGATGAACCACGCGGTCTTCTGAGTCACCTTGAGATCGCGTGCAAGCTCATGCGAAGAGATACCGTTTTTGCAGTTGGCAAGAAGCCACATCGCAGGGAGCCATTTTTTGAGGGAGATAGCGGAATCCTCAAAGATCGTGCCGACCTTAACCGAGAATTGCCGACCGCACTTCCCGAAACGGCACTTCCAACGCTTCTGGGTGGCGAGGTAATAGGGCTCCTTATTGCCGCAATCAGGGCAAGTAGGCTTGCCGTCGGGCCAACGCCAGTGCGCAACCGTGTCGATGCAACGCTGCTCGTCGCTAAAGTACTCAATTGCTTCGATTAACGACTTGGGAAGTTCCATGTACAAACAATAGCGCGATTGCTTTGGTTAGTCAAGTATATTTATGCCGCCGCAAGCCAAACAAAACAAAGAGCTTGCTTATGAGGTATATAGGGAGGGGGGCGGGGCCCCCGAACACTGATCTGTTCCCTAGTCCCTAGTCCCTCGCCCCTCGCTCTTTCCACATCGGATGTTCGAAGCTCAGATAGAAGAACGCTCCTCGATCTCCCGCACTGGGCCCCACGCCCGCAAGCCACGCGACCCCCGGCACAACCTGCAGCCCGCTCCTGAAGTTGAACGCGACGCGCGCCCCCGGTGCCAGCCACAGCGTGTTCTGCACATCGGTGCCATGCGGTCGGGTCACAAGATGCGCCGAACTCCACGACGTCTCGAACATCCCATTCACCTGCGAGTGCGCAAGCCAGATCACGCTGCCCGCGGCGTTGTATCCATACGAAGCCGCAACGTCGCCGGCCGCATCGCGCGCATGCGGAATCACCGTTCCGCCCAAATCGTAATGGCCCACGAACCGCCGATTGAAAACGTAGCTCGCCGGTGAGGCTACCTGCACGCCCGAGCCGCCATAGCCCGACCCGTTCTTCACCGATCCCGTGGGAACAATCAGGGTTGCGCGCGGCGAAACCGCGACTCTGGTTTCACCCGTGCCAAGGAGCTGATACCGATAATTCAGCAGCAAGTCTCCGAACGATCCGCCCAGCGTCTCATCCGGCTTCGCTCCCGCCACCGTATAGCTGAGCTGGTGCTTCCAGTGGTTCGGAACAGGCCACTCCTGCGTGAAGCTGTACGCCCACGTCTTTGAGTTCCACATATGCGTGAAGCTCTGGATGTGCTGCACCACCCCCGGCTCCTGGTTATAGGCCTCCTCCGCCAGAAAGCTGTTGTCCTGGATCGGATGTTCCGGCAAGTTCGAGGCCGCTGCATGCTGGCCGTTCACGCGAACGATAGAGGTGAGAAGAAGAAAGCAAAGAAGTACGTGTCTCATGGTCGTGCGGTCTTACCCGTTCATCGGAGATCTCTTCGTCCAACTTGAACCGCAGCGTTACCGGACAGCCCTTCGGTTCTAACCCGGATCAAAAGAGTCCGAATTCTAAGAAGCACCTTACCCGCAACACCGACCGTAAAAAGTGATCCGAATCACGTTCATCGCGCGCACATCATCTCCCCGAACAGGATTCGCTCCACACCCAACTCCCCGCCTCATCCGTCTCAATCCCATACCGGCACGCATCATGCCGTACCTTCGCGTCTTCCCATGTGATCGGCTCAACCTGTGGTGTGAGGCAAATCACATTGAACGCGCCTAAAATAACTGAGAATGAAGTCGTTGCAGCGGTGGTCATCGGGTGATAGCCGCTCCTGATTCCCCAACAGCGTACGTACTCAGTGCGAGAATCAGAGAGGTAAGTCCCCCACCTCAACGGCGAAGGCCTGTCGCAGTTCGCTGGCCTCAATCGCAACGTAAGTTCTGGCAGTAAGGAAAGTTGGAGAAAAACACCTCCATGGCAACTTTCGGAAGTCTTGCACTCCTCATCGGTCTGGCGCTGGCCGCCTACAACCTCTTCGCAGGTGGAGTAGCGCTGCGGCTGATCGCAACCGGACAGCCCGCGCCCATCTCCCCCGAGCGGCTCGCCGACACAGCCCGCCGCGCCGGAATCGCCGTCTTCATCGCTGTCACCGCCGCGGCTTTCGCCCTCGTCTACTCGGCGCTCACCAACGACTTCTCCATCACCTACATCATGGAGCACTCCAACCGCGCGCTCGACGTGAAATACAAATTTGCCGCGCTCTGGAGCGGTCAGGAAGGCTCACTCCTTCTCTGGTGCTGGCTGCTGGCCACCTACGGCTTCGTCCTCCGCCTTCGCCACAAAACCGACGTCAAGCTCTACGCCTACGCCGGCACAATCATGGCCGCCATCCAGGTATTCTTCCTGGCCGTCATCAACTTTGCCGCCCCGCCGTTCTCGCTCATCCGCGGCGACATCCCGGCAGACGGCAACGGCCTCAATCCCCTCCTCCAATATCCCGAGATGGTCATCCATCCCCCGATGCTCTACCTCGGCTACGTCGGTTTCTCCGTTCCCTTCGCCTTCGGCCTCGGCGCCCTCATGATGCGCTACCCGGGCGAAAAATGGATCAAGATCACGCGCGTGTGGACCCTGGTCACCTGGCTCTTCCTCACCTTCGGTATCTTCCTCGGCATGCACTGGGCCTACGCCGTCCTCGGCTGGGGTGGCTATTGGGGATGGGACCCTGTCGAAAACGCCAGCTTCATGCCCTGGCTCACCGGAACCGCCTTCATGCACTCCGTCATGATGCAGGAGAAGCGCGGCATGATGAAGAGCTGGAACGTCTGGCTCATCTTCTCCACCTTCCTGCTCACGCTGCTCGGCACCACGCTGACGCGCGGTGGACTCGTTAGCTCCGTCCACGCCTTCGCTCAATCTTCCATCGCAACCTGGTTCTACGTTGCCATGGGCGTCACGCTCGCGGTCTGCATCTTCACCTACATCCTCCAGCGCGACCATCTCAAGTCTGACCATCACCTCGAGTCGCTGGTCAGCCGCGAATCAAGCTTCCTGTTCAACAATCTCGTGCTGCTCACGGCCTGCTTCGTTATCCTCTGGGGCACCCTCTTCCCCATCCTCAGTGAATACGTACAGGGCAGCAAAGTCACCGTTGGCGCTCCGTTCTATAACCGCGTCGCGGTGCCCATCGGCATCTTCCTGCTCTTCCTCACCGGCGTTGGCCCGTTGCTCCCGTGGCGCGCCACATCGCTCAAAGCGGTCAAGCGCAACTTCATCGTCCCCTCTATCGCACTCTGGGTCACGGTTGTCGTCTGCTTCATCTTCGGACCGCGGCCTCTCAGCACCTGGTTCAGCGAAGCCGGTTACTTCTACGCGCTCGTCGCCTTTGCAATGTCAGCCAGCGTCTTCACCGCAATCGCCTCTGAGTTCCTCCGTGGCGCCGGCGTCATCGCCAAACAAACCGGCAAGAACCTCGCCGCTGCCATGTACCTGCTCACACGCCGCAACACCCGCCGTTATGGCGGATATCTCATCCACATCGGCGTTGTAATCATCGTCGTCGGACTCGCCGGCGCGGCGTTCAACAAGAACACCGAAAAGGAACTCGCTCTGCACGACACCATGAGCGTCGGACCCTACACGCTCGAGTGCGTCGGATTCACGCAGGACTCGAACGCCAATTTCAACTCCGATTACGCTCTGCTCGATGTCTACCAGAACGGCAAAAAGCAGTTCCAGATGGCCCCCGAGAAGCGCGTCTATCTCGCCAGCCAGCAGCCGCAGACTATGGTCGCTGTTCACTCGGTCCTCAGTTGGGACCTCTACGTGGTCTTCGAAGGCACAAACCCTGACACAGGCCAGCCCATCATCAAGGCATTCCTCAACCCGCTCGTCAGCTGGATCTGGGCCGGCGTAGTCCTCATCGTGGCTGGCACCTTCATCGCGTTAGTTCCAAGCCTCACTCCGGCAACCGCTGCGTTGAGGGTTTCCGTACCGCAAACAGTTCACGCCGAGCCCGTACTCAAAGGCGGCGACTGAGATGAAAGCCATGTTTCGAAATCGCAAGTTGTTCAGGGGCCTGCAGGCCGCATTCCTCGCGGTCGCAGTCTGCTTCTCTATCGGCGCGACCGACGCCACAGCGCGCTACGACAAGCTCAGCCACCAGTTCATGTGCAGCTGCGGCTGCGGGCAGGTGCTGGGCGAGTGCAATCACGTCGGCTGTCCCGCCTCCCCCGTGCAACTCGCCGAACTGAAGGTCGATATGACCAACGGCATGGGAGACAAGGAAATCATGGACAGTTTCGCCGCCAAATACGGCGCTACCGTTCTCGCAGCGCCCACAACAACCGGCTTCAACCTCGTCGCATGGATCGCGCCATTCGCCGTCTTCCTCGCTGCGCTTCTCGGCACCATCCTCCTCGTCCGGCACTGGTCTCTCGGCAAAAAGCAGGTAGCAGAGCCCGCCAGCACGCCTGAGATGAACGCGATCCGCGACCGCATTCGCCGCGAAACCGGCAGCGAAGGGAGCTTCTGATGTCTGACACACTCGGCCTTGCACTCGGCTGCCTCATGGCCATCAGCCTCTTCCTCTACACCTTCTGGCCGGAGAACGCCTTCGCTAGCCAGCGCCAGAAAACGCGCCTCGATTACCTCCTCGAGCGCAAGGAACAGCTCTACGAAAATCTGCGCGATCTCAACTTCGAGTACCGCGCCGGCAAATATCCTGAAGAGGACTTCATCGCTCAGCGCACCCAGCTCGAAAACGAAACCGCCCAGTTGCTGGCCGAGATCGACGTCCTGCAACAGCACGCATAAGTATCGAGAGTCGCTTGGGATTGGGTTGTACAACTAAGTTTTGAAAGGGCACGACTTCAGTCGTGCCGAGTCAGCCGAGTTTTGAAAGGGCACGACTTTAGTCGTGCCGAGAAGCACCGACCAGAACACGGGCTTTAGCCCCTGAGGGATGTTCTTGAACGAAAGTCAGGTTCGAATACAAAAATGAAATCGACGCGATTTTTTGCAATTCTTTTCTCCATCATTCTCGCCGGCTCCCTTGCCCAGGCCGCGCAGCTTTCCGGCACCGTGACAAACAAGACCACAGGCAAGCCCGCCAGCGGCGATGTGGTCGTTCTCGTCGAGCCGATGACCGGCATGACCGAAGTCGCACGCACCACCGTCGACTCCAGCGGACACTACAGCATCAACCGCCCCAGCAACGCCCCGGCTCTCATCAAAGTTACACACCAGGGCGCCGAATATTTCGCCGACGCTCCTCAAACCGGGACCGTCCCCGAAGTCTCCGTCTACGACGTCGCAGCCAAAGTAGACGGCGTCTTCATTGAAGCCGACGTCATGGAACTCGAAGCCGTCAACGGCCAACTCCACATCCTCGAGCGCTACTTCGTTCACAACACCAGCAACCCTCCGCGCACGCAGTGGAGCGCGAAAAGCTTCGAAGTCGTCCTGCCCGAAGAAGCAGTCATCGAGCTCGCCCAGGGCCAGCGCCCCAAAGCCGGAGCTCTGCCCACAACGCTCAAGCTCGAGCCCAACGGAGCGAAGGGCCACTACGCATTCAACTTCCCCATCCAGCCCGACGAAGGCGAAAAGGACACGCAGTTCAACATCAGCTACACGCTCCCCTACAGCAGCGGAAGCTTCACCTTCCACCCGCAGGAGTCACTCAGCGCGCAAAACGTCGGCGTCCTGCTGCCGAAGAGCATGAGCTTCTCCGCGGGCTCCGGGTCCACGTTCACTCCCCTCAATCAGGATCCAAACATCCAGACCTTCGTCGCCAAAAATGCGGTGCCCGGAAAGGCGCTTGAATTTACCGTATCTGGCAGCGGCTCCATGCCCCGCGAAGATCAGGGCGCCGGAGCTGGCGGCCCCCAGGCCGGCGCGCAACCCGGCGGTCAGCCTGGTGGCGGCATCGGCGAACCCATCAACACGCCCGATCCACTCAGCAAATACAAATGGTGGATCCTCGGCGGACTCGCTCTCGTCTTCGTCGCCGCCGCAGCATTCCTCCTCCGCAAGCCCGCGGGAGCCGCAGGCGTTCCCGTCGCAACCACGCCCGGCACAGGCCCAATCGCTTCCTCATCTACCGCCGCCTATTCCCCGTCTTCGCATCATGCAACTCCGGCGGGCAAGAACGGTTCTCTTCTTGCCGCACTCAAAGAAGAACTCTTCGCCCTCGAAAGCGACAAGCTCACCGGCGCCGTCACTCCCGCTGAATACGCTGAAACCAAAGCCGCCCTCGAAGTCGTCCTTCGTCGCGCATTGAAGAAAGGCTGAAAGCAGTTTGTAGTGCTCAGTGACCAACTGACCACTACAAACTGTGAACTAAGAACTGATAACTGAAGACGGATAACTGAGAACTGCCTCTCCATGAAGACCCTGCTCCGCACCCTGCTCTATCTCGCGCTGATCGTCTGGCTCGGCGCCGAGATCTTCTTTCCCGTCGTCGCCGCCATCACCTTCGGCACATTGCAGGGAGCCACGCACACTGCCGGCACCATTGTGGGTGAACTGCTCCGCATTCTCCACGGCATGGGCATTGTCAGCGGGCTCGTGCTGCTCGCACTCCTCGCACTTGCCCCTGCATGGCACATCTACAAGCCGAAGACCGTCCTCGCTCCCATGGTGCTCGTCGTCCTCATGCTCGCCCTCACCGCCTACTCGCAGTATGGGATCATTCCCTCCATGGAGCGCGACCGCATCGCGGCAGGCGGAGAGATCGACACCACTGACTCGTCCAATCCCAACACCGTCCACTTCAACAAGCTCCACAACCGCAGCGAGCACGTTGAAGAAGCTATCCTCCTCTTCGGCATCACCACCGTTGTCCTCGTCGCCTGGGCAGAGTCCGCCCGCGAAAAAGCATGATCTGACCTCCTGGCCGCGCACAAACCCGTTGCATGCGGTATGCCCGCCGACTCACAATTGCTTCTATTGCTCAGAGGGTTCACATGGGACGCGAAGCCACCTGCACCTGCGCCTGGAACGGGAAAAAGAGCACCGTCAAAGCTCTGATCGAGCCGCCTGAGCTCATCCTTCGTGGCGAACTCCGCCGCCGCGTTCCCATCGGCCAAATGCAGTTCATAAAAGCCGAGCGCGGCCAACTGCACTTCACCTTCAGCGGCGAATCCGTCACCCTCTTTCTCGGCGAGGAGCACGCAGCCAAATGGGCAGACGCTCTGCTCAGACCACCGCCAACGCTCGCCAAAAAACTGGGCATCACCGCCGAAACAATCATCTGGATGATCGGTTCCATCGATGACGAGTCACTCAAGTCCGCACTCGCCCAGGCGAAAGCCGTGTCGAAGAGCGAGGGAGACCTCATTCTCGCACCCGTCGACACTCCCGCCGAACTGCACTCTGCCCTGATGCGCGCCGCAAATCAGTTGATCACGGGCACGCCCATCTGGTTTATCTACCCCAAAGGCCCAGGCCACCCGCTCAACGAGAACCTCGTCCGCTCCACCGCTCTAGCCGCCGGCATCGTCGATACTAAAGTCGCCTCCGTCTCACCAACGCTCACCGCCTTGCGCTTCAACAAACGCCGAACGTAGACTTTCGGCATCCATCGAAGATCCCTCTCCTACCCATTCCCTAGTCCCTGATCCCTGACCAGTGACCACTGCCTTGCTATCATCGAAGAGGCCCTTCAGCGCGCAAGTATCGTGCAGGGGCATACTTGGAACTCAATGAAAACTGGCATCATCGGTCTGCCCCAGGTCGGCAAGACGTCGCTCTTCAAGATCCTCACCAAAGCAAAGCTCGAGGACAAAGGCTACTCCAATCCCCGCGAAGCCCACATCGGCGTCGCCAAGGTTCCGGACGAACGACTCGACAAGCTTTCCGCTCTCTATAGCCCCAAGAAAACGACCCACGCCACCGTCGAATACGTCGACGTTGCCGCCATCGGCCAGGAAGCTCTCAAGGAGACCGCCTTTCTCACCAGCCTCCGCAACGTCGATGCGCTCATCCACGTACTTCGCGCCTTCGAGGACGACTCAATCCCCCACGTGGGCGAAATAGACCCTCTGCGCGACGTCAAGAACGTCGAATTCGACCTGATGATTAGCGACCTCACTCAGGTTGAAAAGCGACTCGAACGCGTCGAAAAAGATCTGAAGAAGATGCGCTCCGCCGACCTCGAGCGCGAACACGCGCTCCTCCTTCGCTCGAAAGATGCTCTCGAGAAGGAACAGCCCCTCCGCGAACTCGAGATGACTCCAGAGGAAAAGAAACTCATCAAGGGCTTCATGTTCCTCTCCCAAAAGCCGGTTTTGTACGTGGTTAACATCGGCGAGAGTGCCACGCTCGGCGACGACCTCGCCTCTGCTGTCGACAAATACAAGCTCACCGAGATCGCCCAGCGTCCCAACGCAGGGGCCACCGCCATTTGCGGCAAGGTCGAAGCCGAGCTCGCCGAAATGGACGAAGCCGAAGCCGCCGACTTCCTCTCCAGCTACGGCCTCCACGAGAGCGGCCTCGTCCGCCTCATCCGCAAAAGCTACGAGCTCCTGGGCCTCATCAGCTTCTTCACCGCCGGCGAAGATGAGTGCCGTGCCTGGACTGTCCCAGCCGGCTCCAAAGCACCTCAGGCCGCCGGCGCCATCCACTCCGATCTCGAACATCACTTCATCCGCGCCGAAACCATCCGCTGGGATAATTTGCTCTCCGCCGGAAGCGAAGCTGCGGCCCGCGCCCAAGGCACTCTTCGTCTCGAAGGCAAGGAGTACATCGTGCAGGACGGCGACGTAGTGCACATCCGTCACAGCGGCTGATGCGCGGCGGTGTAAGGTAAGCAAGAATGCTCAAGCTCTCCGTGGCGCTCGGCGTGCTCGCCGCTCTGGCAGAAGTTGCAGGTGGTTTCGTACTGGTCCGCGCGCGCGGCATCGAGCGATACCTGCGTTACTTCGTTGCGCTGGGCGCAGGCTTCCTCATGGCTGTTGCGCTGCTCGAAATGACTCCCGAGAGCTTGAAGCTGAATCCAGCGCTTGGCCCCGTGCTCATCATGGTGGGCTACTGTGTTGTGCACTTGCTCGAGCACACCATCATCTCCCACTTCCACTACGGAGAAGAGACGCATCACAACGAGTTCGTTTCCGCGCGTACAAGTTACTCCGTGCTCGGCGGCCTCAGTGTGCACGCGCTCTTCGACGGAGTCGCCATCGGCTCAGGCTTCGTCGTCAACAACGCACTCGGCTGGCTGATCTTCATCGCGATCTTTTTGCACAAGGCGCCGGAAGGATTCACCATGGCTTCCGTCATGCTCGCCAGCGGACGCAGCCGCAGAGCCGCCTTCTCTGCCGCGGTGGCGCTTGCAGTTGCCACCATTGCCGGTGTCCTCGTCATCGAACTCGCTCCCAAATGGATGCCCTACGGTTTGCCTGTCTCCGCGGGAGTCGCGCTCTACGTCGGCGCAAGCGACCTCGTCCCCGAGGTCAATCGCGAACCCGGAATCCGCATGGCGCTGGTCTTCTTTCTCGGAGTTGCCGCGTTTCTCGCGCTCCGGCTCGCTCTGCCGGCTCTCTGAACTGCTGCAAGACCTATTCCAGCGAACTCGCCGGTCTCGGCTGCTCCGCACTTGCCCTTCTCCAGCCAAAACGCCAGCCATAGAGCCGCGCCAGCAGTTTCACGTAGTCCACCGCCACCTTCAGATTTGCCTTGCTCGCGCCGCTGTAGCGCCGCCCAAATTCGAAGGGAACTTCGCAAACCGAACCGACCCGCGCCCGCACCAAGATCTCGAGCAGCAGCTTGAATCCATCTTCCTGAAATTCGACGCCGTCGAGGCAGTCACGACGCACAAAGAAGAACCCCGACATCGGATCTTTCGCCCTGAACCCGCTCCGCTGGATTGGCCAGGTTGCCCAGACCGCGGCAGTCGAAACCAGCTTACGAATCGGGTTCCACGAACCCACTCCGCCGCCCTCTGCATAACGGCTGCCGATCGCCAGATCGTATCCACTCAACGTCCGCGCGATCAGTTCCGGCACGAGCTCCGGCGGATGCTGCAGATCAGCATCCATCACTCCCACGATCGGCGCATCCGTACGCATCCAGCCATGCAGCACCGCGCCTGAAAGCCCGCGTTTCCCTCTCCTCGCGAACAGCCTAATCCTCGGATCACTCTTGCTAACCGCCGCAACCGCCTCTTCGACGCCATCACGACTATCGTCATCGACAATCAGAATTTCGTACTCGACTCCCGTTGGATCCAAAGCCTTCCGAACCCGCTCCAGCAGGACCACGACATTTCCCGCCTCACGCAGCGTGGGTACAACAATCGCTACTCTCTGCGCTCCCGGCAAATGGCACGAACCTACGACCGCACGCGCGCGCTCGGCAGTATCCAATTCCTGCGGGTTGACTGCGGCAGTAACCAATGAGTACGACATCCGCTCACCTTCGGTTATACCGTCCCACCCGCACTTTTCGCTCGAATCAAAACAGCGCCTCTCTCGATCTCACCCCGTGACAACAAAATGACAATTGCGTCACATAAAAACTTCAACTCACAGTCATCCAAACACTTACACTACCGTCTAATCAGGTAAAACTAGAATCAGCCGGAGCCACCCCCAACGGCTCCCGCAACTTCCCGGAACGGCTCGGGTCCTGATCTCTGACCATTCCGGACCTTGCACCACTTGTCTTGCCTCTGTTGAACTTTTGCCATCTTTGGAGCGAATTGTCCTGAAGAAGCCGTTCGGAATTTCAAGAACTCTCAACACAATTCTGCTGTTGATCTTTTCGCTTCTGGCTTTCATGGTCATGGGCTATCACCCCGGCATGGAAGACGACGCGGTCTACCTCTCCGCGGTCAAAAGCATTCTGAACCCCGCGCTTTACCCCCACGACGCTGACTTCTTCCGCCTCCAGTTGCAGGCCACTCTCTTCCATCATTGGATCGCATCCTTCGTTCGCTTCACGCACCTTCCGCTCCCGGCTACCGAGCTTCTCTTCCAATTTCTCTCCATCGCTCTGATCCTCGCAGCATGCAGAAGCATCGTCCAGGTTCTATTCAACGACGAGCGCGTGCAGTGGGCCGGAGTAGCGCTCGTCGCTGCGATGCTCACACTCCCGGTCTCCGGAGCTGCCATCTACATCGCCGATCAGCACCTGCACCCACGCAATATCGCCACCGCCCTTGTGCTCCTTTCGGTCTCTAGAATTCTTCGCAATAGGCCTTGGCACGCTGTTCCTCTCCTGCTCCTCGCCTTCGTCCTCCATCCCATCATGGCCTTGTTCGGAATTTCCTTCTGCTTTTTCCTGACATTGGCACAGCTCGACCCCGTGCACGCGTGGCTGCGGTCCTTCAGCACCGCATTCGCATCCGCAGTCCCTCTGGGATGGGTCCTCGAGTCTCCCAACGCGGCCTGGCATCGAGCGCTCGAGACGCGCTCCTACATGTTCCTCTACCGCTGGACCTGGTACGAGTGGCTCGGCACTGTCGCACCTTTGATCCTCTTTGGACTTCTCTGGTGGCTCGCAATCAGGCACGGAGATTCAAAGCTCGCCCGCTTCGCTATCGCGGTCTTTGCATACGGCATCGTCCATCAGGCGGCATCGATGATCGTGCTCGCATCGCCCTCGCTCATCCGTATCACCCCCATGCAGCCCATGCGCTATCTCCAACTCGTCTACATCTTCATGGTGCTCATCGCCGGATGCCTCATCGGGAAATTCTTCATCAAAGGCAACCCGTTTCGCTGGGCAGCGTTTCTCGCCCTGCCCTGTTTTGGAATGTTCGCCGCGCAGCGCGCCCTCTTAGTGGCAAGTCCACACCTGGAGCTACCCGGCATGTCCCCAACCAATCCGTGGCTTGAAGCTTTCGCCTGGATCCGCGGCAACACTCCCACAAATGCCTACTTCGCCATGGATCCGAACTACCTCGCAGCTCCCGGAGAGGACTATCACAGCTTCCGCGCTCTCGCTGAACGCAGCCAGCTCGCCGATCTCATCAAAGACTCGTCCGTTGTAACCCAGGTCCCCGAACTCGCGCCCCGCTGGGAACAGCAGACAATCGCCACCGCCGGTTGGTCCCAGTTCAAACTTGCCGACTTTGAACGCATCAAATCGCGGTTCGGTGTTGACTGGGCTCTCGTCTCCAATTCCGCGCCGACCGGCCTCGATTGCAAATGGCACAACGGTGAACTCGCCGTGTGCAAGATCCCCTGATCCCCTGCAAAGTCATTTGAATGTCACGGATGAACGTCAAGCGCACTGCAAACATCTGAATACTGTAAGGAGATATTTTTTTGCGGTCAGATAGAACGATCGAAGCTCGCGAGCGATTTCCCTTCCTGCCGATCCTAGCCCTCACTTTTGCGGCCCTTCTGATTGGCGGCTACCACCTCGGTGTTGAAGACGCAGAGATCTACCTTCCAGCCGCCACCAAACTCCTTCATCCAAACCTTTACCCCTATGCCGGCGAGTTCTTCCTCTCGCATGGACATCTCTCCCTTTTCGGAGCCGTCCTCGCGGCCACCGCAAAGCTTGCGCACATCTCCATCGACTGGTCCGTCTTTGCCTGGTTTTTCGCAACTCTCTTTGGAACGCTCACCGCTTGTTGGCTCTTCGTCACGGCCTGCTTCACCTCGCCGCACGCGCGCTGGACCGCCATGCTTGTTGCAACCGCTGTCCTGACCATGCCGGCTGCCAACACTGGCCTTCTCCTCGTCGACCCCTACCTGACAGCCCGGTCCTTCTCGACGCCGCTCGCGATGCTTTCACTCACAGCCTTTCTCGAACGAAGGTATGCCTACGCAGCCGTCGCTGTGCTCCTGACAAGCCTCTTTCATCCGCAGATGGTTCTCTACGTCATCTTTCTCTGGGCCGTGATCTGGGCGAGCGAGCGCGTCAGAACGCGGGTCGGCGAACCGCTCCCCATACCCGTCTCCGGATTTGCACTGATACCCGGCGGATTCCACCTATCGCCGGCGCGGGGAAACTATCGAGAAGCCCTCTTCTCGCGCGACTACTTCTTCCTCTACAACTGGACCTGGTATCACTGGCTCGGTCTGCTCGCGCCCCTCGGAATACTCGCGTGGCTCTGGCGTTCAGACATCCGTGGAACTCGCCCCGCCTTCCGGCTTGTATGCCTCGCGCTCATTCCCTTCGGACTCATCTCCATCGCTTCAGCCGCATTCATTTGCTCATCCCCTGAGTTCGAGATGTTCGTCCGCGTTCAACCTCTGCGCTCGTTCCACCTCATCACGTTGCTCTTCATCCTGCTCCTCGCCGGAGTTGCCGGAGAGTACCTCGCCAAAGACCGCAAGTGGCTGCCCTTCCTCCTCTTTCTCCCGCTCGCCATCGGCATGTTCATCGCCGCACGAAATACCTATCCCCACAGTGCTCATATCGAAGTGCCTTCGAATACGAGCCGCAATCCATGGGTCAACGCTCTGCTGTGGATTCGCGGAAACACGCCAGGCGATGCGGTCTTCGCAGTCGACTCGCGCTACTTCAAAGACGCACCGGTCGACGTCCACGGTTTCCGCTCAATCTCCCAGCGCTCAGCTCTGGCCGACTACTACAAAGACGGTGGAGTTGTCTCGCTCTTCCCTGATCTGGCCGACGAGTGGAAACACATGAGCGACGCCACCTACGGTCTCAATCACTTCTCCCGCGCTCAATTCCAATCGTTGCGCGAACAGTACCCCGAAGTGAGTTGGACCGTAATCCATGGCTCCGCGCCGGCTGGGATGGACTGCCCCTATCGACAGGACTCGTTTCAGGTCTGCCGTATGCCGGCTCTCAACCGGAACTGACCCTGCTCCCGTTCACTTGCTGCGCACCCATCGTCGTTCGTCACGTGGGGCGCAGAGACCATCCAGGTCCGGACTTTCGCGCCGCCAACATCCGTTTTGCGCCTTGAGGGTCGATACCTGAGAATGACAGTGTGGCTCCCCCTCATCTTGGAGCCGGACTGATGCTGAACCTTACGCAGCGACTGATTCTCGGATGCGCTCTCGTTGCCGCCCTCGGCATCGGCATAGTCGTCGCGGCTCATCGTGCTCTTGCTGCCGGCGGCGACTTGAATCTGGCCATCGCCTTTCTCATCTCCATGGTGCTCGTTGAGATCGCAATGGTGATGCTGGTCTTGCGTCCCATCCGGACACTCGCCAACGACTTCAAGAAAATCGCAGGCGGCAACCTCGAACACCGAGTCGAGTGGGGCAGCCGCGACAGCTTCGGCGTCATCGCCGCCGAGTTGAACCGCATCGCCGTCCGCCTTCGCGACCTCCGCGACACCGAGGCCGGACGCCGCCAAATGGAGTACCAGCTCTCCGACGCTGTGCTCCAGTCCATCTTCGAGCCCATCATCGTCACCGACGCCAAGGGCCACATCCTCAAGCTCAATCAGGCCGCGTCAGAAATCCTCGGCGAAGCTGCCAAGGACCGCATGGGCCTGAACAACACGCCCGGCGGCGACAAAATTCTCGGCGCTATTCGCGATGCCATCGCCATGCAGAAACCCATCGCTGCCGAAGGAGACGCCGCCATGCTGCCCATGCGCATCGGCAGCCAGTCTCGCAGCTATCGGCTTCGCACCACTCCCATGCGCGACTCCGAAGGCAGACTCCTTGGCGCCGTCACAACCCTCGAAGACGTAACGTCGCTCCAGGACACCGACCGATTCAAATCACAGTTCATCTCCGTTGCCAGCAAAAAGCTGCGCGATCCGCTGCTGCAGCTGCGCCGCGGCCTCTACGCCCTTCAGAACGGATTCGCCGGAGAATTGCTGCCCCTGCAGAGTGAGCTGGTTGTAGAGGCCAGCAGCGAATCGGAAAAACTCGAAGATCTGATGTCCGATCTGATCGAGGTCGCCGAACTCGATAGCGGCAAGCGCGAACTCAAGCTCGAGCGGCTCCGCCCGCGCATCCTGCTCGACGAGGCGCGCAACCGCCATATCGACGAAGCCGGAAGCAAAGGCGTCCGCATCGAGGTCAATGCCTTCGCCGACCTCTCGTTTGTGCTTGCCGACCGCCGCGCCGCGCGCACCATCTTCGACAATCTAATCGCCAATGCACTGCGCTACACACCGCAGGATGGTGAGATCCTGCTTGCTGCCGAGGAGATGAAGGAGTACGTGCAGTTCACCATCCGCGACAGCGGACGCGGCATCGAGGCCGAACGCCTCACCAACATCTTCGATCGCTTCAACCCATTCTCCGAGCGCGGCACCGGCATGGGGCTCGCGCTGGTCCGCCGTCTCGTCGAAACCCTAGGCGGCCAGATCGCCGTCGAAAGTCGTCTTGGCCAGGGCACTACATTTCGCTTCACTCTCCCGGTCGCGGTAGCAGCCGCCACGCCGCATCCCGTCGAGGTGGGCTAGACCATGGCAGAACTTCAGCTCGAGCGTCAGCAGGAACCAGCCCGTCTGCGCATCTATCTCGGCGCTGCTCCCGGCGTGGGCAAAACGTACCACATGCTCAACGACGCCCACCTCAAGCGCAAGCAGGGCATCGACATCGTCATAGGTCTCGTCGAACCTCACCGCCGCCAGGACACCATCGACCAGGTCCGCGACCTCGAACAGGTTCCGCTGCGCACAATCCCATACCGCGGGGTCGAACTCAAAGAGATGGACGTCGACGCGGTCCTCGCGCGCCATCCCCAGATCGCCATCGTCGACGAACTTGCGCACACCAACGTCCCCGGCAGCAAGAACCGCAAGCGCTACGAAGATGTCCTCGAACTTCTCGACGCCGGCATTGATGTCTGGACCGCTGTCAACATCCAGCATCTTGAGACGCTCAACGACGCCGTCAACCGCTCGGCCAACACGCTTATCCGCGAAACAGTTCCCGACAGCTTCTTCAAGCGCGCCGACGAAGTCATCAACGTTGACCTCACCGTCGAAGAGCTCCGCAACCGCCTCCGCGAAGGCAAAATCTACGCGCCCGAGAAGGTCGAGCAGTCACTCGCCAACTTCTTCCGCAAAGGCAATCTGAATCTGCTGCGCGAGCTAGCCCTGCGCGCCACAGCCGAGCAGGTCAGTCATCGCGCGGCCGACTACCGCCGCACCCAGGGCCTCGAACAAGCCCCCATTCCCGATAAAGTCATGGTCTGCCTCAGCACCCGCCCCGGAACCGAACGCCTCATTCGCGTCGGCGCCCGTGTCGCCGGCCGCCTTGCAACCAACTGGTATGCCGTCTACGTGAATCGCCCCGATGAAGACAAGGGTCATGGCGACCCCGAAGCATTTCAAAGAATCGAAGAGTACCGCCGAATGGCCAAAGATCTCGGAGCGCAGGTCATCACCCTGAATGACAAGAATGTCGCCGATGCCCTCATCCGCTTTGCCCAGCAGGAGACTATCTCCCACGTCATCTTCGGCCAGCCTGTCCGCTCCCGCCTCGACATCCTCCTCCGCGGCTCCGTGCTCAACCGCTTCCTCGCCGAAGTCCGCGACGTCACGGTCCAGGTCGTCCCCATGCAAAAACCCCTCCGCAAAGGCTGATAGGCTCGACGTTTTTCTCCCGCCTTCGTCCCTCTGTCCATGACCACTGATCACTGATCACTGTTTCACTCACAGAACACGCGCACCTTCGTCTGATTCCCTTCCTTGCCATCGACATCCACGGTCAGGTCTTCAAGGTGGTCGATCAGCTCTTCAAGGTTCTCCGGCTTGATCTGCGAAACCGTCAGCGGAACGCCGTGGCTCGACAGCGCCTGGTCCAGCTGGTTATGAGCCTGCTGAGGAATCAGCGCCGCCAGCCGCACACCCGCGCGTAGCAGTTGCATCGGCACGCGCACATTGACCGTGGTCAGCCCCTTGTTTCCGGTCATCGACTCATCGGCTTCCACCAGCACGCGCAGGTACTTCGGAATTGCCTTCGTCCCCGTACCTCTCCCGCCTCCGGTGCCCGCACTTGACGCGCCCACCGACACCGGTTCAGGGTCGAGCGCTGCCAAAAGCCGCTCCGCCTCATCCGCAGTGATCTTCCCCGCCGCCAGCATCTCCAGAATCTGTCTTCTGTTCTCGTTCATCGCAGTCCTCCCATGATTGTTCCAAGCAGGTGCGCGATCTCCGCAATCTGCAAGTGGATCCAGTGATTGAGCGACGGCACAAGCTCGTGCACGTGCAGTTGCGCGAGCAGTCCGAAACTAACGCTCGCCGCCAGGATCAACGCCATCTCCCGGCTCTCGTTCCACGCCGCCAGCAGCCTCTCCGCTTCCGCCGGCGTGATGCGTCCCATAGCGATCAGCGTCAAAATTGCGCGTCGATCAGTATTCATAGTCACCTCTACAGAATCCGAACCAGAACCCGATTGCCTTCCGTCGCTACCCGCACGTCTGTCCCAGGCAGACTGCACACCAATGCCCAACCCGCACCTACCGAACGCCAGAACGGCACCCCCGAGATCACGCACGCAATCAGCAGCCCCAGCAGAATGAAAGGTGCCAGCACGATCGCAGGGACCCACAAAAGAAACAGCGGCAGCCACAGCCTGAAATTCGGCCCATGCGGATAGTTCACGTGAACGATCGCCACATTCGGAGTCATTTCAGTGCCTCCAGTTCCTTGATCGCCTGCTCCGCCGAGATCTCCCCATTCTTCAATCTCTCCAGAACCTCAGCTCTGCCCGGCGTCGGGTTCGTCTCCACAAACTGCAGCTGGCCTGAAATCCGATTCAATCGGCCCTTGATCGTCGGATAGCTCACTCCAAAAATCTGTTCCATCTCCTTGATCGACCCATGCGAGCGCACGAAGGCCGTCACAAAAACCTGGTCCTCCAGGCTCAGGCGGGCTAGCTCCGGCAGGGTAAACGAGCCCTCCACCGCAACGCCCTTCTCCGGCATCCTCACCCGCTCAATCACCATCGGCGTGCCATGGGCCATCCTCAGCAAATCCTGCCAATCCGATCCGCTTTTCTCCGCGTCCGCCATCCATTCCCCTCTGAACAAGACGACAATAACATGAAAATTGATATTTGAACCACTATTTATTAAGAAAATTAAGTTCAAGAACGCTTCTGATAGATATGTGGGCCGTGAGAAAGGCTGAAATCTACCGGAACTGTTTACCAATAAGTAATTTCGGTGATCTAGCTCACATCTCGACCTGACCCGTGGTATCAACAACTTGTTCCCAGAGTAAATCTTTACCAAACCAATTATTTGCTTACACTTACGTGAGCATTACATTGGTAATTTCTTACCACCATCCGGTGATGCTTTCACAGTTACCCTTCCCTATTTTTGTTGGTGACGGACACCGATGCGCCTTCATTCCATCTGCTCTTACGGCTCGCGGTCTGTTCCAAATGAGAGGGCCCAACACCATGGAATCATCCAAGATCCAAGTCCACTCCGCGGCCACGCCTACATGCTCGATTCGAAAACTCCTGGCTACCCTCAACCACGACATCTCCAAAGCCAGCGTTCACCTCTCCCGTGAAGAAGGCGGATCGCTTGCCGAGTTCACCCTGATCGCTCCGCTCATGCTCTGCCTTCTTACCGGCATCTTCGGACTCGGCTTTGCGCTCACCTTCTACCTTCAGCTCAACAACGCGGTCGACGTCGGCGCCCGTACCGTCGCAGTTATCCGCGCCAGCAATTCCGACGGCACAACCCCCGATCCCTGCGCGGCCGCCTACACCGCCATCACCAACGCCGCTCCCACCCTGAACAAATCGCAGATCCAGTTGAGCTTCAACATCAACGGCACTCCTTACAACAACGTCACCTCGTGCACCAACGGAGCCGCGAACATCGTCGCAGGTAAAACAGCCCAGGTCTCCGCGACGTACCCCTACACCGTCATGATCTTCGGCTGGAAACCCATGGCCCTGAACATGACCGCGCAGACCACGGAGCTACTCCAATGAGACCTGCAGCGACAAAGTCCGCGGCAAGACGCCACGCAGAACGGGCCTTCATCAAATTCCTGAATCGACAGTCCGGACAAATTCTGCCCTGGGTCGCCGTCACCATGATCTGTCTGCTCGGCCTGTCGGGGCTCGCCATCGACACGGCTCGCATGTACATCATCCATCGCCAGCTGCAATCGGCTACCGACGCCGCCGCGCTCGCGGGTGCCCAGCAGATGCCGGACGGCGACTACTCCACCGTGGCGAAATCGTTCAGTTCCGGCAGCGGCAACTCGAACGACTCCAAATCCTACACACCAACGACCGCAAGCGTCACTCCACTCTGCATCAAGTTCCTCAAGGATCAGGGTCTGCCCTGCACCGGCAGCGCCGCCGCTAATGCTCTTCAGGTCCAGCAGGCAGCCGCCGTTCCCATGATGTTTGCAAGCATGCTCGGCTTCAAGTCGCTCAACATCACCGCCACCTCCACTGCCGCCATGCGCGGCTCGAAGCCCCTGCCCTACAACGTCGCTATCATCCTCGACACCACCCCTTCGATGGACTACTCCGACACCAACTGCGGCAGCGGGGCCACGCAGCTCTCCTGCGCAATCAACGGCGTGCAGCAGCTTCTGCTCAACCTCGCTCCCACCGTAGATAACGTTAGTCTCTTCACCTTTCCGAACATCACCACAACCAGTGTCGGGAATAACTACGACTGCACCAGTTCGAATCCGGTCGCGGGTCCGTACACATTTCCCTCAACCTCCGCCAGCAGCCTGACGAACATGAACTACACAACAGGCTCAACCACGGTCACGGAAACCTACCAGATCACAGGTTTCCTCGCCGACTACCGCACGGACAACCAGGCCAAATCGCTCACGACCACTTCGAATCTCGTCAAAGCGGTCGGCGGAAAATCCGGCTGCACTGGCATCCAGACCAGTCAGGAAAACACCTACTACGCCGGAGCCATCTATGCAGCGCAATCCGCGCTCACCGCGGAAGCCGCCGTTAAAGCCGGAACGCAGAACATCATCATCCTGCTCAGTGATGGCAATGCGACAGCAAAGGAGCAGTATCCATCGGGAAGCGGTACCTTCAATTGCAACGGGACCTGGTTGTCCAAAGGGACGGTCTGTCCGGGAGTCAACGACATGGTGGTGGGAACGCAGAGCGGGACGGTTGCCACATCCGGAGGCACATACCCGTCCTGGGTTGGCCAGTGCTCGCAAGGGATTGACGCTGCGGCATACGCAAAGAGCAAGGGCACGAAGATCTACGCGATCTCGTATGGATCGTCTACCAAGTCCGGCGGACCCTACTGGGTCAATGGATCTCAGCAGTATTACTGCCAGAGTGATACCGCTGGGGGCTCGCATCCGAACATCAGTCCATGCAACACCATGAAGGCGATCGCATCCAGCACCTCCACCTTCTACACCGACTACTACCTTCCCGGCAGCGACACCGGTTGCCAAGCCTCCGGCCCGAACAACACGATCACCTCCCTCAACAGCATCTTCAAGACCATTGCCTACGACCTCACCGCTGTACGCCTCATACCAAACGGCTCTGCAACCACAACACCTTAACGGCGAACCTGCCTTTTGGCCGGGGGACCCAGCTCTCCCGGCCTTTGTGTTTTGCATGACAAGATCCGTACGGCCCCCGCGACATCCCAATCTGTTAAAGTTGAACCTAGGTCGCCTTCCACAAAGGCGTTCCCCGCAGTCGCTCTCAATCGGTTCTAACAACCGCGGACTGCAGGCACCCTGTGCCTTATGTGAGCCCGTAGCTCAGTTGGTAGAGCAACGCCCTTTTAAGGCGTGGGTCCTGGGTTCGAGTCCCAGCGGGCTCACCATTACCTGTTCATTCTCCCCAGTCCAATCCCTGTTCCGCAGCCAGTGCCAGAATCGGTTACAAAAGGGTAAACCCGCATCCCACCTCAGATGCCATCCCGCATCCAACTGAAAGGTACCGCTCCGGCGGCGGTGCGCCGCACTGCCTTGGAATGCAATGCTGCACGGCGTCCAAGTTCAGCCAGCGCTTTTCCCCGGACAATTTCCGCTACCCCGCATAGCGTTGAGGGCCCATGACTGACGTGCAGAGTGCCAGCACCGATCCATACATCCTGCTGGAGATCATCAAGCTCCAGACAGAGATCGCCAAGCACGGCCTCGATCTCTCGGGAGTGGTCGAAGCTGTTGTCGAACGAATCCCGACCTTCACGAACGCCGAAGGCGCGATCGTCGAATACATCGAAGGCGACGAGATGGTTTATCGCGGCGCCAGCGGGTTAGCGCGTCCCCTTCTCGGCACCCGCGTCCGGCGCGAAGCCAGCCTCTCCGGACTCTGCGTGCGCCTCGGCCAGATTCTTCGTTCTGACGACATCCTCGTCGATCCCCGCGTCGACCTCAGCCCCTTCGGCGACGTGGGCGTCCGCTCCATGGTGGTTGCGCCTCTCGGGCACGACGGCTCCATCGTCGGAGTACTCAAAATCGTTTCGAGCAACACCTACGCCTTCACCGTACGCGACATCCGCGTCCTTGAACTCATGAGCGAACTCGTCGCCGCCGCCATGTATCACGCCGCGCGCAACGAAACCAGTGCCCTCTACCAGCAGGCAACACACGACGCACTCACAGGCTTGGCCAACCGTTCGCTCTTCTTTGACCGCCTCCGCCACCGCACTTACCCCGGCCGCCGCCAGCCCGATCCGCTGGGTATCCTCCTCATCGACCTCGATGGCCTCAAGCGCATCAACGACAGCATGGGTCACCGCGCCGGCGACGCGGCACTACGCGAAACCGCCCTGCGCATCAGCCGCATCCCGCGCCGCACTGACATCGTCGCCCGCCTCGGCGGAGACGAGTTCGGCGTCATCCTCACTGAGATCTCCAGCCGCACCGACCTCATCGCCATTGTCGAACGCATCGCCCACGAAACCGATCAGCCGTTCCGCTTTGAAGGCCGGACGATGCACCTCACCGCCAGCATCGGCCACGCACGCTACCCCGACGATGGCAGCGATGTCGACTCACTCCTCGAGGCCGCCGACCGCTCTATGTATCAGATGAAGCGCTCGCGCACCACCACCCGCGTCACCGAACGCGAACTCACCCACAAGCACGTCTTCTAGGTGAAGCCGCTCGCACAGGTATTCTGTCTCGTCAGTCGAATGTTGAGACCTTCTTTCGAGAGTTTCTGTGTGAGCGTTCCTCGCCCGGTTCGGTGGCGCAATTAGAATTCGTTCGTCTACTTCAACCTGACCTGCAGGATCCTCCCTGCTGTCGGATCATCTCCATAACCAAACTCTGATACGTACAGTGCGCCGTCGGGGCCGGCAGTAATCGCAGTTGGGAAGGTCAAGCCGGTCAGGACATCTGTGATTTCCCCCGAATCACTCACGCGAACGATCTTCCCGCTGCCAGGCAGCGGAAAGTCGGCTGCCGTGGACGTCTCAAGCGCGTACAGCTTGCCGTTCAGAAAAACCTGGCCTATGACGGCAGTCAGACCATCGAACACTTTCATCAACGTGCCACTTGGCAGCAATTTGTACAGTGAGGAAGAACCGGGAATGATGGGAAAATTTCCTAGGTTGGCTATATAGAAATTGCCGTTTTGCGCGACAGCAGTCGGAACATTGTGGCCCTCGCTAGCCGACATATCGATGACTCTTGTCGTGGTGCCATCAGGGGCGACCTGCAAAATATCTCCGGTGTTTGCATTGTTGGTGTAGAACACTCCGTTCCTGGTGTTGAGGGTCCACCAGACGCCTTCCAGGTCGAAGTCGCAACAAGGAGGATTCGCAACTGGATTGTTCTGGGTCCAGACTGAAAGGTCATTGATTTGGGTGAGCGAACCATCGCCATTCCGACGCAAAATTCCGTTGTTGGCATAGGAGACTCCCTGACTGCACCCCGAGCCGTTCGTCACGATGTAAAGGGTATTGCCCAGGAAGGCAACATCCGCCGCTCCGAAGGTTTCGCCAAAGATATCGACACTGGAGGGAAGATTGTCGACGACGACGGTTCGTTTCCGCTGCAGATCGAAGCTGGTTACGCGCGAGGTTCTGCCGCTGAGAAACGGTCCGAAGTTAGGGTCTTGGTCGCAGAGCCCAACGGTATTGTCCGTGCCTCCCAGGCCGGACTCAGCTACATAAAGCCGCGAATCGGGACCAAACTTCAGGCCTCGCGGGAATCGCAAATCCGTGGCAAATACGGTGGCGGTCGCCAGGCTGGACTGCAGACCGCTCTTTGCGTTTCCGGTGCGGTGCGGGAACCTTTGAGCGCTAGAAAAGGAACAGATGCTGAGGAAAAGGCTTAGTGCGGTGAGTGTTCTGAGCTTCTCATATCGAGTCATGACAGGTCTCCTTGACGACGTGTGTCGAAAGATAGGATCCAAGTTGTGAAAGCTCAACTCACGTGTTCCCATCCTCGTATCATGTACGCCGACATAGGTTTAGGAGCACCTCTATCTTGTTCTAGCTCGACCTGAAAGCGCGGTGCTAGACTCGATCAACCTTCCCCGGAATGCCTGCGCCAGCCTCCATCTCGGAAATTCTGAAGTTCGGGCTCTTCGAGCTCGACATGCAAAAGGCAGAGTTGCGCAAGCGTGGCGTCAGGATCAAGCTGCAGGAGCAGCCGCTGAAATTACTTGTTCTATTGCTCGAGAATCGCGGCGAAATTGTTACCCGCGAGCGATTACGGTCGAACATCTGGCCTGCAAATACGTTCGTTGAATTCGACCACGGCTTGTATAGCGCTATGGCGCGTCTGCGGGAGGCGCTGGGCGACTCGTCAGAAAACCCGACCTTTATCGAGACAGTGGCGCGGCGGGGATATCGGTTTATTGCGCCAGTGACCTCATCGGGCTCTGCGGCCGATCCTATACCGGAGCCGGCTGTCACTGGACGGTCCCATCGCTCTCGAAGGGTCCTCGCCGGCGTACTGGCGGGACTGGTTGCCGGAGCCCTTTTGGTGGGAGCGATCCTTGGATTCAATCTGGCGAACTCGCGTCACTGGTTACGGCGACGCAGCAATCCTCCGGTTCGCTCGCTCGCAGTGCTGCCACTTCAGAATCTGTCTGGGGATTCGACGCAGGAGTATTTCGCTGATGGAATGACGGACGAGCTGATCACTCAACTCGCTCAGTTGGGCAGCGTTCGCGTGATATCACGGACGTCCGTTATGCAGTACAAAGGAGCACAAAAGCCACTTCGGCAGATTGCAGATGAACTGGGAGTGGACGCGATCCTCGAAGGATCGGTGGTACGGTCTGGCCAACACGTGCGGGTTACCGCGCAATTGATAGACGCAGCAACCGACCAGCACCTCTGGGCGCGAAGTTACGACCGAGAACTGGGCGATGTTTTGCTCTTGCAGAGCGACATGGCGGGTGCAATTACGCAGCAAATACGCGCGGAGATAGATCAAAACGCGCGAGCGCTCGTGCCTCAGGCTTCGCGAGTAGACCCAGAGGAGCAGGACCTGTATTTCCGTGGGCGCTACCACCTGAGTAAAGGAAGTGAAGACGAGATCAATAAAGGGATCGAGTACTTCCGGCAGGGTATTGAGCATAGTCCCGAGGACGCACGGAATTATGCCGCCATGGCTGACTCGTACCTCGCGTTGTCTGATTATTACGTGTCACCTGCAGCTGTCTTGGAATTGGGGAAACAGTCTGCGTTGAAGGCATTGCAGTTGGATGGCAATCTTGCAGAAACACACGTCTCGCTTGGCGCAATTCGATTCTTATATGACTGGAACTGGCCAGAGGCAGAGAAGGAGTTCGCGCAAGCGGTCAAGCTCAACCCAAACTCCTCGGATGCGCACATGTGGCGCGGAGTGTTCCTGGCGCAAATGGGCCGCAGTGATGAAGCGATATCGGAGATCAAGGTTGCAGAGAGTCTTGATCCGCTCTCGGTGGCGGTTCATGTCAATGCGGGATGGGTGTATTACCTTGCGAGGCGAGAAGCACAAGCAGTCCAGGAATGGCGAAAGATTCTGGACATCGATCCGCATTTCACAGTTACGCACGCATCGCTTTGGATCGCGTATATAAAACAGGCAGAAGCTGGAGCCGCACTTTACCGGCCATCCGCGGGTGACGCCGATGCTCTGCAGCTAGCGGCAATTACAGGCCGTGAAGCGGTCAGCGGGAATCGAGCAGAGGCGGAACGCTTGCTTTCGAGACTGGATTCCATCTCCAAGCGCCACTACGTATGCCCTTACGAGATGGCGACGGCGCACGCAGTACTCGGAGATAAGGAAAAGGCGCTGGACTGGCTGAATAGAGGGTTGAAGGAACGCTCCGCCTGCATGCCCGATTTGAAAGCTGACCCGCGCCTGGACTCGCTGCGCAGTGATGCTAGATTTCAGGAATTTCTCAAGCGGGTCGGGTTTCAAAGATAGCGATGTCTTTCCAAGTGCGCCATCTGCAGACTCTGCGTACCGCCCAAGACAATTCAAATAGTCGGCAACACCGATTTCACTCCCTCGCCCAGAAATGCTCCTCCGAGCACGCCCTCAAGCGTTCCGCCGCGCTCTCCGGTGTAATATCCCTCTGCGGCATCCCCAGCATTTCAAATCCCACCATGAACTTCCGCACCGTCGCCGACCTGAGCAGCGGCGGATAGAAATGCGCATGAAAATGCCACTCCTTGTGATCCTTCCCATCCGTCGGCGCCTGGTGAAACCCCATCGTGTACGGAAAGCTCGTCTCGAACAAATTGTCGTACCGCGTTGTCAGCCGTTTCAGTGCATCCGCCAGCGCATCCCGCTCTTCGATCTTCAACTCCGGCATGGCCGCTGCGTGCCGTTTGCTCACCAGCAGAATCTCAAACGGCCACGTCGCCCACCACGGCACCAGAACAGCGAAGTGCTCATTCTCCAGCACCACGCGCTCCCCCGCGCCCAACTCCTCCTGCACGTAGTCGCACAAGAGGCAGCTTCTCTTCTTGGCAAAGTACTCGTGCTGCGCGATCGTCTCCGCGGCTGGTTCGTCCGGCACAAAGCCCGTCGACCATATCTGCCCATGTGGGTGCGGGTTGCTCGCCCCCATCATCGCCCCGCGGTTCTCGAAAATCTGCACGTAGTGGATCCAGTCCGTCGCGCCCAACTCCTCGTACTCCTTGGTCCAAGCGTCCACCACGCGCCGAATCTCCGGCCGCGTCATCCGCGCCAGCGTCAGGCTGTGATCGGGATGGAAGCACAGCACCTTGCACAATCCCCGCGCTCCCTCAGCCACCAGCAACGACGAAGACGGCTGATCCTGCTCCGCAGGCAAATCCGGCAGCAGCGCTGCGTAATCGTTTACAAATGTGAAGATCGAATCGTACTGCGGATTCACCGCTCCGCCCGCGCGCTTGTTCCCCGGGCACAAATAGCACTCCGGATCGTAGGTCACCGCTGACGGCGCACTCTTCTGCGCCACTTCGCCCTGCCATGGGCGCTGCGTCCTGTGCGGCGAAACCAACACCCACGCTTGTCTCAGCGGATTCCACCGCCGATGCGGATACTGCCACTTGCCTGCCATGCCGATCATTGTACGCAACGCGCCCAACAAAATTCGCCGCCGACTTCAAGCAACACGCAACACGAAGCGGACCGTTGTGCCAAACCGGCCCCGTCTAAAATGGCCCCATGCATGAAGTCATCGTTTACTCGCGCAGCGGATGCCACCTCTGCGACGTAGTCAAAGATCAACTCGCCCAGCTTCAGCCCGGCAACGACTTCCACTGGGCGTGAGATTGACATCGACGCTGACCCTGAACTCCGTCGGAAATACAACGAAGAAGTCCCCGTGGTCTTCATCGATGGCCGCAAGGCATTCAAGTTCCGGTTGGATTCAGCCCAATTCCTGAAGACCCTCCGCGCTCGAGCGTAGATCCGGCCACGGCAAACCTTCGGCTCGAAATGAGCCGTGATGAATCCGCCCCGAACTCGTTCAACTCAGGTTCTCGAACTTGGAACTAAGCCGTCGGCTTATCCGGAGGAGGCAGCGCTGCCAGAAACCGTTGCGCAAACTCCGCACTGTACTGATCCACCAGCTCCCGCACCCGGCTCGCGCTCTCTGAACACACGATCAGCCCCGCATGATGGTGCTTCTTCATCCGCTTCACAATCTCCGGAGCGTTGAACGCGCTCGTGTCCGGCTCAGCCATCGTCGCCAGGCACAGCACACTGCCTGCGTATCTCTCGGCGAAATCCGGCAGCTCGTAAGTCTCCCCGCGAAGATGTGCCACTTCAAGCCGCGCCCATTCCCGCCAGAGATTGATCCCCGTCGCCGTCTCCACAAGATCCGAAATAAACGCGCCGCCAACGCGCGCCGCGATCTCCAGAAAGTAGAACCGCCCATCGTCGTGTGCGCGGATGTACTCCGCGTGGGTCACCCCGCGCGCCATCCCCAGGTCCGGAGCCAGCCGACCATTCAGCGCAGTCAGTTCGGCCCACTCGCGGCTCTGGCGGTTCACCGTCCGCGTCGTAAACACGCCGCCCTCATGCATCACCTGCATCGGCGGCTTTCCATACTGATGCACAGCTGAAAACACCACCTTGTGCTCGCTGATGATCGAGTCGACGTGGAAAATATCGCCGGGCACAAACTGCTCCAGCAGATAACTCGTCTGCGTCTCGCCCAGCTCATCCAGCGTGCGCCAAAGCTGCTCCGGCTCGTAGATCTTGCGGATCCCCAGCGCGGACGCCTCCGCCCTTGGCTTCAGCAGCCACGGCCCGTGCACCTGCTTCATGTACCCGCGCAGCTCGTCGTAATTCAGTACGCGGCAGAACGGCGGCACCAAAAACCCAGACTCGCTCGCTCCCGTTCGCATCGCCAGTTTGTCGCGATAGTAGGCGGTCGACGTCACGCCCATGCCCGGAATCCTTGTATGCTCCCGGATCTTCGCCGCAGCATCCAAATCGAACTCATCCAGCGCGAGTACCCTGTCGAACTGCCGGCCCCGCGCCATCCAGCACACCGTCCTGATCAGATCCGTCTCCGTATACTCGTCCGGCATGAGGTGAACATCTTCCAGCACCTCGCGCGGCCACGCCGCATCGCGCAGCTTCTCCACGGTCAGCAGCGTCGGTTTCACCCCCATCTCTGCGCACTGCCGCATGAAGTCCTGCCCCTTTTCGTAGCTGGCAATACAAAGAAATCGGTCGATCTGGTGCGCCATTTCCCTCTCCGCAGCGGTCTCTACCCTTTGCGTTTGGACCGCGGGTGACCCTAGTTCTACCATAGACCCCGGTCTATCGCTCCACGCCTGGGCAGCACCGAAGAGTCCCTCCAAGTAACCTGGGGTGCAAAAGGTAATCAGGGCGACTCCACCCCATGTCGTCGCCTCGTCTCGCCCTCGCCGATGCATGGCACAACCGGCGATAATCTCAACTGACCGCACCATGCTCTCAGCCAACGCCATCGCAAGCCTTCATGATCAGTTGACGCAGTCCTGGCATAGCCCCGGACACCCCGCCGAACAACTCTCCGACCCATGGCTCACCCTCGTCGCTCGCCAGCACCGGGCCAACTTCGACCTCTGGCACATTGAAGACGAAGCCCGCACCCCCGGCGCCACCGACGCTCAGCTTGCCGATGTAAAACACCGCATCGACCGCACCAACCAGCTCCGCAACGACCTCGCTGAGCAGCTCGACCGCTCGCTCCTCGACAGTCTCACTCCACAAAACCTGCCTCAGCCGAACGCCCCGCTCAACTCCGAATCACCCGGCCTCATCATCGACCGGCTCTCCATCCTCGCGCTGAAGATCTATCACACGCGCGAAGAGGCCCAGCGCGCCGATGCTTCCTCTGATCACACACAGCGCAATCGCACCCGCCTCGCCATCCTCGAAGAACAGCGCTCCGATCTCACCGCCTGCCTTGACGCACTCTGGAACGAAACCCTCGCCGGCACCCGACGCTTCAAGCTCTACCGCCAGCTCAAGATGTACAACGACCCCGCTCTCAACCCCGCCATCTACCGCAACACCCCTCGATAGCCGCAGCTATGCCCCGTTCGTCGCGCAGCGGGTGCCCCATCTCTCCCGCACTTGGAGACATGGGAGACCACGCAGCAACCCCGACACGAGAAGGTTGTGCCCCGTTCATCGCACAGCCTCCTCGTGCGATGAGCGGGATACACTCTCCAACTCACATCTCATCTCCTCCTCACCATCCCAACCAGCCCCCTCCCATTGACTCATCAAGACGTTACCGGTATAAAGTTGCCCTGAGTGCAAGAACTCTGAATCGCCCTGCTCACTCCGAGCCTTTACAATTCAATCTGTTACTCAACAAACGGATATTTGTAACCCATGACGCAAGAGGCAAAATCCGCGGCCGCAGGCCGCAAAAAAACTCCCCCGCCGGCTGCCAGGCCCAGCAGCCAATCGAGCACAGCGTCGGCTGCCGTCGCACAGCAGTATCAGGCCGCCGTTCAGTTCGTGCAGCAAGGCAAGTTCGACAAAGCTCTCGCCGCCTTTGAAAAGATGCTGCCGTCGGCGCCGCCCGAGATGTCAGAGCGCTGCAGGATGTATATCAACACCTGCAGAAAGCAGCTCGACAGCAAAGGCCTCGCGTTCGGCACTCCCGAAGAACGCTACGACTACGCCGTCTCACAAATCAATGCCGGCGATTTCGAAGAAGCCGCCAACCAGCTCAAGGGCATTCTGGCTGACGACCCCAACGCCGACTTCGCTTACTACGGTCTCGCGCTCCTCCACGCCATTACCGGCAAGACCCAGGACTGTCTCGACAGCCTTTCGCAGGCCATCGAACTCAATCCCAAGAACCGCCTTCAGGCGCGCTCCGACAACGACTTCCAAAGCATGGTCGACGATCCTCGCTTCACGGAGTTGCTGTATCCTGAACTACCGTAGGGCTGTGACTGGGCCCTCAGGCACCTTGTGACACCGAGTTCGAAACCAGGTCTGCAAAACATTTCTACTCCTACCCTGCCCGCGGCGTCTGACTCCTGCGAACAGACGCCCGGCGTTCCTGCCCCGTCTCTCCGTGTCGTCGCCATCGGCGGCGGAACCGGCCTCTCGACACTTCTTCGCGGACTCCGCAAGCATGTGGCCTTCCCAGACTGGCCCGCCTCCGATCACTGTCACATCTCCGATCTCGCTGCCGTCGTCACCGTAACCGACGATGGCGGCTCCTCTGGCCGTCTCCGCCAGGACTTCAACATGCTGCCCCCGGGCGACATCCGCAACTGCATGGTCGCCCTCAGCGCAGAAGAAGACCTGCTCTCCAAACTCTTCGCCTATCGCTTCACCAGCGGCGGGAGCCTAGGGGGCCACAGCTTCGGAAACCTCTTCATCACCGCGCTCAGCGAAATCACCGGCGACTTTGCGCACGCCGTCCAGCTCGCCTCAAAAATCCTGGCAACCCGCGGCCGTATCTATCCGGCCACAACTTCCAACGCAACGGTAGTCGCGCACATGGAAGACGGTTCCGTCGTTCGCGGCGAGACCAACATCACCGCCAGCAAACACCGCATCTCCGAACTGATGCTGGATCCACCCAACGCCGCCGCCATGCCGGAGACGCTCGAAGCCATTCGTCGCGCCGACCTCATCACCGTAGGCCCCGGATCGCTCTACACCTCCCTCATCACAAATTTGCTGGTCCAGGGAATCCCGTCGGCCCTCGCCGCCGCGACCGGTGTCCGCGTCTTCGTCTGCAATCTCATGACGCAGGCCAATGAGAGCCTCGGCCTCACCGCCTCCGAGCACATCGAGCGCATCTACGAACACACGCGCGCGCCCATCTTCGACTACGCCATCGTCAACACCGCGCAGTTCTCTCCCGAGACGCTCGCTCGCTACGCCGCCGAAAACGCATCACCCATCGCCGCCGACATCCAGCGCATCGAGAAACTTGGCGTCCGCTGCATCGCAGGCGACTTCGCCAGCGAAGACAACGTCGTTCGCCACGCCGCCAACCGTGTCACCGGCGCCCTCCTCGCCCTCGGCAACAGCCGCTCTCCCAACAAACTCTGAATCGTTTGCACTAATCTGGCTTTTAAGGGCCACGAGTTTACAGCGTGCTCAAAGACTCAAGACGAGCCCAGCTTGGTTAATGCGCGGCTCAACGATGTCTCTTTATAGAAAGAAGCGTCAGGGCACGACTTCAGTCGTGCCGAAAAGGGTCAGAAAAGACGCGGGCTTTAGCCCCTGAGGGACACCGGGGCCCGCGCAATGCTCATTGATGCAACCGGCTCCAACGCTGGCAACTGAAATCTGGTAACACCCTACGTGCGTTAACTAAGAACTGCGAACTGCTTTCAGCCTCAGCCGAACATAGTCCGCTGTCCAGTTGCCCGCCTCATCCCGCAGCGCCGGCTCCAGCAGCGTCACCGTTTCGCGTATCACGCGCTCACGCACATCAGAGGGCAATCCCTCCAGCACACCTCTCCTGAATGTCCGTAGCCATCCTTCCAAACCGCTCTCCGGAAGTCTGGTCGGTCGAGGAATCAACGCTATCCGCTCAACGTCGAACTCATTGCGCTTCAGGCGCTCCGCATAGCTGTCGCTGGACGGGTAATAGTTGACGCCCTTCTCCCGATCGCCAAACCCATAACGATCCAGCATGGACGTCAACGCCACATGGATCGCAGCGACATTTCCGTGACCGCCCATCTCCGCCACAAACCTGCCGCCCGGCTTCAACACACGATGCACCTGCCGCATCATCGCATCCTGGTCTCTAACCCAGTGCAGCACTGCATTTGAGAACACCGCATCGAACGTCGCATCGCGAAACGGCAGCTCCTCAGCCCTCGCATGCTCCGCTTCGATTCCCCGCTCGCGCGCCGCAGCCACCATCTCTGCCGACGCATCCACGCCCAGCACATGCGCGCCGCTCGCGGCAATGCGTTGCGTCAGCTGCCCGTCGCCGCAGCCAAGGTCCAGCACATACTCGCCGGCCTGCGGATTAAGCCACTCCAGCACTCCGCCGGCAAGTTCGTGCACAAATGCACCGTTCCGCTCGTAGGCAAGGGGATCCCACGTCTGCGTAGCCATCACGACCTCCACCCTCAGTTTCAGCGCGAAGGGCATATAAGGCAAAGTTATTCTATTTCGCTTTCAGATAAGCTCTGCTTATGCATACCGCGCAGCATTCCGGCAGCTCTCGAGCATCTGCCCCGTGAGCACTGAGAACTGGTGGCTGGAGACTGAAGACTAGATTGTCTGCACCGGCACCAGCGTCAGATCATCCACCAGCCCCACTTCCTTTTGCACAAACGGCTCGCCGTACTTCACGCCCGCCAGCAACCCATAGTGCCGTGCCTCCGCGAACGTGCGCTCGCGAATCTCCTCCTCCGGCACAAACAGCGCGCTACCCGCCGCCTGATTTGCATATTGCGACTTGTATGCCATCAGCGCCCGATGCCGCTGCTCGATGAACGGCGTGATGTCGACAATAAAGCCCGGCCGCACATCCGCGTATAAGCTCGCATATACAATCTTGAACGGCCGGTGCGGCGGCTCTCCCGTCTCCACCTTCGACAGGCCAGAAAGGAAACACGCTTCGTAACCCAGCGTCGCCACAATCGCATGATCCGGATGCCGCGCCTGCCAGTACGGCAGAATCACCACGCGCGGCCTCACCTCGCGTAGCACGCGCACAATCTTTTTGCGATTCTCTAGCGTGTTTTCGATCGCGCCGTCCGGCAGATCCAGAGCCTCGCGTCGGCTCACGCCCAGCAGTTTCGCCGCCTCCGCCGCCTCGCGCGCTCGATCTTCCGCCGTCCCGCGCGTCCCAGCCTCGCCACGGGTCAGGTCCAGAATCGCCGTCCGCAGTCCGCGCGCCGCCATCCGCAAGAGCGTCCCGCCGCACGTCTGCTCCACGTCGTCCCGGTGTCCCGCAATCGCAAGTACGTCAGCGCGAAGATCGGAGCCTTCGATCAAGTCGTTGCCCTCCACGAGTACGGGCCTAGATCCGCTGCCCCCGCTAACCCCGCTGGCCTTCCTCAGTAGACGGTGTTGTTCGCGTCGAAGTGCCCATCCATAAACGCGACATCGGACGCCGTTCCGGTCACTGTCACGTACTGGTTGTTGATCGACGAGCCATCAGTCGTGTGGTAGATGTACACCTGTCCGCCCTGCACCACGTACACCTTGTGCAGCCCCGTCACCGCCGCGACTCCCGTCGCATCGCCCAGATACGGCTCCAGCATCGTGACGGAGTTGTTCGTGGTGTTGAACATTGTCAGGCAGCCATAGGCCTGTCCTGTCGCGTACCGCTCGCCATTGGTGCACTTCGTGGTGCCAATCCAAAGCGTGTTGTCGTCCGCCATGATCATCCGGCTTGGCGCACCAGGAGCGCCATCGCTGATCGAAATCGGACTCCCCGCTGAAATCGTGCTCGTCCCCGTGCCCGCCAGGCTCACCATGGTCAGGTTCCCGGTGAACAGCCCATCCGGCAGAAGCTTCTGCCCCACCACGTACATGGTCGAATTCGACAGCAGCGCGTTGCTCGACCCGCCCGGCACCGCCAGCGTGCACGATGTCGCCCCAGGCGTAGCCGCACAGTCCGCATGCAGCGTCGCGTTCGCAGGCAGCTTTCCCGAGTGCTGTCCCGAAGGGAAGATGATCGGAGCCACGGGCACCACCGAGATCGACGAAGCCGACCCGCCGCACTCCTGTCCGCAATTCAAAACATACGCCGTACTTCCATCCGCGGAGAAGATCGCTTTCACTGGCCGATCAAACGTCAGCGGAGCGCCGTAGGGATTCCCAGTCGCATCTGTCGCGTCCGGGCTCTGCATCTGGAACAGGCACCATCCCGGAGCGTTCTGCGGCTCGCAATCCATCGCCGCCTTCGGCCAAGTGCTCGAGCCGCCCGAATAGGACAGCGTCTCATTCGCCGTCAGCTGCCGCACGTAGTACGCATAATTCGAATTCTGTACAAACGCCATCGCCGCCGTGCCGCCCGGGTTCACGCTCACCCGGTACACCCCCGGCAATCCCAGAGCATACGAGCCGCCCGACGAGCTATCCACGACCGTCAGCACCGTGGCCTGCTGGTTCGCCGCGAACACGTACCTCAAATTGCGAGTGATAAAGATACTAGAAGAGAGGCCGTTGACCCCCTTCTTCGTTCCCGTGTCGTCTTCCTTCTGATAATCCACAACGTGCAGCGAGCCGTCTCCAGCCCCATACACCGCGCCCACCTGCTCTTCCGGCATGTTCTGGATCGTGACTGGCAGGTTCCCTGAATACCCGGAAATCGAAAATCCTGCGGTCTTCTGGTTGTAGCTGAACCGGATATCGTAGAACGCGTCCACAAAGACCAGCGACCCCGCCGCCGACACGCTCGGGTTCTGTACCGAGATCAGCACCCGGTTCGTCAGTCCGCTGGGCGGCAGCACCCTGCCCGCAAAATAGGTCGTCTTACCACATCCCGCCACTACGACTGATACCAATACCGCCGCGGCGGCGCAGAGCCAAAGACTTCTTTTCTTCAAAATCGCTTCCCTCGACATAGCGGCGCAGTTCTTCCGCTCACAGCGCCTTGCGAATCCTGATTCGGACCTTGATTCGGACCTTGATATGAATGGCGATTGCCGCAGTTCCGACCAGATTCGAAACCTCGCTCGAGGCCCCTCAACGACCGGCTCTGCTTAGCTTTTTGACTCTCCAATCATAACAAAGCAACCCACTCATTTCATTCGAGGTCCACTTGGTCCAATCCCTGTTCCCTAACCCCTAATCCCTCGCTCTCAGTCCCTTTGTCCCTATGTCCCGAGTCCCTGTCTTGTTAGCATTGAAGACAGCATGCCTCAGTTCGCCGATCTCTTTTCCAATCGCCCCGTGCTCGCCGATGGCGCCGTGGGCACGGTCCTCTATGCCCGCGGTGTCTTCATCAATCGTTGCTACGACGAACTGAACCTCTCTGACCCGAACCTGATCCTCTCCATTCACGAGGACTACCTTCAGGCCGGCGCTGAGATCATCGAGACCAACACCTTTGGCGCCAATCGCTTCCGCCTCACGCGCCACGGCCTCGCCTCCAAAGTGACCGAGATCAATGCCGCCGGCGTCCGTCTCGCCCGTCAGGCCGTCGACCACCTCAAGGAAAAGCAGGCCGGAACCGCCTTCGTCGCCGGCTCCATCGGCCCCCTCGGCGTCCGTCTCGAGCCCCTCGGCAAAACCGGTCTCGACGAAGCCCGCGCCGCCTTCGCGGAACAGATCCGCGCTCTCGCTGATGCTGGCGTCGACCTCCTCATCATCGAGACCATGCCCGCCCTCAATGAGGCACGCGAAGCCCTTCTCGCCGCCGAAGAGACCGCGCCTAACCTCCCCGTCCTCGTCATGGTCACCGTCGACGACGAAAGCAACTGCCTCGACGGCTCCTCGCCCGAACAGGCCGCCGCGCTCCTCACCGAGTGGGGTGCCAACGCCATCGGCGTCAACTGCTCAACCGGACCCGCCACCGTCCTCACCGCGCTCGAATGCATGCGTGGCGCAACTGACCTTCCGCTCGCCGCCATGCCCAACGCCGGCATGCCCCGTGCCATCGAGGGACGCAACATCTATCTCTGCTCGCCCGAATACATGGCCAGCTTCGCCCGCAAGGCCATCGCTGCCGGCGCGCAAATCGTCGGCGGATGCTGCGGCACCACGCCCAATCACACCCGCGCCATGCGTTCCGCCATGCGCGCCATCGACGCGCAGGCCCGCGTCACCGATGGCGGCAAGCACGCCGAAATCTCTACCGAAACGCCGCCCGCTCCCCTCGCCGAGCGCTCCCGCATCGGTTCGCTCATACACGAAGGCCAGTTCGTCACCCTCGTCGAAATCGTTCCGCCCAAGGGCATCAACTGCACCAAGGAGATCGAGGGCGCTCGTCTCCTCGCCCAACTCGGCGTCCACGCCATCAACGTTCCCGACTCGCCCCGCGCCTCCGCCCGCATGAGCGCGCAGAGCCTCTGCATCCAGATCACGCAGCACACCGGCATCGAGACGATCCTCCACTACACCTGCCGCGATCGCAACGTGCTCAGCATCCAGTCCGACCTCCTCGGCGCATCGTCCATCGGACTTAAAAACATCCTCTGCCTCACCGGCGATCCGCCCAAGCTCGGCAACTACCCTGACGCAACCGCCGTCTTCGATGTCGACGCCATCGGCCTCGTCAATATCGTCCGCCGCCTCAATCACGGCCTCGACATCGGCGCTAACTCCATCGGAGCCTCCACCAACTTCACCATCGGCGTAGCCGCCAACCCTGGCGTTCCAGACATCGACCACGAACTTCGCCGCTTCGCCTTCAAAGTCGAAGCCGGAGCCGAGTACGCCATCACCCAGCCCGTCTTTGATCTCCGTCTCCTCGAAGACTTTCTCAAGCGCATCGAATCCTTCCGCATCCCGGTGATCGCCGGCATCTGGCCTCTCACCAGCCTGCGCAACGCCGAGTTCATGAAGAACGACCTCCGCGTCTCCATGCCTGAAGAAATCATGCTCCGCATGGCCCAGGCCGACTCACCCGACGCCGCCCGCAAGGAAGGCATCCGCATCGCCCAGGAGATGCTCGAGTCCGTCCGCGGCATGGTGCAAGGCGTCCAGGTCAGCGCCCCCTTCGGCCGCTACACCGCCGCCGCCGAAGTCATCGCCAGCGTCCTCCCTCCCGGCGGGATCAATCTTGGCGAACCTGCGGCCTGACCATCCGTTGCGTTTTCTCAAGCGTGGAGGCGGTAAGCGAAGGATCTGCTTTTCTCATTTCCCACTACGATGTCCGGGTGCCCCATCCTAAACGCGCTTTTTGCGTTTAGGGTGGGAACGAGAAAGCCCGCATCACCAATCTTGAACGCACGATAGGTCGGGTGCCCCATGTCTCCCGCCTTTGGAGACATGGGAGACCACACTGCTTCCCCGGCCATTTGAAGGTCCCGGCACAAGTTCATCCGTCCGCCATACAATAAAAACGAACCATGCCATCCTTCGAAGAGTCGCTCAAAAAACTCGAATCCATCGTCGAAACCCTCGAAAAGGGCGACCTCTCCCTTGAAGACTCCATCAAACTCTTCGAAGAAGGCACCGTCCTCTCCGCCGCCTGTAAAAAAGAACTCGACGAAGCCGAAGGCAAGGTCCAGCTCCTTATCAAACAACGCGACGGCTCATTCCGCACCGAACCCTTCCCCAACGACAAAAAGAGCTGATCAGTGCCCGACGCAAACACCCGCCTAGCCACCTACGGAAGCCTCTCCCCCGGTGAGATCAATCACAACCAGCTATCCGATCTCAAAGGCCGCTGGCTCAAAGGCACCGTACGCGGCATCCTGCACAACGCGGGATGGGGCGACGCCATGGGATTCCCCGGCCTGATCCTAAATCCCGCCGGACCCGAAGTTCCCGTCAACATCTTCGAATCGGATGAGCTCCCCCAGCGCTGGGCCCGCCTCGACGAGTTCGAAGGCTCCGAATACCGCCGCGTCACCGCACAGGTCCTCACTGCCGACGGCCTCATCGAAGCCCAGATCTACGTCATTGCCTAGTCGAGCCGCCTAGATAGCTGTGCCCCATTCATTCGGCTCTCTTTTGGCCGAATGAGTGGGAGTTGAAGTTCACGACCTCCTCACATTTTCATTCCCTAACTCCGTGCTCCCGCGATACGCTTTCCGAACACGTCACGTGCTGCTCCCATCACCGACCGTGACCCCGGAGGTCTCCCGATGCTCAAGTCCATCGGAATCGTTCTCGGCAGCTATATCCTCTCGATCGTCCTCGTCCTCGGCACCGACCCCATTCTGTCCCGCATCTTTCCGGGCGACTTCGAGAAGGGACATATCCCCTCGAACCCCGCTCTCATTGCCAGCACCGCCTGCTTCGTTGTCGTGTCGATCCTCTGCGCCTGGGTATGCGCTCGCTTCGCACCGCGGAACCCGTCAAAGCACGTCCTCTGGTTCTTCGCCCTTGGAGAAGCGATGGGCCTCGCCTTCACCATTCCCAACTGGTCGACAGGCTGGCCCCACTGGTACTGGATCTCCTGGCTTCTCACCTGGCCCATCAGCTGCTGGATCGGCCTCAAACTTGCCGCCAGGTCCTCCGCCGCCAGCCGACCACCCCTAGCCACCGCCGAGGGTCAGTGAACCATGCAGGCTCTGAGCGCAACCAGCGTGAATGTGAAACAAGCCGTGCCCTTCTTCGGCGTCACCAGCATGGAAGCCTCGCTGCGCTTCTACATCGACGGCCTCGGCTTCAGGATGACGCGCTGGTGGATTCCCGAGGTGCCCGACGACCACGGCAACAAACCCGACGGCAGGATCCGCTGGTGCTGGCTCGAGCTCGGCGAGGCCGCCGTCATGCTCCAGGAGTTCTCGCCTCAACGCCCCACCAATGACCAGCTCGGCACCGGCGTCAACGTCTGTTTCCAATGTGAAGATGCCTTGGCCCTTTACCGCGAATTCAAATCGCGCGGAATCAAGACACGCACAAGTCCCTTCGTCGGCAACCGCCTATGGGTAGTCCCGGTCACCGACCCCGATGGCTACCGCATGGAGTTCTCCAGCCCCACCGATGCCCCAGAAGAAACCGAACTCGAAGACTAATCACCTCGCGTTCGCGCTTCTCCGCTAACCTGCTAGCTCGCTACGTCGCGAAGCGACGCTAACTTGCTGCTTTTGTCCAAAAAAAGAAGTGCATTCCACCGGCAGCAACACTCTTCAGAACCGAAGCTCCTCCGGTTCATCGAAGCTTCTCTCCATGCGCGAGACATAACCGCGTCCGCAGCCAGCCCACCATCTCCTCCGGCAAACAATCCGTCCGCTCCAGATCGAACCGCGCAACTCCCTCCGGCACATCCTTCGCCTCACCGTGACCAACAATCACCACCGCATCTGCCACGCGCAACAACCGCTCAAAGCTGCTCTTCCATTCAACACAGCCGACCAGCGCCAGACAAACATCCGGCTCAACAAACTCCACCACCCGATTCGACTCGAAAATCACGTTCCGATCAGCGCTAACCGCGCGCCGAATCTCCTCGATCGGAACCTCCTCGCCCACCCGCGTCACCAGCAGCGCTCGCTTTGCCCCAGCTGCAAGATACCTGCCCGTATCCGTCTCTCCACCAGCGCTCGTCTCTTCCCGAATCGCCGCCTCTAAACCTTTCCCCCGACCCACAGAACCGTAGTCATGCCCTGTGACCTTCACTGCCGTCCACGCAAACTCCGGCAGCGCCGAAATCACTGCGCACACCAGCCCCGTCTTCCCCACATCCTTCCCGCTCCCCCCGACAACAACGATCGCCAATCCCTAGTCCCTGCTCTCTTGTTCCCTCTTTTCCTTGTTCCCTCGTTCCCTGTCTTTCGCCAGCCTGGTCAACGTGGCCTGTTCCCGTAGCACCTGCCGCAACGGCCGCGCCGGCGTTCCGAACATCACCGTCCCCGGCTTGTGTCCTTCATTGGTAATCGTCTTGCCATTGAAGACACCCGACTGCCCGCCCAGGATCACTCCCTCGCCCACCGTCACGTGATCGCCGATCCCCACCTGCCCCGCCAGCACTGCGCCCTTCTTGATCGTGCTCGATCCCGAAATCCCGGTCAGGGCCACCAGAATCGCATCCGGACCTACCTCGCAGTTGTGCCCCACATGCACCAGGTTGTCCATCTTCGTTCCCTTGCGAATTCGAGTCTCCTTCAGTGCTCCGCGATCGATCGTCGTGTTCGCCCCGATTTCCACGTCGTCCTCGATCACCAGCTTTCCCTGCTGCGGGAAGTGGGTGTACGCTCCGGTTTCGGTGTCGCGCACATATCCGAACCCGTCCGCCCCCAGCACCGCACCCGCATGAACCACCACGCGATCTCCCAGCGTCACTCCCGGATAAATCACCACCCGCGGATAGATCGTGCACTCCATCCCGATCTTCACAAACTCACCAATGATCGCGCCCGCGCCGATCCGGGTTCCCGCGCCGATCCAGGCATGCGATGCCACCACCGCATTCGGCCCCACAAATACTGCTGGATCCACCTTGGCATCCGGAGCGAGCACAGCGCCCGTCGCAATTCCCACGCTCAGCGAAGGCTTCTTCACCAGCTTCGCCGCCTTTGCAAACCAAAGCTTCGGCTGATCCACCTCGACGATGCACTTCCCGTGCGGGTACTCCGTCACCACTCCGGGCTTCAGCACCACCGTCCCCGCGTTGCTTTTCAAGGCCGCGTGCACTGCCGTCTCCGAATCGGCAAACGCCAGGTCAAACGCGCTCGCCGTCTCAATTGCGGCCACCGCGTCCACAATCCATTCCTTGTCGCCCTGAACGAGATTGCCGCCCAGTTCATCGAGCAGTTCTTGCAAAATCATCCCGATTTCTCCATGGAACTGAACTGAAAAACTGAAGACTGAGAACTGACAACTGATGACTGAGAACTGCGGCCCCTACGCGCCGCTAATATGCCCCATCTTCTCCTGCTTCGTCTTGATGTACGCAGCGAAAGTCTCCTGCGGCTCAACCTCCGCCGACACGCGCTCCGTCACCTTGATCCCGGCCGACTCCAGTGCCGCAACCTTGTCCGGATTGTTGGTCATCAGCTTCACCCGCTCCACGCCCAGCATCTTCAGCACGCGGGCCGGCAACTCATACTCGCGCAGGTCCGCCTCGTAGCCAAGCTCGACATTCGCCTCAACTGTATCTCGGCCCTGGTCCTGCAGTTCATAGGCCTTCAGCTTCGCCATCAGCCCAATGCCGCGCCCCTCCTGTTGTTCATACAACAGAATCCCCGCGCCCTCTTCGCCAATCTTCGTCAACGCCAGCTCAAGCTGCAGCCTGCAGTCGCACCGCAGCGAACCGAACACATCTCCAGTCAAACATTGCGAGTGGATGCGTACCAGCGGCGCCGTCGACTTCACATCGCCCATCACCAGCGCCACCAGGCCCTCGACATTGCCATTCAGCGCCCGAGACCCCGCGCTGTCAGGCAACTTCCCCTCGAACCCCAGAATCCGAAACGCCCCCCACCGCGTCGGAAAATCCGCCTCCGCAACCTTCTTTACGCTTTCAAATGCCATGCCTCAATTCTACTTTGCGCAAATTCCACCCGGAGCGGCACCCGTCACACGGTTCCCGCGCACGCGACCGCCGATCTCCCGGGGTTCAGCCAGTAGACATCATTTTCCAAGCTCGATGGTGGGGTACCCCGTAGCCTGCCCTGAGCTTGTCGAAGGGTCTCCCGATTTTGGAGACCTGGGAAACGTGAATCCCCAATTGCCCGAGAACTCCCCGTGCACTCTCCCTACGGCAGCAGCTTCAGTGTCGCCACCACTCCCACATGATCCGACGCCCACACGCCACCCACCGGCGCCGTTCCAACAAGTTGCTCAGCTTCAGCCGCAATTCCACTGCCTCTCGTGAGAATCAAATCGATCCGCTGAAACGGCGTCACCGTTGGGAACTTTTCGTCTTCAGGGAAATTCGGCCACGTCAGCCCTGCATCCGCCGGATGCAGCTCGCTCCAGATATCCGCAAACCCCGCGTTGACCAGCATCCCAAACGCCGGACCATTCGCAAACGAAGGAGCATGCGCATCCGAGTTCAAATCACCCGCCAGTATTGTCGGCACATAAGTATTCAGCGGCCCTGCCAGCAGCTCCTGTGTCTGCGCCGCCTGATACTCATTCACAAACGTCTCAAGGTGCGTGGTCACAAACCGATAGTTCTTCCCGCGCAGCTTCGCATCCACTGCAATCCACCCGCGCGTAAACGGAATACTCTGCCCGCCAATCGGAAACCCAAGTATCGCCTCAAAGTATTTCCCCTGAACACCCTCAATCTTCAGTTGCGAAACCGGCAGATCCGTCCGCACCAGCACAACGTCGTAATCCGCGAACCCCACCATGATCACGTTGTAGTACGCATCAAATGCAGGCTCTTCGATATCCGCGTTCTTCTGCACCTTCAGGGCTGCGTAGTGCAGGCCGCGCTTCTCCAGAGCCGCGAGCAGCGACTGCAGCTGATCGGTAACCACAGTTGTCGCGTGCCCCGGATACGCACCCGTGCGCAGCGTCGTCACCTCCTGCAGCCCCACCAGGTACGGCTGCGCCGCCTCAATCTCCGCCGCCACACGATCTGCCCGCGCCGCGTAATTGCTCGCATACATCTCGCCGAACGTCTTCGTGATCGCACCCAGAAACTCGGCCTGCGTGGTATTCGGGTTCAGCGCCGCCGCAAGAATATAGCCGAAGTCAGACCCCGCATCCATATTCCGCGTCATCACCGTCAGATCGCGATCCCTCTGGTTTTCACCTTGCGCCAACAGCGCACTCCCGCCTGCCGCGACGAACAAAACCAGAGCGAATGATTGGAGCAGCCTCTTCATAACCATCTCTCCTTCAAAATGTCCGGAACTGTTTTCATTGCGTTTTGAGCATCGGGCACCAGCGCCGCACAACTGGAGCCAGCGGACGGCTGCACGCTGTGCCCTCACGTGTCGAGAACGATACCGCGGGAGTATTGGAGGTTCAACTATATTCGGCCGTGCGCCCTGTCACTGAACCGCGTGACGAACACGTTCCATGAGCCGGGTGCCCCATGTCTCCCGCATTTGAGACATGGATAGGAAGAGACCCAGGGTGCCCCCGAGCCCGCCCTGATTTTGTCGACGGGTCTCTCCCGTTGGGGGGACCGGGATGTAAAGACGTTCCGCGCTATCCTACCCCCATGCCCAATCGCCCTGGAGCCAAGAGACCAATCAAGCGCAAATCACCACCCTACCCCTTCCTCATCGAAGCGCTGGCCCCTCTCGACCCCGAAGTCCGTCCCATGTTCTCCGGCTTCGCCATCTATGCCGACGACAAAATTCTCGCCATGCTCCGCGACAGCCCCAAGCACCCGGAAGACAACGGCGTCTGGCTGGTCTTCTCAGAAACCGCCGATCCCGCTGACCCAAAAACCTCGCGCGATTTCCCCTCCCTCCGCAACATCAACTTGCTCGGCGGCAAAATCACACATTGGCGGCTCATCCCCGCGGACAGTCCCGCCTTCGAGTCTGAAGCCCTTCACGCCTGCGACCTCCTGCTCAGGCGCGACGCCCGCTTCGGCCGAATCCCAAAATCCCGCAAACCCCGCTCCGCCCGTCGCCGCTCAACCAGATCGTGACCGCCCAGCCCGGTGTCCGCAGCCGGAAAAACCGCACCACCACAAACCCGCTAACTCGCCAGCTCGCTACGGCGCGCAGCGCCGCTAACTCGCTAAAAGATTAAGAACCAACACTCGCATCAAAAAGTCGCGCTCCCTTCATCGCGCGTTTTGCGATCAGGGGGCGTCTCCTCCGAGTCGGATACTCGCCTTCACAGAGCCGCAACCCCGCTGAGTCGCCGGAGCCCATCATTGTCAGAGCATTTTCGCGACAAGGGTCGACCGGAGACCCGCCGGAACCTCCGAACAACCTCCCCGCCGCTTCGTGACCGCAATCACTGATCGACCTCTCTCTCAAGGCTCACACTTCCGCCTCGAACGGGGGTGAGCCATGGTCCTCCTCATCTGGCTCGTGCTCTTTCTGCTCATCGTTTCGCTTTTCGTGGTTGCAGCCGGTTTTCTGCGTCACGCCATCCTCGACAGATACTCCGGCGCGCGGCCCGTAACCTGCCCTGAAAACCACCAGCCCGCGGTTGTCGCTCTTGACGGCAGCCATGCCGTCGCCACCCTCGTGGACGGAAGTCCCGCGCTTCGCATCTCCGGCTGCACGCGTTGGCCGGAGCACTCTGCATGCAACCAGGCTTGCCTGGCAGAAGCACATCTCGCCGAGCCATATCCCGAAGCCGCGCCGATCGGCCCCAAGCAGATTAACCACCTGCCCGTACTTTTAGCAGCCTTCGCCGCGTGGTACATCGGCATGATCTGGCACTCACACTACCTGTTTCGCGATGCATGGACCGAAGCCTTCGGCCTCACCCCGTCCCAAGTTAAAGACATCGTGCGATGGATGCCCCCTCAACTACTATCCGCCGCAGTCTGTCTCCTCTTCGCCTACGGAGTCGCCTGGCTGCTCGCCCTGCTTCACCGCAAAGGCGTGCTCGAGGGCGTGCTGACCTCAACAGCCCTCGCCGCCGCAGTTCTAATCGCAACCTGTTTCGGAATCGTCCGCCTTCCGCCAGGCCTGCTGGCCATCGAAGCGGGATACGTCCTGCTCGCCACCTTCATCACCGGCGCAATCGTCGGCGGCCTCTGGGACAAACTCGTAGTTCGCGGTCACTAACCCGCACTCGGGACTCATCAGCTCAATTCGAGAACGGCATCTCCGCCGGCACCTCGATCGTCACCGATGTCCCGCGCCCCGGATTGCTCACCACGGTAAACGTCGCCTGCTGCCCGTAGAGCACCTCGAGCCGCTCCTGCACATTCTTCATGCCGATTCCTGCCCCGTCGCGCTTGATCCCGGTATTCGGCCGGTCGCCCATTCCCACGCCGTCATCGGCTACCTCGATCAGCACACGATCGTGCTCGAGCTTGCTGCGCAGCGTCACCGTACCGCCGTGGATCCGCGGCTCCAGCCCATGTTTGATCGAGTTCTCGATCAGCGGCTGCAGCAGGATGCTCGGCACCAGAATGTCCAGCGTATCCGGATCGATTTCCTTTTCCACGCGCAGCTTGTCGGCCCCAAACCGCACCACCTCGATATCGAGGTAATCATCCGTGAAGCTGAGTTCGTTCCGCAGAGGCACATACGTGTCGTGATCCTTCAGCAGTGCGCGCAGAATATTCGCCAGCTTGATCGTCATCTCCCGCGCCAGCTCAGGCTTGGTGCGAACAAGCGACGAAATGGAGTTCAGCGTATTGAAAAGGAAGTGCGGATTGATCTGCCGCTGCAGCGCATCCAGCCTGGCTTCCAGCAGCAGATGCTTCTGCTCCTCCAGCTTCATCTCGATCCGCAGCGCATTCCAGACCTTGATAGCAATCCCCACCACAATCGGTGCGGTCAGCCACACCAGAACCTGCGCCCAGGTCTCCTTCGCCACCAGCCCGAACAGCTTGTGCGGAAAACGCGCGGCGATCCAGTCCCGGCACGCCTCAGCAGCCACAATCAGAAACAGCATCAGAAACTGGCGATCGATGCGTGGCCGAAGCAGAATGCGCCGCACCCACCGATAGAGGCTCAGATCGACAAACGGCGAGAACGACCAGATCTCGTCCGGCTCTACAAGCCCTCCCAGAACTCCCGCCAGGATCGCAACCGACACATTGAACGGCAGCGCAAGATACTCGCCGTGAAACACCGCCGGCACACCAAGAATGGCAGCCCCGAGCGTCGCCCAGCGCGGCCCTACCAGCAGCCCCAGCAAAATGATCGTCTCAAACGAAATATCCGCTGCCAGAAAGTTCGGAACCGACGTCCGGATCCACACGCCCAGAGTCAGCGGGACCAGAAAGAACGCAAGCAGCCCCAATGTCTGATTCGGACGCCGCTTCTCCGCAAAGAAAAGACGGCGAAACGTCGCAGCGCGCGCCAGCACACTCGCCACGGACGCCATCACACCCAGCTTCACCAGCAGGGTGATCAGAATCAGACGATCGGTCACGTCAACAGTGTATGACCTGCATCCGCAGCCACAGACTCCGCTGCTGCCCTGGTCCTTCCAGCCCCGTTCTGAAAATCACGCTTGACAGGGAACCAAATAGTTACCTATTGTCTTTATGGAACTATTTGGTTCCCTGTTGAAGATGAACGACGATGCCGTATTCAAGGCCCTCGCTGACTCCAGCCGCCGCAAGCTTCTTGATCGGCTGCGTCATAAAAACGGCCAGACTCTGGGGGAACTTTGCGACGGTCTCGACATGACCCGCCAGGCCGTTGCCAAGCACCTTCGGGTTCTCAAGAAGGGCAATCTCGTCTCTTGGAAACGCGATGGCAGAGAACGCCTTCACTTCATCAACCCGGTTCCGATCAACGAAATCTCCGAACGCTGGATCAGCAAATTCGAACAACCCCGCCTGCACGCGCTCGCACGGCTCAAGAAAAATCTGGAGGGAGAATGATCATGAGCAAGTCCGATGAAAGCACATACGCCTACGTAAGCTTCATCCGCACCACACCCGAAAAACTGTGGTCGGCGCTGACTGATCCAACACAAATGAAGGAGTACTGGTTCGGCATGCACTTCGAAACAGAGTGGAAGACAGGTGCCGCGTGGCAGCTGCTTTTCCCCGACGGCAAAGTTGCCGACACAGGAGAGATCCTCGAGTTCGATCGCCCTCGCAAGCTGCGGCTCAAGTGGCGCAATGAATTCAAGCCTGAACTCAAGGCCGAAGGTTTCGCTCTCTGCACCATCGAACTTGAGCCCTATGGCGACGCCGTCCGGCTCTCAATCACGCACACCATGGAGCGCGCGGATTCAGCATTCATTCGCTCCGTCGCTGGTGGTTGGCCCAAGGTGCTTTCGAACCTCAAGTCATTCCTCGAAACTGGCCTGATCGTCATCACGCAGACCGATCACGCGCATTGATCGCGCAGCAGACATCAAGGTTCGCAGTGACCGGAATCGCACACCCGCACCGGCCACTGCAGCCTCGCACTGTCCGGCATCGAACACCTCGCTCCGTTTCTGGACGCAGCGGGCTCTCCGCCTCATCCCTAAGTAGCTGATTCTCGGCAAACCTTCAGCAACATCAACGGCCCGTTAGTTGCTTCCACCGTTCTGCGAGCCGACGTGTGGAGGTCGAAGAATGAGAGTTCTACTGCAGGACGTGGCGTATGCACTTCGCCAATTGCGCAAGACCCCCGGCTTCACTGCCACCGTACTGCTCACCTTGGCCCTCGGCATCGGCGCCAACGCCGCCATCTTTACCCTCGTCAACGCCATCCTTCTCCACAACCTCCCCGTCACCGATCCCAAGTCCCTCATCCGCATCGGCGACAAAGACGACTGCTGTGTTAACGGCGGCTGGAACGACGAAGGCGACTACTCCCTCTTCGCCACTGACACCTACTACATGTACAAAAAGAACCTGCCCGAGTTTGAAGAGCTCGCAGCGATGGAGTCCGGCTACGCCTGGCGGCCCCTCACCGTTCGCCGCGCCGGTTCTGATGCCCCTGCAAAGTCAGTGACTGCAACCTTCGTCTCCGGCAACTATTTCCGCGTCTTCGGCCTCTCTCCCGCCGCTGGCCGCCTGCTCACCGACAGCGACGATCAGAAAGGCGCGCCCATCACCGCCGTCATGAGCTACGACACCTGGATGCAGGATTACGCCGGCGATCCATCCGTAGTGGGCAGCGCCTTCTACATCAACACCAAAGCCGCAACCATCATCGGCATTGCTCCAAAAGGCTTCTACGGCGACCGCATCGACACCAACCCGCCCAAGTACTACCTGCCGATGAATCTCATGGACCCGGTAAGCGGCGCGCCATACTACAACGATCCAGACGTCCAGTGGGCCTACCTCATAGGCCGGGTTAAGCCAGGAACCTCAATACCAAACCTCCAGGCCAAAGCCAGCACGCTGCTCAAACAGCAATTCGCTCCTCTCAAAACCTTCACGGATGCGCGTGCGAAGCAGGTCCTTCCTCGAACCCACGTAGTGCTCACGCCGGGCGGCGGCGGAATCCAGAACATGCAGGATGGTTACAAGGACCACCTGAAGTTGCTCCAGTGGATCGCCGCCATGGTCCTTCTCGTTGCCTGCGCAAACATCGCCAACCTCCTCCTCGTTCGCGGCATGAGCCGTCGCGCTGAACTCTCCATTCGCTCGGCCCTCGGAGCGCAGCGCGCCCGCATCGTGCGTCAGCTTCTCACTGAAAGCATTCTTCTCTCATCCATTGGAGGCCTTCTCGGACTCGCAGTCTCTTATCTCGGAGCGCACGCACTGCTCGCACTCGCATTCCCCGACCAGCAGAACATGCCGGTCACCGCATCCCCTTCGCCGCTCGTCATCGGCTTCGCATTTGCTCTCTCGCTCGTCACGGGAATCCTCTTTGGCCTCGCGCCCGCGCTGATGGCCGCCCGCACCCAGCCCGTCGAGTCTCTCCGCTCCAATTCCCGCACCACCGCCCAGGGCGCCTCCATTCTCCAGCGCTCCCTCGTCGTCCTCCAGGCAGCTCTCTCCCTCGTCCTTCTCGTCGCCGCCGGCCTCTTCGCCCAGAGCCTCAACAAAGCGCAGAACGTCGACATGAAGCTCGACGCCACCAATCGCTACATCGCCCACATCAACCCCCAGGCAGCCGGATACAAGAACACTGAAGTCGAGCCTCTCTACCAGACCATTGAAGATCGTTTCCACGCCATACCCGGCGTCGTTCACGTCGCGCTCTCCACCTACACCCCCATGGAATCCAACAACTGGGGATCCGGCGTCAAAGTCCAGGGCGATCCCGATATCAATAAAGGCGCCTCATGGGTCAAAGGAACTCCGGAATACTTCGACTCCGTCGGCACCCACGTCGTCATGGGCCGCGGCTTCCTCCCGCAGGACAAGATGAACGCGCCGGCGGTCGCCGTCGTCAATCAGGAGTTCGTCAAACAGTTCTTCGGCAAACGAAATCCCATCGGCCATCACTTCGGCAACTCCGGCCCCGGGCCCGCCGGCCGCGACGGTGCACATGAAATCATCGGCGTTGTCGAGGACACTACCTACACCAGCGTCTACTGGAAGGACCACGCCATGTACTTCCTGCCGCTCACCCAGCGCGCCGGCGCGGGAATAGACCCCAAAGACACCATCGACAAAGACCTTTCCATGTTCGCCGGAGCACTGATCATTCAGACCAGCCATCCCGTTCCAGGCATGGAAAAACTCGTCAGCGACACGCTCGCCGGCATCAACCCAAACCTCTCCATTGTGAAGTTCCAGACCTTCCAGCAGCAGATTGACGACCGCTTCACCGAAGAACGTCTCATCGCCCGCCTCACTTCCCTCTTCGGCTTGCTCGCTCTTCTGCTCGCCGCCATTGGCCTTTACGGCGTCACGTCCTACACTGTCGTCCGCCGCACTCCCGAGATCGGCATCCGCATGGCTCTCGGCGCCGCACGCAGCCGCGTCATCGCAATCGTCATGCGCGGAGCCATGCTTCAGACCATCTTTGGACTCGCGCTCGGCGTTCCTGTAGCCGTCTTCTGCGTGCGCTACGTCAAATCCCAGCTCTTCGAAATCACTAACGTCAACATCCCCGTCATGTCCATCGCCATCGGCGTCCTCATCATCGCCGCTGCACTCGCCGGAATCATCCCTGCCCGCCGCGCCGCCTCCATCGACCCCGTCAAAGCTCTCCGCATCGACTGAGCCCAAAGCACGAGAACTACGTTGGAGTCTCTTCGTTTTGAAGGGGCACGACTTCAGTCGTGCCAAGAACACGCACGTCTAGTAATGGGCTTTAGCCCCTGACGGATGCTCCTTCTCCGCAGAGCATGCTGTTTGCCCGTCGACACTGTGCCTTGCTGCCCCAACGCGCCCCTCCGCATCGCCATCTGCACGTTGCAGGACTTCAGATCCATGCTTACCCGCCGCATAGTCCGCAACCTAGCCCCGTCGGTGCTGCCAAAAGTGCTACAACCTTAGATCATGAGCGCACAACGCCAGTTCCTCACCCCGCGCGAAGCGGCCCGCATGCTCGGCATCAGCTACCCCACCATCAAGAACTGGATCCTCAACGGCAAATTAAAGACCGTCCTCACTCCCGGCGGTCATCACCGCCTCACCGCATCCAGCCTCAAGCCGTTCTTCAAGGCCGATGCCGAACGCCCAGAGACAGAATCGCGCGCCCGCTATCGCCGCGTCAGCGGACGCAACCAGCTTGCCGGAAAAGTCGTCAGCGTCCGCATCGAAGGCCTCCTCGCAGAAATCATCCTCGCCATCGGGGAAGCGCACATCACCTCCATCATCACCGCATCAGCGGCCCGCGAACTCAACCTCAAGAAAGGCGACACCGCCGCAGCCCTCATTAAATCAACAGACGTCATGATCGAACGTCTCGACGATTGATCGTCTTTCATTGACTATACGATTCGAAATATATAAATTCGAGAGTACCGGTCGACGCCGGCAGAGAGCCCTCCCCCTTTTCTCTTGGTTCTCAACTTCATTCTTCAGGCCGGCGGGCAACCTCCGGCTCTGTGGGCCCACGGAGAACAGCACATGCTCCGGCGACTGCTCGCTGGAATCGCCTTCGCATCCTGCATCGCGCTCGCAGCCAATGCGCAAATCGCTGCGGACCTGCGCGGTCGCGTCCTCGACCCCGCCGGCTCGGCTGTCCCCAACGCTACAGTCGATCTCACGCAGAGCGCCACCAACACGCGCATCTCCACCCTCACATCCCGCTCAGGCGACTATTCCTTCACCAATCTCACTCCCGGCGTATACCAGCTCGACGTCAACTCGCCCGGCTTTGCTCATCTCACGCGCGGCGGAGTTCGCGCCATCGTCGGTCAGACCGTCAACGTCGATCTACGTCTGACCCTCACCACCAGCCAGCAGACCGTAAAGGTCAACTCCGACGCGCCTCTGCTTCAATCCGCCACCAGCAACATACAAACCAACATCCCCGGCTCAACAGTAGTTGCCATGCCGCTGAACACCCGCAACTTCGTTCAGCTTGCAACCCTCTCGCCCGGCGTCGAACTCCCGCCCGGCACCGTCCTTCCCCGCATCAACGGAGGCCGCCCCCGCACCAACGAATACCTCTACGACGGCATCTCCGCTCTGCAACCCGAACCCGGCCAGGTCGTCTACTTCCCCATCGTCGACGACATCCAGGCCTTCACCGTCGAGGCCGACAACGTTCCCGCCGAGTTCGGCCGCTTCAATGGCGGAGTAGTCAACGTCGCCACCCGATCCGGCACCAACAGACTCCACGGCACGCTCTTCGAGTTCTTCCGCAACGAAGATCTCAACGCGCGCAACTACTTCGCCGCCGCGGCAGCGCGCAAACCCGAATATCGCCGCAACCTCTACGGCGGCACCATCGGCGGCCCCATCCTCCCTAACCACCTCTTCTTCTTCGGTGCGTATCAGGGCATCAAGCAGCTCATCGGCGTCACGCGAATCTCCACGATCCCGACAATGGCCGAGCGCCAGGGCATCTTCACCGGCCTCTCCCACATCTATGACCCAACTACAACCACCGTCGTAAATGGCATCACCGTCCGCCGAGAATTCCCCAACGACGTCATCAGCATCCCCTTCGATCCCGCCGCTCAGGCCCTCCTCGCCCGCTTCCCCACCCCCACCAACCTCACCGCCAAGGCCAACAACTACACCCGCACCGCCAACGACGCCGACCATCAAAATCAATTCGACTTCCGCATCGACGGCTCCATCGGCTCACACGACATCGCCTTTGGCCGCTTCTCGTACTACAACGAAATCGAGCAGCCCGTCGCGCCTCTCCCCGACGGCAGCGGAGCCATCAACGGCGCAGTAATCGGCACCGGCGGTGTCTCTGGCCTCTCCAGTGTCCTCGGGCAGCAGGCCGTCATCAATGAAACACACATCTTCACACCGCACCTGCTCGCAGATCTTCGCGCCGGCTACACGCGCCGCGGCAACAACATCAACGGCGCATCCCTGAAGGACACCGCCTCCGCGTCTCTCAGCATTCCCGGCATCCCCACCAACGCCGCATTCAACAACGCGCTCCCGCTCTTCACCTTCTCCGGATTCCAGCAGCTCGGACCCTCACCCAGTACCTTCTCGCAATATCAGACCGCCGTCTGGCAAACTGTCGACAATGTCGCCTGGACGCGCGGACCGCACCAGCTCAAATTCGGCCTAGACTTTCGCTGGTATCAGCTCAACGCCATCGCTCCGCCCAACCCCACCGGCTCCTTCGCATTCACCACCACCGGCACGAATCAACAAGGAGTCACCAACAGCGGCAACTCCATCGCCAGCTTCCTCCTCGGCCAGGTCGACACCTTCCAGATCGATCTCCAGCAAAGCCAGATCAGACCCCGCGACCACATCTTCGAATTCTTCGCGCAGGATGATTGGAAGCTCACCGGCCGTCTCACCCTCAACGTCGGCGCGCGCTACACGCTCCACTTCCCTTCAACGGAAAAGACCAATCAGGGAGCCGTCTTCAATCTCGCCACGCAGCAGCTCGACTACCTCGGCCGGAACGGCTTCTCGCGCAGCGCCCGCGAACTCCACTACGACAACCTCGCGCCCCGCATCGGCTTTGCATTCCTCGCAACTCCAAAAGCAGTCCTTCGCTCCGGCTTCGGAATCGTCTTCATCGACCAGTCTGGCATCACCACTCCCTTCACCACGCCGCAATTTCCCTTCATCCAGAACGTGCAGCAGAAAACCCAGGACAATCTGCGCCCCGCCTTCGTTCTTTCTCACGGGCCATCCGTCGCTCCCATCCCGCTCACGCCCGATGCCGGCCTCGGCCAGAGCGTCTACACAGCTGATCGCCGCGCAGGCTCCGGCTACTCTCAGCAGTGGAACCTCGCCATCCAGCGCGCCATCACCAGCAACCTCTCCGCCGAAGTCGCTTACGTCGGCTCGCACATCGTACATGTCGGGGTTCCCGATTCCAACCTTAACCAGCTCACCGCCGACCAGCTTGCCCAGGGCGCATCACTGCTCCAAGCCGTCCCCAATCCCTACTACGGCCAGATCCCCTCATCCAGCTCCCTCGGCGGTCGCAACGTCACGCGCGCTCAACTGCTCAAGCCCTACCCGCGCTTCCTCAACGTCGCCACCTACCGCCACAACAGCGGCCAATCCAACTACAACGCCCTCGAAGCTAAAGTCGAACAGCGCCTCTCCCACGGCATCTCGTTCCTCTTCGCCTATACCCACTCCAAACTCATCGACGACGCATCCGCTGTCTTCTCCACCACCGTCCTCTCGTCGCCAAACTCCAGCAGCCTCATCGCCGCCGACTCATACCGCCCTTCGCTCGAGCGCGACTCCTCCAGCGGCGACATGCCCAACGTCACCTCCTTCAGCGCCACCTATGATCTCCCCGCCGGCCACGGCCACAGCTTCGCATCCCATGGACTCTCTGACACCGTCCTCGGCGGCTGGCAGCTCAACACCATACTCTCCCTTCAATCCGGGATGCCCGTCACCATCACGCAAGCCACCAACTTCAACTCCTTCGCTGGCTTCTCCATCCAGCGTCCCAACCTGATCGGCAAGCCATCGCTCTCACCCGCCGAGCGCTTTCCCTCGCACTTCTTCAACACCGCGGCATTCGCCACCGCTCCGCAGTTCACCATCGGATCCGCGTCGCGCAATCCAGTACGCGGCCCCGCCTACCGCGATCTCGACCTCGCGCTCGTCAAGCACACCACGCTCTTCCACGAGACCGGCGTAGAATTTCGCGCTGAGCTCTTCAATGTCACCAACACGCCCGCCTTCGCTCAACCCAACGGCGGCTTCGGCTCCCCCGCCTTCGGCAGCATCACCAGCACCGTCACCGACCCCAGAGTCATGCAGCTTGCCATCCGCTTGAGCCGCTGAAAACACAACAACGCAAAATCGATCGTCAATCGCGAGCCGGAAATCCCTTGTGCGCCCCCTTTGCGAACGCCCCGTGAAATGTCGATGAAAGCCTGATGAATCGCGCTCTGCCTTAAGAGTTCGTTAAGACTCAGAACCATACTCTGCGTTCAGGTCTCTTCTGTTGATTCAACTTACTCAGAGGCTAGGAGTGCCATGCGCAGATTCGTTTGGAGTTCTGTTGTGCTGATGTGTGTCCTGACCGCGACGTTTGGATGGTCACAATCGTCCGGCAAGGGCTCGATTAACGGTGTAGTGAAGGACCCCGCAGGAGCAGTCCTGAAGGGTGCCCGCATCGAGATGCAACCGCAGTTGCGGCCGGTCACCACAAACGGCCAGGGCGAGTTCAACATTACCGATGTCCCCGCAGGAACGTACGCCGTCACTGTCTCCTACGTCGGCTTCTCGCCGTACACCACCAGCGTGAGCGTATCGCCCGGCCAGAGCGCCGCTGTAAACGCTCAACTCCAGGTAGCCTCCGCGGCCGATCAGGTCGAAGTCACCGCCGACCGCCCGCGCGGCGAAGCAGAGGCCATCAACCGCACCCTCGCCGCAGAAAACATCGTGCAGGTGCTTCCTGCGGAAGTCATCGTCTCCCTTCCCAACGCCAACATCGCCGACGCCTTGGGCCGCATGGCATCTGTCACCATCGAGCGCGATGAGGGCGAAGGCAAATACGTTCAGATTCGCGGAACGGAACCCCGCCTCAGCAACACCATGGTCGACGGCGTCACCATCCCGTCGCCAGAGTCCGGCGTCCGCCAGATCAAGCTCGACACCATCGCCTCCGACCTCGTCGACTCCGTCGAGATCAACAAAACCCTCCAGGCCAACATCGACGGCGACGGCATCGGCGGATCCGTCAACCTCGTCACAAAAACCGCAACCGACACTCCGACCATCGTCCTCTACGGCGTTGGCGGATACACCCCCATCATCGGCGGCCGCAGCGTCGACCAGTTCGGCGCAACTCTCGGCAAGCGTTTCGGCGAGAGCAAAAAGTTCGGCGTCCTCGTCGGCGGCACCTACGACTTCAATGGCCGCGGCATTAACGACATCGAGCCCTCCCCAACCACAGACAGCATCACCCCCCACTACGACAGCCTCGACATCCGCGACTATGTCTACTACCGCACCCGCTGGGGCGCGACTGCGGCAGCGGACTACCGCTTGAGCGAAGGTTCCAACATCTCCGTGCGCGGACTCTTCTCCACCTTCCGCAACTGGGGCAACAAGTGGGTATACACCCTCAACGATAACGACACGCCTCAGTACAGCCAGGACTGGCGTCGCCCCAACTTCGCCGTCGGCAGCATGTCTGTTCATGGAAACCACAACATCAACTCCAACACCTTCATCTGGAACGTAGCCGTTGGCCGCTCGCGTTCTCTCTCCGGCTCAGGCAGCGCCAAGTTCTCCTGGATCGGCGATCCCGACATAAATTGCGTCAATGACCAGAGCGTCGCAGCCAGCGTCAATCGCCCCGGCTGGAGCGCCGGCTGCTTCGGAACTGGCGCTGACAATGCAGAAGACCGCGCCAACTACAAACTCAAATCGTGGGCACCACCCACCTTCGGCCAGAGTGTCCAACTGAACCTTGAAGCTTCCGCATCCTACGCGCGCCTCTACCACCTCGGAACCCGCTACGGCACGCTTGAGTTCGGCGGCAAAATCCGCAACGCGCACAAGTTCGACGACACCTACAACGAGAGCTTCAAAGCAAACTCGACCCTCGCCGTCGCAGCGCATCCTGAGTGGAACTCCAACTTCACCGATCCCGATTACTACGACAAGACCTACCATGTCGGCCCGGTCACCGATTATGCGAAGATCGACGCCTACGTTCACTCCAACCTCGGTCTCTTCACCATGTCCGGCGGACCCGGCGTCAACGCCAACAACTACGACCTCGTCGAACGCATTCCAGCCGGCTACGTCATGAACACCATCGACCTTGCGCCGCGTTTCCGCTGGGTCGTCGGAGTTCGCTTCGAAGCCACCCACGTTGACACCACCAGCTTCGACGCAACCAAAGGCACACTCTCCTTCAAGGCAGGTGGCGACTACCTCGACGTCCTGCCCAGCACCTCGTTGCGCTTCGCTGTCGACAAGGACTCTGACCTTCGCCTCGTCTATGGCCGCGGTCTCGCGCGACCCGATCCGCAGGACATCTCGCAGGCCGTCGGTCAGCCCGACATCACCACTACTCCTGCAACCGTGAGCATCGGCAATCCCAATCTCAAAGCCGAGCACGCCAACAACTACGACGTCCTCTATGAGCACTCCTTCAGCCACACCGGCCTTCTGCAGGCAGGCTGGTTCTACAAGCAGCTCTCCGACCCCATCGTCACGCTCCAGACCCTGACAAACAACTATGTCTACAACCCCGGCGCGCCCACGCTCGTTACGGAACCATCCAATGGCGGAAGCGCGCACATTCAGGGATTTGAGATCGGCTTCCAGCAGCGTCTCGCCTATCTACCCGGCGTTCTCTCCGGCGCCGGCATCTCTGCCAACTACAGCTACACCAACTCTCAGGCGTCGCTCGTCAACCCGCTTCGCACCGACTCGCCTGCCCTGCTCCGCCAGGCTCCCAACAGCTGGAACATCAGCCCCACCTACGACACGAAGCATTTCTCGATGCGCGTGGGCATGACCTTCGATGACAAGATGATCTACGCCTACCAGTACCAGAACCTCGCCTACGCCACCGACGACAACGGTAATCCCATCGTCGTCAACGGCATTCAGCAAACCGTGCCCAACCCGCAGGTCGGCGGCGCACGCGGTCCTGCCGGAGACAACTACCTCTACTCCCATTTCCAGTTGGATACCCAGGCAAGCTATCGCCTGCCCGCCGGCTTCGAGGTCTATGGATACGGCCTCAACCTGAACAACGAAGTCTTCGGCTTCTACAACGGCAGCCCGCAGTACGTAGTTCAGCGCGAGTACTACCACCCCACTTACGCCGGCGGAGTACGCTGGAACATCCACCACGAATAGCGACTCGCTCTACAGTAGAAACATGGATACAAATCAGACTAGGGACAACATGCGAGCGGCAAAGGCTCTCTTCGCCCTGCCGCTCGCATTTCTTCTATGCGCATCCGCAATCGCACAGCAGCCCGCTAAAGAGGCCGCAAAAGAAACTCGAATCCGTCCGGAAGACCTCCCCACCTCAGGCCTGATCAGCCAGCCGGGCCCCACCTTTAAAGTTTCCTCCAAGGGCAAGCACGTCACCCTCATCGTCTACGGCGACCAGCGGTTCACTGACCCCGCCAACATCCGTGTCACCGATCCCGTCGCCCGGCGGCTCCTCGTGGCGAAACTCGCCGAAGAACATCCCGATGCGATCCTCCTCAACGGAGACGTTCCTTACAGCGGAGACAACGTCGACGACTATCGCGTCTACCACGATGAAACCGCAAGCTGGCGCGACGCCAAACTCAACGTCTTCCCGGCCCTCGGCAACCACGAGTTCCACGGCGACCCCTCACAAGCACTCGAACACTGGTGGAGTGCCTTCCCCGAGCTTCGCAATCGCCGCTGGTACTCCGCACAGGTCGGCAAGTCCGTCTACACCATATCGCTCGACAGCGACGCCTCTCTGCTGCCCGACAGCGATCAACAAAACTGGCTCAGCGCGCAACTCAAAACGCTCCCCAAGAGCATCAAGTTCGTCTTCATCAGCCTCCATCATCCGCCCGTAGCCGACGTGCAAACCCACATCAATATCAGCCACAACCCACGGCCGAACGAAATCGCCTTGCGCGATTACCTCTCCTCCGTCGCTCCCGGCCTCCACGCGCACGTCGTCGTCTGCGCCGGCCACATCCACAACTACGAGCGCTTCTCGCAGCTTGGCGTCACCTACCTCGTCTCTGGCGGAGGGGGCGCATCGCCCGTACCCGTTGAACGCACTCCCGACGACCTCTACCAGAACACCGGCTTCCCCAACTTCCACTATGTGAAGTTCGAAATCGATGGCGACTCCCTCACCGCCACCATGATTCGCCTCAACAAGACCGCTCCGCCCGACCAGCAATGGACGGAGATGGACCACTTCAAGATCCCGCAGTGAAACCGCGCTTCCGATCGGACCGCCCTTCCCCGAAAATTTGGGCGCCCCATGTCTCCTGCTTTTGGAGACATGGGAGACGAGACACTCGACAGAGACAATGGAGAATAGCCCCGGGTGAAACCCGGGTGAAACGGCCTAAGCGCCTTCATGGACCGCCCCGATCCCGCCTTCCCCCCGCCATCACTCGACCGGCTGCCACAACTCCACGCGATTTCCTTCCGGGTCCGTAACCCACCCGAACTTGCCGAAGTCGTAGCTCTCGCGCTTCGGATCCACCGTCACACCCTCGCTCGTCAGCCGGTCGAGCAATCCATCCAGATCGTCCACCAGCAGATTCAACATCGCCTTCTGCGCCACCGGAAAGTACTCGTTGTCCTGCTTGAAAAACGAGAACACGATCTCATCGCGCTGCTTCGGCGCGGCAAACCCGTATGCACCCTGGCCCTTCACCAAACCAAGGTGCTTCTCGTACCACTGGTACAGAGCCTTGGGATCGTTCGCTCGCAGAAATATCCCGCCAATTCCAATCACTGAACCCATCTCTTCTCCTCTGAATCGTCTCTTGACCCGAGCTTAAGCTACTTTCGTAAACGCAGCTAGAATGATGACACCGCCCCGCCCTGCTATCGTTATCCGCGAGGTCCCCGTCATGTCCCATCCCGACGCCGCCCCGTCCGTCTCGCTCGAAAAAATCGGCCAGATCGCCATTACCGTCGACGACCTCGCCCGCGCGCGCGATTTCTACCAGAACACCCTCGGCATGAAGTTCCTCTTCGACGCCGGCAACCTCGCCTTCTTCAAGTGCGGCGACATCCGCCTCATGCTCTCCACACCAGAAAAACCCACCCCGCGCGGCGGCACCATCCTCTACTTCCACGTCCCCGACATCCACGCAACCTTCAGCACCCTCAAACAGCGCGGCGTCAACTTCATCGACGAGCCCCACCTCATCGCCAGAATGCCCGACCACGACCTCTGGATGGTCTTCATCCACGACTCCGAATCCAACACCATCGGCATCATGTGCGAGATCCCCAGAACCGACCTCGAGTTCCTTCCCCGCTAGCCCGCCACTCCGCCGCTCCGAGCGAGAACAACCGTCGCGCAGCAACAACGTCAGCGCACGACCACACAGCTTTCCGGAAAGTCTCTCTCGTTTGAAAAGGGCGGTGGCCCCCGGTCCCTCGCACTTGGGGACCGGGGAATGTTCATACAAACAAGCCGGGTGCTCCATCTTTGCGCAGCAAGGGTGGGAAACGAGAACGCCGATGTTCAGAAGACGCCACCTTCTACTAATCGCTCGTCTCGCAAAAAGCGTCAGCGCACGACTTCACAGCTTGCTGCAAAAGTCCGAAATGGCTGGGTTTGAAAGGGCACAGATTTATCTGTGCCGATAAAGGTTGCAAATAGAGCGCGGCTTTAGCCGCTGAGGGATGTTTCTCGAATCCTCGCATTCACCAAATAGCATTTTTCAGCAAGCTGTTTAGTCTCTCCGAAAACTTCGGCAGAAGAAATTCGGGCTTTTTAGCCCCTGCGGAACGTATTTTGATCCGCGCCGCAGCCCTTGATGAGATCGGTCCTGAACCAGGCCTCCCCAGTGCCTTCCCCGTTACCCCGCCCCCTCGATATACACAGCCAGCGGCGGTATCCTCTGATACATGGTCCGCTTCACAGTGCTCGCGTCAGGCTCCAAGGGCAACAGCACGATTGTGACCGGCGGCCACACCCGCATCCTGGTCGACGCCGGCCTCAGCTGCCGCGAACTCTTCCGCCGCATGAAGCTCGCCGGTGAAGATCCCGCCACCCTCGACGCCATCATCATCACTCACGAGCACTCCGACCACGTCTCCGGTCTCGGCGTAACTGCCCGCAAGCTCGGCATCCCGGTCTACATCACCGAACCCACCCACCGCGCCTGGATCCGCTGGCTCTCGCCACGCAAGCAGATGACCTACGCCCAGTGGCTCGAGCAGTGCCGCCAGCAGGCCGCTGCCCGCATGGCCGAAGCCGACGCACCCACTGCGGAAGACTGCGATGCCGACGAGGCCGATGAAACAGTCGACGACCTCGCCGCCCCTGCGGACTCCGACCGAGCCCCCGAATCCGCCTCGAAAAAACGCAAGCCCCCCGCGCAGAAGGACCCCACCGCCCTTCCCTCGGTCCAATACTTCCACGCCGGCAAGCCTCTCCAGATTGGCGACATCTCCATCAGCCCTTTCACCATTCCGCACGACGCCGCCGACCCCGTCGGTTTCGTCTTCCAGGCCGAAGGCGTCCGCATGGCCTTCGCCACAGACCTCGGCTACATCCCGCCGAACGTCAAGGCCCAGCTCAAGTCCGTCGACCTGCTCTACCTCGAGTCCAACCACGACCTCGAAATGCTCCGCGATGGCCCCTACCCGTGGTCCGTCAAGCAGCGCGTGCTCTCCCGCGTCGGCCACCTCTCCAACGAGGCGTGCGCCACCTACCTCGAAACCGAATACGACGGCCAGGCAGCCTACGTCGTCCTCGGCCACCTCTCCGAAAGCAACAATATGCCCGAGCTTGCCCGCATCTCTGCCGAGCGCGCGCTCAACGGCCGGGCCAGCCTCCTGGCCAACCGGCTGTTGCTTGCCCAGCAACATGAACCACTGGCAGCTATCTGCTTTTGAGAAAACTCGGTTACAATCGTATCCAGGTTTGCTCTGCCCAGATCGACGCCTGCCGAGGTTCTCTGGCGTCTAACCACTTACGCAACAGTCACTTGGATAAAAATAGCATCACCCGAAATCACACGGGCATCCAAGCGAACATAACCGGTAACCCGAGTGAAGTCAGCGCATTTCTCACCGGGTTCACGGGGCAGATCAACAAAGGTGAGTTCATCCTGTATGGCGAAAATTGATTGTACCGACCGCGTTGTAGGCGCGATTCTCGCAAGCTGGCGGTATGACATCTCCGGGATCTCACCCGAGATGCGAAAGGATTACGAGCAGCACTTCGCCGACTGCAATCGCTGCAGCTCCCGCCTCAAATTCCATCGCGGACTCGACGTCGCACTCGTTGTCCTTACATCGCTGTCCGTCTTCTTCTCGCTCTTCGCGCTCGCCGCGCTTCGCCACGTCAAGCCGCTCGAACACGTCGCCTTCAACATCCTCGGTCTCGACGTCGCCGACGCCTATCACATGCTTGTCTCCGCCGCCGTCGCCGGAGTGCTCTTCTCCGTCATAGCCTTTGTCCTCGTCCTGACCGCGACGCCAGTCCCCTCCTATCTCGGCGGTATCGCAGCGGAGCGTGCGCGTCTGCTCGAAGAACGCTTCCCCGAAGCCGTCGAACGCCTCCCCAAGTCCCTGCGCCCTCGCTGACGAAATCTCATCTCGATTCACCTGAAGGCCTCCTCTAGCGGAGGCCTTCAGCTCTATGCGGCCCTCCTCGTCAGCACCGCCATATACAACCCCGCGGCCACAATCAGCGCTGCCCCCATCACCATCCACACAGTCGGCAGCTCCCGCCAAATCAAAAACGTCAGCAGCGCTCCAGTCACCAGCTGCGTGTAGTGATACTGCGACACCGTCGACGCTGCCGTATGCTTCACGGCAATATAGAAACAAATCGTGCCCGCTGAGCAGAACGCTCCCATCGCCACCAGCGCACCCAGTTCCCTCCAGCTCGGCGGCACAGCGTGAACCAGCATCGCCGCTCCGCCTGCCGCCGTCATCACCACGCCCGAAAAGAACGCCAGGCTCGCCGGCGTCTCCGTTCGCGTCAGCACGCGCGACCACACCATATTCACTGAAAAGCAGCTCACGCAGACCATGCACGCCGCAAAACCAATCCAGTCCCCCTGCCGCGAACTCCCAAATGGATTCACCGCAACCACCACGCCGCTGAATCCCGCTACAATCGCCAGCCCTTTTCGTATTCCGATCTTCTCCCGAAGAAAGACCGCCGCAAGAACCGTGATGCACATCGGCGAAAGAAAAACCAGAATGTAAAACAGCGTCAGGCTCACATGCCGCAGCGCCACAACCACGCACAGGTTGTTCGCCAGATCCAGGCACGACCGCAGCAGCTGCTTCTTTGGCTGAGTCGGCCACAGCACCTTAAGCTCATGCCGCACCTTTGCGTAGAGCGCCAGGAACCCGCAGAAAAACACACCCAGGAGTCCGATGATCTCGTAAGCCGGCAGCGCCGACCGGCCTACGATCTTGATCGTCGTATCCGTCAGCACCCAGCACGTGAAGCCGCAGATCGCAAAACCAATCGCCGCAGCTTCCGAGTGTCCCGGCTCCGGCTCCGGCCGGAACTCCGCTCGTTCTTCTTCAAACTCGAAATTTGCGCTTGTACTCAGGCGGACACAACCACAATGGGGATCACTCCAAGACTACCAAGCTCGATCGACAGTGCGGCAGCCGTGCACACCCCACTGTCCGGGTGCCCCATAGCCTGCCCTGAGCTTGTCGAAGGGTCTCCCGCCTTTGGAGACATGGGATCCAAACACCATTCGGGCAATTTGCCGTGCCCCATTCCGTAGCTGTGCCCCATTCATTCGGCGCTCTTGCCGAATGAATGGGAATACATCCGAACAAACAAGAAAGGGCGAAGCCCTTTCCGGCCTCGCCCTCCATGAGTCTTCCTAACTATCCTACTTCGCGATCGGAACCCGCAGATCCCCGCCCGTCATCTCTTTAGGCAAACCGAGATCTAAGAGGCTCAACAGCGTCGGCGAAATATCCCTCAACGACCCATCCGGCCGCAACCGGAATTGGCTCGCATCCTCCGCGATATAGAACAGCGGCACCGGATTCGTCGTATGCGCCGTATGCGGCCCGCCCGTCACCGGATCCACCATCATCTCCGCATTCCCGTGATCCGCCGTGATCAGCCAGCTTCCGTTCCGCTCCTTCACGGCTTTGTAGATGCGCCCGAGCTGCGCATCCACTGCCTCGATCGCCTTGATCGTCGGCTCCAGCTTGCCCGAGTGACCCACCATATCCGCATTCGCAAAATTCGCAACCACCAGATCGAACGCCGTATCGTTCACCGCATTCACAATCGTGTCGCCAATCGCCTCCGCCTTCATCTCAGGAGCCAGATCGTACGTCGCCACCTTCAGCGAAGGAATCATTGTCCGGTCCTCACCCGGAAACGGCTTCTCGATTCCCCCGTTGAAGAAGTACGTCACATGCGCGAACTTCTCTGTCTCCGCCACGCGCAAATTACGCAGCTGATTCTGCGTCAGAATATTCGCCAGAATGTTATCCATCGACTCCGGCAGAATGATCATCGGCAGCTCATACAGCTTGTCGTACTGCGTCATGCACAGGTAGTGCAGGTTCTTCGGAATCTCATTGCGCGGAATCGTCTCATCCAGCGACTCCCACCCCTCCAGATTCCGTCCGCCTTCCTTATTCAACCCGCTCTCTCGCGCCAGCACCCGTGTAATCTGGCGAGCACGATCCGCGCGGAAGTTGAAATTGATGCAGACATCCTCATCGCGAATCTGCCCGACCGGCTTCCCAGCTCCATCCACCACCACAAACGGCACCACAAACTCATCCGTCACGCCGTTGTTGTAGCTCTCCTTTAGCCGCGCCACTGGATCTGGATACGCGCCGCCCTCTGCCTTCCCATTCACCATCGCGTCAAAGGCCTTCTTCTCGCGCTCCCACCGCTTGTCGCGATCCATCGCGTAGTAGCGTCCATTGATCGACGCAACCTTACCCACGCCGTACTCGCGCATCTTCTGCTCGAGCTTCGCAACGAACCCCGCGCCCGAATCCGGAGCCGTGTCGCGCCCATCCATGAACGCGTGCACAAACACATTCTGCAATCCGTACTCGCGCGCCGTCCGCAGCAGCGCGTATAGATGCTCCTGATGCGAGTGAACTCCGCCGTCTGAAACCAGCCCGAAAGATGCAATTGCTTCCGCCCCTCGCGCGCCTTCTGCATGGCTTGCACGATCGGCGGCTCTTTCTGGAACTGCCCTGAAGCAATCAGCGCATCGATGCGCGTGATATCCATCTGCACAATCCGGCCCGCGCCGATGTTCAGGTGCCCCACTTCGCTGTTGCCCATCTGCCCATCCGGCAGCCCCACAAAGTGGTCCGACGCCTGGATCAGCGTATTCGGAAATTCACGCACCAGTTTGTCGTAGTTTGGCTTGCGCGCCAGCGCGATCGCATTGTTGGCCGTTTCGGCCCGATAACCCCATCCATCCAGGACGGTCAGCACAAGAGGACGTTTCGTTGAAGCCACGAAGAGAACACCTCGTAGTAGATCGATGTACTAAAAGGATAAATGCTGCTGATTGCCCCTCCGCGTAGCCCCCATCACATCGCGAAAACCGCAAGATCATCGAGGCCGTAGCCCTCATCAAAGCTCTTTAACCAAAAGCTGTGTCATTCTGAGCGAACGGGGCCCCAAGCGCCCTTCAGCTTGGGGGTGGTGAGCCGAAGGATCCGCAGTAGTTCTTGGATAGCCTCTCAAGCGAAAGAGATCGGCGGTCACTCGACAGCTAAGAGATGAACCGAAGCTGATCGCCATACATAAATTGCGCAGCGAGATGTCCTTGCGTCAAGAACGTATGTTCGCCCGCTATCCGAGAGTGGAAATGCGTGCTTCCAGTTCGGCAATGGGCATCAGTCCTTCGCCAAAGAACGACAATGTCTTGGGTGAGTAGAAAACCATCCACTCACCTGACCGATCGACCGCGTAGCTGAAGTCCGACGGCACGGTCGCAAACACATCCCGACCGGTGCGAGCTGCTATTACTGTCCTCTGCCAGCTTCCCTTGCCCGTACCGATCCGGCAGTCAAATACGACAAAGGGAATGCCGTTTCGCACGCCCTCGAAAACATTCCACGTCGCGCTTCTGTCAGCGATCGGTGTCCCTGCCAAAGATACGGCCAAGGGGAGCTTCTCTCCCCAAGGCTTCAGGCCCAGAGTGTTGGCCAACTTTGTCAATTCTCTCGCCCGTCTTCGCTGGTAAAAATCAGACCAGAGAAATATGCTCCCGAGCGCAGCCGCCAAGAGAGCTATTGACCAAATCGGTAGAGTGGTTTGAGTGCCGTGGGCGGCCTCGTAAACTGGACCGAACACATACATTTTTGCTCATTATCGCAGTTATTCAACAGGGCTTAGGTCCATGCGGGAACTTCGTCGCCAATGCGGAATCTTCAACGCATCGTTCCCGCCAGGCTACTCTCCCCCCACCACCTGCTGCCCTCTCGAACCCCTCCGTCTCTTCCGCGACGACACCTTACTATGCGCTCTCAACGTCTTCGCCACCCTGACCGCATGCCGCGGTCTCACAACCCGTCTCGCCCGGTCCGGAAACGGCGGCAATCCCGCCAACGCCAGCAGCCCATTATTAGACGCCTTGAACAGATTGAATCCCGGCGTCCTGTCCCGCCAGCTTCCCTCCGTCATCGCCACAAACAGAGCCGTATGGCTTGCCGGATGAATCGCTATGTACGTGACAAATCCCGCACCGCCGCCGGTCTTCTCGATCACATGATCCACGTCATCACTTCCGCCGAGGTGCATCCACCCGAGCCCGATCCCGCTCGGCCGACCCGCATGGTCTAGCCCGTACTGCCCGTGCAGGCTCGACGGCAGCATGTACACGCGCCGCGCACTCTCCGCCTGTGCAACGCCGCCCGCGCCAACCAGGTACTTCAAAAACCTCTCCATGTCCGCCGGTGTCGAGTACAACCCGCTGCTTCCCTCGGTCTGCTCCGTAATCGTGCACGGACCCTCATCATGCAACCCTGTCATCAGCTTCTCGCACTGCTTCGGAGTCGGGAAGAACGTCGTCTCCCACATCCCCAGCGGCGCCAGTGTCCGCTTTTGCAGCAGCGTCGCATATGGAGTCTTCGCTGCCGCGGACAGCGCATCGCTCAGCAGATCGAAGCCCACATTCGAGTAGTACGCCTGCGTCCCCGGAGTGAACTTCAGCTGCGCGCTCGCCAGCCAGTTCCACCGTGTGTCGTAGTTCGGATACGTGAAGTGCGGCGTATGCCTCGGCGCCACCCCGATTTCCCGCTCCAGCCCCGCCGTGTGCGTCGCCAGATCCTCGAGCGTGATCGGCGCATCGCGCTCCGGCACAATCGCCGCCTCGGGCGCATACTTCTTCAGCGGATCATCAAGCCGCACCGTCCCATCCGCCACCATCTTCGCCAGCAGATCGGTCGTGAAGATCTTCGTCAGCGAACAGATCCGCACCACCGACTCCCGCGTCGGAGCCGCGTGCGATCCCGGCACCGCCTCGCCATAACCGTGGAACACCGCGCGGTCTCCGCGCACCACCACCAGCACCAGGCCCGTCGCGCCTGAATTCGTATACAGCTCCGCCCCCAGCTGCCGCGCCTCATCCAGGTCGTGCAGCGACATCGTTGAGGCAGTCTGCGCAGCGGCAGAGATCGAGCTCAGCAAAAGAAGGAAGGCTGTCAGGAGGCGCATTTGTCTCCAGTGTAGGCTGAATCAACTTACTCCTGCACTGAATGTCAACACCGGGGTACCACGAAAGTTTCATCCGTCCCACCGCCCGAAACTAAAGCACCAAAACAAAATGCGGAAGGACCATCAGGTCCCTCCGCACTCCTGAACTTCCGAATCGCTTTATCCCTCGTAGTTCAGCGACTCAATCCCCAGATAAACCGCACCGGCGCCCAGCTCTTCTTCGATCCGCAGCAGCTGGTTGTACTTCGCAATGCGATCCGTGCGGCTCACTGAACCCGTCTTGATCTGCCCCACACCCGTCGCAACCGCGAGATCCGCGATAAACGTATCCTCGCTCTCGCCCGACCGGTGCGACATCACCGACGTATATCCATAACGCCGTCCCAGCTCTATCGCTTCCAGCGTCTCCGTCAGGGTACCGATCTGGTTCACCTTGATCAGAATCGAGTTCCCAACGCCCTCTTCGATTCCCTTCTGCAGGCGTTTCACATTCGTCACGAACAAGTCATCGCCGACCAGCTGGATCTTCTCTCCAAGCTCATCGGTAATCTTCTTCCAGCCGTCCCAATCGTCTTCGGCCAGGCCGTCTTCAATCGACACAATCGGATACTGCCGCGCCCAGTCCGCCCAGAAGTCCACCATCTGATCGCTGGTCAGCTCGCGCTTGTCGCTCTTCTTGAAAACGTACCTGCTCTTTTCCTTGTCGTAGAACTCGCTCGACGCCGGATCCAGCGCAATCGAGATCTGCTCGCCCGGCTTGTACCCAGCCTGCGTAATCGCCTCGAGAATCAGATCCACCGCTTCCGTGTTCGACTTCAGCGACGGCGCAAACCCGCCCTCATCGCCCACTGCCGTGTTGTACCCCTTCTTCTTCAGCACACTCTTCAGCGTGTGGAACGTCTCCGCCGACCAGCGCAGCGCATCGCTGAACCGCTCCGCGCCCACCGGCATAATCATGAACTCCTGAAAGTCCACGTTCGAGTCCGCATGCGCTCCGCCATTCAGCACGTTCAGCATCGGCGTCGGCAGCACGCTTGCGTTCACACCTCCGAGGTACCGGTACAGCGGAACCTCCAGTGTCTGCGCGACCGCGCGAGCCGCCGCCAGCGAAACCGCCAGAATCGCATTCGCGCCCAGCTTGCCCTTGTTCGGCGTCCCATCGAGCGCAATCATTGTCTGATCGATTAGCCGTTGATTCGCCGCGTCCATGCCTTCCAGCTCCGGCGCAATTACGGTCTCCACATTCGCAACCGCTTGCAGCACGCCCTTGCCCAGGTAGTGGCTCTTGTCGCCATCGCGAAGCTCAACTGCCTCGTGCTCGCCGGTTGAAGCACCCGAAGGCACAATCGCGCGGCCAAGCTGCCCGCTCTCAAGAATTACATCGGCCTCGACGGTCGGATTCCCTCGCGAATCCAGAACCTCGCGTGCCCGAATTGCCATAATCTCAGTCATTTCAGTCCTCGCTATGCGGTGCAGCAGCCGGTCGTTCAGTTTCGGACGTCGATCCACGGCAACGGCCTCACCGGCAGCGCTCTGAATACTTTCCAGAAGCTGATGCGCGTGCTTCAAACCTTCTCCGTCCGCACAATTTAGTGTGAAGAAATTAGGAAGTAGTTCCGTTCGGATTCTAGCAAACCGCCCTCCTTCGCCCCTTGTGGCCACTGTCACACCGACAACCCCACACCGCCCGAGCTGTGCCCCGTTCACCGCGCTGTTTGCGATGAGCGGGATCACCTTCCTCTCCGCATGTGAGGTTCGCACCACCATCAACCGCTAACTCGCCAACTCGCTACGGCGCGAAGCGCCGCTAACTCGCTAAACGATTCAGAACCTTTCCCTACAAACGGAATCCAGCTAAAGTTATCTCTCTTGATTCGTACTCCCCAAGGCACCCTTCTACCCTCGCCTTTTGCTCCGCGAAATACATCACGCTAGCATGAAATGGACGGCCCTTCCCGAGACAGCCGAATTACCCGCCCCGCCGCAGAACAATTCCGCGCCGCCCGGGTCTAAGCACCAAGGGGAGTACCGCCCGACATCTCATATTGGGGAGCAAACGGATGAATCGGCCACTTCTAGCTTGCGCATTTTTCGCACTCGCCTCCACTGCGCTCGTGGCTCAGGACGCCACCCAATCGCAATACTCTGGAACCTCGAATCCGCCTCCCGATGACACCATCATCACCACGGAGCAGCAGGCCCCCGTCGCCAAGCCGTCCCCTGCTCATCCCATGACGCAAACCCAGCCCGCCCCAGCGCCCATGAACGCTGCCCCGCGCGCCAGCGGCACTGATCACGACATCGTCACCGCGCCTCCGCTGAATACCCGCGCCTCCAGCTACGACCCTGACAGCGACATCGTCCACCCGGCCGCACTTCCCCCTGGCACGATCGGCGAAGGCACCCTCATCCGCATCAAGCTTCTCGACGAGCTCTCCAGCAACCTCTCTGAAAAAGGTCAGCCCTTCCGCAGCCGGGTCGCCACCGACGTACTTCAGAACGGACAGGTCGTCATCCCTGCCGGCGCTGAGATCGATGGCCGCGTCGCAGACCTCTCCACCGGCCACCTCGGCGGACACGGCTCCATCCTCCTCGAGCCTGAAACCGTCACCCTGGAAAACGGCAGCAAATTCCGGCTTCACGCCATGGTCGCCTCCACACCCGGAACCAACGCGCGCGTCAACTCTGAAGGCCTCATCACCCCTGGCTCGCGCCTCAAGCGTGACGGCATCGAATACGCCGGCGTTGGCGGCGGCGGCATGGCTGTAGGCGCAGTGCTCGGCGGACCCGTCGGCATGCTCGCCGGTGGCATCGTCGGTGCTGGCGTCGTGACCGCTCACCTTCTCCAGAGCCATCCGCAAACAACCTTGACTGAAGGCTCCTACCTGATGCTCACCGTCACCGAACAGGTCCAGCTCGTCCCCGCCACTCCTCAAGGCAACTAGCCAGATCGTCTCAAAACAAAAAGGCGCGGTTTCGACCGCGCCTTTTTCATCCTGATCGCAATTCGTTCAGACCAACTCTACAATCAAGTCGGCACCGCAACTTCCACTGTCATCCCGAGCGAAGCCGAGGGATCTGAAGTTCGCGCTCCGTGTCCACACAGACCTTCCCGAAGCAAGAAGCCTCAGGGCACGACTTTCACAGCCTGCTGAAAAGGCTCGAGTCAGCACGGTTTTGAAGGGGCACGGATTTATCCGTGCCGCAAACTTCCCAAAATGAGTTCCGGGGCTTTAGCCGCTGAGGGATGTTCCTCGCGTCCTGGCATTCACGAAAAGCGTTTTTCAGCAAGCTGTTTCAGTCGTGCCGCACAAGTGCAACAAAACACTTCTGGGGTTTAGCCCCTGCTTCAATGATTCCCTCGAAACGGTTCACATGCGCAGACACTGCAGCCCTCTGCACCTCTCGACACGGGAGCCGACCCGTGCGCTCCTACTTCCCTTCGCTCGCTGGCGTCCCCATCGGCAGCCAGATCGAAAACGCCGTTCCGCTCTTCCCGGCCGTCTGCCGGCTCCGTACCCGCAACACAGCCCGATGTTTCCGCAGAATCTCCCGGCTCACCCACAATCCGAGCCCCGTTCCCTTTTCCCCTTTCGTCGTAAAGAACGGCTCAAAAAGCCTCTTCTTCGTCTCCTCGTTCATGCCGGATCCACTGTCGGCGATCGAAACCAGCACCCCCGGCTCCCCGGTGCGAGGATTCGCCTGATCGCGTGTTTTCAACATCAGACGTCCCCCCGGCTTCAGCGCATCGAACGAATTCCCAATCAGATTCGCAAACACCTGTCGGATCTCCGACCCAAAACACAGCACCGGTTGGCTGTCTCCATAATCGCGAACAATCTCCACCCCCAGGCTCTTCATGCGCGGCGTATAAATCGCCGCGGAAGAATCCAGCAGGTTCGACAGCTTCTCGCGCTCGGCCCCATGCGGCTGCCGATTGAACCGCAAAGTATGCGTCACTATATGTGACACCCGCGCAAGCTCCTGCTGCGCCGACTCGCTAAACGCTCTCACCATCTCATCCGTCGAATTCTGGTTGATCAGATACAGCAGATTGATCACCGCCTCCAGCGGATTATTGATCTCATGCGAAATCGACGTCGCCAGTCTGCCAACCAGCGCCAGCTTCTCGCTGCGAATCAGAGCCTCCCGCGTCTGCTTCAGCGCAGTCACCTCTTGCGTCACTCCATCAAACCGGATCGGCCTTCCGCTCTCGTCGTAAGCCGTCCGGCCAGTCGCGCGAATCCATTTCTGCTTCCCTTCCAGAGAAATCGTCCGGTACTCGACGTCGTAATTCGTATGGTTCGCAATCGACTCTTCAATCGCCCGCTTGGTCATCTCCCGATCGTCCGGATGAATGCACCTGTAGAAGAGCTCGATGTCGACATCCGCATCCGGCGCCAGCCAGAAATGCTCCTTCACCCGCTCATCCCAGATCAGCTTGTCGAACGGCAAATCGCAGAACCAGTACCCAATGTCCCCTGCCCCGGTCGCGAACTCGAATCGCTCTCGTTGTTCCGCCGCTAACTTGCTCGCGTTCTTCTGGTCCGTAACGTCCAGAACCACGCCCATCAATCGCGTCCCGCCATCCACCACGCGGCCCTTGGTATAGAAGAACCTTTCCCCGCGCAGCGGATGCTGATAGCGATACTCAACCTCCAGCGACCCTGACCTGCTCGCCCCCGACATCGCCGCAAACACATCCGCCTTATCCGCCGGATGAAGACGTGATGCCCAAGTCTCCTCAATCTCCCGGTCGCTCGCCTTCGGGTCCGTTCCGAACATCTCGTGCAGTTCGGGCGACAACACGCGCGTATTCGCCGCTCCGTCCCACTCCCACGTCCCTACCTGCGCAGCCTCATGCGCCAGTCGCAGGTGCTCTTGCGTTGCCTCTAGCGCTCTGCGGATCAGGACCCGATCCGTCAGGTCCACTGCATGAATGAAGATGCCCTGCAGGCCGCCGTTCTCATCCAGCATCGGCTGGCAGACAAAATCGAAGTACCGGTCCGTCAACGTCCCCGTTTCAAACTGCAGCAGCGGAACCTTGTATTCCCGCCCTACAAAAGGCCGCAGGGAACGCGCCACCTCCTCGACGATCTCGTAGACGCCGGTTCCCTCAAATTCAGGAATTCCCTCTCGAAACGTCTTGCCCAGTAGCTGGTCTGCCGACAGTCGGCCGGTAACCCGAACCGCCATGTCGTTGACATACGAACACCGAAGTTCCGGCCCGCTCAAAACTGCAATCGCCGCAGGCGCGTGCGCCAGCAGCTCTTCAAGGTTTGGCTGCCCCGCATTCTGTGAAGCAATGGATTTCGGAAGGCTGGATCTGGAGGACTTCTTCTGGGCAGCTCCGCTCGAGGTTGTTGCCATTTCGTGAGTGCTCCAGGTGCAGTCCAGGTGCGGTAGGCGGAACGGCTGCGTTGCAGAATCCTTCGGGCGTCGCAATGGCCGTGGAAAGATGCAGCTAGATGTGAAGATACGATGCGCCGCTACCAGTCAGAGTTGCACCAGCCCGAGCCAACCCCGTCGCCTGTGTAGCCGCTCACCCTGCTACACTCCCACTTGCCCGGAGGTGTCAGGTGTCAGACATTCAATCAGTGGCCGTCATCGGTGCTGGAACCATGGGATCCGGCATCGCCCATGTATTCGCGAAATCCGGCTATCCCGTCACGCTCTGCGACGTCCAGCAGAGCTTTCTCGACCGTGCCCTGGCCTCCATTCGCACCAACCTCGGCCGCGAAGCCGCCAAGGGCAAACTGCCCGAGAGCGACATCGACCCCACGCTCGCCCGCATCACTCCGGTCATCTCCATGGACTCCCTCGCCACCACGGATCTCGTAGTTGAAGCTGCGCCGGAACGCTTCGATTTAAAAGCGGATGTCTTCCGCAAGCTCGACAGCATCCTCCCTGAATCATCTATCTTAGCCACCAACACCTCATCCATCTCTATAACGAAACTCGCCGCTCTCACGCGCCGCCCCGGCCAGGTCATTGGCATGCACTTCTTCAATCCTGTGCCAGTCATGTCCCTCGTCGAAGTCGTCCGCGGCATGGCAACCAGCGACGCAACCTTCACCGCCGCCCGTGGTTTATCCGTCAAACTCGGCAAAACTGCCGTCGAGGTCAACGACGCTCCGGGCTTCGTCTCCAACCGCGTCCTCATGCCCCTCATCAACGAGGCCGCCTACGCCGTCATGGAAGGGGTAGCCACCGCCGAATCCGTCGATCAGGTATTCAAGCTCGGCATGGCCCATCCCATGGGCCCCCTCACCCTTGCAGACTTCATTGGTATAGACGTTTGCGTCGACATCCTTCGCGTTCTACATGAAGGTTTCGGCAACCCCAAATACTACCCCTGCCCTCTTCTCGTCCGCATGGTCGACGCCGGCTGGCTCGGCCGCAAATCCGGCCGCGGCTTCTACACCTACAATCAGAGCTGACCTCCTCGTAGAATCGGGTGCCCCAGGTCTCCCGATTCTGGAGACCTGGGATCTCCATAAACAAGCTCTGTGGGTGCCCCCGTCCCTCGCCCTTGGGGACCGGCGAGACTCTTCACCAAGCTGAGTAGACCTGGAATCGACATGAACAAGCTGTGCCCCATTCATCGCACAGCCTCACCGTGCGATGAGTGGGCGAACGATCTGAAAGCTGAGAGCTGAAGGCTGAAAGCTAAGAGCTATTAGCTAGCAGCCCATCACCTCTTCGGCGCCACCAGCGACAGCAGCGGCAACCCCGCCGCAATCACATACGCCCCACTCATTCCCCAGTTCATCCACTTCTTCCCCGGATGACGCACCCAGAAACACAGCAGCGCCGACAGCAACACCGCCTGCGGCACAACCTCCAGCCACCCCCGCATCTGCAGCAGCGCAGGCGTCGTCGTATAGATGAACCCCTCCAGCGACCCACCCGGCGCAGCAAATGTCCCAAGGATCCCAATCCCGATCAGCATCCACGCCATCACCAGCCATCCGTCTTTCTTATCGAACAGCCTGTCCCTCAAGAGGTAGAAAATCGAAGCAAACAGAATGCCGCGGAACACCTGCAGCGGCGCCCCCAGCGTCACCCACAACGTCGTAGTCTGCCGCAGCCCTGAGTCGGGTGCGCTGATGATCGCTTCATAATGCAGAAACTTGTAAGCAAGCAGCCCACACACGAAATAAGTAATCGTGTGGCACACCACCGTCTTCGTCGCCAACGGCACAAATCGAACCCGCGAGTCTTCCATGCGCAGCCCTCAAAATTTTCAGGATGCGCCGAAGTATACGCTCAGCCCTCTCGATTTCACTGTGACCGTCGGGTGCCTGCCATGGTGAGAAGGTACAAGCTAAGGCCTGGTATCCAAATTGAGGGTGGTCCCGGTTCCTCTGCTGATAAGTAGGAGACGAGGACCCTCGATGCCAGCGCAGTCGTACCTTAGAGTTTGTCCGCAGCAAGAAGCGTCAGGGCACGACTTCAGTCGTGCCAGCATCTCGCCAGTTGAACCGAGGGCTTTAGCCCCTGCCTGCCGGGTACCCGAACGGAGACTGTGCCCCATTCATCGCACAGTTCTATCGTGCGATGAGTGGGCGTGTTCTGAAAGCTGAGAGCTGATAGCTAAGAGCTAGCTCTCAGCCCCTTCAGCACCTTCGCCGTCGTCACCACCTGCCCCACATGCCGCATCGTGTGATCCGCCACATGCACCAGCGCTCCACCCACCGACGTCGGCAGCTGCTTTCTTCCCACGCCGCGAAACGCATTCATATCCGCACCCGCCAGCGCCCTCACCCGCTCCGAAGCACTCGCAAACGAATCCTTCACCTCATCCAGCAGCGCCGACAACGTCTCCCGCTCGTCGTGCTGCGGCCCAACTTCTTCGCTCTTCAGCTTCGTCAACTGCTCCGTTGAAAGCTGCCCACCCTCCGCGTACGTCAGCAGCCGATCCACCGACCGCGCAATGTGCCGCAGATGAAAAGCGACTGGCGGAAGCTCCAGCGGCAGCGTATGAATCTCCACATCCGTCAGCCCTTCCGTCCACTTCGTCAAATCATCCATCGCTAGATCGAACGCATGCAGCACCGCCCGCGCCACCGCCGGCACATCGCTGTGACTTCCGCTCAGCCACGGCTCTACATAAGGAACAGAAGCAGTATGAGTGCTCATAGGGAACCTCCTCGACCAAAATCACGAACGCCGGCAATACCGCCGGACCTTGTCTGCCTGATTGAATCCGCTGACTTGCGGATCCGCTAAAGCCTCGTAGCGGCGCTGATTCGCTGCTTGCATTCAGGGAAACGAGTGAAAAACACCTCTGAACCGAGCTTCAGAGAATTGCAACGGCTACGCGTTCTGCTTCACCCGCACAACCGTGATCTTCTCGAACCCTTCGTCAAACGCCGGAGCCTTCAGCTTTTCCGCCATCTTCCGCATCACGTCTTCGCTCACCATCCGGTCGCGCGAGCGGTTCCGCTCCAGGCAAACTTCCAGCGGCACATCGAAAAACACCGCCTGCACCTCGTACCCAAAGCTCTTCGACATCTTGATCCACTGCCGCCGCTCGTGAACCGACAAGTTTGTCGCGTCCACATAATTCCACGGCATCTTTGCGATCAGCCTCGCTCGCAGCAGCGAGCGCAGCGTCGAAAACACCAGGCCTTGAAATTTCTGCTCCTCTACATCGTCGAACAGAATGTTCCGCAGCAAGTCGCTCGACAGCGGAGTCACGCCTCTCCGCCTGAACCACGTCGTCTTCCCCGACCCAGGCAGCCCGATCGCCAGCACCACATATCCTCGTGGCGCCTTATCGGCCTTCTCCGTTTGCGCCTCCGGCAGCACCGAAGGTGATTCCGGCTGCGTCTCCACTTCCAGCCGCCCCGAACCCGCCGGCTCGTTCCATTCCGCCCGTTGCGGCTCCCTGAAGTTGCTCTGCGCTTCGCGCGGCTGTCTCTGCTCTCTCTGCTCCCGATGTTCGCGCTGCTGCGTCGGCTGCCGATCCTGCCTCTGCTGCGTCCCCGCGCCTTGAGTCGACTTGGGCCCCGCGCTCGCCGCCTGAATCTGCCCCACAGGCTCATCCAGATACGAAGGCACCAGAGGTCGCGGCTGATTCTGCGGGATTTCCTGCCCGATCTTGCCAGTGGATTCCGAATTATTCACGCCGCGTCTTGAACGTCGTCTCATGCCTCTCCCGTACCCTTGCATACCGGGATATCACACAGAGCAAAGCCCCTGCAAACTGCGTGCGGTCCATCACATACAGTCCCGCATCAGGATCGCAAACTAGCGTTGAGCGCATTTTGGTCCGGGGTACCGCTGTTACGCCCCATTCATTTTGTTCTTGTTGACAACTCTGTTAGCCTGATGAGTTTGGTGGATTGCTTGGCCCACGCCGGTTTGCCATCACTCACAACCCACATCTTTGAACCACCGATAACGAAGGAGAATCACGCATGGCAGTTAAGGTTGGCATCAACGGCTTCGGCCGAATTGGCCGCAACGTTTTGCGCGCCGCCCTCGGCAATCCCGAGCTCGATTTTGTTGCCGTTAACGACTTGACCAGCCCCGCCACTCTGGCCCACCTGCTCAAGTACGACTCGGTTCTCGGAAATCTGAAAAACGAAGTCACCTCCGGCGACGACTTCATCTCCGTCGACGGCAAGAAGATCAAGGTCTGGGCTGAGCGCGATCCCGCGAAGCTCCCCTGGGCTGACGTGGGCGCCCAGGTCGTCATCGAGTCCACCGGCCACTTCACCGACGCCACCAAGGCAAAGGCCCACCTCGGCTCCACCGTCAAGAAGGTCATCATCTCCGCTCCCGCCACCAACGAAGACATCACGCTCGTTCTCGGCGTCAATGAAGACAAGTACGATCCGGCGAAGCACAACGTCATCTCCAACGCCAGCTGCACCACCAACTGCCTCGCCCCCGTCGTCAAGGTCCTGATCAAGGAAACCGGCATCGTCTCCGGCATCATGACCACGATCCACAGCTACACCAACGATCAGGTCATCCTCGACTTCCCGCACAAGGACCTCCGCCGCGCACGCGCCGCTGCCCTCTCCATGATCCCCAGCTCCACCGGCGCCGCCAAAGCCCTCAAGCTGGTCATCCCTGAGACCGCCGGCAAGCTCGACGGCTTCGCCATCCGCGTCCCAACACCCAACGTCTCCATCGTTGACCTCACCTACATCGCTGAAAAGGCCACCGACGCCAAGGCCGTCAACGCAGCCCTCAAGGCCGCCAGCGAAGGCGAGCTTAAGGGCATCCTCGGATACGAAGAGCACGAGCTCGTCTCCTCTGACTTCAAGGGCGACAAGCGCTCCTCCATCGTCGACTCCCTGCTCACCAAGGTCGTCGGAAACTCCGTCAAGGTCCTCAGCTGGTACGACAACGAGTGGGGCTACTCCAACCGCGTAGTCGACCTCGTCGGCTTCCTCGCCAAGAAGGGCCTCTAGTCCAACCTCAATCTGGGTGCCCCAGGTCTCGCTTCTGAGACCTGGGACCGGATCTCTGAAACTCCCATGCGATCGAACATCACCGGCGGATCACCCTTCGAGCCCATCATTGGCTTCTCCCGCGCCGTGCGCATCCGCAACACCATCCACGTCGCTGGAACCGGCCCCGTCGGCGCCGACAACGAAGATATCACCACCCAGACCCGCCGCGTCTTCCAGATCATCGAGAAAGCCCTGGCTGACGCCGGCGCATCTTTCAACGACGTCGTCCGCACCCGCATGTACCTCACCCACGTAGAAGACTGGGAAGCAGTCGGCCGCGTTCACGGCGAAATCTTCCGCGACATCCGTCCCGCCGCCACCATGGTCGTCGTCGCAGCCCTACTCAATCCCAATTGGCGCATCGAAATCGAAGCAGACGCGGTCGTCCCTAGTCCCTAGTCCCTGCGTCCCTCAGTCCCTAGAAAGGTTCACCATGTCCAAGCTCTCCATCCGCGACATCGAACTCCGCAACAAGCGTGTCTTCATCCGCGTCGACTTCAACGTGCCGCTCTCTGAAGACGGCTCGACCATCACCGACGACACCCGCATCGTCGCCACCCTGCCCACCATCGAGTACGCTCTTCGCCATCACGCCAAGGTCATCCTCGCCTCCCACCTCGGCCGCCCGAAGGGCAAGCCGAATCCGAAATACTCGCTCCGCCCCGTCGTCGACCGCCTTCGCGAACTCCTCGACAAGCAGATTGGCGACTCCATCAACGTAGCCTTCGCGCCCGACTGCGTCGGCGAAATTGCAGAAGAGATGTCGCGCCAGCTCGAGTCGCGCCAGGTCCTCCTCCTCGAGAACCTCCGCTTCCACGCCGAAGAAGAAGCCAACGATCCCGGCTTCTCCAAACAGCTCGCCTCGCTCGCCGAGGTCTACTGCAACGACGCCTTCGGCTCTGCGCACCGCGCACATGCTTCGACGGAAGGCATCACCCACTTCCTCAAGCCCTCCGTTGCCGGCCTCCTGATGGAGAAGGAAATCACCTACCTCGGCAAGGCTCTCGAAAACCCCGAAAAGCCTTTCGTCGCCATCATCGGCGGCTCTAAGATCTCCGGCAAAATCGACGTCATTCAGAATCTCCTCGACAAAGTCGACACCCTCGTCATCGTCGGCGGCATGGCCTACACCTTCTACCGCTCCAAGGGCGTCGCCACCGGCAAGTCCCTCATCGAAGAAGACAAGATCGACCTCGCCAAACAGACACTCGAAAAGGCCAAGGCCAAGGGTGTCAACCTCCTTCTTCCCGTCGACAACATCCTCGCCGACAGCTTCTCCAACGACGCGAAAACCAAGCCGTGGGACACCTCGAAAGACTTCCCCTCTGACTGGCAGGGACTCGACATCGGCCCCAAGTCTGTCGCCGCCATTGAAGATGTAATCTCCCGCGCCCGCACCATCGTCTGGAACGGCCCCGCAGGCGTCTTTGAGTTTCCCAACTTCGCCAAGGGCACCAACGCCATCGCTCGCGCCGTTGCCGCCAACAAGGCAGCCACATCCATCATCGGCGGCGGCGACTCCGTCAGCGCTATCAACCAGGCCGGCGTAGCCGACCAGATCACCCACATCTCCACCGGCGGCGGCGCCTCCCTCGAATTCCTCGAAGGCAAAAAACTCCCCGGCGTCGAAGCCCTCACCGACAAATAAACATCTGATGCCCACGGACACCTCTTCAGTCCGTGGGCATCAGCAAGTGAGCCATCTCGAAGCCGCATAGCGTCAGGGCACATGCGGGCGTCTCCTCACAGTCCAGTGTTCGCAGCCCGCCCGCTAACTCGCCAACTTGCTACGGCGCGAAGCGCCGCTAACTTGCTAAAAGACTAAGAACCAGGAGACTCACGTCGAAAACTATGCCCCATTCATCGCACAGCTTCATCGTGCGATGAGTGGGCGTTTCCTCCTCGCGCCAACCACGGCCCGAATACGTTATCCTCCCCCTAGGAGCCGCACCATGGACATCCTCGCCGAGGCGCTTATCGCCTTCGCTTCCCTCATCGCCTCTTCCCTCGCCGCACTCATCTCTCTCGCTATCCCGCGCCTCCGCCCCTTCTCCCTCGCCATCCTCATCACGCCCCCAGCCGCCGTCTCCCTCTACTACATCTGTGGACTCATCCCCAACACGTCCATGGCCTGCGGACCCGACCTCATGTGGGGCAACTGCTCCAGCACCCGCGCCGAATTCACCGGCTGGGCCATCTGGCTCGTCTGCTCCCTCTGTGCCATCGCCGTCGGCTTCTGGGGACAGCGCCTCCTTCAGCGCGCCTTGCGCACCTGCTTCAACTCCGCCCCCATGGGCATCTTCCGCAACCGCCCGCGCTGGAGCCGCGTCGGCTCCTACCCAACAGATTCCAACTCCTGATAGAACTCCCCCAATCTCGCAAGAACTGCTAACCAGCGCGCCACGTCTATAGAACCCAATCAATCCCAATCACCTGAAAGGAAGAATCAGCGTGGGCTACTACACACGCGTCCTCTCCAAGCACGAAGACTTTCCCTCTCTCGAAGAGTTGTCCCAATTGCTCGCCGCCGAGCATCCATCCGTCGAACTCACTGTTGAAGAAGGCGACGAAGACGACTGGGAGACACTCCTGCTCTCCGGTCACGGCGAACTCGAGATAGCGTTGCTCGAGCGCAACCCCGTCAGCGATGGGTCGATCGGCCAGGACGAAATTGCCGAGTTCACTGAAGAGACGGCCGACTCGAAGCCTGAAAGCGGCGTCGCATGGCTCCACGAATTCCTCGCCGAAACCAAAACCATCTATGCCTTCCAACATCTTGTTGGCTCTGAAACTGAGGAAGGCCTCGCCGCGCTCCACGCCGTGCGCAGTTTCCTGTGGCAGCGCGGCGACTCCATCATTCAGGCCGACATGGAAGGCTTCACAAACGAAGACGGCTACCACATCGTCTGGCAGTTTTCTGATACCGTCTCAGGCGCGTGGAACATGGCCGTCCTGCAGGATGACACCTGGCACCACTTTCAGATGGATCTTGGCGATCCGGACCAGCGAGAAGCATTCTTTCGCGGCGAAGTACCTCCAGACGCCTCCCAAGTGCAACTCTCCAGAGGAAGAGAATAGCCGCACTTGATCTCTATCCTTACCTCCCTCGCCGGACGCTCCCTACTTCCTACTCACTGATCCCTGCGCTCTCCCCTTGCCCTCCCTCTCCGATCGGCTCATAATCCTGTACCGGAAAAGAAATGCCGATGCGAGATGTGCCGCAAGCGGCGTCTCTCTCCAGGTATTCGATGGCCCGCAACATTCTCGTCGTCATCGGTGCAGCGCTCCTCTCCATTGGCGGAATCGGCATTGTCGCCGGTCTGGTCTGGCTCACGGCAACCCACGTCCGCGGAACATTCCCCACGATCCTCGATGCCCATAGCGAGTCGCTCCTCTACTTTCTTCCCGCTCTGCTTCTCACCATTGCGATCGTTGGCGCCTGCTTCGTGGCCAGCGCTCTCGCCCTTCCCACACGGGGGCAGCGCTCCGCCCGCAATCTGCGCCACACGCACTTCCACGCCTGACCAGCTCCGACCTCTCTCGCCGTTGCGCGCATCTCGTCAACCGCCCTTCCTTGCCTTCAGGCCTAAGTACCTGATTCAGAAAGCCAAAAACTCTCCCGCCGTTTGCAGTCAATTAGGCGCCAAAAATCCATAATGGATACATGTTCAGAAGCAGATCTGCGCTGGCCGAAGCATTGCACCGCCGATTCGGGCCACTCCAGAGCTAACTCCCTTCATTTGGATACACTTACAGCTAAGTCCAATACCGAGATACACTTGGCGGCCACCCACTGCCGCAAGACGTTGAGAAGAGGACACTTGCTTCTTGGGTATATAGGGAGGGGGCGGGGGTAGGCAAAATGCCACATGCAACCCTTTTGTTGCATTTTATCGATCGCGCTTCAGCCCTCACCTCTGACGCGCCGATCACGTTCGGATCCGCCCGGCAGCATTGTGCTTTCGATCACAGAGACGTGGTTTCCCTCCGATAAAATCATCTCGAGGACTCCACACAACATGTCACGTAAGAAACTTATTGCTGCCAACTGGAAGATGTACAAAACACCTTCCGAGGCAAAGGCCTTTGTCGACGCATTCCTGCCCACTGTCGCCGGATACACCCGCGACGAGATCGCCCTCTTCCCATCGCCCGTTCTCCTGCCCACCGTCATCGAAGCGGCCAAGGGATCCAGCGTAGCCGTCGGCGCGCAGAACATCTACTTCGCTGAAGAAGGCGCTTTCACCGGCGAGACCTCCATCCTCCAGCTCAAAGCCGTTGGCGGAACCCACACTCTCATCGGTCACTCCGAGCGCCGCCAGTACTTCGGCGAAACCGACGAGATCGTCAACAAGAAGCTCCACACCGCGCTCAAGCACGGCATCGTTCCCGTCGTATGCATTGGCGAAGTCCTCGCCGAGCGCGAAGCCGGCCAGACTGAGCAGGTCCTCAAGACCCAGGTCACAGGCGCCTTCGCCGGAATCACGCCCGAGGCCGCCGCTCCCATCGTCATCGCCTACGAGCCCGTCTGGGCCATCGGCACCGGCAAAACCGCCACGCCCGAAATGGCAGTCGATGCCCATCGCATCGTCCGCGCCGAAGTCGCCAAGCTCCTCGGCAGCGATGTCGCCTCAAAGATACGCATCCTCTACGGCGGCAGTGTCAAGCCCGACAACGCCACCGCCCTCTGCAGCCAAGAAGAAATTGACGGCGCCCTCGTCGGCGGCGCCAGCCTCAAACCCGACTCCTTCCTCGCCATCGTCAAGTACTAGTCTCATCCGCGTCGCACCCACAACCCTGGGTGCCCCATGTCCGGGTCCCCGCGAACAGGTCTTCGTTCGCGGGGTGGAGATCTCGATTCTGAGACCTGGGAGACAAGAATGATGGGTGCCCCATGTCTCCCGACTTTGGAGACATGGGAGGCGAGAAGCCAGGCGCAGCGAGGAGCTAAAACCGAGCAGTTCTACAGACGTCAACCCACTCTCTCCCCGCGACGCTCGTAAGTCTCTCATTCCGTTCCGAAAATTCCTCTCGCCCATTTTGCAGTTTCAGTGCACGCAAAAGCGCACACTAGTCTCATGATCAAACTTCGCTCTTCACGAACCCGCTTGTCACACCGAAGTGTTGGGGAATGCAGCTTGGCGCCGAAGCCTTCCGGCAGGCGGCTTGTCGCGCCGGAGCTTCAGCGCAGGTGGAAGAAAGGGGAACATCCGAATCAAATACAATCTCGATCCGCACCTAACCCGCTCCCGCAGAGGAATAAGACAGAAAAGTACGCAGAAATAAAAACGCAAATAGGGGATGGGTTCCGCAGCTGAGCGCCCCCAGCCTTAGGAAATATGCCCCCGATCAAAGACTTAGACACGAAGCGCCTGGTGACACTTGCTCTCGTCGACCTAGATACTCTTCCCGTTCTTCAATTTTCGTCACACAGGAAGTACGCTCCGTATCCGAGAGAGCCGGCCTGATTTTCACGAGTCCACTCATCCCGCACATGTATCTTCTGTACTACGGCCTCAACTCCATCAGCCGAAAAGAACGGAGACTTCCCCAATGCCTCTGCCCAACGACGACCGTGTAGTTGCACTTGCCAACGACCTCCTCGCCCAGTTCCACAAGATCTTCGGACCGCACCCCGGCTTCCGCCCCGCGCACGCCAAAGGACTCATGCTCAGCGGAACCTTCAAGCCCGCAGCGGCTGCGAAGTCTCTCACCAGTGCTCAGCATATCCAGCGCGAATCCACGCCCGTCACCGCGCGCTTCTCAAACTCCACCGGCATTCCCGAGATGCCCGACAGCAAGCCCGACGCCAACCCGCGTGGTCTCGCCATCCGCTTCAACCTCGCCGACCACGTTCACACGGACATCGTCAGCCACTCTACCGACGGCTTCCCTACCCGGGACGGCTATGAGTTTCTCGAATTCCTTCGCGCCGCAGCAGCCAGCGGCCCTGAAGTCCCTTCGCCCAAACCGATCGAGCAGTTCCTCGGCACGCATCCCGCCGCGCTCCGCTTCGTGCAGACACCCAAGCCCTTCCCATCGAGCCTGGCCCGCGACACCTACTTCGGCGTCACCGCATTCAAGTTCACCAACGCGGCAGGAGAAACGCGCTACGGCCGCTATCGCATCGTTCCGGAAGCCGGCAATGACTACATCTCCGGCGAAGAGATCGTCCGCGAAAATCATCACTATGAAGAGCTCGAGCATCGCGTGAAGCAGTCGCCTGTGCGCTTCAAGATCTACGTTCAGATCGCCGCGCCCGGCGACGTCACCGACGACGCCACCATCCACTGGCCCGAAGATCGCGAGCTCGTCGAATTCGGAACCGTCGAGCTCACCAGTGTTCTGCCCGACAGCCTCGTGCAGCAGAAGCACATCATCTTCGATCCCATCCCCCGCGTCGACGGCATCGAGCCCTCCGCCGACCCGCTCCTCGAGCTCCGCGCCGCCATCTACCTGCTCAGCGGCCGCGAACGCCGCGCCGCCAAAGCCTGACAGCGCTCTTCTGTTCAACCCAACATCGTGGGTGCCCCATCCTAAACCGCGCTTTTGCGGTTTAGGGTGGGAACAAGATGGTTCTGGTCTCTGTTCTCTGTTTCTCTGCTCTCTTAGTCGACCATCACTTCACCCGGCAGAATCGGCCGCGTGCGCGGCAGCGCACCGTTGTAGGCAAATGATCCCATCAGGAACAGCAGTCCGGCATAGATGACCAGCTTGATCAGACTGCCGGTACGCGTCAGCGGCAGCGTCTTCCAGAGAACCAGCAGAACTGTCTGTGCCGTCGTCACAGCCCAGACCGAGCCGTAGAAGTAGCGGCGCTCGATACCCTCGCCTTTCGTCGACCTGCCCACGCGCGGCAGCTTGCCGAAAGCTCCGAGCAGCAGAATGAAGATCGCCAGCGGGAAATAGACATACTGGTAAAGCTGCTTCATCGTCCACACGCCTGTGATGACGGCGATCATCAGTCCCGTGAGATTGAGCAGGGCGAAGTTCAGCACCGCGTTCCAGGCGAAGGTATAGCAGACCTTGCGGTAGAGCGGATTCGGTCGATCCTCATCGAAGCGAAGGATGTACGGCGCAGGTTCGCAGCCCGGAAGCTGGCCCCGAAGTCCTGCGATTCCCGTGCCGATCAGCACAAGCGCCAGCCAAGCCCCGTTGGCCTTGCTGAATCCGTGCGCAAACAGGCTGAAGACCAGCGGACCCGGCGCGAGAAAAAAGACCCAGATCCAGATGGGCCAGTGAAGAACGCGGTAATAACCCTTGTTGCGGGTGCGCATCTTGCGGGCGTCCGCATATTCAATCCTGCCGCTGTATCGCATGTGGCGAGTTTTTCAAAGACGATGGCGAGACGTCAAAGACCGTCGAAAGGAAAGCGAAGAGCGATGAGTAATCGCGATAGAAACTCTATACCGAGGCCGGCAAAGCGCTTCTGCCTTTGCCGGCCAGGATGTTCGGCACTTGCGTTACTTCGCTACAGGCTTGTACCCGGCCCCACCCGCCTTCTTCATTGCCGCCTGCCCTTCTTCAACCGACATCAACGGAGTTGTCTTCACCGTCTTGCACGATCCGCCCGCGCTGATCGCCATCGCAAACGCCGCCGCGCTCACATTGTCCGGCAGATCCACAACAACCACCGTATCGTAGTCGCCGAAGCACAGCCACGCGCCCTTGAGCGAACCTCCAAGCTTCTCCACTACCTTGCCGACCACCGCTGTCCGATCTTGCGGCTTTTTTGCCAGCGCCGCCACTGCCTCTGAGTTGTACGAAACCTGCACGAGATAACTGGGCATGATCTCTCCGTCCTTTCACGCGAACCTGTCATTGATTTTGGGGGAGCGCACGAAGTATACGCCTGACATCCCGCTGCGGATATTGAAATCTCGTCACGCCAAAGCGAGGCCGGCGTTTACTTCTCGCGCCTCGTGCGCCACCCATTCTTTCAGCCCTGCGGGCTCCAGCACTCGTACGGAAGCACCCATGCCCAGAACGAAAAATCGCGCCATCCCCTCGTCGTCGAAGTCCACCTCGAGCGCTACTCGCCCCTCTCCAGTTCGCTTCGCCCACTCCCGCGATGCCTCACGTGTCACGCACCACGACTGGATCCGTCGCACGCTCTCCGGCTTCAGCGAAAGCACGGTTCGGAAACTTGCCCTTTTCCGATCCAGTTCCGCCGTCGCCGCCTTCCAGTGCTCCGCCAGATCGAATCGCGCCGGCCGCTCAAACTGGACCGCCAGCAACGTCACCTTGCGCATACGCGACACGCGGAATGTTCGCATCCCTTTGGCGGTGCGCGCCACCAGGTACCAGCTCAGGCCCTTCGACACCAGCCCCAGCGGATCCACCGTCCGGCTCGACTCCTCTCCGTCCGCCTTCGTGTATTCAAACGTCAGCTTCCGGTCCCGCGAGACCCCCTCTTGCACCGCGGCCAGCATCGAGATGTCCTCGCCCGTATCGCGCCACCCAGTCGGATCGACATGGAGCCGCTGCTGCATGTGCGCCGCCTTCGCCTTCATGGAGTCAGGCATCGCGGCCATCAGCTTGTTCAACGCACTCTGTGCCGCCGCAGCCATCCGCGGATTGCCCAGGCTCCGAGGCTGCGCCATCAGCAGCGCACGCAACTCGGCTTCATCGAGGCTTGGCACCTGCGTCCGCCAGCCCTTCTCCAGTTGCCAGCCTCCCTGAGCTCCTCGAACAGCCGAAACCGGAATGCGTGCGGCGCTCAGAGCTTCCAGATCGCGATGGATCGTTCGCTGCGAGACCTCCAGTTGCTCCGCCAGTTCACGTTCAGTCACCTGCCCGCGCGCTTGCAGCAGCAACAGCACTGACATCAATCGATCCGCTTTCATGGCTGGGGCATTTTCCTCAACAATTCAAACTTCTCACATCAAATATGACACTCTTTGTCATATTCGCCGAGCGAAGATTGTTTTGTCAGCTGGAGGTCGTCCGGAATGTCCGCTCGCAACGTCTATCTCTTCGTCTTCGACACCATGGCCGATTGGGAAACCTCTTTTGCCGCTGCCGGAATCAGCAATCCGCGCGATCAGAAGTCCCCGGATCGCTATCGTCTCATCACGGTGGGCGCTGCCCGAAAGCCGGTTGTCACCATGAGCGGCCTGCGCGTCGTTCCCGATATCACGCTCTCCGACATCGAAACGAACCATGCCGCCATGCTGATCCTTCCCGGCGGTGAAACTTGGGAGACACACGCCAACATGGCAGCGATCGATGTAGCTCGATCCTTTTTCATTAAGTGCATTCCAGTCGCCGCCATCTGCGGTGCCACCTTCGCCCTTGCTCGCGCAGGCATGCTCGACGACCATCACCACACCAGCAACTCGCGGGATTACCTGATCGCTTCCGGCTATCGCGGCGAAAAGTTCTACTGCGATATACCCGCGATCGCCGATGAGGGCGTGATCACCGCGTCAGGCCTCAACCCGCTTGAGTTCGCGCGGGAAATCTTCAAGACCCTCGACCTCTACACTCCGTCTGCTCTTGCAGCATGGTATTCGCTCCATAAATTTGGCAGCGCAACCCGCTATCAGCAGCTCGCGAACTGCGCCGCCTGATCAGTTCCACACTTAGATTCCGAGGAGGCCGCGCCACCCGCCCAAAATGGGCAAAGCGCGGCTACGTTCGATAACCTCGCGCGCGTCTCATTTCCCTTCCGGATTTCCTGCTAAACTCTGTTTTGTCATGCTCCTGGCAATCAGTCTGCTCGTCCTTGCCTCGTATCTGCTCGGGTCCATCCCCGTCGGGTACCTGCTGGTCAGACTCTTTCGCAATCAGGACATCCGCTCCGTTGGCAGCGGCAACATCGGCGCAACGAACGTCATGCGCTCCGGAGGCAAAGGGCTGGGCGCCGCGACCTTTGCGCTCGACGTGATCAAAGGCGCTGCAGCAGTCGCCCTGGCCGCTTACGTCGCTCCAAACATCCCAGAATGGGCCCCGCGCAACGTCGAGGCTCTCGCCGCGGTCGTCGCCGTTCTCGGACATATGTTCCCCGTCTGGCTGCGCTTCCGCGGAGGGAAAGGCGTCGCCACCGGATTCGGCGTCTTCCTCGTGGCAGCGCCCTGGGCCGCTCTCTCCTCCATCACACTTTTCTTTATCGTGCTCATGCTCAGCCGCTATGTCTCACTAGCTTCGATCGTCGGCGCAGGAAGTTTTCCAATCTTCGCGTACTTCCTGGTTCACGGCGACAGGCCGGCGTTCTTCATCGCCGCGCAGATCATCGTGGCGGCACTCATCATCATCAAACACCACGCCAACGTTCGCCGCCTCCTCTCGGGCACCGAAAACCGTTTCGGCTCGCGCACTCAGGAGAGAAAACCCGCATGAGCCGAATCGTCGTTCTTGGCGCAGGAGCCTGGGGCACAGCGATCGCACTCTCCCTTTGCCGCCGCGCTGGCCATGAAGTCACGCTCTGGGCGCATAGCGAGCAGGAAGCGAACACCATCGATGCCGCGCGCGAAAATACCCTGTTTCTCCCCGGATTTCCGCTGCCCTCAGATCTCGCCGTCACTGCCGATCCCGCTGCCATCTCCGAAGCGCAGATCATCGTCTCCGTCATACCGTCGGAATTCCTTCGCTCAACGCTGCAGCGCGTCAAGGCTCAGATCCACAACGGCCAGTTCATCGTCAGCGCGACCAAGGGCGTCGAAAAAGGCACGCATCTCCGCATGACACAGGTGATCTCCAGCGTGCTCGAACCAGTCGGAACACTGGTCTCCATCGGCGCCTTTTCAGGTCCCAGTTTTGCCCTCGAAGTGGCGCAGGGACAGCCAACCGCCGTCACGGTAGCGTTCAGCGACTTCCAGGTGGCCCATTTCATTCAGCAGGAATTCAGTTCCGAGACGCTTCGCCTCTACACTTCCAGCGACGTCATCGGAGTCGAACTTGGCGGCGCTCTCAAAAACGTAATCGCCATCGCCGCCGGAATCGCCGTCGGAGTCGGTCTCGGCCACAACTCCACCGCCGCACTCATCACCCGCGGTATCGCAGAAATGACACGCCTCGCCGTGGCTTGCGGCGGCAATCCCCAGACGCTCGCCGGACTCAGCGGTGTCGGCGACCTCGTACTCACCTGCACCGGCTCTCTCTCGCGCAATCGCACCGTCGGCCAGGCTCTCGGGCAGGGCCGCAAGCTTCCCGAAATCCTGGAGAGCTTGGGCGGAAAGGTCGCTGAAGGCGTTCTCACCACGCGCGCAGCCCTCGAACTAGCCCGCGAACGCAACATCGAGATGCCCATCACAGAACAGATGGAACTCATCCTTGAACAAGGCAAAGACCCGCGCGAAGCCATTCGCGAGCTAATGCTCCGCCCCGGCAGAGGCGAACACTAAGTTCTCTTTAAGGGTGCCCCTGGTCCGTCGCATTTGGAGCCGGGGAGCATCTGGACAAACTCACCCGCCCGCAATCGCCCCGATAATCAGGAACGGCTCCTTGCCCGATGCAACGGCCGCCGGCAGTTCCAGATCCGCCGATTGATGCGACAGATCCTCCTCGCACGCGAAGAACCTGAGGAATGCCCGCCGCTTGAGCGTGTCATGCTCGCGGATCGTCCCGCACAGCATCGGATAACGCCGCTCCAGCGCATCCAGCACCGACTTGATTGTCACCCGCCCCGCCACTTCAAGCACAAGCTCCCCCTCCACCCGCGCCAGATTGCGCAGGTGGTAAGGGATTTGTACGCGCACGTTGTTCACGGATATGGACATTGCTCTCCAGGTCGGGTGCCCCAGGTCTCGATTCTGAGACCTGGGTGAGGACTCAGCATTCAAGGGATCGTCTGCACCTCAACCGACAACACCGCCGGCAGATCGTGCACAATCGCCTTCCACGTGTCTCCACCATCCGGTGACACATACACCTGTCCGCCGGTCGTGCCGAAGTACACGCCGCACTTATCCAGCCTGTCCACGGCCATCGCGTCACGCAGCACGTTTACGTAGCAGTCCTTCTCGGGCAAGCCCTTCGCGAGCTCTTCCCACTCGTTCCCGCCGGTTTTGCTGCGATATACGCGCAGCTTCCCCTCCAGCGGAAAGTGTTCCGAATCGCTTTTGATCGGCACCACATAGACCGTCTCCGGCTCGTTCGAATTGACATCGATGACGAACCCGAAGTCCGTCGGCAGGTTTCCGCTCACTTCGGTCCAGCTGTCACCCGCATCATCCGACCTCATCACATCCCAGTGTTTCTGCATGAACAACGTATTCGGCCGGTCGGGATTCATCGCAATGTGGTGCACGCAGTGTCCCACCTCTGCATTGGGATCAGGAATGAACTGCGACTTCAATCCCTTGTTGATCGGTTTCCACGTCTTCCCGCCGTCATCCGTCCGGAACGCACCCGCCGCCGAAATCGCGATGAACATCCGGTCCGGATTCTTGGGATCGAGAATGATGGTGTGCAGGCACATTCCGCCAGCGCCCGGCTGCCACTTCGGCCCGGTCCCGTGACCACGCAACCCCGGCATCTCGTTCCAGTTCGCCCCGCCATCCGTCGACTTGAAAATCGCCGCATCTTCCACGCCTGCGTAGACCGTGTTCGGATCCGTCAACGAGGGCTCGACGTGCCATACGCGCTTGAACTCCCACGGATGCTGCGTGCCGTCGTACCACTGATGCGTTGTCAGCGGCTTGCCTGTCTCTTCCGACGAGTCATACACGAACCGGTTACTCTTCACCGGCGGCCACTGTGGTTGCGCATTCGGATCGTCAGGCTTCACTCCCGGCTGATACCACGTCTTCCCGCCATCGTCTGAAGCCTGAAACAGCTGTCCGAACCATGCGCTGGTCTGTGAAACATACACTCGCTCCGGGTTCACCGGCGATCCCTTCATGTGGTAAATCTCCCACCCTGCAAAGAAGGGCCCGCTCACATCCCAGTTCTCCCGCTTCCCATCCGACGACAGAATGAACGCACCCTTCCGCGTTCCCACCAGCACACGAACCTTGCTCATCGACCTCAGACCTCCGCCCGCTTCAGTAAGTGCATTTGAGATCTCGCGGGTGCCTAGAAATTCTTCCCCATCCCATCCCGACGCATCAACATGAATTCTGTGCAAAAGTGACGAGACGGCAGAGCACGCGGCTCACCCGGTTAGGAGATCTTCACCCATTTCGCAAACGCGACTCAGGCGGGCAGCAGAAGGTCGCGCGTTGAAGTTCGTCGCATACGACGTCGGGAAGTGACTAAATAGTGTCACCGTGCGACGAGATTTCGTCACTTAACTTCGTCTCCTCGCCTGCAGATGAATCGTAGCGATAGATGGAACTTTCCCTAACCCGTTTCCGTTCCATCACTCAGAGCTCGACGGTTGTGCTCGATGACTTTGGCGATCGCTTTGCATTCAACATAGGCAGGACGGCGTGAGCTACGCGCCGCAGCAGAGTGGAGACAATCATGAAACCGGATTGGAACGAGAACACGTATCAGCAGCAGTTCGAAAGTAGCCTGCGCCGCGGACCAGAGTCTCGCCCTGTGCCGGTGATGACCAACCTGCGTCTGATGGACAGGACCAACGCGCGGCAGATCATGACTTACGCGGAAGAAGCTTGCGGGATTCCGCGGTACGAAGTCGAGTCGCGCTATGACCTGCCGCTGCACCCGAGCCTGAGAGCAATGGGACGGCACTACTTCACCTGGTAATCGCGCCCGCCTTCACAAAGGTACTGACTAGTGCGCGTTGGACGCGCTGCTCTGCGTTGAACCGTGCGGAAGCTGCGCGAGGGCGTCTGTGACAATTCCCGGAGTGAGCACTTCCGGAAGAAGACGCGGCTGGCTCTCTCCCGGAACATACAGTGCGTAAGTTGGCACCCCGCTGCGGCCAAAGCTGTTCAGGACGCGTGTGATGCTGTCGTCATAGCGAGTCCAGTCGGCGCGCATGAGAACGACGTTGGAATCGGCGAAGGCTTTCTGAACCTCCGGCTTGCCGAGGGCAACGCGCTCGTTCACCTGACAAGAGAGACACCAGCTTGCGGTGAAGTCGACGAAGATGGGACGGCCCTGGGATTGGTAACGCGTAACGCCCTCGGCAGACCACGGCTGCCAGCCTTCACCGGTCTTTGAGGCCACCGCATTGACACTCGAATTCGAGGTTGATGGTGTCAGTTCGCGCGGCGCCACCACGCAGACCCACACCACCGTGATCACGACCAAACCGGCGATCCAGGTCGACCACGCCTTTGCGGGCCATCGCCCCAGAAACCATCCTGCAATCGCCAACAGCAGAAAACTGCAAAGCAAAGCAGCCAACATTGCTGCGCCATAAGCATTCGCGATGACCCAGGCCAGCCAGATCACCGTGCCGAAGATAGGAACTGAAACAGCTTGTTTCAGCACTTCCATCCACGCGCCCGGGCGCGGCAAAATGCGCGTCCACGCGGGCTGAAGCGTAAGTGCAAGATAAGGCGCCGCGAGTCCAAGCGCGAGCGCAGTGAAAACGGCGAATGTCACGATGCCGGTTTGCGAGAGCGCGTAGCCGAGAGCCACTCCCATGAAGGGCGCGGTGCACGGCGTAGCCACAATGACCGCGAGCACTCCCGTAAAGAAGCTGCCGGTATAGCCTTGCTTCGCAGCGAGCGAACCGCCTGCCCCGGTGAGGGTGAGTCCGATTTCAAACTGACCGGCAAGGGAAAGCCCAAGGAAGAACAGCAGCGCGGCCATCAACGACAGGAACACTGGCGACTGAAACTGGAATCCCCAGCCCAGGTGCGATCCCGCCGACCTCAATCCCAGCAGCACACCAACCAGCATCCAGAACGAAACAAGAATGCCGAGCGTGTACACGAGACCATGCGTTCTCAGCTTGTGCTTCTCTTCTGCACCGGATTGGACGAGTGAGAGGCCTTTGATGAAGAGGACCGGGAAAACACAGGGCATCAGATTAAGAATCAGCCCACCGAGAAAAGCGAGCGCTGCTGCCCGAAGGAGACCCGTCTGAGCGGGCTTCACGGAATTGACGGAGCTAGAAGAACCAGCAGCGCTCGGGCCGGCGGAGGCAGTGCTTGAAGCTGGTGCAGCTTCGGGCGGAGCCGCTTGGGCCGGCTTCGGCGAGCCGAGTGGAACGATCAGCTCGTAGGCGCGGTTGTTGGAGAGAAGGAATAGACCGGTTAACTCTTTCGGATTGGCGGTGAGAGTCTCATCCTTCTTCAGATCAAGAGTGAGGCCGTTTGCGGTTGGCGTAACTTTCTGCGGAGCGGGATTGGAGAGGATGTCGGGCTTTGACGGGAAGAAGGAGGCTTCCGCTTCTTTCTGTCCTGTGATGACGGTGAGGCGAAAGCCAATTGCGGTTGGAGCGAAGCCGATCTTCAGATTCGCAGGTGGTGCTTGTGGGAGTTTGACGGCGAGGCGCGCCCAGATCTGCTGATCAGGCTGCGCCGATTCAGTTCCCTGCCCGATTGGGCGCACGATCGCGAGCTCTGTCTTCTCGGGTATACAACTACCGCGGCAGACAAGCCAGCTGACTTTTGCCTGGAGGGTGGCGGAGCCGCTGGATGCAGCACTGGCAACGTCAACCTGAAACGGAAAAACGACTTCGTCCTCATAGCCGAAGTCCATCAATGGGCCGAGTGGAAGGCGTTTCGGTACCGGGTACTGGAGGGCGCCTGCGCTTACGCCTTGCGAAAGAGTCCACTTGATGCGTGGCGGTTCGCCCGCATCGCCGGGGTTCTTCCAGTACACATGCCAGCCAGGCTCGAGCTTGAAGTAGAGTCCCGCTTTGTTCGCACCGGGGTGAAACTGCGCATCAGGCGCAATGAGTTGAACGTGGACATGGGGAAGATCGGCGGAGTTAGATGCGGCAAAACCCGGGAGAGCCGCGGTGAACGCGAACGCGAGAGCGATGATCGTGCGTAGAAATCGCATCAGTGCTGGATCGGAACCCCTTTATTCGACGAGACCGCAACGTGCTTGGTTACAAAATGATCCCGCAGACTCACCACTCACCCTACCCTCTGCGCGTGTTCGCGGAAGATGCATACGTTCTGCACGGCTTTCACCCCTGCAGATCTTGCGCGCGACATCGCCCGATCGTTGATCACGTCTTCCTGAAGCCAAAGGTATGGGATGCCGAGCCGGATCACGTCTTCGACGATGGGCGGAACCTCGTCTGAAGCTCGAAAGACATCGACCAGATCGATGCTCGACCCGTCTGCCTTCGCCGCCGCATGCGCCGATTCGAGATCGGGATACGCCTTCAACCCGTGCACCTCTTTCAGCTTCGGATTGACCGGGAGCACGCGGTAGCCCTGCATCACAAGATACCGTCCTATGTTATGGCTGGCGCGCCAGGGCTTGTCGCTCATGCCCACAACAGCAATTGTCTGCGACTTGCGAAGCATTTCGTCGATCAGTGCAGGATCATTCATAGGGAAGTTGTCAGCTGTTGGTCTTCAATTCCGGGTGCGCCCCGAGAGCTAAACATCGAGTTCGTCGTCGCCGCCCGTCGCTACAGCGGTGCCGCGCCGCTTGGCCAGCAGGTATCCGCGAAGGAAGGGCTCCAGATAACCGTCAAGAACTTTGTCCACGTCGCCCACCTCCACCTTGGTCCGGTGATCTTTGGCAATACGGTAGGGCTGCAGCACGTAGGAGCGAATCTGCGAACCGAAGTTGATGTCGAGCTTTGAATCTTCAAGTTTCTTGGTCTCAGCACGTTTCTTTTCAAGTTCAAATTCGTACAAACGCGATCGCAGCATCTTCATCGCCTTCTCGCGATTCTTGTGCTGCGAGCGCTCGTTTTGGCACTGCACCACGATCCCCGTCGGATTATGCGTTATGCGGACGGCGGAATCGGTGGTGTTGACGTGCTGTCCACCCTTGCCCCCCGACCGGTATGTGTCGATGCGCAGATCTTCCTGCTTGATGTCGACCTGGATGGAGTCGTCGATTTCAGGCGAAACAAAGACTGACGCGAACGAAGTGTGGCGGCGCTTGGCTGAATCGAACGGCGAGATCCGCACCAGACGATGCACTCCGCTCTCGCCGGCGAGCTGACCGAACGCGTATTCGCCTGTGATAGTGAACGTGGCCGATTTGATGCCCGCTTCTTCACCGTCCTGGTAATCGTTCATTTCTGTTTTGAAGCCCTGCTGCTCGGCCCAGCGCAGGTACATGCGCATCAGCATCTCAGCCCAGTCCTGGCTCTCTGTGCCACCCGCGCCGGGGTGAACCGTCACGATCGCGTTGAGGGGATCGGTCTCACCCGAAAGCATCGTCCGCGCTTCAAGCTCTTCCGTGAATGTGCCGAGCGCCTTGATATCCCGCTCGAGGTCGGCGAGAACGTCTTCGCCCTCCCGCGCCAACTCAAAATAAGCCTCGATGTCGCTGGTCCGGCGGACGAGCTCTTCGTCCCGCGCCACAAGCTCTTCCAGCCGCTTGCGGTCGCGCATCAATGGCTGCGAGGCGGCAGGGTTCGACCACATGGCAGGGTCGGCAAGCTTGGTTTCGATGTCGGCTAGTTCCCTACGGAGGCGGGCAGGGTCAAAGATACTCCCGCAGGTCGCGGACTTGATCGCGCACTGGAGCGTAGGCGTATTCGAGATCGCTTAATGCCACTTTGCTCTGATGACCTGACTTGATGGTGAATTGGCGAGCCGGCTTAAGACCCCCAGCTGCACTGGGGTAAGTATAGCGGAGCGAGCGCGATTAGCGGAGTGAGCGGTTTGGCAGAGCTAGCGGACTTTGGACTCAGAGCGACGTTCTACGAAATTGCGGATTGTCCTCTTCAGGCACCACAACAGAATGGCGGCCGAGACCAGAACGCAGAGCCAGGCAAAGACGTTACCATGCGCGGAGTAAAAGGTGACGTCGTCACGAAAGCCATACTGCGCAGGCAGCGCGTCCTCCTGGTGGCGCGGAATGCTCTGCCGAACGCGGCCGTAGGGATCGATCGCGGCCGTGACCCCGTTGTTGGTGGCGCGAAGCAACCAGCGGCGGTTTTCAATGGCGCGCATGCGAACCATGTTCAGGTGCTGCCAGGGGGCGCTCGTGTCGCCGTACCAGCCATCATCGCTGATGTTGACCAGCACCTCAGCGCCAAGTTGCGCGAAATGCCGCACCTCATCGGCGAAGACGGCTTCGTAGCAGATAAACACGCCGTACCGGTGGCCGTTGAGGCGGAAGGTGCTGCGATCTGTGCCACGCGAGAAGGACGAGACCTTGCCCGTGAGTTTATGCGCAAAAGTCAGATACTGCTGGAACGGAATGTACTCACCGAATGGCACAAGGTGAATCTTGTCGTAGCGGCCCACCCGGTGGCCGTCCGGCGCGAAAACCATCGCGGAGTTGTAGTCGAGCCATTGCTGTTGATCCTGTGAATAGTCGCTCCCGATCCCGCCGACAATGAGTGGAGCCTGATCGGTGATCGCAAGCGAGGCCATGGCCTTCTGAAACCGTGGATCGTTCTCGGCGAATGGAGATGGGGCCTCAGGCCAAACGATCAGATCGGGATGCGCCGGGGTGGACTGGACGAGCGCCGCGCCCGTCTGCGGAATTCCTGCGATGTAACTCTTCTCCGCGGTGCCGGACGCGGAGGTCAGGTAAGTGATTTCGGCAATGTGCTGATCCCATTGGCCGGGCGCGCTCCATTCGTTGTCGCCTCCTACGTCGAGGTTGGGCTGAAGGAGGATGGCGCTGGCTGGGCTGGCAGTCTGCGATCGAGACTGGATCAGGTGACCATTGGCAAGGAAGATAATCCCCAACACCACGACAAAATGCCAGCTTCGGATACGAAGTCGAGCGACATGATCCTGCATTCGTTCCGCCGCCTGCATCAGCCCAGCCAACAGCGCGTTTGCGCCAACAAGCAGGAACGTAATCCCATACACCCCAGTCCACGGTGCCAGCTTATTTACGATCCCGTTATCGACCTGAGAATACCCGAGTTGATCCCAAGGAACACTCGTGATCCTCGCACCGGCGAGCTCCAGCGCTGTCCACAAAAAGGGAGCAAACACCAGAGCGAAATGCGGGTGGCCTGTCGCCTTGCGGACAAGCATCAAGCCCAGCCCGAAGAGGCCGAAGTACAGCCCCAGCACAAGGCTGAACGCCATAAGCAGCAGCGTCGGCGCCCCCGTCGGCATATCGCCGTAGTGCAGCATCGTATCCCGCACCCAGTAGCAGTTGCCCATGTACCAGAGCACGCCGCAGAGATAACCAAGCAGAAACGCCCGGCGAAAAGGCCGCTCGCAATCCACGGTCTCAGGCTTCAGCAAAGCCCAAAGAAGCGGAACGAGCCCAAACCATGCGAACACACTGCGCCAGGGCGGCATGGGGCCGGCGATCGGAAACGGCAGCTCCAGCAGCGCCGCCGAGATAACTGGCGCTCCCCACAACTTCATTGATTCCCAGCGCATACAGGGTGGAGTGTAAAGCATCCGCGAGGCAAAGCCGCGGCCTGCCCTACTTCAGGACGCAGAAGCCTAAATGGGCGCTCGGAATCGCGGTTCCCTTAGGAATTCTTTATATGTAAATGCTTACACTCCGCACAGGAATCAGGCCAACCGGGCTCTCCGTCTTCTTGTGAAGACCTTTTTCGCCGCCGAACGTGCCGGAGTTGTTCCATATCCGCTCCGCCGGTCGATTCGAAGCCATCTTCAACGAAGCGGTGAATAAACCGGGACGTCACTCGTTTTTCCATCTCATTTACAAGGGTTTGGCTTTCTTTGTTGACTGGCGTATCAAGCAGCACTAAACTCAGCCAAGGGCGCACGGAAGGGTGGGCCCTCTGTACTTTCAGCGCCAGAAACACGCCGGCGCATTTGTAATGGCATCCACACGAACGATCGTAGCCCCTCCGTCTGACCGCGTCCGGCTCATCGTGGCATCCTCCGTGATGCTCACGTTCATTTCCTTCTGGCGTGCCGCAGCCATCGTCCTCAATGACCTCGGTTCGTCGGCCTTCTACGCAGGAGGCATCGCTGAGCAGGCGATCGGCGCCGCAGCTCCCTGGTTCATCCTCGGTATCATGCTCTTCAGCTTCGCCGTACGCGCCGTATACGTCGAAAGCTGCTCCATGTTTACCCGCGGCGGCGTGTACCGCGTCGTCAAAGAGGCGCTAGGCGGCGGCTTTGCGAAGCTGAGCGTCTCGGCGCTGATGTTCGACTACATCCTTACCGGCCCCATCTCCGGCGTGTCTGCCGGCCAGTACATCACAGGCCTCATGAACGAATTGCTGGTGGTGGCCAACAACAGCCACTGGCTGCCTCCGGCCCTGATCAACGCACACGGCCAGCCCTTCCAGTTCGACATGAACTACACCTCCGCCGTATTCGCGGCGGCGGTGACCATCTACTACTGGTGGGAAAACATTAAGGGCATCGAGGAGTCCAGCGACAAGGCCCTCCGCATCATGCAGATCACCACTATCATGGTGGTGATCCTGTTCCTCTGGGGCGCCTACTCCGTCATGGTACGGGGCGTTCACCTGCCTCCGCCTCCAACACCATCGAACCTGCGATTCAGTCCCGACGCGCTCGGCTTCCTCAAGAACTCGGGCCTGCCCATCTTCGGCCTGTTCGGCATCATCATGGCCTTCGGCCACTCCATTCTCGCTATGAGCGGTGAAGAGAGCCTTGCGCAGGTCAATCGCGAGATCCAGCATCCTAAGCTGAAGAACCTGAAGCGGGCTGCGATTGTCATCGCGATCTACAGCCTGGTCTTCACCGGCGGCGCGACCCTTCTGGCATCCATGCTGATCCCCGACGGCCCCCGGACGCAGATCTACCAGAACAACCTGATCGCCGGCCTTGCCATGTACATGGTCGGACCGATGTTCTGGCGCGTGGCTTTCCGCGTCTTCGTCGTATTCGTCGGCTTCCTCATTCTCTCCGGCGCCATCAACACCTCGATGATCGGATCCACCGGCGTGCTGATGCGCGTGGCCGAAGACGGCGTGCTGACAGACTGGTTCCGCAAGCCGCACCCTCGATTTGGAACCAGCTATCGCATCGTCAACCTCGTCTTCGCGCTCCAGATGTTCACGATTATCGCTTCGCGCGGTGACGTCATCACCATCGGCGAAGCGTATGCCTTCGGCGTAATCTGGTCGTTCACCTTCAACAGCCTGGCGATGCTGGTGCTTCGCTGGAAGTACCACGGCGAACGCGGCTGGAAGGTTCCTCCGAACCTCAAGATTGGCAAGATCGAGATTCCCCTCGGTCTGATGTGCGTCTTCCTCGTCCTGCTGTCGGTTGCCACGGTGAATCTGTTCACCAAATCGGTGGCGACAGTCACTGGCGTCATGTTCGCGGCCTCTTTTTTCGTGATCTTCACCATCTCCGAGCGCGCAAACCTCCGCAAACACGCGCTCACCGCCCGGCAGATGAAAGATCACTTCCAGCTCGAGCATCAGGACAACATCGATCGCGAATCGGTCGCGCTCCGGCCCGGCGGCATCATGGTCACGATGCGCGACGCGACCAACCCTGTCGCGCTCAAGTGGGTACTGGGCCGCACCAAAACCGAAGATCGCGACGTGGTGGTCATGAGCGTCCGCATGATGGGCGCTGGTGGCCCTGAATATTTGAGTGCCGAGGACCAGAGCTTCAGTGAGCACGAACAGATGCTCTTCACCAAGGCTGTATCGGTGGCGGAGAGCTTCGGCAAGAAGATTTCCCTGCTGGTAGTCCCGGCGGGTGATGTCTTTGCAGCTCTGGTGCAGAGCGCCAACTCTCTCGAAGTCGACTCCGTCTGTTCGGGACAATCGACTTCGATGACCGCCGAGGACCAGGCCTTCCACCTTGGCCAGGCATGGGAGAACCTGCCCGAACCGAAGCGGCAGTTCAACTTCTACGTCGTCGGCCAGAACGGCGAGGTTAAGGTCTTCTACATCGGACCTCATGCACCCACTCTTGGCCCCGATGACGTTCAGCTCGTTCATCGCCTCTGGCTCAACATGCGCCGCGATCCGGCCATGCAGGACCTGCACCACAGCGACATCATCACCTACGCGCTTACCCGGCTGGCCGGACAATACGCCCGAGAAAAACTCGAGATCCTTCGCGATCTGCGGAACTACCGCGCAGCGGATGCACCCACCCTTCGGGGGAATGGGCAGGAGCTCACCGGAGTCGCAACCCCATCCACGGCCGCTCAGGAACAGGCTCTACAGGCTGCAAAAGCTCCGCGCGGAGTCTGATCCGTCCTCAAGTAATCTGATTAGGCAAACTTTTTGAGCTGCACGACTCACTCGTGGGCCGCCGCCTGATGTGCGCGCCTCTAGCCCGGCGTCGTGCTGTTTCCTGCCCCCTTCACCCTCTCCCCGCTTCTTAGCTTAATCATGGTCACGTTACTTAAGGCCAATGCGAACTACGCTCATCTAGGAAGATCGATCATAAAGTCGCAACTTATAACTTAAAGCTAGACGACATCTTATAGCTGATCTAAGTCGGTTCCATGTCTAGCCCCTACATCTCCACGTCTCATCAGCATCGTACTTAGTGACTAATCTCCGCAGATGAACCATTTTTTATTTGTCATCGCCTGAACTGTTCGGTATCTTTTCAGATCAGCAACTCATTCCTAATTGCTACGAAATTACTCGACGCAGCCTCCTTATCACTGCGTTGGGACTAGGGAGGCCTCGTGGGGGTCGCGGAGATACTTGCACAGATCGATAGGGAGATCGCGCAGCTGCAGCGCGCGCGTACATTGCTCAAAAACGGTTCCAAGGGCTCGAACGGAAACGGCGCGGGCGCGCTTCACAACGGAAAGAAACGCCACCTGACGGCCGAAGGGCGGAAGCGAATTTCAGAGGCAGTCAGACGGCGCTGGGCTCGGCAGCGCAAAGCCGCTTCGGGCAGCTAGCCAGCCGCTTAATGAACGACGGCTGGAGACAATTCCAGCCGTTTCCTATCTATTGAATCGATTCGCCGGGTGCAACGCGAATTACCTCAATCGATCCATTCAAATACTTATCCAGCTCATCCGGCGTCCCTGTCAGCGGCGGAAATGTTCCGAAATGTATGGGCAGAATTGCCTTTGGCTCGATAAACTGCGCTGCGAGCGCGGCTTCTCTCGGTCCCATCGTATAGAACCCGCCGATCGGCAACATCGCCAGTTCCGGATGATAAAGCTCCTTGATGAGCTTCATATCAGTGAACACGGTGGTGTCGCCCGCGTGATAGAGTACCGGCCCGTTCGCGATCGTCAGAACAAAGCCAGTAGCCACTCCCGCGTATTGCGCGCCGTTCTTCCCTTCCGCGCCCGCTGAGTGTTTCGCCTCCACCATCGTCACAGCGACATCGTCCAATTGCACAGTTCCGCCAATGTTGAAGCCGGTGATCTTGTCTGCTCCCTGGCTGGCAATGTAGGCCGCCAGTTCATAGATCGCGGCAACATTCGACTTGTGCTTCTTCGCAACCGGAACCGCGTCGGAAATGTGGTCTCCATGGCCGTGCGTTAACAGGATGTAATTGATCGTCCCAGGCAGCTCGAAACTCTTGGGATACTTCGGATTGTTCTGAAGGAATGGATCAATCAGTATGTTGGTGCCCTTCGGCGTCTGGACGAGCACGGTAGCATGTCCGAGCCATGTAACGCGCGTGCCTTTCAACGAAATCATATTCGCTCCAAAAATGACTTATCCCTGGACTTCACTGCAGATGATAAACGCAGATATTTGGATGCGAGCAAGCTTGCGCGGTTAGCTATCGCGTGATCAGGACTTCCGAGATGCTGTCTTTGGCGAGGAATTGACGAAATCCCGACCACTGATTGAACAGATCCTGAATGCTGCGGTTCGTGAATACACGCTGAATCGGAAACGGCTGCGCGATCTGCATGTCGACTGTGTCGCCTTCCGTCACGTGGAAGCGGCAGAACGCCGATTCCTCCGGCTGCTTGCGCGTATGGAAGAACGCCAACACCTGTCCGCCGGGGTTCAGCGATTCATACAGGTGCGCGACCACCGCGGGAACGAACGGCTCTGGTAGATAGTCGAGCGTGGTCCACAGCAGGACGATGTCGTACATTTTGCCAGCGAAGTCGAGGCTCTGCTTGAGGTAGCCTTCGACGTCGTAGACCGGCTTATCGTTCGCGTCGGTTCCGGTTTGCCAGTTGCCCGTGCACGCCTCGGTCACCAGGTCACAGAGAAACACGCTGTGGCCGAGATTGGTCAGGTAGTTGATGTTCGTTGGCGATGTAGCGCCGGAATCGATAATGCGCAGCCCGGGTTCAGCCTGCAGGCGTTTGCGCAGCGCGGTCCAGGCTCCGCTATGGCGCGGGTAGCGCGGGCCGCTGGCAACATGCCCACTGGACGAATCGTTTTCTTTCCCCTTGTCGAACCAACGGCGAATCACTTTGGAGTCCTCTGGCCGCGAGTGCTCGCGCTATGGCAGCACCCGTATCGCGCCGTTGTTAGGCCTTTGCGCCCGCCGACGCAGCGTCAGGAGCCTTGGCGCCCTGCGTAAGGTCAACCTTGCCCCGGAAGACCGCGTTGTCTTCAATCGCGAGGCGAAGCGCGCGAACATCGCCTTCAACCACGCTGCCGGCACGCAGTTCAACGCGTCCGGTGGCGACGATGTTGCCCTGCACATTGCCTTGGATCAGCACATCACGTGCCGTCAGATCGGCTGCGATGTTTGCATTCGGCCCAATGGTGAGACGGCTCTCGGTGAGGGTAACGGTTCCTTCGATGCGGCCGTCGACAATCAGATCTTCTCCGCCCTTTACTTCGCCACGAATCACAACGGATTTACCAATACGAGCCGCGCCATTATCGGTTGCCATGGATCAATTTCCTTCCAGAATCTTTGAGATCATTGCGGCGCCAACTGGGCCGCCAATTTGTCGGGTAAGGCCTTTCAGGAAGCACTCGGCTTGCCATCTGCCAAGACGCTCAAAATGACCAAAGTCCCTTATCGAACTATAGCATCGGGGCGGTTCCGTGCAGTTTAAGAATCCAATCCCCAGGTAGGACGTCCAACCCTTTAAGTAACCAAATCAGAACAGGAAAAACGAAGGACGATAAACTATTGCCAGTGCCCCGACTCAAGTCTCTCATTCTGGTATTTGTGCTTGCGGGCCTCGCTGCCCACGCGCAGGATGCAGGGCTTGTGCAGAGGGCGCTCGCGAATGAAGCCCGGGTTGCGAGTGACCCGCAGCATCCGATGCGCTTTCGTCTGCGCAAATCAAGTCCGCGCCTGACCACGACAAAGGAGATCTGCGAGACTGCCGACGGGGCCGTGGCACGCCTGATCGCCGTGAACGATGCGCCCCTCAGCCAGGCAGATGAACAGCGCGAGCAGGTACGCCTCGATCAGCTCCTGACCGACCCGAGCCGTCAGCGCCGCCGCAAACAGTCACAGGACCAGGACACCGGGCGCGCGATGAAAGTGCTGCGATCGCTTCCCGCTGCGTTTCTCTACCAGTACGCAGGCACAGCGCAAGCGCCGACGGGACAGGTTGCGAAATTCACATTCAAGCCAAATCCCAAGTTCGATCCACCCGATCTCGAGACCCAGGTGCTGAAGCAGATGACCGGAGAGCTTTGGATAGATCCGGCGCAAGAGCGTGTCGTGAGGCTCGATGGAAGGCTCGACCAGGACGTTGACTATGCCTGGGGAATCCTGGGCCGGCTGTACAAAGGGGGAACCATTCGCATCGACCAGGCTCCGGTCGGCGAGAACCATTGGCGCATCGTCCACTTCGACATGAAGATGAGCGCCAGAGTCGTGTTCAAGACCAGAGTCTTCGACACAACAGAAGACGAGAGCCAGTTCGTGCCCGTCGCTCCGGGCTTGCACTATCAGCAGGCCATTGCCATCCTGCGCGAAAACAGATCGACAGCAGCGCGCACCGATAGCCGATAATCAGGCAAATAAAACGGGCCCAGCCCGAAGGCCGGACCCGCTCTAGACAAATCTGTAAATCTAGACCTTCACCTTGAGCAGGATGATGACCAGGGTGAACAGGGTGAGCGACTCGATAAGCGCGAGTCCGAGGATCAGGAAGATCATCAGGCCGCCGCGAGCGCCGGGGTTGCGCGCCAGCGCCTCGCAAGCCGAAGCAGTGGCCTTGCCCTGACCGAGACCGCAAAGGCCGGCCGCGAGGGCCATGCCGATGCCGGCACCGATCGGCACCAGGTTGATGGCCGCTGATTCCCCGCCCTGTGCAAACGCCGGAACAGCGAAGCAGAGAGCAGCCAGCGCCATGAATACGTATTGAAGTTTCCGCATAGTTCTCCTGCATCCCTTGGATTTGGCCGCCAGTGGGTGGTTGAGACTCACCGTGCTGGTCCCCTCACGCTTGCGGCCTGCCGTTGATCCGGAGCGGGAGCAATTCTCCGGCGGAATTCTTTTCAGTTCGTAGTTCTTAGTTCATAGTTCCAATCTCGTCGCTTCAAGACGGTGCAGTGAACTACGAACTCCAAACTCACAACTGGTTAGTGTGACTCGTGCGAAACCGCTAGCGACAGATAAATCATCGAAAGCAGCATGAAAATGAACGCCTGGATGCACGAGACAAAAACGTGCAATCCGAGAAAGACAGCGGGAACGCCGATCGGAATCAACGAGAAAAATCCGAGTGTGAGCATATCGCTGGCATACATGTTCGCGTAAAGACGGATGGTGAGCGACATGATGCGGGCGAAGTGCGAAACCAATTCGATCGGGATCAGCAGCCATGCCATCCACCAGATCGGTCCCGCAAAGTGCTTCAGATATCCAATGCCGTGCGACCGGAAGCCCTGCCAGTTGTAATAGAGAAACGTCGGCACTGCGAGCCCGAGCGGCACAACCGGCGATGTGGTCGGTGCAGGCACGCCGGGGATCAATCCGATCAGGTTGTTGATCAGCACGAACAGGAAAATGCATGTCACATAAGCCTGGAACTTCGGAGCATCGTGGCCGATCACCTGCTCACCCATGTTCCCGGTGAACTCCGAGATCATCTCAGCTACGTGCTGAAACGCACCCGGCTTATCCGGCGAGAGCGACATGCGGACGATCGCGAAGAATGCAATCAATCCCAGAACAACCAGCAATTCCACTGTGAAGGTGTTGTTGATGGGCGCTCCCGGGTTCGCAGGATGAACTCCCATCGCCTGCATGATCGAGGTGACAATTCCGCCGAAGAGCTGATTCAGCAGGCGGGTCAAAGCATAAGGTTCGGGCATGAAGACAGATCTTTCCTTCTTGAAAATGAATCGAGAGGTACCAGTCCGCTGCGGAGCGTCGGCCTCAGTCCAGGAGCATTCGGAGAGCCTGCCAGAGGATGGTGACTGCTGCCAGTCCCAGCCCGCAGAGCAGCGCCACAGCCGAGCCCTGTAAACACTTCAGGCTAACATAGATGGCTGCTGCATAGAGGACCAGCCGAAGCAGAAAGAACACAACCACCGCCGGTGCGCTGCGCGGTGTCTTTTCCGCCTCGAGTTTCGCCCTGATCACCCGGGCAAGCCGCTGCCACTCAAACAGGCTGGCCCCTGAGATCAGCGCCCCTGCTAGCAACATCCCCGCATTACGCCAACCAGACGCAATCAGCACCACAATTGACGCAATCAGGCCCAAAATCAACGTCTTAACCATGGCCCGCTGAAGCATCACTTCAGCCGCGTCGTTGGGTAGCTCAAGCAATGGATGCGCTTCCTGTGTCATTGATCTGATCCTGTGGACCCTTTGCCGCTCCCAGTGCCATTCCGGTCCTCGCGGTCCGCACGAATCACGTACTGAATGATGTAGACCAACCCGGAGACAGCTCCAAACACGACCCCGGCGATCGAGATCCACGACTGATGAAAGTGCTTGTCCGCCCACGCTCCGATGAGCCAGCAGATCACGACTGAACTCGGCAGAATCAGCGCAATCTGAATTCCGGTCTCCGCTTTGACAATCGCATCGACTCCGCTCGATCGTTTTGAGTTCGATCCGGAATCCGGCAATGGACGGTTGAAGGGCATCCCTTGGTGGTTATACACGACCAGTGGCGACGCCGCGAAGTTCTTGAGCCGCACAGCTATACTGACCCTTAGACCTCATTCGCTGCACACAGAAGGAAACACAGTGTTTGATTCGGAATTCGAGCGCAATCTTTTCGACTTGCGCCGCTCAAAACTGGCCGAAATCGAAAAGCTCGGGCAGGCCGCCTATCCCAACCAGTTCCCTGCCTCACACACCATCCCAGAGATCCGGGCCAAATGGGGCGATGCCACGGCAGAGTTGCTGGACGGCGATCGCCAGACCGTGACGGTGGCCGGCCGCATCATGGCTATTCGCGTTATGGGCAAGGCCGGATTCGCCACTCTTCAACAGGGCGGTCAGCGCCTGCAGATTTACGTCCGCCTCGATGCTGTCGGCGAGCAAGGCTGGGCGCTCTACAAGCTGCTCGATCTCGGCGACCACGTCGGCGTCTCGGGCTACCTCTTTCGCACAAAGACGGGTGAACTCAGCATTCACGTCGAGAAGCTCACCTTCCTCGCCAAGGCCATGCTGGCGCTTCCCGAGAAGTATCACGGCCTCGCAGATGTCGAACTCCGCTACCGCCAGCGTTACGTTGACCTCTTTGCCAACCTCGACGCCCGCGAGGTCTTCGTCAAGCGCGCCAAGGTACTCCGCGCGATCCGCCGCTTCTTCGATGAACGCGGTTACCTCGAAGTCGAAACGCCCATGATGCAGCCGATTGCCGGCGGCGCTGCTGCGCGCCCATTCAGGACGCATCACAACGCGCTCGACATGGACCTCTACCTCCGCATCGCCCCTGAGCTCTATCTCAAACGGCTGGTCGTCGGAGGCCTCGATCGCGTGTACGAGATCAACCGCAACTTCCGCAACGAGGGAGTGAGCACCCAGCACAACCCTGAGTTCACGATGCTCGAGTTCTACCAGGCCTACGCGAACTACGAGGACATGATCCAGCTGACCATCGATCTGCTCAAGTTCGTGGCACTCGAGGTCAATGGGACAACCGTTTCCGCGTTTAACGGCGTGCAGCTCGACTTCGGCAAGGTTGAGAAGCTCACAATGCGGGAAGCGATCGTGAAGTGGTGGCCGGAAGAAGCCGCGGATGCCACGCCTGCAATCGAAGACCTGGACATCATCGGTGATGGATCTGACCACCACCGTCTGCATCCTCTTGTTGAGCGCCTTCGCGCTCTCGGCAAGCATCTCGACTATCAGGCTGGCGAGCCGGCCGGCAAAACGATAGCCAACATCTTCGAAGCTGTAGCGGAAGAGCACCTCCAGCAGCCGACGGTCATCTACGAGTTCCCTACCGCAATCTCTCCGTTGTCCAAGCAGAAGCCCGCTGATCCAGAATGGGTCGAGCGTTTCGAAATCTACGCCGGCGGATTCGAACTCGGCAATGCCTTCAGCGAGCTCAACGATCCCGTCGAGCAACACAAGCGCTTCGAAGAGCAACTCAAAGAGCGAGCGCGCGGCGACGCCGAAGCACACGAGATGGATGAGGACTACGTGCGCGCCCTCGCCTACGGCCTTCCACCCACCGGAGGCGAAGGCATCGGCATTGATCGACTGGTCATGCTGCTAACTGGCTCAAAATCCATTCGCGATGTCATCCTGTTTCCGCTTATGCGCGATACGGCACAGAAGAGCCCGGAATCCGAAACTAGCAGCTAGTGGCTAGTAGCTAGGAGCTGTTGTTGAATATCTTATTCGTCGGTGACATCTTCGGCAGCGCAGGCCGTCGCATTGTGCGCGAGCACATCGATCACGTACGCGAAGCGAACAACGTCGAATTGCTCATCTTTAATGCCGAAAATGCTGCCGGCGGCTTCGGCGTCACCCCCCAAATTGCCGAAGAGTTCTTCGATATGGGCGCCGACGTCCTCACCACCGGCAACCACGTCTGGGACAAGCGCGAGTTGATCGACTACATCACGGTTCCCTCAGACAGCCCGGAGCGCGCCCGCCGAATCCTGCGCCCAGCTAACTTCGAACGCGGTGTACCCGGCTACGGCGTCTTCGAGGGCAAAACGCAAAACGGCACGGACTACGCGGTTGCGAATCTCATGGGCAAAGTCTTCATGAGCGGCACCAATAATCCCTTTCTTGCCGCAAACGAAATCCTTGGCAACATCAAAGCAAAGGTGATCGTGGTCGACTTTCACGGAGAGGCCACAAGCGAGAAAGTCGCCATGGGTTGGCACCTCGATGGGCGCGTAACCGCCGTCCTCGGCACGCACACGCACGTGCCGACCGCCGATGAACGAGTGCTGCCGGGCGGTACTGCCTACCAGACCGATGTCGGCATGAGCGGACCCTACGACAGTGTCATCGGAGTCGAGCGCGACCTCGTCCTGCATCGATTCCTCACCGGTATGCCCGGAAAGTTCGAAGCCGCAAAGGGCAATCCCAAGATGTGCGCTGCGCTGATCGCGTGCGATCCCGCCACCGGCCGCGCCACTTCAATTCAGAGAATCATGCTCGGCGAGTAACGCGCTCCTCATCCATCATTCCAATTCAGCACACAAAGAAAGGGCAGCCTCTTCAGGCTGCCCTTCATCTCTCCAGAAGCTGACTGGAACTACTGTGGCCGTTTGTGGGTTGCGCCTGCTGCAGGACGGCGGCCGGCTGCCGGCTTCCGCGCCGGAGCCTTCTTGCTCTGCAGAATGCCATCCTTCAGCACGATCTGCGCGCTTGCTGCAGCCGTTGCCGATGCGGGCACCTGCGTGTAGGTGTCGTAGGTCCCGTCCAGCTCAGGTCCTCCGTCCTTCAACAGCTTGAGTTCGCTGCCGACCGCGGGAATTTCCTTCTCGGCGATCGGTTCCTTCATGTTGACGATGAAGTCAGCCGTCTTCGCGTCCTTCGCATCCTGAGTCACAGCGACCTTGACCTGGTTGGCGTTGGCTTCGATGACCGTTCCTGGGACCGGCGTGTCCTTGCCCTGCAGAAGAGCCCAGAGCTTGTCGGCGTCTTCCTTGCTGCCGACCGAAAGAACCGTTTCCTTGTCGGCCAGAGCCAGCGTGTTCGGGTCAGGCGTGTTCGCCAGCAGGTCGTGGATCTGCTCCTGCGGAGTCTTGGCCGGGGTGATAGTGCTGGCCAGTGTTGGCGGCGGGAAGAGGCTGGCAGCAGCCTGCGTCTTCAGCCCATCCAGACCTGTGGTATCGCCGTGGTACTTCTTGAAGTAGTACTCAAGCTGCGGCTCGATCTGCGACTTGTAATTTGCCGGTGCATAGCTCCATGCGCGAGCAAAAAACCAGGCAGCATTCAGGTAGTCGCCGTTCGCCTTGTCATTCGCGGCCTTGGCAGCCTGAGCAGCAGTGGCATCGCCGGCAGCGGCCTTCGCCTTATCTGCGGCATCACGCGCGGCTTGGGCATCCAGAAGCTGGAGCTTTACGTAAGCCAACGCGAGCTGGAGCGTATCGCCGAGTGCCTGCCCCTTGGTCGTGTCCGGCACAGCATACATCTTGAGCTCGGTTGTGTACTCGTCAACTGCCGTCTTCGGATCCTTCTTGGAGACGAGAGCGACAACTGCGAGCACGGAGTGGAAAAACGGGTAAGTCGCGTCCGTCTGCTGCTTCCATTGATCGTCCGGAATACCGGCGGGCTTGGTCACCGTCAGACCCTTCTGCGCCAGAGCACCCGCATCGTCGCAGGTAGCCTGGTCAGAGGTTTTCGCGCACTGATTTTTCTCGTTGAACGCTGCGATATAGATCGCCTTGAGCGAATTGGGATCGACCTGCAGGATCTTCTTGGCCGTGTCGACAGTCTTCTGCGTGTCGCCCATCTGTTGATACGCCCCGAGCAGCATGTCCAGTACTGCTGCCTTGGCGGAGCTCTGCGGATATTTCGTTAGAAAGTCTTCCAGAGCCGCGGCTTTCGCCTTCGGGTCGGACTGCGTGGTTGCCATTTGATACGCGTTGAATTCAGCAGGATCCTTAATCTGAATCGTGCCTGGCTGATCCTGTGCGCGCAGCGTGGTTGCGGGAACGAGGCTCAAGCTCGCCAACGCCATCACAGATGCAAAGACAAACTTCTTCATTCAGTGCTCCTGGGAGATGCGGAAGTGAAATCGGTTTCTCAAGCACTCGCTCGGGGACTCGTCTATCCGTAAACCAGACACTCTTCGAGGGCTAGACATTCCCACGATGTCCAATGCGGTGTTGGGAGGATTATAGAAAGCCATGCCCAAAGTGACAAGGCAGGTTATTTGACAAGAGGATACACTCTCGAGCCGCCCGCAGGCATCGGCATCCTGACGCTCAACGGATACTGTATGCCCCGTCGCGGAATGTGACATCTGTCTAACCAAGTGTCTGCAGGGAATCTTCTTTCAGCGCCAGCTTACCCCTTAGCCGGTCGCTAAAGAGCTTAGACACCGAATTGAGGAAAAGTGTTTCCTCGCATGCTGCAAGGGACGGCTGAAGCCCGCTATTGAAGCAGCCGGACCAGTTCCGGCTGCTCCGCCAGAAAAGCATCGTGACCGTGAGAGCTGACCATCTCGCGGTATTCCGCCCGCACTCCCGCGGCCCGGATCGACTCCGCAAGAGCCCGCACCGACTCAGCCGGAAACAGCGCATCACTGCTGATGCCGATAAAGATCAGCTCGGCGCGGATCCGGCCGTAGACCTCCTGGGCGGACGCGTACCCGTTCAGAGGATGCCAGGTGTCCATCGTCCGCATGATCGCAAGGTACGCATTCGCGTCAAAACGTTCGTTGAAGCGCTCACCCTGGTAATCGAGATAGCCTGCGATATCGAATCGCCCGCCGATCAACCCGCCTCCCTGATCGTCGTGCCGCCACGGATCTTCCCCGTTCCGGTTCGGGTTGCGCCCGAAACGCTCCTCAAACAGCGATGCAGACTTGTAACTCAGCATCCCAATCTGGCGCGCCAGAGATAGCCCATGCATTGGCGGGCGCTGCGGCAGGTAGTAGCCGCCATCCCAGTTCGGGTCGTTCTGGATGGCCTGCCTTTGCAGGTGATTTAAAGCCAGTCCCATCGCAGAGACCGGCGCGACACCGATAATCCCTGCCTTCGAAACACGATCGGGATCGTGGATCGCCCACTCAAGCGCCTGCATACCCCCGATCGATCCGCCCAGCACCATGCGCAGCCGCCGGATGCCAAGCGAATCAAGCAACTGCGCTTGCGCGCGTACATTATCGCGTATTGACACCAGCGGGAAATCAGGCCCGTACACGAGCCCTGTTTCCGGATCGACCGAGCCTGGCCCCGTGGACCCATAGCACGATCCAAGCAGATTGATGCATAGGACAAAGTCATGCTCGAGCGAAAGCAAAGCGCCCGGAGCAAAGACCTCGGGCCACCAGTCCCCCACCCTCGCCGAACCGGAAAGCGCATGGCAGATCAGCACGGCGTTATCGCGCGACGCATTCAGCTTCCCATACACGGCATAGTGCAGCGTCGGCTGCGCGAGCGTGCGCCCACTCTCCAGCATCAGGTGCTCGTCCAGCACATAGTCGCCCTCGTACGTGGGTTCAACCAGACCGGTTCGGGCCGGCGCTGGATCCGGCCCGGCTGCAGTTTCAGGCAAGACACTCATTTTGCCGCAGTGCCTGCATGCGCGGCTGCCTTGGTAGAGGCATGCCCGTTTGCAGCTTCAATTGCCTGGTCGAGGTCGTCAATGATGTCGCGTATATCCTCAATGCCAATCGAGAGCCGGACCAGCTCAGGCGTCACTCCCGTATCTGCCTGCTCTTCTGCCGTGAGCTGCTGGTGGGTGGTCGAAGCCGGATGGATCACCAGCGACTTGGCATCACCGATATTCGCCACCAGCGAAAAGAGCTGGAGCGAATCGATCAATTTCTTGCCAGCGTCATAACCGCCCTTGATGCCGAACGTCAGCAGGGACGACTGGCCATTGGGCAGGTACTTCTTCGCACGTGCTGCATACTTGCTGGACTCCAGCCCAGGGTAGTTGACCCAAACCACACCTGGATGCTTCTCCAGATGCTTCGCCACTGCGAGCGCATTCTGCGAGTGCCGCTCCATGCGCAGATGCAGCGTCTCGAGCCCCTGAAGCAGCAGGAACGCGCTATGCGGAGCCAGCGCCGCACCCGTATCGCGAAGGCCCTGGATGCGCGCCTTCAGAATGAACGATAGCGGCCCGAAAGCAGCCGTATACGAGAGACCGTGGTACGACGGGTCAGGTTCTGTGAACTCCTTGAAGCGTCCAGATGCAGCCCAGTCAAACCTGCCTGCGTCCACAATGATGCCGCCGATCGTCGTTCCATGTCCCCCGATAAACTTGGTCGCAGAATTGACGACGATATCCGCACCCCACTCGATCGGCCGCAGCAGAGCCGGCGAGGCGCAAGTGTTATCAATGACCAGCGGCAGGCCGTTCTCGTGTGCGATGGAAGCGAGTTTCTCGACGTCGATGACGTCCAGTTTTGGATTGCCGAGCGACTCAGCATAGATCGCGCGCGTCTTCGGGTTGATCGCAGCACGCACTGCGTCAAAATCATCTGGATCGACAAAACGCACGTTGATGCCAAGCCGTGGCAGCGTGTAGTGGAACAGGTTATACGTCCCGCCGTAGAGAGAGTTGCTCGAGATGATCTCGTCGCCGGCCGCGGCAAGCGTTGTGATCGCAAGCGTCTCCGCAGCCTGACCAGACGCGGTCGCCAACGCCGCCGCACCGCCCTCAAGAGCTGCAACTCTCTTCTCGAAAACATCCGTCGTCGGATTCATGATTCGCGTGTAGATGTTGCCGAACTCCTTGAGCGCGAAGAGACGGCCCGCGTGGTCTGCATCCTGGAAGAGGTACGACGTCGTTTGATAGATAGGTACGGCTCGCGAGCCCGTGGCTGGATCGGGCGATTGCCCGCCGTGAACGGCGATAGTGGCAAGTTGCTGCTTCTTCTCGTCTGACATCCTCTTCTCCTTCAAAAGGTTTTCGGTTTAGGGGCGAGGCCGGAACGATCCAACCCGCAAATGCGAAAGCCCGAATCCTCTGGATCCGGGCCGTCCTGATTCTGATCGGTTGCGACTAGCGCATTTGCCACTCAGAGCCAACACAGGCGGACCCGTACGTGCAGCACATGCACATGGCCATTGCCTCGGTCCGGAATGCAGCTGAGTTCAGCATTGAAGGAAGTATCTCGGACCCCCTCGAGGACTGTCAAACGGGAAATGTAAGCAGATTGTCTTTGCCAGGTATCTACCGAAGCCGCGAATCCGCCGCTGCCGGGTACGTGCGAGAATGCTCTCGAATGCGCTCGCGACTCTTCCTCGCTCTTCTGCACCTTATGTTGCCGGCCGTCGCGCTGATTCCCGGCGTGAGCCTGGCACAGCAGCCGACTCCCGTGATTGAGATTGTAGGCCTGGGCAAAGGGACTGAAGTGCTAAGCCGCCCGTGGCAGTTTCACGTCGGCGATGACGTCCGCTGGTCAACTCCCGATGTCGACGACGGGACCGGCCACGACGGCTGGGAAAGTCTCGTGCCCGATAAGCCGTGGGGCTCGCAAGGTCATTACGCTTACACGGGCTTCGGTTGGTATCGCCAGCACCTGCACATCACTCCGGCGATCGGCGGCAATTCAACTCTGCAGCTCATCGTTCCGCGCGTAGGCGATGCCTGCGAGGTCTACTGGAACGGAGCGCTCATCGGACGCTACGGCACCTTCCCGCCGCATCCGTCGTGGCCCGCAGTCCACACTCCATCTCCCTTCAATCTCAACGGAAGTCTGGATGGCGTTCTGTCCATCAGAGTCTGGCAAGGCCCGCTTGGATCCAGCGGCTCCGGCTTCGTCGGCGGCCTGCAGGAGGCCCCGATCCTTGGCGATTCCGAATCGATCAGCCACTACATCGGAAGCTGGAACTATGGCTTTCTCACTGCGACACTCTTCGATGATGCGTTAAATATCCTGTATTTCCTGGTGGGCCTGGACGGGATCATCTTCTGGCTTCGCCATCGCGGAGAAAATCTGCTCTTGTGGTTTTCAATCTTCGCGATCGCTCCCACCATCTGGACCTCGACATATCTGCTCCGACTTCCTGTTTCCTCCCAGACTGTCGAATTTGTGCTGCAGCCTCTTTGGCAGCTCCGCAATGTCGCGCTCTGGTTCCTGCTGATCGACCTTCTCAATCTGCGCAAACGCCCGATGCTCCTCCGATGGGCGAAAATCCTTGCGGTCGTCAGCCTCACCTCAGCGCTTTTGGACGGCTTCCTCACCTACGTTCCGGCAAGCGCTTTGTCGCGCCAGTCCGGCATGTGGCTCGACGTGCTCTTTACCGCGATTATCGAGCCCTCAGATCTGTACTTGTTGGTTCTCGTCTTCTTCGGATTTCGTCAGAAGCTCGACCCTGTTCGATTGCTCATTGGCATCAGCGCATCCCTCTCCCAACTCCTCGCAGTTGTTATCGCAACGGCGCAGCAGGGCCAGCGCTATACCCACTGGACGATCGGCCCGCGCCTGGCATCGCCAATCTTCCACATCGGGCCAGCCTACTTCACTTTGCAGATGATCTTCGATCTGCTCGTATTTTTCTCGGTGCTCTACGCCATCTATTGCTACGTGCGCGACCAGCAGTCCCGAAAGGCCATCCTCGAGCAGGAACTCGCAAGCGCCCGCGAACTGCAGGAGGTCCTCATTCCCGAAAAGCCGCCCACGCTCCCCGGGTTCTCCGTATCCAGCGCCTACCATCCCGCCTTGGACGTCGGCGGCGACTTCTTCCAGATCATTCCGCTTGATCCGAAAGCACCCGGATCGACGCTCGTCGTCCTCGGCGATGTCAGCGGCAAAGGCCTACGCGCCGCGATGGCCGTCTCGCTCATTGTTGGCGCCGTAAGAACGCTCGCTGAGTCCACCTCAAGTCCCGCTGAGATTCTCGCGGGCCTCAGCCGCCGCCTTCACGGACGCCTGCAGGGCGGATTCACCACCTGCCTCGCCCTTCGTCTTGACCCGGGCGGCCTTTGCACCATCGCCAGCGCCGGACATCCCGCCCCTTTTCTCAACGACAAGGAAATAGAAATTGACGGAGCTCTGCCCCTTGGCATTGATCCCGATTTCAAATACGGAGAAAAGCAGATCCAGATCGTTCCCGGCGATCGCTGCGCACTGTACACGGACGGACTTCTGGAAGCTCGCTCCCCTGACGGCGAGATCTTCAGCTTCGAACGCCTGCAGGAACTCTTCGCTACCGCTCCTGACGCCGCAAGGGCTTCAGAGGCCGCGGTCAGCTTCGGTCAGGAAGACGACATCACCGTGCTCACGCTGACCCGCACAGGCGACGTTTAGAGATCCTACTCGTCCGCCTTCCAAACATACGCACCGGGCTGAAACAAGCCAATGTGAGCCAGCACTCGAAACGCGAACTGCCTTGCCATTTCCTTCGAGTCCACCGGCTTGTTGTAGAACGCGGGCATCACCGGAAAAATCACCGCCCCCGCGTCGCTGGCCAGGCTCATGTTGCGTAGGTGGATGCGATTGAGCGGCGTCTCGCGTACGCACAACAAAAGAGGCCGGCCCTCTTTGAGCGTCACATCAGCAGCGCGCGTGATCAGCGAGTTCGCCAGCCCATTGGCGATCGTCGCCAGCGTTCCCATCGAGCAAGGAAGAATAATCATTCCATTGCTCGGATAACTTCCGCTCGCGATGGACGCGCCGACGTCAACATCAGAGAGCTGCGTAATTTTCTTCGGAGCGCTGCCGAGCAGCTTCTCAAGCAGGCCGCTACGGCCAGAAATACCAAGCTCTTCTGCAATCACGCGAAGCGAATTCTCCGAAGCCACAAAGTCGATTCGCCCCACCCGCTCGTCCACTTCAAGAGCGCGCAACAGCTCGCTGCACAGGATCGCGCCTGACGCTCCGGTGATAGCGACGGTGAGATTCACTCTTCAAAGTCCTCGGGCTTGCTCTCGTTCCACTCCTGCATCATCTGAGCGTACTCTGCCGAAGGGCCGTACTTCTCCAGCCGTTTCACCTCGTCAAATGCCTGCTTCTTCTCGCCGGCGTTCCATAAAACACGGAACAGCATCAGCGACGAGATCTCCGACTCCGGCGAAATTTTCACGCCGACGCGCCCGTGGTCGACGGCCTCCCGATGTTTTCCCTGCCGCGACAGAACCCACGCATAATACGAATGCACGATCGACGCCTCTGGGAACTCACCAACCAGTCCCTTCATCCATTCCGCCGCCTGCTTCAGCTCCTCATCCGCGGAGTCGATGACCTCCTGAATAGTGCCCAGCACTCGTTCCGCAGCGTAGTCTGGAATCTGGTTCATCGCACTACGCTCCCAGAACTCGTTTGAAGATCGCGTCAACGTTCCCCAGCTGCCGCGTGTAATTGAAGGTGCGGGTCAGCTTTTGCGGGCTAAGCAGTCCTGTAATCGCCGAATCCTTTGCCACTTCATCCCGGAACACGAGATCATCCTTCCACGCGCGCATCGCATGACTTTGCACCAGACGGTAAGCGTCTTCGCGCAGCATCCCCGCTTCAGCCAGATCCAGAAGCAATTGCCCTGAGAAAATCAGCCCCCCGGTGGACTCTAGATTCTTCTTCATCCTCTCCGGATACACCAGCAATCGATCCAGAAGATCCGTCGTCTTCGCCAGCAGGTAGTCCGTGAGGATCGTCGAGTCAGGGAAGATGACCCGCTCGACTGACGAATGCGAGATGTCGCGCTCATGCCACAGCGCGACATTCTCAAGCGCTGCCTGCGAATTGCCCCGAAGCACCCGGGCAAGCCCGCTGATCTGCTCGCTCGTAATCGGATTCTTCTTGTGCGGCATCGCCGACGAGCCCTTCTGCTTTTCGCTGAAGTACTCTTGCGCCTCACGCACCTCGGTGCGCTGCAGATGCCTGATCTCGACGGCAATCTTGTCCAGGGTGCTTCCAATCACCGCGAGCGTGCCGATGTAAGCCGCGTGCCGATCGCGTTGAATCACCTGCGTGGCTACCGGGGCGGGCTTGAGGCCGAGCCGCTCGCAGATACGCTCCTCATGCTCCGGCTTCAGATGGCCAAATGTTCCCACGGCGCCTGAGAGCTTGCCCACGCGCATGTCTTCCGCGGCAGCCTCAAACCGCGCGAGGTTTCGCTGCATCTCTGCGTACCAGTTAAGAAACTTGAGCCCAAACGTTGTCGGCTCGGCATGGATACCGTGCGTGCGCCCAATTGTCGGCGTGTGCTTGAACTCGAGTGCCCGCCGCTTCAGCACGGCCAGCAGCCCCTCGATTCCCTGTCGAATCAGCGCCGACGCCTCCTTGATCTGAAGCGCCTGTGCCGTATCAACAATGTCATTCGATGTGAGCCCGTAATGCAGCCAGCGCGACTCCTCGCCAAGCCCCTGCGCTTTCAGGCTTTCGGCAACGGCTGTCGTAAACGCGATGACGTCGTGCTTGACCTCGGCCTCGATCTCGAGGATCCGCTCTGCCGAAGCCGACGCTTTCTGCGCGATGGCTTCCGCCGCCGACGTCGGGATGACACCATCCTCCGCGAGCACTGCACTCGCTGCCGACTCCACCTGCAGCCAGCAGCGGTACTTATTGTCCTCGGTCCAGATGCGGCCCATGGCCGCGCGGGTATAGCGCTTGATCATAAGTCAGCTTCTAGCTCCTGGCCGCCGGCTTCTTGCCCGAGTCTGAACGACACGTTTCCGCCATCCGCGTGAGAGCGACTGTTCAGACCCAACTCTTGATTCTACAAGCTGAAAAAAGGACGGCTCTCAGGTGCGCGGTATGCCGAAGCGGGCATGCAGTTCCTCGTAAAGCAGGCCCCGCCCTGGCTTGTAGGGCTGAAACCACTCGCCATCTATCACCAGCTGAGGAATGGCGCGCTTGCCGACGTGGCGAATAACCTCGGCAGAAGCTGCCGGATCTGCGTCTACGTTGATTTCCGTGTATTCGATCCCGTGTGTATCTAGAAACTGTTTAGCCGCCCGGCAATCTCTGCACCAGGCCGCGGTGTAGACCTGAACCTTCATATCCTCAATTTTACCGGCTCATTTACGATTCCTGTGTGACCGCTGAACAGATCAAGGCCCTGCTCAAGCTTGATCCCCACCCCATCGAGGGCGGAAGTTTCCGGCAAACGTGGGCTGCTGCCGGCACTCTGCACCTGCCCCGTGGAGCCCGTTCACAGGGCACCGCCATCTACTACCTACTCGAACAAGGCCAGTTCTCCGAGATGCACGTGCTCGACTCGGATGAGATCTTCCACTTCTACCTCGGCGATCCCGTTGAGATGCTGCAGCTCCACCCCGACGGGCACTGCCAAATCGTCGTCCTTGGGCACGATCTGCTCGCGGGCCAGCAAGTGCATGTGCTGGTTCCCGCCGGAGTATGGCAAGGCACGCGGCTCATCGGCGACGGCAAACTCGCTCTGCTCGGCTGCACCGTGGTGCCCGGCTTCGACTACGCCGACTATCGCAATGCCGGCTACGAAGAACTCGCAGCGAAGTGGCCCGAGCAGACGGAACGAATTCGCGCGCTCACTCGGACTTGACGCGGCGATCGCGGAAGAAGACGCGCAGCATATCCCCGCATTGCTCCGCCAGCACTCCCTGCCCCACCTGCATCTGGTGGTTGAGCTGAGGGTGATTCAGAACCGACAGTACCGATCCGCACGCGCCGGCCTTGGGATCGGCAGTGCCATACACGAGCCGGTCGATCCGCGCGTGAATCATCGCCCCCGCACACATCGCGCACGGCTCCAGCGTCACGTACACGGTGCAGCCGTTCAGACGGTAGTTGCCTCGAATACCGGCAGCATGCCGCATCGCCACAATCTCAGCATGAGCAGTCGGATCGCTCGTGCGGATGACCGAGTTCTGTCCGTGAGCGATGATCGCACCATCGTGAACCACGACAGCGCCGATCGGCACCTCGCCGGCTTCGGCCGCCTTGCGGGCTTCCGATAGCGCCGTCCGCATCGCTTCCAGGTCAGAGATCATGGGCAACATAGTACGGCAATTCCGCTCTGCCGCAATCACAGATCAAGGTGACGACGGTAGTTCCGCCTGCGCACCACAAACTAAACCGCACCGTTACCGCGAAAGTGCCGGCTGCTGCTGCGTCATACAGTGCAGCGTCCCCAGCCCCCACACCAGATCGACCGCATGGATGCCAATGACCTCGCGGTCCGGGAATGCTTCGGCGATGATCCCCAGAGCGATACGGTCGTTCGGATCGTGAAACGTAGGCACCAGCACCAGGCCGTTGGCGATATAGAAGTTCGCATAGCTGGCCGGCAGCCGCTGGTTCCGAAACACAACCGGCCTCGGAAGCGGCAATTCCACAATCGTGAACTGCTTGTCGTCCGGAGTACGCGCATCCTTCAACCGGCGCAAATTCTCCTCCAGCGGCTCATGATTCGCGTCGCGAGTGTCCGGCTCCACTGCCGTCAGAATCGTCGATTGCCCCACGAAGCGGGTGATGTCATCCACATGCCCGTGCGTGTCGTCTCCCGCGATCCCCCGGTCAAGCCAGATCACTTCATCGATTCCGAGATAATCACTGAAGATCTTCTCCAACTGCTCTCGGCTCACTCCTGGGTTCCGCTGCTGTACCTCGCTCAGCAGGCATTCTTCCGTCGTCAGCATCACGCCTTGGCCATTGGTATCGATGGAGCCGCCCTCAAGCACAACACGTCGATGCTCCCCGTTTACCTCAATGGTCGGCTGCCACTCGCGATACCCTAGCAATTCCGCCGCGCGGCCCGGGATCTGGTCGTCCAGCTGCCAATCCGGGTATTTTGCCCAGGCGTTGAACCGCCAGTTCGTGATCGCGACCTTGCCCTCCGCATCGCGAACGAAGATCGGCCCCGAGTCCCGCGTCCATACGCGATTCGTCGGCCACTGATGAAAGGTCACGTTGTCGAGATCGGCGTGCGCGCGCTCCAGTATGCCGGTGGCGCGGCGCTGCTCCTTCTCGTCCTGCACCAGCAGGTGAACGCGCTCCCTGCCCGCAAGCAAACGCACGATCTCCGCATACAGCCACGGAATCGCCTGAAACTTTCCCGGCCAGTCTTCCGGATTGTGTGGCCATGCCAGCCACGTCGCCTCGTGGCGCTCCCATTCTGCGGGCATGCGATAGCCGAGTTCGCGTGGAGTCTTCTCGTCCATGCTTACTTGCCGTCTCCAAAGCCCGGATCGAGAAATCTGCTTGCAATCGGCGTGTAGGCGTCAATGCGGCGATCGCGAAGAAACGGCCAATTGCGCCGCGTATCTTCGAGCAGAGCCATGTCGATCTCCCCGATCAGAATCTCTTCCTCCGTATGCGATGCCTTGGCCACTATGCGGCCAAAAGGATCGGCAAGGAAGCTACCGCCCCAGAACTCCAGCCCCGGACCGCTCGCGCGATCGCCTCTCACATCTCCCGTCTCATGCCCCACACGGTTCACGCCTGCCACGTAGACACCGTTTGCAATGGCATGCGCTCGCTGGATCGTCTGCCAGGCGTCATACTGCGCAGCCCCGAACTCTTCCTTTTCCGACGGATGCCAGCCGATTGCCGTCGGATAGAACAGCACCTCCGCTCCCTGCAGCGCCGTGAGGCGCGCGCCCTCGGGATACCACTGATCCCAGCAGACCAGGGTGCCCACTCGCCCATGGGGCGTATCGACCGCCTTGAAACCCAGATCGCCCGGCGTAAAGTAGAACTTCTCGTAGTAGAGCGGATCATCCGGTATATGCATCTTGCGATACACGCTGATAATGCTTCCATCCTGGCCAAGCGTCACAGCGGTGTTGTGGTAGAGTCCGGCTGCCCGGCGCTCAAAGAGCGACGCCACAATCACAACCCGCAACTCCTTAGCTAACTCTCCAAGCCGAGTCGTCGACGGCCCCGGAATCGGCTCAGCCAGATCGAACAGCTTGATGTCTTCGCGTTGGCAGAAGTACTGCGCCCGGAACAGCTCAGGCAGGCAGACGATATTGGCTCCCCGTTTCGCCGCTTCTCTTACGTGCGCAATCGCTGCGTCAAGATTCGCCTCGGGATCGGGGCCCATGCGCATCTGCACCAGACCCACTCTGTACTTACGTTTGTTATCCATTCCGAACCCATTCTTCTCCGGCTCCCGCCGGAAGCTCGCCTACACAACAAGGCCAACCCCGGCCGGCGGGATTGGCCTCAATGTCAGATCCGCAGCCTACTCTTCGAGAATCAAAACAGCGGCAGCGATCGTCGTCGTCCACAGGCCCCGCTTATCGCCCACTGCAGATTGCGTAACGTTGCTCGTTCGAACGATCTTGTTTGAGATGCGATAGATTTCCTTCTTCTCGTCCCAACTCTTGTCGGGATCGAAGTCGACATCGAGCGTGGTGGCGAGCATCTCGGCCGCAAGCTCTTCAGCGTATTCGCCGGCCTGATCCTCTGTCTCGCCGAAGCTGTGGTGCTCGCTGAGATACCCGTAGGTATCCTTGTCCGCTGGAATGGCCACACCAATGCTCGACACGCACAGGCGGTGCGGCTCTCGGGTTGAGTTTTCAGCGATAACGGCGAAAACGACCTCGCCATGGTTCAAATACTTCTGACCTTCTTTACGAGAAATGATCTTGCAGCGGGGTGGAAAGATCGAGCTGACGCGAACCAGGTTCTGCGAAGCGATTCCGGCATCCCTGAGGGCGAGTTCGAACGATGTCAGGCGCTCCTTGTGTTTGCCCACACCCTTGGTGAAGAAAAGCTTCTTCGGCACCATGCTCTTTCCCAATTTCTATGTACCCTCCATAGGGACGACGGTAACTCGTTTTCTCCGGCGTTCCCGCATGAGTTTATCTCATCTTGGCGCCTGAAAACAGAATGGTTTGCGATTTAATCCGCGGTTTACATGCCCGGCCTTGTCTCCACAAATTTCGCCCGTCATCGCGACTTTTCCCGCCGCCGTGAGTTTCAACTTCTATGAAGCTCTCACTGGTTCTCGGAGTCTGCCTGCTCAGCGCCGCGTTCGGTTGTGCATTGGCAGTCGCTCAGGAGTACGGTCCGCAATCCGGCCCTCCCCCGGCCCGTGAATATCCGCCTGACGCGAGCCCGGTACCGCTGGACTGGGTGCCGCCACCGCTGGCCGAACTTAGCTCCATGGCTGCGATGAAAGAGAACTTCACCCTGGATCGCAATCTGTTGGGCGTAGCCGCTGGCGCGGTGCCCGACTCCGATGCGCCCGTCCGCCAAGCGATCCGCAAGCTGGATGGCGTCAGCGTACACACCATGCGCTTCAACGATGCCGGCATCCCTGATGAGGGCGCCGTACAGGCCATTCGCGCCTCCTATCACCTCCGCGGGTGGAAACATGTGGTGACGACGGCCGACCATCATGGCAGCGCTCTGCACAACGCAACAACGGACGTATGGTTCGTTCTCGACGGCATGAATGTTCGCGGAGCCGTCGTGCTTGCCGAAACCCCTCGCAGCCTGACGCTGGTCACCGTCGCCGGAAACCTGAGTCCTGTCGACCTGCTCCATCTTCGCGGGCACTTCGGCATCCCCAAACTGGACGAAGGCGACCTCCACAATTCGCCCGTACAGTAATCGACGCCGCTTATCCTTTGACCCGTTGCTGAGCGCGTTAACTCCCAACCGGAGTTGTGTCACCGCACTGCCGCGAGATGCTCCATGGCTACCAAATGCAGGCTCTGCATCTGTCATCTTCCGTTCATCTCCTTCCCCTTCGTACTCACCCGGTGCTTGGCCTTCCAGGCGTTGCCACTCCTAAATTCAGGGTGTTAGCCTTCCTTTGCACCCTATCTCGGGAAGGAACTCCACAAAACAGATGCAGAAGACTTACAACGGGCTTGATTTGCCGCAAAACGGCAAGCCCATCGAGTACAACCACGGCCAATATCAGGTTCCCGACAATCCCATCATCCCCTTCATCGAGGGCGACGGCACTGGCCGCGACATCTGGAAGGCCTCGCAGCGCGTCTTCGACGCAGCGGTAGAAAAGGCCTACGGGGGCAAACGCAAGATCGCCTGGTTCGAGATCTTTGCCGGTGAGAAGGCGTTTCGCCAGTTCAACAACTGGCTACCGGATGATTCCGTAAGCGCGGCGCGCGATCTCCGCGTCTCCATCAAAGGACCGCTGACCACGCCCGTCGGCGGCGGCATTCGCTCGCTCAACGTGGCGCTTCGTCAGATTCTCGACCTCTATTCCTGCGTTCGCCCCGTGCGCTACTACCAGGGCGTTCCCAGCCCGGTGAAGCACCCTGAAAAGGTCGACATCGTCATCTTCCGCGAGAACACCGAAGACGTCTACTCGGGCATCGAATTCAAACAAGGCAGCGACGATGCCGCAAAGCTGATCAGCTTCGTCAACGACGACCTCCTCAAGGGCGGCAAGAAGAAGATCCGTCAGGATTCTGGCGTTGGCATCAAGCCCATCTCCATCTTCGGCACCAAACGCCTCGTGCGCTACGCCATCCGGCATGCGCTCGAGACCGGGCGCAAGACCGTGACACTCGTACACAAGGGCAACATCCAGAAGTTCACCGAGGGCGCCTTCCGCGAGTGGGGTTATGAGGTTGCCGTTGAAGAATTCCGCGATCAGACCGTTACAGAGCGCGAAAGCTGGATCCTCGGCAACGTCGATGCAAATCCCAACATCACTATCGAAGAGAACGCGGCTTTGATCGAACCCGGCCTCGAATTCGGGAACCAGGCATTCCGGGATTCCCTCTACGCGGAAATCCGGGACACATTGGCAGCCATCGGCAAGACGCACGGCAACGGTGCGTGGAAGTCGAAGATTCTCCTCAACGACCGCATCGCCGACTCGATCTTCCAGCAGATCATCATCCGCCCATCGGACTACAGCATCCTCGCCACCTCAAACCTGAATGGCGACTACATCTCCGACGCGGCTGCAGCGCAGGTCGGCGGCCTTGGTATCGCACCCGGCGCGAACATCGGCGACGGCTATGCCGTCTTCGAAGCAACACACGGCACGGCGCCAAAGTACGCCGACAAGGATGTCATCAATCCGGGCTCGGTCATCCTCTCCGGCGTCATGATGCTCGACTTCATCGGCTGGAAAGAAGCGGCCAAGATGATCGAAGACGCCATGGAGAAGACCATCCAGCAGAAGTTCGTCACCTATGACTTCGAGCGCCAGACCGCCGGCGCGACGAAGGTCGGCACCAGCGAGTTCGCCACGCGAATCATCGGCAATATGTAGAAGGACAGCGGAGCTAGCGGAGTTAGCGGTGCTAGGGGCTTCGCAATCCCTAACTCCGCTAACACGCGCGAAGCGCGGCTAACTCCGCGAACTCCGCTTAACTGACCAGGAGAAGAGACATGCGTAAAAAAGTAAGCATTGTAGGCGCCGGCAATGTGGGCGCTACGGCAGCACACTGGATCGCGGCGAAGGAACTTGCCGACGTGGTGCTGATTGATGTCGTCGAGGGCGTCCCCCAGGGCAAGGCGCTCGATCTGCTCGAAGCCATGCCCATCGAAAAGCGCGACGTGCACGTCGCCGGCTCCAACGACTACGCCGCCACTGCCAACTCCGACATCGTCGTCATCACTGCCGGCATCCCCCGCAAGCCGGGTATGAGCCGCGACGATCTGCTGCACACAAACTTCAAAATCATGTCCGACGTGGTCTCGAAAGTCGTCGCGCAGTCGCCGGAGTGCATCCTGATCATCGTCTCCAATCCGCTTGATGCCATGGCGCAGGCAGCCTTCCGCCAGGCCGGCTTCAATCGCGAGCGCGTCATCGGCATGGCCGGCGTCCTCGACTCCGCCCGCTTCCGCACCTTCATCGCCGAAGAACTGAATGTCAGCGTCGAGAACGTCACGGCATTCGTCCTCGGCGGCCACGGCGACACCATGGTTCCCCTCACCCGCTACTCCACGGTCGCAGGAATTCCGATCCCCGAACTCATCCCCGCCGACCGCCTCGAGACTCTCGTCCAGCGCACACGCGATGGCGGCGCCGAGATCGTCAAATACCTCAAGACCGGCAGCGCCTACTACGCGCCCAGCGCAGCTACAGTCGAGATGGTTGAGGCCATCCTCAAAGACAAGAAGAAGATCCTTCCCTGCGCAGCCTATCTGCAAGGCGAGTACGGCATCGAGGGCTACTATATCGGCGTCCCCTGCAAACTCGGCGCCGGCGGCCTCGAAAAGATCATCGAGATCAAGCTCACCGCCGAAGAAGACGCAGCTCTGAAAAAGAGCGCTGCAGCCGTAAAAGAACTCTGCGCCGTCATCGGCGTGTAGCTCGATTCCCTTGCATCATCGAATGCCGCTCCCACGGGAGCGGCATTTCTTTCGCCCCACCATCCACCAAAAGGTGGAGCCGGACACCCATCCAACCTCCGATGCCGGTACTATAGTGAAAGCCCCATTCTCAATAGAGCTAAGCGCCTATTTCCTGACATTTGCCAGCCGTCGGGCCACACAACAAGTGCGTCAGCCTCTACCTTCGGCCGCAGACTCTATTCCGGCCGAATGAAGCATGTTCGTCATCTTAGGAGAACCACGTTGCGCAAACAGTTTCTGGCAGCTCTCTGCCTCCTCGCTGGCGTCGCCACAGCATCCGCACAAAGCAACTACGCAGTCGTCCGCGGCTCAATCTTCGATCCACAGCATCATGCTGTCCCCGGCGCGCATATTCATGCCAGCGACACCTCCACTCGAGCCAATCGCGAAGTCGTCTCGAACGCCACCGGCCTTTACGAGATCGCCGGCCTCCAGCCCGGAACCTACACGCTGACTGTTGATGGTCAGGGCTTTGCCGAGACGAAGAACACCATCACCCTCGAAGTCGGGCAACAGGCCACCATCGATCTTGAACTGCACGTCAGCGGCGACAAACAGAGCGTCAATGTCGAGGCCTCGGGCGAGTTGCTCAAAACTCAAGATGCAAGCGTCGGCGCGGTGGTCGATCAGAAGTCCGTCGATTCCCTCCCCCTGAACGGCCGCATGCTGATCGACCTCGTTCTCACCGTGCCCGGAGCGCATCTTAGCCACGGCGCCGCCACCGGCGACATGAATCCTCTCTACTGGCGTCCGGGGCAGCGCTCCGCTGTCAGCATTGGCGGCAGCAGGCCAAATGCGAACTACTTCCTGCTCGACGGCGCCACCAACACAGATCCGACCTTCAGCACGCAGAACCTCAGCGCCTCTCCCGACGCAGTGCAGGAGTTTCAGGTGCAAACCGGCAGCTACTCCGCCGAGATGGGCGGAGCAGGCGGCGGCCAGGTAAACATCATCACCCGCTCCGGCACGGCGAAGTTTCATGGCACCGCCTATGAGTTCCTGCGCAATGGCGCGATGGATGCCCACTCCTTCAACGACATGGGCATGTCAAATTTTCTGGTTCAGAACAACTTCGGCGCATCAATCGGCGGCCCTGTCTGGCACACCGGCAAAACCTTTTTCTTCGTCAACTACGAAGGCCTGCGCAACGTGGAAACGCACGCCATGGTGGACACTGTCCCGACGCCCGAAGAGATGGCAGGCGACTTCAGCCAGAGCGGGCTCGACATCTACGACCCGGCGACCACGCAACCGAACCCGAACTTCAATCCGGCCCTCCCCCCCAGCAAATCAAACCCGCAATACATCCGGCAGCAGTTCCAATACAACGGCGTAAAGAACGTCATCCCGCCAAGCCGCATCTCGCAAGCCGCATCCATCATGCTCAACAAGTACACGCCGCAACCCAACACGATGAATATGGGCGGCATGACCATGATGGGCCAACCCACAGTCGTCGGTGCAGGCAACGACGCCAACAACTACCTCGATCTTCGCAAGCAGCGCATGAACCAGGATCAGGGCACCGTGCGCGTCGACCACAATTTCGGCAACGGTGATCTCGCTTATTTCCGCTACTCCGCCTCCGGCGAGTACGGATTCCATCCGCAGATGGGCCTTCCTGGTTTTGGCTTCTACCACGATGACCTCTCGCAAAACGGCATACTGGGGTGGAATCGTGTCATATCTTCGCAGCTTGTGAATTCGGCGTCAGTCGCTGTCTCGCGGTTGGTGATGCAGCACTCAACCGAAAGCGCCAACAAGCGCGACATCGTCTCCGAACTTGGAATCACGGGAACGGGATTTGGCGGCCCTGCGGCATGGGGCGCACCCTATTTCAACGTGCAGGGATTCTCCCCCATGGGCGACTCCTTCAGCGCCACACCAATGCACGCATGGGACACCGTAGTCGAAGGCCGCGACACCTTGAATTGGCAGATCGGCCGGCATAGCGCAAAGTTCGGCGGATCATACCGCAAGTTCATCTGGCCCATGTGGGGCTTCTTCCAGAACCGCGGCTACTATCAGTTCACCAACGGCTTCACCACGAAGGGTGCGATCAACGACGGAACAGGATCGTCACTTGCCAGCTTCGAACTTGGCCTGCCCGCCGCCCGCCAAGGACAAGCCGGCGTGCCCCAGATGGACCTGCGCCAGTGGTATTCCGATGCCTACGCGCAGGACGCATGGCGGCTCACCCCAACTACCACGCTCACGTACGGCCTTCGCTACGAGTACATGAGCCCGCTCGTCGATATCCGCTACACCAACAGCAACCTCGATCTGAGCAGCGGAACTCCCCGTGTCTTCATCGGCGGCCAGAATGGCTATCCCAGGGGCCTGATGTACGCCAACCAAACCAACTTCGCTCCGCGCCTGGGACTCGCGCAGAGCATGCCTCGTCTCGGACTCGTCGCCCACATCGCGTACGGCGTCTTCTACACTCCGGTCGACATGAACACGTGGTGCAATCAGCGCCACAACGTCCCTTATGTGTTCCCCATGACGTCGCAAAGCGATCCGTTTATTCCCAGCATCAACACCCTGAATTTCCCGTCCCCCGTACTCGGCACGACCGTAGTCAGCTTCACCGGACTCCAACTGCACGCCCCCGCGCAATACATCCAGCAGTGGAGCGCCTCACTCGAGAAGCAGCTCGGCAGCTCTACCACCATCGAACTCGGCTACCTTGGCGCTGGCGGCTTCCACTTGCAGCGCTCGCACCTCATCAACAATGCGCAGCCCGGCCCCGGGCTCATTCAGCCGCGGCGTCCACACCCGAAGATCAGCTTCGTCGACAACACAACATTTCCTTCAAACGTGAAGGTCGCAAGCTCCACCTTTCCGGTCAGCACGATGAACCTGCTCGAAAATACCTCCCAGAGCTGGTATGACGCAGGCTACGTCAACGTCCGCCGTCGCTATTCCAATGGCCTTAGCTTTCTCGCGAACTACACCTTCGCCAAGTCGCTTGAGAATGCGCCGGACTTTCGCTCCCCGATGTTCGAAGCCGCCACGCCGCAGAACAACGACGACCTCGAAGCCGAGAAAGGCCCCGGCTGCGACATCCGCCACCGGTTCGCGCTCAGCGCTGTCTACAGCTCGCACGCAGTCGGTTCCAACCGTCTGCTCCAGGCACTCAGCCGTGACTGGCGCACCTCCCTCGAGTTCCAGGCTCAAACCGGCTTCCCCTTCACCGTCTCAGTCTTTGGCGACACTGCAAACGCCGGCACCGTCGTCGGAGAAAATCCGATTCGCGCCAACCTCACCGGCCAGAAGATCTTCGGGCCCGGCACGCGCAACTCAACCACCTGGATCAATCCTAAGGCCTTCGCGGCACCGCCCGCCTATACCTACGGCAACTCGAGCAGGAACATGGTGTATGGACCCGGATTGCAATCGCTCGATGCCGGCATCGTTCGCGAGTTCGGCATTGCAGAGAAGGCTCGCTTTGAAGCGCGCGCGGAGTTCTTCAACGCGCTCAACCGCACCAACCTCGGAACACCAAACCGCTTCGTGAATACCGCGAGCTTTGGAAGCATCACCGAAGTCTCAACGCCCGGTCGCGAAATCCAGCTCAGCGGGCGCATCAGCTTCTAACGGTAAAGACAGACGTTCCTCGGGGCGGTGCCTGATTTCAGGCCCGCCCTTTCTGTTTCCGCATCACTTGGCCAGAAGTCCGGGTGCCCCATAGCCTGTCCTGAGCGAAGTCGAAGGATCTCCTGTTTTGGAGACGTGGGACACAAGAATGCATCTGCCCCGAGACCTGAAATCCACTACATCGGCTGCGACAGAAACCGCACCACCTCAGGCCCGATCGCCTTCGCGCACTCATTCGGCGCTAGGTGCCCGCAACCCGCCACCACGTCCATTTGCGATTGCGGAATGAGCTTGTGAATCTTCTCGCCTTCGCTCAAGGGCGTGATCTGGTCGAGCTCTCCCCACACAATCAGCACCCGCATCTTGAGCTCCGGCAGAAGCGAATCTGTCGTTTCACGGCCCAGGAGCATCGTATCCAGAGATCGATGCATGACCCACGCATGTTCGCTCGATACCCGGAGAATGTCGCGCGAAACGAAGTCAGGCAGGTGCGGCGGATGAGGCATCAGCAGCTTGTCCAGATTCTCGATCTCCGCCGGAGAAACCGGCGTGAAAAGCTTCGTATCCCATTCCGGCTTCATGTAGAGTCCCGCGCTGTCAAAGAGCATCAGCCGTGACACGCGCTCAGGATGCTTCGCCGCCACAATCTGGACAATCCAACCACCCATGGACCAGCCGCCAAGGTCCGCCTGTTTCAACCCCATGGCGTCGAAAAAACCTTCGACAACCTTCGCCTGGTCCGTCACCGAGTACGAAAAGTTTGTCGGCCTTTCGCTCTGCCCAAACCCCGGCAGATCCGGGAGGTAAACGCGGTACCCCGCCTTACGCAAATACGGAGCCAGCTTCTCCCAGTCTTCGGCTCGCCCGCCGAGCCCATGCACCAGAACAACTGGTCTGCCGCTCTCCGGCCCAAGCGTGTAGTAGTGGATCCGGAATCCATCCACCGTCGTCGTGTGGCTGCTCGCGCCAACCGCATACATCTGCGCTACATTGAAAATGCGAAACACGCTCACAGGCCGCAGCCAGAAAACAAAACCCACAGCTGCCAGCAGCCCAAAGACGATGAAGGCGACCCGTCGGCGACGCATCGTTAGCGTTTCACCTCTCGGCTCAACACTGTGGCCCGCTGCCATCCAGCTTCGATCACCCGTACCGTAATCGGATCCAGCGCCAGCGCGCCGTGGCTGTTCCACTCCGCGCGCTCCACCCACCTCACCGCCTCCGCATCCGAAGCCGCCTTCAACGCGCCACCAATCACCCTGCAAAGATAGTCCGCAATCACGTAATGAAATCGAACCCGCTCCCCTTGCGCTGCTTCTTCTCGCACGATCCGATCCAGCAGTTCCACCAACTCAACCGGCTCCACTCTGAGCCCCGTCTCCTCCTCCACCTCGCGGACCACTCCGGCATGCAGCGACTCCCCAAGCTCCAGCATGCCTCCCGGCAGAGTCCATTTCCCTTTCAGCGGCTCGCGGCCGCGCTGGACCAGCAGCACGCGTCCCGCATCGACCACTACAGCGCCTACGCCCACAATGGGTGCCCGGGGATACTCGCGCTCGATCATTTCCGCCATACGATAAGCCTCTAGCGTAGTTTGCCATCTAACACTTGCGTACCGCATCGGACCGAACGCTGCCTTCATGCATCGAACCGTCCCGAGTATCATCAAATCGAGCGGGGAGAGCGGAATGGCTGAGTTCACACTGCGGATCGATGGGATGCATTGCGGCTCCTGTGTGCGGCGCGTAACACAGGCTTTGAACTCGACAGAAGGCGTTGAAGTGGAAGAGGTTCGAATCGGAGCTGCCCGGCTCAAGTCAGAGGATCAGCCGCATGTTGATGCGGCAATCGCCGCCCTCGGCAAGGCCGGCTACTCGGCGCACCTGGAACAGTAAGCCCACGCGATGCCCGAGCAAGAAACAGAGTCGCTCACACTCCCAGTCATCGGAATGACCTGTGCTGCCTGCCAGCACCACGTTGAAAGTGCGCTCAAAGACACAGCAGGCGTGAAATCGGCTCATGTTGATCTCATGGCCAATCGGGCCAGCGTGGTCTATGACCCGCAGGAAGCTTCGGCAGAGCAGCTGCTCACTGCCATTCGCGATGCCGGCTACGATGCCGTCCTGCCTCACGCGGGACCGGCGAAATACCGGGAAGCACAGGAGACCGACGCCCTCGCCAAGGCCATTGCAACGCTCGTAGGCGGCGCAGTCGCAATGGTGCTCAGCATGCCTCTCGGCACTAAGATGGGTGCGGTCGACAATTTCCTGATGCATGTCGTGCCCGCACTCTACTTCCAGACCACACACGATGCCATCCGGTGGACGCTCCTCATCCTCACCGCGGTGCTGGCCACGTGGGCTGGGCGCGGTATCTACTTCGCAGCTGCCAAGGCGCTTTGCCACGGCACCACCAACATGAACACGCTCGTCAGCCTTGGCACGGGCGTGGCATTTCTCTACTCAGCCTACGGCACCGTCTTCCCTGCTCCCGGCCGCGACATCTACTACGACGCAGTGCTGCTCATTCTCGGCTTCCTGCTGCTCGGCAAAGCTCTTGAAGCTCGCGCCAAGCGTCATGCTCTCGCTGCGGTGAACGCGCTCGGCAAGCTTCGCCCCTCCACGGCTCGCCGCATTGTTGACGGTGTACAAACCCTTGTGCCGCTTGAAGAGATCAAAGTCGGCGATCAAGTCCTGATTCTTCCCGGCGAGCGCTTCCCTGTCGACGCCACAGTTCTCGAAGGCCGCACCAGCGTCGATGAATCGATGCTCACTGGCGAAGCCACTCCGCTGTCGCGTGAAGCCGGAGATCGCGTACTAGCCGGTTCCATGAATTACGACGGCGCCGTTGTCTGCCGTGCATCCTCGCTCGGTGAAGATACAGTGCTCGCGCAAATCACGCGTATGGTCGAGCAGGCTCAATCATCCCGAGCCCCAACTCAGCGCCTCGCCGATCGAGCCAGCGCCATCTTCGTACCCGTCGTGCTGCTCCTCTCCGCCATCACCTTTGTCATTTGGTACTTCTCCACCGGTTCCGTCTCCCTTGCTCTTGCGACAGCGGTTTCCGTTTTAGTCATCGCATGCCCTTGCGCCATGGGCCTTGCTGTTCCCGCAGCGCTCACCGTCGCCGTGGGCCGCGGCGCTCAGATCGGCGTGCTTTTCAAGGGAGGCGAAGCGCTCGAGCGCGCCGCAAACCTGAATGCCATTGTCCTCGACAAAACAGGAACCCTGACCTCAGGGCGTCCAGTCCTCCAGGCAGTTCGGCCGGTCAAGGGCTACTTCGAAGAAGACTTGCTCCGGCTCGCCGCGGCTGCCGAAGAGCGCTCGAATCATCCGCTCGCGCACGCAGTCGTCGATTACGCCCGCGCCCAATCCATCAAGTGGCAGCCCGCGCAGGAGGTGCAGGTCATCCCCGGACGCGGCCTGACAGCACGCGTGGAAGACTACGACTGCCTCATCGGAAACGAAGCGCTCTTCCAGGAGTCCGGCATCCGCTTCCCCGATTCCATTCCCCCCACCAAGCCCGGGACCACACGCCTTTGGATCGCGCTCGACAACCAGGCCATCGGCTGCTTCGATGCTCGCGACACCCTGCGTCCCGATGCAACGGAAGCCGTATCCGCTCTTCGCGACAAAGGCCTCCGCGTGCTCATGCTCACCGGCGATTCACCGGCTGCATCCGCGCCCATCGCCAATCAGGCCGGCATCGGTGAACTCGAAGCCGGCCTCGATCCCGCCGGCAAACTCGCTCGTATCCGCGCCCTGCAATCGGAAGGTCTCCGCGTCGGCATGGTAGGCGATGGCATCAACGATGCCGCTGCTCTCGCACAGGCCGATGCCGGAATCTCCATGGGAACCGGCGCTGATCTCGCCCAGGAAGCTGGCGACGTCCTGCTCGTGCGTGCACAGCCGCGCGCTATCCTCTCTGCGATCGAGTTGGCGGAGTCTACTGTAAAAGTAATGCGCGAGAACCTCATCTGGGCTGCAGGGTACAACGTGCTCGGGATTCCTCTCGCCGCCGGCGTTCTTTATCCCGCATTCCACATCCTGCTCAGCCCCTGGATCGCCGCGGCGGCAATGGCATTAAGCTCAGTCAGCGTGCTCAGCAATAGCCTCCGCCTTCGCGCGTGGCAGCCCAGCCGTTGACGTTAAACTAACGGCAGAGCCCTAAACGTGCGCATCCTCACCCGGTACATCCTCGGCGAGATCCTCTCGTACACGCTGATCGGCTGCGCCGTATTCACCTTCATCCTCTTCATCCGCGATCTTAATCACATCCTCGAAGCCGTTGTCCGCAACAGCTCCACCTTCATCAACATTGCGGAGATCTTCGTCTTCAGCCTGCCCAACACCTTCAAAGTCACAATCCCCATGGCGGTGCTGGTCGGCATCCTCCTCGGTCTCAGCCGCCTCGCCGCCGACAGCGAAATCATCGCGATGCGCGCCTCCGGCCTCGGCGTCTGGTACTTCGTGCGCGTCGCCTCCATCGTCGCAGTCGGCGGAACGCTTCTCGGTCTCGTCAACTCACTGTTCATAACTCCGCGCGCTAATCGCTCCATCCTCGAAATGGAGCAGGAGCTCGCCACCTCCCAAGCCTCCTTCGAAATCCAACCGCACGTCTTCTATGAAGATTTCCGGAGCGCGGTGCTCTATGTTCAACAAGTGCGCGGCGGCACCGGAGCCTCAAACTGGGACAAGGTCTTCATGGCCGACCTGTCGGACCCCGGCAACCCCATCATCACCACTGCCGAATCCGCCACCGTCGTCAGCGACTCCTCGCAGGAACTCCTGATGCGCCTGCGCAACGGCTCGCGCCATGAAACCGTCAGCGGCCAGCCCCAGCTATACAACGTCTCTACCTTCTCGCAGACTGATCTTCCCCTCACCCTCAGCCCGCAGAGCGAAACTCACCTCGGCCGACTCGATACCGCAATCTATGCTCTTTCCATGCACGCGCTCATCGAGCGCACCCGCGGCCCCGACGCCAGAAGATACACGCTGGAACTACAAACGCGCTTCTCCTACCCTGCCGCTTGTCTTGTGCTGATGCTCGTCGGAGTTCCTCTCGGAGTCATCTCCCGCCGAGGGGGCAAAAGCTCCGGCCTCGTCTTCACCGTCCTGCTCGTACTCATCTATTACATCCTCTCCTACACCGGAATCGCACTAAGCCGACAGGGCAAGCTCAGCCCTTTCGTCGGTGTCTGGATGGCCAATCTGATCTTCGCCATCGCCGGCGTTTTTCTGCTCTGGCAAATGGCCAGCGGAGGGCGCGTTCTCGGCGCCATCTCAGGCTTTCTCTCGCGAACCCGTCACACTGCCGAACCCACGGCAAGAGTCGACGGAAACCGCCTCACCAATCTCCTGGAAAAGCTTCAGCCCCGTGCCGTTCGCATCGGCTCCCGCGGCGTCTTCCCCCGCCTTCTCGATGCCTATGTCGTCCGCGAATTCCTCGGAATGTTCGTCCTCGTCCTTTCCAGCTTCGTGATGTTGATGCTCGTCTTCACCGGCTTTGAACTCGTCGGCGACATGATTCGCAATCACATTCCCATCGCTATGCTCGGCGACTACCTGTTCAACCTCGCCCCGAGCATGATCTACACCATCACGCCGCTGGCCGTACTCGTAGCCGTGCTCGTTACCTTCGGCGTCTTCAATCGCAACAGCGAAATCGTTGCAATGAAAGCCACCGGCATCAGTCTCTACCGGCTGGTCATTCCCATCGTCTCCATCGCTGCCATCCTCACCATCGCCCTCTTCGTCTTCGACAACTACTACATCCCCGGCGCAAACCGCCGGCAGGAATTCCTGCGCAGCACCATCAAAGGGCGCCCGCCGCAGACGTTCCTTCACCCGGAAGAAAAGTGGATTTTCGGCCAGTCCGGTCCCGGCGAGCCGGCCCACATCTTCTACTACCAGTTCTTCGACCGCGACGACGACGCCTTCGCGAACATCTCCGTCTTCGAGTTCAACCCGTCGACATTCGCTCTCACGCGCCGTATCTTCGCCTCACGCGCTGTGTGGGACGAAAGGACCGAGACGTGGCGCTTCTTAAACGGCTGGGTGCGCGATATCAACCCAAACAAACGCGAGTATCAGGAATTCAAGACCACCACCTTCTCAGAGATCAGCGAAGATCCCGGCTATTTCAAAAAAGAGAATCTCCAGTCTCAGGAGATGAACTTCCAGCAGCTACGCGCCTACATCCGCGATCTGCGCCAGAGCGGATTCGATACCATGCGCCTCCGTGTCGCTCTCTGGCACAAGCTTGCCTATCCCCTCATCGCCATCATCATGGCCATGCTCGCCATCCCCTTCGCGCTCTCCACGGGCCGCCGCGGATCGCTAACCGGTATCGCCGTCGCCATAGCCGTTGCCCTCGCTTACTGGGTGGTCGACGGACTTTTCGGCGCCATGGGCAACGTCAACTACCTTCCCGCTGCCCTCGCAGCATGGTCTCCCGACGTCCTCTTCGCCCTCACAGGCGGATATCTGCTCTTGCGGACGCCGACTTAGGCCCGCCTTCCCACCCGCCGGCATCTGCCTCAACCCCGTACAATAAAGACATGTTTCGCGACCTGGCCCCTCTGTTCGGCTACATGCGCCGCTACCGCTGGGGATACATCTGGGGCACGCTCGCGTGTATCGCCACCAACATCGCTGCGGTGCAGGGCCCGCAAATCCTCAAGAAGGCCGTCGACGAGCTTGAGCGCGGAGTCACCCGCGAGCGCATCGTCTTCCTCGCCTGCATCTTTGTCGGCATTTATCTGATCAAGGGCGTCTTCCTCTACGCCCAGCGCTGGATCCTCATCGGCATCTCGCGCGAAATTGAATTCGATCTCCGCAACGACCTTTTCCTGCAGCTCGAACGCCAGGACGCCGGCTTCTACCAGAAGTACCGCACAGGCGACATCATGGCCCGCATGACGAACGACCTGAATGCCGTTCGCATGCTCCTCGGGCCGGCCCTCATGTATAGCGCCAACACCGTCTTCTTCACCGTCGGCGCGCTCTTCTTCCTGCTCCGCATCAGCCCCTGGCTCACGCTCGTCGCCTGGGCGCCGATGCCTCTCGCCAGCATCCTCGTGCAGTACTTCGGCCGAAAAATCCACGACCGCTTCGAAAAGATCCAGGAGAGCTTCTCCGAAATCTCATCCCAAGCGCAGGAAAACTACACCGGCGCTCGCCTCGTCCGCGCCTTCGGACGCGAGCAGTCGCAAATGAGCCTTTTCGAAAAGCTGAACCGCCAGTACATCTCCCGCGCACAGGGACTCGTACAGCTCATGGGCATGCTCTGGCCCACCCTCGAATTCATCCTCGGTATCGCCATGATCATCACCCTGCTTGTCGGCGGTCATGAGGTCGTCGCACATCGCATCACGCCGGGCGAGTTCGTGGCGTTCAACACCTATATGATCCTGCTCATCTGGCCAATTATCGCCGTGGGTTGGGTCGTAAATCTCTTCCAGCGTGGCACCGCCTCCGTCAAAAGAATCGATGAGCTTCTGAACGCCAAACCCGCGATCGATGACCGCGATGCCGATCCGAGCATCCCGACCGATGCAACCCTCCGCGGCGAAATCGAATTCCGCAACCTCAACTTCAGCTACGGCGAAACCCCGGTCCTGCAAGACGTCTCGCTGAAAGTTCCGGCCGGTTCCAGCCTTGCGATTGTCGGCCCAACCGGCTCCGGGAAGACGAGTCTGGTGAACCTGATCGCTCGCCTCTATGAGGCGCCCGAGGGCAGTCTGCTCATCGACGGCCGCCCGATCCGCCAATATCCGCTGGAGATGCTTCGGCGCAATATGGGCGTTGTCCCGCAGGAGACCTTTCTCTTCAGCGAGACCATTCGCGAAAACCTCGCCTTCGGAGTGCCCGACGCACCCCCCGAAGACCTGCTCCAGGCAGCTGACGCCGCGCATATACGCCGCGAATTCGAAGAGTTCCCCCAGGGCTTTGGAACTATCGTCGGCGAACGCGGCATGACCCTCTCCGGCGGCCAGAAACAGCGCTCCGCCATTGCGCGCGCTCTCGTGCGCCGACCCGCCATCCTCATCCTCGATGACGCACTCGCCAGCGTCGACACCTACACAGAAGAACGGATCCTCGGCGGCCTGCGCACCTACTCAGAAAACGCAACCACCATCCTCATCTCCCATCGCGTCTCCACCGTCCAGAACGCAGACCAGATCGCCGTCCTCGACCACGGCCGCATCGTCGAAATCGGTACCCATGAAGACCTGCTCGCAAAAGACGGCTACTACGCCAGCCTCTACCAGAAGCAACAGCTCGAAGAAGAACTCACCGTAGCAAGCTGAAAATCTAGGCCGTCCAGGATCCTTCCCGCTGCGCCATCGCGAACTGCGGCATCACCCCGTCAAACTTCGACCCGGCAGGCATGCTCGCGCCGTACCCCATCGTCTCCGCCAGCGCCTGCTTCCACGCTTCGCGCACATTCCTCACGTTCGCGATCACCTGCTCGAACTTCTGCCGCGAGTTGGCCTGCGATCCCTGCAGCATCAGCGCGAACATCGCCGTATAGAACTCGGTAAGCGCCTCCGCCGGCTTCCCTCCCCGCTTGCGATCCAGCGTGACCTGCAGATGCATCACAATGTCCATCGCACGCTTTACCGCCGCCCTTCGACGGTCGGCATCGTTCTGCTCCACTGCATCCATCGCCTCATTCATAAAGCGAACGATCCCGTCGTAGAGCGCGATGGTCACTTCAACGGGGCTTGCGCCCTCAAGCGCGCGTGCCTGATACGAATTCATCGGTCTCCTCATCCGTTCTGGTTGCGGTTATACCCGGTGATCGCGCTGTATATCTCGTTCACCTGGTTGATCTGCTGCGGAATCGCCTGCAATATCTGATTGGCAAGATTTAGCTCCGTCGTAAGCCGGTCCTTCTGCGTCGCGATCATAGCGTCCTGACGATCAACATTGCCGTTCAGCGTCGTCTCCTGGCTGCTGTCCTCCTTCAGGGCCAACGCGATCGCCCCGCCGGCGGCGCTGTTCGTCCCCAGGCCATCCAGCGTCTTCATGAACTCAGAACCGAAGCTGCCCGAATCTTGAAACAGCGAAACCACCTGATCGAAGCTGCTGTTCAGCGCGGTCGTCAGCTTGTCCCCGTCCAGAGTGATCGTGCCATCCGCCGCAGGTGTCGCCTTGATTCCCAGCGCGATCAGCGAATTGATCGCATTAGACCCGAAAGATCTGCTTACTGCCGTCAGCAGGCCCTCCTGGATCTGCGCAGCCACGCCCGTTCCATACAGCGGCTCGGGCTTGCCCGCAGAGTCCTTGCCTTCCTGCGTGTTGATCGCCTTGATCGCCGCATTGTAGTCCGTTACCAACTTCGCAATCGCCGTCTCAATGCTCGACGTGTCGTTATCGATCACCACCTGAATGCTCGGCGGCGTGACCGCTGGATCACTCGTGCCCGTCGATAGCAACTGAAACGTCACCCCCGGAATCGCATTGCTCACGGTGTTCGACGCACTCGTCACTGTCACGCCATCGACCTTCATCGTCGCGTCGATTCCATTCTGGATCACTGCGAGCCCGAGATTCGCATGATCATCGGCGTTCGTCTTGTCTGAAAGATTTGTCGGGCTTGTCGGATTGTTCGTCGCGTCGGCAATCGTGATCTGCCCGGCGCTACCATCCGTCTTGCTCACCAGCGACAGCCGCGCCGTACCATCCGCATTCGTCAGCACGCTGGCCGTCACCCCAAGGTTGGCGCTGTTGATGGCCGCCGACAAACCTGCGACTGTGGCGTCGCTGGACGCGTCTCCCACATTCACGGTCTTCCATTCTCCCGTGCCAATCCTGAACGTGATGCTACCCGCGATCGTATCCGTCGCCTTCACCGCATCCGTTGCTGCCGTCGAAACCTGCGCCAGGTTCTCGACCACGACCGTGTGCGTCCCGGCCACAGCACTGGCACTTGCTGACGACAGATGCAGAACATCAGTATTCGAACTTGAACCGGTCTTGTACGCCATCGTGCCGTTGAAGTCCGTCAGCGCCTGAAGATCGGAGGTGAGTGTAGACAGTTGCGTTCCCAGACTCGACAGCGCCGCGTCCTTGCTCTGCAACGCTGTGAGCTGATCCTTCCACGGCTTCTCCACGGACTGCAAATTCGTGACAATTTGGTTCACCGTGCTGGTCACATCAAATCCCTGCCCGCTCGTCGGCGATCCAAAGTTCAGTCCAACTGCACCCATTACAAAGCTCCGCCTTTGTTCGCTATCAGTTTGGATTCCATCGGCTCCGCGCAAACATTAGAGCCAGCAAAGAAGCTACGCACCACCGCAAAACACAACGGAGAAGGCCGATGTCCCTGCCTTCCCCGCCGTGCTTCCCGGGTTAAAGTGAACGCCCCTCAACTACTGGAGCAGCTTGGTGATCAGTTGCTGTGCCTGATTCGCCTGCGACAACGCCGCAATACCCGTCTGGCTCAGGATCTGGTACTTCGACATATCCGAAGTCGCCTGCCCGTAGTCGGTAGCTGTGACGTCATTCTCAGCGGCCAGCGTATTCGTAGACTGTGTCGTCATTACGTTGCCTACAGCAGTCAGCGTATTGATATTCGCGCCAATCGTGCCTCTCGACGCTGCGACCGTCGTGATAGCAGAGTTAATTGCGCTCAAGGCGGCCTGCGCACCAGCTGTGCTGGTCAAGTCCGTTCCCGCCAGGGAAAGAGCGCTTGAACTAGCCTGAACCATATCAGACGCGGAGTTGTTGTACGACTGCGAGATCGTGCCGTCCGACGTAAAGATCGCAACGCTCTGGTTGGCCTTGGCATTGACCGCCTCGGACTCGCTAACGTTGTTGGCCGTGGAGATTGTTCCACCGGTGATCTTCATCGTGTTGCCGGAGACCGTCGCGTTGACACCAACAGCCGCAAATTGCGTATTGATTTGCGCTGCAAGTTGATGCAGATTGCCAGTTGCTGCTGCGCCAAAATTTGTGATGGCCGTTGCAGTTCCGCCGGTTGGAGTGAAGTTGAGGGCACTTGTATTGACAGTAAGTGTGTCGTTGGCGTTCCCGACTGTCAAAGTGGAGGTTCCGCCAGCAGCTGCCGTCGGGATCTGCAGTTTGTCAACCAGGTTTGACGAGGTGCTTGTAAGCTTCGCTCCACCTGCAAGCACCAGTTGGTTACCCTGCACAGACGCGACACTTGCACCAAACTGAGAATTGATCTGCCCTGCAATCGTGCTCAATGTGTCGCTGGACTGCATGATGTATCTGCCAGTTCCGTTCGCGGCGATTGTACCTACTGTCGAGCTTGAGCCGGTGGTTCCGGAGTTGAGGAGCTTGAGCGTCATTCCGTTGTAGGTGACGTCGGCCTCACTGGCCACTCCGACAGCGCCGCCGGTGGCGCCGATATCTACAACGTCGGTGCCACTGCCAACCGTATACGCGGCATTCTTCGCAAACGTATTGATTCCGTTGTACTCCGTGTTGTTGTTGATGGTATCGATCTCAGTGAGAATCTTCTGATATTCCGAATTGGCCGCACCCACCTGGCTCGAATTCAGCGTTCCGTTCGACGCCTCAGTGGCCAGCGTCACAGCGCGATTCAACAAGCTCGTCACCTGCGACAACGCCCCATCCGCAACCTGCAAAAAGTCCACACCTTCAGACGCATTCTTCGCCGACTGCGACAACGCCGTAGCCGATGCCTGCAGCCCATTCGCCAGCGACAGTCCCGCCGCGTCATCCGCACCCGAATTGATCCGCGATCCCGAAGAAAGCTGTTGCAGCGTCTTCGACAGCGAAGCCTGCGTATTTGCCAGATTGTTCTGCGCGTAAATTGCCGAAATATTGTTCAGGACACCCAGTGACATGCAATTTCTCCTTGTTCCGGTTGAATTGATCCAGTGAGTTCCTGCTGCGGGTGCCTGACCGAAAGCACGCGCCGATCGCCTGCCCCGGGTCACCTTGTGGAAGGAACCACATTGCCCACTGCTTTCATCGGCGCACCCTGCGGGGACTTTACGAAGTTTTCAAAAATCCCCAGCAATCACCATTCCAATGCACCCGGCTCCTCGCCTCACCCAACGCAAACACACAAAGCGAAAGGCCATCGTGGAACAACCACGACAGCCCCTTGCCGAAACAGGAATTGCGATCCTCGCTAGCTAATGCCCAGCACCTTCACAATCACACGCTTTCTTCGCTGCCCATCGAACTCCGCATAGAAGATCCTCTGCCACGTCCCCAGATCCAGTCGCCCGTTCGTCACGGGCAGCGTCGTCTCATGATGCAGCAGCAATGCCTTCAGATGCGCATCCCCGTTGTCCTCGCCCGTCTGATGATGCTTGTAGTCGGGCCGCTCCGGCGCCAGTTCCTCCAGCCACTTCCCGATGTCCTCGATCAACCCGCTCTCATGATCGTTCACATAGATCGCAGCCGTGATGTGCATTGGCGATACAAAGCAGAGCCCATCCTTCACGCCGCTTTTCTTCACGATCTGCTCCACCTGCTCGGTGATGTGCACCATCTCCTTCCGCTTGCGTGTCTCAAAGGTCAGGTACTCCGTGTGGCTCTTCATCTCTCCCGTCGGCATCTCAGCACTCCTTCAGCAGCTTCCCCGTCAGCCTTTATCCTAAAGAACGTTGTGAGTGAAGCGAACACAGCCGCCGAAGAACTCTGCCAGCGAGCCACGGACCAACTCGCCGCGGGCGATGCACCCGCTGCCGTTGAAACTTTCCGCGCCGCCATCGCCGCCCATCCCAACTACTTCGAAGCTCACCACGGCCTCATTCGCGCTCTCCGCGACGCCGGACGCCTCGAGCCCTCAATCGGCGCAGCGCTTGCCCTCACCGCCCTTACCCCGGACGACCCTCTCGCGCACACCGCGCTTTCTATCTCGCTGCAGCAGGCCGGCCACATCCCCGAAGCAGAAGCCGCAGCCGCCCGCGCGCGCATTCTCGAATGGAAAGCACAATTGCGATCCTCTGGCTGACACCCCCAAAAGCGTGCCGCTATCCTTCGCTCCGAATCAAGTTGGGTGAATCAAACCATCGAGACTATGCCGACGCCGTCACCGCGAGCTCTTCCGTCAGAGCCTCAGCTGCTGTCACGCACTGCTCGCGGTTCACGTCGTGATGAGTCACAAGCCGGATCATGTTCGGACCCAGCGTACTCGCAAGAATTCCGCGCGCCTTCAGCCTGCCGACGAGCTCGGCAGCGCTCACCTCGCCCTTCAGCGTAAAGATCACAATATTCGTCTCGACTGATTCGGGGTCGATCTCAACGCACTCGATATGCGAAAGCGCCTCCGCCAGCAGCCGCGCATTCGCATGATCTTGGTGCAGCCGCGCCGGCATCTTTTCCAGTGCAATCAGCCCCGCCGCCGCCAGCACGCCAGCCTGCCGCATCCCGCCGCCCAGCGCCTTGCGGTAGATCCGCGCCTAGTCCATCATCTCCGCCGATCCCACCAGCATCGATCCCACGGGTGCGCACAGTCCCTTTGACAGGCAGAACATCACCGTATCGAACCCGCGCGTCAGCGTCTTTACATCCACTCTCAGCGCAACCGCCGCATTGAAAATGCGCGCACCATCAAGGTGCAGCGGCAGTCCTCGCTCCTTCGCGTGACCCCAAATCTCTTCCAACACCGGCAGAGTCGTACAGCGACCGCCCGTAAGATTCGCGGTGTTCTCAATCTCGATCAACCCCGTCGCCGCCCGGAACGAGCCCTTCTTGTAGATGACCGGCTCAATATCCGCCCACGTCAGTGTTCCTCTCTGCGTCGGGACTGCGCGCACCAGGCAACCGGAGAACACAGCGGCAGTCGCCATCTCCCAGTCCAGAATGTGCGAACGCGACTCGCAGATGATCTCCTGTCCCGGCTTGGTCAACAGGCGAATCGCGATTTGATTGCCCATCGTGCCGGTGGGCACAAACAGTCCGGCCTCGCGCCCGAATATCTCAGCCGCGCGCTTTTCAAGCAAATTGACCGTCGGATCCTCGCCGTACACATCATCGCCCACCTCAGCCGCAGCCATCGCCGCCCGCATCTCCGGCGTGGGCCGTGTCACCGTGTCCGACCGCAAATCAATAATGCCCGCAGTTTCCATCAAAAACCCCGAACTCATCAACGAGCTTCTGTTCCCTAATCCCTAGTCCCTAGTCCCTGCTCCTACGGTATTTGCGCCATCGGCAGTTCCATGATCGGCGTCACCTTGCCGCCGCTCGACGCGTACGCCCACATCCCGTGGAAATTCTCGCGAATTCCCGGATGCGCCTTCAGCAACGCACCCAGCACGGCAATCGCCTCCGTGCGTGCCACCGCCGGATCTGTGTTCCCCGCGGACTCATAGGTCACACCAAGATCCGGCTCGTGCAGCGTCGGATCCAGCCGCACCGCATCGATCTTCCATGTACGATCGCCCGTCGTCACCGAAGCGGGAAACGACTCCTCAGTTGGTGCGCCGGTGATCTTCGCCTGTTCCTGCGTCAGCTTGTCCAGGTTCGGCGAAGAGATGAAGTCCACAGGCAGCTCAAGGTAGTGCGCCGCATCGTAGCAATACCACGCAGCCCATGGCATGTTGCTCCTTGCCAGTTCGCGGGCTCGTGTCCAATACCACACGCCGTCATGCCCGTTGAACATGCCCTCGCGTGCTGAGAAGCCGCCCAGCTTCCATCCCGGCGTTCCCGTCTGATCCCACGCCAGCACAAACCCCATCTGTCCGGCCAGTGCCGCGCCTGTCGCATCCGCCAGCACCACCGCATACTTGCCCGGCGGCAATCCGCGCATGGTCACCGTCACAGTCATCGACCCGGCTGCATTCGAACAGAAAAACTGGGTGTCGGTCGGAGTAGCCAGCGAACTTGCATCCAGCAGATAGATGTTCCGCAACTGCGTCTTGCCGGCCTTCACAATCGGAGCAGCCTGCTCAATAGCTCCTCGAATCCCATCCCACTGGTTGGCCAGCGAAGGCAGCAGCACAGATTGCAGGGCGCTCGTATCCTGCCGAATCACAGCATCGGAAAGCTGCTCGCCGATGGAAGCCAGAGTACCCCGATCCTGGGCAGTCAGTTCAGCCTGAGTCGTGCAGCTTACTGCGAATCCCGATGCCGGCGCCAAGAGCACCAACCCGACTAAACCACTCCAGCAGAGTCGCTTCACGTGCGATTCCTCAATTCTGTTTGAAAACTTCATGAGCGTTCCACGGCCACTGATAGTCTAATGCAGTAGGGTGTCTCGACCGGTCACCCCCGCACGCACTCAGGGACATCGAGGCGATTGCCATGCATCAGAACACTTGGACGCAAACGAAACCCATTTCTCTCGCGCTCTCCGCAGATCTGATGCTTGCTGCCGCTTCTCTTGTGGCGGTAGTTTTTATCCCGGCCCGCCTCGCTGCACAGGCGCAGCAGACCCCATCCAGATCCCACGCGCGCCACGTCGCAAAGAGAATGCCCATGGCGCAAGAGGTCGTCCAAGCCCCGGCGCCACCACCCATGCCGAACTGGCCCGTGAACGATAAGCCGAATCCGCCCTCGGTGGTCTGGGATGCAAGCGGACTTCGCATCAACGCTTCCAACTCCAGCCTGCAGCAAATCCTCAGCGAAGTCTCCACCGATACCGGAACGAAGGTCGTAGGCAATGTGCCCGACCAACGCGTCTTTGGCAGCTATGGCCCCGGCCAGGCGAGCGACGTGCTTCTCCAGCTTCTGCAGGGCTCCGGCTACAACGTCCTTCTAGCCGGCGATCTGGGACAAGGCGCGCCCAGCCAGATCGTGCTCACTCCCCGCCGCGGCGGCAGCGCGAATTCGTCTGCAGGTACAAATCCGCAACAACAACAGCAGATGCAGCCGCAGGATCAGGACGACGTTGAAACCGGCGATCAGCAGCCTGAACAACCCGAGCAGCCGGAGGAAACAGTTCCGGCCATCCCGCCAACACCTCAGCAGATGAATCAGGGTCAGCCAGGCACAGGTCCGAACGGACCCATCCGCACTCCGCAGGAGATCATGCAGGAGATGCAGCAGCGCCAGTTACTGCAGCAGCAGCAAATGCAACAGCAGATGCAGCAGCAGCAAGGCAATCCCACCGCTCCGCAGCAACAGGACAACCCGCAGTAGGCGGCTTCCATCCGGACCGCACGTCGGGTGCCCCCGCGCAGGCATCCCGTCCTAAGCACGGGTGCCCCATCCTAAACGCCGCTTTTGCGTTTAGGGTGGGAAACAAGAGCATCCCTTTACCTCTTGTTCATCCTCGCTCCGCCCCCAACCGCCCCTGATCGTTTAATCTCCCTTTCGACAACAAAAACGGGAGACAACTGCTCATGGATCGTCGTGCATTTCTCGGCACAGGCCTTGCAGCCATGGCCGCCGAGCCGCTCAACGCCGCTCGTTCTGCTGCACCGGCAAAAAGCACTCAACGCCCACTTCCACGCGTCGAGGTCCACTCCAGCGGCCACTACCTCCAGACCGACGACGGCCGCCCGTTCTTCTGGCTGGGCGACACCGCCTGGGAGCTCATCCACCGCACTACGCGTGAGGAGGCAAGCTACTATCTCAAAACCCGCAGCGAGCAGGGCTTCACCGTAATCCAGACCGTCGTGCTCGCCGAGTTCAACGGCATCAACGAGCCCAGCGCGCTCGGCCTCAAGCCGCTCATCAACAACGACCCGCGCAAGCCGAATCCCGCCTACTTCGACCGTGTCGTCGAGCTCGTCGATGAAGCAGCCGGCCGCCAACTCTATGTCGGACTCCTCCCCACCTGGGGAGACAAGCTCACTGCACCCTGGGGCGAGGGGCCCAGAATCTTCCGCAACGACAACCTCGCCGACGCGCGCGCCTTCGCGCAATATCTCGCCTCCCGCCTCAAGGACCGCACGAACGTCATCTGGATTCTCGGGGGTGACCGCCCGCCGCGCATGTCCGCAATGAGTCAGGAAGAACGAGCAAGGCTCGCGAAGTCCACCGGCTTCAGCCCCGATCAGGACTGGACTCCTATCTGGCGCGAGATCGCCGCTGGCCTCGCCGACGGCCTCGGACGAAAACCAGTCATCGCCTACCACCCCAACGGCGGCGCTCGCTCATCCACCACCCTCCACGACGAGCCATGGCTTTCCATCAACGCGATGCAAAGCGGCCATGGAGGCGGACACGATGTTCCTGTGTGGGACTGGGTAACTGCTGACTACAACCTCGCGCCCCCCAGGCCCACCCTCGACATGGAACCCAACTACGAAGACCATCCCTACAACCCCTGGCCTCGCTGGGATCCCGCGACCGGCTACTTTCGCGACCACGATGTTCGCAAGCAGGTCTACCGCTCCGTCTTTGCCGGCGCATGCGGAGTGACCTACGGCCATCACGCGATCTGGGGCTTTGTCGGCCATCGTTATGACGTCATCAACCATGCCGACCGCGACTGGATCGACGCACTTCAACGTCCCGCGGGTCGCCAGGTGCATTATCTGCGCCGCCTCATCGAATCGCGCCCATACTTCAGCCGCATCCCAGACCAGAAACTCATCGCCTCCGATCCCGGCACCGGAGGCCAGCACATGCAGGCCACACGCGACGCGGAGGGAACCTACGCCTTCGTCTACTTTCCGATGAACGACATGACTGCCCGTCTCGACCTCACTTGCCTCAAATCCGGCAAGCTGCGCGCCTGGTGGTACGACCCGAGAACCGGCGTCGGCACGCTCATCGGAACCGTCGATGCAACAGCTCAGGCCGAGTTCCGCACGCCGCCCTACGGACCAGACTGGGTGCTCGCAATCGACGCAGCAGAGGCAAACTATCCTCCGCCAGGCCTTGATGTATGGGTTGAATAATGAGGGTTGGGGAACGAAGCTGTGCGCCTACTCCGAAACGAGCTGCGCCGTCACCTTGACCGGAACTACCGCGCGACGGGGACGCATCATCGCAAATCCGATTCTGAAGATGCCGTACGCCGTCAGAACGCCAAAAGCCATCGATCCGATCGCCGCGCAAATTAACATTACTAAGTCAGCCATTCTTCTTTAAGACCCCCGTTGAAGTTGCTGGGGAAAGTTCCTCATTCGATTTCTGCTTCTGCCTCGGCTATTTGGATGCTGTGTCGTGGCTTTGTCTTGAAGGATTGTCGCAGAATTTCGGCCGCGTTGACCCTCGTTTCTGTTGGCAAATAGAATACCCCCAGGTACGTCCGTAATCCTGCGGGCTCGCCCCCTAAACGAAGGTCCATCACGGCGTTGCGACTTTAGTCGAATACCCCGCATCAACCTATCGGCTTCGCTTCAACTAATCATGTCCATCACTCACATCTCGGTGCGTGGGGCGCGCCAGCATAATCTGCGCGACATCAACGTTAGGATTCCGCGCAATACCCTCACGGTTGTCACCGGCCTCTCCGGCTCCGGCAAAAGCTCTCTCGCCTTCGACACCATCTATGCCGAGGGCCAGCGCCGCTACGTTGAAACTCTCTCCGCCTACGCACGCCAGTTCCTCGATCAGATCGAGCGTCCCGACGTAGACTCCATCGAAGGCCTCTCGCCCGCCATCTCCATCGAGCAGAAGACGACCAGCCGCAGTCCTCGTTCCACCGTCGGCACCATCACCGAGATCTACGACTACCTCCGTCTCCTCTACGCTTCTGTCGGAACCCCGCACTGCCCAAACTGCGGCCGCCCCATCGCCCGCCAGACCGCTGAACAAATCGTCCAGCGCATTATGCAGCTTGGCTCAGGTGAGCGCGTCACCGTCATGGCGCCCGTTGTCCGTGGCCGCAAGGGCGAGTTCAAAGATTTGCTCGATCAGCTTGACCAGCAAGGCTTTCGCGCTCGCGTCGACGGCGAGATGGTCGACCTCGCCGAACCACCTTCGCTCGACAAGCGCAAGAATCACACCATCGAAGCCATCATCGACCGCATCCTCCTCAAACCCTCCTCCGACGAACCAGCCCCGAAGACGATTGGAACCCAGACCGTCCCAGCTAAGCCCTCTGTCGAGAAGCGTTTGGAATCCGCAGTCTCGAAAGCGCTTCAACTCGCCAACGGCCTGGTCCTCATCGCCTTGGCCAACGGCGAAGAGCAGATCTTCTCCTCCTCCATGGCCTGCCCCGACTGCGGTCTCGACGTCCCAAAGCTCGAGCCCCGCAGTTTCAGCTTCAACTCCACCTTTGGCGCCTGCCCCGAGTGCCACGGCCTCGGCTCCCTTTACGATCTCGACCCCGCAAAGGTGATCACCGACTGGTCCAAGCCTCTCCTCGACGGCGGCCTCGGACCCGGCTCCGCATCGCAATACCTGCTGCGACTCATCAACCTCGCAGCCCAAAGGTACAACATCGATCTCAAGAAACCCTTCGAAGACCTCCCGCCCAAGCAGCAGCACATTCTCGTCTACGGACCGCCCAAAGGTGAAGCGCCGCGCACTGGCTTCCACGGCATCCTCAGCTACCTGCGCGACTCCATCGACGAAGCACGCAGCGACGGCTACCGCGAGTACATGATGAACTTCATGTCCGCGACACCCTGCCCCGTCTGCCGTGGCAAGCGACTGCGCCCCGAGTCCCTCGCCGTGAAAATCAACGGCATGTCCATCGCGGACTTCACCTCGCTCCCGCTCAATCGCGCACTCTCAGCCGCTTACGAACTCAACTTCACCGCGCGCGAAGCCCTCATCGCCGATCGCATCCGCCGCGAGATCATCGAGCGCCTCGAGTTTCTCTGCGCTGTCGGCCTCAACTACCTCTCCCTCGACCGCAATGCTGCCACCCTCTCCGGCGGCGAAGGCCAGCGCATCCGCCTTGCCACCCAGATCGGCTCCCGCCTGCGGGGAGTCCTCTACGTTCTCGACGAGCCATCCATCGGACTCCACCAGCGCGACAACAACCGTCTCATCGAAGCTCTCGTGCGCCTGCGCGATCTCGGCAACACGGTCCTCGTTGTCGAACACGACGAAGACACCATTCGCCACGCCGACTATGTCGTCGACCTCGGCCCCGGCGCCGGACGTCTCGGCGGCCACGTCGTCGCCCAGGGCACGCCCGCCGACATTATGGCCTGTCCGCAATCGCTCACCGGCAAGTACCTCTCCGGCGCCGAAGGCATTGTTCACCGCACCGAGCCCCGCCCTCTCACCAATAAATGGCTCACCGTCACCGGCGCGCGCGAACACAATCTGCAGGACGTCACCCTCAAACTCCCGCTTGGCATTATGACCGTCGTGACCGGCGTGAGCGGCAGCGGCAAAAGCACGCTCATCAACGACATCCTCTACCGCTCTCTCGCCAAGACCCTCTACGGCTCCCGCGAAGAACCCGGCGTTCACGAAACACTCGAAGGCACCGAGCAGATCGACAAGGTCATCCGCATCGACCAGGATCCGATCGGCCGCACACCGCGCTCCAATCCCGCCACCTACACACAGGTCTTCTCGCCCATCCGTGACCTCTTCGCCATGCTTCCTGAAGCGCGCGAGCGCGGCTACAAGCCCGGCCGCTTCAGCTTCAACGTAGCCGGAGGCCGCTGCGAAGCGTGCCAGGGAGACGGACAGCGCCGCATCGAAATGAACTTCATGCCCGACGTCTACGTACAGTGCGAAGTGTGCAACGGGCGGCGCTACAACCAGGAAACCCTTGCCGTGAAGTTCCACGGCTACTCCATTGCCGACATCCTCGACCTCACCATCGAAGACGCTTTGACCGTGCTGAAGGACGTCCCCACTGTTCGCCAGAAACTTCAGACCCTCGTGGACGTAGGCCTCGGCTACGTTCATCTCGGCCAGAGCGCGACAACGCTCTCCGGCGGCGAAGCCCAACGCATGAAGCTCGCCCGCGAACTCTCCAAGCGCCAGACCGGCCGGACCCTCTACCTTCTCGACGAGCCCACCACCGGCCTCCACTTCGACGATGTCCGCAAACTACTCGAAGTCCTTCACCGCCTCGCCGACCTCGGCAACACCGTCATCATCATCGAGCACAATCTCGACATCATTCGCAACGCCGATTGGATTATCGACCTCGGCCCTGAAGGCGGAGAAGACGGCGGCCGCATCATCGGCGAAGGACGCCCCGCAAAGATTGCCGCCACTCCTGAGTCCTATACGGGCCAGTTCCTCGCCCGCTACTACGCATCTCACGACGGCAAGCTCGAAGAGCTACCTGCCCCAGCAGGTTCAATCGATCCTCATGCTGGGGTTGCTCCTGCTCCTCGAACCCGATCGAAAGCAGCGGCAAAGCCGGGCAGCTCCGCACGGAAATCAAAATCCAACGGCAAGAAGCCGGTCCCCGCATGAGCACCTTCCCCGAACAGGTGCCGCATAATCCCGAACAACAGCCCTCAGGCGAACCAACCGACTCGCCCGCATCTGACCCGCTTGGACCGGAAAACGTTCCCATCCCACCCGCCGAGTGGACCGGCGAGCCTGAAGAACCGAGCCCGCAGCCCGGCTCAACTTCCACCGCTTCGCTTGCTGCGCCCGACGACCAGCCTCTCTTCGCCTCCTACACCCGGCCCGAACTCATCGCCTTGCGCGAAGAGCGCATTCCTCACATGGGTCACATCGGCATCCTCATCCTCCTCGTCTTCTCCGCATTTGTCGCGATCAACGTGCTTGTCGCCGCCGCGCTCCACGCCAAGCTCTGGGGCATCAGTACCCCGGCTCAGGCGCAAACAGATTTCCACTATGCGCTGATCACGCAAGCCGCACTCTACCTCATCACCTTCGCCGGTTGTCTCATCGCCTTCCCGCTCCTGTGGCGAAAATCCTTCTTCGACGGCATCCACTGGAACGGCGCCTTCGCCATCCAGCGCTTCGCCCGCCTGGTCAGCGCCGCCGTGATCTGCTTCTTCGTCGCGATGATCAATGGCATGCTGCTGCCCGGCCCCACCGATGCGCCCATCGACCAGCTCTTCAAAGCCCCGGGCGCCGCCTGGGTGCTCTTCGCCTTCGGTGTCACCCTCGCACCATTCTTTGAAGAAATGGCATTCCGCGGATTCCTCCTCCCCGCCCTCTGCACCGCGTGGGACTGGAGCCTAGAGCACCTCACCGGAACGCCTCGACGGCCCCTCGACCAGAACGGCGACCCCAACTGGTCTCTCAATGCCATGATCTTCGGATCGCTCATCACCAGCCTTCCCTTCGCACTCATGCACGGATTCCAGACCGCGTGGTCCCTCGGACCGTTTCTCCTGCTCGTTTTCGTCAGTCTCGTACTCTGCTGGGTCCGCCTCTCCACACGATCCCTCGCCGCCAGCACCCTCGTTCACGCCAGCTACAACTTCATGCTCTTCTCCTTCATGCTCCTCGGCACCGGTGGCTTCAAACACCTCGACAAAATGTAGATCTCCGAGTTCCTAACTCACTACTCACTGTTCCCTGTTCTTTTAAAATCACCTCTGATGACAACCCAAAGCTACGCCCAGCAGCTCCTCTCTCTCCTCTCCCGCACCAGCTTCAAGCTCGGCCAGTTCAAGCTCTCCTCCGGCGGCACCAGCGACTACTACATCGATTGCCGCACCACCACCCTCCACGCCGAAGGCGGTCGCCTCACCGGCCACGCCATCCTCGAACTCCTGGAGCAGCACGGCATTCAGGCCGAAGCAGTCGGCGGGCTCACCATGGGCGCCGATCCCATCGTCTCCAATGTCGCCACAGCCAGTGCATGGCGAGCGCAGCAGCGTCCAGGCAGCCCTCTCCTCCACGGCTTCCTCGTGCGCAAAGCGGAGAAAGCCCACGGCACTGGTCGTCGCATCGAAGGCTTCTGCCGCGAAGGTTCCCGCGTCATCATCGTCGACGACGTTTGCACTACCGGCGCATCCACCATCGCCGCTCTCGAAGCCGCCCGCGAAGCTGGCATGATCGTCGCCGCCGTCGTCTGCATCGTCGAGCGCGAAGAAGCACACGGCCGTCCCGCTGTCGATGGCGCCGCAGCGGGTGCCCCATTCCTCCGGCTCTTCACCGCAACCCAGGTCCGCGCGGAACACATCCGCCAACTCGAATCCGCCCGCGCGTAATTCGATCGGCGAATCTCTAAGAGCGCCCCTGCACAGCAAAAGCACGGCCCGCACATCCGCTAACTTGCTAACTCGCGAACGCCGCGAAGCGGCGCTAACTTGCTGCATTTGTTCTTAAAAAGGAAGAAGAAAGCTCCTGCTCCATACATTCCCGCTAACTCGGCTCCGCCCGATCCACCCGCATAGCAGAAATCGCGTAACCAACTAAGCTTCCAAAAAAGAATCAGGCCATTCGGCGTTAACCGGAATGGCCTGGCAGTTGTCCTGTTGTCTCTTGCTCTAAGTATTCGGTCTAAGTAAATCTAATCTAGAAATATCGGCTCTCACCCTTACGATCTCTAATTCGGCTTTCGGCAGCCTTTACGCGTTTCCTCGGCTTGCGCCTTTAATCTTCCTAATCTAGAAACATCCCAATCGAACTTTAGTTGTTCCAACTTTCGATTGACCTTTGAGGCTCGATCTTTAGTTGCTGCCAGGGCCAGGTGCTGCAGGAGCAGTTGCGGCCGGAGTTGCCTGCCCGCCACCCATGTTGCTGAGCAGCTGCACTTCCACGCGGCGGTTCTGCTTGCGGCCTTCGGCTGTGGTGTTCGGAGCAACTTCCTTATCCTTGCCGATGCCGATCAGGTAGAAGCGGTGTGCCGCAACGCCGTACTTCGATGCCAGGTACTGTACCACTGCGTCTGCGCGCCGGTTGCTGAGGTCGTAGTTATAAGCAGCCGATCCGGTCGAGTCCGTTCCGCCGGTCACTTCGAGAATGTAGCTCTTCGCGCTTGCGAGTTGCTGCGCGAACTGATCCAGCTGCGCCTGGTCGTCCTTGCTCAGCGTCGCCTTGTCGAACCCGAAAGTCACCGTCACGTTTGCCATCGACTTGTAGTTGTCCAGACCCTTCACGACAGAATCCAGAGAGTCAGCCCGGTGAACCGCATCATTCGCGGCCGTCGAAGCATCGCCAGCCGCCTTGCCGGCGTTCTGTGCGTTCTGGGCAGCCGACTCGGCCGCGGTCTGCGCCTGCTTGATGCCCGCCGTCGCGCGATCGTCTACGTCGTGCAGGTTGCGGTTGTTCTCGGCCGTCTTCTGGTCGAGCGTGTTGGTGTGCTCCACAATCGGCGCCGTCTGGGACTTGACGTAGTTCTTGCTCGCGCAACCCGTGACGCCCACAAGTGCTACGGCAGCTGCAATCAACAATCCATTCGAAGTTTTCATCGATTCCCCATTCTTTCTCGCCACCTTGATTTGCCCTTACCCTTTTAACCACCTCAGGCCGGCGGCGATGTTCTTGTCGCCTTTCAGTAGAGCATGCACCGAGCCAAATCCGCCGGTCTCCGCAAATCGTTCATCTTCGGGCAGTTATGGTTGCGATCGGTCGGATTTACACACCTCAGGAGCTATGTAGTTTTTACCTGTTGCGGTAAGTTTGCGATGTAAACCCCTGCCCTGCTCCTTTTTCAACTCCCGGCTATCCTATGAGTTGGGTCTCTTCCCGCTGCAATTCATGGACTTGATCGAGAAAATTCGCTCCCTTCCCACCCAGCCCGGTGTTTACCTCTACAAAAACGCCGAGGGCGAGGTCATCTACGTTGGCAAGGCCAAGAACCTCCGCTCGCGCGTCCGGTCCTACCTCCTTGAAGCTTCACAGGCCAACGCCAAAACCGGCTCCCTCATGCGCGAGGCCGTCGACGTCGACTACATCCTCGTCGCCAACGAACACGAAGCCCTCGCTCTCGAAAACAACCTCATCAAGCAGCGCAAGCCGCGCTTCAACATCCTCCTCCGTGACGACAAGACCTACCCCTACGTCAAGCTCACACTCGGCGATCGCTACCCCAAGGTCTTCGTCACGCGCCGCCTTCGCAAAGACGGCTCCGCCTACTACGGTCCGTATTTCCCCGGCAATCTCGCCTACCGCGTCGTCGAGCTCATCCATCGCAGGTTCCTGCTCCCCAGCTGCAAAATCGACCTCACCCGCTATCACCAGCGCGCCTGTCTCCAGTACTACATCCACCGCTGCCTCGGACCCTGTGTCCAGGACCTCACTACGCCCGAGCTATATGGACAGGCAGTCAAAGACACTCAGCTCTTCCTTGAAGGCAGACAGGCCGAGTTGGAGCGCTCGCTGACAGGCCGCATGATGGCCGCCGCCGAAGCTCAGCAGTTCGAAGCCGCCGCACGCCTCCGCGATCAGCTCTCCACCGTGCACCAGCTCCAGGAGAAGCAGCGCATCGCCACCGCCGAGCAGAGCGACGACGCCGATGTCTTCGGCTATCACTTCGAAGACGGCGCCCTCGCTGTCAACCTCTTCCACATGCGCGGCGGCAAGATTGTCGATCGCCGCGAGTTCTTCTGGGAAGACCTCCCCGAACTCATGGAGGCCATCGGCGCCGCCGAGCCATCAGCTGGTGAAGATCCGGGTGCCCCAGGTCTCGCTTCTGAGACCTGGGAAACATCCCTTTCGATCAACGCAGTTTTCAACCCCGGCGTCGTCTTCTCCGCTCTCCTCAAGCAGCTCTACATCGATCAGCGTTACGTCCCGCGCTCCATCCTCGTCCCTGTCGATTTCGCCGACCGCCAGACTCTCGCCGATCTGCTCAGCGAACGTATCGATCGTCGAGTCGAAGTCGCCGTCCCGCAGCGCGGCGAAAAGCGCTCTCTCGTCGACCTCGCCGGACAAAACGCCAAGCAGTCGTACATTCAGCGCTTCCGGGTTCTCGAGCCCTCGCGCAAAGCCATCCAGGAATCGCTCGCCGACTCCCTCATGCTTCCCGAGCTTCCCAGACGCATCGAGTGCTTCGACATCTCTCACATCCAGGGTGCCGAAACCGTCGCCTCCATGGTCGTCTGGGAAGACGGCAAGATGAACAAATCGCAGTACCGCAAGTTCAAGGTCATGACCGTCCTCGGCGTCGACGACTTCGCCTCAATGCGCGAAGTTGTAACCCGCCGTTACAAGCGCATCCTCGAAGCCTCCAATGGCAATACGGGTGCCCCCGGTCCCTCGTCTTTGGGGACCGGGGATACCGCTGAATCGAATGACGCCCACGCGCGCAAAACCAACAGGGAACCCAACTCTCTTCCCTCCCTCATCCTCATCGATGGCGGCCTGGGCCAGCTCCGTGCCGCAGCCGAAGCGCTCGAAGCTCTCGGCATCACCAACCAGCCCCTCGCCTCCATCGCCAAAAAGGAAGAAGTCATCTACCTCTACGGCAATGAAGATGAACCCGTCGTGCTCGACCGCCGATCGCCCGTCCTCCACCTCGTGCAGATGATCCGCGACGAGAGCCACCGCTTCGCCATTGGCTACCACCGCCAGCGCCGCGCCATACGCGACCGCGACTCCGAACTGCTTAACATCCCCGGCGTCGGCCAGCTCACCCGCCAGCGCCTGCTCACCCACTTCGGCAGCCTGCGCGACATCCAGCATGCCACCGCCGACTCGCTCGCTGCCGTCGTTCCCCGTAAAACAGCCGAGTCCATCTGGAGTCATTTCCACGAGCCAAGCACGGCGCAAACGCAAGCTGGAACCTGAAAGCCGGCCAACCGGGTACAACACCTCCGCATCCCACTCCGATGTTTGCGGAGGTGATTTTCATGTTGCTTCCCCGCTCGCGTTCTGCCTGCCTTCTCTCCACCACTGCATTTCTCCTCACTTGCGCCGCAGCCCTCAGCGGCTGTCGCAGCAACGAACATCCCGACGACCGCATGGCTGTTTACAATGCGCTCGACAAGAACGATCTTCGAAGCGTCACGGTTTCACAGGACCGCGGCGCGGGCACCATCACGCTCAGCGGAGTGGTCGGCAGCATGGATAGCCGCCAGCGCGCCGAGAGTGTAGCCCGCGAGGCCGCCCCCGGTTATCAGATCGCCGACAAAATTCAGGTCCAAAGCGCCGGATTGCAGGACGACATCCAGGCAGCAAAGCAGAAGGCGCAACTCGACAGCGCTATCGAAGGCAAATTCAAATCGCGCCTCGCAGACGAGCCTTCTTTGAAATCCGAAAAGATCGAATATACGTCCTTCCAGGGAACTCTCACTCTCAAAGGCACGGTGCGAACCTACAAAGAGAGGCAGCAAGCCGAAGACCTCGCCAAAAAGGTCCCGGACGTACAGCACGTGGTCAACGAACTCCAGATTCGTCCCGGCAAACCTTCCCCCGCCAACTCCTGACGCGCAACTTCCGGGCATCCGAGCCCGATGAGCTGTGGAACGAAGCTGTGCCCCATTCGTCCGCAGCTTCATCGCGGATGAGTGGGCGATACACCAAACACCATCCGTCAACTGCAGAAAATCCTCAAACCAGCCGATAGCTTACTTAGCCATTCGGAGCCCAGCTCTTCGCGCTCATCCTATGGCTATCGGCTATGACCAAACCCTTCGCTCTTGCGTTCTCCGCGATCGTTCTCATCCTCGCTCCCACCCTGCCCTCTTTCGCGCAGCAGCAGTTAGCCATGGCCGACCTTCCCGCCGCACCGGAGCCCGAACCGGCAGCCCTGATCCTTCCCCACCCGCCGGCCGCTCCCAAAACCGGCCCTCACGGCAAGCTCCCTCTCAACAAAGCCTCAGTCGCGTTTCTGTTTGCATCCGAAGCCTTCGACTCCTGGACCACCTACAACAACCTCACCCACCCGAAATGGATCTGCGGCTACAGTGCAGCGTTCGGAAATGCAGTCACCTACATCTCCGACGACGGCAAGCGATATGATCCGCACACCATTCAATACAGCCTGTGCGGTCCAGGCCCTTCCGGCCAGCTCGCCAACTACGCTTACGACGTCACGCGCACCGGCGCCTACACTGAAACCGGATGGGTCTCAGCTTTTCGGCTTGCCGGAGCCCGAAACGCCGCAGGAGCAATCGCGTGGAACGTGGCCGACGACTTCGGGCAGATGCTCGTCGCGCACTACCTAGCAAAACGGAGCCGCTTCATCCGCAGCATTGCGCCCGGCATCAATATCGCCCGCGGCTCCATCCACCTCGGTTGTGGAATCCAGAACCTTCAGTTTGCCCGCCACCACAGCAGTGCCGGCGCCTGGAACCTGAACCTTCCCGACGAAGCAAACCTCTATCCCGCTCCGCGCTGGTGGGGCAGGCTCTGACAACCTTGGCGCGGCCTAGGGCCGCAGCGGAGTCGCAGACTGATCTTCAATCGCAAACTTCTTCGTGCACACAGGGCACTCGTGCTCTTTCGAGTCTGCGATGCTGATCATCCGCGTGCCGCACGATGGACACTTGCCCCGGTGCTCCCGGATCCCCACAAGCGGCCCATACAGGGGAGCAAGAATTCCGAGAAGAATAAACGGAACACCGAAGAAAATGCCCCATCCCGTCAAACAGAGCATTACGCCCGAGATAATCAGCACCGGCGCTGCAATCAGCCCGATGTACATCCCGCCAAACGCGCCTCGCGTCGGCGCCGGCCCGTGCTCCCGCTGCACATGATGTTCGTGCTCGATCGCAGCACCGCATTGAGGGCAGAAGCTCCACATCGCCGCCAGCGCCAATCCACACTTCATGCAATGAGCGTTCATCGCGCGACCGCTCCTTTTCGGTTGTGCGGACGACCCGCCCCAGTCTCCTGAAGCGAATCTTCCGCAGCCCGAAACCTTACGCCCGAATCCACATCGCTGCCCGTGATCTCCATCACGCCCACACAGCCATTGCTACGGCATCCCCTGCCCCTGCCGCTTGCCTTCAGCCACACCTCAGGTGCCGTGCTAACCTCACATCACCGCATGTCCCAAATCTCGCCTGCCTCATCCGCGGCCCGTTCAACTCCTGCCGATCTCCCGCGCGTCCTCGGCGCGTCACAAGCCACCGCCATCGTCGTCGGCACCATCATTGGCAGCGGCATCTTTCTCGTCCCCACCGAGATGATGCGCGACACCGGCTCCTCCGCGCTCGTCTACCTCGCCTGGATCACCGGTGGCCTTCTCTCGCTCTTTGGAGCCATGACCTACGCCGAACTCGGCGCCATGCTCCCTTATGCCGGCGGCGAATACGTCTACCTACGCGGAGCCTACGGCGACACCCCCGCCTTCCTCTACATGTGGACCTGGTTCGCCGTCGCCAAACCCGCATCCATCGCTGCCGTCACCAGCGGACTCGCCCGCACCCTCGGCGTCTTCTCCGCATTCCACTTCCTCACCGACCACATCGGCAGCACCCCAATCCTCTGGTCGCAGATTTTCGCCATCTGTGTCACCTGGCTCATCACCGGACTCAACTACCTCGGCATGAAAAAAGCTGGAGACTTCCAGCTCGTCTTCACAACCCTCAAAGCAGTCCTCATCCTCATCGTCGCTGCGCTTTGCTTCGCCTCTGCCTCCGGATCCCTCTCCAACTTCTCCACCTCGCTCCCAGGCGCCCGCGGCGGCTTCGGCGGATTCATGCTCGCCCTCATCGCCACTCTCTGGGCCTATGACGGTTGGAACGACCTCACCATGGTCGCCGGAGAAGTCCGCCGTCCCGAGCGTTCCCTTCCCATCGCTCTCATCGGCGGGCTCTTCATCGTCGGCGCTCTCTTCATGGCCACCAACGCCGCGATCCAATACATACTGCCCGCAGCGCAGATCGCAGCCACCGAGCGCCCCGCCGTCGCCGCGCTCTCGGTCGTCGCCGGCCCGCGCGGAGCCGCCTTCGTTGCCGCCGCTATGGCCCTCAGCATCTTCGTCACCCTTAACGGAACCATCATGTCCGGCGCGCGCATCCCGTTTGCCGCCGCTCGCGATCGCCTCTTCTTCCCTCAGTTTGCGCACATCCACTCGCGCTTCCAGTCGCCCTCCACCTCGCTCCTGGTCCAGGCGCTGCTTTCCACCGTGCTTTTGCTCTTCCTCTCGCAATTCCAGCAGCACTTCGAACTCGCCGTCTTTGCCGAGTGGCTCTTCTACATGCTCACCGCCACCACTGTCTTCGTTTATCGCCGCCGCCGGCCCGACCTCCCGCGCCCCTACCGCGTGTGGGGATATCCGCTGCTTCCCGCCATCTTCGTTTTCTGCGCCGCCGCCGTCCTCATCTGGAGCTATGCCGGCAATCTTGAAGGCTCGCTCATCGGCACCGTTCTCATCTTGCTCGGATTGCCGATCCTCTACCTGATTCGCAGACAATACGGCAAATTGTCATCGCACGTCTGAGTCCCGCCTTCATCCCACGGCCGCATCCGATGCACCGCGCATGTACCCGCTGATACCTCTCAAACATTCCTCTTTCGGCTGTCGAAGCCGGACAGCTACAATCCACTTGATGGCGATCGCGCGCACCGAGTTGTGGAAGAACCAGACGTTCACCATTGAACGCATTGAGGGCCAGGCACCTCAGACGATCATTTATCAAATCACCGGGGTCTTCAACGCTCGCGACATGTACGGGTCGATGAAGCAGATTCAGCTCGGCAATATCTTCGAATTCAAGCCCGCACCGGGAGCGGAAACACCTACCTGCCACATCTTCGACCTGACAAGCGTTCCCCAGATGGACTCCTCAGGGCTCGGCGTTCTCGTGAGCCATTTCATCGCCTGTCGTGGCAAAGGCATCCGCGTCATCATCGTCGGCGCAAGCCCAAACGTGAAGCAGCTCTTCAAGTTCACCAAGGTCGACACCATCCTCCCCATGGCCCCGACAATCGACGAAGCTCTTCAGCCCAGATCCTGACAGCACGCGAACCTCAACTTACAGCCAAATACCCTCTGAACCACCTGCCGCAAGACGTGTGACGTCCGAGACAGCCCCACAACCAACCGGCTGCTAGTCTCACCTGTCCTGATGGATCGCGCAAAAGACAGGTACCTGCTTCGCTTCGATGACGTCTGCCCGACCATGGCAGCGGGCCGCTTCGATAGCTTCATGAACATCGTCGAGTACCACGGAATCCGCCCGATCCTCGCCGTTGTTCCCGATAATCAGGATCCCGAGCTAAACGTCGACAATCCCGATCCGCGCTTCTGGGCGCGCATGCGCGCTCTCGAATCCGCCGGAGCCACCATCGCTCTCCATGGATACCGGCATGTGTGTCAGAGCAGTGGAACGCCCCTGCTCCCCCTGCACTCTCGCACCGAATTCGCCGGCGTTCCTCAAGTCATTCAAGCCGAATGGATTCACTCGGGACTCGATATCCTGCGGCAGAACGGATTATCTCCGCGGCTTTTCATCGCACCGCGTCACGGCTTCGATTCCGCTACCCTGCGTGTCCTGGTCGATGCCGGCATGCCCTTCCTATCGGACGGATTCGCAACCCGGCCCTTCATGCGCAACGGCGTCGTCTGGATTCCTCAGCAGCTATGGGAACCCGTCGAGAAGCCGCGTGGTCTGTGGACCATCTGCCTCCACACCAACACCGCCGCCTCCCAGGTGCAGGACAGCCTTCGCTTCTTCCTGCACCGATTCGCAGACCGCTTCACCAGCTTCGACGAGGTCACCTCAATCATCGAGCACACCCGCCTCAACTGGCGCGAGAGAGTGCGCGAAACGATCGCTGTCTCTCGGCTCAGGTTCAAATCGGCCTGAACTTAACCACCCTGAGGCCGGGTGTTACGTCAGCGTCCATACGAGAAAATGCCGCACACATCGCTGGAGTTCGACAACGCTTCTGCGGTCAGCACCGGCATGCTCGCTCCCGAAAAGAACGCCACATGCAGCGTGCTCCCGTCCACGTAGGTCACCATCCACTGCGTCTCTTCCGACCCGCACAGCGTGTTCTTATGCAGGAAACGCTTGTCTCCGGGAATGGCGAGCCGGTACATGTCGCCTCCCCCGGCCGCGTTCACATCCACATCGAAGGCCGCGCCCACTTCGATCTGGGTCAGTTTGCGGATCGGCGCCAGCGAATAGCCGAGGAAGTCAATCGTGAGCTTTGAGTCGGAGATCACGATGTCTCCAGTCGTCTGGTTGGCATTGGCGCTTGCGGCCCGCCAATACCCCTTGTCCTGCGCGAAAAGCGTTCCACATCCGAGCAGGCACACCAGAGCCGCCGCGATCATCAAGCCTCTTCTCATAGTTCGAGCATGACACCCGAAGAACCTTCCCGGCAAACGAGCCCGCATCACCCGGCTGATAACCGCCCTGATCCACGCCCCGGATCCGCAGAGCTGCTCCTCCTCGTCGAAGCAGCTTTCGGTTTAAACTGGCACCTGAATGCGTGTATTCGGAATTGACTGCGGAACCGAGATAACCGGCTTCGGGGTGGTTGAGTCTGTCGACTCCTCCACGCTTGGCCAGGTCGCATGTCTCACCTGCGGCGGAATTCGCCTCTCGAAGACCAAGTCTCTTCCGCTGCGCCTCGCCGAACTGCACCGTACACTTCTGGCCGAACTCGAGCGCTGGCAGCCCGAAGTAGTCGCAATCGAAGAGGTCTTCTACTCCGTCAATGCAAAATCGGCCCTGAAACTCGGTCAGGTCCGCGGCGTCGCCCTTCTCGCCGCCGCCGAGCTGCAACTACCCGTGGCAGAGTACGCGCCGCTCAGTATAAAGTCGAGTGTCGTGGGCTACGGGCTGGCCAAAAAGGAGCAGGTGCAGTTTATGGTGGCTAGGCTCCTCAATCTGCCGGAATTGCCTGAGCCGGCCGATGCGGCGGACGCACTGGCCATCGCGATTTGCCATCTCCACACAGCTCAGACACTTGCATTGCAGGGGGCCCGCGCATGAAGGCTTTCTGGCTGGCGCTCCTGGCAGTCTCTCTCGGCATCGCCGCGCCTGCGCAGCAAGATGCAAAGGTGCAGGTAGAGTTCTCGAATGTCGCGCTCTATCCATCCAACTGGACCCTCCTCCTCCGCCCCGATGGCACTGGCCACTTCCACGCCGAGGGAGGCACCCGGCCGACCGACTACCCGGAAACCATGTTCCCGGGCAAGATTGATCGTGACGTTCGCCTCAGCTCCGAATTCACAGCACGCATCTTCCAGACGGTCCACATGGACAAGATTTTGAAGAACAAGTGCGAAAGCCACCTCAAGGTCGCCTATCAGGGCACTAAGAAGATTCATTACAGCGGTCCCGACGGAGAGGGTGGTTGCGAGTTCAACTACTCCACCAACAAACAGATACAGGAGCTCGGAGAGTCTCTGATCGCCGTCGGACAGACCCTCATCGAAGGCGCCCGCCTCGAAATCCTTTACCAGCACGACCCGCTTGGGCTCGACAAAGCCATCCAGTATGTCGTCGAGGCCACAGGCGACGGACGGATGCAGGAAATCTCCACCATCCGCAATATCCTCGAGCGCCTGGAAGACGACCCGCGCGTGCTCGACCGCGTCAGGAAGCAGGCCCGCATGCTCCTGGCTCGTTCCGGCAGCTAAACTCGCTGGTGCCACGAATTTGAGCGCGACTTTTCCCCGGTTTCGCATGTCTGATCAAGTGTGGGCTCTCCGGAATGAAGATCATTCCATTGGGGACGCAGGGGAAAGGGTGGGGGCTCCATGAAACGCTTTGGAAAGGTTCGATTCAACCCGCAGGGTGCGGCGCTTGGATGCGCATTGCTCCTGCTTTTTGCTATTCCAGGCTTTGGACAGGACGACCAGCCGGACCCGCCTCAACAACCGCATCCCGACATGCGCGCTGCTCGGCTCAGCTACGTCCAGGGCAGCGTCCAGCTGACACAAGGCAGCCAGATCATCGCCGATCCTGCGCCGGTCAACACACCGGTATTCGAAGGCACAGTTGTGTCCACGCGAGAAGACGGCCAGGCGGAACTCCAATTTGACGACGGAAGCGTCGCTCGCCTCAGCCCCAACAGCTCCCTTCAGATCTCCCTCCTGCGTCAGGAAAACGGTGGGGGCAAAGCTGAGGTGCTGCTCACCAGCGGATTGGGCTACTTCGAATTGTCTGGAAACGCAGCCAATCAGATGGTCGCGCGCTTCGGCGACAGCACCGTAAAGGCCAGCGGCTTCACCGTCATCCGCGTGAATCTCGACAATCCTCCAGGTGAGGTTGCCGTCTTCACCGGCAATGCTCACCTCGACCGCGGCAATCTCTCCCTTGACCTCCACGGCGGCCAGACCGTCGCCTTGAGCGGCACAGATCCCAATCAGTACAACCTCGCGGAAAACATTGAACCCGACTCATGGGATTCATGGAACGCAGATCGGGATCAGGATCTGAGCGCGCAGGAGTCAGCCAGAACAGCTGCGACGAGTAATCAACCGGGCAGCAGCAATCCTGCCTGGAGCGACCTCGATGCGAACGGCAACTGGTACGACGTACCGGGCCAGGGCTATGTGTGGTCGCCATACGAAGCCGCCAACGCCAACTGGGACCCGTATGGCTGCGGCAACTGGGTTTACACGCCCCAATTCGGCTACATCTGGGTCTCGTGCGAATCGTGGGGCTACATGCCCTACATGGCCGGCTACTGGAACTTCTACGACGGCTTCGGCTGGGGATGGACTCCAGGCTACGGCTACCCGTGGTGGTACAGCGGCGGATGGGGTTGGAACATCGGAAATCGTCCGCCTCGCTATAGCCCGCCGCATCGCCCGAAGCATGGCCCTGTCGGTCCCGTTGAGCCGATCCGCCGAGGCGGTGGCTTCTATCAGCAGAACCCTGTGATCGCGGTCAATCGCATCCCAGGCGCGCCGGTTGCCACTCCTGCTCACCCGATCGGCCGAGCGGCCACAATTGCAGGCTCCCTGGTGGAGCCCGTCAGACCGTTGGCGCCAAGGCCGGTTTACAACCACACTGGCGAGACAGCCTCGGGCCGTTCAGCGCTGGGCTATGCCGGCTCGAGTGTAGGAGGCAAAACCGGCTACAACCCCTGGGCGAATTCACCCGGAACGCAACAGCGCTCCAATGGTTGGACAATGCCGGCAGCCGGCAACCGGCCGTCCGCTGGCGGCACCTATCGCGCACCGGTCGCTACTCCGTATTCCGGCGGAGCGTACCGCGGTCCCGTTACCAGCCCCTACGCGGGCGCCGGCGGTACCTATCACCCACCGGCTGCCAGTCCCTACTCCGGTGGATCGCGCCCCTCCTCTCCGGCTCCAGCGCCGCGTTCAGTCGGAGGTGGTGGTGCACCGGCAGCGCACGTCAGTAGTGGTGGGGGTGGCGGAGGCCATCCGGCTGCACCTTCGCACAAATAGACATCATTCAGTCTGATTCGGAAGGGTCATTCCGCCGCTCGGAGTGACCCTTTCTCTTGCAGCCATCGACACAGGCTCGCCAGCTTTTCGGGCGGCAGTTCCTCCGCGCGGGCCTTCGCATCGACTCCGGTCTCTTCCAATGCTCGCGCAATCGTCTCCGGCTCCATGCCCGCCGCACGAAGATTATTCGCCAGCGTCTTCCGCTTCAGCGCAAACACCTTCCGCAGCAACCCGACGAAAACATCGCGATCAACTCCCAGCTCCTCGAACCGCGGCGCAAACCGCCACCGGAACACCGTCGAATGCACCTCTGGCGGCGGAGAAAACGCGCTCGGAGGCAGCGTGAAAATCGGCTCTACCGGGCCGTGCATCTGCACCATTACCGACAGCAGCCCAAAATCGCGGGATCTCGGCTTGGCGGTCACGCGATCGGCCACCTCACGCTGCACCATCAACACCGCGCGATCCAGCGCGCGTGCGCTATCCGCAAGTCTCATCAAGATCGGCGACGTAATGTAGTAAGGAAGATTTCCGACCACGACAAGCTTCCCACCCGCAGCCCGCGATGCACCTTCAAAGTCGAACGCGAGCACGTCCGCATTTTCGATGACGATCTCCCTCCCACCTGCGCCCGTCAGTTCTCCAGAAAGCTGCGCAGTAAGCGCCTCGTCGATCTCAAGCGCGACCACCCGCTTCGCCTTAGACATCAGCTCCCGCGTGATCGCTCCGCGGCCCGGCCCAATCTCGACGACCGTACTACCGCTGCAGTCGCCGAGCGCAGCGACGATGCGCCGTACCGCCTTCGGATCGCGCAGAAAATTTTGCCCAAGTTTTGACTTTGGCGGCACTGAATCGATGTTAGCCGACGCGCCTTGGCCGCCTATCATCAGCCACGATTAGTCCTCACGCTTGATCACCGCAAGTTCGAACCTGCGCCTCTCCACGAACCCCAACTTCCGATAGAGCGACACCGCCGGATTATCCGCGAACGCGTGGAGGAACGGCGTCGCACCTTCCGCAACAATGTCCCGCATCACCCGGCTCATCAGCGCACCTGCATAGCCGCGGCCCCGCGCATCGGGGTGCGTGCAAACAGCGCTCACTTCCACAAATCCCGGCACGCGCATCCGCTGCCCAGCCATTGCGAGCAGCCGTTCGCCCTCAAGCACGCCGTAGAAATTGCCCAGCTCGATCGTTCCATCGCGAAAAGGCCCCGGCTCCGTCAACGTGGCAAGCTCCACCATCGCCGCAACATCCTCTGCTCCAAGTCGGCGCATCACCACGTCACGGTTCAATGCTTCAACCTCGATCGGTTCTCGACCGCGCCAGATCATCTGCGTCAACACTCCGCCTCGGAACAAACTCCAGCCCGAACCCGGCGCAGGCTGATCAGGGAAAAACAGCGCGAGCACTCCGCCTGGCCCTGCAAGCGGACGAAGCGCATCATAGCTCTCCGCCGATTGATCCGGCGCGCCGGCCAGCGGCCCTATCGCGGGCTCATAACGCCGCGCTTCGCCCTCGACCTGCGCATACTCACTATGCTCGGTTCGCAACGCATTCCAGATCGGATTATCGAGCAGTGCTTCTTCACCGCCATCGGCATTCTCGGCCCTGCCTTCTTTGGCAATCTCGTGAGAGTGCATACCGAAAGGATGCTGAATCGGAATCCTCTGACGCAAAGAATGCGTCAAAAGCTGTCGAGGGCCCAGTTGTTACACTTGGCGGTTGATCAGCTCGCGCGCGTGCGTCGCTGAAGATCGCCGGGCCAGGAGAAATACATGCAGATTGTCTTTGCCGCTTCTGAAGCCGCTCCATTCGCAAAAACCGGCGGGCTGGCTGACGTCGTGGACGCCCTCTCGCGGCAAATCGCAAACCTGGGCCATCAGGTCACCGTCTTCCTTCCTCTCTATGCTTCCGTCCGTCCGCTCCTCGACAAGGAATTCAATTACGCTGTCCGCTCCATCACCATCCCCTTCCCCCACGGCAATCGCTTCGCGGGAATCGTTGATGGCGGTTCGCGACAGAACGTCAGGTACTACTTCGTAGACTGCCCCGAGTTCTTTGACAGACAGGGCTTCTACGGCAACAACGGCGACAGCTACACCGACAACGCCGAGCGCTTCGGCCTGTTCTCCCGCGCCGTGCTCGAAGCCACAAAAATCCTCGGCGTGCCCGACCTCTTCCACGTGCACGACTGGCAGGCTGCCCTGCTCCCGACCCTCCTCCGCACGGTCTACAGCGCCGACCCGCTGCTCAAGAACGCCGCCTCCGTGCTCACCATTCACAACGCCGCCTATCAGGGATGGTTCCCGCCTGCAACCGTAGAGCAGCTTCTCCTGCCCTGGGAGATCTTCACCTACGACAAGCTTGAGCAGTACAACACCTTCAACTTCCTGAAGGGCGGCATCGTCTACTCCGACCTCATCACTACCGTCAGCCCCAAGTACGCGCAAGAAATCCAGACCGCCGAGTACGGTAACGGCCTTGAAGGCGCTCTTCGTGAGCGCATCGCTGATCTCCGGGGCATCCTCAACGGCGTCGATTACACCGAGTGGGATCCCGCCACCGATGGCAACCTCGCCGCCCACTACAATCCACTCGACCTGAGCGGAAAACGGGATTGCCGCAAAGACCTACTGCATGCCTTCGGGCTTGACGTTTCTGCCGAAACTCCCGTCATCGGCATCTGCTCGCGCTTCGCCTCGCAGAAAGGCTTCGACCTCCTCGAGCAAATTGCCGGCCGCCTCGCCGAGCGCGATGTCGCTGTCGTCGCCCTTGGAACAGGAGAGCCCCACTACGAGCGCTTCTTCCGCGACTTCGCCTTCGCCAATGCAGCTCGATTCTCTGTCCAGATCCGATACGACTACGCAATGGCGCACAAAATCGAAGCCGGAGCCGACATCTTCCTCATGCCGAGCCGCTTCGAACCGTGCGGCCTGAACCAGATCTACTCGATGAAGTACGGCACAATCCCTGTCGTCCATGCCACCGGCGGTCTGGACGACACCGTTGAAGAGTGGGATCCCGCACACGACACCGGCGTCGGTTTCAAATTTCCGGAATACAACGCGCAGTCTCTTCTCAACGCAATCGACCGCGCGCTCTCTGCCTTCTACGACAAGCCGCAGTGGCGCAAATTGATGGAGAACGCCATGGCGAAAAACTTCAGCTGGGAGAGTCCCGCAGCGGAATACGTTGCAGCTTACGAGCAAGCCGCTCGCAAGCGCCTCTGACAACTTCTTCCCCTTACAGGCAAAAACAAAAAGCCCCGACCGAAGTCAGGGCCTCATTGCGTTTTCAGTTTAAGCTCCCTGCGGAAGCACCTTCGGTACATCGATGCCGAGAGCTGTCGCCAGATCGTGCTGATGCTCCTGCTCCTGCGAGATGATCTTGCGCAGTTGCTCGGCCAGCGCATAGTGCCCCAGTGCCTCAGCCTGGCGCACCCGTTCACGATAGTTCTTGATCGTCTCCGTCTCGTTGTCGAGATCGAACCGCAGCATGTCTTCCGGCTTTTCCGACAGCTTCACAGGCTTCGGCGTTGCAACCGGCATTCCGCCCAGGTAATCCACCTGGTCCGCGATGATGAGCGCATGCTGCAGCTCCTCGGAGGCGTGCTTCTTCAGTTCGCTCGCAATGCTCATCCACTCCGCGCCCTTCAGCACATTGCTGTAAACCGTGTACGCGATGATGGCCTGGTACTCGCGCGCAAGATCCTCGTTCAGCGCGTCGATAAGTTCCTGAACAGCTTTCTCATTGTTCTGATCTGGCATATAACTCCTTGTCAAAAAATTGTCACTCCATGCAGGGGTCTGCACACAGACATCTCGTCAGATGCCTTCAGGCAAAAGATTGTTGGTTCTTAATCTGCAGCTTCTACAAACCAACCCGTTCCAAACCAGCATCGTATGTAGTTGCAGTTTGCCTCTGGGGGCCCTAATGATTCGAAGCAAATCCCTCGCACTCGCCTTTGCGAGTGCTGCCTTGGTTCTCTGTTCCACTTTCACCAGTTCCGCCCAAACCTCTTTCAACCCTCCCAGCTTTTCCAGTTCTCACGGCGTACTCGATCTCCTCCTCATCGCTCGTCCGCAAACAATTCATCTCGGCGCATTCTCTCCGACTGCATATATCTACGAGGTCTGCCAGACCTCTCTAGCCGCCAACGATCAATGCCCTGCCGATTCGCGCACCGTCTCCACGTACAGCGGAGTCGTGCTTCAGCTTCAGCCCGGCGACCACCTCCGCATGAGACTCGTCAACCATCTTCCGCCTGCACCGGCCGACGCTGAAAATGCCCACGGTCCCGATGCGATGATGAACGAGATGCTCGCGGCTAATCCCACCAACATCCATACGCACGGTCTCATCGTCGAGCCGCGAAAGGCCGATGCGTCCGACCCCACCTTTGGCGACTACGTGTACGTTGTCGGCTATCCCGCTGGAAAACTGCCGTCGATGATCCATCCCGACCTCACCGCAACCGACCAGCCCATTCAGTACGACATTTACATTCCGCAGAATCACCCCGCCGGGATGTTCTTCTTCCATCCGCATGTCCACGGTCTCGGAGTCAATCAGATCTCCGAAGGATTGGAAGGAATCCTCGTCGTCGGTTCTGTGCAGGATGTCGCTTCGAAGACCGCTGACTTCACGCTCCCGCCCAAATTCTCCACGCGCTACATCCATTTGCGCGACATGCAGGTCTTGGCCAACGGTGACGCGCAAGATCAGGAAGATCCGGAGTTCTGCACCCCGTTGCCGGACAAGGACGATCTTCGCGAAGGCTATTGCGCGGGGACCAATCTCGCAGAAAGCTCCGCCACCGCCGGAAAAGACTACACCGGCGGCAAATGGTTCTTCACCGTCAATGGCCTGGTCTACCCGACGCTCAACATCGACCAGAAGAACGGCGAAGTCTGGCGTCTTCTCAATGGCTCCGCAACCCGCGCCTATGACCTCACCATCAAGAACGACAAGAACCACGCGCCCATCCTCTTCCAGGTAATCGCGCTTGATGGCGTAGCTCTCGCTCCTCCGGCCGGCACTGACGTGTCGAGCATGGATGTCGGCAACCGCTTCAAGCCGGTGCCCTGCCCCGGCCCGAAACAGGCTCACCGCACCTCAGAGCCGGTCTGCGCCACGCACATGGTGATGTTCCCTAGCTCCCGCGCCGACGTTTTCCTTGGCTCATTTCAGCCCGGGCACGTAACCTCCGCAACTCTCATCACCACCGACATGAGCACCGGGCCCGACGGCGACGATTGGCCCAGCGCTAAACTCGCTCACCTCGACTTCACCAGCCCCGGCACAAACGCTGACGCCACTCTCAACGTGAAGCCAACGGCTCAGTTCGCGCTCTCCGCGAAAGGTGCCCTCGGCGGAGCGGTGAAGGCCATGTACCCCGGCATGACTCAACCCATTCCCATCGCGGACGCCAAACAAATTGCTACCGGCAAGCGTGCATCGCTTCCCGTTGCACTCGAGGCCGCAGCGGCGCAGCAAGTCCAGTCCCTCAGTTCAAAGCAAGTCCAGCAATTCGCACCGCGCCTTGCCGCGCAGCAGAAGCCGGTCGCATCCATCGCCTCGCCCAACTGTGCCGCGCTGCCCGCCGGTCATCATCGACGCATCTTCTTCGGAGTCCCCTCCAGCAATCCAGACGGCTTCGGCCTTGGATACGAAGAGGTCGACGCTCACGGAAACTCAGTCGCCGGAACCTTCCAGGATGTCGCAGAGTTCGACCCCACAAACATCAACGTCTGTCTGCCGCTTGCTCCTGGAAACCAGACCGCGACCGAACTTTGGGAACTGGTCAACGTCGCGGCAGAGGCTCACAACTTCCACATTCATCAAACCAAGTTCCTGGTCCTCTCGAAAGGCGCTCCTGCCGGAGATGGCGGCGCGCTCATGGACAACGTCACTCTGCCCAGCGGCAGCGCAGGCTGCGACGGCTCAGTCCTGAAGTGGCGTGATGGAACGTGCAAGGTCAACTCCGAATTCGTTTCGATTCCCTTCTCCGAAATCGGCGACTTCGTCTACCACTGCCACATCGGCGAACACCAGGACGGCGGCATGATGGCCCACATCCGCGTCATCGCCAACCACTAAACGCTGACACCTTCCCACAAACGCGACAACGGCCTGGAACTCATGTTCCAGGCCGTTGCGGTGATCTGTTGGGATTGGACTAAGGCGATCGCTACCGCGATAACCCGAGGGCCCGGCAGCCTTTTCGAGCTGCTGGGACTTACATTGGGGCGAGGGGCGCGATGCCCTAGGCCTCAGTCACCTCACGTAGGGTACAACTGCAACAATCTGTCATTAGCTGGATCAACCTCCTTTCCCGTGTAATTCACACCTTAAGGGGTAAGTAGAAGGTCGTCAAGCCCCGCGCAGCTACTTAGATCAGCATCTAAATTCCTATGGATTCGAAGGCAGTAGACCACAGGGGTGGGTTGAACATCCTGGAATTGCTGCGGCCCCACAGTCGGCAACTGTGGCTCGGCCTTCTCGCAATTGCCGGCGAAAGCATCGCCGGCCTGCTTGAGCCCTGGCCTCTCAAAATCGTCCTCGACGATCTGCTCCAGGGCAAAAGTCAGCACGGCTGGCTCCACCACTTCATCACGGCCACCGCTGGCTCCGCCCCGCGCAATGTCCTCATCTTTGCCTGCGTCGCAGTGCTCGTCATCGCCGTCACCGACGCACTCTGCACGTATGGTGAAAAATACCTGACCACCAACGTCGGCCAGTGGGTCGCCCACGATCTCCGTCGCACCATCTACACGCATGTGCAGCGCCTCTCGCTCGCCTACCACGACCAGCAGCCCACCGGCGATCTCATCAGCCGCGTCACGGTCGATATCGATTCGATCCAGTCCTTCATCGTCTCCGGACTCCTCAGCATCCTGGTCGACACCATGACCCTCATCGGCATGATCGTCGTCATGTTCTGGGTCAACTGGCAGTTCACGCTCATCGCATTAGCCGTCGTCCCGCCTCTCTTCTTCATCGTCAACACCTACACGCGTCGCGTGAAGAAAGCCTCCCGCGAGGTCCGAAAGAAAGAAGGCAAGATGGTCTCGGTCGTCTCCGAGGTCGTCTCCTCCATTCGCGTCGTCAAGGCCTTCTCGCGTGAAGACTTCGAAGTCCGCCGCTTTGAAGGCGAAAGCCTCGAAGCCGTTGAAGCCGCGCTGGCCGCTCGCTCCCTTAAGGCCCGCCTCGTTCCCATCGTCAACATCGTCACCGCCATCGGCACCTGCGCCGTACTCTGGTTCGGCGCACAGATGGCCATGTCAGGCCACCTCGCTCCTGGATCGCTCGTCGTCTTCGTCTTCTACCTCGGCAAGATGTACAAGCCGATGCAGGACATCTCGAAAACCATCGACGCCTACTCGAAAGCCGCTACAGGGTTCGACCGCATTCAGGAAATCCTGCGCAGCGACGACGAAGTACACGACAAGCCCGGCGCACGCAAAGCTCCCCACTTCAAAGGCGAAGTCGAGTTCGAGCACGTCGCCTTTGCCTACAAAGAGGACGAGCCTGTCCTGCGCGACATCAACCTCCACGTCGAACCCGGAACCATGGTGGCTCTCGTCGGCCCAACCGGCGCAGGCAAAACGACCATCATCAACCTCATCGCGCGCTTCTACGACCCGACTTCGGGCGTCATCAAGATCGACGGCACCGACATACGCCAGTTCACGCAGAAGTCGCTCCGCAGCCAGATCAGCTTCGTCCTGCAGGACACAGTCCTCTTCAGCGGAACCATCTGGGACAACATCGCCTACGGCTGCCCCGACGCCTCACACTCTCAAATCGTCAAGGCAGCCGAGGCCGCGAATGCAATGGAGTTCATCGACAAGCTGCCGGAAAAATTCTCCACCGCCGTCGGCGAACGCGGTGTCACCCTATCCGGCGGTCAGCGCCAGCGCATCGCCATTGCGCGCGCCCTTGTCCGCAACACGCCCATCCTCATACTCGACGAGCCTACCTCCGGCCTCGACGCCGCCTCAGAGCAGCTCGTTTGCGAAGCGCTCGACCGTCTTATGGAAGGCAAGACATCCATCGTCATCGCGCACCGCCTCACCACCATTCGCCGCGCCAATCAAATCTTCGTCGTCGAAAACGGCGTGGTTGCGGAACACGGATCGCACGACGAACTGCTGCAGCTCGACGACGGAATCTACAAAAAGCTGCATGACCTTCAAGCCAACCTCGAAGACACCCCCGCACCGGCCACCGCGTAGCTGCTACAGTTCGGCGAGTTCCTTGATGCGGCTCTCGACAACCTCGACATACCTCTGCGTGTCTTCTTCCGGAAACTGCCCTGCGCGGAACGCGTCAACGAGTTGCTGATGGCTCAACTGCTTCAGCAGCGAGCCCATCCAGCGTGCATCAGCAATCGGAATCTTCTTCCCAATCCACTCCAGGTCGCGCCGCATCTTGTACACCTTAACGTTCGCTGCTTCCAGCGGCATCGGCGCCGCAGGCGTGCCAAAGTCCACCTCGGCTTCCGTCTTGTGCGTAATGAACTTCGACTTGCGGAACGTATCCACGTCGCCCTTCGAACGGCTCTTGCTCCAGCTCAGCCCATTCGTACCGAACGTCGCGCCCACATCGCTCGTCAGAAATAAATCCCGGCCCGAGTCCCTGTCTTCGTAAACGGCGTTATTCTCATCCTTCAGGTCCCAGTTGTTCATCACGGCCATCATCACCCGCAGTCCGTTGAACTCTTTGGTCCCGTTAAATGGATTGTCCTTCCAGCGCCAGGTCCCAATCTTCTTCCTTGCTTCAGGCTTTCTCTCGAAACGCGCATCCACCACGTTGCCATCCGGGGCCATATTCGCTCCCCGCGTTAGCTGCAGCCCATCCACCTTCGCCGATTCCAGCACATAGTCGTCGTTCACGAAGTAGCCCACCGCCCAAAGCAGCCTCGAAGCAGTCACCTCAGGCCGCGCCTCATCGCCCAGCTTTACGCGCCACTTGGTCCCGCTCGCGTCGCGCACGTTGAACTTCGGGTTCGTGCCGTGCATATCCTCCGACTCAAACTTGAATGGAGCCACCGGCCGCTTGTCCTTGCCGCCTTGTCCATTGAGCAGATCGAGCTCCGCAATCTTTCCCGGATCGTGCCAGAGAGCCGGATTGTGCAGCCGCTCGCGGTCCACAGACTTCGCTTGATCATGCTTGCCGCTTCCGATCTCCTGACCGACGATCGAAATACTCTGGGTCAGCAGGCCGGCGACAAGCGCCCACACCAGCACAATGCGGTTCCACTTCATGCGTACACACTCCTTGCGGCTCGAGGCTTCTTCTACTTAGAAGCACGAAGTGACCGCCCGCGCTGCCCGTACATCCATTGATTCTCAGTTCGCATCTTCTTCATTACGTACCTGTTGCATGTTGTTGCAGCGTTCCCCAGGAGAGATCGAGTGAAGCTGCTCATACAGCCGGATGACGGCATCAAGCCCATCATCCAGGCCCTCAAGAAAGCAAAAAAGAACATCCGCATCCTCATCTTCCGCTTCGACCGCGTCGAGATCGAGAAAGCACTTGTCGAAGCCGTCGGGCGCGGTGTTACGGTACAGGCGCTCATCGCCCACACCAACCAGGGCGAAGAGAAAAATCTCCGCCGGCTTGAGATGCGCCTCCTCGCGCAAGGCGTCACCGTCACGCGCACGGCCGACGATCTCGTCCGCTATCACGGCAAGATCTTCATCATCGACGAAAAGGTGCTCTATGTCCTCGGGTTCAACTACACCCACATGGACATCGATCTCAGCCGATCCTTCGGTCTCGCCATCACCAAAAAAAGCACGGTCAAAGAAGCCATCCGCCTCTTCGAATGCGATTCCAAGCGCCGCCGCTACACCAAGGTGAAAGACGATCTGGTCGTCAGTCCTGTCAACGCGCGCAAAAGTCTCACCGAGTTCATCGCGGCCACCAAAAAGCGCCTGCTCATCTACGAGATGAAGATCAGCGACAACGACTTCGTTAAGTTGATCAACAAGAAAATCTCCTCCGGCGTTGAAGTTCGCGTGCTGTCGCGCGCCTCAGCGAAGAGCGGAACCATTCCCGTACGCCGCCTCCCAACGCGCCTGCACCTCCGAGCCATGCTTCGCGATGGAAGCTCCGCCTTCCTCGGCAGCCAGAGCCTCCGCAAGCTCGAGCTGGAAGCTCGCCGGGAAGTCGGTGTCATCTTCAAAGACAAAAAGATCGTCAAGGAGATGGAATCGATCTTCGAGAAGGACTGGAAGCGCGCCGAGCCCGTCGTCGAGGATTCAAAGTTGGTCTCCGCCCTCGTCGTCCCCGCCAGGAAAGTCGCCAAGGTCGTTGCAAAGCAGATTGCCATCAAGCCCATCGTCGAACAGGTTCTGGAGAAAGTGATCGACACCAAGGACCCCACCCCGTTCGAACCGGATGAAGTCGCGGAAACCGTGCGCGAAGCATTTCAGGAGCAGGTGCAAGGCGCCGTCAAAGAAGCCCTGAAAGAAGTCGTCGTCACAGCAGCCGCTGAAGAAAGCAGCAAGCCAAACCAGAAGGCCGATTGAGAACGGAGAACGGAGGGCCGCCCAATGACAACTGCTCGTTTTCTAAAAGTCTCGCTTCTCGCATCCGCCCTCTTCGCCTTACCGGTCCTGCCCTCCCACGCGCAACAAGCCGCGACTTCGGCCTCCGACCGCAAGCTCCTCTCCGACTTCTCAAAAAAAGCCAAGGACTACGTCAGCAAAGAGCACATGCTCGCGCAGGCACAGATGAAGCCCACCTCCGACGTCGCAAAACTTCAACAACAGCGCAAGCAGCTCCGCGACGCCGTTCAGCAATCGCGCCCCAACGCGCAGCAAGGCGACTACTTCACCCCGGACGCCGCAGCTGTCTTCCGCAAGGTCCTGCTCAAGCTTCTCAACGGCCCTGAAGGGAAGAAGATCAAGACGAGCCTTGACCACGCCGAACCCGGCGCGCCTGCCAAGTTCAAGGTCAATGCCGAATTCCCGAACCAGAATGGCCAGCCAATCCAGTCCGTCCCGCCCACTGTCCTGAAAGTCTTGCCTGAACTCCCCAGAGGATTGGAATATTGCATTGCAGGAAAGACGTTGGCGTTGCGCGACTCCGCCGCCAACATGGTGGTTGACTATCTGCCCAACGCTCTTCAGTGAAGAAAAAGCCGCACATGCCGATTCGCTTCGCCCAAATCCTGATCCTTCCGCTGCTCCTCGCTCTCTATCCCGGTCTGCCCGGCGACGAGACTCCTCCCAAATCCGCACCTCTCCCCTCCAGCACGCCAGACGTCCGTCTTCCGCTGAAAGACGGCTCGGTGCGCTGGGCTGTCATCGGAGACAACGGTACTGGCGAGGCTCCTGAACTCGATGTTGCCAAGCAGATGCAGCAGTACTGGATCAAAGTGAAGTTCGACTTCGTCACCATGGATGGCGACAACATCTACGGCGGCCACTCGCCCCACGATTTCGAAGTCAAATTCGAGCAGCCGTACAAGGCCCTCCTCGACGAAGGCGTCAAGTTCTACGCATCCCTGGGCAATCACGACGATGCGGAGATCGAAATCAACTACAAGCCCTACAACATGGGCGGCAACCACTATTACACCTTCGGCAAGAAGAACGTCGACTTCTTTGTCCTCGACAGCAACTACATGACGCCCCAGCAGCTCTCATGGCTCGAAGGAAAACTCAAAGGCTCATCAGCCAAATGGAAGATCGCCTACTTCCATCACCCGCTCTACACCTGCGCCAAATACCACGGCCCTGATGTCGATCTGCGCAATGAGCTCATGCCCCTGTTCACGAAATACGGCGTCAACGTCGTGTGGAGCGGCCACGAGCATGTCTACGAGCGCATCAAGCCGCAGCAGGGCATCTACTTCTTCCTCGAGGGCGATTCAGGCGAGCTTCGCTATCACAACATCCGCGGCTCATGCGACATCGATCAGGTTGGCTTCGACACCGACCGCACCTTCATGCTTGTTGAGGTCGACGGCGACCAGCTCTACTTCCAGACCATCGCTCGCTCCGGAGCAACCGTCGACTCCGGCCAGCTCACCCTGCAGAACAGCAAGCAGAAATAGCCGCAGCCTCAACAGGCGCTCAGGGCTGTGCTACCGAGCCGTAAAATGCATTGCTGCCGCTGCGCAGATCACGTCCGTACGTCAACACCACTCCGGTTCCCAGAACCGAAAGCTTAACCTCCGCGCCCACATCGATCAACCATTTGCGTGGCGCAAGCTCAGGCGTCGGCCCCGCCGCACGTGCAATGTCCAGCAGAGGGCCGGCCTTGATGCTCACCAGCCCGTTGCCCCACACCTTGCGGTACACATCCGTGTTCGATAGAAAGTATCGATCCGCCATCGGCGCGCTTCCTTTCTTGCCGCCTCGCGTTCCGATATGCCCTCGCAGCCAAAGGTCGTTGTCGCGCTCCACGCCGATCATCCATAGCTCGTCGAAAGGTGCCGATCCCGCGATACCTCCGCCTCGCACTCGCTGCGCAATCTCCCACTTGTCCCCTTCCGCCTCAGGCATCCAGTGGAGCGTCGCTCCTCCCTGCGCCTTCTCAAACGTCCGCGACCGGCCCTGCCACAAACGTCCCAGTTCAGAACTCGCTGAGCCGCCTACAGTCAACCGATGCTCCGGCACATCCAGCAACCGCGCGTTAACGCTCGCAAGATGCTTGATCTCCCACCCCGGCGAAGCCAGCTCTCCATTCAACGTTGTTCCACTCGACACATGCGTGTATGTCCGATGCGATACCTCCGCTCCAGAACTCCACTGCATTCGACCGCTTGTGATCGAAGTCAGATTCGCGCTCGCAACCTCTCTCTTCAGCTTGAACGCTCCCAGTTCGGGCGCCGAACCCGTGAAGGACCTCCGAATCGACCAGTTCTCATCGCGCCCGTCAGCCGCAATCTCCCATCGCCATTGCGGCAGAGAGTGCCACGGTCCCGACATCGACACCCACAACCGCCGCTTCTGCCCGTCCCACCTCACCAGCGAATCGATGTTCGTTGCAGACCCAGCAAGATTGAAGTAACTTGGGTACACCGTCTCATACGGAAGGCCTGAAAACACCGACACAACCGACTGCAGCCACCCGTTTCCAAACCCATTGCGCTCCATCCCATGAAACTGGGCATCGAACTTGCCGCCCTCCCGCGCGTCCAGCCTGATGCTGTATGCCGGAAAAACCCCCATCGCATTCAGCCGCGCCTGCGTGTCGAGCAGCTGATCCCGCCGCATCATCGCCTGCGGCGAAAACACAAACGCCCGCTCCAGCAGCACCCGCCCGGTTTTCACGTTCACATCAAACTGCAGTTGCTCGATCTGCGGCTTCTTGATCCTGTTCCAATATTTGAGCGCCGCTTCAAGGTTCCCCATCAGCAGGTAGACCGTACCTGCGAACTCATTCGCGTACTCGTCCCTCGGATCCAGTCGGACCGCCTTCCGAATCCACCGCGCCGCATCCGCATATCTCTTCTGCTGGAAAGCAACTCCCGCCAGCTCTGTATCGAAGCGCGCCTGCTTTGGGCACTGCCTTCGCCCTGCCAGCAGAGCGGCCCGCGATTCTCCCCACTTCTGCAGGTGAGCCAGCGCCATGCCCAGTTCAAAATTCGCATCCGCCGTGCGCCCCGGCATCCCGTGCGCAGCCGCAACTACATCAGCCCACTTCTGCTGCGAATAAAGCGCATGCACCGCCGACGCATCGGAAGCACCCGAAGCGCACTGCCCTGCCGCCTCGAAGCCCACAACCGAAAGGAACAGCAACAGCAAAGTGAACGTCCTGGCACATCGTGCAGCCACTAGTGCGATCCTGCCCCGGGCACCGCCAGCAGCGTCCAGTTGTGGGTTGCGCTCCACTCCTTCTCGAATCGCGATCTCTCCTCGTTCAGCAGCTTGCGCACAGCCGGATCGTTCATCGTCACCAGCCCTCGCGCCGAATCCACGCCGTCAATCACCACGTAATGCAGCTCCGACTGGCCTTCGGGCCTCAACGCCACAATCAGCGGACGTCCCTTTGCGATCTGCTCCTCGATGTCGCTCCACTTGCCGGGAAACGCAAACGCCTGAAATCCGTGCTGGCGAAGGTACGCACTCATCTGCTCCGCCTTGATCCCATGTTTGCTCTTGGAATAAAGCTGATGTTGGATCTCATCCACGCCGCTGTCGGCCCCGGCGGCCTTGCCCTGCTTGCCGGCCCAGTACTGCATCACCATCGAAAGCGACGCCGCGCCGCAGCCTTCTCGCGGCTGAGCCACAAAAGGCACGTCGATCCACTTGGCTGCTTGAGTCTGCGCCAGAAGCGAGACGCACCCAAGCAGCCAGAGGAAGATGAATCCGCGAAACACCTCAGTGAATGATGGCAACGATGATGATCACCGCAATCAGCACGATAATCAGCGTCAGCATGTTGTTCGTCAGCGCACCCGCCGAAAACTTCTGCTGCGCATCGCTCGCCCTGGACGACAAATTCGCAAGCTCGCTGTCCGAGAGCGTCGGTATCGCGCTTTGCACCTGCACAGGATCGATCTTCGCATCGCGCATTGCCTTCTCGGCCGCCGGCGTGCTCATGAACTGCTTCAGAGTCTGAACGTTCTTTTCGCGCGTAGCGCTCGAAGACTCCACCTGCTGCTGCAGCGCCTTCGAAGTGACAATGTGCTCCGCCGAGGTCGTCTGCGCAACCACGCCTGCCGGATACGAAACCAGTACAGTCAGAACCGCAGGAACAACGCCCTGCAGCAGTAGGGTCGAAATTCGGGGAAATTTCATACACTCTCCGCTCGAGGTTTTTACTTCTCAACCAAGCATATAAGATGCTCAATGCCAGAAACGAAGCGGTCTCAATCCCTGATACCTCCGTAATCAAGTCCCCTGCGCATCTCTGCTTTGCACCTTCCTCGCCTTAAGCGTCAGATACCACCTCCGATGAGCGGTCGTATCATGCGCAAATCCGGCGGCTACAAACAGATCTCTCCAGTCCTGCTTCGCCAGCGCGATCGCTGCCCTGAACTTCTCGCCGTCACCCTCGCTCAGCTTCAGCACCGCAAAGCGGCACCGGTCCAGAGCCCCAACATCCAGATCCCCAGAGAACGGAAGATTGTTTCCGCACTCCTCGATCAGCATCTGTCGAACCCTCTCTCTCTCCGGCGCGCCAAACATGCTCTCCACGCACTCTTCGCATTCCGCGCTCAGTCGCCGTTCCTGCATGGCACTCATGTTAGTCCCTTCGGCTTGCGAGCCATCCCCGTCAAAAATCATGTTGACATTACTCCGTTCGTGCTAACTTACCGTTAGTGGACGCTTACCTTCAAGCCGGATTGGACGCCCTCGCCGACTCCACCCGCATGGCCATTTTCCAGAAGCTCTCCGGTGGTCCCGTGGCTGTCAACGAGCTGGCCCGCACCATGCCGGTCACGCGTCCCGCCGTCTCGCAACACCTCAAAGTTCTCAAAAAAGCAGGACTCGTGACCGACATCAGGGATGGAACCCGGCGTCTCTATCAGCTTGATCCCGATGGAGTCGCTCGCCTCCGGGCCCACTTCGACCAGATGTGGAACAAGGCACTGAACACATTCAAGAGCGTCGTCGAACAGGACGCACCACCGAGAGGTCAACATGGCAAATCCCGCAGAAGAACTCGACCTAAGAGTGCTTAAGACCATCACCGTGAAAGCGCCGATCGAACGCGCCTTCTCCATCTTCGTCGAGCAGATGGAGACATGGTGGCCCTCCACGCATCACATCGGCAACACGCCCTTCCAGGCCATCTTCGTTGAGCCGCGTGTCGGCGGTCGCTGGTATGAACGCAATGTGGCCGGAGAACAATGCGACTGGGGAACCGTTCTGCGCTGGGATCCTCCCCATGCGGTCTGCTTCTCGTGGCACGTCGGTCCTGGACACGATCAGCCCGAATGGAAGTTCGATCCCGATATGGCTAAAGCCAGCGAAGTCGAAATCCGTTTCACCGCGCAGGGTAGAGACAGCACCTTTGTTGAGCTTGAACACCGCAAAATTGAGCGTCATGGCCAGGGAGCCGAACAGCTGCGCGCGATGTTCGATGGACCCGGCGCCTGGATCAGCATTCTCGAGCAGTACGCAAAGCGCGTCGACACCCCAGACGCATCGGCCTGACGGCCCCCAACCCGGTCCCGCCATCACACGAGGAGAAGACATGAAGCCCGTTCTGTTTTTGCGCATCGCATCCGTGCTCGTTCTCATTCACGCAGTTCTGCACACCGTCGGAGGGGTATTCGGCAAACCCGCGCCGGGAGTCGCCTCTGCCGTCGCCGCACACATGCGCACGCAATTCCCGGTCTTCGGCGTGACGCGGAGCTATGCGGACTTTTACCTCGGCTTGGGGCTCGGCATCACCATCTTCCTCACAGCCGACGCGCTCCTCTTGTGGATTCTCGCCTCCATGGCGAAGACCGATGCTTCCCGCCTGCGTCCTCTTATCGCTGTCTTCGCGCTTGCCTACCTCGCATTCGCCGTCAATTCCTACATGTTCTTCTTCCCAGCCCCAGTCGTCGCCGAAGTGCTCATCGTCGCCAGCCTGATCGCAGCCATCGTCACCGCGAAGCCGGTGGACGCTCGTGAATCGCACGCAAACTCCGCTCCGCTGAAGACCGTGCAGCCATAGCACATTCGCGCGACAAGGTGCGCCGCGGCTCGTGTAGACTGCCAGCATCCCTGAAGCGTCTTCTCTGGAGGTAGTCTCTGCCATGAGTTCCTTCACCCTTCCCCGCAAGCACCCCTCGCGCAGATCTTTTCTCAGCGGTGCGGCAACGCTTGCCGTCAGCGCACTCTCTCCCGCCGCAGCCATCGCAGCCTCAGATAAGGCTCCAACCGGCCCTGACATGCTCGGACCTCTTCCCGGCTATTCCCCCCAGATCGGCACGTTCGTCTCTCAGCTCACCTGGATGCGCGAAATGAACGGCGTTCTGCACGCAACGGAAAAGCTGTCGCAGAACGATCTCGACTACCTGTTCGATAAAGATGCGAACTCCATCGGCGCTCTCATGCTCCACCTTGCCGCCACCGAAACCTACTACCAGTTGAATACCTTCGACGGCATGGCGTGGGATTCCTGGTCCGAAGAAATCAAGAAGAAGTGGGACCCGGCCATGAGCCTCGGCGACGCCGGCAGAGCCACCATCAAAGGTCACGATCGCGAGTACTACGTCGGCATCCTGCACGAGGTTCGCGAAAAGACACTAGCGGAGTTCAAGAAGAAAGACGACGCATGGTTCCTCGCCGCCGACAAAGGCTGGCCCTGGGGACCCACCAACAATCTCTGCAAGTGGTTCCACGTCTGCGAACACGAAGCCCATCACACCGGCCAGATCGCGCTTCTGCGCAAGCGGCTCCCCGGCGCTAAATCCGGCGGCTCCTCCGGTCAATAGCAAGATCGCACCAAGCTGGACCCTGCACGATCACGGATCGCACAGCTTCATTCGCGCGATCCGTACGGGGTCGCTCAAACGCAGTATTCTCGCGCCCTCCTGGCCCTGTTCCCTCGCGCGGGTCTTCTACACTAAAGCAAGCTATGATCGACCGAACTCCCCCCAGTGCTCCGGTTGCCCGCAAAGATCGCCGCGAAACCAAACTCCATGGTGTCACCCTCGTTGACGAATATGCCTGGCTCCGCGACAAGGACAGCGCCGAAGTCACCGAGTATCTCAAGGCTGAAAACGCCTACTCCGATGCGCTCACCGCCGATCTCGCTCCCCTGCGCGACCAGCTCTACAGCGAGATGCTGAGCCACATCAAGCAGACCGACGAATCAGTTCCCTACCGCGAAGGCGACTGGTGGTATTACGCACGCACTGAAGAAGGCAAGCAGTACTCCATCTTCTGTCGCAAGCGCGGCTCCGAGACCGCCCCCGAAGGACCCGAAGAGATCATCCTCGATGGCAACCAACTCGCCCAGGGTCAGGCGTTCTTCTCCATCGGCGCCACCGACATCTCCGACGACGGCCGCTGGCTTGCATACACCACCGACGTCACCGGCTTTCGTCAGTACGCACTGCACATCAAGGATCTCGAAACCGGCGAAACTCTTCCCGATCCGCCCAGCCCCGGTCCACGCGATCGCGTCGGCTCCCTGACCTGGGCCTCCGACAACACGACCCTCTTTTACACCGTCGAAGACGAAGAACAGAAACGGCAGTTCCAGCTATATCGACACGCCCTCCACACGTCCTACTCAGACGATGCGCTCGTCTACCAGGACGATGATGAGCGCTTCAACATCGGCGTCGGCCGCACGCGCGATGGGAAGTATCTTGTGCTCGAGTCCGCGAGCCACACCACCACAGAGTGCCACATCCTCGCTGCCGACGACCCAACAGGCACCTTCCGCGTCATTGCCCCGCGCGAAGACGAGCACGAGTACTACATCGACCACCGCAACGGCCAGCTATTCATCCGCACCAACCATCGCGGCCGCAACTTCCGCCTCGTCACTGCGCCTGTCGAGACACCCGAACGCGAGAACTGGACGGAACGCATTCCGCACCGCGACACGGTGATGCTGGAAGACGTCGATCTCTTCGCCAGTTTCTTCGTCGCATGCGAACGCGAAGATGGCCTGCCCCGCCTGCGCATGTGGCGGTTCCAGAGCGACGATCCTGAAGCAGAACGCGCCGCCGAAATCTCATTCCCTGAGCCTGCCTACAACGCGTCGCCGGGCATCAACCGCATCTGGGAAACGACGCTCTTCCGCTACGGCTATCAGTCGCTCGTCACTCCCGGTTCAGTCTTCGAATACGACATTGACGCGCGCCAATCCACGCTGCTCAAGCAGCAGGAAGTTCCCGGCGGCTTCGACCGCGCACTCTATGCCAGTGAGCGCGTCTCCGCAACGGCCGCCGATGGCGTTCAGGTTCCCATATCGCTCGTCTACCGCCGCGACAAATTCCAGAAGAACGGCCGCAGCCCCCTCTATGTCTACGGCTACGGATCCTACGGCTATTCCCTCCCGCTCGGTTTTAGCGCGAACCGCCTCGCTCTCCTCGATCGCGGAATCGTGATGGCTTACGCCCACATCCGCGGCGGAGGCGATCTCGGCAAACCCTGGCACGACGCGGGCAAGATGCTCGTCAAGCGCAACACATTCACTGACTTCGTCGCCGCCGTCGAACACCTCACCACTGAGGGATACGGCGACCGCGCACGCGTAGCCATCGAAGGCGGATCAGCGGGCGGTCTGCTCATGGGCGCAGTCACCAACCTTCGCCCGGATCTTTTTCGCGTGGTGCTCTCTCACGTCCCATTCGTCGACGTAATGAACACCATGCTCGACGCCTCGCTGCCGCTCACCGTTCCCGAATACGAAGAATGGGGCGATCCCAACCAGCAAGAATTCTTTCATTACATGCTGAGCTACTCGCCCTATGACAACCTCAAGGCGGCAGAGTATCCGGCGATGCTGGTGAAGACCTCTCTCAACGACAGCCAGGTCATGTATTGGGAACCCGCGAAGTACGTCGCCAAACTCCGCACGCTCAAGACCGACGGCAATCCCCTGCTCCTCGTCACCAACATGGAAGCGGGCCACGGCGGAGCCAGCGGCCGCTACGACTACCTGAAGGAAATCGCATTCGACTACGCCTTCCTTCTGCGGGAGCTCGGAGCGGTCTAGACATCGTGGAGATGCTAGCAGCCCGGGCACTCCGCCTGCCGCACCTCTCGCTCAGTTCGCAGACGGCAAGTCGGCTCTCACAACAACCAGTCGCTCGGCCTGACTCGTCTCTGGAACGAGCTTCAGCCCCAGTTGCTGCTGAAGGGCCGAAAAGATAGACGGGTCCTGCGCATAGGCGGGTTGCTGACTCGCAGAACTGCTGCTACCCGGCGCGGCTGGCTGCGTGTTCTCCGGCGTCCATGACAGATGAAAATCAAAGCGCCCGCCAAGCCCCGTCTTGTCCACGACAGGTCTGCCCGTTTGGCCTTCCGAAAGAAACTTCGCAAGCGTCGCCATATCAACCCCAGCGGCGTTGAACTGACCATTCGATGCCATCGCATTCAGCTGCTGGTCGCTATCTTTCTTCGAAGGTACGAGATTTTTCGGACCGCCACTCGCAACAGCAAGTGCAAAGACCGGCATCGGCGTTGATTCTTTGCGAAGCTCCAGTTGAAAGCGATCCGCCAGCAACCGCTGCAGCCGAAGCCGGGTCGGTTTGTGAAAGATGAGCATCTGGTCGGGCGCCATGTTCGTCGGATCTCCGCCAACCGGAATATCCGGAATTGCGGCCACGTCGAACCGTTTCGCGCCAACCCATTTGGGGCCGCCTGCCAGCTGATCGTCGCCTATATCGTAAGCAACCTTGATCAGGAATCGCAGCGTCGCGTTCGTGATGTACAGCTTCCCGCCAGGCGCAAAGTCAACTTTCAGATTCGCGCCGGGGGAACTCGGCTTGATCGAAGCCACTTCGAACTGCGGCAGAGCAGAGGTTGCGATCAGTTGAGGAATGGGCTTGTCCGCCTCCTGGGCCGCAGAGAGAGATGGATCAACCAGTCCGACGCCAAGTGGTACAAGCATTGCCGCACTCCCAGCAGCAAACAACAGCAATCGTTGGCGCAGACTCATTCGTTGGCCGATACGCATCAGCACGATCGACTCCAGTCTCTTTTTGAGATCGGCGCCGGACACTCCGGAGACACATACGGGCGACACTCTGAGAGAGAAGCGACAGACCCCGACGATTGCTTCGGCGTACACCCGTGCATCGCACCCCTGCCGAAGCACTGCCTCATCGCAGGCGCGTTCGCGCTCGTGAATCAGGCGTTTTCCAATCCAATAAACAGGTGGGTAGAACCACAAGAGAGCTTCAACAATCAGATGGATCGAGTAGGTGAGATTATCGCGCCTGCGCACGTGCTCCAGTTCATGCGCAACGATTGATTCAAATTGTGCGGAACTCAGACGTTCTCGCAGACCCTGAGGAAGCAAAAAGACGGGCCGAAAGACGCCGCACACTCCCGGCTCAACACGTGAACGACTGAAAACGACTGATATCGGGAGACCAAGAGAAAACGTAATCGAGTTGCGAACAAGCGAGCGCACCTGCCGCCAACGCCGCAGTGTTGAGACGCTGCTGACCACGAACCCGCAGAGCCAGAGAGCGAACAATATATCCGCCAGAGAATCTGACGATCTAAGCTCCGACGAGCGAGCCGGAGAAGCCAGCACCGCCAGCGGCAGCCGCACCTGCTCGATTGCATGCAATTGCGGAGGTTCGGCTGGTCGATTCCCGTGCAACTCGAATTGACCGCCGAAAGCGATCAGTAAGGAAAAAGGCACCAGGAACTTGACGGACGCGACGAGCCAGAGCCGGTACCGCACCGCCGCGCCGTTGTTCCTGAGCAGGAACGAAACATACCCAATGACGCACGCGAACAAGGTGGATTGCCAGATATGATTTGCAATCGCGCTGATCATCGCCGGCCTCCTTGCTTCGTCAGCCGTCGAATTGCTTCCTCGGCTTCCTTCAGGTCTTCAATCGTCAGTTTTCCCGACTCGACTAGGTGAGCCATCACAGGCTTCGTCCGCCCGCCAAAGAACGCCAGCGCATCGTCCATCAAATGGCGTCCTGCATCGTCGCGAGAGACAGCAGCTTCGAAAATATTCGCATTGCTGATCTTCTTTACGATTCGAACGGCCTTTTTTGCGTCAAGCAGCCGGTACATGATGGTCTGCACAGTGGTGTAAGCGGGCCGCTTCGACGGAGCAAATGACTCCTGGACTTCGCGCACAGAGCATGGCCCCCGATCCCAGAGAATCTCCATGATCTGAAGTTCAAGCTTTGAAAGTTTCGGACGGCTCATCATCTCACCTACGCAGTGAGTAGATACTACTACACGTTGTAGTTTTTCCGTCAAGCGTGATCCTGCGCAGCGATCCAGTGTCGACGCCGAAACATATCTATTTTGCAAACTGGTTTGCGCTTGGCAGGCGCCGCCCGCTTGCACGCCTCTCACCCCAACCTACTCGAACCAGTACTCCAACGAATACCCCTCCGTCGTGCACCCGCCCTCGCCGCAAAGCCCCGTCAACTCCTCAGTTCCCGAACCAGGAAGCACCCGCCACTCCGACTGCAATTCCCCGTCTTTCAACCTGCCCGAATTCTGAAAGACAAAAGATCCCGACCGGTCTCCGAGCTTTCCAAGAAACTGCTCCATGCCGGTGAAGTGCGTCGCGCCACCCGTCTCATCCACCATCACGAGCCGCATCGAACCCACGCCGACCAGATCGCCCGCAAACTCCTCGGTGACGCTCGCCTCTGCGATCGTGAATGCGCCCCCACTATCGCTCGGGGTCTGCTCGAAGTTCGTCACCTCGATACGCCCCGTCGCGCGTTGCTTTTTGATTTCCGTCATCAGGGTTTCGATGGCAGTTTCGGCGGATCCATCAGATACTCATCGCCCGTCCGTGCCAGTATCTGCGACCGCCGATCCATCAGCACCTTCAGCTCTTTGTTCAGATCGATGAACTGCTGCTTCTGCTCCGCGCTCATGTCTCTTCCATCCGCAGCTTTGTTCAGCTCAGCTAACTGCGCCTGCGCCTTGGGTATCTCGCGGTCGATCAGCACCGGATGAATGCTTGGCGTCTTTGTCTTCCCCGCTGCAATCGCGTTGCGATTATTCTCGCCCCATGCGGGCAGCATGCCCACATGCCCCAGTTCCACCTTCACGCCCGCTGGCCCGTAGTCGTTCTTCACCGCCGAAAACAGCCCGATCATCGAATCCCGCGGATCCCCGTCCTTGTCCGGCATCAGCCCATCGACATAATTCCGCGACTGGTTCGACAGGAAATTTCCCAGAGAGTAGAAAATCACCGCCATGCGCCCGTCCGCCGTCGTGTACGTCTCGATCGGCTGCAGCACATGCGGATGATGTCCCACAATCAGCCCCGCCCCGGCGTCCAGCATCTTGTGCGCCAGCTCAACATCCTCCGGCCTCGGCGCCGTCGCGTACTCCGTCCCCCAATGAACCGAAATCACCAGCAGGTCGCATTTCGTCTTCGCGGACTTCACTGCCTCCAGAACCCGCGTCTCATCCGCTCCCGGCGCACCACCCCCCTCCCCCGGGTAGGGGAAGAAGTTCACATGCGGCTGGTCGTCTTTGTCCGGGTTCCGATTCCCATTGAGCCAGCGGGTCATGCCCAGCCACCCGACTTTGATCCCGTTCGCCTCGACCACGAGCGGCTCCCAGCTCTGCCCAGCTGTGTCCCCAGATCCCGCGAACTGCAGCCCGATCTCCTTCAGGTGATCCCGCGTCTCCGCGAATCCCGCCCAGCCCTGATCCATCACGTGATTGTTGGCAAACGAAACAATCTTGATCCCGTTCTCTTTCAGCGCCTGCGGCAGCGCCGGCGGCGCGTCAAACATGAACGGCTTCGATCCCTTCGAGTGAGCGGGCGCGACCGGCGTCTCCAGATTCACAAACCCGAAGTCCACCCCTTTGAAAACATCATCCACGTCTGAAAACAGCGAGCCCCATCCCTGCACTCCGCCGCCCGCCGCCTCTGCCGAAGCGCGAACGGGTTCATGCGGAATCACGTCCCCCGCCACCGCGAAGCTTACCTTAGCCAGTTCATGAGGGTAGGGCGTCGGAGCCGCAGCTGCCCCGTGCAGGCGCTCCGTCAACCGGCTCACATACGCCCCGGCCATTACCAGCACCAGCAGGGTGATGACCGCAAGCGCCGCCGCCTGGGGACTAAGCCCCAGCCACGCTGTCGCCTTACTCTCCGGAACGGGAGGAAAACCCTCACCGCCCGACTTCCATTTTGCGGTCCGGTTCATTGGGGGAGATTCCGGGTTATGCCCTAAGCCACCTTCAGGATAACCCCGGTAAAACAGGCTCTTTCCACCGGAAACTAACTTAAGTACCCTCAAAGCCATGCCGGCCCCCAAAGCCGCTCTTTAAACACGAACGCTTCTGGGGCAATCTGCGTCTATGATATGAGCGAAACTGTTACCCTTGAACAGGAAAGCGAGCAGGCAGGGCAGCCGGTCCCATGGCAGAGTTCGTAATCAAGTTAGCGGATGAACGCGGTCGCGTTCAGGAGCAGGTGCAGACTGCCTCTACGGCAGAGGAGCTGCGCGCGCGTTTCGCCCATGCCGGCTACCACGTCTTCTCCGTTAAGGCTCGCTCTGGCATCGGCGGCATGGGCCGTCGCAAGGTCAAGCTTGAGCCCTTCCTCATCTTCAACCAGCAGTTTCTGACCCTCATCCGCGCCGGCCTGCCCATCCTCGGCTCGCTCCAGATGCTCTCCAAAATCCAGAAGAGCGCCTACTTCCGCAGCCAGCTCGATGACGTCTCCAACCGCGTAAAAACCGGCGAACCGCTTTCCGGGGCATTCGAAGCCCAGTCCGGCGTTCCGGTCATGTACACCACCACCCTGCTGGCAGGCGAGCGTTCCGGCAACCTCCAGGAAGTCCTCGAGCGCTACATCAACTTCCAGCGCGTCTCGCTTACTTTCCGTAAAAAGCTCACCGCCTCGCTCATCTATCCCGGCCTGCTCCTCACCATCGTCACCGGACTGCTTGTCTTCATGTTCACCGTGGTGATCCCGCAGTTCGCCCAGCTCTACGATCAGATGGGTTCCAAGCTGCCTGAACTCACCGTCGGGCTTCTAACGTTCGGTAAGTGGACGCAGCGTAATTTCCTTTGGATCCTCCTCGCCTTCGTCGCCGTAGTCGTCGGGCTATGGCGATACTCAATCACCGACAAGGGCCGCGATACGGTCGACTCCGTCCGTGTGGGCCTGCCCGTCTTCGGCAAAATCTGGCTCAAGTACCAGGTAGCTCTCTTCTCGCGAACGCTCTCCACCCTGCTCTCCGGCGGCCTCCCGCTTGTTCCCTCGCTCGAGACCGCCGCGCGCTCCATCTCCTCGCGCAAAGTATCCAGGGCTGTGGGCAGCGCCATCAGTACCGTACGCGAGGGCAAGAGCCTGGCGGACTCGCTCACCAACACCGGCGTCTTCCCCGACCTCTCCACGGAAATGATCTCCGTCGGCGAGCAAACCGGCGCGCTCCCCCAGATGCTCAACTCCGTTGCTGAGTTCTTCGAGGAAGACGTAGCCACCGCGCTCACCGCGGCGCTCTCTCTCATCGAGCCCGCCATTCTCATCGTGATGGGCGTCGTCGTCGTCTTTATTCTTATCTCGCTTTACCTGCCGATCTTCTCTCTCGGATCGGCTGCCAGCGGAGGACAGGGTTAATCCTTATATATGGCTGATACCACCATCTCGGTTCCGATCGGGCAATCGGTAAATGGGCTCGATGAACGTGCGCAGGCCGAAGCGCTTGCCGCGCGTTACCGCGCCGAGTTCGTCGACTTAAAAAACTTCAAGATTCAGCACGAACTGCTGCGCACGGTTCCCGTCGAACTGATGTTCCGCTACAACTTCGTGCCCATCGAGCAGCTCGCCGATGCCATGGTCATCGCCGTCAGCGATCCCTCGCGGCTCATGGTGCTCGATGAAATCGCCGGTCTGCTCGGACATCGCATCATTGCCCGCGTCGCCACGCTCTCGCAGATCACCGATCTCCTCAAGAAAACAGAGCAGTCGCAGCGCGTACTCGACGAAGCCAGCGAAGGCCTTACTTTCGACGTAGTCGGCGCTGAAGATGCCGCTGAAGACGAGAGCATCTCCATTGAGAAGCTCACCAGCGACGAAGACATCAGCCCCATCATCCGGCTGGTCGACACCACCATCTTCACCGCTCTCGAGCGCCGCGCTTCCGACATCCACATCGAGACCTACGACGACTCGCTTCACGTGAAGTACCGCATTGACGGCGTGCTGCAGGAAGCCATGGCGCCCATCGCGCGCGAGCACCACACCACCATCCTGAGCCGTATCAAAATCATGAGCGAGCTCGACATCGCCGAACGCCGCGTGCCGCAGGACGGCCGCTTCCGGGTCCGCTATAAGAGCCGCCTCATCGACTTCCGCGTCTCCATCATGCCCACCGTGCATGGTGAGAACGCCGTCCTCCGCGTACTCGACAAAGAATCGATGAGCGAGAAGTTTCGTCACCTCACGCTCGACGTGGTGGGCTTTGCCGAAGAAGACCTCCGCCGCTTCCGCCGCTACATCCGCGAGCCCTACGGGATGGTGCTCGTCACCGGCCCCACCGGTTCCGGTAAGACAACCACCCTTTACGCCGCCCTCAACGAAATCAAGAGCGACGAAGACAAGATCATCACCATCGAAGACCCGGTCGAGTACCAGATCCGCGGCATCACGCAGATCCCCGTCAACGAGAAAAAGGGCCTCACCTTCGCTCGCGGTCTGCGCTCCATCCTGCGGCACGACCCCGACAAGATTCTCGTCGGCGAAATCCGCGACCAGGAAACCGCCCAGATCGCCATCAACTCCGCCCTCACCGGCCACCTCGTCTTCACCACCGTTCACGCCAACAACGTCGTAGACGTGCTCGGCCGATTCCTCAACATGGGCGTCGAAGCCTACAACTTCGTCTCCGCGTTGAACTGCATCCTGGCCCAGCGCCTTGTCCGCACCGTCTGTGAGCATTGCGTGCGCAACGTCAGCTATCCCGACGAAGTTCTCATCGCCAGCGGCATGGATCCCGCCGAATGGCGCGGCTTCACCTTCCGCGAAGGCCTCGGTTGCATCGAGTGCGGCGGCACCGGGTATCGAGGCCGTACTGCGATTCACGAGCTTTTGGACTTGACCGACCCCATCCGTGAGCTGATCCTTGAAAAGAAGCCGACCTCTGAGATCCGCAAGCTCGCTCAGAAAGAAGGCATGTCGTTTCTGCGTGAATCCGCGCTCGACCGCGTTCGTCGCGGACTGACCACGCTGAAGGAAATCAACAAAGTCACATTCATCGAGGCGTCGCGCTAGTGAGTTCCATTCTCAGCACCCCCGCTGGAGCATCCTACGGCAAACGGCCCCCTGCAGCCATCGAGCTGACCTCCGAGGGAGTCATCGCCGCATCCGTCGCCGGCAGGCACGAAGAGCCTGTCTTCGCCTTCGAGCCGCTGCGTCCCGGCATCCTCGTTCCCGGCATCAGCGAGCTCAATATGACCTCGCCCGAAGCCGTATCGCTCGCCATCCGCAATGCCCTTGGCGCGGTCAACCCCAGCACGCGCTACGTCACGGTCGTCATTCCCGACACCGCCGTCCGCGTCTTTGTGCTCGACTTCGATACTCTCCCCAACAAGGCCTCCGAAGCCATTCCCGTCCTCCGTTTCCGCCTGCGCAAGATGGTTCCCTTCGACGTGGAACACGCCGGCCTCAGCTACCAGGTCCTCACCCAGAGCAAGACCGAAGCCCGCGTCCTCGTCGCCGTCCTGCCCAGCAACATCCTCGACGAATACGAGACCGTCGTTCGCGCCGCCGGATACGAGCCCGGCTCGGTAATCCCCTCCGCGCTCGCCGCCCTAGCCACCGTTGACTCCGATCAGCCGCTCCTCGCCGCCTGTCTCAGCAAGGTGGCCATCACCACCTCCATCACCCGCGGCGACGACCTGCTCCTCTATCGAACCCTCGACCTCCCGGAAGATCCTGCCCAGCGCCTCCTTGAAGTTCAGCGCAGCGTCGCCGTCGCCGCAGCATATTATGAGGACAAGGTTTCGGTGCTGCCCCGGGAGCTCTACTTTGCCGGGAACGGCACTGCTTCTGAATTCGAACGCTGGTTCGGCACATCGGAACTGCGCATCATCGATCTGGCGCCTCGCCCCTCAACCGGCGTGGCCACCAGCTTGTCCAACATGAGCATCGCCGGACTCACCGGCGCATTGGCAGGAGCGGTATAGCTTGCGCGTAACTATCAATCTTGCGTCGCGGCAATTCGCCGACATCGCACCGGCGCTCAAGAACCTGCGCACCGCGATGGCCGCACTCGCCGGAGCCGCCGTCCTGCTCCTCGTGGGACTTTACTTCGTCCACGGCAAGGCCGAAGCCGCGCGTCAGCGCGAGCATTCCCTCGACGGCAGAATCTCGCAATTACGCTCGGAGCAGCAGCGCTATCAGTCCGTGATGCGCGAGCCGGAAAACGCCCGCACCCTCCAGCAGTCCGAAAGTCTCAACCAGCTCTTCGACGAGAAGGCCTTCTCCTGGACCCTCGCGATGGAAGACCTAGAGAACGTCCTTCCCGCCGGCGTTCAGGTGACGACTCTCGAACCCACCATCAAGAACGGTCAGATCACCGTTCACATCCGCGTGATTGGCCCACGCGATCGCGACGTGCAGCTCGTGCAGAACCTCGAGCACTCCCGTCACTTCATCGTCCCGCGTATCGTTGGCGAAACTGCCGAATCCACCGGCGGCCCCAACGTGCAGGCACAGCCCGTCAGTGCCTCCAACCGCTTCGACTACGACGTCCTCGCCGATTACAACCCTGGACCCGCCGACCAGCGCAAGCTGCCCAAGAGCAAAACGACGACCGGCAACGCCGACGAGTCCACTGCGGGCGCTCCGCACTCCGGCATGGCCCGGCCGCATGCACCCGTACAGCCGCACAGGGGGGTCGCGCGATGACGCCACAGAAAGCTCCCTCGACCCGCGAACAGCTCTCCTCGCCGCTCACGCTGCACTACGTTGGTGTCGGCGTTCTTTCGCTCGTCGTGCTCTTCCTCGCGGTGCGCCTCATCCTCGACTGGTCAGCAACCACCTCCGGCTCCAACGACGCTCTCATCAACCGCCAGATCGAGCTCAAGACTCTCGAGGTCCAGACCGCTCCTCTCCGTGGTATCGACCAGCGCGTCGTCGACTCCCGCAAGCAGATCCAGCAGTTCTACGCCGAGCGCATCCCGGCGAACTACTCCTCCATCGCCGTGCAGGTCGGCGACCTCGCCGTGAAGTCCGGCGTTCACATCTCCGGCATGCAGTACACCCAGGGCGCAACCACCGGCAACCTCACCGAAATCTCTCTCGACGCCCGCATCGGAGGCGAGTATCAGCAGATCATGCACTTCGTGAACGGCCTCGAGCGCAGCCACACCTTCTTCGTGATCCGCGCCATGTCCTTCACCGGCCAGCAGGGCGGCATGGTCAATCTCCGCCTGCGTCTCTCCACCTGGCTCCGGCCCTCCGACGTGCCCAGCGGCCTCCCTCCGACTCCGGCTGAACCGCCGGCCAACGCTCTTCCCGCAGCGCAGGAGGGCGAATAACATGGCCATCCCTCTCGGTCTTGAAAACAAGCGTCAGGTCTACACCGTCATCGCTCTTGCCGCAGTCATCGTCGGCGTAGGCGGATACGAGCTCTACAACAGCCTCGGCTCGTCCCCCACCGTCACCACACCTCCGGCTACAGCCAACGTGCCCGCTCGCCGCACTCCCGGAACACCCGCAGCCACTTCAACCGCCGGCCCTCAGGCACAGCGCATCACCGCCACTAACATCGATCCTGCGCTCCACCTCGACAAGCTCGCGCAGAGCGAAGATGTCGTCTACGCCGGAACCGGCCGCAACATCTTCTCCGCCGAATCCGCCCCGGTGTCGATACCGAAGCCGGTCGCTCCAGCGCGGCCATCCCCGCAAAACCAGCAGGCAACGGCTCCTCAGCCGCCGCGTCCGCCGGCCATCGACCTCAAATACTTCGGCTACTCGCAGAGCTCCGACAAGCAGCTCCGCGCCTTCCTCGTGCGCGGCGAAGACATCTTCATGGCGCGCCCCGGAGACATCGTCGACCACCGCTACAAGGTCGACTCCATCATGCCCGGCGCCGTTCAGATCACCGACCTTGGCTACAACAACACGCAGTCCGTCCCCTTGTCAGCCAACTGAGAAGGCCGGTTTTGAAAGGGCACGGCTTCAGCCGTGCCGAACGCCAGAACTAAATTGCTGGGGGCTTCAGCCCCTGCAAACAACATGCAACATCGTCCAAACCAACGCGGCGAATACAAGAAGCGTCAGGGCACGACTTCAGCCGTGCCGAAAACCGGAACTAAATTGACCGGGCTTTAAGCCCTTGCACCATGACCCAACCTTCTCCATCTCGCCGCAAAAAGCCCTCCGAAGACGGCTACATGCTCGTCGCCGTCATCTTCATGATGGCCATCCTCATCCTCTCCCTCTCCGTCGCCATTCCCAAAGTCCGCCAGAGCATCCAGCGCGACCGCGACGAGGAGACCATGGAACGCGGCAAGCAATACGTCCGCGCCATCCAGCTCTACTACCGCAAATTCCACGCCTACCCGCCCAGCATCGACGCCCTCGTCAAAACCAACGAGATCCGCTTCCTCCGCAAGAAGTACATCGATCCCACCACCGGCAAAGACGAGTGGAAGCCCATCATGTACGGCCAGAACAAGACTCCCATCGCGATGGGCTTCTTCGGCCAGCCCCTCGCAGCCGCGGTCGGCGGAGGCATCGGCCCCAGCGGCGGCAACCTCACCGGCCAGGGCTCCGCGACCGGCGGCAACGGCCTCTTCAACTCTGGTTCCGGCTCATCGTTCGGCAGCTCTGGATCCACCACCCCCGCCGGCGGAACCGACCCGAACTCTCAAAACGGCCAGACCGGATCGGCTTCGGGAACCACAGGCACACCCGGTCAGCCCGGAACCCCCGGCGCCTCCGGCTCTGCCTTCGGAACCAGCAACCCCGCCGGTTCCGGCCAGACCTTCGGCGGCGCAGGCATCGTCGGCTTTTCGCCCCAGAGCCCCAAGCAATCCATCCTGGTCCTCAAAAAGAAAAACCACTACAACGAGTGGGAGTTCCTCTACAGTCCTCTGACAGACCAGCAGCAGATGGCAGGAGGCACCGGCCTCAACGGGATCAATCCCGGCAACCCCACCACCCCGCTCGGCGGAATAGGAAACGGCACCGGCACCGGCGCCGGAACAAACCCCTCCTCGCCTGGACCTACCTCCCCGAATGCACCCTCTCTCCCGACGAACCCGTCAGCCCCAAACCCTCAGCAGTAACGCGCACCCAGACGCAAAAAAGCCCGTCCATGTGGACGGGCTTCTCTTTAATCCCTGATCCCTGTTCCCTAATCCCTGCCTCTTACACGCTGAACGACGATCCGCAGCCACAGGTGCTCTTCACCTGGGGATTCTCAAACTTGAACCCAGCCGCCTCCAGCGTCTCCACATAGTCCACCGTGCACCCGTTCAGGTACATCAGCGAAGTCGCGTCGACAAACACCTTCAGGTCGTCGAACTTGAACACCTTATCCATCATGCCGGCCTGGTTCTCGAAGGCCATCGAATACTGGAATCCCGAGCAGCCGCCGCCCACCACGCCAATGCGCAGACCGGCAGGAAGCGGATCCTGGGTAGCCATGATCTCCCGCACCTTGGCGATTGCCGCATCGGACAGCGTGAGAGGGGCTTTCTTTTCGGTTTCCTGCGCTGGGGTTGCTGTGGTCGTTGCCATATCTTCTCCTGGGTGGGTGTCACCCTGCTTTTACTTTACTTCCATGCCCCCGTGGCTTCAAGGCCTTCTGAGGCATAACAGTCCATTGGATGTATCTACCCCTGGAATGGTCGCGTATAAACTCCCTCTTTCGCCGCCTCCTGAGCCGCTCGTAACCCCAGTTCCTTCAACTCCCGCCAGAGCCGCCCAACCGCGCTCCATGCGCGCCCTCAGCCCCCTAAACCCTGTGATTGGTGTCACGAAAGTACTCGCTCCTTCGGGGCTATGATTCCCCCGTAAACCACCCCAGCGGCGGCTCACATGCAGATCAAAGCAAAGGGTGGAGAAAGCTCACTGGAGGTGCAGCAAATGACATTCTTTCCGATCATGTTATCCGTCTGGATCCTGACCGTCGTCTTCATGACCATCATGCTTCTGTATCGGTCCCGCCTCGCCCGCGACGAGGAAGATCAGCTCTTCCTTGACGACTCCTTCAACGAGCAGAAAGCGGCTCAGGCCGCCATCGCCGCCAGGGTTGAAAAAGTGCAGCCTCTGGTCAGAAGGCTCCGAGTTCCTCGCTGGCGCCGCCACCCTCTTCGTCATCGTCTACTTCGCCATCGACATGTACAAAAACCTCTTCAGCATCTAACCTGCCTGCCCTCCCTCAGCAAAACAAACGGCAGCCAATCGGCTGCCGTTTGTCAGTTCTGACCACTGACCACTGATCTCTGTTACCTATTCACTACTCACTCCCTAATCCCCAGTCCCTAGTCTCTCATCCACCGTCCCTAGTCCCTAGTCCCTAGTCCCTGCCCTACTCCACTTCCTGCTTCGCCCTGTACCCGTCCCGGGCAATGATGTCGTACTTGAGCTGCTTCTTCTTCTCGTCCTGCATCTTCAGCGGCTTGCCTTCATCATCCACCAGTTCCACCCGCAGCTTGCGATAGCTCCCATCTTGCTTGCGATTGCTCGGGTGATAGACCAGCTCATACTTCGACCGGATCGCGGCATTGATCGACGAGAAGATTTCCGGCATCTCGCCCTCAAACCGTGGGCTGAACCACATTCCGCCCGTGTACTTGGCGAAGGTCTTCATCTCGTTGTCCGCCTGCAAATAATCGATGTCCCGCATCTGCTGGCCGAACCCTGGCCCGCCTTCCGTCTGGGCACGCAGATTGCCGCCAGTCGAGATCGCGAAGATCGTGATATCGGGCGTGCTCTTCACCTTCTGGTAGATCTTATCCAGCGTGATCTTCGAGAACGTGTCACGCCCTGAAGCAATCAGGATGATGTACTTCCGCCCCTCGATCCGGCTCAGCCGGTCCTCCGCTTCATAGAGCGCATCGAAAAGATTCTTTTCGCTGAACCCAGGAATCACCAGCGACTGAATCGCGTTCAGCAGTTGCCGCTTGTCCTGCGTAAAGTCCAGCCAGATCTGCGTGCGCATATCAAACGTCATCAGCGCCACATAATCCTGCGGCCTCAGCTGCTGTGCAAACGCCCATGCCGCATTCTGCATATCGCGCAGGAAGTAGTAGTTGTAGTAGTTGAACGACGACGAAAACTCGCACAGCATCAGAGCCGTGATCGGCGCTTCGACCCGCTTGAACCCCGTCACCTTCTGTTCGACACCGTCTTCGTACACCTTGAAGTTATTCGGCTTCAGCCCCGGAACAAACTGTCCCGTCTTCTCGAGCAGCACGCCCACGTCCACCGTCACCTCGGGAATCTCGACGCGCAGCGAGTAGTCCCCGGCTCCCTCGGGATTCTTGAACTTCGGCTGGGCGGGCGCCGGAGGTGGCGGCTCTTCCGTCTTGTCCTTCTTCTTGGGCAAGGCGATGGGCCCATTCTCTCCTCCCGGACCGCCCGCATCCGGCGTAGTCTGGTCGGGCTGCTGAGCCGGCTGTTGTCCTGGCTGCTGAGCCGGAGGATTCTGCTGCGGTGTGCTCTGAGCTACCCCGAGCGGAGCTAACGCCAAAGCACTGAGCAGAAGAAAAGCTTCAAAACGCAACCGGAAAGTCTGGTGCAGACGAATCGTTGACATGACGACCTCTGATGTTCACAGCATAGGGGATAGCCCAGGCAAACCGGCAAGTGAAACACGTACAGCACTGAAACGACCTGCAGCCTCGGGCGTCAAAACCTTAGTGCATCGCGCTGCCGGGATCGGGGTAAACTCCACTCCCGCCGCAATGCAACATCGGTTTAATCTTATAGACGTGAAACCCTGCTTTAAGGCATTCCTCCCGCCGCTCCGAGTGCTCGCCCTTCCCCTCCTCGCGACGGCGCTGCTCTGCCCTGCCCGCGCCCAAAGTGACTCCGCTCAGGCCGGTCCTCCGCCCTCCGACGGAGGCTTCTTCCCCCTCAATCAAGTCCACCGCGGCCAGATAGCCACCGCCTGGACCGTCTTCACCGGCACGCGGCCCGAACCCATGCAGGTCGAAATCCTCGGCGTCCTCCGTGGAGCTCGCGGCCCCGGGCAAGACATGATCCTTGCCAAGCTCAAAGGCGCCAAACCCGAATACACCGGCGTAGTGGCAGGCATGAGCGGAAGCCCCGTCTACATCGGCGACAAGCTCCTCGGCGCCCTCTCTTATCGCATCGGCCAGTTCTCCAAGGATCCCATCGCCGGCATCACGCCCATCGCCCAGATGCTCGAGGTCAAAAACCTCCCCGTCAACACGCAGTGGGCCTCGACCGCCTTGCCCCACACTCAATCCGCCCAGCCCAGCGACTCCTCCGCTTTGCCCACCGGCGCCATGAACTTCCAGACCATGGAAACACCGCTCGTCATGAGCGGCTTCCAGCCTGAAGCTATCCGCCTCTGGCAAAAACAAATGGCCGGGACCGGCCTCGACCTCATCGCCGCCGGCGGCGGCAGCGGCTCCTCCAAGTTCGACCCCGACGGCCACTTTGGCGCGATCTCCCCCGAGGCAATCGCCAGCGTTGTTCCCGGTTCCGCCGTCAGCGCGCAACTCGTCCGTGGCGACCTCGAGGTCTCCGCCACCTGCACCGTCACCTACGTCGACCCCAAGCAGCTCCTCGCCTGCGGTCATCCCATCCTCCAGGCCGGCACCGTCTCCTTGCCGATGACCACCGCTGACGTCGTCGAAACGCTCGCCTCGCCCCTCAACGCCTTCAAGATCATCAACACCGGCGACCCCATCGGGACCTTCACCGAAGATCGAGACTCCGCCATCCGCGGCGTCCTCGGCGTCAAGCCCCACATGATCCCCGTGCACATCTCCGTGCATGGAGAAGGCGCTGACCGCAATCTCAACATCGAGGTCGTCGACCTCCCGGCGCTCACCCCGCAAGCCATCCTCGTCTCGCTTTACGATTCGCTTCTCCAGAACAATCAGAGCAGCGCCGAGACCAGCTATCACGTCACGGGCAGCGTGAACATCGAGGGCTATCCGCCCTCTCCCCTGGACCTCTGGGCTCCCGCAGGCGACCAAGGCTCAGCACAGCTCTCCGCCGCGCTCCAGACCGACCAGAGCTTCGCCGTCCTCTACGCCAACGGCGCGCGCCAGGGCGCAATCAAAGCCGTTGATCTCGACGTCGAATCCATTCCCCGCCGCGCTCAAGTCCAGCTCGAAAACGCCCGCATCGATACCGGCAACATCGTCCATGCCGGCGACAGCGTCATCGTCGAAGCCTCCGTGCGTCCCTGGCAGCAGCCCGCGCGCAACATCCGCATCCCCATCCATCTCCCGCACGGCCTCCCATCGGGAAATGTCCGCCTTCTCGTCTCCGACGCCGGCACGCTCGACCGCGCGCTCAACCCTCCGCGTCTCACAGCACGCACCGTCGATCTTGAGACCGCACTCGCCCAGGCAAAGAGCCAGCATCCCGCAGACCGCATCTTCGTCAGCCTCCTGCTGCCAGACGCCCAGGCCGGCGTCAACGGCCAGACGCTCTCTGCCCTTCCGCTCTCCATGGCCAACGCGCTCGAGCCCCTCCGCACCGCGCAGGACGTCACCCTCAGCGGCGAATCGGCCGTAGTCGCCGGTCAGGCTCCAGCAGGCGGCGTGCTCAGCGGATTCCAACTTCTGTCGCTCCACATCGAGCCCGGCGGCGGTTTAAACTAACCCTCAACTGCACTGCACACCCGACATTTTCGTCGTATCCTTACGGCTCAGGTGTTTTACTGCCTTTTTAGCGACCCAAGCGAGGACTGCGTAACGTCATGGCTCAGATCCAAGGTTTAGCAGCTCACGCGGCGGGCGCCGAACTTTTGCCTTTTCGCTACGACCCGGGAGATCTGGGCGCGCAGGAAGTCGAAATCGGCATCACCCACTGCGGTATTTGTCATAGCGATCTTCATCTCATTTCCAACGACTGGGGCATCAGCCAATACCCATTTATCCCCGGTCACGAAATCATCGGCACCGTAACCGCCATCGGCTCTCACGTCCGCTCCCTCAAAGTGGGACAGCGCGTCGGCCTGGGCTGGCAATCGAACTCCTGCGGCCAGTGCGAGTGGTGTACCCGTGGGCTCGAGAACCTCTGCCCCTATCAGGAAGCCACCTGCGTCCACCGCCACGGCGGCTACGCCAGCGGCGTCCGCGCCAACGCTCGCTTCGTCTCGCCCATCCCGGACGCTCTGCCCAGCCAGCAGGCTGCGCCTCTCCTTTGCGGCGGAATCACCGTCTACAGCCCGCTGCGCGATCACGAAATCAATCCCAGCTCGCGCGTCGGCATCATCGGCATCGGCGGCCTCGGTCACATCGCCATCCAGTTCGCGAAAGTCTTCGGAGCTGAAGTCGTCGCCTTCTCCACCTCCACCGGCAAAGAGGAAGAAGCGCGCTCTCTCGGTGCTCATCACTTCGTCAATTCGCGCGAATCGAAAGCCATGAAAGACGTCGCCGGTTCCCTCGACTTCATCCTCAACACAGCCAACGCCGATCAAGACTGGAACGTCTACATTCAGGCGCTGCGACCCAATGGAACCCTCTGCTTCGTCGGCGTTCCGCCCTCGCCTGTCTCCGTACAAGCCTTCCCGCTCATCGCCGGCATCCGCACCATCACCGGAAGCCCCATCGGCTCCCCGCACCGCATTCGGGAAATGCTAGACGTCGCCGCGCGCCACGGGGTCAGAGCCACCACTGAAGCCTTCGCCATGTCCCGCGCCAACGAAGCCATCGACAAGGTGAAGAAGAACAAAGTCCGCTACCGCGCCGTCCTCTCCAATTGACTCTTTTCACCGGCAAACGAAATGGGCGCCCACGCGGGCGCCCATTCTCTTTCACCTGAACCTGAAATCTACTTCGCCTCCACAGGCGCCGCCTTCCGCGGCTTCAGCCCGTCCGAAACGCGCTGCAGCAGATCCTGCGGGTGCAGCGGCTTATTCAGCAGCGTAAAGTGATGCCCCTCGGCCCGCGCGCTCGCCAGCAGATCCGCTGTCGATGCCTGACCGGAGAACAAAATGATCTTGCAGTCGGGATAGATCCGCCGCACCGTGATCGCCAGTTCAATGCCCGTCATGCCCGGCAGAACAACGTCCGTAATCAACATCTCCGGAGGCGTAATCAACGCCGTCTCCAGCGCGCTGTCTGCGTCATAGGTCGGCACCGCATGGTACCCGCTCCGCGAGAGGATCTCCGCGAGCGTATCGGCAATTACGCTCTCGTCGTCCACAACCATCACAACCGGGCGGTGCCCTTCAGCTTTCTGGCCCCCCGCCTGCGCGGGCACGTCCTTGAGCGGAACAGTGGGGAAAGTCTTGTCCTTGCTCACAATGATCTCCTTCGTTCACCCTACCATTTTTCGGCACACCCGGTGAAATCTCTTTGACCCACGCCCTAAGTTATTACTGTCGTTCGATTTATATTCCCAGTCTCTTCAGGATTCGCGAGCGCCGTATGCCAATCGATTCTTGACGCCTCCCTCTGCACTCAAGGAAGAGTGTCATACGCCGCTCCGCTCGACACACAGGTCACGCCCATTTCACCGACTCACAGGAACAAATTATCCTAGCCAAAGGCTATCGATTTCCCTAGCTCAGAATGCATGATCTGAGCTCAATGCAAGCGCACTTCAATTCCACCCACGGTATTGCCGGGCTGCAAGGAGCATATACGTTCAACTCACATTGCGCCACTCGCCGCGGCGGTTCTTCACTCCAGGGTCTCCGACGGCCTCCCAATTGAACAAAATGTTCAACCTCGCATAACTTCGCCTGACAAATGACTGCCGAGCATCCGAAAAAATCCGTTCGCATCGACAAGTGGCTCTGGGCTGCCCGCTTTTTCAAAACGCGTGCCCTCGCCTCCAAAGCCTGCGACCTCGGCCGCATTCGCTCCAACGAAATCGAGGCCAAGCCCGCCCGCGAAGTCCGCGTCGGCGACATGCTCCGCATCAAGAACGAAGCCGCCGAATTCCACATCGAGGTCCTCGCCCTCTCCGACATCCGCGGTCCCGCCCCCGTCGCACAAACCCTCTACCGCGAGACCGACGAGAGCAAAGAACGCCGCCTGCGCGAAGCCGCGGAACGCAAAGCCATGCAGGAATTCTCCCCCCTCCCCGAACGCCGCCCCACCAAGCGCGATCGCCGCCGCATCATCCAGTTCCGCCGCGGCTCCTAGCTCCTCCTCCATCCAATTACCTACTCACTCCTCACTATTCCCTAGTCCCTAGTCCCTAGTCCCTATTCCCTAGTCCCCTCGTCACCTCGTCTCCTCCCTTTAGTACAATTCCACCGATGACCACGAAGACCTCAAGGGCCGCCTCAACTCCGCGTAAAGCTCCTGCGAAAAAAGCCAACCCCATCACCATGTCCATCGACATTGGCGGCTCTGGCCTCAAAGCGATGCTGCTCGACGGCGCAGGCAAGCCAATGAGCGATCGCGTGCGTGTCGTCACCCCTGCCGTGCCTACGCCCCGCGCGGTGCTGAAAGGACTGGACGAACTGCACGAGGCGCTGTCCAACTGCGATCGCGTCTCCGTGGGCTTTCCCGGAGTCGTCAAGAAGGGCGTCACCTACACGGCCGTCAATCTCCACCCCGCATGGAACAACTTCCCGCTCGAAGCAGAACTCGCTAAACGCTGGAAGAAGCCCGTTCGCCTCGCCAACGACGCCGCAGTGCAGGGGTACGGCGCGATCAAAGGGCACGGAGTAGAACTCGCCATCACTCTTGGCACAGGCATGGGCTCATCCCTCTTCACCGACGGCCGCCTTTGCCCCGGGCTCGAACTCGGACATCACCCATGGAAGCGCGACCGCGAATACGAGGACTACCTCGGCCGCCGCGGCCTCGACAAATACGGCAAGAAGCGCTGGAACAAGTTTGTCGCGGAGATGATCGAGCAGACGTACAAGCTCTTCAACTGGGATCACCTCTACCTCGGCGGCGGCAACACCAAAAAGCTCACCTTCACACCCCGCAAGCCCGTCGAAATCGTCTCCAACGAAGCAGGTCTTCTCGGTGGCGTCGCCCTCTGGCGCGAGTGGGACTGATCAACGCGACGGTCGCAATCGACCGTCGATAAAAAACCTAGACCCGCGGCATTCACCCGCGGGTCTTCTTTCGTTCATCCATATCCTGCCTCATTTCTCCCTCCGGAACCACCACACGCCGCCGTCCGTATCTGAACACTGCAGCCCGTTTCCGAACAGGCTTGCAAAGATTCACGCGCGCCATTCGTCACCAAACGGTTGCATGTCGACACCTTCGTCGCTGCACGTCTTGGCTCACCACGTGCTTGCTTTGAAGTGAATCGCCCCCGCGAGGTACGCATGCAGAAGCTCTTGTTTGACCTGAAGTTCGCCCTGCGCCAACTGCGCAATTCCTTAGGCTTCGCAATTACCGCAGTGCTCATGCTCGCGTTCGGCATCGGAGCCACCACTGCGATCTTCTCCATCGTCGAAGGCGTCTTGCTGCGTCCGCTCCCCTTTCCTGATTCCGATCGCGTCATGATCCTGTCCGATCAGATCGAGGGTGTGAACGTCGGTGGCGGCCAGGTCGGCGTCACCGCGCGCGACATCATCGCCTACACCCGCGACACGCACTCCTTCGCCGCGCTTGGCGGATTCCAGTTTTCCGGCTATGAGCTCTCCGGCCGCGGCGACCCGGCGCAGGTGAACGCCTCGCGCCTCACCGCCGGCGTCTTCTCCGCGCTCGCAGTAGAGCCGGCTCTCGGCCGGGTCTTCTCCGTCGATGAAGATGAACACCACCAGCAAGTCGCGGTGCTCAGCTACACCACGTGGCGCAACCGCTTCCACTCCGACGCCAACATCATCGGCTCAAAAATACTGCTCGATCGCAAGCCGTACATCATCATCGGCGTAATGCCGAAGAACTTCGAATTCCCGCTCGTTCCCGGCCAGCTCAATCGCTCCGAGCTCTGGGTTCCCATGAGCTTCGGCGCCGACGAACTTGCCCCGTCGCGAGCCGCCAACTGGAGCTACCAGATGATCGCGCGCCTCAAGCCGGGCATTACGCCCGCGCAGGCCGAGAGTGACGGAAACCGCGTCGCCAAAGAGATCATGGCCGGCTATCCCGCCGACATGGCCAATCTCCATATCACCGCCTTGGTTCGGCCCCTTCAAAAAGACACCGTCGAGCAATCCCGCTCCCTGCTCAGGACCCTCTTCCTCGCCGTCGCCGTAGTCCTGCTCATCGCCTGTTTCAATCTCGCCGGCCTCATGCTGGTCCGCGCCATCCGCCGTCAGCGCGAAGTGGCAGTCCGCCTTGCCCTCGGAGCAAGCGGCATCGCTCTCGTGCGTCAGGCGGTACTCGAAAGCCTCGTTCTCAGCATCAGCGGCGGCGTCCTTGGACTCATCTGCGCAGCCATCGCCCTGAAAGTCGGCAAGAGCGTCCTGCCCGAGAACCTTCCGCGTGTGAACGAGATTTCGCTCAGCTGGCAGGTCATCGTATTCGCGCTCGGCCTCGCCGTCCTCACCGGTCTGGTCTGCGCGCTCGCACCTGCATTTGCCGCCATCCGCACCAACGTAAACAGCAACCTCAAAGAAGGCGGCCGCACCGGCAGCGCAGGCGGCGGACACGCGCGTCTCCGCTCCGCATTAGTCATCGGCGAAATCGCCATCGCACTCGTCTTGCTCACCGCCTCCGGCCTTCTCCTGCGCAGCTTCGACAAGATGCGCTCAGTCGACCTCGGATTCACGCCGCAGCACGTCACCACCGCCTCTTACGGCTTGCCGCATCAGCAATATTCAAAGCAGCCGCAGGTTGACGCCTTCAATCGCGAACTCCTCCTCAAGCTCAATCAGCTTCCCGGTGCGCAGGCTGTCGGTCTCACCAGCATGCTGCCCTCGCAGGGCATCAACAACAACCAGACCTTTGTCATCGACGGATACACGCCGCCTCCCGGCGGCAGCATGAATCTCGCCACCGTCTCCCAGGTCGATGGAAACTTCTTCTCCGCTCTCGGCATTCGCCTTCTGCGCGGACGAGTCTTCAGCGAAGCCGATCACGCCGGCACCCAACTGGTCGTAGTCGTCAACCACAAATTCGCGCAGCACTACTGGCCCAATGCCGACCCCATCGGCAAACGCCTGCGCATCGGCACGCAGCAGATGCAGACGCCCTGGCTCACCGTCGTCGGCGAAGTCTCCGACACCCAGTTGCTCTCTCCCGACAACCCGTCTACCCCGCAGTACTACATCCCGGTCAAGCAGGAAGAGGAAACACTCGGATCACTCGGCCAGCCCGACGACCTGAACGGCAATGGCGGCTTCATCGTCCTCCGTTCCGCCGTCCCACCCGAACAGATGGAAAACGCGATCCGCGCAACCGTCCGCTCTATCGATCCTCTGCTGCCGCTCACCCAGGTGCAGACCATGGAGCATGTTGTTTCGGAATCGGAAGCTTCGCGCCGATTCAACACCGCCCTGATCTCCAGCTTCGCATTCGCCGCGGTGCTTCTCGCCGTCCTCGGTATCTATTCGGTCATCGCGTTCTCTGTTGCCTCGCGCGTTCAGGAGATGGCGATCCGCATGACACTCGGTTCGCAGCGATCCGCAATCGTGGGCCTGATCCTTTCATCGGGTGCAAAGCTGGCGGCGATCGGCTGCGTCATCGGCCTGGCCGGCGCAGCCGCTGCCTCCGGACTGCTGCGCTCTATGCTCTTCAACGTCAGCCCATTCGATCCGCTCGTTCTCGCCCTCGCAGCCATCGGAGTCCTTCTGCTCGCCGTCGGCGCCGCCGCCCCACCCGCCTTGCGCGCAGCCTCCGTTCAACCCATGCAGGCCCTCCGCGGCGAGTAACGCGAAAACTCCCCAGTCGGGACCGAAGTAATCTCAGGAACCGGGTGCCCCAGGTCTCCCGCCTTTGGAGACCTGGGAGACTCCTTCGGCCAGCAAACGGCAACCTGTCAAAACAGAATCTGAATCACCACGGGGTTCACCGGGGTCACCTCACAACAAGTCAAGCGGTACCTACCTCACCGACCGCCTCAGACTACTGACAACAAATCGCTTAGGAACACATCGTCCGTTTGCAGTCCATTTCGCAGAATTCTTCATAATGGAATCATGCACGACCAACAACATCCCGTTCCCAACGCCAGCCACAATCCAAGCCAAAGCTCCGTCTCGTCTTTCTGTCCCCTCGCCCCTCGTCCTCTGACCCTCTGTCCCCCGTGCCCCAGCCCCTTGCCCGCCGGTCCCCTCGTCCCCTCGTCTAACTCCTTGGCCATCAAACACCTTGAGGCTAACTCCAATGACTAGACACACATAGCGCCCTCGATCATCTCTAAGTCATTGAAAGTAGACCTTTTCGTCACAAACAATAGGGGAGGGGGAGGGGGTAGTCATCAACCGAACCTCATCTGCTCGCGCCCAGCATCGACACCGTAAAACCAAGACCCTCTGGCCGCGCAATGCACTACCAACTCCTTTACGGACCTACACTTACGACCGTGCAACCTTGGCGTCACTCGCTTCTGCCTCCGTGTGATAGCCAGAAGCCTTCGCTCGGTTCATCCTGCTTACATCCTCAGCTGAACCCGCCGGGAAAGAAGGCAAGAACATGAACGCATTCCTGATGATCGTGGTATTCCTGCTCCTGACGGTGGCTCCGCCGTGCATCATGCTCGCGCCAAGCCGGTCCAAGCGCCGGAAGTAGCCCGACCGCAAAGACCAGACCTCACGCCGCGGAGGCATCGAGTTGAAGCGATCCACCAAGGCCGGCATCACCGCAGCCATTCTTCTGGTCAGCATCTTCTTGCCGCCCTACGCCGAATGGCGCGCACCTATCAACTTCATCTGTGCCGTTCTCGCCTGCATCCTCGGCGCACTCGCGGCTGCCAGCGGTCGTCGCTGGTGGCTCCTTATTCCCGGCTCAATCGTCGCCGGACTTGCTCTCGCGCTCTACCTATTCGTCTCCGGCACAACAGCATCGTTTCAATAATCGGCAACGCTCTCCACGGATGAAAGACCGTCAAGGTTGTGCCCCCTTCATCGCAGCCCCATGCGATGAGCGGGAAAAACCCCGACCTACTGCCCGGCCACCGTCAACCCCAGCGCCCTCACATAACCCGCATTCACCTTCTCGTTCGAGAACTTGATCTTCTCGAGCAGATCATCGAACGCCGCCTGCGCATTCTCCGGCAACATCCGCGCTGCGATCCGCTTCTCCGCATTCCCAGTTCCCGCCTCCATCTTGCTCAAGGCGATCACCGCGTCCCAGTGAACCGGCCTGTCAAAAGTCACTTCGCTCGACGGCGCATCCATCTTCTTATAGGGCCAGAAGCACCAGCCCACGTGATTGTCTTCCAGCGTCTTCACGAATGCCGCAACCCACTCATCCTTGTTTTCGCCCGACTCGCCCAGCCAGATCGGCACTTTGTACTTGTCGCGAAAATCCAGATACTCCTTGATCACGCTCGCATCCGTCGCCGTCCAGTATTTGTGAAACGTGTACATCACGTTGCCATCGAACGGCTTTCCGAACACCTTGAAGTTCGAGTCCCACTGCGCTCCGCCCAGAATGACCACATGATTCTTATCCACCTCCCGCACCGCCGCAACCAACTTCCGATACAGCGGCTCCAGATCAGGATTGAACCGCTGCAGCTGCGCGAAATGGGGAATCGGCTCGTTCAGCAGATCGTAGCCCAGCACCATCGGCTCCTTCGCATAATGCGCGGCGATTCCCTTCCATAGCGCAATGGTCTGCTGCTGCGCCTCCGGGCTCAGATAGAGCCATGGATACCCATAACTGTCATCGATGTTCGTCCCCGTCTGTCCGCCCGGCGCGCAATGCAAATCGATAATCACGTAGATGTGGTCCTTGCGCGCCCACTCCATCAGCCTGTCCAGCAGCCGGAAACCATCCGCATTCTCGCTATCAAAGAACTTCCAGTGAATCGGCACGCGCACCGAATTGAACCCCATCGCCTTGATCCGGTCCATGTCCGCTTCGGTGATGTACGTCTCGCGCCACTGCTTCCAGAACGCATCCGCCTTCTCCGGCCCAATCAACTCGTAGCTCAGCTCCTCAATCTCGCGCGGCGACTGCGCAGTCTGCTCCAGGTGAAACATGTAGCCCTCAGGCTCGAACCAGTTGCCCAGATTCGTCCCGCGCAGCATCAGCGGCTTGCCTTGCCCATCCACCAGGTCCGCTCCTGAAGTATGCACAAACCCGGACTCTCCCGATGCAGCGCAGGCGACGAGAGCACTCAACATCAACGAATACAAAACGCGAAGACACTTGTTCATCATGGCGACCGAAGTATAACCGCACCCGCCCGTGAATCTGGTCATTCAGCAACGCTTAAGCGTCCCGATGCAAGAATCAAGCGAGGTAACCGCGACCACACAGGGATAACTCGCGCGCAATTATCCTGAATGGATCGCCGCAACACGACCCTTAATCCACCGCTGGAATCTATCGCTCGCTTCATGATGAAATCCTCTCCCACAATCGCCTGCCTCCTGCTCCTGTTCTCATCGCTCCTTCCTGCGCAGACCGCAAAGTCCGACCGCACCCTGCACGGCGTCGTCCAGGACCAGAGCGGAGCAGTCATCCCAGGCGCCACCGTCGTTCTCCGCGCTCAAAACAGCAATGAAGCCGGCCGAACCACAACAGATGAACACGGCTCTTTCTCCCTCCCCGAACTCGCCCCTTGTAACTGCCAGATCGAAGTAGCAAAAGAGGGCTTCCGAACCATGCTGGTGCCGATCAGGCCCAGCAGCGCCCGCCAGCCCCTGCACATCGTCCTCCCCGTCGCAGCCGTGGCTGAGGACGTCACCGTCGCAGCCGATACATCCGCCCAACTCAGCACCGAAATCGGCCAGAACCAGAGCGGCAACGTCATGGACACGAACGCCCTCGACCGCATCCCGCTCTTCGATCAGGACTACATCACAACCATGTCGCGCTTTCTCGACGCGGACTCCACAGGCACCAGCGGCACCTCCCTCGTCGTCAACGGCGTCGAAGCGAACGGCCCGGGCGTAACCGCCTCCGCAATCCAGAGCGTCAAGATCAACCAGAATCCCTACACTGCGCTTTACTCCCGTCCGGGTCGCGCCCGCATCGAGATCGTCACCAAAGGCGGCACACCGCAGTTCCACGGCTCAGCGACATTCCTCTACCGCGACTCCCTCTTTGACGCCTCCAACGCCTTCGCGCAGACCAGGCCCTCCGAGCAGCGCACCTACCTCGAAGGATCCGTGACCGGCCCGCTCTCGCACTCCAAGAAGACCACCTTCCTCGCCTCGCTCGACACCGACAAAGACGATCAGCAGGAGATCGTCGTCGCAGAAACTCCAAACGGCCTCATCAACCAGAACGTGCCTTACCCGAAGAATCACTACTTCCTCTCCGGCCGCGTCTTCCATGACTACGCGCAGTCCAATCAGTTCTGGATTGGCTACTCATACGAACACGCCACCACGCGCAACGAAGAAGTCGGCGGAAACGTTCTTCCCGAGGCCGGCACCAACACGCTCTTCTTCGAACATGAGATCAACGTGGGCCACGTCTACGTTCCTTCATCAAAGCTGGTCAATGCGCTGCACTTCCTCGTCGGGCACTACGATCGCCAGACGCACAGCATCACAAACGCACCCCAGATCGAAGTCTCCGGCGCATTCACCGGCGGCGGCGCCCAAGCCGACGAGCGCCGAACCGAATACCACTTCGACGGCACCGACATCGTCACCTACACCTCCGGCAAACACGAAATCAAATTCGGTATCGACGTTCCCGACATCAGCCGCCGCGGTTTTGACGACTGGACCAACCAGCTCGGCACCTACTCCTTCGCCGATCTCAACGCTTACGCCGCATCGCAGCCCTTTCTCTACATCACCCAGCGCGGCGAGGGCCACGTCGACTTCCTCGAGAAGACCTTCGCCGGCATCTTCGAAGACACCATCCGCCCGCGCTCGAACCTCTCCCTATCGCTCGGCGTCCGCTACTACTGGCAGAACTACTTCCACGACATCCCCTACAACTTTGCCCCGCGCTTCGGTTTCGCTGTGGCCCCCAGAGCCAAAGGCCGGACCGTCATTCGAGGCGGCGCCGGCGTCTTCTTCGATCGCACCGGCCCAACGCCCATCGCCGACCTGCTGCACTTCAATGGCGTTCGCCTCAAGCGCTTCATCGTCGATTCCCCCACCTATCCCGTCCAGCCTGCACAACTCGCATCGGTCCCCACCAGCATCGTCACGCTCGATCCCAACCAGCGCATCCCCTACTCGTTGCAATACGGCATCGGCATCGAACAACAACTCAACGCCGCCACATCTGTTTTCGTAAACTATGTGGGAATGCGCGGTATCGATCGCTTCCGTTCCCGCGATGTAAACGCACCGCCTCCACCCGACTACGCTGCGCGACCCAATCCCGCTATCGGCCAGGACCGTCAGATCGAATCCGAAGGCTACCTCAAGAGCAACGCACTTGAACTGGGCTTTCGCGGTCGCCCCACAAAATTCCTCACCGGCCAGGCGCGCTACAACCTCGGCAAAACCTATAACGATTCTGGGTGGATCGGCGGCTTCCCGGCGAACAGCTACGCCCCAAACGCGGACTGGTCGCGCTCCTACAACGACCAGCGGCACAAGTTCGACATGCTCGCCTCGCTCGAGGCCGGCAAGTGGTTCAACTTCGGCACCGCCCTGTCAATCTACTCCGGCAAACCCGTAAACATCACCACAGGCCGCGACGATAACCACGACGGTCTCACGATTGATCGCCCCGTGGGAGTTCCGCGTAACATCATGCACGGTCCCTCCTTCATCGGCTTCGACCTCAACGCCGGCCACGACTTCGCGCTGACTAGAGAAGGCAAAAAAGGCCCAGTCGCCTCGCTCACCGTGAACGCCTTCAACGTCCTCAACCACCCGAACTACACAACGTACGTCGGAGTCGCAGGCTCGCCCTTCTTCGGCCGCCCCATCCAAGCCGAGCCACCCCGCCGCATGCAGCTCAACCTCGAATTCAAATTCTGATCGTCGAGCAGTGAACCCGGGCTTGTGGTTAAGATTCGCGAAGAAATTCGCTCACCACAAAGACTGTCATCCCGAGCGCACCCTGAACGAAGTGAAGGGAAGTCGAGGGACCCGCAGTTGCTTGTGCAGCTCTCCCCTCACCAGAAGCTCGGGTGCCCCATAGCCTGCCCTGAGCTTGTCGAAGGGTCTCCCGGTTTTGGAGACATGGGAGACCACACAAAAAGAAATGAACCTGGGCGTCGCACAGATAGGAACGATAATCGTCGCTATCCCTCCGACTTGCTAGCCACCTTCAACCCCAGCTCCCGCATCGCAATCTGCAGGTCCGCCCACGCTTCCTTCTTCTGTCGCGGATCGCGCAGCAAAAACGCCGGATGGTACGTCACAATCAGCTTGCTTCCACGCCACGCGTGCACGCGCCCACGCAACCCCGCCAGCGGCTGTCGCTGCCCCAGCAGATACGTAGCCGCCGTCGCTCCCAGCGCCACAATCACCTCGGGCTTGATCACATCGATCTGCCGGAACAAGAACGGCGAGCACGTATTCGCCTCATCGGGCTCGGGCGTCCTATTCTGCGGAGGACGGCACTTCACCACATTGGCGATGTACACCTGCTCACGCTTCAGCCCCATCGCGCCGATCATATTGTTCAGCAGCTGCCCGGCCCTCCCCACAAACGGCAGCCCCTGCGCATCCTCGTCAGCGCCCGGTCCCTCGCCGACAAACATCAGCCGCGCCTCGGGATCGCCATCGCCAAACACGATCTTATTGCGCCCCTTATGCAGCGCGCACCGCGTGCAATCCCCAATATCTTCCTGAATCAGACCCAAAGCGGATGCCCGGTCCTGCTCAACAGCAGCCGCAACCGGCGGTGGAGGCGTAGCGATAGGCTTTCTCGGCGGAATAGAAGTGCTCTCCTCAGAATCAGATTGAATCCGCGGCTCTTCGACTGCTATTGCGGCGTCGCTATTCGTAACTGCACCTTCGCCCGCCATCACCGGTCGCCGATACAACTCCGTCAGCCCCAGCTCGCGATAAAAGCGCAGCCGCGCCTGCAATGCTTCTCTTGTTGCTGAATCGAGCGAAGCCACTCTGCGCTACTCCACAATAATCCGGCGCCTGGAATTCGCCGGCGCAACTGACTCGCTCAGCACCTTGTCCTGCCGGCTGCCTTCATCTACCTCAAACACCAGCGGCCGCGGCCGGCGCAGCGCCACAATCTCGTCCAGAATGCGATCCGCCAGCTTCCTCTTCGGCATCTCCGGCATGTCGATCGATGTCGAAGGCGTCAGAAACGTCGCCGCATTCCGGTCCGCGTCAATCCCTCTGCCTTCGCCTGAGACGTCATTCACCACGATCGCATCCGCGCCTTTGCGCAGCAACTTCGCCCGCCCGTTCTCAGTCAGATTCTCGGTCTCTGCCGCGAATCCCACAATGAGCTGTCCCGGTCGCCGCTGCTTCGTCACCTCGGCCAGGATGTCTTCCGTCGGCGCCAGCTCAAGGCTCATCGGCCCGGTCCGCTTCAGCTTCTGCTCCGACACATTCACCGGCCGGTAATCCGCCACCGCCGCGGCCTTGATCACCATCGTGGCTTCAACCATGCGTCCCAGAACCGCCTGCCGCATCTCTTCCGCCGTCGTCACACGCACCAGTTCGCAACGTGCCGGGGGATGAATCGCTGTCGGCCCGCTCACCAGAATCACCTTCGCCCCGCGGCTCTGCGCAGCATCCGCCAGCGCATATCCCATCTTGCCGCTCGAGCGGTTCCCGATGAATCGCACCGGATCGAGCGCCTCGCGCGTCCCGCCTGCCGTGATCAGCACAACCTCGCCCGCAAGATCTTTCTTCCGTCCCAGAGAATTGAACACCACATCCGCGATGGCCTCGGGCTCAGCCATGCGCCCCTCGCCCACCATGCCGCAAGCCAGATCGCCCTTTCCAGGATCAATCACCCGCACTCCGCGCTCGCGCAGGGTCTCCAGATTCGCCTGCACCGCCGGATGCTGCCACATCTGCACATTCATCGCAGGAGCTACCAGCACTGCAGCCGGAGTCGCCAGGTACATGGTCGTCAGAAAATCATCAGCAATCCCATGCGCAAACTTCGCCAGGATATTGGCCGTCGCCGGAGCAACAACCAGCGCCTCGGTCCACTGCGCCTCGCCAATATGCTCGATGGATGATTCGTAAGTAGCTTCGCCGCTGCCAGCGTCTTCCCAGAGGTTGCTGATGACCTTATGTCCGGTCAGGGCCGCAAATGTCAGTGGCTGCACGAAGCGCGTCGCGGCCTCGGTCATCACCACGTGCACCTCAACGCCGCGCCTCTGCAACGCCCGCACAAGTTCAGCAGCCTTGTAGGCCGCAATCCCGCCGGAGACACCGACCGTGACTCGCATGTTTCGATTGTATGACAGGGGAAGATGAATCAGTCGCGGCGTTCGCGCAACCTTCGTAACAACAAGACGAGGAAAACTGGCACCTATTCGCAAGAGACAGAAAGAGCTCAGTTTTCGTTTGAACTACTTGCGAGTGCCAGTTCCTAGAGGATCGGAATCCCGTTCTCCGCCACCAGCGGCTTCACCACCGGCTGATCCTTCTTGACGTAAGAGATCTTGCCTGCATCCACTTCTTCCTGCGCGATCCGGCAGGCTTTCGTCGAGCGGCTCGGTACCAGCGCAGCAGCCCCACTCTGGATCTGACGGGCCCGGCGTGCGGCAACAAGTACCTTACGATAGTTCGAATCGAAACTGGTCTCAATCGTCATCGTTGTCATCTCCAAAGGGAAGTTGTTGTTGCCCGTTGCCGCCTTCAATCCCAAAGGCCTCCAGCACCGGTTTCAGCCGATCCCGCGAGTTCGACAGCCTGCAGCCGGCTGCCACCTCCAACACCCTGCTGCTCCGGTACGCAATAGGCTCAGCGTTGCGATAGTATCGCTCAGCAAGCACGATTGCCTCAAGTTGCGCTACTGCCCTGTCCAGGATGTCGTTGATCAAGATATAGCTGTAATTGCGGTAATTCTCAATTTCCTTGGCCGCCTCCGAGAGCCGCCTGTACACTTCCGCCTCATTCACAACGCCTTCCGCACGGCTGCGATTCCGCAACCGCGTCCGCAGCACCTTCGGCGTCGGCGGCAGCACAAAGATGCTCACAGCCTCCGGCATTGTCGACCGAACCTGCGCAGCACCCTGTACATCGATATCCAGCAGCAGATCATGCCCCTCTTTCCGAGCGTCCTCAAGCGAATGCCGCGCCGTTCCGTAGTAGTTCCCAAAAACCTCCGCATGTTCCAGGAACTTGCCTTCGCTGATCATCCGCTCGAACTCGTCGCGAGTCGTGAAATAGTACTCGCGCCCGTTCTCCTCCGACCCCCGTGGCGGCCGTGTCGTCCACGAAATCGAAAAATCAACATCCTTCACCTGCTTGCGAAGCTCGCTGACAAGCGTGCTCTTCCCCGAACCCGACGGCGCCGAAATAATGAACAATATCCCTGCCACGTACCTGTCTTCCCCCAAATCGAATCTTTTTACTTGCTAAAGGTCTCTACGTTTTCCCAGACCACCCGCTACGGAATCATCCCAACTGAAAACTGAGAACTGGCAACTGACAACTGTCCTTATTCCGCATTCTGCACCTGCTCCCGCGCCTTCTCGATATCCGCCTTCATCGCCAGCCCAAGCTCCGTAATCTTCGTTCCCTTCCCACCAACGCCGCCCGTCTTCGACAGCAGTGTATTGGCCTCGCGGTTCATCTCCTGCAGCAGAAAGTCCAGCTTCTTCCCCACCTCGCCGCCCGTCGTCAGCACCTCGCGAAAATGCCCGATGTGCGTATGCATCCGCTCGATCTCTTCCGAGATATCGCTGCGATCCACCAGCACCGCTACCTCTTCCAGCATCCTTTGCCGGTTAAACTCATTCCCCGTCGCCGCCGTAAGCCTCTGCGTCAACCGCTCCTGGTATCGCTGCTCCACCTCGGGCCGCAGCGCTGCAACTCCCTTCACCGTTGCCGTAAGCCGATCCAGGCACGCGCGCAAAATCTGCTCCAGCGACTCTCCCTCGCGCCCGCGCATCACCTTCAATTCTTCAAGCAGAGGTCCCACCGCGCTCAGCGCGCTTGCCGTCAGCGCCGCCACGTCTTCCTCGCTGTTCCCGCGGCTCTCGGTTTGCAGCGCCCCTGGCATCCGCAACACAGCATTCAGATCCGGATCGCCCTTCAGCCTGAACTCCGCCCGCGCCTGTCGGAAAGAATCGATGTACCCCGCCACAATCTCGCGGTTATAGCCCGCCCTCTGCTGCGTCGTCCGATCCACTGACAACGTCAGCTCCACGTGCCCGCGCACCAGGCTCTCCTTCAGAACGCGCCGCAGCTCCATCTCCAGAGCATCCAGCCCCGCCGGCAATCGCAGCTGGATATCGAGAAACCGATGGTTAACACTCTTCACGCTCAACGTGTACGCAAGCTGGTCGTGCACGCGCACCTGCGTACGCGCAAATCCCGTCATCGAATAGATAGGCATCTTACTGTCCCTCTGCCTCTGCCCAGAGCGTTGGCTGCAACAGCTTTTCGAGAGCCCGCTGTTCGTTCTCCAGCGAATCCTCCTGCTCGGGCACATCCATGAACTGCAGTTGATACAGCCGCTGATACGTCGGCGAAGTCGTCAGCAACTCCTCATGCGGACCGATCGCTGTAATCCTTCCGCCTTCCAGCACAGCAATTCGGTTCGCTCTTCGAATCGTCCCAAGCCTGTGCGCAATCACCAGCGTCGTTCGCCCCTGCATCAGGTTCGAAAGCGCCGCCTGCACCAGCGACTCGCTCTCCGCATCCAGCGCCGAAGTCGCCTCGTCCAGAATCAGTATCGGCGCATCCTTCAAGATCGCCCGTGCAATCGCCAGCCGCTGCTTCTCGCCGCCCGACAGCCGGAATCCCTTCTCGCCAATTACCGTCGCATACCCCTGCGGCATCTTCATGATGAACTCATGCGCCAGCGCCGCCTTCGCTGCTTGCTCCACCAGATCGTTCTTCACATCCGGCTGCCCGTACGCGATGTTGTTCCGCACCGTATCGTTGAACAGGATCGTCTCCTGCGTCACCTGCGCCACCTGCCGCCGCAGCGACCCCAGCGTCACCTCGCGAATATCCTGCCCATCGATCAGAATCCGTCCCGACGTCACGTCAAAGAACCGCGGAATCAAATTCACCAGCGTCGACTTCCCCGCCCCGCTCGGTCCTACCAGCGCCAACAGCTCGCCTGCGTACACATCCAGATCTACATTGTGCAGAATCTGGCTCTCGCCCTTCTCCGTCGAATACGCGAAGCCCACATTGTCAAACTTGATCGACTTCGTAAAGTGCGGCAACGCTGCCGCGTGGGGCCGCTCCTTCACATCGTCCTTCGCATCGAAAAACCCGAAGATCGAGAGCGACGCGCCCATCGCCTGCTGAAACGCGTTGTAGAAGTACGCGAACTTCCGCACCGGATCGTACAGCTTGAACAGCAGAAAGATGAACGCCGCGAACAACCCCATCGTCATGCGTCCGTGCTGAATTTCATTCCGCCCAATAAACAGGAACAGCGCAATCGCAACCGCGCCAATCGTGTCCATCAGCGGCGAACTGATCGACTGAATCCGCACGTTGCGCAGGTTCGCCCGGAAGAGCCTTTTCGATGCGCGCTTGAATCGCAGGATCTCCCAGATCTCCGTGTTGAATGCCTTCACAATCCGGTTGCCCGTCACCGTCTCGTGCAGAATGTTCTGAATCTCCGCCAGTTTGTCCTGACCCGTCCTCGTGCGCGTCCTCACTTCCCGCCCGATCTTCCGCGCCGACGTGATCACCACCGGAATAAAGAGCACCAGCGCCCAGCTAAGATGCCCTCCAAGCCGGATCACAAAAACAATTCCCACCACAAACGTGAAGAACTGCTGCAGAAACTCGCCGATGACCGAGCTCATCGCAAGCTGCACGCGATCCACATCGTTGATCAGCGTCGAAAGAATGGTTCCCGTCGCGTGCTTATGAAAGAAACTCGAAGACCTGCGAAGCGTAGCCTCATACAGATGGTTCCGCAGATCGGTGATCATCCCGAACCCGGCATAGTTCACCAGGTACGTGCCGAGATAGTCGCACAGCCCTTTGCCGACCGTAGCCACCACGATCGCGATCGCCACCACGTTGTAATCGTTGTGAATATGAAAGGAATGCGGAAACAGCGCGCGCAGATCGAAGTGCCACTTGCTGTGCGGCAGCCCCAGGGTGACTGGCCCCTCAGGCGCATCCGGGCGAAAAACCTGGTCGAACACCGGCTGCAACAGCAGCACCCTAAACGTGTCCAGAGCCCCCACAGCCGCGAGCAGCAAAACGCCCGCCACCCATTGAAACGAATAGGGTATGCCGTAGCGGATAAGGCGGAAAAAACTCCTCATGCGGCTCGAACCGCCCGCCGGCAATCTTCGGGATGGGAACCCATCTACACATTGTATCCGCGAAAAGCGCAGCCGGCCCGCTGCTTCCGGCGGCCCTCGGTTCCCGCGCTACCCCGCCAGTCCGGCGTCTACTCTTGTCGCAGCGCCACGATCGGATCCACGTTGCTCGCCCGCCACGCCGGAATCGCCAGCGCGCAGAACGCAACAGCCGCCAGCACCACCGGCACCGTCACAAACGTCACCGCATCCGTCGCACTCACACTGAACAACATCGCCGCGATCGCTCGCGTCAGTACCAGCGCACCCACCAACCCGGCCCCGATGCCCACCAGCGTCAGCACCATTCCCTGTCGCACCACAAGGCGCAGGATGTTCTCCCGTTTCGCGCCCAGCGCAACCAGGATGCCGATGTCGCGAGTGCTCTGCGTAACCAGGAACGACATCACGCCATACAGCCCCACAGCCGCCAGCAGCAAAGCAAAGATCGCAAACGCCCCCAGCATCGTGCTCGCAAACCGCTGCCGCGCTAGCGACTCATACACGCGGTCCTGCATGCTCCTTACCCCGTACACAACCGCCGTCGGGTCCACTGCATGAATTTCGTTCGTCATCGCGCTCGCAAGGCCCGCATTCTGCACGGCCGAACGCGCCACCAGGTAGGTTCCCCGCCCGAAATCTTGTCCCGACGGATAGTACATCGCAATCTTTCCATCGGTATCGAGTCCATACTGTTTCACTACGCCGACCACTCCCACGATCGTGATCGGCTTTTTGGGATCGTGCCAAAGATGTTTTCCCACCGCATCCCCATGCGGCCAGAAGCGCTGCGCAAACTTCTCATCAATGATCGCGACCTGCGCCGAATCACCGTTGTCCTGGTCGCCGAAGTAGCGGCCCGAGATCAGGGGAATTTGCATTGTCCGGAAATAGTTTGCGCTTGCGTCCCGCTGGTCCACCTGCAGTTCCTGCCCCGGCGGCGGATTATAGCCTTCTACCTGGATTCCTCCCCAGCCCACCATCCCGGTAAGCGGCAACGCCGAACTAGCCCCCTCGCTCACTACGCCCGGCAAATGCGCAATCCGAGTCTCCACTTCTCGCCAGAAGCTGGCCGTCAGCTTGTTGTCTTTATACTTCGGATCGCTCACCACCACCTGCATGCTCATCACGTTGTCCGCAACAAACCCCGGCGGCACGCTCTGCAAGCGGATAAAGCTGCGCATCAGCAACCCCGCCCCAATCAGCAGAACCAGCGAAATCGCCAACTCTGAAACCACCAGCAATGCGCGCAGCCGATGCCGCTTCAGATAGAGTCCGCTGTCCGCCTGCCCGCTCCTGCCGCCCGCCTTCAACGACGAGTTCGGATCGAGCTTGATCGCGCGCCACACCGGCGCCAGCCCAAATAGCACTCCCGTCGTCAGCGCCACGCCAAAAGTAAACAGCAGCACCGAACCGTCGATCCCAATCTCATCCAGCCTTGGAATATTCCCCGGGTTCATCGTCCTCACCACCCACAGGCTCAACCGCGCCACGACCAGCCCCGCTGCTCCACCCAGCAATCCAAGCAGGATGCTTTCCGTCAGCAGCTGCCGCGCGATCCGCTGCCACCCTGCTCCCAGAGCCGTACGGATCGCCACTTCCTTCTCGCGTCCCGCCGCTCTCGCCAGCAGAAGGTTCGCCACATTCGCGCACGCAATCAGCAACACCAGCCCCACACTCCCCAGCAGCACCAGCAGCGACCTGCGCACATCGCCCACCACCTGCTTCTGCAGCCCGATCACGTCCATGCCATAGCTGGTGTCCCGCTTGTCCTTGATGCGGATTCCATTGGCGATCACGTTCACGTCCGCCTGCGCCTGCTCCATGCTTACGCCCGGCTTCAATCGCGCCACGATGTTGTAGTTCTCATCACCTCGCCTCTGCGCTGCATCCGGACCCAGCGGCAAAGGCGTGATGATATCCAATTTGTCCATCGGCCCTTCCGCCGGCATCACTTCAGCGTTGAGCATGAAGCGCCGCTCCAGCACACCCACCACCGTGAATGTCTTCCCATTCATCGTGATGGCCTTCCCCACAATGTTCCGGTCCCCGTTGAACAGCCGCTGCCACGCTCCATAGCTCAGAACCGCGACGCCCGGCCTTCCCGGCTTGTCCTCTTCCGGCAACAGCGTCCGCCCCAGCAACGGCTTCGCGCCCAGCATCGACAACAAAGTCGACTGCGTGCTCAGCACATCCACCCGCTCCGGCTGTTGCCCTCCCGTCAGAATCCACGTGCGGCTCTGCGCAATCGCCATCTCGTCAAACGAGTGATTCTGATTTTGAAGATCGACATACTGACCCGGCGACGGCCAGTCCCGCAGAATCCCAATCCCCGGCGAGTGCAGCCAGATCGCCGCAAGCCTGTCCGGATGCGGATACGGCAGCGGTCGCAGCAGCAGCGCATTCACCACGCTGAAGATCGCCGAGTTTGCCCCGATCCCGATTCCCAGCGAAGCCAGAATCACCAAGGTCATTCCGACGTTTTTGCGAAGCACCCGAAACGCATAGCGCAGATCCTGCACGATCAGATCCATCACCCCTCCCGAACCGGTGAGGAGATCATATGCTCCACCCCAGCCCCGCACCTACAAACCTGTGACGACCGGCGTGTAGGCTCTTCTGTCGTGCAGTAGTGCCGCAGCCTCCGCGTGAGCGACAAGCGTCAGGGCACGACTTCAGTCGTGCCGCCTGAGGCCAACAAAGACCTCGGGCTTCAGCCCCTGACGCACGCTTCTTCTGAAAGACACTTCCCCTCGCGAACTCTTCATCCCGGGAGCCGGGATGGCAGCGCGGAAACGGCGGGTGCCCCATGGCTTGCCCTGAGCCTGCCGAAGGTCTTCCGATTTTGGAGACATGGGAGCAAGAATATGGATGCCCGATTTTTGGCGCACAATTTGCGTCAAAGGAGGGAGCAAGGCCTAACGCGCAGATCCGAAGCTAAAAGCTAAAAGCTCGTAGCTTCCTCTCAATACCCGTGCAGCTCCACAATCGCCTTCAGCACCGTGTCCGGCTGCGGCAGAATCACATCCTCCAGCACCGGCTGATACGCCACAAACGTATCCATCGCGCCGATCCGCTTCACTGGCGCATCCAGATCGTCGAATAGCTCATCGGCAATCCGGGCCGCAATCTCCGCCCCATAACCCCAGCTCAGCATGTCTTCGTGCGCCACGATCACGCGGCTGGTCTTGCGCACCGAGGTCGCAATCGCTTCCCAGTCATACGGGCTCAGCGTGCGCAGGTCGATCACCTCAACCTCGATGCCCTTCTCCCGGCTCGCCTTCTCCGCCGCCTGCAACGCCCGCGGCACCAGCGCCCCGTACGTCACCAGCGTCATGTGCTCGCCGGGCCGCACGATCTTCGCCTTCCCAAACGGAATCGCAAAGTCCGGTCCCGGATACGGCGCTCTTCCGTACGACTCGCGATAGAGCCGCTTGTGCTCCAGAAACAGCACCGGATCATCGCAGCGAATCGCCGTTCGCAGCAACCCGTTCGCATCCAGTGCGTTCGATGGAAACGCCACACGCAGTCCCGGAATGTGCGTGAAGATGCTCTCCCCCGACTGCGAGTGATAGATCGCCCCTCCCGTCAGGTACCCGCCAATCGGCACGCGAATCACCGCCGGCGCAGCCCACGCCCCATTTGATCTCCACCGCATCAGCGCCAGCTCATTGTGAATCTGGTGCACGGCTGGCCAGATGTAATCGAAAAACTGGATCTCCACCACCGGCTTCATCCCGCGCACAGCCAGTCCCACTGCACGCCCCACAATGTTCGCCTCAGCCAGCGGAGAGTTATACACCCGCTCCGACCCGAACTCCGTCTGCAATCCCGACGTCAGCTTGAAGACGCCGCCTTTGCCCTTCACTTCAGACAAAGCTTCTTCCCGGCTTGCATCCGCAACATCTTCGCCGTACACCACAATCCGCGGATCGCGCGCCATCTCATCGTGCAGGCACGCATTGATCAGGTCCGCCATGGTCTTCGGAGCAGCGCCCTTACCGCTCGCCGACTTGCCGTTCTTCGCGCCGGCCGCTTGCGCCGTCTCCGTCGCAAACTCCGCACGCCTCGGATCAAGATCCTCCGAATACACGTGCTTCTCGATGCCGGCAATCTCCGGCAGCGGAGCCTCAAGCGCTCGCTCTGCAGCCTCTGCCGCCTCGCGCTCCAGTTCCTTCTCCAGCGCGTTGATCTGCTCCGTAGTGAGGACATTCTCACTCAGCAGCCGCACATGCATCTTGTGGATCGGATCGCGCAATGCATCCGCTTCCCGCTCCGCTGCCGACCGGTACAGCTTGTCATCATCCGATAGCGAGTGCGAATACACCCGTATGCAGTGCCCATGCACGAACGCCGGCCCCAGCCCCGCCCTGCAATGCTCCGCAGCGCGCTGAAACGCCCGCAGGCTCTGCTCCGGATCTGTCCCATCCACCTCTTCAAAATGGAAATTCGGGAAGTTCGCCACCAGCCGCGAGATGTTTCCGCCCGGAGTATTCACCTCCACTGGAACGCTGATCGCGTAGCCGTTGTCCTCCACCATGAAGATCACCGGCAGCTTGCGGTTCGAAGCCGTATTCAACGCCTCCCAGAACTCGCCCTGCGACGTTGAGCCTTCTCCGATGCACGCGAGCACAACCTCATCGCCGTGAAAGGTCACGTCCCGATACGCTCTGTAGTCGCCTTCCACCCGGGCCGCAGCCTCGGGATGTCGCGTGAAGTACTGCCCTGCCTCCGCGCATCCCACGGCATGCAGAATCTGTGTCGCCGTAGAGGACGACGTACTCACAATGTTCAGTTCCCGGCTGCTCCAATGCGTCGGCATCTGCCGCCCGCCGCTCGCCGGATCACTTCCCGCGCCCACCGCCTGCAGAAACATATCCGTGGGCGACACACCCAGCGTCAGCGTCAATCCTCTGTCTCTGTAATACGGGAAAAACCAGTCATACCCAGGCCTGAGAGCGAGCCCCGCCGCCACCTGGAAAGCTTCATGCCCAGCGGCCGAGATCTGGAAGAACGTCTTCTGTTGTCGCTTGAGAAGAATCTCGCGGTCATCGATCCGACGGGACAGATACATCAGCCGATAGATCTGGATCAGCTCTTGTGAGCTCAGCCGGCCTGAGGCGTCAATCCCCACGGGCGCATGAGCGCTGGAAACCGCAAGTCCCATTTGTCTCACTCCAGGATTGGGATCTTTTTCGCTCGTCCCTCTATATATCTCTATCCAAAGATGATTGTAGCAACTTACTGCGCGCCGGGCCCCCGGGTGTCAATCAGCGGCGGCTTGAATTCCGGCCCACCGCCAAACGATTGAGCCATCTTGGTTTTCACGTTTCGTGCCAGCTTCTCGATCGCCTGCAGCTTCTGAACCTCTTCCGCCGTCAACCCGTCCGTCGGGTTAGATGCGATCTCGGCATCGAGTTGCCGCGCCAGCCTCACCAGCTTCTCCGTGTCAGACACCATCTGTTTGTGCCGGTCCGCATTCAGCGCCTTCATCCGCTTGGACTCCGACAAAGGATCGAGATTTGGGCCGTCGCCGAATCCGGGCCTTGGAGAGACCTGTATCCGGTTTTCCGTGCCGCTGCCTGAAACAAACTGTCCCCACGCGAGGCATGCTGCTGCCGCGATCGTACCCGCCGCAACCGCTCTCCCCCACCCCATCGTCGATCGCATTAATCGGCTCCCCTGGGCCATCAATCAGGGTTGACGGTCAGCTTCATCTTCTCTTTTATATCCTTTGCCAGAAACTCAATCACTGCCGCCTCCCGCAGCATGATGGCCGAAGGCCGCTCCGAGCCCAGTCCATCGATCTTCGCCTTCAGATCCCGAGCCAGAATCAGCATCTTGTTCGTCTCATCGTCGATGTAGAGCTTCCGCTTGGCATTCGCGATGCTGTAGTCCTTCTTCTGTGAAGTATGCGCGGACCTGTCTTCCTTGTCTTTCTCCGACAAAGGCCTGGACGCGATCACAATCGGACAAGTCGGGCAGCGCGGTCCCAGGTCTAAGGCATTGGGAGTCGGATCTCCCGTAGACTGCGCCCTGCTCGCTGCCGTCGACAGCAGAGCGAATCCTACTGCAATGAGGATGAGAGACATGCGGCTCTGGACTGCCCGCCGGCTGACAAGCAGCAGATGTTTCTTGTATTGCAGCAGATCCCGCACGTTCACCCCCGGGGTACCGCATACCTTTCGAATCGCAGCGCTGCTACTCCAGCCTTAGCTGCCGGAGCTTTGTTTCATCTTGTCCTTCACCGATTTCGCCAGCTTCTCAATCTGGTCCGCCTTCTTGATCACATTCAGCGAAAGCGTATCCTTCGTGGTCTTATCCACCTCAGCCTTCAGGGCCAGTGCCATGTTCAGCAGTTCCGCGCTCTCGTCAGCAATCTGCTTCTTCTTATCGTTCGGCGCCGCGCTCGCCGGCTTTGCGTCTTTCGCCGCGTCGGCTTGTGAAGCTTTGGGGTCACTGGCCGGAGCGGTCGCCTTCGCATTGTCAGCCGGCGGTTTTCCATCCTGCGCCAAACCTGTCAGCGGCACAGTGAAGGCCGCGGCCAGGCACAGACCCCTGAGCCAGTTCCCACTCAGCTTTCTTGGTTTCGCGGATTCGAGCTCGAAACTTCGCATGGAGACCTCCTCGTGAGGCGCCTGCTGACAGTCGGATGCCGGCATTACCGCGGCCCGACCATGTTGATCTTCATCATTTCTTTCACATCGTGCGCCAGTTTCTGGATTTCGTTAGCCTTCCGGACCGTGTTCGGCGATCCCTCGGCACTCGGATCACGCTCCAGTTCCGCTCTGAGGGCGATGGCTAATGTAAGCAGTTTTCCACTAGCCTCTGCAATGTCCTTTTCCCGCTTCTTGTTGTACGCCTCGATGTTGATCCTCACGTCGCCTACCGCGCTTACAATCTGCCCGTCTTCAGCCGCCAGTTCCACGACCGGACTGAGGTTCTCCCCTGCCGGCCTCAAAAACGCGTGCGCGACGGTCGAATACATTCGAATGCCCAGCCAAAGCATACCCAGAAATAGACAACTGATTGTCACAATCCTTGCGGCACAGGCGGTTACGGGGGGGATGCTGGTTACAAACGCGACAGCTCGATGTACTCGGGGAACCTGCGGGGGATACTTCATATCAACCTCAACAGCAGGTTGAGAAACATCTATAAGGGCGCCTTGAAATCGCCACCAACCTGGTCGGCCGCGACTATATGTAGCTCTATATTGATTCCCAATCTGCCTTGGCCCGATAACATTCAGCAGTATCAGCCTGAAGGGGTCCCAGGGGCTGGGCCGCGCCCCGCATCTTTTCTGCACAATATAGATACTTGATATGGGAGTTTGTATGTCTGCAATTCTTCTGGCCTCCTTGTCCGCCATCGGCACCGAAGGCCGCTTCTTCGGCAAAGTCCTCGACGAGTGGATCGGCGACACCCAGGAATTCATCCGCCTGAAGCTGCCGCACCTCCTCATTGCGGCCCTCATCGGCTTCGCCCTCTACCGCGTTCTGTCGCTCATCACCACCCGCATGGTCCGCATCGCCGAGGAGCATGCGGCTGGCCACATCCGTGTCTCCCAGGTCAGAACCATGGCTGGCGTCATCCGCGCCACCGGTATGACCATCATCGCCGCCATCGTCACCATGCAGTTCCTCGCTGCCATTGGCGTCAACCTCGCCCCTCTGCTCGGCACCGCAGGCATCGCCGGAGTCGCCATCGGCCTTGCTGCCCAGAACATCTTCCGCGACCTGCTCAACGGCATCATCATCCTGCTCGAAGACCAGTTCAACGTGGGCGACACCATCAAGATCGCGGGCGTCTCCGGCGTCGTCGAATCCATGACCCTCCGCAAAACCATCCTCCGCGACGGCAGCGACGGCACCGTCTACGTAATCCCCAACTCCCAGATCACCACCGTCGCCAACCAGAGCGTCGACTTCTCCGTCGCCACCGTCAACATCAGCGTCGACTTCTCGGCCAACCCCGACAAAGTCATGGACCTGCTCAAAACCATCGCGATGGATATCCGCACCAGCGACGACTTCCGCGACCTTTTCGTCGCCGACCCTCAGGTCCTCGGCGTCGACGCCGTCAAAGGATCCGAGCTCATCTTCCCGGTTGTCTTCAAAACCAAGCCCACCAAGCAATACGGCCCGGTCCGCGAATTCAAGCGCCGCGTCCGCCTCGCGCTCGAGGAGAACAATCTCCTACCCGGCGACCCCTACCGCGTCTACTCCGGCTTCAACGACGCCAAAGCACCGACGGCCAGATCCAGCCCCGACGCCTCGAAACCCGACCCCACCACCATCAAGCCTCAGGAGTCCAACCCCTTCGCCGGCTCCTGAGCGTTTCGTGGTCAGTTGGGCAGCGGCGGTGGGGCGGTCGAGCCGCGTACGACGAGGTTGGTGGAGACGAGGAACTCGCGCTGCAACCCGGTCTTACCCGGGTTCTCGGCATGGAGCCGAAGAGCTTCGAACGCTGCCCGAGCCAGCTCGGCGCGCGAGAGTCGGATGGTGGTGAGCGGAGGCAGCGTGAACTCCGCGAAGTCAATATCGTCAAGCCCGATAACCGAGAGGTCCTGCGGTACGCGTAGGCCCTGAAGGTACGCGGCCCGAAGAACGCCGATCGCGGTCATGTCGTTGGAGCAGATGACCGCAGTCGGCTGGCCTGTGAGGGACTGCAGTTTCCCGAACCCGATCACGCCGCCTTTGAGCGTGTGATCGCACTCAATGATCCATTTCTTGTCGATCGACAACCTCTCCAATCGCATCGCGTTTTCAAAATCCGTTTGACGCGTAATGGCGGAGTGCAGCTTGTGCGGACCGGCGAGGAAAGCAATCCTGCTGTGTCCAAGCGTCGCAAGATGGTGGACCGCGGAACGGATGCCCGTGCTGTAGTCGAGCAGAATGGTGCTGGAAGCGGGTTCAGACAGCTTGAACTCCGCGAGGACGACAGGGATGTCGTGGAACGAGAGCTGGTCGAGCACCGGTTCTTCTTCACCGAATGTCAGAACCGCAACCCCATCGACTTTACGCTCCAGCATGCGGCGAACGCAGGTGGTAAGCACGGCCGGGTCGCTGTTCGAGGAGCTGACGAGAATCTCGTAGCCGTTGGCCACGGCGATCTCCTCAAAGCTCTGAATCAATTCGGGGAAGAACGGGTTCGTGATGTTTTCCACGATGATGCCGAACAGCCGGCTCCGTCCTGAAACCAGCGTGCGGGCGTGAGTGTTTGGGAAGTAGTTCAGTTGCTCGATAGCCTGCCAGACGCGCTTCGCCAGTTTCTCGCTCACCACGGGAGACCCATTGATCGTGCGCGAGACGGTCGCGATGGAAACTTTGGCCAATGCGGCCACAGCCCGAATATCGGGAGTCTTGTCGGCGCCTTTGCGAATAGCTTTCCGGGGCACGAGGGAATCCTAAGTACGTCTAACAATAAACGAAAGGGGAACTTTCATCATAACTGCACGACACAGGGTCCGACGGTACGACGGGACAACCCAGGGGAGGACCTGAAAACTTCTGGGAGCACAGGAACGAGCGCTGGCACTCCTGTCTGCTCAGGACTGATCGGAGATAAGCAGGCGCAGGTCGCGGAGGTTATGACCGGTCGGGCCTGTCACGATCGTGTCGCCGAGAGCCGTGAAAAGCGGACAGGCGTTGAATGTCCGCAGATTTTCTTCGGGATTGAAACCGAAAGCTCGGGCGCGGGCTACCGTGGTGGGATCGGCAATGGCGCCGGCGCTCTGGGTGTTGCCATCGATTCCATCCGAGCCGGCGCTGAGAACCGTCAGCATCTCGCCAGGATGGTGCGCCAGTTCGAGAGCGCACGCCAGAGCAAATTGTTGATTGCGACCGCCCGCGCCGGGCGCACGATCGAGCTTCACCGTAACCTCGCCGCCGGAGATCAGACAGAAACGGCGATGGTGCGTCCGCAGCTCGTGAAACCGGTCCAGCAAATACCGAGCGGCATCGGCGTAATCCCAGTCATCGCACGAGTTGTCGACGGAAACAAAGTAGCCGGCCTGCTGCGCGAGTGCACGGGCGCATTCAACCAGATCGAGATCGGAGAGGAGCACCTCGTAGACGGAATCCCGGAACGCCTCGTCCTCGCCGGTCAGGCTGGCCGCCGAGGTGAACCGCCGCGGGCTCGGCTCGGTGCGCCCGAAACGGGAGAGGAACGGAGGCTTCCACTTCTTGTTGCCGGGAGACTCGGGCAGATCAGTTTGCAGGAAGAACGCGTTCACCGACGCCGGGAGCTTTTCAGCCAGGCCATACTTCTCAATGATCTCGTGCACTTCGCCGACAGTGGAGTGATCGGGCGACGATGGACCAGAGGAGAGCGCATCCAGTGTGCGAAGAGGGACGTCTGGGACCAGTAGAGAAACCTTCATCGCATCGGGAGCTGCGATCGCCAGTCGTCCGCCTTTGACAGCGCTGAAATGCTTGCGAAGCGTGTTGATTTCGTTGATGGGCGCGCCGCAGCCAAGAAGCGCCTCGTGGAACGCGACGGTATCGGAAAGGGTGATCTTCGGATCGAGCGGCAGGTCGAACATCGCCGAACCGCCACCCGAAATGAGATAAAAGACCAGCGTGTCGCGCTTTGCCTTCTTGAGAAGACCAAGCGCCTCCCGTGCGGCCGCAAACGATTCTTCGTTGGGCAGCGGATGCCCGCCTTCGTAGTAGCGAATGCGCCAGTTGCGCCTTTTCGGAAGGTACTTGGAACAGCAGATGCCGCGCAGGCCCTTGCGCCGTTTCATGCGGTCCAGCAGCACCTCGAGCATGGGACCCGCGGCCTTGCCGATCGCGATCACGAAGATCCGCTTGTACTGCGCGAGATTGATCACCTCCGGACCGCTCCCGTCCGGAAGCAGGCGCTTGAGCGTGTTGCCTTCAAAACGAAGGCGACGGTCAAAGGCAGACTCGATATTGCTGGCCTTCAGTGCTTCCGTGAAGAAGCTGGTCGCCCGGGCGTGTAGGAAGTCGAGCGCGGTATCGCTGGCCGGAGTCATCGGGCTTCATCCTTCAGTGATGAGGCGAGCCAGGAGGCAAGAGACCGCTGCATCAATTCAAGGTGGCCAGTGAATGAGTGGTCAGCCGTCGGAATGAAGACTAGGTCTTTGGGATCGGCTGCTGTTGCGACCACTCGTTCGAGGTCGGACTTGGGTGCGAACCAGTCGCGGTCTCCGCTCAGGAAGAGTTTGGGAGTTTTGCAGTCTGCGAGAAAAGGATAGTGAAACTGGTGACCGAAGCCCTGCGTTGGAAGTCCGAGCGCGGCGAGAGCGTGGACCTGCGCGCGAGGAGCCGGAGTTGTCCCGCAACAGGCAACAAGGGCCATGGCCGCGCCAAAGCTGAATCCGACGACGATGATGGGGAGATTGAACTCCGATTTGAGCCAGTCGAGCGCTGCGGAGACATCGGCCGACTCGGCGAGACCTTCATGATGGCCTTCGCTGAGGCCAGTACCCCGAAAGTTGAATCGGAGGACGGGAAGACGAAACCCGAAGTCTGCGCCATTGAGAACTTTCATGGCGTGGTACACGACTTTGTTGTGCAGCGTACCACCCCCAAGCGGATGAGGATGGCAAACCAGAGCGGCGTAATGCGAGTCGGGCGCGCCCTCGTTGAGCAAAGCTTCAAGCCGGCCTGCGGGACCGCGGAGATCCACACTGCGAAGCGTGGTGGGGTAGGTGACTGCGGCCGGATCAGAGGGAACTGCGGAGGACTTCATTCAATGCTTCATTCTACGCGCCTTTGGTCGGTCGGGTGGTCCCTCCGGAAGAGCGGGCAGCCCGGCATTTACTTCGAAGTGAAGTCACCGACCCAGGCGCGCACAAATCTGATCAAAGCCAGCCCGCCTGTGATGATAAGGACGATGATTGTTGATGGCTTCAGGCCGTCATGCGTGACATCGTAATGCACCGCATGCGCTGCCGCGAAAACCCAGAGAGCGAACAGCCCGCCGTACAAGATTCGCTGAATCGTCCGATTCACGCCGCGATCATACAACGCACATTGCGCTGATTCAATGAGAGGAACGAGGCGGCGCGCTGCGATATTCTGGCAGCACGATGCATGAGCTAGAGCCCATTGATCCGATACGGTTCACACAACAGCTTTGCGAGATCGAGTCGACAACCTACTTTGAGGGGCAGGTGGGCGACTTTCTTACGGCATTCCTGAGTGGGCGCGGCTGGGAGGTGGAGCAGACTCCCGTTCCGCAGCCGGAGGAGAGCGCGGGCAAAGGGCAGCGGTGGAATGTGTATGCCGGACCGGTGGGGCAGTCGCCTGACCTGGTCTTCTCGACGCACATGGACACCGTGCCCCCCTACATCCCGTTTCGCGAGGATGACGAGTTCATCTACGGTCGCGGAGTTTGCGACGCAAAGGGCATCATCGCCACCCAGGTTGCCGCTGCGGAGACTCTGCGTGCGCACGGTCTTCGCGTCGGGCTCTTGTTTGTGTCTGGTGAGGAGCGCGATTCGGCTGGGGCGAAGGTCGCAAATCAGTCGCCGAAAGGAAGCAGGTTTCTCATCAACGGAGAGCCGACGGACAACCGCCTGGCCCTTGCGTCAAAGGGCGCGCTCCGCGCAGTCATCCGGTCGGCGGGCAAGATGGCACATTCAGCGTATCCAGAGCTTGGCGACAGCGCGGTGCACAAGCTGGTTGAGGTGTTGGAGCGGTTACTCCGGCTCGATCTGCCGGTCACGGAGGACGTTGGGCCGAGCACGTTGAACATCGGTCAGGTCCACGGCGGACACGCGCCCAACGTGATCGCGGATAAAGCAGAAGCTCAGGTTCTGGTCCGGCTCGTGGGCGATTCAGGGCCTGTGAGGAAAGCCTTGATCGATGCAGCCGGTAATCTGGCCGAGGTAGATTTCACTCTGGAGATTCCGTTCGTTCGGCTCAAGGCGGTCGAGGGTCTGCCAACAATGATCGCCAAGTTCACGACCGATATCCCGCAGCTTTCCAACTGGGGCGAGCCCCTGCTGCTCGGGCCTGGATCGATTCACGTAGCGCACACTCCGCATGAGCGCGTGGCAAAGAAGGAGCTGCTCGAGGCTGTGGATCTGTATGTGCGCGTTGCGAAACAGTTGCTGGCCTGACGGTCGGCATCCAATCTTTTTTCTACTTTTCCCAAGGAGATGATGATGAGCACTTCTATCTACGATGTTCCGGTAAAGAAGATCTCGGGCGACGATGCATCGCTCGCTGAGTTCAAGGGCAAGGTTGTGCTGGTGGTGAACGTCGCTTCGAAGTGCGGACTCACGCCTCAGTACGAAGGCCTCGAAAACCTGTACGAGCAGTACAAGGGACAGGGTCTGGTGATCGCGGGCTTTCCGGCAAACAATTTCAAGAGCCAGGAACCGGGAACCAACGAAGAGATCCAGACCTTCTGCACAACAAACTACGGCGTAAAGTTTCCCTTGTTCAGCAAGATCTCTGTCGCTGGGGATGACAAGCACCCGCTCTACAAGCTGCTGACATCTGCGCAGCCGAAGGCGATTAGCGTATCGGAGGTTCCGTTTCGCGAGAAGCTGAAGGGATACGGGATTGAGACCAACGCCGATCCTGAAGTCCTGTGGAACTTCGAAAAGTTCCTCGTAAGCCGCAAGGGTGAAGTCGTGAAGCGTTTCTCGCCGGACACGCTGCCGGATGCTCCGGAACTCGTGGCGGCAATCGAAGAAGAGCTGGCTAAGGAGTAGTTCCCTGATTGCGAGGATCCTTCGCCGCAAGCGAAGGATCCTCGCACCATCAAAACAGGCTAGCGGCGCTTTCGCTTCCCTTTTCAACTTCCCGCTATCCTACGAACCCCGACTAGCCGCGGATTTGCGCACGCCATATCAGCTTGCGATCGGAAAGAATATCCGGAACACCGTGCCCCTGCCGGGGCGGGTCCTTACTCGCACCGTTGCGTGATGCTTATCCAGAATCCCCTTCGACACCCACAGACCAAGCCCGGTCCCGGCTTCGCCTTTCGTGGTCACGAACGGATGGAACAGCCGCTGCAGCATCTGTTTGTCCATCCCTGAGCCGTTATCGGCGATGGTCACAGCCACGCCGATCGACCCGCCGCTGGTTGATGGGCGGACCTCGAGAATCAAGCGGCCCTTGTCGGGAATGGCATCAAGCGCATTGGAGATGAGATTGGTGAAAACCTGCTGGATCTCCCCCGGCTGGCAGAGCACCAAAGGCGCGGGCCGGAATCGGCGATCGATCTGGATGCCGCGGACGCGAATGATGGGATCGTGAAAATAGACGACGGAGTCGAGCACTTCTTCAAGCGCGATAGCGGCCGGTGCGGTGCGCTGGCGATAGAACTTAAGACTGCGCGCGGTGATGTGCGAGAGGCGCTGCAACTCCTTGTCAGCGATTTCAAGCAGATCTTTGGAACTCGCAGAGAGGCCCTCGTCACTCTTGGCGAGAAAGAGCAGATTGGTTACAGCTTCGAGCGGGTTGTTGATCTCGTGGGCGATGCTTGCAGCCAGCCGTCCCGCCGCGGCGAGTTGTTCCGAGCGGCGCAGTGCCTGTTCGGACTTGCGCGCTTCCGTCGTGTTGCTGCAATAGAGAATGATGCCCTCGCCCGGTTGCGGGTGGACGCTGAAGTGGAACCATGACTCGCCTTCGGGGCCGCTGAAGAACTGCTCGAAGTCGATGGGAACTCGGTCCTCCATGGCGCGGCGGACGTTGGCCTCAACCTCCGTGCCGATGATCTCCGGATAGAGATCCCAGAACGATGCGCCGACCAGGGACTTGCCGGAACGCGCCCCGAGCTGGGCCGCCGCCGCGTTCATGTAGGTAATCTGATAGTCCCTGCTCATCGTGCAGAACGCAATCGGGACGTGCTCCAGCGCCTCCCCTGCGAATTGGCGGGCGCGATTGATCTCCTGCGTCAGCGCGGCCTTCTGATCGGAGGCTTCGCGCCGCATGCGCGCCATTTTCAGCTGCGCGTCAACTCGGGCGATGAGTTCGCGCGCCGCGAAAGGCTTGGTGAGATAGTCGTCTGCGCCCGATTCAACACCTTCGATCCGCGCTTCTTCACCCGCGCGGGCCGACAGCATAATTACCGGGATGAAAGCCGTCGCCGGGTCTTTGCGCACCGCATCGAGCAGAGCGAAGCCGTCCATCTCCGGCATCATCACGTCCGTCAGCACAAGGTCCGGAGCACGATGGCGAATCTCATCGAGGGCGGCGCGGCCATTGCCTGCCGAGACAACCTCGAAACGGGTGGCGAGCAATGTGCGCACATACTCGCGCATGTCATTGTTGTCATCCACCAGTAGAACAACGGGGCGAGTTTTCGCCGCCAGCTGATCCCCATCCGCAGCGGGACCAGCCACTTCGTTCTGAATCTGATCCTGTCCGGGGAGCCACCCCAACGCTTCCTGGACGTACGCAATCGCCGATCCCTGCAGGACGAGCGGACTCGAACTGTCACGACCCACGTTGCCGTGCTTGAGGTGTTCGTAACCATAAGGCAGATGAACCTTGAACTCAGTGCCATCGCCCAACTTGCTTTGAACTTCAATCGAGCCGCCGTGCATGGTCACTAGCTCGTGTACAAGAGCTAAGCCGATGCCGCTGCCCTCGTGACTCCGGCGGCGCGCGCCCTCGATCCGCCGGAAGCGCTCGAACAGATTCGCCAGATCGTCCTCACCGATCCCGGTGCCGGTGTCGTGGATCGTGAGCAAAGCGCCGTTCTCTTCGCCCGAGATCGACACGCGAATCTCGCCATCAAAAGTCGCCTTCAGCGCATTGGAGAGGAGGTTAAGCACGATCTTCTCCCACATGTCACGGTCCACGTACACCGGTTCAGGGAGAGGCGGGCAATCAATCACCAGGGTGAGTCCAGCCCGTTCAACTGCGGAGCGGAAGACGCTGGCCAGTTGCGCCGTCAGCAGCGACAGATCAGTCGGCTGATAGGTCGCCTGCATCCGTCCCACTTCGATGCGGACGAAATCGAGAACTCCATTTACAAGCTTCAGCAGCCGCAGCGCGTTCCGATGCAGCATCTGCAGCGACTCAATGCTCGGCGCCTTCTCATTCAAAAGCGCATCTTCAACTGGCCCCAGAATCAGCGTGAGCGGCGTGCGCAGCTCGTGGCTTACGTTGCTGAAGAAGGCAGTCTTGGCGCGATCCAGGTCGGCGAGTTCTTCAGCGCGGCGCTTCTCTGCTTCGTAAGCCTCGGCATTGGTGATGCTGGCCGCGATCTGTCCCGCGGTGAGATCCAGAAACTCGGCGTAGCTCGCGTCAAATTGGCGATACGGGTTGAGAGCGGCAATAAAGACACCCGCGGGCTTCTCCTGGCCCCGGCGGAAGATTGGCACGAGTCGAGCCTGATGGGGCGGCTTGTTCCAGACACCTGAAGGAAGCTCTGGGAATCGGTCGCCGAGAAGGTCGAGAGTGAGCGGACGATTCGTCTCGAAAAGCACATGTACCGGCCAGGGCGCGGCTACGGATTCACTGTCCATCTCTTTCGGTGCAGCCGGATCATCGCTCTCGATTCCGCTTCGGGCCACAAGGCAGAGATTGGACCCTTCGCTTTCGAAGCAGTAGACGAGAGCGAACGGAATGTCTTTCTGCGCGGCAAGGCCTTGCTCGATCGCAGCGAAAACTTCCTTCTTCAGATTGGCGCCTACGAGCGCGCCCGCGAGCGTGCTCAGCGAAGAGAGCTGGCGCTCGCCGCGTACGCGCTGCGTATCTTCCATCACCACGCAGAGCATGCCCTCGATTCGGCCGTCAGAGCCTGCCAGTGGGCTGTAGGAGAACGTGTGATAGGTCTCTTCCGGAAATCCACTGCGCTCCAGGATCAGCCCAAGGGTTTCTTCCCAGGATGCTTCTCCTGTGCTCATAACGCGCTCGACGCGTGGGCCGATGTCCTGCCAGATTTCAGGCCAGACTTCAGGGGCAGGTTTTCCGAGCGCCCAGGGATGTTTTTTGCCGAGCGTCACGCTCGCATAAGCGTCGTTGTAAAGAAAGGTAAGCTGCGGACCCCACGCCATCCACATCGGAAAGCGCGAAGTGACGAGAATGCGGACCGCTGCCTTCAGACCGTCATCCCAACCCGAAACGTGGCCGAGCGGAGTCCTCGACCAGTCGTAGGAACTGATCAACTCGCTCATCCTGCCCGGCTGTAAGGTTCCCGTTTGTCCGCGCCACAGCGGGTCGTCGTTCATCGGTAGATCTCCGGCTTACTTACCCCTGAGGAATTGGAAGCTGGGGCCAGGGGAACCAGTTGGGTAAAAACCTGTTTCTCAGCAGACTGCGATTTGCCAGCTTTTCCGGCCGCGACCATCGCACTTGGATGCACACGTCAAAGTGTGAGTTGTCTCTGCTGCGACAGCGCTCTTTCACTTTGCTCCGCTCGCGTAGCCGGGATCATAACCTGAGCTCAACTGGCAGCGCAAACCAGGGGACGTGTATCCTCGGCCCATGGACGAGCACCAGACGAATACCGCTGTCGCAATGAACCAGCTACAATTGGCCTCCTCTTCTTATCTCCGCTCGGCGCGCCATCAGCCGGTGAACTGGCACCCGTGGGGCGAAGCCGCATTCGCGAAGGCGCAAGCGCAGAACAAGCCGATCTTGCTGGATATCGGAGCGGTGTGGTGTCACTGGTGCCACGTCATGGATCGCGAGTCGTATGAAGACGTGGAGATTGCCCGCATCATCAACGATCATTTCGTGGCGGTGAAAGTGGATCGCGATGAGCGCCCCGATGTGGACTCGCGATACCAGGCGGCGGTCTCGGCTATCAGCGGGCAGGGCGGATGGCCCCTCACAGCGTTTCTAACGCCGGATGGAAGGCCATACTTCGGCGGAACGTATTTCCCCCGCGACGACCGCTACGGCCGGCCGGGATTCGGCAGAGTGCTGCTCACCATGTCGCAGGTGTGGCAAGAGCGGCGTGACGAGGCGCTCGAGTCGGCGTCCAGTGTGATGGGCGCAATTGAGCACAACGAGTCGTTCTCGTCGCGTGGCGGCGATTTGAACCTGGCGCTCGTCGACAAAATTGTGGCCTCTGCAGTGTCGCAGTTTGATCCACAGCATGGCGGTTTTGGATCGCAGCCGAAATTCCCGCATCCGGCAATCCTGGATCTCTTGCTGCAGGTCGGCGTCAACCGCGGAATCGAAGAAGCGACCAAGGCGTTCATCGTGACCCTGGAGCAGATGGCTCGTGGCGGCGTGTACGACCAGCTCGCAGGAGGCTTTCATCGTTACAGCGTCGACGAGCGTTGGGTAGTCCCGCACTTCGAGAAGATGATCTACGACAACACCGAGCTGCTGCGGAACTACGCGCACGCCTACCAGAGTTTCGTGCATCAGGATTTTCGAAGCACGGCCGAGGAGATCATTGGCTGGCTCGATGCAGTGATGACGGATCGCGAGCGCGGCGGATTCTACGCGTCGCAGGATGCGGACATCAATCTTGAGGATGACGGCGACTACTTCACGTGGACGCTGGACGAAGCGCGCGCAGTTCTCGATCCGGATGAGCTTTTGGTGGCAGCTCCCTACTGGGACATCGGCGAACTCGGCGACATGCACCATAATCCCGCGAAGAATGTGCTGCACCGGAAGTTCACGATTGAGGAAGTCTCGGAAAAAACCGGCAAGGCCGTGGCCGACGTCAAATGGCTGCTGTCGTCTGCGCACCGCAAGCTGCTGGCGGCGCGGATAGATCGGTCTACGCCCTTTATCGATCAAACACTCTACACGGGGTGGAACGCGATGGGGGTGACAGCGTACTTGGAGGCTGCTCGGGTGCTTCGCCTGGAGGATCCAAAGCGGTTTGCGCTGATGACCTTGGACCGCATCATCGCCGAGGCCTGGGACGGGAACAGCGCGCTGCGTCATGTAGTGGCTTACGGCGGAGGCGTGGGCGAGGGATCCCAGGAGGACGTGCCGGGAACACTCGATGACTATGCCATGACGGTGCACGCGTGCATCGATGGATGGATCGCGAGCGCGCAGATGCGGTACTACCAGGCAGCGGTGAAGCTGGCAGATGCGATGATCGCAAGGTTCTACGACCGGACCGCGGGAGCGTTCTTCGATACTGCAGCGAATGGTGCGGTTGCTCTCGGCGCGTTAACGGCGAGACGCAAGCCGCTTCAGGATTCGCCCACGCCGGCGGGCAATCCGACTGCCGCATCGGCTCTGCTGCGACTGGAGGAGCTGAGCGGCCGCCAAGAATATCGGGACATTGCAGAGGACACCCTGGAATCATTTGCAGGAATCGTCGAGCACTTCGGGCTGTACGCAGGCAGCTACGGTCTGGCGCTCGAACGATTGCTGCTCGATCCAACGCAGGTAGTTGTTGTCGGAACCGGAGCCGAGGCAGATCAGCTCGAGGCGCTCGCGACTGCTCGCTTCGCCGTCAACAAAACAGTGATTCGGCTCTCCGCGGACACCATCGCAGCATGCGCGCTGCCCGACGCCCTCGCGGAGACGCTCGTGCAGGTGCCCAAGCCAGAAGGAAAGCTGGCCTGGGCGCTCGTTTGCCGCGCCAGAACCTGTACCCCTCCAGTCTGGGACGCAGAAGGTCTATTGAAAGCGATGGAGTAGCTCAGGACGTTCGCTAGTCTCACACATGCTGGACGCTGTTCGCCTCAGAGAAGCACCCCGCGCGCATCGCGGCGATCTCCGCAGATGTCTCTGCAGCGGTGCTCCGCCGATGCGCATACACCCGCGCTTCGCCGAACTGCAGCTTGGCACGGAACCCAGCTGCCTTCAACGTCCTCACGAGGTGGGGAGCAAGCGCCTCATCGCCGTACCAGCACAATTCACGCTCTGCCCTGCCGTCGTCCAGCACATAGCGGATTCCGCAGGCCGTCACTGGCGCTCTGTCCCGAATCGCCGGCTCGAACAAACTCGTGTGAAACTTCAGCATCGTGCCGTCAGTGCTCGTCCCTTCCGGAAAGAACAGGACCGGCACCTGCAGCTTTAAGCGCTCTCCGATCTCGGCTGCCACCTTCTCGGCGCTTGCTCTGCGCGAGCGATCGATAAACAGCGTTCCGCCCGCGCGCGCCGCCTCGCCGAAGTAGAACCACGCGCCAACCTCAGTCTTCGCAACGAAAAAGCACGGCATCGCCGCGCTCAAAATCACGATATCCAGGTAGCTCAGATGATTCGAGACAACAAGTCCGTTCCGCGGAATCTCGCCTTCGACATCAACGCCGATTCCCATGCTCTTGAGAACACGCGAGCAAGTCTCATGTAGCCAGTGAGCGCGCCGCTCCAGCGAAAGCGGCCCACGCAGTCGGATCATCCAGTAACGAAAAACCGCTGCTCCCAGCACCAGCACCAGCGCCACAGCGCGCCGAAGAAACCGCCAGTTCATTGCGTTAGCGGAGCGAGGAACCGATTGCGTGCCGCGCTCGACAGCATCTTCAGATCGAGCAGCGTCAGAAAGTCGATCGTGCCAAACTCGCGATCCCATGCCGGTGGTGCGCATATCCGAGCTCCGATCGTCAGATAGGTCTTCAGCAATTTCGGCACCTTCGTCGACACTGCGCCATCTCCGGCCGCTTCGTGCTGTGCAAGCTCTGCCGGCTGCTCCGTAGGGCATTGGTACGCAGCAGTAGGCATCGTCTCGAACTCCGGCGTTACGCGGTACTTCGCTAGCTCGCGATACATCTGCCAGCCTTCCGCCGGATCTTTGGAGTTCAATGACGAGCAACCAACCAGGTATCTCAGGCCCATCTCGTTAGCATACTGCGCAATTCCGCGCCACAGCAGTGTCAGCACCTCGGGCGTTCGATGATCGCCATCAATGGACGCCCGCCCCAGTTCCAGAATGTCCCTTCGCAGCGGCTCATAGGGCGCAAACTCAAATTCCTGCGCTGAATAGTAGCCCAGATTCATCGCTGCCGTCGCTCCCGACTGCATGCGATAAGTCCCGACTACGCGCCCATCGCTCTTGTCCTCGACCAGAAGGTGCTCGCAGAACACGTCGAAATGATCCGTGTCGATACCCGTGGCGTACGAGCTCTCCAGCCCCTCGCCGAGTTCGATATTGAAAACCCGAAAGCGCAACCGGCAGGCTGCCTCTCGATCAACCGGTCCGTCCGCAAGGCGCAGCCGGTATCGCCCGACCTCCGCATGAATGATCGGCCTGGTCGGTGTCTCGGTTGAATTTTGAAACGGGATTGACCCAACAACATCGACATGAGTGTTAGTCGATGCAAGGAGTGCGTACGGAGCCTTCTGCCCTTGCGCAATCACGGGAGTAGTATCCGGCACGCATTGTAAGAGCAAGATGAACTCAGTGCAAAGGAAATGGAAATAATCGGTAACGTATTCGTGAAACAACCCCGTAAACACTGGGATTTTTCACACTCGCTTAATACACGTTGGTGATGCGGATCACATCTGCATCGCTTCCGATCTGTCTTTCTCGCCCCACATTCTAGATCGTGTCTTCATCAGGTGAAGTACCTCGCGCGTTCCGCGCGCGCTCAAGCAGGAAGGTCCTTTCCCGTTCGTTGCGCGTCATTGCCGCGGCCCGCTCGAATTCCCTCGCAGCTTCCTCCACTCTTCCCAGCCGGGCAAGAAGATCCCCACGCACGCTCGGCAGCAAGTGGTAACTCCGCAGCGCCGGTTCCTCCGCCAGCGGCCCAAGCAGTTCCAATGCTTTTGCAGGCCCTTCCAGAAAGCCCACAGCCACCACCCGGTTCAGCTCCACAATCGGCGAAGGCGTGACGCGCGCAAGCTCATCATAGAGACCGACGATCCTGCCCCAATCTGTGGCCTCTGCCGTTACCGCTCGCGCATGGCACGCTGCAAGCTCGGCCTGTAAGTGATAAGGACCGCGCCTCGAAGTCAACGCATTCGCACGCTCCAGTGCGGCCAGCCCGCGCCGGATCAGCAGTTGGTCCCACAACGCGCGGTTCTGCTCCATCAGGAGCACGACATTTCCATCCGCGTTCACCCGCGCTCGCGAACGCGACGCCTGAATCTCCATCAGCGCGACCAGCCCGTGCACCTCGGGCTCTCGCGGATCAAGCTCAGCAAGGATTCGACCAAGACGCAGAGCCTCATCGCACAACGACGCACGAATCAGCTCTTCGCCCGACGTAGCCGAGTAGCCCTCATTGAAGATCAGGTAGAGGACTTCGAGCACCGACGACAGCCGCGCTGCCAGGTCCAGTCCCCGCGGCACCTCGAATGGAATGTTCTTCTGCCCGAGTGTCTTTTTGGCGCGGACGATCCTCTGCGCAATGGTCGGCTCCGGAGTAAGAAACGCGCGCGCGATCTCGTCTGTCGTCAGTCCGCCTACAACGCGCAGCGTCAGCGCGGCACGCGACTCCATCGAGAGCACAGGGTGACAGGAAATAAAGATCAGGCGCAGCACGTCATCGCCGATCGGATCATCCACCGCGGTCACAAGGTCCGGCGGAGTCCGCTCAAGCTCGCCCAGCTCGCGCGCAAGCTCCTCGTGCTTGCGGCTGTTCAGATCGACCTTGCGAAAATGATCGAGCGCCCGATGCTTCGCGGTTTTCATGAGCCACGCGCCAGGCTTTGGCGGAATGCCCTCGTCCGGCCACCTCTCCAGCGCGATGAGCAGTGCCTCCTGCGCCAGGTCTTCGGCAAGATCGAGGTCGCGGACGATGCGCGTCAATCCCGCGATCACCTTTGCGGCCTCGATCCTCCACACTGCCTCGATCGCCCGATGCGTTTCGGTCACGGACATATCTACCGATCACAACACGCCGCCATCGCCGACCGCAACGCGTTACCTCTGGCCGATCTGCGCACGCAGCGCTTCCTCTTTCTGGCGCTGTCTCTCCGTCATCTCCCGACCGAAGTCGCTCATCTCGTAGACCTGCCGGATCTCGATCTCTGACTCGCCTTCGAACGGCGCAGGCACGCGCTTTGCCCATTCCAGCGCCTCTTCCCGCGAACTCACCTGCCATAGCCAGAAGCCGGCGATCAACTCTTTCGTCTCGGCGAAGGGCCCGTCGATCACCGTTCGCTTGTCGCCGGAAATCCGCAGCCGTGCACCCTTTGAACTGGGCTGCAGCCCTTCGGCAGCAAGCAGCACTCCGGCCTTGATCAGTTCTGCGTTGAACTTGCCCATTGCCTCCATGATCTCGGGATTCGGAGGCGCGCCCGCCTCCGAGTCCTTCGTAGCCTTCACAACCACCATGAATCTCATCGAATTCTCCACGGCTGAACTTTGATTCGATCCTCAGTTCGCCGCGACTACCTCGGCCTTCTCGTGCACGCAGGGCATGCAGTTGGCGTCGTAGAGCTGCCGCAGTTCGCACGTTCCCTGCCCCACGACGTTCAGGAACTCCTTCACATAGCCGATCGCCACTTCTTTCGATGGCGCATCGAGAATCGCAAACCCGCCGACCACTTCCTTCGACTCGGTGAAGGGTCCGTCCGAAACGCTGTGCTTGCGATTATCGACCCGCACCCGCGCTCCCAGCGAACTCGGCAGGCAGCCCTCTGTCGCCAGCAGCTTGCCGCTCTTCATCCAGTCCTCCACCAGCTTGCCCATCGTCGCCATCTCGTCGGGTGAAGGCGGTGTGTTGCGCTCAGGACACATATAGATACTCAGGAACCTCATGACTCGATCCTCCGTGATTTCAGATTCGGCGCTGCAGATCCACTCGACTCTGCCCGCCTTCATGAATACAACGAACGGCCGTGTCTCCAATCGACATCCACCACAAAAAATTCTGCCCCACCGCTGCACAGGAAATCTTGACATCGCCGGTGAACCGGTGTACTAGCTAAGTAGTACACATGGATCGGCGCCCTAAATCCGGGTTTCGTCTCCACCTCGACCTGCATACCGGCGTGCCGGTCTACCGGCAGATTGTCGATCAGGTTCGCGGAGCGGTTGCTGCCGGCATCCTTGCATCTGGCGACCAGTTGCCCACGGTACGCCAGCTTGCCGTGGACCTCGAGGTCAACCCCAATACCGTCGTCCGCGCATACCGCGAGCTTGAGTACGACGGCCTGCTCGAAACACACCAGGGCACCGGCACCTTCATCAGCGATGCCAAACCGCAACGGCCCGCCGATGAGCGGCAGCGCCAGCTCGAGCAGATCGCCTCTGACAGCATTGCCCGCGCGGGTGCAGCGGGCTTTACAGTCCGGGAACTCATCGACCAGCTCCGCTCATCCTCCGAAGGGAGAAAATCATGAATCGAAGAGCAAACATCCAGTTCAACGGAGTTGCTATCGCAGCGTTCATCATCTCCATCGCAGTCGGTTTGTGGATCGCTGCCCTCACCCAGCGCCAATGGCCGGCGATCGTCTTCGGGATTCTCGGGCTCTATCTCCTCTACTCCATCCGCGTGGTGCGCCAGTGGGAGAAGGTCGCTCTCCTTCGCCTGGGCCATTATGTCGGACTGCGCGGACCAGGCATCTTCTTCATCGTTCCCGTGCTCGAGACACTCAGCCCGTTCGTCGATCAGCGCGTGCGCGTCACCAGCGTCAGTGCCGAGTCAACGCTTTCACGCGACACCGTGCCCGTCGACGTCGACGCCATCATCTTCTGGATGGTCTGGAACGCTGAGAAGGCGATCCTCGAAGTCGAGAACTATCTCGATGCCATCACCCTCAGCTCTCAGACAGCGCTGCGCGAATCGATTGGACGCCACGAACTCGCCCAGATGATCACCGATCGCGAGACGCTCGGTCGAGAGCTTCAGCGCATTCTCGACGAGAAGACAAATCCATGGGGAATCACCGTGCAATCCGTCGAGGTCCGCGACGTTCGCATCCCTCAGGCTCTTCAGGACGCGATGTCCCGTCAGGCACAGGCCGAGCGCGAGCGTCAGGCCCGCATCATCCTCGGCCAGGCTGAGACTGAAATCTCCGACAAATTCGTCAAAGCCGCCCAGGCCTATGAGCAGAACCCAACTGCCCTCCACCTCCGCGCCATGAACATGCTCTACGAAGCCATCAAGGAACGCGGCTCCATGGTGATCGTTCCATCCTCCGCCGTCGAAACGATGGGGCTCGGCGGCTCACTCGCCACCATTGCCGTCGCCAAACAGACGTAGTTCCTCATCCAATCAACAACAATCCGGGTGCCCCGTCCAAGCTCTGCTTGGGCGGGAGTCAATAGATAGACCCCAGCCGTCATCGAGTGTGATCGCGCTAACCCGCATACTGAGTCATCAAACTGCTATCCTGACCCTATGACGACCGTCGACGTTGTTTTCCGCTACTCCGCCCCGCCTACTGAAGCGGTCAGCCTGGCCCTGGCCAACACGCGCGAGGTGTACGGAATCCGCCGCCTGAGCTTCGACAGAGAAGCGCATACCGTGACCGTCGAATACGATGCCACGCGCCTCAACGCCTCGGTTGTCGCACAGCTCGTCCGCCGCGCCGGCCTCCAAGTCGTTGAGGAACTCCGGGTTGCGCTTCCCCCTGCGCCTGTCGAGCCAACACCCGCGGCCTGATCCCAGCGATTGCGCCACCGCTGATTCCCTGTTAATCTGAATGAGGTTTCTTCCTGAAACCGCATAGGTTGCGCCCTTAGCTCAGCTGGATAGAGCGTCTGACTACGAATCAGAAGGTCGGGAGTTCGAATCTCTCAGGGCGCGCCATCACGAGATCACTGAAAGCAAAAAGAGCGCCGGCAACCGGCGCTCTTTTGCTTTCTGCTCTGCTCGACGAATCAGCGTTGCGGAACGCCCACCCTCTGCAGGAATCGCTCCACCGTCTTGCGATCGAGAGCCTCACTCGGTTGCAGCCCGTAGTTCATCGGGTTTTCATAATCCTTCAGGATGAAGTTGAATCCGGAGCCGTTCTCACCCCAACGGACAACCTCCGACAACACACAGATTGAGTTGTCGTTCGACACCTTCCCGCTCTGCGGCTGCAGTGTCATCTGGATCAGCGTACCTGGCGCCCAACGCTCCTTGGTCAGCAGAAAAACGCCCGTCGCGCTGATATCGCCAACCTGGTAGGAAAACGGCGCTCCTCCCGTCCAGTAGTACGCAACCAGATTCGATGTGGAATAGCGCTTCGCCCTACGCTGATTAACCTCGGGAAACAGCCACCGCAGGAACCGCAGATACATCGGCGTTTTCTCCGCTTCTTCCGGCTCCGCTAGCCGTTCCGGCACTGCGGCGGTGACGGCAACTCTCTTCTGCAACACCTCAACGGCCGGCTTCTCAGGAATCCTGGTCACGTTCGGACGCAGCCATTTCGCGTCCCACTCTGCGCTGTCATCACCGCTCATCTTCTTCACCCTGGGCGCCTGATTGATCGGATAAGGCACTACGGAAAGCGGGTAATTCCTCTGGCTCATACCTGCTCCTCTTCGGCTCAACGTGACTGGGGAACACACCTGAACTGCGTGTCTCTGGATGTACTACCAAGGGAATACCACGCCCAATTTTTGCTCTCAATCGAAATCACTACCACCTAGGTAACGGACGGCATATATGCGACCTTGGGAACCCTGGACTTTGGTACTTTGGTAAAGCGGAATGGAAAGAAGGCGCCATGACATCAGTTGTCGCTGGAATCGGTTGGCACATCGTCGGTGCAAGCATGGCGGCATCCTTCTACGCCCCTATCGAGCGCGTCAGAAAGTGGTCATGGGAGACCACCTGGGCCCTTGCCGGCCTCTTCTCATGGGTGCTGTTGCCGATCGGAGTCAGTCTCGTCCTGCTCCCCCGCTTCTTCAGCTTCTATTCCTCCCAGAGCGCATCCCTCCTCCTCACCGTCGCGGCTTTCGGCGCGATGTGGGGTGTCGGCAATGTCAGCTACGGATTAACCATGCGCTATCTCGGCATGTCGCTCGGCATCGGTGTAGCCATCGGCGTCACCCTGATCGTCGGCACCCTGGTCCCGCCCGTGATGCACGGACAGGCCGCCGCGCTATTCACCACACGCAGCGGTCTCATCACCATGTCGGGAGTCCTCGTCGCTCTCATCGGAGTCGCCATCGTCTCCTGGGCCGGACATCAGAAAGAAGTTCAGCTCAAAGGCCATCTTCAGGAATTCAACGTAGGTCTCGGCCTTCTCCTCGCCGTGCTCTGCGGAATCTTCTCCTCCGGCATGTCCTTCGCCATCGACGCCGCTCAGCCCATGGAAGCCGCTGCGAAGTCACTTGGCGTCAATCCGCTCTACGCTGCCCTTCCCAGCTACGTCATCATCATGGGCGGCGGCGCCGTCATCAACTTCGCCTACTGCTTCATCAGGCTGGCCGTGTTGCCCAGGCTCTCTCTCCGCAGCGACCTCAACCAGGACAGCCCCACCCTCATGAAGAATGCCGCACTCGCCTCCACCGGAGGAATCATGTGGTATCTCCAATTCTTCTTTTACGCATGGGGAGCCGCAAACATTCCTCCGGACCGCGCCTACGTAAACTGGATGCTCCACATGAGCATCTACGTCCTCTGCGGAGGCCTCGTAGGCCTCGTTCTCGGCGAATGGGCAGGCGTTCGCAAGCAGTCGGTCCGACTGCTCCTCGCCGGAGTGGGCATCATCATCGCCGCCGCCAATCTCGTCGGCCTCGGCATGAAAGCCAGCTAAGACAGCTCCCAATCATAGGGGAATTATCATACATAGACAAAGCATTGCAAACGGGTGTCATTTCGACCGGAGCCCGCGGCGAAGCAGCGGGCGGAGCGGAGAAACCTGCAGTTGCTTTTGATCTGTCCCCAACAACCAAGCCTGCACCGATGGCCGGCTCAGACAGCCATTCAGCCGCGCTTGCTCAAAACCTCTGTCTCATACTTGCGCACAGAATCCAACCACTCAATTCCGGGCGGCACGCTCTTGCTCATGCAGTAGTACTCCCAAACCGCCGTCCACGGCAGCGACTTCGCCTCTTCCATCCACGCCAGCCGCGCAGTGTAATCAAACCTGCCTTCTGCATCCTTGAGCGCCGACCGCGGTTCCAGCATCGCAAATAGCAGCGCCTTCCTGAAGTTCCGCGTCCCGATCACCCACGCAGCGATGCGATTGATGCTCGCATCAAAGAAGTCCAGCCCCACGTTCACTCTCTTCAGTCCATCGCAGCGCACAATCTCCTGCGCAATCGCAATCGTCGCATCATCGAACAGCACGACGTGATCGCTATCCCATCGCACCGGCCGCGATACATGCAGCAGAATCTCATCCAGAAAACAGAGGCAAGTCGAAATCTTGTCGGCCACACTTTCCGTCGGGTGAAAATGTCCAGCATCCAGGCAAAGCAGAGTCTTCCGCGTCGCAGCATACGCCATGTAGAACTCGTTCGACCCCACCGTGCAGCTCTCTGCTCCAATCCCAAACAGCTTCCCTTCTACCGCCACCTTGTGATGCTTCCCGTCCATCGCTTCAAGAACAGCATCCAACGACGCAATCAGCCTCTTTCTCGGCTCCAGCCGCCCCGCAGGTGTGTCCTTATACCCATCCGGAACCCAGATATTCATGATCGCCGGCGTCTTCAACTGCTCGCCCATGTACTCGCTGATACGCCGGCACGCAATGCAATGATCGATCCAGAACCTGCGGATCTCATTGTCCGGATGGCTCAGCGTCAGGTTCTGCGCGCTCTTCGGATGCGAAAAACAAGTTGGATTGAAATCCAGTCCCAGCCCATGCTCCCTCGCCCAATCAATCCAACCCTGAAAGTGCCTCGGCTCGATCCTGTCGCGCTCCACCGGCCCGTCCGCTTCCAGATAGATCGCATGCAGATTCAATCTCTTCGCCCCCGGAATGAGCGAGAGCGCCAGTTCCAGATCCGAGCGCAGCTCACGCGCATTGCGCGCCCTCCCCGGATAGTTCCCTGTCGTCTGGATCCCACCGCTCAGGCCAGCCTCAGGACTCTCGAACCCCAGCACATCGTCGCCCTGCCAGCACTGAATCGAAATCGGCACTGCATCGAGTTCTCGCAGCACCTGCTCAGTGTTCACACCGTTCTCGGCATATCGCTCCCGTGCGATCGCATATGCACCCTTGATCTTCGTCTCGTTCACGCGCAAGCCTGTCCTCTCGCTTCGTCCATCGCCATCATCTCCTCAAACCGCAGAACAACATCGGCTGGCACCGATCTCTGCGGCTGATATGCCTGCATCTCAAACGATCTGCCAATCAGCTCACGCGCGGCGCTCAGGTTCTCAATCGCTCCGAGCGCAATCATCTGCACGCAGAGATTTCCCAGCACGGAAGCTTCTACCGGACCCGCTGTCACCGGCAATTCACATGCATCCGCGCAGAGCTGATTAAGCAGCACGTTCCGGCTTCCCCCGCCAACGATCCGAATGCGCCTCAGCTTCTGGCCCTGCAGCAGTTCCAGTTGCTCCTTCACCATTCGATACGAAAGCGCAAGGCTGTCAAACACGCAACGCGCCAGCTGCGCCATCGTCTCTGGAACCGGCTGGCCCGATCTGCGGCACTGCTCGCGAATCGAATTCGTCATCGACCGCGGATTCAGAAACTCCGGATCATTCACATTGATAATTGCTCGCCACGGTTGTTCCTGAGCAGCCCTCTCCACCACCGGCCCAAAGTCCCGAACCTTCTGCTCCTCGCACAGCCGCTGAATCGGCCACATCCCCATGATGTTCTTCAGCACTCTGAATCGCCGTTCCATGCCGCCTTCATTCGTGAAATTCATCCGCATCGCGGGTTCATTCGCGATCGGAACCATGCTCTCGATTCCCATCAGCGACCAGGTACCCGAACTGATGTAAGCCTCATCCGGCCCCGCAATCGGCGTGCCTGCAATCGCCGAGCCAGTGTCGTGCGTCGCCGGCGCAACCACCTTCAGTCCGCGTGCCTCTCCCGTTCCCTCCCCCAGCACCGTCCCCGCTGCAACCGGGGTCTTCATCAGCGAATCCTTCAATCCGATCGATCGCGTCAGGAACCTGTCCCACTCCCCATCGAGACCGCAAAGCTGTGTCGTAGTCGCGTTCGTGTACTCGTTCGACAGCACGCCGCTAAGCCGAAAATGCAGGTAGTCCGGGATCATCAAAAAATGCGCCGCGCTCTCCAGCCACTCCGGGGTCTGCGCATGACATGCGGCCAGTTGATAGATGCTGTTGAAGGTCAGAAACTGAATTCCCGTCCGCCCGTAGATCTCTCCCCGCGACAGGCGTCCGCAGACATCCTCCATTACCCCGGTGGTGCGCTTGTCCCTATAGCAAACCGGCACGCCCACGCGATTCAAGTCTTCGTCCAGCAGCACGTAATCGACCGCCCAGCTATCCACCCCAACGCTGGTCACGCCCTTCGAGAGCCGCGCCTGCGCCAGATTTCGCTCGATCTCAGAAGCAATCGCATCGATATCCCAGCATTGATATCCCGAATCCGCCGCCGTTCGCGTCGGCGTCGCAAAGCGGCCGATCTCCTCCAGCCGCAAGCAGTCCTGCGCGAGTTCCCCAACCACGACGCGCCCGCTGCTCGCGCCCAGGTCAATCGCGAGACACTTCGTTTCCGTCGCTCTAATCCGGCCCGGCAACTCGTACTCCCCTCTAACTACTCCGCTTAAGCGCTGCCATCATAGCGAACCCCAACCTGAGCTCGCAAACGTTCCCACCTCGGTTTCCGGACCTGCTCCAGCCAGCGCTAGCGTTACGCCCTGTCGACCTATTCACCACGCAGCGGACACTCTCCTTCTCGCGTGCAACAGGTACGCCAAATCCGGCATCACTCCTCGCATCCCGTGCGCCGTGCACGCATGTCGGCGTGTGCAGTTGCAGCACCTCTAGAGGAGATACATTATGTCGAGCCCACACCAGGTTGAAGTCCTTCTGCCCGTACACAACGAGGGCGAGAGCATCGAAGCGACAATGCGCGGTATGTACACCGAACTCTCCCGCGTCGCCGACATCGGCTTCATCGTCTGCGAAGACGGCAGCAAAGATAACTCCAAGCAGGTGCTCCGGTCCCTCGCCGCGGAGCTCCCCATCCGCCTCAATCTCAGCGATGAACGCAAGGGCTACTCCAAAGCCATGCGCGAAGGCATGGAGATGTGCGAGTCCGAGTTCCTTCTCTGCCTCGACTCCGACGGCCAGTGCGATCCACACGACTTCGCAAAATTCTGGGAGGCGCGCAACTCGGCCGACGTCATCATCGGCTGGCGCGTTCATCGCGCCGATCCTCTTGTTCGCCGCGTCTTCTCGCGTTTCTTCTACATGCTCTATCAGACCGTTTTTCACGCGCCCGTGCACGACCCTAGCTGCCCCTACGTCCTGATGCGCAACTCAGTCGCGAAGGTCATGGCTCGCGAACTTGGAGAGATGAAAGAAGGCTTCTGGTGGGAGTTCGTCGCGCGCAATCACCGCCACGGATTCACACTGCGCGAGATCCCCATCCATCATCAGGAGCGCTCAGCCGGTGTGACGCAGGTCTACAAGTGGAGCAAGATGCCCGGCATCTTCCTCCGCCATGTTGCAGCCATCTTCACCATCTGGAACCAGACCAGACACGCAGCACCTGCCCCCGCAAGATCCGTCAAAAGCCGCCACGCCTGATTGATCTTCTCGAAACAGGTGATACCTACTCAAAACAGAGGGTGCCCCGGTCCCTCGCTTCTGGGGACCGGGGCACCCTCGATCAAGACGCTGTTCCGGGATCGGTGCCTCACAACTCACTTCTGAGACATGGGTTCAGGTTATTCCCATGTGCCCCGTCCCCGCCCTCGCTTTCAGGACCCACGACGAACTGCGGCCGGCATCCTCAAAACGGGCTACCAAATCACAACGGCTTGTTCCGTGTCCTGAACAGAAAAAAGATAGCGATCACAATGATGAGAGCAACGAGCCCTCCAATGGCGATCATGGCAGTCCCTCCCTTTGCTGGCACTTGCTTCGATGCCTTGGCACTTCGTATGGCTTGATTGACGGAGTACTTGCTATACGAAGGCAAGGAAAGCTAAGACCGCGAATGTGGTGCCCGGAGGGGGACTTGAACCCCCACGACCTTGCGGTCTGCGGATTTTAAGTCCGCTGCGTCTGCCAATTTCGCCATCCGGGCGTAGAGGATGGGATTAGCTCAATCTTAAATCGATTGGCGCACCATTGACCGCCGCAGATCGAAACTCGGTCCACGAGCGCCAGTGCGCACGGGCAGCGCATCACCTAATCGGTATTCGAATCTACTGCGGATGCCGATACAGAATGCTCTCGCCCTGCAGCCGATACTCCGCCGAGCACGCATCTCCGCCGCAGATCATCATTTCCCGCTCGCAAAGCTGTCGCCGCGTAATCAACCCCATCGTTCCGCATCGCGGGCACGACATCACTGCCACGTAGGGATTCTGGGCATGACCAAGTTTGCCCTGATTCTCCAGAACGAACACCGTTCCAGGATCCATCTTGTCGGGAATCCACTCATTGAGGAATTGCAAGTCGGACATCCTGCCCTCCGAGAGTCTGACGTCACAAAGCAACTTCCGTTTGGTGCCAGTTCGTCGTGACTACCCCAATCCGGTACGGGGCCTCGTGGTGCAACTGCAAGGTGCAAATGATCCGCCGGAGATTTGCAATCCTCCGAGTTGCGATCAGTCTCATTCACCGCTTGTCGGGAGTCAACATCCCCAACAGTAACCCGTATTGGCGATTCGGATTCCCTTTTGCTTCAGTCTCCGCTTGTTTCCTTCGCTGCGGTCTTGCCTGGCGTATTGGCGCTTGCATCGATTTCTCGATAGATCTCGATGTTCCGCAGAATCGCCTGCACATACTCACGCGTCTGCGTAAACGGAATCGACTCCACAAATTCATCCATCCCGCTGTACGGCCCAGCGGCCTGCCAGTCCTGCACCCGGCTGTCGCCGGCGTTGTAAGCCGCCAGCGCATACTCTGGCACGCCCCCAAACTTGTCCAGCGTCTGTTTCAGATAACGCGTGCCCAGCCGGATGTTCGTCTCCGGATCGAGCAGCTGGAAGGTTTGAAAATTCTTCATTCCCTCCTGCTTCGCCAGCGAGTGCCCCACGGAGGGCAGAAGCTGCATTAGCCCCCACGCGTTCGCGTACGAAATCACGGACGGATTAAACTCCGACTCCTGCCGGATCAGCGACGCAACCAGATATGGATCGACATTATTCTTCGCCGCCTCCGCCTTGATGATTGACCAGTAAGGCTCCGGGAAGAGAATGCGCCAGTAAGGCAGCGGTATTGACTCGATAGACGCGCTCGCCGCTCCGGGCAGCGCGCGCTTCAGTGCGCGCAGTGCGCGGTACGCCTCGCCATACGAGGCGTAGATCTGCGCTTCAGCCAGCGCGCTCCATGAACCCGAATCGGGATCCGCCTGAATCTCACGCGCCATGTACTCATTCAGACCCGCGTTCGCGAGCAGCTTTGCCTTCGCCAAGTGCGGACTGTCTTCCGGAAAACTCTCCGACAGCGTCGGAGTCTCCGGCGTTTTTATCTGCTCCAGGTCCGGAGCCGATGCAGTGTCAGTGCCCGCACTACCCAGCGCTGCAAGCCTCTGCCGCGCCATCTGCGCGTAGAAGAAGTGCTGATACACGCGCACAATCGTGCGGTAGTTTGCCGCCGCCTTCGCGCTATCGTGATCCTGCGACTCATACAGCCTTGCCCGCCAATACAGCGCCGATGCCGTCTCCGGAGTGCCTGGAAACTTGTGTATCTGTTCCTCGAAAATTCGCGCTGCCTCTTTGTAATTCCCCAGGCGATAGTTCAGCCATCCCGCTCGCCAGTGCGCAGCGGATCCGTTCTTATTCGTCGGGAAATGATCTCCGAGATACGCGTAGTACTCTGCCGCCTTCGCATAGTCCTTCTTCAGCAGATACATGTTCCCGCTTGAGAACAGCGCTTCCGCAAGCCACTGGCTCTGCGGAAAGCTGGTCTCCATTCGCGTCACAATCTGCGACTGAGCATCCGCGTCGTTCCGGTTGCGCGCCAGTTCCATCAGCAGGTACGAGCGGCGCGCCCCATTCTCATCCGGAGTGTCGGGCAGAGCCTGCGCCTGGTTCTCCGTCAGCTTCTTCAACTTCAAATCGCACGCTGCCGCCGCAACGTTGAATCCGTTCCGCGCCTGCGTATCCAGGTTCGCCTTTTGCGCCAGCCTCCGGTACTGATCGGCTGCATCTTCATACCGACCAGCCTTGTAGTACGCGTCCCCCAGGCTCCGCAGTTCATCGTTGGTCAGCGTATCCTCTGCCCCCAGATTCGTGAGCTTGGCTCTTGCAATCGAAGCCTCAGTGCTGAGCGGGTACGCCAGCAGCAGCGCCTTGTAAATCCGAATCGCCTCGTCGTTCTCGTTCTGAGCCTGCGCCACAAGTCCGGCAGCCAGTTGATATCCGGCGCGTCCCGCCGCGGGGTCGCTCGCCGCCGCATCCAGCACACGCTTCGCTCCCGCAGCATCATGCAGATCCAGCAGCACATTCGCCTCAAGCTCCGGAACCTCGTCCACGAAAATACTATCCGGATACTTGAGCTTGAATCCCTTCAGCAGGGCTTCAGCCTGGGTCTCCTGGTCCGACTCGTGATACGCCTTGGCAGCGAGAAAGTCGTCGTAGTCCTCCAGGGAATCTCCCGCTCGCTTGGCCTGCTGCAAACTGCTCACCGCATCGGCATAGCGCTTATCCAGAATGTATGCGTGCCCCAACGCCAGGTATGCAGCCGCCGAAGCCTCGCCGCTGTGCGAACGAGCGTAAGCCGTCACGCCCGAGTACGCCGCCGGAGTCCGCAACGTCGCTAACTGCTGCGCCATGGGCCGCAACTCCGAAGACGCCACAAACGCCAGCTTGATCTTGTGTGCTCGAGCCGCGCGGCGCCGCCGCTCCGCCGGGCTCACGACCTTCTTCTTGCCGCGTGCCCTTGTCGCCGATCTTCGGGCGCTCGCCGACTTCGATGAGGTCGACGTCTTCTTCGCTGCCGCCGTCCCACTCACCTTCTTCTTCTGGCTGGTTGTCGACGCAGTCGCGTTGGTCGACTTGGCATTCGGCGCGTCATAGCGCTTCCCCTCTACCGGAGCAGCTGCCATCAAAGCGCAGAGCACCGCCGCGAGAGTCCTCGCCGAGGCACGCGTAAAAACAGGGGGAACCACTGGATGCATAGTTTCAATGTATGACGGATTTTGCCGTAGCGAGCGCCAGAGAATCACCACCGTAACGTACCCACCAATTTCCAGCTCTTCCGCTCCGCCGGGCCTGAAATCCTCGCCTCCGCCCCGGCCACCGTCTATTACACTTAGACGTGTGGGGCGCTTTATGGCCACCCCGCACAGAATTCCCGCAACCAACCCCCATGGCGACCATCCAATCTGTAGCGAACGAACCCGAGCAGCACCCCGATGTTGCCCTCGTCGAGAGGGTCAAAACCGGGGACATCTCGGCGTACGACGAACTCGTCCGCAAATACGAACGCCAGATCTTCCGGATTGCGCAGCACATTACGCAAAACCGCGAAGATGCTGAAGACGTAATGCAGGACGCGTTTCTCAAGGCGTATGAGAAGCTCGATCAATTTCAAGGGAATTCGAAGTTCTACACATGGCTGGTCCGGATCGCAGTAAACGAAAGCCTCATGCGGTTGCGCAAGCGCCGCACAGGCAAGATGGTCTCAATCGACGAGGACATCGAGACCGACGAGGGGAGCGTACCCCGCGACCTCGCCGACTGGGCTCCCGACCCGGAGCAGAACTACACCCAGGCCGAACTGGCCGAAATTCTTCGCAAAACCATCCAGGGGCTGCCACCCGGCTTCCGGGTAGTCTTTGTGCTGCGCGATGTGGACGGACTTTCCACCGAGGAAACAGCGGAGTCGCTCGGCTTGAGCGTACCTGCCGTCAAGTCGCGCCTGCTGCGTGCCCGCTTACAGTTGCGCGAACGCCTCGCCCGCTACTTCAAGCGGAAGAAGGTCGCCCGGGAAAAGGGAGTGAAAAGTGACGTGCACTGAGTTTCTGGCCATGCTCGACGACATGATCGACAACACCGTCTCGCGCGAGATGCGTTCCGACCTCCAGGAGCACCTCCGCGGGTGCGAGCACTGCGAAGTCACCCTCAACACCACCCGCAAGACCATCGAGATCTACCGCTCTCACGAGATCTACGAGATGCCCACCAACCTCCGCGACCGCCTCCACAAAGCCATCATGGAACGCTGCAAAAAAGGCTGCTAACTCTCTTTCGAAATCCAGCGCTATACTTCCGCCCATGGCTCGTGCATGGCTAGGCTTGCTGTTTATTGCGTTCTCTGCCCGCCCGCTCCTCGCGCAATCTACACAGCAACCCGTTCTAAACGTCCGAGTGCTGGATTCTACATTGGCCTTCATTCCCGACGCCAGGATTGAACTTCGTTCTGCGGCCGGCGCTTTAAACAGCGTGCGGACCAATAATCAGGGAAATGCAGCGATTCACTTAGATTCGGGTGAATACTCCATTTCAGTGAGCGCACTCGGATTCAAGGCTTTGAACAGTACGGTGCTATTGCCCAAGTCCGATCTTTCCATCAAGGTTGAACTTCAGGCCGATGAAATCTGTGACAACTGCGGCGACTGGGCCGAACCACTCCAAATGCAGTTTGAGCATTTTGCTCCCTCAGTAGAGCTTAGCTTCGTTCCCTTGAAATCGTTAACTGTGCCGCCTCGCCATCTGCGCTTTCCGCGCTTCCGGCATTTGCTAGGTTGAAGCCAATGACCGGTTACCCGTTTCCCTTCGCTCTGATCCTCCTATCGGTCGGCCCCTCGTTCGAACAGCGCACCGGCGAGTGGCCCAGGTCTGAAAAGCTGGATTTACGACTAAGGTCGGGTGCCCCATGTCTCCCGATTTTGGAGACATGGGATCCCACGACCCACCCTGCTCTACTCCCGCATTTTGTCCCATAACAACGCTTCCACCCATTACCAACGTCCACTTCAGACCCAATGCCCACAACTTCTTAAGCTTTTTGGAGTCATCATGAACAGACGCTGACACACTCCTCTGTACCGCAGCGCAATTTCCAACCGGGGAATGCAGCATGCAGTTTCTTCAAGCACCATTGACTGCAGTCCTGTGCCTGTCCCTCATCGGACAGACGCTTCCTGCCGCACCGCAGAACGGCACACCCGCCTCGGCAATCTCCCACCAATCCGCCGGCACCAACCGCCCCTCCTACCACTCAAAACAACTCCAGGGCGACGACCGCATCCTCCATGCGCTGAACCGCTTTACCTTCGGCCCCCGCCCCGGCGACCTCGCCGCAGTCCGCGCCATGGGCCTCGACAAGTGGTTCAACCTCCAGCTCCACCCCGCGTCGATCGACGAGGTTGACCTCCATACCCGCCTCGCCCAGTTCCCCGCCATGCAGTGGACCCCCGAGCAGTTGCTTTACCGCGTCCCCAGCAACGCCATCATTCGCCAGACCATCGCCGGCAAGTTGCCCCTCCCCGATCGCGGAGCCCTCCGCGCCGTCTACGAAAACCAGATCTTCCGCTACTCCGAAAAGAAGCAGGAGAAGGAGCAGGAAAAAGGCGCAGCCGCATCAACACCGCCGTCCGTGTCCCCGCAGAAAGACATGGCTGCTTCCTCTCCTGAAGCAACTATGCAGAACACCGCGCCAAACACCGCAGCAGACACAAACGAAATGCGCTCCGCCGACACGGCCCCATCCGCCGTGCCAGACGACCAGCTCTCCCGCATTCTCTCGCTCGCTCCATCTCAGCGCGTCTCCGCCCTCGCCGCAATGCCGCCCGAATCCGCCAACACCTTCTTCAAATCCCTCCGGCCCCCGCAGCGCGCCTCTCTCCTCAATGACCTCACCCCCGACCTCCGCGAAACCGTGCTCGACCTTGAGGGCCCGCAGCGACTCGTCAACGAAGAGATCGTCGCCCAGCGCCTCACACGCGACATCTACGCCAGCGCGCAACTCCAGGAGGTCATGACCGACTTCTGGATGAATCACTTCACCGTCTTCCTCCACAAGAACGACGAGATGCCCTACTACCTCGTCAGCTACGAGCGCGACGTCATCCGCCCTCGCGCCCTGGGCAAGTTCGAAGACCTCCTCGAAGCCACAGCGCACAGCCCGGCGATGCTGCTCTATCTCGACAACGCAAGCAGCGTCGGCCCCGACTCCCTCGCCGCCGAACGCGCGCAGTTCCGTCCCAACGACAAGAAGCGCCGCGAAGGCCTCAACGAAAACTACGCCCGCGAACTGATGGAACTCCACACCGTAGGGGTCAACGGCGGCTACACGCAAGCCGACGTCACGCAGGTCGCGAAAATCCTCACCGGCTGGACGGTCGACCGCCCGCAGCGCGGCGGCGGATTCCAGTTCGACCCGCGCCGACACGAGCCCGGCTCCAAAACCGTCATGGGTAAAAAGTTCAAGGATCACGGCGAGCAGGAAGGCCGCGAGCTTCTTCACATGCTCGCCACCCGCCCCGCCACCGCCCAGTTCATCGCGCGCAAGCTCGCCGTCCGCTTCGTCAGCGACAACCCGCCGCAGGCGCTCGTCGATCGCATGACCAAGACCTTCCTCATCACCGACGGCGACATCAAGGCCGTCCTGACCACGCTCTTCCGCTCACCTGAGTTCTGGAACTCCGACATCAACCGCGCCAAAGTGAAGACGCCCATCGAATTTGTGGTCTCCGCCGCGCGTGCCGCCAACGCCGACATCGAAAACCTTCAGCCCCTCGCCAATGCTGTTCGCGAGATGGGCATGCCTCTCTATGGCTGCGTCACCCCCAATGGCTACAGCTGGACCTCCGACACCTGGGTCAGCACCAACGCCCTCGTCAATCGCATGAACTTTGCCCTGTCTCTCGCCGCCAATCGCTTCCCCGGCATCGCCATCACCTGGAATCCTCAATCCACCTCAACCGCCGACACGACCTCAACCGCCCCCGCCAACTCCGATCCGCAATCCGAAGAAGCCCGCCTCGAAGCACTCCTCCTCGCCGGCGGCGTAAGCGACTCCACCAGAACCGCAGTCCTCCAGCAATTCGAGCAGCAGCGTCAGAACAGCGCACCATCCGCCTCCCTGATGCCCGCCGCAGCAGGAGACCGCCCCAGATTCCGCACCCGCCCCGCCTCCCAGACTGAGCGCCAGGATCAGATCCTCGCCGGCTTGCTCCTCGGCTCACCCGAATTCCAAAGGCGTTGAAGGAGAAACAGAATGCAGATCAATCGCCGCTTCTTCCTCCACAAAGGCGCACTCGCCGTCGCCGGAACCGCCGCACTTCCGCAGTTCCTCGTGCGCTCCGTTCTCGCCGAAACAAACTCCGCACCGAACCGCCGCCTCGTCGTCATCTTCCAGCGCGGCGCCGCCGACGGCCTTAACGTCGTCGTCCCCTGGCGCGAAAAGAACTACTACTCCATGCGCCCCAGCATCGCCATCCCGCAGAAGCAGGTCATCGACCTCGATGGCTTCTTCGGCCTCCATCCGGCACTCACCTCTTTCAAGCCGCTCTACGACGCCGGCCATCTCGCCATCGTCCACGCCGCCGGATCGCCCGACATGTCGCGCTCCCACTTCGACGCCCAGGACTACATGGAGTCCGGCACTCCCGGCATCAAAAGCACTGAAGACGGCTGGCTCAATCGCGCTCTTCAGTCCGAAGACCAGTTCGCGCCCCATCAGCAATCTGCCTTCCGCGCCCTCGCGCTCGGCCCTGAGGTTCCCCGCACCCTCGCCGGCAAAGTTCCTGCGATTGCACTCAGCAACCTGAACAATTTCTCCGTTGCAGGCAGAGGACCAGCCCCCTCCCCCGCCGCCAGCGCCTTTGAAGCCATGTACGGAGAAACCGGTGACCACATCCTCCACGCCGCCGGAGAAGAGACCTTCGAAGCTGTCAAAATGCTCCGCGCCGCCAATCCTGCACAGTACCAGCCCGCTCCCGGCGCTGATTATCCCAACTCGGAATTCGGCAATCGCATGAAGCAGGTCGCCCAGCTCCTCAGATCCAACCTGGGCGTCGAAACCGCCTTCACCGACATCGGCGGTTGGGACACTCACCAGAATCAAGGCAACGTTGAAGGGCAGCTCGCCGCTCGCCTGCGCGACTTCTCGCAGAGCATCGCCGGCTTCTGGCGCGACATGGGCGACGCCGCCGAAAACATCACGCTCGTGACTATGTCAGAGTTCGGCCGCACCGCCCGCGAAAACGGCACCGGCGGCACCGACCACGGCCATGCCAACTGCATGTTCGTGCTCGGCGGAAGTGTGCGTGGCGGCAAAGTCTACGGTCGCTGGCCCGGTCTCGATAACCATCAGCTCAACGAAGGCCGCGACCTCGCTCTCACCACCGACTATCGCCAGGTCCTCGGAGAACTCGTCTCCAAAACCATCGGCGCCAGGAACCTCGACCTCGTCTTCCCCGCCGCCCGCGTCGCGCAGAGCAACTTCCTCGGCCTCGTCTGATTCTGACTGGCTGCCCGGGGCGAACCAGACTACTCCGACCTCAATGCATCCGTCGGATTCACCGAAGCCGCTCGGTGCGCCGGCAAGAAGCTCGCCGCAAGCGAAGCGCTTGCCAGCACAACTGCAACAATCGCCAGCGTCGGCACATCCCATGCCGCCACACCGAACAACAGCTTCCTCCCCAGCGACGCCGCCCCGATCGCGCATCCCACTCCAATCGCGACCCCGGCCAGCGTCAGCCATCCCGCCTGCCGCATCACCATCGCATACACGGCACTGCGTTGCGCACCCAGGGCCATCCGCACTCCGATCTCGCGCGTGCGCTGCCCAACCGAGTACGCAATCACTCCATACAACCCAACCGCCGCCAGCACCAGAGCAATCGCCGCAAAGCCATCCACCAGCCACATCGCCGTACGATGAATCATTGCCGACTGCGTGCTGTTCATCTGGTCTTTCATCGTGAGCTCGCCGTAGGTTCCGAGTGTGGGATCCACCTCGTGTACTGCCTTGATCAGTGAGGGCAGAAATGCCCCCTCATCCCCCACGGTTCGAACCGCAACAGCTACATAACTTGCAGGACTCTGATAGATGGCCTCATATTCAGTCGGCCACAACTCCTCGTCCAGGCCACCTTCACGCACATTCCCCACCACCCCGATGATCTCTCTCATCGATTTCGGATCCAGACCACCATTCGCGATCATCTTCCCGATCGGATCTTCTCCGGGGAAATACTTCTCCGCGAGCAGCTTGTTGATGATGATCTTGTTGCTCTTGGAAGCATTGTCATCCTCGCTAAAAAGCCGTCCCCGGATCAGCTGCGCTTTCAGTGTGGGTAGATAGCTTGGGCTCACGTCGCGCTCGTTCACTTCGTTGTGCTCGCCATGGAACGGCTTGCCCACGATACGAATCCAATCCGTGTTGCAGTTGCACTGAATCGGCAGATCCGAGGTAATGCCCACAGACTCGACGCCGGGCAGGGACGAAAGCTTGCGACTCAACTCCCGGAACAGCGAGACCTGTTGTTCTGGCTTCGAGTAAGCGCCCGGAGGAGCGACTACCTGCAGAGTCGCCAGGTGCGTAGCGTCGAACCCGACATCAACCTTTAGCAGTCGGTAGAAGCTCTTGCTCAGCAGTCCCGCTCCAAACAGCAGAATCACTGCCAGGGAAAGCTCAACCACCACCAAGTTGGCCCCCATTCGGCGCCAGAACCTCCCAGCGACAGAGCGGTTTCCATCGCTCAGAGCATCGCGAACGTCTGCGAACGTTAGGCGTACGATGGGCGTGGCCGCCATCAGTCCCGAAGCAAGGATTGCTATCAACAGGCAAAATGCAGCCTCATGCCAATGGATTCCCACTCGCCAGAGGAACGGTAGATTCTGCGCCATTGTCTTGGGGATAAGGCTTGTGAGCACCCTTATCGATCCGTCGGCCACCAGGAACCCTGCAGAGCATCCCAGCAGGCCGAGTAGAAATGCCTCCGTCACAAATTGCCTCGAAATACGAGCGGGAGTGGCGCCGAGCGCTCCGCGCACAGCAATCTCGCGCCGGCGCGATTCCGACCGCACGAGCAACAGGCTTGCCACATTGACAGACGCGATAACCAGGAGCAGCCCAGACGCCGCAAGCAGCGTAAGCATGATGGGCCGCACTGGACCGACGATGATCTCCGACAGCGGCTGAACGACAGCCCCCTGAAACTTGTTCGAATCCGGATACTGTATCTCCAGCTGTGCCGCGATCGCCTTCATCTCATTGAGAGCCGAGTTCCCCGAAACCCCCTCCCGGAGCCGGCCTATGCCGAAGAGGTTGTGACAGCTGCGCCTCTTTTCGCATTCGTTCTTATCCAGCAGCGGAACAAAAAACTCAGCGTTGGCCCGAGGTGCAAATTCGAACTCAAGTGGCAGAACACCGATCACCGTGTACGCCGTCCCATCCAGCGTGATAGCCTGCCCGACAATCTCCCTTCGCGCTCCAAACCGCTTCCTCCACGTTCCATAAGACAGCATGACGATCTTCGCCCCGCCAGGACGGTCTTCCCCGGGCAAGAAGTCTCTACCCAGCATCGGCTTGACTCCCAGCGTTCGGAAAAGTCCATCGCTCACGCGGCCAGCTGGCACTGGCTCTGTTCCCGAAGGCGTTCGCAGCAGGTATCCTGAGCCGCCGTACACATCAAGTGAGCTGAAAGAGTGGTTGAGCCGCTTCCAATCCTCGTAGTCCGCTCGCGACAGGTTCGAACGATGGAGTGTTTCTCCGCTTTCGGCAACATCCATCAGGCGGTTCGGCTCAAAGTACGGCAGTGGCTGGATCACCGCGGCATCCGCAAAGGCGAATATCGCCACACTCACGCCCATTCCCACTGCGAGAATGAAGATCGCAGTCAGAACGAAACCGGGGCTCTGCCGGAATTGCCTCAGCGCAAATCGCAGATCCTGCCACACTGTCTCCCACTGGAAAGCAATCACCCGATGGCTCTCATCGCGAAGATGCGTCGCATTTCCGAACTGGCGCGCGGCCTCCCTGCGTGCCTGCGCAGCCGACATGCCACGCTCCATCAGTTCTTTCTCGACTTGTTCGCGATGAAACGTCATCTCCTCATCCAGATCGGAGTGGAAGCGTCTGCGGCCAAAGAGCATGCTGATCTTCATTGCCATCGATGTGAGCGGGTTCATATGCCCTCCGTTGCTTCACTAGAGCCAGGCTGCGCCGGCCATCACGCTTCGCGCAGAACGCGGCCGATCGCCGTAACCATCTGCTCGAATTCCGACACCTCGACGCCCAACTGCTTGCGGCCGGCCGCAGTCAATGTGTAGAAGCGCGCTCGCCGATTCGTCTCTGTCATCTTCCATTCGGCTTTTACCCAACCCTGCAGCAGCAGCCGCTGCAGCGCCGGATACAGAGAGCCCTCCTCAACCGTCAGCACTTCATCCGACATTCGCCGGATAGATTGCGCAATTCCATAGCCGTGCAACGGCGCCCGCGCGAGCGTCTTGAGAATGAGCATGTCAAGTGTTCCGGGAAGCAGGTCTGGTCGCTTCATGTGCCTATGTATAGGCTATCTAGGGGTTCGGGTCAAACCTTCTGTGACGAGCCGGGAGAACAGGTCCCAAAACGCCGCCCTCGGCTGCCTGCATACCTCATACCTCCTTTAGTAGACTCATCTCCAGAATGTCTCCGACTCCCCGCCTGCTAATCGCCCTGACGATCGCTGCCTCCGCGATGCTTATCGCTCCACCAACTCTCGGTGCCCAGGGTACCCATCTCTGGACTCAATCTCGTATTGAGGAGTTCGAGAAGGGTAGCCCGCAGGGTGTCGCCATCAACAGCAACGGGATGCTCCGCGAAGGTCCGGGCCTCTCCGACCTGCTCACCTCACCTTCCACATTCATCTGGTCTGTCGCCGTCGACAAGAGCGGCACTCCCTACCTTGGCACCGGCTCGCCGGCAACGGTTCTGCGCGGCAGCGCGCAAAAAGACGGCAAGCCCGCCACCATCTTCGAAACGCGCGACGTCAGCGTGCAGGTCGTCCGCATCGGCCCTGACGGCTCCATTTACGCAGCCACTGTCCCCGGCGGTAAGGTCTACAAGCTCAACTCGAGCTCGACAACGAAACAGGATGAGTCATCCGCCAAACTCGTCTTCGACGCAGCCAAAGCAGAAGCCGCACCCGCAGGCGACGACGACGCCAAGCCAAACCGCGAGTCAAAATCGCACTACATCTGGGACATGGCCTTCGACGCCGCCGGCAAGCTCTACATCGCGGTCGGCGGTCCCGGAGCCATCTACCGCGTCAATCCCACCACCCCTGAGAACAAGCCAGACCTCTTCTTCAAGACCGACGAACAACACATCCGGTCGCTCGCCTGGGACACCAAAGGCAATCTCATCGCCGGTACTGACGGATCTGGTCTCGTCTATCGCATCAGCCCTCAGGGCAAGGGCTACGTTCTCTTCGAAGCCCCGCGCCGCGAGATCACCTCCGTTGCCGTTGGCGCAGACGGCACCATCTACGCCGCCAGCGTGGGCGATAAGAGTCACAATCCTCTTCCGCCGCTTCCCGTCCAGGGAGTCGGCACCATCACCTTCACCATCGTCCAGCCCGGCTCCCTGCAAGCTGCCAACGCGAGTTCCTCCGCTCCCGACGGCACCGAACTCTATGCCATCGCCGAAGATCAGGCGCCTCGCAAAATCTGGTCCAGCAAAGAAGACATCGTCTACGCGCTCGATGCGCAAGCAGACGGTATCCTCGCCATCAGCGGCAACCGGGGCCACATCTTCCGCATTCAGAAAAACGGCGACTACGCCGACATCGCCCACGTCGAAGCGCAACAGGGCCTCAGTCTGGCCAACGCCCCTGGGGGCGCCGTCCTCATCGGCACCGGCAACACCGGCAAGCTCTATTCGCTCGGCAAAACCCAAACGCACGAGTACGCCAGCGACGTCCTCGATGCCGGCGCGTTCGCGCGCTTTGGCCGCGTCGAGGTCGAGCCCGACTCCGCCAACTACGATCTCCTCACACGCAGCGGCAACGTCGAACAACCTATCCGCGGCCGCGGAGACTGGGGCTGGTCCGACTGGCAGCCGCTCAAAGACGGCGCGGTGCAATCCCCGCCAGGCCGCTTCCTGCAATGGAAAGCGATCCTCCGTGACGGCGGCCAACTCGGCGAAGTCGGCGTGAACTATCTTCCGGTAAATGCCGCACCCAACGTCGATGATCTCGTCGTCGTTCCCGGCGCGCGGCTCAATCCGCAACCTTCCAATCCGAATCAGCAGACCGTCAACATCAGCTTTCCATCAACCAGCCAGCCCGCCGTCGTTCCAGTCGAAACGAGCAGCGCGACCACTCCCATCCAGGGGGTAAAAGACCGCGGAGCCGTCACCGTCCGCTGGGCCGCGCACGACGACAACGGCGACGACCTCGTCTACTCGCTTTATCTCCGCGGAGACAACGAACACGACTGGCACTTGCTGAAGGACAACATCAGCGAGAAGGCCTACAGCTTCGACGCAGCCCTCATTCCCGACGGCGGCTATCGCATCAAGGTCGTCGCGTCCGACGCACCATCGCATAACCCCGGCGATGCCCTCACTGACTTCATGGAAAGCGATCGCTTCGAGATCGACACCACGCCCCCCGTTGTGAGCGCCCTGAAAGCTGAGGAGCAGCCGATCCAATGCGTGCGCGCGCCCTGCGTCGGTCCTGTGCACGTAACCTTCGACGCCGAAGACGCAGCCTCGCCCATTGCTCACGCAGAGTACGCCATTGACGCCGGCACCTGGCAATACATCGAACCCGCAGGCAAGCTCTCCGACTCGAAACGTGAACACTACGACTTCCAGATCCCCGCCAAGTCTCTCGAAGGCAAATCGGGCGAGCACCTCATCACCGTCCGCGTCTACGACCGGCATGAAAACGTGGGACTGGCCAAATCGGTGGTCACCGGGACGAAATAGAATCGGCAACGGATTCCGGCAATAGAATCAGGCTAGATGCGATTTGAACTCTTTGTGGCGGCGCGGTATCTAAAAGCCAAGCGGCGGCAGGCAGTCGTCGGCGTCGTCACCGCGATCTCCATCGCCGGAGTCACAGCCGGCGTCGCTGCCCTCATCATCGCGCTCGCAATCACCAACGGCATGCGTCGCGATATGCAGGATCGCCTTATCGACTCGAGCGCACACATCCAGCTCATGCGCACGAACCAGAACGAAGGCATCCACGACTGGCGGCCTCTTCTCGATCGCCTCTCCAGGCTGCCGCACGTTGTCGCCGCCGCGCCCGAACTCGACGAGCAGGTCGTCGTCGCACACGGAGCACGCGAAGGCTACGCTCTCGTCGAAGGCATCATCCCTCAATACGAGAAGTCCGTCAGCAAAGTCCTCACCAACGCTCCGGCAGCCGCTGTGAAAGCCCTCGAGCCTACAAACGAATCAGCCGACGCCTCACCTTCATCGCAGCTTCCCCCGCTCATCATCGGCAAGGAACTGGCTGACACCATCGGCGCCGCCGTTGGCGATACCGTCACATTGATCAGCCCCCAAGGCGAACTCAGTCCGCTCGGCATGATCCCGCAGACCGTCCGTTTCCAGCTCGTCGGCACCTACCACACCGGCTTCTATCAATACGACTCCAATTGGGGATTCATTCGTCTCGGCGATGCACAGCGCCTCTACGATGAGCCCGACATCATCACGGTCATCAGCTTCCGCGTCGACAATCTCAATCACGCGCCTGAGATCGCAAAGCAAATCGAAACCGCCGCCGGCCCGGGCTTTCAAACCACCAACTGGAAAGAACAGAACCGCGAGCTCTTCCGCGCCCTTCGCCTCGAGCAGATCGTCACCTTCATCGTCATCACGCTCATCGTCATCGTCGCGGCGCTCAACATCCTCATCGCCCTCACCATGATGGTGATGGAGAAGACCCGCGACATCGCAGTCCTCATGAGCTTCGGTGTGGATCCAAACCAGGTGCGCCGCATCTTCCTCCTGCAGGGATTCCTCATCAGTCTCGTCGGCACAATCCTCGGCCTCATCCTCGGATATCTTGGCGCCTGGGCCGGCTCGCATTACCACATCGGTCTTACACCTGACGTCTACGCCATCGACACCCTGCCCTTCGCGCCTCGAGTCATCGACGGCATCGTCGTTGCGACCGTCTCCATCAGCATCTCTCTGCTCGCCACGCTGTACCCCTCCTCCACAGCCGCCCGCATCCGCCCCGCCGAAGCTCTTCGCTACGAGTAAGCACCGCTCGGCACCGGTACAATTGCAGCGATCTCGAATCCAGCGAATGGAAGAGAAACGCCATGCCGGAGTTCACCAAGCTTGTCGGCGGCTTCGCCTTCACGGAGTGCCCACGCTGGCACAACGGCCATCTCTACTTCTCTGACCAGCACGGCTATCGCGTCTATCAGTCTTCCATCGACGGATTCACCGACGACATCGCCCTCATCCCGAATCGACCCTCCGGGCTAGGCTTTCTACCCGACGGCCGGCTGCTCATCGCCTCCATGTGCGACCGCAGGATCATGCGTCTCGAAGAAGACGGCTCGCTCTCGCTGCACTGCGACCTCTCTGCACTCGCACCCGGCGACATCAACGACATGCTCGTTGATGTCGCAGGCCGCGCGTGGGTCGGCAATTTCGGCTTCGACCTCCACGGCGGCGCGCCTGCCTGCAGCACCTGTCTCATCTGCGTCGAGCCCGACGGCTCCGCCCACATCGCAGCCGAAGGCCTCCACTTCCCCAACGGCATGGTGCTCACTCCAGACGGCCGCACTCTCATCGTCGCAGAGACCCTTGCCAACCGCCTCAGCGCATTTGACGTGCGCAACGGCAAGCTCGGCCCGCGGCGCACGTGGGCCGCCTTCGGTGCCGCACCCACATCATCCAACGTCAGCGAAATCCTCGCCCATTCCGTAGTCGTTCCCGACGGAATCTGCCTCGATGCCGAAGGCGCTGTCTGGGTCGCCGACATCATGCACCACCGCCTCCTCCGCGTAGCCGAGGGCGGCCGAATCCTTCAGGAGCTCTCGACGCCGCTCTCACCATTCGCCTGCATGCTCGGCGGCGAAGACGGCCGCACTCTTTTCATCTGCGTCGCCCCCACCTTCCACGAAGCTGAAGCGAAAACGCTCATGAACTCTTCTATCCTCACAACGCGAGTCGAAATCCCCCACGCCGGCCTGCCGTAGTGTTGAACGCCCGCAGGTACACCCGGCAAACCGGACACTCGCGCCACCGAATCCTTTTGCTGTGAGCCACGGGGCTACCGCAGGCTCGTCGCTCGTTTGCTTCGCCCTACCTCTTCGATTGTGAAACCGTACCTTTGCATATATTCGTAATTGCTTTCGAGCAAGTGTTCCGCGTCAAGCCCATACTCCTGGAGCGAATAACTGTGACGTCCGTATTTCCCTTGACGATTGTTGTCGAGGTACGCGCGCATTCGTTGCTCGAACTTCGGCGTTACCTCAAGATCGAACCATGAATAGATCCGTTTGACCATGGCGATTGGGTCAGCGAACAAGTCGTCGTACATGCAATCAAAAATGCGCCGGGACTTGTCCGGATTGTCACGTCGATACTGAAGCGGCACTGAGAGAGTAGCTTCCCAAATTTCCGAAACGATCTTTGCAAAGCGGTGCTTGTCGAAGAAACCGTCACGAGTGAAGGCGATGCACCACGATTCCATGAGACGACATACCGACGGAACGACGATAAGCGGGTTGCGGTGAGTTAAAACAATTCGGGCATCCTGGTACTCCTTTGCCATCCATGGGAGGGCTGGTGCATAGTTCGGAGCTTTAAACACCCAGTGCGATTTCGCAGGTCTATAGGCATCAAGCATTGTGAAGAACATGCGTTCGTACCGAAGTACCGGAGCGTGGTAACACCCTTGTCGCTGGACTCGTATATAGTCTTCGCCGGCGTCTGGAGCACTCATGACCGACACGCCATTGTGCGCCAGCATGTAAATGTACGACTCCTCGAACTCTGTAGCGCTCCACAAGTGAGATTCGGCAAGCTTTTCGAGGAAGCCTGGAGCGATGCGGGCTAGCAACTTCAGCGCATCGCCCGATCGCGCGATTCGCGGATCGGTTAAAGGATCGCCGTCCTGTGACATGGGCGGCAAGGGGCTCTCCATCTCAAACGTGAGAGGTGACCGAGCATCTGGATCTTCGGCCATGAGCCGCTGGAGCAACGTGCTGCCCGTCCTGGGCAATCCAGTGATGATGAACGGAGCACGAAGCTTACCATGAGTTTGAATGAACGATCGATTCTCCGAGCAGAACTTCAGCACAGCACAACGAGCGGTAAGGTATTTCGTCATAAGCTTCTTTATCAGCACTCGACCGATCCCAAGCAGATGCGGATTGCGGTCGATTCCCTGCACAAAGGCGACGAGGCAGGAACGGAGGGAACTCAGTTCTTCTGCCGTACCGAGGCAAGCATCTAAGGGATGGGCGCGATCAAACGCAGCCAGTACGGCGCGCTCAATTGAGAGCGGCCCTGAATGCTTCCGCACATGAACTGCGTTCAGCCACTCGACTGGCTTCAGCTTTGCCGGATAACGAACATGATTCCTGGGAAAGCGTGCTGTGTCCGCTTGATCGGCCTGCGCAGCGGGTCGCTGAAAGTAGTTGTCTGATGTGAAAGGTGTTGTTTCCAACGCTTGATCTCTGACACGCATAGAGTTGTCCCTCGAGTGGCCATGGATGAAAGGACGAATTGGGGATAGGCCTGCGTTACAGAATGGGAAGAGCCCGAATGTTAGATCATGCGTGGTCCTTGGCACAAGAAAAACTGGTCCGGGTCTCAAAACAGGCTTGGCCCTCGTTTGTGGGTGCCGATGACCAGGGATCCGGAAGTTTGCCCGGATAAGCCGCGCATCGATTCCGCTGTTCGCCGACGGTACCAATCACCACAACTGTGGGTGGATCTTTCCGGTGCATGTATCCGATCTTGGAACTTTTGCGCTCTCAGACCTTTACCGCGGCATGCTCCCCACCTTCCCCACAAAAACCCGCACCGTGACACTCCCGACTGAATGCCCATCCTGCGTCGCAGTCCACGTCAGTTCGTCCCACTTCTCGTCACCTGAACTCCGCGCCGAAACCATCGCCGTCACCGGGTAGCACTCCCCCGCACGCACCGGATACCGTTTGTACTGGGCGTGATCCACCCAACCCGTCGGCAACTCCGCACTCAAATCAATCGCCGCATCGTGGTCCGTGTAATTACACGCCCGCAGCTCGACATTCAGCCACTCGCCATAGTCGGCTTCCATCTCGGGCACCGGAATCAGCGCCGCCATTCGATCCAGATCATGCGCATTCCAGAACAGCGAATAGAACCGCCACGGGTCCCCAATCTCCAGCGTGACCCCGCGCTTCCCCTCCGCCGCGTATCCATGCACCGGCTTGAACGGCACACCCTCCGTCCGCACACCCTCGAACACATCTCCCGTCACCGATCCGCCCACAACCGACTTCCCTAAAATCAGCTTCACCGGAAACTCGAACGTCTTGAAGTTCTTCGCCTTCACCGCATCCACGCCAAGCTGCCCCTCCTGCGTCATGTAGTACGTCTGCTCATCCGCCTCAATCTGCGCGTACGACATATGCCGGCTCGGCGAAGTCTCCGTCATCGCGAAACTCGGCCCCGTTCCCTCCCCCAGGTTCTTCCGGAAAGGCGACTGCTTCTTCGCGTCGTACCAGTACGGCGTGAACACCTCATACGCATCCGTGAAGAAGTAGAGCTTTTGCGGTTGCCATGGCAACAGGCCCTCCGTCAAATTCGACATCCCCGTGCGATTCTTCGCCGGCGAAATCTGCTCCGCGAACTTCGTCGCATCTCCCGCCGCATCGAACGCCTCCGCCGCCACCACGCTCGACGCCTGATGATCCGCATGGTTCTCGCCCGAAACCGGATCGGGCAGCCACGTCAACACCACATCCGGCCGCGTGATCCGCATCAACCGCACCAGCGCTCCCAGCACATGCCCATGATCCCAGTGCCCGAGCGAAAACAGAACATTCTGGTTCGGCGTGTCGTGCTGATTCAGAAACCAGACATTCTCAATTCCGATGGATGCGAGCGCCCTCCGCGCCTCCATCTGCCGCTCCTGCCCCAGTGCCGCACCCGCCTCATTGCCGACTGCATTACCCCCGCCATCACCGTTCGTCACGTAAACAACCGCAATGCGTTTGTGCTCGTCTTGTGCCAGCTTAGCCAGGTACCCCGCGATCATCACCTCATCGTCTTCATGCGCAACCACCACCAATACGTCTGCTTTGAAGCGCGCATCCGGGCGCAGCTGTTCCGGAGCCGTCGAGCTCTCCTGCGCAAACAGTCGAAATGTGAAAAGAAGAATGGCAATCGCCGACAGGCAGCCACGCAGAAGAACCGGCCGAAGTTTCATCGCAACATCTCAAGCTGTGCCCCATTCATCGCACAGCCTCATCCTGCGATGAGTGGGATCCGAAGCATCATCTCGTGCTCGACAATCGCCGTATCATTCGGATACTGCTCCGTCAGACCCGTCTTCACGAACCCGAGCCTCTCGTAAAATGCAATTGCACCTTCATTCACGTCCGTCACCATCAGCACGATTTCCCGCACGTCTCGATCCCGATTCCACTCGACAACCGCATGGACCAGCATTCTTCCCACGCCCGCCCGCCGATACGCTGGATCCACCCACATCGAGACCAACTGCGCGCGTCCTGCAATCTGCGTATCTCTCAAAGTGCCCGCGATCCCGCAAACGGCTCCGCCCTCAAATGCCATAAACATCGCGTCTTTGCCATCGTCGCTGCAGCGCTCCGCGCGCCGTCGCCACTCCTCATCCGGAAACTGCGACTCCCGCGCATAGGTACTCGAGAAGGCAGTCGGCGAATCCGCAAGTGCGCGGAGCCGTGCCTCCTTGAACACAAATGCAGTCTCAGGCGTGATGCGCTTGATCTCGATCATCTGGTTTTGGATCGGTCTATTGCGGCGTAATGATCCCGCCCACCGCATGGCGCCGTGGCAAAACAATCCCGCGATGATCCACTTCAGCCGGAACAGCTTTCGTCTCGACTTCTGCCAACTCCGGCCGATCCGTCATCGCTCCGCCGCAAGCCGGGCACCAGTCCGCCTTCTTGTTGGCCGCCAGCACTGCGTGGCAATTCGCACAGATCCGTTCCATGAAGTCAGTCTATCGAATCATTGGGCTCACGCACATTCGCGCTGCAATCTCCTCGGCAATGGCCCCAGCCCACCGGTGAATCCACTCCCAATCGCGAATATCCGTTGCGGGCACCTTTCGAAGCGGATTCCCGGGCACCTTCATGATCAGCTTCATGGGGAATGCAAGCTTCAGACTTGCCGGATCAAACTTCCCGCCCAGCACCCGCATATCCGCCGGGTGCAGCGACGGATGCTTACCAAGTTCCTTCCTGGCCTGCTCTTCGGCCGCGGCAAATTGCTTCCGCTCCCGCTCCGTCGGCCCAAGCACGAACACCCACGGCCTCACTTTCCCGAGTTCCGCCTCGAAGCGATTCAGAAACTGATGGAACTCCTTCGGCAGATGTCCGATGTAGAGCGCCGCCCCCAGCACAACCTCCGTGCCCGGGGCAATCGCATCCACCTCCGCAATCGACTTCACTTCGACCACCAGACCCGTTTCTCTAAGCGTCTTCCCGATCGCCTCCGCCACCTCGGCAGTCGATCCGCTGCGCGTGCAATACGCAATCAAAACCTGAGTTCTCATACCTGACTCCCCGAGCCCCACTCCGCCGGCCACATTCCGGATGCGTAATTCTGCTCGCCCGATTGCACACCATGTCGTGCCCGCCATCACACCCGCTCCTCGTCACCTCGTGCCCTTGTACCCCCACCCCCTCGTCACCTGCCTCTCGTCCCCTCTTCACCTGCTTCTCGTTCCCTCGTACCCCTGATCACTGACCACTGATCACTGCGCCCTGTGCCTCCCATCACCTTTTCCGTTGCAGTCAATTTCCCCCCAGAAGCGGATACTTGGATCAAAGCTAGACGCAGCTCAATTTGCGGACTCCGGATAAAAGGAGGAACGATCGCGCGGGGGAACAAACCCCTTACATAAGAGACACTTACGGCTAAGTCCAATCCCGAGATACACTTGGAGCGCACGCTCTCATGTAGATAGAAGAAAACAGGACACTTGTTTACAAGCTGTATGGGAGGGGGGCGGGGGGCACACCACCTAATTGAATGTCTGCTTCCGATCTCCGACCACTGACGACTGACGACTGACCACTGACCACTGATCACGATCTAGTCCTTAGTCCTTAGTCCTTAGTCCTTAGTCCTTAGTCCTTAGTCCTTAGTCCTTAGTCCTTAGTCCCTAGTCCCTAGTCCCTGGTCCCTAGTCCCTAGTCCCTAGTCCCTGGTCCCTAGTCCCTAGTCCCTAGTCCCTAGTCCCTTAAAATAGCCTCATGCATCCCCCCGTTCGCCTGGTGGCGATCGACATCGACGGCACGCTCCTGCCCACCTTCAGCCAGAACATCAGCCCTCGGAACGCCGAGGCGCTTCGCGCTGCCCAACGCGCCGGAGTTACCGTCGCAATCGCAACCGGCCGCCGAACCGCATACACCGCGCCGCTCCTCCAGGGCCTCGGCCTGCGAGCGGATATGCCCCTCATCACGTCCAATGGAGCAGTGACTCGAACTCTCGGTGGCGACCCGCTCGACCGCTCGCACCTTAAAGCCAGCGTGGCCCGCGAACTCTGCCAACTCCTAAGGCCTTTCGGAACACTGGTTTTCACCTTCGACACAGTCGGTCGAGGCGAATTGGTTCTCGAAGACATGGAACAGGCGCACCAGCGCATCGAGTTATGGGTCGAGGCGAATCGCAACGCCATCGAGGTAGTTCGGCCTCTCGAGAACGCCCTCCCCGACGGCAACGACCCCATTCAGGGAATGGTCACCGGCGGAGTGGAACGGATGCGCCAAGCCGAGCAAGCCCTCAAGTCCAGCCCGCTCAGCCAGTTTTGCGAAGCCGTCCGAACCGAATACCCTGCTCGCGACCTCTCCATCGTCGACCTCCTTCCGCCGGGCGTTTCCAAGGGCTGGGCACTCGAGCGCCTCGCCACGCGTCTCGGCGTCGACCGCAAAGAGACCATGGCGATCGGCGATAACTGGAACGACGTCAACATGCTGGAGTGGGCCGGCCAGGCAGTCCTCATGGGCAACGCTGCCCAGGACCTCCGCACCATGGCCAAAACCAACGGCTGGAAGCAGGCTCCGCCCAACGACGAAGACGGAGTCGCCATAACTTTGGAGAGAGCCCTCAGCCGCCTCTCCTCTGCTACAGTCTGAGGAAACAGTCTTCACCCAAGCTGCTGCTTGAAGAGTTCGTTTTTGAAATGCCCGACTTCATAGCTTTCGGAAGAAGTTCGAATTCAAGATGCTTGAAACGGCCCGACTTTATAGCTTTCTGAAGAAGTTCGAATTCAAGATGCTTTGAAAGGGCACGACTTTAGTCGTGCCGCATAAGCCCAGAGAGGAATTCCGGGCTTTAGCCCCTGAGGGATGTTTTGAAACTCGCCCCCCAACTCGTCATCACCGCCATCGCTGTCGCAGCCCCAATCGCTGCAACCGCTGCAGAGCGCGTGCACCTCGCCAACGGCTTCGATATGCGCTGCGATCATCACGCCGAAGTCGGCTCCGTCGTTCGCCTCTACATGAGCCACGGCGAAAGCAGCTTCATCGAGATGAAGCCCGCAGAAATCACGAGCTACGAAACAGTCCCCGACCCGCCGGCTCCCGCTGCGTCTGCTCCAGAGGCCCGGACGGAAGCCAGACTTACCCCCGCCGACCTGCACCTGATGCTTGCCGACGCCGGAGAACAGCACAACGTCGATGCCGACCTCCTCGCCAGCATCGTTAAGGCCGAAAGCAACGGCAATGCCCGCGCAGTCAGCCACGCCGGCGCGCGTGGCCTGATGCAGCTCATGCCCGGCACCGCTGCCGATCTCGGCGTAGACGACAGTTTCGCGCCCGACCAGAATGTTCGCGGCGGCTCGGCCTATCTTGACGAGTTGCTCAACCGTTATCACGACAACATCGCGCTCGCCCTCGCCGCGTACAACGCAGGCCCGGCAGCAGTCGACAAGTACCACGGCATCCCGCCCTACCACGAGACCCGCGCCTACGTTGCCCGCGTCATCCACGAGTTCAATCGCCGCGTGATCGCCCGACAGCGCGAGGCCGCGCGTGAATTGCAGCGCGCCCGGACATCAGCGGCTATCTCGGCCGCCCTTCAAGCTTCCTCTTCTCGCTAACGCGCTTCCTAGTCAGGTGCATAGTTGCTCACCGGTGCTCGCCCCGGAGCCGGACCTGCGGGAACATACAATAACAGCAGCATCCCATCGGAGATCGCTTGAATAAACGACAACTGATCCTGGGACTCGTGGTGCTCGCCGCTCTGATCGCGCTTGCCTTCTACGCGCAGCATCGCCACCCTATCAACTGGCATGAGGTCGTTCAACAATTCGCCGTATCCCGGTGGAGCTACTTCGGCCTCGGCATCGCCGGCATCTACCTCGCTTACGTTCTCCGCGCCACCCGGTGGGCCTACCTCCTGCGCCACCACAAAAAGGTCAGCCCGCTTTCGCTCGTCGCCTCGCAGGTCATCGGCTTCACCGCCGTCGCGCTCATCGGCCGCGTAGCCGATCCGGTGCGTCCTTACCTCACGGCTAAGAAGACCGGCCTTACGGTCGCCAATCAGCTTGCCGTCTACATCGTTGAACGCCTCTTCGACTTCGGAACCATGGCCGTCTTCTTCTCCGTCGCCATGATCATCCTCTTCCAAGATCAGAGCGCGTCCTCAAGTCTCATCGTGCAGTCCACCCACTCCGGGTTCCTCGCTAAAATCGCGGGCCCGCGCGTCGCGCAGTTTGGCGGACTCGTACTCACGCTATTCGGCGTCATCTTTCTCGTTCTTGTACGCATCTCCGGGACCGCCGTAGCCGCCCTGATGGAGAAATCGCTTGGCCTGGTCTCCAAAAACGTCGGCAGAGTCGTCGGCGAAAAAATCCGCAGCTTTCAAGCCGGCCTAGACACCATCCGCACCCTGCAGGACTTTCTCATCGCCGCAGGCACATCTTTTGCAATGTGGACGCTGATCGCCTGCGCTTACTTCTTCACGTTGCGCGGATTCACGGGCAGCCCCGCGCTGTCCACCATCAGCTTCACCAAAGCTGTCGTCCTCATGATGATTAGCGGTGGCGCGAGCGTTCTTCAGCTTCCCGTAATCGGATGGTTCACGCAGATCTTCGCCGTAGCAGCCGTCCTCGCCAAGGTCTTCGAAGTTGACGCGGAAGCAGCGATGGCGTGCGCCGCGATGCTTCTGCTCGTCACGTTCCTTTGCGTGATCCCTGTTGGCCTCATCTGGGCTCAGTTCGAAAACATCAGCCTGCGCAAAGTCACGCAAGAAAGCGAAGCCGCCGAAGACGTCGCCGAACCGGCAGTCGCACCAGACCCGGAATCACTGTAGATTTTGTCGCGCTCAGCAAAGGGACTCACCGCAACCCCTACTGTCATCCCGAGCGAAGCCCAGGGATCTGCAGTTCGTGCTCCAGACCCCCTCGGCCCAATGCCCTACCGGAACAAACTCAGATCGATCGAATCCGCCATGATCTGATATCCCGGATCCTTCGGATGCAAATGATCTCCACCATCCGCCTGCGCCGAAAACGCCTGCGGATTTACCGTGTCCCGCGTAGCTTTATCGAAGTCGATGGTCCCGTCGAACACGCCGGACGTCAGAATCCACTGATTCAACGCCTCACGAATCTGTTCGCCCTGCTCCGTGAAATAACCAGCGCCTTTGTACGGCGTCAGAGTTGCGCCGAACACCTTGATACCGTGCACGTGCGCACGAGCGACCAGTTGCATCAGCCCTTGCTCAAGATCCTGTGCCGTCAGCTTGTAGTCGGGCTGATTCGGGCTGTGCAGATGCCCGATGTCATTGATCCCCTCCAGCACAATCATGTACTTCACGCCAGCCTGCGCCAGAACGTCTCGATCGAACCGCGCCAGTGCATTCTGCCCGACACAGTGAATCAGGATGCAGTTGCCGCCGATGCCCTGGTCCAGAACCGAGAGATGTGCCGTCGCGGAATTCCCTTTCAGTCGCGCCGCGAAAAAATCAGGCCATCGGTGGTTGGCATTCTGCGTCGACAGCGCCCCATCCGTGATCGAATCTCCAAACGTCACCACAGACGCTGCATTGGCATCGCTCGCCTGCACATCCACTCCCTTCAGGAAGAACCAGGATGGCGTGACCACTGGCTCCGTGAACGATGCATCGCGAACGTGGTTCCCGGTCGCGATGAAGTTGTCCTGCTGCGCGCTCGAATGCACCGTCACATTGCTTACCTGCTGCAGCGGGAGATAAAAGCTCACCGCAAGGTTGGCTGCAGCCGGCACGGGCATCACCACCGGATCGCTAACGGCCTCTGCGCCTGGCGGAATTACGATTGAAGGCGAGTTGCCGAACCTCAAGTTGTGCAGAGTCGCCGCATCCACACTGCTCGTTCCCGAACTCACCGCGATCGTGACTGCATCAACCCGCAGCGGCTCCTTCCCAAACTCGTTTGTCAGATGTACACGCACCGCATTGCCGCCGATCGACGTGTGCACGATCTCGCGCAGCGTCGAATCCACCAGCGTGGGAATCTGATGCCAGGGGTCACCGTCGAAAGGAGACGCCGCCCACGTCCCCACCCACGGACCAGCCTCAGGCTTCGACTGAGCCACACCAGCAGAAACACAAACCATCATCAGAAACGCAGTTCGCAAGCGCATTTTCAGTTCAAAGCCTCCACAGAAGATCAAAGAATGTCCATCATAAACGCCGAAGAGCGATGTGCCCCATCGAGCCGGGCAATCACAACGTCTTCGATAGGCTTGGCTGCTGCTCCCGCGAGAACACAATCTTCTCCGGCGCCACCGCCCCACCTGTCAGCAGCATGCTCATCGCCTGCTCCATCGTCAGATCGGTGAGTGTCACCCGGTTCATCGGCAGCAGCTGCAAAAACGCCGACGTCGGATTAATCGCATTCGGCAGCAGCACCGCCGCCACTTCCTCGCCCGTATTCGAATCCACCAGCGTCCGCGTCAAAAACCCGATGCTCTTATGCCCGGCCATCGGGAAATCCACCAGCACCACACGCTGATTCGAATCCTTCTTCGCCATCATCGTGTCCAGCAGCTGCCGCACAGATGAGTACACCTTCGCCACCACCGGCAGTCGTTCCAGAACGGAATCCAGCAACCCCAGCGCCTGTCGGCCAATCACCATCGAGGTCAGCTTTCCCAGCACATACAGCACGAGGAGAGTCAGCACCACCGCAAGCACCGGCTGCATCCACGGCCGCCTCAGCCAGGCTTCGGGATACATCGTCTGCAATCCGTACACCAGCGGCTGGCCCGCACGCACCAGCTTGTCGAGCAGAAAACTGAACACCAGCCACGTCACGAAAAGCGGGCCCACCGTAATCAATCCCGCAAGAATATTGCGCTGCAAACTCCGCATCGGTCTCACAAGCACAGATTTCACGCACTCGTCCTCAACCGTCAGAATACGAAATAGGTCCCGGTTTTTCAGAACTGGGTTCGATTGATCATCGCCTATAGTTGTTACTTAAATGGTGGCTGCATGATCGATCCCCTCGGCCCAGATCCGAACGATCCCGCAACCAGGCCAGCGAAACCGAAGGACGTGATCTCCGACTTCGAAGCCCCTGGTGCGGCGGCGCGTTTGCGTCCCAAGATCAGGCATGCCAACTACGACAGTCCCGAAGCCCTCGTGCGTCCCGAAGATGCCGAGCACCAAAAGCCCGTTACCGAACCGAAACCGCCGCCAATTCCGGCGCCACAGCCGAAGCCTGCGATACCAGCCGAACCTGCGGCCAGAACCGCAGCACCACCCGTAGTCATCCCGGAATCGAAAAAGATCTCAATGCCCAAGACCGCCGCAAACGCCGCCATACCCCTAGCCGAAACACCTCGTGTAGCCGACCCTGTCACCAGCGCCCTCGCCCATCCCGTCCCGCCCAAGCCCGGCAAGCTCGAACGTGCCGTCGGACTCGCCAAGACCATGCTCCCCATCGTGGGCAATCTGCTCCCTCTCCTCGAAGGCAATGTCGCAGGCGCCGCCGCCAATCTCATCGCGAACCGCCATGGAGGCCAGCAGGTCGACCTCAAACCCATGGAAGAAGCGATCGCAAAGCTTCAATCAGACCAGCGCGCCCTCACCTTCCACACCGGCGAACAGAAGCGTGCCATCCGCCGCATTGAAGATGAGTTCGCTACGCTGCAGGAGTCAGTCCAGAAGCACGCCGCCGATCAGGCCGAGCTGGCAGAACAACTCGTTAAGCTCGCCAAGCGCACTTCGAGCTTCATGCGCCTGGTCACTATCCTTCTGATCGTCTCCATCCTCTTCTCGGCCCTCCTGGTCGTCCGCATCGCCTACCTCATGCACTCGTGAGTTCACCTTGAGCGTTCATCGCGATATTTCGCGGTGAACGGGATTGCCACGCCGCTTTTGGGACCAGGAACGGATGCAGGGATCCAAATTCGCGCCTATTTACTAAAAAAGCACTTCACGTCATCGCAAAAGCTACTGAACCGTCAACTACATTCCATCCTACTTCAACTCTCGTTGACGTAGCAAAAGCCACTTCCGCTTCCCTACTCACCTTTTACGCTGAACGTGATGCAGAACATTGCCAGCCGTATTATGCGAGGACTACTATTCCCGGTAGTTCAATTGGGGATATTTCGCCCTGTGTCGAACCGCTGTCTGTACTGAGTTCACAGAGCTTCACTAACGAGCGGCGAGCCTACCAACTCGCCCGCACACGGAGTGCCTCCATATGGCATGGTATGCCTACTGCATTGGTGAGAAACAAGCCTTCCCAGAACTAGCCCGCCACCGAAAACCAGTTCCGCTTGAATCAGTCCACGGAGTAAGCGGAAATCAGGTTTTCCTTTACCCAGCCAGTGATCTAGCAGTTATCGTCAGTGAGCATAACCCGGCAGAAGCTCTTAATCAGAAATCCGGGGTCGACCACGCAAGAGTCATTGCAGATTGTTTCAAGCACTCCACCGTTCTTCCCTTCCGATTCGGTACAGTCTTCAACGACGACGAAAGCCTCCGCAAATCCATCCGGTCCAACCAGCGCCAGTTCCTCGGTAACATCGAAAAACTCCGCGGCAAAACCGAGATGCACCTCAAGATCCTCGTTGACGACTGCTCCTGCGGCAAAGAACTCGCCTATCTCGCACCAGATAAGGTCGGTCGCGAATACCTCTCCAACCTCCGCGAAACCGCAACCCGCCAGCGCGAGCGTCAAACCCGGGCCCGGGCCGTCAGCTTTCAGATGCATCGCCTCTTCGCCCCTCTGGATGAAGAAGTCAGCTGCCGCCTCACTGAATCCGGCAAGATGGTTCTCGACATCTCTCACCTCATCGAGCGCAAGTGCGTCGAGCGCTACCAGAACAAGTTCCAGACCACCAGCGCAATGATGAAGGACTGCCAGATGCAGCTCTCCGGTCCCTGGCCGCCCTATCACTTCGTCCATCGCCTCACGCGTGGAGCGCACATTCCCGCGCAACCCACACATGCAGAGGTTCCCGCTGCTGCTGCAACTCCGGCAACGACGCAAGTCGCCGCCATGGCCTGATTCTCTCCGCAGTCGAAGTCCTCAGCCCGGCTCCGGCCGGGCTTTTCATTGCTCCGTACTGTTCCGATCTATGGGTTTGGGTGCCCATGTCTCCCGATTTTCGTGACATGGCTTATAGCCGCCGTGTGCCGGGTATCAGAGTGACACGCCGAAGCTTGCGTAGGCGGATCCATTTGGCTCATATGCCAGCCAGTCGTGTCATGCCGACCAGAGCTCAGCGAGTGGAGGAACCTCCATTTGCTTTTCATCGGCTCATTCATCCTTCGGCGCTGCTTGCGAATGGGTGGGAACGATGAAGTCCCACACCACCACACCGGCTGTCATCCCGAGCGGCGCTGAGGGACCGCGCGTTCGTGCAGCAGCCCGTCAAAGCTCACGTCCGGCCTAGGCCCGGGTTCTCTTTGATGTCCCCTTCACAGATTTCTTTGCCGTTTTCTTCGCCGGTGAGCGTTTAGCCGTCGACCTCTTGGCGGACGATTTCTTTACGGGCTGCTTTTTAGCCGGCGTCTTCCTGACCGGAGATTTCTTGGCCGACGTTCTGACCGAGGACTTCTTGTCAGCTGCCGTCTTCTTCGCGCCTGCCTTCGCAGAAGCTACTTCCCTCACCGGTCGTTGAACCTCCGCTTCCTTCGGCGCTTCTGGCTTCGTCTCCGCAGATTGCTGCTCCTCCGGCGATTTGGTCACGGCCGCTACAGCCGCCCCGACTGCCGCTGTGACCGAGCCCGCCATACCTTCTGCCATCGCGAGTCCATATCCGATCTTTTCCGCCGCTTTCTCCACAATCGACTTCTTCTCTGCCATGAATGCCCCTTCCGTGTCGGGTCCTGCGTCGCTACGAATTGTAGAGGCATGTTCGCAGTCAGCATACAAACTTTTGCGCAGCTCACTTCCGAATTGCCAATCGAATGTTCCTCATCAGGCTAGCTGACCGATCATGGTTGCAGAGGCTCTGAGCCATGTACCGCAAGAACACCCTCTACATTGACATCGATGACACCATCATCGCCGAAGTGCTTCCTGGATCCGGCCGTGATCTCCGCCCCTGCGTGATCACTCAACTCACAGTTCTCGGCCAGCTCTTCGACTGCTGCTGGCTCACCTCATGGCCGTATTCACCGGCGCACGCCCCGTCCTACGGCATGTGCGTTCAAACGCTCATGCACGCGCTGTACGCCCATCGCGTCAATGAGACATTTCGCTATGCACGATGGGATCACGAGCACCCCGACGGCAAGGCTGGCTTCGTTCTCAGCCCTGACCAGCCAGAAGAGTGGTACTGGCTTGAAGACCCCATTCCCGCGGGAGAACGCGACGCGCTCGCAGCGGCGGGCAAGCTCGACCGCTACATCCCAGTCGACCCGCAAGGTCCCTGGGGCTTCCTTGATGCTGTCAACGAGCTCTTTGTCAGGACTGGAATCACACGCTCTGCGTTCGACCGAGTTGGAGCCCGGCCTGCGTGGTTCGATCGCACTGCTTTGCTTTTCTGATCATTCCCATCGCGCTCCTTTCACAAGAATTTATAGACACTCGTCTGACCCCGGTGTACCATCGTTTTCCGTTCCCCTACTCCGTTGCAAAACAGCACGGGCAATTTCTTGCACAGCGATGAGGAACGTTCCCCCATTCCATGGTTCCCGAAAGGAAATCCTATGACCAGGTCCCGTTTGTTTCAGATCACCGGCGTTTGCGCTGTAGCAGCCACAATCGCGATCGTCGCGTCCACAAATCCCTCGAAAGCCAAGGCAGAAGATCGCGATCACGACCGCGACTCGCGCGTTCAGATCGGTCTCAACGCCGCCCCCGTTCCCCTCGACACCAGAGGGAAGAACATGGCCCTGGTAGGCCTCGGAAGCTACTACGTCAATGTAGTGGGCGACTGCGACGGCTGCCACTCCGCTGGGCCGCAAACCGAATACGCGCCCGGAGGAAATCCCTATTTCAACCAGAAGGAAAAGGTGAATCCAGCCACCTACCTCGGCGGCGGCAGAAACTTCGGTCCGCTCATTCCCGGCTCAGCTCCCATCATCTCGCGCAACCTGACTCCGGACGCGAGTGGAATCCCAATCGGAGGAGACAGCTTCGAGAAATTCGTGCACACCATCCGCACGGGCATCGATCCCGATCATCTGCACCCACCGTGCACGGGCGCGCCCAACGCGAACTGCATCCCGCATCCATTCGATGGCAATCTGCTGCAGATCATGCCCTGGCCCAATCTTCGCAAACTCTCAGACCGCGACCTCCGCGCCATCTACGAGTACCTCAGCACCATTCCTTGCGTGCAGGGGAATTATCCCGGCGAAGATCCTCACCGCTGCGGCTGAGATCTACCGTTTGTCTATGATGCGGGCGTCGCTGCGGCGCCCGCATTTGTTTGCAAGCCGGGCGTTCCATCCTAACCGCAGCCGTTCGCGGTTAAGGCTGAACAGTTTCGAAATCGTCATTTCCCACCGGCTGCCCTCCACCGCTCCCTCTCCATCACGTGCAGCACGAATGCTCCCGCTCCATATCCCACCATCGGCAGCGCTCCCGTAGGGTCACCAACCTTTCCCGGAAACAGCTTGCACGGCACCGCGACATACATCTCAGGGATGATGTCGTGATCGGCCGCCGCCTTCTTCACGATCCGCGCGAGTATCGCGTCTGCCTCTCCTGTCTTGCCCAACCGTCGATACAACTCCGCCAGGCTCAGATCGACAAACAGGAACTCCTCCTGCTCATACCAGTACTCATAGATCGCCGGATCCGTGTATGTCCCGCGCACGCGCCTGTACCCGCCCGACACGACCTTCAACAGCTTCATCCTCTCCACCGTATCCCGGATGATCGTCGGATCCTTCACAACACCGAAGTTGATGATCGGAATCAGCGCGCCATCGATGTCGTTCTTTACGCCCTGCTCCAGCGTCCCACGCAGATGCCCTCCACGTATGAACGCCGCATCGAATCCCTTTTGCAAAGCATCAGCCTTGCCCAGCACCTCACTCCGAGTCTTCTCATCTCCGGCGCGCATAGCCACATCAGCAAACTCACGCAACCCAAATATCGCCGCGGCGGTCGAAAACGCGAAATGCTTTTTGTCCCTCTGCCGCTCCTCCCAGATCGAGGTGTCCGCAGCCACGATCAACCCTCCGCCATATGGCTCAGTGTTGGCGAGCAGCGGCTTCATAACGAAGTCGCGCGCGCTCTCGTAAAGGTTCCCCCGGTACGTCTCCGCCTGGAGCAGATCCGAATCGTCGTATCGCTTCAGATACTCGCCGAGAACCCACAGCGCCTCGCCCCAATCATCAAACTCGATGTTGGTGCTTCCCTCCTGCGTGAAGAACGGCTCTTCCTCTCCATTGCCGAAATACCGAACAACGGAAATCTGATAATCCGCTCCACCCGTTTCCGCCCGCATCCTGCCCGTAGGCTTCGCGTTGAAGTACGCCAGCACCGCCGCGCGCGCCTCCTCGCGATGTCCCATCCGCGCCAGCGCCACCGTAGCCCAAGCCATGTCGCGCACCCACGGCGTGAAGAACACTCCATCTGGCAGCGCTGCCACGATCAGCCCATTCCCATGCCGCCCTTCGCGATTCGGCTCCCGGCTTTGCGCCATCCGCAGCATCACCTCGCTCTGCCGCCACAGATGCTGCTCCTCCTCCGAAGCAAAATGCACCGCCGGCTTTACGCGCCAACGCTCAAGCTGCTGCGTTTCGCGCTTAGCCATCGAGTTCGGAGTTAAACCATTCCGCCACTGATTGAATTCCGAAAAGACCCCTTGAGTGTCTTCACCTGGGCCAATTGAGATAAGGGCCCAGTACCTGCTTCCCGACAGAGGTTGCTTCTTGGTCTCATGGCGAACAGACTCCAACGGAACCAGGAGAAGTGATTCCTGAACGCCGGAAAAATGAAGCACCCTGCCTGAAGAACTTCCCATGGCGCCGGCGAACTCAATCTCCTTTTCCGAATCGACATCGTGAGCCCACCGCACTTGCAATCGCTCGTCACTGTTTGCCGGCACGCTCAGAAGGATCAATGCGGGATGCCCAAATCCAAATGGCATAAAGGCCATGAGGTCGCCGCGATAGCTATGGATCGCGATAACGTGCGAATCCTCGACATAGTAGCTGCCGTTTTGCGGACCCGCCGGATTGGTCCATCCAATGCTGGTGATGAAGTTCGTTGTCTCAATCCCTTCACTCAGCGGCTTCTGCGGATCCGGCGCAACGAAGCTGTACGGATGCGCATAAAACTTCGTCACTGCACCCACTTCCGGCGACACTACGGCAAAGCCATAACCATTGCCCGTGACAAGATGCGAAGCCAACAGAGCCTGCGCACCCCCGAGCAAACAACAACCTGTTGCGATCGCAGACAAGCCGCGTTCAACTCTGAAACTTCGTCGAACCGCTGTACTGAACCGGCGCCGCTTTAGCCGCACCGAAACAACGCAAAAGATCCCCCAAACCGCAATCGCGACGACACTCTGTTCGACCGCTGTTTTGAAAGGGTACGACTTCAGTCGTGCCAACAGGACGCAGATGGAAGACAGGGCTTTGGCCACTTGGGATTGTTCGTACCTGATTCTGAAACTCACCGGAAAGATCATTGCCAGCCAACTTACGCTGTCACGATCCTGCCGGGCAAATCAGTACAGCGGCGCTTCTCCAGCCGGCCGCGTCTTCCACCGCCGGTGGATCCACAGCCACTGATCCGGATACCGCCGTATCCACGATTCCAGCACGTCATTGCACTGCTGCGTCGCCGCGAGTACGTCAGCCTCGGCTTCACCGTTCCGGGTAAAGTGCAGCTGAGGACCGAAGTGCAGCACGTACTTGTGTTCCTTCGGCTCCCACAGCATAAAGCCCGGGAGCACCGCCGCTCCCGTCTTCAGAGCAACGCGCGCCAGTCCAGACGCCGTACACGCCGTTATCCCGAAGAACTTCACAAACTCGCCCTGCGGTGGAGTCATGTTCGTATCCATCAGGATGCCGACCGTACCGCCCTCGTGCATTGCGTGCAGCAGTCCGCGTGCGAAGTCGTCTTTGTGCAAAACCTGATTGCCATGCATGCAGCGGATACGATTCACGAACTCGTCGAGCCTTCGGTTATCCAGACGCCGGATCACCATGCCCATCGGATAGCCCATCAGCGAGTGATAGAAGCTCGACAACTCCCACGCGCCAAGATGCGCCGTCAGCACCAGAACACCACGGCCGAGCGCCTGTGCCGCGAGATAGTGCTCCAGCCCCTCGGTCCGGATGTGATCTTTGGTGTTGTCGCGTGTGTAACGCGGCATATGGCAGAACTCGACCAGTTGCCAGCCGAGATGCTGGTATACCCCTCTCAGAACTTGCTGGCGTTGCTCCGCCGGCAATTCCGGCATGGCAAGCTGCAGGTTCCGCTCACCCACATGCCGCAGCCGCCCCATCGCGAGATACACACCCCAGGCCAGCCCGTCCGCAAACAGCCGTGCCAGCCTGCGCGGCATCCACCCAAGCACGCGCGCAACCACCACTACAAGCCAGTACTCGAGCGACTTCTGCATCGTTTCGGGCAAAGACAAGTGTAGGACACCGATCAGGCTCTACGCCGAACAACAATCACCGGCATCCCGCAATTTGCAAACAGAAAAGGCGGCCTCCTGAAGAGACCGCCTCCGTCACGCGTTACTTTCTCACTACTGCTGAGAATCCTGTTTCGCTTCGGTGAAGTGGTGCGCAACGTCGCGCACAAACTCCACCGCGCCGTCCGGTACTGCTACATTCCCCTTCAACACGCTCTCGAAACTCTGTGGCGACCCGTAGTAGGTCTCCGTGTCTACCTTGTTTTGTGTCACGCCCGTCCCGTCCAGGCTGATCCCCGCGAATACTCCCTTGTTCCGCGAGTAGCTCAGCAGTTCAGCATTCATCTTCCAGTCTGTTGCGGCCTGTCCCGCTCGGCCCACCGGCCCTGCTGCCGCCGACGCATCTGCGCCAATCTTGAACTTGCTCTTCAGCAGATCCTGGAACCCCCGATTGTTCACAGCCACCAGAATCAGATCCGTCGATTGCCCGCCGATCTGCAGTCCCCACGAACCACCCGCCATGCGTATAAACACCGGAGCACTCCACCCGTGGCCTGTCCGGCACGTCACCACTCCCTGCCCATATTGCGCGCCAAAGATGATGGCGCCTTTGATCATTCCCGGCACCACGCCCACACAGGTAGCCTGCTGAAGAATGTTCCTCGGGATGGTATTGTCCTGTGCGTTCATAATCTCGTCCAATACATTCTTGGCCGAGTCAATGCGGTCCTGAAGATCCTGCTTCGACGAAGCAGCGTTCGCGTAGATCGAAGTCGATAAACAAAGACAGAGGGAAGCAATAAGTCTTTTCATCTGGGGATTCCTTTCATGTTTGCGCGCGCCTGCGGTGATGGGCGCACGGACTGCTGCATGTATAGGACAGAAGCGCTTCGTCAAAGTCGCGTCTGAATCGCTCAAAAGAGTTGAATCGTGAACAACGTCGTGTAACACCGTCCCGCTTAGGCTAGCAGTTGCCATGGGCCGCTGAATGCACAGACGGGCCCTCGCTGCGTGGCGCCGGACCACTTCGATCAACGGGAATCTCCATATTTGGGCGGGAGTTCAGCAAGGCAGGGTGCTCGGACCAAAAAAAGAGGAGTTCGCAGGCTCATCGCCCAGGAACTCCTTTCCCCAGATCTGCGTTGTTTCTAAAACCTATTATGGGTAACGTCTCAATTCGGAACAAGAGTACTAAGGTTTTAGAATATAGGTCATCGATATGCAGGTAATTTCGTAGTTACCAGCCTAAACAGTGGCAGGCTCCATGACCTGGTACTGGTTCTGCACTGGCGACGGCTTGTACGACCCGTGCAGCGCCCGCATCGACAGCTCAATCCTGTTCTCCGCCCCTACCTTCCGCATCAGCTTGCCCACGTGCGCCTTCACTGTGCGCTCTTCGATCCCCAGTTCCTCGGCAATCTCGCGATTTGACCGCGCCAGCAGCAACAGCTGCAGCACCTGCTCCTCGCGCGCCGTGAGATGCGGCCGCGGGCTGGTAACACTGGCGTCTTCTCCCGAGAGCAGCCGGTCGATCAGCTTCGAAAGCAGCTTTCTCGGCGCCCAGATCGATCCTGAAATGACTACATCGAGCGCTTCCCGTACCAGCCTCGGCCCTGCGCCCATGTCCAGATACGCTCTCGCACCGGCAATGATCGTATCCATCATTACCTGCTCATTGCTGTCCGGCCCAATGACTACCATCCGCAACGTGGGCCGCTTGCGCCGTATGCCCTCCAGAACTCCGAGCTTCTTGGTAGAACTGCTCCAGTCGATCAGAACGTATTCAATGGCTTCATTGTCGAGGTGCTCTTCAAGTGTCCCAACTATTGGCACAAGAGGAGCTTCGCCCGGCTTGGCGTGATTCTCAAAAATACTGGTGAGGCCTTCGAGCCGCATCGGTTCGTTAGCCACTACACCGATTCGGATTGGATCTGTACTGTACATCGCGGACATCGAGCCTCTCTCCTTGCCTTGCCCTAATGAGCGACGGGGCTGATCAATTTCCGCCGGGCTGCGGCAACCACTGCAAGCCAACGAAACTCTAACCCCTTCAATTTCTATGCCTTCACACCGAAGACGGTTACTCTAAGAACTTCGGTTATGGTTACCTGAAACAACAGTATCCGGCAAAGTCACTTGTTCGCCTAGGGTTTACGTTCAGCTGGAACCACTTTGACCATCTCCAAAGTCACAACGCCCCGGTTTCCACAAAACCACTCTGGAGCCCTCCAAAATGGGTGAGCTGAATCACGGTAAACCTAATCCCCTGCCGTTCCCTCTTCCGGTCACAATCTACAAATTTCCTTCTCCCCGTAGTTCCACAAATGAGCCAAACGCTGTACCATCAGTCCGGTAGGGCGTGGTACAGTCGGAGAACAGTCGCGCTAGCGAGGTGACGTTTTGATTAAACAAGACATCGTGCACCATGTGATCGAGCGCACAGGCCTGCCCCGCACCAAGGCCGAAGCGGCAGTCGACACTGTGTTTGAAGGGCTCAAAGAAGCGCTTGCTGCAGGCGAGCGCATTGAACTGCGTGGTTTCGGTGTATTCAGCGTTCGCGCGCGCAAAACCGGCATCGGCCGCAATCCGCGAACCGGAACTGAAGTCAGCATCACGCCGGGAAAGGCCGTACGCTTCAAGCCCGGCAAAGAGCTGCATACATTGACCGAAGGCGCTCCCGCCCCCTCGTCCAACACACACGAATAACGAGATTTTCCCATCCGTTCCGCGCTGTTGCGGAATGGATGGGAAGCGATCAGGTCGACTCAGTTCGCAATCTTTATGGCCGCGATCTTCCGGACCGCTCCCACATCTCCTTCTTTTCGCACCAGCAGCCTTATCCCATTCCCCTCCGGATACCGTGGCGCCGCCTCCAGCGCATCTTGCACACTCTTGGAAAGATGCGCTCCCTTTGCTTCCTTCAAAGCCTTGTCGCTCAGAACGAAGCTCGCCATGAAGCAGTCTTTCCCCGGGCTTAGATAGATGATGTTGCGGCCCTTCTTCTTCAGCCGCAGACTCCACCCGTATTTCTTCACCACTACGCCCTTCCACTCCTGATCCGAGACGCCCTCCTTCTCGCTCATCCACGCAATGAACTCATCCCACAGCTTCATTTTTGGGCCAAGCACCTCAGCCACTTCCGAGTGCGTAGGTGTGTCCGTCTTCCCAATAAATGCATTGCGGTATTCCATGGCTCCCTCACTCGCGCGGAATTCTAGCTCCGCGAGCTGCCTGTTGAACGTGACAAGCCTTGGAAATCCTGAGTTATAGTGTCTGTCGTGATCGGTCCGGTTCATCGCGCCTTCCCGCAATCTCGAAGAGGCGCCCGCGTCGTGCTTGCCCTGACATCTTCGCTGTTCTTTCAAGAGCTCACACACGCACAGCAGAATGGAACAAAGACTTTGAACGTCTCTCCTCATATGACTAGTTCAGACCGCGACATAGCCGGTCTCCGCGGCCCCGTCCGCTCCGTCACGGAAGAACGCACGTATCCTGCGTGGACCGATGCGGAGGGAAAGGCCAGGCCGGCAGCTGAACAATGGAACAAAACGGAATACGATCGCGAGGGCAGACTGGCCGTAACATGGTGGCGAGCACCGTCCGGTGAGGGCAGAGCGAACGCACTGACCGCCATCCGATACACCTATAAAGATGGCCGGATGCTGACGAGAACGGCCGAGACCGACAGCAAGCTGATGTCACAAACCACTTACGACTACGACGACACTGGACGCCTCAAAAGCATTACCTGTTCCAGCGATCCCACCAACCCGATTGCCTTCCAATACGATGCCAATGGCCGCAAAACCAAGATCGCGATCAGAAAGCCCGCCGACACGCAGCAAGGCACCTCCGCCATCTCGACCAGCTTCGAGCACCTCTTCGATGACGAGGGCAGTACCTACACCAATTCCTCCGAAGGTGGCAGCGCAACAACGCTCTACGATGAGTTGAACCGGCCCATCGAGATGCAATTCCACGACGCAGAGGGCACGGTCACAAGCCGGGCGATCAGAATCTACGATAGCCAGGGCCGAGTCAGCGAAGAGAAGATGTTGATGACCGATCCCATTGCGATGCTTTCGGCCGGAAATCAGAAAGCGATTCTCGAAGCAGGCAACGTACAGGAGCTTCGTGATCAGTTCGCAGCATTTCTAGGAGGCCCAGAGATGTGGTTGGTCAAATACGAATATGATGACCGGGGCCGAAAGGTTCGGACGACCCACAACACCTTCAACCACATTCACGAGACAACACGCACGAAGTACAACCAACAAGGTGACGTGCAAAGCGAGACCACCCACTACGAAGCAAGCGGCAACGGCAGTCCTGAAGCAGACGAAAACCGCAGCGGGGAGACGATCTACACCTACGAGTACGACTCGCAAGGCAATTGGTTATCTAGAGCGATTGCGTCGCGAGATCTGCCGAACGGACTGCAGAAAAGTGTTGGCGATGAAGTAAAGCGCACCATCGAGTACTACTGACGACCCGCTCGATTACATCAGTCTCTGCGCATCCACATCCACCACAATGTTCCTTCGCGGAACGCCCGCACCATCCGCATGCGCCAGTGCGCCCCGCAGCGCCGCATTCAGCGCCTTTCGCGAGCCCGCCTTCAGAATCAAATGGAATCGGTAGACATTCTTGATCCTTGCAATCGGCGCCGTGCATGGACCCAGAACCCGCACGCCCTCGGGCGTCGTCTTCTGAAACCAATTCCCAATCTCCGCCGACCACCCGGCAGCCTCCTCCAATTTCTCCGACTGAATCAGCACATTAGCCAGCACGCCAAATGGTGGATAGTGCATCCACCGCCGATACTTCAGCTCGCGCTCGCCGAACGCGCCGTAGTCATGCTTGCTCGCCGCCAGAATGGCATAGTGATCCGGATAGTACGTCTGCACGACAACACGTCCCGGCAGTTCTCCGCGGCCCGCTCGCCCTGACACCTGCGTCATCAACTGAAACACCCGCTCGGCCGCGCGAAAGTCTGGCATCGACAGAGCATGATCGCATCCGACCACTCCCACCAGCGTCACGCCGTGAATATCGTGCCCCTTCGCAATCATCTGCGTACCCACCAGCAGATTGATCTCGCCCGAATGCAATCGCGCCAGCAGATGCTCCAGATCGTGTCTCCCGCGCACCGTGTCGCGATCCATCCTTCCGATCCGCGCACCCGGAAAAATCTCCGCGAGCCGCTCCTCACCCTGCTGCGAACCCGCGCCAAGATAATACAAGTGCTCGCTCTCGCATTCCGGACACTTCGATGGAACCGTCCGCTTGTACCCGCAGTAGTGGCACTCCAGCCGCTGCCCCGCCCTCGCAATCTGATCCTCGCCCGACGGTTTGTGATGGGTCAGAGCGATCGCGCAATTCTGGCACTCCAGCTTCTTCCCGCACGCCCGGCAGATCACCGCAAACGAATATCCGCGGCGGTTCAGCAGAATAATCGCCTGCTCGCCGCGATCCAGTGCAGCTCGTGTCTGATCCACCAGCGACCGCGAAAACAACTGCTCCCGCCCGGTCTCCTGAAACTCGCGCCGCATGTCGATCAGCTCGACCTCGGGCAGCGGCCGATTCTTCACGCGGTCGTTCATCTCGATGCGGGTGTACTTCCCCTGCACCGAGTTCTGCCAGCTCTCGAGCGACGGCGTCGCCGACCCAAGCACAACAACAGCGCCTTCCAGCTTCGCGCGCATCACGGCAACGTCGCGTGCGTTGTAGCGCGGCGTCTCCTCCTGCTTGTAGCTCTGATCGTGTTCTTCATCCACGAGGATCAGCCCCAGGTTCGGCGCTGGCGCAAAAATCGCCGACCGCGTTCCCACCACCACCGGAGCCTCTCCGCGATGAATGCGTCTCCACTGCTCTGTCCGCTCCTCCGGCGTTAGCGCCGAATGCAGCAATGCCACGCGCGATCCAAATGCCGCATCCAGCAGCCCCACCATCTGCGGAGTCAGACCGATCTCCGGCACCAGCAGAATCGCCGACTGCCCTCGGTCCAGCGCTCGCTGCATCGCCTGCAGATACACCGCCGTCTTCCCCGACCCGGTTACGCCATGCAGCAAAAACGGATGAAATTCTCCCAGCTTCGAAACAATCGAAGCCAGCGCCTCCAGTTGCGATTCGTTCAGCATCAGCGGCTGCGCAGCCCCTTCAATTCCCCCCAGCCTAAAGGCCGCTGCTCGCTCCTCGATCCGTACCAGTTCCCTCCTTACCAGCGTCTGCAGCGTCGACGAAGGCAGCTCCTTCTTGCGCAACTCCGCCAGCGGCAGCTCTCCATCTCTCGCCGCGAGTTCCGCCAGAATCGCCTGTTGCAGCTTCGTCAGTACCGGCAGCCGTGCATTCTCCACCAGCACCGCGAACCGCTCCGTCCTGCGCGCATCCCGCTCCACGGCAGAAGTCTCCCGCGCGACCCACTTCCTGCGCAGCATCAGCGCCAGCGTCTGCAAACTCGCGCCCGTGGCCGTTCGCAGCGTCGACGCCTTTACCCGCTCTCCCGCGGACAGCCTCTGCAACACCGTCTGTTCTACGCTCTGCGCTCCTGAGCTGCTCTTGAGCTGTGTCCCATTCATCCCGCGCTTTTTGCCCGATGATTGGGAAGGACGGGTCTCATCATCTCCATCTAGGCTCTTCGCCAACGCATCCCGCCCAAGGTCCGTAATCCGGTAGTAGACAGTTCGGCGCACCTCCGCCATCAGCGGCAGCATCGTCCGGAGAACTTCGCCAAGCGGCGCGAGATAATACCCCGCAATCCACTCCGCCAGTTGTAGCAGATTCTCTCCAAGCAGCGGCTCATCATCGATCACTGCTTCCAGAGCCTTCGCCGCAAACTCCGTGGGCTCGGCGACACCAACGGCCGTCACCACACCGATCAACCTTTCATTTCGAAAAGGAGCGATAACGCGCGCTCCACGCGCCGGCTGCTCAAACTCGGGCACCGCATAAGTGAATGTCCGGTCCAGCGGCACCGGCAGCGCGACTTCGCAATAGGAAGGCATCGGGAGCAACTTCCAGTTTAGCGACACAGGCTGCTGAATCCTGTGCGTAAGCTGGGACGCAAACTCCCGGCTCTTTCCCACGCTAGGTCATAGGAAACTCGACCACTGCGTCACCGCTCCAGCACTCCCGCCGCCGGATATACCTTCCCATTCACCTCAGCCTCAATCACCGGCAATTCCGTCGTCGCCGTCAGCCACTCAATCTTCCCATCCCGCAGAATCACCGTATCCTCCGCCTTTCCGCCGCGGATACTCGGATTCCACGCAAACGCCTGTTTGTCCACCACCGTCTCTTTTCCGTTCGGCGTGGCCACCCACTCGCGTTCCCCATATCCCGTCGGCCCACCCTGGTGATGAAAGCACTCCTCACCCGGGAACCCCTCCGCCGCATACGCCGCCTGTGCCACCTTGAACAGGTCCCGTGAAGTCGCGCCGACCCTGGTCGCATCCAGCAGAGCCGCATTCACCTGCGCCGCCGACTTGAACCTCTCCTGCAGCTCTGCCGGCACCGCGCCGAAATGCAAAAAGCGCGTGATCGAGATGGCCAATCCCCACTTGCGCGTGCACAGATTCAGCATCGCATACTTGTCGAGCTTCGCTCCCCGCGCCACCGCATGTTTGTACTTGTAGATCCGATCATCCACCGCATACAGATACACCGAAGGCAGAATGCCGCGCTTCAACAGATTCGCCGCCGTAATCGCCTCCAGGTCGTACTCGCTCATGCCACGCTCTACCTGTTTCAGCGATTCCACCGTAGCCGCTGCCGTATTGGCACCCAGACACCGGTACCGCGCAATCTCGCTCTCGCTCAACGACGCCCGCAGCGGATGAAGGTCCACCGCAATTGTCCCAGGCACCGGTGTGTCGCAACCCAGCGGGCCGCCCGCCAGCTTCGCAGCGGTCGCCGCCGTATCATCCGCGAACCATGGAAACAGGACCGGCTCAAAATCCAGTGCCCCAAATTCTTCATCCTGCAGCCGTGGCGCCTCGTTCTCCGTAGTGAAGTAGTACCGCTTCCCTTCCGCTGTAATGAGCAGCGACGCCACCCCGGTCTCACTCGGCGTCAGCACGCGCACTTCCACTGCTCCGCCCGTCACCCACGCGACGTTCTCATTCCGCCGGATCAGAACCCCGCTCAAGCTCTCGCGCCGTAACCATTCAACAAGCCGTGCCTGCTTCTCTTCCAACTCCGCATTCCACGCGGCCTCAGCGACAATGGTCTCGCCGCCCACCACTAGCGCCTTCCCAATCCTCTTCGCCATCTCACCCACCTTCCCCAAACAAACTCAAGGGACCAGACCAGCTACTCCTGCGCAGCCACGCCCCGGTCCCTCGTCACCTTGTTCTTTCGTTCCCTGCTTCTATTCTCCTGGGTGGTAATAGCTCTCCCATCCCAGATACCGCGCCGCCTCGTGGATCGACCTCGAAACGTCGCTGAAGTTCGCCGCCACGTGATGCTCGAATCCCTCGCGGCAGATATGCTTCAGCAGCTTCTGCAGTTGCGGAATCTCCGCCACCCCCGCGCCGCCAAAGGTCTCCAGCGGATCCTCCGTGAACCGCCCCGCGCCCGTATAGCCGCGCACGATCCCGCGCCGGTCGTCCGTCGAGTAGCGCGCATAGCTCATCACGCCCGGCTTCACGCGACCGACGCATGTGCCAAACGTATTCAGTTTGCCCACCGTGCCCGCAATGATTTCCTGGTAGTCCATCTTCACGTCCTGGAAGAAATGCTTGGGCAGGTTCGAGCAGTGGAAGCATACGCACTTGTTCGGATCGCTTCCGTAATTGTTGTTCCAGTCCAGCAGCGCAGAAGGCGTCTGGCTCGCCAGCGTCAGCATGTACATGCTCAGCGTACCCGGCACATCTACTTCGCACGCCGACGGAATCAGCTCATTCGACATCATGCTCATCACAGTGCATGGCACCACGCCGAAATATTCTTCCATCGACGTCCAGCACTGCACCGCGCTGATCGTCACCGGAGCCGTCTTCATCCAGTTCTCGATCACCGCTCCCAGCTTCGCCATCTTCAGCAGCGCATCATCCGGAATCCCCTGCGTCGTCACATACTTCTTGATCGCCGACAGCTTCGCCTGCGCCGCATCATCGTTGTCCTTCATCCGGTTGATGCGCCCGAAGATCTCCGACAGATCGATCGTCTCGATCGTGATCCCGCTCGTCTCGAAAATGCGCTCTGAATAACGAACCGTATTGAACGCCGTCGGCCTCGCGCCAATCGCGCCGATGCGCAGGTTCTTCAGCCCCTTCACAATGCGGCAGACCGCAGAGAACCACTCAAGATCCGCCTTGAACTCCGCCGAGTTCACCGCCTCCGTGTGCAGCGTCGTCAGCGAGTACTCAATCTCGTACTGCATCATGTTGTTGCAGCACGACATCTTTCCGCAGAAGCTGTCGCGACGAGTCGCAATCGTCATCGCGTCCGACCGGTCGGGCGTAGCCTGCACCAGAACTGGAACCTTCAGCCCCGACAAGCGAATCGCATCCACAATCCCGCGCTCTTCGCCGAAGTTTGGCAGCGTTACGATAATGCCGTCAATCTCATCCGCGTGCTTCTTGAAAAGCTCCGCGCAATGCTGCGCCTCGGTGTAGGTCTCCACCGCTCCGTACTTCGACTGCTCGGGCCCCAGCACAATCGCCGTTGCTCCCACGCCCTGAAGCACCGACAGAATCTCTTCCCGCCCCGTCTTCGCCAGATGGTCCGGAAAAAATCCGCGATTCCCTACAATTACGCCAAACGTCATCTTTCTTTCTGCTGCCATCTTTCAAGCTCCTTGTAATGCCGCATTAACTGATTAACCGTTGCGGCCCGGGCGAAAGCGAATACCGTAAAAAAGGCCGAGTATCAACATCCCGCCGCCCCACCACACTGGAGCATGCAGGTTTGCCAGCACCACGTTTGCCACGTGTCCCGTCGCCAATTCGTACAGGCCGTAGCAGAAGATCATCGCTCCATATACCGTGAGCAGAATCCCGATAAAGAACCAGATCGAACTGTGTCCTGATGTGCTCATCTCGTCTCCCTACCAGAAATAGATATTCAGCGCGCAGAACATTACGGTTGCAACCGCCGTCCAGAACCACTCGTTCTTATAGATCGGTACGGGCTCTTCCTCAGGAATCTTTGTAGCTCCATAAACGAGTCCTTCGAGTTCTGCAGCGGGCTTAGGCTTGGTCGCCATGCTCACAACCACGTTCACCAGGATGGCGACGATGACCGACCACAGAGCGCGATACATGTTCTCCGCCATATCCTTCGCATCCGGCGAAAGCGCCACGTACCGCAGGGCATGCGGATCAGCCTTCACCCACGCCCACAGGCCAACCGACGTCAGAGTTCCCAGCAGCAATCCCCAGAAGCCGCCCGCCTTCGTCGCCCGCGTCCAGAACATTCCCACCAGCACCACGCCCAACAGCGGCGAGATAAAGAAGCTGAAGAGCGCCTGCACGTAATCCATGATTCCCGCTGCGCTCATCACCAGGTACGCAGTCCCGATCGAAACCACGACACCCAGAATCGTCGCCCAGCGACCCACGGTCACTAGGTGCTGATCGCTCGCATCTTTCTTGATCAGCGGCTGATAGATGTCGTAAGTCCACACCGCCGAAAAGGCGCTGACATTCCCCGCCATGCCGCTCATAAAGCCCGCGATCAGCGCCGTGATTCCCAACCCCAGCAATCCCGGAGACATGTACCGCACCATCATCAGCGGCAGCACCTCGTTGTAGCTGTGCAGCCCTGAGCCCTCCGTTGCCAGGTTCTGCGGAACCAGGTGCATCAGCGTGCCGTTCGGATTCTGCAGCACCACCAGCCCCAGCAATCCCGGGAGAATAACGATGAACGGCACCGCCATCTTGAAGAACGATCCAATAATCGGAGCCATCCGCGCCGACCGCAGGTTGTGCGCCGCCAGCACGCGCTGCACGACCAGAAAGTCGGTCGTCCAATACCCAAAACTGATTGCGAAACCGAGCCCGAACACGATGCCCGTCCAGTGGATTCCCATCGGGTTATCGGTGAAGTGCCCCATGCTGCGCCACATGTGCGTGTAGTCGCCCTGCCCAATTGCGCCCGAAGCAATGTTCTGTGCCAGCCGCGCCTTGAAGCCGTTCCAGCCGCCCGTCTCCACCATGCCCAGGATCGGAACCAGCAGCGCACCGCCCCAGATCAGCATGAACTGCAGCACTTCATTGAAGATTGCCGACCGCAATCCTCCCAGCGCCACATACGCGGCAACCGCGAGGGACGAAACTATGATCGAGAAGTTCAGGTCCCACCCGAGCACCACCTTCATCACCTCGGCCATCGCGAACATGTTCACGCCGCTCATCAGCACCGTCATAAACGCGAACGAGATCGCCGAGACCACGCTCGCGCCCTGCCCATACCGTAGCTTCAGGTATCCCGGCACAGAGTGCGTCTTGCACACGTAGTAGAACGGCATCATCACCATGCCGAGAAACAGCATCGCCGGGATTGCGCCGATCCAGTACCAGTGCGCCGCAAGAATGCCGTACTGATAGGCCGATCCAGCCCAGCCCATCAATTCCAGCGACCCCAGGTTCGCGGAGACAAAGCTCAACCCCGCAATCCACGCCGTCATCTCGCGGCCGGCCATGAAGAACTCTTCGCTCGTGCTGGCCTGGCCCTTAAGGTAGAAGCCGATCCAGATCACCATGGCGAAGTAGATCACGATCACGGCGATATCAAGCGCACCCAGTCGCGCCAGCGGAGAAGCCGCCATTGCGAGATGCGAGTGCGCATTAATTAGGGGAAGAGACATACCGTTTGCTGCAACCAATCCGAACATTCCCTCACCTGAATGTCATCATTAAAATCAAAAACGCCGTTACCTCTCGCGCGCAAGCTAAATGGCTTTAGTTGAGGCTTGCCGACCCAATCTCGAAGCTGACATGGTCTCTCGTTGCACACTCTTGTTTATTCGCGCCGAACCTGACCCACTTTTCCGGGATACGTTTTCTCGACGGAGTCTAACACAGCCGGGTATCCGCGCAATAGGAGACCCGCCCTTCCCATCCGCACCCTCCAACGGACTGCTCTGATCGCCCCTTCCCGATCCGCATTTATCTCCCGCAAGTGCATTTCTTCCTTGTTTCTTTATGCATGCCAGCGCTACCTTCAGTTATGGGATCCTTCCCCTTCCCAATTACTTGCGTATTCCGTCTCGCGTCACCTCGCCGCGCTCGGCTTTCTGTCCCATTCCAATTCCAACCAAAGGAGTCCTGCCGATGTACCCGACCGTCGACCCTATAACTCCGACTGGAATCTCCCGCCGCAACTTCTTCCGCTTCGCCGCCGGAGCCTCCGCGCTGGCCAGCCTGCCCATCCTCACTGAAGCACACCTCGCCTACGCCGACCGCCCCAAATTCGCCGACCCCAACAAGGGCATCCACATCGACGCCAACGAGAACCCCATGGGCCCCTCCGAAGCGGCGCGCAAGGCAATCCTCGACATCACTCCCCGCGGCGGCCGCTACCTCTTCACCGGCGAAGAAGAACTTTCCGAGATCTTCGCCAAGCAGGAAGGCCTCAGCGTTGATTCAGTCGCACCCTACGCCGGCTCGAGCGAACCCCTTCATTACACCGTGCTCTCCTTCACCAGCAAGGACCGCCCTCTCGTCGTCGCCGATCCCGGATACGAAGCACCTATGTGGGCCGCCCAGGTCAGCGGAGCTCCGATTCTGAAAGTTCCTCTCGCCGATCCCACGGGCGAAGCGCGTCACGACATCAAGGCGATGCTCGCCGCGTCTACCAACCCCGGCGTCATCTACATCTGCAACCCTAACAACCCTACGGGCACCTGCACCCCGCGCTCTGACATCGAGTACGCCGTCGCGAATGCTCCCAAAGACACCGTCATCCTCATCGACGAGGCCTACATCCACCTCTGCGATGCACCGCGATCCCTCGACTTCGTGAAGGAAGGCAAGAACGTTATCGTTCTCCGCACCTTCTCCAAGCTCTACGGAATGGCCGGCATTCGCATGGGCTTCGCCGTCGGTCGCCCCGATCTGCTCAAAAAGATCTCGAGCTTCGGCGGAATGAATGCCCTTCCCGTCACCGCGGTCGCCGCCGCCAAGGCTAGCCTGCTCGACGCCGATCTCGTGCCCACGCGCAAAAAGATCATCGCCGACACCCGTGCCGAAACATTGGCATGGCTCAAGAAAGAGGGCTATGCCTGCACGCCGTCAGAGAGCAACTGCTTCATGCTCGATGTCCGCAAGCCCGGCAAAGAGGTGCAAGCCGCGCTCGCCGCCAGAGATATGTATGTCGGCCGCATCTGGCCCGCATGGCCCAACAGCCTTCGCATCACAGTCGGTACGCCGCAGGAAATGGCAGCCTTCCGCAAGGACTTCACCGCGGTGATGAACAGCAACACCGCCGCCTTCGTCGCCCCCAAGCTGCCGAAGCGCCTGCAGGACCACCCGCACACTCACCTCTCCTGACAAAAAACGACCTCTCAACCAAAAGCCCCGTCCTCGCGACGGGGCTTCTCTGTTTGCTTTAAAGCGGCTGGCCGCGTCCAGCAAAAATCTCAATAAAGACTGTCGTATCCGATCGTGACGTAGATATCGGCGACGACCGGCTCCGCTCCACATCTGGCGGGCTCGAATCTCCACTTTTTGAGCGCCGCTAGAATGGCTGCATTTTGTGCGGGTCCGACGCTTCCGACAATCTCCGCATTGCTGACCGCGCCAACGGTGTTAACCGTCACCTGAGCGTTCGTTTCTACCCTCCCATGCCGAGAGTGATCAGGCGGTGGGACTGGCTGATCCAGAATCTTCGGTCTCGTCATGTCTGGGCATACTCGACGCTCGATCGCGTTCGGCGGGGGATTGAGAAGCGCCGATCAAGACGCGATTCTTGCAGTCCGGTTATGACGGCGGAGATCTGCGGATGTCCGTTCTTCGAAGACTCAAACTTGCGTGGATAGCGATGTCCTCCAAAAGCAACGAAGTCGCTGAACTCGGTTCGGTAGATGTCGTCTTGCTTGTAGCCCTCAAATCTCCGAGTCTCACTCACGACATCATGCGTGGCTGCATCAACACAGACCTCAAAATGTTCGCGCTTGAGCTTTGGATCAGGGTTCTGTGCATCCAAGCAGCTCATTTGCAATCCGCCTGCTACTCGATGCTTCTCTTCCCGTACTGCGAGCTTCTCGTACACGCTACCCACGTGAAGTAGATGGACAAGATCATCAATCTGTTTGGGCGTGAAATCAATGTTCCGCACGGTGTACGAGTGTTCTCCGTTCTGGAACTTGACTTGTTCGAATTTACCCATCGACACCCGCGTCCACCAACGATCTTTGGATTCCCACCTGAATCGCAGATGACCTTGAACCGGGGCGTCCAACTGGACGACGAAATCGACATCCATGAGAAGAGGAAAGGTTGAATCGTCCAGAAGAAAGCCCTGTCTCCCAACTGCATCGGCCAGACTATTAGGAGGTGGCCCATCCAGAGCGAGCCCGAAATTGGAACCCAACACTATTGCGCCCATAAGCAGCACATCTCGGACCACAGCTACCCCCTGGTACACCTTACGATCTCTAGCTGTTTGGATTCGACCGTATCCTAACAGATTTCAAATGGCATCCGCTTACCACAGGATTTCAACTGCAGCGCTCACATAATCCGGCGACACGTATGGCTCACCTGCGCTATCCTCCCACTTACCTGGCGCAGTTCATCCCCAGCTCTATCGGAGCGCTGCCATGCAGACACCGCCCATCCCCTGCAACGAAACCGACCGCCTCGCCGCTCTTCACGCCCTCAACATCCTCGATACTCCCCGCGAAGAGCGCTTCGACCGCCTCACCCGCTTGGCCCGCCGCATCTTCAACGTCCCCTACGTCACCATCAGCATGATCGACATGCATCGTCAGTGGTTCAAGTCCGTCCAGGGGCTCACCATCTGCCAGACCTCGCGCGACATCTCCTTCTGCGCGCACGCCATCCTCTTCGACGACATCCTCTGCGTCGAGAATGCCCTCAAAGATCCGCGCTTCTCTGACAATCCCGTCGTCGTCGGAGACCCAAAGGTCCGCTTCTACGCCGGCTGCTCTCTCAATGTGAATGGCTTCAAAGCCGGCACCTTCTGCATCTTCGACAGAAAACCCAGATCGTTCACCGCCGAAGATCACCACTTCCTCAAAGACCTCTCCATTCTCGCCGAGAAAGAACTCGCTAAAGCACCGCAGGTCCCTCCCGCCTGACCCGCGACCGGCTCCAACTTGTACAGCAAAAAAACCGGCCGCCCGAAGGCGGCCGGCTTCACTCGACAACTCACTTCCGTCAGAAGGTGACCTTCAGCGCCAGCTGCGTATTGAACGGCTCGCCCGCCCCAATGCCTGGTGCGCCATTGAAGTCTCCGATTGTGTCGTACAACTGCATCGTGCTGATCGTCGCCTGGTTTGGGTTATAGCTGCCGCTCGCGCCGCCCAGCGGCGGAGCGAAGTTCGTCCGGTTGAAAATGTTGTAGAACTCCACCCGGAACTGCGTATTCACTCGTTCCCCGATCTTCGTGTTCTTGAAGACTGAGAAGTCCACGTCTCCGAATCCCGGAGATGCATAGGCATTCCGTCGCGAAGTGCCCCACGTCCCGTCTGCCGGATCTGCAAACGCGTCCTGATTGAGCCAGTCCGCTCCCACCTTCTGCTTTTTAAATCCGGAATACGGGTTCGCCAGAACCTGGTTTGCGCGCTGGTTACCCTCGCCCGTGTTATCGGTCTGATCATCAGTCAGCACTGTGAACGGCAGTCCGGTGTGGAATGCCCAGACGCTGTTCAACTGCCAGCCGCCCGTGATCGCTTTGTGTTCCGCGAACCCGGGTACGTCGTAGCTCACTTCGCCCACAAATGTGTGACGGGTGTCGAAGTCGCTCTGTCCGTAATCACCCTTGAAGTTTGTGCTGTCCTGCGGGAGCGCACCGCGGTACGCCGTAACGTCATCGAATGCGTGTGACCAGGTGTAAGCGCCCTGCACCGAAAGGTGATGGAAGTTCGTCGCCCGCAGAGTCGCCTGCAGCGAGTTGTAGTTCGAGTTTCCAATGCTCTGGATCTCGTTGATGTTTCCGTAGACAGGGAACGCGCTGTAATACGGCCGGCTCGTCTGATCTACGCCTTCGCCATTTGGCATGCTCTGATTCAGGTCGATGATCGACAGCAGATGACGCCCTTCGCTGCCTACATAACCAAGTTGCGCAATCACGTTCGATCCGACTGACTGCTCAATCTGGAAGTTGTAGTTGATGTTGTACGACGGCTGGAACTTCTTCTGCACCGAGAAGACGCCGCACGGACTGTCCGGAAGGCATGTCGGCGCCGTGGCCGATCCAAACGGATCCACACCCGGCTGCCATGTGTACTGATTCTTCGAGATAGCGAATACCGGGCTCGCTCCCGCCGGATTGCTCTCCAGTCCGTTTGGTGCATTGTTACCGGGCCGATTATCCAGGAACGGATTGATATTCGGCGTGTCGTAATAAATGCCGGAGCCTGCGCGAACCACGGTGTGCTGTTTCGCTTGGTACGAAATTCCCACGCGAGGGCTGAAATTCGTGTACTTCGGATCGTATACCGACGAAATCTTGTCCCCCTGGAACACGATCCCGCCCAGTTCCGGCCGGAACACCGACAGGTCCTTCTTACTGTCGTGCAGAGGACCCTCAAAGTCCCACCGCAATCCGAAGTTAAGGTTGAGGCTCTTCGTTATCTGATAGGAGTCTTGCCCGAAGCCAGCAAACGTATGCACATATACGAGCCGCTCCGGATTCCCCAGAGTGATTGTCGACGTGTTCACGTCGCCGGCCAGAAAGTCCGCTAGCGCAAGAAGCCTCGCCTTCACTGCACCGTCCGTGATCGAGCCCGCCAGGACGGACTTGCTCAGGTCCCAGTTACCGCGCGCTCCGTTGAACTTGAAGTTGCCCTGCGCGTTGCGGTGATAGAACTCGTTCAGCGAAACCCGGCGGAACTCCATTCCGAACCGCGCCTGGTGTTTTCCCTTCACCCACGACACGTTGTCTGAAATCTGCCCGGTGATATCGTTGCGGCCCTCAGGAGGCGTACGTCCCGTCGAATCGAACCCCGATATCTGCAGCTTCGGGGCATTTTTGAAAGGCGAGCCGTCGATCAACCCCAGCGTGGTTACGTCATAGCCTGTCTTGTCGTCGTTGAAAATCTGGTTGAAGTAATTCACTCCGGCCACCACCTGGTTCGTCAGCGATGGACTAAAGGTCCGGTTATACGTCAGCTGCCAGTTCTGTACGTGAATTGGAGCTACTTCGTAGTAAGGCAGCAGCGCCGAGCCTACCGGTGCAACCTGGTTACCCTGCCCCCCAAACCAGTGCGCAGAGATGGAATTGTTGCTGTTGATGGTGTAATCCACCTTCGCCACGCCGTTGTAGCTGTATCCGAATTCAGGATCAGGGCTGACGTAATTTCCGACCACCGGAATGCTTGTCTCCGCAGAAGAGGTCAAAGCATAAGAAGGCCAGAGCATCGTGAGCAGTCCGCTCGAGATTGGACTGATCGTGCCTCCATTCGACTTGACGATATCCGTCGCATAACTCTGCCACAGGCCCGTCGGCTCGGTCGCCTGCTGCGGAACACCAATTACAAAACGCTGCTGCTCGTAATTCGCAAAGTAGAACAGCTTGTCCTTGAGAATCGGGCCGCCCACGGATCCGCCTGCGTTATAGTCGCGCACCTTCTGCTTCGTCGGCGTGAACGGGCTCTTCGTCCCGAACAGCTCATTTCTGTTGTAGTAGTACGCCGATCCATGCAGATGATTGGTGCCGCCTTTGAGTCCGAGCGTCGCCGTGCCGCCGGGATTCCGCCCCGTATCCGCCGAAGCATTCGTCTGAATCGAGAACTGCTCCACCGAGTCAATCGGCAGAATAATACCGGCGATTCCCGATACGCCACCCTGGTTCACTGCCGGAATGTTGTGCCAGATGTCGTTGTTATCCACGCCATCGATCTGCCAGTTGATCTGGTTCGCGCGCGTTCCGTTCAGCGACCCGTATCCGCCGGCACCTGAATTGGCAAACCCCGGTGTGAGTGTTGCCAATTGCGTGAAATCGCGGCCGTTCAAGGGCGCATCGTCCACGGCCTGCGCGTCAATGATTGTGGTCTGTGTCGTGGTCGTCGTATCCAATGTGTAGGCGTCCGCTGAAACTTCGATGGTCTCCGCCGACGACGCCACCGTCAGCTTCATCGCCTGCGTAAAGATCATGCCCGCCGATACCGACACGCCCTTCACCTTCACGCTCTGGAACCCCGATGCAGTGGCCACAATGTCGTATTTGCCGATGTTCAGCTCAGGAAACGCATATTCGCCCGCCGAGCTCGACAGCGTGGAAAGCGTAACGTTGGTCTCCTCGTTGGTCACGTCCACCTTTGCTCCGGAGATCACTGCGCCGGATTGGTCCGTGACAACGCCGTTGATTCCGCCTCGAAACGTATGCTGCGCCACGGTCGCGCTGCACAGTGCAATAGCCATTGCCAGCAAGGTAGACACACGTCGAGTAAGCCGAGTAAGCATCACGCTTAACCTCCAGAAAGTCGAATGAGTTGTCCTTTTGTGCGCCGCGTAAAAATGCTGCCGCGAAGAAAACGGCGCTAAATCACCCGCACGAAACCCTTATGTTTTTTGGAGAATTTACAAGGATGGAGAGATGGAAGATGGGATTCCATTCCCAACTGTAGTTTGCAATCAAATAAGGAATCAATGAGGATCGGCACAAAACCCACAAGCCCAGGCCGGAATTTGTTTCCTTTTCCTCCGCCCAATGTGACCGGTAGCGCACATGGTTCCTCTTCGGCTAGGTCTCCACTGCCTATAATCCCCACACACGGTTCTACTAAGGCTTGCGCCCTCAACAGAAAATTCTTCCCTAACCGGCCCCGCAATCACACTATCCAATGGCGTAAGCGATTTCAGGTAGTTAGTCGAATTCTTTTCCATCGGCTCAGGGCATCGGAGGCTCACTTTGCGGGAATTTCGTTTTGCCACTCGGATGCTGCTCAAGCAGCCCGGCTTTAGCCTCATCGCAGCGCTTACGCTCGCACTCGGCATCGGCGCCACCTCCGCGATTTTCAGCCTGATTCAGCGAGTGCTGCTGACTCCTCCTCCGTATCACAAACCCGGTCAGCTCATGCTTGTGCCAACCGTGCGCACCGATGGAAAAGACCTGGAGCGTCCGCGCGGCTGGCCTGCCGAACAGTGGATGAACTGGAGCAAAGAAGCGAAAACCTTGCAAGGAATCGCCGGCTTCGATTGGACTTTCAACTTCCTCATTCACAGCGACGGCAGCCACTCCATGCAGGGGCTGGTTGTAACGAGAGATTATCTCCGCGTGATGGGCCTACGACCCGCTGCAGGACGCGGCTTCGCCGACGGCGATTTTCAGCTGGGACCCACAAAAGCCATCATGCTCGGGTACGAGTTCTGGCACCGCGAGTTCGGCGGAGACCCGCAGGTCATCGGCAAGACCGTCCGCATCAGCCGGTGGCCGGTCTCCCCCACGGTCATCGGAGTGATGCAGCCGGACGTTCGCTTTCTTCCATCGCCCGGCGCATCGAAAGAGCCGAACTACGACGTCAATGCCAAGGTCGACTTCTGGATCCCTGCCGAACCAGATCCCAAGAACCTGAAAGAACCCGACTGGAACGTCGTCGCCCGCCTGCGCGACGACGCCACTCAAGCCCAGGCCCAGCAGGAACTCGCCGTTCTCGCCGCACGAGAAGCACACACAGAAAAGAAGTTCGAAGGCTTTCGTCCACAGCTTCAATCGCTCACGGACGAGCAGAACCGCGACGGCCGGCGCATTCTTCTTCCGCTGCTTGGCGCAGCCGGCCTTGTGCTCCTCATCGCATGCGGCAACGCAGCCGCCCTCCTGCTTGTACGCGGTCTTCAGCGGCAGCAGGAATATGCGGTGCGCAGCGCCATGGGCATGGGCCGCGTCGCCCTGATCCGCCAGGTTCTGCTCGAGAGTCTTTTGCTCGCCGCTCTCGGCGGTGTGCTCGGGATCGGCCTCGCCTTTGGCGCAGTCAAGCTCTTCACGCTGATTGCAGGCCACGCCGTTCCCCGTCTCGATGGAGTCACAGCAGGCTGGACGGTCCTGATATGGGCGCTCGGAGCCGCATTGCTCTCTGCGCTTTTTGCAGGAGCCTTCCCCGCCTTGCGAACCCTTCGCTTAGACCCGATGGAAGTCCTCAAGAACGCGAGTCCGAAAGGAACTGCAGCGGTCGGAGAACGTCGCCTGCTTCAGGCAGTCACGATGCTCCAGACCGCGCTCACGCTTGCTTTGCTTTTCGGCGCTGGTTTGCTCATTCGCACCATGGTCAAGATTGCCGAAGTGCCCTCCGGATACAACATGAGCAAAATCCTCACGATGAGCGTGACCGAAGTGCAAGGTCGCGAGACATGGAACAGCTTCCATCGTCAGGCTCTCGAACGTGTCTCAGCGATTCCTGGCGTGCAGAATGCTGCATTCGCTTGGGGCGTTCCGCTCACTGGAAACAGCTGGCCTGCAATTATGGACATCGAAGGGCAACCTCCTGCCCTGAAAGAGAGTGACAAGCCCGGATTGCCCTTGCGCGCTGTCACCCCCGATTACTTCAACCTCATGGGGATGGCGCTGATGGATGGCCGCCAGTTTCGTTCCAACGACGATGACAAGGCGGCCAAGGTCGCCATCGTGAACGAGGCATTCGCGCAGCGCTTCTTCCCGAAAAGCAATGCTGTGGGGCGAAGGATCTGGTTCGGTGACCGCGACAAACCAGGGATCGAAATCGTTGGAGAAATCGCAAATGGCCGCACCGACGACCTTACCCAGAGGGCCTTGCCCGAGGTCTATCTTCCGCTCTGGCAAGCGCAGGCGTTCTCAAAACACCTCGTCGTTCGAACAACAGCCGACCCTCGCGCAGTAGTTGTGGACGTGGAACGCGCATTGCGTTCCGTCGACCCCACCGCTGCCATTGAAAACGTGAAAACCCTCGAGCAGATTCGTGACGACTCACTCTCATCGAGAATCTTCGCCATGAACCTCCTTGCAGGATTTGGAGCTATCGCCAGCGTTCTCACTCTGGTCGGCATTTACGGCGTACTCTCCTTATCCGTTGCTTCCCGCCGTCGCGAACTGGCCATCCGCAGCGCCGTGGGAGCGCAGCAGAAAGACATTAGCAAGCTGATCTTCGGCGAAGGATTTCGCCTGATCGCCGGAGGTGTAATCGTCGGCGTTGTGCTCGCACTTGGACTGTCAAGGGTGCTCAGGTCTTTTCTCTTCGAAGTCCAGCCTGGTGATCCCGTGACCTTGGCCTCGGTAGGGCTCCTGTTCGTTGCGGTGGGTCTGCTCGCGTGCTGGGTCCCGGTACGTCGCGCCCGCAAGGTTGATCCACTCGAGGCTCTGCGCTACGAGTAAACAATAGGAAATGATCGCTCATTTTGTGATCTATCTCACAAATTCCCGTGCTCCGCAGCACATCCCGTGGCCTCCAGTGGTGCGAACCTCTTCGCGTAGAGGTGGCTGTCATGCCGGATCCGGGACCAAGCCGCTGGGCCCGTCCCTCCATCATCCTCGTCGCGACTGACCTCGGCGACCTGGATCGGCTGATGCCCTTTGCGCTTCAGCAGGCGCATCAGTCCGATGCGAGAATCATCCTCCTGCATGTCTTGGGAGCCGGAGCCGGAATCGCCGCCGATCCGGTCGGCATGCCCTACTACGATCCGGCAGCCGCAATCGACTTCGCCATCAAGACCCTAGAGCCCTGGCGGACACTTGCCCGCACCCAGGAGATTCCCTGCGATGCCATCGTCCGCGAAGGTTATCCCGCACAACAGATCATCGCCGCAGCCCGCCAGTTCAAAGCGGATCGTATCCTCCTCGGAACTCGGAGCCGGAGCAAGGTAAGCAAGTTGCTCCTCGGCTCTGTAGCAGAACAAGTGCTGCGCTCGGTAAACCTACCGGTCATTACCGTAGGACCCGAGGCTCATCTCGAGGCGGTCAGCGGTACCGGCTCCCAGCGAGTCGTGCTGCACGCCACCACGCTAAGAGAGACCTCAAGCCCGAGCGCAGCGCTTGCCTGTGAAATTGCGGCAGCTCACCAGGCCCGCCTTGTCCTGATGCACGTTCTGCCGCCCGTCGACGAGATGAAGCGCGAACATCTGCCCACAGCACTCGACTCTACCGCCACGCGTGAGTTGCAGATCCTGGCCGCTGAAACCGGCGCCAACGATCTCTGCTGCACGAAAGTCGAGACTCGAATCGCGCACGGTCATCCCGCCATCGAGATCCTCGCCGCCTCAGTTGAGCTCAACGCGGGTCTTATCGTTCTCGGGTCAGCCACGCACTCCATCATGCACAATCTCACGCATGACCGCACGGTCTACCGCGTGCTCGCCCACGCCCGCTGCCCCGTCATGACCCTCCGCGACATCGAAGAGCAGTCCGTCCCGCTTCCCCAGGTGCACGACGCGATTAGTATGTGATTGCTCAAATTACTTCGACACGCCGGGTGCCCCAGGTCTCGCTTTTGAGACCTGGGAGGCGGGGAATCCGCCAAGCCGGGTGCCCCCTCGCTTTTCGGGACCGGGGTGACCGGGTACCCCATCCTTAACCGCCGCCTTTGGCGCTTTAGGGTGGGATACGAGAAGTCTCACTACTCAATTATTCCCAAACCACCCAACTCTCTGCGCCTCATCCAGCTTCTCTTTCAGATAAGCCCACAGCGCCGGACACCCCGCCTCTGCCGCCGGCCCGTTCCGCTGGATCACCTGCTCGTAACGGATCCCGTTCTCCCGCCAGCTCTGCCCGTTGTTCGCCAGATTCAAAATGATCGGAATCGTCCGGTCCATCGCGTGCGCAAACTTTGCTTCCGCCGTCTCGCCTGCCTCAAACTCCAGCCACAGCCCTAGGAACTCCGCGCCCACTTCCTCCGGAAGCATCCCGCAGATCCGCTCCACCGCGGCCCGCTCCTCGCCCTTCTTCTCTTCGCGAATCGCAGTCGCGTAGACAATCGTGTCGCCCGTGTCGATCTCGCCGATATCATGCAGCAACAGCATCTTGATCGTCCGCAGCTCATCGATCGGCACCGCAGAAAACCGCGACAACGACAGCACCATCACCGCAAGTTGCCAGCTATGCTCGGCAGAATTCTCATACCGCTCGAGTCCTAACGGCTTCGTCTTCCGCTCGACGCTCTTCAGCCTGTCCACTTCGCGAATAAAATCGATGATCGCCTGCACACCGCAACGCTATCAGACCCGACCCACAGCCCTCCGTGACGAAGTCACCCAGTCACCTTGTCCCAGTCAACTCGTCACCTTGTCCCCTCGTCCACTGCCTCTCCGTACTGTTCCTCGCTGACATGCTCCATCCACTCCACATACTTCCCTTCCAGTTTCTCCTGAATCGCAATGTGGCTCATAGCCGTCGCTGGCCCCGCGCCATGCCAGTGTTTCTCGCCGGGAGCAAACCACACCACATCTCCCGGCCGAATCTCCTCGATCGGACCGCCCAGCCTCTGCGCACGTCCGCACCCTGACATCACAATCAACGTCTGCCCCAGTGGATGCGTGTGCCACGCCGTCCGCGCTCCCGGCTCAAACGTCACCAGCGCGCCCGCCACCATCGCCGGATCGGGCGCGGTGAACAGCGGATCGATCCGCACCGTTCCCGTGAACCACTCCGCCGGCCCGCTGCCCGACGCCTGCGACCCCGCCCGCTTGATCTCCATCCCAATCCTCCAAACCGCCGCGCAGCGCACTGCGCTTCAAGCATCGTGATGCGTTTCCTTTTTTGTGAACACGAGGTAGCAGACCGTATCCCATGCATTGTGAATCCCTGCAAACAGCAGACCCAAGACTGCTCCAGCTACTCCAAACAGCGAGCCTGGCGTATGGACGGAAATCATGCAGGCGGAGACAACAAGCGCTCCGTACGACAGAAGCGGGATCAATGCATGGAAGATCCAGTCCTCGAGTTGAGGCCTATAATCGCTCTGCTTGCTCATTCGACGCACCACGATGAGTTCGTAAAACAGTCCCGCTGATCCGGTGCCGACCAGTAACAGCGCAAGGGGCATCAACCCCGGCCAGGGCGCGCTGAGTAAACCGGAGATTGCCAATGCGATGACAAAGTGCACGATTGTCGGAGCGACGAATGCGTTACTCGTCTCTGTCTGTCGCTGCACGTTGGGCATGCCCGCGATCAGGGTGACTACGACGAACTGGATTCCGATCAGCGCGCCGGCCGATGAACCAACGATTACGTAGAAACTTTCCCAATCCTTCAATGCTGTCATAGAAGAACCCAGCCCCGGATAGCACTCTACCGGGTTGGATCAGCATATCGCGGCAACCGGGCCGTGACCGTTCGACCGCGAAAAGCAAGACCGATACACCCTGCCGGAGCCGGTTGTATCGGCCCTTCGATTACTCCGCCTTCAACGACGCCATGTCGATCGAGAACCGATACTTCACATCCGACTTCACCACGCGGTCGTACGCCTCGTTCACCTTTTGAATCGGGATCACCTCGACATCGCTCGTGATGTTGTGCTCCCCGCAAAAATCCAGCATCTCCTGCGTTTCGGCAATCCCGCCGATCAGCGATCCCGAGAAACTCCGCCGCCGGAAAAGCAGTCCGAACACCGCAACTGGCAGCGGCTTCTCCGGCGCGCCCACCATGGTGAGATTCCCGTCCCGCGCAAGAAGATTGATGTACGCATTCAGGTCGTGCTCTGCCGCCACCGCATCCAGAATGAAATCGAAGCTGCCCGCGTGCTTGTTCATCTCGTTGGCGTCCTTCGACATTACAACCTCATCGGCACCCAGCTTCAGCGCATCGTCCTTCTTGTTCGGCGAAGTCGTGAACACCACTGTGTGCGCGCCCAGCGCATGCGCAAACTTCACACCCATGTGTCCCAGGCCGCCCAGCCCGACCACCCCAACCTTCTTGCCCTTTCCTACACGCCAGTGCTTCATCGGCGAGTAGGTCGTAATCCCCGCACACAGCAGCGGCGCCGCTCCTGCAAGATTCAAATTCTCCGGCACGCGCAACACAAAATGCTCATCTACCACGATGCTGTCTGAATACCCGCCATACGTCACCTTCCCCGTATCCTTATCTGGAAAGTTATACGTCAGCACAAAGTTGGGACAGAATTGCTCCAGCCCCGCCTTGCACTCGGGACACGTCCTGTCAGAATCCACCATGCATCCCACGGCCGCCAGATCGCCCGGCTTGAACTTCTTCACCGCCGACCCAACCTTCGTCACGCGTCCCACAATTTCGTGTCCCGGCACGCAGGGGTACACCGTCGGCATTACGCCGCTCCATTCATTCCGCGCCTGGTGCACATCCGAGTGGCAGATCCCGCAAAACAGAATCTCAATCTGCACGTCCGTCTCTTTCGGATCGCGCCGTTCAATCGTGGTTGCCGCCAGCGGCGACGTAGCTCCGGGCGCCGCGTATGCTTTCGCTTTGTACATATGACCTCTCTCCTTGCAGCAGCAAGTTTCTAACGAACATACCCGATCCGGTTTGCGCATGCGTAAACAATCGCGCAAACGATTGGGTGCCCCAAGCCAGCCCTGAGTTTTGCCGAAGGCTCCCTCGCATTTGGGGACTGGCAACTAGACTCCGCGCCAAACCCAGTAACAATCAGACCCAGCCTAGCCAACCCGCTTGGTACGAGACCTTCATGAGCCTTGCCTCCGGAAAGCTCACCGAGTCGGCGCTTTTTGAATGGCTTCAGAAGAACGCCCGGCCGCGCATATCTGAATAAGTCATTCACTCGTGTTTTGGTATTCAGGCATGGACCGTCGGGGCAAAGTGCGATCGGTCATCCTTTAGCCAAACAAAAAGGCCGCAGCCATCGCCGCAGCCCTTCGCACATCCCCCTGGAAAACTTTAAGCCGTCAATCTCTCCAACTGGTCCGGCTTCGCAATCGTCAAACTCGCGCCCTTGATCACGATCCACTGATCGCGCCGGAACTGATTCAGCAGCCGCGTAACCGTCTCGCGCGAAGTACCCGCCATGTTCGCAATCTCTTCATGCGTCAGCGCCATCGTAAAGCGAATTTCCGGCTTGCCATTCGACGCCGCGCGTCCCCAGTCCAGCAGCAGCCGCGCCAGCCGACCCGCCGCCGACCCTGACAGCGCCAGTCGCTTCGCATCATGGAAGACCGTTAAATATTCCCCGGAAAGCGACTGAGCCGCATGCATGCTCGCGATCCCGTGCCGCCCCAGGAAATCAATGAACTCCTGTTTGCGAATCGTTTTCACCTGGCAAGGCTCAATCGCCTCCGCCGTCACCTCATGCGGCACATTCGCGAGCACCGCGCTCAAACCCATCACGTCGCCAGGGCCGGCGATCTTCAGGATCATCGTCTTCCCATCTCGTGACGTCGACGAGATCTTCACCTGCCCAAAGCAAATCACAAACACGTTGCGTGCTGCGTCGCCTTCTGTGAAAAGTTTTGCGCCACGTGCATGGCTCATCATGATTCCGATATTGTCGAAATCCTGCAGGGCTTCCGGTGTGAGATTGCAAAACATCCGCAGATGGCGGTGTTCACAGTTGAGACAATCTTCCGGAGGGTGATGTGAGTGCAAGCCAGCCATACTTGTCCCGAGGTTTGTACAAAGTATAGCGCAACTCAAAGTTCTAAAACGTTGAATACAAGCCTGAAAAGCCTTTCTTCACAGGAAACAGATGTGATCTGCGACACTGCACAATTGGCACATTCGCGATCTCAAGCGACCGCATTGCCCGGGTTTCTCCGCCTGATTCCAGCAAGCCTCGTCGCGCAGCACAGAGCGTATGCCCTTGATACTTCGCGCGCTAACTCCTCGAGAAGCTGCATCCGAAGAGGCGCATATTGATGAAAAGCTCGGCGCAGCGATTCCTTCGGCAACCGCATAATCGTCCCATTCGTCTGTGCGACAAGCGTATATGTGTGACGCACATCACCTAACATTGCGGCGAGTTCAACGATCTCGCCGGCTCGCACCGTTCCAAGCGTTAATCGCGAGTCGAGACGCGCTGCCTTCCGCTGCAACTGTCCCGCAACCACAACATACAAACCCTGGCAAAGGTCGTTCTGATGGAAGATCACATCGCCGACGACAAACTGAATACACTCCGCCGCAGCATTCAACAGGTTCCCGATCGCCGGCGGGCATGCCAACAGTTCGGCGATGGGCCGCGCAGCCGCGCTGTCGCACCTATCTGAGAAACCTTCCGTCCGCCACTCCGCTTGCATAATCCTGGCTCCTCTCGCCTCATTGCGATGCACGTTCCAGTTGCGTCCGTAGTCGGCTGCAGTATTCACGTCCCACCCTCAATCTCTGTCGCGATCATCTACTCCGACTTGCTTCCCTCTTGTTCAATGCGGCCTCTCGTTGAATGTTCGGAGTCTCCGTGAACTCTCGCACGCTGCAGAGCCCGGCCTCATGTCGTCAAAGCGCAGGAACGTGCGCCGCCGTGTCGCGTTCGTGCCCCGCTGCAGTCAGTTCCGGTGGCACGCAAAGAACGGGCACGCGCGATCGCGCCAGAATGGTGAACGCCGTTCCATGCGGCCCCGCAGTATCGCTCGTCCGCTTCACGCCGATCACCAGCACGCTCGGATGGTGCTGCGCGATCGCCTCCACTAGTGCATCGCTGGGCTTGCCGTCCTTTACCAGATATCGCACCGGGAAATGGCTTCCGCTTCCGATACCGTACTGCTCCAGCGTTGTCGCCGTTGGATTCAAAAACGCCACAGCTTCTTCAGGCCGGCGCGCGTGCACCACCAGCAGAGTTCTGTGAAAAGTCTCCGCCAGCGAAGCTGCGGTTGCAACCGCCTCGGTCGCCGCCTCGTTGCGTTCCATCGCCAGCATCACCGGTCCGCCGGGCACCGGCCTGTATGCGCCGGCGTTATAGTCCGCCGCTACAGCCAGCACCGCGCACTGAGCTCGCCGCACCACCTGCTCTGCGATCGAACCAACCAATACGGGACCTGCACCCTCTTTCCCCTCGGTCCCGATTACGATCAGGCCAGCCTGATATTGCGCGGCCACGTCCCCCAGCATCTGCGCCACTTCACCCTGCCTGATCTCAGAGTGACTGTGAATTCCCTCCCTGATCAGCTCTGCTGCCATCGCGTCCAGAGCAGCACGCGTCTGCTCCGTCAGCCCGCTCAGAATCTTGCCCGGCACTCCCGACACCTGCGCATAATCAAGCGGATCCACTCCGTGGGCCAGCACCACCCGTGCGTTGTAAGCCGTCGCCAGTTTTCGTGCATACTCAAGCGCGCCATCCGAGCGTCCGTCCAGCCCGGTGGCCACCACAATCGTTCTTAATCCGGTAGCGAAACTCATCACATCTTCCCCTGGCGCAAGTTCTTGAGCGGCACAGACGGGTTTGAGCATCGCGCGCGGCGCGTCAGCCCGCTCGCAAACTGTTGGCTCCCGATGGTTACTGAGTCTCTGCCTGCATCGCTGCATGGGCAGTGACCACTTTCACCCCGCCCTGTGACTGTGGTCACAAATACAACAAACTGGGAAACTTAGTCGCTCTTTGTTTTCCCGAAAAGAGCGCGACTGCTCCCAAGTTGCCCGCACGACCGTTTCAATGAACACACCGTTCTCTCAGCATCCTGGATTCTCCCCGCCGAACTCATCTGAACCATCCTCGTCGCTCCCCTCCGGGCCACGACGCACTCCCCGCGCGCATCCAAGCCCACGCGTCTCCTATCCGGGGGCGCGCCATCAAACTCACAGGAGCCGGCATGCCTGCCCATCAGACGACCAGCGTCGACCCCATAGCCAGAGCCGCCGAACAGCAAAGCTGGATCAAGCCCGAATTCGAGACAGCCGTCCAGGGCGCGATTCACTCCGCATTCGAATCCATGGGAGAAGTGGGCGACAACATCAAGTCCTTGCTTCATGGCGAGTGGATGCACGAGCCGCTTCACGCCGCCGTCACCGACGTGCCCATCGGCGCATGGACGGCGACCGTTGCCTTCGACTCCGCTGCCGCCCTCACCGGCCGCAGCGAGCTCGACTTTGCAGCCGACGCCACCCTCTACCTCGGCCTCGCCGGAGCCGCCCTTTCCGCCGTAGCCGGAATCGCGGACTGGTCCGAAATCCGCGAACCCGCGCCGCGCCGTATCGGCACCGTTCACGCCCTGCTCAACATCGGCGCAACCGTTCTCTTCGCCTCTTCCTGCTTCGCGCGACACCGCGACAAAAACCGCGCAGGTGGGCGCGCCCTCGCCGCAGCTGCATACACACTCGTCGCCCTCTCCGCTCACCTGGGCGGAAACCTCGTCTATGAACACGGCGTCGGCGTTCAGCAGAAAAATGAAGACGATGCATCATCCACATCGACACAAGAATCCGAACAGGGCCGCTGCCTCGATCTCGACCTGGACTGAGGACTTAGAGGGAAGGAAGGCGATGAGCAGGCGTTCTCTAAACGGACGCGATCTGATCGAGCCTCTTGCGAGCTTCCCCCAGCGAGACACCCCGAAGCAGGAACACCTTGCTTCGCGAAGTCTCCCCGCTCGCCAGCTCTACTGCTCTCTTCGGAATTCCAAACGTCTCGGCCAGAAACACGGTCAGCGCCTCATTGGCCCGGCCCTCTACCGGAGGAGCCTTCACCGCCACCTTCAACTGCGCCGCATCTCCCTCGCCGTAGACTCCGACGATCGCAGTCTTCTTCGCACCTGGCTGCGCCCGCACCGCAAGCGTCACTCCGCCCGGCGCCTCGCGCACCATCACTGCGGCCCCGAGTAAGGTTGGCGCTTCCCAAACAGCGCCGTCCCCACACGAATTCGCGTCGCACCCTCCGCAATCGCCAGCGGAAAATCCCCGCTCATCCCCATCGACAGCACATCGAACTTCAGCCTCGGATACTGCGACGCCCACCGATCCTGCCACTCGCGCAAACTGCGGAAGCAAGCCCGGGTCACGGCCTCTTCCGCACCCCACGGCGCAATCGTCATCAGCCCCTGCATCTCCAGATTTCTGAGATCGGCCAGACTCTCCAGCAGCTCCGCCGCTTCACGCGACCCGGGCTCGAGCCCCTCCTTCGTCTCCTCGGGACTCAGCTTCACCTCGATCAGCATCGGCAGGCATTTGCCCAGCTTCCGTGCTGCCTCATCCAGTCGGCGCGCCAGGCGCAATGAATCCAGCGAATCGACAGCGTCGAAAACCTCCGCCGCCTTCGACGCCTTGTTCGACTGCAGATGCCCGATCAGATGAATTCGGATGGGATGATCTCCGCTCAATCGCAAATCCTCCAGCGCAGGAGCCTTCGATGCAAACTCCTGCACCCGGTTCTCTCCAAACAGCGTCAAGCCAAGCCTCGCAGCCCCCGCGATTGTTTCCGCCGGATACGTCTTCGACACCGCCATCAGCTCGACATCTTCGCGCCGCCGCCCCGCAGCCCGGCACGCGTCAGCGATCGCTTGCTCGACTCGTCCCAGGTTTGCTTTTAAGTCTTCCACGGCGACCCGAATGTGTTCGGAAACAAGCAGTGCGAGATGAATTCAGTCTTCATCAGGGACCACTGGAACAGAGAAGCAGCCCCATCCGTCATTGCGCCCACCATGGTGCGCAGCAAGTTCTGCCAGCTGGCTCTCAAAATGACTGATCGCTCCATGTTCTGGCACCATGTATCGAACGACTCGAGCATCCCAAGGGAATCCCTCTGCAGTGTCAGTACGATCGACGGTGACCTGGTGACCCATTTGCCGAATCTGGTCTGCAAATAAGCTTGCTGCAGCCTCTTGACTAAACACCACGACGAAGTCGATATCCCGCGGCTTACTCAGATCGTCGCCGTCTGAGACCATGCGCCGGAGCACATCGCCGTTCTCATCGTCTGGGAACATCAGCGCCCGTGTTCCTCCAGATACTTCTCCGCCTCCAGCGCCGCCATGCATCCCGTGCCCGCCGCCGTAATTGCCTGCCGGTACTTCCGGTCTTGCACATCGCCGCACGCATACACGCCCGGAATCACAAGGCCCTTCCGCGTCGTCAGGATGTTCTCCCGCGTCAGCACGTACCCGTCATCGTCGAGATCGATCTGCCCCGCAAACGCCTTTGCGTTCGGCTCGTGTCCAATTCCGAGGAAGAGCCCGTCAAGGCGCAGATCCTCCGTCATCCCGGTCACAACATCACGCAGCTTGATGCCCTTCACTTCCTTCTCTTCAACGCCGAGCACCTCATCGATCACGCAGTTCGTGCGGAACTCGATGTTCGGGTGCGCCATGGCCCGCTCCAGCATGATCTTCGAAGCGCGGAACGTAGGCCGCCGGTGCAGCAGCGTCACTTTGCTCGCAAATCGTGTCAGAAAGAGCGCCTCTTCCATCGCCGAGTCGCCGCCGCCCACCACGCCCACTTCCTTGCCGCGGAAGAAGAACCCGTCACACGTCGCACAGCTCGAAACGCCATGCCCGATCAGCGCCTGCTCGCTCGGCAGCCCCAGCCATCGCGCGCTCGCGCCCGACGCAATAATCAGCGTCCGCGTATGGACCTCGCCCGCCGAAGTATGCAACCGGAACGGATGCGCGCCAAGCTCCACCTTCTCCAGGTGCGCCAGCTGGAACTCCGCTCCAAAGCGCGTCGCCTGCCGCTTCATGTTGTCGATCAGCTCCGGCCCCTGAATCCCCTCTGGCCACCCCGGAAAGTTCTCCACAAGAGAAGTAATCGAGAGCTGCCCTCCGGGCTCATGCCCTTCCAGCACCAGCGGTTTGAGGTTTGCGCGTGCGCTGTAGATGGCCGCAGTCAATCCGGCGCAGCCGGAACCAAGAATCACCGTGTCACGTGTCTCTGCCATGAGTTTCCCAATAGATTGTAGAAGACAGGGGCCGAGGGACCGAGGGGACAAGGGAGCAAGTCGAACCTGTTTCCCACAGACCTTGAACTTTGCAGGAGATCAGCAGCTCGCGTCGCCCCCGTGACTATCGTCCCCTTGTCACCTTGTTCCCCTCAGTTACCTATTCCCTACTCCCTGCTTTTAAGATGTTCTTCATGGCAAATCTGACTCTTGTCTACGGAATGCGCCTCCTCCCCGAAGGCGAGGTAAAAGAAATCAACGACGCCACCATCAAGCTCGCCAACGGCAACGAAGCGCACGTCACCATGCACGTGCTCGAAGGCTCCCGCAAACAGATCGAAGCTCAGCTCCAGCAGAGCCTCGACGCTTTCTTCGACATCTACCCGGAGCTCTAGCAGCAAAAAAGAACAGGGAATCCAAGCGGATTCCCTGTTCCTTCAGCCCTTAATTCTAGTCCGCGTTCCCTTGCAACCTTGTCCCCTGCGCGCCGAAGGCGCGCTACACTCTTGCCTGCGTCACCTTCTTCGACGTGCTCTGCTTCACCCGCAGATTATCAATCGCGTAGTCGATGAACCGCGGCTCAAAGTGGGGAGGCTCCCTCATAAACCGGCACGTCGACATTACCTGGTCCACAATAAACCGCGGATGGTACGCAGCTAGTTCCAGCTGTTTCTCCACCGTGATCTTGTGAACAATGATGTCGAATATTTCTTCCGACATCTCGATCTTCTGCTTCTGGCACTCGCCTTCGAAGATCCTCGCGTAGTGCAGAACCGATGGCGGCCCTACCTCAATCTTGTACGGCAACCGTCGCAGGAACGCCGGATCCATCAGATCCTCTGGCTCCAGGTTCGTTGAGAAGATAACCAGTTCTTCAAACGGAATCGAAAACGTCTTGCCTGTGTGCAGCTTCAGATAATCGACTTTCCCTTCCAGCGGCACGATCCACCGGTTCAGCAGGTTCGTCGGACTCACAATCTGCCGCCCAAAGTCGTCAATCAAAAACGTACCGCCCAGCGCCTTCATGTGCAGCGGAGCCTCATAGTAGTGCCCCGTTGGGTCGTACCGCAGATCCAGCATCTCCAGCGTTAGTTCGCCGCCTGTAATCACGAACGGCCTTTGGCACGGGACCCATCGTGCATCGTAGGTCTGCGTCCTCACTACGCTGAACGTGTTCTCATCTTCAATCTCCGCGCTTTCCAGCGGCAGGTGAATACTCGGGTCGTGCACGCGGATAATCTGTCCTTCAACCATCACCGCGTACGGCACATAAATCACATCGCTGAACACCGAAGCGAACCGTTGCGCCACGGTGGTCTTTCCGTTTCCGGGAGGCCCATACAGCAGCATCGCGCGTCCCGAGTTCAATGCCGGCCCCGCCTGCTCAATGATCCGCTCGTCAAACGCCAGTCCCGTCGTCGCGGCCTTGATCTTCTCCGGCGTGACCAGCTCATTGGTCAGCTTCTGCATGTTGACCTGCTGGTTGAACTCCTCCAGAGTCACCGGCGCCGGACCAACATAGTGCAGCCGGTTCATCGCATCGATCACGTACCGCCGGCCTTCATCCGTGAACTGGTACACCATGTCGATCAGGCTGTCGCCTTGCCGCGCACCCAGGTTCTGCAGGTAGAGCCGATCCACCGCCATGCGCGTGAGCTCAAGCACGATGTTGTAGGGCAGCTTGATCGCATCGGCAAACTGTCTCACCGTCTGCAGACGATTCACATACATCAACTTCAGCAGCAGCGAAAGCAGATCCACTTCATCCAGGCCTGTGGCCGGAATGTTCTCCGGCTCCCTTGGCGTCCGGTGCAGGAACTTCTCCAGCTGCTCATTCGTGATAGCCCCTATGGCAACGAGGTTCTCCCCAAGCCGGCCCCCACACAACGACAGCCTCTGCAGTGCCTTCTGCACATCCTGCTCGGTAACGAGCTTCGCCCGGATGAGCAAATCTCCCAATCTAAGTCGCGTGCTAATGGTGCCCTCCCCTTTGGGACCCGAGGATCTCCCTCAAAACTGCCTAAGTTCCTTCAATTGCTCAGCTTGTTTGCAGGATTCATTGTAGCGAGGAAAGTAACTTTGAAATGAACCAAGGTAATGAGTTACCGCTTAAGTGGAGTTACGAGAGTGCCCTTGAGCTTTAATTCACCAACTCGAAGATGAGAAGCTTCTAATCTTCGCCCTGGCCCAGGGAAGCGCAGATGCTCACTCCTGCACGGAGACTTCCGTGCGCCTCTCGTCCATCATCCTTACACTGCTCATCGTGCTCTATCCAGCCGCGTCCGTAGCTGGCGGACCGAAGTGGGTCGCCGGAACCTCCTACTTTGATCCCGCCGTGGTCGGGCAGCCCCTCCGCTGGTCCAGCGGTGTCATCAACTACTACGTCGACCAGGGGCCGCTCAACGCTCAAATCTCCAATCAGCAGGCCGCCGCCATGGTCGACTCCGCAGCTGCTCTCTGGAGTTCCGTCCCAACTGCTGCCGTGTTTCTCAACAACGCTGGCCCGCTCTCTGAGGACGTGAGCAGCACCAACGTCATCCCGGGCAGTCTGGCGTTTGGAAAACGGACATTGGCCTCTCCCTCCGACGTCACTCCCGCCGCCACCAATTACCCGCTCGCCGTCATTTACGACCTTGACGGTTCCGTCATCAACACACTCTTCGGCGCCGGATCTTCTGATCCCACGAGTTGCCAGAACAACGGCGTCTACGCCTGGCTCGACAACATCCGCACCAACGCCACCATCGCGCATGCCGTTATCCTCCTCAACGGCCTCTGCGCCACCAGTCCCAACCTCGTCGCCATGATGCAGTACGAACTTGCGCGCGCCTTCGGCCGCATCCTCGGCCTCGACTACGCGCAGGTCAATCACCTCACCGCCGACAGCAACAAACCCAACGCCAGGTTCGCCTGGCCCATCATGGATCCGCTCAGCGGAGTTTGCGGAGCGTCCGGCGGCACCTGCATCCCAGACCCCAGTCATCTGCACTACGACGACATGGCAGCACTCAATCGCCTCTACCCGGTTACCGCGGCAAATCTCCCTCAATTCCCAGAGAAGCAGATCACCGCCGCCAGTACCATCTCCATACGCGGCGCCATCGCCTTCCGCACCGGCGCAGGCATGCAGGGCGTCAACGTCCTCGCTCGCCCTCTCGACGCGAATGGCAATCCGCTCTACGAGTACACAGTCACCGCTGTCTCCGGCGCGGCCTTCAGCGGCAAGCGCGGCAACCCCGTTACAGGCTGGCTCGACGACAACGACGATCCGCTCTCGAACTGGGGCTCAAACGATCCGGCCCTGCAGGGCTCATTCGACATCAGTGGAATTCCCCTTCCACCGGGGCTCACCTCTGCCACCTATCAGGTCTCCTTCGAGCCCATCAACCCGCTCTTGATGCTGTCCGAATCCGTGGGCCCCTACGTCGATGGCTCGCCCGCTCCCTCCGGAACCATGCCCGTCCTCACGCTTCCCAATCTCGCCGCCGGCTCTTCACAAAATCTCACCGTCACCGTCGCCGACTCCGCATCCGGCAACCTCCAGGACGCCATCGCAACCCCCGACGCCCCGCGCAGCCTGCCGCCCAGCGGCTTATGGACCGGCCGCCTCGGGCAAGTCGGACAGACCGACTGGTTCGCCTTCCCCGTCCGCTCCGGTCACACCTTCACCGTTGTCACCCAGGCCCTCAACGAATCCGGCGCACCAACCGGAACAAAGGCCCTCCCCGTCATCGGAATCTGGGAAGGCATGAACCCCATCTCTGCGCCCTCTTCGGGATGGGCCCCTCCGCTCAACGCCTACGCGACAGGCGCAACCTGGCTCATGGTCACTCCATCCGCCGATGAGATCGTCCGTCTCGGCATTGCAGACCTCCGCGGCGATGGCCGCCCCGACTACACCTACAACGGCTGGGTTCTCTACGCCGACTCCATCCAACCTGCTCGCCTCCCCCTCAGTGGAGGCCCCATCGTCATCCACGGCATGGGCTTCCGCCCCACCGATACGGTTCGCATCGCCGGCCAGAAAGCCACCATCACCAGCATCTCGCCCACCGAAATCACCGCCATCGCACCCCCCGCCCCTGCCAACGTTACGGGTTCCGTCGAAATCGAAGTCGACGATCTCCCGATGTTCAACGCTGCGGCCCTTATCTCCGGCGGCATCAGCTACGACTCCGGCAGCGGAGACTCTCTCACCCTCAACAACGCTCCATCCGGCACAGTCCCCATCGGAGTTCCCATCCCGTTCACCGTCACCGCGCTTTCGCCCGCCCTCGCTCCCGCTGGCGGCGTCACCGTCACCTACACCGTTGCCAGCGGCAACGCCTCCCTTGGTTGCGGCTCCACCACCTGCTCCGTCGTCTCGACCGGCGATGGCATCGCCGCCATGAACATCACCGCTCCCTCTGCCGGCTCTTCCGTCGTCATTGCATCCCTCACCAACGGCGCATCCCTCCAGGCGCACTTCACCGGCGGAACACCGCCCACCCTCGCCGCGCTCACTCCCATGCTCTCCGTCGCCGCGGGCGCCACCGTTGACTGGACGGCCCAGGCTCTCGCGCTCAACAACGGCACACCCGCTCCCGGCCAGACCGTCGCTTGGCAGACCACATCCGCGATCCGTACACAAGGCCCATCCACCGCTACAACGGGCCCCAGCGGTATCGCTGCCAAAGCCCTCACCGTCGGCCCGCTCACCAAAGGCCAGCAAACCACCTCGTCCGCCTGCCTCAACGGTACTACCCAGTGCGTCAGCTTCACCGCTCTCGGTGCGCGCCCCGAATTCGCCTACGTCGAACCCGTCTCTGGGACGGCTCAGTCCCTGCTCGCCTCCGCCATTCCCAACCAGATCACCCTTAGCGTCCGCGACATGAATGGCAATCCCATGGCCGCCGGCAGCGTCACCCTTTACCAGGCACTCTACGCCTGGGCGCCTCCCTGCTTCGGACACGGCCGATGCGCCCAGGCACAGCTGCTTGCTAGCCAAACCTCAACCGCCACTTCAACTTTGGACGGCTCCCTTTCTTTCATCCCCGCATCCATTCCCGGGATTCCCACCACCCTCGTCGGCCTCGCCATCACCGGCTCCTCAAGTGCCCTCACCGTGAACATCGAACAGCATCCCTGACGGCCCCATCGATTATTGAATCTCTGCTTTCAGTTTCTGACCTAAGTCTCTGATTCTCATCCCTGCAGAATTCGCTATCCGGGAGTTACCCCGCCTTCGTTCATCATGTGAGTCGGCGCGCGCTCGAAATTGTCACCGCTGCCACTTCTCAGGCATCCATACATGCATGTAAGAGCGAGGTCGAATGAGCGAACTAGCGAAACCTCTCCAGACAGCCGGGCAAAACACCCGCCCACGCGTCGTCATCATCGGCGCCGGATTCGGCGGCCTTCACGCTGCAAAGGCGCTGCACCACCTTCCCGTCGACATCACCGTAATCGATCGCAAGAACCACCACACGTTCCAGCCCCTCCTCTACCAGGTGGCTCTCGCCGTCCTCTCGCCGGCAGACATCGCTCAGCCCATCCGTTCCATCCTTCGCCATCAGTCCAACACCGAAGTCCTCATGGACGAGGTCACCTCCATCGACGTGCAGGCGCATCGCATCGCACTCAACTCCGGTGCGCTGATTCCCTACGACTACCTCGTCATCGCCACAGGCTCTACTCACTCCTACTTCGGCAAAAACGAGTGGGCCCCGCTCGCCCCCGGCCTTAAGACCGTGGAAGACGCCACCGAGATCCGGCGTCGCGTCCTGCTCGCCTTCGAGCTTGCCGAGCGCCAGATGCAGGAACAAGGCTGGCACCCTCCGCTCAACTTCGTCATCATCGGCGGCGGCCCTACCGGCGTAGAACTTGCCGGAGCTATCAGCGACATCGCGAAGCACTACATGCGGCACGATTTCCGCCACATCGACCCCACCAAGGCCCGCGTCATGATCCTCGACAACGGCCCGCGCGTCCTTGCCGCTTACCCTGAAGACCTCTCCGCAAAAGCCGAACGTCAGCTTCACGATCTCGGAGTCGAAGTCCACACCGGCACCCATGTCACCAACGTTGGCCCCGGGTGGGTAGAAGCCAACAACGCCCGTCTCGAAGCCGCTGTCGTCCTCTGGGCCGCCGGCGTCCAGGCCTCCCCTCTCGGCAAAATGCTCGGCGCTCCGGTCGACAAGCGCGGCTGCGTCATCGTCGACAGTAATCTCAACCCGCCCGGCCTTCCCGAAGTCTTTGTGATTGGCGACCTCGCTCACTTCGAAGAGAACGGCCATCAGGTTCCCGGGGTCGCCCAGCCCGCCATGCAGATGGGCGATCACATCGGCAAAATGATCCACGCCGATCTGAATCGCAAACCCCGCGCTCCCTTCCACTACTTCGACAAGGGCGACATGTCCACCATCGGCCGCATGCGTGCCGTCGCCAAGGTCGAGTGGCCCTTCCATGCCCATCTCAGCGGATTTCCCGCCTGGTTTACCTGGATTGCAGTCCACATCTTCTTTCTCATCGGCTTCCGCAACCGACTCGCAGTCCTTTCGCAGTGGATATGGCAGTACTTCACCTTTACCCGCAGCGCACGCCTCATCACCGGCGATCAGCGCCTCCCCGGCTGGCAAGACCACATCAACTCCGGTCCCGAAGTCGAAGAGGATACTCGAGCCACCGCGCAAGCACGCTGAAACAGTCTCCAGTTGCCAGTTCCCAGTTCCCCTCTACGGGTAAGAGGAAAACTGGCGCCTGGCTACTGGTAACTGGAAGCTGTCTCTTCAGCTAAACTGATAAGAGTCATGCTCGATCTGGGATTCGTCCGGGGCAACCTGGAAGTTGTAGAAGCAAAACTCCGTGCTCGCGGTGCCGATCCCGCCGCACTCCTCGGCAATTTTCGCCTACTCGATCAGAAACGCCGCGAGGCCATCACCGCCTCCGAGCAGCTCAAAGCACGCCGCAACGAGCTCTCGCAGCAGGTCGGCCTCCTCAAGCGCGAAGGCAAAGATGCCACCGGGCTGATGGACGAGACCCGCGCGCTAAAAGACAAGCTCGAAGACCTCGACAAGACCGCGACCTCTCTCGATGAAGAGCTTCGCCTCTCTCTCGCCGGCATTCCCAATCTCACCCGCGACGAAGTCCCCACCGGCAAGTCCGAAGAAGACAACGTAACCGTAAAGACCTGGGGCGACAAACCGAACCTCGACTTCACACCCAAGCCGCATTGGGAAATCGGCGAGCAGCTTGGCATCCTCGATCTTGAGCGCGCTGCCAAGCTTAGCGGCGCACGCTTCGCCGTCTACGTGGGTGCAGGCGCCCGTCTCGAGCGCGCGCTTATCAGCTTCATGCTCGACATGCACACGCAGCAGCACGGCTACACCGAAGTCCTTCCCCCCTTCATGGTCAACTCCAAGAGCCTCTTCGGCACCGGTCAGCTTCCCAAGTTCGCCGAAGATCTCTTTCGCTGCTCCGACGCCGATCTCGAGTCAGTCTCCAACGGAACCTTCCGCGATAACGACCACTGGCTCATCCCCACCGCGGAAGTTCCGGTCACCAACCTCTATCGCGACGAGATCCTCGACGAAGCCAGGCTCCCCATATGCCTCACTGCGTACACCCCCTGCTTCCGCGCTGAAGCCGGAGCCGCAGGCAAAGACACACGCGGCATCATCCGCCAGCATCAATTCCAGAAGGTCGAACTCGTAAAGTTCACGCGCCCCGAAGACTCCGACGCCGAGCACGAGAAGCTCACCCGCAACGCCGAAGAGATCCTCGAAGCTCTCAAGCTTCCCTATCGACGCGTCCTCCTCTGCACCGCCGACACGGGCTTCTCCTCCGCGAAGACCTTTGACCTCGAAGTTTGGCTACCCGGCCAGCAACTCTACCGCGAAATCTCCTCCTGCTCCAACTTCGAGAGCTTCCAGGCCCGACGCGCCAACATTCGATTCAAGCCATCCGGCGGCAAAGCGAAATCCGAATTCGTCCACACCATCAACGGCAGCGGTCTCGCCGTAGGCCGCACTTGGCTTGCCATTCTCGAGAACTACCAGCAGGCCGACGGCTCCGTCCTCGTCCCCGAAGCTCTCCGCCCCTACATGGGCGGCCTTGAACGCATCGTCAAACAGGAGCGGCCATGAACAAGCTCCTCAAGAGCTACTTCTATTGGACCTACCCGCGCGGCAACGTCCACTACGACGTTATGGTGACGCTGATCCTGCTCTTCATCTTCGTCACCCCGCAATTCTGGGATTTCGGCGACAAGCCTTCGCGCGCCCCCGGCCCCTCGCACCCCATCCAGGTTGCAAGCGACGGCACGCGTTCCCTGCTCATCACCATCTCTGACATCGACGTAAAGGCGCCTCGCTCGGCTTCCGACAACGAGATCCGCCGCGTTCTGCGCAAGGCCATCGAGCCCGTAACCGGGGATGCTGTATCTGTCCTCCGCTGGGAGACCGCGACCGACCCGCAAGGCAACAAAGTCTGGAAAATCTGGGCCCGCCGTTAGTGCGGGTTCCCAGAACACTACTTTCGCCCTGCATTCCGGGTTAGTACTTACCGGAGCTCTAAACGTGATCACGAGCTTTTCTGCTAAGTTCCTAACTCGCTATCGGCGCGCAGCGCCGCTGACTTGCTGCTCGTTGGCGCCGTCGGAGTGACCGTCAACTCTGAAATACCCGCTTCAAACCCGAATTCAACTGCATCTGCTTGTCCAACAGGCAAAGGAAGTCCAATGACGCCCCGAACGAAAACGCCCCCCAGCTTTAAATCTCTACTGCTCGCCGCCGCGCTTGTCCTCGTGCTGGCCTCGCCGCACCTGGCTGCCCAGGACCTCAAGACCGTCCTCACCAAGCTCGACGCTGCCTCGGCGAACTTCCACACCGTCTCTGCCGACTTTCAATTCGACTCTCTCGTCACAGACCCCGTACCCGATAAAACCGTGCAGAAAGGCGTCGTCTATTACTCACGCCGCGGCTCTGACTTCCAGATCGGAGCTCACATCAACGAAGAGAACAGCAAGCCCGTACCGAAGGTCTACACCTACGCCAAGGGCGTCTTCCGCCTCTACGAGAAGCTCGTCAATCAAGTCACAACCTACAAGAATGACAAGCTGAGCGAATATCTTCTGCTTGGGTTCGGAGCTAGCGGAAAGGAACTCGCAAAGACCTGGAACATCACCTACAGCGGCCAGGAGAAAATCAATGGGGTCACAACCGACAAGCTTGAACTCGTCCCGAAGGACCCGTCCGCTCGAAAGAATCTGCCCAAGGTCACCGTTTGGATGGATACGCCGCACGCCGTGAGTCTGAAGCAGATCTTCGACCAGGGCGAGGGCCAGTCTCGCATCTGTGTCTACACCAACTTCAAATTCAATCAGTCTCTGCCCTCTGACGCGTTCAACTTCAAGACCGACAGCAAGACCACGTTCGTCAACCGGTAGAGCGTCACGCCTCCAAGCACAAACAGCATCGGAAAGCACTCGAGCGTGTAGCGCGCCTCGGGTGCTTCCACCGTCATCAGCAGCAGGCTCCTCAGCACGAAGTACGCCAGCATCCACGGCCACATACGCGGCCGCAGCCACAGCCCCACGATCCCCACCAGCAAATACAGCGCATTCAGTCCGACATAGAACCAACTGAACCGCGTCTCCGCATTGTGGTGCGAGTACACCCACCAGTCCAGATCGATCGGCAGATTCTCCACACGCGGCCGCACCCACATATCCAGCATCCTGGCCACCGGCAGCAGCAGATGCCGCCCCAGCGGATGCGCCGCATATCTCTCCTGCGCCAGCTTGGCAAACCGCGCGTCGAGTTCCGGTGTGAGAACATTGCCGCCGTTGTTGTAGTCGTTCGCAATCGCCGCTGTCTCGGCATACTGCGCCGGATTATCGAATGCCCGCTTCGGCAGCTTCGCTGGGTCAAGCGTATCGCCCGGCACGTTCCAGTAGACCTGGTATGTCGACACGAAATCCAGGCACCACGTCTTCACCCAGCTCACCCATCCTGCTTGCGTCGGTTCTCCCGGATCTGTTGCATACCGCGGCGCCAATGGCTCGAAGACCTGAAACGTCTTCCAGTTCCTCCACGTCCACGCTGCAAACGGCATCACCGCCAGCAGCACGCACACCGGCACAATCCGCGCCGCCTTCTTCCGAATCCACTCCTGCCGGCGCTCTCGCACCAGCGCCATCAACAGCACAGGCGCGAACGCCACCGGCACCAGCGCTCCATCCGGCCGCAGCAGCGCCGCGTACGTAACCGCAAACGTAAAGGCCAGCGCCGGCCACCATCCCGGCCTCTCATCAAAACGCACCGCACACCACATCGCCAGCGCGATCGTGAAAATCGTCGGTCCCTCCGTCAGCGGATTCGCCACATACACCGCCGTGAATGGACACAGCGCCGCCAGCCACAGCGTGCAGTAAGCAGCTCCGCGCTTCAGCTCTGCCGGTGCAACTCGCCGCGCGACATCGGCCAGCAGCAGACACGCCACGAGATCCATCACAATCTGCACCCAGGCCGCCGAGGCGTAGTTTTCCATCCCGAACAACTTGAAGCACGCCGCCAGAAACAGCGGATAACCCGGCAATCGAATCAGCGTCGGATAAGTCTCACCAGTACCCACCGTCAACGCGTACCGACCGCTCAATAGCAGGTTCTTTGCGATTCCTCCATAGATCAGCGAGTCCCCAGTCACCTCAAAGAAGTGCTTCAGCATCCAAATGCGCAGCAGCGCTCCCGCCAGCAGGGCCGGTAAAATCGAGAAGAGGTTACGTACCCTGTTCCCTGCCGTAACCGTTTGCATCGATTGACTCAAGGGGTCAGCTTCCATACGATTCGTACTGTATAGCGTAGACGCTAATGCCCGATAGACAGATATTCTTTGACCCCCAGCGAACCAGATGGAAGCGCCTCCGCCGCATTCTTGACGTAACCGCTGTCATCACCACGCTGGTCCTCGCAGGATTCATCTTCAATGTCCTGCGCGGTCAACATCTGCCTGAACTGCTTCTCCCTACGCAGAAGCACACCTATCGTGCTCTCCAGCAGAATCGCACGCAGCTCAATCACAACGGCCGCCTGCAGCACCCCGCTCGCCGCAAGTCGAGCCGCAAGCCCTCTGAAATCCCCTTCAACTCCGACGAGGGCCTCCGCGCCGCCTACTACATCCCCGACGACGCAGCCAGCTACTCCTCCCTGAAAGAGCACGTCCAGCAAATCGACCTGCTCTTCCCGCAGTGGCTGCACGTTGATGCGCCCTCCCTCGACCTCCAGGGCACCACTCAGGACGGCTACGAGTTCCCCATCTTCCAGAACGGCGCCATCCACGATCCCGACGAAAACAACAAGGTCAAGCGCGTAATCCAGGGAGCCAAAGAAGATACAGAAATCTTCCCGCACTTCAACAACGTTAATGCGCATACCGCCGAATTCGACCCCGCAATAGGGGAGGCCCTCAAAGATCCGGCAAAACGTCAAATCCTCCGCGACCAGTTCCAGCGGTTCTTCACCGCATTCCCCGCCTACCACGGTCTCTCGCTCGACATCGAAAATCTCAAGGACGACGCGCTGCCGTTCTACCTCACCTTCGTCCAGGAGGTCTACTCCGACCTCCACCCGCGCAACCTCCGCCTCTACGTCAATGTTCCTTCCTCTGCCTCGTCAGAAGAACTGAAGAGCATCTCCTCCAACTCCGATGCCATCGTGCTGATGAACTACGACCAGCACGAGACATCCGGCGAACCCGGCCCCATCGCCAGCCAGGACTGGTTCGTCGGCAACCTCACGCGCGTTCTCAAAACAGTTCCGCTCAACAAAATCATCTGCGCGGTCGGCAACTACGGCTACGACTGGGAAATGTCCATCCCTGATCCCAAAGCCCGCGACCCCAAGTCTCGGTCGCCGCACGTCGTCAATACCGAAGAGCATCCCCACGTCTCCGACGTCTGGCAGCTCGCCAGTGATGTCGACGCAGATCTCGATCTCGACTACAACACGCTCAACCCTCACTTCGAGTACATCGACGAAGACACGCACACCCGCCACATCGTGTGGTTCCTTGATGGCGTCACCATGCTCAACGAGCTACGCGCTGCCCGCCAGCTCGGCATTCGTACCTTCGTCCTCTGGAGACTCGGCGGCGAAGACCGCGCCATGTGGAAGATCTGGGACAAGCCCAGCAACGCCGCTTCGCTCGATGCCCTCGGCGATCTCAAGCCTGGTCACGACGTCGACCAGGAGGGATACGGCGACATCCTCCGCGTCACCGGTCTTCCTCAACCCGGCAAGCGCTCTGTTCAGGTCGACACCGACGAGCCCGATCCCCGCAAGAAGCTCATCATCGACGAGCACATGGACGTGTACCCGCACACCTACACCGTCCAGTTCTACGGCTACCACCCCAACGAAGTCGCGCTCTCCTTCGACGACGGCCCTGATCCCAAGTGGACGCCGAAGATCCTCGACATCCTGAAGAAGTACGACGTCAAAGGCACGTTCATGATGATCGGCGCCGAGGCTCAGGAGAACATCGGCCTCATGCAGCGCGTCAAACGCGAAGGCCATGAGATCGGCAACCACACCTACTTCCATCCCGACATCAGTGAAATCTCGACCAATCAGCTCGACCTCGAAGTCAAACTCACCGAGCGTCTCTTCGCCAGCAAACTCGGAGTGCAGCCCCTCTACTTCCGCCCGCCCTACGACATCGACGAAGAGCCCGACACCGACGATCAGGCCGGACCCGTAGTCCGCATTCAGCAGCTCGGCCTCACCATCGTCGGCAACAAGATCGACACGCATGACTGGGAGCCTATCCGGAAGAGCCCGGCCGAGATGACCAAGCTCGTCCTCGACCAGCTTGAAACCATGAAGGTAAAGCCGCAGTTCCGCGGCTCCATCATCCTTCTTCACGACGGCGGCGGCGATCGCTCTGCAACCATCGCCGCGCTGCCGATGCTCATCGAGTCCTTGCGCAGCCACGGCTACAAAATCGTTCCCACTTCGGCACTCATGAGCATGACCACAGCCCAGGTCATGCCGCCGCTCACCACACGCCAGTACATCCGCGCCATTCCAGACTCCATCGCCTTCTCCGCGCTCTCCGTTATCGGCCGCTTCATCGTACTTGTCTTTTTCCTCGGCGATGTCCTCATGAGCGCGCGCCTCATCCTCGTCGGCCTCTTCGCCATCATCGACCGCCTCCGCAAGCCACACCGCGCCGCCTCCCCCGGCTTCAACCCCCGCGTCGCCGTCTTCGTTCCCGCCTACAACGAAGAGAAGGTCATCGTCCGTACCATCCGCTCCGTCCTCAACTCCGACTACGCCAACCTCCGTGTCATCGTCATCGACGACGGCTCCAAAGATCGCACCTTCGAAGTCGCACGCGAAGCCTACGCCAAAGACATTGAAGAAGGACGCGTGCAGGTCCTCACCAAGGCCAACGGCGGAAAGGCCGCCGCGCTCAACTACGGACTCGAAAACATCGAAGAAGAGTTCTACGTCGGCATTGATGCCGACACCGTCATCGCCATGGACGCGATCTCGAAGCTGATCCCCCACTTCGAAGATCCCAAGGTCGGCGCCGTCGCCGGCAACGCCAAGGTCGGCAATCGCGTCAATCTCTGGACCCGCTGGCAGGCACTCGAATACATCACCAGCCAGAACTTCGAGCGCCGCGCCCTCGATCTCTTCAACGTGGTCACCGTCGTTCCCGGAGCCATCGGCGCATGGCGTACCTCCGCAGCCAAAGCCGCCGGCGGCTATCCCATTAACACTGTCGCCGAAGACGCTGACCTCACCATGAATATCCTCGAACAGCAATACAAGGTCGTCTACGAGGATCGCGCCCTTGCCTTCACCGAAGCTCCCATCGACGCCAGCGGCCTCATGCGCCAGCGCTTCCGCTGGTCATTCGGAATCCTTCAGGCCGTCTTCAAACACAAGATGGCTTTCGTGCGGAACAAGGCCATGGGACTCTTCGCGCTGCCGAACATCCTCATCTTTCAGATGTTCCTTCCGCTGGTCTCGCCCTTCATCGACCTGATGTTCATCGCGGGGCTCATCCACTACTTCGTCGACCGCCACTACCACCCCGAAGCCGCATCCGCTGCAAGTCTCGAGAAGCTCCTCGCCTACTTCGGAGCCTTCCTCCTCATCGACTTCGTAACCTCGACCATAGCCTTCAGCCTCGAACGCCGCCACCCCGCTAACAAAGGCGACGGCTGGCTGCTCTTCCACATCTGGCTCCAGCGCTTCGCCTACCGCCAGGTCTTCTCCATCGTCCTCGCCAAAACCCTGAAGCGCGCGATCGACGGCAAGCCCTTCAACTGGGACAAACTCGAGCGCACCGCCAAAATGAGCAAAGAAACCGAAGCGTTAACGATGTAGTCGTCAGTTTCCAGCTGCCAGTTTCCAGTCGATCATTTCTTGGTAGAAAGAGTGCGTCACTCCTGCATGTTTGTTCATCTCTTCCTTACGCCCGGTTCGCTCGGACACCACTGGCAACTGGAGACTGGCAACTGAAAACTTTTCATGAGCTACTACTCTGGCCCCATCACCGACCACTTCGACGGCAAGCGCTTCTACCACCCCGGTCTTCCCCCAACAGACAAGAGCCCCTTCGACATCCTTCGCTGGCAGCTCTTCGGCAAGCACCCGAAATACCCCGACACGATCCCGTCGCGCAGCGGAATCAAACCCGATCCGCACGTCGCAACCCTCCGCATCACCCACATCGGCCACGCCTCGCTTCTCATTCAGACCGCCGGCATCAACCTCCTCGTCGACCCAGTCTGGTCAGATCGCGTCAGCCCGTTCAAAGCCTTCGGACCACGCCGTCGCAATCCGCCCGCAGTCGCTCTCGCTGATCTCCCGCCTATTCACGCCGTGCTCATCACGCACAACCACTACGACCATATGGACACTGCCTCCATCGCCGCGATCCACGCGCAGCACAAGCCCGTCCTGATCTCCCCATTCGGCAACGACACCCTCATTCACAAAGACGCACCGCACATCCCCGTCCAGACCGGCGACTGGTGGCAGTCCTTCCCCCTCTCACCAGACGTCCGCGTCACCATCGTTCCCGCCTATCACTGGTCCGCGCGCAAGTTTGCCGATCGCCGTCAGGCACTCTGGTGCGGCTTCGTCCTCGACACGCCCTCAGGCCGCATCTACTGTGCCGGCGACACCGCATGGCGCGACGGCAAAATCTTCCCCGATATCCGCAGCCGCTGCGGCGAACCGTTCGTCGCGCTGCTCCCGATCGGCGCCTACGAACCGCGCTGGTTCATGGATACCCAGCACACCAACCCCGCAGAAGCCGTCCGGATCGCAACCGAAATCTGCGCTCAACATCTCCTCGGCATTCACTGGGGCACCTTTCAACTCACCGACGAGCCCTGGGATGAACCACCGCGTCTCCTCGAAGATGCCCTTCGGCAGCACCAGGGCACACCAATCCACGCTCAGGCTCTTCGCCCCGGCGATGTCTGGGATGGACCAAACCCCAGAAAATAGATCAGGCCGGCAGATCGCAGCATCTCTCGATGCAACCGACCCATCCTGCCTGCTCTCAACCCTGAATGAGCGAATCGAGCGAATCAATGACTGTATGCGCTAATCGCTCCCGTCACAAAACCATGCTGCGCCCCGGCTTGATCGATGTACACACCAGCCACTTGTCCAAACACGCTGATTCCGGCGGGAATAGTTGATCTCGCATTCTTCACGTCGATCACCTTCAACGTTCCGTCAGGCTGTCTCACAAAGCCGTGCAGATCAGACGCCGCGTCAGAGAAAGATCCGGCGACCTGTCCACGGTCGTTGATCGCTATGCCAGATGTATCCACCGCCCCTGGGCCGTCGAAGGTTGTGAACGTGCCGTCCGGGTTGCGGATGAACCCATGCCTGAACTGGTTTGCGTCCGTATAGGTACCCGAAATCTGGCCCATCGTGTTGATGGAAGCGGGCGCCGTACCGATCGCCCCCGGCACATCGAAGCTCTCGATCGTTCCATCCGCGTGTAGCACATACCCATGCTGCTGAAAATTGAAATCGCGATAGGAACCTGTGCTTCTACCCCACGCGTTGATCCCGAGAGCAATCGTCCCGCCCCCGAAAACCAATGGCCCCGCATCGAACGTCCCGATGCTGCCGTTGCCATGCCGAATGAACCCGTGTATGCTCTGCCCTTGGTCCTCGTAGGATCCAACCACTTCACCGGTAAGACTGATGTCCTGTGGAAATGTCAGGACCTGTCCCGGCACACTGAACGTCGTCATCTGGCCCAACGGGTTGCGCACGAACCCGATTTCAAAATATAGCTGACCGACCTGCTGCCCGTAGTACCCGGTGATCTGACCCCAGGCGTTCACACCCGTTGGCACAGTTATGTTCGATCCCGGAGCTCCAAATGACGACATGCTCCCATTGGGATTGCGTATGAAACCGCGTACGCTTCCAGATGTCAGGTCTCCGTAGTATCCCACCACCTGGCCGAATTGCGAGATCCCCACAGGAGTCGTTCCCAATCCATTCGGATAATCGAACGTTGTGATTTTTTGAGCGGTCGCACAGTAGGTTGTGAGCGATAGGGCGAAACAGGCACACGAGGACAAGGCAGAAATGGGGGAAAATTTCATGAAATTGACTCTCTCGATGGTGGATTTTCGGGAGTCTCAACAGAAGCAGAGTGGTCGCGCGCGATGCTTCGGCACGAGAACTGCCCGGAATGCAAGCTGAGCTTAACGCTGCACTGCTCTCACGTCAATTGATCTTCAGCAGAATCGTTCGCAAAAGCACCTGAGTTGGATACATCGTCTCGCTGCGCCCGCTCGGCAATCAGCACGGTTATCCCATCCACTACCGGATACCTTCGCGCGCAGCCGACGCAAACCGCCGAGGCCTCGGAGAATTCCAGCGCTTTTAAACAGACGGGACATACCAGATCTTCGATCCAGCCGCCCAGCTCACTCGCTATCCTCGTCTCACTCATCACTCACGGATACTTTCACTGAGCTGCTAATTCGTTAGCCGCTGATCAATGAATCGTGGCGTCCGGTCCCGCTTCCTCGCCATGCCCATTGCGCTTCGGCGGCCGCTTCAGGAACTCCTGCTCGATCCGCTCATTGGTCCCTGCCTGGGCAAACTCATATGCCACGCGAATCCCATTGAAGATCGCCCGATCGTTCGATGACCCGTGCCCAATCACGCAAACGCCGCGCACGCCCAGTAGCTGCGCACCGCCGTATTCGCGATAATCCAGCCGCCGACGAAAATCATTGAACGCCTGCCGCGATAGCAGCGCTCCCACCTTCGCCGTCACGGTACGTGTCAGCGATTCGCGCAGCGCATCGCGCACAAACCGCCCCACGCCCTCGCTCGTCTTCAGCGCCACATTCCCCACAAACCCGTCGCACACAATCACGTCGGCGAGCCCGCTGAAGATATCGCGCCCTTCCACATTTCCAATGAACTTGATCGGCAGCGCCTTCAGGAGCGGAAACGCCTCCCGAGTCAGGTCGTTGCCCTTCGTCTCTTCCTCGCCGATCGACAGCAGGCCCACCCGCGGCTGCTGAATCTTCAGCACGCTGCGCGCATACATCTCGCCCATTACCGCGAACTGCTCCAGGTTATGCGCTTTGCAATCGACATTCGCCCCCACATCCAGCAGTACACAAGCATTGCCGCTGGCGCTCGGCATCGGAGTAGCCAGCGCCGGCCGGTCCACTCCCGGCAGCGCTCCCAGCACCATCTTCGCCGTAGCCATCGCCGCGCCCGTGTTGCCCGCGGTCACGAACCCCTTCGCCTTGCCCTCGCGCACCAGCTTCAGCCCTACGCGCATCGAGCTGTCCTTCTTCGTGCGAACCGCGTGCGCAGCCTTCTCCTCCATGCCGATCCTCTCCGACGCATGGTGGATCACAATGGGCAAATCTTCGTTTTCAAGATGCTCGTCCAGCAGATCGCGAAGCTCAGACGACGGCCCCACCAGGTGCACCCGCACCGGGAGCTCTCGCGCTGCCATGATTGCGCCCTTGATCTCGGGCTCAGGAGCCTTATCGGAACCGACTGCGTCTAGAACGATGTCACAAAGCATGCTGCGTCACCGTGGCGGCCAGGTTATAAATCGGGAAACTGCCTGAAATACAGACGGGGCCGTTCACGACGACCCCGTCTTCGACCACTTTGCATAATGGCATATTCGAGCGCGCTATGCAGACTGTCTAGGTTTACTTCGCGGCTTCCTTCGTATCGATCACCGCACGGCCCTTGTACTCTCCGCACTTGGGGCAGGCGCGATGGGGAAGCTTCTTCTCATGGCAGTTCGGGCACTCCGAAACGCCTGTCTGAGTCAGAAAGTCGTGGGCACGGCGGTTGGCACTGCGGCGCGATGAGTGGCGCCTTTTCGGATTCGGCATGATGCAATTCCTTTCAAACTCTCGGCTGCCGGCTCAATGACCGCAAAGTCCTGGTGCTCTCCTGCCAAACCGGAAGGCTGAGAGCTGACGGCTGACAGCTGTCTCATTGTTTTGTGGACTTTATCCTGCTGCGCAACCCTGAAAGCGCCTCCCATCGAGGATCCGTCTGACCCTCCTCGCAGGAGCATTCCTGGTTATTGCGATTCTGGCCGCAGCGCGGGCAAAGTCCTTTGCAGTCATCCTTGCACAGAGTCCTGACCGGCAGTGTCAAAAGCACCTGCTCGCGCAGCACATCCTCAAGCAAAAGACTGTCCTTTTGATAATAACCGATTTCGGTCTCCACTGCCGTTATCGACCGCTCCGAAGCCCCCGCATCCGCCCCAATCGGCCTGAAGATCAGGTCGAACTCCCCGTTAAGCGGAACATCAACAGGCTCAACACATCGGGCGCACGGCACCTGGAACTTGCCCGCAAACTTCCCCCTCAGCCGGATGTCCGCAACAATCTCGCGCGGCCCCCGGTGCTCGTGGATGACCTCCGCCCGTCCCGAGGTCTCCAGGTTCCCTTCCTGCTCCGCTTCCTCGCCGAAATTGATGTGTCCCGCAGGCATCGCGAGGTCGAACTCGATCGGCTCCTTCTCGAGCTCACTTACCTTGAATTCCATATCGTTCAGCCTATTGCTGCCCACCCGGCCCGTCAACGCGTTGAAAACTCCCATACTCATTAGACGCCGCAACGCGCGCCAATCATTCAAAACTCAGTGCGGGTGCCCCCGGTCTCGATTTTGAGACCGGGGTTCTCTGCTACCCTCCACCCATGCTCCCCCTCATCGACGAACTCCTCCGCCACAAATGGTGGGCAAATTCCCAAATCCTCCACTCCGTCGAACAGCACCCACCCGCGGCAGAAGACCCGGAGCTTCACAAGCTCCTCCACCACATTCTCGTCTCCAACCGCTACTGGCTTCTTCTCACGCTCGGCCAGCCGTTCGTTGACGAACAGGAGAAGCACATACCCGAGTCCCAGGCCGCACTTACCTCGCAGTTCGACCGCACCGAACTGCTTGAGCTCGATTGGCTCTCCCGCGCCACTTCAGACGAACTCGACCGGCAACTACAGCCCCGAGCCCTCCCGGGTATCGCCATCTCCGTAGCTCAAGCGATGATGCAAACCGTGCTTCACAGTCAAGGCCATCGCTCGCAGTGTGCAACGCGCCTTCGCGCTCTCGGCGGCACACCCGCCCCGACAGACTTCGTCCTCTGGGTCCGGGAGCAGAAAGCCTCGGCCGATTCGATCTGAGCTGTAGAACACTCAATGAAATCTCCCGTGCCACTGCTCTGAAAAGAACCGAAGAAAAGTCCTACAGCCCGAGCGAAGCCCAGATCTCGTCCACCCGCGCCTTCGTCTCCCTATCCATCTCAATCATCGCTGGCCAGGGCCTCGTGAACCCCTCCGCTTTCCACTTCCGCGTCGCATCGATCCCCATCTTCGATCCGTAGTTCGGCATCCGCGACGCATGATCCAGCGAATCCACCGGCCCCAGCGTGAACTGAATGTCCCGCTCCGGGTCGATATTATTCGCAACCCTCAGCACCACCTCGCCCACGTCCTGCACATCGCAATCCTCATCGACAACGACAATGCACTTGGTAAACATCGCCTGCCCCAGCGACCAGATCGCGTTCATCACCTTCCTGGCCTGCCCTGGATAGCTCTTCCGAATCGACACCAGCATGAGGTTATGAAACACACCCTCCACAGGCAGATTGATGTCCACGATCTCCGGAATCGTCAAGCGCATCGCCGGCAAAAAGATCCGCTCCACCGCCTTGCCCATCCACGCATCTTCCATCGGCGGCTTGCCTACAATCGTCGCCGCATAAATCGGATCCTTGCGATGCGTGATGCACGTCAGGTGAAACACCGGGTAGTCCTCTGCCATCGTGTAGAAGCCCGTATGGTCGCCGAATGGCCCTTCGCTCCGCATCTCGCTCAGCTCGACGTATCCCTCAAGCACGATCTCCGCGCTCGCCGGAACCTCCAGATCCACCGTCTCGCACTTCACAATCTCGACCGGCTTCCCCCTCAGGAAGCCCGCGATCATGAACTCCTCAACCTCTGGCGGCGCCGGTACAATCGCCGAGAACGTCAGCGCCGGCTCCGTCCCAATCGCTACGGCTACCTCCAGCCTCGATCCTTTGAGCTTTCCCAACGCCACCTGCGGAATTCCCCCGACCTGCCCATCCGGAATCGTCACCGAACCACCGGCCGACTCCGCCATCGCCGCAACACTCGCCGCCCGCGGGTCTCCGGTCGTCGCAGCCTGCGCCTGCGCCCGCAGCGCATTCCTGAAGTGCTCCGCCGCCACCTTCTGCCGCTGCCAGTGCATCCCCGTCGTCTGTCCGTCGAACACCTGCATCCGGTACATGCCGATATTCCGCTTCCCATTGCGCGGGTCGCGAGTATGAACACACGGCAGCGTGATGAACCGCCCCCCATCATGCGGCCAGCACTTCAATATCGGAAACGCATTCAGGTCGAACCCCTCGCGCAGCACCACTTCCTTGCAGGGCGCGTCCTTTGCATTCACCGTCTTCGGAAACACATTCCCCAGCTCCGCCAGTTGCGGCAGCATCTTCAACTTGTCCAGGAAACCGCCTCCCGGCGCCTTCACGTTCATCAACCCGGTGATGCGCTCCGCAATCTCATCCAGCCGCTCCACACCGAGCGCCATCGCCATCCGCCGCTCGCTGCCGAACTGGTTCATCAAAACCTTATGCCCCGGAAACCCCTTCACCTTCTCAAACAGCAACGCCGGCCCACCGGCCGCATACTTCCACTGCTTACGGTTGTCATCCTGAGCGGAGCCTTTGCGAAGCGAAGGCGCAGTCGAAGGATCTGCAGTTCGTGCCTTCCCTATTTTGCTGACCCTATCCGTAATCTCCGTGATCTCCAGCTCAGGCGACACCTCCGCACTGATCCTCTTTAGTTCGCCGCTCTTCTCGAGTGCCCTGATCCAGTCCCGTAGATCTTCGTATGCCACCGTCTTCTCCCGCTAACTCGCTAACTTGCTTGGCGCTTCCTCAAGCCGTAGATCGGTCTTCCTTCATGGGTGAGGAAGCGCCGCTAACTTGCTAAGAGGCTAAGAACCACGCCGCCCTGAACCGCCCCGCGCTAGTATCCCCAGACCATACTAAGCCTTGCTCGGTGCATGACTTTCGTGCCGCCAAAACCTCACCTCATACCACCACGCAAACCCCTCCGCATCTAACCCCGCAGGAAAGCGCCAATCTCAACCAAAGGACCCTCCCCCAATGCCCAACACTCCGCGCGTTCCCTGCCATCCATACTTCAAACTCCGCCGCCTCGTCCCCCACATCCAGATCGGCCCGCTCGCCCCCGCACCCTGGAACGTTCCAAACCTCTGCTCCGCCTACAAATGGCCCACCGGCCTCGCCGGCGGCGGCGTCATCGCCATAGTCGAACTCGGCGGCGGCTGGGTCATGTCCGACATGGACGCCTACTTCAAATCCATCAACCAGCCCGTCCCCAGCATCACCGATGTCTCCGTCGACGGCACCCAAAACACCCCCAATCAGAACACCGGCTCCAACAGCGACGCCGACGTCGAAGTCGCCCTCGACATCCAGGTCGCCGCTGCAGCCTATTACGCCTCCACCGGACAGCCCGCCACCATCCGCATGTACTGGGCGAAAGACATCGCTCCCGCCGTCCAGAAAGCCGCACAGGACGGATGCGACGTCTGCTCCATCTCCTGGGGCGCCGACGAAAACACCTGGGGCACGCAGGCGGCCGACGAAATGGAATCCGCCGCAGCCACCGCAACCGACCTCGGCATGATCGTCTTCGCCGCATCCGGCGACAACAACTCCAGCGACGGCGGCAACACACCCGCCAACGTCGATTGCCCTTCCTCCTGCCCGCACGTCATCGGCTGCGGCGGAACCTACAAAACCTCCAGCACCGAGACAGTCTGGAACGACAGCCCCGGCCAGACCAATGGCGAAGGCACCGGCGGCGGATACTCCACGATCTTCCCCACGCAGACCTTCCAGATCGGAATCCCCAAACCTCCCGCGGGCTCGCCCTACGGCAAAGGACGCATGGTCCCCGACGTCGCTGCAGACGCCGACCCCAACACCGGCTACAACGTAACCGTCCACGGCTCCAGCACCGTCGTCGGTGGCACCAGCGCCGTTGCCCCGCTCTACGCCGGCCTCTTCGCCGCCTTCGGAAAGAAACTCGGCTTCGTTACACCCACGCTCTACAAAAACCCATCCGCATTCGCCGACATCACCTCTGGCAGCAACGGTTACTACAACGCCGGTCCCGGACCCGACCCCTGCACCGGCCTCGGCTCCCCCATCGGCAACAAACTCGCTTCCCTCTTCATCCCCGCTTCCGGCCACAACCCCAACGACCAGATCGCCTCATAACCGTGCAAGCTGTGCCCCATCCAATCGGCGCTTTCTGCCGGATGGGTTGGAAATGCCTACCCAGCCAACGCAGCCCCGCTAACTTGCTAACTGGCTATCGGCGCAAAGCGCCGCTAACTCGTAAAAGATCAAAAATAGAGCCTGACTCACGTCCGACGGCTCCAGGTCCAAACTCCCCACACCTCCGTCCCAGTGTGTTACAAATAACTGTCCCAGGATCACGGGCAAGAACGGCTCTAAAAAATCGCTTTACTCTCCCGGTCCAAACCGGCTCTGAAAGCTCGATTTTCAATCCGCACCGCCCATCCCTGAGAGCCAGGAGATTTCCATGCCCGACACCATCTTCAGTTCCTTCAAGACCGTCGCCTACGAGGGCCCGGCCTCTGAAAATCCGCTGTCCTACCGTTGGTACGACCCCGATCGCGTCGTCAACGGCAAGCCTCTCAAAGACCATCTCCGCTTCGCCGTTGCCTACTGGCACTCGCTCAACATGCAGGGCAGTGACCCGTTCGGCGGACCCACCATTCCGCGCCCCTGGTTCAACGCCGGCGACCCGATTGCGCAAGCGAAAGCCAAGGCCAACGCCGCATTCGAACTCTTCCGCGTCCTCGACTTCCCGTTCTTCTGCTGGCACGACGCCGACATCGCCCCGCCCGCGGACACCCTAGCTGAGACCCTCAAAAACTTCCACACAATGGTCGACTACCTCGAAGAGAAGATGCGCAGCTACTCCACGCGCCTCCTCTGGGGAACAGCCAACCTCTTTTCGCATCCGCGCTTCATGGCCGGAGCCTCCACCAATCCCGACCCCGAAGTCTTCGCATGGTGCGCCGCCACCGTGAAGAATTGCCTCGACGCCACCAAGCGCCTCGGCGGCTCCAACTACGTCCTCTGGGGCGGACGCGAAGGCTACGAAACCCTGCTCAACACCGACATGAAGCAGGAACTCGAGCAGATGGGCCGCTTCCTCACTATGGTCGTTGAATACAAACACAAAATCGGCTTCAAGGGCCAGATCCTCGTCGAGCCCAAGCCCAAAGAGCCCACCGCGCACCAGTACGACTTCGATGTCGCCACCGTCTACTCGTTCCTCAAGCGCTTCAACCTCGAGAACGAAGTAAAGCTCAACATCGAAGCCAATCACGCCCTGCTCGCCGGCCACACCTTCGAACACGAAATCGCCACCGCGGCCTCACTCAACGCGCTCGGCTCGCTCGACATTAATCGCGGCGATCCACTTCTCGGTTGGGACACCGACCAATTCCCCAACGATCTCTGGTCGATGACCATCAGCATGATTCACGTCATCAAGGCCGGCGGACTCAACCCCGGCGGCTGCAACTTCGACGCCAAGGTACGCCGTCAGAGCTTCACACCTGAGGACCTCATTCACGCCCACGTCGGTGGCGCCGATCTTTGCGCCCGCGCCTTCCTCACCGCGGCCAAAATCATCGAAGATGGTCGGCTCGACAAGATCGTCTCCGACCGCTACGCCGGGTGGAAGTCCTCCGACGCACAGGCAATCTTCAGCGGCAAAAAGTCTCTCGATGAACTCGAGAAGTGGGCGCTCGACAAGAACATCAACCCGCAACCCCGCTCCGGCCGCCAGGAGGAAATCGAAAACCTCCTCGTCCGCCAGATCTACTCCGACAAAATCTAGTTCAAGCCCAGCAACAACAACGGCCACTCTCACGTAGAGTGGCCGTTCCTTTTTCCGAACATCGGTCCCGTCATTTCTACCGGGCCTTCGCGCAGCGAAGGCGAACCTGAGATTCCGCAGTTGCTTTTCATCCACTCGCGACGACCCTTGCAAAGCATCTAAGTACCTCGAACCTACCCCCCGTGAAGTACCCTCGCACACACACCGCTTTTCTCCTTCTACCGCTCCTTCTCGTCAGTTGCGGTGCCCCGCCCTCCACCTCCAGCTCAAAAGACCTCACCATTCACTGGAACATCCCCGCCGTTATCAATTGCACCACCCCAACCCTTCAGGTCGTCGTCAACCCGCACCTTCGCCCTGGCGATCCTCTCGGCATCGCAGCCTTCAATGCAATTCACACTCTCGCCCCCGACTACGTCCGCTTCCAGGCTTGGATCCCTTACCCCAAACTCGCAGTCGCCGAACTTCAGCCCCCAACTCCGCAATCAACATCGTGGGACTTCTCTCTTATCGATCCCATCCTCGCCAACTTCCTCTCAGCCACCGCCGGCCACCCCACCGTGATGGACTTCAGCACCATCCCGCAATGGATGTTTGTCACCGACGCACCCATCTCCTATCCCGCCGATCCCAATCAGCCCACATGGGACTACGAACAAGGCACACAACTCCGCGACCCAACTCTGACAGAACTGTCCGACTACTACCGCCGCCTCGCCTCCTGGTACGTTAGCGGCGGCTTCACCGACGAGAACGGCCTCTGGCACGACTCGGGCCATCATTACAAGTTCCCCATCTGGGAAGTCCTCAACGAGCCAGATCTCGAGCACAGCACAACGGCCGAAGAGTACACGCGCCGCTACGATGCCATCGTCGACGCCGTCCGCTCCGTCTCTCCGGACACGAAATTCATGGGCCTCTCCCTCGGCCTGCCCGCCGATGAATCCGACTTCATCCGCTATTTCCTCGATCCCTCGAACCACCTGCCCGGCATACCCATCGACTACATCTCCTATCACTTCTACACAGTCCCCGCATTGGACGAGACCCCTGATACCTGGCAGTACACGCTCTTTCAGCAAGCCGATGACTACCTCGCGACCGTCCGCTCCGTAGAAGCCATTCGCCGTCGCCTTTCGCCGCGTACGCTCACGGACATCGATGAGTTCGGCGCTATTCTCCCCACCGACGCGCCTCCCGGCATCGGCCCGGCGCCACCGCCCATCTGGTGGAACACCTCGGCCGCTGTCCACGCCTACATGTACCTGCAGCTCGCGCGCATGCAGATTCCTATCCTTGGCGAAGCGCAACTGATCGGTTTCCCTTCCCAGTACCCGACACTGACCATGATCGACTGGGCCACCAATCAGCCCAACGCGCGCTTCTGGGCCCTCAGCTTGTTAAAGAATTCCTTCCATCCCGGCGATCGCATGGTGCAGACCGCCGCGGCATCCTCACTCGCTTCGAATATCGAAGCGCAAGCCTACCTCGCCCCAGGTGGGCGCAGACTCCTGCTCATCAATAAGCGGAACAGGCCAGTCGACGTCGCCATCCCGAACGCTGCGTCCGCAACTGCTCTTGCAGTCGACGCGCAATCCGCCGAGTCTCCCGCCCGTGCAGTAACCCTGAACAACGGCTCACTCACACTTCAGCCCTTCGCCGTTGCGGTCGTGATCTGGCAAGGCGGCGGATGATCGCCCGCAAACGAGCGCGAGCCATCCCCCAGCCGTCTCTCTCCCGCATTGTCTCCAGATGAAAGGTCCTGGGCCGGTCGCCCTAGTACTTCGAACCGTTCTTCCCGAACCGGTACGTTTCGCCGAACGTGATGCCTCTCGGATTCAACGTATGGGTCTGTCCGGAAAGAGAGCTGTAGAAGCCGGTGAAGTAGTCATAGTCATACTCCACGCGGGTCCAGAAACGCCCCCCGGTGTGGTACTCAAATCCGCCCCCGAGGGTCCACGTATTTGAGGATTCGTGCGACTTTCCGCTGCCATTTCCCGGATGCGTCAGGCTTCCGATACCCGCCTCAGCCTTGATCAACGGCTGAAACCTGCCGAAATAATCCGAGATCCAGACCAGGCCGCCGCTGCCTTCGTAGTACTTGAAGTTCTGTGCGAGTTGGTTGCCGCCCCAGATCATCGAACGGCCCTCCGCAATCACGCTGAAGTCATGCCAGATCGTCACTGTTCCCGATACGGTGGGTCCCCATCGATTGATATCTCCACGCCCCCAGTCACCCGACCAGTAATCCGCGCCGACGTTGATCGAGCCCGATAGAGGCGAATGATACGTGCTGGCCGCAGGTGCCACTTGTGCTTCACATGATAGGGAAACGACGCAGAGGGACAACGCAATAAGCAGTCTGGTAAGCATGTTTACATCTCCTGCCTGAAACTTTGGTTTTTGGAAGGCCTCCCAACCTTGCATGGGATGGATCCCACTACTCCCAGTTCTCACACCTGGGATCGGATCGATCTGTCACTGCGGCCCGCAACAACAGCCCGGACCAAGTGCAGATCAGATAGGGACTTATTCTACACGCGGCTCCTTCAGTCCGGTCGAGATCTTCGATCTCCATGGGAACGCAGCCGGCCGGGATGCCGGGTATCCAGAGCTATGATGCCGCGAACAGCCCCGGCACCCGCTGTGCAGGATGACCATCTTGATTCCAACCGTGCATCGGTGCGGACCCAAAGTCGGCCCATGGCTCTGCCCTCTACTGCTTGTTCAATTCCACGTAGTAGTGGTCGAGATCCGCTTCGAACTCACCTTTGGTTAGAGTCGTCTTCATCGACTGCCATCGGGTAGTCGGACGAATCGTCTGCCAGTCGCCTCTGGTCCCTACCCGCACCGGCATGGCAAAATCCTGCTCTTCCGCATCCCACTTGTACATCACCACTCCCGGCGCCTCCCCGAACAGCACCTCCAGCCGCGGAACTGCTGCCCGACGCAGGTACTGGTTGAAAATTGGCGTCAGGTTCATGCCCGAGTGCTCATTGAAGTACGCGATCACGTCTTCCGTCATGATGTTCTTGTATTTGAACTGCTGATATACCCCGCGTATCAGCGCCCACCACTTCGCATCATCGTTCACCACGCTGCGAATCGTGTTCAGCATCAGTGCGCCCTTGAAATACTGGTCCTCCGTCGGGTCGGCATTCACTCCCCTCTCCCCCACAATCGGCCGCAGATTGTGAACCTTCGGCCGATACCCGCTCAAGTACTTCAGCGCATCTTCTTTACCCCACCGATACTCGACATACAGGCTTTCCAGATACGTCGTCCAGCCCTCGTGAATCCACATGTCCGCGTGATCAGCCGCGCTCACGGCATTGCCAAACCACTCGTGCCCGCTCTCGTGAATGATGATGAAATCAAATCGCGGACTGATCCCCACCCCGGTCCAGTCCCGCCCCATATATCCGTTCTTGAAAAGATTGCCGTACGTCACCGCGCTCTGGTGCTCCATTCCTGAGTAAGGCGCCTCCACCAGCTTGTACCCATCCTTCGCAAACGGATAAGGCCCGAAATAATGCTGGTAGGCCTCGATCATTCCCTTCGCCTGCGCAAACTGCGGCTTCGACCGCTCCAGATCCTCCGGCAACACGTAAAAGTCCAGCGGCAGCTCGCCAAGCTTCTCCGAATAGTGCTCATACTTGCCGATGTTGAGCGACACGTCGTAGTTATTGATCGGATAGCTCACGTGCCAGTCCCAGCGCGTGTAGCCGTCGCCCAGGTCGGTCTTCCCTGCGAAGTGCCCGTTCGAGATATCCGTCAGACCATTCGGGATCGCAACGCTGATATCCATGCTCTCCACTTCATCCCGCCACTGATCCTTGTTCGGCCACCAGATGCTCGCACCGGTCTCCTCGCATGCCGTGTTGATCCAAGTCCGCCCCGCCGGATCCTTCTTGAACGTAATTCCGCCGAACCGCCCCGTCTCCCTCGGATGACCCGAATAGTAGAAGTCAATCGCATACACCTGGCCCGCCCGCAGCGTCCGCGGAAAATCGACGAACACCGCTCCGGTGTCCCGCTCAAACTTCAGCGGCTCTTCCCCGAGCAGAATTTTGTCGATCCTCAGCGCTTCATCCAGATCGAGTTGAATGCGCGTTCCATCCTGCAGCATCCGAAACCGGATCGTATTCTTGCCCGAGATACTCCTCTCGTCAGGATCGACCCTGATGTCCAGGTGGTAGTACAGCAGATCGTTGTTTGCGCGATACGGCCCATAGCTCCCGCGCAGCATGTCAAAACGCGTCGGCACAGCTGCGCCCGCATCGTTCGCTCTGATATGCGCCTTCGCCTCTTCGTCCGATTTCTTTTGTGTGGATTGTTGCCCGGCCGATGTCTGGGACCAGAGAATCGCGCATGCCAGGCTCATATGCAATGCAAAACGAAGTACAAGGCGCATGCCGGTATCCTAGCCTACCAACTTACCTGAGCCGCGCCCCACACCTTCATCGAACTAAACTGGTGTTCGATCGCCCGTTGCATCTCGGAGAACAACAGTGTCTGATCTTGACCGTCTCTACTACTCGGATCCATTCCTGCAGAGCTTCACTGCGTCTGTCACCGCTCTCCGGGAACTCCCACAAGCCGGGTCCAACCCCGTTTGGCAGGTCGCCCTCGATCGCTCCGCTTTCTACCCCACGAGCGGTGGCCAGCCCTTCGACACGGGCACGCTTACCGCCACCTTCTCAACCGGGGCAATACACGAAATCCCGGTCGAGCAGGTTGAAGAAGACGAGTCCGGCGCTGTCTGGCACTTCATCAACGAGCCGCTCGCAACGCAAACTCCAATCAAAGGCCACATCGACTGGACGCGCCGCTTCGACCACATGCAGCAGCACACCGGCCAGCATCTGCTCTCCGCCGTCTTCGTACGCGAACTCCACGCCCCACCGTCTCCTTCCATCTCGGCGCCGACACATCCACCATCGACCTCGCCATCCCCTCCATCGCGCACCACTCCCTCGAACGCGTCGAACGTATTGCCAACGAGATCATCGGCGAAGATCGCCCGGTCACCATTTCCTATGCATCCCGCCAGGAAGCCGAAGCCATGCTCGCTTCCGGCGAACTCCGCAAGCTGCCCGACCGCGAAGGAGCCATCCGCGTCATCGACATCGCCGATCTTGATCGCAACGCATGCGGAGGAACTCACGTCCGCGCCACCGGCCAGATCGGTGGCCTTCTTATCCGCCGCACCGAAAAGGTCAGCCGCGGCCTGCGCATCGAGTTCGTCTGCGGTCTCCGCGCCGTTCGTGCCGCTCGCGCCGACTCCGCAATTCTTACCGAGACCGCAGGCCTGCTCTCCTCCGGCGCTCCCGATCTGCCCAGCCTCGTCAAACAAATGCTCGCCGACAGCAAGGCCGCTGCAAAAGAACGCCAGAGACTTCGCGAAGAACTCGCTGCCTACCAGGCCGCCGAAGTCGTGAAAGATGCCATGTTCGAAAACGGCCTGCGCCTCATCATTCGCGGCTGGAAAGACCGTGATCGCGATTTCGTCAAGCTTCTCGCATCCCGCGCTGCCGCCTCCGCGCCCTCGACAGCCGTCTTCTTCCGCGCCGAAGACACCGAACCCATCCGCGTCTTTCTCGCCCGCAGCCCTGATCTGAAATTCAATTGCGGCTTGATCCTCAAGGAAGCGCTCGCCGCTCTCGGCCTTCGCGGCGGAGGCTCACCCGATCTCGCCCAGGGCGAAGTTCCCGCAGTAAGCGAGTCCGCCCTGCGCACCGCCGTCCTGGACGCGATTCATCGCTCGCTCGCAGCAAAATAAATTACCCAACCGGAAACCGCATCTCGATCGTCAATCCACCGCCTGCGCGATTCGAAGCCCTCACATCTCCCTTGTGCAGCTTCAGCGACCGCTCCGCAATCGCCAGCCCCACGCCGAACCCGCCCTTCTGCTGCGGGCTCCGCGCCTGGTCGACCTTGTAGAACGGCCTGAAGATCGACTCGATCTCCGGCTCTGGAATTCCCGGCCCGTGATCACTCACCTGCACACTCGCCAGCTTGCGCGATCCATCCTGAACCGCTGCCGTCCGAATTTCAACAGCAGTTCCCTCTTGGGTAAATCGAATCGCGTTGCGAACCACGTTCTCCACCGCGCGATAGATCAGTTCCCTGCGCCCCACAATCTCCAGTTCTTCTCCGCGCTCAAGAGTTACCGAGCAGTTCCTCTGGTGAGCCTCGTAATTCGCATCCGCGACAATCTCCTCCACCAGGCCGTTCAGCGCGATACGCTCGAATCCGACCTCCTCTTCGTTTGCCTCCAGCGACGACAAGGTCAGCAGCTGCCCGATCAGCTGATTCAGTCGTTCTGTCTCTCTCTGGATCCGATCCAGATGCGTCGTCATCGTCGAATCCGCATCATCGCGCGCCAGCTCTAGCGCCACACTCGCCCGCGCCAGTGGCGACCTCAGCTCATGCGAAACATCGCGCAGCAGCATCTTCTGTGCGTTCACCAGCGATTCCAGCCGCTCCGCCATGTGATTGAAGTCGTGCGCCAGTGCATCGAACTCATCCGCATGAAGTGCAGAAGCCTTGCGGCTCTCCTTCGCGCGCGCACTCAACCGCCCGCTCGCGAGCTGCCGCGCCGCCTCGCGCAGATTCACGAGCGGCCGCGTGAAAATCATTACCAGCACAAACGTCGTCAGCCCGCCCACCGCCACTGCCACCAGCAACTGCGGAAACGCGAAGTGCGCCAGGTCCCCGTACCACGTGTGCCGCTCGCGATGAACAGAAACCAGAAACCGAAACTGCTGCCCCTTCGCCGACACCACCGGCAGCGTCCACACCGTGTCCTGTCCCAGCTGTCTTCCATAGATCTCCGTGGTCGAAGGCACCTGGTCGCGAACGGAAAGCGACCCATCGCCGCACACGGTACTCCCATTTGCATCCACCAGCGCGAAAGATCCCCTGTGCTGCTGTACAAACGAGTCGAAGCCCACACATCCATTCCCATCGAATGCGTGCACCGCCTCTGCGGCCTCAGCACGCAAGCTCGAAAATGCCGGATCGAGCATCGACGCCGGCCGCGGAAACCGCCGCGCGAGAATCAGCGCCGTCGTAATGATGAAGATCAGCGTCTGCGCAATCCAGAAGATGATGAATATCTTGAAGAACAGGCTGCGCATCCCTCAGTCCACCGCCTCCACGGCGTCGCGATCAAGCACGAGTTGATACCCGACACCCCTGATCGTCTTCACCAGGCTCTCTTCCGCACCCGCGCTGCTCAGCTTCTTTCGCAACCGGCTCACGTGCATATCGAGGCTTCGATCGAACGGATCGAACGCCCGCCCCAGCACCGCCTGCGAAAGATCCTCACGGCTCACCACCTTGCCCGGCGACTGCATCAGCGCCTCCAGCAGGCTGAACTCCACGTCCGTCAGATCGACCCGGCTCCCCGCCTTCAGCACCCTTCGCGCCGCCGTATCAAGCTCCAGATCTCCAACCCGGAGCACCACTGGTGTCGTCGTTGACGCCGACGTGTTCCGCCGCAGTACCGCCCGCATCCGCGCCAGCAGTTCACGCGGATTGAAAGGCTTCGGCAGATAATCGTCCGCCCCGATCTCCAGCCCTACAATGCGATCCACGTCTTCGCCGCGCGCCGTAAGCAGAACCACGTTGACCTGCGACTCTGCCCGAATCCGCTTCAACACCTCGAAGCCGTCCATCCCCGGCAGCATCACATCCAGCAGAATCATCGCCCACGGCCGCTGTTGCGCCGCTCGCAATCCCACGTCTCCGCGATGCGCAGTCTTCACGCGATACCCGTTCTTGCCCAGGTACTCCGTGAGCATCGAGCAAAGCTCAACATCGTCGTCGATAAGGAGAATGTCTTCCACGTCAAACTCTCGCTGCTCAACAGCCTACGCTGGTCCGGCCCCGCAAACACACGAGAAATGTAACAAATCGTCACCTCGCCGTTACAAATCTTTACAGGGCTTTACGTATCGTGACGGCGCCCGATCTCCGCTTGAGTTTTTCTGGTATCAGCCCACTTGGAGTGAACCATCATGCTCAAGCGAACGCTCTTCCGATTCACCTCGATCGCCGCGCTTCTCATTTCAACTTCATTCGCGATCCCCACTGCGGCACAGACCGCAACCGGCGAGATCCGCGGTGTCGTCACCGATCCCACAGGTGCAGTCATCAGCGCAGCAAGCGTCGTCCTGGCATCGACCGACGGCGCAACCACCACCACGACTAGTGGCCGCGACGGCGCGTTCCATTTCGCCGCCGTCAAGCCCGGCACCTACACGCTCGTGATCGAAGCGAAAGGCTTCGCCACCGCCACGCTCGACAGCATCGATGTAGAACCCGGCAAGCTCGTGCAGCAAGCGGTGAAGATGGAGCTCCCCGTCGAGCAACAGCAGGTCGAAGTCAAGGAAGACACCATCGGCGTAAGCACCAGCGCTGATAACAATGCCAGCGCGATGGTCATCAAGGGCAAAGACCTCGATGCCCTCTCCGATGATCCCGACGAGCTGCAGAGCGAACTCACCGCGCTAGCCGGCCCTGCTGCCGGTCCCAGTGGCGCACAGATCTACATCGACGGCTTCACCGGCGGCCAGCTTCCTCCCAAGTCATCCATCCGCGAAATCCGCATCAACCAGAACCCCTTCTCCGCCCATTACGACAAGCTCGGCTACGGCCGCATCGAGATCCTCACCAAGCCCGGCACTGACAAGCTGCACGGCAACTTCATGATCATGGGCAACGACTCGGCATTCAACTCACTCAACCCATTCGTCGCCAACGAGCCCTCCTACTACACCACTTTCATGAACGGCAGCATCGGCGGCGCGCTCGGCAAGAAGGCCTCTTGGTTCGGCAGCGTCTTCAATCGCAACAACGCCTCCAACTCCATCATCAACGCCGAAGTCCTCGACGCCAATTCCAACGTCACCAACTACACCGCCGCAGTCGCAAATCCGCAATCGCGGCTCGACATCAGCCCTCGTTTCGATTTCCAGCTCAGCGACAAAAACACTCTCACGGTCCGCTACATGTTCGATCGCCAGAAGCAGACCAACAGCGGTGCATCGCTCTTCGCACTCCAATCGCAGGCCTACGACGTCTCCAATTACGAGAACAGCCTCCAGATCAGTGACACGCAGGTTCTCAGCTCCAATGCGGTGAATGAAACTCGCTTCCAATACATCCGCGCGCACGACAACCAGACCCCGCGCAGCACCGACCCCACCATCACCGTCGCGGGCGCATTCACAGGCGGCGGCAGCAACGCCGGCGCGGTACGCGATAACCAGGACCGCTTTGAACTCGAAAACTACACCACCATCGCCAAGGGCCCGCACGCCATCGAGTTCGGCGGCCGTTACCGCCTCACGCGCGACGCCAACTCCACCACCTCCGGCTTCAACGGAAACTACATCTACTCATCGCTTGCCAACTACGCCGCCAACACACCATCTGAGTACGACGTCACCGTCGGCAACGCAAACACCTCCGTCTCCGTCTTCGACGCCGGCCTTTTCTACCAGGATGATTGGAAGCTCCGCCCCAATCTCACATTCAGCTACGGCCTCCGCTACGAAGCGCAGAATCAGATCAGCGACCAGAACGACTGGGCTCCGCGCATCGGCATCGCCTGGGCTCCGAAACACGGCTCCGGTCCTGCCAAAACAGTGATCCGCGCTGGTTACGGCTGGTTCTTCGATCGCTTCAACTCCAGCAACGTCCTCACTGCGGCCCGCCAGAACGGAGTCAACCAGCAACAGTACGTCGTCAAGAATCCGGCTTTCTATCAGAACGCTCCATCAGCCGCCGAACTCGCATCGCTCAGCACCGTCGCCCCCACCATCTACCAGCTCGCTCCCAACCTCCGCTCCGGCCTCAACATGCAGACCGCGATAGGGGTCGAGCATCAGTGGGGCAAGATCGCAACCACCTCCTTCACCTACGTCAACTCGCGCGGCATTCATCAGTTCTTCACTGACAACGTGAACGCCTGGCTTCCCGGCACCTACGACGCTGCAACCAACACCGGCATCCGCCCCAACGGCGTCAATGAGAACATCTACCAATTCCAGTCCGGCGGCATCTACAACCAGAATCAGCTCATGGTCAATTACTCCGTTCGTGCCAAGCGCGTCTCGCTCTTCGGCTTCTACATGCTCGGCCTCGCCAAGGCCGACACCTCAGGCGCGAACTACTTCCCCTCCAATCAGTTCAACCCCGGAGCCGACTACGGCCGCGCCAGCTTCGACGTCCGCAACCGTTTCCTGCTCGGCGGCAATCTGCAAGGCCCGTACGGCTTTTCTTTCAGCCCCATGCTCGTCGCCAACTCCGGTTCTCCGTTCAACATCGTCACTGGCCAGGACCTCAACGGCGACAACCAGTTCAACGATCGCCCCGCATTCGCCACGTCGGCCAGCACCGACGTTCTGCAAACCAGCTACGGCACCTTCGATCTCAACCCCGCCGCCGACGCCGCTCGCATTCCTTACAACTACGGCACCGGCCCCGGTCAATTCAGCATGAACGCCCGCATCAGCAAATCCTTCGGCATCGGCCCCAAGGTTGAAGGTGGCTCCCGAATGAATGGCGGCTTCGGCGGCCCCGGCGGAGGCCCACCTCCGGGTGGCGGCCCCGGTGGCCCCGGCGCGATGGGCGGCGGTCTCGGCCCGCGCGGCCTCAGTGGCAGCGGAGGCCCGCCCCGCATGGATCAGCAGGCTGTTCCTCGCAAGTACTCGCTCACCTTTGCAGCCATGGCCCACAACATCTTCAACAACGTAAATCTTGCTCAGCCCGTCGGCGTTCTGCAGTCCCCGCTCTTCGGCAAGTCCAACTCGCTCGCGGGAGGCTTCTTCTCAAACCCGGCCTCAAACCGCAGCGTCGATCTGCAACTTACCTTCAACTTCTAGATACACTCATACCCTTCACCGATGCTGAACGGCGAGCCTCCCAGGCCCGCCGTTCTCATTTGGGCCGCCGCAGAGTTCTTGACGTAAGTAGCTCATCCCGCATCTTCTTCTCACTTCGCCATCTCCACAGGAATCGTTCCCGCCATCGGCAACTCAATCCGCACTCTCCGCCATCCTTAGGGTGTGCTGTTGCGAACCCTCAAAGCAGATCCGTAATTCAGGACCTCAATCCTGCACTCCGCACTTAAAACTCCTACTCACACGAGAACGCGCGATCAATCACGCGCCATCAATCAAAGGAGCGATTCATGAACCCCTACAACTCGCAAATCTCGGGAGACAAAGGCCCGCAGGATTTCCTCGGCTCCAAAGGCATCCTGATCGGCGCCGCCGCATTGCTCGCCTACGGCATCACACGCAGATCGAAGACGAGCCTTGCGCTCGCCACCGCTGGCGGGCTACTTGCAGCCACCTCGCTACGCTCGAACGGCAATTCACAAGCTGCTCACACGCGCGCCACTTTCCTCGTCAACACCTCACCCGAAAAGGCCTACGCACTCTGGCGCGACTTCTCCAATCTCGCCCGTTTCATGCGCCATGTGAAGTCCGTCGAAGTCCTCGATGACACCCATTCCGAGTGGGTCGTCCGCGGCCCAATGGACAAAGAAATCCGCTGGTATGCGGAAATCACCGAAGACGTAAAGAACGAACGCATCTCCTGGCGCTCGCGCCCTGACTCGCTCGTCCAGACCAGCGGCTCCGTCGAGTTCCGCCCTCATCGCGCCGGTCGCGGAACCTACGTCTCTGCCACCGTCCGCTACACGCCCGGCGGCACGCTTTCCAAGACAATCGCTACTCTTCTCGGCAAGCACCCGCAGTTCATGGTTCGCGAAGACGTGCGCCGCTTCAAGGCGCTGCTCGAAGCAGGCGAAACTCCGACCACCATCGGCCAATCCCACGGTCCGCGCGGTGTGCACGGCTCCGTCGAGCAGGTGCTCTTCCGCGAGACCGGAAACCTCGCCGACCCGCAAGCCGCGCAAGCCTACAGCAAGACTGCCTGAACGAACGAGCCACCTAAAAAGGAGATTAGATATGAAAGCAGTTTGCTGGATGGGTAAGGAGAACATGCAGGTGCACAACGTTCCCGATCCCACCATTCTCAATCCGCGCGACGCCATCATCCGCATCACCAGCACATGCATCTGCGGATCCGACCTTCACCTCTACGATGGATACGTTCCCACCATGGAGCAGGGCGACATCATGGGCCACGAGTTCATGGGTGAGGTGGTCGAAGTCGGCCCCGGCATCAGCCGCGACAAACTCAAAGTCGGCGATCGCGTCGTCGTCCCTTTCACCATCGCTTGCGGCAATTGCCCCTCCTGCCAGGACAAGCTCTGGTCCTGCTGCGACAACTCCAACCCCAACGCCTGGATCGCCGAAAAGATGATGGGCTACTCGCCTTCAGGCCTCTTCGGCTACACCCACATGTTGGGCGGCTACGCCGGCGGGCAAGCACAGTACGCTCGCGTCCCCTTCGCCGACATCGGTCCCATCAAGATCCCCGAAGGCATCCCAGACGAGAAAGTCGTCTTCCTCTCCGACATCTTCCCCACCGGCTACATGGGCGCAGAGAACTGCAACATCCGTCCTGGTGACACCGTGGCTGTCTGGGGTTGCGGTCCCGTCGGGCAGTTCGCCATCCGCAGTTGCTTCATGCTCGGTGCCGGCCGCGTCATTGCCATCGATCGCGTACCCGAACGCCTAGCAATGGCCCGCGCCGCGGGAGCTGAAACCCTCAACTTCGACGAAGTCGATATCCTTGAAGCCCTCCGCGAAATGACGGGCAATCAGGGGCCTGACGCCTGCATGGACGTCGTCGGCATGGAAGCCTCCGGTCACGGCATCGTCTACGCCATGGACAGGGCCAAGCAGATGATGCGCGCCTCCATGGACCGCCCGATCGTCGTGCGCCAGGCCATCATCGCCTGCAAAAAGGGCGGTACCGTCTCCGTCCCCGGCGTCTATGCCAGCTTCATTGACAACGTGCCCATGGGCGCATATGTCAACAAGGGCCTGACCATGAAAACCGGCCAGACTCACATGATGCGCTACATGCAGCCCCTGCTAGAACGGATCCAGCGCGGCGACATTGACCCGTCCTTCGTCATCAGCCACGTGCTCCCCATCGATCAGGCCCCGCAAGCCTACAAGACCTTCCGCGACAAGCAGGAACACTGCACCAAAGTCGTCCTCAAACCCTGGGACTCTGCCGCCGCAGCGTAGCCCAACCAACACACAAGCCGGGTGCCCCATGTCTCCCGTTTTTGGAGACATGGGAAACCCATCCATCCCCGGGTGACCCGAGCCGCGTGCTCCCGCTCCCTCGCACTTGGGCACCGGGGGAGACTCTCCATAAAACTCCCTACCCGCTCATCCGGAAAAATCTTACAAAATATCTGAAACGTTTCTCCCCTCCCCGTCACAATCCTTCGAACGCTGATTCACAAGCCTCCAGGACGTGGTCCCACAAACCACTCCGTTCTCTCGCGCTCCTGCGTCGTCGAGAATCTCCTTGCCACGCGCCAAGCACCACTTGGCCCCCTTCCCATGCAACTGAGGAACGGATATGCCCTCCCCCAAGGTCACAACCTCTCCCGACACGTTGCAGCCGGCTCTGGAACTCATCCATCTCGCAACACTCCACCCCGAACTGGCAAGCCAGAACCTGCGCAAACTCCTCCTCGCCAACCCCAACCACTTCGGCAACTTGCCCGAAGAGTCCCTCAAGGTCGTCCTCAATATGAGCAGCGACACAGCCTTTGAACGTCTCGGCTGTGTCAGCTACATCCCGTTGCTCGATCAGTTCTACGCCTCTATCGAGCTCAAGCGCGACTGGGGATACTCCCTCGCCCGCAACAACGCCAGCTCTCGCGAGTACGTCCGCTTCTATCTGTCCTTCGATCGCGGCGCAACCTGGCACAACGAGGGCATCACCGCGTTCACCGTCTGCGACGAGCCCGGCTCGCGCCTCCACATACGCCTCGTCACCAAGCGCGTCGAGTTTCCCGAACGGCTCAAGTCCTCCACGCAGCCGCCGGTCGTTCGCGCCATCCTCTCCTGGAACTCCGCCCCGCCGCCGGACGCCCCCGAATGGACGCCGCTGTGGGGAAATGTTCTCGACACCCAGATTCAAATTGTAAGACCAGATGCTTGTCGGACCGATCGTCTCCAACCAGGGTCCTGGGTCCATTTGGACGACGATACCGATTCGGAGACGCGAGTGGGACGTGTCTCCGGTTTGTCCGACTCGGGGTCGGTTGGCGTCCCCCCGCCAGCCGGCCCCTCTTCTAAACCCCACACAACAGCGGAGCTCTATCAGACATGTGCCCCATGAGGCACAGCAAAGTGTCTTCGCACTGATCGCACCTTTGCGATCGCCTTGGTTCTCACAACCTTGTCGATCTGGTCCTGGCAAGGAGCCGGATCGGCCAGCTTCTCCGAGTGGCAGCCGCTTTCCCCGAGGCGGCTGCCGCTGGAGAGGAAAGTCGGGTCGCCTTCCCCATGGTTAACCCCTCCCCTTCCGCGAAAAGCGCCGGCCGTGGCCGCTCGCACGCCTCCCGCACCCCCAACTCCCGTAATCTCCGCCAACCTTTTGGGATGTTATACTTACGTCCTCTTGGGTTATCGGGGAAAACCTTGCATTTCCACGCATTCGATGCGGTTTACATCGAAAATCTCCGCGCTGGGGACCACCGCACTCAGGAGCATTTCGTTGGCTACTTCACCGAATTGCTCCAGCTGAAGCTTCGCTCGCGGCTGCAGTCCCCTCAGGCGATCGAAGACGTGCGTCAGGAAACCTTCGCGCGCGTCTTCGCCGGCCTGCGCAAACCCGGTGCTCTGCGCCAGCCCGAGAGCCTCGGCGCCTTCGTCAATACCGTTTGCAATAACGTTCTTTTCGAGCACTATCGGGCCTCATCGCGCAACCAGTCTCTCGACGACGATCATGCGCACGAGGTCCCCGCAACCGGCCCCGATGCCCACAGTATGGCCGTCTCGGCCCAGATCAAGATCAAGGTGCGGCAGATTCTCCTCGGCATGCCCGTCCGCGACCGCTCCATTCTCAAGGCCGTCTTCATCGACGAACGCGAACGCGACGAGATATGCCGGGAATTCGGCGTCGACCGCGAATACCTGCGCGTCCTGCTACATCGCGCAAAACAGGATTTCAAGGCTGAGTACCTCAGGAAACTAGGCGGAGAAACTTATTAAAGAAATTGTGAAACGGGGTTGAATGTGCGATCACCATCCAACGATGGGATCGGCCAGGAAAAGGCGATGGACCACGGAGAAGCACTACAAATGATGGCAGCTGAGCGTTACCTCCTCGACGAGCTCACGCCCGAAGAACGCGACGCCTTCGAGCTACACCTGTTCGGGTGCCAGGAGTGCGCCCTCGATCTCCGCGCCGGAGCAGCTTTCATCAACGAGGCAAAATCCGTGCTGCCCCACTTGGACCCGCAGCCGTCGGCCTCCGTTCCCCCACGGGCCGCCGCTTCGAACACTCAGCCGAAAAAGAATCGCTGGTCCTTCCTCTGGCAACCCGCCTTTGCCGCGCCGGCCTTCGCCCTGATGCTCCTCGTCATCGGCTATCAGAACTTCTACGCAATTCCTTCTCTTCAGCGCTCCGCATCCGAGCCACGCCTCCTCTATTCCAATCCCATTCACATCGGAACCCGTGGTGCTGCGCACGCCGCAGTTCAGGCCGACCCCACTCAGGGCCTAGCCCTCTCTCTTGACCTTCCCCAGGCATCCACGTTTGCATCCTTTGCATTCGAGCTCCATGATTCCAATGGCAAGCAGATTTGGACCCGCACAGTAGGCCGTCCCATCGAAGACCAGAGCATCGTATCGCTCGTCATCCCCCCATCAGGTCTACGGCTCGGCTCGTACACCCTCACAATCTCCGGCATCACTCCGCAGAACGAGCGCGTTGAGATCGACCGGCGCGTTCTGGATGTCCAATTCAAAAACTGAACCCAGACCCCTGGTCTTGAGAAAGTGACTCCCACATGCCCGATCAAACCAAGCGGTATCACGACTACCATGCTGAAGCGGCCATCTTCGAAGGCAACCTGATCCTCCCCTTCGCGCAAAAAATCGGCTCACACACCTACTCGAAACTGAACAAGGAAGGCGGATACGTCAATCAGCATTCCCAAAACATCCGCCTCGGCGGCGCGATCTCATTCAAGTCCGCTCACACCCATGTAGCCGGCAATCTATCCGACAAGCCTGACCATGGTTGGAACACTCTCGCGACCGCGGTCATCGAAGACCTCAACATCATGGAGATCATTACCATCGACCGTCTCGTCGCGCAGATCGCCACCGATCATCCGCCGGCCGGCTATGTGCCCCGAGTCACCTTCCTCGGTACGCGCTTTGAAAACTTCCGGGTTGCCGGCAAGCCTCTCGACATCGAAATCGATAACAACATCGTCGGACCTCTGCCGCCCAACGATGCGCCCTATACGACATCCCCTGCGTTATTGAAAAACGTCACGAATCAGCGTCAGGGTTTCCAGAAGACCAAGAATCTGCCCCCTGCAATCGCAGCGCGTTACAATCAGATTCCGTCAGCAAAAAATAAGCCGGAGTCAATTGAGTGCACGCTGGTGAAGCAGGTGTCGGGTTCTTTCCCTGGGACCGCCTATGGGAACGTGCTCGACATACCCGACTTTGGCAAGGTCTATCTCGCCACGCTTTCCATCGCACACTCGGAGTTCAACAAGAAAGGCACTCCCGAGGTCACGACCTTCCATCTCAAGATGCTCGAGCTCAAGATGGGCTGCGTTATCAGCGGCGATGGTACTGGTGGCGACCTGATCACCAACGGCCACACCAGGCCGTAGTTCTCGCCTTCGCGGCCTCTGCCGCAGGAGCCGCCTCTGCGGCCTCGCCGCACTCGGCCCCGATTCACGTACATCCAGAGACACCGAAGCGCCCATCGCATTGGGGATGGGCGCTTCTTCTTTTGCTGGTACTTCCCCTCCAGGATGTCAGACCGGGCAGCACCATTGCACAATACAGGCGCATTTACCAGCTCTTCCTCAACGGCCATCTAGAAGAATGCCAGCTGAAAGCTGAACGTGAGTACCGCCGATCGCTCAGGCTAGACCCGGCGCTCGCGGACCACTTCCTGTTACTCGAAGCACAGGCTCTGGAATGGAGAGGTTTTCACGATCAGGCCCTGCAAGCTCTCGCCTCCTGGCCGCACTCACCCCCACCCCCGGAAGACATAATCCGCGAACGAACCATGGAAGCGGTCGCGTTCGATCACCTTCAGCAATCTGCCAAGGCATCCGACCTGCTCGCTGAGGCTGCCCGCCTCTGCTCGAGCGTTGATCGAGTGGAGTGCGGCGATGTTCTACGTGCGCGTGGAACCATGTCCGTCGCTCACGGAGAACTCGTCAAAGCGCGTCAGCAACTGCTCGACAGCCTCGCACACGCTCGACGCCACAAAGACCGCTTTGCAGAGGCCACTGCACTTTTGAATTTGGCAGTTGTCTCGGTCCAAACGGACCGGTTTGATGAAGCGGTCGATTGGTCCGACTCCGCCTACAAAATGGCGATCGATCTGGGCGCCGAAGATTTGGCGCAGAACGCACTCGGAAATCTCGGCTGGGCTTACTACAAGCTCGGCGACTCCGATAGGGCGCTTCGCCTGTTCGAGAAGGCTGAGAGGGACGCAAATCGGATCGGTAATTCCGCCGAAGAGATCGAGTGGTTCGCCGACACAGCATACATGTACCTGAGCAACGGTGACCTGGACCGTGCGTTAGCCTCCGATCTCAAATACCTGAAAAGAGCAAAGGAGATCGACAGCAGGGCAGACATCATCGACGCGCTCGAAGACCTCGCTCACATATCCGTGGCCAAAGGCGATTTTGAGCAAGCGCGGAGTTACATAGACCAGGTCTCACCGCTCATTCAATCCAGCGAGAACCGTCTCGATCAACTCGACATCATGGTTGCTAAGGGCGCAGTCGCTTCGGGATTGGGCCACGATGAAGAAGCCGAGAACGTTCTTCGCGCCATTGAGCACGATCCCGCCGCGGAAACATCTATGAAGCTGGAAGCGGAGCGCGAGCTTGCTCATCTGTATGAGCGTCGTGGAAATCTCGCCTTCGCCGATAGCATGTATCGCACAGCTCTCGCCACCTTCGAGTCCGCTCGCGATCAGCTCAGAACGGAAACCTCAAAACTACCATTCAGCGCAAATGCTTCCCGCATCTACGACGACTACATCCACTTCCTCATCGCTCAGAACAAATCCGATCAGGCCTTGCTCATCGCCGATCAAAGCCGTGCCCGTACCCTCGCTCAGGGGCTCGGGATCGCCCCACAGAACGGACTTCGAACTCCCACACTGCGACCGTCCGAGATCGCGCGCAAAAACAATGCGACACTCCTCTTCTATTGGATGGGAGCAAAGCAGTCGTACCTCTGGGCGATCGCCGCGAACCGCACCGCTCTGTACACCCTTCCACCTCAGCAGGACATCAGCAATTCAATTGAGCACTATCGGAATGGTCTTCTGGGATTTGGCGATCCACTCAAAGACACGGACCCCAACGGTCGCGCTCTCTACGACACGTTGCTCGCCCCAGCGTCCGAATTATTCACCCCGAACGGAAACATCATCGTCCTCAGTGACGGCAAACTGAGCCAGCTAAACTTCGAAACGCTCATCGTCCCCGCACCACACCCGCACTACTTCATCGAAGACACCATCATCTCTTCGGCGCCCTCTCTCCAGATGCTCGCTTCCTCTCGCCCGGCCAGTACAGCCGACCGCAAGCTCCTCCTCATCGGAGACGCCATCTCTCCCGGTCCCGACTACCCCAGCCTCCCCATGGCCTCCACCGAGATGCAACGTATTCAGCAGGAGGTAGGACCACGCAACTCATTTGTCTACGCTCGCGAAAACGCCACGCCTGCCGCTTACCTCAGCACCAACCCCCAGCAGTTTGCTTACGTCCACTTCGTCGCACACGGAGTCGCCAGTCCTACCGATCCACTCGACTCCGCAATCATCCTCTCGCGCTCCTCTTCTGCCGAAGATTCCTTCAAGCTCCACGCCCGCGACATCATTCAGCACCCCATCCGCGCCAGGCTCGTCACCATCTCAGCCTGCTATGGCAGCGGCGCGCGATCCTTCGCGGGTGAGGGGCCCGTGGGACTTGCATGGGCTTTCCTCCGCGCCGGCGCTCATAACGTCATCGGCGCACTCTGGGAAGTCAGCGATCAATCTGCACCGCAGATGATGGCTGACCTTTACCGCGGGCTCAACAGCGGCTTGGCGCCGAATACAGCTCTTCGCCAGGCCAAACTCGATATGCTCCACTCCGGCAAGGAGTTCCGCAAGCCCTTCTACTGGGCGCCCCTGCAGCTCTACACCGGCCTCTGACACCACAAAGACAAGAGCCAACCGCCTCCCGGCAATTGGCTCTCACAACTTCATTCTTCTTCTCGCTTAGAACGTGTACCGCGCCCCGAACTGAAACTGCCGCGGCGTGTTCACCGTGTTCGAGATCTTGCCGAACGCCGCTGCAACATCCGGCTGCGTCTGCACATCGAACACGCTCGACGTCTGCGGCATCCCCAGTTGCGCCTTGTTCGCGATGTTGTACGCGGAAGCCTCAATCCTGAAGTTCCTCTCCCCGCCCAGCGAGAAGTTCTTATACAGCGACACGTCGAAATCTTGAGCACCCATCGTTCGCACATGATCGAGATATGCAGGCGCAGTTCCCGGCACCAGCGGGCTCGACGGCAAAGCAAAGCAGTCTGGCTTGAACCACGTACTCACTGTATGCGGAGCTCCCTTCCCGGGATCGCACACCATGTCCGCCCTCTGGTTGAAGTACGACGGGAACGTTCCCGACGTCGGCGATGCAATCGGAATCCCGGTGCTCAGGTATGCGATCATGTTCGCCGTCCATCCGCCGATGATCGCGTTCCCCACTCCGCCAACGTTCACCGCTCTCCCCGGTCCGATTGGTAGGTCGTACGACGCCTGCCCCGTGAACTGATACTTCACGTCTTGCGGGCTAACCGAATGTTCGTAACGCAGATCCTTCCAGTCCTGCGCAGCGCCTCCGTGCGAGCCCACAAACGACAGTGGCGGATTGCCGTCGTCCGTCATCAACTTCGCCCACGTGAAACTCGCAAGAGTGGTGAAATGATGTGTCAGGCGTTTCTGCAGCTTCGCCTGGAGCGAACTGTACTCCGAGTCTCCTCCGGGGAACCCCGCGACATTGACGCCGTTCCCTCCCCCATATCCTCCGTTCCCAAACTGCGGATATTCCTGCAGCGACACCCACAGCGGAACTGTGTCGGAGCCGAAGTTGGAGTTTGTCGCGGGCAAAATCGAGGCCCACTGGTTCGGAACCATCTCGCATGCCGGGTCCGACGTATCGACGCAAAGTGCCGCTCCATACTTCTGAATCGTTTCCAGGCTCAGCTGATTCAGATCCACTCCGCCCAGCGGCAAAAACAGCCCGCGGCTTCCCACATATCCCACGCTCACGATCACCTGGTGCGGTAGCTGATACTCCAGTCCGAAATTGAAGTTGTACGTCGTGGTCGTGCGCTGCGAATGCAGCACCGTGTTGATCGAGTTGCCCAGATTGTTGGCCAACCCCGACGGCGATTCAATGAGCGGAACAACCCCCTGCGGGAACGGATTGCTCAACGAATAAATGCCCGTCGCGCTCGGTGCCGGATCTCCCGGCGACGACCCGACGCAGGCCGACGTCCCGTTGTACACCGTATTGCCATCGGCGTTGTAGCACGTCGCATCCCAGTTCGTGACGGAAGAGAATCCGTCGCTGTCCAGGCCGGCTCCGCCCACCATCTCCGAACTCGGCCCGTAGTAGAACCCCGCCCCGCCGCGAACCACGAAGCGGTCGAACGGCTGCCATGAGAAACCCAGCCGTGGTCCGAAATTCGTCAGATTCGTCTCGTACGGCGATCTGCTCTTCCCATTCACATACACCTCTGCACCCGTATACGACACTCCATTCACGCTGCTCGTCGCCTTCGGGTCGAAGTATTCCAGCCGGTTATGCCTTTCCGTGCGGCCGCCGAAAATGTCCCACCGCAGACCCGCCGTTACCGTAAACGTCTTGGTCGGATGGTACGTGTCCTGCACGAACGCCGCGTAGTAGGGATTCGCTTCGGCCACGAACAAGTCCTTGGTGAAGTTGTAGCTCTCGCTCCCAGGAGGTGTTCCCATGCCGATCAGGAATGACGCAAAATCACTTCCTCCGCCGCCATTGGCGGTGGTCTGGTCCGTTGCTGAGATGTCGAATGCATACGCCCCCGAAGGAGCCGGAGGTTGCCCCACATTCAGAAACCGCTTCATGTACTCGAATCCAGCGCTCACCTCGTGCTTGCCCAGCACCTTTGTGATGCTCGCCGTCGCGTCGTTGTTCTCACTCGCGTAGCGGAACGTATTCCAGTTAGCGGTTCCGCCGATACCGCCGCCCACATCCCAGAAATTCACATAAGGCAGCGTCTTGTACACCTCTTCAGCAGCCAGCGACGACGGAAATCCGAGCGTGGTGATGTCAAACCCGTTCTGCCGCGGATCGCCGCCCTGGTTTTCGAAGTGCCGTGTGAATGAGTACCGCAACTGCAGAACCGTGCTCGGGCTCAAAGTCAGATCATCGGCGAGCAGCAGGTTGCGGCCGTTCGTCTGGTTCTGCGCATAATTCAGATCCCACTCATTGTTGAACGCATTCACCAGCGAGAAGAACAGCTTGTCATACGAGAATCGCCCATAGATGCGTTGCTTCTCGCTCTGCTGCCAGTCAAGCCGGATGTCGAACTTGTGCGCTCTCAAAGGATCGAGTCCCGGCACATACAGATTCCCCGCGGCTCCGTCAGTAAGCGAATCGCACGAGTCGCCCGGCTGGTTTGTATCCGGGTTGAAGTTGCACTTTGGAAAATGAGAGAGAAACTGTAACGCGATCGGGTTCGGATTGGTGATGACATTGCCGGCAAATGGCTGCCGCGTTCCGTCCGCGTTATCCGGCAGCCGTGGATCGTAGATCGTGAAATCGTCGGCCGAAAAATCGCCCGTCCGTTCAGCCGTCGTCGGTACGGTAAACGTGTTCGATCCGTCAAACTGCTGCTGTTGCGTGTCCTCGTAATCCCCGAAGAAGAACAGCTTGTCCTTCACGATGGGTCCGCCGATCGCACCGCCCTCCTGATACCGGTGGTAGTCAGGCGTGCTGAATCCGCTGCGCTTGTTGAAGTATTCGTTCGCTGCCATCGCATTCGGCCGGAACACCCCGAACGCATCTCCATGAAACCGGTTCGTGCCCGACTTCGTCACCAGGCTGATAACGCCCGCCCCGCCGCTCTGATACGAAGCCGGCGTGTTCTGCGTTTCAACGCGCGTCTCCTCCACGCCATCTTCCGGAATCTCCAGCGCCGGAATGATCGCTCCCGCGTTGTTCTCGGCAATGCCAAGCGGGCTGCCATCCGCCATATAGTACACAGATCCGATAATTGCGCCGTTGATCGTGTACGACGACACATCCACGCCTGGCCGGCCGCTCGTAATGCTCGAGATCTGCTGCGAACTCGACGAGTTCGGGGTCCCGTTAGCCGGCGTCACACCTGCGCTCAGCTGCACAAGGTCGTAGACATTGCGCGTCAACAGCGGCACGCGATCGATCGTATCCGCACCGATCAACTGCCCTACCGTCGAATTCGTCGCCTCCACCAGCGATGCCGACTCATTCACAGAGACCACCTCGCTCACGCTGCCGATCCTCAGCGAGAGATTGGCGTTCGTCGCCTGGTCCACGGACACGCGGATATTGTTCGCCACCAGCGTGTCAAAGCCGCTCGCCGTCGCCGTCACCCGGTACACGCCAGGAGCAAGCGACACAAACGTATATAAGCCTGCATCGGTCGAAACCGTAGAGAGCTTCAGACCGGTAGCCTGGCTCTCAGCCACCACCTTCGCTCCCGGCACGATCGCACCCGACTGATCGGTCACCAGTCCGCTGATCGATCCTCGACCCGCCTGGGCCGACGCGACGCTCGCAAATCCAGCGAGCACAACAGCTGTGAAAGCGGCAAGGAACCACGCGAATGATCTTCGCGAGCGCGGGCAAGTCATTTTCAACCCCCGGGGCCAAACGTCCTTATTCAAACGTTTGAATCTCTTGACAAGTGAATGTAAGATTGTTCCGTTTCACTGTCAAGCGGAAAGTGACCTCCTCAATTTCGGGCTGCAATCGCTCTCGCAGCAAAGGAGTTCTTCTGGTCACCTCTGGGAAAGAATAGCGCTAGACTCACTCGCAGATTCGTGCAAGGAGGGCTCCAGGTGCAACGCAAGTCCGGCCACGTCACGCTTCTCGACATCGCGCGCGCCTGTGGCTATTCCGTCTCCACCGTCTCCATCGTTCTCAGCGAAGCGCCCCTCTCGCAGAACGTAGCCGCCTCCACGCGCGAACAGATCCGCAAGATGGCGCTGCACCTCGGCTACCATCCCGACGCCTACGCGCGCTCGCTCCGCCGCCGCCGAAGCCAGACGATCGCGGTCCTCGCCTACGACCTCTCCGACCCCTTCTGCATTCCCGTCGTCCACGGCATCCAGGCAAGCCTTCAACCCGCCAGCTATCTGCCTCTTCTGGTCGACGCACAGACCCAGCGCAAACTCTTCGACAACTATTTGCGCATGATCCTCGAGCGCCGCGCCGAAGGCGTCATCGTCATCGCAAGCTGGATCTTTCAAGAAACCAACCTCCTCGACGACATCGAAAAGAATCAGGTGCCCATTGTCATCGTCGGCCGCGATCTCACCAAGCGAAACGTCAGTTCCCTGCTCGTCGACAACAAGGCCGGCGGCGCCCTCGCTATGCAGCACCTCATCGCGCTCGGCCATCGCCGCATCGCCATCGTTCGCGGCCCTGAAGAACTCTTCGACACAGAACTGCGCTGGGCCGGCGTGCAGCGCGCGGCCTCAGAAGCCGGCATCACGATCGACCCTAAGCTCGTCTACCAGCTCCCCAACATCACTGACTCAACCTCCGGCTTTGAAGGCGGCCTTCATTTCGCGCAGGAGATGCTCGCTTCGAAACGACCCTTCACCGCGGTCCTCGCCTTCGACGACCTCACCGCCCTCGGCGTAGTACGCGGCCTCAACAGCGCCGGCATCAGAGTTCCTGAAGACTGCTCGGTCGTCGGCTTCGACGATGTTCTTCCCGCCGCCGTATCGACCCCCGGTATCACCACCGTTCACCAGCCGCTCAAAGAAATGGGACTCCTAGCCGCCGAGTGGACGCTGCAGGCCATCAACGGGCGCGAGCAGCAAAAAGAAAGACCCGTTCAGCTCCACAACGCGCAGCCCGAACTGATCGTGCGCATGTCTACCGCCCGGGCCCCCGCCCGCCGCAAATCCTCGCCTTGACACCTCCGGTCCTCACCGGAGATAGTGCTGATTCAAACGATTGAATAGCTAACCCAAGCCCACACGCTTTTACACAGGTAAACATGAAATCCCAATTCTTCGCCCTCTTCGCTTGCTTCCTTTCCTTCCCCGCAATCGCGGCAACTCGCACGTCCCTCCACGACGACTGGCAGCTTCAGTCCGCGTGCAAAGCCACTGCGGATGGCTCCGCAATCTCGGCCTCAAATTTCGCGACCGACGGCTGGCTCAAGACATCCGTCCCTAGCACCGTCCTCGCAGCTCAGGTCAAAGCCGGGGCGCTTCCCGATCTCTACTTCGGCGACAACCTCCGCAAGATCCCCGGAACCACCTACCCCATCGGGCAGAACTTCTCCAACCTTCCCATGTCGCCCGACAGCCCATACGCATGCGCGTGGTGGTATCGCAAACAGTTCAACGCTCCCGCGCTCAGCGCAAAAGACAACCGCCTGTGGCTCCACTTCGGCGGCATCAACTACCGCGGCGAACTCTGGATCAACGGCAAAAAAATCGCCGACTCCACGCAGATCGCCGGCGCCTACCGCACTTACGACTTCGACATCACGGACGCCATCGCTCCCGGCAAGCCCAACGTCATCGCCGTAAAAACCACCGCGCCCACCGAGAAGGACCTCGGCATCAACTGGGTCGACTGGAACCCGTGCCCTCCCGATAAGGACATGGGCCTCTGGGGCGCAGTCGACCTCGTCGAATCCGGCCCGGTCACCGTCCGCTACCCTCTCGCGACCACCCATTTCCCGGACGGCTCCCTCACGCGCGCCGACCTCACCGTCTATGCCGAACTCCACAACGCCACCGGCAACGCAATCAAAGGCGTCGTCTCCGGCACGGTCGCGGGCGTTCGCTTCGAGAAGCCTGTAGAACTCGCCCCGCACGAAGATCAGTCCGTCGCCTTCACACCCGAGCAGTTCCCTGCGCTTCGTCTTCAGAACCCGAAACTCTGGTGGCCGCGCCAGATGGGCGACCCTCATCTCGAACGTCTCACCGTCAGCTTCTCCACCCAGGGCCACACCATCGACGAACAGAGCGTCAACTTCGGAATCCGCGAAATCACTTCAGAGCTCACCGCCAACGGCAGCCGCCTCTTCCGCGTAAACGGCAAACCCATTCTCATCCGCGGCGCAGGCTGGTCGCAGGACATGCTTCTTCGCACCGACGAAAACCGCCTCCGCAGTCAGTTCGATCTCGTCGAGGACATGAACCTCAACACAATCCGCCTCGAGGGCAAACTCGAAACCGAAGACTTCTTCCGTCTCGCAGACGAACGCGGCATTCTCGTCATGCTCGGCTGGTGCTGCTGCGATCATTGGGAACACTGGAAAGACTGGACTCCCCAGGACCTCACCATCGCTACCGCCTCGCTTCGCTCCCAGATGCTCCGCCTCCGCCATCACGCCAGCCTGCTCGTCTGGCTCAATGGCAGCGACAACCCGCCGATCCCTCCAGTCGAGACTGCCTACCTCAAGGTCGAGTCCGAAACACACTGGCCCAACCCCATCCTCTCCTCCGCAACGGGAGCCGTCACCACCGTCACCGGCGAAAGCGGCGTCAAGATGACCGGCCCCTACGATTACGTGGCGCCCAGCTACTGGTACTACGGCACGCACTACGGCGGAGCCATCGGCTACAACACTGAAACCAGCCCCGGCCCAGCCATCTCATCACTCGCCAGTCGCAAGCTCTTCCTCTCCGATCCAGAAGCATGGCCTCCTACTGCCGATTGGAGTCTCCACTACGGCGGTGGCGAGTTCAAAGACCTCAAGGTCTTCGACGCAGCCATGGAAGCCGCCTACGCCAAGCCACAGTCAGCTGCCGACTACGAGCGCCTGGCCAACACCATGGAGTACGACTCCGAGCGCGCCATGTACGAGTCCTACAGCAAGAACAAATACACCTCCACCGGCGTCATCCAATGGATGCTCAACAACGCCTGGCCTTCCATGATCTGGCACCTCTACGACTACTACCTCGACACCGGCGGCGGCTACTTCGGCGCAAAGAAAGCCTGCGAGCCGCTCCACATCCAGTACGCCTACGATGACCGCGCCATCGACGTCGTCAACAGCACCTACTCCGAAGCCGACGCTCTCCGCGCCGAGGTCCACGTCTACGGCCTCGCTCTCAACGAGCTCTACAAAGAGATCACTACCGTGACCGCATACGCCGACAGTTCGCAGCGCGTACTCACCCTCCCTATCAGCCTCTACTCCGGCCCTGAGCGCATCCTCTTCGTCGACCTCACTCTCGCCGATGGATCAGGCCGCACCGTGAGCCACAACTTCTACTGGATCCCAACCACCCTCACCACCTTCGATTGGGAAGGTACCGACTACACGCACACCCCAGCCTCGCGCCACGAAGATCTCACTGCGCTCGCACACTTTCCCGCAGCCCAGGTCGATGCGCACGCCGAGATCTCCACTTCCGCCCGTGGCCGCGAGATCCACCTCCATCTCGCAAACAAGTCCAACACGCTTGCCTTCCAGCTTCGCGCTGCAGCGCGCACCGCATCCGGCGGCCTCATCGCTCCCGTCCTCTGGTCCGACAACTGGATCGAACTTAAGCCCGGCGAATCTACTACACTCACCGCTCAGCTACCCGCAGGCAACACCAACCCACCAACCGTGCAACTCGACGGTTGGAACGTCGCGCCCATCTCCCTCACGCCCACAACCGCAGTTGCATCACGCTGAGGATTATGCCGGCCGAATCCCGAATCCCATCCGAAACCGTCGGACTCAAGCGCGCGCTGCGCTTTCGGGATCTCGTCCTCTACGGCATCATCCTCATCCAGCCCACCGCGCCCATGCCCGTGTTCGGTGTGCTCTATCAGGAGTCGCGCGGCCACGTAGTGGCGGTCATCCTGCTCGCAATGGTCGCCATGCTCTTCACCTCCGCAAGCTACGGACGCATGGCGCGCGTCTACCCCCACGGCGGCTCGGCATTTCTCTACGTCGGCAAAGAGATCCACCCCAGCCTCGGCTACATCACCGGCTGGTGTCTCGTTCTCGACTACGTCATCAACCCGCTCATCTGCATCATCTGGTGCAGCAAGGCCGCAATAAACTTCGTTCCGGAAGTCCGATATTACGTATGGGCCATATTCTTCACCCTACTTTTCACCATCCTCAACTGCAACGGCGTTGAAACCTCCGCGCGCATCAACGCCGGCATGGCCGCTGCGCTCGGCATTGTCATCGTTCTCGTTCTCATCGCTTCGGTCCGCTGGGTTCTCCATCTCACGCACCCCACCGCCGGCCTCTTCTTCGATCCCCTCTACAACCGCGCTACCTTCAACACCACCGCACTCCTCCACGGCACATCCATCGCCGTTCTCACCTACATCGGCTTCGACGGCATCTCCACGCTCACCGATGAAGCACACGACCCCGTGCGCAGCGTTCCCCGCGCCATCGTCTTTACCTGCCTCATCACCGGCCTCCTCGCCGCCGTCGAAGTCTACTTCGCCCAACTCGTATGGCCGCGCGGCGCAGCCTTCCCCGACGTCACCACCGCATATGTCCACGTCGCCGGACGCATGGGCGGACCCATTCTCCTCGTCATCGTCAACGCTGCACTCCTCCTCGCCAACATGGGCTCCGGCATGGCCTCTCAGTTAGGCGCTGCACGCCTTCTCTACGCCATGGGCCAGGACGGCGCCCTGCCCCGCCGATTCTTCGGAGCCGTCAGCCTGAAGAACCGCATCCCGCGCAACAACGTCATCCTCATCGGTGCGGTCTGCCTCGCCGGCGCTCTCGCCTTCAACTACGACCTTGGCGCAGAACTGCTCAACTACGGCGCGCTCCTCGCCTTCATCGGCGTCAACCTCTCATCGGCCCTGCGCGGATGGCGCTTCGGCCGCTGGTCGCAGGCATTCCCCATCCTCATCTCACTCGCTGGAGCCGCCACCTGTGCTGTTCTCTGGTGGAATCTCAGCCCCAAAGCAAAAACAGCCGGGACATGCTGGGCCATTGCCGGCATCGTGCTCTGGCTCGCGCGCCGTCGCTTCACCATTCTTCCCGGCGAACAAACCGCCTAGAGTCCTTGCACAGGTGGTTTCGTAACAGGGCACGACTTTCACAGCTTGCTGCAAACCCCCAAACGGCTGGGTTTTGAAAGGGCACAGATTTATCTGTGCCGATAAGGGGTGCAAATAGAGCGCGGCTTTAGCCGCTGCGGGACGGTTGCGATGAGTCCTGCCAAGAAAGGCGCATTTTTCAGCAACCGGTCCAGCGCCTTCTCTTGAACAACTCGTCTCGCAAGAAGCGTCAGTGCACAACTTCAATCGCACAGATCATCGCCAAAACAAGAAACATCAGGGCACGACTTCAATCGCACAGATCATCGCCGCAGCAAGAAGCGTCAGGGCACGACTTTAAGTCGTGCCGAAAACGACGGACGAAACCGCGGGCTTCAGCCCCTGCGGGATGGTTCCCTTCGCAATGATGCGTTCTCACGCACGCACTTCAGCCCCTTGCAGAAAACATCATTTCCAGGCTTCCCCAAACGAGAAAAGCACCCCCGCGTCTCGCGAAGGTGCCTCTCTGATCCCCTCGGAATGTTCTTGCGCTACGCCACGCGCCCGAGCTGCACCTGCGTCTGCGCCTCGGGCACGATCTCCGTCACCGGAGAGTCCGCCGCATCGCACGTAAACTGCACCACCGCCCTGCACGACGGACAGTGCGCATGCAGCGTCCCATCGTCGCACCCCGAAACATTCGCCACCGAGAAAGCACGAAGGCAATCGGTGCACGTCAGCAAAAGCACGGGAACGCCTCGCCCATCAAACCCCGATCGCGCGCTCTGAACCCGAGGCGGCTGGCACGGATGGTAGTTCGTCGGCCGCTTGAGCGGCTTGTACATCAACTCGCGGATCGTCTCGATCAACTCGTCTGGAAGGCTCTGCCCCTTCGGATAAAACGCATCCGCCATCACGCCTGCCGCATAGCTCTGGCTCAGGTCGTAGGCGCCGCTGGTCGCAATCGCCGGAATCGCCGGAAACCTCCGCCGCACCACCGACAGAAACTCGATCCCCGACATCCCCGGCATGTGCAGATCCGAGATGATCAGGTCCGGTGTCGTCCTCCTGAGCTCGACGAGCGCCTCGATCCCACTACCCGCAGTGACAACCTCGAATCCTTCTTCGCTCAGAATCAGCGACATCACTTCCCGCATCGCCGCGTCATCATCCACAAACAGAATCGTCGCTTGAGAATCGTTTGAAAAGCTGCTCAATTGTTGACCTCGCCCCCTGGAAAATGGCCCTGGAATATGCACTTCGAGATTCGTAAGCAGGAACGGAATTCAACCCGGGCGCAAGATCCACTTGCAAAATCGGATGCGCAATGTTTATTGCTGGATGCCCGCTATCCAACCGGCTCCCGGCTCCGCGCATCTGAAGGTCGCCTCGTCCCCTGCGTTTATGATGGCCCCATGTTCAGCTATGTTCGTTCGTGCGCGGCCTCAATCGCGGTCGTGGCCCTCTATTCATTTGCCGCGTCGATCGGTGCGCAACCAACTCAGAACAAAGTCGGAATCGAAGTCTTTCGCCCTCACTTCCGGTCAGTTCTCGAGCATCACGGCATAGTCGGCGGCGGCTTCGCTCTCGTGCACGACAAAGCCCCCGCGGAGACTCTCGTTTTCGGCGAAATGGCTTCCGACTCGCATCGTCCCATCGACACCGCCTCCGCCTACAACTGGGCCTCCATCACCAAGACCATGACCGCCATCGCCATCCTCCAGCTTCGCGATCGCGGCAAGCTCTCCCTCGACGACCCCGCCGTCCGCTACATCCCTGAACTCCGCGAAGTCCACGACCCATTCGGCTCCATCGACGCCATCACCATCCGCCACCTGCTCACCCACAGCGCCGGGTTCCGCAACCCCACCTGGCCCTGGGACTGCGACGATTCCAAGAACTGCGACTGGCAGCCCTTCGAACCCGCGAAGTGGTCCCAGGTCGCCGCCATGCTCCCCTACACCCACATCGCCTTCGCGCCCGGCACTCGCTGGAGCTACTCCAACCTCGGCTACGTCTTCCTCGGCCAGATCATCGAGCGCCTCTCCGGAGACGACTTCGAGGTCTACATCGACAAGAACATCCTCAAGCCCCTCGGTATGACCGAGAGCTACTTCGACCGCGCGCCCTACTTTCTCGAAAGCCACGTCTCCGCGAGCTACCTTCGCGCCGGCGCCAACCTCACCCCGCAGCCTTTCAACTTCGACACCGGGATCACCACATCCAACAGCGGCCTGAAAGCTCCCGTCACCGACATGGCAAAATACGCCCGTTTCCTCATCGGCGAACCCGGCAATTCCCTCTACGAAGTTGTCCTGAAGCGCAGCTCACTCGAAGAAGCCTGGACCGGTGTTCTGCCCGTAGCCGAACCCGGCCAGCCCGCTACCGCCTACACCGCCGGAGCCAACGGCACCCCGCCCATGATGGGCCTCGGCTTCTTCATCCTGAACAGCAAAGGCCACCGCTACATCTATCACGATGGTGACCAGGGCGGCTTCTCCTCCGAGCTGCTCATCGATCCCGCGGATCACTGCGCCAGCGTCCTCATCGTCAACACCACCGACACCGGCGCCCCGCCCGCAACACCCGAGCTCCACCCGCAATCCAACACCGAGCCCGACGCAAAAACCGACCTCCGCCAACAGCTCCGCACCATCCTCATCCAGCAGGTATTCCCGACCGCGAAGTAGACCGGTTTCAAACAATGTTTGAAAGGGCACGAGTTCAGTCGTGCCGAAAAGCCCCGCCAAGTGACGTGGGCTTTAGCCCCTGAGGTATGTTTCTGGCGTCCCCGCATTCCCCAATAGCATTTCCAGCAAGCTGTTCAGTCGTGCCAAGAAATGCTGCCGGAGTTCAATGGGGTGTTAACCCCTGCAGGATGGTTCTGAATCGTATCCAAGCGCCTTTGAAACATGTTCAAGCTACATCGACCCCTTGCCGATATCCATCGCCGGCGAAATCGGATTCCGTTCGTCGATATACTCCTCGATCGTCTTCTCCAGGATCCCCTTCGCCTCGAGAATGAACTCCACCGCGTCGCGCCCCGCGCCATACCCGCCCGCATTCGGAGTCACATAATGCGCAGCCGCCTTCACCTGCGCACGCGCATTCGCCACCGCCACCGCAAATCCGCACTCGCGCATCACCGGCAGATCGATCACGTCATCGCCCACATACGCGATCTCCTCGAGCGTCACGCCTTCCTTCTGCATGATCTCCCGCACCGCCTGCATCTTGAACGCCTGCCCCATGTACACAAACTCAAGCTTCAAGTCGCGCGCGCGTGTCGCCACCGTCTCGCTCACCCGCTTCGTAATCACGCCGCACTTCATCCCGCCCAGCCGCGCCAGCGAAATCGCCGTCCCGTCATGCGCGCTGTACCCCTTCGCCTCCATCATCGTCGACGAATGCACGCCGAACCCGATCTGTCCCTCGTGCTTCGACAGGTGCGCCTGCGTCGCCTCGCTGCTCGATCCAGCATTCGGCGCCGGCACCAGCCAAATGGTCCCATCCGTCAAAACGCCATCAACGTCAAACAAAATCACTTTGATACGGCGTGCACGATCCTGCGCAGTCACTGTCATGCTCCGATTCTAAATTGCACTGCGAACTAAAGCCGTAGCGCCGGGCTCACAGCGTCCGCGCCAAAAAAGGAGGAGTCAGCAATCTGACTTCAATCATGCTGTCCTGCCGCACCCTTCAATAATGCTGTCCTGCGGAACCCTTCAATCATGCCGTCCTGCCGCACCCTTCAATAATGCTGTCCTGCGGAACCCTTCAATCATGCCGTCCTGCCGCACCCTTCAATAATGCTGTCCTGCGGAACCCTTCAATCATGCCGTCCTGCCGCACCCTTCAATAATGCTGTCCTGCGGAACCCTTCAATCATGCCGTCCTGCCGCACCCTCCGCATCACAAGAAGCGTCAAGGCACGACTTCAGTCGTGCCGAACAGAGGCATCAAGAACTTCGGGCTTCAGCCCCTGCAAGAGCTCGATTGGCAAGAAGGGGAGGGCATCATGCTGCTGAATACTGCACGAACATTCGTGTACAGCTTTAGCCGCGCGGGCTCTCTTCAGCCTCTGCCTCACCGAATGCGCCGACTTCTCTGCGAAAATTGAACAATGGACAACGAGTCCAAACCGCAGCCCGCGCCGCCGAAAGCCCTCGACCCCGAGGACTACTACTTCGACGGCCCCTACATGGTCTTCACCGCGGCCTACCTGCTCAAACGCGGCACCTGCTGCGGATCAGGCTGCCGTCACTGCCCCTATCGCGGAACCGATCGCGACCGCAACAAGCCGAAACCCGAATAGCTCCCGCTCATCACGCCTCATCCTGCGCCGAATCCTCATCACCACTCTCACCCGCAAACTCCCACCCACCCTGCTCCGCCTTCTGCGCGATCTCCGGCAAGGGCTCCGCAGGGGCCTCCGTAATCGACAGCCCAGAGATCGACTGCCCCGGAACCTGCCCTGAGCTTGTCGAAGCGCCTCCCGACTCTGAAGACCCGGGTTGTGTGATCTCGTCACCCTCTGCCCCCTCCCGCGCCTCGCCCATCTCCACCCTCCGGCGCGGCGCAGACTGCTCCAGAATGAACAGCACCATCCGCGCAAAATCCTCCGGCTCCAGCGGCCAACCCGCCGTCCCCTCCGGCGCAATCTCCCACCGATGATGCAATCCCGTCTTCACCAGCCCCGGCTGAACGCACGACACCAGCACATCCCCATCACCCAGCTCCGCCGCCAGCGCATCCGACAGCACCTCCACCGCCCTCTGCGTCGCCGCATACGGCGTAGGGCGCGAACTGCTGCCCACCGTGCTCGACACATTCACCAGGTGCCCCGCCCCCTCAGAGACAAAGTGCTTCAGAAACACATATGCAACGCGAAACGATCCCTCCACATTCACGCGGATCATGCTAGTCAGCCGCTCGATATCGACCGTCTCGATGATTCCCGCCTCATACAGCGCGCCGTTGTTGAAGCAGATATCGCAGCGCCCAAACCGATCCAGCGCCGCATACAGCAGCGTCTCCGGTAGCTCCTCGTTTCCCAGGCTGCCCTCGATCACCGTGCACGGCCCCTTCAGCTGCGCAGCCAGCGCGGTCAGCTTCTCCATCGAAGGCGCAGTCAACACCAGCGAGTACCCGGCCCGCGAGAGCTCCTTTGCCACCGCCGCTCCCACTCCCCCGGTTGCCCCTGTAATCACCGCTACTCGCGCCGTCTCGCCGCCGTCCATTTCATCCCACCCGCTTCAGAATACGCGGATCAGGCGGCCTACAGAATTGAGCACTTTGAGTCCAGAACGCGCCGAAAACAAACCTCGGGTTTCCCATCCAAGCTCTGCTTGAGTGGGAAACGAGAATGCTGATCCCTCAGAGAGCCACAACGAACTTCACGTACCCCATTCAAGCGGGTGCCCCAGGTCCCTCGCAATTGGGGACCTGGGAGAGATTCCGCAATCGCAAACAAACCTCGGGTGCCCCATCCAAGCTCTGCTTGGGTGGGAAACGAGAATGCTGATCCCTCAGAGAGCCACAACGAACTTCATTTACCCCATTCAAGCGGGTGCCCCAGGTCCCTCGCATTTGGGGACCTGGGAAAGATTCCGCAATCGCAAACAAACTTCGGGTGCCCCATTCAAGCTCTGCTTGGGTGGGGAGAGAGAATACCGGTGCTCAGAAATCATGACCCTATCACTGCTGGTCTCGCAAGAAGCGTCAGGGCACGACTTTTAGCTTGCCCTGAGCGAAGGCGAAGGGTGCCGGAACACGTCCACCAGGATGATCCGCGGGCTTCAGCGGACGAAACGTTGACTAAATCTCATCAGCCACGGAGCATTGATCCACAGCAGACACGCCCTGTTTACTACTTGGTTTACACGATGGTTACTCTCGATGCCGCGTACCCGGTTTTCCGCTTGCGCCCGAATCACCCCATGTTTACTCTTACGCCAATACCTCAGTGGTAGCTACCGTGGAGCCTGTTCAGTGCACGGGGAGCGGAAAGGCTTTAAGGGTGATGAAGATCGGCACCACCATCCGTGCGCACCGCCTGCAAAAAGGACTCTCTCAAGGCGACATCGAAAAGAAAACAGGTCTGCTCCGCTGCTATCTCTCCCGCGTTGAGAACGGACACACCGTTCCCTCGCTCGACACCCTCTCCAAAATCGCCCTCGCCCTCGATCTTCCCATCGCTCAGTTCTTCGCGGAAGACTCGCTCGGCGGCCACATGAACGGCGCTCACCTCAGCGATGACGAACTCCGGTTCCTCACCCAGATCCGCCGCTACTCCACCAACCTCAACGACAGCGATCGCAAGCTGCTGCTCGCCATGGTCAAGAAGTTCGCATCCACTGCAGTGGCTCGGTAAGAATCGTTTCAGGCCTGAGCGGGGCTTGCTCACTGGAGGCCAGTGACACCAAAACCCCCTTCAGAAAACACTCCAATAACAAGAACGCATCGCGAAGCAAGAAGCCTCAGGGCACGACTTTAGCCGTGCCGTATGCCGACTTGGAAAGAACGCGGCTTTAGCCGCTGCCTTGAACCTGCTCATCAATCCCGAGATGAAATGGGCTCAACGCCCGCTCTCAGCTCAGCACCCGCGAGATATAAAACCCGAACAGCACCAGGATCCCGACAATCATCCCCACCGCCACCTGCAGCCGCGTCAGAAACACCGGCTTTGGATTCCCGATCCGCGGCACCATCGGCGCAGCAAACAGCAGCCCGCACAGCACTCCGCCCAGGTGCGCGGAATTATCGATACTGATTCCCGTTCGCGACGAAACCACATCCAGGCTGATCGTCAATCCGATCACCAGGTTGATTGCCGCAAAGTAGATCACCGACTTCCGGAGCCTCTTCAACTCATCCGGCGGCACCGGCAGCCGCGGCGACTTCAGAAGCACAATCAGTGCCCCCGCAATCCCAAACACCGCGCCCGAAGCTCCCGCCCCCGGCGAAAAATACTGCGCCGGATCGATACCCGCCGGAACCTGCGGCAGGATGGAAGCAATGTGCCATCCATTCCAAGTCACAGACAGCAGGTTCCCTGCCGCACCCGTCAGCACGTACACGGCGACCACGCCGAACGAGCCCATCAGCGGCTCGGCCAGCAATCCAAGATTCCACAGGCACCACATATTGGTCGCCAGGTGAATAATTCCCACATGAACAAACATCGCCGTCACGACGCGCCACCACTCCGCGTCCGCCAGCACTGAACCCGCGTTGTTTGCGCCCCAGTGCATCAACTGCTCGGGTGAGGGACTCAATCCGCTCACATGCCTCAGCAGCATCAGCACAAACACCGCAACGTTGACCCCCACCAGCACGTACGTTGCCGGAGCAGTCTTCCAGAACGATCGCCGCCTGCGCACAACGGGCTGCGGCGTCGGAACGTTCTCCGCGTCCGGCCGCAGAATCTCAGGCTCGCGCCCTGATTCCTCGTACCCCGAGACCGGTGGAACGCTGCTCATACTCCAACTTTAATTCATCTGCACTCATCGAACCGTGCGCGCGCATCACCGCTACAAACGGTGCAAATCCCCGCACAAATCGCCCCGATCGCCGATCTATCCTATTCTTTTGGTCCTCAGTTTCACACCCACGCAGGTGCCCCATGTCTCCCGCTGTTGGAGACATGGGAAGCAAGAATGACAGGTGCCCCGAGCCTGCCCTGAGCTTGTCGAAGGGTCCCTCGCACTTGGGGACCGGGGATCGACCGATCTAAGCGGGTGCCCCATGTCTCCCGTTTTGGAGACATGGGAAAACAAGAACCCCAACAAAAGGAGACACACCGTGAGCGCAGCACAAGTTGAAGGCCTCAAACCAATCCGCCGAGCCCTGCTCAGCGTGACCGACAAAACAGGCCTCGTCGAATTCGCGAAGACGCTCTCATCTCACGGCGTCGAACTCGTCTCCACCGGCGGCACCGCCCGCGCACTCCGCGACGCCGACCTCGCCGTCAAGGACATCAGCGATCTCACCGGCTTCCCCGAGATGCTCGACGGCCGCGTCAAAACCCTGCACCCCCGCGTGCACGGCGGCCTGCTCTACATCCGCGGCAACGCAGAACACGAGTCCGCCGTCGCCGCTCACGAAATCCAGCCCATCGACATGGTCGTCGTCAACCTCTACGCCTTCGAGAAAACCGCCGCGCAGCCCGGCGTTGCGTTCGGCCACCTCATTGAGAACATCGACATCGGCGGCCCCTCGATGGTCCGCTCCGCCGCCAAAAACTTTGAAGACGTCGCCATCGTCACCCTTGTCTCCGACTACCCCGCACTCACTGAAGAGCTGAAGGCGCAAAACGGAGCACTCTCCCGGAATACCCGCTGGCGTCTCGCAAAGCAGGCCTTCGCCACCACCTCCGCATACGACTCCGCCATCGCCAACACTCTCGACAAGATCGCCGAAGCCCCCGAGCCCGCCCAACCCATATCCGCTGAACCGCAGTCAGCCGCACCGCAGGTGCTCCCAACCACGCTGCGCATCAACATGCCTCTCGCGCAATCGCTCCGCTATGGCGAGAACCCCCACCAGCGCGCCGCCCTCTACTCCGACGGCTCCGGCCTCGGCGTTGCCGGCGCCACCCAGCTCCAGGGCAAAGAGCTCAGCTACAACAACCTCGTCGACCTCGACGCCTGCTGGGAACTCGCCCAGGAGTTCGACGCCCCCGCCGTCATCATCGTCAAGCACACCAACCCCTGCGGTGCCGCTACCGGAAACACAGTCCTCGAGGCCTACACCAAAGCTCTCGCCTGCGATCCCGTCTCAGCCTTCGGCGGAGTCATCGGCATCAATCGCCCGGTCGACGCCGCGGCAGCCGAAGAGATCGCCAAGCTTTTCGTCGAAGCCATTGCCGCTCCCTCCTTCTCCCCCGAAGCCCGCCAGCGCTTCGCCGCAAAGAAGAATCTTCGTCTTGTCGAACTCCGCCCCGCTCCGCCCAAACCGGTCGTCAAAAACATCTCGGGTGGCCTTCTCCTGCAGGACGCCGACACCGGCCGCGTCACAGAAGACGAGCTCAAGGTCGTCACCTGGCGTCCGCCCTCGCCCGAAGAACTCCGCGCCCTCATCTTCGCCTGGCGCGTCTGCAAGCACGTCAAGTCCAACGCCATCGTCTATGCGCGCGACGGCCAGACCGTCGGCATTGGCGCCGGCCAGATGAGCCGGGTTGACGCCGCCAGGTTCGGCGCTCAAAAAGCCGTCCTCTCGCTCCAGGGCACCGTCGCCGCCTCCGACGCCTTCTTCCCGTTCCCCGACGGGCTCGAAGCCGTCGCCGCTGCTGGCGCGACCGCCATCATCCAGCCAGGTGGCTCAGTAAAAGACGATGACGTCATCGCCGCCGCCGACCGCCTCGGCCTGGCCATGGTCTTCACCGGCATCCGTCACTTCCGCCATTGATCGCCGGGTACACCCTGTTACTTGCACCGGCTCAAAACCCTTGACACCCCTGCCGCTTTGCGACTAAACCCGGGTAAAATCGTCTCTAATATCAGGCAGGCTGCGCCCGTGCGCCAGCGCATCAAAGCTTTCAACCGGGCTGGCCGAAATTTCCGCGTCCGTTACGGACAAAAGCCGTTGGATCCCCGAGGATCATGAGAATAAAGACATTAGCGCCATCGTTGGGTTTGTCCTTTGCCGCCTCGCTCCTCGCGGCGCCCGCCCTGTACGCACAGACGCAGAGCGCACCAGCCACACCGCAATCGCCTCCGCCGGCCGCCGCCTCCGCCGCAGTTCCTCCCAAAACCATCCCGGCTACCCCAACCAACGCCGCTGACCCCGCCCGCGCCCAGTCGTACTATCACGCCGCGCTCGCTGAAATCTATGAGGAGCAGGCTATCGCGACGGGCCGCCCCGAGTTCATGCGCCACGCTGTCGAGGAATACAAGACCGCACTCAGCGCCGACCCGAACTCCCCGCAGCTCAACGACGAACTCGCCGACCTCTACTTCCGTACCGGGCAGGTTCGCGAAGCCGAAGCCACCGCGCGCGGCCTCCTGAAAACCTCGCCAAACGATATCGACGCGCATCGCCTCCTCGGCCGTCTTTACCTCCGCCAGCTCAGCGAAGCTCAGAACGCCGTCTCTTCTTCCTCGCCGAGCGGCAACACGCTCGATCAGGCCATCTCCGAATTCCAGAAGATCGTCACCCTCGACCCGAAAAGCGTTGAAGATCGCATGGTCCTCGGCCAGCTCTTCACCGTGAAGCACCAGAACGATAAAGCAGAAGAGCAGTTCAAAGCCGCGCAGGACATCGACCCCGACTCCGAAGAAGTCGTTCTCAATCTTTCCCGCCTCTACGCTGAAAACGGCGACCTGCCCCACGCCGCCAAGGTGATAGAAAACGTCGCCGAAGGTGAACGGACTCCCAAGATGGAGTTTGCTCTCGGCGCCGTCTATGACCAGCTCAAGCGCCCCAAGGATGCTATCGCCGCTTACAAACGCGCAGCCGACATGGATCCAGAAGATGCGCGATCCCTCGGTTCTCTCGCGCAGGCTCTTCTCAATGACAACCAGCTCGATGAAGCCCTGAAGGCTTACAAGCAGATCGCCGCTGCGGACCCTGAAGACGCCGGCACTCTTGTCCACATCAGCGAGATCCTCCGCCGCCAGGGCAAATACGATGAGGCCCTCGCCACGGTCAAGAGAGCCGTCAAGAAAGATCCCGACTCCCTCGAAGCCGGCTACAACGAAGGCCTCCTCCTCGACGTCCTCGGACGGTACGACGAGTCCGCCCAGGTCTACGAGCACATGGTCGACCTCACATCCCATGCCAACGGCGCGTACACCTCCGACGAAAAGAACAATCGCGCCATCTTCCTCGAGCGCCTCGGATCCGTTTACCACGAGCAGAATAAAGTCGACGAAGCCATCGCCACTTACCAGAAGCTCATCGATCTCGGTGGCGAAAGCGCTCTCCGCGGCTACCAGAGCGAAGTCGATGTCTACCGCGACGCCCGCCAGTACGACAAGGCCATAGCCGTCTCGCGCAAAGCCGTCGAAGCCGACCCTAAGAATCGCGAGCTCAAGCTGATGCTCGCCGGCGAGCTCGTCGACGAAGGCAAAGACGAAGACGGCATCAACATGGCCAAGGGCATGCTCACGAACTCCGACAAGGATCGGGAAGTATGGATCGCCCTGGGCCAGATCTACACCCGCCTGCGCCGTTGGAAGGACGCTGAAGACGCGCTCAACAAAGCCACATCGCTCACCTCCAAGAAGGAAGACAACCTCTACCTCTTCTTCCTCAAGGGCAGCCTCGCCGAGCGTCAGAAGCACTTTGAGCCCGCAGAGCAATATTTCCGTCAGGCTCTGCAGATCGATCCCAACAACTCAATGGTTCTCAACTACCTCGGCTACATGCTCGCCGATAAAGGCTCTCGCCTCACTGAAGCCCTCAAGATGATCCGAAAGGCGGTTGAGATCGAGCCCATGAACGGCGCTTATCTCGACTCCCTCGGTTGGGCCTATTTCAAAATGGGTCAGTACGAGCTCGCCGAAACCAACCTCCGCCAGGCCGTCGAGCGCACCCAGACCGACCCAACCGTTCACGACCACCTCGGCGACCTCTACGAGAAGACTGGACGCATTCGCCTCGCCGCCGCGCAGTGGGAGATCTCGGTCAACGAGTTCTCCAAGTCAGCCTCCGCCGACATCGAACCCGCCGAAGTCGCAAAGGTCCAGAAGAAGCTCGACACCGCTCGCGTTCGCCTCGCGAAGCAGGACAACGCCACCGGCGCCACCAAACCCGAATAGATCCTCATCCAGACACACGAAGGGCGGCCCTCACTGGCCGCCCTTCGTGTTTACCGTCGTTGGCTGAGGAATGCCGGCGCGCACTACGCTACGTGAGCTAGGTGGGCCGTTTCGCTTGTGGGCAATGTTTCAGCCGTTGGCGGGATCGTCTTGTGATGCAGCGATCGCTTCACAATAAAAACTTCATCAAGATAAAGCCGCGCGTTCCCCTCGCAATCCAGAAAACCGACATTGCTCTCGCGGCACAGTGTCTGCGCTTCTTCTGACATCTTCGGTGCAATCAGAATCGGGATCACCACCACCCCGCGCTCCCGCTGCACCTGCTGCAACTCGGCCACCGCGCGTTTCACATGCGTCAGGTCGCAGTCACAGACCACCCTGCAGGCCAGCAGATGCGCGTGACCATAGATCTCGATATGCCCGAGAATCGTCTTCTCGCCTCGGTGGCCATGCCGGTCCGCGCAGATCTGCTTCACCTTGATGACCGAAATCTGTCGCAGCGTCTCGCGCAGTGCTTCGATCGCTTCAGTCTCCTTATGCCTGTCCATGGCTCCCGCCTCTCTCTGGCACTCGACCAGAAGCGCAATGATGAAAAGGCAACCAAACGGCGGTCTCACCGCCCAAACGAGTTCTCCGCTTCCTCGCAACACCGGCGATCCCCGCCGGAATTCGACTGAGCCGCGGTAATGGCTTCCATATCGGCAAACGAATCGCGCTTTGAAACTTCAGGCCGCAGCCGAAATACGCTTCCGCCCGCCGGCGTCATGGCCAGCCTCACCTGCTTGTGTTCACCCGTCCGGCGAACAACCTTGAAATCAAGCCACTCGCAAAGCCGCGGATCGTGAATCTCCGGCTGTCCATTCCAAAACTCCGGAGACAACCCGCATTGAATCTGCAGATGATCCAGCTGCAGTTCAATCACGCGAATTCCTCTCGGAAAATAACGGCGCACATTCCTCGCACCGATATGCAGTCCGGTGACCTCGCTGCCCTTAAGCTGAGTCTTGACTACCATCGCTCGCACCGGGCCTTCATGGAAGTTTATGCCGACGAGTCGAATCCAACCCAAACTGCTCACGACCTGCAATCCGGCTCCTCACCGGCTCGAACAGCCCCGATGCTGCATATGTTGTACCCGTTTTTGCACAGCGTCAAGTAGCCCGTGACAAGTTATTGAGGAAATAACTACCACATCGATTTAGCAAATTACTTACGCCATAGCGAGCAATTCGCCCGCCACATTGCTCGCATAAAACAAATGCGGCAGCTTCCATCATCTGAAAGCTGCCGCATCTTTCACCTTCATCCAGCCGCAAGATATCTCGCGACTGACTAAGCAATTAACTTACTGGTGAGCCTGCGCCGACTCGATAAATGCATCCACGTTGCGCTTGTCCACCAGCGATGTACCCGTATCGATGAACACCGGGAACGGCGAGAACGCATCCTGGCTGTAGTCCTTCGACAGCGAAGACGGCGGATTGTGGAAGATCCCATCCAGTTGCTTCAGTCCCACATAGCCCATCGTGAATGGCTTCTGCGCCACCGTCGCATTGATCGATCCGCCCTTGATTCCGTCCAGCGTGTCCTGGTTCACGTCCCACGCGACCACCATGCGATCTGTTCCGTTCGCGCGCTTCACCGCATCGGAAACCATCTTGCCCGAAGCGGACTCAAGGCACACAAACGCGCTCACTTTCTTCGGTCCCGTCTGCGCCAGCAACTCCTGCGTCTTGTCGAACGCCGCGCGCGCGTCGCTCTTGATGTCGACCACATCCGCGATATGGATATTCGGCCGGCTCTCCAGCACATCCTTGAAACCTCTCAGGCGGTCTTCCATATTCGGCTGTCCTGACAAGGTGAAAAACACCACGTTGCCCGATCCCCCAAGCTGCTCCACAATGCGGTGACCGCCCATGCGGCCCGCCTCGATATTATTCGTCCCGATGAAGAACAGCCGCTTCGTCCCCGGCGCGTCCGAGTCGATTGTCACAACCGGCACACCCGCCGCGATCGCCGAATCGATCTCAGAACCCAGCACGGAAACATCTGCCACCGAAATCAGGATCCCTGCCGGCTTCGCTGCAACGGCCTTCTGCAGCTCAGCCAGCTCTGCCTGCGGATCGTAGTTCTCCGGCCCCGCTACCTTCGCCGTCACCATGTACTGCGCCGCAGCCTGGTTGAACCCCTTCGCAACCGTCTGCCAGTAGGGCAGCGACATGTTCACGCCCACAAGGTAGAACACTTCCTTCTTCGAATGCCTCTCGCACCCTGTCGTGAATGCCACCCCGATGAGCAACAGCGCCAGCACAACAGATTTCATCGTTTTCATTCTTGCCTCCGGTCCGATCGTGAAAGGTCTTTCCAATGCGCGCAGAACTTCAACGCAGAGCCCGCGCACCTGATAAAAACGGCAGGATGGTACTCCCCAACGCAGTCAATTGTCCATTCTGTCGCACCAAGAATTTATAGCACCCCGCACTCCCCACCTTCGTGATTCCCAACACCTTCACGGAACCATATGAACAAATCCCACGCGACACTTCGCGTGTGCTCAAGCATTCCGCCGCGTTATAACCTGACCTGAGAGAGTTTCATCAATCAGGATGAGCGAATCACCACTCCAGAGCTTCCTTCTACCCCAGCACATCGCCGTGCAGGGCGAAGGAGAGCTCACCTCCCGTCCACACTCCGAGCCCGACCACCCCTACCGCTCCTCCTTCGCGCGCGACCGCGCCCGCATTCTCCACGCCCGCTCCTTCCGCCGCCTCGCCGGAAAAACCCAGGTCTTCTCGCGTATCGCCGGCGACATCCCCGGCGATCACTTCCGCAGCCGCCTCACCCACACCCTTGAGGTCGCCCAGATCTCCCGCACCATCGCCAGTGCGCTCGGCCTCAATGCAGAACTCGCAGAAGCCCTTGCCCTTGCCCACGACATCGGCCATCCTCCCTTCGGCCACGCCGGCGAAAAGGCGCTCGACGAAGCCCTCCGCGAGCACGGCCTCAGCTTCGATCACAACCTGCATGCACTCCGCATCGTCACCTGGTTTGAAGAGCGCTACCCCGCATTCCGCGGACTCAATCTCACCCTCGCAATGCGCGAAGGCATCGTCAAGCACTCGCGCGACTACACCGCCGCCTCGCATCCCGAACTCGCCGACTACTTCCTCGACCTCCGTCCGCCCCTCGAAGCCCAGCTCATCGACATCGCCGATGAAATCGCCTACCTCACCGCCGACTTCGATGACGGTCTCGACTCCGCCATTCTCACCATCGACGACGTCTGCAACCACGTCCCGCTCTTCCGTCACTTTCACAACGAGGTACGCAGCGAGTTCCCCAGCGCGCCTGCCAAGCAGGTCGTCTACGAGTCGCTCAACCGCATCCTCAACGCCCTCGTCACCGACCTCATCGAAGAAGTCCATCATCGCGTAGATGTCACCGGCGCCACCACGCTCGACGACATCCGGCGCGCCCCCGATCGTCTCGCCATGCTCAGCCCCGCCATGGAAGCCGAACGCGCCACCGCCAAGCTCTACCTCTATGCCAACTTCTACAACTCACCCGGCATGGAAGAGGAGCACGACCGCGCCTCCCGCGTCGTCAAAGAAATCTTCTCCATCCTTACCGCAAACCCCAGCCTTCTCCCTCCCGACCATCAGCTCCAGATCCCCACCGAAGGTCTCGCCCGCACCGTCGCCGACTACATCGCCGGCATGACCGACAGCTACATCGATCAGCTCTGGCTCCGCCACTGTCCCAGGTAGCAACTTGCTTACACTCTGATGTACGCTCGCGCTGCCCCGACGACCGGGCGGATCAGGACTGTCATTGCACATCAACGCACGCGTCACCTCGCGCATTGCGCGCGATGGCTCAGGCTTACTCGTTAGAAGTATTGTTTGCGGACAGGCGCAGATCAGCGCCCTCGACAGAACCGTTCAATCACCCGGGAATCTTCACCAGCGCTCTCACAATTCGCTCGTGCAGTTCTTCCGAATACCACGTCGGCCCATACTCCTCGAGCATTCGAAGAACTTCTTCCAGCACATCTCTGAGCTGCGCAACAGCTTCAGCCTCGGAAACATTCGCTTGCTGTTCTGCAATTTTCAGGGAACACCTCAGCAGGCCCCGCATTCAGAAAAGCGCGCCCTTCGCGCAGGTCGCTGCCCAAGTCCAACGGGTCAAGTAATTGTCACACCGATCCCGTTTTCAGGCAAAGGAAAAAACCCGCCCGCAATCTCCGCGCTTTGAGAAACGCCGCCTCGTCAGAAGCCGCTCTCTCCGATGCGCTCAAGGCCCTTTGCGTCCCGCACAATCACCGCCTCCCGCCGAGGCGTGATCAGCCCTTCGTCGCCCCACTTCGAAAGAAGCCGGCTGATCGTGAACAGCGTCGTTCCCGTCATCTGCGCCAGTTCCTCCCGCGAGAGCGCAATCTCGATTCCGCCCTCACATGGCTTGCCGATCCGGTGCTGCAGCCGCAGCAGTGTCATCGCCAGCCGGTTCGCCACGCGCTCCGTCGCCACCTCGCGAAACCGAATCTCCAGTTCCTGCAGCCGCTGCGTCAGGATCTGGTTGAGATTCCGCCCCAGCCGGTGATGCTTGCCCAGCAGTCCCGACAGCCGCGCATGATCCCATACCACCGCCCGGCACCGCTCCACCACCCTGGCCGTGCAGGAGTAGGACCCCGTTGGATCCTCCGCCTGCATCCCGATCGATTCCCCAAACCCGCTCATCCACAGGATCACTTCGTTCCCTTCCGGACTTACCTGGGTGAGCTTCACGCTTCCGCACTCAATTAGCAGCATCGCGTTCGCAGGATGGCCTTGGGAAAAGATGACTTCGTCTGGAAAATACGAGCGAACCCGCCCGCTGAGCAAAATCTCCTGGCTTTCGGCGTCGCTCAGCCCGGAGAAGAGAGAAGCCGATCGAAGCCGGCTCACGTGTCTGTCAAAGTTCGATGGAAGCGACGCAGAAGTCTTGAACGCAACAGAAGCTGCGGAGAGTCGTGCTGGGCCCATTGAGTCTTACCCCCGAGGCAATAAACAAAAGCTGCAGAAAATGCCACTCGTTCGCCGAAAAGGCCGAAGGTACTGCACAAAATTCAACAAAATTTGGAAATGATGGGGAATGAGGAAACTGATCGCTACTTTCGCCTTCCGCGGGACCAAAGTCAATCACCTTATGGGCATCAACCGATGGTCACGCTCCAGCCCGCAAAACTGATTACCAGAGTTCCAGCAGACATTCTCTCGTGAAACGCTATTCTGAGAAAGGCTCGGCTCAGCACGGTTTGAAAGGGCACAGATTTATCCGTGCCGCTAAAGCTCCCGAAGAAAGCCGGGCTTCAGCCCCTGAGGGACGGACCTTTTTGCTGTCTCGCAAGAAACGTCAGGGCACACCTTTACAGCTTGCTGCAAAAGTCCGAAACGGCTGGGTTTTGAAAAGGCACAGATTCATCTGTGCCGATAAGGGGTGCAAATAGAGCGCGGCTTTAGCCGCTGCGGGTAGGAACCTGTCTCACTGAGGGGTGCACCTCAACCGTGGTCAACCCCCAATTCGCGAATACACGCCCTAACTTGCTCATTCCAGAAGGTAAAAAACTCCACTCGCGTTGCAGTTTAATTCGCTCAAATCGTCATACTTGAGATATATGAACCCGCACCGCCACACGATCGGCAACCAGTCTTCTCAGATCCCTTGGTCCCCGCCCCCTATGTCCCTCGTCGCCTCGCCCCCTTGTCACCTCCTCCCCTGCTCAATCGTCCCTTGTCTCTGCTCTTAAATCCTTTGTTATGAAACACCTTGCGGATAAATTCAATGACTAGATACACTTAGCGCTCACCGCGTTCGATAAACCACTGAAACAACGGGACTTCTTTACAAGGTGTATGGGGAGGGGGCGGGGGTACCCGCTGCAGTCGACCAGTGATCCAGCTCACAAGCCGAGGCCTTGAAATCCTGGCAAGCCCGCTCGAAGTGCGACCGTCCTGCCAGAAATTGAGAAGCCGTGCACGCCCTCAGGCTCTGCACGGCTTCATCTCGTTTCACAACCAGTCAGCTAGTACATGAACTTCAGCGCGAACTGCACCTGGCGCGGGGCTTGCGACGCCAGAATGTCGTTGAACGTCGGCGAGCTGATATCGCTGTCCGGCAGTCGGAAGTTTGTCCTGTTCAGAACGTTGAACAGCTCTGCGCGGAACTGGAACTGCTTCGACTCCGTAACCCTGAAATTCTTCAGTGCCGCGAAATCCCAGTCCGCATACGCTGGACCGATATTCACGTTGCGTCCCTCCGTGCCAAACTGCCCCGCGTTGGCATTCGGATCGAGCCGCTGGTACGCGCTCGCATTCAGCCACGCGCTCACTTTGCGAGGACCGTTGTTCGGATTGCCCACAAGGTTTGGCCGCTGAGCCGAGAAGCCCGTGATCTCCGGCGCGCTGCCCTGTGCCGAAACGTCATTCGAGTCGAACACCGTGAAAGGAGTACCGCTCATCAACGTCGCAATCCCGTCCAGGTGCCAGCCGCCGAACGCCGTCTCATACCAGTTCTGCCCCTGGTTCCAGAACGGAAGCGCCCACTCATAACTTGCAACGAATCGGTTGCGCGCGTCGAAGAGCGAAAGCCCCCGCTCCGCCCTTAGGTTGAATGGATTCTGGGCAAGATCGTTTTCGCCCGCAACCGGCTTTGCCGCCGAACCCGTGATGTTGAACGAGGAAACATCGTCGATCGTCTTCGACCACGTGTACGACAACAAGAACGACAGCCCGTGGCTGAACCGCTTCCGCATCGACGCCTCCATCGCGTTATAGGAGGAGTTTGCGATGCCTGCAATCTCGCCCGTCGACGAGTACTTGCAGCTGCTCGGCGAATCCGCAAGCGTGCAGCCCGAGTAAAGCCTCCGCTGATCCGCGTTGCTCGAGTTTGAAATTGGCTGCCCCTTCACCGTCCCCGGAACAAACACCGCCGGATTCGCTTCGATGAAGCGCGGCAGATGCGTGCCCTTCGTGCCGACATACCCGACTTCAAACAGCCAGTCGGAACCGAAAGAACGCTCCAGGTTCAGGTCCCAGTCTTCCGTATAAGGCAGCGTCAGGTTCGGTGCCAGCGTAAGGTTGGTAAGCGGCGTCGAGAACGTCCCCGGCGCAGGAGGATGGCCGTTGAACGGATCCGCAAAGTCCGGCAAGCTCACCTGCGGTGTACCGAGATAAGGTGGTGCGCTGATCGGCGACTGCAGCGGTCCGCCCTGCCCTGTGTAGTAAGGCTCGTAGAAGATGCCGAACGCCGAAGTCAGCAGCCACTTGCTGTCGTTCGTCGGCTGCCACGCGATTCCCACTCGCGGCGCAAACGCCTTCTTGTCCGTCGGGATCAGGCCTGCAGGAACGCCGTGATCGCCCGGATAGAGCAGCCCCGCAGGAGCCTTGGGAAGCACCTGCGACTGCTTGCCCGGCTCAAACAGCGTCATCCGGTTGTGGATCTCCGTGTACGGTTCCGGCAATTCGTAGCGCACACCGGCGTTGACAGTAAATCGCGGTGTCACCTTGTAGGTGTCCTGCACGTACAGGTTCGAGTTGTTCCCGCGAATCCCGCGCGAGAAGTCGCCGATGCCCTGCAGGAATACGACAGGCTGCCCCGTCAGGAAGCTCGCAAACGCATCCGTAACCGGGAACGGCACGAACACGAAGAACCCGTTCGTCGCAATGCCCTGCAGCACGTTGATGTACTGATGCTGGTATCCGCCCCCAAACTTCAGTTCATGCTTGCCGCGAACCCAGCTCAGCGAACCCGAGTAGTCGAACACGTTCTCGTACGTATCCCGTGGTCCGGTGATCGGGTCGCCAACCGTCGCGTATCCGTTCACCTGAATAAACGGCGGTCCGGAAGCCAGTGCGAGACTCGGCGAGTATTGAAAACCGAGCGTCGATGGAGACTGATGATCCTCGCGCTCGCCGAACAGGAACTTGTTCCGCAGGAAGGAGAATCGCCCAATGCCGATCAGCGCCGGAGAAAACGTATGCGTCTCCTGCGCAACAAAGTTCTGCGCCCGCTGGTCCTCGCCCACTGGGAAACCAGGCACGCTCGCGCCTCCTGGCGAGAGCGGATCAACCTGCGACAGCTGATTGAACATGTAGCGGAAGTTCAGCGTATCGTGTGGCGTCAGGTAGTGATCCACCTTGATCCCAAACTGGTCGGAATCATTCTTCAAAGTCTGTGTCGTCGACAGCAGGTTCGTACCTGCATTGGGCAGCGGAAAGAAGCTCAGCAGGTTCTTGGAGACAGGATTGATCTGATTCTGCGGCACCTGGTTGTTCGGGTAGGGTGCATTCGCAAACACGTTAAACAGCTGGTGCTGCGGATTGTTGCAGAACCCGGCCGTGAACCCCTCCGGGCACAGCTCGGAGAAGTCACCCCCACGCTGCTTCACTGATGGCACCGTCGTCAGAGCCGATTCTCCCTGGCGATTGCGGAAGCCCTCGTAAAACCCGAATACGAATGCCTTGTCCTTCTTGATCGGCGCGCCAACTGTGGCGCCAAACTGGTTCTGTTTCAAAGGCTCTTTCGTCTGCGCGAAGTAGTTGTTCGCATCCACCGCATCATTGCGCAGGAACTCCCACAGCGCGCCGTGTACTTGGTTCGTGCCCGACCGCGTAACCAGATTCGTAGTGGATCCCAGCGCGTTCCCGAACTCCGCATTCGCATTATGCGTAATGATGCGAAACTCGCTGATAGCATCCACCGTGGCTTCAACACAAAACCGCCGTCCACGCCATTGAAGTTGTTGGCGCCATCGATCAGAAAGTTGTTCGACTCAGGCCGCTGTCCGTTAACCGCATACCCCTGGCCATTGCGCAGCGATCCGCCCGCTTCAGCAATCCCCGGAGTCAACGGAACGACTCCCGGTTGCAGCAGACCGAGCTGCGAGAAGTTACGCCCGTTCAGCGGCAGGTCCTCAAGTTCGCGCTGCTGCACGACTTTGCCCATGCTCGTCACGGTGGGCTCAATCAACTGCGCATCGGCGCTCACCTCAACCTGCTCAGTCTCTGCTCCCACGGCGAGACGCGGCGAAATCGAAGCAGTCTCGTTCACGTTCAGCGTGATCCCGTCCTGCACGTACTCTCGAAAGCCCTTCGCCGCGACCTGCAGACGATAGTGACCAACTGGAAGTTCCAGAATCACGAAGCTGCCGTTGCGATCGGTGCTGGTTCCGCGCGTCAGACCGGTCTCCGTCTGCCGTGCCGTAATCACAGCATCGCGAACAACAGCGCCGCTCGGATCCGTAACGGTTCCGCGGATATTGCCCGTAATCTGCTGCGCAGACAAACCGAGGGAAGCCAGCAGCAACAGTGCCGGCACACTGAGAAAGGACTTCATATACTCTTCGAGCCTCCAAAAGACTTACAACGCTGGTGTTCGGGTGACACCTGTTGATGTGCGATTTCACGATCCGTACTTCAGAGCAAGCGATTCAAGCACAGGACGCCGCGAACCGGACTAAACCGGAGTTCAGGAAGGTGAACTTTTGCGCGGGCTGCACGGTTGAACACTACTTGTTGACGTGATGCACTGTCCTGCACCCGTCGATTGGCTGCTTACTCAGTCTTTGGATGGAGATTCGCTCTGCGGTCGGGAAAAGTCGACGCAGCTAATCGAATTTCACTCCGGTCAGCTCGGCCAGTTTCTCGACGAGTTGATCCTGAAAGGACGGATCGGAAACATCAGGCGCAGGAGCCTGCACCTTGCGGTGATACCAATATTTCCCGGTGACCGTCGCGGCCGGATCGTCGCTCACCGCGAGCCACGTCTGCGTCTGGTGTCCCATAGCGAGATCGTCTGTCGCGCTTGCTCCGCCCATCTTGGTCGGCACCCATCCCGGATCGACAGCATTGCTCAAGACGTCAGGCCAGCGCCGCGCCACCGCAAACGCGAGCGCCGTCACAAGAAGTTTGCTGTCGCAATAGGCCTGCGTCTGATCCCAGCGTCGCTCAACCCAGTCGACATCCCGCAGCGACGCGCTTCCGCTGCGATGCATGCCGCTGCTTAAGTAAACCAGCCTGCGTGGCCGCTCGATCATCGCCGTCAGACTGTATGGAGCCAGAACATTCACGGCGAAAGTCTTCGCATGACCCTCAGGCGTGGCACTCCGACTCGGGACGCGATAAACCCCTGCGTTATGGATAATCGCATCCATCCGGCCTGCAGCGTTGACCTGCTTCGCGACTTCGCGCGTCTCGGCAGCACTGCTCAGATCTCCGTAGACGACGCCGAGCGATCGCGAAGCAAGTTCCGCAACCGCGCATGCGCGTTCCGTCGACCGCGCATGCAACAGCACCTCATGCCCCTCATCGAGCAGAGTCCGCGCTGCCGCATAACCAAGTCCATCCGTACTACCGGTGATGAAAACACGACTCATCGTATGGCTATGCTAAACCCCTCTCTATACAGACCTGACTTAGGCGGACCTTCGCATCAGTCCGTTCGCAGCGCCTCAATCGGATCCACCTGCGTGGCGCGAAGCGCCGGCAGAAACATCGCCGCCAGCGAAACCACAACTAGAAGAATCGCCGCAAGTCCAAACACGATCGGATCAAAAGCCCGGATCGGGAACGGCGAGTTCTTCACCATCACGCGCGTAAACGCAATCGCCGCAGGCTCCGCAAGAGCGATCCCGCAGACCAATCCGATGCCGATCTGTCTTGCACCGCGCACAATGATCGACCGGAAGATTACGTTCCGGCTCGCCCCGAGCACCATCTTCACCCCGAATTCCCGCGTGCGCTGATTCACCGCAAACGACAACACGCCGTACACGCCTGTAACAGCCAGCATCACCGCGATCGATGCCATCACCAGCACAATACGCGCCAGCGAGCGCAGTGCCTCGGCACTCTGTTCCAGCGACTCCCAGATCGTCTGCGGAGTGTTCATCTGCGTGGGATCGACGGCTTTCACCGCATTTCTAACCGCGACCTCCGCATTCGACGCGTTCCCGGTGAAACGAACATAGAGCTCTCCCTCAAGCGAGTCCGGATCACGCAGCCAATACAAGCGAGGTCCATCCAGAACGCCGAACCGCTCCGACCGAGTATCCGCCGCAACGCCAACGATCGTCAGTTGTCTGCCGTTCGGAGCAACGACCACCTTCCCGATCGGATTCTCCACCGGCCAGAACTCCTTCGCGAAAGCCTGCGACACCACAGCAACCGACGATGCGCCTCCGCCCGCCAAGTCGGATACCGCGAACGCCCGCCCATTTACCATGCGAACGCCAAAGGTCGAAAAGAAGTCCTTCGATACAACATCGAGGGACGCAGGCCTTCCCTGCCCTGCCGTCTGTCCGGGAACTCGAATCTCTGCCGGAGGCGTCTGCCGGAACGGTCGCAGCGTAGCATACGCAAACGACTGCACATTCGGCAGTGCCGCAATGCGCGTTTCCACCGAACGGTAGAAATCGAGAGCCTTCGCCTTATCCTGAGTCGTATCGACATTCAGCGAGACCGACATCGTATGCCGCGTCTCGAATCCCGGATCCATCGCCGTAACCATGCCCGGCAGCCGCGCAAACAGAACCGCCGCGGCCAGCAGCACGAAGCTCATGGCAACCTGCGCAATGATCAGGGTGTTCGTCGTTCGCGACCGCACCGTCGCCGCGCCCTCGCGCCCCTTCAGCGCCGTCAGTAGGTCCAGCTTCCACGCCGCATGCAGCGGAGCCAGAGAGGACACCACCGTGGCAATCAAAATCAGCGCCGCCGTAAAACCGAACACCCGCCAGTCCGGATGCATCTGCGGCACCGCTCCAGATTCCTCCGGGTTGATCGCGTTCATGATGATCTGCGGCACCCGATACGCCACCGCCACACTCAGCGTCCCAGCCACCAGCGCCATCAGCAGGCTCTCGAGCAGCAGCATGCGCGTAAGCCGTGCGCGTCCCACACCGAGCGCAAGCCTGATCGCAATCTCACCTCGCCTCACCACCGCCTTCGATAGAAACAGCATCGTCACGTTGCTGCACGCCAGCAACAGCACCAGCGACAGTGGACCAAGCACCAGAGTCATCATTGCAACCGCATTGTGATGAAACGACGGATTCTCGATGATCGACCCGTTCGTCAGCACAATCGACGTTCTGCGGTTGAACGCCGACACCTTGCGCTGAAGATACGCGCGATCCTGCCGCCGCATGATGGTCTCGAGTTCAGCCCTTGCGTCCACCTTCGAGAACCCCGGCCTCAGTCGCCCTGACACCTGCAGCCACGGCATGTCAGGACTGGTCAGCAGATTGTGGCTCCGGTCCAGCAGTGGCTGCGAAGTATACGGGACGAAGACACCCCCCGCGAGATAGTTCGCTGCATCCGCCGACACCACTCCCACCACCTCAAATGGAAGCCCGTTCAAGTGGATCACCTTGCCGACGATGTGCGGATCCGCGCCAAATTTCGATCGCCAGAAAGCATCGCTCAGCACCAGCACCTGTGCTCCCGCATCACGCTTGCACTCATGAGAGGTGAAAAACCTGCCCATCTGCGGCTGATCGAATCCGACCACATGAAAGTAACTGCAATCCACCAGCACCGTGCCCACCCACTTTGGTCCCTGCTCCAGAACCGCCCCGGAAGGCTGCCACGCCGCTACTTCCTCCAGCGCATGAGACTGCGCACGGATCGCATCGTAGTCCTCAGTCGTAAACGTGGAGTACTGCGCCGACCCGCTGAACCATCCGTCGTACCTTGGGTAAGCCTGCAAAAAGCTCCCGGGATCCTTCCCCGTAGGTGAAGACAGCAGCAGCGCATTCAGCAGCGTGAACACGCCCGCGTTCAGCCCGATCCCGAGCGTCAGGGCGACAACCGCGATGATCGAGAGAAAAGGCGAGCGGCGCACGGACCGCACGCTATAGAGCAGGTCTTGCCGGTTGATCCACATTCGAGCGCTCCCCCGACGAAATGCAAGACGAACAGGTCTCAAAATCCCAAAGAACCTGCCCTCTGGCAAACACAGCAGTTATTCTGATGACGTACCAACACCTCGTTCATTAAGGAACAACATGGCTGAGATAGCCGTCGAGTCCACGCAGGCGCCCGTTCAGATCCCTGACCTCCACGTAGCCGTCCTCGGCGCCGGCAAAATGGGTGGCATCCTGCTGCAGGCCTTCCTCAAGCAGAACCTCTTCGCAGCGGAAAACGTCCACGCCACCGTAGCTCACGCGGAGAAAGCCCTCTCCCGCGCCGCGCAGTGGGGCGTCGACGTCGGCACCGATAACCTTGCCGCCGCGCGCCAGGCCGACTTTATCCTCCTCGGCGTCAAGCCCTTCCAGGTCCCCGACCTCATCGCAGAAATCAAGCCGGCCCTCACGCCGGCCAAGACCATCGTCTCCTTCGCCGCGTCCGTAAAGACCCGCGCCATTGAAGAAGCCGCCGGTATGGAGATCGCCGTCATCCGTGCCATGCCCAACACCCCCTCCGCCCTTGGCGCTGGCGTCGCCGGTCTCTGCCGCGGACGCTTCGTCAAACCCGAGCAGATGGAACTTGCCCAGCGCATCTTCGAGACCGTCGGCCGCTCCGTCATCGTCGACGAAAAGCACATGGACGCGGTCACCGGCCTCTCCGCCTCCGGCCCAGCCTACGTCTACATCATCATTGAGGCCCTCGCCGAGGCCGGCGTCAAAGTCGGTCTCCCCCGCGACACCGCCACGCAGCTCGCCGCCCAAACTGTCTTCGGCGCCGGAAAGATGGTCCTCGAAACCGGCTACCACCCCGCGCTCCTCAAAGACGAAGTCACCACCCCCGCCGGCTGCACCATCGACGGCATCCTCGAACTCGAAGAAGGCGGCCTCCGCGTCACCCTTATCAAAGCCGTAATGCGCGCCACCCAAAGAGCCAAAGAACTAGCCGCCGGCTAAGGCAGAAACATTCGGGTGCCCCAGAGCCTGCCCTGAGCTACGTCGAAGGGTCTCGGATTCTGAGACCTGGGATCCATCAACTCTCGACTGCTAATCTTCCTCTTTGCCCCTCGAACGCCCAACCTGGCTCCCCTCCTTCATCCCCGAGCTTCAGGGGCTGCGCGGCATCGCCGTCCTCGCAGTCGTTTTCTACCACTGCCATCCCCGCTTCGAACACACCTTCCTCTACAAGCCCTCGCTCTGGGGCTGGGCCGGCGTCAACCTCTTCTTCGTCCTCTCCGGATTTCTCATTACATCCATCCTCCTCGAATCCCGACACCAGCCCCACTACTTCCGCAACTTCTACGCCCGCCGCGCTCTCCGCATCTGGCCCGTGTACCTCCTCGTGCTCATCGTCTGCTATCTCAACGCTCCCTGGTTCATCGGCCTGCCCGTCCTAGAAGCCTTCCGAACCGCACCCTGGTGGGCATACATTCTCTTCCTCCAAAATCTCTTCCACATCGCGTTGCCGCCCGCCATCGGACCCACATGGTCGCTCGCAATCGAAGAGCAGTATTACTTCCTCTGGGCTCCCGTCGTCCGCGTCTTCCGCGCCCCCTGGATGCTCGCCGCACTCCTCATCTTCTTCCTCATCGCCGCCCCCATCTTTCGCCTCACGCACCACTCGTGGATCACTCCCACCCACACCCTCACCCACATCGACGGCATCGCCATGGGCAGCCTCCTCGCTCTCAGCCTCTACATGCTTCCGCTCAGCCGCCGTACCTGGCTTGCCATTGGCCTCATCGCCATGCCGATCGGATTCCTCTGCGCAGGTACCATCGCCGGCGGCACAGCATTTCTGGACTCCGCTCTCACAACACTCTTCGGCGGCGCGGTTCTCTCCTCGATCGCATCGACGGGATTCCGGGGACCAATCCACTCCGCATTACGTTGTGGCCCCCTCGCCTACTACGGCAAGATCAGCTACGGCCTCTACATGACCCACATCGCCACCTTCGTCTACTTCGGATGGGTCGACTCCCGCCTCAATTCCTACGGCATCCCCGGCAACCTCGCCGTCATCGCCTTCCGCCTCGCAGCTACCACCCTTGTCGCCACCATACTCTGGTACGGCTTCGAGTCGCGCATCCTGAGACTTAAGCGCCACTTCCACCCCCCCGCCAAAGAACAGCAAAAACAACAGACCTTCTCCCTCTAAGACTCAAGGCCTGAAGGGAGCGCCATCAGCTGCATCAAAGGCGTGCTTGCAGCGCCGTAGCTTCAGCGCAGGCGTGACATCAGTCACCCCGCCTTTAACATTCCGCTGCTAGCCTGAACCTGTCAGAACACTTCCCTACGAGGTACCCCCAATGACCGCGAACCCAGCGTCTACCGCACCCCCCGAAACCACCCACACCAATCAGGGCCCCCTATCCCCCGATCAGCTTCAGAAAATTGACGCCTACTTCCGCGCCGCAAACTACCTCTCCGTCGGCCAGATCTACCTCAAAGACAATCCCCTGCTCGAACGTCCACTCACCCTCGACGACGTCAAACCGCGCCTCCTCGGACACTGGGGCACAACCCCCGGCCTCAACTTTCTCTACGTCCACTGGAACCGCCTCATCAAAGAACGCCACCTCGACATGATCTACATCATCGGCCCGGGACACGGTGGTCCCGGCCTAGTGGCCAACACCTACCTCGAAGGCTCCTACTCCGAGATCTCCCCCCACATCGAGCAAAACCGCGACGGCATCAAGCGCCTCTTCCGCCAGTTCTCCTGGCCCTACGGAATCCCCAGCCACGTCGCCCCGGAAACCCCCGGCTCCATCCACGAAGGCGGCGAGCTCGGCTACTCCCTCGTCCACGCCTACGGCGCCGCATTCGACAATCCGAACCTCATCGTCGCCTGCGTTGTCGGCGACGGCGAAGCTGAAACCGGCCCCCTCGCCACCAGCTGGCACTCCAACAAATTTCTCAATCCCGCCACCGACGGCGCCGTCCTTCCCATCCTCCACCTCAACGGCTACAAGATTGCCAATCCAACTGTTCTGGCCCGCATACCTCACGCAGAACTTGAAGACCTGATGCGGGGCTACGGATACGAGCCCTACACCCTCGAAGGCGACGATCCGCTCGTCATGCACCAGAAAGCCGCCGCGATCTTCGATCGCATCTTCGACCGCATCGCCGAAATCCAAAAAGCCGGCCGCGAAGGAAAAACAACCGAGCGCCCCGCCTGGCCCATGCTCATCATGCGCACCCCAAAGGGCTGGACCGGCCCCAAGGTCGTCGACGGCAAGCCCGTCGAAAACACCTGGCGCGCACATCAGGTTCCCTTCAGCGAAATGCGCGAGAAGCCTGACCACCTCCGCCTCCTCGAAGACTGGATGCGCAGCTACAAGCCAGAAGAGCTCTTCGACGAAGAAGGCGCATTCCGTTCCGAACTCGCCGACATCGCTCCCAAGGGCCGCCTCCGCATGGGCATGAACGCCCACGCCAATGGCGGACTTCTCTGGCAGCCGCTTCGCATTCCCAGCTTCCGCGACTTCGCCGTCAAGGTGGATAAACCCGGCGCCACCATCGCCGAATCGACTCGCATCCTCGGCAAGCTTCTCCAAGCCGTCATGCAGGCCAATCAGGACTCGAAAAACTTCCGGGTCTTCGGCCCCGACGAAACCGCCAGCAACCGCATCGGCGACGCCATCACCGGCACCGGAAAAACGTGGATGGCTGAGACCCTGCCCGTCGACGTAGACCTCAGCCCAACTGGCCGCGTGATGGAGATCCTCAGCGAGCACATGTGCCAGGGTTGGCTCGAGGGCTACCTCCTCACTGGCCGCCACGGCTTCTTCAGCTGCTACGAGGCCTTCATCCACATCGTCGACTCCATGGTCAACCAGCACGCCAAGTGGCTCAAAGTCACGCGCAGCATTCCGTGGCGCAAACCCATCGCCTCACTCAACTACCTCCTCAGCTCCCTCGTCTGGCGGCAGGACCACAACGGCTTCTCGCATCAGGACCCAGGCTTCATCGATCACCTCGTCAACAAGAAAGCCGACGTCGTCCGCATTTACCTCCCGCCCGACGCAAACACGCTGCTCTCCGTCGCCGACCACTGCCTGCGCAGCCGCCACTACATTAACCTCATCGTCGCCGGCAAACAGCCCGCACCACAGTGGCTCACTATGGACGAAGCAGTCGCCCACTGCACCACTGGACTCGGAATTTGGAAATGGGCCTCCAACGACGATGGAGATCCCGAAGTCGTCATCGCCTGCTGCGGTGACGTCCCCACGATGGAAGCCCTCGCTTCCGTCACGCTCCTGCGCGAGCAGGCACCGGACCTCCGCGTCCGCGTCGTCAACATCGTCGACCTCATGACCCTCCAGCCGCAGTCCGAACATCCACACGGACTCAGCGACGACGAGTACGACGCCATCTTCCCGCCCAAGGTCCCAACCATCTTCGCCTTCCACGGATACCCGTGGGGCATCCATCGCCTCACCTATCGCCGCCACAATCACGACAATCTGCATGTCCGCGGCTACAAGGAAGAAGGCACCACAACAACCCCGTTCGACATGTGCGTGCTTAACAACATCGACCGCTTCCAGCTCACCCTGGACGCCATCACCCGCGTCAAGCGCCTCGCTCCCAAGCTTGACGAAGCACGCCAGTGGTACTCAGAACAAATCCAGCGCCATCGCCTCTACGTCTCGGAACACGGCGAAGACCTCCCCGAGATCCAGAAGTGGCAATGGCAACCCGACAAAACGAAGTGAACTATGCGCCAATAACAAATCGCGGGTGCCCCATCCAAGCTCTGCTTGGGTGGGAAACAAGGAAGCAAGACTCGTATCAGGGCACGACTGAAGTCGTGCCCTAGCCGAACAACAAAACAGACGGGGCTTCAGCCCCCGCACAACCAGCACGAGGTACGTTCTCAAATGTCGTCTTTGCCGATTTTGGTTCTAAACAGTGGTTCCTCCTCCATCAAGTTCGCCGTGTACGAGGCCTACGACGGCCAGCGCAGCAAAATCTGCGAAGGCGCCGTCGACGGCATCGCTACCGACAACGGCAAGTTCTGGATCAAGGACGCCGCAGGCAACAAGCTCACGGACGAAACCCCCGACCTCCCCAACCGGTCAGTTGCCTTTCAACTTGTCGCCCACTCAGTCCTCTCCGGAAAGTTTCCGAAGCCCAAAGCCATCGGCCATCGCACCGTCTCCGGCAGCCCCACCGTCCTCGAAAACCAGCTCATCACTCCCGAACTCATCGACAACCTCGACAAGTACGCCGACCTCGCCCCGCTCCACACGCCCATCGCCGTCTACATCATGCGCGAGGCGCTCAAGCTCTTCCCCGGCATCCCCAACTTCGCGGTGCTCGACACCTACTTTCACCGCACCATCTCCGAAGGCGCCCGGCGCATGCCCATCCCCGACGAGTACGTCGACATGGGTGTCCGCCGCTACGGCTACCACGGCATCTCCTACGAGTCGATCATCCACCAGCTTCAGCCCAACATCCCTCAGAAGCTCATCGTCGCCCATCTCGGCAACGGCGCATCCATCTCCGCGATCCGCAACGGCCAGTGCCTCGACACCTCCATGGGTCTCACTCCCAGCGGCGGCATCATCTCTGCCTCGCGCACCGGCGACATCGATCCCGGCGTCGTCATCTTCATCCTCAAGCAGATCGCCAAATCCGAGCCCGACACCCGCAAGGCCGCCGACAAACTCGAGACCGTCGTCAGCAAGAATTCCGGCCTCGTCGGCATGAGCGGCGTCTCAAACGACATGCGCGATCTCCGCGAAGCCATTAAGCAGGGCAACGAACACGCCCGCCTCGCCGTGGATAAATTCACTTCAACAATCGCCAGATGGGTCGGCAGCTTCTACGCCGAGCTCAACGGCCTCGACATGCTCGTCTTCACCGGCGGCATCGGCGAAAACGACATCGCCTCCCGCACCGAAATCTGCGCCAACCTCGAAGCCCTCGGCATCGTCATCGATCCCACCCGCAACAACGTCCGCGGCCAGGCCACCATTTCCGCCGACGACTCACGAGTCACCGTCTGCGTAATTCCTCCCGCCGAAGACCTCATCATCGTCAACCACGTCATTCGCCTCTTGGGCGATTGACCTCAGACTCACGGCGTTCCGGGTGCCCCATCCTAAATCATCCGTCAGGACGATTTAGGATGGGATCCACGACCGCTGATGTTCGACCGCCCTCTGTTCTAAACTTACTTATGTGAACGCGCAATCCATCCCCGCGCATCGAATCGCACCAGCCACCCTCAAACCGCTTCCCTCGCCCGCTCTTCGCAACTTCGCCTGGGCCGTACTCGCCTACTTCATCGCCGTCATCCTCTGGGGAGCAGTCGTCCGCGCCACCGTCGCCGGGGCAGGCTGCGGCAACCACTGGCCTCTCTGCAACGGCACGGTGCTCCAGCACTCCGCACCCGCAAACACGCTGATCGAATTCACCCACCGCATCACGAGCGGCATCTCCTTCTTCTCCGCCGTCGGCCTTCTCATCTGGACCTTCGCCGCCACCACGCGCGGCCACCTTGCCCGAGCAGCCTCCATCGCCGTCGTCGCATTCACTTTGATTGAAGCCATCCTCGGAGCTCTCCTCGTCAAGCTCGGCCTCACTGCGCAGAGCCAGTCTCCCCTGCGTCCCTGGTACCTCGCTCTTCATCTCACCAACACCCTGCTGCTTCTTGCCGCCCTCACGCTCACCGCGCACATGCTCAGCCGCAAGCAAGGCTACCTGCGCCACTCAATTCGTCTCGTCGCTCCCGCCGGCGCCATCGCAGGAATCATTCTCGTCCTTATTGTCGGCGTCACCGGCTCTCTCGCTGCGCTGGGCGACACGCTCTTTCCGGCCACCTCGCTCGGTTCAGCCCTGGCTCAGGATTTTTCATCTACTAGCGGCTGGCTTGTGCGCTGGCGCTGGACTCATCCAACCATTGCCTTCCTCGCCAGCGTGTTTCTTATCTGGATCCTCGTCCGCGCCGCGCGTCGCTCTACACCCTGGGACAATCGCTCGCTCTCAGCCGCGGTCCTGATCCTTCTCGCTCTTCAGTACGTCCTTGGCGTTCTCGATGTCGTCCTTCTGGCTCCCGTCTGGCTTCAGACGGTCCATCTCCTCGGCGCCGACATCCTCTGGTCCACACTCGTCGTTTTGACAGCACGGCTCACCCTGCAGCCACTGGAGCCGGCAAAAACGCAACGAGAGTAAAAAGCCCCCGAACGCAATTTCGCTGCTGTTACTCGACGCGGAGCTGCACATTCTGTCCTTAGTGCCTGGCGTACATATCCATCACGTCCTTGCGCAGAGCCATGCGGCTATCGGTGCGGGTGTAGAACATGTGACCACCCGGGAACTCGTGCACCGATACGCGCGCCGCGTCTCCCATTACCGGCATCTGGTCCACCGTGAGTACCGACCCCATGAACGGGCATGAGAGATCGTTCCAGCCGTGCACGATCATGACTCTCAGCTTCGGATCTGCTGCCACGGCCTCGCGCAAATCAGGAACCGATCCCTTGCGTAGTTCGGCGTCGCGATCCCATTGTCGGTTCACGTCATATGACAGCGCGTTGTAGCGCGCATCCACCTTCCAGCCCACTGTACGTGTAACGAAGTCCACCATCGCGGTCGTGAGCGGCGCGACAATGCTAGCCAATATCGGGTCCTGCGCCCTCTGTTCCGGCGCAAACGGGAACGGATCAAACGACGTCACGTTCGAGTCGTAAACGGAACCCAGTTTGCCCTCCTCGCGATGAACCTCGCGCAGGTACGAGCCCGTTTCGATACGGCCGCCTGAAAACTTCACAAAAGCCGGATCGAGACCCGTCATCTCCGTCACCTTTGCGATCATCTTCTGGGTGGCAGCCTCGTCCGATCGCCCTTTGAGCAGGGTGGTCGCGTACTCTCCTCGCGTGTAGGCGATCACTTCGCTCATTGCTTGGGGAGTGAGCTTCTTCTCGCGCTCCAGATGGGCTGCGGTAATTGAAGGAAGAGTCATCATCCAAGGCAGGGGCGACAAATCACCGTTATTTTCAATCGTCGGATTGAGATACGGAGAAACAAGCACCACTCCGTTCATTGCGACGCCTAGCTGCGACTGCAGGTAATGAGTGATACGCGGTCCGCGGAAACCGCCATAGCTTTCGCCGACAAGGTACTTCCGCGAACTCAGGCGATCGTTCTTTACGAGCCAGTCGTAGACGATACGTGAGAGATACTCGATATCCGACTCGGTGCTGTAAAACAGCTTCTTCGCTTCTGGCTCAGGCACGAGCGATCTGCTGAAGCCGGTGCCAACCGGATCGATAAAGACAATATCTGTAAAGTCGAGCCACGTTCCTGGATTGTCCACCAGATTGGTCGGATCTGAGGGACTGTCACCTTCGTTGCCGGCGTCGAGGTGCTTCGGCCCAATTGCGCCAAAATTGAGATACACCGACGACGCGCCGGGACCGCCGTTGAAGGCGAAAGTGACCGGACGGTTCTGCCCCTCGACGGTGTAGGAAGTCAGTACCACCTCACCCGCGACCTTTCCCTCGCCGTCACGCACCGGCAACGCACCGACCGTCACTGTGTACTTCAGCGGCTTGCCATCGAGTTGGATCGATTGCTGCACATGAGACTCAGTCGGGAGCGGAGGCAGTGCGGATTTGTCGGCTGCACCCTTGTCTGCAGGCTTGTTCTTGTCCCCAGCAGGGGCAGGTGTCTTGTCATTCTGCGCAAATGTGTTTAGCGGAGCGAAGGCGAGGCAACCGAACAGACAGGCCAATCCGGCCGGTCGTAAAAGAAAGCGCGAAGAAGTCATGCGATTAACATACATGCTCAACGAGAGCCACTGGCAAGGGGCACGCAGCATGGTTTAACCTCAGATCGGTATGAGAATCAAGGCCTTATTCTTCACTCCTGTCGCAGTCACCGCGTTTGCAGCGGCCGCCTTCGCGCAGGAGAGCACGAAACCCGCGGAGGCGCCGCTTCCGGACGCGCCTCAGGCAACCGCCGCCGCGCAGATCCAGCCCACCGGGCCGGCCGTCGTCATGGATACGTCCATGGGGCGCATTACATGCAAGTTCTTTGAGAAGGAGGCGCCGAAGACCGTCGCCAACTTCATCGCGCTCACCGAGGGCAAGAAGGATTGGATCGATCCAAAGACGCAGCAGAAGATGCACGACAAGCCGCTCTACGATGGCACCGTTTTCCATCGCGTCATCCCGGAGTTCATGATTCAGGGCGGCGATCCCACCGGGACAGGCATGGGCGACCCGGGCTACAGCTTTGGAGACGAATTCAACCCAGATCTGAAGTTCGATGTTGCGGGGCGCCTCGCCATGGCGAATTCAGGGCCGAATACCAACGGAAGCCAATTCTTCATCACTGAGGTTCCCACCGAATTTCTGAATGGGAAGCACACCATCTTCGGCCAGTGCGACGAGCCGAGCGTTAATGTAGTGAAGACAATTGCCCGCGTTGAGCGTGATCCCAACGACAAACCTGTCACTCCAGTCGTGCTGCAGAAGGTGACGATTGTTCCGGAGGGGCAGGCTCTGCCGCCTGCTCCGGCGACTCCAGCCACTTCATCGCAGCCATCTTCCGCGCCGCAGCAGTAATCCAAAACTTTGCCTCGGGTCGATCACCGACTCGAACTTTTACGCTTCAAGGACATTATCCTCAGACAGGAGTATCTATGGCACTCGCACCTGGCACGTACGCGACCTTCAACACGAGCGAAGGCAAGATAGTCACGCGGCTCTTCGAAGCCGACGCGCCCATCACGACGAAGAACTTCATCGAACTGGCCGAAGGCAAGAAGGAGTGGACGCACCCGGGGACGCGCGAGAAGTCGTCGAACAAGCTTTTCGACGGAACGATTTTCCATCGCGTGATTCCTGACTTCATGATTCAGGGCGGCGATCCGACTGGGACCGGAATGGGCGGTCCGGGCTATCGCTTCCAGGACGAGACGAAGGGCTCACCGCATCGCTTCGACAAACCGGGCAAGCTGGCCATGGCCAATTCGGGGCCGAATACCAACGGGTGCCAGTTCTTCATCACAGTTGCACCCACACCGTGGCTTACCGGCAATCACACCATCTTCGGCGAAGTGGTTGAAGGGCAGGATGTGGCAAACAAAATCTCCAAGGTGGCACGCGGCGCTCAGGACAAGCCGAGCAAGCCCGTCGTTCTTGAGTCTGTCACCATAGAGCGCGTTGCCTGATTCGCATCGCAGCTTTCAGAGGCTATTTGGCTCCGCAGATCTTCAGGATCGCGGGGCCAAATTTTTCCACCTTGCCTGGACCGATGCCGTCGACCTCAAGAAGTTGGCTGAGGTTCGCGGGACGGGCATGCGCGACGGCCGCGAGCGTGCGATCGAGGAGCACAAAGTAGGGCGGCAGGCGGAGCTTCTTCGCCTCATCGTTGCGCCACTGCTTCAGTCGTACAGCGAGCGCTTCTGCTTCAGGGGAGAGAGGTGGAACTGATACGACTCTCGTAGGAGGCTGCGATGATTCGCGTGTTCGCGGCGCCGGCGCTTTCGGTACCTTCGCGGCTCTTCGGGAGCCCTTGATAGCAGTGAGCGTCGTAAACTCCTCGGCGATTCCGTCACTTATGAGAAGATCAACCTGTGATGCTGAGTTCATTCTTCGACCCATTTCGCTGAGGCTCACCTTGCGATAGTGCTTCACTTCGCCATCTTTCTCGTACTGTGCATCTTCGATGGCAATGACGCGAGCGCGAGCCAGGGCGTCGAGCACTCCTTCGAATTTGTCGCGGCTGATCCGGCCTGACGGATCGATGGCCCTCTGCAAACTTCCTGCGCCTTTGTGATCCACCGGCCTAAGATCATCCAGAATCAGCTCCGCAACAGAGCGCTCTCCGTTGCTGGCGCGGCGGAACATGCGAAGCACAGAGCCGGCGGGGTCGCAGCCGTCGCACCGGCCACACGGTTCTTTCGCATCATCCTCGTCGCCGAAGTGGCGCACCAGCGCACACATCCTGCAGTCGCTCGATTCCGTAAATCGCAGCACTTTACCGAACTGCTCGGCGCGATGCTGCGCCTGAATTGAGTAGGTCCGGGTCCACACGGGCGTGCCGATCGTGACATTTCCCGCGTAGTCGACTCGTGCGCCGCCATGAATCTCCAGCTTCTCGAGCGCCTTATCGAACTCCTCTTCGGCGAGCTTCGACGCAGCGCGCAGATCGTCAATGGTCCGGGGCGATTCACTCAGCATCCGGAAAACCTGGTGCAGATTCTCGACGGGCGGGTAGTCACGATTCAAAAAGAAGTCATGCGTGCGCTGATCGGCATAGGAGTGCATGAGAAACGTGCGGCTCGGCGCTCCGTCGCGCCCGGCGCGGCCGATCTCCTGGTAATAACCCTCGAGCGTGCCGGGCAATCCAGCGTGAATAATGGTGCGGATGTCCGGCTTGTCGATGCCCATACCGAATGCGATGGTCGCAACGACCACTTCCAGCCGGCCGGAGAGAAACGCGCGCTGCACACGCTCGCGTGTTTCCGAGTCGAGACCGGCATGGTACGCGGCTGTCGGCATTAATTGGGAAAGCTGCTCGGCCAGCGCTTCAGACTGTTTGCGCGAAGTGGCATACACAATTGCGGGACGGTGCACACGCTTGGCCAGCAACTTCGATATCGCGAAAGGCCTCTCAGGAATTGGCAGTTCCACAACTTCGATGGCGAGGTTATCGCGGCGAAATCCGTGAATGAAGCGCTCCGGATTTGTCATCGCGAGCTGCGCCACGATGTCCTTCTGCACTGCGGGCGTGGCCGTTGCCGTCAACGCGAGCACGGGCACGGTCGCTCCATTGCGCAGATTGGGTAGATACTGTCCGATCATGCGGTAATCTGGCCGGAAATCGTGTCCCCATTGCGAGATGCAGTGAGCTTCGTCGATGGCGATCAGAGCGGGTGGACGCTTGGCGAGCATCTCCGGAAAGCCGGGCACGCGCAGCCGCTCCGGTGCGATGAAGAGAAAATCGAGATCGCCGCGCAGATATTCCACGCAGGCCTGGCGCGAAACGGAGCGATCGAGGCCCGAATGAATCCGCGCCACGCGAAGATTCAAGGCCGCGAGCTTCGCATACTGATCTTCCATGAGCGCGATCAGCGGCGAAATCACCAGAGCCGTTCCACCCAGCGCGAGGGCGGGCAATTGGTAGCAGAGCGACTTACCCGCTCCCGTGGGCATTACGAGCAGCAGGTCGCGACCAGCGACGGCGGCGCGGCAAACAGCTTCCTGGTTGGCGCGGAACTGCGCGAATCCGAAAACAGAGTGAAGCAGGTGGGCGAGGTTGTCCGAATTGGATTGCGCAGCCAAGGAGAGCGGACCTGAAGGGAGTTCCCTCTCAACTGTACAGCGACGGGTGAATGAAGTGTCTCAAGCGAGCTCGACGGGATGTGACACGCCTGGTTCCGAGACGGATGTGGCGCTGACCTGTCGTGCTGTGCACGTTCCGTCGAATTTGTCGGGGCAGAGAGGGCTGAGCTGCAACACATCACCTACCCTCCTCCCCTCCCCCCAACCTTGTGCACAACTGTCCTGTTTTGTGTGGGTTCCGAGGGCGCTGGCGCCCTAAGTGTGTCACCGGGTTGGACTTACCCACAAGCTATGTCATAACAAAGGACTTAGAAGCAGGGACAGAGGGCCAAAGCACTGAGGGACAAGGGGACAAAGGGAACCAGCGGACAAGCAACGAGGAACCGGGAGATAAGGTGAGACCCTGGCACACCTTGGCAACTCGGTCCATGACATTATCTTTCTCCCATGGCTGCTCCGGCTATACCTTGCACCCCCCACCCCGGGGGGCTAGTGTTTTCAACGATTTACCGGCGGAAATGGCCATAAATGATTGAAAATGCAGTATTTAAAAGCTAAAATAGGGCAGATCAATGACTTACATGCAAGTCATGCCCAATTCCTTCTCGATACGGGCAAATACGTTTTTTGATGTTTTTGGAATGGAGTGACCCGGCGGCTTGACGCTGCTTCAATCCTTTGCAGGGCATTCGGCTGTCTCAGTCCCCAAGTGACAGGAGGCCCCCGGCGATCTGTCCTGGCCGGCGCTGGTGAGATTTTGATCCATACGATTCAAGTATGACGAAATCGGCGAATTGGACTGCAAAACGGGCAGAGGATTTGTCTGTTTGCAATCAGGAGCTTAAGGGGGTTCACGTTTGGTGGCTCTTGACCTCTGGCGGAGAGGTTTGCGGGAGTTGTTTGGCACGCTCACGCGATTCTCAGGAGAGCGGTGAAGTGTCCTTCAGCACCGTCTACATTTTCGGTGTCGATCAAAAAAATCGACTAGAAATTGGCCTCAGTGTCTCAGTCGCCGACAACCCTACCGCTTAGCTGGAAAACCTGTTCTCATTTGGATCGAAGGCAGATAATTGATCAGCCGCTTATGCACAACGATATGACCCCTGAGGGATGGAAACTCGTCTCAGCAGAAGGGCGCAACGCAGAATATCCGAGCACCTTCCTGATCCCGTCAAGAGATGAGCGAGAAGCGCTGGTGCCAGGCGACGGCGCTAAGCTGTTGTTCGACATCCAGACCAGCGAGAACGGAATAGTCATGGAGAGGATGTGGGTGATTGTTAAGTCTCGTACAGAAGAAGACTATATTGGCGTATTGGACAGCGATCCCGTTTCGATACGGGAGTTCGGTCCGCACACGGGCGAAAGCATTACATTTCGGCCGGAGCATATCGCGTCCATCTCTTCTCCGCCTCGCGAGTACGTCATAGATAAGTACGGCGTATCCTTTTTTGGCGAGTGACCGGCTATGGAGAAGCTGAGAGCAAAAGATTGCCAGGTTACCAATCGCCGATAAACCCGACCAGAACGTCTCCGATGCGAGCGTAGAATCGTCCTCATCCGTCGAATAGATGCAGTTGGAGAGACCCGCATACATGAGCGGCTCAGTTCTATCGGACCCAGTTTCAAAGAGTGTTCGGCATCTCGTCTTTTTGGCCGCCCTCGCGGTCTTCATGTTTTTGTGCATGCGCACATTTCGATTCACGCACGAGGGAATGAACATCGCCTCCCGCTGTCTTTTTCTTTTGCTCCCTTTTATCGCTATCAAGCCTGCTCTGCGCCTGCCGCGCTGGGGCAAGATAACGACTCTTGCTTTGCTTATGCCCATTTTGTCGTTTTCAGTGGTGGGCCTGTCGGCGATGGTGGCGTGCGACATTCCAGACGCAGTGAAGCACGTCCAACTCAGCCGGGAGCTATGTACGCTACAACACGGAGGGTATTCGGTTCACCTCACGTGGGATGGGACCGCGGGAGGAGCGGTGGGCCCGCACGGGGTGAGCCTACAGCAGCGAAGAAACATTCTTCCCGGCATTTATCTTGTGAAGTCCTTGGATTATTTTGAGGGTGCCAATGAGGGGACGCTTTCATGGGAAGGTGCAGACAGAGTTTCGTTGTACATTCCTGTCGCTGGCTACTATCAGAATCAAAAAGACGTTCGGCGCGAGTACTCGCTAAAGCCCTGGCTCTATTTCTGAGCGACAGCGCGCCGTTTCGGCTGTTCCGGGAGTGTCACCGGCGATGCGGAAGTTGAGAGCAAGAACTTGCGCATTCCACACGTGGACAGCGAGAAAGACAAACGCAGATTCTTCGCTTACCACCCCCACGCTGAAGAAAGCACGTGGGGCCCCGTGCGCTCAGAATGACAGCCTGAATTGAAGAAGTGTGTTCCAGCGCGGTCGACCTAAGAACAGTCAGTTAGCGACCAACCGGCCAACCTGAACTTGAGGACAATCTCTTGCAGATTGCATCAGGTGCTAAAGCCCCGCACTCACTTTCGCTGCGGCTCGGCACGACTGAGCGGCTTGCTGAAAAAACCAATCGTCAGCGAAACTCTTCCCTCAGCGGCTGAAGCCGCCCCACTTGTTGCGGCACTTAGCGGCACGGAAAATGCGTGCCCATTCAAGACCATACTGAACAGGGCTTTTCAGCAAGCTGCTCAGTCGTGCCCTTTCACGGCATGTTCGACGCAGCGGGGCTTGCTTTAGAACCTCGCTGGGATGCGGTGTAGACTCCCATTCTGTAAAGGGGTGCAGCCCAGATCCCATGTCTCCAACGTCGGGAGACATGGGGCACCCGAGCATCGGAGTAGAACCCGGTTGCGTGACTGAATCGCAAGAACCGAGTCAAACTCAGCAAAGCTGTATGCACTCAAGGGAGCAATGGAGGGTGCTTTTGCGGATCCATGATGCCTTGACGTTTGTTGTTTGCCTTGCTTCGTTGAGCTCGCTGAATGCTCGCGCTCAATCCGACACCGTGACTGTAAATACGGACCTGGTGCAGGTTTCGGCTCTGGTGAAGTCTCATAAAGGGGAACGCGTATACCTGCTCAAGGCTCAGGATTTCGCCGTTCTCGATAACGGCATCGCGCAGACGATCCATGTTGAAGAAGAGACCGGACGCGAGCCGATCGCGCTGGCTATCGTCGTGCAAGATGGCGGACGAGCTGCCTCGCGTCTGAAGGACTATCAGCATATCGAGACGCTGCTCGAAGACATGATCGGAGACGTTCCCCACACGGTGGCAGTCATTCACTTTGACAGCACTCCGAGCCTGGCGCGGGGATTTGGCGAGAGCATTCCTGAGGCAGCGAGAACGATTGCGGAGCTCGAACCCGGCGACGACGGCGCAGCGATTCTCGATGCGGTCGCTTTCGGCATTCAACAACTGAAGGATGTACCGCCGCGCTACCGGCGCGCTCTTCTGCTGATGAGCGAGACTTTTGACAAGGGAAGCCAGATCTCGCTCGGCGAGGCTGTGCGTGCGGTCAGCGATACGAACACGACGATCTATAGTCTTGCTTTCTCAAGCACGAAGGCCGATGCCGGCCATCGTGCGGAAAAGATTCCGCGACTCGGCGGTACGCCTTACTCGCGAACTCCTTACGCGCCCGGCGGGTGCATGAGCCGCGAGCCCGGGGCGGATCCGGATGCTCATGGGAGTCGCGCGATTCAAGCCTGGGACTGCGCCGGCGATCTCCTTCCTCCTCTACGCATCGCGGAGCTCGCGTTCATGTCCGCAAAGAATGGATTGCGAGAGAATGTTCCCCGGACGCTGACTCGCCTGACTGGTGGCGACTACCTGAGCTTCAGCGATGAGAAGTCGCTTGCCGCCGGCATGATGACGATCATGAACAACCTGCCGAATCGGTATGTTCTGACCTTTCGTCCCACCCCGCTTGTGCCCGGTCCTCATGCGCTGCAGGTGAAGGTGGTGGGACAGCAGAAGCTCATGGTTGAGGCGCGCACGACTTACTGGGTGGATGAGAGGAAATGAGCGAAGCAGTACCGGCTGAGATCGCACCTTCCTGAGGCCGTTCGCATCCAACGGCGCGTGGCTGCTCCTTTGTTTCAGCTTGTCGGCAATCAACACACCGTTGAGATTGCCGGGTACGGCTGCTCGGCGTGAACGCCGAGAATGGCCGCAAGCTCCTCTTTACTCTGATCTTTCTCGCAGTGCTCTACCTGATCAACAAGGTGCTCCGCGGGATCGCCGGCAAACTGGGCGGCGATCGCCAGCGGGTCGCGTTCTGGACGCGCCAGGGAATCAGCATCCTGCTGTTTTTGTGCGGCGTTGTGGGGCTGGTGTCGATCTGGTTCGATAACCCGACGAGGCTGGCAACAGGAGTTGGGCTGGTGGGCGCGGGACTTGCCTTTGCCATGCAGAAGGTGGTGACGAGCTTCGCCGGCTATTTCGTTATTTTGCGCGGGAAGACCTTCAACGTGGGCGATCGCATCAAGATGGGTGGGGTGCGCGGCGATGTGATCGCGCTGAACTTTATTCAGACAGTGATCATGGAGATGGGCGAGCCGCCTGCGGTGCAGGAAGAAGATCCGGGAATGTGGGTCCACAGCCGGCAATACTCGGGCCGCATCGTGACCATTTCGAATTCGGAGATATTCGAGCAACCGGTTTTCAACTACTCGCGCGACTTTCCGTATATCTGGGAGGAGATGCATTTCCCCATCTCGTTCAAAGATGACCGCAGGCGCGCGGAAGAGATCATTCTGAAGGCGGTGCGCGATCATACGCAGGAGATCGCCAATTTGGCTCAGCCCGAACTGGATCGACTGAAGGAGCGGTTTTTCGTCGAACAGGCAGATATCGAGCCGAAGGTATATTTGCGCATCACCGACAACTGGATTGAGCTTGCCGTGCGCTTCCTCTGCGGCACACACCATGTGCGCGGCCTGAAGGACAAGATCAGCCGGCAGATCATGGACGATCTGGATGCGGCGAAGATCGGAATCGCGTCGGGAACCTATGAGATCGTGGGATTCCCGCCGGTTCGGGTGGAGGGGCCGGTGCGGATCGAGGGCGGCGGAGTGCGCAACGAGCCGCAACGGTGATGCCTGCTCAATGTGGGTTTGTGCGATGAAATGCCGCACGCTTTAGAATCGAAGCGAAGCGAACCCTGCGCCTGGTTCCGAGAAAGTAGCGTGCCCGATGAGCGACAGCGGCATCATTCAGATACCCAGCGAGCATCCCGTGGACGACGTGGTTGAGAAGCTCAAGGCCCTACTTCATGCGAAAGCGGTGACGCTGTTCGCGGTCATCGATCACAGCGGCGAGGCAGCCAAAGCGGGAATGACGATGCCGAATACCAAGCTGCTGATCTTCGGCAACCCGAAAGCGGGGACGCCGGTGATGCTGGCTGCGCCGAGCATCGCGATCGACCTGCCGCTGAAGATTCTTGTGGCCGAAGACGGTGCGGGCCATACGTCGATCTCGTACAACAGCGTTCCGTTTCTGGCAGAGCGGCACGGGGTCTCGCCGGATGTGCTGCAGAGCCTGTCTGTGGTGGAGGCGCTGGCCGAAGCGGCGGCGAAGTAGCGTCTCCCTTGCGGTAGTATTCGGGTGTTCAGCAAAAGCGAAAAACGAGGGAAGCCCGTATGCTCAGAGTCAACGCGCGTGTTGTGCTTGCGTCCGCGATCCTGCTGACCGGAGCGATGCATGGTCAAAACGATGCAGCATTTCTGGCGCAGTACAAGGGGACACCCTTTCACGACAGCAAGTACAAGGGAGGTCCGCAGAAGATTCCCGGAACGGTGATGTGCGCCTACTACGACCTGGGCGGCGAAGGCGTCGCTTATCACGATGCAGACGCGAAGAACAACGGCAGCGGAGCGCTGAATCCGGCGAACGGAACCTATCTGAATGAATTTCGCATGGGCGAGGGCGTGGACACTTCGTATACGAAGTTTGATCTCGACCCGAAGATTGACGACAATCCGTACAACAGAGTCGTGCCGCCAGCGGGGATGCTCTACGTGGGATGGACCGAGCCAGGCGAGTGGTTCAACCTAACCGTGGACGTAGAGGAGACGGCGGACTATGCGGTCGATCTGCTGTATACATCGAATCGCGGAGGAACCATCGAGCTCGACGTCAATGGGAAGCCGGCGAGTGGACCGCTGAAGATTGCGTCGACATTTGACGCGGCCGAACCCATCGCGTGGCGCCAATGGCATCACTGGAACGTCGCGCGCGATCTGGCGCGGGTTCACCTGAAGAAGGGCCGAAACGTTATCACGGTGCGCACGCTCACCGAAGGGCAGATGAACTACGCAACGTTGCGCTTCAGCGTTGGTTCACGACCGTAACGAACAGCGGGCTTACGTCAGGCGAAGCTGAAGCCGCTGCGCTTGAGCGGGAGAGTGCGCACGCGCTTGCCGGTGGCGGCGAAGATGGCGTTGGTGACGGCGGGCAGGATGGGCGGAAGCGATGGCTCTCCAAGGCCGGTGGGCGAGTAGTTGGTTTTGTTCCAGTAGACTTCGATTTTCGGAACCTGGCGCATACGCATGAGCGGATGGTTGTTGAAGTTCGACTGCTCGATCTGACCTTTGGCGAGAGTGATTTCCTGGGTCATGTGGCTCATGCCTTCCATGATGCCGCCGTGAACCATGCTCTCGGCTGCGCGTGGATTGATGATGTGGCTGCCGATGTCGCCGGCGGCCCAGACGCGCTCGACTTTGACGCGGTTGGATTTGTCGACGCTGACTTCGGCGACTTCGGCGAAGTAGCCCAGGTGGCAGAACCATGCGGCGATGCCCATGCCGCGGCCGGGCTCTTTGCTGCGCTTCGCCCAGCCTGATTTGTCAGCGACGAGTTGAAGCACGCCCTTGAAGCGTTCAGGGATCAGGACTGACTGGCCGGTGGGTTCGTGATCGCCGACAGCATCGCCTTCGCCGGACTTCCACTGAGCTTTTGTGTTGCTGAGCAGGTCGAGTTGGAACTCGAGCGGATCGCGGCCGGCCTCGTGCGCAAGCTCGTCGAGGAAAGACTGCGAGACCCAGCAGTAGGCGTTGTCGCCGGGGGCGCGGAGAGCTCCGGTACGCAGCATGAGAGGCTGCGTCGAGGTGTAGAGCGCGTAAGCAGGCGGGAAGCTGGCAGGGTAGGTGTCGCCGCCGATGCCGCCGCCGGAAGCGATGTTCTTGTTGTCGCCGAACGTGATGAGGTGATGGCGCCACGCGGTGAGCTTGCCGTTTGCGTCGAGGCCGGCCTTCAGTCCTACGGTGCCGCCGGGACGCAAGCCGTCATGGGCGATGTCGTCTTCGCGCGACCAGATGAGTTTGACGGGTCCATTGATCTGCTTTGAAATCCACGCGGCTTCAACGAGGTAGTCGTTCTGCAGCCTGCGGCCGAAGCTGCCTCCGGATCGCACCATGTGGGTGGTGATGTCGTCGGGCTTGATGCCCAGGGTGTGCGCGACGGCCTGCACGCCGTTACCGGGAAGGGTGCTGGTGGACCACATCTCGAGCTTGCCGTCTTTCCAGTGCGCCGTTGCACCCTGGGGCTCAAGCGTGACGTGAGCGAGGAAGGGATACTCGTAGGTTGCTTCGACGACTTTCGCCGATGACTTGAGTGCCGCGTCTACATCGCCGTATTTGCGGACGGTGCGCTCCGGAGCAGTTGCGAGCAGTTCCTTTGCGCGGGCGCGGAAGCCGTCGGAGCTTTGCGAGGCTGCGGGGCCGAGGTCCCATTCGACTTTCAGCTCGTCGCGGGCCTGCTGCGCGTGCCACCAGGTTTCGGCGACGATGGCGACGCCGGGCTCCATACCGGGCTCCCAGGATGTGTAAGCGCTGGGCTTGATGCCGCCTTCGATGACGAAGACGTGACGCACTCTGGGCAGGGTCTTGATGTGATCGATGTTCGCGGTTTTCACCTTACCGGCGAACACCGGAGCCTTCTCGATGGCGGCGTAGAGCATGCCGGGGATTTTGACATCGATGCCGAAGATCGGCTTGCCCGTGGTGATTCCATCGGTGTCCACGCCTTTGCGCGAGGTGCCGACGATGCGGTAGTCCTTCGGATCCTTCAGCTTTACGGAGTCGAGCGGAGGCGGCGGGAGCGCGGCGGCTTTGGCGGCGAGATCGCCGTAGGTAGCGGAACGGCCGGATGCGGAGTGGAGGACCTTGCCGGAACCTGTGGTGCATTCGGCAGGAGCGACTCCCCAGTCCTGCGCGGCGGCTGTGATCAGGAGCTGGCGACCGGCGGCGCCGACGCGGCGCATGGGCTCCCACCCTTCTGGCGTGTTCATCGAGCCGCCAGAGAATTGATGGCCGTAAACTTTCTCGTTCAGATCGGCCTGCTGCACGCGGACGTTGTTCCAGTCGATGTCGAGCTCTTCAGCGATGAGCATGGGAAGCATGTTGCGCATTCCCTGCCCCGACTCAGAGGCGCGCGCCATGATGGTGGCTGTGCCGTCAGGAGCGATGTGGATGAAGGCCTGCGGCGTCATGCCGGAAGGTGTGCCTGACTCTTGCGCCTTTGCCGCAGGAAGCCGGTAGAGATTCAGCGCCATGCCGCCGCCGGCGAGCGCCGTCAATTGCAGAAACGATCTCCGATCCATGCGCATCTCGGTCCCTCCTCTACTTGCTGGTGGAGGCCGCGCCGGCCGCCTGGTGGATGGCTTCGCGAATTCGCGTGTAAGTGCCGCAGCGGCAGAGATTGCCGCTCATGGCCGTATCGATCTGCGCATCTGTGGGATTGGGTGTGTGCTCAAGTAGCGCCGCGGCAGCGAGGATCTGTCCCGCCTGACAGTAGCCGCACTGCGGGACGTCGATAGCGGCCCAGGCCTGCTGCACGATGTGGGTACCGTTGGCAGATAGGCCTTCGATGGTCGTCACTTTGCGGTTGCCGACGGAGCCCACAGTGGTGGTGCAGGAACGCACTGGCTTCCCGTCGAGCAGAACGGTGCAGGCGCCGCACATGCCGATACCACAGCCGTATTTCGCGCCTTGCAGGTCGAGCAGGTCGCGCAGCACCCAGAGCAGAGGCATCTCTGCGGGAGCCTCCACGGTCGTGGTCGAGTTATTCACGTTGAGCTTGATGGACATCGTCACTCCCGGAATGAGCGCGGGCAAACGCCAGCGCTGGGTAGACACCTGATGGAAGACGCTCACCGACTGCGAGCGGAAACCTCGAGCGGATTGCCTGGTGCTGAAATGTTGATCTGCCGGACATTCTAGAGGATCGGCGAGAGAACCCTCAAGCACAAGGAGCGGGTGCTCGTGTCGCTCCGGGAAAATCTGAAGACCCAATCGATCCTGCAGCGCTGAAGGTGCCCCCGAATGTGATCGCGATCACAGATTGACCGTTTTAGAACTCGCCAGCATAGTCCAATGGACCACTACAAAACCGTGGTGATGGACTACCTGCAATCGGACAGAGCGGTGTTCGTGAACGCGGACTGCCGATTCGAGCACGCTGTGACGGCTGAGAAGGAGGCTGATTCGGAACGTTGCCATTGCGACGCGGTTGCCATCGATCTGCGCCACTGAGCGGTCTACCTTTGCGAGACCGCCATGGAGGATGAGCTGCCGGCACTGCTCAAGAAGCTGACCGGCTGGACCCAGCACTGGGATTCCATCAAGGAAACCTTGCAGCGCGAATGCAAGGTTCCGGCAGACTGGCGGGTCCACGTCTGGCTCTTCGTTCCGAAGAGCCGCAACGGAGATGCTCGAGGGCGAACTGGAGCAGCTTCGTCACCAGACGGGAGCGCGCTTCAAGGTGAAGCTTACGGTGCTGGAGGAAATACAGCCTTGGAACACCTCGAGCTGGCGCAGAAAAGAAGAGGGCTGGGAGATCATCCGGCGCCGGTCGCTGACCTGAGGCCGAGTGTTTAGATGATGCGCTGCAGTACTGACTGCAGTACGCTCGTGGGCTCAGGCTGATCGCCGGTGGGAACGCCATTCGGCGTCACATGGTTGTTCGAAACCATATGGTGCACTATGAGCGGGAGCGCGATGGCAAGACCGCCGCGCACAACACCCGGCGCGAGCCCGGTGCGCTGCGCGATGCTGTCGATAAGGCCGGTGCCCTCCGTGCCGTTTTCGATGGCGGTTGGGTTCGGTTGCGTGTTTCCCTGCGACCACTGCTCGATGACGCTTCCCATTCCGTTGCGCTGGAAATTCTGAATGAGCGAGCCTACGCCGCCTCGTTGCTGCAGTTCGTCCATAAGCCCGCCCGCCACTTGCGCGTGCTCAGATGCTGCCGTTCCCTTCGCCATCGATGCAACGGTATTGAGAATGCCCATGACTCACCTCTCGTGGTGCCCTGAGGTGGGATGCGGAGGAGATGCGGAGGGGTGGTCCGGGGGCAGCGGAGTTCAGCGGAGCTAGCAGCGCTGCTCGCTAATTAGCGGAGTTAGCAGCGCTGCGCGCTTGTTAGCGGAGTTAGCACGGCTTGTTCCCACCCATCGCACAATAAGACCGTGCGATGGATGGGTCACCGGGCTTTTACTAAAGTATTGAAACCTCCCCGGTCCCCAAGTGCGAGGGACCGGGGGCACCCGGCTTTCTTGTTCCCACCCCAACACCCTTGTCACGATGAAGCCGTGACAAGAATGGGACACCCGGTTGTTGTTGGGTTATGCCTTTGCGCCGACGATGGGCGCTGCGGCGGTTTCGACGTTCTTATCGATCGCTTCGACCTTTCCTTTTTGCAGCAGGTCGTAGCGGTCGAGGCTCATCACCTTGTTCCAGACATTCACGAAGTCGTTCACAAAGTCTTGCTTCCCGTCGCTGCTGGCATAGACCTCAGAGATGGCACGAAGCTGCGAGTTTGAACCGAAGATCAGATCGACGACGGTCGCCGTCCACTTGACCTTGCCGGTTTTGCGGTCGCGGCCTTCGAGGACGTTCTGATCCTTCTCCGAACGGTCCCACTTCGTGTCCATGTCGAGCAGGTTAACGAAGAAGTCGTTGGTGAGGGCTTCGGGCTTGTCTGTGAAGACGCCGTTCTTCGATCCACCGTAGTTGGCGCCCAGCACGCGGAGGCCGCCGAGCAGGACTGCCATCTGCGGGCCAGTGAGACTGAGCAGCTGCGCGCGGTCGATGAACATCTCGGCCGCGTGGGCTTCGAGTCCCTTCTTCACGAAGTTGCGGAATCCGTCGGCAGCCGGTTCAAGCACTGCGAAGGAGGCGGCATCGGTCTGCTCTTGCGTCGCGTCGGTCCGGCCCGGAGCGAAGGGCACCTTCACGTCGTGGCCGGCCTTCTTCGCAGCAGCTTCCACTGCAGCGCAGCCGCCGAGCACGATCAGGTCGGCAAGGGATACTTTCTTACCGCCCTTCTGCGAGCCATTGAAGTCCTTCTGGATAGACTCGAGTTTCGCGAGCACCTTGGCGAGTTCCGCAGGCTGATTGACTTCCCAGTTCTTCTGCGGCTCGAGACGGATGCGCGCTCCGTTGGCGCCACCGCGCTTGTCGCTGGCGCGGAAGCTTCCGGCTGAGGCCCACGCTGTCGTGACCAGTTGTGAAATGGAAAGCCCCGAAGCGAGGAGCTTGGATTTGAGCGCCGCAATGTCCTGGTCGTTGATCAGTTCGTGATCTGCCTTCGGTACCGGGTCCTGCCAGATCAGCTGCTCCTTCGGAACCAGAGGGCCAAGATAGCGAGTGATCGGGCCCATGTCGCGATGCGTGAGCTTGAACCACGCGCGCGCAAAGGCGTCGGCGAATTCCTCGGGATGGTCGAGGAAGCGGCGGGAGATCTTTTCGTACGCCGGATCGAAGCGCAGCGACAAATCTGTGGTCAGCATCGTCGGAGTGCGCCGCTTGGACTTGTCGAATGGATCGGGGATTTCGCCTGCTCCGGCATCGCCCTTCGGCTTCCACTGGTGCGCGCCGGCAGGGCTCTTCGTCAATTCCCACTCGTACTTGAAGAGGTTTTCGAAGAAGTAATTGCTCCATTTGGTCGGAGTCTGGGTCCAGATCACTTCAAGGCCGCTGCCGATGGCGTCGCGACCGACGCCGCTCTTGAAGCTGCTCTTCCAGCCGAGGCCCATCTGCTCGATGGGAGCGGCTTCGGGCTCGGGTCCGACTTCGGTGGCGGGGCCAGCGCCGTGCGTTTTGCCGAAGGTGTGGCCACCGGCAATGAGGGCCACAGTCTCTTCATCATTCATGGCCATGCGGGCGAAGGTTTCGCGGATGTCGCGCGCGGCGGCCTTGGGGTCAGGATTTCCGTTGGGGCCTTCGGGGTTCACGTAAATGAGGCCCATCTGAACGGCTGCGAGCGGATTGGCGAGATCGCGATCTCCGCTATAGCGCTCGTCGCCGAGCCACTTCGTTTCAGGACCCCAGTCGGTGTCGACTTCCGGCTCCCAGATGTCGGCGCGTCCGCCGCCGAATCCGAAGGTCTTGAAGCCCATCGACTCGAGCGCGACGTTGCCGGCGAGGATCATCAGGTCGGCCCAGGAGATCTTGCGGCCGTACTTCTGCTTGATCGGCCAGAGCAGACGGCGCGCCTTGTCGAGGTTTACGTTGTCAGGCCAGCTGTTGAGAGGGGCAAAGCGCTGCGAGCCGCGTCCTGCGCCGCCGCGTCCATCGTGGATGCGGTAAGTACCCGCAGAGTGCCAGGCCATGCGGATGAAGAGCGGGCCGTAGTGGCCGAAGTCGGCCGGCCACCACTCCTGCGAGTCGGTCATGACGGCGTGGAGATCCTTGACGACGGCATCGAGGTCGAGGCTTTTGAACTCCTGAGCGTAGTCGAACTCGGCCTTCATGGGATTGGAGAGTGAGGAGTTCTGATGAAGGATGGCGATATTCAACTGGTCGGGCCACCAGTCGCGATTGCTGCGTGCTAGCTGCGGACGATGACCGTTGCCGTGGGCAACTGGGCATTTTTCTTCGCTGGACATGATTTCTCCTGTCGTCGTGTGCTTCTCGTGTTTGAGGAGGAGGTTTTCCGGGAGAGCCCCGGCAAAATACGTCGCGTTTGAGCCTAAGGTAGAAGCCGACACCTTGATAAGGCAAATCAATTGTTTCTACGGTGATAATTGAGATGGACTATCATGGGAACGCAGCTGGGATGGCGGAGTTAAGCTTCGTCGCCGGAGAGATTGTGAGATCCCAGGTCTCAAGATCGAGACCTGGGCACCCAGGTGCCGGGGTAAGAAAATGAATCTGCAGGAACTGCGTTATCTGGTTGCGATTGCGGAGCAGCGTCATTTTGGGCGCGCGGCCGAGGCGTGCCACGTGAGCCAGCCGACGCTGAGCAGCCAGATCAAAAAGCTCGAAGAAGAACTGGGTGTGATGCTGCTGGAGCGCACAAACAAGCGCGTCGCGCTGACACCGGCCGGAAGTCAGATTCTGCAACATGCGAGACGGGCGCTGGCCGAAGCAGCACAGATTGAAGCGGTCGCACGGGCAGCAAGGGATCCGCTGATCGGCCCCCTGAAGCTTGGGGCCATTCCTACACTCGCTCCTTATTTGTTGCCCCTGATTCTCAAGCCGCTCAAGCAGGGCTACCCCGGGATGACCATCGAATTGTGGGAAGACCAGACGCGGGTTCTGGTCGAGAATCTTCGCAATCACAAGCTGGATGCAGCGCTGCTGGCGACTGAGACTGATGCGCCGGAGATCACCGAGATTGTTCTTTTCGATGAGCCGCTTCTGGCTGCCCTGCCCCGCAATCATCGCCTGGCGGCGGCAAAGAAGGTTGACGAAGAGGCGCTGAAAGATGAGTTGCTCGTCCTCGCCGATGGGCACTGCCTGTCGAACCAGGCTCTCGCGGCATGCGGGGCGAAGCATGGGCATCCTCATGTACGGGGCGGGCTGCAGGGGTCGATGCAGGCGGCGACGCTGGAGACGCTGGTGAACCTGGTCGCTGCGGGTTACGGCTCGACTCTGATTCCGGCGCTCGCGGCCGAGTCGCTGAAGACGCGCGGCATCGTTCTGGTCCCGCTGACAGGGCGTTCTCACAGGACGATCCGGCTGGCCAGCCGACCCGGCTTCCCGAGAGCGCAGGCTCTGCGGGCGATCGAGAAGGTGATACGGAAGGCGGTGAGTTTTAATTAGCTCTCAGCTATCAGCTGTCAGCTTCAGCACTGGCTCGCCGCAGTATCTCGGGAATTTTTGCCGCAATTGGTTGCATTTGGGACTGTGGAAAAGTTGGTATAAACTCAAGAAAACTGCTGCAATTTCCGAAGAAAGCCTAAAATAAACGAAAAAGGTGGATTCGGGACCCCCTTATCCACAAAAGAACCCCTTGGTGAGATTGACCCTGTCTTTTGGGGTCCATAGAGTCTGTAATCGAAGAGGGTCCAGGGCACCCGGCGGCTGGAAGCGATCGCCGGAGACCCCAAATTCCCCTTCAAGGCGCGAAGTCGGCGCCGGCCCATCCGTCCAGCAGGGATCGACAGCCTGCCGGAACCAAGGTGCTCCAGCCGACTTCGGTGATCCCGTTCGTATTCTGCTGACCCGGAGAGAGCATGCTGAAACTGAAAAAGATCCACATCCTCGGCTTTAAGAGCTTCTGTGACCGCACGGAACTGACCGTGCCGGGGACAGGCATCGCCGTTGTCGTGGGACCGAACGGGTGCGGAAAGTCCAACATCCTGGACGGGGTCAGCTGGGTGCTGGGCGAGCAGAGCGCCAAGAGCCTTCGCGGCGGCAGCATGCAGGACGTGATCTTCGCCGGAACGCGGGAGCGCAAGCCGCTGGGCATGGCGGAAGTCACCATCACGATGGTGGACCCGGAGGCGTATGACGGGCCGATCCCGGTGGAGCCTGAGGTCACGGTCGACCACGATGGCCCGCTCGACTGGGACGAGGAAGAGTTGCGGCGGCAGAAAGCGGCGGAGGCTGAAGAGATCATTGCCTCTGAGCAGCCGGGCGTGGTCACGGACGAGGAAACCGGCGCTGAGGGCAGTGCTCCAGCCGAGGCGAAGGCAGAGGCGAACGCTGAAGCCGCCGCGCACGGTCCGCAGCCGGTTGTCCTGAAGATCCGCCGTCGCAAGTTCAATCGGACTCCGCAGAAGGGCGAGGTTGTCATCACAAGGCGCCTCTTCCGGACGGGTGAAAGCGAGTACCTGCTCAATGGAAAGCTGTGCCGGCTTCGCGACATTCAGGACATCTTTATGGGCACCGGCCTTGGGCCGGAGAGCTACGCGATCATCGGGCAGGAGCGCATCGGACAGCTGCTGAGTTCGAAGCCGCACGATCGCCGGTCGATCGTAGAAGAGGCGGCTGGAATTACGCGTTTCAAGACCAAGAAGCGTCTGGCCGAGCTGCGGCTTGAAAGCTCGAAGCAGAATCTTGCGCGTGTCGACGACATCTTCGAAGAAGTGACGCGCCAGATGAACAGCCTGAAGCGGCAGGCGGCGAAGGCGGAGCGGTTCGCACAGGTCCGGGACGAGCTGCGCGGACGGCTGCGCGTTGTGCTCGCGAGCCGGATGGCGCTGATGGATGCCGAGCAGGCGCGGCTGGAGCACGAGATCACAGAATTCGCCGAGAAGATCACGGCAGGGGCTCTGGAGATTGAGACGGCCGAGGTCCAGCAGCACAGTTTGACCGAGCGGGGATACGAACTGGACCGCGAGGGTCAGGATGCGCAGAACCGCGCGAACTCTTCCGCTGTGGAGCTGGAGCGCGCGGCGGCTCGCCAGCGCAGCAACTCCGAGCGCGTAAGTGAACTCGAAGCGCGAATCGCAGCGGCGGCCGGTGAACTCGAAACGACGAAGAGCCAGCTCGGCAGCATCGCGGAAGAGCGTGAACAGCAGAAGGCGTTTCTTGAAACTGCTGCGGGAGAGGCGCATGCCTTCCACGAGAAGGTGCAGGCCCGGCAGCACGAAGCGCGGACTGCAGCGGAAGAGGTTTTCAATGCTGAGCGGCAGTTGGAGAGTCATCGCAGGCACGCGATGCACCTGCTCACGCTGGCTGGAAACGCGCGCAACAGCACGGCCCAGGCCGAAGAGAGTCTTGCAGCGCTGGAGCGGGAAGCGGAGCGGCTGAATGCGGAGATGAACCAGGCGCGCAACGAGCAGGAGAGCCTGGGTGTGCAGAGCGGCCAGGCTCGGCTGAAGTTCGACTCAGCAGCCGAAGCGCTGAAGAGTCTTGAAAGCGAGATCGCCGAGCTGCGCGAGACCTTGCAGGCGCGGCGGTCTGAAGAGGCTTCAGTCCGCGCGCAGGCGAACAAACTTCGCAGCGATCTGGCCGGAGTGGGGGGGCGCCGAGATTCGCTGCAGTCGCTGATCAGGGATCACAGCTACTCGACGGAAACTGTCCGCAAGCTGCTGAGGCCCGGTGCGCTGCAGAACGGTTCGACGCCTGTCGGAACATTGGCCGACTTCATCGAAGTGGCCGGCGAGCACGAAGGAGTGGTCGACGAGTTCCTGCGCGACGAGCTCAACTATGTCGTCGTGAAGAGCTGGCACGCGGCTGAAGAAGGCGTCCGAGTGTTGAAGACCGGCGTGGACGGGCGCGCTACCTTCCTTGTTCACCCGGAGAGCGGACACGGTCACGGCGGCAACGGCTACGTCGAGAAGATCAATGGTCCCGGCGTGACGCCGCTCCGCGAACAGGTTCGGCTGCTGAACGGCTTTGGGCACACGCTCGAGACTATACTTCCGAAACTGCGCGATGGCTACCTTGTCGAGACTGCGGAACTGGCGCAGACGATGGCGAATGATTATGCGCACGCCTACTTCCTGACGCCGGAGGGCGAGTGCTTCCACAACGCGACCGTGACCGGCGGCAAGCCTGCGAGCCAGGGACCGCTGGTGCTGAAGCGCGAGCTACGCGAGACGGAGATGCGCTTTGCCGCGATCGAGCGCGAACTTGGCCAGGCCGAGTTTCAGGCTGCGGCACTCGCAAAGCAGATTGAGGAATTGAGCGCACGGCTTGAAGCGCGGAGCGAAGAGCGCCGGCAGGCGGAGCGCGAAGCCGCCGATCAAGGTGCAGCTCTCAAACAAATGGAAAGCGAAGCACAGCGCATCGAGCGGCGTCTGCAGGAGTGGATGACGCAGGCGCAGCGTAACAAGGAAGCGCGCGAGGCCAAGCACTCCATCATCGAACAGAAGCGGGAAGAGGCGATTCGCCTCGAGCAGGAGCATGCCACTGCTGAGGTTGGGTTGGAAGAGCAGCAGAACCAGCTCTCCACGATGCGCCAGAACCGCGAAACACTGCAGCAGGAGGCAGCGCGGCTCACGGCCGAGCTCGCCGGACTCGAAGAGCGCCGCCGCGGAGCAGAAGCAGCGTTCCAGCGCATCGACCGGCTGCACGCCGATCTCGAACGCCGCGTGATGGCGATCGAGCAGCAGCGGGCGTCGGCCGAGTCAGAGCGCGAGCAGCGCATTAACGAGACAGCCGCGCTTGCGCAACGCGAACAGGAACTCGCTGCGCTGAAGGCTGAGGCGCTGGCCCAGGCCGAGTCGATTGCTGCGCAGGCAGCAGAGGTTCGCCACCAACTGGCGGAGATGGAGACAAGGCTTAAAGCGGCTCGTTTGGCAGTAGATCAGCTGCGCGAGGATCGCGGTGCGCGCGCCAGCCAGGCTGCGAAGCTCAAGTCAGACCTGGAGCACCTGGAAGCAAGCTGCCTTGCCGAAGTCAACGTTGAGGCCGCCGAACTCCGCGCCGATCAGGAGATTGTCCGCATCGCCGACGAGCCGCTGGCGATCGAAGAAGACACCTGCCGCACGCTGAAGCAGAAGCTCGAGCAGATGGGCCCCGTAAACATGATGGCGCTGGACGAGTACAAGGAAACGGCGGAGCGGCACTCCTTCCTCGAGACGCAGCGCAAAGATCTGATGGAATCGATCGAGAACACGCAGCAGACTATCAAGGAAATCGATCAGATCTCAAAGGAAAAGTTCGACGAGGCATTCGCGCGCATTAACGAGAACTTCGGGCATGTATTTACGAAGTTGTTCCACGGCGGGCAGGCATTCCTGCGGCTCACCGACGCGGAGAATCAGGCGGAGAGCGGGCTGGAAATCGTTGCATCGCCTCCGGGCAAGAAGCTCCAGAACGTGCTGCTGCTTTCGGGCGGCGAGAAGGCGCTCACAGCGATCTCCCTGCTTGTCGGCATCTTTCAGTTCCAGCCGAGCCCGTTCTGCGTGCTCGACGAAGTTGACGCCGCACTCGACGAAACAAACGTGGGCCGTCTCGCCGACCTGCTGCGCAGCCTGAGCCGGGAGACGCAGTTCCTGATCGTCACGCACTCCAAGCGGATGATGCACGCCGCCGACATGATCTACGGCGTGACAATGCAGGAACCCGGTGTCTCCAAGGTTGTGAGCGTCAAGCTTGCTCACGAGCAGCAACCGCAGAGGGCGACAGCCTAGGCGTGGTTTCTACTTCGGCGCGCAGTAGACGCCGAGGTAGTACGGCCAGATGACGACTGCCCAGACGCCCTGCCAGAACGTAAGTTTGAGAAAACCGATCGTAAACAACCAGGCGGCAAGCCAAAGGCCGCCTGTGGCTGTGTGCTGAACGATTCTGACTTTCGGCGCCTTTCGGCATTCGACTTCTGCGTCCACAATTCCTCCCGAGTTTCGATCAGGCTGCTTCGGCGTTGTGCCCAGCTGCGAAATTGAAGATGGTGGGCTGGGCGAGCTTTTTGTAATCTCTCCAAGTCATGCGGATCAGTTCGCGGTGCGTCCCTGCATTGAACGCGATTTCGTGGTCCTGCTCGAGCGACTGATCGGCGTAGACCGGAAGCCCAAACAAACCGCCGAACGGAGGCATGGCGCCGGTTTCGCATCCGGCGAACCGGGTCTGGAAATCCTCTTCCGATGCCAGTTCCACGGTCTTTGCCTTGGCACGTTTCTTCAACAGCATCAGGTCGACGTGGTACTTGGCCGGCAACACCGCCATCACCAGCTTGCCGTCGAGCAAGACGATCACGGTTTTTGCGAGTTCCTGTCCGGGTATGTGAGTGAGTCCTGCGATTCCCTGCGCTGTGTATGCCGGAGAGTGGTAGAGGATCACGTACGGAACTTCGTTCTCATCGAGGTAATTCAGCAAACTTGCGAGTGCCATTTCACACCTCCTTTGCCGGGCCGTTTCGGTCTTGCCTTGCTATCGCGAGACTCCATCCACGGCCTAGCGCTTGAAACCGAATTTGCCCATAAGCTCATAACGCGACGGGACGGATGCATCATCTTCCACGCCCCTTGCGGGATCGCCGTCAATGACACCCAACACTCCCCTGCCCTGCTCACTTTGCGCGAGGATGACTTCGACGGGATTCGCCGTCGCGCAAAAGACTCTACACACCTCCGGTACGCTGCGGATCGCATGCAGCACATTGATCGGATAGGCATTCTGGATCAGCAGAACGAAGATATGGCGCGCGCCAAGCAATTCTGCGTTGTGAATTGCAGCGTGACGAAGGTCCTCATCGTTGCCCTCGCTGCGCACGAGGCACTCGCCTGAACTCTCGTTGAAGGCGAGGCCGAAACGAGCCTGCGGCGTGTGAACCATCGCGTCACTGAGATCCTCGACTGTCTTCATGAAATGCGACTGGCCGATGACGATGTTTGTGTCATGGGGAACTTGCATCTGCACTTCGAGCAGTTCAATCATCACGCCCCCTCCATTGCCGCGCACCCAGCTCGTCGAGACAGCGCAAGCCGGCGGCACACACAGTTTGGGCCGATGGGATCAGGCCTCAGTGATTCCGATCACTTGCTAGTGTGTTGAAGGAGCGGGTGACCGCATGGAAGAGCTCTATGAGACGTTCACATCGGTTTGGGTGATGAGGGACGGAAGCGGACAAAAATTCGCCCCCGAAGGAACTCTTCGCTTCGGAGGCGCTTGCACTTAGGATCACAAGATCAGTAACGGGGACCAGTAGCCGGCACTGGAGGTCGGTAGTACGCGGCTACTGGCGATCCCTATAGAACGAAGCGAGCCGCGGCTTCCCCTTTCCACTGCTGCCTCGTGCCACCCGGCTCAGAGGGAACCTTCTGACGGGCTCCCGAACCTTGATGACAACTGGAGTTTCGCCTAAACGGAAATCCTGCTCCGTGACGGTCGTCACAGGGCTTTGTGGGAAACTCGCGCGAAACACCATTGGGCCTTTCGCACCAGTCAATTTGTTGGATTCACTGCGTTTGACAAACCTTGCCGCTCCCTCGAAAATCGAAGGTTCACGGCGCGACGAGAGGTACGAATGCGGCACTGCCCGCGCCAACACCACTCCAACCCACCAACGCTCCAGCCGAGGTGAAGGCTCTCCATGACTACCCTCCTCAAAACAGACCTGGGCGACACGCCTCTGATCGGACGCGGCAAGGTTCGCGATCTCTATGCGGTCGACGACGCGCTGCTCATCGTCGCCACCGACCGGATTTCGGCTTTCGATCATGTGCTGGGCAGCGGCATTCCCGGCAAAGGCAAAATCCTCACCCAGATCTCGCTTTTCTGGTTCGATCTCGTTCGCGATATCGTTCCCAACCACCTGATCGCCACCGAGGTGAAGGACTTTCCCGAATCGCTGCACAAGTACGCCGACCAGCTGGAGGGACGATCCATGCTGGTGAAGCGCGCGCAGATGTTCCCAGTCGAGTGCGTCGCCCGCGGATACATTGCCGGCTCCGGCTGGAAGGAGTACAAGTCGAACGGGACTGTCTGCGGAATCGCCTTGCCGTCGGGTTTACAGGACGGATCGCGGCTGCCCGAGCCGCTCTTCACGCCGTCTACCAAAAGCCAGGATGGCACCCACGACGAGAACATCTCTTTCGCTGCGGTGGAGAAGACCGTCGGAGCCGAAACCGCGAAACAGCTTCGCGACTTGACGATGGCCATCTACAGCAAGGCAGGCAAACACGCGGAGTCGAAAGGGCTGATTCTCGCAGACACGAAATTTGAATTCGGCAAGGTAGGCGAGACGATCGTACTTGCGGATGAAGTGCTCACGCCTGATTCGTCACGCTTCTGGGAGGCATCGCAATGGAAGCCCGGCGGAGCGCAGCCAAGCTTTGACAAGCAGTTCGTGCGCGACTACCTCGAGAGCATCCACTGGAACAAGCAGGCGCCTGCCCCGGCACTGCCCGATGACGTGGTTCATCGTACACTCGAGAAATACCTCGAAGCATTCCGGCGATTGACGGGCCGCGATCTGGATGTGACCGCATGATCCAGGGCCAGGACTCCACTCAGCCGTAGCAAGGACACGGACGCATGAACGTTGGCGGGCTCACCCCGGTTGACTGGATCATTGTTGTAATTCTGGCGAGTTCCGTTCTCGTCGGGCTGGCGCGCGGATTCTTCCGGTCGGTGTTTTCTCTCGCGGGACTCATCATTGGTGTTGCGCTTGCATCGTGGAACTACTGGCGCATTGCCGCGTTTGTGAAGCGGTTCATTCACTCGGTCGAACTTGCCGATGCAATCGGGTTCATCACAATTGCGGCCGCGGTGTTGATCGTTGCGGCTATCCTGGGATCGCTGCTCGCGAAGTTCTTCCAGAAGGTTGGGCTTGGCTGTCTCGACCGACTCGCAGGCGCGCTGTTCGGTCTGGCACAGGGCCTGGTATTCGTGACGCTCTCGATTCTGGTTACGGTGGCGTTCTTTCCGCAAACGGCATGGTTGACGGAAGCGCGCCTGCCGCGATATTTCTTCGGTGCACTTCATGTGAGCATTCAAGTCACTCCGTCTCGATTGGGCCAACGCGTGCGCAAGGAATTGAACACGCTGGAGACGAAATCACAAGAGTGGATGAATGAGGAAAAGAACAAATAATTTTCGCGGGCCATGCCTGCGCTTTGTGGCAATCTAGTTAGAGCAAGAGGGCGACGTGAGACGAGACCTGGACAGCCTGGTTACACAGATGCATTCCACCGGCATCCGCTATGAGGACGCCGTACGAGAGTTCAAAAGACAGTATCTGCGCGAAGTGCTGACAGCGAACAAGGGGAACCAGTGCAAGGCTGCGGAGGAGCTTGGAGTCCACCGCAATACGCTCAGCCGCACGATGGCTGAACTGGGGATCAGCCTCGCGGAAATCCGCGCAGGCCTCAAGCGTCCGCCCCGCTCCGAACGTCCTGTCTTTGGAGTCATTCGCCAGGGCAGCCGCCAGGGTTAACGATTCGGGCAAGGACGCATCTTCCGATTACGTTTGGACAGGATCGTTCTGGCGCATGCCGACCGCCCCGGATTGCATTAATCTTGAGTGGTGGGCGTGACGCTCCGCGACCGAATGCAGACCATTCAACAGAACAACGAAGCACGCGTTGCAATCGAAGAGGGTTTTGCCTGGGACAATCAGGACGCATACCTCTTTGACATTGACGGCACTCTGCTGCGCAGCCGCGACCGTGTCCACGTCGACAGCTTCACGACGACTCTGCAGAAGCTGATGGGGCCCGAGGTGACGCTCGAGGGCGTCGCGCTGGCAGGGAATACGGATACTTCCATTCTTCGCGAAGCGTGCGCGCTGGCCGGCATCACGCCCGAGGTTCTAGAGCCGCAGCTTGCAGCCATCACAGAGGCCATCTGCCACAATGTTGCGGGACGCAAGCATGAGATGTACCCGCAGCTGATGCCGGGGGTGGAAGACACGCTGCAGCATCTGGCTGACCGGGGAGCCATTCTCGGGCTCGCTACCGGGAACCTGGAGATGATCGGCTGGATCAAGATGGAGCGAGCCGGTCTGCGCGAGTGGTTCCGGTTCGGCGGCTTCAGCGATCATTTTCCGCTACGTTCGGAGCTGGTCGGCGATGCGGCGAAGAAGGCACGGGAACTGGCGGGACCCAATGCTACGGTATGCGTGGTTGGCGATACGCCGCGGGACATCGAAGCTGCGCACGCGAACCACATTCCTGTGGTGGCGGTTGCCACGGGGCATTTCTCGTTCGACGAACTGATGCAGCACAAACCAGAGGTCTGTACAACATCGCTCGCATATTTATTGCAGGCGACACGGGATCAGTCGTGAATCATTCGCGCGCACAATTCGTTGCGGCAGTGGCTGCGCTGTTGCTCCAGCTTGGAGCGGCGGCTCAACAGCCCCTTCCGAGTGCGCCCGCGGCGAATCAGACCCCGGCTGCGGCAAGCGCTGAGGCGCAGTCTGAACAGAAGGCCCCGGCACCTGTTCACAAGATCACCGACCGAGAACGCCGGCAGGCGACCAAGCTCTACCTCGAAGCGACGAAGCTCTTTGCCAAGCAGCAGTACGAAGCTGCCATGAAGGACTATAACGAGGCTGCACGGCTTGATCCCGAGAATCCCAACTACGCCGCCGCGAATGAGGTCGTGCGCAGCCACGCAGTCACAGAACTGATTCAGGCCGCGACCAAGGCTCGTATCAAGGGCGATGCCCAGGGGGAGGGCGCTGCTTTGCAGCGTGCGGCGGAGCTCGACCCTCGCAATGTTCAGGTTGCGGAGCATCTGCGCGCAATGGCCGATGACGCGGCTGATTCGCAGACGAAGTCCCTGTATCAGAAGGACACTGAATCGCTGACGGCCGCTCCCGCGCTCGAGCCTCTCCCGGGCAAACGAAGCTTTCATTTGCGTACGGACCGACGACAAGCGATCGAGAACGTGTTTCACTCGTTCGGTATCGAGGCATCGATCGACAGCAGTGTGACGGGACCTCCCGTGCGCTTCGAGATGGACGATGCCACCTTCGCGCAGGCCACGCAGGCCATCAACATGGTCACCGACACATTCACAGTGCCGCTCGACGCCCATCGAGCCATCGTGGCCAAGGACACGCGCGAGAATCGCACTCAATACATGCGTCAGGAATTTGAGACCGTGTATCTCGGCGGCATGTCGCAGGCCGAGATGACCGATGTGGGGAACATGGCCAAGACGGTCTTCCAGGCGCAGCAGGTTGCCGTGCAGGCGAGCTCTGGTACGCTCACGATTCGGGCCACCACGGACAAGCTGAACGCGTTCAATGAAACGCTCAAACAGCTACTCGATGGCAAAAGCCAGGTGCTGCTCGACGTCAAGCTGCTCCAGGTCGTCCACAACAACCTGAGGAATACCGGAATCACTCCGCCCCAGCAGATCACGGCGTTCAACGTTTATACGGAAGAACAGGCTCTGCTCAGCCAAAATCAGCAGCTTGTGCAGGAGATCATCTCCTCGGGCCTGGCTGCGCCCGGCGATACGCTGACGATTCTCGGAATCCTGCTTGCCTCAGGACAGGTTTCCAGTCCTATCTTTCAGAATGGCGTAGCCCTGTTCGGTGGCGGACTCACCCTGACCGGAGTATCACCGGGGCCGGTGAAGGTCGCCCTTAACCTGAACTCATCCGAATCGCGCGAACTTGATCAGCTGCAGCTGCACCTGGGCGACGGAGAAGAGGGCACCATCAAGAGCGGTTCGCGCTATCCCATCGAAACGTCGCAGTACTCGGACCTCGGCACGTCGGGTATCAACATCCCGGGGCTGACTTCGGCGGGCGCTTCCGGAAGCCTCAGTTCCCTTCTGTCGCAGTTGAACTCCGGGGCGCAGACGATTCCGCAGATTGAATATCAGGATCTTGGGCTTACGTTCAAAGCCACTCCTCGCGTGATGCGCAGCGGCGAGGTTGCGTTGACGATGGACCTGAAGATCACTGCTCTTGGGGGTTCGTCGATCAATGGCGTGCCGATCCTGAATAACCGCAGCTACTCCGGCGTAGCAACGGTGAAGGACAATGCGGCGGTTGTACTGGTGAGCCAGGTGGACAAGGAAGAGAGCCGAGCTCTCAGCGGATTGCCGGGGCTGACGGAGATACCAGGGCTCAACAACGTCACCAACAAAGACATCACCAAGAACTATGCGAGCCTGCTGATTGTTGTCTCCCCGCATGTGGTGCGGTGGACGCAGCCCGCCGGACATACGCCTATCGTGCGCATTGAGCGCGGCCGAGCGGCAATGTAAGTTCGCTGAAAAAGGAAAGCCCGGAGAGCGTCTATCTCCGGGGCTTTCCGTTGTCTGCTCAGGCTGGACTACTTCGTTACGCCATCCTGCTTCGCCTGATACTCAATGATCTGCTTCAAGGTTTCGTAGGGCGCATTCGCCGGCACCTGGCGTCCGTTGATCGCCAGCGTCGGAACCGACGAGATGTCCAGGTCCTTCGCCAGCTGCGTCGAGGCTTCCACAGCCGACTTGATCTCCGGCGTATTCGCGCACGCCTGAACCTTTGCCGGCTCCAGTCCCGCCTTGGTGACGGAGCTGTTCAGCGTCAGCGTCGCGCCGTCGGCCGTCGCCAGACCTTCCTGTCCCTCAAACACAGCAGCAGCAAACGTGAAGAAGGCGCTGTTTCCGCCGAGTTTCGCAACGCACAGACCGTACTGAGCGGCTGTCACTGACTCGGGATGGATGCTGGGAATCGGATCGTTTTCAAAGACGATTCGCGCATTCGGGAAGTCCGTCACGAGCTTGTCCATGTTGGCCTGTGCAGCCTTGCAGTGGGGGCACTGGAAATCCGCGAATTCGACCAACTCGAGATCCTTTGAGGCCGAACCGCGATAGGGCCCGTTGGCCTTCTGCTGGAGAATCGCCCGATGCTCCTCAAAGGGGTGCTCGCCAAACGGGATTATGCGATCGCCGACCATGATGTGCTTCATGTCGGGCGCAGTAAGGAACGCGAACCGGTAGGGCTGCTGCTTGCCTGCCTTATCGCCCACAAATACGACCACCCGGTTGATGCTGGGCAGTTGCGTCTTCTGGATGGCCTGAACCTGCCACATGGCATTCGGGTCGAATCCCAGGTTCGCCTGCATGAACGAATTGACGGTCTCTTTGGAAGGTGTATCGGCCGTGAAGTCGGCGGGATCGGGCTTGGGGAAAGCGGGCGGAGCCGCCGGCGCCGAGGGGGCGGGAGGCGCGGCCGGGGGCGTCGTTGGAGTCTGATCCTGCGCGGTCGCCTTGTGCGCGACAGAAGACATGAGGGCCAGCACACAAAGGGCGGCCAAACGAGCGGAATTACGAATCAAGCGTTTCTCCTTCAATTGCGGGATCGTTCCCAAAGATTAGCTTATACCTGTACTTTGACGGCGATGGGGAAGCGGCGGCCCATCCCAAACGACTTCGAGGTCACTTTCAGAACGGGTGCTGCCTGCTGGCGCTTGTACTCTGAGCGCTCGACAAGCCGGACCACCTGCTGGACTAGTTCGAGTGGGAAGCCGTTTTTCTCGGCGATGCTTTCCGGTGTCTCATATCGCTCGACATAGGCCTCGACGATCGGGTCGAGGGTCTCGTAGGGAGGGAGCGAATCCGTGTCTTTCTGGCCGGGCCTCAGTTCAGCGGAAGGCGGCTTATCGATAATGGCATGCGGAATGACCTCGCGGTCGCGATTGAGCCAGCGGCAGATCGCGTACACGCGCGTCTTCACCAGGTCGCCGATGACTGCCAGCGCGCCCACCATGTCGCCATAGAGCGTGCAATAGCCAACCGCCATCTCCGACTTATTGCCGGTTGTCAGCACCAGCGAGCCGAACTTGTTCGAAACCGCCATCAGCAGGTTGCCGCGGATGCGAGCCTGAAGGTTCTCTTCAGCCAGTCCCGGCTCGGTGCCTTTGAATAGAGGTTCGAGAGCCCTTGTATAGTCCCCGAACAGATCGCTGATCGCGATCTGCTCGAAGCGGATGCCGAGGTTGGCAGCCAGCGCGCGGCTGTCATCGATCGAACCCTGAGAGGAATAGGGACTCGGCATGCCGATGGTCAAGACATTCTCTTTGCCGAGAGCGTCGGCTGCGATTGCGGCCACGAGCGCAGAATCGATACCGCCGCTCAGTCCCAGGGCTACCTTGCTGAATCCGCACTTGCGCACATAGTCGCGCATACCAAGCACGAGAGCACGATAGGCAGCTTCTGTGTCGTCATCGACTGGCTGCGGAACTGCAGGCGAACAGAATGGGTCGAAGACAACGAGGTCTTCCTCGAATGATTTTGCCTGTGCGACGAGATCGCCATGGGCGTTGATGCAGAGCGAAGAGCCATCGAAGATCAGGCTGTCGTTGCCGCCCACCTGATTGCACATGACAACGGGGACGCCGTCCCGGTTGGAGATGGAGGCGAGCATCTGACGCCGCAGCGTCCGCTTCGAGTGCCAGAAGGGCGAGGCAGAAAGATTCAGGTGGATCGCCGGGTTCTGCTTCATCAGCTCTTCCAGCGGATCGAGGGCATAGAGGCGGCGCGGCCAGAAGTTCTTGTCATTCCACGCATCTTCGCAAATAGAAACTGCGATGCGCAGATTGTCGAGTTCCACCACTTTCTGGGCCGTAGACGGCAGGAAGTATCGCTGCTCGTCAAAGACGTCGTAGAAGGGCAACAGACGCTTGTGCTGCTCCAGAACGATGTGTCCGGCATCAAGAAGGACGGCCGCATTCACCGCGGGTTTGCCGGCATCGGGCGGCGCCGGAAGAGCGACGCCCACCAGAACAGCGGTGGGGAGACCGCGTGTGGCGTCCGCCAGTTCCGCGACGGCCTGCTTGCTGCGGGCGAGGAAGCTTGGCTTCTCCAGGAAGTCGGCAGGCGGATAGCCGCATATGGCAAGCTCGGGGAATACTGCAAGCCGGGCGCCCTGCTCTGAGGCACGCCGTGCCATGGAAACGATCTTGTCGAGATTGCCGGTGAAATCCCCCACCGTGGGGTTGATCTGCGCCAGTGCGATCTTCACTCCTCCAGTTTAAAGGAGGAAGAAAGAATCCAGAGTTCCACGCCAAAGATCGATGGGGAGAACGTGGCGACACTAGCCCTCACGACAGCTTAGGTGCCGGTACCCGAAAAGACCACGCCGATGGTTCGCAGGATGATCTTTACATCGAGCCAAACGCTCCAATTCTCGATGTAGGCAACGTCGAGGGAGACGTAGCTGTCAAAGGACGGATCCTGCCGGGCCTGAACCTGCCAGAGACCAGTGATGCCGGGGGTGACGTCGAGCCGGCGCAGGTGGTTGAGCTTGTACTCCATGACCTCGCTCGCGATGGGCGGACGCGGGCCGACGATGCTCATGTCGCCCTTCAGCACGTTGATGAACTGAGGGAGTTCATCGAGAGAGTATTTGCGAAGGAAGCGACCGAGCCGGGTGATGCGAGGATCGTTGGTGACTTTGAAGAGCACGCCGTCGCGCTCGTTCATGTGCATCACTTCAGAGCGCCGCTTCTCGGCGTCGCGCACCATGGTCCGGAACTTGTAGCAGCGGAAGACGCGACCCTTCTTGCCGATCCGCTGAGATCGGTAGAGCACGGGACCCGGTGACTCTAGCCTGATCGCGATTGCGATAACGACCAGGAACGGGGAAAGAACCAAGAGGATCAGGCTGCCAAACAGAACGTCCAGCACGCGCTTGAGGACGAATCCGACCTCGGGAACATGCCCACGATGCAGCGGGATCGTCGGAAATTGGCCGATGAATTCGATCGGATTATCCCATGCGAGTCCTTCGTAGAGATCCGGAACGACTCGCATGTCTACACCGTGCAGCCGGGCCTTCTCGAGAGCTTCCAGCACGACGCGCCGCTCGCAAGGCATGGTGAAGAGAATCTCATCGACAAATTGCTGGCGGGCATGCTGGAAGAGCGTATCAAGATTTCCGACCACATCGCCGCTGGACGAGATCATGCGCGAGGAGGTGCCGGGCGACTCGATGAATCCCTTAAAGGTGTAGCCGAGATTGCGAATGCTCTCGAGGTGATGACGGAGAGCGTGCGCCTCAGGTCCGGTGCCAACGATCAGTACGTTGCGCGTTTCCTGCCCGCTCTCAAACCTGCGGTACATGAGCGACCGGTAAAGAAAACGACGTGTGCACAGCGAGGCGGTGACGAGGAGGAGTGTCAGCAGGACGATGCGGCGCGAGATGTCCTCGGCCCTGAGAAGATAGAGCGTTCCTGTCAAAAGCAGGCCGGAGGTAAAGCAGACTTCGATGGTGAGCCGCTGCTCGTGAAGGAAAGATCCGATGCGTTTCGGATTGTAGAGATTGAGGCGCTTGCTGCTGACAATCAGTGCCAGAGCGAATCCGCAGAGCAAGGCAAGCGTGTTTCCCATGGAGCGGCCGTAGAACAGTGTGCCATGGTAGAGATTGCGCGCTCCCGCAACCGGGGTGATGTGGCGGCCGATGACTGTGGCGATCGTCGCCGAGACGAAGACGGTGACAAAATCCAGGAACATCCAGAACCTGGCTTTGCCCTCGGACTGTCGACGCGGCAATGAGACCGCTTCTTTTACCCAGTCAGGTCGAACGTTTGCGGAGGCAGACGCTCTTTGCCAAATGTCAGATGTTGCCATACGTGTACTGCAAGCCTCAGAAGTAGGTACTGCTGCTGAAGTGGGAATGCTTCCTGGGTCAAGCTTGCAAGGAGCAGACGTTTGGGCGGTGAAAAGAGCTGTCGCTGGTCTCTTTGAAGCAGTCAGTCTCGAGTAGGTTGCCTGTAGAGCAGCACTTTCTCGACGACTGCTTTTCTTAGTTGCGTGTAGTGCCCGTCAAACGTTTGCCTTGTTCTCATCGTAGGTAGCGATCATTTCAGCACCATGAACCGCGAACACTGTTCTCAAACTTTGGTGTGCCGAGCGCAATCTACTTCAGTTCACTGCTCTGCTGTTCTGGAGCACAGACGAGCGCACGGCCGAAGCCGTTCACCGGAACCCAAGGCAAAGTGGTGTAGAAAACGTGCAATCCAGAAGTGACCTAAGAAGAGATCCGAGCAAGGCCTCAAGCTGGGGAGTTCGGATATTTTGAGCTGTCCGATCAGGATGAGCTTTGGATAAGGATATCCGAGATTTTCCGATTGGGAACAGGGAAAAGTTTATGCCGAAGGTAACACGTAAGCGTCGAGTGTAAGAAATTGCTGAATATGGGGATCCGGGGAGGCGAGGAAGTCTTTCAAAGGCCCGAAAAAGGCTGCTCGTCCCTCATGGAGAAATAGCACCGTATCGGCCAGCCGCTCGGCAAAACGCATGTCGTGAGTGACGACAATGGCGGAGAACCCAAGCTGCTGTTTGAGCCGCTGGATCAGCCCACCCAGGCGGCGCGCGATCAGCGGGTCGACCATGGTCGTCGGCTCGTCGTAGAGAACGACCTCGGGCTGAGACGCCAGAGCGCGTGCGATGGCGACGGCTCGCTTGCGGCCGGTGGACAGGCTGGCGGGCAGGGCGTCAGCGGCATCCTCGGCGCCGACCAGGGCCAGAAGCCGATCGACAACCTGCAGGATCTGGTCCTCTTCCTGCCCTCCGCGCTCGCGGAGCGGGAAGGCAACGTTCTCTCGAACCGTCATGGAGTCGAAGAGGGCGCCGTTTTGAAAGACCATGGTGATCCGCTTGCGCAGGACGTTCATCTCCTCTTCGGTGTATTGATTGATCTCCTGCCCGTCGACGCGAATCGACCCGACCTGAGGCTTGAGAAATCCCATCAGGATGCGCAGGGACACCGACTTGCCCACGCCGCTGCGGCCGAGGATGCACAGGGTTTCGCCGCGATTCACGTGGAAGCTGACGTTATCGAGCACCTTGCGTTCGCCGAACCACAGGGAGACGTGGCTAAAGGAGATCAGGGGCCAGGATGTGGGTTCCTCTTCCGCGGGGATAGGTTTATCCCCGACGATATCCGCCAGGACCTCGTCCGCAATCTCTGGAACATCCGGTTCAACCGACGTGTTGGGAACGGGCTCAGGTTTGGGATCGGACTCGGCCACAGGATCAGATTACTGCACGGCCTCGCCCGAGGCTGACGAGGTGTGTCCAGTCGCTGGAGTCTGCTCTTACCGAAACGGAGGATGCTGAGCCGTCGTGGCATTCAACCGCTGGACGTCCTCGGGTGTATTCAGGTTCAGGAACCACTGGCTCGGGTAGAGAGCTCGCGGATGTTTCACCTGCCCCGCCTGTACGAGCAGTTCGAGTGGCAGCACGCTGAGCCCTCCCGGAACAGCCCGGAATGCCTTGAGGCAGTTGCGATCGCCGGAGTGCAGGCTTGTGCGCAGGGAGGCGAGTGCCGCGCGGCTCGCCACCGCCGGGAATGTCTGAACGAACCCTGCAACCGACACGACCGTCACTGTCGAGTTGGTCACGGTGGCGTGATGCACGAGGTATTGGATCAGGCTGGGTGGAATGAGCGGCAGATCAACGGGCAGGAACACCGCGAGGCTGGTGCACGCTTCAAGGGCAGCACAGATGCCTGCGAGCGGGCCAAGGCCCGATTCATCCGGCAGATCAGGAACAAGCGGGGCGAACGTCGACAGATCGCTTGTGGCGCCCGCGATCCTGGACTCCAGGCCCGCTCCGCGCAGAATTTGGATCGCGTGCTCAACGAGAGGCTTGCTCGCTACCTCGATCAGGGCTTTGTCTCGACCCATACGGCTGGACCTGCCGCCTGCGAGCACAAAGCCCTCGGCCTCGGGATGCGGCAGGCTCAATGGCCCGCCTCCTCCATGAACCGGATAAGGGAACGGATGCCCAGCTCGAAGTTCTGGAGTTTGAACTTCTCGTTTGGGGCATGGATGTTGTCGTCCGGAAGACCGAATCCCATCATGACGCTGGGCAAGCCGAGGTGTCTGTCGAAGTCGCCCACGATTGGAATTGAGCCGCCCGAGCGAATGAAGACAGTGTCTTTGCCCCACACGTCGTGCAGCGCGCGGGTTGCCGCCTGAACGTAGGGGTTGTTCACCGGGATCAGGCAGGCATCGCCGGAGTGGATGAGCCGGACGTCGACTTCGACGCCCGCAGGCGCGATCTTCTCAACGTAGCTTTTGTATAGCGCGAAAGCCTTCGCCGGCGTCATGTTCGGGACGAGGCGCATCGAGATCTTCGCAGTTGCCCTGGCGGGGATTACGGTCTTTGCACCTGCACCCGTAAAGCCGCCAGGTATGCCGTGCACATCGAGAGTCGGACGCGCCCAGGTTCGCTCGAGAACGCTGAAGCCAGACTCGCCTACCAGCTTGCTCGATCCCACTTCCGTCTTGCGGTAGTGCTCTTCATCGAACGGCAGGCTCTTCCATGCGGCCAGTTCTTCGGGGCTGGGGGCAATCACATCATCGTAGAATCCAGGGATCTCGATACGGCCATTCTCATCTTTCAGCTTCGCGATGATCTGCGCGAGCGCGACGAAGGGATTCGGCGCTGCGCCGCCGTACATGCCGGAGTGAAGGTCGGTCTTGGCGCCGCGGACCTCGAGCTCCGTGTAGATCATGCCGCGCAGGCCCACGCATAAGGTGGGCAGGCCTTCGGCGAAGAGTTCCGTATCCGACACAAGCGCAAAGTCGGCTTTGAGATTGTCCGGCTTCGACGCAACATAGGCCGCGATTCCCTCTCCTCCGACCTCTTCTTCGCCCTCAAATAGAACACGCACGTTGATCGGGAGCCCTTTGTTCGCAGCGAGCAGCGATTCGAGCGCCTTGACCTGTGCCCACACCTGGCCCTTATCGTCGACTGCCCCGCGGGAATAGATGTTGCCGCTGCGCTCCGTGGGCTCGAATGGCGGCGAGATCCACTCGTCCAGCGGATCGGCCGGCTGCACGTCGTAGTGTCCGTAGACCAGCGCCGTCGGCTTTGCTGCCGCATGGAGCCAGTCGCCATAAACGAGCGGATGCCCTGACGTGTCGATCAGCCGGACATTCTCCATTCCAATGCGCTTCAGTTCAGCAGCAAGAAACTCGGCTGCGCGCCGGCAATCGCCTTTGTGTTCGGGCAGCGTTGAGATCGAAGGAATGCGCAGAAGGTCCTTCAGTTCGCCGACAAAACGCGCATGATTCTGTGTTGCGAATGCGACCGCAGGTGACGACATAGGTCAGCTCCATTTCGAGATTGCCAACGGGAAGTATATGCTCCAGTGCTCGCGCCGTGCCGTGAGTCAGGCGGTCAGTAGCGCGGGACTTTCGGATCGATCTCGGCCGACCACGCATCAATCCCGCCGCGCATCGACTGCACATTTTCGAATCCCTGATTGCGCAGCCACGCCGTGACGTTCAACGACCGCGCCCCGTGATGGCATAGGACGGTCAGGTGTTCGTCGGGATCAAGCTCCTGATTCGCCCGCGCTGGAACATCGCCCATCGGCATCAGCGTGCTCGGCTCGATGTGAGCAGTGGAGTACTCCCAAGGCTCGCGCACATCAATCAGTTTCGTCTTGTTTTCTTTGAGCAGTTTGGACGCATCGGCCGCAGAAATCTCGTAATCCAGCATGGACCTAGTTTAACGACCCGACTTCGTCCTACTCACATCCGACCTCCCCGGGGTCGGAATTTAGTCTGGAAGAGATGCCGCCGATTCTCAACGCACAGTCCATCACCAAGCAGTTCGGCGCCACGCCGCTCTTCAAAGACATTTCGTTCACCGTGGACGATGGCGCGCGGATCGGCCTCATCGGCCCGAACGGCGCGGGGAAGTCTACCCTGCTCGCCATCCTGGCCGGAGCCACCGAGCCCGACACGGGGGAGCTCGCCATTCGCAAGCGAGCCCGTGCCGCCTATGTTCCGCAGGATTCCCGATTCGCTGCCGGCCTGACAGTCAGGCAGGTACTGGAAGCCGCACTGACCGCGGCGCACGTTCCGGACGTCGAGCGCGAAGGCCGTCTGCGCGAACTTGCGGGAAAAGCCGGCTTCGAGGATCTGGCGGTGGAGGCCGCTTCCCTGTCGGGCGGGTGGCGAAAACGTCTCGCGATCATCGAAGCTCTCGTGAGCCACCCCGACGTTCTTCTGCTCGACGAGCCGACCAACCACCTCGACCTGGCCGGGATCGAGTGGCTCGAAGAGCTGCTCAGTGGCTCTTCCTTTGCAGTCGTGACGGTCAGCCACGACCGCTATTTCCTTGAAGCCACATCGAGCGACATCATCGAGCTCAACCGCATTTACGCAGAAGGTCTCCTGCGCGTCAGAGGCACTTTCAGCCGCTTCCTCGAGGAGCGGCAGGCGTATCTGGAATCGCAGACGAAGCAACAGGAGAGTCTTCGCAACCGTGTACGCACCGAAATCGAATGGCTCCGCCGCGGCCCCAAGGCCCGCACGACGAAATCGAAGGCACGCATCGATGCCGCCAACGAGATGATCAGCAATCTCGCCGCTATGGACTCCCGCGCCACGGTCAACACCGCCGGGATCGATTTCGCTGCGTCACAGCGCAAAACCAAACGCCTTGTCGAGTTCACTGACGTCGCCTGTGAATTGGGAGGGCGCCGCCTCTTCAGCGGTCTCAACTTCACCCTGACTGCCGGCATGAAGCTTGGCCTGGTTGGCCCCAATGGCAGCGGCAAGACTTCCCTGCTCCGCCTGATGCGCGGCGAGCTTGAGCCTGCCGAAGGCTCGATCCGCAGAGCCGAAGCATTGCGCATGGTCTACCTGAGCCAGATGCGCGACCTCGACGAAAACCTCACGCTCCGCAGAGCACTGGCGCCTGAAGGCGACGGCTTGATCTACCAGGGTCGAACCATCCATGTGGCAAGCTGGGCGGCGCGCTTCCTCTTTACCGGGGAACAATTGAATCAGCCAGTCCGCAACCTCAGCGGCGGTGAGCGTGCCCGCGTTCTTATCGCCAGGCTGATGCTCCAGCCGGCCGATGTTCTCCTGCTCGACGAGCCCACCAACGATCTCGACATCCCGACGCTCGAGATCCTGGAAGAAAACCTCCTCGACTTTGAAGGAGCCCTCGTTCTGGTAACACACGACCGTTACCTCCTCAATCGAGTCGCCTCGACCGTGGTCGGCCTTGATGGAAACGGTCGTATCGCCCAGTTTGCTGACTTCGCACAGTGGGAACAGTGGCTCATTGAGGAATCAGAGAACAGAGATCACAGATCAGGAGAGGCGATAGCCGGATCCCGCACAGATGCAATGGCGGCCGGGGTCTCAGACGCTGCGCAACAAAATGCCTCGGCGAGGAAGAAGAAGCTGTCGTACCTTGAAGCCCGCGAGTTCGCGACTATCGAGCAGAAGGTCGAAGAATCGGACGCACGCCTCGCAGCCGCACGTGCGCGGTTGGAAGATCCGGGCATCGCATCCGATGCCGGAGCCCTCCAGGCGGCGCTTGCCGAACAGGCCGAAGCTGAAGCCGAAAACGAGAAACTGTATGCCCGATGGGCCGAATTGACCGATAAGGCGGTCTAAACTAGGCACAGGCCCCCGCGGGCAACAGCAATCTGAAGCTCACTCTACGACACGCGGCGAAATAGCTGCATCGAAAGATGATATGCAAAACCCGGTGAAAGTTTTGATCGTCGAGGACGAACCGCATGCCCTGATGGGACTCGCGGAACTGATCTCTGGCTGGGGTTACCAGACCGAGACAGCACGCGACGGTATCGAAGGCTGGGAAAAGGCCCTCGTCTGGGATCCCGCCATTGTGGTCACCGACCTCAAGATGCCGCGCATGGACGGCATCGGACTGCTGACGAAGTTAGCCGAGAGTGCAAGCTCCAACGTGGCGGTCGTGTTGTTGACCGCACAGGGCTCGATCCAGACCGCGGTCGACGCCATGAAGCTTGGCGCGTACGACTTCCTGCAGAAGCCCGTTGATGCCACGCGGCTCCGCAACATCCTCGCCAACGCTACACGCCAGCGCGCGACTGAGATCGAGCTTGAAGTCACGCGCCGTCAGTTGCGGAACACCGGCATCCTCGGCTCCATGGTTGGCAGTTCGAAGCCGATGCGTGAGACCTTCGCGCTGATCGAGCAGATTGCGCCATCGAACGTCTCCGTTTTGATCACGGGCGAGAGCGGCACAGGCAAGGAGCTTGTAGCGCGCACGCTGCACGATCTGAGCCCGCGAAAGAGCCGGCCGTTCCTCGCGGTGAATTGCGCAGCGATTCCGGAGACGCTGATTGAAAGCGAAATCTTCGGGCATGAAAAAGGTGCGTTCACCGGAGCCGTGGAACGCCGCGCCGGGTGCTTCGAACTTGCTTCGGGCGGAACGCTGCTGCTCGACGAGCTCGGCGAAATGCCGATCGGCACGCAGGCCAAGCTCCTTCGCGTTCTGGAAGAACGCAAGCTGCGCCGCCTTGGCGCGCGTACCGAGCAGGACGTCGATGTTCGCGTCCTCGCAGCCACGAATCGCGATCCTCAAGATGCTGTGGCACAGGGGCATCTGCGTGCGGATCTCTTCTACCGGCTCAATGTCTTCCACATCCATATGCCGCCGCTGCGCGAACATATGGAGGACCTGCAGGCGATGGCAGAAGCCATGGTGCGCGAGATGAACCAGAAGCATGGCCGCCACGTATCCGGCCTGTCCGATTCGATCCTCGACCGTATGCTCGCCTACAGTTGGCCCGGCAACGCGCGCGAACTGCGCAACACGATCGAACGGGCCGTGATTCTTTGCCCCGATGGAACACCGCTTGATGCCGGTCATCTTCCCCGCACGTTCGGCTCGACACAGGCTGCAGCACCGCCCCGTTTCAATGACGCAAGCATCGTGCCGATCCGCGTCGGAACAACGGTAGACGAGGCCGAGCGCATGCTCATTCTGCGAACGCTCGAATCGACTGGGCAGAACAAAACCCGTGCTGCCGAGATACTCGGCGTGAGCCTGAAGACGCTGCACAACAAGCTGAAGGAATACAACCAGCATTCGCGAGAAGATCCGGCAGCCTGAGCTGTTCCACGACAGTCTTCGTCTGTTTGCAGCAGGATCTCCGGCAGAGCTGAGCCTCACACCACATCATGCGACTGAAGACAAAACTCGTTCTTGCAATCACCGGCCTTGTCTTCCTGATCGCAGGCATTCTGTCTCTCGTTTACGTCAGTCACCTGGTAGACGCCGCCATTCAACAGTCTTACGACGCCAACCGCATGGTCGCCAATCAGGTGCGGTTCGCATTGCAGCAGGCGCTCGAGACCGGGCTGAAAGATCAGATGATTGCTCCGGGCGACAAGGCGAAGCTGATGCAGCTGGCGACCGAGACGATCCACAGCAGCAAGATTCTCCGCGCTGCCATCGATGCGCCCGTGATGTATTCGCTCACGGTCAACGACATCACCATTACCGATACGCAGGACAACATCATCCTCACCACTCTGCCCGGAAGTCCGGCGAAGCTCGATAACAGGCAGAAATACAGCGATCTCGTCGCAGCGGATCCGATCACAAAAATGCGCGACATCTATGGTCCGGGAAAGGTCTTCGACATTGTGGTCCCGCAGGATCGCGATTTTGAGCCCTTCCTCGGTGTCCACGTGGGCGTACGGACGACGCTGTTGCAGCACGTTTATGAGCCCTCGATGCAGGAGGCGGTCGAGCTGATGGCCTTCGCCGCAGGCACCGCGCTTATCGCGGCGTTCCTGCTGAGCAACCTCGCGCTGCGTCCCATGGAAGAAATCAGCATGCAGCTCGACTTCCTGGCGCCCATTCCCGCCGGTCCTAAAAAGGAAGGGGAAGAAGAGCCGAGGCTCGATACGGCCGAAAGGGTCTCAACCAAAATCGAGCAGATCGGACAACGCATCCGCAACGTCGAAGAGGTCTTCTCCGCGTTGAAGGAAAACCTCGACCAGATCCTCGGGAACCTCCAGGACGGCATCCTGCTCTTCACGGGCGACGGCCGCGCGGTCCTCGTTTCAGAAGCTGCTCAACGCTTTCTCAATCGAGAGAAAGACAATATCCTCGGCCTGCAGGCAAATGAAATCTTCGATCGATCCACCGTTCTCGGCCGCACTCTGCGCGAGGCCTTCGATGCTGGAGTCACCCTCGTTCAGGAAGAGGTTCAGACCGAATCCGGGCGCCGCCTCCAGGCATCGGTCGACTTCATCTACGATGACCGGACGCGAACCGGACTTGGCGCGCTCGTTACCCTGCACGATCTGGAATCGGTGGAGGAGATCGAGTCGGAACTGGAGCTGTCGCGGCGCATGGCGGCAATCGGGAGGCTCACGGCCGGCGTCGGGCACGAGGTCAAGAATCCCATCAATGCCATCGTGGTCCATCTCGAATTGCTGAAGAATAAGCTTGCGGCAGAGCACTCGCCTGCAACCCGGCATCTCGAAGTGATCGACGCCGAGATTCACCGCCTCGACCGCGTGGTGCAAACACTTGTGGACTTCTCACGGCCTGTCGAGTTGCAGCTGCGCGAGCAGGACTTGCGCAAGGTTGTGGGCGACGTGCTCGCTCTGGCTGCAGACGAGCTCACCACGCATAACGTCAAGCTGGAAAGCCAGCTGCCCTCAACGCCGCTGATCGTGAACGTGGACGCTGACCTGCTTAAGCAAGCGGTCCTCAACGTGACATTGAACGGCGCGCAGGCGATGCCGAACGGTGGCACTCTGCGCGTGACGCTCGAAGAAGAACGCCGAGTGGCGGTGCTTCGCATTGCCGACAATGGAGTTGGAATTCCGCCGGAGATTCTCGAGAAAATCTTCGATCTCTACTTCACTACGAAGAGCGGCGGCAGCGGCATCGGCCTCGCCATGACCTACCGCATTTTGCAGTTGCACCACGGCAGCGTCGACGTACAATCGAAGGTGGGCCGTGGCACGGAGTTCTTCCTGCGCATTCCACTCGCAGCCACGGAATGGGGACGTCGGCATCTGCAGCCGGCACAGGTGGAAGAGACAAAGGGGTTGCAAACATGAAGCTCGGCGCAAAATGCGCTGCGTGGCTGCTTCCATTCGTGCTGACCGGGTGTTTTCATCGCAAGGCCCGGGTCGCACAGAACCAGCCGCTGCCGCCGCCAATCGAGGAGTCGACTGCGCCGAAGCCGGAGCCTGCGCCCATTGCTCCGCCAACCGTCACGATTCCCGAACAGCCGGTCCAGCAGCAGATTCCACCGCCCCCCGAGCCGGTGAAGAGACCGCCTAAGCATAAGAAGCCTGCAAACACCAATACGCAAATCGCTTCCGCAGCGCCGCCGCCAGCGGTTTCAGCCGCCGGCGTGCTTGGCGCTGGCGATCCCGCGAACACGCGTCAACAAACTGACGCTTCGATCGAGCAGACGGAGAAGTCACTCAACGGCATCACGCGCAAACTGAACGATCAGGAGCAGCAGACAGCCGCTCAGATCCGCGAGTTTATCAAGCAGGCACGTGAGGCTCTGAAAACTGGCGACGTCAACGCCGCACGCACTCTTGCCGAAAAAGCGAAAGTCTTCCTCGACGAACTACACCCGTAGCCAAACTGAATTCTTACCAGGGCGATGTGACCTGAAGGGCGGAAGCCCCTCAGCGCTCACCCCAGCTCAGCTTGCTGCGCAGCGCCTCGAAGAAGCCACTCTCGCTGATGCGGACCAGGTTCACGGTGTGAGCAGACCGCTGGCATGTGACTTCATCGTCGAGATGCAGTTCGAATCCGATCTGGCCGTCCACGGTGAGCAGGCATTGGGTGGGAACTCCCTCGACGCGCACCTTAACGCACGCCGCTCCGGGGACCACGATCGGCCGCAGCGTGAGAAGGTGCGGGCAGATGGGCGTGACCACGAGCGCGTCTACATCTGGAGTGAGGATCGGGCCGTTGGCAGCGAGCGTGTACGCGGTTGAACCGGTGGGCGTCGAGACGATCACGCCATCGGCACGAAAGTGCGCAACGCTCTTTCCGTTCAACTCGACTGCGAACTCGCCCATGCGCGCGATGTCGCCCTTGGAGACGACGACTTCGTTGAGTGCTTCGAACGTGCGCACCACTTCGCCGCCGCGCCGAACCTCGGAGTGGAGCATGTGCCGCGCATCCAGAGTGTGGCAGTCCGAGCACCAGCTTTCGAGAGTCGTGTAGAGATCGGCCAGTCGAACCTCGGTGAGAAAACCCAGCGATCCAAGGTTCACGCTCAGGACCGGCGTACCGGTCGCCGCGAAAATGCGAGCGACGGAGAGCAGTGTGCCGTCTCCGCCAAGCACAATGACAAGAGCAGGCTTGTGTGCAGGCAGATCTGCACGATCCACGGCCGGCGCGGTGGTCGTGTAGCACTCGCCCTCGCGATCGAGGATCGGATCGTAATCGTGTTTGCGCAGCCACTCGATAAGTTCCGGCAGCAACTGCGCGAGTTCAGGCTTCCGCGGCTTACTGACTATCGCGACAGGGATCATGCGCTCTCAGTTTAAACGGCCAAGCTACGAGCTACTTGCGGAGGTTGAATCCTGAGAGCTGCCGGATGAAGGCTGAAGACGGCTCCACTTCGCATAGAGAAGAAATTCTGCGTTGCCCTCCGTGCCCGTGATCGGAGAAGGAATTGTTTCGACCACCTGCCAGCCTAGCTCACTCACCGTGTGCTCCACTCTTTCGACGGCCATCTTGTGCACCTCGGGATCGCGCACGATGCCGCCCTTGCCGACGTTCCCGCGTCCTGCTTCAAACTGCGGCTTCACCAGGATCACGGCCTCGTTCAGAGCAGGCGCAGCTGCAAATACCGGGCCGAGGAGCAGCGTCGCCGAGATAAACGAAACGTCCATCACCAGCAGCGTCAGCTGCGGCATCCCAGGCTCTGCCAGCGCGTTCGCAGCGAGGAACCGCGCATTGGTACGCTCCGCGAGCCGCACGCGTACGTCATTGCGGAGCTTCATCGCGATCTGCCCAAAACCCGTATCAATGGCTGTGACGTGCGCTGCACCCCGTTGCAGCAGGCAGTCGGTAAATCCACCGGTCGACGCTCCGATATCGAGACAGGCTCGTCTGCTTACCTCGATACGCCAGTGATCGAGCGCCGCCTCCAGCTTCAACCCGCCACGGCTGACGTAAAGCATGTCTTCGCCAAGCAAGCGAACGCTGGCGTCAGCCGCAACCGGCGCACCCGGCTTGTCGACCTTCTGCTCATTGACAAGGACGCGACCGGCGATGATCATGGCGCGGGCGCGCTCGCGGCTCGCAATCAGGTTGCGTTCGACGAGAAGCACATCGAGGCGCGTTTTGCCGATTGCTGCCAAAGCCTTGCCGTTACCTCCCGATAAAGACTAGCTGTTTCGTACAGGCGATTGCTCAGGACCGGGCTGAGTGTCGGAGCCCGCCGGCTCAGATGCAAAAGCCATCCGGAATGTGGATGGCTTCTACAGCTTCCTTTACCGAAGCGCTATCGGATGGCCTGGCAGGTAGCCAGAGACCCTTCTGTGCCCGGACGGTAGCAAGGCTGGCCGGCGCCAGGAATGCGGCTCGAGATGTTGACGTTGCCGCGCACTCCGTTCTGATTGGTGGTACGCACATCGATCAGGTTCCCCTGGATCAAAACCACGGTGTCGACGATGTCCTGATCTGTGCGGAGGATTGTGAGGAACGTGCTGTCGGGCGAAGCGACATACACCTTTCCGTAGAGCGAGTTTGACGTAGACACCACGGTGCGCGGATGGCCAGACACCTGCAGCGTCTTCTCAACGGTGTGGCTCGAGAGATTCACGATAGTGACAGTTCCGTCGGTCTGATTGGCGGTATACGCCCGGCTTCCGTCAGAGAGCGCGGTCACACTTGCCGGATTGTGTCCCACGGGAATGGTGAACGTGGTGCCGAAGGTGGGGCTGTCGTTGCCGTACTGATCGAGACTCACATCGATGAGGCTGATGGTTCCGCCGTCGTAGTTGGAGACAATCAGTTGCTGCGTCGCCGCGATGTACTCGGCGTAGACTGGTCCGGCAGTCGCGGGCACATTCGCTCCCGTCAGGCCTGCCGTGGTGGACAGCGGCAAGCTGGGATGGCATGTAACCGGCTGCCCGTTCTGATTGACAAACGGGGCGCACTGGTCGAGCGCATTGTTCTGGCTGTTGATAACGGTAATATTGTCGCTGCCGCGGTTCAGAACGAAAACGCGGCGGCCGTCCGTGCTCTGCACGCCGTAGACGGGGCACTTGCCGAGAGGGATGCGTGCGGAGACCGTGAAGCTCGTCGTCTCCAATGCGTCCGCTTCGCCATTTGCACCGACAGAAGATGGATTTGTATTGCAGGTGGTGGCGAAGGGCACATTCTGGCTGACGGCGTACACATGCTGCCCGGTGGTGCCCTGCCCAACGACGGTCACCGGGGTGGTCGCTACAGGGATCGCCAGCTTGAACGATTGCGCGGCCGTGGAAGGCGCCAGCACGTCGATGACGTTCTGGTTGAGGTCGGAGACCCACAGGCCGGTGCTGGGTGAGAACAAGCCCACCGTTTGCGCGGCCGGAGGCAGCGTCGAGTAGTGGATGTCCTTCACCTGCGGCTCAGACTGCGAGACCTGGAAGTTCGTGAGGGTTCCGTCGCTGTTCACCGTGTACCCATTGGAGCCGGTGGAGTCCAGCGTGAAGGCAAAGGGGTTGGGCCCGATCGGCGCCTGCACCATGATGGTGTCGCCGGAGTAGTCGATGACCGTTGCAACTCCCGCAGCCGAAGAAGCCGGGGACGAGACTACGACTGCGTATCCAATCGGCTGTGCCGCCGGCCCGGAAGGCCCGATCGGCGTAATTACCGGACGATACGTGCTGCCGCATCCGGCAAACACGGCGGCCGCCCCCAACGCGAGGCCTGCCTGAACCAGCCGCGCACACGCCCGGCCTGAAACTCTGGGAAAAAGACTCATTCAGTACCTAGCACCTCCTCTAAAATCAACAACTTACTGAAAATGCTCATTGTGCGAATGGAACACATGGAGCAGATTTACTGAAATACGCGGTTTTTTGTACATTCCTTGTACAAAAAAGGCTGACAGCCTGTCAGTTGCAACCGGGTATACCTCAGCATTGGACGTTCCAAGTTTAACAGGGTGAACAGGTGTTTCTTCCGGGATAGCGCGGGTACATTGAACAGCTACAACCGCATTGCTCAAAATTTTTTGTTTACTACTTTGGTTCGCGTTTTGCCCGACGAGGTTGGTGAACCAAGTGATTTTAAGGTAACGGAATGCACTTCACGAAACCGAGCGCACTGTAGGTGACATGCGGAACATTTCATACCCACGCCTTCCGCAGAATCCAGAGAAGTAGCCGGGTTTTCCACGCGCCAATTTTTCCAGAACATTCCTACAATCGATGTAGTAGTAAGCTCCCGACCGCCTTCCCTCGATGCTGGCCTGTTCGCGAACATCGGCGGAGCGACGGTCAGGCGAGTGTAGGAAGGGACATTGGAAGTGATCAGACTCCCAATGTCCCCGCAGTGCCCTCGTAGCTCAATGGATAGAGCACCCGATTCGAATCCGGCTGATGAAGGTCCGAGTCCTTCCGGGGGCACCAACAAAATAATACCCAAGCTTTACGGGTCGGGATTTGGGCATTTGTGCGGAAAGAGTTCGAAACCTCACTATCTTCAGCGGAGCCAAAGCTGTACAGCCGAGTCTCCCCTGAGGATGTCCTGAGGAAGTCCTGAGGAAAGCTGTATGGCATCGCCAAAGAAGGCACACCCGCATCAGGCCGAGATTCAGGGGAGTACCCGAAACTCGTTCGCCTTCATATACGACCGAGTCAATGAACGATACTTCTGGGGAAAGGTATTCTTCGAAACGCTGGAAACATGGACTTCATGAACACCACGGCACATGTTTCGTACCGGGTTCTGCTGGCTGCTAGGGACATCGCAGACAATCCAAAGTCGAGTACGACCTAGAAGAGTATTTGAAGGGACGATTGACAAGTACATTGAAACCATCATCTTTAGCGGGCCTTGTTCGCTGAAGGCGAGGATAGAACCACGGTGCTACCCAAGTTGGTCGCCTCTCTCCACGGCAGTCCTCACGCTTAACAGTTCAAGTGGCTCACACCGCCCACCACAACTGACGCTCAGCTTTCCGACGCTCTTTCGAGCCGCGCACTCCCTACCTGCGCAGTGACGTACCGCATTCCTCCTGCACTCAACAAATCCTCACAAGTGCCGACTAGTGGACTAAACACATCCACGCTCGTCCAACTGCCGTACGTGGAATGCATCTCTCTGAGATTGGATTCGTACCGCTCAAAGATGGGCGAGAACCACGTTTGCTCGTTGATTAGCTTGCAGTAATGGGGTGCCATGTCGATGACGGTCTTTCCTAGTCCATGTACGTGTCCGACAAGGTAAGCCGAACGAATGAGAATTTTCCCGAAGATGTTTTGAATGTCACCCTCAGCAAGCTTCTGATTTCGGTGAAATCTATATCCGTGAATCGAGTCTTCTGCCTTCTCCTTCGCCGACGAGAGCATGTCACAGAGGCGCGGCTCTAGCTCCCCGCAGTACGTGCGAATACTCCATTGGGCACTGAGCCGGGAAGCGATGTACTCCATCCAGCAGGTGTGAGCGGTGGCGAGAAGAAATTCATCTTTCGAATTATTGCCTGAGCGCGTGACAAACCCCGGAACTGTACGTCTCAGTACCTCATTGTCATGAGCGTGCGCTGCCTCGTGAGCAAGTATGTGCATGCCTCGGCTGTGCATCTCGTGATCAGGATCATCGAGAGCCCAACCCAGTTCCGACCTCAGGACGATGCAGGTCTTCACTGCACCGTCGCGGAGGACTGGAACGGCCATCGCGTACCCCGTCCCGAACGCATCGTTGCTGGGAACCAGAGCCGGAGCTTTGAAACCTCGATCCAATTTGGCGAGAGTCTCGTGATAATCGTCGGCGATTGCGATAGAATCCAACCCGCTTAGGTCGAGTTGAGTGCCGTAAAGCCGCATGAAAAACACAACCGTCTCCAAAATCCGTTGGGCGGTCTCTTGTGACGGGTATGCTCCGCTGATCGTCACCTTGACGTTCTGAGGCAGCGTGGATTTCTTGAGCTGGTCTTTGAACGCTGCCCGATAGGAATCTCTCATGACGGATGAATTCAGGATGGCAGATTTCGGTTAAACCGGTGCCGTGATCCCAGCAGCGTGTCATTACCGTTGTCACAAAGGAGAAAGGTACAAACCTTTCGTGGAGAAAGAGTTGCGGAGAAGGGCGAAATTCGTCCTACAATGGGCGCGTATGCCTTGCTGGGTGCACGCTGAACTCGAAACCGAGTGGAAAAGGCTTGTAGAACAACAGGTCGGTGCGCACTCGAGTGGGTATGACAGCCCCACTGTCCGCCTCTACTGGCAGATGGTCGAGCATCGTCGATCTTGTGAAGTCTGTCGGGACGATGACGTATTGCAGGGCGTTAAGGAGACGCTCAACCAGCACTAAAGGGTTAGATCGAGGATCAATGGCTGGTTTCAGTTGCGCCCTGTTTGGCCGACCTTCGCGATTGCTAGTCGAGCAGAACGGGTTTCAGCCGCAAGGATTTGCAAAACTCCTGACGACAGTGCGGGATCGTGCGCCACCATCTCACAGAACACTTCGCGCTCTAGAACAATCAGTTCTGCATCAGTCCAGACGATTGCAGTCATTGAATACGCCTCGTTGCTGACGGCTGCTGGTATCCCAATGATGGAACCGTCATCCGCCACGAATCTCATCGTCTTCGTGGTCGAGAGTGGCAGGGTCAGTATGACAACTCCAGAAACGACGAAGTAGACCTGCTTCGCACGTTCCCCTTGCGTGAACAGGACTGTCGCCTGTTTACACTTCAGTATTTTTCCGCGCTGCTGGAACCCTCTGAGTAGTTCCACGTTTGCTTTCACTCCGGACAGAGCGGGCCAATCGCAGAAATCAGAGAAGTCCTGCTTGCCTTTGGAATCACCGAACATGCCCCCTCCGCCCGTGCTGCCAGAGAGCCCGGAGATGGAGTGATGCAAATCACATACATTTCGTCAGATCAGACCGATGCTCTTACTCATAACCAAAAGCCAAATTCGGGGTAGCCTTGCATTTCTCGCTGCCGGATTCCCTCTCGCTGCATGCGTCAGATCGCCTCGGTGAGGCATTTTCTTTTGCGAAATTGAAGGGTTCTCCCCAGTTCAATCTTAGAATCAATCGCAATAGAATCAGTTCGGAAGTCATCGGTTTTACCCTCGCCAGCCGAAACCGTTTTCGGCTGGCGTTGCTTTTCTCGAACTATGCGGAGGTGTACGGGTGGAGACACTTGACGTCACTACCAGAGAAGCTCAGACTATTCGCAAAACCCAATCTCAATCGCGTCTTCCCGGCTCGGAGGTCAGCATGAACTTCATTGACCGCGATTTAAAGTGCGTTCAATGCGGAGTCGAATTCGTGTTTACAGCAGGGGAACAGGCATTCTTCCGTGACCGTGGCTTCACAAACACTCCGAAGAGTTGTCGGGAGTGCCGGTCAAAGAAGAACCATCGACCGATGAGAGCTGATAGCAAAGTGACCTGCGCAGACTGTGGGTCGCCGACGACCGTACCGTTTGTTCCACGGCAGAATAGACCGGTTTATTGCCGTGCGTGCTTCAGTGAACACCGCTCTGAGGCGGAATCCCCCGTGTGCACTGCTATTTGAGCCTGAGGGCAACCAAAGGTGGATGAGACACAATCATCCAACCATGGGCTGTCCTGTTCACGATGCGCTACAGCTTGAGTGGAAATGGCTCGTCTTCCACGACCCCGGAACCAGTAATGGCGAGGACAGTCTCACGGTAAAAGCATTCTGGGAAATGATCGAACATCGCCGGAAGTGTCACGTGTGCCGCGAAGAGGACATCAAGCAGAATTCCACCCCGCCGTCCGACGCTCCTCACAGCTAGAAGACCGCGTGTACTGATCCAGAGCCGTCAATAGTGAGAAGCAACAATCTGCTTGCGCGTGCCCGCTGCGTCGAGAACCCCAGAGAACCCTAGGGAAAACCCCAACAGACAGAGAACCATCAGAGAAGACTACGTTGGTGAATTCTGAGGGGCTCAAAATGACTGATCCGAAGGTTCAGCTTCTGAAAGACACGGTCGAGAAGATCGAGCGAAACCACAGCGACAATCCCGCGAGTTCCCAACTCAAACAGATTCTGAACGAAAAAATTGAAGAGCTTGAGGCTGTCGGCGATCACGAACCTGAACCACTGGCCGAAAGCGATTAGGGTTGACCGAAAAGTATGCACCAAGCATCATCGACCGAGTGCGCAGGCGCTTCTCACCGATTCCGATGAGCACACTCTGTTTATCGGTTTTCTACTTCTTAAAAAGGGCTCCACAAGTCACAGATATTTCACTACCGCTGCTCGTCTAGTATCTGCTGCGGAGCGGGAGTTTTTCCATTCCAAAGGCTTCAATCAGTGTCCGTAATTTACAGGGTGTGCAGGTTGTAGGTAATCGCCTCACGAGGGTCGATTCTTCCCTGACGTGCGAGGACTGAGGAGCGAATACCACGATGCTCTTTACGCCGAGACAGAACAAACCCGCTTTCTGTCGAGTTTGCTTCGCGAGGGGGAAACCGCTTCTGGTGCTTTCCGAGTTCAGATTCCCGGATGTAGCAGCCATATCGCGAACAGGAACGACCAAAAAGCGGCCACCAACATAAACAGGACTGAGGCGGGACAATTCTGCCGTGCTGCCGCACGCGACCTAGAAACTGGAGCCGGATTTAGTTGATATGTCATCGTAGACAACTCTTATAAATAGTTCAGAGCGCTGTTCGCCGTACACGCGACGAACAGCGCGGGCCCACCGACCGCGTTGCAGTCGGGGTGCTTGCCCTGAGAGCGAAGCACCATGCAAACTTGGATGCGGAAAGCGCGAAGCAGAGAAGGTGCAGTTTTGGAGACTGCCGCAACAAAGGATTCTCTTGTGAATAGGAGGGCGAGCCGAGTATCGTTCCTGCTCGATGGGGTGTTCGGTTCACGAAGAGCTATACCGAGAATGGAAACTGCTCGTCTGGAAGCAGCAAGGTGCACCGTGCGGCTACGACAGCCCCGCTGTTCAACTGTTTTGGGAAATGGTCTCGCACCGGACAAGGTGTGAGGCCTGTCGTGATGAGGACAACGGGAAAACACTCCAGTTCCCGCCTTCAGATGCCCCTTGAGGATAGTGCCGAACGGTGACCCAGAGTGTATGCCCTGCCTGACAAATTGAGCTTCCGCGTTACGTAATCAGCAATATGGGTTCCGCAACTTCAAAAGCTCTAAACCACTGCATGATGGAAAGTCCTGTGCCACTTGCCGCCGCTCTTGGCTATTTTGAAGGTGCGTCCATCAAGCGACAGTTTGTAGACGCTATCCGGCAGGTCAACGTTGATCTCGACTACGTCAGGCTTCACGTAGACACATGTATCTAATTGCGGCATGGAAATTCTCACCGCACGAACTCGGCACGGAATGCGAACGCCTCTGTGGATGAGTAACGCATCCAACTCGACGATCTCACGGCGGGAACTCAAGGTTCGCTCAAAACTTAGAATGCGGCCAGACAAAGGTCACCCCCTTCTTGCAGTTCTGATGCACTTTGCTGAATGGGTGTGAGGTAGAGTTCAGGTCATTGATGTTCGTACTCGATGTATGAGGTTACATCGAAGCGCAGCCTTTGTTTCCTGCACTCCTCGAACGGGTCGGGCGTGGCTGGGATGGCTGAGGGATAGAATCTCTCCTGAACCGCTAAATCCGGTTGACTCCCCCGTTCGTATCTCCGTCAACGACCCCTGCATGGGTCATTACACAGGTATGTTGGGGAGGTTCACTCTCGGGGGAGAGGTGGTCTCCCCACCTGTGTTTGTAGCAGTTGGCGACTATGGGCAACGCAGGTAGCGGAGACCGAATCTAGGCAGAACACACGGGCGAAATGCGTGCGTATTGCCCCGCACTCGTAGAACGGTTGCGGGCTTCTTTTCTCCACGCGGGAGGCGAGAACTCAGCCGGTGGTTTCGACCCAGTCATATTCTTCGGGCGCGTTCAGCCCGGCTTTCCGCAGCCGATCCTCAAATGCTCGTTACACAGCCACCTGAGCGGCATCCATGCTGATGTGCAAGTCTTCATCTAAGACCATTTGGCTGGTGGCAACCGTACCGTCAAGTCCACTTCCCTGACATATCGGACTAAACGCTGAGCACTACGGTAAACGTCTCAAGCTCGACACGACAGATAAGTTGTCATCGAAGTACGCGGCCCCAATTCACGTCAGCTAACGTAATACATAGGATCGTCTGGCTGGTCGATGGAGAAGCCGTCGTTTGTGATTTCCCCAGCCATCTCCAAACGGTTCAAGCTGCTGACTATGTCGCGCCTACTCAGCTTTAGCTGCTTTTCTAGTTCACTGCGGCGGATCACGAAGTACCCAGCCGAGGTGACCCCGCTGCTGATCTTCCAAATCTTCTTGTTCTTCAGCGCCTTCAGAACCATAGAGTCGATTGACTGTTCGTTGTGTTCCATCCGCGAAATCGTATCAGCGTCACGCCGCCAACCACAACTGACGCTCAGATTCCCAGCGCTCCATGAGTCCGGTACTTTCCGCCGCCCGCGTGATCCCCAATCGAAGTTGATCAGCGGCTCCGTTGAACTTGGACTGATTCACAAGTCAAATTAGCGTGCTCGATGCAACCTGTCCGCACGAAACATCTCCTCGTTTACACTGACTACATGAGTCTTGAAGCAATCATTTCAGAAATCGACAACGAAATTTCGCATCTTCGGCAAGTCCGCGCACTGCTCTCCTCCAACCAAGTCCAAGTCAAAGCCACCGTTGGTACCAGACCTGCACGGAAACGTAGAAAGATGAGTGCTGATGCCCGAAAGCGCATCGCCGAGGCACAGCGGAAACGCTGGGCGAAGCAGAAGGCAGCGAAATAGATGTGCGGGCGATACGGGAGAAGAGGCGATAAGCAGCGCATCGCTGAATGGATGCAAACGCACAACACGAACGTCTTCGATGAATTAGATGAAACAAACCTCTCGCCGTCGTTCAATGTCGCGCCTCAGACTTTTCAACCTGTTGTGCGCCTGAATGATGAGACGGGCGAACGCGAACTGACAGTCATGCGATGGGGGCTTGTACCGTACTGGTCGAAAGACGGCAAAGCATCGTTCAGCACGATCAATGCAAAGTCCGAAACGGTCGCTACCAGTCCGGCGTTTCGGGAGGCATGGAAAACACGACGTTGCCTCGTGCCAGCGGACTGGTTCTACGAATGGCAGAGGCTGGATGAGAACACGAAGCAGCCTTTCGCCATCGCTCTCAAGAACGATGAGATGTTCGCGTTTGCCGGGCTTTGGGAGACGTGGAAGGATAAGACCACAGGACGAAAGCTGCGGACGTATACAGTTCTCACGACTGACCCAAATGAAGTGGTAGAACCTCTACACAATCGAATGCCGGTAATCCTGCATCGCAGAGACTACGTGCGTTGGTTGGCACCGACCGATCCGGCACACTTGCCCATTGATTTGCTGAGACCATACCCGGCTGAGGAGATGAAGGTGTGGAAGGTGAGCAAAGCGGTTGGGAATACGCGCAACGATGACCCAAGCCTGATTGAGCCTCTACAAGAAGCCGCGACTGTCCCTACCACCCCGTCACTCTTTGAATGACTCAACCAAACATCAATGGACAGACGCTCATGGAGCGATTTTCCTACGTAGGCAATCTTTGTCCCTAATGAGATTGGGCTATCCTATGAAGATGAATGCCAAGGAAATTGTTGGAAACACTGCTGAGTTCCTGCGAGTAGCCGAAGAGAAACTTCACAATTCAGGCCTCACCCCACAACAAGTCGATGCGATAGAAGCATACGTATCACTGGCAATCGACGCTCGACTCGCTGGTCTCAGTGAGAGGTTCGAAGCCGCTTTCAGAAACAACATCCTAGCCCCCGTGTTTCCGGAGGAAGAACGCAGTTAGCGTCGAAAACCAAATTCTCGGCTACGACAGAGGGGTAGTACGCCCCCACTGAGTGCTTGCCAGTCGCCAGTATGCCCGAAGGCTCAGATTGGGTGTACGAACTGAAACTTGATGGATTTCGAGGGCAAGCGATTCGCGATAGAGACGGCGTTCATCTGTTTTCGAAAAACGGGAAGGACTTTTCCAAGAAGTTCCCGAAGGTCTTCGCCGCACTCGGCAAAGCCCTTCCCGTGGGAACTGCTGTTGACGGCGAGTTGGTCGCATTCGGTGAAGACGGACGCCCGAGCTTCAGTTGCTAGGTCTCCCGGTTGTAGGTCGTGCCCATCAAATCATGTCAGCCCTGAGACCTTGGGCAAACGCTCGAAGCTGGAGTGCTATCGATTCGAGCGGCATCGGCCCCGTGGCGCGTGGAATCGAAGTTCCCGATACTGGTGTACGGGCAAATATCGTCGCTCTCCTGCACCCCTCGTTCTCGTCGTCAAATCAGCGATACCGTAAGACTCTGTTCCGGGTAGAGCACCCGGAAGTCGCTATGCTAAGGTCAGCGAGAGTATCGTAGACAAATACATACATTGAAGGTGAGGGCCCATGCGTTCGGTTCAGGGTTTCCGTCATTCACCGCGCTTTGTTCGGCTGTGTCTCGCCCTTGTTCTTGGCCCAACGTCTGCTTTCCTGAGCTTGGAAGCCAAAGGTTCCAGCCTTTCTCCTCGCGGGACGAAGGTCGAGCAGCACGTAGCCGCGAAGAATGACGATTGGTGGCAAAGAGCTTTCTTGAAGCTGAGTCAGACCGGCGTACTTCACTTTTCGGAGCCTGTTCACGAGGAGATTACGGGCCGCATTTTCGACTGTGAAGACGGCTGCAATGATGCTGATGCTTCAGCGGAGTACGCGGGTCTCTTTATCATTGCCGGTGTGAGATGGAACGACGATCCTCCGTTTCAGATGCTGCCGAGCGAAGCCCAACATACGAGCTGCAAGACCCTCCAGACCATTCGATTTACCACTCAACCCTACTGCTGGTACCAAATCTTCACAGCAGCGAAGAAGATGGCGGCTTCCGGCCAAGTCCCGAACGCAGCGAATCATGCCCCTCTTTTGGCGCGCTCCCATTTCGGCGACCTCCAATTCTTCCATTCGATGGCGTCTCAGGATGGCGAAACGGCTGCTGAGACGCAGAGACGGGTGATGATTTGGATGGAATTCACATGGAGGGTTGCGAGTGGGGAGTACAAACTCGACACGAAACTAGCAGACGTTAAAATCGACGGCTTCGCTCAGTTCTTTGGAACGAGCGGATGGACAGTGCAAGACCTTTTTACTGCCGGAAATCCAGCCCTACGTCGCCGCATCACTGACGTGGCATTTGGAAGCCTGCTCCATACCGTTGAAGACAGTTTCGCTGAAGGGCATGTGCAGCGAGAAGAAGCGAGTCCGGGAGCTTGTTCTGCTACACCGCAGTTGTCTGCTCCCCCTCGTGTCATCGAGTTTCACTCCTACTCGCATCAAGACGAGAAGAAGCACAAGGAGAAGGATTCTCGTGCAGCGTTTCTTGAACTGTTCGCCAAGCCTGCTAATGCTGTGACCGTGGGTAAGCCGCTGGATGATTACTACGAAAAAGGTGCCAGTTGGGAAACGGTGAGGCCCTACATCGACTGCATCTTCACCGTTGTTGACCCGACAACGAAGGCATCGGCAGGGAAAGAGTTTGCTATCGAAGGTGCTGAGTAATTCAGTGGAGGTTGTCTTCGAGTGACTCCGAATTTTGAAAGATACATCGGCATCGACTACTCCGGCGCGGAGACCGCAGACTCCAGTTGTAAGGGCATCCGCGTGTTCATGGCAGAGGATGCCGGTGAGCCGATACAGATTCAACCGCCGCCGAGCCCTCGCCGATACTGGACACGCCGAGGTCTCGCCGAATGGCTCTGCGACAAGCTTGGCGACGATAAGCCGACCATTGTTGGCATAGACCACGCATTCTCGTTTCCGTTGGCCTACTTCGAGAAATACCGACTCTCCAGTGATTGGCAAAGCTTCTTAGAGGATTTTCGTTATCATTGGCCGACTGATGAACAGGGGGTCTTCGTCGACCTCATCAGAGACGGACACGCAGGGCACGGTTCGGAAAGGATTGGGGACAATCGTTGGCTCCGATTGACCGAGGCGTGGACGGCCACCGCAAAATCCGTGTTCCTCTTCGATGTTCAGGGTTCCGTTGCGAAATCAACGCACGCCGGTCTGCCGTGGCTTCTCCACCTGAGAAAGCATTGCAAACGCCAACCACATTTCTGGCCGTTCGATGGTTGGGAGATTCCCGAGCGGAAGACGGTTGTGGCTGAGGTCTATCCGGCTTTGTGGATGCGGCGGTTCCCGAAGGACGGCAGGGATGGGGACGAGCAAGCCGCGTATGCAACTGCGGAGTGGCTGAGACGTGCGGACTGTAGCGGGTCTCTGAGCGGATTTCTCAAGCCGGATTTGACTTCCGAGGAGCGCAGCATTGCTAACATTGAGGGGTTAATACTTGGGGTGATTTAATCTGGGCTGGCTAAGCCGTGATTCTCAAAGGTTCACGGAGTCATTCTGTTGGGAATCGAAACCTCCTCGACTAGTTCGACAATTTGCGGATAATTCGGGTCATTGTTGAACCGTACGCGGTACCCGTGTTGGCGGTGTAACCCAGTAGCCAGCTCGGGAGAGACCAAGGCATAACAGCTTGCGATATACTTTCCAGATTCTTCGGAGAAGACGTTAAACCGTACCTTCCACTCGCTTTTCTTGATGGGACGGTGCCGATAGGGTCGGATCACCGCAGTCTGGCCAGTAGCGACAAACCGTGTCGCCGCTCCGGGAAACAGGGAACGGGCGACCGTTCCGGATTTGAAGCCACGGTCGATGTCTGTACCGCCACGCTTGGCAGCAGTCTTTGCGGCCTTATCTATCTCCCTCAAGATCGGAGTTTTCTTGCCGGGCGTCCATTCGAAATGTACGGTCATGCTGGCGTTCTTGAAGGCGGAAAGGAAACTCCTCCAGAGGTCGGAATTCTCCACTGGTTCTCCATAAAGGTTCCTCCAATCGTTCTTTCGCCATGACTGAGCACGGATGATGTTGTCCTTCACATAGCGAGAGTCCGTGATAATTTGTACTCTCGAGACATCTGGCCAAGGCGAATTCAGACGAATCCATCTCAGAGCACAAATGCACGCAAGCAACTCCATTCGATTGTTGCTACTTTCCGAGCACCCGAAATCAACAATCTGTTCATCCTCACGACTGAGATGCTCGGGATACTGAACAATTGCAGCGCAGCCGGAACTGCCACCGGGATTGCGGAAGCACGAGCCATCGGTATAGATGTGAACTGCCCGCGAATCAAGTGGCACTCTATGGACACTATATGCCGAATGACTACCTCCCACTAATGAACTGAGAGGAGGCAATCAGGCATTTTAGAGAGGCGCAACCTGAGTGCAGCGTTTTAGTGCTCTATACTCGGCTTGAAAGCGACTGCACGATAGACGACTCAACTCTGGGAACGAAACATCGATGAGTAGGGCGACTGATAGTGGCTGTGAGATGAAGGCAGGAAGGGCCAATGGCAAAAGTCTACGCACTGAGCGAAGTCGGTACATCGAAACCCTTGAAGTTACTGAACTGTAAAGATGAGGACAAGGAACTTCAGTCGATCCTCCTGAACAACTTCGACCTTCTTCCCGGCGACCAAATCGATCCAGAAGCGCCTTGTCGGTGGCTGCTTATTAAACGCGAAATGCCAGTCCCTGACCCATCCACCGGAACAGACCGATGGAGTATCGACTTCCTCTTTGCTGACCAGAATGCCACACCGACATTTGTGGAATGCAAGCGTTACCTCGACACGCGAGCACGACGGGAAGTCGTTGGCCAAGTCTTAGAATATGCGGCAAATGCTCAGTATTTCTGGACCGCTGACGACCTCCGCTCATTCGCGGAGCTAACGGCAAAAGAGAACGGTACTTCCTTGGACGAGGGTCTACATGGGCTCCGTTCAGAAGTTGTGGATTCGGTTGAGAACTTCTTCAGCGCCTTCGAAAAGAAGCTCAAAGCAAGTGAAATTCGCATCATCTTCTTCCTTGAGCAAGCTCCGCCCGAATTGAAACGGCTCGTGGAGTTCATGAACAAGCAGTTGGGGACGGTGGAGGTACTTTTGGTCGAAGCTCGACAGTACGAATTGGAGAAAACTCGTATCGTCGTCCCAACCCTTTTTGGATTCACTGAGCAGATTCGCCAGATTAAGCGTGATGCTTCGAAGCAGCAGAGCCGGCAGCCTGTCGCCACCGATTGGGAGGGCTTCAGACAGAATGCGATCCTAAAGGGGCTCAAGCCCGAAGACATTGCTGCTATCGGGAACATTTATGAGACCTGCAAATCATTAAATGCCAATGTGGTATGGGGACGAGGTACAGTGACCGCTACCTTTAGCCCGAAATGGCCTTGGCTTCACGCTTCAGTATCCCCGTTCACGGTCTTCGCGAACGGTACTCTCGAACTGCACCTGATTGCGCTCAAAACCTCAGACCGCGCCACCAAGTTCTCTGAGGCATTTGGAAACCGTCTAGTCGCGTCAGGCGTCAATCTGCCTCAGAACTATCAGAACGCTTGGGTCACCCTCTCATCGGACGATTGGATTTCTCATTCACAGGACTTCTTGGATGGCCTCAAGGAGGCTATTCAGGTCAGTCAGCAGATGTAGCGTGTAGCGTGATTCGTCCTTTCGCGCTTTGATTTCACTCGGATTTCGAGCCTCATCACTAACGATTATGCACTCATGAAGTGAAGCGTCCATGAAGTGTACTCCCAGTTGAGATACCTGAGATGAGGATGATTGGGTCAGTGCGGGTGGCCGACTTCACAGCTATCGAGAGGAACAGGATATCGACCAATGACTGAGTTCAACTGCTGGATAGACTTAACCACAGATAAGCGATTAAAGCTACGTGTAGAGAAGGGCATATTCGGAGGACAATTCAATTCCACACACGTCTGGTTCCCCGCTCCGCCGAATAATTACCGGTGCTGGCCCGGCGTCGTAGCGGGTTGGTGCAAGGAACGCAACCTGAATCCCGTTTGGGAACGATTGGACATACGGGTAACGGTCACCAAGGCTCAAATAGAAGATTTCATAGACTACGTCTATCGAGACGACGCCTCATATTGGGAACCGGCCAAAATGCTGATGTGGGAAGGTCGAGCATATCTCGCTAACAGTCTGACCAACCTCCGTGCTTTCGTGGCGCAGGAGCTAAACCCGAAGCGCACCTATGAGTTGAAGGCTGATGAGTACTGAGTATTCTCAAACGCCACGGCAGGTCGAGAGTCCTCCTCATGAACGTCATTGAACTGATTCGCGGATGGCAGATAAAGGCGAAAGATATCAAACCGCCGCAGGGATCAAGCATTCTCCCGGCACGAGGCGGTCTGCACGGGCCTGCATTCTTCCCAGAGGGGTACCGCCTTCAGTGCCCAAACGCCGAAGCACAGTGGCCCAAATTCGTAGCGGTTGGTCACAACTTCGGCTCCGAAGCCTACCGTAACCGAGCCACAACCGACCATTGTTCAGCTTCGCGTTCAGAATCCCGTGAACAAGAGCATCTCGCGAAGAAACGAAATCTCTGCCTTCGACCGTTCATCGGGAAGCCAGAAAACGATGTCCGTATCGAAGACCGCCCGCGTCAATGTGATGTAACCAAGGTTCTGCGCAAATACATTCACCTGATTTGCAGCTTCGCAAAGCGATTCAAACCCGAGAACCAGAGAATAGTATCCTTCGATCCCGCGACAACTATGGAATGTACAGATTCGAACTTCGTTCGGTGAGTGAGGAATTTCACGATTCTGGCTGATTGAATAGTCTACATACTCCATGCCAAGCGTACGGCAAGCCGATATGGCAATCTCTTTCCAATCAGGTCTGTTTTTGGTGAGATCAGAGTTTGAAAATGGTACGAGGATCAAGATGTCGGAAGGAATCCCACTGACGCCCTCCAGCCCTTGACTTGCTTGCTTCAACAGAGAGGCGACGAAAGAAGCGATTCCTCCTGTAGCGCCATCCGGGTATGACTTTGCTACGTTTCTCAACTTGGGGGCTGAACCTTTCCCGCGTGGAAGGTCAAAGTCGAAATGCGACTGTTCTATTGCTTCGGACTCACGGGCACGATGATACTGCTCAAGGAACCGTTCCTTCCACATACGTTCTGCACGATCAGCAAGTGGAAAACATTCCACAAACAATTGGGCGAGTAAGAACGATTCACTGGTAGTTCGGAATACCCGTCGTTTTTCCCTCCTATTCTTGTCTGGAATCCGTGAGGGGAAAGACTGAAGGAAGTGTGACCGGTCCGACCGATAGAGTTGCTGCTTCTTCCCATCAATCACAAACATTGTCGTTTGCGAGCTACATATTCTTTCAATCAAGAGCCATGCGCAGTCTTCGAGGTCCTGTGATTCGTCTACAATCACGTGATTCCATATGGAAGAGAGTCTGGGGTCGGACGCGTCCTTTTCCAAGATTCTCTTTACTCGCCGACCAGCCCAATGAGACATGGTTTCATTAGAGTTTCGAGATTCGAATAGTATCCCAAGCCTTGCTTCGCAAGTGTCGATGAGATCGTACGTGTGGTAAACCTCAATCGGCAATTCACGGTAGACGGGGCTGAAACTGGTCAACCTGCGGATGTCTGTTGCAAGCACCTTGTTGAAGCATGTGAAGAGCGTTGCGCCTTTTTTTCGCAACGCGGACTGAAGAGCAAGCACCGTCTTACCAGTACCTGCATATCCCCAGCAAAGGATGTCCTTCGTGAGATCACATCTGGAGAGGTCCCTTTCTTCCTCCTCCTCAATCAGCGCGAGCCTCTTCTTATCGCTCGGGGTTGGACTCTCCGAAGGTATGGCCTTGAAATTGATGTAGCTTTCAACCGCGCGAACCAGATCAACGCCATAGCGAGAGAGAAGGTCTCGACTTCTGTTTGGCTTTCTCCGGTAGACGGGATTGTGCTTCGAAATCTTTAGCCTGTCCAAGAATGCTCGCCCACTTAGTAGGTCGTCTGCAAAAATTACGCCGTTGGCGATCAACTCCAATGCGCCGGGCGCGGTGCAATGCTGTTTAAACTTCCGCAGGAACGACTCTCGATATATCCGAAACAACGAAGCGACAGAAGAAAACCAAACCCCATTGCAAGCGGGATAGTTAACCATCCTTGCGCTGAATACATCCATCGCATCATAAGCCTGTTGCCAAGGCGGTTTTGTAGTCGACTTCTTGACGTTCTCATCTATTTTGATTACTTCTGCTCCGTGAATCTCGTGTATTGCGCCGAGGCTCCAGTTCTTTAGCTCAATGACGAATAGCCCAATGTTTTTGGCAACCACAACCGCATCAATGTCTGGAGTTCCGAGAATTTGCGTAAACCACGCGTGAATCTCGTTCTCAGGTGGCACGGAGAGTTTTTGGAGCAACTCCGCGAACGGGTACTCCTGAGGTCTCCATGGCAGTCTTCCGTGAATCACGACCTTCGCTTCCGCTTGCCGATTCGGAGGAGGGGGATCATTCCTAAGGAACGGGCGACGAGACTCTTTAGAAGTGGTGAATGCCTCCCTTCTCGCTTCGATCCGGTTTCCAAGGATTGAACGCGCAATCGGACCTTCTGTCTCAGTGTTTGCCGTCTCCCACGCCTCAGCATCTTGTAGCGAAAGGAACGTCGGACGCTTCATGGGGTCTTTTATGCTGATAATGCTCTTCGGCTTATGCTGTTCAGAATCTGGTGAAGCCGTTTCTGTGGGAACGAGTGTTGTCGGCATCTCAGCAGGGGAGGGAATTTGGGAATTTAAACCGCTGCCCAGCTTCCCTCCATCCGCGACGGAAATCTGTGACTCAGCAGTTCCCAGCGAGCTTTTATCAATCCGGGCTATATTGGCATCTGGAGATTTTCGGGAGCACCGGGCATGGTGTGCAGTCTTCGTGTCGAAGAACACATAGCAACAAGGCGCATCGTTGTCTTTTGGTGAACTGGAGTACAGTTCTTTCGCCAAGGTTCGGAGTCGAATCGCTTCATCCTTGGATTCAGGCGAAGGATAACCCGTTCTAACCAGTAGAAGTTCAGTTTCAGTTAATTGAGAATACCAATATGCACGCGCTGCTTTGCCTTTGCCCTTTGACATCCGGACCCTTGTGTGTCGATTCCCCATCAGATTCTAAACCACAATTGCCGATCCGGCGAGCACAAGTGATCATTGACTAATCCCAATTGACCATCTTCGAAGCCCCGATCCAGATAGAAAAAGGCGGCGAAAACTTGAAACGAGGAATGCGGGTTTGTGAACCAGACCGGGGTCTCTTCTTGGGCACCTCTCGTTATCGGTCGTCAACGGTAGAGAGTGCTGTGCATTGAAAGCGGTTGCCCTGCGGGCACAATTCGAGAAGCTGCCACGCTTGCACTGTCGCAGAGTTTTTCTTATCCAATGTAAGGTACGGATGGATAAACGGTACAGAAGAGGTCGGTTGAGTTCCGATTCTCATTCGGTATGTCTCACCAATCTTCAAAAATCGGCCGCAACCCTTCAAGCACAAGATGTCGGCGAATCTATAGTTCTGTCCGTTGAACCACACGCCATCGGAGGTTCTCTTCCCCCTGAGAGACACCGTCAACCGCTGGAACGGTAGGCTGCGAGAAACTGTGTAGCCATTTGGGTCAGTAGTAGTCATGTTTACGAGCTTCGCGCTTAGCACTCGCATTACGATGCAATCGTCAGATGAAACGGCGCACTCTGTATCACTGACATCGTGAGCCTGTTGTCGCATCGGTGTTACACCGGGATTCGTAGTAGCTGTCTTCTGCGCCAGATGAACAGCATCGAGCGTGATGTAGCCGGTTCCATCCGTTCGCTTAGAGATGTCAATCTCAACCGTTTTATCGCTATTCCGCCAAAAATCATATACCCAAGAACCGTCATTGCCATCACGATATGGCCTTGGAGCGCCAAATTGGCGAATTAGATTGTCCCTGATTCCGTCGTATCGAGCGAGACTGAAGTCGTAATCCGCCATGGACAAGTGCCCGTTGATGAATGAGAGAGCCAGCTTCTCACCCTCGCTCCGACTGAAGCACATGGGCGGTGAGATTCCTTGTTTTCGCCAACTGGGACACTCGGCTTCAATAAAGCCATTAGACCGGACGAGTTCCTCTGCAATCGCTTGCTCCTCGCCTCCTGCAAGACCCATAACGGAGAGTTTGGCATTCGGCACACTCTCCGAATCAGACGAAATCGCGCCGAGGAGGATACAGACGGCGATGGTCAGAACAGTCCTTGCTTTCCGCATCTCCGTACCTCGAAGGGATGGTGTACGCTAATCTGCTCGTGGTGTTTTAGCTCGTAACACTCTACAACCCAATGCGTGGCGAATCAAGACCAGTTCTTTCGCGCTTTGGGTACCCGTGCCACTGGCAGCACGTTGAGGCCGGTCGTCGCCCCATCACGGTCACCACACTATTGCGCATCTGCGAGGTATTCGAGGTGCCGATGGCTAAGCTGGTTCAGGACTAGACCGGACTGGCGTCTACGAGAAGGTTGACACGGAAGGAGTACTGCGGCGGAAAAGCGTCCGAACGCGTTAGGTTCCGAATGTCGGTTGAAGCTCGCAGAACTATCACTCTAAGGTCTCCTTACTGAAGTTGATGAAGACCGGGCATCCCTCCCGATTCCGAAAGACGTCAATCGCGAGCGCCTTGCCCTCCTCAGTTGCCCCCCGGAGCAATGGCTGGAGTTCATCCGACTCCGCCAGAGAAACCAAGGCCATGTTGAGCGACTCACTCGGAAGAGCAGGAACTCCCCTGCTCGGGCGGAATCTTACGATTACCTGATCCATCATGCGGCCACCTCCTCTCGAACCTCGTGTTTCGGCTGAATTGGAGTAGGCGAAACACTACTCATCTGCTTAGCCTCGCGTACCCAACGGACAACGCTGGCGCGGCTCACACCATATCGCTTGGCAACGTCGGTCAGGCTCATGCCGGATAAACGGTCAGCTACGAGTGCGCGGTGGTTCACGTCTAGTGGCTGGCGACCTACGTGCAGACCCATCAGACGCCTCCGGGCCATGCCTTGCTTTATCCGGTCTCGAATCAGATCATGCTCCAGTGCCGAAATTGAGCCGATTATTGTGAGGAAGAGCCTCCCCATGGGGCCGGAAGTGTCAATTGCTTCTCGAGCGGAACAGAACTCAACGCCGAAGCTTTCCAGTTCATCCAGAACCTGAAGAAAGTGGCGTACAGAGCGAGCAATTCGATCAAACGCGGCGACGTAGACCACGTCGAACTTCCGTTTCCTTGCGTCACGCATGAGTGCGTCGAGGCCGGGACGCCTAGCTTTTGTTCCTGAGATGCCTTTGTCACTGTATTCCGCAACAATCTCTAGCCCACGCCTTGAACAGATTTCCCGAAGCTGAAACGATTGGTTCTCCAGAAACTGAGTTGGATTACTTACTCGTAGGTAAAGAGCGACACGTTTCATAGCGACAACCTCCCAAATGATCTGATCGGGTGTTGATCTGTTGGTCAGGCGTTCTCCCCGGCTTTTTCGTCCGCCTCATCATCTGCGAAGAAGACCGGAGTCAATCTCCGACTCTCCTGTTTCGCAACGATTACTCTCCCAGAATCCCAATCAACCTCCGCATAGTGGAGAACATGAACGCGAGTTGCTGAAGACAACCTCCGGTACTCCGGAAAGAGACGCCATGCCTCGCTCCGTGCCCTTTCCGCGTCGGGAGCACGCACAATGGCTGTAAAGCCGAGGTCTCCGGGATGGCGAAAGAACTCCGCCGCAAAGATACTCAATAGTTCTGCTTGATCATTGATGTTCTGACCTTTGTGCATTCTGTCCATTGATCATACTATAGATGAAATAGACCCAAAGCTCAAGGGCATAATGACCACAGGGCATTATGTATACTTCAGTCGTGGGCTGGAAATTGCAAAAGGTAGCCGTGTGCGATGTCTGCGGACACGTCTGGATTCCGTCCGTGGGGCATCCCAAGCTGTGCGCTTCCAAAAAATGTCGGAGTACGCTGTGGGATCGAGGCGGGATTGATGGTAGGACGCGAGAGGCGAAAGCTGCTTCTCGGCGGAGTAGGAAGCTCGCTGGTCACCCGAGGCCTTCGTGATGGATTCGAGCCCTTAAGTTTCTGATTGCGATTGAGCATTCAATGCACTCGATGACTCTATTCCATTTCGCTACATGCTTCTTTCGGCGTGCTTCGATTGCCACCTTCTTTTCGCTTGGGATGTCAGTTGGGATGGGTCCGTGACCTGCAAGCACGTTCCAGAGCTTCGCCCTCGCTCTGCTGAGAAGTTCTTTCATTTCTTCCATACCAATTTAAAGCGGGTGAACTCCCTTTTCCCGACAAATATGTGCATGCGGTTCGCGTAGAGCTGTTGACGGATTCGTTCAGAAATGGGGTTAGATTGGCGTGGCATCGATTCCACCACCCATACCAGAGTAGGAATCGAACACGTGCTGGTAGACCACGTTGCATTTGCTCTGGTAAAGCTCCGTCGTGTAGGTGCGCGGCAGTTCATCCAGAACCGTCTCGATGGTGTATCGCACTGCCGCCCGAGTTGCCTGACGCTTTTTCCAATCGAGAACCAGCTTCTCTGCCTTCAACTTCTGGAGAAGTTCCTTAGCGACCTTTTTGACTTCGTGTTCCTCGGCATTCGTCAGAACCGGGTCAGGCTTGGTCAAGAGGTCGAAGATGGTCAATTCTTCCTCGGTTAGCTCCTCAGCGATTGCCCTTTTGTCCTCTTCGGAAAGCTTCTGAGTGAATGCCATCAGCCGAGCAAAGAAGGTCTCGATGTTTGCCGCGCCGGAGTTGTACTCTTCAATCATCCGTTGGAACTCTTCGAGGAAGTTCATCCGCGTCTTGTTCAACTGCACCATCTTGACGACCTTCGTGGTAAGCTGCGCCCTCAGCTTCTGCACTTCAATCGGCTTGCGCCCCGCTTCGAACTGCTGCCTCAACTCCTCGAAATCAATCTGGCTCAGGTCGATATAGTTCGCGTCGGTCGCCGAGGGGCGAATCACATAGCCCTCCGTTGCAATCGAAGCGTCGAGAACATCCTCCACTTGTTCCAGCACACCGGAGATGTCGGCGACCCCAATCTCGCAACGAATCTTCTCCGCTATCACCGCCAGCATCTTACGTATCGGCCCGAATTGATTCGCTGCCGGGTCAGGCAGCAGCGACTTGAAGAGCTTCTCGACACCCCCAACCATGCCGAGGAACTGACGGCGGATGTCGTCCGTCAGAACAAACGCGGCAACCGCGTCGTCCTTTAACTTTTCCCGTTCGAAGCCAGTCGCCTTTAGAATCTTGTCAAGTTCCACACCGTGCTCTTGTGAGAAAACCAAAGCCTTCTGGATTTCGTCATTAAGCAACCGAACAAGCCCTTCCTTGTCCTTAATGGGCATCTCGCCCCCGGCTGCTGTGGTGCCGTAGATGGCGAGAGCCTTCTGGAGGTTGCGAAAGATTCCCACGTAATCCACGATGAGCCCGTTCTGTTTCTCCTGCCACACGCGATTCGCCCGAGCAATGGTCTGCATCAGGGTGTGGTTCTTCATCGGCTTGTCGAGGTAGATTGTCGAGCACGACGGCACATCGAAGCCGGTAATCCACATCGCGCAGACGAAGACGATTCGGAGCGGGTCGTCAGGATTTTTGAACTTGGTCTCCAAATCCTCCTTGACCATCCGCTTGCGATGAGTGGCGATGTCGAGCCCTTTCTTCCGGAACTCCTCAATCTCGTTCTGCGACTGCGACACCACCACTGCCATATCCGTCTTCTCGAAGTAGCTCAAGCGGCTTTCGAGTTCCGGCCTCTCGGAGGGGTCGGCAGCAGCGATGGCCTTCCGCATCTCCGCCAGCTTCGCCTTCCAGTGCTTCTGAACCTTGTCGTACATCTTGACGGCGGTCGCCTTGTCGATGGAGATGACCATCGCCTTCGCCAACACGCCCCGCCCTGAGTAGTGAGCCACAAGGTCGTCGGCAATCTTCTCCAGCCGGTCTTCGCGAGTGATTAGGTGGTACTCCCGAGCGAACTCCCGCTCCAGCTTGGCTTGCTGGTCGTCGCTCAGGTCGGCGGACTCCACAATTTCGGCGATGTCCTCGGCTAAGTTCTCATTTACCAGTTGCAACTCAGGGATACGGTTCTCGTAGTAGAGCGGAACCGTGTTGCCATCATCAATCGACTGCTTGAAGTTGTAGACCGAGATGTAGTCACCGAAGACTTCCTTCGTCCGCTCCTCGCCAGCCATCAGCGGGGTGCCCGTGAAGCCGATGAACGCCGCGTTCGGCAAGGCATTCCGCATATTCAAGGCAAAAGTGTCGTACTGGCTCCGGTGCGCCTCGTCGGTGATGACGATAATGTCGGAGCGGTCAGAGAGCCGGGGGTACGCCTCGCCGGCCTCGGTGCGGAACTTTTGAATGAGGGTGAACAGGTAGCGATGATCTTCCGAGTCGAGCAGCCGCTTCAGGTGCTCGGCACTCTGAGCCCTCACGTGTTCTTCCTTCTCAATCACCGCGCCTGTCGAAGCGAAATTCTTGTAGATTTGGCTGTCGAGGTCTTCGCGGTCGGTGACAATGAGGAACGTCCAGTTGCCGGTCAGCTTCCGCAACACTTTCTGCGAGAAGAAAATCATCGAATAGCTCTTGCCCGAGCCCTGCGTATGCCAGAAGACGCCAATCTTGCCTTGGTTCTGCTTTATCTCCTCAACGGCTTTTAGGGCGCGGTTCACGCCGAGGTACTGGTGGTTTTTGGCGACCAGCTTCGCCGTCTCTCCCTTGGCCTCGCTGAATATGGTGAAGTTCTCCACGAGGTCGAGTAGCCGCGTCTTGTCGCAAACTCCACGGACGATGGTCTCCAAACTGACCACACCCTCTTCGCCCTCATCGTTAATCTTCTTCCACTCGGCGAAGTGCTCCCACCCGGCAGTCATGCTGCCAATTTTGCTCTTTGACCCATTCGAGAGGATGACGACGGCGTTGAACCAAAACAGTTGCGGAACCGTGCTCTTGTAGTCGGAGAGATTGTGCTTGTAGGCGTTCTCCAGAGCCTTGTGCGATGCCTTCAGTTCGATAAATATGAGCGGTATGCCATTCACAAAGCCCAATAGGTCGGCACGTTTCTTGCCGTAGTCGCCGGAAATCCAAAACTGCGAGGCAAGAAAGAAGTCGTTGTTATCCGGCCTTTCCCAGTCGATGATTTTGACGACTTCGACGGACTCTTCATCGTCCGCCGTGCGGAAGGTGACCTTCACGCCGTCCTTGAGGAGTTGATAGACCTCTTGGTTCGCCCGAACGGGACTTAGGACGCTGCGGTCTTTCACAACCTCGGCGATGGCGAGGTCTATGGCGGCGGTGGAAAGACTGGAGTTCAGCTTTGCGATTGCGGCCCGGAGACGGCATTCGAGAACGACTTGTACCGAGGTCTCCCGGCCAAGCGTGCCGTTCTCTCCGAGGGTCTCGTGGTAGCAGTCCGCGACCTCCCAACGCATACGGTCGAACAACTCAATCGTGTTGAGTTCGAGCGTTCCTTCGCCGTCTTGGTCTTTGTACGTCATGCCATCTGCTCGACTGCTTCCTTTCCAAAATGTTCAACACTGAGTTCGCCGGAGACCAGCTTGGGGAGGAGCAGGTCGCGGGTTTTACGCAATACCAGATTCTTGTGAATAAGATTACAGATTGAGAGTTCCTGAGGAGAGACGATTTTCTCGAAGGCAGCACTGATTTCTGCGGAAGGGGCCAGTATCTTCATTTGCTTTAGATGGACGGGACCGAAGTTCATTTGAGCCGCCCCGCTTGCAAAAGAGAGAATCTGATTTTGGAAATAGTCTGACCTCAGGAACCCCTTCAGTTGCCATCTACCGACTTGCGAGGTACGAGGTCTCATCCTGATAACGCTCGTGTTCAGCATTAGAGGGAGATGGTCTTGTCTGACGGTCACAATTCGCCCAAGAGTCCCAGAGCTAGACACAACATGGTCGAACTCAGATAGGAGAAAGTGCTTGTATTTCTTTTCCGCTTCATTAGGGTCAATGAATTGTGTTTTTGTTAGGTCAATGTCTCCGTTTCCTATCGTTCTGATGTTCAGGAATCTGAGACCAGTGTCCCGGTACTGCCAACGCCGCAAGCCCGGTCCTTCGAGGAAATCTACTAGCTTGTGATAGGGTTGGCACCAACCCTCCGGACAGACTCCGATTTCCGACTCGACCATCTTGACCTTCTCACGTCCGGGAAATCGGAAGTTGATGAACCACTCCCGGTAAAGCATCTGAGCCATCTGCTCCAGAATTTTGATTCGCCGGGTGTTGTTCTCAATCAGGTCTTCGTAGGCCGAAATAATTTCGGCAATATGTCGCTGTGTTTGAAGGGGTGGTACCTTAACTGGGAGCAAATGCAATGCGTTTCTGTTTACTCCGGGAACTGCGCCAGCAGCGTTTTGGTGGCCGAGATTAAGAGTTTTCAGTAGGAAGCTAACGAATCGTGGGTTGTTTCCCTTGAAGTCTTTCACCCACAGCGTAGTGTTCAGCGGCCAATAAGCATCGTCAATATAGAAAACCTCCCCAAGAGTGCCATATCGGCCCGTGACGACGCCGGGTGGATTGCATTTTGCGGCAACGTGGTATCCGGTAATCCCTGACGAGGACACTATCGGCACTACGCCCGATTGCCGCTCACGTTCTGGCAAGTCAAATCCTCTCTGGAGTGTGATGACCTCGCCCAGATGTTTCTCAGTCCAGCACGGGGTCATCGAGTGCTCTCCAGAAGAACAGAGATGTTTTCGGCAATCCTCTCTTCCAACTCCCTTGCCTCAACGTTCAGCGTCTCCAATTCTTCGTTCAGTTCCTCCAGCTTCTCAGCGAACTCGAAGTCATCAGCGGTCCGTTCCGCAACCCCAACGTAGCGACCGGAGTTAAGGCTCCACCCCTGCGCTTCGATTTCATCTAGCGTTGCAACCTTGCACAGGCCGAGCACATCAGCGTACTTGCCATTTGGGAAGCTTTTCTTCATTAGCTCACCGCTCTCCGCATCGGTGTCCAGCTTCTCGCCCCGATAGAGGCGGACGATGTTAGAGAGGAACTCAATCTGTTCAGGTGAGAACTCGCGATGCGCTCGGTCAATCTGCGTGAAGATGTGACGGGCGTCGATGAAGAGTACCTTGTCTTTCAGCTTGCCCTTGGCCTTGCCCCGGTCGAGGAACCATAGCGTGCAAGGCAGCGTGACCGTATAGAAGAAGTTGGAGCCCACAGAGACCATCACGTCCACGGCTCCCGACTTCAATAGGTCACGGCGGATGTCCAACTCCGAGCCACGGGCGTCTCCCGCTGAATTTGCCATTACGAACCCGGCGCGTCCGGTCTCGTTCAGCGCCGAATAGAACAACTGAATCCAGAGGTAATTTGCGTTGTCGGCCTTGGGCAGCGAGAACGGGTAGCGTGGGTCGTCCTTGATGCGCTCCTTGTCCACCTTGTCCACATTGAAGGGCGGATTTGCCATCACGAAGTCAAACTTGCCGACGCTCTTGTGTGGGTCTTCGTAGTAGGTGACAGACTGGCGGATGTCGCCGGAGAGCCCGTGCACGGCGAGGTTCATCTTGCAGAGGCGTATGGTCTCGGCGACCTTCTCTTGCCCGTAGACGGAAATCTCGTTGACGCTCTTCTGGTGGTGGTCAACGAACGCAGCCGACTGAACAAACATGCCGCCTGAACCGCACGCCGGGTCGAGGATGCGTCCGTGGTAAGGCTCGATGACTTCTACGATGAGGTTGACGATGCTAAGGGGTGTGAAAAATTCGCCGCCCTTCTGCCCCTCGCTCATAGCGAAGTTCCCGAGAAAATACTCGTAAATCTTGCCGAAGGCATCGCCTTCGATGGTCATGGGGATTGAGGAGAAGTTCTTGAGCAGGGTTACGAGGAGATTCTTTTCAAGGGCGTTGTAGGTCTTGGGCAGAACGTCCTTGAGGTCTTCGTTCTCGGCCTCGATGGCCTTCATAGCGGCATTGATGGCCTTACCGACATCGGCAACCTCGGGGAGGTTGAGCAGGTACGCGAACCGAGCCTCCTCGGGGATGTAGAGCACTCCTTGGGCCTGATAGTCGGTTTTGCCGACCTTACGGCGACCGGAACCCTGCTGAGCTAGCTTCTTCTCGGCCAAGGTGAACTTGTGGTCAGCGTAACGCAGGAAGATGAGTCCCAAAACGGGAACTGAGTATTCCGCCGACTTCAGCTTGGAGTTCGCTCGCAGGTCGTCTGCGGCATCCCACAGACGCTTCTCTAGTTCAGAGTGATTGTTAGCCATGGAGTATGCCTAGGTCAATCATCTTAGCAATTTGCACGTTCGGTGAACCGGAAGCCCTCCGCCGAAGTGCCCGAAGTGTCAATTGAGATGAATTGCGGAGTTTGGCGCGTATGCAATTACACCTTAGTGTTATGACACAGCAAATCTTGGAGTACGCAGCTACGTAAATGCGAACTATACTCGGTGCACGCAAGAAATTCACAAAAATGGAACGTACAGGCAAGAACCGTCGTCCTGTCCCGAGGAAGACACCTGCTCGAAATGGAGCTTCAGCGGAGGCGAGACCCGTCGCGTTGACTGTGAAGGTCGACGATGACACGTATGTCCGTCTCTGCGTGCTTAGGGCGACTCAGCGTCGGACGAGTCAGGACATCCTTCATGATGCATTGCATGAGTATCTTCATCGAGCTGAGACAGAAGGGCAGCAGATTAAGTGAACTATCTAATTGAGACCCGGCAGTTCATTGGCGTTACCGCTCCCGTTTTTGCATGGGTGGCCGCAGGGCTGCTGCTGCTAATCGCGTTCGTTGCAGCTATCTACTTGAGCATCAGAGTGCGACTTCTGAGTGCTTCGTGCGAACGAGCTGCGCGGTCCCTAGGCGAATATCGAGCGCCCTCTCCGGGAGCCGGCCTTCGTCTGAGCGAGATAGAAGCCATTCGAGAACTTTTTGATGGCCGCTCCCTGCCGTCCGGCATTTGGACTCGAATCGAAAGGAACCTGATTCGCCGTAAAGGAAGTTCTGGAGACGAATACTGGCTATCCCGCTCCGCCTCAGAATTCTTGAAACCTGACGAGATTACCGCATCTCAATTGAATCGCGAGTGGTATGAGGCGATTCCGGGACTCTTGACTGGAACTGGACTACTTGTCACCTTCATCGCAATCTTGGTGGCGCTTCTACATGTGAGAATTAATGGCAATCGAGTGGAGGGGATGCCCCTGCTCATCGATGGATTATCCGGCAAGTTTGTTTCATCGATAGCAGCACTATTCGCAGCGACTGTCTTCGTGGTGATTGAGAAGCAACAGTTTCATGCTCTCGACAGGTCGATTTCACGACTTACCGAATCTATTGCAAGCATCATACCGGTCCTTACATCGACGCATTTGCTAGTGGAGCTTCAGAAGGACATGGAGGAGCAGTCGATAGCCTTCCGAGCCTTCAATGCGGATTTGTCCGGCAGGCTCAAACAATCTTTCAGCGAGAGCATGGGACCTACTCTTGAACGAATGATTTCCGCTATTGAGAGCCTCAATCAGGTCCTTAAGGTGACGGAGGAAAGTAAGAGCAACACAATCACTGACAGTTTGGCCGGGATGATGAGTCGACTCGAACAATCGCTCACTCATTCTCTCACCACGATGGGAGAGCAGTTCTCAGCCTCATTATCAGGGAACACGATGGCGCAGTTCTCACGATTGTCCGAATCACTTGCTGGCGCTGCCTCGGTGCTTGAGCAAATGAACACGCAGAATCAGACCACGCAAGCGGCTCTCACTGAGCTGGTTAGTTTTGCTAAGAATTCAGCCGCTGAGCAAATGGCGTTGGGACGAACGCAGGTCGAAGACCTCACAAATGTCCTCCGTTCAATGCTGGTGGAGATTGAACGGGCCACGGGGTCGTCTATGAACAACATGGGGGCGGCGATGACCGCGCTCATGAGTGACTTGTCCTCGAAGGTCACAGAACTAACTGAACAGACTCGTGCTTCAATGGTACAAGCATCGCAAGCGAGTACAGAAGCGGCAAGGACCATCTTGAAAGATGCAGGCGATTGGTCGGCGACTAGCCAAGAACAACTTGCCTCCTTGATTCAAAAACATACGAGTCAATTGGAGACGGCTGACCGGCTCAGAGCATCACTGGACGAATCTGCTTCTCAGTTTGTTACCGCCTCGGCTCATTTCAGTTCCGTCCTCACCAAGCTTCAACAGGTCTCTTCAGATGCGGGAGCTTGCACCACTGCGATGAGTGGTGCCGCTAAAGCGGTGCGGGACTCCCAAGAAGGTCTTCAGCGAGTTGCTGGGCTCTCCTCTTCGCAGGTTGAGAACCTTGCATTGGCCGGAAGGGAACAGCAGGATTTATTGGAGCGGATATCGCAAGCAATGACCCAATATCAGCAGACGTTCACGAAAGTTGAGACGTCTGCGTCTGCACTACTACAGACTTTGGAACGAAACCTCGCGCAACATCTGGAACTTTGCAAGAGAGGCTATGAATCACTCGCCAAAGTTTCGGATGAACACTTCGCATCTGCCACCCAGCGATTGGGCGCTTCTGTGGATGAACTTTCAGAATATTTGCAGGACTTGAGCGAAGTGATGGCCGCAAGGTCGACCGGAAGGGTTGGACATGGCTGATAAGAGCAGCAGCGGCAATCTAGCAAGTTCTCTGACCGACTTGATGACTTCGCTCATGGTCATTTTTGTGCTGCTGCTTGTCGCAACGCTAAACAATGCGTCGGCAGAAGGTGAAAATACACGGAACAGGATTCTGGAAGACCTAAAGAACGACCTCAAAATCTTCTCTAGCCAAGGAGTACAAGTTCAACAAGACCCAGCGGACCCTCTTGCGCTGATTGTGCTGGTGCCATCGGGCTTGTTGGATTTCACTGTGAATGGGACGGCAGTGCCCCAAAAGGGAATTGCATTCCTCAACCGGTTCTCGCCTCTACTGGCGGGAGTCGCATGTGGCAAGTATCGCAAAGAAATCGCCTCAATTGTCGTCGAAGGCCACACTGACTCGACAGGCACCGACGAACATAACCTTCCTCTCAGCCAGCAGCGTTCGTTGGCGGTTGTTCAGCAAACCCTTGGAGCCTTAGGTACGGAAGATAAAGCTTGCTTTCTGGATTTCCTTTCCGCTACTGGCCGAGGAAGCAGGGAGCCTATTCTCGATGCGAACACAGGGAGTGAAGATAAAGACCGGAGCCGCCGTGTCATTTTCAAAATTCGGGTTCGCTCGTTTGAGCAGCGCGAATTCCACAGTCTCTTCGGAATGTGATTAGGAATGCCTGATACCCGCTCGTGCTTTGAGATTCTCGGCGACATAGAGAGACTTTCCGGAGTCTTGCATCAGGGTGCCCCGCCGCCACTACCGCCGGACCGCTTGATCGGCAAATTGCGGGCGACGGTGATTCAGCTCTCCCAACCAAAAAAAGCACGACCGGTGAAATGCCCAGCTAACTATGTGGCATTGTGGAGAGAAATTGAAAACTCTCGACCAATCGAGCTCCCTGCTAGGGCAATCCGATATTTGAGTTGGGAAACCGAAATCGCGATTCAGCCGAACTTTCAGAGTCTTGCGTTGACGCCAGAAAGGGTGAACGCTCGGTCCTTGCAAGGGTTAGTCCGAAGCGTGCATCGCCGTTGGGAAAGCATGGCCAACACACCGTCTGTTGGGATTCTTCGGACTGCCCTTTTGAATTATTCAAAGAAGAACGCTCTGATAGAGAAATGGAAGCAGAATTTTGGTTACGTATTGAACAGTGATGGACCAACCAGATTTGCTAAAGACATCCTCAACACTGGAAGGAGTTGGGATACTCTTTGCGATGAGTGGGGAGTAGAGGCTGATTCAGAGTTCGGGAATCAGGTCCTCTTACAGTGCATTTCGCATGCGGTCGGCGCGATGCAAAATGCCCAATACCAGAAAGCTACAGTTGAACTTGTATTGCCGAGCAAACATTGGCACCCTAGTTCATTCAAGCAAGCTGTCCAGCAGATGATATTCGCCTCAAAGTCATCGCTCCAACACGCCGAACCATTGAAGAATTTCATCCTGAGCGATTCGCGACTCCTTGACCCGAGATTGCCATCCAACACCCCTAATTGGCTGGGCTTAAACGAATCAGCGAGGGACTTGGTGATTCAATGGCTTTCTGCCGAAGACATCAGACTCTTTTTTGACCACGTCCTCACGACCCGCAATGACCCGCATGGAAGAAAGCCCTTTTGGCTTAAATACATCGGACGGGTCAAGAGGTCGAGGCCACTCCTTGCGTCATTCGACGAGAGCCGATGGTTGGCAAATGTCGAGACAAGAGATAAGAGGAATTTTGGCAGGATGGATTATCACAGCGATACTAGTGCATTTCTTCTCGATTTTGGCCCAGTGGTAGTTGTCGAGTTCAGCAAAGTTGGAAATGCTGTCTATGTCCATGACCGACGAAAGGTTGCGCACTTGAACGATTCATTTTGGTCAGAGGGTCGATTTTACCTAAGCACATTAAAACAGAAGAGCCGTATTGAGGCGATTTCGCACTTGCCACATTGGGAACGCAAGATGAGGACCTTGTTAGCTCAATACGGTATTCTCCCGGAAGCTAAATGAATTGGACTCTTTTTGAAGGCTCGAACATTACTGTCACTGCCGAGGAGCGCGGAGTCCTAATCACGCGCCATGAAGCCCCTCAATCTTCCATCTCTAGGTTCGAGCGAATTCTACCTACAGTCCTTCTGCAATTGGAAGACATGGAATTAACGGTTGCACAATCGGAGTCCTCATGGCTTGTTGCTTATCCTGAATTTGCGCGACTCGAAGAAAACGGAATCAATGCTTTCGAGAATTTGTGCAGGTGGTCTCCTTTAAGCTTGGAACTAGAGTCTAGCCGCTGGCTTGGAGCTACCGATTTCCGATATGCATATCGGTTTTACTGGGGCTCAAAACTGGTGTCATCGCAGAGGCTAGGCTGCTTCTTAAAAGCGGGCAATGAGACGTTTCGACTGGATTCGGATACCTTCAACCTACTAGAGGCGATTGATACCTTCAATGGTTCTTCAGTCAAAGAAAAGACCGTAGGTGCACTTCTACGCTTCCACGAGATAAAGGGGCTTGCCGGTTCGATTGGAGCAAAATTAGACAAATATCTTGCCGCAGAACGTGTCCTTCTCCCTTCGAAGTTGGGAGTTGACATAATCGCTGAGGGCGGAGGTCGGATTTCATTCGTCCCCAAAGTTGAAGGTGTCCCGCAAGATGCATTGACTCGAGCTTTCTTTGCAGAAGATGACATCGAGAGTGTTTACGCTGTCGATGACGCAGCTGGCGGCCGTGTGCGGGTGATTTTTGACGAAGAGCAGCAGGAAGTCCTTCGTCGTATACAGCGAGTTCGACACCTTGGAGGACAAGCAAAGGCCGAGATTATGCGGGACCCGTCCTCTGTTTTTGACGGGGTCTCTGGCTCAGTCGAATTCGCGTTCGGACCGCGAGTCATTGGTATTGGAGATTTCCCGTTTACGGTTCGCCCTTACCTTGATTCCCGGACGGGTATCCTCGATGAGCAACTGGTGGAGCCGGAACCAGAATTGGGCTTGGAATGCACTTACGCGGATGGCAGTTCAGAACGCATTCGATTCACGTCGCGCCAAGAACTGCTTCAGCTTAAAAATGATGTGTCCGACGCAATCGGCAGAGGTGCCGGAACCGTAGAGTTCAATGGCAAGACAATCTCAATAACGGCTGACTTTGAGAAGTCATTGGCAGAACTTCTGAAACCGAGGGGGAAAAAAGTTCCTCCCACAGAGGAACCTCAACGCCCCGGAAAGTATGTCCTCATATACACGAATGAGAACAGTCTTGAGTATCAAGGTGAAAGTCCACGGGTTGACCCACGCTTTAGGCCAGAGCTTCCACTGTCGTTCAGTGCAGTCCCAAAGGCGCACCAGTTTTTGGGCTATCAGTGGTTAAGGGCGAATTACGAGTCCAGCCGAGGCGGCTGCCTCTTGGCGGACGATATGGGGCTCGGGAAGACTTTGCAAGTACTCTTGTTTCTTGCTGCCTTAATCGAGACAGGTGATTTGTCTGATGTCCGGAATGAAACGAATTTACCCCCTTGGAACCCCATTCTTATCATCGCGCCCGTCATTTTGGTTGAGAATGCCACTTGGCAGACGGACATGCGAACGTTCTTCAAGGATGAGGGTTCTATCTTTGAACCGCTTCTCGTGCTTCATGGAGACACTATTAAGAGCTATAGGAATCCTGAGATGCGAGGTAGGGAAATCGCCATTGGGCAACCTGCGCTTCGGCTCGAAGAACTTAGAAGATTCAAAGTCATTTTGACCAACTACGAGACCGTGGTCAATTATCAGCACTCGTTTGCAAAAGTGCGCTGGTCAGCTGTAGTAACGGACGAAGCGCAAGAGTTCAAGACTCCAAGTACAAAGGTTTCACACGCACTGAAGGCTTTGAATTCTCGATTTCGCATCGCCTCGACGGGAACTCCAGTCGAAACTAGGCTATTTGACGTTTGGAATCTGTTCGATTATCTTCAGCCCGGTCCATTGCTGGGTAGTGCGACTGAATTTCGGAAAGATTATGAGTCCGCGTCCGAAAATGCCGAAGGGTTACCGAAGCTCAAAGAGAGACTCAGGCTTGGCCACCCTGATGCCTTTTTGCTGAGACGCAATAAGGCAGATGTGCTAGACCTGCCGCCGAAAATTGAGCATTACATAAAGAGCGTACTATCGAAACGGCAAGTTGACTGGCACACAGACTTACTCAATCGAAAGTCCGAGAACAGCTCTGAGAGCCACCCCTTCTCTATTCTGCATCATTTGATGCGTCTCTATCAGCACCCCTCCCTTGTCCCGAAATTCGAGCCGCCGACCGCCGAGGAAGCAATGCACTCCTGTCCGAAGCTGCAAAGCGTAGTTGATTGTTTGCGCGGCATCCGGTCGCAGTCGGAAAAAGCTCTCATCTTCACCCGGAGCATTGACATGCAACAGCTCCTTGCTGTTGTGCTGGAACACGTCTTCGGCTTTCAGGTTCACATCGTAAACGGGGCAACTGGGAAGGATGGCAGAAAAGGGATTGGAAAATCCCGACGTGGAATTGTGGATGCTTTTCGCAATTCATCCGGTTTCAATGTTTTGATTTTGTCGCCAGATGTGGCAGGTATCGGGCTGACGATTGTCGAGGCCAATCACGTGATTCACTACGGTCGTTGGTGGAACCCAGCCAAAGAATCTCAGGCCACTGACCGCGCCTATAGGATTGGGCAGACCAAGCCAGTTCACGTCTATTACCCTATATCAACACATCCAGAAAACAGCTTCCCTACTTTTGACGAAAAGCTGGATGAACTTCTAAGACTTCGCAAACAATTAGCCGCCGATTTTCTTTCCCCCATCCCAAGCGAGAATGACCTACAGCGGGAGCTTCTCGATTCCCTCGGAGTGACAGATGCGGCAGTTCCGCCGCAACAAGTAGTCACCGTTGATGACATTACTGGACTTACGTGGGATAGGTTTGAGGCACTTGTCGCTTTGATTGAGAACAAAAGCGGAAGGAAGGCGTGGCTCTCACCGCGATGCGGAGATGGAGGTGTGGATGTGATTTCCCAATTAGGCTCAGAAGTCCGGCTCATACAATGCAAGCACACACAGTGGACAGATGTCATTGACAGAGACGTGCTTTATGAATTGATGGCCTCCTGTGACAATTTTCGGGCGAACCTTCGAGTGGCTGGCTTCACTTTCAAGCCAATGCTGGTCACAAACGCCAGCGTATCTCGGCAGACTAAGGAGTTTGGAATCAGCAGAGATATTGAGATTGTCGCGGCGGATTCATTCAGCAAATTCATGGGGAATTCCAATTACACGAGAGCGGAAATTGAGAGCGTCGAATTCAACCGCTACTCTTCACTACCCCGACTGAAAGCAGACCTGATTGGGCAGTTGAGTCAGATGTCTTCGCAAAGGTAGTCCGGATGAGAAAAGATGAGGCGACTAGCTGGTTACAACCCAACTGAGGAAGGAACAGGGTCACCATGCAGCAACAGAATATTCCCATCGGCAGTCTAGTGGACATGTACAAACGGGGTGAATTGCGGTTGCCGGAAATCCAACGCCACTATGTCTGGCAAGCGACACGGGTCCGTGACCTCCTCGATTCACTCTATCGTTGCTATCCGAGCGGTTCGATTCTGATGTGGGAAACTGACGAGCCGGTGCCGACCCGCGATTTCGCAATAGCACAGGATTCGACAGCGTTCGCAGGGCGCAAACTTCTGCTCGATGGTCAGCAGCGTCTGACATCTTTGACAGCGGTGATCAGCGGGGAGAATGTGTCGGTGCGAGGCCGCAAACGTCCGATCGCCATTCTTTTCAATTTAGAGCACCCAGAAGGCCCGCCGAGCGAGGCACAAGAAGTTGAAGGAGATGAAGAGACACTCACTCTCTCCGATGATGAGTTCGCCGATGAAACCGGGACGGATAGCGAAGGCGAAGAACAGGGTCTACAGGAAAAGTTGAATCGTCGCACTTTCGTCGTCGCCAGCAAGGCTCTTGAAGCACTTCCCAATTGGGTTTCGGTGAGTGAAGTATTCCGAACGTCGAACGATTTCGAACTCCTCAAGAAAGCTGGCATTAAGTCGTTCGATGACCCACGGGCCCAGAAATACTCTGAGCGGTTGAAGAGACTTCGAGCAATCAAAGACTATCTCTACGTTGTGCATGTTCTGGAGCGCAAAATGACCTACGAAGAGGTGACGGAAATCTTCGTACGAGTCAACTCGCTTGGAGCCAAGTTGAAGTCCTCCGACCTCGCTTTGGCACAGATGACATCTCGTTGGCCCAACCTTCTTAAGGAACTCGAAGCTTTTCAAGATGAGTGCGAACAAAGTTGGTTCACAATCGAACTTGGTCAGCTCGTCCGTGCCATTGTGGTGTTTGCAACGAAACAATGCTTATTTCGTGCGGTCGCAACCACTCCCGTGGAGAAGCTGAAGAGTGGGTGGGAGCAAGCGAAGGAAGGACTTCGGTTTGCTGTCAACTTTCTGAGAGCCAATGCGGGGATTGAGGACGAGAGCTTGTTGTCCTCGCCCATGTTCATTCATGTTCTCGCTGCAATCAGTCGGGTGAAGGACAACAAGCTCTCTGCCCCTGAGCAGCGCAGGCTGTTGAACTGGCTCTTGGTTGCGAATGCCAGAGGCCGATATTCACGTGGCTCGACCGAAACACTTTTAAACGAGGATTTGGGCATCGTATTTCGGGGTGAGAATCTGGCTGCTTTAATGGAACCGCTGAAGCGGCAATTCGGTCGGCTCCACATTGAAGCGGGCGACCTCGCTGGTCGTGGCGTCAACAGTCCATTACTCTCGCTGGCTTACCTAGCACTCAAGGCTGGAGGGGCCAAAGACTGGTACAGCGGACTAGGATTGTCCCTGACGCATCAAGGGAAACTGCATTTCATTCAATGGCACCACATTATCCCTAAATCTCTTCTCAAGGAAAAGGGATTTGAAACCGGAGAAATCAATGAAATCTCAAACATGGCATTCATCACAGGACAGACGAACCGCCGTATAAGCAATAAAGAAGCCAACGAGTATCTGGCGTCAATTGTTGCGAAACAGGGAAAAGCGGCATTAGATAGCCAGTGCGTGCCGAGTGACCCTACCCTTTGGCACACAGAAAAGTATCGAGACTTCTTGCAATTCCGACGCAAAGCATTAGCAGAGCGAATGAACAACTTTATTCAGGAAAAAGCGGGACTGAAACCACAGTCTGGTGAAGTTCCCGACATGACGGCAAGCAAAGAGGAGAGTGATGCCCCATTCGCTGAACCAGCCGTTATCAACTGACTTCGATGATGCGTTACGCTTGGCCTCCGTTCTTCATCGCGAACAGGCGCGAAAGGGCACACAGGTTCCCTATATTGCACATATCCTTGGGGTGACGGCTCTCGTTCTCGAATACGGTGGAACGGAAACTCAGGCAATCGCCGCCCTCCTGCATGATGCGGTAGAGGACTGTGGCGGCAAGCCGACGCTGATACAAATCGAGGCTCAGTTTGGAAATGATGTCGCGGGTATCGTAGAGTCCTGTTCCGATTCGTTTGAAGTAGGCCCGAAGCTTGGCTGGAGAGAGCGAAAGCAAGCGCATCTTGAACATCTGAGGCGGTGTGATGAGACCGTTTTGCTGGTCACCGCAGCGGACAAGCTCCACAATCTTTCCGCTATCGAGCGAGACCTCCGGGACAAGGGGCCAGAAATCTGGAAGAGGTTCAATGCTGAACCTTCCGACCAGTTCTGGTACTACGATTCAGTGCTAGAAATTCTGGAATCTCGTCTGGGCAACTCCATCGTTCAGAGCCTGAAGGACACGTTGGAACGAGTTCGCATTACGTGCCCCTACGCGAGAGTTGCTAGGAAGCAAGACCACTTGAACGTGCCGATGCCCAACGCTCGACGAAAGCTGCGTCTGAATGGGAGTTTTGATGCGTCCGAATTTGCTCTCGTAAAGAAGGGCTTCATTCCAGAGTCAATGGATGATAGATGGTTTATCTTTTTCGACCCGGACGCCAGCCAACTTCAAATACACAGGAGTTGGACGGGCTACTGCATTTATCTACTCAAATTCAGAAGGGAAGGAAGTAGGCACGAAGTCTCTCAAGCGTGGGTCAACCGCGATCCCGAGCAATACACCGAGGACGACCCCGAACACGATGCTGCGGTAGCCATTTACCTGATTGATGTCCTGCTCCTTGGGAAGGACCGTGGGTTTCCAAGCAGCTAACCATCACGCCCCAATCTTCAGAGCCTTTCGCGAAGTGCCAGCCTGAAGGCAGGAGTGAAAAGGTCCTTGGCTATAGCGTCCCTGAGTAGAGCGATGAGGTCATTTTCGGTGAGGTCTAGCGGGCAGCGGCACCACACAACGATTCATGGAGCCACGTCAACGAGAATCAGATTGATGTTTTCTAGGTCTTTGAATATATTCCCGCCGTTATGACCGGTCATGAAGCGCATGTTCTCCTCATTGCTCTTGCCGTAGTCATCCCAAAAGTCGTCACTCGCGAAAACAGCGTGATAGCCATTTGCGTGCATATAGCTTACCGACCCGCCCATGCGAATTTTCCTGTAGGCGAGTCCCAGCAAATCTGGGGTTGCAAAGACGTTATAACCTCCGTTTAGCATTCCAACGCCCCCTTTGATATCGCCACCAAGATCGTTATCTTTGTCATCCGCAACGCGTTTGGCCAAAACCGCGAAAATGAAGTTTGCCCTTCTCAATATCTCTGGATCACCCCCCGGCTTGCCGTCTACGAGAGGTTGAATAAACCCACTGTGCGCAGCCGCATAGTCCGACTCGTCATCGGATAAGGTCAAGTTCTCGCCATTTCGAAGCGTCAGCTTGTATAAGCCGTTGTCATGAACCTCTGATTTGAAAATGTTCGATGGGCCGAATGTTGCCATCGCAGCCTTTATTACGGCGATTGAGGCACAATTTCCGTGATCCTCATCGCTATCCTCGTCGCCGGGGGCCTGTCTGAAAGCTTCGATGATTTCGAGCGAATAATGGGATGAGGGGGAGAAAATCAGAGGGGATTTTTGGGATAGAGTGGACGAATGAGGCAAAACGAGTGAAAGCGCAAGGACCCAGAATCTCATGTTGAGGACATATCTCCTTAGAGGTAGTAGCGCCATCATAGCTTTGACCGTCAGCGGCAGTAAATCTAAAACTTTCGAAAGAATCGCACGGCCATTTAGGAAATAAGCTATAGCTGCTATCAATCGGCGATGCCGAACATGTGCCTACCCGACTCATCAACTTATAAGTAAACTTTTGTGTAGACAGAATTATCAAAACAGGGCAGGATGGGTATCAATCGCGCAAGCTACCTCGTTTGTTCCCCGGAGCCCGCTCTTGTCTCGTTGCCGATTTGCTGTTTTGTGCTCACTAGGCATGTTGCTCATCACAGGTTGTTTCCATAAGCTCACCGCCACAACGGCGGCATTACCTTACGCGCCACTCTCCTTGAGATATTGTGACAAGACGTACAAGGCTCCACTTGATCGGAACAATCACGCAAAACTAGGACCCGACGGGCAGGTACTTGCAGACTTCGACAACATGGCAAAGATCGATCAGGCGACTGACGCAAATGCGAAGAAGGAGTTGCGGGACAGAATCATCTTTGACACCGAGCGTGACATTATCGCGAGTCATGGAAGCTACGTGGCCAACGCCTCTCGTCATCGAGCATATTTTCAGGTAGGAGCAGACGTCATCGTCCTTGCCTTGACGGCAACGACATCCGTAGCTGGTGATGCCGCCATCAAGGCAGCGTTGGGTGCTGCTGCAACCGGAGTCACCGGAGTTAAGACGACATTCATGAACGACTTCGATGGCGGCCTAACTAGAGCAAATCTCCTGAAGGGAATGATGGACAATAATCAAGCCAATCAGGACATGCTCGAGTCAAAGACGACCTTGACGTACGAGGAGTATGGTCTTCCTAAAGCGTGCAAGGATTTGGAGACATTCTATTTGGGTGGAACCGAGGAGAACGCGTTTGCCAAGGTGAAGCCTGAAGAGAAGGCTCCAGCAACCCCTCCACCAGCAACTACCACGCCTGCAACAACAGCGCCTGCAACACCACCTCCTGCAACAACAGCTGCCCCATAAATGGAATGAAGCGATTTGCAAGTGCCGACGCCGGATATCTTGAATCAGGCTGCTCCTATCGATTGGCGAGACGCAAAGATCCCGGTTTCTCGTTCTCTATCCACCAAGGGCGGGGCCCATATCATGCTCACCAAAGCTGCTTACTAAGCATTGCCCAAAGTCGCTGGCTCGTTGTGGTGGGTAGCGGAATGTTTCTTTTGACCTTCGTGGTTAAGACGAACTCGCGGAAGCCTGAAGGGCGCGGCGGAATCAATAAAGAATTGAGCCGAAGGCGAATCTGTTCGAAGATCATAATGACATTCAGATGCTGGAACGAGAGACGCAGCATCAGAGACAGCAAACAAGCTATTTTCAGAATGCAATGAGTCAATCGTGAAGCTTCAGGCGAAAGCTTTAGAAGCCGGGCGAAACTGAGCTCAAGAGAGATGGAAGATGGTTCCAACTTGCGACGTGGGCGAGTTGGGCACTATTCGGGATAGGCTGGTCGATTGGGCTATTTGGTCATCTAGCTGGTCAAAAAGCCTCCCGACTTCCTAACCTCAGAACCAGCCAGTCTGACATTCTCGTCCGAGAACTGCCTGTATAGGCCATAATCGGAGTTCAGGGAGAAGGCCCACATTTGGTTTTTTGAACCGCAGAATTAGCCCACCCCAACGAAGAGGGCAAAATTTCACCAAACGAGAAAAGGTCCATGCGCGTGATCAAAAGGCACTCGAAGAAATCGAAGAGGCGTTACGGCACTACGAGCGGGAAATCCATGCCTTGGACATGACGCCCTCGACAAAGAAGACGTACCTCCTGCACTCGACCAATTTCGTCCGGTGGCTCAAGGGGCGACTTCGAGCCGGGCGCCCGCAATCGTTGATACTTAGGGGACGCTGCTAGTCTATGACAACTCTCCGGCCCACTGCGAGCTCTGTGTGTCTGTGCTCAATGGCCTGACTCGCAAGCTCAGCACTGTTGTGAGCGTTTCTCTGCTCGAACTGTAGGTCAGATTCTTTCAATAGCTCAGTAGACTCTCGGTATATTCTTGGTCTATCAGTTCAGTCACCTTACTTGGGAGTAATCCACTTGGGGGTAGGATGAGCCCTGTGAAGATGAAGAGTCGGACGATGACGACATCGACCATCCTCCGAATTAAAGTGAAGGGCGGGTGGTCCGTTCCTGAATTTGTCTCGGTGTTGGACCGTCTCCAAAAGAGCTACTCGCCGATGGACGGCTTGAGTACCGCGTTTGAGCCCTTCACTGCGGCGGAGCTCGTCAGGGTTTCGCCTTCCACGGGTAGAGGCCTGCAGAGTAGTATCCGTGAAGCTGTCTGCAAAGTTTCGGGTGCTGACGAGAATAAGCTGTTGCTCCTATCCGGGCTGAGCACTCCTTTGATGATTCAGAGAATTCAGATGGCTTCTCCGGGAGTTTGGGAGATTTTGGGCAATTTGAATCCATTGAAGGTCATCGCTGATTTCATTACCTCGTGGAGAGCCGAGAACACCAAACGGCAAGAACTGAGTCGAACTGCCGTGTTGAGGCGAGAAGAGATGATGGCCGGGCTTCTACACGACGTAATCGAGCTAGTTCCGTTGGAAGCTAGAGCACTACACGCAGAGAGAATCATTTCTACATCGACAGCAATCTGCGACACAATCATCTCCAACCTTGAGATTGTGGCGAGAACTTCAAAGATTGAAAGTCTTCAACTCCTCTTAGAAAACGATAGACAAGCGGAGTAATGCCCCTGTTTCCTATTCAGCGGTCGTAAGAACGGCGCAGGTGACGTGCAGTACGTCACTTGCGGAGGAGTGGTCAACAATCCGGAAGCTTGTCAGGAATTGACCTCCGGGACGTTATGGCTGAGCAAGGCACGATTCTAGATAAGCGCGTGATACGCTGCCGGCGGTAGCAATCTAGCCATCAGTTCCGCTCATCAGTTCTCAAGCGCGTTTCTGAGGTAATCTCCGGCGAGGCCACTTTCTGGTACCCTCGACGCGTGGATAGAACACTACCAACGTGCGACTACCGCACATCGACCGCCGCCGTCGTGAAGGAACTTCGAGATGTTGGCTTCTCGACCCTCTCAGGCCCTCTCGCGGTCGAACGCTTCAATACATTGAGAGATGCTTACGACGAAGCCATGGCCGCTGCTCACGAACCGCAATTCAAGATAGGTAGCACCACCACTCGCCTGTCAAACCTGCTCTGTTTCAACCCAATCTTCGACGAGGTCTTCCTGCATGAGCCGCTCCTCGAGGCGTGCTCGGAGTTCATGGACGGAGACTTCAAGCTGAGTTCATTCCTTGGAAGGACTCTCAGGGCGGGAACATGCGCACAGGCGCTACACGCTGATTTGCCACGAAGTTCGCAGGATTCTCCTCTCCTCGGTTTCATTCTCATGATTGACTCGTTCAGCGAGGCGAACGGGGTTGATTTCAGAAGCAGTCTACCGAGTCAGGTACAGGCACCCTCGAGTCCTCTTGCGCGGCAGGTTCTTGCCCTAGATGGTGACTGAGCCCAGTGTGGTCGTGTCTGAGAAGCCGCCCAGCGGTGTGGCTGTCATCGGGCTCTGGAACGTCATTGGCGGTCTCGGAGGCGCTACGAATATGTCGGGAAAGTGGTCAAAAAGGTCATCGACGACTTCCTAACCTTTGAACCAGCCAGTGAGCCATTCTCGACCGGAGGAGCGCCTCCATAGGGCAGATTCAACAGTTCGGGCCGAGGGCAATTCTTGCCGTTTTCTTCCCCCAAACTGAACCTGCTTGAATCAGAGGTCGTCAATTCTCAACTTCGATGGCGGGCTACTGGGCATTCAGGGATTCCCTCTGGGAGAAGCATTTCGTCGTCCGTACCGGGCGGGTTACATCGGGTCCGAATAACCTCCCGGCTCGAACGGTTTGCACGAGGCGCGAGCAGTAGATGAGTATGGGCGCGAATCATCCGCCTACAGAACAGCATCGCCCGCACCCTCCTCGCGAAGTTCATGATTCACCGGTCGTACTGAGCCATCTGGCTGCATTTCGATGATGGCCGGGGCTGCGCCGACCGTTTCTTGCGGAGACGGTATTGCAAGTCGAACCGAGTCGAGAGTGTCGTCGTACTCAACGGCGAGGCCAAGACGGTCTGCGAGGACGCGTAAGTAGGTCATCTTTGATTTGGACGATTTAAGAAGATTCTCAAGCCGGTCGGCGCTACGATGTGCCGCCTGACAAAGGTTTCCTTCCAGAGGCTCTCTCTCTTTACGGTGACTCAATTCATGTCCAAGGTTGAAGAACTCCGCGTGCTCCAAGCACAATCTGTCAGCGAGAGAGCGTGGAATCCGCTCCTGCTGAAGCCACTTACTCCAGCCTCCGTTTCGCCCTAGCCGCGACAACCTCTTCTTCATCTGGAACAAAAGGCCGGAGAGCACTCCATCCAACTTCGCAAGCTCGGCTTCCTGAGCCGCCATCTCGCGGCGGAGTGACCTACGTCTGGAAAACTGAGATAAGATTTCCCCGGCCAGAAAGCTTGGGTTCTGGGGAGAGTAGAAGCTGCATTGCGAATGAATATTAGACCAGTAGGATTTGAGCATTTCCTTGTTCATAGAGATTGAACCTCGAATCTAAGTTGCGCGGGGTCGGGCAAGAACGCCCTCTACACAGAATTTCGTAGTTGTTTTGTTTCTGCCTTGGTGATTTCGCGATGGAGGTCGGAGACGAGGCGTTCAAACGAGTCTCGCTGAGTGTGCTGCTACCGATATGCTGAGGCCGAAACCCCATAACCGGCGGGATGAGTCTGATGCGGCTTAGTAAGCGATGGGGAAAATGGGGAATAATCTCTTTGCATTTCGATTTAGGCGGAGAAACCAGCGAGATATGAAGTTTTACACTATCTCGTTCCCCATTATCCCCATCTCTATTTCTTTTTCCGGTAAAGAACAATGAAAAGAGCAACTTACATTCCCGATTAGATGGGGAAAAACTTGGGGATTTTAGCGGGGATGGGGATTCCCCATCCACCGGAAAATGCCCCGTTTCGGAGCTATTCGAATCGAAAAGCAGTGGAAGCGATTTCCCCATCCCCGCTCATTTCCCCACGCAAAGCAAAAGGGTCAGGCTCACGCCTAACCCTGTCTGCCCTCCTGTCGGATGCGCTCACTTCTTGTTCCAGTCACGAAGCCGAACCTTGCTGATGTCTTTCTCTGCTTTCTTCCTGCCTTCTTCGTCCTCGACAATGTGTACCCTCGGTATGAGCGTCTCCGATGTGATGAGGTTCTCGACGGTCGTGTTCACAACACGCGGACCGAACCTCTCGATCCACTTGCGGTCGTGAGCCAGCCTACGCCACCCGATGTACTTTTGCTCACCGCCTTTCTGCCGCAAAGCGCCGATCAGGGCCTCGGCAAACTGGGCTTCCAGACTGTACTCGGCTGCAACACCTATCCGGAAGACTTCGCGAAGCCGTCCCTGCCAATTCACAAATTCAATTGCTGCCTTCATACACGAGTCTCCTACTTCCCTGTCGCCGTTCGCTGATGCGGTGAGCAAGGCCACCTTGCGTGCGATGTACTTCAGACGGCCTTCCTCTTCTTCGTCGCTGGCTTTCCAAGAGTTGAGCATCTGAATGCATTCATCCGGAAGCTTGACTGTGTTGGGATGCTGAAACGCCATCGCATCGAAGTTCCCAGCTTCGTCGTTGCTCCAGAGACTTGGCGCTGACCAACTCTGGTAATTGAACTTGACATCGCTGAAACCAAGGATCGTGCGAGACAAGAGTCCGCGCCCTGTCTCTCGCCCGAAATACTCTCCAAACTCCTCCGGATGGTCACGCCGAATCGGAAGCCCGCCCAACCAACTTAGACGGCAGTCACACGGCTGTTCTCCGTTCCGGTCAACAGCGGCGTAGATGTTCTCATCCCAAAGTTCACAGAAGGTCGCACCTAGCGAACTGTTCTTTATATTGGCCTTCTTGAGAACATTAGCGGCTTCGTTCGTGACAAGCAGGAGCTTTCGCGGCCCACGAGTAATTTCCTTCTGTCCGCCCCGCTTCTTCTCGATGCGATGCCCCACCAACGTCATCAGCCCACGGTCGGATACCGGTGCAGCCTTGCGGTAGTCTTCCTTGGGAATATCCACCATCGCCAGAGCACGCTTGATGGCGACATTCTTTCCGCCTCCCGGAGGAGCTAGCAGGATCGTATACGCGTTGATGCGGGTCTCTGACATCTCATCGGACTGCGGGATCACGGAATAGGCTCCGAGAACAGCCGGATAAGCCAGCCCGAGAGGCATCTTCATTGCAGTAGCCATTTCACCAAGCTTGCCGTACATCGCACCGACGGGAAATGCGAGCGGGTCAGACTGCTCGCCTCCCGCAGTCAGCAGAGGTTCGGATGCCTTCGTGTCACCCTGAACAAAAGAGTCGCTATCAATTGATGCGGGCTCATCCGCTTCAGGCTGCGAGGGGAGGTGAGACTGGATATCCTCCGTCGTATCGGTAGCATCACCTTCTTCGTCTTGGATATCAACATCATCGACGCCTTCGAAGATGGAATCGTCCTCTTCCCAGATTTGCTCTGGGTAAGGCCTTCCGGCGAGCATCGTCACCTTGCGGAGAATGTCGCCAATGCCAACGCCGCAACAGTCGTCGGAGAAGCAACTAAACCCAAAGGTTCTCCCGAGGATGAACTCCGTCTTTCTTCGGTTACCTGAGTGCTTGCGCTCTGACCAAAAGCACCCATCCATCACATAGTGTCGTCCACGCCTATCTTCGTGATCAGCATCAGAATCACGACCGAAGAACTCAGCATACTCGGGCGGAAGATTGTCTTCGCACCACTCGAAGAAATCTTCGGGCTCGAAGTCCGGATGGATAGGCGAATTTTCCTTCCTACATGAGCGCGTACTGATTTTGCCCTCAGGTGCTTGGCTAGCTAGCCCCTGAAGCGTTTCCAGCGAGACAATCTCCACGTTGAACGGAATGTCTAGCACCCGAGAACGACGCCACGGGCGCTCTGCTGTGTCCTCGCCTTTCCGAACCGTCGTACCCCAGAGCTTGATGATCTGCTCCGGCTCTGCAAGGGACACGTCAATTTCAGCGTGCTCGGAGTTGAATTTATGGGCGAGAGCACGAAGACAGGACTGGAGCAAGTGGAAATGCTCGTCAGTGTTACTCAGGTCAATTCTCCAGACAAGATGCCAACCATTGCCCGAGTCACACAATATGGGCTCTGGCCATCCGGCACTCTGAAGGTAAGCACGCACCGCTATCGTCGTCTCACGGGACAACACCTTCTCTTCCTCACTAGCGTTGCTTGTGCTCTTATTTGGACGGCAGGTGTCCACATCCACGACAAACCAACGATACTTGAGGATGTGGTGGCGCTGAACGCCCTTCCCTTTCGTAATGTCGGTCAGAGTGGTTGGGTCTAATACCTGCAACTGCACGAAAATCGCCTTGATGTCCGTGTCATCGTCGTTCTTGGCTATGACCTCGGCAATTTCCGTCTTTCTCTTTGAGAAAAGGCTCGTCATGCGATTGTTGTCGAACAGCACGCGTATGTTGACCTTTTCGCCCTCTTCGTAGAGAAACAGTGCTTGCTTCACAAGCTCACGAACGCTGTCGGTGGGCGAGATGTAATTGGTAGGGGGTGTAACGGAGGGTTCATTCTCCGAGGTTGAAAGCTGATGATCCATTTGCGCTCCGAGATGTAGATTTCGCATCGGAGCCCGGAAACGCAGGTCAGTATCGTTCTATTAAGTAGAAGTCGATTGGCGGTACGGTTTCCAAGCGGTCCGTCCCTTGTTGGCCGGAAGAGTTTCGGACGGGGGTCGTTGTAGCGACCCCCTTGTGGAAACCCTACAGAGGCTGCGGGGAGACAGTAGCGAACTGTCTACCTCTAATACTGAGAATTTCCAAATTTGCTGATTATTTTCACGGCTAATCGCACGTGCTCATCTGTGAAGGATCGGTATCTCAATCCGCGCCAGTAGCAGTACTGGGGTGGCAGTCAACCTTGCTCATAAACTCGGGACAAATTGTCCCGAGTTCCCGCTTGGGGTAAGGCAAGCTGGGCAGCTTAATCGCAGCCCGCAGTATTCGCTTTACGGTTCTGTTTCCGCTTACCAGCAGATAGCGATGCTTAGGCACCGACCGGACGAAGTGCGCCCCTTGCTGTAGCAACAACAGCCGTTGTGAATTCCGGCTACGTATGTATGCCAGCCCTCCTCTTCGACGGTCTCGGGTGAGCCCACTGAGTTGGCGGGTGTCGTGGAGCTTTCCATCCGGGCTTCGATACTGTTCCGTGGCGCTGGTCGTACCTGTGTAGATGGCATTGACGGACTGGTAAATTGTGCCAATCTCGCCAGCCTGTGGATCACTGTATGCGACGACGATATTCTTCCCATGCTGATCAGCTATCAGCTTGCAGGCGCGAGAAATCAGAAAGGACGCAGCCCTGCCTGTGTGAGTTCTTCCTCCGGAGTCCACAGGGTGATCAGCCCACGGCAGGCAGCATCCTCGGACCAGGGTGCAGACTCTGTCCGCGTACTCCGGACCTGCGATGGCCGCCGCAGCACGATTCCCTGCCGTGGTGCCGAACACTTCCACTCCTGCCAAATACGGGCCGATAAACAACCCGAAGCACCAACGTGCGGAACCCATCGTTCCCAGCCATTCATACTGGAGCACCAGCGGCTTGGCTTCGGCGTAGGTAATCTGCCGTACTTCTACGGTGGCGCGGCAAAATTTCCGCGCGAGTTCCTTCTTCTGCTCCTCTTCGGGCTCGGGCAATGCCATCTCTCGAATGGTTCGTTGCCAGCATTTCATGCCGCCTGCTCCTGCTGTTGTCCCCGAACCGCACGAAGGATTCTGCGCCAAGGCTCGCTCCGCATCCGGAGCGAGGCCCTCTGCTGATCCGACAGGGGCCTTTCCGATGAATAGGCGATCTCTTCTAGGGCGAAAATATACCGCTCGCCTGTCTCTACCGTCAGAATCATCTCGGGGTCACAACTCCGGCGATCCTCAAGTTGTCGGAGCAAAGCGTCCGCATCCATTGCAACCCTATTCCATTCTTTGAGGTAGGCCTCGATTGAATGCCCCGCATTGTGTGCGGCGAATGCATCACGGGCAACGGCTATGGCTTGCAATGCTTGACGGGTCTGCCTTGCCGTCAGCTTGAGAGGCTGAGGCTTGGGCTGATCTCTCTGGATTGGATGTGGTGCCGCCTTCGACCGATACTCGTTGATCATGCGGGTGATCTTCTTTGTGGATACTCCGTATTTCTCCGCATAACCGGAAAGGAATTTGCTCCACTTCGGGAGTCCGGCGGAAGCGAGAACGCTCTTCCGCACTGCACCCCGTTGGGACGACAGCATCTGTAGCGCGGATAGGTACGGTATATTCCTGTCTAGTGCATTGAGAATTGGCTTGCTTTCTTTCTCGATAGCCGTGATCAGACGCGCATGTTCCTTCCGCGTCTCAGCCACGTCCATCCGGTGATAAGCCTCATCCAATTCTATAAGTCGTGCAGTCGCCGCCCTTGCTTTGTAACCGCTCATGCTTGCCCCACCAATTCGTGCCTCACGCCTCGAGAGCAAATGCCGCGCTTGCGATGCGACTACGTGCGCCTCGGACTGAATGCACCTTAGCACCTCTTTTTGGAAACGGTACTTGAGTAGTTATGTGTAAGTGGAAGAGTACTCTTGTATAGCTTGATGCAATACCCGCGCTATTATTGAGGACGACTACTCTAGCGTACTTCAGTCAACTACACGACTTGTACTCTAAATACTTCTTGACACGGTTTGCGGAGACTGGTGGAAACCGACCTCAGGACGATTGCTAACGTCTTCAGCATCGCGGCAGCGAGATTCCTCTCCTCTCACCTCCGTGCAAATTCACTTATCGCCGACGACGATTTGCGCTTGCATGTTATCGCCAGCACGTGTATGTTGGGAGTAACTAAGCCTCGGCCAATGGCCGGGGATTTCTTATTTATGGGCTCTGTATATGGAGGACACCCTAACATAGCTCAGATTTACGGAAATAATTTACAGCCACTTATCGGGGCTTATAACCGACGGCGGCTAAAGGAGATGACAACATGTACGGCTCATCAATCGGCTGGACTGATCACACGTTCAATCCTTGGATTGGTTGCTCCCACGTGTCTGAAGGATGCGAGAACTGTTTCGCGGAGACGGACAATAAACGCTACCGCTGGAACGGCGGCAAGTGGGGACCGGGAGCACTTCGCAAACTCACTTCAGAGGAATACTGGAAACAACCCCTAAGATGGAACAAGGCCGCTGCAACAGCGGCCAGACGTCCTAGAGTGTTTTGCGCCTCTCTTGCCGATGTCTTCGATCCCGAAGCACCGGTCGGCGCTCGTGAGCGTCTCTGGAACTTGATTCTAGAGACTCCCAATCTCGACTGGCTTCTGCTGACCAAACGCCCGCAGAATTTCACGACTATGCTGCCGAATCGCTGGGCCGCTTATCAGAATGTTTGGCTCGGGGTCACCTGCGAGAACCGGAAGAACGGATTTCCGCGTGTCGACATTCTCCGCAGAACACCCGCTGTGATCAGATTCCTCTCTTGCGAGCCACTGCTGGAAGACCTGAGCGGCATTAATCTGCAAGGAATCGATTGGATCATTTGCGGCGGCGAGAGCGGCCACCACGCCAGAGAATTTCGCTATGAGTGGGCGCGTAATCTCCGTGAGACTTGCGTTGGGAAAAACTTCTTCATGAAGCAGCTTGGCAGCTTTGTTCCTATCAATTTGCTCAAGGGGGAGAAGAGAGACCCGCATGGAACAGACGTGAGCCATTTCCCTGTCGATTTGCAGGTGCAGACGTGGCCCCGCTGATCTCGAGAATGGCCGATGGCCAAGATTATGGAAAAGTGTGAACAGCGGCGAAGACCGCGACCAGCAGTGTGGCTGAGGAGACCGGAAAAGCGAAGACGATGAGTGATAGACGAACACCACTACAGCCCGAAAGACCTAGCTACTAAATGGGGTCTCTCGTCCAGATTTGTGCGAGATTTATTTAAAGGTGAGCCGGGGGTATTGATCATCGACCGGCCAGAGAAGAGGTACAAGCGTGCATACAGCACCATGAGAATTCCCTCGTCAGTTGCGGAAAGGGTGTATGCGGGGCTTCTCTCGCGAACTAAGCGCTGAATGTCATGCCCATCTTCTTCATGAGTTGCTGCTCCTCTGCCTGAAGCATTTCATCACGACGCGGAATCCAGCGAGTGTAATGACGCTCCGTCGTGACCACTGAAGTGTGAGTGAGCAACCGGGAAACGTTCTCCAAGGACATCCCGTTCAGGAGAAGCTCAGCGGCGTAGGTGTCCCTCAAGCAATGCGAATGAAAGCTAAACTCTTCACCCTCGTCATTGACGAATCGCGCATCCATCATCCCGATGAACTTCCCCCAACGGCTACTCAGGTGTTTCTGCTGGACGTTGTTTCCCCAGAAGAAGTGTGTGGGGCGGAACTTTGCACGACCCGGGGAGAGAGCCCTGAGAGCCTCTACAACTACTTCCGGAAGTCTCCGCTCAACCTTGGCTCCATTTTTCTGAGTCCTAAGCCGCAAAACGTTTCCCTTCACACCTGCCCGGGGCAACATCAAACCATCGATGATTCTCAATCCTGTCCATCTCTGGACGAGGAACAGAGCCCGGAGTTCATTCGCGTACTCCGCTACTTCTCCGTGTTGAGAAGCACAGAAAGGTTCAATCATGTTGAGAAGTTGCGTGAACTGCTCCGGACTCAGAGGCTGAGCTTCTTCATACTTCGGTCTGATTTTCTTCAAGCCTTGTGCGGGATCAGTGGGTATCAATTTAATCGAGTGTGCCCACTTGAAGAACGCTTTGATTCTCACCAGCAGAGTCGATTGAGACGAAGCATTGATGCGGTCGTCCTTATCACGCGCATATTCACCCCATTCACCACGCCACTCACTGAGAGCCGCCGCTGTGATCTGAGGTAACTGAGAGAAGTGGTTACGCTTCGCCCACCTCTCGACCTTTTTGGTGAAGTATCGGTAGCTATGTCGCGTACCTTCGCTGTGATCTTTGCCTGAGCGAAGCCACTGCTCAAGAGCCTTCTCAATCGAAATCTCTTCCGTTTCTGGCTTCTTCGCTTTCTGGAGAGGTTCGCCTTGTTCCAGTTGCTTCGCGATTTCTTCAGCCTTTCCCCAAGACCGCGTCTTCGCGGACATACGCTTGGCCTTCTTCGTTTCCGCGTCGTATCTGTAGAGCCACAGAGGGCAGCTACAGCCGTTCTTCTTCCCTCCCCGGCTCGTGCTGTCCGCTTTGTTCGGACAATCGGAGTTGTGCCTGACGTATACGTTGACGTTGACTTTGACTTCTCGCGGGTCGCTCATGCGGCTCATTGTACAAATGTCTTGTACGATTTAGTGATCTAATTCATTCGATTGGGCAACAAAGGACTCATTCAGATCTTTCCTGCTACCTACCGATTGTAAATCAGCCGATGGCTGCGTCTGCGGTCTGCAACGCGACAGGTTGCGACCTTGCAAGCGGCTGCTTATCTAGCGGATAAGAGCAAATTGTTTTGGCCGGAGAAAGCACTGGCGGTTAGACGCACGAGCGGCGTGCGCGGGTATCCGGCTGAAGGGCAGTTTCAGTGGCGGACAATTTCTACGATCGCCGAGTCGGGCCCGCTCCACGCCGCAGCTCCCTCGTGCGTCAGCTGCTGCTTCGCGTCGTCCCACCGAAGATGCGTGACCGATCCGGCCCCCTTCTCGTAGGCATAGGTTGTTCCATCGTCAGAGAACAGGGTGAAATCCGCATTCGCCCCGGGATAGACCCGGACTTTCGCGATGGACTGCTTCTCGTGCGTGCTCTCGACCGGGGAGCCCAGCGGCACAATCGAGCCAGCCCGTACGAAGACGGGGATGGTATCGATCGGTGCAGCGACGTCAACCGTCTGCCCGCCTTTCATGCGCTCATTGGTCCAGTAGTTGAACCAGTCTGTACCAGTGGGCAAGTAGACCTTGCGGCTCGTGGCCCCCTGCTCCGTGATCGGCGCTACGAGGAACGCCGGGCCGAACATGTATTCATCTTTCAAGTCCGCCACATTCGGATCATTAGGGAAATCCAGCGGCAGAGCACGCATGAACGGCGCTCCGGTCTCCCATGTGTGGTAGCCGAGCGAGTAGATATACGGCATCAGTTCATAGCGCAGCCTGAGGTACTTCTCCAGAATCGGCTCTGCCTGTTTTCCATACGACCACGTCTCGTTGTGTTTCCGGCTGCCATGCGTGCGCATGATGGGCAGAAATGTCGCGTACTGAAACCAGCGGGTGTAGAGCTCCGGATAATCATCGTAGCCTCCCACGTTGTCCCGTGCGTCGCTCGGATCGAGCAGCGGCGGATGGGCCGGGTGATGCTCCTCCGGCAGATACTGCCAGCCGCCCGTATCGTTCGACCAGTACGTTACACCCGACGCCGTAAAGTTGAGCCCGGTCGGGATCTGCCGTCGATATGTGTCCCACGTCGGATAAATATCTGACGACCACACAATCGCTCCCTCGCGCTGAATGCCCGTGAACGCGTCACGCGAAAGGATCAGCCCACGCTTCTGCGGCAGGTCGCGCCGGAACCCGTCATAAATCGCGCCCACATGCAGCAGCGGGTACACGTTGTAGTACTGCGTTCCCGGCCCGATCTTGTAATACGCTCCATTCGGCGGCAGATCGGGCTCGGTCTCGTCCGCCCAGATCGAATCGAAGCCCTTGCTGATGATGTTGTCCCGAATGATGTTCCAGTACCACTTCGCCGCATCGGGATTTGTCGTATCAATATCTGATCCCGCGCGATCGTACGGCAGCCCGTTCACCGGCTTGCCATCTGCTGTGTGGATGAACCAGCCGTTCTTCTGAATCTCATCGAAGTAGCGCGACTCCGGCGTGAACCGAGGCCACACGCTGATCATGGTCTCGTAGCCCATGTCGTGGAGTTGCTTGTTCATGCCAGCCGGGTCAGGCCAGAATTTCGGATCCATATCCATCTGGCCCATCTTCGTGTAGTAGAACCAGTCCACCACCATCACGTCGGCCGGCAAATGACGATCGCGGTAATCCTTTGCAACCGACATAACCTCATCCTGGCTTGCATAGCGCTGCTTGCACTGGATGTATCCATACGCGGCTTTGGGCAGAAGCGGTGTGGGCCCGGTGAGCAGTTTGTAGCCGGCGTAGATCTCGTCGGCAGTGTTGCCCGCGATGACGAAGAACGAAACGCGATCGCCCACCTCAGACTTCCACTTTGTCTGCTCGTTGAAACCCGGCTCAATGGTTGTCTTGGAAGGATTGTCCCAGATCAGTCCGTATCCCTTGTTCGTCAGCAGGAACGGAATGCAAGTGCTCGGCGCACCTGCGGCCAGGTAGTCGTTCCAGCAGCGCACCACATGGTGCCGGTGATCCAGAAATCCCTCGTGGTTATCTCCCAGGCCGTAGTAGTGCTCGTCATCGGGGGAGACGAATGTGGCGCCCACGGTGAAGAACGGGGGATCTGTCGGGCGGCGGTCGTTGTTCAGGTCGGCGGTTCCGTCCTTGTGGTTGGGGACTGCCTGGTCCCAACCGGTCATCTCGAGCAACTTCCTGCCGTCCGATGCTGTGAACGTGATGTGCGCTCCCGGGGTGGACCCGCCGAAGTACTTCGAGATGTCGATCTGCGTGGAGAGGGGTGGGTGCGCCGGCGGATGAGGCCGCTCGACCGCAACGGTCATGCGCGACGATTTGTATACGTCCTCTGTATCGGTCTGGCTCTTGGCCCAACCCTGAGCGTCGGGGTTTCCAATGAATCCATATCCCGGCTTCGCGAGCGCGTTCTCTTTCTGCAGGCTCAGCGTCACGCGCATAACATTCGGCGCATAGGGCTCGAGCACGATCGTCTCGCCATTCCGATCCAGAACAACCTGCGACTGCGCCGCGCAACTTCCTACACCCAGCGCACCAACCAACCCGACGACCCAGAATGATTTCTTCATCTTGAAACTCCAGAACCCTGAAGTTTAAACGACGACCCGCTCCGTCAGAAGCAGTAATGAATCGATTTATCAATGTGAGGGTGCCCTGTCCTAACGGGGGCTTTTTGCTGATAGGGTGGGAGTGCTGACGCTGACTCGCCCTGCCATTGTCGATACGATAGCTTCGTGGCCCGCCGAAAACTCCAGTGGCAATCCAAAACCGTCCTGCTCCTCGTCTTCCCCGCGATCGGCGCAGACGTCGTCCTTGAATCACGCTGGTGGTTAACGCACTCACCGAGCGTGGCTATCTGGACGCTCGGACTTAGCGTCCTGCTCGGCCTGGTGGCTTACAAAGTTCGCTCTGCGAAGGCGGGCGCGGCTCTCGCCGGCATGGCTATCACTGCCAGCATGATGTACGGGACTGTCGAATCCTTCCCATTTCTTCCCTGGAAGACGGCACTCGTTCCCATCCTCACCGTGCTCCTCCTCACGTCGCTCGCCACACGCGCCGGCCATCAACACAAAGAGAGACTTGGGACCGCCGAAAGCCGCACCGGCCGCGAAGCCTCGCAGGTCGCCGCGAACCTCGGCATCGCCGCCCTCATCTCGAACCCTCTCGTTCAGATCTGGCTCATCGATCACGGCTGGATTCACGCGTCCGGCATTCTCTCGAACGCCGCTCCCGCTCTCGCGCTGGGCCTTGCAGCCCTAGCCGAAGCGGCAGCCGACACGGTCTCCTCCGAACTCGGCCAGATCCTCAGCGGACACCCCCGCATGATCACAACCTTCCGCAAAGCGGAGCCGGGAACCGACGGCGCCATCTCTCTCGGGGGAACGGCAATGGGCATCATCGCTGCCGCTGCCGTTGCCGCTGCCGGAAGCTGGGCCATCGGCGGAGGCACACCGGTCTTCATGATCAGCTGGGCAGGCGGAGTCTTCGGGCTCTTCTTTGACAGCCTTCTCGGCGCCACCCTAGAACGCGCCGGCTGGCTGAACAACGACGCGGTAAATTTCCTCTCCACAGCCAGCGGCGCCGCATTCGCTTTGGCACTGCTCGCAGTTCGCTAGCCAGTAGCCCGTAGCCATTAGCCATTAGCCTGAAGCCTGTAGCCTGTAGCAATCCCCGGCGAACTGGGTCACGAGCCACGAGCTACCAGCTACAGCTACTGGCTACCGGCTGAAGGCTGCTCCTCGTGTACACTTCCGCTCAAACCCCTCAGGAGGCAATCGGGCCATGGCTTCTCACGAACCCAAAGTTGACGCGTACATCGAGAAGGCGCAGCCCTTCGCGCAGGCCATCCTCACACACCTGCGCGCGCTGATGCACAAGGCGAATCCCGACGTCGAAGAAGCCATCAAGTGGGGACACCCGTTCTTCCTCTATCGCGGCACCATCCTCGGGCACATGGCGGCGTTCAAGCAGCACTGCAGCTTCGGCTTCTGGGGTGAGGAGATCGGTGCGACTCTGCGCGAGGCCAACGTCGTCCAGGACGGAGGCATGGGCAGCCTCGGCAAAATCACGTCCATCAAAGATCTGCCCTCAGAAAAGCAGATGCTCGGGTGGATCCGCCAGTCCTCGGCGCTCATTGACAGCGGCGACCACACCAGCATCATGGCCGCTCGCAATAAGGTCGTGAAAGCACCGAAGCCCGCTCCCAAAACCTCACCCGAATTCGCCGCGGCGCTCAAGAAGAACAAGAAAGCCTCAGCTGTCTTCGAAGCCTTCAGCCCGAGCTGCAAGCGCGAATATGTGGAGTGGATCGCCGAAGCCAAGCGGGAAGAGACCCGCGATAAGCGCATCGCCCAGGCCGTCGAATGGATCGCCGAAGGTAAACAGCGCAACTGGAAGTATCAGAACTGCTGAGTGTGAGCTTCAATCACAAACTCGTCGAGGCAAAACTCGCGCTTCGAAAGATCGAACCAGGCGAGTTGACAAATCTCGCTCGTGATCTCCTCGAAGCGGGATTCGATGGACCGTCAATTCTCCATCTGGCTTCACTGCTCGATCCGTCCGGCTGGGAAACCGACTTGGTCCTTTCAAAGTTCATGGAGGAAGCGGGCCTGAAGCAGATCACCCATCACGAAGCAGTCGTGCGTCTCGCCAGAGATTTCGCGCGTCGGATTGTCGCGGAGAATTCGGATCCGCTCAGCTTCACCCGAGACTTCCTGGATCTATGGGTTAATTCAGATTATTCGAAGACCTTGCAAGAAGCTGGATGTCTTGACGATCGAAAGGCGCTTGCCGATGCTCTGGGCCAGACCGAAGCCGAGCTACGCGACTATGCCCGGCAAGTGCTCTTGGCTCTCGCTTCGGAGAACAGGGATGACAACTAGAACTGGAAGTATCAGAACTGCTGATTAATCGAACGACCGTACGGACTTCTCAGTGCCCATGACACCGGCAGGATACTTCTCGCCGTTGGAACCCCAGCGAAGCAGCGTGTTGAATCGCGCCATCTGCGCGGCCGCCTCGGAGTCAAACAATCCCGCCTCACGCTGCTGTCCGTTCGGAAACACGTAAAACGTCCACTGTCCGTTCGGCTTCCTGATCGCTGGGCCCGGTGCTGGATGTCTGTCAGAGTTCATCGGTCTTTCCTTGCAGTAAGAATGGCCGAGCCCCTGTCTCCCTACCATCCCACTCCAGGGCAACCGAATGTCCCTGAAAGTTGTATCTCGCTGTGAATGCATCGACGGGTGTGCCCTAGACCTCGTTCTTCCCCAGCCAGTAATCGAAGCCGTCGATGATCGCGTTCAGCGCGGCCTGATTCAGGTCGCTGCTTACGCCCGCAGTCACCCAGGGCTCGTGACCGTCGGCGTGGAAGCTGACTGTAACGCGGACGTGCGCCGCTGAATCGTGCGCCGCCACATCGAGCGCCGTCACCGTGAATGTGCCGAGACGCATCTCCGCGAGCGCCGGATACCACTTGTCCAGCTCCTTGCGCATGGCCTTGGTCAGCGCGTCCACGGGACCGGCTCCTTCGGCCCTCGAAGTCGCGAGTTTCGACTCGCCTACTGAGAGCGTCATGAAGGCTTGCACGAAGCGGTTCCCAATCTCATCCGACTCATCGAACACCCGCCAGCTTCGTACCGCAAACCGATTCTTGTGCTGCGCCAGAGCCTTGATGCAGGCCAGCCGGAACGAAACCTCGCTGGCCGTGAATCCGCCGCCCTCGACCATTGCTTCGTTCGCGTCAATCAGGCTCTGCGCCTGCTCGGACGTCAGCGTCAGTCCCAACGATTGCGCCAGCAGAATTACATTCGCGCGCCCGGATTGCCGGTTGACGCCGATGACCGGACTCGCTCCAACCCGCGCCGGATCGCACCAGAGATACGCTCCCGGATTTTTGCGCTCGCTGGAGCCATGCATTCCGGCCCAGGTTCCGAAAGCTCCCGCACCCACGATGGGCGCGCTGTGCGGCGCTTCTAATCCAAACGATGCGTACGCCGAGTGCGCCAAGCTCGTAAGCCCGGCAAGCTGCTCCGGAGAAACGAACTGCGCCTCGTCGCGCAACTGCATTCCGCCGATCACCGTCGTCAGGTTCACATTGCCGCAGCGCTCGCCGGTGCCCAGCAGCGTCCCCTGCACCTGCACCGCTCCCGCAAGAACCGCCGCGCGCGTGTTCGCCACGCCAAGCCCGCGGTCCGTGTGGCCGTGGAACCCGAACTTCGCTCCCGGAAAATCCTTCTGAAGTCGCCCGAAGACGTCAGCGACCTCTTCTGGACTCGCTCCGCCATTCGTATCGCAGATCACGATTCGGCTTACGCCCTGCTCGACACACTGACGCGTCAACGCGTCGAAATAGTCCTGACTCCGCTTGTTGAACTCCGCACCGCACGCAATTCCCTTCTCGCGCCGCCCGCAGCAGGCGTCCATTGCATGCTCGAAGTCGAGGAACACTTCGAGCCCCTGCTCGTGCAGATAGTCGACCGTCTCCTTTGCCATCAGCAAGGCTTCGTCTGCCGTCGACTCGAGTGAATTCTCCACATCCAGGAGCCGCGACTTCACCACGATTACCGCAATTGGAACGCGCTGCTTCCGCTTGATGATGAATTCGAGATCGGGCCACTCCGCCACCCTCGCGCCCTTGCCGCGGGTCCGTCCGAACAGCGCCAGCCTGGTTGCGGCTGTATCCACGCTCCCCAAGGCCTGCGTGAGATCCACGATGAATTGATTTGCCCCTGCGAACCCGATCTCCGCAAAGTGAACGCCAAACGCACCCATGCGCTGCAGCAGATGAACTGCGCTGGGAACAGAAATTTCAAGATTGGGCTGCTGCAGCCCGTCGCGGAGGCTGGTATCAAACAGCTCCACCTTCGGCGTCTTCACGTGTTCCATTGGCCTCTACCGCGATGAAGACACGGAGCGGCTGCCGCAGTGCTTCATTGGAATGGGATTGCATCCATGATACAGCGCTCTCTGACTATCCATCGCCAACCAGACGAACGCCTTCTCGCGGTCGAAGAGCTTAACGACGTTCCACCTGCCTCAGCCAGTTCTCAAACCGGCGCCGTCCCACTCTCACCACGCGGACTGAAGCTTCCATCCCGTCTGCCTCTCCTCTGAAGCTTCTGCTCATCGCCACTTGCAATGCCGGGGTTCTGGAAATGTCAGAACCGTATTCCGTTATGTAGTCAAACTCCACTTGTTTGCCGAAGTGAATGCCAAACAGCAATCCCTCTCCGGAGCCCACCCCGCTCAGCGCCTCATCCAAACTCTTCAGTAAGCTGCTGAATTCCGCCTGGCGGCCGGGCGAACGTACCAAGTACCAGCTGTCATCTTCTCCGTTCAGCAGGCTGATCCTTCGCACCAATGAAGGCTCCGCGACCGCCCCATCCAGGAACCGGTCGATTTCTTCTCGAACACAGGACGGCGTTCCGAAGATCACCAGATCCGAACCGATAAACGCCAGCAACCGGTCCCGCCGGAAATAAGCGCGCTCGCGAGCAAAGGGCCGCACGCCAAGAGTCACGATCCCTCGATACTCCTGCACCCCGGACGGATACTCGCCCGACCTCGCAATGCGATCCGGCCTCAGCCGTCCCCGGGCGATCACGCTATGTTCCGCATCAGCATTGCTTGCACCGGCCGTCGCGGTCAGGATCAACCGGTCGATCTGAAGCGAAGCATCTGACGCAGCGAGCGCCAGCAAATCCTCGTAATCGATCCTGTTAGCAATCGTGAATAACAAGAAACTTCCCTGTCTCCGCGTCCGCGGTGTGGCGGTAACTCCCGCAACGATCTGACTCTGCGGAGAAACCAGCGAAAGCATCCGCAAATCCAGCGGCATTCCGCGCCCGGCGACGCTTCCTTGCAGCACGGCAAGCATGAGCACACTGCAGGCTTGAGCCACCATCACTCTCATGGACCTCTCCAGTCATTTCGAATTTCAGGAGTGACGCCTGGTCGGAACGGCTGACAGGAGTGCCCACAACCTGCCTATGGTTTGCTGATGCCAATGCGATACGAGTTGTAGTACTGATGGAGGAAGCTCAGGCCCTTCGTGCCAAAAAGATACAGGTTCGCCACCCGCGGAGTCGGACTATTCAAATTTGGGGTTACAGTCCAGTTCACGCATTGACCTGCTGAAATGGTGTTGCACTGGACATAGGAGGAGCCCGTCGCTGGTCCCGGTGCTGGCGGATTCGGTCCCATGTCGAACTTGTATTTCGTGCCGTTGGAGGTGAAGTTCACACCTGTACGACAGTTCCCATATGAAGTGGTGATGGTTTGTAACGGAATCAGGTTATTATTGGCGTCCCAGCATCCCGTATAGAATTCGACATTCTGCCAATACTTGCCCGGAGCAGGACCCGCTGGACTCCCCGGCAGCGGATCATCGGCATTGATGTACAACGTCCGGTTCGATTGCCCCCACAGATCGAGGAAGAGCTGCTTCCCTTCAAAAACGTTGGTTGCCGTACCCGGATCTGAACTAGAGCTGTAGACCGCGTAGCCGTTGCCGTTAAAGTCATCGCTTCCGATATGAGTCGGAGCGCCGCTCGCATCCGTGTCGTACACCGTGATCGTCACATTGAATGTGCCGGGCGCGGGCTTTGCGTTTGCCATTCCCGAAATCAGCAACGCACTCACCACAGCAACAGCACACGCGAAAAGAATTCGCGACTTCTTCATACTCCGACCTCCACAATCTCCGGGGGATGGCCGTGAGTTTCGACATGTCGCGCGCGCTCGTCAATCGCTCTGAGGGTGCTCTTAATATCTCCATGCAAGTAATTCAAGTTCAGTCGTTTATGGGGACTTATCTTCTTGACCCTGACTCTCAGGCGAAGCTAATATCTGATCCTCCCCACATTCCAAAGCCAGAATGTAAGGACTTTCAGGCCTCGAACAGGCGAGCATCATGGACGCAAGCAGTCCAAACTCGAGGATTCGATTCGGCAAGTTCGAGGTGAACCTGCACAGCGGCGAGCTGCGTAAGCAGGGATACAGAATCCGGATCCAGCCTCAACCACTGAAAGTCCTCGCCGTTCTCCTCGAGCGTCCAGGCGAACTGGTCACGCGCGAAGAACTCCGCAAACGCCTCTGGCCCGGCGAACTCTACGTGGACTTTGAACTCGGGCTCAACCGCTCCATCAGCAAGCTCCGCCGCGCCCTCCTCGATGACGCCAGCTCGCCCATCTATATCGAGACCATCTCGACCCGTGGGTACCGCTTCATTGCACCCGTGGAGTTCGTAGCAACAGAAATCCCCAGCGATCTTCCTGCAAGCAGGCACAATCAACTCGAACCCAGAGATTCCGAAACCATTGACAACTCAAGCCCGGAGCCCGAGGTCGAGAACCCTGGCACGCAGACTCACATGAACTTTGCAGCCCCGCATCCGTGGCTCGCCAAAAATCGAGTTGTACGAGGTTTACTCGCGCTCCTGTGCATCCTGGCAGCTGCAGGTTTGTCGTTGCGCCTCTGGAGTAATGCGAATCGCAAGGCGTTGCGCCACCGCGTCGGACACGTAGAGACACGGCGATTTGTCTACGTAGCTGACTACAGCGGCAACTCCATACTTGGCTATACGGTGGATCCCTCGTCTGGCGTCCTAAGCCCCGTTCCATCTGGCCCGTTCAAGTCAGGAGAACACCCCGCTGCTCTCGCCATGATCGACAACTACGTCTACAGCGCAAACCGAGGTCGCTCTGATGAGGCCTGCGGAGGGGGATGTGATGTCTCAGCGTACGTCATCGATAGCCTGAACGGGGGCTTGGTACAACTCGACGGATCGCCCTTCCCAGCAGGGAAAGGCGCTCTCACTGTCTTGGGCCACCCCTCTGGGAAGTTCCTTTACGTCGTCAATGTCATATCCGGTGATCTGCAAGGATATTCTCGTTCGCAGGATGGGCGGCTTCAAATCCTTGGCGCCCCTATATCGCTCGGCCGGCATCCGATCGATGCGGCCCTTTCACCTTCGGGGCGCTTCTTATATGTCTCGACGCAGGATGACGCGATCATTTCAGCGTTCAAGCTGGGCGATGATGGAGTGCCCAGGGCCGTGCCCGGCTCTCCATTCGCAACAGGTCTTCGGCCAAGGGCCATTGCAATCGACCCGACGGAAAGACATCTGTATGTCCTGAACTACGGTGTCAATCCGCACCTTGACCGGCGCGAGGCATGCATTGGCGAGTACGCGGGCATCAAGGGAGTGGGATGCACAATTTCCGCGTTCTCTATCTCTCAAACCGGTGCGCTCTCCGAGATATCGGGCTCACCCTTTCCGTCGGACGGAATCAACCCGCACGGTTCTGTGATCGATTCAGCTGGAAAGTACCTGTATGTAGCGAACATCACATCGAATGACGTCAGCGTCTTCAGAATCAACCGATCGACTGGCGCTTTGCATCCTGTGGATGGATCCCCATTTCGCGCAGGCGAAGGACCCAATGCTCTGACACTGGACTGGTCCGATCTCTACCTCTATGTCTTGAATGCGTTCTCACGCAATGTGACGCAGTTCTCAATCGACGATGATGGCCGCCTGACCCAGATGAGCCATTCGGTCCCGGCGGGACTAGGACCGTCCGCCATCGTTGCTATTCGCAAAGCGGACAAGTAAACGGTCCTACTTCCCTTCCATTCCAGACAGCTTTCAATGTGCTCCAGATCACCGGGATCATTTCCCTGGAACCAGCCAGGCGCTGCCTGCGTACCTGCTTTCAACGAGCAGCGGACTTATACGTTTCATCCCGCTGCGCGCCAGCATTCATTGGAACCGAAATTGCACCCTCGGTTCCCGAACGTCATTCTTCATCGCACTCAGGCCCTTCATCAATCGTCGACTTGGAACGAGGAGCGGTTCGCTCCATCTGGCTGGGAGGTGCTCCGTGGCATCACGTAAAAGCAAGAAGATATGGATTTGGCTCGGCTCTTTCGTATTGCTGGTTATTGTCGTCCTCGGCGTCGCCGCCGCTCGCCTTGTCCGCGGTACGAACATCGATCCCAATCGCATCGCGAAAGTGCAGCGCGCCGATGTAGCCCGCTCCGTCGTCGCCACCGGCAAGATCCAGCCCATCACCAAGGTCGAAGTCAAAAGTAAGGCCTCCGGCATTGTCGAGAAGCTCTACGTGGACATCAACAACAAGGTCCACAAGGGCCAGCCCCTCGCTCAGCTCGATCAGCAGGAGATCCTGGCCCAGGTTGAAGCGCAGCGCGCGCAGCTCTCCGCCGCCGAGGCCAATGTCGCCACCTACGAGGCCAACATCGAGCAGGATAAGGTAAACGCCTCCGCGCCCGACCTGCCCATGTACAAAGCCACGCTCGAGCGCCACCAGCTCATGGCCAAGGAAGGCGTTGTCAGCAAGCAATCGTTGGATGACGCCAATCGCGACTATCTCGCTGCTCTCACCAAGCGCGATTCCTCCAGAGCGCAGATCGGCGTCGACACCGCCAAGCTCAAGCAGGCCCGTGCGCAGGTTGCACAAAGCAAAGCGAGCCTGAAGCAGCTTGAAGAGCAGCTCAGCTACACCACCATCGTCGCTCCGATGGACGGCGTGATCCTGTCCCGCGACGTTGAGATGGGCGACGCCGTCAGCTCCATCCTCGTCCTCGGTTCTACCGCCACTCTCGTCATGACCGAGGGCGATGTGAACCAGGTGTATGTGCAGGGGAAGGTCGACGAGGCCGACATCGCGCACGTCTACATGAACCAGCCCGCGCGCATCAAGGTTGAGAGCTTCCGCGACCGTGTCTTCAACGGCAAAGTGACCAAGATCGCTCCGCTCGGCGTCGAGAAAGACAACGTGACCACCTTCGAGGTTCGCGTGAGTATCGACAACGCTGGCGGGGAGCTCAAAGCCAATATGACCGCGAACGCCGAGATCATGCTCGATGAACACAAGGGTGTGCTCTCCGTTCCTGAAAACGCGGTGAGCTACGACGCGCAGAAGAACGCCTTCGTCCAGGTCCCGGACAAGAACCAGAAAGAAGGCGCGCGCAAAGTGGCAGTCGTCATCGGGCTTTCCAACGGCTCCCAAACTGAAATCGTCAAAGGCCTCAAAGAAGGCGACCAGGTCGTGATGCAGCAGTAAGAAAGTTCGAAATTCTTAGCTGGTAGATCCTGGTTAGTCGATCGAGGTCTGGATCATGCCGAATCCATTGCAAAGCTTTGTCCCGTTTACCTTGGCCTTTTTGCGATGAGGGGGATCTTCCGAACAGCCGTTAACATCCGCCGCTCCTCATTCGTCATCTTCATAGCGGCCCCAGGAGAACCCATGCGCCACCTCGCCGTCATCCCGTTGACGATCGCAGCGCGCGAGGCCTGTTCGTCCCCGCACAAAGGTGTCCGCAAACGGACAACTGTGCCCGCGGTTCTCCTCAGCGCGGAGACCGCTGAATTCAACAAATCAATCAACTTGCCCCGGAGCTTGTCTTTGGCATCGCGCATGCTCGTCTTCAAGCCGTAGGAATTCGTTTTCGCCCTCCCCCACGAACGTCGTTGTGAGCCGTTTGCTTAACCAGGTCAGCAACAAAGACAAGCGGGAACCAGATCCAGCAGAAACCCGTACCTGACCGCAGACATGCAATTTGAATCGAGGAACAGATGAAGCATCTTGCGTTAGCAGCATCAGCCCTGGCCGTGGCAGCCCTCCCCGTATTCGCCAGCGAAGCCACCTTCGAGCGCAACCTCAACGTGAACGGCCATGTGGAACTGCAGGTCTCCACCGGCTCAGGCCATATCCACATCAAGCAGGGCTCTGGCGACAAGGTTCACATCTACGGCCGCGTCAAATCCAACTGGGGCAGCGGCGGCGACGCCAAGGTGCAGGAGATTGCCAACAATCCACCGATCGATCAGACCGGCAACATCATCCGCATTGGCCAGCGGCACGAGAACTACCACAACATCTCCATCGACTACGACATCGAAGCCCCTGCCAACTCCTTCCTCGAAGCCAATTCCGGTTCGGGCGATATCAAGGATGACGGCGTCGGGGAGAACGCGAAGCTCGGCACCGGATCGGGCAGCATCTACGCCACCGGGCTGCAGAACGGCTTCACCGCCAACACGGGCTCCGGCGACATCCACGCCGAGCAGGCAGGCGGACAGGGCGACGTTAAAGTCCAGACCGGCTCCGGCAGCGTCGAACTCAAAAACGTGAAGGGCGGCCTTCGCGCCGGCACAGGCTCCGGCGACATCAAAGTCTGGGGATCGCCGACCTCCGACTGGAAGCTTGAGACTGGCTCCGGATCGATTGAGTTCTGGGCAGGCAATACCGGCTTCAACCTGGACGCCTCCACCGGCTCCGGCACCGTTCACACGGACCAGGAGATGACCGTGCAAGGTTCCTTCGACCGCCATCACACGATGGGCAAAGTCCATGGCGGCGGCTCGACCGTTCGCATGCAAACGGGCTCCGGCGATATTCGCGTCCACTAAGTTGGTTCCAAAACTCGCAGCAGGGTCCAGGTGGCTACGTCTTTCTGCGAGGAATCACAAAGTTCGTTCCTCAGGCGAGGTCTCACATCAAGCTTCAATCCTGGGAAGGCCTCGCCTGTCTTTTTTCCCTCCCCCGTTTTCATCACATTCACCGTGCAAACGATCCAGACCCATCATTTCACCGCCTCAACTCACGAGCATTCGCACCGAATCGTTTTCTCGCGCGTGGTGTCTAAATCAATGGGGATCGCTTGATGCTCTGGCACGACGCACATCCCGATGAAGCACAGCTCGCGCGAAGCCTGCAGCGGATGTGGTCTGACGCCGAAGTAGATCGCAATCCTCTGCGCGCGCTGATGTGCTGGCTCGGCCTCCACCTCTGGCTCCAGCCCGACTACACCGCCTTCACCCGCCGCAACTCCATCCGCTTCTGCCCGGCTTGCTCCAGCGTCCAGATCAACGGCCGCGTCTACCGCTGAACGCCCGCACGGCGAAGCTCCCGCTAAACTGAAAACATGATCCGCGTCCTCCGCCCTGTCCCCGTCGATCGCCTCAAACTCCTCGTCTTCGACCTCGACGGCACCCTCATCGACTCCGCGCAGGACCTCTGCAACTCTGTTAACGCCACGCTCGAGCGTTTCAACCGTCCCCACCTCACCGACGAGATCATCGCCACCTACATCGGCAACGGCGCACTCACCCTTGTCCGCCGCGCCTTCGCAGCCGACGACGGCATTGAGCCCGGCGAAGAACTTCTCGCCGAAGCCTACAAGTACTTCCTCGACTACTACCGCGAGCACAAGCTCGACTACACCTACGCCTACGAAGGGGTCCTCGAGGCTCTCGACGCGCTCCACAAAGTCCACGACCAACTCGAGTCTTCAGAGCGAACAAACCCCGCCCGCAAGATGGCCGTCCTGACCAACAAGCCCGTCCGCCCCGCGCAGGCCATCTGCGAAGCCCTAGGACTCGCTCCCTACTTCCTCAACATCTATGGCGGCAACAGCTTCGCGACGAAGAAGCCCGACCCCGAAGGCCTGCTCGCCCTGATGAAGGAAGCTGACGCGAGCCCCGAAGAGACGGTCATGATCGGCGACAGTCAGGTCGACGTGCAAACCGCCCGCAATGCCGGCGCATGGTCGATCGGCTGCACCTTCGGACTTGCTCCCGGCAGTCTCGAACTGATACCGCCGGACATTCTCGTCGACTCGCCTGTAGACTGGACAGCCGCCCTCTCTCCTGCGAAAATCGATTTATAAAGGCTTTGTTAAAGGACTGTTAGCGCAATTTGTGCTTACGCGCACTGCGCTCCGTACTGCCGCAGTCCAATGATTTTCTTGCAAGTGGCAAGGTCTTTCTCCGCTCCCCCGGAGAAATCAAGTCCATCTGCTGGAGACTTTTGCATGTTGCGCTTTCCTGCCTTCGCTGTCGCACTGCTGTCCTGTGCCGCCGTCCTCTCCGCCGCCACCACCGATTCCAACTCGAAATCGCAGCCTGCAAACACCGTTCAAGGTGTGGTCGCCGATCCAACTGGCGCCATCGTTCCCAACGCCCAGGTCAGCCTCGTCGATGCGGACGGCTCCATCGCCGGCACCACCACCTCCGATGGCGTGGGCAACTTTGAAATGGCCGCGCCCCACGCAGGCAGCTTTACCCTCGTCATCTCCGAGCCCGGTTTCGAGACGGTGCACTTCCCTGTCACGGTCAAGCCGAACGTGGTTCTCGCCGCGCCCGCCACGCACGTTCTCGCCGCGCCGCTTCACATCACGCTTCCCATCGCTGCCGTGGCCACCAACATCCGCGTGAACGGCGATACGAATGAAGACCTCACCGCCTCCGAAGAAAATCACGACTCCTCAGTTCTCACTTCGAACGAACTCAAAGAGCTCCCCATCTTCGACAACGACTACATCGGGGCCATGAGCGCCTTCCTCGACGACAGCGCATCGGGCACCGGCGGCTCCGGCCTCATGGTCGACGGCGTCGAAGCCAATCGCTCGCCCGTCTCCCCCTCCGCCGTGCAGGAAGTCCGTATTGACCAGGATCCCTACTCCGCGCGCTATTACTGGCCGGGTCGCGGACAGATGGAAGTCATTACCAAGTCCGCCGCCGACAAATACCACGGGCAATTCAACTTTTCGTTTCGCGATAACAGCCTGAACGCGCAGAACGCCCTCGCTCCTTCCAAGCCCTACGAGCAGCGCCGCATCTTCGAGGGCCACGTCACAGGCCCGGTCCTCTCGTCGAAACGCAGCAGCTTTCTTGGCAGCTTCAGTCGCGCTGAAGAAGATCTGAACTCCGTCGTCAACGCGGTCGTGGCGCCTACGCCCGAAAATTCCACAGGACTTCTTCAGGCCAACGTTCCCACTCCGAATCGCGATACCGAATTCAGCGCGCGCCTTGCACACCAGTTCGGCGACAAGCACTCCGCCTACGCGCAGTACAGCTATGAAGAGTGGACCGGAAAGAACCAGGGCGTCGGCGGCCAGACGCTCGCCAGCGCTGCCTACAACGGCCTGTGGCACGAAGACGACGCGGTTGTTCACCTCGACTCCACACTCTCTCCGATCCTGCTCAACCAGTTTTCTGTCGTCGGCGAACACACCATGAACCGCCACAACAACGTCGTTGAAGCGCCCCGTGTCTACGTCTCCGGCGACTTCAGCGGCGGCTCCGCGCAGAGCGACTATCTCAGCACCGAATACAATTTCCGCATCAACGACATGGTCACGTGGACCCGCGGCCGCCACACTTTGAAATTCGGGGCTGGTGCACCGCACATCAGCCGCCGCGCTTACGACGACGACACCAACTCCCTCGGCTCCTACACCTTCGGCCCCACGCTGAACGCAGACGGCTCCGTAGCCGCCAGCGCACTCGACAACTACATCAACAACCGCCCGTCATCCTTCTCGCAGAACACCGGCGACACCCACTTCATCTACCACCAGCAGGAGATGGGCGCCTTTATCCAGGACCAGTGGAAGATCACCGACCGCTTCTCCATCACGCCCGGCATTCGCTACGACTGGCAAAACTTCCTTGCCCAGAAGCGCCTCGGCTTTGCGCCCCGCGCCTCTTTCGCATACGTGATCGATGAGGACTCCAAGACCGTTCTTCGTGGCGGCGGCGGCATTTATTACGACCGCTTCGGCTCCGGCCCCATCCTCGACCTCGTTCGCTACGAGAACGCCCGCCGTCGCGCCATCCACGTCTCGCTCGATCCCGCCAGCGAGCCCGCCACCGGGTGCGTTCCGGTCAGCGATTGCACCGAGCTTGCCCTGCAGCCTGCGAATCTCGCGCAGCTCTCGCCAAATTCGGCAATTCCGTACCAGATCCAGTACGGGCTCTCCATTGAGCGTCAGATCGGCGAAAAGGCTACGGCCGTAATCAGCGCCTACTCGGCGCGCGGCATTCACGAATTCCGCTCCATCGACATCAACGCGCCCACGCCCGAGTCCGGCTACACGCAGCGTCCCAATCCCAACTTCGGCATCATTCGCCAGATGCAGCCTGAAGGCTTCTTCCAGGGCAGCGGCCTCGATGTCTCCTTCCGCGGACGAGTCAACAAATACTTCACCGGCTTCGGTCGCTACACCTTCTCCCACTACGACTCGAACACAAACGGTATTGGCTGGTTTCCGCAAAACCAGTACGCGCCCAACGACGAGTGGGGCCGCTCCAATTGGGATCGCCGCCATCGCCTCAGCATGTACGCCATGGTCAACCCCAAAAGCATTTTCAACATTGCAGGCGGCATCTTCGCCAACACCGGCCGCCCCTACACCATCACAACCGGCGCCGACGCATACGGCGATGGCTTGTTCAACACGCGGCCGGCAGGTGTCACACGCAACTCCGAAACAATGCCCTCCTACGTCGACCTCGATCTTCGCTGGGGACACGACTTCCCCATCACTTCAAATCACAACGAAGAAGCCCCGCGCCTCGGCTTCTCCGCCGGGGCCTTCAACCTCCTCAATCACCAGAACCCCTACAGCGTCGACACCGTCGAGACCTCGCCCACCTTCCGCGACGTCACCTCCGTAGGCCCCCCGCGCCGCATCCAGCTCGGCATGCGCCTCGAGTTCTGAAAGGCAATCGGTCCCACTCCAAAATTGGGTGCCCCAGGTCTCGATTCTGAGACCTGGGAAACGACACTCTTGACCGACTTGTCGAGTCTCTAGACCATCATCAAAGTGCAGCACTGCACACCAGGCGGGTGCCCCAGGTCTCGCTTCTGAGACCTGGGAAACGACACTCTCTACCGACGAATTCGTTCTCACTCACACGGCCACCAGATGCCGGCTGCAAACCAGGCACTCCGAAATATGCTCCGCGTACGCCCGGCGCGCAATAATGTGCAGCGAATCCGCCTTCCTCGCCGCCTGAGAAATCTCCTTAAGCTTCACCAACCCCAGCGGCATGATCTCCACCGCTTGCCTGTCCGCTTCTGCTAGTCCCCATTCCTTCAACACCTTCATAAAAGAGTTGTATAGACGCAGACCTTCCTTGCAATGCTTTCTCACATTGGCTCCTGGATCTGCCGAGGCCAAAGAGGAAGGGGGAGGGGTTCAGAAATTGGCCCTGGCGGCTGAGTTAAGTTAATGTACGTTTCTATAACTAGCTTCTAATGCAGCAGCCCCGGAACCCGGTCGCTGCTTCTACTACTTCGATGCACCAGGAGGCCTTCAGGGTCGCCCGAGAACGTATCCTCCTGACCCCGTTACCAACCGAACAACCTGGCCAGAATTCCCCTCCACGCCGGAGCAACTCTTGCACTCCCGACGAGAAATTCATTGTGCATGATCTTCTCTCCCGCCCGCCCCCCGTTCGACTTCAACCAGTCGAGGAACACCTGCGGATGAACAGGCTTCGGAAGAATCTGAAACTCACGTCCCCGCTGACGATACTCTTCGAGAACTGGTGCGGCAGCGCTGCTCCCTGAAAACAACGCAAGGACGCACTGCGGCAAAAAGCCCTCAAGTTCGATCGCAGTCTCGCACCCGTTTTTCCCCCATCCGTTGTTGAAACCGAAAATGAAGAAATCCGGCCGATACTCATGCGCAATGGCGATTGCCGACTCATGATCGTAAGCGGGTCTAGCCTCGTAACCCGCTTGATTCGCGATCAGGCACATCGTATCCGCGATGGTTCGTTCGTCATCCAGAACCAGCAGGCGCGAAACTCTGCTTCCATCCATCGACCGCCCCCTGAGTCATCGATCATCCCTCGGGAAACAAGAGAGGACACACTCTAGCAGCTATGCGTCCTCTCCCTCAGTGCCTCATCTCTGTGCCGAAGGCGCAACGTTTGCCCTCTCCCGGCCCCACTGCAGCTTCAGTCCAACGCGCACGCTCGTCGGCAAACTCACAAACCCGATCGGCGCGATATGTCGATTGTTCGTCAGGTTCTCCGCCTGCACGTAAGCACTCACCCACTCACGTACGCGAACGCTCCCGCCCACGTCCACCTTCGCGAAGCCGTGATCGAGATTCCGGTTCGGCAGCAGCAACGAATTCCCGCCGTTCTGATCCTCCCCACCCAGAAACGTCGAGTCATCCGCCCGGCTCGCAAACGCCGAGTTGAACAGCGCCGTAAACCGACTCCGTGAGTAGCTTGCCGAGAAGAACCCCGTATGCGGAGGCCGCCTGAAAGGCCGCGCTCCCACCAGCGGCGAATACGTCCCGATCGGAATTCCGTTATACGTCGGCACCGGGCCCAGCAGGTTTACGTCGTCATTCGTATACGACCGCTGAATCACCGCATCCAGATACGTGTACCCTCCGCGAAGAAACAGATACCTGCCTATCCCGCTCTCCATGGTCGCCTCAACACCCATTGCCCGAAACGCCTCGGTATTCAGCGTCAGCTCGAACGCCCCATCGGTCTGCAACTGCTGCTCCAGCGCAGTCTGTTGCTGCTGCGAGAGATTCGGCAGCAGTGCTGGAATCAGATCCGATCCCACGTACTCGATCTGCCGCCCGAATTGGTTGTGAAAGAAGCTTGCCTTGAAGATCAAATGCTCGCTCGCCAGCGACTGCTCGAACCCGCCCTCATACGTCCGCGCAGTCGGAGCCTGAATTGGCGAGATGTGCATCTGCGCGATCGTGTTCTGCCCGCCATTGGTCTGCAAAAAGTTATAGAGCGAGTAGAACTGATCCGTCAGCGAAGGCTCGCGCACCGCATCTCCGAAGTTGAACAGGATGCGCGTTCCGCTGAAAATTCCCCGCCGCGGCTTCAGCGCATACAACGAAACGCCCGCTCGCGGCGTTGTCTGCACCCCGAACAGCGAGTAGTGCTCCAGATCGCCACCAAGCGTATAGAACAGCCTGCTCTTGAAATCCCCATGCACCGCCGCTCGATAGTCGTAGTTCGTCCGCTCCACCGGCGGATAGAACGAACTTCCCGGCTCCGACCCGCGCTCGTTCTCATACTGAAAACCAATCTGCGCCACAAGGTGTGGAGTCACCGTGTAGTTCCCCTGGTAAACCAGCGCATCGCGATTCGACACGAGCTGATAGCCCTGCGGATACGTTCCCGGAAAATCCAGAACTGCCTGCCCGGTCGCTGAGAATCCGTTCGCTCCGGTGATCGTCACCACATTGCCGAAGTACGCCTGGTCCCCAAACATGTCCGACGTCTGCAGCGTTCCGCTCGGCTCCCACAGGTGAAACTGCTCGCGCTTGCGCGTCGCACCATACCGCACCATGTTGTGAAAATCCGCGGTCGTCTGGTTATCGATCGACCCGCTGATGTAGAGATCCTGATCCTTCTCCGTCGCATTGTCCGCAACATGGTGGAACTCCCACGTTCCCGGCACACCGGTCCCATCCACTCCGTAGTAAAGCGTCCCCCTCAGTTGCGTCGATCCCGTCAGCGCCAGCCCAACATTTCCCGCAACCGTCCCAACGTGATACTGATCGTGCGGCAGATCGTTGTCCGTCTGCAGCCAGCTGTACGCTCCCAGGTAATCCAGTTTCCCAAACGTCCCCGCCGCCGTCAGATCCTCGTGCGAGGTCTGAAAATTTCCCCAGTCTCCGTGAAAGATCAGCGAAGGAAAATCCGTCGTCCCGTGCTGCGTCGACACGCTCACCACACCGCTCTCCGCATCCGCGCCATACAGACTCGAATTCGGCCCGCGATAAACCTCGCTTCTCTCCATCGCCGTCGTCGACAGCGGTCCAAAATCAAAACGCCCGCCCAGATCGCCCGCGTTTACGCCGTTCACCTGCACGAGGTTCGAATCCGAATCGCCCCCGCGCACAAACAGCGAGGTCTGGCTTCCCCGCTGCCCCGCCTGCACCACCGCCGTCCCCGGCATCTGCCGCAGCGCGCTCGCCAGGTCCGTGCTCAGCTCCAGTTCCTGCGGCCCGATCACGCTCGTCGCCGCTCCTGTCTGTTGCTGCGGCGTAGGAGTGCCCGTCGCGGTCACCACCACCGACTCGTGCACCCACTCCGGCTCCAGCACGATGTTCCGTTCAATATTGTCCAGTTGCCCTGCGTAGAATCCCGGCGTCTCCATCTGTCTGAACTTCGTCGCCGACACCACCAGGTAGAACCGCCCGCGCTGCCCCGTCAATATCTGGAAGCTCCCATCAGCCCCCGACACTGCCGAGCCAATCACCGACCCGTTCAGAATCAGCTGCACCGCCGCGCCGGTCACGCGCGCACCCGACGCATCCGTGACCACACCGCGAATCGAAGCGGCCTGCATCATCGCCGCACTCAAAACAATCAGTACGCACACGAAGAGTCGCACCGCGCGGCCTCGGTTAGAAACGACACGCTCGAATCTCTGCAAAAAACGAAATACCATCGACGGCTCCTCCGTTCCCCTCGGAACTTGAGCAAGTGTTGGGCATCGAGGACCGGTCTCCTGACTCGCGCCTTCACCTCGGCGTTCACCTTCCCGGAGTCATGCTCCAGTGGTTGAGCGAAATCGCTCCAGCCAGGTCTCCCATTCCCATTCACCCGGAAACAGGCAGCGCTCACAGTTGCGGGGCAGTGGCGGACTTTCACCGCCTTCCCGAACATCCTGATGATTGCGGTTGTAACCTCACCAGCCGGAATCGACCAGCAAGATTGTCATGAATTGAGTTTCGATGACATCCACATTTATAAAAGCCAACCCCAGCGAAGTCAAAACCGAACTCAGACTAAACTTCCTATTGCGGTCATGATCATCACTGAAGAACAGCAGCAAACATCAGATCTCGATTGGTTCTGTGTAGATTCCGCGGGACTGATCGGTCACTTTGCATCCGCAGGTTTCAAGCGCATACCTCCCTCTGTTGCTTGTTCAGGAGAAGACCTGGACGTACTCACTTCCTTTTTTCTTCAGTTGCGTCCGCTCTCGTCCGGTCACGAACTGGACGCCCATCTGCCGCCCAATTGCCGGTCTGCGCGATACCTGCAAAGTTTCGTTTCAATGGCGAGAAGAGGGCTGTTCTCTTTCGACATCGATTCGTATCTCAAGCCTGACATCTGCTATTTCCGAGTTGCCTTGCCACTGCAACCATTACGAATATCCGAGCTTCCAGATCACGTCCGCACAATCTTGACTCGGACGGAACTGAAGGAGATGTCATTTGCGGATAGTTCAACCATTCCTTACGCGGTCACGCTTTCGTTATAGGCCCGATGCGGCTGCGCTCCTTTCCTCGCTAGCGTTTGGTTGCCATCGCCGTTTGTGGCAGCTACACTCCTCGTCATGAAATTCCAGGTTCCCCGCACGCTCGCCTTCTCAGCTCTGCTCGCGCTTCCGTTCGCAGTCGTCGCCACCACCGCTCATGCGCAGGACTGGGCTAAGGCTCGCCTTGAAGCATCGCCGCGCCACCGCGAGTACGTACCCCTCAAGGTCGACAACCGCACCGTTCAGGCGCTCGTTGTCTACCCCGAGATCAAAAGCAAAGCTTCCGTCGTGATCATGATTCACGAGATCTTCGGTCTCAGCGACTGGGCCAAGGAGATGGCCGACGAACTCGCCGCGGAGGGCTACATTGTTATCGCACCCGACATGCTCAGCGGCCATGGAACGAACGGCGGGGGTTCCGATTCACTTGCAGGACAGGACGAGCGCGTGAAAGCCGTCTCCGCCCTCGATCCCGCTGAAGTTCTCGCCGACCTCGACGCCGCCGCCGACTACGGGAAGAAACTACCCGCCGCGAATGGGCAGATCGCAGTCGCCGGCTTCTGCTGGGGCGGATCCAAATCCTTCGCCTTTGCCACCCACCGCAAAGACTTGAGCGCCGCATTCGTCTTCTACGGAACCGGCCCGACGGACGTGTCCAACATCACCGCTCCGGTTTATGGCTTCTACGCCGGCGAAGACGCGCGCGTCGGCGCCACCGTCCCCGCCACCAAAGATGCGATGAAAGCCGCGGGCAAAACTTACGACCCCGTCACCTACGACGGCGCAGGGCATGGCTTCATGCGCGCCGGAGAAGATCCCGGCAACACCAATCCGGCGAACAAGACGGCCCGCGAACAGGCACTTGCCCGTCTTTTGAAACTGCTGAAAGACATGAAGCCGGCGAAATCGGCTTCCGGCTCCGCCACAGGCCAACTCCCCGTACCAGCACCCAATCCTAAGATGTGCCACGAAGAGAATCTCAACCCAGCCGTGTAGAAAAGGCTGACACTCGAAGCGGGTCCGGATCAGACGGGATGTCCTCGAAAAATCCCGTCCTCGCCCACATAGTCAGCGAATTCTTCGAAGTCCATATTCGCGATGGAGAGATTGTTCTCAATCGCCTGAATCTGAGATGGAATGGCTCGAAACGATCGCCCGCGTCCGTCGTACAAATCGATGATCAAAACCGGGAACTCAGGCTCGCTCATCGCTGCCCGGTCAACGACCATGAGAAAGCTATGCCCAAAGTCCGGAGGAACCCTTTCCAGCAGTTGTTGTTCGCTCAGGTCCCGAAAAGCCGGATCATCGACGAACGTGACATATGCACGAAAGGTATCTCCGAATTCATTGGAGATGGGCTGGCGGATCAGTTCACGGACCCGGGTCCACGCAGAATCATCATCGAAGTCGGTCCGAACGACGGGAGAGTTCTCCGTTTTCGGCAGTAATTCCATCGATTCCGACCTCCTGCATACGCAGGTTTGTGCTCCCTATCGTTCGATTACCCCGCAGGCGATCCGGTCCCCGGAATTCCCGGAAGGATCGGACATGAGGTCATCTGCCTTCGCGTGAATCACGAGGGCTGTTCCGCCCTCATGGAAAAGTGAGTTCTGTCCATCGGCCAGCGTCGCACCGCTGATCGTGAACGTCGCGCTCGCTTTTCCGTTTTGCCCAACCGTCAGGTTCTCGAGGTCGCCAACGTGCGGGTGCGGCTCCTGCGAATTCTTTGCCCCGTGGTGCGCGCCCGTGGGATTAAAGTGGCCACCCGCGGTTGTAAATCCCGGCGCTTCGCACTTGCCAACTGTGTGAATGTGAATTCCATGCTCGCCCGGCGTCAGCTGCGACACCTTCACACTCACCTTGACGCCGTTCGGGGTCGAAGTAAATCTCGCCGTTCCGATCTTCGCGCCCTGGGCATTCTTGATTTCTGCATGAGCCGCCTTCGGGCCTGCCGCAACCGCCGGTAATGTCGCAGCCAGCAGTGCACACGCCGCAATCGCTAAACCAAATCTCATTGCAAAACCTCCCTTGAAAGTTCGTCGCCTTCTTCAGCGTTGATCATCTTACACGAGCTAGAGGCTCGCTCCGAATGCCAGCAGTCTCCCATCACAGTCCTTCACCACAAACTCCCGAGTATGCCAGGGAGTATCCGCAAGGTTCCGCACCATCTCTACGCCTTTCCCTGCGAGTTCCGCGTGAAGCGCGTCCGCATTCTCGATATGAACGTATGCATCTAGAAGCTCGTCCGCGTACTTGTCCGGGTTGGCGGACGGCGGGGCAGCACAACGGATGTGAATTGCATGCCCATCACGCGCCATGATCGCGTAAACCGGGGGATCCTGCCACGTTCCGAGGCAATCGAAACCAAGCTTCTCCCGGTAGTACTCGAGCGTGGCTGGGATGTTCAGGGTGAAGAAAAGAGGCACAATCTGGCGAATCATGGCGCCAGTCTACCCTGCGGCCGACGTTACATCGCTGTGAAAACCAGGATTCCTTCAGTTCCTCGAATCTTCCGAAACCGGTCTCGGGGCCCGCGGCATCTTAAGGACAAGAGTGTCGAATGTCCCTGTGAGGTATCTATGAAGAAGCTTTCCGCAGTGCTCCTGCTCGCTCTCTCTGCTCCCGCGATAACCGCCGTGGCCCAGCGCTCTGCCATTCCCAGCGGAACCGAAATTACCGTACGAACCGACGAGCCGATCGATGCCGATGTCCAGAATGCTGACACCTCTCATATGTACCGGGGCACCGTCAGCAAAGACGTTCTCGGTGCAGATGGCCGCGTTCTCATCCCGCGCGGATCGCCCGCATCGCTCGCTGCCATTCGCGAAAACAACGCTCTCTCGGTAGATCTGCGCTCCGTCCGCGTTCGCGGAGTTCGCTACACGGTTGAGAGCGCTGACGTGCAGGCCGGCGATCAAAAGCAGGGTGTCGGTAAGAACTCGCGCACGGGCAAGTACGTTGGCGGCGGCGCCGCCGCGGGAGCTCTGATCGGAGCCATTGCCGGCGGAGGTAAAGGCGCAGCGATTGGCGCTCTGGCCGGAGGCGCAGCCGGTGCAGGCGCGCAGACGCTTACCCGCGGCAAGAAGCTCAGCGTACCGGCAGAGAGCAACCTCACCTTCCGGCTGCAACACGATCTGAGGGTGGGACACTCAGCCCGGTAGCCTAACCTACGCTTTCCAGACCACCCCCTGAAGAGGGCGAGCCCAACGGCTCGCCCTCTTCTTTGTGCTCCTTCTTTCTGCGAGCTGTTGATAACTTTCGCCTTTTGTTCGCCTACAATGATCACGTGTGGCAGCTACCCCATTCACAGATTTGCGATTACACCGTGCGGTGCAAAGGCTGTGGCGAGAACATTCCCGCTCCAGTACTGACGATGCCGGATACCTGGATCGTGGCGGACTGTCCACTCTGCCACAAGCGGCGCTCGTATCTTCCGCCCGAGATTTTCCGGGGACGCCTCTCTCATCTGCTTCTTAGCCGCAAGCCGGTGCGATCCGAAACGAAGTTCCGCTGAGGATGGAGGGAGTTCCAGTCATGTGGCGAGACGAGGAAGAGCGCAACAGGCGCCCAGGCCCGGATGCGCCACGAATTAAATCCATACAGGGGATCGGTGCGGCGAATGGTGACCCCGGGAAGATTCGAACTTCCGACACGCAGTTTAGGAAAGCAAGATTCCAACGGGGTCGCCAATTGGATCAATCAGTTATAGACGTATCGGCTTCTGTAAATCGGACAGAAACCTTCACATTCGGCACTTAGTGGGCAGCAGATTGGGCAACACAATCACTTCCAGAATCGGCGAATTTTGAGTCCACCTTCTGGCGCTGAAAACCTTGGAAATACTTAGCATTTTCAAGGAATTGAGCGCTTTGTCTCTTTTTGATTCGTGAGGATCGGTGAGGGCCTGTTTGGGCCGGATGGTCACGAACGGGTCACGTGTTCCGAGCAATCCCCAGAATGCGACGACGCCCCCGACACCTCTTTTCACACTTGCAAAGGCGAACAGCAAAGGTTGTGACAAGAGAAGGGTGGCGAAGCACCGCCGACAACAGAGATTCTTACCCCGTGTCAGCGCGGCATTGACCACGTATTCGAGACGTCCATTAAATTCAAAATTTTATATACATAGAACTTAACGTAGATGGGTTAAGTGAGCACTGGTCAGGGCCGCTTCGATTAGCGATCAGGCAACGGTCACGTCTCGCCCCCTGAACCATCAGTTCGCGCGATTCCACGACTGGACGTAGTATAGCTTTAAAGCTATACTACGTAAGTAATGTGAGGCCTCTAGGGAAGCCGGGCTGAAAATTTCAGACCTCATGTATAGTGTTTAAGCTATAGAGGGTCCGAGGTATGTCCGGAATGGTGCAGCTTGGCGGCGACGAAACCAGAAAGAGTGAGAGAGTTGTTGCGGCAGCTGAATGCCGCGCCTCCGGCACCAGATGGCGTAGCTGCCCGTACCATGCTCGAACACATCATAACTGCGGTAGAAGACGAGCTAAGCGGAATACCTCGATGCCCCGCCCCGGGGTCTTTAACAGACGGTCGAATGTACCCTCCGTCAGACGACTACGAGAGGCAATCTCCGGATGCACGTATGCGCGTGTTTCGCAATCGACGCCATAGAACCGTAATTGGAATAAACGGCGCAATTCAGATTCAAAGCCACGACGGCACCGTCGAGATTGACAAACCAGGATCTGATGGCAAGACGATCACAGATTTCTTATCGGAGAAGAATGCAGATGAACCCGATTCAGCGTTTGCAGCAAGCAATTCAAGGGGCTCACCCCCAAGCCCAAATGAGCCTTGAGCCACCACTTCGCGACCAAGGGGTCTGGTTGCTTGACATTGACCATAAGGACAAAAAGTTGGCGATTGAGTGGAGCCAGAGAACTGGGTTTGGCATTTCAGGAGTGGGGTTCGAAACCTTCGGAGAGTCTGCTGACGAGCGGTTTGGCTCAGTCGAGGAAGCTAGAGGGCGGATTGATGAACTCCTTTCGACGGATCAGCAGCCGGCCCCACCCGTCCCCGTGCTGATGGCTCGCCTCCGAGAACAGCGGAAAGTAACGCAAAAAGAACTTGCGAACCGGCTAGGGGTCAGCCAAGCCACCGTATCTGGAATTGAGCGGCGCGAAGATATCCAATTGAGCACCTTCTTTCGATTTGTCTCGGCACTTGGGGGAAAGACTGATCTCTGCATATTCTTCGCAGATGCACGCTATCGTCTTGTCGGGGATGGGCAGAAACCCGGTTGCGCGCATGTCAGTGATGTGAGAGAAAACGCCCACAATGCAAACTTTCACAACTTCACTAGCCTTCTCGCAACGGGAGGCCTTAGGCGCGCAAATCAAATCGCTGACGCGATAAGCGGGCGGCGCGCAGTAATCGAGATGCCGTAAATGCGGACGATCACCTTCTACTCTTACAAAGGCGGCGTCGGCCGTTCATTGCTCGTAGCGAACACCGCTCGGTACTTATCGATACTCGAGAAGAGCGTTGTCGCGCTCGATTTCGACCTTGAAGCGCCTGGTCTCCACTACAAGTTCGCACTCGGAAGTGACGGCACGAGTAAGTGTGAACCGTGTCCCGGAGTAGTGGATCTTCTCACTGAGTTCATTGATACAGGAAGCTTCCCGGAATCTCTGAATCCATATGCGGCGGCGATTCCGGTCGTCAATACTGCTGGATCAATTAGAGTGATGCGAGCTGGCACTGCTCCTCAAGGCGACTATTGGAGAAAGCTCTCAAGAATCGATTGGACCGATCTTTTCTATGGATCAGAGCCCATTGGCACCCAGTTCTTTTTGGAACTCAGAGAGAGGATTCGGCAAGAGTTCAATCCGGATTTTTGCCTTATCGATGCCCGGACTGGAATCACAGACATGGGTGGAATAGCAACCACTGTTCTGCCAGACATAGTAGTTTGCTTAGCCCTCGATAGTTTGGAGCACCTGGAAGGTCTCCGGGCAATGATGAACGGGGTTAGACAGACTGCTGCGACTGAGGGATTGAACGTTGCACTCGTACCTATCATTTCGCGAGTGAGGGCACGAAGAGATCAAGCGACGGAACGACTTGCCCTCGAAAAGGCTCGGGCCTATCTCGATGCACCTATCAGGCCCGGTTCCCCACCCCTCGGCCTAGCTGAGCTTGTGTCACTTCATTCAGAACCATTGCTGGATTTCGAAGAACAAGTGCTAGTCGGTGGTAAGAGGAGCCCACACGAGCATGCTCTCTTGCGGGACTACCTAAAGCTTTTTTCAAAGATCATCCCTGCCGAGGATGTTCGTCCGCATGTCGGTCAGCTAATCCAGAAGGCGGTGAGCCGACTACTTGATGACCCAGATGGCGCACAGAGCGATCTGGAGATCCTGACTACATACTGTGCAGACGAGGAGGCGTACCGGGCGTTGCTGAAGCTTTATCAGGTCCGTAAAGCGCCGCTTGAGAAAATCATAGCGACAGCAGCCATGATGTGGCAGCTTCGAGCCTCAGGTTCAGGTCCAGAGCCGTTGATCGTTGATATTGTTCGATCCGCATATTCGGAGCCCCGCGTTACTGAGGTTCAAAAACAGTACGTCGAGTTCGCCGAGGAAATATGGAGATCGAGCGGCATGGAAGATGCGCGCCTAGGAATGACAATTGCCGGTTTGTACGGCTTGGAAAGGCGCGATCGCTCGACACGTCTCTTGATGGACTATATCGAAAGAGCAGAGATACCCCATCCAAGTATTATTGTGACTCTCGTCGATTTGCTCAGATCCGCGAGGAATTTAACGGCGGCGATGTCAATTATTGATCGCTTCAAGGCCGTTGTAGACATTCCGTCATTTCATACAGCTTGGGTTAAATCTGTCCTGGACCTCAACGATGTCTCGAAAGCAAGGGAAATTCTGCAAGACACGTCTTTTCGAGCAGCCGCCGTCAAAGCGGACGATCCACCAGCCTATGTGAAACTAATGAAATTGGCAGGCTCCGAATCGTTCTTGCCTTCTCTGTTTGAAGCAATCGAGACGGCAGCAAGTACTGGTGAGGTATCGAAATTGCAGGAGTTGGCTGAGATTGCTCAGGACGAGAGATTGGAAGACGAGTTCGATATGCATCTACGTGGACGCGTACCTGAACGGTATCAAGACGAAATCCGACGGAGCTTGCAGAAACGCTCCCGTCGCATCCGGCCTCTACGGCCGTTTTCGGAATAGACCGGCAGGGGAAAATCAATGTCGATGATCCCCTTCGGAAAAAATTAGGCCTTTGAAGTTCGAAGCAGGTATCGGAAGATACTGATCGACGTGAGAAGCGCAATTCCAGATTGCGAATCCACCATAGTGACGTTGCGATGAGAACAGGGCGCCTTCTCGCCCTTGTTTTCTGCCCTGTTCTCAAGCAAGCTAGCCTGTTTCCCTGGCTGTTCTCATCCTGATCGGCTGATGTTCCTACGAGTTCGCATCAAAACAGTCTGAATAAAATTTAAAGGAGGCTCCGACACGAACATGGCTTCCAATGACTTTGCCCACCGTTACAATCCGGATGGAACCGTTGACTCCATATGTCGTCAGTGCTTTGCGACTATTGCGAAAGGAAACCCGAGAGTGCGAACTTTTCGCGTCCGAGAATAAGCACGTGTGCGAGCAGGGCACTCGGGAACGCTTCGAATATTGGAAGAGACCGATAGACGAACTCGGGCAGCAGGCGAGTTAAGCCCCCGGGCATTTTCTCCGGTCCTCGTCGCGCCTGGATTCGTGTTGCACCTACACTGCCGAGCAGAACGAAGCAATGTCTGCGACCCTCAGACCACTTTTGGCAGAGGCCCCCTGTGCGGACGATGACCTGAGGCTTGGGGACCTTCAATCGAGATATCTGCTTCGAGTTCGGCAATTCTGAGAAGAATTATCCGGCGGATCGCAAGAACTGAGGGGTCGCTGGCAGCACATTCGTGGGTTCGATCAAGGTCGTTTACAGTTTTACGCAGGACATCAATGGCTTTTTGCGCAGTTGAAGACATAGACGTTTTCCCGTATGTTGCGGTTCGATGACGTGAGAACCGGCAGAGATGCTTCGCTCAAACGATTACCTCAGTAATTAGAAGGCTAGTCCCCCCACTGAGCTTGGGCTCCATGGGACGATGCGGATTCCCAACCGCACAAAGAAGGCTGGCGCGATGCGAGTCTACACTCGACGAAAAGATTGTCCGAAACCGAAATGCCCGAAGCTGTAGTCTGGTCGGGCCTTCCGGGCATTCATCATAGCTAGGTTAAAGAGTTGATGTTGCGTTAGGAAACGCTCCCAATTGAAGGGCAGAAAGTCTCAGCTTGTTTCGAGAAAATGAGCAATCGATCCCGCTCGTGGCGCACATCGCCTCAGGTCTCGATCTTGGCAAACGTGTACGTTTCGGCTTCGGCAATCCTGAGCGACAGGACGCGTTTCATGTGCGATATCGCCGAATCCTGAGGGTCACTCGCTCCACGTTCAGCAAGCAGCGCGGAGAATCTTGGATGTCCAGGAAGCGGAGTAAGTGAACATGACGGACCTTTCAATCCTTATGCAAGTGGGCCTGACGATGCGAGCACTTGCGGGACCTCGATCTGGCTAGAAACGCGGCGAGAACTTCCATCTGAAGAATTTGCCGTTGTGCGTCGTCCGCCCCTTGGTGATCGCCAGCAGACTGGAACCGATCTCGTTTCAAAGAGAGTCTTGCTTTGGCAATGAGAATCTGCCGATTCATGGGAGAACGATATCGCCATGCCGATCCTCCGACAATGGCGAGCCGGTAATCTTCCGGTCACACTTTTAGTCATTGGGTAGGTGCACTTGCCACATCGGACGAAGAATGGCCCTGGTTTGGCCTTGTTCTTTTCTCAGCATGGTTTCGAGGCGTAGCAGACGAAAATCAGCACTACTTGATACGCCGCTTTATTGCTCCTAATCCCACTGAATGCCGCATGTAGCAGCCTCTCGTCTGGGGTCGGCTCGGGGGCGTAGGCGAACGAGGTAATATGCTCCCTTAAAATCCGTGCATGACGAAATTTTCAGAATTTGCAGATGTCAGGTTTAGCGCTGCGGAGTTTGCTGAGGGTGAACCGTTTATTACGACGCTCGAAAACGGGCCAAAGACAAACACGATTCTCGATGACAAAACAGATTTCCTCTTAATCCTCAAAGCCGGCACTACACCGCATCAGGCGGAACGGCTCGTGCATGAATTGAATGCTCACGTCAAACAGATCGGCCTCCAGAGGCGTTGAATACTCATTTTGCGCTTCCATGAGTTCAGGCGGTTTTGCGGACATACCTCTGCTGACCACTCATCGAAAAGCCGCGCCCTCTTTTCTCCGTCGCCAAATCGTACATTGAGAGACAGAGCTTTAGTAATCCGAAGGACCCATCTTTGGGAGCTATCGCTTCATCAATCCAAATTGGTTTTTTCTGCGTCGTCGGAGGTGATAAGGATGGTTTTGAGACCAGGGTTCTGGTTGGCCGCAAACTCAGCGACTTGCTTCCACCGTTCTGAATCGCCCCAGATGACGATGAGCTCGACGGGCTGCGCCTCAATTAGTTTCAGCGCTTCGGAAGTGCGGACCGAAACACTCACTTGAAAGCGGGTATCGAGCAGCATCTTCCGCGTGCATAGCGACTGGGGTTCATTTCCGAGCAGGAGTGCGCGGGGGCGCGTCATGGGCTTCTACTTTCCTTTTGGTGAGATGGCCTTTGCGCCAGAAGGAGTTGTACATCTCCACCCGACGCGTACCTCAAGCTTCAGCGCCCGTGAGCGGCAGATCAGTGGCTTCGGTTTGGAAAGTCCATCCCATAGCACGATCAAGCTCAGAGAGCTTTTCTTCCAGGCGGATGGCCATCAGTTCCGCCTCGTAGCGGCTCCGCACTACAGTTACAACCACTCTCTGATCAGTTTTCAAATTGAAGCGCACTACCGCGAAATGAGCCAGGTCATTGCTCGACATTGTGACCCCCGCGATATTTATACACGGCGATGACGGCCGGACCAGGGCCGAGGTTGATCGGGGGCCGATCTTTTCCTCAGATGAATACCTCACACCCTGGACTCGCTCGGTGAGCATCGAGGCGTCCGTAGGATCAGATGTAAATTGGCGCGCAAAAAACCGGAGCAGGCCTTGATCTGCTCCGGAACCCTTGGTTGTTCTTCTTTCTCTGATGATCGTAGCAAACATCCATAAAAATCGCGGCGAAAAAGCCGCGCGATTGACTTTATCGAGAATAACGTGACGAACGTCACAGCAGCGTGGTAGATTCGCGCGCAATCTACTATTACTTGCCCAGCCGAACACAAGCGACGGTGTGGCTTATGGATGCTCTTCAACGGCAGTTCAAAATCAGTGAGCTCAAGGCAAGAATTTGCCTGTACGAGCTGGAACACAGAGCACTTCTGAAAGAGCTCCAATTGATGAAGACCTCGACCGTTAGGCGCGCGAAGATCTACCGCCGCCAGCCAAGGCTTGCTTTCTATCACATCCAAGCAGTGAATGATCTCGCATGGTTCGAAGCGGAGGAACGGCTGAGACGGCTGCACCGGGGAAAACATCTCTGAGGGAACAATTTCGAAAGGCAAACACCAGGCTCTGAGCGGCCAAAAAGGCCTCTTAGGCATTGCAATATTGCGCGCGCGGAGTTGCGATGGCCAGCATCTGAGTAGATTGTGGGCAAGAGCGATCGATTGGCGGGCGCCGTCGCGCTGCCGGTGCTGGCCGCGTTCGGAGGGCTCTTTGTGCTCACGCGCCTTGCATTACAAGCAGTGCTGCGCCTTTGCGGACAGCAGATGATTTGGCCTCCCGCGTTGGTTGACGACAAGCCAGAGAGGCCTGGCTACACCAAGTCGGGACGGTCGAGGTCGGAACTTTAACGACCTCGTGCGTTCTCGAGCTTGAACAGCAAAGACGCGTCGAGATGGCTCACACTGTCTTGATCCGGTGGGCCGGATTCGGCCACTCAGTACCTTAGCAAATGTTCGCCTTCTCGCCTTTCCCGCTATCATCAGCAAGATGACATCCGAGTCGACCTCTGCCCAACCTGATGGCCTTTGGATAATCGACGCGAAAGGTGCGACCGTTTACGTAAATGAAGACATGGCAGAAATGTTAGGAACGACCCCATCTGACGTACTAGGTAAAGATTCGTTTCTTTACGTTTTTCCAGAAGACTTGGACGCGGCAAGAGCTCTTTTCGCTTCGAAGCAAGCCGGGAGTCGCGCTCCCTTCCGCTTCAGACTGCGACGCGTTGATGGCTATCCGTTTTGGACTGATGTGCAGGCAACGCCGATGCGAAATGCCGCAGGCCAATTCATCGGCATCGTTGGTTCGTTCACTGTCTCAGAGTTCCAGGGCGAAGAGCAATAAGGCCAAGAGAGTTGATCTGCATGCAAACTTAGTTATAAACGCCTCCATAACCGGGAGGCCGCTCGATGAACGAAAAGTCGTTGACGCTCAAGTCGAGACTCCGACGTTTTAACAATCCCGACCAGCAAAGGGGTATGGAAGTGCCCCCTGCGTTTGGATACTCCACCCCGCGTTCGCAGAGAGCGCGGGGATTTTTCTGCGCAAAAACACGAACACCTCCCAATGAGGACGGGAGGTGTTCTGGGTATGCGACGGGACCACCGGCACGACAAGCTAGGGAGGATGCCGCAAAACCAGTGGTCCTGCCTCCAGGGCTCAATCCGGAGTCGCACTCTACATTCCTAGATGAGATCCTTCAGCGCAGAGTTGTGTTTTCAGCTGTGTAGATCGCCTGGGAGTCCGCGAGGGTGAGGCAGATCACATCAGGCTGCGATGAATGATCTGGAGTGGCTGCAAGCGGACGAGCGTCTCAGGCGCCCCATTAGAACACTCCCGATTGCCAAAAAGATACCCCTGCGGAGGCAGGGGTCGCAAAGGTATCGTACTATCAGTTCGATTCACCTTTCCCAACGGGCGTTGTACTGCTGACCTTGAAGCCGCAACCTGTGGCGCTGAATACTAGTCCCGCAGAGAGTAGCGGGATTGCGTTGGCGGATGTCAAAAGGTTTGCACCTGTTGCATCAACGTAATTACACGTGCTCACGATTACAGAGTCTCTCAATCTCCTTGCGCGTGAGCTCGCGTTTCTGTTCGACGCACCAGGCTGACTGAATACTTTCCGGGCGCATTCCTTTGAAGTAATTGGACCGCACGCGGTGGAAGAGGATGTCACCCACACAATGAATATTGAAGCAGTAGCAGCCGAGCGGATCTTCGTTTGGTTCTTTCTTCGCTTTCACTTCCAGCTTTCCTTCACCGCAGCTATGCCTCGTCAATCTGATTTGCCAAAGGGCTTCGCCTAGGTACGTTCTGCTGCCTCATGCTGCGGAATCAGGGATTTCTGGGGCGCCGTCGCCTAAAGCGAGTAGCGTATGAACTCTTTCAATCACTTCGGTCGGGTAGATAGGCTTCGCAAGGATCTCGAATGTGTAGCCAAGCTTCCTAGCGTTCTCCAGTAGATCCGCCGTTGAGGCCACGCCTGACATCAGGAGGACCGCGCTGACCAGGCCTCTCCTGGTAACCTCGATGGCCAACTCAATGCCCGTCATACCCGGCATCATTACGTCAGTAATAAGCACGTCGAACGATCCAGCCTGAAGAAGCTTGAGAGCATGGGATGCGCTGTACGCCGCGACAGCCTGGAAGCCTTCTGCTGAAAGCACCATCACAAGCGTGTCTGCGATGATTTCGCTGTCGTCAACGACAACGACTGACCTCACCGAGTTGGAATCGGCTTGCACCCTAGCTGAGCTTAGATGCTTCTTTTCCCCCGCCGCAGCTGCGTGAGAACTGTGACATCCATGCTCCATCTGTAGCTTCCGCCTTCAGACCAGCTATGCGAAGCCGATCCTCGACCCCTCTTGAGCCCCGATCTGATAGGCCTCCTTGCCGATGTCTGACGGAGGCAACTCTAACCAGAGTAGGAGTCTCAAAACTGAAATACCTTTCAGAGCCTGATCTGAGGCTCCAACGACAGGACGAGAAGGAGCGTAAATGTTTCTTATAATCGGAGTTGTTCTGGCTGTCCTATGGCTTGGCGGTTTCGTTATGTTCCACACTGCCGGATTCTTGATTCACATCCTACTGATACTCGCGTTGATCTCCATCGTGTTTCACTTTTTGCGTGGAAGAACAAGAACGATCTAGAGCGCTTTTCCGGCTGGAGAGTTGCCAACAAGAGTGATCGCAATCGCGAAGGATGCTGCTAATGTCTTGGCCGAGCTCATTCCCCCTCCTTTCGTATAGATAATTGGTCTTACTCCGAGGGTTCTATGGTGAGACGCTTTCAGCAATAGAGTGCTTTCGTGAAAGCGAAAGTCTCGATCTAAAACTTGGAACCAACCAGGTTGGGATCGCTGCCCCCGGAATTGATGTGACCGCTTGCAAAGGTGCGTTTTGGTCGGTCAATGTTGGCCATCTTCAGTTTAGAGGCATAGCAGATGATCCTACGCATTTTGGGCTGCGCGTTCCTCGTTCTGGGGACGGTGGCGATCGTTTACCACCACGTCTGGGATGGTCTATTCTGCGCCGCGCTAGGCCTCATCTTGGTGATCATGCCGAAAACGAATTGAGGAGGGAAAGCCTTCCTGAATCGAAGGGGCATTCTCTTGAATCCTTTGACTTGAAAGGTTGGGAGACAAAAATCAAAATTCTGAATCAAACCTCTCGTAGAGGAAGAAAAACCATGCGACCTATCAAATGGTATCTAGGAGCACTCCTTATAGGAGCGACAATCGCTGCCCCAATAGTGAGCACCGCCAGGCCCATCTTTCAAGACAGGGATGACCAAAGACGGGAGGAGACTAGAGAGCAGCGGTACTATGACCGCCAGCACAGGGATTATCATGTCTGGAACTCCCGCGAAGACGAGGCATACCGCCGCTATTTGGCGGAAAAGCACTATCAGCAGCGACGTGCTTTTGCTGCACAGAGACGCCGCCAACAACAGGAATATTGGAATTGGCGTCACGAACATCCGGATGACGACCGGGATAGACACTAAAACTCCTGGTTTGATCCACCCGAGTGTAAGAATCGTTCGTTGAGTCTTTCCGAGACCGCGCCGGGTTTTATCACACGGCGCGGTCTGTGTGAGGCGAAGTTAGAGCCCTACCCGCACGACCTACCGAGAGTCCTTGTCGTTCCGTTTTCACCCTATTCTCACCAATCGGGCATTTGCTGCGCGAGAAGCCGCTCGAGTTCCTTACTCTCCGCAAGCAATTCCCGGAAATAAGCAGCCTCTCGTTGTGCCTCCTCCGAGCTGCAATGAACTCTCCATGCGTAACTCGGACGCAAGGGTCGAAGAGCATTTTCCTAGGTTGAACACTCCCTTATACGGGGGTAGATCCCTGGACGCTTTCACGGGTGATAGCGATTACGGTGATGTCGTCTTGCTGACCGTATTGTCGGGCGCTGTCAGCGATGCTCAAGGCACTCTGGGTCGAAATCTGGCGTGCGCGGTCAAATCCGAAAAGCTCACCTTTCGTGTTCTCAGCCTCGATTACGCCGTCAGAATAGAAGGTCAGACGGCTGCCAGGAGGCAGGTGAAATCGAGTTGTTTCATACTTTGTGCCACTAACAACCCCAAGTGGTAGTGCGCCGGGAAGCTCAACTTCCGCGCCGTCCAGATACGGGGCTAGGTGGCCAGCATTGGCCGCGCTCACCTGGCCATCGACATCGATATGGACAGCCAAGGCTGTCGAGAAGCCGCCGCGAGTTCGACCACAGAGATGCTCGTTCAATCTGCTAAGAAGCAATCCCGGTGTGTGGGAGTTTTCGGCTGCGGTGCGTATCGTTCCGACCAGGAAAGAGACGAGCATCGCGGCAGGCAATCCCTTCCCTGCCACATCGCCTATCACGACCAATAGACCATTTTCCGATGCTGGCAAGATTTGGAAGAAATCACCACCTACCCTTTGAGCGGGCTCATAGACGCTCTCGATCGCGAAACCGGAAAGGTTCTCGATCTGCCCGGGCAAGATCACCGTCTGAACCTCGCGAGCTGCGGCGATCTGTTCTTCAAGAAGTGTTTGCTGACGGCTAACTCGATTGGATCGAATGAGAATGATCAACGCGAGGGTAACAGAAGAAAGAAGTTCCGCCAACTGTCCTGTGTCAATTGTGAAGGGACCAGCAACCATCACCGCTATAGAGGAAATGATTCGATTTACACCACCTAGGAAAGTAAATTGGGAGGCCGCGGCGTCAAGCCAATATGCGACTGAAGAGAAGCCAAACAACATGACCGGGACAATTAGCAGCCCTTCAAGCCGTCTGGTCCCCCGTGCGGATTTGATCAAAATCCAAGGGAGAATAACCATGGCCAGAAGAACAAATGGCGCGTAGGCTATGAGGAGCTGCGCATAGATGAGACCGCCGAAACGCTGTTCGATCTCGACCCACAATGCCGCGAGGCAAGTGACGATGAGATAAATTTGCATCTTCCATCCCACTCGATATCCGACGAATGCACAGATCATCCTCGCCCAGAAGTATGGAAGCGCCAGGCGTGCGATGAAGACAAACACCCACCAGCGTACCGGGAAGGTGTGCATCAAGGAATAAATGGATAAGGGAATCAGCGGAAGAACATTTAGGTTTGCAAGAAATAGCCAAAGGTACTCGCGCCGCTCTTGCTGCGTCGCGTAGAGAAGCAATGCACCTATGCACACACACACAGCAGCTGAAGCATCAAGCCCAAAAAGGAGGTTCGCCCCAATGATCTGAAGCCACATCCGTTCCCGCAAGGATTTCTCCTGGCCAACGGTCAGGTTTTGGCTAGCATAGCCCGGTTGGGGAAGTGCCCAGTCGCTTTTGGAGATGTGAACCCTTAGCGCGATTACGAGAGAACCCGAAGCAAACTGATTCTTTGGAATGGGCAGAATGAAAAATGAACTCGGGTCGTAAGGCACGAACGGAACGATTCTGCCGACGCTAAGGAGCTTCACGCCGTTGGAGTAGATTTCAAAAGCGCTCGAAATGTTGTTCTCCAACAGGGCAAGTGCGGCTTGATCTTGAGCAACTTTCAAATGAAGGCGATACCAAACAATGTCAGGACGGGTATTGGGAAAGAATTTGGACAGAGAATCGCTCGAAGCATCAAAGAGCTGCCATTGGGAATCATCGAAATCTGGGTGAGCAAAGGCAGGGTCATCTCCCGATTCAACTAACCATCCATGAGCGAGCTCAGTAGAAACTTGGAGGTTAGTTGCGTCGAAGACGCTAGTCTGCTGCCCTGAGACCCTGATGCACGCGGGGGTCAAGCATACTAAGCACAACAACAATCGGAAAGCCCGGAATCGAAACGGACATGATCCTGCAACCAGCAAAATCTCTCGCCTCCTGGGGATTGCTTCAAGCTAACACTGAAGAGACGAGACTCCCATTTGATTCTTGCGCATTGGTTAACTCCAGGTCGGGTACTAAGGGGCCGTTCTCGCGGTCAGAGAACTAGCTGGTAGGGCAGAACCGTCCCATCAGTAAGCGCTGATACGCTCAGGACTGGTGTTTTGCTCTGCATCTTTCGTGCCCTTCTCAAGGGGGTCAGGCCGCCCTGTTTCCTAATGGCATCCCTGGCTTCGATCTTGCAGGGGAGTGGGAACTAGTTCGTAGAAAAATCCCATTGCACATGCAGATCGATGTGGGTAAACTGAGCAACACTTGTTGGTGTGCAGCAGTCAAGAATCTGTCGTGGTAAGGACCGGCATTTAACTCCTGAATGCCTTGAACGGTGGGCGAGCTCCCGCCTCCGTCTTTCGCCCATCGGCAACCATCTTTGTTTCCCAAATTACGGGTATGAGGGTTCCCATGCGCGTTCGTGTTTGTGTACTGCTTCTAATCGTCTTTGCCGCTTCCAGTGTTATGGCTCAAGTGATCTTTTCCAGTTCCAAAATCGACTACTCAAAAACTCCCAACCAAGTAACTATCACCGGTCAAGGCTTTAAGCCTCAGAGCGCAGCTCCGACAATCGCTATGTTGGGGCAAGATCTTCTTGTTCTGTCATCAACGAACACCTCGGCTGTTGCAAATCTGCCCTCTGGGCTTGTCGCAGCCTCTTACGGAATCAGTATCACGAACAGCAAAGGGCAATCTGCGCCAGGGGTCATTGTGAATGGCGCGATCGGACCGCAGGGCCCCATGGGGCAGCCAGGAGCAACAGGACCTCAAGGCACACAGGGGCTGCCGGGACCTCAGGGACCTCAGGGTCCGCAGGGAGTCCAGGGACCCGCAGGTCCGGTCGGGGCACAAGGGCGGCCAGGAACGAACACCACCGCAATCGCTCTTTTTCGCAACTATGAGGCCAATCAGGCCGGTGTAACGTTTTCCGTGGGTGCTTTTCCGTACAGCGCAGCTTTCGATGGTGAAAACATTTGGGTCACCAACTTGAACAGTAACTCAATTACGAAACTTCGAGCGAACGACGGGGCTAAGTTGGGCACATTTGACGTGGGGACCAATCCGTGGGGTGCCGCATACGACGGAGTGCACGTATGGGTCAGCAATGCAGGAAGCCAGAACGTCACCGAACTGCAGGCGAGCGACGGCACAGTTTTGGGAACATACGCCGTCGCCGGGAATCCGGCAGGGATAGTTTTCGACGGCACTTACCTATGGATCGCTGGACAGCAGTGCAATTGTGTGACAAAGCTACGTGCGAGCGATGGAACGAACGTTGGGACTTTTCCAGTCGGTCCTTTCCCAGTTGACGAGGCCTTCGATGGTGCAAATGTGTGGGTCGCAAATCGCGACGGCAACAACGTCACCGAATTGCGGGCCAGTGATGGTGCGGTTTTGGGGACCTATCCGGTGGGAGCTGGACCCCAGGGGATTGCATTCGACGGGGCACACGTTTGGGTGTCAAATTCTGGGAGCAACAACATAACTGAACTGCAGACTAGTGATGGCAGCCTGGTAGGTACGTTTCCAGTTGGCAGTACTCCGTTTGGCGTGGCGTTTGACGGAGGGAACATTTGGGTTGTTAACAGCGGCGAAGCGACCGTCAGCAAACTTCGCGCACACGATGGGAGCGCGGTCGGCAAGTTCACCACTGGAAATACTCAGTATGGCGGTCGCGTCGGCTTCGACGGGGTGAACATGTGGGTGACCAACGCTAGCGATGGGACGGTGTCGAAGCTTTAGCCACTACGCTGAAGGCAGACGGGCGGGTGCCCTAAACCATGTCGCTTTGATGAGGTTAATGTTCATTCCTGCCGGTCCTGGTGCTCGAAAGATTCATCCACAACCTCTGTGGCCACCGGTCCAGCCCTTCGACCGAACGCCAACCGCATCCAGACGAACTGCACAGCACGGAACATCGGGGACACCACCTACACGGATTGTCACTGAGGGCTGCCCGATGTCGGCAATCATAGTGGGGCAGCCTCCAATCTGAATCAACTCTCAGCGCCAGAGCAATAACCGGCAAATGTCAGAAGCCGCAACAAGGAGGCGTGAGCTAAAGTAATTGGGGTACACACTCCCATGCAATCCCAATGCACGTCGGGCGTTAGGGACTAGAGAGATTCAACTACGACTCTGACAGTCCCCCCCGCATGTAGTTCTTCCATGATCCTGTCCGATTCTCGTGTGCGCTTCAGCGAGTCGTTGACTTTTCGTTCTGTGGCATCCAGTAGCGACCTGATGGACTGGTCTGAATGCCTGGATTGCCTGAGCGCAGCCTGAGTCAGTCGAATCTCCTGCAGGATTATCTCAACTTCCGAACTCAACATATTATGTGCGATGAAGACAAGGCCGCAAAAGGGTGCTTTTTGGCCCTTTATCAGGTTAGCTGCCTGGCTATTCTCAGCCGTGAAACACCAATGTCGACATGTGTAAATCTTCGCCTTTTCTTTGCCTATAATCCCTTGCATGGGTTTGGATGTCGGAGGCCGCCATGATCGCCCTGACTGGCCGAAGATGGGGCCATCACTGCTGATCGCTTCTTGCCTCATCCTCGCCATACGAACGGCGAAGTGGAAGCCAAACCTCGATCCTTCTCTCGCTCATCAAGAAATGGATGACGAGATCCAATTTGCGACCAGCATGGCGCACCGGGTTTTCGCTTTGCTCATCACGAAATATGAAGTGATGTTCCCTCAGAAGAAGGAGCCCTGGTATCAAGCAAACGATGAGGATGTCAGGCCCTAGACCATCCCCACTCGAAATCATCGGAGTTCGCGGACCAGAAGCCGCTCAATTTCTTTGCACTCACGCAACAACTCCCGGAAGTGAGCAGCCTCTTCCCGCGCCTCTGCCGAGAATCGTCCATGTTTCCAATGCGCCTGCTTGATTCTGGCAAGCCCCGCCGCTGTCCGTGGCCCCGTGGAGCGCCCTCCGTGCATTCGGCATCGCTTCTTACCTCGGACGGCTGGAGAGCCGCACGGAGCGCCCCTGCGAGTGCGTGCACCGCATCTAGGCGCAGTGCTGAAATCTCCGGGAGGGTTTAAGTTCCTGAGCCAGCCTCGTCGCTTTGCATGGGGTTCATCTGCTGTTTTTTCAGGCATTCCCCACCCCCGTACCCTTGCTCACGGTTCCCACAATCGCCTGTCCGCCAGCTTGGACGGTGACGTGTTCCACGGTCATCTTTTGCTGTCCGCCTCCCCGGTACGTTCTGAGGCATTCAGAAATCATCGCAAACGCCCTTAGGAGCTTCGTGGCCCGATTGACGTTACGATCCACTCCGTCTGTAGTCTGGTCGTCCAACATTCCTCTTCGCATGAACTCCATACTCTGACTGTGCAGCGCAACCAGTTGCGAACACAGCATTACTTCCATCCCATCACGCGGAGAGAGAGCTTCCACCCCATCCAACGCGAGATTCAGTGCCTCTGGAGTCTCGCCTTTGCCGCGTGTGTGCGGCAAGGACCGCACGAGTTGAGCATGCCGAATGTTGTCTAACGACGTGTTTTCGTACGTCGTGGACTCAGACTGCCTATTTGAACCTAGGAACACCTTCTCAACCCTTCGCGCCCCAGCAACGTTTATCGCCAGCTCACCCTGATCGTTCAGAAAGTATCTGGGAGAGGCGGACGAAGCCGAAGTATCACGTGGGCTCAAAGCTGATTTCTTGTCCTCCGCAGACGGCTCACTCGTGCAGACTTTCCGCTCCTCTTTTAGTTTCGATCTCGTCATCGGAGTCCTACTAGCATTTTAGGACAATTGACGTTTCGATACGAAGGCAAATCACTCAGGGCTAGAATATGAGACAACCGGATAGCTTTTGGCTGATCACCTGAAGTGACAAGGTGGGGCGCCTTCCCGCCCCGCCTTCCTGTTTCCTTGCAAACCGGGAAGGTCACGGAAGGGTGACAAATGCTGAGGGTTCCCGACGATAGGAATCCGTTCAAGTGGACTGAAATACACTTGCTGGCAAAAGCTAAGCTGGCATCGCTTGACACGGCGATTCGCAAAGAAATTGATGAGTGCCCCGACGAACTTCCACCCAATCTCGGCGGAGCAAGACACCAGTTTTTCGTTCTCCTCAAGGAGCGCGCGGTTGACTGGACCCTACGGGCCAAAAACGCCTACTTAGATTGCCTTACTGAAGTTGGCCGCGAACCCTCTCAATCCATCCGGCTTTCGATATGGCAGAACGGATTGCGTTGGTTTGTCTCTGAGAATGTGAATGAGTATCTGATCCTTGCCTGCGGGATCACGAAAGAGGAACGGAAACGGGCGATTGGCCCAGAACCTGAACGTAGTACACCCAAGATGAAAGAGGTGATCTTCACGCTCCATCAGATCGGAGGCGTTGTTCAGGCTGTATTCAGTCAGTTTCAGGCGGAGATGAAGAGCACTGGAAATTGGCTAGCTGACACGCAGCAACTCATGATGGACATCCGAAAGAACAATCCTCATCTGAAGGAGGACATCTTTGTAGCCGGACGGGGCCGCGCGTCAGTTCCGCCAGCTCATCCGGAAGCGCGTCTGAACACTCCCGACCTGCCCGCCAGCTCACCGTGGGAACAGCTTTCCCTCGAGTTTTCCAGACTGGCCAGCGTGGAAAAGAGTGTGCGCGTGGCTCCTATGAGCGTAATTGGCATCCCTGAATTGAACGCTTCGAGTGACTTGTCGGAATGGACCTTTAACGACGCACTTTCAGAGCATTTCAGAGCGCAATTCGAAGTTCTAGCTTCGAGAGCGGGAAATGCGCTTGCACCTCTTCCAGTGAATGCGAGTCCCTTTCAGTATTGGCTGCATCGGTTGTATCAGCACCTCCGTCAGCACAGAAGCAAATACAGCCGCTATTACACCAGCTCAGAGATGGAAGCGCCGCTCATCGATAGCGTGTGCGAAGCATCAAGCACGTTCTGCCTTCGGCTTCAACAGCAAAAACTAGAAGGCAAATCAAACAATATGGAACTGGCTGAGTACTTTCAGCAATGGATCGAGAACAATTCGGTCAGCGTGTCAATTCCTTCCAATGTCTCAGACCGTCATCGAATTTCGACGGTCGCACAGTGCGCAACCGTTTCGATTCCCATCCATTTCCTTTCCATTCGACTGCTCAGAATCAGCTTGCCACGCGGAAGTACAGTCTTCCCTTCACCCCGGAGATTGTTCGATCAAATAGCAGAGAATCATGGACTGATTTGGGTGATTACGCGCGATGGCCTTTGGATGGCTCAGCAGCCTCCGAACGAAGAGTATATCGACGCTCATGGAATGCCCAGATGCAGCACTCCCATGGAGAAGCCCACTTTCCAACCACCTCACCGCCCGAAGCCGAAAGGATCGCATTCAAGCTTTTCCCGCAAACCAGCCGGGCGAAAGCCGACGCGAAATCCAGGCTTCGTCATATTCGTTGCGGGATTATGGAAACGGCATCAGGATTCCTCTAGGCGCGTCAGCGATTCTTCGCTCAAACAAATCGCGACAGCGTTGGACCGTTCCCTTTTCTCAGATCCAGCCGAATGGCTTGAAGGAACCGCGGCGAGAAACCTAAGAGAACACAACCGGAACTTCGGCAACTCAAGAAGGTTGATCAAGAACTGGGTTGAACTCGTCGCGAGCAACGAGCCGAACTTCAAACCCGCGATGCGAAAGCTTTTATCCAGATGCGCTAATGCGCCCGGAAATCAATTGCCGGATAAAAAGTGAGTTCCCACCGACAAGTCAGTATTTCGCGGATTTCCGCATGCGTTTTCATCCGCAATTGATTCGCGGATGATCTCGGAGATTTTCAGGACGTATCGCTTTGGAGTCTCGTTTTCTCAAGGCATAGAAAAACCGCCCGCTGCAATGAGGACGGTTCTTCAATTGCCGAACTAAAGTTCCCGCGCTGATCCCTCGACAAGACGGGCGGAAACGGAATCGAGCTTCCAATGCAATTAGACCCCAAATTGAATCGTGCCGCAAGCCTTCGTCTTGCGCGTGCAGTCTCCCACATCCAAAGGGCCGGAAAGCAGCTTTCAGCCGCTACGCATGCCGTCCCCAACCGCTACCATCAAAACCAACTCCGTCGCCTCGCCATCGACTTGCGAAACGTATCGTCACCGATTGCCGGCCTTGCCTCCGTTCTCAAGCGCGGAGGTGATCGATGAGCAAGTTCTGGCGGGAACATCCCGCGACACCTCACCAACAGGCTTTGCCGTTCAACAAAGAACGGAGACGGCGAAAGAGCCTGACCCAGGCAGATGTGCTGATCGGAATGCTTCGAGATACCCGGTCAAAGCGTATCGCCCTCGAACTTCCCGAAATCATGAAAGCCGGAATCGCTCAGCATGGCGCACGGTTCAAGGAAATCAGGGAACAAGGGTTTGAGATTCGCAATGAGATGGAGCGCACCTCGGAAGGGGTCATCCAATCCCGCTATTGGCTCACATTCGACCCGGAGGTGGACGCGCGATGAGTAACCTCTCGGATCGAGTCGAATGGGAGGATTACCCCCGGATCGTACCGGGGGAATACCTCGCCCACTGCTACTGGGGGAAGAGATACCGTGACCCAGGGTTCAAGCGCTGGACGTGCTTGCTGCGTTGGGACGTGCTCTCAGAAGATGCGCAGCGCATCGTTTGCGAGTGTGTACCACTCTGGTTTGCGCTGGGGGTCGGAGAGAAGCCTCGCGCATCTCGACGGGGAAAATACCTCAGCGAGTGGGTTCGCGCGAATGGCGGGCCACCAGCGCGCGGGGATCGCCTGTCTCCGAGCGTATTCACCAAAAGAATTGCGCGCGTCGAAATCGGGGATGCAAAAAGCTCTGCTCCCTATTCTGTGGTGCGCCGCATCATTCATTGGGAAACCGGCCCTTCCCGTCAACTCGTCAGAAAGTCAACCAGTCAAGGGAAGCAAGGGAAAAAGGGCCTAGAAACAGGGGGTTCGCGATGAGGTGCGCAGCGTTTTCCTGTCTCTGTTTCGCTGTCTTCTGTCGATTTGTGCTTCGGCCCTTGCCGGGGTCGAGGGTGAACCTCAACTCAGAACACACCCAAGGGGCAGGCATCCGTTCGCGCGGCGTGCCTGCCAAAGGCAAGATACACAGGATTCAATATCCGCCGTCTGTTTTCAAACCATCAGGCAAGCTGCTCAATTGCGCTACGGTTACGGTAACCGCTGCTCACCTGCAAATCATTGATTTCATAGTTAGTAAAGGAGGCTGCTGCCCGAATGCTGCCCGATAACGAGAAAAGCCGCCCTAAACTTGCGACGGACAAACTTAGCTTCTTTGAGGTAATCGACGCGGCGGAACTTGCAAGTCGCTGGAGCATTCCGAAGACCTGGATCTTGGAGCAGACGCGTTCCCGTGCTTCCGAGCCGATCCCTTGCGTACGTCTCGGGAGATATGTCCGCTTCGAATGGGACTCTCCAGCGCTGTTGAAGTGGTGGCAGAGTAAGCGGAGATAGTTCACTCCAGTTTAATTTTCTTCTTGTCTAACATAGCGGTAAGTTAGATAATGACTACGTGGCAAAGAAACCGAATCCTCACGCAGTAGCCCTCGGAAAATTGGGCGGAAAGGCACGGGCCGCAAGGTTGTCCGCAGAGGAACGCGCTGCAATTGCCAGCAAAGCGGGAAATGCGCGAACAGAAAGTCTCACGGCCGTCGAACGCTCGCGCATTGCAAAGTTGGCAGTGAAAGCCCGAGAAGAAAAAAGAGCAAGAGAGTCAGGAAAGGAGAAGAAATGAAACGCAAGAGAGAGCAATCCGGCCAGATCTTCCAGAGTCATGGAGCTTGGTTTGTGCGCTTCTATGAGAGCCGCGTAATCGATGGCGAAGTAAAGCGCGTTCGAGTATCGAAACAGCTGGCAGAGGTGACAACACGCGGGAAGGTCCCGCCGCACGCCGTTACAGAGCAGGCGAAGGATCTTGTCGCCGAGGTCAACCGTCCGCGGTGCGCTCCTCAGAACGTTGTGAAACTCGGGGATTTCGTGGAAAAGGTCTACTTTCCCAGAGTCGAACAGCGTTTGCGTCCGTCGACGCTCAAAACATATCGCGACATCTGGATGATTCACCTTAAACCCCGCTGCGCGCAGGTCTGGATCAAGGACGTCCGGACCTATAATGTTCAGAACTGGATGGATGACATCGCGCTGCCGAGCCTTCTGGGGCGCCACACTTTGAAACACATCAAGAGTTCCCTTAGCGCTATTTTTAAACTCGCCAAGCAGCAGGGATACTTCGCCGGGGAAAATCCCGTTCGTGACACTGCGATCGACCCCGCCGTGAAGGAGCCGGCAGAAACCTATGCATACAGCCTAAGCGAGATACGCGCAATGCTCGCCGTCCTCCCCGAGCCGGCGGCTACCATCTTCGCTGTCGCGGCGTTTACAGGGCTGCGCCGCGGGGAGATCCGCGGGATGCGGTGGGAGGATCTTCGCAACGGCGAAATCCATGTCAACCAGTCGATCTGGGAAGGACACACGACGAAGCCAAAGACAAACCTGAGCATGGCTGCGGTCCCGGTTATCAAGCCGCTTGGAAGGATGCTCGAAGCTCATCGGATGCGCAGCGGAAGCCCTGAGTCTGGTCCGGTGTTCGCCGCCGTTAATGGCAAGGCAGTGAGTCTCAACAACGTGCTGACGCGCAGTATAAAGCCTGCTCTGAAGGGCGCCGGGCTCGGAGAACTTTGGCACGGGTGGCACGCCGCCAGACGCGGACTAGGCAGCAACCTGTATGCCCTGGGCGTACCGGAAAAGACAATCCAAGTCATTCTCCGTCACGCGAACGTCAGCACCACATCGACGTATTACATCAAGTCCGCACCAGCCGATGCTGTCGCCGCGATGGACCGGCTCGAAACTGCCCTTCCTGAATTGGGCAGCGATTGGGCAGCAGACGAAAGCGATATCCGCGCCTCTGTCGCCGTAAATTAAAGAACAGTAAGTCTTTGGAATGGTGACCCCGGGAAGATTCGAACTTCCGACACGCAGTTTAGGAAACTGCTGCTCTATCCACCTGAGCTACGGGGCCACTGGAGGTCAGCATGTCCAGTCTATCGCGGTCGACACGACCAGAAATACATGGACCCAATGAAGAATGCTGCACGGCTGCCATCCGCGATCCGCGAGAGCCATGAAGGCATGCTTCTCCGGATCACGGCGCTTCCACCGTCCTCTTCAACTGCCCGCAGGCCGCGTAGATATCGCGCCCGCGCGGCCGGCGGAGATAGACCGGAACGCCTTCAGCCCCGAGCGCTCTTCGAAACGTCTCGACTGCATCTTCAGAAGGTGTTGAGTAAGGAACGCCCGGCCCTGGGTTCCACGCAATCAGGTTTACCTTCGCCGGCAATCCTGTCCGTCGCACCAGCCGAGCCACCTCTGCTGCATGCTTTGGCTGATCCGTCACGCCTCCCAGCAACACGTATTCAAAAGTCACGCGCTCCCTCGCCCGCAACTTCACTCCGCGCACGGCATCGACCACCGCCTCGATTGGCCACTTGCGATTGATCGGCATCACCTCGCTGCGCACCTGATCGTTGGGCGCATTCAGGCTGATCGCCAGCTTCGGCCTGATTTCGGCCGGCTCCTGCGCGAACCGTTCAATCCCCGGCACAATGCCCGACGTCGAAACCGTCATTCGCTGCGGACTTAGCCCGACTTCTTCTACCAGCAGACGGACTCCCTGCATGAAATTGTCGTAATTCAGAAACGGCTCGCCCATCCCCATGAAGACGAGGTTCACGCGATCTTTTCCGATCTCGACTCCGTGCCGGTCCAGCACAGCGACGACCTGGCCCGCGATTTCTCCCGCTGTTAGATTCCGCTGCAAACCAAGCTTGGCGGTCAGGCAGAACTGGCAGTTCACCGCGCATCCGACCTGGCTCGAAACGCAGATCGTAGCGCGATCCCAATTCCGGCCACCCCCCTCCCCGCCGGCCTCCTCGCCCGTCGTGTCCCCTGCCTCGCCCTCATCCCCCTCAGGCATCCAGACGGTTTCCACAGTCAGCCCATCAGCTGGCCCCTGAACCAGGTACCTCTCCGTACCATCTACTGAGGTAAAGACCTGCACGAGCGAAGGACGCCCTACCTGCCACCCTTCTTCCCGGAGCTTTTCGCGCAGCGCTTTCGGCAGCGGCGTAATGCCCTCAACATCAACAATCCTTTGGCGATAGATGGCCTCCGCCACCTGCTTTCCGCGCCACTTCGGCTCGCCGAGCGAGCCCAGTACTTCTCCCAATTCGGCAACATTCATGCCGAAAAAACTTCTCAGGCTTCCACCAGCCCGGTTTGTAGCGTCTAATGGGATCAGTTGTGGGTCTGCGGTCACGGCTGGTTTCAGCATAGAGCTTTTCTATATCCCTTGCAGCCTCCCGCAACCCTTAGCTTTCAGCTCTTCTTTTTCGTTAGACCACGGCCGGTGAACGGGCAACCATCTACGCCCAATTCGCCTTACAATCAGAATCCGACTGGATACGATGAACACACAGCGAAATCTTCGCCGTACTGTATTGCCCAATGGCCTGATCGTTCTGACCGAGCGCATGGAACATGTCCGCTCCGTCGCCATGGGTGCATGGATCAAATCCGGCTCGCGCTGCGAGGCACCCGAAATCAACGGCATCTCCCACTTCGTCGAACACATGGTCTTCAAAGGAACCCGCTCGCGCTCCTCGCTCCAGATCGCACGCGAGATGGATTCGATCGGCGGCAACCTCGACGCCTTCACCGGCAAAGAGACCATCTGCTTCAACGTCAAGTCTCTCGCCGATCACGTGCCCATCGCGCTTGATGTTCTGGCCGACCTTGTGCTGAATCCGACTTTCGCGTCCACTGAGATCGAACGCGAGCGCGGCGTCATTCTCGAAGAAATCAAAATCGACGAAGACAATCCCGACGTTCTGGTCCACGAACTCTTCACCCAGAACTTCTGGAAAGACCACCCGCTGGGCAAGCCGATCCTCGGCACCACGCAGACCGTCGGCCGGCTCGATCAGCAGAAACTCTTTGACTACCACGCGGGACGTTTCCGTGGCGGTAACATGATCTTCTCCGCGGCGGGGGACCTCGAGCACGATCAGTTCGTCGAGGCGATTGCGCAGAAGTTCGCTCCGCTGATGCCAGGTGAGCCCGCGTTCGAGTCGCAAACTCCCCAGGCAAGCGCGCGCATCCTGCTACAGAACAAGAAATCGCTCGAGCAGGTTCAGCTCTGTCTGGGCGTGCCGGCGCCGCCCATCACCGACGACAACCGCTTCGCCACGCTCATCCTCAACACCATCCTCGGCGGCGGCATGAGCTCCCGCCTCTTTCAGACCATTCGCGAAGAGCGCGGCCTGGCCTACGCCATCTACTCCGACCTCAGCCCGTACAGCGACACCGGCTCTCTGTGTGTTTATGCGGGAACCTCCGCTGGCAAGGCTCTCGAAGTCGTCGACCTCGTCATGGCCGAGTTCAACAACCTCAAAGAGAACCCGCTCAGCGATGAAGAGCTCCGCCGCGGTAAAGACCAGCTCAAGGGCAACATTCTCATGGGCCTCGAGAGCTCCAATTCGCGCATGGCCAACCTCGCCCGCCAGGAGATGTATTTCCACCAGTTCTTCACTGCGGAAGAGGTCATCGCGCGTATTGAAGCCGTCACAGCCGAGCAGATCCAGACCATGGCAAAGCGTCTCTTCGTTCCCGACCGCATCGCCATCACTCTCCTCGGCCGCTTGAACGGCATCAAGCTAACGCGCGACCGTCTCGTGTGCTGAAGAAAGCTCTCAGCCATTAGCTTTCAGCCCTCAGTTCTAAACGACTGCCGCAAAATCGTCGCTCATTCAACACGCTGAAGGGTGACAGCTGAGGGCTGATAGCTGGCGGCGCCCTCGAGCGCTCCCTTCCCCTCCCGCGTCTATAAGTTGTACGATTTCTCGTGTGGGCGGCCACATCCGTCTGCCTTCAGAGGACTGAGACCAATGAACAGCAAGTTTTTCGAGTCTGCCAGGCAGCGCTTCCGGCGTGCCCGTGTCGAAGAAGACGGCTTCACGCTGATGGAACTTCTTATCGTCATCTCCATCATCGTCATCCTGATGCTGATCGCCATACCGACCGCCAACACGATCCGCAAACATACCGACGAAGTGTCCGCTCAGAAATCTCTCCAAACCATCGAGCAGGCCGAGTCGATGTACGTCACGAACTATCCGGTGCAGGGCTACGCCTGCTCGCTACAAGCCCTGGCCGGCGAGCCCAATGCAGGACCGCCGAGTCCTACCAGCGCCCAGCTTCTTAACGGACAAATCGCCACCGGCATCAAGGATGGCTACATCTTCAACATCACAAATTGCGTGAAGTCCACCTCGAATAACAGCGAACGCATCACCAGCTACACCATCACGGCGACTCCCGCCACCGTAGGGAAAACCGGCGACCGTGGCTTCTGCGTTGAAGCCGGCGGCGCTATCAAAGCCGACCCTGCCGGCGGCACTAACTGCACCCAGACGGTGCAATGACAAAATCGGCACAACTGCTGGTCAACAAGAATCATGGGTGTCCCATCCTAAACGCGCCTTTTGCGTTTAGGGTGGGATACAAAACACTCATCCTCTCCGTCTTTCTTCTTTTCGGACTCTCCATCTCCGCCCAGCAACCCTCCACCCACGACCTCGCCCAGCGCGTCGACCGTCACTACAACAACCTCAAATCCCTCAAAGCCGACTTCACCGAATCCTACGAGGGCCTCGGCCGGATGCGGAACGAATCAGGCACGCTCCTTCTGCAAAAACCGGGGCGCATGCGCTGGGACTACTCCCGCCCCGCCGGCAAGCTCTTTCTTCTCGACGGCAAGTACGCCTGGTTCTATTCCAAAGGCGATCCGCAGGTGCAGCGCATCGAAGCCAAAAAGCTCGATGACCTTCGTTCCCCGCTCCGCTTCCTCCTTGGCCACACCCAGCTCGAAAAGGAAATCGACCACCTCGCAGCAGCGCCCGCTCCCAACGGCAACTTCACGCTCACGGGTATCCCACACAATCAGGAAAACCGCATTCAACACCTCTCACTGACGATTACTCCGGAAGGCACCATTACCGGCATCGAGATCCAGGAGACCGATGGTGCGGTCACCCGTTTCGCCTTCTCGAACGAACAACCCAACGTCCCCATCCCTCCCTCCACCTTCCGCTTCACCCCACCACCCGGCATCCCCGTAATCAACGCCATGGGGCCTGCGTAGAGCATCTCCCCCAGGAATTGCCTGTCCCGCACCCCGCAACGCGTGATATGTTGCACCCATCCCCGGCAGTTCGATGGCAACGCACGATTGCCTGCAAATCGGAGAGGTCCATGGCAACCGACGCAGTTCTCTCATCCGCATCCCCGCGGCCCCGCACATACAGACCCGTCAATCGAACGCTTGAGCGCGTCTTCTATTCCGGCATGGCCGCCCTGCTATGCATCTGCGTCTACATCGGCTTTGGCCCGACTTACTTCCGCGCGGGAATGATGCGCGCTCCTCTTCCCAGTCCGATCCTGCACATCCACGGCGCGGCCTTCACACTCTGGATGCTCCTGTTCGTGGTTCAAGTCGCGTTCATCTCCGCGCACCGCGTCAGGTGGCACCGCTCCCTCGGCACTGTCGCTTTCTGCCTTCCGCCCATCATGATCGTCCTCGGAGTCATCGCCGCCATTGACGCCCTGCATCGCGGAGTCCGCATCGGCCCACTCGACCCCGCCGTATCCTTCGCCATCCCGCTGATCGGCATCTCAGGTTTCACGGTCGTCATCTTCGCCTCTTGGCGAGCCCGTCGACGCCCCGACGCACACAAGCGACTCATCCTTATCGCTACGATGGGACTCGTCGCCGCCGCCTTCGGCCGCTTTCCGTGGGATCGCGTCGGTTTCCCGCCCGCCGCCGGCGCTGTCACCGGACTCGGCGTTCTCCTCCTGATCCTCATCGCATTCGAGTTGATGACACTTCGACGCGTTCACCGCTCGACCATGTGGGCAGCACCTCTGATGTTCGCCTCCGTCGCACTCGCCGTTCCCATTGGAATGACGCACGCCTGGCACGCCTTCGCCGCGCTCCTGTGAAACGGCACGGGCCTCCACATCTCAATTCTGAGATGCGGGATCGGTGCTCCGTTCATAGCGACAGTCTCGCGATAAGCGGGCGAGAAATCCACCTACATTGATCCCCTGCTACAATCCCCGCATGACCGATGAGTACCTCGCGAAGATGCTTGGCGTCGCATGCGAGCAGGCTGAAGCGCAAGGTGCCACGCTGTTCGTAGTAGATCAAGACGTTCTCAAGCCATACATCATCTACAACCTTCCTGCCGAGTACACGAAGGGAATCGGAACCGTTCGCGTAGGCGAGCAGTGCTGCGGCCGAGCCGTAGCCCACAAGCGTCCTTGGATCGTGACCGACATGCTCACCGATCCGCTCTTCACCGACGGGCGCAAAGGAGCCACCGACTCCCCCATTCGCGCCGCCTTCTCCGTCCCCGTGATCGACGGTGACGACGTGATTGCCTCGCTGGCCTGTCACTTCACCAAGCCGCACACGCCCTCGCCCCTCGACATCGAGCGCAACGAGGTTTTTGCCAATCTCTTCGCCATCTCCCTCCGCGGCCGCCGGCCCTTCGTCATTGAAAAGCCGATTCACGTGCAGTCACCTGATCGCCCAGCGATCGCCGCGGACTGATTCCTATCTCATGCCATGCTCTTCATCGCAGCATCCTCGCAATGAGCGGGATCCGAGCCGATCGCTTGCGTCATTCGATCGTTCGGACTCCCCTCCCGCGAGTCATACCGCTTTCGGAGTAGAATGACGTTCTATCAATAGAATCAATTCTGCGGATCGCAAGTCACAATCGCTCGGATGACCTCAGTTCTGCAAAAGCGAGCATCGCGAAGAATCGGATCGTGGTTGAAGCGAATGCTGGCTTCGCTTTTATGGACGCCGATCTGCGCCGCACCGGCACGCGCTGATTCTGTATCCCCTGAATATCGCAACCCCCTCCCCGTTCAGCTCGTCAGCTACATCGACGTACACCATTTCCATGCCGGTTCCACCTTCTTCGTGAAAGTCCTCGACGACTGGTCGGGACTGGGTTGTTCCTTCAGAAGCGGTCAGATCCTCGAAGGTAAAATCGTTCTCGCCACCCCGCGGCGCAAGCACGAGAATCCCTCGCAACTCGCTGTCTCCTTTGATAAAACTCCCTGCCTTTATGACAAGGTCACGATCGATCTTGTCCTCGCCGCCGCCTTCTTCGACGCGAGTGCAAATACTTCCACCTCGTCTTTCCCCATCATGCGCTCTGGCGTGGCTCAAGGATCAGGGAGCGTCGCCCAGAAGACCTACAACATCGGTGCGCTCGAGCTGGCCTCAGTAGGCAAGGGTCGTGAGCGTCCCAATCTGAAGGCGGGTGACGTCAAAGGACTGAAGGGCATCACTCTCCGCATGGGCGCCGGTCCCGGCAGGAGTTCTATCCTCGAATCAACCACAAGCGATGTATGGCTCGACAAAGAAGCTGTATTGATTCTCGTACCCCCGTCTGTCGCGTTCCAGCGCGCCTCTGCTCCGAATGACGAAGTGAATCGCTCACCGGCCAGCACCCCGGTCGCTGAACCCGGCGAGGGCCACAGCGTCAGCAATATCGCGACTAGCATCGCCTCGAAGGCACCGGAACCTCCTGCGCCCCCGCGCGAGTTCCTGCCATGCAATCCGCCAGAATGCACCGTCGACTTGCCGCTGACTCCATCAGAGGGCAGGGCGTCTCAATCCATCGCGATGCAGCCGCTGGGATACGGCCCTCGGCCACAAATGGAGATCGGAGAGCTGGACAACGACGATGCGCTCGCATGGCTCGGCGACCATCAGCTCATGGTGGCCTTCAATCCGCACAAACTCATTCAGCGCGATCCCGCGAAGGCCTGGTCAGATACGCTTCGGCGCATCCACGCCGTTGTCTTCGATCTGAACACCAGAAAGGTCGTCAGCACCGCCGACTGGAGCCTCTCCGATCGCCAGCCTTATCTTTGGCAGCTGTCCTCCAATCGCGTCCTCGTGCACGTCGAGAACGAACTCCGCATCCTCGACGAAGAAATGCAGGTAAAGGCGCGCATTCCGCTCGACGGTCCGCTGGCCTTCGTACGCGTATCACCGAACGGCGAGTTGATGGCCTTTGCTGTGACGCACGAGCGCCACACGCCCGAACTCCATGCAAAGCTGCGGGAGGCTCTCGCGAGCGATCCGGATGAAGACGTCTCCATTCGCATCCTCGACAAGAACTTCGAGACAGTAGCTCAGGCCGCGTCGTCTCGGGCAATCATGCCGCCCATCCTCCTCAACGAAGGCCAGGTCCGCATGCTCGCTGCCCCTGGCGCGAAATATCGCCTTGAGATGATTCCGTGGCGGGGCGAGGCCAAAACGATCGCGCGCTTCAGCTCAAGCTGCCTGCCTTCCGTGTCGAGCTTTGCCCCTGATCTCCTCTTTGTCGGCACGTGCTCGCCGCAGAATCGCGAGCATGAGTACCGCGTGCTCCGGCCGAGCGGAGAAGTAGTTCTCCGCGGCAACTCCGATCTGCAGAACTTTGGCCAGACAGTGATCGGAACAGATCACATGTTCGCCGTTAAAGTCCTTCATGCCGGCCGCACCATCGTCGATGGCTCCGCATTTCGTGGCGACGATCTCGATTACGCGGAGGTCCGCATCTTCAGCCGCGACGGCCGGAACCTTAAGTCAATCCAGATCGCGTCGCCGCCGCCAAGCCGCGGAGCGTTTGCGCTCTCTTCCGATGGAACGCAACTGGCTGTTCTCGCTAACTCGGCCGTCAGTCTCTACCCGGTACCGTAGAAATTTGCCTGCCCAAGGCTTTTGCCATAGTTAGCCTTACCTCTGCTTGCTCCAATCCATCGGCCCTTCGACAAACCGCTTATGCAGCGTAGCCAGCAACTGCGCATTCCCTGCAAGCAGATATTCGTACGCCTTCGTCCACTCATCCCCGCTCTTCCATCCTGATTGCGTCAGGCGGACCACCGTTCCGCTTCCGCGTGGTTCGAAACTGAAGACAGCACGCGTTCTCTGCGCCCGTACCGCCGGAAACTTCTCGGGCGCCAGAGCGGCGATCACTAATTCCTTTTCCGGCACAAAGCTCTCAATGGTCCCCCCACCTGTCCCTCCGCCCGGGAAGTGCACCATCCAGTCTCCACCCGGTTTCAAATCGACCGTCGCGTTCGGAAATAGCCACGAGCTTAACCCCTCGCTCGTGGCAAACGCATGCCAGACGTCGCCAACAGACGCCGGAACCTCCACCTCGATCGCAAACTTCTGCGGCGGTTCGCTCACCTTCGCCTTCGCATCCTGGGTCAAGGCGAACTGGGCCGGAACAACGCTGATCAACAGCAACATGAGAAGAATCTTTGTTTTCATCATGGCACTTAGTTGAACGATCAACTAAGATACTGTCAAGAGAAAAGTCATGGGAGCCCCTAAAAACGCCGCCACCCGCGATCGGCTCATCGACTCCGCCCGGTTCCTCTTCTGGGAGCGTGGCTACGCCGGCACCAGCATGTCAGAGCTTCTCGCCCACGCCGAGGTCAACTCCGGCAGCTTCTACCACTTCTTCGACAGCAAAGAAGCCCTCCTCCGCGCCGTTCTCGAGCAGTACATCGAGTTGCTCCGCCCGGTGGTCGTCAATCCGGCTTTCTCCGCGAGTCCCCGGCCACTCGAGCGCATTTTCGCCATCCTGGCCGGATACCGTGAGAGCATCCTCACAACCAAGTGCACTTTCGGCTGCCCGCTCGGTCGCCTCGCTCTCGAAGTCGGCCCCGAGAACGCGCCGGCACACAAGCTGATTGCACAAAACTTCCAAGGCTGGATCGAGGCGGTCCGCGAATGTCTTGTCGCGATGAAGCCCTCACTGCCCCGGGGCACCGACCTGGACGCGCTCGCCACGTTCATCCTCGTCACCATGGAAGGCGGCGTCATGCTCTCGCGCTCCTACCGCTCCGTTGATCCTTTCGATCGTGCCGTTGAACAGCTCCGGGAGCACTTCCGACTGCTGCTGGCGGCCGCAAAAACAAAGAAGGCGCGCTGAGCATCAGCACACCTTCTCGTTTTCGCAACACCTGAATGAATCAAGACAACTCTGCCTCAGGTCCCCGGCTTTCGGGAACCTGGATGCAGCGAACTGCGCAGTTAGTACCCATACCCGTACGGTCCGTAAGACCCAAACGGCCGGTAAGCCGCAATCGTGTTCGGATAATACGTCACCCGCGGCGGCGAATACACCGACACTGCCGGCTGCGTGTACATGTACACGTGCACCGCCGGGGGAGGCGGCGCTGAGTACACATAGACCGTTTGCGGTGGCTGCGCATACACCGGCATCACCGGCACGTAAACCGGCTGCACATAACTCTGCTGCGGAGGCGGAGCGTATGCCTGCTGCTGAGGTGGCGCATATTGCGGCTGCTGATACTGCTGCGAGGGCTGATATTGGGGCTGCTGGTACTGCTGAGGAGGAGCATACTGCTGCTGTTGCTGATACTGCGGTGGCGGAGGCATCTGGTTATCGGAGAACCTCTGCTGGGGCTCTTCTCTAGGAGCGTCGTCATAGGCGCTCGGCCTGCGATACAGCCCTGAAGGATCGCGATCCGGATCGTCCACGATGGGAACCTCTGTATCGTCCATCACCTTCAGCGTCAGCCGCGTCTCTGCCTTCAACGTCGGCTTTGGACCGCGTCCCGGAAGCATCAGCAGATCGATCGGCCACAGAATCGGAAGCGACCACAGCACGATGTCCCGTGTCGCGTGTCCCTTGCCCAGGATCCGTCCCTCCCGGTCCACCTTGAACCCTGGCGCATCCACGACCCGAGCCGAAAGAGGAAGAACCGTTCGGGGCTCGATCACCATGCGATCGAACTTCAGCTCCATCCATCCCTTGCCCACAAAGTGCCCGGGATCCTTGTAGTCTTCAAACCGTCCCTCAAGATATGTGTTGAACGGCAAACGCGCGCTACTGTTCCTCGTCATGATGCTGGCCTGGCAAAGCACGGGATCGCCAACTGCCGCCGTTCCCGAAGACAGCCTCGTCTCGGAAACCGTGCAGTTAATCAGTGCGCCGGCAGGTAGAATCTGCCGCGCTGCGTATGCTGCAAACGCTGGAGACAGCAACAGCGCGCAGAGAGCCAAATGAGCGCTCCTCATCGAAAGCCTCCTGGTACGAAAGCTCGCGCCCGGCGGGCAGACTCGCTCCTCCGGCGGGAGCCGGCTACGTTTCTATGAATTTGCTCACCGCAACAGCCGAGCAGTCTTGCCCGCGCGTTGATACGAGAAGTCGTCCCGGATCGTCGCGATCCGGCCTCGTCAAAATAGAGCGCCGCTCAACAGGTGAGTGCCGAATTGATCAGTCGAATTTGAAATCGATTCCGAAGTGAGTCAGTGGTTCTGGCCGCAGAAGACCTCTGCCCGCCAGATCGGAAGAGAGATGATCCGTCGCGCTCGATGCGTCTGTGGCTGATACCGGATCCACATGCGCTCACGCAAACCCGGTTCCCTCCGCAGACCCCGGTACTTTTCCAAAGTTGCGCCGGCCACCAGAATTATTTCCGCCCCCCGCTCACTTTCCGCACTCAAACCAGTCCGCCTTGCCCCAGACGCCTGTTCTACGGCGCAAGCTTTCCATCAAATGTCGGGCAGCTGTTCACTTCTCCGCCATCGAGGCCGCGCTTGAACCACTCCTGCCGCTGCGCGCTGGATCCATGTGTCCAGCTCTCGGGGCTCACCGCTCGCCCGCTCATCTTCTGCAGATGATCGTCTCCCACCGCGGCAGCCGCTCGTAGAGCTCCAGCGATATCCTCTTCGTGGACAATGTTCCGCTGCTCTGTGCTGTGGCCCCACACGCCCGCGAAGCAATCCGCCTGCAACTCCAAATCCACCGAGAGCGGATTCTGCTCGCCCTCATCCTGCGAAGCCAGCCGTCGCATCCTCTGTTCAATCCCCAGCAGCTTTTGTATGTGATGTCCAAGCTCGTGGGCAACGACGTAGGCCTGCGCAAAGTCGCCCGTGTCTCCGCCAAACCGCTTCAGGTCTCGCCAGAAGCCCAGGTCGATGTAGACCTTTTCATCCTCCGGGCAATAGAACGGCCCGGTCGAAGCTTGCGCGGTCCCGCAGCCTGACGACGTGATGTCGCGGTAGAGGACGAGTTTGGCTCGGCGGTACTCACGGCCATGCGCCGCGAAGATCTGGCTCCAGGTTTTCTGAGCGTCATCCAGAACGAAGCTGATGAGATGAACGTCGCGCTCTTCTCCCGCAGACTGTTCGACGGGTCCTGCCGAGGGCCCCGGCTCTGGCCCCGCGTCCGACGATCCACCGCCGGAGGAGAGAAAATTCCGCCCCGTGACTACACTGAGAATCAGCAGAAGGATGAACCCGCCGATTCCCATGCCGCCGCCGAATCCAAACCCGCCGCCACCACCCCGGCGGTCTTCAATGTCTGAACTTATCCCGTTATCCTGCCATTCCATGGGTCGTACCTCTATCTCTCAGATGCAGTTTGGCATATCCACCGGCCCTGGTGCGCTGCAAGACGATTAACTTCGGAATTGATATTCTTGCTGGCAGGTGATCTCCTCAGTTTTCAAGCGTCGCAGCATGCGGAATACTGCACTCGCCGCGACAGGTATCTTCGGCCTTCTTGCTTCCGCACACGCCGCGTGCAATGGCCCCGCTCCCCTGGCTTCCAGGCTCAGGGCGCACCCCACAACTGACAACGCGGTTGCACTGGGCAGTTGGTTTGCCGGGCACAAGCAGTTCGCATGTGCGATCGACACCTTCCGCTCCGCACTAACCAGAGATCCGAAATCGGCTCAGCTACATTACCTGGATGGTCTGGCTTTGCTCGCGCTCAGGCGGACAGATGAAGCGCTGGCTGAGGTTGAAAGCTCCGCCCGCCTGGAGCCGGGCGTCATCAAGCCCCATCTCCTGCTCGCTTCCATCTATCTGGAGACGGGCAAAGCGCAGGCCGCGGAAGACCAGTGGCACCTCGCACTCCACATCGACCCGAACTCGGAGGCCGCTCTCGAAGGCTTAAGCTCCGCTCTTCTCGCCCGCCAGGACTACCCGCAAACCATCATGCTTCTCCGCGATGCTCCCCGCGCCGAGCATCTGGCCATCAACCTTTCGCGCGCTTTTGGACAACTCGGCTATCTGAATGACGCGGAGAGAGTGCTGCGAGAGGCGCTCGCCAGCCACCCGGAGTCGATCGCCTTAACCAAGGCTCTGACCGTCGTGCTGGTCCGCATGCATCGTAATTCCGACGCGATCAAGCTGGTGACTGATACGGCCAATGCGCATCCCGGCGACATCGAAGAGCAGATCGAACTTTTCCGGGTGCTTGTCCTACTAAGCCAATATGAAAAGGCTCGTCCCATGGCGGCCAAACTGCTGGCGGCAAGGCCGCATGATTCCGAAGTGCTCTATCTGAGCGGAATCATCGAGAACGAAGACGGCAATCCCGAGCAGGCCCGAACCCACCTGGAAGAGGCGGTAAAGCTCGATCCCGATAACAACAACGCGCACTATCACCTTGGTGTCGTCGAGGTGCAGCTTCATCAATGGAAAGAAGCCGTCGAGAACCTCCAGAAATCGATCGACCTGCAGATCCCCCTTCCGGAAGCCCACTTCGAGTTGGCCAAAGCTCTTCGCGGTTCCGGCGAGCCCGCCCGCGCCGCGGAGGAGATGAAAACATACCAGCAGCTGAAAAAGGCCCACGACGACTCAGTGGCAGCGGAGGCGGCCATCGCCCTCGCGGACAAGGATCTCGATGCGGGCAAGACTGACGAAGCCATCGCGAAGTATCGCGAGGCGCTACAGACTCAACCCAACGATGCGCTCGACCACTACAAGCTCTCTGTCGCGCTGCGCAAGGCGGGTGACTCCGACGGCGAGCGCACGGAACTGGAGACTGCGCTCAAGCTCGATCCAAAAATGGCCGCCGCTCATAACGAACTGGGGTTTCTGCTGGCGCGCGCCGGAGATGCTTCCGGGGCTGTCGACCACTTCCGCCTTGCAGTGCAATCGGCTCCCGCCTGGACGGACGCTTGGGTGAACCTCGCCGCTGAACTCGCCGTGCTGTCCCGCTTCGCAGAGGCGCGTGACGCCGTCGGCCGCGCTCTCTCGCTCGATCCCGACAATGCAGAGGCGCGAGCCCTCAGCGATCAACTCGCCCGCGACCCGGCGGCACAGAGGCCCGAGGGAACGGTACCGCCCTCCTAAAAAGCAGCGTCCTTATCGCTGGCAAATACGCGGGCCGGTCCTCCGGCTCGTGATCCAGCGCAGACCTATACCTGACGTGCAGTGATCCGAATCACTTCTGAACATCCACGCTGGGCGTATTGTTCTGTGAGTCGAACTCCATCTTTCGATGGAGACCGATTTCAGACCATGGTAGTAGAGCCTTGATCATGTGGATGGCCCGAAAGAGTGATCTGAATTAAAGGTTGTCGAATCTTGGCGATAGCGAATAAACGGTTTAGTAGGGTCTTTTGGAACCATTTAGCCACTTGCCGACGATGTATTCCGTATGTTATCGATACCGAGGTTCCACTAAATGGGTTTCTGGCGTCGGCTACCACCAAGACGTTGGTGTCAGGCCGAGTCAGAGTAACAAAAACAAGAACAACAAACGCTTCAGGAGGCTGGTCAATGTATTCAAACCAACTGGTGGCATCCTCAGTGATGTCACGGTGGGTTAGGCGTGTGTCATGGCTGGTAATTCCAGTCATGCTCCTGTCCTTTTCCATCGCCTACGCGCAGCAGCTCACGGGTACTCTGAGCGGTATCGTTACCGATCAGACAGAAGCCCGCGTGCCCAGCGCGCAGGTTGTTGTGAAGAACGATGCGACAGGCGATACGCGTACAACCACCGCGGACAGTTCGGGATTCTGGTCGGTAACGGCCCTTATCCCCGGCAACTACACGGTTCACGTCAGCGCAACCAACTTCGCTCCATGGGAAATCAACGGCGTGGTCCTGAACCAGGGCGACAGCCGTACGGTTCCCAACATCCGCCTCAAGATCGGTGGAGAGCAGACCGCGGTTACCGTCATCTCCGGGCAGGACGCGGAAATTCCCGTAGATACCGCTGAAGTCAGCGCAACCCTCAATAACGAGCTTGTCGACACAGCGACCCTCACCGGTCGCAACGCTGCTGAGCTGATCAAGATGATGCCTGGTGTCGTGTTCAGCGGCGCCACGTCGAGCTACGGCAGCAGCCAGGCAACTGGCACCAACAACGGACCCGCAGGACAGTTCTCGGCAAACGGAACCCAGCCCTACGGCTCCACCGACGTCTACCTGGACGGCGCCAACCTGATCGATCCGGGCAATGCCGGAACGCAGGTCGCCAACATCAACCAGGACATGACGGACAGCGTCAAGTATCTGTCCGCCTCCTACGGCGCTGAATACGCCAAGGGACCTGCTGTTCTCCAGGCCTTCTCAAAGAGCGGCGGCCAGAAGTTCCATGGCGAAGGATATCTCTACGCCCGCGACTCTGGTGCTCTGTTTGCGAATGACTGGAACGGTAAGTCACAACAGATCGCGAGCAAGAAGCCAAACGCCGTCTCTCCATCGTACTTCTATTACATCGGCGGAAACATCGGTGGCCCGGTCTTCTTCCCGCACTTCAACAAGAACCGGGACAAGCTCTTCTTCTGGGGCGGCTACGAGAACATGATCCAGCACCCCTACAACTCCCCGTACAACATCAACGTCCCGACCACGGCTCAGCTCGCCGGTGACTTCACGAACGCGGGAGTTGATCCGGGCGTTCTGAATGCCTGGCCGAATGCCTACAAGACGCCCAACGCAACGAGCGTCGGCACTGCCCCTCTCTCAAACCTTACTTCGACGTTTGATCCCGATGGAGTGAAGGTCAACAACCTCAATCCGAAGCCGAACCAGACGCCAAACAGTGCGAATGGCTGGGCCAATTATGGCTTTGTTCCGAATACGCCGACCAACCGTTGGGAAGCGACCGGCAAAGTCACGTATGCGTTCAGCGACAACACCAAGATTTGGGGTTCGTACGCGTATCAGAACGAGACCGACAATCACCCCCTTTCCATCTGGTGGGAGCCTTCATACGCGATTCCGTATCCTGGCAAGCCCTCTGGAAAGGAAACGGCCAACGTCTACCTCGCTAACGTCACGCACGCCTTCAGTGCGACTACGACGAACGAGTTCGTCTTTGCCTACTCCAAGTTCGTCAACGCCAACAAGCTGAGCGATCCTGCTGCCGTGAGCCGTACAGCTCTCGGTGTCGCGACAACCGGCATCTTCGGTGACGCGCACAAAATGAATCAGATGCCCGACTTTTTTGATTCATGGGCTGGCGCTGGAACTACCGACATCCGTCAGTTCAGCTTCGACGGAGGCATCTACGGCCCGAATAGCTTCGGCAAAACCTCCAAGGCACCATCGATTGCTGACACGTTCACCAAGATCGTCAAGTCGCACAGTGTGAAGGCCGGCTTCTACTGGGATGCCCAGGAGAACCTGCAGTCTTACAGCAGCTGGGACGGCAACGGTGAGTTCAACGTAAACCCGTGGGGCAACAACTCCAGCGGAAACCTGGTGCTCGATCGCTTCCAGGGACGCAACAATTCCTACAACGAATCGATCTCTCAGCCGGTTCCTGACGAACTCTGGCACCAGTGGTCGATTTGGGCGCAGGACTCCTGGAAAGCGACCCGCAAGCTGACCATTAACGCCGGCCTTCGTGCCGACCATATGGGTCAGTGGTACGACAAACTTGGCGGCACGCAGGTTTGGGACGCCTCTTCCTACGACAACGCACCGAATCCGGCTCCCAACACCGGCCTTGCATGGAACAAGATCAATCCCAAGGTTCCGGTCTCCGGCTGGGGCAGCAAGCTGTTCACCTACAACCCGCGCCTGGGCGTTGCCTATGACGTGCGCGGAAACGGCAGAACCGTTGTTCGCGCCGGCTTCGGCACCTATCGCTATCAGGTGTCGGATAACGACGCAGGCTCCGCAATGAACGGTCCGCTTGGCTCGTTCCAATACAACACTGCTGGCTCGCTCGGTGCCGGATTCTATGGCTACAATGTCGCCAACGGACTCGTGTACACGGACGCAGCTCGCACCAAGACAACGCAACTTACTGTTCCAAAAGCCCTCAATCAGGTCGGCGGCACCATCAGCGTTGACAAGTTCGGCGACAAGGAAGTCCCCTATGCGGACACCTACAGCTTCGGCGTCGCTCAGGCCCTGCCTGCGCACACGGTGGTGGAGGTTTCCTATGTGGGCAGCGCAAGCCGCAACCAGCTCCTGAATGGCAACAGCAACCTGTTCAACGTCAATCCTGTTGCGCTCGGGGCCTTTTTCAAGCCAAACCCGAATCCATACAGCGCGAACTACGGCAAGCTGGAGAACCCCAACCCGATCAACGGCAGTGGGGATATTTCAGCAAACGCCCAGGATTTCCGGCCGCTGCACAACTATCAAACCATCAACCTCTACCAGCATGGTGGGTACGCGAACTACAACTCGCTGCAGGTTTCCGGTCAGAAGCAGTCCGGCAATCTGTACCTGTTCTCGAACTTCACCTTCGGCAAGGTTCTTGGTACACGGGACGGAAGCACCTCAAACGGCAACGGCAATGGAGCTCTCGTAGATCCATTCAACCTTGCCAACAACTACGGACCTCTCGGTTACGATCACACCAAGGTCTTCAACCTTTCGTTCACCTACAAGCTGCCAAGGCCGATTCACAACAATTGGGCGCTCGGTCAGCTCATCAACGGTTGGGAACTCTCCAACTACACAACCTACCAGGATGGTGCGCCTTACCAGTCGAATACGGACCGCAGCATGCGTGCCCAGTATAACTGGAACAGCAGTCAACCTGATATCACGATGCCAAGCGGGTTGAAGACTGAATCGATCAACGCCAGCACCTGGTTTGGATCGGGCGAGGCACCTGCGCTTCTTCCTCTGATTGTTTGCGATCCTCGCAAGCACCTCTTGAAGAACCAGCAGTTCAACCCGAACTGCTTCGCAGCTCCGCTTCCGCCCACTGCGAACTCCGTCGGGCAGCAGGGTCAGTTTGTTTGGCCCTACATCCGTACGCCGCATTACTTTGGAAGCGACCTGGCCGTATTCAAGGCCTTCCGCGTCAACGACAGCCAGCATTTCGAAGTTCGCATCTCGGCAACCAACTGGCTCAACCACCCGAATGCTTCGTTCAGTATCAACGGCAACTCCGACAACCAGCTGAGCTTTAATGGTTACTCAACTGGACAAAGCTATTCGTATAACACCAACAGCGCAACCACCGGTATCCCCGCTGCCAAGCAGGGCTATCGTTGGGTCCAGTTCGCGGGCAAGTACTACTTCTAAACGCGAACAGCCTCAAACTCGGAGGGCGGCTTCGGCCGCCCTTCACTTTTTCCCGCTCCTCGTTTTTGCTCTGGTTCATCAAGCCGCTCGAGCGCTGCTTCGCCTGGAGCCTCTGCTCGCGCCCTGAGAGAACCGGTTCAAACCGCAAACAAGATAGACTACTCGTAGCTCCTCCGGTCCGATCTTCCTTTCTATGCCGAAGCCCCTGTCGATCGCAGTTTTCGTATTGCTCCTGCTTTCTGCTGTCTCCGAAGCCACCCGGATCGTGGCCCAGCAACAATCCCCTTCCCCCATCAAATTCGAGCTCAAGTCTCTTCCCTTCCGTCTGGATAGCGACGAAAGCAGCACAGCAAGAAATGTCCCGGAGACGATGGCTGGCGGCGTAGCCGTCTTCGACTACAACAGCGATGGCCGCCCCGACATCTTCTTCACCAACGGCGCCAGCCTTCAAACCCTGAAGAAAACCTCGGACAAGCAATCCGACCGCCTTTACCGCAATGACGGGAACGGCGTCTTCACTGACGTCACCGCACAGGCCGGTCTGCACGGCCGCGGCTTCGATTCGGGCGTTGCCGCCGGCGACTACGACAATGACGGTCATCCCGATCTCTTCGTCATGAGCGTTCACGGCAACACCCTCTACCACAACAATGGGGACGGCACCTTCGCCGACGTGACGAGGAAAGCCGGCCTCGACAAATCGGTCGATCCTGACTTCGGTCCCCTCTACGGCGTCGCTGCCGCCTGGGTCGACGTAAACAATGACGGACTCCTCGATCTCTTCGTCGTCAACTACCTTCAGTGGACCTGGTCAGACAAACCGCTCTGCACAATCAACAACGTCGCTGAGTACTGCCACCCGCGCTACTACAAGGGCCTCCCCGACCAGCTCTTCCTCAACAACGGCGATGGCACCTTCAAAGACGTATCCAAAGAGTGGGGTATCCGCGACCATGTCGGCAAAGGCATGGGGGTCGGCGTAGCCGACTTCGATCTCGACGGCAAACCCGATCTCTTCGTCACGAACGACGCCGGCTATAGCTTCCTCTTCCATAACCTCGGAAACAAGTTTGAAGAGATCGCGTTCCAGGCGAACATCGCGCTTCCGGAGGAGGGCGCCTTCATCTCCGGCATGGGCCTCGATTTTCGCGACTTCGATAACGACGGCTATCCGGATGTCGCCTATGTCGCGCTCAACCGGCAAACCTTTCCGCTCTTCCGCAACACAGGCAAAGGCGACTTCACTGAAGTCACCGCGCCCAGCGGCATGACCTCAGAGAGCCTTGGAATGTCCGGCTTCGGTCCCGCACTGTACGACTTCGACAACGATGGCTGGAAAGACCTCTTCGTCTCACGCGGCCACGTCTCCGCCACGCACCCTCCGGGAGCAGAGGTCAAGCAGCCGAATTCCGTCTTCCGCAATCTAGGCGCAAACGGCAAATGGCAATCACTGACAGAGCAGGCAGGCTTCGCGCAATCGACCGCAGCACGTCATCGCGGCTGCGCACTCGGCGACTTTGACGGCGACGGGCGCATCGACATCGTCGCCACGTCCATGGACGCCAACGCCGAGCTCTGGATGAATCGCAGCCCCGCAGGACATTGGCTGGACATCGCACTCCACGGAACCAAAAGCAATCGAGATGGCATCGGCGCCCGCATCAAGGTCGTTACAAAATCAGGCACACAGTACAACCACCAGACCTCAAGCGTCTGTTACGCCTCGTCGAGCCTTGGCCCCGTACACTTTGGTCTCGGCCCGGAGTCGAAGGCCCAGACAGTTCAGATCACATGGCCCAGCGGAGTCGTGCAGACACTCGAAGACGTCGACGGTGATCGCATTCTGAAGGTCACGGAGACCGCGCCGGCAGCGACGCCGAAATAGCTAGTTGTTTGTCGGCCCTGCCTGCTGCTGCTTCGCCTGGATGTCATCGACAAGCTTGCGCTCGCGTTGACCATCGTCGGCGCGATGAAGCTTGTAGTAGAGCGGCGCCAGTTCCACGTGCGGCTCAAGCCAGTTCGGATCCGCCTTCTCCAGGGCTTCCAGCAGCGTGACAGCATCGGCATTTTTGCCCAGCATCGCATCCAGCTTCGCCATCTGCAGCTGTGCCTGCCGATTCTCCGGCTGCAGCTGAAGTGCCAGTTCCAGCAGCGGCTGCGCTTTCTGCACCTCGCGCTTCTTTAGCAGGATCGCACCGAGATACAGGCTCGCGACAGGATCGCGCGCATCAGCCTGCAACGCGGATTTAAACGCAGCCTGGGCAGCGTCGGTATCCCCGAGAGCATCTCGGGCCTGCCCCGCCATCGTATAGAGGCCGGGAATCTTTGCATCGAGTCCGAGCGCAGCATCCAGATCCGTCCTGGCCTGCTTGAACTCTCGCGAGTGCAGCCGCGCCGACCCCGCAATCGCATACGCCTCTGCAGACCGCGTCGTCTCCGCAACGCGCTCCATACGGGTGCACCCTTCCGCTTCCTTGCCCGACTGAATCATTGCGGATCCGAGCACGTACTCGAAGTCCATGTCGTTTTGATTCGCCTGCTCGAGCGGCTGCAGCAGAGCCACGGCCTTCTCTGCGCGATTCAGCTTCAGATCGCAGTAGCCCAGCAGCATCGTCGCGCTCAAGTCGCCAGGCCGTGCGGCATGCACTGCTTCAAATTCCGAGCTCGCGTGCTCGCAATCACCCTTCTTGTAATAGGCAAGCGCGAGGTTCTTTCGCACCGCTGTCTTGTCGGGCGCGTTCTCCATCGCAAGCCGGTCTTCGCGAATCGCCGCGTCAAAATCGCCCGCAGCGGCAAGCGCCGCTCCAAGATTTGCCCTCGCCTCCGGAAAGCGGGGGCGAAGCGCCAGTGCTTTTCGATACTCCTCGATTGCGGCCTTCACATCACCGTGCTGTTGTGCATCTACCCCCTTGCGCATATGCTCGTCCGCATCTCCCGCCGCCGGAGGACGAGATTGCGCAGCCGCAGCACCGACAGCACAAGCCAGAAGAATGAACGCAGAGAACCGCATATTGAAAGGATAAAGCAGAGTCGGTCTATTCTCCGCCCGGGCCCGGCGCAGCTCCCGCCTCCGGTGTCTCTGGCAGAATTCGGACGCTCGATCCAAACCGTCGATAGTTTCTGAACTCGATGTTGTTCATCACCGCCTCATGCCGTCCCTGCTTTAGTCTCAGCTGCGCGCTGCTCGGCATCAGGTAATCGTGGTTATTGATCGAAACATAGTCGTAGTCCACGCCGATGCTGGTGTAGTGCGTTGGGAAATCCTTCGGCATGTCATCGGCGATAAGGGTAATTCGCCGCACGTTGTGCGCCGCCGCATCGATGTACGCCTGCCCGTGAAAGCCAACCATCACCTGCCGGTTGTCCATTCCAACCACGGAGAACTCTGAGTTCTTCTGTTCCACGTGATAGTCAAACACCTGCACAGTAGCGGCTCCCAAGGTGTCCGTTTCTTTCCACTGGAAATCCGCGTTCGCTTTATCGGCAAACACCGCGCGCAGCACGCCACCCAGCTCGCCAGACGAAAATGTTCCTTTCATCCCTTCGCGCGCATTGCTCGCCGGCTTTCCGTCAATCTCAATCATCGTTCGCGTTTCAGACTTGTCGTGATACCGGAGCAGTTCAGTCACCGTATCTCGCAGCTTCCACCGCCCGGCCCCGGTCGGATCGTACGACCTGCTCGTCACCTCGATACACACGAAGTTCGGCAACGAGTCCACGTAATGCAGAGCACGTTCTCGCGTGTCAGCAACCAGTTGTTTCACCTCTTCCGGCGAAGGTGCCTGTACGGCATTCGTCGCGGGGACGATAGCGAGCGCTCCCTTGGGCAAGTCGCCAGCCGGCATCGCCGTGTCAGCGGCGTCAGAGTGCAGCCCGGCAACCGGGTTCTCCGCCGCAGCGTTCTCCTCGCCCTCCACCGTGAATGCCAACTCGCGCGTTGCCGTGCTCGCACCCTGCGTGACAAGGGCCTTCACTTTGTAGTCGCCCGGCGCAAGACCAGAATTGAAGCTGGCTAGATAAGGAACGGCAGCCTGCGCAGTATCGAAGTGAATCGGCAACACCGTTCGTTTGCCTGCCCGCCCGTTCCTGCCCACTTCCATCTCTACTTTGACCGGGTCCTTCGACGTTCCGTCCGGGTGCACGATGAAGAACAACGAAACCGATTTTGCTCCCTCCGGAACATCGCCGACAACGTTTGGCGTCACGAGCCCTTTCTCGAACGTCAGTGGCTCGTCGGGATCTTCGCTGGAGCGTCCTCCCTCCACCTTGCGCACCAGCACCACGTCGCTGATGGAGGGACCGCTTGGATTTGGCGGAACCTCGAAACTCATCCGCTGAGCGCCCGCTTTGTCGCTCAAGCGATCCAGCACCGCGACTTCAAGCGTGTACTTTCCCGGCGTAACCGGAAAATGCCGCGTCACATTGATCGTGGCATTCTTGTCCCGCTTGATGGTCTCCACTGCAGCACGGTGCGCAACATCTTCCGCAAAGTGCTCAACCACAGTTCCGTTCGCGTCCTTCACCTGGCCTACGACGCTGACGTGTGCTGAAAACAGATTGGTGTGCTGATCGGTTTTGGTTTCAAGCTGATCGATCGGAATCTCGATAGCCGCGGAATTGGTATTTCCCTCCGCCATCTCACCAAAGTGCAGAACCGCAGTCTTGAATTTGACCTCGGTCGGGAGCTTCTCTTCGGCCAGAATCTTCAAGAGCGGTGCTTCGAATGCCCGAACGCCACCCGACGCACCGGGATCAACCGCGTAGTATCCGGTCCTGCCGTTCACCGTAAGTCCCTTGCGCCGAGGCCGGAACTCAATCGATCGAAACGTGCCATCATAGCCGTCGATCGGCGGGACATACGTCGCGACGTAATACGTGCTCATGTCATCGATGAGCTGCTGCAGCGGATTCTTCACGTTGTCCTGCGCGTCGATGTAAGCGCCGCCGGTCTCGCGCGCCATGTCGGCCATCGGGCTGTGCACATCTCCGAAGGGATTTCGATCTGATTGCCGCAGCCAATCCACTGCCATTCCGGCGTTCGAACTCGGTCCGCCGGGGCCTCTCTGCAGGCTGGGCGTCCTCATTGCCAGCCCGCCACTCCCCTCCACCGGAACCGGCGCAGGATTGAATGCGACATTCTGCGCTGCGAGCGCATTGTCGATCTGGTGCCGCCCTCCCACGTCCAGGGCATCCATGTCGACCACATACAGAGTCACGCCCGCTTGATTAGCAGCCTCCGCGATCGAACGAATCATCTCCTTCGCAGCAGAGTCCATCTGCATGTTTTGAGTGAAGTAGATGATACATTTCCGCGCCGCGATCTTCTCCTGCGAACGGACCAGCGCCATCAAGGCTGCTAGCGATGGCAGGGTGTGCCGGTCCTGCTGAACCTGTCGCGACGCCTGCATCGCATCCAGCAATGTCTTGTAACGCGCCCGCGTTGTCGCATCGAAATGCGTCCCGTCGGAGTCCGCCCCGGTGCGCACAATGGAAACCAGATTCCTTTCAGCCTTTTTGGCCGCCAGCGAGCTAGCATCGTCGTCATTGACGATTGCCTTCTGATAAACGGCGTTCGACGCGGTCAACTCAATCACCGGATTCTTATCGCTCTTCGGCCCCTCGGTCACCGCCCGCATCGCGTCTCTGACCGCGTTCCGATCCGTTGTAAATGCCTGAATCAGCCGAAGGCGGGGCACCAGGTCGAGAACAGCAAAGGAGTAGCCCTTCGCCGGCAATTCCTTCAGGATCTTGCCCGCGATCGATTGCTCATTCTTACTCAGTGTGCCGCCGAACCGGTCCGATACAAACGTGACCACGTGTTCGGAGTTCCCTTCCGCCGTCACGCGGCGCAGGTCCTTCAGAGTAACCGGCTTTTCGTTGTCGAGGATCTGGATGTCTTCGGGCCTGAGGGATGCATATGGCTTATGGCTCTTGTCGTGGACTACAAGATCGACGGAAATCGGTTCGATACTGGTCGTTGCGGGAGCAACCGAATCATCCTGGCCATTTGGGCCGGTTACCTTCGCACCCTGTCCCCATGCCATGCACGCGCTCAAAGCCAAAGCCAGTGCAGCCGAACCCGATACTGCGTCTACAAGAGCCCCTATGCCCGCGATTCTGCCGCACCGAATCCCACCGACAACAACATCCTGCATACGATGGCTCTCCCCAAGGCGCTGTGTGAGCCCAGCCTCTTGTCCTAGCGAGGTCGTTCTTGCGAGCTCTTTTAGCTGCCAAAATCTTACTCTCTCCGCGCCCTCTCCCGCAGGGACACGCTTAAGTACATCGTCCTGTACGGAGTCTTCGTTCGGGAGACGTCCCCTTTCGGAATCTGGACGCAACTCAGTTCAGCCGGTGATTGGAATCACATAATCTGACGGCTCGTTCCCTAAGAATTGGAGGTGAATGCTCCGGATCCGCGCTGAAAACCCAGCTTCGGATGAATCTCGGCCGCTCGGAGCTGTGACAGACACCTCGATGCAACGAATCTTGCTTGCGATTATTGGTTTTGCGGCAGCCGCCGGAATCTGGCTCGCCGGCGCGGTCCTGGCCCAGCAGGACTCGACCGCCACTGACCCCAGCGTCGTCCCCGAATACCTCCGGGCCGTCCCCATGTACCGCACCCACCCCGGCCTGAATATCGATATCCCGCTCGACGGCACCATCTATCCACCCGAAATCATTCCTCCCCAGTTCCAGTGGCGCGATGACAACCCGGCCGCAACCATCTGGCGTATCGAAATCATCTTCGGCGACCGCAGCAAGCCCATCCGCTTCTGGTCCAATGGCGACAAGATGCAGATCGGCCCGCTCGACGAGTCGCTCAAGGGCTATGTGCCGCCGACTCTCACGCCTGAAGAAGCCATCGCTCACGTCTGGCGTCCCGACCCACAAACATGGGACGAGATCAAGAAGCATTCGGTCAATGCCCCAGCCACCATCGTGATTAGCGGCTACACCAGCGGATCCGCAGCCCACCCCGTCTCTCGCGAGCAAAGCACCATCCAGACATCCCGCGATCCCGTCGGCGCTCCCCTCTTCTATCGCGACGTCCCCCTGATCCCGCCCGCACCAGAAACAGCCCAGCGCGGCGTCATCAAACCCCTGCCGGACTCCGTCCTTCCTAAAATCAAGTGGCAGCTCCGTTACATCAACGAGGCCCAGCCTCGCACCATGATGACCGGCCTGCCCACGTGCGGCAATTGCCACTCCTTCTCCCGTGACGGCAAGACCCTCGGCATCGACGTCGACGGTCCCGCCAACGACAAAGGCCTATACGCGCTCGTCCCGCTTCATAAAGTCAGCACCATTTCCAACGACTACCTCGTGCGCTGGAGCGCTTTCTCCGAAGAAGGCGGCCAGAAGCGTTTCGGCTTCATGTCCCAGGTCTCGCCCGGCGGCAAATACGTCATCAACTCCATTGATGTCCCACACACGCGCGGCGCCCGCGTTCTCGATCGCCTCTACAACGGCTTCTACTGGTTTTACGGATTCGGCCAGGTCTTCTACCCGACCCGCGGCGTCCTCGCCTGGTACAGCAAAGAGACCGGCAAACTCCAACCCCTGCCTGGTGCCGACGATCCCAACTACGTTCAGACCTCCGCCTTCTGGAGCCCCGACGGCAAATACCTCATCTACTCCCGCGCCGCCGCACGCGATCCCTACCCGCCCGACTATAAAAAGTCGAACTACGCCAACGACCCCAACGAGACCCAGATCCGTTACGACCTCTACCGCATCCCCTTCAACAACGGTCGAGGCGGCACCCCCGAGCCCGTCCGTGGCGCCTCAAACAACGGCATGAGCAACAACTTCCCCAAGGTCTCGCCCGACGGCAAATGGATCGTCTTCGTCCAGTGCAAAAATGGCCTGCTCATGCGCCCCGACAGCAAGCTCTACATCGTGCCTTTCGAAGGCGGAGAAGCGCGCCCACTCGAGTCCAACCTTCCGGTCATGAACTCGTGGCACACCTTTTCGCCAAACGGCAAGTGGCTCGCCTTCTCATCGAAGACACCCTCTTTCTACACGCGCCTCTACCTCACCCACATTGACAACAACGGGCACGCTAGCCCTCCCGTCGTCGTTGAGAACGCCACCGCCTCCAACCGCGCCGTCAACATTCCTGAATTCGCAAACATTGGCGCCGACGGGCTCGACCACATCGATACACCCGCCATCGACTTCTACCGCGAGTTCGACATCGCGCAGCAGCTCCAGGACGACCGCAAGTGGAACCAGGCTCTCCCTGCCTGGAAAATCGCCGCCGATAAAGACCCCACCGACTCACGCCCCTGGAACAACATGGGAGTCGCCCTCGCAGCCACCGGCAAAACCGCTGAGGCAATTACCGCGTACGAGAAGGCTCTGTCCATCAACAACGACAGCTCCCAGACGCACAACAATCTCGGCAGCGCCCTCGCCGAATCAGGCCGCCTCAAAGAAGCGATGACCGAGATCCAGAAAGCCATTGAGCTGAACCCGGATAATGGCTCCGCGCATATCAACCTCGGCCATCTTTTCGAAGTCGACGGTCATCGCGATGACGCCATTCAGCAACTCACCACTGGGATTGAACTCGCCCCTAAAAACTCCGACGGCCACAATATCTACGGCGTCATCCTCGCCCGCCAGGGCAGGCTCGACGAGGCCATGGACGAGCTCCGGAAAGCTGTCGCCCTCGCTCCCAACTCCGCCGAGTGCCACTACAACCTCGGCCGCGCATACGCCGCGAGCAGCCGATTCACCGACGCTCTCCCCCAAATTGAGTCTGCCGCTGAGCTCACCAATCGTCGAGAGCCTGAGGTTCTCCAGATGCTGGCCGCGATGTATTCGGAAACCGGCAACTACAACCAGGCAATCTCGACAGCCCGTCAGGCCCTTAGCCTGGCTGAAAGTCAGCAGAACGCGAGCCTCGCCTCAGACCTCCGCGCCAACCTCGCCCACTACCAGCACCAATCCGAACAGACCCGCTGAAACAGCTACTTCGATACGTCCGTCTCGTTATCGTCGCCGTTGCGATCGATGAGCTTATTGAGCGGATCGATGCCGGCGCGGGATGGCATTTTGTCTACAACCACCTCGAAGGTCTGTTTGCCGTCGTGCACCCACTGCTTCTGCAGATACAGCGGCTTCTCCTCGTCCTTCGAGCCGGTAAACACGCCGATATCGACGAGATCGTTCACCTTCATCGGAGTTTCGTTTCCGCTGCCATCCGACTTCATCTTGTGCGACTCAACCACCATCGTGACCTTGTACTTGTGGTCCGCCGTGGGTGTCACCTTCGCTGACTCGATGCGATTGTCATAAAGCACAATATTTTCGAATGAGTCATCGATAAAGTAGTGCAGGTTCTCAGGCGTCTGCGCCCTCAGCTCGGCTATCAGTTGTCGCGTATCAGGATAGGGCGTCGATTGCGATGTTCCAGCATTGGCGTAGCGATACTGCATGAGGAAATTCTTCAGCGCCAGATTCAGTTTGTCTTCGCCAATGTAGTCAGAAAGCGCGTACATGATTTGGCCGCCTTTCTGATACCAGACATAGGCCTCCTGCTGCACCTGGCCCAGCGCCTCCTCGCGGCGCGATTCCGTGCCGCGACCGCGAAGATACCGGTCGAGTTCGTATTTCAGGAACTTGTGCATGTTGTCGTCCCCGTACTTATGACGCATCGTCATCAGCGCGGAGTATTCGGCGAGAGTCTCCGACATCATGTTGGACCCGGCGACACGGCCACCGATCAGCTGGTGCCCCCACCACTGGTGCGCGAGCTCGTGCGCCGTCACGAAGTAGGTGAAATCAATATCGGTCGGCTTCTGCATCCGCTCAATGAAGCCGATGCTTTCGGAGTATGGAACGGTGTTGGGAAAGGACTGAGCGAAGCCGCGATAACGGGGGAACTCGATGATGCGGAACTGGCGAAACTGGAACGGACTGAAGGCCTTCTCGTAAAAAGCGAGCCCTGCCTTCGAGGAGTCGATCATGTCCTGCACATCGAACTTGTGCGACGGCAAGTGGTAGATCTCGATCGCAATTGGCCCCTGCGCGCCCTGATAAGTATCGCGCGTCACCTCGTAGGCCCCGGAGATATAGGCAAAGAAGTCTGCCATCTCCACCTCACCCATGTCATAGGTGAAGTAATGCCGGCCATTCGCCTTCCAGTCTTTGACGAGATACCCGGGAGACAAAGCGATCTGATCGCCGGATGTACTCACGGTCGTTCGATAGTGAATCCAGTCCGCCTGCGGCGAAAACAGATTCACGAGACTCGCCTCCTTGTCTCCGCGCGCGGGCAGCAATTCCAGTTCTCCCAGGTGCTCTTCGCGGCGTCTGCGCGGATCGGTGATCTCGACGCCCTGGTCGTAGCCAATCGTCGGGAAAAATCCGGCGTCAATGAAAGTGCCGTTGTAAGCCAATTCCGCGCGCTCATGTCCATCGTTGAACCCGCGGCTGAGCTTACTGACCTTGAACGTCATGTTGATCGTTTCGCCAGGAGCAAGCGGCTTATCTAACGCGTAGATAACGTAAAGATCCCGCGGACTCCGTGACTGGACGTGAAAAGGCCGATCGAACGCGACGGCGCTCACAGATTGCTGCTGGTTCGTGATGTGGATCTCGCCGATCGGCCCAGACGTCTTGTTTTCGAGAAGATAGTGCCCGGTGCCGGTGAATGACCGGCTCTCAGGGAGGAGATCGATTTCTGAATCGACCTCCAGCACCTTCGGTTGAGGCAGGTGCTCGTAGCGCTTGAAGCTCTTCTCGTAGTCAGCTTGAATTTCGCGACGCTGCTTGTTGTTCAGATACTCATTCAGAACATGCGTGTTGTAGTAGAACCAGCTGCCGCTACCAATCGCCAGCAACAGAAAAACCGCAGCGGCGGGAGCAATGTGCACGGCATTTTGTCGCAAAAGATGCAGGCGCGCCTTGAGCGACGTCTCGGCTCCTCTCCGGGCAAGCCCGATCGACAGCACCCCTAGAAAAGCCGAGATGCTCACCCAGTACACGGTGGCCCAGAATAGCGGCTTCACAAAATGGCCGTAGCCATTCATGTCGGAGTAGGTGTACGGCGGGATGGCGCCGAACAGATAAAGCGTGTTCTCCCAGCCGTAGTTGAACAGCAGGATCTGCGCCAGGAAGGCGCCGACTACGATCGCGTGCCCGATGAACTTGTTGGTGACGATCGTCTGCACGAAGAGCGCGAACAGAACGAAGATCAGCACCTGCGAGAACGTGATCAGATACAGCTCTTCGAAATACTGCAGTAGCTCATAGTGGAAGTAGCCCGCCACCGTCTGCATCACAATCCCGCAAAGTCCGGCTACGGTTAACATCGCGAGTTCAACAAGCGACAAAGCAGTCAGCTTCGAAAGCCAGTCTGTCGCCTCCGCCATCGGCAATGCATCATGGATTCCCTCGAAGCGCGTATCGCGCTCGCGCCAGATCAGCTCGCCCGCATAGAAGGTGGCTACGATGAAGAGAAACAGCATCGCGTTACCTTCCACCGACTGCAGCATGAGGTAAGTCACCGGCCAAACGTCGATGCCCTCTACCCGGCCGGCAAAGTGACCGTTGACAAGCGCGAAACAAGCCAGCAGAACACACAACACCCAAAACGGGATATCGCGAACCACATTCAAGATTCGCAGACGAGTCAGGCTCTTGAACTGCGCGATCGAAGTTGAAGAGCCGAACGCTTGATGCACCGCCGGGATGCGCGCAACCGCACGGCTGCGAACGGGCTGAGCATCATCTTCTTCAGCCAGGGCCTGTCGTGCTCTTCGTCGGCTGCTACGCGCCGTAAGAGCTTCGAGCGACATCGGGAAGAAGCGCCCCAGAAGCCCAAGACAAACCAGGCCGACGCCGATCCATAGCAGGCGGTTGTAGACGAACACCCCCCCGGCCGGCTGAAGCGACCAGGAATATAGCTGTGAATTCTTCTCGACCACGGTCCAGTAGCGGGTGATCGAGTCATTCAGGATTACGCCGATGGGATCGAAAACTCCAGGCCAGAACAGATGCACCGCCCGCGTCGTCGAAAAAGCGGCCATTCCCATCAGGTAAAGCATGAACAGAGCCGCGCCCTGCAGATAGACGATGAAGATGCGGCGCGTAAGAGCCGCTACGGTGAAGAACAGTGTCCCGGTCAGAAAGATCTGAACGATGACGATCGAGAGGAACGGCTGAAAATACCACCAGAGGTGGGTGGGGGCGAGTCTCGTTGGATCAGCGGGCCGCAGCGTACCTGCCATCTCTCCCAGAATCAGCCCGGAGAAAATGCATACGGTCGTAACAAACGAGCCCGCCCACCTGCCGCCCAGGTATGCGAACTTCGTAATCGGCTTCGTGAACACGATCTGTGTCGTATCCCTTTGGAAATCCCGCAGGATCGAGGTTCCAAAGATTGCCGCGATCACGATCAGGCCAAAGAAACACGCGAACGTGTCGTTATAGACATTCGCGAACGGCCCGTTCAGTAGCACCTTACCGTTGCCCGCCGCAATCGGACCGAAGTTCTCTGATGCGATGCAGAAGAAGCTGAAGAAGAACCAGATCGCGAAGTAAACATATGTGGAAATGCTTTTCAGGCGGAATCTGATTTCGAATCGGAAGAACTCCCAGAACAGTCGCATCGTCGTCTCCCGGTTTCAGTTTTTTGCGCTACGGGCGAGGCTGAGGAAGTACACGTCTTCGAGGCCCGACTCAACTGGCTTGAACCCATCGCCGGGGTTTGAATCGGAGTAGATGCGGACCTCATGCTGGCCCGCGATGAGATGGGTCGAAATGACCTGCATCTCCGATTCCAGAGCCTTCAGTTCCTCGTCGTTGGCGACGACCTTCGACCAGATCTTTCCGTCAAGCGCACTCAGCGCCTCCGATGGCGCCCCTTCCAGCAGAACCTTTCCCTTGGCGATGATCGCCATACGCGGGCACAACTCTCGGACATCGTCCACGATATGCGTCGAGAGAATGACAATGACCTCCCGTCCGATCGAACTCAGCAGGTTCAGGAACCGATTGCGCTCCGCCGGATCGAGCCCCGCTGTCGGCTCGTCCACAATGATCAGCTTGGGTTTTCCCAATAGCGCCTGAGCGATCCCGAACCGCTGCTTCATCCCGCCTGAATACGTTCCAAGCGATTTCTTTCGCGACTCCCACAAGTTTGTTTGCTGCAGCAGAGCGTCAACGATCTCGCTGCGCTCCTTTTTGTTGGTGATGCCCTTCATCACCGCCAGATGATGCAGCATGTCGAGCGCCGACACTTTGGGGTACACCCCAAACTCCTGCGGCAGGTAGCCCAGAATCTGCCTAACTTCAGCCTTCTTTGCAAGCACATCGATGCCGTCCAGATGGATGGACCCTGTGTCAGGTGCCTGCAGGGTCGCGATGGTCCGCATCAACGTGCTTTTGCCGGCGCCGTTCGGACCGAGCAACCCGAACATATGATTTCCGATCGTGAGCGAGATGTCCTGGAGTGCTTTCACTCCGTTCGGATAGGTTTTCGAAAGACCCGCAATGGTCAGAGCCAAGGCCGTGAACCTCCTGGTTCATCATGGGAACTTTTGTGTAGGCTGGGGAATACTGGTCGGAATGCTATCACAGCCTTGGTTCGCTGGGCACGGTAGTAGTGACGGGCTTCAGCGGCGTGCATTGCCGATCGCGGAAGGAATCTTGGGGCGATGAACGGTGTTGAATTCAGAGATGATTCAAGCGCTGTCGCGCCGGTGCGTGGCTTTCTGCATCGGGCGAAACGCAGCAATGCGGACGGGCTGGTGCTCACCCATGGCGCCGGAGCCAATTGCCGCTCGCCGCTGTTGACAGCGCTCGCCGAGGCATTCTGCGAGGCTGGCGTCACCGTGCTGCGCTGCGATCTGCCTTTCCGGCAATCCCGGCCCTCGGGCCCCCCAATGCGCGGCAGTGCCCAAAAGATCAGGCCGGCTTGCGAGCGGCAGTGAATGCTTTGAGGCGAGAGACAACAGGACGGATCTTTCTTGGCGGGCACTCCTACGGAGGTCGTCAGGCCTCAATGCTGGCGGCAGAAGAGCCGGACCTCGCGGCGGCGTTGTTGTTTCTCTCCTATCCGCTGCATCCTCCGGAGAAACCCGCCAACCTGCGCACTGAGCACTTCCCTTCTCTCCGAACGCCGGCTTTATTCGTAAGCGGAGATCGCGACGGCTTCGGAACGCCCAAAGAACTGCAGGCAGCCGTCGCCATCATCCCTGCACGCACGCACTTGATGATGGTCACAAGTGCGGGGCATGAGTTGCTGAACAAGAAGACTCAGGACGATCTCCCTCCCCGAATTGTTCAGGCCTTTCTCGGATTCATCAAGCAAGCATAGCTGCGGCGAATTATGGCTTGAATCCACAAAAAGCTTCGCTATACTGGCTGCCTTCGGCGTCCCCGTTCGATTCACCATTCGACCGAAGGATCTCAATTCAGCAAGGAGGCTTGAGCTATGAAAGTGATGGCTACCTGGAGCATCCGCCCGGGCGCGTTCAAAGAGGCCGTGAAGCACTTCCTCGAAACCGGGGGGAAGCCGCAAGAGGGTGTCACGATTCTGGGTCGCTGGCACAGGACTGACCTGAGTGGTGGTTTCGTGCTCTTCGAGTCAAACGATCCAGCAGCGATGTATGCAGGATCTGCGGCATGGGGCCCACTGGTCGAGTTCCACGGGCACGTTGTGGTTGAGGATGCTGAAGCCGGAGCAGCTCTGAGCAAGCTGTTCAGCGCCTGACTCGCAGAAGCACCGGCAATGCACCAAAGAGAAAAGCGGGCGCAACGCGCGCCCGCTTCGTCTTGCGTGATCCGCTTTATTGCTCGTCGAAGTGCAGGTTGACCCCGGGCAGAGTTCCGGTGCCTTCCAGTCGAACGCCGTCGAGTTTCGATGGATCGAGACCGAGAGCCTTCAGGATCGTGGGAGCCACCTGCAGCGTTCCCACTTCGCTGAAGACCGTGCGCGGACGGAAAGCTGGATTGGAGAGCAGCAGCATCACGTTGACATCATCATGCGCGAATCCCCCGTGCTCCATCACCTTCTTGCCGCTGCCGGTGTAAATGACGCCGACGTTTGGCTGGACGATGATGTCCGGTGTGCGCGGGTCACCGTTGGGCGGCAAGCCAGGCCAGTTGTAATTCAGGGCGAGCGACGATCCGTAGAAGATCTGGCCGCCGCCTGTCTGACTCCTATTAGCCTCCAGCAGCGACACTGCAGAACCGGTATAGGACGGATTGGTGAGCCAGATCAGCGAGATGTCATCTTCAGTGGAACCGATCCCGCTTCCGTTCGGATCTTCTGAAGCCGGCATTGCATTGTGCAGCTGGTTCGAGATCAAGGTTGCCGGTGAAAGCCCGTTGTTCGTCTTGCCGGGGATCTTGTCGAGTGCGCTGGGGTCGATCGGGGACTGCCCGTGCTTTGCGGTGATGATGACGAGAGTTGACTCGTACAGGCCGTGATCCTTCAACTTCATGATCATCTGGCCCACCGAATCGTCCACGTACTCGATCTCGTTCAGCAAACTGTCGGTCGGAGTTCCAGCCGCATCGAGATAGCCGCCCTTGACACCATTTTCGACAAGCTTCTGTCCCACGCTGACCGACTGAAAGTTCATGCCGAAGAGGGTTGGAGTCTTTGCATGACCGCCGCTGTGCGTCTTGCCGTCGATCTCGTTCAGGATGGCGTTGACTTTCAAAGTGTCGTAGCACTGAACGTTCTGGAAGCTGTTCGTCCACGAAGTGAGATCGGCTGCGCCGTCTCTGACCGAGGCGCACGAGACGCCGCCGGCCGTAGTGACACCGGGAAGGCCGATCACGTTGGAGTTGATTTCGGGCGAATAGAAATCGTCGAGAACGCCCACACCATCGCGGCCTGCGACAGACGAGTAGGCAGGATGCTTGTCCGACCAGGCAGTGTATCCGCCTGCTTTGTGGATCACTCCGTAAACGGTGTTGACCCGCACGAACTGCCACGGATAAACCGGCGCGCAGCCCGCTGCGGGATCGCGATTCATCTTGGTTGGATCAAGCGAGGCCACTCCGCCATCGGTGAGCGACGCTCCTGGAGCTCCGCCGTTCAGCTTTGTCTGATCGATGTCGATTCCTTCTTCATATTCGGTGGTGAACCCTGTCGGCGCCGCGCCAGCTGTGCAAGGCCCGGGGCCGTTGCCGTTTCCGGTCTGTACCTGCGGACCGTCGAGGGACCGGTCGTAAGCGACGTCATAGTAGACGCCCATGGTGCGCGGCGTGGCTCCCGACACGATCGTCATCAGGCCGGGGAAAGAGTCAGACGGCTTCGATGCACTGGCCGCAACGTAGTTGACGCCCGTCGTGGCGAGCGATGCCAGGTTCGGGCAATAGGGCTTGCCCCCGTTGGCGCCAGCAATGCCGTGAGCACAATTCCTAAAGTCGATGGCATGCATGCCATCGATGCTGATCAACAGAACGTGCTTGATCTCGCTTTTATCCCAATCGCGATCGTGATCCTCTGCGACCGCTGTGACTGAGAGCAGCGCAGCAAGTGCAGCTGCTGCGGGAGCTAGTTTGCGCATTTTTCCTCCTGAAATTGATGCGTCTCATCTTGGGGAAAGCGAGAGACGCACAATGCGCAGACTAGTGCGCCGAGTCTTAATCTCGGATTAAGGGAGGATACGATTCACAGGCAATTCATAGATTATTCATCGGGCGTTCGCAGAGCCCGTCCGGGCTGAAAGGAACCCGCTTGCCGTGCCGATTATGTGAGTGCTGCAACCGAAGCTGCGACGACAACACACATGTGAAGTTTCATCCGCTCTTGACAGTCGCAGTTCCGCGTCCTATTTTCGTTCGAAGCTGTGTACGAATATCTTTGAGACCTACCTCTGCTCGTCTGTCCGCAACGCTTTCCAAACCAAGTTCGAGAAAGACAAAGTTCGACGAAAATTTCAGGAGGTTCTGATGAGTCGCCCCCTCTGGCTTCTCTCCACGGCAGCTTGCGCCTCGCTGCTCAGCTTTTCGCCCGTCATCTCAGCTCAGTCACATGTGATCGCCCCACCGTCGACGCAGACACAAGGCGTCGACGCTGACGGCAATCTGGTCGCCCGCACCCATCTCCGACTGGTCGCTCCCTCAGCGTCGCAGATGCACTTCCCCTCAGTGTCAGCCCAGCCCAGCGAGTTGCCGCCCTTTAAGGGATATCTGTACGAAACGCCAGCTTCAATCGCCTGCGTCTATCACCTCGTAGATACGATCGTGCCCGGCTGTAACCCGAATCTCACGACCGCAAACCCGACCGGCGGAAGCCGCGCTATCGCAATCGTGGATGCCTACGACGACCCGACCGCGGCAGCCGATCTCACCAAGTTCTCAACCCAGTTCGGGCTTCCGCCTGCGGACTTAACAGTGGTCTATGCGCAAGGCACTCAGCCCAAGCAGGACCCTACAGGTGGATGGGAGATTGAAGAATCGCTCGACATCGAGTGGGCGCATGCCATGGCTCCGAATGCCAAGATTTTTCTGGTGGAAGCGGCGACCAACAGCTTCAACAATCTCTTCAACGCAGTCATCACGGCTGCCAACCTGGTGAAAGCTGCAGGAGGCGGCGAGGTTTCGATGAGTTGGGGCGGCGGCGAGTTCAAAGGCGAAAACAGCCTCGACGCAGTGTTCACCACACCAGGCGTGGTTTACCTGGCATCCACAGGAGACGCACCGGGGACGTCGTACCCCGCGGTCTCTCCCAATGTTGTGGCAGCGGGAGGCACGACGCTCTCGCGGGACATCAATACGGGCGCGCTGATCCTTGAAAACACCTGGCAGGACGGGGGCGGCGGCACCAGCGCTCTTGAACCGATCCCGGCCTTCCAGAAGCAGGTGAAGTCCGTCGTAGGTGGCATGCGCGGCACGCCTGACCTCTCGTTCGACGCGAATCCCAACACGGGTGTGTGGATCTATGACACCAACGCGGTTCTGGGAACCGGCTGGTACGTTGTGGGCGGCACGAGCGTGTCATCGCCTTCTCTGGCCGGAATCTTGAATGCGGCAGGAAGCTTTGCTCCCAGCAGCCAGGCAGAGAACGAGATGCTGTACTCCGGAAAGGGCGCACGGTTTAACAACATCAACTATGGCAATTGCGGGTTGTACATCGGCACGTTCGCTCGAGGCGGGTATGACCTGTGCACTGGCCTTGGTTCGCCGAAGGAGTTGAGAGGAAAGTAGGACAACACCTCGTACACATGCACAAGCAAAACGGGGCGCGAGATCGCCCCGTTTTGCTTTCTGTCTCACGACGCACTCAAAAATCTCCGCCTCATTCGCGCGTGACTTTGAACCCTTGCTTCTCAAGCATCGAGGGGACGCCGTCCTTCCCTACCAGATGCCCAGCGCCCACGGCCACGAAGCTGACGCCATCTCCCTTGAGCAGATCCTGGATCTGAGACGTGAAATTCTGATTCCGCTTCACAACCAGCAGTTGAAACAGGTCGGGATACTTTTCGCGAAACTCGGCGTTGTTGAGCGCATCGAGCTTGGCGACATCTCCCGAATACCAGGCAGCAACAAGTTCCTTGAACTTGTCCACCGCGCTATCGGAGTCGTCGAGTTCGGAAACGAGGAAGTCGAGCTGCGCCTTGTCGCTCATGTCCGCGAAGTAGTGGATCTGCTGCTCCATCGTCTCGAAGCCCTTTACAGGCTTGTTGGCTTTCGTGAATTCGGGCTTAAGCTGCAGTTCGACTCCGGTGTTCGGGTCGTAGCCGGCCTGCATGACTGGAGCGAGACTGAGCATCATCCCGGCCAGCCACGGCTTCATCATGTCGAGCATGCCGGAGCCGCCCGGAAGCGATGCGGCAGCCTTATTAAGCTTGGTCATCTGCTCGGGCGTGAGCTTCGATGAGAGTGGATGGGCCATGTCGAGCCCGAGCTGCATGATCAGCGGCTGCATGGAAGCCGCGTCGTCGACATTCGGCACTTCAAGCCAGAGAGACTGGCTCTGCTGAATCGCTGCGTCAACCTTCGCGGAATGCCACGGATGGTTCTGGTCCAGAGCATGAATCGTGCCGAACAGATAAACCTTCGCGTGCGGACCCTTGACTACCCAGATTGCCGGCTCCGCGGCTGCGCGAAGAGCGCCACCGGCCACAGCACAAAGGAGAAGCAGAGATGAGATTAGCCTTCGGAGGAGGTTCATGCGGATCCTTTCACGTTGCGATCAGGATTGCAGAATTAGACACGATGGGCAATCTCTCGACGTCGAGCCCGGGCAGCAGATACAGCCTAAAGTACCTCGGCATGCCCCATGTCGCCCCCGAACAGATCAGACGCTGATAAGAAAGCGTCCGTTCTCCATAATCTGCTCTTCTCCGTCTGCATATTCGAGCCAGATGTTGAAGCCGAGCCCCACGACATCGATGTGTGTCGTCGAGCGCCAGGGAGCTCCGGTGTGTTCCCCGTATGGGTTGCCGAAGGCAATGTGAATCCCGGGAAACTTCTCGTCCTGGAGAATGTTGCCTATCACGCGCGAGACGCCGATGTTTGTGCCGATGGCGAACTCGCCGACTCGGTCCGAATTCTCGTCAGTGTGCGTGTATGCCCAAAAGTCCTGCTCAAGCTGCTTGTTCGCGCTGGAGCACGAAACGATACGGTTCTGCGCGATCTGGATCGTGAGCGGAGCAGCCTCGAGCAATCCATAGCGCGCGCAAAGCCAGTCGCCAACAACTCCGTCGACAACAAAGACGCCGTTGACCTCGCCCGGCGATGTGAAGCATTCGCCACCGGGAAGATTCCCCCACTTCTCCCGAGAAATGATTCCGGACGTCTTGAACCACTTGTATTCGGGATTCATGCCAGACACGATGTCGGTTCCCGCTGCGGTGGTTGCGCGGATCCGAACTGCGCGCCGGACTCGCTCGAGCACCTGCTGCGACAATCGATCAACAGCGTCGTAATCGGCGCGCATGCCGTCGCACATGATCTCCGGCGTAATGTTCACCATGTGCGCATGGCGCATGTGCCGGCGGTTCACAACGTCGGTCATCTGCATGCGCGAGCGCAATTCGTTCGGCTGAACCTGAACGGCAAAGATGGAGACGGCGGATGTTTCCATGTCTTCCAGCACTGGTGCGGGCATGTCGGTCAGCGGCCGCGGCGCAAGATCTTCGAGGATGAAGGCATTGAACGTGCACCCGCGCTCCTTCAGTTGCGCAGCAATCGAAGCCGCGATCGGCTCGGTCACGCGGTCGGTGATGAGCGTGACCTTCTCGTCGGGCAGGATCCGCAGACAAGTGAAAACCGCCGAGCGCGCGCCGGGAGTGAATTCCGCAGGAAATGGCTGCGCAAGAAGATGGGAAGCGGTAGCAGTGAAGCTGGCGATGGCGGTGCTCCGATGAGGGGATGAGCCTTGCCTGCCACACGGATGCAGAGCCTGGGACAGGCACAAGGCTATCCATTCAGGGTAGCAAATATCCGCACTGCGGCCCCATCGCGTGGGCGCGATTTCAGCCGCTCTTCTTAACCGGCCAGACGTAGGGAGCGGCCTTCTTCGTCCAGGGGTTCGTGGCATAGCGCTGACGCATCAGGGCTCCCACTTCACGAGCGATCGTCGGCACACGGCTGCCGTCGGGCCTGTTCGTGTCTACTTCAGACACACCGTGGTAGCAGCCGTAACGAATCATGCGAAGCGTCAGATAGAGTGCTTCGGGAACGTCGGGATCATCGGGATGAGAGTGGGCATAGTCGATCACCTGCGACCCGAGGTACTCATCGGCGCTCCCCAATGCAAGCAGCGCTGCGTTCTCCTTCTCGGCCACGGCTTTCGTTGACGGCGTGAGAAATGCGACAGACTGAGCTGAGTTTGGAGCAGCCGATGTGGAGCCGGCCATGTTCCAGCCTCCACACCACCAGTTGTCGGCGAAGCTCTCCACGAAGTCGTACGATGCGGAGCGCTGAACTCCTGGGTCGAGGAACGGGCGCAGGCCCGGATTGCGGAGAAGCGCCATCTGCGCTCGGAAGCCCGGATGCGGGCCGGCCTGCTGCTGCAGTTTTTGCGGCAAAAGCGGCAGCATCTTGTCGGCTACCTCTTCATTTTTCAGCATGACAGCCCGGACCCACGTCATCACGGCGACGGACTGGCTGAGTGGCGGCGGGAGCGCCTTCGACTCCGCGGCTTGCGCGAGCGTGTCCAGGGGTACCGACTTGTTGAAGACATCGGTAGCATCTTCGCTGAATTCAACGGCGCTCTTTCTGTCTTTGCAGTCGTACTTGCGCTTGGGGTCCTGCATCACGCTGAGGCATTGATCCAGTGCTGACTGCTGCTCGGACGAGCGATCGAGGATCTTGCGCGGCGCGTCGGACAGAGCGGCTTCGAGCGTAGGCGCTGAGTGCATCCTGAGCCCAGTGAAGAGGTTCAGCGCTGACTCATTGCCGGTGGCCTCAATGTTCGGAAAGTCCCTTTCGAGTTCACGGCGAGCGTCAGGGGCATGGCCGGTGTCGATGAGAAGGCGGAGTCGGTGGAATGCGATGGTGGGCCAGGCAGGCGACGACTGCGGAACTTGCGCGGATGCCGTAATGAGCGCGGAAGCTTCCGGATCGGTGGACGAAACTTTAGCCATCGCGGCAACAAGCCAGGGAACGCTCGTGTTGTGCTGCTGCCACTCGAGGATGGCATGCTTCTTCGCCGCGTCCGCAGGAGACTGGAACGTGATCAGCCAGTCAATCAGAGGAGAGGTGGCGCTGAGCTCGTCGGCGTTGGTGAATGCCTTTTCAAAATCGGATGCCGGCCGGTTGGGCGATTCCATCGAGTCAAAGTCTTCACGAAGTGCGGTCGAGTCCAGCTTGCTGTTTAGATACCAATCGAGATCGGCGAGATCCTGCTTGTATTCGGGGTCAGGCTTGGGCCCGGCGAGCGCCGAAGAAATTTCGCGCAGGCGTTCAGCTGGCTCGGTGCGCAGGCGGACAAAGTTAAGTATCGATTGCACGCCGTGCGGGGAGATGCCTTTCAGGTGCTCACCCTGCAGCGACTCAAGCTGATGCTGCGCCTGCTTCATCAGGTCGGAATTAAAATTGGCCATTCCCTGCTGCGCGTCGTTCTTGGAAGAGAGGAAAGCTTCGCGGATGAGCGTGCGAGCCACCAGGTACCGTGCGATGTTGTGCCAGGGCGAAGCGGAATCCTGGGAGATGGCCTGGAAGCCGGCGCGAGAGGACTGGAACTGCGCTGCGTAGAATTGCGCTGCGGCCTTCTGGTAGGCCCGGTCCTGGCGAAGCAGCAATGGCACCCCGGCAGGTTCGTCCTTCGGCTGAAGGGGATGGATGACCGGCTTTGCTGACTCCGGGTAGAAGAATGCCTGACCTGTTCCCCCACAGTTGGAGAAGACCGCGTCCTGGCCCTCGATCCAGTCGGCGAGTTCAAGGCTGTGCGGACCCCAGGCTTTCGCCCGGTTTTCGAGTGTGCTGACAGCGGTACGGAACGCGTCCGTCTGGCAGTTTTCATATTCGCCCGCGAGAAAGAACCCGGCGCGATAGGTGATGCTGAATTGCTTGACGGGATGAACGTCGGGTGGAGGCGCAGCGTAGTGGCCGCGGGCTTCGAGCCAGAGATCGGCCGGGCCCTCAGGTTCGTTAAATTGGATGGCTTCAGCGGGCTGTTTCGTCCCGACCGTCTCCGTCTCTCTGCCCTGATCAATCACGGAGACGGTGGGCTGATACGCTTTCTGCTCTTCGGGCGAGAGACTTCCTCCGTTCAGGTAGCGGTAGGCGACGGAGAGATCGGTGCGACTGTAGGTCGGCAGCAGCACTCCAAGCCTGCCCGCGACAAAGAGGCTGGGATGATCGGCGCCGAGTTTGCGCACGAACACGTCGTCAGAGAACCCCGGGCTGCATGCATCCACAGAGATGAAGGGGAACATTGAGGCAACGAGAAAAGACAGCATCGAGGTGACCCGTTTCATGGCTCGGTCCTTTGTGCAAAGTTCTTGTCGCTCAGCAGCGGAAGGTCCTGCTGCCATCCACGATCCGGAAAGATGTAGACGCGCCTGCCTGCGAGCAAATCGGGGTGTCGTTCATGGGTGGAGATCCCGATGCTAGCGCTGCAGAGGGGCTCGCGCATCTCGAGCTGCGGCAGTACAGGCGGTGCGAAGCGGCGCTCCGGCTCCATGCGAAAAAACATAGGAACGGCTTCGTCAACCGGCAGACCGCGCATCCAATCGTCGGAACTGCACCAGGATGCAAGTGCTGTGATCGATAAGGGCAGTGCGGGCGGCAGACTGCGGCGAAGATCGTGGAGAAGACGCGTGTAGAACGCGCGTTGCGAACGCCGCGCGTCAAAGTCAATCTGCAGTGCTGCGATCGAGGAGTCGGCCATTGCAGCCTGGACAATCGCCGCGGCTGTCGCGGCTTCCAGCCCGGACGCAATTTCTGCCGGCGCTTCGATGCGGACGACCGAAATGCGCCTGACTCCTTCCGGGTAGAGGACAGGCTGACGGCGTGGCAACACCTTCAGGTTGCGCCCGAGAAGGATCGTCCGATCCAGCACGGCAATTGCCGTGGTCTGCGGATCGATGCCTGTGAGGTCCTCGCGGCGTTCCCAAACCCAGAGAATTCGCGCAGGCAATATACGCATACGGCCCGCTGGCGGCCTCAGGTTCAGAGCGTCAGGTTTGAGACTCAGGCAGCAGAGGAGTAGCGAAGTGAAGCCCAGAATCTTGCCGGCGAGCACATGCATTTTGGTGGACGAGATGAGGATGGACTGAACGGAGCGTCGCGTCAAGCCTGCGAGATCTTCGAGAACCGATTCAGTACACGAGACATCGAATGCCGATCACGGCATAGCGTCGATGCCATCCTGAGGGAAAAAGATCCGGAACACTGTGCCGTGGCGCTGCGCGTCGGTGGACGTGCGAACCGAAATGCGGCCGTGATGCTTGCGCACGATGCTCTGCGTGGCCCACAACCCGAGCCCCGTGCCGGTCTCTTCCTTGGTTGTAAAGAAGGGTTCGAAGAGCCGTTTCTGCATGGCATCCGGAATGCCGTGGCCGTTGTCTGCAACCGTGACAATGATGCCCGGCCGTAAAGTTTCACCCCAGCTGCACCCTCTGCGGATGCGGAGTCGGATGCGCCCTTCACTCCGAAGCGCGTCGAGTGCGTTGCCGACAAGATTGGCAAACGCGTGGCGCAGATCGTTGTGAAAGCAGAGCAGCGGAGATCCCGGCTTGAATTCACGGATGATTGTCGCGTGTTGCTGGTGGAGCCTGGAGGCGAAGAGCGGGATCATCGACTCCATAATCTCGGCCAAGTCGGCGCGCAAAGGAGCGGTGAGCTGTTTGTGAAAGCGCAGGGTCTGCGTCACAACACGCGAAACCCGGGAGAGTTCCTTGTCGGCAGACTCGAGGAACTCGCGCGTCTGCGGATCGAGGCTGCCATTCGAGAGCGCCAGGTAAATCAGATTGGTCACGGCACCCAACGGGTTATTGATTTCGTGAGCCATGCTGGCTGCGAAGCGGCTGGCGGTGGCGAGCTTCTCCGCCTGTCGAAGCGCCTCTTCGCTTTTGCGCAGTGCAGTGAGGTCCTGGATGAAGGCGATGTACTGGTCGCTTGAACCCTCGAGCAGCGTGTATCCGCACATGATCGGAACACGGCTTCCATCTTTGCGGATATATTCCTTCTCGTAAGGTGTGCACGATCCGCGCGCGGCGGCTTCCGCGATATGAGCCTGGTCGAGGGGGCCATACTCCGCCGGCGTCATCGTGTCCCACCGAACCTTACCCGCCTCTAGATCGGCGCGCGTGTAGCCGGTGATGCGCAGGAACTCATCGTTGGCTTCGGTGATAGCGCCGAACCGATCGGGTATGTGAATGCCAAGCAGATCTGCGGCAAAGAGCTTTTGAAAGCGAGACTCCACGGCTCGCGCTTTCATTTCTGCGATTCGGCTGTCGGTTACGTCGCGGGACACGCCAACAGTACCGATCACCCGGCCCGATGCGTCCAGCCAGGGCGCCTTGACGGTGTGCAGGTACGCGGGCCTTCCGTCGAGGATGAGTTCCTGTTCGATTGTGATGGACCGTCCGCTTTGCTGTACGCGCAGATCTTCATCCCTCCATCGCGCTGCAGTCTCGGGGGGAAAGATCTCCATGTCTGTTTTACCGACGATCTCATCCGGCTCAAGGTCGAGCGCATGAGCCCCCGCCGCGTTCATAGCAATGTAAGTGCCGCTTAGATCTTTGATGTACACAAAATCAATGCTGGCATCGAAGAACGCGCGCAGCAGATCCTGCTCGTCAGGCAGCACAGAATGCGAAGTGTGACTTTGGTCGGACATAGGTCGAGCGATGGAGCGGTATGCCTTCCAGCGCAACAATCCCAGGTCCCAACGGAAGGGTGGTTCGGCCCGAGTACAACTTCGAACGGTCCGCTTAGTGTACGGGGCCAAAAATAAGAAGTCCACAAGGATCCTGCAAACAGCATCAGAGGTGCAGGTTAGCTTCGATTCCAGTTCGATTTCGCCCTTGCGGCAACCTAGAATGGAACAACGCGGCGTCAGGCTCGATTCGGCTGCGCGAAAAGGCATCCCTGGAGGAACGATTTGATGGCGGCACCTGCGGCAACGAAACGGACTCATGAGCAAAAGCTGGATCTGCTGGCAGAAGTGGCAGTCAAAGTCGGGCTGGGATTGAAGGAAGGCCAGGAGCTCCTCATGACTGCGTCCCTGGATTCGGTTCCTCTGGCGCGCCGCATCACGGAGCATGCCTATCGAGCAGGCGCGCACCTCGTGACTGTGCTCTATGTCGACGATGACGCGGCACTCATGCGTTATCACTTTGCCCCAGATGCGGCCTTTGACAAGGCTGCGAAATGGCTCTACGACGGCATGGGCGAGGCTTTTCGAAGCGGCGCGGCGCGTCTGGCAATCACCGGTGGCAATCCTTCATTGCTGTCGAACGAGGACCCAGCAAAGGTCGGGCGCGCGAACCGCGCGGTATCGCAGGCATACCGGCCGGCGCTGGAGTTGATTACGCGCCACGAAATCAACTGGACCATCGTGTCGAGCGCGACGCCCGCGTGGGCAGCGCAACTGTATCCGAATGACAGTCCGGAAGTGGCTCTGGACAAGCTCTGGGACGCAATCTTCCAGACCACACGAATCAATGTGGACGACCCGGTGAGCGACTGGAAGAGACACGATGCCGGACTGCAAAAACGTGCCGCGTATCTCAATGAGAAGCGCTACTCTGCGCTGAAGTATCGCGGGCCGGGCACGGACTTCACGCTGGGCCTGGCCGACGATCACGTGTGGATGGGTGGAGGAACGACGGCAGGCAATGGAGTCTACTGCATCCCGAATATGCCGACAGAAGAAGTCTTCAGCATGCCGCACAAGGATCGCGCAGACGGAACCGTAACAGCAACCAAGCCGCTGTCGCATCAGGGCACGATGATCGAAGGCATCCAGGTACGTTTTGAAAAAGGCCGGATCGTGGAAGCTCACGCGAGCCGCGGCGAAGAGGTGCTGCAGAAGCTCATCGATACCGATGACGGGGCGCGTAGATTGGGCGAAGTGGCACTGGTTCCGGCCTCGTCTCCAATTGCTGCAAGCGGGTTGGTGTTTCTGAATACGCTCTTCGATGAAAATGCCGCGTCGCATATTGCGTTGGGTCAGGCCTACTCCTCCTGTGTAAAAGACGGCGACAAACTGAGCAAAGATGAACTCGCTGCCAAGGGCGCGAATGACAGCTTGATTCACGTCGACTGGATGATCGGATCGGACAAGCTCGACATCGATGGAGTGACAGCAACTGGAACCGTAGAGCCGCTGATGCGCAACGGTGAATGGGCGTAGAGCAGGAATTAGGGATTGGGGATCAGGGAACAGGGATTAGAACCGGTAATTTGAATCTCGCGGGTCGGGCGAGGGACGCATGGGAAAGATTGGGATCATTGGTGCGGGAAGCGTCGGGGCAACTATCGCCTATGCGGCGCTGATTCGCGGAGTAGCGCGAGAGATTGACCTCTTCGATATCGCGCGAACGAAGGTCGATGCTGAGGTTCTGGACCTTAACCACGGGCTTCTGTTTCTGCCGCAAGCGTGCGTCGAAGGATCGGACGACGTCGAGGTTTTGCGCGGAGCAGATGTAGTGGTGATGACCGCTGGCGCAAAGCAGAAGCCGGGGCAGACGCGCATGGATCTGGCAGAGGCGAATGCGGGCATCTGCAAGAAGCTGCTGCCTGAGGTCATGCGGGTGGCTCCGGATGCGCTGCTGCTCATGGTGACCAACCCGGTAGACGTGGTGACAGAGATCGCCCTCAAAATTACTGGACTGCCCTGGCAGAGCGTAATCGGCTCGGGCACCGTGCTGGACAGTTCGCGATTCCGGTACCTGGTAGCGAAACACTGCAACGTGGCCGTGCAGAACGTTCACGCCTACATCGCAGGCGAGCACGGCGACTCCGAGATTCCGCTGTGGGCGAGCGCGACGATCGGTTCCATCCCCCTGAGCCAGTGGAGCGTGCCGGGCCACGGGCGACTGACCGCCAGCGATAAAGACGCGATCGTTAAGAACGTGAAAGAAGCTGCGTACCAGGTGATTCAGGGCAAAGGCGCGACAAACTACGCCGTGGGCCTGGCCGTATGCAACATCCTCGAAGCGATTCTGCACAACGAGCGGCGCGTGCTTCCGGTGAGCGGACAGCTTTGTCAGTTCCGTGGCATGGAGGAGGTTTGCCTGAGCCTGCCGCGGATCGTGGGCCGCAGCGGCATGGAGGCTCCTCTGCCGATTCCAATGACGGTGGACGAAGAAACCGGGCTGCAGGAGAGCGCGGAGCGGATTCGAAGCGTGGTTCGCGGGCTTGGATATTAGTGCTGAAGCTGAAACTGGTAGTCGCTATAGTCGATGTTCACCGCGGTACGACCGAAGAGGAAGCTTGAAGATTCGGCATGGGCGTGGGTAGCCATCGCATAGCCCGTCATCTTCACATAGCGGCGCATCATGGATGTTCTCCCAGCGAACACGGACGGCTTCTTGGAAGCCACGCCATCGACTTCGACCAGCGTGTGATCGCGCGCGTCTACCCATAGTGTTCCTTCGACCATGTTCGGAGCTTTGCGATGCGGTGCGATCGCAACGGCTACGCAGTTGCGGCCATCGATAACGCGTGTTACTCCCGGCTTCAACTGCATGTCGTAATTCGCAGTGGTGAACCAGGACTGCGCAACGCGCGACGGATCGTTGATGGCCTTCTCGTTCTCGAGAAGAGGGTAGAGGCCAAACTTCAGCACGACGGCTGAGCCTGACTGCTTAAGAACCGTGTAGCTCTTCCCTGCCCCTTTCTTGTAGGTAACGCGAACCGTCATCTCGGCTGCAGGATGGGTCTGGTCTTCGCCACGATAGACAACATAGCGCTCGATGTTCGAGTACTCAAGAACGTTGTTGTGGCGCGAGATGTTGGCGGCGTCGAGATCGCGAATAATGGCAGAGGGATCGGGCTGCTGAGCGCGCGATGCGCAGAGGCCGAGGATCGGCAAGAAGCCGATCGCGATTGCGCCTGCTGTATGAAGTCTTCTCAACTCGCGTCCAACCGTCACGCCGTCATTCTTGCATCTTCAGGGTTCGATGCAGTGTGACGCGATCGCGGCACTTTCGAAAAGATTACGAGCGATCAAGGGTCAGCCGCGTCATGTGTGTATGTAGATGAACGGCGGCAGAACTGGCGCCGCGAAATCCACGAAAACACTTCAGATCGAGAGGCTTGCAATGAGTGCTTACAAACAGAAGTGTGTCTGGCTGGGGGCGAGTGCCGCCGCTGTGTTCACGATGTGCGCGGCCGGCGCGATTGCCCAGGGGCCTGAAAAATCTGAGCAGCGCTATGAGACCTTTACGCTGAAGAACGCGACCAATCAGCGCACGGCCAACGACATACAGACGGCACTCAGGAACATGATTCCGGCCGCAAAGGTTTATTACGCCGCCACCGAGAATACGCTATCCGTCAGCGGGCGTGCAGAGGATGTGGCGCTGGCCCAGAGAATACTCGCAGATCTGGACAAGCCGCAGAAACTCTACCGCGTGACGTACACGATCAACGACGGGCACGCCGCTCCGAGGAGGCTGACCATGCTTGTTTCACCAGGGCGAAGAGGAATTACGAAGCAAGGTACGCGGGTGCCGATCATGACGGGGTCATACAAAGAGAGCGGCGCGCACGACGCAAATACGCAGTTTCAATACCAGGATATCGGGCTGAACGTGGATGCGGACATCGAGGGATACGGGGATGGGCAACGGCTCACCTCGAAGATCGAAGCGACGAGCGTATCTGACCAGAAGTCGAATGTCGGAATTCAGGATCCGCTGGTGGACCAATCTGTGCTGGAAGCGCAGTCGTTTGTAAACTCTTCGAAGCCTGTGATGCTGGGATCGATCGATCTGGCAGAAGGCAAGCACATGGATGTGCAGGTGGCAATTGAAGCAGTGCAGTAGCGTAGGGGTTTGCCGGCCGGTGCTTCGCATGAGAATCGAAAGCAACCGGCCGGGGTCAACTTAGTTGGGAAGGAAGACAGACCGGACACACTGGTCCGTCTTGTTCTTGAACATCTCGTAGCCGCGAGCAGCTTCTTCCAGCGGGAATCGATGCGTGGCGAGGAACGAGAGATCGAACTCGCCTTTTTGAGCGTGCTCGATCATGCGGCGCATGTACTTTTGCCCGTGCTGCTGCGCCGTACGAACTGTGAGTCCCTTGTTCATGATGACGCCAATGGGAAATTTATCCATCAGCCCGTAGACGCCGAGAATCGAGAGCGTTCCGCCCTTGCGCACGGCCATGATTGCCTCGCGCAGTGCGCCGCCGCGATCGGTCTCCATCCGCATTGCCTGCTTCACGCGGTCGTAGGCGTATTGGACGCCGGTACCGTGCGCTTCCATGCCGACGGCGTCGATGCAGGAGTCCGGCCCGCGGCCGCCAGTCATGTCTTTGAGAACTTCCAGGACGCTGTCGACCCCTTCGTAGTTGATAGTGACGGAGCCGACGTGCTTGCGCGCCATCTCCAGCCGTTCCGGGAACCGGTCAATTCCGATCACGCGCCCGGCGCCCATCAGGTATGCGGCTTTCTGCGCGGCAAGGCCAACCCCGCCACATCCCCAGACGGCCACGGTGTCACCCGGTGCGATGTCGCAGAAGTCCGCACCCATATAACCCGTCGGTCCCGCATCGGAGAGGAAGATGACCTGCTCGTCCCGAAGCCCTTCGGGTACCTCGAAGCAATCCGTATCCGCGTGGGGAATGCGCACGTATTGCGCATGCGCTCCTGCGTATCCTCCAAACGCGTGCGTGTACCCGTAGATTCCCGCTGTCGGATAACCGAGCAGCGGCTCCTGAAGATTCGCGTTTGGATTCGTGTTGTCGCAGAGCGACCAGAGGTCGTGCTTGCAATACCAGCAGCTGCCGCAGCAGACGAACGACGGGATAACGACGCGGGTTCCGCGCTTGATGCGCTTGACCTCAGGACCGGTCTCTACGATCTCGCCCATAAATTCGTGACCGATGATGTCGCCGGCGCGCATCGTCGGTATGTATCCATCGATAAAGTGCAGGTCTGACCCGCAGGTGGTCGACATGGTAACTTTCAGGATTGCGTCGTGCGGATTCACGATACTCGGATCCGGCACCGATTCGACGCGGAGATCGTTCACGCCGTTCCAGCAGAGTGCTCTCATACCAGGTCTCCTCTCCAGCGGTTGTTGACCTGCGACTCGTTCTGAGAACGGGCCGAAGAATTGCGCTCGAGCGTGGGGATCTCGCCGGTCTCCGCCAGTGCCTTGAAATTGTGAAGCACCTTGCCGATTACCATGTGCGGCGCTTTATCGAAGAAAGAAGAGATCGCGCGGATGGTGCGGCCGCCCTGAAGACGCGAGAAGTCCACAAGGTATTCGAGAGTCACCTCAGTTCCACGGTTCTGCGGAGCGGGATTGAGATGGAACCACTCGTTGATCTGCAGGCCGCCGTCGGGCATCGTAGACCAATGCACCATTTCGTTCGGTCGCTCTTCCACCATCACGGCTTCACCCGAGACAGCCGGTCCGATGGGCAGGGGAACAGACCAGCGGATGTGGTTCTGTCCTGCAATATCGATGTCGGCCCATGGGCGCATGAGACGCGTCATGGTGTCAGGGTTGCGCCAGAGCGCATAGAGTTCAGCCGCATCTTTCCCGATTGTGATGGACTGATGGATGCGCTGCGTTGCCGGAGATCCGGCGCTGAGCCCGAGTTTCTGCGAGACCGCACAAGCGCCCGACACACCGTCGTAGATCAGGGCGCCTCCGGCCGCGGCGGCTGTCCACGCAATGATGGATCGCTTTCGCAGCACGGGAGCGAGTAGCAGAGCTCCAGAAGCAATTGTGATGGCGCGCTCTGTTGTACCTGAGCGCTGGGCGGCGCGCGATCGTCCGTTGCGTCCGTTGGTGAACGAATTTGACATGGAAGTACTCCGAAGACAATTTTGGTTGGCGCAAGTTGAGTTCTGGCCACGATCTTTATGTGTGCTGCGCAGAGTGGAAGCGCTGATCGCCGACCGCATCACAGGGCATGGATGGCGCACTGCTTAAGCGTGTTGCTTTAGAGAGCGGGTCGGAAAAGCAAACAACAGAGAACGTCAAATACGCATTCGAGTTCTCATCCACCCTGCGAGGAGTTCAGCTCATGCGCAAGGCTCCCGATCGCATAAACAAGGCAGTTCTGCAGCAACGAACCAGATAAGTCCTCAGCAGAGTCGCGCGTAAAGTTGAATCGGATCGCCTGAGACCGAGGGACTTTCTGTTGCGGTTTTCTTCGTTCTCCGACGCTGTCGTTCCATGCAGTTTCTTAACCCCGGAGAGCCAATCGATTTAGCAGCCGAATTAAGCCTAACTTAAGGAAAACCAGCCATTTGACACACGAGCCCGCGAAAGGATTCAGCTATTTATTTCGCACCGGAAACCGCAACCTTGCGGCCCAGCCGTGTTTTTACTGGACATGAACGGCGCAGCAGGAAGCAGCAAGAGCCAAGCTTCCAGAGCTGGTCAGCCGGTTCGGATTAAAGTCCCGAAGGGACGGAGGTATTTATGAAGAACGTAGCGAAATGGGTACTTGGAGCAGCAGTGTTGGCCGGCGGTTTGGCGATGGGTGCTCCGAAAGCAGATGCGGCCCAGTGGAGAGTCTCGGTAGGTGTTGGAGATCAGGCCTACGTTCCTCCTTGCCCCGGCCCCGGATATTCCTGGGTGAACGGCTACTACGACGGTGGATATTGGGTACCGGGATATTGGAACTATGTGGGCGGCGTTAGCTACACCTACTATGGCGGCGGATACCGTCACATCGACCGCGATGACTATCGCCGGTACGATCGCGACCATGATCGCCGCTGGGATCGAGATGGCGATAGGCGCTTCTATGACCGCGACGATCATCGCCGCTTCGATCGAGATGACCATTTCCGCGGCGGCGACCGGGATCACGACCACTGGCGCAGGTAAGCTGCCCGCGATGGATCGCTTATAGATAAAGTTCGTTAAATATAGTTCGCTGGTTCATCTGTCCCACTTGCCTCGCGGCCTCTCCTCAACAGAGAGGCCGTTCTTTCTGCACTGGTCCCGCAGGCGAGGGAGGCGATTAGTTTGCCGTCGGCTCTTCGACGTGATCGACCACGACAACATCGATCGGATCTTTTGCAGAGGCCAGCCTCAGCCCGAGTTGCTCGCGAATAAGCGTCAACAGCGACGGACCGTTCGGATCGCGAACCGCGGCTGCCGCTGACTTCAAAGTGATGTTGTAGACGCCACGAATTCCGGTGCGGTCTATCACCGGCAGGTCGATTCCCCGGATCTCCGTCAGCTGCTGCGCAAACTCAGACATTGAAGTGTTTGAGAAGACGAAGCTCCCATTTACGACGCGGGGGAACGTCTCGCGCGGGTAGGAAGCGGGAAGTTTATCCGACTTGTCCGGAGAAAGCTTGGGGCCACCCTTGTCCACGACGAGTTCGTAGACGGGGGTCAACTTCTGCTGATGATGGAGTCGGAGGCCGAATCTGGAGGCAAGCAGGCTCTGGAGCATGAGACGCACGTCGGCTTCAGACGCGGATCCTGCAGCGCGAGCGCGCACATCGTAGCGATGATTGTGCAGCAGGCCCGGGTTAGCGAGTTGGTAGTGCTGCAGGCCGTAAGCCCACTCGATCATCGCATCGACGTCTATGTTGCGCAGCGTCAGCCCGTCGGGCGTGGGCTGGATTTGAGAACGCGTGCTTCCCTCCCCTCCGGGAGTATCCAAGGCGGCGGGACGAATCGAAGCGACCTCGAACGTGAGCCGCTGGGAAGGGGTCTGGCTGGCAAGAACCACCGTGTGGCAAATGCCGGCTGCAACGATCCAGAGAGACGAAGCAAATGCCGGGCGGAGAAGCCGCATCAACATGGACGCCATGCTAGCGCAGAACCTCGTCAGCTGGTTGAACTTCGTGCCGGTACCGCAACTTATTCCGAGAATGATTGTTCAAATAAATAGCAGCCGGCAGATCGGAGAAGTGGCCGGCTAGTGCTGAGGTAAACGATCCTGGACTGCAAGAGGATCGAACAGCACGGGAAGACGACAAAGTTTATGAAAACCTTAAAGTTAGGCCTATTCGCGCTGATTCTTGCTCTGCCCTTCGTCGCCGTGAAATCGACTGAAGCGCAGGTCTCTGTAGGCATCGGCATCGGTCCGGAAGTGGTTCCAGCGCCAGCGGAGTACGTGGATTACGGTCCGCCGGTTTGTGATTGGGGCTACTACCCCTACTATCCTTACGCTTGCGCGCCCTACGGCTACTACGGACCTAACTGGTTTGTCGGCGGAGTCTTCCTGGGTGCGGGCCCCTGGTACGGATGGGGCTGGCGGCACGCCGGCTATTACGGCGGACGCGGTTACTACGGCGGTCGCGGTTGGTACGGCGGCCGGGGCTGGTACGGCCATGATCACGACTGGGGCAGAGGCGGCTATCGAGGCGGGTACGGCGGTGGATACCGCGGCGGCTACGGAGGCGGTTATCACGGCGGAGTTGCTCCGCGTGCCTTTGGCGGCGGCGGAGGATTCCACGGTGGTGGCGGATTCCATGGCGGCGGTGGAGGTTTCCACGGCGGTGGCGGCCATCGATAAGAGATTGAGCTAGATTAGAGTTCTACCGGCCCGGGTGCTCAGGCATCCGGGCTTTCTGTTTTCGGGATCATTATCTGCCCAGCGAAACGAGGCGCTCGGCGATTGTCTGCGCGGCTTGTGGGTGAGCCTGGGTCAGAGCAGCGGCCGACATTGTCGCCAGGCGCTCGGGCGACGTGAGCAGCTGGACGAGATGGTCGAGCACCTTGTCATGATCAGCAAGTTCGGGCTCCTTCACCATGATGGCCGCACCTACGTTCACCATCTCCTCGGCGTTCCAGGTCTGGTGGTCGTCCGCAGCCGCCGCAAAGGGTACGAGCAACGCAGGCTTACCCGCTGCGGCCAGTTCCGCTACCGTCGAGGCGCCGCTGCGCGCCATCACCAGATTCGCCTGCGCAAAACGCGCCGGCATGTCGTCCAGAAATCCGCTGACCCGCCACCGCCCCGGATCCGCCCCGCTTTCGCGGTATGCAGCCTCTGTGGTTTCCGCATGGCGCGCTCCAGCCTGATGCAGAATCGTGAGCCCCGGCACGGCATGCAGCAACGCAGGTGCGATGGCTGGCAGAGTGGTGTTGAAGAGGCGCGCTCCTTGAGATCCACCAAACACCAAAAGGTGCGGCGAGCTGCCCGTAGCCGGAGCAAGTTTAAAAAACTCCGGACGTACAGGGATTCCGGTGACCTCCGCATTCCGAAAATACAGCGCTGCGGCGGGAAAATTTACGGCGGCAGCCTGAACGTGCTTGCCCACCAGGCGGTTCGCAAGGCCCGGCATCGCATTCGGTTCGAAGGCCATGGTGGGAATGCCAAGAGAGATCGCAGCAGCCATTCCCGGCCCGGACGCATATCCCCCGACACCGAGCACAACTTTGGGCTTGAACTCGCCGATGAGTCTGCGACATGCAAAGACGCTGCGCGGCAGATCGAGCATGGTGTTAATGCGCGTCGCCAGAGATACGTTTTTGAGCGGACCCACTTCAATCAGACGAAGCTGAAAACCTGCCGCAGGCACCAGGCGCGATTCCATGCCGCGCGACGTCCCGAGAAAAAGTACGTCAGCGGAATACTTTGTTACAAGCTCGTGCGCAACGGCAAGCGCCGGAATGATGTGGCCGCCGGTCCCTCCTCCTGCGATCAGAACGCGGATACCGGAACCTGAAGTTCCAGTCGCTGTCTGAGCTAAGGTCGCGTCCATGCTCCTATCGTATTGCCCTGCCCCGCGCAGGCCGCGCCACCCGGCCGGCTACTGAACTCCATTTGTCAACAAAGCCTGCCGCGAGTTCTCTGGCCATCCGCGCGTGGTAACCAGATCGCAAAACCTTTGTTTGATTGACAGCAACGACACCCCACGAGATGATCGCCGAAACTCCAACCACAGGAACGAGGGCCCATGTCGACTCAGTGCAGGCTGTGCGGTTTGCATATACCCGAAGGTGTGACGTCGTGCATGATGTGCGGCAACAGGAACCTCGCCCCTGCTGCAGTTGGCGAAACCGTCGTGCCGTCTCTCGGGGTGCAGAGCGCCACAAGAGCTCCGGGACAAGCCTCGTTCTCGAAGTGGCTGTGGGCGGTGGCAATCAGCCTTATCGTCTCGCCCATCATCCGCGTGCTCGCCATCATGAACAATGAACTGCCCAGGTTGAGCAGCGACCAGTTCCAGACCTATGTGCAGAGCCATCCTGGCCTGCTGAATCTTCTCTATTTCGAGATCGGGATGAACGCGTTCCTGGTCATCTCCGCACTGGCTCTGAACTTCCTCTTTTACACCAGGCACAAGAGCTTTCCAATGCTGATGGTGGCCTACGTGTCACTCACAGTCCTGTTCAGGGTGGCCGTGGTGTCCGCGATCAACTCAATGTTTCCCGATGCGAATCTGTCCGCCGGTTACATCACCCTGGTCCGGTACCTGCTTTGGGCGGGAGCAATCATTCCCTATCTGTTGACGTCAGGCGATGTAAAGAAGCGCTTCGTCAACTAGCAGCGTATTTAGCTGTCGAACCCGCACATCCCGCCGCCGCAGCACTGGCCGGAAGCGCACGGAGGTGCAGCGGGCTGCTGGCCGCCTGCGCCCTTGGTGATTGCACCCGCTCCGCCGCTGATCAGACGCCTGACGTGACCACCGCACTCGGGGCACTGCTCGACAGCCGCATCGCTCATCTTCTGACGCTTCTCAAAGTGGCAGGAACACTCTTCGCATAAATATTCGTAGGCAGGCATCGCAACACCTCTATCCCATTCTAGACATCTTCCGCCAGCTACTCCTCCCTTAGGATGCGAGTGCCTTCCGAGCGCCCGCGGCTCAATCGGAGGGGAGCGTTTTCCCAGATTTCGCTCCGAATCTTGCCTCTCTGCGGCATACTGGAGTGCGATGAACGTAGGCAAAAGGCCGTGGCCTCTGGTCGTGATTGCATCCCTTTACCTTCTGGTAGGTGTGATTGGGTTCGTGGCGCACTTTCCGGAGTTGTGGGCGCGTCACCCAGATGCCGTCGCGATCGAGCTCACGGAGCTCACAGGAGCGATCAGCGGGGTGGGGCTGCTCATGCGTCAGCAGTGGGCCCGCTGGCTTGCTCTGGCATGGATACTCTTCCATGTCGGGCTGAGCCTGTTCCATCCGATCGGAGAGCTGGCCGTGCATGCGGCTTTCTGCGCAATGATCGTATGGGCTCTGTTCTGCGCTGAGACATCGACCTGGTTCCGCGGACCGGCCGCTCCAGCCGCATGAACTTTCGTTCATAGTTACCATCGTCAAAAAGCCGATTTAACGTGCTGCAACATTCCTGCATCCAAAGTTGTTGATGAACGCCTTAAAGAAGTCCCTAAGCATATCTACCTGCCTGATTTGCCTGGCCTGCGCGCCGCTTTCGGGACGTTGCCAAAGCGCACTGGAATTGCCCGATGCCCCCGCACCGGCCTCGGTGGCCGAGAGTGCGCGAGCCGCGGCATCACCCGAACCCTTCGGCAACCTCGCCGCCTTTGATGGATCGGCACAGCCCGGGAGACCCCAGGTCGACACCACCACCGGAGAGCCGCAACGAGAAGCCACCTGGCGCAGCATGCCCGGCGATTTCCTGCACGACCAGAAAGATCTCTGGACCTTCCCGGTACGGCTATTCAAGGGAAACGCCCTGGTCCCGACCGCGCTGGTCGTAGGCGGGACCGTCGCGCTGATCTACCTCGACCCGCATGACGCTCCCTACTTCCGCAAGCACCAGAAGAACCTGGACAAAGTCAATGACGTCTTCGATCCCATGATCACGACTGGAGAGGTGATCGCGCTGCCCGCCGGACTGCTGACCGCCGGCTATCTCCGGCACGATAACCGGGAGGTCAACACTGCGCTGCTGGCTACCGAGGCATATGGCGACAGCGTAGTCATCAACCTCGCAATCAAGGCAATCACCCGTCGTCAGCGGCCGAGCGATGTACCTCCGGGCGGCGACTTCGGCGACACCTTCTTCAATGGCGGCAAATCTCCGCTCAAAGGCAGCAGCTTCCCTTCAGGACACTCGACCGCTGTCTGGTCCGTTGCCACCGTCGTAGCGGAACGCTACAGACATCGCGGCAAGCCCTGGGTTCCGGTGCTCGCCTACACCATGGCGACGGCCATCAGCTTCTCGCGCATTACGGAATCGGCGCACTTCGCTTCCGACGTCTTCATGGGAGCATCGCTGGGGTACTCGATCGCGAAATACCAGACCCTGAAACCGAGGTAAGAACTACCCAGAAAATCAGGAACTGGAAACAGAGTCCGCCGCTGCTTGCTCCGCAGGTTTGGCGGACTTCTTCTTCGCAGCGGGTTTCTTCGCGGCGGTTTTCTTCGAGGCTGCCCCCGACGTGCCGGCAAGGAACGTCGACCAGCGGAGATCGGTTGGCGCGGCCGGCGCATGCTCGGCCTTGGCGATCGCCAGGTCGGCCACTTCACGAATGATCCACTCGAAGTTCGCCTTGCCGACTGAATGCAAGTCGGCATCCGGCGCGGGATTCATGAAGTCGATGGCATACGGAATACCGTCCTCGACGGCGAACTCGACCGTGTTGAGGTCGTATCCCAGTGCGCGGCAAAGCGCGAGCGCATCCTTCTCCACGCGGGCCAGCAACTTCGGATCGTACGCCGGCGGGTTCTGGATGTACCGCTCGTGATGCGGCCTCCGCGGGTCGTAAGGCATGATGTGGACCTTGCTCTGGCCTACCACGTAGCAGCGGAAGTACTCGTTGAAGTCAACCGCCTTCTGGTAGAGCATGCAAAGATCGCGCGACTGATCGTAAGCATGAAAGAACTCTTCGCGATTGTGGATGTGGTAGACATCACGCCACCCTCCGCCGTCCACCGGCTTCATAAACCCATGCTCGCCTACGTACTCAAACACTCCGTCCCAGTTCAGCGGGTACTCGAGGTTGCGCATCGACCGTTCCGTCGTGCCCTCTGGATGCTTCTTATGCGGAAGAATGACGGTGGGCGGCACGGCAACGCCTAACTTCTCCGCCAGAGAATAGTTGAAGAACTTATCGTCAGCCGACCACCAGAAAGGATTGTTGATGATGACGGTGCCATTGAGAGCAGCGTGCTTCAGGTACGCGCGATAGAACGGAATGTCGTGTGAGATACGATCGACGATCACCGCATAGGGTGCGGGCTTGTCCAGATGGACTGCGGAAGTTTCGACGAATTCGGCCTGGATGCCCTCTACATTGCGGGCGTTGATGTGCTCCACAAGCGCACCGGGAAAGCTGTTCTCCATGCCAAACAGGACGCCGATCTTCTTCATGCTGACCTCCGCTACCAAACTTTTGACCAGTGTACGGCAGGGAGCGGATTCCCGCGGTCAATCAGTGAGGCGGGTCACTGCCCGGCGTGAGCCGCGGGAGTACGTTGGCTTGTTCGGCGGAACGAGGAGGGCTTCCATGGAATATCGAGTGTTGACGGTATCGCGGGAGTTCGGCAGCGGCGGCGGCCGGATCGCGCAGTCGATCGCGACGCGCCTGGGTTGGAAACTGCTGGACGGCGCTCTCATCGAGGAGATCGCCGGTGAGGCGAAAGTCGATCCGGGAATCGTAAGCCGGTTCGACGAACACGTCGAAGGATGGCTTGCTCGCGTCAACCGGCAGGCGATGCGGGGAGCAGCCATGGCTGCCGGCGTCGCGCTTAAAGAGGAAAAGTGCTTCGATCCGGATGCAATGGCGGATCTTGCGAGGAAGATCATCGAGCACGCGTACGAGATCGGCGATTGCGTGATTGTGGGACGCGGAGCGCAGTGCATCCTGCAAGCGAAAGCGGATGTCTTCCACGCCTTCGTCTATGCGCCCCGGCGAATCCGGATTCATCGTCTGCGTACCCGCCTGGAGCCGGGCGCCAATTTCGAGCAGCGCCTTCAAAAGGTAGATGACGAACGCGCTCTATATCTGAAGCAGCGTTTTGGCAAAGACTGGAAGAACCCGCATCTGTACGACTTGATGATCTCCTCAGGAAACGATGAGGAGATGACTGCACACGTGATCGAGTTCGCGATGGCGGGAGGGAAAACAGCCGGTAGCTGACGGCACAAAAAGTCGCGCTTCGTCTACCCGCTGCTCGCAATCAGCCGATCTTCGCGTCCCAGTCGTAGCTGAGTCCATTGATCGCCTTGCGGAGATTCTCAACTGCCGCGTTCTTCTGCTGCTCCAGGTCGGTCGTGTGTTTGCGCGTGGACTGAAGCAGATCTTCGGCGCGATTGAGCTCATCCACAAACCGGCGGGCCGCTTCATTGCCCTTCAGCGCCGTCAGGTTTTCGCGGCAGCGTGCCTCATCTGCTGAAGCAGTCTGTTCCTGCTGCTTCGATTCGGCGATGGCCTGATCGAGATCGGCGAGCTTCGCCTGCGCATCGAGAACAGGCTTAAGCTGCGCCTCCGCGTCAGGAACTCGCTTGACGAGTTCGAGCAGATAGGAATTTGTGTTCTGGCTGGGATCGATCGTGACGGTGGTGAGCTCCGGCCCGTGCTCGCTGACTTCGAACTTCTCCGTGGTATGCGGTTTCACTGCTACCCGAAAGCGATAGAGGTCGGGCGTAGTGTCCTCGGCCTTTACGCCTTCTCCGAGAGACCAGCCGTTCATGCGGCGCGGGTGTTCGATGAGGACCGTGCGGTCATCGTCGCCTGTGTTGTTGGCCGAGTAAGTCATGGATGCCACATCCATGTAGCTCTCGATCACAAGGCCCTTGCGAATCTGCAGGTGGTGCAGCGTACGGCGCGATTTTTGATCGGCGATCTTAACACGGATCGCCTGGTCGGTCGCATAGCTCAGCAGGCGGCGCTCGCCGGGATGAATCGGATCGAGTAAGCCCTCGCCGGCGAACTCGCCACTTTCGAAGATCGAGAAGCTGCCCGAATCGAGCGTGAGCTTCGATTTGTTCTCGAGCCAGACGGCACGAAGGGGGCGGGGATTGTTCTGGCTCCAGAGCGTGACGTGTTCCGCCGGAAGCTCCTGCTGCAGAATCGGAACCATCGCCGACTCGTTCTTGTGAATGGTCACCGGCTGCGAGAGCGCGTACTCAAAAAAATCGTCGAAAGCCGAGGTGGAGACGTCGCCTTCCTGCAAGGCGTCGCTGGCGCGGTAAACACCTCCACCGTAGCCGCTACCTGCGACACCGGGCGACGCTGCGGCAAGAGCCGCAAAATTCCGGCCATTGATCGGCTGCTGAACAGGCCCCCCGATTGCGGCGTTGTAGCCGCCCTTCAGTTCCTGCCGCAACGATTTCTGTTTGGCCATTGCCGATGGCGCCGTGAGAGCTCCGCTGATCATCTCCGATTGAACTTCGACAGTCTCAGCCGCCTCATGCGTCTGTGGTGAAGTCTGCGCCGCAGTCGCAATCGCGATCTCTGGCCGTCGAGTGTAGAGCGGCTGCGACAGCGGCTGGATAAAGCTCTGCGGCGTTCCGGCCACAAGCGACAGCTGCACGTTATCCCAGTCGGCTCCGACGGTGTTATCAACAACGGCCCAACCTTGAACCGTCGCGTTTCCATTCGCTTCCCTCGGGAACACCATCCGGTAGGTCGCCTTCCACACCGGCACCTCGCTGATATAGCTGACCCGCAGTTGACGTGCGCCGGAACCAAGTGCATCCAGCGTCAGATGGCGCAGTCCGGTCGCATGCGTCGTGGAGAGAAGTTCCAGATAGCGGTCGAGCTGTCCCTGCAGGTTCGTATCAACAGGGCGGACGCTCAGCGTTGGCGTCAGTTCGACAACGCGGACTGCGCCTGAACCCGCGACCAGTGTTAGGAAGAATTTCTGCACGGACGAGGTGCTATCACCAGAGCCGGCTTTCTCCTCGCGCGTCTCGATCGACATCAGCCTGCCGGAGATCGCACCCCCCGGCGCTCCCGTCACCTCAACGCGCTGCCCGCGCAAAGCGCTGAACAGTTCAGTGGAAGTCGGATCCTCCGTCATGCCAAGGGAAAGCGTCTTCAGCTGCTCTGCGAGCGGCGTGGTCGAGTTGTAATTCACACCGGCAATACGGCCGCCACCCTCATCCAGAACCGTCAGCGACTGCAGCACGTCGTTCAGCTGCGGCGAAGTAAAGTCGATGGTCACGCGCTGATTTCCGGTGATGGAACCCGCATGCTCGAAGTAGCCCACACCGTTCTTGTAGAGCACGACCTTGCGGACTGGCAGTGGCTTTTGCGCCCCCTGCTCCACCTTCTGTGAAGTTGGCGTAGCCTTCGGCCCGGTGTGCTGAGATTGCTTGTTTTGAGCTGAAATCGTGACGGCGCTTGAAACGAGAACGAGAACTGCGGTGACCCAGAGACGCATCGATCCTCCTCGGGACTGAGTAATGGCTCAGACCGTTGTATAGCGGGCACAGATAGAACTGCGAACTTCGAAGCGCTATTGCGTTGGACCCCGCAAGTGCAAAAAAGGTTCCCCTACACAGGTCCAACTGCCCATAGAACGAGGAGGCAAGAAGATCTTGCAAAGAATTCTGCAGAGTGAAGTCGCCGTACAGGCTCGGGAGGGAGCAGCAGCGTCCCAGGCTGCTGGATTCTGCCAATTTTCTGTAAAAACGGCTTTAGCCGCGACGCATCCGTGCGAGCCTGAGTGCCCACGCCGATAGCGCGGCCTGTTCAGCCGGCCGCAATGCGCTTGAGCTGATCGAGGTGATTCAAATCGTGCCCCGCCATCGTCTCGACGATCGTCTGGAAGGTCATGGTCCCGCGCTCCGGGTGGGTTACGGGCTTCGATGCCGAGACGGCCAGAGCCTTCCTGATGAGCAGCAGGTTCCAGGTGCGCAAGGCAGTAAAGGCGCTGAGTGCCTCCTTCGCCGGCACTCCGCCGTACGGCGCAGCCCACTTCTCCTGGTCGAACGGCTGCAGCACGTGGTGATCTTCCGCGAGCGTCTGGCGCAGCCGGAACGCGAACGCCACTTCGCAATCGGCCAGATGACACACAATCTCAGCGGGCGACCACTTTCCGGGCGCTGGCGCCTGCACGGTACGGTCGGGCCCGATCATCTGCAATTTATTGGCAATCTCATGCGCGGTGCTGCCGAGAATCGTCTCGAGCGGCCGGCCATCGAGAAACTTCGCGTAGGGATTCAGTTCGGTCATGGGCAGAAAAGCAGCTTGTAGCCAGTAGCTCGTAGCTCAAGCATCAGTTCCCTTTTTACTTCGATTGGAGCGGCGGTACAAGTGAATCGTTGAACTCTTGCCGCGTTGATTGCTTATGGCTTCCGGCTACGGGCTGCCGGCTTCACAGATATTCCTGAATCATCTTCTGCCACGTCGGCCAGTCGTGCGAGTTCCATGTATCCCACGTGTACAGCTTGTGCGGAATTCCCTTGGAACTCATAATCCGATCGAGGTTCTGGTTCTGTCCCAGGCACTGATCATCCCAGCCGGTCGCCAGAATGTATGTATTGCGGCGGTAGTGATCGAAAAACCACGGATCAGCAAGGTTGGGCAGATAGTGCGTCGGCAGGTTGAAGTAGCAATCCTGGTCGTAGTAGCCATGGAGGAAGTTGCTCAGATCGAACGCCCCCGACATCGTCAGCAGACCCGTGAAAATATCAGGGTGGCGCAGCGCGATGTTGGTTGCGTGATACCCGCCGAAACTGCAGCCCAGCGACACCATATGCGCATCCCAGTTCTTCTTGCGTATCAGCGGAACGACCTCATGGATGAGGTAGTCCTCGTACTGAACATGCCGCGCAATGCGCCAGCGCGGTGGGACGCTGCGGTTGTACCAGCTCTCCATGTCCACGGAGTCGACGCAGAAAAACTGCAGATCGCCGCGCTCGACGCGATCGCCGACAGCCGCAATCATCTGCCGCTCTTCGAACTCGTAGAATCGCGCTCCCGATGTCGGAAACACGAGCACTGGGAGGCCGGAGTGGCCGAAGATGAGCAACTCCATCTCGCGGTCCAGCCGGGAGGAATACCACTTGTGGTACTCGCGATTCATGCGACGGGCGGGCTCCTGGGGGCAATATGAGACGCGGTGGTTAGCTGATACTGTAACAGGACGGAGATCAGCATTCAGAGATCGCAGAATGGAGGGAAATGCAGGAGTTGAGCTTGGAGCCACACGAAGATTTCACCTCGGAACAGGCAGCGTCGATGTCAGCGATCGATACTTCTCTGCATCCGCGGCTGCGTCTTCATCGTTCCTTCAATAGCAAGTACCTGCCCTCTGAACGCGATGTGATTGTCTACGTGCCGCCCGGCTACGACGAGGCTCCCCTCCAAAGTTACCCGGTCCTCTACCTGCACGACGGCCAGAACCTCTTCGATGCCCGAACCTCATTTGTCCCCGGTCGTACGTGGCAGGTCCTCGATCACGCGGATGCAGCCGTCGAAGCCGGGGAAGTCGAGCCGCTGGTCATCGTCGGAATCTACAACACCGGCGACCGGCGGATCGCCGAATACACCCACGAGTACAACTGGCAAATGGGCGGGGGACAGGCTGATGCCTACGGCAACCTGATCGTGCACGAGCTCATGCCCTGGATCGCGAGCCGCTATCGGGTCCGGCACAGCCGCGCGAGCGTCGGTCTCGGGGGTTCTTCGCTCGGAGGTCTCGTCAGCCTCTACCTGGGCCTCCGGTATCCAGCCATTTTCGGCAAGCTGGCTCTTCTGTCGCCGAGCGTCTGGTGGAATCACAAAAGCATCCTCGGCTACCTCAACGAGCATGCACCGCAAATGTGGGAGCGCCCGAGGATCTGGCTTGACGTAGGCGATCACGAGGGGCAGAAGACGCTGCGGGATGTCGAGCATCTGGCGCGCAGACTCAAGGGAAATGGCTGGCATCCCGGCGAGACGCTGCACTTCGACAAGGTCGAGGGCGGAACCCACGATGAGGCGAGCTGGGCAACGCGCGTCCGGCCGATGCTTGGATTCCTGTTTCCTCGAAGCCGGCCCTAGGTCAGACCTCGCTCTTGGCCGTATTTTGAGTGAGCTAGCTCACATCCAGATGCTCTAAACAGGCGCAGCATGAAGCCATGACTGAGATCCTCTGGAACACCGATTCGCCCCATTCCCCGCTTCTCGATCACGAGCTGGTTGAGCTTCGGCTCGTGGATCTCGGCGGCGCCGAAGAGCACCGTTACCTTGTCCGCGAAATCCACGCCGCGTGGTCGGCCTCTGCTCAGCAAATCGAGTGGAAGGGCTTCGAAGACCGGACGTACCTGGACGAGCGTGAGGCCGAGCGGTGGTTCGCGAGCCGCAGAGCTCACGTCGCAAATGCCGGGTTCCCGTTCGCCACGTCTCTGAACTAGCTGGCGCCAGTCTTCGCTGCGGCGGGCTCTACAGCAGCTTCTGGTAGAGGCCCCACCCGGGGTCCGGTTGCATTTTCAGGTGGATGCGATGGGTGAAGACGCGGGCCAGCACGTCGTTGTCAAACTTCTGCTGCATGGCGTCAGGATCACGCGCGTAGAAGATGAATTCGCGGATCCCGGGGATCGTGGTCGTGCCGACAAAGATGGACTCCCGGTTCCGCTCGAGCACCTCGCAGAGATCATTCTCGATTCGATTCAGCTCTTCCACTTCACCGGGATTGGGAAAGCCCGCCCTGGTGGTGTCCGTCATCGGAACCGCGAGCGAGACATATTGGCCGTACCCGGTCACTCCCTTGAACTTGCTGTACGCGGTATTGGCTCGCACTTGCATGGTCCGGCCCAGCGGGTCATGAGTCTGGCGCTGGATCCAGGCATCCGGTAAAGGCAGTTTGTCAGGACTGAGGGGCTCTTTCGTGGAAAATGGCCACATGCCGCGGCGGCTCCTGGGATCTGAGGTGAAGGTTGCAATAAGTATGCCGGATTCAGCGACCTGCGCACAGCTCAATTGAGCAGCTTCCTGCACGTTCGGCACCTCAAGCCAAAACGGGAACAGCTTGCTTCAAACGGTCTGTTTCGGCGATACTTAGGTGTTGTGTCTTACGCCCTCAGGGACAGCACTGTCCTGGGGACCCCGGTGCACCGAACAGTGAAGTCCGGGTGGAAACAGGCCGCCGCCTCAGCGCCAGCCGAGAGACCCCGAAAAGACCGCAACAGAGCACCGGAAACTGAAAGGACCTGTATCGCCGTGGTGATGATTCGTTTGGCGCGTGTTGGCGCCCCCAAGCAGCCCTACTATCGTGTCGTTGTGATTGAGAAGGACCGCGCCCGCAATGGCCGGTCAATCGAAGTGGTCGGCACCTACAATCCTCGCACCAACCCGGCTTCAGTCGACTTGAAGCACGACCGCATCGCCTACTGGCGCAGCGTCGGCGCGCAGTTCTCTCCCATCGTGGCCAAGCTGGTCGAGAAAAACCCAGCGAAAGCCGCTACTGCTGAGCCCGCCGTAGCCTAGATTTTTTCCTTTTGTGAAATTCCTCGTGTGCGCTAGATTTTTTGGCATTGCACACACAAAATGCTGACTTTAGGTGGGGTGTGCTGATACTATCTGCGCACCGCTCCAAGTCGCTTCTCCTTGGACAGTTAGGTCAGAGGCAAGTTCATGACCCAAGTTGACATGGTCGCAGTAGACGAACTGGTCCGCGAGATCGCGCGGGCCTTGGTAGACGAACCCGGCGCTGTTGAAGTCGAGTCAGTACAGCGGGACGAGAACACCGTCCTGCGCCTGAGGGTGGCTCCTGGGGATGTTGGAAAAGTAATCGGAAAGCAGGGGCGAACCGCCCGCTCCGTACGCACGATTTTGGGAGCCGTGAGTATGAAGCTGCATCACCGTTACACACTCGACATCCTTGAAGAGGACGACGAAGAGTAGGATGGGCGATCCCTTCGGGGTCACTCATCACTCTGAGCGCAATTGATGGCGTCCGAGGGCTGGGTGTGGCTTGCGCGTATCAAACGCACACAAGGCCGCAAAGGTGAAGTTTTCGCTGAGGTCCTCACCGATTTCCCTGAAAAATTTGCGGAGCGACGGAAGCTGTGGCTGCTGAAAAGCAGTTCAGCTGCCGCTTCGGACATCTCCGCGGACGCACAGGAAATCACACTCCAGCATCACTGGATGCATAAAGGCGGAGTGGTACTCCACTTTGCCGGGATCGATTCGATTTCCGCTGCCGAGCAGCTTGCCGGCTGCGTTGTCGCGATTCCCCGCTCAGAACGAGCACGACTCGATGAGGGAGACGTCTACATCGGCGATCTCATCGGCTGCACGCTGATCGATGTAGTGCGTTCGGAACCCGTTCTTATCGGCGTTATCGAAGATGTGGACCGAAGCGCCGGACCGGTTCCGATGCTGGTGATTCGGCCCGAACTTCACGATCGCAAGTCTCCGAGCGCGAAGGCAGCTGGTGACGAGATCCTGATCCCTTTTGCGAAAGATTATCTGCGCCGCGTCGACATCGAATCCAAACGGATCGAGATGGCCCTCCCTGAAGGCCTTGTGGATCTGAATCGCCCCGACGCCTGAGAACGACTACAACTGCAAACGATCACTGCCTCACGGCTGCGCCCCTGGCGGTACCAGCAATGTCAGCTTCTCGCGCGCCACTTCAATGCGAGCCGGCAGCGCGCCGAGCACCTCGCCATCCGCCTCAACAAAGACGCTCCCCTTGGCGCCATTGAGTGGGCGGCAATCGACCGAGTCTGCGTCGAGAAGCTCGATCGTGCGCGAAAACGTCTGGCGTCCAACTACAGTTGCCAGCAGAAACCGCAGGTAGTCGATGCGGCTGCGCGTTTTGAATGCCACCACGCTCAGGTCGTTCTTGTGCAGTGTGGCTCCTGGTGCAAGCACTCCCAAAGCGCCGCCAAACGAGCGGATCCGCACTGCGAGCAACTGCGAAACCTGTTCTACGCGCCCGGCTCCGTTTCCGTTGCCCGAGAAGCGCGCGTCGAAAAGCGGAAACGGGTTCGTTGCCCAGATCTTGAGTGCTTCCAGAATGTAGAGCGCGTACCCGTACCGGCGCTTTAACTCCGGATCCATGCTCGACATCAGCAGCGCGTCCGCGCCGATACCCGCGGCGACGGTAAAGTACCGCCACCCATCCGTCCCGTTTGTCTCCTTAAAGAAGATGCGCCCCACCGGAACCTGCTGCGGCTTCGCACTGAGGAGCGATTGCATGGCTTTCACCGGATTGCGGCCGAGCCCCAGGTTCTGCGCCAGCGCGTTGGCTGTGCCCAGCGGAACAACTCCGAGCGCCACGTCGGTCCCTACCAGTCCTTGAAGGACCTCGTGCACCGTCCCATCGCCGCCGCAGGCCAGCACGGTATCGTGCCCCTGTTTCACCGCCGCTGCAGCCAGCGCCTTCCCGCTTCCCGGCGCATGCGTCTCCAGCGAATCGGCCTCCACTCCAGCATCACGAAGCACAGCCTTCACGCTCTCGATGCTGGACGAACGCCGCGCCGAGTGCTGGCCAGAAGCTGGATTGTAGATAAGCGCGACGCGGCGCATGGACAGGGCTCTACCTTCGCTCTATTTCCTCTGGTTAAAGCTGCTCGAAGTCGAGGATGGCTTCATTCTACAGACCAGATGTTTAGATGCAGGTGAGCAGAGCATTGAGTTTCAGCAGCCACCCGGCGGCGCATCTACAATCATCCCGATGCTCCTCTGCGTACTCACTGTCTCCGATCGCTGCTCTCAGGGCCTCATGACAGATACTGCCGGCCCGGCCGTGGCCGATCTTCTCCGCCAGCATTGGCCAGGCTCCCGCGTCGCAAACGCCCTCGTCCCCGACAAGGAGGATGAGATCATCGCTCGGCTGCTCGAGTGGTCCAGCATGCATGCTTCGCTCATTCTCACCGTCGGCGGAACCGGCCTCAGCCCGCGCGACCGTACGCCCGAGGCGACCGTCCGCATTCTTGATCGCCTTGTTCCCGGGATCGCCGAAGCCATGCGCGCAATCGGTTCCGCGAAAAATCAGTTTGCCTGGTTGTCGCGTGGAATTGCCGGCCTGCGCGGAAGCACGCTCATCGTAAACCTGCCCGGCAGCAAGCGCGGCGCGGAAGAAAGCCTCTCAGCCGTGATTCCGCTCCTGAACCACGCCATCGAGGTCGCTGGCGGAGGCCAGAACCACCCATCTTGACTAATGGCGGCGGAAACGTTTGCCGGTCCGCTGCCTATTTCAGGTGGCTTTGAAGTCCCTGATAGGCCCGCTCGAGACCCTAACCCGCTCGCTCACCTTCACTTCCCTGCAGATAGCGGCCCCGAAGATTGTTCGTGAAACACGAGAAAATGTCGTAGAATCGTCTCGTCCGTGGGTGGTCCCAGAAAAAACACGAATCGCCTCCGCGCGCCGAGTGCCAGCATCCGCGACGTCGCCCAGCGCGCAGGCGTCTCCATCGCCACGGTTTCGCGGACCGTAAACGGCATCTCCACCGTAGCCCCCGACCTTGCTGAGCGTGTCTGGAACGCAATCCGCGAAGTCGGCTACGTCCCCAATACGCAGGCGCGCGCACTCGTCTCCGGCCGCAGCCGCCTGCTTGGCCTCGTCGTTTCCGAGATCACGAATCCCTTCTTCCCGGAACTGGTGCAGGAATTCGAGAACCTCGCCGTCGAGCAAGGGTACGAGGTCTTCATCGGCTCCACGAATTACGATCCTGCCCGCACCGAGACACTGGTTCGCCGCATGCTCCAGCGCAGCGTTGACGGCGTCGCCATCATGACCTTCGGTATTGAGCAGGAGCTCATCCAGAAGCTTGTCGATCGCGCCTTTCCCATGGTGTTCGTCGATTCCGGGCCAGACATGCCCAACATCCGCGTCCTCAAGGTCGACTACGGCGAGGGCATCCGCGAAGCCGTCCAGCATCTAGCCGCACTCGGTCATCGCAAGATCGCGTTCATCAGCGGCCCTCTGCACATGCGCTCCGCAGTGGCGCGACGCGACGCATTTCTGAAGTCCATGTCCGAGCTCGGCCTCACCGTTCCGGGCGAGCACATCATCGAAGGCACGCACACAATGGAGGGCGGCATCCGAGCGACAGAGAGCCTTCTGCAACTCGGTGAGATGCCCACTGCCATTGTCTGCTCCAACGACATGACGGCGATCGGCGTATTACACGGCCTTCATCGCACCACGCACGAAGTGCCCGATGACGTCTCCGTGATCGGCTTCGACGATATCCACCTTACGCAGTTCGTGCTGCCTCCGCTCACCACGGTCCAAATGTCGTGCAAGCATCTTGCTGCAGCCGCGATCCAGGCGCTGCGTGCCGGCATCGAGCCGGATCTACCCCATGCTCAGCAAACCGAATGGCAGATACCCACTCGCCTGGTGGTTCGCCAATCCACTTCATTTCCGCGGGGCAGCCTCCCCGCTCTCGCCAAAACTCGCCTGACGTCTCGCCGCAGTGCCGCAAAGGTTTAGGGCCCGTTTTCTTCCTATCGAACTTGGTCCAGCTCGGCTGTAACTTGTTCCAGCCCCCGGGTGTCTAATAGATGCTGTAAGGTTCCCCAGCGAGGTCATCATGCTCATCCGCAAGCCCTCCGACATTCCCTCTTCGGAGATCACATCTGAGTCGAGCTACAAGGATTTTCTCAGCAGGCGCCGCTTTCTGCGCACCGCGATCTCAGGCGCTGCCGCCGCCGGAGGAGCCGTCCTCGGAGCGGACCGCGTCGCTGACCTGCTCTCGCCGGGCACAACCGCCCTCGCGGACGCTACGAAGCTTCAGACCGTGAAGAGCCCGCTTTCCACAACGGGCGAGCAGCTCACCAGCTTCGAAGACATCACGCACTACAACAACTACTACGAGTTCGGAGTGCAGAAGAGCGACCCCGCGAAAAACGCAGGCGTCCTTCCTACTCGCCCGTGGACCGTAAAGGTGGACGGGCTCGTCAAGCAGCCGAAGACCTTCGATATCGACGCTCTCCTTAAACTGCGCCCCCTCGAAGATCGCGTTTACCGCCATCGCTGCGTTGAAGCATGGAGCATGGTGATTCCCTGGGTCGGCTATTCGCTCTCTGAGTTCATCAAGCAATGCGATCCGCTACCCAGCGCGAAGTATGTTCAGTTCCTCTCCTACTACGACAAGAAGGTCGAGAAGTGGACCGACGAGTCCAGTATCTTCTGGCCCTACAGCGAAGGCCTGCGCATGGACGAAGCCATGCACCCGCTCACGCTTCTCACCTTCGGTCTCTATGGCCAGGTGCTGCCCAATCAGGATGGCGCGCCCGTCCGCATCGTTGTGCCCTGGAAGTACGGATTCAAATCAGCCAAGTCCATCGTGACCGTGCGCTTCGTCGAGAAGATGCCGGAAACCACCTGGTACCAGCAGAACCCCCGTGAATACGGCTTTTACTCCAACGTGAATCCCAACCACGACCACCCACGCTGGAGCCAGAAGACGGAGCGCCGCATCGGCCAGCCTTTTTACGCCCAGCGCCGCACCACGCTGATGTTCAACGGATATGCCGAGCAGGTCGCCTCGCTCTACAACGGCATGAACCTCGACAGAAACTACTGAGCGGAGTTCGCTGCGCTTCGCACAAAGCATCGGAGTTAGTAACCTCGTCACGAACTCCGCTAACACGCGCGAAGCGCGGCTAGCCCCGCTAACAGGCGCGGAGCGCCGCTGAAATCCCATGTCCCGCAAGACTCTCATCACGCTCAAGACCCTCACCTGGATCGCCTGTCTCGGTCCATTTCTAATGCTCGTCTACGAGGCCGTCACCAACAACCTCGGCCCCGATCCGTCATCAAACATTGCGCTCACCACCGGCTACAACGCGCTCCTGATCCTGATTCTTTCGCTCGCCGTTACGCCTCTGCGCCTTCTCTCTCCCCGGCTCTCGTGGCTCATCAAGTTCCGCCGCCTGCTCGGCCTGTTCGCCTTCTTCTACGCGACCATCCACCTCGCCACGTATCTCGCGCTCTATCTCAACTTCGACTGGAACGTCTTCAAGACGGACATCACGAAGCGCCGTTTCATCATCGCGGGATTTGCTGCCTGGATACTTCTCGTCCCGCTTGCGCTCACATCCACGACCTGGGCTATTCGCAAGCTCGGCGGCAAGCAGTGGAACCGTCTCCACAAACTCGTCTACCTCGCCGCAATCGGCGGGATCATTCACTACTGGTGGCAGGTGAAACCCGGTGTCCTCAGCCCGATGAATCTGACGATCTCGCTCGCCGTGCTGCTCCTCGCGCGCCCCGTTCTGCTCTTCATCCAGAAACGAAAAACGCGCCGCGCTGTCGCGGCTTGATCGAAAGCACTCGGGAAGTCAGTTGTGAGCTGGCGACCGAGTAAGCAGAATGTTCACATCGTTTACATCGCTGTGCACGCGCAAGGGCATCTCTTTCTCCAAATACAGGCGTTCGCCTCGGCCGGTCCCCTCCTCAGCGTCGTCTTTCGCCCCACCTACGCGCAGAACGTAGCTATCCTCCGGAACGTACTCGAATCGAAAACTGCCGTCGTTGTCGATCGAAGCCGTTCTGGCCTGCTCGTGATCATCTGCGTACAACAGCGTCACCGTCGCATGAGAAGGAGCGTGGCCATCCTCCACCGCTTCCACACGGCCGCCGACCGTGCGAAGTCCTGAAACGGGGATCACGATATCCGCTCCATGCTCCACTTCGCCCTCGCTCACCTTGATCGAATTTGCAGCCTTCCGGCGCAACACATTTCCCAGGCACACGCGCGGCGCAATGTCTTCTGAGTCAATCGGCATCAATGCGCACACGATGTATTCACCGGCCGCAAGATTCTCCACTGCATAATGACCGTGGCTGTCGCTGGTCGTATCGATCGCCCAATTGTTGAAGAGCGGAAGCCCCACCGGACCCCACTCCTTATTCGCGTTCTTCCTGAACAGCTGAAAGCGCATGCCGATTGCCGGACTTCCATCATCGAAGCTGACTGTCCCTTCGATCTCCGCAGCCCGCCGCAACTGGATCGTGATCTCTGAAACTCGGCGCACTGCAACCTTCACGGCGGTCAGATTCTCTTTCCATTGCTTGACCGCGGCCCATTCCTGTTCCGATGTCGTACCCTTCGCGCTGATCTGCCCGAAGTCGAGCCCGCGCATGGGATCGAGATACCCATCGAGCGTCCCAAACGCGTAATATTCACCGGGAGGTACAGCCTCCATGCGAAAGCGTCCATCAAGCCCGGTTTGAATCGTCGCTACCGGCGCCAGCGGTGGATCATCATTCGGCTCTGAGTGTATCTGTGGAATCGGCGTCAGGTTCACAGTAGCGAATCGAGCAGGCTTGGCGGTGTCAGCACAGATGACAAGGCCGCTCACCACGCCCTTCGTTGGATCAGGCTTGTTCGAGCGCTTTTCGCAACCGGCAAGTAAGACGAGCGGAACAGCAATCCAGAGCAGCTGCAGACGTTCCATGGCGCAGCCTCCGCGATCTAATCGACTGCGATCTCCATTGTCTCGCTGAATCCGAAGGTCGTCTGTATCACCGGGCTCCAATTCTTCCGATGCAGGGGAGTGGGTCCCAGCCGGTCCAGCGCCGCCCGATGCTCACGCGAGCAGTATCCCTTGTGCTTTGCCAGCCCGTATCCGGGGTACACCGCATCCAGTTCCACGAGCATTCGGTCGCGATATACCTTGGCCAGGATGCTCGCCGCAGCAATGGAATAGCTTGTCCCATCCCCGTGGATCACCGACTCCTGCGGGCACGGCCAGTCGATCGTGTCGCATCCGTCGATGAGCAAGTAATCCGGCTCCATTCCAAGCTGCTGCACGGCAGTCCGCATGGCAAGCAGGGACGCATTGCGAATGTTAATCCGGTCGATCGTCTCCACATCGATGGCTGCGATGGCAAATGCCAGAGCCTTCGCCCGGATGATCACGTCCAGTTCATTGCGCTTGGCTTCAGAAAGCTGCTTCGAATCGTTCAGCCCCGGGATCCTGCAGCCCAGCGGCAAAATGGCAGCGGCGGCAACCACCGGCCCGAACATGGGCCCGCGGCCCACCTCGTCGCACCCGGCAATCCGCAGAAAGCCGCACTTCGCCGCAGCCTTCTCCAGCTTCCAACCGCAAACGACCTTCGCCATGCACCCAGTATAGAAACGAATTGAATCTGCGAAACGACCCTCTCCTGCGGAAAACCCGTACCGTGAAACGAACTCGTTACGCCATCGCCGGCTCTGGGCTCAACTCGACGACTCTGAGACCTTTCTTCTGCTGCCGGAACTGCGCCGGCGGGGCATTGTAGGCACGCTTGAACGCACGGTTGAAGGCGGCCTCGGAGTTGTATCCCACATCCATTGCCACCTCCACCACGCTTTTGTCCGTCTTCTCCAGCGCGTCCGCTGCAATTCTCATCCGCCAATCTGTCAGGTAAGCAATCGGCGACATTCCCAGGAAATGCCGGAACCGCTCCGCCAGCCTGGTGCGTGAGAGCCCCACATCTTTTGCCAATGCTTCTACAGTCCAGTCGCGCGCTGGATCGCGATGCATCAGAGCCAGCGCCTTCGCCAGGTTCGGATCCCGCAGCCCCGCAAGCCATCCGGTCTGTTCCTTGGGCAGCAAACTGATGTACGAGCGCAGCGTTTCGACGAAGAGAACCTCTGACAGCTTACCGACCACCAGAGAACTGCCCTCGTTTGATCCGGTCGACGCATCGACTGAAAACCGAATTGAGTTTTCGATCCATTTGCCCGATGGTCCGGCCGCCACCGGCACCCTCAAAAGCCGAGGCAATCCCGACAGAAATACGTCGGCAAGTCGCGGATCGCAAGCCATATACCCACACACGAACTTGGTCTTCTCCCCACCGCCTCCGAACTTCACCGCCCTCAGACCTTGTGCCAGGCTTGCGGCAAACTCACGGAACGAATCGACAGGCTCGCCCCGGAGCGGGCCGTTGCCCAGCAGGTGAGAGTCGCCGCCCGGCAACACCACAATGTCACCAGCGTCGAGGTCCACGCGCAACTCTCCAAGCCTCGCGTATGCGCGTCCCTCCGTGAGGAAGTGAAACATGATCAAATGCGCATTCGGAAAAGGAAGATGCGGCTCAATACCGGCTGCACCGGACGAGCTGATGCACCACGGCGCACTGAACTCGGCGTTGAAAAAGATCGCGCCACGCAGTCGAACGGTACTCAACACCTCTGACAACACGTCCATTGCACTTGCACGCTTTCAGAAAAATGGGCGTTTGAGCTAACCATGCGGGCGGTTCAGTCAAGTAGGCAAGTCCGCTTCCGCGCATAGTAGAGCTTGATCTTACTTGATCAAATCCCCGCCGAGGAAGATTCAAAACATGAGTACAGGAGCCGCGGTTTCCCCCAGCACCAGCAATTCCGTCAGCGAAATCAACCAGTTGAAGGCACGTCTGAAAGCCACCTGGATGACCGGAGACTACGACGTCTTCTCCCGTTACCTCGAGCCCGACGCACACCTCTTCTTCCGCCGCATCGGAGTGGAACCCGGGCAGAAGGTTCTCGACGTCGGCTGCGGCACCGGCCAGCTTGCTCTCATCGCAGCGCGCGCTGGAGCCGTTGTCACCGGCTGCGATATCGCCACCAACTCACTCGAGCGGGCTCGCTCCCGGGCTCTCCAAGAGAAGCTCGCCGCAACCTTCGACGAAGGCGATGCCGAAGCTCTCCCCTACCCCGACGCGCACTTCGATGTAGTAACAAGCCTTGTTGGAGCAATGTTTGCCCCGCGTCCAGACCTCGTCGCGTCCGAGCTCGTCCGCGTATGCAAGCCGGGAGGCAAAATCGCAATGGCCAACTGGACCCCCCAGGGTTTCGTCGGCCAGATGTTCAAGATTATCGCCCGCTACATTGCGCCAAATGGAATGCCCTCCCCCGTACTCTGGGGCGATCAAGCGACAGTACACGAGCGCTTCCGTGAGGGAGTCCTCGATCTGCGATGCACTTATCGCCACTACCAGTTCGAATATCCGTTCCCGCCCGACGTGGTGGTCGACTTCTTCCGCGAGCATTACGGCCCTATGACACGCGCGTTTGGAGCGCTCGATCCGGAAGGTCAGAAACAGCTCAAGGCCGACCTCGTCGCTCTCTGGAGTGCCAACAACCGCGGTGTCGGCAACGCAACCCTCGTCGACTCGGAGTACCTCGAGATCATCGCCATTCGCGGTGATCGCGATCCCGATCTCCCGTTCATCCACTCAATCCCGGTCAAGAGCCGGAAAACGAATCACCGTGCGAAGCTGCTCGCCGATCGCATTGAAGAAGGCGCGGCCCGTCTCGCCGACTTCGCCGGCCGCTTAACAGATGCCGAGTGGGCCACACCCACCATCGAGGGCGGCAAGCAGGGTCGTACAGCCGGCGTCATCATCCATCACGTCGCCAGCATGTATCCCATTGAGATTGGGGTCGCGCAGTCGGTCGCTTCCGGCAAGACCGTCACCGATGTCACATGGGAGGTTGTTGCAGGAATAAACGCCCGACATGCAGCCGACAGCGCCAGCGTGGGACGGGCAGAAACGATTGAACTGCTTCTCAAAAACAGCAGGGAGGCCGCCGATGTTGTTCGCGCTTTCACAGACGAAGAACTCGACCGCGCCGCACCCTTCTCGCTCAACTCGGGTGCCCCGGTGACAGCGCAATTTGTGGTGGAAGACCATGCGCTCCGCCACAGCTGGCACCACCTCGCCCGGTTGCGAGAGATTCTGGGCCATCACACCGTTACGCCATCTTCAAGGATTAGCTGAAGGTCCCAGAAAAGAATCTTGAGAACTAGCCCGGACTTGCCTCGCCTCGTCCGGGCTTCAACCTTGCGCGAACCCCACCGAGACCGGTCTTACTCCTTCGGATGGTATTGCTGCTTCAGATCGTCGTCGTGCTTCTGCAAGTCTCTTTGCGCTCCCTTGTACTGCCAGTACGTCAGGCCAAAGATCACCGCGAGGCCAACCAGAATCACAATCTCAAACAGGGGGAATTTTCGTTTCACTCTTCACATCCTCAACTCAAAAATCTTCCAGTCCATTTACCGAACTTTCAGGGAGGCCCGTGATTGCATAAACCCGGACTTTGTCGTGCTCGCTCTTGTTGCATCCAACAAGCTCAGGAGGAGCAATGACCACCAACGCGAAGCCTACGCATGAACAGCCTGGCGGACTTCAGGATCCCAATGTTGAGCCTGATGACGGTCTGGTAAACGACTCACTCGGATCAGTGGACATCGCCGACTCCACGGGCCTCGATGAAGACAAAGAGACCGGGGATGCGAAGCGGCTCAACAAGAACACCCGGGAAGACTGATCCAGCTCCCGGCTCTCACTCTGAAACAAAAACCCCGGCTCGAGCCGGGGTTTTCCATCTTGTGAACGGGCACTCCTACGCCTTGGCGGTCGCGCGCTCCACTTCCTTCAGGCGGGCAGCCTTTCCGCGGAGTCCGCGAATGTAGAACAGCTTGGAGCGGCGAACCTTGTAGCTGCGAACCTTCTCAACCTTATCCACAACCTTGGAATTGAAAGGGAAGATGCGTTCAACGCCCTGCCCAAAGCTCATTTTTCGCACGGTGAAGGTGCCCTGAGGCCCCCGGTTTACCGCAATCACAAGGCCTTCAAACGCCTGCAGACGTTCCTTATCGCCTTCTTTAATCTTGACTTGCACACGAACCTGGTCGCCGGGCACGAAACTGGGCAGATCGGTGCGCTTCAGCTTTTCTGCCAGGCGCTGCATAACGGGATGGATGGACATAGCTTCTTCCTGCTGATGGACTCAGAACCTTGATTCTAACAGAGAAGCAGGCCAAAAGCCTAGTCTTGCAGCCTGGGCCACTGAACCCGGCCGTCCTCTCAAGCTATATTGGCTCGCATGGACAAGAAACGCGAACTTCTCCGCCATACCGTCGCCGCCCTCGCTTACCGCGCCAGCCGAGCGCATCACGACGCGCCAGAAGCCTTCGCCGGGTTCGACAGCTGCGGCCGTAAGCCGATTCCAGATCCTTTGTCATATGGGCGACCTGTTCGACTGGGCCCTCAGCGCGGTTCAGGGGAAAGAGCGCTGGCGCAACTCCACTCCGCTTCCATGGACGGAGGAAAAGGCGCGCTTCTTTGCCGCCCTGAGAGCGTTTGACGGTTACCTCGCGTCCGACGCTGAACTGCACGCATCTGCCGAGGCGCTCTTCCAGGGACCGATCGCCGATGCGCTCGGGCACGTCGGTCAGCTTGCGATGTTGCGCAGGTTGGCGGACTCGCCCACGCGGGGAGAGAATTTCTTCGTTGCCAAGATCGATCTTGGTCAGGTCGGTGCCGATCAGCCTCAACCGGTTCAGCCCTTCCGCTAGACGCCAGGTACTGGCTGAACAGTCTATCTAACGAACGGCAAAGAGGCCGGCGTCGTCGCCTTGTATGGTTCGAATTCGTCGCCGAATCGATCCGACAGCAGCTGCTCTTCGGCACGCACGCGGATCTCGGTTCCGACGATAAACAAGATCACGCCCGCAACCAGCAGAGGCCACCAGGTTTTCGAGCATCCCGTCGCGAGCAGCATCCCCAGCATGGATGCATAGATTGGATTTCGAATCCATCGGTATGGACCGCTCGTAATCAGCTTGTGATCTTCGCTAAGTGCGGCTTCAACACGCCATTGCTTGTCTAAATGCCGAGTTGCCATCCACACGAGCGCGACAGATGGCGGTGCAACAAGCATTGAGGCGATCAGTGAGGCGGTGGACTTCTCAAAATCTTTAGGCATTACGAATGCCCAGACGCAGCCATAACCGCACATGACCAGCAGAACACCCCAGCGAGAGGAGGAGGCCCGCACCGACCTTTTCTGCCCTTGGGCGCGCTTCCTCGGCTTCACAAACGCCATCGACCATGCGATCCAGCAGATGGCGAGTTCAACCCAGGCGGCAATCTGGAGTGGAGTGACTTTCATGGTGTACCGTTCTTCTTTCTTAAGAGCTCGAGGATGCTGAGGTCATCATCGCTCAATTGAGCTTTCTCAAGCAGGTCCGGCCGATTCCGAAACGTCTTGCGCAGCTGCTGTTCCCTTCTCCAGCGCCTGATCTGCTGATGGTCGCCATTCAGCAGTACCTCCGGTGCTTTCAGTCCCGCAAACTCGGCCGGTCGCGTGTAGTGCGGATAATCCAGCAAACCGCCCGCTCCATGCTGCGACCGTGGCACGCCGTCCACATCCACTTCAATCTCCGCGTCGCCCACGCCAAAGCTCTCGAACTCACCCGAAGCCTCATTTCCCAGCACACCGGGCACAAGGCGCATCACCGTGTCAACCACGACAGCCGCCGCCAATTCCCCGCCGCTCAGCACATAATCGCCGATCGACAACTCCACGTCGCAATAAAGCTCGTTGATCCGCTCGTCCACGCCCTCATACCGGCCACAGATCAGAACCACCCGCTCCAGCTTCGCCAACTCGCGCGCCACCGCCTGCGTAAAGGGTCGTCCCTGCGCGGACATAAGAATCACCTTCAGGCGTTCCCTCGTCCCCTCGTTCCCTTGTTCCCCGGCCTTCTGATCCCTGTCCCCTGATCCCTGTTCCCTGTCTTTGGGCAGAATGCCCAAAGACTCCAGCGCTTCAGCCAGCGGCTCCGGTTTCAGCACCATGCCCTCGCCACCGCCGAACGGCCGGTCGTCCACTGTCCGATGCCGGTCATGCGTGAAAGCGCGCAAATCGTGCACGCCGATGTTCACCCGGCCCTCGGCCTGCGCGCGCCGCACAATCCCATGCTCAAAGATCCCGGCGAAAAACCCCGGAAAAATCGTGATGATCTCAAACTGCATAACGGTCATTCACGATCATAGAACCTGCCGTCTTGTGACACTCGCGAAACTGTATGCAACGGCCTCTCTGGCATCATCGCGCTCGCTAATCTCAACTCAACTGTCCCGAAGAAGAGTTCAAATTACGACGGGCTACTCACCAAAGCTTCAATCGTCTTTTGTGCTCTAATGGTGCGAAAAATCATGCCTGACTACGAATCGCTTCTAAACCGCTGGCTCTCCGCCGGCGTCCTCGACGCTGAAGCAGCCGCTCGCATCCGCATATGGGAGTCGGCCCAGCAGTCATCAAGCACTCGCGAAATCGCCGCGCCAGGGCCAGCAGCTCGCGAATCCGGCCTGGCATGGCAGGGGCGACTCGCACTGATCCTTGGCGGGATCCTCCTCGCCAGCGGCATCGTGCTCTTTGTCTCCTCTCACTGGGACCAGCTCGGACCTGCCATGCGCTACACGCTTGTCATGGCGATGGTCACGATATTCCACCTCGGCGGAGCGTTCACGCGCAATCAATACCCGGCGACCTCAAGTACGCTGCACGCCGTCGGGACCGTCTCGACCGGAGCAGCCATCGCCCTCGTCGGCCAGATCTTCAACATTCAGGAGCACTGGCCTGCCGCCATCCTCCTGTGGGCCATTGCCGCCCTCTGCGGATGGAAGCTCCTGCGCGACCAGGCCCAGCAGACGCTCTCCCTGCTTCTCGTTCCCTCGTGGCTCATCTGCGAGTGGGGCTACGCCGTCGACAATCACATCGGAGCGGAGATCTACGTCGGGCGATTTCTTTTCGTATGGGCCATCCTGTACCTCACGCTTTTCATTGACACGCGCCGCCGCATCGTCCGCGGAATCCTCTTCGGCGTCTCCACTCTCGCTGCCGTAGCAAGCGTGTCCCTCCTTCTGACAAGCTGGCGATCGTGGAGCGGGATGCAGCCGCTTCCGCTGCTTCATACCCGGTTCTGGGGATGGGTCGTCATCGCCGTCGTCCCGCTTCTCTTCTCGCTGTTCAGTTTTCGCAAAGCAACAGCGCCCGTCCTCGCGGCTATCGCTTTCGTCATCGCGCTTCCCTGGTGCGAACGTGTCTGGATCGAGCACTACCCCTACGGCAACACCTACGGCTTCTATACCCGCAATGAACCGAACCTGCTCGCCCACGCTCTCGTTGCCGGCTTCTGCGTCTTCCTCATCTGGTGGGGAGTGCGCCAGGCAAGCCGCGGCCTCGTCAACTTCGGCGTCATCGCCTTTGGCATGAGCGTCGCCTGGTTCTACTTCAGCAACATCTTCGACAAGTTCGGCCGCTCGCTCGGACTCATCGGCCTCGGCATCCTGTTCCTTGCCGGAGGCTGGGCTCTCGAAAAGACGCGCCGCGGATTGCTCGCTCGCATGGCCCAAATGCCCGCGCCGCTCGAGGAGGCACGATGAAACTTGCCCGCGTCTCTCTCCTTCTGCTTGCCGTTCAGGTCGCCCTGGTCTCGACCGTGGCCCTCAAATACTTCTACCAGCGCGCGACATGCCCTCGGGTATGGACGCGGGCTGCCGCTTACGATCCCTCGCTAATCATGCGCGGCCGATACCTCAGCCTGCAGCTTACGGTCGACGGTTGCAGCAGCACTCTTCCGTCCGCCAAAAACGCCCAATTCCCGCGCAACGCCGGCGGCACCGTCACCGTGCGCAGCCCCAACTTCAATGTCACTGCACCCGACACGATATGGTTTCAAGCACGGCTCGGGGTCAAAGATAACAAGCTGATTGCAATCCGGGTCCCTGAACCGGAAAGCACGACTTCAACACAAAACGTCGCAGCCTCGCCTGGATCTCCGTGCGACCAGATGCGCCTCGCCGTGCCCGTCGATTTCTACATCTCCGAGCACGCCAGTGATCCGACATTCCTGAAGAAAGGCCAGGAGCTTTGGATCGAGGTCACCGTGCCGCCCAAAGGCCCGCCGCGACCGCTGCAACTCGCCCTCAAAGACAATGGCGCGTGGAAACCGCTGGCATTCCAGTAACCGGTCACCGTCATGCAAGAACTCGCAACCGCAAAAAGCCCCATCGGCCGTACAGGCTCGATGGGGCTTTGCTTTGCGTGGAAGTGCCTACGCGACGAATCGTTACCGGTTCCAGCCCACCACTGCGCTGAGGTTGGCGGTGCCCACTTCGAATCCTGGCGTGAACTGCGAAACTCCGTAGACCTTGTTGAGCATCGCCGACATGGACGGATCGAGCGTCAGTTTCACGCCCTTGAGCCAGAGGGTGTTCCCGTTCGGCTTGAGGGGAAGCGTCGTCCCGGCAGGAAGCGTGAGGTCGAAGAGGTTGTAGCGGCCCCAGACCGCGTTATTCACGACCACCTCGCCTGAAAGCACAGGTGTCTTCGAAGCGGTGCTGATGACGAAGGCCTGAAGGCTGACCTTGGTGTTATCGGACGCGGCATCGAACGTGAGCGAGCCAGAGTGAAGAAGCGTGCCGGCACTGGTCTTCAGGTCGATCACTCCGCTGACGATGGGGAAGGTCGCGGTTGCTCCCGAGACAACGGCGGGATGATCGTATCCGATCTTGACGCCGAGCGAACTGAGCGCTGAGGTCAGGGTCGAGGAGAGGGTGACGTCTGTGGAGCCTCCATATGCGGTGACTGCACTCTGCGCGGTTGCGTTGATGGGGAGCAGCGCGAAGAGGGCCGCTGCGCAGAGAGATACGATTCTCAGCTTCATGATCTGGTCTCCTGATGATGCGAATGGGGAAGGCGCCGGGATGTTGCCGACGAATCCGAAGAGACAGATGCGAGGTCCGGAAGGAGGGTGGGCTGAAACGATGGTGAATTTTGATGCCGCGGAAAGAACAGGAGCTGGTGAGTAGTGAGTTGGGCGTAGTGAGTACCAAACAGCTCAGGGAGCTTGGCTGGATCGGCCGCCGATCCAGTTAGCGCCAGAAGTAGCCCGATCCGGAAAGACAGCTGATCTCCAGCGCAATCGCGGCAGAGAGCACGGCGGCGGAGATGGCGAGGACCGTCAGACGCGGGTGCCGTTCGGCAAGTGTTGCGGGAGCGTTGGCGGCGAATTCAAAGAGCTGATCGTGCGTCACGTGAGCCGGGTTGAAATGCGGCTCTGCGATCGCTGCGCTTAACGATGAAGTGCGTCTGCGATTCTGTACCGGCGACTGGACACACGTCGACTGTTCTTGTTCTGCGATCATTCTGGCCTCTTGCTTTGCCGGCCGGACCCCATCCAGCCTGTGATGGTCGGCACAATGAAGTGCCTCGATATGCACCATCGTCACATGACGATTGAGTGGCCGAATGTGAGAGGGATCACAGTGCTGTCAGTGATCAGAGATGACGTGAGCTGGGGGCCAGAAGCCACAAGCCAGGAGCTAGGAGCTAGGCTGTGAGCGTAACCTGAATTGCTGTCGGGAGGTGAGGCGATGGCTCGAACGAAGGTCTTCGCGAGAGGTGATGTGCTTGCCGAGGTGGTGCGGAGTTTTGCAGTGAATGAGGAAATCAATCAATTGTTGATTGAAAAGTTGGATTCACGAGCCTGGCGGGTGCCCGGAGCCTGCCCTGAGCGAAGCCGAAGGGTCCCTCGCGCTTGGGGACCCGGGACAGACTCTGATTTAGCAACCCGCGCCCGATCGAGTTCGAGCACCCGGACCATCGCGGCAATCTTCGCGCACATGCATCATGTGCGGCGGAAGTGGATTCGGCTTTCGGCGCCGCATCTTCCCTTGCCTGCTGAACTCGATCGCAACTGCACGCAGGCGCAAGCATGCAAGGCGCTGGCTGCAAGCGGCGCTCTGTGCGTCAAGATGATCGAGCATCTGCTGACTGCATCGCCGGAGCTGAATCCATCTCCAGAGAAGAGCCCGAAGTTCTTGCGAGATGGATGGGCGCGGGCGTGGCCCGCCGGGCCGATGATGGTGGCCTACATGATTACGCACGAGGCGCACCACCGCGGACAGGTCTGCATGCTGGCGAATCAGCTGGGATTCAAGCTGCCCGGCGCGGCGACTTCGGCGATGTGGAGGTGGGAGAGTCTCACTGTTGAGTGAAAGAGGCATTTTATGCCTTATAAGCCAAATATTTCCCTAAACTCTGCATAATTTGCTTTATAATGCATAAATGCAGACGTTACAAGAACTTGGCAAAGCCATCCAGGAAAGAAGAAGGACTCTCCACCTGGGACAGGGATTGGTAGCGGGCCAGGCCGGACTCCGACAAGACCAACTGTCGCGATTGGAGCGCGGACAACTGACTGAGTTCGGTTCACGCAAGCTCCTGGCTGTGCTTGCCGTTCTCGGCATAGAGATCGCATTTGTTGAGGTCGGCGCGACCGGCACGCTCGATGAGCTGCGGCGTGAGCGGAGCGGATCATGAAGCTGAATGTTCACGTTCTCGACAAGCATGTCGGCGTGCTGGAGCAGGTGGGAGACTTCCGCAGTGTGATGGCATACACGCCGGATGCAGCGCCGGAAGATCTCGTTTCGCTGACCATGCCGGTTCGCACCGAGTCCTACCCGTGGGATGACGAGCTTCACCCAATCTTCCGCATGAACCTGCCCGAGGGATACCTGCTGCAGGTATTGCAGGAGGAGTTCGGGCCGCATGTGGGAGCCAGTCCGGTTGCACTGCTATCGGTGATCGGCCGCAACATGGTGGGCCGCGTGAAGGTCGCGCCACCGGATGCGACTCTCAACGAGAATGCAAAGCCGATCGAAGTGGATGAATTGTTGAAGGGAGACAACTCAGAGGAAGCGTTCGCTCAATTGGTTCGAGAGCATGCGCGGAGCGGCGTCTCCGGCATTCTGCCCAAGTTTCTTGATGCCGGGAAAAGCAGCAAGACCGGGCTGGGGCGTCATCCCAAGGCGACCATGCTGACCCATCGCCACATTGTGAAGGGCTCGTCATCGCGCCTGCCCTTTGCGACGGCCAATGAGCACCTGTGCATGCAAGTGGCGGCGAAGGTGATTCCGACGGCGAAGACGGAACTCTCGGATGACGGAAATGTGCTGGTGGTGCATCGCTTCGATGTGGACAAGAGCGGAAGGCCGCATCTTGCACTTGAGGACTTCTGTTCGCTGCTGGGGCTGCGCCCCGCGCAGAAATACGAGACGACCTGGGAAAGAATTGCAAAGGCGGTTCGCGCGCATGTGCCTGGACGCGACCAGTACGAAACTTTCCGCAGGCTCTCATCGATGTTGTTGCTGACCTACGCGCTTCGCAACGCCGATTGCCATGCGAAGAACGTTGCGCTCGTATATACGTCGCGGGATGATGTGAGCCTGGCGCCGGCGTACGACTTCTTCACGACTTCGGTATACGCCGGATATCAGCATAATCCGCCGGCGATCAGCATCATGGGAAAAAAGACGTGGTTGCCGGGCAAGACGCTGACTCGATTCATCGCCGGAACTTTCGGCATTCCCGAGCGAGAACAGAAGGTGGCTGTCGAACAGATCAGCGATGCGGTTGCGGATACCGCGAAGGCGGTTCACAAGACGATGAACGAACTTGCTGGCTTCAGGGACTCGGGAAAGCGGATGCTGGCGGCGTGGAAAGAGGGTGTGAACCAGCTTCGCGACTCGCGCATGTACGGCCTGAGCGAGTGGAAACTGGTCAAGGAGTTTGAGGCGATCTCCGATGCGCCGAAGCTGGCGAGTTCGAGAACGGTGACTGGCAGGTCGGAGTTGCTCGGAGCACGTGGTAAGCGCAAACCATGATGGCTAGCGGAATCCCGCGCGCGATCAGTCCACCTTCTTCGAAATGTTGAGGAGAATGCCGATTCCTGACAGCGTGAAGAAGAGGCTGGTGCCGCCGGAGGAGATGAAGGGCAGCGGGATTCCCTTGGTGGGCAGGAGCGACAGCACCACGCTGATGTTGAAGAAGGCCTGAAGCAGGATCGCCGTCGTGAGTCCGAAGGCGGTGAGGCGCGCAAACGGATCCGTAGACCGGAAGGCGGTGCGGAGGCCGCGGTATCCGAGGACGATGAAGAGGATGAGGATGGCCATGGCGCCGAGGAAGCCGAGCTCTTCAGCGATGTTGGCGTAGATGAAGTCGGTTTGCGCTTCGGGCAGGTAGAAGAGCTTTTGCATGCCCTCCATGTAGCCGCGGCCCATGAAGCCGCCGGTGCCGACGGCGATGAGGGACTGGTTGATGTGGAATCCGGCGCCCTGGGGGTCGAGGTCGGGGTGCATGAAGGCGAGCATGCGGGCGCGACGCCAGGGGACCCAGAAGAGAAGGACGGCGAGGCCGGGCGCGGCGGAGGCGGCGGCAAGGGCGAGATACTTCCAGTCCATGCCGGCGAGGAGCAGCAGCATTGCGGAGACTCCGGCGACGACGAGAGCGGTGCCGAGGTCGGGCTGCTTGACGATCAGCAGAATGAAAACGACGGGCATGAGCGCGGCTTTGAGCAGCGTGTTGCGCCAGTCGTTGATCTGGTCGAGGCGGGTGGAGAGGAACCAGGCAAGAAAGAGAATGATGACGGGCTTGGCGATTTCAGACGGCTGGAAGGTGAAGAGCGAGCCGAAGCGGATCCATCGGTGGGTGTTGTGCGAGTCGCGAAAGAAGTAGACCAGCAGGAGCAGCATGGTCGTAATTGCCAGAGCGGGGAAGACGAAGCGGGGCGTGTTGTAGCGGGTGTAATCAATCCGCGAAAGCACGAGCATGGCGCAGATGCCCGCCAGCGCCCATGCGGCCTGGCGTCCCACAAAAGCATAAGGCGAGTTGAAGCGGGCCTGCGCGGTGACGGCAGAGGCGGAAAAGACCATGACGAGGCCGACCACCACGAGCATGAGCGTGGTGAAGAAGATCCACTTGTCGACGCCTACGCGTTTGGCCATAGTCTCTCGAAATCGAAACGTACCGTCTCCCATGTCTCAGAATCGAGACGTGGGCACCCAGGTTCTTGCTGATGCTTGGTTCATGGTTTCACGGGTAGCTTGTGGAGATTTGGATGGGGTGCGGAGTGGGGATCAAAGTGGTCAAGTTGGTTGGCAGCAACTGCGGGTTGTCATCCCGAGCGGAGCGGCTTCCTTTTGCAATGAGGCTGTCATCCTGAACGGAGCGGCTTTCATCAGCGGAGTGAAGGATCTGCTTTTCCGTAAGCGCCCGTCTCGAGAACCTCCCTGGTCAGGTGCGGAAACCAGTCGGCGCTCAGATCCTCCCAGGTCGGGTTCGCGGCCTGTATCAGCTCAACCTTCTTCGATCGAAGCCAGCCTTTGAGCTCCTTCTCACGTTGGATTGCGGCGCTTACATTATTGGACCGTTCAAACCAGACGAGGCGATTGCAGTTGTAGCGCGAGGTGAAGCCTTCGTAGGCTTTGGTCTTGTGCTCGAATACACGGTGGCGAAGGTCGCTGGTGACTCCGATGTAGAGGGTGCGGCTCTTGCTGGCGACTATGTAGGTGAAATACACGTGCTCGCGCATATCTCGAAGCTAACGGACATGCTCGCGTACTGAAGTGTCATGGATCACTAGGATCACAAGAAGCAGATCCTTCGCTTACCACCCCCACGCTGAAGAAAGCGCGTGGGGCCCCGTGCGCTCAGGATGACAGTGGTGATTTAAGAGCGTGTCCTGGAGCTGCTTAATGGGTGCATTCAAGAAGTGTGGGGATGCATGCCGCGGGAGGCTTCCCAGTCGCTGACCAGCTGCTTAAACACGCGGCCGCGTTGTTCGTAGTTCTCGAACTGATCGAACGAAGAGCATGCCGGGGCAAGCAGAACCACCTCCGCCGGATGCGCCGCGGCAGCAATGGCGCCAACAGCCTTATCGAGCGTCTCGCAAGAATGGATGGGCACCACGCCCCGGAGCTGCGACTCAATCTTCGCGGCCGCCGAGCCGATCGTATAGACCGCTTTGACCCTCGCCCGCAGCAGCTCGTTGAGCTCGGTGTAGTCGGAGTTTTTGTCTTTGCCGCCGAGGATGAGGTGGATGTTGCCGGGGAATGCGGCGATGGCCTTGGCCGTGGCGTCGACGTTGGTGGCCTTGGAGTCGTTGTAGACCTCGACTCCGTTGACGGTGGCCACGTACTCGAGGCGGTGCTCGACGGCTTTGAACTCCTCGACGCCTTTGCGGATCGATTCGAAGGCGGCTCCGGCGAGGCGCGCTGTGCAGACGGAGGCGAGCACGTTCTCGATGTTGTGATCGCCCTTGAGGGGAATGGCGCTGAGCGGCATCACTGTCTCGGGCACGGATGAGGGCGAGGTGCGGAAGACGATTGTCTTGCTTTCGACCCAGGCGCCTTGGTTGACTGCGTGCTTCAAGGAGAACCAGTAGACGCTGGATTTGGCGCGCTCGGCGGCAGCGGCGGCGCGAGGATTGTCGGCGTTGAGCACGCAGTAGTCGTCCTGGGTCTGGGAGAGGAAGATGCGCTCCTTGGCGAGCGCGTAGTTCTCGAAGGTGCCGTGCCGGTCGAGATGGTCGGGCGTGATGTTGAGGATGACGGCGATCCGGGGGTGGAAGACCTCGGTCGTTTCAAGCTGGAAGCTGGAGACTTCGAGAACGTTCCAGGTGTCGTCTGCTGAGCCTTCAATCAGGGCTACGACGGGAACGCCGATGTTGCCGCCAACCTGGGTGCGGAGGCCGGACTTCTCGAGGATCTCGCCAATCAGCGAGGTCGTGGTCGTCTTGCCGTTCGAGCCGGTGACGGCGAGGATCTGGCCTTTGAGGTAGCGGGCGGCGAGTTCGAGTTCGCCGATAATGGGACGGCCGAGGTTGCGGGCCTGCACGAGTTCGGGAGTGTCGAGCGGTACCCCGGGGCTGACGACGATGAGGTCCTGACGGCGGAAGGTGAGCAGGCCGTGTCCGCCGGCTTCGACGTTAATTCCCTCATCAAGGAGAGCGGGGATGTCTTTGGCTAGGGCTTCGGCGGAGCGGATGTCGGAGACGGTGACGTGGGCTCCCTGGCGGCGCAGGAAGAGCGCGGCGGCGAGGCCGGATTTGCCGAGTCCGACGACGAGGACTTTTTTGCCTTTGAGCTCGAGCATGGGTGCAGGACAAGGATAATGCATTCCAGCGGGGCTCGCGGAGTTAGCGCGCTCACGCGCGTTAGACGTCTAGCGAAGTTTGAGGGTAGTCAGCGCAAAGAGGGCGAACACCAGCGCTAGAATCCAGAAGCGCGCGATAACCTTCGACTCGCTCCAGCCCAACTGCTCGAAGTGGTGGTGCAGCGGGGCCATTTTGAAGATGCGCTTCTTGCGGAGTTTGTAGCTGCCCACCTGGAGCATGACTGAGAGCGCTTCGATCACGAAGATTCCGCCGATAAAGGGCAGCAGAAATTCCTGCCGGATGATGACGGCCACGGTGCCGATGGCTCCGCCCAGCGCGAGCGAGCCCACATCGCCCATGAAGACTTCAGCCGGATGGGCGTTGTACCAGAGGAAGCCAATACTCGCCCCGACCATCGAGCCGCAGAAGACCGTGAGTTCGGCAACGAGCGGCATGCGCTGCAGTTCGAGGTAGTCGGCAAAGACAACGTGGCCGCTGACGTAGGTCAGCACTGTGAGCGCACCGGCAGCGATGATGGTGCAGCCGATCGCGAGACCGTCGAGACCGTCGGTGAGGTTGACGGCGTTGGATGTGCCCATCAGCACGAAGATGACAAAGGCGATAAACGGAAGGTAAACAAGGAAGCCCAGGTGCGGAATGGTTGCCGGCCACATGTGCCACTGGAAGTTGGGATGAAGCACCTTGATGAACGGAACGCTGACCTGCGTGGCGAACAGCTTGAATTGCGTGAGGACGACGAGTACGACGCCGACTCCCGCGCCGGCGAGCGCCTGCCAGAAAAGCTTGGCGCGGCCGGTGAGTCCGAGGTTGCGGCGGTGGACGACCTTTGTGTAATCGTCCGCGAATCCGATAGCGCCGTAAGCCAGCGTGGAGCAGACGGCGATCCACACGAAAGGATTGCCGGGGTCAGACCACAAAACCGTGGGCAGAAGGATCGCGATGACGATCAGCACTCCGCCCATCGTGGGCGTGCCGGATTTCTTCTGGTGCGACTTGGGGCCCTCTTCGCGGATGTACTGGCCGATCTGAAATTCGCGCAGCTTCTGGATGACATAAGGCCCGATGAACATGGCAATCAGCAGCGCCGTGAGCGACGCGAAGACGGTTCGGAACGTGAGATAGCGGAAGATCCGGAAGGGGTGGAAGAACGGGAACAGCTTTTCGTAAAGCAGCCAGTAGAGCAAGGGTTCTCCAATGCCGGATCAGGGGCGGAATCAGAGTTGATTCTACTAGGGGTGGGGCTCAGAAGAGCGCGGATGAAGAGGCGCCGAATCTGGGGAGTGAATGGGAGGCAGCGGCGTCGGCGGGGTTAGGATGGGATCGCTGAAACGATCGAGGCAATCCTGCTTTGAGGTGATGCAATCATGACGGTCCCGACGGAGTACCAACAGGCAAATATCGCGTTCTACAACTTCCTCACCGATGTGCGCGATCAGACGAATTTCGACTCCACTCATCCGGCCTATACGATCGCGCAGGGCGTATTCCAGGCCTTCCGGCGAAGGCTGGGGATCAGAGACGCCATCCGATTCTGCAACGTGCTGCCGGTCGGGCTCCGCGCACTCTTTGTTGCCGATTGGGATCCGGATGAGCCGTTGCGGTGCTTTGAAGATCGCGACACGATGACGCGGGAGGTGCAAAACTTGCGGCCCCTGCACAACTACGCTCCGGATGATGCGATTCAGATGGTCGCGCGCGCGTTACGGCGTAATGTGGACCGGGAGGTTTTCGATCGCGTGCTGACTACGCTGCCGGAGGGAGCGGCGGATTTCTGGAAGGTGTAAGGACTCGGAGCGCCGGCTTGTCCCACTCGTCGCGATAAAGCTGCGATGAATGGGGCACAGCGGCGTCAGTGTTTGTTCGCTGATTGTTTCTTGAGTTCGGCTTCAAAGGCCTCCTGGCGGTCGGCAATGTAGGCCTTGTAGCCGGCGGGATCGATGAACGCGTTCGTGTCGCCCTTCTTGAACCGTTCGTATTTCTCGTGCAGATCGAAGTAGCCCCCGTGGGCGCCTAGGAAGATATCGCAGGGTAGTTTGCTCAGGACTTCGAATTGGTGTTTGTAGTCAGCGGCAATCTGCGGATAGGTCTTGTTGTTGACGAGTTTGTAGCCCGGATTGACGTTGGGGCTCCCAACAATGACGACGTGCAGGGTGCGTCCGTTGTCCTGCTCGTCGAGGGTCCAGGTGGTGGTGCCCTTGGTATGGCCGGCGGTCAGGTGCGCCGTGAGAGTAGTACCGCCGAGAGAAACGGTGTCGCCATCGTGCAGGGTTCTATCCACTTTGGTTCGCGGAAACCAGAATGACTCTCTGGAGCTGTAGTTGAAATCGTTGTGGCCGCCGGATTCTACGACGGGGATGTCCTGCGCCATCACTTCGTACTTCGCACCGGTTTCACGCTTGATCTGAGCGCTCCCTGCGCAGTGGTCGAAGTGGCCGTGACTGATGAGGAGGATTTTGGTGTCTTTGTATTTGAACCCGAGCGACTCGACTGCCTGCCTGATTTGCGGAGGCGAAGACTCGAGATTTGAGTTGATGAGGATGTTGCCCTGCGGAGTGACGATCAAATAGGCGGCGAGATCCTGCGAACCGACGTAGTAAAGATTGCCTGCGATCTTGAAAGCTGGGAAGGGTTGAACCCACGATGGGTTGTCCTTGCTGAAAGAGTCTTTCTGGGCAGAGGCCCCGACCGCTGACAAGACGGAGACGATGAGAAAGATGAAAGTCGTCCATCTTGGTTTCCCACCCATGCGACACAAAACGTCGAATGGATGGGGCACCCAACCTTCTCGTAAATCGAACGTTGCTTTCACTGCGACTCCGATGAACTCGTGGCGATATGTTCTTTCAGCACTTCGATAGCGCGCTCCAATTGCACTCCGCGCGAGCCCTTAACCAATACCACGTCCCCGGGCTGGATGTTCTTCGCGAGCCACTCGCCGGCGGTCTGCGCATCGGGCAGAAAGATCGATGCGGTGCCGCCCCAGCAGGCTGCCGCTGCAAGGTGCTGCGCGTTCCCGCGAACCCCGACGACGAGATCGATGCCCGCTTCCGCTGCCGCTTTGCCACAGGCAGCGTGCGCAGCCTCAGCGTGCGTGCCCATCTCAAGCATCTCGCCTGCGATAAGGATTCGTCGGTGCGCCGGACGTGCAGCCAGCGACTGGATCATCGAGCGAAGCGCTTCCGGGTTGGAGTTGTAGCTGTCATTCAGAATCGTGGCTCCGCTAATCTCGAGAACTTCGCCGCGCTTGTTACCCGGCGTGAGCGACTCGAGCGCGGCGATGGCGTGATTAATATCCACTCCCGCCTCGAGAGCGACAGCCAGCCCGGCGATCGCGTTCTGCGCGTTATGGCTGCCAAGAAGATGCAGAATGAAACGCCCATCGTTCTCGCCGGCGCGATAGTGAACGTGCAGCCCGGTCTGATCTTCCTTTACATCCAGAATTGCTGGATCCCCGCAGGGGCCGACCCCGAAGTAAACGACCTTGCCATGGAAGTCGCGGCCGAACTGCGAAACATAGGGATCCGAGCAATTGAGAAAGGCTGTGCCCGACGAGGGCAGCGAAGCAATGAGCTCGTACTTGGCGCGCGCGATGCCGGCCTGCCCCTCGGTGAAGTTTTCAATGTGCGCGGTGCCGACGTTGGTGACGACTCCCCAGTCGGGTGAGGCAATCCGGCAGAGCGCCGCAATCTCGCCAAGGTGATTCATGCCCATCTCGATCACCGCGTATTCGTGCTCGGGCTCGAGACGTAGAAGCTGCAGCGGAAGTCCGTAGGCATTGTTGAGATTGCCGATGGATTTCAGGACGTTGAACTTCGCGGAGAGTGCGGCGGCGATGGCTTCTTTTGTAGTGGTCTTTCCCGCGGAGCCGGTGATGGCGACAACGCGCTTGCCCCACTGCCGGCGCACATGCGATGCGAGCGATTGAAGCGCGAGAAGCGCATCTTCCGCGACGAGAAGAGGGACTGCAAGTGCCGCGTCGGGTAGAGTGGACAGCTTTGCGCGGGAGACAACTGCGCCAATAGCCCCGCGTTCGATGGCGGCGGGAATAAAGTCGTGCCCGTCGAAGCGCTCCCCTTTAACAGCGAAGAACAGCTCGCCCGCACCCACAGTGCGCGAGTCGATGGAGTATCCGGTAGCTATCCGGCCGCCGGCAAACGAAAGGCTCGAGGGCGCTTCAAGCATGGCTCCGGCGCCGATGGCGGCTTCTGCAAGGGTCAATTTCATGACTCTTTACCGTAACCCAAATCGCGCAATGCTGCGAGCGCTACTTCGGCGTCGTCAAAGGGAACGGTGCGATCGGCCAGGATCTGTTCCCTCTCGTGCCCCTTGCCCGCGATGAGAACAACGTCGTTGGGCTGAGCCGAATTGAGCGCGAGATGGATGGCCGCGGCGCGGTCGGGCTCAATGGTGTAGTGCGTTCCGGTGGCCTTCAGTGCGGGCTCAATCTCGGCGAGGATGGCCCGGGGATCTTCCGATCGCGGATTGTCGCTGGTGGCGATAACCAGGTCGCTTCCCTCCCCTGCCGCATAGCCCATCTTGGGGCGCTTGGTGCGGTCGCGATCGCCTCCGCAGCCGAACAGGGTGATGATGCGGCCGTCGTTCGCAGCCACAAGCTGCCGGGCGAGAGCGGTGAGATTGCGAAGTGCATCGTCGGTGTGCGCGTAGTCCACAATGACGGTGAAGGGCTGGCCGGCGTCGACGGGCTGGAATCGGCCGGGCACCGGCTTCAGATGCGGAACAGCGTCGACAAGCTCGTCAAAGGCAACACCCCGGGCGTGTGCAGAAGTGAAGGCGGCGAGCAGGTTGAGAACGTTGACGTCTCCGGCCAAATGCGAGTTGAGTTGGGCGGATCCGACGGGAGTTTCGAGCTGAATGGTGGCTCCCCCAGGAGTGAGCTTGTGCGACGTGGCGCGGAAGTCGCCGATTCCGATCCCATAGGTGCAGATGCTGGAGCCGCCCCCGCGAGCGGCCTCGATGAGATCGAGAGTGCGTTCGTCGTGGGCGTTCAGAACGGCCACGCGTGGCGCCGGATAAACCGTCCCGTCGAAGAGAAGGCGCTTGGCAGCGAAATACTTCTCCATCGTGACGTGATAGTCGAGGTGGTCGCGCGTGAGATTGGTAAACACGGCAACGTCGAAGGGGATACCGAAGTTGCGTCCCTGATCAAGGCCGTGGCTCGAGACTTCAGTGACGAGTTCGGTGGCTCCGCGAGCTGCACCTTCCGCGAGGAGTTCGAAGACGTCACGCGACTCCGGCGTGGTGTGGACCGAATGCCGTATTTCGCCGGCCACGTGGTATTCGATTGTCCCGATGAGGACAGTCTTGCGCGCAGCGGCGTTGAGCAGCGCTTCGGTGAGGAAGGCAGTCGTGGTCTTTCCGTTCGTGCCGGTGATGCCGGTTGCTGCGATCTTGCGCTCGGGATGGCCAAAGAATGCGGCGGAGGCCTCGGCGAGAGCACGGCGGCCGTGCTCGACCTCAACTACCGGGATTTCGGATTTGTAGACGACGAGATGGTCGAAGGTCCGCGAGGAGTCGGTAATGATGCCGAGCGCTCCGGCGGCGATGGCTTTGTCGACGTAGCGATTGCCGTCCGTAGTGCCGCCTTTCATCGCGACAAAGACGGAGCCGGGGCGAACGCGGCGGGAGTCGTACTCCACCCCCGTGATCGGCTGCGACGAGGAGCCGGACGAGCCGACAGCAGTGAGTTCGGCGATGAGGTCGGACCAGAGCATTGTGGATGATTGTAGATGGGGCGGATGCAGTCTGTTGTGACGGGGTCAGTCGAAGAGTGGCGAGTTCATGGTGCTGCATTGACTCATCTGATTTTTGAAAAGCAACTGCGGGTCCATCAGCTCAGCTCGGGATGACAGTCGATATGAATGAGCGAAGGGCCTTGCAACGATAGGTTCGTTTATCTGCCGCACCGGACTACTACCTTTGTTCCGCTAGGGACTTTGGTGCCCGGGGCAGGGGCTTGTTCGCGGACGGTGCCGCTGCCGGTGATCTGGACCTGGAGACCTTGTGCGGCGGTCATCTCGATGACGGTGCGAATGGGCAGGCCCACAAGCGAAGGCACGTTGAGCTTCTTGCCGTCGCTGATGGCAACGTACGTTGGCTTAGGTTCGGCAACAGGCGCGGTGTCCGAAGAGATCGTCGTGGCCGGCTGCGATTGGTCGGCGGTAGACGACGCCTGATCGCCGGATGCCGTTGATCCAGACTGCGGTTGGGCTGCGGCGGCTTGTTGCGATGCTCCGGGTGCGGGCTGTTGCGGCTGGCGAAGCGGATCATCGGCAGGAAGATCGTTGACCGCCGCGAAGAGAGCGTTGACATTGGCCTGATCGGCGTCGGCGTCGTCCTCGTGGATGGGCTTCTCGAGCTTCGCCTGCTTCAGCGGCGATTTGGCCTTCGGCTGCCGGACGTCTACGTCGTGAGGCACGTTCAGATACTCGAGCACCTGCTGGGCGACCTCAGAGAAGACCGGTGCGGAAACTTCAGCGCCGTAATACTGGCTTCCCTTCGGGTTGTCCATGATGACCGCGACTGCAATCACCGGATTGTTGACGGGGGCAATGCCAGCAAAGGAGGCGATGTGCATCGTCTTCGAATAGAGGTGCGTTGCCGGGTCGATCTTCTGCGCCGTGCCCGTCTTCCCGCCGGAGGAATAGCCGTTGAGCTGTGCGGATTTTCCCGAGCCGTAGAGCACGACGCCCTCCATCATCTTGCGCATTTGGGCTGCTGCAAGCTCCGAGATTACGCGATGAGCGCCGGACGGAAGAGGATCGGGCATATCCTCGCCCACTCTAAAAGGCTGGCTGCGCATCTGCGCATCAGATGTGCTCGTCGCGGACATCAACACATGAGGAGGCAGATAGGTGCCACCGTTGGCAATCGTGGAAACCATCGAAACCAGCTGAAGAGGCGTAACACCGACCTCCTGCCCCATGGCGATCGAACCAATCGAGGACGGCTGCCACTTCTTCACGGGACGAAGCAGACCGCGTGTCTCGCCCGGCAGCTCTACTCCTGAGCGCGACCCAAATCCGAAAGCGTGAACGTAGTCATTGAACTTATCCTGGCCAACCTTGAGCGCCATCTTGATCGCACCTACGTCGCTCGATACTTCCAGAGCCTTATGGACGGGAATCACGTGGTAGTGCTCGCCCTGGTTGTCGTGAATCGTTCGCCCGGCAAGAGTGATGACTCCGCCCTGACAGTCGACTAAGTCATCTGGCTTGACGAGGCCCTGATCCAATGCGGCTGAGTATGCCACCAGCTTGAACGTCGACCCCGGCTCGTAGACGTCGCTGACCGCGTGGTTCTTGAGTAACGCCGGCGTGGTGTGGCGGAACTGGTTCGGATTGAACGTGGGGCGAATAGCAAGCGCCAGAATCTGTCCGGTGTGTACGTCCTGCACGACAACAGTGCCGTTGTCGGCGTGCGTCTTCTCCATGTTGTGGTCGAGCGCGCGCTCGGCCATGAACTGGATGTTTTCGTCGATGGTGAGCTGAAGGTTCTGCCCGGCCTGGGGTTCCTGCGCGTTTGAGCCGATCACATGCCGCCGAGCGTCCATGGCGGCGAGCATGCGGCCGGGGGTGCCGTGGAGCTTGTTGTCAAACTTGCCTTCAATGCCGCCGAGGCCGTTGTCGTCAAGCCCGACGTAGCCGAGCACCTGCGCGGCGATCTGCGCGTCGGGATAGAAGCGCTGGAATTCCTTCTGGTAGTAGATGCCCTTCATATTGAGGGCGTGCAGCTTCTGCGAAACTTCAGGCGAGACGCGCCGGGCGATCCAGGCGAAGTTCTTCCCGTCCTGCAGGCGATGCGCGATCTGGTCGACGCGGGTGAGCTTGTCTTCAGGATCGGTGTGAACGATGGCGGCAAGCGTGCGCGCGGCGGCCTGCGGATTGTCGATCTCCGATGGATCGGCATAAACGGAGTCGACCTGCACAGTCATCGCCAGCTCTCGCATGTTCCGGTCGAAGAGGATGCCCCGCCGCGGAGAAACCTCAAACGTGCGCTGCTGCTGCTTGAGAGCGCGCTCCATGTAGTCGTGATGGCTCACGATCTGCAGCCAGAAGAGGCGGGTAGTGATCGCCAGAGCCCAGAAGAGAAAGAAGCCGGAGATGATCCAGAAGCGCGACAGCTTCATGGGCGTGGCGCGCGTGGTGACGGTGCGAAGACGAGTTGCGCGGAGTGCTGCCTGCATGGTGACCAACGATTCGGTTTCAGGTTAGAGCATTGAGACTCGCGCAAGACGCACGAATCCCACCATGTGCGCGGAGAGGTATCACGGGAATTACATCGGTGGCTGTTCAGCCCTGGAGTGTCTGCGCGAGAACCATAATCGCGCCTCTGTTTTGAAAGGGCACGACTTCAGTCGTGCCGCACAAGTCCGATCAAAGTCGCCTGGGCTTCAGCCCCTAAGGAAAGCGCTCTAATAGGTCGCGTTCGGTTGCGCTGTGTTGTTCTGCGCCAGCACCGGGGCGCTGTTCTCGAGGCGCGGCGTGGCGTGCACCACCTGGCCGGGCTGCGGTTCGGCGAGGCCTAGCTGGCGCGCCATTCCGTCGATGCGGCCGGGGCGGCTGAGCTGTGCTTCGCTGAGGCGAAGCTGGCGGTTCTCTTCGCGGAGCTGATTCAGCACCTGCTTCTCCGACTCGATGCGATACGAGTTCTCGATCGCATAGAAGTGCTGGAGACCGTAGATCATGATGAGCGAGAAGAGCACGGTGCATGCGGCTGCGAACACACGCATCTGGCGCGCGCGAACCGGATCGGCTGCTTTCACGAGTCGCGAATTATCGAAGCTGTGCGTGAAGAGGACTTCCGGAGTACGGATTCCACGGCGACGCATGGGCTGCTGCGCTAAGAGAGTGGCGTTGCGCTCGGAAACGCGAGCGGTCCAGCCGGGTTTTGTATCGATAAGTGTTGCCGTGCATGCAGCCATGTGTTTCTCCTAGCTTCTAGCCGCTAGCCTCTAGCTGCTAGCCGGGATCTTACTTAATCTTTCTTCTCGACTCAGCGGAGTAAACATCCGCTCGAGGATCAATCTTCATTCCGCTCTTTCGAGCTAATAGCTAGTAGCTAAGAGCTAGTAGCTGTTCTTACTGCTGCTCGCATCTTTGCGCTGCGTGAGCGCGGGTTGCGATCCACTTCTTCTTCGCCTGCTGTGATCGGCTTCTTCGTCAGCAGTTCGAAAGTTCCCTTGTGCGCGTATTCGCGCAGAATATCTTTGGCGATGCGATCTTCCAGCGATTGGAAGCTGATGACGACGATTCGTCCGGAGGGCTTAAGCAACTTAGGTGCGGCCTCGAGTAACGATCTGATTTCGTCCAGCTCTCGATTGACATAAATCCGGAGCGCCTGGAAGGTGCGTGTTGCCGGGTGAATCCTGTCGGTCTTCATTGGTGGGGCGGCTGATGCAACAATCCGTGCTAACTGCCCGGTGGTTGTAACTGGCCGCCCGCGCACAATGGCTCTGGCGATTCTCCGCGACCTCCTTTCGTCTCCGTATTCGTAAATAAGGTCGGCCAGCTCGTGCTCGCTCGCCTCATTCACCACTTGTTCGGCGGTAGTGCCGGACCGCGTATCCTGACGCATGTCCAAGGGCCCGTCCGCCATAAAACTGAATCCTCTGCGCGCCTCGTCCAGTTGCAGGCTGCTCACGCCGAAATCGGCGAGTATGCCGTCGAGCGAACCCGGTTCGACATGACGGCTGATGGAACTGAATGCCTCGCCGATCAACTGGATCTGCGGTGCCCGATCGCCGAGTTCCGCTCCGACCTGGTCGAGGCGAGCCTTGGCAAGTTCCATTGCCTCAGGATCTCGATCGAAACCGATCAGGCGTCCATTCGGGCCGAGGCGGCGGATGATTTCCGTCGCGTGCCCCGCGAAGCCGAGTGTGCAGTCTGCAATGACGCTTCCTGCGCGTACATTGAGAAGCTCAATCGCATCTTGTAAAAGAACCGGCACATGACGTTCGCTTTGCTTCGGCATGTGCTCCCCCCTGAGGGGTGAAACTTACGACTTCTTGCGGAGAATCTCCGCCATTGCTTTGCGGTCGTCTTCGGTCAACTGATTGGCCGCAAGATTCTGCTCGAAGATCTCGCGGTTATGAACTTCCAGGTAGGTCCTCATTCCGAACACCGTCACTTCACCATCGAGCTGGGCAGCATTGCGGAGAATCTGGGGGAGGAGTAACCGTGCCTGGTTATCCATCTCCACCTGCTGTCCGTAGTAGCTGGTCACGTTGAGATATTTGCGAACCGCGTCGTCCATCGTGCTGGACTCGGCGAGCTGCTCTTCCCTTTTCTCCCACTCCGGCAACGGCCAGATCTCGGCCGACTTGCCGTCCGTGGAGGTGACATAAAACTGGGTCACGTTCGAGGCATCGACCAGCTGCTTGAAAGCAGAAGGCATCTTGAGCCTTCCCTTTTCATCGACTTTCGCTGGATGATTGCCACGGAACATTGCTGTCTTTCGCCTCGTACGCGGTGCTGAAGCTGGTTCCGGGAGTGAAGCCTGATTTCCGGAATCTGCTCTGAAGAGGGTGAATCGGAGGTATTCTTGTTGTGAAAGCGGGCTGGTTGCTCCCGTTTGCTCCACTTCACTCCACTTCAGACACGATATTAGCCCAAGGAGATTTCCACTCCAACGGCAAAATCTGTTCAAATCCTGTTACTTTCGTGGGTTAGCGCCAGAGCGGACCTGAATTCCCATCCCGGGAAACCTCTAATAGAGACACAGGAATACAGAACCACAACAGGTAGTGTTTACGCCTGTGGTTCCGGGACACGGAATGCCCCTTTTCAGACGAATCGGAAAGGTGTAGGCGAAATAAAGGCGAAGATCGGGAATCGAGGGCGAAACTACTCGGTCTCAGCTGCAAGCCCAGGCCGACGGCGCGCCACCACGATCTTGAGCAGGTAAACAAAGATCACCGAGTTCACGATCAGCAGGGCCAGCCGTACGGAAGTAGCCCGGTGCAGAACCTCGAAGATCTCCCAGGGCAGAAAAGACGCGGTGATTCCCAGGGTCAGGTATTCGGCCCAGGCCTTTTCGAGATATAGGCCGATGCCCTCGGCCAGGCTGACCGCAGCGTAGACAAAGGCCAGCAGTCCGATCCGCTTGAGGAGCGGCTCGCTCATCATCGACGAGTGGTCGTACAGAAAATTAACAAATTTCGACTCAGGATTGAGGCGAAGGAAGTCGCCCAGTTGGCTGATGACGTCGTCAATGTCTTTATTGAGCAGATGCAAGGCCGCGACGCCGAGCGCTACAAAGAAGAGTGCAAGCAGCACCTTGTAGACGGCGATCACCAGCAATCCGCGCGTGTGCCGAGCCCGTTCCACCGTTCTTTCGGAAACCGTAGTGATGGAGTCCCCTATAAGCGCCTGCTGCACGCCGACACCGCCTGTCTAGGTTAACTGATCGCTTTGCCGGTTCCCAACCGCACGGGGAGGCAAACACAAGCCGCGTCAGCCAAATCGTATCGACAAGCCTACCGTGAAGTTTCGATGCCATTGAAGTGGAGAGTGTACGCCCGGTAATCCAAAGTTTGATCGCGCTCTTATTCTCAAGAAGAGCAACGGTTTGGCCGTTCCATGAGTTCCTACCTATCGAAGGGGAGAATGCGGCAACGATTTGTCACATCGCAATGGGTTCCCTACCCGCTTGAGGTCGTCTTCGGGTTCTTCGCCAACCCGAACAACCTGCCGCTTCTCACGCCCGAACCGCTGAAGATGCGCATCGATGACATGAAGCTGGTGCAGGCTCCCGCGCCTGCTGGAACGGCCGCCTCCCTGCTTCCCGCGCCTGCGATCGCAGCGGGCGTGGGGACCGAAATGAAGCTCAGCTTCCAGCCTGCCCCTTTCGTCCCGCTGCGCGTGAGCTGGGTGGCCCGCATCACCGAGTTTGCCTGGTTCGACCACTTCTGCGACGAGCAGGTCAGCGGACCGTTCGCTTTCTTCCGGCATACGCACGGTGTCCAGACGAAAACGCAGCAGGGCCGCGCCGGAACTGAGGTCACCGATGAAGTGGAATTTGAAGTGCCGCTCGGGCCCATCGGCGCGCTCGGCGGTGGCGTCGTCCGCCGGCAGATGGAGCAGATGTTCCGGACAAGGCAGGAGCGGCTGCCGCAGATTCTCGCAGCGCAAGCGAGAAAGCCGTCTTGAGCGCCGCCTGCGCTACTTGCGCGGCTTGAGAAGCGCGTCGCGATCGACGACGTTGCCCTCGAGGAGCATGGTAGAGATGCGGCGGACGTTCCAGATGTTCGCGGTGGGGTCGGCATCAAGAACGAGGATGTCGGCGCGGCGGCCCGCAGAAATCTGCCCCAGCTCGTTCCAGCCAAATTGAATTGCGTAGTTGTTCGTCGCGGCTGCAAGAGCTTCACGCGGAGAGAGCCCGATGCGCACCAGCATCTCGAGCTCCGTGTGGAGCGAAATGCCGGGCATCGTTCCCATGGTGGCCGCGCCGGAGGCAGCCAGGTAATGGGGCGAGGCGCCGGCGATCGTCTGATTGATACGCCACAGACGGAGCGCGGCCTGATCGGCCTTCTTTCTCTGACCTTCCTGCATGTATCTCGTCGCAATTGCCGGCAGGTGGCGCGTCCAGGGAGCGAGCGGGTAGTTCAGCTCACCGGTCGCCGGATCAGAGGGCATGTACATATTGGCCGAGTTCAGGATCGACGCGACCGGCTCCTTCCAGAGATTTCTGTGTCCCGGAAGGCTGAGGTAGTACTGGCTGAAGGTGGGCATCAGCGCTGCATGGTGCACGGAGATGAAGTGCCCGTAGTTGCGGTAGTGAGGATCGGTGGGCGGAAGATGTTCGGCGTAGTCGTACGCGGTTGACGCGGCTGCCCCATACGGATCGTTGACCAGAGGACGCTGCAGCTCGTCGGGGATGACGCCGATCTCGTAGCGGCCCATGTGCAGCAGCGCGTCCACTCCCGCGTCGATGCCGACGGTGTACGGCGTAGAGATGAACTCGCCGTACGTGACCAAGCCCATCTGGTGAGCGCGCGAGATGATCCATTGCGCGTTCGCGGCCGTGATGTCCCAGCCGAGCCAGAGCACGCGTGTGCCGAGCTTGGCGGTAGCAGCGATCTGCCGCGCCGTGTCGTCGGTGTTCAGTTCGACCGGGCGGGCGCCTTCGCGCAGCTTCGCCGACCAATCGTCATGGCCGTTGAGCAGGCTCCAGTTGTCGGTGGTGCCGACGGAGTCGAGCAGATAGAGATGAGGCTTGGGATTCGCGGAGAAGTCAATGCGGCCGCGGTGATTGTCGCTGCTGGCAACAATCGTCGTGATGCCCATGTAGAGATCGGCGCTGGCCTGTGCCTGGCTGTTCATGCCGGTGAAGCCGTCGACGAGACCGGGGACGAGGAACTTGCCCGTACAGTCGATGATCTGGGCGTCGGGAGGAGTCTCGATCAAAAAGCGCGAACCGGCCTGCGTGATCTTGCCGTTCTCGATGATCACGATGGAGTTCTGCTGGTCGAGTGCCGAACGGCCCCAGTCGCTGACGTTTACGATGGTGCCGCCGAGAAGGACGAGCGGAGGCTTTGCCGAAGCTGGAGGCGTCGGGTTCTGCGCCAGTGCCGTGCCGGCGGCGAGCAAGACGATCAGTGCCAGCAGGTTGCGGAATGATTGCATACGAAAAGCGCTGTCTTGAGGATTAGACCACATCGCGTCCGATCAGCTTGCGACGAGCGTCGGGCGCTTGCGGGAGCGCAGGAAAGGCTGGAGCTGGTTGTAAGCCTCATCGACAGTGAGGCCGTATTTCGCTCGAAGGGACTCGATCTTTCCGTGCTCGATGAAGTGATCGGGCCACCCGATGCGAACTACCGGAACGGAGCAGCCGAGTTCCTGCAATGCTTCGAGAACGGCGGAACCGAAGCCGCCCATCTTCACATGATCTTCAAAGGTGACGAAGGCGGCGACGCGGCGGGCGTACTGCGCGATGAGCTCGCGATCGATGGGCTTCACGAAGCGCGGATTGATGACCGCGGCGGAGAGGCCGTCGCGCTGAAGGCGGTCGGCGAGTTCGCGCGCGTAGGCGGTCATGGGCCCGAGGCCGAGGATCGCCACGTCCGATCCGTCTGACAGGACTTCTGCCTTCCCAATCGGAAGCACCTGCGGCTCGGGCTTGCACTGCACGTCGGCGACTGCGCCGCGCGGATAGCGAATTGCGCTGGGGCCATCGATGGTGAGCGCGGTAGCCATCATGTCTGCTAGTTCGTCTTCGTCCTTCGGCGCCATCAGAACCATATCTGGGACGCCGCGCAGATAGCTGATGTCGAACAGACCGTGATGCGTTGGGCCGTCGTCCCCGGAGAGACCAGCGCGATCCATGCAGAAGACAACCGGCAGCTTCTGCAGCGCCACGTCGTGAACGATGGGATCGAATGCGCGCTGAAGGAACGTGGAGTAGATGGCGCAGTAGGGGCGGAAGCCGCGCGTGGCCATTCCGGCGGCGAAAATCACCGCGTGCTCCTCGGCGATGCCCACGTCGAAGTAGCGCTTCGGATGATGCGGGCGAAAGAGATCGAGCCCTGTGCCGTTCGGCATGGCCGCGGTAATCGCAACTACACGCTCGTCCTTGTCGGCGAGTTTGGCCAGCGAAGTGGCGAAGGCTTCGGCGTACGTCGGAACACCTGCGGGCTTGGTGAGGCCGGTCTCGGGATCGTACGGCCCGAGGCCATGGAATTTCTTCTGGCCGTCCAGCGCAGGCTGGAACCCCCTGCCCTTCTGCGTGAGGACGTGCAGCAGTACCGGCCGATTCTCCGTCTTGAGAAATTTGAATGTCTCAATCAGCAGCGGCAGGTTGTGGCCATCGATGGGGCCATAGTACGTTAGGCCGAACTCTTCGAACATGATTGAGGGCCACAGCATGCTCTTGGCGGCCTCTTCGGCGCGGCGGACAACTTCGACCGCGGTTTTGCCGCCGATCTTTTCAACGATGCGTTTGGCGGAGTCGTGCAGGCGGTTATACCGTTCATTGGTCACGATGCGCGTGAAGTAGCGCGCGATGGCGCCGACGTTGCGATCGATGGACCACTCATTGTCGTTGAGAACGATGATGAGCCGCCGGGTCTGCTCGGCGATGTTGTTCAGCGCCTCGAACGAAATGCCATTGGTGAACGCGGCGTCTCCGGCGACCGCGATGACGTTCTCTCTGCCTCCGGCAAGGTCGCGTGCCACGGCCATGCCAAGCGCCGCGGAAAGAGCGGTCCCGGCATGCCCTGCCCCGTAGCTGTCGTGCTCGCTCTCGGTGCGGAGCATGAAGCCGTTGAGTCCGCCAGGCTGGCGGATAGTCTCAAAGCGATCGAGGCGGCCGGTCAGGATCTTGTGGATGTACGCCTGGTGGCTGACGTCGAAGACGAAGCGATCGGCGGGAGTGTCGAAGACGGTGTGGAGCGCCAGCGTGAGTTCGACTACGCCGAGATTGGGGCCGAGGTGGCCGCCGGTTTTTGAAAGGGTCTGGATGAGAAAGGCGCGGATCTCGGCCGCAAGGGCCGTCATCTCGTCGGGGTCCAAGCGCTTTAGGTCGGCCGGTGAATGGATGGTTTCAAGCAATGAACCCATATGTTCCTTTCCACCGGAAGAGCCGGGATTTCAAGGGCAACCGGAGCGGGAGAATCTGGTCGAATCTGCACCGGGTTCGCCAGAGATGAGTATACCAATCAGGCAACTCCGGCGCGCTGTCGTTAGACGCGAAAACGGCGCTAAGGTATTGCTTTGATTAGGGCAAAGTGGTTTGGTCGCGGCGGCTGGGCCGGGGTGAGTTGTAGCATTCTGAGGAAGAGATGGGGAAGCACATGAACGGATTGAGAATGCAATGGCGGCTTAGGCTGGGTCTGGTGTTGGCAGGGGCGCTGGCGGTTTGCGGCGCGAGGCAGGGCTGGGGCCAGATTGGACTACCCGGGGGTGGCGTCGAGCAGAGCACGCCCAATCCGCTGATGGATCCGACGGCCAAGCCCGGCAAGGTGCTGCTCTACGACCTCGAAGCGCGATTCGCCAGGGACACAAAAGAGCGCGGAGGTGCCGGGTTCGCATCCTGGTTTGCGGAGGACGGCGTGGCGCTTGGCAATGGGCAGCCGCCTGTGATCGGTCGCGTGGCGATCGAAAAGTCGGCGAACTGGGCTCCGCAGGTGTACCAGCTGACATGGACGCCAACCGACGCGCAGATGGGCCCCTTCGGCGACATGGGCTACACCTGGGGCCACTTCGAGGGCCGCAGCAAAGATGCGAGCGGAAATCCGGTACTGACGTCCGGGCGTTATATGACGATCTGGCGCAAGCAGCCCGACGGGAGCTGGAAGGTCGTCCTCGACGCAGGTGCCAACGAGCCGGCCGCGGAGGGAGACTGCTGCAAGCTGCCGAACTCATGAGGAACGCTCTACCACGTGTGAGGCTTCCTGGAGGTCGCCGATGATCGACGCAAAACGAAATCGAGAACGGCTCCAGAAGCTCACGAAGATCTGCCTTGCTCTACCCGGCGCCGCAATGGAGGAGATGCACGGGCATGTGGCGTTCAAGGTGGGTAAGAAAACATTCGCGTACTACCTGAACGATCATCATGGCGACGGAATCGTCAGTGTCTGCTGTAAGGTGCTGGCGGCCGACAACAAGCGGCTGATCGAAGCGAATCCGCGCAGGTTCTATATGCCGGCCTACATCGGCCCGCGCGGATGGGTGGCGCTCCGCCTCGATCGCGCAACCGTCGACTGGAGCGAAGTGCAGGAACTGGTGCGCGGCAGCTACGAGCAGATGGCGCCGAAGAAGCTTGTGCAGCAGCTTGGGCGTGATTAGAGTGACGCGAAGAACGACGGGTCGAGCAATCCGGTCCGGTGATTCCCTTCCCCATCGCGAGCCGTCAGAATGGGGAGTGGTGGTTCGCAGACATCTCAACGGCGACAGCGGCGCATGTAGAACTTCGTGCGGGCTCGCACTCACGTTCGCCGTTGCTTGCTTTCTGCTGCTCGGACTCGCCGCCCCGAGCGCCCGAGCCCAACAAGCCCCTGGGCAGGTTTCCAATCAAACCATCACCGTCCACGGGATCGTGCGCGTGGGCGCGTCCGGCGATCCGCTGCCGCACGCGCTCGTTCGCATCGGCGGCGACGCTTCGAACGGCGCACTCACGGATGGGGACGGAAGATTTGAGATCGCCGACATCCCGGCCGGGCCACAGGAGTTCACCATCACCAAACCCGGATATCTGGACGAGGCCGAAGCCGCCGCAGACAGCATCGCGTGGAACGCGCATGGCTATGGCCACAACGTGATCGTCGCGGCAGAGATGGGTGACGTGGTCTTCACCATGGAACCGGCCAACTCGATACGCGGGCAGATTCAGCTCTCTACCGGCGATGTAGCCGAGGGCATCCAGGTAACGCTTCTCCGCCGCACCATCCGCGACGGACGCGCCGTGTGGCAGGAAACCGGAACCGCTCGCACCAACAGCGAAGGCGCTTACCGGTTCGGCGGTCTGACCGACGGACAGTATGCGGTCTACACCATGCCCGCGATGGAGAGCGACGCGCCTGGCTTTGTGCAGGTGGGCTCTGCCGCAAGATCGGCGCGTGCCGGATACGCAAGCGTCTTCTATCCGGATGCGCGAGACCTCGGCAGCGCAGCGAAGATCCAGCTGCACGGCGGCGAGCAGGCCCAGGCCAACATCGCCCTGACCCTCGAGCCGTTTCAGCCGGTCGTGGCCGCGGTGACGATACCCAGAACGGCAGACAACATCTCCGTGCAGGTACTGGACGCACAGGGCAACGCGCTTCCCTACAGCGCACAGTACGACGCTTCAACGCACTCAGCGCAGGCCCTGCTGCCGGAGGGTAGTTACTCGCTCAACGCGTCAATGGCTTCCCGCGTCCTTCACATCGCAGCAACACGCAATGCGAATCGATCTGAATTGACCCCGCTCGGGACGCGCGGTTTTGCGGGCCAGGTGAGCTTTACCGTTGCCGCGCAACCGGTGACCAGCCTTCATCTTTCCATGGCCGCAGCCGGAAGCAGCCCGATCCAGGTGAGCTTATCGCGCACGCGGACAGCGCAAGCGCCTTCGAATCCGGCTGCGCGCGATGCGTATAACGATCCCCCGGTCTTCATCACCCTCACGCAGACGGGCGGCTGGCTCTCCGACGGCATGGTCACCAGCTACGCCGAAGGCCCAGCCACAGGACCGCTGCAGACGAACGCAGTGCCGGCCGGTTCGTACTGGGCGAGCACAGCCATCGGGCCGCGCACCATGTGCGAGTCCTCCTTCACCGCGGGCGGAGCAAGCCTGGCACGCGAGCCGCTCGTGCTCGGCGTAACAGGAACTACCGCTCCATTGACACTGAGTTTGCGTGACGACTGCGCAAGGCTGACGCTCTCACTGCCGGGCTCACTGGGATACAGCGCCGGCGAGGAACGCGCTTTCACCGTTTACGTCGTTCCCGATTTCGATTCGACTCAGGCCGTCGTTCCGCAGACTCTTCGCCTGTCCAGCGGCGGGCGCGTGATGCTGACCGGGCTCACTCCCGGAACCTACCGCGTATACACATTCGACCGGCCGGTCGCTCTTGAATACCGAAATCCCGAAGTGCTCGCCGCCCTGCCCAGCCAGGCTGTTTCCCTCGAATCCAACGCCGAAGCGGAGCTTGCCGTTGAGGTGCCGCAAAGATGAGGCGCCTCGTTGCAAATCTGTGGATACTGGCCTGCGTAGCGGCGGTGCTCATCCCTGCACTCGCAACAGCGCAGGCTCAGCCGCCGGCGCCAGCGGCAGCAACCGGGCAGTTTCGAATCGCCGGCATCCTTTCGAATGCAGCCACCGGAGAGCCGGTCCGGCGCGCCCTGGTGCAGGCCATGGATGCGACGGGACACACCGCAGGTACCAGCACCACCGATGCCGACGGGCATTTCCTGCTCCCTCACCTGCCCGCGGCAAAGTATCAGCTCACCGCCTCCAAGCGTGGATTTCGCACCGCCTCTTACGATGAGCACGATGAATTTGCCACATCCATCGTCACCGGGCCCGATCAGGACACAACGCATCTCGACTACAAGCTGATGCCTAACGCCGTTCTCCACGGAGTCGTCACCAGCGATGATGGCGAGCCCGTGGCCGGTGCGAGCGTGATGCTGTTCAAGCGTTCGAAGCGCGACGGGCAGAAGATTGAGCGTGCCGGGGGTGCGCAGACGGACGATACCGGCGAATACGAAATCGGCGACCTCGCCTCCGGTGAGTACATGCTCGCCGTCTCTGCCGAGCCCTGGTACGCGGTGCACAGCGGTGCGGCCGCCAAAAAGAACAGCGCCCTCGATGTCGTGTACCCGGTCACGTTCTTCGACTCCACCACCGACGAGCGCGCGGCAACACCCATCGAGCTCGCCGGCGGTATGCGGCAGGAGATCAACATCAGCATGCACGCCGTGCCTTCGCTCCATATCTCCATCCCCGCTCCGGAGCGCGCCGACGGCAGCGTCGTAGTTCCGCAGTTGCAGCGCATTGCATTTGGAACCGTGATCGACACGCAGAGCTCGGGCGATTTCTTCGGCGGCGCGCAGGGCCGCACACTCGAGCTCGGCGGAGTCGCTCCCGGCCGCTACGAACTCGCCATGGGCGAGCCGCAGCGTGTCATGGACGTCGACCTGAGCGCGAACCAGCAGATCGATGCCGATGCCGGAGCCGCGGCCAGCGCCGTCAAAGGAGTGGTACGGATGATTGCCGGCTCCGCGTTGCCCGAAGAGATGACGCTCACGCTCAATCGCCTCGATGGAGGCGCGGGACAGGCGCAGTTCGCCACAGAAGCGCGCGCAGGGCGATTCACGTTCATGCCCGTCCCGCCCGGCGACTACGAGGTGCTCGCCACCGCAGGAGACAAGGCGCTGCCTGTCGTTGCAACTGCCGTCGGACTAAAACAGCAAGCCGGCAACACGCTGACGTTGCGCGAGGGCGGTCCCGCGCTGACCATCACCGTGAGCGCCGCCGACACCCGCATCGACGGCTTCGCAAAGAAGGACGGAAAAGGCATCGCCGGCGTCATGATGGTTCTGCTGCCCCGCGATCCGGCGCAGTGGAAGAGCCTGACCCGCCGCGACCAGTCAGACTCCGACGGAAGCTTTGCCTTCCGCGACGTTGCACCCGGAGCCTACACCGCAGTGGCCATTCAGGATGGATGGCCGCTCGATTGGGCCAGCTATCCAGTGATGCAGCGCTATCTTCGCGCGGGGACAAACGTCACAGTGTCAGGAAACTCAGGCAAGGTGATCAAATTGCCCGCGCCTGTCGCGGTCCAGCAGCGGTGAGCGGGCTTCGTGGAACCGGGGTGGAGCAATTAGTCTAGACAGGTACCGAACTGATTGCGGACCTCTATGGGCGAGAGCGGCAACCGCTGCTCTGACGGCATCGAGTGTCCCTTACCCTGCGCGATGCGCAGGGTGGATGTGAAGGAGATTTTGCATTGAAGAGCAAGTTGCTGCTTTCGATTCTGGCCGTGGCTTCGGCCCTCGTTGTACCGATGGCTGCCGTAGGCCAGATCGCGCCGGAGAAGCCGCCGAAGGATGTCACGGGCCCGGTTTACAAGTACGAGGCTTATGTCGGATACGGGTACACGAGCTTGAACCAGGTGAACCTGTCGCGTAGCGGTCTGCAGGGCGTCAGCGCCTCGGTCACCCGCTACTTCGGCGACCACTTCGGCATCAAGGCCGACGGCGGCTACTACGCGTACAACGTGACGTCGAAAAACCCGGGCAGCCCCAAGGTCGACATGGTGATGGTGGGGCCGGTGATTCGCGGCAACCTCTTCGAGAAGTGGAGCGGGTACGCAGAGGGCCTGTTCGGAGGCGAGCACACCGGAGGCGTTTCCATTCAGCCCGACATCTCGTTCGCGGGCGGCTTTGGCATTGGCGTCGATTACAACCGCAGTGCGCGCTGGTCGGTCCGGGCGTTTGGCGACGACATCGGCTCATCCTTCACGCTTCAGCCCTATCAACCCGGCTTCTCATCGCACATGCGCTGGAATGCGCGCGCGGGCATCGGACTGGTCTATCACTTCTAACTTCTTTCCAGAGATCACTCATCAGGCGGAGCCAACACGCTCCGCCTTTTGTTTTGCGCTCAGATTTGCGGCTGCGTAGCAACGCAGTAGTTGAGGCAGATGATGCCGCTCGGAAAAGTCCGCGAATCTTTGAAGATGAGAGGCGAGCGGCGGCCAGGAGGAACGAGAGGCACTCCGCCGCCGAGCAGGATGGGGATAACTGAGACCTCCACGCGATCCACCAGTCCCGAGTCGAGCAGGCTTCGGAACGTGATGCCTCCGCCGAAAAGCCAGATGGCCTTGCCGGATGTGCGCTTAAGTTCAGAGACAGTTCCAGCCAGGTCTGCTGAAACAACAGTCACGTCAGGATGCTGCGCCGGATCGAGCGTGGTGGAAGCTACGAAGACCTTCATGCCGAGGTCTTTCGGAGACCGGCCCAGCCGCAGCATCTCTTCGAAGCAGACGCGCCCCATCACTGCGGTGTCGAACTGGCGAAAAACCTCTCCAAAGTCGATCGTGGGGTCTTGAACAATCCAGTCGAATTCTCCATTTGGTCCGGCGATGTATCCATCCAGACTGGCTGCGACGCTGTAAACGAGATCGCGCATGCACTCTCCGAAGCTGCCCTGTTGCGTAGCTGAAGTGTACGCCGGGATTTCGAAACCGCGGTACCAAGGTCAATCGTTTGTAAGAAGCGGACCAGCAGCAATGAATCGCAGCGAAGTCTACTTTGAGCTCGCCAGAAACCTGTCCAGTTCCTTACGATTCGTTCCCTGCGACGGCAGGAAGTCCCGCGCGTTCAACCGCGCCAGCACCTCGGTGGTGACGAACTCATGCCCGATACCGCCCTCGTCCACGCGGACAACCCGCGCCAGCACGCTGATCGATCTCTTCTCGGCGCCTGCGGCATCCTCGCGCTCCAGTGTCATGCGCACCAGAGTATTGGGCGACCACAGCTCTTTGCTGCGAAGGTAGAGACCGCTGCTGCTGATGTTCACAATCTCGTGTGGCTTGGGCGCGCCGCCGGTGAAGTAGAACGCTACCAGCCCGGACATGGCCACCCGCTGGCCACGCCGCCGGTTGCCATTCAGCGAGACAGACTCACCCGATAGCCAGCGTTGAACACGAGCAGCAAATGGCAGCTTCTCTTTTGCGGGGATGCCAACCACGCGCGCCGGCTCAGGGGCGGCCGCCGGAGCTGGTTCCACAGGAAGCGTCGTGTTTACCCCAGCTTCAGCGGCCGCGGGCGGTGGAGCAAATGGCGCAGGCGGCGGGACGAGCTCTGGCGCAGCCGGCGTCAGAGGCGGCGGTTCAATCGGCGGAGACTCCACGATCGGCCTCGTCTCGGCCCTTGTCTTTAACGGGGCAGGGGTCGTCGTCATCTCCGCTGCTTCGGAACGCTGCTGCGCGGATTGTTCGTTCGCTGACACGCCAAAATGAGGCAACGGTTCCCGGGCAGCTTCATTCGGCTCCCGAATGTGCGACGCCGCTTCCTCCTCCTGCCGCTGCTCCCGGCGAAGCTGCTCGTCGACCAGTTCGATCACAGCCCGGAGATTGAACGGCAGTTGGGAAGGAGCTGGGGTTTGCGTTTGCCGGGCTTCCTCCTGGTTCGCCGCTTCAGAGGGCGCCGGAGATAAAGCACTCTCGGAAAAGCGTGCGGCCGGCGGAGTCTCTTGCGGAGATGGCCCAGCTTGCAAAATCGTGATGGGCTCCATTGCTACGGACGCGTCGTCGACCTCGTCACTTAGGACCGTTTGCTCGAGAGCCTGCTCGATTGGAATTTCCACCTCTCCGACTGAAGCGAACGGGTCGGGGAGCAATGGCTTGCTCTGCATCCTGTCGACGAGCTCCGGCGATCGCGCCGCCGGTGAAACAAACATCTCGCGGACCTGCGGCGTTCCCGAAGTTGGCAGATAGATCAGCGAACCATCGAAAGGATCGGGCGTCGCTTGCGGCATAGCCGACTCGAACCGGTGCGGAGGCGAGTCAATCGCCTGAAACTGGGCTGCTGCTCTCAGGAGTGCGGCGAGCTCGGCCCCGGTGCAGATGCGGATGATGTCCCCCGGTTCGCTGTTGGAGTTGGGGAGGAGCTGGTCCGACAGGAACAGAATCGTGGTGACCTCCTCGCTGATCGGCGGGAACGGCGTGCCCGGACCCACGTCGGCAATCGCCAGGATCCTCTGCTCCGAATCGAGATAGGCGACGTCAAACGCGAACAGGCGCGGTATCTCTGGCGCAACCGCAACATTGTTCAGGCGGATACAAAAGTGCGGGTCGCGACCGGGCCCGTTCATCACGAGAGCAAGCAATTGGGCAGGCGTCTGCGGCTCGGAAACGGAGATGACACGCTCGCTGAGCAGAGCGTTCCGGGTCGCGTTATAGACGCAATAGCTTGCGGGGTCCATGGCTCCTCTTGGGGTGAGCGGAGACGGAAGGACATTGTGGCGAGAATGATGCGCCCTCGCATGCGGACCCAAGGCAATAAAGCAAAAAGTTGACCAATGGTTTGATGCGGATGCGAAACGCTGCGGCTGAGATCGTCGGCAGAAACGTAACCTTTTATGTCAAGGCCGGCTTGGCGAATCTGAACAGCCGCCTGTGAGGATTACTTTTTAGTCTGTAGCTTCGATGGGCCGGTCAGAAACGAGCGTTGCGCACGCAAGCCCATGGAGTTGCCGGGCGAGAACTGCAAAAAAGAAGACGATGACGCAAGCGTAGAGCGGGGCCGCAGCAAGAGAAAGAAAAGAACCGAACAGCAGCAGCATGGTGGAAATGGTCAGAAGCCCGCGATCCCGGCTATTTTGGTCCTTCTGGTAAAGCGAATCCCAAGTCAGCAAGACGGGCAGATACAGCAACGCCAGGTCATAGGCGTACTCCTGATATCCGACGAGGACTGATGCGGCCACAAACAACGAAAACACAAGTGGGTGTGCCTCTGGTCTGTTTTTGATCTTCTTCACAGCCCAGACTGACAGGACCAAGACCGCCATCGAAAGCACTGCAACCACAACGAAGATCACTCGTTCGGAGAGGAGGTGCTGCAATGCAAGTGTTGCCAGACCGCGCACGTTCGGCATATCGGCAAGGTGGTAGTGCCCTTCCTCGTAGGTTGAAAACCGGCTCAAAAGAGAGGGATAACCTGCGACACAAGCCCAGCCGAGTTTGAGGATCGCAACACAGACCAGAAAACTGAAGGTTCCCAAGAAGCCGGTCACAAGCTTCCAGCGTTCTTTAGAAACGATGGCCAGCAGGAGAATCATGGGCAGAGCAAGGGGCGGTTTGTACATTGCGACTGCAAGGGCGCATCCCGCCAACGTGTAACGACCCCGCACCAGACTTCGATAGCAGATCGCGAATAGCAGCAGCGTGACAATTGTGTCTTGCCCCTGGAACAACGTGGAGATAGTTGGGATGAAGAAAGTAACGCTTACAAGGCCCAGCTCAATCCGCTCCTTGATGGATGCAATAAAGGGAAGCAGAACGAAGAGCGTGAGAAAGGCACAAAGCAGACTGAACGTCCACCAAACCCAGGCCGCTGTGACGAACGGGAGACGTGCGAGTGGAAGAAAGAATATAGCCTCAAAAGGAGCGTGGATATAGTAATGCCGTACGATGATCCCGGGTACTTTTAGGATGTTCTTCAGCCGTGGTTGATCATAGAGGGAAAGATCATAGAGACGCGCCCCATCACCTGAATCAATGATCGTCGCGGCATCATAGAAGCCCTGAAAATCGGAAAACCCGTTTTCGACTGCCACTCGAAGTTGGAATGCGAGCGAAGCCGGAATCGCCAGCGCAACAAGTGCGGCAAGCAAAATGGTCAGAACTCTGCGAGGAGAGAGACCTGCGCTGGCGGAAGATTCTGTCGAGTTGATGCTGTCGGTGAGCAAGACGCTTTTTGACTTTGGTTTCGAAGAGATTACCACCTCGCCACACACGATCGAAGCTCGCGATCGTCACTCCAGGACACCAAAGTGATACTGCTCAAAACACGATCAGTTATCCTTCTTCGGCCTCGCGCAGTTTGGCGATCACCGTGAAGTCTTCAAGCGTGGTCACGTCGCCCTTGATCTCGCCGTGCGTCGCCAGTTCGCGCAGCAGGCGGCGCATGATCTTGCCGCTGCGCGTCTTCGGGAGTGCTTCGGTAAAGCGGATGTCGTCGGGACGAGCGAGCGCGCCGATCTCTTTGGCCACCCACTGGCGAAGCTCGTCCTTAAGCTGATCTGACGGCTGATTGCCGGACTCAAGCGTGACAAAGGCTGCGATTGCCTGGCCTTTCAGGTCGTCCGGGCGTCCCACCACGGCCGCTTCAGCCACCTTGTTATGCGCGACCAGGGCCGACTCCACCTCCATCGTCCCAAGCCGATGCCCGCTCACATTGATCACGTCGTCAACGCGGCCCATGAGCCAGAAATAGCCATCTGCATCCTGGCGCGCTCCGTCGCCGGTGAAATAGCACCCCGGAACATCCGACCAATACGTCCTCTTGAACCGCTCAGGATCGCCCCAGACCGTTCGCGCCATCGATGGCCACGGCTTGCGTACAATCAGCAGGCCGCCGCTCCCGGCAGGAACAGCGTGGAAGTTCCCGTCCGCGTCAGGACGCGTAACAACCTCCGGCTGAATTCCGAAAAACGGTCGCGTCGCCGACCCCGGCTTGGCCGGAACCGCACCGGGCAGAGGCGAGATCATGATCGACCCGGTCTCCGTCTGCCACCAGGTATCCACAATGGGGCAGCGGTTGTGCCCGATCTTCTCGCGATACCACATCCACGCTTCAGGATTGATCGGCTCGCCTACCGTGCCCAGCAGTCGCAGCGAATCGAGCTTGTATTTATCGACATACTGATCGCCCCACTTGATGAATGCGCGGATCGCCGTGGGCGCAGTGTAGAAAATCGTGACCTTGTGGTCGTCGATGATCTTCCAGAAGCGCGAAAAATCTGGATGGTTCGGCGCGCCCTCATACATCAGCACGGTAGCGCCGTTCTGCATTGGCCCGTACACGACATACGAATGCCCGGTCACCCAGCCGATATCGGCCGTGCACCAGTAGATGTCATCGTCCCGCAGGTCGAAGACATACTTCGACGTGATGTACGTCTGCACCGCGTAGCCGCCCGTCGTGTGAACCAGACCCTTGGGTTTGCCGGTAGTGCCCGACGTGTAAAGGATGTAGAGCGGGTCTTCGGAGTCGAGTTGCTCTGCGGCGCAATGCGTCGGCGCATCGGCGATGATGTCGTGCCACCACCAGTCGCGGCCCTCGACCATGTTCACCGGCGACCCGGAACGCTTGTACACGATGACATGTTCAACCGTGGGACATGCATGCATTGCCTCGTCAACCGTGCGCTTGAGCGGAACTTCGTTGCCCCGCCGATAGCTGGTGTCCTGCGTAATAACGGCCACGCAGCCGCAGTCGTTCACGCGATCCGCAATCGCATTCGCCGCGAATCCTCCAAAAATCACAGTATGAATCGCGCCAATGCGCGCGCACGCCAGGATCGCGACCGCAAGCTCCGGCGTCATCCCCATATACACCGCCACACGATCGCCCTTCTTGATACCCAGGGCCTTCATCGCGTTCGCGAACCGCTGCACCTCGGTGTGGAGTTCTGCATAGCTCAGCCGCCGAATCTCTCCCGGCTCGCCCTCCCAGATGATGGCAGTCTTATCGCCGCGCCCGCTTTCAACGTGACGATCGAGGCAGTTGTAGCTCAGGTTCATCCTTCCGCCCACAAACCACTTGGCTGCCGGCAGGTTCCACTCCAGAACCTTGTCCCACGGCTTGAACCAGTGCAGTTCCTTTGCGATCCCGGCCCAGAAAGCCTCAGGATCTTCAATCGACTGCTTGTACAACTGCTCGTACTGCTCAAGGCTCTTGATGTGCGCTTTCGCCGAGAACTCCGGTGGCGGCGGAAAGACGCGGGCTTCGCGAAGGAGAGAATCGAGATCCTGGCTGGAAAGAGATGAAACCGATTTTGGATCAGCGGGAACGTGCGGCGAGGACATGAATGGGATCCTTCAGGGAAGTCGATGGAGTGGGAGTCTCAAGCAGGAGACATAAGTTCGCTTCAGCGCAACGGCGCCAACTGCTGACGCTGCAACTCTATCGGGGCAGGGGTGGGAGGGGCAAGAGCGGCAGTGGTCAGACGCCAGCTCAGTCCGTGGTGGCGGGAAGCGGCGCCGCGGTCAAGACAAGCTGACTGACTGCAGGCGATTCGATCTCCGACCAGATCAGCGTTCCAGAGCTTTCTTTCAGAAACAGACTGCCAACCACCAGCGAGAGCATGCAGACCGACATAGGAAACAGCAGCCCGGCATACAGGTTTCCTGTCGCAGCACACAGACCGACGCCGATCACAGGCAGCAGCCCGCCAAAGATGCCGTTGCCGAGATGGTATGGAAGGGAGACAGAGGTGTAGCGGATCTTCGCAGGGAAGGCCTCGACCAGGTACGCGGCGATTGGCCCATAGACCATGCAGGAGAACAGATTCTGCAGGCAGATCAGCAGAATCAGCAGGGGCATGTTGGGATGGCTGGCTTGCCGAGCCGCAACCAGAGACGAGCCTTCCCGGGTAAGAGGCGTAAGCCGCGTTTCGTTGGTGACTGGGTCTTTCGTCGACGTGACGCCGACAACGTTGTTGCCGGCCGCCTGCTGCATCGCGCGATAGATCGGATAAATACACACCAGGCACAGCAGCATTCCCGCGAGCATCACCTTCTTGCGCCCGATGCGGTCGGACAGCGCTCCGAAAAGGATGAACGTAGGCGTGGCCATGGCGAGACCGATCAGCGCGATCACGTTCGTCGTATGCGTGTTGATGCGCAGAATGTTCTGCATGTAGAAGAGCGCGTAGAACAGTCCCGTGTACGACACAACCGCCTGCCCCGCCGCCGCGCCGAAAAGCGATACAAGCACCTGCCTGAGATTTGCCCAGTTCCCAAACGCTTCTTTCAGCGGACGCGCGCATTGCGTTCCGCTCGCCTTCACATGCGCAAAGATCGGCGACTCCTTCATGCGAATGCGAATGACAAGGGAGATGCCCACAAAGATGAGCGAGAGCAAAAACGGCAGACGCCATCCCCAGCGCTGGAACGACGGTCCATTCATCGAGTGCTCGGTAGCCAGAATTACCGAGAGCGAAGCGATCATGCCCAGTCCGGCAGTGGTCTGCAGAAAGCTCGTGTAAAAGCCGCGCCTGCCGTCGGGAACATGTTCGGCCAGATACACCGCGGCTCCGCCATACTCCCCGCCCAGCGCGAGTCCCTGCAACAGCCGGATAAGAATCAGACCGATGGGCGCGATCCACCCCGCGGTTTGAAATGTCGGCAACATGCCAACCGCCGCAGTCGCTCCGCCCATGATCGACAGGGTGAAGATGAATGCGATGCGGCGTCCCACCAGGTCGCCGACGCACCCGAAGAAAAGCGCCCCGAAAGGCCGGACAAGAAAACCCGCGGCAAACGTCGCAAGATACGCGATGAGCGCGAACGTCTGGTTCTCAGGCGGGTAGAACTTGACCGAGAGAACCGAGGTGAGCGCGCCGAAGATGTAGAAATCGTACCACTCGATCAGCGTTCCTGTCGCAGAACCGAGCACAACGCGAACCAGAGAGCCGGAAGAGTGAGGCTTCGCCGGGGAAGACATGCGCTGATCGACCTCGCACAGAGTCCCGTCAACCAGCGGGGGCACAGCAGGGACTGAGATTCACTGTGCGGGTGCTCAGACGCGGTCGTCAAGCGAATTCGGGACGCCCGTCAGCATCCTGCAACCTGCAACATCGGATCAGTTCAAGCTCAGCGCGAGCCGGATGGCCTGCTCAACCGGAGAGTAGTTGCCGTCGGCGCGAGACAGCTGGAATGGAACTCGTGGTGCAAGGGGCGGTTGCGCCATGAACCGCGGTGTCTTCCCGCGATGCGGTTGAGCTGCATGCAGAATGAATGGGTGGCAGAGATAAACGGTCCCCGCGGCGCCGGTGGCCGACACCTCTTCCCCACCCTGAGTCGCGGATGCAGCTGCCTGCGAGATCTCCATCATCGGCATCCCCGCTTCTCCTGCGGGAGCGAGCAGGCGCGCCATGGTCTGATGCGAGCCGACGCGGATGCGTGTGGGCGCGTCGTCCTCCCCAACATCGGAGAACAGGAACAGCATCAGTAGTGCCCTGCCCTTTGAGTTGATGTTGATCCGCCACTGAAGGTAGTTGTCCGTCGGCGGATCGGGCGGGAAGCTTGCGTCCACGTGCCAGCCCGTATCTCCCGGATCATTCGGGTGCGGGAAGCGAAGTGGAAAAGTCCCGAGGCTCTCCCGCGGAACCCAGCGGCCCTCTCCCACGAGTGCGTCGAAGGCACGGTGAAGGACGGGCATGTTTGCAGCCTCTCGAAAGGGTTGCTGCGGATAATCCCATAGCCGAATAACCGGTTTCGTCCATGTGGAGCGGTCGTTTGGATCGCAGCTTGAATCGCGCCACAGAATCTCTCGTGCGGCGGCCGCTGTTTCAGGCGAGAAGGCGCCGTCGATGCGCAAGAAACCGTCCCGGATAAAGCCCTCGATTTGGTCCCGGTTGAGGAAGTGCAAGGATTCGTCGCCTTTGTCGTGAGCCGCATCCATTCGAAGTGGAGACATATCAGATCCTCACGCAGACCTAATTTTCGATTCTCACGCACTTCCCATAAATCGCATTCGGACCGATCCAGCCGTTGATCCGCCCTCGGTTGTTTCCGATCTGGAAACGGGATCCGCTGATTGCTTTTACGAGGTGCAGGTACTCGTTGCCGTGAACCTTGCAAAGAACGATGTCGTTCACCTGGATTTCAGAAACATCAATCGGAATGACCGTGCAAAGCTGGCCCGATTCGATTCTGCCTTTCATCGAATTCCCTCGGGGACGGAACGAGACAGAATCCCCCTGTCGGAGTTGCACGATGTAGTGAGTCGCCCAACCCATGAACGTTCTCCTGGCAGTTAGCCTTTATACCGCTTCTGGTGCCACGTCCAGGCAGTGCGTACGATCTCATCGAGCTGGGTGTAGCGCGGCTTCCACCCTAGCTCCTTGATCGCCTTTTCAGAACTGGCAACGAGAACGGCGGGATCGCCCGGACGCCGGGGGTGCAGTTCGGCGGGAATCGGATGGCCCGTAACGCGGCGAGCCGATTCAATCACCTCGCGCACGCTGAATCCGTGGCCGTTGCCCAGATTGAAGATGAGTCGATCCTTCGCGGCAGCGTCCGTTTCCACTGCCTTGAGGGCGAGCAGGTGCGCGTCGGCAAGGTCGGAGACGTGGATGTAATCCCGAATGCAGGTGCCGTCGGGCGTGGAGTAGTCATCGCCGTAGATCCGAATCGACTGCCGGCGTCCCAGAGCTACGTCGAGAATCAGCGGAATCAGGTGTGATTCCGGCTCGTGGTCTTCCCCGCGCGTGATGCCGTCAGGACCTTCCGGAGCGCCGGCCACGTTGAAGTAGCGCAGAGCCACCGATCGGAGCCCGTGGATCGAGTGAAACCAGTTGAGCATGGTCTCGACGATCAGCTTCGACTCGCCGTAAACGTTTGTAGGTTTCAGCCGGGCCGACTCCGTGATGGGCACGGTTTCCGGCTCCCCATACACGGCCGCGGTCGAGGAGAAAACCAGGCGCCGGGGACCCTCCGCGATGATCGCCTCCAGCATCGCCAGAGTGGATGCCGTGTTGTTACGGAAGTAGGTCTCAGGCTGCACCATCGAGACGCCTGCCTCGATGAGCGCGGCAAAGTGCAGCACAGAGTCGAACGGCTTTCCTTCCCCCTTTGCCGACTTGAAAATCTTTTCGATCAGACCGCGATCTGCGATGTCGCCTTCAATGAACTCAACCCCCGGGGGAACCATCGATCGACGGGCGTGGCACAGGTTATCAAGTACAACGGGCTGATGGCCTTGCGAGAGGAGAAGTGAGGCGACGGTGCCTCCAATGTATCCGGCACCGCCGGTAACCAAAGTTCTCACAAAAGTGGTGTCCTTCCAGGGCGTATTGGGTTACCGTGAGTCTATTACAGCAAGGCATTGCAAAGGTTTGCGCCTTCCGAGCAGCGACCGTCAGCAGACGGCGCATTCGGACCCGCGGCTTGATCGAAAATAGCCGTTTCGAAAGCCTCGGGCAAAAAAATAAACACATGCGCGGACAGACGTTTTCCCTTTTCCCGGCCTCAAACTGTTGAGGATCTCTGCGGCAGTTCATTGGATGCAGTCTGGTTACCCCGGGGGAAGGCAGGATGCGCACGAAGCAGGGTCACGAAATCAGGTCCTCGGAGCGGGTTCGGTCCCGCCAAATCGAAAGTGCTTCCTGTAGCGCTGGAGTAACCTGTTCCGCTACGATATTTGGAGACTCTTGTGCACCGGCGCTCGTTCCGTTTTGGGCAGAGCGACGTCAAATAGAGCACGCGGCCCATTGGAGCTCAACAATCCCCTGCTTCGGGAGCCGGCAAAGCAAGTTAGACTTTCCTTTTTGGATTCAGCCGGTTGCCGCGGAATATGAGGAGCATTTGCGGCGACTGAACATGAGGTACTCCCGCCCGGGCAAGAATGTGGTCAGAATGGCAGATTATCGTCATGATTCATACCGCCTTCACGTCTATCCAACGCGCATCTTAGAGGATCAAGACGCCGCCTCCATGGCAAATTCCGAGGTATCAACATGCAGATGAGTGGCTATCCTGGTCGAACAAGTTTCGGCTTGCTCCCTGAGCCGGAGGGACGCTCGACGTCGTTCCTCACGAGCGCGACCGTGAATGTGATCATCCTCGGGCTGATGATCTGGGTGGGCATGACGGCTAAGCACGCTTTGCAGCAGCGTCACTTTGAACAGACGGAGCTGATCTTCCCCACAACGCCGCCGCCTCAGCCGAAGTTCAAGACGCCTCCTCCTCCGAAACTTCCTGACCTTCCCAAGCCGAAGCTGGAAGTGCAGATGGAGCAGCCAAAAATCAACATGCCGAAGCCCGAGCCCAAGCCGGCGCTCAAGCCTCTGGAGATGGAAGCCAAGCTCAATACACCCGAGCTCAAGGCCGCCAAGCCGGCCATCGTTCTGGCACCCCAGCCGAAGGCTGCGCTCACGGCAGCAATGCCTGCCCAGAACAACACGGTTAAGGCCTCCACGGCCCCCGTTCACCTGGGAGAGACATTTGGCGTAACCCCGAATCCGAATGCCACCCGTCCCGCGACCGTAGCTGCCATCGGCAACCCATATGGCGGCATGCAGGGCCCGGCCGTTGCTCCTCACGGAGTGGTCGGATCGGCGGGCATCGGCAACGGCCTCAAGTCCGGCTCGAACGCCGGAACCGTGGGTAAAGTCGCGCAGGCAGGGATACCCGGCGGCACCGGCACGGCATCGACCGGCTATCCGACCGGCGGCAAGGTGGGTTCAGCCGGCATCAAGACCGAAGTTGCAGCGACCCCCGCCGCGCAGCAAAGGAAGGAAGTCGCTCCGACCAGTCTCGAAGTGTTGTCCAAGCCCGCTGTGCAGTACACGGCAGAGGCGCGACAGCTGAAGGTGCAGGGCGACGTGGTTCTGCGCGTCACCTTCACGGCCGCAGGGCAAGTGATCGTGAACAGCGTCGTGCGCGGGCTGGGCCACGGTCTGGATGAAGAAGCACGGCGCGTGGCTTCTCAGATCCGGTTCCGTCCGGCGACCCGCAACGGCCAGGCTGTTGACTTGACCACAAACATCACCATCACCTTCCAGCTGGCGTAAGAGTCCAACGAATTTTGCAGTCATTACGACAGACAGCTCATACGCTCACAAGAAGCAGAAAAGCTGCTGCCATTGGAAAGACAAGAAGTCCTAGGAGAAAAATGATGTACAGAAAGATCCCTTTAACCCTCCTGTCCCTGCTCATGGGCGTGTCTGCGGCAGAGGCAAAGAAAACGCCGCATTATGACCAGACTCACCCGCTGACCCCAGATCAGGCCGCGCTCGTGCAGAAGTCGATCGGGCAGGAGAAGATCCTGATCAAGGCGATCCAGCAGCGCACACCGCTCGTGGAGACCTACATTCAGGACACCAAGCCGGATGTAAAACTCTGGCAGGTACCCATCGGGGACCAGTACACATTGAGCCGGGTAGATTTCGGCAAGGGCTTCTTCGATAAAAGCTACGAGCCTCGCGACGCAAAGGACAAGAAGGGCTGGTTCAAAGGCTCTTTCGCCGCCATCAGCGGACTCACCAAGGCGCTGGGCCTCGACAAGCACTTCACCTACAATCCCACCGGCTTCATGCAGATGATGTTCCTCGATCCGACAGGATTCGATGAACAGCACTATGCATTCACCTACGTGCGCCGCGAGTTCCTCGGTTCCGTCAGAACGTGGGTCTACGACGTCCATCCCAAGGTCGCCGGAATGGGCCGCTTCTACGGTCGCGTGTGGATTGAAGATCAGGACGGCAACGTCGTCCGCTTCAACGGCACCTACACCGGACCGCGCAGCGAAGACGACTCCCGCTACTACTTCCACTTCGACAGCTGGCGTATGAACGTTCAGCCCGGAGTCTGGCTGCCGGTCGCCATCTACGTCGAAGAGACGAGCCGCGACGGCGAAAAGCAAGTCGGCCTGAAGGCGCAGACCCACTTCTGGGGCTACAGCCTGAAGCTCCCCACCCGCGACAGCGAGAGCGTAAGCATGAAGGTGGACGACGCCGAAGACAAGAGCGACGACTCGCAGGACGTGAGCCCGCTGCAGGCCTCACGCGAGTGGGTTCAGCAGGCCGAAAACAACGTCATCGATCGCCTCGAGCAGGCTGGCCTCGTTGCACCGCTGACGCCTAACGGCTTCGAGCAGACGGTGCTCGACCAGATCGTCACCAACCTGGTTGTGCCCAACAATATTGCGCTCAGCCTTCCCGTGCACTGCCGCATCATGCTGACCGACACCATCGAGACCACGACCGTCGGCAACACGATCCTTGTCAGCAAGGGCCTGATCGACACGATGCCGAAGGATGAAGCAACGCTGGCGTCCGTCATCTCGCTCGAGCTTGCGCACATCGCACTCGGACATCACATCGATACCCGGTACGCGTTCAACGATCGCCTGATGTTCCCCGACGAGGCTTCGTTCCGCCGCATCAACATGAACCACACCGACCACGACAACCAGGAAGCTGCGAGCAAGGCGCAGGAATACCTGGATGCCTCGATGTACAAGGATCAGCTGTCGAAGGCCGGCCTCTACTGGTCTCAGCTCGCCGATCGCGGCCAGGTGCTGAAGGCGCTCAACACGCCGAAGCTTGGCGATTCCCTGCTGAAGACGGACGGTACGCCGTGGATGACGGCTCTCGCCAAGGGCGCGCCCCGTCTGAACTGGGATGACCTGACGCAAAGCCCGGCTCTGCCGCTGGGCAGCTGGCTCAAGACCGATCCCTGGGACGATCGCGTCCATCAGCTGAACGCGAAGCTGTACGCGCCTCTCAATCCGCGGGACAAAATGCCTCTCGAGGTCACGCCGGTCTACTTCCGCCTGCAGCGCTACGACGAAGCCCAGTCGGCTGCAGCCAAGAACGCGGCCCCGGCCCAACCGCCAACTGGCGATCCGAACGGAGCAGCCCCAGCCGGGAACCCGGCCGCTGGTCAGCCCGCAGGCAGCACACCGCCTGCAGGTGGAGATCAGACTGCACCGCCCCAGCAGAACGAGGGCCCGCAGCCCCAGCAGCAGCAACAGCAGCCGCCCCAGCCCCAACCGGGTGGGTCCCCTAACCCCCAGAAGTAATTAGCAGCTATATGTCGAGGCGGATAACCTGAGGTTATCCGCCTCTGGCTTTATACTTAGCGACGATTTTGAGTTCCTGTTCAGAGCTTCCTGATCCAACATTCTGACCTAACTTCCTTCAGGAGTGGATGAGCGCCCTTTCATGAGAAGACTCCAGCTTTTCCTTTTCAGCTTGCTGATTGTGATGATCAGTGTGTGCGCGCATGCGCAGGTTTCACCCTCAGCCTATCGGGGAAAGATGTCGCTCACGGCCGGAGGATTTGCCTCGGCATTTCAGCCCGACTACGCAGGCGGCGGCGTACCGGGAACGAGCCCGTACCGGCTCTACGGTTTCGGCGCATACGCCGACCTGCGAGTGACGAAATGGGTCTCGGTCGAAGCCGAGATGCGCTGGCTGCGCGAGCACTCATTCGTCGGAATCACCGAGGATAGCTACCTCTTCGGGCCCAGGGTTCCCATCCACGAGTACAAACGGCTCGGCGCTGTTCCCTATGGCAAGGCTCTGGTCGGGCTGGGCAAAATGGATTTTGAATACAAGGAAGCCTACGGCCGGTTCACCGATCTCGCCCTCGGCGGCGGCGTCGATCTCAACCTCTCCAGGCACTTGAGCGTGCGCGCGTTCGACTTCGAATATCAGTTCTGGCCGAACTGGATCAACGGAACGCTGAAGCCATACGGAGCCAGCGCCGGAGTCGCATACCGGATCTTCTAATCACTTGACGCTCTTTCCCCGCGAAGTCCCGCGCCGCCTCATCGTAGAATTGCGCCATGCCGGACGAAAGCCGCGCGGCGAAGAAGGGTGATGCGATCAAGATCGCAATGCTCGTTGGGGCGTTGGTCGGTGCCCTGCTTGCCCGACCGATCATCAAGCCATGGCTCGATGATGCACATGGCACGGGCTACACATTCAAGGACTGGCCGATACTTGTTTCATTTCTTCCGTGGGTTGCGTTCTCGATGTACTGGGAGTGGCAATCGAAGAACTCCGCGCCCGCAATCAGATCCGAGTCAAAGGCATCCAGAACCGTCCACGTCGTGCTCACCAACCTGGCTCTGCTGCTCATCTTCTGGCCGAGCAAATACCTCAGTCAGCGGTTTCTGCCGGACAACCTGACCGTCAGAGTGCTTGGGCTTGCGGCTGAAGTTGCAGGCGTCGCTCTGGCCATCTGGGCACGACGAATCCTCGGCCGAAACTGGAGCGGCGAAATCACCATCAAGCAAGACCACGAGCTGATTCGAACCGGCCCCTATGGCTCCGTACGCCATCCCATTTATTCCGGCTTGCTTGGGATGTATGCGGGAACAGCGATCGTCTCAGGTCAGATGCATGCCCTGCTTGGGCTCCTGCTCGGCATCATCGCTTACCTGCGCAAGACGCGAATGGAAGAGCAGAACCTGGTGAACGCGTTCGGCAGCAAATACGAATCCTATCGCCAGGAGACTGCTGCGCTGGTACCTGGGCTGTATTGATCGCCGGGGAACGTACAATCGGTCCAGCCAAACCTTCCGGGAGTTCACCTTTTGTCGAAGAGCCGTCTTGAAGCGTTCAGCGATGGAGTGCTCGCCATCATCATCACCATCATGGTGCTGGAGCTGCACATCCCGCAGGGCAGCGGAATCGAAGCACTCAGACCGGTCCTGCCCATCCTCCTCAGCTACCTGTTGAGTTTCGTCTACATCGGCATCTATTGGAACAACCACCACCATCTGCTGCACGCGACTCGGCAGGTTCGCGAAAGCGTGCTCTGGGCGAATCTGCACCTTCTGTTCTGGTTGTCCCTGCTGCCTTTCGCAACGGGATGGATGGGCGCCAGCCGCTTTGCTCCCGACCCGACGGCGGTCTACGGAATGGTGCTGCTGATGTCCGGCGTGAGCTATTGGATCCTGGTGCAGACCATCATTGCCGGCGAGGGCGAGAACTCCCTGGTTAGAAAAGCCATCGGCAAGGACCGCAAAGGGTTCGTTTCCGTCGTGATGTATGCGATTGCCATTCCCTTCGGCTTCGTCGCCCATTGGGTGGCGCATTCTATATACATTCTTGTAGCGCTCCTGTGGCTGATTCCCGATCGCCGCATCGAGCGGCTCATCACATCGGAATAAACTTCTCGCCTGACCGCCGGCTCCTTTTTCACTTGACAGGCAAGCCGTCGCTTGCCTATCGTGAAGCTCACAACATGCAAGTAACAGCTTGCCTGTTGCAAGTGCATCTCTTGCAAGAACCCTTTGGCAACGACCAATGACCGATATCTTCGAAGCCCTTGTGGCGCCGGTGCGGCGAGCGATTCTGGACGAGTTATGCGACCGGGATGGCCAGACGCTCTTCGAGATCTGCGCGCGCCTGCTCATGCGGCATCAGATCAGCGTCACGCGGCAGGGCGTCTCGCAGCACCTCGAAATCCTCGAGAGCGCAGGCCTGATTGCTACGGAACGGGAAGGCCGCTACAAATTCCACTATCTGCGCACTGAGCCATTGAAAGCGCTCGCGACACGATGGCTTCCACAGAAAAACAGGAGAGAGAAGGATGATCAAGATCGTGCTCACGAGCATTCTCGTCGACGACCAGAAAAAAGCCCTGAAGTTCTACACGGAAAAGCTGGGATTCCAAAAGAAGACCGAGGTGCCGCTCGGGGAACACAGCTGGCTGACCGTAGTGTCCGCCGCAGATCCCGACGGAGTTGAGCTTGTGCTGGAGCCCGATGCGCATCCGGCCGCAGCGCAGTTCAAGCGGGCTCTCGTTAAAGACGGCATACCCATCACCTCGTTTGGCGTCGACGATGTTCACGCTGAATACACCAGGCTGGTGGCCGCGGGAGTGCAGTTCACGCAACCGCCTGTAGCGATGGGTCCGGTGATCACCGCCGTTCTCGATGACACGTGCGGGAACCTGGTGCAGCTGGCGCAACGCTGCTGATCAAATCTGATTCAGTCTCACCCAGCAAACAGGAATGAATTGCGGTCGTCCATCGGGCTGTTTTTCCCGATCGACGACCGCAGATAAGAATGTATGAATGATAAGAACGTCTGTTTCCGGCCCGTTACTCTGGGCCTTCCGCAGATCTATTTATGGAATCGTTGCGGTGAACGTGTTCGAGGGCTGGCTCTCTCCTCCGGCTGATCCCACGCTTGTGACGTAGTAGTTGTACGTGGTTCCGCTCTGCACATTCGTGTCGGTGTAGGTAGGCTGTGCTGTCGTAGCCACCTTTGCAAACCCGCCGCTGCTTCCGGTTTCGCGATACACCTTGTAGTTCGCGACGGGATTTGAGGAAGCCGCAGGCGGACTCCAGCTCAACTCCACACGATGTCCTCCGGTTGTGGCGTTCAGGTTGATCGTCAGTATCGGGTTCGTTGAAGAGTCGCTATTGATCGTCAACACGCCTGTCTGCGAGCCGGTGACCGACGCCTTGTAAATCAGCGTCAATGCCAGCGTCTGGCCGGGGTTCAAGGTTGCGGGCAGGTTCACCGATGAAAGGGAGAAGCCGCTTCCTTTCACCGAAACCGACTGCACAGTGACCGGCGCCTTGCCGACAGAGGTGAGCGTCACGACCTGCGTAGTGGCTTGGCTTAGCAGGACCGAGCCGAACGAGATGGTCGTCGCATTCGCACTGAGTTGAGCCAGAGCAGGACTGAGTTGCAGCGAGATCGATCTGGATACGCCGCCCTCGGTGGCTGTCAGCTTTACGGTCTGCGCAGTCGAAACAGCAGTCGCGTTCGCAGCAAACGTTGCGGACGCAGCTGTTGCAGGGATCGTGATCGAGGACGGAACCGTCACATTTGAGCTGCTGCTCGCAAGTCCGATGCTCAGGCCTCCCTTTGGCGCCGATCCGGATAACGTCACTTTGCACGTGTCAGCCAGCGATCCGGTGATCGAGGAGCTGCTGCACGACAACGCGCTGAGTGATGGAGCCGTGGTCGTGCCGTTTCCGGCCAGGCTCACGGACTGCGTTCCGGCATTGCTCGCAATCGTTAACTGTCCGCTTGCCGAGCCAGCCGCTGTGGGATTGAAGTGCGCGGTGAGCACCACGGCCTGGCCAGGCTTCAGGGTGGCGGGAAAACTACCCCCGGAGACCGAAAATCCAGCTCCTGTCGTGGAGTCGGCTTTGATTGTGACCGGCGCGTTTCCAGTTGAGGTCACAGTCAAAGACTTGGTCACCGCAGTACCGACAGCAACGTCGCCGAACTGCAATGAAGATGTGCTGAGGCTCAGTGAGCCGGTGGCCGGCGAGGTCTTCGATGGCTTTAGCTCGATCGAGATATCGCGGGTTGAGCTTCCGGCCGATGCGGAGATCACTGCGCTCTGCGCGCTCGCAACGGGCGCAATCACCGCATTGAAGGAAGCCGTGGTAGATCCGGCCGCGATGGTGGCCGAAGCGGGGACAGTCACATCCGTACTCGTGCTCGCAAGCGCAACCTGGATGATTTTCGGCGATTTCGCGGTCAAGGTTACTGTGCAGGCAGTTTTCCCGGCTCCTGTAAAGAGAGTCTGTGTGCACGAGAGCGATTTCAGTTCAGGCGCTCCCGCAGACGTCGTTACTGGCGAAAGCGAGACCTCGAATGCCTTCGTGTTATTTCCCTGGGTAGCTGTGATCGTTCCCTTCTCTTCGGCACTGACCTTCGAAATCGCCGCGGAGAACGTTGCTCTGCTGGCGCCCGATGGGATGGCGGCGGTTGCAGGAACCTTGATTGCCGAGATATTGCTCGAGAGATGAACGTGAAGTCCGCCGGGGCCCGCCGCAATGTTGCTGGAGATCGTGCAGGAGTCGGACCCTGCTCCAGAGACCTGGGCCTCCACGCATGTCAAACCGCTCAACTCCGCCGGTCCGGATGCTCCCTTGCCATGCAGCTTGACCGCAGCAGCCGCACCGGAAGACGAAGCGGCGATCACGTTAAGCTGATCGGAGATATCGGAATCGCTGCTCGGCGAGAAATGCACATTCAGGCTTAACGATGCGCCTGCCGCGAGCGTAACCGGAAGCTTCCCTTCTCCATCGACGCGAAACGCGGTGTTCGAGAGTGAAAGCTCCGAGAGCTTGACTGCGTCCGTTCCGCTGTTCACAAGGGAGATTTTCTGCGTGGCCGAATTGCCGACGCTCACGCTCCCGAAATCGACCGTGGAAGGATTCGCAGTGATGCTGGTGGCGGCGTTCGTACCGGACGAAGAAGACGGTCCGCCGCCAAGGGCGACTACTCCTCCGCATCCAGCGACTCCAAACGCGGAGATGCATAGAAGAAGGAGAACGACAAAGGTGTGTGGGCTGAAAACTCGACTTTGGAAGGAATTGAAAAATTGCTTTACGATCGCGCGGACCGGAGCAGGCCGCAACTTAACTTCGAACATCCGTACTTCTCCCTGGCAATTGCGTTCACTCGCAACAGCGATATGCCAAGGAAAAGAGCAGCAAAGAGGTCAGCTGCAGCTACAGCATGCCTGAAGCGCACGCGGACTGTAGCCCTGTGAATCAGGAGCCGCGCGCAAAGTCTTTCGGTCTTGCTTTCGGATTTAGCTGACGTGCTGTTGAGTCGGGGCGGGGTCAGACACGTGCGAGACAGCCCGCCGAGCGTAGCGCGTGGAAGTTCACCGATGAGGGTCTAGCTTCGTCACCGATTAGACAGAATGAGCCCTGAAGCTTGCCGTGTCTACTGCACGGACGATGCCACGCTCGGCGCTGCGGTTTGCGATGTGAGACTCTCTTTTGGTTGTTCACTTTGCGAGTGAATCGATTTGCTCCGAACCAAGTCAATCAGAAGCTGACGAGGTAAATGTTTCCACGTTACGTAGTATTTTCCGTGTAAATAGCGCACTCCGGTGCGTACCGCGTTTCGAACACGCTTGTCGGATTCAGCGTAACGTTACGCCAAAAGAAAACGGCCGCTCCGAAGAGCGGCCGCTGTAGTGGATATATTGAACAGCTTATGCGGGGCTTGGTGATCCTTCCGGATAACCAGACCCTGTGCGGGTGTCAGGCTTCAGCACGGTCTGTCCACCGCTGCTGCCGCCATCGCTGGGCGAAGCAAGGGACGAGCGCATCGGCGGCAGTTCCTTGCCGTCGATAAGCATCTTCACTTCGTCTGCGTCGATCGTCTCGCGCTCAAGAAGCGCCGCGGCGATGCGGTGCATGGCGTCCTTGTGCGAGCTGAGGATGCTGTTCGCTGCCTGATAGGCCTCGTCGATCAGCCGGCGAACTTCGAGGTCGATCTGCCGCGCGGTCTCTTCCGAGAAGTCGCGATGCTGAGCGATCTCGCGTCCAAGGAATATCTGCTCTTCCTTCTTGCCGAAGGTGAGCGGACCGAGGCGGCTCATGCCGTACTCGCACACCATGCGGCGGGCGAGGTCGGTGGCGTTCTCGATGTCGCTGCCTGCGCCGGTCGACATCTGGTTGAGGAAGATCTCCTCAGCCACGCGGCCGCCGTATGCAGTTGCAAGATTCGCCTCGAGGTACTCGCGGGTATAGTTGTGGCGATCGCCGGGAAGGAAAATCGTCACACCCAGCGCCATGCCGCGCGGAATGATCGTCACCTTGTGGATGGGATCGGAGTGCGGCTGCATGATCGAGACCAGCGCGTGTCCGGCTTCGTGGTACGCCGTGACGCGCTTCTCTTCGTCCGTAAGCAGCATCGACTTGCGCTCGGCGCCCATCAGCACCTTGTCCTTTGCAAGCTCGAAGTCGTACATCGTGACCTGCTTGCGATTGACGCGCGCTGCGTTCAAAGCAGCCTCGTTGACCATGTTGGCCAGGTCGGCTCCGCTGAAGCCCGGTGTACCGCGAGCGAGAACGTTGAGGTTCACATCATCGGCAACAGGAACCTTCTTCACGTGCACGCGAAGAACTTCCTCGCGGCCGCGAACGTCCGGCAGACCCACAACCACGCGCCGGTCAAAACGGCCGGGCCGCAGCAGTGCGGGATCGAGCACGTCAGGCCGGTTCGTTGCGGCAACCAGAATCACGCCGTCATTCGACTCGAAGCCGTCCATCTCGACGAGCAGCTGGTTCAGCGTCTGCTCGCGCTCATCGTGTCCGCCGCCGAGACCTGCGCCGCGGTGACGTCCCACTGCGTCGATTTCGTCGATGAAGATGATGCACGGGGCATTCTTCTTGCCCTGCTCGAACAGGTCGCGAACGCGGCTCGCGCCGACGCCGACAAACATTTCGACAAAGTCAGAACCCGAGATCGAGAAGAACGGAACGTTCGCCTCTCCCGCCACCGCGCGGGCGAGCAAAGTCTTACCAGTTCCCGGAGGTCCGACGAGCAGCACGCCCTTCGGAATCCGCCCGCCGAGCTTCTGGAACTTCTGCGGCTCGCGCAGGTACTCGATGATCTCCTTCAGTTCTTCCTTGGCCTCGTCCACGCCGGCCACATCCTTAAACGTGACCTTCTTCTGCTGCATCGAGAGCAGGCGCGCGCGGCTCTTGCCGAACGACAGGGCCTTGTTCCCGCCAGACTGCATCTGGCGCAGCATGAAGAACCAGATCGCACCCAGCAGCACAAACGGGCCAACGTTGAAGAGAATCGGCAGAAGAAGATTGCTCTGCGCGTCCTTCTTGGAGAAGCTCACGTTAGCGGCCAACATGGCCTTCTCCAGGTCCTCGTGCTGTTCCCCGACCGTCGTGTGGAACTGTTCTTTGGGATTGGCCTTCAGGTGCCCGCGAAGATCAGTCCCCTGGAACTGGGCGTCCTGAACCTCCCCGTGCACAACCTTGTTGTACAGGTCGGAATACGAGATCTCCGCGTCTTTTGCTCCCATCCCCGCGCCCTTCTGGACAACGCCCCAGAGCAGCACCAGGCAGATCAGGATAAAGACCCAGAACATGATTGTTTTAACGGTCGAATTCACCAGGATTCCTCTTTTCCCGGCGGGGAGAAGCCGCTTGAACTTCAAACACCGCCTACAACACCCTTTTAGACGCCCGGACAGCCTTTGAAGTCACAGAAAGTGCGGGCCCTTTGGACGGGATACACTTCTCGCTCCCGCCCGGATGTGCAGTGTCTTCGATTGTACTCCGAAGTGGAAACAACTTCGAAAGAGTGCACCGGACGAAAAGATAGGAATCCACCACGTCAACGCCACAAATCGGCGGAAGCGGACTAGCCGTTAGAGGTGTCCTGTGTTGCCTCAACCCCCATCGGCTCCGCGATAACCCGGATGTTCGGGTCTGGCTCCAGCTCCGCGCCGCGCATCCAGACGATGCGGCCACCCACATCAAGGACCGGCCACTTGGTGCGCTCCTCGCCACTAACCTTCATCCTCTCAAGCACTTCCTTGATCTTGCGCGGGCCAGAGGAGTAGCGCAGATGCACGCGGTCGCCCGGCTTCCACGATCGTAGAACGGCGTTCAACGGCGCGCCGTCGCGGTACGACGAACCTGGATTGAAGTCAAGATGAATGCGGTAGCCATAGGCCGGCGCTTCGAGTACGCCCGGAACTACACATTCGTACCGTGAAGGTTCAGAGGCGTCGGAGTTTTCCGCAGTCGACGGACCGCGAGTAAGCCGAAGTTCGCGGTGAGTTCGCTCCGCGCGCAATCCCTGGCCGAGCTCCAGCTTCTGCCCAGCCCTTCCGGTCTGAGCAAGACTCCGAAGGGCCTCAGTCGCCTCGAAGGCCGGGCTGGACTCAATCAGCGCGCACGCGTGCCGGATGATCCGCCGCTGCAGGGCAACGGGCTCCGCCACCAGGCGGGCAATGTCCAGGGCTACGCCTTCCGCACTCGTGGAGGCCCGCCCCCCGCCGCGAACCGGACGGCCGCGCAGAATAACTGAGGAGGCGAGACGAGGAATCTCACCTTGCCACCATGACTCCTCATCGCGAGCCAGGTCGGCCATGTGGGCGAGATGCTCCCGGAGCTGGGGATTCCAGCCTTCGAGCTGGGGCAAAAGTTCGTGGCGGATGCGATTGCGCGTGTAGGTCAGATGATGGTTGGTCGAGTCCTCGCGCCAGGTCTGATCTCGGGACTTCAGATACTCCTCGATCTCCCGGCGTGTGACTTGGAGGAGCGGTCGAACAATCGGACCTTCTGGAAAGTTGAGAACCGGATGAATCCCAGATAGACCTTCGGTCCAGGCCCCCCTCAGAAACTTGGCCAGCACCGTCTCTGCCTGATCGTCCAGAGTATGCGCCGTTGCGATCGCATCCAGCGGCACGTCACGAAGCAACTGGCGGAACCACGCATAGCGCAGCCGCCTCGCCGTTCCTTCAATGGAGTTGGACGGAGAATCGCCTGTCTCCGCTTGGGAGCTCTGCGAAATTTTTGGGACACGCCGCGCCTCGGCTGCTGTATCCACCCGGGATTCGTGGAACGCGACCCCAAGTTTTGCCGCAAGTTCGCGCGCGAAGGCCAGGTCGGCGTCCGCCTCTTCGCCGCGCAGTCCGTGGTGCAGATGCGCAGCATGCAGCACCAGCCCCAACTCCCTGCTCCGATCCGCGAGCGCACAGAGCAGCGCAACCGAGTCTGCCCCACCCGACAGACCGACTGCAACACGCATCCCCGGCCTGAAAAGCGACGTGTCGAGCGGGATGCTGGGCGAAGAAGAGCGCACGAAAGGATGATACGGCGGATAACGCCTAGAACTGAACAGAGACAGGATCAGTGGTCGCGATGGCCCCAACGTAGCAGAAGGAACGCAATTAAAACCACAGCTCCAATAGAACCAAGAAATAGGAACGGGAAGATGGCGACGACGAAATCCATCATGACAATCTTCTCATCTGCCGTTTCCGCGAGGGTGGTGACCGAACGGCAGTCCCTATACTCGACCCATGCTCACTACCCGACGGGCGACAACGGATGATGCCGATTTGATCACGCAACATCGCAAGGCGATGTTCGCCGATATGCGGGAGGCGGCCGATGATGTCCTCGACGAAATGGCCCGGAACTTCGAACCGTGGGTTCGGCAGATGATCGCAGCAGACAAATACGCCGGATGGATCACGCACGATGGTGAGCGCGCAGCTGGCTCGGCGGGTTTGTTGATCCTGGACTGGGCGCCTCACTTCCTCGACCCGCAGTCCGCACACCGCGCGTACATCCTGAATGTCTTTGTCGAACCCGAATACCGGAATCGCGGCATCGCAAAAGCCCTTACCCTCGAATGCATGGCTGAAGCAAAGCGACGCGGCATCGGAGTCATCGCACTACACGCATCGAACAAAGGCCAGCCTGTCTACGAGAAGCTCGGATTCAAGACGAGCAACGAGATGCTGTTCGTCGAAACCACCTCTCAATGAGAACTCAGGCTCGGCCCTTACTCACTTCTTCGCACTCACGCAGCTAAAGCTCTCCGCTTTATTCGGATCCCCACTCCCCTTGTACTTCGCCGCCTGCGGATAAGGACAAAGTGGCCGCGTGATCTCCGGCGAACTCCCCGACGCCGCCTTCGAGACCACAAACGACGTCGGCGCAGTTCCCTTCTCCACCCAGTTCTCAAGCGTGATGCGAATATTGTGCTGCGGATCGGTACTCGTCGCGTCCAGCGCCTCGCCGAAGTTCTCAGGCCCAGGCCCTCCACCGCAGTGCTGCATCCCCGGCACCATGTAGAGCCGCGTAAACGAGTCCGCCGCGCCGCGTCCCATCTTCGCGATCACCCCCTGGTAGTAGTTCACCGTATTCAGCGCGGGAATCGCCGGATCGTTCCAGCCGTGATACAGGATCAGCTTGCCTCCCCGCGAGCGGAAGGCGCTCAGGTCGGGATTGGTGGCATTGAGCGCTTCTGCCGTCTTCTGGTTCGCAGCCTTCATCCCAGCATCCACGGCAAAGGTCTTGTAGTCCCAGTCCTTCTGGTTGTACACCATGTTTGCGTAGTAGCCGAGCCCAAAGTAGGCCATCAGGCTCTTCGCCGGGGCCGGTCCCGTAATCCAAAGCGCCCAGCCGCCCTCTCCCTCTTCAGCTCCGGGAAGATAGCCGGGGAAAATCGTCCTTCCGCTGGCATCCTCAATTCCCGCATAGATCTTCTTCAGTGCCGCTACCTGTGCCGCTGTCAGGCACTCATTGGAATCGGCGTCGGCCTTGCATTGAATCGTTGCCGGATCAAAATGACATTCCCGCGGGTCATTCAGCACTCCGTCCGCAACCCCATCGAGCTTGTCGCAGGCCGCGATCACCGCCTTCCCGATCGTCGCAATCTTTGCCGGAGGAATAAAGCTCGCGGGTGTAGCCGTCACTGCCTTTGTGTCCACCACCCCCAGCGAGAGCAGCCCCGTCCAGTAGTTCGCCGGAGCACCCGCCAGGATCCCGTCGTAGTCCTCCGGATACCGCTGCGCCTCCATCAACGCTTCGCGGCCTCCGTCAGAGCATCCCGCAAAATACGAGCGCTTCGGAGCAGAGCCATAGAACTGCGGGATCACCAGCTTGGCCACGCGGGTCATCTCGTGAATGCCGCGGTATCCAAAGTCGGCAATCTTCTCCGGATGCCCCAATGCCCAGGCCGCATCGATTGGCGACCCGGTGTGGCCCGTGTCAGTCCCTGTCGCCGCGTACCCGTTCTTGAGCGAAGCTCCAAGTTCCAGATAGTTGATCGCTCCGGCAAAGCCGCCATTCGCCAGACCCTGCAGCTTGCCGTTCCACTTCTCCAGCGGCATCCACACCTCGATCGTGATGTCCGAGTCAGCCGACGGATGTGCCTTCGCCACTACTCTGCAGAATGCCGGCAGCGTCTTGTAGAAAGGAGTGAGATCGCCTCCAGTAAAAGGATGACGCGGGCCGACGAACTGTCCTGCTTCCTCTGCCTTGGCCGTCACAATCGTGACATTGGGCAGATTCAACTTTGCCAGGGCCTCGCACTTTTGCGGACCGGATGGGTCCGCTTGCGCCGACACAACAGCACTGGTGAGGAGAAACGCGGCCGAAGCCATAAGCGCAAAGATCTTCATCCTACGTGCACTTCCTTGGATCAGATTGCGACGCGAACATTCTATGCCCGGCGGAAGACTCGCTGCTGTGAAACAAACCGGACGCGAGCGAAGTTGTATACTCGCCAAGTTATGCAGGTGTTTGCAATCCTTCCCGCGGCGGGCCTTGGAACACGAATGGCCGGGCCGCAGCCAAAACAGTTTCTCTCGCTGGGTGGTCTTCCCATCCTCATCCACTCACTCAGGGCCTTCGCCTCCGTCGAGCGAATCAAAGCAATCTATGTGGCCGTCCGGAAAACCGAAATAGACCGCGTCCAGGCTCAGGTCTCTGAACATGGGTTCTCCGACCGGGTCCATGTTGTCGAGGGCGGCGACACTCGCCAGGAGTCTGTGGTGCACGCTCTCAATGCGCTCCCCGCCGGTCCCGACGACATCGTCCTCGTGCATGATGCGGTCCGGCCTCTCATCGACAAGGCCACCATCGAGCGTACGATCGATGCGGTCGCGCAACACGGCGCCGCAATCGTTGGGTTGCCAGCCGTCGATACCATCAAGCAGGTTGAGCGTACCGCGCACGGAGCCCTCATTACTTCTACAATTCCGCGGGAGTTTATCGTGCAGGCGCAGACACCTCAGGGCTTCAGGTACGATCTGCTGCAGAAGGCCATGAGCGACGCGGTGGAAGATGGCTTCGTAGGCACGGACGAGGCTTCCGTCGTGGAGCGCGCGGGATTACCGGTAGCCGTGGTGCACGGTTCTCAGGTTAATCTGAAGATCACACAGCCGGGCGACATCGAGTTGGCAGAGTTTTACCTGAGCCAGCGGACACATTGATCCGGCGGACCTTGATTGAAAGCCCGACGGTTCTGAGCGACTGGTCGGGAGGGGCAGGCACGTAAGAGATGGAGACACGGATCGGATTTGGCTGGGACTCCCACGCATTCAAGGCGGGCATTCCGCTGCGCATCGGCGGGATGACCCTCGATCATCCTGAAGGACTGGCCGGCCACTCTGACGGAGACGTGCTGCTGCATGCCATCACCGACGCTCTTCTCGGCGCGGTGGCGGCCGGCGACATCGGAAGCTTCTTCCCGCCCGGAGACCCAAGGTGGAAAGACGCCAACTCTGCCATCTTCCTGAAACTCGCCCTCGAAGAACTTGAGCACGCCGGTTTCCGGATCGTAAATGTGGATACCACCCTCATCCTGAACGCTCCTAAAATCGCCCCGGTGGCCGGCGAGATGCGCTCCTGCGTGGCCGACCTCCTCGGCGTCGAAATGGAGCAGGTCAGCATCAAGGCCAAAACACCCGAGGGGCTCGGGCTCGATCACGTTGCGCAATGCCACGCCGTCGTCCTAGTCGAACGTTCCGTGGAACCGGACGACCTGAAAAGCATGAGCGCCGTCATCGAGAGCCAGCGACAGCTCGAAGACGTCGTCGACGACTTGCTCGCATCCGTCCATGGCGTTCCCAAGAAGAAGGCGATAGCTCCGGTTTACGACACCGAAGACATCACCTGATTCTCTGAATGCCCTTGAATGAGGGCAAAGTAGCGCCGTCAATATTTTGCCCTGGGCAATTTATGTTGCCGCTGGGCTGTGCAGACGCGTATTCTCGCGGCATAACCACACGGCTCGATGCACAAGACCTCGGGCGGGGCGAGGCCAGTTCGCAGATGCGTTTTCTGTCGCAAAGACTCAGGACGGGGATCCTGCCGACGCTCGTCGGCATAGGGTTTTTGTTCCTGTGTCCGGTGAGCGCTCATGCGGATGATCCGGCTGGAAATCCCGCAACCCCCGAGATTCCTTCGCTGACGGGCTCCCATTGGGCCGAACAGGTACTTCTTGGCTCCTCAAGCGTGGAGCTGAACGGCCCCTGGAAGTTCCACAAGGGTGATGACATGCGGTGGGCGCAGCCCGGATTCAATGATTCCGGCTGGGCCTCTGTCGACCTGACGCCTCCGCCCGGTTCCTCTGATCCGTTTCTGGGGACCAGCGGCTTCATGCCGGGTTGGACCGCCCTCGGCAACCGCGGCTACTGGGGATATGCGTGGTACCGCCTGCAGGCCAACGTTCAATACGATCCAGGCCTGTCCGCCGGCGGCCTTGAAATCAAAATGCCCAACGACGTGGACGACGCATACCAGGTCTTCGTCAACGGTCAGCAGATCGGCGAGTTCGGCAAATTCCACAAGTCGGGCGTCACTACTTACATCTCTCTTCCCCGCGCCTTTGCGCTTCCCAAAGACATCAGCGGCGGGCCCATCACCATTGCCATCCGCGTGTGGATGGATGCCTCAACCCAGCTGACCAATCCCGACTCCGGCGGCCTGCACGGCCCCCCGATCCTCGGTCAGGCAGGACCGATCGACCGCATGCTCCGGCTCGACTGGGACGCCGTCACTCATTCGCAATTGAGCCGATTCCTCGAGGTCGCCGTTCTTCTCCTCGCGATCACGGTTTGCGCAGTTCTCTTCTGGCTCGATCGAAAGGAGAATTCCTACGTCTGGCTCGGAGCGACCTGCATCGCCATCGCTCTCCAGCTCACGGTTTCGCTCGCCGGAAACTACACAACGCTGCTGCCGGGATGGCTCAATTTCCTGCTGATTGACGTCGTCTTTTCGCCGGCAGTCATCGCACTCTGGATTCTCTTCTGGGCTTATTGGTTCCGCATGGGGCGCATGGCCCGGATGCACTACATGGTGTGGGGCTTCACCGGCGGTCTCATGCTGACCGTCGCGATGATGCGCGCGCCTCTGTTCGGCAGTGTCGTCCCGATGCGGTGGCTGATCGTGCTTGCCCCGCTCGCGGTCGTGCTCAAGCTCCTGCTCGGCAGCCTGCTGCTCTGGGTCGCCTGGGAAGGCATGCGGAAAGACCACACCGGCGCATGGCTGGCCCTGCCGGCACTTGGCCTTGTCGCCGTCTCGCTCTATCAGCAGGAACTGCTGGTGCTGCATCTGCCGATGATGTTCTTCCCCTTCGGCATGGCCGTGAACATCAGCCAGATAGCCGTCGTGGTTTCGCTCAACATCATTACCGTGCTGCTCATGCGCCGGTTCGTGCACTCGCTGCGGCTCCGTCAGCAGTGGGAAGCCGAAATCGATCAGGCTCGGCAGATCCAGCAGCTCTTGATCCCCGAAGCAATCCCCACCGTGCCGGGCTACGTGCTTGAGACCGAATACCGGCCCGCGCAGGAGGTAGGTGGCGACTTCTTCCAGATCCTTCCCGACGGCAAAGGCGGCGTGCTCATTCTGCTCGGAGATGTGACGGGCAAAGGCCTCCAGGCCGGCATGCAGGTAGCCTTGATCGTCGGCGTGATCCGCACCCTCGTCGAAACCAGCTTTGAGCCGCACGTGGTTCTTGAAGGTCTCAATCGCAGGCTTTGCGGCCGTGGACAGTCCTACGCCACCTGCGTAGCAATGCACATCGATGCTGACGGCAAGACAACCATTGCCAACGCCGGACACATCGTTCCCTACCTCAACGGCAAAGAACTGACGATGACCGGCAATCTGCCCTTGGGCCTGAATCCATCGGTGACCTTCGACCAGGTCACGATGCACTTGAAGCACAAGGATCGCCTGCTCGTCATCACCGACGGCGTCATCGAAGCCAAGAATGCCAAGAACGAGCTCTTCGGCTTCAACCGCGCACGCTCCATCAGCCACCTACCCGCAGCCTTCATCGTCAAAGCCGCGGAGATCTTCGGACAGGAAGACGACATCACCGTCGTCTCCATCGCGCGTATGGCGCAGGAGAAAGAAGGCGAGGTCACAACCACCACCTCCTCTTCCCTGAAATCCGAAGTCGCGTAGCGCCTGCCCTCGCACAACACACCTCACAAGTCTCCCGCCCAACCCCGTGCCGCGTCCTCTGTTCCCGTCAGATTCTGATTGCGAAAATCCTCCCGCCCACGTAGCTTGGCTCAAAGTCTTAAACCTGTCATAGGAGTGCAGCTATGCATGTGCTTGCGATCATCCTGCAAGAAAATCAGCAGCTGAATCCGGAGATGATTCAGAAGCTCGTCATGTTCATCATCCCGATGATGCTTGTCGGCTATCTCATTGCAATTTTGCTCTTTGCGGTGCCTAGTTGGTTCATTCTGAAAAAAGCAGGGTTCTCTCCTTGGCTTTCACTTCTCTGCATCGTGCCGACGCTCGGCACTGTGGTGCTTCTCTTCATCCTCGCCTTCGCCGAGTGGAAGGTGGTTCCTAATCCTCAGGCCGCTGTGATGCCGCCGCCCTACCCGCCTCCGCCGCCTCCGTACCCTCCGCAGGCGTGAGACTCCTCACGCAATTCGCAAGGGAGCGAATGCTAGCATCGTGATTGGAAGATAAACTCACGATGTCTGATTCTGCTCCCTTGAAAAATGGCGCTTTACGGGTCCGCTTTGCTCCTTCGCCGACCGGTTTTTTGCACGTCGGCAGTGCCCGCACGTTCATCTTCAACTGGCTCTTCGCTCGACACAATCACGGCACCATGGTGCTGCGGCTCGACGACACCGATGTCGAGCGCAACACCGACGCAAGCGTGCAGTCCATCTTCGAAGGCCTCCGCTGGCTCGGCCTGAACTGGGACGAAGAGTACAAGCAGTCAGAACGTCTCGCGCTCCACCAGAAGGCAGCGCAATCAATCTTCGACAAGGGCCTGGCCTACCGCGACTTCACTCCCGCCCACGCCGGCGACGACACGCAAGACTCCACAAAGGGTGCCTGGCTCTTCAACCCCGGCATGCGCGAACTCTCGCGCGAAGAATCCGATCGCCGCGCGGCCGCCGGCGAGAAGTTCGCGCTGCGCTATCGCGTTCCCCGCGGTCACGATCGCGTCCTTCAATTTGCCGACGGCGTCTACGGAACACAGACCAAGGCCGCCGACGAAGTCGAAGACTTCGCCCTGCTCCGCTCTGACGGCATGCCCACCTATCACCTCGCCTCATGCGTCGACGACGCCGACCTGCGCATCAGCCACATCATCCGCGGGCAAGACCACCTCACCAACACCTTCAAGCACCTCCTGATCTTCGAGGGGCTTGGAGCCGAAGCGCCGCACTTCGCGCATCTTCCCCTGCTGGTCGCGCCAGACGGCACCAAGCTTTCCAAGCGCAAACACGGCCCGGTCGTAAGCGTAACCACTTATCGCGATGCCGGCTTCCTGCCCCAGGCATTTGTGAACTTTCTCTGCCTCCTTGGCTGGTCCCCGAAAAACGATCGCGAATTTCTCACGCTCCCGGAACTGACCGAACTCTTCTCGCTCGAAGGCGTCAATCGCGCCAACGCCGTCGTGAACTTCAAAGACGAAGACCCCTTCGACCCCAAGGCCGTCTGGCTCAACTCCGAACACATCCGGGCGCTTCCCGTCGACCAGCTGAGCGCATTGCTGCTTCCCTTCTTTGAACGAGCCGGCTTCAACGCGTCGTCCGAAAAAGTAAAGGCCGTCACGCCGCTCATCCGCGAGCGAATCAAGCTCCTGTCCGAAGCCGTCAGCGCAGCCGACTTCTTCTTCGTCGACGAACTCCCGCCCTACGATCCCGCCGAGCTGATCCCGCAGAAAGGCGACGCCGCACTCGCTCGCCGCGTCCTCGAGAAAGCGCTCCAGGTTCTGCGCGGCACCGAATTCACTCACGACCCGCTCGACGCTGCCCTCCGCGCAGCAGCCGCCGAGTTAGGCGTCAAAGCCGGGCCGATGTTTCAACCCATCCGCGTAGCCGTCTGCGGCCGCAAGAACGCGCCTCCACTCTTCGAAACCATGACCGTCCTCGGCCGCGACGTCTGCCTCAAACGAATCGAAGAAGCCCTGACGAAACTTGGCTAAGTGTCAACCAACACCAAACTGTGCCGAAGCAAGAAGCGTCGGGGCGCGACTTCGACCTGCACAAACGATTCGCCGAAGCAGAAAGCGTCAGGGCACAAGTTTGATCTCAATCGACGATTCGCCGAAGCAAGAAGCGTCAGGGCACAAGTTTGATCTCAATCGACGATTCGCCGAAGCAAGAAGCGTCAGGGCACGACTTGAGTCGTGCCGTCCTTCGCCCCTTGAACGCCGGGCTTTAGCCCCTGCTTCCGCCTCTTCAAAAATTCGCTTCCGAACGGATACTCCCCCGCGCTCTGGACCAGCCCCGCCCTGATCGGATTGCGATCGATATACTCACGATGCCGACGAAAGCTCTCCTCGTGCAAAAATCTGCACGTCCGAATAACTCCTCTGCCAGACTTCGCCGCAGAACCCAAGCTCCTTCTTTGCGCGGAACGAGAATCCCCCTTTGATCAATTGCATCGCTCTTTCAACACTCATTTCGGGAGGCACTGTCATCAGAACGTGAACATGATCCGGCATGATGACGAAGTCGTGGATGAGGATCTTCCTCGTCCGCATCTGTTGCCGTAGGACCTCAATCAAGAGCTCCGCCATACAGGTGGTACGAAAGAGCGCTCTACTCTGCGCGGTTCGGGTAGTCACAAAGAATGTCCTTGCCGCGAATGATGCGGCGCGGGCATCTGAGGATCGGCTCGGCTTTGCCATTGCAGGGGCTGAAGCCCTCGACCTTTCTCTCTTTATCCGGCACGACTAAAGTCGTGCCCTGACGCTTCTTGCAGCCCCTGCCGCCAGGAACCTGCTGTGCTTCCCGAGATAGAATGCACAAGTTCACTCCGTGATTGCGAAGCTACTTGAGCTGGGTTCTGCTTTTGACATCCTATGCAACCACAGATCTCAGCGACGTGATCATCGATACAGCTGCTCATCGAGCAGATCGCCAGCCCGACACACGGGTGCCCGCCCTTTCATGGAACAATAAAGGAATGGCGGCCACGACAGACACCGGTACCGAAACACCTGAAATCCGCACCTCCAACTTTCTCAGCGAGCGCATCGCCGAAGACCTGCGCACAAAAAAATATGGCGACGCCGCCATCCAGACGCGCTTTCCTCCCGAGCCCAACGGCTACCTCCACATCGGCCACGCCAAGGCAATCTGCCTCGATTTCGGCCTCGCCGACGAGGTCGGCGGCAGAACCAACCTCCGCTTCGACGACACCAACCCCGAAAAGGAAGAGCAGGAGTACGTCGACTCCATTCAGAAAGACATTCACTGGCTCGGCTTCGACTGGGAGCGCCTCTGCTTCGCATCCGACTACTTCGGCCAGCTCTATGAGTGGGCCATCAAGCTCATCAGCGACGGCAAAGCCTACGTCGACGACCTCACCGCCGACCAGATCCGCCAGTATCGTGGAACCCTCACCGAGCCCGGCAAAGACAGCCCCTATCGCAACCGCTCCGTCGACGAAAACCTCGATCTCTTTGCCCGCATGAAGAAGGGCGAGTTCCCTGACGGCAGCCGCGTGCTTCGCGCCAAAATCGACATGGCCTCGCCCAACCTCAACATGCGCGACCCCGTGATGTACCGCATCCTTCACGCCACGCACCATCGCACCGGCGACGAGTGGTGCATCTACCCGATGTACGACTACGCGCACGGCCAGTCCGACTCCATCGAGAACGTCACGCATTCCATGTGCAGTCTCGAGTTTGCCGATCATCAGCCGCTCTACAAGTGGTTCATCGAGAACCTCGGCATCTTCCCCTCGCAGCAGATTGAATTCGACCGCCTCAGCATTACCTACACCCTGCTCAGCAAGCGCAAGCTGCTCCAACTCGTGCAGGAAAAGCGCGTCAGCGGGTGGGACGATCCCCGCATGCCAACGCTCTCCGGCCTGCGCCGGCGCGGATTCACACCCGAAGCAATCCGTACCTTCGTCGCTGCTGCAGGAGTCTCCCGCACCAACGGCAGCACCGACATCGAAATGCTCGAGCACTTCCAGCGCGACGACCTGAACAAGCGTGCGCAGCGCGGCATGGCTGTGCTGCGGCCCTTGAAAGTAATCATCGACAACTACCCCGAAGGCGAGGGCGAAACCGTCGAAGTTGCAAACAACCCTGAGAACCCCGACGCCGGCACGCGCCAGGTGCCCTTCTCGCGCGAGATATACATCGAGCACGACGACTTTCGCGAAGTGCCTCCGCCCAAGTACTACCGCCTCTCTCCCGGCAAGGAGGTACGCCTCCGCAACGCCTACTTCATCACCGCGCAGAGCGTCGTCAAAGACGCCGCCGGCAACGTCGTTGAAGTGCACTGCACCTATGATCCCGCGAGCCGCGGCGGCAACTCTCCCGATGGCCGCAAGGTGAAGTCGACCATCCACTGGGTCTCCACAAAGCACGCCGTCTCAGCCGAGGTTCGCCTTTACGAGAAGCTCTTCACCAAGCCAGACCCCAACGACTACCCCGAAGGCGGCAGCTTCCTCGACAACTTGAATCCGGCCTCGCTCGAAGTAATCGCCGACGCCAAGCTGGAACCATCGCTGGCCAAAGCAGAAGTTGGACAGCCTCTGCAGTTTGAACGCGTCGGCTACTTCACCCTCGACCCGGACACACAAGACGGCAAGCTCGTCTTCAACCGCACATTGTCGCTAAAGGATTCCTGGGCGAAGATTGAGAAGAAAGCTGGTATCTAATCGCCGATCCTCTCAAAACGAGTGGGTGCCCCAGAGCCTGCACTGAGCGAAGTCGAAGTGTCTCGCTTCCGAGACCCGGGAAGCTACCGGCTGAGAGCTGAAAGCTGAGAGCTAGGAGCTAAGAGCTAAGAGCTAAAGGACTCTACTTCCCAATCACATCAATCGGAACCGTAATCGTCTTCGGCGGCAAACACTGCGTCTGATCGCACGCCTGGTAGCGCAGCTTCGCTTCAACCAGGTGATTGCCCGGCGTGCTCACGATCTTCGCCTGAATCGCAAACTCGCCTGTGTAGACAGAGAGCTTCTGGTCCGGATCGGCAGGAAGAGTGAAGTCAGTCCCCGCCGGATACGTTGCGTTCGCGAGCTTCACCCCCGCGCCCTCCGGCACCGAGAAGACCGTAGGAATCAGATACTCCGCACGCGGCGTGTGCGAGTTGATATGCAGGTTCTGCTGGATGCGGAAATGTAAGGTCACCGGGCTGGCCTTGCCCGCAGGAACCTCGACCTGTTCGGGAGACAGATACTCAACAGCCTGCGTCTTCACCACAGACTGATGCGGAGAATTGGAGAGAGGATCCTGCTGGCTCATTCCAATCTCGGCTGTTGCTACGAACACCGCCCCCGCAAGAAGCGCCAGGGCACGACTAGATCGCAACCGATGATCGCCGAAGCAACAAACGTCAGGGCACGACTTCAACCGCAACCGACGATCGCCGAAGCAAGAAGCGTCACACCACTCCTTCAACCCCGAACAAAGATCGCCGAAGCAAGAAGCGTCACACCACTCCTTCAACCCCGAACAAAGATCGCCGAAGCAAGAAGCGTCAGGGCACGACTTCAGTCGTGCCGTTACTTCGCCTCTTTTGAACTCCGGGGCTTTAGCCCCTGCTTTAAACTTACCGCGCCCCGCAACAAGCCAGCGGTTGAGAATCGTCGACGCAATCACTGTCCTTCTCCCATCGCCTTGCGTACATGCGCTTCCATGTCGTCTTTCGAACTGATCCCAAGCTGCATCGCCACAACCTTGCCGTCCTTGTCGACGTACACCGACGTCGGCATGGCATCAAGGCCGCCGTACTCCGTCGCCAGACTGTCGCCATTGATCAGCACGGGGTACTGCATATGCTCTTCTTTCACGAACTTTGCAATCGCCGCCTTGTCGTGCGCCCATCCCTCTTTGTCCTCGGGCTTCAGGTCGTCGCCTTCCGTGGAGATGCCGATAATCTGCAGGCCCTTCGGTCCGTACTCATTCTGCAAATCGACGAGCCACGGAGTTTCAATCTTGCACGGGCCGCACCACGTTGCCCAGAAGTTGATGAGCAGCGGCTTGCCCTTGTAGCTGGCAAGCGAAACCTTGTTCCCGCTGAGATCTTCGAGCGTGAAGCCGGGCGCCGGCTTGCCCGTCAGCGAACCTCCTCCAGCCGGAACATCCCCCGCTGCGGCAGGGATAAGTTCCGCGTGCGAAGCCGACGCCAGAGCGCGCTCCGCCGCCTGCTTGCGATACATCCAGTTAGCCCACCCCGCCCATGCGAACACAGCCAGAATGAGCAGCGTGATTCCAATTACGATCGTATTCCGCTTCAAGGGAAAGACCTGGACCTCTCTGCCTCTATTGTACGAGCGCAGCCGTGCGGCGCTTGTCATTGAACTGTAAGCGAAGGCTCGCAGCCTGCAATCTCACGCAATCGCTCTCAGGCCCTGACTTCTGATCCCTCGTCTCAGGGCTCTGATCTCTGGTCTCTGACAACTGACCACTGATCACCGATGACTGATGACTGAAGACTGGCCGCTGGCCACTGGCCACTGGCCCGGTGTTACCATCAGAAACCAATGAATCCAAACAACCAGCAGGACTGCCTCACCCCGGCGGAACTGGTTCGCACCGAGGCTGCCGCCCTTGAGGCGCTGGCGAAGCGTCTCGACGGGCCCATGCTGGCGGACTTCGACCGCGCCGTCGATCTGGTCGTTCGCTGCGGAGAAAGCAATGGCCGCGTGGTCGTCACCGGCATGGGCAAAAGCGGGGTCATCGCGCAGAAGATTTCAGCGACGCTCAGTTCCACTGGAACACCCGCCCTCTTCCTCCACCCCGCAGAAGCGGTGCACGGCGATCTCGGCGTGCTGATGCCCGGCGACGTCGTCGTTGCCCTCTCCGCCAGCGGCGAGACAGAAGAGATTCTCCGGCTGCTCGCCACACTCAAGCGCAAAGGCGATGCGCTCGTAAGTTTCTGCTGCAACCTCCAGTCCACCCTCGCGCAGGCCAGCGATGTTGCGCTCGATTGCAGCGTGGAGCGCGAAGCATGCGGTCTCAATCTCGCGCCCACTGCGAGCACAACGTCGATGCTCGCTCTGGGAGACGCGCTTGCAGTTGCCGTGAGCCTGCGCAAGGGATTCAAGGCCGAAGATTTCGCCGAACTTCATCCCGGCGGCAAACTCGGCAAGCAACTCGCCAAAGTCCGCGACCTGATGCATGTCGGCGAGCATCTCCCGTCCGTCGCACCAGCAACCCGAATGTCCGACGTGATCTTCGAGATGTCCTCAAAGAAACTCGGCATGACGACCGTGCAGGAAAACGGCAAGCTGCTCGGCGTAATCAGCGACGGCGACCTCCGCCGGTTGCTCGAGCGCGAAGGCGGCGCTGCCCTCAGCAAAACCGCTGGCGAAGCCATGAACGCCAACCCGCGAACCATCGCCGCAGGAGAACTCGCAGCCCGCGCCCTCGCCATCCTCGAAGAGCGCAAAATCACCTCCCTCGTCGTCACCGATGCAACCGGCAGGGTAGAAGGCGTCGTCCACCTCCATGACCTCTGGGGCGTCGAACTGATCTAGAACTGGTAGTCAGAAATGTTTTGAAAGGGCACGGATTTATCCGTGCCGCTAAACTGCTCAAAACGAGCTCCGGGCTTCAGCCCCTGAGGGAAGGCTGATCTAAAGTCGCAACCAACGATCGCCGAAGCAACAAGCGTCAGGGCACGACTTCAGTCGTGCCGTTACGAGCCCTTTTTCATCCCGGGGCTTTAGCCCCTGAAGGGAACCCTGTTCCGCGCTTTAAGCTGTTGATGCGACAGCGTACTCCCGAACATGAACAAAACCGCCCTCATCACCGGCGCATCCAGCGGCTTCGGCCTGCTCACCTCCATCACCCTCGCTCAACGTGGCTGGCACGTCCTCGCCACCATGCGCGACCCGAACCGCCGAGAGAACCTCGAATCCGCCGCCCGCGACGCCGCCCTTCAGGACCGCATCGAAATCCACCAGCTCGATGTAACCGACGCCGATCAAATCGCCCAAACCACAGCCCTTATCGCGTCCCGCGCCCAGCCTCTCCATGCCCTCATCAACAACGCCGGCTTCGCAGTCCCAGGCTTCGCCGAAGAAGTCTCCGACGCCGAACTGCGCGATCAGTTCAACACCAACTTCTTCGGCGCAACAGCGCTAACGCGCGCAATCCTCCCGCAGATGCGCCGCCAGCGCTTCGGCCATGTCGTCATGGTCAGCTCCATCTCCGGCCGCACCGGCTTCCCCGGCGTCAGCAGCTACGTAGCCTCCAAATTCGCTCTCGAAGGCTGGACGGAAACCCTGCGCTACGAAATGGCGCCCCTCGGAATCAAAGTCTCCATCGTTGAGCCCGGCTCATTCGCCACCGACATCTGGACCCGCAATGCCAAACTCAGCGCCGCGATGTCAGATCCCGACTCGCCGAACGCCGCGCGCCTTGCCCGCTGGCAGGCCCGCGTCCAAGCCAGCGCCAAGGCCCGCGCTAACCCGCAGCAGGTCGCCGACCTGATCGCTCGCATCCTCGAAACCCCAGCGCCGAAATTGCGCTACGTCATCGGCACAGACGCCCGCACGGCGCTCCTGATGCGCAACATCCTCCCTCAACGCCTCTTCGAGCGACTCCTGATTAAGCTGAGCGGCCTCAGCGACTAGCCTCTCACTCGATCCGAAACCACTCCCGCAGAAACTCGTCCATACGCTTGAAGAACACGACCGTACTCGGGATCTTCTGCTTCTCCGCCGCAACGTGCCCCTCCACTGCGACGATCCGCTTCGCCCCTCTCGGCTTGATCCCCACAATCATGATCTGCCGTATCTGGTGCTTGTGGTCCGGCCTGCTTGGCATCACCCCGAGCGTCCGCAGCGCCTCTTTCTCCGGGACCTCGACCCCCACCCAGTCCAGCAGATGACAAACCGGATACGTACCTCCCTTGTCCGTACGATTCCCAATCACATTGAAGAGCACCAATCTCCCATCCAGAAGCCGATACCCGAGGACATCCCCTTCCTTCCACGGGCTCTCGCACAAAACGCGTCGCGCCACCTTCCGGCTCTCCGGCTGCGGCGACACAAGCTGCTCCCTCAGCTTCTCCAGCGCAGCCTTCCGCTTCGCGTAGTCCTTCGTTCCCGCGCTCCAGCGCTCGAGATCGGTCCCCGACTCAATCACTCTCAGCGCCTGCGCCTTGGTCTCGTCCTCGAGCCTGCCCTTCTTCCATTGCGCGGCTGCAAGGGCCATCCACACCACGCCCGCTTCATGCCGATCGGCCATCAACCCGGCGCCAAGCTCCTTCAAGATGCGCGCCGTCGCCTCCGGTCCGGACATCCCCTCCCCGAGGTAATCGCGATAGCTGTCGCGGACGTCGCACGCCGTGTCGTCTTGAAAAATACCCGTTCCCCAAGCACCCATAGACTCCGATTACACTCCGGCACCCGCGCCCGACACCACAGCTTTGTTGCGAGCGCCCTCAAAGCTGCAGCGTGTCACCCCGCCCACGCCACGTGTCGGCCCTGACACCATCGCCCCACCCCCCAACACGCCAGCTCCTTTGTTTTCAATCCGCACTGCTTTGGCCATTCCCCTGCTCCACTCACCGGCAGAGGCGAGGAGGGCCGAACTCAAATGGTACGTAGCGTAGAAACCTGGATTGCCTTGGGCAGTACGGCTCCCCTCGCTTCACCACAGCCCGCAACGAGCGAACATTTAGAATGGAATCAATCTGTTTTGATCGTCTTGCGTCCGCAGAAACCCCAGCCGGAATCGAATCTCTCAACCCGGAGCCAAGCGGACGGGAAAGCATGTAAGCCCTACTCTATGCATCGTTGGTCCAAGCTCTTCGTTCCTACCCTTCGTGAGGCCCCGTCAGACGCCGAGGTGGCCAGCCACAAGTTCCTGCTGCGTGCCGGCTACATCCGCCAGCTTGGTGCCGGCCTCTACAACTACCTCTTCCTTGGCCAGCGGTCGCTCAACAAAATCACCGCCATCGTCCGCGAAGAGATGGACAAGATCGGCCAGGAATTCTACCTTCCCGGCATCCTGCCCAAAGACCCCTGGGAAGAAAGCGGCCGCTGGACCGGCATGGGCGACAACATGTTCCGCCTCAAGGACCGCAAGGGCGCCGAGCTCTGCCTCGGCATGACCCACGAAGAGATCATGACCACCATCGCCCGCGGCGAACTCCGCAGCTACAAGCAGCTGCCGCAGATCTGGTACCAGATTCAGACCAAGTTCCGCGACGAGCCCCGGCCCAAGGGCGGCCTGCTGCGCGTACGCCAGTTCATCATGAAAGACAGCTACAGCTTCGACCTGAACAAGGAAGGGCTCGACAAGAGCTTCGACCTGCACGACGCCGTCTATCGCAAGATCTTCAAGCGCTGCGGCCTCAAGTTCGTCTCCGTCGAAGCCGACTCCGGCTCCATGGGCGGCTCGCAGTCGCAGGAGTTCATGGTCTACACCGACGCCGGCGAAGACCTCATAGCAAGCTGCCCCGTCTGCGGATACGCCGCCAATCTCGAGAAAGCCACCTCGAAGCTCGATCCCGTCACAGAGATGGAGCCCACCGGCGACGGCAAGCCTGAAGAAGTCCACACCCCCGGCTGTGCCGCCATCCCGGATGTCGCCGCGTTCTTCAAAATCTCACCTGCCTCCGATATCAAGTGCGTCGCCTACATGGTCCTCAGGCGCGGCGCCGCAGGCGCAAAGGACACCTGGCACGGGGTAGCCACCTTCCTGCGCGGCGATCACCAGGTGAATGAAACCAAGCTCCTCGGTGCTGTTGGCGGAGCCGAGCTTCGCACCATGCAGACCGAAGAACTGCAGCAGTTCTTTAACGGCCCAGCCGGTTATCTCGGCCCTGTCGGGCTGAGGCACGGCGACAAGCCGCTCGGCGATCAACTCACGGTCGTCATCGACAAATCTCTTGAAGGCCGCAAGAACCTGGTCTGCGGAGCCAACAAGCTCGACTATCACCTCCGCAGCGTTGCCCCCGGCCGCGACTTCACCTGGACCATCAGCGCCGACATTCGCAGCGTCAACGAGGGCGAGTCCTGCCCCGTCGACAATTGCAGCGGCAAGCTCGTCGTCGGCAAGGCCGTCGAGATCGGCCACATCTTTAAGCTCGGCTACAAATACTCCGAGTCTATGGGCGCGCGCGTGCTCGATCCCAACGGCAAGGAAGTTACGCCCATCATGGGCAGCTATGGCATCGGCATTGAGCGCATCCTCACTGCGTCAGTCGAGCAATCGAACGACGCCAACGGATTCTGGCTGCCGGCCTCCATCGCGCCCTTCACCGTCGTCGTCACCGTCACCAACGTTGCTGATGCCGCTCTGAAAGACGCAGGCGAAAAGCTCGCAGCCGAACTCGAAGCCGCGGGCCTCGACGTCCTGCTCGATGACAGAGACGAACGCGCGGGCGTCAAATTCAAAGACGCCGACCTCGTGGGCATTCCCTATCGCATCAACGTGGGCAAGAAGGTAGCGAGCGGCCAAGTAGAACTGGTCACGCGCGCCAAAGCCGGCAGTGTCGACATCGCCATCGCCGATGTCGTCGCCCAGCTCAAAGAGCGCATCCAGGAAGAGAAGCTGCTCGCCGAAAGCGAGTAATGGTCCAACCAACCCAGCGGATCCGGCATTAGGGAGTGGAGTAGGCATCGATGGCAATCAAGGTCAGGCTCGAGAAACCAAAACTGAAGATATCCTGGCCGAAGTCATTGCTTTCGTCCTGGCTGGTGCGCGGATTCATTGGGCTCGTCTTGCTCGCGGGCATCATCGCCTTTGGCGTCTTCTTCCACTACTACAACAAGTACGCCCGCATTGTTGACGACCGCCTCAAGCAGCCCCTGTTCGCGGAAACAGCCAAAATCTTTGCTGCGCCGCGCGAGGTCAGGCCGGGCCAGAAGCTCAGCGCCAAGGTCATTGCCTCAGAGCTGCGCGACGCCGGTTACACCATCGAGGGCCTTAGCCATTCTTCCCCAATGGGAACCTACGCCGAAGATGGCAACGACATCACGGTGCGCCCCGGGCCGCAATCGTTTCACGCGCCCGACCCCGCCACCATCCACTTCAGCAAAGGAGAGGTCGAAAAGGTTACTGACGACAAGGGACAATCCCTGGCGAGCTACGAACTGGAGCCGCTGCTGATCACCGGCCTCAGCGAAGATGCGAACCGCACCAAGCGCCGTCTCGTAACCTACGATGAAATCCCGCCGAACCTTGTGCAGGCCGTCCTCGCCATTGAAGATCGAAGATTCTTCGAGCATGGCGGCGTCAACTACATGAGCATGGCCGGCTGGGCCTGGCACGACATCATTGGGGACCGCAAGCATCGCGGCGGTGCATCCACGCTCACCATGCAGCTGGCCAAGCTGCTCTTCGTCGCCGACACCGGCACCATCAAGTACAAGGTCACGCAGATCCTCGTAGCCTTCCACCTCGAGCACCGCTTCACCAAGAAACAGATCTTCGAGGCGTACTCAAACCAGATCAACCTCGGCCAGCGCGGCAGCTTCTCCATCCAGGGCTTCGGCGAAGCCGCACAGGTCTACTTCGGAAAAGACGTTCGGCAGCTCGACCTGGCCGAGTGTGCGATGCTCGCCGGAATCATCCAACGCCCCAATTACTTCAACCCCTTCCGCCACCCCGAGCGCACCATCGAGCGGCGCAACCTCGTGCTCGATTCCATGGTGGAGACGGGCGCGATCAGCAAGTCTCAGGCCGAGAAGGCAAAAGCAGATCCTCTGCACCTCGTTCCCGGCAGCGTCGATGCCAGCGAAGCCCCATACTTCGTGGACATCGTTCGCGATCAGCTCCTCCAGAAGCTAGGCGATCGCGACTTCAACCGCGAGGGCCTCCGCATCTACACTTCCCTCGATCCCGATCTGCAGCGACTCGCGACCACATCCGTCGACGAGACACAGCACATCGTCGACGCCGCGGTAGACAGAAAGCACGCCCGCGATCGCAAAGCCGGCAAGTCGTACACGTACCCTCAGGTCGCGCTCGTTGCGCTCGATCCACACACAGGTCAGGTCCTGGCTCTGGTGGGCGGCCGAAACTATGGCGCCAGCCAGGTCAACCACGCGATAGCGCATCGCCCTACAGGCTCCATCTTCAAGCCGTTTGTCTACGCTGCTGCCTTTCAGACCGCAACTCAGGGCACGGTGTTGCCGGGGCAAACGGCTCTCTTCTCGCCGTTGACGATCCTGAACGACTCGCAGCAGACCTATAACGAGGGTTCGGATGACGAGTACACCCCGCGCAACTTCGAGGGTGCGTTCTACGGCGATATCACTGCGCGGTTCGCGCTCCTGCGATCCGACAACAATGCCACCATCAGCCTGGCAAGCATGATTGGTTTCGACCAGGTCGCCGCGCTGGCTCGCGACTCCGGCATCAAGAGCGCAAAAGGCACGCCCTCCATGGCGATCGGTTCGTACGATGCCACGCCGCTCGACATGGCCGGAGCCTACACCGTTTTCTCCAACAACGGTGTCCACATCGATCCGTGGACTCTGGCCAGTGTGCGCGCGCCCAACGGCGACGTCATCGACGACTACCCGCCGAGTTCGCGCCAGGTGCTCGACCCCCGCGCAGCATTCCTCACCACGTTCATGATGCAGGCCGTCCTGCAGGGCAATGGCAAGCAAGGCTGCAGAGTCAACGGGAAGGTCTTCTGCGGAACCGGCGCAGGCGTTCGCAACATGGGCTTCGTGTCCCCGGCCGCCGGAAAAACCGGCACCAGTCACGACGCATGGTTCGCCGGGTTCACCACGAACCTGCTCTGCGTGGTCTGGGTCGGGAACGACGACTACACCGACATCAAGATTGAAGGCGCAGACGCGGCCGCACCCATCTGGGCAGATTTCATGAAGCGCGCCGTCAAGCTTCCGCAATACTCAGACACGCACGAGTTCACTGCACCCGATGGAGTTGAGGTCGTCAGGATCGATAGAGCCAGCAACCTGTTGAGTGACGAAGCCTGCCCCGACAGCTACGAGGCCGCATTCCTGATGGGCACCGCGCCGACAGACACCTGCGATCATCCGAGCGACCATCGCAACATCCTCCAGAAGATCTTTGGCGTCGGCGCGAAGCCGGGCCAATAAGCCGATCCTGTAGCCCCCCGATATTGGTGAGCCCCGGCACAGGCTGAGCGGACCTCTGATCGGTACACTTCCGTCGTTCTTGACGGGAGCGAACGATGCAGACAGAGTTGATCGTGCATGCGGCACACGAAGGCGGCATGCGCGTACGGGCGAGTGCCGGCGGCTTCGACGTTCTGATGGACTACCCGGCAGCTTCCAGTGAACCGCTCGCCGGACCCACACCCTTGACCATGCTGCTCGCAAGCCTCGCAGCCTGCAGCGTCAACTCGCTGATGGTTGTCTTGAAGAAGATGCAACAGCCTGTGTCCGGATTGAGTGTGGAGGCTCGCGCCATCCGGAGCACCGGGCATCCGACGGTCCTCACCAACATCTTCCTCGAATTCACAGTCAAGGGTGACGCCGTCGATCCCGCGGCTGTGGGACGCGCCCTGCAACTCTCCGAGGAGCGCCTCTGCCCTGTCTGGAACATGCTCAAGGCAAGCACCGAGATCTGCGCAGAATTTCACGTTGAGCACGACCAGCCTTCGCAGATGCCGACAGCCTGATCAGTACCCATCCACTGCCTTGCCGCACGGCATCGGCTGGCACGACGGGCACCAGAACGTAACCCGCGCATCCGGCCCCTGCAGCCGATGCAGTATCGCCGTTCCACACCGGCGGCACGGCTCACCCGACCGGCCATAGACCCACAAACTATCCTGCGGGCTCGCGCTGTGCGTCGTTCTCCGTTGCTGCCCCCGGTAAGTGACAATCACATTCCCGGAGTCTTCCAGCACGTTCGCGCCGACCAGCCGCTGCGACGTCTTGATCAGCGCCTCGATCTGCTCATCGGAAAGCGCCGAAACAAGGCAAAACGGATTCACGCGCTCGACGAAGCATACCTCCGACTTGAACACGTTCCCCACACCCGCCATCACGTACTGATGCAGCAATACGTCCGCGATCTCTTCCCCGCCGCAGCCGCGAATGCGCACCGCCGTCGCCGCCGGATCGAAATCGGGGTTCAGCACATCCGAACCCGGCGGCGGAATCCGCTTCTCCCGCGCCAGCGCTTGCGCCGTGTACATCTTCGCCACCGGAACCGTGAACGCCACCGCCTGGTACTCGCGATTCTCGAGCACAATGCGCATGTCCCGCGCCGGCTTCTGCCACCTCACGCCGCGCGGATAAAGATGCCACGATCCGTTCATCAGCATGTGCGTCGCCAGCGTAGCTCCGCCGGAAAAATGAATCAGCAGCCACTTGCCGCGCGACTCGACGCTCTCCACCGTCTGCCCCGTAATCGGCGTGTCATCGTGAAACCGCGTCAGCAGCGGGTAGTTCGATCGAAACCCCGTAATCGGCCTTCCGATCAGCGCGCGCCCCATCGACCGCGCCGTTCGATAAATTGTGTCCCCTTCGGGCATCGTTTATGGAAACTCCTCAACATTGATACACAAATGCAAAGGCTCCGGTTCATCACGCCGGAGCCTTTATGCAATCCAGTGTCTGTCTGGACACCGCCTGCGAAGCTGATCCTGACTTAACACACACTACTGCAGCTCTTCCCCCGCGGGATCGGCGTGCTCCGCTCCGTGATGAATCGGCGTTAGTATCCTCCGCAGATGCAGCCCCAGAGGCCCCGGATGAAATCCGGCATCCATCAAAAACCGTGCCATCGGATGCGCCGCAATCGGCTGCCCGTTGATCGTCGTAATCAGCACTCCCTGATGGCTGCTTGCGCGCATGCGATCCTGCCCTCGCGCCGCCAGAAAATGCGCAAGCCCCGCCGCAGCCTGCGATCGTTCCGGCTCATCACTCGGAAGAAAACAAGCAGGTTCGGATTGTTCCGCCGCAGCCACGCCACAAGCTGCCCATTCCGCAGAATCACCTCGGCGTACGCAGCGCGCGTCAGCACGCGCGGCGCAGACTCCGCATCTTCGTCCATCACCGGCAAATCCGGCCACCGAAGCACAGAGCCATACGGATTCGCCGGATCCGACGCCGCCAGCTGCACGAACTCCGGCTTTTCCTGCGGCGGTTCCGTACGAAGCTGTCGCAACAGATCGACCGCCGACGGCAGCGCGAACTGCGTCGCCCCAAGCCCCGCAACAAAATACCCGCGCCGAATCCGCCCGCTTTCTTCAAGCGCCTTCAGCACGTCATAAACCGCGCTGAATCCACCCGGCACATTCTCCGCAGCAACCGACTCCCGCGTCAGCACCCCATAGCGATTCAGCAACTGCAGCGCCAGCGCATGGCTCGCCTCGGTCCGCGTCGGCTCGTTTGAGCTTTGAAGTGGCTCGGCTTCAGCCGTGCCGGTAGCCGACGGAAATGATGAGGGCTTTAGCCCCTGAGGGCCCTGAGGCAATGATCGCAACGGCAGCAGCGACCACCTTCCCTGCGCATTCGGCGGCGTCGTCCGCCTCGACCGGAACACCATGCCCGTATGCGACCGCCGCTGCGGCCGCGAAGAATCCGGCCTTGTGATGTAAGCCCGCAGTGCGTGCAGCGAATCATTCGTCACCAGCCCGCGCCACACCAAACTCCACAGAGCATCGATCGACTCGCCCGGATATCCCCCTCCCACCGCCTGATGCAGCGGCTCGAAGAAACTCGCGCCCGTCGACTCCAGCACCGCCACAATCTTCTCCTCGCGTTCCGACAGCGGCTCCGTCAACGGTCTCTGTTGCGCCAGCAGCGGAAGCTTATCCGCCAGGAACAGCGCAATCCGCCCATCGCGCTCGCCAATCGGATCGATCCCCGCCCACGTCACTTCACCTGCGGCAATCAACGCGTCCAACCCCGCCGCCTCGTATCCCGCAACACGCGCCGGCAGAACCGCCGTCTCCAGCAGCGATGCCGGCACCGGCGCTCCCTGCAGATTCTCAATCGCATCCAGCAGCACATCCAGGTGCGCATGCGACCCTCGCCGCGGATTCAGCAGCCCCTGCCAGTGCGTAAACAGCCGCGCCAGCGTGTGCTGCTCCACCGGCTCAACCTCGCGCCGCAGCTTTGCCAGCGACTTCCGCCGGATCTGCCGCAGAATCTCCGTGTCGCACCACTCGCGGTGCAGCCCGCCCGGCCGAAATCCACCCTCCAGCACGCGCCCCTCCACAGCCAGCTGCCGCAGCGCATTCTCGACCACCGCCGGATCCAGCGCAAACCGCTCCGCCACTTCTCTCAGCGTGAACGGCCCATGCGTCCTTCCATATCGCCGCACCAGCTCCACCACCGGCTGCGCCACCGGACTGATCAGCGACGCCGGGAGCCCCGGCGGCAGCGGAATCCCCAGCGCATCCCGATACCGCGCCGCATCCTCCACCGCGATCAATCTCCGCTCGCCCGCAATGCGCAACTCCAGCAGCCGCCGCGCGCGAAGCAATCGATCCACCGACTCCAGCAGAGCCGGCGTCACCACACGCCGCCCCAATTCCTCCCGCGTCAAATCCCCCAGCCGCAGCAGCAGATCATGCACACCATCCGCCGAGTGGGCCCTGTACGACTCAACTAAACACTGCGCAGTCTCCTCCACCTCTGCAATCGCATCCGCATCCAGCAACTCGCGCAGATCCGCCTCGCCCAACAACTCCCGCAACTGATCCTGATCGATCGTCAGCGCCTGCGCCCGACGCTCCGCCAGCGGAGCATCGCCGTCATACACAAAATTCGCCACATAGCTGAACAGCAGCGACGAAGCAAACGGCGACGGCTTATGCGTCTCCACCACATGAATCCGAAGCTGCCGCTGCTCGATTGCCCGCAGCGTTTCGATCAACGCCGGCATGTCGAACACATCCCGCAGGCACTCGCGATACGCCTCCAGCAGCAGCGGAAACGACGGATACCGCGAAGCCACGCTCAGCAAGTCATACGACCGCTTCCGTAGCTGCCACAGCGGCGACCGCTGGTCCGCCCGCCGTCGCGGCAGCAGCAGCGCCCGTCCCGCTGCCTCCCGGAACCGCCCTGCAAACAGCGCCGTCGAACCGAGCTGCCGCAGAACCATCTGCATCGCCTCAGCCGACTCCACCAGAATCCAGTCCGGATCGGGCGCCTCATCCGTGTCCGGAAACCGCAGAACGAATCCGTCATCGCCCCACAGCGTCTCCACCTCAGGCCCGCCCGCGGCACGAATCCGCGCTCCTATTGCCATCGCCCACGGAATATGGATCCGGCTCCCAAACGGTGTCAGCACGCAAACTCGCCAGTCCCCCAGCTCATCCCGCGTCCGCTCGATCACAATCGTCCGGTCGTCCGGCACCTGCCCCGTCGCCGCCTCCTGGTCAGCGAGAAACTGCAGCAGGTTCTCCGCCGCTCCAGGATCAAGATCGTGCTCCGCCACAAGCTTCGTCAGAGCCGCCGGTTTCGGCAGGACCCGAAGCTCCCGGATCAGCGCTCCGATCCGCCGCCCAAATTCCAGCGGCCGCCCCGGACCATCACCCTTCCAGAACGGCATCTTCCCCGGCTCGCCCGGCGCCGGCACCACCAGCACTCGGTCGTGCGTGATGTCTTCAATCCGCCACGTCGAAGCCCCCAGAATGAACGTCTCGTTCGGGTGCGACTCGAACACCATCTCCTCGTCGAGTTCTCCCACGCGCACCGACTTCCCTTCCGTATGCGCCAGAAAAACCCCGTACAGCCCGCGATCCGGAATCGTCCCCGCATTCAAAATCGCCAGCCGACCCGCCCCCTCCCGCGCCGTCACCACATTCCGAATCCGATCCCACGTGATCCGCGGCCGAAGCTCCGCAAACTCATCCGACGGATACCGCCCGCTCAGCAGATCCAGAACCCCGTCAAACGCCGACCGCGTCAGCGCCCCAAACGGAGCCGCCCGGCGCACCAGGTCGTACAGCGCATCCGCATGCACCTCCGGCTTCGGCTCCTGCTCCGCCGCCTCGTACGCCGAAATCGGCCTGACATCGCTCCCGTCGCCGGACGTCTGGTAATACCGGCGCTGTCCTCCCGCACTCCGACCGTAAGTCCGTTTCAGCACCTTTGTCTTCTTCGGCGCTCGATACCCCGGCGGATGCGCCACAATCGCCACAATCTGCTGGCACAGCACATCCAGCGGATTCCGCGGAAACCGCGTCGACTCGATGTGTCCCTCATGCATCGCCCGCGTCACCGCCGCGCACGCCACCAGGTCGGCCCGGTACTTGGGAAACAGAACACCCTCGCTCACCGCATCTACCGAGTGCCCCGCCCGCCCGATCCGCTGCATCCCGCTCGCCACCGACGGCGGAGCCTCGATCTGAATCACCAGATCGACCGCCCCCATATCGATTCCAAGCTCCAGCGTCGACGTCGCGCACAGCGCCTTGATCTGCCCCGCCTTCAGCTGCTCCTCAATCACCGACCGCTGGTACGCCGCGAGCGACCCATGATGCGCCCGCGCAATCTCTTCCCCTGCCAGCTCATTCAGCGCCCCAGCCAGCCTCTCCGCAACCTGCCGGCTGTTGACGAACAAAATCGTCGAATGCCTCTCCCGAATAATCTCCAGCAACCGAGGATGGATCGCATTCCAGATCGACACCCGGCGCGGCGTCTGCGATGCCGCCCCAACCGGGATCTCCTCCATCGTCTGCAGCCGGGCCATATCCTCAACCGGAACTTCAATACGCAGCTTCAACTGCTTGCGTGCAGAGGCATTAACAATCGTCACCGGCCGGTACTTCAGCGGCGCATCCTGGTCACCGCTCGCCCCTTCCGGCGCTACCGGGTCAAGCGCCAGTTCCCCATTCGCCGCAACTTCTGCGTCGGCATCAACATCACTCTCCCTGCGCACAGCACCTTCAACCAAACTCGAATCTGTAGTTAAAGTAACGCCTTCAAGAGTTGCGGCTTTCTGCTTGACCAGTAATGGAGTCACGCTCGCGACCTCCACCCCGCCCAGGAACCGCGCAACCTCCTCCAGTGGCCGCTGCGTTGCCGACAGCCCGATCCGTTGCAATCGCCTTCCGGCAAGCGCTTCGAGCCGCTCCAGCGTGAGCGCCAGGTGCGCCCCACGCTTGGTCGGCACCAGCGCATGGATCTCGTCGATGATCACCGCGTCCACAGTGCGCAGCGCGTCAGCCGACTGCGAAGTGAGCAGCAGGTAAAGCGACTCGGGCGTCGTGATCAGAATCTCTGCCGGATCTCGCCTGAACCGGGCCCGCTCCTGCTGCGGCGTATCCCCCGTCCTCACGCTGATCAACGGATCATGGAAGGCCACACCCTTCCGCCGCGCCATATTCGCAATCCCCGCCAGTGGAGATCGCAGGTTGCGCTCCACGTCCACAGCCAGCGCCTTCAGCGGCGACACATAGACAATCCGGCATCCCTTGCTCTGCCGTTCTGCACTCGGGGCCGCTTCCGTCCCCTTCTTCCCGGATTTGCGAGCCTTCGTCTCCGCCGCCGGCAGATCGTGCAGCATCAGCCGGTCGAGACACCACAGGAACGCCGTGAGTGTCTTCCCCGTCCCCGTCGGCGCCAGAATCAGCGCGCTCTCGCCCCGCGCGATCACCGGCCACCCCTGCCGCTGCGGCGCAGTGGGTTCATCAAACACCGCCTTGAACCACTCCGCTGTCACGGGGTGGAAGCAGGCAAACGGGTCAGTCTCGCAGTCCGGCTTTGTAGAAGTAGTCGACATCCTATGCTTTGACGCTCCTAGAGCATAACGCGCCCATCAGGGAAAGAAAAGGCGAAGAACCGGCACCACCGCGCTCCGCACCGCACGCGAGGTCAATACCCGATTCCAAGCTCGGTTGATTCGAGCGGGCCTTTTCATCTGCGGGCAAATCTCAGGAGATGACTGGATCGGTACCGGACTGGCTGGTGAACTTCAGATTTTGCGAAGCACCGCTGACCGGCGTCGCATTCAGCAGGGCTGCAACGCGGCCAACAACCTGCCTTTTTGCCTCATCGATCGCCATTGGTTCGACGACTGTAAGTCCGCCTACGAGGCGATTGAGGTCAAAGTAGGCCTGCCGGTTGATGCGGATAAAGTCGACCGGATACTCGGGCTTCCTGGCGCGAGCTGCATCCGGATCCGCATCGAGGAGGAAGCTGATATCTGGACGAGGAACGAGCGCCATGATGAAACGGACGTAAGCTCGCACGACCGGGTTCGGCAGATTCATGTTGGCGAGTTCGTCGTAGGTGTAGCGGTCGAAGATGACGAATTCAACATCGCCTCGCATCGCACGGTGGAACACCTTGCGCGTGGACAGCGCGTCAGCCAAGTACAGGAACATGCGTATGCATGTCATGGGAAATCCACGCACGTTTTTGTCGCGGCGATTGATGGGCCGCTCCGGGCTTCCGATTCCCTTCTCTCCCTTGAAGACTCGGTGCCCTGTTCCCTCACGGACATTTGTGAGGCGCGCGATGTCATCCCAGAAGCGAAACACACGGTAGCGAATCCCATTCTCTCTGAGAAACGCACACAGGTTGTCGATCTGCGTCGTCTTGCCCGCGCCATCGACACCAGAAAAGCTGACGGTCCTGACCTTCAACGAGTTCTGCATAGTATGGTCTGTTCTTTCTTTTCAGCTACGTGAGGCTCACGGCTGGCTATGACTGGCCTTCGACATGCCGGCCACTGCACCGATAGCACCGGCTCCTGCCAGCACCACAGCAAGACTGATGACGATGGCGCGAACACGACGCTGCTTTGCGGGAGCAATCGCAGCGCCCGCGGGACGTGACCCTGGAACCCCGGTCGGTTTCTCGTATGGCGCTGCTGCAGTACCAACGGGCTGTTGTCCCTGAGGTGTTACCGGCGGCTGAGCGGGAGCACTTTGGGACGGCTGCTGCGCCGGCTGTTGCTGCTGACCTGGCTGTTGCGGCGGCGCGGGAGATTGAGGGAGGGGCGCTGAGGGGAGTTCCTCGGGCGGCTGAGAACTGCTGATCTCGGTGGTTGCCGGCGCATTCGCCTGCGCATTCTGTGCAGGTTCCCGTGCCGCTGCTGCAGCCGTCTGAATAAGCAACATGGCGGCTAGAGCGATCACACTCGTGCTCCGTAGCCCAGCAAAGATTTTCGAACTGCTGTTCTGCCGCAAGCTGCTGTCGTTCACCATCACGTTCCTCACTTTCATGCCGCGTTCATGCGCGATTTCTGTTCGCCCTGAAGCGGGTTGTCGAACTGGATAAAGTCAAACTGCGGGCGATGGAAGCTCTCGACGGCATCGCCGATGTGTTCGTATTGCTGGAACAGCGTATCCACTTCGGCCGCCTCGAGCGACGCCTGCGCTTGAGGTGCAACCGCGGCCAAACGGACGTCGCCATTGCGCTTCATCGCTTCCTCGAGGCAGCAGAGAAGCAGATGGATTGCGGAGGGGTCAAGTTCACGCAGCGCAGAGCAGTCGAGCACTACCGCTGGACGATCGACGCTGATTGCGCTTTCAAGGTCCCTGTAGACCTGATCACGATGCGCTCCAGAGATGCGCTCGGGCAACTTTCTTACCGCAACAGATCTGACTTTTGTTTTCATCCCCGATTCCTTTTAGTACTGATTTAGAGAGCAAATTAGAAGCGTTGGCAACATGTTGATCCCTAGTTGGCGATCAGAGCATCCGGGCGAGTTCCGCTGCCGGATTTCGAGATGAGTGGGTGAGCACGTTCCTCGCGTACCGGAAGAGGGTGAGGAGGTTCGTGCGGTACCAGCAGCACTCGGTCATGCGAGGAGACAGTCCGCAAATGAAGCGCAATCTGGAGACGGCTTGCGGCGAGTGCATCAACGCACCCATCAGGCGATGATTGCCATCGATGACCGTGAATGGTTCAGCCTCGCTGGTGCCAATGAGAATTACAGCATTCAGCCCGTGGTCTTCTGCGTCGAATCGGCGACTGATGGCGTGTATCTTCTTCACAAAAGCGGAGTCAAGCTGATCCTCGCGCTTGCGCATACCATCAGCGATTTGCACGCAGGAGAAACGTCCGCTCGCGATCTTTCGCCATTGCGCACGGGGAAACATGCGCACATTGGACAGGTCATCCTTTGTGATTTCCACCTCGTACCATTCCGTATCGGGCGGGATTTCGCGCCAAAGGTAGGAGTGGCGGATGTAGAAAAGGGCTCTCCGCTTTGCATTCTCTTCGGGGTCGCCGAAGTTGGGATTGGTTACGATCCCGCTCAGCGTCTTGTGGTAGTCGCGGAAGGCGGGAACATGAAAATCGCTTTTCAGAAACTCTGCGATCGCGGCGTCCTCAGAAATTCGGCGGATAAGCCGCGCTGGACGACCTGAGCCGGGTTCGAGAATGTCCTTCGGATCTGTAAGCGAATTGATGAGGAACGGCACAGCAACGAAGACGAACAGCGCCACCATCAAGAAGAGCTGAACGAGAACCACTTCGCGCAGTGAGGAGTGGAACATGCAGAATGCTCCCAGCAGTACGAAGCTGAAAGCAAGCTGCACCCAACTGGTGTTCGCGATCTTGTACGACATCTCGAAGGTGATGATGACGCCTGCCAAGGAGTAAATGACCGTGGCCAGGGCATAGAGCGCCAGGAGGTAGGGCAAGTTGTACTTGCCGGCGATGGAGAAATCCGGTCCGAAGAGGTGCGTCCACAACTCGGCGGGGGCGATGCAGAGCGCGACCGAGATTGCTGCTCCTACTCCGACCACCAGAGCCAGAGCCGTGGCGATGACACGCAGATCTCTTCGCTCTTCATTGCTGGTGCCGGCGACCAGAGGAAAGGTGGAGTTTACGACCGCCTGGGAGAAGGAGAAGATGACGCGGCCGACCATGGCCACGGCGGCATAGTACCCGGCTTCGCGAGCAAGGAAGAAGTGATTCACCAGCACGATGCCGCCGTTGTTGATGATCATCTGTCCGGCGAAGAATACAGCGGCCTGGAAGGTCTCGTGGCTCGCATGCGAGTACCGGATCGGTAGCTCTGCCTTGCCTGTCAGCTTCACGGGAATCGTGAAGTACGCGATTGCGATTGCAGCGGAGTTCGCCGCGATCACTCCAAAAAGGCCCCAGCCGATATAGATCAGCGCGAGCGAGCCGATGAGGCGAACTGCCTGCTCGGTGACGAGGTTTGCGGCGAGGTTGCGGAAGCCGCAGGTGCCCTGGATATAGCCGCGCCGCGCTCCGAGCGGAACGTAGAAGGCTGCGCCGATTGCGATGATGCTGACGAGGCTGGCTGCCGGAAGATTGAGGTAGTCGGAGATTCCCTTCTGAAAGAGGACAAGGCCCAGGGCTACGACAATACCGCAGAACCATGATGCGCGATGGAACAGGCGGTAGACTGCCGACTTCGCGTCAGAGTCCGGCTGCTGAGCGACAATCTTTGTGGCAATAAGCTGGAAAGCCAGTGTGACAGCGGACAACAGGACAAGGATCGTGTAGATCACCGTGGCATGGCCGAAACCTTTCGGTCCCAGATAACGGGCCACAGCGATGTTGTAGGCAAGATTGATAGCAGTATTCAGACCTGAGCCTGAAAGGAGGACAATACTGCCTGAGATGATCCGTGCCTGCAAAGTCTTTCTACTTGGCACTACGGAAGTGGCCACCGAAACTCCAGAATTCTATGGGTATGGAGCCGTCTCGGTCTCCATTGATGGTGGGATAAACTCTTGAGACGGCCTCTATTAATCGGATGCTACAAACACGGTGTTGGCTGCTCGCTGATGACTTGAAGTGCACACCCAGGGAGCGCGACAACCGAGCGGCGCCGAAAAGCTTCTAAATTCAATATCTGATGCTGAACCGTTTAAGTGCACTTCTCCTTCTTCTCACCTTTCCGCACGGGTGTCTGAGCTCGGCCGCGGACGCGCCTGTGCGCCTGAAGTACCGGGCAACGGGCAATTCGCCGCAAGTTCTTGCCGTTTACGAGGCGTGGTTCGGCCACCCGAGGCACATCTCTGTCGGCTATTCGTCGCAGGATCCGGACGTGATCGATCGACAGATCAAGTCGGCGAAAGCCATGGGAATCACGGGCTTCGTCGTCGATTGGTACGGCGACCGAGAGCCGTTCATCAATCGGGCGTACTCCGAGATGCAGAAGGCGGCGGCGGACAATCACTTCCAAGTGGCGATGATGTATGACGAGACGAACCACGAGGACGATGCGACCGATGTGGCAATCGCGGACTTCACGATGTTTCACGACACGTACCTGACGACAAAGTCGGAGGGGTACTCGTCGTACCTGATGTACCAGGGACATCCGGTGATCTTCATCTTTCCCAAGGGCGGCCACACGAATTGGGACAAGGTGCGAGCTGTTGTAAACACGTGGGATCCATCTCCGATCCTGATCCAGGAGAACTTGCCGGGGCAGTACGCGAATGCTTTCGACGGCTTCTACGCGTGGGTGAATCCCGGCGACAAGGGCTGGGCTCCGGACGGCAGCGACTGGGGCGAGCAGTATCTGAGCCACTTCTACGAGACGATGAAGACGAAGTATCCGGACAAGATCATCGTGGGTGGCGCGTGGTCGACGTTCGACGACAGCAAGGCGTCGTGGGGCTTGAACCGGCACATTGCGGCGCGCTGCGGGCAGACGTATCAGGATACGTTCAACTACTGGCGGAAGGAGTTTCCGCCGGACCAAGTGCCGCCCTTCATTCTGCTGGACACGTGGAATGACTATGAGGAAGGCACGGCAATGGAACGCGGCATCGACACCTGCGGCAAAGGGAATGGGGTGAAGCCTGTATCAACAGCAGGTGGCAAGGCGGGGAGCACATCGAGCGCGGGGCGATGATGCACGGCGCGGCCGGGGCGCAGTTCGAGTTTTGTTGAGCTACGGACCTGCGCCGGGGTCGATGGAGAGATTCGCGTGGAGGGGGACCCCACCCCCACCCGCGAAATAAAACAATACAGGGTTTCTCTTAAATTCCTGTGAGCTGCAGGGTTAGGGGTAGATCCCGTGTTTACAGATCCGGATCAAAATACCGATCAATTCCCTACTCTCTTTCTGACTGCGCAAGTGCGATTCCACGTCGCTGCTGTATCAGCACCAACGTTGATCGGTGCGGCAAATGCATCGCGTGCGCGGCTTCGTGTGAAGGCGACTGAGAAGCTGTCTGACATTACTTCATTGTCACGCAATGCGCCTTAATAGACTGCAATTTGCTGGTGAGCAGCGAAGTGGTTGCGAAACAACAGCTTGGCTCTGCGCGCCGGCTGAGGCTCGCTTGACAAAGCATCGCAGAGCAAAAAGAAACCCCGCCGCGGTGCGACGGGGTTCTTTGAAGTCTGTGTTCGGGTTCAGGCTGCGTCCTGCTCCTGATAGTTGACGGCCTGAATTGCGGCCAGTCCACCGGCTACACCATAGCTGCCCACCGGAACTTCGATCGTGCCGGTTTCGGTTTCGATCATCACCTGCGGGCGGTGCACATGGCTGATGAGAGAGAGCGGCCGATTGCGCACCTCATCGTAGATTCTGCCGATGTATTCGCCGAGGATGCCGAGCGAGAGCATGACCAAGCCGCCGACGAAGAAGACTGCGCTGGCCAAGCCGAAGGCTGCTGTAGCGACGGTGCTGCTGGGGATGAACATGCAGAGCGCCATGAGGAAGGCGAAGCAAGTCGTGAACCCGAACAGTCCGAAGCTCAACCTCAGCGGTTTATAGCTGAAGCTGGTGATGGCATCCATCGCGTACTTGATGCGGCTGATGAACGAGAGCTTGCCTTCGCCACCGAGCCGGTCCTGGCGATCGTAGTAGACGATCGCGTTCTTGTAGCCCACCCAGGCGCGGAGCCCGGGAAGATAGCGGTTTTTCTCGCGCATGGCGAGGACGGAATCGAGCGCCTTCCGGTCCATCAAGCTGAAGATTCCAGCGTTGAGGGGAATCGGATAGTCGGAGAGGGAACCAAGCACGCGGTAGAACAAGGGGAACAGGAATGCAAGGAGCTTCCGGCTCTCCTGGCGAGTGCGGCGGACACCAACGACCACCTCTGCGCCTTTGCGCCATGCGTCGATCATGCGCGGGAGAACTTCTGGAGGATCCTGGAAGTCGCCATCCATGAGGATAATGGCGCGTCCGCGCGCGGTCTGAAGCCCGGCGTTGATCGCCCCCATGTGTCCCCAATTGCGGGATAGCTCGACAACCACTACGTGCGAATCTACAGCTTGCAGGCCCCTAAGGAGCTCGAGTGACGAATCAGTTGAACCATCGTTGACGTATACGATTTCGTAGTCGTCAACGGCCCCCTTTAAAGCAGATGCCAGGGCCTCGTTCAACTGCTCGATCAGCTCTTCCTCGTTATAAATCGGTATGACTATTGAGATCATCTTCAGCTCCTGTCAGATCGCATTGGGTGGTCTCCTTTCACTTGCAATGACACTAAAAGGGATTTCTTTACACCCGGCCCAATTGTTTAGATGCAGTTAATTCAGAATTCATTGCGCTTCAGACTGGAAAATGCGCACCCGCCAACGAACTTCAGAGGGCGTGAGGACGACGATGTACCTGGTCGTTACCTGCTGCGTTCCCAGTGACTTGCCATCCTTGGTCAGCTGAACGTCATACTGAACGTTGTCGGCCAGCTGAATCGAGAGTCCCTCCGGCGAATAGAACAGAATCTGCACGTCGTGAGAGCGGTCGTGATATGTGGAATGCACTCCAGCGGCGTTCTGTTGCTTGATGGTGGCCGTGAGCTTGTCTTTAGCAGCGCCGACGAAATCGCGGTCGAGGAGATCGGGGCGGTTCTGATCAAGGGCCTTGCTCATGCTCTTCCAGGAGTCGAGATAATCCTGGACGACAGCTTTCGCGGTCTGGTCCTGCAATTCGCGGGGACCCTGGAGGTGAGGCTGCTGTACGTGCACGGTGGGCTCGTCAGCCGCAAAGGCTGAACATGCGGCAGCGAACGCACTTGCGAGGATGAGGCGCCGCATCATCATTGTGCCCACCTTATCTGGTTGCCGAGAACAACGCCGCTGGCCACGGAGATGGTGGCGCCGCGATGTGCCGGTATTTCTACAGATGCGATTCCTTTTTTGAGTGGAACGTCGACCGTAGTTTTCTCAGCACCATAGGTTGCAGTGAAGGTCACGATCGTACCGTCGGAAATAGCGTTACCGCTGCAATCCTTCACGGGCTCGGTGACGAGCTGAATCTTGTTGCCGGCGGGCCTGGCGCTCATCTTGATGTTGCAGGGATCGCCGGGGACCTCACCCACGATGCGGATGCTTGAAACATCGCCAACGCGAGCGACGAACTGCGCTTTGCCTTCGCGAGCGGCGGAGTCCATCTGGGTCCAGGCTGCGCCATTGCGGGTTTCCACGTTGCGCGTCTCAGGCGCGCTGCCCTGGTTGGTGAGCTGAAAGGAGACCTGCATTGGCTTAGTGATCAGGTTTCCGTAGCTGTCGAAAACGTAGGCTGAGCCAGTGATGGCATTATGCAGCGCGACGGGAAGGCGAGATGGCTTGGCGATGAAGGTCAGATCCGAAGGCTTCTGGACAGGCGTGACATCGATGGAGCCACTCTGCGTGGACGAGTCTGAGGTGACCCAGACGGAGTAGTGTCCCGCATTGTAAAGCGCCCCGGCAGCGACTTCGATGGCGCCCCCGAGCTGCACGTCCTGCTTGATGAACTGGGCGGGACCCACGATGTAGAGCGTGCCCTTGCCGCTGCCACCCGCCTGAACGGAGAAGGCAGCCCCGGCCTGAATGCTCCTGGGAAGATTCAGATCGCCGGATTGAGCGGATGCTGAAGTGATTCCCAGAGCGAGGCCAAAAACGAGTGCTGGTATTCCTACCCTCACTGCGCCCCTCCAAAGCTGTAGGTAGCAACCACCGTTCTTTGACTGCTGACCTTGCGCGCGAGGTCTTCGGGGATATGAATGTTGAAGGCGACGGGAACGCCGGGAAGCAAGGCGTGATCGACGTACTGATCGCCGACCCAGACGACCTGGCCCTGCTGGTCGTAGAAGGTGCCGAGGACATGCGCAACGTTGGCAATCTGGCCGCTCTGATTGGTGAGCTGTCCGGTCACCGATGCGTCAGGCGCGGGGTTGAGCTTCTCGTTCTGAATCTCGATGACTGGATCGGCTGAGGCCGAAATCAGCTGAGAGAACGGCTGCATGCGAACGCTGCCAACCTGCGAGAGTGTGACGTTGGGGAAGCGAATGAGGAAGGGCGTAACCTGCTTGGGCAAAAGCTGGTGGGAGATGTTGTCGAAGCTGCCTTCTGTGTCGATCGGTTTCTGATCTTTAGATAAAAGCGTAGCTGTTACCGACACGTAAGCGGGAATGACGTCTTCGTTCAGCAACTCTCCAAGAAGCACAAGCCCTTCCGCGCGCTGGACCGGGTGCATGTCGACGATGCGCACATGAGGGCCTTCAACGTCCTGCGCGCCCCAATCGTCTGCGGAGCTGCGGTTAATCACGTCCCAGCGGAGATAGTTGACTGGAATGACCTGCGGAGGAACCACCGGCTCCTTGGTGATGGGCCACTGCACCTGCCATCTGCCGCCGTTGTTGACGAGATGGAGATCGCGGGAGCTTGGCGAGGGCCCGACGACGGTGGACCACTGCATCTTGAGGCGTACGTCAGCCTCGCTGTCGGATGCGTGAAGCGGCTGGACCTGGAAGTCACTGAGTGTTGCGTAGGTGCGAAGGTCAGGCCAGCCGCTGGTGAGGTCGCGGTGGAACTGCTGCTCGCTGAACTCGCCTTTGTTGGCGAGGCTATCGTAGGCGCGCTGATAGGCGTTGGCGCGAATCTGCTCACCCAGCGAGCGAACCGCTGCTTCGGGAGTACCTGCCGAGGTGGAGAACTGCTCTCCGCTGGAAAAAGCGGCAGCAGCTTTGTTCGGCCAGAGGGTTCCAATTACGACTAGAGCTACAGTTGCGCCGGCGAGTGCAATTGCCAGCAGTCTTCCTCCGTTGCTCACGATGCCAACCTCCCTGGTACGTATTCCTCCTCGGCTGGAGAAGGGAAAGCGATGCGGCTCTCCAAAGGACGGCGCTCCGGAATGAGCAGCACCAGGATTGCCAGAATGCTGCAGCCGAAGGGGAGAAGCCCCCACAGCAGTCCCTGCCAATGGGGCGGAATTTGCGGAGCGTTGAGCGGCGTAGCCGGCGGCACCCCATCCTTGCTCCAGACGATGATGGTGTGGTCGTTGAGATTGTCGACGGGCCGCCAGCCGGCGAAGGCCAGGAGCGGATCGTAGTAGTGATCGCGAACGAAGACCCACTTCAAACCGTAGTGGTCAGCGTGCTCGAGCATGGCGCGCAACGCATCGATGCCGTTTTTGCCGAAGAACTTGGAACTGGTGAGCGTGCCGGCACCGTGGGCGGTGAGCTCGGGAAGCTGACGGGCGGAGTTCCACTCGCCGTCGACGCTGCCTGCATCGGTTTGCATGGCGAGACGCGCGATCTTGTTACCGAAGCCCAGCGTTATGTAGCGATAGTGATCGTGGCCATCGCGGTCGAGCCAGTCTGCGACGGGCTTGGTGTCAAACTCCTGCGCATCGGGCGGATGAATTGTGGACCATGCGACGGCGAGGCCGCAGGTGAGCGCCGCGAGGGTGCAGATGGTGGCGATGGCGGGCGTCTTGAAGCGATCAATCAGCTCGGTGACGAGGACGCCGATGAAGGGCAGCGCAAGAAGCGTAGCCCAGTAGCTGAAGCGCTCCATGGTGATGACTTCGCCAGCGCGACGAAGAACCAGCTGGCTGACGGGCGTGGTTCCGCCGAGACCGACGAGAAACGCAAGCCAGAAGCCTACCAGCAGCGGACGCAGCCTGTGGACTGCGGCTCCGCGCCAGAAGATAAACGGGAAGGCGAGGATGACTGCGCCGTAGGGAACGATGAAGTAGTTGAGTCCCCAGAACGGGCTGAGGATGTAGTTGGCACGGCTGGCGTGGGGGATGGGCTCCTGCGTGACAGGGTAGTGAATCAGCGCGATCCAGAAGGGCAGAAGGACGACGACGATGGCCGCAGTGACGACAACGACGATTGCCACGGTGCGGGCAATGAGAGCCGCCGTCGAGGACCGCTCGGACTCGTCGCCTTCTTCGCGCTCCATGATGGCAAGGGCCACGACGGGAAGGGCGAAGAAGAAGGATCCGAAGATCAGGGTTGCGTGGTGCGCGGCTGCGGCAGCGGCGAAGAGGACCGAAGCCTTGATGAATGCGCGCCACCTTCCGAAGCGAATCCACTCGAAGAGGAACGGCAAGGCGTTGAGGTAGATGGGCGCCGCCGATGTGGTGCCAAGCTGTCCGGCCGAGTAGACGAGGAAGCTCTCAGAACCGAGAAAGACGCTGGCGAGCGCCGCGAAGGATGCCGCACGCGGCGATACCCAGAGGAGCGAAAAACGGTAGACGCCGACGGCGAGCAGAAGGATTGCGACCAGCTGTACCGCCATGTAGCCATACTCGAGTCCCGTAATGTGCGACAGGACTGCGATCCATTGCTGGGGCAGAGGCGGGTAGGTGGTCTGCGAGAATCCTGCATACCACTTCGTGTTCCACGGGTCGAACCAGTGCTGGAGATAGTGGGACGCGAAGAAGATGTGCTGATTGGTGTCGTACGACTTCAACGGCAGCTTCATCACCAAGAGCGGCAGGTGGACCAGCAAAACCGCCATCAGGATGAAAGAAAGTGGAATTGGACGTCTGGACAAGTGCGCTTCAGACTTCTGCACAGGTTCCTCTCATGGAAATCTTTCGGGTGAAAATCTAGCTCGGTGCCATGAAGTAAAAACCGCGCTGCAGCCCCCCGGTAGGTTTGAGCCTTTCTCCTTCGATTCACATTGAGGTGAGTTCGGTTGTATGGGAGGGCCAAAACTGCGGAAACGCTTGAGTTTGCTTCATGACCCAAACGGGTCAAGAGAGAACAATCCAGCCAACGCTTCCGGCCTGTTCTGGAATCTAACGAAGTAACCGTGAGTTCGCGGCTGTGTGAACTCCTGCAGTGAAAGAGCGGACTGGGTGAACTTAATTGAAAGCTAGATTCCTGAATTCTGCCTATTTGGCGGTGTTGCTCGCCGTAGTCTGCAGTTCTTACGCGCAGACGTACCAGATCGGACCTGAAACTCAAAACCAAAATTCAAAGCCGGGACAGAAGCAATCGCAGAAGCAGACACCTGCGCAGGAGCCAAATCTTGGATTCGGCTCGAACATTGAGAACGCGCGGCTGGGGCGCGCGGCGGAACAGGCGTTGCAGCGCGGCGACAAGGTTCGCGCGTTGGAGTTTGCTCAAAGAGCGGCACAGGCGGCGCCGAATGATGCGCAGCTGTGGTTCCTGGTGGGATATGCGGCGCGCCTGAATGCGCGGTATCAGCAGTCGGCAGATGCGTATGCGCATGGGCTGCGGATCAATCCTTCTTCGCTGGAGGGGCTGTCGGGCCTTGCGCAGACCTACGCGGCGATGGGGAAAAACGACCAGGCGGAAAAGCTGCTGAAGCAGGTGCTGGCGGCAAGTCCGAAGCGGGCGAATGATGCGCTGGTGCTGGGCGATATCTACATGCGGTCGGGGGATTACAACTCCGCGCTCGATGCGCTGAACCAGGCGGAGCGGGCACATCCCGATGCGCGGTCAGAATTGCTGATGGCCATCAGCTACGAGCACCTGAACAAGCCGGACATGGCGAACAGGTATCTGGAGGCGGCGAGGAAAAAGGCGCCGGACAATCCAGAGGTGCAGCGGGCGATGGCGGGGTACTACCGCGAAGAGGGCAAGTACGACCAAGCGGTTGCAGCGCTGAAGTCGATCAAGCATCCGCGGCCGGACGTGGTGGCGGAGTTGGCGTACACGTATCAGCTTGATGGGAAGCTCGATGAGTCGGCGCGCACGTATGCGCAGGCGGCGAACGCGGTGCCGAAAGATCTGAATCTGCAGTTGTCGGCGGCACAGGCTGCGGTGGCGGCGGGTACGACAGGGCAGGCTGACGCGTTTCTGCAGCGGGCAGCGACCATTGACGCGAATAACTACAGGCTCCACGCGATCAAGGGAGAGATTGCGCGTATTCACGATCAGGCCCCGGAAGCAATCAACGAGTACAAGACGGCGATTGCGCATCTTCCCGCAGAGCCGGTCGAGGGGCCGCTGTATGGAATTCAACTCCACATGAACCTCTCGGATCTGTACAAGTCGCAGCGTGACGATCAGGATTCGCAGCGCGAGGTGGCGACGGCGAAGGAGCAGATCGACAAGCTGAACGAGCAGGGTGCGAACAGAGCGCCATTCCTTCGGCTTCGGGCACAGGTGAAGCTTGCTTCGGGAGATCCGAATGGAGCGCTGGCCGATGTGAGAGATGCGCTGGCAATCGACAGCCGCAATCCGAGCGGGCTGCAGCTCAACGGCGACGTGCTGATGAAGCTGGGACGCACGGAAGAGGCGATTGCGACGTACAAGAAGATTCTGGCGATCGATGCGAAGAATCGTTTTGCGCTGACGTCTCTCGGCTATGCTTCGCGGGCGGCAGGACGCGACGAGGATGCGGAGAAGTATTTCCAGCGACTGACGCAGGTGGATCCCAACCTTTATGTCGGGTATGCGGCGCTTGGCGATCTGTACACCGCGCGCAAGAAATACAAACAGGCGGAGAGCGCGTATGCAAAGGCGTACGACCTGTCGCCGAAGAACGCGATGGTCGTTGCGGGTGCGATGAACGCGGCGATCGAGGCGCACGATCTGGGACTTGCCGGGAAGTGGATGGCGCGTTCCACGCCGGAGATGGCGAGCGAACCGCAGTTCCTGCGTGAAGAGGAGCGGTACTTGAGCTTCCGCGGGGATTATGAGCAGTCGGCTAAGGTCGCTCAACAGGCGATCAAGGTTCTGCCGCACGATCGCGACGTTGTCGTCTACCTGGGGTACGACCTTCTGCACATGGAGAAGTGGGACGAGTTGCTGGCTCTGACGAAGCAGTACATGACCGTGCTGCCGAAGGAACCGGATATTCCGCTGCTCGAGGGATACGTCTACAAGCACCTGGGCAAGTCGGAAGAAGCGGAGCAGGATTTCACCGAGACGCTAAAGCGGGATCCGGAAGTTGTAACAGCTTATGTGAACCGCGGTTATATGCGGAACGACATGCATAAGGCAGATGCCGCGTCAGAGGACTTTGAAGCTGCGCTGAAGCGGGATCCGAAGAACGGCGAAGCCAATCTTGGACTTGCGTATGCCGATCTGAATCTGCACAAGTCGCAGGCCGCAATCCGCCACGCAAATCTCGCGGAGCAGATCATGGGCGACTCGAAGAACGTGCACGTAATTCGAGCCACTGCGTACGGACGCGAGGGCATGCTGACCAAGGCGGCAGTCGAGTACAAGGCCGCGCTGAAGTTTACGCCTGACGATCCGGCGCTTCATCTTGGGCTGGCGGGAACGCTGTTCGGTGCGCGCCGATACCACGACGCGATTGATGAGCTGAAGGTGGCCGAGAAGTACGGCCCGGAGAATCCGGCGATTCCCGCGATGCTGGCACGTTCTTATGCGTTCCTGGGCCAGCGGGATCAGACCTTCCAGTATGTGCAAGTGGCGGAGAAACTCGCTGCTGCCGCACCGCCGCCGGATAATCCGTACGCGGAGTCGGTGCAGAGCGAGACGTTCATCTCCACCGGGCAGGCGCTGGCGGAACTCGGCGACCAGAAGGCCGCAATGGGACGGTATCGAAAGGCGTTGGAGCTGCCGCAGGCGAACCGCGTCAGTGTGAGACTTGCGATTGCACAGACGATGGCGCAGCAGGACCGGAACGATGACGCGCAGCGCGAAATTGCGCTGGCCATGATGGAAGCCGCATCGGGCGATTCCCTGCCCCCAACCGGCAGCCAGTACATCCAGGCTGCGGATATCTTCCGCTCTCTGCACGATTACGAGCTGTCGGAATCGTACATCGAGCATGCCAAGGCCGCGGGAGCTCCCGACTCGTCTGTGCGTATCGGGCTTGCGAATACGTACCTGGCGCTGGGAGAGACCACGAAGGCGAATGCCGAGCTTTCGGCGATCAAGCGAGATGCGGAGAGCGCTCCGGACTATCAATACCTGCTGGCACAGGCGAATCTTTACCGGCAGCAGCATCGCAACGTGCAGGCGCTCACCTCGTTCGCACAGGCTTCGAATGCTGAAGGCGAAGACGAGTCTGCAACAACGAGCCTGCTGCAGGCAGGAGCGAACGAGGGGTTGCGGATCACCCCGCAGGTCAGCGTTTTGTCGGACTTTCTGATGGAGCCGATCTTCGAAGACTCGTCGGTCTACGTTCTGGATTCGAAGCTGGATGCGACGTTCGCGGTTCCGAGCACGACGCCTTCCCTGCTGCCTCCGCCGCGCTCGCAGCTGCAGACGCAGTCGACGAATGCGTTCCATTTGCACTTGGGCAAGCTTCCGGAGCCGGGAGGATTCTTCCAGATCCGGAACAGTCGCGGTCAGATCTCAGTGCCTGCGACTAACTCGATTGCAAATCGTGACACGACGGATTGGACGCTGAATTTCGCGCTGAATCCGAGCGTGAACCTGGGCCGCAATGTGATGACCTTCAGCGGCGGCGTGCAAACGACGATCCGTCGTGATTCGCGTTCGCCGCACGAACTGAACCAGAATCTGCTGCGCACGTTCCTCTACATGGATACGAGCTCGTTCTTCAATGCGATTTCGGTGAACGGGTATCTGATCCGCGAGAGCGGTCCATTCACGGAGATCAACGAACACTCGCGCGCTCTGGCGGGAGCATTGAACTTCCGGGTGGGCACACCGTGGGGCAAGAACACGCTTGTGACGGGCTGGGGAGCGAACGATCAGGTGTTTCACCCGAACGAGATCGAGGATTACCTTACGTCTTCGTACGTGGGGTGGGAGCATCGCTTCAATGAGCGGCTGATGGTGCGCGGGATGCTTGAAGATCTGCGGGCGTGGCGCGTGGTTCAGGGACGCTCCGCGATCGCACAGGATGTGCGTCCGGCGGCGTCGGTCGACTTCAGGCCGCGGAAGAACTGGGAAGTTCAGGCGAGCACCGCATTCTCGAGCCCGCGCAGTTTCCACGTTTACGACGCAACACAAAACGGATTTTTGGTTTCATACGCAAGACCGTTCAAGCGGAAGTTCCGCGACGACTCGGGCGAGCTGATGCTTCAATACCCCATCCGGTTCTCAGGCGGGGTGCAAACAGAGACTTTCTTCAATTTCCCGGGCGGACACAGCCAGATACGGCCGTTCATCCAGGTAAGTATCTTCTAGGGGTTATAGCTAAGATGAAAATTTGTCTAGTAGGAACGTTTCCCCCGAGCGGTCGACAACTCAACGAGTACTCATTTCACATCGCGCGCGAACTGAAGAATCGTCCGGATGTGGAACTCACGATTCTGGCCGATGAACTCACGCAGTATGACTTCGCAACCGATGAGAATGGCAAACCCATTGAAGTGGGAGCGCAACCGGAACTGCCGGGGTTCAATGTCGTGCGGTGCTGGAAGTTCGCATCGATGTCGAATCCGGTTCGCCTCTTGAATACGATTCGCGCGCTGAAGCCGGATATCGTCTGGTTCAATCTCGTTTTTTCATCGTTTGCGACGCCGGAGAATCCGGTTGCCGCTTTTGCAGGGTTGTCGATCCCGGCGATGGTGCGCGCTGCCGGTTTCTATACGCACATTACGCTGCACCACATCATCGAGCATGTTGATTTTGCGGCGGCGGGAGTGAAGCGAGAGCGGCTGTATCAGCTCGGTTCGGATTTCGCAACACGCGCGCTGCTGCGCGCCAACTCGGTGACGGTGCTGCTGCCCGGGTACCGGCGCACACTGGTGAACAAGTACAACGCGCAGAATGTGCTGCTGGGAACGCATGGGACCTTCTCGTCGGAGCCTGAGCCGCCCGACTTCAGCAAGCGCGGGAATCCGCACCAGCGCATATTGGCGATCGGGCACTGGGGAACTTACAAGCGGCTGGAGACGCTGATGGCGGCGTTCCAAATCGTGGTGAAGGAGGTGCCGGAGGCGAAGCTGGTGGTCGCGGGCGCTAACCACCACACGCGCGCCGGCTACTGGGAGTCGATTCGCGATGCGCAGCCACCGGAGCTTCCGATTGAGTTCAAGGGATACGTTGCGGAAGAGGCGATTCCGGATTTGTTCCAATCAACCTCGATCCTCGTACTGCCGTATGACTCGGCAACCGGATCGAGCGGCCCCGCGCACCAGGCGTGCGAGTTTGGAGTGCCGATTGTTTGCGCGGACATTCCCGACTTCCGCGGGATGGTGACTGATGAAGACATGGCGGTGCGCTTCTACGAGGTCGGCAACCACGAAGACCTTGCGCAGCAGCTCATCAAGATATTGAAGTCGCAGGAACTGCAGCACAGCATGGCGGAACAGAACTTCGCGGCCGGCGTTCAGATGACGATGAAGAACGTGATCGCGAATTATTTGCGGTGGTTCAAGCTGCAGAAGGCGAAGAAGAAGATTCTGAACGGCATTTCTCCAGTTGGTTCGCACATTCCGTGGACACAGGCAATGCGCTCGAATGAACGTTCGCCGCACTGGGGACTGGAAGAGACTTTCCCCGATGAGAACGCTCATGCATCGCCTGTCCTGGTTGACGAGAACGCGAAGGCAGCGCCCCAGAAGGAGGGGGTGGAGGAGTACCAGGCTGCCAAGGCGGGAGCCTCAAAGCGCGCATAACGCAGGCATTTTGTATTTGCCGCGGTCGGTTTTACGACGCCTCTACAGCAGAGCTGAGTTGACGTTCATGAGATGTATGAGCCTGATTGCCTCTGGCCCGCGCACGGGTCGCCAGAGCTTGAAGGCTGAAGGAGAAAGCACATTGGCAATCGCGCGTTTGCACAGCAGATCGTTATCTCGAGCGCTGTTCAGCATGGTTTCTCTCGCCTGCATTGGGGTGCTGTCTGGATGCGCCTTGTTTTCGGGGAGCGGCACCCTGCGAGTGCCGACCGTGACGATTACGGCAAACCCGGGAACGGTTGCGGCCAATCAAACCGCTCTTCTGACCATCGCGGCGAATGACGCGGTGACCCTCACGATTACGGGGAGCGATGGGACGACTTACAGTCTGGGCACGACGGGGGGCGTGGAGGCGGTAAAGCCGGCCGCGACGACGACTTATACCGCAACAGCGACGAACGCCAAAGGATCGACGACGGCGACCGCCACGGTGACAGTATCTGCAACGCAGCCGACAGTGACGATTACGGCGAATCCGGCATCGATCACGAGCGGCGCGTCATCGACTTTGACGGTGACGGCGACAGCTGCCACGCAGGTCACCGTGTCGGGGACAGACGGCAGCAACTACTCGCTTCAGCCGGCAGGCGGAACACAGACGGTGAACCCAACTGCGACCACCACGTACACGGCAACCGCGACTGGAGCCGGCGGGAACGTGACCGCTACTGCGGAGGTGACCGTTCAGCCGGCAGCGACGCTGCAATCGATCAAGCACGTGATCTTCATGCTGCAGGAGAATCACACGTTCGACAACTACTTCGGCATGCTGAATGTGTACCGGCAGAAGAACTCGTACAACAAGGGCGACGACGGCGTTGACTACGAGGTGGACGGAATTGACGACAAGCTCGGCGGCATTGTGAACAAAAACGACGAGGGCACGCCCTTTCAGCTATTCAAGTTCACCAGCACGTGCATTGACGACGAGAGTTCCGACTGGCTGGCAAGCTACGGCGACGTGAATCCGTTTGATTTCTCTGCAGGCCGCAAGATCGCGATGAGCGGATTTGTGCATGACGCGGAGGGATACGCGAAGAGCTGCGCGGCGAATGGAGCGATCTGCTCTGGCACATTTACGGACACCGCCGGCCAGAGGGCGATGGGGTATTACGACGACACCTTCCTGAACTACTACTACTACATGGCTTCGCAGTTCGCGTTGTCGGATCGTTGGTTCTCGCCGATAGCGAGCAAGAGTGTCGATAATCGCATTGCGACATTCAGCGGCGGAACGACTCAGGGTCTGGTGAAGGATCCGGGCGAGGATCATCTTCCCCAGCTTGCCCTGCCGAATATCTTTCAGGAACTGGACGGTGCGAATGTGCCGTGGAAGATCTACTACACCTCGACGCAGGGACTTTGCCTGGTGGGTCAGGATGGGTGCACGGCGGGCGGATCGCAGTATCCTGCAACCGACTTCTCGAATTTCGCCTACTCGGCCAAGTATCTTTACGCGAACAAGGATGGAGCGGCATGCACCGCGCCAACACAGGCGTCGAGTGTAGTGGGCGACTCGTCGAATTCGTTCTGCATCGACCCGACACACATTGCGCCGCTGTCGGCGTACTTTACGGATCTGACAAACAACACGCTGCCCAGCTTCGCGTTTATTGAAGCGGGATACGGCAATAACGACGAGCATCCGGGATCAGGGCAGTCGATCCTGACGGGCCAGGCGCAGGTTGCGAATGTGATCAATTCGCTGATGACCAGTCCTTCGTGGAGCAGCTCAGTGTTCTTCTTCAGCTACGACGAAGGCGGCGGCCCGTACGACCACGTGCCTCCGGTGCCGGGGCACTCTAACGACTTTACCGATACGACGCTGGGTTCGATTGCGGATATCTCTCAGATTGCGGTGAACCCGGATGCGTACAATCCGTGCGTGGCGCCGGGAGGAACTCCGACGACGCACTGCGATCTTGGAGCTTCCGATCCGGGAGCGAATCCTGGGGATGCGGCCGCTGCCCAGGGATTTGCGGCGCAGCTGGGATTCAGACTGCCGAACTTCATCGTGTCGCCTTTCACGCGAAAACACTACGTTTCGCATACGCCGATGGATCACACGGCTGTGATCAAGTTCGTGGAGGACCGGTTCATCGGGAATGGAACGCACTTGACGGCGCGCGATGCAGCACAGCCGAATCTGCTGGAGTTTTTCGACTTCAGCAAGTCGCCGTGGTTGACGCCGCCGAGTCCGCCGAAGCCTGTGACGGCGAGCTCGTTCTCGAGCGATCCGTGCACTCCGGCGAGTTTCGCACCGCCGGCGACGACTACCACACAGCCTGCGATCAGCCCCGCGAATTAAGCGCGCGGGGGGTGGATTGCCTGGCAGCGGTTCGTGTAAACCGCTGCTTTGGCTTTTGAATGGGAGTGCTTGAGGGTTGTCGAGCTAGGAGAGGCGGACGTTCGAGTTACTCGGCGGTAACGGTTTCGGCGAGGTAGCGCTTGCCATCGTATGCGGCGGTGATTCGTACGTGCTGGCCGGGGCGGATGGCCTGGATCGATGCTATGGATCCGGGGTTGAAGCCGATCTGGTAGGTCTGATTGTCTCTGGGGTCGAGGACCATCATGGTTCCGGCGCGCGAGTCGAGCGAGACGAGATTACCGGAGAAGACGAAGGTGGATCCGGGAGTGGCGAGGACGCTGATGTGCGTGGCGATGGCGCGTCCCTTGCCGTCAGGGTCGAATTGCAGAGAGATGAGCGAGCCTGGCTGGAGGTCGCCCGGGCCGGCGGGCGTAGGTGTTGAACTGCCCTGCCCCGTTCTCTCGAACGTCGTGCTGCTGGAGACTTTGAGACGAAGGGGATCGCCACCGCGTTCGCCAACGATTTCGAGGTTGCCGCTGGTCGGGTCGTAGCTCTGAACCTGACCGCTGTAGTCGCCCTTTTGCAGCTGGGAGAGGATGTGCACGCTGATGGCGAAGACTTTTGTGCCGTCGAGGGCGGTTTGCACGGAGGCGTGCTCGGCGGGATGGAGTTGGTTGAGCGAGATGCGCTTGCCGTCGACGAAGAGCTGGGTGCGCTGGTCGTAGAGGATGCGCATTGGCTTTTCGCCGACGATGTTCAGCGTGAAGCGGTCGAGGACTGGATCGATGTCGCGGATGGAGCCACCCAGGATCGTGCTCTTCCCTTTGGGGAGCGGCGGGATGGTCGCGACGGACTTCAGGTGGGTTGTTGGAGTGACTTCTGGTTCAGCTGAGGAGGCCTGCGATTGGGCGTCGGCCCGGCCGCCGAGAGAAAGTACTACCGCTCCCAGCAGCGCAAATTGAGGGATTCGATTCATTCGGTCTTGCACCTATCAAAAAAAAGGAGAGTCAGACGATTGGTTAGATGGCGTTTGGGTGGCAGCCGTTGGTCACGGGCTCACATTCCACTTTAGTGGCAGAGCAACACAGATCAGAAATGGGCATCTAACTAGTTGTGCAGGTTTATCTGTTTTCCCCTCAATTCTGAGCCGCTTCGATAGGAGATAGCCGGTGGGACTAAGAAATCCAGTGCGATTTGCGGGACTTACGCTTCTGGCGAGTTCGATGCTCGCTGTGGGCTGGGCTGCGGATACGCACGTCATCAAGATCCCGCGGCGCAGCGAACTGACTCCGGTACAGCGGCTTAACCGCCGCGGGGTTGAGGCGATCAGAAAGCGCGACTATAAGGGCGCTGAAGGGCTGTTCTACAAGGCTTACCTCTACGATCCGGCAGATCCGTTTACATTGAACAACCTTGGGTACGTATCGGAGCTCGAGGGAGATCTGGATAAGGCGCAGAAGTTCTATGGACTGGCAGCGGAGCAAGGCTCGAATGCCACGATCGACTTCAGCAGCGCCAAGAATCTGCAGGGCAAGCCGATGCGCGATGCCGTGGTGAATCTGCAGGACACCACGATGCGGGTGAATCGGCAGAACATCAATGCGATGCGGCTGCTGTCGCAGAATCGCGGTTTTGAGGCGCTCGATCTTTTGAAGAAGACGCTGGCGCTGGAGCCGAACAACACGTTCACGCTGAACAATCTTGGCGTGGCGAGCGAGTCTGTGGGCGACTTCAACAGCGCGCTGCGCTATTACCTGACTGCAGCGTCGTCTCACTCGACGGAGCCGACCATTGTGGCGGCGGATCGCGCGTGGCGCGGCAAGTCGGTGAGCGACATGGCGGCCGCGAGTGCGAAGCGGCTTGAGAAGCGCATCCAGAATACGGGTTCAGCTGCTTCGCAGGCGATCATGCTTTCGATTCGCGGGGTGTTCGAAGCGAACCACAACGACTGGGATTCAGCGCGGCAGGACTTCATGAAGGCGTACTCGCTCGATCCGAATAGCGCTTTCACGCTCAACAACCGTGGATTCGTTGCGGAGCAGGAAGGCGACCTGGAGACGGCGCAGTACTTCTACAGCAAGGCGCAACGGGCTGAGAATGCCGCGGCGAGCATCGGGCTGGCAACGCAACTGGCCGCGCAGGGACAGAGTCTCGATGCGGTGGCCGGTGCGAGCAACAGCAAGGTGGATGACGCGCTAGAAGTCTACAGCCAGAAGCGCCGGCAGGAACAGGCACCCGTTGAGTTAACGCCTCGTGGCGCGGCCCTGGAGCCGAGCGCTCCGGCTGCAAAGCCGGCAGAGCCACAGCTCGAAACGCGTCCGCAACTTTAATCCTAATTCTGAGAGAAGAGAGAAGAATGCAATCTCTGTTGAGTAACAAGTCTCTGGACCTCCTATCCCGGCTGCTGATCATGCCGGGCGACAATCTTGCTGCGGGCACGATCACTGCTGAACTTGAGCAGAGCGTACTGCAGATTTCGAAGTCCGATTTCGATGCCCTGGTAGCTCTCGCCGATACGAATCACGTTATCGTTCGCGCACTCGACGTTTTCCGGAAGATTACTGCGAAGGCAGGCGACGCTGAACGTACGGCGTGGGCGGATGACGCGCTCACGGCGGAACGTGCGCGTATCGACAATGCGGTTGCGCATCTGTTTCAGATTACGAATGCGTTTACGAACCGCCAGTACTCCGTTGCGGTGATCAAATCTCTCGATCACATGCCGGACCTGGGGAGCGATCTCGACCTTTTCACGAATGCATCGCCGGGCGAAGTGATTCAGCTGATGCGCGAAGAGTTTCACGCCATTCCGGACGACCGGAGCTGGGGCGACCGGCTTGCCGGCAAGTGGAACTTCATTGTTCCGGGTCTGCCGGAGCTGGTGGAGATTCACGTTCAGCGGCTGGGCCAGACGGGAGAGCAGTTCGCGATCGCATCTTCGCTGATCGATCGTACACGCTGCATCACGGTGGGAGAGCTGATCTTCCGCGTGCCTGCGGTATCGGATCGGCTGATGATTTCGACGCTGCAGCGCATGTACCGCCACTTCTACTTCAGGCTGTGTGACGTGATTGACAGTGCGCAGCTGGTGGAAGCCGGGATGGTGGACTACGACGACCTGTACGTCGCCGCAAAGACGGCGGGCATCTGGGAAGGGATGGCTACCTACCTGGCCATCGTCTCCGATTATGTGAAGCGCTTCCGCGGGACCGGGCTCAACATTCCGCAGTGGGTTTTGAAGGCCGCGCGATTCGACGGACGCGAGATCTTTTTTGCGAAGGACTTCCTTCGCGTACCGATTCTTCCCCAGTCCGCAATGCTCTACGGAAAACAGCTTGCCGGCACGTTCCGGCGGCGACAGATTTACAGCGGCGCTCGACTGAGCCTGCTGCCATGGCTTGCCACCGCAGCACTGGTGGGGCAGAAGATCACCGGGAGCGACAAGGGGATCTGGTGATTCAACTTGAAGCCAGAGACGGCAACGTCTCGGGCGAGAACAGAAACGCTTTTTCGGTCGCAAATATTCATCATGGGGGAGGCCGGAAGCAGTACAGAGCCGGGATAATTTATGGGTGAATTCGGGTCCAAATCGCGTAAAGCCAATTCGAAGATAAGACCGTTTTCGAATGCTTTTTATAACACCTCATCGCTTGCAGTAGATCTGCGCGAGGATGAGGCTGAGAAACCACGCACTCTTTATCTTGTTCCCAGCACGCCCGTCGCAGAGCGGGTGAAGCCGACGTCGATACCGACATTCGGCGGGCTCGATTCCGCACTGAAGGAGCGCGATCCGAAGTCGCGCATCATTTCGGCGATTGTGCACGTGGTGGTGATCGGCGGCATTCTGTATCTGGGAATGCGGATGACCCCGGTAATCAAGCCGGCGATGAACATGAGCCACGTGGATTTTAAGCTGTTCGCACCTGCACCTCCGCCGGCGAAGATCCTGCCGGTTCCGAAGGTGGCGCACGGCGGCGGCGGCGGCGGTATCCCTCAGCCCAAGCCGATCGAAGTGCAAAGGGGTACTCCGCCGGTTGTGGTGTCCAAGGTGCAGCTGAATGCTCCGCAGTTGAAGATCGACAACCCGAAGATGGCGATTCAGCCGACTGTGAACGTTACGCTTCCGGATCAGCCGAAGATGGCGAACCTGGGCGAGAGCGACTCGCCGCAGATCAAGCTGGCTTCGCAGGGTAGCGGTCAGGGCGGGTCGTTCGGACACGGGCTGGGCGGCGGCTTCGGCGCGGGCAAAGGCAACGGCGTGGGCGCTGGTCAGGGCGGCGGATACGGCGGCGGCCTGATGAGCGTTGGCGGCGGCGTGAGCGCGCCTTCGGTGCTTCATTCGGTTCAGCCGGAGTTCACGGAAGAGGCTCGGCAGGCGCAGTTCCAGGGCACCTGCTCGATTCAGCTGATCGTGGACGCGCAGGGCAATCCGCAGAACGTGCACGTGACGAAGCACCTCGGCATGGGCCTGGACGAGAAGGCGATCGAGGCTGTTCGTCAGTACAAGTTCAAGCCGGCGATGTACGATGGGCATCCGGTGGCGGTGCAGATCGTGGTCGAGGTGGAGTTCCACTTGCACTGAGGTCACCAGCGAGTCGAGCAAGAGACGAAGGGCGTGAGATTTGATTCTCACGCCCTTTCACTTTCCGTCGGCTTTGGCTAGATTGGCTCGATCGGCAAGAGAACAGAAAAGACCGTTCCGTGGCGGACCGGGTGGGTGGAAGAGCGCACCACAATGCGCCCGGAATGCTTGTCGATGATCTCTTTGCTTACCCACAGGCCGAGACCGGTGCCGGTTGCTGGCTTGGTACTGAAGAAGGGTTCGAACAGATGCTTTTGAACGTCCGGCGTCATGCCGTGTCCGGAATCGGCAACCGTAATGCGCAGGAATCTTCTCCCGCTTTCCGGGTCGGTGCAGATTCTTTCCCGGATTGAAATTCGTCCGTTGCTGCCGATCGCCTCCAGCGCATTACGGAGTAGATTGGAAAACACCTGCCTCAGATCTCCCGGGTATCCCATGATCTTCGATTCGGGCTGAAGATCGCGCTCGAGAACAACGCCCGGTTCAGCGAACCTAGTGCGGTAGAGCGCGATGACTGAATCGAGCAGATCGGCAGTGATCACCTCTACGCGTCCTTTGCTCTGTCTTTGGAAGTGAAGGGTCTGAGTGGCGATGTGGGATACGCGCGAGAGCTCTGCCTGGGCCGATCTCAGAAACTCCCGGCTCCGCGGCTGCATCAACTCGTCCATCTCCATGAGATAGAGGAGGTTCGTGATCGCCTCAAGCGGATTGTTGATTTCGTGCGCGATGGAAGAGGCGAGACGACCCACAGCGGCAAGCTTCTCATTCTGGCGGAGTGCTGCGTCAGATTTCAGCTTCAGAGTGATGTCACGGAAGAAAGCCGCCAAACCCTCTTCTGTTGGGTAGGCGTGAACTTCGAACCACTTGTCCAGAGGAGCTGGGTAATACTCATTGAACTGGACACTCACGCCCTCATCCATCACGCGGTGGTATTGTTTCCAGAACGCTCTGCCTACAGCGTCGGGGAATTCCTCCCACACGTTCTTCCCGATCAGATTGCGCCCGCCTGAAATCATCCGCAGTGCATTCGGGTTCAGATAGGTGAAACACCAATCTCGATCCAGCACGAAGACGGCATCGGTCGTTCGTTCAAGAACTTGTCGCGACCGGTTTTCGCTCGCACGGATCGCAGCTTCACTCGCGGCGCGAATCTCAGCGACTTTCAGGACCGCGCGAACCCGGGTCACCAGTTCGCGGCTTGAGAAAGGCTTGCTCACATAGTCGTCCGCTCCTGCTTCGCGGCCCTGAATCTCCATCTCAGTCCCCGCGCGCGCGGAAACCATGATCACCGGCAAGCTCGCGAGTTCAGGATTCTCCCGGATTTGCTTGAGCAGCTCATAACCATCCATGACGGGCATCATGGCGTCAACCATCACCAGGTCGGGACGGCTGCTTGCGATCCGCTGCAGCGCCTTGCTTCCATCCCGGGCGATTTCGATCTCGAAGAAGGGCTCAAGGAGACGCGCCATATACTCGCGCATGTCTGCGTTATCATCCACCAGCAACACGCGTCTGCGTCGGTCTGCCTTAACCGCAGATTCGTTTGCAAACGCTTCAGGCAAGGAGGAGATCTGAGATATCAGATCGCCGGCGGGCGGGTCATCAATCCACCGGAGTGCTTCCGCAACAAACCCGTCAACTCTTAACGAAGCTGATGATGAAACATTGCTGTGGCTCACCTGCTCGGGATCGAGGTGCGCCGTTCCCTTAGGGAGGCGAATCTCGAACCGCGTTCCCACGCCGGGCTCGCTCGTGACCTGAATTGACCCGCCATGGATCTTGACGAGTTCGTTCACCAGCGCGAGCCCTATTCCTGTACCTTCGTAGCTCCGCCCTCTCGTGCCCTCGATGCGGTGGAAGCGTTCGAATATCCTTGGGATCTCCTCGGACGGGATCCCTACTCCGGTGTCCGCTACATTGACGCAGACGCTGTCTGCGCTCTCATCAATCGAAACCGTCACGCCCCCGCTGAAGGTAAATTTGAAGGCGTTGGAGAGCAGATTCAGCAAGATCTTCTCCCACATCTCCCGGTCTATATAGATCTTTTCAGAGAGCGGTTCCGCATCTGTTGAAAGTGACAGACCCGCTTTCTCGAAAGTGGATCGGAACCCGCTCGCAATTTCCGCTGTCATCGAGACCAGGTCAACTGCCTCAAAGTTTGCATTCGCGCGGCCAGCTTCAATCCGGGAAAAATCGAGCAAGTTGTTCACCAGCCGTTGGAGCCGGATGACATTGCGCTTGGCCAACTGGATGGTTTCGCGATCTGCCCTGCTGAGGGATTCGGAGTTTGCAAGATCATCGAGCGGACTTGCGATCAAAGTGAGGGGCGTCCTGAACTCGTGGCTGATGTTGCTGAAGAAGACGGTCTTGGCACGATCCAACTCGGCAAGCGACTCGAGACGGCGACGCGCGTCCTCATAGGCGCGAACACTGGCGATGCGGCCACCAATGGTCTGGGCGCACCGCACCAGGAACTGCTCCATCGCGGTGTCAAACTGCTTGCGAGGGTTGACGCCCATCACAATGAAGCCGACGGGCTGCAATGATGTTCGAGTGAAGGGAATGAGGACGGCCTCTGCAGGTGGATCCGGCCATCCACCGGTCGGGATCTGAGCGAATCGCTGGGCCAGATCGGGCACATGCTGGAGCGGCGAGCTCTCAAGGGCGCTTGAAACCGGCCACGCACCTTCATCCGAGATGGGGAGAGTGACTGGGCAGATTGGGTCGCCGGCCTCTACTCCGGTGGCCGCAGCCAGCCTGGCAGTCGCCCCAGACTCATCGACAAGATAGAGAGCTGCGAACGGAATGTCGAGATTGTTCCTGCCCAGGACCTCAGCTGCTTCTATGCAGACTTCTTCCGCCGTGTGAACATTCGGATCGCTGGACCCAAGATCGCGGACTGTCTTCAGCCGCCGCTGTTCGAGAACCGAACCGGTTATCTCCGTACACGTGACAAAAACGCCGCCAACCTTGCCCGGATCGTCATCAGGGATAGGGCTGTAGGAGAAGTCATAGTAGCACTCCTCCAGATATCCGTTCCGGTTGAGATACAAAGCCTGACCGAGGAGCGTCGTCTCTTGTCCGTGCTCCAGAACGCGGAGAAACATTGGGCCGATGAACTCCCAGAGTTCGGGGAATGTTTGGGGTGTTCCGTTGCCCAGGGCGGCTGGGTGCTTGAGCTTGCCCAGGATAGGTCGGTAAGCGTGGTTGTAGATCTGAATGAACTGGGGTCCCCATGCGATGTACATGGGGTATCCGCTCCCGAGCAACATTCGGGCAGCGACTCGGAGAGAGCGGGGCCAGCCGTCGGGACTGCCGAGTGGAGTACTCTCCCAGTCCAACTCGCGCATGAGGCAGGCCATCTCTCCGGAACCGGAGAACAGACTGAGGTCAGGTTGTTGGGCGGTACCGAGAACCTCTTCCATGCTTCACGTACATCCCGACAGCTGTCGACGAGTTGACAGGTTCAATCCGAGACGAAGATCCGGTCACGGGACATCGTGTACGGCGAAGCGACTGGACCTAATTCCTAAACCGGGTTAACGGCAATGATGCGACTACCGGATCGTAAGTTGCCCGACCAGAAGCCGAATCTCTCACGATCGAAAATTGCCAGCTAGGGCTTCGGTGCGGTTTGTGCGGTCTGGCCGGCTGGGGCGCCGCCCGGCTTGGCGTAGTAGCCGCGGCGGGTTCTGACGCTTAGCTTCATTCCCTTTTTGCCGATTGCCTCTACGTGAACGACGCGGAAGCCGCTTTTGCCGCTCAGGTTCGTCGAGTGATAGCCGATGGTGTACTGGTTGCGGATATCGCGGGCGACGTCAGAGGCGATGGAGTTGACCTCTTCAAGGGAGCGAGGGAAGTATGCGACGCCGCCAGTGTCGTCGGACATGGTCTGCAAAGCTTCGTGCGCGCGCTGGTATTCGCGCTGGTCGGCATCGTAGAGCAGGCCGATGGAGTAAACGACGGGTCCGCCGAGATCCTGCACGCGCTGAATAGTTTTCTGCTCCGTGAGGTGCGAGGCGTTGTCGGCGCCGTCGGAGACGACGAGGAGAACCTGCTTGGAGTAGGTTGCGTGCTTGGAGAGCTCGTCGGCCGATGCGGCTATGGCATCGTAAAGCGCCGTGGTGCCCCTGGAATCGAAGTGCGAGAGGCCGCGATCGAGGGAGACGAGATCCTTTGTGAAGCCCTGGTCCAGATAGGCGTGGTCGTTGAAGTTGACGACAAAGGCTGTGTCCTGACGATTGGACTCCCGCATGAGTTCGAGCGCTGCGTGGTTGATGGCGGTGCGCTTGTCGTGCATGGATCCTGAGTTGTCGATGAGCAGGCCGATGGAAACGGGCTGGTCCTGATGACGGAAGGAGCTGACTCGCTGAGGAGCGCTGTCTTCCCATACGCGGAAGTCGGCCTGCGTGAGGCCCTCGACTGGATGGCCCTTCTCGTCGATCACCGTGCAGTTGAGGAGGACTTCGTCGACGTTTTCATGCAGCGTGTAGACGCCGTTCTGACCCTTTTGAATTTCGCCGGCCTTGGCGGGAGTATTCGACGTGTTGGAACCGGCCGTCTCGGCGACGGGAATGGGGTCGGGCGAAGGAACAGGGTCGCGATCGGAGGCGAGGTCGGGCTGTATTTCGGGACGGCGCGGGTCGCTCTGGCCGGGGGCGGCTTGGCCGGCAACGGGGCCGGACCTTGGTGCAGCGGGCGCGGTGGCCTGCGCAGTGGCAAGAATTGAAGCACCGCAGAGCAGAACCGCTACCGCAACGAGATTTTTGGCGGAAAAGGACACAAGGCGACCGTACGAAACGCAATAGCGCATCAGTGAGTAAGATGCGGCGAACGCGCCTGCCGTCACTTGCGGGGTAAGTAGATTCAAGGAAAAGTGAAGATGAGGCGAAGATGCGCCCGGGGCGGAGTGGAGCTGCGGCGGCGAAGCGGACTCTGTCGCGACTACTGCTTCTGGCGATCGTCTTTGCCGCGCTTCACGCATTCGGCGCGGATCTTTTCGTAACGGTCGTGGAGGACGCTGAGCTCTTCGTCGCTGAGGGATTCGATGGCCATCATGCGATTGCTGGCTGCGCCGATGGAGAGGATCAGCTCGTTGAGCTTGAGGTTCATCGCCTGAGCATCGCGGTTTTGCGTGTTCTGAATGAGGAAGACCATCAAAAAGGTCACGATGGTGGTGCCTGTGTTGATGACGAGCTGCCACGTGTCGGAGTAGTGGAAGATGGGCCCTGTAGCGCCCCAGACCAACACGACGGCAATGGCTCCGATAAAGGCCCACTTGGAGCCTAGCAAGATGGAAGCGCGATTTGAGAAGCGCGCGAAGGTGCTGTGCGAGGTTTGCTCGGCTGCGGCTTCGGCGATGATGCTGCGGGCCCGGCTGCGACGATGAGCGCGAGCAGGCTGAAGCGTCGAACTCATGCTGCCGCTCCTTTCACCTGGGGTCTGCACGCATTGTCACTCGAGATGCGTGAGTGACACGTACAGGTATGTCACTGATTTGATGGAACGCCGCGAGTGCACGGTTGTACGGAGAAGGGAGTGATGCGGCTTACCCTGTGCCAGAGTCAACATCACTTCAAGGCCCAGATGCTGAGCCGGAATCGGCATGCGACAGGATTGCCGTCGTGGAATGCCGGAATGAAGTGCCAACCAAAAGCGGCCTGAACCAGTTGAGGATCATCTGCCTTGATGACTTTTGCGGAGCGCACCTTGCCGGCAGCATCAACGACGAGTTCGACGGTCTCGTTTTGCGAAGGCAGGCTACCGTCCGGGGACGTGGGACGGCGGAGAAGAATCGACTTCGGCTGTACGACGGGCGGCTCGCTTTGAGAAGAGTCGGGCGCTCCACCGTAGGGGTTGACTGTCGACACGACCGGTGAGGTCGCCACGGCATCGTAGATCTTTGCGCGGCCTCGATGATAGGGCTGACTTCGAGAGTGTTCGATATTGCGGAGTATGCCGCGACTATGGAGATCGGTAATGGCGTCGCGCATGCGTGGAAGGTCCTGTAGAGGCCAGTAATCAGACAAGGCGTTCCACGCTTGACTCTCTCGTCCGCTGTAGAGGTACGCGCAGACGAGCTCGAGTACGCTGATCTTTGTCCGGAAGAGGCGGTGCAGCTCGGCGTCTTTTCCGAGTGACTTGAGGGATAGCTTTCCATCGCTCTGTTTGAAGCCGGTGAGATCGGCCTGACTCATCTGAGAGCGAAGCCTGGCGATCAGTTCGTCGTAGTAGGGCAAGAACTCAGAGCCAACATCAACTGGATGTCCTTTTGCGAAACGAATGACGACCGGAGGGGCAAAATCGAAGTCGACGGCGGGAATTCGTTCGAAGCCGTCGATGGCTTTTGCGTCATCGGTCCAGATTTCTATTCGGCCATCGAGGTCCGTATCCGCGGCGGTGTAGGAGTCGCCGCCGGAGAGCGTCTGGAGAAGGCGGAGCGGCTTAGCGAGAGAGTAGATGCGGTATTCGACGTTCGAGCCGCGTCCCGTTTGATCGACCTGAAAGGCAACGACAGGCTTGCCGAAGCCGAGGTCTGCTCCGAGAACGTCGATCCCGATCTGGCCTGCATCGTCGGCGACGGAGAGTTCCTGACCTTTGCGTGCCAGCCTGGCACTGCAGGCGCGCTCGGCAAAGGAGCCCTTTCGCATGGGGCCAACTTCAACCGTCGTGCCGGAAAATTCGGTTTTGTACTCGCCGCTGCCGGTGTCGCAGGTGATGTCGTGAGCGCTCGCTTGCACCTGGGAATAAGCGGTGCAGAAAGCAAGGCTAAAGAGACAAAGAAGTTCGCCAGCAGACCGGACCGGAGCTTTGTTCAGGTACAGTTGCCGTACCTTTCTCATGTTTCACCAGAGAACGAGCCATTCTACAGCAGAGGGACTGAACGGCTCCGGAAGCAGGATCACGCAGCGCTGCAGATTTATGCTGTAAAGGAAGTTGCGGCGCTCGCGAAGTGCGAGAGGGATGGCGATGAAGACGATTGTGGTTTCAGATCAGGTCCGGTATCCACGGATGACGACGGAGGAATTGCGGGAGTGCTTTTTGGCGGATGGACTCTGCCGGCCGGGAGAGATTCGGTTGAGCTATGTGGATCTGGATCGGGCGGTGGTGGGCTTCGCGGCCCCGGTGAGCGCGCCGCTGAACTTGACGAGCAGCCCGGAGTTGCGAGCGGAGTATTTCACCGAGCGGCGGGAGCTCGGCGTGTTAAATATCGGCGGAGCGGGAACGGTTCGCGTGGGCGATGAGAGCTACGATCTCGAGAACCTCGATCTGGTCTATATCGGGCGCGGGAATCCTGAGATTCAATTCGAGACGAAGGACAGCGGGAATCCGGCGGTGTTCTACATGCTGAGCTATCCGGCGCACGCGGCGTACCCGGTGAGCGTGGTGCGGAGGGCAGAGGCGCAGCCGACGGAGATCGGCGCGGCGGCAACGAGTAACCGCAGGACGATCTATAAGTACATTCACATGGGCGGCGTGAAGAGCTGCCAGCTGGTGATGGGCGTGACTCATCTGCATGAGGGGAGCACGTGGAACACGATGCCGGCGCATACCCATATGCGGCGATCGGAGCTCTACCTGTACTTCGATGTGGCGGAGAATGCGCGCGTGTTTCATCTGATGGGGCCTCCTGAGGAGACGCGGCACATCGTGGTGGCGGATCGAGAGGTGGTCATCTCGCCGGGATGGTCGATCCACGCAGGTGTCGGGACGCAGGCGTACAAGTTCTGCTGGGGCATGGGTGGTGAGAATCAGGACTATGCCGATATGGATCCGGTGGACTTGAAGACCATGCGGTGAGCCGGAATTGCGGTGAAGCGCAAGCTGACGTGATAGAAGGAGGAATGCGCAAGCTTCCTCTTTTTTCTTTGTGCTTTTGTTCCCTTCTGACAGCTGCGGCAATCGCACAGAACGTTTCTGGCAAGGAATCGGCGGCGATTCCGACGATCCGCGAGAAGACGGCGGGGATGAAGCATCTGGACGGGCTGGTTCCGCTCGACTGGGATGCGAAGGCCGGAAAGCTGTACCTCGAAGTGCCGCGGTTCGATGAGAGCGGCAAGAGCGTCGATTTGATCTACGCTACTTCCCTGCCCTTCGGCACGGGGTCGAACGACCTGGGCCTCGATCGCGGGCAAGTCTCGGAGGGGCGGATCGTTCACTTTGAGCGCAGCGGGCCGAAGGTGCTGCTGGTGCAGCCGAACATGGCGTTTCGCACGTCGAGCAACGACAGAGATGAGCAGCTTGCGGTGAAGCAGTCGTTCGCGGAATCGGTTCTGTGGGGCTTTACAGTGGCTGCGGAGTCGGCCGAGGGAGCGGTGCTTATCGATGCGACGGATTTCTTTCTTCACGATGTGCACGGTGTAGCGGACGCACTGGCCCAGGCCAAGCAGGGCTCGTATCGTGTGGATGCGAGTCGCTCGGCGATCGAGATGGAAGATACGAAGGCGTTTCCGAAGAACACGGAGGTTGAAGCGGAACTCACGTTCGTGACGGATGGTACGGAGAAAGCGATTTTTGTGCGGGATGTTACGCCGGATCCTCACGCTATGACGATTCGCGAGCGGACATCGTTTATCGAATTGCCGGGACCGGGATTCACGCCGCGCAGGTTTGTGTCACGGGCGGGCTTCTTCGAGAATCGCTACCGAGACTACACGGCACCGCTGGGCGAGCCCCTGGACCAGCTGTTTCTGGTGCGACACAGACTGACCAAGCAGGATCCGAAGTGCACGGCGGATTGCAAGGCGGTTGCTCCGATTCAGTACTACGTGGACCGCGGCGCTCCTGAACCGGTGCGGACCGCGCTGGTGGAGGGAGCGCGATGGTGGGATGAGGCGTTTCAGGCGGCTGGGTGGGCGAAGGGTACGTTCCGCGTTGATGTGTTGCCGGAGGGCGCGGACGCGATGGACGTCCGGTACAACATCATCCAGTGGGTGCATCGCTACACGCGGGGCTGGAGCTATGGATCGGCGATTGCCGATCCGCGAACGGGCGAGATCATCAAAGGAAATGTGACGCTGGGTTCGCTGCGCGCACGACAGGATTATCTGATTGCTGAAGCGCTGCTCGCGCCCTATGCAGATGGGAAGGCGCCGGCCGACGATCCGATGCTGAAGATGGTGCTGGCCCGGATCCGGCAGCTTTCCGCTCACGAGACGGGGCACACGCTTGGGCTGTCTCATAACTTTGCCGCGTCAACGGTGAAGCAGGGTGACAGCGTAATGGATTATCCGCACCCGCTGATGACGCTGGATAGCAGCGGGCACATCGATGCATCGCATGCATATGCAGCTGGAATCGGCGACTGGGACAAGGTGGCGATCGATTATGGATACCGCGAGTTTGCAAAGGGAACGAGCGCCGATGAGCAGAACGCTGCGCTCGCCAAGATTCTGACGGACGCGGATCGCGCAGGACAGGTGTTCATCACGGATGAGGATGCACGGCCGTTCGGTTCGGCGCACCCGCGCGCGCACTTGTGGGATAACGGGAGCGATCCGGCGGCGGAGCTGGATCGGGTGCTGGAGGTGCGAGCGGCCGCGCTGAAGAACTTCGGCGAGAATGCGGTCAGGCGCGGGACGCCGATGGCAGAGCTGGAGAAGACGCTGGTTCCGCTTTATCTGTTTCACCGGTATCAGACAGAGGCGGCTATCAAAGAGATCGGGGGACTGGATTATCGCTACAACCAGCGCGGCGATGGGTTGCCGGATCCGACGATCGTGGATGCGAAGGTGCAGAAGCAGGCGCTGCAGGCAGTGCTGAAGACGCTCGCGCCGGAAACGCTGACGCTACCTGAGTCGATCTTGAAGTTGCTGCCTCCGGTACCGCCGGGATACCCGCGAACGCGAGAGTCGTTTCCGTCGCACACGGGTTTGACGTTCGATCCAGTGGCAGCGGCGGAGTCGGCAGCCGATCTGACGCTGAAAGTGCTGTTGGATGCCGAGCGGGCGAGCAGGATGATCGAGTACCACATGCGCGCGCCTGGCTCCACTTCGCTGCGCGAGATGATGGAAGCGATTTCGGCGAAGGTGGCGGAGCGGCCCGAAGGCGGGCACACGATGTCGTCTGAGGTGGAGCGAGCCGTGGAGTTTCGCGCGCTCGAAGCGCAGATGGAGTTAGCCGTGGATCCTGGTGCTTCAAGCCAGGCGCGGGCGATTGCACTGTGGCATCTTCGCGACGTGCTGAACCAATGGAAATCGACCCCGATGCCCAAGGATACGGCGGAAGCGATTCATCGTGCGGCGATGGTGGACCGGCTGGAACGATTTGAGCAGGATCCGGCGAAATTTGTTCCTTCGAAAACTGTCGAGGCTCCTCCGGGGATGCCGATCGGGGACGACGAAGACTGGAATTAGATTGTGCGATCGCCGTGCAGCACGATGGCGATCAGAAGCGTTGCATCTTGACGCGCACTACCGTTGGTTTGCCGTAGAACGAGAGGCCGCGATCGGTTTCGTCGCCGTTCCAAAGACGCACTGGTTTCCAGACGCCGTTCTCATAGCTTCCCTGCTCAGCGGTCAGGATCTGGCTGTGGATCCACGCAGGCTTGTTGGGCAGGTGGAACACGACGCTTGCATCGACGCCGGTGACCAGGAATTCATCGGGCCCGAGCTGCGCGACAAGAGCGGCTCCGTGAGCGTCTTTGGTGCCCGGCGCGCGGCGTCCATCGTTCTGCGGGAAGCCGAAGGCCACAGTCGCCTGCCAGGGGCCGAAATCGATCTCCTGCGTTGCGCGACCGGGCTCTTCGACGGCAGTTTTGACCTTGCCTTCGGATTCAAGCTGGGCGATCTCGCGATCCATGGGAGCGATGAGAGCGTAGTTGCGTGCGTGGGCAGTCCACGACTCGTCGCCGAGGATGTTCCAGCCGCTCTGATCTACTCCGAAGGGCGAGAATCCGATTGCGCCATCGCCGAGGGCGTAGAAGAAGAATTTTGCGAAGCTATCGCTGCGGCCGGTTTCGGGAATCCAGAGCGGGTTGTCGGGGCGGTGATATGCGGCCATAGTCTCGCGATAGAACTGGGAGTCATCCGCATAAATGTCGGGGCCGATCATGTCGATGGAAGGGGCGAGTTTGCGCCAGAGACCGACGAGCTTCTGCACAGCTCCGCCGCTGGGGTAGCCGATGCCGGGCTGAGCGAGCTGACGCTGGGGCAACTGCGCTGCAGGATAGTCGATCCAGACGTTGATGTAATACGGGATGTTGAATTCGCGCTTGCCCGCCGCGACGATTTCGTCGATATATTTGGCTTGGTGGTAGGCCTGAAAGATCTCGTCGGCTTCGCTGCCGAAGACCTGGCCCCAAGTGCCACGCGACTTTCCAGCTGCGGCAAGAAGGTCTGCGGGTACTTCGCCCGCAATCTCTTTGTTGGCCTGAGCGGAGTTATCGCGTACGCTGCCGACGTTGCCGGATTCATTTTCGACCTGAATCAGAATGACGGTGTGCTGATCACCATCGATCTGGTTGAGGTGGCGAGTCAGAGCGGTGAATGCGGCTTTGTCGGCTTCGAGGGTGTTGCGGGAGAGCGGCGAGAGGACATCGATGGGTTCCCCGTCGCGGCGAATGACGTGCGGGAATCGCGTGGTGTCTTCTTTGACCCAGGTCGGGACGTAGTGCATGTTGCCGTTTTTCCAAGTGCCGAACCAGAGGATGACGGCGTGCAGATGGTGCTCGCGAGCACCCTGGACGATGGCATCGACGTTGGCGAAGTCGAACTTGCCGGGCTGCGGCTCGAGCTGTTCCCAGTAGACGGGAGCCTCGACTGTGTTTGCATGGAGAGCCTCCATGGATTGCCAGACCTGGGGCAACTCGCTGGGCCAGCCGCTTGAGTTGTGAATCTGGCCGCCCAGGATTAGATAGGGATGTCCATCAACGAGAAACGTGTAGCGGCCGTCCTTCTGGACCAGTTTGGGCGCCTCCGCGGCGAATGCGGTAATGCCCGCGACAAGAAGAGAGAGAGCTGCCATTGTGCGCAGGAACGCTGTACGAGTCAGAGGACGAACGGTCATATGCGGATCACCTGAGGGGAATGTAAGCGTATACATGAAACATTGGCAAGCAGTTTTACAGGGGAGCGAAGGCCGCCAGAGGCGCGGAAGGATAGATGGCTTATGCGAAGCGATAGAGGGCCACAAGCAGCGCAACGGTGATGATGCCTGCGATTTCGGCGACGAGGTTCATGTCGATCTGCCGTTCTCGTCCAGCAAATTCAAAGCGGACTGGCGGGATTCCGCCGGGATCGGACAGAGTGCCGCCGTAGATGCGCCGGGAGGCGAGCGCACCGAAGAAGCCGGCCATGGGCGCAGAGGCCAGGATAGCGACAAGGTAAAAGCGCTCTGAGAGTAACGGTCCCGCGGACCAGAGCAACGAGACCTCGATGATAGCCAGAACTGCGGCGGTCAGAGTTTGCCATACGACATGAAAGCGCGCGTGCCCGAGCCATTGCGGGTGTGCCGCATGCGTGCGGTTGAGGTCGAGGATGATGGTGGCGAGCCCCTGGACGGCGCAAAAAGCTGCGAGGAGAATGCGCGCTGTGAGCTGCAGATTCATGCCGGGGTCAGCCTGCGTGAACAGCGTGGACACGGTCGGCTTGGTTTGCAGCCGACGGCAGCGAGACCAGGATGCGCGCGCCGCCGGAAGCGAGATTGTCTGCGGCGACTGTGCCTGCATGAGCTCGCACCACAGCGTCGACGAAGGCGAGGCCCAGCCCGTGACCGCTGGATTTTCTGCCTTTGACCGCTTTGGTGAAGAGGTGCTCGCGCACTTCCGGGTCGAAGCCGGGGCCGTTGTCACGCACGATGAGCCGCGCCTCGCCTTCCTGCTCCTGCAGGTAGATGTCGACGCTGCACCCTGAGGGGACGTGCTTGAGCTCGTTGTCGAAAAGGTTGGCAACCATGCGGTGGATCAGGCCTTCATCCGCGACGATGTGGACGGGATTCGCGCTGTGCAAGCGAAGGCGGATGCCACGGTCGTTCATGGATGGCTCATAGAGGTCGATGGTGGAGCGCAGGAGTTCATCGAGGTCGATGTCGGTTGGGTGGAGCCGTAGGGCGTCTGCCTTGGCCTCGGCTACGTCGAGAGACTTATTGAGGAAGTCTGTGAGGCGATCGAGTTCTTCGATGGCGGAGACGATGGGCTCGGCATGATCGGCGTCGTGCGATGCGAGCGAGGTTTCGAGTTTGCCCCGGATTGCGGTGAGCGGGCTGCGAAGGTCGTGCGCAAGAGAATCTGTGATGGTGTGAAGCTGATTGACGCCGTTCTCAATGCGATCGAGCATGCGGTTGAGAGTGTAGCCGAGCTGCGAGATCTCATCGTTGCGCGAACTGGTGGGGACGCGAAGTTTGAGATCGGATTCGCCGATGTGCGACGCGGCTTCAGTGATGTTTCTGACATGGCTGAGGGTGCGGCGCGAAGTGAAGAATACGATGGCGAAGCCCAGAAGGACAATGGAGAGCCAGAGGACAAAGAAGCGGATGCGCAGGTTCAGGAGGACACGGCGTTGATCTCTCTCAGAGAGGCCTAGGTAGACGCGGCCACCGTCGCCCATGCTGTCTGACGCGACGCGGAAGGGCACGCTGTATCCGCGAACATGAATGCTGACAGGACGGCTGGCAGCGAGCTGAGATGCGCGGATGGCCTGAAGATGGGATTCGCCGTCACCCGCACCGACCCACAGTTTGAGGGCTCCATCGCGAGCAGTCTGGATGAAGAATACCGAATCGTTTTCAGGCTGTTGCGAAGCAGCTTTTTCGGGAACTTCGCGGGACGCGAGTTCGGCAACTTCGCCGACGACTCGGTTATAGAGTGCATCGTTAGGCGTTCGCTCGGCGACGTCGCCCAGCACCTCAACCTCTCCGCTTAGCCAGGCGTCGCTACGGCGCTGGATGTCGTTGGCAACGAAGCGATCGAGGAAGATGAAGACGATGAGGGTGCCGAAGGTGAATGCGAGCGTGGCCCACATGGAGATGCGCCACGCAGCGCTGCGAACTGGCGGTTTACCGGTCCTGGAGGACATAACCCACCCCGCGGAGGGTTCGGATGAGAGGCGACTGGCCGTTGGTGTCGACTTTGCCGCGAAGGCGGTAGATGTGCACGTCGACCACGTTGGTGTCTGGCTGGATGCGCATGCCCCATACCTTATCAAGAATCATGGAGCGCGTGACAACTCTGCCGGCATTGCGGCAGAGGTATTCGAGAAGGACAAATTCTTGGGGCGTGAGCTGAAGCACCTGACCGGAGCGGCTGGCTTCGCGACGCAACAGATCGAGTTCGAGATCCTGCACGCGGAGCTTTGTGAGTTCGCTGCCCTGGGGTGCGTTACGCTTCAACAGATTGCGGAGACGAGCAAGCAGTTCGGCGAGTGCAAAGGGCTTGGTGAGGTAGTCGTCGCCGCCCTGCTCGAGACCACGAACGCGATCGTCGACGGATCGGCGGGCGGAGAGGATAAGAACTGGAGCGAGCACGCCAAGCTGACGGAGACGTGTGATCAAGGTGATGCCATCCTGATCGGGGAGGCCGAGGTCGACGATCAGGATGTCGTAATTGTTGGTTTTTGCGAAGTTCTCCGCAGCCCTGCCATCGGGGGCTACATCGACTGTGTATCCGGCCTCTGAGAGTGCCTGCTGCAGGAAGGACTGGATATCGTGCTCGTCCTCAACCATCAAGAGCCGCATACACAAAATGTTAGTCGACGAGACGCAGCCCTGGTGCATCTTCCTGAGCCTGTTCGGGCTAGATGAACGAAACTTCATGGTGTCGTGTTCCCGGGAAGATGAAGGGCGTAACGTTTGCTGACCAGAGTGAATCAAACTGAGCGATATGGCTTGGAATGAACAAATTGTCATGCCTGAATGCGTGCGGCATCGCTTCCAATCTAAGAAGAGGAGCGTCTCAGAATCACATTCGCGCAGGATTCGGAGAAGAGCATGGCACCGGGCAGCATCGCCGAAATCAAACAGTGGAGGAATGCGATTCGTCAGGATCTGATCCCGGCCGGCAGGCGAGATGCCACGATGAGGCGATTGCTTGCCGCATTCAAAGAGGGGCTGCCCGTGTCGACGCGGGTGGAGCCTACGCTGGCTGGCGCGATCGAATACCTGCTGAGCCACCCCGGAAGCATGGTACGGCCCCGCATCGTGCACCGGCTGGCAACCGCCTATGGCGTGGAAGAACAGGCGGCGACGAACCTTGCCATTGCGCTCGAATACTTTCATACGGCATCGCTTGTGTTCGATGACCTGCCCTGCATGGATAACGCGACGATGAGGCGCGGCGCATCCTGCGTTCACGTGGAGTATGGGGAAGCGAGTGCGATTCTGAGCGCACTGGCGTTGATCAACCGGGCGTATGCGCTTGCGTGGAGGGCGATCGCGGCGTGCCCGCCGGCACATCAGCAGGAGGCGCAGGCTTATCTCGAGCAGCACCTTGGCACCGAAGGGCTGCTGAACGGACAGAGCCTGGACCTGAATTACTTCAAGCTGCCGCACACGGTGGACAGCACGGAACGCGTAGCGCAAGGAAAAACCGTCTCGCTGATTTCGCTGACGCTTGTGCTGCCGGCCATGGCGGGAGGCGCAAGCCAGCGGGAACTGCAGCTGCTGCACCGGATCAGCACCTGCTGGGGTCTGAGCTATCAGATTGTGGATGACCTGAAGGATGTGCTGGAGAGTTCGGCCTCGTCGGGGAAGACGGCGGCGCGCGATGAGTTCCTGGGCCGGCCAAATATGGTTCTCGCCATCGGGGTCGGGGGAGCGATGAACCGGCTCCTTCGTCTTTTGCATATCGGCGACTGGAACTTGAGAATGCTGATGAAGATTCGCCCGTCGCTGAGCTTTCTCGGGGAGTTTCGCGCGACACTGAAGGATGAACTGGACCGCGTCATCGAAGGTGCAGGAGCCATTCCGATCGACAAGAAACGATGATCTTTCTCCGACTGATCCTGGTCAATCTTTTGCGGCACAAGATCCGCACCCTCATCAGCATCGCCGGCATTGCCTTCAGCGTTGCAGCGATGCTGACGGTGGTGACCGTGCTGGAAGGAGCCGTAGGGATGTTTTCGAACATCCTGTCGAGCGGGTCGGAGCTGATTGTGTTCGAGCGGAATGTTTCAGATCTGTTTTTCAGCGACGTTTCGCCGGCGGCCAGGGACCAGATCGCCGCGTGGCCCATGGTGAGTCATGCGGATCCGGTGTTGTTCGGCGTTGTCTCGAGCGCGGATCATCCGATCATTACATGCTTTGGCGTAACTGCAGAGGATGCGCGCATCCGCAATGCCAGCTGGGTTTCAGGCGATGCAGGGCAGTTTGGAAAGGGCGGCAACTCCGTTGTACTTGGAGAGCGCGCGGCGGAGTTTCTCGAGACGTCGACCGGAAAGGACGTGCCGATCGGGCATGGGACGTTTCACGTGATGGGGGTGATCCGCACACGCAACGGTTTTGAGGATGGGGGAGTTTTCATGCCTCTCGAAGCCGCGCAGAAGTTCTTTCATAAAGAGGGTTCTTCGGTTATCACCATCAAGCTGCGCAACAAGGAAGATGCGGCGGCGTTCAAGGCGGAGGTCCACGCGCGATTTCCGAACCTGATTGCGCTGGAGGATGCGGAGTTCTCGCGGTCGTATTCGCAGTTCAAGATATTGAAAGCGACGGCATGGGCAGTAGGAGGCGCCGGACTTGCGCTGGGCGGGCTCGGGGTTGCGAACACCATGATCATGTCGGTCTTCACCAGGATTCGCGAGATCGCAATCCTGCGCGTGAACGGTTTTGCAAAGGGGCAGATTGCCGCGACCATTTTCGGGGAGTCGGCGATTGTGGCGGTAACAGGAGCCTTGTGCGGGCTGGCGCTTGGCGGGGCGGCGTTGTACGCGCTGAAGGAGGTGCCCGCGCTGCACGGGTACGTGGATGTAACGATTCATCCGGCGCTGATGCTTGTTGTGGTGCTGCTGGCGCTACTGACAGGGCTGGCGGGGGCTCTTTATCCCGCCGCTTACGCGATGCGCATCAAGCCGGTGGAGGCGCTGCGCTTCGAATGACAGTCGAGAGCAAAGCCAGCGATTCTTCCGTCGTGATAAGAGCTTCACAGGTGTGGAAGAGCTACGACGAGGGCACGATTTCTGTGCTGAATGGTGTCGATCTTGAAGCGTATAAGGGGGAGGCGATTGCCTTGTGCGGCCCCTCGGGCTGCGGGAAGAGCACCCTGCTGCACCTGATCGGCGGACTGGATGAGCCTACGCGGGGAACGATCACGGTCAACGGTAAGACGCTGGGACGCAATCGCGATATGGTGCAGTTTATGAGGCATGAGGTTGGCTTCGTGTTTCAGCTTCACAATCTGGTGCCGGATCTGACGATGGAGGAGAACTGCCTGCTGCCGGCTGTGGCGGCGGGCACACCACGCGGCGCCGCATTGGATCGGCTGAAGGAGTTGGCGGTGAGGACGGGCCTCGGGCATCGTTTGAAGCATCGAATTCAGAAGCTGTCTGGCGGGGAGCGCCAGCGCACTGCGATTTGCAGAGCGCTGATGAACAGGCCGGGGATTTTGCTGGCAGATGAGCCGACGGGATCTCTCGATGAGAAGACCAGCGGCGCGGTTTTTGATCTGCTGCTCGATCTGGCGCACACGGAGCACGTGACGCTGCTGATGGCGACGCACGATCGCGCACTGGCAGCCGCATGCGATCGGGTGCTGGAGATGCACGATGGACGAATCCGTACGGACCGCTGAAGCGGGTCGGTCTGCCGGCGTGACCGCGGCCGTGCAGCATGCGCTGGGCTGGCTTGTGTTCGGCAATGCTCTGGGCGTGATGATCGCCATTCCTCTGCTGCTGCCGCGGCTGAACCCGTGGTTAGGCGAATGGACGTACGGCCGGTGGATGATGGTGCACATGAACACGGCATTGTTTGGCTGGTGCAGCCTGCCGATGCTGGCGCTCTTGTTCAAAGCGTACGGTGCGGATCGAGGGAGCCTGGCCCCGTGGTGCCGGCCGGTTGTGTGGTTGTGGTCCGCTGCGCTGGTGGTGGGCTCGTACAGCTGGCTGCAAGGGCACTCGAGCGGCAAGCTGTTTCTGGACTGGTCGGGCTACGCGCGCTTCTTCTTTCCGCTCGCGCTGCTGGCGCTGTGGATTCTGCTGGCGATCGCGTTTGTGAGAAATCGGAAGCGCGGGGCCGGCGAGCGCATCAAGTTTCTCGCAAGACTCACGGGGTTGCTGAGCCTGCTGCCCGTGCCAATTGCGATTTTCGCGGCATCAAGCCCGAACAGCTATCCGGCGATCGATCCTGCAACGGGCGGTCCGACAGGCGCGAGTCAGCTTGAATCGACGCTCGGGGTTGTTCTGATCCTGCTCGCGGTTCCGTTTGGCGTGGCGAGGCCGCTGAAGGGAGTACGCCGGACGGCGAGCATCTGCTGCGCGGTGTTCTTTGCGGAGTGCGCGCTGACAGCGCTGCTGGGCTCGGGAGATGTGAGCCATCGAATTCCGGCTCAGTATCTGAGCCTGGCCAGCGTGCTGGTGTGGGTACCGCTGGTGCGCGCCTACTACGCGCGATTTGAGTGGACGCCGGCAACACGGCGCTGGAGAACGGCCTTCCTCGCGTGGTGGGCGGGACTGGTCATTACCGGGTGGATCATGTTCCTGCCGGGAGTGCTCGATCGGGTGAAGTTCACCGACGCGCTGGTGGGCCACTCACTGCTTGCTGTGGCGGGGTTTCTGAGTGCCTACGTGATTTTCATCCTGGTGCAGGTGCTGGGGGAAGAGGACGCGTGGATTCTGAATCGAACGTGGTCTTTCTATGCGTGGAATCTCGGGGTGCTAGCGTACGTGGTTGTGATCATGGTTGCGGGATGGGTGGAAGGTGCCGACCCTGCGTTCACGATTGTGCCCGGCACGGCGCGTAATGTGCTTTACGTGATCCGCCTGCTCACGGGAATCTCCATGCTTGCCGGTTCGGTTGAGTGGCTGCTTGCATCGTTGGCACTGAAGACGAAACGCTCCGTGTCGCGAGAACTTGAATTGCCCGGGGTGAAGGTGGCATGAGGCGCCCTGTACTGTTTGCCTATCAACTGGTGACGGGGCTGTCAGACACGCTCACGGGTATTGCGCTGTGCGCCGCTCCGGCGTTTACGCTGCGCATGATGGGCGTGCGTGCTCCGGCGGATGCATTGCCCTACATCAGCTACATTGGAGCCTTTGTTTTGTCAGTCGGGCTGGCCTGTCTGTATGGCGCACGCATTCTGCAATTGCCCTCTTCGCTGGAACGCATCGAGACTGTGTGGTTCCTTACCGCATTGACGCGCGCGGCGGTTGCTCTTTACCTGCTTCCGGAAATCTCGATCGGAAATCTGCAGCCGGCGTGGTTGAGCGTTGTTGTCTTCGATGGAACGTGTGCGGTGATTCAGGCGGTTGGACTGCGCAGAGGATGGCTGCGCGATGCGCGATAGGGCCTCAGCATCGGGCTGGCGCGGCGTAGCGCTTATCGCCGTGGTTTATGTCTACTTCCTGATCTTCGCGCAGTTCGCATTCCTGACGCGACTGGCGGAACTCGGCGTGGACGGGAACGCGCTGAAGATGGTGATGGCAGCCATGGCTGCGGGCGGCATTCTCTTCAGCCTTCTGACTCCCCGCTTGCGCGTGGTGCCGGAGCCCGCAAGGCGTTTGCGCGTGGGACTTGCAATCTGCGCGGTGGCGGCACTGCTGACATTGTTGCCGCTGGGAATTGCTGCCGGCGCCTGCGTCGCGTTTCTGATTGGAGCCGGGTTGGGCATCACCACCGTAACGCTGGTCACGCATCTGCGCCAATGGACTGGAGATCGGCGAGGGATTGTTTATGTGGGGCTGGGTACGGGAATTGCGTACTTGATCTGCAACGTGCCGCCCGTGTTTACCGCGGCTCCCGAGGAACAGGCCATCCTCGCGGCGACGCTGTGTCTGATTGCGATGCTTTTGCCGCTCGGGTCTGAGCCGCACGCACCAGAAGAGTACACCGCCGGAACGCGCATGTCGTTCCCGATTGCACTGGTTTCGTTCGCCGCACTGATCTGGCTGGATTCTGCGGCCTTTTTCATCATTCAGCACACTCCGGCTCTGAAGTCCGGAACGTGGCTGGGGAGTGTGCACCTGTGGACGAACGGCGCGCTTCACTTTCTGGCAGCCCTGGCCTCGGCGGCACTTGTGCAGAGCGGCCGCGCACGGGTGGCGCTTGCCCTCGCTTTTGCAGCGCTCGGCTTTGCGTGCGTGCTGCTTCAGCATCCTGCGCTCATTCTGAGTGCTTCGTTGTTCTATCCGGTGGGAGTTTCTTTTTATTCGGTGGCTCTGGTGGCCTATCCATCGTTTCTGACGCGTGCTGACTCGCCAGAGGACCGCGGCAGACAGGCGGGGTGGATCTACGCGATCGCAGGGTGGATGGGATCGGCACTGGGAATAGGGATGGGACAGAACCTGGGGCACGTGCCTCTCGGGTTTGTTGTAGTAGCAGGATGCGTCGTTCTTGCGCCGGTGATCGTGACGATCGTCAGAGGCAGCGCGCGTGAAACCGCGGTGATTGCCGGCGCTGGTGCAGTGGCATTTGTGCTCTATGCGCTGATGCCGCAGCAGGCATCGGAGACTCTGAGTCCGGTTGAACGCGGACGCCAGATCTATATCTCGGAAGGGTGCATCAGTTGCCACTCTCAATATGTGCGGCCCAACAGCCCTGATGTTGCGATGTGGGGACCGACCGAGTCGATGGAGGAACTTCATGCGCAGAAGCCGCCGCTGATCGGCAATCGGCGACAGGGGCCGGACCTGTCGCAGGTGGGGCTGCGCCGATCTGCGCTGTGGCTGAAGGCGCACCTGATGAATCCGGCCGAGGTCAGCTATGGCTCGCCGATGCCGTCGTATGCATTTCTGTTCGCCGATGGGAGAGGCAATGATCTGGTTGCATATTTGTCGAGTCTGCACGGACCCGGCGAGCAGCTACAGCGGGAGCGAGAAGAGGCTTGGTCGCCGACTTCGGCGGCGCTGGCGAGCGCGAATGCAGATGAAGGGCGGCGACTGTATCAGCGGCATTGCGCTACGTGTCACGATGCGCAGGGCGCCACGCGGCTGCGCTGGCTGGGGTACTGGCGCATCGTACCTCAGACATTGCCGGAGCTTCGCGGCTACGCAGCGCAACAGACTTTAGGCAGGATCGCGGTGATATCGAGATTTGGAGTGTTCGGCACGGACATGCCGGGACATGAGTATCTGAACGACCAGCAAATTGCATCCGTTGCTCTTTTTTTGAAGCTTGCGCCGATGCAGGATGTTTCGCAAACCTCAACACACTGACAGGAGACCCGTATGAAGAACATTGCAAGAACACTCATCATGGCCTTCCCTTTTCTTTTTGGCGCAGGCGCATTTGCGCAACAGCAGACGTTCACGGTAAGTCCAGCGAACAGCAGCGTCGGCTTTGCTCTTACCGGTACGGGGCATGAGGTGCACGGAACATTTCACGTAACGAGCGGGACGATTCAGTTCGATCGAAGCGCGCCGAAGATGTCGGGCAACGTTGTTGTGTCCGCGATGAGCGGCGAGAGCGGTGATAATGGGCGCGACAAGACCATGCACCAGAAGGTTCTGGAGGCCGAGCGCTTCGCCGATGTCACGTTCCAACCGCAGAACTATACGGGTTCCATTGCTGCGACGGGCGACTCGACGATTCAGGTTTCGGGGACTTTCACGCTGCACGGAACGCCGCACGATCTCACGGTTCCGATGCAGATTCACATCGACGGACAGAATCTGACTGCCAAGGGCAGCTTCGTCGTACCGTACGTGAAGTGGGGACTCAAGGATCCGAGCGTGTTTATCCTCAAAGTGGCAAAAGAGGTTCACATCGATCTGAACCTTGTGGGCACGGTCTCGCCCGCGTCTTAGGGGCGTGAGGAAAGCCGAGCTGCAAATCGATGGGAACCTCTCTCGTCAGATGACTACATGGTCGTTCTGAAGATGAGGCGCATCAGGTCAGGATGATCTTGCGGGCTTCTCCCTCCGGGTCGTCGACCATCCTGCATTCGTTATCGAAGATCATGGTGCCGTTCTTCTCGGGATCGGTGGGCGCCCACTTCAGGCCCGGGATGCCGGGAGTGCCGGTGGCCGCAAACGCTGCCCAGGACGATGCCATTTTCTTCGCGAGTGCCTGTGCCTCTGGAGTGTTTCCGGTTCCCTGCTCGCAGCGCTTTGTGTTGTCGAAGCAGAACTGCAATTCGGCTGTGTGCCACGCGCCGGCGACGCCATCGAGCATGGGCGATTGCCAGGTGAAGTACCACGCGTACACCGGCGCACCCTTCTGTTCGTACTTCAAGCGCGCCATTTTGGCCACGTTGTTCCTCATGCCGAGCCCGTTCAAGCCCGGCTTGCCGCTGCACATGTACGACAGGGTCTGAATCTTCTTCTGGGGATAGGCCTTCTTTAACGCCGCGACAATTGCGGTCGCTTTCTGCTCGCCGTATGTCTTGGTGAGGTCGGCATGCCACTCTTCTTCCGTGGGGCGCGAAGACATCTGGTTGCCTTCTTCGCTGACGGAGCCCACGAGCATCGGCACGTTTTTGGAGACCTCTGGCGCCGCATCAAAGAACGAGCGCATGGTGATGAGCTTTCCATCTACGGAGGGCGACCAGCCTACGCGCGGAGTGCCGGGCGCGCCGGGGCCCATCATCGGCGGTCCCGCGGGATTGATTTTGGCCGCCGCGGCGTTACCGGCTGCGAAGAGCTTTGCCCATTCCATTTTCTGCAGGGCGCCGATGTCGTTGGGAGCAAGCCCGAGCTCCTTCATGGTCTGCCGCGCGAGTTCTTTCTGCTGATCGCGGCTGGGGATGTTGCCGCCTCCGCCCGACTGCGCAGACGCGCGATGGAAGAGGCTAACTGCGGACGGCATTCCCATGAGTGTGGTCACCTTGGAGCCGCCGCCGGATTGGCCGTAGATCATCACGCGATCCGGGTCGCCGCCGAAGTTCTCGATGTTGTCGTGAACCCACTTCAGCGCGGCGACGAGGTCGGTCATCCCGACGTTGGCCGAGTCTTCGTATGCGGAGCCGCCGATCTCCGAGGCATCGAGGAACCCAAGGATGTTGAGGCGGTGATTGACGGAGACCTGCACGACATCGTGGTGGCGTGCCATCTGCGCGCCTTCGTGCGAAGGGAGCTCGTACGATGAGCCGAAGCTGAAGCCGCCACCGTGCATGTAGAACATCACGGGGCGTTTTCCTGTCAGGCTGGGAGTCCAGATGTTCAGCTTGAGCATGTCTTCGCTCTGCCATCCGTCATCCCAGTCGAAGAGAAACGTCTGTTCGGTGCTGGTCCAGGGATGCAGAGTCTGCGGGCAGTTTCCGCCATAGGTCAATGCCGGGAATTCATCCGTCCATGGGGCCGGGGGCTTCGCAGGAAGCCAGCGATTCTCGCCGGCGGTGGTTGCGCCGTAGGGCACGCCCTTAAACGTAAGCACGCCGCCATCTACAAAGCCGCGCACCTTGCCGTATTGCGTCCTGGCGACGGCTGTGCGCGGGGTCGAGACATTGCCGGGCTCCTGATGAACGCCAGTTTTCACGCTGTCAGAAGCGAATGCCGGCTTGCTGAGCGCCGCACCCAGCCCTGCGGTGGTGGACAGCAGCAGCGCCTCGCGCCGCGTGAGAACAACTGAATCTTTCGATTTCGCCATTGACAGCATCTCCTCTCGTGTTTGTGCGTGGATCGGCTGAGAAACCGCGCCGGCAGGCCAAAGAACTGACCGGCGCTAGTGTTCTTATTCAGGCAATGCGTACTGTCCATCGATGTGGAATTTGCCGGTAGCAACCGGCGCTGCTGTATCGGGCTGGCCGCCGCCGATGCTGATGGTGTACTCACCCTGCGCAATGATGGGACTTCCATCTTCCGTCACCATCCCGAGGTCGCGCGGCTTGAGCTCGAAGTGAACCTTCTGGCTTGCGCCGGCGTCGAGGTGGATTCGCTCGAAGCCGCGCAGGGCGAGGTTCGGAGCGCCTTTCATCTGCGGGAACTTGAGGTAGACCTGCACTACTTCGTCGCCCGCGAGCTTGCCCGTGTTCATGACCGTAACGTCTGCAGTGACCGGCTGCCCGGCAGCAACTGGTTGTGCCGGAACGCTCAGATCGCTGTAGCTGAACTTGGTGTAGCTCAGTCCATAGCCGAAGGGATAGAGTGGCTTGCCGCTGAAGTAGCGATAGGTGCGGTTCGCCATGCCGTAGTCTTCGAAGTTGGGCAGCTGATCGACGCCTTTGTAGAACGTGACGGGCAAGCGGCCTGCGGGATTGTTTTTCCCGCTAAGCGTTTGAGCAACGGCCGCGCCGCCCTCTTCGCCCGGATACCACGCCTCAACGACGGCGTTTGCGTGTTCGTTGATCCAGTTCACTGCCAGGGCGCTGCCGTTCATGAGCACGACCGCGAGCGGTTTGCCGGTTGAAGCTACGGCCTCGACGAGGTCTTCTTCGGGCTGGGGCAGGTCGATGCTGGTGCGGTCTCCGCCGAGGAAGCCGGGCTCGCTGACGGGCATTTCTTCGCCTTCAAGCTGGCTGGTGATTCCCACGACTGCGATGACCGCGTCGGCGTTCTTCGCCGCAGCGATGGCCTCTTGTGACGGGGCGTTGTTCACCTTTGCCCAGATCAGCTCCGCATGCGGGTTGCTGCTATTTCGCGTTCCATAGGAGACTTCGATGGCGACCTTGCGTCCCTTCTCGAGATGAACGCGACCAACGGCGGACGAAAGGCCGCGTGTACCGCCGCCGAAGGCCATGGCCACCTGCTTCTCGTCTACCGCTACACGGCCAAATCCCTCGCAGCGAACGCCGATGAGGAAATCGCCCGATTCGTTCGGCGTAAGGAAGCCGGACCACTGGACGCCGAAAGTCTTCTTGCCAGCGACTTCCTTGGGCAGGTTTTCCTCTGTGAGTTTGATATTGGGTTCCGTGCGGCTCGCCAGCGAAGGCGTGTTTTGTGCCTGACCCGGTCCGCGCCGCATGCCTTCGTTGTAGTCGGCTTTGAGGCCGGGCTTGCCGTCGGGTGTTGTCAATACTGCGTCCGGTACAGGTGTTCCATCGGTGCGGAGGAATTGCGTTCCCGGTACAAACGTGAAGGCGACACCGGGGAACTCCGCCTTGAGCCCGTCGAGGATGGAGACGATTTTGGTGGGCTGTCCCGCGTAGTTTCCGATCAATGGGCGAGTCTGATCGGCAAGAGGCCCGACGACGGCAATCTTCTTGATCGAGGGCTTCAGGGGCAGCGTTCCATCGTTCTTGAGCAGCACCATCGATTCGTTAGCCAGCTTGAGAGCGTGGGCGCGGTGCTCAGCGCTGTCCAGTTCCTTCTCGTCGATCTTCGCGTACGGAACCATGTCCGGCGGATCGAACATGCCCAGCTTCATGCGCGCGGTGAAGAGCCGCACCAGAGCATTGTCGAGCACGCTCTCAGGAAGATAGCCCTGCTGCACGGCGTCGACATACGCCTTCTCGACCGGTTCGCCGAAGCGCTGCGTGAAGGTGACGCACTCGTTGTCCATGCCGCGGATCACCGAGATCGCTGCGCCTTGAGCCTGAGTCGCACGATAGCGATGGTTTGCCGCAACGTCACGGACCGCGTCGCAGTCTGAAACTACGTAGCCCTGGAATCCCCATTTGCCACGGAGCTGATCCTGCAAGAGGTACTGATTCGCGCAGGCCGGCTCGCCGTTGATGGCGTTGTACGCGCACATCACCGAGCCAGCTTTACCTTCAACGACGGCTGCGCGGAAGGCCGGTTCGTAGGTATCCACCTGGTCGTGCTTGCTCACGTCGACATCGGCGAAGTGGCGCGTCGGCTCGGGTCCGCTGTGCACGGCGTAGTGCTTGGGCGTGGCAATACCAAGGTAGTACTTGGGATCGGTGCCCTGAAGTCCGGTGACGTAGGCGACGCCCATACGCCCGGTAAGGAATGGATCTTCACCGTAGGTCTCCTGCCCGCGGCCCCAGCGCGGATCGCGGAAGATGTTCAGATTGGGCGACCAGAAATCGAGCCCACCCATGATGCCGGTGTGGCCCTCGCGGTCGTTCTGGACGTGCTTGATGCGTCCCTCGATGCCGATCTGGCCGGCCATGGTGTGAATGCCGGGCGCGTCAAATGTTGCAGCAAGGCCCACCGGCTCCGGATACTCCGTGACACCTTCGTTGATGACGCCGTGGAGAGCTTCGCTCCACCACTGGTATTTCGGAATCTTAAGCCTCGGCACAGCGGCCGAGTTGTTCTGCATCTGGGTCGCCTTCTCTTCGAGCGTCATGCGGTGGACGAGGTCGATGGCACGCTGCTCCGGGGACAGCTGCGGATTCATAAACGGCATCTTCGCCGTATCCTCAGAGCTCTTCCCCTCTGCTGCGTTCTGCGCCACCGCACCCGCGCTCAGCGCTCCAGCAGCAACCATGCAAATCACAATTCGCGTCAATCCGCTTTTCATTGGTCTTCTCCGGTACCTCGTTAAAGAAATGCTGTTGTGAGTTCCGCTGATAAGTTCAATACGGTCTCACGCCCTCTGTCTTGCCAGGCCAGTTATCTGTACGGAACGGTGCCGCGGGCAATCCCGCACCGTTGAAAAGTGTTGCCACAGGGTTTGATTGCCATGCGTAGCGCACCTCGGTCGGGTGCGGCACTGCAGGCGAGGACACCACCACGGTGTCTCCCTCGATGTGCGCATCGGCCCAAACCCAGTTGCGGTCGTCCCCTGCGATGGAAAATTCGCCCAGCTTATCGCCCTTCGTCACAAGCCCGCCGTCAGTGTGCGCGAAATGCAGACGAATTGCTCCGGGGGCGCGCTCCACGGACTCGAGCGTGGGTCCGGAGTAGACAATCTTTTCGCCGTATTGCTTCGCCAGTGCGCAGCGCGCCAATCGATCACCTACGGGCTCTTTGTCTTTGGAGTGAATGTTGTCGGCCTCGCCGGTATCGATGGTCACCGCGAGGCATGCGTTGGGGACAGCCGCAGCCGCGACCGCCTGCGACTCGCGCAGCTCCGTCCAGTCGTCTCCGTTCACGGGAGTATCGCTGTGTTTGGTGAACGCCGGCAGGCTGACGATGTAGAACGGGAAGTCTCCTTGCGCGAAGAGAGCGCGCCAGTCCGCAATCATGGCGGGAAGGATTTTGCGGTACTGGTAGCCGCGCGGGGAGTTCTGCTCGCCCTGGTACCAGATCGCTCCAGTAATTGAGATTGGCGCAATGGGCGAGAGCATGCCCTCGTACAGGACTGCGGGCATGATGGGCCAGTTCTCGTACGCGATCGGCAGCTCCTGCGGGGGCTTTGCATCGACGCTGAGCTTCGCCTTCCACTCACCGGCAAGCGGAATCTTCGTACCATCCGCAAGGGTCAGGTTGAGTTCTTCGGGCTTGGAGAGAAAGCCGCCGACCGGCTTCGATTTCAGTACGCGGATTGCGATGATATTTCGGCCCGGCTTCAGAATGCCGTCGCGGATGAAATATCTGCGCGGGTTTTCGACCCACGAACTTCCGCCGACTTCAATGCCATTCACATAGGCAGTGTCCATGCGCTCGATCTCACCGAGCGAAAGCATGTTGCCGCTGCGCGGGAACGGTCCGGGAGCAGGCGTTGGCTGAGGAGTGGCCTTCGGCAAGGGATCGGGCAGCACGATCTCTTTGCGGAACCATGCGACAGCAGGGGTATCGGGCACGCCCAGTTCAGCAAAGCCGCCCGGGACGGGCACGGACTTCCAGGCGGAATCATCCAGTTCCGGCGCGGCCCAGTGATTCTTCTGCCCGGTGTCGTAGCGGTCGTACCAGTGCATCACGTAGTTGCCGTACTCGGGAGCATTCTCGCTCTTGAGACGGTCGAGTTCGGCCAGCGGGATGTCGAAGTCGTGCAGCGGCCTGAGGGACGCCTCGCTCGTCCAGGACTCTGCCGGGGTTCCGCCGACTGCGTCGACCACCAGGCCGATTGGAATGTGAACGTCTTTCTGCACGCGGCGGGCGAAGTAGTAGCCGACCGCAGAGATCCAGCTTGCAGTCTCTGGGGAAACGGCCTGCCACTTGCCATCAATCACATCCACGTGGTGGTAAGCCGGATGCCCTGCGACGGTGAAGAAGCGGATCTCCGGATAGTTCGCAGCCTTGATCTCTTCGTCCGCATTCTTTGTGAACCGCAGCGGCAAGCCCATGTTGGACTGGCCGCCGCACAGCCACACATCGCCTACGAGTACGTTGTGCAACTCGAAGGTTTGATGTCCGGAGATCTTCAGGGTGTACGGGCCGCCGGCTGCGGGCGGGTCGATCTTCAGCTGCCAGCGACGGTCGGGGCCGGCAACAGCGGTCGCGGTCTTTTCGCCCATCTCAACGCGAATCGTGTCGCCCGGATCTGACCATCCCCAGATTGCATCGGGCTTACCGCGCTGTAGCACCATGTTGTCGCCGAAGATGGTGCTCACAAACGGCAGCGCCTTGGCATTCGGCGTCTGCGCTGTCTGGCCCGGAGTCGGCTGCGAGACAGCGCGGAACCCCGCGATCGACAACGTGATCACGAGAATGCAAATTGAACGGCCGTATCGTTGACCCATGAAGGCAAGCCTCAGGCGCTCGTTTGTCTTCGTGCTCTCTGTCGGGCGCTTTCAAGAACGCATCGACTATACGGGAAAAGCGAAACCTCGAACAAGGGCAATAAATCGCTTTATACGGGCACGATCATTCAGTTACCATGCCGGAGATTGTTTGCCGCAGAAGAAACAGTTTTGAGAAACTTGTTTCCCGATCCGGCCGTCAAACGGGAGCGCATATGCAGCGAAGAGATTTCTGCAAACTACTCGCAGCCACCGCAGCATCCACAGGCGTTTCCTCTGCCGCGCGTGCCTCCGCTGACACACCGGCCGGAGTTCCCGCGGGGTTCAACCGGTTGACGCGAGACTACGCCGAGTTCTGCGCGCTTCCGCCGGAGAAACGCGTTTTCTACAAAGTGAGCAACGGCGCGATCGTCGAGACGAAGCTCGATGAGGCCGACTGGCAGCAGCCCGCGTGGAACTATAACCCCACGCCTGTTCACTCCCCGGTCGAGATGTGGAATGACGTTCCCATGCAGTCGCCGATACCCGACCTCGCGGGAGAGGGGCCGTTCAAGCCGACATGGGATTCGCTTCTGGACTACGAGGCTCCCGAGTGGTATCGCGACGCGAAGTTTGGAATCTGGGCGCACTGGACGCCGCAGTGCGTGCCGGAAGCAGGCGACTGGTATGCGCGCAACATGTATGTCGAGGGGCAGCGCCAGTACAAATATCATCTCGATCATTACGGGCCGCCGTCGCGGTTCGGCTATAAAGACCTCTGCGCACAATGGACGCTGCTCAACTGGGATCCTGACGAGCTGATCACGCGCTACAAGAAAGCAGGGGCGCGGATCTTTGTCGCACTAGCCAATCACCATGACAACTTCGACGCATGGAATTCAAAGCACCATCCGTGGAACGCGGCATCGTACGGGCCGCACCGTGATGTGGTGGGCGGCTGGGCCGCAGCCGCGCGGAAGCAGGGACTACGCTTCGGCGTAACCGTGCACCAGGCGCGCAACTGGTGGTGGTTCCAGCCGTCGCATGGCGCGGATAAGGCTGGCCCTCTTGCGGGCGTTCCCTACGATGGGCGTCTGACCGAAGCGGACGGCAAGGAACAGTGGTGGCAGGGGCTTAATCCGCAGCGCCTGTACGGAGTGAAGCATCCGGGAAGTGCACTGCCCGACGTTTCCTATGTCAAGAATTTCTACGACCGCACGCGGGATCTGATCGATCAGCACAATCCGGATCTGCTGTACTTCGATGACTCGCTGCTGCCGCTGGGCTGGGCGGGTATGAACATCGGGGCGTATCTCTACAACAACAGCCTGGCGAAAAACGGCGGCAAGCTCGAAGCCGTACTCAACGTGAAGGACGTGCCCGATCGCCTTGCGAAAGCTGTCGTGGCGGATTACGAGCGCGGGCTTACTGCCGAAATCATGAAGTATGCGTGGCAGTCTGAAACTTGCATCGGCGGTTGGCACTACTTGCGCTATCTCTACGAGAAGCCGGGGGAGTTCGGCGGATATCTCAACCCGCGTGATGCCATCCACTGGCTGATCGACACTGTGAGCAAGAACGGCACGTTTATTCTCAACGTCCCGGGCAGGCCGGACGGCACTATCGACAGCAAGGAGGCCTTGATCCTCGATCGCATCACGTCGTGGATGGAGGTGAACGGCGAGGCTATCTACGAGACGCGCCCGTGGAAGATCTCGGGAGAAGGTCCGAACTCGATCAAAGCGGGATCGTTTCAGGGCGAGAGCGTGAACAAGCTCGGGGAGAAAGACATCCGCTTTACGCGGAATAAGGCGAACACGGTTATCTACGCCATCGCGCTGGGGTGGCCGTCGGAGGCAATCCAAGTGCAGTCGCTTGGATCATCTGCGGCCACGAAGCCCGGCAAGGTGGAGCGCGTCCAACTGCTCGGCACGGATGCCAAAGTCGACTGGACGCAAGGGGCCGAGTCACTTCGCGTTTCTTTGCCGAAGAGCTACAAGCCGGAAGTGGACTATGCGGCGGCGCTGAAGATCAATCTGTCGTAGAGCGCGATGTTGTCAGTGGACACCCGAGGCCAGGAGCAGATCCACTGCGTTTCTAATTCCCGTAGACGAGGTGTCTGCAATCGGATGGAGCATGCCGTTTCGATCGATCAAGAAGCTCGCCTTGAACCTGGCGACATCTCGATAGAAGCCGGGTACTCCATCGCTCATCGTCAGCATGGGATAGGTGACAGAGGTCTTCTGCAGGAACTTCTTTTGAATCCCAATCTCCTGATCCGATAAACCGAACACGACAAGTCCCTGATCTTTTCGGTCTCGATAGAGCCCGTCGAGTTCCGGCATCTCCACGAGACACGGGCCGCACCATGTTGCCCAGCGATTCACGAGAACGACCTTGCCCTTCTGCTCGCTGAGACGGAAGAGGTGTCCGTCCACGTCTGCAGTTTCAAATAGAGGAGCGGCCACGTCGTGCATCGCCATGTTGCGCTCCTGCTTTGAGCGCAGGACACCGTCCGTGACAGGCCGAGCCGCGAGACCCAAGGTCAATAGCGCTATGGCGATTCCGAGCTTGGAGAGTGCGGTGAGGGGCGCTCTGCGACGCTGCCTCGCCGCAAGCACAAAGACGAAGACGCTTGGCAACAGCATCGCAACCGTGGCAGCCGAGAGGCGAAACAGCCAATCGCCGTTCAGGTTGTGGCTGGCCGTTGTGAGCACCTGGTACACGATGATGTACGAGACCACCGCAGCCACGGGCGCAAGCAGACCCGCCACAAACATGCGATTGAACCTGATCCTGGCCATGCAGACTTATTTCTCCACCTGAATTTTGCACAAATGACTGGAAAAGCAGAGAAGCTATCGAAGAGGAATTCACTGCGACCTGGCAAGGAAAGCCGCGGAATCCCTCCACTATACGCAAGGGCGTGCAAAGCCTCAATGCGGCCGAGATGGCTTTTCCGCGACTTGCGAAGCTCGTTCTGACTGAAAATCTAAATAGCCCGAACTCCTTGCTCTTTCAACTCTGATTCTGCTTGACACCCGGCTTGCAAAGGAGAGAATCTTCAATCTCTCTTTTCCGGTCACCGATCAACGCTGCGGACTCGATGCTGCCCGGCATATTGGCTCGATCTCAGATGGCTTCCGCTCAGGCCTGGCATTCGTTTCCTCCGTTCGCAGCCGCGACGCGCTTCGGTCTGCGCCGGAACATGCCGGGTTTCTACAGAAACTTAAGGAGGCTATGAATCATGCTCAAACGACTGCTCGTGATGACCTTCGCGCTCTTTGTTGCAGGGCACATGTGGGCCGCGGAGGATCCGTTTGTCGGCAAGTGGAAACTGAATGCTTCGAAGAGTTCGTTCACGGGCATGCAGATGAAGATCGAAGACCTGGGCGGAAATAAATACAGGATCACCTCGGGCGGGACATCCGACACCATTACTGCGGACGGGACCGATCAAGCGGCCAGTGATGGCAGCACCGGATCTATCGCTCCCGATGGCCCGAATGCGTGGAAGATGGTGATCAAGAGAAATGGCAAGGTCGTCAGTTCCATGACGCATACTCTCTCGGCCGATGGCTCTACGCAGACGATCAAAGGGACAGGGTACAAGCCAGACGGCTCAGGTTCGGATTTCACTGTCATCTTGAAACGCGTGGGCGGTGGTTCGGGATGGGCGGGGACCTGGGAAGACGTCAAGATCGAAGACAACTCTTCGCACGAGCTTCATATAGAGCAGTACCAGGAGAGCGGCCTCACCTTCAAGTCGCCTGACTACGCGGCAACGGTCAGCATGAACTTCGACGGTAAAGATTATGGAGAGAGCGGGCCGGACGCGTCGCAGGACGACGCCTTCTCAGGCAAACGAGTGGGAGCGGGGCCTTTTGAACTCACGTTCAAGATAAAAGGGAAGGTCATCGAGAACCGCAAATATAGCGTCTCACCGGATGGCAAAACATTGACCATTACCACGCAGGAGGTTGACCAGCCCCGCGAGCGAGTCGCGGTTTACGACAAGCTGTGATCGAGGAATCGGGCGGGACATTCTGGCGACGCTGGTGCGGTCGGCTGGCCAAGGTGTGTTCCGTCCGCGACTTGGCGCGATGAATGCCGAATTGCTATACTAGGCCAGTCGTTGCAGGACACTGTTCGGGTACCCCTCCTACTTCCGGCGCCGCCGGACTCCGCGCAGGATTCGCAACTGAAAGTCTTCACTGAGGCCAGGTAGCTCAGTGGTAGAGCGCGGCCCTGAAAAGGCCGGCGTCGGCGGTTCAATCCCGTCCCTGGCCACCATCTAAACTTTGCATTCCGTTCCCCGCCGCAGCCTGGCGGGTGTACTCGACCTGCCCTATGCGGTCGACAGGGGGACCATACTCATGACACCAGCGAAGGACAGATTCGCTCCGCTGTAGCGCCTCCCTGGATTCATTTACCACCTTTTGCGTCTTCTGCAGATAGTGCTGCGCCATCCGCCAGCCCGCCGATGCTGACAGCTCCCGCTGCCTCAAGTCGAACTTCATCGCTGGTTTCATCTCCACCGAGGCCTCCGAGCTACTTAGTTGCCGCTTCCCGGTTTACCGGCTGCTTCGACCTGCTGTGACGGCGGTCACCAACCATTCCGGCACAGCGCTTTCGTCGGTGTAACACTACGTCTAAAGCATATCGGTTTCCCCATGAGCAGTCCTAAATCCAGCCATCTTCTCCAAGTACTAAGAGCCACCCTCCTGCACGTAGAAACCAGCCAAGAATGGAGCCAGGAAGACCCTGCTGTAGTTGAACTAAAAGCCATCCTGGAGCGCCGCATTCATCAAGAACTTGCTGAACTTCCCGACGACACGATGAACTGAGCGCAAACGCTCGCGGAGGCCGTCGAGAATGTCAGAGCTTTTCGCAGACGCGGAGTCAGCGCTTCGCGGCGGCCGTTAGCGAATCGTCAGCAATTCTGTTCTAAGCTTCAGGGTGCGTGTAAGGCGCTCGATACTCCTGACGCAAAAGTGCGTTTGCCTCGGGATCTCCGATCACGAGCTGCTTCTGAGGATCCCACGACAGGCTCCGGCCGAGTTTCATCGAGTTGTTTGCCAAAATGCACGATGCGGTGGAGATGTATCCCTGCTCGATGTCGGAGACGGGACGGCTTCGCGCGTCGATGGAGGCGAGGAAGTTCTGCATGTGATGGCGGATGGCGGGGGCGACGTGTTTCTCGAGGTCTTTTTCAGTCTTATCCTCGGGGTATTGTTCCAACTCGTAGGTGACGTCTCGATGCACCGGCTGACCGCTGCCGAGAGGCGTAAAGTCATAGCTCATCACGCTGACCTTTAGCGTTCCTTTGTCGCCGTAAAATGTAGCGCCCCAAGGGTAGTTTGGATCCGGGGGGTCGCCCCAACTGCGGTGCTGCCAGACGACTCGAAGATCCTGGAATTCAAAGGTGGCTGTCTGAGTGTCGGTGATGTTCGCCTTGCTCTTCGTATCGACAAGGATTCCACCGGTGGAATGAATCCTGGTGGGCCAGCCCAAGCCGAGCATCCATCGCGTGGTGTCGAGCATGTGAACGCACATGTCGCCCACAATGCCATTGCCGTACTCCATGAACGCGCGCCAGCCGCGGGGATGAACCAGGCTGTTATAAGGCCGCATTGGAGCAGGACCTGTCCAGGCGTCGTAATCCAGATTTGCCGGCGGCGCGGTGTCCGGAGGATTCTCCGTGGCGCGCATGTGGTAGTAGCAGTAGATCTCAACAAGCGCAATCTTCCCGAGCTTGCCCTCGTCGATGAAGCGCTGCTTCGCCTCGACCAAGTGAGGAGTGCTGCGACGCTGCAGGCCGACCTGGACGACGCGCTTGTGCTGGCGGGCAGCGGCCAGCATAGCTTTGCCTTCCAGTACGTCGCGGCTGATCGGTTTCTGAACATAGATGTCCACGCCGGACTTTGCGGCTTCAATCATGTTCAGGGCATGCCAGTGGTCGGGCGTCGCAATCAACACCAGGTCCAGATCTTTTTCGGCAAGCATCTTTCGATAATCGGAGTAGGTGCGAGGCCTCTTTCTGGAGCGCTGCCGGGCGGCGGACATGTCGGCAGCTTCCGAGAGCATCTGCGAATCGACGTCGCACAAAGAGACGACCTCGACTGGCGATATCTGCATGAGCCGAAACAGGTCGCATTTCCCATACCACCCGCAACCGATCAGACCGACTCGACGACGTTTTTCGCGATCGTACTGTTGCGCGGGGGAGAGGGCGGCCGCAGCCAACCCGAAGGCAGTGGTGTGGAGAAATTCACGTCTGTTCATAGGGGCACCGGGGAAGCTGGATCAGTATATGGCTTCGCAGCAAGCAAGATGGGCAAAAGTGTTTGGCCAAATGGGCTGAGGGCTACGATGCCGACCGAGTCCTGCAGCGGCCCAGTGGTCGATTTCGCTTGAAAAAGTGAGAGGCGCGATCCATGATGTGGTGCCAGCAATCTGCTCTCAGCCTTGAACTCTCCCGCGGGTTTCGGGGCTTTCCGTCCTCATGCATTCTGTGGTTGTTCTGTGTCTAACCTTACGATCTCGTCGAATCGTATCTCTGACTGAGACGGAATCGACGGATCGAAACCCCTGAGTGGTTCGCGTAACTGGAGGAACTTCGACACATGACACGCGCGCTTTTATTTGCCTCTTTTTCGATTGCAACCTTACTCATTGCCGGCGCACAGAATGGGCCGGAGAACAAGAATTCGGCTCAGATCACATATCAGCAGTTCACGCTCGACAACGGGCTTCAGGTGCTACTGCATGAGGACCATAAGCTGCCCCTCGTCGCGGTGGACCTGTGGTATCACGTCGGTCCGCTGGAGGAACGCGCCAGGCGCACCGGGTTTGCGCATTTGTTTGAACACATGATGTTTGAGGGCTCCAAGCACGTTGGCGAGAAGGCGCATTTCAAATACGTAGAAGGAGCCGGCGGCACGGACATCAATGGCACCACTGCGTGGGATCGCACTGACTACTTTGAAACGATGCCTTCGAACCAGCTCGAGCTCGCACTTTGGCTGGAGAGCGACCGCATGGGCTTCCTGCTGGACACACTCGATCGAGCGAAGCTCACCAACCAGCGTGACGTGGTGCGGAATGAGCGCCGCCAGGGACTGGAAGGACAGCCATACGGCCTCGTGAATGAGGAGGTGTATCACCAGCTCTTTCCTAAGGGCCATCCCTATTACGCGGCGGTTATTGGGTCTCACGCCGACATCGAGTCGGCGCGCCTGCAGGACGTGCGCGAGTTCTTCAAAGACTTTTACTGCCCGAATAATGCAACGCTGGCCATCGCGGGAGATTACGATCCGGCAACGATCAAGTCCCAGCTCGAAAAGTATTTCGGACCGATTCCGCGCGGTCCCGAGGTCAAACCGGGCGCCGTAGCGACGCCGCCGATTACGCGCGAAAAGCGCGTCACGGTGACCGATGCTGTGCAGCTTCCGAAGGTGATCCTGGCGTGGCTAACACCGCACGCGTTAGCACCGGGCGATGCAGAGATGAATATCGCCTCGAACGTACTTGGCTCCGGTAAGTCGAGCCGCTTGTATCGCGAACTGGTGTATAAGCAGCAGATTGCGCAATCTGCCACCTGCACCGAGGAGGATGCTGCGCTTTCGTCCAACATGCAATGTGAACTGGTGGCGAAGCCGGGCATAACGCCGGAGAAGCTGGAGGCGGAAGCCGAGAAGGTGATTGACGGCTTCGCGGCCAGCGGTCCAACAGCGGAAGAACTGGAGTGGTCGCGCAACAAGATCGAGACACAGATCATTTCAGGGCTGGAGCGGCTCGGCGGATTCGGTGGAGTGGCCGACCAACTCAACTACTACAACCAATACGCCGGAGATCCCGGCTACCTGCCGAAGGACCTGGCCCGCTATGACGCGGTGACTCCAGAGGCTGTGCTGAAGGTGGCGGCGCAAACTCTTGGCAAGGAACAGCGCGTGGTGATCTATGGCGTTCCCGGCAAGAAGATGCTGAATGATGTGCCGCGCAGCCCTCAAGACAGCGATGCAACTGTAAAGATCAAGCCTGAGTACACGGCGGAGTTTGAAGCGGCACAGGCATGGCGAGCCACCGCGCCCAAGCCCGGGCCTCAGCATGCCCTGGCTCTGCCCAAGCCTGAGGTTTTCACACTCGACAATGGCATGACCGTGTTCCTGGTAGAGCGCCACGAACTACCGATCGTGAGCGCGCAGTTTGTCACGATTGCGGGGACGGGGGCCAACCCGCCGGACCATCCCGGCCTTGCAGGCACGACGGCGGCGATGCTTTCCGAAGGCACGACCAGTCGCTCGGCTGAGGAGATTGCAAAGGCAGCCGCCTTATTGGGGACGGACCTGAATGTGAGCAGCGGCCCTGACACTGCGCAGATAGGCATTTCGCTGCTGTCACGCTATGTGGGGCGCGGGGTGGAATTGATGGCCGATGCGGCGCGTCATCCATCGTTTCCAGCCGACGATCTTGAGCGCGTGCGCAAGGAGCGCCTTACTTCGCTGATCCAGAGACAGGATGTGCCCTTCCAACTTGGCATCCGAACGGGAGTGCTGAACTTGTTTGGAAAGACAAATCCATACGGATACGACGAGCTTGGGACGGAGGATTCGCTCAAATCGATCTCACGCGACAACGTGGCGCAGTTTTACGCGGCACACTATGGCCCGAAGAGCAGCCTGCTCGAACTGACCGGGGACCTCACTCCCGAACAGGCGCGGCAGCTGGCTGAAAAGGCGTTCGGAGACTGGAGCTCCGCAGCCGAGTCGCCGAGTCTGCCGCATGCCCCTGAAGCTCCGCAACGCAAGGTGCTCGTGGTCGATAAACCTGGCGCTCCTCAGACCGCGCTGCTCACGTTCGGGGTCGGTGTGGCGCGCAACGCACCCGATTACCCTGCGCTTACAGTGATGAACACGATGCTGGGTGGGCTGTTTTCTTCGCGAATCAATATGAACTTGCGCGAGCAGCATGGATACACTTATGGAGCGTTTTCGTTTTACTGGTATTACCGTGGAACCGGGCCGTTCATCGCCGGGGCCGAGGTTCGTGCCGACGTAACTGCGCCCGCCGCGGAGCAACTGTTCCATGAACTTCAAGCTATCCATACGCAGCCTCTGACTGAAGCGGAGCTTCGCATGTCAAAGGACTCGATCATTCGCTCGCTGCCGGGGAGTTTCGAGAGCGCAGGTGCCGTGAACCAGCAGCTCAACGATCTGTGGCTCTTCCGGCTGCCGCCGGACTACTTTGCTCAGCTACCGGGGCAGATTGAAGCGGTGACCTCGAAGGATGTCCAGCAGGCAGCGGACCGCTATGTGCATCCGGACAATGTGCTGCTCGTTGCCGTAGGCGATCGCGCCAAGATCGAGCCCGGACTCAAAAGCTTGAATCTGGGACCGGTAGAGGCTTGGAAGGGAGATGAAAAGGCGGCGAGCGCACAAAGATGAGGCCGGGGTGGCGCTATCTCGTTGCTAGTTCGTCTCTGACCAGGCGTAGAGGAACTTCCATAGTGCCGACTTTGCGCGTTCTCTCATCGTAGATTCCGGTGCGGAGCCAGTAGTCTCCCTTTGGGACCTTCACGGCTCCGTGCAGTTGGACTCCATTCTTCTGGAACACGGGGTAGACATCGGGCTTCACATTCAGCTGAACCAGATGGTCTTCCCGGCTGACGACCTGACCGTACCGGTCATAAACGATCCAGGAGATGTTGAGAGTGTCATGGCGATTTCCATCCGGCTCCAGCTTCAACCCGACGTCGGCCAGGTCCACTGCGAAATCAATCGCGTAGCGGCGGTTGTTCTGATCGTGATCTGAATCATCGCCGGGCTTTGCATCGGCATGGTGGACGTGCGCTTTGTAGAGGATCTGCTCGGTTTGCGGCATGCCGAATTCCATGAAGGGCGCGAGCGGATCGCGCTTGGTGGGATCCTCTGAGGCTTCGACAGCTGCTTCATGCTGGATGGCGCCGGCGGCGCCGGGCAGATTCTCTTCGCGTGCGAAATACCCACGGCGATAGGAGAGTTTGTATTTGCCATCGCCAGCTTTGATGGCGATGTTGCGGAAAGCGCCATTCATGTTGGCGTTGGTCGGCGCATAGGAGAGCGTATAGAAGTCAGCGCTCGAACCGACTACTTTGGCTATGACCGAAGTGAGGTCGTTCTGGTTGTAGAAGGCCTTGCCGCCGGTCTGCTCGGCGAGCATGTCCATGGTCGAGTTGCTGTTGCCGCGCTTCTCGCTTTCATTCAGCAAGCTGCCGGCAAAGCCGCCCTGGCTCTGCCCGGCGTTGGGCGGGTTTGCGGAAGCTCCTGGTGGTGCCCCGAGGAGTTGAGATCCGTTGGTAATCGTCGGATCGAGAATATTCTCTGCCGTGTAGAACTGCTGGACGGTGGCGCCGCGCGCGTCCACCGGATAGATTGCAACCCGCGCCGCCGAGAGCAGGTTGATGGTCGTCTTAATCGAATCGTCGAAGCGCATGTCGGTTTTGCCGAACAACTCGAGCGGAAAAGCGCCCGACATCCAGATGACGTTTTTTCTACCCGGGAAACCTCCGAGGAAGGTTGCGAGCTGGTTCAGATCGGCAAGAGTTTTGTACTCGCGATCACTGTCCTGACCGTAACGAGTTTCTTGCAAGAAATTCTGAAACGCAGCGACCGATTCCGGTGAGACTGCGGGAACAGGGCTGTCGGGCCCCTGATTCTCCTGGGCAACCATGAGCGCGATGACGGAGTTGAGGGCATTGAGCTCTCCCATCGATTGCAGCATCACCGCCGCTTCAGCCTTGTCGAACTTGCGGTAGCCGAGCGCCATGGCAAGGAGAGCCGGGTCGTCAGAGAATCCTTCGACGAAACTGAGCCGCATGCCCATGGTGAAGATTGCAAGCCGGGTGCCGGGCTTCAAGGTTTTGAGATATTTCTGTGCGGAACGGCGCAGCCACATCTGATCATCTGCGGGCGTGTTGAGGGCGTCGAGGAGAAGGACGTTTACTGCGGGTGGGGTGGGCAAGGGGGAGTAGTTGCTGAAGACGTTTGGCGGAAGCGAAGGAAACTCAAGCTTCGAGGAACGCGCTGCGAGATCTTCGGCCGTGTGCTCTTCGAAGAAGGACGGCGACTGCGGCGTGCCGTCTTCCAGAATCGTGAAGTCGCTCTGCTTCAGGCCCTTCACCGGATTGCCATTTTTGTCGGTAACAATCACGTCGACCAGCACTGCGCGGCTGTTGACCTTCAGCGTCGGACCAGCGGACTCCTGCTGGTCATTGCTCTGGGCCGATGCACAAGCGAAAGGAAGAAGCAGAACCGCAACAGTCGAGAGCAAACGCTTCATGGCAGGACCCCTTATTACGACCAACAAGACTAGCACTCGATCTGCCAGCAGGCGGAAAGATTGCTTCGATCAGGGCTGTGGACGTTCCGTACTGGTTTTGGTGTTTTCATCGCGGGCCGCTTTCCCATGCGAAGCCACACCGGCCACCGAATCTCCGGTATCTGCGGCGTCGAAGACCATCGTTGAAGCTGACCCGAAGCGGTGGTAGTTGGAGAAGATGGTCTGATTGACCAACGCAATCGGTTTCTGCAGCTTGTGGCTGCCCCGCGAGCAACCGCGCGCCTCCTGCACCATGAACGCAATGCTGCGGAGCGGGCAGATGGATCGCTGACTGCCGATGACAACCGGACCGTATTCGATGACGCTGGCTACATGAGAGACAGGATCGCCCTGATCGGTATCGGCTTCAAGCGTAAGGCGCAGGATGGCTCCGCTTCGGGGTGAGAGCGCCACCACTCCGTGGTAAGCCGGGATGTCGTGGAACCGGCCATGCTCGTCACAGCGGTCGGTGACCTCGTAGTGAGAAGTGGCTCGCGGAACGGAGTATCGAAAAACGGCCGCGACTCCGCCCATCGTGTTTTCCCAGTGGTCGAATGCGACGATTCCCTGCTGAAGGTCCATGAGCACAACCGCGGCCTCGGTTCCGAACTCGCCAGAGCTTTGAAATACCGAGTTGTCGGTGTTGACGGCACTCGCGCCGGCGGATGGCTCGAGAACTTCCTTGCCGTCGCGGAAGGTGATCTGCTTCTGCGTCACTTCGCGACGCTGGTATCCGGCGCTCTCGGTTCCCGACTGGAGGAGCTTCAACGCAGCCGGAGCGTTGTCAAAGGTGGTGGTCGTTCGCAAGGCCACGAAGTCAGGCAAATGGGACAGCTTGCCGAAGACGTAGTCGCGGGCTGCATTGAAGATCGCGCTTTGGGTCTCGGCATCCGGCGCGGCCAGTGGGATCTCTTCGCCTGCGGGTAGCTTCAGGAGTGCTGAATGATCGGCCATCTGCTGCAGGAGCATCTGGGCATGGGAGTCGAGCTTGTACTGCCCAACGAGGCGGTACAGCGTCAGCGTACTCATTCTGTCCAGCAGCTCGATTCCGGCAAGGCGGGAGAGGACGCTGTCGTCGACACGAGGAAGAAGGTCGCTGTCGGCGATCTCCGCTACTTCGCCGGAAGACCTGGGCTGGTGCTGCGCGGCATGGGATTTCGCAGCGGCCTCAGCAAGAATTTGCTCCACCTGGGCGACAGTTGCCTTTTCGGCGCCGAAAGCCGGCGACACAAGCACCGCGAGAATCCCGACCACAACCAGGAACCGCAACTGAAGTGACCTCTCCGCTAGCTGGTGGAAGTGACTTGCCTCTGATGCGCGCTCGCTCGAATCTGAGCGAGAGGATGCCAGGCATAATTCTAGCCCAGACGGAATGCTGAAATGTCTTTAAATCGTCTCTGCTCTGCGAGTTTGGATTGCTGGTGTTAACCTTTCCACAGCCGTAGCCGCCTTTGTTTATGTCGCTGAAAAAGCCATCGCGCCGCGAATTTCTCGTTGCGAGTTCAACTGCAGCTCTGGCTTCTGCGGTGCCAGCTACTGCATCGGATGCGCATGTGGTCGCTGGCGTGACCGGGGCAGGGGCAGAATCGCTTCCGTCGGTGCCTGGCGAGCTTGTTCAGCTGGGGCAGCAGCGGACGTTTAATGGAGACCGGGCTACGCAGGTGGCGATGCCGATCGGGGGGCTGGGAGCTGGGTGCATCTGCATCAACGGTTCCGGGGGACTGCAGGACTTTTCGATCAGGACGCGGCCGGAGACTACGGCGTTGCCGGCGGGTTTTACGGCGAATTCGCCCGAAGCGGCGTTCGCGATTCTGCACATCAAGGGCGCGGCGCAGACAACGAAGCTGATCGAAGGGCCTTTTCCGCCGTTCAAGATCTTCGACCAAGGGCTGCAGGGACAGGGGCTGCGGCGCAGCGGTTCGGAGGGGTTTCCGCGGTTTGAGAAGTGCAACTTCCGAGGCGAGTTTCCCTTTGCCGAGATCCGATTCGCGGATCAGGGGATTCCGCTGGATGTTTCGCTGATTGCCTGGAATCCGTTCATTCCGCTGGACGACAAGAACTCCGGGATTCCCTGCGCGATCCTCGAATACACCTTTCACAACACATCCTCGAAGCCGGTCGACTACGAGTTTTCGTATCACCTTTCGCATCTCGCACCGGGATGCAGGCCCGATCAGGCGGCGAGCGCGAACGCAGCGATCCCGGGCAAGGGAGCGTTTTTGTTCAACCACGAGGCGGCCAATGCGGAGGCATTCGGCAGCGCGGCGCTGACGGCGATCGGCGCAAAGCCACGGGTCAAAGCGATGTGGCTGCGCAGTCCGGGCTGGGAGTTCGACTCGCTGTCGGCACTGTGGCGCGAGGTTTCGTCGGGGGCGTTCACGACCAACGACGGCTCGAATACGGTGGACAATGCGGGACGCAACGGCGCGTCGATCCTGATTGACGGGCATCTCGATCCGGGACAAACGCACACGTATCCAATCGTGATCACGTGGCATTTTCCGAACTGCTATCTGCGCGAAGGCGGAGTTGCTGCGGCGCAGAATGCATCGGTTGCGGAAGGCCAGCCAGGATGCCGTGCGCTGCCTGCCGATGCGCCTGCGCCTTGGCATCCTTACTACTCGACGGTGTGGAAGGATGCGCGCGAAGTTGCCGCATATGTGGAGCAGAACTTTACAATGCTGCGCACGCGGACGACCCAGTTCAAGAACGCATTGTTCAACTCGTCGTTTCCGCCGTATGTGATAGATGCGGTCTCGGCGAATCTCGCGATCCTGAAGGCTCCGACGATATTGCGGGAGGCGAATGGCAACATCTGGGGATGGGAGGGATGCTTTCCCGATGCCGGCTGCTGTCATGGATCGTGCACGCATGTCTGGAACTATGCGCAGGCGATGCCGCATCTCTTCCCTGCTCTGGAACGCACGCTGCGCGATCTGGAACTGATTCGTTCGATGGACGAGCGCGGACATGTGAACTTTCGCGGCGCGATTCCGGACGGGCCGGTCGATCATACCGGTCCGGCAGCAGCCGATGGGCAACTTGGCGGGATCATGAAGGTCTATCGCGACTGGCAGATCTCGGGCGATGCGACGTGGCTGAAGCGCATGTATCCGGCGGCGAAGAAATCGATTGATTACTGCATTGCGACATGGGATCCGGATCGCCGCGGCGGGCTGTTCGAGCCGCACCACAATACATATGACATCGAGTTCTGGGGACCCGATGGAATGTGCACGAGCATCTATCTGGGCGCGCTGTCGGCGATGGAGATGATGGCGAGCGCGGTGGGCGAGACGAGCGATGCGGCACAGTACTCCGAGCTCGCGCAGAAGTGCGCGGCGTTCATGGATCAGACGTTGTTCAACGGTGACTACTATCAGCAGAAGGTCGAATACCAGGAGCTGCACGACCAGTCGTTTGCGCAGTCCATTGCACACGTGGATGAGAAAAGCAGCGAGATGCAGCAACTGCTTAAGCGCGAGGGACCGAAGTACCAGTACGGATCAGGCTGTCTTTCAGATGGCGTGATCGGCGCGTGGATGGCGAGCATTTACGGCATCGAAACGCTCCTTGCGCAGAAGAACGTGAACGCTACTTTGCAGGCCATCTTCCGCAACAACTTCAAAACCGATCTGAGTCAGCATGCGAATGCGCAGCGACCGGGTTACGCGATGGGACACGAGCCGGGGCTGCTGCTTTGCAGCTGGCCGAAGGGCGGCAAGCCGACGTTGCCGTTCGTCTATTCGGACGAAGTGTGGACGGGGATCGAGTACCAGGTTGCGTCGCACCTGATCCACGAAGGATTTGTGGAGGAGGGTTTGACGGTTGTGCGGGCGGTGCGCGGACGGTATGACGGGCGCACGCGCAATCCGTGGAACGAGTATGAGTGCGGAAACTGGTATGCGCGCGCGATGTCGAGCTTTGCGCTGGTGGGAGCGCTGTCGGGGTTCCGGTATTCGGCTGTGGATCGGACGCTGCATTTCGGCCCGAAGCTGAAGACGAGGCCATTCACCAGCTTCTTCTCGACAGCGACGGGGTTTGGGACGATTTCGCTCGACGGGCGGAACGTCACAGTGAAGATGATCGAGGGTGAACTGCCGGTTGAGAAGCTAAGCTTCACGGACGGTGAAGGGACTCGGGTGGTTGAGTGGAAGGTTGTGGCGCATACGAATGCGGCGGCGACGAAGAGCGTTTAGGAGCGGGGACTAGGAACTAGGGACTAGGGACTAGGGATATAGAGAGTGATCAGTGATCACTGAAGCCGGAAGCAGACATTCAAATTGGAGTGGTGTACCCCCGCCCCCCTCCCCACACTCCTTGTGAACAAGTGTTCTGGTTTCAGTCATTTGCCAAAAGCGCGGGTCGCCAAGTGTATGCAGGGATTGAACTTACTTACAAGGTGTCTCTAAACAAAGGACTTAGGGCTGGGACGATCCGCGGCTTTCGGCATGGAAGCGGACTTTCAGGGTGTCCTCGTCTTTCCTCTTTCCCTCTTTCTCATTCCATCCTTCCTCAATCTCCCATCAGGTTGCTGCAAAATGCGCCGGTCTTGCCAGGACTCATCGAAACCGTCCCGCAGCGGCTAAAGCCGCGCTCTATTTGCACCCCTTATCGGCACAGATAAATCTGTGCCCTTTCAAAACCCAGCCGTTTCGGACTTTTGCAGCAAGCTGTGAAGTCGTGCCCTCTCAAAGCGACACGCGCCTTCAAAGCGACATCTCTCTGGACTCCTTCGGCAAGTGTTCGGGCGTGAGTCGGGATCTATATACAGTGTGGCAGAAAAGCGGAAATAGACTGCAAAACGGAGAAAGCTCTCTAAGGCTCCTATGAGCAACGACTTAGGACAAATTGCGGCTGAAGGCGGCGGAACTTCGCTCTTTTTCTCGTTTTCGGCAGCCAAGTGACTTGGCCCCTGCCTATTACCTTTGGGTCACTCCGGGCCCTGAACTTTGGTTTAAGTGAAGGTACCCGGTGCTACACTGCGCCCGTGGAGAAAGACGGAATGAACGCCCAACCCTATCAGATTGCGTATGATACGGCTATCAACGAGCTCACCCAGATCGCCGCGGCATTTGAGCAGCTGCGTGTGCGCAAGACCATGATCGAGAACGTGGTGCAGGCGCTGCAGCCATTCCTCGGGGAGGGGCAGCATGTTGCAGCCGTTCAGCAGCAATCAGGTTCGGTGGTTCCGGAGCTGGCCGTACCCGGTGGGGCCGAACCGCCTGAGGGGTATTCGTTCAACGACGTTCCGAATCCGCTGCCCGATGTCTCCGAGACGGGCGGGGACCCATTCCAGCGGCGGGTGAAGGCGACGTTCCGCTTCAAGGGTCTGGCGACGCAGCGGGCTCTCTAAGCTCGGTGTTGTGCGTAGTCGGGCGGTGATTCGCCCGAAGCTCAGCCATTCAATTTCTCCCCGGCGAATTTGGTTCGCTATGGGCGGTTGCGCTCTTACGATCAATCATGCCTTCATACGCTTGTGTGGCTCACACTCGGTCTGGTGATTGCGATTGTGGCGGGGCGCACGCTGTGGGTATATCGGGGATCGAGCAAGTGGCCCGTTGCGGATGGCACGATCAAATCGCTTGATGTCGAGAAGAAGCGGGATGCGGGCGGCGGGTGCTACTTCTGCGCGACGTTCACGTACGAATTCCCAGACCTCGATGGAAACCTGAGGTCGGGAACCTGGACCAAGAACTTCTCGAGCGAGGCGGCTGCGCGGGATTTTGCCGGGCGGGAGATGCCGATGGGCAAGCAGGTCGTGGTGCACTTCAATCCGAACGACCCGGGCATTTGTGATTTGGAACTGGATTCCTTTGCTTATACGGACGATAGGCCGACTTCGTTGGGGCTGTGAGTGTTGGGATCAAGCGTCCCGGATCTCTCGTCGCCAACTCGGAAGTAAAAGTGGGTTTGCTCTCGAAGAGGCAACTGCAGGTTCCCTTTGGCTTCGCTCAGGGCGGGCTCTCCGCTGCGGTCGCCAGTGGCGACCTCCGGTCGGAGTGACTCCATGCTTAGTAGACACGCTAACTATATGGGCGCAACGACCAGCGCACCGCAGTTCTCCGCCGGTCGGGGATGCGGGAGTGATCGCGAAAACAACCGGACCTGTTCAGGAATGCGCAACCCGGTGGGAGTCGAATGGGAGGAAGAGGGAGAGGGTTGTGCCACGGTGCCGGGGATCGGTGCTCGAGCGAATCGCGATTGAGCCTTCGTACTTGTTCATCAGTTCTTCGACGACCCACATGCCGAGGCCGGTGCCAGCCTCGTCTTTGGTCGTGAAGAATGGCTCGCGCAAGCGGCGGAGGGTATCGGGGGGCATTCCGGGGCCTCCGTCGGCGATGGTGATGCGTACACCGTGGGCGTTTCGGTCGCACCAGGCGATCGCCTCTCTCACGCGGATTCTGATCTTCCTTCGTTCTCTGGAGGCTTCGGCCGCGTTGTTCAGAATGTTCGTCAGTATTTGCTGCAGTTCGTTTGGGGAGCAGAAGAGTTCGCGGGTTGGGCGCAGGTCTGTTTCGATGTCGACTGCTGCGAGCGATAGCTTGCGGCCGAGCAGGTGAAGTGTTGAGTCTACGACTTCGGACACCAGCACGCGCCGGGGCTGACTGGGTCTCGCAAAACGAAGGGTCTGCTGGCTTATTTCTGATACTCGCCGCAACTGATCGACCGTCTTGTCGAGCATCTCGATCTGTGTCTGGTCAGTTGACAATCCGCGCGAGAGATAGAGCAGGTTGAAGGCCGCCTCGAGGGGATTGTTGATCTCGTGGGCAATTGCGGCGCTGACCCGGCCTGCGATGGCGAGCTTCTGTGCCTCGAGCAGCGCGGCGTCGGCCATCTTTCGGCGGGTGATGTCGCCGCAGTATCCCGCCATCAGCTGCGGCGCGCCTTCTGCGTTTCTGGTCACGACGGCTTTCAGGTAGGTCCACCGGAGTTGGCCGTCGGGCCGGATGATGCGGTAGTCGGTGTCGAGGGAAACGCCTTCGGCGAGGGCCTTCTGGATTTCTGACTCGACGCGCGCTATGTCGTCGGGATGGACTTGATTGCGCCAAAGCTCGAAGCTTGCCCCTTCGCCGGCTTCGAGGCCATGGAGTCGATAGAACCCGAGCGACCACTGCGACTGACCGGTTACGAGATTCCACTCGAAGAGGCCGACGTAAGCTCCATCAAGACCGAGTTGAACCCGGGCTTCGTTTTCACGAGCCAGCTCGTCGATGCTCTGCTGCCCACCTGGATCTTGAACGCTCATCGCAAGCTCACGCTGATTTTATCGAACGCCCGAAGGACAGCCGTCTGCGCTTTCGGATTCAGAGAGTTAGATGCAACCTAAGTACCGGCTGGACAGCGCTCGCGAAACCAGGTGGGCTCCGGGTTATGGCGGGAAGTCGGCAAGTGCAGGTCGGCTTCGGTTTCAGGGCTCAGTTGCCCGCTATTTGCGCGGGTGCGAGGAGGTCTGAAAGCATGACGACTTCGGCGGCTACGAGGGATCGGAGCGTCGGTTTGAGCTCAGGGAACCAGAGCGGGGAGTGAAGATCGGGAATGCGGGCGCCGCTTGCGAGCTTCTCCGGATTGACGGCGCCGATGTGCAGGAGCGCGGTGCGGACGCCGGCGCGGCCGTATTCGGAGAAGTCTTCGGAGGTCATCTTGGCGGGCATTTCAACGACGCTGCCGGGACCGAGATCGCGGCGCAGCGCGTCGGCGAGGCGCGTGGTGAGCTGGGGGTCGTTGAAGACCACCTCGGCGCCGGGAGTGATCTTGATGGACGGGGGAGCCGGGGCATCAGAGGCCTCGGCCTCGGCATCAAGCTGACGCTTGATGGACGCGAGGATGTGCTTGCGCACTTTGTCGTCGTAGGCGCGCACGGACATCTGGAGCCGGACTTCGTCGGGAATGATGTTGCCGGCGCTGCCGCCGTGGATGGAGCCGATGGTGACGACTGCGGGCGAGAGCGGATCGGTTTCGCGCGAGACGATGGTCTGGATGCCGACGATGGATCGGGCAGCGATGACGACGGGGTCGACGGCCAGCTGGGGTTTGCCGCCGTGGCCGCCGCGACCGAAGATCGTGACTTCGACGGCATCGGAAGACGCGCGGAAGAAGCCCGGATGGAAGCCGACTTTGCCGGATGGGAGCGAGGGCTCGTCGTGCATGGAGATTGCGAAGTCGGGCTTTGGGAAGCGCGTGAACAGGCCATCGGCGAGCATGGCAGCGGCTCCGCGGGTGATTTCCTCGGCGGGCTGGCCTACGAGCATCAGGGTTCCCTGCCAGCGGTTGCGGCGCTGGGCCATGATTTTTGCGGTGCCGTACCAGCCAGTCATGTGAAGGTCGTGTCCGCAGGCGTGGGCGACGGGGACGGATTTGCCTTCGGCGTCGAGGGCCTTCACGGTGCTTGCGAAGGGCAGGCCGGTCTTCTCTTCGAGGGGTAATGCGTCGAGTTCGGTCCGGAGCATTACGACGGGGCCGGGGCCATTGCGGAGGATCGCGACGAGGCCCGTGCCACCGACCCCGGTAGCGACGTCGAAACCGAGGACGCGGAGACGGTCGGCCAGGGCGGCGGCGGTTCGCTGCTCGTGGAAGGCGAGTTCGGGATGCTGGTGGAGGTCGCGATAGAGGCTCTCTAGCTCGGGCTCGAGGGAGGCGATCTCCGGCACTGCGCGTGCGATGGCGGGAGGTTCCTGGGAAAGCGCGGCGCCGACGGTGGCGAGGGTGAAGGCGACCAGGATACCTGCACAGTGACGAAGCATTGGCTCTCCTTGCTGGTGGCGGAGAAGACGGGTGAGGCTTCAGAATAGCTGGTTCGAGAAGGGGCTGAGTTAGTGCGATGCGGAAGGAAAGGGGTTGCGGGGATTTGCGAAGAGCAACTGCGGGTTTCTCCGCTCCGGTCGCCGGGGGGGCGACCTAC
>NZ_QFFY01000002.1 GCF_003131205.1 Occallatibacter savannae
TTCGCTTCTCCGATACAGAGTGTCATTCCGACCGCAGCGTAGCGGAGTGGAGGAACCTGCAGTTGTTCTTCCCGTCGCAAACCAAATTCCTCAACTTCCGAGTGGGCGTCGATAAGACAGTTGCGCTCAACAGTTCGCTTCTCCGATACAGAGCGTCATTCCGACCGGAGCGTAGCGGAGTGGAGGAACCGGCAGTTGTTTTTTCCGTCGCAAACCAAATTCCTCAACTTCCGAGTGGCCGGACCACTCTACCGTGACCACTTTTTAGCGAACAAAAAGATCACGAATCTCAGTGAGGACGTGAGGACGTAGGGAAGAAATGTGTTGTCCCCGCAGTCGCGAATGTCGTACCGAAATGAGGCTCTTCACCCCGCTTCACGTAGGGGACAAAAAGGCTGAGTGATTCGCCTGAGTAACGTTCCAGATTGAACCCTATGGCATCAGTCTTGATGCTGTCTCCGGGCGGAACCGTCAAACAGTCATAGCAAATTGCTGCGGCACGAATTTCGAGAGCGACGGCCTTTCTCTCAATCATTTCCGTCATCATGTTGATGAGAGTATGGGCGTCGGGAAACTCTTCACCCGAATCTGCAGCGATCCATCGGATCGTACCATCTGAATTCATCCATGCTCCAAATGGATGAAAGTCACCTTGTTTACGCAAGAGGGACTGTGCGAACGGGAGTAGGGAATCCACCAAAGCCTGGAGGTCAGGATGTGCCATATTCCTTTCTCCATGCTAATACCGTCGATCTGGACAGCCATGACTGGCGAGTTGCCGGCAACTCGAACCCTGGCGGATCTTGGATCGGTTTCGAGTCGCCCACAACATTCTCGGAATCAGCGGTAGACTTCTTGAAAGTCGAATCTTTTAGCGAGAACGACGTGGCGAAGGCACGAATAATAAACGAGGAAGACAGGCGAATGCGCTTGCCAGTCTGGGGATATGTCGCAATCCCGGTCGGCGCTTTTGTACTCTTTGCCTTGTTTGATCACTTTGGCAAGTTGGTTCTTGCGCGTCCTACTGTTTTTTCTATTTCGATAATCATCATCGCGGTTGCAATGAGATGGAAGCTGAAGGGGCCACGCTTGGTTTTGGATAACGATGGTTTCTCTCGCCGTACTTCACATCCCGCTGATTCTGTTTATTCCTTGGACAGCCAAATGGATACCAGTTCTCCTTATCATTCCAATCGGAATCGCGGATTTGTACGCGATGCTCTGGGTCGTTTCCGTTGTCAGAAGAATCATGAAGCGACCTAAGATTGCTTAACCTCATCCACCCTTGCGGATAAATCACCGGCCACCATCGTTTTGAGAGCAAGAAGTTGCCAAGTACCCCATCGCCGACTACTCGGGAACAAGGCACCATCCAGAGCGGTGGAAGGGCTGAAGCCATAGAATCCTGATGTGATCGCTGTTCATGACAACTCTGCATTTGAGTGGATTACGAGTGCTCGAACGGCCACTCCACATTCTGACGAAGTCCCTGCGACGAGCGGCGTGGAACTATCATGTGTATTACCGCTTCAGTTCGAGAGATACGCGAAAATCCTTCATAGACTCGATGGGCACTACGAGAACATTGACAACCCGCTCAGCAGCGAAGAGATCGCCATCCTCGGCTTGCCCGACTGTTCTATAGTCCGCGAACTGGTTATTCAGAAGCGCCGCTCCTCGGCCACATCGAGAATCTTTTGGAAGGAAGCAGCAAATGCTTTGGGAATTCCCTACGCGCCTCAGATCAAGCACAGATGGTTCTCGATCCGTTTAAAGCCGCATACAGAGTGCTGGCCAAGGTACATTTATGGGCCAGCAGGCGGAGCATTGGAAGCCGACGAATGCCGCGAACTCGTTTCCGTGCTGACGATGGCGACCGGAAAGCAAGAGTGCTACTTTCGCCTTGCGGAAATGCCATTCATCGCGACAGATCAAAACCTCCTCTTCACCGGCACGTTGAACGAGGTCGAAGATTTCTTCGTTAACGGCCAGTTCCAGTTCACGCCCGAATACTGGTGGTCACACGACCACTCGTGGTGTGTCTGCACGGACTACGACCTAGAGTTCACGCTCGTTGGTGGAACGTCAGCTCTCATCGAGCCATTACTGGAGAACAACGTGTTGGAATGCATCGAGGTCCCGTCTAATATCCGCGTAGACTACCTGACGCCTATTCCATAATGATCCACGGCGGACCTGTTCCGAGCGGATTACCGGCCAACCAGACACTGAGGTCAAAAACTTGCCCCTCTCCACAGGGGAGATGGCTGAAGCGCGCCCATTAGCCCCCTCACTGCTCTGGGATGATGCTGCTCTAGCATTCCATTAGCGGAAACATAACGTGGTACAGGTTGGGGGTATATCACTGTTTCCGGTGGGGGCATATCGTTACATCGAGTTGGGGGATTTGTTGTAATCCGCAGTTAAGGGTGGAGAACCAGTTGTAATGGTAAGCGGGCTTGTGGCTGACTGAACCACCGGATAGCTTTCGTGCAATCTTACTTGCAGATTGCAAGATTGAGGGGAATGAGTGCGGGCATTACGTTGTAAGGGAATGGAGACAAGTTGTTGAGTTGCTGACTCGGGTCCAAATTGGCGGCCATCCCGGACCCTTGCAGCGTTCGTGTTTCGTTAGCGCGGAACTTGGGCAACGCACGAGAGAAGAATTGCCCTGTTTGCGATGGCTCTTGGATCAATACGGAGTGCTTGTGATCGCAGTGATTCGGATCGCGTGGCCCATCTGATCCTCGGTCCAGGTTCGAGTCACCGCCTAACCGGAAGTTACAACGCGCTGCAAGGGCCCAGAGGATCTCGACAGTCGATCTCAACTCTGCACGCCTTCGTCCCGCTTAGCCCACAAACTCCTCATCGCGCTCGCCCGGCAATCGCCGACTACCTACCGCTCTCGCATGGTCATCCACCCGACATAGGCCAGAAACGAAATCGCCCCCAGCGAAAGCGCCCACCGCACCCAACCCGGCCACGCGCTCTGACGATGAAACGACATCGGCAGGCAAATCAATGCCGCCGTCAGGCACACCAGCCGATACGAAAGCGCAACATCGGCCAGCCCCAGCACCGCAAAAGCGAGCCCAATGAACCCAAGAATGTCCGCCCGGTTCGAGCCCGCCTTCTCTTGTTCTTCCATCCGTGGCAATGCTGACACGCGACAAATGCGCCAACAATGCGACTTTCGCGTTACAAAGGTAAGCCGGACAATAACTTGACCCGCGCTTCGCCCGCTCGGTACACACCTCCCTGTCTCACGAGAGGGGTTCACGTCACACCAAGTCAAGCCGCCAAGTACGTCCGAACAGACCTAAGTTGCTGATTCGAAGACTCTAGAAATTCGTGCCCGAGTTTGCAGTCTAATACGCTGATTTCGTCATACTTGAGATATGAATCCACACTTCAACAGGTCGAAGCGGTCTCTTGCTCCCTTCCTCCTTCGTTCCCTTGGTTCTTTGGTCCCTTGGTCCCTGACGCTAACCCCTTTGTTTTCAAACACAATGTGGTTAACTTCAATGGTTAGATACACTTAGCGCCGGTGTCGTTCCGTAAGTCATAGAAAGTAGAGGTACTTTGTCACAAGGGATAGGGGAGGGGGAGGGGGTAGTCACTGGTGCTGCGCACCATGCGGAAACCTCACATTCTGAACTGGAAGTATCAACCACGAATCGGCAGCCGGCGGCGCGCTGCGCCCGCCCTCTCCTCGTCTACACTAGGTAAGCCATGAATGCTGTTGTAGTTCGCGGCGAATGGGTCGGTCAGGTCATCGATGGAAGATACCCCCTCCTCGAGTGGCTCGGAGGATCCGCCGCATGCGGCGTCTTCCTCACCGAGCTCGATGGCCTGGGCTCCCAGAAAGCCGCCCTCAAACTCCTCCCGTCCTCGCCGCAGTCCGAAGATCGTCTCGCCGGTTGGGTCGCCGCTTCCAAACTCGCCCACCCCCACCTGGCTCGGATCCACCACTTCGGACGCACCGACGTCAGCGGGAACTCCTGCGTCTACCTGGTCTCCGACCTCGCCGAGGAATTGCTCTCGCAGATCATTCCCGAGCGTTCCCTCACCGGCGACGAAGCGCGACAAATGCTCGACCCCATTCTGAGCGCTTTGGACTACCTTCATAAGGCCGGCTACGTCCACGCACATCTCAAGCCATCCAACGTCCTCGTCGTTGAAAACGACATTCGGCTTTCCTCCGATGCGCTGGTCGCCATCGGTCACCCCATCTCGGATATCACCAACGACCTGCACAACGCTCCAGAGCTCGCCACCGGTCCTGCCGACCCCCGCTCCGACATCTGGTCGCTTGGCGTCACCCTGGTCGAAGCTCTTACGCAGCAGCTCCCCATCTGGGACGCCGCTGCCGACGCCGAGCCTGTTGTGCCTGGGTCCATCCCGGCACCCTTCGCCGAGATCGCGCGTCAGTGTCTCCAACCCGAGCCCGAACGCCGCTGCACCGTATCCGGTATTCGGTCTCTGCTCGAACCTCCCCAAAAGCCGGTCGCCGCACGGTCGACCCCGGCCGTACCACCCCCGGCCGCGACATCTGCTCAAAGCCGTATTCCCGACAAACCTCTGCCCGCGCGCATGCCCTTTCTTCCGCTTGTCATCGGCTTCCTGCTTCTCGTGGCGATCATCATCGGGCTGCGAATACATAGCCGCAAAGCAACAGCGACCGCTCCTCTTCAGCCTGAAACTGCGCATCAGGCTCCGCCTCGGGAACTCGAATCGAAGCCCGCTCAACCGGAAACGCAGGAAGCGTCGAGGCCCGCGCCGCAAACCGTGGCGCCCGCACCCCCGGCCGGCACCGCACACGCGAGCTCTCGACCCTCCTCAGACGGTGAGGTCCTCACCCGCGACATTCCCAACGTTCCGCAGCGCGCCAGCAACACGATTCACGGCACGGTGAGCGTTGCCATTCGCGTTGATGTCGATGCAGGCGGCGCAGTCAGCAGCGCCGAGTACGCAACGCGCGGCCCCAGCGCCTACTTTGCGCGCATCGCTCTCGAGTCTGCGCGCAAATGGAAATTCAAACCGCCGCAACAGGACGGCCGCGCGGTTCCCGCTTCCTGGCTGTTGCATTACAAGTTTCGCCGCGGCGGCGTTGATGTCACGCCGATTCAGACAAGACGCTAGCAAAGAAGCAAACGGCAAGAACGGGAATAGTCGAAAGAGCAACCATAAGGTTGCTCTTCGGAATCAGTCACCCGCGAGTTGCTCGAGCAGTGCATCGAAGTCCGCGATGTTCGCGTACTCGATGATCACGCGACCGCGACCGCTTTTGTCCTCGATGTGAACCTTGAGGCCGAGCGCGCGTTGCAGCCGCTCCGCCACCTCTTTCACGTTCGGGTCCACCTCGGGCTCTGGCTTCGCTTCCTTCTTGTTCTTCTCCGGGTTCAGCATTCCCTGAACAAGACTCTCAGTTTGGCGAACAGAAAGCGAAAGATTCGCGACTCGCTGAGCCGTCTTTTCCAAATCCGGATGGAACTTCAATCCCATCAATGCTTTAGCATGACCAAAGCTCAACTGGCTCGTTTCCACGAGCTTCTGGATACTCTCCGGTAAACTCAACAATCTAAGATAGTTAGATACCGAAACGCGATCCTTTCCAGTTCGCGTCGCAATCTGTTCCTGCGTCATATGAAACTCGCGCGAAAGACGCTCGAACGCGCGCGCCTGCTCCATCGCATTCAGGTCCGCTCGTTGCAAGTTCTCGACGATTGTGATCTCGAGAGCCTGCTCATCGGAAACCTGCCGCAAAATGGCCGGAATCGTCTTCTTGCCGGCGAGCTTCGAGGCTCGCCAGCGGCGCTCGCCTGCAATGAGCTGAAATCGGCCGTTCGCCTGCGGCCGAACCAGGATCGGCTGCACGACACCGTTGGCGGTAATCGATGCTGCCAGTTCGGAGAGCTCTGCTTCATCGACATGCGTTCGAGTCTGGAATGGATTGCGATCGACGTCGTCGACTGGGATCTCGCGCGGCTTGCCGCTGTCCGTTTCCGCGGCGGGAGCTGGAGCTTGAACAGGCGCTGGAGGTGGAGTTTGCTGAACGCGAGGCAGTAGCGAATCCAGCCCTTTGCCGAGGGCGCGACGTTTGCTGTCAGCAGTTGCGGTGGTCATTCAAGAGTACCTCGACATCAGTTTCGAAATAGAGCTATGGATCTAATTTGGTTCGGGCACGTGGTGCGCGTGCCGCTCAGGAGTAAGGCCAGAAGCGTACTTCGGTTTTGGTCTTGGATTTCGCTGCGACTTTCCGCTCGAGCGCCTTTGGGCTCTCGATTCGATTGCGGGCCAGGAATTCGCCGGCGAGTTCGAAGTAGGCTTCGGTGCCGCGGGAGCGAGAGTCGTAGAGGGCCACAGGCTTGCCGTGGCTAGGGGCTTCTGCCAACCGGATGTTCCGGGGAATGACGGTGATGAACATGCGATCGCCGAAGTGCTGGCGAAGAGTCTCACGAACCTGCTGGGCAAGGTTGGTGCGATCGTCGTACATGGTCAGGAGGACGCCTTCGATCTGGATGTCGTGGTTGAAGGCGGCGCGAACTCGCTCGAGGGTCGAGATCAGCTCTGTGATTCCTTCGAGAGCGAAGTATTCGGCCTGCATGGGAACGATGAGGGCATTGGCGGCGACCAGGACGTTAAGGGTAAGGAGGTCGAGCGCAGGAGGGCAGTCGAGGATGACGAGATCGTATTTGTCTTTGACAGCGGCCAGGGCGTGCCGGAGGCGGACGGCGCGGTCTTCGGCGGTAGCAAGTTCTATGTTTGCGCCGGTCAGGTTTTTGGATCCCGGGAGAATAGAGAGATTTTCGACTGTGGTAGGCAGGATGACCTGTGCGGCATCGGAGTCGCCGACGAGGACGTCGTAGATGGAGTGGCGGTTGTCATCTCGGCCGATCCCGAGGCCGGAAGACGCATTTGCCTGAGGGTCGCAGTCGACGAGGAGGACTTTCAAGCCTTCCAGTGCGAGACAGGCGGAAAGATTGATAGCAGTGGTGGTTTTGCCGACTCCACCCTTCTGATTGACCACCCCTAAAATCTTTCCCATGGCTTTTCAGGTTAAAGGAAGGGGCCGTTTCTCTGCTTCTGTGCATCTGTGGAGAAACCGGAAAGGCTGTGGAAAGGTAAATTGGAGGGAGTTGGTCGGCGAGTAGATGTGGCGCGTTATGAGAGAGATATGCCACGGGGAAGCAGCGCGAAAAATTTAGAGGAACTGAAGGCAACCCAGTGGAAAACTGTGGTCCGCGGGTTGCGGCGCATTCATATGTGAGTGTTCCACGTGGAACATTGCAATAGGTGCGGGGTGGTCAAATTATGTCATCGCACATGCGCGGCGTTCCACGTGGAACATGTCTCGGTCAAACCTGAAATGTTCCACGTGGAACACTCACCTAGATCGCACTCGTCGTCGCTGCAGCCTGCGCCATCAGAAGAAGCCGCTGCTCTGAGCCGGGTAGATCAATCTGTATCCATTCGGGCTTGAGTACCGGTCCAGCCGCTTTCTGTACTTCTTCCATGCTGGTTCGAGTAGTAAGAGCAACCAGCCATCCACCGTTTTGCAGTAGACGGGCACCCGTCGCGGCCGCGATACTCATTCGATCCACGGCCCGCAATGTCACGCAATCGAATTTTGCGGTGATAGTCTCCGCGCGGCATGCCAAGACCTTCGCGCCAATCCCGAGCGATCGCACGGCCTCGTGAAGAAAAGCCGCCTTTTTGGTCTGCGATTCCACAAGCATGACCGCAATCTCCGGCCTGCAGATCGAGATCGGGATGCCGGGGAAACCGGCTCCACTCCCGAGATCTAGAAGCGAATGTACTTCCTGCGGGACCGCCCGAGCGCACGCGATGCATTCGACGAAGTGTGTCCGCAAGATCTCCGCCCGACTGCGAACCGCCGTCAGATTCATGCGCGCATTCCACTTCATCAGAAGATCGAGATAGCTGTTGAACTGAACTTCCTCAGCTGCAGAAAGCGGGGCGAGGCCCAATGTTCCGAGCAGCGCATTCAGGCCAAAAAGTGAGTGGTGCTGTTCGTTCACCGAGCGGCCTCTGCAACGGTTGATGGCGCTGGCTGCCACCGAGATGCGGCGTCGACGAAAGACTTGAAAATGGCACGAGATAATGGCTTAGCGGCGAATGTGCGCTCTGGATGCCATTGAACCCCGAGCACGAACTGGCCTAAAGCGTCGATCTCGACAGCTTCAATCACACCATCCTCACCTGAAACTGCACTCGCCGTAAGCCTGTCGCCCAGTCGAGCGATCGCCTGGTGATGGCTGGAATTCACGAAGTCGGTTGCTTCACCTTTGTCGTTCAACAGCTGCAACATGGAACCTTCCTCGATCTGGATCAGGTGAGCATCGATCACATCGCGCCCGGGCGCATGGTCGACCGAACTTACGGCAGGAAGGTGTTGGATGAGCGTGCCGTTGAGCCAGACATTCAGTGTCTGCATACCGTGGCAGATTGCGAGGATGGGCTTGTGAAGATTAAACGCGTCCTGAAGCAACAGCTCATCGACAGCAGCACGCTCCGGATCTGAGGGGCCACACTCTGGAATGCGAGAGTCGCCGTAGCGTTCCGGATCTACGTCGAATCGACTTCCGGGTAGCAACACTCCCTGAGTGCCTGCCAGCAGTTGAGCGACGCGGTCCTGCCGCTCGTGGAGGGGAACCAGAGTTGGTATGGCGCCACATGCCTGCAGTGCCGCAATATAGGGCGGCAGCGAACGGGTGTTGTATTCCGGGTCCCTTGATGTGGGCTCAGGTATGGCTATACGAATCGGCATTGATCAATCTTACAAGCGGTCGGGAAGTTGAAACGCGAAGGTGACTACCCCCTCCCCCTCCCCTATTCTTTGTGACAAAGTACTCTGTTTTCTGCGACTTACGAGACGGCGGACGTTCTAAGTGTATCTAAACAATGGACTTAGCCACAAGGTGTTTGAAACTAAATGACTTAGGTGCAGGAACAAGGGAACGAGGGTACAAGAGATGTGGATTCATATCTCAAGTATGACGAAATCTGCGTATTAGACTGCAAACTCCGGCACGAAATTCTAATGGCTTTGAATCAACAACTTAGGGTAGATCGGACCTGCTTCGCCGCTTGACTTATGTGAGGTGCACCCCTGCAATGAGACGGTCTTGTCCCTGCTCAGGCGCGTTTCGACGGGACATCTCGGCGGGTCAGGAGCGTATTTAACCGATCGGTAAATGGACTAGGAATCGGTCCGCTCCGGCTCCCATTGGTCCTTGAGGTCGCGATCGATCCAGTCTTCGTGATCTTTCCGCTTGTCGCGTTCGCGCCGTTTCTCCTCTTCGTCTCGCTCTTCTCGTCCGTCGCTCACTGCGATTCCCTCTGCTTCTGAGTCTAAGCGGTTTTCGGAGGACCTTTTCGGTCCAGGCTGTTTGCGTATTGAGCTTGGCCCCTGAATGGGAGAAACGTCCCTCAGCGCTGAAAGCCGCGCTCATTTGAGCCACTTGGAGGTACGACTTGAAAGTCGTGGCCCGATGCACCGTCCCTACAGGACTTAAATCGACTACCTATCTACGAACCCCCGCGCTGAAGCGCGGGGCTAACAACCTTTGCGCGTAACGGCGCGTTCCGGCACGACTAAAGTCGTGTCCTGACGCATCTTGCTGACGGCCATCGTGGTCGTGATTTGAGGAGTTGGCTCAGTGCAGTAACTGAAGCATGGTGATGTTTGGTGGTTTCGGTAGACTTCGGCTGGGCAGGGGCTATAAAGCCCATCTCTGATTTGTGCTGTACCTTCGGCATGACTGAACAGCTTGCTGAGAAATGCGCCGGTCTTGCCAGGACTCATCGAAACCGTCCCGCAGCGGCTAAAGCCGCGCTCTATTTGCAGCGCTTATCGGCACAGATGAATCTGTGCCCTTTCAAAACCCAGTTGTTTCGGACTTTTGCAGCAAGCTGTGAAGTCGTGCCCTGACGCTTTTTGCTGACGGCCATTTGTGGTCGTGAATTGCCGAACCGAGACAGATGCAGGCAGCCTTTTAGAATCGAGCTGGGGTGGAGCGTGCTGGCCGGATCAAGCAAAGGTCGGTTTTTCCTATCGATTGCGATCTGTGCGCAGGCGGCAACCGATGACGAGCGACTCCAGAAGGCTCTGTTAGAGATCGCCGATCGCGACCCTGAAATCAGAGTGCATTGTGAAGCGCCTGGGATCACTCACATTGTCGAGGCAGAGAGCAAAGCGCGCCTGGATTCGGTCTGTGATCGCATCCGCAACCATTACGTTGCAATTCGCGTTGATGGACCCCGGCCCGTTCTGCTCGAGACGATTCGGAATATCGGCGAAGGAGAAGGAAAGTACATTCGGCAGGTGGGCGGCTCCGGGAACTATGGACACTGCAGGTTGCGGCTCGAGCCAAGAGCGCGGGGTGAGGGCTACTCCTTTGCGAGCCTGGTTGGCGGTGACCTGCCCGACGCTTTTGTGAAAGCGGTGGATCGCGGAGTGCAGAGCGCGATGCTATCGGGTGTTGTGAGAGGGCATCCGGCAGTTGATTTAGCTGCGTATCTCGTACACGGGAGTTACCATGCTGAGGACTCGAACCCAGAGGCGTTCGAAATTGCAGGCGCAACGGCGTTTCGCAATGCTGCGAGGGCGTGCTCGCCTGTCGTGCTCGAACCCATAGTGATCGCTTCATACGAAGTACAGAAAATGTGGGCGGAAACGATTGAGCATGCAGTGGGCCGGCGTGGCGGACGCATCGCCAGCATCAAGCCTGTTTTCTGCGATGAGAACGGAGTCTCTATCTCTTCCAAGGGCTTCGCGAACGTGCAGAGCCAGATGCTGAACGATTGGCTTACGGCCAGAGAGTGGACGGAGATCACGGCCATTTTGCCGCTCTCTGGACTTCTTACCGCGCCGTTCAGCAGGCTTGGGATCTTGACGGCGAGATTGGTGAGCTATGAGCCCGTGGATGAGTCTGAAGACGAGGGCACGGCGGGGATCACTGTGAACAAGCCGACACCTCCGAGACGCGGCAGCAGTGGTGAAGCGGTTCGACCAGAGGAGGACGATTGAACTGGGATTGAACGAGTGGCGATGAAGCCTGGCGCGGAGGCTGCGCGAAGCGGAGACAGGGGTACAATGCTTGGTTGCAGAGTCGGTGACATTGTTGTTTCCGGTGAAGGTTGAGCTCCTCAGCAAGGGAGAGAGATGAAGCATTTGAGCGTTGTTGCCATAGTTGCGCTGTCCGTCCTTGTTTCCTGGTCAAGATTCATCGCCACCGGATTTGCCCAGACAGACCCATCGTCAAAAGCACCGCAATCGAGCGGCGATTATGTATTTCGTTCGACGGTGCGTCGAGTTCCGATTGATGTGGTGGTGCAGGACAAGGACGGCAAGCCGGTACGAGGGCTTAAGCAGAGCGACTTCAAAGTGCAGGAGGATGGGAAGGATCAGCGGGTGCTGACGTTTGACGCGTCAGATGGAACCGCTGCTGCATTCGTTCCGCCGAAGCTGCCGCCGATGCCGCCGAATACGTTTGTAGATATGCCGCGAGAGCCGGAGCGCGGGCCGCTGTACATCCTCTACTACGACATGGTGAACACGTCGCAAGAAGATCAGATGTCGTTTCGCGCGGAGCTGCTGAAGTTTGTGGACAATGCGGCGCCGGGTACGCGGATCGCACTGTTTGTGAATGCGAAGGGTCTACACATGCTGCAGGGGTTCACGACGGATCACGCGCTGCTGCGGGAGGCGATTTTGCGGAAGGGGCCGCCGCCTTCGATACCGGATGTGTTTTTGTTTGGGGAAACGTTCGGGAGGTATGACGCGGGCGCGGCGCTGGCGAATTTCAATTTCATGGCGGAGTATCTGGCCGGCTTGCCGGATCGGAAGAATCTGATCTGGCTGGCGAGCTATTTTCCGATTCCGGTGGGACCGACGGTGGTGGGGACGGATACGACGAAGCCGTCATCACCACCCATGCCGGGGAGTGTGGGCGGGATGGGCGGGCCGGCGACGCTGGACTTGTCGGAGCTGCTACGGGACAGGATTCGAAACACGTATGCTTCGCTGATGCGCAGCCGGGTGGCGCTCTATCCGGTAAGCCTGTCGGGGGTTACAGGAAGCAATGACGCGGTTGTTGTGGGAGGCGGGGATGCGATCGTGGATCGGCAGAACCTGGATTCGATAGCAGCATCGACGGGAGGACGCGCCTTCTACGGGAATAATCGCTCGGGAGAGCTGATTGAAAAAGCGGTGGAGCACGGGGAGAGCTACTACACGCTGAGCTATGCGCCGCAGAATGCGAACTTCGATGGATCGGAGCGGCGGATTCATGTTGCGCTGGCGGATGACGGCAAGAAGTATCGGCTGACGTATCGGAGTGTGTATTACGCGGTGTCAGATGATGCGGTGCAGAATGCACACAAGAAGGATGTGGTGCAGCAAAGGTTCCTGGCGGCGAAGGCAGCCGATACGTTGTATGCGACGGCGGAGCACGGGGCGCCGATGATCCATGACCTGCTGTTCATCGCGCATATGTCGGCTGTGGGTGAGCCGAGGACGGCGACAGCGGAGGAAATGCGAGCGCTGGAGGATTCGCCGGCATTCTTCCGCACTCGCAAGCATAACCAAAACCCGAAACCGCTAGCGCCGGTGAAGCTGCAGCAGTACGTGATCAACTATGACGTGATTGATCCGGCGCTGCGGGCGGCGGCGATGAGGAAGCAGCAGCCGACTGTGCTGGAGTTTGCAGCGGCCGCGTACGCGAATGATGGCACGATGCTGAACAGCATTTTAAACAAGGGCGAGATTTCGAACGGGGCTCGGCCCGAAGGGAAAGTGGATCACCGGTTCCAGGCGGTGCAGGAATTGCAGGTGCCTCCGGGGGCGGCGTATATCCGGGTGGTGGTGCGGAATACGGCGAACGACCGGACAGGGGCGCTGGAGGTGAGGCTGCCGTTGAAGCCGCAGGTGGAGAGGGCGGCGGTGAAGTAGGCGGCGGCCTGGTATCCCATGTCTCCAACAGCGGGAGACCCTTCGACAAGCTCAGGGCAAGCTATGGGGCACCCGAGTTTCTTGTCTTCTGCTGATTCCCCGGTCCCCAGGTGCGAGGGATCGGGGGCACCCAGCCTAGGAATTGACGACTACTTTACCGTGGGGCCGTAGTCGGCGTGGTTGGTGGTTTTGAGGGATTCGGATTTGGAGCCCTGGAGGTCGAAGAGCACGATCTCGTTCTGGCCGGTGCGGAGCCAGGGGCCGGGCGTGTAGAGCGTGAACTGGGGGCCGATGGACCAGAAGCGGCCGAGAGGTTTGCCGTTGAGGAACGCGACGCCTTTGGAGAGGGTGTGCGTGTCCAGAAATGTGTCCGGAAAAGTGTCGGGGATCGGGGTCTTTGCACCGGATGATGACTGCGCTGTGAGTGAGTAGCGGTAGAAGCAGGGGCCTTCACACGGGGCTTGCGTGAAGTGGAGTGCGGCGAGGTCGGAGATCGGCAGGGAGTAGATCTGCCAGTGCTGCGGCTGCTGATTTCCGATGGTGACGGACCCGGTGATTCCCTTGCGCTCGGTGCGAATCACTTTGGTGAAGTTCACGCGGCCTGAGTTTTCGACGAGGATGTCGAGCGTAGTTTTGCTGAGGGTTGGCGGAAGAGCGAGGCTGGACTGGCCGAGACGGCGATCGAGGGTGCCGATGAGTTTGCGGTCGATGTAGATCTGCGCGTAGTCGTGGAGGCCGTCGATGGTGAGTTGGCCGGAAGCGCCGTTGGGGATTTCGGTGCGGTAGAGGATGTAGCCGTAAGACTGATCGAGGTCCTCCATGGTGAGGAGTTTGTCGGATTCGAGGGGTGCGGGGAGATTGGACCAGAGCGAGGCGGATTCGGGGTGGGGCGAGACGGGGTAGGTTTGCGCCGGGATTGAGGGCGGGATGGTGGGCGGAGTCTCGGCGGTGACGCGGGTGATGGCTTCGCGGAAGGCGGTGAATTTGGGCGTGGGCTGGCCGCTTTCGTTGAGGGGCGCGTCGTAGTCGTAGCTGGTGGTGTCGGGCTCGTAGTTGGAGCCGTTGCTGTTGGCGCCGTTCATGAACCCGAAACTCGTGCCGCCATGGAACATGTACATGCTGACGGAGTAGCCCTGTTGGAGCATCCACTCGTATTCGGAGGCGTTGGCGGCTACGGCGGTGGTGTGGTGGTGCTCGCCCCAGTGATCGAACCATCCGGCCCAGTATTCGCCGGTCATATAAGGGCCCGTGGTGCGGAGCTTCTTGAGGGTGTCGAAGGCTTGTTTGGCGTCGCCGGTGCCGAAATTGATGACGGCCGGGAGTTCGGGGAGGGAGCCGTTGGGTACCTGCTCGGGGCCATCGGCGGTGTAAAGGAGCGTGTCAGGTGCAGCGAGGCCTGATTTGAGGAGCCCGTCCTTGACCGCTCTCATGTAGGAGTGGTCGTTGCCGAAGGAGCCGTACTCATTTTCGACCTGGATGGCGATGATGGGGCCGCCATTGTGGAGCAGGAGCGGCGAGAGCTCTTTGGAAAGGCGCGCGAACCACTCGTTCATGGCGGCGAGGTATTTGGGATCGGTGGAGCGGAGGGTGAGATTGCGATCTTTGAGGAGCCATGAGGGGTAGCCACCGAGATCCCACTCGGCGCAGACGTAGGGGCCGGGGCGGAGTATGACGTTGAGGCCCTCCTGCTGGGCTTCGCGGATGTACTCGGCGACGTCGTTCTGGCCGGCGAAGTCGTAAACCCCCGGGCGGGGCTCGTGGAGGTTCCAGAACACGTAGGTGGTTATGGTGTTGAGTCCCATAGCGCGGGCCATCTGGAAGCGGTTGCGCCAGTAGGCGCGCGGCACGCGGGGGTAGTGCATTTCGCCGGAGAGGATCTGGTAGGGCTTGCCGTCGTATTGGAATTGGCCGCCCACGACGGCGAAGGTGTGGGAGGCCGTCTCAGGCTTGCCGGCAACAGCCGGGACCAGATGCGACGACAGTTCGACTTCGCTCAGCACAGGGTTGAGGACGCGCGAGGGAGAAAACACCGATGCAGCCAGAAACACAGGGACAAGCAAAGCGGAGCGCATGCGGGCAATGATAACCGTCTGCAGCGCAGATGCGGAGGCGGGCGCGAAACGAGATGTCGCTTCTGATCAGGGTGGGAGAAAGGAAGCCGTCCGCCGTGGAGGGCGAGAAGTGGCCAGCTTCGCAGAGGGTTTGAGCGCGCCTTTTCGTTGGGGGCAATCTGCTGCTAAACTTAAGGCTGACCTGCGAAGGCGCGTAGCTCAGTTGGTTAGAGCGCTTCCTTGACACGGAAGAGGTCGTTGGTTCGAATCCAATCGTGCCTACCATTCTTATCAATCACTTACAGATCTTGAGAATGGTCGACAGGTGAGATCTCACCTGCAAAACGTCACCTGTTCACCTGCAAGACCCCCTCTGACATGCCCTGACTGCTTCCTTTTGCGCGCGCTTCAGCGGCCTCACTGAACCGTCTGCGAGCCAGACTGAATAGCGCGCATGATGGAGTCTTGAGCCGCCATCATGGACGCATTCACCTGGTGCGCGTAGAGCCCAAGTGTCGTTGAGACGTTCGCATGGCGAAGCAGCCCTTGCACTGTCTTCACGTCCGTTCCTTGATTGACCAGCCAGCTTGCCAGTCCATGGCGGAAATTGTGGAACCCGAACCGCTGGCCCTTTCTCAGCTTTACCCCGGCAGCGATGGCCGCCGGGCGAAGATGATCCGAAGTGAGCACACTACTCGATCTCGGTTGCCGTCCCTTCGTTCTCGTACTCGCGAAGATCCAGTCCGTCGGCCGAGCGTGCACCGTCTCTCGTTGCCAGTTGCGCAGGCAGTCGGCCAAAAGATCGGTGAGTGGTACAGGGGCCGCGGAGTCGTCCGTCTTCATGCGTTCCACTACCGTGTCCCGAACCCAGACCCGACGAAGGTTGATTTGCTTAGAGTGGTAATCAATGTCCTCCCACTTCAAGCCCATCGCCTCGCTGATACGAATCCCCGTTGCTGCCACCAGAATCACAAGCGTCTGCTCCATGCCGGAGAGAAGCGCGAAGATCTTGGCGGCCGTTGCGGGATCCACCACGATTGGTTTGTAGCTGGACTTCGCCGATTGCTCAACCCAACGTACCGGATTCGACGATTCGCTGCGCGGCACCAGACCGTACTTCTGCGCCCGTGTGTAGATGACGGACATAATGCGCCGTATCTTGTCCTTCGTCGGGTTCGAGCGCGCGATCGAAGCGAGCCACTGTTCGATTGCGAGCGGCTCGATCTCGAGTGCAAGACTCTTTCCCCAACGAGGCAGCAGGTAGTCATCGATGTAGTGCTGAACCGTGTATTGAGTTGTGACCGCCAACTTCGTCATACCGTTCTCCCGATAGCTGGCGGCGAGATCGCCGAAGGTGAGCCGGCCAGCTGCGACTAGCTTTTGGTCGACAAGTTGTGGTTTGAGGTGCCTCCGATCGATCTCACGCCAAGCGTCTTTGTCGGATCGAAAATCAGCCACTGCGCCTATCACCCGCGTGTGCTCGACTCTCTTTCCGGTCTCCGGCTTGAGAACGTACCAGTGATACACCCAGACTGGACCAGTCTTCCTGCGTTGCTCTTTAGTAATCCATCCCCGTTGCGCCATTTCAGATGTCTCCTTGTGGCGCTGGAGACTGCCTGCAATCGATTATTTCCCAATCGCACGAATAGGAACACATTATTTTGATTCCGGACGTCGGAGCTTCGCATCGGAAGATCCTTACCTGCTAGATTCAACTTCTCTCGCGATCTCGCTCAGTCTGAATCGCCATGTGCGCCGCGCACCGGTTCCGAGCGGGTGCCCAGGAATCTGCCCCGCACGCGCCATTTCGAGCAGCCGGCGAGGCTTGATGCCGAGGAACTCAGCCGCTCGAGTCGCATCGACGAATGGTTCAGGATTTAAGTTCTCGTTCACCCAGGCTCCTCCAGAGGCCCTTTCAGCAATGCCGCATCGCTACGCGCGAGAAACAAACGCTAGTTTCCCTTCTCTACCTCACGTTCAGAGAATCCTACGGGCCAGCGCTTTCGGACCTGCACCGATTCTGCCGTTTTGGGTGTTCCGTGAATAGACGGTTGGGATAGAGAAGACTCAGGTGGGAATTCTCAGGAATGGGTAGGTGAGTTCTGCATCACTGCCGCGAACCGTACACCCGAGACACAAGCGCATCTTCACGCCTGAGCAGCAACTGCTCCTTCGCCACCGAATGGAAAAAGCTGAGCGCGCCAAATTGGGTTCAACCGCGTGCGCCGCTCAACTTACATTCAATCTCTTTCAAGTGCCGAGTGATCCAGGATCTAGTAATCTGGCCGTTCGAATTTCTAACAACCCATCCCCAACGGTCACCCATTCGATTGCGCCGTCTGGGATCCCATTGCGCTGCCAACGCTGCTGCCGCCTCAATTTTACGGCCCAATTCACGTTCGCGGCCCTCTCTCGTGCTCCGAACCCGAACCTGAGACTTATGCTCGGCACAGAATTCGCCGTACCTTTGTGCCAGGGTTCGCTTGCGCAGTCGCTTACGGAGAAAGTACCGCCCGCACTTCGAGCACTTGGATAGCAACTTCCGCCCGTCGATTGTTTGGAAAAGCTGGAACCACTTCGCAGCTCGAGCTTTGGTTGACAGCGGCGAATCACTTCCAGAGGGAGAACTGAAATCCAAAAAGAATTGGATCTCTCCTTCACCGTTCAGACTACGTAGCAACATAGACGAACTTAGCACTTCGTAACGGTCATACGACAGATCTGGCTTTCCATCCTCAATCCATCCATCGAAATGAGCATGGAGCAACTTCTGAAAACGCGAGCTTCTTGTCGCTGCCTTCGTTCGCTTCGTTGGCGCACGTTTCAACACGTCCTCGCCATTGAGCATGAGGACAAGGCTCTCCAGAATGTCCGCGTAGACGACAACCCTGTCATCGCGTTTTTCGGTGGAGAAGGTCACTTTTTGAGGACCATAACATCCCTATGGGGTATCTAAACACATCACCACGATAAGCTCAGTCCAGTCAACAATGAGAGGTGCTCGAGGAACAACGCTTGTTTTCTCGCGTGGCGATTTTACGTGAGGGCAGAATGGAATCGGCTACGATTGATCGGTTCGAGATCTGGGGACTCGCAGAGGCGCTCACAGTCGCCCAGGCGGCTTTGCTCATCATCGGAGTGGACCCAGATGGGGTGCAGTATTCGATCCAACACGCTAATCACCGCCCGGCCGGATTAGAGCCCGTCATGACTGCACTGGCTGTCGCGATAAACACTGGCAAGCTAAGGGCAACAGACAATGGAAGTGGCCGGCGTGATGAGAATCACAAGTGGCAGCTCCCAGTCGTTGGCGACTTCGATTGGCCCCATCGAGTCACAGTTTTGGTTTCAGACATCAAGGAGTGGTTGCGGCAGCGCGACTATCGAAGCACGTTCTTCCTTCCTGACCAAACCTCAGTCGATCACTCGTCTATCCCCCCCTACATGAATCCACACCATGAACATCGCGCACCAAAGCTCGTCGCTGCTATACGAGCGTGGGAAGCCGTAACGAACAAACCTGGCTTGCTGAAACACAAATCAGCGAAAGCGGCGATAACGAAGTGGTTGAAGGAACACGCCTCCGAGTTTGCGCTTGTCAAAGCCGATGGTAGCCCCAATGAGCTGGGGATCGAGGAGGTCGCGAAGGTCGCGAATTGGTCCCCGAAGGGCGGCGCCCCCAAGACGGAGTGACGACTCACAGCAACTTCGAAGATCATCCCTGACGTGTTGAGGTTGAGTCATCCCTCCCTGAAACGTTCTTACCCGTTTCTGCAGGACCAGTGTGTGAGTTTTCGTACCCCCCGATCTATTTCGGTACAGCAGGATCGAGCAGTATTGGATCTGCGCCGCATCGAGCGGTGGCAATCGCTGAACGGAAAGAAGTGGCGACTGTGAATAGTGAAGAGAGCTTTTCGCCTGTGCAACAGGTCGCAAGGCATTCTGGCCTTTGCCGGCCTCGGATGTCTCAGATCCACGATCAAATCTCCCCGAGAAGGTTTGAAAAACGCACTCAACCTAGAACGCGTTCCCGATGGTGGAGCCCTGGTTCAGTCCAACAGCGGGTGCAAAAACCTACTCAATGGGACGCAGACTCGGATCGCCGCAATCCCCTACACAATGTCTTCCAGAAAACGGAAAGAACGAACGGTGCTCTAATCCTGCCGAAAGAGGTGAACTTGTGAGGCCTAATCAGAGCAAAGTCCCGGCCGAAGTGGTCGAGGCTGCGCGGCGGGGTTGGAAACTCTTTCCGGTTGTGCCAAAAGGCAAGGCATCGATGATCAAACACTGGCCGCGAATGGCGTGTAACGATCTGACACAGCTTAGACACTGGGCCGAACGATTCACGGGATGTAACTGGGGAATGGCGACGGGGGAACCTTCTGGTGTCATCGTGGTTGATATCGACGGGCTCGATGGAGCAGCCGAACTATCGCTGCTTGCTGGAAACGGATATGTCCTGCCGCAGACGCTCACGGTCAAAACGGGACGGGGAAAACACTTGTATTTCCGACGTCCTGTCGGAAAAGCAATACGAAACTCCGCGGGCAAACTCGGCAAGGGCTTGGACGTTCGGGGGGAGGGAGGATACGTGCTGACAGCTGGTTCAGTTCACCCAAATGGGAAGATTTACGCATACGAAGATCCAAGTGCGGAGATAGCGGAAGCACCGGAATGGCTCCTGAACAGACTGTGTGAACCCTCCAACTTGAGGGTGAATGAGAAGACCTCATTTAATGACCCAATACCCGAAGGCACCCGAAACAGCACTCTAACAAGTCTTGCCGGATCGATGCGCAACAAAGGGATGTCTCCGCTCGCCATGGAGGTCGCGTTGCTCGAGGAGAATCGTCAGCGGTGCAGCCCACCTTTGCTGGACGAAGAAGTCCGCACAATTGCGAGAAGTGTAGCGCAGTACCCGGCGGGTCGCCTTCCACAACTAAAGACGGCATCGCCCGACTGGGAAGAACCCGAGCCCTTTGAGGAAATCCTTCCGAATGTGGCAACATGCCATTTGGAGTGGATGCCGATATCCCTGCGGCCCCTGATAGAGGACATAGCTGATCGACTCCAGGTCCCTCTCGATTTTCCTGCTGTAGCGGCGATTGCCACACTTGCTGGCATCACAAATCGCCGGGCGGTGATTCAGCCCAAGCAGAGAGATTTTTCCTGGGTTGTAGTCCCAAATCTCTGGGGTGGGATCGTTGCCTCACCGGGAATGTTGAAGTCTCCGGTAATCTCCTCGATGACGCGCCCAGCGCTAGCCGTCGAAAGAAGATGGCGTGAGGTGTACCAAGAGGAAATCAAGGCATATCAGTCCGAATTGGAATTGCAGGAAGAAGATATGAAGGCGTGGAGAAATCGGTATCAAGCGGCAATCAGAAAAAATATGGAGAAGCCTGCCAAGCCGGAATCGACACTTTCCGAGCCAGTGCTCAAACGCCTCATTACGAACGACGCGACCTTCGAGAGCCTTCATGAGGTGTTATCGGGTAATCCGGCAGGCCTGTTTGTCCTCCGGGATGAGTTGACGGGATGGCTTGCCGGATTAGAGAGGCAGGGACGAGAGCAAGAGCGAGCCTTTTACTTGGAATGTTGGAACGGCGATTCAGCCTTCACCATTGACCGCATCGGCCGCGGGAGTGTGCATGTACCTCATGCTTGTATTTCGCTCTTTGGTGGGATCCAGCCAGCCCGCTTGCGCTCGTACTTGGCTGACGCATTGCGTGATGGACCATCGAATGACGGCCTTATCCAACGATTCCAGTTGCTAGTGTGGCCTGATGTGCCGACGACGTGGAAATACGTCGATCGAAGTCCCGATCAAGACGCTCTAAAACTGACGGAATCCGTGTTCGATCGAATCGTTGCGCTAGACTCAAATTCCCCCCTGTATTTTAGATTTGACGAGGAAGCTCTGAAGCTATTCGAGCAGTGGCTGACCGATTTGGAGCACAGAATCCAGATCGAAGAATCACCACACATGCACGCACATCTTGCTAAATATCGGAGTTTGATGCCGGCACTAGCCCTGCTCTTTGCTCTCGCAGATGGGAACGGTGAATTTGTGCCCTTCGTGCACGCCCAAATGGCTCGCGAGTTCTGCGCATACTTGGAGTCACATGCGCGGCGCGTTTATGCCTCCCAAGTCGGCCCAGAGCGCGCAGCGGCGATCTCCCTGAGTCAACGCATTGCGAGAGGCTGGAGGTGCCAAGAAGGAAGCTTTTCTCTGCGAGACGTATACCGCAATGATTGGACCAATCTTGATTCTCCGGAAAAGGCCCGAAATGCAATCAGGATCCTGGAGGAATACCGCTGGGTGCGGCAAGTAGAGAATGCGACCTCTTTTGGTCGGCCAAGTGAAAGGTATGAGATCAACCCCAAGCTAAGAAAGAAGGTCTGACGGCTGCTGGCCTAATTCTCGGCCTCAAGCACTGACAGAACTGCCAGAAATCCGTTCTGTCAGTTTTGTCGGTTCTCCTCGAGGGCATTATCCTAAAGAACATCGAATTGATTGTGCGAGCGACGATTGGCTCGTGTCTTTCGCTCAGCCCGAATGGGATGCAAGCACTTGACCAATGTCATTGATGATTTCACTCCTTTTTGTTGGCTAACGTACATTTAGCACTTCTGGTGTTTGCTAAATTATGTTGCCACACTAAGACTTAGATCGACTTACCGACACATAGTACGATCCGTCAGTGTGGACCGGAATGGTTCCTGTTATGTCGCTCTAGCGAATTTCGCACTGTGCCGGCGATGAGAGTACACCAGTGCTTTCAGGAGGACAAGTAATGGAGTCCTTCTTCCATCTGCAGTTCACTTAGTCTCGAGACCGCTGCCCTACTACGGAAGCGTTTGGGAGTCTGAGAGGCATGCAAGATAACGGGAATCCAACGTCCCGAGGCACCGGTATGGCTCAGCCGATTGAAACAGACGCCCGATTGGCTGCGGATTAGAGTTCTTGAGTCCTCGAGTCCTTGTGAATTCCGCTCAACTGCTGGGCAATTAGGGTCCCCTTTTTCGCAGAACGGGGGAGAGGGGAAGCCCCCTGGGCCATCACCGCTGCTTCCTACCTCACCTGACGGGTCGCCAATGTCTCTCGTATCCAATACACGATCGCGAGCAATACATGCCCTCTGCAGTCAATGGCTTTTGATGTCGCTGATGGATTGGAGGTGTCCTCCGCGAGTCGAGGGTGAATGCTCGACTCGGAGGCATTCACTCAGGACCGCGGCTAAATCTGGCCACAAGCTTCTCCGCAAGAGACTATCCGATGCCTGGTACTCCTTGTGGGTCGGCTCCTAAATGCCGAAGAGGTCTAGAACTAAGCTTGAGCAGTTTCTAACAGCCTTTTTACAGCTGTTTCCGCTGCTTCACCGCTTCACCTATAAAATCTGGCCTGAGACTAACCCCGCGGCTGCATGGAACAGTGGCTACGTACGGAAAAGGGCGTACGTCTTGGAATGAACAGTTCCTCATGACTCCCCTCGGGTTCTCTAGGGCTTCTCACCTGTGAGTTCACGCCTGTAAGGCCCCCTAACTTGATCTTGTCAAGTCGAAGGCTGCAGAAAGATGGTGATGTGAATGGGAATTCCAGGACACCCAAATTAGCTTCGCCACAGATGCGAATTGGTGAACCTTGTCGCACCAGCCAAAAGGGGCAAAGATCAGAATCTCACCAAGGGGAAGCAACCCAGTTGCAACTAGCATAATCGCAATTCGTGCTAGACAGCACTAAAATCACACTCCCCACTGGGGGCGTCTCGCTACTCCTGAAATAGCGGCTCGTTTGGGCTTCGAATGAGATTTTAAAAACAGCCCCTAGTATTGAGATTCCCGTCTCGATGACAAGGGCCTCGTCAGGAACAACACCTCTCGCGATCATGGTAGTCAATGCAGCGACAATTTCTAAAAGGGCATCTCGAAGATCTTGTTTCTTTGATTCCTGCTTGGATGGTCGGTCGTGAGTGTAAGGCTGAAGAGCAGATCCCAACCTATTGAATGCCTCATGCTCTTGCGCCGTGTACAGCTTCAGTTGAGCTCCCGAAACATGTAAAGCGTGAGCTTCCAGCAGCCTTTCTGAAAACTTCCGCAAGGCTAAGGCCAAAAAGCCTAGATCCGCCCATCCATCCTCAGTAAACAGATTTGTGATTCTCGCGCGTCTCTCGAGATCTGAGTTTTTCAGCTCTGTTGCAAGACGCTGCGGAACGCGAAGTGTACCGGGATTTTCCAGCATCCGTATGAACTCTTCTGAATAGCCGGTCGCACAGTAGAAGAAAAGTATTTTGCGAAGCACACGCTCGGCACGCTGACGGGCGGCAACGGCAGCACGATCATCATCGTCATTGTTTACAAGTGAAAGGAGATGCTGCCAACTTTCCAACATGGCACGATTGCCGGTCATCCGAAACACTGGCAACCCAGCGATTTGCAGTAGCCTCTCAGCAAGCTCTCGCGGGCTTTTACCGATGATCTCCGGACGCGCGATACCGAAGTGCTCGCAAAGGAACTTCCTTTCGCTCACTCGAAGCGGCTCGAAGATCCACGAGGCATCCAAGGCGCTTTCGATACTTCTTGCGATCCAAAGATTGAATACCTCTTCGATCCCAATGTCGTTTCTGTACCACGCTTTTCCATCGACGAGAGCACGAATCTCGTGCTCGTAGTTCTCGCCGAGCACGTCCCTGAAAGCTCTCCGGAGTTGTTCAAGGTCTGCATGGGCCATAGGCTTAATAGTCGATTACATCGGCACTTGCATGCAACTCGCACCTGGTGATGCAATTGTCTATTACGAATTGGCCCTTACCAAGGCGCCTACTTACAAATAGCCGAGTCTGTTCCGGAGTGGCTGCACACCCTCCAACCTCACAGCGTCCGTCCCTCACCATAGCCCAGAACGCCACGACTTTGAGATTATGGAGGAAAATGAAATTGTCAGACCATACGCGGCCTCGCTCACCGATATGCATCCGGTCGCCCTTAACGGCGTTGCAGAGCCCGCATATGATTCGAAGGTTCGAGAGGCCATCTCCACCGATGCGATAAGGCACAATGTGATCGAGCGTGGGGCTAGCATGCTGGGGTTGGCGATTGTGGAGGGCTTGATTTCTGAAATGCCAACCGCAGACGACGCAGCGGTGTGCCTGTCTGTCCAGAAGTTTACGCCGCACGGTGTATGGCAAGTCGCTGAGTCCAGAAGCTCTTACTGATGACAATGTCCTCAAGCGCGATGCGATGATTGACAGTTCCTCAGTAAGTTGTTCTGCTGTGTTCGCGGAGAGGCCGAGACGTGATTCGATGCGCCGACAAGCGGCAGTAAAGTTCGGTGCAGTTTCGATATCCGAGAGCAAGAGGAAAAAGATTCTCGAAGCCAAATGTTCTTTTAATTCCTGCTCAGCGTCATCAGCAGAGCGATCACTCCATCTCTGCAGAATAGACAACAGATCGGGTATGCTTGGATATAGTTGCAGCAACGTTACAATCGGCGCCGGTAGCATCTATTCTTCCGCTTTGAATAGCCGGTGGGGTCGAGCACTAAGTTTCAATTGGCTAACGGTCTTCTCGGTGCTGATGACTTTTTTGATCGCGTCGGCCAAATCGTCGCGGGCACCCTTGCTTCCATCAAACCCCGTCAGTTGCCACTCCGTGAAAAACTCCGGAGTCAGACGCTCGAGTGTGCGCTCAACGAGCTTAGAGAAGGTTCTCGAATCCGGAATCGATTCGGAAATCGGAATTCCCTCCGTGGCCTGTTTCTGTTTCAGGTGCTGAAGGAGAAACTCCAGAATGGTCTCCTGAAAAACCTTCAAGACCGTGGCAGTCATAAGCCTTGATGCCGGAGTCTTTTTGTTCTTGTCAAGCAATTCATCTGAGAAGACAGAAGTGCCTTCATATCGCTGCTTCACAGCAGCCCAGAATGTGATGAACATTTCAAACCACAGCTCCTCGGATTTCCAGAATTCTGTGCGCTCGCTTAGCGACTTGCCTTCACACCGATGATCAAACAGTTCGCGGACCGGTGCTTTCCGTTCGTACCATAACTGAATCACTTTCCCCTGCATGGCAGCTGCATCAATGAACCCCGACTCATTCTTGATCCCAAAGGCCAGCATGTCGAAGAAGGGGCTCTGTTCATCTTCATGAACCTTCATCACAGCCTCAATCAAGCCGACGCGAATATTGGCTTCCCGCAAACGCTCCTCGATAACGGAGCGTTGCTCCTTAGAAAGGGATTGGCCGACGATGGCAATTAGGAGACTCTCGGGAACACGTCGTGCCGTGCGATTTGTTACCAAGAATTGGAATGCTAGTTCAGGCCAGTATGCGGTCGGAAGTGCTGTGACGAGAAAAGGAATATTGGCGAAGTTCTTCGTTCCCATCACTCGATGCTGGCCATCGATAAGTATTCCTGGTTTTAGCTCGTCACAAACTTCTCGGTAGATGTCAACCACGGCTGAGTCTGGCATCGCTCCGAGGATTTCCTTTTGCAACCGACTCAGGAACAGGAGACGCCCGATTACGACCTGTTTAGGGCTTGGAGAGAGGCCTTTGAGTTCATCTCTGATCTCCGCGGGGATCGTGTCATCAGAAACATCTTGGTCCTCGTTCGGCGTTTCTGCTTCTCCCGAGGCCCCGTCGAGTTCGGGTTGTACTCCGTCGGGCAATTCAGGCAGTTCACCATTTCTTGCGTGATCGCGAAAGGCGTCGGCAACCCTTCGCAATGAATCACGGCTCAATTGACCGCCGCTGATATCCAGTAGTTCGTCGAAAATGTACGTTTCCAGATCGCTGTATTGCGCGAGTAGGGCCTCGATGGATTCGTCCTTTGTTTCCGGATCGCGATCGGATTCCCAAGTGATCCTAACAACCCCTTCACGAGTCTCCCCCGGCGTGAGGTCATGGTCATTGAGGCGCTCTCGATCCTGAGTAAGTGCGGCCACTCTCGACTTAGCGCGGATGGGGTCGAATCCCACGACGATCGCTGTGGGCGATGAATTGTCTCTATTCTCAAAGAAGCGTTGAACCTCTTGGATGTGACTTGGAATCTCTGCCCGCTGGAAATTCCGAACATTTCCCGTCTTCTTCGTCGGTACGCGCGCCCAAGCATCTATCTCGCTGCTAGGGGCGACAAACGCAACCTGAAGTGGCGCATTTTCCCGCTGCTTAAAGAAGATTGCAGAATATTCCTTGCTCTGTGTCATAGAAGATGCCTTATGTCAGGAATCGATACTTCGGGCCGATTTTATCAGATAAATAAGGCGGGGCTCCGCACGGACATCGGGCGGAATACGACTTTCGTGCAAGCTTTCTGTGGCTGGAACAAATTGCTCATCCGAGCACGTCTATCGTTCCCTAACCGCAGTTGCCCCTGACCGCAATCGTAACCGTGTATCACGCACCGTATTTGCGAGGGCGTTATGGCCCTTTGGGATCTCCTGGACCAGTAGTTCAGAGGACCACTAAAGTTTAAACGTCGCCCTTACGTGCTAGAGTAGCAAGTTGTTGCCGTTGCCAATGTATTTCTGCAAAAGCATTGTGATTATGAATACTCTCGTGATTTATTGCGTGGACCTTGAACCACATGATCCGCTCGTCTCCCTTTAAACGAACTGTCACGTTTCGCACAATATCTTCGACAAACGTAGGATTATCGTAGGCTTGCATTGTCACATGGCGCTCGTCAGCCCTCTTCAGTAGCCCGTAGACCGGCGAAGAAGCAGAAGCCTCCGCGATTTCGATAATCTCCTCTATCCAGACAGTCCTGCCGCCGGTCTCAATCATAACGTCGATTGTGATCTCGCCCCTCTGGTTGTGCGCGCCGTAATCACTGATGGCTTTGCTGCACGGACATAAAGTCGTAACCGGCGCTGAGACCGAAAGGAAGAAATCATCGCGGCTAGCGTTACATTCCGCGCTAAATCTGCATTCGTAATCGATCATGGCCTTCGCACCGGACACGGGAGCAGACCTCTGTAAGAAATATGGAAATTTCATCTCGATGTGTGCCTTCTTGGCCTGCAAGCGAGATTTCAATTCATCCAAAATCAATGGAAAAGTTCGCATCGCAATCTCACCATGGTATCGATTCAGTACCTCAATGAACCGACTCATGTGTGTACCTTTAAACCGATGCGACAAATCAACGGACATTGAAATGGTCGCTATGGTTGGCTGGCGTTGACCGTCGCGATTCAGAACGATGATCGGATACTTCAGACCGCAGACTCCTACACGATCAATCGGAATTCCTCGCTCATCGGAATGATTTTGGACGTCGTGCATCAATGCCCTCCCAACCACAAACTACCTTGCAGTCTTTCGGTGCCAAACTGAGGTTCGGTATTGTAGGAGTAAATAGTTCGCAAGCAGTCGGATGTCTTTCGTTGTGTTTTGGATTTCATTCCACTTGCGCGTCACATTTCCGCCGAAGTCCCAGAAACCACTAGTCCATCGGCAGAATGGTTCTATGCCCTCGAGATCCTGCCGGAATTGTTCGAGTGTCACCGATGCTTCGCGATGGTGCCGATCCGCAATAGCGTCCATAATGAATCCCATGCCAATGATCCCGGCGCCATGAACCAGTCGAGAGCGGTTAGGCGGCAGCTCCCACGCATCCCGAAACACCGCGGTTACCGCTGACCAATATGCTTTCAAGAGACTTAGCATCGCTTCCGCATCGCCGCCGCCATCTTGTTCGCGGAAACGATACAGCGCCCCGTCACTGAGACTATGCTCAAGCATCTTAAGAATTGAATTGTCTTGTATGACTCCGTCCGGGTTCGTAGCGGTCTTGATCTTGAGTCGCAGAGGTGAATCGGGGTCATAATTGAGTCTATTGAGGAGCATCGATGGGAAGCGCCTCTTCTCAAGCAGTTCCGGAAGAAGCATTTGGGTCGTCGGCAAGAGTTCGTAAATCAGAGCCTTTGACAGCGGCTTTGTAGAGTTGACCAGAATGAATTGCTCTCTTTGTTGCTCAACATCCTGGGCCACAAACGCGACAACACAGATTGGGAATGATTCGACCCTCGCTTCCCGAATAGCGGCTATGCGCTGCTGCCCATCGACGACCCAAGCTGGCTTTTCGTGTTCTGACCAGTCGGATTGCATGGGTACTTTGAGGTGTCCGCCTCGACTGAAGCTGTCTTTGCTTGTACCATTTGCGATGAACTCGATCCTCTTGTCGAAGGCGAGAACCACAGCGTTAGGAATTAGAGGCGACTCTGATTCGATGTACTTCCGAATCTCTGTGATATGAGACAGAACCTCAGGTCGCTGGTACCCGTCCACAGCCAATTGATTTGTTCGTGCGATTCTCGAAATCGCGGCGAATTTTGGTAGAGTCTTTCCATCTACGGCGAAGGCATAAAGTACGCGTCCTTCACCTTGTTTGACTTCAACGGCGGGCAATACGAGTTCGTTAGCGGATTTCATGCCGTTGCAACTTCTTCCTGCTCCAACGCAGTAATCAAGGCAGGTTGCGGGACCCTCTTGGCTTGGAGCTTCTGATAAAAAATGTAAAGATTATGAAAGCCTCGGCGTCGATTTCGCTCTGCTCCTCGAAAGACAATCGCGTGGATCCCGATTGACTTGCAAATATCGCATGGGCATCGCTTCCATGGTGTGTCCGCGAGGACCTCCCGATAAGCGTTCTCGAAGCTCCGTCCAACACTGTATAGCGCCTCGTAATCCAATATCGCTTCGAGAGCCTGCGATACGCTGCATTCTCCGCGTTCGAATTCATTTAAGCGGAGCAAGCAATTTCGTTCCAGGCGCCTCGCCTCTCCTTGATTCACCTTCCCGGATTTGATTTTTCGCAAGAGTTGCGGGTTCGCGTCTACCTGGGGAACACGAATTGCGGTGTAAGTTCTGTCCTCTGTGTGATAGTTGTCCCGCTCATCCTTGAACGCCTGTCTTAATGGTGAGGTGCTGTCGATGCTAGCGACCCCAAGATCTGCAAAATCTTGCATGCTGTCTAACCGAGTTACCCCCAGAATATGCAGCCGGACACCCGCTCGCAGGATCTCCCGGATCGCGCTTAGACAAGTGAGAATGTCCCGCGTCCTCAGGCCAACCATCCCGCCGAGGGCAATGTAGGTATAGCCTATGTTTTGAAGCTCTTGGACTGCATGCGCATAAGAGCGCGGACTCCAGCCCTGGGCCACCCCAATCGGGGTAAATCGAGATCCACTTCTGAGGTGCTCGCGCATGAAATCTTTCGCGAGGGATGTGGTCAGTTCTTGGCGATCATGCCAGTCCGGATTAACTCGCGTTTCAGTTGGATCGTAGCCAAAAATTATATGATCGACTGACATCCCAAAATCAAACCCCATCGCCTGGTAATAATCGACAACTTCCTCCACTGAGTATGGAGGCTTCTCCTCGCGCACATACGCAAACGCGCCACAGTCACCCATCGTAAGGAGATTAGGATCCGAGATGCGAAAAAACTCTCGCACGCCAGAACGCATCATCCTCTGCTTTTGCGCCAAACTATAACGTCCCGCTTGCAAAACTGCTTTGGAAACTAGAACTCCGTCGAATGGCGCTTTCGAGAAGGCCTCGTGAGCATACAAGTCCTCTCTGTGTCGCAATCTGAGGCGCGTTCTACCTTCGGTTTCGAAATCGAAACTGGGATCGATCTGGTCTTGACTGTCGGGGAAGAAGAATTTCATGCTCCTCGCCCCTTCTGGACGTACGCGCGGACCAGGAAGTTCGATAAAACCCGAATATGTCGGGGAACGTTTTGAACCTCGTTCCATTCAATATCACCAAGTCCGTCCCATCGGCCAGATGTCCAGTGACATATCGGAACGAGGCATGCAATTTCCCTTTCGACTCTTTGAACCGCTTTCGAATCTCTGACGTCGATCGAGGGCATCACACGATCCATAACCCTTCCCATAGATCGAATTCCTGCACCATGCATCAATCGACTCCTGGCAGGAGCCTTACCCCAAGCGTCCGGAAACGAATTTCGAACGGCTTTCCAATAGGTCAAAACAATCGTCCAAATCAGGTCAGTATCCGATTGACCTGTCGCAATATTTCGATAAGGAAAAAGGCAGCCCGAGGGAGTTGTTAAACTTTCCTGCAGCATCTTCACGATCGAAGTGTCTGTCACAACTGCGGACTTCCGCTCCCCTGCAGGAGTTGAGGTGCGGATAATGAGGCCCTTGAATGGAGAATCCTCCTGCGTGTTTAGGAGATCACATAATGCGGATGGAATCTTTCTTGCCTCCAAGCTGGATGGTAAGGAGGACGACACTTCAGGCAACAACTCTGTGATCAGTCCTCGTGGTAGCGGTTTTGTGTTATTTACTCGCAAGAACTGGTCACGTTGGATCTCGACATCATCCGCGATGAATGCATTCACAGGGAACATCATCTCCTTACGCTTCGACTTTGAGATTGCTAGGGCTCGTTGCTGTCCATCGACAATCCAGCCGGGACGCTGCTCCCCGTCGCGCGGAATCTCAATTTCAATTTCGCCTGCATCTGCAAGTCCATCGGCGACTTTAGGTCCTCTGCTGGCGCGAAACTTCACTCTCGATGACAGCGCAAGGATAATGGAATTTGGAAACAGTCCCGCATCTGTCTCCAGGTAATCCACGATGTCCTGAATATGCTTCTTGACTTCCGGCCTTTGATAGCCAATCAGTTTTCCATCGTCGGCTCGAGACAGGCGAGAAATGTCCGCCACCTGCAGAATTTCGGCCCCGGTGAGTGCGAACATGTACAAAGGGTGTTTCGCGCTCTGGGCCAATCTGATTGCACGTCGGGTGACGTAGCGCTTTTGTTTAGGCAACGTTCACTTTCTCCTTAACTTCGCGGAATAACATTTGGAATCGCTTCTCCTCTGCTGCATTACCTGAGCGTCTGAAAGCTGTAAGAACTGACGATCTCGAAACTCTGATGTCCTCTTCAATTCGATCAGAAATGAAATCTTTGATTTCCTCGTCGGTCGCTCTCTTTCTTTTCGGCACCACAAACTCCCCGCTGTCCATATTGAGTTGGCGAAGCGCAGTCTCTATTCCGGGCCTGTTCAAAGCCAAGGGATGATTGCAAACAAGCCACGCAAGAACTCGAGCACTCAGCGATATAAGAGCGCCTCCAACGACAGATCTCATATTGGCGGTAAGATGAACTTTGAACTGTTCCAATTCGCCCGGGAGTGCTCCGCGACGGCATAAGATAGTGAGGTTCGCACCATGTCGAATTTTGGATACTGCTTGCTGCAAGTCATCAGCCATAGCCTGCAGGTACGCCGGAGAACCTGTGACCAGCAACAGTGACTCTGGATCCTCTGACGCGAGTCCCGAGATCGATCTGTGTGCTTCGTTGCCGATTCGGATGGAACTCAGAAGTTTCCACCATTGCCTTAGTTCACCAATCTCGGATGAGACAGTGTCAGCACCGTACGGCGCAAAAGTGGCTGAGTATGGTGGGATCAAAGTAGAGGGGCAGATCAGGCCGCATCCTGCTGACGCGATCCACAGCCTCACATCGATACATGATTTGGTCTGCACTGCACCAACCATTCGGCGAATATTGGCCCAATAGTCGCCTTGGTAGAGATCAAAAGCAGGTAGCCTTTTGTCTGAACCGACCGAGAGTAGGCGCTCCTTCCACAGTTCACATTTTGTCGAGATGTCACCCGTGTAAGGAAGATTCCGAACCATCAACTGAGCGCTTGCAGATGCACTCTTCCTAGCGGTGCACGTGACTACTACGTTGACGGTTCTCCTACGACTTTTGTCCATACGAGTCACTCGCTAAATTGCGAACTTGTCTCCCCTACCTGAATATGCAGCACCGCTAGTACACGTCTCACGAATCACAACTCGGCACAGCCCTGGCAATGATGGTTCGAGTGAATTCCAGATCCACCGTGCCAAGACCTCGCTCGTGGGATTCTCGAGTCCCTCAATTTCATTGAGGTAATAGTGGTCAAGACGCCTGAGGATCGGTTCGAATGCCGTTTTTATCTCTCCGAAGTCCATGATCCAGCCTGCTTCTGGATCAACCGGGCCGGCGATGTGAATCTCCGCTCGAAACGAATGCCCATGTAGTCTCCCGCACTTGTGCCCTTCCGGGACTCTCGGCAGGCGATGAGCCGCTTCAAATGTGAACTCCTTGAAAATTTCCATTACGAGGTGCATTTTACTCGACGTAAATACACGAATGCGAGTAAATTGTTTGAAACGTAATTTCCGTTGACGAGTATCCGCAGAAATTACAGGATAGTTCCGTTGGAGGTGGTAGCAGATGGATTCGCCAGACCGGAAAAAGGCAGTTGTACTCCTAAGTGGAGGGTTGGATTCAACGACTGTGCTTGCGATAGCAAAGAGTCAGCGATACGACCTGTACGCTTTGAGCTTTGATTACGGACAAAACCACAGGATTGAACTGGAATGCGCTGCAGCGATCGCTCGAGATTTCGAAGTTGCCGCTCACCTCATCAGTCGGGTCGATTTGCGAACGTTCGGAGGGTCTGCTTTGACCTCGAGTGATCCAATTCCGAAGGGGCGCACCATAGCTGCAATGGGCCAGGGCATTCCTGCCACATACGTGCCCGCGCGGAATACGGTTTTTCTAGCGCTCGCGCTTGCTTGGGCTGAAACCCTGAAATGCACCGATATATTCATTGGAGTCAATGCCCTCGATTACAGCGGGTATCCCGACTGTCGTCCAGATTTCATCCGAGCGTTTGAGAAAATGGCGAATCTCGGCACGAAGATCGGCACTGAAGGTGCGCAGTTACGGGTCCATGCACCTTTAATCGCTATGTCGAAACACGAGATCATAGCGACCGGACTTTCGCTCGGTGTGGATTATCGGAAGACGCTCACCTGCTACGATCCCTCCTCATCCGGAGTCGCATGCGGAATGTGCGATTCATGTCAATTACGACTTAAAGGATTTCAAGAGGTGTCCCATTCAGATCCCGCCGTTTATGCGGAGACTGTGGCGTCGTGAGTTACGCGGTTAAGGAGATCTTCTATACGTTGCAGGGAGAGGGATACCATACTGGTCGTCCGGCAGTGTTTTGCCGCTTCTCCGGATGTAACCTCTGGAGCGGGCGCGAAGCTGATCGATCGCGAGCGATATGTCAATTCTGCGACACGGACTTTGTGGGTATAGATGGAACGGGAGGTGGCAAATTCGACTCGCCCGCTTCGCTCGTAACCGAGATCGGCAGTCATTGGCCCAGCAACAATCTCAATCGCCGGTTTGTTGTTTGCACCGGTGGTGAGCCACTACTCCAACTCGACCCAGGCCTCATTGATGCACTTCACCAAGAAGGGTTTCAAGTAGCGGTTGAGACAAATGGAACCGTGTCTGTTCCGATGGGAATTGACTGGTTATGCGTCAGTCCTAAGGCGGGTAGCAAGCTGAAAGTGAAAGGCGGAGATGAACTGAAGGTTGTTTTCCCGCAAGCAGTGGACCCGACTGAATACGATGCACTAAGATTCGATCACTTCTTCGTCCAACCAATGGACGGACCCAATCGTGAACAAGCCGTAGCAGATGCGATAGATTTCTGCAAATCACATCCGAAGTGGAGATTGAGTCTCCAAACGCACAAGTTTGTCGGCATCCGGTAACTCTCTCAGTTCACCATGCGAGAATGGCTATCCAGTTATCTCTAATCTGAGCAGTAATCGCTTTGCTGTCGATTCTTACGATACCTCCATTTTCGTCGTGCGGCCATTTGTCCATGCCACTGGTGTGCTGCCTCAATTGGCAACTCCCAATCTGAATATCCTTCTCTCGCTTGTGGATTGCTTGCAAATCCGCAGATGCAAAGGCCTCGACCAAACTCCGCATCTCGTCGGCTGTGGCGCGTCCCCACGATTCGACGCTCAGGCACTCAGGTCTTGATCCTTTCTTTCGGTCTTATTCGATTGTCATGCCTTTGTGCCTCTAACCTCCGCGTTGGCTCGATTTCAAGAGCAAGCGGATCATCGCAAACATGCGATGAAACAAGTAGTCGACCTGAGTCGATTCGGCGATGGCCGGCTTTCCTATCTCGGTGTGGCGGATCATCAGGTTATTTCCGAGAAAAGTGAGCTCTTTGGCCTCGGACTCCAGTCGTTCTCGAAGAACCGGCTCGGCGGCGGCACGATCGAGGAGGGCCGATGCCTGCGCCCTTTTGTCCCTGCCCGCTTCCATCGTCTTCAACCTCTCCCACGCGTCCCAAAGCTTTTCCAGTCCCTCCTTGCGGACGGCGAGTTCCCGATTGAGGAACTTTTCCCGTGACACTTCGAGCAGCCGATCCAGATCAGCATCGCCGGTTCGAAAAATGGCGATGGCAAGAGCCTCCTGGAGTCCGGTCGGGGCGAGACGAACGATTTCACCCTCTTTCATCTCAAACGCCAGCCCCTGGCGCTCGAAGATGCGGTTCACGTCGTGGGCGAATTTTCCGCGCCCCGCTCCAGCGTCGTAGACGAGATGATCGTGACGGAAGAACCCGTGATGTTCATAGGCTCTGGGAAGCGCGACGTGCTCATAGCCAAATTCCAGAAGATCAAAGATCTGCAGGTCAGTTGGGAAGTGGCCGTGCTGATCGGGCCAGTGTTTGGGCCAGATGACGCGGTACCCGGCGAGCGCAGTTTCGAGTTTTCGCGGGTCGCAACCGATGTTGACGGAGCCGTCCGGGCACCAGTCCGGAAACTGTTCACCAAACCAGTGTTCGTCGATGCGGGCGTTGACCAGCCCCACCAAAGCGGTTGCCGCCTCAGGAGTCAGTTGCTCGCCGATCCTTGGCAGCGCCAGGCCATGCCTCTCTGTAAAAAGCTTCTTCACCGATTTTCTTCTCTGAACTCTCTGGGCAGGAAGAACGCATGGAGCCGCCCATCTCAGTCTTCGGCTTCCTCGATTGGCTTACCGAAAAATGCCAGCACAATCTGCGCCTTTCCGGGATTCTCTCTTTTGACCAGCCGGAGAACATAGCGGTGAAGCTTCGGGTCAAGCATCGTCCAAGTCGGCAGTCCCCGACTCTGGGGATTTCCGAGTGGGTTGGCCTTGGTCCCATTCCAGCGGAACCCGACTCGGCGGGTGTTATCCCACATGCCCAGGGCATAAGCGCAATCCCCGGGCCCCCGATCGAGGACCACGTCGACCAGACGCCAATTGGCTTTCGGCGAGACCACCCTTGCGGGCTCAATGTAAAACATCGATTCTCCTTTCCTCTCCAAAAGTTCGTGGCGGATTCGAATATCGATACGAATATCAATACGTATAGCCGTACGTATGCGATGTTGTCAACTCCAGCGCCATCCATGCAACGGCGGTAAGCCCGAGACCGATCGCTCGGCAACAATCGTAGGTTTTGGGATCTAGAGCAACTATTTTATTTGCAATGTGGTCCGCCTGGAGAAAGCGGGCGTGGTAGACCGTGTGCGTGACACGAACGACCGGCGCAAGGTTGTGTTTCGCCACATCCCTGAAGCAATGCTCCGCGTAAGAGCTTGTTATGCCAAGCTCGGAGCAGCGTTGACAAAGTTGCTCCTAGCTATCGGACCCAGGACCTGGAACTCATTGTCTGAAGGCCTTACTGGAAGAGTGCTTCTCCCCAGTGCCGTACGATCGCTGCTTCTGAGCTTCAGAATGCCCGTTCAAGGGTACCTTGCAAGCCGCCGAGTCGATGATTGCAAGCTCTAACGCCTTATGCGGCTTCCCGAAACACGCTTGATTTTTCGAGGGTGCATTCCCGCTGAGGTACTCTTCCAGTTGAACCGCAGGTCAGGACCAATGACTGGAATTTGCCGCATTTACCGAAAATCGCGGGTCTATAAAGCGAGCGGGAAACTAATGGTTTCCGCTCGCGGTGGATTACAGCTCATGATCGGCTAGCGCTTAGAAGTAGGCCGAAACTGACCTCTTCCTCGTACGGGAAGCATTGTGTGTATTCCCGTATTGTGCGCTATGTAAGGGCAAGGAGGAGTCTTTCAGTCTCTCAGAAGTGATAGAGGACCGCGTTCATGAGCGATCTCCCTGGCCGCCTGGGCGTCGTACAGTGTGTGTGCGCACTTGACTAAGTGGATGTGATAGGACGAAAATCGGCAACAATAATCTACTCAATCATTTCTGGCTAGGGATGGCGTTGGTCAAGTACGCATCATCTCAATCTCGCGCGGTTTCAAGCACATTATTGGAGGTGCTTGAATTAGTCACGTCTCCGAAGCGGGCTAAGGATGCTATCGATGACAAGGAGCTGTCGGACGGACCACTCTTCCCAGGCGACAAGTTCTTCACTGAGTGGTTTCGTAAGCGGGGCACAATATATTCGTTCCTATTTAAAAAGAATCTACGGGTAACCAACATCCAGGTCGCGGAATTGATAGCGCTGCTTCGGTCGTACAGATTGGACAGCGGACGCGATCTCGCATTCCGTTCGGTCGAGGGGTATAAGGACTTCCTTGTACACGTCGCGCAGAGCCTAAAGGTCGTACTTGCGGAAGGGAATACAAAGTCCCGGGCTCTGCAGAGCAAATACGGAGACCTGATCTGTGACGCGGCGGTTATCGATGTGATGTATGGATCCTGCGTTGTTTATCTGCCACCCGGAGTGGTGATCGATCTGAAAGCGGTTTGTTCCCAATCAGGATATATACATTCATGCGGCCGAAATGTGTACATCCGCAATGTCTACAAGGCAGCCAAAAATGAGTTTTTCGCCAATCTCGAGGGGTACTTGGGCGAGAGGTATGCAGGCAAGCGAGTATTCTTTCGTCCTTACTCGAATGAGGATTTCACTGATTTCGATCGCAAGCAGAGGGAAAGCCTAAAATTTGGCTTGGATGATGTGAAGCTTTCGGTTCAGAAATATTTCCTCGGGGAGGATCGTATTGCGGACGTGATCGAGGAGATGAGATCGGTATTTCAGGGAAGGCTGGAGATTCCGGGTCCAGGTGACTATCATAACGATTTCCGATTGTTGAACGGACTAAGAAGGTCTAGTGACTTTGCCCATAGGAACGCACTTTTTCTGATCATGGACCACTCCACCAGATTGAACGAGCAGCCACAAGGCAATACTCAGCTAAGGGGTAATCGACATTTCATAATTTGCTACGATCAGGAGTTCATCAATGAAAATCCTTTCCATCTGTTCGATGAGGACAAGCCGGCGTGGTTCGACCATACTACGCTTCCTCACACACTCGCGGGAGCGATGATCAATATCTCGAGACCGTTTTGGCCACGAAGATCCGGCCCGTTGTTTGTTTGCGATTGTTTCGTGGGAAGCGGGACGACGCTTTTGGAAGCGAGTAAATGCGACGACATTATCTGCAGCGGGCTCGACTATGAACCCATCAGCCCTCTTCTGATTGAAGACAATGTCCACTTTTTTTCGTTATCCGTAGAGAAACTGAGAGAGTATGAAGGGCTCGTCCTAGAAGTAGCAAACTATTTGGTCTCTTCGGACGATTCGCCAGCCTATGCGAGACAGTGGGATTTGTCAGAACCAGGGATGGCATTCGGAGAGGCCAGGAAGCTCTTTAGTAGATGGCTCGAGAGGAGAACGAAGTCTCCTGAATCGACTCCAGCCCTCGTGAAGTCGCTTCGGGAAGTGTCTCCATTTGTGCGTCTTCTCTTCTACACGCAGCTAAAGGGCGCGAGGCGCTATGAGGCAGCAATTACGAGCGGTTCGTACACGATCGACAAGGCGTTGCATCAGGAACTCGGCACACTTCAAGAAGAACTGAAGCAGCTGGTCGGGCTTCGTCAGAGGACTGAAAGCGGGGAATCAGATGGCCGGCGAATGATCTTTCAGGGGGCCTATTCGGAGAGCTTATCGATCGCTGAAGCTGCACTGAAGTCCCTTTCAAATCAGCTTCTCAAGCGAGTGAAGAGCAAGAACTGCCTCAAATGGAGGCCAAGAACGGAGTTCGATCTGATAGTTACTGACCCGCCTTACGGGTTTAATACGACGGAGGATCCAGAGGCTCTCGCCGAGATCTACTGCACATTCCTGAGGACAGCCGTGAAATCACTGAAAGACGGGGGACAGCTGGTGTTAGCGTTACCAGATTGGTCTCATACGGGAAGAAGGCTGCCAGCTTTCATACTCAAAGACTTCATCACGCATCAGGTAGTGACGATTGCAGAACAGGAAGGCCGAGAGATCATCACGTCGGCAGAGCAGATTACCAAGACGGTTCCGGTCGCTCCCTATTACTGGGAGTCAGAAAGAGCTTTGAGGAGAGCAATTCTGCACTTCAGGTTTAGAAAACGACCAGAGTACCGAAGGGATTCTCAAGCGCCTCCAAGAGAATTGACAAGCGGACCCGGGGGGCTTACGTTACAGTGAAAATAGGAAGGAGGACTTCCATGTGTCCTGATTCCATTGAGCTAAGGCCGAGGCTCGCGGACGCTTACAAAGAATGGGATAAGCTAACAGATGAAGAGCGTAGAACGCTGATTCCATTTTTATTGGAGAGCATCAAGGGTTGGCGGGCTTGGGCAGGCATCGACTCAGCTAGATTGTCTTGGCTCGAAGATCAATTCACAAATGCTGGGGTTCCATTTCGAGGTGGAGTGTATAGGGCCTTTGCGCCTCCCAGTCTCTGTGGAAAACTCGACGGACGGAACTCGGCACGGCGGCATTCCGCTTCGCCCAGACGGACAGCCGGGTCCTAAATCGTCCAGTAGCCGGGCGGTTTTGCTGAGTTCGAGATCATCACTTCCGGTTCCGGCTCAAACACCGTGCGAATTGTGCGTACTCCAAATCAGTTAGCGATTTTAGGTTCCATCAGTCCTTCTGCAGGGATGAGCGCTTCACCGCTTCCCCATACGGGAAGCCGTGAAAGCACGTACTTAAGGCCTCAGGGAGCAGCGCACTTCCGATCAGGGTCCAAGCACATGATTGCAAAGGTGTGACGAAAGCCATCGGAGGAGCCATCTTCAAAGCTTCTCAAAATGAACGGCCGGACCTCTCCACTATCCGGCCGTATCAAAAAGTAAAGGTTGAATCACGCAGCTTTAGCTGAAGCTCTTCTTCAGAGTCGCCACGGTGATGTGGGGCCAGCCAAGATTGACATACGTGGGCGGCGTCCCTTTGAGCAGGTGGAGGATCGGGAAGTTCAGGACCACCATCTGCGCATACTGCAACTGGATAAAGCTGTGGCCCGTGTTCTTGTTGTGCGCCTTTTCGATCCAGAACGTCGCGTACACGATTGCTGTGTCCGCGTTCTCGACAGGCTTCTGTGTACCACCGATGTTCTGAGATTCCCCGGCGAGGAACTGGATGTTTTCGATTCCACCGCCAAACTGGGGCACATTCACCGTAGTCTTGGGACCGCCTGGCCCAGAGTTGGGATTCGTTAGGAAGGTCAGTGGCGTTTCAGTAGAGATGTTCAAGGAGACGCCTTCAAACGTGTATCCCTGGTTGACCAGATCCTGAACATCTTTCTGTAGAAGCGTGATGGGATCGTTGACGACGTCTTGAATCGGAACACCATTAATGTTTGCTGGCAGCGGAGGCTCAGGTGGGTTCGTGTCGAAAGGTGTACGGGTATTTAGCGTGAACGGAGGATTCAGCGGACCAGGAGGGATTGGCCCGATTGGGATCGTCGTGTCGTACTGAGGAAACGGTGTTGCGGGCACAGTTGGCGCGGTCAACTTCTCAGATGAACCTGCTGCATTGAACACCGCCCCAGGTGCAGTCGGCTGCACCCCGAATGGGGTGCTGTTGAAGGAGGGAAACAGAGAAAAACTGTACTGGCTGCCGCCCGATTTCAGAACGGGACTGCCCACGAAAGGCGCTGCCACCCCCTCTACGAGGATAGAATTCCCATGAGGAATCGTACCCATTCTCGCGACCAGTTGCTGGGGCTCTGGTACACTCTCCGGCGGAAAGCTCGTGTTTGGCTGAGTAATCCAAATTCCGGGCTCGATATGGAGCGCCCCGTCTTTCCCGGCGTCCGCGATCTGTTGCAGGTAGGTCAGCCCAAACAGTTCGATATCGTCTTGGCCGAATCCACGGTTCGGAATCGGTGAGCCAATCGCTTCGAATTTCAGCGTCTCGCGGGTTTGATTTAGTTGCAGGTAAAGATCGGTGTTATCGTGGAAGTCGGGACGTGCGATCAGGTTGAATCCATGTCCCTTCCAGTTCCCCACCAGTTCACCCAACAATCCAAGCTGCTTCAGGACAGTCCCACTGTCCGGGGCTATACGTGTGCTTGATATGCGTGCCATAGGCACTCCTTTCCCATCGCAGGTTTTGAGTGAGGTTTGTCCGGGCACTCGTCGCGACGCGTGTATTGACCCGACTACTCCTGAGCGATGGCGACCGAACTTGAATAGCTAGTGATATGAACCACAAGAGCGTTTCCAGAAAATCTGTGGAAGCATCCCTTGAGTCGCCGGGGGTCATCGCATCGTTAGTAGCTGCGCGTGCCAGAGGTCGAACCTGCTAGATCTGACTGGCGACATCGCCAATAGCTGCGCGAAGGAACACGTAGATGTATATTGTCCCCAAAAAGCTGAATCCGGAGGAGTTGGAAGTCGTTCGTATACTTCGTTTAGAGAATAGCAATCGTCAGTTAGACAGGCTGAGTGATTTTCAGTTGTATCAGCTGTGGCAGATCGGCGAGGTTGATCTTCAAAAGCTTCGCATACCTCAAGCTGGAGAGTTGTGTCCTGACTGTCTCACTCGATACTCGGCTCGGGGTGGCTGTTTCTGTAGACGGTGACACAGAACTCTTGTGAAGATCACTTTTTCGGGTTTTCACGCTTAGTCGAAGTGGACTGTCATCGGTCCTTCAAACCAACGACGACAGGGTCCCGAACGGCGATGCTCTGGCTAAACGACAAACTCAGAATAGCCCTCCAGCCGATCCTTTTTGTGAGGCTTAGGTGGCGGTTTCTTTGCTTTTTCCGGGCTTTTGTCGGACCGATTTAAGGCGGGACTGGACCCTGATCGCGGCCTTCCCAGACTGGCTCGCCACGCCAGCTATCACTCGCTCGAAGATCAAGCGGATGAATCGATGAGTCTGCGTTCGCCCTCGGCAATCACGACGCTGGCCTGGTCGCGTTGTGTCACGTTCGATAGGTGATTGCTTTCGGAAAAGGTAAGATTCATCACGACCTCTTCCCCCGTACGGAAGGGTCGTGAGCAGGTAGCTATCGCAGGATAGAGCCTTTGCGGTTGCTTGACTCGAAACGGTGGGCTTTTCACCTGCGAATATATCTTTCAGCTATCGAGATTCCGTCCCGTTAAAACGTACACAGATGCCATCCCTGAAAGCCGGGAATCCAGAGATATGCGCCATTCACTGGCGAATTGGAGCCGTTCGATGGAGAGTGTCGATTATCGAGAACAACACCGAATTTGATTGCGAGTCTAATGAGTATTTCAACTTACTGCCGGCTTCCAGAAGTCCAGAAGTAGATAGCGCGGCGGACGAATCCATTCGGAACGCCTGCTTCCAACTGCGGCGTGCGACTGGAATGCCAGCTGAACTCGTTAGGGGCGATCGATTGCAAAGAAATGCGAAGGTGCAGCACATTGGGTCAACGGGACGTTGAATTGCTCAGTTTGCTTATTGAGACATTTGGAAAAAATCTCAATTAGCCGATGAGACAAAACGTGCATTCCGGCTTGGACCGATCTTAACCAACTCCCTTCATTTCGTCATTTCTTGGAAATTTCGGGATAGGGAATCGCGTAAACGATACGAAATTCGACGGCGTTCCCGCTTTCCCGTTGGCCGGATTAGAAAGATCGTTCACAGTCTGAGGCACAATGCGCTGGAAACGCAAACGGGGCGAGGTTTGGTTTCCGACATTCACAAATCGATCCTCCCTTAATTCGCAGTCGAAGCCGTACTCAGTGGCAGTACGATGCGACCAAAGCGGAGCTTAGATACTCCGCTTTGCGCATCGATCGGATTCGGTGTGTCTTCACTTCCTGCAACGAAACCATCGAGAACCGACCGGACAAATTCGAACGAAGGCGCACGCCTTCGGATAATCGTTAACCTGGGTGGCTTCGGGTTTGCGCGGGTTTATGTCACCATCCTGCGGCCCTCCCCCTGGCCAATTCTAATTTTCGTGCGGGCATCATCGAGGGTGAGTCCGACCAGGTCGATCTTTCGCACATCGCAGGTTCCAAGGAGGGCCTCATCCGCGAGTCGAAGGGTATTATCGCTCCGGACAAATGGAGGTTCACCGCGTTCCGACAGGGGATCGTAGCCCAAGACGGCCGTACCGACAGCATCAGTATTTACTGCGTTGCGACCGACGATGATTATGCCCGGATGAACTTGCTGTATGCCGGGAATCCATGGGCCTTCGCCTCCGCTCAAGGTATCGACACCATCCACTATCGCCAGATCGATTGGCCGGACCTGGAGAAGATCGACCACAATCCGCGGCACCCGAAATCCCGGATCGCGAGGCGAGTTGGGATCCAGTTCGGCATCGACGCCGGCAGGCACGGGGATGATCCCGTTGTGCAGTACGTCGGCACGCTCTTTTCTTGGCTGCTCGTTCCCGTCCCGGCCGCAGTCCCCACCATACAGCGAACAGGGCGTTATGCCGAAGTTGTTCTTCATGCTCATGGTTACACCGGCGAGCCAATGTTGTTTGAGCTTGGCCATAGAGACATAAACATCGCATTGAAACAGGGCCGGACTTAAATGATAAGCAGGATACACGAGCGGATTACATGGCTTGCGACGCACGTAATGTTTATGATTGCCGAGGTTTTGAATGTTCTCCCATATTATGGGGACGCCTTTGTGGTGTATCTGATCGGTTCTGAGGTGGTAGCGAGCCCAGAGCGAGTGTTCCTGACTGGCAGGGAAAAAGCTCTCAAGTATGCGGATGCGACGTGCTCCTGCCTTGACGAGGAGAGAGATCGTAGCTCGCACACTTTGTGGATTCGTTCTGAAGACTTCCCCACCCGGAACTGCGGACGGCCAGACACGCGGATCGCCCGCGAGGTTGACTTTTACAGCAACAGTCTTCCCGTGCACCAACTTTTTTACGTCGCCAATAGAATCGAGGGCCGTTCCTAGCTGTTGTTCGAACTGACCGTAATCACTGCACGAAACCAAAGCTACTCGGTCATTCACTGACCGTTTCAGCTTCGGGGGGCACAGCTCAGACAGCATGCGCGCAGTGGTGAGGGAAATCATCACACGTCGGTTCATATCCGGATCGGCCTCACTTCTTTGGCTTAGCGCTCCAGTTGCTTGCTGACTACTTAAGCAGCATCTTCACCGAGAAACGAATTCCCGACTGTACAAGCAGGCTGGCGTCGACACCTCCACTTTCGGTCTTCCCCCTGGCTTGCGCGGGACTAACGGGTTCATTCGGATAGGTGGCAGGCAGCCGCATATCGCGTTCCTCCACAATGACGTAATACTTGCCCAACCTGGAGTCAAAGCGCTCAAGATCCATTTTTTTGCACCACACTGCCTGGTATCTGCCAGGTCCGTGTTGGGTGTACTGGATTTCGCTTTCCTTAAACGCCTGCTCGTATTCCAGTATCCGAGTCGGCACACCAACCAGACATTTTTCTTCGCGAACGATGCGGGCAACCATTTGGCTCACAGGAAAGCTTTCCTCTGCATCTTCTAATAGCCCACGGGGTTTGTCCCGGAGCGTTTTGTCCAGCTCGGACTGACTAGGTGCGGTTGCCAGTCCCTCAATTTGAACCGTAACCGTGCGACCGGATCTCTGAACTTCTACTGTTCGGCGAGGCAGCAGTTGAGTCCACTGCACCACCGGGTAGGAGACCCGTAGCGGCTCTTCCGCATGGGGCTGGTATCGAACCAAACCAAGCCGGACAAAAGGTTCGGCTTCAAAAGGATGTTCGATGGCCGTGTCGACGTACCACTGCTCCTCCGAAATATCGAATTTCGGTCGGTAAGTCAGCAATGAAACGGCGAGGGTTTGGATAACAGCGTCGTTTTGGGACGGTCTCGATTTGGGCGATGGATGGCTGTCCTCGTCAGCGCGAATCGGCATGAGCACATTGGAAATTTTTTCAGGTATAAATCCGGTCTCGGATGGCTGATAGAGATCGAGAAAAGCTTCCGGAGGTATGAGCGAAGGCGTCGTGCGCGTGTTTGTGGGTCGAGCTTCGTCTTCCAAGTGCTCGGCTGGAAGGCGCGTCGGATCTCCTCCCCAACGGGTGATAAATTTTCCTCCGGGGCCTAAGTCTTCATCGCGAAAGTCCTCTACCTTGAGCCACCTTCGATCGCTTCCGGCTCCAGACCTGTCTTGGGGCGGCGTTTTCAACCAGATATAGTTCCGTTCTAAATCTTCTTTAGCGTGGTCGAAGATTTGCGGCGGCCAGAGAACGATGCCCAGACGTTCATCCTCGCCCGAAGAGAACCAAGGCCGGGATATCGGGATACGAATAATGACCGTTCTGCTAAGCCGGTTGCCGGCCTTCACCGGCTTTTTCCCGCGAGGTGCGCAGGGATGCTCTTTGGGCTCCTGTGACAACCGGAAAAGCGGAAAGGGGGTGCGGGTCGCCGGCTCGGCCGGACGCACGCTTGAAGGGAGCCACACTGGGACGGAGTCCTTGCTGCTGAGGCTTCCCTGCTCCGGGGTGAGCGGTTTGCCCTGGTGCAGCCATTTGCCATTGTGCGCATCGGGGTCTGCCGTGCGCATGCGATCGCGGTGGCGCGCATAGGCTTTGACAGATAGGAGCAGTTGACGGGCGAGGCCATCGGTGAACTGAAAAGTGTATTTGCCCGTTCCTACCCAGGCCGCTCCACTTGGCTCACTACTCGACTGGAATCGTGCACTCAGGCTGAGCTCGGAGCTCATGCCTTGATCCTTCTCGAAGCGCTCGCGATCGAGCACGGGAATATCATCGAGGCGATACAGGGCAACACCTTCGGTTTTGCAAAGGGTTACTTCACCACTGGCGTCCACATGAAAGCCGTACACTCTTGAGGGCGACAGGGCATTGCCGTGAATATCCTTGGGCCACAAGCCATGCCTGCGCTGCAACAGACTACGCCCGCGACGAACGTCATCCAGCCGGTCGGAGGTCGGGGACGCCATGGCTGCCGTCAACTCGAGCGACGAAGTCGTGGACCAGTCGAAATCCACCTTGCCCTGAGGAGTCCACGGATACGTGTTCGCGGTGACTCCCGGCGTGCGCTTGAGACATACCTCCATGCCAGGACCTTCGTCCAAAAGGCGCGGCTGGAGGAAGGGCCGATCGGTCGCGTGGCTAGCACGCAGCGTACGGACCGCAGCGATCTCGTCGAGCGGATATTGAGTGAGAAAATCAAATAAAGCCGTTCCCAGAGCCTGACGGACCTTAGGTCCCGGGATGGTAAGGCCAGCCGGGCCAATGGCAGCCTGCTTCCAATCGGCAGCCTCGTCAGCCTGGTTTAGGAAGACCTTCGCAAGATTGGCGACCACTGCATCGTGCATAGACGGCAACAAACTTTGCACTCCAGCGAGAAATGCGGATTTCAAATCGGCGCCCGCTTGGCAAGCAGAATCGCTAGCTGCTCCGGCCTGAAGGCATAAAGCCGACAGCGATTCAAGCAGCGCCAAACGGTTCGCGAGTGTCTCCTTAGAAGGAATGCACCAGACGTCTATTTCGAAGTCATCCCCGGGCGCAAGCAACACTAACGCCTCAACAGCCCCGGGGACGTGTCCCGCGCCCGAAGGCCGGTGCGCGTGGTACTGGGTATCGCCCGGCACACTGACGATCTCCTCCAGAAGGGGTGTTCTAGTGCGAGGCTTGTCTTGCGTGGTCCGCGCCACTGTGAGCAGCAGCGGCCGCGTGTCTGGAAAACGATAGCCACCAGCCAGGGCATCGATGACGCGCTCGCGGCCCTTCAGGTAGGTATCGGTGCCGGCAAACCGAACGCCGATAACAAATGCGCAAGCCGCGGGATCGGGATAGTAACTGACATAATCACGATTGCCGCGGTTTGGCTTAGCGTGAGGTGCGAAGGAGTAAAGCATGTCTCCCGCTTCCGCCGCGTCGCCCAGGGCGCTGGCAGCGGTATGCCGGCCGGCGGGATAGGGATACCCGTTGATGCCGGTGATGTGATCAGTAACAATCATGGGGAATCCGCCACGGAGCGGATCGCGGCGAACACCCGAGGGCCCGAAATGCGATGCGCTTAAACCCTCCGGCGGATATGCTCCGTGGAATTGATCGAACACGCCGTGCATGGCCGCCAAAGCATGACTAACCCCCGGCGCGACGAAGATTCGTTGGGTAAACGTAGGCTGCTCTCGCTCATGCACTTCGCCGAAAACCCTGCGGACGATGGCGTGCGCTGCGCTCTCATAACCCATGGGGCCATGGCGTCGCATGGCCACCTCTTCGGGAAGTAGCAGCCATGGGGCGTCGATGCGCTCATGGCGCAGAAAGCGGCGGACCGGCGTAAGCGAACTACACGACGGAACGCAGGCCGGTATCAGGGCGACCGGCTGCGCGCAGGATCGGTTATAGAATTTTCTGGCGACCGCCAGAGGTAGGGATATTCCTCCGGGAAAGACCGCCCTGAGCGCAAAGACGTAGCGGCTCCCGAAACGTAGCGGCGGTATCCGGCGAGGAGCGTCGCTCGTCGCAGAGGGTGCGATGATCAAACGGCCACAACCGATGGGATCGAGCGTCACCTTATCGTCCCTTGTGCCCGAGGTGGGGGCTCCCATGGGTTCCGCGGCCCACGCGAAGAGTGCTTCCTCGGCATGAGCCGTTGCCGTCTTTTTGATCACCCGGGCGGTGAGGCCGTGATACCCATCTTCTAGGCATGTTCGCCAGCCCATCTCAGGATCACAGCTGGCGGGACCTTCGATAAAAAGACGTGGAGCCACGCGGTCGATCTGGCTGGCGTGGCCATGATTGCCATAGACCACTCGCCTCGCCATGAGACACCGCCACTGATAACTCCCTTCCGCCTTGCAGAGGTTCGCCTCTGCCTTTGTGGGAACGCCTACGTCCACCCGGTAACCGGTTAGCAGGTCGTTAGCGCAGAGAACAATAGGGGAATTGTTCGCAACGTCGTTTTTATGCTTGTCCCGAGTCTGTCGCTGAGCTTGACCTTGATCGCCTCGGTGACGATCCAGGAGAGTAAAACCGCCGGTGTGGTAGGTCTTGCGGGCCAAAGCCGCTGGCCGTAGCGCCGTTTTCGACACCAGTTCACTGAGTTGCTTCGTGGTGAGACGGCAGGTTAGATCTTCGCCTTTAGTTCTGAGCAAATCCGCGCAGTGCTTTTTTTCGTCGTCGCTGGCACCTTCGGGAAGTGGCGCCCCGCAATTCTGCAGCTCTCGAATCTGACCTCCACTATCAGTTGCCTTATCCTTGTCGTCGATATCTCTCCGAAGGATCGACTCGCGATCGATCGCAGCCTCGGCCGCACGGCGCACGTCCAGACTCGATAACTCAAAACGCGGCTTGTTGACCGTTTTGTTCTTTTCCATTACCCAATCGGTATTTACGGCCACACCGCGATAAAGCCAGCGAGAAGAAGCGCCCTTCGATTCCTCCGTCGTCGCGGGCCAAAAAGATGTAGAGTCTGATTTGTCGTATTGGGTGAGCACATAGATCGGATGTAAGAAGCCCTTCAGGAGCTCAGGATGGCTCGGGTCGAAGGATAGCTTTTGGTTGCTGTCCGCTGAGGGTGAATTTTGCTTGTCCACCTCCGAACACACAGATAGGTAGAAAAAAACTGGTGCCTCTTTCAGAGAAGAAGCTGGAAGAGTGACGTCAATGACCAGCCCAAACAACCGGGAAAGCGTCGGTGAAGACTGGAGAGCGTAAAAGATATGCCGGATCTTTTCCCCTTCTGGAAAATCGGCTACGGTCTGAACTTGATGGCTGGTCTTTACTTCCGAGCCGCCCCCCGTGGCGGAAGGAGGAGGAGGAGGCGACGTCGGTTCCTTCTCATCCGGAGCATTCGCCCTCTGGTAGCACTTGATGAGAGTCTCTACTTGAGCGGCCAGACTGTCTCGAAGGGCATAATCCTTCGCATGGAGGCTGCTCTCACACTCAATATCCTGTGTACTAGGGTTTGAATCCGATGACACACTCGGCAAAGGGAGGTATTTTATCTCCTCCTGTCTTGCCTCTACTCGCTTACACCGTAGCTTTTCGCTGACTGCTTTCACAGAATTGCAGAGTTCCAAGGCGCGGTTGCACTCGAGAGCGAGGGACAAGTCGGTCTGCGGCACGCCTTTCACGTGATCCGGCATGGGTGCCGTGCTATCGCCTTGAGAAGTAGCCTCCCTTAGCACCGCGGCGAGCGCTCCCCAACCGTCGGTACCGCAGGAAAATATTTGTTCCCACAGTCGTTGTACCCAAGCGGGATTGCAGTCGGAACCCCACAGGGAAGCCATAGCGGAGGCATGGGCGATGAGATTGTTATTCTCGGATGGACTCTGAGGTTCAGCGCCGGCTTTCAAGAGGATGTTGTAGCCGTGTGAGCACAGCCACTGAATTACCTCTAGCGGCCAGGCCTGCAGCAGTTTCGAGATGCTGGGGCCATTATCTTCAGCGCTCGTGGGCGGCGTCAAAATGACAGTGGCCCGCAACTGGCCGTCGCCGGCGAAGCCAGTTGCTATCACCTTAGCTGCGGAAACCGCCAAGGCCGTCATACAAACACCTCCTCATCCTGCGCTAGTGTCATATCAAAATGTTCCAGATGCCGGCCCCAGTGTTCCGATTGGCACCACGTATCCGCACGCAATGTCGCAAACTGCGTAGCATCGTTTGGCTCAAAGCCGGGCGGTCTTTGAGGCTGACTCAGTGAGGCATGCTCATCTTTCTTGCCACCCCACTCGAGACGTTGCTGCGCTTTTACGGAAAAGTCGTAGTCGATAAACCCGATCGAAAAGGAAAAGGTGAAGGTAGCCGTGCCAACAATGGCGCTCTCCCCGGAATTTGACTCAGCGGTAATGTAGAGCGACGCGGAGAAGGAGAATATCCAGAGCGATGCCGCGCCTCCGGCAAAGAACGTAGCGGCGATCTTTCCCTGCTTACCGATGCGAATATAAACGCCCACCATCACCCTTCCTTGACCGCTCAGTGGGCCGTAAGAAAAGGCTGCTGCGCCTCCATATTCAAAGGAAGCTTCAAATGAAGTCACTCCCTGCGCGGAAGCCTCTATGAGGAAGAAACCGGCTCCTCCATACGGAGCTATGGAAATCGTGAAAGGAGCATCCCGCCGCGAAAGGCCCGCGGTAAAGGTAGCCTGTCGCGCGTCGAACGGTAGGCGAGCTGCGGCGTTCAGCGATACATTGGCGAAGGAAACATTGCCGAAAGAAATGGTCCCCAGGTTCAGTCCGTAGCCTGCTTCAATGCCCACTCCTTCCGCAAGAGGCACAAGATAAAACCCCGAGCCTTTCTTGGGACTCAAAAACTTTTGCAGCTGCTCAAGAAACTTGAACATGGGCCCCATGACGACCGAGCGAAAGTGGACGTCGCACCTGACAGGCCCCCCGACCGACTCAAAATGAACACCGTCAAATTTCAACGTGATTGCGTCGGCGATAGCGCCCAGAAGCTTTATGTCGAAGGGCCCGAGGTCTCCTACGGAATGGAATTCGGTTTTACCGGTTTCGAAATCGATCTTGGTTTTGCTGGTAATGGTAAGTTTGCAGCCCGCTTGTGGAATGCAGAAACCCACGCTTGCCTTTTGTACAGCCTCTGTGTCCAACGCGAAGTCGAAAGCATATTTGAGCTCGGAAGAGTGCGGGATAAGCTGCTTGATGGCGTGATCGAGTTCGTCACGCAAGCGGGAAAAGTCAACAATGCTCAGCAAGCGTGCGCGTGCGCTCTCCAGGCTTAGAGTCTGCTGAATCTGCTTCAATATGCGGTGCGGCGTGTCGGTTCCACTAGCCCAATCGCGGAGAAATTCGTCCAGAAATTGATAGTATGCGGGATCGTTGGTTGGCAGCGAACTGTCCGTCTGCAAATCAGCCAAAGCTCCTTTGTCATAAAACAACTGATCATTCAACGTCGTAGGCTTGGCGTTGAAATCAACTTCTGTAACGTACTTGCGGGAGCTATCCAGCGGGACCGAAACCGCTTCCTCGGCCTCCGGAAGTTTATGCGCTAGTCTCGCGCGTGCTTTGTCCAGGTCTTCGTAGAATTTTGACAATGACTCAAAGATGGAATGAGCTATCGTTACGAAATCGCTCTGCACTTTCTTTCTACGGCGAGCGCCTGCGACCAAGCCAGCTTTAAATACTGCGCGCCTTGCTGACTAAGTTTCAAGAACAGATCGTCAGGCAGCGGAATCACGGTGTCTCGATCTACCTCTCTCCATGCCTGCCAGGAATTGGTCTGCCTTGCGGTCTGCAACGCCCTCTCGAGCAGTGGAGTGTTGGCGTGCAGTTGCTGTTTCAGCGCTGCAAGCGTCGCGACATCTGTGGTGGCGTTCACCCAGTTCTTCACCCATGCCTCCGTCAGCTGAAGAGCGGAACTCTGGCATCTGAGCAGAAACGACATACCCGCATGCAGCGTCTTCGCGAGATCCTGCAACTTTGAATTCTGGACCTCTTCAAGCGCAGGCAGCAGAGTTGGTAGCATAAGCTTCAAAGCACTAGCTACCGCATCCATCAATTGCTGGACTTGATCGAAAACCGACGTTAAGAAAATCGGACTGACATCGACGATCTCCTGCGGCCTGGCTCCTTTCCCCATTTGCGACAGCAGACGTGCTAGCATGAGCACTTGTTCTTCAGTTTTCAAGGCGGCATTGGCGGCGCCAATCAGGTATGCGCGGCCGCTGCTATCCCTTACCGAGGCGAGAGCCTCCCGGGCAGCAGCAGCGAAACTACAAAGATCATCCGCTGTCTTGGTCTCATCTCCGATTATCCTGTTTGTCTTGCAGTAGGGCGGTAATTGAATGCTGTAAAGGCTTGGGTGAAGGTTTCCGGCTGCCTTCCACGTGTCCTCAACGCCTTTGGTGATCGCGGTGAGCTGATTCAGAATGCCTTTGACGCCCGTAACAAAGGCGCTCTCCCCGCACCGCAACTTTTCGGGCAAAGGCCAGAGCTGCGTCAAAATGATCGAGGCCGCCGCTGCCCATTTTTGTGGATCATTCGGCGCAGCCGCTGCTTGGTCGAGGGCGCGCGCCACCTCAAACAATGGCAGCGCCGTGCTTGCCCAAGATTCGGCAAGTGATGCGAATGCAGGTTCAGCGAGGAGTGCCTGGGCGAACTGCTGGGCGGCCAGAACAGCTGCCATACTCGATACGCCATTTAAGGCGTTAATCAGTTCCTGCTTCTTGTTTCGCAACGCTTCGGCTGTGGAGGCTTTCAGCCCGCCCGCGCCAGGGAAAAATCGGTTCACGAGGACGTCATAGTCGAGTGCCAAGGAAGCCAGATATTCGGTCGCACGATGAATGTCCGGCAGCCCGGCAGACCCAGATTGTTTACCGACCTTCTCTACGATCGGTTTAAGCACTACCGTAGCAATCAAGTCTAGATCGAAATACTCTGCTACAAACGTTGGAAATGCGTTTGCGACGGCTAGAAAGCTACGTTCTGGGATATGGGTCGACGCCTGTTCCAATGCGCTTTCCAGGCGAAGTCCGGTTTCGTACACATCGCCGAGAGAGGTAAGAAACTCGACGCCGCCAAGAGACTGCGTAGTTCCCAGTGCAGTCGCGAAATCATTCTTAGCACGGCTTAGTTCCGGGAAGATATTGCTGAGGTGAACCGCAAGGATCCTATTGTGTTCCTGCGCTTCCGATAGCTGCCGATCCACCTTTTCCCATTGAGTGTTTAATTCAGCCATAGCGCGGGCCAACGGCTGAATAATATTGGTTCGAAGCGTTTGCTCTGTCGCCCCAGTGGCAGAGGCACCGTAGGCCAACACCTCCTGGAGTTGCGGCAGTCCCTCGGCGGCGGGCCGAAACTGCTTACAGAATCCCACAACGTCTTTAAGGCTCAGGATGCCGAGAAGCTTTGTATCCAGAATGCCCGTGCCTGCTCCCGATTTGCTCGTAAAGTAATTCTGGTAGGCCGTCTTGCGCTCTTGAAATGCGTTGACAATGCTTCCACGCTCACGGCTCTGTCGATCACCCCCAAGAGGACCGCGCATTCTGCTGAGCGCCGCAACGCCACCCCCGGGCTGAAAAACTCCGCCGCTGCGGTCGCCCGCGGCGCCCATGCCAAATGACACGTCGTTGATTACGTTAAGGTAGATTTCCAGGTGGTTTCTGTCAGCCTCTTTCTGTCGCGCCGCTTCTTCGGCCTGTTGATCTTTACTGCCGCTAATGCTCGTGCTCGGCTGGGCGGCCGGCTGGTCAAACGATCGATCCGTCGAGTTTGAGGGAAACCCAAATTGCAGGTAGTGTCCGTCAAATTGCACCAGGGCAGGTTCGGTCTTGTTCGCAGTCATACGCTCTAGCTGATCGAGACGTATGCAGGCCGACTCGATTGCAGGATAAAACGAGGGTTGATCCGCACCTTCCAATGCGGAATTATGAAAGAGCGTGTTTTTGCCTTCTCCGTTGTTTACGGTCGCCTCGGTTTGGGTGCCTGCGTCGGAGCCCCCACTTGCTTTCAGGTTCCAGTACACGGTGCGGTGCGAGGCCGAAGCCGGCTTTACCTCGTCACAGTAGCGCAGTGATTGTTGCTGTAAGTCGAGCGTACGCAGATCTTGCGGCCTGACGTTGTAGTCTGCCTCGGGAGTACCAAGTTTGTTGTAATACTGCGTCAGCTTACAAAGTGTCTCTGCGTTTTGCGCCGCGGTATTATCGACAAAGATAAGTGGCAACTTGACGAAGGATGCGTCTACTAAGGCTTCGAATCGTACTTCCGATCCAGCGATCCGCGCTGTCCGAGGCCAAAAAACCAGTCCAGGTAAATTGGCAAGCAGGCGGCCCGCGCTGTTGGGCCCATCCTCATCCTTAGATTTCCCAGGGTCATCCTGAGATGGGTCAACCAGATCAGGAGTCACCGTCGTCAACAAGAGAACGGATCGAGGAGGAAATTGCCTGCCTCGATTGGGCTGCCCCAGAGCAGGAAATGCTTTGAGCGGCTCGCCGATGCGTATAAAGATCCGTTGCTGAAGATAAGCCCGAACGCTCCCGTTCAAGCTGCCGTCTGTGGGATCGCTCGCGGGTTTCTCGTCCTTCTGTCCCCTGGCGCGCTGTACCTTGGCACGCAAAAATATCCGTTCCGTTTGCTTCACAAGGGAAGCGCGGTGGCCAATAGGGAAGAGGAAACCCTTGTAGACAACTTCCGCGAATACATCGCGGCCCAGAACCACCCAATGCTGCCACCGTTCTACCGAGAGCGAATCGTGTAGCGGTCCGTAGACAAGGTGTTCCGCGGCAGTAGGCGGCACAAAGTCGGTATCGTGGCGTAACGTCCCGCCCAGAGCCGAGAGGCGTAATTCCCTAATCTTCAAAGAGCGCGGCCGATAGAGAGCACTGTCTGGCGTGAGGTCGATGGGTTGGAGCAATTCCGGAGCTTCAGCCTGGCTCGAGATCGAAATGGGCAAAAGTCCGCCCTTAGCGTCACGCTTGCCGGAAACTGGAAGACCGTAAGATGACGAGAGCATGACGATTTCATGGCGATCGTAGGCATCCAGCGAAGAGCGGAAGACAGCGCTGTTTTTGTAGCAGTTATGGTCTCTTTCTCGCCTGCGCAGGTATCGGATGAGCGACGGCAGGGTCTCTTCAGCAGATCGAGAGTCTGGCTTACCCTTTCCCGCCTCCTCACAGGAAACCGGCGGCGGGAATGGGATGCCAAGTTGTTTGGCCACCTCCGCAGAGGAAGAGGGCTTGGGACCACCGTCTTCGATACCGAGCGTCCAGGGAGCGCGCGGTCCCCTGGGGGGCGGCGCCCCTGTTGGAACACTAAGGGACACACCGTTCTTAGGCTTGGCCGCCGCGGCCGCGGCGCGCTCCAGAGTCTGGCGAACGAAGCTGGGACGTAGATCGGGTGAGTAGATGGCGCGAACCGCGGGATCCACGGACTCCGTGACCAGTTCTACACTCCACAGAGGACGGAGACATACGGGGGGAAGGCGATGCGGTCCATCCGCTACGGGCGTCCACGGAACTCTCCATTTAGCTGCTTGCGACGGCGAAAGTATGAGACGTGCCGGGAGTTCAATCGCTGTCTCAAGCAACCCGGGACTGCGTAAAGAAGCCTCTACGTCCGTGAGCCGTTGTTCGGCGGTCACCGTCGCACCGAAGTGAAATCCTAGTGACCGAAGCATCGAAACATCTTCGACAGCTCCGGAGAGGGCGGCCGTTCCCGGTTCAGTATCCGCAGAGGTATCATTGGGATCTTTTTGATCCTCGCGTTTTAGCCCTTCGCTCTGCTGGCTCTGCGATAGTTTCTGGAAATCCGCGCCCAAGCTGTCTTCTTTGAGGGCCGGGTCTTCCGACAAGCGCGGGCGGCCTTGCTGATCATAGGGGGTGACCGCCCGTGCGCGAGCGGAGACGGCCAACTCGTGGGCTTGCCAATCCAGTAGACAGGTGAGGTCAAAACCGAGAGCTTTGCCCGGTTCAAGATTCAAGCGGAAAGCAAGACGCGAAGGATTTGCGAGCCGCGCACGCATGATCGTCTTAGAGTCTGGTTCGACAGCAAGCGACAGGTCGTACTTCCGGGTCATCTCAGTTTGCAGGTTTTTCATACTCGTCTTCTGCTCGTCGGACGCCCATCCGCGATTGTCCAAAGAGAAAAACTCAAGGTATTCCGGCGCGCCACTTGCCTGCTTGTTCGTAGCGTCGTTAGTCCACTTACGGGTCATCTCTTCTCGGTAGTAATCGCGAAACAGATCGTAGCCTGGGAGCAAAGCGGCAATGGCCTGTTCGTGCAGAATGGCATCGGCAGGTCCCAGCGGTGGATTCGGCGTAGTGTCGCTCGCATCATGCCGCGATGGCAGCAGGCTTCTCGCTAACCTGGCTACGATACCTTGATCGCTTTCAGGGTACGAACCCGGATTGTTTAATTGCTTTGCTCGGTCGTTAGCCTGGTTCAGGAGCGTAGCCGTTTGGCTGCCGGGATTGAAATAGCCATCCGTGACGCGGGAGGTGAATCTGGCCAATTTTGCAGAACGCCCGTTATATTGCTCTTTGACGATCTGCACCAATTCGCGTCGGGCTCTGGCCCGCACATCCGGATCCATTCCGTATGGACCGATATAAATGAACTGGTCGTCAATGTTTTCCCAGTTACGATCTTCTCCCTTGATAGCTAAAAGGCGATCATGCAGCTTTTGAAACAAGCCACTGCCCTCCTGCGCTATCTTTTGGCGGGCTAGTTCGGAGCGTACGGTGATTCGTTTGCTGCGTTCACATTTTGCAAGTCTGTCCACCAACGCTACTGGATCGGTAGGAAACGACGAAATCTCAGGGACTTGAAATTCAGTAGCAGGCGTTTTGTCTTTGAGAAGCGTCACCTCGGGCAGGTCACTGGCCGCTGTCTTAAAGATGGCCTCTTCAAAAACGTGCTGAGGAGGAAATTCCACTACCAGCACGGGCCTGGTATCGAGAATGTCTTCACGCTCATCCATGGAGTTGCGGTTGATGGCGGAAGGAGAGGGTATCTCACGCCGGAGCACACGATAAGAAGATGAAGGAGGAACAAGCTCCACCTTTCCCTTATGGATCTCTAGCCAGAGGTCGGCGAACAGAAAGGCGACTTCCAGAAGATCGCCGTTTCGCGTAGCGGCGAGACGCGCTCGGCTCAGGTCAAGCCTCATTACCGGGAGATGTTGAACCGACGCCAGGCTGCCAATCCAAAGATAGCTCTCTAGGTCAGCGAGAATGCGACCCAGAGTCGTGCCGGCCGGATACCAAACGGCGTGCAGGGCAGCTGCGTTGAAGGTGAATTGGCTGTAATCCGCGCCGGGAAGCAACACCGAGCAGGCAAACAGATTTAGTGGTACGGAGCAACTCTGCAGCGTGCCGGGCCCGCCAGAAGCAGTCGATCCAGCTACGTGACGGGACTGAAATCTGGTCCGATTGCGGGATGACGTGCGTTCCTGTATAGGGCAGTTCCCAATTTGCACGGTTCCGATCGGGCTCTGCGCCAGAGTACCGCTGCCAGTTTGCGGTCCCATCTCAAGGGGCGCGGCAAATCCTACAAACTCATCCTCGAACCCGCCTTCTGCTCGCCGCCGAACCCGAAGCAAGGCGTCGTCGATTGCCAGCTCTCCCAGGGTCACCTGACGCCCTGCAAAGGCAGTCATGGACCAACGCCTGGCCGGATTTTTCTTCTCCTCCTCGGGTGTTTTTGTCTTGACGGCTATCTCGGCGATCCCGGTGGGCATATCAACGCCGGGATCCCAATTCCCCCGCAGATAGTTGTAGGTGAGGCTTGGCTTATCACGCTCGCTTTGATATTTGAGTAAGAGGGAAAAGGAGGTATCTCCGCGAAACAACAGCCGCTGATCGCCAACCTTGATGTCACCCGCGGCACAGAAAATCGGTTGCGCAACGGGACCCTGCGTTTCCTTCTTAGCTGTTCCCTCTTTGGTTGCTTGCTCGATCAACGCGACCTCTGCATCTTGATCGATCGCCGCCAAGGCTACTAGGCCGTGTTCCAGGCCGGACGCGGCAGCCTCTTTTTGCGGCGCGGGTTTGGCGGCGCCAGCGTTTTTGGTCGGGGGAGGAGCCGGCTCACACCATGCTAGGGTGAAATTTTCTAGCGGGAACCCGTAAGGAAGGATCGTAAGTCGGCCTCGGCTGCCAGGTGTGAAACGCCAGCTGCAGTCCGCACGCAAAGTGATTGCGATGTTGCCGGATGCCTGTAGATGGCCTTCTACGGCTCGCTCTAGCGCACGTAAAGCCGCGAAGGAGGCGCGGGGAAAGTTAAACCATTCCGAAGAAGACGAAGAAGGCGGCGCAAGCAAGTCGCGGAACCAAACATCTTCCGAAGTAACTTCTCCTTGAGGCTCTGACCAGAGGTTGGACCGCATGCGCACCTTCCAACCGTCGTCTTCATCTCCGATTCGTTGAAAGACAATCCAGTGGTTACGCCCTTGGAGGGAACCAAACCGAAGATTACCGATTTGGAGTTCATACCCCTTACGGTTCCCGGTCTGTAGAGTGCGTAACATAAAGGTTGTGGAGGGGCCAAAAGCGAGGCGATGAAGACGCCAGACCTGGTCGTGCGCATTGATGATGCTCATGCCCTGCGCATCTTCAACAAAGCGTAGATCGTACGGCGGATCGAGCGGACTGGATGCCCATGCGGAACTGTCGATGGCAAGTGCTGTGGGAACTGCTACGCTCACGCCCAGGAAAGTACGGCGGCTCAGAACAGCTGGGGTAGGTGGGGATCCCAACGGGCGATACTTGCTTTGCGTCAAGGCTCTCCTAATCCAAAACACACCGGGCGTGCAAAACACACCGGGCGCGCACTCATGCGCGTACAATGTTGGCGAGCCCAAAGCCGACTAAGCGAAATAGCCAGCTTGCACGTTTGGCCCGGCGTTAAGTGCGAGGTGCTTCGGATCTTTAGCAATCCAGAAGGGCCGTAGTTGATTTTGCATCCTAGTTCTTGACGGTTGTGGACGGAAGCGTCCGAAGCAAGAGAGTTGTTTGAGGTCCTGATGCGAGGCGTGCAAGCGCCCGCCTCTATGCAGAGTGATGATTCACTCCTGTTTCCTTGGCCCAAGGTCGTCAGTTTCTGTTGCGGTTTCGCGGCTCCTTTGGGTTAAGGGCTAATTGCGTCGGAATGGCGATCCCGGTACTAATGAAAGAATGCGAACCGATCTTGAGCTAGTCGGAAGGGGCTCGTAGCCCGCCGATTAACCTCGTGTCAATCACAATGAGCTCTGTTCGACGTACACTCGTATCCCATTGCCTAACCTCCTCGTTATAGGTTCAATCCGCGCTTTGGCAATTGTGGATCAGCGAGGGTTGTCCTAAAGGGGCAGGCAAACTCTCATTGTCGTAAAGCTGATTCGCAAGAGAATAAGCTGGTAAGGGTATTGTGTCAATAGTGTTGAAAAGAGCTTGAAGTAGATTAGCCATCCGTCTACGTCCCTTGTAAGGTTTCCTATTGACGACTTTGAGCGTTTTGGCTTACTCTCCGCTTCCATCAAAGTGAATAGCTGTGGTGGATCGTCTCGGTTTGGGCTCGCTTGTGCTTCAGTGGAAACGCTCGTTTGAAGAGTACTTGTCTGTAAGTGATTCTTCTACTTTGCCTTTGTTCTGTTGATAATGGCACCATATAGGACCGGTTAGAAGTTTTCCCACTCTGTAAGGACAGTGGGGCACTTCTGGATCTGAGGGCAGGCGAGGTCCCAATAGAAATTGATCTGAAAGGGAAGAAAAATGTTCGCAGAATTGTTACAGCCGACGCATCTTCTAATCATCGGGGCAGTGGTAGTTTTGTTTTTTGGGGGACGCTGGTTTGCCCGTCTCGGGCACGGATTTCGAGACGCTGTTTCGGCTTTTCGGAAATCGATCAGCACAAAGTCGGACACTTGACGCTGTGCAAGGTACTCGGCGAGCTTTAATCCAAGTCGGTTCACCGACATCGGGCGAACCAAAAGCTAAGCATGCCTTTGCCCGGAGGTTTTTGATTCAGCCGACCGGGATTTCACCGGGCAGATTACGGCATCTCCTCTGCCCCGGCCCCCAGGAATTGCATATCTAGTTGTAGCGATTGCATCCATGGGCGCCTTGACCGGGATTGTCATCCTTTCTCATTCGATAGAGAGAGTGCGTTTTCTACTAATCCGTATACTTGCACGTCGCTCGTCCCTCCAAGCGCACAGATGATGCGGCTTCCTCTTGATCCCTGTGCGTCGACGCCCATCGTTCATTGATTGAACTACTTGGTTTGGCGAACTGCACAGCATACTGTGAGGCATCGAGCCGGAAATTCCGGCTGGAAATTCGAGAGAAGGGTGCGGAAAACCATGTACCACAATCAACTGAAGCGCACATTTTGAGAAAAAACCTTGATTCTGGACAGGTGGACCGTAAGCATAGAAAGTATTTCGTGAGCGTAGAAGAGCCTGATGTGCGGCTACCCGCACCCTACCCAAATGAACCGGTGAGTCCGGACCGGGAACAAGTCTTCCAGATCCCTACGAACATCAAAGTAGAATTTGATACAGCTGGAGAGTTTGATTGGGTGATCGAAAATAAGGACGGCCCATAGTCACGAATCCGGTAGACAGGATGACACAGCATCGAGATTTTTCCGGTCGAACAACGCCAAGGAGCCTTATTGCCTTGACATAACACCCGATTGGGCATTCAATAAGTACTCGCCTGTTCCCGTCTACAATCGAGCCACTGAGCTAAGTGTATGGTGAGACTCATCTGCTAGGAAGTTTGGCATCGGACAAATACCTGGCTCTAGGTGCATCAATAACAAGTGAGCACGGTGATAAACATGAAAGTCAATCGTCGAACCTTTCTTGTCCTTCAGTCGTCTTTCGCACTCCGCTGCGGGTGGGCCTCTGCAACTGATTGGGAACACGATGTAACAGACATGCTAAATCAGTTCCTATCCTGCCAAACACCGATAGACGACCGGAGCCCGTGTAATTACTTCCTTGCGAGAGCAGTTAAAAAGGTTTATTCGGTCGACGATTTCTTTTTAGCTCCGGACAAGCCGATGTCAGCTAATGCCATTGCAGCTTTTGTGGCCGCGGACCAAAAGTGGACGAGCCTTGGTTCATGCGACAAACAACTCAGCCTGGATCAAGCTCAAGGCTACGCGAATTTGAAAAAACCTGTGGTGGCAGTGTATGTAGCGCAGCCGCATGGGCATGTTGCACTGATTCTCCCAGGAAGCGCCAGCAAATCGCAGACATGGGGAATGCAAGTCCCGAATTCGGCCAGTTTTCCACTGGATGCTCCCCAGAAGGCGTACGTTGCGGGACCACTCTCCAAAGCTTTCGGGCCCGATAAAAAGACACAAGTCACGCTGTATGGTCGAAATTTCGTTCCGTGATTGCAGCCCTCTTCGAAATTTCTCCGAATCTCTTTCAAGTTGTTGACGTGAGTCAAGCTCGAAAAGAGCTGTCTGCTTCGTTTCGGCGACGAGGGCAGACCGAACCCTTTCTGCTGACTCGATCTGCGTCGCGGCCTTTATAAAACAGAAGTCTGGAGTGCACCCGGTAGAAATCCATGCGCAACTGTTGGTCCGTCGAAGCGCGTGCTGAGACGCGCTAGCAAGTAAATCCACCTAGACGCCCCGTGCTGCACAACGCTCTCGGTGGACGTCTAAGGGCGCTATCGCATCATTGAGGCTATTCGGGATTTGACCCAGATGCAAAGGTCTCTCTTCGTCGACGCTTACACACGAAATACCTACCGTGTCGTGAGTTTCCGGCCCCCACTCGAGCAGTTCATCGATACAGGGTGGTGGCGCAGCATGAACATGACTTGGTGGATTCTTCCGTTAATTCGATTCGCGACTAAGCAGCGAGTGATGGTTGTGACGCCGCTTCCCTCCGACGGAAGAGGTCGACTAAGGCTCAGGAACCACAATCTACGCTACCTGCGTTCTCATCGACGGTCTCGAATAAACGACGGCTCTACTGCTTCCGCGGGACTTCTTCCTCTCTTCCTTATCAAGCTAAACTCATACGTTTTGAGGCACCAATACAGTCCAAACGAATAGACACCGCAAAATTCTGCCAGGAAGATGAAGTGCGTATGTGATCTACCCAGAGCATTCAAGACAGCTGCAGTCAGAGGCGACAACAGCATCGCAGCGGCCAAAACCCAGTATGCGCTTCGCAATCTTTTCTCCAGATCTTCATCTTTTATAAGCGTCAGGCTCTGACCGGAACAGAGGACACAGACGAGGGCCAAAAGAACAAAAAAGGCGACGGCACAGGTGCCATGGATCGACCACCTACTTCCCTCTACCCATGGCATGGGAAACAGAGCAACGCCAATCGCAAATGCGCCGGCTAAGTTCAGCAGCCAGTACTCCAATCGAGATAGGCCTTGGTAGACGAACAGTAGCGCTCCGACTGCAAATAGAAACCCCACAAACCATGGCTCCAGCGTGCCTTGGGGGAGTGCTGAGTTGGTCTTGCAGGCAGTTATCTCAGTCTGGTTGCAACAGGTCGGACTCTTGCTCTCGCATTGTGGACAGGGCCGATCAGACGGGCTCTGAAAGTCATGCGTCGCGTGATAATACGCGCTCATTGAGGGAAGAAGGGGAATCCCGGCATGCAAACCTCCGAGCCAAAGAATCCAAGGCAGCGAAAAGGCGATAATCGCAATTCCCAGTCGCAGTTGGAGGTAGGTTCTGCGGAGAAGTAGATCGATCGGATCCTGGTCTGGGCGCCCTGGCTCCCTTGGGAAGGGAACATGAGGGTCATTAGGCATTACTCCCTCCTGGAAAGAAATGAATTCTAGGTGATATCGAACAAGAGTAGTATCAATCGCGATCCCTGCAAAGGTAAAAGGTGTTTCGGACTCGCAACGTAGAGGAGCAGAATGCAAGGCTCCGGATCATAAAGAATCAGAGTGGAACTTCCGCCGGGCGTGATGCGGGCCTGGAGAATCTTCAGTATGAGCTCAGAAATCCAACTGCTTCGTCCTCGCCTTATGGATGCAAAGGAAACCGCTAAATACCTCAAGTTGAATGAGAAGACTGTATCCCGGTGGGCTCGGCAAGCTTACATACCCGCACATCCACTCGGAGAAGGAAAGCGCAGGTTCTGGCGATTTTACGAGGATGAGCTGTCTGCTTGGGTATCTGCTCAGTTCAACGGGGCGGAGATGCGTGGTTCATCTTTGCCATCCGATTCAAAGGACCACGCTGCTCTTGAGGAAGTGTCTAGGTTTCCTGGAGCCGCCAAGTTTGCTGGTCGGATCAGCAAAACCCCTTTACTTGGCCGTCAGCGGTCGCCGCGATATCAGCGCGGTTCGCTGAGCGTTTTGCAGCATAAAAATAGTCCCGATGCCTGGGTATTTCGCTACTACATAAATGAGGACGGCCGACGTGTGTACAAGCGAACGACCATAGGGACGCTCATCGACTTACCTCGCCGCATAGATGCAGAAAGAGCAGTAGCTCAGCTCAGAATCGAGATCAACGAACGTGCGGGTATGCACCCCTACACAATCGAGGAGCTAGCAGCTCATTTTCGGCGTGCTGAGCTCCCTCACAAAGCTTGCTCGACGCAGAACGGATACCAAAGCATGCTGAGCAGCAGCATATTGCCACGCTGGGGTCAATCTGCTCTCGCATCAATGGAAAGCATGGATGTCGAGCATTGGATTCGAAATCTCAAGACTAAAGGCGGGACTCCAGCGAGCGCGGCCACAAAGAGCAAGGTGCGAAACCTGATGTCAGCACTTTTCTCGCATGCAATCAGGTACGGGTGGGCGGGGAGGAACCCAATTACCGCAGTCCGAACTTCGTCGAGCAGGCGGCGTGAGCCCGAGATGCTGACGCCCGCTGAATTTCGACAACTGAGAGATGAATTGCCCACGCGAGAGTGCTTGATGGTCGTCCTTGCGGCATCAACTGGAATCCGCCGTGGCGAACTGGTAGGGCTCAAGTGGGCTGATTTGGATTTTAACGAACGGCTCCTTCACGTAAGTCGTTCCGTCTGGCACAACATCGAAGGAGACACAAAGACGCCGGCCTCTCGACGGTCTCTGCCACTGCACGCAGTCATTGTTGATCTGCTAAAGGCGTGGAGAACACAATCTCCCTACGTGGCTTCGGACGATTTCGTATTTCCATCTATTCGAGCCAACGGAAAACATCCAGTCGAGCCAGGCATGATTCTCCGGAACTACATCCGTCCCGCATTGGTGCGACTCGGCATCTCGAAGAAGGTTGGTTGGCATTCTTTCAGGCACGCATTTTCCAATCTTATGAGGCAAAACAGGGTAGATGTGAAGACCGCACAGGAATTGCTCGGCCACACTAGCAGCCGCGTGACACTCGATATCTATCAACAATCGGTCACAGCAGAACGCCGCAAAGCACAAGCTGTCGTTCTTAAGGATCTAATGGGTTTCAAGAAGGTGTGAATCTAAGCCTTCACTGGTTCTACGGAAGACGCTATTGGTTCACACCCCCGTCCTTTGTGAATCCGCAATCACTCCCGGGTTTGGTTCGCGATGTACCTAGCAATCCTATCGCCGATTCCGGACTCGGCTGTATTCTTGTGTCGTCCAGAAAAGAGTTGCAGAGGATCCCCCCTGATGGCTGGTATCAGCCTCGAGAAGATTGAAGCGCTAGCACCGGACCAGGCCTCTTTGGTCGCGGCGCGGAAACTCGTGAAGCCCTCGGGTTGGTCAGGGCTGTCGTCGGACAACGCTGGGCTCATCTGGGGCGAATGTCAGGGTTCCGGCTCTTCACCTTATCGAGTCATCGTTTCCGAATCCGACGCTGGCTACAAGTGCACCTGCCCGAGTCGGAAGTTCCCCTGCAAGCACAGCCTCGCACTAATGTGGATGCGGGCCGAAGGAAAGGTCCCATTCGAGGCGGCGACAACGCCGGAGTGGGTGCAGGACTGGCTGCGTCGGAGGCGAACAGGCGCCGGAGCAGCGGACAACGCGGACAAGGAAGTTGCACCTCAGCCAAAGAACCTGGCGAAGGCGGTTGCGGAAAAACCTGAGGAGACAGATCCCAAAGCAGAGGAGCGTGCGGCAGCGGCGCGCGAGCGGTCCCGCCGCGAACGTGAGGACGCAATCGTTGCCGGACTCGATGATCTGGACACCTGGCTCCTCGATCAGGCCGACGCGGGACTGGCAGGTTTCGCGGGACATGCGGGGAAATCGTGCCGGTCAATCGCACAGAGACTTGTGGATGCAAAGGCACCGAGCTTAGCGTCTCGCGTTGACGCGCTGCCAGCTCGCCTCTTTGGGCTTCCCGACTCTTCAAGGCCCATGGCAGCAGTAGAGCAGCTTGGCCAACTTCACCTGATTGCCGAGGCCTATAGACGCCAGGAGAGTTTAGCCCCTGAACTATGCGCCGACGTGCGCCGCGAGGTGGGCTGGATGCAGACGCGCGAGGCATTGCTGAGCGAGGAAGGAGCGATCACCGCGACAGGGAGATGGCGGATTACGGGTACAGTAAGCGAGGTGCAGCCGGACAAATTGCGTCGCCTAGAAACATGGTTATGGCGCGAAGACCCCGGTGAGGGTCCCAGAGCAGCTGTGCTTCTGGACTTTGTTCCTGTCGCTGCAGGTCAGACCAAAGGAGCATACAGAACGGGAGAGCAGATGCACGCGACACTGGTGTTTTATCCCTCTGCACGGCCTCTCCGCGCCTTGGTCAAAGAGATTACAAGTCCGGTGCAAGAAAGCAGCTCAGAAGTTGCGCTGGGTGACGGCGGCTTGCTTGAAGCATTTTCAGGGCACGAACAGGCTCTGGCGGTGATCCCGTGGCTCAACCTATGGCCACTCGCGTTCACTAATGCCCGCCTCAGGCGAAGTGGCGAAAGTCTCTTCCTGTGCCCCGGAGACGGTGACGCGCTTGCACTGCCGCTAATGTCCACTCAGTGGTCGCTAGCTACTCCTCTGCTTGCCATTGATGGATTCTCGGGCTTCGGCCTTTGGGACGGCTATGCGTTCAGACTTTGCCTCGCTCAGACGCCGCTCGGCAGATGGGTGGCTGAATGAACGCTGAGGAGCTGAAAGTACAGCTGCTGCCGATTCTGTTGAGCGGAGCGCGACGAGGCTCGGGCGAAGAGCTGCTGATTTTGGGGAACGATCGAGAGCACTCAATCCTCGCGGCACTAAGTCTGACAGGGCAATCCTTGCGGTTCACGCGTCCGGCGGTTCCCAGCGAGTTCGCTGTAGAGCACTGGCCGAGAGACGAAAGACGCATTGTTCCGGACGGGTTGAGGCGGCCGATCCTTCGCCTGCTCGATCGAAGTACCGACGATACAGCCAGGGCCTTGGCGCTTGCCTTCGAGAAGCAAAAGCTGCGCCCCCACCCGTTCGACTTGCCACTACTGGATGGATTCGGGCGCCGGTACGCAGATCGACTAGGCGCAACAGCACAATTCTGGGTACAGAGGGAGACGCCGGCGCAGCAGACTCGCGGGTATTTCGAAGCAGATGAGCTTACGGCTGACAACTGGACCGAAAGCGCTCTTCGGCAGAGAGTGAAGTTTCTCAGAGAACTTCGCAACCAGGATCCGGCAGCAGCCCGAAGTCTGCTCGAGCGAAGCTGGTCAGGGGAAAATCCGGACAGTCGTGTTCAGTTGCTTTCGATACTGCTGACAGGGCTGTCGGCCGAGGACAAGCAATTTCTCGAGAGCATTCAAAAGGACCGGGCACCTCGGGTTCGCGCCATTGTGCACCGGATGCTCGGCACTCTGTCAGGCACAACAGGCGAGAACGCTGCATTGGCGGCGTGCAGCGAGCGAATCCAACAATCGAAAACAGGGCTTCTGAAGAAGCGCCTCACCCTCAAGCTGGAGCTGCCAGCGAACGTCAAAGAGCATGAGGCAAATCGGTGGATCCAGGAGCAGTTTGCCGATGTGAACCTCGAGCAACTAGCGCATGCGTATCGCGTCTCGGACCGCGAACTGGTCGACGCTGCAGAGAAGGACGACAATCTGCTCTTTGCACTGGCCCTGTTGTCATCCCGGGAGAGGAGATTCGATTTGCTGGATGCGATTACGGATCGATTGCCGGATGCGTGGGGACGGATGGGTGAATTGAGCGACGATGATCTCGAGCAGGACGGCAAAGAAGCTTTCAAATGGATTTGCGCATTGCTAAAGCCAAAGAAGTGGGTTCCCGCATCGCCGTTCCCATCATGGAGCTGGCTGCATCGGCAGATGGAAGGCTATCTTCCCGGAGGAATCATGCGAGACGTTCTGCAGTCGAAGGTCTGGAAGGAACAGCTTGAGCCTGAAAAGAAGGGCGGCTCGGAGTTTGTGCAGGTGATATGCGCGTTGTGCCCTCCAGAGTTGCGGGGACTAGTGCGTACGCAGCTTGATCCGCTTGAGGTCGATCGGAAAGACAAGGGGTGGATGTTGCTCGACATTCTTGACGAGTTGGAGAACGTGCGATGAGTGATCAGAAACTGCGTTTACCGGCGGAAGAGATCTACGCTGCGGAACTAGATGTCCTGTCCAAGAACGATGACGCAGGGCGGCCGCCCAATTGGCAACTGTCACCAAAGGCAGTGGTGACCTATCTGCTGGGCGGAAAGGCGAAGGACGGAACTGAGATTTCGGCGAAGTACATCGGCAGCCGGCGGTTGATTGAGACTGCAGTGGCGACTTTGGCTACGGATCGAGCTCTTCTTTTGCTTGGGTTGCCAGGGACAGCCAAATCATGGGTGTCGGAGCACTTGGCCGCGGCGATTTCAGGTTCATCGCAGCGCATTATTCAATGCACAGCCGGGACAGATGAGAATCAGGTCCGCTATGGATGGAACTATGCGCTGCTGCTTGCGAAGGGCCCCAGCATCGATGCCCTTGTGAAGACTCCGCTCACACGCGCGATGGAGGAGGGGACCATCGTACGGCTTGAAGAGCTGACACGCATGGGTTCCGACATTCAGGACACGCTGATTACCGTTTTATCGGAAAAGACGCTTCCTGTCCCGGAACTGGATATCAGCATCGACGCTGCACCGGGGTTCAACGTTATCGCAACGGCAAACAATCGCGACAAAGGTGTAAATGATCTTTCTTCGGCACTTAAGCGGCGGTTCAACGTCGTTGTGCTGCCGTCGCCGGCTACCGTGGAAGAGGAAACAGTAATCGTCGTGAAGCGTGTGGGCGAGATTGGAGCCAATCTTACGCTTCCCCCGATCGAGCCGGCTGAGAAAGAGCTCGCGCGCATCGTGGTCCTCTTCAGAGAGCTGCGTGAAGGCAAAACACTGAATGGAAAGACAAAGCTGAAGACATCGTCAGGATCACTTTCGACAGGAGAAGCCATTTCGGTAGGTGTGAGCGCATGGGCAGATGCGGCCTATTTTGGGAATGGAGCCATCGATGCGCAGAGCCTCGCTCCAAATCTGGTTGGCGCAGTTGTGAAAGACCCCGTGCAGGACGCTGTGGCTCTCGAAGAGTATCTAGAGAACGTGGTCCGCACCCGTGACGAGTGGAACGACTTGTATCGCGCGATTCGCGATGTGATGTGAACCTGAATGGATGAACGGCTGCACATCTTCGGAGTTCGTCACCATGGACCGGGGTCCGCGGCGCTGCTCAAGCAAGCCCTGGATGCGCTGAATCCAGCGTGTGTGCTCATCGAGGGGACGCCGGAAGCCGGCCCGTTGATACCGTTTGCCGCGGCACCGGGCATGAAGCCGCCGATCGCTCTGCTGGTGCATGCGAGCGCCGACGCCAATGCGGCTTTCTTCAGTCCGTTTGCCGAGTTCTCGCCGGAATGGCAGGCCATGCAGTGGGCCCTTGCGCATGGCAGGCCAGCGCGGTTCATCGACTGGCCGGGCGGAATCACGATTTATCAAATGATCGCGGCGAAGCAGAAGGATCCCGAAGAGCTCGAGGTTCAAGTTGATTCTGACCCTCTGGACGCTCTGGCAGAGATCGCCGGTTTCACCGACGGCGAAGCATTCTGGAACGGCTTGATCGAACAAGGGAGAGTGGGGCGACAAGGTAAGAACGACGGGAAAGAGAATGCGCTAGCGGTCTTTGCCGCTATTGAGCAGGCAATGACGGCGGTGCGAACAGATTCAGATTTGACGAGGAGTGAGCGCTCCCGCCTGAAGGATTCGCAACGCGAGGCTTGGATGCGAATTCATATCCGCCAGGCGCTTAAGGATTGCGAGGGACCGGTGGCCGCAGTCGTCGGAGCATGGCACGTGAGCGCACTTCGTGAAAATTCGAGCGCAACCGCAGATAAGGTACTCGTAAAAGACATCGAGCGAGAAAAGGTGGAAGTCACGTGGGTGCCCTGGACAAATAGTCGCCTCAGCGCGGGTTCAGGATACGGCGCAGGGGTGATTTCACCCGGCTGGTACAGCCACCTCTGGAAGCTCTATACGCAACCAGACACGACCGAGCCCGCGGCCTTCGCCGCGCAATGGCAGGCGCGAACAGCAGCACTTCTCCGCAGCGAGGGATACTCTGCTTCTACCGCATCCGCGATCGAGGCGGCGCGTTTGTCTCTCACGCTGGCTGCCCTTCGCGAGCGGCCCATGCCCGGCCTCGAGGAGATGCGGGAATCGGCGCTGGCCTCTCTTTGTCATGGCGAAGATGTCCCGCTGCGGATCATCGAACGTAAGCTCTACATCGGCGAGCAGGTTGGCGAGATCGATCCCAGTGTTCCGCAGATGCCCCTGGCGCGCGACCTGGCACTCTGGCAGAAAAAGACGAGGCTCAAGCCGGAGGATCTGGAGAGCGAACTTCGCATAGATCTGCGTAGCGAGGCTGGTCTGCTGAAATCCACGCTGCTGCATAGGCTGCTGATTCTCAATGTGCCTTGGGGCAAGCTGATTGAGGCAGAGGCAGGACGAGGAACGTTCCGTGAAATTTGGAGATTGCGCTGGGTCCCGGAGCTATCTGTCTCTCTCGCCGAAGCGTTGGTCTACGGCGGCACCATCGAGCGGGCAGCTGCCAATGCGCAGATAGACCGATGCCAGAAGACGACTTCCATCTCCGAACTGGCGGAGCTAATTCGCGCAACTCTTGTAGCCGATCTACCCTCAGCGGCAAAGGCGTGCATCGCCCGACTGCAGGAGACGGCGGTCGATGCAGGGGAAGTCACCGAGCTCATGCAGGCGGTTGCGCCCCTTGTCAGGGTACTGCGATATGGAACAGCGCGCGAGCTTCCCGAAGCAGAGCTGCGATCGCTCATCTATGCTCTCAGCGTTGAAGTGAACGCAGGAGTCCGTCTCGCTTCTCACAATTTAGACGATGATGCAGCCTCGGCCCGTGTTGCCGCGATGGGAAGCTACGATGAAGCGCTTCATCTCTTTGGAGATGAGTCGCTGGCCAGTTCGTGGCGACAGCAGCTCGAGACCATGGTGAAAGATGACCAGGTGGCTGCACAGGTCGCAGGACTCGCCCTTCGCCGGCTCCACGACTTGCAAGCGTGGGAACTTCCGCAGGTGAGTTCAGCTTTCTCGCTACGCACGCGAGGCGAGACCCCACAGAGGGCAGGCGCTTTCATCGAGAACTTCCTCGCGGGAGGATCTGAGGTTCTGTTACAGGATCAGGCGATCCTACAGCTGCTCGATGAATGGCTTTGCGAACTCAGCGACGACGACTTCACGGAGTCATTGCCACTGTTGCGGCGAAGCTTCTCCGCATACGACGCCGTGGCACGACGCCGGCTTTTGGAGCGCATCGGGAAGGGTGCGCACGAGTCGACTATGGTCAGCAATTCCGGTAGCACCTCGGGTGACGCGTTCGAGCGGGCATTGCCGCTACTCCTCCAGATCCTCGGAATCAGCGCAGAATCCGGCGGTCCTTTATGACCCAGATCGCGAACGACGAGAAGGAGCGCCTGCGCAGGTGGCGGCTGGCTCTTGGCGAAGAATCTTCACAGCTCTCCGAAAAGGATCAGCGGCTATCGGCTGCTCTGGGAGCGCTTTATGAATCGAGATCTCAGCGAAAAGGCAGAGGCGGTCTTGGGGCATCTGCACCGCGGGTCTCCCGCTGGCTTGGGGATATTCGTGAGTTCTTTCCGACACCTACCGTACAGATCATTCAGAAAGATGCGTTTGAGCGACTCAATCTCAAGTCGCTGATGCTTGAACCGGAGTTTCTTTCTACTCTCGAGGCGGACGTTCACCTTGTCGCCGATCTGATCTCACTTCGATCCGCTATTCCCGAGAAGACAAAAGAAACCGCGCGAATGGTCGTACGCAAGGTCGTTAACGAACTTCTTACTCGACTCGAACACAAGACAGTCGAGATTGTAGGCGGAGCCATCAACCGCTCCCAGCGAACCCGCCGTCCTCGGCACGCGAATATCGACTGGGGAAGGACGATCCTCGCAAACCTCAGGCACTTCCAGCACGAACATAGGACGGTAGTTCCTGAGACCTTGATCGGGCATCAGCGTCGCACTCGGACTCGCGCGAGTCTGGACCACGTAATGCTGTGCGTTGACCAGTCGGGGTCTATGGCTTCATCCGTTGTGTACGCCTCGATCTTCGCCGCGGTTCTGGCGTCGTTGCCGGGCCTTGCAATTCAGCTGATCTGCTTCGATACTGCGATTGTTGATCTGACTGAGCAGTTGAAAGACCCCGTTGACGTGCTCTTCGGAGTTCAACTGGGCGGAGGAACAGACATCAATGCCGCCCTCGCCTACTGCGAGCAGCACATTGAGCAGCCATCCAAGACTCACCTCATTCTTATCAGCGACCTGTACGAAGGCGGCAACGCGGAAGCGATGCTGGCCCGTGTCGCTTCGCTGAAGCAGAGTGGCGTCAAAGTGATCGTGCTGCTAGCTCTCTCCGATGATGGCCACCCGGCCTACAACAATGAGCACGCTGCAAAGATCGCAGCCATGCACTGCCCCGTCTTCGGCTGCACGCCCGATCAGTTGCCCGACCTGATGGCGGTTGCATTAACAGGTAGAGACATCGAGCAGTGGGCTGCTTCAAAGAATATAGCCCTGGTTAGAGGCGCTTAGAAATTCATCAGCAGGTGTAAGAGTGCTTACGTCCTGAGTGGCTCATTGCCTGGATACCCGTCAATTAAGTCGCGCATTGCGCAACGCTCACGGATAGAAGTGGACCGCGAAATCCGCATAACCGGGCTTGCGGGTTATTCAGGTCTAGCATTGCATTTCTTATCGTCCTGTCGGACGAGCTTAGGTCGATTCTCACCTGTAAAAAGATCGGCCTACTCGTCAGCCTCATCGTGGTTTGGCGTGGTTTGGCAGCCTTCAGCGCCGTTGTGAGTTGTTGATTACACTGATTGTCTAAGCCTTGACACGGAAGAGAATCCAATCGTGCTTACCATTCTGTAATCAGCAACTTCCCATAAATTGATTCCCTTGCCCTCTTCCTCACGCGGGAAGCGGTCAGGGCTTAACTTCTGCCAAGCCCGTTTATCAGTATCAATCTGGCCACCATGCTGCCTCAGTCAGCACGAAGGTGCTGGCGAACAAAACGTCAAAGCATCGGCATGGTTCGCCGGCTCAGCCCCTCGAGGGTATAAGTGGTGCACAGAAGCCGTGCCATGGAGATTCACACGATCGGCATTGATCTTGGTTAAGACGGCTTTCACTTGGTTGGTCTTAACCTGCGCGGCGAAGTAGTGGTACGCAAGAAGTGCTCGCGAAATCAGATTCTGCGTTTCACAGCGAACTCGCATGCCTGCCTAATTGGCATGGAGGCCTGTGGAGGAGCGCACTTCCTGGGACGTGCTCTGCGCGAGCAGGGGCAAGATGTGCCTCTGATGCCTGCACAACGTGAAGCCGTACGTTAAGACCAACAAGAACGACTTCATCGATGCAGAAGCTTGTGCCGCGCCCATCGGGCCGCTGAGATCGATAGACCTTCTGCGCGAGTCTCTCGGCCGTGCCGAGTCGCTGCCCCTTGCCAACGAAGTTTCAGTCCCTGCACAAGCCTTTCACCTGCGAATCAACTCCGCAACCCTCCGCATCGTCGCCACCTGCTCCTCCGGCAGTCGGCCAGTACAATCGGGCGTCAGGTTTAGCAGCAGGTTGGCATTCGCGCTCATGCATATCCGGTACGATTTCTCAATCACTTCGGCGCTCTGCGTCTTGTACCACGGATGCCAGAACCACGTGTGCATCCATGGCATCGGCGGATAAATGGGGCCCGTGGGCAACCACGTCTCAAACGGCAGGTAGTACTGCTGCTTCTCGTACACCACATGATCATCGTGCCCCTCGAGCGGTGGCAGTGTGTCTTCGCCGTTGATCACGTCGCATGGCCAGCTCGCCGCATCGCACAATCGCCCCTGATTCACGCGGCTCTGCTTGAATCCCTGATTGTTCACGACAAGGCAGTCGGGACTATGCTCCTTCACCAGCCGAAACAGGTCCCTACGCTGTGCCGGCTTCAGCTTCCATGGAATATCGAACAATTGATAGAAGGTGTTCGGGTATAAAGAGTGCAGTTCGATGACGTGACGCTTGATAATCTCGAAATAAATGTCCGATATCGGCGAATCCCAGTCGAACTTCTCAAACGTACCCTCGTTGTGCGGATCGAGAATGCAGTAGTAAAATCCGTGCTTCAATCCGTACTCGTGACACGCATCGATGAAAGCACGCACTACATCCGTCTTGTTCCCGCTCTGCGCCACGCTGTAGTCGTATTCCTTCGCAGGCCAGAGACAAAATCCCGACATGTACTTCGTAACGAGCACCGCATATTTCGCGCCGAGATCGTGCGCCACCCTGATCCACTGCCGCACATCGAGATGCGTGGGGTCGTATGTGCTCGCGGGCGCGCGTCCCACGTCGTAATCGTTGCCTGTAAAGTTTGGCATGCCGAAATGAAAGGAACACCCGAACCTAAGGCTCTCGTACACCTTCAATGCAGGCGTCAACTCACGCGCCGGCTCAATGGAGGCTGCGGCGCTGGTTGGCGTCACGTCCTTCAACAGTGCTGCCGCTCCCGCTCGAGCGGTCATCAGCAATACTTGGCGTCGATCCACCCATACCTCGGTTTCCTACGGAGCTCCGTCCGAGGCAGGCCGCGATCGCCTTCGCCTCACACCCGCACAAATTTACCTTGCTGAAATTAGTCCCAGCGAGCCCTTGGAACTGTTTTGAATGTCGTCATGTACGCTGCCGCTCAGCCTACAACATTAACAGACCGCGACCCGGTGGCCGCCGGTCTCGCACGCCTTTTCATGTCGGTTTCTAGGCAGGCGGACAAGATAAACCAGCAGATCGAATCTCCTGGAGCACGGGAGTGCGCAATAGTAGCGCCCCGCTTCTACAATCAATCACGGCGTCGGATGCAGGTGAAACCGAGATGAGACTCTCGCAGTCGCGCTCGGATTGCGTAGCAAAGCGCATGGCAGGCTGAGATCCATTCCTCCGTGGACGAAATGTGAGCAGTTCAGTACTAACAAAACGAATCGATCGACCTTGTCGTTCACACCTCGCCGATGAACAGCCAAACAGCAGCGCAGAACAAAGCCATGGCTGTTCCTGAGGCCAGAGCTATTCCCCAATCAAGCGAACGCACCAGAATTGGTACGAGTAAGGTAGAAGCGATGCCTCCGACGATTCCCGCGGTATTCATCACGCCGGAAACGAGCCCGACGTGGTCTCCTGAAACATGCGCTGCGAATGACCAGAATCCTGGCTCAGCAGCCATGAGCGAAGCAATACTCGCGCATAATCCAAAAAGACATAGCCCCTGCGACCTCGAATAGGCCGCAACATATAGAAACACTCCGCTGGCTACATAGCCGGTAGCGATTACCACTCGTGCACCGTACGCTTTGCCGGAACGGCGGCTCACTCGATCGCAGGCTATTCCACCGAGAGGGGTAAGCACGAGGGCAGTCAGCCATGGAGCAGCGGAAAGCCAGCCCGCGTTCATGAGGCTGAATCCTCGGCGCTCTACAAGGTAGGTGTACATCCAGAACACGAACAGGAATAACACATATCCCTCGCTTATGTAGCTCATCACCAGGAGAACGGTATTCCGACGAGAGAGAATTTTGAGCACCTCCAGCCTCGCGGCGGGATCAGCACTCGTACGTGATGACGGCTGAGGGTTGTCCCCGGGTGCGAGGAGGAGCCACCCACATCCAAGAACGAATGGTGGTGCCGCGGTCAAGTAGAAGACTGCTTGCCATCCGAACCGCGTGTTGAGATAGGAAACCAGCGGCCCTGTCGCCGCGGAAGCAATGCAGGTGCCTAGGAACATTACGGATGTTCCCCTCGCATGCTGGCTTGGATTCAGTCGCATCCGAATCGCCAGGTTTCCGACAGGGAAGGTCGTGGCCTCGGCCGCACCCAACAGCAGTCGAACGGCGCAGAAGGCAATGAGAATGGATGCTGTGGAAGACGCAAAAAGGCGGGGGACAAGGCCGGTCGTCACAGAGGTTGCAGACCAGAGCAGAGCAGAGATACCCAGAGTTATTCTAGGGCCGAATCGATCCCCTATCGCACCACCGGCGATCTGGAACAGAGCGTACCCGGCAAGGAAGGACGAGAAGATCTCTCCCATCTGCACCTGGTTGAGGTGGAGTGCATTGCGCATACTCTCCGACGCGACAGAGATGTTTGCACGTGCCAGATAGCTTGACACAGCGAATCCGCAGAGGCCCGAGATTATCCACCATTCAGTAGTACCGTTATCGCTTGTCGATCCGGTCCGATTCATGCAGCGAAGAGTTTCTCGTTTCTCAAACTTTCCTCGAATGCATAAGCAGTATGCCGTTTGTGGGTGCCGTGTATGCCCTGCTTTAGAGTGACGCTACTGAGGCAAGGAGCCCTTGGTGGCTGTGACATGCAGCTCAAGTGGGGGCAGGCCATTACCTTCGGCAGATGCCCTGATGGTGAGTGATTGGCGCTCCTTCGACGCGTTGGGAGCGACCTTTGCACGAACGTACAAGGGAATAGAGCCGTGCGCGGGAACTTCATAAGCACCTGTGCCCGTCAAATCAGTCCAGCCGCCCGGAAGCTCAGCATTCACCTGGAAAGTAGCTTCGCTAGCCGTGTCGTTGTGGAGCAGAAGCGGTATTTGAATCCGCTCGCCCGCACTTAATTCCACGCCGAAGTCGGGGAGAAGGTCGGGCAGAAGTTTCAGGTCGTGCGCCGCCCAAAATTTTCTGTAAAAACTCCAGGGTCCGCCCAGTTCGATCGAAAGCGGAGCATCGCTTGACTGTCGGTAGCCTCTTGCCGCCGAGAATGCAAGGGGGGATGGGCTTAAGGATTCGAAAACGTCTCCGGTTACATGTCCACCGACTAGGGACTTACCCAGAACGAGCAAGACAGGTTGTTTGAAATAGCTAAAGTCGCCGCTTTTGATGGCACGGACGGCCATTTGGCCCGTGTCATCCTGAGTGAGATGAAAGGACATCTCGTTGGCCGCGAGCTTGTAGTAAAACTCGTTTTTCGCCGGGGATAGCTCTTCGGTGGAGTAGCGCGGCCCCTTACCGGTCTGGAAGCTAGTGTCGGTTGCATCCGTAAAGTAGTAAAGCTTTTGGGGCTGCCACGGCTCGAGGCCTTCGGTAAGATTTCCGATGTTGTTGCGATCGCGGGGCGCCGCCAGCTGCTCGCCGAAGGCTGTTGGGTCGCCGGCAAGATCAAATGCTTCAGTCGCGATGACTCCGGCTGCCTGATGATCTCCGTGATTCTCCCCAGCAACGTAATCCGGCAACCAGGTCAGAATCGCTGCTGGGCGAGTGAGCCGGATGAGACGTACAGTCTGCGCCAGGGCAGCACCGTGGTTCCATGTCTCGAGAGAACGAAGCACATCCTGTCCCGGCGTATCCGGACCACCCAAGAACCAGACGTCGCTTACGCCGAAGGAAGCTAGAGCTTGACGTGCCTCGATCTCACGCTTGGCCCCGAGCGCGGCGGCTTGTTCCTTGCCCGCCGCATCACCACCTCCGTCACCCCTCGTTCCAAAGACGACCGCGACGCGCTTGTGCTCATCAAAGATCGCTTTCGCCAGGTAGCCCGTGACGGCGGTTTCGTCATCGGGGTGAGCGACCACGAGGAGGATATCTGCCTTGAAGCGATTGTCCGGAGGAACTGGTTTGATAGATTGCGCGCTGCCAATGATGGCGGCGCCAGCGAAGAACAGCGAGAGAGCGACATGTGGGGCTCGCATTGACAAACGGACCTCAGAAGCTGAAGTGAAGAGCAAACTGCATCTGACGCATCGCAACCTGAACGTAGGTGATTTGCCCTGCACCGAAGCCATCGATCGTTGAGTTCGGAAGTCCTAGGTTCACGTGATTGAACACATTGAACGCCTCGGCTCGGAATTCTAGCGACTTGCCCTCGAGCGGAAGAAGGTTCTTCGAGACCGAGAGGTTCGAAACTGCTAGATTGGGTCCGCGGAGCGAGTCTCGACGTGCAGAGCCATTTCGGAACGGGGTCTGAGGTTCACTGAATGCGCTTGGATTGAACCACATTTCGCGAGATGGGTCGGAAACCTTCGGAGTGCCGATCACGTCGGCGTTGACGTAGTTGAAATCGGTATTCAGCAGCGGTGCGTTAGCGACCGTCGGCGTAAAGGGCAATCCGGAGCCGAAATTGTGCGTGCCACTCAGTCGCCAACCGCCTGCGACTTCATTCAGCAGAGAGTTACCGCCGAGCTTCCAGTAGCGATCGTTGCCGAATGGCAAATCCCAATTGTGTTCCAGGGTGAGTTCACTAGTTCGATCCCATGAAGCCGGACCGTGACTTGCCCGAATGTCGTAGTTGTTGGCAAAACCACCGCCGCCTTCCGAGTTATCCATAGCTTTCGACCATGTATATGTCAGCAAGAAATCGAGCCCGTGAGAAGCTCTCTTCTGGAGTTTGCTTTGAAGACCGTGGTAGCTCGAGTTGTCGCAATTGCAGGTTTGATAAAGTGGCTGCTCCAGTCCGAAATTTGCATAGAACGGACGACGCGGGTCGTAATCTCCCGGGCCTGGTACCGCCTGATTCTGGTTGATCGAGAGAAAGAGGTGCCGTCCGGCATTACCCACGTACCCTATCTCATAGACGAGCGATGGCTTGATCTCAGTCTCTATGGTGAAATTCCAGAAGTAAGTCTCAGGTATGCGGTACGAGTCAGCGGGATACGTGTAGTAGTAGACGCTGATGCCGTCCGGCAACGGGTAGCGTCCTGAGGTGCCGACGGGAGGTGTGGGCACAGCGGGCGGGCCAGCCAGTAGATTGAAGTCCGGTATATAGGGATTTTGCTGTCCAACGCTTTGTGGATTCGTGACCGGCGGGTTGTAATCCGCGCCCTGACCAAATACGGCCCCCAGTCCGCTCGGATTGAAGCTGCGTCCAACTCCACCGCGCAAGACGGACTTGCTGGTGAACTGATATGCAAAGCCAAGCCGGGGAGCGAAGCCAAGATTGTATGCCTTCACTCCCATGTTCGCGGGCACTGATCCCACGCCCGCCGCGAGTACCTCGCCGGTAGTCGGATCGAAGCTGCCAGCGCCGCCCGGGTGGGCAGCTGTCTGGGGTATATAGTCTTCCCAGCGGAGCCCGTAATTCAGTGTAAATTTCGGCGTGATGCGCCAGGAGTCCTGGCCAAAAAAGAACAAGCGTGTCTGGCGAAGCCCTGGCTGAAAGCCAGAGCCTGTAAAGTAGCGCGCGAAGTAGGATGGGGAGCCAAGCAAGAACGATGCGAGCGCCGAACCCGTGCTTGCCTGTCCACCCGCCAGGGTATCGGCATCAGAACTGCCGGTCGTGGAATCATTGAAAGAAATCTCGCCTGACCGGTGAGAGTCGCTGGGAATCCGCTGTTGCTGCGCACGACGGAGATCGGCTCCCCACTTGATGGAGTGATTGCCGAGTTGCTTGGTCCAGTTGTTCACCCACTGGAAGTGGTTTTCTGTCTCCTTCAGGGGGCAGTTGCACTGGTTGATGCCCAGCGCGTAGCCAAACTCGAAGCCGCCATTCCCGTTAACATAAAACGCCGGCATACCACTCGTTTCGGGAGTGCCAGTATTAAGGCCGGGGAGCCCGGCGTCAGAGGCCGGTGTCGTGCCTACTCCGTTGGGCTGGACACGAATTCTGTACCGGAAGAATCCAAAGCGGAAGTCTGTCTGAAGACTCCCGCTAAGCGGATGATCAAATCCCACCGCAAGACTCTGGTTGCGATCAACGGAATCGCCGGAAAAATTGAACGCCGACGGACCACCGGCTAGGTCACCGAACGCCGCTGGCGAATAGTTGTTGAAATCAGCCAGCGTGTAGCGGGCGAACAAGTGATATGCAGCGTGCAAGTCGTAGTCGAAGCGCCCATCATATTGCCCACTGTCGAAGCGCTGACTTCCGGAGGATACGAAGTTATTGAAGACATCGTTTCCGCGGTTAGGCAAAGGCAAATCCTTCAGAAGAGCCGCAATCGGAGCCGCGACCGGAACGAGATTGGGTTGTCCACCCTGCGTGAATGCGGCTCGGCCCGCACCCGATGCGTCTCCGCTCGAAGGATCGAACACCATTCCCGCACGAGCAGGAATTTGGCTCCCCTCCGTTGTAGGCACTAGAAGAGGCGAGTTGCAGGGCGCATCGGAGGTCGAGCCGTCAGCGCAGATGTAGCTGCCTAAGAGAGCAGTGAGGTCGCCGGCTCGCTCAGCCGCAGTGGGCACGGTAGTGACCAGCGAACCACCCGTCCGACGCCGTGTTCCCTGGTAATCGAAGAAGCCAAACGCGCGATTTCGAAGGATAGGAGCGCCCAAAGATCCTCCGAACTGGTTCCATCGAATCGGGGGGTTCTGACCGGTGAAGGGGTCGGAGGAGTTGGTAACATTGTTCCGGAGAAACTCAAACAACGTGCCATGGAAGTGGTTGGTGCCGGATGCGGTGGTTGCCTGGATCAGAGCGCCGGAAGCCGAACCGAATTCCGCATCGTAGTTGCTGGTGGTTACCTTAAAGTCCTGAAGGGAGTCGATGTTGGGATTGATCACAGCGATCCCAAGAATGGCACTCTCGTTCTCGGTACCATCCAGTAGGAACCCGTTCGATGTGAAGAACTGGCCGTTTACGTTTGCCTGGATCCCTTGCTGAGGGTTCTCACTCGCGGCGTGCTGCCACGAATTCAACTGAGCTCCGGGAACGACAAGCAGAAGGTTGGTCACGTTTCTATCGAGCACCGGGAGCTTCTCGATCTCCGTGTTGGTAAGGGTCGTCGAGACTTCAGCGCGATCTGTCATCAGCAGCGGCGATTCTGCACTGACCGACACGGTGCTCTCCGTGCCTGCAGGCCGGAGGACTACATCCACACGCGTTGTCGCATCCACCTCCACTGTTGCCTGCGCGACAAAGGATGCAAAGCCCACGTGTTCCGCCTTCACTTCGTAGCGGCCGGCGAGTAAGTGTATCTGCGAGAAGTTGCCTTCCGCATTGGACGTGGCGTTGAAGACTGTGCCTCGGTCCAAATCGCGAATTGAGATCTGGACTTGAGGGAGGGCCGCACCAGACGAGTCTGTTACCGTTCCGTCCACGTTGCCTGAGACAGCCTGTGCGTTGCCAGCCACGACCGAAACCGTATATAGAACACAAAGAGCGACGAGTCGCTTCAGCGAACGAACTACCATGATGCTGGTCCTCAATGCCATACGAAGATGGCCGGTTGAACGAGTCGGTGTGCGGGCTTTCAGAGGTTGGGAAGGGCGCCGGAATCAACAAAAGGGCAGCAGAAGATCGCCTGGCACAGTTCTGCTTGGAGCCCGTTTAGACTCAAGCAAGTGCGGCATGTTTGCGGGAACACAGCAAAACATGAACGGATGTTAGGACGCATTCGATTGCTTGTCAATATGGGGCGAACACACCGAACAACACCCTGCGCCGAACCCTGAACACTGTATTCTTCTCGCATAGATCATCCTGGATCGGAAGTTGTCGTCATTTGGTCGGTATATGCCATGTGCGGAATTCATGACCCGGGCCTTAACGTTCGCGCTCAACCCCCGAGGAGTGAAGTGAACCTGACGTGAACCCAAGCTACTCACTTAATCCCAATACCGAAGCCGCCAAGGGACGCGCAATCTTCGTTCATCTCTTGTTTGCCCGCCAGGGTATCGGGTTCACTAATCCTCACAGCTGTCGAAAGTGCTGCCCGATCGTCGGGTTTCCGCCACTTCGAGATGGGGTCCACTCTCACCGGCGTTCCACTTTACCGACTCCCGAGGCTACTCACAACGTGTGCCGCACAGACATGTCAGGCGAGTTTTAAGGCCAGGTCCTGTAACATCGGTTGATCATTTCGCGCTTCGAGGTATGCCTTACATGAGGACCAATCGGTTACGGGCCTACCAGCGGCTTACGGTCGTATTGTTCATTGCAGCCCTCACAGCTGCTTTCCAAGCTCCGGCTCAGAAATCCTCCGGTCCTCTTTATCACCTGAGAGGCGTGCCAGAACCAGATGATTTTCGATTCCAGAGCGGCTGGCCATGTATCGGCATCCGTTCGATGTACTTCTAGCACATCCTTGGTCGGTCGAGAATAAGGTTCATAGCACTTCCTCCAACTGCTTCAACTCGTGGCCTGCCGCAAAGAGGTTTTCCAGTACCGATTGGAGATCGCGTCGCGCCCGGTCCTTCAATTTGTCACTGACAAATTCAGACGAAATGATCCAGCGCAACCGCTCTTCCTCGTTTCTAAGCAGAGATATTTGGCGCTTCAATTCAGTTATGCGCGAATCTTTAAAGGCGGCCATGCATACACGTTAGCGATCTCGTCTTTCCAATGTCACGTGCATAATCGTCGTCGAACGCTGGACCCGTTCCGATCAGCTGGGAATTGAAAACGAACTACGTGAAGCAAGGCTTGCACTGGCTAAACGGGAAAGCTCTAGTTAGCCGAGTCAGTCATCGCGAAAACAAAGAGCCCGCTTCGCAGCGGACTCAATGCTCGAACTCGGAACCACCGGGTTCAAGCGCATGCACTATTGTGAGGTTAGTCCTATCAGCTCACCGACGACATCCTCGGCGGTAACGTTCGTCTCCCCAAATGGATGTAACTACGCCTCTGCCACAATAGGGAAGAGTTGCCGACAATACAGCCGTACTCTCTAAAACCGATTATCCCAGCGGACCAAAACCGATCGTTGGGGTGCGATGGCGTTGCCGGAGAACAGCCCTCCAAAATCCAGAACGTTAAGCCTGTTGTTTAGGTCTTCAGCATCGATGTGCAGATTGGACTGGAAATGGCCGTGATGATAAATCTCTGCACTTAATGAGGTGCTCAGTGCGAACTGGGGCAGAATGCGACCGCGTGAGAAGTTGAGACGACTGATGACTTCTGGTCCATATTGTGCCAGTGCTTCATCGCGAGTGCCGCCGTACTCGAATGGCAAACCGGAGCCGAAGCTTGCTCCTGCAGCAAGTCGCAAACGCGAGGTGACTCGCGATTCCCAGCGCGTGGCCACCGTGTTTCGCTGGTCCTGGGTGGCTGGAAAATGACCGGTGAGCTCGGAGGCGGCGTTCTGCGCATCTTGCCCCAGAAACAACCCTCCTGTCACAGGGAACCATTCCATGGCGACCATATAGGAATAACTCACGAATCCGCTCAGAGGACCCGCTGAAATCACCTGGAGCTTCCCATCGGCTCCGTACACTATGCTCCGATCGAAAGCGATCGGATAGCTGATACCAGTATTGAGAAGCTGATCGTCATCCGCTGCATTGCGCGCCTCTCTCCGGTACGTTGCGAGATCAAGACGTATGCGATTCAAGAACCCCTTGGTTAGCCCAGCTTCGTAATCATCGCCGGTGGAGGGCTGAACTGGCAGCCTCAGAAATTCATCGTTGATGGAACTGATGGCCGAAGAACCCGAGAGCAGAATATTGTCAAATGAGGGAGTTTGAAAAAGGCGATCGTACGACGCGTGAAGCACGAGGTTCTGTCCGGGGAAAGCGCGTCCTATGGTGATCCGAGGACTAAGAGCGTGCCTATTGAGAAGGAGCTGGTAATGATCCCAGCGCAGGCCCAGGCTGGCGTTCCAATTCCTCAGTCGTGCAAGGTCTTCGATAAAAGCGGATTGTTCGAGATCGGGTCTTCTGTCGTTAAAAGCCAGTTCTAGTTTCGTGCCTGGGTCAAACTGTTCGGGGTTCGTGATCGAATAGTGGAAGTTCTCGAGTAGAAACGATGCATCGGATTCCAGACCGGCTTTAAGCTCGTGGTGTCCATGGTGAACAGAGTACGTTCCTTTGAAGTATCCTTCGGTGAACTTGTTGTCTATAAACGCCGCGATTGGAGTGGGGTTGAGGTTGGACTCTAGCCTTTCTGAGTTACTCCGCAGCATTCCAGACAAGAGGATCAGGCTATCGGGAGATACAAGGTGTTGAAAATGGGCTGATCCGAGGGTCTCGAAATCTCCACCGTTCTGCACTTGGCCCGCCTGCTGCTGTATGAGCTCATTCGGGATGCGATAACGCGAGAGCTCGCGGCGAACACTGATCTCCAGCCGATCTTTCCCATTGAGATCGCGTTCGTAGCTTGCAGCAAAATCTGCGCTTGTACCCGTGTTGTTAAAGTTCTGAGGCACAACCGGGTTAAGGTAATGGTCCGTATGCGAACCGGATGCCGAGACGGAGACGGAGTCGTGTGCCCGTGTCTCCTGCAGCCTTGCGTAGCCCGACAGCGTATCGTAGCTTCCGCCCGACAATACGAACTCGCCGTGTGGCCCTGGATCTGTCTGGCGACGTGTGTTTAGTTCCACCACACCGCCCATCTTCCTACCGTATTCCGCCGGAAAACCTGCCGTGTAGACGCTGATCGACTCCAGATCATCGGCCCCGATCTCAGGTCCGAAACTGGGTGATCGGTTGTCAGTCAAAGGAATGCCATCGATCACGAACTGTGTCTGATATTCCGATCCGCGCGGATGGAGAACGGCGTTGCCTTCGTAGAGCCAACCCGGTTGAGACACCACAAGATCCTGGACAGATCTACCAGGTAATGAGGAGAGCCTCTGTTGGATCTGCTCAGACCCAATCGGGCTGCTACCCGAAGTGGAATGAAGATCAATTAGCGTGTTCTGTTCTCTGACCGTGACTTCGCTCTTAACGCCTTCTAGAGACAGCTGCACTCGCCGTACGTCAGGGACGGTTGAATGAACGTCGATGCTCGTCTGGTATGAGGCGAACCCGCTCCGTTCGACGGATACCACGTATGTACCAAAGGGTACGTTCGCAAACGTCAGATGTCCGGCAACGTCCGTCTCGCGAGACTCATAAAAGCGAGTGGACTGCGAAACCAATTGGATCTTACAGCGGAGCCCAGCCCCAGAGGGGTCGGAGACGGTAAACCGCAATTCACCGCGGTTTGCCTGGCCCCGTACTGCCATGGACACAAACAATAAGAACAGGGAGAAGAGTGACTTCACTCTTCAGTTCTACCTCAATAGGTTAGGTGCTGTGCGAGCAGTCAGGAGCTGTCCTAGGCGATAGCTGGAGTATCACCGGCAACTCGGAACCTAACGGATTTTGGTTCGGAGTTGGTGACAAAAATTTCAGATCCATTCTTTCGGCCTCACCAAGTATCTCAGGCAAGCTTAAGGCCGCTGCCTGTAACATTGGCTGATCGCAGTTGCAGGGAGGTACGCATCCATGAGGACCGATCGGTTTCCCCACCAGCTACGTTTGATTGCCGTATTGATCATTGCTGTCTTCCTTGCTTCTTCCGAAATCCGGGCTCAGAATTCCTCCGATGGTCCATATCATCTGATTAAAAGAGTCGCCCTTGGAGGCGAAGGAGGATGGGACTACTTCACAGTGGATCCAGGGACGCACCACATTTTCATTGGTCGAGGTGGCTACGTCATGATGCTCGACTCCGATGGAGGCGTGATTGGAAAGCTCGACGTGGGCAAGGTGAACGAAGCGCATGCGGTCGCGCTGGCGCCCGATCTTCATCGTGCGTTTACCAGCAATGGAGGCGGCAGTTCAGTAACGATCTTCGATCCGGTGGCTCTGAAAGTGATTGGTGACGTAAAAATCCCGAACAGGGATACAGATGACATAGAATACGATCCGATTTCGAAGCGGGTGTTCACCTTCAATGGCGGCAAAGGAAACGACGCCACCGCGATCGACGCTTTGAAGGGCGTGGTAGTGGGAGAAGTACCGCTCGGAGGCAAGCCAGAGACTGCTCAGGCAGACGGCCAGGGCCACATTTACGTGAACATCGAAGACAAGAGTGAGTTGCGCAAAATCGACGCCAAAACTTTGCAAGTCATGCATAGTTGGTCTTTGGCGCCCTGCAAAAACCCTTCCGGTCAGGCGATTGATACAGCCCATTCGCTTCTCATCATTGGCTGCCACAATGGGCTGATGGAGTTTTGGAATTATGCTACTGGTAAAGTAGCCGGAACTGTTCCGATCGGCAAGGGAGTCGACGCTAATCGCTTTGACCCTGGGACGGGACTTGCCTTTGCTTCCTTAGGTGACGGAACGATCACCGTCGCGCATGAAGACGCACCAAACAAGTTCACCGTAGTGCAAACGATCTCGACGATGAAAGGTGCACGAACTATGGCGCTCGACATCGCTAATCACAAAGTCTATACCGTAAGCGCCGAGTTCGGGCCTCCACCCGCTCCTACCCCAAAGAATCCTCATCCCTGGCCCGAGATAAAACCCGGTACTTTCACGCTCATGGTCTATGGGCAGTAAGCTGTTGTTGCTTCTAGTGGGCCCGGAGCGTCCAAGGTCCTTTCTGGCTCCAATGCTGTTCTATTCGCACTCGGGTTCTCAGCTCTGGCGGGACGAGAGCATCTTCCCCAAGAAGAAGGAGCCTTGGTACCAGCCTGACTCGGCTGATTCCAATCCGGTTCAAGCAGTTCCATGTCTCAGAGAGTGGCCGAATCCGGCCCACCGGATCAAGACTGTGTAAGCCATCTCGACGCGTCTTTGCTGTTCGAGCTCGAAAACGCGCGAGGTCGTTATGGTTCCGACCTCGACTGTCCCGCCTTGGTGTAGCCAGGTCTCTCTGGCTTATCGTCAACCAACTTGGGTGGCCAAATCATCTGTTGTCCGCATAAGCGCAGCAATCCCCGAACGGCTAGTTGCGTAAGTGCAAAGAGCGCTCCAAACGCAGCCAACACCGGCAACGCCACGGCACCCGCCAGTCGATCGCCCTTGCCCATAATCTACTCAGATGCTGGCCATCGCAATTCCGCGCAGTGTTGTAGGGATCAATGCTCTCAAACCCTCATAGGCCTTTTGGGCCGCTCAGAGCCTGGTGTTTGCCTTTCGAAATTGTTCCCTCAGAGATGTTGATGGACTCCTCCAATATCGTCGCTTCGATTGCCACTTCCGAGGTACTCGGCCATGGATCCGCTGTCCATGCTGCCACCGTCGAGCGACGATTCTGTACGGCGCAACCTATTTCGCCTGCCGTCGTTGTCTCGTCTCTCCTATGAGTCGCAGCGGGAGCGTCCCTACTTGAGAGCACTGAGCAAGGCGCAAGCGATCCACCAGAAACTAGGCGGAACGGGTTGTACTGTGATCCCTTTTCCAAGCCCAAAGGAATGATTCCGTGCTGTGCAGTTCGTCTGAATCCGGTTGGCGTTCGGGTTGAAGGGCTGGACCGGTAGCCACCGAGGTTGAGGCTGAGCGCCAAGAGGGATGGAAGCAAGATGTACTACCTGCCAAGAGACTTCCTATGGGCGAACGGTGGATATATGAGATCAAACTTGATCGCTTGCGCGTAGAAGCGGTTCGCACAGAGGGTCCATAACGCCTTCCAGGTGCAGGATGCGACTTTCCAGTCGTGCAAGGGGTCATTAACTGCTTATTGGATGGAATCATTCAACCGGATCTTCACTTCCTTGCCATCGCGGAGCGTGTCTAAGATCTGGGTCTGATACTCAACGCACAGCGGGGGTGCGAAGGAAGCGAGTACCTTTTCCGGCGTGCTGTAGATGCCGGGCGTGGTCCACAAGTTCGGTTTCTTTCCATATACAAGGAGCCTGTACATGAACGGTTCAGCTGCCAAGCGGCGAATCGGAGTGATCGTGACATCCTGATACATTTCTTCCATCGTTCCCTCCCAGGGAATTCGACTAACGACACATCTCATCGGTTTGAAGCTAATGTGGCGGGAGAAACGTATACATGAACCGAAACTACCCTCACGAAGTAACCGTTCCGCTGATTACAGAAGTAGGACGTGGCACTTCGAAGAGCCTGCATGAACGCGAAGAGCCGCAGGCCAGTCGAATCAGTACATTTGTGAAACCCTTAGGGCAAGATTTTGACCTAAAACGTTAAACCAACTTCGGTAAGCAACCTGCGGTTAGCGTATGGCGATTGCATTCACGCCCGAGCGGAGCTATACCTCAAAGCATTGAGCCACGCTGGAGGTACGTTGATATGGCAGGCAGCATAAAGCTCTCATCGCCACAATCAGGACGGCACGATTGATTCAATCTGCCACCAATGTTTCGTCACAGTCGCAAGCATGCGCGGCGAAGCTGATCTTGGGCGCAAAGAGCGGCTGCACTCTTGCAATCCGAGCATCATTGAGTGGTATCGAAGCCTGTCCGACGCGACGATGAGCCTACAACGGAGTCATGCAGTCTGGGGTGACTGATCGCCACCCTCGAAGCGACGCCCGTTTCTGGCCCGCCATGGGCCTTGATCCAGGTTCGGGAGCGGCACCTCGTGGTGGTTTGCTTGCTCGCTTCCTGCCGTGCGGAACGGCAAGGGTGGGAGGACCTAACCCGATCACCGCCGCTCAATCTGCGCCCGCGTCCAGGTCGCTCTCGCCAAACAGCGCGCGAAGTTCCCTGTCCACCGGTGCGCCAGCCCATGCTGGGCGCCAGGCTGGCGTGACCCAGCTTTTCATCTCTGGTGCGACTTGAACAAATTTCATCGCGAGTCCAGGCTAACGACGCGCATACTAGCTCCAGCCTCCTCCCCCCAGTTGGCATGCAAGATCTGGAAAAACACATCCTGCACCTCCAAGGCTTGCTGGAGCAGCTGCAACAGCAGCTCCCGGCAGTCGGCCGCAGCATCAGCGAGCGCGACTCGCTCGAGCGTCAGCGCCACGTGATCAAGCTCGCGCTTTCCTACTGCCGAGCAGCCCTCGACCTAGAGAAGCGGCTCGCGGATCTATAAGATTGCTGGTGCGGGACCGATCGTCAATGGCGCCGACTGCGCCATGCCAATGCGAATCGCCGAGTTTGAAGCTATGTAGTCTTTTGCCTACTGCACCGCTCTGCGACCCCGATCCCGCCCGCCGGTAAAACACCTTAAGGTTAGATTAAGGAGCGTTGCCGAGAATCCGACCGAGGATTCGATCCTTTCCGACGCCAGATTCAACTTAGCTGTCGCCAGATGGCCTGCAATTCCGCTTGATTCCCTCCGGTACGTTGCCGTGGCAAGTTCCACAAATCGAGAGGAAGAGCTATGCTTTCGGTTCCTCGTTTCCCGACTTTTCTGACCTTCGTTGTTGCGATCTGTGTGTGTAGCACCGCGATCGCTCAGCAAAGCAAGATGGCTCAACTCGAGCCAGACACCACAACGACGCTGCACCACGTCAAGACCGTCTTCTTGATAGTCATGGAGAATCACAACTGGACTGGTGCAAGCGCTGGGAACATCAAGAACAATCCGGAAGCGCCGTATATCAACTACACTCTTCTCCCGATGTCGTCGTACGCGAACAATTACAAGAATCCGGCGGGAACACACCCTAGCCTGCCCGATTATCTGTGGCTTGAGGCCGGTACGAACTTCGGTGTCTACGATGATCAGCCTCCGTCCGCACATAAGCTAACGACCAGCAATCACCTAGTAAAACTGCTTGAAAATGCCGGAATTTCTTGGCGATCGTACGACGAGGACATCAGCGGCACGAACTGCCCGCTGACAAATCAGGGCTCGAAAGACTCTAACGGAAACCAGCTTTACCAAGTTCACCATGATCCATTCGTCTATTTTGATGATCAGACCAACAATGGCGCCAGCACGTCCGAAACTTGCATGGCGCACATTCGGCCGTTTTCGCAACTCGCCCGTGATCTCACGTCGAATACGGTGGCTCGTTACAATTTCATTACCCCAAACGATTGCGATGACATGCATGATAATTGCGGCGGGAGCGCGATTGCGCATGGAGACGAGTGGCTAAAGAAAGTAGTCCCGATGATCCTCGATTCCACGGCATATCGCAGCGGCGGAGTTCTATTCATCACTTGGGACGAAGCAGCGCAAGGCGATGGGCCTATTCCGATGATCGTGCTTTCGCCCTATGCGAAAGGAAATCATTACTCCAACTCAACGTACTATAACCACGGTTCCACATTGCGCACTGTCCAGGAGATCTTCGGTGTGTACCCGTTGATCAGGGATGCTGGAACCGAGATTGATTTGCGTGCAATGTTCTCGGTCTTCCCCTGAGCCCTAATCTTCGCAGATCGCACATTGGCCAGGCCTTGGAGCCCACTCTCTTCATGCGCCTCTACGCCTAAAGACCACTACGTACCCAATCTCATATCCGCTCGAAGCCAGAGTGCCGTAGGAGCGTCTAGCGAAGTTGGTCGCACGGTAACCTGCGGTCGGTTACAGAGTAAGCGAGACACAGTTACCGAATGGCGATGCAATCAGCGGCCCGGTAGAGCTATACGTCAGGGTAGTAAGGGGTGTCTGAGGACCGTGATGGCAATTATGAAGAAGTTCTCTCATCGCTTGAACCTCGACGGCAGCATCGATTCAATCTGCCACGGGTGTTTCGCAACCGTTGCGACCGAATTGCGTCAATTCAGTCTACATAGAAAAGAGCGCGGCCACAGTTGCGTAAAGGCGCTAGTCTCCTGGTACCATTCGCCACCTAGTTAAAAACGGGAACTGCACGGTGCTTCACTCGATACGGCTGCGCCCGACAGATTGTGACTGTCAGAGAGTTCTTCCATTTGTGATTGGCACCGGCACCTGAGGGAGTCGCCCTCCAAAAACTCCTCTCGCGAAGTACCTGGGCGGCGACGCAGCCGATGGCGGCGCACAATTTCTCGACCTCGATTGGTGATCTCCGTAGACCGCCTACAGCTATAAGCGACCGAATCCAATCCTGAGAACCCGCCCTGAAGCAAAATTCTTTGTCGTTCACCAATAGAAGGCGCCATGCTGAAAAATGTTGATGTTCTTCCTTACACTTTGCGGTCGTTTCGTTGTCAACTCTTCAAACCATCTGCCCTTGCCTGGGCCATCCTTTCTAGCCTTGCCTACCCGATGTTCGCCCAATCGCCAACGCCTGTGGCCGTTCCTACGTGGCGATACGATTTGAGCCACGCCGGACAGAACACAAGCGAGACGGCTCTGAACCCATCCAATGTAAATCCCGCTTCCTTCGGCAAGCTGTTCTCTCTTCCCGTCGACAGCACGGTCTACGCGCAGCCGCTCTACATTCCCGGACTGACAATGAGCGACGGTCAAGTACATAACGTGCTCTTCGTCGCAACAGAGAACGACTCTATCTACGCATTCGACGCTGACTCCAACGGCGGCTCCAACGCTAAGCCGATCTGGCAAATCAGCCTGCTCTCCTCTGCCTACGGTGCAGCTTCGGGGGCTGTGGCAGTTCCATGGCAAGATAACGGCTCCCCGGACGTCGCACCGACTGTAGGGATCACTGGAACTCCTGCCATCGATGTCGCCACCAACACGATGTTCGTTGTCGGCTCGACCAAAGAGAATGGCTCTTATTTTTCGCGCCTCCACGCGATCAGCATCATCACCGGCAAAGAGCAGCCAAACAGTCCTGTGAACATTACTGCCACCGTGGCAGGAACGGGCAACGGCAGCTCAAACGGTCAGCTCTCGTTCAGCGCTCTCTGGGAGAACCAGCGACCCGCGCTCAATTTCTACAACGGGTACGTTTATATCGGCTATGCAGCCCATGGAGATAATGGTCCTTGGCATGGCTGGCTCTTTGCTTATAACAGCACGACGTTACAACAGACAGACGTCCTTTGCCTCTCTCCCAACGGTGTTGGTGCCGGAATTTGGGCTTCGGGCGCGGGTCTGCCTATCGACACCGGTGTCTCCGGTGGCCGCATGTACATCGTCACGGGCAACGGTACTCGTACAAGCACGCCGCCGTTCACGTCCGGCGGCGCATACGGAGAGAGTGTCGTTGCCTTTAGTCTCGCAAATGGGAAAATCACCCCGGTGGACGTCTTCACTCCATTCAACTATCAAACCCTAAACAGCCACGACTGGGATCAGGGCTCCGGCGGACTTTTAATGCCGCCTGATCAGCCTGGCTCCAACCCTCACATGCTCATCACCGCAGGGAAAGAGGGCCGTATCCTGGTCCTCAATCGCGATAACCTCGGCGGCTACGTTGCGGGAACGACCTACAGCACCAATGCGCTCCAAGACATCACCGGCGTTGTTCCGCAGGCTCAGGGATTCTGGAGCACACCAGCCTACTGGAATGGAAATGTCTATATGTGGGCCGAACAGAACGTTCCCATGCTCTTCAAATTGAATGGGGGCGTGTTGGATACGCAGCCCGACAGCAAGTCGTCCATTACCTCAGCCTTTCCCGATCCCACTTTCTCTATCTCCTCCGATGGGACACAAAACGGCATAGCCTGGGCCGTGCGGAGCGATCAGTTCAATACGAAGGGGCCCGGTGTTCTCTACGCATGGAACGCAAATGACCTCACCAGCACGATTTATCAGAGCGATGCGAACCCAGCACGGGATAATGTCGGCCCCGCCAATAAGTTCTCCGTGCCGGTTGTAACCAACGGAAAGGTCTACGTCGCCGCACAAAAGGAAGTGGATGTGTTCGGGCTGCTCAATGGGCAGCCTTTCGCCTCAGCTCCCGTCATCAGCCCCAATGGGGGCGCATTCACAACGGCTCAGAGCGTCACGCTGACCTCTTCAACACCGTCGGCTGCGATCTACTACACTCTTGACGGATCTACTCCGACACCCGCGTCTACCTCGTACACGGGAGCCATTTCTGTCAGCACCGATGCAACACTTAAGGCAATCGCTAGTGCTCCCGGATACGTTCAGAGTAGCATCAGCGCCGCCTCATTCACTTTCTCTTCGCAGACCGCTCCCGTGACGTTCTCGCCAGGTGGCGGCACTTATGGATCCGCTCAGAATGTCATGCTTTCTGATGCCGACAGCAATGCGAAGATTTATTACACTGCCGACGGTTCGACTCCTTCGGCATCCTCTGCGCTCTACTCTGGGCCGATCCAAGTCACGGTATCGCAAACGATCAAAGCCATCGCGATTGATCCAAATCTCCAGAACAGCAATATCAGCAGTGGAGCCTACGTCATCCAGGTCGGCGGCAATTCCATCAACTTCAGCAACGGTTTCTCTTCTACGACAGGCCTTCAGTTTAACGGCAGCGCAGTTGCAAGCAACGACACTCGACTGCAACTCACCAATGGAGGGCTGAACGAAGCCGGCAGCGTATTCTGGAACACTCCCATTAACGTCCAGGCCTTCACTACTACCTTCCAATTTCAACTGTCTAATGCTCAAGGCAACGGCTTCACGTTTACCATCCAGAATTCCGGCCCAACTGCGCTCGGCGGAAACTCTGCAGGTCTCGGTTATCAAAACATCCCGAAAAGCGTCGCAGTAAAGTTCAACTTCTATAACTACAACGGCGAGGGAAGCGACTCTACAGGCTTCTACACCAACGGACAGGCGCCGGTCACTCCCACTGTGGACGTCAGTCCCAGCGGGATCCAACTTGGAAGTGGCGACTCAATCCAGGCCACGATCTCCTACACGGGCTCGACCCTCACGCTCAAACTCCTCGATTTGGTGACAAACAAAACGTTCACCTATTCACAGTCAATGAATATACCCGCTATTGTTGGTGGAAACCTCGCTTACGTAGGCTTCACTGGGGGCACCGGCGGACTCTCCGCAAGCCAAAAACTCGTTAGTTGGACCTACACGACTCAAGCCGTTCGTCCTGCATTCTTGCCCGGGGGAGGGACCTATTCCTCGCAACAAAACGTAAAGCTCACGAGCCAAACACCCGACGCAGTCATTTACTACACCACCGATGGCTCAACACCGACACCCGCGTCCAACCAATACACAAGGCCAATAACTGTCGCCAGCTCTGAGACGATCAGGGCAATCGCCGTCAGTCCAACCCTCGGAACGAGCGTAGTTTCGGGCACTTCTTACGTGATTCAGGCGTCGACATCAAACGCATCCTTCATGCTTTCAGGTAGCACCTTCACTATCACATGGCGGGGCGGCTCTATCCACGTCCCAATCACCGTGACTCCGAAGGGCGGCTTCACGGGTGCCGTACCTCTCACCTGTTCGGTTGTCGGACCTTCAGGGGCTATCAGCGTTCCCACCTGCACTGTATCAACCCAGCCGCCAGCGATAACCGGTACTGCGCCAGTGAAAGGCTACGTATATGTACAAACTGCAAAAACGACCACCATTGGCAACTACACCCTTCAAGTCCAGGGCACGCACAATGGTTTGAACGCATCGGCGAAGATTCCTTTTGCGGTGCAGTAGGAGCTCTGAACAAAAGATGCCGAAGGCTCTCTCCCACTCCGGCACCTATATCTCTTTCTCAAGCCCCGTCGACCGCGGAAAACGTCCATGCAACGGGTACAAGCCTTCTGACATCGGAGCAAGCAAGCATGCCCCGTGAATCTCTGCGGGACCTGTATTCAGCACCACAGATTGTGATCGGCAGGCTGCCTTAATCGCAATCTGTGGCTTTTTAGGTTCGACGGCCTTTTTCTCTCAGAGTGACTTCTTCACCCTCGACGGGAGGAATGAACGGACGGCAAAATCATCTCTGTGCTGGCTTCCCCGATTATCCTAAAGCGCAAACAAATTGCTGAGGTCGTTGTCTATACCCTCGAGCCCTTTATTTCCCGCCCCGTGAAGCTCACCTCAAATTACCTGCCTGAGCGAACGACGTTTCTCGGACGTTTGTTTGCACACTAGAACATGAGGCACCACTTTTTAGTCATTACTGCGGTTCGATCGCCTGGCGATACTCATGAAAATCCTTGCTATGCTTTGCACAGTTAGCTGAAAAAAGCAGAGAACTTGCCCGGAGAGTCCGTTGCACGTCTTCGGGCGACTTTTAGAAAGCGGTAGGCTAGCGTCGCAGCGTCCGGGACGTTCATCAGAACGGAGCCACTCAAGATCGTTCACCGCTCAGCAAATCGAGCGTCAAGCCCGGCTCAATTGTGAACATTTTTATAAAGACTGGTATGCTGATCTTACAAACGAACGATCCCTAACAACCAAGGAATCGCCCGAAGTGCCCCGAGGCATTCGGGCGTTTTTTTTACTTTGCGAGCTCGGCCGAAAAGCTGCGCAAATCCCAATCGCTGAATCGAGCTTCCCAGCATAATTTCCGAACCGGCCCGCCTTGGGCTGCTCCGGCACACCTCTTACACGGTGGAGTTTCGAAATGAGAGATGTGGGTGGTACACGATTCCAGCATTGGGAAGACATTTTATTCCTCCCGGGTGGGGTCCGATTCTCCCTCTTAATCGCGCTCAGGATTCGGAACGAAAGGCTCCTTAGCCTGGCTTGAATTGCAGCTCCGGCCCACACAGCCCTTCGCGCCGCAGCACTATCGCACCGCTCCAACAGATTCATCCCGGCCGCCTCGATGCCGGGAACTGTCAGACTACCTCCAATCTTTTGACCGCGAACGAGCCCGGGGCTATACTCTCGCGCATGGCAGACATATCAAAACACGTGGATAAGGCTTACGAGCAGATGTCCTTCGAACAGTTAGCAGAGGCGCCGGTGGACGCACTTCAGGGCGTATCGAAGGGAGATGCTGAATTATTGGAGAAGGCATTCAAGATACGAACAATCCGCGATTTGGCCGAAAGTAAGTACTACAGGTGGGCCCAAGCGATCGTGCATCTGGCTCAGACCTCCAAACACTAGCCCTCTTTTCGTCGGCACATTCGACACTCGACTCCAAGCGGCCGCACTCCGCAGCCGCGAACAGTGTCAGACGTCCGGATCGCGAAGGTGCGCTATTCGCGGCATTCTTTGTTTTTCAGACTCCGGCTTATCGATTAAGCCGGTAGCCCCCATTAGGAGGCTCAACTTCCCGGTCAGCAGCCGAGCGTTGCACGAAGGCGGGTTGCGTTTGAAAAAGGGGAAGCCCCTTTAGGAACTCAGCAAGCCTCGTGAGATTGACAAGAGTCTCCGATCTGTTCTCGCGCTCGCTCAGGCAATCATCCTCGGCGGGCGGCACAAATGAGAATTCGACGCTGTCTTGGCCGACCCGTACGTCTGTCGCGCTTACGGTAAGGGATATGCCCATCCCTTCTTCATCAGTTCGCTCCAGAGTGATCGGAAAGGATGTTCCAGGAACCCATCGATCTTCAGTGAGCATATAGAAACCAGCAATACTGAAATTCCCGACCCTTAAATCTCTTGAGCCACGCATCCTACCAAGGTAGGCGGTTAGAGGAGGGTTGGCATAGCGGCTCGCGATACGTTTATCTGGGCAGATCCAGCTAATGAGCCTCTTGAAGAAGGGCTTCATAGCATTCGAAGAAATTGAAGAACTATCGGGGCGACTGACGGGAAATGCAGGGGGTTGCGATGCAATTTCAACTGCTGTGTCTCTTATAGCTCTCACGATACGGGGCCCTTCCACTCAAGACCGTAACATCGCAGAAATTCCGAGCGTATCGAAGAAGTTGACAACATCTGTACGGGATGGGCCAGAAGGTTGTTATTTTAGGGGCACTAGAACGCGATGAACCTCACTTTCACCAAGCCGATGGAGTGTCTCCCCGCGAAAAAGCTGCCTACCGGTCCAATGTGGACGTATGAGATCAAACTCGATGGGTTCAGGGTCGAAGCGGTTCGCACAGGGGATCACGTCACTCTGTATTCGAAGCAGGGAAAGCTCCTGACAAGACAGTTCATGCAGGTGGCCCTAGAACTGGAGAGCCTGCCACCATACACAGTGCTCGACGGTGAACTGGTCACGCTGGATGAGAGTGGAGTGCCGCGGTTCAACCTGCTCCAGAACTATCGGAGCGGTTCAGCCCACCTGATGTACTTCGCGTTCGACATCTTGGTGCATAATGGAGGTGACATTTCGAAACTGCAATTATTTGAACGCCGGAAGCTCCTGCGGTCACTACTTACACGCGGGCCACACGTTGACTTGGCCGCTTGGTCGAGTGATTTGAATGCTTTGGAGCAGTTCGCAAGAGAGAACAAGCTCGAAGGGATCGTGGCTAAACGAGCTGATGGCCGATACGAACCTGGCAGGCGTTCAGGAAGCTGGGTAAAGCTCAGGTTCAATTGTCGGCAAGAGTTCGTGATTGGCGGATTCACCCCGAGCGATCTCGGGCTGGATGCGCTTCTGGTCGGGATCTACAAGGACAAGGAACTGAGATTTGCGGGAGCAGTGCGAGGCGGATTCACTCCCCAGTTGCGTCGGCAGGTGCGCGACGGACTGAATTCCCTAGTCGTGACTTCCTGCCCTTTTGTGAACCTTCCAGACAGGCGGCAGGGCGCCTGGGGACAGGGGATCACAAAAGCGAAGTTGAAAGCCTGCATATGGCTGAAGCCTACCGCAGTGGCAGAGATCGAGTTCGCTGAGTGGACGCCAGATGAACGATTGAGACACGCTGCATTCGTTGGACTACGAAGTGACAGGAAGGCGACGCAGGTAATCCGGGAAACCTGAGCATTTCAGCCGTGCTCGAAAGCTACTTTCCAATGGTATTCAGCGGGTATCTCGTTCTCAAGACCCGCTCGAGATAAACGTTGCTCAAACGCGCGCTGGCATACGACCTGTGCTGACTCCCTCGTATTCATTGCACCCTCGCGCAATACCAAGTTGTCTGCTGTCCGAATCGACCAACACCAGACATTATAGTCAAGAGTTTCAATACGGAGCTCAACGATGCGGCCAGCAACGTTGACGGCACAGCTAAAGGTCATTAACGCGGCCCGGAACAGCAAAGATGCTTCACTGTACCACGCGACGGGTGATTTTTTGCCCGTGTTGAAGGCAAGTCTTCTCCCATTCGCTTTGGGCAAGAATAGGGTTATGTCCGAGTAGCGGGTCAGAACGAAGCCGCAGGCGCCGCGTCAGCTGCCGTGCTGGCTGACGAGTAGTTTGGCGGCCGGGGTAGGTTGTGAGTCGCAAGAGGTAACCCACTGTGACTCGTCTTCGCAAAATGATGCTCGAAGGGCTCGAGCGTCGCAACTACTGCGCAGACGTGACGCGACGTTATCTGGCGTTTCGTCGAGCGGTTCGCACAGCACTTCGGCGAGTCGCCGGACAAGCTGGGTCCGGATCATCTGCGCAGCTACCAGGCGGATCTGCTCCGGCGAGCGGAAGCTCTGCCCTGGATCTGTCGAGAACCATGTCGCCGCGCTGCGATTCTTCTACGTACGCACGCTGCGCCGCCATGAGTTCCGCGAGTTTCTGCCCTATCCCAAGACGCACAGGAAGCTGCCCGAGATCCTCAGCCAGGAAGAAGTGGCACGTCTGATCGACGCCAGCGCGACTCTATTTCAACGCAAGATGCTGATGGTTCTCTACGGCACCGGCATGCGCCGGTCAGAACTGGCACGCTTGAAGATCGCCCACATAGCCAACGCCTGGTCATCCACGTGGTCGATGATAAGGGGCACAAGGACCGCGATCTGCCTTTGAGTTCGACCTTGCTCGAGAACCTGCGCGCGTACTGGCGATGGCTCAAGCCACGCACCTACCTGTTGCCGTCCCGCATGCACCGCGATCACGAGCAGCCGATCAGCGACTAGATCGTGTGGCGGGGATGCACGCAGGCGAAGAAGAACGGCATCGCCTGACGACCTTGCCGGCAACGTGATACATGAGCTCATTGTCTAAGCCGAGTCGGAACCCCTCCCCCTCAAAGCAGTTCCGCTGTAATTTGAAATTCTCGTTTCAGAGCCGTGGGGCTCTGATATACAAAGGAGTCGATTTCCCTCTGCCGTTCCAAGAGGGTCTTCATCAGCAAGGGGTCGTTTCGGTTCTACATTCCCAGCCATTCACACATTCCGAGATCAGAGGAGGCTCAGATGCGGCACACGCGTACGGCACTTGTCCTACTGGCTTATGTTCTCTGCTGCTGCGTTCCCTTGTTCGGTCAAGCGACAACTTCTCTGCGCGGCCACGTGACAGACTCGAGCGGAGCTGCCATTTCCGGTGCGCGCTGCGAACTGATTCTGACAGCGACCGGGGCGACAAGGCAGGGCAAGACAGATGAAACGGGAGAGTACCAGTTTGCCCAGCTTCCTCCGGGGGAGTATTTACTTCGAGTGAGTGAGCAGGGTTTCTCCACGACCGAAAAGCGCGGGATGAATCTGCTTGTCGGTCAGCCCGCGACTGAAGATGTGGTGTTGTCGATCGCGAACGTCACCCAGGACGTGAAGGTCGAAGTCGATGTGCAGCCAATGCTCAACACCACTGACGCCACGTTGGGAAACGCGTTCTCTCAGGAACACATTGAGTCTCTGCCGATCGAGGGCAGGAATGTTCCCGACTTGCTGAGCCTGCAGCCCGGCGTCACGTTTCTCGGCCGAACAGATTCGAATAATGGAACCAACTCGGTGGGTAACAGCGCCGGCGACTCACGAAGCGGCGCTGTGAATGGCGGACACAGCGATCAGTCGAATATCACGCTGGACGGCGTTGACGTAAACGACATTAACAACGGCTACGCATTTACCAGCGTGCTGCGCGTGACGCAGGACTCAATCTCAGAGTTTCGAGTGACGACCAGCAATCCCGATGCCGCCGAGGGCCGATCGTCCGGAGCTCAAGTCGGGCTCGTAACGAGGAGCGGCACAAACCACATTCATGGCTCGGCTTACGAATACAACCGCAGCAGCCTTTTCGAAGCCAATTCGTTCTTCAACAAGCAGCAGCAACTTGATGCGGGCGAAGCCAACCGGCCGCCCAAGCTCATCCGCAATGTCTTCGGAGCTGCCGTCGGTGGCCCGATCCTGCGGGATCGCGCGTTTTACTTCCTTAATTACGAAGGCCGGCGTGATGCCGAAGGTGAAAGCGTCTATGCCGGCACCGTGCCCACTCCAAGCTTTCGCGCCGGCAACATTCAGTATGTCAACGCGTCGGGTACCATCACGACCTTAACGCCGTCGCAGATCCAGGGTATGGACCCACAGGGTATCGGCGTTAACCAGAACGTGCTGTCGATTTTCGCGAAGTATCCTCAGCCGAACGACCCAAGTCAGGGCGACTCCTTGAACACGCAGGGATTCCGGTTCCCCTACAACGTGCACCGTACCTACAACACCTATATCGCACGCGGCGACTGGAACATTACCGGCAAGCAGAGCATTTTCTGGCGAGGCAATCTGCAAAACGATGATGAGCCCACCACACCTGCATTTCCCGGTGAGCCGCCATCCACGCGGGTGTTGACCAACAACAAGGGCTACGCGATGGGATACACGGCGGTGATCACTCCAAACCTGGTGAACGCAGTGCGGTACGGGTTCACGCGCCAGGGGGTAGAGAATGCAGGGCTCTCGAATCAGCCGGAGGTGAGCTTCAACGGAGTTGCCGCGCCACAGGCATTCACGCGCAGCACAGGCGTAATTATTCCCCTGCACAACGTTGTGGACGATCTGTCATGGACGAAGCATGATCACAGCTTTCAGTTCGGACTGAACCTTCGCTTCATCGACGATCAGCGGACAAGCAATGCCAATTCTTTCCCGGGTGGCCAGATGAATGCCGGCTGGCTCTCTAACGGATCGACCGTCGCCGGCAATGGGGGCCCGTTCGATCCCGCCGCATACGGATACCCCGCCGTGGCCAAGAGCTTCAAGAATCGCTACAACGCCGCATTGCTGAGCGACGTAGGCATCATCACCGAAGGCGACGCAGTTTATAACTACACAAAACAGGGGACGGCCCTGGCGCTTGGAACTCCGCTCAAGCGCGACTACCGGTGGAATGAGTACGAGTTCTACGCGCAGGACTCGTGGAAGGCTCGCAAGAGCCTGACCATCACCTACGGAGTTCGCTACTCTTTGCTGCAGCCGCCAGTAGAGACCAGCGGAACGCAGGTAGGCACCTGCAAACTCTCTGGCGGAGCCTGCAGGCCTTACGCACTTAACGACTATTTCCAGGGAAGCGCAGCGCAGGCGGCTGGAGGCGGAGCCGCGAACGCAGTGGGAGAGATCGGCTTCGACCTCAACGGGCGATCGAATGGCAAACCCGATTTCTGGAACATGGAGAAAAAAGACATCGGACCTCGAGTCGCGTTCGCGTATTCGCCCAGCGCGAAGGGCGGACTGCTGAACAAGATGTTCGGAGATGGAAAGAGCAGCATCCGAGCCGGGTACTCATTGGTCTTCGATCACTTCGGAGCGGCGACCGTAAATACCTTCGACACCAGCGGTTCCTTCGGGCTTTCATCGCAAATTTCAAATGTGCCCGGGTCAGTGGACGTCGGCACGGCGCCTCGGTTCACAAGTATCACGTCGATTCCGGCGCAGGTTATCCCGTCAGCACCTCCGGGCGGGTTCCCTGCGGTTCCCGATCCGTCTCTGTTCGCGATCAGTTGGGGATTGGATTCAAAGATCAAGACTCCTTATTCGCATCTGCTCGATTTCTCCATCGCGCGACAACTCCATAACGGATCGTCCATCGAGATTGCGTACGTAGGCAGGCTGGCTCATCGTCTGCTGGCGCAAGAAGACGTGGCAATGCCCATCAATCTGCAGGCCGGCGGCTCTACCTACTTTGCCGAGGCTGCCAAGATGTCCAAGCTTGCCAGGGCCGGTACGGATGTAGGCGCGATCCAGCCCAGTGCGTATTGGGAAAAACTCTTCGGCGCGCTGGACAACGTGGATCTTGGGTACGGGGCTGGACCCGCCTCTGCGACGCAAAACGTCTACCAGGTTTTTCAGCAGACTCTCTACAACGAGACGTACGCGCTTTTCTCCCTGGATTTGCCTGATTCGCAAACGGGAGCTGGCATCAACCCGAACGGAGCGTATCCGTCCTACCGTTTCTACCACGATCAGTACTCTGCTCTTTATGCCTGGCGCTCCATCGCCTATTCGAAGTACCACGCTCTGCAGGTGGTTTACAGGCAGCAAATCGGCGCCGGCATGTTCGCCGATCTTAATTACACCTACTCGAAGTCGACGGACATCGCATCGCAGTCGGAGCGCTTGAGTACGTCCGGCTCGAATAACAATGCGCAGATCATCAATACTTGGGCTCCGAATCAGCTCTACGGCGTATCAGACTACGACGCGACGCACCAGATGAACGCCAATTATGTGTGGGATCTTCCGGTCGGTCACGGCCGCCGCTATCTCGGAAGAGCCAACCGGATCGGTGATGCAGTGCTTGGCGGTTGGCAGACCACCGGAATCATCAGATGGACGAGCGGGCTTCCCTTCGCGGTGAATGAAGGAGGAAACTGGCCGACCAACTGGGACATCGAAGGTTGGGCAACACAAATCTCGAAGATTCCATCGCGTGCAGCGAAGCGCGGTCACCTGGCACAGCGATTCGCCGATCCGCAAGCAGTCTTCGCCGCCTTTGATTACACCCTACCCGGAGATTCAGGGACCAGAAACCCCCTACGCGGCGACGGCTATTACGATTGGGACGCGGGGCTGAACAAATCGTTTGCCGTTACGGAGCATACGCGGCTCCAGATACGCTGGGAGACTTTCAATGTCACCAACAGCGTGCGCTTTGATTCACATTCAATCAACTCTACCCTCGACAATGCGACTAACTTCGGCAACGCCACAGTTCTACTCACCGACCAGCGTAAGGCGCAGCTTGCCGCACGCTTCGAGTTCTAGCGCGTTTGTGCGTTCGGTAAGACTCACCTGTGCATGAAGTCTTAGGTCGGGCAGAACTCCCGCGGTATGAAGACCATAGAATAACCAGAAGAACCAGACTAAGATGGGCTATCAGCGATGGGGTATTCCCACGAGTTTTCGGGCCGCATTTCTCAACGACACGTTCGCCTAATGAGCGTGGCAACTGCCGGAGGGATCGCTCGGACCTCAATTCTGCAACCACATAAGTTCGTGCTCGATTGATTCACACTTGTGCTTTTCCGGTCTACCCTCATCTGCAAACCAACGCAAACAACACATTCCGAGTAGCCGAAGCCCGCGAGCCGAAGTTCTTTGCGGTGGATCGCAGGTCCTCTATGAACTCGCCGGCGGAATGTTTTGATTGAAACGAAACAAATTGGTGGGATCGTATTGAGCCTTGACCTTTGCCAGGCGCTGGAATCGGGCATCGCTGTAAGCAGCATGGACATCCTCGCCTTCCGACATGTAATTCACATACGTGCCGCCTGTTGAATACGGCAGAACGCGCTGCCAGGCATCTCGTGCCCATTTCTTTTGTTCGGCGTCGATCCCGGGATTATCCGAAATTGCAAGCATGCTTAGGTTGAACAATGCGTCGCGATGTCCGAATGCAGTCGAATGATCCGGGAAGCGGGCCACTGCACCCCCGTACATCTCAATCATGATTACGTTCAGCGGCGAAGGCGCATCTCCGGCGAATTCGATTGCCAGGTCGATTAGTTCATCCGGGAGAGCGTTGAGGAATGCTGACTTCCAATAGTGACGCTGACCCTTCGGATAAGACACATCGAATTGTTTCTGCATTGCGCAATACGACATTGGGGCCACTGTATCCATCAGCACAGATCCTAGCTCCCGAAACGCCCTGGCAGCACGTTCGCCCTCACCGGTGTCGCCGATATCGCATATCACTGCAGCTATGCATTTCCCACCACCAGGGAGAGGAATGATTGCAGCCATCAAAGTTAACGTATCGCTCGCCTCCAGGCCCAGCTCACGGAATCGCTGCAAGACGGATCGCGACATTTCGAACGGAAACCCCACAAGACCGCTCAGGGGTTGCCGAACGGGATGGAGTTGAAATTGGAATGAGGTGACGACACCGAAGTTGCCACCTCCGCCGCGCAACGCCCAGAAGAGCTCGGAGTGGCAGTCAGCACTGGCCGATACCAATTCGCCAGACGCCAGCACCACATCGGCGGAGAGCAGATTGTCGCAGGCCATGCCGTAGCATCGCGAAATCGTACCGTAGCCGCCTCCGAGCGTGAGACCGGCGACTCCGGTCGTAGAGATCGCTCCGCCCGGTGAAGCAAGCCCGAAGGCCTGCGTCTCCCAATCGTACTCGCCCCACAGACATCCGCCTCCTGCGAGAGCACTACGCTGTAGGGGATCAACTCGGACCGACTTAAATCGTGCAAGGTCAATGACAATGCTATCTTCGCCGACCGCGGCTCCTGCTACATTGTGTCCACCACCTCGAATTGCAACGGTCAGACCGCGGTCGCGCGCAAACTGAAGGGTAGCCATCACGTCTGCGACCCCAGCGGCGCAAACCACTGCTGCAGGCCTGCGGTCGATCATTCCATTCCAGACTTGGCGCGCTTCATCGTAGCCATCTTCGGATGGGAGATAGATTGCGCTCCGAACTAGGTGCCTCAGTTCACGGGTATCGATTGCAGACATCATTCGACAATCCCTCCGATGGTCCTCGCTACTTCCGCGTTTTGAAACGCCAAAACGCGTTGAAAGCTTTAGCCAAAAAGTTCTAGATGTGAATTAGTGGATAAACCCTAACACACCGCTCATCAGATCTTTCAAGAAGAATCTAAGGACGACTGATTGAATCGCCCATCTACTCGCCGGCAGATTTGGTCCTTCAGGGCCGATCACCGGTTATTGGTGACGAGGAAGTCGGCTAATGTTCCAGAATTGAGATCGGATTCTGCTCTGAGACCGCTTTCCCGTACGCGAAGCGTTAATTGGCCTATGTATACTCCGAAGCCTTTTTGCCGGACTGGCTGGGCCTCAATGTAATTGACAAGCTCTCAAAAACGCGATGGTCCCGAAGATAAAGTCCCTGATATGCTCGGTGGGCATCAGTCTCAATTCATCAATGAACGATAAGCTGCGGCTTCCGGGGGGTACCACTTCCATGAGGACCAACCTCAAAGACCACGCCTTCAAACTCTGGGCCATTGTTCCGTTGGCGATCGTCGGTCTGTTTATCGGAGAGATCGTGCACGTGACCCGTGCTGTCGAAGCCGGCGCATCGATTCCCTCGAAGGTCCGAACCATCGAACTCGGCGTTGGTCACACCGGCTTTTCTTATGCCCTCACCGTCGCCGTGAAGGACCCTGCTGAGCTCCAGGCCGGCGATGCCATCGCTGCAATATTGAAGGACGCAAGAGGAGAGATTGATCGGAAATGGCTGCATCCAGCCGACCTTGATTTCTACTTAACCCTCCGGCCGCGAACCGATGGGCCGCTCACGGTGACCCTTGCGAGTTCGTCCGGATCACACTTGCCGGATATTGCAACAGCTCTCGCCAGAGTGCCCGAGGAGGCAGCGGCCTCGATCAAGGGCCCGAAGCGCGGAGTTGTTGCGGCAGGACCGAATGGCACCTGGCAGAATGCACAGCCCTTCGAACTGGGCCAGACGATCTTTGGTGGCGACGATCAGCGTCCCTACTCTCCGGCGCCGAACGAGGACCGCTACAAGGCGATGCTCAGGGGCTTTCAGTGGTTTAGATTCACCTATCGCGGCAAAGGGCCTCGCCTTGTCTACTTTGTCCTGAACGTCACCGACCGAGACGTGCCGCTGGACGTGGACATCTTCCATTTGGGAAAAGGAAACGATGGAACGCCTGATGTTGTTCCCTACTCAAACGGCGAATTTGTCTATCGCATCGAGGCCACGCAGAACTATCCCGGCCTCTACAAATTCCGAACCCGCATCCTCGAACCAGGCCGGGAATACTATGTGCGCGTAGCCGCTAATCATCCAGCCTTTCAACTGCACACGTATGAATATGGCGTGCCACCCTACACCGACCCGCATCTGGCGGTGCGTTCTGGCATGGATTTCCTGATCAACATGGGCGACACGTGGCTGTCGAATACACCGCGCAGAGGAGCAGTAGCACTACGCACCGTAATGCAGCACTCCGAAACCCAGCTCTGCATCGCTTGCCACCCTTCCCAGTTCACGACGCGGGGCTATCTGAGGGCCGTTGAAAACGGATATGCGCCGACCCAGCGCCCGGCACTTGAGTTTTTAACCGATCGCATTTACAACAACACGCGGCCGCTTTACGGCGAGCCGGGTGCAAATTGGGTTCGAGTTATTTATACGGCGCGCACGGTAGCCAGCCGACTACCCATGATCACTCGACAGTTCGAAGAGAATGTGACCCACGATGCGCCGCGGCAGAACTTCGACGTGCCATACGCCCAATATCTGAAGATTCACTATAAGGGCCTGACCAAGATGCCGGGCGATGAACCGGATGGCTGTGAGCCTGACGTGAGCCCCTTCGAAATCGCCGATCAAAGCTGGCACACCTTCGACATGGTTCAGCACCAGACGCACGACGAATCGTGGCGGGCAGAGCGTGACCATGTCGAGAGACTCGCTCTGGACTACGAACCGAAGAACCTCATCGACGTCGCCTGGGAGGTCATGATGCTCTCGGAGATTGGGCGCAAGAGATACTCAGGCCAGATCGATAAGCTCATCGCTAAAGCCTACGAGTACGAGAATGCTGAAGGCGGATGGCCGTACCAATTCGACAAGAAAGCCAAGCCCGCGGACTTTATCTCCTACAACATGGTTCTGGCACTGGCAGAGGCCGGGCGTCGGCCTGAGACCGACGCTCACATGGCTCTCGCGGTCAAGGCCATGCTCGCTGCGCAGCGTCCCGAAGGCAGTTGGGAGGGCGACCCCGTCTATCAGGGATTCAATACGCCATTCCGGGCCACACAGTTTGCGGTGATGGCGTTGTCAACACTCTATCCGGGAGCGACTAAAGAGAAGAATTGGAATGCCGGGAACGAGGCACCGGTTTCTAAACTCGACACGAGCGACTTGCCTTTATTGCTTGAGCAACTCGATCAGTTTTGGGATCTCGCACCCGAGCCGGTTCTAAGTCAAATCCGGCACGTCCTGGTCCACAGCGACCAGCCGCTGGCACGCGAGGCCGCAGCACGAGCCTTGGGGCACATGGCCGATCCTGGTGCTCTTCCCGACCTGATGAAGGCGCTGGGCGACCAGACGAAGATGGTCCAGACGAGCGCAGCCTACGCGATTCGCATGATTCTCTCCCGCCGCACGGAAGCGGCGCCGGCCGGACGCACCATGCTCATCGCCGCGTTGCGCTCAGGTGATGCTCGGACCCGCTGGGGAGCGGCACGTGTGTTCAACCAGCACTTCCGCGATCTTACGGGCGATGTCGAGTTGCTTCGCGCACTTGAAGACACCCTGAATGATCCAGTTCCCTATGTGCGCTTCGAGGCCGCTGCAGGTATCTGGCGCTGGTACTACTGGCAGGTTGATAGACCCGAAATGCGGCGTACCACGCTCGAGTCCCTCGCTGTTCGCATGAACACCGAGACCGATCCAATGGTACGACGGGGGCTCGAAGAGAGCATCTACGACCTGCTCGACGAGAACACTGGTTATCTATCCGCCTGGGTACGCACCTCAGGCACAAACGACGACAAAGAAAGGATAGAGAACGGATACGAGCAGGTTGTAAGGGACCAGGCACAGGTACTCGCAAGGGTCTTGCGCAACGCGACGCCGCTCGGCCGCAAAGGCATCTTAAATGCGCTTTGGGACTTCCACATCCGCCACTATGCGTTGCCGAAGCTCAAGGGCGACACCGTTTCCATCGGGCTTCCAGCAGTGCTAACGAAATATGTGCCAGGGGTACCTGATCTGCATCGCGAAGGGTACGAGTATCCGCCGTATCGCGAAGCCGTCGATTTTACCTACGACGTAAACAACGGTTTTTACCAAACACGTATCGGCAACGATAGCGATCTGATTCACTTCTTCAAGAGTTCCGGGCCTGAGCTTGAGGACGCGCTGCTTCAGTGTCTTAAGAATGCCGATGACCCGATAAAGATTGAGGTGCTGAAGGCGGGCAGCACTCTGAGCGAGGCTGGTGACGCACGCTTTACGCTGGCTGCTCTCAACCTATCACAGGATCCGAACTCTGCTGTGCGCGACACGGTCCGTTACGTATATGAAGGAGGCCGACGTGGCATCCTCAAGCTTGACTCCTCTGATACACCGAATCCAGATCTTGTTCGGAAGGTGATCGAGATCCTGAAACATGGAACTCCTGAGAGTCAGGCAGTGGTTCTGCCGCTGCTTGCTGCGCTGCCGACCCATTCCGCCTGGACCCGAGAGACTGCACTAAGGGAGGCGCTCAGTGCGATGCTCGCGGTACGGCCGCAACCGTCCAACTACGCGCAATTGCTCTTTGCCGCTTCGTCATTCCCCTCTCTTATGAATCAGCCAGCGCTGCAGGAGCAAGCGCTCGAGGCTTTGAACTCGTCAAATCCCGATGTCCGTCGCGCCGCAGTAGACATCGCCTTGGAACATTTTCTTACCGATCCAGCCGTCGGGCCAGCTTTGAAAAGCGCACTCTCAAAGCTTAGCCCCGTTGCACAACGTACATTCCTCGATGAAGTAGCCAACCCCGAGTTTCTGAAGAAGCGCCTCGGACTTTCTGGCGGAGCGGTCTCGCAAGATCAGGATTACCTAAACCGTAACGCAGGTATCAAGCAGCCACGGACGCCCCTTGAATATCCACTTGTGGTCGACGCCGTAATGGACGATCTGCTCAGCCCGGATGCAAACGTCAGTGCAGCCGCTCTTGACACTCTTGGCAAGATCAAGCAAATTGACAAGCGGCCGGAGTTTCGCTCCGCGATGGAGAAATTGAACCAGTCAAGGAATCCGCGGCTCAAACTCATCGCTACACGTGTGCTCGAGGGCAAAGACCTGCATGACGCCCTTCGCGATGTCGAACCGGGATCGGTCCTCGATTTCCGGTTCTTCGAAAGCAAGGTAGAGCCGATCCTTGCTGCGCGAGGTCCTGACGGGCTTGCGTGCGTTTTCTGTCATTCGAACCACGTTATCTTCAAGCTTCAGCCACCGAATGCCCAGGGCGCATTTTCAGATCAAGATAGCGAAGAGAACTACAAGTATGCGATGCGTGTGGTAAACGTCACTGATCCTGCTCAGAGTCTGATCCTCATCAAGCCCACGAGACCGACGGACAGTGCCGGGGACGTGGGGGACTACCTGGCCACGCACAATGGCGGTCAGCGCTGGCAATTGAACCAGAAGAGCCGCGAGTACCAGACGATCCTGGAGTGGATTCGTGGCGCACGAATGGAAACTGCCGCGAGCGATCACCGGAGCGCCTCGAACGTGAAGAAGCAATCAAACTAGAGACCAGCGAGCGTTTAGCTGGCATCCGGCCGCTTCCTCGTAGGGAGAAAGGCTAGTTCACTATTGAGATCCATACGTTCCGAAAGCATCTTTGCCGGGCTGGCTCGGCGCCGCTCTAACGCGGCACAAGCTCTCAAAAATGACGTGGTCTCAACGATCAAAGGCACTGTCCGAGGGGATAACGTCTCCAACAGACAGAAGTCCGGAAGCATGAAATAGCACGATGGTCACCAGCTCGACACTCCAAATCACCATTTCGCCGATGAATTTCTGCTTCAGTCGGATCCATGTCTCCCGAACGCGCTGGGGTGCGAGCCCACTCTCCGTTCTGCTTGGACGTGCTAGTGCACTGTGCGCATCCTTCAACTCATAGATAGGCAACAATTGATGCGTCTCTTGTACAGCCGCGTGCAGAGGCCTAATGATGAATCATCGCTCCCGTCCAGATCAGATATGCAAAAGACATTTTTGACTAGGCGGCCTAGCGCGGACGAAAGGTACAGATCAATTTATTGCCCAAACTTTTCGAGATCGTTGTCTAACCCGCGTGCGCATCTAAAAGAAATGGGAATGCTCTGCCGACTTGCCTCTTCAGCCACAATCACCGAACTTACCGATCGGATGAATGGCTGCGCCGACAAGGACGCTCTTCCCTGTTCCTGCTCAATAGAGTTCTTGAGTGGCGATCGCCTTAGCACGTGGTTGAGGAGTGTAGTGCCAGCCGACAAGTAGTACGCAATAAAGTAGGGCCACGCCCAAGGTCCCCGATGGTCGATGAGAGACGTTTCAAACAGGCTTTCATGAGATTGCGGGCATTTCGATCGCACATCTTCGGCTCAATCACTGAAGCAATGGTCGCCGAGTACCATGGGATACTTGATGCTCTACAAAAAGCCTCAGGCGAGGATCTCTGCAGTTTTCGCATATCGCCAACCGTGATGCTTCCGCGCGTGGAATCGCAAATTAGATATTCCAGATCGGTTGCGCGCTACTCTGATTTTGAGACCCAGTACACCTCGAAGAAGTTTTGCGAGAAGGCAATCTTTATAGAATGTGTAGACAGCCTGATCGCAAAGCTGAAGGAGAAGCCGATAATGGACGGCAGGTGGAAGCTTGATCGAACTGATGAATGATCAGTCTATCGAATCAGCATTCGAGCACCGGGTTGAACTAGCAGGAAACATTCTCATCTTCAGGATTGAAACCTGTGCGCGGGACTTACTCTGTGCGGTCTCGGACAACGTACGGTTCGAGCACTCTACGATGAACAGGAGTATCTCTGTCGAATCTGTAAGACTCGAGACTCCTTCCTTCAGTACTCAAGAGATCACATTCGCACTACTAATTGATCATTGAGAAAATGCAAGCCGGATGCAGAGCGCGCAATTGGCATCCACACCCTGGGGTACTTGCATCCGAAACGTTCGGGTGGTGGGTATGGCGCAGATAATCAGAAGCGGGAATGGATATGAATTCATTGAATTAGGGCCGGTGGGCAAAAGGCTCGTAAACGCGTTCCAACGTAATCATCCAGGGCTTTGCCTACCAAGCCCAAACCCTGCATGCCGCTACATAAAGATCGGCACTCAGGAACAGAACATGCAATTGGGATTATTAATCGCGGAAATCAGAGCCTCAGATTTGGAATCCAAGCCCGAGGCCGCTGACCTGCATCAAGCCAAAAGCTGATATTTTCTCTCGGAGCATGGCCTTAAGTTGAAGCTACTCTCTCGTGCTAGACTCGGGTATTCATCTCTGACTCTGGGCTCTTTGATGACCAACTGATCTTCCCGTTACACGTTGGCTAAAGCAAATTTGAACTGCGCATCTGAGGTCCGATTACTTCTTCTCAGCTGATTTCTTGGCACCCTTCGTCGGAGCATCCTTGGCTTCGCGGTACCCGGCGGTCTTAGCGTCGGCTTCTGACATGAACTTGCCATTCTTGGTCGTACCATACTGTGTCGCATCTGCCTTGTGGTAGACCTTGGTATTCAAGTTGACCCAGACCAGACCCTTCGCCTTTGCATCCGCAATATCGGAGGCGCTTGGATGGTCTGCCTGCACTTTGGCCTTCGCAGATTTCGTCTGCGATGCTGGCGACGGCGGCGCCGTTGATTGAGCGACCGACAGCAGCCCTGAGGCTACAAAACCAAGTACCAGAAAACGAAGCATTTTCATCCGTCCGAATCTCCCTTTTTTAAGCTGATGACGCAGGTCAAACCGTCTTCCAGGCGAAGTGTCTAGCAGGGTGATAGAAGATGTCAACTAATTTCACCCGCCAACGAGTGCCAACCGCCACAGCGGGCAGTCCCATTTGGAGCTTACTTTGCAGCTTGCTTTACAGTTTTCCCGCTTCCGAGTGCTAGAACGTCAACAGAAACTTCGCGCATTGAGTTCTTGGGAATATGAAGTCGTGCAGCTGCGGCTTGGGATAGATCAAGTATTCGACCCGACTGGACAGGTCCGCGGTCATTGACCCGTACGATGACGCTGTGGCTATTCTTCGTGTTGGTTACCTTTATCTTCGTACCAAAAGGCAGAGTTTTGTGTGCTGCGGTCAGCTTCGACTGGTCGAACGTCTGCCCACTGGCTGTGATATGCCCGTTGAGAGCATCTGAGTAGACTGCAGCCAATCCTGTTTCCTTTTCCCCTGTCGCGGGCTGTAAGGCCGAGGCGTTCATAACCAGGGCTATCGTCAATGTCACGTACCCAGCGATGTGTCGGTTCACGTGTTCTCCTCGAGATAGAAGTCTTTCTGGACGAGCGAGCGCCCAAAGTGCCTGAGCATTTTCAGCATTGCTACAGGAAGGATGCGTTCGCCAGGTCAGAAGAAGTAGCGGATCATGGCCAATTTAAAAGCACTCAGTTCGGTGGAGTAGACAGAAATCGTTCAGTTCATGATGAAGTGGGAAAATTTAGGTCCTGCTTTTCGTCTAATGAATAATGCAGTTAGCACGACAATCTCTGCATCTGAACGTATCCGACGCTGTTCGCCACCACGTCTTCAGCCAAGACTCCAACAAGTGATGAAGCTGATAATCGTGCTGGCATCGTGTGCGACCTATTTACGAAGCGGACGTAAATTCGCCCGACCCGATGCGGCCCGGGAGGTGTTCTGGGTATGCGACAGAGTTGTGTTTTCAGCTGTGTAGATCGCCTGGGAGTCCGCGAGGGTGAGGCAGATCACATCAGGCTGCGATGAATGATCTGGAGTGGCTGCAAGCGGACGAGCGTCTCAGGCGCCCCATTAGAACAATCCCGATTGCCAAAAAGATACCCCTGCGGAGGCAGGGGTCGCAAAGGTATCGTTCTATCAGTTCGATTCACCTTTCCCAACGGGCGTTGTACTGCGACTTGAAGCCGCAACCTGTGCCGCTGAATACAGTCCCGCAGAGAGTAGCGGGATTGCGTTGGCTCCCCCATCGGATGTCACAAGGTTTGCAGCTGTTGCATCAACGTAATTACACGTGCTCACGATTGCTTCGAAGCGAAAAGAGCTCTTGCCGCGTCCAAGTCTTCTGGAAACACATATAGAAACGAATCTTTGCCTAACATGTCAGAAGGGGTCGTTCCTAACATTTCTGCCATGTCTTCATTTACGTAAACGGTCGCACCTTTCGCGTCGATTATCCAAAGGCCATCAGGTTGGGCAGAGGTCGACTCAGGTGTCATCTTGCTGATGATAGCGGGAAAGGCGAGAAGGCGAACATTCGCTAGGTACTGAGTGGCCGAATCCGGCCCACCGGATCAAGAAAGTGTGAGCCATCTCGACGCGTCTTTGCTGTTCAAGCTCGAGAACGCACGAGCTCGTTAAAGTTCCGACCTCGACCGTCCCGACTTGGTGTAGCCAGGCCTCTCTGGCTTGTCGTCAACCAACGCGGGCGGCCAAATCATCTGCTGTCCGCAAAGGCGCAGCACTGCTCGTACTGCAAGGCGCGTGAGCACAAAGAGCCCTCCGAAGGCAGCCAGCACCGGCAGCGCGACGGCGCCCGCCAATCGATCACTCTTGCTCATAATCTATCTCAGATGCTGCCACCCCAATTCCGCGCGTGCAATAATGGCAGCGTCCCATGCCCTCAAATCCCTACAATGTCCCGGAGGTCACAATGTCGAGCAATGACCTGGCTCATTTCGCGGTGGTGCGATTCAATCTGAAAACGGATCAACGACTCGTTGAAACTGTGGTACGGAGCCGCTATGAGGCGGAATTGATGGCCATCCGGCTAGAAGAAAAGCTCTCCGAGCTTGATCGTGCAATGGGGTGGACTGTCCAAACCGAAGCCACTGATCTGCCGCTCACGGGCACTACAGCCTGAGGTACGCGTCGGGTGGAGATGTACAACCCTTTCTGGCGCAGGTAGCAGGTTCTCAGAGAAATTCGCGCGCGCGAGGGGGCAAAAGACAGGCGATTTCCCAATTGAACCGCCCCGCTCTTCCATGGAACTACTCCGTTCTGATTGCCCTTAGAGGATCGATGCTGCAGGCGCGCATCCCGGGCGCCCATACCGCGACGAGAGCTACGATGATGAGCACCACCGGCGCGAAGAGTAAGGCCACTGGGTCCCATGGGCGAACGGCGAAGAGAAAGCTTTCCATGAATCGGGTAAGAACGGGGGCTGCAGCGAGGCCGACCGTAATCCCAATCAGCGCCAAACGCATTCCTGACCAAATTACAAGTTTACGAATTGCTGGCCGATCCGCGCCGAGCGCCATTCGGATTGCCATCTCCTGATTCCGCTGTGCGACGGAGTAGGCCAGCACGCCGAAGATTCCTACGGCAGCAAGGATAAGGTCCACACCTGCGAAGCTTGTGAGCAGCAGCATATTGAACCGATCGCGTGCGGTTGAGCCATGCATAACATCTTCCATGGTCTGTATATGACCAACGGGGAAGCCGCCGCTGGCGATGCGCAGTTGTTCGGTCACTGGAGTGATGAGGCTCTGAGGCTCGGTACGCGTTCGAACCACCCAGAGCAGAGGTTGCACGTTTGAATAAGACGCGGTGTATGCGTCAGTAACCTGAGTAATGGGCACAAGGAGCACCGGCTCTGGGGGGCGCCGAGGCCCGTTTGTGTGCGTGTCTCCTACAACACCAACGACCGTACAGGTCGACTCGTTCAGACCCGGACCCAGGCCGCGGCTCACGTCCACCTTCTGGCCGACAGGATCCTGATTGTGCCAGTAGCGGTTGGCCATTGTTTCATTAATGAGTGCGACATGGGGCGAAGAAGCAGTGTCGTTCTCCGTGATGTCGCGTCCGCGCAGAACAGGAATCCTGAAGACGCTGAGATACCCGGGTGAAATACTCATCCAGCTGCTGGCGTACTGATGATCGCGATCGAGCGGTTGACCGAGGATTTGAAACGGTAATGCGTCACCTACATAGTTCGGCAGCCAAAAAGCGGCAGCGGCGATCTCTATGCCGGGCATCGAATTGAGACGCTCGCGACCGTTACGTGAGAGTTCGGCAACGCCCGCAGTCGTTTCGAAGCGGTCGCCTGTGACAGACATTTCCAGGGTGAGCGTGTTCTGTGCGTCGAAGCCCGGCTTAACGGTATGGAGAGCTCGCAGAGTGCGAATAAGCAGTGTGGATCCGATTACCAGTACGAGTGCTAAAGAGAACTCAAGGATCACCAGGAGTGAACGCGTCTTGCCCTGCCGCAATCCTGTTCCAGAGCGATTGGGATCATCTTTCAATGCCGAATTCAGATCTGTGCGCAAGGCGACCAGAGCCGGGAAGAGACCGAATAGAACTGCGGTGATGAGGGAGATAACCAGAGTGAAAACTAAGACACGCCAGTCGATCGCAACTTGGGAACCGTTCTCGCCTATTCGCGGCAGATCGGCTGGGCTTATCGTGAGCAGACCACGTACACCTGCAAACCCAAGGGCGAGGCCGAGAAGACCTCCTGCTAACGAAAGGAGCACGCTTTCGATCAGGAATTGGCGCACGATGTACATGCCTCCGGCTCCGAGCGCGCAGCGAACAGCGATCTCGCGCCTGCGCGCCGTAGCGCGCAGCAGGAGCAGATTCGCGACATTCGAACAGGCGATCAAGAGCACCAGGCCGACCGCCGCCAGCATTGTTGTCAGGGACTTGCGTGAATCTCCCACAATACTGTCGCGTAGAGGCTCGATGTGAAACTCCAGCCGCTGGTTGGTGTCGGGGTATTCTCTTCGGAACTCGGCTGCAGCGAGCTTCAGCTGGGCTTTTGCCTGAGCCAAAGTCACTCCGGGCCTCAGCAGAGCAGCCACACGGAAATAGCTGTTGAAGTCGCTGCTGACCTGCGGAAATTGAAACGGTAACCAGATATCAGCTTGAGGCTGGGGGACGAAATCTTTGCCGAGAATGCCAAGAATGGTGTACGGCTCATTGCCTAGCAGAAGGGATTTGCCCACGATCGCCGGATCGCTTCCGAATCTTCGCTGCCACAGCCCGTAGCTGAGCACCACCGCTTTCCCACCGTTAGGAAGATCCTCCTGCTGCGTAAAGGTCCGGCCCCGCATCACTGGAGCGTCAAAAAGACGGAAGTATCCCTCGGTCACGTGGATACCGCGGACTTGCTCGGGACGTTCCCCAGTCAGATTGAAGCCGGGCCCCGACATGTCGTAGGCAGCGACTTCCTGGAAGACGTTCGTCTGTCGCTGAAATGTGTGAAACTCCGGAACGTTCGAACGGAAGCTGGCGATGGTCACCGAACGTTGACCAAACTGCACGATGCGATCAGCATTCGGGTAACTGAGCGGTTTCAGCAATACCGTGTTAACCACCGTGAAGATGGCAGTGTTCATGCCAATACCCAGCGCCAGAGTAGCGATCACGGCAATCGCGAACGCCGGGGCTCTGAAGAGCGTCCGCAGTGAATGCTTCACATCGCTGGCCAGCCATGGCACGGGTTCATTCCTCGTCCAATTCAAGATACACGGGACTGCAGTGCAACTGGAAAACGAGTGGTACAGGCCGGTGGCGAGCCAAGTTGGAGCGCATATGAGCATAGATGGGCTGTTGGGCATACGAGGAATTGCAGCATGAGTGGAGCATGGTCTTACACGATTTTGGAATTAGATACGAGGCAGACAGTCCGGTGCTCCCGAGGCTCTCTCCGAGTTGTTTCGGGACTGGCAGAGAACACATACTCAATCATCTGCGGAGGCCTTGAGCCTGAGGCAGCAAATGGATGTCTGATCCTGCACGGGATGCAGGGGCCATCAGCCGTGAGGCAATCGTGCGCGATCCCGATCCGGGCACAATTCTCAGTCGCCGCAGCCGCTCTCGCAGCAGTGGATCTAGTCTTGCGTCCTGTCTGGCCACAGATGAAATCCAGCAATACAATTGCTCGAAACAGTAGTGCGATTACTTATTCGAAAGCGAAGGTGGCGACTCTGCATTCGCTCTCTCGCTCCACTTGGCTGCGAGTCCTGGATCCCCACTTTCCTTATAAAACTGCACGATGCGATCAGCGGCATCCGGCAAGTTCTGCAAATCTGGAGCGTTCATGGTTGCCCGTTGTCGCACCATTCCCTCGTAGCCCGAAAGCAACAACGGTTTCGCATCCGCGAACCTTTTCTGTCCCGCTACGCTAGCCCCGAGCAGGCTCTGGGCCATGAACCATTGCCAACTGTCGGGCATTACCTTCTTGTACGCTGATGAAGCTTCCTTGAAAACTGCCTCGGCGTCGACATATCGCCGTTGTCGCAGCCGCACCTCACCTTCCGCGATTAGGACGATCAGAGTGTCCGGATGCTCGTTGCCGAATAGATGGCGTCGACCATCGAGTGCTTTGGACAGCAGAGGTTCTGCCTGTGTATAAAGTCCTTCCTGGGCATAACACTGTGCAAGTTCAAACATGCTATCCAAAGTCAGAGGGTGCGCATCTCCTAGGGAACCCTTTCCAGTTGTAATCGCCTGCGCGGCTATGGTTTCTGCCTGCTTTGTTTTGCCTTCGATTCTATAAAGCCCCGCAAGTACGTTCATCGCATTGATGGTATGGCGATGTTTGTCTCCTAGTACGCGGCGGTAGGTGTCGAGCGTCTTTCCGAGAAGAGGCTCTGCCATCGCGTACTTGCCCTCTTCTGCATACACAGCGGCGAGATTGGTCTCCGAGTCGAGAGTCTCGGGATTATCATCACCAAGTACGCGGCGCTTCCGATCGAGTGCAGTATGGAGATGCGCCTCAGCCTCAGCGTGCTTCCCTTCCATGTCTTCAGTCGCGGCTAGATTGCCCATAGCTCTGAGTGTCTGCAAATCGTCTTGTCCGAAGACTCTCTGTTCGACCGGCACCAATCTAGCAAACATCGCCTCCGATTCCGGATAACGACCTTCCTCGGCGTACGTCACAGCGAGTCCATTCATGGCCATCAACGTGTCACGATTGTCTCGCCCGAGATTGTGTTCTTCCCAGTCAACCGCCTTCGCATAAAGCGGCTCGGCCTGTTTGATCTTTCCGCTCCGTTCATAGACCGCCGCGAGACTACCCATGGCCGCTATTGTCTCGGCGTTGTTCTCTCCCAATTGCCGGCGACGTAGAGCCAATGCGCGCTCCATCTGGCGCTCTGCTTCGGGATAAACACCAAGATCAATGTATGTTGAACCGATCGTGTACCGGATCGAAGCTTCGACCAGAGGTTGATTTGCAAACCTTCCCTCGACCCGGGCGGCAGCGCGGTCTAGTGCAGTGCGCACCTTAAGATCAGGGTCAGTCTTGCTCTGGTTATAAGTACTCGCCTGAGCCAGCAGATCCTTGCGCAGGAAGTCGTTGACTGCCTGCGCGATCTGCGACTGCTGCTCCGCCCTCTTTTCTGCCTGTCGAGCTCGGATAGCTTCCCAGGTGCTCACCACGAGACCGAGCACAAGCACAACAAATACCGCCGTCGCTCCAGTCACCAGTGCCTTGTGTCTTCTAGCAAACTTCTTGAGCTGATAACCCGCGCTCGCCGGCTTTGCTGTGATCGGCTCATCCTGCAAGTAGCGCTTAATATCTGCTGCGAGATCGGCTGCAGAAGCGTAGCGTCGGTTTTTGTCTTTTTCGAGGGCCTTCGCAACGATCGTTTCGATGTCGCCCCTATACAGGGGGTCCACACTGCTAAGCGGCGCCGGATCCACCCTCTGGATCGTGTGCACTGCCTCGTGCAAGTGCCTCGATAGTGTGTAGGGCATCCTTCTTGCAAGCAGCTCGTACAGGATTACACCGAGGGCGTAAACGTCGGTGCGCGTATCGACCGCCGCCGGATCAGCCAGCACCTGCTCAGGACTCATATAGGCCAGCGTTCCCAAGAGCTGACCCATATCAGTCTGCCGGGTCACCTCAGCGTCGGAGTCGGTCGCATGCGCAAGTCCAAAATCGAGAATCTTAGGCTGACCACTCTCGTCCACAAGGATATTGCCCGGCTTAAGGTCACGGTGAATGATGCCTCGCTGGTGCGCGTGTTGTACCGCATTGCATACTTGGATCATCAACGCCAGCCGTCGACTTGTATCGAGCCTGTGCTCTTCTGCATACTCGATAAGTGGCTTCCCGTTGATAAGCTCCATGGCGAAGAACGGCTGAATCCCAAAGCTGCCTTCGGCACTTCCTGCTTCGTAAATTTGCGCGATTCCTGAATGATGAAGTCGGCCCAGTGCCTGCGACTCTTGGTCAAACCTCCGCAGCAGTTCAGGACTCGCCCACGCAGCTCGGATCACCTTTAGCGCAACACTGCGTCTTGGCTGATCCTGCTCAGCTTCATAGACTGCCCCCATCCCTCCCTCACCCAAAAGGCGAACGATCCGATAGCGGCCAATTGTCGCAGGTAACGAGCGATTTAAACCGTAATTTACGGGATTGGTCCCGATGGTAGGCGCATTATTGAACGAACCTGCGGGATCGCACTCTGTAGTGGGGTCGTCGGACATCCTTGTGCCTCAATAATAAGGTCGCAGAAGTATACCGCGACCAGACAACCATCTTGAACCCTGCGGCCCCGATATCAGCGATCCCTATTGTCCTTCCGCGAGACAACAGGAATAGCTAATTCAGCAGGTAGACGCGCTCCACTTCTCCCCAGGATGATGGAAGCGTCGGATTCATCCTGCTGAAAAACGGGTTGCGGTGCTCCGGCAGGCTAAAGCCAAACGTAACGAACTGCACGGCAAGTTTATTTGTACCCCGATTGACCAGAGTGGCCCCGCTCGCCTGCAGCGGCCCCGACGTCTTCGGCTATACCACTTTCGCGCCGAAAGGGGCCTTGCTTTTATGTCCGGGCACAAGTGCAGTTTTCGGGCAAATCTAAACGGCGACAGCTTCGAGAATCGAATAGCTGCTCTGGGTCGGCAAGACATTCTTGAATGGAAACCCGGCGCTCTCAACGAGCGCAGCGTGTTCGTTCCGGGTTCGCTCCCGACCACCGGTGATCACCAGCATCACGATGTCCAGGGCATTTGCAACGTGAGCCTCGCTCGATTCAGGCATCAGTGTCTCGATAATCAATAATCGTGCGCCAGGACGAGCCGCCGCGCGGATATTTTTTAGAATCGTTCGGGCCTGTTCGTCGTCCCAATCATGGATCACCTCCATAAGAAGGTACAGATCGCTGTGCGGAATACCTCCGGTGAAGAAATCGCCGCCGACTACCTGAAGCCGGTCGGACGCCGGAACGGATGAAACGACATGCGCTTGATCGAAGAGGAACCCGCGCACATCGGGAGTGACCTCCAAGATGGCCTTTACTAGGTGGCCTTTTCCGCCTCCAACGTCAGCGACCGAACTACTGTAGGAGAAGTCGTAAGCGCCAAGTACAGCGTGAATGGCTGCGCGGGACTTTGCCTCCATCGCGTCATTGAATAGCGCTCCTTGCGCTGGATTGTGCTGAAAGAAGTGGAAGATACCTTCCGGATCGATCTTCAGGGACCCCCTCTCTCCAGTTCGAACTACGTGCTCGATGTGTCCAAACGAGTTCCACATGGCTGGCATTCCGATCATGCGAGCGAATGCGCGAATTGACTGAGGATGGTCACTTCGCAGCAGCAGAGATAACGAGCTGTGGGCAAAGCCCGCTTCTGTTGCTTCGAAGATCCCACGCGAGGAGAGCGCCTTCATTACTCGTCGCAACGCATTCTCGTCCACTCCGCAGCTTCTCGTGAGGTCTGCCGCGCTGACGGGTGCGTCCGCGATATGATCGGCCACGCCGATCTCAGCCACAGCGTACAGGCACCGGGAGAGCCAGTACCCCATCGCCAGTTCAAACATTATTGCCGGTGCAGGAGTTTTGGCCGGTGCATTGATCGAAGATTCGAGAGTCTTCGCGGCTGTGAACTGCATGGATGGACCTCCCGGGTAGAGAGTTTGTCAATGCGAGCATATCTCCGGTCTCCGATCAGCCTCAATCCTTTTTTCACAGCAAGCAGAAGTTGGGCAGAACCTTACGGCGCAGGCTGCCCCGCACTTCTGCGAGCCGTATTCATGTTTGCAATCCCACACTTTTCAGCACTCCAAAACATCGGATCGGCGGTCCCCCTTCGACCTGTCTCGGCAGCCAAAGCATCGTGCTTCACTCCTTCTGGTCATCACTGTCATGGTTGTAGACTGGCAGCCCATCAGCGTACTTGTCCACGAGAAAGAAGGGTGAGTAAGTGATATAGGGTTTTGATGAGGAGGATCCTTGCAATGCAGGCAAAGGAAATCGTGCAGCGTTATGTCGACGCATTCAATGAGGGCGATGTAGATAAGCTGTGTGGCATGTTCGCGCAGGACGCCGAGATATGGGGCGTGCTGGGCTGGGGAACTCCGGAGCAGGTAAAACCCATTTGGAAGGATTTGATTGAGTGTCTTGAGATAAACCTGAAGGTCGAACAGATGATTCAGGAGGGAGGTACAGTGGCAGTGCGCTACACCGAGCGGGGCCGATCTGTAAAGAATTTCCGGGGACTGGGGCCGACTGGAAAAACCTACGAGATGACGGCGATGGAATGGTTTGAGGTGGAGGATGGGATGATTCGGCGGCGGTGGGGCGCACGGGATTCGGCCACCCAGAGCCGACAGCTCGGCTTCAGTGAATAGCAGGCCGAACTGACGGGAGAGCGAGTCCTTTCATGCTCGACGCCTATGAGCGGGAGCACGCCCGACACTAAAACCGGCCAAGGGTTTTTCCTAGTTGTTCGGTAGATGACTCCTGAGTAGAGTTGGCCGGCTGAAAGTAAGGCGGCTGCGCGAGCCGGAGAGGAGTGGCGACCAGTGATCAAGATCATGGATTTCAAATCAAAAGGAGCAACTCTCGATGTCCTTGCTCTTTCAATCTTTCTTGTCGCAGCCCTGACGTTTGTCTGTTTGCTGCTTTGGCGCTGATCAGTCAAGCAGTGGGAGCCTGCCGCAATGATTCCCGAACTCACGATTCGCTATGGCCGACGATCTGCGGCCACAGTCTGCAGAGTGCTCCTCGGGTGGCCACAGATGCCCAAGCCGACTCTGAATTCACTGGTAGCTCCCACCTGATCCTCTGGTTTGCGGGCCAGTTCATCGATCACAGGAAAAGAAGCACCAAGGCGACCCGTATGGGTCGGCTCGACCGTACATGTTCCATTTGGACCCGCCGAGACCAAGCAATCGCCTCGACGTATTCGAAACTGAGTCGAGGCTGGCTCTACCACGCTGCGGGCCGAGCTAGGCCGACGGGCCTGTACCGGGCAAGACGTCCCAGCAGGTACTGGTTAGATCATGTCGTCCTCATCCTCGTCTTCGTCCTCATCGTCCTGGTCAGGGTGTTCATCGGTCGGCGCGCCGTCCCTGGACTTCAGCATGAAGCCGAGCGCCGGGCCGAACTCGTCATCATCCATCACTCTGTCGCAATTAAGCATATGCTCTGACTGCCTTTTCTCATCTTCTTGGCTGATGTCCTCGCCGGTGATCACATATTTCAGCATCTGGAGAATCTCATCTCTGTTGATGTACAGCATCAGCTCAACAACCTCAGCCCGCACGGTGAGATGCGACAGGTAAAGCAGGTAGTTACTTTCAAAACATGATTAATGAACGGAGCATCCCGTCTGGCACGTGCATGGGGCAACCGCGAAGTGCTTCATTGCTGAAAGGCACCCTGCGTGATACACGAGATCAAACGTAAGCTTAGAGAACGATCAGCACAACTTGTGACGCACTTCTACCTCGGGAATGTCTGCCGTGTCGTTGTATACCCTATCAAAGTTCGTTATTCCCTCATATACCTACATAGTCTTGTCAGCGCCAATTCCAGGGTTGTTGTAGCAGTCCCGCCATTCACCGTTCTCGGTCCGATAGATCAATTCTGAGTACCGGTACAACAGCGGAGGGAATTGCCGTTGCTTCCATTTGCGAATGGGTGACTGTCCACTGCTTACCTTTCCGTAGGACGGTGCTCCCATCTTCAGGGATGGGGACTTCGCCCTTGGGATCCTGATCAATTTCTGCTGATTCTGGATCGCCGTTATATATAAACATCACTTCCTTTTCTGTAAAATCCGGCATAACACCTCCAGTTCTTCGGTGAGATGCGGCGTGGACCTAGGAGTTTTCCTAGGTCCTTGCCGGATGACCAGCCAAAAGGAGGCATGCCATACGCCTCATATACCGGGAGTATCACCGTCAGCTCGATCCGTCGTCTTTAGGGTTAAGAATCGCCGACAATACCCCAGCAATCTCTAAAAGCGACTAGCCCAGCGGACCCGAAACGATCGTTGGGGTGCGATGCCAGTGCTTCATCGCGAGTGTCGCCGTGCTCAAATGGCAAACCCGAGCCGAAGCTGGCTCCTGCTGCAAGTCGCAAACGCGAAGTGATTGGAGATTCCCAACGCGTGGCCATCGTGTTTCGCTGGTCCTGGGTGGCTGGAAAATGACCTCTGAGCTCGGAGGCGGCAATATGCGCAAGCTTCCTGAACGCCTGCCGCGTTCGTATCGGCCATCGATCCTTTGAATACCAGTGGGCTGAACTTTCAACGGAATATTGATTTCTAGCTGTTTATCTCCTCGCAACAGCCACAAAAAGTTCTTCACACAACACCATTTCCACGGCGTAAACTCGCGCGTAAGCTGGGTGTTCGCTATGGCGGAGTATCAAATTTTCGCACCGCATGAATCGCGATGGAACTACCGATTCGATTTGCCCATACTGCTACGTAACAGTGGCGACGTCTACGTGGGAAGCAGATTTGGAGCGTGCTGAGGAAGCTCACAGGTGCGAGGCCACGCGGTTATTGGAATTCGGAACATTCCACAAAGCTCCATTCCGACAAACCTGGGTTGGGCCGAAAAGTCTGAGTGAAACGAGATAGTGAAGTAGCGAGGATTCTTCAGTATTCGGGTCTCCATTGGCGAACAGAATTGTAGAACTCATCCGGCCCTAATCTGATTCCGCGAGCACTTCTTGAGCACCGCTTCTTCGCCGCGCGGGTTAAGACCGATCAGATGAAAGACCGTCTACCCAAGATCAGTAGTTTGACGTTTGTTCGCCAGTGCCGGCTCAAGGCGTCGCCGCACGATCATCGCTTCTGCCCCCCTGTCTTTCTCACCTGTGGAACCGTCCGCGATTTCTCCAACTTCCTCGTGTATCGGCGTAGTTTGGCAGTCTCCGGCGCCTTGTAAGTTGTTGAAAGTACATTTCATTGAAGCCTTGACACGGAAGAGGTCGTTGGTTCGAATCCAATCGTGTCCCGATTTTGAGCAATAGAGAGATCTTAGGTTAGACAGAGCCGCTGGAGAGCCAGCGGCTTCGTTTTTTGTGGGCACCGGCTGGTGTGGACGCCGATTCTTCTTGGCGTTTTCGATACCAAGCTTGTTCTTGCAGCGACGAGCGGCGGCTGCTCTGGCTGGGTCAGATGCGCATGGGCATCAGGACGTAGCGGGAGCGGTATTCTGCGTCGGGGTCCTCGGGGCGGATCTGGCCGGCTGACTGGGAATCCTTGAACTCGAGCCGCACCTCACCTTCGTTCCCGAGTGCCTTCAGGAAATCGATGATGTAGGTCGAGTTGAAGCCGACCATAATCGGGTCGCCGGAGTATGGCGTATCGATGGTGTCCTCAGACTCGCCGCTTTCGGTCGACTGCGAACTGATCTTCAGCTCGTTCGATTCGAGGCGCAGGCGGATGGCTCCCGACCGCTCGTCGGCGAACTGGGCCACGCGCTGGATGGCGCTGGATAGTTCGCTGGACCGCACCACGGCAAACTTGGTGTTGTCGCGGGGCATGACTGCCTCGTAGTTCGGGAATTGTCCGGAAAGCCTGCGGGTGCTCAGGGTGCGATGGCCGACCTTGAAGAACAAGGTGTGCTCGTCGTCGGCGAACTCCACCTTCTCCGCGTCCGTATTGGCGAGCAGGCCCTGGAGTTCCTGGAGCGCCTTGCGCGGAATGAGTACGCGCTTCTCGCCGCTGATGCCTTCCATGGTCTCGCCGGGTTTCTCGACGAACGAAAGCCGGTGCCCGTCTGTTGCGACCATGGCAATGGACTCAGCCTTCAAGACAAGCAATGCGCCGTTGAGGGTGTAGCGAGACTCTTCGTTAGAGATTGCGAAGATGGTACGAGCGATGAGGGTGCGCAGCGCAGCAACCGAGATGCTCGTTGATGCTACGGATGGGAACTCAGGGACCTGGGGGTAGTTCGCGCGCGCCATGCCGACCATCTTGGTGTTGGAGCGTCCGCTGCGGATCTGCACCCAGTGATTCTCGAGCAGCTTGATCGAGATATCGCCATCGGGGAGCAGCTTGATGTAGTCGTAGAGTTTGCGGGCAGGGATTGTGCAGGAGCCGGGCTTCTTAACCTTGACGGCGGCACTGGTACGGATGGCCTGGTCGAGGTCGGTCGCGGTGATATTCAAGCGATCGCCGTCAGCCTCGATGAGGAAGTTCGACAGGATGGGGATCGTGGTCTTGCGTTCCACGACGCTCTGGGTCGCGGTCAGTTCCTTCACCAGTTCCTGGCGGCTTACGGTAATCTCCATCGCTGCCCCCTGTGCTGCCGGCTTCTCAACTTCCGTTTCCACGATCGGCATAGTTCCGCTCCACTCCAGCCCGCCGTCGCCCCCGCGGATCGGCTGACCTGGCCCCCCAATTGACGTCCAAGCTGCAGCGCCGCTTGGCCCAAGGCTACACCACGCACTCATCCCCGCGAAACGGCTGCTGTTTCTTGCATTCGATTTTATGCATCTTCAGGAACTGTTGGCGCGTGGAAAACCGGGTATCTTCTCTGGATCGCAGGTCCCAACCATTCGCTCTAGAGATCGAACCTGGTGAGTGCTCACCGCGGGTGCCAGCGAGGCAAGAAATTTCACTCACCCGATTCCCCTATCGGCGATACGGTTAGGTGGGGTTTTTAGAGATTCAATAAATAACAAAACCAGTAGTCCCCGTAGTTCTCTGCGGAAAAGTGGAAACATAGATTATGTCTTTGGCTGTCAGGGTATTCGCGAGGGCTCTGATTTCTAAAACGCGCCTGTGGGATTCAGGGCAAATGGAAAAAGGGCCCGGCAGACGAGTTCTGCGGACCGGTTTTCCCACCGCTTTCACAAGCGGGATCGAAGACGCTGTGGATACGGCATGCGTTCTGTGCAAGATACGTCCTGGACCGCATCAATACTGCTGTTCTCCGCGTCTTGTCATCCACAGTTGACGCCTCTTCCACAACCTCCACAAGCACGAGTTCCGTTGCGGAAAGCTGGGCCCAAATCGGGCACGTGTGGCACTGGAGAAGATCGTTGCGAAGCCCGGCATGTTGTCCGTATCACCCGTGGTGCCTAGCAAGTTCATCTGGAAGATAGAGTTTTCGTGCGGCTTCTATACTGAAGGCTGGTATGTCTTACCAGTCCGCTATCGATCATCTTGCCGCCATGGCGCCGGAACTGGCCACGCAAACGGGCCAGCCGCGCCGTAAGTTCTCGCTGGATGAGATCGGTACGCTGCTGGCGGCACTGGGCAATCCGCATCGGACTTTCCCGTCAGTGCTGATTGCCGGAACGAACGGTAAGGGATCGACGGCGTCGACGCTGTGGTCGATACTAACGTCCTCGGGTCTACGCACCGGGCTCTACACGTCGCCACATCTCAGCCGGCCCAATGAGCGGATCCGGATCGACGGAGTTGAGATTGCAGACGAGGATTTCGCAAGCACGTTCTTTCGGGTTCGGTCTACCGCCCAGCGGCTGGTGGATGAAGGCAAGCTTGCGCAAGCTCCCAGCTTCTTTGAGGTGCTGACTGCGATGGCTTTTCTGCACTTTGCGGAACCGGCAATTGAGATCGCGGTTCTCGAGGTGGGGATGGGCGGCCGCCTGGATGCAACGAACATCGTGGATCCGCTGATTTCGATCATCACCGATATATCGCTGGATCATATGGAGTGGCTGGGACCCACGATCAGCGACATTGCGCGCGAAAAGGCCGGGATCATGCGCCACGGCGGAACGCTGGTGACGCTGCCGCAGCACCCCGAGGCGAACCAGGTGATCGGCGAGGTGGCGACGTCGCTTTCGGTGCTCGGGGTCAGCGCGGTTCCGTTCCTGCCGGCAGGTGAGGCGCCGGGGCGTGCAGAGCTTGAGCCAGTCCAGAGCGCTTACAACCTGGAGGTTCTGGGTAAGCAGATCGAAGTGGATTCCCCTTTGCGCGGCTCGCATCAGCACCGGAATGTTGCCTTGGCCATTGCAGCCGCGGTCGAGCTGGCTATCAGCCACGGGTTTCCGATCACGGCGAAATCCATTGCGGATGGGATCCGGAATACCCGATGGCCGGGGCGTCTGGAGCGGGTGACCACGCCGGCTGCGGAAGGTGCTGCAACGCTGGAGTGGATCCTAGACGTCGCCCACAATCCAGCGGGTGCCTGGGCGTTGCGGGCAGGCCTTCGGAAGATGTTACCCAACCAGCAGCTGGGAACGCTGGTCTTCAGCTGTCTGCGGGACAAGCCGGTGGCGGAGATGGCGCAGATTCTCTTTCCGATCTTTGAACGCGTGATCTTTGCGCCGATCTACAGTTCGCGTGCGACTCCGATGCGCGATCTGATGGCGGCTGCAGCCTCCACCGGCACAAATGCTTCAGCCGCGGCATCCGTGGGCCAGGCAATCGACTTGGCGATTGAACAGACAAGAGAGCGGCCGGGCACGCCGATCGTGGTCTCCGGGTCTGTGTATCTGGTTGGGGATGTGCGGACCAGGCTGCTCGCCCGCCAGGCACAGTCGGTAAGCGCATAGGCCAGACTCCGTGACTCGACGACGACCTCCCGATCCGCTACCCCGATTGCACCGCTGGCGCACGAACGTGCTGCAGGCTCCGCTGTTTTTTCTGTACACAGGCTTATGCGGCAGCTGCTCTCTGTTCGCTTCTATGTGGGATAAGAGCGGGAGTCTTCAACACAGGATCGCGCAGACGTGGGCGCGCGGTTGCGTCAGGATCTCGGGTGCGCGTCTGACGGTCCGCGGCGCCGAGAACCTGCTGAAGCAGAGCGTTGCCGTGTACGCGGCGAACCACACGTCGTATATGGATACGCCAGTGATCTTTTCGACTCTGCCGTTTCAGTTCCGCATTCTGGCGAAGAAGGAATTGTGGACGATGCCCTTTATCGGCTGGCACCTAAATCGCTCGGGCCAGATTCCGGTAGACACTGTCAGCCCGAACGCGACGGTTTCCAGTCTAGGAGCAGGCGTGAGGGCGCTCCGTTCGGGGATGCCGCTCTTTGTTTTTCCGGAGGGATCACGTACGCCCGACGGCACCATGCAGCCGTTCCTTGCGGGTGCGGCGTTTTTGGCCATCCGCGCCCAGGTGCCTCTGGTTCCGATCGCGCTGAGCGGCGTGTACGATCTGCTTCCGATCCACACGCGGCACTTCTATCCGGGAGAGATTAAGATGAGCGTGGGAGAGCCGATTTCGACGGTGGGCCTCACGATCCGCCAAACAGGCGAGCTCAATGCGCGGCTTCGGCACGCGATCGAGCAGCTGCGCGAAGAGGCATCGCTCGCGGTACGCTGACAACACCTTCGCGCAACGATAAGGTTGCAGTTCATATTCTAGCGTGCTTCGATCTTGCCTGCGATCCGGTTGTACTCAGTCTTTGAAATGATGTGCTTCTTGACGAGCTCGTAGGAGTCGCCATAGGGACGGTTATCGATGATGCGGCCGGCGGTCTCGTCGTCGATGCCATCGAGCGCACTCAGGTCCTTGATGGAAGCCTTGTTGATGTTTACGGTGCGTTGCTGGCGGATTCCCTGCACTACTCCCTGAGTGACGGCCTTGGCATCGCGGACGGCGGTTGACGTGGCGTGAGCCGTCTGTTCCCGGATTGCGTCGGGGCTGCGGTCGTGAGCGTTACATCCTGCAAGCGAGAAAGCAGCCAGGGCAATGAGCGCGAAATTCTTCATCTGTAATTTGATGCGAGGCGGGGCGGAGAGGGCCCTGAGGTGTTGGACATCAGTCTAGGCACAAGCAAGAAATAACCCAGGTGCGGGTCGATGCATCCGAGCGTGGATGAAATTCGGCACCAGAGCATTTATGTCAAATGAGAACGGGGTGAGATGTGAGTAGCGATTCGAACCAAGCGAGTGAAGATCTTAAAAATGAAGGCGGAGCCGAGGAGGCGCCCTCGGATTCAGTACCGCCCGCGATGATGCCGGAGGAGAAGCCGAGGCGGACGCACGAGCGCTCGCATGCTGCTCACCTGCATGATGATCAGACGCAGCCTCATACAAAACCGGTCATTGATATGCGGGAGAGCAAGCTTCCCGGCAAGCGGAAGCAGCCGTAGCTCCTTCTGTTTCCGCGTCCAGAACAAAGATCAACCTAGTCAAACACAGGAGACATTTTGGCGGGCATTCATCATTTCGAAAATGAGGAGTTGAGGGAGCTGGCGACTTTCTGGTCACCGGAGAACGACGCTCTGTCGCTGTATTTCGGGCCGGCCAAGGCGAGTGAGTTGGCGCATCGAGAGGAGCCGGTCCGCGTGAAGGAGATGATCCAGGCGCAGCTCAGAACGTTGCGCAGCGGGCAGGCAGATGACGAGGATGTCTCGCGGATTGAAGCGACCGTGGCGGGGATGCAAGGAAATCACAATTTTGCGAAGGTGATCCTTGCCTGCAGACGGCTGGGTGTCTGGCGTGAGTACGACCTGGCTGGCGACTTTGGCTCGAGGCTGGATTGCGCGCAAAGCTTCGCGATTGCGCCGTTGATTGCGCAAGAGGAGAGCAGGAAGCGGTACAGCATCGTGTTAGCAGACCGAAACACTGCCAGACTGCTGCTTCTAGAAGCGCGCCAGCTCACCGAACAGAGCGAGGCTCTGGAGGAGGAAGATCGGGAGAAGATCAGGACGACAGGGGCGCGCAAATCAGTACATCTGGAAAGGAAGAAGGAGGAGCAGGCGCGCGAGCACTTTACGATCGTTGCGAATCGCTTGTTGCATTTTCGCGAGCATGGGGATTTTGACAGGCTGATTGTGGGCTGCCGAGACGAGATGTGGCCTGAGATTGAGGCGGAACTCCATCCGGAGTTGCAGCGGGTGCTGGCCGGCCGATTTCACATCGATCCAGGATTGGCAACGCATGAAGAGATCGTTGAGCGAGCACAGCCCATTGTGGACGAGTCAGACAGGCGTGAGGAGCAGGAACTGGTTCAAAGGATCGTGGGAGGCGCTCTTTCAGAGCGGCTTGGGGTGAGTGGAGTTGAGGGAGTGCTCGATGCGATCGAGAAAGGCGAGGTGAGAACGCTGGCCTGGAGCGCAAAGATGCCCGAGAACGAAGGAGTATCGAGCTGCGCGAATTGCGGGCATCTGGAGCGCGGGAAGCTGGAGAGATGCGAACTATGCGCGTCTGAGATGCGATGGTTCGCGCGGCCCGAAGAAGCACTGGTAAGGCACGCGCTTGGGAACAATATCGAGGTGCGGATGCTGCGCCATGCAAAGCTGCCGCCTCCGGATGAGATCGGGGCATGGCTCCGGTTCAAGGCGGAACACAACACGGCGCAGGCGCTGGCGAGCTAAGCGTGGGACGTTGGCCTCGGATGGCTAGATTGCGATGGCGTAGCTGTCGACCGAAGTAGCTTTGATCTCTGCGCTGTTGAGGCGGAACGCGACAGAGCCTTCGCTCATGGCAACAACTTCGTCGACGAGGTGTTCGATGGCAGACAGGCGGTGGGTGACGGCCACGACGGTTTTGCCTTGGAGAAGTGGCCAGATGTTGGCGTAGATGGCGGCTTCTGTCTCTTCGTCGAGGTTGCTGGTGCACTCGTCGAGGAGGACGATTTTCTTTTCGGGGTCGTCCAGGCTGAGGAGAGCTTGGGCGATGGCGACACGCTGGCGCTGGCCGCCGGAGAGATTTTTTCCGTGCTCGCCGGCGCGGGTTTGGTAGCCGTCCTGCAGGCTCATGATCTCGTCGTGGATACAGGCGAGTTTAGCGGCACGAATGACTTCGGAGAACGATGCGGAAGGGCGAGCGAAGCGGATGGTGTCGAGCAGGGTGGCTTGCGAGAAGAAGACGCCACCGTTCTGCGACATACAGGTGCAGACGCGCTGGAGCTGGCGCAGGGGCCAGTTGCGCACGTCGTGTCCGCCGACGAATACAGAGCCCTTTTGCGCGTCGTAGAGACGATCAACGAGCTTGAGGAGCGTGGATTTGCCACAGCCGGTGCGGCCGATGAAACCGACCTTCTGGCCCGCTTCGATTCGCAGGTTGAGGCGGTTGAGTACCGGCTCACCTTGCCGGTAGCCGAATTCGACGTCGCGGAATTCCAAGGCGACCTGGGCTGGAATGGGAACGGCGAGGTGTGTCTGGTGTTCAGTGAGAGATGAGCTGGCTGAGCTGATGCGAAGGAATTGCTTGATGGGTTCCCAGGCTTCGCTGATGCGGCCCCAGATGCTGGCGTAGCCCCAGAGCGATCCGCATAGCTGTTCGGAAAGCATGTAGAGGTAGACGAGCATGGCACCGTCGAGCCGGTGCGTGCCGAGCATTCCCACCCAGGTGCAGAGCAGGTAAGCCTGGAGGCCGAGGACGACTGAGCTTTTGCCGAATCCGAACCAGCTTTGGATTCTGGCTTCGGCGAGGCCCTTGCTTTCGATGTCCTGGTGGATGAGGCGGTAGTCCTGCTCCATGCGGTCCTGTTGGTTGTAGCGGACCACGTCGGCGTGCATCTCCATGCATTCGATGCTCAGCGAGTAGTCAGAAGCGTAACGGGAGTAGCGGGCTTCGCGGTGTTCCGTGCAGCGGCGGTTCTCTTCATAGGAGAGCCAGAAGAAGATCGCGCAGGCGGCGGGCAGAACGGCGAGCCAGAATGTGGCGCCGACGTAGGAACGCAGCAGGAAGAGGCTGAGGAATGCGGTGGCGAGAAGAGGGCAGACTTCGCGGGCGAGGCTTTCGCTGGTTTGCGCGAATTTGCTGAGGCCATTGGTGATTTCGCCGCGGCGGGCTCCGCTGCTGCCGGACTGATGCCAGCCCTGGTCGAGACTGAGGAGCTTGGAGAAGACGTCGACGCTGAGCTTGCGGAACATGGGATAGCTGACGTGACGTGCGAATCCCCAACCCATGCCCTGGTCGAGCGCGGCGATGAGAAGCTTGTAAGAGACGAGGACGGCGAAGGCGATGAGGACGGAGCGCGCGGGGTTTTGCTGGAAGTTGCGGATGAGGAGGACGAGACCGTAGCCGCCACCGACGACCAGGGCCTGTCTAACTAATGTAAGTAGGATGTAACCCGCGAATCCGCGGCGAAAGGGAGACAACAGCCTCTGGAGTTCTTTAAGCATAGCTCCGCCCTTGATCTCAGTACGTGAAGGGAAGTTTTGGAAAGTTAACTCCACATTACGGGGAGTCGGGCGGGAAAGGTAGGTCGTTCGTCACGGAGGTCGTTACGAACGTACGGGGAAAGGAAAAGGATGGGTGTGTTTCAGCAGCGTGAACGGCTGTGGAACAGGTGTGCGGGGCGACGAGGATAATGGGACTTGGGCCATTCCAGGTTTTCGCATCCCATTTGCAATCTTGCGAATCAGATCAGGGCAAGCCATCAGAACCCCTTCCAAGAGGAGAATCATCCATGGCATCCGTCGCTAAGAGTCGTCCGAAGCAAATTAAAGTGAAGCCGCTCGCCAGCCTTGCGGCGTGGAAGCAGCTGAAGTCACACGCTAAGGAGATGGCCGGCGTGCACCTGCGAGACCTGTTTGCGGACGATCCGCAAAGGGGCGAGCGCCTGACGGCCGAGGGCGCCGGGCTGTTTCTGGATTACTCGAAGAACCGCGTCAAGGACGAGACGCTGCGGATTCTGCTGGCGCTGGCGGAGGAGTCGAAGCTGCGCGAGCATACCGAAGCGATGTTCAGCGGCGAGAAGATCAACATTACGGAGAAGCGGGCGGTGCTGCATGTAGCGCTTCGTGCGCCGAAGGGCCAGTCGATCGTCGTTGATGGCGAAGACGTGGTGCCGAAGGTGCATGAGGTGCTCGATCGGATGGCGGCGTTTTGCGATCGGGTGCGCAGCGGAGAGTGGAAGGGCTTCACGGACAAGCCGATCAAAAACGTGGTGAACATCGGGATCGGCGGATCGGACCTGGGACCAGTGATGGCATACGAGGCGCTGAAGCACTACAGCAAGCGCGATTTGACGTTCCGGTTCGTTTCGAATGTGGACAGTACGGACTTCGCGGAGGCGGTGCAGGACCTGGACGCCGAGGAGACGCTGTTCATCGTTTCGTCGAAGACGTTTACGACGCTGGAGACGATGACAAATGCGCATACGGCGAGGACGTGGCTGCTGGAGAAGCTGGGCGGACACGAGTCGGCAATCGCGAAGCACTTTGTGGCGGTTTCGACGAACGCAGCGGAAGTTACGAAGTTCGGGATCGACACGGCGAATATGTTTGGCTTCTGGGACTGGGTTGGCGGGCGCTACTCGATGGATTCGGCGATCGGACTGTCGACAATGCTGGCGATCGGGCCGGAGAACTACCGGGCGATGCTGGGCGGATTCCATGAGATGGACGAGCACTTCCGCACAGCGCCCTACGAGAAGAACCTGCCGGTGCTGCTGGCTTTGCTGTCTATCTGGTATACGGATTTCTTCGATGCGCAAACGATTGCGATTTTGCCGTACGAGCAATACCTGAAGCGGTTTCCGGCGTATCTGCAGCAGCTCACGATGGAGAGCAATGGCAAGCACGTGACGCTGAAGGGCGCGGAGGTTCGATACAACACGAGCCCGATTTACTGGGGCGAGCCGGGTACCAATGGGCAGCACTCGTTTTATCAGCTCATTCACCAAGGGACGCGGCTGATCCCGTGCGACTTCATTGCGTTTGATAAGTCGCTGAATCCGCTGGGACGGCATCACGACATGCTGATCGCTAATGTGTTTGCGCAGGCGGAGGCGCTGGCGTTTGGCAAGACGGCGGAGCAGGTGAAGGCTGAAGGGACGGCGGACTGGCTAGTGCCGCACCGTGTGTTTGAAGGTAATCGGCCATCAAATGTGATTCTGGCGGAGAAGCTGACGCCGGTGGTGCTGGGCAAGCTGGTGGCGCTGTATGAGCACTGCGTGTTCACGCAGGGAGTGATCTGGCAGATCAACTCATTCGACCAGTGGGGTGTGGAACTGGGCAAGGCGCTGGCGCAGAAGATCATTCCGGAGCTGGAGAACGCGGCCGAGCCGGAACTGCACCATGACAGCTCAACCAATCATCTGATCCGGCTGTATCGGCAGAAGAAGTAGAATTGCGCTGCTCGAACAAGATCTTAGCTAGTCTGCGGTGTTAGCTCGACGCAGCGAAGGGGAATTTTGGCGACTGAGCAGGTGGTTCGGCTGACACAACAGGTGAAGGCGGGGGGGTGCGCGAGCAAACTTCCGCCAGGATCACTGAGGGCGGTGCTGTCGAACCTTCCCGTACAAGATGACAAGAATCTGCTGGTGGGGTTTGAGACGTCGGACGATGCGGGGATTTATCAGATCGCACCGAATCTTGCGCTGGTGCAGACGGTAGATTTTTTCACGCCGCTTGTCGATGATCCGTTCACGTTTGGGCAGATTGCAGCGACCAACGCGTTGAGCGATGTGTATGCGATGGGCGGGCGGCCGGTGAGCGCGCTGGCTCTGGTGTGCTTTCCGCAGAGCGGCGATCTTGGGACTCTTGAGGAGATCATGCGCGGCGGATTGGCGCAGATGACCGAGGCTGGATGCACGGTGGTGGGCGGGCATTCGGTTCGCGATGACGAGATGAAGTTCGGCTATGCGGTGACGGGCACTATCGATCCGGCGCAGGTGAAGACGAATGCGCGCGCGGTGCCTGGGGATGAGCTGATTCTGACGAAGGCGATCGGGACGGGCGTGATTACGACGGCGCTGAAGCAGGGCAAGGCGGAGCAGGCGTGGGTGGATGCGGCGGTGAAGTCGATGACCACGCTAAATCGGGCGGCTGCTGAGGTTGCTGGAAGATTTGGCGGCGTGCACGCGATGACGGATATCACAGGATTCGGATTAATGGGGCATGGACGCGAGATGGCGGTGGGGAGCGGCGTGACGCTGGAGATCGAGACCGCAAGTGTGCCGCTCATTGAAGGCGCGCTGGATGCCGTGAGAGCGGGGGCGGTGCCGGGTGGACTGCTTTCAAATCGCGAGTTTGCCGAGTGCATGGTGTCGGATGTGGAGGGCGCTGCTTTTTCTGACGAGGTGCGGATGTTGATGTACGATCCGCAGACGTCAGGTGGTCTGTTGATTTCGGTGGCAGCGGAGCAGGCGGATGAGCTGGTGGAGTCGATGAGAGCGGCGGGAGTAGGAGCGGTTCGCATTGGACGAGTGGTGTCGACGAGCGAAGGCGGAAACGCGGCCATTGTTCTGAAGTGACTGCTTCAAAGCACGAGGGAAAGATGGCAGTAGACCCGATGGAGCGGACGGAGCAGGCGCGGGAGCTGATGTACAGCAGGCTTCCCTCAGTAAACGAGCTGCTGCGCGCGCCAGAGCTGCGCGGGGATGTCGATGCGTACGGGCACGACCGCGTGGTCGTGGCGATTCGAGAACAGCTGCAGGGCGTTCGCCGGCAAATTGCGTCCGGCGAGATTGCGAGCGAGGGCCTGCAGCCTGCGATCGGATCAATTGCACAGCATGTGCGTGAGCTGATTCGGCGCGGGCCGGAGTATTCGCTCAAGCCGGTGATCAACGCGACGGGTGTGGTGTTGCATACGAATCTGGGTCGCGCGCCGCTGAGCGAAGCAGCACTGGCGCACGTGGTGGAGGTTGCGCGGGATTATTGCAACCTGGAGTTGGATCTCGAGTCGGGTGAGCGCAGCAAGCGAGATGTTCATGCGGAACGGCTGGTGCTGCGGGTGCTTGGCATAGCCGAGGAAGAAATTGGGCGGTGGAGCGTTACGGTCGTCAACAATTGCGCAGCGGCGACATTTCTCGCGCTGAACACACTGGCGGAGAGGCGCGAGGTGGTGGTTTCGCGCGGAGAGCTGGTGGAGATCGGCGGCGGGTTTCGGATTCCGGAGATTCTGGAGAAGTCAGGGGCCATTCTTCGGGAGGTGGGGACGACGAATCGGACGCGCGCGGCTGACTATGAGTTGGCTGTGACGGAGCAGACTGCGCTGTTGCTGCGGGTGCATCAGTCGAACTTCAGTATTGAGGGATTCGCGGAGCGGCCATCACTGGCGGAGCTGGTTGAGCTTGCGAAGACAATGGGCGTGCCGTTGTTCGAAGATCAGGGTACGGGGCTGATTGAGCGGCTCGATGAGCTTGGAGTTGCAGGGGAGCCGACGTTGCCGGAGTCGATCGCGGCGGGAGTGGATCTGGTTGCGGCCAGTGGAGACAAGCTGCTGGGCGGTCCGCAATGCGGGCTGCTGGTTGGGAGAGCGGACCTAATTGCACGGATCAGGAAGAATCCATTGCTACGCGCGTTCCGGGTGGACAAGCTGACGTATGCGGCACTGGAAGCGACGCTGTTCGAGTACGTCGTGGGCGGAGGCGAATCGCTTCCGTTGATGAAGATTCTGAGTGCGCCGGCGGACGAGATTGAGAAGCGATGCTGCGCGATTGTGGAGTCAATTCATTCGGCGAATCTGATTGCGGTTGTTGTTCCGGTAGAGAGCATGATTGGCGGAGGCACGGCGCCCAGCGCGCGGCTGAAGAGCTACGCAGTGTCTGTGCGGCATGCAGAGTTGGGGGCCGGTGATCTGCAGAAGAAGCTGCGCTGTTCTGATCCGCCGGTGATTGCGCGCATTGCAGAAGAAGCGGTGCTGGTTGATCTGCGCACTGTTCCTGTGGAGATGGACGAGGCGGTCGCACGCGTGCTGGAGCGGCTGTAGTTCGTCTGCGATGAAAAGCTTGAAATCCATTGTGATTGGAACTGCCGGGCATATCGATCACGGCAAGACGGCGCTGGTGCGCGCGCTGACGGGTGTCGATACGGACCGATTGCCGGAGGAGAAGCGGCGCGGGATCACGATCGATCTTGGGTTTGCGTCGCTGGATGCGATGGGGCAGGATGGATCGTCGCCGCGGATCAGCTTTGTCGATGTTCCGGGACATGCACTGTTTATCCGGAACATGCTCGCGGGGGCGGGGTGCGTGCCGGCCGTGATGCTGGTGATTGCAGCGGATGAGGGAGTGATGCCGCAGACGCGCGAGCATCTGGCGATCTGCGAATTGCTGGGGATGACGGACGGTTTCACCGTGATCAGCAAGGCTGATCTGGTGAGCGAAGACCGGCTGCTGCAGGTGCGAAGCGAGGTTGCTGAGTTTCTGAAAGGCACCTTTCTGAGTGGAGCGGAAAAGCCGATTGTCGCGGCCAGTGCGAAGAGCGGATTGGGCATTGCGGAGGTCCGGGCTGAGCTGGCCAGGGTGGCGGCGCGGGCGAAGGCGGCAGAGAGTTCGAGGCCGATGCGGTTGCCGATTGATCGCGTGTTTGTGAAGAAGGGTTTCGGAACGGTGGTGACGGGAACGCTGCTGAGCGGTGAAATTCGTGTCGGGCAGAGTCTGGTGCTTGAGCCTGGTGCTCGCGCTGTTCGTGTGCGCGGGCTGCAGACACATGGTGCTGCCGAGGATGTTGCGGAGGCGGGCTCGCGTACGGCAGTGAACCTGTCGGGCGTAGATGTCGCGGATGTTTCGCGCGGGCAGGTGCTTGTTGCTGCTGGAGAGCTGGCGGCTACGGAAGTTATCGATGCGGAGATCACGCTGCTCGAGGATGCGCCGGCTCTGCGCAATCGTGCGCGGGTTCACCTGCATGCGTTTACCTCTGAAGTGATGGCGAGTGTTTCCTTGTACAGCGCCGAGCCGGTGAAACCGGGTACGAAACGGCTGGCGCGGCTGAAGCTGTCGGAGCCGGTTGTGCTTGTACCCGGCGATCGATTCGTTCTTCGGCAGCCTTTGCCTGCAGGAACTGTGGGCGGCGGGCGCGTGCTGGATGCGCGGCCGCTGCGGAGCGCGAAGAGGGCGGAGACGCAGAAGTGGCTTGAACAGGTTGCGCAAGCAGCGACGGCGCGACAACTCACGCTGCGGTTGCAGAGACGAGGAGCCGAGGCGATTGGGATCGAAGAGCTCGCGCGCGAGATAGGCCTTAGATCCGACGCTGTTCGCGAGATGGCTGAAGCTCTGGTGGCCGCGGGCGAGTTGGTGATCTTGGTGAACGGGTCGATGATCTCTGCGGCTGCGTTCTCCATCGCGAGCGATGCTGTGATGAGCCGGCTGAAGAGTGCGGGATCCGGGTTGAAGCGGTCGGTATTGCAGAACCAGTCGGGGCTGAGCGTTGAGGTTTTCGATGCTGTGTTGGCACGCGTCCTCGATCAAGGCAAGGCCCAGTCGAACGGCGAGGTTGTGACGATTGCTGGTGCGGCTCCGGCAGTCTCCGCGAAGGAGGCGCAGAAGCTGCATGCGGTGGCTGCGGCTTACCGGAAGGCTGGGATTGCTGCACCGAGTGTGAAGGAAATTGGCGATCAGTTGCGGATTGGCGAGGCGGAGTTGCGGCGGCTGATTACGCTGCTGATCCGCGAGAAGACCCTGGTGCGGATGGGGAGCGATGATGTGTTTGTTCATGCAGAGGCGCTGCGGGAACTGACGACGAAGCTGGGCGCGATGCGCGGGAAGACGATGGATGTGGCAGCGTTCAAGACGATGACGGGGCTGACGCGGAAGCATGCGATTCCGCTGCTGGAGCTGCTGGATCGGGAGCGGATTACGCGGAAGCAGGGCGATGTGCGCGTGGTACTGTGAGTCAATCTTTCGGTTGATTCCGGGCGTGAATTCGTGCGTGATATATTCATCCGAAATCGTTTGCCTACCATGCGACAGGACAACTCGAAGATAAAACTGATTGAAGACGTGGACGCGACGGGCGATGTCGCGAAGGTCTACGACGAGTGGCGCGCGAATTCGGGACGCCAGGAGATGCCGGGCATTCTGAAGTGCTTCAGCCACCGGCCGGATTTTTTGCGTGATGTGATGCAGTTCGGCAACACGGTTCATTTCTCCGAGGGGCATCTGACGCGGCGGACGAAGGAAGCGATCGCGAGCTGGGTTTCGTATCTGAATCGCTGTCCATATTGACTGGACTCACATGCTTACTTCCTGCGTGTTCAGGGAGCAGAAGAACAGACGGTGCAGGCGCTGGCGCAGGGAGATCTGGCGGGCGCGGGATTGAGCGTGGCGGAGCGTGCGTTGCTCGAGTACGTGGGCAAGGTGACGGAAGCGGCGTATCGCACGACCCACGAGGATGTGCAAAAGCTGCGGGATCTGGGCTGGAAGGAGCCGCAGATTGCGGAGGCCGTGTACATTACGGCGATGTTTGCGTTTTTCAATCGTGTTGCGGATGCATTTGGCATTGAGCCTCAGAACTATCTGGCGATGAACCAGATGACGAAGTGAGAGCGGACTTGGCTACTCAGGCGAAGGGCAGATGGAAGCGTTGGGTGGCTCCGGTCGCGGGCGTGTGCTTTGTGTTGTGGGTCTGCTTCATCAGTTATGTCGCGTGGGCGATGCGGCAGCCGCCGGAGGTGTTCGGGCGTGTAATGGCGCGGATGCCGATGCCGGCGTATTTCGTCATTCCTTTCGAGACGCTGTGGAACCGGGCGCGGAAGGGCAACCTGCAGGTTGGGGATACGGCCCCGGGTCTCGAGGTAAAGCGGCTGAACGAGACGACGCCGGTGAATCTCGGTTCGCTGTGGGCGGAGCGGCCGGTAGTGCTGGTGTTCGGGAGCTATACCTGACCGCCATTTCGGCGGGAGGTTCCCGCCTTGAACAAACTGGCCGAGCAGTACAAGGGCAAGGTTGATTTCTATGCCGTGTACATCCTCGAGGCGCACCCGACGGATGTGTGGCAGATGCAGTCGAACGTGAAGGACAACGTGCTCTTCCGAAGTCCGACGAACGAGGCGGAGCGGTTCGGCGTGGCGAACGCGTGCGTGCGCAAGCTGGGCATTCACTTTCCGGCGCTGGTGGATGGAATCAACAACCAGGTGGAGCTTGCGTATACGGGCTGGCCGGATCGGCTGTACCTGATCGGGCAGGGCGGGCGAGTTCTGTATAAGAGCACGCCGGGACCGTTCGGGTTCCATCCGGACGATCTGGCAGCGGCGATGAAGAAGCTGCCGACGAGCTAAGCGCTCGGCAGGGGCTGAAGGATACCCTCTCCCCCTCCCATACACCCCGCGAACAAGTTCCTTGTTTTATTCGGGTTGCGGAGAGTGGGCGCCGCCAAGTGTATCTCATGAATAGACTTAGCCGTAAGTGTATCTCGGTACTCGGGTTAGCTCGCCTCCATTTGGCTGGTTTTGCTCTGTGTAGTTCGTTCGCGGGTGCAGATTTCCACTCACAGCTTGATTGTGCTCCTTTTGGCATTAATTCCCTGCAAAGCCGGAGAGGGGAATTGCTGTTCGGTTCCCGAATTGGGACGCGGGCGCAACTGGCTCTGGGGATCGCCTAGGATCAACGGATGGACCAATCGAATGGCTATGAGGGGATCGCGCGAGAGTTTCTGAGGTACCGCGGGGATGGGGCCAAGCGGGCTGACGGGATCGGCGTGGAAGAGGTGAGGCGGTGGGCGCGGAAGCTGCGTCGCGGCGGAAGTGTGATCGATGTTGGGTGCGGGTCTGGCTTTCCATTGACGGTGGTGCTGGTGGAGGAGGGGTTGGAGGCGTTTGGTGTGGATGCGGCGCCATCGATGGTTGCGGCGTTTCGAGAGAACCTGCCGGAAACGCCGGTGCTGTGTGCGCCGGTGCTGGAGTCGGCGCTGTTCGGGCGGAAGTTCGATGGGGTGTTGTCGATCGGGCTGATGTTTCTGCTCACGGTGGAGGAGCAGGAGCGGCTGATTGGCAGGTTTGCGGAGATTCTGGAGCCGGGGGGTTCGGTTCTGTTTACAGCTCCGGCGAGGGCGTGCGTGTGGCGCGACGCGATGACGGGGCTCGAGTCGGTTTCTCTGGGCGGGGAGCGGTATCGGGAATTGCTTGGGGATGCGGGCGTGGTGGTTTTGGATGAGTACGAGGATGCGGGGGAGAATCATTATTTCGAGGCGCGTCGAAGAGCGGTGAAATGAAAAACCTGGGAACGGAACGGTTCCTGGCCCGTGGGATTCGAGTCGCCGAAATTGAGGGTATCGATCAGGAACCTGGTGTCGAAGTCAGGCGGCGGTCGATCACGGGGATTTGGGGAATGTCGTCAACGCTCTTCACGGAAGCGATTAGCTGATGTCTCACGTGCACCGGGAGCGTTTCGAGGTCGCCGCCCTCGAAATAGACAAGAGCCTTCAGACATTCGCTTGGCTGAAACGCCGGTCCGAACAGGGAAGACGCGCCTCCAAGGCCAATCTCAAGAGATATGCCGCTGTCGAGGATTGCAGCGATATCCAGATAGTCTTTGGCCTCGATTCGTTGCAGAACGACCTTGAGTTTTGTGCTGAGCAGATCCTCGGGGGAGGCGATTTGAACGATGCCATCCGTGGTCCACTGAGGCGTCCCCAGGCGACCAAATGTTATCGAACCGAAGAACGACAATTTTACTGTTTCACTCGACTCTAGATTCGGTGCAACGAGAAAGGTGAGGGTGTCTGAGCGGTCTTGAAGCACTCGGGCCCTGCTGAGGAACGGAAGCGATTCAAGCAAACGTGTTCGGTCGAGAGAAGCTTCAGAAAAAAAGTCAAAATCGACTGAGGAGCGATGACCGAATCGGAGGGCGACGGCGGTTCCTCCGTACAGGGCGAAACCGAGACTTGAGACTGGCCTGAGATCAGACCAGAGGAGCCGTTGTGCTGATGGCAGAATGTCGAGTCTAGGCGAGAGTTCGGGCATCAGGCCAATCTCCGCTCAGGCATTGGCGGCACCTGACCTGGGTTACTGAGGTCGAGACGGTAATGCCAGTAGGTCCATGAACGCGCATCGAACTGGCCTGCCTCGGCGTGCACCAGGATCTCGCGCAAATAAGGCAAGCCGGCATGGTGGACGAGAGATTGCACATCGTCGTAATCGCCGATGTTCATGACCTGGGCGACAACGCGCTCGGGATGTGCGGCGGCTTCTTCCGGCTTCTTCCACCAGACGTACTTGCTTGCGAACCTTTGGAGCAGTTCAGCGTCCAGGGGCATTGGTGGAACCTCTTTGGCAACCGTCATGCACTCACCTGACGATCTTATTCGGTTTAGCGCTGTGTTGGCGCAGTTGTTCCTGTGAGGGTCTCACAGTCTTACCGGCGGGGAGACCGGGGCTGAAGCCCGGATTGTCTCTGAGGAGGTTGGCTCAGTGGCCTGAAGGCCGCTGCTCCCTCCGGGACTGGAATGGCTGGATGTGGTACAGGTCTATTCAGTTCCCGCCCTAGCAGAGCTAGGACGGGGCACCCACTTCGTTGTTATTCGCGGATTGCCTTCACCAGGTGAGGGTGACGATGATGGTCTTCCAGCATTCGCCGGGGGGAGATGCGGACGACGGTGTCGTGGGTTGGCCATGCGTGAAGGCGTGGTCGGTGCCGGACATCGTCCCTACGGGACTCTGCTTTCTCTGCGCTGCGCACCCCACGCTGAAGCGTGGGGCTAACGAACTTCGCGCCTACGGCACGTGCGGGTGGGTTGCGACCAGTTTTGTCGGTTACGCGAGCTGCGTCCTGCGAGGAAGCGTCTCGTGGGTTCCGCATTGAATTTCCCCAGAGGGGGATCTTCGGAATTCGAAGAGGCGTTTTTGGAACAGAAGCAGCAAGTTAGCTCCGCTTCGCGAGCGAAGCGGAGTTAGCGAGTTAGCAAGTTAGCGGGTGTGTTCACCAGGCGAGAATGACGGTGATGCCCTTCCAGCCTTCGCCGGGGGGGAAGTGGACGGTCATTGACGGAAGTAGAGCGGGTGCTCCCGGATATGAGGCGTAACGTCGGTCTGGATTCAGTTCGGCACCCGTCACGTTCAGCTTCAGATTTGGGTTTACGAGGAAGTATCCGAGCACGAGATCAGATTTGGCGGGGCCTTCGATTGTGAGCGCGAGCTTGTGAGTGCCGTATGTTTCGTTTAGGATCCGCGCTGATTCGGTTCGGCTGCCAGGAAGCGGAGGGTTGTTGATCGGGACGATCTGAATTGGAGCTCGCTGAATTTCAAGTCCGTCCCGTGTCTGTCCTACATCGGGAGTAGAGGCGGCTAATTTGATTTGCGGATTGCTCGACTCGAGCTGGACGGTTTGCGTCCCGTTTGCACCGTGAGCGAAGAACAGGTCAACGCGATCGGATCCGATGGGGAGATTTCGTAAGGCGGCCTTCTCCCAATTCGCGGGGAGATGCGGGTTGACGGTGATGGTTTTGGTTTGGGCGTCGATGTCGAGGCCGAAGAGGCCGCGCAACGTTGGGGTGATGACCATGGCAGAGGACCAGAGCTGGTGGCTGGTGCTGCGGCCGAAGGGGACGAAGTAGTCGCCGGAGAGGAGTTCGGTGACGGCGCCGAGGTCTTGAGTCTTGGTGAGGTTCGCGTTCTCCATCAGTAGTTGATATCCGGCGAGGGGCTGGTTGCCACGGTATTCGGCGAGGGCGGCCCAGCCGGTGAAGAGCGGCCAGACGGACCCCTGATGGTAGCTCATGCCGTCGTAGATCTTTTCGTCGTTGGAGACGTCGCGGAGGCCCCAGTCGGTGTTGAGGGTGTGGGCGGCGAGCTGCTGGAGGCATCCGTCGGGGTGCTCGAGGATCGTTGTTCTCGATGTCTGCGAGGGGGCGCTTGATTGACTTCCCTGCTCGTTGAAGATCTGACCGCGGTCGTTGACCCATGAGTTTGACCACCAGGCGAGAGCGGGGTAGACGGTAGTGGTTCGATCGAGGGAGCCGTCGGGGTTGCGGCTGAAGGCGTAGCAGTGTTTTTGCGGGTCGTAGTATTCGCTATTGATGATATTGGCGAGGTCCTCAGCTCGACGTCGTGCTTTCACTGCTTCCTTCGGACCTGTTCCGGGAAGCAGAGTCTCCAGGTAGCCCATGGCTGAAGATGCCTGCTGGTCGAGCAATGCGAGGTAAATCTCCTGATGCGGCATGCCGCCGGGCCAGCTTTCAACCCAGCCAGTGCCCTGGGAATTGTCATAGATGCGATCGTGATCTGTGTCGTGGGCGGGATCGGTTTCGAAGGCCCAGGCTTTCTCGAGGGAGTCGCGGTGGGAGGTGAGGAAGCCCACGTCGCCGCTGGAGCGGACGTAGTCGGCCATGGCGAGGATGAAGAGCGGCGTGGCATCGGCGGCCGCGTACATGTAGGGGAACTGACGCCAGTCGATGAAGGCCGCGGTCTGTGACCACTCGTGCATGATTTTGCCGTCGTCGCGTTGACGGTGGATGAGGAACTCGAGCTCGGAGCGGGAGAGGGCGAAGTTGCCGTAGCCGTTGACGGCGAAGAGGGTGTAGAGGGCGTCGCGGCCGAAGAACCAGCCGAAGCCGGGACGGGCGGAGTCGGCGGAGGCGTAGTAGCCGGCGACGAGGGCGGTTTCGTCCCCGATCATCGAGCTTTTCGACTCATCATCCCCGGTCGCCAAGTGCGAGGGACCCTTCGGCGAGCTCAGGGCAGGCTCGGGTGCACCCATAGTTTTGTTGTCTCCTCCACCCAGAGCTTGTTTGGAGAGGGATTTGGTTTTGAGTTGTTCGATGGAGATGACGGCCCACTGGAAGGCTTCGTTGAGGGTCTTGTCGGGGGTTTCGATGGAGACGGAGTTGGCGAGGAGTTTCTTATAGCTTTCGAACTGCTGTTTGTAGAGATCGGGAATGCTTTCGTTGAGGCGCTGGAGTGTTGCGCCGAGGGCGGCGTTGGTGGCGGACTCCTTGTTCATGCCGACGGCCATGAGGAGCGGGAAGAGACGGCCGCGGTCGCGAGCGGGATCGATGTGAAGGCGGAGCTCGACGGGGTGGACCTGCGGGCGTTCCTGGTAGGGAGCGAGGATGCCGGGCTGCGCGCCGGGGATGGTGACGGCTCCGGCGAGGTCGGGGTAGTCGGCGTGGAGGATGTAGTAGCCGTGATTGGGAAGGGGTACGCCGGAGATGGCGCCGGAAGGGCCGGGTTCTTTGGCGTTGGGCGCGGCGGCGGGGCCGGCGATCCATTCCATGCCGGGGACGCCTTCGTTGCGTTCGGGCCACATCCAGCGGAGTTCGGGGGTGAAGCGGAAGGTGAAGTCGGTGGGATGGACGCAGTCGAATTCGTAGAGGACGATGGGGCCGACGCCGGGTTGGTCGGCGATGGAGGCTGCCTTGCTTCCCACCCTTTCGCCGGCTGCCGCCGACGAGAAGGATGGGGCACCCGGAGTGGATGAGGCACCCGATGCTGGCGAGAACATGATCTGGCGGACGGTGAAGCCGATGTGGCTGTAGGTGATGATGGTGCGGTCGGGCCGGACTTCGATTTCGGCGGCCTGCTGGTTGACGTCGATGGGGACGGTGTAGCCCTCGATTTCGGCTTCGATGGTCATGTGGGAGAGGAGCTTGACGGGGAGCGGCCAGGCTTCGAAGACGCCGTTCTGCTGACCCAGGACGACGGCACGTTCGCCAGCGACGGTGAAGGGCTTTTCGGTTTCGGCGTGGGCGCGGAGGACGGGGAGGGACGTGTCGAAGGGGATGGGGGGGAGGGGGGTGAAGACGGGGGCTCCCGGGGATTGCGCGATGGCGGGGATGGCAAGGGAAAGAGCGAAGGCAAGGAGCTTCATGGGCGCGTCCTCTTTGGGTCGGCAGGGCTTGTAGTGGATTGTCGGGGCCCCGGTTGATCCAAGCTCAACAGAATATACAGGTTTGGCTGGGGAGGGAAACGGAAAGGAATCTGGGGACTATTCGGGATATTGAAGAAAACTATGCGGTTATACCGTTTTCGGTATGGTAATGCTGAAATACGGAGGATGTGGGATGATTTCGAGGCTCCTTAGGGGACTTAACCGTCTGATCTTGCGTGAGTTGTTATGGGATAAACAGCTATTCACATTTGGCAGGAAAATTGCATTCTGAGTGGTCAGTCACACCATTTCTTCCCTCTTTCTTACTGTTTTAGGTTTCAAGGCCGGTTAGCACGAGTTTCGGGCCGTTTCCGAGTGGATGGCGTTTTGGCCAATCCGCCCGGTTTTCTGTTTAGCAGCGCACCTCAGATCACACAGTTGAATAGCTTGGCGATGAGCCGCTACGGCAGCAAGGACGACCCGAGGCGGAACGTGCAAGTCGGAAGTGAACGAATTCCCTAGCCCGGCGAACCACAAATTTCAAAACTTCGAGGAACGAACAGGTATGCGAAATCTGCTGAAAGTTCTAGCCTTGGCAGCGGTTCTGACGACCGCGGCGGGCTCTGCTTTTGCCGCGGACACCAATGGCCGAATCAAAGGCACGGTTGTGGATCCGAACGGCGCCGTGCTCAGCGGCGTGAAGGTATCGGCGACCAATGAAGCCACTGGAGTGAAGTTCGAAGCGACGACAGGCGCGACGGGCGAGTACCTCTTCCCCCAGCTGCCGATCGGCAAATACACCGTGAGCGTCACGACGAGCGGCTTCAAGGCATTCTCGGCCAAGGGCATCGTGCTCAACATCGACCAAGAGTACGTTGAGCCGGTCAAGCTCGAGGTCGGATCAACGGCGGAGGTCGTTGAGGTGACTGCGGCCGCGGTCCAGGTGGACACGACCGACATGCAGCTCAGCAACGTTGTGACAGGAGCCCAGCTGGTCGAGCTTCCGCTGATCGGGCGTAATTTCACCGCTTTGGAACTTACGCTTCCCGGCGTTCAGGCATCCAGCGATCGCTTCGGCACGTACTCAGTGAGCGGTTCTCAGGCGCAGCAGTCGAGCTACCTGATTAATGGCGCCGATTCGAATGACATCGCGCTCAACACTCCGGTGTTTGGCGGTTCAGGACCGAACCTCGATGCACTCGATCAGTTCAATCTGATTGATGGTCCTCTCAATGCGGAATATGACCGTAACTCCGGCGGCATCGTCAGCGCGACGATCAAGGCGGGCTCGAACCAGTTCCACGGAGATGCATTCGAGTTTTATCGCGACACGTTCCTGAATACGGCGAACTTCTTCCAGCACAGCATCACGACCGGCAAGCCGGTTGTCGCTACGTTTCACCAGAACATCTTTGGCGGAACGGCGGGCGGACCGGTGATTCACGACAAGCTGTTCTTCTTCGGCGCGTATCAGGGAACCCGGCAGGTTGTGCCGCAGGGCGGCGGAAACGTAGGGGTCTTCTTTGGGAATATGTTGAACGGCGACTTCTCCGCGGATGCCGGTCAGTTCTCGACAAACCCGATTCCATCGAGCATCAGCATTCCGGGTTGCTCAACGGCCGGAGAGACATGGGCGGACTGCGCGGCAGCAAACGGCGGCGTGTTCCCGGCGTCTGCGTTCAATCCTGTGGCTGTAGCACTGGCCAAGAAGTATGTTCCGGCGCCGAACAGCGGCACCAGCTTCCTGTTCAAGCCGGTGGTGACGACCAAGAACAATCAGTACATCGGGCGCGTTGACTACGCGCTGAATCCGTCGAACCAGTTCTATGGGCTGTTCATCATCTTCAAGCAGCAGTCTCCGGAAACGCTTCCGTTCACGGGCGCGAACGTTCCGGGATTCGGCGACGTCAGCAAGCAGTCCACGAATCAGATCACTTTCGATTACGTGCATCAGTTCAACTCGACCTCGGTGAACGATTTTGCGGCGCACTATACGCGCTTCAATTTCGACGCGGTCGAGCCGCAGACGCCGATGTCTCCGGCCAGCGCGGGGTTCGCGATCGCTCCGGAGAACACGAAGGGCGCCGGACTGCCGTACATGAGCGTGAACGGTCTGAATGGCGTGAACTTCGCACTGGGCTTCAGCACGAACGGTCCTCAGCCCCGTATCGACCAGGTTATTCAGCTGGATGACAGCTTCTCGAAGATCTTCGGCCATCACAGCCTGAAGTTCGGCTATGACGGACGGCGCTTCAATGTTTCGAATCCGTTCAGCGCACGCAACAACGGCAGCTACAGCTTCGATCCTTCGACGGGAACATATTCGACGGGTGACGGAGCGCTGGACTTCCTACTGGGAATCCCGGCCAGCTACGGCCAGGGAAGCGGCGCCGAGATTCAGGCATCCGCATTCCTGAACTATGTGTATGGTCAGGATGCATGGAAGGTCAGCAACTCGTTCACACTGAGCTATGGCCTGTCGTACTCGATCGACACGCCGATGCACAACAACCAGTACGGCGGCGAGGGCATTGCTTGCCTCAACCCCGGCGTGCAATCGAAGGTGTTCACCACTGCTCCGCTGGGTATCGCTTATCCGGGAGATGCGAAGTGCAACAACGCCGGCCTGGCGACCACCCGGTACAGCGAGTTCGGACCGCGGCTCGGGTTCGCGTGGGCTCCGGATCTGGGCGCCATCTCGGGTGCGCCTGGGAAGTTCTCGATCCGCGGCGGCTTCGGTATCTACTACAACCGGACTGAAGAAGAGTCTTCGCTGCAGACGCTGCAGACGCCTCCCTTCGGCATCGGTACGGGCGGAGCGGCTGACTTCGGCGGATCTCCGCAGTTCATCAATCCGTACGCGGACATTAATGGCGGTGGTTCGATTCCCAACAAGTTCCCGTACGCCTTCCCAAAGAAGGGGGACACCATCTCGGCTGATACGTGGGCAGCGCTCGAGCCGCTCGACATCAGCACGTATGACAGCAGCTTCCGCGCGCCGTATGCGGAGAACTTCCAGCTCAGCATAGAGCGCGAACTTCCGTCGCGCACTGTCGCGCGCGTCAGCTACGTTGGCTCCCTCGGCAAGCACAACCAGGTAACGTACGAAGGAAATGCGGAGACTCCGGCGGGGCATGCGGCCTGCCTTGCTGGGTTGGAGTACTCGCCCTTCGTTGGTGGAAAGCTCAACTGTATTTCAAACCGCAACAACCAGTCTCTGCTCTTCCCGCAGAACCAGATTCTTGGAACCATCGACAAAGCCAACCAGGGAATCGATCCGAACACCGGCGTGACGGGTCTGGCCAGCGCTGGAACGGTGGGATCGTATGCCTCGTCGAACTATCACTCGCTGCAGGCTTCGCTGGAGAAAGCTCCGACGCACGGTCTGCTGTTCCAGCTGAGCTATACCTACTCGCACGCGATGGATACGGGTTCGAGCTTTGAGAACTCCGGATTCGGCAGCAGCGGGCAGCGTGGCTGGAACCAGTGGGTGGATTCGCTGAACTATGGCGACTCGCTGTACGACGCGCGTCATCGTCTGGTCTTCTCGCCGGTATACCGGGTGCCGCAATTCTCGGGCAGCTCAGTGTCCTTCAGAAATCTGGCGCTGGCCGGATGGGAGATCTCGGGTATCACGAGTCTGGCGACGGGCTTCCCGTACGACATTTCGTACGCGGGCACGACGTCGCGGTCCCTGTGGTGCTCGGCGAACTGGTACTTCTATGCCTGCCCTGACGTACCGGTGCAGACTGCGAAAGCCAGCTTCGGCGATCCTCGTGTTCGCCAGGCCAGCGGCAACAGCGTGTACATCACGAACGCGCAATCGGGCAAGGCGGGCTTCACGACCGGGCCAGCTGCGTTCCAGGCGGAACCGATCGGGCAGTTCGGCAACGTGCACCGCAACCCGTACCATGGTCCCGGAATCAACAACACGAACATGATCGTCGCCAAGAACTTCATGCTGGTTCCTGAGCGCAATGTGAGCATTCAGATCCGCATGGAGAGCGACAACGTGTTCAACCACACGCAGTTCAACAACCCAACTTCAACGGTAACGAGCGGCAACTTCGGCGTGATCACCGGGGCGGCTTCGGCACGGCAGACGCAGCTCGCGGCGAAGGTTTACTTCTGAGGTTGGTGGATTCTACAGATCATCGGTGACGCAAACAAAGGGGGCTCCCGCAGAGGAGCCCCCGAACTTTTTGGTGCGGCGACGTCCCGCGGTTGGTCGAAAATTCGGCGGAGGATCCAAATGGTTTCAGGATGAATCCGCGGCTGGAGACCGACGTCTATTCTGGCTTCATGCGGCACGACAGAACAGTGGCGCAAGGGTTCTATTGCCCCAGGCCGCTTTCCCTCAGGGGCTGAAGCCCAACAACTTCGGCTGAAACAGGTTGCTGGAAGATGCGCCGGTCTTGCCTGGACTCATCGAAACCGTCCCGCAGCGGCTAAAGCCGCGCTCTATATGCGCCTCTTATCGGCACAGATAAATCTGTGCCGTTTCAAAACCCAGCCGTTTCGGACTTTTGCAGCAAGCTTTGAAAGTCGTGCCCTGACGCTTCTTGCTGCAGCTTCAGGCGGAGGCGGGGAGGCGCATGAAGTCAAGGGCGCGGATGAGGTAGTTCTTCATGTCGCGGCGGTGGACGACGGCGTCGAGGAAGCCTTTTTCGAGGAGGAACTCGGAGCGCTGGAAGCCTTCGGGGAGTTTCTGGCGGATGGTCTGCTCGATGACGCGCGGGCCGGCAAAGCCGATGAGGGCGCCGGGTTCGGCGATGTTAAGGTCGCCGAGCATGGCGAAGCTGGCGGTGACGCCGCCGGTGGTGGGATCAGTGAGGACGCAGATGTAAGGGATGCGGGCGTCGTCGAGTTGAGCGAGCGCGGTGGAGATCTTCGCCATCTGCATGAGGCTGACGACACCCTCCATCATGCGGGCTCCGCCGGATGCGGCGACCACGATGAGGGGCTTCTTCTCCAAACGGGCGCGGTCGACGGCGCGAGCGATGGTTTCGCCGACGACGGCTCCCATGGAGCCACCGATGAAGCCATACTCCATGGCGCTGACGACGACGGCGTGCGGACCCATCTGGCCGACGGCGTTGATGATGGCGTCGTTGAGGCCGGTTTCCTGCTGCGCTTTTTTGAGGCGCTGCTTGTAGGGCTTGACGTCGGAGAAGTTGAGCGGGTCAGTGGAGCGGAGGCCAGCGTCGACAAGCTGGTAGCCGGGGTCGAGAAGGAGGTCAAGGCGCTGGCGGGCGTTGAGCTTGAAGTGGTACTGGCACTTGGGGCAGACGTTCTGGTTGACCTCAAGGTCGGCTTTCCAGATGGTCTGGCGACAGCCGTTGCACTTGATCCAGAGTCCTTCGGTGCGAACGATTTTCTCTTCGTCGTTGCTGGAGACAGGGGACTCTGACTCGCCGTTTTCGCGCTTAAACCAGGACATAGATGCCAGAGGACATTGTAAATGAGGAGCGCGGGCGCGCTCCTCATTTACAGCTCTCAGCTTTCAGCTATCAGTTCTCGGAAACGCTCTGCTCACAAGCTACTGCTCGTCAATACTCGATGCCGCGTTGGGCGAGGATGCCTTTCTGGTAGGCGTGTTTGACTTCGCGCATTTCGGTGACGGTGTCGGCGATGTCGACGAGGATGGGGTGGGCGTTACGTCCGGTGAGGATGACGTGGACCATCTCGGGGCGGTTGAGGAGTGTTTCGGCGACGAGTTCGGGGTCGAGCATGCCGTAGGAGATGGCGTAGTTGATTTCATCGAGCACGACCATGTCCCACTCGCCGGACATGATGGCTTCGTGCGCTTCGGACCAGCCGCTTTCGACGAGGCGGATGTCTTCGGGATCGGTTTCGGCTCCGCCGACCTTCACGAAGCCGCGGCCCATCTGCTTGAGGACGAAGTCTTCGCCGAAGGCTTTGGTCGAGTCGAGTTCGCCGTAGTGCCAGGAGCCCTTGAGGAACTGGAGCATGAGGACGCGCATGCCGTTGCCGACGGCGCGCAGTGCGGTGCCCATGGCGGCAGTGGTTTTGCCTTTGCCGGGGCCGGTGTTGATGAGGATGAGGCCGCGTCGGGAGGAGTCTTCAGAGTTCATGGGATCAGTTGCCAGTTGCCAGTTATCAGATTTCGGTTGTCAGTTCGTAGTTCATGATCTCATCGCTGGCGGCGTGCATATGGAGTCTCGGTGGGAATGTGAGGTATGAGTTGACCCGATGAAAATTTGTGGTTGGAATGTGTGATCGAGATCAGGGTTGTGTCTGCGAACCTTCTCTCACGCAAAGGAAAGAGCAAAAGCAGATTCTTCGCTTACCACCCCCAAGCCGGAAAAAACGCTTGGGGCCCCGTGCGCTCAGAATGACAGCAACATTTATAGAAATGGAGCAATAACAGCAGTGCTTCTATCGCAATGCTTGCGACCGCATTGCGCCAGAGCTAGCGCAGCGACAGTCATCAGTGGCCGGAGTGGTAGGGGTGGCCGGTGAGGATGGCGAAGGCGCGATAGATTTGCTCGGCGAGGACGACGCGGGCGAGCGCGTGGGCGAGGGTCATGGGCCCGAGCGAGAGGAGCAGGGTTGCGCGTTTGCGAGAGGAGTCGGACCAGCCGTCTGCGGGACCGATGGCAAAGACGAGCTGCTGGATCGAGGTATCGCGCTGGCGGCCGAGCCACTCCGCGAATGCTTCGGAGGTCAGCGGTCGTCCGCGGCTGTCGAGGAGGACGGTCACGGCGGGTGTGCGGCGCTGATGGCGGTCGATCCAGTCAAAGAGGGCGTCCTCGGTACGGAAGGACTGCTCGTCGCAGCGGGCGAAGGGGGAACAGCGCTCGAGGTACATGGCGACGAGCTGGGCGTGGGGATCCCGGGAATCGCGCGAAGCCGGTTTGGGTCCGATGTGCGCGAGGACGATCTGCATGGAGTGACGATACAACGGCGTGCACGGGATCTGGTGCAGTGGGGAGGCTTATCGATGATTTGTGAGAGATTCGGGGGTGTGCCTATGAAAAGTCATATATGATTGTGACCCATATCACTGAAATTGTGGGGTTAAGTCTTTAGTTTTATCGAATCTAGTGACATGCCGGTTTTGGCAATCGGCTTGCAGAAGTAGTTTCGATTCTCCCCCCAGGGTTCAGCCAGCTCATTGCATTTCGCTATGGGCCGCAGGCGCAAATTGCTCAGCTTCCGCAAGTGGAGTGCACGGACCAGCTCTCCGGAAGACGTTGCAAAAAGGAAGGAAAACTCATGACCTCTCGAGCTCATTTTGGGCGCGCAGCATTGATGGCTCTTATGGCAGTTTTCGTGTTCATCATGTTCGCGGGCCCCGGTGTCCACGCACAGGCGGTGAGCGGCAACATCGTCGGACTGGTGACGGACAACAACAAAGCGGTGGTAGTCAGGGCCGAAGTGGTGGCGACGAACGAAGCCACCGGGGTGGCCTACCAGGCGACGACCAACAGCATTGGCGAGTACCAGCTGACCAACCTGCTTCCGGGCAAGTACACGATTTCCGTGACCTCAACCGGCTTCAGCAAGAGCACGGTTCACGGATTTGAAGTCACCCTGAACAAGACGGCGACTTCGAATTTCGTGTTGCAGGTGAAGGCGGCGAGCGAGACGGTGGAGGTTTCATCGGAGGCTGCGGTTGCGCTGGATACGACGACGGCGCAGGTCGGGACGGCCTTTGAGAACGTGCAGCTGACAGAGCTGCCGGCGGCGACCAACAATGTACTGAACCTGTCGCTGATGACCGCGGGCGTGACGTCCTCGGGTGGTATCGGCGCGGGATCGGGACCGGCGGTAGGCGGACAGCGGCCCCGCAACAACAACTACACGGTGGAAGGTATCGACAACAACAGCAAATCGGTGACGGGACCACTGATCGGAATTCCGAGCGACGCGGTTGCGGAGTTCACGGTTCTGCAGAACCAGTTTTCGGCCGAGTACGGGCACTCAAACGGCGGCCAGTTCAACCAGGTGGTGAAGTCGGGTACGAACAGCTTCCACGGGTTGGCGTACGAGTATTTCCAGAACCGCAACCTGAACGCGATTGATGCTTCGACGGCACGCTCTGCCGGCTATCAGGATGTGAAGAATCCCCGGTACGACGACAACCGCTTCGGCGGCCAGATCGGCGGACCTATCAAGAGGAACAAACTGTTCTTCTTCGCGAACTACGAAAAGGAGCCGGTGGGACAGCCGGGCGCGACGGTAAGCTTCTGCGCTCCGACCTCTGCAGGCTTTACTGCTCTCGGCAATATCTCCGGACTCGCTGCGAATAACCTGTCGATCTATAAGAAGTACAGCCCTGTGGCTTCGTCGCAGGCGAGCGCGACGGATGCGCTCTGCCCGTCGACGGTCTCGGTGGGGGGACAGGAGATTCCGGTCGGCGACGTGGGATTCGTTGCGGGCACCTACACGAACAATACCCGCTCCATCAACTCCGTTGACTGGACCATCAGCCAGAAGGACAGCCTTCGCGCGCGGTACATCTACAACCGCTCGGACGGCAACGACACTTCAGCGACGTTTCCAAGCTTCTGGACGCCTGCTCCCAACCGTTATCACCTTGCGACGCTCTCCGAGTTCCACATTTTCAATCCGAATATGACGAGCGAATTCCGGCTCGGATTCAACCGCTACTACAGCGTGCTGACCGCATCGGGTGCGTTTCCGGGCATGACGGTGTTCCCGAACATCACCCTGGACGACCTGAATGGCGTCAACATCGGACCGGATCCGAACGCTCCGCAGGGAACGATTCAGAACACCTACCAGGGATCTGAGGGGATCATCTGGAACCACAACAAGCATTCGTGGAAGGTGGGCGCGGAGTTCCGGGATGTGATTTCCCCGCAGGTCTTCGTTCAGCGGCTTCGCGGCGACTATGAGTGGTCGACCCTTGAGGGCTACCTGAAGGATCTGTCTCCCGATGTGTTTGGCGAACGCAACGCCACTGCGCCGGGTGTGGCTCCCACTTTCTACGGCAACCAGAAGGTGTTCTATAGCTACGTGCAGGACGACTTCCGCGTGTCGCAGAAGCTGACGTTGAATCTCGGTGTTCGCTACGAGTTCACGGGTGTACCGCTGGGCGAGCAACAGCAGAAGGCCAACGCTGCGGCAAGCGTGCCGGGGCTGATCGTATTCGGCGTGCCGAAGTCGCAGAAGCTCAATTTCGTTCCTCGTTTTGGCTTCGCGTACTCGGTCGACAACAACACGGTTGTGCGCGGCGGCTTCGGCATGGGATACGACGTGCTGTACGACAACCTGGGCATTCTCTCGTCGGCTCCGCAGTACCAGGTGACGGAGGATGTGAACACGTCCGTCGAGCCGACGCCGAACTTCCTTGCAAGCGGCGGCCTCCCAGCGACCAAAACGATTCCGGATCTGAAGACGCAGAAGGCGCTGACCTCGGCATGGGTTCCCGATCAGAAGCTGCCCTACGCGGAGAACTGGACTCTCGGCGTGGAGCGCACGTTCGCGAAGGACTACACGGCCGAGGTTCGGTATGTGGGTACGCGCGGAATTCACCTTTCCACCCAGAACCGGCTGAACAGGCAGAGCGTGGCGGCACCGGGTAATTCGCTGCCGATGTTCTTCGCTCCCACGGCGATCAACGACCCGAATGCGCTGACACTGACGCAGGTGAAGGCGAACCGTTCGAGCTTTGTGCCAGCGTATGCGGCTGCTGGATTCAACACGGGCAACATCGTTGCCTTCATGCCGTGGTCGCAGTCTGCGTACAACGGCCTGGCGACGCAGCTGACGCGGCGCTTCAGCCACGGTCTGCTGTTCAATGCAGCTTGGACCTGGAGCAAGACGATGGACGATGCGACGGCGGACGTTTTCTCGACGTATCTGACGCCGCGCCGGCCCCAGGACTTCCGGAACGTGTCGGGTGACTACTCTCGTTCGGCTCTGGATCACACGCACCGTGTGACGATGGCAATCGTGTACGATCTGCCCTTCTTCCAGCACTCGAACTGGATCGAGCGGAACGTATTGGGCAACTGGGAGGTTGCACCTGCATACACCTACCAATCGCCTGAGTACGGCACTGTGCAGTCGAACCTGGATGCCAACCTGAATGGCGATTCGGCTGGCGACCGCGTGTTCATCAACCCGGCAGGTAAAAAGGGAACGGGCACGACGAGCGTCGCAATCAAGGACGCAGGCGAAGGCAATGCGGTGGTTGGGTACTACGCGAAGGATCCGAACGCGTATTACGTCCAGGGAGGTTCCGGAACGCTGCCGACAGCGAGCCGCAACACGCTGCCGATCAACCCGATCAACAACCTGGATGCGACGGCTGTGAAGCGCATCAGCTTCACAGAGCGCTACAAGTTCGAATTCCAGGCTCAGGCGTGGAACGTGCTGAACCACTCGCAGTATCTGCCCGGTTCGGTGAACAACATCAACTCGCTGGGCTATACGGATGGCGGAACGCACAACTTCCTGATTCCCGGCTCGCCGACCTTCAACAATCCGAAGGCTGTGTTCTCGAACAACGCTCGCAACATGCAGCTTGCAGTGAAGTTCATCTTCTAGCACGTCGAGGATGAAGATCGATGGCCGCGGCAACTCGCCGCGGCCATTGTTTTTTGGGGAGAGGGCGAGCGGTGATCGCGTGCTGGAGCGGGGCATGCAGGCCGTCGTTGTAGTCAACGCTGGATGGGTGAGTGGGCTGGGCAAAACAGAAATTCAGATGTTCGGAACAGTCACATACAACAATCCATAAGGCCGCGTGATTTGGGTCACTCACTTGTTCGAATAAGCTCTTTGGATGGGAAATTGGGACGGCCGCAGCTTTTGGCATGGTGAGTGCATTTCTTGAAGGGCAAGAATCCGAATATTCAGGAGCGGTTTTGGTCACTCTGGTCGGAGTGATCGAGAGCGATTCCTATTTCGGTCCTTGTTGATCACCGCGGAACGGACCTAACCCTCCCCAGCTAGACCGAGACGCCAAGCACGACGCGGATCGGTTTGTCAGATCTCATGACCATCTCCGATCCGACGTTGATTGGAGAAATGATGCGATACCTGCGGTTGCTGAACGCTGCTTTGGTGCTGAGCCTTCTGGTGTTTGCCGGATTTGTGGCGACTATCTCAGCTCCTTTGGTCTATGCCCAATCGAACATCTCGGGAGACATTACCGGGAGCGTGACTGACGCATCCGGCGCTTCACTGCCCAATGCGCAGATTACGGTGACGAGCCTGGAGAAGGGGCAGTCGAAGGCCGTGACGACGGATAAGGTCGGAGATTTCCGGGTACCTTTGCTCGCGCCGGGGCGGTACGAGATCAAGGTAGTGGCGAGCGGGTTTCAGGCAGCGAAGGTAGAGGTGCGGGTAGCGGCGGGCACGATCACGCCGGTGAATGTGGCGCTGGCGGTGAGCCAGACTTCGACAACGATCGAGGTGAACAGCGGCGAGATCGCGGTGCTGCACGTGGATGACGCGCAGCTTTCGACGAGTTTCGATCTGGCGCAGTTGCAGAACCTGCCGAATCCGGGCGGCGATCTGACGTTTGTGGCGCAGACTACGCCTGGCGCGGTGATGAATACGCAGGGCGGATACGGCAACTTCGCGACGGATGGACTGCCGGGTACGTCGAACACGTTCACGATGAACGGCGGGTATCAGGGTGATCCGTATTTGAACCTGAACAACTCGGGCGCGTCGAACCTGATGCTGGGGCAGAACGATGTGGAGAGCGTGACCGTGACCACCAACAGCTACGACGCTGCGTTTGGTGGACTGGGCGGCGCGCAGGTAAATCAGATATCCCGCTCGGGCGGCAATCAGTGGCACGGGAATCTGGACTATCTGTGGAATGGGCGCGCGTTGAATGCGAACAGCTGGTTCAACAAGTTCTATGGGAACAAGCGCAACTTCGACAATGTGAACCAGTGGGCCGGGGCGATCGGCGGACCGCTGAAGAAGAACAAGATCTTCGGGTTCTTCGATACGGAAGGGATCCGCGTGATCATTCCGCTGATCGGACCGGTGTATGCACCGAGCCCGAACTATCAGGCTGCGATTCTGGGACCGGCGGCTATCGATCTGCTCGATACGGATCACCCGAACGGGATGATCCCGTATGGAAATCTGGCGTACAACGGTCAGTCGAGCCAGGCTCCGCTGTACAAGGCGGTCTTCAACTATTACAACAACGCGCGGAATTTCAAGACAGGTTCCGTCGATCCGCTGGATCCGGATACGTGGATCTTTGAAGGGCAGACGACGAACTTCGCACGCGAGTGGCTGATCAATGATCGTGTTGATTTCAATTTGAAGGACAGCGATCACCTTTACATTCACTCGAAGGTAGACAAGGGTGTGCAGCCGACGCAGACGAGTTTTCTTGATCCGATCTTCGATGCGCAGAGCCCGCAGCCGTCGTATGAAGGACAGCTGAGCGAGTCGCACACGTTCTCGCCGACCATGACAAATCAATTCCTGTTCGCGGCGAACTACTATCGCGCGGTGTTTACGAATACCAACGGAACGAAGCTGGCGAGTTCAGCGATTCCGTTTGTGCTGGCGCCGGAGGGTTGGCAGTGGGGATGCGCAGTTACCGATGCGAGCGGGGACAATTGCCTGCGCTACTACGACTGGGACAATGCGGGCAGTTCGCAGAACTGGGTGGGTGGCGCTGACTACGCGTTTCCGCAGGGACGCAATGTGACTGGCTATCAATTCAGCGATGACGTGACGTGGATCAAGGGCAAGCACACCTGGAAGTTCGGGTACACGTTCCGCCGCAATGACATCACTGATTACACGGGCAGCATCCGCAACATGGCGACCGGCGGAGGCGAGGCGCTGATTCTGGATCAAGGGAACTTTGCGGCAGGATATGCGGACGAGTGGGTAGAGCGCTTTCCGCAGAGGCTGACGCAGCCGGTAGCGATGTACGTGTCGGGCTGGTACGGACAGGATCAGTACAAGCCGCTGCCGAATCTAACGCTGACGCTCGGGCTGCGCATGGAGCACAACTCGAATCCGCTGTGCCGCACCAACTGCATTTCGAATTTCTCGCAGGACTTCAACAAGCTACCGACGGCCAGAAACACACCGTATAACGTGCTGATGGCATCGGGCCGGAGCCAGGCGTTCTTCCAGCAGCAGGAGCTTGCGTTTGAGCCCCGGTTTGGCTTCTCGTATCTTCCGGGCGGACCAGGTTCCAAGACGACGATCCGCGGTGGAGTAGGGATTTTCAACGACTACTTCCCGGCGCAAATCATGGGCGACATGATGACCAACCTGCCGACGGTGGGGCGGTTCACGGTTCTGGGCACGGCATTCGGCAACCCGATCACGGTAGACAGCAAGCTTCCGGACAGCGGTCATGCGCAGGCCTCGGCATCGAACGATGCGCTGGTTGCGCTGTATCCGAAGGGCGGCTACTACCGCGGCACCACCGCATGTCCTGATCCGTTGAGTCTCTACTGCGCGACGAATACGGTGTTCAGCCGACCGTCGATCATTTCGGTGGCGCACTCGGTCAAGCTGCCTACCTACGATGAGTGGAGCCTTGCCATCGAGCGCCAGGTTGTGAAGAACACGGCGGTATCGGTGTCGTATGTGGGCAATCGCAGCTATCACCAGCCGGTGTCGCGTTACCCGAACGCGTACTGGTCGCCGAACGGCAGCCCGGGATCGAATGCTTCACTGCCGGCGGCGCGTCCGAATGCAGCACTCGGGCAGGTGCAGGAGTACTACAGCGGATCGTGGTCGAACTTCAACGGACTGGAGACGACTGCCACGAGCCGCTTGAACTGGCTGACCCTGCAGTTCAACTACACGTACGGTCACGCGCTGGATACTTCGTCCAACGGCGGATTCAACGCCTTCGGAGGGAATTCGATCAGCCAGATCAATCCGTACGATCTGAAGCAGAACTACGGAAATGCCGATTACGATGTGCGCCACTACATCAGCGCGAACTACTCGATCAACGTTCCGCGTTTTCGCGGGCCGAGAGTGCTGACAGAGGGGTGGGTGATTGCAGGAACGATCTTCCACAACTCGGGGTATCCGTTCTCCGTCACGGATAACACGGGGCAGGTAGCACTGGGCAGCGCGCCGCTGGCAAAACAGATCGATAACAACTTCAAGCACCACTGCGGCGGCGGAAGCCACGCGAGCACACCGTGCGACTTTGCGTCGCACTTCACCAACTCCACGGATTTCGGTCAGCAGCGGCGCAACCAGCTCTACGGGCCGAACTATACCGATTTCGACATGGACCTTGCGAAAAGCTTCCGGATCTCGCCGAAGTGGGAGAGCGCGAAGCTGAAGCTGGCGGCGCAGTTCTTCAACGCGTTCAACCATCCGAACTTCCAGATCCCGACCGCGGATGTGAACTCGTCGAACAACGGAATCATCAGCGCGGCGGCGAGCACACCGACGTCAGTACTAGGGGCATTCCTAGGTGGAGATGCATCGCCAAGGCTGATCCAGTTGAAGGCGAGCATTGTGTTTTAGCTGAATACTAGTGTTTGATTGAACTCGAAGGGTGCTCCGTGAGGAGCGCCCTTCTTTTTCTGGGCTTGTTGGACTCCCGCTCATCGCGCAAAAGGCGCGCGATGAATGGGGACAGCTCCGGTCTCCTATGGGGGACAGCTCCGTACAGACAGCTATCCGACCGGGCTTCTTTGATCCTGTTTTCTGAATTTCGGAGCGTTGTTATCCAGAAATATGTAGGGTGCGGCCGTCTGTTTACTTTCTAGTACCGAGGTAATCCCTTTACCCTCAACGTATTTACATTTGGCTGAAGATTGGCAAGCGCCGTGCATGAGTGCTCGTGCAAGTGTCCCTGCACTTCCCCCGCAAGCCTTTGGGACAAAGCAAGACCTAAATTGAAGAGTTTAAGCGTGGTTTAAGTTAGATCAACCCCGCGACTGAGAGCCCTTGTGCGCACTTATGCGTACGGGACGCAAGCGAGACATTGTGCGAATCGCCTCAGAGCCCTCCTGCAAAGCAGGGGCTTTTTGGCTTGCAATCGAAATTGGAGGAGTTGTATGCGGTTTATGCGGTCTAGAGAGTTGGTCCTGGCGCTTGGTTTGTTCACTGCTGCCGGCTTTATGACCAACTGCGTAGCCAGAACCGGCTATGCACAATCGAACATCTCAGGCGACATTTCCGGCAGCGTTGTGGACGCATCCGGGGCGGCTGTGCCGAACGCGCAGGTCACCGTGACGAACCTGGACAACAATGCGCAGAAGGCGGCTACGACCGATCCGTCGGGCAACTTCCGCGTTCCGCTGCTCCCTCCAGGAAGGTACAAGATCACGGCAGTGTCTTCCGGATTCAGCACGGCAACGACGAACATCGGCGTAGCAGCGGGTGAAGTGACGCCGGTGCAGATCAAGCTGGCGGTGGGACAAGCCGCGACGACGGTGGAAGTGACTGCGGGATCGGGCGAGGTGCTGCACACGGATGACGCGCAGATCTCGACGAACTTCAATCTCGAGCAGATCCAGACGCTGCCGAATCCCGGCAACGACCTGACGTTTGTGGCGCAGACCACGCCGGGCGCTGTGATGAACACGCAGGGCGGCTACGGCAACTTCTCAGTGAACGGTCTGCCGGGCACCGCGAACACGTACACGATCAACGGCGGATACGAGGGCGATCCGTACCTGAACCTGAACAATTCGGGCGCGACGAACCTGCTGCTGGGCAACAACGACGTGGACAACGTCACGGTGATCACGAACAGCTACGACGCTGCATTCGGCGGTCTGGGCGGCGCGCAGGTGAATGAGATTTCGCGCGCAGGCGGCAACCGGTGGCATGGCGACCTCCACTACTGGTGGAACGGCCGCATCATGAATGCGAACAACTTCTTCAACAAGCAGGCAGGCGTTCCGCGCAGCTTCGACAATGCCAATCAGTACGCGGCAGCTATCGGCGGTCCGATCAAGAAGGACAAGATCTTCGGATTCATCGACACCGAGGGTGTACGCGTCATTATCCCGGTGAACCAGAAGTCGTACGGTCCGAGCCCCGCGTTCCAGGCTGCAGTGCTGGGCGCACCGGGAACCGCAGATCCGACTCTGGCTCCTTACGGCAACCTTGCTGACAACGGCAACGCAGCTGAGGCTCCGGTCTATCAGTCGATCTTCAACTACTACAACGGCGCAAAGAACTGGGCATCGGGCAGCGTGGATTCAAATGATCCCCGTACCTGGGTCTGGCAGGGTCAGACGACCAACTTCGGTCGTGAGTGGCTTATCAACGACCGCGTGGATTTCAACCTTGGGCAGAACGATCACCTGTTCATCCACTCCAAGGTGGACAAGGGTGTTCAGCCGACGCAGACGAGCTTCCTGAATCCGATCTTCAATGCAGAAAGCCCGCAGCCTTCGTATGAAGGCCAGATCAACTGGACGCACACGTTTACTCCGCGGTTCACGAACCAGCTGCTGATTGATGGAAGCTACTATCGGGCGATCTTCACGAATACGAACGGCAAGGCGCTCGGAGCGAGCAACATTCCGTTTACGCTGATTCCTGAGGGCTTCGCGTCCGGCGGGTCCTGGGATAACAACGTCAACTCAAGTTCATGGGTCGGCGGCGCGAACTACGCGTTTCCGCAGGGGCGCAACGTCACCGGCTATCAGGCCAATGACGATGCGACGTTCACGACGGGCAAGCACACGATCAAGTTCGGCTATACATTCCGTCGCGATGACATCACGGACTACACACCGAGCGAGCACAATATCGCGTTCGGCGGCGGCGAGAACTTCATCTTCGACGAAGGCAGCTTTGCCGCCGGATTGTCGGATGAGTGGGTGGAGCGTTTCCCACGCCGTCTGTCGGAGCCAGTGGCTCTGTACACGATGGGCGGCTACGCTGAAGACCAGTGGAAGCCGGTACCCGGATTCACGCTTACGATCGGACTTCGCATGGAGCACAACTCGAACCCGATCTGCCTGACAAATTGCGTCTCCAGCCTGTCATCGGATTTTGCCAGCGCTCCGGCAACGGCGGCTACGCCTTACAATCAGCTGATTGCTTCCGGACGCAGACAGGCGTTCTTCGATGAGCGGAACGTTGCGTATGAGCCGCGTATCGGATTCTCGTTCCTGCCTGGCGGCGCGGATGGAAAGACGACGATTCGGGGCGGGTTCGGCATGTTCGCGGACTACTTCCCGGCGCAGATCATGGGCGATCTGATGGCGAACCTGCCGAACGTCGATCGTTTCACGGTGCTGGGCTACGCTCTATCCGGTAATCCGATCACGCTCGATCCGGCCGATCCAGCCAGCGGACATGCGCAGGCGGTTACGTCGAATAACGCTCTGCAGTCGCTGTTTTCGCAGGGCGCCTGCTACAACGGTTGCGGGCCGGATCTCAGCTTGCGGACTGTGACTGGCGGCATATTCTCGCGGCCGACGATCACGACCGTGGCGCACACGATCAAGCTTCCGATCTACGAAGAGTGGAGCCTGTCGGTTGAGCGTGCGCTGGCGCGGAACACTGTGTTCTCCGTGAACTACATCGGAAACCGCAGCTATCACCAGCCGGTGGCGAACACGCCGAACGCGTACGATCCGGGAGGCACGATTGCAAGTCTGCCTGCGAGCCGGCCGAATGCAGCGCTCGGGTCTGTGACGGAGTACTACAGCGGTTCGTGGTCGAACTACAACGGCGTGATTGGAACGCTGACGAGCCGGATTGCGTGGCTGCGGATGCAGTTCAACTACGCCTACAGCCACGCGCTGGACACCACTTCGAACGGCGGCTTCGATGCCTTCGGCGTGAATCCGGTGGGGCAGATCAATCCCAACAACCTGGCGCAGAACTATGGCAACGCGGACTACGATACGCGTCACTACGTGAGCGCCAACTACGCGATCACCACTCCGCACTATCACGGCTTCAAGACCGTGGGCGGGGACTGGGACTTCGCGGGCACGTTCTTCCACAACAGCGGCTATCCGTTCTCCGTCACCTACAACACGGGCGACGTGATCTACGGTGCAGTGCCGCTGGCAGCGCAGCTGGACAACAACTTCCACCATCACTGCGGCGGCGCGAGCCACACGATCAACCCGTGCGACTTTGCTTCGCACTTCGGCCCGGCAACGGACTGGGGCCAGCAGCGCAGGAACCAGCTCTACGGTCCGAACTACACGGATTTCGATCTGGACGTGGCGAAGGGCTTCAAGATTCGCGAGTCGGGCAGGCTGAAGATCGGTGCACAGTTCTTCAATCTGTTCAACCACGCGAACTTCCAGATTCCTGACGCGGAACTGACGTCTGGAATTACGGGAACGATCTTCACGACGGCGAATACACCCACTTCGATTCTGGGCGCATTCCTCGGCGGCGATGCTTCGCCTCGGTTGATCCAGTTCAAGGGGACGTTCAGCTTCTAAGTTAGAACTTGCAACAATGGAGATGGGCAGCCGGAAACGGCTGCCCATTGTTTTTTCGGGGGAACCCAGGTCTCAGAAGCGAGACATGGGGCACCCGCGGTGATGGTTGAGAGAGTCTTCCTGCAGCGGCTGAAGCCGGTTTCGATTTACGGGAGCTTTGTGGCACGACTGAAGTCGTGCCCTGATACAGAGCAGGGATGAATCCCATGTCTCCAAAACCGGTAGACATGGAGCACCCGCTCATTGTTTTAGTGGAGGAGCCAATGCAGGAACTCAGGCCTGAGGATCGAGGCCTGGGCGCCCGCTCGTTTTTGGGATGATCCAGGAGAGATCGATTATTTCTTTGTGGTTTTCTTTGCGGGGGACTTCTTCTTTGCGGGCTGTTCTGCTTTTGGCTTTGAGGTGCTTGCCTTGGAGGCGCCGGGTTTCTTTGCGGTCTTTTTGGGGGCGGCGGAGTCTGCGGATTTGGCGCGGGCAGTGCGGGTTTTGGCGGCGAGGGCCTGCTTGAGTTCTGCGTCGAATTCAGCGGGCGTGAGCGGGCGGGCGGACTTGCGAAGGCGCTCGATGTCGTAGAAGGCGCGGCGCTCGGTGAGGAAGATGTGGGCTACGAAGTCGACGTAGTCGAGAAGAATCCAATCGCCGCGGCGGCGACCCTCGACGGAGTGAGGCATGACGCCGAACTCGCGCTTGAGGCGGCCTTCAATCTCGTCGGCGATGGCGACGGCCTGGCGGTCGTTGGTGGCGGAGGTAATGAGAAAGAAGTCGGCGAGACCGGAGTCGACGGGATCGAGCTCGAGGATGCGGGTGTCTTCGCCTTTTTTGCTTTCGCAGGCAGCGGCTGCGGCCTGGACGAGGATGCGGGTTTGATCGTGCGCGGGGGTTGTGCTCATGCAGCGGAAAATATCTCCAACGGTCATCGTATAGCAAAGGAATGGGCTTTGTATGCGTGGTGTCGGCAGGGAGCGACGGGGCTGAAGGGGGGCGGGTCTTCGGGGTGGAGTTTGTCGGCCGGATGGTTACGCGAGCTGGTAGAGGTGGTGGGTAGAGATGTAGTCGCAGACTGCGGCAGGAAGGATGCTGTGCTCGGCGCAGAGTCGATCGAGGGCCGCGCTGACGTTCTGCCGGATTTCGGAGGCGCTGATCTCGATTTCGAGTCCCGGCAGCAGGTAGAGGGGGGCTTCGGCGCCGGAGGTGTTGCGGATGAGGTAGACCTCGAGAGTTCCGGGCCGGTTGGCGGCGGCTTGCGGGTCTGCGGCGATGGAGAGGCCATCGGGGAGTTCGGAAGACAGATGGTGCAGCTCCTGGCCGGGCCGGGAGGCGACGATGAGCGGGGCGAGGAAGGGGATGTCCGCTCCGCGATACCAGCGGCGAAGGCTGAGGAAGGAGTCCGCACCCATGAGGGTGAAGAGCTGGGCGGATGGGAACTGCGCCTGAAGACGGTGCAGAGTGTCGATGGAGTAGTTTGGTTCGCCGGAGGGGTCAGGGGCGTCGGCGAAGGAGACGGCAAAGTTGGGCAGACTGCTGATGGCGAGCTCCGTCATCGCGACGCGATCTTCGAAGCTGGCAGTTGAGCCGAGCGGCTTGAGCGGCTGCGATCCGACGGGCGTGAAGAGGACTGTGTCGAGTTGGAGAAGAGCCTGAGCGGCACGGGCGATGCCCAGGTGCCCCATGTGGGGAGGGTCGAAGCTGCCGCCAAAGAACGCGATGCGACGAGGTTCGGAGGCAGGGGGATGCATGGGTTCATGGTAGCGGATGGGCAGGGGGCGCGAGCGTAGGATCGGCGCGGCAGATTCCTAGGGAGGCGACGGATGCGGTAGCATCAGATGCACGATGCGATACATCCTTGCGATCTTTGCGCTGGCTGGTGCAATTGTGTCTGGACTGGCGCTGCAGGTGCACTACTCCACGACGACCAGCCCATGCTCGATCAACGAGAAATGGGACTGCGGGATTGTGAACCACAGTTCGTATGCGGTGATTGAAGGGATTCCGGTGGCGCTGATCGGCATACTGGGCTATCTAATTATTCTGTGGCTTGGGCTGGCGAAGCAGAGGGCTGCAGTGCTGATTGCGTCGCTGGCGGGGCTGGGATTCTCGCTCTATCTGACGCACATCGAACGCGACGTGCTGGGCGTGTGGTGCTTGTATTGCGTGATCTCGCTGGGGATCATCGCTGCGATTCCGGTGCTGGACATCTTCTGGATGTTTGTAGAGGCGAGCAAGCGGAGGCGGAATCGCTGGCACTGGTAAACTTGAACACAGGACATGTTCAGGAAACAGTACGCGCGCTGGATGTATGAGTGGGAGACGCGGCTCACGACGCGCGATGAAAATCGGATAGTGCGGCCACTGGAGTGGGGATTCGAATGGCTTGAGCCGTTCCTTGAGACCCATGGGTTTGCTGCTGCACTGCCCGGTCCCGAAGCAATGCGCGATGATGCGGCTGCAGAAGATGCGATGGTGCGCATCAATCAGTTGCTCATTCGGCATAGCGATGTTTTCTTTGGGTATGAGAGGCCGACGGATTTCAGGCTGGAAGAGCGGCATCCTGAGTTGTTTCCGACCAACGTGAGGCCGGAGACGCTGGCGAAGGACGCGGAGATCAAGCGGCTGGCGGCGGAAGGAAAGACCGGGAAGGCGCAGTTTTTGCGGTTCACGTCGCCGGAGCGGACACCGTATTCGGAAAATGACATGGTGAATGCGCGCTGGTACCCCGCTCATCACCCCAGCGACAAAGACCCGTCGCCGGGGACCCCGAAACCAGAACACAAGGATCCGGGCAGGCCGAAGCAGGCGATTGTGGTGATGCCGCAATGGAATGCGGATGCGTTCAGCCATAACGCGCTGTGCGCGATTTTCAATCGCATGGGGATTTCGGCGCTGCGGCTGTCAAAGCCGTATCACGATATCCGGCGGCCGGCGGAGCTGGAGCGGTCGGACTACGCGGTGAGCGCGAATGTTGGGCGGACGATTTCCGCGTGCAGGCAGGCGGTGGTGGATATTCGCTGCTGCATCGACTGGCTGGAGACGCAGGGGTACGAGCAGTTTGGCGTGCTGGGAACGAGTCTTGGATCGTGCTATGCGTTCCTGGCGAGCGCACACGACAAGCGGATTCGCGTGAATGCGTTCAATCATGCTTCGACGGCGTTTGGAGATGTGGTGTGGGCGGGACAGAGCACGCGGCATATCCGCAAGGCGCTGGAAGAGGCGGGGTTGACGCAGGATCGGCTGCGCGCGCTGTGGTCGGCGATCAGTCCTGTGAGTTACTACGAGCGGATGGCGAGTGAGGAAGTGGATGGGCTCCGCAAGAAGATTCTTCTGGTTTATGCGGACTACGACCTGACGTTTCCGAAGGAGTACTCGCTGCAGGTTGTGGATGCGTTTACGCGCGTGGGGCTCAACTTCGAGAAGCGCGTATTGCCCTGCGGACACTACACGACGGGAGAGACTCCATTTCAGTACATGGATGGTTGGTACATGGGATCGTTCGTGTACCGTGCATTCAAGGCGCTGCGGAAGGAAAAGGCGGGCGCGCAGGCGTCGCGGATCGAGCAGCCGGTTGAAGCGGAGGAAGACCTGGTCTCGCGCTGATCGCTTCTCAGCGGATCGTATTCAAATTCAGGTGCAGGAGCTTGGCGGGGTCGAGGTAGGCGTTCTGCCAGCGCACGGCCCAGTGCAGGTGTGGGCCGGTGACGCGGCCCGTTGCACCGCTGAGGCCTAGCTTATCGCCGGCGTCAACGTGCTGGCCTTCGTGGACATCGATGCGGCTGAAGTGCATGAAGAGCGTGTAGAGACCGAGGCCGTGGTCGATGACGACGCAGTTGCCTTCGAAGTAGAGCGGACGCGCGAGGACGACGACGCCGCTGTTCGAGGCGCGAACGACGGTGCCTGATGGGGCGCGGAAGTCCATGCCTTTGTGAATGCTGGCGAGCTTGCCGTTGAACATGCGGCGGGTGCCGAAGCTGTCAGTCGGTGGGAGCTTGACGGGTGCGTGGAAGCTGCCCTGCCAGAGCGGTTGAGGCGCGCTGGCGGCGAAGATTTTTGTTTTGATTTCGGAATCGGCGGTGATTTCTTTTTGTTGTTCGGGATCTGGTTCTACGAATTTGGGAGCGACGGTGAGCTTGCCGGTGCGGTAGTGGGCGGGATGAATTTCGACGGTGCGGGTGAAGTCGCGCGGTCCGGTTGGCGTTTGCGCGGTGATGTGCAGCGATGTTGCTTCGGGCTTTGCTTCGACGTCAACGCCGGCCAAGGCGATCCATTTGCCGTCGCGGTGAAAGAACTCGAGCTTGTGTCCGAACCAGTCGCCTTCGATGCTGGTGATATCGCGCGCGGAGAGGGTGATCAGCTCCGGAGAACCAGCTTCGACGATTGCGGGCGTGATGGTGAAGTCGGGTGTGGATTTGCGAGGAGACTGCGCGGATGCGATGGCTACGAGAAGGAGAAGCGATGGAAGCAGCCGGAAAGTGCGAGAGCCGGTCATGGGTTCAGCATAACCGGCTCTGCGATTGAGGGGGAGGGATCGTAGCTATTTAGGTGCAACTCTATTGTTGTGCTTCTGGCGATAGATCTGGCGGCTGACGCTGTTCTGGCGCTGGTTGATGCTGTGACGTTCCTGCGCGGTGAGGTGGCCGCCATTGGCTGCGCGATCGGCAGCGATGCTGCGATTGATGTTCTGCTCGCGATTCTCGGTGCGGGCAGCTTCGCCGGCAGTCATCTGGCCGCTGCGGATGCCTTGCGCGATGCGGTCCTGCTGGTTTTCGCGGCGCTGGCCGACTTCGTTGTTGCCATAGTGCGCCTGTGCGGCATTGTGTTTATCAGCGTAGATGGAGCGGCTCAGGTTGTTCTGCTGGCGGTTGACCTGGCGGCGCTCCTGCGCGGTGAGGTGGCCACCGTTGGCGGCGCGGTCATTCTTGATCTCGCGATTCAGTCCAGCTTCGCGGGTTTCGAGGCGCTTGGTCTCGCCGGCGGTAAGCTGGCCGGATTGCACGCCGTTGGCGATGCGCTGCTGCTGATCTTCGCGCCGGTCGTTGACGGAGCCTTCCTTCGGTTTCTCGGTGGGCTGCGTTTGCTGGGCAAACAGTGGGGCCGTGGCGAACAAGGTAGCCAGGGCAATCACGGGAAGTGTGCGTCGCATGTCTTTCTCTCCAGCGGGCCTCGGCTGAATGATCTGTTGCTAATTGTGAGGCCCGGTGTTTGTACCTGACCCATGCTCACATCGGAAGTTTCGGAGAGTCCAAGCAAATTTCGTTGAACGTGGCACGACGGTCATTGAGTTCGGGCGTTGCATGACGGAAGTACCGGTAGTGTGCGGAGCGCTGTAACCCGCGAGGAGATTTCGGAGTCATAGGTTTGTATGGCTTTCTCCGCGTGGATACGAGTTCGGAAAATTGCGCTGGTTGCGGCTGTTTGGATCTGGAGTCTGCACGCGCTGTTGGGAGTAGCGCAGTCGAGCGATAAGGCGCGGGTGCCGGTGTTGGTGGAGTTGTTTACGTCGGAGGGTTGTTCGGACTGTCCGCCGGCGGATGCGCTGCTGGCGAGGCTGGATGCGAAGCAGCCAATTGCTGGCGTCGAGGCGATTGTGCTGAGCGAACACGTGACGTATTGGGATCATCTTGGCTGGCGCGATCCATTTTCGCTGGATATTGCCACACAGCGGCAGGAGGAGTATGTGCGGCGGTTCGGGCTCAATTCTGCGTACACGCCGCAGGCCGTAGTGGACGGTGCAAGCCAGTTTGTGGGCAGCGATGAGCATGCGATGGTGGCTGCGGTAAGCAAGGCCGCGATGATGCCGAAGATGAACCTGGAAATCGAGAATGCGAGGTGGGATCACTGCGTGGTGCGGTTTGCGGTTCGCGGAGAAGCGTCGAAGGGCTTGAAGCTAGTGGTTGTGCTGGCGGCGAATGCAACGCACTCCGAAGTGGCGCGGGGAGAGAACGCGGGGAGAGTGTTGCATCACACCGCGGTGGTGCGCGCGATGAAGGAGATGGACGGGGTAGTTGCGGATGGGCGAGCGCTGAGCATGGAGGCGCAGACGGGTAGCATCGAAGGGCAGATGCGATTGGTGGTGTTTGCGACCGACGTCAAGACGGGGCGCGTGATTGCAGCGGCGGAGCAGGCGTTGCGTTAGACGCCGGAATGCGATTGAAAAGGATCCCTCAGGGGCTAAAGCCCACGTCTTCTGCGCGGCTTTTCGGCACGGCTGAAGCCGTGCCCTTTCAAAACAACTCTGACTGTCACTCTGCGCGGAGAGCAGTGCTAGGGTCGACGCGTGCGGCGCGGATGGCTGGGACGAGGGATGCGGCGCTGGCAATCGCAATGAGCAGAGCAACGGAAGCAATGAGCACCCAGGGATCGCGCGCCGAAGTGTTGTAAAGGAGCGTGGTGAGGGCGCGGGCGGCGAACCAGGCAACGATGAGCCCGGCGAGCGAACCATAGACGGCGATCCAGGCATTTTCCCGGAAGACGAGACTGACCACTTGCGCGGGTTGTGCGCCGAGGGCCATGCGGACGCCGATCTCGCTGGTGCGGCGCGCGGTGGAGTACGCGAGCGTTCCGTAGAGGCCGATAGCGGTGACGAGCAGTGCGCAGATGGCGAAGAAGACGGCGAGCATGGCCATCATGCGTTCGGAGGCAATGGAGCCATCGATATTCATCATCATCGGCGTGAGAACGGGAGCGGGGATTTCGGGAGCCATGTTCGCGGCAAGCTGGCGGGCGGCGGTCGCCAATGGTACAGCTGAACCGTCGACGCGGGCGACTGCGACATAGCTTGGCTTGTGATCCGTATTCTGGGTTAAAGGAACATAGGCCTCGAGGAGCATTTTCTCGCGGAGGTCTACGTAGTGAATGCCTCCAACTACACCAATGACCTGAAAGACCTTCTTCGTTTCCTTACTATCGGTCTGCGTAACGGATTGCCCTATGGCGTTCTGGCCGGGGAAGAGCTTCTGCGCGGCGGCTTCGCTGAGGATGATTTTGAGCCCCGAGGGCGAGGTGTCGCTCCACCGGAAATCGCGGCCGGCAAGGATCGGGATCTTGAGCGTGGTGAAATAGCCGCTCGAGATGCAGTTCATGTAGACGTTTTGATCGCCGTTGCTGATGCTGGAGCGCATATCTTCGGTCCAGACTGCACCGCTCATGGGTGGGAAGCTGACGTAGGCCAGGGCTTTGACTCCGGGGAGGCGAGCGAGTCCATCCAGGTATTGGCGATACCAGGCGACAAGGGCGTCCCCGTCTCGGCTTTGTTTATCTACTTGCAGACTGACATTGACGAGCCCTTCAGGTTGAAAGCCAATGTCGATTCCGTGCAAGCGTTGCAGGCTGGTGGCGAGCAGCCCCGCGCCAGTGACGAGGATGAGAGCGAGGGCAACCTGCGTGCTCATGAGCAGGCGTGGAAGGAGACGATGCTGGCGGGCGTGAACCGATTGAGTTCCGGACTTGATCTGCTCGTTGAGGCCCTTTGAGGTTGCCCGCAGTGCGGGAACGAGGCCTACGAGCAGTGTGGAGAGGATTGCGATGAGGGCGACGAATGCAAGCACGCGCATGTCGAGCGAAGTGTCGAGCATGATGAAGTCGCCCGCGTTGCCGATGAGGACGGTGGCGAGGGAGCGGCTGACGGCTGGAGCAGCGATGAGTCCGGTTGCGGTGCCGAGCACGGAGATGAGCAGGCTCTCGACAAGAAGCTGCTGGATGAGGCGCATGCGCGACGCGCCCATGGCGAGGCGCGTGGCGAGCTCTCGCTCGCGGGCGGCGGCACGGGCCATGAGAAGGCTGGCGAGGTTGATGCATGCGAGCAGCAGCATGGCACTGCAGAGAACGAAGACGACGACCAGCGGTTTGCGGAAGGTGTCGCGCATGAAGGACCAGCCGCGAGAGCCGGGTTCTGCGGCAAAGCGAAAGTGGTGCGAGCGAGCGTCCTTGATCCACTTCGCATCGGGAATGGACTCATCGAGGACGGGGTTGGAGACCGATGCAAGTGCAGCATTCGCTTTTTCGAGGGAGATGCTCGGAGCGCGACGCCCGAGCATGCGCATCCACCAGGAGTGATATCCGTCGGCCATGGCGTTGTAGGGCGCATCAATGATGGGTTCGGCCCAGGCGGGGACATAGATTTCCGGGCGATAGGTTGGGTCTGCACCCGTGAAGCTAGAGGGCAAGACTCCGACGATGGTGAAGGGCTGGTTGGCAATGGTGAGTGTCTGGCGAATCACTGCGGGATCGCGATGAAATCTGGTTTTCCAGTAGCTGTCGCTGATGACGGCTACGTTTGCCTGCCCCTCGCGATCGTCCTGGGGAGTGAGCAACCGGCCAAGCGAGGGGGGAGTCTCGAGCATCGAGAAGAATTGGCCACTGACCATCGCTCCGGGTACGCGCACGTTCGAGCCCTGGTCGCGAACCTGGAACGGGCGGGTGGAGAATCCGGCAATGGAGTCGAAGCCGTCGTGATGCTTCTCAAGGCTTCGCAGAAAAGGCGAGCTGAAGGAGTAGTTGGGGCCGTGTTCGTCATTGTTCTGCACGATGCTGATTACTGCGAGTTCGTCGGCGTGCGGGACGGGTAGGGGGCGGAGCAGGAGGCAATTGAGCAGGGAGAAGACGGCGATGTTGGCGCCGAGGCCGAGAGCCAGGGTGAGGACTGCGGTGAGCGTAAATCCGGGAGAACGGCGCAGCTGGCGCGAGGCGTAGCGGAGGTCGCGGCCGAATTGTTCGAGGCGGGGGAAGCCGCGCTCGATGCGGTAGGTTTCTCTTGTCTGGGTGACGCCGCCGAAGCTGCGGAGGGCGGCTGTGCGGGCATCGGCTGCGGACATTCCGTTGGCGATGTGCTCCTGAATCAGCAGATCGAGATGGGCGGCGATGTCGTCGTCCAGGTCGATGTCGCGATGACGGCAGCCGAGGAGTGCGGCTATGCGGCTGAGCAGGGTCCGGAGGAAGTCCATGAGCGGCTCCTTTATACGGGATGCGGGGATGCGGCGCGTTCAGTTGGAGGAGGACAGGAAGCGGGCCATTGTGGCGGCAACGCGTTCCCAGTTCTCGGTTTCTTCGGCGATCTTCTTGCGACCGATGCGGCTGAGCGAGTAGAAGCGGGCGCGGCGGTTGGTTTCGGACGTGCCCCACTCGGACTTAATCCAGCCGCGCTGTTCGAGGCGCAGTAGGGCGGGATAGATGGTGCCCTGGTTGAGTACGAGAGAGTCTCCGCTGACCTGCTCGATGCGCCGGGCGATGCCGTAGCCGTGGAGGGGGCTCATGGTTTCAAGGGTCTTGAGCACCATCAGGTCGAGTGTGCCCTGCAGAACTTCAGATTTGTTGTCGCCCATTTCTGCTCCTGTTGAGATTCAACATATAGGCGTGTCATAGGCTGAATGTCAACAGGAACGGTTGTGATTTCGTCACAAATGCATGCTGATTGCGGGGCGCGGAATGCCGTAGAATCCTCGTATGACCGACCGCATGGCCCTTTCCCTAGCCCAAGCCGATCCTGAAGTAGCAGCCGCTGTTGACCACGAAGCACTTCGCCAGCACGAAGGGCTGGAGATGATTGCCAGCGAGAACTTTGTGTCCGAAGCGGTGCTGGAGGCGGCCGGTTCGGTGTTTACGAACAAGTACGCCGAGGGGTATCCGGGGCGGCGGTACTACGGCGGTTGCGAGTACACCGACGTGGTGGAGAACCTGGCGCGGGACCGGGCGAAGCAGATTTTCGGAGCGGAGTTTGCAAATGTGCAGCCGCACTCGGGATCGCAAGCCAATGCGGGCGCGTACATGGCGGTGCTGCAGCCGGGGGATACGATTCTGGGCCTGGACCTGGCGCATGGCGGTCACCTGACGCACGGGCACAAGCTGAGCTTCAGCGGGAAGCTGTACCGGACGACGTTCTACACGGTTCGGCGCGATACGGAAGTGATTGATCACGATGAGCTCGAGGCGATTGCGGCGCGGGAGAAGCCGAAGGCGATTATCGGCGGGGCGAGCGCGTATCCGCGGCTGTGGGATTTTGCAAGGATGCGGCAGATCGCGGACAAGGTTGGGGCGGTTTACATCTTCGATATGGCGCACATCGCGGGGCTGGTGGCGGGCGGTTCGCATCCCTCACCGATTCCGCACGCGCACATTACGACGACTACGACGCACAAGACGCTGCGCGGGCCGCGCGCGGGCATGATTCTCGCCGGGAAGAACTACCAGGTGGGCGAGAAGGCGGAGCAGACGATCGGCAAGGCGATCGACATGGCGGTGTTCCCTGGGCAGCAGGGCGGTCCGCTGGTGCATGTGATTGCGGCGAAGGCGGTGGCGTTTGGCGAGGTGCTGCGGCCGGAGTTCAAGAGCTATGCGGCGCAGATTGTGTCGAATGCGAAGGCTCTGGCGGAGTCGCTGCAGGAGGCGGGTTATCGGCTGGTGTCGGGCGGGACGGACAATCACCTGATGCTGGTGGACGTTTTCCAGAAGGGCATCTTGGGGTCGGAAGCCGAGGCGGCGCTGGGCAAGGCTGGGATCACGGTGAATAAGAACGCAATTCCGTACGATACGAATCCGCCGCTGAAGCCGTCGGGAATTCGAATCGGCACGCCGGCGTTGACGACGCGCGGCATGAGGGAAGCGGAGATGCGGGTGATCGGGCAGTGGATTGCCGAGGCGCTGGAGAAGCGCAACGACGATGCGGCCCTGGACCGGATTCGCGGCGAGGTTGCGGAGATGGCGACCCGGTTCCCGCTGTATGCGTGGCGGCGAGCTGCAGCCGCGGTCGTTGCCTAAGTTCAACTTAGAGATGCTTGCTGGAGTTCGTGACTTCGTGACAATGGCCGACAGGCCTTAAGTAATGCATCGGGATTTCTGAAGGTGGGCTAGAGTGGGTGCACTTCGGCTCGCCGCCTTCAGGTTCTCTGTGTCTGCGGGTTTCTCCTGAGGGCATTCAGGAGGAACCATGCGCATCGCACCCCTTGCAGTTGCGGGCATCCTCGCTTTCAGTCTTCCAGCTTTCGCGGAACACGATGATCATACGGATCGCGTGGATCGCGAGTATTCGCGCACGGCTCCGGTCAGGGGCCGCGGGAGTATCACGGCCATCCGCATCAGTACTATGAGGGCTGGGATTTTCAGGATCATCACGGGCATCCTTACTATCCGCATGTGGACGGAGGGCACTGGGTCGGGCACGACACGGGGCGCAACGACGAGCACTATCGGATGGAGAACGCGTGGGAGCACGGGCGCTGGGAGGGCGGATACGGACGCGAGCATGTCTGGCGGCTGGATGGCGGGTCGGCTGTGCGGTTCACCTTCAGCGGGTGGAACTGGAACGTAGCGCCATATGATGCGGGTTACTGCGGCGACTGGGACTGGAACGCGGATAGTGTTTCGGTCTATGCGGACCCGGACCACGAGGGCTGGTATCTGGCGTATAACCTGCGCCTCGGGACTTATGTGCATGTGATGTATCTGGGGAGATAGATCGGCGTAGTTAAGAATGAGGAACGGGCGGCCGTGTGGGCCGCCTTTTCTTTTTGTTGCAGGCGAGCGAGAGCTGGTTAGATGGTTCAGGGAGTAGTGAGTAGGGGGAGTGATGCGCTGCTTGAAAATGTTTGTGGCGGTTATCTTGTCTGCAGGCGGGATCGTGGTAGCGCAGGAGCATGGCGGTTCGGTTTTGCCGCCGCCGGCGCGCGGACCGGCGCCTTACCGAGCACCCAGGACTACTCCCGCTCACAAGACGGGCAGTATGCGACAGCAGAAGGTGCAGGAGCGCACTTATGCGGACCAGAAGGGGCATCCCAATGCGCCGCATGTGGATCGTGGAAATAAGTGGGTGGGACACGACACGGGGCGCGATGACGACCGGTATCGCGTGCAGCATCCGTGGGAGCACGGCCGTTTCAGCGGCGGATTTGGGCCCGCGCACCGATGGGAGCTGACGGGCGGAGGGCCGACGCGGTTTCGATTCAACAACTGGTACTGGAGCGTCGCGCCGGCGGACTTCGCGTTCTGCAGCGACTGGGACTGGGATGCGGATGAAGTTGTCATTTATCCGGATCCGGATCATGACGGCTGGTATTTGGCTTACAACGTCCGACTTGGGACGTATGTGCATGTGATGTTCATGGGGCCGCTGTAGGGGTTGCCGTGCGCACGGAAGCTTCAGCCACTGGAGTGAATTGTGAGGGTGTGCAGGTTCAGCGGGCGTTGTTGTGTCGTCATCAGATCGCTGCAGAGTTGTGCGTAGATCGCATGTACATGTTGTGGCGTGTAGCGATAAGATGGGCCGTTTGCAGAGAGCGCCTCTGCCTTAGTGGCGGCTGTGGCTCTCCAGTATCTCGATAAAGGATGTATTCATGGCTTGGCGCTTTTTGAAGTTTTGTGCGACTGCGAGTTTTGTCGCGACACTGCTGACTGGCTCATTTGCTCGTGGGGCGTCAGGAACGGCCACTGCTGCGCCGATTGTGCTGACGGGTGCGGATAGAAGGCCGGCGATGTCGCTGGATGGTGACTGGGCAACGATTGTTGATCCTTACTTCTCGGGGTTGTTCAGCTTTCATCATGAGGAGAAGAAGAACGGCTGGTTCAGGAACTATAAGGCCAAGCCGGATGATCCTTTCCCGACGGAGTACGACTTTGGGAAGGCTGCGAAGTTGACGGTTCCGGGAGACTGGAATACGCAGCGTGAATCGCTGATGTACTACGAGGGGCCGGTCTGGTACGAGAAGGACTTCTCTTATGACCCGAAGCCAAAGACGCACATCTTTCTGCACGTGGGTGCGGCGAATTACAAGTCGTGGTTCTGGGTGAACGGAGAGAAGGTCTGCGAGCACGAGGGCGGTTTTACTTCGTTTAATTGCGAAGTTACGCAGGCACTGCACGCGGGGGGCAACTTCGTTGTGGCTGCGGCGGACAACACGCGGCATGAAGACAATGTGCCGACGCTGGAGACGGACTGGTGGAATTACGGGGGACTCACGCGGGATGTTTCGCTGATCGAGGTTCCGGAGAGATTTATCGATCAATATGATCTGCACCTCAGCCGGGATGAGGACGGCGTGATTGAGGGTTGGGTGCATGTAGTTGGCGCTGCACAGGGAACGAGCGTTGAGGTTCAGATTCCTGAGCTGCATGCACGTGCTTCGGCTGAGATTGGCGCTGAAGGGCGCACGGCTTTGCATTTCAGTGTGAAGGGGCTTGAGCGCTGGTCGCCTGAGACGCCGAAGCTCTACAAGATTGTGCTTCGCGCGGGGGAGGACTCTGTTGACGAGCTGATCGGGTTTCGTACGATCGAAGTTCACGGCACTGACATTCTGCTGAATGCGAAGCCGGTGTTTCTGCGGGGAGTCTGCATACACGCGGAGGCGCCTTATCGCACGGGCCGGGCTTACTCCAACAAGGACGCGGAGACGCTGCTTGGCTGGGTGAAGGAGCTTGGCGGGAATTTTGCGCGGCTCGCGCACTACCCACACGCCGAGACGATGCTGCGGGCTGCGGATCGCATGGGCGTGATGTTGTGGTCAGAAAATCCGGTGTACTGGGCAGTGCAGTTCGATAATCCGAAAGTGCTTGCGAAGGCAGAGCAGCAACTGGATGAGGAGATCAATACTTCGCGCAATCACGCGGCCATCATTCTGTGGTCAATGGCGAATGAAACGCCGAATACGCCGGCGCGTACGCAGTTTATCTCGACCCTGGCATCGCGGGCGCGCAGCCTGGATTCGACGCGTTTGATTACGGCTGCTCTGCTGGTGCGCGGACAGGGGAACACCAAGATTGTGGATGATCCGCTGGGGAACGTGCTCGATGTTATCGGCACGAATGAGTATATCGGTTGGTATGAGGGGCGCCCTGATAAGGCGGACACGACGCAATGGCAGATCGCCTATGAGAAGCCGCTGATCATGAGCGAGTTTGGCGGTGAGGCGAAGGCGGGTTTGCACGGCAGCGACAAGGAACGATGGACAGAGGAATACCAGGCAGATATCTATCGTCATCAGCTGCCAATGCTGAACAGGATTGCGCAACTGCGCGGGATGAGCCCGTGGATACTTATGGATTTTCGCTCGCCGAACAGGCCGCTTGCGGGTATTCAGGACGAGTTCAATCGCAAGGGACTTATTTCGGAACAAGGCAAGAAGAAGCAGGCATTCTATGTGTTGCAGAAGGCATACAAGGAGAGGACAGTCGGTAACCCCAAGTAAGTAACCTCACACTTGCGTGTATGTAAGTACCGAGTTTCTTGTATGTTCGACAGCACGATTCATTTATGCTTTGAGTATGTCGATGGAATCCATCCTTGCCGAAATTGACGCGGAGATCGCAAGACTCACTCAGGTGCGTTCTTTGCTTGCAGGTTCACGATCGATTAGTTCGTCGAGTGCCGCCAACAAATCAACCAAGGGGCCAATCAAGAGAAGAAAGAAGCGCATACTGAGCCCGGAGGCACGCAAGCGGATCGCCGAGGCACAGCGGAAGCGCTGGGCTGCGCAGAAAGCGAAGTCGAAGTAAGAGAATACCTACGGCCGATCGAACTTAAAATCATCTCCCCCTCATCAGCTGTAAAGGCTCCGAGCTTTTGTTGATCTCATGCGGCACGGGTGAAGTAGTGCCGCTGAGACAGACTGTTCTTGAAACACGCTTGAGACGTTTGTCCGAAAGCTTCGCGCATGCTCCTCGCCACGCTCGGCGTGCTCACCATTCTCGCACTGATGTCCGCGATCCTCAGCAAGAGGATCTCGCCGATCGTCGCGCTCGTTGTCATTCCGGTTGTCGCCGCTTTGATTGGCGGCTTCGGGTTGCGCACCGGGAAGTTCATGATCGCGGGCATCGAGAGCATCTCCGGCGTAATTGGGATGTTCGTCTTTGCGATTCTGTTCTTTGGCACGATGACAGACGCGGGGATGCTGAAGCCGTTCATCGCGTGGCTGCTTCGCGTTATCGGGCGAAAGCCATCGCGCATCGTTCCGGGGACCGCGCTGCTCGCCCTGCTTGTTCACCTGGACGGATCGGGCGCAGTTACTTTCCTGGTCACGATTCCAGCGGTTCTTCCCCTGTATGACGAGCTTGGCATCGATCGCCGCATCCTTGCTTGCGTGGCTTCGATGGCAGCCGGGGTGAACTTTCTTCCCTGGACAGGGCCAACGCTGCGCGCCTCCGCGGCGCTGCATCTCTCTCCGTCAGCGCTCTTCACACCGCTGATTGCCGTGCAGATCGTGGGCCTGATTTTTGTATTTGCAACATCATGGTTGCTTGGCCGACGTGAAGAACGGCGGTTGGAAGCTCGGGCGATGATACCTAATATCGTTTCGGCTGAATCGAGATTGACGCGGGAGGTTGAGCGCCCGCCCTTCTTTCTGCTGAACGTGCTGATTACGCTTGTTGTGCTCGGGACGATGATCAGCGGCAAGATCGATCCGGCGATTGCTTTCATGCTCGGCACCGTTATCGCTCTCACGGTAAACTTTCCAAGCCTGAAGGCGCAGCAGGAGCGCATTGCGGCACATGCGCCGGCGGCCATCCTGATGGCGAGCATTTTGTTCGCCGCAGGCTCGTTTACCGGGATCATGAAAGGCACCGGGATGGTCACAGCGATGGCATCCGTAGTGGTCAATCACATCCCGCAGCACGGGCTGCGTCTGATTCCTCTCGCGCTCGCCTGCACCTCAATGCCGCTGAGCCTTTTCTTCGATCCCGACTCGTTCTATTTCGGGGTCCTGCCTGTGCTCGCGAACGCGGCCGCATCGGCGGGGCTGCCCACCGTCACGGTCGCGCACGCGGCACTGCTCGGACTGCACACCACCGGATTCCCTGTCAGCCCGCTCACCCCTGCCACGTACCTCGTCGTCGGGCTTTCGGACGTCACCCTGGCGCAGCACCAGCGCTTCACGATTCCCTTCCTCTTCGCTGCATCACTGTTGATGACCATCACAGCTGTTCTCCTGCGCATCCTTCCGCTGTAATCTACTCAGCAGCGATGAACACTCTTCGAATCGGATGCGGAGCCGGGTACTCGGGCGACCGAATCGATCCAGCAGTCGAGCTGGCCGAAAAGGGAGATATCGCCTATCTCGTGTTTGAGTGCCTCGCCGAGCGCACGATTGCGATCGCGCAGAAAGCCCGGCTCACAGATCCCGTGGCCGGTTACGATCCGTTGCTCGAAGAGCGGATGCGCGCCGTCCTACCGATTTGTGCTCAGAAGCATATCCGCATCATCAGCAATATGGGTGCGGCGAATCCGCCGGCAGCGGCGGAAAAGACGCGCGACATCGCGCAACAGCTCGGGCATCGTGGTCTGCGGATCGCCGCAGTCACCGGCGACGACGTGCTGGAGACTCTTCGAGCCGGTATCGATGAGGTGGACAGCCTCGAGGGCCCGCTACCGCCGGCTGAAACATGGCTCTCCGCGAACGCCTATCTCGGCGTTGCTCCTATCATCGAGGCGCTGCGGAGCGACGCCGATATCATTCTGACGGGCCGCGTTGCCGATCCCGCGCTCTTTCTCGCTCCACTGGTGCACGAGTTCCGATGGAGCCTCGAGGACTGGGAACTTCTGGGTAAGGGCACGGCTGTCGGACATCTTCTCGAGTGTGCCGGGCAGCTCACGGGAGGCTACTTCGGCGACCCGGGCGTGAAGGACGTGCCCGACCTTGATCGCCTTGGGTTCCCCATCGCCGAAGTCAGCGAGGATGGGTCGGCAGTGCTCACGAAAATCGACGGCTCGGGTGGTGTGATCAACGCTGCCACCTGTACCGAACAACTGCTTTACGAGATTCAGGATCCGGCCGCGTACTACACGCCTGACGTGGTGGCTGATTTCTCCGGGGTTGCTTTTAGTGAACTAGGCCGCGATCGCGTGAGCGTCTCGGGGGCGGCGGGGCGCATGCGGCCATCGACGCTGAAAGTCTCGATCGGCTACCGCGACGGCTACATTGGCGAGGGCCAGATCTCGTACGCCGGGCCGAACGCCCTTGCCCGCGCCGAACTGGCACGCGACATTCTGGCGAAGCGCCTGGCGGGACTTGAGATCTCTGAACTTCGGTTTGACTTTATCGGCCTGAATTCGATTCATGGAACGCAACTCTCCCGCAACGCGGCGGTTCCGCATGAGGTGCGGCTGCGCGCGGCAGGCCGTGCAAGCTCGCTTGCAGCCGCCGCGTGGATAACACGCGAGGTCGAGGCCCTCTACACAAACGGCCCTGCCGGCGGCGGCGGCGCATCGGGATCGGCTCGGGAAGTGATCGCGATCGCTTCGGCTCTCATCCCGCGCGACGCCGTTTCACACCGCGTCCAGATTCTGGAGTCCTGACCATGCTTCTCCACCAGCTTGCGCACTCCCGCACGGGCGACAAAGGAAACCTCGTTACCATCTCGCTGATCGCTTATCGCAAAGAGGATTTCGCGCTGATTGAGGAGAAGGTCACGGTGGAGCGCGTGGCTGGGCATTTTTCGGAGCTCATCGAAGGTCCCGTCCAGCGCTACAGCCTGCCACAACTGGGTGCGCTGAACTTCGTCCTGCGACGGCCGGTTTCGAACAGCGTTACCCGCTCCCTTGCTCTCGATGCGCACGGCAAGTGCCTCGGATCAGCACTGCTGGCGATGGAGATCTAGTTCGGGTTCTGATCTGCTCAGGCAATCGCCGCCTATGAAAAGCACGCGGACCGAGAGTTTCGCGAGCTTGGTTTACCGCGATTGCGCCGCCGCGCTTACAATGTCTTCGCGTCGTAGCACAAGGAGAAAAAGGTGCGGAAACTTTCGAGAAGATCATTTGTGAAACAGGCGGGCATGTGTGTAGCGCTGGGGGAACTTCTGCTGTCGGGAGAGAAGTCGGCCTTTGCGGATCCACTCGGGCTTCCCATTGGGTGCCAAACGTGGCCGGTGCGGAGCATGATCGAGAAGGACTTTCCGGGTACGCTGAAGCAACTGGCTGCTGCGGGGTTCAAGAGCATCGAGATGTGCTCGCCCGTAGGGTACGCGGACTCAGGTTTCGGGGGGCTGAAGAAGTACAGCGGAAAAGAGCTGCGATCGATCATTCAGGATGCGGGGCTGACGTGCGTGAGCAGTCATTTCTCGCTCGATGAATTGCGCAAGGATCAGGACGGGCGCATTGCGTGGGCGAAAGATGTGGGTATGACGCAGATGCTCGTTGCCAGCCTGGGCGGTCCGAAGAGTCCCACGACGGATGATGTGAAGCGCGCCGCGGCGGAGTACGAGAAGATTGGTGAGCGCGCCGCGGCCGCAGGAATTGTGCAGGGGCTTCACAATGAGGATTTCGAGTGCACAACGGTGGATGGACAGCGGACGTACGACCTCTTGTTCAAGCTTCTCGATCCGAAGGCTGTGAAGTTCCAGTTTCAGGTATCGACCATCGCGGAGGGTTTTGACGCGGCGGAGTATTTCACGAAGTATCCCGGCCGATTCATCTCCATGCACGTGCAGGGATGGTCAGCGAAGTCGCGCTCGATTGTGCCGGTGGGCCAGGGCACGCTCGACTGGAAAAAGATCTTTGCCGCGGCGAAGACCGGAGGTATCAAGAACTACTTCGTTGAGATGGAACTGCCCTTGATGAAAGCAAGCGTGCCGTATCTGCACCAGCTTCAGGTGTGAGTGAAGAGGCATGAGCTCGGCCGTTGCCGCACGCAGCAACGGCAAGTGCCTTGAATGTGGTTCCCATGAGAAAGGGTTACGAATAGCATGAATCGCCGCGAGTTTCTTGAGACCGCTTCCGCATCCGCTTGTTTCACCATTCTTCCAAGGCACGTAGTGGCCGGAAGCGGAGCGATCGCTCCGAGCGACAAGATCACGCTTGCGCATATCGGCACGGGCACGCAGGGACTTCGGGAGATGCCAAGGCTGATGGGGAACCCGGAGATCCAGGTTGTTGCCGTCTGCGACCCTTCGAAAAACGCGATCGGGTATCGGGACTGGGGGAAGGACGACCTTCTGAATCAGCTGCGGACGGTTCTCGATAAGCCCGAGTGGAGGTCCGGGACTGAAGGCACCGTGCCGGGAGGCCGCGACGCCGCGAAAGATTTTGTGGATACCTACTATGCGAACGAGAAAGCTGCCGGCGGGAGGAATGGCTGCTCGTCGTATGCCGATTTCCGTGAGCTTCTGGAGAAAGAAAAGGATGTAGATGCCGTCAAGATAATGACTCCGGATCATCTTCACGGTGTGATCAGCATTGCGTGCATGAAGAGGGGCAAACACGTCATTATGCACAAGCCCATCGCCAATCGATTGCACGAGGCAAAAATGGTGATCGATACCGCGCGTCAGAAGAAGGTCGCGACGCACTTCATGCCGTGGGAGTCCAATGGATCGATGGATCAGGTGATGGCGTGGATCAACGGCGGCGCGATCGGCACTCTCCGCGAAATTCATAACTGGTCGAATCGCCCCGTCTGGCCGCAGTACACGACGGTGCCCAGCGCGGCGCCAGTTCCGGATGGCTTCGACTGGGATTTGTGGCTTGGTCCCGAGGCTGAGCGCCCCTACTCGCCCGACTACACGCACATGGTCTTCCGCGGGTGGTATGACTTCGGCGGCGGCTCGATGGCGGATATGGGTCATTACAGCCTGTGGACTGTGTTCAACGCCCTCGATCTGAAATCGCCGACGAGCATCGAACCTGCGTTTACTCATGTATGCGGATTCAAAGACGGGATCGCCTACCAGGTACAGAACGACTACTCTTTTCCGACGGCTTCAGCCGTTCGCTTCAAGTACCCGGCGTGCGGGGGGCGGCCGGCCGTGGATCTTGTGTGGTACGACGGCGGGATGCGGCCTCCGACGCCGGAAGAGCTTGAGAAGACGAATGAGGAGCTTCCGGTCGAGGGCATGATGTTCGTCGGCAGCAAGGGGAAGATCCTCTCAGGGTTTCAGCTGGAGGATCCGCATCTGATCGGCCAGGGAGAGATGCCCAAAGATGCGGCTGGGCCAGCTCATGGGCGCGGGCAGCAGGTAGCGCCGAGCATGCGACAGTGGATTGCGGCGGTGCGCGGTGGAGCGGAGCAGCCTGCTTCGAGCTTTCTGAACGCGTGGCCCATCTCAGAGGCAGTGAACCTGTATGCTGTGTCGCTGCGGACGGGCAAGAAGCTGCTGTATGACGCCCAGTCTCAGAAGATCACCAATGTGCCGGAGGCGAACAAGTATCTGGCGCGGGAGTACCGGAAGGGCTGGGATCCGCAAGCACTCTAGCGATACTCTGCTCTCATGGCCTTCGGTATGTCGGCAGATCATGGGTCTTTCCCCCGCCGCATCGTCTGTCTCTCCGATGAGGCTGCCGAGCTTATTTACCTTCTTGGCGAAGAGGATCGAATTGTAGGAGTTTCAGGGTTCTCAACGCGACCGCCCGAGGTGCGCAGCAAGCCGCGCGTCTCTACTTTCAAGGATGCAAACTTCGACGCGATCGCCCAACTCGAGCCCGACCTTCTGATCACCTACTCCGACGTGCAGGCCGAGATTTCCCGCGAAGCCTCCCTCAGAGGCCTCGCGGTGCTCAACTGCAATCAGCGGAGCCTTGCCGAGATCTTCGACACGGTTGCGATGCTCGCCCGCATTTTAGGAAAAGCGGACGACGGAGGCCGGTTTATTGCAGAGTGGCGATTGGGCTTGGAGGAGATTGCATCGAAGGCGGCGCGGTTCACGCGGCGTCTCCGTGTCTATTTCGAAGAATGGAACGAGCCGCTGATCAGCGGCATCCAGTGGGTAGAGGAGCTTGTGGAGATTGCCGGCGGCGAGCCGATTTTCCCTGAGCTTCGAACGCGGCGCAAAGCGGAGGACCGGGTGGTGTCGTGGGAGCAGGTTGTCGAACGGAACCCGGACATCATCCTTGCATCATGGTGTGGGATGAAGGTGAATCACGACGAGATCAGGGCGCGGCCCGGGGCCGACAAGGTCAGCGCCGTCCGTAGCGGACAGATCCATGAGATTCCCTCATCGATTATTCTTCAGCCCGGACCCGCGGCGCTGACGGAAGGCGTGCGCCTGATTCATCGGATCCTCTCGGAAACTGTCAGCCCGGATCGGAGATAAGAGCAGCGCTGACTATGCATCCTGGATGCTTAGGGTCTGCGGATCGCGGACGCGCTGCATGAGAAGCGCCGCAATCATGAGGAACACGCCGCCGGCGATGATGGCGTAGATGCGGTTGTTGCCGAGCAGATGGATCATGATCCACCCGAAGAAGAGCGAGGCCAGAATTTCCGGCGTCACGATGAAGAAGTTGAAGATGCCCATGTAGACGCCGGTGCGCTCGGGCGGGATGGAGGCCGCCAGCACGGCATAGGGCATGGACAGCGTGCTCGCCCATGCGATGCCGACGCCCACCATCGTCAGAAGCAGGAGCCACTTGTCGTGGATCACGACAACGGACATGAGGCCCAGCGCTCCTGTGAGCAGGCATAGAGAGTGGGTATGCTTGCGCCCCAGCTTGCGCGCGAGGCCCGGCAGAGCGAACGAAAAGAGGAAACATACGGCAGAGTACACGGCGAAGCAGTTCCCGCCCCACTCGACGCCCGCCTGATACAGGGGCGATTTCGTGTCGTTTGCGCCGAAGACGTTGTGCGCCACGGCAACGGGAAAGTAGAGCCACATGCAGAAGAGGCCGAGCCAGGTGCAGAACTGGACGGGACCGAGGCGCCGCATTGTTGGTGGCATCTCGCGAATCGCGGCGAGGATTTCGCGCACGTTCGCGGAGAGGCCTGTCTTTTGCGCTTTTGCGCTGCGAAACGCCTCCATGTCCGGCGGCGGGTATTCTTTCGTGGTCAACACCGTCCATAAAACCGCGCCCATGAACGCCACGGCGCCAAGGTAAAAGGAGATCCGCACCACGGTCGGTACCGCGCGGGTGTCGCCCAGCTTTTGATGCACATGAAAAAAGGTGGAAAGAATGTACGGCAGCGCCGACGAAAAAGATGCTCCCAGCCCAATGAAAAGACTCTGCATCGCGAACCCCGATGTGCGTTGCCCCTCAGGGAGAAGGTCGGCGACAAACGCGCGAAAGGGCTCCATGCTCACGTTGATCGACGCGTCCAGAATCCAGAGCATTCCCGCAGCCATCCAAAGCGCCGAAGCGTTCGGCATCAGGATCAGCATCAGCGAACTCAGAATCGCGCCCGTCAGAAAGTACGGCCGCCTTCTCCCCAGCCGTCCCCACGTGTGATCGCTCGCATGCCCAATCAGAGGCTGCACAATCATTCCGGTCAATGGAGCTGCGAGCCAGAAGATCGGAATCTGACTGGCGCGCGCGCCGAGATACTCGTAGATGGCGCTCATGTTGGCCATCTGCAGTCCCCAGCCGAACTGGATGCCGAGGAAGCCGAAACTCATGTTCCAGATCTGCCAGAAGCTGCGCTCCGGCTTGCGGATGTACGTCACGGTCTTTGTTGCGGAGGCGGCTGTTTGCGGTGTGCTCATCGTTTCTTCCTATTGGACCTGCCTCTGAAAGATGCGGGCCTCGAAGGCATTCAGCGATATAAACGGAACGGCGACAGATTCCGGTTTCGAGACTGGAAGTTCGATCTCTTTCCAGTTCCCGCTTGCCTCCACGCTCCCGCGGAACGGAGTGCTCGAGAGATTCACCGCAACGAGGAATTCCTCAGCGCCGGACCTACGCAGGTAAGTTACGATATGCTGCTCGTCGCTGTTATGCAACCAGATGGTTGCGCCCTGCTGAAGCGCCGTATGCTCGTGATGCAACGTATCCATCTCGGAGTAGAACTTCGAGTATTCGGGGTGCCACTCTCCTGCCTGCCAGAAGATCTTCTGCGGCTCGAACAGAGCCGGCGCCCGCGACTGTGTCGAATCCCCGACCTCCATCCCGTTGTAGATCAAAGGGGCTCCATCGAGAGTGAACATCAGGACGGAGGCCGCAATTGCGCCGGGAAAGCCGTAGCGCGTTACCGCCCGGAACTCGTCGTGGTCGTCGCTCATGCGCAGGTGAAGTGCGCCTTTGGGGAACAGCTTCTGCTGCTGCTCGAAGGTTTCGCGAATCTCGGTGGCCGGGTTTCCATTCATGACCACATCGTCGACTGCGTGCATCATGGGCCATGCATAATCCATGTCGAACGCACTGCGCAGCAGTTCGGGCTTGCTCGCTTCGGCCAGCATCATGAGGTCGGGCTTGGCCTGTTCCAGTTCCCTGCGCGCCTGCTCCCAGAAGTCGGTGGGAACTTCGCCTGCCGCGTCGCAGCGGAATCCATCCAGATCGAATTCTTTAATCCAGTGGAGCAGCATGTCGGTCATGTAGCGACGCAGCTTCGGATTGGTGTAGTCGAGCGCTGCGACGTCTGTCCAGTCGTAGGGCGAGGTAATCTGGCCGTCTTTGCCTTTGCGGTAAAAGTCGGGATGCGCCATCATCACGCTGTCCCACGCGGTATGGTTAGCGACGATATCGATGATGATCTTCATCTGCCGCTTGTGCGTCTCCTGCACGAGGCGATGCATGTCGTCTTTGGTGCCGAGCGCGGGATCGATGGCGTAGTAGTCGCGGACCGCGTAGGGGCTTCCCAGCGATCCTTTTTTCTTCAGCTGTCCGTCAGGGTGGATCGGCATGAGCCAGACGATGTTGACGCCTAGCTTCTTCAGATCGTCCAGACGCGCGGTCACGCCGTTCAAATCGCCCGCAGGCGAGAACGAGCGCACGAACACCTGGTATACCGTTCCCGATTTCAGCCAATCCGGAGAGTGCCTGGCGTCGAGCGAGGCGATGTTTGGATCAGCTGTCTGTGCGTGACTTTGATTTCCGGTCCCAGGTGAAGCGGCAAAAATGCAACAAGCGAGTGCAACGAACAGCCTCGACTTCATAGCGGGAAAGCATAGCATCCCAAATGCTCAACCCGCCATGACAAAAGGCCATGCCGATTGTCAGGCTGTGCGCTTTACAAAAAGCGCCAGGGCACGACTCCAAAGCTTGCTTGAGACTGCTGACAGTCATGCAAAAGCTGTCGAAACCGTCCCTCAGCGGCTAAAGCCGCGCTATGGTGAGCCCCTTTCGGCACGACTGAAGTCGCGCCCTGTCAAGTCCGTGCTGAATCGAGCCCTCTTCAGCAAACTGCGAAGTCGTGCCTCTTCAGGACGCTGAACCAGGAACTGAAGACTGACATGAAACTGACAACTGCCCTACGGCTTGAATCCCGGCAGCTCCACCCGGCGCGCGACATGGTCCTGAATCCAGTGCGGATCCCACCACTCCTTGGGATCAATCTGCACGCCGTCCAGCTGCATCGCGAAGTGGATGTGGTCGCCTCCGGCCATGCCGGTCATGCCGCTCTGCCCCATGACTTGCCCGCGTTTTACGGTGTCGCCCTCGTGGACATCGATGTGGCTGAGGTGGCCGTAGATGGTCTGCAAACCGTAACCGTGGTCGACGACGATGCAGTTGCCGTAGATTCCAAGCGGAGCCGCCCAAACCACGCGCCCGTCGTTGGATGCCTCTACGCCCACATGCTGCGTGACGGCCAGGTCGTATCCGAGGTGGACCTGCTGATCGATCTCTTTGCCCTGATAGATGTAGTGGCGCAGATCGGCAAAGGTGGCCTCAGCCGCGGAGTGCGACTGGCGCTGGAATGGCTGCGAGAAAAGGAAGTGATCGGCGGTCTTGAAACGAAGATCAGAGAGCGTCTTGTTGTTCGACTTTCGCATCTCGTTGTTGATCTTCACGAAGCGCGAGACCAGGTCGCCCGTCCCGTTGGGATCGAGTTCGCCAACGACCTTCTGCATGAACTGATCGCTGATGGGCAGCTGATGGACGGTGTAGTGCGGCTGCTCTTTTTTCGGGAAGATGACGGTGAGCGGGCTGGTTACATCGTTGCCCGCGCCGTTGGCGGCAAAGACCACGGGAACCGTTGTCTGCGGCATGTTCCAGGCAAACGCATAGAGAGCGAACATGCCGGGCTTGCCGCCGGGCATGGGCCACGCTCGGAAGGATTGATCGCCAACCCGCACGCCAGCCGCCGTATAGGCGCCGGAGACGTCAAACGTTGCGAGGTCAGCCATGCCGATATAGATGTAGTGCTGTTCGGAGTCGACGCTCACCGAGGGCGGGCGGGTCACTACGGTCACGTCGCGCTCAAGCTTGGCCGTCTTTCCAAGGAGGTCAGCGGATTTCGCTTCCACCAGCAGCTTCGCCGGCCCATCCTTCAGAAGCGCCGTCGTCCGCACACCTGCGACGAAATCCCACGTCGCTTCCTTCGTCATCAGCGGCTGCGGTAGCTGCCACACCATGAAGGTCTGGCCGTTCTGCACGATCGCGGCCGAAGCGCTCTTGATGCCGCGCGGATCGGTCGCGTGTACGGACACCGGCGTAGCCTGGCCGATGGTCTTTACGTCTGTGGTCAGTTCGAGTACAGGCCTCGCCGAACGCGCCAACAGGACCACGACCGGCACTACAACGACAAGCAGAACAACTGCTAACAATACTTTGCGCACACCTCATTCTAGGTCGCGCGCAGTGTGAATTTGGGGCGAGTACTGTTTCCGAAAGAGTGACATTCGCTATCGGCCATTGCCTGTCAACCCATCGAAATAGCATGCCCAAGGACAATCCGGGATTGCTATCATCTCCTTCGAGGCCGGGCCCCTTGCGAATCGTAGTTGTCGGCGCCAGCGCAGCAGGAATCTTCACTTCCCTCATCCTCAGCCGGGCAGGACACAAAATCGTCCTGCTCGATCGCGATCCTCTGGCCATTGCTCCCGACGTTGAATCCGCAGCAGCAGCAGCCTTCCGTGCCGGAGCGCCCCAGCTCGTTCAGCCGCACGTCCTTCTTCCCCGCGTTCGCGAACTGCTCATCCAACACCTTCCGCACCTCTATCACGCGCTCATTGCCGCCGGCGTGCAGGAGGCTCCCATCTCCACCCAGATGCCGTCCACTCTTGCCGATAAATCTCCTCACCCCGGCGACGAACGCCTCACTCTGCTCATGACCCGCCGCTCTACATTCGACTGGGTGCTCCTGCAGTCGGTCGCCGCTCAACACAACATCGAGCCCCGCTTCGCCACGCGCAGCACAGGCATCCTGGTGGACAAAGGAAATCCACCTCAAGTCATTGGCCTCCGCACCACCACCGGAGATCTTACCTGTGACCTCGTGATCGACGCCTCCGGCTACCGCTCCCCCATCGACCAGTGGCTTCGCGACGTCGGCGCTCAGCCCACCCAGCGCATCCAGGCAGAATGCGGAGTCGCTTACTTCAGCCGTTATCACCGTATTCGTCGCGGAGCCACACCGCCCGGCCCTCGCACAACACGCCTCGTCGTCGGCCTCGATGAATTTACTGTCGGTATCTGGGCTGCGGACAACGACACCGTGCAAATCGCCATCGCGCCCCTGGCTTCGGATCGTCGCTTTCTTCCCGTCCGCGATTCGCGCGTTTTCTCGGCTGTCCTCACTTCAGTTCCATACTTCAAAAACTGGCTCGATGTCCTGGAGCCCATCTCCGACGTCTATGCCATGGGCGCTGTGCAGAACTCGCTCCGCCGTCTCGTCGTGAACGAAAGGCCCGTCGTTCTCGGTCTGCATGCAATCGGCGATGCCATTTGCACCACCAATCCGACTCTCGGTCGCGGCCTGGGCATGGCACTTTCTTCTGCGCTCGAGATCGACAGCATCTTGCAGCACGAACCGGACCTCGCACGGCAAGCTTTCCACTTCGATAACTTTGTCAGCACCGGCATACAGCCGTTCTTCGAGGACCAGGCCGCCATCGATGCCGCACGCCTCGCCGCGCTTCGCAGCAAGATCTTCGACGAGCCCGCTCCGAGTCCCCCTGCGCCTCGGCATGACCGCGTCTCCTTTGCCGAACTGCGCTCCGCCTCCGCCTTCGACCCCATCCTCTTCCGCGCCTTTTGGCGTGTCTTCGGCATGCTCGCCAAGCCGGACGACATCTACTCAGACCCCGCCATCACCGAGCGCACCCGCAGCGTGCTTGCCGAACAAGAACCCCCTTCGCCCTTTCCCCAGCCCTCGCGCGAACAGCTCGCCGCTGCTCTCGCAGTCTGAACACCTCTTCATCACTGGACCGCGACTCTCCCCTCAATTACCCTTTCCTGTTCACCCCGGGGACCAACCAATCATGAACCGACGCCATTTCCTCTCCTCCGCAGCCGCAACCCTCGCTGCATCCAACTCCTTCGCAAAAGCCATCACACCGGAAGCTTCACCTGACGCGCATAGCCTCGACCTCACGCGCCATCGGTTTGGCGTCAACTACACGCCATCGCACAACTGGTGGTTCTGCTGGAACGATTGGAATCCCGACCCCATCCGCCGCGATCTGGACGCCATCGCGGGCCTCGGCGCAGATCATCTGCGCATTCTGCTCATCTGGCCTTTTTTCCAGCCAAACCCCAAGTGGGTCAGCCCCGCGCACCTCGAGCGTCTCAATCAGCTCATCACCCTCATGGCCGAGCGCCATCTCGACGCCCTCGTCACCGTCTTCACCGGACAGCTCAGCGGATGGTACTTCCTCCCGCCCTTCAACCGCCTCTCGGACGGCTTCTTCACCGATCGCATTATGCTGGACGCGCAGGAGCTGTTCATCCGGGAGCTCAGCCGCACGCTGGCACCGCACCAGAACGTCATCGGCTATGACATGGGCAACGAGATCAACACCTGCTGGGACACCGACCCGCCCACGGGCGACGCATGGATGGAGCGCACATTTGGCCTCATGAATTCCGCGCTGCCCGAACGCCTCCATGTCAACGGCGTCGACCACAACCCGTGGTTCCGCGACACCACCTTCTCGCCGCGCGCACTTGCCGCGCAGAAGTTCCCCGTCATGCACTGCTATCCGTGGTGGACCGGGGCGCTCAAGTACGGCGGACCCATGGACCCGCCAAGCGTGAAGCTGCTCGCCGCGATGGCCGCGCTCATCCGCGCTTACGCCGGAACGCAGCAGAAGCCGGTCTTCGCCGGCGAATTCAACACGTGCATCCAGAAGCTCTCAGACGCCGAACAAGCCGAGTGGCTCGACAAAGCAGTCCACGTCGCCATTGAGCAAGGAGTGAGCTGGTTTACCTATTGGGACAGCCACGATGTTGATCGCAAGTACGACTTCAATCCGCTTGAGTACACGCTTGGCTTGCTGACCAACGACGGGAAGGTCAAGCCCGCGGGCCGGGTTTTCAAGCAACTCGCAGACACGTACCGGGGCACGCCCGTGGCCTTTCCGACGGCGGCGCTTCCGCCACCGCCCGCAGCACCTCATACGCAGGACGCAACTTGGCAATGGGTTCTCGATTGGCTCGGCTGGAATCCGAAGCCAGAACGCAATTGATGCCGGGCTGGATTTCATGCGCAAACAATGGCCGACCCTCCTCATCCTGACCCTCGCCGCCTTTGTTGACGCGGCGCCCTTGCCGGCTGCAGCTCCCCGGCACACTGCTGATGAAGTGCTGGTTGTTTACAACGCCGACAGCCCGGTCTCCACGGCGGTTGCGAAGTTTTATGCCCGGAAGCGCGGAGTATCCAAGTCTGTTGCGGTTCATTGCGCCGACTCTGCCATCAGTACCGCCAACGAGACCATTCTTCTCGCGGACTACGAACGCGAGATCGACGGTCCGGTGCACGCCTATCTTGCCCGGCACCGGGAGATCAACTTCATCGTGCTGACGAAGGGTGTGCCGATTCGCATCGACGGGGGCGCGACCGGTTCGCGCGACGAGCACACTACGGGAACTCTTCATCCCTCGGTCGATAGCTACCTGGCGGCAACGGGATATGGATCGATCAAGCGCGCTGTCAGGATCAGCATCCATGGCTCGGGCGCGGATGGATTCGGCTGGTTGAATCTTTACTGGAATCAGAACGTGCCGTTCAGCCACGCGGCGTTTGGCGGATACCTGGTTACTCGCCTCGACGGCTACACGGAAGCCGACGCGGAAGCGCTTGTTACGCGCTCGCTAGCTGCGGACGACGCACCGAGCAAACAGCTTCCGGAGGCCAAAGTGCTGCTCGATGTGCAGCCTGTTTTCAAATTCAACAGCACGGATGTGAATCGCCAACCCCTGCCGGTGGCAGGGCCCATTCTGGACGAATCCGACTACGGCTCCTGGAATGCCGATATGGTGAAGGCCGGGAACCTGCTCGTGAGCCGGGGAATCCCCACGGAGCTCGATCGGAGCGAGGCCTTCATCGGCAATCGTTCGAATCTGATTGGCTACTTTTCCTGGGGCAGCAACGACGCGCGCTACAACGGGAAGGCATATGAGTCGCTGCGGTTCGCGCCGGGATCCATCGGAGACACCGCGGTGTCGACCAGCGGGCGAACGTTTCTGCCCACCACGGGCGGACAATCGCTGATCGCGGATCTGGTTGCACATGGGATTACCGGCGTGAAGGGCTACACCGATGAACCGCTTCTACAGGCAATCGCATCGCCTTCGATTGCCATGGAGAGGTACACTTCCGGTTTCACGCTCGCTGAGAGCATGTATGCGGCCTCGCGATTTGTCGGCTGGGAGGATGTCGTTATCGGCGACCCGCTCTGCCGAGCGCCCGCGTGGATGCGCAAAGATGCGAATAGCCGGAGCCACGCGAAGCATCATTAGATCGTCTCGCGGGCCTGGCGGCTGTTCTATCTAGCCGAGACCCGTCAGCGCTTTGCAGCTCGTCGAAACAGCTCGTTGCATTCGGCTTCAAGAACTCCGCCGACGACTGCGCATTTGCGGAAGGGACTTCTCTTCGCCACTTCCTCCGCACGAATGTCGATCTGCGACCAATGGAGGCTTTTGAGAAAGGGGATCGATGAACCATAGACGATCGTGGCGATTCCCGCCCACTCCGCGGCGCTCTGGCACATGGGACATGGCTCGGCGGTGGTGTAGAGAGTGAGCCTGGTCCAGTCGATGCCCGGGTGAGCGGCGGCACAACGATTGATCGCATCGATCTCGCCATGCCACGTTGGATTTTCGGACGAACGGTTCCAGCCCTCGCCCATTACCGCCCCTTTTGGTACGTTCACCAAAACGGCGCCAAAGGGAGCCTTGGGGTTGTTTGCCGCAAGCGCGATCGCCCGGCGCATGTAGCGTTGGTGGGTTTGCTGGTCACTCTGGCCCACCGCTCGGAGTGCTGCGAAACTTCCGGCTAACGCGATCCATTCCCTGCGATTTATCAGAGGCATGATCCGGATTATAGCGGCGCCTGAAACGGCCCTTGTCGACTACAAGTTCCCCTTCGTCATGTCCTGCAGCACTTGGATTTCGCGCGTGCGATAGGGCGTGCCGTCCACACGAAATACGTCGTGCTGCCAAATTGCCGGCTGGTCCGAGACATAGGGCCGCTGCCAGGAGTCCCATGGAATCCAGGTCTGGCTCTTGCCGGCGACCAGGCCCCAGTTGATTGCGCCCACACGGTATTTCTTCGCAATGGGCAGAATCGTGTCGAATGTGCTTCCGATGTTGCGCGCCATGTACTCCGTGCAGATGACTGGGCGGTGATAGGGCAGCAGCATCTTGACGTGTGCCTCGAACTCCTCCGGCCATCCGTAGTTGTGAAAGCTGATCACATCGGACTGCTCGACCTGGATTCTGCCGACGGGCGTCATTGTCGCCTCTGACGTCCAGTCGCCGTGCCAGACGCCGCTGGTGAGCGGCTGCGCGGGATGCGCGGACCGCGCCCACGCAAACACCTGCGGCAACAATCCTGCGATGATCTCGTTTTTGTTCTTCGGTTCGCCTTTCAGATACGACGAATCGTTCCCGTTATCGGGCTCATTCCACAGGTCCCACGCCAGGATGCGATCGTCCTTGGCGAAGGCGCCTACCACGCCTTCGACATATCTTTCGAGCTTGGGAAATTGTGCCGGATCGTTGAGGATCGCAGCACCGGGGGCCTGCACCCAACCCGAGTTGTGCACCCCCGGAATGGGCGGATGCTGCGGCCCGAGCTTCGGGCTAGGATCCCAGCACGAGTCAAAGAGCACAAACATCGGCTTGATGTGATGCCTGGCCGAGATGGAAAGGAAGCGGTCGATCCTCTGCTGGAATCCGCGAGGGTCCTGCTGCCATAGCAGGTTGTGCAGGAAGACGCGCATGGTGTTCATTCCCGCGGCTTCGGCCCAGCCCAGTTCGCGGTCGATTGTCGGTTCGTCGAAGGTATCGGCTTGCCACATCTCCAATTCGTTGATGGCGGTGGAGGGCAGAAAATCCGCACCCACGGGCCAGGGCTGCTTTGCGTACCAGTCGTTGGCCTGCGCTTCGGTCCACCGATCCTGCGCCTGCATTGCGGCGCACGCAATGAGCATCAACATCAGCACCAGCAAGCGGTATGCATTTGTTCGCACGACCAACTGTCGCGACAACAGCCTGTCCGTCATAGAGCCCCCATCCGAAGTGTCCGAAATGATGAAGGAGAATTCTACTGTGTCGCGCGGCGGGCGTTGCTACTTGCCGATGCAGAAAGTGGAGAAGATGAGATTGAGGATGTCGTCGGGGGTGGTTTGGCCGGTGAGGGAGTCGAGGGCCCAGAGGGCGCGGTAGAGGTCGAGCAGGATCATCTCGTGGGGGATGCCGGAGCTGTTGGCGCGGCGGGCGTCTTCGAGGGCGGCGCGGGCGGTGACGATGGTCTGCTGCTGGCGGAGGTTGGTGAGGAGGCCGGGTTCGGAGGCGGCACCGCCGGTTGCGAGTTGGAGGATCTTTTCGCGGAGCGCGTTGATGCCTTCGCCGGTGAGGGCGGAGGTGGGGATGAATGTGAGCGAAGGGGGTACGCCCTCAGGGGCTAAAGCCCCACTATTCTCTTCGGCGTTTTCGGCACGACTGAAGTCGTGCCCTTTCAAACCCTCCGATGAAACAACGTGATCGATTTCTTCGCCGGTTTCCGCGCCGCTAAATACGTGACCTTTCAAATCCTGCGATGAACGGACTCGATTGATGATTTCAGCGTCATCGGAAGGACTGAAGTCGTGCCCTTTCGAGGCTTGCGATGGATGCAGTGACGGTTCGCGATTGGGTTGTTCGGCGGTTTCCGCAAGACTGAGGTTGTGCTCCTTCAGATGGTGCGATGCGGTGGGATCAAAGGAGAAGATCGTGGCTTTGTTGAGGTCACTTTTATTGATGGCGATGAGGGCGCTGCGGTTCTGGACGCCGGAGACGAGCGTGCGCTCTTCGTCGTTGAGGGGCTGGGTGGCGTCGAGGACGATGAGGACGATGGCGGCATCAGCGAGGGCCTGGCGACTGCGCTCGATGCCGAGCTGCTCTATTTCTTCGAGGGTGTCGCGAAGGCCGGCGGTGTCGACGAGTTCGAGGGGGATGCCGTCGAGTGAGATGCGCTCGGTGACGAGGTCGCGCGTGGTGCCGGGGGTGGCGGTGACGATGGCGCGGTCGCGCTCGACGAGGCGATTGAATAGGGAGCTTTTGCCGGCGTTGGGGCGGCCGACGATGGCGAGGGTGAGTCCGTCGTGAACGATGCGGCCGCGGGCGAAAGAGGCTTCGAGAGCGGAGAGTGGCGGGATGAGCTCGTCGATGCGGCGGGCGATTTCGGATTGAGGCGTGACGTCGACGTCGTCTTCTCCGAAGTCGATGCCGGCTTCGAGAAGCGCGATGAGCTCGACGAGGGACCGCTTCGTGGGAGCGACGCGGCGGCTGAGCGCGCCACCCATCTGGCTGGCGGCCTGACGGGCCTGAGTGAGGGTCTGGGCTTCGATGAGGTCGCGGACGGCTTCGGCCTGCGTGAGGTCGAGCTTGCCGGAGAGGAAGGCGCGCTCGGTAAATTCGCCGGGGTTGGCGAGGCGAGCGCCGAGGGTGAGAGCCCTGCGAAGGAGCAGATCGAGGACGACCGGAGAGCCGTGAGCGGCGATTTCGACAAGGTCGTCGCCGGTATAGGAGTTGGGGGCGGCGAAGAGAGTGACGACGGCCTGGTCGATGGGCTGGGTAGAGGCTTCCGGGCCGGCTTCGTCGAGCACGGAGGCGAGGCGCGCTCGGCCGTGTTCGAGTGGCTGGCGAAGCTGCATGAGCTGGACGGCGATGGAGGCAGAGTCAGGGCCGCTGAGGCGAACGATGCCGATGCCGCCGCGGCCGGGAGGGGTGGAGATCGCGGCGATGGTGTCGACGATGGCCGCTTCGGGAGTGGGCTGATCTTCGCTCACGCTGGATTCATTGTAAGGAGGGATAGCAAGTTCCCAGTTGCCTGTCTCCAGCTTCCAGTTTTCAGGAGCTACGCGGCGCGTTCGAGATGGCGGACGTGGTGGAGGCAGATGAGGAGCGGGATTACGCCGATGATGCCGAAGCTGCAGTCGATGAGACGCCAGTAGGGAGGGATGCCGCGGATGGGGCCGGCGATGAGGGCGAGCGGGATGACTCCGGCGCAGGCGATGATGCCGAACTGAAGCACCCATTTGTTCCGGATGGGGTGGGCACGAAATCAGTGTAGTGCCGGAAGGTGAAGCCAGTAGCTCGTAGCTTGTAGCCAATAGCTACGCGGCGACGGCGAGCCTGCGAGGCTGTGCATGTTCGGCGGGGCGATCGAGAACGGCGCTGAGATTCATCAGGGCACGCGAGGAGCAGGCTGGGCACTCGCGGTTGGCGTCGCTGATGCTGTTGCAGTCGAGGCAAAGTACGGCAAGGCTCATGGGGATGGTTGCGTGTTTGATCTGGGCTTTCATGGTCGTTGGTCCTGTCAATGAGAACGAAGTTTGAAGCGTCGAGTTGCGGTGGTTAACACCAAAGTGGGAGAAGAACAGAGATCAGAGAGATAGTGATCTTCCGGTGCATGGCGTTTCAGCAGGCGGCGTTGCGGAGAGAGGCTCAGGAATTCGGTACCGACTAATTCACATCGAGTTCGGGTATTGATGGATTATGCCGAACAATGTGGAGTTGAGCGCGCTGGTTGAGAGGCTTGCCGCGAACCTGTCGAAGCTGAACCTGGATGGGGATGAGCAGGAAGAGTACAGCACGATGCTGCTGTGGCTGCAGAACCAGGTTGAGACGGGAGAACCAAGCGAGAAGATTGTGCAGCAGTGCCTGACGTATTTTGGGCGGTTTGAGACGCGGGCGGCGTAAGGCGGTTCTCGATCAGGGCTTCTGCGTGATTTCGATTCTGCGGAGGATCTCGTGGCGTTTGGGTTCGGAGCACTTCGCTAGCGATTCGTCTTCGCAGATACGCTCGACGGTGTTGACGGGGTTGTCCATGGTTGCGCTGACGATGTGACCGTCGGTAGTGCTGACGTTGAGTTCCACGGCGAAGGTCTCGAGGCCGACTCCGGCCTCGTATTTTCCATCTGAGTTCCTGGTGATCTCGATCCAATTGTTCTGGGCCGATGCAACTGGCTCTTTCATCCAGTCTGCTTTGAGGGGCAGTGCCTGCTTCTGAGGCGGAACGTGCTTTATCTCGATCTGAGCGGTCGAGGAGGCGGGATCGAGCGACTTGAAAGTCATGTCGAAGTCGATGGCGTCTTCGCCGACGAGCACGCGTTTTCCGTCGGCCCAGGACGAGGGCGGCATGAAGTTGTGGAAGTAGAAGTGATCTCCTGCCTTGCGGAGCACGCCGAGCTTTGATGGGAGCCACAGGTCCGCGTAGAAGGTCATGAGGTCGGTAATGGGACCGATCATCTTCGGGTCAGCGTCTTTGAGATCGGGTGCGGAGGGATTCTGCGCGGGATCAAGGGTGAGCTTCTGGCGGTAGGCGATCGCGGAGGGAGCGAGCGAGACGGGATGGCCGTCGCTGATCATGTTTGTCCAGCGGAACTCCTCGAAGAACCGGCCAGAGGAGTCTTTCTTCACGATGCCTTCCGCATCGATTTCGTAGTGCCAGGATTCGTTTACGCCTTTCATGTGGTACGCGAGTTTCTGGCCTTCGCTGTACTGGCGGCGGAGCGGGTGTTGGGCGACGGATGGCTGTTGCGCGGCTGCCAAAGCCTGGCAGACGAAGAGCACAAACAGCATCGGCGGAACTTTCATGGGTTGCAGTCAATTCTGCGCAAAAGGTGCAGGATAGACAAGCGGCAAAAATTGGATTCGAGGGGGCCTGGCACCGAGTTGAACTGCGGGCGGATTACGTTTACCCGGAACTTCCAAAAGAAATCGAGAGCAGGAGCGCAACCTGCGGGGCGGGATTGTGTCCTTATGGTGCACAGGGTTTGAGGGCGGAGTTGGACGCGAGTCCTCAGAACTGGTGAGCCGCAGGGCGCGGCGGAATAGGAAGGACCATATATATGAGGCGGACACTTTTACTGGTACCTGCACTTGCGATCACTCTGCTGGGAAGCGCGAAGACAGCCAAAGCTCAATGGTATGGACAGCCGCAGTGGGGCTACGAGCGGCACGAGCGCGAAGAGGCCTGGGAGCGGCGTGGATATTATGACGGAGTAAGAGGGGCCGATCGCGACTTTGAGAACCATCGCCGGCCGAATGTGAACAATCGCGATGAGTATCGCGATACCGATTTGCCGCGCTTCGAGGCGCATGAGTATCGCGAGGGATTCCGGCGCGGGTACTACGAGCGGGTTCGCCAGATCTATAACGGCGGCTACGGATGGAGGCACGATGACGACGACGACCGCCGGTGGTAACAACAGATAGTCATCAGTTGCTAGTTTCAGTTTTCAGTTGAACGCAGGGCCCACCCTTCCGCAGCCGACAAAGGCTCGGCGAGGGTGGGCATCTGTTTGTTCCTGATTCCCAACCTATTCCGCGACTACTACTTTCCTTCCGATGAGACGAGCGCTGCTGGTGGGAGAGCGAACTTGCCACCAATTCGCGCAGGTCGAGGGCCAGGTGCTGCGTCGAGTGCTCCGGCGCGGCATGGTCTGCCTGCTCCTACGGCTCCGGCGTGACGGGGTCGCCTTCGCCAAGGCGCAGGCACCCCGCAAAAAGGTTTTAGTAGAGCTGATGGGGCTATAATGCTGGGAAGTTCCGGGCGCAGAGACGGGAATGCAGCGGACGTCCGGGATGCATTTGCTTTTTTAAGGTAGTCCAGTGACAACAAAGAAGTTGCCCTCCCTCGCGTGGGGACGCCGATCGGTGTCCGCGTTTTTCTTCTCTCTCCCTATTTTCGTCTTCGGTCTTCTTTTGTGCAGCTCTGCGCAATCGATGGCGCAGGTGCCATGGAGCGGATTGCTGCGCAACGCGGCGGGCGCGCCGATTGCCGAAGCGAAGGTCACCCTCACCTCCGATCACGGCAAGGGCGAAGCTCGAACCGACACGAAGGGGCGGTTTACGATGCAGGTGCCTGAAGGAAGCTACCGGCTGACGGTGGCGGCGAAGGGCGCCAAGGTGAGCAGCGCGCAGCAAGTGGATGTGAAGGTGAATGGGCCGGAGGCGCTGTTGACGCTGGCTGGGCGCGGCGAGCTGACGGTGAGTACGCTCGTGGAGCGCAAAGAGAAGACGGGGACCGGCGGCGAGGAGCTGTCGAGCGAAGCCGTAAGCGAACTTCCGCTGAACAAGCGCGACTTCAGCTCCCTGTTGTTGCTTGCGGCTGGGACAATGACGGACTCGAACGGCGCGACGAACTTCACCGCGCAGTTTGCCATCAACGGGCAGCGCGGCGTGGAAGCGACGTTTGCGATGGACGGCGCGGATATCAGCGATCCGGAGATGGGCGGCGCGACGTTCTCGAACTTCAATGTGGATGCGGTGGAGGGGATTGACTCGAGCTCGGGGTGGATGCCGGCTGAGGTTGGACGCGGGGCGGCAGGGTTCACGAACATTCATACGCGGAGTGGTGCGAGTGGATTCCACGGATCGTTTTTTGAATTCGTTCGGAACTCGGCGTTCGATGCGCGGAACTATTTCGATCATCCGACGCCGGCGTATCCGGGAAGAATTCCGCCCTTCCGCAGGAACGAGTTCGGATTCACGAATGGCGGGCCGGTATTTCTGCCGCATATCTATGACGGCAGAAAGAAAACGTTCTACTTTACGCAATACCAGGGCTTCCGGCAGGTGCTGGGAACGACGCAGGTGATGCCGGTGCCTTCTGCGAACCAAAGGCCGGCGGCAGGAAGCAATGTTGTTTACGACACGATTGGCTTCAGCGATGGAACGACGGATACGCTTGCTGTTCCGGTGAGGCCAGAGATTGCCGGGATTCTGGCGCGGTATCCGTTGCCGAATTTGCCGACAGGATCGTTTGGCGCGAACACCTATGCGACGGCGTCGAAGGTGGTGACGGATGCGAACCAGTTCTCGGTGCGCATCGACCACAAGTTCACAGACAAGGACCAATTCCTGGCGCGGTTCAACCTGGATAATCTGACCGGGCCGACGACGAATCCGGATCAGACGGCGATCGACCCATCGTTTGCGGTGGAGTACCGGGACCGGCAGCGGAACGTGATGGGAACATGGACGCACACGGTGTCGCCGCGGATGACGCTGGAGTCGCTGCTGAGCATTACGCGGACGACGCCGGGATTTCCGACGCCGAACCATACGGACCCCGCGGTGAAGTTCGCCGATGGATTGTTTGAGGCGTTCGATAACTCCGCCGGTTCTGTGATGCAGGCGTACGGGAACCTGTTCCATGGGCGCGAGACGTTTGCGTACACGACGGGGAAACATTCGATTCGTGCCGGCGTGGAGGCGCGGATCAATCGCGATACAACGTACTTTGGAACGAGCCCCAACGGTGAGTACGGTTTTGGCGGCGGCACCGCATATGCGACGGAGGCGATTACGTCGGCGAGCGGGAAGCACAACATCAACGTTGGCGACCCGCTGCCGGATTCGTTGTCCGGATTCTTATCGGGGAGCCCATTTACGTATACGGTGGCGGTGGCGCCGAGTTTTATTTCGTCGGGCGAGCACATGGGACCGGCGGCGATCAACCGCGAGAACTACGCGTGGTGGGTGCAGGACACGTGGAAGGTGACGCCGAAGCTGACGCTGGATTTCGGGGTGCGGTGGGATGTGTATACGCCGATCTCGGAGCGGGCGCACCGGACGTCGCGCATCAGTTCGGAGTGGGGCCGCGACCAGGTATACCTGATCAATCCTCAGCCGGGGTATCGCAAACAGTACGACGGATGGCAGCCGCGCGTTCAGGCAAGCTGGCAGGCGACAAACAATCTGACGGTGCACGCGGGGGCCAGTTCCATGGTGATCCCGCCGAACATCTGGCAGGACAACGCGCTGACCGGCGGAACTCCGTTTGCGGTGTATCCGCGGCAGGTTTCCTCAGGCGCGCATCCGCTGGCGTACGGCTTCACGATTTCGCCGTCACAGGTTCCGACGACGTACACGCCGGACGGGAAGGATGTCTTCGCATCGGGAAAGACGAAGGATGTGCCGGCGAATACGGTGATGGATGTGGACCGCTACGAGCGGGACATGGCGGCTCTGACTGATTCGCCAAATATCATTCCGCTACAGCTGCAGGGAATTGATCCAAATTTCGGAAACGCGTGGCTGTATACATGGACGGCAGGGCTGGAACGCAAGTTCGGCAATTTGACCGCAGATGCAGCGTATGTGGGAACGGCGGGAGTGCGTCTGCCGAGGTTTGCGTATCCGAATGGATACCCGGGCGCGACGGAGGAGTTTGCGCCGCACACGAAGTTCGACGCGGCCGGCAATGTGATTGGGGGCTTCGGGACGGAAACGACGGTCACCGGCGACTCGCACTCGACCTACCACGCGCTGCAGACTTCGCTGTCGGGAACGGTTCCACACGGAGGCCCCGGAATTCAGGCGAGCTATACGTGGGGGAAATCGATCGATAACACAAGCATCGTGCTGGGCGGGGTTGGAGCGACGGGCGCCGTGGCATCCGGCCTGTCGCAGAACCCGTTCGATATGCATCCGGAGAAAGGGCCATCCAACTTCGATATCACGCATGGATTCGGACTGAGCCTGGCGCAGGATCTGCATCTGCAGGACGCGAGTTTTCTGAAGGCGATTCCGAGAAAGATCACGGACGGGTGGGAGATGCTGAGCATCTCGAGCATCAGCTCGGGAGCGCCGTTTACGGTGTACTCGGGAATTCAGCAGACGGGCGCGGGATCGCTGGGTGTGGATCGGCCCGACCAGATTGCAAAGCCGCATCTCTCGACTGCGCGGAAAGATCGGAAGGATTATTTCGGCGCGGGACCGAACAACGGGCCGGCATACTTCAGTATTCCGGTGTTTGTTGCAGGCGGGACGGGACCGAACCAGGGTCGGTTTGGAACGCTGGGTCGGAATACGTTTCGCGGGCCGGCGTTCTACAACTTCGATTTCGCGTTCATCAAGGACACTCCGTTTGGCCGCAGGGCGAGCGGCGCGGAGCGAATGGATCTGCAGTTCAGGACGGAGTTGTTCAACCTGTTCAACATTGTGAATATGAGTACGCCGGCGAATGTGCTGGGAGTGACGACGACCACGGCGAACGGCGTGCCTTCGGCGCAAATCAGCACGACGAACGGGTTTGGATTCATCAGCAGGACGGCGGGAACGTCGCGGCAGATTCAGTTTTCGCTGAAGCTGATTTACTAAAAGCAGGGACTAGGGACTAGGGACTAAAGACGCAGAGATTGAGATTGGACCAGGGCTTTGGAGTCGATTGATTCGGCTGCGGGGTTCTGGTCTTTGTTTTGGTATAAAGGTGCGTCGTGAGAGTGAGGGTGAAATTGGTGCGGATTGAACGCGTGTTGTGTGCGGCGGTGGTGGGCGTTGGGTTGTCGGCGAGTTCGTTTTGCGGGACTGCGCAGAATGCGGCCAAGACATCGACTTCCAGTTTGAACAGTGCGACTCCGGCCAGCAGCCGCTTGGATATGACGCCGGTGAAGCCGGAGTCGGTCGGGTTCTCGACGGAGCGACTGGAGCGGCTGCACACGCTGATGGAAGATGCGGTGAAGAACCAGCAGGTGGCGGGCGTCGTGACGATCCTGGCGCGGCACGGGAAGGTGGTGGACTACCTGACCTACGGAATGCGCAACATCGAGAAGCACGAGCCAATGACGAAAGATACGATCTTCCGCGACTACTCGATGACGAAGGTCGTCACCGCGGTTGCGATGATGAAGCTCTACGAACAGGGCAAGTGGATGCCGTCGGATCCGATCGCGAAGTACGTGCCGGAGTTTGCGCACCTGAAGGTCTACGCGGGCGAGGATGCGAGCGGCAAGATGATCCTCGAAGATCCGGTGCATCCGCCGACGATGGCGGAGCTGATGACGCATACGGCGGGGTTCACGTACGGGATCTTCGGGAATACGCCGGTGGACAAGATGGTGCGCGATGCGGACCTGTTCGCGACGAAGGATCTGCATGAGTTTGTGACCAAGCTGGCGGGAGTGCCGCTCTTGTATCAGCCGGGGACGAAGTGGGTGTACTCGGTCTCGATGGATATTCAGGGCTACATCGTGGAGAAGCTTTCCGGCAAGACGCTGCCGGAGTTTTATCGCGACGAGATATTCAAGCCCCTGGGCATGAAGGACGCGGGATTCTATGTACCGGAGGATAAGTGGCCGCGGTTTGCGACGGTGTACTACGTGGAGCCGAACGGCGGGTTGTCGGATCACGGGCCGCAGACAGTGAACAAACGTGATTTCGCGCATGAGCCGACGATGGCTTCGGGCGGCGGCGGCATGGTGTCGACGGCTGAGGATTATTTCCGGTTTGCGGAGATGCTGGCGCACAGTGGCGAGCTTAACGGGACGCGGCTGCTGTCCCCGGCCAGCGTGCAGCTGATGAGCGCGAACCATCTGGCGTCGAATTTGCTGACGGGCGAGTTCAGCATCGGTTCGCAGAGGATGCGCCCGGGGTTTGGGTATGGCTATAACTGCGCGGTGGTGTTCGATCCGCCGACTGCCAATCTGCCGGAGGGGAAGGGAACTTTTTTCTGGGATGGCGCGGCGGGGACGTGGTTCTGGATCGATCCGACGAACGATGTGGTGTTTGTAGGGATGATTCAGCGGATGGGCGGCGGGCCGAATACGGAGAATCTGCAGTATCTGAGCCGGGGCGTGGTGTATGGGGCGCTGGTGGGGCCGGGGAAGTGAATGGGCTTCAAGCCTAGTCCTGAAACTCTTCGGGCAGAAGCCATTTTCCGATGAGTCTCAAACCTTTGCCGTCATCGATTACGTAGTCGTAGTAGCCACAGTCTCGTTCGTCAGGACAACCGTTTATTTTGATCAGACGGCTGTCAGGCATGAATTGGATTCGAGGCGGCTCCTCGCCAGATTGCTTCTCCAGCCAATTGCGAGGTAGATCAATGATTCCGAATCCGTCATACACCCTTCCACTGATGGAGTCGACGATGTAGAACCCGCTGCACTCCGCACCGCAGCCGAATTGTGGCACCGTATAATGGCCTGCGAATTGGACGGACGATTTTGCTCCTCTCAGGATGATGGTGCGAAAAGACCGCTGATTGTGATTTAGCTTGGGTATCGCGGGAGTTCCCTTATAAATCTCCTTTGCTGGATATTGATTAAAGGATGGGCGAGTTGAGACGTGTTGCGCGGACATCAGTGAAAAACTGATTAGAAGTACCGCTAAAACGCGAAGCATTAGGCAATCATAGCCTGAAGGAAAAATCCCTAATCAACCATCTGAAATGCAGGAGATGCGGAAACGACCGCAGAGCCGAGCCTTGCGATCGCTTAAGCTAACTGCAGGTCGGGATGACAGGCAGTGTTGCTTCGCGGAGACATGATGGGTACTGAGGCAGACGGATGGGGCAGGGGCTGAAGCCCACTTCGACTCTTAAACTGCCTTTTCGGCACGACTGAAGTCGTGCCCTGATACAGACCTTCTTGCGATGAATGTCCTTCAGCGAGAACGGACTGGTGCCTTCTTTCAAGGCGGGTTGAAGGCGCGCTTGATCCACGAGAGAGAAGCTATTTCAGGAGGTCGAGGGCCATGGCGGTCATGGCGGTGACGCCGGTTTTGATGGTTGGGGCGTAGACGGGGGCGAAGAGGGCGGAGTGGGGGCTGGGCAAGGCAACACCGGTCTTGCGGCACTCTGCGAGTTTGATGGGGTCGGCGGCGCCCAGCCAGAACATGACGCCGGGAATCGTGCCGTCGAGCGTGAATAGACCCACGTCTTCGCTGCCCATCACGGCTTTGGCTTCTTCGACGTGGTCGGGGCCGAGCGCGGCGGTTGCGGATTTGCGCAGGCGCTCGGTGAGCGGCGCGTCGTTGAGGGTTGCGGTAGTGCTTTCCAGGACCTTGACGACGGGCATGCGGTCGGCGGGGATTCCATAGCTCTCGGCCAGGCCGTTGGCGGTGCGGCGGATGTCGGCGAGGATCGTATCGCGGAGGGCCTGCGAATAGGTGCGGAGTGTCATACCGAGCTCGACTTGATCAGGGATGATGTTGTTCTTCGTGCCTCCGTGGATGAATCCCACGGTGAGGACTGCGGGCTGCTGGGGATCGATCTGCCGGCTGACGATGGTTTGGGCAACGAGGATGAATTCGGCAGCGAGAACGATGGGGTCCTTGCCGACTTCCGGGCGCGAGCCGTGGCCGCCGATCCCGCGGATGGTGACGTTGATCCCGGTGGAACTGGCGAGGAGCGGACCACCTTTCAGAGAGACTGATCCGGCGGCGACGTCGTTGGAGTCGTGCTCTGAGAGCACGAAGTCGGGACGGCCGAAGCGCTGGTAGAGGTTGTCGGCGAGCATGGCTTTTGCGCCGTCGATCATTTCCTCCGAGGGCTGGCCAATGAGCATGACGGTGCCGTGCCACTGCGACTTGCGTTCGGCGAGTTCCCGGGCGGTGCCGAGCAAGACGGTCATATGGATGTCGTGACCGCAGGCGTGCATGACGCCGACGTCCTGGCCTTGAGCGTTGCTGGAGCGCACGGTGGAGGCGTAATCGACTCCGGTCTTTTCTTCGACGGGGAGCGCGTCCATGTCGCTGCGGATGAGGAGGCGCGGGCCGGAGCCGTTCTGGAGGATGGCGACGATGCCATACGCCTGGGAGCCGTCTTCGTATCTGCCGATGCGCTCGGTGACGGTGTAGCCGAGCTTGCGGAGTTCAGCCGCTAGGAAGGCGGAGGTCTTCTCTTCGTGGTGGGAGAGTTCGGGTGCACGGTGCAGGTGCTTGTACGTCTCGGTGAGCGCGGGGAGTTGCTTGTCGACAGACGCGGGGAGGTCGGAGGCCGACTGGGCAAGTATCAGCCCGGGGGCAGAGAGTGCTGCGAGGGCGGCGAGCGCGAAGCGACGCGTCTTCATGGGTGTCAGGCTCCGTGTTTGTGTTCAGGCGAACGTTGAGGCAAGGCTAACATGCATGAGCTGCGCTGTTCGTCACAAGTATTTGGCGGACGCGTGCCGTTCCTATTGCGTTCCCATAGAGGCGGGCGTAGAGTGCTCCTATTGCAGACCCATAGGAGAAGAGAATGGGCGACAAGACGGATGTTTGGCAGGGAACGCTGGCGCTGATGATTTTGAAGACGCTGGAGACGATGGGGCCGCAGCACGGGTACGGGCTTGCGCGGCGCATCGAGCAGACGAGTGGCGATTTGCTGCAACTGAATTACGGAACGCTGTATCCGGCGCTGCTGAAGCTGGAGCAAGAGGGATACGTGCGGTCGGAGTGGGGCTTCTCCGATAACAACCGGAAGGCAAAATTTTACGAGCTGACGAAGTCCGGGCAGAAGCAGGTGCGCAGGGCGACGGCGGACTGGGAGCAGACGACGGAGATTCTGTCGCGGTTTCTCACGCCGGCCGAGGAGGCGTAATGAAAGCGCTTCGAGCAATGTGGATGAGACTTCGCCGCGGCGGCCGCCACGACGACGAGTTTGATGCGGAACTGCAGAGCCATGTGGCGATGGCGGTTGAGAACGGGAAGCGGCAGGGCCTGGATGAGCAGGAGGCGCGACGCCGTGCACTTGTTCAGCTGGGCGGAACAGAGCAGGTGAGGCAGGCTTATCGCGAGCGCGCCGGCATCTGGTGGATGCAGGACTTTGTGCGCGATCTTCGCTTTGCGGGCCGCAGCATGATGCGGAATCCGGGAGTGACTGTGCTGGCGGTACTGACGCTTGCGGTGGGCATCGCTTCGACGACGACGGTGTTCACGTGGATTGATGCGGTCTCGCTGCAGCTTTTAAGCGGGGTTGCGAACCCATCGCAGCTTGCGAGCGTAGTGAGCGTGGCGGCTGACGGAACGTGGATCACTTCGTCCTATCCGGACTACAAGGACTTTCGCGATCACCTTAAGCTGCTGGATGGGATCGCCGTGACGCGGCCGGCGGCGTTTAGTGTAGGCAGCGAAGAGCATAGCGATCGGGTATGGGGAGAACTGGTCAGCGGCAACTTCTTTTCGGTTCTGGAAGTGAAGCCTGAGGCTGGACGTCTTTTTCTCCCGGCGGAGTACGGCGACGCGGTGGGGCAATACCCGGTTGCGGTGATCAGCGATCAGTACTGGCGAACGCACTTCGGCGCCGATCCGCATGTGATCGGCTCGACGATTCGCATCAACCAGCGACCGCTTACGGTGGTGGGTGTTGCCGATCCGGCTTTTCACGGATCGATTCCGGCGACTGCGTTTGACCTGTGGGTTCCGTACATGCAGCAGCCCATGTTGAACGGAGTGCAGGACTGGATGCTGCGCGATCGCCACACCCGAAACATGCTGGCCATCGCGCGGGTGAAGAAGGAAGCGACGTTTGCGCAGGCGGCGCAGGAGTTGAAGACGCTCGCGGATCGCATGGCCGTGGCGAATGCAGACGTGAGCGAGGGTATGAGTGCGACACTGCTTCCGCTTTCACAGTCGCCGTTCGGACCTCAGGCATTGCTGGCGGGGCCGCTGCGGATCCTGATGGGCGTATCGGTGCTTGTTCTGCTGATTGTTTGCGCGAATGTGGCCAACCTGCTGATGGCGCGTGCTACGGCGCGGGAAAAGGAATTCACTGCGCGGATGGCGTTGGGCGCGCGGCGCGGGCGTGTGGCGCGGCAGGTTCTGACAGAGTGCATGACGCTCACGCTTCTCGGCACGGGGCTGGGGTTGGCGGTGCTGCCGCTCTCGAGTCGAGCACTGACGCTGCTGATGCCTCCGGGGGCGTGGAAGACAGTAACGTCGCTAAATATTCGACCGGACCTGCCGGTGATGGTGTTTACGGCTGGATTGTGCGTGCTGGTTGCGGCGCTGGCCGGCGTGCTGCCTGTGCTGCATGTGACAAGACTGAATCTAAGCTCGCGCCTCAACGATGGCGGCCGAAGCGGCTCTGCCGGCCGCAGACACAACCGAACGCGCTCAGTGCTGGTGGCCAGCGAAGTGGCACTAGCGCTGGTAACGCTGGTAGGAGCCGGACTGTTTGCGCGCAGCTTTGCGCAGACCCTGCACGTGGATTCGGGCTTCGACCCCAATCACGTGCTGGTCAGCCAGCTGTATCTCTCCACAAACGGCTACAACCTCGCGCAGCGAAAAGAATTTTGCCGCAGGCTCGAACAGCAGATGCAGAGTGCGCCCGGCGTGGAGGGCCTGGCCTATGCAGATGGCGTGCCGCTTGGCTACGAGCCCAGCTGGTGGGAAGAGTTGAAGATCGAAGGGTATGCTCCGCAGCCCGATGAAAACATGAATGTCTTCCGCAACGTGATCTCGCCGGGCTATCTGCCGCTGCTGAAGATTCCGATCGTCGATGGGCGCAACTTCACCGAACAGGACAATGAAAAAGCGCCGGCGGTGATGATTGTGAACGAGACGTTTGCGAAGCGCTACTTCGCCGATGGAAAAGCGCTCGGCCACAAGGTGCATGGCTGGGGGACATGGTTCCGCATTGTCGGAGTGGCGAAGGATTCGAAATACCACTACCTCAATGAAAAGCCGACGCCATACTTCTATGTGAATTTTCGCCAGCTTTATCGCGAAGACATGAGTCTCTCGATCTATGTGCGGACGCATGGGGATCCGAACGGCATTCTGTCGACGCTGCGCAGGCAGGCGCGCTCGGTCGATCCGAATGTGACGGTCTACGACGCGCAGCCAATGACGGAGGCGATTGGCGCTTCGCTCTATCCGCAGAAGCTTGCTGCGAGTCTGATGACGGTGATGGGATCGATTGCGATTCTTCTTGCGGGAGTGGGTCTCTACAGCGTGATGGCGTACTGGGTGGCGCAGCGGACCAAGGAAATCGGCGTGCGCATGGCGCTGGGGGCGCGGCCACGGCACGTGCTGGGACTGGTGATCGGGAGGGGACTGGCGGTCACGGCAGCAGGGGTTGCGGGAGGCATTGCGCTGGCGCTACTGCTCACGAGAAGTATTGCTGCTTTCTCATTTGCGAACTTCGGCGGAGGACAGCATCCGATGCTGCTGGCACGGACCAGCATGGATCCGCTGATCTATGCAGCGGCAGCAATCTTCTTGTGTTCCATTGCGTTGGTCGCGTGCTGGCTGCCGGCGCGGCGAGCAGCGCACATCAATCCTACAGACGCGTTGCGGATGGAGTAGCAGTGCCTATGCGAAGACTGCGCGCGCTGTGGATACGGTTTGGAAACATGCTCGACCGCGGACGCTCGGAAGGTGAGTTGTCCGCTGAACTAGAAGCCCATGTGGCGCTGCATACGGAGGCCGGGGTTGCGGCGGGGATGAGCGAGGCGGAGGCGCGAAGGATCGCGCTGGTAAAGCTGGGCGGCGCGGAGCAGGTGCTGCAAGCGCAGCGTGAGCGGGCGCGGCTGGTGTGGATGGAGAACCTGGTGCAGGACGTGCGGTATGGAGCGCGGACGTTGCGGCGGGCACCGGGATTTGCGCTGACGGCCATTGCAACAGTTGGTCTGGGGATTGGCGCGTGCACAGCGATCTTCAGCCTGGTGAATGCTGTGCTGATCCGGTCTCTGCCGTACGGGGATCCGGAGAGGCTGGTGTATCTGTTCTCGCCGAATCCGAATTTGAAGATTCCTGCCGAGGTGATTTGCCCGGCGTATGGGGACTTCTACGATCTGAAGCGGGAGAGCCGGTCATTCGAGTCGATGAGCAACTTCGTACAGGTGATGTCGAACCTGAACGAGGGCGGAACGGTTCAGCAGGTTGGATCGGCGCGCGTGGACGAAGATTTCTTCCGGACGCTCGAGGCTAACCCAGAGATCGGGCGGGCAATCACCAGCGAGGATGTGCAGAGCGGCCGTGACAAGGTAATCGTGATCAGCCACTCGATGTGGATGTCGCGATTTGGTGGGCGCTCGGATGTGTTGCAGCAATCAATTGTTTTGGACAAGGCGACCTACCGGGTTATCGGCGTGATGCCGCCGGAGTTTGAGTATCCGTTTGGGTCGGATCTGCCCTACGGGAATTCGCATATCAAGTCCACGCAGGTCTGGATGCCGCTGGTATTGAGTGCGAAGCAGCGAGTTGCGCGGGAGCCGGACGACAACACCACGATCGCGCGGCTGCGGTCTGGGGTTTCGGTGCGCGCGGCGCAGGCGGAGATGGCCGGCATCATGGCGCGGCTGGATAAGGAATATCCGGGCAACCCGAACGATGAGTTGGGGCCGCTGCGCCAGTGGGGCGCGCTGATTGAGCGGCTCACCGATGTGTCGATCGGCCCGGTGCGGCCGCTGATGCGGTTGCTGCTGGCGGCGGTTGGGCTGGTGTTACTGATAGCGTGCGGCAATGCAGCAAACCTGCTGCTGGCTCGAGCGGCTGAGAGGGCGCGTGAGCTGGGAGTAAGGACTGCGCTCGGTGCGGGACGCGGGCGGATGGTGCGGCAACTGCTGACGGAGTCGCTGTTGATTGGGGCTGCTGGATGCGCGGTGGGAGTTGCCCTTGCGTTTCTGTTCCTGCGGCTGCTGCCGAAGCTCGATCCGGGCAACATTCCGCGATTGAACGAGGCATCGCTGGATTGGCGAGTGCTGGCGGTTGCTTTGGGAGCGGCGCTGTTTACAAGCTTGTTTGCAGGATTGCTGCCAGCGTGGCGGGCATCGCGGGTAGAGCTGACTGAGTTTCTGAAGGCGCATGGCGCGCGTGCAAGCTCACGAGGGCATAGCCGGGTGCAGAGCGGCCTGATTGTTTCGCAGACAGCGATGGTGGTTGTGCTGCTGGCTGCGGCGGGGTTGCTGATCCGCAGCTACGTGAAAGTTGTGAACGTCGACACGGGTTTTTCTCAGGCGACGGTGACGTTTCATGTGAGCCTTGATGATCGATACAAAACGCCAGAGCAGCAGGTTGATTTCTTTCGGCAGCTCACTGCCAAGCTAAATCATCTGCCGGGAGTTGTTGCGGCCGGAGCGGTGAACTATCTGCCGCTCACGAACTCGGAAAGTATCACGTTGATGTGGATAGATGGGTCGCAGAGCAACAAAGAGTTTCAGGAGGCCGAAGCTCGATATGTTACTCCACAGTACTTCACGGCGATGGGCATTTCGCTAATTGCAGGTCGCTATCTGACGGAGGACGACATCACCCGGAAGGCTGGCGTGACGGTCATCAACAAGCGACTTGCAGATGTTTACTTCCCGAATCGAAATCCAATCGGGGCGCGCATCAGTACTAACCGGGAAGCGGACGGCTGGAAAGACTTCAACACCGTGGTGGGCGTGGTCGGGGACGTGCGGCATGTGGGTCTCGAAGAGGAAGCAGAGCCGCAGATGTACTACGCCAATTATCAGATGAGCGGGGCAGGTGTAGCAGTCCGTTCGGCATTGCCGGTGGCGACATTAACGAATGAGATTCGGTTGTTGTTGAAGCAAATCGATCCGCAGTTGGCGATGACGGATATACGGACGATGGGGGAGTGGGTTTCGCTGGCGAGTGCGCGGAGGCGGTTTCAGACTTCGCTGCTGACGGCGTTTGCCGGAATCGCATTGGTGCTTGCGCTGGTGGGGCTGTATGGGCTGATGGCATTCTCCGTGAATCGGCGGACGCGCGAGGTGGGAATCCGCATGGCGCTGGGTGCGGAGCGGCGGGATGTGCTGCTGCTCGTGATGAGGAATGCGGGCGCGCTGGTTGGTGCGGGGCTTGTCGCTGGACTGGCGTGCGTGTGGATGATGACGCGCGTGATGCGGTCGTTTTTGTTTGGCGTGAGCGAGCACGATCCGATGACGGTGGTTGCAGTTTCCGCGCTGATGGTGGTTTGTGGATTGGTGGCGGCGGTGGTCCCTGCCAAGCGCGCGGCTTCGATCGAGCCGATGCAGGCGTTGCGGACCGAATAGGGAGGGTTGAGTGCGAAAGCTGCGCGGAGTTTGGATGCGGTTGCTAGGGATGGTGCGGGATCGCGCGGATGAGGAGTTCTCGGCGGAGCTTGATGCGCACATCGCGATGCAGGTGGAAGACGGGGTGCGCATGGGTTTGAGTGAAGACGAGGCGCGGAGGCGTGCGTTGATGCAGCTAGGCGGAGTGGAGCAGGCGAAGCAGGCGCGGCGCGAAGGACGGACGCTGCCCTGGATCGAGAATCTCGGGCGCGATGCCAAGTATGCGGTGCGTACGCTTGCGAAGCAGTCGGCGATCACGCTGGTGGCGGTGATTTCGATCGGTCTGGGGATTGGCGCGAATGCGACGATTTTTGCGATGGTGAGCCGGTTTGTGCTGCGACCCGCACCGGTCGGGGATCCTGCGACCCTTCTGTCGCTGCATATTGCGCCGAAAGGCGATCCATGCTGCAACGAGTTTCCTCTGCCTGTATATGAGGACATACGGAATCAAGCGAAGTCATTTTCGGGTGTGGCTGCCTTCTACGAGCTACTTCCCGCATCGATCAGCGGCGATGGTGACCCGGAGAGAGTGTGGGGCCAGGCGGTGACGACGAACTACTTTGATGTGCTGCGACTGCCTATGGTGGCGGGGCGTGGGTTTGCACAGCAGGAGAGCCGGTCGCCGGACGTGGTCCTCAGCGCAAGGCTGTGGCAGAGGCGGTTTGCGAGCGATCCGCAGATTGTGGGCAAGAGCGTCAAGCTGTCGGGGAAGGCGTTCACTGTGATCGGGGTGGCGCCGGCGTCGTTCCGCAGCGTCGATCAGATATTGGACATTCAGTACTGGGTACCGCTGGAATTGGCGAAGGACCTGGCGGCCGACCTGCCTCCGCAGAACTCGCGCGAGTATCACTGGCTTGCGGTTGTGGCGCGGCTGCGCGACGGGGTGACGCGGAGCCAGGCAGCAAGCGAGCTGGACACAATGGGGCATCGCTTCGAGGCAGAGTATCCCAAAACGGACAAGAACATGGCGTTCCGGTTCGAACAGGCGGGCTCGCTGCCGCCGCGCGAGAGAGGCGCGGTGCTGACGTTTTTTTCGGTGCTGAGCGTGATTGTGCTGCTGCTGCTGGCGATTGCGGGTGCGAATGTTGCGAACCTGCTGTTTGCAAAAGCGGCGGGACGACAGAGAGAGATGGCAGTGCGGCTGGCTTTGGGCGCAACGCGAGCGAGACTGCGGCGACAGATGCTGATGGAGAGTACGCTGCTGGGCGTGACGGGCGGAGCGCTGGGCGTGTTGTTGTCCCTATGGGCTACGCAGGCGCTGTCGGCATTTCATGTTCCAGCGCCGATTCCCCTGAATTTGTTTGTGGCTCTGGACTGGCGCACGCTCCTCTACACGTTCTCGGTGAGCATTGGGTGCGGCGTGCTGCTGGGAATGGCCCCGTCGTGGGCGGCGTCGCGACCGATGCTGGCGAATGCACTCAAGGGGGAGGATGCGCTGGTGCGGCCGGGACGGCGCGTGACTCTGCGCAACGTTCTAGTGGTGGCGCAGATTGCGATGTCGGTGGTGCTGCTGTGCGTGACGGGATTGTTTCTGCGGAGCCTGGAGAGCGCCGCGCGCATCGATCTTGGATTTCGTTCGCAGGGATTGCTGCTGATGTCGATGGATCCGAGGCTGAATGGATACACGCCGGAACAGATCAGCAGGTTCATGCGGGAGTTGCGGCAGAGAGTTGCAGCGCTGCCGGGGGTCGATGCCGCAGTCCCGACGGATGTGGCGATGCTCTCGGGTGGTCATCGGAGCGACGGGTTCACAGTGGCGGGACGCGAAGAGAAGGACGCGGTGAACGCAATGACGGAGCTGTACATGATCACGCCGGGGTATTTCAGCGCGATGGGGATTCCGATACTTGCCGGGCATGATGTCGCAAATGAGGCGGCGAACGGTCCGAGGGTGGCACTGGTGAATAGGGCTTTTGTCGACAAGCTGTTTCCGGGCGGCAATCCGATCGGGCAGCACGTGCACGGTGGCAGCTGGACGTACGAGATTATCGGCGTGGTCGGGAATACGAAATCGCGCACGCTGGGCGAAGATACGCGGCCTGTGCTGTATCGCTCGCTCGATCAGAGCATTGCGGAAGATCCATCTGGCATGGGATACACGCTGGTGGTGCACACGCCGGGTAATCCTGCGGCGCTTTCGGAGGCTGTGCGGCGGCAGATCTATGGTCTCAATCCGAACATCGCGATCTACAACGAGGAGACGATGGAGGAGCACGTGAAATCGGCGTACTTCCTGCCTCGGCTGGCGGCGACGCTCTTCGGCGTGTTCGGCGGGATCGGGCTGCTGCTGGCGGCTGTGGGTCTGTATGGCGTGATGAGCTATGCGGTGAGCAGGCGAACGCGGGAGATCGGGATACGGATGGCGCTGGGTGCGCGCGCCGGCAATGTTGCAGGGCTTGTGGTTCGCCAGGGAATGGCGCTGGCGCTGATTGCGATGGCGCTGGGCTGGCCGGTAGCGTGGATGCTGTCGCGGTTTGCTTCGAGTTTTCTGTACGGGATCAAGCCGCACGATGTGGTGACGTTTGCGGCGGCGCCCGTGTTTCTGGGAGTGATTGCGCTGATTGCGTGCTGGCTGCCGGCGCGGCGAGCGACGCTGGTGGATCCGGTGAAAGCGTTGCGGACGGAGTAGGAGCGGCGATGGGACAGCAGAGAGCTTTCTGGTTGCGAGCGCGCGGCGTATTTGTGCGGCGGAAGGCCGTGGAGTTTGACGCGGAACTCGAGAGCCACATCGCGATGGATGTGGAGGCGCGGATGCGCGCCGGGGCGAGCAAAGACGAGGCGAGGAGGGAGGCATTGATGCGGCTGGGCGGAGCGGAGCAGGCGAAGCAGGCATACCGGGAGAGGGCGACGCTGCCGCCACTGGAGAGCCTTTTGCAGGATGTGCGGTTTGCACTGCGGCAGATGCGAAGGGCGCCGGGGTTCACAGTTACGGCGGTGTTGACGCTGGCGCTGGGGATCGGCGCGAACGCGGTGATCTATACGCTGGTGGATTCGATTCTTCTGCGCCCGCTGCCCTATGCGCAACAGGACAGGCTGGTGCGAATTGCGGGGACGAACTCGCCGCTCTTTCCAAAGGGATGGATACGGGAGCTTGGAAGCCATGCAACGGCGCTGAAGGCGGTGGCAGGGTATGGGGCGGATGCGGAGTCGAACATTTCGGACGGAGATGTGCCGGAGCGGGTGTTTGGTGCGGCGGTGACAGTGAACGCCCTGGATGTGCTGGGAGTGAGGCCGGCGGCGGGGCGGTTCTTCTCTGCGCAGGATGCGGTTGCGGGAGAGGATCACGACGTGGTGCTGAGCTATGGATACTGGCGGCAGCACTTCGGCGGAGATGCGGGAGCGGTGGGGAGGCAGATTCGGATTGATGGAGTTTCGCGGCGTGTGATTGGAGTGATGCCGGCGGGAGTGCATTTTCCGTATGCGGATACGCAGTTCCTGACGCCGGTTTCGTTCAAGGGCGGAGATGCTTTTGATCCGTGGAACGACTTCAACCTGCGCGGATTTGGCCGGCTGGCAGATGGGGCCACGCCGGCGCAGGCGCAGGCTGAATTGAGACGACTGCACTCGGTGCTGTTGCCTGTGTTTCCGTTCCGGATGCCGGATATCTGGGCTTCAGACATGAGCGTCGTGCCGCTGCTTGAGTCGCAGACGGGTGCAATGCGGCCGCGGCTTCTGCTGCTGTTTGGCGCGGTCGGATTGATTCTGCTGATTGCGTGCGCCAATGTCGCAAACCTGATGCTGGCGCGGGCAAGTGCGCGGGAGCGGGAGATTGCGGTGCGGAGCGCGCTGGGAGCTTCAGGGAAGAGGCTCGTGCAGCAACTGTTGTCAGAAAGTGTGGTGGTTGGGCTGACCGCGGGCGCGGTGGGGCTGGGGGCGGCTGCGGCGAGCCTTCGGATCTTTGTGGGGCTGCTGCCGGCGGACACGCCCCGAATCGAGGATGTGGGACTGCACTGGGGTGACGTTGTATTTACGATTTGCGCGTCGGTGTTTGCGGGACTGGTGTTCGGGTTGATTCCTTCGATGAAAATGGCGGGAATGAACCTGCTGAGCACCCTACGCATGGGCGGGCGCGGACTGGCAGGGCAGGGATCGCGATTCGGAATTTCGAAGATCCTGGTGATGGCGCAGATCGGGCTGACGGTGGTGGTGATTACTACGGCGGGGCTGGTGTTGCACAGCCTGTACCGCCTCACCAAGGTGGATCCAGGATTTCAAACCAATCATGTGGTGACGGCGGAGGTTGCGCTGGATGCATCGGCTTGCAAGGAGAAGGGGAGATGCCAGTCGTTCTTCGATGCGGTGCTGGATCGGTCGCGAGGAATTGCGGGCGTGGAGACAGCGGCGCTGACGGATTCGCTGCCGCTGAGCGGGAGGGCGGATAACTATGTCTTCGACGCGCAAGATCATCCGCGTGATGCGCGCCAGGGTGCGCTGCTGGCGACGAGCAGGGTGGTGTCGGCGAGGTACTTCGATGTGCTGAGTCTCAAGCTGGTGCAGGGAAGATTGCTGGAAGAGCAGGATGCTTCGGGGTCGACCCACGCGGTGGTGGTGAACGAGCACATGGCGCAGCGGCTTTGGCCGGGTCAGAGCGCGATTGGAAAGCATCTGCTGGACGTGGCGGATGAGAAATCGCCGGCGATGTGGAATGCAGAGAAAGCGTCCGTTGTTGTGGGGGTTGTGCGGAATGCGCTGGAGGGAGGGTTGCAGGAGGGGTTCAAGGATGAGGTCTTTCTGCCGTTGACGCGGGACCGCGAGCAGCCGGTGATGTTTGCGATGCTGCGTTCGCATACGAGCGCGAGCGAGGCGGCCGCGGGTTTGCGCAGTGCGGTGGCGAGTGTGAATGCGCAAGCGCCGGTGACGCGTGTGAGAGCGATGGACGATCTGGTATCGAACTCGGTGGCAGCGCCGCGGGCATTGGCAGTATTGCTGCTGGGGTTTGGTGCGCTGGCGATCGTGATTGGCGCCGTGGGTGTCTACAGCCTGATTGCGTACATCGTGAGTTGGAGGACGAGGGAGATCGGGCTGCGGCTGGCACTGGGCGCGCAGCGCTGGCAGATCGTAATCGGCGTGGTGAGGGAGAGCCTTTTTCTGGCGCTGGCGGGATGCGTGGCGGGACTAGCCGGAGCCATCGCGCTGAGCCGGGCGCTGCATAGCTTCCTGTTCGATGTGAGCGCGGTCGATCCGCTTACGTTTGGGCTGGTGCCGGTGTTGATGGCGATGGTCGCGGTAGTGGCGGCCTGGATTCCGGCAAAACGCGCGGCTGGAGTGGATCCCATGGAGGCGTTGCGGGCGGACTAGGGCTACGAGAGGCGGGCTGGTTTCGTGGGAGGTCGGAATGCGGAGGTTGCGTGCGTTCTGGATGCGGCTTGGTGCGCTGCTCGGAAGTGTGCGGGCACAGAGTGATTTCGACGCGGAGCTGGAAAGCCACATCGCCGAACACGCACGCGATGGCGTGGCTGCAGGGCTGAGCGAGACGGAGGCCCGTCGTGATGCGTTGCTGCGGCTGGGTGGAGCAGAGCAGGCAAGGCAGGCCTATCGAGACCGGGCGACGCTGCCTGCGATTGAGAGCGTGGTGCGCGATGTGCGGTATGCACTACGCGGGTTCCGGCGCAGCCCGGTGTTCGCACTTGCGGCGGTGGTGACGCTGGCGTTGGGAATTGGGGCGACCACGGCGGTGTTCAGCGTGGTGGACCGGATTCTGTTCCGGAGCTTGCCGTACGCGCATGACGACCGGCTTGTCTCGATTGGGCTCGCGCAGTCACTGGAACGGCAGGAGTTTACTCTAGGCGGATTTTTTTACGAGTGGCGCGATAACCAGAGACCGTTTGAGTCGATGACGTTTGAACGAGGCGCGCAGGAGTGCAATCTAACAGAGAACAATCCTCTTCACCTTGAATGTGCGATCGTAGCGCAGAATTTCCTCTCAACCCTGGGCGTGTCGGTGGAGGCAGGCCGCAATTTTGTGCCGGAAGAGGACGTACCGCACGGACCGCGCTCTGTGATCATTTCGGATGCGCTCTGGCTGAGCAGGTTCAACCGGTCGCCGGATGTTGTTACTAGGTCGATCGAAATCGATGACGAACTGTACAGAATCGTTGGTGTGCTGCCTCGCGGGTTCGAGATGCCCCGATTGCAGGCAGCTGACCTGCTGATGCCAGCGCAGACCGATATTGCCGCACAGCACACCGTGAATGCAGGAATCGGATACCCGATGTGGGCTTTCGCACGTTTGAAGCCTGGCATCACGGTTGCGGAGGCTAAGGCGGAGATGACGCCACTCTTTCTGCACACGCAGCAGTGGATTCCTGCGGAGATCCGGAAAGACTTCCGTCTTGAGGTTCGGTCGTTGCGCGACCGGCAGATGCAGAACGCATATCTTGCGGCCAAGGTGCTACTGGGAGCGGTGTTCGCGGTGCTGCTGATTGCGTGCGCCAACATGACCGGCCTTCTGTCAGCACGACGGGCAGCTCGGGCACGCGAGCTTGCAGTACGGTCTGCTCTAGGCGCGACCCGGGTCCAACTTCTCGTTCAGGAGCTCACCGAGTCTCTAGTCCTGGGAGCCTTTGGGACTGTGCTTGGATGCGGGCTTGCAGCAGGATTGCTTTGTGCATTTATCGCGATCGCTCCCGCAGGTATTCCCTTCATGGGGGAGGCGCGAATTGATAATCGCGTGATTGGCTTCACCATCTTTGTAGCGTTTATCAGCGCATGCGTGACGGGTGTGATTCCGGCAATGGAGCGAACCGGTGTTGGTGCGTTGATGGTGCGCGCCGGCAGTTCGGGCCAGCATGCGCGTTTGAGGAACATCACCGTTGTGTTACAGATTGCTGTCAGCGTTGTTTTGTTGGCAGGGGCTCTATTGCTGGTTCGAAGTTTCCGGAACATCCAGTTGGAGGATCTCGGGATGGAGACGCGTGGCGTGCTGGCGGTGCGAGTTCCGCTCACTGCTAAGCAATATCCGACCATGCAGGCCTACATGGACTTCTTTCTCCGCATCGAAGCCACTTTGCGTAGTACGCCGGGCGTTGCGGCTGTTGGGATAAGTGAATCTATGCCGCTTGATTTGGACAGATGGCGCAATGAGAGCCGCTACTCTGAAATCTTTGCCGATGGCAAAGCTGCCGCTCCAAACGGCACGGGCGGGACGGTTGTGGTTCGTAAGGTTACGCCGGACTACTTCAAAGTTTTGCGCATTCCGATCGTTGCCGGCCGCGCGTTCACCGATGACGATCGAAACACTGGCAGTGAGTCGATTATTCTGAGCCAACTCCTGGCCGCACGATTGTTCCCAAAGGAGAATGCGATCGGCAAGCATCTGCAATATGCCACGTTTCAGCCTTATTTCTCGCTAGGCAAGCAGGTGTTCACGGTTGTTGGCGTGGCTGGAAACGTGAAAAATGCCGGCCTGATCGGGCAGGATGATCCCGAATATTACGAAGTGCGCCTAAATCGGCCGGAGAGCTGGAACAGGCATACGGTGGTGCTTATAGAAACGTCGTTGCCGACGGTGACCGTGGAGCAGATGGTTCGAGGGCGCATCGCGCAGATCGATGCGAATGCTCCGGTGCAGATCGAGAGGGTTTCGACGATGGTGAACAAGCTGGCGGATCGGCCACGGTTCGAGACGGCACTGTTGAGTTTCTTTGCGTGCACGGGGCTCGTGATGGCGCTGATCGGACTGTACGGGGTGGTGGCGTTTATGGCGCAACAGAGGACGCGGGAGATCGGGATCAGGATTGCCGTGGGAGCGAATCGCGGAGATGTGCTGCGGCTGATTCTGAGCGAGGGCGTGCGGCTTATCGTGATTGGGGGAGCCATAGGAATGTGCGGATCGCTTGCGCTGACGAGGGTGCTGGAGAGCGTGCTGTTCCATGTGGGGCCGCGGGATCCAGCGACGTTTGTGCTTGTGCCAGTGATGCTGGGCATTGTGGCGCTGGGGGCTGTGCTGATTCCAGCGAGGTCGGCGATGAAGACGGATCCGGTGAAGGCGCTGCGGTGGGAGTAGGGTGGAGGCAAGTCTTCAGCTCTCAGCTTTCAGTCTTCAGTTTGGGCCTTAAGTGCCGGTGCGATTTCAGGCAGAACAAAGCACCGACTTCGTTTGCTGTCGAGAGAGTCAGCTTTCGAGGTATTCCCAGAACGAGTCGGCGAGGTCGGCGCCCAGTTCGTTGGTCATGCGGCGGGCGGCGCGCTCCACTTCCTCGATGAGCTGGTGGAGGTAGCTGCGCGAACTGGAGATGGCGACGATGCCGAGAGTGGCAGAGCGCCAGGTGACGGCTTCGTCCATCTCGGCAACGGAGATGTTGAAGCTCTGGCGGAGCTGGTCCTTCATGGAGCGGACGACATGGCGCCGGTCTTTGAGGGAGTTGGCGTGCTCGATGCGGAGCTCGAGGGTGAGATTGGCTACGGGCATGACGTGCGCGGCCTCGTGCGGTGGCCAGGAAAGAAGAGATTCCCTGGGCATGACTCTCCGGGGTGCTTCATTGTAGCGCGTCTGCGAAATATGTTGGCAGGAGTGAGCGGTTGCAGGCGCGACCGAGCGCTTTCAGCGCAGGAGCGCGAAGGGGATGATGGTTTCGCCGGAGCCGCCGGTTTCGCGGATGAGCTGTTCTTCGAGTTCATGCGGGAGCGGCATTTCGCAGTCGGCGATCTCATCGGGTGTGGCTCCGATGAAGCAGAGCTCGCAGCAGGCGAGGGTATCGCCGGCTTCGACTCGGACGGGCGGCCCGAAGACGCGGCAAGTCAAGGGGCGGAAGGCATAGATGTCGCAGAGTCCTGTGTCGGGATTGAGCGCTGGGCAAGGGGCGTCGTTGGCGAAATCTTCAAAGCGGGACTGATCTTCTTCCGATGTGCCGAGGATTCCGGTGGTGACATCGCCCGGGAAGTCGGAGGCGTGCTGGGCAAGCCAGGTGCGGGCACGGTCGCGGACTGACTCGGCAAGGAGGGGATCGGATAAGTCGAGATCGTGCATGCCGGACTGCAGTCGGGCTGCGTCGAGGGCGTTGATCGAGAAGGCTCCGTGGCAGCACTGGGTACAGCCGGGGCGGCAGGCGAGCATCGGGCCGGCGCGAAGGGCAGCGTCGGCGAGAGCGGCGTCGACGATCTGAACGAGCTCGGTGTCGCGGGCGGGAAGGAGCATGTGAATAGCCTATCGAAGATCAATCCTCTTCGGTACCGGGACAGTTTCAAGCCGGGCATCGTGCTATAACGGCGATGAGGTCGCCTTGCTCTACCTGGAGCGCATTCCCGTTGCGCCGCTTGCAAGTTTCATTCGCGTGCTGTGGTACGCACGGGTAGGCGATGCCGTACGCCATCGCGAACGGATTTTGCCGAGCGGCTGTACTCAGATCATTTTGAACCTGTCGCGAGACTTCATTCTGGATTGCGCGGAAGTCGGTCCTGATCGACGGGTGTCGCCTGCTCTCGTGGTCGGTGCGCGTTCGGTCTACGAGATTGTGGACACCTCGGATATGTCCGATTTGATCGGGATTGTCTTCGCGCCTGCCGGGTTTCCGGCATTTGCATTGGATGCGGCGGACAAGTTCAGCAACCGAAGCGTTGCGCTAGAGCACGTATGGGGACGGAACGCGGAGAGTCTTCGAGGTCGGTTGCGCGACATTGAAAATCCACGCGATCGACTGGCATGCCTCGAGCGGTTCCTACTGGGGAGATTCGAGGAGAAGCTTGCAGCGCATAGCCGGGCTCCACAGGTGAACTTTGCGCTGCGGTATTTTGCGGAGCTTCCGAGCGCGGCGAGCGTGCGAGGAGCATCGCGACATATCGGGTGGAGCGAGCGGCGATTTTCGCAGGTGTTTCGCGAGGAGGTTGGGCTTACGCCGAAGGTTTGGTGCCGGCTGCAACGGTTTCAGCAAGCGGTGCGGCAGCTTCATGCGGGCGTGGAGATGCGATGGGCGGAGCTGGTTCTGGATTGCGGATATTACGACCAGTCGCACTTTGCGAATGAGTTCAGGGCATTTTCGGGCGTCGACGTGAGCACTTACACGGCACGGCGAACGATTTGGGCGAATCACATTCGAACCGATTGACGACAGTTCGCAGCTCATCCGAGGTGTTGCATTCAGTTCCGATTTTTCCAAGAAGCCTAGGAGCGCGGTCTGGCATTCTTGCCGCGGTGAATCCCGAGGAGGTTGATATGGCGAATGAATCCAGTTCTGGCTCGTCTGTAATGCCCGCGATGCGCTATCGCGATGCGCATGCGGCCATCGAGTGGTTGTGCAACGTGTTTGGGTTTGAAAAGCATGCGGTGTATCCGGGGCCGAACGGAACGGTGGGTCATGCGGAGCTGACGCTCGGCGGAGGCATGATTATGCTGGGGTCGGAGAGGGATGACGAGCAGAGCGGCCGGTTCAGGTCGCCCGCTGATGTCGGCGATGCGGAGACGCGGAGTGTGTACATCGTGGTAGCCGATGCGGATGCTGCCTATCAGCGCGCGAAGGCAGCGGGCGGGAGGATCGTGCGGGAGTTGCAGAACACAGATTACGGCAGCCGCGAGTTCACGGTGAAGGATCCCGAGGGGCACTCGTGGAGCGCGGGCACGTACAATCCGTGGGCCGCACATTCGTAGTCCGTAGAGCGAGCCTCCGTGCGATATAGTCGCTTTGACTGGTGGAGGTCACCGATTGAAGATTTCTGGTTTTGTGATTGCGGGTATGGTGGTGTGTGCGGGTGCGGCGAGCGCGCAGTCGCGGCTGCTGGTGGCGGTGAAGGGAACGCAGAGCATGGCGATCGTCGATCCGACGAGCGGGTCGGTGGTGGGCACGGTTCCTGAGGGCGGTACGACGGGGCACGAGTTGATTGCGTCGGGGGACGGGAAGACTGCGTTTGTGCCGATCTATGGCAACTCGGGTGTGGGCAAGCCGGGCACCGACGGCGACACGATTGTTGCGATCGACATTGCTTCGCGCAAGGTGACTGGCGACGTGCGCTTCAATCATGGCGTGCGGCCGCACTGCCCTCTGATTGGGCCGAAGGACGGCCTGCTCTACGTGACGACGGAACTGGATAAGACAATCACGATCATCGATCCGAAGACGCTGAAGGTTCTGGGAGCGCTCCCGACGGGGCAGGAGCAGAGCCACATGGCGGTGCTGTCGCACGACGGGAAGCGCGCGTACACGGCGAACGTGGGGCCGGGGACGGTGTCGGTGATCGATGTGCCGGGGCGGAAGGTGCTGAAGGTCATCAAGATTTCGGACACCACGCAGCGGATCTCGATTACGCCGGACGACAAGTGGGTGTTCACAGCGGACCAGACGAAGGCGCAGATGGCGGCGATCGATACGGCCAAGAATGAAGTGGCGAAGTGGATCCCGATGGAGGGCGTTGGGTACGGATCTGCGGTGACGCCGGATGGAAAGTGGCTGCTGGTGGCACTGGCGGATCAGAACAAGGTTGCCGTTATCGATGTGAAGACGATGCAGGTGGCTCGGACGGTTGCTGTTGGAGATTACCCGCAAGAGGTGCTGGTGCAGCCGGATGGGAAGACGGCGTACGTATCGTGTTCGAAGGCCGGGACGGTGTCGGAGATCGATCTGGGTAGTTGGAAGACGACACGGACGATCAACAGCGGGAACAATTCGGATGGCCTGGCTTGGGCGAAGTAGCAGGGAACAGGCATTAGGGGACGCTCGACTTCGTATCCCTGGTCTCCGGTGGCAGGAGACCAGGGGCACCCGTTCCTAACTGAGGGGGCGGTCCCAGGTTTCGAGCTGGTGTTTGAATTCGCTCATGAATTTGCCGGCGTCGGCGCCGTCGATCAATCGGTGGTCGAAGCCGAGGCAGTAGTACTGCATGGAGCGAATTGCGATGGTGTCGTTGCCTTCTGCGTCGCTCAGGACGACGGGCTCTTTCTTGAGCGCGCCGATGGCGAGGATGGCGGATTCAGGCTGATTGATGATGGGCAGGCCGAACTCGTCGCCGAAGATACCGGGATTGGTGAGGGTGAAGGTGGAGCCGCCCACTTCGTTGGGCGAGAGCTTCTTTGCGCGGGCACGACCGGCAAGGTCGGCGATGCTGCGGGCGAGGTCTGCGAAGCTGCGCTTTTCGGATTCCCGGACCGTGGGCACGATGAGTCCCCACTCAAGGGCCACGGCAATGCCGAGATTGATGTTGGCGTGATAGTGGATGGCGTTGTCGACAAGCGATGCGTTGACGATGGGATGACGACGCAAGGCTTCGACTGCCGCGACGGCAATAAACGGCATGTAGGTGAGCTTGACGCCGTGGCGCTGCTCGAAGGCAGCGCGTTCGCGATCGCGGAGGCGCGCGATGCGCGTCATGTCGACCTTGTAGATGGAGTGGACGTGCGGGGCGATGCGCTTGCTCTCGACCATGCGCTGCGCGATGATGGCGCGCATCTTGGTGAGAGGGACCACTTCGGCGGTGAGATCTTTGGGCTGGCTCGCCTCAGGCCTTGGTATAGCTGTTTGCGGGAGCTGCACCTGCTGTGCGGCCGACCCTTTTTCGAGGTAAGCGAGAATGTCCTGCTTGTTGATGCGTCCGTTCGAGCCGGAGCCGGGAACGTAGCGCAGGTCGATGTTGTGCTCTTTCGCAATGCGGCGGACCAGCGGCGATGACTTGATCTTGTCCCCGGTGTGGATCGGGGCTGGTTGGTGTACGGGAGCTGCGCTGGATTGCGGTGCGGCTGGTTTTGTTGGTTGCGGCGTCGGAGCAGATTGCGGCAGTGCGGTAGTTTCTAGAGGAGCGCTGCCGCCGATGATAGCGACGACCGCGTTGATCTGGACCGTTTCGCCTTCGTGCGCCCGAATTTCGGTGAGGATGCCGTCTACGGTCGAGGGAATCTCGGCGTCGACCTTGTCGGTGGAGATTTCGAACAGCGGCTCGTCTTTCTTGACAGAATCTCCGACTTGCTTGAGCCACTTGGTGATGGTGCCTTCGAAGATGGATTCACCCATCTGCGGCATCACTATTTCGATCCCGCCTTTGCCCGTCACCTGCGGTGTGATCGCTTGCGGCATCTGCGGTGCTGCTGACTGCGGCTTCGCCGGCACCTGCGGCGCGTTTGATTGCGGCTTCGCCGCGGTTGCCGGAGCCGATCCGGCGTTTGCGGCAGCGCCGTCAAGCATGGCGACAACGGTGTTGATGCCGACGGTTGCGCCTTCGGGGAATTTGATTTCCGTCAGGACGCCTGAGCTGGGTGCGGGGATTTCGGCGTCGACTTTATCGGTGGAGATTTCAAAGAGCGGCTCGTCTTTTTCGACGGAGTCTCCGATTTTCTTGAGCCACTTGGTAATGGTGCCTTCAACGATTGACTCGCCCATCTGGGGCATGATGACGGGGGTTGGCATGAATCGTTCGGCTCCTGCCGGATTATAAATTGCGGGGCGCACGCTGCGTCGCTACTCCCGCTCATCACGGGAAACTCGCCACGGACGGGGCAAAGCTATACGTCAGGCATCGATCGGGCGATCGGGCTCGCCGTGGAGGCGGTGGACTTCGGTGGGGGTCTGGAGCGGAGTGTCGTTGGCGGGGAAATTCTCCCTCGCTTCGGCGTGGGCCCGGAGAGTGTCCAAGGAGTCGATGGCGAGGACCTGTTGCGCGAACACGTGGCCGAACTGGCTGGCGGCCTGATGGGCGACGTTCTCGAGAGACGGAATCGTCACGTCCGGGGGCACTTCGAGGTTGAGGCTGGTGACGGGCTTATCGGTGATCCCGCAAGGGTTGATCAGCTGGAAGTCGCGCAGATCCGTTGAAACGTTGAAGGCAAAACCGTGCGAGGTAATTCCGCGGGAGACGTGGATGCCGATGGCTGCGATCTTGCGTTCGCGCGCAGGCCCCGGCTGTGAATCATGAAGACCACACCACACGCCGGTGAGTCCTGCGATGCGGCCGGCGCGGACGCCGTACACACCGCAGAGACGAATGAGGGCTTCCTCCATCAAGCGGACGAAGTCGACCGGGCCGAGGCGGCCACCTCTGGAGTTCTGCAGGCTGCGAAGGTCAAAGATGGGGTACCCCACGAGCTGGCCGGGACCGTGGTACGTGACGTCGCCGCCGCGGTTGATCTCGTGGAGGGTGACCCCACGCTGGGAGAGCAGTTCATCCGACGCGAGAACGTTGGCTCGGCTGGCGTTGCGTCCCAGGGTGAGGACCGGCGGATGCTCGAGGAGAAGAAGAGTGTTCTCGATGACCCCGGCGAGGCGCAGCGCCGCGACTTCAGCCTGAATGCGAAGGGCATCGTCGTAGGCAACGCGGCCGAGGTAGAGGTACTCGATCATCACGACTTCATTGTATGGAGGCGGGCGGTGTCAGCGCTGCGGGGCAGGCTCAAAGATGGGCGCGAAGTTCGAGCGGACACGCAGGAAAACGAGCAGCCACAGGAGGCTGATAATGGCAGCCATGGGAAGTCCCGAGGGAGCCATCGTGATGTGGGTGAGGTCGATGTTGATGATCATCCCCGCCAGAACGGTGAGTGCAAGCGGGATGTAGCGATTGATCAGAAGCAGAATTGCCGGAGCGACCTGGAAGAAGCCAATGGCGATGTCGTAGTGGGAGACGGCGAAAGCCCGGGTGAAGTCTGCCATGGGGCCGGGAGGCATGGGAGGCGTGGGGATGAAATGCAGGAACATGTTTGACCCGAAGACGAGAAAGATGATGCCCATCAGGTAGCGGGCAATGGTGGCAGCGATTTTCAAGAGGCCTCCTTCAAACGGCAGATGCGAAACCGGTTTGTGCGAATGGAACCGCAGAACGAAATTCGGGGAAGGCGAGTCTTCAAAATGGATGCGCCTCTTTGCCTTCCTGATTCAGAGAGAACGTACAGGATTGGAAAAGCAGGCAGTGTCGACCGGGGCGGGCGGCACTGCCTGCGGCGCCGGAGATCGGTTCAAGGACGCGATCTGCCGGCACAAGTGGGTTGGACCCGCCTTCCCCGGGCGTTCCAACCCTGTTCGGACCAGCGCCCTTGGAGGGTGGACGCTCGTCCGTTGGATTCCCTCCTGGCAAGAATGCGAAAGGAATCCAAACTGAAACCTGAAGTGAAAGTCGCGGTAGAGCCTGGTGCTGAACGAGGGTGGAGCGATCTCCGGAGCCGATCAGGACACGTTGACTGGGCAAACACGTGCCGGGAGCGAAACGGTGATCAGGAAACGCGAGGCGAGTAGTTAGAGAGAAGAGGTGGGAGGTCCGCGAGACGGATTGGGTCCGTTCGGGTTCTGCGAGTGCAGAGTGATTGGCGATGCGATCTGCGCCGTCATCGTCCCGGAATCGGAGGCGAGAACGAGGAGCGAATCGAGATGGACTCTCTTGCCGCGGTGCCGGTGGAGCCTTTGAGCGGGCGAGCGATCAGCCGACGCGCAAAGAACGGCATTGAGCAGCGGTTTGCCTGCATGGCTTTGCCGGTGTGGCGAGCTCGCGTGTTTGGGCACACGGCAAGAAGGCGAACTGACGCGGCTGCCAAAGGCCTGCAGGGCCAGTGGACAAAGCAGCGAAATCAGGAGCAGAGCCCTGACGATGATCCGGTTCACCTTCATGCTGAGAGGACTTGAGTATAACGACCGATAAATCCGTTACGCAATGTCTGCTTCCTCTATTTTTCGGTTAAAAGCGTTACGCCCATGCAGTTACGGCTACGCATTACTGTTGAATCAGTTGACAGCCTTGCCCGGGGATTTGATGATGCCGTGTAGAGTGACGCAGAAACAACGCTGCCAAGAGGACACTCGGGATGGAACAAGCAGAACATCGGGGGGCGTCACGGGACGCCGAGCATCAGGAGGCGATCAGTGCAATGGTCGGTGGACTGATCGCGAAGCGGGGCTACTACTCAGTGATCGACGAGCTGGTGGCGGCGGTGTACAACCTGGGAGAGAAGTCGCTGGCCGATCCCGATAACAGCGAAAAGATGCGCGACTTCGACATGTGGGCCTATGCGGTGCGGGCTGCGATCGTGAAGCACGATGGCGAGAACACCTTCGAGAACCGCCTGACCGATTGGGATCGTCTGCTTGCCAGACGAATGGGGATCAGGCTGGACTAGGACCAGACATACCGGACCAACACTGGGCGTCCTTCTAAGTACAGCGCGGTTTTGCGGGAAAGCCCCGAGTAATGTGATTTATCTCACATCCTCGGTGTTGTTTCCGTGGGAGCATTGCAAAAGTAGCGATGCAGGGCCCGGGTTGATCCCGTTTCCCGCCGAACCTCTGCCTCCCGTTTTCCCCGCACGACCTGAATAGGGAACCAGAGCAGAAACTTCATCAGGCTTGACCTGCCGTGTGGCTATTGCTGCGCGAACAGGACGCGTCTGTACGGGATCGCTCGGCGCTCACCCATGGAGGTTGCAGTGATCAAGGTATTTACAAGCGTATTCATTCTTGAAGACACGGCAGTCGCACTCGACGCGATGAAAGAGGCGCTGCCGAAGCACTCGCTGGAGTCTGAAGCGGACCGGCGGCAGACAGTCGAGCTGCAGGTTGAGGTGACGGCGATTCGCGGCCGCATGGACCGGAACGCATGAGCATTCAGCCAGGACGGCCGATGCTGGATGCGCTCCGCGACACCCTGAGAAAACTGGACTGCCTGAATAGGCCCGACGCATCGGAGCAGTCGGAACTGAAGCGGCTTTTGCGAAGGCGGATCCACCAGATGGAAGTGATGGAACTCGAACGCAAGAGATCGCAGGCAGGTAGAGGTTGAAGATTCTTCACGACGAGAGTTTGCTCGATGCACTCAGGGCGGTATTGCGGCGCTTTGAAGGTGAGACGGGCTACGACAGCGACAGCGTTGCGGATCTGAGGCGAATTCTGCGCGCGCGTATCAAGGAGCTCGAGGCAGCAGCGAGTTCGCGGAGTGTCGCGCGCAGGGAGTAGAGCGCGCGTTAGAACCGGGGAGCGTCTACCCTGGTCATCGCGTTCTGCGGCAGCGATGGTCGCGAAGCGCCGGAATTCAGGGAGGGCAGCACCGGCGGCTGATCCTCTTCATTCACCATGACGGGCGGCCAAGCCAGTTCCAATCCTGCGAGCCGCATGCCTGCGGCAAGAATCGCGCGGACGCACAGAAACGCGAACCCGAACAGCGCCAGGAACGGGACAGCGGCAAAGGTCAAAACTCGATGTAAGAGGATCGGCAAGGATGCACTCTGTTGCCCCTAAAGGAATCATGCGTGAAGAAGGCTTGTCAACGACTTAGGAGTAACGAATTCATGTGACTGGCGTCATCTGGAATTCCGTCCATGAGATTCCATCCCCGCAACGCAATGTCTAAAGGGACGGCAGTTTTATGAGTAACCGTACCTGTAAACATTCTCTGGAGCCCCTTAGATCGACGCTGCGTCATGTCGAAATCCAGGAAGGAATCCAGCAACGAATGGATTCAGGACGACCACTCTGTAATCGAGCTGAGGCACCTTCTCGGGCACCGCATCAGACAGGAACTCGGGAAGGTGTTGGATGGAACTCCGGGACGCGGATCCGATCTGACGGAGCGTGCAGGGATCAGGCGGTTTTATCCAGCGATTTTCGCGGCGACCATGTTTCGCGGAACGGCGGCTTGTGGGTCATTTCGAAGATGCGCAGGCCCTGCCGCTCGCATGTGTGCGCGGACTCGGCCAGTTCCAATTCCGCTTCCCACATCGAGGTTGCGATCGTCTCATAGCATCGCGAGCAGATCGAGTCCATCGATCCGTTCGCATTCATCCGGTGATTGAATTCCAGCGGCCGAAGTGAACGCATTTTCTCCCTCCGGCTGCAGATTCTAGCATCGAAGTTGCGCCGCAAAAACTAGTGAAATCCCTCGTTTCCGGGCTATTTTTTCCGCTTTGGCCTTATCGAATTGCGCATGCATCCAGCCTCTTTACTTCCGAATCGAATTGCGCGAGAATCGCGTTGCTTTCAGTTGTATCCGGGCCTCTATTCCGACATCGAGGTCGATATGACTTCCGGGCAGATTCTGTTTGTTGGGCGAGATGTATGCGCTCGAGTGAGCGTCCTGAAGCACATGGGTTACGGCGTTGAAGCCTGTGTGTGCGAGGCGGATGCGCTGCGGCAGGCCCTGGCTGCCGGAGCTGTGGACGCGGTTCTGTTTCAGTGCACGCCGGAGCCGCCGTCGCGCATGCTTCTTGGCACGTGCCGCGCGCTGACGAGTGCGCCGATTGTGCTGTTTGCAGATCGCGAGTCGCCATTCCGCGGCGGTGATTTCGATGCCGTGGTGCCGAACTTGTGCGAGCCGCGCGAGTGGCTGTTGAAGATCGCAACCGTGATTGCCGAACATCGCGATCCGGAACGGGCGAAGCCTCCGCAGGGAGCCGCACCGGGCGAGGAGAACCTGAGAATCGCCTCCAAGACTGGCAATCAGCACTGAAGTCTGCCAGCTATTCTTACGACATTATCAAAATGAACTGTACTTAAGTGGATGTCAGAGCCTATGGTTGAAGCCTCTCGTTCACGAGGCGCGCTCCCTTTCTCTGTGCATTCTAGGGTCCGATCCTTCCGGAATACGGGCCATGCTGCGTCCGTTTCTCCCGCTCATCTGCGCAGCCGCATCTACAGGATCGGAGCACAACATGCCTCGCACGCCGCGCGTCCTCGTCGTGGACGACGACCACGTTATTGCCACCACGCTCGCCCTCATTCTCAGCAGGAACGGATTTGAAGCAGTAGCTGCTTTCAGCGGCCCTGAAGCTCTGCAGCACGCCTATAAGTCGCACTTCGATGTGCTTTTGTCGGACGTGGTGATGGAGCCGCTCAACGGAGTCCGCCTTGCAGTGATCTTCCGAAACCTCAATCCAGTTGCGAAGATCGTGCTGTTTACCGGGACCGAGGACGCTGCGCAGTTGATGTTGGCTGCGGCAAATGCCGGGCACGACTTCAAGATTCTGCGGAAGCCGATCCATCCCGGAACGATCCTTGAGGAGCTTCGTGAGCAGTGCTCTGAAGCCCGGTCCGTCTAGAAGTTAAAGGCTGCGGCGGATCCGCCTGCGCCCGAATGCACTGGGTGCGACGTGATCCACACCTGATCTGATTGACGCCCGCTCCTCGCGAAGAAGCAGGATGAACGGGGCACAGCTCCCGGTCCGAGACGTCAGCGATGCGCCGGTACGAACCGCACACCTACCGCCTCCCCCTCCCTATACCTTGTGAACAAGAATCCTATTTTCAATCAGTTACGGTAGAGCGCGAGCGCCAAGTGTATCTTACGAATGGACTTAGCTGTAAGTGCTTCTCCCTGCTTGACTTAGGAGCGATTGAGCGGGGTCACCAGTCCCTTTGCACAAATGGACCGCTGGACCTGACGGAATCGCATCCTGGTTATCCTGAGCTAATTCCATTGTGACAGGAACGATGAAATAGACTGCAACGTGGCTGCGGAACCATTTGCGCCATGGAATGAGTTACTTAGCGGAATTTCGGACCGAGGGCGAGCTTGACAGGGCAAAACTTGCCCGAGGTTCAATGCTCGGTTCAATGTGAGTCCCCGGGTCTCAAGAGGCGGGAGACTTCATCACCCGAAGTGTAGAGGAGGACTTACGCCCGCTTATCTCGAAAAGCTGCGATGCACGGACGCCAGCACGGCTCAGCCGATGTTGAGGTTGTCCTGTTCGGGGTACCAAAGCTCCGAGGCAGCGGAGAGGCGGTAGGAGCTTGCGATTTCGAGCAGCAGCCTGGTGCGTTCGCTGAGGAGCAGCGGTCTTTCGGAAGATAGGGGGATCAGGAGTGAGCGCGGAGCTTTCGGTTTCTGCAGTTCCTGAAGGAACTCCTCCATTTGCTTGCGCTCGATGCGGTGCGCGTCATCGTAGATGTCGGTCGCCGTGGATGAGCCCAGGGCGATGGAGAAGCCTGTTCCGTTCTGGCCGGAGCGGACGACGCGGGCCTGCACGGTAACACGCTGAGGCGATTCTTCGCCGTCCCAGTCTTCGCGTTTCAAGGTGATGGGCAATTCGGTGCCGGGCGTCCAGGAGTCGTCGATGATCATGCAGAAGCCGCCGACACTGATGTCGGCGATGCGATGCGGTCTGGAAGAATGAGCCGTGCCAATGTACCCGACGACATTGGGAAGAACGAGACGGCTGAACTTGCGCTGATCGGAGAAGAAGCGGCGGACGATGGGCTCAAGGCGCGGGTGTCGCGCAAGGCGATCCCAATCGACGAGGTCAGAGAGCTCTGGCGATGGGCGAGTTTCCGCAGCCGGCTCGGCGGTGAACTGCTGTGCTCTGTCCGCACTTTCACAGGGATCAGATTTCAACATGATCGTTCGTCAGGAGTTCAACAAAGGGTAGCGCCGGGGTGCATGCGGCAGCTATTCCACCAACGTGCAGGAGGATGCGGCTTTGTAGGCATATGCAGGCCGCAGCTCGCCGGGGCGCGCACCGTTGTCGTCGTCGAGTCCGTGCTGGTGATCCTTACGAATTCCTTACATGAGCACCGCTGCGGAGTGAAATGATCAACAGGCGTGCTGCGACTGGATCACTCGGGGCTCCCGGACACTCTCGGGATTGTTGGGCTGGCATTCGCGGTTATTGGTATCGGGGCTTCTCAACTGCCGCTGACCCTGCGAATCTCCTGCATTCTGCTGAGCGCGCTGACTCTCTCCATCTCATTTCGCACGCAGGTGCACTGGCCCTACTGGGTGCGGTGGTTTCTCTGTCTGGCGGCGGATTCAGTGCTGGCCTATATCGGGTGGTCGATCGCGAGGGTGAACTAGCGGCGCGTACGGCGGCGCCGGGGCGGCGCGGTTGTTCTGGAGTGAGGCCGGGTGCGCGGCGATGCTTCATCCTCTACAAGCACGGGAGGCCAGGCGACCTGCCAGCCGGTGAGGCGCGAGATGGCGCGGAGAATGAGACGCACCAGCGCGAACATCGCGGCGACGATCGCCAGGAACGGGAGCGCGATTGCGGTCAGGATTTTGTCCCGGTCGAACGTGGGCAAGGAGACGTTCCTCTTTCACCTACTTGGATGCCGCGTGAAGAGACGGTGAAAGCGGAAAGCACAAACTCCTCAGTACTCGGAGCGGCAATCCTCGTTGAAGGAAGTGAGTGTTTGCGAGAAGCCCGCCTTGCGGCGGGCTCTTCGCTGGACGGAGCACGCGGGCTGCGGCTCACGTCCGGGGCCCGTCTTACTGAATGCTTGGATGCGCTGACCTGGTAAATACCCTAGGTTTATTTGTCGGACGCTCGGTGAAACCCGGACACAACAGGGATGGTTGTGAAGATGGGCGTTGTCGGCGCGACGAAGATGATGGCAAGAGGCCTGTAAGCCGAATTCTGTCGTGTGCGGTCATTCCTCTAGGCGCGGCGTTACCGCCGGCGCTCATCAGCGACCTACCCGGAGGTTTCGGCAATTGCTCGAGCCGCCTTGGCGCATCGGGCCGATACGCAGCGCCGCCTGACTCTTAGCGGGCGCTTTCCTCCCTATTTGGTCTTGCTCCGTGTGGGGTTTACCCTGCCTCCGCCGTTACCGCCGGAGCGGTGCGCTCTTACCGCACCTTTTCACCCTTACCGCCGGAAACGAGTTTCCGGCGGCGGTATGTTTTCTGTGGCACTGGCCGTCTACGGGCCTTGAAGCCCGCATCCCGGACGTTATCCGGCACACTACCCTGCGGAGTTCGGACTTTCCTCCCCCGGCTGCTCTGTACTTGCGTACATCGCACCGGCAGCGACCGCCCGGTCCCCTTGCCGTGTTTAGTTTACCGCTGTTTGCGCGAGTCACCGTTGTGTTTTGGGGTGGTGGCGCATGGCTTTGTGAATGACTTTCCAGCGGGCTTTGGTTTCGCTCATGAGGCGCTTGTCGAGTTTGCGGTCGAGGTAGTCGAGTTCGCGCTGGAGCTTGCGGTAGTTTTCGAGACGCGCAGGGTCGAGGTCGGAGGCGGCGAGTGCGCAGCCGGGTTCGCCCGAGTGGGTGCAGTCGCGGAAGCGGCAGGACTGGGCGAGCTGCTCGATGTCGTGGAAGGCGGAGTCGAGCTGATCGGGCCCGGCCCAGAGCTGAACTTCGCGCAGGCCGGGCATGTCAATGAGGAGCCAGCCGGAGGGCATCGCGAACATGGATCGGGTGGTGGTGGTGTGGCGGCCGCGCTGATCGTCTGCGCGGACTGCGCCGGTGGGCTGGAGAGCGAGGCCGAGGAGCCGGTTGACGAGGGTGGATTTGCCGACGCCGGAGGAGCCGATGAGAGCGGCGGTTTCGCCGAGAGCCATGAGGTCGCTGAGCTGTTCGAGCCCGAGTCCGGTGGCGGCGCTGATGGGGAGGACTGGATCGCCGGTGCAGGCGAAGAGTCGATGGAGGATCTGGTCGACGTCGAGGTTGAGGGAAGGGGCGAGGTCGGCCTTGTTGAGGACGATGACGGGACGCGCGCCGCTTTGTTGCGCGAGAACGAGGTAGCGTTCGATGCGGCGCTCGTTGAAGTCGCGATCGAGGCCGGTGACGATGAAGAGGGTGTCGATGTTGGCAGCGAGGACTTGTTCTTCGATGGGCTTGCCGGGTTGTTTGCGCGAGAGCGTGGTTTTGCGTTCGAAGACGCGGTCGATGACGCATGTGTTGGGGCGAAGGCCGACCCAGTCTCCGACTGCGGGCCATAGGGATGAGTTGCGGCGGAGGTCTCCGCTGACGACAGCTTCGAGTTCGCCGGTCTCAGTCCAGACGGTGAAGCGGTCGCGCGAGGCGGAGGCAACGCGCGCGGGTGTGCCGGGGCATTGCTGGATGGCAAAGAAGCCATTCCAGCCGAGGTTGTGTAATTGCACTGTGAGGATCCTCTCGGGGTTGAAGCGGGAGTGCACACCTCACCGGGCGCTCAGGTGAGGCGAGAAGTGAGAGGACGAGTTAGACAGTTTCGGACAGCGGCGCCTCGGGTGAGAAGGTTAGCAGAAGAAGCAGGAGAACGGTAGCTCCTAGCTACTAGCTTGTAGCCCGTAGCTCGTAGCTAGTAGCTACTGGCGGGTAGTATGGACACATGTTACGGGTGAAGTTGCTGGAAGAAGGGGCGCGGCTGCCGGTGGTGGCGCATGCGGGCGAGGATCTCGGATACGATGTTTTCGCGCTTGAGGGTGTGTTTCTGGAGCCGCACAGAACGGTGCGTGTGCGGACGGGAATCTCAGTGGAGGCGCGGCATCCGGAGACGGGTGTGCCGCTGGGACTGCTGGTGCGGGACCGGTCGTCAATGGCGTCGAAGGGGATTGCGACGACGGCAGGCGTGATTGACGCGGGGTATCGCGGCGAGGTGCAGATCGTGATGACGAACCTCGGGCTGGAGGCGGTGGAGTTGAAGGCGGGAGAGAAGATTGCGCAGATGATTCCGGTGCCGGTGCTGACGGGGGTCGTGGAGCAGGTGGAGACGCTGGAGGAGTCGGCGCGGCTGGGGAAGGGGTTTGGGAGTTCGGGGTAGAGGCAGGGAACAGCGATTAGGGAACGAGGGAACGAGGGACAGCTTAGATGCGAGATCGAGAATGGCTTTAGTGTCGGTGACGCGGTTGCGGGTGCGGTCCTGGCGGTTTATGCCCGCGTTTATTGTTTCGGCAATGCGGATTGGGAAACAGACGGCGCAGGCGGAGGGGTGCCTGGCGGCGAAGGTGCTTCGCGACCGGCGTAATGCGTTCTGGACACTTACCTGCTGGGAGTCGGAAGCGGCGATGAAGGCGTTTATGACGGCCGGTCCGCACGGGGAGTCGATGCGGAAGCTGATGGAGTGGTGCGATGAGGCTTCCGTAGCGCACTGGACGCAGGAGGGCGAGGAGCTTCCGTCGTGGGGTGAGGCGCACCGGCGGATGCTGCGGCATGGACGCGCGTCGAAGGTGAATCGTCCGTCGGATGCGCAGAAGGCGTTTCGGATTGATGAGCCGGATGAAGGGCGATCGGACCGGACGCTCAAGTGAAAGAAGCAGGGAACAAAGATTAGGGAACAAGGGAACAGGGAACAGGGAACAGGGAACAGGGAACAGGTTGGATGCATGGATTGATTCCAACCACAGAGAAACGTGATGGAGCTTTCATTCGCTGGAAATGGGGGTATGCTTCTGGGCGGAGAGGAGGCGTCCCATGTACACGATTCTTGGAGCGGGTGGCAGTGTCAGCAATGAGCTGGTGAAGTTACTCGCGGCGCGCAAGCTCCCATTCCGAACGGTAAGCAGACACGCGAGCGCGCCGCCGGGAGCGGCGGATGTGCGGATCGCCGATCTGACGAAGCATGAGCAGACGGTAGAGGCGGTCGCCGGCTCAGACGTTGTGTTTCTGCTGGCGGGGCTGAAATACGATCACAAGCTGTGGGCGGAGCAGTGGCCGCGGATCATCGACAACGCAGTGGACGCGTGCAAGCAGGCGCGGGCGAAGCTGATCTTTTTCGACAACGTATATATGTATGGCCGGGTGAATGGGCCGATGACGGAGGAGACTCCCTACAATCCGGCGAGCCGGAAGGGCGCCGTGCGCGCGCAAATCGCGAGAAGGCTGGAAAGAGCGTGGAAAGACGGCGAGCTGACAGCGATGATTGCGCGGGCGGCGGACTTTTACGGACCCGATGCGAAGAACGGGATTCCGAATGTGATGGTGTTCGAGCCGTTGCGCAAAGGCGGGAAGGCGATGTGCCTGGTGAGCGATGCGATGCCGCATTCGTACACGTACGTGCCCGACGCGGCGGAGGCGCTTTTGAAGCTGGCGGAGAGCCCGACGGCGTGGAATCAGACGTGGCATTTGCCGACTGCACCCCAGCCGCTGACGGGAAGGGAGTTTATTCAGGCGGCGGCGCAGGCGATGGGGAAGGAGCCGCGGTATCGGGTTCTGTCGAGGACGATGGTGAAGATGGCAGGGTGGTTTGATGCGACGATTCGCGAAGTGCACGAGATGCTGTATCAGAACGACTCGCCGTATCTGTTCGATTCGTCGAAGTATGCGCGGGCTTTCGGTTTCGCGGGGACGCCGTATGCGAAGGGGATTGAGGCGGCGCAGGGAGTAGGGATTAGGGAATAGGGACTGTGTGTAATGCGGCGCGTGCAGCTTGGGCTGTTCGCGCCGCTGGTGTTTGGATTAGACAGCGGCTTTGGCAGAGGCGTTGGCTTCGCGGAGTTTCTGAGCGCAGTCTTCGCAGCAGACTTCTACGGTTTTGCCGGCGATTGTGACCTTAATGGCGTTGGAATCGAGGGGGTAGTCGCAAGCGGCACATGTGGCAGCAGCCATGATGGTTTCTCCTGACCCGATGTTCGGGTAGGGATAGTAGGCCACGGGGCGTGATAACGGGGCTGTCGCGATCTTTAGAGAATTGATTGATTGTCATCGGCCGAGAGCGGCGCGTTTGAAGGCGGATGGGGAGCGTCCGTAGGTGCGGCGGAATGCGGCGGTGAAATGGCTGTGGCCGGAGAAGCCGACTTCGAGGGCGAGCGCGGTGAGGTCGTCGTACTTGTAGAGGAGGTCAAGGGAACGGGCGAGGCGCAGACGGAGTTGGTAGCGGTAGAGGGGCATGCCTTCGACCTGTTGGAAGACCTGCGTGAGGTAGATGGGAGAGGCGTGGATCTCGGCGGCGATGTCGGAGAGGGTCCAGCGACGGGTGAGATTGGAGGCGAGGAGGAGCTTGATGCGGTCGACGGTGCGCTGATTGCCGTAGGTACCGCGCGGACCGCGGGTGGTGCGAGGACCGAGGGCGCGCTGGAGGAGGGTGAGCGCGAGACTTTCGGCTTCGAGAGACTCGGCGGTGCCTTCGCGGAGGCTGTAGCGGAGCATGGCTACGAGGGCCTGCGTGCGGGCGTCGATGCGAAGGCGATTGGGGCGAAAGGTCGCGGTTGATTTGTTGTCGAGGAGTGCGGGCTGCGCGATCTCGGCAAGGAGTGTGGGATGAGCGACGAGGGATAGGCAGGCGTCGCCGCCTGAGACGGGATGGCTGACGCGGTAGGATTCGCCGGCATTGAAGAAGAGAACCTGGTTGGCTTCGGCAACGGACTGACTGTGGCCGACGTGACGGACGTAGGTCCCGCGATAGGTGAAGACGAGCGAGGTGACGCGGGCGTGTTCTTCGGCGCCGCGATCACGATGGGTGCCGCGGCAGTAGACGTCGCGGATGGCTACGGAGGGGGAATTGAGGAGGAGGTCGGAGGAGATTTCGGGGCAGGGGGATGGCATGCAGGTGTCCTGATTATGACTATTGGATTGGGCGGGAGGGGGAAGGGACTGTCGAAATATTTAGATTGTTATCCGGCTTGAAAAGCTTGAGGTCTATGAAACCCCGGTCCCCAAACGCGAGGGACCGGGGGCACCCAGCGTTTCACGGTGGGCTATTCTCGGATCTCCCTCCGGGAGAAGGGGCGAGGTGACGCCGTACGGTTTCAGGCGGGGCGGGCGGTCATCTGGTGGAGTTGGGCGCGGGTGGGGATGAGGGCTTGTTTGGCGGCGCGTTCGCCGGAACGGATGGCGGCGTGGACGGTGCCCCAGTGGCCGGTGACGTCAGTGTGTTCGCCGGCGAAGTATAGGGTGTTTTCGACGGGAGTGGCGAGTTCGAGAACGGCGTCGAGGCCGCGGGCAGGGACGTAGCTGTAGGCTCCAAAGGCGTATGGATCGGTCTGCCAGTCCTGTGTGGCGCAGCAGACGAGCTGGTTGCGCAGGTAGTCGATGGGCAGAGAGAAGATGCGGGCGAGCTCCTGACAGGCGATGTCGCCGACCTGTTCGCGGGTGCACTGGGCGAAGGAGGCCGAGCGCGGGCCGCCGATCCAGCCGGTGAGGGTGCGGGTTTCCCAGGGGTGGGCGGTCCACCAGACGGGGGGCATGGCGTCGTGCGCAAAGAGGAAGCTGAGCTTTGAGAGCTTGAGGTCGTCGTGCTCGGCCCACCAGCGGTCGCGGAAGAGGAGCGTGAAGCGGCGCACGGGTCCCATGGAGAGCTGGTGTGCGGCAATCAGGGCGTGGGGCACGGGGTCGAAGACGACGCCGAACTGGTGGAGTACGCCGAGGGGGACGGCGATGATGACTTTGCCGGCGGTGAGTTCGAGGAGTTCGCCGCCATCTCGAGCGTAGACCTCGACGCGACCGCGACGCCACTCGATGCGCTCGACGGGGCGGGAGAGCTCGATGCGTGCGCCGGCTTCGCGGGCTTTCCAGGCGAGGAACTGGGGGAGGCGGTCGTAGCCTTCGCGAATGCGGAAGACTTCGTCGCCCTGGATCTCGTCTTCCGCGTGTTGCTGGACGGCGAGGGAGTGGATACCGATCTGGCGATAGTCGGCGGCGTTGAAACTCTGGACGTAGTTGATGACCTCCTCGCGCTTCTCGGGTGAAAGCTTTTCGAGGGGCGGGTAGTCGGCAAAGGCGAGGTCAGGGCCTTTCCATTTCTCGAGCTGGTTGAGGAACTTGAAGATGGGGCTTTGCTCGTCGCATTTGCGGAGCTTGCCGTCGCGATGGCAATAGTCGGTTCCGTCGATGGGGTAGGTGCTGAGGCCGGCTTCGCGGATCAGGTCCCAAAGTTCGGGCGGGTGGCCGTGAATGAATTCGGCACCGAGTTCGAGGATCTGGTCGCCTTCGCGGATGGTGCGGATGCGGCCGCCGACGCGGTCGCGGGCTTCCAGCACGAGGACCTGGCGGCCGGCTTCGGCCAGACGGCGAGCCGCGGTGAGTCCGGCCATACCGGCACCGATAACCAGGATTCGTTGTCTGCCCGTTTCCATCTGGAAATTGGATGCGGCGCGGGTCCGGAAGTCAACGGGAATTGGGGCCACGCTTTGGGCTGAGCTGCATCTAAGCCCGGCAGGTCAAATTCTTAGTCTGGGCTTCAACTTCGGGTTAGTCGGGCTTCATTCTCCAATTTTGGGTCAGGGCCGGTCAGGCCCACGAGGAGTTTCTATGAACCCAGTTCGCCGAGTGCTCAGCGGCTTTGCCGTTGCGGCTGTAGTTTTCGCGCTCATATTGAAGAGCGCGGGGCAGGAACCCGCTGCGATGCAGCCAGAACCGGATGCGGCGAGGACCTTGCACCACATCAAGACCGTGTTTGTGATCGTGATGGAAAACCATAACTGGACGGGCGCGAAGAGCGGGAACATCAAAGGGAATCCGGCGGCGCCCTACATCAACTACACGCTGCTGCCGATGGCGTCGTACGCGAACAACTACAGGACTCCGCAGGGGGTTCATCCCAGTCTGCCGAACTACTTGTGGCTGGAGGCGGGAACGGGTTTCGGGATCAGGGATGATGGACCGCCGTCGGAGCACAACCTGACGACACATGAGCACCTCGTAAAGCTGCTGGAGAACGCGGGAATCTCGTGGCGCTCGTATGACGAGAACGTCACTGGAACGAATTGTCCTGTGCGCAACGAGGGAGCAACAGATGTGAATGGCGACATGCTTTATGCGCCCAAACACAATCCCTTCGTGTATTTCAGCGATCAGACGAATAACCGGTCGATCTCATCGGCGAACTGTATAGCCCATATTCGGCCCATGAGCCAGTTGGAACACGATCTCGCGTCGGGAAGGGTGGCGCGGTACAACTTCATCACTCCGAACCTCTGTCATGACATGCATGATAGTTGCGGAGGGAATGCGATCGCCCATGGGGATGCGTGGCTCAAGAAGACGGTGCCGATGATTCTGGATTCGACTGCGTACCGGAGCGGGGGAGCGCTGTTTATCACGTGGGATGAGGCGGCTTCAGGAAATGGGCCGGTGCCGATGATTGTGCTGTCGCCATTTGCTAAGGGGAATCACTACCACAATTCGACGTACTACACGCATGGGTCGACGCTGCGGACGATGCAGGAGATCTTCGGGGTTTATCCGCTGATGCGGAACGCGGGGAGTTCGACGGATCTGAGGGCGATGTTCTCGGTGTTTCCGTGAGACAGCTGTCAGCTGTCAGCTATCAGTCATCAGTTTTCAGTCTTCAGTAGCCAGTAGCCAGTAGCCAGTAGCCAGTTGCCAGTTGCCAGTTGCCAGTTGCCAGACTCCAGCCTCCTATTCACAGCTAGGTTACCCACGTCTCCAATTGCGGGAGACGTGGGGCAGCCGAGGTTCTGGAGAAGGTAATAACTGCCCGGAACTGAGGGGATTGCGTTTCCGTAGATAATGGGGGCGCGGTCTAGCCGGTTTTTGGTTCGGCCGCTGAGGAAGAGGAGAACGATGCGCAAGTTTGTCGTTGGGGTGTTGGCGTGTGGGCTGGTGGCAGGGGCTTCTTTGCTTTCGGGGGTGGCGCAGGGCCGGGTTACGAAGGGCGGCTCGGGGCAGATCGTGATTGTGTTCAAGGACGGGCACCGGCAGAGCTTCAGCATGGCGGATGTGGCGCGGATTGAGTTTCCGGGGAACTCGGCTGTGGCGGATGCAGGACCGACGCCTGCCGGGGCGCCGCCCAGGGGCCACTTTCTGGGAAAGTGGGAGGTGGGAGACGGGAACGGCGGGAAGTTTTCCATCATATTGAACGACGACGGGAGCGCCTGGCGGTCGCTGCGCCACGTACGCGGACGCTGGGCGTATGTGAACGGAGAGGCGCGGGTTACGTGGGATGACGGAGCGCAGGACTGCATCCGGCGGGTGGATGGAGAGGACAAGAAGTTCGCCTTCCGCGAGGGGAAGCGGTTCACGGATGATCCGGACAATGTGACGGAGGCGCGGAATATGAGTAGAGGGCCGGTTTAGCTCTCAGCTCTCAGCCATCAGCCTTCAGAGTCTACTGGTGCGCCAGCCTGCCGAGCCGGATTGTGGCAGATCAAAGCCAGTCTGCAACAGGGTGGCGGAACCTTGTCCCATCGGGGTGCGTACCGATTGATGAGAGGGTAGGATGGGCTTGTCGGTTTCTGAGGCCGATGGGCGGGTTCGGACGTCTCTCAAATACCGGGGATATTGAGGATTCTTGCGCCGGATAGCGGCTGAGGCAGTCCCTGCTTTTTGATCCCTGGGCGCGCGCAGGACACTGCGCAGACGGTTCTGGAACACGGAAAGTGGATTCATGAGCATTCTCGAGGCTTTCAAGCTGGCGTTTCAATCGTTGTGGGGCAACAAGATGCGCTCCATCCTGACGCTGATTGGCGTGGTGATGGGCGTGGCCTCGGTGATCATGGTGCTCACGCTGGTGCAGGGAGCGAAGAAGTACATCTCGACAAAGCTGTCCGGGTACGGCGCGGATGTGTTCACGGTGAACCGGATGTCGAGCGTAATTCTCTCGGCGGACCAGTACTTCAGCTTCCAGAAGCGAAAGATTCTGCGGATGGAGGATTACGAGGCGATCAAGGAAGGGTGCACGCAGTGCACCGAGGTCGGGGCTTCGCTGTTCAAGTCGACCAAGGTGGTCTACAACGGGCACTCGAGCAACAACACGCTGGTGCGCGGGCTGACGTCCTCGATGATGTCGCTCAACAATATCGACATCGCGCTGGGACGCGGATTTACGCCGGCGGACGAGGAGCATGCATTCCACAACTGCATTGTGGGGTACGACATTGTCGATAACCTGATCGGGGACGGCGATCCGCTGGGCAAAGAGATCAGGGTCGACGGCATTCCGTTCACGATTGTGGGTGTGGGCGACCGGCAAGGCAAGACGCTGGGGCAGTCGCAGGATAATTGGGTGTCGATTCCGATCAGCGTTTACCAGCAGATCTACGGCTACAACGATTCGGTGGACATCTATGCGCGCGCGTCGGGAACATCGGATGTAATGGCGCGTGCCGAGGATGAGGCGCGGGTGATCATGCGCGCGCGGCGCCATCTCGGGCCGGGAACTCCGGATGACTTTGAGATTCAGACGAACGATACGTTCCTCGACATTGCAAATCAATTGCTCGGCGTTTTTGCCTGGGTGGTGATGGGGCTGGGTTCGATCGCTCTGGTGGTGGGCGGCGTGGTGATCATGAACATCATGCTGGTGAGCGTGACGGAGCGGACGCGGGAGATTGGCGTGCGCAAGGCTCTTGGCGCGAAGCAGCGGGATGTGCTGGTGCAGTTTTTGATTGAGAGCGCTTCGCTGGCGGGCATCGGCGGGGTGTTTGGGATATTGATGGGCGTGCTGGTGGGCAAGCTGATCACGGTGTTTGTGGGCTTCCCGACGGCGGTGCCGCTATGGGCGGTGTTCCTGGGACTTTTTCTTGCAAGCGGAGTGGGGATCTTCTTCGGAGTTTATCCGGCGAGCAAGGCGGCGAGGCTGGATCCGGTGGTCGCTCTAAGGGCGGAAATGTAGGAAGACAGTTACCAGTTACCAGTTGCCAGTCTCCAGTTCAAGCAAAGTAGTTCTAGCGAGGTCGGAAAGATGAGAAAAGAATGTCGAGGGGTTATCGCGATCTCGTGGTTTGGCAGAAGTCTATGGAGCTGGCAGCAGCTATCTATCAGTTGAGCAAGCAATTTCCGCGCGAAGAGATGTATGGAATCACCAGTCAAATGCGTAGATCGGCCGTTTCGATCGCAAGCAACATCGCCGAGGGACACGGCAGATTGAACTCGAAAGAATTCGGACAGTTCCTAGGGATTGCACGGGGATCAACTTATGAGTTGCAAACACAACTAGAGCTTGCAAGAGAGCTGCAGATCGGTGTGGATGGCCAGATCGAGAAATCTCTGGAGATGTCCGAGGAAGTAGGTAGGATGCTTTATTCGCTTATTCATTCAGTGCGAAATATGCGCTCTCGGCTTAGCGCGGACTGACGACTGGCAACTGGGGACTGGCAACTTCAATCTTGGAGTGACGGAAACATGCGGGGACAACAGGCGGGCGAGTCGGTGAAGATGGCGCTGGAGACGATTCGCACGAACAAGCTGCGGTCGGGGCTGACGATCTTGGGAATCGTAATCGGCGTGACGACGGTGATCACGATCTCGTCGGTGATCAGCGGGCTGAATAATCGCGTGCAGGATTTTGTGAGCTCGCTGGGGAGCAACGTTTTCTGGGTATTCCATATGCCGGTGATCGGCGTGCGGCCAACGACGGAGATGCTGGCGCGGAAGAAGCTCAACTTTGACGACGTGGTGGCGCTGCGCACGCTGCCGCATGTGGTGGCGGCCGATGGAGGGTATCAGCACGTAAAGTCGCAGTTCCGTGTGGGCGACGTTTCGGTGCGCTACAACGGGAAGAAGATTGCGGGCACGATCCTGCAGGGATCGACAGCGCAGGTAGCGCTGGTGGCGAATTTTACGATTTTGCAGGGCCGCCTCTGGACGGACGAAGAAGACAAGCGCGCCGAGCACGTTGTGGTACTGGGACACGATACGTGGGAGGAGCTGTTCGGAGATCAGAACGCGATCGGCAAGGAAGTGGCGATTGAGTCGGGGCTCTACACGGTGATCGGAGTGCTCGACAAGCAAAAGCAACCGTTCGGTGGCGGAAAAAATCCGCAGGACAACATGGCGTATTTCCCGCTGGGCACGTTTCACAACCTGCATCCGGAAGACAAGGATATGTGGGTAAGCGTGAAGTACGACGATCCGAAAAACAAATCCCTCGTGGAAGAAGAGATCCGGGAGATGTTGCGCATTCGGCGCAAGGTGAAGGTGGATAAGCCGGATGACTTTGAGATCTTCGGGCCGGACTCGCTGTCGAAGCTGTGGAACCAGCTGACGGGCGGCCTGGTGCTGTTCATGATTGCCGTGTCGAGCGTGGGGTTGATGGTGGGCGGCGTAGGCGTGATGAACATCATGCTGGTGAGCGTGACGGAGCGGACGCGCGAGATCGGGGTACGGAAGGCGATTGGGGCGACGAAGAAGACGCTGCTGGTACAGTTCACGACCGAAGCGGTGACGCTGTGCGCGGTAGGCGGCGTGATCGGGATTCTGGTGGGCGCGGTGCTGACGTGGATCATTTACTTCCTGCCGATCGGGCTGCCGGCAACGATGTCTACCTTGTGGGTGATGACCGGGTTTACGGTGTCGTGCGGAATCGGGCTGGTGTTTGGGATTTATCCGGCGTGGAAGGCGGCGAACCTGGATCCGATTGAGGCACTCCGCTACGAGTAGCGGAGTGCTTCAGGGGCTAGGGACATAGGCTCGGAAAGCCGACGCGAATACCGGTGCTTCGATGCGCGAATCTGGCGCATAATGGTTGCCATACTGCCACATAAGGAAGAGCCGGCGCGTGATGGCCCAGGGACAGACGCGGGAATCCGTCAGGATGGCGTTGGATACGCTGCGGACGAACAAGCTTCGCTCGGGGCTTACGATTCTCGGCATTGTGATCGGCGTGACCACGGTGATCACGATTTCTTCTGTCATTACAGGACTCAATAATCGAGTGAATGACTGGGTGACCTCGATGGGGTCGAATGTGTTCTGGGTATTCCACATGCCGTTGATCGGCGTGCGGCCCACGACCGAGATGCTCACCCGCAAGAAGCTGACGCTGGATGATGTGCTGGCGCTGCGAGACATGCCGCATGTGGTGGCGACGGACGGCAGCTACCGGCACGTGAATGAGCAGTTCCACGTGGGCGATGTGGACCTGAAGTACAAGGGACATAAGATTTCGGGCGCATTTCTGGCGGGCTCGACTGCGCAGACGGAGTTTATCTACAACCTGGCGATGACGGCGGGGCGGTTCTGGACCGAGGAGGAAGACCAGCGGCATGCGCACGTGTGCGTGATGGGGCACGATACGGCCGAGGAGCTGTTCGGCGGCGACGATCCGATCGGGAAGGAAGTGAACGTCGGGCCGGGGATGTACACAGTGATCGGGGTGGTGGACAAGCGCAAGCAGCCGTTTGGTTCGGGGAAGAATCCGGCGGACAACGGGCTGTATTTTCCGCTGGGGACGTTTCACAGCCTGTATCCCGAAATCAAGGACATGTACATCAGCGTGAAGTACGACGATCAGCGGAACAAGACGTTGGTGGAGGAGGAGATCAGAGAGGTGCTCCGGGTCCGGCGCAAGGTGAAGCTCGATAAGCCGGATGACTTTGAGATCTTCGGGCCGGATTCGCTGTCGAAGCTGTGGAATCAGCTGACGGGCGGACTAGTGCTGTTCATGATCGCGGTGTCGAGCGTGGGATTGATGGTGGGCGGCGTAGGCGTGATGAACATCATGCTGGTGAGCGTGACGGAGCGAACGCGCGAGATCGGAGTGCGGAAAGCGATCGGGGCGACAAGGCGGGCGCTGCTGCTGCAGTTCACGGTGGAGGCGGTGACGCTGACGGCGCTTGGAGGCGTGGTGGGAATTCTGATTGGCGCGGTGCTGACGTGGATTGTGTATCTGCTGCCGATTGGCTTGCCCGCGGCGATGTCAACGTTGTGGGTCGTGACGGGGTTCACGGTGTCGTGCGGGATTGGACTGGTGTTCGGGATTTATCCCGCGTGGAAGGCGGCGAATCTGGATCCGATTGAGGCACTCCGCTACGAATGATGAGCTTCTAGTTACTAGCTGCTGGCTGGAGGGTGAGCGGTGTCTTGCTAGAGGCTAAAAGCTAGGGACTGGAAGCTCGAGTTCGCTAGACTGACTTCGTGCAATCACATGCATTGGCGGTGGGGGTTGAGGGACTGACCACAGTGCTTACTGTGGCGGGGATGGGGTACTTTGTTGCGGCGCTGGCGGCGGCGCGGCTGTTTATCTCTTCGCGGCGGCAGCCCCTGGGGAGTTATGCGCCGGGGGTGTCGATTCTGAAGTCGCTGAAGGGGCTCGACCCGGGGATGCTGGATGCGTTCCGCAGCCACTGCAGGCAGGAGTATGCGGGGGAGTACGAGCTGCTGTTTGGGGTGGGTTCTCTGGAAGATCCGGCGGTGGCGGCGGTGCGGGAGCTCGAGGCGGAGTTTCCGGAGCGAGTTATTCGACTCATCGAGTGTCCCGAGCGGCTGGGGTCGAATGGGAAAGTCAGCACGCTGGCGCAGATGGTGCCGCATGCACGGCACGAGTTTCTGCTGGTCAATGATTCGGATATCACGGTGAGCGCGCATTATCTGACGCGGGTGATGGGGCACTTCGCTCCGGAAGAGGCGAGGCCGTTTCATCAGGCGCCGAAGCCGGTGGGTTTGGTCACCGCGTTGTATCGCGGGCGGGCGCATGGAACTCTTGGTTCGCGGCTCGAGGCGCTGACGATCGCGACGGATTTTATGCCGAGCGTGCTGATGGCACGGATACTGGAGGGCGGGCTGCGGTATGGGCTGGGTTCAACGCTTGCGGTGAGCCGCGAGGCGCTGGGGAAGATCGGCGGGTTTCCGGCGATCGCCGATCAGCTTGCGGACGATTACGAACTGGGAGAGCGGATCTACAAGGCTGGATATCGCATTGCGCTGAGCTCGGATGTAGTGGAGACAAGCGTGCCGGCGTATGACTGGCGCGGGTTCTGCGATCACCAGCTGCGCTGGCTGCGCACCGTGCGCGATGCGCGGCCCGGCGGATATGCGGGGCTGATCTTCACGCAGGGATTGACGCTGGCGCTGCTGAATGTGGTGGCGAGCGGTGCGAGTCCGGTGAGCTTGTGGCTGCTGGCGCTGTGCTTCTTTCTGAGGTTGTCGCTGGCGATGACGGTCGGAGCGGAGGTGCTGGGCGATCACCAGGTGCTGCCTTCGCTATGGCTGCTGCCGGTGCGGGATGTGATTGCGACGGGGTTGTGGATTGGGGGATTCGCGTCGAACACGGTGGTGTGGCGGGGCGAGCGGTTTGAGGTGCGGAAGGGGAGGCTGATTCCGGCGATCGATCAACGCAGGGGCTGAAGCCCAGTTTTTGATGGACTGTTTTCGGCACGACTAAAGTCGTGCCCTGACGCTTCTGGCGCCACCGACAGTGCCGTGTCTTCTGATGATCGGCATTTTCGTTCCCACCCAAGCAGAGCTTGGATGGGGCACCCGAGGTTCGTTGATCCGATACGGCAGCCGCCGATTTGCGATGTGGTGGGGCCGGTTCGAAACTATTCCGGCGATTTGTGACGGATTCACGGATTGCCGCTATCGACGCGCGGGAGGGGTCTGGTAGATTTGGCCTCACGCGGTCCATGGTTTGCTGTTTGCGCTGGTGAAAACCGGGAGACCGTACAAGGAGAGATCGATGCAAATCCCCTCACAGATTGTCAGCCGGATGTTGTTGTGTTGCGCGGTCGCTGCGGCACCCGCATTTGCTCTGGCACAGGATTCGGCGAAACCGGCGAAGCCGGCGGTAGGCACGGCTATGTCGCCGTCCGAGACGTATGGAAAACTTCTCAGCGGCATGGAGAAGGAGTTTGTCGACGCGGCAGAGGCGATGCCGGAAGACAAATTCGACTTCTCTCCTGCTGCGACGGCGGGCGACTTCAAGGGCGTGCGCAGCTTCGGCGCGCAGGTGAAGCATGTCGCGGATGCGAACTGGTACTTCTTCGGCGGCAACATGTCAGAAGCAGACTTGAAGGCGAAGAGCGATGCGATCGAGAAGCTGAAATCGAAGGCCGAAATCATTCAGGCGTTGAAGGACTCGCTGGCGCAGGCGCATACGTATGTAAGCGGAATTACGGCCGAGAATGCGTTTGTGATGACGGAGCATGGAACGCGCGGCGGAATGGCGTCGTTCGGGCTGGCGCACATGATGGATCACTACGGACAGATGGTGGTTTATCTGCGGATGAACGGGATTGTTCCTCCGGCGAGCCGCGGCGGCGGCATGTAAATCGGAGCAAGAATCAGAAGAGGCCCGGAGCCTGACGGCGGCCGGGCCTTTTCTATTGCTCGCGAATCGCGGAGACGGGGTTGATGCTCATGGCGCGATGAGCCGGCACGTAGCAGGCGAGCACGGAGATCACTGCGAGAAGCGCAACGACTGCCAGAGCGGTGATGGGGTCTGTGGGACTGACTCCATAGAGCATGCTGGCGATGAAGCGGGTGAGACCGAAGGCGAGAGCGAGTCCAAGAGCAAGGCCGGCGATGGTGAGTTGAATACCCTGCATCAGGACGAGGCGCATGACATCGGCACGGGATGCACCGAGGGCCACGCGAATGCCGATTTCGTGGGTGCGGAGCTGGGTGCGGTAGGAGATGACGCCGTAAATTCCAGTTGCCGCAAGTACGAGAGCGATGATGGCGAAGATTGCGGCAAAGGTGCTGGCCATGACGGGAAAGATGGTGGAGGCGCGAGTGGTCTCCTCAAGCGAGCGAACGTCAAAGGTGACGAGTTGCCGGTCGACCTGGTGGATAGCTTCTTCGATGGCGGGTGCGAGGGCGTCGGGATCGCCGGTGGTCTGGACCATGAGGGTGGGATCGTCTGGGTTCTGAAAGAAGCTGCGGTAGATCATGGGCTCGACCGGCTCGTTGACGAACTGGTGTTTTGAATTTCTTGCAACGCCGATGACGGTGTACAGGCGGCCCCAGATCTTGACGTGACGGCCGAGTGGATTCTGGCCGGGCCAGTATCGATCAGCAAGGGTTTGGTCGACGATGACGACGGGAGGCGCGGTGCGAGTGTCATCGCGTGTGAAGTCGCGGCCGGCCGTGAGCGGAATTCCCATCAGGGAGAAGTAGCCGGGCGTGACGTCGGCGCGGCGCACTTCGTGCGACTCGTGGAGTTGAGGGACGTAGTCCTCGGGGTAGACGTCGGCGTTTCGGCCGTTGAAGGAGAGCGGAAGCCAGTTGGTGAGAGCAGCCACTTTGATTCCGGGGACAGCGGAGACGCGCTCAAGGATCTTGTGCTCGATGAGGTCTGCTTCCTTATCGGAGTAGCCGGCGATGCCCAGGGCGAGAGATGCGGTGAGGACGTGATCCTGGCGGAAGCCCGGGTCGGCGCCGCTCATGTTGCGAAGCGTGCGCAGGAATAAAGCGGAGGAGACGAGCAGGGCCAGGGAAAGCGCGATCTGCGTGACGACCAGGCCGCTGAGGAGGCGGCGGTGGTGTCCGCCGGAGATGGCGCCGGCCTCTTCCTTGAGCACTTCGGCGGCGTTGACGCGGGAAGAGCGAAGCGCGGGAAACGCGCCGCAGATCAGGGTCGCGAGCATCGAGAGCACGACGATGATGCCGATGACGTTGTGATCGACGGTGCCGTTGAGCACGATGGGGTTCGCGTTGGGGGGGATGAAGTCGGCGAAGCGTTTCGCTGTCCATGCGGTTAGGGCGAGGGCGACGAGACCACCGGCGAGCGACACGATCAGGCCTTCGAGGATCATCTGGCGCATGAGCTGAAAGCGGCCGGCCCCGAGCGACTCGCGGATAGCGATCTGGCGACGACGGGCCACGAAGCGGACAAGCGCGAGGGTTGCCACGTTGACGCAGGTGAGCAGGAGAACGAACGCGGCGATCGCGAGCAGGATGGGGAGAGAACGGGCGAGATAGACATTGGCTCCGAACGGGGAGCGCCACATGGGATCGAGGGTGATGTTGTTTGCGCCGATGTGCTCAGTGGGGTAGGCCACAACGATCTGGCGCATCATGTTTTCGAGATCACCGGTGGCCTGCTGGCGGGTGACACCGGGTCTGAGACGCGCGAGGACATTGAGGTAATTGGCGCTGCGGTGGGTCATGCGCCATTTGTCGGTTCCGAGAGGATCGATGGGAACCCACGCATCGTGACGAACGCCGGGCATGGCGTTGATGAAGCCTTCAGGTGCGACACCGATGATGGTTCCTGACTGGCGAGCGAGTTCGATGGGCTTGCCGACGATGTTGGGATCGCCGCCGAATATGTTTTTCCAGAGCGAGTAGCTGAGGACTACGTAGCGAGCGCCGCCTTCGCGGGCTTCTTCGCCCGGGAGAAAGAATCGGCCAAGTGCGGGCTTGATGCCGAGGACGTCGAAGAAGTTGGCGGAGACGTTGGCGACGTAGATGCGCTCAGGCATGCCGTTGCCGGTGAGCGTGAGCCAGTCGTGGTGGTAGGCGAGCATTCCGGTGAAGGAGTGGTTGCGCTCGCGGAGATCGCGGTAGTCGAGATAGGAGAAGGGCGGCGCGGGCGAGGTGCTCCACTGACCGCGCATGACGCTGACGAGTTCGCTAGTATTGCGGGCCTTGGGGACGGGGTTGAGCATGGTGCCATCGATCCAGCTGAAGACGGTGCTGTTGGCGCAGATGGCGAGCGCCAGCATGAGGACGGCGGTGAAGGTGAATCCGGGGCTCTTGCGTAATTGACGCAAGGCAAAGCGTATATCCCCAAGCAGTCCGGCCATGGACGCCTCCATAGAGTGCTCTTGGGGAATGAAGAGTAGTTGAAAGCGATGGAGCATGCCGTGCGCCAAAGCACGGTGATGGGCAAGACCAATGTCACCTTTGGTTTAGGAGAACGGGGGACGGACGGCGGCGGGGGAGACTTTGTCCGCTCCGGCGTGCGGGTGTTCGGATTCGGACAGGATCAATTCGGGTGGATGCATCCCCGGTCCCCGAAGACGAGGGACCGGGGGCACCCGTTGCTGAGTTCGCGACAGGTGTGGGACTACTGCAAGAGATCGCTTGTGGTGGTTGAGGTGGTGATGCGGGTGCCGGAGAGGGCTCCTGTGAAAGCGACCATCACGTTTCCGCCGGTGTCGTAGGCGGTGAGCGTGAAAGTGCCGGTGAAGTGCTGGCCGTCGGGAGAGACCGTGACCTTTTCGGTAAAGCGGGCTGGGCCCACGGGTGCGCCGATGCCGTTGTTCGTGTTGTTCGGGAACTGGTTGGCGAACCAGGCAAAGTGGTTGAGGTAGTAGCTGGAGGTTCCGGTCCTCTTCCAGACGCCGAGACAGAAGTTGCCGTCCTGAGGCGGGCGAACGGAGTTCATGATCTCCGTGTGGTCGCTGTGCCAGACGGTAAGGGCGTTGTCGATAACCATGTCGGAGATGGGGTTTCCGTTCACGGTTTTTGCGGTGAAGATGACATGCCACATGCCGACGATGGATGCGTCGTCGGCATCGCCGTCATCGAAGGCGGTGCGTGCCAGATGGGCGGTGCCGATGGACGGCTGCCAGCTGGCTGGTTTGTAGTTCTTGGAGAATCCACATTGCGCGAGTGCGCCGGGAACGGTGATCAAGGCGAGCACCAATGCGACCAACATCGATGCGAGCTTGCAATTTGTTGACCTCATGTCCTTTTCCTCCTGGCCGGGAGAGACGGCATTCTCAAACAGGTTTTCCTTTGGAGAGCCGGAGCCGCCGCCAGTTGAGGGGAACAACGACTCCGGATCCGGTCAAAGGACATGTTCTGTTCGACAATGCCGTTGCCGGCTGAACACGAAGCTAAGCGCGGAGTGCGGGGACGAGGCAATGAAGGGGAGGTAAAGCCGGAGGTGAAGTTTAGGTGAAGCGGTAAGGTCTTTCAAATCCCACGGTTTCCTGACACACTGTTTCGTATTCCCCGAAGGCCAGAGGACGATGCGGGTGTGCTTCCGCGACGGATTTGAGCGGGAGGCGATCCAGAGCTAACGTGCCCGAGAGTTTGACTGAGGGGTCACCGCACAGTGGTAATCGGGGGTCGATTCGGAGGAGATGACCAAGTTCTTCTCGCGTGCCGCGCTGGTAATTGGGTGAGCGGGCGAGGCTGGACGGATCGAGAAGAGTTGAAGGTAGTCTGAGGTTTCCTGGCGCTCAATGAACGGGTCCTTGTACCAATTCGGCGATTTCCGGCTGGACTGCCAGCGGTTTGAGCTTCAGCTTAATGGGCGGGCGGTTCGCGTTGAGCGGAAGCCGATGGAGCTGCTGATGCTGCTGGCGTCGCGGCAGGGGCAGCTGGTGACGCGGGCGGAGATTGCGGAGCGGCTTTGGTCGAGCGAGGTGTTCGTCGACACGGAGCACGGGATCAATACGGCGGTGAGGAAGCTGCGGCATCTGCTGCAGGATGATGCGGAGGAGCCGAAGTTCATCCAGACGGTCACGGGGATGGGGTACCGGTTCGTTGCACCGGTGACGACGGTCGAGCCGTTGAGACCAGTGGCTGCGGATCAATCGGCTGCCGTGAGCTCCGAGGCCGGGCCGGCGTACCGGGTCACTGCCGGAGTCAAAGCTGAGACGGAGCTTCTCCCGGCCGCCGGCGCTCGCAAACGGTGGAGAGCGCTGGGGTGGTATGCCGCAGCGGCTTTGTGCGCGCTCGGTGCGTTTGGCGGGACAGCGATTTATCGTTCGCGACAGCACTCGAGCGAGGTGAGGTACACGCAGCTAACGGACTTCACGGACTCGGCGGTGCAACCGGCGTTGTCGCCGGACGGACGCATGCTGGCGTTCATTCGCGGTGTGGATCCTTTCATGACGGTGGACCAGATCTATGTGAAGCTGCTGCCGAATGGGGAAGCGCGGCGGGTGACGGATGACAGCCGACTGAAATATGGACTGTCGTTTTCGCCGGACGGGTCGGAGATTGCGTACACGGTGCTGGAAGGGCCAGTCTTTTCGACGTACGTGGTGTCGTCGCTGGGAGGAGAGCCGCGGCTTCTGTTCAAGAATTCGTCGGGCCTGCAGTGGCTTGACTCGCAGAACGTGCTCTATTCGCAGGCACCGTCGGGAATTCACCTGAGTGTCGTCAAGTCTACGATGACGCGGGAGAACGTTCAGGATCTGTATGCACCCGCGCACGAGCGGGGCATGGCTCACCTTTCTTATCCTTCGCCGGACAAGCGCTGGGCGCTCGTGGTGGAGATGAACGGGAACGGGGAATGGGCTCCGTGCCGGCTGATCGCGATTGAGGGGGAGCGCCAGACACGGAATGTTGGGCCGGCGGGCGCGTGTACATCGGCGGCCTGGTCGCCGGATGGGAAGTGGATGTACTTCGCAGCCTACGTGGACGGGCACACCCACCTCTGGCAGCAGCGCTTTCCGGAGGGAGTTCCGGAGCAGATCACCTCAGGGCCGACAGAGGAGGAAGGCATCGCAGTCGATCCTGACGGGCGTTCTCTGATTACGTCGCTGGGTGTTTACCAGACCTCGATCGTGTTTCACGACGAGAAGGGCGATCACACGCTGGCTTCCGATGGCGAGGTGGGCTGGTGGCCCACTCCTGTCTTCAGACAGGAAGACAAGGTCGTCTACTACCTTCTGCGCCGTGGAAAGGGGTTGGCTACGGAGTTGTGGCAGACGGAGGTGGAGTCGGGAAAGAGCGAGGCGGTGCTGCCGGATGTGTCGATGGCTTCGTTCAACATCTCGCGTGATGGCAAAGAGGTTGTGTATGCAACGTGGGGCGCCAACGGCGTGACGGAGCTGTGGCGCGCGCCGATGGACCGGAGTTCGGCTCCGGTGAAGCTGGGAATCGCTGGTGCGCGGATGCCGCAGTTCGGACCGCAGGGACAGATTCTGTTTCAGAAAGCAGAGGGCGGGACGAATTACGTGGAGCAAGCTGACCCGGATGGCAGAAATGTGTCAAAGGTCTTTCCCTACCCGATCTCGGATCTGCAGAGCATTTCGCCAGCGCGGAAGTGGGTTATCCTGGCGGCTGCGAGGCCGATAGAAGATCATCGGCAAACGATCCTGGCCGTCTCGCTCGAGGATGGTAGCCAAAAAATTTTGTGCACAGATCACTGCACGCCGAACTGGTCGCCGGACGGCAAGTTTCTGTACATCACCGTCGAGTATGTATCGCGGAACAGTCCAGGCAAGGCGATTGCGATACCGATGGGACCGGGCGAGACGTTTCCGGCGGATTTCCCGGCCGACGGGATTGCGCCGTTGGCGGATCCGAGCGTGGTGAAGGGAGCACGAGCGGTGCCGCGTTCGGTGCTGGTGCCCGGCATGGACCCCGAGCACTATGCGTGGATCAACGCGACGGTGCAGAGAAATCTGTACCGGGTTTCGCTCCCTTGAATGCGCGAAGCGTGGAAAGCGCTTCAATTGGATAAGTGGTTTGTTCTGAGAGCGAGCAGGGAAGTCTTGCCGCCTCGGGATCTGGGGCGACTTGACGGATTGCGAAGAGCCGGGCTAGTCTCGACAACAATTCACGATCGACCGGTGGTAAGGGTTACCGGCGCAGTTTGCGGCCCGACTGGAAAGTCCCGGATCGTAATTCCCCAGAGCAGTCAACCGACAACATCTCGAGGAGGATTCCCCCATGAGTAAGTGCTCTCTTGCTCCAAAACTCGTATTGCCAATTTTCAGCTGTGTCTGTGCCATGGCGCTTGCAGCTTCACCTGCGATGGCGCAGAGCGATGCGAGCCACGGCAAGGCCGCGGGCGGCTGGCATCAGATTGAAAGCGGCATGCCGCCGGTGATGATTCATCCGACCAAGGAGGCGTCGGAGCAGGCGCGCGGCGAGGCGAAGCCGCATCAGGCAAGCACATCGAATGACTTGTACTATCACGGTGGTGTTGGAGGAATCGGCGTGGAGACCGCGCCGAAGGTCTATCTGGTGCTCTGGGGATCGCAGTGGAACAGCAACGATCCGAGCGGCGAGGAAAGCCTGCTGGTGAGCTTCTTCAAGGGAGTGGGCGGCACCTCGTGGTTCAACTCGGTGACACAGTATTGCCAGGGCGTGGCAACGGGAACCTATACCTGCGGCACTTCGGGGACGAAGGCTGGGAATCCGAGCGGGATCTTTGTCGCCGCCTGGTATGACAATGCAGCGGCGGCGCCGTCGCATCCCACGCAGTCGCAGCTTGCGGCTGAAGCGGTGCGCGCGGCGCAGTTTTTCGGGAATACGACGTCATCGAAGAACGCGAGCGTGCAATATGTGATTGCGACCTCGCATGGACACAACGCGAGCGGGTTTGGGAGTCAGTACTGCGCGTGGCACAGCTCGACGAGTTCGAGCGCCGGCAACATCGCATACACGAATCTGCCGTACATCACCGACGCGGGCGCGAGCTGCGGCGCGAACTTCAACGGGCTGGGATCGAAGGCTGGGATCACGATTGTTGAAGGGCACGAGATGGCAGAGACAGCGACAGATCAGTTCCCGAATGGAGGATGGCTGGACTCGGGCGGCGCGGAGAATGGCGACAAGTGCGCGTGGATCTCGTCGGGTCAGGGCGCGTCGGCTGACGTGAAGTTTTCGACGGGGACGTTCCCGGTGCAGTCGCTGTGGAGCAACGCGTTCAACAGCGGCGCGGGCGGGTGCGTGCTCTCGTATTAAGCGAGGCAAGCGTACATCAGAAGGGCGGCCGCGATGGCCGCTCTTCTTCTTTGTGGAGGTGCGCTGCTATCGTGGAGCGGAATGCCGCTGCTAACAACAAGTGAAGCTGGGGTTCCGATTCAGGGGCCAAGCGCGACGCTGATCTACGACGACTGGTATCCGGCGCTGCGTACGGATCAGTTGAAGAAGGGCAAGCTGGCGACGGCGATGCTGCTGGGGATTCCGCTGGTGGTGGGAAGGCGGAACGACGGGCGGGTGTTTGCGATGCGCGACAGCTGTCCGCACCGGGGAATTCCGCTGAGCGTGGGCTCGTTCGACGGGAATCGCGTGACGTGCCGGTATCACGGTTGGGAGTTTGAGCCGTGCAGCGGGCGTTGCGAGCTGATTCCTTCGCTGTCGAGCCACGATCATCTCGATGCGACAAGGATTTATGCGAGCGCCTATCCATGCGAGGAGCGGGATGGGCACGCGTGGGTGTACGTGCCCGGGCCGGGAAGCGGAAAGAAAGCGCAGGGGACGGAACTGAGGGCGGTGCCGGAGCTGGCGAAGTTCGGGCCGCGATACAGGACAGCGTTTCTGACGGCGGATCTGCCTTGCAATGTGGATCACGGGATTATTGGATTGATGGACCCGGCGCATGGGCCGTTTGTGCACCAGGCATGGTGGTGGCGGACGCGCGGGAGCATTCGAGAGAAGACGAAGAAGTTCGAACCGATCGCGGAAGGGTTCAGAATGAGCGCGCATGCGCCGAGCGCGAACTCGGCTCCGTATAAGTTGCTGGGCGTATATGGGGAGAAGGTGGAGACAACGATTGACTTCGTACTGCCGAATCGAAGGACGGAGATCATTCGCGCGGGAGACAAGTGGTTTTCGTCGTTGACCACGGTGACTCCCGTGACAGCTTCGACGTGCAGGATTGACGTGATTGCAGCGTGGAATGTTTTCTACTGGGTTCCGTTTTTGAAGCCGATTGCGAAGTTCTTCGGCGCGAAGTTTGTGCGGCAGGATCAGGAGACGATGATTCAGCAGGCCGAGGGATTGAAGCACAATCCGAGCCTGATGTTGATCGACGATGCAGACAAGCCGGCCAAGTGGTACTTCGCGCTGAAGCAGGCAAGGCTCGAGGGGACGGGGAAGCATCCGCTGGACGGAGCGGTGGAGCTGCACTGGAGAAGCTGAAGGCAGTTTTCAGTCGCCAGTCATCAGTTGTCAGTAGCTTCTAGCCAGTAGCCAGTAGCCAGTAGCCAGTAGCCAGTAGCGCTTCGTTCCAGTTCGAGAGTTGTCGTCAGGCTGGGATTGGGACGGTGACTCGAGCTACGGTGAGGACGGTGATGTCATCTTCCTGGCCGAAGGCCTTCGCGGCGGCAGCAATCGCGGCAGCGGATTGCGTGCTGATCGCTCGCGTGCGTTCAAAACCGTAGAGCTGGCCTGAGGAGTCGGAAGCTTCGACGATGCCGTCCGATACGAGAGTCAGCGTGCGCGAAGGCGCGAGATTGAAGTGACTCTCTTCATAATCCACGTTGGGGACCAGGCCGAGCGGCAAGCCGGAGGGTACTTCGATTTCGACGCCGCCTGAGTAAGGCGAGAGGTGACCGGCGTTGGCGAGCGTGATGGCGCCTTCGGAATCGATGCGCGCGCAGCAGCAGGTGATGAAGCCGCCATTTTTCGCCTCGCAGATCTGGCGGTTGAGGCGGCGCAGAAGTTCGGCCGGCGCAAGATTCTCAACTGCAAGAGTGCGCAGCGCGCCGATGGCGAGAGTCCCGGTCATGGCCGCCTTCAGACCCTTTCCGCTCACGTCCCCGATAACAATGAGCGCGGAGCCGCCGGGCTGCTCGATCACCTGATAAAAGTCTCCGGCGACTTCTTCGGCGGGGATGTAAGCGGCTTCGATGTGGAGTCCGGGAAGGGTGGGGAGAGAGGCGGGGATGAGCTGCTGCTGGATTTCGCGCGCGGCGGCGAAATCGGCGGCAGATCGCGCCTGATCGTGCGCGACGCGGGAGAAGCGGAAGAAGATGACGATGAGGCTGCTGAGGAGGAAGAGAAGATTGCCGAGGTCGTTGGGCTCGAGCTCGACGGGGCCGATGTTGATGGTGTTGACGAGAAATTCAAAGCGGCTCAGGCCGAAGTAGATCGATGCGCTGCCTAGGTCATAGAGGGCGAGGGTGATGGGAGGAAGAAGGCTGGGGAGTACGAGCCAGCCGGCTTCGCGGTTGCCGCGGCGGTACCAGATGAAGAGCAGGATGGGGAGAAGGATCGCGACCGGAAGGATGATCAGAGGCTCGATGATCATGTAGGTCTGCGATTTGACGCTTCCAAACCAGACGAGCCACGGGAATGCCGCGGGAATGATCAGCAGGTTCTGGAAGATGTTCCAGAGACGCCCGAGTCGATGGCCTCCGAAGGCGAAGGTGAAACGTGTCTGGGTGATGATGGCCGCGTAGATGACTGGATCTGCGAGACCCACATTCCAGACGAGAGGAACGAAGCCGGAGTGCTGGAGATAGTAGATGACGTCGATGGTGCCGACGAGCAGGAAGTATAGGCCGAGCCAGAAGTATTCTGTGTGGCCGCGCTGGCGGGAGTAGAGGGCGAAGAGGGCGAGTCCGGCGAAGGCGATCAGCGCGTTGATGACGAGTGCGGGTATGGCGTAGGAGGTCCGGTCGTGGTACATCGACTGGCGCTCGGTCTCGATCGCGTCGGGAGTGCCGATGTTGACGGACATGAACTGCGGGAAGCGCCAGGCCGCGTAGCCGGTGGGGATGCGGGTGCGCAATGCGATGACAACGTCGGTCGGTCCCTCTTGGATGGTGAAAACCCGCTCGGCTGGGCGATTCACCTGCAGGCTGGAGAGGATCTCCGGGCCTGGGAGTTGATTTCCGTTCAGGTAGAGCGTGTAGGTGCCGATGCCGCCCTGGATGAGCAGCCTGAGTTCGGGATGGTTGTCATGGAGTTTGAGGTGGCGGCGGAACCAGCGCTCACCGGATTCGGCGGCTCCGAGGTCGTCGAGACGGACGGTTTCCCATTGCGAGTCGTCGAAAGATGAAGAAGACCAGGCGGGGTCGTTGCCTTCGCGAACGAGCCATGCGGGGTCGACGTCGGTGATCCAGTCCTGAGCGTGAGGGCGGTCGATGAGGTTGGGGTCGTCGGAATTAGGCGCGGGTTCCTGAGCGCTGAGCCTGAGGTACAGACAAAGCGGGATCAGGAGGATGAGGAGGGGAAGCTTTCTCATGGGGGCGCCGAGAACATGGTACTTGGTCGGAGCGTCGGCGCGGGAGAAGGTTTCGAGAGCAGTCGTCAGTTGTCAGTCTTCAGTTGTCAGCTGCCGACAACCATCGAGGATCGGTGCGGATTGCGGACGCCCGCTCATCGCGATGGACCTTGCGATGAACGGGGCACAGCGCGATCACAGCTCAGCTCTTGACGGAGTGGATTGGCGGAATCTCAGTGGCGGCTTTAGCTGGCCTGGGGCTCGTCGGTGGAGTCGGAGAGGTCTGCGTCTTCGCCCTCGATGGAGATGCGCAGGGAACGGAGGAAGTTCACGTCGTTCTTGGTGAACTTGGTGCCGTCTTCGGCCGTCTCAGTGGCTTCGGCGTTCTCGCCTTCTTTCACTTCGTTGAGGCCGATTGTCGCCTCGAGCATGAGAAGTACGTCGAAACCGTGCTTGCGGATGTCTTGGACAACGCCGGCGATCTGTTCGCTTTCGATGACGGACTCATGGATGGCTTCACCGAGTTGTTGGATCAGTTCGCGCAGGCGAGATGTCACGTTTTCCTCCGGCAGCTACCAGCGGTGGGGAGAGCGCAGGTTCGGCAAGTGATTTAACAACCTTACTTGGCGAGCGGCACTCCGGCAACTGGCATCTTGCGTTGGATGCAAGGAGGCGAGGAGATGTCCGCCGCTGCTACCATCATATCCGGGCCCCCAGCGGGTCTTCGTTGCTGGGGTGGTATTGAAGTGAGACCACAGACGATTGGACGGGTGCTTGGGATCGGGCTGCGCGTGGCGGGCCGGATGGCGGGACAGGCCATCATGGGCGAGGATGCGCAAGGCACGACTGCGCGCGTACAACCGAGTGCCGCGCCAGGAGCACAGGGGCGAGGACGCGCCGCGGGGCAGGCGACGCGGAATGTGGGACGAGGCGTTTCGGGATTCTTTCAGCCATTCAAGAGAGTGGGTGGCAAGATCTTGCTCGAAGTGGTCAGCGTGTTCTTTCTGCTTCCGGTCGTGGTGTTTATGCCGGTGTTGTGGAGGACGCGGGAGAGCTGGCAGCACGGGCCGGATCACCGGACGTTTCTCTCGTCGGCGGTGGTGATTGCGGTGTTCCTGTACCTCGGGGTGAGTTCGTTCTGGCGGGCGCGGAGACGAGGATAGAACTACCTTTGGGGTAAAGCGGCCGCCAGGATCTCCATCAGTTCAGTTAGTTGTGCCTGGTCCAGTCCGGCGACCTTGACGATATGTCGAGTACCGGCGTGGTTCGCGATGACAAGAAGTCCCTCTTGAGATTTCCATCTGGCGAAACACTTCCACGCTGATTGCGAGAATCCTGCCTCGGACCTAAATGCAACCGATTCCAGAGAAAAGACTGCGGTGGTTGTCGCAGTGCATCCGATACAGCTTCTGAACTGTTCCCGTCGAAGCCGGCGATTGGGTAGATACGTGACAGCTCTGAAAAGAATAAGAATGCCGAGTGGCAGGATCGCCGTCGGCATGATTGAGGAGGCGAGTAAGTCGCCGATCGGCAGGTTGCCGAGCTTATCTCCGGTCAGATCGAACCACTCCAATATTCTTCCTGTCGCAACGATGACTCCGACGCTCAGATAGAGCAAAACGATGTAAGTCACGGACAGGATTCGCGACCATGGATGCCCGGTGGGTCGAGCTAACTTGATGGCGGCGGCCTTCAGGTAATCGTCTTCCGTCAGAGTGTAGGTGAACTCCATGAGAGGGAGCGGTCTCCTAGAGGTATTTGCGGATCGTGGAGCTGAAGCGGGTGTAGAGGAAGGATACCGCGATGAGTGCGGCCCCGAGGATGATGAGCGTCATGAAGCGGTCGGGGGTGGAGAGCTGCCAGATGTCGATGAGGACGATCTTGGAGATGCTGACGAGGAGAAGACCGAGGCCGGCAAGCCGGAAGCTGCGTTCGCCGACCGCGAGAGCGAAGAGGAATGTGCCGAGACCGAGAAGGCTCCAGGCGATGGTGATGTGGCCGGAGGTGAGTTTGGCGGCGAGGGCGATGATCATGAGTCCGAAAGCGGAGAAGAAGAAACCCTGCTCGGGAGAGCGGATAAGACGGGTCATGGGCTCGATGGATTGAAGAGAGCTTCCGCTCCAGAATTGCGGATCGCGCATTTTGAAGGCGAACGGGAGTGCCGCAAGCAGAATGAGCGCGGTGATCGAGGCATGGAAGAGCGGGCCGTGCCAGAAGCCGTCGCGATTGTTGCCTGCGAGGTCGAAGAGGAGAGCGCGAAGAACGGCGGCGAGAGCGAGGGCAATTGCCTGAAAGAGAAAGAGCCGGCGATGGGTGAGCCATGCGATTGCGAGGAGGCTCGTTGCGAATGCGGCCCAGAGCGTGGCGATCCAGACTTCGCCGGCAGAGAAGTAGATGGGAAGACGTACTCCGGTCCAGACAATGAGACAGAAGAGACCGGCGCAGCTCCCGAGCAGTCCGAAGACGCGTTCCGTACTGGTGGCGGGTTCGCCCGTGCGGGTGCGCTCGTAGAACCAGTAGCCGGCAGCGAGAAGGATGAGCACAGAAAGGAGATTGGAGCCGACGAGAGTGAAGTTGCGATCGAGCGGTGGATTGGGGAATTGGAAAACGGCCAGAGGAAGGTCAGAGGTTATGTAGACGGAGTAGGCGATCGCGATGAGGGCGTAGCCTTGCCAGCGAAGGAAGTTCTTGCGGGTGAAGCGGCCGATCTCGAAAAGGGCGATGCTCTCCGCGACGAGGGTGATGGCGATCCACTGCTGGTGATGCTCGAGGAAGTTCCAGGTGACGAACGGGAGGAGAGCGGCGGAAGCCCAGGAGTAGGCTGCGGCGGCATAGTTGCGGGATCCGGCGCTGGTCTTGCGGAGCATTCCGCAGTAGAGGAGCGCGACGGAGATGAGGAGCGGAGTGCGATGAGCCCAGTTGTCGTGCGGCAGGTCGCAGTAGACGATGGCGAGGAGCGCGGCGACGGCGAGGGCGTCGGCTTCCAGGGTGAGTCTTGCGATTGAGAACCGGTCGGCGGCGAGGCCGATGACAAGCACGAGAAGTAGCCAGGCGACTGGGAGCCAGGCGGCGGGGATGGCGACCCAGAGGCTGGTGGCGGCTGCGCCGAGGGCGAGCCAACTGGAGATGAGTAAAGCGATGGCCTCGAGCGGATGGGTTGCGATCGCGGGCCAGCGGCGGGGATAGATCTCTGCGTGCGTCCAGTAGAGGACGGCAGCGAGTGCCAGACCTGCGGTCAGCGACCAGTGTGTGCCGGTATCAGACGAGACGAGGCGCTCGAAAGCGAGCGGCATCACGTCGTGCAGGGCGAGGACGGCGCCGGTGATGAGTCCAACGATTAGGCCGAGGCGTCGGAAGATCGGTTCGCCAAGACGAAGGCCGGCAATGGCGAGAACCTGAGCCTGAATGAGCCAGAGCACGGGCCAGCTGACTCCGTGAAAGCGGAAGGGTACGGCGGAGACGAGCAGAACGACGGCGATGGTCGAGAGGACGACAAACGCCTGACGGCGTTTGGAGCGCGACCACCATGCCAGCGACATCTCGATGGCGCCGAGGACGAGGAGCGCCCAGAAGGCCCACTCGGGATGTGCCGATTGGAATTTCAGAAGGCCAAGGACGCCAGCGGAGTTGAGGATCGCGGAGACGCTGGAGAAGTCTTCTTCGCGCCTGTCGAGCGGAGTGCGCAGGACGTAGGCGAGACGGAAGATGAGCCAGTAAAGCAGGATGAGCGTCGTGGATGGCCAGAACTGGGCGAACTCGGCGTGGTTCTGCGGAAGAACTTCATTGAGCCAGACGAAGTGGCTGATGTAGACGGCGATCAGGCCGCAGAGCTCGAGTTGAGCCCAGTGTCGGATCGTGGTGACGACCACAAGTGCGATGGCGAGGATGGCGCTGGCGGCGAGCGAGAAGACAACGGTTTCGGTGGGGTTCTCAATATGGCTGGTGAGGAGAGTTCCGAAGCCGAGGAGGAAGGCGAGCGACGTGACGGTCTGCGAGCGGTAGAGGAGCGAGTGGCCGACCATTCCCGCGGCGACGAGGAGCATGAGGACGAGATCGACAGGTAGTGAGCTGAGAACGCGCGCCGCCTGCAGGTGGTAGGCCGCGAAGGTGGTGAAGTAGGCGAGGGCCCAGCCGCCGCCAATGCCTGCGCGGGCGAAGAGGCGGTAAGTGGGTTTGCGTTCGAGCCAGATGCCTCCGCCGAGAAGGAGCAGGCTGACTGCGAATCCGCAGAAGACTTTGCCGCCGGGGCCCCAGGTCTGCAGTTTCCACGCGAGGAACGAGGCGATTCCGATGACGAGGCTGGCGACCCCGATCTTGCCGAGCCAGTTGGCACCGAGCGTTTGTTCAAGTGAGGCCAGGTGGGCACGGGCGGGTTCGGGCTGAGGGCGAGATGGTCCGGGCTGTGGCTGTGGAGCGTATGACGGAAGCGGCTGCTGAACCGGCGGCGTTTGAGCCGGCGGTGGCTCGGGGGCCCTGGGCGTGACGGGCGGAGTGAAAGGCGCGAGCGGGGCCGGAGCGGAGTGAACTGATTGTTGCGGAGCAGGCTGCGGAGGTGCGGGGGCGGCGGCAGGCGGCGTCTGAGCGGCGGGCTGGGCGGCTGGTTTCGGCTCTTCTGATCTGGTTGTGTTTCTGGCGAGTGCGGCGAGTTGCGAGCGCAGGAAGTCGATCTCGCTCTGGAGACGATCGATGGTGCTGCGTGTGCGGTCGAGGGCAGCCCCGGTGCGGTTCCAGAGGATGATGAGAGCGACGGCAACAACGGCGATCAGAAAGAGTTCCATAAGCAATGGTTGGAATGATAGGAGGTTAGCAAACACGGACACGTGGAGCTGTGACAGTTCCGGCAGTGATCGGGAAAAGCAGCTTCCAGCTACCAGTTGCCAGTTGCCAGTTGCCAGTTGTCAGTCTTCAGTTCTCAGTTGGGATCGATGCGGGACCAGAATCTTACGAGCGATAGAAATAGAACTCAGCGATTGGCGGAAGGGATCCAGATGCCGTAGGACCAGGTTGCTCCGGAGGGCTCGATGAGCACCTGGTAGTGGTCGTCGATGTAGCGGCAGATGGGCTGGCGCGCGAAGTCGCGGTGGGCGACCTTGCCGATGTAGGGGGAGAGCAGGAGCACAGAGAGATAGCTCTTTTCTGATCCAAGGTGGGTGATGCAGTACTCGTCGTAGCGGTAGGGGAGGATGAGGGCGCGCGTTGGATCTGCACGCAGCTCGGAGACCTTTCGTTGAACAGAGTGAGGGGTGCTCACGTCGATGAGGTCTTCATAGGCGCCGTATTCAATGCGAGGAGAGTGGATGGTGCCGAAGCCGTCTGGGCGGAATCCGAATGGGGCGACGTAGCTGCCGGGCCAGCTAGCGAGAAATGCATTGATCTGGCTGTCGGTGGGCCGGGCTTTCGGATGGTTGTTGAGGTCGTGGGCAGAGCGAAGTTGTGGGAAGAAGAGGTAGAGCTCGGAAAGATTCGGAGCGACGAAGACGCAGAGCATAAACGCAGTCGCGTAGATAGGCCAGGCTCTTCTGAAGAGAGAGATGTAGAGAAGGCTGGCGAGAAAAGTGGCGAGCCCGTTCCAGAAGACGTGGCTGGGGTCGCAGCGCCCAAGAGCGGCGGCGATCATGGGGACAGAGTAGAAGAGAAGGCCGAGTGTCGGGTCGTCAGGGGTGCGGCTGACCAAGCAGCGGTAGAGCCAGCACGCCGTGATGAAGAGAGCGGCGAAGTAGACGAGGATGGTGAGGCCGGGAACGATGGGGAAGCTGATGGCTCCGCCGCCGTCGGCGAGCATGGCATCGAGGATATGGAGCTTAAGGGCGGCGGCGAAGATGACGGCGTAGGCGACGATGAGCAGAGCCGCGATAACGGCTTTCCGGGAGAGCGGGATCGAGCGGCAGAAAAGAACCATGCAGCCGCTGGCAAAAGCAAAGGCGACGGCGGTTTCGGGCGAGAAGAGAACCAGGAGCGTGCAATACGCGGCACAGACGAGCACGTCTGAGACAAGGCGCGGCGCTCGGGTGTCGCGGAAACGCGCGTTCAGCTTCACGACGAGGTAAAGAGGGAGCGCATAGCGCAGGAACGTGTAGTTCGTCCCCATGCGAACGATGGCGAAGAGACCGGCGAAGTAGAGCAGGGCGAATACGGCGGACTTTGCGGGAGTGGGGAAGGTAAGTTCGTCGATCGTTTTGAAAAGCAGGAACGCGCCGAGCAGATAGCTAAGTGCCCAGAAGAGGTAGTAAGCATCGGCAATACTCAGCGGTAGAAGGCGATGGAGGAAGAGCGGCCCGTAAAGCTGCGCAGGGCCGTAGACGAATTCGAAGTCGCGATAGGGCGTGCGGCCCTGGTCGAGCAGAGCAATGCGATCGATGAGGTAGAAGGATTCTCCAAAGCCGTGGTAGCGACCGGCGAGCGCGTACATTGCGGCGCATCCGAGCGCGATGATAAGAAAGGAGGCCGCAAGGATCCAGCGGGGCAGCCGCCGATCGGCGAGTGAGTTGCTGGTTCCACCTAAACGGAAGCCGCGGGTGAGCACAACTCCCAGCGCGACGAAGAACAAGAGCAGAAGGATTCCGATGCGGTTGTTGTAGCCGAAGAGATAGGAGTCCGATGCGGTGGGCGACGTGGGCGGTAGAAGCCGCGGCAGATAAAAGATCGCGCCGAGTGCGACGAAGATGTAGGGAATGAACCAGAGTCTCGTTGAACGCCAGATCTCCTGCGGGCTGAAAGCGGCGCGGGATGCGATCGAAGCGGGAAGTTCGGCAGCGTTCTTCATGCTGAACAGAGACAAAGGCTCTGGTTTGGATGCCCTTCGTGCCGCAGTCGGTTATCGGGAATGTTGGAGCGCGGTCACAGGCGGGTTGCTGGCCGCCTTGCGCTGAAAAAGTGCCAGGCAGCGAGGGCAAGCGCGAGGACGGCGAGCCCGTAAGCCATCCATGCGTACCGGCCGGTGTGGACCTGCCAGCCGCGCCAGAAGGCGATGGCGGCGGCAATGATCATGAGGATTCCGCGGAAGGGGTTCATGCGTGATTTCTGATGCTTTGATGGCCCGGAAACGTGGAGCGACGCCGGTTTGACCCGGCACCCTGGAGAAACCTATCGTTAGCAGGGTATAGCAGAGTTTGGAATGAGGTACAGGTCATGAGCACCCCAGCAGCACCGGTCGCACCGGCATTGAAGAAGACGGCATTGAACGCAACCCATCGCGCGCTGAAGGCGAAGATGGTGGACTTCGGCGGATGGGACATGCCGGTGGAGTACCCGGGGAACGGCGGCGGTCTGATTGCAGAACACATGGCGGTGCGCACCGCCGTGGGTCTGTTTGACGTGAGCCACATGGGGGAGATCCAGTTTCGCGGGCCGGGATCGCTGGCGGCGGTGCAGCGGATCACGATGAACGATGCTTCGAAGCTGAAGGATGGGCAGGCGCATTACTCGGCGTTGCTCAACCCGCAGGGCGGATTTGTCGACGACATTCTGGTGCATCGGCTGGGCGACAACGACTATCTGCTGGTGGTGAACGCCGGCACCAAGGACAAGGACTACGCGTGGATTCGTCAGCAGGTGGGCGGGTACCCGGGAATTCATCTCTCGGACTACTCGAGCTACTACTCGCAGCTTGCAGTGCAGGGGCCGCGCGCGCAGGAGACGCTGGAGAAGCTGACAAAGACGGATCTGAGCGCGATCAAGAATTACTGGTTCACGTGGGGACAGGTCGCGGGCGTGCACAACGTGCTGATTGCGCGCACAGGTTACAGCGGCGAAGACGGATTCGAGGTCTACATTCCCAGCGATGAAGCGACGACGGTGAAGGTGTGGGATGCGCTGATGGAGGCTGGCGCGGCGTACGGTATCAGGCCATGCGGACTGGGCGCGCGCAATACGCTGCGGCTCGAGGCCGGGATGAGCCTGTATGGGCATGAGATTTCAGACGAGATCAACGTGCTGGAGGCGGGGCTGGAACGCTGGCTGAAGATGGACAAGGGTGAGTTCATCGGGCGCGAGGCTCTGGCGAAGGTGCAGGCAGAGGGCGGGCCGAAGCGGAAGATTATCGGTCTCGAGATGGTGGAGCGCGGGATCGGGCGCGATGGGTACGCGGTGTATTCGCTCGAGGGTGAGCCGATCGGGCAGATCACTTCTGGATCGCCGGCGCCGTTTCTGAAAACGAATATCGCGATGGCGCTGGTGCAGACGGCGGCTGCGACGAGCGGAGCGGACGTGCTGGTGGATGTGCGGGGAAACCGCGTGCGCGCGAAGCAGGTGCCGCTGCCGTTCTACAAACGGGCGAAGAAGTAGAGTGACGAAGGCGGGGAGACTACTCGGCGGCCTCGTGCTGCTGCTGTGCATAATCTGCGTCGGCTCTCGAGTGTGCGCTCAGGAGCGAGTTGGCACCGGGGAACCGCCGGTGTCGCCGCAGGAACGAGCGTCGCTTGCCATCAAGGCTCTGCAGTCGTGGTTTGAGCCGAAAACGGGTCTCTATCGGACCACGGGCTGGTGGAACTCGGCGAACGCGATCACGACGCTTGCCGACTACACGCGGGCGACGGGCGACCGGCAGTTCGCTGGAGTGTTTCCGGTTGTGTTTGCGGCGGCGCAAAAAACGAGCCCTGGTTTTCTGAACGACTATTACGACGACGAGGGCTGGTGGGCCCTGGCGTGGGTCGGCGCATACGACGTCACGCACGAGCAGCGGTATCTCGCGATGGCGGAGTCTATTTTCGCGGACATGGCGGCGAGTTGGGACGACACGTGTTCGGGCGGGATCTGGTGGAGCAAAGAGCGGAAGTACAAGAACGCGATTGCGAATGAGTTGTTCCTGTCCGTAGCTGCGCACCTGGCCGCACGCAGCAGCGACGAGAAGGAGAAGGCGCGTTATCGCGATTGGGCAGAGCGTGAGTGGAAATGGTTCGCGCACACCGGGATGATCAACGCGGGTCTCCAGGTGAATGACGGCCTTGTGATTGGAGCGGACGGAAAGTGCGCCAACAACGGAAAGACGACCTGGAGCTACAACCAGGGTGTTGTGCTGGGTGGGCTTGCGGAACTGTATGGCCAGACGCGTAGCGCGAAGCTGCTGGATGAGGCGAATGCGATTGCGGCTGCGACGCTGATGAATCCCGTGTTGATCGATAAGAACGGCATTCTGCACGAGCCGTGCGAGCCAGACTGCGGCGCAGACGGAACGCAGTTCAAGGGAATCTTCATGCGGAACCTGGCGGCGCTGGATCAGGCCGCGCCGAACGCGAGCTATCGCGATTTCATTCTGAAAAATGCAGAGAGCGTATGGAGTGCAATGAAGCCGCCGGCGTACGAGATTGGGACCAGCTGGAGCGCGCCGTATGGGAAGGTGAATGCGAGCACGCAGAGTTCGGGTGTGGATGCGCTGGTGGCAGCAGTTGCTGTTGGCTCACGCTGATACGCTTCCGGCCATCATCCTCCGTGGCCATTGCATTTAAGTACCCCGAGGAACGCGGCGAAAGGGCCCACCTCATCGCGATAGCTGCCGGCGAGGATGCGCGAGATCTGATGAAGGTGCGTCAGATCGTGGGCGGCCCACGTTGCGAGAAGTTCGGAGAGCGTCACGGCCCCGAGCGCGGGATGATTGCCGCGAAGGTCGAGCTGCTCCGGCTCCAGATTGAGCGAGCGCAGCTCGTCGAGGCATGCGGCGCGGATCCGAGAGAAGTCGTCGAGAAGCTCGGGCAGAGACTTGCCGCGACAGATTGCAACATGACCCCAGCGGTCGAACTTGTCGAACGCCTTGGATTCGCCGTGCTCGAGGATGCGATGCGCGCGGGGCAGCCAGTCTTCTTTGTCCGCGAAGATGAGATGGCCGATGACGTCAGAAACCGTGAAGGTGCCCTCGCCTTCGTTGCGGTTTGTCCAGACTTCAGGGAGATCGCGGAGGAGTGCGTTCAGAGCTGCGGGAGTGCGCTCCAGGAGCGCGACGGTCTCGGACAGGTTTTGGGCCATAGGAACGGGATGCTGCGCGATGTTTGCTTGATGCAAAAGAAAAGGGTCGGGCCTGGATGGTTTTGTCTCTCACATCTCCAAAAGCGGGAGATGTGGGGAACCCGATCCTCTTGTCTCCCACCCAACGCGCAAAGGCGGCGTGTTCGATGGGACACCGGCGGATGTTGTGGGATTGTTGCTCGATTCAAAAGAGAAGGGGGTCGGGCGGCGATGGTTTTGATATCCCACATCTCCAAAAGCCGGGAGATGTGGGGCACCCGATCCTTCTTGTCCGAAGTGCGGCCTGTTCAGACCTGCATCACTTCGGCTTCTTTCCTGCGGGAGAGATCTTCCATGCGGCGGATCTCTTCGTCAGTCATCTTCTGCACTTCTTCGGTGGCGCGCTTCTCGTCGTCTTCGCTGATCTTCTTTTCCTTGGCGAGCTTCTTAAGTGCGTCATTGCCATCGCGGCGAACGTTGCGCACGGCGGTGCGGTGCTCTTCGAGGACGCGATTGAGGTGCTTGACGACATCGCGGCGGCGCTCTTCAGTCATGGGCGGAACGGGAACGCGGATGAGTTTGCCGTCCGAGAGCGGGTTGAAACCGAGATCGGATGTCTGGATGGCCTTTTCGATTTCCTTGACGATGGAGGGATCGTAGGGCTGGATGAGGATGGTCTGCGGCTCGGGCGTGGAGACCTGGGCCATCTGCGTGATGGGCGTGGGTGTGCCGTAGTAGTCGACCTTGATGGCGTCGAGCATGTGGGCGCTGGCGCGGCCGGTGCGGGTGGATGCGAGGTTGGACTGGAAGCCGGCGACGGCCTGATCCATGCGACGCTTCAGGTCGGCGTAGAGTGATTTCGTTGCTGCATTGCCCGACATAAACGAGGCAGCCATTTTCAACCCCCATTGAATCAATTGCCAACGGTAATTCTAAACCCTGGGGGAGACCCTACATGGGGGCTGCGGAGGACGAGATGCCCGTGGCCGCGGCTTGTTCGTGCGCGTGGTAGCTCGAGCGGACGAGAGGGCCGGATTCGACGTGGCGGAAGCCCATGCGGAGGGCTTCGGTTTTGAGCTCGGCGAATTCGCGCGGGGTGTAGAGGCGGGCCATGGGCAGGTGGTCGCGCGAGGGGCGCAGGTACTGGCCGATGGTGAGGATGTCGCAGTGGACGGCGGCGAGGTCGCGGAAGACGGAGAGAAGTTCGTGGGTCTCTTCGCCGAGGCCGACCATGACTCCGGACTTGGTGACGCCCGCTGGGTTCAGTTCTTTGGCGTAGCGGAGGAGTTCTAGGGTGCGTTCGTACCGGGCGCCGGAGCGCACGGCGCGATAGAGGCGCGGGACGGATTCGGTGTTGTGGTTCAGCACCTCGGGCTTGGCATCGACGACGATCTGGATGGCTTCGCGATTGCCCTGAAAGTCGGGGATGAGGACTTCGACGCGGCAGCCCGGCGCCTGGCGGCGAATCTCTTCAATGACCATGGCGAAGATGCGCGCGCCACCGATGAGGTCGTCGTCGCGATTGACGCTGGTGATGACGGCGTGTTCGAGGCCGAGGGTGGCGACCGCTTCAGCCACGCGGCGCGGCTCGTCCAAGTCGATGGGCTCGGGGCGGCCCTTGGGCACGGCGCAGAATCCGCAACGGCGCGTGCAGAGGTTGCCGAGCATCATGAAGGTCGCGGTCTTGTGGTGCCAGCATTCGCCGATGTTGGGGCACTGAGCGCTTTCGCAGACGGTGTGGAGGCCGAGAGAGCGGGCGAGGCGCTTGAGGGAGTGGTAGTTTTCGCCTACGGGAGCGCGGGCCTTGAGCCAGTCGGGCTTGGGAGCAGGAGTGCGGCGCGCGGGCTGGATCTGGACGAGGTCCATCTGGGTTTATTGTAACGAGAGTTGCCAGTTGCCAGTTGTCAGTCTTCAGTTCTCAGGTCCCAGGTCTGGCCACCTTGGAACAGCCCCGGTCCCCGACTGCGAGGGACCGGGGGCGCCCACCGTGATTCTAGTTGTCAGTCTTCTTTTCGTAGTTCCCAGGTCTCCAACGAAACGAGATCACTTCGGCTCCGCTCAGGACAAGCTCTGGGGCACCCGAGCTTATTCACCCTGTTTGTTGGGTTGGGCGGGTGAGGATGATGCGTTGGGTTTGAGGTATTTGTCCCACCAGGCCAGCCAGCGTTCGTAGCGATCTTTGATATAGCTGGGGCGGGTGAAGCCGTGGAACTGGCCGGGGTAGACGATGAGCTCCGTTGGGCGGCCGAGGGATTTGAGGGCCTGGTACATCTGCTCGCCGCCGATGAGGGGCACGTTGAAATCGGAGGAGCCGCCCATGAAGAGCATGGGTGTGTGGACGCGCTTGTCGATTTCGAGGAAGGGGTAGCTGATCTTTTCGTAGAGCTTCGGGTTTTTCCACGGCGGCCCGATTTCGTTGTCGTATTGCTGGATGTACTGATCGACGCCGTAGAAGGACATGGCGTTGGCGACGCCGGCTCCGCTGATTCCGGCTTTGAAGCGATCGGTGCTGGCGACGGTGTAGTCGGTGAGGATGCCGCCGTAGCTCCAGCCGGTGACGGCGAGACGGTTGGGATCGGCGACACCCATCGCGACTGCCTTGTCGACACAGGCGAGGAGATCTTCGACTTCGTAGTGGCCCCAGTCGGCGGCGATGGCTTTGGCGAAGTCCTGTCCGCGGCCGGAGCTGCCACGGTAGTTGACGTTGAGTTCGGCGTAGCCCTTGGTGGCAAGCCACTGACGGAGGAAGTCGAACTCGTGCGAGTCCTGGCCGTTGGGTCCACCGTGGATGAAGAGGATCATCGGCACGGGCGAGCCGTCTTTGTAGTTGGCCGGCTTGGTGAGCAGGCCGTGGATCTCGACGCCTTCTTTGTCTTTGGCGGCGATGTCTTCGGCGGAGACGAGGTTGAGTTCGGCGACGAGAGCGTCGTTGTGCGTGGTGAGCTTGCGAAGGGCGCCGTTCTCAAAGGCGTAGAGCTCGGGCGGGGCTGTGTCGTTGGTATAGAGGAGTGCCGTGTGGCCCGCGACGGAATCGAGCGACATGACGGTGCCCTGTTCGGGAAGCAGGCGCTTGATGCCGTTGCCGTTCATCTCGACTTCGGCGGGGTATTCGTTGCGGTCGTCGGCGACGAGATAGGAGAGATGGCCGTCCGGCGTGAAGTAGGGGTGGCTGACGCTTCGATCGAACTTCGCGGCGGGATAGCTGACCTTGCCATCGATGGTCACGACCGCGGGCTTGGCCTGGGAGTACTCGAGGAGTTCAATCTTTGCGCCCTGCGTGTAGGCAATGGATTGGGAGTCGGGCGACCAGGCGAGATGGCCCCCGTCGGGGCCGGTCCAGGTGGTGAGCTTCTTCGGGGTTGATCCGGCTTTGGGCTCGACGATAAAGATATCGGGGTTGTCGGTGCGATCCGGGTCGGGATCCTGATTGCTCTCGAAGGCGATCCACTTGCCATCGGGCGACCACTGAGCTTCGTTCTCATCTACGTTTTTGCCGTTGGTGAGTTTCTCGGCTTTCTTTGTGGAGAGGTCCCAGAGGTAGAGCGCGTTGTAGGCGTCGTTGCGCAGGTAGCCCTGGATGTCCTGCTTGAAGTGGTAGCGATCGATGACGATGGGCTTGGGCGGCGCGGGCGGCTTGCCTTCCTCGGGATCGGGTTCGGCTTTCGGATGAAGGGTGAGGAGCAGCTTCTTCGAGTCCGGCGACCACGAGTAGCCTTCGATGTTCTGGTCGGTGACATTGGTGAGCTGCTCGGCTTCGCCCCCACGGCGGTCCATGACCCAGACCTGATCGCCTTTCGCGGGGCCCGGGCGTGAGGACATGAAGCTGATGTAGCGGCCATCGGGGCTGAACTTCGGAGACGACGCACCCTCTTTTCCGTAGGTGAGCTGCAGGTGAACAGAGCCATCCCACTTCACCATCCAGAGATGGCCGACGCTTTTGTCGTCTTTCGTATCGATCTGGCTGACGGTGTAGAGGATCCATTCGCCGTCAGGGGAGATGGTGGGCGGGCTGACGCGCTGGAATTTAGCGAGATCGTCGAGGGTGATGTCGCGCTTTTTCGGTGTGTCGGCGGCGTGGATGGAAGGGATTGCGGCAAAGGCCAAAGTGAGGCAGAGGGAAGACTTCACCAATTTGAAAAGCATGGGCCGAGATTACCATTCGCGGTTGCGAGGGCTCTACCGGAATGTGGCGGAGTGTTGATGGGGTGGGACGGCGTCAGCGGAGTTTTTCGCGGACTTCCGTGCGGATGAGATAGAGGAAGAAGACGAGATTGAGCAGTCCCTGGATGAGAGACGGCGCGAGATGGAGATGCGCAAACAGCCAGAGGTGATATCCGCTAAGCAGAATGACGGCGGATAGAGCCATGGCCCAGGCCCAGCGAAGGAGCAGCAGAAGTCCGCCGGCGGCTGCGAGCAGGAAGACGGGAAGAATCAGGAAGAGCTTCGGGTAGTGTCCGCCGACTGCTCCGACGACCAGGACGACGGAGAGCAAGAGAAGGTAGAGAGAGATGGCGATCAGGCCGGGGAGCGCGATCAGCTGCAGCTTCGCCTGGGGCGCGGCGTACGGAGTTGGAGTGGAGGCAAGATCGCCGGTCTCCGGCGGTTTCGATCCGGATTGCTCGTCGGTCATGATTCAGATCGCTCTTCGCTCATAGCGAATGAAGATAAGCGAGAAGATCGCGCATTTGCTGGTCGTCGAGCGCGGTGCCGGGCATGGTGCCGTGCCCGTGGAGGATGACGGCGCTGAGGCGTTCATCCGTGGGCGGCGCGCCGGAGGGCATGGCTCTGACTTTCGTGATGGCCTGGAGGCCGGGTCCGTGCAGTCCATGCGTTGAGGTCGGGTAGTGGCACTTGGCGCAGGCCTGCTGAAAGACGGCCGCGCCGCGAGCTTCTTCGGGGGTCCACTCGGAAGACGGCTTTGAGGGCGGGAGAGATTTGCACCCGGTGATGGCGACGAACGGGGCGGCGCAGACGAGCAGAGCGAAGAGGAGGCTGGAAAAGCGTATCCGCATCTCAGGTCTGATGATACAGCCGCGAATGGGGGGAAAGAGCTTGAGAACAAAGACGTGTGTTGGGGAGCACAGTGGGGCGTCCGGGGTTCGGCGAGATTCGTAGCCAGTAGCCAGTAGCCAGTAGCCAGTAGCCAGTAGCCAGTAGCCGGTAGCCGGTAGCCAGTAGCCACCCCGTTCATCGCGGTCAGGCTGCGATGAACGGGGTACAGCCCGGTGTGAAACTTTTTCGAATTTCGAACGCAAACACTAGACAGAGGGGTGCATGAGACGGCGGATCGCGATTGCGGTGGGTGCGGCGGCGGTGGTGCTCGCAGTGGTGTGGGCCGTGTCGGCATGGATGGCGCGACGCGACAGGTTCGAGTTCTCGGGGACGGTCGAAACGCGGGAGATCCAGATCGGGTCCAAAGTCGGCGGCAGAGTTACCGAGGTCGCGGTCGAAGAGGGGCAGCTGGTCAAGGCAGGGGCGACGCTTGTGCGCTTCGAATGCGATGAGTTGAAGGCGCAGCGAGCGCAGGCCACCGCGGCAATGGATCAGGCGCAGGCAGATGTAAACAAGATGCTGCGCGGCAACCGGCCGGAGGAGATTGCGCAGGCTGAAGCGACGGCGCGGGCGCAAAGAGCGGTGTTCGAAGAAGCGCGGAACGGTCCGCGGCGGCAGGAGATTGAGCAGGCACAGGCGGATTACAAGGCTGCATCCGCGGATGCTACGAATGCACAGGTCTTTTACCAGCGCATGGAGAAGCTGATCGCGGCGGATACGATCTCACGCCAGCAGTTCGACGACGCACGCGATAAGCGGGATGGCGCGGAGCAGAGGGCCGAATCGATGCGGCAGAGGCTGGCCATGCTGCAGGCCGGCACGCGGGCCGAAGATGTGAATGCGGCGGAGGCAAAGTTCAAGCAGGCGGATGCTGCGGCGCAGCTGGCGCGCAGAGGATTCCGCAAGGAAGACGTTGACGCCGCGCGTGGACGGCTTGCTGAGGCGCAGGGCCGTGTGGCTGAGCTGGATGCGCGTTTGCGCGAGGCGGAGCTGAGCGCGCCTGCGGATGCAGTGGTGGAAGTGGTGAGCGTGCGGCCGGGAGACCTGGTGCAGGCGGGGCGCATCGTGATCACGATGCTGGAAGCGTCGCAGCTATGGGTGAAGGTGTATGTGCCGGAGACGGATCTCGCGCACGTGCGCGTGGGGCAGCGGGCAACGGTGCAGGTCGATAGCTTCAGCGGGCACGCGTTCGAGGGGCATGTGGGGCAGATTGCGTCGCAGGCAGAGTTTCTGCCCCGCAATGTGCAGACCAAGAGCGACCGCGAACACCAGGTATTTGGCGTCAAGGTGTATGTGGACAACGCGCAGGGCGTGCTGAAGTCGGGAATGTCTGCGAGGGTGCGCCTCGAATGACGGAGATCATCGCGGCCGATCACCTGACGATTCGATTCGGGACATTCACCGCCGTGAGCGATGTGAGCTTCGCGGTGAGCAAAGGAGAGCTTTTCGGTTTCCTGGGGCCGAACGGGTCGGGGAAGACGACGATCATCAAGGCGCTCTGCGGGCTGCTGAAGCCGACGGAAGGAACGGGGCGCATTCTCGGCATGGATATCCGCAAGGATGCGGCGGAGATCCGGCGGCATGTCGGTTACATGTCGCAGAAGTTCGGGCTCTACGAAGACCTGACGGTTGCGGAGAACATTGCCTTCTATGCGGGCGTGTATGGGTTGGACTCGGGAAGGGCTGCGGAGCGGACGCGCGAGGTGCAGGCGCTGACGGGAATCGAGCCGTATATGACCCGTCGCGCAGGACAGCTCTCGGGAGGATGGAAGCAGCGGCTGGCGCTTGCTTGCGCGATTATCCACTCGCCGGAGGTGGTCTTTCTGGACGAGCCGACGGCAGGGATCGATCCGGTGGCGCGGCGCGCGCTGTGGGATCTGCTGTTTCAGCTCTCGGGTCAGGGCGTCACGTTCTTTGTGACCACGCACTACATGGATGAGGCGGAGCGCTGCGGGCGCGTCGGGTACATCTACTTGTCGAAGCTGATTGCGATGGGCACGGTCGCGGAACTGCAGAAGCTTCCTGATGCGAATCCGGCGGGAACGTCGCGGATTCAGATCCAGGTTGAGAATCCTTCGGAGATGCTCGATGGAATCCGGCACATGCAGGGTGTGCGCGAGGCGACGATCTTTGGGCATTCGATCCATGCCCTCGCTGAGACCGCGCATGTCGCGGAGATGCGCAGAAAAATGCCGCAGGCGAGCATCGAGACGATCGAGCCGTCGCTTGAGGATGTGTTTGTCACGCTGACGTACCGGATCATGGAGTCGCAGCGATGAGAGCGCTTTTTCGCGGACTGGTCCCGGTATGCCGGAAGGAATTTCTTCACATCATCCGCGATCCGGGGACGCTGTTTTTTGCGCTGCTGATTCCGATGCTGCAGTTGTTTCTGTTTGGGTTTGCGGTGGATACGAATATCCGGCAGATTCCGACGGTGGTGTTGGACGAGTCGCATACGCAGGAGAGCCGGCGGCTGCTGGAGGCCTTTGCGGGTTCGGATGTTTTCTGGCTGAAGACATACGCGCAATCGCAGGATGAGATGTATGAGGCGGTGCGCGCGGGAAAGGCCAGGGTCGGCATACGCATTCCGTATGACTACGCGCGGCGGCTGCTGGATGGCACAACTGCGTCGGTGCTGGTGCTGGTGGATGGGTCGGACTCGAGCGTGGCCGGGCAGGCGATGAGCACGGCGACGGGTGTCGCGCTGAAGGAATCTTTGGGCCGCGTGCTGCCGGGCGGCGCAATGCCCGTGGAGGTGCGGCCTTCAGTGCTCTACAACCCCGCGACACGATCGGCAAACTTCTTCGTGCCGGGGCTGATCGCGATTCTGCTGCAGGTGATGGCCATTCTGATGATTGCTCTGAGCCTGGTGCGGGAGCGCGAGCGCGGAACGCTCGAGCAGTTGACGATGACGCCGGTTGCGCCGCTGGGTCTGATGCTGGGCAAGATGATTCCGTATGGTGCGCTCACGTTTGCGGAACTGTGCGCCATCCTGCTGGTGATGCGCACGGTGTTCCTGGTTCCCGTGCACGGCAATGTGGTTCTGTTACTGGTGTTGTCGATTCCGTTTTTGCTGACCGTGCTGGGAATCGGGCTGGTGATTTCGACGAAGGCGCGGACGCAGGCAGAGGCCTTTCAGCTTTCAATGGGAACGATTCTGCCGTCAGTGTTTTTGTCGGGATACATCTTCCTGATCGAGAACATGCCGCCGTTCTTCCAGGCGATCAGCCATCTGATTCCGGCTACGTACTACATCCAGATCCTGCGCGGAATCATCTTGCGCGGCGCAGGCATCACGGAGCTGTGGGTGAGCGCGACGGTGCTGACCGTCATGGGTTGCGGGTCGACGCTGCTGGCGGCGCGGTTGTTTGTGCGGCGGGGCGCGAGCTAACGCTCAGGCGCGCTACTCCGATGCGGCGATCGCTTCGCAGATCCTTTCGATCGCGGGAACTTCGGCGGGGCTGCCGGGGCGGTGACCGTTCACGAGGATGGAGAAGGCGACGGTTTTGCCGCTGGCTGCCTGCAGGTAGCCGGAGAGCGCGTTGGTTTCGTTCAAGGTGCCGGTCTTGGCCCAGAGCTTTCCCTTAAGCGCCGAGTTGCGGAATCGGCTGTAGAGCGAGCCGTCTACTCCGGCGATGGGGAAGGACTTCTTCCAGGCCTCGCCCCAATGCTGGTGTGAAGCGTACGCGAGCAGGTGCGTGTAGGCGCGCGGCGTGATGCGGTCGTCCATGCTCATGCCGGATCCGTCGTAGAAGAAGAAATCGGAGTCGGGGATGCCGGTGTCGATGAGGAACTGGCGTACGACGCGCGTCCCCTGAGCGAGGCTGCCATCCTTGGCGAAAGTTTTGCCGAGCATGCGGAGGAGGAGCTCTGCGTGCAGGTTCTGACTGATCTTATTGGTGACCGTGATGTCCTCGGCCACAGGCACTGATTTGTGCTGCGCGAGCAGGCGGCGGTTGTTGATGGGAGCTTCGATGGTCTGGAGGTTTAAAGGAAAGAGCTTCAGCGGTTCGGAGCGTTCTCCGATAAAATCGCCGGTGCCTTCGGGAAGGCGGTGTGCGGCGGCGGGGTCGCCCTTGACGATGATGCCGCGATGGAGCAGCGCGTCTTTAAACGCCGCCGCGGTGTACTCGGCAGGATCTTCCACGGCGAGCGGCGCGTGCAGGCCCTGTGCGGGAGCAGTGCCCCAGGTGCGGACAAGGAGCGCGCCGGGGCGACGTTCCAGGCCGGGGTGCGCCTTTGCGCCAGCCGGAGCCATGGTCATGTTGTTCTGGAGCGTGTAGTACTGAATGCTTGGCGTCCACTGCTCGAGCATGGAGCCGGGTTTCTCTGGATCAGCGGTGATGGTGAGCTCGATGGAGTTGTCGGCGAACGAAAGCGCGGAGATGGGCGCGCCGTAGCCCCACTGGAGATCGTCCCATGCCCAGGCCGTGCCGTAGGGCTCGTTGAGATAGAAACTGTCGTCTCCGACGACGGTGCCTTCCACGGAGCGAACGCCGGCTTGTACGACCTGCTGAGCGAGGAGGTCGAGAGCTTCCATGGCGAAGGGCTCGGCGTGAATCTGTTCAGGAGTCGGAGTTGCCTCGGGTTTGCCGGTGGGCGACTTCGCAGGCGGGTTTGCAGGCGTGGGAGCGGCCGCCGGCGGAGTGGGCGGCTGGTAGGGGTAGTGATGGGCGCTCATTGTGGGATCACCCGCGCCGAGGATGAGGATGTCGCCGTGCAGCGTGCCGGAAGAGTCGATCTCGCCGTTCGCCACGACGTTGGTGGTCCAGGTGAGGGTATCTACCGGGAGAAGCGCATAGGCCGCGGCGGTGGTGGTGAGCTTGGCATTGGATGCCGGGGTGAAGAGGCGGGCGTCGTTGAGTCCGTAGAGCGGCTGCCCGTCGAGGGTGGTCACGCTGATGCCGAAGTCAGTTTGTTTGAGGGCCGGATCGGCCAGGATGGCCTGAATACGATCGGCGATGGCGCCGCGTGCTGGTGCGGTGTGTTGTGCTGGGCGCGATGGGGCGTGAGCGGCGCGATGCTGGGCTGCGAGGGTAAAGCCTGAACCAAGGGACAGCGCCAGAAGCAGCGCGAAGCATCGCGGTGTACGGAGCATGGAGGGAGTTTAGCAAAGCGGCGGATGCGCCTGGCAGCGCTCTTAAAATGAGGAGGTCTGGACGAAGTATCGAAAGAGCTGCATGAGTTTGGTTCGCGCTGTCGTTAATTGGAAACTGCGTTCGCGCTCGCTTGAGCTTGGCAAGCGAACGCTGGTGATGGGCGTGGTGAATCTTACGCCCGATTCATTTAGCGATGGCGGGAACTTCCTCGACCCGGATGGGGCGGTGCGTCGCGGGCTGGAGTTGCTGGAGCAAGGCGCGGCTGTGCTCGACCTGGGAGCGGAGAGCACGCGGCCCGGCGCGCTGGTTGGGCTGGCCGAAGCAAGGGTGAGCGCTGAAGAGGAGCAGGCGCGGCTGTTGCCCGTGATCGAGGGGATCCGAAAGGCGCGGCCAGAAGCGGTCATTTCAGCCGACACGTATAAGAGCGCCACGGCGAAGGCGGCGATCGAGGCTGGCGCGGAAATTGTGAATGACGTGAGCGGCTTCACGTGGGATCCGGAGATGGCGCGCGTGTGCGCGGATGCGAAGTGCGGAGTGGTGTTGATGCACACGCGGGGGCGTCCGGATGAGTGGCGGGCCCAGGAGAAATTGCCGGCGGACGCGTCGATGGCATCGGTGAGGAGTGGACTCGCGGAGAGCCTGCAGCAGGCGATAGCCAGAGGAGTCGCGCCGGCCTCAATAGTGCTGGATCCGGGATACGGCTTCGGGAAGAAGTTCGAAGAGAACTATGCGCTGCTTGCGCGGCAGGCAGAGCTGCTTGAGCTCGGGCGGCCGCTGCTGGCGGGGGTTTCGCGAAAGTCTTTCCTGGGGCACACGCTGGCAGGTCTCTTTGGAGGGAAGCAGGCGCCCGTGGACGCGCGCGAGACGGCGAGCATTGCTGCGATGGTGGCGACGATACTGCATGGAGCTTCCCTGGTGCGCGTACATGATGTGCGGGCGGCGGTGGAGGCGGCGCGGATTGCCGACGCGGTGTTGGCCGCGAGCTGAGCAGGCGCTTACCTGCGCTTCGACATCGCGTGAAGCTTGAGGACCGTGTTCCAGTTGCGGCCCGTGCCGACTGCGCCTATGGCTTTGTCGAGAGCTTTGCCGGTGAACTTCGTCTCGCCAGCGCCTTCGGGAAAGTGGAAGTAGATGTGGTCGCCGGCGAGGTGGTAGCGGTCGCGGCGGCTGGGATATTTCTCGACGATCGCATCGAGTGCGGCACGCGCCGTTGGGGCCGCGGGAGCTGAAAGGAAGGCGACGTGCACGCGGGCGCCGTCAGCCGCCTCAGCGGGAAAAGGATTCGCGCGGATCAGCTTGTCGAGCTGGTCGTGAGTTCGAAGGATGACGTCGACGGGAGCGCCGGTGAGTTTTTCGAGCGCAGCGGCGATCGACGCTCCAACCTTAGCGGCTGGCAGGTCCGAGTCCACGACGGCGTTGCCGCTCTGGATGTAGGTTTCAACGTTTTGAAATTTGAGCGCGGAGAGTATTTTTCGAAAATCGGCCATGGAGAGCTTGCCGTTTCCGCCCACGTTGACGGCGCGCAGAAGGATGACATAGGTTGACATATCTAATCGGCCTCCCGCGCCGTTCTGCCAGATGGTGTCGATCAGGTTTACGGCGCTCAATAAACTGCCCTGGCACTGACGCGAGTGTAGCCCAGCGGAAAGGCCACAAACAGGCCTTCTGGACTGGCGCCCGCGCAGCGGCGAATCTTCAGGACAATCCCCGGCTGCGCAGACTCCTATAGAAATCCTGCAACCGAACGGCTGCCTGACGACCGCTAGGTCTTCTCGACAGCCTGCAGCGTGGGCGGCCCGTCAATCGCGGCAGCAACTTTCTGATCTCGATTCATCAGGTCGATAACGGACTGAGCGTATTGCTGGTCGATGCTGGCGGAATCGGAAAATGGAACAGGGTAGAGCACGACAAACCGCAGACCGTCCGTAAGGTCCATCTTCATCTCGATGCCGGGACGCGGGATCGTGGTATCCATCCAGAGCTCGGTGCTTGCATACTGGCGCTCCATCCGATCTTTGTACGCGCCGTAGACCTTCTGCACCGCGTCGCGGACATCCTGGATAGCGCCGCGATAGTCGGAACCCGGCTTGAGCTTGATGGCGAGCGAGTGCCACGCGTAGCTGGTGCCCGGTATCTGCTTGTAGAGCGGAGTGCCGGTCTGAAAGAGGACGGAATTGGCGAAGACGGCAACTCGGCCGGTAGGATGAAGCTGCGCGCCCGCTCCGGCGAGTTCCATCAGATAGAAGCGCACCAGGCTGACGTCGATCACTTCGCCCGTGACCCCGGCGACGGTGATGCGCTCGCCCACGCGCACGCCCCATCGGCCGATGATGAAGAAGTAGGCGGCGATGGAGAGCAGCAGCGTTTGCAGGCACACGGCGATGCCGGCGGTGATCAGTCCGGCGAAGGTGGCCATCGAGCTGAACTGCGTCACGAAGCCGAAGATTAGTACGAGCCCGCTGAGGAACCCGATCACGAGGCGGCGGACAACCAGAAGCTGGCGCCTGTGGCGAATGTCCTGCACATAGCGGGTTGCGCCGCGCCGCCACAGCTCTCCCGCGCCGAAGACGAGCAGAAGTGCGATCGCAATGAAGACCACGCGCAGCAGCAACTCGTGAATGATGCTCGACCGCTCCGTGTCTGCGGCTGCGCGCCACGAGATCAGATTGCCTTCAGCCTGCTCGAGAACGAGTACCTCCTGGCTGACTGGAATGGACACGCCCGCGATTGTCTTGAACGCGTCCGTAAGTTGGTCGAATTGCTTTTTCGCGCTTCCGTTCTGCGTCGAAGCGCTCGCAGCGGCGTTGGAATCAGAGCCGCCAGAAGAGTTTGTACTCGCCTGAAGCTGCTGGCCCTGTTGCACCGTGGCGCGAAGAATGTTGACGAGCGGCGTGCGCAGCTCGAGCGCCTGCGCGTGCAGCTTCTTCACCTCCGCGATCCGTTCGTCGATGCCGCGCCGGGTAGAGAGGAGTTGAAAGAGGGCCTGAGCCTGGGTGACGACGCCGGAGCTGCGAAGAGAGCCGATGCTTTCCACTGTGTTGGTGACAGGCTTGATCTTCGTGTCGATCACTTCCGGTACGGCGTGCTGCAGCTTGTCGATGTCAGCCTGAAGGCCGCTATTGGTTTGCGCGGTCGACACTCCCGAGACTTTCACCAGGGCATCGGATTCAGCTTTCGCGAGTTCGAGCTGGCCGTTCGTGATTTGGATTTGCTGCTCGATCCCGTCGCGGTCTTTGCGTTTGGCGGCCTTGAGCTGTGCCGCCAGCTCCTCCGATTTGGCTTGCAGGTCCTGAATCTGCTGCTGTACGTGCAACTGCGCTTCGCGCAGCTTCTGGGCCTCGCCGGGTGCTGCAACCGTCGATTGCTGCGATGAAGCGGACCTGATCCGCGAGAGAAGGGCGGCTTCGTCGCGGGCTGCCTGAAAAGCAAGCTGAGAGATCTGCGTGGCCGCGGTTTGCGCCTGCTCGGCGTAAAGCACATCGCTCGGCTCGCCTATCTTCTGCACCGGCGTTGCAGTCATGCGATAGAAGCGAATGATCTCGCTGAGGTGCGCAAGGATGGCTTTGGCCTGCTCGTCGACGTGGATGCCCTGCGTCAGGCTGGGCGGCAGCGGTTCAGGAAGCGCGGCAAGATGCGCGGCAGTGGCCGGTTTTGGCGCGGTGGGCTGGCCCGGCTCAGAGCCGCTGGCGGTTCTGATCGAACCCGGAGGAACCGGTGGCGTGCTGCCGGGATGAGATTGTGTTTGGGAGACAGCTACCGCCGTGGTGAGTCCGGCCGCTGCGATCACGAGTACCGGTAAGTCTGCGAGCGAAGAAAATCGGGCCACAAAAGGGCGAAGTGCAAGATTCACAGAAGGCTTGGACGCATTCCGGGTGCGAGCGGATGGTCGGGCCCGTACAGTTTGGGGGTGCTGAAGTTAAGCTCAAGCCCGCTGTGTTTGTGACGAGTTGCGCCATTGCCCTGTTGTTTTCCCAAAGGGAGTATGCAACCCTTCTTTGGGAAAGCTACAGGTGAGGGACGGATGGGCGATAAGACGGACGTCATGCAGGGAACGCTGGCTCTGATGGTACTGAAGACGCTGGACGTGCTGGGGCCGCTCCACGGATGGGGCATCGCGCGGCGCATCGAGCAGATCAGCGGAGACCTGCTGTCCCTCAATCAGGGCACTCTCTATCCGCTCCTGCTGCGGCTCGAGCAGGAGGGCTCCATCGACTCGGACTGGGGCGCGTCCGAGAACAATCGCAGGGCTCGTTACTACCGGCTGACAAAGACGGGACGAAAGCAGCTGCAGAGCGAAGTGCGCGAGTGGCAGCAGACCACCGAGATCATGGCGCGCTTCCTCGCGGCCAGGGCGGAAGAGCTGTGATGAAAAGTTTAAGGCGAGTGGGTCAGCGGATGTGGAATTTCGCCCTCCGGCGTGACGGCGGCCAGCGTCTCCGCGAAGAGATGCAGGAACACATCGCCATGGAGACGGCACACAATCAGCGGTTGGGAATGAGTCCCGCGGAGGCGCGAAGGCAGGCGCTGATCAAGTGGGGCGGAGCGAGCGCCGTGCGCGAGCAGTATCACGCGGAGAAAGGGCTGCCCTTGATGGAAACCATGCTGCAGGACGTGCGGTATGCAGTGCGCATGTTGCGCAAATCGCCCGTGTTCACGAGCGTAGCTGTGTTGACGCTGGCGTTGGGAATTGGCGCGAACGCGGCGATATTCACTCTGATCAACGCGCTGATGCTGAAGAATCTTCCGGTGGCGGATCCAAGGACGCTGGTACGGCTGGGCAACAATAACGATTGTTGTGTCGGGATTGGATCGCACGATAACGGGGAGATGTCGTTCTTCAGCACGGATACCTACGAGTATCTGCGCAAGAACCTGCCGGAATTTGAAGAGCTGGCAGCGATGCAGGCGGGCTTTGCGTACAGGCCTGTCGTGGTGCGCATGGATGGAAGCAGCGAAGCGCCGCGCTCGGTGATGGGCGAGTTCGTATCGGGGAACTACTTCAGAACCTTCGGACTGAACGCGTCGGTAGGAAGGGTACTCGAAGATCGCGATGATGCCGCAGGTGCACCCTTCACGGCGGTGATGAGCTACGAGACGTGGAAGACGCGCTTCCATGGCGACCCCGGCGTGGTGGGCAGCACCTTGCGTGTGAATACAAGGCCGGTCACGGTGGTGGGCATCGCGCCGAAAGGTTTTTACGGCGATCGGCTGCTGCCTTCTCCGCCGGAATACTACTTACCGGTCGAGTCGATGCCGCAGATCGCCAACGTGCCCTATGTGCACCACACGCCTGTGCAGTGGCTTTACATGATCGGCCGCGTGAGACCAGGTGTGCAGTTGGGCAGCTTGCAGGAAAAAGTGAACACGCTGTTGCGCCATCAGCTGGCTGAAACTGGCCGCTTCAGCGGTAAGAGCGGTGCGGAGAGGCTCAGGCAGCTTCACATCGTGCTCACGCCGGGAGGCGGCGGCATTCAGGCCATGCAGGAGGGCTATGACCGGCAGCTGCGCATGCTGATGACAGCGTCAGGGCTGGTGCTGCTGATTGCCTGTGCCAATCTGGCGAATTTGCTGCTGGTGCGCGGCATGAGCCGCAAGGCCGAGATGAATGTGCGCACCGCACTCGGCGCACGACGCGGCAGGATCGTCCGCCAACTCCTCACAGAGAGCATTTTGCTGGCGAGTGCCGGCGGTCTTGCGGGGTTGGCCATTGCCTATGCGGGCACGCAGATGCTGCTGGCGATGGCGTTTCCCGGTGCAGAGAGCGTGCCCATCAATCCCAGCCCGTCCCCAGCGGTGCTTGCGTTCGCACTTGGCTTATCCCTGCTCACGGGCGTGCTCTTCGGCGCGGCGCCCGCGTGGATCGCGTCGAAGGCGACACCGGCCGATGCGCTGCGCGGCGGAACGCGTTCGGTTGCAGGAGGCGCCACAATGCTTCAGTCGAGCCTGGTGGTCTTGCAGGCAGGGCTTTCTCTGGTGCTGCTGGTGTGCGCCGGCCTTTTCGGCAAGAGCCTCAGCAAGCTGGAACGTATCGACTTAAAGCTCGACCCGGTGAATCGCTATATCGTCCACATCAATCCCCAGACCGCCGGCTATACACAGCGGCAGGTCGGCGACCTGTACCGCGCCATCGAAGACCGGTTTCACGCATTGCCCGGCGTCGAGAAAGTGGGGATCACGAGCTATACGCCGATGGAGGACAACAACAACGGCTGGAGTGTGCAGATCCAGGGGAAGAAGGAACAGGAGCACAACGCGATTGCTTCGTATTTGAAAGTGAATGCGGAATATTTCGATTCGGTTGGAACCCGCGTGGTGCGCGGGCGCGGAATTCTGCCATCCGATACGGTCAGCGCACCGCATGTCGCAGTGGTCAATCAGGAGTTTGTAAGGCAGCTCTTCAAACCGGGCGAGAACCCCATCGGCCAGCACTTCGGTGGAGACTTAAAGTCGGCGGGAGACTGGGAGATCGTCGGCGTCGTGGAGAACACGGCGTATCAGAGCGCCACCTGGAACGAGCACATGATGTACTTTGTGCCCACGCTTCAACGCCCGTTGAGCGCAGAGCCCGATTCCATTGATCGTGACGAAAACATGTACGCCGGCGCCATCGTCCTCAAGACGAGCCGGCCGGTTCCAGACATGGAAGAGTCAGCGCGAAAAACGCTGGCGGGAATCAATCCGAACCTGAGCGTGGTGCGGTTTCAGACCTTCTCGGCGCAGATCGCGGATCAGTTCAGCCAGGCTCGGCTGCTATCGGGGCTCACTTCGCTCTTTGGAGGGTTGGCGCTTCTTCTTGCGACATTGGGTCTGTACGGCGTAACGGCCTACGGAGTGGCGCGTCGCACCGCCGAGATCGGGATCCGGATGGCACTGGGAGCTGCAAGAAGCAAGGTAACGTTCATGGTGATGCGCGGCGCGATGGTGCAGGCGCTTGCGGGCCTTGCTCTCGGCATCCCGACTACGCTGCTGTGCATGAAGTACCTCAGCTCACAGCTCTACGACATCAAGTCCGTGGAAGGATCGGTCATGGCGGGAGCCGTTGCGTTGCTTGCGCTCGCTGCGGCAGTAGCTGGGCTCATCCCCGCGCGTCGGGCCGCATCCATCAACCCCGTTCAGGCCCTGCGGGTGGAATAGAGTCGTCCGCACCGGGTGTTCGCTTCTCCAGTCTGCTGTGGAGTTCGGTGCAGTTCGAAGCGCCCGATCCTTCAGATGTCTTTAGTGCGCTCGACTGCGCGGTTTTCTGAGAGGCTCGTCGAACCGTGCGATTGGCTGAGCTATGCGAGGAGTAGCGCTTCATCCTCCAAGCTCTGTTCTCCGTCGGCAGTTGCGATGATCTGTTTCGGCAGGAGCGGGATGAGGGGCAGGATGAGCGCATACACGCAGGTGATGGCTACGACGCAGTACTGAAATCCGTGCGTGGGGCTCAGGCCGAAAAGCCAGGAGCCAAGAACATCTCCCATGCGAGACGACAGCGGATACAGCGACATGACAATCATCATGAGCGTTCCCTGTAAACCTGCGGGACAGGCGCGGATCGCCATGTCGATCACAGCAGAGTTTCCCAAACCGCCCAGCAGACCTATCAAAAATGCCGCGACGAGAGCCTGTCCTCCGGTGTGGATGAAGGCCATGGGGATGAACTGCGGAACCCCAACGATCATCGACCACCAAAGGAGCTTGCTGGGCCGGAACCGGGTGCACAGAACGCCATACAGCAGTGTTGTCGGGATAAATCCGACATACATGACTGCAGAAAAATTGGCGTAGACGGAGTCCGGCGCATGAAGCTGATTCGCGAAGTAGTACTGAAGCGGCGTGTTTACTCCAGGCGTGAAGAACCAGAGCAGAGCGATGAGGATGACAGGATAGATGGCGCGATGTTTCGCGAGCCGCTTCACTTCGCCTGAGAAGTTGGTCCGTTGAGCGTGAGGGTTCTGGTAGGTATTCCTGAAGACAGATTGCGGCTTCCAGAATGCAAAGGCGCCAAGAAGCGCGGTCAGGGCCATGACGAATAGAAAGACCTGGCGAGGTGAAAGCGTCGTGGACATCCAGCCAGAGGCGAAATACCCCAGAACGGCGGCAGTGCACATGGCCATGTTCGATAGCGTGCTTAGCCTGCCAGGCATCTGGTCTTCCTGTCCGACGAGCGCAAGCAAGCCCTGAAATGCCGCCGCAATGAAGCTGTAAGACACGGTGGCAAACAGCATGCCGAACACCAGGCCGGAGTATGTGACCTGCGAGAATGCTCCTCCTGCGAGAGCAATAAGCGTGAGCGGCACGAAGATGCGGAAGTAGCCGGGATCTCTCCAGCCAAACGGGTTCCATGAATCGCGAACGAGTCCGAAAGCAAATCCCAGGTAAAGAGGGATGCCCGTGATCAGCCGAAAGCGGGAGACCTGTGACGCAGTGGCATGCAGCAGATCCTTCAGCATGTAGGAGGTCGGGATGTCCAGCACCCACTGCGGGCTCGTGACGTTCACCAGCAGCGCGAGCAGGCTGAAGTACACGTAGAGTTCCCGCGAACTTCGTTGCGATTCAGCTTCAGGCATGAGGAATGATGAAGTCTAGCACTCGTCTGCTGGCGAGCGGAATCCGGCACCGGGCCGCGGGAAGGAGACTGCAGGAGTAGCGACAGTGTTCGGTTGTGAACAGAGATGGTGAAATTCGGACAAGGGGCTTGTGCATGATCTTGCATAAGCCTTCTGTTTTGAGAGAAGGCGCCGTTTGGGGAACGGTGCCTCTCGTGCAGGTTTCTTTCATGGATCTGCCCCCTAAGGGTCCGCTTGCGCCGAGGCTTCGGCGTGATTTGACGGGCCACACGGGTATGAGGGCATCAAGATTTCTGCTCAGGAAGTGAATGTATGCTTGCTGATTTGCGCGACGCACTGCGGCAGTTGAGGAAGGCGCCGGGTTTCTCGGCGACTGTTGTGATCACGCTGGCTCTGGGGATCGGGGCCACCACCGCCATCTTTACCCTGGTGCACCAGGTGATGCTCAAGTCGCTGCCTGTAGCCAAGCCGGAGGAGTTGTGGCGGATCGGCGACAAGCTTCGCTGCTGCAACTGGGGCGGATACACGCAGGGTTTCGACGGCAACTTCTCGCTGTTCTCGTGGGAGGCGTACAAGAATTTTCGCGAGCATACGCCGGAGTTTGCGGATCTGGCAGCGCTGCAGGCGGGAAATGCGCAGCTGGGAGTGCGCCGCGCCGGATCGCAGGCGGCGGTGCAGACGTTCAACGGGCAGGAGGTTTCGGGCAACTTTTTCCGCACCCTTGGCGTGCAGCCCTGGGCGGGACGCCTGATGACGGACGCCGACGATCAGATCGGCGCTGCGCCGGTTGCGGTGATGAGCTACCGGACATGGGAGGCGCGGTACGGTTCGGACCCATCGGTCGTTGGAGGCAGCTTCCAGATCAACGGACATGCATTCACCGTGATCGGGGTGGCGCCGCCCGGGTTTTACGGAGCAAAGCTGGCCGGCAACGGCATGCCGGATTTCTGGATGCCGCTTTCGGCCGAGGATGTGCTCGCCGGAGCCGTGTCGCGCATCAAGCAGCCGAACTTGAACTACCTTGATCTGCTGGGGCGCGTGAAGCCGGGCGTGTCGCCGACCGTTCTGGAGGCGAAGCTGCGGGTGGAACTGCACGACTGGCTTGCGAGTCATGTGGCCGATATGGAGCCGGTGGAGAAGCCGCTCTGGCAACAGCAGACGCTGCATCTCGTTCCGGGAGCGGCCGGTGTCGCGGAGATGCGCGAGCAATATCGGGATGGGTTGAAGCTGTTGCTGATCGCGGCGGGATGCGTGCTGCTGGTGGCATGCGGCAACCTGGCGAACCTGATGCTGGCGCGCGGCCTGAGAAGCCGTACGCAGATTTCGGTCCGCGTAGCGATGGGAGCGTCGCGCATGCGGCTGGTGCGCAGGGCGCTGGTGGAGAGCGTGCTGCTGGCGGTGATTGGCGGCGCGTTCGGCGTCGCTGTGGCGTATGGCGGAACGCGGTTGATTCTGCATCTCGCGTTTCAGATCGGCGGACCGAACAACTATGTTCCGGTGAATGCCGACCCGTCGTGGACGGTGCTGCTGTTTACGCTGGCGCTCTCCGTGGTGACGGGCGTGATTTTCGGGACAGCTCCCGCCTGGCTGACTTCACATGCGGATCCCGTGGAGGCGCTGCGCGGAGCAAATCGTTCCGTAGGCCAGGGCCGGACGTGGGCGCAGAAGACGCTGGTGATCGCGCAGGCGGCCATGTCTCTGGTGCTGCTGTCGGCGGCGGCACTGCTGATCCAGAGCCTGCGCAATCTCGAGCATCAGGATTTTGGATTCGAGACGCAGGGGCGCTATATCGCGTGGATCAATCCAACGCTGGGGAACTACAAGCCGGAGCAGATGGAGCAGGTCTTTCGTCGCGTTGATGAAGGGCTGATGAACATACCGGGAGTGCGCATGGCGGCGCCTGCGCTGTATGCGCCCATGACGGGCGACAGCTGGAACTCGGGTGTTCGCATTCAGGGCCGGCCCGAACCGGGACCGAAGGAAAACACAAGCGCTGGATGGTCGCGCGTGATGCCGGGGTTCTTCGACGCGATCGGCGCAAAAACCGTGATGGGTCGGCCGCTCAACGAAGACGACACCGCGGCAACGCGCACCGTTGCGGTCGTGAACGAAGCCTTTGTGAAACGGTTCTTCAAAGGCCAGAATCCCATCGGGCAGCATTTTGGCTTCGGTCGTATCAAGAACGCCGGGCTGTACGAAATTGTCGGCGTGGTCCGCGACATCCGGTACATGACGTACGACTACAAGGAACCGGTGACGCCCATGGCGTGGGTCTCTGAGCTGCAGACGGCTCGGCTCGAAGATCCGAAGGAGCAGGAGGGCGAGAAGTACTCGCATTTCCTCTACAACATCGTGATCTGGGCGCCGGGAGATCCTCCGGGAATGGAAGAGAAAGTCCGGAAGGCGCTGGCGGCAGTCGATCCGAATCTTGTGCTCTACGGTGTGGACCCTTATAGCGGCGTGGTGAGCGCGGATTTCCAGCAGGAGAACATGATTGCGACACTGACCTCGCTGTTCGGCTTGCTTGGATTGGTGCTCGCTGCGGTGGGGCTCTACGGCGTGATGGCCTACACGGTGGAGCAGCGCACCAACGAGATCGGACTGCGCATGGCCCTCGGCGCGAATCGCACAGACGTGGTGTCGATGGTCTTGCGCGGTGCCTTCTGGCAGATCGGCATTGGGCTCGGGATCGGCATTCCGCTCGCGATTGTGGCTGGACGACTGATGAAGGATCAGCTCTTCGGAGTGCAGCCCTGGAACCCGGTCATGCTGCTCACGTCGGCGGGAATGCTGGCGATCGCGGCGATGGTGGCTTCGCTGGTCCCGGTGCGGCGCGCCGTGGGAGTGGAGCCGATGGTGGCGTTGAGAAATGAGTAGAGTTGGCTTCTTCCGAAGCCAACTCAGTTCGTAGTTCGCGATTTCTTTGTCGCGGTCAGTCGGGGAAGTCGCAAAGCCCTGTGACGTAATCGGCTGATCCGTCGCGAAGCCATCCGTCCAGCTGCGCTGGCTCTTTGAGCTGCTGGCCGCGCATGCGCCGCACGAGAACGTAGTCGCAGTTCATCTGCGCAAGCGCAGTCATGTCGACCCAGAGCTTCTCAAACTGCGTGACGGGGAAGATATCTTCCTGGCCTTCTCCCCAGCGCTTCTTCACGTCTTTGATCGTGATGTAGGTGGGGACGCGCGCGGAAAGAGCGCGAACGGCGTCCGCGACCTTCCGTTCGTCGGCGAGGTCGGCCCGCGTGAGTCCGAAAACTCCGAGCAGTGCATCAATCGACAGCCAGCAGGTGTTGGAGTTGTAGTAAGACAAGCGGAACTCCGTGTCCTCCGAAGGAAGCGCCAGGCCCTCCACCAAACGCGCGCGTCCATCGACGCTTGCGAGCCCGCCGCCACGATCCTCAATGCGGCGCGTCATCACCTCCACCGTCATCGTAGCGCCGGTGGAGATGTGACGCCCCAGGATCTGCGCGTCGAGGTCGGCTCCCACCGTGTCGACGTTGTGCACCATCAGATAGCGCAGGTTCGGTTGCGCTTCAAGCAGATTGCGCAGTACTCCGTTGCGAAAGATGTTGGGCACCTCATACCAGTGGCCCACCGGATGGAGACACTGCAGCGGAAGATTGTCGGTGTAGTCGCTGCCTTCTCCGCACTGCTGCGCCCACGAGATAAGCGCGGCGCGCGAGCTGTCGCGTACCTTTTGGGCCTGAGCATCCAGGATCTGCTGAGGAACGGATTCCCACGCGAAACGAAGGTCGCGGACCATCGGAATCATCCGCAGGCCGACGCTGCGGCTCGGCGAGAGATACAGCGGGCCGGTGTACCCGTAGTTGTTTTCGAGCTTGAGCAGCTTGTCCGTCGGATCGTGCGTCAGGTAACTCGTCGTGACGATGTGCGGCACCGGAGAGTTGTAAGCCCGGCTCGTACGGCGGCTCTTCGCAAGATGAACCTCGAGGAAGGTGCGGTGCTTGCCGGCGAGACGGCAGAAAGGGCTTAGGCCTTTTACCACGCCAGCGCCATGCGTCCAGCGCGAACCTGCGCCGCCCGCGAGAGTGACGACTGCAACCGAACCCGATGCCAGAGCCTCTTCACCGAGCTTGCGCAACTTGGCGTCGCTGCCGCGCGTCGCGTCGAAGACCTGGTCAGGCGCTACGTCTTCGATGGTGACCGAAGCGGGAAGCCGATTCTGCGCCAGGCCGATCTGCCCCGCGCGAAGCTCCGTCTGAATGCGCTCGTGCTGCAGCGGATCGAATCCATACTGATGCAGAAGCGACTGCAAAGTCTCGGCGCGGTCGTTGCCGTTCTGCGCCTGAGGCAAGAGGCGATTGAGAAAGGTGCGTGTGCGCTCCTGCGCGCCTGATGCTGCGTGACAGCGGAAGCTGAAGCGCTCGAGATCTGCGCGCTCGTTTACCGATAACGTGCGCTGCTCCTTGCGAAGCAGCGCAGGCAGCATCAGGTTGTAGTAGCCGTCCGGAAGCACTGCGGACTCGCCTGAGAGCAGTTCAGCGAACGTCCCGTTTTCGTTGATGGAGAAGTCGTACACCACCGGCTGCATGGCGAAGGGCACGCCCCCAGCGAGGCGCTGACTCACTTCGCGCATCATCGGGCCGAGAGCGTTCTGCGCTTCGGGCTTGCGCACCGGATCGAAGATGAAGCCCATGCCGCCGCCCGACATCCCTCCGAGCATCCAGAATCCCCAGAACGCGCTGCCAAACTTTGCGCGGACCTCGCGGATGAGAGTCTCGGTGTAGAGATTGCTCGCCCACGGAATGATCTCCTGCAATGGCCCGTCGAAATTGCGCTGCGTGGCCCTGCCGATCGCGCCGACGTCTCCGCGGCGAAGTTCGTCGATGATCTCGTCGAGAATCTCTCCGGCTTCGCGGCGAGCGGCCCACTCTTTCGCAGAGCGAAGCAGATACCGTTCCGTCACCATTTCGAGAATGGGGCCGACATCCTGCGCCATGCCGCCGTGAACGAGCACCAGCGAGTCCTGGAGATGCTGCCGCGTTTTAAGCGTGACTTCGTCTGAGGAGAGGATGCGGTGATTCGGAAGCAGCCGTCCGCGGCTGATGCCGAATTCGATGTCGCCCTCCATGGCGCGCACTCCCTCAATCAGCTTGATGCCGGGCCACACACCTCCGGAGTCCTGCCATCCACCGCCGGACCCTCCCAGCCATTCGCCGAGAATCGCGCGCGCGGCAACCAGGCGGCGCTCGGGTTCCGCAAGCTGTCCGGTAAGCGACGCGGCCTGCCCCGTGGCGCGCATGCAGACGGAGATCAACGACGCAAGCAGATTCGTTGAAACGGCCAGCCGCGAGCCTTTCGGAATATTGTTGACGTGGCTTACGATCTCGAGGCCAAGGCCTTCACGCTGCGTGAGCTGCCGCAGCAGGTCGGCCAGCGGTTGGTCGGAGCCTTCGAGCCCCGCGGGAACAATGCCGGATGCGATCACAGCCGCCTTTAGCAATCCAAGGTAGTCGCGGCCAAAGTCAAAGATCTCCTGCAACTCGCGAATCTCAACGCTGGCATCGAGATCCACGCTGACGAGGCGAATGACGGGACGGTCGATGACGCGCAGGTAGGCTTCGACGGGCGGCTTGGGACTTTGCGTATCGTGCAGCGCGAGGTTGATCGACACGTTGAGAACCCGCGCGCCCTCGGGCAGGTCCATGCCGAGAAAGAAAATGTCGCTCCAGCCGCTGTGGCTCAGATCCATGCGTACCGGCGTGGCTTCGTGCAGGATGGGCGCGGGCTGTCCCAGCGCGCTGGGCAGCAGTTCGCGGCGCAGGCGCAGTGCGTAGTCCGATGGATGGCCGGTGCGGAACATCCATTGATTGCCTCGCACGGATCGAACGCTGCGGCGAACTTGGTCGGCGAGCGTCTGAAAGGCAAGACCGCGATAGGCGGATGCAAGCGCACTCGAAATCCCATCGCCTAACCCGTGCGCGGATTGGGCGGCAAGAAAGATGCTGATGGCTTCTTCGTAGCGGCGGTTGAGAAGGCGCTCAACACCCGCGTAGGGTATATGCGACCGCGAGGTTGCGCTTTCGGGACGCATAGGCAAGTGGAAGCGGTGGATCGCGTAGAGAAAGAACAGGGCCCGTACGCGGTCGTAGAGGCTGTCGCTCGAGTGGCGTCGAGCTTCAAGGTCGCCGGCTTCGGCAATCAGATCTGAAGTCGAGGCGTGCTCGCAGAAGCTGTCGAGAGAACGATTGCGTATGTCCGGATCAGTGGCGGTAATGATCGCCCAGAGCGCACTCACTGCCCGCTCCCTTCGGATTGTTCTCGGGTCGCGAGCACCTGAATGATCTCTGTCAGGACCTTGTCGCGGTCGCGGCCGTGCATCGCGAGCGCGAGCTGCGCGGAGAAGAGGCCGTACTTCACGCCGACATCGAAGCGCTGGCCTTTGTGAATCATGGCCAGATACTGCTCGCGCTGGGCGAGGATGGCGAGCGCGGATGAGAGACTGGGCCGCTTCTGCGCGGAGTCGGAGAGCAGTTCGGCCAGGATCTCGAAGATCGCGGGGGTGAGCACGTGCATGCCGTAGAAGCAGAGGTACTGCCCACTGCGAAGTCCCGGAACAATGAGGCTCTGCTCAGCTTCAGTAGGCGTGGGCTTTTCGAGGACCGTATCGATCCGGTAAAAGCCCGGTTTGCCCTGAACCGGCTGGCCGCCGATGGCGCCGAAATACGGAAGAAGATTCTCTCGCGTGATCTGCACCGTCGAGATCGAGCATCCTGCCGTGGTGGCCGCATCGATGAGCCGCCGGGCCGAGCCGCCGGATTCAGGGCCCACGTAGATGTGGTCGCCGACAAAGTGCAGGAAAGGCTCATCGCCGACGAACTCGCGCGCGCAGAAGACGGCATGCGCGTAGCCACGCGGATCGCGCTGCGGAATGAAGGTCAGGCGGACAGAATCCTGCGTGACGAGCTTGGAATAAGGCTCTTCATCGCCCGGCGAGACGACGATGCATACATCGTTGATGCCGGCGCGTGAGGCTTCACGGACCACGAGGGAGAGGACAGAACACTCTGAACCCTGTTGATCGATGAGCAGCTGCATGGGCAGAGTGCGCTGGCCGGGCCCCGCAGCAGTGATAACGGCCTTGCGAATTTGCATATATAGAAATCCCGTTCCCCATGATCGTAACGTATCGACAGCCGGCAACAGGTTGCCGCTGTGCCAGGATTGGGATGCTTCGGCTTCGCTCAGAACCGGTTGAGGGCACGCCGGCGTTTCAATTCGTTGATCTATGCGGGCTTCAGTGAGCCAAGCAGCGTGGGGATCAGTTCAGCCACAGTGGGATGAATGTGCACGGCGTGAGTGAGCGTGGTGTACGGCTGGTCCGCGTACATGGTGGAGAGGATGCAGTGGATGGCTTCGTCTCCGCCCACGCCGAAGATGGTAGCGCCGAGAATGCGTTTCGTCTCTGGGTCGACCATTACTTTCATGAAGCCGAAAGTCTCGCCCTTCTCGATCGCACGCGCGACGGAGCGCATGGGGCGTGTGGCCATCAGCAATGCGCGGCCAGAGGCCCGCGCTTCTTCTTCCGTCATGCCGACTTGAGCAAGCGGCGGATCGGAGTAGGTGGCGCGAACAGGAATCCTGTCCGTAACCCGGCGCGTGGCGCCGTCGAGCAGATTGTCGGCGACAATCTCGAAATCGTTGTACGAGGTATGGGTGAATGCCCCGCGCCGATTGCAGTCTCCGAGGGCGAAGATGTTGGGGACGTTGGTGCGGAGTTGATCGTCCACCGGTATGAAGCCCTGTCCATCGGTGCGTACACCGGCTGCTTCAAGCCCGAGGTCATTGGTGTTGGGGCTCCGGCCCATAGCGAGCAGAGCGTGAGAACCGTGCACCTCAGGCTCGTCCGACTTGCAACTTACGTGCACGCACACGCCGTCGGGCAACGGCGAAAACGAAACGCATTCGGAGTTGAGACGAAGACGGATGCCTTCCAGGTCAAGAAGTTCGCTCATGAGTTTCGATGCCGCCGCATCCTCGCGATGCACGAGAGCCGACTTCATTTCAATCAGGGTGACTTCGCTGCCCAGTCTGCGGAAGATCTGGGCGAACTCGACCCCGACTGCGCCGCCGCCGACCACGATAAGGTGCCGCGGGAGTTCATTGAGCTGAAGCAGTGTAGAGTTGGTTAGATAAGGAACTTCTTTCAGGCCCGGCAGTTCGGGTGTCGCGGCCCGGCCGCCCACGTTGATGAAGATCTGATCGCCGCGCAGTGTCTGATCACCGACCTGGACTTCGTTCGCCGAGATGAATTGCGCCGGTCCGAAGATGACGGTGCAGCCCTTGGCATTCTCGAGCATCTTGCGCAGGCTGTCGCGTGAGTTCTGGACGATCTGTTCGTTGCGAGCTCTGATCTCTGCCAGAGACACGGTGATCTCACCATGAATGTGAACGCCGAATCGAGCCGACTCGCGTGCAGTCTGCGCAACTTTGGCGCAGGCCACCATGGCCTTCGTGGGAGTGCAGCCCGTGTTGACGCAGGTGCCGCCCAGAACCTTGCGCTCGATGAGAGCGACCTTTCTGCCCGCGGCAGCAAGACGTACCGCAAGAAAGGGGCCTGCCTGGCCGGAGCCGATGATGATCGCATCGAAGTTTGTGCTCATAGATCTCCAGATGAAGCTCGCGGGCTCAATCGCAACGTTGAGTTCTGATTACGCCGCGGCTTTGAGGATGAGAATGGCCCCGACTACGGCGACCGCATCTTCAAGAAGCGCGGCAGGTAAGTCCTTGCCGAAACGCTTCGCGAGGGCCGATCGTGCTGCCGCTCCGCCCAGCGTTCCGATGACAGCGCCGATTGCCCCTCCCACCAGGCCGGTGACCAGCGAGCCGTGCGCGATGCCGATCGCCGCGCCGGAAATGGAACCCGAGACGATGCGAAACGCAAACGAGGGCGGAAGCTTGCGGCTTGGGGTGAAGGGAAGCTTGTCCACGATCAGTTCACCCACTGCGCAGATGCTCAGGATCCACGGAGTCCATGCGTAGCCCAGGAATGTCAGCCAGCTGTCGTGTACGTGAATCCAGCCAAGGCGCGCGGCCCAGCTCACAACGGCTGGAGCGGTCATCGATCGTAAACCAGCGATGATCCCGATCAGGATTGCGAGGATCAATAGGGGCATAGTGTCCTCTACGAGCAGAGTACAGGAGCGGACCCCAGCGGAGCTCTCGGTATACTCCCACTCAAAGGCATCAGTTCCCCGAATCCGATGGTCGCCACGGCAAAACGCACTCTGCTTCGTCCCGCATCGTTCGCGAACGTTCCGCGCGATCTCCGCCACGCGCTGCGCCTCCTCCTCCACGCACCCGCATTCACCGCGACGGCCATTCTCACGCTGGCCTTTGCCATCGGCGCAAACCTTGCCGTCTTTCAGCTTCTCTATGCCGTCATACTCGCCGAGCTCCCCGTCCCTCATCCGGATGAACTCGTCCGCGTACACGTCGCCCGCACGCCCTTCGATCAGAGCTGGAGCATCTCCTATCCCGCCTACCAGCGTCTCCGCGCCGCCACTCCCGAGGTTCCGTTAGTCGCAACGGCCTACGCCGCGGACGCGACGCTCGAGCTGCCCGGCCGTGCATCGACCAGCGCCTCGCTTGCTCCTGTTTCCGCCAACTACTTCAGCGGTTTCGGTCTGATTCCCGCGGCCGGCCGATTCTTCATAGAGTCCGATGACCGCATCGGGCAGTCGGAGTGGCCTGCCGTCCTCCGCTACGACTTCGCCCGCAGCACGTTCGGCTCTGCACAGAACGCGATCGGTCAACGCGTGCTTCTGAATCGCCGCGCTTTCATCGTCATCGGCGTCGCGCAGCGCCGATTCCTCGGCGACATCACCGGACGCGCTCCCGACGTCTGGATTCCTCTCTCCGTGCAGAGCACCGGCGCCTTCGCATTCCCATGGGATTCGCTCGGCCCCGGCCACAACGTTTCGCTCGAAAAACCCTGGTACAACCAGCCCACCATCTTCTGGCTCTTTCTCACCGCGCGCATCCCCGCCGAACGCCGCTCCGCGGTCTTCGCACGCTTGGATCAGGCCTTCCGCAGCGATCGCGAGCTTATGACCGAAGCCACTGCCGACCCCGTGGTGAAAGCCGCGCTGCTCCGCGTTAAAACCACATCCGCGCCCCTCAGCGAAAACGGCATGACCAGGCGATTCGCAGGCCCGCTCGCGCTGCTCATGGCTCTCTCCGCTTCCATCTTCCTCGTGGGCTGCCTCAATCTCGCCAACCTTCAGCTTGCCCGCCTACAAAGCCGCGCGCACGAACTCGGCGTACGCATGGCGCTCGGGGCCTCGCGCCGCAGACTTCTGATTCAGATCATTCTTGAGGACGCGCTGCTCCTCATCGCCGGATCCGTCTGCGCCTGCGCGGTCGGTCGAGCTTCCAGCGGAATCCTCATCCGCTGGGCCTCCAACCGCAACGCTCTTTTCACATTCGATCTGCATCCCAACCTCCCGCTCTTCGCGCTCGGCATCGGCCTCATGCTTCTTGCCCTTTTCTGCTTCAGCATTTTTCCGGCTCTCGTTTTCATGCGCGGCGGCCTTGCCCATGGCGCAGGATCGCGCGCCAGAGTTTCCGGAATCGCTCAGTCCGCGCGCCAGCGCTTCCGCTCCAATCTTCTCCTCGGCGCGCAAGTCAGTCTGTCCCTTCTGCTCTCCACCATGTCTGCGTGTTTCGCCGCCACGCTTGTTCATTGGCAGACTGTCGACGTCGGCATGGATCGCGAACATGTCCTGCTCGTCCATCCCGAACTGCACGACCGCAGGTACACCGAACGCCCCGAACTGCTGCCTGATCTCTACCGCCGCATTCAGGAGCGCCTTCAGTCTCTGCCAGGGGTACGCGGCTCGGGCGTAGCAATGTGCGGGGGCATCCATTGTGGATGGATCACTGCGCTTTACGTGCACGGCGGCCCCCACCTCAGCGACCTGCAGGTCCATGGGCAGGAAGATCACGTCGGCCTCGGGTACTTCTCCACGCTTTCCATCCCCATTCTCCGTGGCCGCGACTTCGCCACCACCGACACTGCGTCGACCCAGCCGGTCGCCATCATCAGCCGCTCGTACGCGCGCCAGCTGTTCGGCGAGGGCGACCCGATAGGGCAGTGGGTCGGCTATGAACCCGCTCCCAACGATCACAAATTCCTCATCATCGGTGAAGTCGCCGATGCGCGCGTCAACGGTGTGCAGCGCGATGCGCCGCCCATGATTTACATGGACATCAATCAGAATCCAGCGCCGGCCAACAGCATTCGCGTTCGCGTCGCCGGCGACCCGCAGCAGATGGCAAACAGCGTCCAGCGTGCTCTGCACGAGGTCGATCCCGCCCTGCAGATCGGCGAAGTCATTCCGCTCGCAACAGAGCTGAGCGGCGATCTCGGCACGGAAAAGCTTCTCGCGCGCCTCGCCGGCATCTACGCGGGGCTCACGCTTCTGCTTGTCGCCATCGGATTCTACGGCGTGATGTCGTCGCGCACCGCCCGCCGCAAATCAGAATTTGGAATCCGCCTCGCGCTCGGCGCCACCCGCCGTCATATCGGGCTGCTCATCCTGTCCCAGACCGCGCGCATCCTCCTCGCCGGCATCCTTCCCGGCGCAGTCCTCTCCCTCTTCGCCGTGCGCGCCGCAAACCACCTGCTCTACGGCTCCGCAGGAGCGAATTCACTCGCCATCCTGGCCGCGAGCGTCATCCTTGCACTCGCGGGCTCCATCGCCACCCTCATTCCCGCCCGTCGCGCCGCCCTCGCCGACCCCCTCGAAACCCTCCGCAGCGAATAGCCCCGATCGAGCAACTGAAAACTGAAGACTGACAATAAGTGGTCCTCACCCGGCTGCCAGCAGCTCCCCCGGCACCCTCCCCTTCGCCCGCAGCTCCCGGATGCTCAGGGCATCGTGCCGTTTCGCCAGCCGCCGCCCTTGCTCATCGACCATCAATTCGCAGTGGAACCAACGCGGATCCCGGTACCCCAGGGCGCGGTTCAGCAGCATCTGCCGCGCCGTCGACTTCAGCAGATCCGCCCCGCGCACCACCTCCGTGATCTCCATCGCAAAGTCGTCCGCAACGCAGGCCAGCTGATAGCTGGGCACTCCGTCTCGCCGCCACACCAGAAAATCGCCAAAGTCCACTCCTGCCGTGAATCGCTGCGGTCCAAGGTTGCCGTCCTCAAACGCGATCACCTCGCCATCCGGGACGCGAAAACGCCAGTTCAGACCGCTCGGCCCCTCTCCCGGCCCGGCAGAAAGGTCAAAGCGGCCTGCGCCCGTCTGTGCAGGCCGGCAGGTCCCAGGGTAGACCGGCTCGTCATCGGGATCGTTTCCGCGGTGCGGTCCTTCGTGAGGCGCCCCGACTGCCGCAGCCAGGTCCTTCCGCGAACACCGGCACGGATAGAGGAACCCGCCATCGCTCAGCTTCTGCCACGCCACCCGGTACACCTCCCCGCGCCGGCTCTGCTGATAGGGCCCAGAAGGTCCGCCAACATCCGGCCCTTCGTCCCAATCCATCCCGAGCCAGCGAAGATCTTCGAGAGCCGCCTCCGCATATTCCGCGCGGCTGCGATCCCGGTCCAGATCCTCCATCCGCATCACCAGATTCCCGCCTGCCTCGCGCGCCCGCTGCCAGGCGCGATGGAAAGTCCGCGCGTGCCCCAGATGTAAGTACCCCGTTGGCGAAGGAGCGAGCCTGCCCCGATAAGCATTAGAGGACACGGCCCTAGTGTAAGTGCGTCGGAAGGTTCAGCCCGGCGAAGGAACAAACGATAGAGTCGTCCTCGAAGGTTCTGTGATTTTCCACACTCTCAGGTACCCTTCCAACCGGTGACCACTTAGATCCCCGTCCAGGTGACCGAAAGGACCTTACACGTTTGGGGAATCGCGGCTAACATGTACGAGTAAGACAAAAGAAGTTCATAGCTGTACCCGCCGTCGGAGCCAGGTAAGAGACAGCAAGACATCCAGGCGAGGCACGCAGGACCTTCACCCCCAGGAGAGCCGCACCCATGTCTCAGGATCGGAAACCTACCTTCTTTGCTTCCATCTTCGGATCCAAAAAGAAACAGACCGAAGAAGAGATCCAGGCCCAACAGCAGTCCCGCCAGAAGCTTGAGGACCGCATCCGCGAGGTCCTCACGGTGATCGAAACCCCGAATCCCGACCACGCTTAGTTCAGATCGACAACAGCCCGCGACTCGTCTCCCGGTCGCGGGCTTGGTGTCTCTGCCCGAGATTGCCTCCTTCCGCACGCCATAATCCGCCCTGATCCGTCCAACTCTCGTTCGTTCTTGCGTTTCGCTCGTCCCCCCTTCGCCGGATACAATGGGACCACGCGCGAAAATCGGGCGATCGATGATTTCTTTCTAGATTTGGAGCAGGTGCACGTGATTCTTATGTTCCGCCAATGGGCTGCAGTCTCTCTCTGCGCCATCGCACTTCCGGCGCTCGCAGCCCCCGCCGCAGTTCCCAGGCAGGCTACACAGACCTCCCTCGTTGTCGACACGCGAGACGTCAACGGCCACACAGAGGCCGACATCTTCGTAGCCGTAAGCGGCTCTGACGGCCTCGGCGCTCCCGGCTCCATCACGCTCATGGATGGACCCAACTCGCTCGGCGGACTTGCCCTCGACGCCCAGGGTCAGGCCGCTTCCACCATCACCCTGCCCGGCGGATCGCATTCGCTTCGCGCCGTCTACTCCGGCGACACCACGCACGCCGTCTCCAATTCACGGGTATCCACCCTCGCCGCCACCGCCGGAACCACTCCCGACTTCTCCGTCGCCGTCGCACCGGGTTCCACCAGCCTCAAGCAGGGCCAGTCCGGTTCGGCCGTTGTCACGGTCACTCCCATCAACGCGGCCTCGCTCGCCGCACCGATGTTTGTCACCATCTCCTGCTCGGGCCTGCCCGACCAGACCTCCTGCACCTTCACCCCCGAGAACATCGAGATCCCGGTCGGCGCTTCCAAGGGCATCACGAGTTCCATGGTCATCGCTACGCAGGGTCCGTCGATCGCCAAAGCCGAGCCGTCTCAGATCCGCACCGCTCAACCGGTTGCATGGGCGATCCTCCTGCCGGGTGCTCTCACTCTCGGTGGCCTTGCTTTCGGACTCCGCCGCCGGTTCCTCAGCCGTCTCACACTCATGGCTCTTCTCGCGTTTGTCGGGGTGCTTGGCTCCACCGGCTGCTCGCCGCTTTATAACTACCGCAATCACGGCCCGACGCCGAACCTGCCCACCCCCACCGGTACGTATAACGTCACCGTGTCGGCCCAGTCGAGCAACGGAGTCACAGCCACTACGCACGCCACGACTCTGGCTCTGACCGTCACCAAGTAGCGTCAGAATAAGGTCCGATGATGAGGGCGGGTGCATGAGCTCCTGGCATCCCCTGCCGCCGCAAATTTTCTCGTTCATTCAATCCACGCCGGGCACGGTGCTGCTTCATAGCTCCCGTCCCGGCGCTTCTCGTTTCAGCCGCCTCTTCACCGATCCGATCCGCGTCATCGAGGTACGGGACCTGCACCACTTGCCATCGCTCTTCGCCGCCATCGAAGAAGCCATCCACCAAGGCAACTTCGCAGCCGGATACCTTACCTACGAGTGCGGTGAGTATTTCGAACCCGCGGCAGCGCTCCCGCGAGGCGGCGACTCGGATCTTCTCGCCTGGTTCGCGGTCTACAAGAAAGCTCATAGCTTCGATCACCAGATCGGGACCTTCGATTCCGATCCTCTCCCCACATCTAGGTTCGATCTGCATCCCGAACAGGCTTCCATTCCTCCTTCTGAGATTGGCTACAGTCTCGACGAACAGCACTTTGCTCACTGTATCGACCGCATCCACGACTGGATTCGCTCAGGCGACGTCTATCAGCTGAACTTCACGTTTCCAGTCCATCTTCAGACCGCTGAATCTCCCGCTGAACTCTATGCACGTCTCGCCGCGGCCCAGCCCGTCGACTACGGTGCATTCCTTCACACGCGCCCGGGGCACCACGTACTCTCCTTCTCGCCCGAGCTTTTCTTTCGCATCGACCGGAACCGCCGGATCACCACGCAGCCGATGAAGGGCACTGCCGCCAGAGGCCGCACCAACTCCGAAGATCGCGCCATCGCCGAAGCTCTCGCCGACGACCCAAAGAACCGCGCCGAGAACGTGATGATCGTCGACCTCATCCGCAACGACCTCGGCCGCATCTGCGCGTTCGGCTCCGTGCACGTCGACTCGCTGTTCGAGGTCGCGCGCTACCCCTCGCTCTGGCAGATGACCTCATCCATCTCGGGCGCTCTGCGTCCGGATGTCAGCTTTGAGCAAATCTTCCGCGCCCTCTTCCCATGCGGCTCCGTCACCGGCGCGCCGAAGGTCCACGCCATGCAGCTGCTCGCGCAAATCGAGCAGCAACCGCGCGGCGTCTACACTGGCGCCATCGGCTGCTTCTCGCGCGAAGAATCCGTCTTCAACGTCGCCATCCGTACTCTGGAACTCGCAAACGGCACAGCGCATGGCGGAATCGGCAGCGGCATCGTCATCGACTCCGGGCCCGCCGCCGAATACAGCGAGTGCCGCCTCAAGGCCGAGTTTCTTACCCGCTCCGTCGAGCCCTTCGCGCTCATCGAGACCATGCTTTGGAACGGCGGCTTCCCGTTTCTCGATCTGCACCTCGATCGCATCGCCGATAGCGCCCGCTACTTCGATTTCGTGTGCGATCTCGACGCGATCCGCACAACTCTCCTCATTGAGGCCTCCGCATTTCCGGGCGCTCAGCCGCGCAAAGTACGGCTCCTGCTCCACGCCAACGGCGAGTTCAACATCGAGAATGGAGTCCTGCCCGATGTCGCCGCCAATGAAGCACCGCCTCGTATCTGCATCGCAGCGCATCGGACCGACCCCGCCGACCATTTCCTGTTTCACAAGACGACGCGTCGCGATCTCTACAACCGCGCGCACGCTGCCGCCTGTTCCGCAGGCTTTGCAGACGCGCTCTTTCTCAACATCCGCGAAGAGATCACCGAAGGCGCAGTCCACAACATCGTCATCGAGAAGGCTGGCCGCTGGTACACGCCCCCGCTCGACTGCGGTGTTCTGCCCGGCGTCTACCGCCGCCATCTCCTCGCAACCCGCACCAGCATCGAAGAGAAGATCCTGACCCTCGACGACGTGAAGGCCGCCGACAGCGTCTACATCTGCAACGCCGTCCGCGGCCTCCGCCGTGTCACCATCGATTGGAATGCCGGCCTCCACTTAACAAACTGAAGACTGGCAACTGGCAACTGCTTCTAAAACGTTCTCGAAATCCCCGTAATCACCGTGTAGTCCGCGAACGCGGCATCCCCATGTGCGTGGTTACGGATATCCGTCACGCTGATCTTCCGGTTCCGCTCCATCGCCCACGGTCCGCTTGCGTAGAATCCCCAGCGCCCATGGCTGTACATCATGCCCGGTTCGATCGAGATCACGTATCCCGGACGACGGAATCCATTGCTTGACCCAAACGCATCGCGCACCGGTACGCCTTCCATGCGCCCGCCGAAGCTGAGTGCCATGCCGCGCAGAGCCTTCACGCCGGTCACCGGCCGCGAAAATCCACCGCGCCACAGATACTGGTCGGTTGCCGAGATTACGTTCTCTCCCGGAGCCGAACGCGCCTGTGCCACCCCCGTCGTATCCTGCGGGCTGAAAAGCCACGACCCCGTGAAGTACCCCGACGTCCGCCAGTGGAGCTCCTTGTAAGCCTCGGTCGCCAGCGAGAAACCCCACGTTCCATCGCCCGGCTGGATCGACTCATCGAACGGCTGTATAGAGGTCACACCGCTTTTCGAAACCGTCCGGCCCTTGGCATCGTTGATCCCCGTCGGCAGCTTCAACTGTGCCGACAACGCAACGTTCCCATGGCTCTCTGTCGGCGGACGCCACACCCACGCCTGCGCCCCAACCGTCACGTCGCCGATTCCACCCGAGCGATAGAAGTTGGTCGCACTCGCCTGTCCGTGACGCGTCGCCTCCATCGCCGGAATCGTCGCAATCACGCTCCACCGCGGCGTCAGCTGATAATTCAAATCCAGCTCAAACAGGTTCACATGATTCACCACCGCATTGTGCAGAGCCTGCCGCTGCGCCTGGTAATCCGTTCCGACGTAGTGCCGGTACGAGTTATACACGCGATAGCCCGTTGAGACCGTCAGGCCATGCAGGAAGTTCGTGCCTGCGGAGTGCGCGATCGTCGCTTGATTCGTCGGATCCAGTCCCGAAATCACCGGCTGTGGCGAGTGTGCGGCCACGCAGCCTTGCGCCTTCGCGGCGGATTGCATGCATAGAAATGAGATTGACAGAGACGCGGCTGAAACCGCGCTCCGAACCAGGAGCTTTTTCATCTTTTTGTCTCCAATTCAGGAAGGAAGAACTGACCTCAAAATTCCCAACTGGCGAAATGCAGGTCGGGAAAGCCTGCATTCTGATCAACCAAAGTTGATCCACACGAAAGTACCAGCCTATCCGTCCATCACGCGTCGCCCATCTTGTCGAAGCTCCTCTCCTCCTTTTGGCGGAGTCGTCATCCTCGCATCAGCCGCTATCGTCGAAAAAGGATGCCGCCTTCCCCTCGCAGTCTCCTCTCTGCGCTGCTCGTGTGCTTTGCTCTTGTCGCTCCATTCGCTCATGCGAAGCGTCTCCCCGACCCCACGTTCAAGACGCTCGACGGCCAATCCCGCAAACTCTCCACACTCCGCGGCCAGATCGTTGTCGTGAACTTCTGGGCAACGTGGTGCGGTCCGTGTCAGGAAGAACTCCCCCGCCTCAATCAGATCGCAGGATCGTACTCCGGCAAGCCCGTCACCTTCGTCTTCATCTCCATTGACGACCCGAAAGACCGTTCGAAAATTCCCACGACTCTCTCCAAACTCCACGTCGACTTCACCACCTGGGTCAACGCCGATACCGATACTCTCTCGAGCTTCGGCCTCGGCAACATCGTTCCCGGCACCATCGTCCTCGACGAAACCGGCCAGCCCGTCGCGCGTGTCATGGGCGAGGCGAAAGAAGAGGACGTCCGCAAACCGGTCGACTGGCTCCTCGCCGGACGCAAAGGCGATCCGCCCCCGCCGCTCACCAAACGTCTGTAACTCCGGCCGAAATATTTCAATCTCAGACTGCGGCATAGAATGGGGCGGTGAGACTCCGCCGCTCCTTGAAAGCCATCCCGCTTCTCGCGATTCTGTTCTCCGCCCTGCTTCCTCTCCCTGCCCAGACCGCTGATCAAGCTTGGCTGAATTATCAGAAGATGAACGGCTGGACCCTCTTTCCTCGGAACATCAGGACGCTTGGAAGCGGCGCCATTGAGCAATCCGCAATGCGAGAGCTGAACCGGGGCCTCGGCAATCTTGCAGGCGAATCAGCTGCTGGCTTATCCGCCCGGGCACTAGAATCGGTTTCAGGAGAGACGATCCTCGGCACCGCCGAAGAGTTCCGCAAGCTGCGACCAGACGTGCGGATACCATCTGATCTCGCACCGGGTGCGTTCTGGTTCAGCCGCAAAGACTCGAATGGCAAGCACCGCCTGCTCATCGTCGGCGGAGATGAACGCGGCGTACTCTACGGCACATTCAACCTTCTGCGTCCGCGCGATGACAAGGGCTTTCCACTCGAAGTTCGTGAGTCTCCCGCCATGCCCATCCGCTGGGTCGACGAGTGGGACAACATCGACGGCTCCATCGAACGCGGCTACGCCGGCCGCAGCATCTTCTTCGACGCAGGCCACGTCCGCCCCGACCTCACTCCCGCCACCGAATACGCCCGCCTCCTCGCCTCCATCGGCATCAACGGATGCAATCTCAACAACGTTAACAACGCGTCCGCCTTCTTCACGCCCGCGATGTTCAAGCAGGTCGCCCGCATCGCAGATGCAATGCGTCCCTACGGTGTGCGCGTCTCTCTCTCCGCCGATATTGCCAGCCCGCAGAAGATCGGCGGCCTCTCCACCTTCGATCCCCTCGATCCCACAGTCCAAAAATGGTGGTCCGACAAGGTCAGCGAGATCTACCGTCTCATCCCCGACTTCGGCGGCTTCACCGTCAAAGCCGACTCCGAAGGCCAGCCCGGCCCCGCCAGTTACGGCCGCTCTCCTGCCGACGCCGCGAACGTGCTCGCCGCTCTCCTCGCCCCCCACAACGGGGTCGTCCTCTACCGCGCATTCGTCTACAACCACCACCTCGACTGGAACGACCCTAAAGCCGACCGCGCCCGCGCCGCATACGACATCTTTCATCCGCTCGACGGCAAGTTCGCACCCAACGTCATCATCCAGACCAAAGAAGGCCCCATCGACTTCCAGGTCCGCGAGCCCGTCTCCCCGCTCTTCGGCGGAATCCCGCACACCAACCAGGCCATGGAACTTCAGATCACGCAGGAGTACCTCGGCCAGCAACGCCACCTCGTCTACATCGCGCCCATGTGGAAGGAAGTCCTCGACTTCGACATGCGCGTAAACGGCGCATCGACTCCCGTAAAGCAGATCATCTCCGGCCAATCTTTTCACCGCCCACTTGGTGGAATCGTTGGCGTCGCCTGCGTCGGCCAGAACAACTGGCTTGGCTCACCGCTCGCTCTCGCCAACCTCTATGCCTTCGGCCGTCTCGCCTGGAATCCCGACCTCAACCCCGAAGACATTGCCGCCGAGTGGACCCGCCAGACCATCTCCTCCGACGCCGCCGTCGTCCACACGGTCGTCAACATGCTCATGAAATCGTGGCCGGCCTACGAGAACTACACCGGCCCCCTCGGCCTGCAGACTCTCACCGACATCACCGGCAGCCACTACGGCCCGAACGTCGAAGCCAGCGAACGCAACGGCTGGGGCCAATGGCACAAGGCCGACCACAACGGCGTCGGCTTCGATCGCACCGCCGCCACCGGCACCGGCTTTGTCGGCCAGTACCCACCCGAAGTCGCAAAGATCTACGAGTCCGAAGCCACCACTCCCGACAACCTCCTCCTCTTCTTCCACCACGTCCCCTACACGTACAAACTCGACCAGCCCGGATTTGGCGGCAAAACCGTCATCCAGTACCTCTACGACTCCCACAACGACGGCGCCGCCCAAGCCGCACAGTTCGTCACAGATTGGCAGTCGATCCAAAGCAAACTCGATCCCGCTCTCTTCGCCGACGTTCTCCCCCGGCTCGAATACCAGGCCGGCCACGCCATCGTCTGGCGCGACGCCGTCACACAATACTTCCTTAAACTCAGCGGCATCCCCGACGCACAAGGCCGCGCCGGCCGCTACCCCAACCGCCTCGAAGCCGAAGACGCCAGCCTCACCGGCTACACGGTCATCGACGTGAACCCATGGGAAGACGCCAGCCACGGCAAAGCCGTCTCCTGCGGAGAGTCCGCGAGAAAACCTGCCCCGGGCGGAGATCCCGCACCAAACTCTGCTTTGAAAGGGCACGACCTCAGTCGCGCCGGAACAGCGCCCAAAGAAAGTGGTGCCTCAGCCCCTGCAGCAACTCACTGCTCCGCCACCTTCACCTACACCGGCCAGCCCGGCGCCTTCAACCTCGCGGTCCAGTACTTCGACCTGCCCGGCGGCTCGGCGCAATTCACTCTCTCCATCAACGACCGCCAGACCGACACCTGGTCCGCCAGCGACCACCTTCCCTCGCAGCGCCCCAACGGCGACAACTCCACCCGCCGCATCGTGCGCAACCTCACTCTCAAACCCGGCGACACCATCCGCGTCAACGCCACCCCCGACAACTCCGACCCCGCCGCCCTCGACTACATCGAACTCCTCCCACAGCCTGCGAACTGAGAACGATGAACTTCGAACCGAAGACTGGTGACTGGTGACTGGCGACTCTCTTTGATTGACACCCGCGCCACTTCCCCTGTATTCCCACTCCATGGTCCGCCTCACCGTCCTCTATCCCGCTACTCCCATCTCTACCTTCGACTGGAATTACTACCTCTCGGAGCATCTGCTCATCGCGCGCCGCCTTCTCGGCGCCCGCGGACTCGTACGCATCGAAGTCGATCGCGGCATCGGCGCCTTCCCGCCCGGCACTCCCTCCCACTACCACGCAATCGGACACCTCTACTTCGAATCCATGGTTCACCTCGATACCGCGCTCGCCGCCACCGCCTCCGACCTCATCGCCGACCAGCGCAAATACTACAGCGGCGACTCCGTCGTCCAGGTCAGCGAAGTCGTCCCCGTCTAGTCGAGCTTTGTCACGCATGCACGTGATGCGCACCCCAACGCTTGCACGTCAGGTCAGCGTTATCATTCACGCGTGAGTTTCCGCACCGCAGTTCTGCTCACCGCCGTCGCTCTCGCAGTCAGCATCTCCTCAGCCCAATCCCCACCCGAACCCCCCGACCCCTCCATTCTCCTCCGCGACCTCACTGCCGACTTCGCCCGTCTTGCTCCCCAGACCATCCGCCCCGCCGACGGCTACATCCAGCATCCCTATCTCGTCCCCTCCGGCTACTACCCTCAAATGTGGGACTGGGACGGCTTCTTCATCGGCCTCCACTGGGCCAATCAAAATCAGGCCGACGCCGCGTACCTGCGCGACTGGGTGCTCAGCTTCGCCGGCTCCGCCGACAACGACGGCTACGTCGCCGGGTGCATCACGCCCAAAGGCCCGCGTCCGCTCTTCGGCAAATTCGCCATGAAGCCCTTCCTCGCTCAAGGGGCCCTCATCGCGTCGCGCGATCTCAAAAGCTACGAATGGCTCCGGCCTGTCTGGCCCGCGATGAAGCGCATTCTCGAATACCGCCGCCGCACGCAGTTCGATCCCAAATGGGGCCTCTGGTTCTGGGACAACGCCATGCAATCCGGCGCTGACAACAACCCGGCTCTCACCAACGACGAGCACGATCGCAGCGCCATCCTCGCCGTCGACGCCTCAGTCTGGGCCATGGGCGAATACCAGGCAATGGCAATCCTGGCTCAGCATCTGGATGACACCGTCGCCGCCCGCGTCTACACCACCGACGCGATAGCCACGCGCCAGGCGATCCGCCGTCATCTCTACGCGCCGCGCGACGCCATGTTCTGGAATCGCCGACGCGATACCGGTGAAGTCATTCGCGTCGTCGCCTGGTCCAACTTCCTGCCCCTGATCGACGGCCACCTCTCGCGCGGAGAAGCTCGCCGTATCATCGACCGCTATCTCCTCAACCCCGCCCAGATGCGCTCGCCCCACGGCTTTCGCAGTCTCTCCGCGTTCAACCGCGACTACAACAACGAGGCCATCATCAATCCCTACTCCAACTGGCGGGGCCCCATCTGGGTCAACGCCAACCTCCTCGACTGGATTGCCCTCCGCCGCTACGGCTACTCAACTGAAGCTCGCTGGCTCGCCGTTACTCTCGCTGACGACATCCATCGCGACATCCAGCGCTGGGGCTCCATGCACGAGAACTACAACGCCGAGACAGGCGATGGCCTCGCCCCCACTCCTGAGCAATCGCCCAACGGCAAGTTCGCCGGCTTCGTCGGCTGGAATCTCCTCGCCCAGGACATGCTCCAGTGCGAGTTCACCAACCAGCACTGCATCACCCTCTCGCTCGACACAGCTCCGTAGCAGATGTGTCGAGCGAAGTCGCGCCGCAGCCTTGGCGAAGGCGGATCCCTCGCACTGTGGACCGAAAATCAATACTCACTGATCACTGAAAACTGAAACCTGAAAACTGACAACTGAGAACTGACAACTGAGAACTGACAACTGAGAACTATCTCGCCCCATGCGGCTTCTCCCCCGACCACGTCCACGCGCGAATCTTCCACGCTCCATCCTCCTTATGAAGCACCGCCGTGATCGATCCCTTCTCATCCATGGCCTTCCCGTGTTCCTTATAGAGATACTCGGTCGGCAGAATGACATAGGCAAAGTCGCCTTCGTGCTCGATCCGCGTCGCAGTCCCATACTTCACCTGCCCATCCGAAACACCTGTCGCCTTGGCGTGCTTGTCATAATCGGCAGCCCAGTCTTGCGCAGCATGGGGTCCCGTCCAGCGGTGTGGAGCGAACTCGTCCACGATCGTGATCTCTCCTTTTGCATACGCCGCATACGCCGACGCAGTGTCGCCCTTGTTGAACCCATCGATAAACTGCCGCACCGGAGCGGCCACATCCTCCGTTGCCGCAAACGCAGCCGGAGCCCAAAGCACACCCGCCATCAAAGCAAGCACGATCTTTCTCATTGCTTTTACCTCCTTCAGAAACCCAGGACTGTGAAATTTTTAGTCAGCCTCGCACCCTGCATTCACGCATGTCAATCACAACCTGGTTCGCCTCTCCTGCTGGGTGCGACCGGGATACACTACTCACTACTCACTACTCACTGAACACTGATCACAGACCACTGATCACAGACCACTGACTCACTTCCCCTGGAGGACCATGCCGCTTTCATCCGGCCTCTCGCGCCGCAACTTCCTCGCCGCCTCCGCCGCTGCTTTTGCTGCTCCCCATCTGCCCGCGCAATCTACCCCCACACAGCACCCCGCGATCCAGTCGCTCCCCAATCTTTCCGGCCAGGCGCGTCCCTTCACCAACGAGGAGCGCCAGGCGCGCATCGAGCGCGCCCGCGAGCTGATGACCCACAACAATATCGACGCCATCGTCCTCGCCAACTCCACCAGCTCCTCCGTCTACTTCGCAAACCTCCATCTCTTCGGCGGCGAACGCCTGTGGGCTCTCGCCCTCTGCGCGAAATCGAAACCGTTTCTCGTCTGCCCCGCATTCGAGGAAGGCCGCGCGCACGAACTCCTCGCCTCGGGTCCTCTCGGCGGCGACTGCGACATCCTCACCTGGCAGGAAGATGAAAGCCCCTTCGCGCTCCTCGGCCACGGACTCACCGATCGCCATCTCGGCTCGGCCACCATCGGCCTTGACGAACACATGGCCTTCGTCTTCTCTGAAGGCATTCGCGCCGCCAACCCGCACCTCAAGCTCGTCTCCGCAACGCCCGTGACCGCTGGCTGCCGCATGATCAAGAGCGCGCACGAGCTCGACTGCATGCGCCTCGCCTGCCGCGCCACTCTCCTCGTCTACCGTGCAGTCGCGCAATCCCTCCATCCCGGCATGACCACCGCCGACGTCCGCCAGCTCATCGACGCCGCTTATCGTCAAGTGGGGTTTGAAGGCGAGGCGAGCCTGAACGTCGACGCGTTTACGGCCGTTCCTCACGGCTCCCGCCAGCCGCAGACACTGCGGGAAGGCTCCATCCTCATGCTTGACGACGGATGCTCCGTCGAGGGCTACCAGTCCGACATCACCCGCACCTTCGTCCTCGGCAAGCCAACTTCCAAAATGCTCTCCGTCTTCGATCTCGTCCGCCGCGCGCAGACCGCAGCATTGCACACCGCGCGCCCCGGCGTTCCCGCTGCCGAGGTTGACGCCGCCGCGCGCAAGGTCATCACCGACGGCGGCTACGGCCCCGGGTTCAAGTTCTTCACGCACCGGGTCGGTCACGGCATCGGCCTTGACGGGCACGAGTGGCCCTACTTCGTTCACAACAATATGTACGGCTGGGACCTGAACCCCAAGCTCGCAGCCGGCATGACGCTCAGCGATGAGCCCGGCATCTACATACCCGGCGAGTTCGGCATCCGCCTCGAAGACGACCTCGTCGTCACTGAGAACGGCGCTGAGCTCCTCACCCCGCAATGCCCCTCGCTCGAAGATCCCTTCGCCAACGTCAGCTAAGAACTGTGTCATTTCGACCGGAGGTCGCAGAGCGACCGAAGTGGAGAAACCTGCAGTTGCCTTTTGATCTCTAGCCAGACACTCTCTCGGCTGCCGAGAACAAATCCCGGCCCGTCGGAGCGCAGCTTCGAAATCACCTATCAGCCTTCAATCCGCTGTCGATTCAACCTCACGCTTCCCGCCCTCACCATTTACGATGGTCTGTTTTCCAGCGAGAGGCGCAACCATAAACTCAAGAACAATCCATCCCGATCCCACACTCACCCGCCGCGATGTTCTCCAGGGAGTCGCCGGCCTCACCGCTGCCTCTCTTCTCCGCGCCGAATCGAAACACGCGCAGAAACAATCCGCCTGGCCCTCTGACGACGAACTCGCCACGATCCTCAAGAACCGCCTTCTCCCGTTCACCAGCGACTGGCGCTTCCACCGCGGCGACATCACCGGAGCTGAGGCGCCCTCCTTCGACGACTCCGCCTGGCGCACCCTCGACGTCCCGCACGACTGGAGCATTGAAGACCTTCCTTCGCCATCCGACTCCGGTGAAGCCGCGATCTGGAGCGAAGGCACCAACCCGCTCCGTATTGGCCCGTTCGACGCCTACCAGAGCGAAGGCCAGATCGCCACCGGCTGGACCGTCGGCGGCATCGGCTGGTATCGCAAGTCCTTCCAGGCACCCAGTCCAAAACCTGGAAGAGCGGAACTCAGGTTCGAAGGCGTCTATATGAACTCCGGCGTCTGGATCAACGGAACCCACCTCGGCAATCACCCCTACGGCTACACACCGTTCGCCTACGACCTCACGCCTCATCTGAAAGAGGGAACTAACGTCATCGCCGTTCGCGTCAACAACACCGGCAAAAACAGCCGCTGGTACTCCGGATCCGGCATCTTCCGCAAAGTCTGGCTCGCCATCAACAGCGACCTCCGCATACCCGAGTACGGCGTCTCCATCACCACACCCGAAGCGTCCAAAGCCGTAGCCACCGTCAACATCGCCGTCACCGTCGAAAACGCCTCCGCAGCAGCCAGGCGCGCCATCGCCCGCGTTCGCCTGCTCGACGCATCCGGCGCCACCGCCGCCGAATCTCAATCACCGCTGACCATCCCCGCGAGCAATACTGCAAGCGCAACCTGCGAGTTGCACGTTTCTAACCCGCATCTCTGGTCCCCGGCCAACCCCCACCTCTATCGCGCCGAAATCCTCATCGAATCCGACCGCAAACCCGGCGACGCCACGACCCTCAACATTGGAATCCGCAAAATCGAGATCGACGCGGCACAGGGCCTTCGCATCAACGGCGAACCCCTGAAACTCCAGGGAGGCTGCGTCCATCACGACAACGGTCCCCTCGGCGCCGCCTGCATTCCACGCGCCGAGGAACGCCGCGTCGAGATCCTCAAGGCCAACGGCTATAACGCTATCCGCACCAGCCACAACCCGCCCTCACGCGACTTCCTCGATGCCTGCGATCGTCTCGGCATGCTCGTTATCGACGAAGCCTTTGACTGCTGGGAGGCCGGCAACAAAAACCCGCAGGACTATCACCTCTACTTCAAGGATTGGTGGCAGCGCGATCTCGAAAGCATGATCCTCCGCGATCGAAACCACCCCTCCGTCATCCTCTGGAGCATCGGCAACGAGATCAACGAGCGCGCTGAACCCCACGGCGTCGAAATCGGCAAAGCCCTCGCCGCCCTCTGCCACAAGCTCGACCCCACTCGCAAAGTCACCGCCGCCATCTGCCACGCATGGGACCATCCCGGCCAGACTTGGGCCGACATGCAGCCCGCTTTCACCTACCTCGACGTGGGCGGTTACAACTACCAGTGGCCGCAGTACGAGAAGGACCACGCCAAATACCCCGACCGCACCATGGCCGGCACCGAATCCTTCCCCAACCAGGCCTACGAGAACTGGCGTGCCGTCGAAGCCAATAGCTACGTTCTCGGCGACTTCGTCTGGACCGCGATCGACTACCTCGGCGAGTCCGGCATCGGCCACGCCAGCATTGCCAGCGGCCAGTCGCACGACGTCTTCTCGCCGCCCTACCCGTGGTTCAATTCCTACTGCGGCGACATCGACCTCATCGGCAACAAGAAACCCCAGTCCTACTTCCGCGACGTCGTCTGGCATCGCAGCAAAATCGAAATGGCTGTTCAGCGTCCTATCCCCACCGGCTACACCGAACACATCAGCATGTGGGGCTGGAGCGACGAACTCCGCAGCTGGACCTGGCCGGGCTTCGAAAACACGCCCATGCACGTCCGCGTCTACACCCGCGGCGACAAGGTAAGGCTCCTCCTCAACGACAAAGAAGTCGGATCGAAAAACCTCACAGAAAATGACGCGCTCAAAGCCGAATTCACCGTCCCCTACGCCCCCGGGGAACTCAAGGCCATCGGCTACGAGGGCGATAGGGAACTGGGCACAGTTTCCTTCGGCACCACCGGCACGGCCCACAAACTCTTGCTCACTCCCGACAAGCCAAAGCTCACGGCCTCGCGCGACGAGCTCAGCTACGTCATGGTGCAGATCGTCGACGAGCAGGGCCGCCCGCTCCCCGATGCCGTTGTCCCCGTGACCTTCACCCTGACCGGCTCAGCAGAAATCGCGGCCGTCGCCAGCGCCAATCCCAAAGACGTCGCCAGCTTCCGCCAGCCGCATCACAGAACCTTCCACGGCGCATGCGTTGCCATAATCCGCCCCAAAGGAAACGCCGGAACCGCCGAGCTCCGCGCCGAATCTCCAGATCTTCAACCTGCCACCACGACCCTGGAGATCACTGCATAAAACTCAGGCTCCATCAACATGACTTTCGCATCGAGAAAAACCCAGCACCAAAAGTGTCCCGGTTTCTTCGAGAGACGAAATAGGGGCGATACACTGGCAGCATGTCGCCTTGGATCGCTTTTATCGTTGTCATGGTTCTTGCGCTCGCCTATCTCTACATGAAGCGCTCCGGCCAGGTTTCTTCAAAAGAGGCCGTCGAATATCTCAGAAACGGCGCCATGCTCATCGACGTGAGAAGCGCGCAGGAATTCGAATCAGGCCACATCCTCCAGGCCTACAACATGCCCCTTGATCGAGTGGATGTCCTGGTCCCAACCGCCGTGAAGGACAAAAACAAAGTCCTGCTCCTGCACTGCGCCACCGGCGTTCGTAGCGGCTTGGCGAAGAAGAAGCTCGAGGAGATCGGCTACAAAAACGTCTTCAATCTCGGTTCCTACGATCGCGCCAGCCAAATCGTCTTGGAAAAGTGAGCGACGCTAAAGCTGATGTCTCGTCCCCGCGTCCCTCGTCCTAATCCCTGCTTTTCCCCACTTCTACCAGCACTGAATAAAACGTCGGCGCCGCCCCAATATCCGTCAGCCGCTCGCTCGTCAGCGCATTGATATTCACGCCGCCCTCGCTCAACTTCGCCCAGTCCAGCCGCGCCGCTACCACGCCCCGCGGAACCGCCCCATCCACCAGCGCCGTCAACCTGATCTCTCCGCGATCGTTCCACACCCGAACCGCGTCCCCATCCGCAATCCCCCGCGCCTTCGCATCTTCCGGATGCATCTCCAGCCGCTGCGTCGTCCGCGCCTCCATCTTCCGGTGTCCTTCCAGATTCGCGAACGTCGAGTTCATGTAGTTGTCCGCCTTGCGCCCCAGCAGCTCCAGCGGATACTGCTTCGCCGCTTCCGTCCATCGCGACTCCGCCGGCGCCACATACCCCGGCAGCCCATCCTGCCCAGCCGCCGCGAGCGCCTCCGAATAGAACTCCACCTTCCCCGACGGCGTCGGCAGATCGCCTTCCGTATACGGCATGAACGGCCGCCCCTCCGGATCGCGATAGAACCCCAGCGGAATATGTCCCTTCTCCTCCAGGTCCTCCACGCTGATGTGTTCCATCCCCTTGTTCTTCGACTGCCCATCCAGGCCGATCGCCAGCGCCTGCCGGATCATCTGCTCCTCGGTATCCCTGAAGCACTGCTCCGTGAACCCCATACGCTGCGCCAGCTCGCCAAACAGCCGCACGTTTTGCCGCGACTCCCCCAGCGGCTCAATCGCCTTGTTCGACTTCTGCACGAAGTAGTGCCCATACGCGCCCTGAATATCGTCGTGCTCCAGAAACGTCGTCGCCGGCAGCACATAATCCGCATAATCCGTCGTGTCATTGAAGAACAAATCGTGCACCACCGTGAACAGATTCTCGCGCGCCAGCCCCTTCTTCACCGCGTTATGATTCGGCGCGACCGCACCCGGGTTCGAGTTGTACACAAACAGCGCCTTCACCGCCGGCCCGCCGCTCAACACCCCAACATCCCCGGCCTCAGCATTCAGCGCCTTGCCCAGGAGCGACATGTTCACCACGCGCGCCGGCCTGCCGATCGGCGAATCCAGCGCCAGGTCCATCCGCTCCAGCTCCCGCTTGTTCCACTGGAAAGCCCCCGACGTCGAGAGCCACCCGCCTCCGCCGCGATACTTCCATGCGCCCGTCAACGCCGGCAGCATCGCGATCGCCCTTGTCGCCGCCCCGCCGTTATCGCACCGCTGCATGCCGTAGTTCAGCCGAATCGCCGCCGGCCGCGTCGTCGCATATTCACGCGCCAGCGCCTCGATCTCCGCCGCGCTCAGACCAGTCCACTCCGCAACGCGCTCCGGCGTGTACTCGCGCGCCCTCTCCGCCAGCCGCTCGAACCCATGCGTCATCTCCGCGATATATGCGCGATCCTCCAACCCCTCGCGCAAAATCACGTGCATCATCCCCAGCGCCAGCGCCACATCTGTCCCCGGCCTGATCGCAATATGCCAGTCCGCCAGCGCCGCCGTCCGCGTCTTATACGGATCGATCACCACCAGCCGCGCCCCATTCCGCCGCGCCTGCTCCACCATCGGCCACAGGTGGATATTGTTCCCGTGGATATTCGCGCCCCACGCAATGATCAACTTCGCCAGCCTGAAGTCCTCCGCCGGCGTCCCCAGCTTCTTCCCATAACAAAATTCCACGCCTGCCCACCGGCCTCCGCGCAGATGGTCCTGTCCAGCTGGCTCCCTCCCAGCCGGTGAAAGAACCTGCGGTCCATCGACCCATACCCCAGCACGCCCATCGTCCCCGCGTAGCTGTACGGCAAAATCGACTCCGGCCCAAACTCATCGCTGATCTGCTGCAGCCTCGCTGCAATCGCATCCAGCGCCTCATCCCAGCTCACCCGCTCAAACGCCTCGTGCTCGCGTCCTCTCACCAGAGGGCCCTTCCCCACTCCCGCCTTGCGCCTCAGCGGATAAAGGATGCGATCCGGCGAATACACCCGGTCCAGGTACTTCGCCACCTTCCCGCACAGAAATCCCTGCGTCACCGGCTGGCTCGCATCGCCCTGCACCTTGATTGCCTTCCCGGTGTCATCCACCGTCGCCAGCACTGCGCACGAGTCCGGGCAATCATGCGAACACACCGTATGCACTACGCGAAAAGGAGAAGTCTCAGCTGTCGCGGCCATAGCGTCATTGTAAGCTGATTGCACATTTCCGCTTCCCCGGGAGCCCCCGCATGAAACGCGCCGTCACCGCCATCTGCCTCGCCCTGTTCTGCCTTGCACTCCGCCCGGCCGCGGACGCTCAAACCTCATCCGCTCCCGCCTCCGACGAAGCCCAGATCCGCGCCGCCATCCAGTCCCAGACCGACGCCTGGAACCGCGCCGACATCCCCGCCTTCATGCAGACCTACGAAGACTCCGCCGACACGACCTTCATCGGACAAACCCTCCGCAAGGGCTACAAGCCCATCCTCGAGCGCTACCAGAAGAGCTACACCACGCGCGCGCAGATGGGCACCCTCACCTTCTCCGACATCGACATCCGCCTCCTGCCTTCCGGCTGCGGAAAGTCCGAAATCGCCCTCGTCACCGGCAAGTTCCACCTCAACCGCACCGAGCACGGCGCCGCTACGAAAGACGACGGCATCTTCTCCCTGGTCTGGCGCAAAGGCCCCCACGGCTGGAAAATCATCCTCGACCACACCAGCTGAACGTAGTTCTAATCTCGGATAATGAACGAACGTATGACAGCCATTCACCTCTCTGGAGGAGTCGTTCATGACCTTCCGCCTGATCTCAGGAAGGCGCTCGCATCGGACGCAAAGGCTCGGGCTGCCTGGGAAGACATAACCCCGCTCGCACGGAACGAGTGGATATGCTGGACCATCTCGGTCAAACGAGATGACACGAGGCGGCAGCACGTCGAACGGGTGTGCTCAGAGCTAAAAGAAGGAATGCGGCGGCCATGCTGCTGGCCCGGCTGCCCGCATCGATGAGCCATCCGGCCGGTTTTAGAAAGTAATGTCCCTATTGCGGACAATCCCCCCGCAACAGCCGTTTCTCTGGACCCTACGGCTATTCAAAGCGTGGCCTCAGCAATTGAATCACTGCGTTCAACAGAAGGAGTGCAGCACCAAACGTGGCGAATCCTAGGTTATAGGTGCACTGGCGCAGACTTGATTTATTGTGATGAAACGGACCAGCGCACAGAATGATCGCGAGGCCCAGAAGCGATAGATAGAACAAGAGGCCGATCCGCGGCCACTTCAGACAGGAAATTGCCGCAATCCAGAGAAAGAGCGGAGCATAGATGGACACATGAGATATGAAGCTCTCGCGCCCCGAAAAGACGAGCACCGAAAGCAATGCCAAAATGCCGTTGAACGCGCTTGCTGCGGTAGCGACCAACACGAGCGCCCAATTTAGCTCGGAATTCGAGGACATACTCTGCTGGACCGAATCGATCGATTTATTGTGATTCGTCAGTCTACATGAGCTGTCGGTTTCCCGGGCGAGTCACCGCGCATGCGGACGTTTTTCGTGCAAAACCCGAAGATGGAATAGGCCTCGCGTATACGAAAATCAGATTCCGTACTGTCGGCCAGCCATTCCGAAATTCCGTTCACGACCTTTGCTACACACCCAACGATATACTTGCATCGATTTTCGTCTCGACAAACAACGTACCGAGTAAGAAATGTCAGCGCTGACCGGGGAACTGGTCCTTGCCAGACGAGGAGAAGGCGAGTTGAGCAAGATCACGCGTGTTGCTTTGGTGAAACGTGAAGCATTGAAGATCAGCTTCTTAGGACTCAGCCTTCCTTTTCTGTGCCTCTCCTTGCCCGCTCAAATGGGCCAGTGGGGATGGATGGGGGGAAGCGACCTGTTCCAACGCTGCAATCAGAGTTGCGTCCTGCCTGTGGGAGTCTACGGGACACTGGGAGTGACAGCACCTTCTAATGTGCCGGGAGGCAGAATGTCAGCGGCGACCTGGGCAGGCAAGGATGGGCATTTCTGGCTTTTCGGAGGGGACGGTTACGACTCCTTTGGATACGACGGGAATCTCAACGATCTATGGGAATTCGATCCAGTTACGAACCAATGGACATGGAGAGGCGGAAACAGCCAACTGCCTTTTGGTCAAAACGAGCAGGCGGGATGGCCCGGCTCCTATGGAGCATTGGGAGTGGAGGCACCGTCCAATCACCCTGGGGGAAGGCAACAATCGGCTGCCTGGACTGATCAAGCCGGAAGGCTTTGGTTATTCGGGGGCGAAGGATATGGAACGGTCAGTGGCTTAACAGGCAATCTCTTGTTCAATGATCTCTGGGTTTTCGATCCCTCAAATGCTGAATGGACGTGGATAAGCGGGAGTAGTACTGCGGGAACCAGTCAGACAGGCCAAGCGGGTGTATATGGGACGAAAGGGATTCCGGCGAAAGGAAATAGTCCGGGAAGTCGACTCGATGCAGTGAGCTGGGTCGATCAAAGCGGCAACCTATGGCTCTTTGGAGGATACGGTTTCGACTCAGCGGGGCAGGGCGCTTACCTCAACGATCTGTGGAAGTTCGACCCGGTCAACGAGCTTTGGACCTGGATGAGCGGCGTCGATGCGACTGGAATCGGGGTGAGCGGTGAACCCGGAGTTTACGGAACTCTCGGAGTTCCTGGACCAGCTAACACTCCGGGGGGGAGACAGGGAGCAGCTAGTTGGGTTGATAACAATGGAAACCTCTGGATGTTTGGCGGAAGAGGTCTCTCGAGCATCAGCAGTTCCGATGCATCCCTGAATGATCTCTGGGAGTACAGCCCATCCACAGGCGAATGGACATGGATGGGAGGAACCAGCAACCTTTCATGCGCCGAACTCTGCGGCACTCTCGGTGTATACGGAACTCTCGATACCCCATCAGCAGCGAACTTTCCAGGAGGCCGGAGCCATGCAAGCCACTGGACCGACAGGGGCGGCAATTTCTGGTTATTTGGCGGAGAAGGGTTTTCGTCCCGAGGTCAGCTCCTTCATCTCGCCGACCTTTGGAAGTTCTCGACCAAAAGCAATCAATGGACCTGGATGGGGGGCTGGAGCGTTGGAAGATCGTGCGCAGGTGGCAGCCCAGCCTGCGATTGGCCGGGTATCTATGGAACTCTTTTGAATCCCTCGATTTCTAATTCACCGGGATCGAGAGAACGATCGTCTAGTTGGACTGATGCTCAAGGCAACTTGTGGCTCTTCGGAGGATACGCTGCAGATATCACGAACATCATCGCGCCTCTCAATGATGTTTGGAATTATCAGATGGGGACAGCTAGTCCTTCGGTTGCGAATCCACCAACCTTCAATCCTGTTGCCGGCACGTACACAGCCTCGCAAAGTGTGACGTTCGCTAGCTCGACCAACAACGCAGCTTTCTACTTCACATTAGATGGAACGACTCCGACCACAAACTCATATGTATCGTCTTCAGTAAGCGTCAACTCATCAGAAACAATCAAGGCGATCGCAGTAGTTCCTAACTTCCTCAATAGCCCGGCAGCTTCTGCGACATACGTCATAAACCTCCCAGCCCCGGATTTCACGTTTAACGCGTCACCTGGGACCATCACGATCAGCCCTGGCGGAAGCGGAAGTGTGACTCTGAGTGTGACGCCGCTGAACGGATTCAATTCGACAGTAAGCTTTATCTGCAGCGGTTTGCCGAAGGGTGCTTCCTGCGCATTCAATCCATCAACCGTGACCCCGTTTATGGATTCAGTTGCGACGACGACGCTCACTATAGGTGAAACCGCACTCGCGTCGAACATGGACACTCATCCGTTTTGGCCAGGAACGATCGTTATCTCGTGTGTGTTTGCGCTGAGTTGGAAGAAGGGTTGTATTAGGCGAAACTTTCGTTTGCTTGCAGTAGCAATCGTTGCGCTCGGCGGGATCGCGGCATGCGGAGGGGCTAGCGGAGGGGCTGGCGCAGTCGGCAATGGAGGGCCCAGTCAAACACCATCAACGGTGTCGATCACTGCGACGTCAGGTTCTATCCAGAAGACAGTGAGCATTTCGCTGGTGGTCAAACAATAGCCTGCAACTGCAATCGGATTCTGAGCGTACGACCGCCCATACGGAAGTTCCTTCTAGATAGCACGAGTTGGCCTGCTGCCGTTTTGCTGACATTGAGCGTTCAAACGCTGCCGAGTAACCTGGTTCAACACTTTCATCAAAGCTTCCGCCTTCTCGCAACGAGGGGAAAGTCGCCACGGCATGAACCGACGATAAGCGTATCCCACTCTGCGTCAGGCTAGGAGTCGCCAATCGATCCAGGGCCGCCTCCGGGTCCGTCACTGCAGGGGCGCACCTCACCGGATGTCAAGCAGCCTTCCTCGGCGCACAGTCTCCATCCGACAGAAAATACGTGACTTACATGTAGTAAGCGCGTTTGCAGTCTATTGCGACAAATTCGTCATACTTGAAGTATGACTCTCATCTCTGCTCGTGCCGTACCGTCCATGACCTACCAGGACCCGCTAAGTCCTTTGTTATCAAACACCCTGTGTCTAACTTCAATTGGGAGATACACTTAGAGCGCACGCCATCCCGTAAGCTGAAGAAACCAAAGATACTTGTTTACAAGCTATATAGGGAGGGGGCGGGGGAGGGTATCGGTAAAGAACTGAAGCGCAGCGAATTCAATTCTCAGGGCCGCTCACCGTTGGACCGCCCTCAGCGAACCCGCCGTTTGCAGATCGGCCCGGCCTGCCAGCTCTGCGTATCGAACATCCGGCGGGACGTGCATTTATGGCACGTCTGGTGCGAGTCATACCGGCCCAGTAGCTCATCCCCGTTCGCACGCGGCCAGCTCCACGCGTGCGCCGGACAGCGCAACGCCAGCCAGAGCCGGTCAAGGCCCTCCACGATCTCGAACCCGGCTGGAATTGCAATTGGCGCACTCCGGCGGCCGAGCTTCGCGGAGCGGGGAAGAAGTTGAGTTGTTGCCACGATTGAAACCCTCATCGCACTGCGCGGTCTTGGAGCCGGCGCAGTTGTGTGTCACGTTCGGTCCCGGCTCCGCACGTCAAACATCAACGTTGTAGGGTCGTTCACTCGTGCACAGCGCTGAGCGGTTCGGAAACTGAGGTTATTGTAAGCACAAGGCAGGTCTGAACCAAGGCAATCTTTCTGGCCCGCGATCGTCCGGCCCCACCTTATGCACCTTCAGTTTCAAGGAGACATAACGCCTTGAAAGTGATTTGGATCACATCTCTGCGCCAGCCCGCGGCAGCCAGTCGAGTTCCGCACGCCGTTAGGACGCAAAAAAGCCCGCCCTCTTGCTCGGCAGGCTTCCTGCTAAAAAGTGCGCTCAACACTTGCAATGCAGATGCACCATCTCCAAACTAGGCAACGGGCCGGGCTCCGTCAATCACTCCTCGCCTCGCGCCGCGCACTTTGGTTTGCGACGGATTCGGCTTCGGAATCTGCAGCCTTGCATCCACCGCACGGCTCGAAGCATTACACGAGCGTAAACGATCTACTTACACAAACGAAATCAACGATTTACGCGCAACCAGATCTCGCCTTTGCCGCATCTGTTGCTGTGTGCGAAGAAATGTCGCTCGATTCATTTCCGCCGGAAGTCACTTACTTGTTGAGGTGTCCAGTGAGTTCCGCCATATCCACTGTCGTCATTAAGTCCGACCAGTCGTTCAGTCGGTTTCCCCAACTCGGCCAGGTCGTTGGTGTTTCCGGAACGCAGGGTCTGTTTGTGGTGATGGAAGTCGATCGTTCCAATCGAATCGCCCAGCTCATGGAAAAATCCGGTAAACACCGGCTCATCCAAGTCCCGTTCGCGCGCGTTCGTACCTTCAATCGGAACCTCGCGCAGGCCATTCATCGCTTTCTCGACTCCCGGGAAGATCAGTCGAAACAACGCTGACTGGAGCCAATCCACAAAACCGCAGGCGTCCGGATCGCAGTAGAATCCGGACGCCTGTAGACTTTTTGCATGAGTTGCGTATTCTGCCAGATCATCGACGGAAGCATTCCTTCCAAAGCCATCTACCAGGATGAGCACTGTTACGCCTTCGCCGACATCAAGCCGCAGGCGCCTGTCCACATCCTCGTCGTTCCGCGGCAGCACATCGCCTCCATCGCCCACGCCGAAAAGGACCATAAACATCTGCTCGGCCACCTGCAGTGGGCCGCCGCTGAAATCGCCCGAACCAAGGGCCTCTCGCAGGGATACCGCACTGTCATCAACACCGGTGAAGACGGCGGTCAGACCGTGGACCACATCCACGTCCACCTCCTCGGCGGACGTCCGATGTCTTGGCCTCCAGGCTAATCGTCGGGAATCAACGCTCCTCAGCCTTCAGCATTCATGGTGAAGTAGCTGTGCCCCATCCATTCGGCCCCTTCTGCCGAATGGGTAGGAAATCAACCTTCGCACAAAAAGCGAACAGGGTGCCGATTGGCACCCTGTTCAGCTTCTGACATCAAGTTGCGGATCAGAACGCCGGCTGAGGAACGTACTCGTCTTCCTCTTCTAGCCCGTACCTGCGCAGCAGGTTCGGCAGGCTCTGCGAGAACGCGGACCGCGGCATCACCGTGTCGCATCCCGCTTCGATCGCCTTCAGCTTCAGATCGCCCTGAAGGTGATTGAGGAAGCCGATGATCGACGTAGCCTTCTTGAACTTCGTCTTGAACTTCGGAATCAGCGTCATGGGTTTCGCGTTCAGATTGTTCAGATCGAAGACGAGCAGTGTCGGAGGCTCCGTAGCGTCCGTAATCCGCGAGACGGTGTCCTTCTCGCCCTTCACGAACTCCACCTTCACGCCCAGCTTTTTCGCCGTCTCCTGGATCTTCGCCTGGAAGAACAGGTCGTCGATGAAGCAGAAGATGCGCGTAGGAGCATCAGCCCGCACCGCAACGCTCGGCGAACCGACGTTCACGTCGTAGTAGTTCGAGCTGTGGTGCCCGTTTCCTGAAGTCGGAATCGTCGAAGGAGGCGCATCTGCAACATTGCCGTTCGCAGCACGATAACTGTGGTCCATCGGCCCCACAAACATCCGCGGACCCTTCTGCCTGTCCTTGCGCCGGCCCTGATGTTGAGGAACAATGCTGTTCCCGGGCTGCGGCTGAGGCTGCTGCGGTCCGTTCTTCTGCTGAAAGAACTTTTTCTTCTTCCGGTGTCGCCCAGAGCCTTGCTTCTGCTGCTGGCCCCCCTGCTGCTGCTGAGCCTGCATCTGCGGCTGCGCCTGCTGCACCGGCGGGCTCTGCTGCCCCTGGCCCTGCTGCGGCTGCTGTCCGCCCGGCTGGTTCGACTTGTTTTTGCGGCGACGCCGGCGGCGCCGGTGTCCTTGCGACTGTCCCTGCCCATTGGCCGGGACTGGCCCCATTTCTGGTTGAGGCGCTGTCGGTTCTGTTGTCATGCGTGCACTTCCTGGCACTCTGCTCTGTATTGCCCTTGCTACTCTGGGTCAGCAACTTCGATTCCGGGGTGCTGAACTGCCCTCACTCCGCCACATCGTCTCCTGAATACGGAGTCGATTCGGCTGCAAGCTCTAGTTTTCTGAAAGCCGCATACGTTGACGGGAACCGAAGTCTCGGCGCACTTGTTCGCGAATCGCAATTCCCAGGACGATTGAACGGCGGGTGTGTACCTTTCCTGCCCAGCGCACGACGTCGATTTCTTTTTGCTCCCTCGGCAAACATCTGCCGTCAGGATCCCCGCAAAGAACAACGCCTATTAATCTGATGCACCTTCAGGGCCAAACATCCAAATCGAAATACTCAGGTCTCAACCCAGCCGGAACCTGCCTCGACATGCTTCTGCAACCAAAGTCGGTACGTTCTCGTCGGCGTTTCCCTGGGTATTGCCTGTCCTATAGACGCTCCGGACTCCCGTCAAAATGGACGCTTCAGCGGTCCGAAGATATCTTTTGTCAGCGGCGAGCCTTCTCTGCCCGATTATGGGTGGATCGCATCAGCCGCCTGATAGGCAAGTTTGATAGTACAGGCTCCCAGGGAACCGCGCAAGTAGCACAACCGGCTCGCGTCTGTTACGAGCCCAATCCACGGTAATGTGAGCAGCTTCAGACTTTACCTGGGCCGAGTCCAGCCCAAACGCACGAAACGCCACTTCTTCGAGTGGCGTTTCGTGTCCCTGCGCTGGTCACTGGCCTCCCAGCAAGTGCGGCCGGTGGTTTCTCCACCGCGCCTTATCCAGGCTCCCCAGCCGGTCTGCCGCTTCTTTGGCGGTTGCTCTTGCCGGGTGCCTGCTCTTTTGCGGTCTGGCCGGATATTCTCCAGCAGCCGGTACATCACTGGCACTCTCTAAATAGCAATCGCTGTGCCGTTCGCCCTTACCTTTGCTTTCAACATCTTGCGAGCTGCATGAGGTGCGATCCGTTTCGATTCTGGTACGCGAAGCTGTTTCAACTTCAAAAAACAATAGATCGTCAGTGTTGACAGCGCGCGCAGTAGTGCGTGCTGCGTCCCGCTACTACGATCCGCTTAACCTCGCTCCCGCAATTGCGGCATGGCTCGCCAGCCCTCTGATACACGTTGTGTTCGAGCTGGAAGAAGCCCTTCATGCCTTCCGCATCGACATAGTCCGAGACGGAAGATCCTCCAAGTCGAATCGCATGGTCCAGCACTTCCTTCAGAGCCTTCCGAAGCCGCTCCAGCTCCGCACGCGTCAGCTTTCCTGCTCTCCTTCGCGGGCGGATTCCGGCACGGAACAGGCTCTCGTCCGCGTAGATGTTCCCCACACCCGCCAGTAGGGTCTGGTTCAACAGGGCCGCCTTGATGGCCAGCTTTCTGCCGCGAAACAGCTTCGCGAACTCTTCACCATCAATGGTCAGCGGCTCTCTGCCTGGGCCGCCGAACTCGTCGCCCTTCTCGAGATCGCGGAACTCCAGGCGCCCGAACCGTCTTGGATCCACAAACCTCAGCTCGCGCCCGCTCTCCAGTCGCAACCGCGCGTGGGTGTGTTTCGCAACCTCAGCTTCCGGTGTCGTTACGAGCAGCCGCCCGGTCATTCCCAGGTGAACGATCCACTGAGCTGCGATCTCGGCAGAGCCTGCCGCTCGCCTGATATCGCCTTGCACTCCGAGTTCTAGAACAATGTGCTTCCCGGTGCGGTGGACCGACTCGATCCTTCGCTCAACAAGCCCCTTGACCTGTCTCGCTGGCGGGTTCTTGAATGGTTCGCGATGCGACCCAAACCACGCCTCTACGATGCGGTCGCCCTTTACACGTTCATTCACGCCGCGCGCAATCGTCTCTACCTCGGGCAGCTCAGGCATGTCTTCATTTTAAGATCGCGGAACATTCCTTCGAAATGACGACGCTCTGAGCGTTGCGACCAGCTATTGGTTCAGCGCCGCTCGCCTGGCTCTCGGATGCGGCTCGCCTCGAAGCTCACGATCTTCCAGACGCCATGCGGATCGCGCACGTACACCCTTGTATAGCGATAGGCCCCCGACATGTCTCCCTCAGGACCCGTCCCCTTGACCTCAGCTCGGGATGTCACCAGCGCGGTAGTACCGTAAAGCCTGATTTTACGATCCGAAACCTCGAGCGAGCTGAACTTCATCGCTCCCGATCGAAGTGCCGCCAGCGCCTGCTCTTTCGACTGCAGAATTCCGGTGGGCGTGATCGCCATGTAGTCATCTGCGAGCAAGCCGTCCATCGCGGAGATGTTCCCATGCAGGATCGCGTTCCGCCAGGCCTCTTCGAGCCGCTCGATTTGGTGCCGGCCTTCGTGCTTCTCAGCCCGTGGCATCGCCCAGAGGGATCCGGTCGCAGCGAACACGGTAACCATCAGACCTACAAAGACAGGCCACCTCTTGAATACAGACGACGTTCCCTGGAGTGTTCGCATAGGCGATAGGGATAGTAGCGGGGACACATCTGCAGGGTCAATGCGAGAAATCACGCAGGCCTCCGGTCAACAATCCGCAAGTCACTGGTCTGCCATGACTGATGGATTGCCCGTCGAAGGTTGGACTGTATCTTTTGCAACCGGGTTTGTCGCCGCCGGTGAACTTCGTTTCAATCCAGCGCAGCGAGGTCTTCGCGGCTTCGCTCCAGCATCTTCTGGTAGAGCCCCGCGACCGCGAACTTCTTGAAGTGCGCCGACTGCCTGTGTGCCTCTTCCGCTTTCCCGTCTTCGTACTGCTCGTAGATAAGCACCGTGCACGGATCGCCCTGCACCCAGTGCGGAATGTAGCTCACGCAGCCGGGTTCCTGCCGTGAAGCCGTCGTCAGTGCGCGCAAAATTTCTGCAATCTCTGCCCGGTCTTCCTGGGCGAATTTCATCCGGACCGTAAAGCTGATCATGGGGAGCAGTTCCTCAGTATCCCGAATCGTTCTAAGCCTGGATTTCGTTCAGCGCCGCGGCAAACTCAGGAAGGACCATCGTCTGATCGCGGTCGGGCCCCGTCGATACCATGCCGATTTTCGCGCCGCTCTCACGCTCCTGGAAGCGCAGGTACTCCTGTGCGGCTTTCGGCAGCTTATCAAATTCTGTAATTCCCTCTGTGGAAGCGTGCCAGCCTTTCAGCTTTGTGTACACCGGCTTCACGCGCTCCAGCCCCTGCACATCCGCCGGAATCTCATCGCTAACTTTGCCGTCCACCTGGTATCCCACGCAGATCGGAATCTCATCGAGTTCGTCCAGCACGTCCATCTTCGTCACAACCAACCATTCCGCACCGTTCACCTGGTTGGAGTAGCGAAGCAGCGGGATATCCAACCATCCGCAACGTCGCGGCCTTCCCGTCACAGCTCCGTACTCATTTCCGCGAGCGCGCAACTGATCACCAACGGCCTCATGGATCTCGGTGGGGAACGGCCCCTCACCTACGCGCGTCACATACGCCTTGGTCACTGAAATTACCGTGCCGATCGCCGTCGGGCCCACTCCGGTTCCGGTCGCTGCTCCGCCCGCGGTCGCGGACGACGAAGTCACAAAGGGATACGTCCCGTGATCGATGTCCAACATCGTCCCCTGGGCGCCTTCGAACATCACCGAGCCGCCCTTGGCGATGATCTCGTTCAGCATCCTTCCCGTATCGGCGACAAATGGCCGAATCTCTTCCGCCGCAGCCGCATACTCCTCGTACATCTTCTCCGGCTCCAGAGGATCGGTCCCGAACAACGCATGCGCGATCGCATTCTTCTCGCTGCAGGCGGCATTGATGTGCGTCTTCAGCAGCTCCGGCCTCAGCAGATCAACGATGCGCAGTCCGCTCCGTGCCATTTTGTCTTCATATGCCGGCCCGATCCCGCGGCTGGTGGTTCCGATCCGCTGGCGCCCCGGCGCGCTCTCCGCGGCCAGTTCGATCATCCGGTGGTAGGGCAGGATCACCTGCGCACGATTCGATACGAACAGCTGTGCATCCACGTCGATGCCCATGGCGCGCAGCTTTCCGACTTCCTTTAGGAAGGCGATTGGATCCAGCACCACGCCGTTCCCGATCACACCCTTGCAACCCGGCCGTAGCACTCCGCAGGGAATGAGCTGAAGTACAAACTTCTGTTCGCCGTGGATTACGGTGTGTCCCGCATTGTGTCCGCCGGCGTACCGCGCTACCGCGCTGAACCGCTCGCTCAGCACATCAACAATCTTTCCCTTGCCTTCGTCGCCCCACTGGGCGCCCAGAACCACTGCCGTCTTAGCTCGCATCAAACCGCCTGCTTCCTTCCAAAATCACACAAATACCCGCCGCAGCCTGCCACGGCTACGCGCGGGCGAAAAGGTGGCGCAAACACGTTGCGCCACGAACGATTTTAAACCCTGGTTCCAAAGCGAGCTGTGAAGACTCGTTCTCTATTGCGAATCGCCGCGAGTTACTTCCCGCTCATCTCCTGCTGGTGCTCCAGCATCGGTGCGGTCACCTGCTGGTATCCTGCCGGCACCTCGAAGTGCGAGGGATCGACCGGACCCGAAGAGAAATTTGAAGTCGTCGTCTGCATCTCCATCAGGATCGCTGTCGTCGGCTGCGCCCCCGCCTGAGCCGCATTCTCATCCGGCGGCGGCGTGTCCTTCTTCTTTTTCCCGAACCCGCCGAATCCTCCCAGCTTGCTCGAGATCATTGAACTCATCCCCGCCTTCGCAATCTCACCTTTGCTCGGACCAGGGGCTTCCGCTGGCAGAGGTGCCTCTGACGCCGCCGGTAACGGCTGCCCGTTAGCTGTCGTTCCCATACGCATCACCTGCATCACCGGGACGCCATCCAGCTTCTGCATCTCCTTCACCATGTCGCCCATGGCTTGATTCGCTCCAGGCTGCTGCGCCAGCATCCGGCTCATGTCCCGCCCAAACCCAACCGTCGCGTCGCCCATCTTCAGCGCGAATTTCTTGTAGAACTCCCGCACCTGCTCGTATCCCGGAACGGACGGCACCATCCACATATCATTCGTGATTGCCAGATTTCCTGACTGCTGCTTCTGCGTGTTGGTGGCAGTCATCGCCATCGTCAGGATGGCCTCACTGCTGTTAAGGCCGCTCACATCCTTTGTGGCTCCGGTCTTCCGTACTTTCACATCGAAGCTCATCTGCACATTCTGCGCATCCGGACTCTGCGCCGTCTGCTGTGACTGCTGTTTAGCTTGCTCCTGCTGCATCCGCTCGCGTGCATTCTCGATGGCCTGCTTCATCTGGTCGAAAGTCATCACCGACCATGTCTTCTTCTCAACGTCGACTTGTGTGATCGTCTCCTTGTCCAAGTCGATGATCTGTATCTGGGTTGGTGAAACGTCCGCAAGTTGGTTGCCCTTGAGATAGATCGTAGAAGTCACAGGATCGCCCATATGACGCGCCTGCGAGCTGAAAACCCCGACAGTCTTCATCATCTTCAACAGCGATCCCCCGGTGATCTGAGTAGTCTGCTGATACGTGTAATCACCGGCATACAGTACGGTAGGCAAGAAAAAGACGAACAACAACGAAGCACGCTTCAAGAGCGGGAACATGATTATCCTCCGATTCGAATTACGGCAGAAAAGAGCAGCCGAGGGCGCAGGGAGTGTAGCCCGAAGGATTGTGAGAGTCAATGCAATTGCGTTTCACAAAATCGGGCGAACAACGAACGGACCCCTCACATTCCAAGATTATGGTGTGCTCCGTCACTCTTCGGGAACTCCTGCGCCTCCGCTCGCGTAGCTCACAACATCATGCTGAACGACCTAAAGTTCGCCGTCCGCCAACTCGCCAAATCGCCTGGGTTCTTTTTCACCGCGCTCCTCACCCTAGCCCTCGGCATCGGTGCCAATGCGGTCGTCTTCAGCGTCCTGAATGCGCTCGTCCTGCGTCCCGTCAACGTTCCGCACGCAGAAAACCTCTACACCGTCCAGCGCTTCCGATTCCCCTCGCAGTCCTACCTCGACTACATCGACCTGCGCGATCGCAACCGCACCTTCTCCAGCCTGATTGCCTGCCAGATCACCGGCCCGGTCGGCATCGATACCGGCAAGAATCCCTCCACCGCCTGGCCCTATCTCGTCACCGGCAACTATTTCGACGCCCTCGAAATCCAGCCCTTTATGGGCCGCTTCTTCCACGCTTCTGAAGAAAAAGGAAAGAACAGCATGCCCTTCGTGGTTCTGAGCTACGCCTACTGGCATAGCCACTTCCACGACGACAAAAGCGTCATCGGACGCTCCGTCGAAATCAACAAGCACCCGTTCACCATCATCGGCGTTGCCCCACAGTCCTTCCGCGGCACAGAACTCTTCTTCGCGCCCGCATTCTGGATTCCCCTTCTCGATCAACCCCTCATTCAGGGCAGCGACTCGCTTCAATACCGCGGCGATCACTCCCCGTGGGTCGTAGGCCGCCTCAAGCCCGGTGTCACTCCCGCTCAGGCCACCGAAGACCTCAACTCCATCGGTGCCTGGCTCGCCAAGACCTACCCCCGTGACGACGACGGCATCAAGTTCTCGCTTGCCAAGCCCGGTCTGGTCGGCGATTTTCTCGGCGGACCCGCACGCGCCTTCATGGCCGGAGTCATGCTCCTCGCCGGCCTCATCCTGCTCGCCGCCTGCGCCAATCTCGGCAGCCTCTTCGCCGCACGAGCAGCCGATCGCGCCAAGGAAGTCGCTCTCCGCCTGGCTCTCGGCTCCAAGCGAGCCCTGATCCTGCGCCAGATGCTCACCGAAGCCGTCCTGCTCTCCGTTCTGGGTGGTATCCTCGGCCTCGCCGGAGGCGTTGTAATCCTCCGCGGCCTCAGCGCATGGCAGCCCATCCCGGACGTTCCCATCAACGTCCCTGTCAATCCTGACATCCGCACCTATTCGGTTGCGCTTCTGCTTTCTCTCCTCAGCGGACTCATCTTCGGCATCGTCCCGGTCCGCCAGATCATGCGCTCCGACCCATGGCAGATGATCCGCACCGGCATGAGTTCCACCACGGGATTGAAGCGCTTTACGCTCCGCGACGTATTGCTCGTCATCCAGATTGCTATCTGCGCCGTTCTCGTCACATCTTCCCTGGTCGCCGTACGTGGTCTGATTCGCTCGTTGAACAGCAGCTTCGGTTTCCACCCGCAGAACGTTGTCCTCGTCTCAAGCGATCTGCGCATGGCCGGATACAACGACGATCGTGCTGCTCAGATGGAGCAACGACTGCTCGAAAGCGTCGGCAACATCCCCGGGGTCTCAAACGTCGGCTTCATCGACAATCTCCCTCTCAGCCTTGGCGGCGGCGACTCCTACGTCTACACCGATGCCACCACCGACTTCCGGCCCACCAACTATGCCGCCGACGCGATGAACTACCGCATCTCCCCCGGCTACCTCGAAGCCGCCGGCACACGCCTCATCGCGGGCCGCAATCTGACGCTCGCTGACGATAAGAAAGCTCCGAGAGTTGCCGTCATCAACCATCAGTTCGCCATGAAGGTCTTCGGCTCCGTCGATAAAGCCATTGGCGGCCACTTCAAATACTGGGGGAGCGAACGCGCCGAAGTCGTCGGTGTCGTTGAGGACGGCAAATACCGCAGTCTCACCGAAGATCAGATGCCCGCCATGTTCTTCTCGTTCCTCCAGCATCCTCAAGGCAGTACATGGCTCGTCGTGCGCTCGCAACGGGACCCCTCCGAAATCACTGCCGCGCTCGAACGAACCATTCGCAGCATCGATTCAGGACTACCTTTTACCATCACTACTTGGAATCAGGAGATGAACTCGGCCCTATTCCCAGCGCGAGTGGCTAGCGTTGCTTTAGGCGTACTCGGAATTCTCGGAGCAATGCTCGCCATCACCGGCATCTTCGGCATGGCGTCCTACGTCGTCAGCAAGCGCCTCCGCGAACTCGGCATTCGCGTCGCACTCGGAGCAAGCCAGCGTCAGATCTTAGGCGCTTCTCTCGGCCGCGCATTCCGGCTGCTGGCCATCGGCTCCGTTGCTGGTGTCGCTCTCGGTGTACTCGGGGCGCGAGTTCTCGCCTTCATCGTCTACCAGGCAACACCCAAAGATCCGTTGGTGCTTTTCGGCGTGACCGCAACGATGCTGGTGCTGGGGATGCTCGCATCATGGATCCCCGCGCGCCGCGCACTCGCGGTGGACCCGCTTGTTCTCTTGCGAGACGAATAACACAAGAAGCCTTTGAGCAGAGCCCAGGTGTCCTATCTCTCCCATGATGGTATGGGAGACCGCAGTCTGCCCGTTCCCCTACGTCCTACGCCGACTTGCGCTTCGCCGACTTGGCCGGGGCCTTCACAATTCCGATTCCCTTCGCCGGCGGCTCCTTGACGCTCTTCACCGGCTTCTTCGCAGCCGCGGGGGCTGGACGCGCCTCGCTTCCGATACTCTTGCGCAGCGCATCCATCAGGTTCACCACATTGCTCGGCCGCTGCTTCGGACCCTCGTCGATCGGCACCGGCATATTGTTCACCTTCGCCTCCACCAGCGCCTTCACCGCGGTTTCATAGCTGTCTTCGAATTTGTCCATCTCCAGCTTCGATGACATCCGCTCAACCAGCATCTCCGCAAGCTGCAGCGAATCCGCCGGAATCGGCGGCTGCTTGATGTCCTTGAAATAGTCTTCCTGTTTTCGCAACTCGTACGCATACCGCAGCGTGTATCCCATCATCCCCGGGCTGTCTTTGCCCACTGGCACCAGCGCAAACACATGCTCGCGGCCTGAGAACGCCACCTTGCCGATCGCCGCCTTGCCGGTATCCACGAGTGCCTGCCGCACCACGTTGAACGCCTCGGCCGACATGTCATTGTCGGGAATCACGTAGTACGGCTTCTCTACAAACATCGGGCTCAGTTCCGCCACATCCACAAACTGCCCCACCGCGATTGTGTGCTTAGAGGGGACCCGGAGATTCTCCAGTTCGCTGGACTCAACGATCACATACTGGCCTTTGCGATACTCGTACCCCTTTACGATCTCATCGCTCTCCACAGCCGTAGTCGCCTCGCGGCTTTCGGCTGCGCTTTCCAGTACCTTCTGGTGGCGAATCCGTTCGCCCGTACGACGGCTGATCTGGTGAAAGCTGATCTGGCTTTTGCTTTCGGTCGCAACGTAAAGACTCACGCCGAACGACACGAGCGAAATCTGAACGTTGCCTGACCAATAAGGACGTGCCATGGGGACCTCCGAAACTGTGCGGAGAAAACGCGCAACGGCGCAAAGATCCGCAGACTCAGGAGTCTAGCGCAATTCGTCAACGTCGGAGAAGTGCTTATCTGATAAACACTTGCCCTTCGTCTTCTCTTCGCCTGGCGTTGGATTCCGCACTGGATCGGATGCGTTTGAGTGCGTATTTGAAGAAGTATGCGTCCTACATCCGCCTGAGCAGATGGACAGCCGACCACCCGACAGTGACTCCGATCGAGCGCACCAACGTCGGCCACACCGGCATGAAAAGCGAAAACCCCACAGCCGTAAACGTCCACAGAAACAGCGCCCATGTAATCGTGTTCCGCGGATCGGCGTAGCTCTTCTTCAGCTTCGAAAGTATCCGGCTCTGCTGCTCATCCATTGCCCTCTCCTCTTCTACGAGTACCTGCCTGGGAGATTCCTGAAACCAAACCATTCAAACCCAAAGGTGCAGTCTGGGGATAGGTACAAAGTAATCTCCGCCGCGGGCGGCTTAAATACTGCTTCCGTGAAACTCCGCACCCAAAAGCGTCATTCAAATTTCCCCTGAGATCCTGTTAACCGCATTGCCTCCTCGTTCGTTGTCTGGTCAGAAGCCCACAAAGCTCTTCGTTCGAGGATTCAAAATGCCCAATAAACTCAGCCTCCACCGGGTTCTCTCCGCAGCGGTCATTGGTGCCTCTCTGCTTACCTGTGCGAGCGCCGCTCAGCAGCGCCCCGCCACGCCCGCAAAGGAACCGGCGCCAGCCGTCGCCCCAATGCCTAACGACGGCGACGTCCGCTCCACGCAGACCGAACTCATCCGTCTCCTCCGCCTGAGCCCCACACTCACAACCGTTGTTTCGCACGACCCGTCGCTCCTCTCCAACCAGGAGTACGTCGCGCGCAATAACCCCCAGCTCGCCGCCTTCCTCGCCGCTCACCCCGAGGTCGCCCGGAACCCCGAGTTCTACCTCTTCTCGCACCTCAAGCACGAAGACGGGCAGCCCGACGAAGCTCTTGAGAAAGCAGTCTGGCCCGACGTCTACCGGGCCCAAAATCCACCTTCCTCTTTCGATCGCGTTTGGAGTGATGTTGTCCCTCTCCTCGCCTTTGCGTGCGGACTGGTCGCCATCATTCTCCTTGCTCGCATGTTCATCGAAAATCGCCGTTGGAGCCGCATCTTCAAAATGCAGAGTGACGTGCACGGGCGCCTCATCGAGCGCTTCACCACCAACCAGGAGCTCGCTTCCTACATGCAGACCGAAGCGGGCCGCAAGTTCCTCGAAGCCGCGCCGCTTCCCATCGCTTTCGAGCAGCACCAGCGCGTTCCCAGCGCCATCGCCCGCATTCTCACGCCACTGCAGACCGGCATCATCATGGTCCTGCTCGGCATCGGCCTGCTCCTCCTCCGTCACACCGAGCCGGAAATGAACACACCGATGCTCTTCTTCGGAACCGTCGTTCTCATGCCCGGAATCGGGTTTATCATCTCCGCAGGCGTCTCCTGGTTCCTTGCTGCACGTCTTGGCCTCGTGCCCAGCGACAGCAGACAAGAGTCGTCACTGAACGCTGCATACCGGGACCGGTAGTGATCCCCGGTGCCTACGCCGAAACCGAGAAAGCAAAGACCGATGTCCTGGGAGTCGATCATTCCGAACGTGCTGGCGGGCGAATCGCAATCGCTCGCCGGCACTGCGCCCGCCGCGGCGATGGATAACGAGCAGTTCGCCGCCTTCTACGCGCGTTCGGCTCGCTCCCTGTGGGCCTATCTCGCCCGCGTCAGCCGCGACCCCGGCCTGGCTGACGACCTCACGCAAGAGGCTTACGTCCGCTTCCTCTGCGCCGACCGTCCGCAGGATGGCGAAGTCGCCGCTCGCCGCTACCTCTTCAAAATCGCAACTAATCTGTTGCGCGATCACTGGCGTCGTCCCCAATCGTCTTCCATCGACGAAATTCCCGAAGCGGTTTTCGCGGCTACGGCTTCTGAAGACCATTCCGAATCAGTCGCGATGCTTGGCCTCGCGATGGCTCAGATGCGTCCACGCGACCGCCAGCTACTCTGGCTCGCCTACGCGGAGGGCTACTCGCACCACGAGATCGCCCAGATCACCGGCCTCGCCTCCGCCAGCATCCGCCTGCTCCTCTTCCGCGCTCGCCGAAAAATGGCCCGCTTGCTTCGGGATGGAGGCGAAGCATGAGCCCATTCACCTGCCCTCGTGAGCGCGAGCTTTCCACTCTCCTCCATAGCGGCCACTGGCCCCGCGCCTGCCCCGATGATTTACACACACACGTGGCATCCTGCCGCAATTGCTCTGACCTCGTTTTGGTCACCGGGGCGTTGCAAGCTGCTCGCCGCCACACCGTCGAACTCCCACGGCTCGAGCCCGCCGGCGCGATCTGGTGGCGCGCCCAACTCCGCCGCAGGAATGCCGCAATCGAAAAAGTCGGTCGGCCCATTCTCGGCGCTCAAATATTCGCAGTCGCCATGGCGCTGGTTGTCGTCGCTGCAATCGCGATCTCGCAGTTCGGCAACTGGAGCGTCTGGTTCTCCGATCTGCCAGGTACCTTTCACCTCACAGCGCTGATCCCTTCATCGATGTCTGAGAACAGCACACTCTGGATCATCGTGCCGGTAATCACCACGATCGCTCTGTTGAGCGGCATCCTCGCGTATTTCGCTTCAGAGAAACAATAAGTCGCCTTCACATTTCTAGCCCGGTTCTCGTTTGGGGACATAGGGCGCCTGTCCTATTCGGTTGAGAACCTCTTCGTTCCCACTCTTGGCGCAGAAACGAAACCGCACCGAGTATGCGGCCCCCGCTCTTGTTGCGTTGATCTGGAATTGGATCTCGGCAGCTACAATGGAGGCGATTCCGTGGGCTTAAGAGTAGGTGCTGTTCTGATTCTGTATATCGAGGAGGTTTCTCCATGAAGAAGTTGATTATGTGTGCGGCCATGATTCTGATGGCGGCTCCGCTTTTTGCTGCGAACGATGAGCGCGAAGCTGACCGCGTGAAGGAAGCGGGAACGGTTTTGAAGGAGATTCTGAACGTTCCGGATGACATTCCGCAGGATCTGCTGAACAAGGCGGAGTGTGTGGTGATTCTGCCTTCGGTGAAGAAAGCGGCGTTCGGGGTGGGCGGCAGCTACGGGCGTGGTGTGATGGTCTGCCGGGGAGGTGCGAAGTTCACTGGACGCTGGGGCGCTCCGGCGATGTATGCGCTCGAAGGGCTGAGCATCGGATTTCAGCTCGGCGGGCAGGCGACGGACTTTGTGTTGCTGGTGATGAATGTGAAGGGCGCGGAGTCACTGCTGTCGAGCAAGGTGAAGCTGGGTGCGGATGCATCAGCGGCGGCTGGGCCGAAGGGACGAACGGCAGAGGGCGCGACGGACATCGTGATGAATGCGGAGATCCTGTCGTACTCGAGGAACAAGGGACTGTTTGCCGGCGTGTCGCTGGAGGGTTCGACACTGCGGTCGGATGGTGGGGCGAACGAGAATCTGTACGGGAAGAAGCTGAGCGCGAAGGAGATTATTCGCGAGGGTCGGGTCGGGGTTCCGGCGAGTGCTCGGGAACTGGTGTCGCTGTTGAACAGCAAGTCGCCGGTTAACCGTTCGGATCCGCGGTCGTTGAAGTAGGGTTCCAGTGGTCAGTGGTGAATGATCCAGGTCTCCAACGGCGGGAGACCTGGGGCACCCAATCTGATGTTACGTTATTGGTGCTTGATGAATTTGCCGGTTTGGAGTTCGCGCATGGCGGTCTGCAGTTCGGCCTGGGTGTTCATGACGATTGGGCCGTACCACGCGACGGGCTCTTCGAGCGGCTTGCCGGAGACGAGCAGGAAGCGGATGCCTTCCGGGCCGGCCTGAACGGCGATCTCGTCGCCGCGGTCGAAGAGGACGAGCGAGTGGTTTTTCGCGTCGTACTTTGCCGGAGCGTTCGGGTCTACGGCCGACTCGGTGAGGACGGCTTGCGGATCGGAGGCATCGCGAAATGCGCCGCTGCCTGCGAATACGTAAGCGAAGGCGTTGCGCGTGACATCGACCTTAATGCGCCGAAATTTGTTCGGCGGCACCGAGATGTCGACGTAGTTGGGATCGGCCGCTACGCCTTCGACGGGACCGCGCTTGCCCCAGAATTCGCCGACAATGATGCGGGCCTTTGTACCGTCATCCTCGGTGACTTCGGGGATTTCAGCAGAAGGGATGTCCTGGTAGCGCGGGTCCGTCATCTTGAGCGAGGCGGGAAGGTTGGCCCAGAGCTGGAATCCGTGCATGCGGCCGCTGGCATCGCCTTTGGGCATCTCCTGGTGGAGAATGCCGCTGCCCGCAGTCATCCACTGGACGTCTCCCGCAGTCATGCGGCCTTTGTTGCCGAGGGAGTCGCCGTGGGCAACTTCGCCGGCGAGGACGTAGGTGATGGTCTCGATGCCGCGGTGCGGGTGCCAGGGGAATCCGGCGATGTAGTCGCGCGGGTTCTCATTGCGGAAATCGTCGAAGAGCAGGAAGGGATCGAATTCCTTGGTTTTGCCGAAACCGAAGGCGCGCTGGAGCTTAACTCCTGCTCCTTCAATGGTGGACTTGGTTTCGAGAATGTCTTTGACGGCACGAAGCGACATGGTGTACCTCCGAACGGGGTGTTTCTTAGCGTACAGGTAGTAGATGCGCGGAGGAGATATTCGTTGCAACAAGTAAATTTCGGGAGCAGGGACCAGAGGTCAGAGGTCAGTAATCAGTGAGGTGATGATTCGGGACTGACGGGTTGGTTCGCACCCTAAACGAGTGAGCGTAAAGGACGCAGACCCGGTCCCCAAACGCGAGGGACCGGGGGCACCGAAAGACGGTGAGGGAGCTTGTCTGGCCGCGGGGCTACCAGGCCAGGGTGGGTGGAAGGAACTCGGCGAAGAGGTCGTCGTAGTAGGGCTTGAGTTCGGCGACGTTGGGCTTCGTGTGGCCCTTGGAGTAGAGGTCGTACTGGTTGAACTTGAGGACCCACTGCATCATGGCACGGTCTTTGTCATTACAGAGGTGGTCGTATGCTCCGTGTTTGTGCCAGGGGTAGAAGGAGTGGAAGCGGAGCATGTAGAGAGCTTCGTCGCGGAGGTAGGGCTTCATGACTTCAGCGATGTAGCCGTCGTGGCCGAAGGACATGTGGACGTTCTCAAGGCCGCAGTTGGGCTCGTAGATGCCGTACTTGGTCTGGTACTCGGGGACGTTGCGGTCGGGATTGTTGGCGAAGTACTCGTGAAAGACGATGTCGGGGGACCAGGCGCAGCCGACGGGGAAGGTGTCTCCAACGACGCCCCATTGCGGCTCGCCGTAGAGGCAGAGGCATTTGCCGAGGTCGTGGAGGAAGCCGACGAGAACCATCCAGCGAGGATGGCCATCGCGACGGATGGCTTCTGATGTCTGGAGCAGGTGCTCGATCTGGGTGAGATCGGTGTCGGGGTCGCTGTCGTCGACGAGGGTGTTGAGGAACTCGGCGGCTTCCCAGATGGTCTTCTGGCCCTTCTGGAGCGAGAAGTACTGCTTCTCTTTGCCGAGGACGTAGTCGACGGTCTGGTGCTCGTGATTGAGGCGGTAGAACTCGGCTACGCCGGGGGTAGCCTTGGCGTCGTAGACGCGAAATTCTTCTTTGCTTTTGCCCTCTTTGTAGCGTCCGGCGAGAAATCCATCCCATTCTTCGAGGTCGTGAAGGGGCTTGTTGGGATCGGTGGGAGTGGTGCCATGGAGTGCGACGCTCATGAGGGCCTCCTAAGGATGTGGGAAAGAGGGCGGGTCAGCATACTGGCCCGGGTGAAGTTAACGCTAACACTGGGCCTGGCGGGGTGCAAGTTGCGGGGGTGTGAGCTACCGCCCGCTCGTCCCCTTGAGAAGGGGAGGGTGTAACGCGATGAAAAGGCTGACAGCAAAGGCGCATCTTTCTTTGGGCAGTCGCAATCAAACCGACGGAGCACAAGTTTGAAGATCCGGAGCGAAAGATAAATGCTAACTGCAAGCGAAGTGAACAAGATGAAATATGCCCAGCCGTCCGCGGATGGGGTTTTGCCGGTGTTCCTGGAGCGTTGGAGTCCGCGGGCTTTCGCGGATCGGGATGTGCCGGCGGCGGTTCTGAAGACCATATTTGAGGCTGGGCGCTGGGCTCCGTCTTCGTATAACGAGCAGCCGTGGCGGTTCTTTGTGGGACACCGGGGGTCGGAGACTTACAAGAAGATTCTGGACTCGCTGGTGCCTTTCAACCAGGAGTGGGCGAAGAGTGCGCCGGTGCTCATTATGGGCGTTGCAAAGACCCGGTTCAGCCATAATGACTCGCCGAACCACTATGCTCTGCATGACCTCGGGGCTGCCATGGCGCTGATCGCGGTGCAGGCGACGGCTTCCGGACTAGCTGCGCACCAGATGGGCGGGTTCGACCAGACGAAAGCTCGCGAGGCTTTCGCAATTCCAGAGGTGTACGCGATCGGATCTGTGATGGCGCTCGGGTATCACGGCGAGTTGTCAGATATGCCGGAAAGTTTCCAGGCGCAGGAGCAGGCGCCGCGGAGCCGGAAGGCTTTGAGTGAGATCGTGCTTGCAGAGATGGACCGGCCGGCGGATCTGGGCTAGCAGTGGGTCGCCTCTTGAGTTAATACCTTCGTGCAGTGTGGATCGGGGCTGCGCCCGTAGAGTGGAAGTCTGAGGTTTTGTCTTGCCTACAGCTGCCACATCTCGAAGGCGCGCGCCGACACGCCGCCCGCGTCACCGGTACAAGCCCATCAAGATGGGTAAGGCCCGGAGGATTGTGCAGGTATCGGCGGCGATTGTCGGTTTAATTGGCCTACTGGTGCTCTGGGCAGTTATTGCACGGCGTGTGGCCGCGATGGCGAATACGAGCCGGGAGCATTTCGACGTGATCGTGGTCCTTGGTTCTCCGGCTGATGAGGACGGAAACCCGACTCCAGAGCAACTGGCTAGGGTGACGGAGGGCGTGCGCGAGTACGACCGGGGCGTTGCGCCGAGGATCCTATTTACGGGTGGGGCGGCGAGAAATCACTTTGTCGAAGCAGACGTGATGGCGCGGGTGGCGGCGTCGCAGGGGATTCCTCCCTCAGCAATCTTCGTGGAGACCAAGGCGAAGGATACGATTCAGAATGCATGCTACTCGGCGAGATTGATGGGGAATCACGGGTGGCGTTCGGCGGAGGTAGTATCGAGCGCATATCACCTCCCGCGGGCGAGCATGATCTTCAGCCGCACCCCGTTGCAATGGCGGATGCACGCTGCCTCGGCGTGGGAAGCGGGGTCTGAGGGCACTCCGGGTTTTGAGATTCTGAAGACGATTCGGTACCTGGTGTACGCGAACTGGGCTGAGCGGTGTAATCCAGAGGATTAGCACTGAGGGATTCCCGCTCGCAGGTGCGATTTCGGAGCGTCTAACGCTGAGGCTCCGAAAATTGTCCGCGAAAGGTATGGTCCTGTAAGCTTTTGGTGATGCGTCTTCCAGTAAGGTTTTGTTTGTTTTTGGCGGTCCTCGCCGTGTGCCTGCCTGCCTCGATTGTGCGGGCACAGAGTGGTGTGCAGCGGCCCGCACAGAGCACCGCGTCGCAGACGACGGGCAACGGCACTTACATCGTGGTGGATCCGCTGGCGAATGTCCGGTACGACAACAAGTACGATGTATCGCTAGGGCTGGCATACGATCACATCAAAGCTGGTCCGAGCCTGCTGCAAGGGTCGAACCTGGGCGGACTGGATCTGTCGGGTTCGTACTGGTTCAGCAAGCATTGGGGTCTGGAAGGCAGCGGCCGGGCATACGTGGGCACGAGCGGAGCGGCGCCGAATTCGTTTAAAAACTTGAATGGGCAGAACGAGAGCATTCAGGGTCCTTTTGTGGCGCAGTATCTCTTTGTGGGCGGAGCGGAATGGCTGGGACCGCATAACAAGCACGGCGCGCTAATCGCGCATGCATTGTTTGGCGGAGCTTACGGGAAGTTCGAGCAGGATCTGCGCGGGCAGTCTCCGGCGCTGGTGGGGTTCTACAACGACCAGATTGCTCCCGCGGCGATCATCGGCGGGCATATGGATCTGAACCGGTCGCCGCGCTGGGTGTTTCGGATTACGCCTGATGCTGTGATTACGCGGTACGGGACCAACTACGGCTCGAAGGTCACGCAGACCGACGTGAATTTTGCTATCTCGGTGGGGGCGGAGTACCGGTTCAGGGCGAAGCGCCGCTAAACGACATGAGGAAGAATGAGAGCCGGGGCGCAAGAGCGTTCCGGCTCTTCTCCTTTTTTTGAGCTCATGCGAGATGGGTAAGCGTGAGATGTGCAGGTGTTTATCCGCGTATGGTATTCTTCGCCGTTCAGAGGGGATTCCCATGGAATTGCTCACTGAGACATGCCGTACCGGATAACGGCAAATACGAATCGCGCTGAGGAGTGCTCCGGGAAGACAACGCGACAAGGCAGGCTCATACGGACATGAAAGACACTTTGGGTGTTTTGCTTGCGGGCGGAGCCGGAGAGAGGCTCTTCCCGCTAACCCGTGACCGCGCCAAGCCGGCAGTTCCATTCGGCGGCCACTACCGGATTATCGACATCACGCTTTCGAACTGCATTAACTCCGGCTTACGACGCGTCTACATCATGACGCAGTACAAGGCACTTTCCCTGAACCGGCACATCCGCGAGGGGTGGACCGGTATCGTGGCGCAGGAACTAGGCGAGTTTTTTGAACTGTTATCGCCGATGCAGCGGACCGGCACGAACTGGTACATGGGGACGGCGGACGCCGTGTACCAGAACATCTACTCGATCGGCAGCGAGCAGCCAAAGCACATGATCATCCTGGGCGGCGACCATATCTACAAAATGGACTATAGCCGCATGCTCGAATACCACCGGGAGAAGAAGGCTGAGGTCACGCTGGCCACGATCCCAGTGGAGCCGGATGAGGTGGGACGGTTCGGTGTGGTGGATGTTGGGGAGTCGGGTGAGGTGCAGGGTTTCCTGGAAAAGCCCGCGAGCACGACGTTTCGATCGCCTTTCAATCCAGAGAAAGTCGAGGCGTCGATGGGGATCTACATCTTCAATACCGAGGTACTGCTGAAGGCGCTGATCGCCGATGCGGAGGATCCGAACTCGAAACACGACTTCGGGCACAACATTCTGCCGAACATGCTGGGCAAAAGGAAGATGATGGCGTACAGCTTCGTCGATGAGAACAAACAAACGGCGCTGTACTGGCGGGATGTGGGAACGCTGGACTCGTACTACGAAGCGAACATGGATCTGTGCTCGGTGACGCCGATCTTCAACCTATACGACAAGAGCTGGCCAATCCGAACGAGGGTCAGGCAGTATCCGCCGGCGAAGTTCGTTTTTGGAGAGCCGGGACGAACCGGCATGGCGATGAATTCAATCATCACGGCCGGCGTGATTATCTCGGGCGGCACGGTTTCGAACTCGGTTCTGTCGCAGGATGTGCGCGTGAACTCGTACACGGAGATCGACTCGAGCATTATCTTCTCGCACGTACAGATCGGGCGGCATTGCCGGATTCGTCGGGCGATAATCGATCGCGACGTGCATATTCCGGAGGGCACGGTGATCGGCTACGACCCGGTTGAGGATAAACGAAGATACTTCGTTACGCCTTCGGGGCTGACGATTGTGACCAGGGATGCGTCGCTGTTCGAGAATCCAGTTGAGCCGGAGTTCGGCAACAGTTATTGAAGCTGGACTGGATCGGATGTGGGGAAGCGGCCTGAATAGGGCCGCTTTTCTTTTGAGATCTAGCGCTAGAGACGTTTGCGCATGAAGAGGGTGGCCTGAGGGTTGTCATTGTAGCGGTCGCAGAGCTCGTAGCCGCGGTTCTGGTAGAGAGCGATGGCGGCTTTCAGGCCGTCGTGGGTGTCAAGGTAGATCCAGTCGAGTTTGAGGATGCGCGCGTGCTCTTCGAGGGCGTCGAGGAGGAGTGTGGCGATGTGATGGCCGCGGGCCGAGGGACGGACGTAGAGGCGTTTGCATTCGCCTGCGCGCGGCATGGAGGGGAGGTTGCGAAGGACGACGCAGCCGACGATATCGTCGTTGAGTCGGGCGAGCCACATGGCGGAGTTGGATTCTTTCAGAAGCGTATGCAGGTCGCCGGGTTTGTCACGCTTCACGACTTGGACGGCTTCGTAGTACTCCTCGAGGATTTCGATGGCTGTGGGTTCGGGTTTTGTGAGGCGCCCGATGGAGATTTGGGGTTGCTGGGGGCTGGCTAGGATCTGATGTGCGCGATTGAGTGAAGCGATGAGGTCATTGCGGAGTTGTACGTTGATGCCGCGGAGGATGGTTGCGATGTGGCGATTCGAGCTCTCGTTCAGTTGAGTTGCGGAACGCTGGCCGGCGGTGGTGAGGGTGAGGAGCTTTTCGCGGGCGTCGGACAGCGAGGCTGTATGGCGGATGAGCTTGCGGCGGGTCAGGGAGGCGAGAAGTCGGCTGATGTATCCGCGGTCGAGGGAGAGGGTTTCGCGAAGCCGGGTGGCGGTGATTTGAGGATTAGCGCCGATTTCGTAGAGGATGCGGGCTTCTGTGAGGGAGAAGTTGACGTCGAGGTGGTGTTTACGCAGGAGCCCCAGCTTGGCGGTGTAGAAGCGGTTGAACTCGCGGATGGAGGCGATTTGGTCGGGGATGGCGAAGCCTGAGCTCATGGTGCAGATTAGCACATAGTTGCCAAAAGCAACAAACTTCCGAAGGGTCTTCCTCGGTCGCCAAATGCGAGGACCCGGGGCACCCTATACCGGATCGGCGCTCAACCAGCATGACGCGCCTATGCTAAAGAGCTTCCGCCTGCGCTAAAGCTACGGCGCGACAAGCCGGCGTGACACGTACCGGTTCCTCCGGAACGTGGAACTGCGCAACAAAATGATGCGTATAGGGCTCCATGGCTTGTGCGGGTACATTAAGCTGGAGCGTGGCAGGAGTGATGGCGCCGACGGCGCCGTCGCGGCGCAAGGAAATCGCCACGAACCAACCCACCCTGAGGGGATCCGGTTATGGTCCGGCAGCGCAGACCTCGCGCAAGCTGGGCGAGACGCCAAGGACGCCGGCAGCCCGCCACGGTCAGGAAGCAAGAACGATGATGCCGGATGCACTGGAGATCGACTGGTCGCAGGTCGTACGCCGCTGCATGGATGGCGACTCCGGGGCTTGGGCCGAGCTGGTGAGAACGCATCACCGGCGGGTGTACGCGCTGTGTTATCGCTTTACAGGGAATCCTGCTGACGCGGAAGATCTTACGCAGGACGTCTTCCTCAAGATATATTCCAATCTTTCCAGTTTCGACGCGGCGCGGGGCAGCCTACAGGTGTGGATTACGACGATGACCCGCAACCTGCTGGTGGACAATTTCCGCCGGACGCGGAACCAGCGGGTAACGGATTCGCTGGACGCGGGTTGGGACGAGACGGATGAACTGAGGCCGGTGGATCGGCTTCAGGCCAACGGAGCTTCACCGCATGAAAAGGCAGCCCAGAAGGAACTGGCCAAGATGGTGCAGGGAGCGCTGGCGAAGGTTTCAGTGGAATTGCGCGAAGCAGTGATATTAAGGGACTTGCAGGACATGGATTATAAGGAAATCGCCCAGGTGCTGGGCATACCGGAAGGGACGGTTAAATCCCGCATCAGCAGGGGCCGCGCGGAACTGGCGAGGCTTCTGGAACGTAATAAGCGGGAGGTGATGTGATGGCAGACCGCGGAAACATCCCGAACTCTCCAGCGTGCGGGCAGTGGGAGACACTGCTGGCGGACGCGCTGGACGGGCTGCTGCAGCCGGAAGACGAGGCTGTCTTCTCCTCACACATGGCTTCTTGCGCGGCGTGTACCGCGATGTTTGAAGAAGCGCGGCGGGGCCGGGAGTGGCTGGAGTTTCTAAGCCCGGAACCAGAGGTCCCGGAGGGTCTCCTGGATAAGATCCTCGCGCAGACCGGGCCGGGACACACATCCGAATACAAACTGGCCACGGCAGGCGACGTGGTCTCGATGCCGATTCCGGCATGGCAGAGACCGGGAATGATGGGGCGGATCCGGCGGTTTGCCGAGCCCCGGCTGCTAATGACGGCTGCCATGGCATTTTTCTCGATTGCGCTGACGCTGAACATGACCGGCGTGCGGTTAACGGATCTCCGGATTTCGAATCTGAGGCCGAGCGCGGTTCGTTCCTTCATGGAGCGCCGGCTGACGATGGCTTCAACGCCGATCATTCGCTATTACGATCACCTGCGGCTGGTGTACGAGGTCGAGTCGAGGGTGAAGGAGATGCGGCGCAACAGCCAGCTGCAGCAGCAACAGAATCAGACTCAGCCGGCGCTGCCGGGGGAGTCAAAACAAATCCCTAATCGGAAAGACGGCGGGTCTCGCGTCGATCCACCGCAGCAAAGCGGGGCACCAGCGCTGAAGGACTCGGATTATCTGGAAACTTCTGTTACGTTTCACGACCGGCAAGACCCCCGGGGCATTGAAGTCGATGGCCTGGGAAATCAGTCCGCGCATTCCGGCGGATGCTCTTTGACACCCGGTTCAGAAATGGCAGTACGGGAAGGGAGCACAGTATGGACTGCGTAAATCATCAAGGGGTGGCAGCAACAGCGTACTGCCAGAATTGCGGGAAGCCGCTCTGTGCAGCGTGTATTCGCAATGCGGGGAACGGTCAGATTCTGTGCGAGCCATGCCTAATGGCGTGGCAGAGCGTGCAGCAGCCGTTTGTGGCTCAGGCGAGCGGGCCGAATCCTTCGGTTGCGGCGGTGCTTGGCATCATTCCCGGCGTCGGCGCGATGTACAACGCCCAGTACTTTAAGGGATTAATCCACGTCGTGATTTTCGTGGTGATCATCAGCATCACGACGCACTATGGATTATTCGGCCTGTTTATTCCGGCGTGGGTGCTGTACCAGTCGTTTGAGGCGTACCACACGGCGAAGGCGATTCGCGATGGGCAGCCGCTGCCGGACCCGCTTGGCTTGAATGAAGTCGGGAACTGGCTGAACCTGGGCGGGCCGCAGCCGGGTGCGCCGAGGTCTGGAATGCCGGGCCAGCCGCCGGTACCGCCGCCCGGAGCCGGGCCTGCGCCGGGTGCTGGAGCAGCGCCGGGAGTTGGAAGTTATCAGCAGGTGCCGTACACGCAATATCAGGCAGCGTATACGCCGCCACCACCGCCGGGGTTTATTGATCCTGCTGTGCCGCCGCCGCCTCCAGTGCCGCCGGTGTTCTGGAAGCGGAAGGAGCCGATCGGAGCTCTGATCCTAATCGGGTTTGGATTGCTGCTGCTGATGAATCAACTCGGATTCTTGGCAGAGCGCGTGATTCACATTCTGTGGCCGTTGATCTTCATCGCGATTGGTGTGTGGCTGGTGATCCGTCGCATTGGAGATACACCGCAGATTCCGCCGCAGGGACCGGGAGTTGGACCGCAGGGAGGCGCGCAATGAACCGCTACATCCTGATTCGACGTTTACGAGGGCCGGCGATTCTGGTGCTGGCAGGCGTGATTGCGCTCTTGCACGAGGCTGGACTCGTGGAGTTCTGGAGCCTGTTCTTTCCGCTGCTGCTGATCACGATCGGCGTGCTGAAGCTAGCAGAGCGCGCGGCTCTGGCTGCGGCGGGTGATGAGGTTCCGTACGCAGGCTCACAGTATCCATATGGAGCGGCAGCGCCGGGGCCCGGAGTTCCGCAGCCCCCGGCAGGTGCGGCGATCGTTCCCGCTGCGACTCAGGATTACGGAAGAGGGTCTGAAGGAGGGCAGTCATGAGCACCGTTCCTCCACCAAATGTGCCACCGGGCGGTTACGATCCGCGGACGCAGTGGCGGGTCTATCGCGAACAGCAGAAGGCGGCATGGCGCGCGCAGCGCGATGCGTGGAAGGCACAGCAGTACGCGTACAAGGCGAAGTATCAGCACGCGTACGGACCGCGGGTGCCTTCTGTGGTTGGGCCGCTCATTCTGGTTGCGATTGGTGTGGTGTGGCTGCTGATCCATTCTGGGAAGATCAGCGGTTCCGCCTTCTGGACATGGTATGGCCGCTGGTGGCCCCTGATGCTGATCGCAGCAGGTCTGGCGATGCTGGCGGAGTGGGCGCTGGATCTGAAGCGCGAGACGCCGGTGCGGCGCGGCGGGGGTTTTGTTGGAGTTTTGATTCTGCTAGCGGTTCTGGGTTTCGCGGCGTCAGGGTGGACACGGGGCTACTGGGGTGACTGGAGAAGCAACTGGGGCGACCGCGACGACTTCTTCAACGTCTTCGGAGAGCCGCAGCACGATCTAGATCAGCAGGCGCAGAGTATTCAGATTCCGGAGAACGCATCAGTTCAAATTGAGAATCCGCGCGGCGATGTGAGCATTACTTCAGGAGACTCGGCGAACATCGAAGTGCAGGCGCACCAGGTTGCGTTCGCGAACTCGGATGAAGAGGCGAAGAAAATCTTCGATGCCGAGCAGGCACGCGTGACGGTGAGTGGTAGTGCGGTGCTTGTGAAGTCGGACGGCACCAACAAGGGCCGATCGAACCTGACGGTTACGGTGCCGAAGTCGGCGCATGTGAGCGTGCACTCGGGGCATGGTGATGTGACGGCGGCGAATCTCAATGGCGGAGTCACGATCAACTCCAGTCACGGCGATGTGCACTTGAGCGTGATCAAGGGTTCCGTGCAGGTGCATTTTTCAACGGATAAGGGCGACTTTTCTGCACACCAAGTGGATGGCGACATCACGGCCGAAGGGAACTGTAACGACCTGACGCTGTCTGAAGTCACGGGCAAAGTCTCGATCAATGGTGAGCTGTTTGGCGATGTGCATATGGAAAACGTGAGCGGTCCAGTGCACGTACGTACATCGGTGACGGAGATGGATGTGGCCTCACTGCCGGGCGATCTGACGCTGAACTCGGATAATCTGCGCGTCACCCAGTCGAAGGGACAGGTTCGGGTAATTACGCATTCAAAGGATGTTGACCTGACTCAGATTTACGGAGATATGTATGTTGAGGATCGCGATGGACGGATTGCGGTTGAGCCGGCCGCGAGCTATGCGGTGGAAGCGAAGAACCGCAAGGGCGATGTGGAGTTGAGTCTGCCGCCGAATGCGCGCGCTTCAATCAGCGGCAACACGCGCAACGGCGACGTGGTGTCGGATTTCCCCCTGTCGATCAGCGGGGATGAGAGCAAGAGTGTGAGCGGCACAATCGGCGCAGGTGGGCCGAAGGTTGTGCTCGAAGCAGAGAATGGGGACATTCACATCAAGCGTGGAGATGAGGCTCCTCCCGCCCCACCGGCGGTTTCGGCAACTCCGGCTCCTCCGAATGCGCCGCATTTGAAAGCGCCCAAGGTGCCGGCGGCGCCGGTAACGCAGTAAAGCAGGGATTAGGGAACAGAGATTAGGGAGTAACGAACGCTAGTAGTGAGTAGTGAGTAAAAGGCAGAGGCGAAGAGGTGCGGAAATTCCGCGCCTCTTTTTGTTTTTGGCTGGTTCGTGAATGGTTGGACAGCGCGGCTGACTTGAATGGTTGAACGATGTCACTCGGTGCGGAGAGCTTGCATCGGGTCGAGGCGGGAGGCGCGCCAGGCGGGGAGAAGGCAGGCGAAGACTGCGACTGCCAGAAGCAGCACCGCCACGGAGGCGAAGACCGCGGGGTCGAGCGGTTCGGTCTGATAAAGCATTGAACGGATCAAGCGAACTGCAAGTGCGCTCCCTGCAAGTCCGACGAGAAGGCCGAGCAGAGCAGGGCGAATGCCATCGAAGAGGACGGTGCGGAGAAGTTGTTCGCGGCGAGCGCCGAGGGCGATACGAATGCCGAGTTCTGATGTGCGCTGCGTGACGAGATAGGTGAGAACGCCGTAGAGTCCGGCGGCGGCGAGAACAAGTGCGATCACCGCGAAGGCCAGGACGAGGAGCGAGTCGAACTGCGAATCGACCGTGGATTTGCCGACCAACTCGCGAAGGGTCTGGATGTGAGAGATGGGCAGGTCCGGGTCGAGCGCGCTGAAGACCTTCTGCACTGGCATGGCGAGAGAAGTGACTTTGGAGCCGGAACGAACTAGGAGGCTAGCGTTCTGGAAGCCGTGGCCGAGGATGGGCCAGTACATCATCGGCATCGCTGGCTCCGCGATGTTCCAGCGAACATCGCCGACGACGCCGATGACTTCGCCAGTCCTGTTATCGGTGTCAATTTTGATGTGCTTTCCGATCGGGTCTTCCTTTGGGAAGCAGAGCTCTGCGGCTTTCTGGCTGATGATGACGACGTCGGCGCGCTGCAGGCGCTCGTCCGACGTGAAGGTGCGGCCGCGCAGGATGGGAAGGTGCATGGCAGCGAAGTAGCCGGGGTCTGCACCGCGATGCTGCAGGTCCAGGCCTGTGCCTTTTGGCAACGGCGGATGCTCTACGACGGAGACGAGGTTGTCGCCGTCCCAGCCTTCACCAGGAGCGGAGGTGACGAGACCGGCGGATTGGACTCCGGGCAGTGCGCGCACGCGTGCAAGGAGATCTTCGTAAAAGTCGTTTTGCTGGATCTGGGTTTTGTAGCGCGCGTCGGGCAAGTTGAAGTGCATGGTGAGAACGTTGTCGATGGGAACGCCGAGGTCGCTTGAACGCAGGCGCTGATAGCTCTTGAGGAGCAGGCCTGCACCGATGAGGAGAACGACGGTGAGGGAGACTTCGAGCACCAGGAGAGTGCGGCGGAGACCAGCGCGCGCTCGACCGCTTGAGGCGGTTCGCGAGGAGTCCTGGAGAACGCTGATAACGTCTTTCAGATTCGAACTGAGTGCGCTGGCCAAGCCGGCGAAGAAAGCTGTGGCGATGACGGCGAGGATGACAAAGGCGATCTCAACCGCACCGATGTGGATTGCTTCGACGCGGTTCATGTCCTCGCGAGTTCTGACCAGCCATTGAATCGCGGTGTAAGCGAGCAGAAGACCAAATGCACCGCCGATGGCGGAGAGGATGGCGCTCTCGAGAATTCGTTCGCGCATCATTCGGAACCAGCCGCCGCCGAGCGCAACACGGATCGCAAGTTCCTTGCGGCGAGATGCCGTGCGTGCAACAAGGAGGCTGGCAACATTCATGGAGGCAATGAGGAGAACGCATCCAGTAGCGGCGAGGAGGGCGTACAGAGGAGTCTTGTAGTCCTGGACGGCGTCGTCAAGCATGGAGCGGCCGATAACGCTTTCGTGAACGGCAGGCCCAGGGTGGTCCGCCTTTATCTGTTTCTGGACAGCCTGAAGGCGGCTGATGAGTGCAGAAAGAGTTACTCCTGAATGAAGTCGGGCGACGACGATCATTTCGTGATCTTCGTAGGTCTTCATCGTGGATTCCGGCATCTCGTGAGAAATGGGAGTCCAGACCTGGTCTTTGTTTCCACCAAATGCTCCGGTGTAGACGAACGACGGGGGCATGACTCCGATAACGGTGTAGGGTTTTGCGTCGAGCCAGATCTTTCTGCCGATGATTGCAGAGTCGCCCGCATAGCGGCGCTGCCAGAAGGAGTTGGAGAGGATCACGGTAGCTTCAGCGCTGAGGCTGTCGTCTGATGGGATGAAGGAGCGACCGAGGGCCGGATGAACGCCCAGAACGGAGAAGAAGTTCCAGGAGCATGCACCTGCGTTGATCTTCTCGGGGAGTTTGCCTCCTTCGGCAGAGACGTTGTAGCCCTGGAAGGGCGAGATCATGGCCATGTCGGCGGTGTCGACCGTTGCGCGCTGCCAGTCGAAGAAGCTGGCGGCATCCACGGGAAGATAACTGAAGCTTTTGTTACCGCCAGTCTCATAAATGGAGACGAGCTGTGCAGGATTCGGGAAGGGTAGCGGGCTGAGGAGGACGCGGTGAACGAGGGTGAAGAGCGCGACGTTAGCACCGATGCCGAGGGCGATGATGAAGACGGCAATGACGGTGAACCCGGGAGAGTGCAGGAGAGCACGAGAGACGTAGCGGAGATCGCGACCGACGGAGTCGAGCGATGCGCTGGTCCAGGTGGAGCGTGCCTGATCACGTAGGAGAGCGGGGTTGCCGAACTGACGGAGAGCGGCTGTGCGAGCCGCAAGGGGCGACATGCCAGCGGAGATGTTCTCGTTAATCTGGCGATCCAAGTGATAACGAAGCTCGTCGTCGAGACGCGCGGAAGCCTGACTGCGGCGGAAGAGGGATGAAACTGCCATTCGGGTTTGATCGAGCAGACGCATGGGATCTCCAGGAAAGTGATGGACTTCATGCTTCGCCGACCACGAGATTGATGGCGGCGGAGAGGCGGTTCCAGTTGGCAGTCTCCTTCTCTAACTGGGAACGGCCCGCAGCGGTGAGGGCGTAGAACTTGGCCTGGCGGCCGGTTTCGCTTTCAGCCCACTTAGCCTTGATCCAACCCTGCTGTTCAAGGCGATGCAGGGCGGGGTACAGAGAGCCCTGCTGCACCTGAAGGACTTCGCGCGAAAGTTGCTGAATTCGCTTGCCTATCGCCCAGCCGTGAAGAGGCTCGAGCAGGAGCGTCTTAAGGATGAGGAGATCGAGGGTTCCCTGAACGAGGTCACTTGGCTTGCCCATACCTAGACTGTCTACAAGGAGCGATTGTAGATCGTCAAGGTATATGTGACGAGCACTTCGAGCTTGAGGCCTGAACTCAGATTGCGATGCGATGGGATGCAACTGAAGCCGTTTTCATAGAGTCTAGGTACTTGCCGGGCGTGTGATGTTTCGGTATATGCTCGCTGGCACGGGAGAGAAAGCTATGAGGCAGACACCGATCCGGGTGATTACGGTTGAACGGGAATACGGTTCTCGGGGAGGTGAGTTTGCCCATGATCTGGCAGACCGGCTTGGATGGAAACTGCTGGACTCTGAACTGGTGTGTGCGGCGGCGCGGCGCGCGGGCGTTACACCGGAACTGGCGGCGAAGTATGACGAGCGGCTGGATCCCTGGTACTACCGGTACGGAAAGGTGTTCTGGCATGATACGGCCTATCAGATGACCGGACTTTCAGAAGACCAGGTCTTTGACTCGGAAAGGATGCTGACGCTAATCAAAGCAGAGATTCTCGATGCTGCGAAGGCGGGCAATTGCGTGCTGGTGGGTCGGGGCGCAGCATGCGCGCTTGCATGCCAGCCGGGAACCTTTCATGTGTTTGTGTACGCAACGATGAAGTCGAAGAAGGACTGGTTTGCGCAAGCGTTTCCAAAAGAGGCGCAGCATGCGGAGCAGCGACTGGCGGAGCATGACAAGCGTCGAGCGGCGGTGATCAGGAAGTTCTACCAGCAGGAGTGGTGCGCGCGCGGGCTTTATCACATGCTGCTGAACTCGGCGATGGGAACCGATGCGATGATCGCGGCCGTGGCAGGTGCTGCTGAGTTGGACATTGCGCTGCCGGTGGGCGCGGGTAGCTCAATCGGCACCGTGGCAAACTGTTAAATCTCGACGCGCGATACGCGCGGCGCGATACGCGTGAGGATCTCCCACGGAACGGTGCCGGCAGCGTGGGCGTGATCGAAGGCTGAGATCGAGTCTTCTCCCTGACGGCCGATAAGAACGACTTCGTCTCCGGGTACGACATCTGGAATCTCTGTGACATCGAGAACAGTCTGGTCCATGCTGATGCGGCCGATAATCGGTGCGCGCTGGCCACGAACAAGGAGCGAAAAATGATTGCCGAGCTTGCGATCGAGACCGTCGGCGTAGCCCACCGCGATGAGGGCGAGACGCATGGGTTCTGTGGCAACGAAGGTGCCGTTGTAGCCGACCACGCTCCCGGGTTGAACGGGACGAACGCTTACGACTTGTGACTTCCAGGTAAGCACAGGCTTTAAAGCGTGACGCGCCTGACCGAGCGAGATGGGCTCAGCGGATGAGAATTCCGGATCGAATTCTGGGATTAGGCCGTAGAGAGCGAGGCCGGGGCGGACGAGAGGCTTCATCTCGAAACGGGAGGCGAGCTTAGCGATATTGCTTGCTTGTCCGGAAACGAGAGCGGCGGAGTTGCCGACGTTGAGTATGCCAGGATGAATGCCGGCGGATTTGATGCTGATGAGCGCATCGTTCACACGGGAAAGCTGATCCTCCGTGACGCGACCGTCGGCTTCGTCGGCGGCGAAGAGGTGTGTCATCACGCCTTCAAATCGAAGCGGAAAGTCGCGACGGAAGCGCGCGAGGAGATGAGGGAGCTGGTCTGGTTGCACTCCCTGCCGGTTCATGCCGGTGTCGAGTTCGAGATGAACGGAGATTGAACGGACGCTGAGAGAGCGTGCGGCCTCTTCGAGAAGATCGAATTGCCATTGATCCCAAACGACCGCGGTGAGCTTGTTGCGGACCACGTCTTCGCCTTGATGAGGGAATGCGCCGCTGATGACAAGGATGCGGGCATCGGGACAGAGGCGGCGCGCCTCGATACCCTCTTCAACGCTGGTGACGCCGAGCCAATTGATACCGGCGCGAACCGCTGCCGGACCGCAAACCGCGAGAGAGTGGCCGTAGGCATTCGCCTTGACGATGGCGAGGAGGTCGACGTGCGGGTTTGCGAGCTTTGAGAGAAGACGGCAGTTGTCTTCGAAGGCGCGAGTGGAGATCTCGACCCAGCAGGGGCGCGTTTGCATGAAGCTGCTCAAGTAATCAGTCTAGGCGAAACCTTTCAGCACAGGTATCGCATTGAGTGACTGTAGAGGTTTGCTATTCAGCTACCTGGGCAAGTTGCGCTTCGGAGGGAGCTGGAGTGAACAGGCTGACGATGATGAGCGCTGCAATGGCCACGAAGAGCGCCGGAAAGATAGCGTCGCGATCGGAGATGATGTGCGGGAAGAGGCTCTTCACTCCGGGAAGATCCCATGCGAGGGTGACGACGGTTCCGCTGGCGATGGCGGCTACTGCACCCCATGCGGTGACGCGCTTTGAATAGAAGGCGGCGAGAACGACGGGGGTGAGCGCCGCGGAGTAGATGGTGTAGGCCCAGAGCATTTTCTGCAGAATGCTTTCGGCATAGATGGCCTGGTAGAGAGCCCAGCATCCGAGAAGAACGACAGCAAGACGCGAGACGATGAGGACGCGCTTGTTCGAGGCGTTGGGTGCGAGGTATCGAACGAAGACATCGTTGACCAGATTGGTGGCGGGAGAGAAGAGATAGTTTGAAGCGGTAGAGATCACCTTTGCGAAGACGGCTCCGAGAAGGACGGCACCGAGGATCGCGGGGAGCCCGTGGCGCGCGGTGTAGGGAATGATTTCGCGCGGGTGCTGCGCGACTTCTCCGGTGGGGTAAAGAGCGCGACCGAAGACGGCGATCGCTACGATGAGTGTTTCGAGGACCACGGTGCCGATGATCCAGCCAATGACGGAGTTGCGTGCGTCTCTCTCGGATTTGGCAGAAAAGAATTTCTGGTACATGACTTGATTGCCGAGCATGAGAAGCATGGTGGGTACGAGAAACTCGAGAGCGCGGACGAGCCCCATGGCTGGGGATTGAAGGACGCCGTGTGGTGAGAGACGGTAATTGCCGAAGATCTCGAAGTACTGCGGCGGCAGAGAGGAATGCAGCGCAGACCATCCTCCGGCTTGGTGGAGGAGAGAAGGCGCAGAGATGATGCAGATGCAGGTGACGAGAGAACCGATGGCGACGTCCATGTAGGCGACGGAGGACATGCCTGCGAGCGCGGTAGTGACGATTACGAAGAGTGCGATTATGTACGTGCCGAGCTGCGAGGAGACGGTATCAGGAAAAATGAGGTGGAGGACGTCGCCTCCGCCTTTGAATTGGTAGCTGGTGATTCCCACGTATGCGAAAAGGATGGCGAGAGTGCCGAGGACGCGTGCGGTCTGGTTGTAGCGAGCTTCGAGAAGATCAGGCAACGTGAATTGGGCAAATTTGCGGGCCCGTGGAGCAATGAAGTAGATGAGCAGAAGGCCGAGCCACCCTCCGGCTGGCTGCCACAGAGCGGCGAATCCGTTTTTATAGGCGTTTTCGGCCCCGGCGAAGAGCGAGCCTGCTCCGATCCAGGAGGTGAGCAGGGTGAGTACGAGGACCGCGGCGGGTAGAGAACGCCCAGCCACAAGATAGTCGGCCTTTGTTTTGACACGCGTGGCGCGGTAGAGTGCGACCGCGAGAAGCACCGCCACGATAATGGCCAGTACGGCGACGTAGAGTTGCGACATGCGGTGAGGCTCTCCTATGCATTGACTGTTCCGCGGTGAAGGCTAGGTTCCTGACCCGCTTCCGGAGGAATTACTGGGCCGCCGCGCAACTGATTGGTGGCGCGAGGCTTTTCAAGCTGAGGGCAGGCGGATTCACGGTCTGCGAGTCAGTGTAACGGATCACAAGGCAGGTCAGAATCCCAGTGTTCTCTGAATTTGACCGGGGCAGGGGGCATTGCTAGACTGTGAATGCGGGGTGGAGCAGCCCGGTAGCTCGTTGGGCTCATAACCCAAAGGTCGGCGGTTCAAATCCGCCCCCCGCAACCAAAGTTCTGATGAATCTAAACGGCTTCCGGTATGAATTCGGAGGCCGTTTTTGCTTTCACAGACGATTTGGGCAAATCTTGGGCAAGGAATTCCTTATCCAGAAGTGCTCCGAGTTGCTCGGCAATTCTCACATCGTCCGCTGTTATCACATGGGTGTAGCCCATTGTGGTTTTGGGATCGACGTGACCGAGACGTTCTTGCCTGACAGCCATCGGCGCGTGGAGGGAGTCCAGCAGAGTAGCGTTGCCATGTCGGAAGGCATGAGCCCCACCATCCAGCCCCAACTCTTTCAGAACTGGCTTCAAGGCTCTCTTCACGAAGTTATCTGGTTCGAGCCGAACTCCGCCGCCGATTCTTTTGCCGTTTTTGGTGAGCCGACCGGGTGTGAGGAATAGGGGTTGGTCTGCTGCTCGTTCCTCCACAAACGGACGCAAATGTTCTGTCAGCGACGGTGACAAGCTAAAGACACGCCGTTTCACCCGTCCGTTTCTGGCTCCTGCTTTGGGAGCCTTGAGTCGCCCAAGTTTCGTCCGTGACCGCTGCACCACGATGATGCGATGGTTCACGTCCACGTCCCCGACATTAAGCCCGCAAATCTCGCCGCGCCGAATGCCTGTCTCAGCTACCAGCCGCCATACCGTCTTGTATGGCTGCGGTGACCGCTCGATAATTCGGCCAATTTCCTCGATCGAGAAACAGGGTTGTTCATCCCGCTCCCATTCAGGAAGTTCAAGTCCGTCGTAGGCGGTCTCGGCCGTGTACTTCCAGACCTTAGCCTTTTCCCAAATCAAGCGAAAAGTGCCTACGCGGTTCTTGATGGTTTTTGCGCTGCAAGTCCAGCCGTTCACGACTTCCTGAAGCAGTTCACATCCAATGTCTCGGATTTGAACTGCTCCAATTGCCGACGTCCAAGCCTTGATGTCAGATTTCTCGCTTCGCTGCGTGGAATCTTCGTGGTTGACCATGACAAGCATCTTCCATCTCTCGGCCAGTTGGCTGAACGTCGCTGTTGGACGCGCCCGGTAATTCGGGCTGTTGACGACGGCCACTCGACCGTCGAGTTCACGTTGAGCGAGGCGCTTCGTGGGAAAGTCTTTGACCGAGCCCAAAACATCACACCGATGGACTCGCTTGATTGTTCCATCCGGCAGGAGGACATCTTCCAGCCAGCGACCGACCCAAACTTTCTCCCGCTTGCCCCGCTTAAAGACTGTGCCTCTTTGATACCTTCGTCTCGCCAACGAAATTCCAGCTTTCCGTTGTTGGCTCAACGACTCTTGACCGTATTTTATAGAGAGTGACTGGGGCTCAGAACCGTCCTTGTGTTCCAGTTCCGGCCAGAGTGACAACTGAACCGCGTCCAATTGGAACGGGGGATTTGCTGATCCCGGCTCGAGATTTCGTTCCTTTGCCTTACGGGCACGCACGTGCGCAAATCCTCTTAATGGATTTGCTCAGTCGCGTCTCGGAGATGTTCGGAAACGAAGGCCCCTATGCCCCCTATGGCACCACCCCTCACCGGGGTCCCACTCAGACGCGAGTGCCACTCCCGCCCCGTGCACTCCGTGAGCCAGCCGTTAGACTGCGGAGTACATCTTCAAATTGTCTTGGCTCACGCCAGAGCGAATCTGTTACCTACCTAAGATCACTCCTGAACGGGTGGTTCGGACATTCGCAGACAAAGGGAGAAATAGATAGTTCTCATCTCCTCTGAAGTATTCCCGATCCCCGTTCCAGTAGATATAGGTCGTAGCAGTTGACGTGGCTCGGAAAGGCGTCCGACCGCCATTCGCTATGGTTAAGTCCGTTCCTCGATAAGTCTCAAGTTTTCGACGATAGCGTTTGTTTGCTCAGGAAAATCATCAAGGTCTAGATTCGAATCCTCGATGAACTTCAGATTTGCGACGATTGCGGTAGTCTGCTCCAAAAGTCCATCTAAGTCCGCGTCGTCTTCCTCAATAACCTTGAGGTTGGCTACGATGCGGCTCGTAAGGTCGGCTAACTCCTTCGCGTCTTCGAGGGACGCAACGCCGAACTGCTTCAGTACGCTTATGGCTTCCATTGGATATTCCTCATCTGATCCTGTCGTCATCATGTTCCTCCCTCTCTCCATAGAACTGCTGGCTGCGATCTTTGCCGCTGTGCAGAAGCAACCAAGGTGAAGGCCCCACGAAACGCTAGAACAACCTGCCCGTCGAGCCGCTCTATCTTCGCCGCAAATGCGTCCGGCTGCTGACTATCTGAAATTGAGATTCATCGTCGAATGTCGGTCTGCTTTCCTGCTCAACAGCCCGGCTCAGGGGCCCCAACTCGCATCAGGCTTCTTGAGAAGGCAGGTGTAACCTTCTTCTGGAGAAACACACACACCCATCGGACTTGGCGTGGACTCGGCTTTGGGGCGTTGCTTGAACAGACCACGCGCCTCGGTCTGCTTGATGTCCCTTACTGAGTAGTCCTCTTCGACCACTGCCCATTCGTTGATGCTCCTGTCCGGGCGGCGACCATCACGCTGACCGTAGCGGATGATGTCGCCGGGATGGGCGATGATTTCAGCCTCACCACCGCCATCGTCGCCGCAGTAGCCGCCGAACTGCAACTCGGGCTTCTGACCGACAGCCCAAGCGACAACACGCGCAATCCAAGGGCGCGAGTAGCGACGAGGGTTGTACGAGTCAAAAGAGATTGCAACACGATTGCCATTAGACATCGGCTTCCTCCGTCTCGTGCCTCGACTCGTTAGCCAATGGCTTTGCTAACCCAACGCATAACGCCATAATCTGTGGATGTTCGTATACGCGAATTGTGCAAGGTTTATGGTGCCCAATCTTGCCGTACCTCTGGATGCCCTTCAACAACTGCTCTCGGGAAATTCGAGGAGGACCGCCGAATCCCCAAATTGAGGTAAACGCCAGCATAAACGCATCCCATGTGTAGAGGTCACGCCGACTACTATTCTTGTTAGCGATGTACCTGTCCCACAGTTCCTGCTCAAAAAAGATATCCATTTGCAAGATGCGGTGGGGCTCATCGTTACCAAGGGTTCGAGGGTTAATGTAACCCGGAATGTCAGACATCTTGATCCTGCCTCCTTACTTCAATTGTGTGATCAGGAACGTGAACCAATCGGGGAGGAAGTTCGCACAAAGATGCGCCCAAACTTTTCCCCACTCTCCGACTCGGGTACACTGCCCGCATGGCCGAGAAGCAAAACCAAGCTGCATATCCCAGTTCACCCGTTGACTTTACGGGGTGGCAGCGGAAATTCAACGAACTGCTCAAAAATGGTTCTGATGCCCATCGAGGCTTACAGAAGTGGGTTCAGAATGAGAAACGGCAACGCGAAGCGAACATCGCGCAATTTAATCGGGCGATCGAGCACCATGGATTGACCCAAGAGGCTGCGAAGAAGTTACTCGACGATCGTGAAAAGCCCGATAGCGCCCGCACCGATTTGATTGAGCGTCTGTATCGGGAATCGAACCCAGTAGAAGTGAAAAGCTCCCCTCTTTCTAAGAGCGACATGCAACTTATAAGTCGAATGAAGCGACTGGCCCAAGAGATCGAGGCTTTCGCGATCCAGATCGACAAAGGGCCACAGACTTTGAGCACTCAGGATGGCTTTTTCGAGGTAACCATTGGTGCTTTACGCAATCCGTGCCTTGGGCTTTCATCGCTCCTTTCTCAGCAAGTAGACCGAATACTGAGACCATATACCCAAGCACCAGACATTATCGACCGCTGCTTGCCGCTGATATTTGTGATGGAGGATAGGGCCGGTCTGAGCCAGCGAGAGTGTCATGACCTAATCAGGATCGCGTTGCTTGCCCATGGGTGCGGCCATGCTGAAGTGGCCCCGTTCGCTGAGAGGAGGGAATCCGACTCGATAAGCAGAGGCACCATTCGCAATAGAAAGCGGTCAACGAAACAAGACTTTTTCGACTCTATCCACACCATGCTTTATGGATCAGAATCGGTGAAAGAAGCCCGGAAGAACACGAAAAAGCCGATCAAGAACGGGTCCTCTCGCGATGCATCGGGGAAATAGTTGATGCCGCAATAACGACAAATTCCTCCCCACCCTCCTTTCATTTTTCGCTCGACAATGTCTTCATGGCAAGCGCGGATTGCGCTCCGATCTCCGGTAGCCATTGTGTCACGTGTGAGTAGCCACCGCGTGACAGTGACACTCGGAACGGGACGAAAAGTTATGTCACAACGGAGGCTTGTTTGTGACATGTGACAGCGGGTGCCATGGGAAGGTCAGAAAAATGCTCAAAAGATGCAGGGTGTGCCAGACGGAAAAATCTATTGCTGCCGGGGAGGTATGCGGTGCGTGCCGCATGGCAAAATCACGTGCTCGACAGCAGGGTGAAGATGTCACACGAACAAGTCGCATGTTGGAAAGAGCCCAGCAGAAGAAAGAAAAAGAGGACAATGACTTCCGCGTGAATGGACTGAGAGTGCTGGGCCTCGTGAGCAAGATGAGATCACGAATGCTGCCCGAAGAAGTCACAATGATCCGAGCGATAATGGAGCAATACACGCGACCAATCGACAATGTCGCTTGGTTGAAACCGAACGCCATAGCAAATCTCGTCGAGAGCGGCGATCTCGTGGAAGATCAGAAGTGGGACGAGGAACCTGAGATGTCGGCATTGCCTTCAATCGAAGACTTGCGGGGAACTGCACCTTGTGATTTGCGGAACGAGGTAGTGACCGCACTTTTGGCTCAAGGATTCAAGAAATCTGCGATCAACGATGCAGCGAACAAGTTGAGTTGGAGCAATGGAGAGTCTTTCGATCAGAAGCTGAGATCGATGCTGACGAGTCTGAGACCGACAGAACGACCAACGAATCAGGGGACTTCGAACAACCCCCGATTTGTTGATTCAGGGCCAGAACAGGACTCAGAGGCAGTAGCGGCAGAGCCGACAGCGGATCCCGCAGTAACCCTGCCTCCAACAATTCCACAGCGAGTGAAGGCGGTGAGCGCATGAAGCCAACAATTTATCGTCTTGGAGACGGGGCAGAACTCCATCTCTACCCTCAATGGGTCAAGAATCCCCAGTTGAGCTTTGAGGAGGCTCTCAAGCTATCGTGGACTGATGAGATTGTCACGATGTACGCCAAGCAAAACCTCATCGAGCGACGGACTGTTAATTATGGCCTTCCGTACTCCTACAACAAGACCGCGAAGTCTTCAGTGGACTGGGAGCCCCTTGCTCTAGAATTGAAGGAAAGTCTGGATGTCGCCTTCGGAGTCGATTTCCAGCAGTGCGCTTGCAATGAATATGGCACCCGTTCCGCGTACATCGGGCCGCATCACGACAAAGATACGGTAATCGAAGGACAAAAGCGGGAGCCCCTCTACATCGCCTCAATTTCTCTGGGAGCCGAACGGAAGATGGTTCTAACACCCCCCGATGCCAACCTGAAGGGAGTGGCGATAACGGTGAATAGCCTGATGAACGTGCCCGGTGCGGTTGGAATAGACCTCCCTTCTGGAAGCTTGGTGCTGTTCGCGAACAGCTTCAATAGGTATTGGAAGCACTCGATCCCGAAGGATACAAGAAAGGTAGAAGGTAAGCGGATCAGTCTGACATATCGGCACTTCTGACGACGTGCTAGTGCAGGTGGAAGATCGATCCAAGTCAACTCGTCTAGTGACATTGTGGCATCCAGCATCATTCAGTTACCCTTCCGGCAATTGACCATGAGACAGTTGTCTGAGATCCTCCGCCATACCGCTTCTCCCGTGATGTTGATGTTTTCGTTGTCAGTCTGATAGAGCCATTTCTGAAACGATTCCAACGACGTATGATTTGTTGTCATGATGAGACGACCCTTGACCTCATCAATGGCGCAAACGATCTCGAATAATTTGTTTATCTTGAATTCCGTCAGGCGGCTCTTATCGACCTCCTCAATCGCGATTACCGGGGTACGTCCCTTGGCGGCTGATTCGCGAATGAGACGAGGCGTCAGCGACGGCGCAGGAGCATTTTCCGGATGATTTTGGTAATCGAGATACTCGCCAATCAGCCTGTCCCAGTTGATGTAGTGTAGCCAGAAGGTGGTGTCGATCTTATATGGATAGCCATACTCGTCCAAGATGAGACCGATGTTCCAGTTCAGTTCCAGATGAAACCTCATCAGAGCCGTAGCGAACGTCGTCTTGCTTGTGCCGGGAGGGCCGTAGAAGAAAAAGCTGGAGTTCTTGTTTTCACAGACGTATTTGATGGTCTTTTCCTGTCTCTCAAGGCTCATCTGTGACTTTTCTGACGGCTTGATACTCCATAGGCTGGAACGCAGGTACCGCTCTGGCAAGAGACGCTTTAAGAACTTTGTCTTCCGACGGATGACAAGCTGGCACAAACATGCGGTCTGTTCCTTCATCGTGCGGTCGCTTCCTTCCAACTGCCTTGTGTACTCAACGACCTGCTTCCCCGCACAGATTGGGCAAGGCTGATCCCCGAACATGATGGCATCGTGCTGTGACGGTGTCCACGACCGGATGCCCTTGGGATAGGCCCAGAGCGGGTTGTCGATCACCCGCCACTGAGGAGTCCCGTGCTTCTGATTCAATTCTGCCTGACGCTTTAGTGCCTCAAATTCGTTTTCAGTCATCTCTAATCCTCCATTCCACGAGTTTTGTATCCGCCGAGATCAGTTTGTAACTTTGCTTTGGCGGCTTTCTTGTCGATCTGCACCGTTTCTGGAGACCAACCGGGTGGTGTGTCTGCGTCCAGCTTCCGGACGTATGTCTCCGAGTTCATTCGGGTCATGTTCGGGTAAGCCTTGGTCCGATACCAATCGTCAGAGCTATGGTCGAGTTGGTATCGGAGGCAGTTCCGAAGCCGCGAACCGGGTACGCCAAACCGCGATTCCGACTCCGGCCAGTTGCGGATATCAGGCAGGTTGACGCTCGGACGGTTGACTATCGGTGGCGATACGGGCTGTATAGCTTGTTCGGCATTGCGGGGACATTCGGGCTTGTTCCTTCCCGGTTGATCCCTCGAAGAGAGGGAGAGTGTGGCAGCGTTGCTGCTGCTTGCTGCGGCACTACTGCTACTCTCTATCTGCCTATCCTCTACTTCTGTCTGCTCTCCTCTACTCTGTTTCGCCCCGGACACATTTTTCCCCAATTTTTCTGCGAAAGCTTGCAGCTTTGGGAATGTAACCTTTGTGGAGCCTGAATGGAGAAGGGATGGAGATTCCGAGGAAATCTCTTGGAGAGGCTCTGTAAGGAGCCTGTACTTTTCCAAGAATTTTCCAATGGTTCTCCGGTCAATTCCGAGCTTCTTCGCAAGGCGTGCTTCGCTCCATGAGATGCTTCCATCGCGCCAGTTCAAAGCGATCAAGCTGATGTAGATGCCGCGCTCTGTCATCGTCATCCCATCCACCGTCTCGGAGGAGAGCCACTGCACGGCGTAGAAGGGAAACCATGGCAAACCGCTAGGGTTTATTGGTCGAGTATTTGCCATTCGGGCAAGTACCTCACTCTCCGCTTTGCTTCCTCCGAGTTTTTTTGGTATCTGAGGATGGACTCCTCGTTCGATTCGAGCAGCCACTCCATGTAAGCGACCGTGTAGCCCTCGAACGGGAGGAAGACCGTCCCTTTGTAAAGCCCCACGGGCTTCATGTGCTTTTGATTGATGTTGTACTCCACAAAAAAACTAGTTGTGCTGAAGTCGAGCAGCAATTCCTTATGGAGGCGGTCTCCGCAAATCATCGCGTGTCTTTCAAAAAGAATTTGGTAAGAGTAATAACGTTTGTCCTTGAGCATCTCGTATACCTCGCTGTAACGGATTCGGCTTGCCTCGCGGCACTCCGGACAGACTTCATATAGACCCGTGAAAACGAAATCCTCCTCTTGAAGCTCGTTGTACACAGTTTTGGCGAGATGGAGGATGTGTCCGCAAGTATAGGTGGCGTCAACTTTAAGCTGCTTTGGGTAGCTCATTTCCTGACCTCCAATTTCTCTACGTCAGCGATCGTCAGACGCTTGCTACCGCGAGACGGTAACCCCGCTTTTCGCGCTATGCGTGTGATTGTTGCTACAGAAGTGCCCAACATCCGTGCAACTGAGGAATATGTCTCCTCCGGACGCATCTTCTTCAAATATTTGACTAGCTTTTCGTGTGCATCATTCATTACTGCTTTACTCCGTCAATTTTGGTGTTTACCCGAAAGCGGGTAACACTTACGGTTTCGGTATTTTGTTTTTCACTGATTTATTTTCGTTAGCTTATCTATCCGGCTTGTTTGTGATGATCGGCAACGAGAAACGGCATCCCATGAGCGTTTTGGCCGTTCCAACTGGGATTTCTATTTTGTCGCTCGAAAATCAACGCAAAAAGTGCGCTACGCAAGTCATAGGTAGGCGGTGATGTGATTGCGAACCGCTGCTGGAGCTAAACTCGTGGCAAATTCCAAGGTGAACAAACTCAAAAATGCGATGGACGCCCTGCGGGAAGTTTTTTCGACGTAGTCGAATGCAGGATTCGATATTCAGGCCGCTCCTACTCCGCCATCTCGGCAGAACTGGGTTGCAGTGAACAACTGGTGTATCAGGTTGCCAAGCTACGAGGGTGCGGGCGAAACAGCCAGCAGCCTACATCGACTGAGGTCTCTGATGGGCAGTGAAGCAAGGTACACCGAACTCCGTCTGCCCTTACGCGGTCTTCCATACGTGGCACTCCTTGTTGCACCCTGTCCTCGATACACATTCGTCCGCGCTTTCGACGTATTTCGCGTCGGCGCGGAGCGGCGGGAGGACGGTAGCGTCGAGGTCGTACATCATCTCCCGGATCAAGACGCTGTTTACGAGATTGACCAGTCATTGAACGGACGGCGGCTTCGCTGGTATGCGGCCACTGTTCTGGGCGACCCGGTGCATCACCGCATCAGGAGGTTCGGTGCGAAATTGGTCGTCCAAAAGCGGATGTCGATTAGGCAGGTACTTAAAACCTTCACCGAGTCGCACAAGGTCCCTAGTGAGCAAGAAGACCATGCCTGAGCAGGTGATCGCTTTAGCGAGAAGTTGACCAGCGTGCCTAACAATTTTTCGGGCGGGGATGCGTGCTCCAACCACTACGTCGAGCAAAGGCTGTTTTGAATGCAGCCCAATGCTGGTCTGGCGCACCATTAAGCCGCTTTGCGTCCGGGGCCGGACGATTCACGATCGATCCGTTCATTTGGGTTGAAGACTCGGTCAATCTCGGCTGGCCCATTCTCAGTATTCCATTGATAGGTAGTTCAGATGACCATCTAAACTACCCTACTTTCGGCAGTGTTTCGAAAGTACAGTATGGGGCGAGACGGCACACTCGCCCCGGCATCAGTGGGGAAGTAATTCTCCTTCCACTTCGAGCCGTTTGGTCAAATCCAAGTGCTAGGAAAACAGTAATGTCGACGTCGTCACATGAAAGAGAAAAATGCCCGAACTGCGGCCACGCCGCGAGCTACGGCTGGTACGACTGCTCCACTAACAGCTACAACCACTGGTGCGATGCCTGCGGCTGGTCTGATTCAAAAGAGCCAGTAACAATCAATGGCGCGGATTTCTGGCGGTTCACCCGATATGTTCCTCGAAGAGAAGACATCCCGGCCAGCGACATTGATCCAGACCCGTGCCTTACAGAAGTCTAAGAGCGAAGATAGAACATTTCGGTCAGGTCAATTTTGCCAATAAAACTGGCGAAAACGCTACTCCGCAGTGCTCGTCCTCCGAAGCCCTTTGCAGCCGTCCTCCTGTCGAGGATGGCTGACTGGCTGGTTCAAAGGTCAGGAAGTCGTCGATGACCTTGTGGACCACTCTCCCGACATATTTGTAGCGGCTCCGAGACCGCCAATGGCGCTCCAGAGCCCGATGACAACCACACCGCTGGTCGGCTTTTCAGACGCGACCACACAGGGCTCAGTCACCATCTAGGGCAAGAACGTGCCGCGCAAGGGCACTCATGCGTACCTGTACCTGACTCGGTAAGCCGTTTCTGAAATCAAATCCTTGTCGAACCGCTCTTCGGACGAAATACCCCTGAATTGAGCGGCGTCCCTGTGAGGTGGTGTTTGCCGTGTGCCCGTGCCAGATAGCGCCGTCGAACAGGATCAGTGTCCCAACTTCTCCGCACGCCAAAACCTCTTCCGGATGGGGAGCCCGAGTGCCTACCATCAAGTCGTCTGGAGGGCCCGGCCATCGATGCGAGCCGGGAACAAAACGAGTCGCCCCGTTAGAGTTTCGAAAGGGATCAATCATGAGAATGAAACCAAGGAGAGGAGAATCCTGCGAACTTCGTGGCAAATCTGCGTGCAGCGCCTGCGCAGGTGTTCCCGCCCTGAGAGTTCTTCCGAGGAATGAACTCAGCTTGAAGTCTCCGTCCATGAACTCCGAGCAGGCTTCGAGAAGCGGCTCATGCAGGAAGACCTCGTCGAAGATGGGGCTGAAACTGAGCAGGTTCGACAGGCGAGTGGTGGTGCTACCTACCTTGAAATGCGGTTCGTGAGCAGCGGCCATGGCTTCGTCGTAAGCATCTCTCAATGTATTGAAGCGTTCGGTCGCGAGAGGGCCGGAGAGGGTCGAGAAGCCAACGTCTCGAACTTCCTTCACGACGTAGGCGGTCGATGTGCTGTAGTCGGACATTTCGTCACTTCTATCCAAGCGACGAGCCTACCAGAAACGTGGTGACTTCTCTGAACCGTCCAAGAACGGTTTGGTGCCGAACAAGCGAATGGAGGTGCGGTACGCCCAAACGACCGAATCGTCCTACGCCGTTTGCTATGGACCTGCGGATTACCTTCGAGAGGAGACCTGAGAGCAAAATATCGCCAAGTTCCGAGTAACGACCACGCGCCAACTATGATGAAGGGCAGTATTAGAGCGGGTGGAACAACTGATGAGCGGTAACCTGACTGGGAACCCTATTAGCCTACTGCTGAATGGCTCCCTTACCGACTGTGATTTTGGAGTCATGGAGCATGGCTTTGCTCCTCATGGAAGAGACTACAGATTCGTCATTCAGGACAGCCTGTGCCGCGATCCGGGAACCTATGAATTAATTTCACGCATATCGTCGATCTCCATTACAAGACGCGCATTGGTGAGAACAATTGGCAAATTTCGTGGGCAGATGAGTTCACCGACTTCGCTGCGTGGGAAGCCGCTGGAGAGCCTGAGGGCTATGTCTTTGGCACGAACTGATGCCTCGCCTATCCCGGAATTGAAGTTCCCCTTGCAAGCCCAGAGGCAGAAGATTGGTCAAAGCGACTCCGGCGTCCGATGTATTCCGCAAGTATTGAAACTGATCGCTTCTGCATTTCGATGATTTTCAGCGAAGTTCGCCATCGCAAACTGTCGGACGAAACCCGAGTAGTTCGCCAATCGGTGATTCATCTGTAGATACTCAGGAAGGCGCAAATCGTTTTACTGTGAGGCACAACGGATGTTCCGGGCGAATCACCGGCCATAACGGATTTTGGGTTGGTTCCGATTTGCCCAGGGCTTAGTCTGACACAGGTTTCGGCCTAACTTAAAAGGGCGCGGCGACAACTCAGATGGGCGGCGTCCGTCTATTTCTCTTCGTGGGCCTCAAACCCGAGAAGCTTCATCCTCTTTATTGTCATATCGCTTTGTAAAAGCTTGTCGAGACTCGTCTGAATAGCTTTATGCGTAGTGGAGAGGGTGTCGCTGTGCTGTTCGCGTAAACGGCGGCTGTTTGAGACACTTTCACGTAGTTGAGCCGTGTATTCACGGATACGTATCACTATGTCTTCAAATTCCATAGTGCTCGTATGATGGCATGAAAGCCAGAACAGATATTGTTAAGTGACGATAATCGTCGATTTAGTTCTGCTCGTCACTGTGGCTGCAAGTCGCGGATGATGGCGTCAGAGCGTTTGATGAGCGCCCAGCTCCTTTCAATTGCTTCCCATGAGTGGCATAGACAGCAATCCGAATTCCGGTCTATGACGTGATAAAGGTTGAGCAGTTCACGGCTTGCAGCGACAAGATTGATAGAGCGTATCACCAAATCTCCGTCGTTCATACCAGAGAAGATGCAGACAATGTCGTCAGCGTTTGACACACTGCACGGCCTCTGTCGCAACAACGATCACACCCCAACACAGCCCCAAGAGGGAATGGAACCAGAAAGGCTTCTTCATAGGAATGTGCTCTGAAATCAGCAAAAACAGGATTAGGACGGCGTCTACGATCAATATCGCTTGTCCTTCAAGCGGTGAATACATAAGGCCCACATTCTAAGTAGTTTTACGTCCGTCGTTCATCCCACTTCGATAACGTTTCGTCACTGATGGTTGCGTAAGGAATTCATAAGACTCCCGTGCCCTCCCACTTTGGCTGTTCGTCCGATCCCTAGATTCGAGAGACATTCAACGGAAGCGTGATTCGTGCAGTCCAGAGGCATCTTTGAGTTGGTGTTTTGCGCCACCGCGGGGCAGGTGATGCAGAGCCAACTCGACTCGAAATAGAGAACGGAGTTTAGATAATGGAGGTTCCCCAGCCCGCTTTTTGTGTTCTGATCGAGTCACCGGCACACTCGGACCTTTGCTGATCCTTCGCCTTCTAGGGTCCGAGTGCCGATAACACGCTCGAGCAGTTGCTCGGGAAGCAACGTTGCCGCCCGGAACGGGGACGCGGGTGGTGATGGCAGCAGTGCAGGCAGTTCCGAAAGAGAACCTCAGTGATGACTGTCGGAAATAGCGTCAAGGATGTAGCGCACCTTGGTCATGCAAGCAGGACAAGCCGCTTGCAATACTCCCTGCGACTCTGTACGCGGTTCTGAAAACGAGCGAAGGCAGTCTGGACAAGTCAGAACAACGTAGTCCTTGCCGTTTATCGGAATCCAGACCGGAGCCTTGTCGGGCTTTGGGAGATGCGGCCTGAGGGGTGAGAGTCCAATCAGTTCTTCGATCTTCGACGCAAGTTCTTCCGGCTTGTACTGACCCTTCAAGAGGAAAGCATCCGCAAGAGGAGCGGTGATCCCAGTACCAAAAAACTCTCCGCTAATGGCTATGACAGGGATGTGCGGAAATCGCTGTCTGACGATTGACAGCAACTCGAAGCCGCTCATTCCCGGCATTCGCAAATCAGAGACGATCAAGTCCGGCAGAACGGAGCGGAGTTCCACGAGCGCACGAAAACCATCTTCAGCCGTTCGCACTTCGTGGCCGAAAGTTTTCAGAATGAGAGCAGAAGTCTCCCTGAGTGCTTGGTCGTCATCTACAAACAGAATTCTGAGCTTGAACCCTTGTTGGCCCATGTCTACGGCTCCGCTGACTGTATTCCGTCATTGTAATATCGCTGGCGTTATTGCTCTGAGCTTTTCGATTATCAGTGCCGGATAGACGGGCTTCGCAAAGATTTCAAAGTCATGCCCTCGTTCTTGAGCAGCCTTCAACAGGTCAGCAGTTCCTTGATGCCCAGACACCAGCATGACCTTGCATTTCGGCAAAATTTTCCAGATTTCTAGAGCGGTCTCGATTCCGGTCATTCCGGTCATCACAACATCTGTGATAAGCGCATCGAACGGAGCGGATGTGGCGAGGCGTATCGCGTGCGGCCCACTGTATGCGCAATATGCGTTGAACCCGAAAGAATTCAGTATTTGACAGAGGGAATCGGCGACAAGATGCTCATCATCGACAACCAGCACGTTCAGTTTGCGGTTAGGGCCCGTCGTGGTGAGAATCTCCGAGACGTAAGAGCTACAGGGCTTGGATTTCCCTTTGCGAGAGTTGGTTGCACAATCGCGCGACTCTGCAGCATGAGGACTGCTTACCCGTGTCATGCAAGGCCGCGCCCGTTCTCGCCAGCACACCATGGAACCCTCGCTCTCCGAAGCCAATCTGGTCGATATCAAGAAAGGGTTGTGGCCGGATTACCGGCTACTCGGACCCTCGACCTGTCGGCTTGAATGGCGATCACAGTTCGACGCCAACTTGCTTTGCCACTCCCGAATCGGCAATCGATCACACGGCTTCAAGATAGGCGCTTAATTCGCTCAATGGCGTTAGTTGCGCTACAAGGGCGAGTTCCTTCGGTCGATATAGGAATGACCATTCTCCTATCTGTTCCACCTGTATGTCTGGATCGAAGGCTGATGCGGTGATGCCTTTGACGGATTTTCGCTTCAGTTTCGAGTGGCACTGTCTTCGACTTGCCGCAACGTCACTGGTGGCTGTCACGCAAGCTGAACGCGGGTTCTCGAATGTCCTTCTCTAGAACCGGCGTTCAGAGCTACCAAAGAGCAATATGCATGCACATTTGTGGAATGTGCAATCCGGCTGCTTCACGGTAGGCTTGAACATCCCTCAACGTCCGGCGGCGGGGTCGCCTCGGATGGCGGGAATAAAGCTAGTGATGACGATGAACATGACAACTGCTATTGAGGTAGAACACTCCACATTTCAAGTCATTCAGGGCGCTGCCAAGCCATACATGAAGCGGCTTTTACGGTGGATTTTTCCTGAGAAACGCATTGCGAACCGTTTTGTAGAGCCGCCCATTATCGCCTATCTTGGCACCGTCCGTGGTTCCGCTGAGTTCAGAATCGGTGATTTTAGCGTGAGCGGTTTCTACATGATCACGGAAGAGCGTTGGATTGCCGGAACATCGTTCCCTGTCACCCTCGAGCGCGTGGATACGGCAGGCATAGGTCGAATCCTCACCGTAACCGCAACTGTCGTCCGGACGGGAAAGAATGGTGTCGGTTTCTCTTTCGTTCCACCTCCCAGTGAAGACTGGATCAAGACTGAGGACAGTGGGACAACTGTGGTGGACATGACTCGAGTCGCCGACTTCCTAAGCGGACTTCCGTTTGCTCAACCTGATGAGGAACTGATGACTGTTTGAGCTTCCGGGCGGGTGCTCCCTGTAGGGAGTTTCGATCAACACGTGTTTTCGCGTCGGAAAACGAAGGTTAGGGTCGTCTATTCGGGGTGAAGAGGGACCGGATTTCGTTCGCGTCTTGCTGTTGATCCATCTCAACGACTTCGAGATGTCCTACGATGCCGACAGAACAGAAGGTTGATCAGTTGACGTTAGTTCGCGTGTAGTCCAGTTCCGTGACCTTGACTTCATGCCCATTGTGATCCTCGTACCCCTCTTCGATGTACTGATCGCGACCGATGATCTTCAAGACCATGCGAGTTTTGACTCTGATTCCGGGTTCCGACTCAACCTCTCCGACGAAGGTTATAGTGTTCCTGATCCGGTCGTAGGTCCCTTCTGAGGACAGGATTCCCGTGTCCCAATGGTTATCGATCATTGCACGTACAAATCTCTCCTTTGCATTGTCATATCCTTCGAGGCTCATGTCTTTGTATGGAACCTCCGGCCCATCGGACCACGGCATCTTTAATTTCTCCCCCGTAGTTTCAGTCAGAAAGTAACGACCACCCCAGACCGGCTTTCTGGTGAAGGTACCTCTAAACTCAAGCGGCTTCTGGTTCGGATCATCTGAGAAGTGCTTGCCCGTAAATCTCCATTCGCCGACCAACTCGTTTAGAACTTTGTGATTCTCACCGGGCTTCGAAAGTTCGATCATGTGCCGCATGTCTGTCTCTGCTGGCTGCTGAGACATCCCAATGCTGGAGAACGCAAAACCAATAAGCATCGAAGCGACTACAGTTTGTCGATTCATTAGCTCTCCTCTGGTCGGAGCGTCAGCCGCGCCGTTCGGGAAAGGGTGGCTGGCTCAAGGACACAATTAGAACATCTACATCGGGTTGTTTCGAGCGCAGAATTCAGCAGTCACCGTCTTGCCCGGAAATGGCCCCCTTCTTCGGTAAAGCTCCAGCATGCTTCCTTTTGTTACGGCATCAGACCCTCGGCGTTGCTGGTCGATGCTTGATTCACCTCCGCGATGACCGCAGGAAGAAATAAGCGAAAGGTGGTTCCATGTCTCTCACCTTCCGTCTTTGATCGGAAGCGAATGCTTCCTTCGTGTTTTTCAACAAGCTGCCGCGTCACCCAGAGTCCCAATCCTGTCCCAGTACTCCCTTTGGTCGTGTAAAACGGCTCGAAGATCGAAGCACGCTTTGCAGATTCGATCCCGCCTCCCGAATCGGATACCGTAATGGCGGCTCCAACTCGACCCGACTTCCTTTCTGTCTCTTTCCGAAGCGCAATATGAATGGAACCGCCGGCCGCGCAAGCATCCAGTGCATTGGAGAGCAGGTTGGATAGAATTTGCCTAAATTCTCCCGGAGACCCGAACACTTCTACGTCACTTCGTAGGGTTGTCTCGAGAGTCACTCCCTTAACAGTTGCCCGTGCGGAGTAGAACGCAACGGTCTGGTTAAGCTGATCGGCAGCACTGAACAGCTTCAGAGCCGTCCCATCGCGGAAAAATCCCAAGGACTGCCGCGTGATGTGAGCAATGCGATCTACTTCGACTGCTGCTTGTTGAATTAGTGGTTTGGCGCTGGAGCCCTCAACCCGTGCTTCAGCTAGGAATAGCAGGTTGGTTAGCGCCTCAAGGGGGTTGTTAACTTCATGCGCAATCGCCGCACTGAGACGCCCGGCAGAAGCCAGCTTCTCTGCTTTCAGGAGAGCATCTTCGGCCTTTCGTCGATCCGTGATGTCGCGAAATGTCAGCACAACTCCAACCATCTCGCCAGTGTGGTCGATGATCGGAGCAGCACTGTCATCGATATGAGCCTCTCCGCCATCCCGGCGGACGAGGATAGTGTGGTTTGCGAGACCGACTACTGTTCCGAATCGGCGCACCTTCTCAACAGGTGATTCAACGATTGCTCTGGATGTAGCATTCATGATCCTGAACACCTCGCTCAATGGCCTGTTCTCTGCATCCACGCTTAGCCATCCCGTAAGCCTCTCGGCCACGACGTTCATCAGGATGATCTTGCCGTCCTTATTGCAAGCGATTACAGCGTCCCCAATGCTCCGCAAAGTCGTTCGTAGCCATGCTTCCTGTTCAATGGCGAACTGACGTTCCCTTGCAGCTTGCTCAAGTTGTTGCTCGTAAGCTCGGCTGAGTCGGCGCAAACTGTTGGCAGTGAAGAGACCAATCAGAATTGCTCCCACTGCGAGTGCGGCAAGGACTGTGCCGTTAAGAGTTCTCGACGAGAAAATAAATGATTGTTCGCGAGATTCTCGAAGGCCTTCTTCGACCGCGATGAAATCATCGATTTCAGCACGAAGGGCATCCATGATCTGCTTCCGCTCGATACCTGCGCGAAGACTCGCATCTCCCTCCACGCCAGATTTCGCGCCGAGTCGCCATCGAGAATAAGTGGAACGGATATTCGTCAATCTGCTGAGTTGACCGGGATTGTCAGAAACAAGTTGAAACAACTGCGCAAACTGCTCTTCTATTCTGTGGTCGGCTTTCTCGAACGGCTCTAAGAATTGCTTATCTCTGAACGCGATGTAGCCCCGTAAACCCGTCTCCTGATCGATGATGAGCTTTGTGAGCAGATTTGCGCTTGAGATCACCTGATCCGTGTGGTCAACGAGGATGGCTCGGTCCTCAAGCTGGTGGATCGTTCGCGCCATCAGGAAGAAGGCTGAAATGAGAATGGCCACTGGAAATGCAAACGCCCGGAGAAGCAGGTTCCGGAAGACCCGCTTGTTCATGAGGCCATCTTTGGGGCGCAGTTCAGCTTCTTCCATCCGTCCGTTTGCTCTCCTTCATAGCGGAGATGTCCCCGTCTTTCCGAGATCACGAGGCGCGAAAATTTGAACTAGTGTGCTGTCTTGCAGGACTCCTCAGCGAGCGGGTGAGCGCATCAGACGCTTCTAGGGAAACCAGAGTACCAATGGTAAGCGAGGCGTGTAAATTGCTCCCGCAGCTAACGGCTGGTTCACCTGTACACATGCATCGATTTGATCATATGGTATTTGATCAAGCTTTTTGTTGATTCAACAAGACTCGGCTGTTCGATCTAAACGCTACCTTTGTACAATCGACCCGCAATGTCCAACTCAACTAGTGTTTGTCTGCTATCGGTTCTAGGCCGAGCATTCGAGCTTCGTGTCCGATTTGAGAAGTCGAATCTCTGGGTTTGGTCTATTTGCATGTCGGACGGATCGCTACTGCAAGAAGGGCATGAGTCAACTCCGACTGAAGCGCAAGTCGCTGCCCAATCCGCATTTGAACAGCGACTCGAATGGGCTGGACTCTATCGGTGTGCTCCCAGTGTCTTCCGCTGGGAGGAACTGCTCATTCCAGAGTTTCTGCCCAGCGCGTAGAAGAGGACCATGCTTCACCATTAAGGCCCGTCTGAGAGTACCCCGGCCTTGCTTAACGAGAAATTCAGTTCTGCGTATGAGGTAGATGGTGACCGAATGTTCGGCAAAGTGCGAAAGTACGACGTCATACAACGAGAGAAGCTCGACGAATTGATCTTCAGAGTCGAGACAGGACAGCAGCAGATGTCATGGAAGGCCTATCAAAGGCTTAAGGCGAACGCACAGGAGCTAACGAATAGAGAAGTCCGCCTCTCTGCGGCTCAGAACGGCTCCACCTGTGAGGCGCAGCTTAGGCTCTATCGAAAGGCTCGACACCTAGAGCGAATGGAGGCAATGGTGAGCCGACACCTTGCGCTACACCCTGAAGACCAAAGCATGGACCCACTCATCGAAGCACTCGGCTCAGCAAGAGCCGGGAAAGACCTTGACCCGGAACTGATCCGTAAGTTCCGGAAAAAGTTCGATTATTTGTATGCGAATCGCCCAGTGCCCCCCCACTCAGGGACAAAGCGATAGCGACGGGCTGGTTCAAAGCGAGGATGAAAAGGCACAGAGAAGAGGTGTTGACCTCAGACTCAATCTTTTTCGCATCGGTACTCCATCGACCATTGTGAAAGCATCGGACGAAATGCAAGACCTTCAAGATCGCGATTCTGAACCGGCGAATCCGCTCGGGTTTCTCGGTGTGGCAGTCGCAGTTCTCGGCATTTGTCCTCTTCCCGAGCCTCTAAGACTGGCATGTCTCGCCGCCGCATCTATTCTGCTTCCTGTCTTCTTTCAATCCCAAGAAAGTTGGCCTTCCTCGATGCGCTGGATGCTTTACTTACTCGCTAATTGCTTCCTTGCCTACGTCGCATGGTGTGTTCTTCGACAGAGGTAGGAGCAAACCCTATCTGTTCCGAGCGCGTAGGACAGACAAGCGGGGATGCCCGCCTTCACCGTGGGTCGAGTTCGAACGTGGTGCGTGCACCAGCGTGCGTCTGCTATCGTGCGGATTAACCCGAAGGTGTTGCGCCGATGTACTCGTCAGGGCAACTGCTGATTCTCGTTCTCATGCCGCCATGCCTTGCTGCACTCGTATGGCTGGGCTTCCGGTCGATACTGGCCGAATACGTAGATGCCCGTCCATTCCTGAAAAGGTATGGCTTTTGGCTCCATTTGGCTCTCGCATATATATGGATGACTGCTGTGTTCCTGATCGAGAACAGGCGGTGATCCTCATGCGCCCCGAACCGGAACTGTTGGATTTTGGTTTGTCCGGCTGTCCGGACTAGCGACGGGAGGCGAAGGATGCACTTCGGGAGCGTTTTCCGGAGAGAATGCCACCTTCCGAGTCTATCGCTCTTTCGCATTGCTCATATTCAGCAAGTGCGGCACTGTATTTGTGCATGTCCTCGACGACACATTCGAGCCGCTTAGCCCAGAGCCGATAAGATTTTTTGCTCAAGCTGCCAGAAGACATGACGGTGGTGAGCCGCTGTTTTCTGCTGGCAAGCTCCTCAAGCTTCGACTGAAGGAAGTCTATTCTTCTCGCCTTGATGTGATTCGCATTCATCATTGAGATGCGGCATCCTCGCCACTGATTTTCAGACTCGGGCAGCAACAAGTCAGCAGTTGCGCCGAGTCGGCAGTCGGGCGGCGTGCCTGTAGGATGAACGACAGGCACAGCATATTAGATGTTTCGAAAATGCGAGAGATGTATGTACCTCCTGTGAAGCACTTGCTTGCTTAGTCATCGATTAGCCGGGGGCACCGTGGTTCTGAGGTCAACTTCTTGTCAGCCGCTGTTGCTCGGGAATCGTTAAGGATATGTGGACTTCCGGAGAGACAACGGTCCGTGACCATGCGGGACTTTCAGCATTGATCGTGTCCACCCATCCGGAGGATGGCATCTCATCCGGTGAGGAGGTTACCCATGGCAAAACTCACAACCGCAAAGAAGAATGCGGAACCGAAAAGCGATTTCGGGCTTCCGGAGAAACGCAAATATCCCATGCCGGACGCGGCTCACGCCCGCAATGCAAAAGCACGGGCCTCGCAAGCCGAGCATGAGGGCAAGTTGAGTGCGGCTGACAAGCAGAAGGTTGATCGCAAGGCGGATAAGCTTCTGAAGCAGAAGTGAAGGGAAACCAGACCGGACTTGAAACTTTCTTCGCGATCCTGCCCTGATGTCCCCCGATTTGTTCGTTGCTCCGCCGAACTGGGTGCTCGACACAGACTTATGCGGGTGTGCGGGAAAGCCGTGCGCTAAAAACTCAAACACCCGCCGTGAGCTTGTTCGGCAGGTGCTGGAGCAACACTGGCTTCATCTAGAAGCCTAGAACAAGCCGAGCCCCAAGCGGAATTCCACATTTAGGGGAGTTCGACCCTGCCTTTGGTTCAAACTGAAATGATCTCGTCCTGTTGCTTGCCATTCAGTAGCAAACGACCACGCCGAGTTAATCCGTTCACAGACGATCCACCAGCATTGCGAGTCTAGTATCGACCTTGGTATGAGAAACGCAAAAGTTCATTGAACCGTAGCGTACACCGAAGTTTCCCACTTTGTCCCGGCAGTGTTCACCGCGTAGAAGTCGAATTTGTGTTTCCCGGAGGAGAGTGAGAGTGACGCAGATTCCGTCAAGCTCGATGTTTCTGAATACTTCTTCACTCCGTCCACCCAGATTTCCATTCGGGCGAGCGTTCCACTGATCGCCGCCGAAGCGGTGGCTTGAACGGGTGAACTGACTGTGGAGTTGTTGGCCGGGCTGCACACGTGAACTCCCGGTGAAGACGGAGCAGTGCAGGAGACGCCACCTACGTTGAAGCTAAAGTTGTATCTCTGAAGGTGATTGTCCACATCTCCTGCGTAGAATGTGGCTTGGTGAGTCCCGGCGCCAAATGAACCGCTCCAATTGAAGTAGGCGTGTTGATCCCAAGTGTGTTGCTGCTCCTGCACCTTCTTACCATCCACCCAGAGTTCAACCTTGCGCAGCTTGCCGTAGGAATTCACCGAAGTGCTGAAAAGTGTCTTCCCATTCAGTGGAGTTCCCGGAGAACACACTCTGAAACCACTTCCGGAGCGAGGATAGGCACACGGTCCGAACCAGCCGCTACTGGTTGAGTTGATTTCGCTGAGGAAATGGGAAGGCTGGTCCTGCGGAGGGCTTCCGTAGTTTGAACTCTGATTCAGTGCCACGTCGGGCTTTAGCAAGCTGTTGCCAAACAGTCCAACCACAGGCATTGAGACTTCGGGGTACTTGGCTGGCATTTGCACTGCTTGTTCGGTGAATTGACCAGCGTTCGCTGTGGCCAGTAGTAGGAGCACGTATGACGCACTATAGGTGGAATTGGATGCGACCGCTGCTAGGTCCATGCGACCATCGCCGTTGAAGTCACCCAAGATGTATTGTGAAGTGTATTGGTCAGTGCTGTCACTTCCAGCGCCGACAGGATAGCTTCCAGACAACGATTGGAAGTAGCTAGCGAAGGTTCTGGATGTCGTTCCATAGAACACGCCAAGCTGCTGGCTTGTGCCGAACCCATTCAACGAGAAGAAGTCTGACCTGCCGTCGCTGTTCAGGTCGCCAGCGCCGATCATGAACGGCCCATGTGATTGTGTGTACGGAACTGTGTCTGTGAACGTGAAATCGCCGTTGCCGTAGAGGACATGGACATGGGTGTTCTGGTTTGTGCCTTCACTGTCCAGCGTGTACTCTGTCGCGATTAGATCAGCCTTGCCATCAGCGTCGAAATCCCCCACATAGACTTGGAAATCTGGTTCAGGCATCGGCCCCGAGAGAACCAAATGCGGACTTCTGAAACCGCCCGCCCCATCGCCTTCCATCGCGTACAACGCCGTCACCCCTTCACCGCTGAATTGTCCCGGCAGTAGAGTCCAAGCGATCAGGTCGATCTTCCCGTCCCGATTCAGATCAGCACCAGTAGCCCCTCCCGATTGGAAAATCCAGCCCGAGGGCAAGCCAACGGTTGAAATCTTCGGTGCTTGGAGACTTCCGTCGCCATTCCCAGCAAAGAATGCCACTTGGGCGGTGTTGCTCAGAACCACGACTACATCAGCTTTCCCATCGCCGTTGAAATCGCCCGTGACGATTGGCTCCGTTCCAATCAGCGATTTCGCGGGAACCGAATAATGAACGGGAGCTTTGAACGTGCCATCTCCATTGTTGATCGAGACATTGAATCCCGGTGCGGACTGTCCGTCGTCTCCGACGAGGTCATCAAACCCATCATTATTGAGGTCAACCGCGTACAAATTCGCGGGAGTCTGGGCATCCGTACTGGTTTTCGGTGTTAAAGTGGCGGAACTCTGGGCTGTTGCTATGCAGGTAGCAGCCGCAGCACAGAGTGCGAGGTGGGTACATGTGCGGGCAGTCATAGCCCCTCCAGAGCGTCTGCGGCGACCAGACAGACGTTCTCACGATTTCGAGTCGAGAAAGGGCATCCGTGGTTGCTTTAACAAAATGTTGCCAACTGGCTCAGCGCGGGGCTTTGTTGCCCATCAGGCATTAGGCGCAACCTGTTAAGTCCATTCGAGGATTCACAGACTCTGCGGAAACAATTCAGATTCCGCCGTGATCCCCTCAAGGTCGTATTCGGGAGCCTGAGAGGTCGAATGAACGCGGCGTACTGTTGGGTCTTCCCGGTTCGAATGACGATGCCGTACCAGTACCGCGGAGCGAATCGCCCCTCAATTCAATTGACATGATCAACTCGGTACGACCGACGTATTTGTGGGAGTCTCGATCAGCCGATGTTTCGATGAGCTTTGCTTTGAAGTTCCCGTTTTGCGCGGACCATGCCCCAACTAAATTGCTATCGCTGTAATGAGCATTACCTGAATCCGGATTTGACTGGATGACCGTGCCGTCAGCATGGAAGATGAACAGATGATACGGATACGGCGCTGCGGGAATGTTTACGTACCACGCGCCCACAATCGCTGGCTGTTCGGGCACGCGAAAACAGCCCTGTAAACAAATGGCTGCTGCGGCTATAAGAAGCGGTGCGGCGACGGTGTGATCCCTTGGCATCATAGGCTCTCACTCAGAGAATGCTTGTTTGTACCGACCATCCGGAGAGGCATCCCTTTGCGATGAAGGAGTGCGGAGCCTTCATGCACTTTCAGCGCAGCGCCGAATACTCAGCGGCTTCCGATGACGCGACAGCGAAGACCCTATGTCACCGGGGGACCTGAGTCGAGCATGATTACTCGACTCAGGTTCTCATGTGATCAGGGTGTTAGGACTTGTGGAACGTGACTGACATCGTTGAAGGCGACGGTGCTGGCGTGATATCTGTTTCCTTTACTGTTTTGCCATCGCTACTCAATACAAAAGTATTCTCGCGGGCGACCTTGCCGTCAATGCTGTAAGTCACTTTGAGAGTCCGAGGCCCATCCTGCTTCACGCTCATTGTCCGGCCAGCCGATGTGGTCGTTGGAGTGCCGTCGAGCTTACAGGTAATCGGCTTCTCGTTTCTTTGAAATCAACACTGTCTCCTTTGACTTCAATGGTGAGCACACCATTGTCTTGCGATTCAGTGAAGGAAGTCTCCTTCCAAACTCCGGAGAAACCCGGACCTCCAGAAAGCCGCTTGGAAGTGGTCGTAAGCGTGTACGGGCTTCCGTCAGGCGGCGTGATGTCGATGGTTCGGCTTAGCTTCTTTCCATCTGGGGATAGCTCGATCTTGATCTTGTTGATCTGCTTGCCGTCACGGGTATTTTCGACCTCGTAACCAGAACCAGATTTGCTGCAAGTGGTGATAACACCGTTATCCGGAGCGTTGGGTTTACCGTCGCAGACTACCTTAGGACCAGCCTTGCCGCCGCGAGTGACAGTGAAGCCGCTGTCATCCGCAGCCACCGAAACAGTCGGACCATCGTATTTGAGCGTGGAGCGATCCAACTTCCAAGAGCCGTTCCACGGGTTCTGCTGTGCAACGCAGGGGAGAGCGAATGCGGCGAACGTCGCAAGAGCACACAGGCTTGTTCTACACATTTTGGTCATGGTTCTCCTCGATAGGCAGAGTTGTGGGCTTGCTTTCGGGGGAGGGTGAACGTGTACCACTAGGCGAAGTAGAGTGTCAACGAGAAACAGTTCTCTGTGAACAAAAAATCGTGATCCAGCTTCTGCTGAAACTATTCAGTCTGACAGCAAGTTGGGTTTACCGAGTGCTGGAGTTGTCTTGCGAAGATGCGGTGATCACGGGAGAGGAAGCCATCTGAAACGACTTGTGCTCCGCTCGAGAGGAGGAGGTATACTGCCGCAAAGATTGAGCTACGGAAGGAAAGACCGCGCCAGACTCTAGTGGCCGTTTCGGCCCGGAGCCGAGGTAGCATTCGGAGGACAGTCAATGATGCAAACCATCACAACCACCATTGAACGCCAATGGTTCAGCCAGATTGTCTCGCGAGAAAAGAAGCTTGAATATCGAGAAGACAAGCCCGATTGCCGAAAGCGCCTGATCGGCATCGACGTGCCATTCCACCTGAAGTTGATCAACGGGATGCGGAAGGATCGCCGCGTCTCTCGGTCACTGTGCTGAAGATCAGGAGGAGACAAGGCAACTTCGAATTGCACTTGGTCGCGCGATGTGCCACCCATAGGCGCATTATCCTTTTCGTCGCTTCATTCCCCTCTTGTACCGACGTTCGAAGAATAATGTACCGGGTTCGTAGTCCTTCACGCTTCCAGCACTTATCGAGAGCCGTTTCTTCTTGGTATTGAATTGCAGCAGTGGCCCCGCTGCTCGGATTAGCAGCGACTCAATCTCCCGTTCGTGCTTCTTATCTTTGACTACATAGAATGAGAAATATTTGAGTTCAAGTTCTTGAGCTTTCTTTCGCGCCCCGAGCCTCTGAAAAATATCCCCTCGTCCGATATAACGGGCGTAGCTCATTGAATCGTGCGCGATATACACGCCCATTCGAGGAATATTCTGTTCCTTCAGGTAGCGACGAACATTCGGAAGAGCTTCAAATGGCAGTTTTTCACCCAAGGCCAAAAACAGTCGTTGCGTTAACTCGGGTCGTCCCCGACCGGGTTTTAGCTTTCCGTACCCCACAGTCCACTGCGAATCGGAGAATACATTCTTGGCCGCGATAGTTTTGACCGACTTCTTCTTGACTCGCTTCACGTCTGTCCCCTCTTGCCCGATATGACATGAACCACTTCATGGCGCGGCTCATCTTTTGCTTCTTCGCTGAAGACACTGGCATTTTCAATAACGACCTATTCACCAAGACTGTTGAGCAGATGAGCGACAGGGACTCATCGAACACTCATGAGGTAATTCAGACACTCTTCCTTGCCATGAATACCCGAGCCGAAGACAGAGATGCAGCCAACATCCCGCGGTGGGCTGTCGGCTTTCCATATGTGAATGGCGGATTGTTCTCCGGCAATCTCGAAGTTCCCCGGTTCAGCAAAATCGCACGTTCTTACCTACTCCACATCGGCAATCTGGATTGGCAGAAAATCAACCCGGACATCTTCGGCTCGATGATTCAGGCCATAGCTGAGGACGCTGACGAAGACGACCGGCACCAACTTGGAATGCACTATACGAGCGTGCCGAACATCCTCAAGGTGCTCAATCCGCTCTTCCTCGATGACCTGAGAGCAAAGCTGGAGGAGGCTGGCGACAATCCACGAATGCTCTTGAACCTGCGGAATCGCATGGCTCGAATCCGTGTGTTTGACCCGGCTTGCGGCTCAGGCAATTTCCTCGTCATTGCATACAAAGAGATGCGAGCCATAGAAGCAAAAATCAACCGGAGGCGTGGCGAACCTGAACGCCGCTCTGCAATCCCCAAGACAAATTTCCGTGGTATCGAGATTCGCGACTTCCCCGCTGAGGTTGCACGCCTCGCACTGGTCATCGCCGAGTATCAATGTGATGTGCTCTATCGTGGACACAAATTGGCACTGGCAGAATTTCTTCCGCTCGACAAGCAGAATTGGATTACTTGCGGGAACGCGCTGCGGCTTGACTGGCTAAGCATCTGTCCCCCAACTGGGACGGGCGTGAAATTGCAATCAGATGATCTCTTCAGTACGCCCTTAGAACAGGCGCAGATTGATTTCGAAAATGAGGGAGGTGAAACCTACATTTGCGGAAACCCGCCCTACAGAGGCAGTAAGTGGCAGACCGACGCGCAGAAAGATGACCTAGCACATGCATGGCAACTGCATGGGCAGTTGGCAAAGACAACGGACTTCGTATCAGGGTGGATTGCACGCTATTTTGACTATGCTGATTCGGAGCCCAACTCTGTTGCGTCCTTCGTGATGACTAACAGCATCTGCCAAGGACAACAAGCTTCCGAGATTTGGCCGGTCGCGTGGCAACGCGGAATCGAGATTCAGTTCGCTCATACGTCATTCAAGTGGAGCAATCTCGCCAGTCACAATGCTGGCGTGACAGTCATTATTGTCGGGCTCGGCAAGAAGTCGTCAAAGCCTAAGAGGCTCTATAGTGATGACCTTGTTCGCGACTGCACCCTCATCGGACCGTACTTGGTACCAAACCGCAATGATGTCGTTCAGAAGTGCAACTCGCCATTGTCCGGGCAATCTCAAATGCTGTTCGGCAACATGCCCCGAGATGGGGGGCATCTGTTCTTGGATGCCGATGAGGCCAATGAACTCCGCAAAGACGAACAGACAGATCTGTATGTACGGCGATTTGTCGGTTCAGAGGAACTCATTAATGGGCTGCAACGATATTGCTTGTGGATACCTGAAGAGAAAGCAGAAGCCGCGTCACAAAACGAGTTCATTGCTAAACGCCTAGAGTTGGTATCTGCCAACCGACTGAAATCGAACGCAGAATCGACACGGCAGTTTGCGCCGCGTCCATATAGGTTCGTGCAAATTGGAGGCGTGGCGAAAGACCATGCAATTCTGGTACCCGGTGTTAGTTCTGAGAATCGAGAATACCTGCCTTGCGACTTTTTGTCTGCTGATTACATCGCGTCCAATAAGTGCTTTGCGCTTTACGACGCCCCTGTCTGGAACATCGCGTTGATTGCCTCACGTCTTCACTGGGTCTGGATAGCCACAGTCTGTGTACGTCTGGAGATGCGGTTTTCGTATTCCAACACACTGGGTTGGAATACATTCCCAGTTCCCGCCTTGACGGACAAGAACAAGCGTGACCTCACGCGGTGTGCCGAAGAAATTCTCTTGGCTCGAGAGGCACACTTCCCGGCGACCATCGCTGACCTGTATGACCCGGAGAACATGCCCGAGAACTTACGCCACGCACATGAGCGTAATGATGAAGTGCTGGAACGCATCTATATCGGTCGCCGGTTTAAGAACGATACCGAACGGATTGAGAAGTTGTTCGAACTCTATACGAGGATGACCTCAACTGAACAACCCGCCAAAAGGGGGAGGAGTAAAGCACGCGCATGACGACCGAGGCGAAGACGATACCCACCGTATCTGTTTCTTATGCTCGAAACGGCTCTTCGATGAGGGCGAATGCTCTCGGCATGAGGCCAATGCAGGAGCGCGTCTATGAGAAGCGGGGAGAGCAGTACCTGATAATCAAGTCCCCTCCAGCCTCAGGCAAGAGCCGTGCCCTCATGTTTGTCGCGCTGGATAAACTCCAGCACCAAGGCATCAAACAAGCCATCATTGTGGTGCCGGAACGCTCCATCGGAGCGAGTTTCAATGATGAGCCGCTTTCGCAGTTCGGCTTTTGGGCGGATTGGCATGTTGAGCCCAAGTGGAACCTGTGCAATGCCCCCGGTAGTGAAAACGGTGGCAAGGTCAAGGCTGTTGGGGCGTTTCTTGAGAGCACGGATAAGATTCTGGTCTGCACGCACGCAACCTTCCGCTTCGCTGTGGAACAGTACGGCGTCGAGAAATTTGATGACCGCCTGATAGCCGTCGATGAGTTCCATCATGTTTCCGTCAACGACGAGAACATCCTCGGCTCATATTTGGGCGAGTTCATCGCGAGGAACCGTGTCCACATCGTCGCGATGACTGGTTCATACTTCCGTGGTGATGCTGAGGCTATTCTCTCCCCGTTTGACGAGAACAAATTCGATACCGTCACGTACACCTACTATGAGCAGTTGAACGGCTACGAGTACCTAAAGCAACTCGACATGGGCTACTACTTCTACAGTGGCTCGTACGCCGACGAAATTCTGAGCGTGCTTGACACGTCCGAGAAAACAATTGTCCACATTCCCAATGTGAATTCACGGGAGAGCACGAAGGACAAAATCAAGGAAGTTGACCACATCATCGGGGCAATGGGCGAGTGGCAGGGCATCGACCCGGCGACAGGCTTTCAGCTTGTGAAGATCCCGAGCGGGAAAGTTCTGCGAATTGCCGACCTAGTAGACGATGACCCCGGCAAACGAGACCGCGTCGTGAACGCTTTAAAAGACCCCACCCAAAAGTATAACCGTGCCCACGTAGACATCATCATCGCTCTCGGGATGGCAAAAGAAGGCTTCGACTGGATTTGGTGTGAGCACGCTTTGACGGTTGGCTATCGCTCCAGCCTGACGGAGATTGTGCAAATCATCGGGCGTGTAACCCGCGATGCCGAAGGAAAGACTCGCGCCCGGTTCACCAATTTGATAGCGGAACCCGATGCTTCGGAAGAGGCTGTTACCGAGGCCGTCAATGACACTTTGAAGGCTATCGCTGCCAGTTTGTTGATGGAACAGGTTCTTGCACCACGCTTCGAGTTTCGTCCGAAGAATCCAGAGAACAAGCCTACCCCCGGCTATTCATACGGGGAGGGCGGCTACAACGCGGACAAATGCAACATCGGCGTCAACCAACAAACGGGCGCGATTCAGATTGAAATCAAAGGGCTGGCGATGCCCCAAACGACTGAAGCCACTCGCATCTGTCGAGAAGACTTGAACGAAGTGATAGCAGCGTTTGTACAGGACAAGACGGCCATCGAGCGTGGGATGTTTGACGAAGAGCTAGTGCCGGAAGAGCTAACACAGACGCGGATGGGGAAGATTGTCAAAGAGAAGTATCCCGAACTTAACGCCGAAGACCAAGAGGCCGTTCGCCAGCACGCGATTGCCGCTCTAAACTTCACACAACAGGGGAAGCTTTATTCCGGTGGTAGCGGCGAGGAACCGAAGGCCAACACGGCATTGATTGACGGCGTGAGATTGTTTGCGATGGATGTCCGCGAACTCGACATTGACCTGATCGACCGCATCAATCCGTTCGGTGAGGCTTACGCCATCTTGGCTAAGACCATGAATGAGGAGAGCCTGAAGCATGTGGCAGCGGCAATCTCGGCCAAGCGAACCGCCCTGACGCCGGAGGAAGCGAAGGCACTCGCAGTGCGTGCGCTGAAGTTCAAGAAGGAACACGGGCGTGTCCCCTCAGCCACATCCCAAGACCCTTGGGAGAGGAAGATGGCGGAAGGTGCTGCGGCATTCCTCCGCTTCGACAAGGAGGGTCGCTATGCCTGAGGAGTTTGACCTTGATGAACTCCGCTCCGGACTATCAGAGTTTGCGGAGCCGGAGAAAGTCAGTGGTCGTTCCGCCGTCGAAGAAAGGGTTATTGCTGGTTTCGAAGAGATTCAACGCTTCTTCAGTAGCCACGGACACCTGCCACGGCACGGAGAAAACAAGGACATCTTCGAGCGGCTTTATGCGGTCAGGCTTGACCGACTGAGGGCGCAGGAGGAGTTTCGCACGCTCCTCGCTCCGTTAGACCATCAAGGATTGTTGGCTGCACCAGCAGCATCTTCCGTGGGAAAGGAAGAGCCCGACCTTGACGAACTGCGTGCCGAACTTGAAGATGCTACCGTCTCCAGCACCCTTACGGAACTTCGCCACGTTCGCAGCACTGCGGAGAAGCGTGCTGCTGAAGAGATTGCTAATCGTACGGTTTGCGAGGACTTCGAAGAATACAAGCCGATCTTCGAGAGCGTGAGGCTTGAGTTAAAGGATCGTGTGAGACAAGCCCTGCCATTGCAGAAGATGGACGAAATTAGGCTGACTGAAATTCAGCAAGGCCAATTCTTCATCGTTAACGGGCAGATTGCATACATCGCCCAAGCTGGCGAGGATTTCAAGACGCAATACGACAGGCGCGATAGTCGTCTGAGAGTCGTGTACGACAACGGTACAGAAAGCGATTTGCTCATGCGCTCGTTTCAGCGTGCCTTACACAGAGACGAAGCGGCACGTGTCATAACGACCGTCGATAGCGGTCCGCTGTTCGCGCAAGAGCCAGCGGGAGATGACCTCGCCAGCGGCACAATCTACGTCCTGCGTAGCAAATCGGACCAGCCCGAGATTGCAGCCCATCGGGACGTTCTGCACAAAATTGGGGTTACGGGTGGCAAGGTGGAAACCCGTATCGCCAACGCAAAGCTTGACCCCACGTACCTGTTGGCCGAAGTCGAGGTCGTAGCAACGTATGGTCTCTACAATGTGAGCCGCGTGAAGCTGGAGAATCTGATCCATCGCGTCTTTGACATCGCACAACTGGATATTGAGCTACGCGACCGTTTTGGCAACCCCGTGAAACCCCGTGAATGGTTCCTCGTGCCGCTATTTGTTATCAATGAAGCAGTTGAACGCATCAAGGATGGAACGATCACTGAATACGTCTATGACCCTTCGAGAGCGCAGTTGGTTAAACATGTGGCTCGGGCCTAGAGCAAATCTCTCAATTTCAAAAAATTGTTGGGAAATCGACCAAAACACGGGCTGTATTCGCCTCGTTCTCCGTATACTCTAGTGTGCAAAAACGGGTCCTTTCCCCAACAAGCCTCTTCTGCATCGAACTCCAGCGCCACCCGAAAGACCTCGGACTTTCCATTCTTCTCCCTGCCACCTGCGAACTGATGGCAAGGCGTGAATTCCTCCGCCTATATCCCGAATACCAGCACACTCCAGTTGTAATCCGGGAATACCTCGCTCAATATGCGGAAATCGATTGGGATTCCGGTCGCACTATTGTGGCTAAACAGCGAGGGCGACCTGAAATTCCTGTTTGTGTTGCTGCTGGAGCGAGAAGGAAGCCACCAAGCATTGAGGAGGACTAAACCGAATGAAGCAGTGCGCAATCTATGCGAGAGTCAGCACGTCAGACCAGCGAATCGAAAATCAGCTTCTTGATCTGCGCCAGTTTGCGGCTCAACGCGGCCTCGAAGTGGTCTGCGAATATACCGATGTCGGAATCAGCGGCTCCAAGGCTCGTCGTCCCGGTCTCGATGCGATGCTACGAGATGCTCGGAAACGGAAGTTCACGGTTCTTATCGTCGCGGCCTTTGACCGTTTGGCAAGGAGCACAAAGCACTTCCTCGGCGTAGTAGACGAACTGGATTCTTTCGGCATCGAGTTCATCTCTCGCCGCGAGAACATTGCGACTGATGGGGCAATGGGTCGCTTGTTCATCACCCTAATCTCGTCCATCGCAGAACTGGAAGCCGACTTGATTAGGGAGCGCGTCAGGGCTGGAATCCGCAGAAGGAAGCTGGAAGGTCTCCCAGTCGGACGGCAACCTCTCGACGTTGACCATCGCTCATTGATTGAAGACAGGTTGCGTGGAATGAGTCTGACGGACGTGGCGAAGCGGTACGATGTCAGCAGGGCTTCCGTGGTCAGGTGGGTTCGAGAGGCTCAACAGAAGACAGCCATCCATGGGTTCAAGCAGGAGGTCGCTGCATGATGAACCGTGTGATAGTCAGGTTCCGTCCGAGCAAAGCTGTTCGCAATCTACCGAGTGAATCGCTGAACGACGCGCTGGTTTCTCTTGCCGGGGCGGACGAACTCCAGCCGCTTCTTAGCGAGGCGACTGAAGAGGGCAAAGCACTTGCCATCGAGGTATTCCAAAACCGGGAAGGACGCCCCGTATTCATCAATTTCCGCAAAGAGGACCTCGAATGATGGTTCTCTCCTGCCGGGTGTACCTTAACGCTTTCGTCCGCCCTTCCGACGCATCACGACATCGAAATTTACCTTCTCGTAGACACCGTTCTTGTCCAGCCCATTCACCAGCTTTGAAATAGGCGTTTCGAAGACTTCGCAGATTCGCAGCAGAGTGGTAACGGTAATGGGGCGTCCAGCCTCCACCTGCTGCCAATGCCGTGTGGAAAAACCAAAGCTAAGCATGTCCTCTTGCGAGAACCCGCGTTTCTTCCGGATATCCCGAACTCTTGTACCCAAGGCGCGGAAGAACTGGTCTTGATTCGCCACGCATTGAGATGTAAAGATTTACGAGCAGAAACGCCACGAGCAGATTAGCGTATTGGTTCCTTTCAGGAGGAGCATGATGCAGGAATGTTCGAAGTGCAACGGCACTGGAAAGTGTCCAAGCTGCAAGGGGACAGGGCATCTCGGTTATCCCGGCTATGGGCCAATTGGGAACCGGCCTCATTGCAGCTATTGCCAAGCTTCAGGAGCTTGCCGCGTGTGCAAAGGAAGCGGCAAGAAGTAGCCCATCGGAGGAGACCTTAGGATGGAGTTCACAACAAGTGAACTGGTGTGGCCTGTCGCTCTGGCGTTTGGGTTTGTAATCCTCGTATTCTCCGCTCAGCGCGAGAGCGCGGGCAGGATTCTTTTTCCCGCTTTGATGGCGTCTGGCATCGCTGGCTTGGTTTATGGCCGAACCGACTCTCTGAATCACACGCAGTGGCTCGTCGCGCTTTCAGAGGCGGGCGGCTATATCTGGTTCGTCAGAATCCGTAAGCAGAGAGTGCTGATGGAGGAACGGGAACAGCAACAGCGTGAGCGCGAGGAGGAGCAAAGGCGGAACAGAGAACGTGCTCTCCGGGCGCAGGAAGAGGAACGCGAACAACAGCGCAAACTCGCTCGTACGGAGCGCCGTTTGAGCGAACGGCGAGACAAAGCGAAGCGGCAGGAACAGAAGCGAGACGTTGAAACAACGCTCCCTTCCAGAGTTCGTACTACGCGAGGGGGTCTCAAGGCCGTCGCTGGAATGGCATCTCTAAAGAAGCTTCTTCGAGAGCAGGTCATAGAGGTTTACAAAAGGCCTGACAAGCCCCGACAATACGGGCTTTCAATACCGAATGGCATTCTTCTCTACGGGCCACCGGGCTGCGGCAAGACGTTCATCGCCCGCCAACTAGCAAGCGAACTGAAGTATCACTTTTTCGAGATTTCGCCGTCCGACGTTGCTGATTCATACGTTCATGGAAGCACAATTAAAATCCGTGACATTTTTGAGCGGGCAATCAGCAAGGCACCTTCCGTGCTGCTTATCGACGAATTCGATGCTCTTGTACCCAGTAGAGCGGCTCTCGGCGGACATCACCATAAGGCTGAGGAAGTGAACGAGTTCCTTGCTCGTATGGCGACCTGCTCTGAGAAAGGTGTGCTACTCATACTTGCCACGAATGCACCAGAGAAGATTGACCCTGCCGTCCTGCGTTCTGGCCGAATTGACAAGAAAATCTACGTCGGCGCTCCAGACCAAGTTGCACGAGAAGAAATCCTTAGACATCATTTGAGGGGTCGCTACACTGCACCCGAACTTCACCTTGAGGTAATTTCGGAAGTTCTCAAAGGATACTCATCAGCAGACCTGAACCTGTTAGTGGACGAGTCGGCCAGACTCGCGATGAAGGCAAGTGAGCCAATTGGAGAACAACACTTGCAGTCAGCCCGAAATCTCGTCGCACCTTCCGTATCGGCACAGGATGAGGCCGCGTACGAAAGGTTCGGGGCACCAGCGGTACAGACCGAGACGCGAACAATAGGGTTTAGAGCCTGAGTTTAGGGTGGTTCACAAACCCGAAATCCTAGCCCCCGATTTCCGGGGGCTTTTTGCTGCTTGATGCCCTCCGAGTGGCTGGTTCACTTGGTTTAGTCTACGAACCGGAGCCCTCTTTCTACCCTGCTGCTTCCACTTGTACGCCAATGTAGATGGGCGCGTACTGAAAGACCATACCTAATTGTGCGCCGTTCTTTGGAAGTCGGATCAAACCGACCACCTCCAGTGAAGTGGTGAATGGCCGCAAAAGGTTCGTTCGAGTCCAGCGCGTCAGCCGTCCTCCTTCAGCTTTGGTGTGAATCATCTCAATCATCCAGCGCACGCATCTAACGGCGCGATGAGCGAGCAACACACGTCCGGTCGGCAGCATACGGTTCTCAGGTCTCTCGGGTTGGGGTTAATTACGGGTGCTGCCGACGACGACTGCTCGGCAATCGGAACCTATGCACAAGCCGGAGCCCAGTTCGGCTACAAGTTGCTATGGACTGCCCCGGTCACTTTCCCAATGATGGTTGCGGTCGTCTACCTCTCGGGAAAGCTTGGCCAAGTCACCGGCGAGGGCTTGTTCAGTGTTCTACGCAACCACTACTCACGATGGTTCGTTTACCTCGTCTTGGCGGCAGTCGTTACGGGCAACACAATTGAGGCGGGCGCTGACATAGGAGGGATGGCGGCTGGGATCGGTATCCTCGTGCATTGGCCTCGGTGGGTTCTGGTGCTCTGCATTACAGTCGCGACCCTTGTTCTACAAATCTGGGGTTCCTACAAGCTGATCCGGAACATCTTTCGAGTCATAGCCTTGTCTCTTGCCGCTTACATCTTTTCGGCATTCCTTGCGCACCCTCAACTTGGTCAGGTTGTTCGAGGAACGTTTGTGCCGACGGTCGGCTTCAACAAAGATTTCCTTTCGATTGTTGTTGCGATCATCGGAACCTCTCTTTCTGCCTATCTATATACGTGGCAGTCGAACGAGGAGGTGGAAGAGAAGGTAGCTGCCGGAAAACACAGTGTTCGCGAACGGCGGGGCACTTCGGAGGCGGAATTGCGAAGTAGTCTCTGGGACGTGATTTTCGGCATGCTGTTCTCAAACATTGTCATGTACTTTATTATTTTGGCGACTGCTGCCACACTTTTCGTCGCCGGTAAACACAACATCAATACCGCTGCCGAAGCTGCTCAGTCCCTCACCCCGCTGGCTGGGCGAGCAGCGGGGCTTCTTTTCACGCTCGGAATCATCGGCGTCGGCTTCCTCGCGGTTCCCGTGATGACGACCGGAGCCGCTTACGACGTCAGCCAATCCTTCGGTTGGAAGAATGGGCTTTACCAAAAGCCTTCAGAGGCGAAGAAGTTCTACGCTGCGATAACATTCATTACTCTTGTTGCGATGGGGCTCAACTTTGTCGGGATCAATCCAATGCGTGCGCTGGTGATCGCGGGTATCGTACAGGGGTTCTCGACGCCACCTCTAATGATGCTCATCATGGTAATGACAAACAATGGCTCCATCATGGGAAACCGCGTGAACGGACGATGGGCGAATATTTTGGGATGGATTACAACTGCGATGATCTTTTCCGCGTCACTGGGGCTCATCATCAGTTGGTTCTTGCATTAGCAGTAGGGCAAATACCATCTTCTTTCGCGATGTTCTATTTGAGCCAACTGAAAACCTTTTTAAGCCGTGAACACCTCACCCAATGCCATCAGAGAGAACTTCAGTTGTCCAAGTTTCTCAACCAGTTCCCGTGCCTGTTGATCTGAGAGGATGAATTTGAGTCTCTGATCCGATATTGCGTCGTAGACCTCTCGCGAGCGTCGAACACCCTCGATCTTGTTCGCCAAGTTCGTGCGTTGGGATGCGATATGTGCAAGCGTCAGTCCCAATTCCACATCTGTGAACAGAAGGTCGATTCCTATTTGGTTGTATCGTCTCGTGTATCGGGCACCTGTGAATTCTACTCTTTGACTTGAGAGCTTGCGCTCTCCAGTTGAGAGTTCAAGACAGTTAAATTTATGTCCAGTTGAGCAACATCGTTACCCGACATAACGGCAAATGCTCGTTCTAGCGGTGCAAATTTATATACCTCTTCCGCTAGCCTGTACCGTCGTTAGGTGCCCCTGACCACTGCATCGGGCGCGGTTGAGTCCACGCTCACCATTTTGCTTCGGAGCTTCTCAATCAGTTGATCGGTTCTTCGAATTTGGGCGCGTGAATGCAGGAGAGCGCGATGTGTCTCGTTGATCCGGTAATGGCTAAGGGTGAGAACAGATCGGCTCGAGACGAGCCGATCCAGAGAGGTTCGCAAAATGTCCAATACCCCGCACATGCTATGCGTCGGCCAATCAGCAGCCATACGAAATCCTTGCACAGGTGACGCACGGACGGAACTAGGTTTATTCCTAGCTTCCTCGCCATTGGAACACTCATCCTCGCAGACTGAGAGGAACAGAGAGAGACCGGGTGCAAGTCTAGCCTATTCCCGCACAACCAGCCGAGGATTCTTGTCATTCCTCAGCCCCATGAACTTGATATGCCTGACGTGGCTTGAATCCGTCCATTCGAGGAATTCGAACTGCGCTACCAATTTCGGCTTTACCCAGACGCAATCCTTCATCTTCGCCGCTGTTAATCCCTGACCCCATCTGCCGCTTTTCGGCTCCGGCAGATTAACGAACGGGCACCGCTGCACGAATAATGGTTTCAGACGTGCGTACAGGTCGCGGCGAGTCGCGGGAACCAGACCTGCTCGAACTCTCGCCGCGTACATCAGTTCGTCGCCGTCATAGAAGCCAACTACGAGCGCATCGACTCCGTTGCTGCCCGGAATGAAGCCGCCAAGCACGAATTCTTGACCGATATTGATTCGCTTCTTTGACCATGCCCCGCTTCGTTTGCCGGGTTCGTAGAGGGAGGTTAGCCGCTTTGCGACTACGCCCTCTCCACCCATCTCCCGAACGGCGGCGAGGAAGCGTGGCAGGGGGCCGGGAAAATGCTCCGATAGCTGCACTCGCTCAGATGGAGTGATTGCCTCTTCGAGGAGTGTCCGCCGTTCGCTAAGAGGCAGAAGCTTAGTGTCCTTCCTGCGGTTCACAAGCACATCGAAGACGAACAGCACGACATTGCTTTCAGTAGTGGCATTCTGGATGGCGTTGAAGCTCGGGCGTCCGTCTTCATCGAATGCGACTAATTCGCCGTCAACGGCAGTTCCGATGGGCAGTGTTTTGCCGAGTGCCGCGAATACCTGCGGAAACTTCTTGGAGAAGTCCTTGCCGTTGCGCGACAGCAGGTGAACGCCAGCCTTGTCTCGAATCGCTTGACCTCGGAAACCGTCGAGCTTCAGTTCGTAAACCCAGTCGGAGCTTTCCGGGAGATTGGCGACAGGCAAACACTCCATCGGAGGAGTGAACGGAATCTCGTTTTCGTTGGTGCGAGTCATTCAAAAAGGGAGGGAGTGGGATTTACCTCGATTTCCTTGAGGGGCTCAATCAGGCTCGGGTCGTCGTTACGAGTATTCCCAACCGCTTTGCTCACCTTCCATACCTTCATCTCCTCGGCAGGGTAGGGTCTCAGCAAATCAATGGGCAGATGTGCCGGGTCGGTTGGTGCCAACCAACGCTCGTAGTCTCTGCGATGCAGGATTACGGGCATTCGATTGTGAAGAGGCTCCACCAATTCATTGGGGTCAGTTGTGAGAAATGTATACGTCCGCAGCTTTCGCCCTGTGGTTTTATCCTTCCACGTCTCCCAGAGTCCGGCAAAGGCAAACATCTCTCCGTTCTTCAACGCAATCGCATGGGGTTGCTTTGTTTTCTCATCCACCTTCTGCCACTCGTAAAACCAGTCCGCTGGCACGAGGCAACGTCGTGTTTTCCATGCCTCCCGAAACGCGGGGCTAGTAGCGACCGTTTCGGACTTCGCATTGATTGTGCTGAATGATGCTTTGCCGTCTTTCGACCAGTACGGGACGAGACCCCATCGCATCACGGTGAGTTCTCGCCCACCTGTCTCACCATTCAGGCGCACAACTGGTTGCACACTCTGAGGCGCAACATTGAAGGATGGAGCAAGGCTTATTTCATCGAATTCATCGAAGACATTCGTATTGTGCGTCTGCATCCATTCAGCGATGCGCTGCTTGTCTCCGCGTCTTCCATAGCGACCACACATCTACTTCGCAGCCTTCTGTTTTGCCCATCTCTTCCGCTGCGCCTCTGCAATTCTCTTCCGAGCAGCGGCACTCATCTTTCGGCGTTTGCGTCTAGGTATGGTCGTAGTGGATTTCTCATGTGCTTCGTTGGAGGAGAGCAGAGCGCGGACTTGCCGAAGACGCGAGATTTCGTTGTCGATTTCTGAAATGATTGCTTCAAGACTCATGTGACCAGTCTAAAGGTCGGGCGACGTTGTTCTTCTTAGACTGCCCAAATTAAGCCGAGCGGAAGCTGCTGAAGTTGTAAGCAGCGATAGCGTATTGCTGACCGAGTATCATCATGCCGGTGCTGGCTGAGAAGATCGCGCGGCTGCGGTAGGCGGCGAGGAAGAGACAGAAATTCGCCAGTTTGTCATCGTCGAGAGGCGGAGAGCGTGACGACAACCTGCCCGGAGCAGTTGCAAAGTTTAAATTGGTCGCCTCGTCACTACGGAAACGGTGGCATCAAGAGCTACTTAGGGCAGGAACATTTCCGATGTTTATCTCTGGTGCACGGCGTTCAGAAACTCACGTTGTTGAATGTCAAGTCGGTGGCGGGAAAAACTGATGACCAACGCAAACGCAAGGACGACTGTTGCAAAGACCACCAGCACAAATATTCGGCATATGCGACGTGCGTGGCGTTCCTCGAGGTTCATGTCTAAATAGCTCTAGTACAAACTTTTTTTGAAGGCGCTGTCCGTCAGAGCGTGGCGTAGCTGGGTTCGGGCAGCGCCCCTGTGCATCGTCGCAGGCCCCGCATCTGTGGGCGGGGTGGATGCAGCAACGGACGCACCTGCTTTGTAGATGCCCTCCAACGTATTCAGGTTGTGAGTACAAATCCGCACGCACAGCGACTCGAAGATTGACCGTAGCATCGTGAAGTTGCCAATGAACGAAGCAATTAAACCGTCGCACGATGTCAGTTCGGCAAAGAGCCATTGTCTGCGAACGCACGATTACTCTAGCCCGTTCATGGCACCCTTCTGCGTTCTCCACGTAAGTATCGAACTTCTGCTGCGTCGTTGGCGTCTTGCTGAATAATGTAGAGCAAATTCGTCAACGACTTTGACCAATCGATTTAGTTCATCGTAAGACACATTCAAAGGGATCGCCGCACCGATGTGGAATGAGTCAAGGTGGGCGGCGATTGCTCCATGAAAACCTTGCCGACAATTTCTTGACATTACAGAACCACTTGACGGATCAACAGCATTCGGCGTATCCAGTTGTGCAAACATCCTTTTCAGGGGAGGCTCCGATACGAATATGGCTTCCAATGAATTTGTCCACCGTTACAACCCCGATGGAACCATCGATTCCATCTGTTGCCAGTGCTTCGCCACTGTTGCGAACGTAAGCCGAGAGTGCGAGCTTTTCACGTGTGAAAACCAGCACGTCTGTGAGCAGGGCACACGGGATCGCTTCGAACATTGGAAAAGACCAACAGAGGAACTCGGGCAGCAGGCAAGCTAGTCAGCGCCCGGTTATATTGCGATTAGCCGTTTTGCGTTGTGGAATGAGGTTTTCCCCAGCTTTCTGATCCACAACCAGATGGCCTAATCTCCTACTCCGTCACAAAGATTCTTGCGAGGTTCGGGTAGCCAGAGCCGACGAATCAATGATTCCGTGAATGACTATTGATCGGAGAGCAACTCTCGCCATTGGTATGCACATGGCGCTTCGGTACCTAGCCCCGCCCTGTGAAGCCGCTCCTCGAAAGCTCTTTGAGCCTCGACTTGTGCGGCGGTCCTAGTCGCAGTCCGGCCTCGCTGCAATCTGACTCCAGTCTTGCCGCGAAGTGACCATACCCATACCTCCGGACTCTCACGTTCGACGCGCAGTTCAAATTTGCTTTCGCCGACGGGTACAGGACAGATCAGGTTGGTCATCAACAGGGCCCAGAATCGGAACGGAATACCCGAGTCTAGCACGAGAGTAGCTGGAACTTCGCCGAACGCCGATGCTCCGGGCGGATCAGCCCTGAACTCAGCTTCTTCCTTGGTGCCAGTCCGCAGGTTCTGGTTGCGGGTCCGGCTCCGTGTCTGAGGCCCTGACTTCTGCGATCAGCCGTCCCAGCGCGATGTTCTGTTCAGCAGTGCCGATGCGTATGTAGCGATATGCAGGTTCTGGGCTCGGCTGGCAAAGCTCGGGGAAGTTTCTCTGAAATGCGTTTACAAGCCTTTTCCCGACAGACCCTAATCCAATGAATTCGTACCCATTTCTAGTTCGGACGACTTGTGACATCCCCCCTCCAACTGCCAAAGTCTCGGATGCAAATACCTTCGACAGCGGATGCCAATCGCGATGCTTATGCGAAATGGGCTATGACGCGAACGTGGGCGACCGTACGTTGTATGCACTCTGGGTAGACAGCGATCTACGCTGAAATCATGTTCTCTGTTCCCGAAAACACCCGGTAGAAGTTAAGAAAACCCCCGCAACGGTATGAGCCATTTGCAGGGGTTTTGTTGCCATCGAGGCTTCGTCTACTGAGTCGTGATTCCGCCGTTCATGCCGTTCGGAAAGAAACCGCCCATTGAACGGCCACCCGCATAGACGATATTGAGGACTTGCGAGGGGGTGCGTGGAATAGCCAAAGCCTTGGTATTCAGGTCAAAGATAGCTTGTCTCGTTGGTGGAATGTCGATGGAATCCACTGCCGGACTACTGACACCATTGCCGACGCACTCCCAACGGATAGCGCCGGAGTGCATCGCCTCGGCACTGAGTATTGCGGCTGCGGCTGCAAGATACGCCGAACTACTGATGAGAGGAGCAGCGCCGAGATATGCGCTTACTCCCACATCTTCGAACTGACGCGCCAGTTTAAGCCAGCTACTCACGCTCGAATATCCGTATCCCAAGGCATTAAGGTTGATAGCTGGTTTCTTGGCTGCGGAGGAGCCCAACGCCGAGCGTAGATACTTCACGTGATCGATTTCGTCGTTGCGTAGAGCAGAGGCGACACCGGCGGGGGGAGAGGCTGAGAATTTGGGTACCCGACTGCCTCCGGTTGTCGGTCCGGTTTCGTCGTCTGCGGAGATTACGCCGAGCTTTACGAGAGTGGAACCGTAGGTCGATACCGCATAAAACTCGGCTTCGAGGTATTCGAGGTTGAGAGCGAAGTTGAGAATGTCCACATCGCTAAACGCAGCGGCCTCGACTTTAGTTGTGGTCAGAGACGCAGGAAGACCGACGAACGCTGTAGCAAAGCCAATGCCGGTTAGCCCAGCGCCTTGAGGAAGTTGCGACGGTTGGCTTCAATTGGGGAAACTTGATGACCTGACACGAAGACCTCCGAAACGTGGTGGTTCGTTCGTTACTGGGAAAGCGGTACAGTGAGACTCGTTCACCGCTGGTTGCGTCCGCTCCTCCTACAGCGGAATTCAGGGTGCTCGATACTTCCGACGCGACCAAGGTCTGCGCCTAGAACAAATGACGTGTCGCTGATCCTTGAACGGGGCGGGAAATCGGCCGTCGCCCGATGAGAGGTACGAACGGGGGAGTCAACTGGATTTGGTGGTGTAGGAGGAAATTCTATCCCTCAGCCATCACAGCCACGCCCGACCCGTTCGAGGAGAGCAGGAAAGAGGGCGGGCGCTTCGACGCAACCGGATACATTGAGTACCAACTTCAACGACCTAAACTTCTCCCTCACACGCATTCAGCAAAGTGCATCAGAACTGCAAGAGGGGTCTTAACCTTTGTCTGGACGCATTCTAAGTTTTGAGCGAACCTTGAGTTCCCACCGTGAGGTCGTCGAGTTGGATGCGTTACTCATCCGCAGTGGCGTTCGCATTCCGTGCCGAGTTCGTGCGGTGAGAATTTCCATGCTGCAATTAGATACATGTGTCTACGTGAAGCCTGACGTAGTCAAGATCAACGTTGACCTGCCGGATGGCGTCTACGAACTGTCGCTTGATGGACGCAGCTTCAAAATAGCCAAGAGCGGCGGCAAATGGCACAGGACTTTCCATCATGCAGTGGTTTAGAGCTTTGGAAGTTGCGGAACCCATATTGCTGATTACGTAACGCGGAAGCTCAATTTGTCAGGCAGGGCATACACTCTGGGTCACCGTTCGGCAATATCCTCATGGGGAATCTGAAGGCGGGAACAGGAGTGTCTTCCCAATGTCCTGATCACGACAGACCTTACACTTCGTCCGGTGCGCCACCATTTCCCAGAACAGTTGAACAGCCGGACTGTCGTATCCGCATGGGGCTCCTTGCTGCTTCCAGACGAGCAGTTTCCATTCTCGGTATAGCTCCTCGTGAACCCAACACCCCATCGAGCAGGACGATACTCGCCCCTCCAGCTATTCACAATAGAATCTTCTTTCGCGGCACTCTCCAAAACTGCACCTTCTCTGCTTCCCGCTTTCCGCATCCAAGCTTGCATGGTGCTTCGCTGTTGGGCAAGCACCCCGACTGCAACGCGGTCGGTGGGCCCGCGCTGTTCGTCGTGTGTCCGGCGAACAGCGCATCAACTATGTATAAGAGTTGTCTTCGATGACATATCAATTAAATCGGGCTCCAATTTCTCGTCCGCGTGCGGCAGTACGGCAGAATTGTCCCGCCTCAGTCCTGTTTATGTTGGTGGCCGCTTTTTGGTCGTTCCTGTTCGCGATGTGGCTTCTACATCCGGGAATCTGAACTCGGAATGCACCGGAAGCGGATTTCCCCCTCGCGAAGCAAACTGGACAGAAAGCGGCTGTCTCGGCGTAAAGAGCATCCTGGTATTCGCTCCCCAGTCCTCATGTCAACGAAGAATCGACCCTCGTGAGGCGATTACCTAGAACCTGCACACCCTGTTAATTGCGGACAGTGATTGAAGCCTTTGGAATGGAAGAACTCCCGCTCCGCAGCAGATACTAACGAGCAGCGGTAGTGAAATCTCTGTGACTTGTGGAGCTTCTTAAGAAGTAGAAAACCGATAAACAGAGTGTGCTCATCGGAATCGGTGAGAAGCGCCTGCGCACTCGCTCGATGATTCTTGGTTCATGCTTCTCGTTCAACCCTAATCACCTTTCAGCCGTTGGTTCGGGTTCGCGATTGCCCAGAGTTTCAAGCTCCTCGATTTTTTCGTTCAGAATCTGCTTGAGTTGGGAACTCGCTGGATTGTCGCTATGGTTCCGTTCGATCTTCTTGACTGTGTCTTTGAGCACCTGAACCTTCGGATCAACCATTTTGAGTCCCTCAGAATCCACCAACGCAGTCTTCTCTGATGATTCTCTGTCTCTCGGGGTTTTCCCTAGGGTTCTCTGAGGTTCTCAGCGCAGCGGGGCACGCGCAAGCAGATTGTTGCTTTCTCACAATTGACGGCTCTGGATGCAGTACACGCGGTCTTCTAGCTGTGAGGAGCGTCGGAGGGAGGCGTGGAATTCTGCTTGATATCCTCTTCGCGGCACACGGGACACTTCCGGCGATGTTCGACCATTTCCCAAAATGCTTTCACGGTGAGACTGTCCTCGCCATTACTGGTTCCGGGGTCGTGCAAGACGAGCCATTTCCACTCAAGCTGTAGCTCATCGTGAACAGGACAGCCCATGGTTGGATGATTGTGTCTCATCCGACTTTGGTTGCCTTGGTTCAAATAGTAGTGCACACGGGAGATTCCACCTCAGAGCGGTGCTCACTGAAGCAAGCGCGGCAATACACAGGTCGATGTTGGCGTGGGGTGAAGGGTACTGTCGTTGCCGACCCGCAGTCCGCGCAGGTCACTTTGCTATCAGCCCTCATCGGTCGATGGTTCTTCTTTGACCTGCACTCCCGGCAACTCTTCGGTGTGTTTGTGAAGCCACGGGCACGGAAGAATTCCTGTTCGCCTGCCGTGAACACGAACTCAACTCCGCAGTTGACGCACTTCAAATCACGGTCAATGAAGTTCATGCTGACCTCCGAGCCGGGAAGACGCGATTGAGATTGGGTTTTGCGAATAGTCTGAGCTTCTCTGGTAGTGACGTCAAGTGTCTCCACCCGTACACCTCCGCATAGTTCGAGAAAAGCAACGCCAGCCGAAAACGGTTTCGGCTGGCGAGGGTAAAACCGATGACTTCCGAACTGATTCTATTGCGATTGATTCTAAGATTGAACTGGGGAGAACCCTTGAATTTCGCAAAAGAAAATGCCTCATAAAGGCGATCTGACGCATGCAGGGAGAGGGAATCCGGCAGCGAGAAATGCAAGGCTACCCCGAATTTGGCTTTGGGTTATGAGTAAGATCATCGGTCTGATCTGACCAAATGTATGTGATTTGCATCACTCCATCTCCGGGCTCTCTGGCAGAACGGGCGGAGGGGGCATGTTCGGCGATTCCAAAGGCAAGCAGGACTTCTCTGATTTCCGCGATTCGCCCGCTCTGTCTGGAGTGAAAGCAAGCGGGGAACTACTCAGAGAATTTCAGCAGCGCGGAAAAACACTCACCTGTAAACCGGCCACTGTCCTGTTCACGCAGGGGGAACCTGCGAAGCAGGTCTACTTCGTCGTTTCTGGAGTTGTCATACTGACCCTGCCACTCTCGACCACGAAGACGATGAAATTTGTGGCGGATGAAGGTTCCATCATCGGGATACCAGCAGCCGTCAGCAACGCGGCGTATTCAATGACTGCAATCGTCTGGACTGATTCAGAACTCATTGTTCTAGATCGAGAGGTGTTCTGTGAGGCGGTTGCGCATGACCCAGCCCTGTCATCAGGAGTTTTGCAAATCCTTGCGGCTGAAACCCGTTCTGCTCGACTAGCAATCGCGAAGGTCGGCCAAACAGGGCGCGAATGAAACCAGCCATTGATCCTCGATCTAACCCTTTAGTGCTGGTTGAGCGTCTCCTTCACGCTTCGCAATACGTCATCGTCCCGACAGACCTCACAGGATCGACGATGTTCGACCATCTGCCAGTAAAGACGGACGGTCGGGCTATCGTCTCCACTCGAGTGCGCACCGACCTGTTGTTCTACAAGCCTTTTCCACTCGGTTTCGAGTTCAGCGTGCACCCAGCAAGGCATACGCGCCCATTGTAGGCCGAATTCGGTCTGGCTCCGCATCCCTTTATTTGCGAAAGGTTTGTACCTTTTCCCATTGTGACAACGGTAATGACACTCTGCTGGTATCAGAACCCAGTGCCGTGCCGAAATCTGCCATTCTGACACTACCCGTTATGAAAGAGTCCGACAGAGCAGGTTTCGGAAATCTGCTCAAGAACTCGACACTGCCTCAAAACGTCAGGGTGACGATCAGCGGGGCATACCCCTCACAGGAGTCAGCCCAGCGGATTCTGGGGACTGTCGTGTTCTTCATGCGGCTTTACGGCACCCAACTCGATCTGAGAGGGGTGGATTCGATAGCAATTGCCGACGATTACCACCAGACTATCGCCAAATTGGATCGAGGTTTCAAAGCTCCGGCTCTGGTTCCCAGCAACGATGCGTTCGGGACGGGGTACGCGATGGCCGTTCCAGTCCTCCGCGACGGTGCAGTGAAGACCTCCATCGTTCTGAGGTCGGAACTGGCTTGGGCTCTCGATGATCCTGATCACGAGATGTACAGCCGAGCAATGCACCTACTTGCTCACGAGGCAGCGCACGCTCATGACAATGAGGTACTGAGACGTACACTGCCGGAGTTTGGCAAGCCCAGCGGGAAGGACTCGAGCGATGAGTATCTGTTAAGCACTGCCCACATTTCCTGGATGGAATACATTGCTTCCCGCCTCAGTGCCCAATGGGGCATTCGCACGTACTGTGGAGAGCTAGAGCCGAGGCTGTGTGACATGCTTTCGTCCGCCAAGGAGAAGGCTGACGAATCCCTTCACGGATACCGTTTTCATCGAAACCAGAAGCTCGTCGAAGGGGAGATTCGGAACATTTTCGGGAAAATCCTCATTCGTTCGTCTTATCTTGTCGGACACATCCATGGGATAGGGAAGACAGTGGCCGAGATGGCACCCCAATACTGCAATCTGATCAACGAGCAAACGTGGTTCTCGCCAACCTTTCAACGGTACGAATCAACGCTCGTCGAGATGCACTCGACTTACGGCAGTTGGACCAGCGCGGATGTGTTCAGACCGCTCGTCGGCACTTGTGAGGCTTTGTTGAGTGCGGGGGGAATGCGGTACTTGGAGGAGTTCCGTGACGAGAAGTTGGGTTCACATCTTGATCGAATTCAGGCAAAAACTTAGGCAAAACTTGGGCAAAGAATCGGGGCAAAATAGGCCCAAAATAGCGGTTGCGAGGGGGTAAGAGTCATTGAATCAACAACTAGTTAGGGCCGACCTGCCCGGCTCATAACCCAAAGGTCGGCGGTTCAAATCCGCCCCCCGCAACCATCCGAAAACGCCCCTCTTTCGAGTTTGAGCTGACTGTTCCTCGTGAGGGGCGTTCCTATTTTCAGGTAGCCCGATCAAACTACGCCGTCCTGGCACAGCAGGCCGTGCCACAGTCCTCACGCGGTTGCATCTCGACTGACCTTCAGCGCTGCCCAAGACTGCCTTTGAAGGTGGCGAGCGGTGGGCTGAAGCCCCTTTGCCAGCATGGTTGAAGGTCGGTAAGCTCGGAGCGGGAGTCCTCATGCGTGCACCCGCGTACAGCATTGAACTAACTCAGGTTTTCGAATGGAATGATGGCGTCACCAACTCGCGGCAAGACTCACTGGCGGCGGAGGAACCGCTGGAGATTCGAGTTGACGGTCGGCCCCTGTCAGTGACGATGAGAACGCCTGGTAATGATCTTGAACTGGCAGCAGGTTTCCTGCTCACCGAAGGTATCATCGAAAACCGCGAGCAGATTTCGAGCATCCGCGCCGTGGTACCGAAAGGTGCCGGGAAGAGCAATGTTGTGGAAGTGGAGCTGCGGGATGTCCATCACGAGAAAGAGGAGTTGAAGCGGAACTTCTTTTCGGCATCCAGTTGCGGGATATGCGGTAAAGCCTCAATCGAAGCCATCCGTCGACGCGATCTTGTCATGCCGAACCGGGAGCTTCGAGTCAGGCCGGAGGTGCTGTGCCGATTGCCGGAGAGTTTACGCGCAAGGCAGGAGGTTTTCGAACGCACCGGAGGTTTGCATGCTGCTGCACTTTTCGATCGCGAGGGGAGACTCGTGGCGCTGCGCGAGGACATTGGGCGTCACAACGCGGTGGACAAGCTTGCGGGATGGGCACTCCTCGATGGAGTTCTTCCTCTAGAAAACCTTGTCATTCTGGTGAGCGGCCGGGGAGGTTTTGAGATCATCCAGAAGGCATTGGCGATGGGCATCCCGATCGTAGCATCGGTATCAGCGCCGTCGAACCTTGCGGTGAAGCTTGCCCGCGAGATGGGACTGACGCTGATCGGGTTTCTACGCGGGAAGAGATTCGTAGTCTACTCAGGCGAGTTCCGGTGTCTGGCCGAAGCGCACTAAGGCGGAGAGAATTGGGTTCGCTTAGAAGATGAGTTCCGCTGTCAGTTCGGTGCATATAACTAAGTAGCCGGTGAACTTCTGAAGCTGAATTAGCTCTTCCCCTTCCGAAAGGAAAGTTCGTCTGGTGCCGAATTGGGAAGGATCTCCTTCCACGGCAAATCGTCTTCGTGGTAATGGAAGGAAGCAAGCAGTACCTTCATCACGAGACTGGAGTGCCGGGATGAGCTTTGCAGGACAGTTCGTTCTCGATGTACATCGCGCCCGACACGAGGCGCATGAGGGCCGGCGCGCTGTTGCGGAGTGACCGAGGTGCACGCAATTTTCGAAACGATCCTTGATTATTTGCTGATCGGTGCTGCGCTGTTTCCTGCCTATATGCGGCTAGACGAGCATACGTTTGCACGTGTAATCGAGACGACGGTTGAACTGGTGACACTGCTGGTTTGCTGGATCGTATTCTGGCCTGCGATTGGATATTTCGTAGTGCGTAATCGCTTGTCAGCACGCCTAGGAGGAGATGCACACGGTCGACATAAGCTGCAACATCGTAATGCGCGATGTGCGGTTCTAATTCACCGTGGCGTCGAAGACACCTGTTTCGACCCTTGTTCCGTGTTTCATCTGGATGAAGATGCGGTAAGTGCCGCCGGAGGGGAAGCCATAGGGGAAGGAGACGGTTGACGAGAGCGGCTCGGTGCTCATGCTCATCGAGCTTGCGGCCATGCCGTCCATACCAGCCATTACGCTCATCGATGTTCCGGAGCTCTCGTTGGCTAACACCACAGCGGGCATGGCGGCTGAGCCGTCGGGATGAGTGTGAGCGAAGGCGGTGCCGTCGGTTTTGACGAAGGCTGCGTGGCCGGCCATTCCGAGATAGGGCTGCATATCGGCCGCGGGGTTGCCGTGCGGATCGAGAAGGTGGAAGACGAAGTTGTATGGAGTGTTGGCGGTGAGTGTCTGGGGCTTGTCCCACCGCATGATGTAGCCGTCGGGCAGTTTGGATTCGGGGCCGAGCTGGGTGGTGGAGATCGCTGGCGGGGCGGCGCTGGCGTCGTCGCTACCAAGCGGCGCTGACGAAAGCGCAGGAGGAATCGAGAGGGAGGCCGTTTCTGTTTCGGGGAAGCCGTTGCGGAAGACGACGTCGGCGTAGAGGTGGTAGGTTCCGGGCGGCATGCTGGGTAGAGTTTCGCTGAATCCGGCATTTGAATTTGGTACGGGATGCAGGTGAAGTACGGCATCCATTTCAGGCCAGCGTATGGCATAGAGATGCATGAGATGGCCGTGATCCGCGAGAAGCTGGGAGTTCTGGACCGGTCGCCAAGTGGCGGGGTCATCGGGATCGGGGTCGCCGAGGAAGACGTCCAGGCGATTGCCGTTGAGCGTGGTCCGTAGCTGCGAATTGCGATGCATTCCCGCTCTGTAGTCCGCGGCTTCCACCTTCCACCATTTGCCGGCAAGATAGACGGAACAGGCGCAGAACAAGAGCGCGACAAGGCCAGCGACGAAAGCGCGGCGACGTCGAGAATCTTCGGCTGGCGCGCCCGGGATGAGACGTGCGTCGCGGACAGCGGCCATTACGATGCCTGTTGCTCCGAGGACGAGAATGCAGCCGAGCACGGAGAGCATGAGCGCCATTGGACGCTGCATCCTCAGGGTCTGGGTGGGAACTGCGGGTACGGGGACGCTGGCAGTTGCGGGTCCATTTGACCCGTCGATATGGAAGCGCACCTGCCAAGAGCCGGAGGCCATGATCCATAGGGAGCCCGTGAAGAACGCAGGATCGCTGCCTGAGACTTTCATCGCGTCAGGAGTAGGAGGGTGCTTCGAGGCCTCGCCTGTAAGAGGAAGAGGCGTGATGGTGATGGCGTGAACGGGCGCCCCGCTGGAGCGCACCTCGATACCGGCCACACCGGGAATGACAAGCGGCGTTCGCACCGTGACGAATAGCTTGTAGGGGCCGGCGGAGACTGTTTGGTAGATGTCTTTATTGCCGACGTGCGCGTGGGCGGAGCCGGTCGAGAGCAGAAGCCCGGCTAAGGCACAGAGGAAGAGTCTGCATCGAAGCAGGATCATCGCTGTACTCCGCGCATCCAGCGGCCAAAGAGGAGGCCGAGCCATGTGGAGAAGGATGCGTAGAGGGTAGCGCGGAAAAGTCCGAACCAGAGAGTCGCGCCGGAGTCCGGACGGAAGAAGTGACGCAGGCGGTCGAAGCCGTCGGGCCTTGAGTTGTAGTCGAAGTAGGTGGTGCCGAAGAAGCGGTTCTCGCTCGCAGGCGAGAGGAGGAAGCTGGCGAACGGCCATTCGACGGCGAAGATTACGCCCACGAAGACAAGCCCGGATAGAAGCGCGACCTGCCAGAACTTCCACGTCTTTGTACAGTGCCAGAGCAGATCGAGAGCAAATGCCGGGACGATGAGGAGAATCGGGAACTTCGGCGGAACTAGGTGGGTGACTGGATAGAAGACTGGGCCGAGCTTGGGTTGAGCGGGGAACAGCGGAAAGATGAGGATGAAAGCCATTATCGAGATGGTGTAAATGGCGGCAATGGTCGTTGCAGCCCAGCGGAAGCGCGATGCCTGCGATATCGTTGCGAGCACGACGGGCACTGCGATGGCAAGGCAGATGTAGGCGATGCCGCGATGCAGGCCTACGTCCCAGGTGTATTCCATGATGAAGAACATCTGTCCGCCGAGCACAAGACCGCCGAGGTAGAGAAAGAGACGGCGCAGGTTGGGGTAGTTCACGTCTCCCGCATCGGATGCGCGGTTCATGGCTGCGAGGATGAGGAAGAGCATCCCGAAGTCGATGGCGCGTATGCCCAGGATGAGGAGCGCGTGCGGAGGCGAGATGATCTTCACGTCCAGCCCGTAGGCGTTGTGCCACCAATTGTCGAACGGGGCAGAGGTGAGCATGGCTACGCCGCCCCATCCGGCCAGGAACACGCCAAGCGGAGCGCGGAGGCCAAAGATGTTTACGGAGGCCTCGCGCAGGCGTGCGGCGTGGACGGATTTGCCGAAGGTGGTCGCGAACACGAGGTACATGCCAACGATTCCGGCGATGACGCCGCAGGCGTAGATGGCCATGTGTGCGGGAGTCCAGAAGGTGTCGCGGCCGATGGAGCGATGCCAGGCGACGTCCCACTGACCGCCGAGGGAGGCGGAGGTGACGGCGAGAGCTCCGGCCCAGATGTACCAGGGAACCGAGGTTGCGGGCTGAACCTTTGCTTTGGTCCGGCTGCCGTTAACAAGTAGCGGATGCTGAGCCAGATCGGCAGACATGGATGGACCTCCCGGGGGAAATGGCTCCTTTCATGATACGAGATTGCGTTTCAAGCGGCGGGGGCCGCGCGAGTGCTCGTCGCGATCACGAGGGGAGTCCTGTAGAAAATAGTTGCGATGCGCAATGATTGCATGATACAACGATACGTCATGGCAAGCAGAGGGCAATCTGGGAAGTGTCAGGCGCAAGCTGAGCAATTTCTGAATGCATGGTTCGAGGTACGCCAACTCATCCAGGCGCTGAATCTGAGCCGATTCAAGCAGGAGGGGTTGAGTGCGACCCAGTTCATGGTGATCAACGTGCTGAATCCTGCGGGACCGACCACCGCGGTCGAACTTGCGGAGCGGCTGAACGTACATCCCGCCACGATTGTTCGCACGCTTGATGGGCTGGAAGAACGGAAGCTGATCGGACGAACCCGGAATGTTGAAGATCGCCGCGAGGTTCATGTGACGCTCACGGCCAAAGGTCGAGAGCTGCAGAACTCGGCAAGGGGGGGGGTTGGCCGGCAGATTGCGACCATCTTTTGCTCGATGAGCGAAACGGGAAGAGATGCGCTGCTGGCGGGATATTGCGAATTTGCTGAAGCGGGACGCCGCGCACTGGGAAACCAAAAACAACGCTAAGAACGACTGGGAGGTCACATATGAAAGATACTCAGGTCCTCATTGCAGGAGCAGGGCCGGCGGGGCTGATGAGCGCTTTGCTTCTGGCCCGAGCCGGCGTTCGTGCCACAGTTATCGAGCGGCGCCCTTCGATGTCTGTGCATCCGAAGGCGCGCGGATTGAATCTGCGCACGATGGAAATACTTCGGGCGCTCGGCCTTGAGCAGGCTGTTCTGACAGCAGGCGCGGACCTTGCGAAGAACAAGTTCATGCTCTTTGTGGAGACGCTTGCAGGACGCGAGATTCGGCGCATTCCCGATGACGATCTGATGCTGAAAGGCGAACTGCTGCGGCAATGGACCCCGTGCACCTGGACGCAATGTTCGCAGGACACGCTGGAGAAGGTTCTTGCTGAGGCGGCAGTTCAGGGCGGCGCGGAGATCTGTTTCTGCGCGCAACTGACAGCTTTCACCGAGGATGATGGCAATGTGAGCTGCACTGTTCGTGATCGGAGTTCGGAGACAGATCGGGAAATTCGCGCGAGATATCTGCTGGCTTGCGACGGATCAGACAGCTTCGTACGCCGCGCGCTGCGTATTCCATTGGAAGGACGCTCCGCGATCGAGCACTTCGTGAATATCTACTTCCGTGCGGAGTTGAAGGATCTTGTTCAGGGCCGCTGGTTCGGTATCTGCTTCGTCGAGAACCCGAAGGTTCGAGGGCTCTTTTTGCCTGTGGACAACGACTCTCGGTGGCTGCTCAATGTTCAGTTCGATCCTGAGGTCACGTCGTCGGAAACCTTCACGAAGGAGAAGTGTCTCGAACTGGTTTGCGCGGCGGTGGGAGATTCAGGTCTGGACGTTGAGATTCTCAGCGCTATTCCATGGCAAGCAAGCGCTCTCGTTGCGCCTCGCCTTCGGGAGGGACGGGTGTTTCTTGTCGGGGATTCGGGGCACATCATGCCGCCTGCAGGTGCTTACGGGCTGAACACGGCTGTTCAGGATGCGCACAACCTTGCCTGGAAACTCGCGGCCGTGTTGAAGGGAGAGGCGGGGGAAGTGCTGCTTGATTCGTACGAGCAGGAGCGGCTGCCAATTGCCGCGGAGCTTGCGAGGGAGGCAGAGCGGGCGATGGATGCTCCAAATCCGTGGGAGTCCGGAGAAGGGAATGGCCCGGCAGCTGAGGCGGGATCTGAACCGGTGTGGGGCGGCCCTGAACATGCGGAAGATGGAGACGGGCAGGGTTCCAGCCCGTGGGATCAACCGCTGGAAGAGCAAGTTCGCGTGGTGATTGGGTTCCAGTATCGATCGGGTGCAGTCGCCGAAGGAGAGCGATTGGAGGGGCTCGAACTGCGCTGCCAGCCCGGCACGCGGTTTCCGCATGCGTGGCTGAGCGATGGCAGATCTACGCTGGATTTGCTGGTATCGGGTTTCAGCGCGGTGGTGGCTGAGGGAGCGGTGATTCCCGTCTCGATTCCGGCATCAGTTCACGTTGTGCGGCTTCCGGAGCCGGCGTGGGCTGAGGTTAAGCCGTCAACGGAAAGCGAACTTGTTCTTGTGCGGCCGGATGGTGTGGTTGCTGAGCATGGTCGCTTGTCGGAGTTGAAAGAAATGTTGAGCGCGGCGACAGGGATGCACGCGCACGCCATCGCTTCGTGAGTAGTGAAGTGAGCCGAAGAAAACTGATCAGAACCGTTTCTTGCTGTCGAGCAGGATGGTCACCGGACCCTCGTTAACGAGACACACGGACATGGTGGCCTGAAACTGACCCGTCTCGCAGCGGATGTTGAGGCGGCGCGTTTGTGCGACGAAGTGCTCGTAGAGGGGACGCGCGTGGTCAGGCTTGGCCGCTTCGTCGAAGGAGGGGCGCTTGCCGCGGCGGACGTCTCCGTAGAGCGTGAACTGCGAGATGGCGAGTACGGCTCCGCCCACGTCGATGACACTGCGATTCATTTTGCCCTGGTCGTCTTCGAAGATGCGAAGGCCAGAGATTTTGTCCACGAGGTAGTCGGCGTCGGAGGCGACGTCATCCGCGGAGACGCCAAGCAGTACGAGGAAACCGAGCCCGATCTCGCCGATGACAGCGTGGTCTACGGTGACTGATGCCTTCGAAACCCGCTGTACTACGGCGCGCATTGCAGTTCAGGTTAGCATCTCGATGAACGAGGAAGCGGTGTTCTGCGACGATTCGATCTCCGTTGGGTAAAATCGCTCATGTCTTTATTGGGTGCGCGAGGCGAATGTCGACGATGAGCAGGGGTATCTCCGGCTGGTGTGCGGTGGTTCTTTGCAGCGCTGTCCTTGCAGGTGGACGCGGTGAGCTGAGGGCGGAAGAGGCGCGGAGTGCGAGAGCCGAGGCTAGCTTCGCGGATGTCGACGCGATTGTGCGACAGGCAATCGAGAGAGGGAAGATGCCGGGTGCGGTCGTCGTGATCGGGCACAACGGACGTGTGGTTTACCGGAAGGCTTTCGGGTCGCGATCGATTGAGCCAACGCGCGAGCCGATGACGGTGGGCACGATCTTTGATATGGCTTCGCTGACGAAATGCATCGCGACGACGACGGCGATGATGCAACTGATCGATACGGGGCGCGTGAAGCTGAATGATCCCGTGAGCGCGTATCTGCCGTGGTTTGGAGAGAACGGGAAGGGGCAGATCACTGTTCGCGAGCTGATGACGCACTACGCGGGGCTCGCTCCGGATCTCGATCTGTCGAAGCCGTGGCAGGGTCGTGATACGGCACTCAAGATGATTATGGATGCGAGGCCGGTGGATGTACCTGGCACGCGATTCGTCTATAGCGATATCAATTTCGAGACACTCGGGTTCCTGGTGGAAGCGGTGTCAGGCATGCCGCTGAACGAGTATGCGGAGAAGAAGATTTTTGTGCCGCTGGGGATGACGAGGACGGGTTTCCTTCCCCCTGCGGAGTGGATGCCTGAGATTGCGCCTACGGAGTATGACGAGAACGGGAAGATGCTGCGCGGAGTAGTTCACGATCCGACGGCGCGGAGGATGGGAGGAGTTGCGGGGCACGCAGGGCTCTTTTCGACGGCCGATGATGTTGCGAAGTTTGCGCAGGAGCTGCTGAGCGGTCATGCGGTTCTGAGCCGGATGGCGGTGGAGAAAATGTCGACACCACAGCAGGCGGCGACGGCGACGAGCTTGCGGGGACTCGGGTGGGATATCGATTCTCCATTTGCGAGCAATCGCGGAGAGCTGCTGCCGGTGGGATCATTCGGGCACACCGGGTTTACGGGGACGTCATTGTGGATCGATCCGACCACGGATACGTACGTGATTCTTCTGACGAACGCGGTTCATCCGATCGGGGAGGGATCGGTGATCTCTCTGCGGACGCGGCTGGCGAGCGCTGTTGTTCATTCTCTCGCTCTAACGGTGAGCCAGCGCGAGAAGGTGCGGCTGGCTCGCATTACTGGGTACAACGAGTCGTTGATGGGAGAGCGACGCTTTACGATTCGCAATGGAGATGTGAAAGCCGGGATCGACGTTCTGGAAGAGCACGACTTTCGGGAGCTGCATCCGAATCGAGAACATCCGGTATGGATCGGGCTGGTGACGAATCAGACGGGGATCGATGCGCATGGACGGCGTACGGCGGATGTGCTGGCCCACGCCAGCGGACTCGAACTGAAAGCAATCTTCAGCCCTGAACGCGGGATTGCCGGGACATTGGATACCGGAGCGATTGACGACTCGAGAGATGCGGCAACTGGCGTTTCGGTCTACAGCGTGTACGGCGATGCGGATGCGAAGCGTAGACCCAAGGCGGAACAGCTTGCCGGTGTGGATGCGATTGTGTACGACATTCAGGATGTGGGTGCACGGTTCTACACGTATGAGACAACGCTGGGGTACTTCCTGGAGGCTGCGGCAAAGGCGCACAAGCCGATCTTCGTTCTAGATCGGCCGAACCCGGTGGGAGGCACTTATGTTCAGGGGCCGATTGCAGACGCGGGAAGTGAGTCGTTTGTGAGCTACGGGCGGATTCCGGTTCGCCATGGAATGACGATCGGCGAGTTGGCGAGGATGTTCAACGGAGAGCGATCGATCGGGGCAGAGCTTACGGTTGTTGGAATGGAAGGGTGGATGCGGGGAGACTGGTTTGACTCCACCGGCCGCATATGGGTGAATCCTTCTCCAAACATGCGAAGCTTGACGGAAGCTACGTTGTACACCGGGATCGGCATGATTGAAGGCTCCAATGTTTCGGTGGGACGCGGCACCGATACCCCGTTCGAAGTTGTGGGAGCGCCATGGATCGAGGCGGCGGCGCTGGCGAGCTATCTGAACGGCAGGCAGATCGACGGTGTTCGATTCGTTCCGGTCTTATTCACTCCGACTGAGTCGATCTATGCGAAGGAGCGATGCGGAGGAGTGAACATCGTAGTGACAGCGCGTGACAGCCTGGATGCGCCGGAGTTGGGATTGGAGATCGCGAGCGCGCTGAGAGTTCTTCATCCGAAGGAATTCAAGATTGGCGCGATCGATGGGCTGATGCGCAGCAAAGCCGCTCTTGAATCTTTGCAGAAGGGAGGCGATCCGCGACGGATCGCTGAAGACTGGCAGGATGCGAACAACACGTTCGCTGAAAACCGAAAGAAATATCTGCTGTACTGAAGGGCCACCAAGGCGGGTTAGTGGAGAGGCGAACGGATGCAAGTTGGGGAGATGAGTAGGTTGAAGTCGCGAGTTGCGCTTCGATTCGTGCTGCTGGGTACAACGCTCGCGGGTTCGCTTGCGGGGGCGCAGCAATCTGTTCCCAATGCGGAGTTTGTAGTATCGCGGCCTGTGGTCAATATGTATAAGAGCGCATCGGCCGATACCGAGGTCACGTCGCAGGTGCTGTACGGGACCGGTGTGAAGTCGCTCGAGAAGCAGGGAGACTGGATACGGATTGAGACTGCGGACGACTATACGGGCTGGGTTGAGGCCGGAGATGTGCGTGCTCAGGGTGGGTCCGCCTATGCACCTGAGGGTCATTCTGTCCGGGTGACCGCGTTGAGCGCCAACGCCTACCGCGAAGCCGACGTGACGGAGCACGCGCCTGTGCTTCGCCTGCCGTGGGAAGCGATCCTGGAGGTTGCGTCGGACTCACCGAAAGATGATGCGCGCTGGCTGAGGTTCGGCTGGTGGATGGGGAAACTGCATGGGTGCAGCGCGGCGATGTAGGGAAGAAGGAAGCGCCGCTCTCGATCGAAGAGACGCTGCAAGTTGCTCGCAGGTTCCTTGGAATCACGTACACGTGGGGAGGAACGAGTAGCTTCGGGTTCGATTGTTCAGGGTTTACGCAGATGCTCGTGCGGCAGCGCGGGATCGAGATGCCGCGTGATGCCGATCTCCAGGCGGGGTGGAGCGGAGTGATTTCGGTGGATCGGAAAGATCTTCAGCCGGGCGATCTGCTTTTCTTCGGCTCGAACTCTTCGAACATCACCCACACTGGAATGTATCTCGGGCAAGGCAAGTTCATTCACGATACGACGCACGATCATCCGGGAGTGCAGATCAGCGTGCTGGACGAGATGCCCTGGACGAAGCTGCTGGTAGTAGCACGGAGAGTGAAGCAGTGAGGCGAGGGATTTTTCAAACTGCTGCTTGATGGGTCGGGTTCGGCCGGCACCAGCGCAGGCGCATGCGCCGTCGGTTGAATAAGCATCGTCGCCCGGCGTCTGAGGCGAAATCCGTTTGGCTACTTTGTGGTCGACCGAACTCGTGCGCTCGCAAACTCTCGACTATTGCATGAGACTGATGACGTCTGCGATTCGATCGAATGCCCAATCGATCTCAGGTTTGGTGATGACGAGCGGCGGCGCGAGGCGAATGACCGTGCCGTGGGTCTCTTTGCAGAGGAGGCCTTCGTGCATGAGCGCTTCGCAATAAGGCCGGGCACTGCGAAAGAGCTCGATCGCGATCCAGAGGCCGCGGCCGCGTATCTCTTTGATGGCAGGGCTGTGGAGCGATTGAAGACGCTCGATAAAGTACGAGCCGAGTTCGGCGGATCTCTCGGACAGTTTCTCTTCGACGATTACGCGCAGTGCAGTTCGGGCGACGGCACAGCCCAGGGGATTGCCGCCGAATGTGCTTCCGTGGTCTCCGGGCTTATAGACGCCCATGATTTCGCGTGAGGCAAGAACCGCGGAGACGGGGTAGAAACCGCCTGCAAGAGCTTTGCCGATGATCAGAACATCGGGTGTGATGCCCTCATGCATGTAGGCAAAGAGCTTGCCTGTGCGACCGAGACCGGATTGGATCTCATCGAGCATGAGCAGGACGCGGGCTTCGCGGCAGATATCTGCAGCCTCGAGCAGGAAACCGTCGGGCGGTATCACGATGCCGGCTTCGCCCTGGATCGGTTCGAGGAGGAACGCGCAGGTATTCGAGGTGATCGCTTCGCGAAGAGCTTTGGCGTCTCCGAAAGGGATGACTTTGAATCCAGGAGTGAACGGTCCGAAGCCATCGCGATATTGCGGATCGCTGGAGAAGCTGACTGCCGAGATGGTGCGCCCGTGAAAGTTGCCGGCGCAGACGATGACTTCAGCCTGGTTCTCGGGAATGCCCCTGTGTTTGTAGCCCCACTTGCGCGCGGTCTTGATAGCGGTTTCGACAGCTTCAGCGCCGGAGTTCATCGGGAGCGCCGCGTCAAAGCCGGTCAGGTCGTGGAGATCTCTGTAGAGCAGCGGAAGTTGTTCGTTGCGAAATGCCCTGGACGTGAGTGTGACCTTCGCGGCCTGATCCTTCAAGGTCTGGAGGATTCTCGGGTGGCAGTGGCCTTGATTGACGGCTGAGTAGGCTGCGAGGCAATCGAGGTAGCGCTTGCCGTCGATGTCATATACCCAAACGCCCTCGGCGCGCTCGATAACGACGTCAAGAGGGTGGTAGTTGTTGGCGCCATAGCGGTTTTCCAGGTCGACAAGTTCCTGGGTGCGCGTCAACTTATCCAACTGCTGCGGGGTCATGATTGCCTTTCGATCCTTGGGTCTCTTCCATGATCGCAGCTTTGGGGAGCGTTGGGCCAGCTTAGGTGCTGGGTTCCGGGGGATCTGGCGAGCGGCGGATCAGGGCTTAACTATCATCTTTCCAACGCCGTCGAGGTACTGGCTGGCGACTGTGAAAGCTTCGTGGATCTGGTCGAGGGGCCGTTCATGTGTAAGGACAGGCTCGAACCAATCGGGATGGAGGCGGAGAAGTTCAAGCGCCTCGCCCGTTTCGTGGTTCGAGCGGCGGACGTTGTAGATGGTGAGTTCCTTGCGGCGCATCGCGGAGCCGTCGAGAGCTACGAATGATGTGGAATGGATGCCGGTGAGGGCCACCCGTCCGGCATTGCGGGTCATGTGGACTGCCTGATCGGTTGTTTGTTCTCCGGCGGCGCAGTCGATCGCGCAGTCGACGCCACGGCCCGCGGTGTCGCGCAGCAGCTCCGGGAGCGCAGTGGCTGGTTCGAGGGCAGCATGTGCGCCGAGTTGAACGGCCAGTTCGCGGCGGTGCGGAAGGGGTTCGATAGCACAAATCCTGCCGACCTTTGCAGCGCGAAGTGCTGCGATGGTCATGAGCCCGATGGGACCTGCACCGATTACAGCCACATGCTCATCCGGTTGAATTGAAGCGAGGCGGAGAGAATGCAGGGCGATGGCGAGAGGCTCGGCAAGCGTGGCTGCAGCGAAGGACATCTCCGGCGGAATGGGAACGAAGTTGGTGGAGGGTAAATTCACGCGCTCGCGAAAGAAGCCGGGGTAGTTGGGATTGCTGAGGAAGCGGATGTTCGCGCAGACGTTGTGGTGCCCACTCAGGCAGAATTCGCAGTGGTAGCAGTAGAGCGCGGGTTCGAGTGCGCCGCGATCGCCAACGTTGAGCCCCGTGACCCCGGGTCCGACTTTGGCAATGATGCCCGAGGGCTCGTGTCCGAGGACCATGGGATAGACGTTGGGAATGCTTCCAACTGCGCCTTCAGAGTAGGCGTGGAGGTCTGATCCGCATACGCCGACTGCCTGGACCTGCACCTGAACCTCACCGGGTGCGGGATCGGCGATGGACATTTCAGCTTGCCTGAATGTTCGGGGCGCGATGAGTTCGGCGGCTCTCATACATCTATGGAGAACGATACCCCATCTACAGGGGATTGATCTGGATGCCAAAAACACGAAACCCCGGGACGACGCCCGGGGTTCTTCGTGGATCAGCTTAGAGCTGATTTGACTACCAGGTGGAAACCTTGAGGCCGTCGATGTAGACAGTCTCGCTTCCACTTCCGTATCCATCAACCTGGAACTGCGTGTTGATGACGTCGCCCCATCCCAGCGCTGCGGCCGCGTAGGCTGTGGCATTGATGTAGAACGCTTTTCCGTCGAGCCAGATGGTGTGATAGGTGACGTGACCGGAGGTATCGCGCGAGAAGCTGGCCTGTACGTGATGCCAAGTGTTGACGGACCAACTACGCGGGTTGCAGTAAGCACCGCTCTTGCCCACCCAGTGCGGTCTCACGCTCGTGGCGCTGCCGGTGTTGACGGTGTAATCCCAGAGCCCGGTCCAGCCGTCGCATTGGACGCCCATGAGCATGGTCTGCCCGTTGGGCATCGTCTGATTCACATCGAACTCCAGGTTGCCGATTTTGCTTGCAGAGTTCGCAATGTACACCCAAGTGTCATAGAAGAAGTTCTGGGCACTCACATTATCGGAGAAGGACACGCTGTAGCGCTCAGTGCCGTTGCTCGAGAAGGTAGTGTAGAACTTTCTGGAACTGCCGTACTTGGAAGGAGAGCTCACGATACTCATACTGCCGGTGGACGATCCAGCGCCGCCGCTGTCGTGCTGTGCCTTCCAGCCGCCAAGGGACTCGATCGAGCTGACGGAATCAGCATACGAGGGTACCGTCGTCGCCGAAGTTGTTGAGACGCTGGTGGAAGACTTCACATTGACGGTCACGTCTGTCACGCACGATGCTCCGTTTGCTCCCCACGCCTTCACATGAAGTACGTGTGTTCCCGTTGATGAGGAGATGCTCTTGCTGAGGCTCTGAGTCTTCACGACGGTGGTGTCGCTGCTGCTGTCGAACGACCAGCCCATGGCTGTGACGCTCTGCGACGAGCACGTGGATGCGGATGCAGAGAGTGTAAAGGGCGAGGAGACGCTCGAGTCGTTCGTGGGGCTGTTGACGGTTACACCAGCGAGGGCCGGAAGTGAGAGCGTGAGAACTGCGGAGGATGTGACGATCAGATTTCTGAAGAGTTTCATCGATTTCCTTTGCGATTTGAAGGCGTAGATTCGCACCGACTCCCCACTGGCGTTTTCGCAAGCGCAGGTCGAAACGTTATTCGGTTTTTGAGTGGGCTGTTCTGAGAGGCACGAAGGAGATGTACCAGGTCTTACTGCTCAGCAACCTCTAATCGCAGTGCCGGAGTCCGCTCTTCCAAGGACACCGGACTAACTTCATGGATAAGACCCGCAGCGTCCGAGTGGGTTTGTTCGCGGCTTTCTTACAATCTGTCCCGCTATCTGTGGCCCATTCGTCACCAGGTCTTCTTTGACCACAGGCAACTTGTTGAATTGTTCTTGGCAATCCTTTCACACTTTAGTTGTAGCTTCAACGCAAATTCATCGATTTTCCCAGAAAAATTTGCGTTGCCGGGCATCCTGGAAATATTTACCCGCATCGAGAAAAACATACATCTTTGCAGGTAAAAAGTTCTTCTAAAGTGTAGGAATTCCGAGAACCCTTACTCAGACCATTGGACCGTAATCAGTTGGAATGTGCAGTGCGTTTCGTCACTCGGGTCCATCGGCTTCTTCTCAGACTTCTCTGATCAGGAAATGCAGAAAAGAAGATGGCGGATCAACTAAGTTAATCCGCCGGGTAAGTAGATGCTGGCTGATTCTTACCAGCGGTACTGCGTGAAATTGTCTACATATATCGTTGCTGAACCCGAGCCGCTTCCGTCGACCTGGAAGTTGGCTACGAGCGCGCCAAGACCCCAGTTGAGGGAGAAAGCCGAGTTGACGGTCTGATTGATTGGAGCTTCTACTCCGTCGAACCATACCGAGTGGTAGGTCACATTCCCTGCGTCGTCGCGCGACGTGTAGATCTGAATGTGATGCCAGGTATTGCGAGTCCAGTTTGCCGGGTTGCAAGGCGCTGTGGATTTCAGCCAGTGGATGCTGGGGCTGGTGGGTGTCCCAAGGTTGCCGGTGTATTCCCATGTGTTCGAGTATCCGGAGCACTGGAAAGCGTAGATGACCGTGTCACCGTTGCTCATTACCTGGTTGTTGTCCATCTCCAGATTGACAAGTGAGCTTCCCGAAGCGATGTAGACCTGTACGTCGTAGACGAAGTTCTTGGAATAGGTGTCGTTGCCGTAGCTGATGGAGTAGAGCTCTCCGCCGCTGTTGGTGTAGCTGGTGTAGTACTTCTCGCTCTGACCGCTCTGCGTTGGATCGCTGGTGAGCGTCATCGCGCCTGTGGAGGTTCCGGGCGTTGCGGGATCGTGCTTGATCCTCCAATTAGGGAGTAGCTGAATCTGCTTTTCTGCGGTTGCGTACGAGGGAATCGGCGCTCCCTTCGATGCGGATGAGATGACGTAACTGGCACGAGCCAACCCGCTGTTGGCCATGTTTGGAGCGACAGCGACGGCCTGGAGTGTGGTGGATTTGGCAATGGCGAGAGGTCCCGCGTATTTATAAGAAGCTGTTGTGGGAGCGGAACCGTCCGTTGTGAAGTAAATTGTGGATCCGGCGGTCGGGGAAGCCATCGCGACAGTCTGGCTAGTGGTGTACGTGCCAGATGGCACAGAGATGGCAGGCGTTGCTGCCGAGGCGGCTGCAGCTACATTAATGTTGAGCTGTACCTGGCCGATCACCTGCTCTCCCCAGCACTTGATGTGCAACACGTGAGCACCCGGCGCTGCGGTAGCCGATGCTGTGAACGAAGTTGGCTCAATCACCGAAGCTCCATTGTCGAGTGAATAGCCCATGGATACGGCTGGCTTCCCGGCACAGGATGTCGTGCTTGCGCTTACCGTGAAGGGCGAGGAGAGAGAGGCGCCGTTCGAGGGAGCGTTAACCTTTATATTTGTCGCCGTGGACGCTGCGGCGACCGTGATGTTCAGAAGTGTTTCCGCGTGGACGTTTTTACCCCAGCACTTTACGTGCAGAACATGAGATCCGGCAGACGCGGATACGGATGCGGAGAAAGAGGTCGGTTCGATCACAGCCGTGTTGCTGTCGAGCGAATAGCCCATCGAGACTGCGGGAACACCGGCACAAGTCGTAGTACTCGCAGAGACAACAAACGGGGACGTCACCGTGGTGCCGTTGGAAGGCGAGTAGACGGTGATTGCGTGAGCAGATACGGTAATGGTTGGGAGCGCCATGGCAGCAATAAGCAAAGACTTCATAAGTGAACCTCGAGAAATATGGCGGTGCATGCGGTGACGCAACTCAGCGGTGCGTATCACCGGAACGAACAGCGGGGGAGTGCACTGTCGGGGTTTCTATCGAAAAGTCCAACCGTACGGCATTGTCTTTCGAACCTGCCTGCGTTCGACGAGGAGGACCGGATGTAATTCGGACTTGTAAAGCGCAGGAGGTTCTGCCGAGCGGAAGGGATATATGAAGATTTCGCGTGCTGCTGACGCGGCACTTTATGTTTCGGTGGATCGCACGAAAACTCATCCCGACCAGTCCTGAACGAAATACCTGCTTAGACCGGGGTAGGGCATTACTAAAGGGCTGGCACCAGTGGTGAGCCCCGCAATGCGTCTCAGAGGCCAACTTACGACACATTCTGAAACGAATATCGCGTGATCAATCTCCGGAACAACGTACATCCAGTGACGACCCGAGAAATTGATTAACTATTTGTTACTGAGCATACCGAGCGTGTTGATCGAGAGAAAGATGAAGAGGGTACTAGATCTATTACTGAGGTACTTAGGTTGATCGCCAGTGCACGCGGCTGCGATCGAAGGACTCTCGCGTGTCACAGGCCTGATTCGAAGGCTCGAGTCAGCGCAATAAGAACGTCTGAAAACAAAAATGCCGCGGGAGTTGCGATCCCGCGGCACTGCTGAGTGTGTTTCGTTTTGTGTCGCTGCTCTAGCGATTACTGGACCGTGAAATTCACCGTGGTGCTCGCAGTTGAGGCGCCGCTCGTTCCGGTAACGGTGATGGTGTAGCTTCCAGGAGTTGTGCCCGGGCTCACAGCACCTCCGCCACCTGTGCCGGTTCCGCCGCCCCCACCACCGGAGTTAAGGGGTTTATTCGTTCCACCACATCCGGTGACCGCGTTGAGAAGGAAAACGAACAACAGCGCGCCAATCAACGATCGCCATCTGCGCCGTCTTATCGGGAAGGCGAATAGCAAAACAGCCGCAGCAAGCGCCTCTCCGCCGGCAGCAAAGAGTTTCGGAAGGTGAGAACTTGCTGTGGATGTTGGAGCCGTTGTTTTGATGGTGAGAGTCGCCGTCGCTGGCTGTGTGCCTGAGACGGAAGCAGTGGGATCGATCGTGCAGGTCGGCGCATTCTGCGCCCCGGATGGGCTGGAAGTGACAGAGCACGCGAGCGCAACCGCACCGGTGAATCCGCCACTTGGCGTGATGGTGACGGTGGATGTGGAGGGAGCGCCAGCCTTGAAGGCTGCAACCGCGCTCGTAGTCACTGCAAATGAAGGCGTCGGGGCTGGTTGCGTCGGTGCTGCCTGGACGTTGTACGTCCAAGTGAGGAGCTTCTGACTCGAGGAGAGTCCTCCCGTGCCACCGGTGAATCCGACGAATGCGGTGTTTCCTCCCACGGTACCCGGGATGTCGATTGCTTTAGACCATGTGAAGGTTTTGTTTGATACGAGGTCCAGCAAATTGAGCGTGAGCGTCGTCCCGTCGTAGTTGAGTTGGCCCTGAATGGAATCGCCACTGTTCAATTGAATGCCGCTGGGGCTGATGTCTGTGTACCCGGTTGTGGGCGCATCGCCGTTGGTGTATACGCCTGTCGAATTGCTCCCGCTTCCCATAGCGTCGTAGAAGTCGAACTTGACGGCGACGCTCTTGGTTATGCCTCCATAGCCGAGTCCTGATGCACTGCCGCCCAGCGCGTTCACTCCGTGCGGATCGTTCTGAATGCAGAAGGTGAAGCCGTTTGCTTGAGCATCACCGGAGATCTGAAATTCAAATGAAGTGGAGAACGCCTGAACATTGACCGGCGAACTCCAGAAGATGCTCCCTGCCTGATTGAGGCCGCCATTGGTCAACTGGAGGCGAGTGTCGTTCGATGCCACTGCGCTTCCGTTCATGGTCAGCCCGTTTGTTGACGAGAAGCCCTGGCTGAAGTCGAGCGAGTTTCCGTCTTGAATCGTGTAAGTTCCGACTGCGATGCTGGAATCCTGTTTCGTGGAATCAATGGCAATCGCCTTGATCGTCTGCGTTGCCGATACCTGAATGGGAGCGGTGTAGCTCGTTGAAGATCCCGTGGGTGTGGTTCCGTCCGTGGTGTAGAAGATCTTCGCGTTGGCATCGCTGTCAGACAATGTCACGGTCTGCGCAGACGTGTAAGTTGCCGGCGCAGGCGCGAAGGTGACAGTGGGTGTCTGCGTGTCGAATGTGAATACTGCTGAACTCACAGAGCTTTGGAGATAGTTTGGTGCGCTCGCGATAGCTTTCACAGTCGTGTTCGCGCTGACCGTAATTGGCGCGGTGTAGAGAGTTGATGATGTGGTGGGAGTCGAAGCGTCAAGTGTGTAGTAGATTGACGACGAGGCTGTCGTGTTGGAGAGCGTCACACTCTGGGTCGACGAGAACGTGCCGCCGTTTGGCGTGATGACGGGAGCCGCTGCTGCCTGCTGGCCATTCAGCAGACCGTATACATCGATTTCACCTCGCGCCGCGACATAGACCTTACCGTTGGTGACAACTGGCACGGAGTATCGATTTGCCGGTCCAGCGGAGTCACGAGCTGCGTTTGTGTCGCTCTCAAAGATGGTTTTTGTCAGGTCGTTTGCGTCCCATGCGTAGAGAACTGCAGGACCATTGGTATTGAACTGATCGGAACGAACAGCCCATGCGATGCCGTTCTGGGTTCCATTGGATGAGAGCGAGAAGGTTGGACTGGGCCACGCCGAGGTGATAGGGGATTTGCTGTCCGGCTCGACATCCATCACGCCTGTGTTCATTTTGAACATCATCGGCACGTTGTTTTCGGCCCACAGATAGATCTGACCGTTCCAATACGCAGCCGTCGACCAGAAACCTTTCGCCTGCGGGATGAGCCCTGAGATGTCTTGAAGAGCATTCGTGTTCGAAGACGCGCCCGAGGCGAAGCCGCCAAGGTTGTCGCGATCGAGCACGGTGATGCGCCCTTCTTTTCCGGCGATCAAAGCGACGTGAGGGTGTGCACCCTGCTGATCAGGGATCATAAGCATTCCGCCGGATCCCAGATCCCAGTCGCTGTTATTCAGAGTCTGATAGTTGTACGGAGTGAATTCGTCGGTTGGAGTTATGTTGCCGTTGGCAAGGCTGAACGCGACAACGCTTTCACCATACGATGTACTGGCCGTGAATGGAGGGGCGGTTCGAGGCCCATTTCCTGTGACAATGAACATACGGCCGCCAGATGCGCCGTTGTCAATCGGCAGGCCTGCACCCGAGGCCCAGATTCCTGCTCCGTACGAATTGGGGCTGAGGCAAAGGACGGCTTTCTGTGCCAGAGTGCTGGCGTTGTAGGAGAAGAGCCAGCCGTGCCAGTTGCCGTTGTCTCCATGCGCTGCGAAGCCGATGTAGACGAACCCGTTATAAAGAGCAAGGGCCGGGCGCTGGTTTTCCCACAGAGGGCTGAAGGAGAGCTGGCCGCCAGAGCTGCCGTTGCCGGTGCCGGCGACTGTCGCCTTAATCTCAACGGGGCTGCCGGACCTCTCCGCACCGCTGGTGATATCAAAGGCATGCAGGCGCGCGAAGTAGTTGCCGTTCTCCTTGGTGTTGCTGACGACGTACATGGTGTTCGTGGAGGAATCGATGGCAGGTGTTCCGGTGATTCCGATCGTAGGAGCTACGTCAGGTGAGCCTGTGTCCTGCCAGGGAATTGCGGTAGCGCCAGAAGCGGCTCCGTGGTCAGTGGCCGCAAGGCTTACCTTCCAAATAGGACTTGCGTTCGAGCCGCCGTTCGAGTCTGCGTCGAATGCATACATACTGTCGTTGGAAGTCTCGACGAAGAGGACGTTGTGCGTTTGTCCGTCGCTCATCTTCAAATTGGGGACGTAGAGAGGCTGCGGATATACCGTGCTGTCAACTTTTACGGAGAAGAGTTTGCCGAAAGAACTCGGGTTCACGTTAGTGGTGGTGAGAGCTGTCTCTGAAGTGTTCTGTCCGGCGTGAGTCTGATCATAGCGCCACGTAAGTACAGGAACGGGAGTTGGAGTTTGAGCCAATGCAGATGGAGCTGCACAAATAATTGCCAGAATCACGGCGCAAAGCATCTGAATTTGTGAAGTCGTTCTCTTACTGTTGAGCGTTGAAAACGAGGCTTGCCGGGAGGAAGTACAAGGAAGTTCGGACATCGCAAACACCTGTATCAGCAATAGAAATGAACTGCATTTAGAAACTGAAGCTAGAGCGAACAGGACTGCACAGCGACGCGAGGTGCGCCACTAAAGGGCCGGTATAGAACGTTAGGACTTGCGTGCCGCTTCCCGACAGATCGACCAAACTTGGTGGGCCTATCAGACTTTTCTGTGACACTGCACTGGGAGCTCAAAGGCGTATCTGAGACACCTTTGCATAGCACTTCAACACGCTCATGGGTTTTTCGATGGCAGGTTCTTACGTCGCGGTTGCTTTGTTCCGGGAGATGAACTCTGATCGAGCGCGACGCATCTGAACAGATAGTTGATCTTCCTGCTTAAAGTTTTGCAAGCCTCTGATGATGCGCGAACGAAGTTCTTTGAAAGCAATTGTCGAAGTCGCGGGGTTGCACTTACTTGCAATCGCGTTGATCTGTCCTGGTCGGCTCTTGTGTCAACATGCAGCCTCGGCAGGAATCGCATGGCGCGTGATTGGAGCATGGCGCATTCCGGGACGACAAGCTCTAATCTCCAATGGGTCAGCAATCTTTCCCGGCTCGCTCCTGCAGCCGCAGAACAGCAGCGACAGCCACTCCATCACTATTCTTTTGCCTGACGGTCAACGAATCCTTTATGAGTGCTACTCGCAGTTAGACTGCGCGCGAGGTTTTCGAGTACCAGCGTTGTACCGGAAGCCGTCCAGTGCTGGCGTAGATCTGCTGGCGCGTGTGAGCGCTGTGTCGAATCTGGAGTCCGCTCCAGATCCATCTGGAACGCGGAGTGGCGATTCGACGCCGAGCGATGAAGCAGTTGGAGAGATTGACCCGGCTGGCGACGTTGAGGTGGGTGGACTGGCTGGCGCACTATCGGATGGCAGCTACTCCTACGTGTTCCGAAACCTCTCAAATCCGACGGAGCAGCAGAAACGCGGCGAGATCCAGAAGCGGGGACGCACCCTTTCTCTTCCGATTCCTGCTGAGGGGCTATTCAAGGTGTCGATCTATGATCGCTTGAGCACGCCACGCATCGAGCTGTTGATCGCGGCCATCCGTCCGCCTCGCGGTGCCAAAATCGCCAAAGCGTTTGAGAATGTCGATGCGCTTCTCAAGGATTGGAATGAGGATTACCAAGGATGGCCGCGTCACGAGTTGCGTCGGGCATATTTGCGCTCGGTGATGCTGGGCATCGCGCCGTCTTTCGCCCCGCTCCCGCAGTCGCCTGCACAGATCCGGGGCACGCACGCCGGGAACGTAGCTTGTGAGCCGAGCTTTGAGCCAGCGCCCGGCGTCTTCAAAAGGGACACGGAAGTGAAGTTGGGTTGCAGCACTCCCGGTGCGACCATCCGTTTTACGGTCGATGGATCACAGCCACTCGAGGGTGCCCCACCTTATCTTGCACCCATCGAAGTGAAGGGGACTGCGCTGACCATCAAAGCCTATGCGAGCGCACCGGGGAAAAAGGACAGCCCTGTGGTCACCGGCATTTTCCGCATCGGTGAATAGAGAGAGCCGGAGTGGAAGCCCAATCAAAAAATATTGTTGATTGACACCTCAGCGCCGGGGTCGACACGGGCATCTAACTTGCTCCAATTCCCTTCTAAGTAGAAGTGCGTCCAGTTCCGGATATCCGGCTCGAGAGCGTGCTGCAGAGCGCCAAAACGGAATGCTCGATTTAATCGCCAAGACACACTGCTGAGCGATGTCTTTCCGAGAGCGGCAAGCCCGCCTATCGTTCACGCCTTTTTCATAGAGATTCGGTTGAGCGACAGAAGGGGGAACGCATTGCCTGCGCCACAACGTCTTCATAATCTGAGTTGCCTGTTTTCCGCCAAGCTTTGGGCGCTAGCTTCGCTGCTCGTCACGGTCGGCTGCGCGAGCATGAGCGGCAAGCTTACGACGACTTCACCTCTTCCGACGGTGAGCATTTCATCGAATCCGGCGACTGTTGCTTCCGGCGGGTCGGCGATGCTTACGGTCGCGGCCACGAACGCGACCAAGGTCGTAGTGACTGGATCTGACGGCAGCTCATACACGCTTGCCGCCGCTGGAGGCACGCAGCCCGTGAAGCCGACCGCGACGACGACGTACACCGCGAGTGCGAGCGGTCCGGGCGGTTCTGCTACGGCCGCTTCAACTGTCAACGTCTCGTCTTCAGGCGCTGGCTCAGGCTCGTCGGCACCAACGGTGACGATTAATGCAAACCCCGCATCGTTGACGGCCGGCAGTTCTTCCATTCTGACCGTCACGGCGACCAACGCGACAGGCGTGTCGATCTCCGGTTCTGACGGGAGCAAGTTCACTCTCGGCGCGACGGGGGGCACCCAGGCAGTCAGCCCGTCGGCGACGACGACCTATACGGCTACGGCCACCGGCAGCGGCGGGAATACGACCGCGACAACAACGGTGACGGTCACAGCAAACCCCGCGCCCACCGTACAGATCGTGGCGAACCCGCCATCGATTACTGCAGGGCAGTCGTCAACGATCTCAGTAACCGCGGTGAACGCGACTACGGTTACGCTGACCGGGTCGGATGGGACCAGCTACAACTTCAACAATGGAGCCGGCGGAACTCAGTCGGTCAGTCCGTCGACCACGACGACTTACACGGCGTCTGCAACGGGTGCTGGCGGCAGCGCGTCGGCACAGGCGACGGTCACGGTGACCGCTAATCCCGCACCAACAGTCACGATCACCGCGAATCCAACCACAATCGTCTCGGGAAACACATCAACCCTGACGGTAGTGGCGGCAAACGCTACGAGCGTAGCGGTCAACGGATCTGATGGGAGCAAGTACAACCTGCAGCCGACCGGGGGAACGCAAGCTGTTACTCCAACGGCGACGGCGGCCTACACGGTGACAGCCACGGGGAATGGCGGGACAGCAACAGCTTCTGCCTCGGTGACCGTCAACCCGGCGGGAAGTGTGCAGTCGATCGATCACGTCATCTTCATGCTCCAGGAGAACCACTCGTTCGATAACTATTTCGGAAGGCTGAATCTGTATCGCTCAGCGAACCAGTACGACAAGGGCGATGACGGTGTGCAGTACCTCGTTGACGGGATCGACGATGGAAAAGAGGCAACGATCTCGAACATGGATGACGAGGGGACTGCATACTCACTGTTCAAGCTGAAGAGCACATGCATTGACGACGACTCGTCCGACTGGCTATCCAGCTATGGTGATGTGAACCGATACAACTTCCTGGACACGCGTCCGATCAAAATGGACGGCTTTGTGCATACCGCAGAAGGATTTGCAAAGAGCTGCGCAGCGGGCAAATGCTCAGGCACGTTCAGCGATCTTACCGGTCAGCGAGCGATGGGTTACTACGATCAGGACATCCTTAACTACTACTACTACATGGCATCGCAGTTCGCGATTTCCGATCGCTGGTTCTCGCCGATGGCGAGCAAGAGTGTTCCCAATCGGCTGGTGACATTCACAGGGGGCACATCGCAGGGCCTGGTGCACGATCCGGGTGGCGACGATCATCTGCCTCAGCTAAACATCAATAACATCTTCCAGGAACTGGATCAGGCGAATGTCTCGTGGAAGATCTACTACACGGTGACCGAGGGGCTTTGCCTGAACAATGACGACTGCCTCGCTTCAGGCAAGAGCGCCTATCCTGCCACTCATTTCTCGAATCTCACGTACTCCTATCGCTATTTGAATGGAAACGCGGGGAGCTGTGCTCCGCCGACACAGCTTGATTCGACCAAGACGTACTGCGTTGATCCGACGCACATCGCACCTATCGATCAGTACTACACGGATCTAAAAAACGGGACACTTCCGAGCTTCGCGTTCATCGAGGCCGGATATGGGAATAATGACGAACACCCGGGCTCGGGGCAGCCAGTGACGGCCGGGCAGACCGCGGTTGCGAACATCATCAACGCGCTAATGGGCAGCTCATCGTGGAAGGACTCTGTGTTCTTCCTCAGCTACGACGAAGGCGGTGGGCCATACGATCACGTTCCCCCTGTTCCGGGTCACTCTAATGACTTCACATCCGCGTCGATGGGGAGCATCCCGGATATATCGTCTATTGCTGTGAATCCGGACACCAATCCGGCGTACTTCCCGTGTTTGCCGGCAGCTGCGGGAGATCTGCACTGCGATCTGTACGCGCACGATCCTGGCACGAATCCAGCAGATGCTCCGGCTATGCAGGGATTTGCTGCCCAGATAGGGTTCCGTGTGCCGAACATGGTGATCTCTCCGTTTACGCGGAAACACTACGTATCGCACATCCCCATGGACCACACAGCAATCATCAAGTTCGTCGAGAACCGCTTTATCGGTCCGTCTGCGCACTTGACCAACCGGGATGCCGCGCAGCCGAACCTCCTGGACTTCTTTGACTTTAACGCGGTGCCGTGGGCTAAACCACCGACGCCTCCGACTCCGGCGAGCGGGGCAGGTGCTTGTACCCCAGACAGCATGGGGCCGTAGCGCGATCGAGAGCAAAGATACTCGTGGCGACGAAGAGACTTTGAATAAGCTAACCAGCTTTCTTCAGGATCTGTACGTCGCTCGAGTTGTTTTGGAGCAGAACCGGCATTCGGCCGCTTATCGGAGAGCTTCTGATCTCTGACAATCGCGCACCGACGACGTCATCGAAGACAAGCGTAGGGCGGCTCTCTCCCGAAGGGGCAGTAAAGGTGACTTCGTTGAGATGCAGATCGCGAACATGCCGAACGTAGAGTCCTGATGCGGGCAGCATGCCAAACATTCTGGATTCTGGATAGGCCGTGTCCTTTTCCGGCACGGGGCGCTTTACCAGATCCGAGCTGCCTCGCAAAGAATCCTGAAGACTCATGTGTGACAAGGTGACGCTGCGGATCTCCATGCCCGGGAGCCCGCTTATGGAACTGGGGACAAGCGCTTCGGACGCTTGAACGTTGTCGATGTCCACGTTTCTGATACCGTGTTGCGGGTAATCGTGAACGCGCTTACGATTCCCGAGCCTGATAAAGATGGGCGTGCGCGAGCGCTGCATCTTGATGTTCTTGACGATCACCCCGTCTATCCAACCACCATCCACGATCTCCAATGCCACGCCCGCAATGACGCGCTCTTTATAAGGCACTTCGCAGTTGAAGACCACCGAATCTGAGAAAGTGATGTTCTCGAAGCCCCCTTCGGTCTCCGTCCCAATCTTGAAACCATTACAGCAGGTCGATAGATGACAGTTGGTGATGGAGACGTCCTTCACGAGACGCGGTTCGGGTCCGAACGGGTTCTGGCTCTTGAGGCAGATCGCGTCATCGCCCGTTTCTATAGAGCAATTTGAAATCGTGACGTTCTGGCATCCGGTAATGTCGATGCCATCGGTGTTTGGGCCATTGACCGGATTCTTGATCGTGATGCCTCGGATGGAAACGCTATCGGAGTTGATAGCATGCAGCGTCCAGCCCGGCGAGTTCTGAATGTGTACATCCTGAACGGCGAGGTGGCGGCAATTGACAAAGAGCAGCAACGGGCTGGGACGACCGCTCTTTTTCGGTGCGAGGTCGTGTGACGCGACGCCAGCCCAGTCCTCGGCGGGTGAGGCCTTGTCTGAGGGTTCCCAAAAGCTTGAGCCCTGGCCATCAATCGTTCCTGTGCCCGAGATGGTTACGTCATCTGCGTTCATCGCGAAAATAAGATGGTGCGGATTCGGGCCATTGTGGGCAGAGGGGTTGGAAGCGAATTTGTAGTCGTATATCGAGGAGCTTCCCAGCAGAGTGCTACCTTCGGCGAGGTTGAGGTTTACCTTGCTCTTCAGCTCGATGAGACCTGAGAGGAAAGTCCCGGCGGGAACAACGACGGTTCCTCCTCCGGCCTGCGAAACTGCGTCGATGGCGTGCTGGATGGAACTGGTGTTCAGCGTCTTACCATCCGGCTTGGCTCCGAATTCCAAGATGCTTCGGGAGACGGTTGCTGCGTCAGCGTGCTGATATTCGAGTAACAAGATGCCACCCACGATGGGCAGGGTGGAGGAGAGAAAGTCTCTTCTTCGCATTGAAACCTCGATGGGTTTGATGAACCAGAGTTGCTCGCAAGATGCTGACAGCCCGATTTCTCAGACGAGGGCGTGATACACGTACGAGGAAGCCGCCAGTGTAAGTAATCTGTAAGTTCGCGAATTGCAATAAGTTATTACAGGTCAGCAATATCGGTACTTGTTGACACCGGGCATCTGAGGCCCTACGATGCCCTCACCGGAAAAGGGTAAGTGAATTCATCGACGGAGCGTTCCAATGAGCCTTCGCGACTTCTTGTCCAAGCAGTTCATCGACGTCATTGAGTGGGTCGAGCCGGACGACGGCATTCTCGCGTATCGCTATCCGATGCAGGATCGAGAGATTCAGAATGGAGGCAAGCTCACCGTTCGCGAGTCGCAGATGGCGGTTTTCGTGAATGAGGGTCGTGTGGCGGATGTGTTCGCGCCTGGCTTGTACACCCTGAATACGCAGACGCTGCCTATTCTCACGTACCTGATGAACTGGGACAAGGCATTCAAGTCCCCATTCAAGTCGGATGTGTACTTTTTCTCAACGCGGCTGCAAACAAATCAGCGCTGGGGCACACCAAACCCGATCACGATTCGCGACAAAGAGTTTGGCGCAGTACGAATTCGGGCATTCGGAATCTACACGTACCACATTGTCGATCCAAAGACCTTCTATTCGAAGATCAGTGGCACGCGCGATCTCTATACGGTTCCCGAGTTGGAAGGGCAATTGCGCAACACGATCGTTGGGCGAATGACGGATACGTTTGCCAACAGCCAGGTGCCGTTCTTGGACATGGCGGCGAATCAGGTGGCGCTCGCGGACAAGCTGGTGGCTTCGTTGAAGCCAGGCTTCGCGGAATATGGTCTTCTGCTCGACAGCTTCGTGGTGGAGAATTTGTCCCTTCCCGATGAGCTGCAGAAGATCCTAGACCAACGAATTGGCATGAATATGGTAGGCGATATGGGACGCTATACGCAGTTCGAGGTCGCTCAGTCGATTCCGATCGCCGCCGCGAACGAGGGTGCTGGGACCGCGAGCGTGGGTGCTGGTCTGGGCGCTGGAGTTGCGATGGGGCAAGCGATGATGGACGCACTGAGAAGGCCAGGATCGGCTCAGTCCGACTCTGGTGCGCCCGCGGCAACCGAGACCAAGTTCTGCATAAGTTGCGGCAAACAGATACCAAAACCAAGTAAGTTTTGCCCCGAATGCGGCCATCCTCAACAGTGACACGGGACAGTATGCATGGGACTGAGTGGATCGTTGATGCACAGGGGTGCAGCGCGGACGCACTTTGCGACATGCGGTGCCTGAGCGCTCTATTCGCGCAGATCGTTGAAGATCTGGGACTTCGCACAATCGGAGAGCCGCACTGGCATCAGTTTCCGGGAACGGGAGGAATCACTGGCCTTTGTCTGCTGTCGGAGTCGCACCTGACGTGTCACACGTTTCCTGAATTTGGTTCCCTCTGTATGAACTTATTCTGCTGCGTACCGCGAGAGCGATGGGAGTTTGAATCGCAGCTCGCAGCACGGTTTTCGGCGAGATCGGTTCGCGTAAGCAGCATTGAGCGGCAGTACGATTGCTCATTTGCCGCCGCCGGGGCGCTCGGGACAGGCGGTAAGAACAAATGACGCAGCCAATCGCTAACTGTCCGAATTGCGGTGCAAAGATCGTGTTTCGCTGGTCGGGCAGCGTACAGACCGTATGCGAATTCTGCAAGTCTGTTCTGATCCGGACGGATATCAATCTCCAGAGGGTCGGTAAAGTGGCGGACTTGCCTCCGAACAGTTCGCCGATTCAGGTCGGGACTGAAGGGGTGTTTGGGAATCGTTCATTCAGCGTATTAGGGCGCATCATCTACGAGTACGAACAGGGCAACTGGAATGAGTGGCACTTTGTAACGATCGATGGCACGAGCGGCTGGCTCTCTGATGCGCAGCTGAACTATGCAGTCACGTTTCCGGCGCAGGTTGGGATATTACCGCGTGAGTGCAAGGTCGGCCAGCAGTACGTGTGGGATGGCGAGACGTACGTGGTCAGCACCATCACGAAGGCTCACTACTGCGGGGTAGAAGGGGAGCTGCCGTTTAAATACTGGGACAAGTCGGATGTGGTGTTCATCGACCTGATGTCGCGATCACAAAAGTTCGCCACCTTCGATTACAGTGAGGATCCGCCGCTGCTGTTCTTGGGTGAGTTTGTTGACTTCGACGATCTGAAGCTCAAGAATCTGCGCACCTTTGAGGGGTGGTCGTGAGCACCAGCGGACCCACGCCGGCGGGAGCGCCGCATGTGAGGTCGCTCAACTGTCCCGGCTGCGGCGCCAGCCTGACGGTCCGCTCGTTCGGAAACGCTGTCACGATCGTCTGTGAGAGCTGTCATTCCGTGCTAGATGCGCAAGATCCGAGGCTGAGGATCCTGCAGCAGTTTCACGCTTCGACGAGTGAAGATCCACCGCTCATACCGCTTGGATCGCGCGGGACTATACGCGGAGTTCTTTATGAAGTAATTGGATTCGAGCGCCGCACGATCCAGGTAGAAGGAATTTCCTATAGCTGGCACGAGTATGTGCTGTTCAATCCGACGAAGGGTTTTCGGTACCTAACTGAATTTGAGGGTCACTGGAACGATGTCAGCGTACTGCGTGCTCTGCCGGAGGTAAGTTCAGGCGGCGCGACACTGAAGTACCTTGGAGAAACCTATCGGCATTTCCAGACGGCCGATGCAGCGACGGCTTTCGTTCTGGGAGAATTTCCTTGGCAGGTGCGCGTTGGTGAAGTTGCGCGGGTGTCGGACTTCATTTCACCGCCACGGGTTATCTCGAGCGAGGGCAGCGGAAAGGAAGTCACGTGGTCGATCGGCGAGTACCTTGCCGGGAAGGATATCTGGAAAGCATTCAAGCTTCCGGGACAGGCGCCATCGCCCGTCGGAGTGTACGAGAATCAGCCCTCTCCGATGAGTTCGAATGTGAAGAGCGTATGGGCTCTGACGGGCGCATTTCTCATCGCTCTGCTGGCGATTGCAGTCGGTGCGTACTGGATCGAGAGCAGCGAGCAGGTCTTCGAACAAACGTTCGAGTTCAATACCAGCGCTGGAGGCGAAGCCTCATTCGTGACTGATGTGTTTCAACTCAAGGGACGTACAGCGGACGTTGAAGTCACGACTAACGCGGGGGTCGATAACGACTGGCTGTATCTGAACTATGCACTCATCGATCAGGACACAGGCCACGCTTACGATTTCGGTCGTGAGGTCAGCTATTACCACGGCTACGACTCTGACGGATCATGGTCGGAAGGCGGAACAACGAACACCGTGACGATTCCGAGCGTTCCCCCTGGGAACTACTATCTTCGCATCGAGCCGGAGAGCGATCCCAATCGGGGGCTCATTCGCTACGGGGTGACTGTGAAGCGCGATGTTCCGCAGGCGAGTTTTTTCGGGCTCGCTGCACTGGCTTTGCTAATTCCGGCGGGTCTGATCACGTGGCGATCGCTGAATTTTGAGCATCTTCGATGGGCTGAGAGCGACTACGGAACCGCCCCTAATGATGGATCGCTTCTCAGCAGCGTTGAGAACATTCGAGATTCATTCAAGTCTTCAGGGGAGGAGGACTAATGCGGAACTTCATCCTGGCTTATGGAGTTTTGGTTCTGATTCTGGTGTCTTTCGCCGAGTACCGCGGCTGGAGCCTGAACCGCATCGATGAGGTGCGCAATGTTCCGAAGTCCGTGCGCGATAACCCGGGATCATACCGGTCGGTTTACAGTTCTTACCACCACTACACGGGAGGCAAGTAATGATCATCCAAATCAATAATGTGGTGAATGCGATCATCTATGCGGCGATTGGGATTGTAATCTTCGCCGGTGCCTTTCTGGTTCTGGACAAACTCACGCCCTACAACTTGTGGAAGGAGATCGTACAGGAGCACAACCTCGCGCTCGCGATTCTGCTGGGCGCCATGTCTCTCGGACTGTGTGTGATCATCGCGGCGGCCGTTCACTAAAGTGGGGATCCTTCTTTTCATCACTGTTCTTTTGATCGCCGCGTGCGGGCTGATTTACGAGCTCGTGGCAGGAACGCTTGCCAGTTATCTGCTGGGCGACAGCGTGCTGCAGTTTTCGACGATCATAGGCTGTTATCTGTTTGCAATGGGTATCGGGAGCGCGCTCTCACGCTACATCGATCGCGGACTCGCATATCGATTTGTATGGATTGAGCTGCTTCTAGGGGTTGTCGGCGGCTTTTCTTCGGCGCTCCTCTTCCTGGCCTTCGCCTACTCGCAGGGGTTTCAGTTCTTGATGTACGCGCTTGTGATTGTGATCGGCGTACTTGTCGGGCTTGAGATCCCGTTGCTGATGAGGATCATTCGCGACCGGTATCACTTTCGAGATGTGGTCGCGCATGTGCTGACCTTCGATTATCTGGGCGCGTTGGGAGCTTCGCTGCTGTTTCCAATTCTTCTGGTGCCGCATCTGGGTCTGGTTCGTTCGGCAATGCTGTTCGGCATTCTGAACGCGGGTGTCGCACTGTGGAGCACGTGGATCTTCGCGAATCAGCTAGCGAGGACGGCGGTGCTGCGCGGCTTCTGCCTCGTGGTGCTCGCCGCGCTGTGTACTGGGCTTGTCGAGGCGAAGCGCATCACGCAGGCGGCGGAAGACAACATCTATGCGGACGAGATCATCTTTGCGCGGGATACACATTATCAGCACATCGTTCTAACGCGCTTCAAGGACGATATCCGGCTGTTTCTGAACAGTCACCTTCAGTTCAGCTCGCGCGACGAGTATCGGTATCACGAAGCGCTGATCCATCCTGGGCTGTCAGCCATTGCAGCACCGCGCCGCGTGCTTGTGCTGGGCGGCGGAGACGGGCTGGCTGTCCGGGAGATCTTGAAGTATCCGCAGGTGGAGAGCGTGACGCTCGTCGATCTCGATCCGGAGATGACGCGCCTTTTTACGACCAATCCGATGCTGACAGGGCTCAATCATCAGTCGTTTCTCTCTCCGAAGGTCCATGTCATCAATGCTGACGCATTTCCGTGGGTAGAGTCGAACACCGACAGCTTCGACTTCATCGTGATCGACTTTCCTGATCCTACGAACTACTCGCTCGGCAAGCTCTACACAACAGCGTTCTACAAGGCGGTAGCTCGTCATCTCAGTGAACAGGGATTGATGGTCGTCCAGAGCACGTCACCGATGTTTGCGCGCGACTCGTACTGGTGTATCGCTGAAACGATCAAGCAAGCAGGGATGTTGATCAACCCCTACCACGTGTACGTTCCGTCGTTTGGTGAGTGGGGGTTTGTACTTGCGGGGCACCACGAATACCGGACGCCTACCTCATTACCGCCCGGCCTGCGCTTCGTGAACGTCAAGGATATGCCTGCACTCTTTCAGTTTCCGCCGGACATGGCGCCGATGTCGATGCCTCCAAATCGCCTGAACGATCAGGTTCTGGTCCATCTGTACGACCAGGACTGGAAAGATATAAGCCATTGACGGTTTCGAGGCGTTCTTTCATTCAGAGAGCGGGATTTTCGATTGTGGGGCTCGCGGCAAAGAGCGAGCCGCAGATTGCGGGCGGCTTCGTGAATGAGTCGTTCACGCAGGGGCATCTGCTGCGCGACCGGGCTGCCTTTGCTGCTGCCAACCGTGTAGAGAAGATTCCAATTGTGATTGTCGGCGGCGGAATCGCTGGCCTAAGCGCGGCGTGGCGTCTGCACAAGAGCGGCTTCAGGGATTTCGTTCTTCTCGAGATGTGCGATCAGGCAGGTGGGAACTCACGGTGGGGCGAAAACGAGATTACACGCTATCCGTGGGCTGCGCATTATGTTCCGGTACCCGGTCGGAAGGCGATCTATGTCCGCGAGTTGTTCGAAGATCTGGGAGTGCTGAAGGACGGAAAATGGGATGAGCGCTATCTGTGCTTTACGCCGCAGGAGCGGCTCTTTCTTTATGGTCGCTGGCAAGAGGGAATTGAGCCGGCGATCGGATTGACGCGGAGTGATCGCGATGAGTTTCGACGGCTTGAGGAACAGATTGGAGCCTTTCGAGCGACCAGCAGATTCACCGTGCCGATGGAGGTGGGTTTCTCGCAGGAGAGCGCAAATCTGGACCGGATATCGTTCGCAGACTGGCTGAGCGAGCACCGCATGAATTCGCGTGTTCTTCGCTGGTATTTGAACTATTGCTGCCGCGATGATTATGGTGCGACGCTTGACCAAACATCGGCGTGGGCGGGGATACAGTATTTCGCATCGCGGGAGCCAGAAGAAAAGGGACCGCTTACGTGGCCGGAAGGAAACGGGTGGATCGTACAGAGGTTGATGGAACGAATTGGGAGCTTTGTGCGAACAGGCCGGATGGTGCACAGGATCGTGCAATCTGGATCAGGGTTGAAGGTTTATGCGGGAGATGCGGAGTACCACGCAGATTTCGTTATCTACGCTGCGCCGACGTTTCTCGCGCCCTATCTCGTCGAAGGCATGATGCCGCTGAAAACTTTTGAGTACTCACCTTGGCTGACAGCTAACTTGACACTCGATCGTTTACCGAAGAACTACGGCAGCGATCCTACCTGGGACAGCGTCTTCATGGATTCACCAACACTTGGGTACGTGGATGCGACGCATCAGACCTTGCGAACACATGTGGACCGGACGGTGTGGACCTTCTACTGGGCGCTGGCGGAAGGGCCTGCATCTCAGAACAGGCGGATGCTGCTGAGCGGCAACTGGGGTTATTGGAAGGATGCAATCCTTCACGATCTCGAACGTGTACACCCGGATATACGCCAGTGCGTCTCACGTATGGACTTAATGCGGATGGGGCACGCGATGGCTCGGCCTTCCGTGGGAGCCGTGACATCGCCGGAACGAAGGAGCCTGGCGAAGCTGCACGGCAACCTGCTTTTCGCCAATTCCGACCTGAGTGGCTTCTCCATATTCGAGGAGGCCCAGTACCGCGGTGTGGTAGCGGCGGAGCACGCCCTGGCTCGAGTTTCCGGATCGAAGCGCGGTTAGATCGTCATTCCGATAATTTCTTAGATAAAGCGATTTATTCGCTTGTGCATTCCTTCTCGCATTTGTATAGTCGTCTGTTCGAGGAAAGACGATGTCCAGAATCAATCCGTATGTTGTGCTTCTGACGTTGATCGCCACTCTGGGCGGTCTGCTGTTCGGCTATGACACTGCAGTCATTAATGGTGCGGTAGGCAGCCTGAAGGCGTATTTCGTAGATCCCAGGTTTTCGGATCTGGCGAACCCGGCACAGGCGAACGCCGCGAACTCGCTTCTTGGCTTTGTGGTATCGAGTGCCTTGATCGGCTGCATCATCGGAGGGCTTATCGGGGGATGGGTCAGCACCAATATCGGACGTAAAAGAGGCTTGATTATTGCAGCGCTGCTCTTCCTTCTCTCGGCTCTGGGAGCCTCCGCGCCGGAGTTTCCTTTTGCGGCAATCGGTCACGGCGGTCCAGGATACATGACTAACTTCGTGTTCTACCGGATTCTCGGTGGAATCGGGGTGGGACTAGCCTCGATGCTCTCTCCCATGTATATCGCTGAGATTGCTCCACCCAAAGTCCGCGGAAACCTGGTTGCCTGGAATCAGTTCGCCATCATCTTCGGGATGTTGGTGATCTATTTCGTGAACTATGGCATTTCGAGGGCGGGCAGCGGCGACGCCTGGCTGAACTCGATCGGCTGGCGTTACATGTTTCTCTCGGGCGCGATCCCGGCTGGCCTCTTTCTGCTTCTGCTCTTCTTTGTGCCTGAAACGCCCCGTTATCTCATGCTGCGAGGGAACGAGAGCGGAGCGCGTGCAGTGCTCGCGAAGCTCGTGACTAAAGAGGAGAGCGAAAAGGAGCTTTCTGAAATTCGAGCTTCGCTGAGCGAACATCACTCCGGACAGATGTTCTCGTTCGGCGCACTCGTGATCTTTATCGGCTTGATGCTTTCGATGTTCCAACAGTTCGTGGGGATCAATGTGGTTCTCTATTATGCAACTGACATCTTTCAGGGCATGGGAATGACAACAAATGCATCCCTCCTGCAAACGATCATCGTAGGCGCGGTGAATCTGACTTTCACGGTGGTTGCGATTCTCACGGTCGATCGATTCGGTCGGCGGCCTTTACAGATTGTGGGTGCTTTGATCATGGCGGTGAGCATGGTGTCGCTTGGCTCCGCATTCTGGCTCGGTGGCAAGGGGATGCTCGCCCTTGTCAGCATGCTGGTATATACGGCAGGTTTTGCGGTTTCGTGGGGACCGGTAACCTGGGTGTTGCTAAGCGAGATATTCCCGAATCAGATTCGTGGCAAAGCGATGGCCCTGGCTGTGGCTGCCCAGTGGGTTGCGAATTATCTCGTCAGCTGGAGCTTTCCGATCCTCGACAAGAATCCGTACCTTGTCGAGCACTTCCACCATGGGTTTGCCTATTGGATCTACGGTGTGATGGGGGTGATCGCCGCATTATTCATGTGGCGAATGGTTCCGGAGACAAAGGGGCGGACGCTGGAACAGATGGAAGCGTTGTGGCGGGATCATCGCATTTAGGCAAACGCGCTGCTGTTGAATGGCAGACGACACGAGCCGCTCATTGTGAGCGGCTTGTGTTGCCTTTGCGGCTTGATTGCTGAATTTCTGCGCCGAGCAACTCGTATTGATCTGAGGCAATATAGTCCACGCCAACGGCGATTGCGGCCTGCCAGCGTTTGCGAGCGGCAGCGAGGTCTCCGAAGTTGTAGGTGTGGAACCAGCCGTGGCAGCTGAGCTCATCTTCATCTGCGCCGTCGAGCGTGTAGAAGCGGATCCAAAGACCGTTGGAGTGGGCGCGTTCTACAAGCGCCCGGAGCCGGCGCATCTTGTCGGGAGTCCAGTCTCCTGCGTGCTGCTGTCCCCCGGACTCAACGACGCGCCAGGGATTGTTCCACCAGCGGCGGTAGTTCGTGGCCTTCTCGGAGTCGATCTCCTCGGGAGCGGCATGGTAGTGCTTGTCAACGGTGTGCACCGCTCCGAAGGCGAGGACGGGATCGTCGGGACCGAGGTGGTCGTAAAAGATTGCCTGCTGAGCGTCTGATTCACCCGTGAGAACGAGGATTGGGCGGACAACGAGAGGCTGAACGGTGTCACTACTGTTTCCTTTCGGCGCCTCGGTGATCCACGAGCGATATTTCAGAAGAAGCACCCGGATAGCGGCGAGGTGGTCGGGGTTGTCATCTTTGAAATCGAGGTTCAACGTTATGAGTGGCCAGCTGCGGTGGTCGTCCGCGCGTAAAGCCTGCTCAACAACTGGCCGTACACGATCAAAGAAGTAGTGCTCTATAGTCGGTTCACGGCCGGTGATCGGATCGCCGTGTGTGACGACGGACCAGCTGCGGCCGCTCTTTCGATCGGTGTACCAGGCAAGGTCCTGCTCAATAGCTACAGGCGTGCCTGCGGAGAGAGCGCGATCGATACGGTCATTCCACCATTCGCCATAGGGATAACAATTGTGCGCGTCCATAACAGAGCGTGCTCCGGGGATGGCGGCGCTGGAGTTCTGTTGGGAGTGCACGCCAGGCAGGCAGATGATTGCGAACCCCAAGATCAGGATGAAGCGGCGCCCGGGAACCCTCACATTGACCTCATACGGATGCGACTGACGGGGAAAAGCAAACCTGAATGTGATCCTACACCGGTATCTGACGATTCGATTCGGCCGGAACGAAGCATTAAGCTCAAGAGATCGACATGCACCGACTCATCCTTGCTTCCGCCTCGCCACGCCGCCGCGAACTTCTAAAACAGGCGGGGTTCAAGTTCGAAGTGCAACCCGCCCACATCAATGAAGATCTGCATGCGGACGAGGATCCGATCGGCTATGTCGTTCGTCTTGCCCGGGAAAAGGCGGAAGCCGTTTACGCACAGATGCGAGATCCGGAAGCGGTTGTTCTGGGAGCCGATACCACTGTGACACTGGATGGGCACATTCTCGCAAAGCCACAGGATGCGGCTGATGCCGCCAGGATGCTTCGGTTGCTCTCAGGCAGGACTCATCGCGTGATTACCGGAGTCGGAATCACTTCCAGATTAGGTGTAGAGGTCGCAGCCGAGGTCACGGGAGTCCAGTTCCTGACTCTAGGCGATGAAGAGATTGCCGCTTACGTAGCAACAGACGAGCCGATGGACAAGGCCGGAGCTTATGGGATTCAGGGCTATGCGGCAAAGTGGATCCCCCGTATTGAGGGCTGCTACTTCAACGTAGTGGGTCTGCCGCTGGCGACAGTATCGACGATGCTGGAGCCGCACCGCTTGAGGAAGAATCAGTAGAAGCACAGAACCTAGCCTTGAGTTCAGGGGTGGATCTGCACCTGGTCTCCGGAGTACTCGACCCTGCGAGCCTGCGTGGATTCCAACGCTCCCGCTCCGTGGCTCTGCGCGACGACGATCACATTGAATGTGTGCTTCGCGATCATGCCAGGGAATGAGCCCTGGCGAGCACCGATGGTCAGCGTCTTTGCGGTGTCGTCCCATTGCAACCGAATGGTTGCGTGCTGGCCCTTGGTGTAGTTGTAATTGTCGTTCTCGTCTTCATAGAGGGTGAAGTCACCGTCTGCGCCGGGATAGATGCGAATCTCGATGGGATCGGCCGGTTTCTGGGTGGACCACTCCATCGCGGGGCCCAACGGAAGAATGGAACCGGCTCGAACGAATAGCGGCAGCTTGTCGAGCGGAGCCTCGGCATTGATGTATCTGGCGCCGTCCATCTTTGCACCCGTCCAGAAGTCGTACCACTCTGCTTTGGGCAGGTAGACACGGCGGCTTGTAGCGCCTTGCGTGGTGACGGGACTTACGAGGATCGCTGGGCCGAAGAGATATTCATCCCCGGTATCCTGGGCATCGACGTCGTCACGCCAGTCCATGACGAGAGGCCTCATCAGCGTGGCGCGATTGCTGGTGATCTGCCACGCCTGCGAGTAAATGTAGGGCAACAAGCGATAGCGGAGGTTGTCGTAATCGACCAGGATCTTCTGCGCGTCCGGTCCGTAGGACCAGAGTTCATTTTCGTCGGGGTAGCGAGTGCCGTGGACGCGGAAGATGGGCGAAAAGGCTCCGAACTGGAACCACCGGATGAAGAGCTCGCGGAACTTGGGATCGTTCAAGTTGCCGCCGGAGATGAAGCCGCCGATATCGGTAGTCCAGTAAGGATTGCCGGAGATGGAGTAGTTCAGACCAGCGGGAATCTGCCGCTTGAAAGTTTCCCAGTCGCTGAGGACGTCGCCTGACCACGCGGTCACGCCAAGACGCTGCGAGCCGGCGTACGCAGAGCGCGAGAGAATGAATACGCGCTTCTTGTCGGAGGCCGTCTGCTGGCCCTGCGAAACGCCCTCAGAGTGCCAAAGAGGGTAGATGTTCGCGTACCGCGCGCCTGAACCGATGTGCACCTTATGGTCGATTAGGATGTTGTCTTCGCGTCCTTCCGTCTCCGGCTCATCGGTGTCGAGCCACCACGCGTCGACGCCCTTGGCGAAAAGCGATGCATCGATGTTCTTCCAGTACTCGGCTCGAGCTTGCGGATTGGATGGGTCGTAAAGGGCTTGACCTAGCGGGTGGAATCCGCCGACCAGCGTCTTCGCAATGAACCAGCCATTCTTGTCGAACTGGTCGTAAATGCTGGTTCCGGGGCGAAAGTACGGCCAGACGGACACCATCAAGTGAAAGTGTTGTTCATGCAGTTTATTGATCATGCCTTGCGGGTCAGGGTACTTCGAGTTCCACTTCATCTCGCCCATGGTGACCCACCAGAACCAGTCCTGCACGATGTTGTCCACAGGAATGTGAAGAGAGCGGTACTTCGCGGCAACTCCTTCAATCTCCGCCTGCGATTGGTACTTGTTCTTGCATTGCCAGAACCCATAAGCCCATCGACCGAATAGCGGCACTTCTCCGGTTAGTTCGCGGTAGCGGCCGATGATCTGGTCCACGCCGGGGCCATAAATGAAGTAGTAATCAATTCGATCGGCGACTTCTGCGCTGAGATATAGCGAGTGCACAAAACGGTTGTTGACGCGGCTACGCGAAGGGTTGTTCCAGAAGATGCCGTATCCGTTTGTGGAAACCAGAAGGGGAACAGCTATCTCTGTATTCTCCTGTGATAGGTCGACGGTCTCACCGCGGTAATTCCACACACCGGCCTGATGCTGGCCGAGGCCGTAGAGACCTTCGTGAGAGCCGTAGATTGCGAAGAAGGATTCAGCGTGATGTGTCTTCTCGCCGTTTACCTCCACAGGCCTGAGCGAGCGGTATGCCTCCGTGGTCAGCTGTTGCCCCGCGGCATCCTCATAGCGCAAGGCGCCGGATTCCCGTTCTACGACAATCTTGAGCTTCGCGGTGGAGAGGGTGATGGTCTTTTCGTCAGAGGCCAGGTCGAAGGTTGCAGCCGGCCAGTCTTTTTTGACCACGACGTTGTCGGACGGGTGGGATTCGGTCTTCTCGAGGGGCAAGTAGGTCACATGGAGGAGGTCAGGAGCGTCCACCTCAAGCCGAAGTGTTCCGGCTTGCTGATGTATCTCCACTCCATTGGTCTGTTTCTCGAAAGACACTACCGGATTCGGCGGGTTCCATTGCGCGCCAGCACGAGCCTCTATGAGCGGGAAGGCCAAGAGGAGGAGAGGCAGCCAGAAGCCTTTCATTTTGCGCATGAATACCTTTCCTTATTCGATCCGATTTGCAGGCGCCTCAAGTGTACCTCCCGGTACTCCTCTGAATTTCTTCAGGGCTGACTCGACCGAGCCCCGGGGAAGGTGTGCCGGTGGAATGACCCGAAGGTGGCACGTATTCGCCGGCGATTTCTGCCGAAACTGCGGTACACTGCCAACGATTCCGTTCCCAAGGTAAAACTCATGCGGCTGAAACACCTGCTGTTTTCGCTCTGTTGCCTTCCTGTCGCCTTCACATCACAGCTTCGAGCTCAGTTCCCGGCGCCGACGAAAGAAGAGCTCGAGATGACATCCGATCCGAAAGCACCCGGAGCAGATGCGGTCTACTTCTATCGGGAAGAGACTACCGACGACAGTCTTCACTATCACTCGGTGTACGCGCGGATCAAGGTGCTCAGTGAGAAGGGGAAGGAATTGGCCACAGTCCGCATTCCTTATGAGCGTCACAACTTCAAGGTGACCGACATCAAGGGACGCACAATTCACTCGGATGGCACAGCGGTCCCGCTGACAACTAAGCCGTCAGATCTAGTGGATGTGAAGACAAAAGAGGTGCAGATCAATACAGCGGTGTTCACGCTTCCTAGCGTTGAGGTTGGTAGCATTCTCGAATACAAATTCCAGATCCGGTACGAAGACAATGTAGTCAACTCCCCGGACTGGGATGTTCAGCAGCCGTACTTCGTGCATAAGGCGCACTACGCGTTTCTGCCGGCGAAGGGTATGTATGTAATCACGAATAGCCGTGGTGAAGCACTGAACAGATTGATGTATGGGTCGGTGGGCGGTATCGGAGAAAAAGTATCGCATAAGATCACAGGCGGTTATGAGCTGGATCTCACGGACATACCCGCTATTCCGTCGGAAGACTGGATGCCTCCGCAGAATAGTGTGAACTGGAGACTGCAGTTCTATTACACGCAGTACGCGACAGGCGCCGAGTTCTGGCAGAAGGAGGGCAATCGGTGGCAGAAAGAGGCAGACCACTTTGCTGAGCCAACGAAAGCGCTCAGGGAGTCAGTGACGCAGATCGTCGCTGCCAATGATAGCGATGATCAGAAATCGCGCAAGATCTACGCCGCGGTCATGAAGCTGGACAATACGGACTTCACCCGTGAAAAGAGCAAGGCTGAACTCAAAAGCGAAAAGCTGAAGCAGGTCAAAGACGCCGAAGACGTATGGAAGCAGAAGAGCGGCTCTTCCGATGAACTAGCGCTTCTGTATATTGCGTTGGCACGAGCGGCAGGGCTGCACGCTTATCCGATGCAGATCGTAAACCGCAACCACGCGATCTTTGATCCGACTTTGATGTCGACTTCGCAACTCGACGATTACGTGGCGATCGTTTCGATCGACGGTAAAGACGTCTACCTCGATCCCGGGCAGAAGATGTGTCCATATGGGGTTTTGCATTGGAAGCACATGCTGGCTTCCGGGTTCCGTGAGAGCGATAAGGGCTTGGGCGCAGGGACTACACCCGCGACGCCTTACACGACGAACCTCGTGGATCGGATTGCGGATCTCACGATCGATCCGTCCGGCAACGTCAAAGGCACCATACGCTTCATTTTGCGCGGGCAGGAGGCTCTCCACTGGCGCCAGCTGAGCTTGAGAACTGACGAGAACGAGGTGAAGAAACAGTTCAACGAGGAGATTCGCAGAGAATTGCCTGAGGGTGTCCAGGCTGACTTCAATCACTTTTTGGGCCTTCCTGACTATGAGTCGAACCTGCTGGCGATGGTGGATGTTTCGGGGACGCTGGCTAATGTGACTGGGAAGCACCTGATCCTGCCGGAAGAGTTCTTTGGTGCGCACGCAGGGCATCCGTTTGTATCGCAGGACAAGAGGATGACCCCTATCGACGTTCACTTTGCGCTGATGAAGCAGGATGCGGTGACCTACCACGTTCCCGCCGAATTCACGATCGAGAATCCGCCGGCGCCCGCCAGCATTGGCTGGGCGAATCACGCAGCCTTCAAGTCATCTTCAACAGTGAAGGGAAATGACATCGTCGCGACGCGGACAATCGGCTATAACTACACGGTCCTGGACAGTAAGGAATACGGGGATCTCCACGACTTCTACCAGAAGGTAGCGGCTGCGGATCAACAGCAAATCGTTCTGACCAGATCGCAGACAGCCAGAGGGAACTGAGATGAGAGGGGGCCATCTTCTTCATCCAGTGCTTGCAATTGCCGTCGTTGCCGCATTTCCGATGCAGGCACGGTCGGGGATATTTGGCAAGAATCAGCCATTGCCGGATTGGGCCGTGCAGGCAAATAAGACTCGCACGCCGGATTATGTCAAAGATGCATCGGCCGTGATCCTTTACGACGAGTACGTTGAAGCCATTGACGCGACCGGCAGACCGACCGAACGAGAACGGCAGGCTATTCGCATTCTGAAGCCCCAGGGCCGACATAATACCTGCGCCGTTGGTTACGACGTGGATGAAAAGATCAACTACTTCCGTGTGTGGACTGTCGCAGCAGATGAGAAGCAGTACATGGCGCAGGACACCGATTTTGTGGAGGCGGGTGACACTCAGATTCCTGTGATGCTCTCGACGTATAAGGAACGGATCGCGCATCCGCCGGCCGTTGATGTAGGGGCGACGGTGTTTTGTGAGTCGGAAGAGGTTCTGCGCCCGTACATGCATGAGAAGGTGTGGCGCATCCAGAATGGGATTCCGGTTGTCTTTCAGGCGTTAGAGATCGACTTGCCGCAGGGTGGACACCATGCAGAGGCGTGGCATAGCTTCAAGGCGGTGCCGGGTGTGGAGGTGGCTCCGGGACATTGGCGCTGGGAGGTCAGGGATATGCCGGCGCTGGACCTGCGGGATATACCATCCCATCCCGAGTGGGAAGCCCTGGCGGCACGCATGAGTGTGCAGTGGGGCGATGCGGCGGTGGAGGGGAAGGAGAACGAGTGGAAGGCGGTGGGCGCGTGGGTAACCGGCCTGGAAGCTGACCGGCCGCAGCCGTCGCCGGAGATTACGGCCTTCACGCAATCGCTCATCGCGGGCGCTCCTGATTTCTACTCAAAGCTCAGCCGGATTACGGAGAATATCCAGAAGAATATTCGATATTTCGTCGTATCGCGGGGTATCAGCGGCTTCCAGGCTAACCACGCAGGAGATATCTTCCGGAACCGCTATGGGGATTGCAAAGACAAGACGACGCTGCTGATTTCGATGCTGCGCGTGGCGGGGATCAACGCCTATTACATGCCGGTGGACGACCGGCGAGGCATCGTCGATCCAGAAGTTCCGTCGATCTACGGCAATCACATGATTGCCGCGATTGAAGTACCCGCAGACGTGAACGACTCACGGTTGATGGCATTGGCAAAGGGACACGACGGCAGGCGATATCTGATCTTTGATCCTACGAACGAGCGGACGCCTGTCGGGAACCTTCCGGCTTATCTGCAGGGGAGCTACGGGATTCTCTCCGCCGGGCCGGCAAGCCAGGTACTTGCTTTGCCGATATTACCTCCTGAAGGGAATGGAAATGAGCGGAAGGGATCATTCACGCTTGGTGCGGATGGAGCTCTGACCGGGCAGGTGGACGTGACACACGGAGGTTCCGGCGGCGCGGAGCTTCGCCTGTCGCTGAAGGACTCTGACGAGAAGGAGCGCCGCCAGGCGCTCGAGAACTCCGTGGCGCATGATGTTCCTGGCGTGGTTCTGAACTCCTTCCAGTATGTGCAGCCGGCTGAACTCGACAAGCCGATGGAACTGCACTATAAGTTCACGGCAGCGCAATATGCGCACAGTGCTGGACCCTTGCTCCTTGTGCGGCCGCGAGTGGTCGGTTCGGATGCCATGGCATTCAATGACAAGCTTCGAACTGTTCCCATTGATCTGAATGCGACGGGGAGATGGCGCGACAGCTTCGACATCGCGCTGCCGGCAGGCTATGTGGTCGACGAGACGCCAGATCCGGTGAGTCTAGATCTGGATTTCGCGAGCTATCACTCGACGGTGACCGTGAAGGCCGATCAGCTGCATTATGAGCGCGAGCTGGTGGTCAAGCAGGTAGAGCTGCCAGCGTCACGGGTTGCTGATTTCCGGAAGCTGGAGAGCGCAATCCTCATGGACGAGAAGGGGACGGCGGTTCTGAAGAAGCAATAGATCTCAGACATCGATGGGAACAGGCCGCGCGTTCAGCGCGGCCGTCCTGTTGATGGAAGCATCCCTTGCGAGCCGTGCCGCAACTTGTATCGAGAGGTCGGGTGGGGTAGAGCTTTGCTCTAGTCTTGACGTATGAACGATCGCGAATTGCTGGCGCAGATTGGGCGTTCCGCCGGAGGCAAAGCCGGTTACAAGCAGCTGGTGCGGGAACTTGGACTTGGCGGAGGGCGCGAGCGCCGGCTGCTGCTGGAGCAACTGGCCCGCATGACCGCACGCGGCGATCTGGTCAAGACAGACCGGGAGCACTGGAGTCTTCCGAGGAAGACAACGGGAGGATCGCGCGAGAACCTGGTTGCGGGGCGTCTCGATCTGCACCGGGATGGGTACGGGTTTGTGCGGCCGAACGCACGACAAGGCGCGGGGAAAGAGGATGATGTCTTTATCCCGCCGGACGAGATCAACGGAGCCATGCAGGGTGATCAGGTTCTGGTTGAGCTTGCGCCGCCTCGCGCGGATGGCCGGAGGCTCGGACGCATTGCCCGGATTCTCGAACGCCGCAATCCTACCGTCGTCGGTATCTTTCATTACGCGAGATCGGATCGCGAGCAGGGACACAAGCTCGTTCCTTTCGACGAGAGGATGACACAGCCGATCGTTATTCCTCGCGGCCAGGAGATTCCACCGGAGGCAAAGGACGATAATCCGCACCGGGTGATTGGGCGTGAAGCGGCGGCTGCTGCGCACTACGACGACCTCGAGGGGCTGGTGGTGGATGTGGAGATCACGAGCTGGCCCACTCCGACGCGTCCGGCGGTCGGGCGTGTGGTTGAAGTACTCGGCGATCCGGATGACTTCGGCGTGGACGTGGAGATGATGATCCGTAAGCACCAGCTTCCGCGGGTGTTTCCGGAGAAGGTTCTTGCCGAGGCACGCGCTGTGGCTTTCGTGGACGAGGTGGAGGTGAACCGGCGGCAGGACTTTCGCAATTTTCCAATTGTGACGATTGATGGTGAGACTGCACGGGACTTCGACGACGCTGTGCTGGTGAACGAAAGGCCGGACGGAGGGTTTGAACTGCATGTTCACATCGCCGATGTGGCGGAGTACGTTGGAGCGGGAACTGATCTGGATCTGGAAGCGCGCATACGGGGAACAAGCGTCTACTTTCCGGATCGCGCCATTCCGATGCTTCCGCAGGAGCTGTCGACCGATGTTTGCAGCTTGCGTCCGAAAGAAGATCGGCTGGTACTGAGTTGCGTAATGCAGCTGACTTCGAACGGACGGGTTGAAAGCTTCAAGATTTCGGAAGGAGTGATCCGGTCGGCTGAGCGAATGACGTACACCGATGTGCACGCGATTCTCGACGGCGATGCAAAGACGCGGGCGCGATACGAAGGCCTGGTCCCGAATTTCGAGCGGATGAAGCGGCTCGCATTGCTGATGAACAAGCGCCGCGAGGAACGTGGGTCCATCGATTTCGATCTGCCGGAGCCGGTGATCGAGTTTGACGAGCAGGGGCAGATGCGCGGCGTGACTCGGGCAGAGCGGACGTGGGCGAATCGGCTGATCGAGGAGTTCATGCTCGCGGCGAACGAGTGCGTGGCTACATGGCTTGAAGACCTCGGCGTTCCGTCGCTTTATCGAATTCATGAAAAGCCTGATCCTCGGCGCGTTGTTCAGTTTGAGGAACTGGCTGCGAGCTTCGGATATACGCTCGGGCTCGGAGCGCTGCCGGTGAAGCGCGTGCAGACTCGCGGAGACCGGAGAGAGGCACAGCGGAGCGGGCGACAGGCGAGGACCCATGAGGTGCCGGAAGACATTGCAGTTACGCCGAAGATGTATCAGAAGCTTGCGGCGCGTGTGGAAGGCAAGCCGGAAGAGCGCATTCTGAGCTACCTGATGCTGCGGTCGCTGAGCCAGGCACGCTACTCGGAGATCAATGAGGGGCACTTCGCGCTTGCGGCTCCGACGTATACGCACTTCACTTCGCCGATCCGGCGCTATCCGGATCTGATCGTTCATCGCATCACGAAGGCGTTGCTGCGTGCCGGCGTTGATGGACGCGGCGAAGTGGCTGAAGGGCGACATGCATCTCCGTGGACTCATCCCAACGAGGGACTCAAGGGGTTAGTCATCCATCATGGCAAGAAGCGACACGATGGAGGAAGCTTTCGTGGTGAGCCTCCGATTGCGGAGGCAGAGCTGGCGCAGATCGCCGAAGAGTCGAGCCAAGCTGAACGACGCGCGGCTGAGGCGGAACGCGAGCTGGTGGAGTGGAAGAAGGTTCGCTTCATGCAGGATCGCGTGGGCGAAGAGTTTGCCGGGCTGGTGCTGAATCCGACAAAGTATGGGATGTTTGTTGAGCTGACGGATCTCTTTGTTGAAGGTCTCGTGCCGATCGAGAGCCTTCGCGACGATCGCTATACCTGGCGCGAGAACACGCACGAGATCGTGGGTGAGCGTTGGGGCAGGCGATTTCGGGCGGGAGATCGCGTGCAGGTTGTGCTGGACCGCATTCTTGCGCAGGAGCGGAGGCTTCAGTTCTCGATCGCGGAGGAAGGGATTCCGCTCACGGGCAAGAAGCAGCCCAAAGCTCCGAAGAAGACGAAGCGAAAAAGTCCAGAACAGGCAATTGGTTCACAGCGAAAGAAAAGCAGGTTTGCGAACAAGCGCGGACGGAGGCGGTAAGACTTCTTTGCCGCCTCGATGAAGTGCGACTACTTCAATGAGAGCTTTTCAGCGAGGCGCCCGATGATGGGAAGCCTCATGGCTTTGCCACTCGCGGCCTTGATGACACAGGCGAGCCAAAGAACGAACCAGAACAGAAACATGAGCCGCATCGAGTAAGCAAGCGCTGCGGTTCCAATGAGAGGCGTGACCAGCGCGACGGCGCCTACGACGATGTCCGAGGCGAAGGCCGCCATGCTGAGCAGGATGGATTGCCACGCGTGGAAGCGGAGGTTCCGGTCGTCTTTATAGGGCGAAACGACGAGAAAGACGCCGGCCGGCAGGAACGTGAAGTAGGAGATGGCGCCGGCTGCTTTATAGGAAAGCGCAGGCTTGTCCATGACCGTTATTTCCGATCCTTCCGGAGCAAAGCTACTGGTTGTGAGACTGCGCGTAGGAGTTCCCATGATTGTTCTAAATCAAGAAAAACGCGGACGCGATGTCGAGGTCAAGCGGGATGTGTGAGCTGACCGCTCTTTAGTACTGTGGCGCTCACCAGAGCGAACCCTGGGCCGGGTCTTCGGGCTCGCAGGGTTGCAGGAGGCCGGCTTCGTCGTTCTTGACATTGCCTACGCGTTCGTTCACGGGCCAGCTTCGCATCTTTTCTGCGGGAAGCGGCCGCAGGAGATCGATGGGAGGACGGGCCGGATCACCAGGCTCCATCCAACGGTCGTAGTCCTTTGGTTCGAGGATGACGGGCATGCGGTCGTGCACGGTTTCAGCAAGCTCGTTCGGGTCGGTGGTGAGGATGGTGAAGGTCTCGAGCGGTTCGCCATCCTTGGGTTTCCAGCGCTCCCAGAGGCCGGCGAAGGCGTAGGGTTCGTCGTTCTTCAATCCGAAGGCGAACGGCTTTTTTGCTTTGCCCTCGAGTTTCTGCCACTCGTAGAAGGCGTCGGCGGGAACGAGACAGCGGCGCTTCTTGACTGCGTCGCGATAGAGAGGCTTCTTCTCGACTTCTTCGGAGCGGGCGTTGATGGTGGTGTAGCCGACTTTGGGATCTTTGGCCCAGTAGGGCACGAGTCCCCAGCGCATGAGGGCAAATTCTGGCTTGCCGGTGTCGTGGTTGAGGCGAACGACCGGCTGGGTGCTTTGCGGGGCGACGTTGTAGCTGGGAGCGAAGAAGGGCATGTCTTCCAGTTCGACTCCGAACCAGTCGGCGAGCACCTCTTGCGTTGATCGACGGGCAAAGCGGCCGCACATAATCTTCTCCTTTGATTTTAGGCGCGGGGAATGCGGTGCATTGGAGCCAGAGCGCTCGCGTCTCGATATGTCATGCTGTTGATCCCATACAATGGTGAGGGGAGCGGAAGAGATGGCGCATACCGTATTTTGTGTACGTTACAAGAAAGAGATGGAGGGGCTCGATGAGCCTCCTTTCGACTCAGAGTTCGGGCAGAAGATCTACAAGAATGTTTCGAAGGCCGCGTGGAGCGAATGGGTCGATCGGCAGAAGATGCTGCTGAATGAATACCGGCTGCAGCCGTGGACTCCGCAGGCGCAGCAGTTTCTGGTGGAGCAGATGGATCAGTTCTTCTTCGGTGAAGGGTCGGCTCTGCCGCAGGAGTATGTTCCGCCGTCGCAGTAGGCATTGAATTGCGGGAGGCTTCGGCGGCGATTGCTGATGGCTTCGCTTTTGGAGACGATTTCTCGACGATTGCGATTCCGACAACGCACACCGTCGCCGCGTTTCGAGGGAGAGATTTGTTGTCCGTTTTCGGACACCATACCCCCGCCCCCCTCCCTATATAGCTTGCGAGCAAGTACTCTGTTTTGTTTCGGTTGCGAAGAGCGGTGCGCCGCAAGTGTATCTCGGGATTGAAGTTAACCGTAAGTGTATCTTGTGGATGGATTTAGAGCGGATTTTCTTCCTTTCAGCGCTTCTAGTTTCCAGCTCAAAATCTTAGCTATGTCCGGGATCGCTACGAGGAGCGAGGAGTGTTCTCTCGCTGGTCCTCGCAGATGGGCTGTTGGTTGTTTGAGCTTTGATTCCAGTATGCGCTTTTGTGCGAAATAGACTGCAAACGGAGAGAAGAATTCTGGAGTTCCGATGCGCGGGTTTCCAGAATGGGAACTGCGAATGCGGCGCGCTTCGTGGGTCGGCAATGAGCGTGCTTGCTGCGAGAGCTGAGTTGCGGAGGAAGTTGAATGGTCGGGACGGGCAGATTTCCGCCGCAGCGAGGTGTCGCTGGGGACCCCATGAACTGCCGACGGCTCGGCTTCGGCTCGCGGACCCCTCGATTCTGAATTGGCGTCATCTGCTGCGGCAGATGACGGATCGGGGTGCTTCGTGGGTCGGCAGTTGAGTGTGCTTGCCACGAGAGCTGAGTTGCGGAGGAAGTTGAATGGTCGGGACGGGCAGATTTGAACTGCCGACCCCTCGCACCCCAAGCGAGTGCTCTACCAGGCTGAGCCACGTCCCGACACAGTCGAGCCGGCTCGGGTGAGCCGGCCCTTAGGGGTTCTGATTTAGTTTACACCAGCGTTTGGATTGCGCTGATTTCTTCGCGTGCAGCGAGGGATTGGATTTCTGTCGCCCATCCGGGGCTGTGGGAGATTGGTTGCGGTGTTCCCAGCACTGCGCCTCGCTTGTGCTGGGCTAACATCCGTCGTTCCCCTGGGGAGCTTGCCGTGCTCGCTGGACAGCAGGGGCTGAAGCCGCGGTGTCTCGGAATGAATGTTGCTATCGGCACGACTGAAGTCGTGCCCGGACGCTTATTGATCAAGCCTGCATCCTGGGGGCGTCGAAGACTGATGTACGGGACGGCGTTCCGTGCTCTCTTCTATGAGTCGAAGAGGGAGCCGGAGGAGTTGGAGAGGGGAGCGGAGCGAGGTTTGCGCCGGATGGAGTGGACCTGGGGCATGGCAACCGCTTTCGAGGCGGAGCTGGCGGGGGCGGCGAGGATGCCGGCGATCTCGCGGAGCTCGGTGCGGATGCGGCTGATGATGAGGGATGCTTTGTCGTTTCTGGCTGAGGCGTCGTTTCTGGCCGGGGCGGATGGAGCGGCTTTGGCTGCGGCTGATTTTGCGGCGGGGCCGGGAGCGGCGGCTGTTGCGTCGGCGCGGCGCTGCTGGCCGAGTACCTGGCGCGCGCCGGATAGCGTGTAGCCCTCGCCGTAGACGAGGCGCTTGATTTCGACGGCGACCTCGACGTCGCGTTTGCGATAGAGGCGCTGGCCGGTGCCGCTCTTGTTGGGCTTGAGCTGGGGGAACTGCGACTCCCAGAAGCGAAGGACGTATGGCTCGACCTTGAGAAGGCGCGCGACGTCTCCGATTTTGAAATAGAGACGATCGGGGATCGTAGGAATTTCAACGGCGCGCTTCGGGGATGGATGCGATGCCATAACAGAAGACAGCCAGACCGCGCTGTTAGTCGAAGTATAGGCCACAGCTTGCACCCAAAGTGAAGCAAAATCGGGCGGTTCGACGCTGGGTGATCACGAAATATGTTGAAAATCGGGCCGTAAATGGGTGGGTTCAGGATCGGGATGGACGTTGGACGGGGTTCCGCGGGGTGGCGCCTCGGGGAGCAGCGCGCAGATACTGCACGGGCCAGGTTGTGGTGTCGCCGAGGGCTTCGGCGGCGTGAAGGGGCCAGTAGGGGTCGCGGAGCATTTCGCGGGCGAGGAGGACGATGTCGTCCTGGCCGTTGGCGATGATGCCGTTGGCCTGTTTCGGCTCGGTGATGAGGCCGACAGCGGCGGTGGGGATGCCGGCTTCTTTGCGGATGCGTTCGGCAAAGGGGACCTGGAAGCCGGGGGCGGCGGGGATTTTGGCGTGGGGAACGAGACCGCCGGAGGAGACGTCGACGAGATCGACGCCGTGTTCGCGGAGGTGGCGGGCGAGTTCTACCGATTCGTCGGGGGTCCATCCGCCTTCCGCCCAGTCGGTGGCGGAGATGCGGACGAAGAGCGGGAGATGGTCGGGCCATGCAGAGCGCACAGCATCGGTGACTTCGAGGAGGAGGCGGATGCGGTTTTCGAAGCTGCCGCCGTACTGGTCGGTGCGCTGATTCGAGAGCGGAGAGAGGAATTCGTGGAGGAGGTAGCCGTGAGCGGCGTGGATTTCGACGAAGTCGAACCCGGCGGTGTTGGCGCGTTTCGCTGCATCGGAGAAGGCGCTGATGGTGCCGGCGATTTCGGCTTCGTCGAGGGCCTTGGGAGTCGAGTAGGTTTCGGAGAAGGGAATAGCGCTGGGGGCGACGGTTTGCCAGCGGCCTTCTTCGGGTGTGAGCAAACGCTCGCCGCCGAAGGGAACGGTCATACTTGCTTTGCGACCGGCGTGAGCGAGTTGGATTCCGGCGCGTGAGCCCTGCGAGTGGATGAAGCGGACGATCTGGGAGAGCTTGTCGATGTGCTCGTCTTTCCAGATGCCGAGGTCGCCAATGGAGATGCGGCCTTCAGGCGTGACGGCAGAGGCTTCGAGCATCACGAGGCCGGCTCCGCCCTGGGCGCGTGCGCCGAGGTGGACGAGATGCCAGTCGGTGGCAAAGCCGTTTTCGGAGGAGTACTCGCACATGGGCGAGACGCCGATGCGATTGGGGAAGGCGATGGAGCGAAGATGGAAGGGCGTGAAGAGGGGTGTCGTCATGGTGTGCGTTCAGACAAGAGATGCGCGAACTGATCAATTGGAGGCAAAGGTCAGGTTGTCGTTTTCCGAGGTAGCGCTTTGGCCGTAGATTTCGGAGGCTTCATTGGACCATAGTGCTCCCAGATTCGCAGCAGCTCTTACGGCATCTGGGCTCACCGCAGACCGACCCCCGATATGTTCCAGTGTTTCGGCAGGACTAATGAGCTTATATGGCTTACTTCAGTGAGAACCTTCCCTCAGCGGCTAAAGCCGCCACTCTCCTGACGGCACTTAACTGCACGGATAAATCCGTGCCCTTTCAAACCGTGCCGAACTGAGAGTGTTTGAGCAAGCTATGAAGTCGTGCCCTTTCAAAACGATGTTGAAACGGACCTTTTCAGCAAGACCGAAATCACGTCCTTCACATCATGTTTTGGGCACGCCCCTAGTCAGAGTCACTGCACGTAGCCGGGGCCGCGGAGGACTTTGCCGGGGAGTTTGCCGGTCATTTTGCCGTCTTCGATGACGGGGACGCCGTTCACGAGGACGTAGTCCATTCCGACGGAGAGCTGGTTGGGATTTTCGAATGTGGCTTTGTCGGTGATCTTGTCGGGATCGAAGACGACGACGTCGGCCCACATGCCTTGCTTCAGCACGCCCCGATCGGTGAGGCGCATACGCTGCGCGGGAAGCGCGGTGAACTTGCGGATGGCGTCGGGCAGGGCGAGGGCGTGCTCTTCGCGGACGTATTTGCGGAGGATGCGCGGGAAAGTGCCGTAGGCGCGCGGGTGAGGATGCTCGGAGGCGAGGAGGCCTTCTGGCGATGTGCCCTGCGAGTCGTTGTCGATGGACATCCAGGGCTGCTTGAGGCCGAGGACAACGTCGGGTTCATCCATGCCGAAGACGGCGACTTCAGTGAATGCCTTGTCCTTGATGAGAAGGTCGCAGAGGGCGTCGATAGCGTCTTCATGCCAGAGGGCGGCGACGTCGGAGAGGCGTTTGCCCTGGAGGGGGACGAGCTCGGGATTCTGGACGACGGCGATGAGGATGGCTTCGGGGCCGGGGATCTCCTGCCACTCATTGTCCCAGTCCTCGCCTGCGGAGTCTTCGCCGGTGCTGGTGAGGTCCTTGCGAATGCGCGCGCGCTGGGCTGGGTCTTTGAGGCGGGCAATCAGTTGAGCATCGCCGCCGTCGTGCGCCCAGGGTGGGATGAAAGCGGAGAAGGTGTTGAACCAGGCGGTGTAGGCGTAGGTGTTGGCGCTGACGTCGATGTCGGAGGCGCGGGCGGCGTCGATGCGGGAGACGATCTGCGGCATTTTGCCCCAGTTGGATTTCCCGGCGGCTTTGAGATGCCAGATTTCGACGGGGATGTGGGCTTCGCGGCCGATGCGGGTGGCTTCGTCGATGGACTCGAGCACGGCATCGCCTTCGCTGCGCATGTGAGTGGCGTAGATGCCGCCGGACTTGGAGGCTTCGCGAGCGAGCGCGATGAGTTCTTCGGTCTTGGCGTAGGGGGCGGGCGAGTATTGCAGGGAGGTGGAGACGCCGACGGCGCCGTCGCGCATTGCGTGGTCGACGAGGGTCTTCATCTGGTCGAGCTGCACGGGGGTGGGGTCGACCTTGGCGTCGCCGAGGACCATTCTGCGGACGGAGGTTGCGCCGACGTAGCTGGCGAGGTTGATGCCCATGCCCTGTTTCTCGATGCGGGCGAAGTATTGGCGGAAGGTGCGCCAGTCGGGGGTGATGTGGAGGTGGTCGTAGCCGGCGCGGTCGGCGGCGATGATGCTGTCGTTGAGCGGAGCGACCGAGCCGCCTTCGCCGGTGATTTCGGTGGTGATGCCCTGGTAGATCTTGGAGGGGAGTCGAGGATCGACGAGGATTGTGAGCTCGGACTGGCCGAGCATGTCGATGAAGCCGGGAGCGACGACTTTTCCGACGGCGTCGATTTTGCGGGTGGCGGGGGCGGAGGCGAGGTCGCCGATGGCGGCGATGTGGCCGTCGCGGATGCCGATGTCGGCGGAGTACCAGGGGGAGCCTGTGCCGTCGATGATGTGGCCGTGGAGGATGACGATGTCGAAGGAGCCGTTAGTCGCGCCGGTCTGGCCGAGGAGCGAGATCGACATTCCTGCCGCACAAAGAAGAGCGAGTTGCACGGATTTTTTCCACATAGGTTCCTTTTCTGGTTCGGAAGTTCTCTGCTTATCTCCGCGATTTTTCGGGTTTTCGGTTTCAGCTATTGTCGCGCAGCATCACCGCATGACCTCGGTACTCTGCACATTCGTAAAGTTTCGGCCACTCGGCTTACAATAACGGCAACAACCATGCTTGGTAATGCCCGAGCAGGACTGATCTGATACTGCGAACGCGCGTCCTCACTCGAAAGCGAGTTCCCGCTGTTCGGCAATTTTAGAATTCCGGGTCCACCGCGGTGGTCCCAGCCTTGGAACCCTGGTCCTAATAGGACAGAAAAGGAAATTGCTTTGAGCGCTATGTGGAAACCTACCCAACAGGGCCAATCGTCCCCGAATACTACCCCAGAGCCTGTTCGTCCTACGCCCGTGCAGCCATCGATTGAGACGCCGCGCGCGACCGCATCTTCATCTTCTTCCGCCTCCCCTGCCGGTGAGCAGGCGTCGATCAGCAAGGGTCTCTCCATCAAGGGCGAAATTACCGGTACCGAGTCTCTGTTCATCGACGGCAAGGTCGAGGGCAGCATCAATATCCCGGGCAATCGCGTGACGGTGGGCAAGAACGGCGTGGTGAACGCCAGCATCAGCGCCCGCGAGATCGTTGTGCTTGGAAAGCTGAAGGGCAATGTGACGGCGACCGATCGCGTGGACATTCGCGCGGAAGGCGCGCTGACCGGCGACGTGGCAGCAGCCCGCATCAGCATCGAGGACGGCGCGTTCTTCAAGGGCGGGATCGACATTCGCAAGGCGGATGGAAAGCCGACCGCTGTGCAGAACGAAAAAGTCGCGGCGAACGCCTAGTTTTTCGGGACTGACCGCACGGACCCCTGCCGCGGCAGGGGTCTTGGTGTTTCATTGAGGCTTGTTTAGCGTGAGGTCGGGTCGCGTAGGTCAGGCTAGGCGGAGACGCTTCATCAGGACGCGAGGCAGGGCAGAGCCTGTCTGTTTGAGTACGAGCAGGGAGATTCCAGCCCAGAGCGCTCCGCCGAGCAGCAGCACGATCAGGTCGTACCAACGACCATGCGTGTGGACGAGTCTGGCGATTGAAGAAATCAGGAACCAGGTGATGAGGCCGCCTGCGATGCACGAGGCGAGGCAGCGGCCCATCTCGGGGTAATCGAGTCCGGCGAGCGAGACCATCTGGCGGCGGTGCAGCAGGACCGCGATTGCGAGGGTCTGCATGGCTATGCCGATGTCGGATGCGACGGCGAGCCCCATGGCGCCCTGAGCGTGAAAGAGTCCGAAGTAGATGGGCAATGAGACGATCGTCACGACCGTCCCGGCGGCCATGGGCACGAGGGTGTTGCCGGCTGCATAAAAGGCGCGGGAGTATATGGCCTGCGCGGACCACAGGAACATGGAGACGGAGAAGACCGCGAAGTAGGCGAAGCACTGCGCAGCGTCGGTGCGGGTGAAGTGGCCGCCGGTGAAGACGAGGTCGATAGCCGGCTTGCCGAGCGCGATCATGGCGGATGCTGCGAGAAGGCCGAGACAGGCGACGCGCGAGACGGATTCGGCGACGACGTTTGCGAATTCATACCGATTATCTTTGGCCCAGAGGCTCGCGAAAAAGGGCATCGATGCTGCGCCAGCGGCCTGCGCAAGGACGGCCATGGGAGCGGTGAAGAACTGCTTCGCGTAATTGAACTGCGAAACTGCGCCGCCGATCCTGGAGGCGAAGTGGGCGATGATCCAGTTGTCGGCTGTGACCAGCGAGACTCCGGCGATGAGGGGAAGAGAGAGCCGGACCCACTCGCGCAGGCCTTCGTCATGCCAGTCGAGGATTGGACGATAGCGTACGCCGGCGCGCCGCGCGGAGATCCAGTTGAGGAAGAAAGGGCCGAAGAACGCACCCGCAACGGTGCCGATGGCGAGCGATGCGACGCCAAGCTGCTTGACGAGCAGCAGGCCGCCAACGATCGTGCCCAGGTTGTAGATGAGAGGCGAAACGGCCTGCACGTTGAACTGCTTGCGCACCAGCAGCACTGCGCCGAAGACTCCGCCGGCAAAGAAGAACAGCTGGGCTGGAAGGAGGATGCGGGTGAGGCGCACGCACAGCGCGGCTTTTTCGGCGTCGAAGCCGGGGAACCACCAGCCTACATACCAGGGCGCTACGATTTCAGCGAGCAGGATGGCGCTGCCGAGCACGAGGTACATGGTGCTGAGGATGATGGAGAGCGAGCGTTCTCCTTCCTTTTCGCGGCCGGTTTCCCGATAGCGCGTGAGGATGGTAACGAAGGTGATGGAGGCTGCTCCGCCTACGAGGAAGTAGGAGATCATGTCGGGGAGAACGAAGGCGGCGTTCAAAGCGTCAGCCTGCATTCCGCTGCCGAAGAGCCACATGATGTACTTCACGCGGACCAGGCCGATGATGCGGGAGAGAAAGACCGAGACCATCAGCACCAACGTGGCGCTGAAGGCGGAGTGGGCGTGGGAGGGGCGCAGGACGCGGGTGAGACGCGCCACGAGCGAGGGCCTGGCAAGCGGTGCTTGAGTTGGGAGCTGTTCTTCCACTGTGTTGATTCTATCGGTGCAATGGACGCAGCGACGTCTGCTACGAAGCGGCGCGTATCCTGTGAGGCAGGAGGAATGTTGATGCGCCGGGTGGCTGGATGTTTCTTCGTCGTGGTTCTTAGCAGTGCGGGACTGTCGCAGTCGATTCGTGGGCGGGATGGGATTACTTTACCGGCGGCGCCGGTGGTGGAACCGGGGCCGGTGGTGGATGACTACTTCGGGACGAAGGTGACGGACAACTACCGTTGGCTGGAGAATGCGAAGAGCCCGGAGACGCGCGCGTTTATCGACGAGGAGAATGCTTATACGACCCGGTATCTGAAGCAGGCGCGGGTGCGAAGTCAGATTGTGGATGATCTGGATCCGCTGGAGCACACGACGCGCTGGTCGATTCCCATGCAGAGGGCGGGGAACTACTACTTCATGAAGCGGCTTGCGGGGGAGGAGCAGGGGTCGATCTACGTGCGGCGCGGTTGGACCGGTGCGGCGGAGAAGGCCGGACCGAAAGACGAGCGCCTGGTGGATCCGGCGAGCTTCAGCCGGGACAAGAACACGTCGGTGCGGCTGGTGGATGTGTCGCGCGACGGGCTGCTGGTGGCATACCAGGTGAGGCAGGGCGGGGCGGACGAATCGACGATTCGCGTGTACAGCCTCACGAAGAAGAAGGCACTGGAAGATGAGATTCCGGCGGGGGTGTACTACTCGGTTTTCTTCTCGCCGGATGGGAAGGGACTGTACTACGCGCGGACGGATGCGAAAGGGACGCTGCTGTATCTGCACACGCTGGGTATGCGCAATTCGACTGACAAGCTTGTGTTCGGACGGGAATTTCATGGCGAGCTGCTTGGGCCGATTGATCTCTTCAATGCGGAGATCACGGATGACGATCGGTATCTGGTGATCACGATCCAGCGCGGGGTTCCTCCGACGCGCGTTGATATCTGTTTCCGCGATTTGAAGAAGCCGGGCGCGCCGTTCGATGTGCTGGTGTGGGGGCTGGATTCGCGGTTCTCGGCGAGCTACTTCAAGGGATCGTGGTATGTGAAGACGGACTACAGTTCGCCGAATTACCGGATACTGCGCGCTGACCCCGGGATCATGCCGGAGGCGTGGAAGACGGTTATCCCCGAGGGGAAAGATTTGATCGAGAGCTTCGAGATTGTCGGCGGGAAGCTCTATGTGAAGCGGCTGCACGATGTGAAGTCGGAGATCAGCGTGTACACGGTGGACGGGAAGCCGGCGGGGCAGGTGGATCTGGAGGGGATTGGCAGCGCGTCGAACGTGACGGGGCGAACGATCGACCGCTATGGGTTCTTCAGCATGGAGTCGTATATTCAGCCGCCGACAATCTATCGGATCGATACGCTGACCGGTAAGCGCGAAGTGTTTGCTGAGCCGAAAACGGCGTTCAAGACGGCTGATTATGAGTTGAAGCAGGTGTTCTTCAAGTCGGCTGATGGAACGCAGGTGCCGATGTTCATCGCGGGGAAGAAAGGCCTGAAGCAGGATGGCTCGGAACGACTGCTGATGACGGGGTACGGCGGGTTCAACCTGAGCGAGACGCCGGCGTGGAGTCCGGCGTGGGCGTGGTGGCTGGAGCAGGGCGGGTGGTTCGCGGTTCCGAATCTGCGCGGCGGCGGCGAGTACGGCCAGAGCTGGCACGAGCAGGGGATGTTTGCGAAGAAGCAGAACGTGTTTGACGACTGGTTCGCGGCGGCGCGGTATCTGATCGAGCAGAAGTACACGTCGGCGGAGCACTTCGCGATCAGCGGGCGTTCGAATGGCGGATTACTGATGGGTGCGTCGATTACACAGCACCCGGAGTTGTTCTCGGCGGTGTGGTGCGGGTATCCGCTGCTGGACATGCTGCGGTATCAGAAGTTTGAGCAGGGGCCGCACTGGACGACGGAGTACGGGTCGGCGGAGAAGCAGAAGGATTTCGGGTGGATCTACAAGTACTCGCCGTATCAGAACGTGAAGCCGCGGGCGGACTATCCGGCGGTGATGTTCTTCACGGGGGACAGCGATACGCGAGTGGATCCGCTGCATGCGCGAAAGATGACGGCGCTGCTGCAGGCGGAGTCGAAGAGCGGACGACCGGTGCTGCTGCACTACAGCACCACAGGCGGGCACTCGGCGGGCGTGAGCGTGGAGCAGCAGATTCAGGATGACGCTGATCAGTTGACGTTCTTGTGGACGGAGACGGGGAGTTCGTCGAAGGCGCGGCAGGCGCGGACGGCGGGCGGGGATCAGCCCTGAGGCTGGACTGAATAGGGAAGTAAGCGACGAGGGTGGCCGAATCGGGAATGCGATCGAAGAATTCCGGCGCGATGTGTGATCGCTGGTGGCAGCGCGCGTAAGCTTTGGCCATGTCGCAGCCGGCACAGTCCGCGTCTCGTGGATCGGGGAACAGCTTTGCCGATATGCTCGCATCGTTTGCCGGCGGGGAGAGCGATGGATGGGACGATAGCGGTCTCGAGGCGGATGTAAGCACGATTGGCGGCGTACCGGGCGGGCGCGTGACTGCCGAAACGCGCAACGTTTCGGTTGCGGATGAGACTGAGCAGAATACGGCATTGGGTGTTGATGCGCGAGAGCCGGGCAGTTCTTCGGCCCGGGTGAGGCGGGGGGCAAGTATCACGATTCGCGTGACGGCTGAGGAGCAGAGCCGGCTGCAGGAACGTGCAGCCGCGGCTAAGGTGAGTGTTTCGGCCTATCTTCGGTCGTGTGTGTTTGAGGCAGAAGCGTTGAGAGCCGAGGTGAAGGAAGCGCTTGCGCAGCTGAAGTCGGCGCAGGAGACCGCTGCCAGTTCTTCGGATGCGCGCGGCCGGCGGCGATGGGCATTGCGTTCAGGATGGTGGCGGGGCCGGGCTGCCAACAGTTGAGTTGTTATTCGACTTCGAGGATCAAGCACTTGAGGTACTCGGTTTCGGGGATGTTGAGGATGACGGGGTGATCGGGCGCTGCGCCCCGGCGTTCGAGAAGGCGCACGCGGCGGTGGGCGTCGGCTGCCGCTGCGGCGACGATCGCTTCGAAGTCCGACAGCGAGACGTGGTGGGAGCAGGAGCAGGTAACCAGCAGGCCATGGGGCTTGAGCATCTGCATGGCGCGGAGGTTGAGTTCTTTGTAGCCGCGAAGAGCGCCTTCAACAGCACGTTTGCTTTTGGCGAAGGCGGGCGGGTCGAGGACGATGGTATCGAAGCGTTCTTTGGCGGCGGCCCAGTCGCGAAGGACGGTGAAGGCGTCGGCTTCGAGCCAGTCGACTTGAACGTTGGAGCGGAGCTGGTCGCGGTTCGCGGCGAGATTGCGCTCGGCGACTTCGAGTGAAGCGCGCGAGCTGTCGATGCCGGTGACGTGGTTTGACACGCGGGCGAGGTGCAGAGCGAAGCCGCCCTGGTAGGTGCAGACGTCGAGAGCGCGGCCGCCGGGTGAAAGGATCCGGGCCCAATCGGCTGCGGCTTTGTAGTTGGCATGCTGGTCGAGAAAGGCGCCGGTTTTCTGTCCGGCATTGGCGTCGTAGTGGAACTTGAGTCCGTTGAGTTGGAACTGGGTGGCGGTCAGCGGATGCGCGGGATCTACGGCGTAGAGAGGGGCGGGTGAAGGCGCGGACATGCCTTCCAACTCGCGGATGCGCGGATCGGGACGTTCGAGGATGGTTGACGGATTGATCTGCTCGCGCAGAACGGAGACGATCTGGTCGCGGACGGCGGGGGAGTCGAGGCCTTTTGTCAGGAGCTGAACGATGACCAGGTCGTCGTACTTGTCGATGACGAGGCCGGGAAGCTCGTCGGCTTCGCTGAAGCAGAGGCGGCACGAGTCATTCTCACCTTTTGGCGCCTGCAGCGCGGCCATGCGTCTTTCAATTGCAGCCTTCAGCCGTTCCTGCAGCAGGTTGAGCCACTCGGTCTCTCTGATTGCTTCGCGCGAGATGAGGCGCAGCGCGATCTGGGAGGTGGGGCTGTAGAGGGCAGTGCCCAGGAGGACGCCGCGGTAGTCGGCAACGGGAAGGAGTGCCGGCGGTTCGGCACTGGCCGCAGCGAGCTCGGTAAATTCGATATCGGAGGAGTAGACCCAGACGTGGCCAGCTCGGAGGCGGTCCGCGGCGCGGCGGCTGACGCGTGCGCCGAAATCTGCCTGTGTAGCAGAAGTGAGTTTTTCTTGAGAATGGGGATTTTGCGGGGGAAGCGTTCTCTGGGTGGAGGACGCTTCCCGCTTTTTCCGCTTGTGTGTCTTCGGCTTTATCATCTGCTTCCTTGCCGGAAGCAGTGCTGCCGGCGACTAGGGCTGCTGGATCGATTCGAGGTAATGCGCCAGGTTTGAGATTCTGAGCTGTTTTTCCTGGACGTTCGTGCGGCTCATGTTACCAAAAATGGGTCCCCAGACCGGCATAGCGGCAGAGCCGTGGGAGGAGAGAGTTGAGCCGAACTGAAGGACGGCGACAACATGGGTGTCCGGGTACTTCCCATGGTTGTTGCGGGTAAGCTGGGTCAGATCAGTGGGGGAGGACTTCATCGCGGGAGCGACGGGACCTTTACCCTTTCCGTCAACACCATGACACGGGGCGCAGTAGTTTGTGTACATTTGCCGGGCATCGTTCGGGGCAGTTTTGCCTGCGGGTATGACGACCTTGCTGGTCTGATCCGCAAAGGTGATGGTTGCTGCCAAGATCCCGATTGTTGCTGTGAGTACAAGACCCTTTCTCATAAAACTCCTCAATTCCGGACCTCTCCCGCGGGCGAGTTTGGGCAGGAAGTTGCGCGTCTGCCGGAGTTGCCGGTTCGCGGCATCGTCCCGGGAGGGTTCAGTCCGACGGAGACTTTACTCCCGTCATGGCTATCGGGGGCAGTGATGGCAGGCACATGGATTTTGCCTTAAACATTGCAGCTCAGGAGGGCACTCGTCGCCGAAGATTAACTCATAGAGCCTTGAAGCCTAATGATCTCTGCTTGCGAGATGGAAGAGAGAGATCGCTTCCCGGAGCGCTTGTTTTGGCGGTTTGCAGGCGCTCGCAAAGTCAGGCGGTTGAGGCAAGTTCAACATTCGGTGCCTATAATGAAGTATGGCGACAGTCCGGCAGCCTACTCCAACGCCGAGCGCTGATCCCGCGATCCCTGCGGTGCAGGTCAAGGCTGTCCAGCCGGGCCCCAAGCCGGTGCTGGACCAGGCTGCGATCGACCGCCGGTTTGAGTCGCTGCTTGGCAGGGTGCAAGCGAATCGCCCCACCGAAGATGTTGCGCTGATCCGGAAGGCCTGGGAGTTCTGCGTTCACCACCATGAAGGGCAGATGCGGGCATCAGGCGAGCCGTACATCATTCATCCGCTTGAGGTGGCTGAAGTTCTGGCCGAGATGAAGCTGGACGCGACCGCGATCGCTGCGGGGCTTCTGCACGATGCGGTCGAGGATACTCCGGCAACGAGCGAGCAGATTGAAAGCGATTTCGGCGACCAGGTGGCGCATATCGTCGAAGGCGTCACGAAGATCGACAAGATTCAGTTTGCCAATCGCGAAGACCGGCAGGCGGAGAACGTTCGCAAGATGCTGCTGGCCATGGTGACGGACGTGCGCGTGGTGCTGATCAAGCTTGCGGATCGCCTGCACAACATGCGGACGCTGGAGCATCTGCAGCCGGATCGGCGCGAGGCCATCGCGCGGGAGACTCTCGACATTTACGCGCCCCTTGCGCACCGGCTTGGAATGGGCAAGGTGCGCGGCGAGCTCGAGGATCTGGCGTTTCGCTATACCGACCCGGTGAGCTACGAGAAGGTTTCGGCTGCGGTGGAGGCTCAGCGAGTCGAAGGTGAGCAGTTCCTGCGCAACGTTGAAGACACGCTGGTCGAGCAGCTGCGGGAGAACAACGTTGAGGCGCGCGTGGAGTGGAGGATCAAGCGGTACTACTCGATCTTCCAGAAGCTGCAGCGGTCGAAGGTGACGTTCGACCAGGTTTACGACCTGCTTGCGGTGCGCGTGATCACGCAGGATGTTGCGTCATGTTATGCGGTGTTCGGGCTGATTCACACGATCTGGCGGCCGGTGCCGGGCCGGATCAAGGACTTCATTGCGATTCCGCGCGCGAACCGCTATCAGTCGTTGCATACGACGGTGATTGGGGAGGGCGGGCATCAATTTGAGGTGCAGATCAGGACTGAAGAGATGCACCGGATCGCGGAAGAGGGAATCGCGGCGCACTGGAAGTACAAGACGAAGGATGATGTCGTCACGGCGCGGGACGAGGAGCGGCTGAACTGGATTCGCCAGCTGGTTGAGTGGCAGAAGGAGATGACCGATCCGAATGAGTTCCTCTCGAGCCTGAAGATGGACCTCTATCCGGATGAGGTCTACACGTTCACGCCGAAGGGCAAGGTGGTGGTTGTTCCGGCGGATGGAACCCCGGTGGACTTCGCATACACGATTCACACCGAGGTCGGGCATACGTGCGTGGGGGCCAAGGTCAACGGACGCATGGTTCCGCTGCGGACGAAGCTGCGCACGGGCGACATTGTCGAGATCGTCACGCAAAAGGATCACAAGCCGAGCCGGGACTGGCTCACGTTCGTCAAGAGCCCGCGAGCGCGCAACAAGATCAAGCACTGGCTGAATGAAGACCAGCGACGCAGGGCGGTTGAGATCGGCCGCAAGCTTTTGGAGCGCGAGGCGCGCAAGTTCAAGGTGCCGATGACGCAGATCGACGACCAGGATCTTGGACGTATAGCGGGCGAGTACGGCGTGGCGACGGCTGTGGATCTGCTGGCGACGATCGGGCAGGGGAAGCACAGCGCGCACCAGATTCTGAACAAGCTGGCGCCGGGTTACGCCAATCCCCCGGAGGGTACGACGGGGAGCGAAGCGCAGCAGCCAGGTACGGTTGAGCAGGCGATGTCGGATGCGGTGCGCAAGCTGCACCTGACGGGCTCGGATTCGCTGCAGGTGGAGGGGCAGAACGATCTGCTCGTATATCGAGCGCGATGTTGCAATCCGATTCGCGGCGAGGAGATTGTCGGGTATGTAACGCGAGGCAAGGGAGTGGCGGTACACGCGCGCAGTTGTCCGAACGTGCAGAACCTGCTGTACGAGAGCGACCGGCGGATTAACGTGGAGTGGTCGCGGGTTGGCGACGAGAATGGACGACCGCAGCGCTATCCGGTGAAGATCACGATCTTCTGCGACGATCGGACAGGCATGCTGAAAGAGCTGACTGCTGTGATTTCGGATGACAACACGAATATCCGCGGAGTGGATATCCGGCATGATGACAATGGCGAGGCGGTCATCGAATTTGTGGTCGAAGCGGAAGATGTGCGGCACTTGAACCGGATGGTGCTTGGCCTGCGGCGCGTGCAGGGAGTGCGCACGGTGCAGCGGACGCAGAAGCTGTAGTGCTTACCGCTTTGTGCTTTTGTCAATCTGTCGGAATCCTGCAGGTCGGAACACTTTTCCGACCAAAGATGGCGGGTCGAATTCGAGTTGTTGCGAACTTTCGCGCATTGCCAAGGCGTCAGCAAGGTTTTTCTGCTTCGACGTGATCCGGTTGTATTCCCTGATGCTGAGCAGCACATAAGATGGCTTGCCTCGATGAGTGATGATGACAGGCACTGTTTCCGCGGTGCGCTTGACCTTCCCTGAATTGTTGTTAAGATCACGGCTCGAAAAAGTCGCTTCAGTCATTCCATCACCTCGTAACAACGCACCTACATTGTGGCACCCTTGTGCTCAAGAGGCTAACCTGTAGCTATGTTGGACGTGCGAGAGTGGCTACGTGATGTGCGCGTGCTTGATGGCGGGTTGGCGTCGGAGTTGGAGTACCTGGGCGCTGATATCAACGGGCCGCTGTGGTCGGCGCATGTGCTGGAACAGACTCCAGAGAAGATTGTCGCTGTGCATCGCGCGTACATCGAAGCTGGCGCAGAGATTATCGAGACGGCCAGCTACCAGGTATCGCGGATGGGCTACGCCGAAGTTGGGCTCGGAGCGTGCTGGGCTGACGGCGCGCTTTTGCGCTCCGTTGCTCTCGCCAAGGAGGCGGCCCGGTTCTATCCTAAGCGCCGAGTCCTGGTAGCAGCATCGCTCGGACCGTATGGAGCGGCGCTGCATAACGGTGCGGAGTATCACGGCAAGTACGACTGCACCTTTGGCGACCTCGTGGAGTTTCATCGGCAGCGCATCAACGTGCTTGCTTCTGCGCCGCCGGAGGAGAGTGCCGACCTGCTGGCGTTCGAGACGCTGCCTTCGCTGGCGGAGGCTGAGGCGATCGGGGAAGCGCTTGCGCGGCATCCGGAGCTTGCGGTCTGGTTTTCGTTTACGTGCCCGGATGCAATTCATGTAGCCCACGGGGAATTGCTGAGGCAGTGCGCGACGGCGGTGAGCGCGTTCCCGCAGACGGTTGCGGTGGGCGTCAACTGTACGCACCCGACGCTGATCGAGTCACTGATTGGGGAACTGCGAGATGCATCGGACAAGCCGGTGATCGTGTATCCGAACTCCGGGGAGGGATGGGACGCGGAGCGCCGGTGCTGGACAGGCGCCAGCGATCCTCAGGATTTTGGAGATGCGGCGCGAAGGTGGTTTGGCGCCGGCGCGCAAATCATCGGAGGCTGCTGCCGCACGCGTCCGGCGCACATCTCAGCAGTCGCTGCTTCCGCAGGATGAAGATCTATTCATTTTGAATGTGTTAGCTCGATAGGGGCTGATGTCCGAACCACCCTTATGGCTCGAGGCGCGTCTCACCCAATGGGTACCTTTGCAAGACTCTCATTGGTGAGGTTTTTGTTTGCACAGTTTTCGCGTTTGTCCTAGACCGCGCGTTCTGGTCTGGTGTGTCCTCCTACTCAGCTTCAGCTTCGCATCTCCTCGATCACAGGCGCAGTCGGGCACGCCAGAAGGCGCGCTTCCAAGTGCCCCGGTTCCTGCACAGGTTCCCGGCCAGCCAGCTGGAGAAATCGCACAGAACGCTGCGACCGGGAACATCTCCGGTACCGTTCTGGATTCGAACGGAGATGTTGTTCAAGGCGCGACGGTGACGCTTTCGGCGGGTTCAGTGAAGCAGACTGCGGAGTCGGGCGCGGACGGGCAATTTCAGTTTGGCGGATTGACGGCGGGCACGTACAGTGTTTCGGCGACCGGGCAGGGGATGAGCTCGTACACCTCGCAGCCGGTTGAGCTTAAGCCGGGGCAGTTTCTCATTCTGCCTGCGATCAAGCTGAACGTGTCCGGAGGAACAACAAGCGTCGTTGTGAACGGAGACAAGGAGCAGCTGGCAGAGGAGCAGGTGCGGATTGCAGAGCAGCAGCGGGTTGCCGGCATCATTCCAAACTTCTTCAGCGCGTACGACTGGAACGCGCCGCCGATGATGGCGAAGCAGAAGTTCAAGCTGTCGTTCCGATCGCTGATCGATCCAGTTTCGATCGTGACTGTGGCGGGCATTGCAGGCGCGGAGCAATATAAAGGGCTGTTCTCAGGGTATGGCAGCGGCATCGGCGGATACGGAAAGCGATTCGGTGCGGCGTATACGAATCGATTTGCGGGAGAGATGCTTTCGCGTGCGGCGTTCCCGTCGATCTTTCACCAGGACCCGCGGTACTTCTACAAGGGCAAGGGGAGCATCAGCTCTCGCGCGCTGTACGCGATGTCGCGGGCTGTGGTGACGCGGACGGACGATGGACAGCTTCGACCTAATTACTCGGAAGTGCTTGGCGACTTTTCGGCTGGGGCAATTTCGAATCTCTACTATCCGAAGGCGGATCGAGGTTTTTCGCTGGTGATGCTGAACGGGGCCACGGGAGTTGGTGCGAACGCGGTATCGAACCTGATACGGGAATTCTTGCTCAAGGGGCTGACGTCGCACGTGCCAGCGGGAGCGGACGGTCAGCCCTGATCGGGCGGATTCGTTTCCCACTCATCGCACGATGAGGCTGTGCGATGAATGGGACACATAGACATTCAGAGCCCGTGGTTTCTCCGTTCAGAGCACCTGTTTGGCGATGGTCATGAGCTGCATGTTGGAAGTGCCCTCGTAGATCTTGCCGATTTTGGCATCGCGGTAGAACTTTTCGGCGGGGTAGTCGCGAACGAAGCCGTTGCCGCCGAAGATCTCGACACATTTGCTGGCGACGCTCTCTGCAACCTGTGAGGCGAAGAGTTTGGCCATGGCAGCTTCGGTGACGTAGGGCTGTCCGGCATCTTTGACGCGCGCCGCGTTGTAGACGAGAAGCTTCGCGGCCTCGATGTCGGTGGCCATCTCAGCGAGCGCGAACTGGACGGCCTGGAACTCGGAGATGGGTTTGCCGAACTGCTTGCGCTGTTTCGCGTAGCGTGCGGCGTGGGTCCATGCGCCCTCGGCGAGGCCGAGCATCTGCGCGCCGATCCCGATTCGTCCCTCGTTGAGGGTTTCGATCGCAATTTTGTACCCCTTGCCTTCTTCGCCGAGCAGATTCGCGGAGGGAACTTCGCAGCCGTCGAGGAGCAGCTCGCAGGTGCTGCTGGCGCGGATGCCCATCTTGTCTTCTTTGCGGCCGATGGTGAGACCGGGGGTGCCCTTCTCGACGAAGAAAGCGGTGATGCCCTTGTATCCGGCTGCGGGATCGAGCGTGGCGAAGACGAGGAAGATTCCTGCTTCTTTGGCGTTCGAGATCCAGAGCTTGCGGCCGCTCAGGCGGTAGCCGCCGTCGATCTTTTCTGTGCGTGTCTGAAGGGCAAAGGCGTCTGAGCCAGACCCAGCCTCGCTGAGAGCGTATGCGCCGACCGTACCTTCGGCCAGTTTCGTGAGCCAGTGAGCGCGCTGATCTTCGGTGGCCCAGCGGCGAATGGCATTAACGACAAGGGTATTGTGCACGTCGACGAGAACGGCGACACCTGGGTCGACCTGGGAGATAGCCTCGATGGCGAGGACTGCGTCGAAGAAGGAGCCGCCCGAGCCGCCGAGAGCTTCCGGTACTTCAATTCCCATCAGACCGAGTTCGGTGAGTTTCTGGAGGAGGCCGGGAGCCAACTGCTGTTCGTCATCCATGGAGCGAACGAGCGGCGCTATCGTTTCTTCAGCGAAGCGACGGATGGTCGAGTAGAACAGCTGTTCTTCTTCGCTCAGACGCGTGAGGGGAGCAGACGAGTGGCCATGTTCTGACAAGAAAATCGGTACCTCCGGCATCGGAGTTTAACAGACCGGCGGGCGGGCTCGCATTGGGGCCCGGCTTTACGAGTGGAGCACACGAAAAAGGGCAGGCACCTTGATGGAGCCTGCCCCGATTGCGGTGAAGCGAGTTGGACTTCAGTTGATGGTCAGCGTGAAGGATGCGCCGGAGGTGAGTGCGGTGTTGGCGGAATCCGTGCCCGTGAAGGTGATGGTGTAGGTGCCTTTGGGCGGATCGGAGACCGTGCTCCCGCTGGTGCCTCCGCATGCTGAAAGAACGAGTCCAGCAGATGCGAGGGCGATCAAACAGGCAAGCTGGCGCAGCTTGCGCGAGGAGCGTCCGAGAAAACCTGCGAGAAGGAGGCCGGCGAAGGCGATCTCCGCGGGAAGAGGGCTGCGCTTTGCGGGGGGATGGGGTGCCGTCGCAAAGGCCTTGGCGTGTGGAAGGACTCTCAGGCCACGGCCCTTCACGACGCCGCCAGTGGTGGGGCTTCCCGAGCAGTCGGCGGCATTGGTGTCGATGGTGATCTGGCCGCTGACGGGAGAAGTGCCGGTCACGGATGCCGAGCCGTTGCTGTTCAAGCCGGTTCCAACTAGCACGCAGAGGTTCGTGAGGGCGGTGTCGTTTGATGTGGCGTAGGTGAAATTCACCGTTCCGGTATATCCGCCGGAAGGGGTAACGGTTAGGGTTTCGGCCTGCTGCGAGCCTCTCTTAATGGTGAGGGTGGCCGGAGAAAGCGCAACCTTAAAGGTGCCCTTTCCTGTAGTGGTTCCGCCCACGGTCAAGATGACGCTGCCGGTGGATGCTGCATGGGTTGCGTCTCCGGCGTACTGGGCAATGATGGTGTGCACACCCGCGGAAGCGAAGTTGGCATTGTAGGTTGCGGTGCCGTTGGCGCCGAGCGTTACGGATGTTTTGGAGCCACTGCTGCTGTAGGTTGTGCCGCCGCCATCGATGGAGAGGTTGACGGTTCCGGTTGGAGTGCCCTTACCCGAGGCTTCAACGACTGTGATGGTGATTGAGTCGTTGGTGCTTGTATTGGGCGATGTGGTAGCGGCTGCCAGGGTCGTTGTCGTGGCGAGGAGCGACTTGGTGTTGGCGGGCCAGGCGGTGATGAGGTTTGCGAGATCGACGGAGCCGAGGCCGGTCACCTGGTCATAGCCGGTACCTGCGGCGAAGCCACCTGTAGTTGTGCCGCAGTAGGTTGCGCCCGCGGTGCAGTTGTTGTTTCCGCTGGTGACATCGTGGAAACCAGAGCTGTAGGTCGAGGCGCTGGATGCGAGGGTGTATAGAGTTGAATTTGTCAGGCCTTGTCCGCCGGTCCAGCCCTGCTTCTGGTTGATGAGGGCGATCATGCCAGCAAAGATGGGAGCTGCGAAGCTGGTGCCGCCGGCGACGGTGAGGTAGTTGCCACCCGAAACGGAATCGCGGAAGCCGCTGCTGCAACTCGCGGCTTGAGCGGGGCCGGAAGAGCTTTGTCCGATCCAATCGGACTTGTCGCTGGTGCAGAAGAGATAGCCGGGCAGGTTGGGTGAGGAGTAGAGCGAGATGTCGGGCAGGTCGCGCTTGCCGTCGTTGGGGATACCGGCGACGCCCTTCTGCCAGGCAGGCTTGGTGAACAGGGCGCTGGCTCCGCCTCCGGAGGAGCTCAACCCGTACTGGGTCGAGTTGTCGTTCCAGGAGACCTCGGGGATGTAGCTTCTGACGGAGGTCAGGAGATCGGTGCCCGAGGTGCTGGTCCAGTAGGTCGATGAGGTGGCATTGGCGCTCGAGATCTCAGTGCCGCCTACGGCGGTGACGTAGGGGCTGCTGGCCGGATAGTTGACCGCGATCGCGTCCTGTTCAGTCTGAGTGAGGCCGTTCGTATCGCCGGAGCAGGCTGTTGAGCCCTGATCGCCGGACGACGCGACGATGGTCTGGCCCTGAGCCTGTGCCTGCTGGAAGACAGTCTCGAGGGAGAAGTTGCTCTTCTGGATGGCGGTTTCGCAGGCGCCGTAGCTGATGCTGATGATGTTGCCGATGCCTTCAACGATTGCGTACTGAAGGGAGTCGAAGGTGTTGAAGTTCGTATTGCTGCCGGTGTAGACGAAGTTGAGAGTCGCGCCTTTGGCGATCGCGCCGGACCACTCAAGATCGAGGTCGGACTCGCCCTCGTCGCCGGCGACCACGGTAGAGCTGCCGGATCCGGGAACGATGACCATCACAGGAGCCTTCGTGGGCAGACCCGCGGCAGCCTGGAAGTTCTCGATGTCCTTGGGATCAATTGCAGACTGGCCGACGACGGTAATTGACTGGCCCGTTCCATCGATGCCGGCGGTGTAGAGCGGCGCGACGTCGTAGGTGAGGGCGATGTCGCCCGGAGCGAAGAAGTTGTTGCCGGATTTGCCTGAGGTGAAGGCTGTCCGCGGCTTCACGTGCATAGGTCTCGGCCTGAAGCTGCTGAGATTCGTGACCGCCTGCACGGTGGGAGCGATGGCGGCGGGCATCGAAAGCTGGGTCGAGGGCGCAAAATGAGTGCCGGAACCAGCTTCGTAGTAGTGCAGTTCTGTCTGGAAGGCCTGTTCGAGCTGGCCCACGGTTCCAGAGAACCGGATCTCGTTGCGGCTGCGTGCGACCCGTTCGACGGCGAGACCCTGCTGCTCGAGCCAGGTCTGGACCTTGTCGAGGTCAGACTGCGCCATTCCGAACTGCGCGCCGAACTGCTCGGGGGTCAACCAGCGGTGGTATTGAGGGGATGAAGGATCCTGTTGAGCGGCGAGGAGCTTTTCGAGGGCTGCCTGTTGTTGGGCTGACCGGTTGAAGACGATGCTCACGCCGGTGAGTTTCGTGTTCGAGGGCATGCGGCCGGCGTCGAACTCCGCGGGGCTGGGCTGCAACTGTCCGCTCCTGAGAGGAGCCGTATCGGAGTTGTTGACTTCGTTTTGAATCCGGGTAGCGGGCCGCTGCGCGGCAATGCTGGTTGCGGCCAGGACGCAAGGCGCCAGCCATCCGAGTACACGAAATCTGCCTCGACCTGCAAACGGCTTTGAAAGCATATAGATCCTTGAGTGATTTATTTGAGACAAGACGTGAGCCCTTGTTTGAGGCCCATGCTCGAGTCACGCCAGTGTCATGCCGCCGGGGGACAGGTTTCGTGCGGGGAGGGGAGTTCTGGCGCCCGGGTGCAAACGTGGAGAATCAGCAGGCCGCCCGGCCGGGGCCGAGGAGATTCTGCTTCTCTCCTTAGACTCAAATCCGTCTACAAAGTTGTGTGGGGTGTTGGGGCTGCGGCTTCTACGCCGGGGATGTGGGAGGGCTGGTCAGCCGATAAAGGGAACGAGCTGCAGTGCGACGCCACCACCCTTGGGGGCGATGTACTTTTCAGCGCGGGCGGCGATGGTGAGTTTCTCAGATTCCAGAAGCTTGCGGATCTGGCCACGGGCGTGTTCGGCCCATGGTCCGCGTTTGTCGAGGCGAGCGTAGGCTTGCCAATGCCGGAGTGCGGCCCGTTTCTCTCCCTTGCGCTCGAAGGCCAAGGCAAGGTTGTAGTGGGCATCGGCGTAGCGCGGGGCCAGCTCTACGGCGCGCTGATATGCGGCAATGGATTCGTCGGGCCGGTCGAGTTCGTCGAGGACGTTGCCGAGATCGAAGAAGGCCAGAACGTACCCGGGGTCTTTGCGGGTTGCCGTCCGGTAGAGCTCCTCGGCGCGGGTGTATTGCTTCAGGTGGAAGTGAATTGTGCCGAGGTTGATGTATCCGGGAGCGTAGTCGGGGTCGAGCCGGAGCATCTCTTCGTAGATTGATATGGCTCTGTGTTTGTCTCCGGACTCTTCAGCCTGCACGGCAGTGACGAAGAGTTCCTGGATTCCGCGGGAGGCCTGGTCAACGCGGCGAAGGGGACGGACTGAAGTCCTGACCGTAGCATCGTTTTCGATGCGCTCGAAGTCGAACATGAGCTGGCGCCGGATGGGGTCCATCATCGCGCCATCGACTCTGAAGGCCAATCTGCTTCCGGAGCGCACGAGGGAAGCTTGCTGCAGAGGGTTCGATAGTCCGGCGACCGCCTGCATGGCGGTGATGGAGTGACGGATGGAGGCAGCGGAGACGTCTTCCTCGCGGAGCGAACGGAGGGTTCTCAGCTGGCCGAGGTCCTGAAACGTATAGGTTTCGCGAGGTGAGATGAGTCCTGCTTTTTCCCAGCCCTGCAACTGGCGGGAACTGATCTGCAAGATTCTCTGTACGTCCTGGCGGCTAAAGCTGGTCACTCTACGATGCTCCGGCGTTTTGGTACCCAGTCGGATTCAGGCTGCGAATTCGGTGCAGGTTTGGATTTCTACTCCTGCACTTGCCACTCGGATCAGCTGCGAAGAAACCGCTCTCTCGATCGCTCCCGTGGTGCGAGCCAGGTTCTGAGCCGGGCCAATGCATTCCCGCTCAGACATTTGCTTGCGTTCTACGGAAGAGACTGAACAGCTTGGATTATGCCAAGAATATGCGTGGATAAGGAGGGACGAAACACGCTTGTATTAAAAAGTGAGTGGATAACCGGTACCTGATTTGGTTCCATGCCGTTGTTAACGCATCACTTCCGGTGCATACAGGTTGCGGGGACTGTTGCAGGATCGTTGTTCTCGCGTCTCAGTTCCGTTTCGGAGCGGTTGGGGCGGGGTGTACCTCGAGCAGACCTGCGTTGCGTGTCTGTCAAGATAAACCGTTTTTGTGTTGATCCTGTTCCGTGCTAGATTACGGTCACTTCCGGACAACGAGCATTTCGCAGCATCAGACGGTGGCCAGGGCCATGAACGACGATAACCCCACCAGCGACGCCGGTCAGAGTCTTCGCGACCTGGCGAACTCTCTTCAAGAATCGCAACGCATCGCCGGTATCGGATCCTACGTGCTGGATCTGAAGACGATGTGCTGGTCCTCTTCCGATGTTCTGGATGAGATCTTCGGCATTGGTCCGGATCATCCGCGGACGGTGGCGGGTTGGCTCGCAATCATTCATCCGGACGACCGGGAGATGATGTCGGCACACCTCGACGGTGCGGTCCAATTTCGTTCCGGATTCGACAAGGAGTATCGGATCGATCGACGCCGCGATGGCGAGCACCGCTGGGTTCACGGGCGCGGCCGGTTTGAGTTCGACGAGCGTGGTCGGCCTGCCATCATGCGCGGAACGATCGAGGACATCACCGAACGGAAGCGCGTTGAGGCCGATCTTCGACAGAACGAGGAACTGCTGAATCTTTTCATTCAGCATGCTCCAGCAGCACTGGCGATGTTCGATCGAGACATGCGTTATATCGCAGTGAGCCGCAAATGGATCGACAGCTACGGCCTCGTGGGCCGCTCAATCATCGGAAGATCTCACTACGAGATCTTTCCGGAGATTCGCGCCGAGTGGGTGGCGTTGCATCGGCGGGCGCTTGGCGGGGAGACGCTGAAGAAAGAGGAGGATCGTTTCGAACGTGCGGATGGTTCGGTGCAGTGGCTTCGGTGGGAGATCCGGCCATGGCTGACGGGGACAGGGGTAATTGGCGGGATCGTTATCTTCACGGAAGACATTACGGCGCGAAGGCAATCGGAGGAGAGGCTGGAACTGGCGGCCAGCGTGTTCACGCATGCTTCAGAAGGGATTGTGATCGCCGATCGACAGGGCAAGATCCTCGACGTGAATGATGCGTTCACGCGCATCACGGGGTACAGCCGGGAAGAAGCAATCGGCCAGCCCACGAGCCTGCTGCGATCGGGTCGCCATGGGAGAGAGTTCTACGACAACATGTGGCGGGATCTCATCGACTCGGGCCAGTGGTCGGGTGAGATATGGAACAGAGCGAAGGATGGGAGGGTCTTCGCGGAAAAGCTGACGATCACCGCTGTGCGGGGAAAGGCCGGTGAGATCGAGCGCTATGTTGCGCTTTTCTCGGATATCACGGCGAATAAGGAGCACGAGCAGACGCTGCGGCGCATGGCCCAGTACGACATTCTTACTGGTCTGCCGAACCGATCGCTACTTCGTGACCGGCTGCATTATGCGATGCAGCAGACGGTGCGGCAAGGCGACGTGCTGGCGGTGGTGTGCATCGATCTGGACAATTTCAAGCACGTCAATGACGTTTACGGCCATGGCGCTGGAGATGAGATTCTCACCACCATCGCGCACCAGATGAAGCTTGCGATGGGGGAGAGTGACACGCTGTCGCGGCTGGGGGGCGATGAATTCATCGCGGTTCTCTTCGGTCTGGATAATCCGGATCAGAGCCTGCCGAAGATCAAGCGGCTGCTCGGAGTGGCCTCCCAGAGGGTGAATGTAAGCGGGGAAGCTCTGGACCTGTCTGCGAGCGCCGGTGTGGCTTTCTACCCCCAGGCAGAAGATGTGGATGCGGATCAACTGCTGAGACAGGCGGGCCAGGCTCTTTATCAGTCAAAGCTGCGAGGAAAGAATCAATTTCACGTCTTCGATTCCCGTCTCGATCTCTCCGTACGCGGCCATCATGAAGACCTGGAGCGCGTTCGCCGGGCATTGCGCGAGAACGAATTTCTTCTGTTCTATCAACCGAAGATGAACCTGGCGACCGGTGCGATCCATGGCGCTGAGGCTCTGATCCGGTGGCAACATCCCGAGCGCGGGCTGTTGCTGCCCTCACAGTTTCTTCCGGTTTTGGAGGGTCATCCGCTGGTGCTCGAGGTCGGCGAGTGGGTGATCAAGAGCGTACTGCAGCAGATCGAAATGTGGAAGGCGGGCGGACTCGACATACCGGTGAGCGTGAACATCTCTGCGCAGCAGCTGCAGCATCCGGGGTTCTCAGCAAGGCTGCACGAGATTTTGTCCGCGCATGACGGCGTGGACCCGTCGCGTCTCGAGATCGAGGTGCTGGAGAGCACCGCTGTGCAGGACATGGCGCAGGTGTCGCAGGTGATTCATGCCTGCGGGAAGCTGGGCGTCTCGTTTGCGCTGGATGACTTCGGTACGGGCTACTCTTCTCTCGCGTATCTGAAGCGCCTTCCGGTGGATGTCCTGAAGATCGATCAGACCTTCGTCCATGACATGCTGGACGATCCGGAGGACCTGACGATCGTGGAAGGAATGCTGGGGCTTGCGTCGGCGTTCCGTCGAGAGGCGATCGCTGAGGGTGTAGAGACAGTGGAGCAGGGGATCCTTCTTCTGAGGCTGGGGTGCAAGATCGCGCAGGGATTTGGGATTGCGGCTCCGATGCCGCCGGGCGATCTGCCGGGGTGGCTTGCGTCGTGGACTCCGGACCCGCAGTGGCTGAAGATTTCTGCTCTGGATCCGGCGGACAGGCCGCTGCTCTATGCCGGCGCCGAACACACGGCTTGGGTGAGCGCGATTGAGGCGTACCTGCATGGGACGCGCCGGGTAGCACCATCGATGGAAGAGACACAGTGCCGTCTTGGGGCATGGATGAGCGGCGAGAACCCAAGTGCGGCGGGGCGGATTTCTCTGTTTCGAGACGTTGCCGCTGTGCATGGGGCGCTGCATCGCTGCGGCGCGGAAATACTGCGCTGCAAGGATGGCGAATGCATGCAGGAGGCGCTGGATCGCGTGCCGGAGCTTCATCGCCTGCGCGACAACCTGACGGGTGAACTGCGTGCGCTGCTGCAGCGAGACTGAAGGCGCGGCCGACCGCTTACTTTCGTTCACGATGCGGCATTGACCAGAGTGTCCGGGGCTGTGGTGCCGGTCATACGTGGAGTGTTGTGGATCATCTATGATTGGTCCAATTTCAAAACATGCAGGGATCCGTGAAGAACTGGAAGAACTGGCTGCGGTGTGCAGGAACTTCGGTATTGGCCGCAGCGTTTGCGGCACTGAGCGGGTGCGGGGGCGGGAGCGGCGGTGGTTCGAACAACAATCCACCACCCCCGGTGACCACCTACGTCCTGACCGTGAATACGACCAATCCGACGACGGGGGTTGCGATCACGGTTGCGCCGGCGGATAACACTGGTGCGGGGAATGGCAGCGCGAGCTTCAGCCGGACTTACAACGCGGGCACATCGGTGACAATTACGGCTCCGGCGTCGGCAGGCGTGCACGCGTTCAGTGCGTGGTCGGGATGCACGACAGTGACTACGGTGACCTGCAAGGTGACGTTGAATGCGAACACAACGATCACAGCCGCCTACACGTCTCCTGCGATTACGGTCACACCGAATGCGGCCATCATCGGCACGCAGGTACAGTTCAAAGCGGCGCTCCCGGCGGGAGTAAGCGGAAACGTAACGTGGTCGGTTGCCGCGCCATCGGGAAGCGGCCTGAGTGCAGGGACGATCAGCAGCTCAGGGCTTTACAACACGCCGTATCCCGCTCCCGCCACGGTGACGGTGACCGCCACGAGCGTGCAGGACACGAGCGTGGTGGGGAGCGCGACGGTGACGCTTTCGCAACCGGCGGCATCGAGCGGCCCAGCTCTGTCAGTCGATGCGGGAAATGTGACGCATGCCATCAATCCTCTGATTTACGGGATGAACGCTTTTCAATTGGCGGGCACCGCGGCGAAGAGCGCGGGGATCACGGTGGATCGCTGGGGCGGCGATGCGACCTCCCGTTATAACTACCAGCTGGATGTGACGAGTTCCGCGAGCGACTGGTATTTCGAGAACCACACCGGCGCTACGGGTGTCCAGGACACAGGCGCGTTCAGTGCGCAGGTTCAGGCGGATCGCGCGATCGGAGCGAAGACCATTGGCACGGTGCCGGTGAATGGATGGGTGGCGAAGGATGGCAGCTCCTGCAGCTATCCAAAAAGTGTCTACCCGAATCAGGCCGCGGTTGATCCCTATGGAGGGGTCTGCGGAAACGGGATGTATCCGCAGGGCGTGAATGGCTGTACGAACTCGGGCGGCTGCAACATCACGGGAGTGGCGGCTACTGTGACGAGCACTGCTGTCGATGCGACGTGGACGGGAAATTGGGTGAAGTATCTGGTCAGCAAGTTCGGAACTGCCGCAAGCGGCGGGGTTGCTATCTACGACCTGGATAATGAGCCGAGCTGGTGGGATGCCGTGCATCGGGACGTTCATCCAGCGGCATTCACCTACGACGAGGTCACGAACAACGGGATTGCGCACGCCGCGGCGATCAAAGCGGCGGATCCGAGCGCCGAGGTCAGCGGTCCGGTGATGGACTACTGGTGGGCGTACTTCTATTCCAAGAAGGACATTGAAAACGGTTGGGGCAATGGGTCGCCGTGCTGGGCGCCATGGAGCAATCCGGTGGATCGCGATGCGCATGGAGGCGTGCCGCTGATCGAGTACTACCTGCAGCAATTCGCGGCTTACGAGAAGAACCACGGCACGCGGTTGCTGGACTATCTGGACCTGCACACGTACTTCGCGCCAAGCAACCTGGCGTTCTCGACGGGCGGAGATACGCAGACGCAAGAGGCGCGGCTGAATTCGACGCGTGTTTTCTGGGATGCGACGTATACCGATCCGAACTTCCAGCAGCCCAACTACCGGACGGATGCGAATTACACGCCGAACTGCAATCCGCCCGCCCAGGCTCCGCAGGTCATTCCGATGATGAAGAAGTGGGTGGCGGCGGATTATCCGGGTACGAAGCTCGCGATCACCGAGTACAACTGGGGCGGGCAGGAGAGTATCAGCGGCGCACTGGCGCAGGCGGACATTCTGGGTATCTTCGGCCGCGAGGGGCTGGACATCGGGACCCTGTGGGGAGCGCCTGATCCGGCAACGCAGGTACCGGGGTTGATGGCGTTTGAGGTATTCCGCAACTACGACGGAGCCGGTGCGACTTTTGGCAACGAGGCGGTGAGCTCGGCAAGCGTCGATCAGGGCAAGCTTTCGATCTACGGGTCTTTCAGGACCAAGGACAATGTTCTGGTTGTGGTGGTGATCAACAAGACGTACGGAGACCTGAACAGCAGCCTGAATCTGGGCAACTTCAATGCGAGCGGTCCGGCGCAGGTGTGGCTCTACAGTGCCGCAAATCTCAACGCGATCGTCTCCAAGCCGAGCGTGGCTGTCAGCGGGCCTACCGGGGGCGGAACGAGCAGTTCTCTGATGACGACGTTTCCTGCGCAGTCGATCACGATTCTCGCGATTCCGAAGGTCTGAGCTGAAATCGAGGCAGGCATGACGGCTGGTTCGAGGAATCAGCCGGGCGAGCTTCCATTGCCCGAACGAACGCTCAACGGTGTCTAAACCATCGAGGAGACTTGTGGGTTGGAGCGTGGTGGATCAGATGGAGCCGACGATCGGACTTGAACCGATGACCTGCTGATTACGAATCAGCTGCTCTACCAACTGAGCTACGTCGGCTGCTGGAACGCACACGAAATGCGCCGCTAACAGCGTCTCATCTGATTGTATCGTTGCGCAGTTGTTCGGTAAAGCGGGGTGGAGGGAGGCAGCCAATCCTGTGCTGTTCGCGTCCTTTCAAGGGTAGGTCCCCGAGCAGGTATGGTGCTGCAGTAGAGAGGAGCCATCGATTCGATGATGAACATCACCCTTCAGCTCTCTTTCAGAATCGCCCTGGTGTGGGCGGCCGGGTTTCTGATTGCAGTGGCTGTGCAGGCTCTCTTGCCCGATCAGGCGGGGATCAATCTAACGGGAAAGGACAGCGTTCTGTTCATTCCGTTCAGCCGGATGGGGTTCTGGACGTGTGTGCTCGCAGCACTGATTGTGACTGCCCTGGTGGTTGGGCGCGCCATGCTCGCGGATATCGGATGGAACACGTTTCGCTAGAGCGGCTTGGTTTCGGGCCGGGAAAGGCTTCAGCCTTTGCGGCGGTAGAGGATCTGGAACTCGTAGCCGGGGTTGGGCGGGAAGAGGCTGGCTACGTGCCGGAGGCGTTCTGCGAGCGCCGGAGCGGCGAGAAGAGGGTACTCGCGCTCTCTGAGGTCGTGGTAATCGAAGTCGACGGCGAGCGAGAGCATGTAGATGGCGAGAGCGTCTGAGAAAGACGCGTCGTAGAACGTGCTGCGGGCCCGCTCGTCGATTGTCTTTCGACCATTGATGTCCTGTGCGCGACGGCGTGACTCCCAGGCGTCCTGGCTGGTTTCCCCGCGGACCTGGGCATCGGCCTGCGACCAGACGAGCTGCGAGAAGCTTTCAGGCACACCGGCTACGTCGACGAAGTTGTGAGCGACGTTGATGAAGAACTCAAAGGCGAGGCCAAAGCGGTCTTCGACAAGGCGCGTGGAGAGGAAGACGGCTTCGGTGGTTCCGAACGAAGCGTTGCGATGACATACGGCGCGGTCGCCGAGCTCGACGGTGTACGAGGGAGCTACCAGCGTTTCGCCGGTGTCGGCGATGGCCAGGGGCACGAAGTAGTACGCGCGATTCTTGAGGGCCGGAGTCATCGCAGATGGAACTGCGGCGACAAGGCGCTCGAGGTCGGTGTCGCCCATGCGCGTCTCGCCCCAGGGCGCATACCCCAGCCCGTTGGGCGCGCGAACGATGAGCGCTTTCGCCGCGACCCTTTCAGCAGGCCATAGTTCGATTTGCGCGCTGCTTGGCATAAAACTGTATTCTAGACGAGAGAGGTCCCTTCCACGATGCAATCCATCCACACCCAGCGCCATCATGGCGGAACCGTTCTGGGCTTTCCGTTGGAGGGGTTCAGTCTGTTCCAGAGCCTGCTGCTCTCTTTTGCGTCGGCGTTCTTTACGTTTTTCCTGACGACCATGCTGGCCATCTTCGGCTTGCTGGCGTGGAACATTGGCGGGCACCATACGGTGAACTACGCGGATAGCTATCTGTACGTCGGATTGCCGGCGGGATTGATCGTTCTGCTTATCGCACTGCCGCTCTTTGCGACCCTGTGGGTGCGGGCCAAGATCCGCAAGTAGAGCCGGTCGACGGCGGTTCTCCATAGCTGTCCGGGAATGGTGACACGGGACACTGCGCACAGTGCTGTCCGTGAGAAGATTTCCGAGCCGGACGAGCCTGAACGATGAAACACACGCAAGCAGTGGGGCCAAATCACGCGGTGAAAGGCGTCAAGCCCTCCAATGGGCCGCTGTCGCCTGATGAGTTTGTGCGCGCGGTTTCGAGGGTGCTGGTTCCGATAAGCGACCCGGCGCTTCGGCCGTGGATGCAGGCGTACATGAAGGGCCAGTTCGAGTTTCTCGGGATCAAGACGCCGGTCCGCAGGAAAGCCGTGGCCGAGCTGGCACGTATGCAGAGAGGCGCGACTGCAAAGGATCTGATTCGCGCGGCGCGGATTTTGTGGGCGCTGCCGGAACGGGAGTATCAGTATGTCGCCGTTGACCTGCTCGCCAAGCATATTGAGAAATTGAGCCCGAGGGAATTGCCAGCGGTGTTCAAGCTCGTGCGGCTGAAGTCATGGTGGGATACGGTCGATGCGCTGGCTGCCGGTGTGATTGGTAAAGTTGTGCGGAATGCGCGCGCAGAGAATCCTGAGGTACAGACCGAGATGGATAAGGCGCTCCGGTCTTCGGATTTCTGGGTGCGCCGGGTTGCGATCCTCCATCAACTCGGGTGGCGGGGGCAGACGGATGCGGGGCGGCTGTTTGCGTACGCTCTCGCGTGCGGACACGAGAAGGAATTCTTCATTCGCAAGGCGATCGGATGGGCTCTGCGTGACTATGCGCGGCATGCGCCGGCGGAGGTTCGGGATTTCGTTCGGGCGAATGGTGACAAGCTGTCGGCGTTGACGGTGCGTGAGGCTGCGAAGCATTTGTAGAGCTTCGTACAGGACTGCATGGATTTTGCTCCAGCAGAACCCGTCCCTCAGTGGCTAAAGCCCGGATCAATCAGGCAGTTTAGCGGCACGGATAAATCCGTGCCCTTTCAAAACCATGTTGAACCCAGCTTTGAAGTCGGCCTTTATCGAGAAGCCGTTCGCTATCGTTTGTTGAGACGGAGGGATTCCCAGCTGGCGTCGGAACTCCAGCCGCCGTCGACGGTGAGGGTGTGGCCGTTGACGAAACTGCTCTGCGCGTCGTCGGCGAGGAAGGCGATGGCGCGGGCGACGTCATCGGGGGTAGCGAATCTTCCCATCGGGACGCGCTGGGTGATGTCGGCATCGCTGTAGGTTCCGCGGGCCTGGTCGGCGGCGTCCATTTCAGTCTTCACCCAGCCGGGGCAGACGGCGTTGACGCGAACGCCGCGGCCGCCCCACTCGGCGGCGAGAGTGCGCGTCAGACCGACGAGGCCATGCTTCGATGCGTTGTAGGCGGCGCGATCGGAGACGCCGAGAAGGCCGGCGATGGAGGCGACGTTCACGATAGATCCACTGCGGGCGGCCAACATGATGCGGCCGAAGGTTCGTGCCAGGAGGAAGGGCGCGACGAGGTTTACTTCCATGACACGGCGGTATTCGGCGGCAGTGGTGTCTTCGGCGGGACGAATGAGGCTGATGCCGGCGTTGTTGACGAGAACATCGACGCGTCCGAAGCGCTGGAGTACTTGATGAGCGAAGTCGTCGACGATCTCTTCGCGGCAGATGTCACCGGTGAAGGAGAGGACTTCGCCGCCGCTGTGCTTGATCGCCTGCACCGTGGCGGTGGGTTCCTGGAGGTCGATGATGGCGATGGAGAAGCCGCGTTCGGTGAGGAGTTCGGATGTGCAGCGACCGATGCCCTGGGCTCCGCCGGTGATGACTGCAACTCGTTTGTCGCTGGTGATGCTTTGCTTCGGATCCATTCTGAAAGCAAGATTAGCAAGTCCGAAGAAGTTGTGATGCAAAAGGAGAACGGCCGCCCCTCATAGGGACGGCCGTCGCGGACTGAATCGTGTCCTGGTGAGTTACAAGCCTGCGGGCTTGGGATTCGCGGGATCGAACTTGGCGACCTGAATCTTCTTGGCGAGGCCGAGCTTGGAGAGGATCCAGATGCCCCAGAAGTTCGGGTCGAGCTCGTACCACCTGAGGCCATGACGAGCCGAAACCGGATGGGCGTGGTGGTTGTTGTGCCATCCTTCGCCGCCGGTGAGCAGCGCAACCCACCAGCTGTTGCGGGAGTCGTCGCGAGTTTCAAAGCGGCGGCTGCCCCAGAGGTGCGTGGCGGAGTTGACGAGCCATGTGGCGTGGAGGCCAAGCGTGACGCGAAGGAAGACGCCCCAGAGAACCATACCGAGCGCGCTCTTCCATCCGCCCATGTTCCAGCCAAGTGCAACCAGGCCGAGGCCGCTGAGGGTGATGGGGAGCCAGTGATATTTGCTGAGCCAGACGTGGAACTTGTCGCGATAGAGATCGGGGCAGTAGCGCTTAAGAACGCTGGTCTGCGAGTGAAGCGCTTCACCGAAGAGGATCCAGCCGGTGTGGGCCCACCATCCGCCTTCGCGGGGGGTGTGGGGATCGCCTTCATGATCGCTGAGCTGGTGGTGGATGCGGTGGGTGGCTACCCAGAAGAGCGGGCCGCCTTCGAGCGACATGGTGGCGCAAACGGCCATGATGTACTCGATCCACTTGGGGGTCTGGTAGCCGCGATGGGTCAGCAGCCGGTGATAGCACATGCCGATGCCCACGTTGATGGCGAGGACGTAGAGGATCGCCATGACCGCGAGGCGCGACCAGCTAAAGAAGAAGAAGGCGGCAAGGGCGCCGGCGTGGAAGATGATCACCGTGACGAGCGTGATCCAGTTGAGACCCTCTTTGGTGGTGGCCGCGCGGCCCAGACGGACGAGGTCGCGAGCGGCTACGTCGTGAGCAGCCTTCGGTGCGGTGTCGTGCGTCTTCGTGATCTGTTCAGTTGAGGGTTGGGTCGAGCGGTCGGGGGATGGTGCGGTCAAAACTGACGCCATTCGTTACTAAATCCTTTGAAGAGGGTGCTTGCGGCAGAACCAGAGAGGGGTAACGTGTCAGCCTTTCGGCGGGCCGCCGCTACCCGGTGATCATGCTCTGTTGATAGAAAGAATCGAGAATGAGCCGAATGGTTGCGTCGACTTCAGTTGTAGGCCTTGAAGTGGAATCTCTCTGAAATCTGCAGCTGTTACTGCCACTTTCTTCCTGAATTGTATAGGAGGCAAGGGGTTTGTACCCACAATCTGCAACTGATTGTCACGAAAGTTACTAAACGTTGTTGGCGGGGCGAAAAAGGCGCCCGGGGTTGGACGTAGTGAGCGTTCAGAGAGACCCGGCCCGGACGTGACGAGACTCTGACGGGCTATTCTCCCGGAGCAACCCCGAACTCGCCTCCGCCGGTGACGAAGATTTTCTCAGCGGTGCCGCGCAAAACTCGGTAGAGGGCAAACTGGCGCTGGCCGGCTCCGCGGAGCTCGAAGAGCAGCTCGCCGCGGTTATCGGCCAGGGCATCGACGGCATCGACTAGGCGCATTTGCGGGGTCTGGTCGAGATGCGCCGCGTCGGTCACGTTTTTCAGCAGGACGAGAGGATTTCCGTAGAGATCAGGCTGGGCGATGAGGGTGACGAATTTCTGAGTCTTCTCAGGGTCGTCGGTGTGGGCGGAGAAGACCATGGTCGCACCGGAGCCGTAGGCGAGCTCCAGGACCCTGAATTTTTCATCGACCAGCGGGGGCGGCTCGGGCGCCGGGGATGGCTTTATGGCTTTGTGGGCGGCAGCGCGCCTGGTCGCGGGCGGAGGCGGGGGTGTCTTCAGGCCGAGGGCGGTGCGGGCGATGTCCTCGAGGGCGGCCTTCATTTTATCTTCGTCGTCAGGGTTGGCCCACTTGTAATCCCACGTGTGTTCTTGGCGGGACTTGGAGTCGGAGACGGCGACGGCCTGATTCATGTCTGGCGGAAGGCCGAGGAGGCTGGGGAGAACATCAAGGCCATTGGCGCCCCCCTGCTTGCCGCGCATCAGGCGGGGGCGGTCGGGGTCAGTAAAGCTGGCGTGCTCGCCGTCGCTCGTGTCCGTGCCGGAGTGTTTGTGGAGGACGGGATTGTCCGAATCCGCTGGTGCTTTTTCCTTGTGAAGCGTGGGGCGGTCGGGGTCGGGAGCCGGATCGGACTTGGAGCTTGTGTCCTCTGTCGTAGGTTTGTGCAGTGTGGGGCGATCGGAATCCGGAGAGGACGCAGAAGCGGTGGAGTCGGACTTGGCGGACGTGTCGGAGTGCTTACGATGGAGCACGGGCTTGTCGTCGTTTGCGTCGAAGCCGGTATCGACGATTTGCTTTGGAGCGGTGGGCTTGGCGGAGGGCGTGGCTTTCCAGGAGCCGTAGCCAACCCATGAGCCCATTTCCTGGGCGGCGTTCTTGATGTCGAAGAGGCCGATGGGGGCACCGTTGCGCTGGAGTTCGTATTCGACTTCGCCGGCGAGCGCCATCGGATGAGGACGCGCCATGTAGATGCTGGCGTCGTGCAGTTCCTGACCGTCGTAGATGCTGATGGGAACCAGGCGGCTCTTTTTGGGCTTGCCGAGATCGCCGGTCCACTCAAGGACAGCGACGGCGCGCAGGGTTGGGCCGTCTTTGGATTTCTTTTCAATCTGGCCGGGGTATTGAGCGCTGGCCGCGGAGGCAATCAGGCCGAGAATGAGGGCAAGCGATGTTCGCTTGGTGGAAAGCTCGTTGGATTGGCGCGGTGACATAGGGCGCGGTGCTCGGAAATAATGCAAACGAAACAGAGTTGGCAAGAGGCTATTCACCATACTGAAGATACGAGGAAACTCCCATGGAAGTGAACCAGAAGGTCGCCGATTTCACGTTGCAGACAGACGAGGACAAGACGGTAAGCCTGTCGGACTATAAGGGAAAACCGGTAGTGCTGTTCTTCTATCCGCGCGCAGATACTCCTGGCTGTACGATTGAGGCCTGCGGTTTCCGGGATGCCTTCAAGAAGCTCCAGGCTACAGGCGCGGTAGTGCTTGGCATTTCGCGGGACACGCCGAAGGCTCAGGCCAAGTTCAAGGCCAAGTACGACCTGCCTTACACACTCCTTGCTGATGTAGACGAGAAAGTCTGCAATCAGTTTGGTGTGATGAAGGAGAAGAACATGTATGGGAAGAAGGTCTGGGGCATCGAGAGGACGACGTTTTTGATCGGGCCTGACCAGAAGCTGGTTCATGTCTTCCCCAAGGTGACACCGGAAGGCCATGCGGAAGAGGTACTTGCGCTGCTGAAGGAATGGAACAAGAAGCAGAAGTGAGCGGGCGTCGCAGGTCTGAGCTTCCGGGGCGGCTTGTTTCGCGGAGATTCTTCGAGCAGTCGCCTGAGACGGTTGCGCCGCAGCTGCTGGGCAAACTGCTCGTGTCGGTGGAGGCGGGCAGGATTCTGGCGGGGCGGATTGTGGAGGTTGAGGCGTACCTGGGGCCGCACAGCGATCCGCCGGATCCGGCTGCTCATTCGCATCGCGGGCCCACGCCGCGGAACATGGTGCTGTTCGGGCCAGCGGGGTATGCGTATGTTTACTCGATCTACGGGCTGTATTACTGCATGAACATTTCGTGCGAGCGGGAGGGGTTGGCGGGTTGCGTGCTGTTGCGGGCGCTGGAGCCGGTAGTCGGGGTTGCGGAGATGGCGCGAAACCGGGGGCTGGATGAGAGCGCGCCGGTGAGGATGATTGCGTCCGGGCCGAGCCGGTTGTGCCTGGCGCTGGGGCTGACAAGGCCGGGGCATAACGGCTTGGATGTTGCGAGTGCGGGGTCGTCGCTGCAGGTGCGGGAGGATGATTTTGCGGCGCCGGAGGTAGTGGTTACGCCGCGGATCGGGATCAAGCATGCGGTGGATTTGCCGCTGCGCTTTGCGGTTCGAGGGCACCCGTGCGTCTCGGGGCCGAAAAAGCTGGAACGATGGGCCTCAAATCCGTCAACTTAGTGGCGCTATCTTTCGTCGATACAATAGCTGTCAATCTACAACTTGCGAGGTCGTTGTCTTGAAAATTGCTTCCCCGTTGTCCATTGCTGTTGCCGTAGCGGTGCTGTCTGTTGCCGCATTCGCCCAGGAGCACCCTTCGCAGCCAGCAGCCGGTGGAGCTGGGGAGCACCGCCAGTTCAAGGCTCCGGCGCCGACCAACCTGAAGGTGCTGCCCAAGGACACTACGGGCGAGCAGATTCACGAGATCATGCACGGCTGGGAGGCGCAGCTGGGTGCAGAGTGCACGACGTGCCATGCGGTCGATCCGAACCGGAAAATGCCGAACGGACGGCCCGCGCTGAACTTCGCGGACGACTCGAAGCCCGAGAAGAATACGGCGCGGCTGATGTACAAGATGATGGAAGACATCAACAAGAACTACGTGAGCAAGGTCGAGGACCACGAAGGGCACGAGGCTCACGAGGAGCATGGGAAGGAAGAGGCGGGAGTGACGTGCGGGACGTGTCACCGCGGGCATCTGCATCCGCCGACCTTTGTTGCGCCCAAGGAAGATCATGACCACGATCACCCGGCGCCTCCGGCTGCCAAGTAAATCGGGAAAATCTGTCACTCCGCAGGGTGCGAGAGTGTTTTGAATGCGGCCTCTTAGCTTTCGGCTAGGGGCCGCTTTTCATTTCGTCGGTTTCGCCCTCGTGAAAGATGGAACGGTGGTTAGCGCTGGTTTGTTGTAACTCCAGCCGAATACGTTGGGCAGATTCCTGAAAGCCGCATCCAAGGAGAGATGCTGGTGATCGTCGAAGACGAACAGCGCGACCTCAAGACCGCAGCGCGGGTGCTTTCGCGCGTCGGCAGGAGGTTCAAGGTGTTTGACGATGCCTCGCGCGTCATCCAGTTTCTGGATGAAGTTCGCGCGGGGTTCCTCTCCAAGCCCGAGGCGATCATTCTGGATCTGAATCTTCGCAAGGGTTCTGGGCAGGACGTGCTGGCGGCACTTCGACGCGAGCCTGAGCTGGAGAACATACCGGTCATCGTCTGGACGGGATCGGATGATCCAACCCAATCGGACATCTGCATTTTTCTGGGCGCGCGCGAGGTGCTCTTGAAGACCGAAAACGGGCAGGAGCTCAAGGATGCGGTCTCCCGGTTGCGCGAGCCGGCGCACTGAGGGTTCGAGCCCTCTGTCCGAACAGAAACAATCGATCAGGACCGGAACGGTCTCTCAGCCTCACCAGCCCATCTGGCGCATGCGAGTTTGGATGAGAGTGCTGTAACGGGTCATGCGGGCGGGCCGGCGGCGGAGCGGAGACGGAAGGATGGCGGCAAGGCGCGCGGCTTCGTCGCGGTCTAGCGCACGGGCGGATGCCTCGTAGTGGTAGTGCGCGGCCGCGTCGGCGCCGTAGATGCCGGGTCCCCATTCAACGATGTTGATGTAGAGCTCGAGAATGCGCTGCTTGCGGAGGACGAGTTCGGCAACGGGGACGAGGGTGAATTCGGCTCCTTTGCGCAGCCATGAGCGGCCGGTTCCGAAGAAGAGATTTTTGACGAGCTGCTGCGTGATGGTGGAAGCGCCGCGAGTGCGTGCGCCTTCGAGATCGTCTTCAGCGGCGATCTGGATTTCGTGCCAGTCGAAGCCATGGTGCTGGTAGAAGCGAGCGTCTTCGGCGGCGACGACGGCGTGCTGAAGCTCGGGCGAGATCTGCGCGATGGGGGTGAACCGATAGCGCTTGTGATAGGGCGTGCCGTGGAGGAGAGCCTGGATGCGGCGCTGCGTTTGAACGACGGTGGTGGGCGGGTCGATGAAGCGAAGAGCGATGAGGGTGAGGGCGGCGAGAGTCCAGGCAAGAGCGAGACAGAGGGCAATGCCGAGAAGGACGTGCCGGACGCGCAACGATCGAGGATGAGCAAACCGGAGGCGAGTGAATTGAGAGGCCCGCAGCCAGGCCGGACGAGACCGACGGGGGAATTCGGCGGTTGGAGGCAGGGTAGCGGGCACGGATCAGGATACTTCGGTCTGTGGTGCGGGTTCGAATATCACCACTGGCGGAAGATGATGCAGACGGTGGTCTTGTCGAGGACGGCGAATTCAGTAGCACCCCAGGGCTTCTTCTGGACGGTGTTGCCGTTGGGGTGGAGCATGTGGGGGCACCGTGCCCAAATCTCGTCGTAGAGGGCGTGGATGTTGTCGGTTTCGATGGCGATTTCAGGACGGTCTTTGGCGGCGAACTCGGGGCTGGCGACGATGTAGGCTTTGGCGCCGTCGCGCTCGACGACGGCGAGATCGTCATCGCGATAGCGGACTTCGAAGCCGAGGCAGTTGACAAAGAGGTCGAGTCCTTCTTCGAGGGTGTCGTAGAAGACCTTGGGGATGAGGCGAAGCATCATGGGGAGATTGGAACACAGGATGCTTCCGTTCGGAATGGCTGGTGAGAGGCCGTGAGGCAACTGTGTTAATTCCGCTCATCGCGGTGAAGCTGCGATGAACGGGGCACAACTCCCGTTTGTCTGCCCGCGCGGCGCCATCAGGCGCGTTTGTAGTCGCCGGATTTGCCGCCGGACTTTTGTTCGAGCTGGATGGAGCGGATCACGATGGATTTGTCGAGCGCCTTGGTCATGTCGTAGACGGTGAGGGCGGCGACGGTAGCGGCGGTGAGGGCTTCCATCTCGACTCCGGTTTGCGCGGTGGTGGCGGCGGTGGCGCGGATGGAGACGCCGCTGTCGACGATGCGCGCTTCGACATCGACGTGTGTCAGCGGGAGCGGGTGGCACATGGGGATGAGCTCGGAGGTGCGCTTGGCGGCCTGGATTCCGGCGAAGCGGGCGACTTCAAGCGGATTGCCCTTGGGGTTCTGCGGCAGGGCGGCGAGGACGGCTGCCGATAGCTCGATGAAGGCGGAGGCGGTGGCGGTGCGGCGGGTGGATTGCTTGGAGCTGACGTCGACCATGCGGGCGGTGCCGGCGGCGTCGTAGTGGGAGAGCTTCTGCGGCGATTTTGGTTTGGGCATATTTGTGATTTCCGGCGATCCCCGGTCCCCAAAAGCGAGGGACCGGGGGCACCCGCATGTTGTTCTGGCGTGATGGTCTCCCATGTCTTCAAATTCGGGAGACCCTTCGACAAGCTCAGGGCAGGCTAAGGGGCACCCGAGATCATAAGAACGGCGCTTTCAATGTAGCAGGATGCGGACGGTGGAGCCGGCGTCGAGGTGGGCGGCGTCTTCGGGGATGACGAGGAAGCAGTTGGATTGGGCAAAGGCGGTGAGGTCTCCGGAGCCGTGCCAGGGGATGGTGGCGACCTGGGGAAGCGCGTTGGCCGAGCGGTTGAAGGTGCAGAGGGCGGGGAGGAAACGGGTGAGGCCGGGTTTGGCTTTGCGATCGGTATCGCGCGCGAGTTGAGCGAGGACGAAGCGGGGGTGGGTTTCGCGGCTGCCGGAGAGCGCGGCGAGGATGGGGGCGGCGAAGAGGAGGAAGGTGGCGGCGGAGGAGATGGGATTGCCGGGGAGGCCGAAGAAGGGGATCGAATTTGATCGAGAGGCTGAAGCCCTTTCGTCTGTATGGGCGCTGGTTGGCACGACTGAAGTTTTGCCCTGATGCTTCTTGTCCTGCTTCTGCGATTCTGCGCTTTGCGGGATCTGGCCGAAGACGAGGGGTTTGCCGGGCTGGATTTTCACGCCGGTGAAGTGGAACTGCGCGCCGCGGCGGGCAAGGGCGGGTTCGACGAGGTCGTGGGTGCCGGCGGAGACTCCGCCGGAGATCAGGAGCAGATCGGCGGTGGCCGCCTGAGCGAGTGCGGCGTCGAGCGCTTCGGGGGAGTCGGCTGCGGTGGGGAGGATGAGGGGATCGGCGCCGCATCGAGCGACGAGGGCGGCGAGCATGGGGGCGTTGGAGTTGCGGATCTGGCCGGGGCCGGGCGTGGCGTCGACCGGGACGAGTTCGTCGCCGGTGGTGAGGATGGCAACGCGGGGACGGCGGAACACTTCGACGGTGGAGTAGCCGCAGGAAGCAGCGAGGGCGATCTGGGCGGGGCCGAGCGCGAAGCCGGCGCTGAGGATCTGGTCGCCGCGGCGCGACTGGGCTCCGCGGGAGACGATATTGTCGCCCTGGGCGATGGTGCGGGATGCGGAAAGCTGGATAGTGTTGCCGGATTCTTCGACGTGTTCGAGCATGACGACGCAGTCGGCGCCAGAAGGGACGGGAGCGCCAGTCATGATCTCCCAGGCGGAGGAGGGAGGGAGCGGGCTGGCGGGGGGCTGGCCGGCGCGGGTGGATCCGGCGATGGGGAGGGGGACGTGGGCTGACAGTTCGTCGGCTCGGCAGGCGTAGCCGTCGCGCGTGGAGCGGGGGAAGGGAGGCTGGTCGTCGTCGGCGAGGAGGGGTGTGGCGAGGATGCGTCCGGGAGCTGCGGCGAGGTCGATGCGTTCGATGGATGGCCGGCGGCTCTCAGAGATGGCGCGTGCGTTTTCAGCGATGAGGGACGCGGCCTGCTCGTAGCTCAGGAGGTCGGGGGGCATGGGGAAATTGTAGCGAGATGTGATCAGTGATCAGTGGTCAGTGTTCAGGAAACGAGAACAGGGACTGGAGATCAGTCCCTGTTCGCCTGATTGCGTCTAGTTGGGTTTTGTTGTCCATTGGTCGACCCAGTCGTTGACCGTTTTCCACCAGAGCTGGGAGTTCTGGGGCTTGAGGACCCAGTGGCCTTCGTCGGGGAAGTAAAGCATTTTGCTGGGGACGCCGAGGCGCTGGAGGGTGGTGAAGAGCTGATAGCCCTCGCTGACGTCGAGACGGAAGTCGAGCTGGCTATGAACGACGAGGGTGGGCGTTTTGAAGGTTTTTGCCGACATCATGGGGGCCCATTTGCGATAGGGATTCTCTGAGTCGGGCTTGCCATAGTAGTCCCACGGTTTGCCTTTGAACTCCCACTCGTTGAACCAGAGCTCTTCGGTGGTTCCGTAAGCGGACTCGGGATCGAACATGCCGTCGTGGGAGACGATGCACTTGAAGCGGGTGGTGTGGCCCAGCACCCAGTTGGCCATGTACCCGCCGTAGCTCGCGCCAAGGGCGCACTCGCGGGTCTTGTCGATGAAGGGGTAGTGCTGCTCGGCGTAGTCGAGGCCGGACATGAGGTCGGTGAAGGGCTTGCCGCCCCAGTCGCCATTGACGCTATCGACGAAGGCCTGACCGTATCCGGTGGAGCCGCCGGGGTTGATCATGACGACGACATAGCCGTTGGCGGCGAAGAGCTCGGCATTCCAGCGGTAGGACCAGGCGTCGCCCCAGGCACCCTGCGGGCCGCCGTGGATGAGGAACTTGAGCGGGTACTTCTTGCTGGGGTCGAAGTTGGGCGGGCGGATGAGGAAGCCCTGTTCTTTGGTGCCGTCGGATGCGGTGAACCAGAAGTCTTCCATCTCGGAAAGATCGAGGTTAGCGAGTAGGGCGTCGTTGAGGTGAGTGAGCTGTCGAAGTTCTTTTGCCTCTGGCACTGGGTAAACCGGCAATCTTCCTGCTTGTGCTGCGTTTTCCTTCTTGGTGGGCAGCACATCTACGATTGCTGGCGAATTCACAATCTCGAACACTTCGCTCGGGTGCCCTGCCGTCATGCGCGTCGCGACAACCGAATTACGAACCGGTGTCGGATGGATACTACTGAACTCTCCCGACCCTTGTTGAAGAGTCACCCAAAGAGCAGCCCGCCCTGTCCTCAAATCCAATTCATAAACCGGAGCAGAGCCGCGAGAGCCGGAAACGAAATAGATCGTTTCCGAATTCAGTCCCCACGCAAACTCATCCACCCAATTCTCGAACTTCGGCAGTAGGTACTTGATCGTCTTCGCCCCGCGGTCATAAAGAGCCAAGCGGAATTTGTCGCTCTCGTAGCCGGCGCGGGCCTGGGAGCGCCATGCGAGGTATCTGCCGTCGGGGGAGTAGGCGGGATCCATGTCGCCGCCGAGAGCGGTGCTTACCTTGATGGGCTTTGCGTCGGGGCTGGTGAGGTCGAGCGTGAAGATGTCGGAGTTGGTGCTGGTGGCCTCTTCTGGCACATCCTTCTTCACAAAGGCCATTTCCTTGGCGTCGGGAGAGATGGCGCAGCCGCAGCCAAGGGGGGACGTCGGATAATCCGTCGGCACATCGTGCGTGTCGTTCGGGGTTAGATCGCGGAGCTTTCCGGTGTCCACCTCGATGAGGAAGAGATGCGAACGTTTGTCGCCTGTGAAGTGGTTCCAGTGGCGGTACATCAGGTGGGTGAAGATTTGCGCCTTGACCTTGCTCTCGGCCTTCGCCTTGTCGCGATCGGCGTTGCACTGGTCGCCGGTTTTGGAATCGGCGAAGGTGATAGGCGCGCAATCGGGATAGACGTTTGAAGTAAAGACGATGAACCTTCCGTCGGGAGACCATTTGGCGTTGTCGGCTTCGGTCGAGATGGACGTCAGCTTCTTCGCGTTGCTGGTCGCGCCGGTTGCGTCGTCGAAGTCTGCAATCCAGACCTGACTGGCGCCTTCGCGGCCGCTGACGAAGAGGACGCGCTTGCCGTCCGGAGCAAACTGCAGTCCACCGTCGCCGGGCTGGGTAGCAGAGACTTTCAAAGGCTCGCCACCCGCAATCGGCTGAAGCCAAATCTCCGGAGTCTTTGTGTTCTTTTCGAGGTCAACTGTTGTGACTGAATAGCCCAGCCACTTTCCGTCGGCAGAGACGGCGGTTTCGCCCAGACGCTTCATGTGCATCATGTCTTCGAAGGTCATGGGGCGCTTCGGTTGAGCCTGAGTTGTGATGGAAGCTGCAGAGAAGACCGCAAAGAAAAGAAGAGCAGACGAACCCGATCTACGCATAGCGTTCCCCTCGCGCGGTCTCTCGGCGCGAAGGAGAAGTGTACAACGGCAGTTGCCAGTTGCCAGTTGCCAGTCGCCAGTTGTCAGTTGCCAGTTGCCAGTTGCCAGTGATCACTGATCGGTTCACTGAGCATCCGCGGGAAGACTGCTGAGAACTGAGGACTGAGAACTGTTCCTAGGCGGCCTGGAGTTCGAGGAGGATGCCGGCGCCGCGGGGTTCGAAGTTGAGGGCGCTGGCTTTGCCGTTGTTTTCGCGCAGGATGGATGCGCACATGCTGAGGCCGAGGCTGGTGGACTCTTCGCCTGTGGGCTCGGGAACGAATGGATCGAAGGCGCGGGCCGGGACGGTGAACTTCGCACCGCTGTGGGCGACAAGAATCTGGACGTGGCCCTTCTCCGCGACGGCTTCGAGGCGGACAGTCTTTTCCTGCGCGGTGTCGAGCTTCTCGACGGCGTCCATGGCGTACTGGAGGCAGTAGAGGACCGCCTGCCGGACCTGCTGCGCGTTGCCCAGGATGCGCGGCAGGGCTGGCGCGATCTGCACGCGGAAGTCGATGGAGCGCTGGACGAATTCAGAGCGATGGAGCTGTTCGAGGTCGCTGAGGAGTTCTGTTACGGAGATCGCGGCCATCTGATCGCCCTGCGGACGCGAGATGCGGGCGAGGCTCTCGAGGGTCAGGCGCATATGCCGGGCCTCGGTGAGGATGGCTTCGATGGCTTTGTGCGCCTGCGGGTTGAGGTCCTCGGTTTCGTCGAGGAGAGAGGCGTAGCCGAGGATGACGGTCAGAGGGTTGTTGAGCTGACGCGTGACATTGCCGGCGAGCTGTCCAAGGCCGACGAACTTCTCGGCGTCGACGAGCTTTTCGAGCATCATGGTGTGGCTGCGGAGCGCCTGGAGCCGGGTGGCGAGAACTTCCAGCGGGAGCAGATCGACAGCGGTGATGGGATCGTGAGGTTTTTCAAGACCTGCGAGCAAGATTGCGCCCTCGGTGGAAGTCCTGCCGCGCAAGGGAATCGCCTGCACGGTGGTCAGCTTCAGGCGGGTGAGGTCGTCACCGGGGACGAGGAATGGAGTGAGATCGAGATCGAAGGTCTGAGCGTGCTCGAGGGTTGGGGTCACGTTCTCCGGATCAAGGAAGCCGCTGACGGGAATGCGGCCTGCAAGCGCTTCGAGGGCAGTGAGGGTTGCGTCATCAAAGCCGGCGGAGCCTGAGAGGTGATAGCGGCCGGAGCCCTGGAGCAGGATGATGGCGGACTGCTTGAAGCGGCTGTTCTCGACGATGGACTGGCAGACGGTAGCGGCCTGGCCGTCGAAATCCTCGACGCGGCGGCGTGCCAGGTTGAGGCGCGTGTAGGCCTCCATCTCCTGGCGAGCATGGCGTTCCCGTTTCTCTCCCGCCTGGTTGGTCGCGAGTTGATCTTCGAGCGCGATGAGGATCATGCCGATTGCCGCTACGACTTTGGACAGCACGATGATTCGTTCTTCGACCAGACCGGGCCGTCCGGCATGGAAGAACCCCAAGTGGAACGGGAGCGCTTCGCCGATGTTCAGGGACCAGCCAATAAAGCCGAGTGCCGCCAGCAGCGTACCGGCAGAGATGCGCCGGAAAACGTAGAAGACCAGCAGGGCAGTGGTCAGGTGGATCGCGCACTCAACGTAGGTGAGCGGCCACCCTCCGCCAATTCTGAAGCAGATCCAGAGTCCCACGGCGCCCAGGAGGATGCAGAGGCCGAGGGGCAAGGCTCTTGGAATTCCCCGGTGGGAGATGGCCCATGCACAGGCCACGAAGAGGGACAGGCCGCCTAAAGCGGGGAAGAGGAGGAAGGTGGTGCCTGAGGGCGTTACGCCTCCATATACGCCGTAGATCAGGAGGGCGTAGGCGATGAGGGGCAGGATGAAGGGGATGACGTAGAGCACCCGGACCCGCCCGAGTCGGAAGCGCATGGGCGTAAGCGATGCGAGAAAGAAGGCGGAGCTGATGAGGATGGCGGTCTGGCCGGTCGCCACAATCCAGGGATGTTCTACGGCACTGGTGTAATCCCAGACGCCCAGCTTGTAGTACTGCAGCATGCGGAGGCAGGCAAACAGGAAGCCGAGGAACCAAAGGAGGGTCCGGGCGTTGCGAAAGCGCAGGTAAAGCTGACAGAAGGCCGGCAGCAGAAGCAGCGTAAGAACCAGCGCGGGAAGCTGATAGCTGTCGGGCATGATGGTGCGCTTTTCTCCTTGGAAGCGTCCGCGCCCTCTTTGAGGGTCGCGCGCGTCCAGTTCGGGTGTTGCCGGGGGCAGCTACTGACTTTAATCAGTGAGCTTAAACCATTGATCCCCAACGGTAAATGCTGAGTTTGAGTCTGGCCGGACGCGGACCGATCGTCGAGGGACGTGGCGGTCCGTGCGCCACCGGCTTCGCCACTGGCGATTTTGCTTGGCACCCGGGCATCCTGTAAATACGTCTAACGTGGTAACAAGAAGAGAGTGTCCTGAATGCGGACCATGAGGAGTCAAGCAGTGAGAAACCGTTGGTGGCTCATACCAGCCATCGCCACAATGCTGGTGTTGCCCGCAGTCGCGCAGGATAAGGACACCTTTACCCCGATGCCGCTGGACGCAGGGTTCGGGAAGCTCGACTTGACGCAGCCGTCTACGCCGCCCGAAGAGATCATCAAGAAGTTCGCGGCCAAGGAGAGCGAGTTCCGGGAAGCATTGAATCACTACACGTACCGCAGAGTGGCGCGGGTGCAGACGCTGGACGATGACAACAAGGTCGATGGCGAGTGGTACCAGGTTGACGATGTGACGTTTGACCCGACCGGCCGGCGCATGGAGAAGACGGTATATGCGCCGGAGAACACACTGCAACGCGTGACGATGAGCCCTTCGGATCTTCAGGACATTCAGAAGGGTTATCCGTTTGTTCTGACCACGGAAGAGATCACGCAATACAACGTGAAGTATGTCGGTAAGCAGAAGGTCGATGAAGTAGATTGCGTGGTTTTCGATGTGTCTCCCAAGCAAATCGAGAAGAACAAGCGGTACTTTCTCGGCCGTATCTGGGTGGATTCCGGCGAGTTGCAGATCGTGGTCACGAACGGCCGCATGGTTCCCGATGACACGCGCAAGAACAACGAGGACCTTCACCCGCCGTTCATGACCTGGCGCCAACAGGTGGATGGGCACTACTGGTTCCCGGTCTACACAAAGGGCGAGGGCGTGCTGCACTTCAAGGGCGGCAGCTACACGATGAGCGAGGACGTGCACATCCGGGACACGATCAAGTACACCGACTACAAGCGCTTCGGCTCCACGGTGAAGATCATCTACGACGGGCAGGACATCACCCAGAACGGACAACAGCCCAACCAGCCCGGAGAGCAGAAGAAACAGCCCGCTCCTGCGAAACCGCAGAAGTAAGATCGGCGGAACTCAGCGGAGTCTCAGAAGCGCAGGGAGAGGCAGCTCAGGCCGCCGTCCATCTTGCGGAACTCCGACATGTCCAGCGCGAGTGGATTGAAGCCCCGCGCTTCGAGATCGGCGGTCATTCTTGTGAATCCGTCGGCTACGAGCACCCGGTTGTTGACGCGGACACAGTTGGCGGCGTAGCTCTCTTCAGCGGAAACCCGGATGAGCTCAAAGCGGCTGAAGAGGGGATTCGAAGCCATCTCGTCCATGACGACTAGCGTGTTGTCGCCGATGTAGCTGATGCCGCTCTTGAGATGCAGGATCGAGGTCATTCCCCTCACGTCGATGGTGGAAGCTGTATATCCCAGCGCGTTCAGACATATGGCGAGCTGACGGGCGCCTTCGGCGTCCGTCCGGTGCGAGATGCCGATGAAGAAGTGCGAGCCGGCTTCGCAGATGTCGCCGCCGTCGACGCTGCCCGGAGCTTCGATGGTGAAGGTGCTGAAGTAGAAGCGCTCGACTGCGGGTTTGATGGCCGTGACCTCGCCCTGCCGGCTTGCTGCTCCGGGTCGGCAGAAGATGGCGACCTGAGGCGTGAGGATGGCGGTGTCCTCGACGAAAGTGGAATCCGGGTGACGCAGATCCGGGTCGAGGACCGTCAGTTCCAGGCCGCATGCGCGCAGCGCGTCGCAGTAGGTCGAGTGCTGTTTCAGGACTTCATCGAAGTGAGGGACGCCGAGGTCGACGGTGGTCAAGCCATCAGCAAAGTTGCTGCCGGGTATTCGCACAATGGCGCGAGTGAACAGAGGCGCACCTCCAGCTTCCGTAGGCATCGAAGTGTTTGTGTAGCGTTGTTTCGAACTGCGTTGACAACGCTTCGAATCGAGGCAGTGCGAGGACGCTAATAGAACAGGTACTTGCGCCAGCGATCGTCGCCGCGGCCCAGCATGCGCATAATTTGGCGGCTGGTGTGCAGGGAGAAGGGGCGCGGTTCGCGCAGCAGCGCCATATCGTCGATCTCCGACAACAGGCGGTTGCCCTTGCGGCGATTGCAGGCGTGACAGCACGCGACCAGATTCTCCCAGGTCGAGCTGCCGCCGCGAGAACGCGGGACAACGTGGTCAAGCGTCAGTTCGCCGGAGGGGAGGACTACGCCGCAATACTGGCACTGGTTGCGATCGCGAAGAAGGATGTTCTTGCGCGAGAGCGCCCGCGTCTGGTGCGGGATTCGCCGGTATTCGAGCAGCCGGATGACGGACGGCATGGCGACGAAGCTTCGTTGCGCGTGCAGCGTGGTTCCGTGCTCTTCCTCGGTGCGTGCGATTCCTTTCAGCACCAGAACAAGCGCGCGGCGCGCTCCGCAGATGTTGATCGGCTCGTAGGAAGCGTTGAGGACCAGTACCGGCATTTGCAGGATGTGGCCCGCGTGGATGCCCGCGTGCGCGCCAGATTCAGCAGCATGGGCGGCGGCGCGGGCGGCAGTCTTTTGCTTGCGTGCATGAATCATGGCTTTTCCGAGCGACATCCTTCTTCCCCTCGTTATGAAGCAGGTTGATGACTGGATGATGACGAATGCATGTCTGCGAACGCATGAGTTCGTGAAACGTTGCTGTTGATGCGACGCGCCCTGGCCAGCGTCGCTACGTAAACGGAGGCCGCTCCGGCCTTGATGAGGGACTGCGCGGCGGCCCGAGCGGTGGCCCCGGTAGTCAGGATGTCGTCGACGAGCAGGACGTGCTGTCCGCTTACTGCGTTCGGATCGCTTACTTTGAATGCGCCGCGGACGTTTCTGCGCCGCTGGGTGGGAGTGAGCCCGGCCTGAGTTTCGGTAGCGCGGAGGCGCATGAGCGTACTGGGGGCGAGCGTGAACTTCCAGTGGGGATGAGATTGGGAAAGGGAGCCGATCGCTGCCTGCGCGAGAGTTCTGGCCTGATTGAATCCCCTTTGGCGATTCTTGGTTCGGTGCAAGGGAACCGGGACGACCAGCATTGCGGAAGGAGCTTCGGGAAGAATCTGCGCAATGGCCTCAGCGAGCAGGGCGCCGAGATTCCGTGCGGCAGGACGAATGCGGTCGTATTTCAACGCGTGGATCGCATCGCGAAGCCGGCCGTCGTAAATCCCGAAGGAGACGGCTTTTGCGAAAGGCGGAGGGGCGATGGCGCAGGCCCGGCAGAGATTTGTGGCGGGAATGCCGTCGAGAACGGGTGCGTCGAGCGTGTCGCCGCACCGAGAGCAGACGAGCCCAGAGTGGGAGGTGATCTCGGACCAGCAGGCGTCGCAAATTGGAGCGGAAGAAAGTCGCGGCAGCGGGGAGCCGCAGAGAGAACAGGAGGCGGGCAGCAGTGCGGAACTAATTGCGTCTGCAGGACTTCGGAGGACACGCACAATCGCGCGCCAACGGGATGTCTCCGATAGTGGACCGTCAATCGACAGTGAACCGTAGTTCCTGCGGAAGGCGCACCTCACTGGCACCGAGCGCAGAACCGGGTGTCCTGCTTCTCCGGTGTTACCTATATCTATAGCTTCATTCGTAATCTTTTAGCAAGCGGGGTGCCCGAGTCGGCACTCTCAGGCGATGAGATTCTGATGTCCCCTGGCCCGAGTCCGGAGCTTAAACCGCGTGAACTTATGGGGCGGGACGGTCAAAGCTGCGGATTACGGGAAATGAAAATGGGAGGCGTTGATCCGCCTCCCACGATTGCTTCGATCAGAGAACTACTCGCGATCGCGAACCGATTCACGGTCGGTGTTGTCGTCGATGTCCCGATCCGCGTCGACGCTACGATTGCCGTTCACGGCGTCGCGAAGGTTGCCGACGGCCTTCTCAGCCTTGCCCTTCACCTGCTGCGCTGCGCCGTCTACCTGGGTGCCCGTATCGCCGGTCCACTCGCCCACCTGACGTTTTACGCGGCCTGCCGCATCATCAATGGATCCCTTGATATTGTCACTATTCATATGTATTTACCTCCCTGGGTATGGCTTGCGTTTTTAACTGAGCACCGGAGTGAGCCGGCACCCGCGAAAAAGCGCGCACTTGCGTACGCGCCTTTCATTTCAAAACTTGTTTTCCGAACTCGCTATAGTGCTGCTCTGCGTCCGGATATCAGCTGGATCACGAGGACGACCAGTGCCAGCACCAGCAGAACGTGGATGAAGCCACCCAGCGTATAGCTGCTTACCAGACCCAGAAGCCACAGAACCAGGAGGACGACGAAGATTGTCCAAAGCATCGTTACTACCTCCGTGAAACTTTACGTATATCTACAACACCTGCTTGGACGCCTCTCTCATTCCCGTTGGTTGTTCGTGCTGCTCAGAATCCTGAACAAAATATCTGCTCGAATGTCAAGTGCCGCAGATAACCCACTTCGACGACATCCTTTCCTGCCGCGCATCTTTGGCCGTACAGCTTTAGCAATCTCAGCCGCATCAGATTTTCAGAGTTGCTGCTTGCGTCATCTGCACGTACAAAAGCCGCACCCATATATGCGCGCATTCGGACAAGTCGTGTGCGCGGGGTCAATACATTAACGAAAGAAGGAGATTAAAACTATGTTGATTGTTCTTCTCATTGTCCTGATTCTGGTGTTCGGCTTCGGCGGATATCGCATGGGCCCCGGCATCGGCTACTACGGCGGCGGCGGGCTCAGTCTCATCCTCACGATCGTGCTCATCCTGGTGCTGCTCCACGTTTTCTAGTCTCACGCAAGCTCCACACCTCCGCCTTACACAGCGCGTTCGTGTGCGCGACATGCCATTCGAAAGTGATCCCCTCGATGCGATACACTGCGACCGTATCCACCGAGGGGGTTTCTTCTTTTGCGCGTCCGCGGTCTCGCATGTTTTCTTCTTTTCCTGATCGCAGGATCCGCCGCAAGACCTCAGGCTCCCGCCAGCCCTTCGCAACAGCCTCCGCAATCGGGCCAGAAGCCCGGGATGTCGAGCGGCATCGCTGCCGGCGTGCAGTCAACGCCGCAGTATGACGAGCAGAAGCGGCCCATCACCGCGGGTGGATTTGTCGAAAAAGGAACGGTTGTCTTCCAGGACATTACGAAGTCGGCGGGACTTGCCGGCTGGACGCACAAGATGGGTGTGCCGCAAAAGCAGTTCATCGTTGAGACGAATGGCTCGGGCGTATGCCTGATCGATTACAACAACGACGGCTGGCTCGATATTTACCTCGTGAACGGCTCGACGTTTGACGCGCTTGATGGGAAGGAGCCGACGGCCCATGCCGCGCTGTTTCGCAATAATCGCGACGGCACGTTCACCGATGTATCAAAAGAGGCCGGGGTACAGAACGATCGCTGGGGATACGGGTGCTCCGTCGCCGACTACGACAACGATGGCTGGCCCGATCTCTACGTCGGCAATTACGGTAAGAACCGGCTCTTTCACAATAATCATGACGGGACGTTTACCGATGTTGCAGAAGGGGCAAAGGTCGATCTCGGCAACTGGTCGCCGGGCTCGAGCTGGGGCGACTATGACGGCGACGGCAGGCTGGATCTCTACGTAACGGGATATGTTCACTTCGATCGCAACAATCTGCCGATCGCAGGGACCAAAGCAGTTGGATACGCCTCCTGTCTTTATCGGGGCGACAACGTGAACTGCGGACCGCGGGGCCTTCTCGGCGAACCGGATCATCTCTTTCACAACGATGGCGTGGACAAGGACGGGAATATCAAGTTTTCGGACGTCACGGTAAAAGCCGGCGTGGAGGACAAGGACAAGTACTACGGCTTTACGACGATCTTTGCCGACGTAAACAACGATGGGAAGCCCGACATTGTTGTTGGTAACGACTCAGAGCCGAACTTCCTCTACATCAATAAAGGGGACGGCACGTTCGACGATCAGAGCTATGTCTCCGGCTTCGCTCTCAATAAGGATGGGCGCGAGATTGCGTCGATGGGGATTGCGGCCGGAGATTACGAGAACAGCGGACTGCTGAGCTTCTACGTCACCGACTTCGGCGATGACTACAAGGTTCTCTACCACAACGACGGGGATGCGAGCTTTACGGATGTGAGTTACAAGGCGGGGCTGGCACAGACGACGATTCCGTTCGTGGGTTGGGGCGATGGGTTTCTTGATTTCGACAACGATGGCTGGCTCGATCTGTTCGAAGTGAACGGGCACGTCTACCCGGAAGTCGACAAGCACGATTGGGGCACCACGTTTGCGGAGCGTCCGCTGCTCTTCCACAACATTCCCGAGAACAGCGGCAAGGGCAGGAAGTTTGAGTATGTCCCGCCCGTGAAGGGATCTGGTCTGGCGGACGTACTGCCCGCGCGCGGAGCCGCATTTGGCGATCTCTTCAACGACGGCAAAATCGATGTGATCATCAACCCGGTGGACGGGCCGCCGGCGCTGCTGCGGAACGTGAATCCCGACAAGCACCACTGGGTCGCTATCGGCCTGGTAGGCGGAAAGAACGCGGCGAACGGCAAGATGAGTCCGAAGGATGCAACATGCGCGACGGTGTACCTGCAGGCGAATGGCGTGCGTCAACGACAGGACGTGCTTTCGAGCGGCAGCTATATTTCGTCCAATGACCGGCGACTTCACTTCGGGCTTGGAGATGCGACGGACGCGGGAACGGCCGAGATTCACTGGCCATCCGGAGCGAAGGAGAAGATCAAGCTGCCCGCGGTGGACCGCATCTACACGATCGAAGAGGGCAAAGGGATCACCGCCGCTCTCTGCGGCGGCAAGCTGTGCGATGGCAAAGCAGCTGAGGTAAAGCTGTTGCCCGAAGCGCCGGCGAAGTAGCTGAGGGGAGTGGCAGTGCACGCAGGATCGGCATTGAAGATTGCACTCGCGCTCGCGGTCGCAGCGGCGCAATTGCTGGCTCAGGATGCTCCGGCTCCCGCGGGTCAAACGCGACCAGGCGGGGGCATGGCAAGCTCCGCTCCGCAAGCAGCTGTGTATGACAGCCAGCATCGCGCAATCACCGCCGGCGGGTTCGTCAAGGCTGGTCCGGTCGTCTTTCAGGATGTGGCGAAAGCCGCGGGCCTGACCAGTTTTCATCACTCTGCCGGAACACCGAAAAAGGAATTCATTCTGGAAGCCAAAGGGCCGGGCGTTTGCCTGCTCGACTATGACAACGATGGCTGGCTCGATATCTACCTCGTCAACGGAGCGAATTTCGATTTCCTCGCCGGCAAGTCTCCCGCTCCGCATGCCGCTCTTTTCCGCAACAACCATGACGGCACGTTCACGGACATTACAGCAAAAGCTGGTGTGGCCAACGACCGGTGGGGCTTCGGCTGCGTTGTTGCGGACTATGACAACGATGGGTACCCGGATCTCTACATCAGCAACTACGGAAAGAACCGACTGTATCGCAACAACCACGATGGCACATTTAACGATGTGGCGGAAAAGGCCGGCGTGGACGTGGACAAGTGGTCCACCGGCGCCACGTTCGGGGACTACGATGGCGACGGCAGACTCGATCTGTTTGTTGCAGGGTATCTGCAGTTCGACTGGAAGAATCCTCCGAAGCAGGACAACGTTACGCCGCTCATGTTCTGCCAGTACCGCGGGATTCCGGTGATGTGCGGACCGCGCGGGATGAAGGGCGAACGCGACACTCTCTATCACAACAACGGCGACGGCACATTCACTGACGTAAGCAAGAAGCTCGGCGTGGACAACTCTGCCGGATACTTCGGGCTCGGCGCTCTGTTCGTTGATGTGAACAATGATGGCAAGCCCGACTTGCTTGTCGCGAATGACACATCGCAGAACTACGAGTTCATCAACAAGGGCAACGGCACGTTCGAAGACAAGAGCGTTGAGGACTGCTATGCGTTGAACGGGGCCGGACGCGAGATGGCCAACATGGGCATCGCCGTAGGCGACTACCAGAACAACGGCAGTCTGGCCGTGGTGAATACCGACTTCAGCGACGACTACGATGTGCTCTTCCAGAATGATGGAACCGGCTACTTCACGGACGTCAGCTATGAAGCCGGCCTGATGAAACCGACGATGCCATTTGTTGGCTTCGGCGATGGGTTTCTCGATTTCGACAATGACGGGTGGCAGGATCTGCTGATCGTGAACGGGCACGTGTATCCGGAGGCCGACAAGCACCCGGAGTGGGGCAGCACCTACGCGCAAAGACCGCTGCTCTTTCACAATCTCAAGAACGGCAAATTTGACCTGATGCCGGCGGTTGAAGGAACAGGACTCGCGGTTGTCAGCGTGGGTCGCGGCGCGGCCTTCGGAGACATCTTCAATGACGGCAAGATCAGCGTCGTCATAAACAATATGGATGGCGTTCCGGTCCTGCTGCGGAATGTGGATGCTGATCATCACCACTGGGTGGAACTCCGACTGATTGGCGGAGCGAAGAGCCCGCGTGATGCGGTAGGCGCGACCGTTTATCTGAGCGCAGATGGAATACGGCAGCGCCAGGATGTTCTGAGCGGAGGCAGTTACCTTTCCTCGAACGACATGCGGCTGCACTTCGGGCTGAGCGATGCAACGGATGCCGGCACCGCTGAGATCCACTGGCCGTCGGGCGCGAAGGAAACGATCAAGGTTCCAGCAGCGGATCGTATCTACACGATTGAAGAGGGCAAAGGCATCACCGGCGCCCTCTGCGACGGCAAGCCCTGCGACGCGGCGCCATCGAGCGCCAACGTGAAGAAGAACTGAATCGAATGCACGAGCTTCGTCGATTTCTCGTCTGCACGTTTCTCGCGCTTGCCACCACATCCGCTTTGGCGCAAAACACACAGACTGCTCCGAATCAGAAACCCAAGCCTGTGCAGACTGAACCCCAGGGCGGAATGGGCGGCATCTCTTCGGCCGGCACATTTGCGCCTGTTTACGACGAGAACAAGCGCCCCATCACCGCTGGAGGCACGGTCGATAAAGGCGTAGTCGTTTTTGAGGACGCAACCAGGGCCTCGGGGCTGAGCACATGGCAGCATGTGATGGGCACAAAGCAGAAGAAGTACATTCTCGAGACGGACGGCTCGGGCGTCGGCCTGATCGATTACGACAACGATGGCTGGCTCGATATTTATCTGGTCAACGGTTCGACCTACGATGCGCTCTCTGGAAAGAAAACGCCGCCGCACGCCGCGCTGTTTCATAACAACCACGACGGGACGTTCACGGATGTCGCGGCGAAAGCCGGCGTTCAAAACGATCGGTGGGGATTCGGCGTAGCGATTGCGGACTATGACAACGATGGCTGGCCTGACATCTTCGTTGGGAACTTCGGACACAACAGGTTGTACCGGAATAACCACGACGGCACGTTCACGGACGTTGCCGAGAAGGCCGGGGTCACGCTGGGGAACTGGTCGGATGGGGCGACCTGGGGCGACTACGACGGCGACGGACGGCTCGATCTCTTCATCTCCGGCTACGTCCACTACGACCTCGAACATCAGCCCGAGTCGTTGAACACGGGAGGGGTGGCGTTCTCTTTTTGCCAGTTGCACGGGATCCCGGTGATGTGCGGACCGCGGGGTTTACCCGGTGAAGGCGACCATCTGTTTCATCAGAATGCGGACGGCACGTTCAGCGATGTCAGCGTGAAGGCCGGGGTTTCCGATCCGGGGCGCTACTACGGGTTTACAGCTACTTTCGTCGACGTGAACAACGATGGCCGGCCCGACCTGCTGGTTGCGAACGATTCAAATCCCAACTATCTCTACCTGAATAAAGGCGACGGCACCTTTGAGGATCGGAGCTACGTGTCGGGGTTTGCGCTGAACAACGACGGCCGAGAGATCGCGTCCATGGGCCTTGGGGTCGGCGACTACGACAATGATGGACGCGTGGATCTCGTGGTCACGGACTTTTCCGACGACTACAAGACGCTCTACCACAACGATGGGGAGGGAAGCTTTACGGAGCTTGGCAGCGAAGCGGGTATCGCGCAGGTTCCAGTTCCGTTTGTGGGTTGGGGAGTAGGGTTTCCGGACTTCGACAACGACGGCTGGAAAGACATCATGATGATCAACGGCCATGTCTATCCCCAGGTGGACGAGCACGACTGGGGGACGACGTTCGCCGAGCGGCCGCTGTTGTTCCGGAATCTACACAACGGAAAGTTCGAGTATGTTCCGGCCGTGAAGGGGTCGGGCCTGGCGGCGCTTACTTCGGGCCGCGGCGCGGCATTCGGTGATCTCTTCAATAACGGCAAGATCGACGTGGTTATCAATCCGATCGACGGTCCGCCTGTTCTGCTGAAGAACGTCGATCCGGATCACCATCACTGGGTGGAACTCAAGCTGATCGGTGGGGCGAATCCAGCGAACGGCAAGACCAGCCCCCGCGATGCGATCGGTGCAACGGTGTATCTGACGACGAATGGAATGCGGCAGCGCGAGGACGTGATGAGCGGAGGAAGCTACATTTCCTCGAGCGACCAGCGGGCTCATTTTGGATTGGGGGATGCGACCGACGCAGGCACAATGGAGATTCACTGGCCGTCGGGGGCTGTCGAGAACGTAAAGCTTCCGGGAGTCGATCGCATCTTCACGATCTTTGAAGGCAAGGGGATCACCAGCGTTCTTTGCGAGAAGCAGCCTTGCACAAGCAAGCCGCGTTCTGCACCGAAACACATGGAGCGTTCCGGCCGACGATAGCTGCAAGATTCTTGATTCAGGAAATCTGACGAGACCGGCACCACCGGGTGAACTCTACGCGTCCTGGATTGAGTTCACCCGGCGTCGCGTCCGGTTGGTATGGCGGTAACCCCAGCCGCTTGCTCCAGAGTCCCAGGCCGTGGATCCCGCGTTGCCGGTGATCTCTAAAACACACCCGCCAGAAAACTTTCTGCCGGATGTTCTTTGCGATGCATAGCACCGCTTTCCGCGAGGACTGAAGGCGACAAGGTGATGACGGGGCAGTGCGCGTGTGCCAGAACTTTGTAGACAATGCCGTGGCGGGCGATTGCGGCGAAGGCCGAAGCTCCATGCGCTCCGAGTATGATCAGGTCGGCCTGCTGCGCACGACTCTGATAAAGAAGTTCTTCGGTCGGGTCGCCGGGAACGACGATTGTCTGGATGGAGATTCTTTCGCGAAGCTCTGCGGGGATAAGCGCCAGCAGACCCGACTCGATCTCCTCAATGGTGTGCCCTGCGAGGACCTCGGCTCTCTCCTGCGGGCGAATGACATGCTGCAGAATTAGTCGTGCGTCGTGCTGCAGGGCTACTTCGGCGGCAAAGGTTGCGATGACGTAACTGCTCTCGATGAGGCTAACGGCACAAAGGATGGTGCGCGTTGCGAAGCTCCGGTAAGATCCGTCAACGACCTCCGGCCCGATGGTGAAGACGGGTACGCGCGCGCTGCGCAATACAGCTTCGGCCACTGAACCCACCAGCAGCTTTCCGATGGGACCCGGCGAATGCGTTCCCGTGACGATGCGGTCGATGGGACGCTGATTCAAGTAGTCAAGGATCTGATCTGCCGGGAGGCCCGGCCGCACGACGATCTCGCATTCAATGCCTGCGTCGCGCGCGCGTTGAGCCAGCGGCTCAAGGTGCTTGATTTCGGCGCGGGCGGCCGCAGCGTAGTCGTAGTAGCGGATGCCCGAAGTTTCCGAAGCCGCCACGACCAGCGTGTCATATGCGTGGAAGAGGATGAGATCGGCAGCAGACGCACGCGCTTCAGCGAGCGCGAAATTGAAGGCTCGCTCGTTTGCGGGAATCTCGGTGGCGAAGAGAATCGTGGAAGGCTTGCTCCAACCCGGCTTGTTGGCCATGGGAAACCTCCTTCGGGTGCTTAAAGATGTTAGGCGTCCAGAGCCGGCAGGACAGTGCCGTGGACCACACAAAAACGTGGTTTAAATCACACCACCCGCAGTCTGATACGGGTCGGATCTGCAGAGTCTGTCCTCATCCCGACACCCCGGTCTCCGAGGCCGCGAGGACAGTCATTTGCCTTGGATTGTGGACCTATCGCAAATTTTTGTCTACCCGATAGAACTCCCAGTTCATGAAAATCCTTCGCGATTTGGTGATCTGAATCACTGATTGGGGCATTGGGATGGTGGTCTTCTGAATGCGACCGGGGACGTTCTCCTGCTGATTTTGAGCCGTCCCTTCGAGGTTGGAGGCCGCACGATGCAACAACCGATGCACCACATACCCGCCCGGGGCGGGCTCAATTACGACGAAGCGCCGTTCCTGGCGATCTGGGAAGTCACACAGTCCTGTGACCTTGCCTGCAAGCATTGCCGGGCAGCCGCGCAGCCGATTGCGCACCCCGATCAGCTCACTACCGCGGAAGGCAAGGCGCTGATCGATCAGATCGCGGCGATGCATATCCCGATATTTGTGTTTACCGGGGGCGATCCGCTGAAGCGCCCGGATCTGTACGAGCTCATCCGGTATTGCGACGAGAAGGGGGTTAAAGTCGCCGTGACGCCGAGCGCAACGCCGCTGCTGACGCGCGACGCAATCTTCAAAATGAAGGAGGCCGGAGTGGTGCGGCTGGGGATCTCGCTTGATGGTTCCTCACCGGAGATCCATGACGCGTTCCGCGGATTGCCCGGCGCGTGGGCCCGGACCATTCAGGCCGTCGAGTGGGCTGGCGAAGCGGGACTCCCCATTCAAGTGCACACCACGATCAGCCGGCACAATGCGCAGGACCTCGACAATCTGTGCGCGTTGTTCGAGAGGCTGAACATTGTGATGTGGAACGTCTTCTTCCTGGTTCCGGTGGGGCGCGGGCAGCTCGGCGATCTGCTGAGCGGGGATGAATTCGAGCAGGTATTCGGAAAGATTTATGAGCTCTCGAATCGCGTGAGTTTCCAGATCAAGACGACCGAGGCGATGCACTACCGCCGTTATCTGCTGCAGCACAACCTGGAGGAGAAGCGGAAGGGACACGGGCATCCGGGATCGCTGCCGGGCTCGATCGCGCGTGAGTATGAACCCGGTGCGCCGGAGGCGGATGCGCAGACCCGGACGAAGAACTGGATGACGCGACGCGTGAACGACGGCAAGGGATTCCTGTTTGTGTCGCATGTGGGCAATGTCTATCCCAGCGGGTTCCTGCCGATTCATGCAGGGAACATCCGCGAGGATTCGCTCGCGAATATCTACCAGAACGCGCCGATCTTTAAAGCGCTGCGCGACACCAGCCGTCTTGAGGGCAAGTGCGGCGCATGCGAGTACAAGGAGATCTGCGGTGGTTCGCGTGCCCGCGCTTACGCCATCACAGGCGATCCGCTCTCGCAGGAACCCTGCTGCATCTACCAGCCGAAGAACTGGGTACCGACCGACACTCCGGCAGTGTGTCAGCCGGAGTTTACGGGGCCTCTCGTGAACCTCGAGGCGTAGACGACGGGGGTCAGAAGATGGTGGGGGCCCATCTTCGCCGCATTTGATCCAGCGGCGAGGGCGGGCGGGTTCAGGCTTGCCGCGTATTCCTTGTTCCGTGGTTTCTCGCTATACTCTGCGCCATGCGCTCCAAAACAGGCTGTCTGGCCGGATGCCTCAGCAGGCTTGTCCTCTGGGGAGTGATCGCGGTCGCGTTTGTTTATGTGTTCACCATCGCGCTCAATCCCTGGGCGCTGCATATAGGCGGCCGATCAACGCCGTTGCTCTGGTGGCATGGAGCGGGAAGTGTGTTGGCGAAGGACGGCAGGAGCTATCCACTGTACATTTCGTTCTGGCCGGGCCGACCACGCGGATCTCACGGAGGCGGACGCCGCGAGGGCAAAACGACTAGCGCGCGTCTGCAGGGCAATGCATGGCTGTGCACCGCGCCAGGCCAGCTTCGCAGGCTTACCCTCAGCGGCACGATGTACGGCGGCTATACGAGCACTGACAGCAGTCTCTTTGATTTCCGTCTGATCGACTACACGCCGCCCTTCAGCGTCCGACGACCTAACCGCGGGTTTTTCGATCTCGCCGGAAGCTTTCGTGGGCAGCAGCTTCTTCTGGATCGCCCCGGAGAACAGGGCATTCCTTTCGATAACTCACTTTTCGTCGATCACGCGACTGCCACCCTCGACTGGTCGGCGTGGGACGCATTCAGGGCAGCGTGCAATGTGAATGCGAGATAGGTTGCGGACTCAGGAGGCACCGTGCCCGGGGTGCATTTGCTGTTCCATCTCGTCGAGTTTGGTCTTTTGCTCGTCGGTAAGGAACTCGCGGAACTTCTTGTCGGCTTTCATGAAGGCTGCGTGGGTTTTGGCATTTGCCTCATCGTGGGTGAGGCTCTTGTCGTCCGTGATCTTCTGCATCTCGTCCTGCATTTCGGTGATGATCGGGCGAGCTTTGTTCTGCTGATCGTCGGTGAGGTCGAGCTTCTGCGCGAGCATATGCAGATGGTCGTCAACACTCGGCATGCTGTGCGGCGCGGCAGCCGGAGCTTCGGATTGTTGGGCAAAAGCTGACGGGATTGCCGGCACAGCGAGAGCTAAAGCGGCAGCAGCGATGGTGAGCAATCTTCTACGATTCATCTTTGTTCTCCCTCTTGTTTTTCTCGATTGGGGAACCGCGGTTCAGGCCTATGATTCGGAATGTAGCGTTGAATTCGATCCGCGTCGAGACCCCAACGCGCGTTGCTGAACAAAGAGGCCATGGATGTCCAGGAACGCTCGCAAGAAGGGAAGCCCGCCCCTGGTTATCAGCGAAAAGCTGAAGCGTTCTACGGGTACACTGTCCGCCATCGAACCACTCTCGATGCGCAGCGACGATGCCCGCATCCGCCGCACGCGGATGCAACTTGGCACGGCGTTGCTCAATCTGATCGTCGAGAAGCCGATCAGGGAGGTGACAGTTCAGGAAATTCTCGACCGCTCCGGCGTGGGCCGTTCCACCTTTTACCTGCATTACCGCGATATCGATGACCTGCTGCTCAGTCAGCTGGAGATGTTCTGTGAAGCCATGAGCACCACGCTCAGCAATCAGCGGGACAGATCGCATCGCGTTGCGCCGGTCGCCGAACTGTTCGCGCACATCGGCAACGGCAACAAACTGTATCGCGTGCTCTCCGACTCGGGCCATCTGAAGGATTTTTACGAATTGGCAGAGGGCCACTTCGCGCGCGGCATCGAGCGCCGCCTCACCGAGTCGGGACGCCTCAGCAGCGTTCAACCCCGTGAACTTGCCGCTCGCGCATCCGCTCTCTCCGGCAGTCTGTTCGCGCTGCTGCGGTGGTGGCTCGACCGAGGCGAGAAGGAGTCGCCTCACCAGATGGATAAGCTCTTTCACCAGATCGTCTGGCCCGGGCGCACCTGATTCTCCCGTTCGGCTATACTGCTCGCCATCCAAGTGACCCGGTTGAAGAGTGGCGCCGCCTGTCTGCGCTCTACGGCGAGATGGGCGATGTGGAGATCAATGAGCTTGTGGCGCAGATCGGCGATCTTACCCCGGTTGCGCAGGATGTGCTTCGGGATGAGATGAAGAAGCGCGGGATCAGCGCTGAGGCAGAGAATCCGCGCGTGAGAACGCGGCATCGAGCAGATGGCGCAGAGGTCCACTGGGCTGAGAACAACGACAGCTCAGATGATGAGCTCGATCCGACTTCTGAGGACGGAGTTTTTGATTACACGTGGAAAGTTGAGCTATGCCATTGTGAATCCCTGGACGAAGCAGCAGGGCGTTCAGAGATGTTGCGACGGGCCGGCGTCGACTCCTGGATTCCACGTCCTGACCGGTTCGGCGGCAACATTCGGATCGATGTTGGGGCAGATCAGCTCGAACAGGCGCGCAACATTCTTGAGCAGCCGATCCCGCAGGACATTCTCGACCAGTTGAAAGCAGAAGTGGAATCGCTGGACTATGAGATCCCGACGTGCCCGGAGTGCGGGGCTCCCGATCCGACGCTCGAATCTGTGGAGCCTACGAACAACTGGCTGTGCGAATCGTGCGGGCATGCATGGTCGGACCCCGTGGCGGACCCGGCTGCGGCCTCGGGACCGGCTAATTAGGCCTCAGAAACGGAAAGAGCCGCCCGGCAACAGGGCAGCTCCTTCCTCAGGGAGAATAGTTCCAACGGAGGCAAAACCATCAGAACTTTCTGGCTGCATAGTAGGGGCGTGGAAAGGGAGTGTCAAGAATAAATCCGGTTCTCGACAACCCTTGCAGAATGTTGCAGATACGCGGCGCACCATGCGTGAGGCGTTCCGGCTTGTTTCGTCTTGTATTCGCCTATTCATGCCCGGTTTTTCGCCGGTTTTTGCCGTGATTTCTTGGGTTTACCGCCGGTTTTCCACAAGAGAAACGGGGCATTTACCCATCGGATGCATACCCCCATCGCGCTTACGGCTGGTCTCAGTCTTCAAGATGGAGGCTGATGAACTCCGCCTCGTAGACCGAGGAAGCCGGTCTTCCGCGAGCCACCCTGTACAGCGCACGCCCGCCGCCCAGGAAGAGGCCAAGGAGGACCGCGGCGGTACATCCGATGATCACGAGGGATGCCACGCCCATGAGGAACCGGCTGGTTTTGGAGACCTCGGACTCGTGGGGTTGGGGCATGGAGGTCAACTCGGCGGAGTAGTGCACCTGGGCGATCAGCTTGTGGCTCTCGTCGGGAATGGCATCTCCGCTGACCAGGGCGACGATTGGCCCGCTGCGGCGGACTTCAAGGGAAGCTTGGTCTGAGTCCTGGAGAGCCTTGGTGAAAGGGGGCTGGGCTGCCTGGCCCGCTTTGATGTAATCGCGGATGCGCTTCTCCTGCGCCTCAGCGATCTGTGGGGTCGGGTAGTCAATCAAGGTGAGCACTGCCGGATTTGAAGGGAGCGAGTAGTTGGCGGTCACCGCTTCAGCGTCCTTGTCGAAACCGACCAGTTCCGGGGGCAGCACTCCGCCAGCGCCCGCGTACCCGACCGGCCCTTGCGCGAAGTGCATGGTTTGACGATCCATCGAGCTTTGCGGAAGGGCGGCAAGAATCGGAGGGTTCAGTGCGCGGTTGCCCTGGGGGACGGGCAGGTTCTTCGCCAGCTCCCGGAGTTCACCGGCCGACATCGGGCCAATGTGCGAGAAGGTGGCGTCTACGACGGTGTTGCCTTTCCAGAAGACGACGTGATTCTTGTCCGAAGCGCCTCCGGTGCCGATGTCAGCCTTGGGCCATCCGTTCTGCCTGTAGAAGGAGTAGGCGCCGTAGGCCCCGCTCACGTCAGGGAAGGTGAGCGCCTTTACGTCCAGTGTTTCGCCGGAACGCTTGTAGCTGGCCACCATGCCGCCTGTGCAGCCGTACTCTTTGAGTGCAGCGGCATGGGTGCTGTCCAATTGCGCGGGATCGCCCACAGTCTTCGGCTTCTCGCTTGCGACCCATCCGGAGAAGTCGTCGGGGAGGAGGGGGCCCTGTGCCGGTGGGGGGGTAGGGGGTGTGGCGGGCTCTGCGGTGGCGCCGGGCTTGGCCACGGAGGGGCTGCCGGTCGTCACCATAATCGGCGAGGACTTCTTTTCGGGCGCTTGCTGCGCCTCGACGCGCGCCGCTCCCAGCAAAGCCACCCCGCACACAGCAAATCCAATCCACCGCATTCCGTACACTCCCAACTCAGGCTACCAGCTTCGCAAGTGAAGGCGTGAAAAGCCCATCTCCTCTTTGACACCGCGACTGCGGGAAATGTTCGCTAGCCGTTGACATAGGGACGCCAGCCCTCGCCTTCAGCAAGGCGCTTGATGAGGGCGAACCTCTGGCACATCAGCTTGCGGATGTGCGGCATCAGGATGGTGCGGCCGATGAGCAATCCTGCTGCGCCCCACTTCATGGAGAAGCGCACTTCATCCTGCAGCAGCACGCTGCCGCCGTCCTGAGCTTTGAATCGATGGTCGTGCTCGAACGTGGCGAAGCGCCCCGCGATCATTCGATCTCGAAAGAAGACCGGCGGATCGTAGGCCTCAATCAAGCTTTCATGCATCTGGGGCAATCCCCACTTCCATCCGTGCCAGCGCACCGTGTCTCCATCAACCACCGCGCCCCGCGTCCGGCCGGCAACGGGGCGCATAGCCAGAGTCATTTCGACGACAGCCAGGTGCGTTGAGAGCGCGAAGCAGCGATCGATGGGAGCCATAACCGATGCTTCATCGCGCACCACGAAGAACTGCGGGCCTTGCTCCATACCTCGATTAGACAGTGATTCACGGGCTCCAGAGGGGAGCCGGAGTTGCTGGGTTTCACCATACGAATTGCGGAGCACCGCTCTGGAAATCACTCCAAGACGATTTGCCGCTTGCCGTATGTACGGCGAACCTAATGCACTGCATCTCGCACACCGGACTTGGCATCGAACCTCACCAACACGGAGGAAACTCGAGCAATGTCCCGTCTACCTTTTTATGTCTTTGGAGTCTCTGCGTTTCTTGCCGCGTGGGCCCTCTATCGCAATCAGAGAACCCGGCCCGTGCCGGTAAAGAAAGCAGCAGAGATGCTTCAGGAGGCTTGGGCCGATAACCACACGCGCGTCTGACCGACCAGAGTGTGAGACCGTTCCGGCTGATTGATTTGTCCCGTACGTGAAAACCTCAATCAGCCGGACTTCAATCGGCCGGAGCGCCTGGAATGCCTGCCTGCACAAGTTGCGAAGCAGGAAAGAGCAGTTCGCCAAGCTTCTGATACCGGCTTCCGTAGAAAACGAGCGCGTACTCGCGGATGGCTGTGCTGACCGGCCCGCCGATGCTGATTCCGATTACCAGAGCGAAGGCAAGTGCAATCACACCGATGAAGATCTCGAGCACGGCGCCGATCGCGGCTTGAGCTCCAGCGGCCTCGGCAAATGCAGAGTGGATAGCGTACTCAGCGCCGGCAACGCATCCGACCAGAACCAGGCCGGGAACGAGCAGCACGATCACGATGCCGATGAACGCGATGACGGGGAGCACGATGCGGAGGATGCCGTACGCGAAGAAGGCGCCCTTTTCAGCGAGCACGCGTTCCCACAGCGCCGACCACGCCTGACCTGCGGTCGCGTCTTCGAGTGCGTAATGCGGCAGCATTCCATCGCGCAAGATAATGTCGAGGGCGATAGCCGCAACCACGATCAGCATGAAGATGGGGATGAGGGGCAGCGCCAGGGAGAGGACGAGCGAAACGTCCGGCCCACGTCCTTCCTGAATGTTGTGGAAGAGACGGATGAAGCCCGGAATGAACGGCGAGACCATCAGCGCCGCCATCAGCGCAAAGCAGATTCCGACCCCGACGTTCATCCGGAAGAAACGGTTTGCCTGCGGCCTGTAGAGGTTCCAGCCCGGCTTGATGAGCCTTGTATTTGTCGTGAGGCAGTGGAAGTAGGCGAACCGCAGACGCGTCATGACGTAGAAGATGAGCAGGACGACTACAAACAAGAGCAGCGCAACTGCGATGATCGCTGCGATCATCATTGGCGAGAAGTGATAGATCATCGGTCCGACATCGCCGGATGAGTGGTTCTTGTTCGCATTGGATTGCAGGTTGGTCCCCAGCCCCTCTGTGATCGCGGCTACGAGGCAGAGCTTCAGGAAGGTGAGCCAGCGAAACGGCGGCGCAAACAGGAACTCGCGGGTACGGTTGATGGCAGGAGAGATGGCCTCTGCGGCAGAGAGTGCGCGCATACAAACCTTTCCGGGGGAACGTCCGATCTAGATAACGATACGCAAGGTTGCGGGGTCAGGTTCCCTGCCGCGGATCTCCCCTAGAACCGGAAGATCACTCCATTCACCGGGATATCGATCTCCCCAAGCTGCGAACTCGCCGTAATCTCCTGCGAAAAACCCTTGGGTTTATGGACAAAGACATACCCGCTCGCCTGCGAGCCGTTCTTCACGGTCGTGCGCTTCAGGAATGCCGGCGGATGTGCCGGGTCGAGCTGCGGACCATGCGGAGCGCTTGCCCCGGGATTTCTCATGCCCATATTACGCGCTTCGGCTTCCGACTTCGTCGCCTGGTTCGTCTCGCCCGGCCCGCCGATCGACATCACCTCGGGGTGCGTCATCGGCGGAGCCGCGCCGCTGCTGTCGCCATTCGATCCGCCAAATCCTCCCGGCCCACCTGGCCCTCCGGCGCCCGGCTGCCCCATCCCTTGCGAACGCATACTGGCCAGCGTGTCGAGGTCATGTTTCTTATCGAACCACGAGAACCGGGTGTGCGCCGGATCCGAGAAGAGCGCGTAGATTTCCTTCGGATTCACTTCAGCGCTTCCGTCGCCCTTCTGCGAAACCATCACGAAAAGCGAGTACTCACCATTCATCCAGTTGTCAGGCAAAGAAACCGCAACTGTGGTTCCGTCATAGGTGCTCGACAGCAAAGGCTTCCCGTTCGCCACCAGCACACGGCAATGCTCCGTATCAGCGCGATTGAACGTGATCACCTTGGGAGATTCTTGCGCTCTCGCCAGCAACGGAACAGTCAACAACAGCCCTATGAACTTCATGGTTCACCCCGACCAAGAAGGATAACTCCATTTAGCGCGACGAAGTGTCTGCGCGAAGGCTTAGAGCACCTCTGCCGTGTTGATTGCGGGTGTTTGTTCCCGCTGCCTCCACCACTGATCGAACTCGGCCAGCGCTCGTTCGCACTGCATGCGATGACGTTCTTTCTTGTCGCGGATCTTGCGGCGAATCTCTTCGTCGAGCGGCAGCAGCAGGTCGAAGGTGATGTTCGCGGGCTGGAAGCCCTTCGCATCTGCATGCGTGATGTAGTGAACCAGAGAACCCAGCGCTGTTCCGCGCGGCGCCGCCTGAGGTTCGATTCCCCGGATCAAGGATGCCCCGTAGATGCCCGCGAGCATGCCTGTAGCGATCGATTCGGTGTAGCCTTCGACTCCGGAGATCTGGCCTGCAAACAAGATCCGCGGATTGTCTTTGAGGCGAAGCGTCTGGTCCAGCAACGCCGGCGCGCAGATGTAGGTGTTGCGATGGATTTGGCCGTAGCGGAGGAACTTGGCATTTTCGAGGCCGGGAATCATGCGCAGTACGCGGGCCTGCTCGCCATACTTCAGGTGGTTCTGGAAGCCGACGAGGTTGTAGCTGTCGGCGCGGACGTTCTCTTTGCGCAACTGGACGACGGCCCAGGGCTCGCGGCCGGTTCTGGGATCGCGCAGACCACGCGGCTTCATTGGACCGTAACGGAGCGTGTCGCGTCCGCGGCGCGCTAACTCCTCGATGGGCAAACAGCCTTCGAAGTAGTCGCAGGTCTCCCAATCCTTGAGCTCCGCAGGTTCGGCGGAGACCAGCGCGTCGTAGAAGCGGTCGTATTCTTCGCGCGACATGGGGCAATTGATGTAGTCGGCTGTGCCCTTGTCGTAGCGTGCGGCGAAGTAGACGCGCTCCATGTCGATCGACTCCGCATCGACGATGGGCGAGATGGAATCGTAGAAGGAAAGGTGTTGGGATCCTGTGATCCGCCGGATGTCTTCGCTCAGCGCATCGGAGGTCAGCGGCCCAGTCGCCACGATCGTGATGGCGAAGTCTTCCGCATCGAGGCTTGTCACCTCTTCGCGGATCACGCGTATCCGGGGTTCAGACGCGATCTCCTCCGCGATATGACGCGAGAACTCGACACGATCGACAGCGAGGGCGTGTCCTGCGGGAACCGCGGTCTGGTCCGCGATGCGGAGCAGAGCCGAACCTGCGCGCCGCATCTCCTGCTTCAGGAGCCATGGGGCGGTGTTGGGCGACTCGCTTTTGAGGGAGTTGGAACAGACGAGTTCTCCAAACTCGATGGTCTGGTGCGCAGGCGTGAGCCTTGGCTCTCCGTTCACGAGCGCTCGCATCTCGAAAAGATCGACGTCGGCGCCCAGGCTGGCTGCAGTCAGGGCTGCTTCGGGGCCGGCCAGTCCGCCGCCAATGACTCGAATCCTCACTTCGCAGGCTCCGCTTCTGCATCCGGGGCTCCGGCGAGCCTCCTGAGTGCTTTTCCGCTTACGCGGACGTTCCGCCAGGTGTCGAGGAACTCCGCTCCCATGGCTGAGTAGAATTCGATCGCCGGGGTGTTCCAGTCCAGGACTTCCCACCCAAGGCGGGGGCAGTCTTTCTCGACTGCCACCGCCGCGACCCGCTGAAGCAGAGCTTTGCCGATGCCGAGCCCGCGGAATTTGGGGAGTACGAAGAGGTCTTCAAGGTAGACCCCGGGGCGGCCCATCCAGGTGGAATAGCTGTAGAAACAGAGCGCGAACCCGGCCGGCTCTCCCTCCTGTTCGGCAATGAGGCACCAGTAGTAGGGATTGGGACCGAATCCGTCTCGCAGAAGGTCTGCTTCGGTTGCTACCACAGCATCCGGTTCCCGCTCGTATTCCGCCAAGGCGCGAATAAACATCAGAATCCGGGGAACATCGGCGGCCACGGCCGGTCGAATCGTCATCGCCATGCCGCTATTCTAGGGTGTGATGCAGGCCACATGTTGGGTGTGCAGGGCCAAACTAACATCAGGGTGCGCGATACTGGCTCTTATTCCGGCGCTGCAGTTTGCGCGGTCTTGTGCTGAAGCATCCGTTAGATTTACCTTGGACCGTGCATCAAGAGCGCTGTGTCCTTGTACGCGCTCGACTCGTTGGAACCGTGCCGGCCGATTCCCGGCCTTTGCCGCAAGCAAGCTGGGCGTGCCGATGCGCATCTAACGGGTAATTACTGGGTTTATTTGTTTAGCGATGTCAGACACCTACACAGAAAATTTTCGATCGAGCGCGCGAGGCTCAATGCTCGCTCAAGCTCCCAAGGAGAAGAACATGAAACGCACGATTTCGCTCTGGCTTGGAATGCTGGCACTAGCCGCGATGCCCGCGCTCGCCCAGACTCCCGCGCCTGCTGCCAGTGGTCAGCCTCAGGGCAAGATCCACGGCAAGATCACCAATCCCACCGGCGCTGCTCAGTCCGGCGGAACGGTCAGCCTCAACCAGGGAACGAAGGAGGTCGCCAGCTTCCCGGTTGACGCAAACGGTGACTACTCCGGCTCGGCGGCTCCTGGCACCTATACGCTTGTTTACCGCACACTGGGCATGGCCGCAGACAAGGACGCCGACAAGATCGACAACATCAAGATCGTCGCCGGGCAGGACACCGCTGCCGATGACGACATGTCGCGCGATGAGTATGTGAAGACGCTGCCGGAAGAGACCCGCAAGCAGCTTGAAGAGATGAAGAAGCACAATTCGGAAGCTCTGAAGGCGAATGCGGTGATCAAGAACCTGAACGCTGATCTGAAGACCGTGACGGGCGATATCCACGATGCCGATGCGGCGCACGCCGCCGCTGTTCAGCAGCTCGGCGCCTCCGCCTCCAAGACCGATGTTGCGGCCAAGGAGAACGAGATCAAGACGGCTAAGTACACCGACGTGGTCACGCTCATGTCCAAGGATACGCAGCTTCGACCGACGGAGTCGGTTCTCTGGGCGTATCTGGGCCAGGGACAGATGGGACTGAAGAAGTACGACGACGCGGAGACATCGTTCAAGAAGGCTCTTGAACTCGACACTGCTTCCAAGAAGCCGCGTCCTGACATCGAAGGTCTGGTGAATGCCGGCCTGGGCGAGATCTACGCACGTACGAACAAGATCGATCAGGCCAATGCAGCCTATGACGCGGCTGTGAAGGCGGATCCGACGAAGGCCGGTTTCTACTACAAGAATGAAGCCGTGATCTTCTCGCAGGTGGGCAACACCGACGGCCAGGCACAGGCCGCAGATAAGGCGATCGCAGCAAACGCGCAGGACCCGATCCCTTACTACCTGAAGGGTCAGGCGTTGATCAGCAAGGCGACGGTCGATCCGAAGACCTCGCGCATCGTTCTGCCTCCGGGCTGCGGCGAGGCGTACCAGAAGTATCTTGAACTCGATCCGAACGGGCCGTATTCCGCGGATGTGAAGGGCATTCTTGACTCCGCAGGCCAGAAGGTCAACTCCACCTACAAGGCGGGCAAGAAGTAGGTTCACCGCAATCCCAAGCCTCAACAAGGGCGCGCTCCTCAGGGGTGCGCCCTTCCTGTTTGTGTCCAGGAAACATCGAAACGGGTACGGGTCGCCCCCGGGTCCGCAAGACGGCAAAGCTGCGGGTGTGATGTCAGGTTCGGGATCTTTGAGTTTGTTCAGCTTAGGGGACAAACCGGCGAGTGATGGCAGCATCTAAAGATGTTGCCCCGGCCTGACGTTACGCAGCGCAGTTGCAGCGATGTAACCGTTTGCCAGAGCTAGACCACAGCGACAAATGGAGAACATCGGGAGAATGGAGACACGTCTATCTACGGGAATTGGGGGGCTGGACGACGTCCTGCACGGAGGGCTAGCTAAGGGCTTTCTCTACCTCGTTGAGGGGAGCCCAGGCGCGGGGAAGACAACGCTCGCGCTTCAGTTTTTGATCGCGGGAGCGAAGAAGGGCGAGCGGGGGCTTTATATCTCGCTTGCTGAAAGCGACGCAGAGCTGCGGCATGTGGCGGCATCGCACGGGATGGATCTGCGCAACGTGGAGATCTGCAAGATCTCGCCCCCGGAGATTGCAGGCGACGCAGGGAAGCAATATACGGTGTTCCAGCCGGCCGAAGTGGAGTTGTCGGACGTGCTGGAGACGATTCTGGCGAAGGTGCGCGAGATCAATCCCTCGCGAATCATCATCGACTCGATGTCGGAACTTCGCATGCTCGCGCGGGATTCTCTGCGCTATCGGCGGCAGGTGCTGAGCCTCAAGCAGTTCTTTGAAGGGCGGGACTGCACGATTCTGCTGCTCGACGAACGGTTCGGAGACCACCAGGAGAACCAGGTGCAGACGATCGCGCATGGCGTGCTCTGCATGGAGGTGCTTTCCCGCACTTATGGGGTTACGCGGCGCCGGCTCCAGGTGATGAAGATTAGGGCATCCAGCTTCCGAGAGGGGTATCACGACTACGTCATCGTGAAGGGCGGCGTGGTGGTATTTCCAAGGCTGGTATCGGGTGAGCATCGGGCGGCGTCGGTGATGTCGGAAAACCTGCCCAGCGGCGTGAAGGAGTTAGACGAACTGTTTAACGGCGGTGTCCAGAGAGGCACGAGCACGCTAATTGTGGGACCGGCGGGTTGCGGGAAGTCGACGATGTGTACGCAATTCGTTTTGCAGGCGGCAATGCGCGGCGAGAACACCGCGATCTTCACTTTCGATGAAACGCGTCAGTCGTTCCGGGTGAGGAGCCGGGGTCTGGGGGATGGATCTGGATCAGTATCTAGAAAAGGGGCTGATCCATCTTGAGCAGGTGGATCCAGCGGAGTTGTCTCCCGGTGAATTCATTCACAGGATCAGGCGCGGTGTGGAAGAGAAGCGCTGGCGGATCGTGGTGATCGACAGCCTGAACGGGCTGCTGAACGCGATGAGCGAGGAACAGGGGCTGTCCGTACAGCTACATGAACTGCTTGCATATCTAAACCAGGTAGGGGTGGCGTCGTTCCTGGTGATGGCGCAGTACGGGCTGCTGGGAGGAGCGATGGTTTCTCCCATCGACGTGAGCTACCTTGCCGACAACGTACTGCTGCTGCGGTATTTCGAGGCGCTGGGAGAAGTGAGGCAGGCAATTTCGGTGGTGAAGAGGCGGTCGGGCCCACATGAGCGATCGATCCGCGAGATGCAGTTGACTACGGGCCGGCTGGTTATCGGGGAGCCGCTGAAGAACTTCGCCGGAGTTCTGACAGGCACACCGGAGTACAGGGGAGGGCAAAATCTGTTGTGAGCGAACTAGCTGCCAATGTTCCCCGGTTCGTTGTTGTTGCTCCTCTGGGCCGCGATGGTGATCTGATTTCAGGATTCCTGAATGGGTCGGGGTACCCGGCTGCGTGCGTTGGTCATGTGCGCGAGGCGGAAGGAATCGATTGCGCGATGCTCCTGGGGCTCATCGTGACCGACGAGGCATTGCTACGCGGAGGAATCGACGCGCTGAAGCGGATCGTCCATTCGCAGCCGGTGTGGTCGGATCTGCCCGTCATTCTGCTAACCAGCACGGCAACTGAGCCGGGGTGCGCAGCGCTGGCGAGCGAGGCGCGGCTCGAAGTACGAAGCCTCATTTTGCTGGACCGGCCGATTCGCAAAGAGATGCTGCTGAGCGCGATCCAGGTGGCGTTCAACGCACGCCAGAAGCAGCTGCAAGTTCGCGACGCGGCAGTGAAGCAGTTCCAGAGCGATGAAGCGCTGCGGAAGTCGGAACACCTGGCCGTTGCGGGCAGGCTCGTGGCGACCCTGGCGCACGAGGTGAATAATCCTCTGGAGGCACTGGGGAATCTTCTCTTCCTGGTGGAGAACAGCTCGACGCTGGAAGAGGCGCACTCTTTCGGGCAGCTTGCGGTGAAGGAGTTCCAGCGAATCAGCGAGATTGTGAATCACACGCTCAAGTTCCACCGCGCTCCGGCGAAGCCTTCGTTTACGGATGTGGCGGAGCTGGCCATGTCGGCCGTTACGCTTTTCCGCGGTAAGCTGCGCGAGCGGCACATCCGAGAGCGGATCACTTCGGAGCGAGCCTTCGGGTACTGTAACGAGGGCGAGATACGCCAGGCGCTGGTGAACCTCATCGGAAATGCAGTGGATGCGATGCGCGAAGGCGGTATCCTGCGTATCCACGTGATGCCGGTGTCGGTTGGGGGTGTGGAGTATGCGCGCCTGACCGTAGCGGATACGGGAGCGGGAATTCGCAAAGAGATCCGGCCGCAGCTCTTCCGGCAGTTCTTTACGACGAAGGGCAGCAGCGGAACTGGACTGGGGCTGTGGCTGACTCGCGATATTGTGGAGCGGAACGGCGGAAAGCTGAAGTTTCGATCAAGGACGGAGTCGCCCAGCGGGACGGTGTTCGTGATCTATCTGCCGTCGACGCCGCCGGTGGAGCAACCCAAGAGCGTGCAAGAGGGCGGTCAGAGCGCGACCTTTCAGAAGGTCGCAGCGGCGATGTAGGAATGCTGGTTCGCAGTTCCTAGATCTTAGTTCACAGTTCTTAGTTCACAGTTCAACGAGCCACGGAGCGTCGGCACCCTTCGGTGCTCGCTTTGTGGCTCGTTTTCTCGCCTGATCAGTCGATGAAGTAGCCGATCTTCTCGAGGATGTTGTCGTTCAGCTCGACTCCGAGGAGGCGCGGGTTGTAACCGGCTCGGATGTCCTCTTCGAAGTGCTGGAGGACGGTGCCGGGCAGGTCGGTTTGGGCGCGAAGCAAGCGGATGAGCGAGGCGCTGTCGGTGGGGTACTCGTAATCACCCGGAAGCCCGCACGACGGCTTGAGCGTCAGCGAGAGGGGGATCGTTCCGATGCAGGGGTCGCCGGAAGACCGGGCAATGAGATTCATTCGCATGCCGAGAATGGTGGCATCGAAACGCGGCCCCCTCAATGACACAGACAGGGGATGAAGCTACGACCAGGGTAATGGACGGTATTACTTCCGAATGGCGGAAGGGCAAGAAGGGCTGAAACGGCTGCTTCTGCGTTACTTCATGTCCTTCGATTTGGATTTGAGGTAGGTGTCGAAGGGGATTTCGAAGAAGAAGAGCTCATTACCATCGGCATCCCGCAGCTTGTGCAGATTGAGCTTGGCGCCCTGGAGCGGGTGATCGAGCTGCGAGACATCGTAAAAAAGAAAGCCCGCGCGCGTCGTGTGGGGCTCGACGACGAGAGCCTGGTATTCGAACTGATTGAAATCTTCTTCGATGTTTCGATTGCTCGCCTTCGGCTTCATCTTGATGGAGGGGAAAGGCCCCGGCATGGGGATCTTTTTTCCCTCGCGTTCGGTGCGCGTCATGAGGCGCTCGACGTCTTCGGGCTCGGCAGCCTGAATGCGGTCGCCACCGGGAGTGTAGAAGAGGATGCGCGCGTCGCGAAGCGAGATGGGGCGATTGCCGTCATTGGTCACGGTGAGGAGGACGGGCATCACACCGTGGCCGAGGTAGTCGACGCGGAAGATGGATTCTTTCTCGCGGGTGTCGTATGGCTCGACGGCGATGGAGACGTGTTCTTTTTCGTGAGTCTCGACGGCGGGGAAGGAGGTGGCCGGCTGGACGGGCGGCATCTTGTGGTCGCTGGCCCAGGAGGTAGCGGTCAGCCCAATGAACAAATGGAACAGGAGCAGCAGCGTGCGGACGATCTTCATCGGGCTCGACTGTATCATTTGAGGGTTAGACCGGGGGAAGGCACGATCCGTCTCGCATGATTTTGTTTTTGTACAACGTGGCGCTGATCGCGGCACTGGTTGCGGGTGCTCCGTGGTGGCTGTGGCGAGTGGCGACGACGGAGAAATATCGCGAGGGATTTTGGGAGCGCCTGGGACGGGTTCCGCGGAGGCTGAAGAGGCTGGCTGAGGATTACCGGCCGGTGATCTGGCTGCATGCCGTCTCCGTGGGCGAGGTGCTGGCAGTGAGCCGGCTGGTGGAGGAGATCGGGGCGGCGTTTCCGGGATATCGGCTGCTGATTTCGACGACGACGCGGACGGGACAGGCACTGGCGCGGGAGCGATTCGGGGCGGAGCGGGTGTTCTATTGCCCGCTGGATCTACCGTGGGCGGTGAAGGCTTATCTGCATGCATTGCAACCGGCAATGCTGGTGCTGGCAGAGACGGAGTTCTGGCCGAATCTGCTGAACGGGTGTTATCAACGCGGCGTGCCGGTTGCAGTGGTGAATGCACGAATTTCGGACCGGTCTTGGCCGCGTTACCGGATGCTGCGAGCGCTGTGGAGGCCGATTTTGTCACGGCTGAGCCGGGTGCTGGCGCAGAGCGAGCTGGACGCGGAGAGATTGAGGGCGCTGGGGTGCGGGTCGGTTTCGGTTTCGGGAAATTTGAAGTTCGACGTGCGAGTGCCGCGAGAGGCGGAGGCGGTGCGGCTGTTGAAGCTGGCCGGGGCAGGGCTGCGGTTTGTAGTGGCGGGGAGCACGCTGGAGAACGAGGAGGCGACGCTGCTGGAGGCGTGGCCGCGATTGCTGGTGAGCGATGCGAAGCTGATCATGGTGATGGCGCCGCGGCATCCGGAGCGCTTTGGTGCAGTGGCTGCGCTGCTGGAGGCTTCGGGCGCGGCGTGGGTGCGAAGGTCGGAGTGGAAGGGGACGTCGGCCGGAGAATTTGGGCCACTGCGACCGGGACAGGTGGTGCTGCTGGATACGATCGGCGAACTCGCTTCTGTGTATTCGCTGGCGTCCGTGGCGTTTGTCGGTGGCAGCGTTGTGGAGGCAGGCGGGCATAATCCGCTGGAGCCGGCACAGTTTGGGGTTCCGATTGTGATGGGGCCGCACTATGCGAATTTCCGGGCGATCACGGAGGATCTGCGGACGCATGATGCGGTGCGGATTGCGGGGCGGGAAGAACTGGCTAATGCATTGGTGGAATTGCTGACGAATGAGCATGAGGCGCGGGCGATGGGGGAGCGGGCGCGAAGAGTGTTCGAGGCCCAGGCGGGAGCGACGGCCCGGTCAGTGGAGGCGTTGCGGAGCGTTCTGAACATCGTTGCTGAAAAGCCGGTCGTGGCTGGAGCGGGACGGGCATGAGACGTCCACTTCTGTTGCCGCTGATGCCGCTCTACGCGGCGGGAGTGGCTTTGCGCGAATGGAAGCTGGAGCGCGGGTGGGAGCAGGTGCGGCGGCTGCGGTGGCCGGTGATCAGCGTTGGGAATCTCTCGGCAGGAGGTGCGGGGAAGACGCCACTGGTGATTGCGCTGGCGCGGCTTCTGACGAACGAGGGATGGCGCGTCGATGTGCTTTCGCGGGGCTATGGTCGGGAGAGCCGCGGAGCTGCGCGCGTGAGATCGGACGGGAGTGCGGACGAGTTTGGAGACGAGCCGTTGCTGATCGCGCAGAAGACGGGCGTGCCGGTCTGGGTGGCGGCGGAGCGATACGAGGCGGGACAGTTGGCGGAAAGCGAATTGATGCAGGCCGGAGAGACATCGGCGGAGTCGGCTTCTCTGGTGCATCTGCTTGACGACGGATTTCAGCACAGGCAGCTCTATCGAGATGTGGACGTGGTGCTGGTGAATCGCCAGGACTGCGGGGACTATCTGCTGCCGGCGGGGGATCTGCGTGAGCCTGTTGAGGCGCTGGGGAGAGCGAGCGTGCTGGCGATCCCTGCGAGCGATCATGAGTTCGAAGAGGAGTTGCGCGTTTGCGAGTGGAGCGGCCCGGTGTGGCGGGTGCGCAGACGCATGCGCGTGCCGGAGGTGGAGGGCGCGGTGGCAGCGTTCTGCGGCATCGCGCGGCCGGAGCAGTTCTTCGCGGGGCTTGAGGCACGGGGAATGCAGGTAGTCTGCAGGCGGGTCTTCGCGGATCATCATCGCTACTCGCAGCGAGACGTGGAGGGCCTGCTGCAGTGCGCACGGAAGGCGGGTGCGCAGAGTTTCATTACGACAGAAAAGGACCACGTAAGGTTGGGTGCGCTGAGGACAGCGTTCGGGGAGAGGCTGCGGACTGCTGAGTTGCTGAGCGAGTTCGATGATGAGGCGAGCGTTGCCGCGTGGTTGAAGGAGAGGCTGGCGGGAAGACAATTGGCGCAGGATCGGAATGCAACGGAGAAGCACACGACGCGTTGAACACGGCTGTGCGGAGCGATTGGACGTGCGTTTCGCTGTGAGAGAATCTTAGTTTGCAAATGCGGTCCAAGTATCGATTGCTCGTGGTGCGACTGGGGGCCATGGGCGACATTCTGCATGCTTTGCCGGCCGTGACGGCGCTGCGGAAGGCGCATCCGGAGTGGGTGATCGACTGGGTCGTCGAGCCGGTATGGAGCGCGTTGCTGACAGCGGAAACTGGCGCCGTTCGAGATACATCCGCAGCAAAGCCGAAGCAGCCGATTGTGGATCGGGTGCATTTTGCCGGAACACGGAAGTGGCGGCGCAATGTGTTTGCGCGCGAGACGCGGCAGGAGCTCGCCGCGCTTCGGAGGGGGCTGAAGCGAGAACACTACGACGCTGTGGTGGACATGCAGGGCGCGGTGCGGTCGGCGCTGATCGGGCGGATGGCGCGGAGCAGGCGGTACATCGGAGAGGCGAGGCCACGCGAGAGTGCGGCGAAGCTGTTGTTCACGGAAAAGGTGGAGACGCGCGGCGCGCATGTGATCGAGCAGGATGTGGAGCTGGCGCAGGCGATCGCGGGCGATGAGTTGAAGCCGGTGCAGCCGATGCTGCCGTTCGATCCCGAAGCCGAGGAGTGGGCAGAGGGGATGATGGCGGAGGGCGGAGGCACGCCAGTGGTATTGATCAATCCGGGCGCGGGTTGGGGCGCGAAGCGCTGGCCGGTTGAGCGGTACGCGGATGTGGCGCGCGGGTTGTTGAACAGAGGTTGGCAGGTCTTTGTGAACGCGGGGCCGGGCGAAGTAGCGCTGGCCGATGAGGTTGTGAAGCGGACCGGGGGTGGAGCGACCGCGCTCTTGGGGTCGGTGGAGCAGCTGATTGCAATCACGAGACGGATGAGCCTGGCGATTGCGGGGGATACTGGGCCACTTCATCTGGCGTGCGCGCTGGGACGGCCGGTGGTGGGGATCTACGGGCCGACCGATCCGGCGCGAAACGGGCCGTTCGGAACGCGCTTCAAGGTGCTTCGGCATCCGGAGAGCCAGCGGGACCACACCCGTCGTTCGGCGCCGGAGGCCGGGTTGCTGACGATCACGCCGGCTGAGGTGATCGAAGCGGCCGAGGGGCTGCTTTATTCTGAGGCGGCGCGATGACAGAGCAGGCGAGAGCGGTGCAATCCGGGACGATGGAAGCGTGGCAGCGGATTGCGCGCCGGATACGGGTGCCACTGGGATTTGTCACCGCGGCGCTGTACCTCTTTGAGCTGTGGCGGAAACCGCCGCACACGATTGCGATTGCGTGCAGCCTGCTGCTGGTGCTGCCGGGACTCTGGCTGCGCGGGTATGCAGCCGGGTATGTGAAGAAGAATCGCGAGCTGACCCAGACGGGGCCGTATGCGTACACGCGGAATCCGCTGTACCTGGGGTCGATTCTGATTGCGGCGGGATTCGCAGTGGCGTTGCTGAGCTGGCTGGTTGGCGCGATGCTGGCGGCGATGTTTCTGATCATCTATGTGCCGGTGATTGCTTCGGAAGAGCGGTTTTTGCGGTCGACGTTTCCTGATTTCGAGGCGTATTGCAGGCGTGTTCCGAGGCTGGTTCCGAGGCTGGCGGGGGGCGGAACTGCGGGTAGCCAAACCGAAGTTTCATCCGGTAAGTTCTCTGTAGAGCTTTACTTGCGGCACCGCGAGTACAATGCAGCTATAGGAGCCGCCCTGCTCTATCTCAGCCTGCTCTTCCTCCGGCCGGCTTTGGGCCTTGTTGTACACGTGCCGCATCTGTAGCGTGGCAAGCCGGTACGAGTTTCGGTGCTGAACGAGTCAAAGATCTAAGGAGCAGAGCCCAGCAGTGAGAGAGCGCAGAATTCCAAGAACAATTTTTTGCGCGCTTGCTCTAGCGTGTCTGGGCCATGGCCAGCAGCCACCAGTTCCTGTCCAGCAGCTTCCGGCTTTGCCGCCCCCGCGCGCGGGCTTCAGCTTTCCGCAAAAACAGACGCTTACGTACACGGTGGACTGGCGTGTGTTTTCTGCAGGGACCGCGGTGATTCATTTTGAAGAGGCGGGCGACCGGGAGAAGCTGAGCGCGGACGCGAACACCGTTGGCGCGATCAATATGCTGTTCCATGCCAGCGATCATTTTCAGTCGAGCTTCGATCGCACGAAGGGTTGCACGTATCAGTTCGATAAGCAGACGGTGGAGGGCAAGCGGCAGATCAACTCGACCCTGAAGATGGACTATGCACAGGGCAAGTCGATCTTCGACGAGAAGAACCTGGTCAATGGGCAGTCGAAGCACGTGGAGTCGCCCATACCGAGCTGCATGACGGACCTGCTGACCGGGGTGTTTTACGCTTCGTCGCAACCGCTGGAGATCGGACACAACTTCATGATGCCGGTGGTGGACGCGATGCATAACGTGCCGGTGACGATGAAGGTGGAAGCCCGCGAGGTGGTGAAGACCACGCTGGGCACTTTCAAGACGATCAGGGCGCAGCCGACGGCGGATTCAGGCGTGGTGAAAAACCGCGGCAACATCTGGATCTGGTACACGGACGATGAGCGGCACCTGCCCGTGCAGATGAGAGCCAGGCTGTTCTGGGGGACGATCACGTTCCGGCTCGTGGGGAACGAGAACAAGTAGACCAGCTATCAGCTGTCAGCCTTCAGCTCTCAGCGAAGCTCTGCACCCGATGATTTGTTGGAACTGAGAACTGAAGACTACTCTCACTGCATCCTGTAGCGTTCGCGCATGAGGCGCTGCAGACGCGGCCAGTAGATCAGGTTAAAGGCGAGTTCCTTCTCGGGGAACATGAGAAGCGCTGCCTTTCGGGTGTCGGCGACCATCTCTGAGGCCTCTTCCACGCTGAGCGAGGAGTCCTGGGCAATAACCTGCATGACCATGTTGACCATGATCTGGAGGCGTCGGATCTTCCGGCTCTCCTCCTGCAATTCTTCGGGTGATTGCGAGGGTTGCTGATGCGCGGCGTCGGGCCCTGACGGGGAAGCTGGAACCGTGTCGGCAGGCATGTCCCAGGGGTTTCGAGTTAAACCCATGCGGCAATTCCTCCTGGGTATTGGATGAAATTGTCGTGCTTTCAGAGCATGGTAGCAGCGGATTTGTGAGACGGGGATGGCCGCGGAGAGCGTCAGGACTCTAGCGAGCCACCCGCAGCGGCGCGGACGCGGAGTCTTTCCAACTGGTCACGCGATTGTTCTGGAAGAACACGTGCGAGTTGCCGTACCCGAAGTCGTTGTCAGAGAAGATCGTCGGTGTTCCCTGGAGGGCGATGACATCGCTCTTCGTGGAGCCGAGGCCAAAGGTATTCAGGCCCGGAACGGAGGGCGTCTCGGACCAGAGCTTGACCCGGATCGGAGCTGCTGGATCGATCTTCCATCCCGCGACCTGGCCGTTCTTGAAGTCGATTTCGGATCCCGAGTAGAACATCTTTTCGCCGGTGGAGGATGTCGGGTTTCCGAGAACGGAGATCACCTCGGCAGGGGTCAGGCCGGCGGTGATGTATGGCTTTGCGGCGACGAGGTGCTTCTGTGCCTGCTGGGCCGGCGAAATCTTTTCCTTTTGGGATGCGGGGGTTGTTTCAGCGGCAGCAACGGTGGTGGATGTGGCCGGAGCAGCGACGGGAGCAGGTTGAGCCGCGGAGGTTGAGGTCGAGCCGAAGTGGACGGAGAAGTCGTGTTGGAGCTCGAGTTTCAACTCATTCCAGGAGCGAGCAGTCAGCTGGTTGCTGGAGAGGAAGGAGTCCCCGGCGAACCACAGGATCGCTACGAACGCGACAGCTCCCAGGGCGATGCCGATTCGTAGCAGAATCCCGGGAAGGCGGGACTTCTCGCGCCGGCGGAGAATTCGCTTGATCTCTTCGGTTTCCTCGCCTTCGAAGTCGAAGTCCGAGGGCACGAACGGACGCTCTGGAGTGGGCGGCTTCTCGGCGGGTCGTTCCGGTCTTTGCTTTGGGTGGGTGAGCAGATAGTCGTGTGCGCTGTTGATCTCTTTCAGCTTCTCTTCGGCGTCCTTGCTGAGTTTGGGGTCATGGGAGAAGCGGTCCGGGTGCCAGACCTTGACGAGGGTCCTGTAGGTGTTTTCGATGAGATCGGACGTCGCATCGGAGGTGAGCCCGAGTGTCTGCAGGGAGACGCAGCGATCGCAGAGGCCGCCGAAGGTGTCAGCCACCATCCCGCATGCGCACAGGGACTTTCCGGCTTTGGATGGATCGAAGACCATGGGGGGATCCAGTCGGATGGTTTTGCTGGAATCGTAGCATCCGGCAGGCGGTCGCGGGCTGGTTTAGGCCGGAACCGCTGAACTTCAGTTACCGATTGGCGGACTTACTTCCGGTTTGGAGAGTAACTCGGGAGGAAGCTGCACTTCATTAACTTCAAGTCGCACAGATGGTGCAGATCTGAGCTGGTTCAGGCCGAGCCGCCCGTGCCGCGTCCCGTTTTATTGAGCTCACTGTAGAAGGCCAAATCGCGGCCCTCCTGCATTTTGGTGATGTAGACGATCTGGCTGCAGTGGAGGCCGAAGTGCTCGACGACCTGATACACGGCGGCGAGACCGCTTACTGTATAGCCCTGAATCTGCCACGTTGCGAGGAGCTCTTCGGGGGTGAGGCGGACGAGCACCTTGGCAGCTTCGTCGATGGTCTGGCCGAGGCGAGCGAGCAGATCTGCGGCGGAGATGTCTCCGGTAGCGTTGAACTCCGCGGGGCGATCGCGGTTGTCGGGAAGGCGATCGAAGGACGCGACGAGCCACTGCCAAACGTTGCCATTGAGATGAAGGATCAGGTTGCCAATGCTGTTGCTGGCTTCGTTGGGACGCCACCAGATCTGTTCATCGCTTAGCGGCTCGACTGCTTTGCGAAGGCGCGGCCAGTACTGGTTGAGGAGTTTATTGCGGGAGAAGTCGAGGAAAAGATCGCAGGCTCCATCGGACGGCATGGGATGAGCCCTCCTTGAAACGATTTTAGCTGGCGCGTCCCGATCGCAGCGGGGAGCAGACACAAATCCGGATGCAGGCGAGGTGCCTGCATCCGGAATGTTCTTGCAGAGAGCTGTCAGTTTATTCAGAGGTGTTAGGAGGCAAGCGCCTGAATGCTGTCGACGTGGATCATCTTGGAGTCTGCGTCGAGCTTGCCGGTTACCTTGACGGTTTTGCCTTCGAAGGTCTGCGCCTTGGTGGAGTCGTCCAGCTTGTAGATGCCGCCCGATGAGTCGCGGAGAACGTAGTTCTCTCCGTCCTTTACGACAGTGCCGGTGAAGGTCGTCGCCTTGGTGGCATCCTGGTTCGGCATGCTCGACTGGTCAGGCGATGCCTGAGCAGGCGGGTTCTGTGCCGGTGGAGCCTGGGGTTCCTGGATGACGGGCATCGGGGAAGCCGCATTCATTGCAAATCCCTGGGCCTGAGAACTGGCGATCATCAGAGCGCAGGAGGAGAGTCCGAGAAGTAGCATTCTAGTTTTCATATAAACCTCCGGTGGGTCTGGACGTTTGCCCTACGCTCCGTCAGGTCTTGCTTCGACGTGGCAACGATCTCGGGGAAACGGCCTCGTCTTGCGGTGACTATAGTTAGCAATGAGCATGCCAATTGGATTTCGCTTTAGATCTAAGAATTTGCGTGGATGAAACGGGTGATGTGCGATAGGTAAGAACTTCCGGCTGGGAAAAAAGTGCCGGAGAAAACTCCACGGGGATGCTGACGCAGGAGTGGGACGGCGGTTCGTAGCTGGATTGTGCTAGCATCCCGGCAAGCAACTCCGCCATACTCCAAGGACCTTTTCGATGCAGACCACCCTGCGGCCGCTCACTTTGGGAGAGATTCTCGACCGCACCGCCGAGCTCTACCGGACACACTTCCTACTTCTTGCGGGCATCTCTTCCGTTTACGCGGGAGTGCTGCTGGTGATTGGGTTGGCGCAGGTGGGAGCGCAACACGCGTTCTCAGCGATGCACATGACTACCGGACTCATTGCCGGCGCGGTGGTCGGGATTGTGCTGATGTTCCTGGTGGGGCTAGTGTGCGGCGGACTTGCAGTGGCCGCGAATACTCGCGCGGTGGGTTGGCTTTACCTGGGCGAGCCGGCGAGCATCAGCGCGGCGTACAGCGCAGTTCTGCCGAAGACGCGGCGATATGTCTGGCTGCTGACCATCATCTATTTCGTGGCGTGGTTTCCGTGTGTGCTGATCTATGCGGGATACGCGGTATTGATGCTGCACTACGTGCGCGCATCGGGGATGCTGGACCCTCATGCGGGGAGGCCGCTCGACCCGAATACCGCGCTGATGCTGGGCGGGGCGACGGTGCTGTTTCTGCTGCTGGTGGTGGTGTTCGGGATCTACGGAATCCTCATGAGCCTGCGCTACTCGCTCGCGGTGCCGGCGTGCACGGTTGAGGATCTGAAGGCGCGCGCGGCCATCAAGCGGAGCGTCCTGTTGAGCAAGGGATCGCGCGGACGGATATTCATGCTGGGGCTGCTGACGATCATCATCCAGATTGGGCTCGCGGGACTTACACAGGGTTTTTTCATCGTCGCAGGCATCAAGAGCAAAGGCATGCTGCCGCTGTGGATGAGCGTGCTGCAGCAGCTGCTGGCATTTGTAACGAATACATTTGTCGGGCCGATCTATGCGACTGGATTCACCCTCTTCTATTTCGACCAGCGGATTCGAAAAGAGGGCTTCGACATCGAACACATGATGACGGCAGCGGGTATGACGCCAGCGCTCGCATCTGTGGAGGCTCAGGCTCCACTCGATCCAATGCGGGCGGAAGCGGGCAGCGCGAATGAATGAGGCGCTTCCGTCGATGACACTCGGGCCGCTCAGACTCGGCGAAATCCTGGACAAAACTGCGCAGATCTATCGTTCGCGTTTCCTTGTTTTTCTGGGGATAGCGACGATCCCTGCCGGGACGATCTTTGTGTTCGTGGCCGGAATCATTGGCCTGGCCGGATGGATCGGGCCGAAGGTGAGCGAGGGACTCACGGCCGCGAATGCAGGAGCGTGGGCCGGAATTATCGTTTTGGGTCTTCTGCTGGTGCCCGCAACTGTGGGCTCGACTGCTCTGGCTGAAGCAGCGATGGCGGATGCAGCGGCGAGATCGTTTCTGGGATACCCGATTACGATTCGCGAGTCGTACAAGACGGCGTGGCGACGGGGGTGGCGGTATATCGGGATACTGCTGCTGCAAGGGCTCGCGATTTTTATGGGGCCGATGATCTTCTTCGGCTTCGCGGTTGGAGTCATGGTCGCGGCCCGGGTGAGCGGCTACAACGCGAATGACTCGAGTCCTCTGTTTGGCGGCCTGTTGTTCCTGCTGCTCGTTGGCTTCGCCGCTTTTGCAGCATGGATGCTGTTGCGCCTGTGCCTGGCATTTCCTGCCTCGGTAGTAGAACAGACGGGCGCATGGAATGCGTTGAAGCGCAGCGTAGGGCTGAGCGCTGGAACAAAGAGGCGCATTCTTGTGCTCTACATTCTCGGCGTCCTTTTGAACCAGATCATTGCCTGGATGGTGATGTTTCCGGCGCTGATTCTGATTGCGATGATTCCGGCGCTACAGGGCCAGGCTCACGCGCGCGCAATGGGCACCTTCATGACGTTTGCCATGTATGGCGCGATGTTCGTCGTTCGCGCACTGACGAAGCCGGTGTTCGGGATTGGGTTAACGCTGTTCTATTTCGACCAGAGGATTCGGAAGGAAGGGTTCGACATCGAGTGGATGATGCAGAAGGCGGGAATGGTGGCGGTACCGGCTACGTACACCCGCGATGCAGATGACCTTTCAGCGAGTTTGCCCGCCGCGGATCATCCGGTACCTGTGCCAGTGGAAGCCCACGAACTCGCGACCATAGAATCGTTTGTCATGCAGCCAGATCCCCTTCGCAACAGCCCCGATAAGAGTCAGGCATGACGGATGGAAATGCCACGCCACTGCATCGAATGAAGACCGGTCAGATCCTAGAACGAGTTTTTCAATTGTGCTGGAAAGGACGAAAGACATTGGTGGCGATCGCGATCGTGCCGCCAGCGACTCTCTTTGCAACGCTTGCCGCGGCGATGGGCAGCTTTATGATTCCGTTCATTGCGCGGATGCCGAAGAATATGTCCGCGGAACAGACTCCCAGGATGGGATTCGTGTTCTTCTTTTGTATGAGCGTCGTAATGACCTTGTGCTCTGCTGCTTTTGCTCCGTCGCTTGCAGCCTGTTGCTATGCATCGGTGCATGCTGACCTAGGCAGCAGCCATGTGACCTTCAGAGAATCGTATGCTTTCGCGTGCAAGCGCTATTGGAGCTATCTTGCACTTTTCTTCCTGACCATCCTGATTGCAACGAGCCCTGTTCTGGTGCTGGAGGCGTTTACAGCCGTTTCAGCACTTTCACTGAAGTATCACCCTAGAGAAATAGGTCCAGGACTGGTGGCCCTGATCCCTGTCGGCATGATCGTATTCATTGGTGTCTACGTTCTATCCATCGTCTTGACGCTCCGCATTTCGTTAGCGTTTCCCGCGTGCGTGACGGAGTCTTTGGGCGCATCCGCAGCCCTCAGGCGCAGTGACCTGCTTACACGCGGAGCAAAAGGGAGAATCTTTCTCGTTTTGCTGGTTGTGTACGCAGCGTGCTATGCGGCTTACCTGGTAGGGTTCTTCGTCGTGGCTATCTGGTTTGCCTTCTTATCTGCTGCCTCGCTCACGATGGGAGGACATGTTCCAATAATCCTTACGTTGATTATGGGAGTGCTAACTCTGCTTGGTGTCCTATGCATGATGATCTTTTTCATGGCATGTGCCGGTGCAGGAATTAGCACCGCTTTAGCGGTGATCTATAACGACCGGCGGCGAGTAACCGACAGAAGATCTGAAGATATGGCTCCAATGGGTGCACCGGTATGAGGTTCGCACGGTTTTGCGACTGCGCGGTCTTTATCCTCGCTGCCTGTTTACCCGGGCCCGTGTGCCTTGCGCAGAAGATTCCTGCTCCTACTTCTCAGCCGGCGGTGCGGGCAGACGATGTCTCGCTCGATGGATACCAGCAGCATCTGATTCGATTGCAATCGGCGCTAGGTATTTGTTCGAAGGAGCGGGATGCGAAGAGCTGTGACCCTGGCCTGATCGGAGACGACGATCGCGTGACTGTCGTTGTGGGTCAGGCAGCGCAGCGGCGCGTGGTGCGATATGGCTGGCTGCGGGTGCTGTTTCAAAAGGCTGCGACAAGGGATGAGGGAGGCAACAACGCCAAAGGCGGCGCGGCTAAAGCTGCGAAGAACGAGGCGGGGCCGCCAACGACGGAGCTTCTGAAGGATGCCAAGGCGCGGCTTGAAACGGATCTGGCCGAGTCGCGTGCGCCGATTGCAGTTCCTCCAGTTCACGCGAGAGAACGCGCCGTGATGCGCGAGGTGCTGGCGGGCAAAGAATTTCGCAATCTGCAGGAACAGACTGTGCAGGACTCGGTGCTGGAGAGGTTTGCGCGCTGGCTGAACCACTTGTTTGCGAATGTGAGTTTCCTCAGAATGTCGTCGGCGTGGATCGGGCGAGTGCTCGTCTGGGGATTCATCCTGGGAGTATGTGTCGCGCTGGTGTATTCGTTGATCCGCCTGGAGCGGCGGTGGCGGGTGAAGCTCACGCCTGAAGACGATCAGATGCCCGCTCCCGGTGCTGCATCGGCGCGCGACTGGCAGTTGTGGCTCGAGGACGCGCGGCGTGCGGCGGCCAATAGAGAGTGGAGAGAGGCGATTCATTTTGTCTACTGGGCGGCGATCTCGAGGCTCGAGTCGCGGCGCTTGTGGCCGGCGGATCGTGCGAGGACTCCGCGCGAGTATCTGGCGCTGGTTGCCCACGAGGATCCGCGCAGACCGGGTTTGTCGCAGCTGACGAATACGTTTGAGCGCTTCTGGTACGGCGGGCGGGAGGCGGCGGAGGACGACTACAGGGCGGCGGAGAGCGTTGCGACGGGGTTGATCGGCAGCGGGGCCAGTCCGGATCGAGGTGCGCGATGAGGTTCATGTCGTCGCTCGACGCGAAGGACAGGAAGCTGCTGCTGTGGAGTGTGGGCATCGCGGTGGGGCTGGCGGTTGTGATCGCGCTGGTGATGCCGGACGAGAATAACGATCAGAATCCGATGCCTTCCACATATCTGGCGGGAAAGCACGGGGCGCGTGCTGCGTATGAGACGCTGGTGCGATCGGGGTACGGCATCGAGCGCTGGGAGCGTCCGCTGTCGGAGCTGGCGGCATCGGCGGGCCCGAATACGGTTGTGATTCTCGCGCAGCCCTTCAGCCGCGAGACCGATGACTACAAGGCCGTGGATCAGATTGTTGCGCGGGGCGGGCGTGTGCTGGCGACGGGTTTATACGGAGGGTATCTGCTGCCCGAGGGCCAGGTAAGCGAGCCGAAGAACTTCACTTTCGCGGCGTGTCAGCTGGATGCGGATGGACTGGACGCGCTCGCTGGCACCGGCGAGGTGTGGATGGTGCCTGAAGCGAGCTGGAACGTGGGCAATCCCGCACAGAGGACGCAGTATGACTGTGCTGGGCAGCCGGCGGTCGTCGAATACGATTACGGCAAAGGGCATGTTGTGTGGTGGGCGAATTCGACGCCGTTGGAAAATGCGGCGCTGGCCCGCGGAGCGGATTTCGATCTGCTGCTGAATTCGATCGGGCCGCGTGAAGGGCATCAGATTTACTGGGACGAGTCGCTGCATGGGGAGATGCGATCGACGTGGAGCTTCGTCGGCGGTCCGACCGTGCGGCTGCTGTGGGTGGGTCTGATTCTGACTTCGATTCTGATTGTGTTCAGCTTCAGCAGGCGGAGCGGGCCGGTGCGCGAGTTGCCGGGTGCGCCGCGCGCCACGCCGATTGAGTTTCTGGATGCGCTGGGATCACTTTACCGCAGTGCAGGGGCGAGTTCGACGGCTGTCTCGATCGCGTGGGAGCGGTTCCGACGCAGTGCGCTGCGGATGTGCGGGCTGCGGCAATCGAAAATCAGCGCAGACGAACTGGCTGCGGCGATCCGAAGGCGTTTTCCGAATGCGGACGCGGCGTTGGAAGATGACCTCCGTTCGTGCGAGGAGGCAGCCCGGAATGAAAAGATTGAGCCACGCGAGGCTTTGAAGGCGATTCAAACGCTGCATCATCATCGGCAGTTGCTGATGGCTGCGGCTAGATCAGGAAGCAGATTCGTGGCGAGCAACGAGATCAAACAGGGAAGGCGCTCATGAGCGAGGAATTGCGAGAGAACGGCAAGGTTCAACAGGCGGGATTTGCAACCGGCGGGGCCGGGCTTCGCGCGACGAGCGAGCTAATTGCGCATGCGCGCACGGAACTGAGCCGCGTGATCTCCGGCCAGACACATGCGGTGGAAGAGGTGCTGATTGCGGTGCTTTGCCAGGGGCATGCGCTGCTCGAGGGCGTGCCGGGAATCGCGAAGACGCTAATGGTGAAGACGCTGGGGCGGCTGCTCGGGCTGGGCTTCCAACGCGTCCAGGCTACGCCGGACCTGATGCCGGCCGACATTCTAGGCACCTCGATTCTGCGGCCGGGGACGGATGCATTTACGTTCCATGCTGGGCCGGTGTTTACGGATCTGCTGCTGGTGGACGAAATCAATCGCATGCCTCCCCGCACGCAGGCTGCGCTGCTGGAGTGCATGGAAGAGCGGCAGGTGACGAGTGACGGAACGCGGCGTCCGTTGCCGGCTTGGTTCACGGTATTTGCGACGCAGAACCCGGTGGACTTTGAAGGAACCTATCCGCTCCCGGAGGCGCAGCTCGATCGCTTTCTGATGAAGATCAGGGTGTCGTATCCGACGGAAGCGGAGGAGTTGCAGATTCTGGAGCGGCATCATGCGGGAAGCGGAGCGGGGCTGCTGGAGGATGTGGCGATCGCGGCGATTCCAGAGGGCATGCTGGACGCAGCGCGGGCGGAGGTGCGTGCGATTCGCATCGAGCCGGAGTTGTACGGGTACATTCTGAGCCTTGCGCGGCGTACCCGTGAGTGGCCGACGCTGTTGCTGGGCGCAAGTCCGCGTGCCGCGCTGAGCCTGATGCGGGTGGCGCAGGCATCGGCGGCGTTCGATGGGCGCGACTACCTGGTGCCGGATGATGTGAAGCGGGCGATTCCGCCGGTGCTGCGGCATCGCGTAATGCTGAAGCCGGAGGCAGAGCTCGAGGGGTTCGATGCAGACCGCGTGCTGGCTGACGTGATTGCGGCGGTGCCGGTTCCGCGCCAATGATCGCTCCGCAGTTCCATCCCGGCGAAGTTCGAGGGCAATGCGAGCCGCACGGCAAGATGGGCTTCGCGCTCACGCCGCGGAGCATTGCGCTGCTGCTGGCCGGGTTTGCGTTTCTCGTCTTTGGGCTGTGGGACGTGCGGCTGAGCTACGCAATGCTGGCGTGGGATGCGCTGGTGCTGCTGGCGGCGCTTCTGGATGGAATGCGATTGCCGAAGGCGGAGAACCTCGCTGCGACACGAAGGTGGTCGAACGCTCCCTCACTCGATAGCCAGACGGAGATCGAGCTGACGATTGAGAATCGCGGCTCGGTGATTCTGGAGTGCCGGCTGACCGATGATTTGCCGGCTGCGCTGATGGATGCGACGGCGCATTCGGAGCCGCTGCTGGTGACGGCGTTTCCGCGAGTGCCGGCTTCGGTGCGGTACCGGATCGAGCCGCAGGAGCGGGGAGACTGCACGACGGGTCTGCTGTACGTGCGTTATCGTTCGCCGCTCGGACTGGCGGAGAGGTGGGCAAAAGCGCCGCTGACGCAGACTGTTCGCGTCTATCCGATGCTGCGGACGAGCGAGGAGCAGCAGATCTTTCTGGCACGCAGCCGGCAGATCGATCTGCAGTTGCGGCAGACGCGGCAGCGCGGGCTGGGGCGCGATTTCGAAAGCCTGCGTGAGTATCGTGAGGGCGACGATCTGCGTGATATCTGCTGGACGGCGAGTGCACGCAGGGGAAACCTGATTACGCGGCAGTATCAGACGGAGCGAAGCCAGCCGGTATGGATCGTGCTGGATTGCGGGCGGCTGATGCGTTCGCGCGTGGTTGCGGCTCCACAGGCGCATGCGGCAATGCCGCTGGCCTCGGGAAGTCTGCGGGCGCATTCGAAGCTGGATCATGCGTGTTCGACCGCGGTGGCGCTGGCGCAACTCGCGCTGTTCTCCGGCGACCGCGTTGGACTGCTGGCGTATGGGCAGACGGTGCAGCAGCGGCTGCTGCCGGGGCGCGGCGCGGCGCATCTGCGGCAGATGATTGAGCTGCTGGCGCAGGTGAGGGCGGAGTCGAGCGAAGCCGATCACCTGCGGGCGACCGCGTTGATGGGACGGCTGCAGCCGCGTCGGTCGCTGATTTTGTGGATCACGGACCTGGCGGAGACGGCAATGCGGCCGGAGGTGATTGACGGCGCGATGCAACTGCTGCGTCGGCATGTGCTGCTGTTTGTCGCGATGGCGCAGCCGGAGGTGGATGCGATTGCGCAGGAGCGGCCGAAGACCGTGGAGCAGATGTTTCGCAGCGCCGCGGCTCAGGAACTGGCGGGGAGGCGCGAGCTGCTGATTGCGCGGCTGCACGAGCAGGGAGCGCTTACGCTCGACCTGAACCCGGAGGCGGTGACATCTTCCGTGCTGAACCAGTACCTGATGGTGAAGGAACGGGCGATGGTGTAGCAAAAAAAGGCCCGTCGTTTCAGACAAGAACGCCGGGCCTTTGTGCAACTGATCGGTTGCGCTACTTCTTGGGTACAGAGATGGTGATGTTGCGGTAGGCGATTACGCCGTGGTGATCGCCCTGCAAGTAAAACGGTCCCGGCTCTGCTTCGTTGCTGTCGAGAGCGCCGCCCGTGGGGCCGGGCAACTCGACGTTATCGTGGTACATCTTGCCATCGCGCAGAACGGTGACGTGCCGGCCGACGAGGGTAATGTCGAAAGCCGTCCACTTGCCAAGATTGTTTTCCGCGCCTTGCGGCGGCGGATACCAGCTGTAGATTGCGCCCATCTCGTGCGAGGGAAGCTTACCGCCTTCCGTGCCGACTTGCACTTCGTAGCGTCCGCGCAGATAGATGCCGCTGTTACCGCCTTCCGGACAGTTCACTTCGATATGCAGCTTGAAGTCCTGGAACTTCTCTGTCGTTTTGATGTTGGCTGCGCCGTGGACCTTCTGGCCCGGAACTTCGGGATTATCGTTGACCAGCTCGCCATTGCGCGCGACCCACTTGTTGTTGTCGACGTTGCCGACGGGCTCCCAGCCCTTCAGGTCTTTGCCGTCGAAGATAGGCCGGGGCTTGGTCCACTGCTTCGGCATGGGGCGATCAAGCGAAGGAGCCGTCACTCCCGCGAGCTTTGGACCCTCGGTGCTGCCGTGCTTCTCAATGCCTGAAATCTTGCCGGATCCGGAAGAGGTGATTTCCCAGGTCGTGGTGGGGCTGAGGTTCACGATCAGTTTGCCTGCGTCGACGTGCGCGCCTTCGATGGGGTGCCAAGCGCCGCCGCGTGGCTGCACTTTCCCCTCGATTTTGCCGCCGTTGTCGGTGAGCTCCATCCATTGCGGATAGGGATCGCCGCTGGATGGGGTGGCAGTCATGTCCCAACGGCCGAGGAATTGTTTAGCATCTTGCGCCGCGAGGTTCGCGACGAGGGCAGTGGCCAGGAGTGGTAACAGCAGCATCTTCTTCAGCATCTCCAGAGTGTAACAACGCGATGCGCATCGGCGGTTACCGAATAAGTTTCGACCCGCGGCGAATGAGGCGAGCGACTGCCGGGCGCTGTTTCGCAATCCAATGTAGATGTGCTTTGTAGCTGCGGCGACTGGTCGCAATGGCGCGCAGCGGATCGATATAGAGGAGAGGTCGATAGATGAAGTTCATTATGGTTTTGCTTTCTGTTCTGTGCGTTCTGCCAAACTGCTCGGGCGAGCCTGAGCGCGTAAAGGATATTCACCGTCTGAATCATGCGGCCCGGGTGCTGTACGAGACGATGCGTGCGCCGGATCAGCGCATCCCCGACCACATTCTGAAGGGGGCACGATGCGTGGCTGTGATCCCTCACCTGGTGAAGGGCGGGCTTATCTTCGGGGCCGAAGAGGGTAAGGGTGTGGCGACCTGCCGGACAGCGAGAGGATGGAGCGCGCCGGCATTTATTCAGATGGGCGGTGGAAGCTGGGGAACGCAGGTTGGCGTTGAAGCGGTTGATCTGGTGATGGTGGTCAGGGGCAAAGAGGGCATGGACAAGCTGCTGGCCAGCAAGTTCGAGATTGGAAGAGACGCATCGGTCGCGGTCGGGCCGGTAGGCCGTCATTCTTCGGAGAACACGGACGCGAAGCTGAATGCTCTGATTCTGACCTACTCGCGCGCGAAGGGTGCGTTTCTGGGGATGACGTTCGATGGAGCGGTGGTGAAAGGGGATGAAGATGCGCGCCATGCGATGTACGGGCGCGGAGTGACCACGAGCGAAGTGCTGCTAGGCCGGGTAGCGCCGAGGGCTGGAGCACGGCCGTTTATAGCGGCGGTGCGGCGTGCGGAATACCAGGCAGCCACACATGGAGCGACGAGACGGACACATCATCGCCGCCGTCGATGAAAGTAGTGCGGCGGTGTGCTACCGACTCAGTTCGTCCCGGCCGTTTCGGGGACCGGCTCCTGCTGTACCCGTTTTGCCATTGCCCATTTAAGCTGGTCGATGCCCTGGCCCGTGACAGCGGAGATGGCGTGGAACTCCAGCTTGCGGCGCTTGGCGTAGGTGGTCAGCTTCTTGAGCTTGTCGGGATTGGCGGAGTCGATCTTTGTGGCCACGACGATCATGGGCTTTTCGAGCAGTCCGTTGCCGAAGCTGGCGAGCTCGTTGTTGATGACCTTGAAGTCTTCCACGGGGTCGGGACGACCGGACGCGTCCGACACATCGACGAGATGGACCAGGACACGGGTGCGCTCGATGTGGCGAAGAAACTGTGTGCCGAGTCCGGAGCCTTCGTGGGCGCCTTCGATCAGGCCGGGTACATCCGCAACGACGAACGACTGCTGGTGAGGCTCTTCGCCCACCGTGACGACGCCAAGGTTCGGCTCGAGTGTGGTGAATGGGTAGTCGGCGATCTTGGGCTTGGCGGCAGAGATGCGCGAGATCAGCGTGGACTTTCCGGCGTTGGGGTACCCGACCAGGCCCACGTCGGCGAGCAGCTTGAGTTCGAGGCGGTAGGCACGCTCTTCGCCGGGCCGTCCCATTTCGTGTTCGCGCGGAGCCTGGTGCGTGCTGGTGGCGAAGTGATGGTTGCCGCGGCCTCCGCGGCCGCCCTTGGCGACGACGATGCGCTCGTCGGGCTCGGAAAAGTCATGGATGAGCTCGCCGGTTTCCATGTCGTAGAGCGAGGTGCCGACTGGAACCTGCAGGACGATGGACTTGCCGTCGAGCCCGGTGCAGTTGGAGCCCATGCCGTGCTCGCCGCGCTGCGCCTTGTGCTCGGGGTTGTAGCGAAAGTGGATCAGGGTGTTGTGGCGTTGGGATGACTGCATGATGACGTCGCCGCCGCGGCCGCCGTCGCCGCCGGAGGGGCCGCCGCGCGGAACGAACTTTTCGCGGCGGAATGCCATGCAGCCGTTGCCGCCGTCGCCCGCCTTGACCCGGATTTTCGCTTCATCGATGAACATATGCTGTTGTAACGAGGGAACTTAGGCAACTTGTTTTGCCGGAAGGGGTGATCCCTTGCGGAGTCGGCCCGGCCCCGTCTTTAGTTTAACAACCTGATGCGTCTGGAGAGGGCGAGCGATGTCCTGGTTCGAACCAGCGACTGTGCGCTCAGTCACCACAAGTTTTCTCCTAGGCTGCTTACAATGGCTGCCTAATTCACTGCAAGGAAATTGCGGCTGGATGGAGAGGGTTGATCCCGATCCGGCCCTGTCCCGGCTCCAAGTTCCTGTTTGGGTCGACGACAGGGCCGAGGCGGGCTCCCGCCACTGACTGCAGACAGGTGCGCATGGGAGCGCGACTCGGGAGAAAGCTGCTCGGCCTTAGCGGGGTGCTGGTCGCCGCCGGCGCGCTTTCGTCGGTCTGCGGCGATGCCCAGGGCCTGACCGGTTCGGTGACAGGTAGGCTGACGGATACGCGATCGGCTCCCCTGGAGAATGTGACTGTCACGCTTCGCAACGTGGCTACCGGCAGCCTGGTGAGCGCCGTGACCTCCCATGGAGGCCGGTACGGATTCCGCGATCTCCAGCAGGGAGAGTACGTGCTTGCGGCATCCGGACCCAGGGGGAGCGGGGCGGTCGGCGGCATCATAGTCTCGCCGGGGCACGTGTCGCGCGTGCAGACGGTGATTGAGTTTGTAGCGCCGCTGGGTGCTGCTGTCGTGCCGAATCAAGGTCAGAGTGTGAACGAAACCCGGTCTGGCGCAGACGATACAGCGAGTAGATCGCGAGAAATCTTGTCGAAGATCGCCCGCCAGCCATACGTTCGATTGCACAGCACGGTGGTAGAAGCATCGCTGCCGATGGCCTCGCTTGCGGTACTACCGGACGTCGGTTTGCGGCGCGTCGCGTCGTTTGACGGTCCTCGATTCACGATGCCATTGACTCCTGTGTCTGTTCTGAACGCCTCCGGCGTCGCGGCGATCGAATCAGTAACGCTTGCAACTCTCCAGAATGGCTTGCTGGGGGTGCGCCTGCCTGCAAAGCCGCAGATCTCCGCCGCCCTCATGGAGTTGGGAGAGGACGAAGCGGAGGGAATCGACGCAAAAGAGATTGAATCGCTGCCGAAGAGTGGAGACTGGACCACCTTTCTCAGCGGGACGACGCGTGGATCGCTGGATGCAGGCGAGGACCACCGGGGCGCAAACGCTCAATCAGATTCCTTTGGGGCGGCGGACGAGCTGCGGACGGGCTTCGCATCCGGCCTTGTGCATACGTCTTCGGCGAAATCTATCTCGGCAATCGAGAGCGCAGTGAGCGTGATCCGACAGGTGCGGAGAGCCGCGGATGTTGAGTTGTCGATTGGGCAGGGCGGCCGAAAAAGCGTGATGGTCGAAACGCGGCGCGGAACAGAGCGGCTGCACGGGCAGATGTTTGTCTTCGATCGCGAGAAGTTTCTTGGAGCGCAGAATCCATTCGCGGAATGGGTGAAGGAGACGGCAGCCGGATCGGGAGCGAGGGTCCCGGTATTCACAGCAGACCGCTATACGCCGACAGATACCGAGCTGTGGTGGGGAGCGGGGATGGGCGGCTCCATCGCGCGCCGGCATCTGTTCTGGTTTGGTGCGCTCAACGGATCAGAGCAAAAGGTTGCGGCGATCGCCTCTGTTCGGCACCCAGACCGCTTTTTCGCGCAGCCCACAAACGACCAGATGCAACTGCTCAGCGCGCAGCTCGGTCTGAGTAGCTTGGATCCCGTGACGGAAGGGGTGAAGGCCTACTCGAAGCTGCTCGAGTCGCTTGCAGGACTGCTGGGACCGGCGCCACGGCCGTCGCTGCGCATGAGCGGCTTTGGGCGTTTGGACGGGAGTGCAGGGAGCAGGCATCGGTTCACGCTGCAGGGAAATGCGAGCAGTGCGACAACACCTGGAAGCGGATCTGTGCGAGCGTGGCAGAACTACGGCGCACACAGCCTCGGGTCGGCGAGCGTGTCGAACGGGTGGGTGCAGGGCAGGTGGAGCGCCTTCGTGAGCCCCAATTTGCTGGCTGTGACGCAGGGCTCTTATGGCTGGAATGTACAAAGTCTTCAACCGGACAGGCCGTCGCCTCTCGAGCGGTCTCTGAACATCAATGTGTGGGGTCAGCTACCGCAGATCGTCGTGGATTCGCAAAATGGATTCACAATCGGCAATCCCGCACGATTCGGGAGGGGGAGGCATCCCGATGAGAGCGTTGTCAGTGTTCAGCAGCAGGTAAAGTGGGTTCACGGCAAAATAACACTCGATGCGGGCGGCGAGCTAAGCCACGACATGGATGCAACCAGCAGGTTGCGCAATCAGACCGGAACCGACACTACGCCAGTGTCGGCGACTTCGCGTCGGATGCGCTGGCTTTTTTCGCATTCGGGATCAGTGGACAGCTTGATCCGATGGACCAGCACAACTGCGACCAGCGGGGAAGACCGTGGAGGGATTCAGCCGGGGTGCTGCATGGGCTCGGGTATCTGCCCTGCTACTCGTATTACTCGCAGACGATAGGGCCGTCGGACTGGTGGCTCTCCACCAATGACTGGGCCGGATATGCGAGTTCCCGGTGGAAGGCGAGCAAGACGCTGGTGTTTACGCTAGGCGGCCGCTGGGAGATGGAGCAATTGTCACCTGCGATCACCAGGTTGAAGAATCCGGATCTGCCGCTGACGCAGAGTCTGCCCAGGCTGGGGAGCCAGTGGGGTCCGCGGCTGGGCGTCGCATGGGGCGCGGCGGAGAGCCACTGGCCAGTGCTGCGATTGGGATACGGAATGTATTTCAGCCGAACGCCAAACGCACAACTCGAAACAGCGCTAACGCAAACTGGATCGATAAATGGGGATCTCAGCTTCTTCATGCGGCCGACCGATAATCTGCGCGGTGGCGGGGCGCCGCCATTTCCGTATGTGCTGGCCGGGCAGCCGGGCGCTGTGGTGAGGCCGGACGCGGTGGAGTATGCATCGTCGTTCCGCAATGGCGAGGTGCATGAGGCAGAGGTTTCGCTGCAAGAGTCGCTGCCGGGGCATGTTCGCCTGGAAGCGAGTGGAGTGGCCAGCCTGGGGCGCAGGCTGCCGGTGACGACGGATGCGAATATCGATCCGGCGGCGAATCCGAAGAGCATCACCTACCAGGTTGTCGATGGAGACGGGTCGGGACCGATCAAGGTTCCGCAGATCACAGTGCCGTTCTTTGCATCCTGGCCTTCGGCGAATGCGGCATCCGGTTTCGCCGGACGGCTGAATCCGAATTATCAGAAAGTGTTGGAGGTCGTCAGCGGGGCGAACTCAACGTATGAGGCGCTGCTGCTGAGGCTCTCGCGCAATGCGCGCGGGCTGACGTTTCGAGCGCGCTATACGCTGGGGCATGCTGCTGACTGGAATCCAGATGATTCGCCCATGGTGGGCGGTCCGAGCGTGCTTGATCCGATTGATTTTCGGCAGGAGTACGGGACGAGCGATCTCGATGTGCGCCACTCGCTCACGTCGGCGGTGATCGTGCAGCCGAACTGGAAGCTGCGTGGGGCGCCTGGTGCAATTGCGAACGGGTGGATGATGAGCGGAGTGGGTCAGCTCCATAGCGGATTGCCCTACACGATGCGCACCGCGGGCTCGCTCGCGAAGGAATTCAACCTCAGCGGAGAGCCAATCGTGGGCCTTGGCACCGGGATGAACGGGTACGGCGGCGACAACCGGGTCTACGGCATCGGTCGGAATACATATCGTTATCCTGCAACGTGGAAAGCCGATCTAAGGATCGCGAAGCGCTTCGATCTGGGGCAGATGCGTCAGCTGGAGTTGATGGCGGAGAGCTTCAACCTCTTCAACCATCAAAACGTCACTCAGGTCGAAACGACCGGGTACGCCGTCGAACAGGGAACGATGAATGGCGCGATGCCGCGGTTGAGTTTCGTGACCGGATTGAAGAAGGGGCAGACGGAGTTTGGAAAACCTCTGAGCGTCAACGCGACTGACGTATTACGCGAAAGGCAATTCCAGTTCGGGGCGCGGGTGAGGTTTTAGCCGCTTGGTCTGACTAAGGATCTTGCAAGCCGCAGAAGGCCAGTCCGTCGACGGTCCTCCCGTCCAGAGCGAAGCAGGTTGCGCCGGTGATGTCGGTTGAGAATGTGCGCACGTGAGCGGCTTGCAGGGATTGAAGGACTTCTGATCTTGGATGCCCGTAGTGGTTGTGCAGTCCGCAGGAGATGACTGCGAATTGCGGCGAGACCAGCGAAAGGAAGGCAGGTTGCGTGGATGTGGCGCTGCCGTGATGGCCTACCTTAAGCAGGTCACTTGCGAGCCCTTTGTCTGCCAGCATTGCTCGTTCGATTGGCGCTTCGGCATCGCCCTCGAGCAAGACACCAGTACGGCCGTAGCTGACGCGGAGTACAAGTGAGTCGTTGTTGCCTGGCTCAGGGCCAGGTGTGTAGTTCGAGAGGGGCGCGAGAACGTTGACTTCAGCGGCTCCGAGGCTTGTGTGATCTCCGGCATCCATGCGGCGGACATGGATGTTCAGGACCTGTGTCTGGTCTAGCAGAGCGATGTAAGGGAGCGAGGGCGGGTTGTTGCCGACCCACAACTCATCGGGCTTGAAGTTGTGCAGGATAGCGGGCAGGCCACCCATGTGGTCGGAGTGCGCGTGCGTGAGCGCGACGACGTCGAGGTGTCGGATGCCGCGGGACCATAATACGGGCGAGACGACTTCCTCGCCGATGTCGAAGTTCTGCGCGGTTTGACGGGGCGCTCCGCCGAAACCTCCGCCGTCGACGAGGAGAGTTTTTCCGTCGGGGGTGATGAGGAGCAAGGAGTCGCCCTGCCCGACGTCGATGGCTTCGACCAGAAGTGCCTGGCGTGGATGGTCGATGGGCCGGGGCAGAACGACGACGATTGCGGCGAGGAGGATGGCGAGACATGCGGAGCGGCGAAGCCATCTGGACTTCCAGTTGTTCGCGAGGCACGCAAGGAGAAGGCTCGCGCCGAGGAGAACGCTGAAAGCTGCGGTTTGCGCGGGCAGAGGCGCAGGCATGCGGTAATCACCGGTGCGAATGACGGCGAAGAGGTGAATGAGCCCCACGGCCAAATGCAGCAGCATTGCGGTTACGACTGCGGCAACGCCTGCGATGGTGGGCGAGATGAAGGTTGTCATCAGCGTCAGGAGGGCGCTGGGTACGAGAACGACGAGAAGAGGAAGGATGATGAGGTTTACGGGCAGAGCGAAGACGGTGATGCGGTGGAAGTAGGTGGCCATCGGCAGGGCCATCGCGAGTTCAACAATGCAGGAGACAACGAGCGCTTCGAGGCACCGCAGGAATGTGCGTACGGTCCGGGGGAACAGCGTTCGTCCAATCAGCTTGCCTGCAGCTCTGCTCAGTGCAAAGGAGAACATGCGAAGTAACACGCGGAATTGTGCCTGGCTCGGAGGCAGCTTTACATCGAGAGCCAGCAGGCGCAGGTCACGCGTGGCGGTCAGGTAGGGATGTACGGTCTTTTCGAGCAGAGGAACGGCGATGCCGCCGATGGAGATGACAGCGAGCACGGTCATCTGCAGGCTCGCGTCGAAGAGGCTGCGTGGACTTGAGGCGAGAAGGCAAAGGGAGGCGAAGCCTATGGTATTCAGCACGTTTCGCTGGCGGTATACGAGGCGGCCGATGAGGTAGAGCGAGACCATCCAGAGCGATCGCTGGACAGGCGCTGCGAACCCGGTGAAGAGAGCGTATGCGCATGAGGCGGTGATGGTAATGATTGTCGCCGGAAGCTGAGGAAGGCGGATGCGACGCGTGGTCCAGAAGATGCAGCCGGCGACGATGCCGAGGTGCAAGCCGGAGACGACAAGCATGTGGAAGGAGCCGGTGCGCTCAAATCCTTCGCGCAAGGAGTGCGTCAGGTAGGTGCGGTCGCCTGTGACCATGGCTGCGAGCATGACGGCGTCTTCATTGCTGATTCGGAGAGCAACGGGAAATCTCCGCATGGTCGAGGGCAGTGCGAGGAGGCGAGCGCTGGCGGCATGCTGCCATGTGGTGAGCTGGCAGTTGAAGAGCGTTTCATTCGCGGAGGCTGCGAACGACTCCACTCCATCTGCTTTGACGGATGCGGTCGAGGTGATGCCCTGGTCGAGGAGGTAGTCCCGGTAATTCCATGCACCGGGATCGTGGTAGACATCGGGGAGCATCAGGCGAGCGTCGGCGCGAATGCGCTGGCCGCAAGCGAACGCGATGGGCGCAGCTGCGTCGGAGGTCCAGCGGACCATCATGCGGACCGCGGCGTCGGCCGGTCGCTGAAGGTCTTCGCTGTCGGAAACGAACTCGATGGACGAGAGGCGGACGTCCACGCGTTGCGTGGGGCCCTCTTTCGATCCGCTTGCGAACTCAGAGTCGGACTCGATCCGGACGGGGCCGGCATCGATGATGGTGCCTTCTATGGTGCGTGACAGACCGTCGGACAGGGTAGAGAGATCGGCGTCGGGGGCTGGTTGGGGCTGCATCTCGGCGCACCAGACTCCGAGTGCCGACCAGAGGATTGCTACGGGCATCCAGATCAGGCGCTGTGCGCGGAATGCAGCGATGCCGGAGAGGATCGCGAGCGGGACGAGCGAGAGGAGGAGCCACGCGGGCCGAAGCCAGAGGGAGTGCGCGATGAAGATGCCGATGGCAAACAGCCAGGCAGCGTGAAACAGAGGAGCGCCAATGCGCGGTTCTATTTTCTGCAGGGCGAGTGGCCAGCGGTCGATCCGATCAGCTTTCATGCAGCCCAAATATCTAAAAAGAATCTATGGGCGCAAGGGTAGCAGGATCACGGTTTCTGCAATGTGACCACCGTCTCAAGGTGAAAAGTTTGCGGAAACAGGTCCGCAAGGGTTACGGAAAGGATGGCGTAGCCGGAGGCAACAAGTTGTTTGAGATCGCGCGCGAGCGTCGACGGGTCGCAGGAAACGTAGACGATTGTTGGCGCGGCGATGGTGGCGAGAAGGGTGGTGACTTCGGGACCAAACCCGGCTCGTGGCGGGTCAACGACGATCAGATCCGGAGCCGGGCCGGCCTGGTGCGATCTAAGGAATGAGAGTGTATCGGCGGAGATGGCGTGGCCGGTTGTGCCCTGAAGATTTTGGGTCAACGCCGCCAGTGAGGCCGGCGCTGACTCCACGGCGATGACTTCGCCGAACCGTGAAGCGAGCTGACGCGCGAACAGGCCGACGCCTGCGAAGAGATCCCAGGCGAGCGTGCCCTGATGGCCGGCAACGACTTCCTCGATGAGTGCGTCGATAAGCCAGCGGTTCACCTGAAAAAAAGAGCCGTGATCGACGCGGTAGCCGAAGCCCGCCGCTTGATACGCGATGGATTCGCGGCCCCAGCGGGCCAGCTGCTTCGACGGTTCTTCCGCGGATGATTGCAGGACGCACTCGATGCCGGCCAGTTCCGGAATTCTGTCGCTCCATGCGGCGGCAAGGCTGTTGAAGCCTTCCATTGCGCTGGTCCGGACGTAGAGGCCGGCGAGGAGTGCAGTCGCGTCGGCGTTCATGAATAGAGAGAGTTCGCTGGGCTTGAACGCAGACGTGTGTTCGCGGATAAGCTCGGATGCGCTGAGCGCTGCCTTGACCAGCAGAGGGGATGCGATCGGGCACTCCTGAATCGGAGTGATGTCGTGCGATCTGCGGGCCCGGTAGCCGACGCGCCCCGACGGATCGAACGCAAGGCGGATGCGGTTGCGATAAGCCCACGGCTGGGCGGCAAGAACTTCGATGTGTGCTGGAGCTTCCACACCGGCACGCTGAAAGGTTTCGCGCAGGATCTGCTGTTTGAGAGCGAGCTGCGTTTCGTAGTCGGCGTGCTGATAGCTGCATCCGCCGCACATGCCGAAGTGGGGGCAGCGGGGTTGGACGCGGGTGGGCGACGGGGTGAGGATCTCTTCGGGTTCGCCGGCCGCGTAGCTGTGTTTGTCTTCGATGATGCGAATGCGGGCCTGCTCGCCGGGAAGGGTCAGGGGCACGAAGGTCGCTTTGCCTGCGAGGCGGGCCAAAAAAGCTCCGCCGTAGATCGGCTTTTCGATCTGAACGAGGGCCGATCTGGCTGGCTTCGGCGTGGGGCGATGAGGTCTGCGGTGCTTCATTGCTGGCTCATGTAGAAGAGGCTAAGCCGGGGAAGGCTGTAGTGGACGAGGAGCTGCTTCTGCACGAACTGGTGCTCGACCTGGCGCAATTGAACTGCGCCCATGCGGCTGCGGTAGGGGGCGAGCTCGCGGGCAGCGTGCTCCTTGAGGCCAACGAGGAGATCTTCAGGCGCGGCGGCGGTGAGTGCGGCGAAGAGCTTCTCTTCGAGCACGGTGAGGATGCGTTCGAACGACTCCATCTCGGCAGCGGGGGTCACAGAGGACTTGGCAGCGCGGGCTTCCCCGGCGAGCTCGCGGAGTCGCACGGCGGTCGCAGTGCACGCGTCGTGCGCGATGGTGGTAGCGTCGAGCGCTTCGGCGGCTGATTCAAGATGCGAGGCGACACGTTCGTGTTCGAACCCGGATTCGATCTGTGCAGCGGCGGAGGTTTGCGCGGTGCCGGCGGCGGCTTCGCGCAACTCTTCGGATGCTTCCATCACGGCCTGGGCGCACCATGCGAGGCCGTTGACGCGGCGCATGCGGCCGCGCTTCTGGCGCGTCTCGTATTTGTCGAAAGCATTGTCGATGCCGCGAAGGACGGCTTCGAGAGGAATGCCGGCGTCACGCCACGTTTCGATGAGGGCCCAGTCGAGGGTGGAGAGGAGAAGGATGGAGCCGCGCCGCTGCTGGAAGCGCTCTTCGATTTCGGTGAAGTAGTTGAAATAATTGAGCACGGCAATCTAGTGCGTGCGTCCGCGGGGCCGCGCGTTGCGATTGCGTTCGAAGAGAATGCGCAGGCCGTCGAGGGTAAGCAGGTCGTCGATTTCGCTGATGTAGCGCGAATCGGCTGCGACCATGCGGGCGAGGCCGCCGGCTGCGATGACGCGCGGCTTGTGGCCGAGCTCGGCGAAGATGCGTTCGAGCATGCCGTCAACGAGGCCGATATAGCCGTAGTAGACGCCACTCTGCAGATGGCCTACGGTGTTGGTGCCGATGACTTTTGCGGGGCGCTTGATGTCAACGCGGCTCAGGCGCGCGGCGCGCGAGAAGAGCGCTTCGGCGCTGAGTCCGAGGCCGGGAGCTATGGAGCCGCCGAGGTATTCGCCCTTTTCGGAGATGACTTCGAATTTGGTGGCGGTGCCGAAGTCGACGACGATGCAGGGGCCGCCGTAGCGCTCGATGGCGGCGACGCAGTCTGCGATGCGATCTGCACCTAGCTCGGTGGGATTATCGACGAGAGCGGGCATGCCGGTCTTGATGCCGGGCTCGACGAAGAGCGGTTCCAGGTGGAAGTAGGTTTCACAAACCTGGCGCAACGTTGAATCGAGCGGCGGCACGACGGAGGCGATGATGATGTTCGTGACCTGGCTTGGCGAGAGGCCATTCATCTCGAAGAGCTTGACGAAGAAGACACCGTATTCATCGACGGTCTGCGTGCGATGCGTGGTGACGCGCCAGTGCGCGGCGAGATCGAATCGCTCCTTCGCGGCTACGGGTTTTCCCTTGGGAGGAAGTCCGGCCTTTTCGTCGAGGCGGTAGAGCCCGAGCACGGTGTTGGTGTTGCCTACATCGATTGCAAGGAGCATTGTCTTTCCTAACTCAGTTTGCTGCGCGGATGCCGCCGGTCTGCACGGTTACGATGCCCTGGTCGGTGCGGACCAGGAGGAAGCCGTGTTCATCGAGCCCGGCGGTGGTGCCGATGCAGGCTTGCGGACCGTGAACCTCAACGCGCCGATTGGAGATCCACGAGGACATGTATGCAACGCGCGCAGTAATGGCTGCACGCAACCCGGGATCCTGCAGTGCCCATGTCTCGTGCTGCAGCGATTCTAGCAGGGAGATCAGGAGCACCTGCCGGTTGATAACGCGGCCAGCCTCGATGTCGAGCGAGGTTGCGGGAGTGGAAAGACCGGGATCGAAGGAGCGCTGGTGAACATTGATGCCGATGCCGACGACGGCGAAGCTGGGGGTTCCGCTTTCCGTTTTGGATTCGACGAGAATGCCGCCGACTTTGCGTTCGCCGATGAGGAGGTCGTTGGGCCAGCGAAGATCGACTTCGCGTCCGGCGGTGATGCCGATGGCCTGTGCTGCTGCCAATCCGGCAACGAGGGGAATGAGCCGCATATGCTGGATACCGATTGACGGGCGGAGAAGTACTGAAACATAGAGGCCCTGGCCTGCGGCGGAGTGCCAGCCGTGATCGCCGCGACCGCGGCCGGCGGTCTGCTCATCGGTGAAGAAGACGGAGCCATGCGGCGCTCCGGAGCGCGCGGCGGCGACTGCATCGGTGTTTGTGGATCCCGTAATGGCCGTGTAGTGGAACTTGCCTGCGTAGGTGCTCTGCGCGAATGCGGACTCGAGCGCTGCGACGTCGTACACGCTATGCCTTCTCCGCGACAATGCTCATGGAGATGTCGGCTGCTTTGGCGGAGTGCGTGAGCGCGCCGACGCTGATGAAGTCTGGACCCGCTTCGGCGTATGCGCGGACGTTTTCAAGCACAATGCCGCCGGAGGCTTCGATCGGAATCCAGCGGTCTTCTTTGCGGATGCGATCGACTGCTGTCTTGATCTGTTCAGGCGTCATGTTGTCGAGGAGGATGGCCTCTGCGCCGACTTCGAGGGCGTCTTCGAGTTCCTGCTGCGTGCGGACCTCAACCTGGACGCGATTGCCGGGCTGACGCTTCTCGAGCGCGTTCTTCACGGCAGTACGGAGGCCGCCGCCGAGAGAGATGTGATTGTTCTTGATGAGCACGCCGGAAGCAAGGTCGAGCCGGTGATTGGTGCCGCCTCCGCAGAGGACGGCGTATTTCTCAAGGGCGCGAAGGCCGGGGACGGTCTTGCGCGTGTCGAGAATGCGGGACTTGGTGCCCTGAATGGCGTCGACATACTGGCGGGTCAGCGTGGCGATGCCGCTGAGGTGCTGTAGCAGGTTGAGGATGACACGCTCGCAGCTGAGCAGCACGCGCGCGTTGTGGCGGATCACGGCGAGGACCTGGCCGCGCTGCACGCGCACCCCGTCGAAGATCTCGTTGTGACTGATGACCTCGTAGCGAGTGTGGGCCGTGGGTCGTGGATCGAGATGCGCAAAAATTTCGAGGAAGCGGGGGATAGCGCCGAGACCGGCAACGACGAGGTCCTGCTTGGCGATGATGGAGGCGGTTGCGCGCAGGTTGGGGTCGATGGTGACGCTGGTAGTGGCGTCGCTGACGGCCTGGTCTTCGACGAGGGCCTGCGCCAGAACTGCTTCGATTCGGTGGCTTTTCCAGTCCATGCGTTCTTTCTTTTCGATGAGTCAGAGCTGCGATTTGGCTCTCATTTGCTGGAGAAAGTTATAAATAACTTTCTTGACCCTGTCATCCGGGGTGTCCTTCAGAGCATAGAAGTTAGAGCCGTCGCGGCGGTCGACTTTCAGGGTGAATCGGCGCTCCTTGTCGAGGAGCCAGCCGAAGAGGCGGTAGGAGAGGCGCTGCTTTCTCTCCGCATGGCGGTCGATGTAGGCGATTTCGCCGAGGTCGGCATACCAGAGCACGTGAACGAGCTCGCTGGAATCGCGAATGAAAAGGCGGTGATTGGTGAGCAGGATGTAGCGCGCGGGCATGCCCTGTTCGTCGAGGGCGCCGGACATGTTCACGAAACCCACGGGGCTTTCAGCGCCGCCGAGGGCGGAGTCGAGGATGACCTTCTCTGCTCCTTCGGGGAAGTGAGCGATGGAGTAGCAGTGATGTGCGTCTCCAAAGAAGATGGTGGGGGGCGGGGTTGCGCCGGAGAAGCGTTCGGCGGCGTATACGTCGTTGATGTCTTTGGCGCGGTATTCGCGCTGAACGTAGCGGCGCTGCGGATTGTCGAAGTGGTCGCAGAGCTCGCGATAGGCGATCTGGAGAAGCTTAAATTGCTCTTCGGCTTCGAGGCGCTTGCGGGGGTTGTTCTCGTAGCGGTCAGGATGCCAGAGCTTGGCCGCGGTGCGGTAGGCCTTGTGAATCGCGGATTTCGAGCGCGGCGGATCGGCGATGCCCAGCACGGGGAAGTGCTGCATGCAGGTTCTGCACACGCAGGGCATGCTGGTGGTCTCGCTCAGCAGCCGAGGGAGTTGCGGTCGGCACGGAGTTTGTCGAGCAGGTGCTGCGCTTCGTCGCGCTGTTTCTTCAGGCCCTCGACGATGTGTGCGGGGGCCTTGGCGGTGAAGGCTGGATTGCCGAGCTGGCGGTGAGCACTGGCGACATTCTTCTCCTGCTTTGCGATTTCCTTGTTGAGCTTTTCGCATTCGGCGGCGACGTCGATTTTGCGTTCGTAGACGACCGCAGCGTCGAATTGGGGAGTGGCGTGTTTCGCGAGGCCGGCCGAGATCTGGCCGATGAAGCGGATCTCGGTGACGCGTGCAAGGCGCTCGACAATGGCGGCGTTCTCGCTGATGACCCGCTTCAAGTGTTCGTCGATGCGGAGTTCGATGGGGACTGCTGCCTTCTCTTCGACTCCGATTTCTTTGCGAAGGGCGCGGATTTCGACGACGAGGTTTTGGAGCAGAGCCATCTGCTCGAGGGCGGAGCTATCAGTTGAGGCTCCGTCTTGCGGGAAGCGCGTGAGAGCGATGGATTTCCCGGCCGGTTTGCCGTCGTAGACCGCGTGCCAGACCTCTTCGGTGAGGAAGGGCATGAAGGGCGAGAGCAGACGCAGGGAGGCTTCGAAGACGCTGACGAGTGTGGTGAGAGCGGACTGGGTGCGGGACTTATCTGCACCGTCGTTGAAGTCGAGGCTCAGCTTTACGATTTCGAGGTACCAGTCGCAGAAGCTGCCCCAGAAGAACTGGTAGATCACATTCGCGGCGTCGTCGAAGCGGTAGGCGGCGAGCGCCTCGTTCACCCTGGCGGCCGCGGAGTGAAATTCAGCAACGATCCAGCGGGATTCGAGCGGCGCCGTTGCGCTGGCCGTAGGTATAGACCCGAGTGCGGCCGTGTCGATGGTGATGCCGGCTTCTGCTGCGCGATCGATGTTCATGAACAGGAAGCGCGCGGCGTTCCAGATCTTGTTGGCGAAGGCGCGGTAGCCTTCAGTGCGGGCGACGTTGAAGGCGATGTCCGTTCCGGGGGACGCCATGGAGGCGAGCGTGAAGCGGACGGCGTCAGTCCCGTACTGCTTCACGATCTCGATAGGGTCGATGACGTTGCCCTTGGTCTTGGACATCTTTTCGCGGTTGGCGTCACGGACGAGGGCGTGGATGTAGACCTCACGGAAGGGGACGGAGTCGGCAAGCGAGCGCGGAGACCCGTCGGGCATGGGGACGTCGAGCGAGAACCAGCAGCCCATCATGATCATGCGGGCCACCCAGAAGAACAGAATGTCGAAGCCGGTGACGAGCAGGCTGGTTGGGTAGAAGGTGTCGAAGTCTCGACGATCTTCGGATGTGATGTTCGGCCAGCCGAAGACGGAGACGGGCAGGAGGCCGGAGGAGAACCAGGTGTCCAGCACGTCGGTGGACTGCTCGATCTTGTCGGAGCCGCAGTGGGCACACTTCGTCGCGTCTTCGCGGCTGACGGTGGTCTTGTGGCAGACGGAGCAGTGCCAGGCGGGGATGCGGTGCCCCCACCAGAGCTGACGCGAGATGCACCAGTCGTGGATGTTCTCCATCCAGTTCAGGTAGGTTTTCGCGTACATCTCCGGCGTGAACTTGATATGCCCTTCCTTGACCGCGGCGATGGCCTTGTCAGCGAGAGGCTGAATCTTGATGAACCACTGCAACGAGAGGCGCGGCTCAACGATGGTCTTGCAGCGATCGCAATCGCCGATGTTGTTGACGTGGTCTTTTATTCCGGCAAGGAGACCCTGGGCTTCGAGATCGGCGACAACTTCCTTGCGCGCGACGAAGCGGTCGAGGCCCTTGTACTTGCCGCCCTGCTCGTTGATGTGGGCCGTATCGTCCATCACGTTGATGGATGGAAGATTGTGCCGCTGTCCGAGCGCGAAGTCGTTCGGATCGTGTGCGGGGGTGACCTTGACTGCTCCGGTACCGAACTCGCGGCTGACCCACTCGTCGGTGATGATGGGGATCTCGCGGCCGACGAGAGGCAGGCGCAGCTTCTTGCCGTGGAGGTGCGTGTAGCGCTCGTCCTCGGGGTGAATGGCAACGGCAACGTCGCCCAGCATGGTTTCAGGGCGTGTTGTCGCAACCGTCAGGAACTCGCCGGTGTCCTTGCCGTCGTCGCCGATGACGGGGTAGCGGATCTCCCAGAGGTGGCCCTTGTGCTCGTCGTAGACGACTTCGAGATCGCTGATGGCGGTCTGACAGCGCGGGCACCAGTTGACGATGTACGCGCCGCGGTAGATGAGGCCCTGCTCGTAGAGTTTGACGAATGCTTCGCGAACGGCGACGGAGAGGCGCTCGTCCATGGTGAAGTATTCGCGGTCCCAGTCGACGGAGGCGCCGAGGCGCTTCATCTGGTCGAGGATGGCCCCGCCATAGTGGCGCTTCCACTCCCACACGCGCTCGATGAAGGCTTCGCGGCCCATTTCCTGGCGCTTCTTGCCCTCGGTGGCGAGTTGGCGCTCGACCATCATCTGGGTGGCGATGCCGGCGTGATCGGTGCCGGGTAGCCAGAGCGCGCGATCGCCTTTCATGCGGTGCCAGCGGGTGAGGATGTCCATCTCCGTCTGGTTGAGCATGTGGCCCATGTGGAGGCGGCCGGTGACGTTGGGCGGAGGCAGAAGGATATCAAAGGACTGACCGTCCAGGTGTTCCTTTTCGCTCGGCGTTGGCTGTACAAAAAGCTTTTCGCGGACCCAGTACTCGGCCCAGTGATCTTCAATGGCGGTTGGGTCGTACGCTTTGGGCAGATCGTGGGGCATTGTGCTCTGTCGGCGGTCCCTGGAGAGTGCCCGGAAACCCTGATCGGACAAGGATTTCAGGCGATAGGACTACTTTCAATTTAGCAGATTCAGGAAGGATGCCTCGTAAGCGGAGTCCTGATCCCAGATCTCAGAATCGAGACCCTTCGGCAAGCTCAGGGCAGGCTCTGGGGCACCCGGCGAAAAGCAACAGGCCGCACCCTGAAGATGCGGCCTGTGGTCTGGTTCCCTTGTTGCCTTGGCAGCTTGTCCCCTGCTTTTAGAACGGCTTGAGCTTGCCGAGGCCCTTCTTCTTTTTCTTTTTGCTGGAAGACTCTTCGTCGAGGTTGGCCTTCGACTTCTTCTGCTTCTCGGTCGCGGCAGTCTGCGTCTGACCAGTGCCGGCGCGGATGTCGTTGACCTGATCGGGAGCGTCGGCGGGCTTGTCGACGGCAGGCAGAGAGTTGTCTGTGGGACCGACAGACTTGACCAGAGGGCTGGCATTGCCGGTTCCAGCCGCGGGAGCGCCGCTGCCGGAGTCGGCTGCGGGAGTGGCTGATGCATCGCCATTCGGCCCGTTCACGATAGAAACGCCAACGCCGGTGCCGCCAGCCGGGGCCGACATCTGCAGCGGAGCGGTGGAAGGCTGATCGCTGCGGGGCGGCTCGTTGGGTCCGGTGGGCGCGACGGCGGCCGGCTCCGCAGGTTTGCCGGCATTTACCGCCTCATTCATCATGGTGGTTTCCGCCTTGCTGACGTCCGGCGCGATGGTGCGCTTGGGATCGTCGAGCGAAGGCTCCCCGACGTGAGCAGACTGCACGACCGTCGGACCGTGCTTGATGACGCCGAGGATGTTGTCGGTGAAGCGAAGCGGACGCTGACTCTTCTGCTCGGCGTCGCTCTCCGCAACGGCTGCATCGCTCGGCTCAGGGACCGGGCGGTTCATGGCGACGAGACGATCGCGCGCGTCCTCAACGTGCGGAGCCATCGGGTAACGCGTGATCACCTTGGCATAGGCAGCGGCGGCCTTGTCTTCAAACATCGTATGGAGCCGCTCGCGGACATCACCCTTCATTCCGGGAGCGACCTGGACGAGGTGAGCCTGGCCCGCGTACGCATCGCCGATGGCCAGCCACGCCTGATCGCTCTTTGAGTAGAGCGGGTAGGTGTCGACCACTGTTTGCAGGCGTGCGATCGCAGCAACGTAGTTCTCTTTGCCTTCGTAGTAGATGCCGATCCCCGTCTCGCGCTCGGCCAGCACTTCCTGTACATCGCGGAGCTTCTGCTTGGCCCGGGGTATGAGCTTGGAGTCGGGGAACATGTTGATCATGTTCCGGTACTCGCGCTCCGCGTTTTCAGCATTATTGAAGTCGCGATCGGGCTTCTCCATTTGCTGGTAGTAGATGTCGCCTACCTTCATCTGTGCCTCGGCAGCTTCGGGGGCCTGAGGGAAGAAGGTGATGAAGTCCTTGTACTCGGCCTCGGCTTGGGTGAGGGCCGCAGTTCCGCCTTCTTTGAACCAGCTGTCGCCGACGGCGAGTTTGGCGCGCATCCTGAACTCGGAGTCCGGGTAGGTGTTGAGCATGGTCTGGAGGTCGAGCCGGGCCACGTCGTAGCGGCCCTTCTTCATGGCGATCATGGCCTTGTCGAAGAGCTCCTTGTCGGGCTGCTTGGACTTTACGTTCGCCAGAGGATTCGCGCTTAGATCCTGATTCTTCTTGTGCTTGGGCTGCTTTTCTTTCTTGGCCTGGGCCGTAACGCCCGAGAGCGCCAGGGATGCAAGCGCCAACACAGTCATGGTTCTCGACAACCGGTTCATACCACCTCAAGATGCGACAGGGAGGAAGCTGCCGCTGTTTACGGAATTCGGAAAAATCTACTCACCAGCAGCTTTGCGGGCCGCCCCCAGCAGTTCGCGCGCGTCGCGTTCGGCCTGGCCTGCGCCGAAGACGGCGTTGCCGGCTACCAATAGCTCCGCTCCTGCTTGGACGACCTGGGCAACGGTGTCGTGAGCCACCCCGCCGTCGACTTCAATTTTAAATGCAAGCCCCATTTCCTGCCTGAGTTGTGCGAGGCGCCGGATCTTCTGGAGCGAGAACGGGATGAACTCCTGTCCGCCAAAGCCGGGATTCACGCTCATGATGAGGACGTGATGCAGCATGGGCAGAATGTCGCGAATGAGCTCGACGCGGGTTGCCGGGTTGAGAACGACAGCCGGTTTCATACCGTGATGCTCGATGAGCTGAAGAGTCCGATGGAGGTGGCGGCACGCCTCGTAGTGGACGCTGACCCAGTTGGCTCCCGCTTCAGCAAAGGCCGGTATGAACTCGTCGGGGTTCTCGATCATCAGGTGGCAATCGAGGGGCAGCTTTGTTGCTTTCCTCAGGCTCTTCACGACGGGCGGGCCGATGGTGATGTTGGGGACGAAATGGCCGTCCATGATGTCGACATGGATGACGGTGCCACCGCCGCGCTCGGCCGCGGCTACTTCGTCTGCGAGGCGGGCGAAGTCGGCGGACAGTATCGATGGAAGAAGCTGAACCATGCGGCTTTGATGCAGTCCTCTTGGGGTGGTGTGTCCCCCGCAAGTGTATCAGTCGAACATGTGCAGGGAGCTTCGTTTGCGCCGGCCAGATTCAAGGGCTTTGAGCAGGATGCGGCTGCGGGCGCGCATGGCGGGAGTTCCGGAGCGGGCAGCCATGCGAAGAAGGTCGAGCACGTCGGTAAGTGAGGCGCGGTCCTTCCGGGTGAGGTCAGCCATGGCGTGGAGGGCGCAGGTTTTGACGATGGAGCTTGGGTCGTCGAGCGAGGTATTCAGGATCTGGGCGATGCGGCGACACTCGGGCACGGTCAGCTTAAGGCGCGGAATCGTGAGTGCAAGATTCCAGCGGACCTTCTTTTCTGTGGTTTCGGAGAGCAGGCCGATGAGGGCTTGTTTCCAGCGCTGTGCCTGATGCGGGCGGTCGCGTGTGATGCGCTCGAGGGCGTCGGCGGCGCGGCTGGCGATGGCTGGATCTTCGTCGAAGAGGCATTCAATGAGGCCGGAGAGCTTTGCGGGGCGGCCTTCGAGCAGTTCGACCACTTCCCAGACGCGGCCCGCGTCGAGGAGCTTGCCGGGAGTGAGCATCTGGCGAATGGTTTCGGTGGGCGGCATGAGTCGCGGCCATTGTCTCACTGGGGCTTTGCTGCGGCGAGCTTCTTCGCGGCGACGCGTCCCGCCGCTCGCAGCAGAGCGCGGACGGGCCAGCCGCCTTGGTCATCGGGGAAGACGACTTCGCCTTCGCGCTTTACCTCCGGGCGGTAGTACCAGCGCTTGAGGAGGGCGAGGTGTGCCTGGCGGGTGACTGGGTTTGGCTGCGGGCGGTCTGTCGAGAGCTGTTCGAGAACGGATTCCATGCGGGCCTCGAGCATGGTGCGGGGAACTTTCTGTTGATCTCTGATCTCTGTTCTCTGATCGCTGTCTTCGGGTACCGGTTCGAGGGCCATCGGCTGAGCGAAGAGGGAGCTCGAGCCCGACTGCTCGTTCTGGATACGCATGCCCACTGTGGAGAATGGAACGGGACCGCGCAGTTGGCCGCCTTCGAAGAGGAAGACGGCGACTTCGTCGGGATTGGCTGACGATTGGAGAATCGCCGCGCGGAGTTTGCTCATGGGCTGGACTAATTCGGGGGCGAGTGCGCGGACGGCCTCGATCTTCTGCACCTGGGCGTGGAGTGCGGCGGCATCTTCGAAGGCGAGGTCTTCGGAGGCTTTGTCCCGCTGGGTGCGAAGGGGGACGAGCTTGCTGTCGCCGCGGGTGGCGAGAAAGTCCTGCACGGCGCTGGACTCGTCCGCGTAACGATCGTCGGTGCAGCCCTTGTAGCAGGGGGCGAGGCACATTTTCATCTCGCTATAGACGCAGCCGGGGTGCGTGGGATCGGGGTGGAGATCGTCGGTGCAGCGGCGAAGCAGGAAGAGCTTGAGCATCTCTTCCGCGAATCGCTCGGCAGCGGCGCGGGAGGCGAAAGGCCCGTATGCCCATTCGGCTTCGCGCTGGCTCGGCTTGTTGGTGACAGTGACGCGCGGGTAGGGGTTGCTGCCAAGAAAGCGGACGAACGCGGGGGCGCGAAGGTGCATGCGCTCCAGTGCTTTTGCGCCGTAGACGTTTTCGAGCAGTTCGAATTGTGTGAGGAGCGATTCGAAGTCGGAGCCGGTGAGGTGGTATGCGATGCGGCGGACGCGTCCGGCCAGTTGAAGGCGGCGCGGGTGCTTTGGCGAAGGCTGGAGGAGGCGTTCGAGGCGTCCGCGCAGGTTGGGCGTGCGGCCGATATAGGGCTCATCCTTCTCTTCCGCTCCGTAGAGGGCGAAGACGGCTGGCGCGTGCGGCAGTTGGTGGATGGATGCCTTGGGGTCAGCGGGATCGAACGGAACGGATTGCATTTCGACGTTCAAGCGCCGCTCCGGTCACGCACCCGCGATGGTCATTCCGTCGATGCGCAATGTGGGAGATGCGACGGCCCCGCGGAAGACGAGATCACTTCCGATTGCGGTTATGTTGCGGAGCATCTCGCCCAGATTGCCCGCGATGGTGATCTCCTCGACGGCGTGGGTGAGCTGACCGTTCTCGATCCAGAGGCCCGCAGCTCCGCGCGAGTAGTCTCCGGTCACGATATTCGTGCCGAAACCCATCAGGCTGGTGACGTACAGGCCGGCTTTCACCTCGGCGATGATCTGCTCGGGGCTCTGCGTGCCGGGCTCGAGGTAGAGGTTGCCGGGGCCGATCCCTGGTGCGCCGGCGAGTCCGCGTGAGGCGTTGTGCGTGGACTTCATGCCGAGTTTGCGCGCAGCGTAGGTGTTCAGCATGTAGTTGCGCAGCACGCCGTTCTCGAGGACAACGGTGCGGCGGGAGGGCAGACCTTCGCCGTCGAAGGGCGATGTGCCGAAGCCGCCGACTCCAGTGGGCAGCAGCATGGTGTTGTCGTCGATGATGTTCAGGGTCGATGCGCCGATTTGCTCGCCGAGTTTGCCGGCGAGGAACGAGGCGTGTCGCCAGATGGCGTCGCCTGATGCGGCTTCAAAGACAGAGCCGATGAGCGAGCGGGCGACTTCGGGCGCAAAGACGATAGGAACGCGCTGCGTGGGCACGCGCCGTGCGCCGAGGCGTCGGAGAGTGCGACGCGCGGCTTCTGCGCCGACTGACTCCGGCGAATCGAGATTGGCCATGCGCCGGGCGCTCGACCACCAGCCGTCGCGCTGCATATGGCCGTTCTCGTCCGCGGCGAGCGGGGCAGCGGAGACCCCGGCATAGCTGGAGCGGTAGCTGCCGAGGAAGCCTCGCGAATTAGCGAGGATCTTCAGGCCGGTCGCTGCGTCGAAGCTGCCCCCGTCGGAGTTGGTGATGCGCTTGTCGGCTGCGAGTGCGGCGGCTTCCGCACGGCGAGCCATCTCGATGCGTTCGGGTCCGGGCAGGGAGTAGACGTCGTCGTAGTACAGGTGAAGGTCGTCCTGTACGGAGCCGAATTCCTCGGTCTCGGGTAGCCCGACGAAGGGATCTTCTTCCGTGACCCTGGCCAGGGCCATCGCGCCTTCGACCATGTGGCGAACACCGTCAGCAGTAAGGTCGCTGGTCGATGCGGATGCGGTTCTTTCGCCGAGGTAGACGCGCAGGCCGAGCGCGCGCGAGCCGGACTCCTTCAGCGTCTCAACCTGCCCCATGCGGACATTGACGCTGAACTCATCGCCTTCGCGGACGACGACCTCGGCGTCGCTTGCGCCAGCCTGCATGGCCTGGTTCACAACGTTAGCTGCAAGGGATTGGAGATCGAGAGTTCCGGAATTGGGAGATGGGCCGGCCTGGAGTGCAACTGCATCGGACATGGGTCAACCTTAACAAACTGCGCGATGCAGTGCGTAGATGCTGCTCTCTTCACGCCGCGGACAGTCGGACCTGGATTTTGGATTTCGTAGCCTCCGCAAATCGCAGCAGAGTTTTCGTACTCGGCAGAGTCTGCCCGCTCTCGAGCCGCGCGATAGTTGACTGACTCGTCTTCATCTTGGCGGCCAGCTCTGCCTGAGAGAGTCCGGCACGAAGGCGTGCTCGCAGCAATTCCGACGCGATCTCAAATTCGGGTGCAAGGGCGTCGTATTCAGCTTTGACCTTGGGATTGGCGAGCAGCCGGCCTTTCAGTTCTTCATATGCGATTGTCATTGGACCTCCTTTGCCCTTCGAAGCGCCAACTCAATCTCTGCGCGGGGAGTCTTCTGTGTCTTCTTGACGAATGCGCGAAGCACAACCAATCGCCTGGTGTTCGCGGTTATGTAGAGGGCCCTTGCGATTCCATCCCGACCCACCAATCGGAGCTCCCAGAGCTTACCTTCGAGGTGCTTTACATGAGGCGCGCCCAGGCTCTCAAGACCGATTTGGATTATGCGGTCCGCCATTCGGACGAATCGGGCTTGGATGTCAGCAGGGAGTGCTTTGATCTCGGCTGCTACGGTTTCGCTCAGGATTTCGACTTCCACCGCACTCAGCAGTATATCTCAAAATTGAGATATAGCCTACCTGCCTGTTCCACCCACCGTCATGCGTTCCAGCTTGATCGTCGGCATGCCGACGCCAACGGGGACACTCTGGCCATCTTTGCCGCAGGTGCCGATGCCTTCATCGAGCTTCAAGTCGTTGCCGACCATCGAGACGTACTTCAGGGCCTCGGGACCGTTGCCGATCAGAGTGGCGTCCTTTACCGGCGCGGTGATCTTACCGTCTTCGATCAGGTAAGCCTCGGAAGCCGAGAAGACGAACTTGCCGTTGGTGATGTCGACCTGGCCACCGCCGAAGTTAACCGCGTAAAGGCCATGCTTCACCGATCGCAGAATGTCTTCGGGGGCATCCTCGCCGGCCAGCATGTAGGTGTTGGTCATGCGGGGCATGGGGATGCAGTGGTAGCTCTCGCGACGGCCGGAGCCGGTGTTCGCCGTGCCCATGAGCCGCGAAGAGAGCTTGTCGGTCAGGTAGCCTTTCAGGACGCCGTTCTCGATCAAAACGGTCTCCTGGGTCGGCGAGCCCTCATCGTCTACATTGAGTGATCCGCGGCGGCCCTGCATCGTGCCGTTGTCGACGACCGTGACTTTGGAGCTGGCGACGGGGCGGCCGATCAGGCCGGAGAAGGCCGATGTTCCCTTGCGGTTGAAATCGGCTTCGAGGCCGTGGCCGACTGCCTCATGCAGCAGGATTCCGGGCCATCCGGGGCCGAGGACCACTTGCATGTCGCCCGCTGGGGCGGGGACTGCTCCGAGCTGGAGGATCGCGCCGCGAGCTGCTTCCTGGGCGAGGTGCTCCGGACTCTTGGTGCCTGCGAACTGGTCCAGGCCGGCACGCCCACCCCCTCCAGCTGAGCCTTTCGTTGTCACCTGGCCGTCTCTGGCGATGACAAACACATTCAGGCGGCAGAGCGGCTGGGTATCGCTCGCGATCGAGCCGTCAGAACCGGCAACCAGAATGCGGCGGAGTTCTTCGCTGTAGCCGGCGCGCACCTGCACAACCCGGTTGTCGAAGGCGCGGGCCGCGCGATCGGCGCGGAGGATCAACTCGAGGCGGGCGGCTAGGTCGAGGTCGAAGCCTCCGACTGGCACGGGGTAGAGATCGCCTGATTTAGTTTCCGTAAAGCCCTGGATGGGCTGCTTCGACGGGCCGGAGGCGATGAGGGCAGCGGTCTTGGCGGCGTGCAGAAGCCGGTCGGGATTGAGATTGTCCGTGTAGGCGTACCCCGTGCGCTCGCCGGAGAGAACGCGAATCCCGCACCCGGCGCTGGTGCCGGTGCTGGCGGACTTCACGATCTGCTCGTCGACGCCGAGCGAAGTAGAGGTGACGGACTCGAAGTAGAGATCGGCGTAATCGCCACCGGCCGACAGCGCCTCGCCGAGGCAGCGCTCGAGCAGGCGCTCGGTGATTCCAAATTTGTCAAAAAAGTAACGTCTATGGCTCTGCTGCGGGGAGGTCTCGGGTAGGTTCATCACTATCTCCAGTTTACGCCTGCCGGAGACTCATGGCGGAACCGCTCCGGATCGTTTCCTCACTTGATTCATGCCGGTCGCGAGCATGTTTCCACAATTCGCGTCGTGCTACATTCAGGCCATGAAAAAGCTACTTGCTGCTGCGCTTCTGGTCATGGTGTTTGCTGCGCCGGCCTTTGCCGCCACGACGCATCATCATCACCATCGCCATCACCACCACAAGAAGGCGTAGTTCCCAACGGGTTCTCTCAGGGGGATTACTCAACCGAACGATTGGCCCATATATACGATGTGGGCCAGTCCCGCTTACCCGCACAGTTCTCTTCCGTATGACACGGGTGACCTCGGATACTATCCCCGGCCTCGCTCTCGTGCTACATTCCAGCCATGAAGAAAATTGCAGTTGCCGTGCTGATGGCCGTGGTGTGTTCTGCCCCGGCGTTTGCCCGGCACAAGAAGCCGCATAAAGACCCGCGGGTCATCGATCATCCGAAGGCCGTCCACGAGAAGAACCCGCATCTTAAAGAGATCCAGAAGCACAAGATGCCGAAGCACAACACGGCGAAGTAAAATCGCGCGACCGGAAGACGATGCCAGAGCTGGACGATCTCCGTTATCCCATTGGCCGTTTCACGCCGCCCGCCTCTTCTGAGCCGGCAGCGCGGGCCGAGCAGATCTCAGTTCTGCGCCTGCTACCTGGAAACGTCCAGACCGCAGTGAGCGGACTCAGCCACACGCAACTGGACACACCCTATCGCGAGGGCGGATGGACGGTGCGGCAGCTGGTTCATCACATCGCCGACAGCCATGCCAACGCGTATGTGCGGACCAAGCTCGCGTTGACCGAGGACTGGCCGACGATCAAACCCTACGATGAGGCCGCCTGGGCAAAGCTGGTCGACAGTGCGCTACCCATCGATGGCTCTATAGCGATGATCTCGGCAATGCACGAGCGCTGGGTGGCAATCCTGGAGTGGCTGACCGAGGCTGATTTCAAGCGCGGCTACAATCATCCGGAACTTGGCCGGCAGGAACTCGGCAACGTGATTGCTTTGTATTCATGGCATTCGCGTCACCATACGGCGCACATCACGAATCTGCGCAAAAGGATGTCCTGGTAGCCGAAGTGTCCTCGGGCCTTGAAACTCCGTCCGCCGCGAAACTCGCAGAAACTCTCGAAAACTACCTGGCCTCACATCCTGCTGCCGCCCTGCTTGAAGACGGTCGCGTTCTGTTTGACATGCGATTGGCCCGCTACTCGATTTCGGAGTCGCACGGGCGCTGCCTCCTGCAACTCTGGAGCGAAGAACGCAACCTGGTGCGGACGGTTCTGGAGATTCAACAGCGGGCGCATTCTCTGCGAGTGATGACACGCCGAATGGGAGCGCCAAAGCCCCAGGCGCTCGAACTGGTTGCTACGAGCGACCGCCGGACACCGACAGCGAGGGACTCAGCGCGACGGAACTATCAGCGTCTGCTGGAACGGGTTCTGACGCGTGCGTTTCTGGGCGCAAAGGTGGATGGATTCCGCTCAGCAATGGATCTGGAACACAGCTTTGGACCGGCGTACGTGCGGGGAAGACTGCTTCGTGGAACGGCTGCAGATGCGGTGATCGGCATCGGCGGCGCAGAGTCCTCAACTGCGATCGACGGCATTCTCACTCTGGGGGTCCTCTGGCTCGATTACTGCCGGCAGAAGGCGGACGGACGACGGCACTTTGGAGGATTGAAGGTGATTGTGCCGGCGGGCGCATGGCGTACCACCGCCGAGCGAATGGCGTGGCTGAATAGTTCCGCTGCCTTCGAGCTCTTCGCCCTTGATGAACGCACGGAGGAGCTTGAAGCGATCGACTTCCGCGACTGCGGCAACCAGACGGCTCGCCTAATTCATGCATTTTCTGGTGAATCAGCTCTGGAGCGCTGCGGTGCGGGGCTGGGCAAGGTGATGGCCTTCTTGCCGGATGGATCCCAGCATCGGGTCGAGCTACGCCCCCGCTCGGCAAGTGAGGTGGGGCTGCTGCTGCACGGTCTGGAGTTTGCGCGCGTTCGGAACGGACCATCGGCTCATTCATTCACACATCAGGAGGAGATCACGTTCGGAGCCGGCGCAAATGAGACTCCTCTGACACCCGAAACCGAAGATACGTGTCGCGCGCTGTGCGAGAGGCTCTTCGCGAGCCGCCATCCCGGAGGCACTCATGCGGATCCGCTGTTCAGAATGCAGCCGGAGCGCTGGCTCGAATCGGAGTTCCGCAGGAGTCTGGGTGAACTGCTGCCGATCTTGCGGGGTGAGTCGGTCTACTCGCAGGTGCCTGCGCTCTCGTGCGGCGACCGTGGCATGCTTGACCTCCTTGCGGCCGATCGGAACGGGCGGCTCTGCGTCATCGAACTGAAGGCCGATGAGGACCTGCAGCTTCCCATGCAGGCGCTCGACTACTGGATCCGGGTGCGCGCGCTCAACGCAGACCGGCAGCGCACGCCCATGAGCGACCGTCTTCTATCGGCGTTTGAACGCGAGGGCTACTTTCAAGGGATGGAGTTGTCAGACCAGCCCCCGCGGCTCATCCTGGTAGCGCCGGCGTTGCGAATTCACCCTGCGAACCTGCCTGTGCTTCGGTATCTCTCGCCTGAGGTCGATTGGGAGCTCATCGCGCTTGGCGAGCACTGGCGAGACGAGTTGAAGATTGTCTTCCGAAAGCGATCGGCGGATTCGAGATAAAGTCTCGGCGCTACTTCGTCGTAGAACTTGTGCTGGCCGCGCAGGCGCACTCTTCGAGATCGGAGAGCAGCGCATCAATGCGCTTCAGGTCAGAGTCCCACGCAAACATGATGCGGGCCGCGCCGCCGATGAACGTATAGAACCTCCAGCCGCGTGAACGGAGAGCGTTGAGAATATCCTCCGGCGCGTTCAGGAACACGGAATTGGCGTCGACCTTGGAAACAACTTCAAGGTTGCCGATGCAGCCCACGCGGTCTGCAAAGTAGCGAGCACACCCGTTTGCGTGTTCCGCATTCTTCAACCAGGCGCCGCTTTCGAGCATGCCGACCCAGGGCGCAGCGAGGAAGCGCATCTTCGACGCAAGCTGCCCGGCCTGCTTGCAGCGGTAATCGAAGTCGACGGCGAGCTTCCTGTCAAAGAAGATGACCGCTTCGCCGATGGCCATGCCGTTCTTTGTACCGCCGAAGCAGAGAACGTCGACGCCGCTCTTCCATGTCAGCTCGGCCGGAGAGCAACCAAGGCTTGCGCAGGCATTCGCAAACCGCGCGCCGTCCATGTGGAGCGAAAGGTCGTGCTCTTTGCAGGCAGCGGAGATCGCTTGGAGTTCTTCAAGCGAGTACACGCGGCCGGTTTCCGTCGGCTGCGTGACGGTGACGACGCGCGGCTTTGGATAGTGAATGTCCTGGCGCCTGGTGGCCAGTTCACGGATGGCTGTCGGCGTGAGCTTCCCGTCGACTGCCGGGGCTACCAGCAACTTGGAGCCATTGGAGAAGAACTCGGGCGCGCCGCACTCGTCGGTTTCAACGTGCGAGGCGTCGCAGCAGATGACTCCGTGATAGGACTGGCAGAGTGACGCCAGGGCGAGGGAGTTTGCGGCTGTGCCGTTGAACACGAAAAAGACTTCGCAGTCGGTTTCGAATAGGTCGCGAAACTCGTTGGCCGCGCGGGTGGTCCAGACATCGTCCCCGTAGGCGGTTGCGTGTCCCTGGTTAGCGGCGTTCATGGCAGCCCATGCTTCAGGGCAGATGCCCGCATAATTGTCGCTGGCGAATTGTTGAGCAAAATCGTTGGTTTCTCGCGTCATTTTCTTCTTCCATGATAGGAGTCCAGAGATCGCGAGGTCTCACAGTGAGGTTGGTCACGCAGGGCGTGGATTGGACAGAACTGACCTAATTTTGGTGCATCCTGGGTTTCTTACCTCAGTACCGTGATTTCCGCAAAAAATTGCCGTTCACACGAACATCATGGAGTGATATAAATCACATAATTCCAGAACAGATAGCGGCATACTCATTTCATCCGCTAACAAGCAATAGGTATTCAGGTCCTGAAGGGGTCAAGTAAGAAGCCCTCAGGCGGGAGTTTTTCGCCGTGCCCACCCAGCCCGTCTTTGAATTTCGGCCCGCTATTGCAAGACCCCCCCGTGTAGCTCCCAGGCCGGCGCCTGCCACAGGCAATGTGATATCCATCTGTGATTCACCGGCGTTTTCCCGCGCGTTTGAACCAGAAGCTGAAGAACCGATTCGTGATGGCTTGGGATGTGCCCGGGCAATCCGTGCCGCTTTCGTACTGGAAGGGAGCCTGGGGGCGGCCCTCTATGCCCTCTGGCATTTCCGGCACGTCTTCAACGCGATCCACCTGATGCGCTAGAAACAAACAAGTTCGCACCCGCAGAGTGCAGGCCAAGGCCGCTGGAGATTACTTCTTCAGCGGCCTTCGTGCGAAGTAGTAAAGCGAGTAGGCGAGCAGCCCGAAGGCGATCACGGAGACCAATGTGTGATCGAGGATTGTTCCTCGCGGGAAATTCAGGATGTCGCGGTTCTCCATGTAAGTAGCTTCAACGGCCTTTAGGGCGACGCCGATGAGCCCGGCGATGCCGCCCGCAGCGATCAGGCCAGAGGCGAACAGGGAGCCGGAGGAGATGTCGCTCTCGGCTTCGGCTTCGCCTGCTTTTGCCGCAGCGCGGTCGACAAGCCAGCGGACCACGCCGCCGACAAAGATTGGCAGCGTTGTGCCGATGGGAAGATAAGCTCCAACGGCGAAGGTGAGCGAGCGGATCCCGAGCAGTTCGACGGCGATGACCAGCGAAACACCAACCAGAACGAGTCCCCAGGGCAGCTTGCGGCTGAGGATGCCGTTGATCACCGTGGCCATGAGCCGGGCCTGCGGCGCCGGGGCGCTGGCGCTGCCGATTCCCTGAATCCAATGGACTTCGATTTTGCCGGTCTGAGGCGAGTAGAGGTATTTGCCGTCCTGAAGCTCGGTTGAGCCGATCGCGTTCAGAAGGACGTATTCAGAGGCTTGGTGGGTTGAGGTCGTTTTGTCTGACTGGACGACGCGGATCTCGGCGGGCAGATGCTTCTTGTCCTGTTCGACGGAGACACCCGGATGAGCGGCGTTGATGTCCCACGGCTGTGCCGCGGCCTGAAACTCCTGCAGCCCTGTGTTCATCAGGTTCAGAGTTGATCCGATGACGATGGTGGATACGACCACACCGATCATCAGTGCGATCTGCTGGAGACGCGGAGTTGATCCGACGATATAGCCGGTCTTCAAATCCTGCGAGGTATCGCCCGAGTTGGAGGCGGCGATGCAGACCACGCCGCCGATGGTGATGGCGAGAGCGCCATAGGCCGGCGCCGTCCAACCGCGAACGAGGAAGACCGCCGCCGTAGCCATGAGCGTGGCGATGGTCATGCCCGAAACGGGGCTCGCCGAAGAGCCGACCAGGCCAACGATGCGGGAGCTGACGGTCACGAAAAGGAAACCGAAGACGACCACAAGGAGCGAGGCGGCCAGATTTGCTCCCCAACCGACGAAGGCTCCGGGCACCGGCTTGAACTCGAGGAAGATGAACATGCATGCCACGATCAGCAGCGAGCCGATGATGACGACGCTCATGGAGAGATCGTTTTCGGTGCGGATTGGCTTTTGAGCTTTCTCCGCATCGGCGCCGGCGCGCATGGAGGTCAGCCCTGCGGTGAGCGCGCTCCAGATGGTTGGGATGGTTTTCAGCAGAGTGATGAGCCCTGCGGCGGCGACCGCTCCGGCTCCCATTGGCTTGATGTAGCTGGCCCAGAGGTCGCTTGGACCCATCTGCGCGATCGGGGTCTGTCCGGGATAGACAGGCAGCGGCAGAGCCTTGCCGAAGAAGTAGATGAGCGGCATGACGACGAGCCAGGAGAAGACGCCTCCAGCGAAGATAACGCCGGCCACGCGGGTGCCGATGATGTAGCCCACCCCGAGGTATTCCGAGGTCGCGTCGGCGTTGATAGCTGAGCCCTTGAGGATGTGCTGTGGGCCGTAGTCGGGCTCGTATCCAGGAGAGCCGGGCCAGGCGCGGAAGAGATTGGCGTTTTGGAAGAACGTGTAGATGCCGCCGAGCCCGAGTCCAAGAAAGACACGGCTGGCCAGCGATCCGCCTTTTTCACCGGCAATCAGAACGTCGGCGCAGGCTGTGCCTTCGGGGTAGGGAAGCGCGCCGTGCTCTTTGACGATAAGCTGGCGGCGAAGCGGAATCATGAACAGAACGCCGAGCCATCCGCCGATCAGCGCGAGCATGAAGATGCGCGAGTATTCGAGATCGAAGCCGAGAAAGACGAGAGCCGGCAGGGTGAAGATGACGCCGGAGGCGATGGACTGGCCCGCGTTGCCCGTTGTCTGGACGATGTTGTTCTCGAGGATGGAGGCTCGACCGAATGCGCGGAGAATGCTGATCGACAACACCGAGATCGGAATCGATGCGGCAACCGTGAGCCCGGCGCGCAAGCCGACGTAAACAGTGACCGCGCCAAAGATGATGCCGAAGATCGAGCCAAGGAACAGAGCGCGGAACGTGAACTCCGGCGGATGTTGATCGGGCGGAATGAACGATTGAAATTCGGCCACAAGAGCCTCCCCTGCCAGCAAACAGAATGCCTGATGAAACCTGAAGGACGAGTTTACGTCATGCGCCTGAGGTTGCGACATCACACGCATCACGGTATGGCAATAGACTTTAGAGCGCTCTGCGTGATTTCTTTGTATGGGTCGTGTTCTCCCGACTGGCTCAGCTCTCCCCGAACGGAGCGCCACTGAATGAGCAAGATCCCGATACGCGCGGTGCTGGTCTGCTGGCTCTTCCTGCTGAGCGCAATTGCATTTCTCGACCGCACCAACCTGACCGTTGCCGGGCTGCAGATCAGCCACGAATACCTTCTCGACAACGTCCGTTTCGGCTGGTTGCTGAGCGCGTTCCTTGTCGGCTATGCGGCTTCGCAAGTGATGGCAGGGTGGATCGCAGTGCGGCTGGGCCCGCGGAGGGCGCTGACTCTTGGGGTCGTCTGGTGGGGCGTATTTACGCTGGCGACGGCTGCCGTCCCCCCGGGCATTCGCGGCGCGCTCTGGATTCTTATCGGGATCCGTTTCGCGCTGGGCCTCGGTGAAGCGATCATCTATCCCACTTCGAACCAGTTCGTGGCGCGATGGATCCCGGTGAGCGAACGCGGCCGCGTGAACGGCGTCATCTTTGCCGGTGTTGGCGCGGGGTCGATGCTTACACCGCCGATACTCACGGGGATCATCCTTGCCTATGGCTGGCGTGCCGGGTTCTGGTTCAGTGCGGCGGTCGGTATCGTGGCGGGGATTGTCTGGTACGTAATCGCGCGCGACTCTCCCGGCCAGCATGGATGGGTCTCTCGCCAGGAACTCGCGACGATTCAGGCAGGAATTCTCGCCGACGATTCGCCGAGACCTCCCATCCCGTGGGCGGCGATTGTGCGCAGCCGGTCGATGATCCTGTTGACCTTCGCCTGCTTCTGCTTCGGATATATCGCATGGATCTTTCTGGGCTGGTTCTTCCTGTACATGGCGCAGGCGCGGCACCTGAATATGAAGGCGAGCGCGCTCTACTCGATGATTCCGTTTGCGGCGATGACGACGTTTTGCCTGATCGGCGGCGTTGTCTGCGACTGGCTCGCCAAACAATACGGCCTTCGGATAGGACGGGTAGCTCCGGCGTTTGTGGGTCTTCTCCTTTGCGGGGGACTGCTCATCGCCGGGTCGCATGCAGTGAGCGCGACCGCTGCCGCGATGACCCTGGCGGCCGGGGCGGGCGGGCTGTACATCTCGCAGAGCTCGTACTGGTCCGTCACTGCAGATATCGCCGGGCGGAATGCTGGTGTGGTGTCGTCGATCATGAACACCGGGGCCCAGGTGGGAGGAGCGGTGACGACGACGCTGACTCCCTGGCTGGCAGAGAGATTTGGCTGGTGGGCAGGATTTCTGGCCGCGGCGCTGCTGGCGTTTGCAGGCGCGTTCGCGTGGCTTGGAGTCAATCCTGAGATCCAGCTCTCAGCTTCCCCGAAAATTCCGGAGGGCGCAGTAGACCGGGTTTCAAACGCCCAGTAGAAGGTCAGATGTAGCTGAGCAGTTTCGATCGCTTCGTCGCTTTCAGATCCGCATACCACCGGCACGGGAGATACAAGATGACGAGGCAAATGCCGTAAACGAGGTAAAGAAGCGGCAGGCTCCACATGTATCCGGAAGGAAGCGGCCCTGGATCGACGGGGTGATTCGTAACGAGCCACGGGTCCACATGTCCTTCGCGTACGACGGATACGACGCAAGCGGCCAGATGGATCAGGGGAATGTGGAGCAGGTAGTAGAACATCGGAACACGGCCGAAGGTCTCGACGATTCCAGCCAGCCGCCCCCGCCAGCTTTCGGCCAATGCCCACAGCAGGAACATCGGCCCGATCGTCATGCAGAGATACTCAAGTGACGCTGGATACTTCGCGGTATTCAGGAAACTGAACAGTGTATGCCGATCCCAAGGCCGCGGATCTCCATAAATCCCGGCGAGACGAAGGGCGACATACAGCAGCGTCAGAGATAAACCGAGTTGGACGTAGATCCGGCGCCGGTCCGCCACGGCTCGCTGTGTAATCGGTCCGAAAGCATAGCCGGCGAACATCAGACCGACCCAGGGGACAAGTACGTAGAGGATCAGGAGCGGCGGTCCTGATTTGCCGATCTCGACGGCCCCGCCGAAGTAGAAGATGCGCAACAGCCAACTGGGTCCGTCAGGGCCGAACGCATGAGCGATCTGCGGCCGGAACAGGTTGGTCAGATTATGCAGCGCGATAAGAGCGATCCCAATTGCGGCAACAGCTTGTCTCGGCAGATAGACGGCTCCTGCGAGCGTGATCATGCACCAGCCGATCATCCAGATCACCCCGGCGAGCAGGTAATGCTGAAAGTCGAAGTTGAAGGTCCAGGCCACGCGCAGAAACGTCAGCTCAAGAAAGATCAGCCAGAATCCGCGAGACACCAGGAACTTCGACAGCAGCGAACGATCGGAGAACTTCCGCCCGTAGAGCCATGCCGATGTTCCGGCCAGGAAAACGAATGCCGGCGCGACGAAGTTGGTGATCCAGCGCGTAAAGAAGACGCCAATGGTCGGTCCTCCGGCAGGCACGCCCGAGTAGACGCGGACGTGGTCGATCGCCATCAGGATCATCGCCACGCCTCGCACAATATCGAGCGACGAGACCCTCCCCGCCTTCGTCGTCGCTGTTCCAGGTGCAATCGGGGAGGTTGCGGTCGCTGCGGATATCGGCATGAGCTTTCCTTCGTGGCATGGAGGGTAGCAACCAGAGCAGCAGATTTCAATCTTTTGTGACGAGCGCCCAGCGCCGAGTACGTTCGCTCGCAATGCAGCTACTTGGCACGACACGCCTTCAGCGCGTAGCTTAGGGTGCAGGCAAGTTCCGGGGTACAAATGCAGACAAGCCTTTCTGAGAAGCAGACGACAGCGGTCAATCCCGCTTTCGCAGGGAAGAGCCCTATCAAACGGCTCCTCTCGCTTGATGTGGTCCGCGGCATCACCATCGCGTTCATGATCATGGTGAACAATAACGGCGGCCCCGGTTCGTGGCACTTCATGAACCACGCCCAGTGGAACGGCCTGACGCCGACGGATCTCGTGTTTCCGACGTTTGTCTTCGTGGTTGGAGTATCGGTCGTCTTCGCGACGGAGGCGAGACTTGCCAAAGGCGCGGCGCGTTCAGAACTCGCGAGACACGCCGTGATCCGCACCATCGTGCTGATCCTCTTCGGCATCATCGTCAACAGCTTCCCGTATTTCCACCTCGCGCACATGCGCTTCTACGGCGTGCTGCAGAGGATTGCGGTCTGCTATCTCGTGGTTAGCCTTTTCTACCTATGGGACCAGCGCGCCTCAACAAAGTGGATGGCCCTCGCAGGCTGCCTCATCGGCTACTGGGTTCTTGTGCGCTGGGTGCCGATCCCGGGGATTGGGATGCCGGGCCGCGACGTTCCATTCATGGACGTCGAACGGAATCTGGTCTCCTATATCGACCAGCACCTGTTCCCGCACCACCTCTACCTGTACTCGCCTGATCACAACGTTCGCGACCCCGAAGGCCTGCTCAGCGATCTGCCGGCGATTGGAACTGCGCTGATGGGGATGCTGGCGGGAATATGGCTCAGGTCGAAGCGATCTGTCAGCATTAAGACGGCGGGCCTGGCAATCGCCTGCATTACGAGCCTCGTGATTGGCTATTTGTGGTCGATGGAGTTTCCGCTGAACAAGAATATGTGGACGAGCTCCTTTGTGCTCGTCGCGGGCGGGTATTCGCTGGCGCTGCTCACCTTCGCGCACTTCACTATTGAGCAGATGAACTGGCGGAAGGGCTGGACCTATCCGTGGATCGTGTTCGGCTCAAATGCCATTGCGGCATACATGTTCAGTGAACTGGTGCCGGGGATCTTCGGAGAACTCCTCCAGTTCAGAGGTGCAGACGGGCGGATGACCAATCCTCTGGCCTGGACGGCAATGCACACGGTAATGCGGATACCAGACCCGCACTGGGCCGCGTTTGCATTTTCGGTGTCTTTTTGTGCGTTCTGCTTTATTCCAGTTTGGATTCTCTACAAGAAGAAAATCTTCCTCAAGGTTTAGCAGGCCGATGAAGCGGATCTGGCCTGGAGCGTGGTGCGGATAACCCAGAACGTTTGTTCATCGTCTATTGTTTTAATCAGGTCTTCAAGTTTGGCCTGACCGCATCTTCCCCTACCCGGTTGCCGATGAGCCCGCGTGACCCGTCGTGCCGGATTGCCGAAGCACCCCTTGCTCCGGCAGGAGGTCACGCTTTGAGTGTGTCTGAGGAATACGCCGCAGATTGTTCTTGTACCGTGAACACTGCCTCGCCAAGAAGCATGGCGTGGGAGGTCGGCGAACTCTTCATTGGGTATGCGCTGATTATGGCGGTGATCTGGACGCCTCGCCCCCTGCAGCATTGGCTCTACTTCATTGCCCTGGGCTGGTTTGTCGTGTCCATCTCTCTTTCGTTCGAGAGCTGGAGGGCGATGGGCTGTTGCGTTGCGGGCTTCTGGCGATCGTCCTGGATCGTCGGTGTGGCTTTCGTTCTGGCCGGCATCGCCACGTGGCTGGCTGCAACGCTGCATACGCTGCATCACCCCGGCGGGCCCGCTCGATGGGTATTGACCTTCGGAGGGTATGCGGTCTGGGCGCTGTTTCAGCAGCTGCTCCTGCAGGGATACTTCCTGGGGCGCGCGCTTCGGATCATACCGAATCCAAACTGGGCGGCGCTGCTGGCCGCTTCGGTTTTCGCACTGGCCCACCTTCCCAATCCCGTATTGACGCCTCTTACGCTCATCTGGGGACTGACGGCGTGCCTCGTGTTCATCCGTTCGCGCAATGTCTATCCGCTGGCGATTGCTCATGCGGTGTTCGGTATATGCGTGGCAATTACGGTGCCGGCGTCGATCCTGCACAACATGCGCGTGGGTCTTGGCTATCTCAATTACCACCCGCGCCCAACTCACCTGAGCCAGAGCGACCACGTGGTGTCGACGAGCGAGTGGGTCAGGGCGGACGCGCCGACGCGCCGCTGAGCTCGCCAGGCCCTGCCATAGAAGATCCCTGCAATCGCCGCCATCAGCACATAACGCCAGTTGAAGTGCAGGGTGCGCTTGTTCCAATGGGCGAGGCCAAAGAGGATGGCTGTTGCGATGAGTGCCACCGTCCTGCCCATACGGCGTTCGAGAAGGTTCTGCAGCCAGCCTCGAAAGAACAGTTCTTCCGGAATTGCGATGAAGACGAAAGTGAAGATGAAAGCCGTGATCGCTCGAAGCGGTGATGGCAGGACCGCGTGAAATCGCAGGAAGCCAAGCCATAATCCGAGCGGGACGGCGATGACCGCGTACAGCAGGTACTCGCCGCCGCCGCGGGCCAGGTCCTTTCGGGTGAGGCGCAGATCGAAGCCGACGCCATGAAGCCCGCGAACCACCAGGAAGCCGAAGATGCCCGCATCAAGGAGCAGCATCTTCCCGAGTGCCGCGAGGCCCTGCGGCCATGCCGGTTCGAGCCAGCGCAAATCGACAGCGAGACCGAGAGCGAGTAGTACGCCGTAGTCTCGCCAGGTGCCACGGCACTTCGGATCATCGTTTCGAGCCTGATGGAGCAGGAAAGCCACAGCCACGGGCAGCAGGGCGTAGACGACAAGCCACGTCCAGTGAAAGACACCGAAGGCGCGAGACGTGAGGGCATAAGGAACGCAGAGCAACGCTGGCGCGCTGATGCGAATGATGCGAGGGAGCTTGCGCCCAAGATCATCAACCGTGCCAGGTGCGAACGCCGCGACGAGCATGGGCGTCAGCAGGAGGACTGCCGCGACCACTGCGCCGGGGCGCAAGCCTTCAGCGAAGTTCATTGTCTAAACCTGCGCTGCGGGCGCGGTCTTTACGGGTCGGAAGAGCCAGGTGAGCAGCAGCGAAAAGAGCAGCCCACCCACAGTGAACTTGAGCCAAACCGGCGCGTGCGACGGGGAGAAGAAGCCTTCGAGGCATCCGGCAACCACGAGCATTGGGATTACGCCGGATACCAATCGCGATGCTTCGATTCCGCCTCGTGCTACGGATTCTTTCCAGCGATAACCACCGGGGAAAAGCATGGCGCGGCCGATGCGGAAGCCTGCTCCTCCGGCGATGATGATGGCCGGAAGTTCGAGTGAGCCGTGGGGCACCACGAAGCTCCAGAGAGCGATGGACATTCCGTACTGATGACAGGCGGCGGCGATGACTCCAAGCATCATTCCGTTATTGAACAGCAGCAGAAACGTTCCAATCCCGAAGAGAATTCCGCCAGCGAAGGTTAGGAAGCTGACCGACAGGTTGTTCGTCATGATGTGGCTGGTTTCCTGCGGAGCCACGCTCACGATCGACTCGGTCCACATCTTGTGCTGCTCCATCGTCGAGATCATGGCCGGTCCAACATAGTGACGCATGAACTGCGGCCGCGCAGTGGTGAGAGCGGCGCCGAGAATTCCCCAGGCGATGGAGACCAGCAGTGAGGCCAGGACATAGGATCCCTGCCTGCGAAAGATGACCGGGTACTCATCCTTGAGAAAACGAAAAAGTGCGGCCCAGCCGGTCTTCTTGCGCGAGTAGATGATGTGGTGCGCGCGCGCCAGCAGCATGTTGACGTTCTCGGTGTGCGTGCGGGCCGTTTCGTCCCGGCGGAGGACGGAGAGATCGCCGGCCACCTGGCGGTAAAGGAGAGCCATCTCCTGCAATTCTGATCGTGAGAGAGAGGCGACGCCGTGCTGATCGGAGCGGGTGAGCAGAAACGCAAGCCGATCCCAATGCGGCCGACGCTTTGCAATCCACTGGTTCGATAGAATGGGCGCCATGATCCCGACTGGTCCGGATACTCCGAGTGTGTTGAGTTCAGATCAGCTTAGCATTGAAACGCCTGAGCTGGTCGCCATCCAGATGCCCATCGCGGGTATCGGCAGTCGCTTCATCGCATTGCTGGTTGACTACCTGATCTGGATTCCCGGAATTCTGATCGTTGGCAGGCTGTTCGCCTACTTTCTGCCCAGCCTCAGCGCCTTCAACAAGCTCTCGGAGCAGTGGGCGTTCGCGATCTATCTGTTTCTGATCTTTCTTTTTAATTGGGGATACTTCACGCTGTTCGAGGCGTTCTGGAATGGGCGTACGCCAGGGAAGCGCGTGGCGGGGATTCGTGTGATCGAGCGGTCGGGGCGGCCGATCGGCTTGTTCGAGTCGATGGCGCGCAACTTCATCCGCTACGTCGACCAGATCCCGTTCTTTTATGCTGTCGGAGCCATTGCGATCTTCGTGACGAAGGACCATCAGCGTCTTGGCGATCTCGCCGCCGGAACGCTTGTGGTTCGCGATCGCATTGAAGAGGCCCCGGTAAGTACCGAGGCCAGCCGCACGTTCACAGCGAACCTGTTCGCGCCCGCTGTGGCTGCGCCCGAGCCACACGCGGGTCTCAGTCTACCGGATCACGGCGTAGCGAAGCTCTCAAGTGCAGATCTGCAGGTGCTGGAAAGCTTCTTTGCGCGACGGCTCGACATGCCACTCGAGACGCGCGAAGCGCTTGCGCAACGCATCGCCTCGGCAATTCAGGCCAAGTCAGGTCTGGAGCCGCCCACGGGAGCAAGTGTGGAAACGTTCCTCGAGATCGCAGCGCGGCAGCTGCGGGATGTGGCGCGCATGCAGCGCTAACGAGAATCAGCGAAGCTGGCTGAATACGAATCCGTGCTTGTCTGCTCTCGAATGGCACTGGAAGCAAGAACTGCCGGAGTCGGGTATTGCGTTCTCAGTCTCCTGATCGCCCATGAACCTCTCGAACCGCCAGCCGCCGGTGTTCTTATATGCGGCCGAATCCTTGATCATGACGTCGACCCTCCGCCTCGTGCCCTCGGAAATGACGCCGTTCTTCTGCTGAGCTTCGCGAAGCTCGTAGACCAGGACTGACCCATCCGGGAAGTCTCCCGTCGCGTAGGCATCGGCGGCTTTCGCATTTGCGAACACGTGGTGCATGCCTTCTTCGCTCTTCAGCATGGGGTTGTCACTCGGCAGTATCACCCCCGTGCCGACGTGGACCCAGCGTCGAAACCCATCCGGAAACTGCACGCCTTCATCCCCGTGAACTCGAGTGAGCGCGAGAGCGAAAATGGCACCCAGCATCAGTGCCGAGCAAGTGAAGCGAGAGACGCGATTGCGGTTTTCCATAGGCTCCAATCCGACAGAACCTAATGGTGGACCATGTTTCTCTCGGATGAATGCGCTTTGTGTCAGACCGGTTTTGCGGCAAATCAAAACGGTCTTGTAACCACTGAGGGCTCTATGCGAGACGGCTCTCGCTCAGGTCCAGTTCGCGCTCGAGGCTGCGGTGCACGGAGTCTCCTATCCTTCCGTTCTCTCTCAGAGCGTTCAACTCGTCACGCTGGCGGCGGACCGTTTCGAGCAGAAGGCCCTCCATCGTCATACCGTTTCCAGTGGAGGGAGACGATTCTCCCCCGGGCCCGCAAAGATCGATGGAGGTAATCCGATGTTGAAACTGGTGGAGGAGATCGTCGTAGAGGTGAACTTCGCCCTCGCCCCGCGCTGAAATGCGACGCTCCGTGAGGAAATCGATCGCTGCCTGCAGCATTAGATGCCTCGCCTGCCCTTCCTCGCAGTAACCGCCATCGTGCTTCTGTAGCCGAAGAAGGCGGATTACCCACGGCAGCGAAAGCCCCTGGAGCACTACGGTGACGAGGATCAGGGTGAAGGTGAGAAAGAGAATCATGCTGCGCTGCGGGAACGGACTGCCGTCGTTCAGTGTCATCGGCAGAGAGTCTGCTGCGGCAAGTGCAACCACTCCGCGCATCCCTGTCCAACCAACCACAAAGACCTGATTGGCTTGCGGCTGTTCATACTGCTGATGCGCGATTCTGGTGCGGACCCACCAAGCCGCTCGCGAAGCCGGGAACATCCAGGCCAGGCGCAGCAGGATAAGCACCGCAGAGAACGCGACCCCGTATCCCACCAGCCCGACCCTGCTCATCCCTTTGATTCCCGCCAACACATAGGGCAGTTGCAGGCCGATCAGCACGAATACAAATCCGTTGAGCAGGAACTCGAGCGCGTCCCACACGGCGTTTGCCTGCAGCCGGGTGCGGGGCGAGAAAAAGGTGGAACTGCGCCGGCTCATTAACAGCCCGCATGCGACTACCGCGATTACACCCGAGGCCTTCGCAGCATCGGCTGCCAGATAGGTCGCATAAGGAACTACCAGTGAGAGCGCAATCTCCACTGGCCCATCGTCTACCCAGCGCTCCAGAGAAGAGACGATGAAGCCGATGACCACGCCGACGAGCACTCCGCCAATCGTCAGCCAGGCAAACTCCAGCAGGCCTCGGCCCAGCGAAGGAGTGGTGCCCTCCACGACCATCTGTACGCCAAACTGCAACGCCAGCAGGCCAGTCGCGTCGTTCAGCAGGCTTTCACCTTCGAGGATGTCGACGATCCTCTGCGGCATGCCAACTTTCCGTGCGATTGAGGTCGCCGCAACCGCGTCCGTAGGTGACACAACTGCGCCAAGGAGAAAGCCGAGCCGCCAGTCGAATCCCGGCAGCCACCACTTGGCCGTGAACGCAACGCCGACTGCCGTGAAGAAGACCAGGAAGACGGCGAGACTTGAAATCGAGATGAGGTTGTACCGAAATTCGCGCCACGAGGTCTGCCACGCCGCGACATAGAGAAGGGGCGGCAGGAATACCAGGAACACAATGGAAGGCGGCAGCGGGATCCGCGGTACGTGCGGGATCAAGGAGCAGAGCAATCCGAAGACGACCAGCACAATCGGGTACGACAGCGCGAAACGCCGCGCAAGGCCGGCAACCGCTGCCACTGCAAACAGCAGAGCGATCAGCAGAACGAGAATGGTGTCGATGTTTTCCAGCGGGCTGACCCCCAAAGCGCTACGTCACGTCCTGTTACTGTAATCGCAGACTCCCCGGCGTTCAAAGACCGCCGGGTGTCCTCGCGCTTGGAGAACAAATTCGAATTGAGGGTGGCGGAGATGAGGAATGGAATCGTAGACCAAAGCAGGCGCAACTTCGTTGTGGGGACGGCAGCCACATCGGCGTCTCTTGCACTCCTTAACTCACCCGCTGGTGCGTTCACCAACGCGGCACAGACTTTGCGCGGACGTTTTCTCACGCACGTGTCGATCGTCCGCGTGAACCAAATCGAAGTTACGCCGACGAAGAATTTAGGACAGGACGAGGCGCCCGACAATCGACCCGAACGAATCCGGTCAAGGCGCGAAGCGTTCGCGCGGGGCTGCCCTGATGGCAAAGTGACGTGGGCCATCAGCTGGCTGGCTCTGCATGATCAGAGAAAGGAGTATCAAGAAGCGCGGCGGCTGCTCGCCCAGTATCACGACCGCTATGGCGACGAGGTGACGTTTATTCCGGGAGGATACTTCGCGCCCATGTTCGACACGCGCGAGCACAACCGCGCCACGATTCACGAAGCGCTTCAGCTTATTTCGAATATGGTGGGCGGCGGCTATCGTCCGCAATGCCTGGTGGCTGGATTCATGGACGCTGAAAACCAGCGGCATCTCGCCGACGACGAAGGCATTCACGTCTGCCAGGGGCAGATCTGGAGCCAGCACGCAATCGACAACGGCGACGGCGATGGCGGCATCTGCTATCCCTACTACCCGAGCCGCGAGCACTATCTGAAGCCCGCACAGGGCAAGGCCGACTTCATCGACTGCGTCTGTCTCGATGGATGGACCTGCGATTTCCTCACCGCGCGGCGCGATGGCTTCAAGGGCGGATTCAACAGCCGGCTGGGAGTTGGCCCCATCGAATCAGTGGGCAATCTCGGCGTCACCGCTGGACGCAAGGAGATGATGGATACGACTGCGGTGCACTTCGACAGCGGCGTCGCGCTGAACGGCTTCGGCTTCGTCACCTCGATCTGGGAAACCTCTATCGGCCACGATGAAGATCTCGCGTGGTGGCTCCAGGCTGTACGCGAGCGCTGGCCCGACACAAAGGTCGTCACCGAAGGCGCGTTCGGGCTCGAATGGCGGAGGCACAATCCCGACAACTCGAAACTGGATTACCAATTCAAAGAGAAGGGCACCGGCGCGCCCGGTTCGGAGAAGGAGTTGGAAATCGAGTGGTTCATGAATCAGGAGTTCCGTCTTGCTTTGCTGCACAACTGGACGAAGAGCGAAACTCCGATGGTCATCGATTTCACGCGCTACGACCTCAGAGCTCAGGAGCCGCCCACTCCACAGCGCGAGTGGAGCCTGATGAACGTCATCAATCAGAAAGAGACGCGTCCGCAGGATAAGCCGGTGCGGATCTCGCAACTCAAGCCCGAAGACCAGCAGCGGATCTTCGCAAAGTACCCCGCATTGAAGAAGCGCGCCTAGGTACGCCAGGTTGTCGCGCGGCACTTTCGAGAGAGAGAATAGGCATGAGCGGGGGCAGCCCCTTCATGAATGAAGCCCGCGAGAATTGCTGGGGTCAGTGAGAAGGTAGACGAGTGAAGCTCGCATCAACTTGGGCTGTTGTCGTGCTCCTTGCCGCAACATCGCTGTACGGTCAAGCTGGGGCGCAATCGGAGAAACTCCGGCAATCCGCTATCGCATTCGAAGAGCAGGGCAGCATCGCGCAATCGGAAGAAGCCTGGCGAGGCTACCTTAAAACACATCCCACGCTCGCCGAGCCCTACGCGCATCTGGGCCTGCTTGAAGCGCGACAGGAGCACTACAAGGAAGCGGTTCCTCTGTATCGTAAGGCCCTTCAGCTCAGCCCTGGATTCCCTGGACTCCGCCTGAACCTGGCTCTCGCGCTCTTCAAGGCCGGCGATCTGAAAGGCGCCATTCCTCAGTTCAACATCTTGCTCAAGTCGGCTCCGGCGAACTCTCCAGAGGCATTGCGCTACAAGATCCTGCTCGGAATGGCTCACTACGGTGTGGGTCAGTTTGCCGAGGCGTCGCCATACCTGAGAACTGCTGCCGATGCCGATCCGCAGAACCTGCCCATCCGAATGGCGCTCGCGCACAGCCTGCTCTGGTCGAAGCAGTACAGCAAGGTGATGGAGGTCTACAAAGAGATCCTCGCGCTCGATCCGGATTCCGCCGAAGCCGACATGCTGGCCGGCGAAGCGCTCGACGAGATGAAAGACACGCCGGCGGCGATCGAGATGTTCCGCAAAGCCGTCAAGGCCAAGCCCAATCAGCCGAACGCTCACTTCGGCCTGGGATATCTGTTATGGACGCAGAAGCAGTATCCCGAAGCGATCGCAGAGCTGAAGGCGGAACTGGCGATCGATCCGAACCACGCGCAGTCGCTGCTCTACATCGCCGATTCCCATGTCCAGATGAACCAATACGCGGAAGCGGCCCCGCTTTTGCAGCAGGCCGTGAAGATCGAACCCGCGCTCGGCCTCGCTCATCTTGACCTTGGAATCGTGGCCGCGAATGACGGGCGCAATGAAGACGCGCTGCGGGAGTTTCTGACGGCGGAAAAGCTCACACCGGAAGACGTGAACGTGCACTGGCGCCTTGGCAGGCTCTACCGCGCGATGGGAAAGAAGGAAGAGGCGAAAGCCGAACTCGACAAGGCCAGCTCTATTACGAGAACCGCGAATCAGGAACTCTACAAGAAGATCGGAGGCTCGCAAGCCGCTCCGCCATCGCCCGAACCGGTAGCCCCCCCGGATCCGAAGTAATGGCGGTTCAGCAGACCCTGCCGTGGCGCTCGGAATTCTTCTTCGCGGAGACGAGACGCATCAGAGCCTTCTCCGGGCAAACATGTCTCATCTCGAGCAGCTCGAGATCTGTCTCGTTCTCCACTGACCTAGCGATCGTGCGCAGACAATCGAGACACATGGTGTTGAAGGTTCCGTTGTCGTTCTGAGTCCGGCTGTACATAAGCGAATCCATCGAGCGGAGTGGCCCGAGTTTCTAGATGGTATGCACGATTCTTCAAGACGGCGCGTGATCGAAGTCACGGTCTAGTGTGAGCAGCCAATCGAGTAGCTGCCGGAGTGCCGGCTACATCTTCGTAGCTTTGTTTTGATTGCGGCGTAAAATCCAGCACGCGTCCTCGCCGCCTTGCGAAAAGATCGACACCGAGCAGGGGACGTCGCTTGCCCCGAGGTAGTCGTACTCCTGCTTGTTGCCCTTCAGTGGAACGATGATGGTCTGATTCACGTGCACGCGGCCTTGAGGGCTGCCGCGCATCGAGTAGACAGCCATGTCCCCCAGATAAAGCGCAATGAAGGCTGCGATGACCGCCACGACTGTGCGCCGTGCCCACTTCCAGATCAGCTTTGTCATCGGCTCCCCTCAGCTCAATTGCGGATTTCAGGCTATCGGAAGTGATTGTCTGCGTGAAGGAGGTTATTCGGGCCGGTCGTTCCGACAAGAGTTCAACCACACTGTAGCCGGCCAGGAAATCGAGGTTCATTCCACCGGATACGCCGTATACCTTCGGCTTCTAATCGAAGGCGGAGATCTCTCGAATTTGCGCAGGTCTCCGCAGCCTCAGGGTGATTTCAGATAGGGCTTTGGAAGATGCTGCGGAAGATTGGTGCCGAAGAAGGGACTCGAACCCCCACACCCTTGCGAGTACGTGGACCTGAACCACGCGCGTCTGCCAATTCCGCCACTTCGGCACGGGACACAAATCTGACGCTATCCGTCAGATCGGCAGCAACTTCGAGTCTCGCAAAACGAACGGCTCGTGTCAAATTAGCTGGTGGGAGTCGGCTTAGGCCCTTCGATCGGAACGCAGCGCATGTACAGCTCAAATCTAAGTCGCTGCCGAGCAGCCGCTTGCAGGCCCAGGCGTCTCTACTTGCGCTTCAATGCTTCCAGTTCGTCGAGCGTTCGCGGCCAGTCTGCGCCGAGCAGGCGGGAGAGGCTGCGGTCGGCAAGAACCTTGCCGCCGGTCTGGCATTTGGCGCAGTAGTTAGTCTCGTTATCGGCGTAGCGGATGCGTTGAATCTTCTCGCCGCATCGCGGGCATGGCAGGTTGAAGCGTCCATGAACGGCCATCTCGGGCCGGAAGGCTGTGACCTTCTCCGGAAAACTCTTTCTTGCTTCCGCGTCGAGCCGTTCCATCCACTCCGTCATTACGGTGCGGGTCGAGTTGAAGAGGCGCTCCCACTCTTCCGGCTTGAGCTTCTGGGTGAGCGTAACCGGGGAGAGTTGGGCAGAATGCAAAATCTCGTCGGAATAGGCGTTACCCACTCCGCTGATCAGCCGCGGATCGGTCAGCGCGCGCTTGAGGGTCCGGTTCTCCGCGGAAAGCGCGGCGCGAAAGCCTTCGAGGTCTGTTTCGAAAATCTCCACCCCGCCAGGGTCCATGGCGCGAAGGGCGTCCTCGCCGCGGACCACGTAAAGGGATGCGCGTCGTTTTGATCCCGCCTCGGTTAGCGTCAGCGATCCGTTCGGAAAATCGAATGCTGCGAGCGCGTTTCGTCCGGCCAGCTTTGCTCCGGCGGGTTTCCAGTGGAGCCGTCCGGCGATCATGAGGTGCAGCACCAGCCAGATGTCTTCACCGAGACCGAACGCGATCCGTTTTCCGACACGGCGGAGTTCGCGAACCGTCTTGCCTTCTGCGGCATTCAACGGCGGATCGACGCTGCGCAGCAGAAAGACCGAGCCAAGGCGCACGCGGTCCAGCGTTTGCCCGAGAATGCGGGCTGCGAGCGCCGTGATGTATGCGGAGATATCGGGCAGCTCGGGCATTCCATTCAGAGTGCATGGACCCGGCGGCTTTGTGCAATGCGTTTTCGTTTATTTCAGGATCGTGTTATCGATCAGCCGCGTATCCCCAACCCACGCCGCTACGGCAAACAACGTACCCGGCCCCGCCGTATTCGTCGGCAGCAGCGTCTCCCAGTTCACCAGCTCAACGTAGTCCACGCGGACAGCCGGCTCTTCAGCAAAAATTTTGCGGGCCGCCTCGACGAGCGAAGGCGCCGCTCGTTGGCCGTTCGACCTCATTTGCTCGACGCATCGCACAGCGCGGCACAGCGCCAGAGCCTGCTTCCGCTCCTCGGCGCTGAGGTAGACGTTTCGTGAGCTCATGGCCAGGCCATCGGGCTCGCGAACGATGGGGCAGACTACAAGCCTGGTTCCGAGACGCAAGTCCGCAACGAGCTTTCGTAGCACCGCGACTTGCGCCGCGTCTTTTTGACCGAAGAACGCAAGATCTGGTTCGGCGGCGATCAGCAATTTCGCGACGACGGTTGCAACTCCGCGGAAATGCCCGGGACGCGACTGGCCATCGAGACGTTCGCTCAAACCCTCGACATCGACGAAGGTTGCCGCTCCGGCGGGATACATTTCTTCCACGCCAGGCGCGAAAATCACGTTTGCGCCCGCGCGCTCCGCGATCTCGCAGTCCGCACCAAACGTCCGGGGATATCGCGCGAAATCCTCATTCGGACCGAACTGTGTCGGGTTTACAAAGATGCTCACCGCAACGCGCCCCCGGCACTGCTGCTCGGCTGCACGGATGAGCGATGCATGTCCCTCATGCAGGGCGCCCATCGTGGGAACCAGGCCGATCATTCCGGCGCCCTTGCATCGCAAGCCGCGGCTCCACGCCCGCAGTTCGTCCACTGTGTGCAGGATCTGCATTATGCCTTGCGCAAATGCTTGATTGGTTCCACTGTAGATCGCTCGGCTTGCAGTTCCTTCTTCACTGAAGAAGACAGATGATAGCTCTCTTCGTCCGAAGGAAACGCGCGATGCTCCACGTCCTCGCGATAGTGGTCGATGGCAGCCCGGAACAGCGATGCCGCGTCCGCGTAGCGCCGTGCAAACTTCGCCTTGGGCGCGAAGCTCAGGTTGACCATGTCGTGAAAAACCAGAATCTGCCCGTCGCACTCTGGCCCTGCGCCAATCCCGATAGTCGGAATCGTCAGCTCCGCTGTAATTTCCGCGGCTACTTCACGCGGTATGCCTTCGAGCACCAGCACGCCCGCTCCAGCCTCTTCCAGCGACTTGGCATCTGCCTTGATCTGCTGCACCGCATCCAGCGTTTTGGCCTGAACACGATAGCCGCCCATGCGATGCACGCTCTGAGGAGTAAGGCCAAGGTGTCCGATGACCGGGATCTCCGCGTCGGTGAGCGCCTGCACCAGCGCAACGCGAGGGCCTTCGATTTTCACTGCCTCGGCGCCGGCTTCTTTGATGAAGCGCACTGCATTTGCGACACCTTCCGTTACTGTCCCGTGGTAACTGCCAAAGGGCATATCAGCGACAACCAGTGCCCGTCGTACCGCGCGCCGAACCGCACGCGTGTGGTGCAGCATTTCGTCTACCGTGACTGCCAATGTGTTGTCCTGGCCCATCACAACCATGGCGAGCGAGTCGCCGACGAGCACCAGATCGATGCCGGCTTCGTCCACGAGGCGCGCAGTTGCGTAGTCGTAGGCAGTAAGCGCGGAGATCGGCTTGCCCTGGCGCTTCATCTCTGCCAGCGCAGGAATCGTCACTTTTGTGATGGAAGGGTCGAGGGGCGAAGAATTCGCGCTTCCGGGGAAGTTGGTAAGGCTCACGTTGTCTCCAGTGCCGCTCCGCAGTGCTCAAGATGCAGCCCGAACAGGCTCAGTATACTCCCGCGAGCTCTCCGCGTCCGTTACGGCTCGTCACACTTGTCTTGCTGTCCGGGCACTCGCAGACGCACACTATTGGGAGCAATGCTTTCTCATTGGATGGCGGGCATTTACGGCGGGCTCGGTGTCGCTGGCGCCACGGTAGGGCTCGGCATCGGCGGATATACCTATGCTGCCCGCTGGCCGGGTTCCCAGCTCTTCGGCCGTACGCTCATTGCGCCGCGCCGTCCTCGCGAGCTTGCCCTCACCTACGACGACGGCCCCAATCCTGCCTGGACTCCGCGCTTGCTGGAGATTCTTGCGGAACACAATGTCCGCGCAACCTTCTTCATGATGGGCAGCTTTGTGAAAGCTGAGCGAGATCTGGCGCGGCGGGTCTTGGAGGCCGGCCACCTGATCGGAAACCACACCTGGAGTCACCCCAAGCTCACCGCCGTCTCCGATGCCAAGGTGCTTGAAGAGCTGACCCGCACCAACGACATTCTTTCCCAGATCACCGGCAAGCCTGCCCGCTTCTTCCGTCCGCCATTCGGAGCCCGGCGGCCCTATGTTCTGAAGCTGGCGCGGCAACTCGGTTTGATTCCGGTCACCTGGAATGCGATGACAAGCGACTGGAGCGAGACCTCCGCCGACACGATTGCAACGAATTTGATGAACAAGATCGACCGCAACCAGCGCCGAGGTTACGCCAGCAACATCGTCCTGCACGACGGCAACCATCGCAAGCTCGGTGCAGATCGCGGCCCGTCGGTATCCGCAACGCAGCAACTGCTGGAGCGCTATGCCGGCTCTCATACCTTCGTGACTCTCGACGCGTGGCAGCAGTAGGGTCTGGCTAAGCGCGGGCCGAAGAGTGTTTCGCAACTCCGGCAATCTGCAATGCGAGCGCGGCGCCTACACACAACGCAACCGTAATCACCCACTGCATCTTCTGCGTCTCCACTCCCTGAAACGCGAACGAGTGCACTGCCACCAGCACAAACACCGCATAGTTCCACCGCTGGAGCTGCTTCCACTTTCGCGTTCCCAATCTGCGCAGCGAAACATCATTCGATGTAGCGAGCAGCGCGATCAGCAAGAGAGTTCCCAGTGCGCCGGTGTAATTCGCGAGCCCGAACAGATCGTGCCGCATCCCGTGATGATGTTCACCCGGCCCATACACGTAATAGAGCCACGGACGTCCCCGCAGGTGAACGCACTGCCCCACGCCCGCGTGCAGCACCCCTAGCAGCCCAGCCCATATCCCGATGTCGCGGCGAAGATCGCTCGACACTGGATTTGGCCTGCGCACCAGCAAATTCCATGGCCCGATCAGTAGCGTGATCGCCAGCAGCGCCAGCGCCGGGTATGCCGTCGCAAAGCTCGCCCTGCTCAGCACATCCGGATACGGCCGCGTCTGGTAAAGCACAGCCACACTGATGAACGACACGAGGAAGAGCGGCAGATGATGCCGCCAGATTCTAGGCAGCAGACGTCCACGCCACCTCGGCGCAGTAGAAACAGAATTCAATTCGGAAAACTCCTCGGAACATCAACACTGCCGGGTGCCCCAGGTCTCGATTTTGAGACCTGGGAGACCATGATGTTGACATCTACGTAGCCCGAAACGCCTCGCGGGCCGCACTGGTCGTCGTCTCCACTTCAGCCTCACCGTGCGTCGTGCCTAGAAACGCAGCTTCGAATTGCGACGGCGGCAGCCACACGCCGCGATCGAGCATCGCCCGATGAAACTTCCCAAATGCCGCCGTATCCGACTTCGCTGCCTCGTCGTAGTTTCGCACCGGCCCATCCGTGAAAAACCACGTCCACATCGAACCTACTCGATTGGTTCTCAGCGCGACCCCGGCCTTCTCCGCTTCCGCGGCTACTCCGTCAGCGATGGCCTTCGCCGTCTTCTCCAGTTTCGGGTAAACCTCGTCCGCATGCTCCAGCAGATACCCCACCGTCGCAAGCCCCGCCGCCATCGCCAGCGGATTCCCGCTCAGCGTTCCCGCCTGGTACACCGGCCCCAGCGGCGCCAGCATGTCCATATACTTCCGCTTGCCGCCGAAGACGCCCACCGGCAGCCCGCCTCCCACAATCTTTCCCAGCGTCACCAGGTCCGGATCGAGCGAGTACAACTCACAAGCCCCGCCCAGCGCCACGCGAAAGCCCGTCATCACCTCGTCGACAATCATCAGCGCGCCTTCGCGCCGTGTCAGTTCCCGCACGCCGGACAGAAACCCCGGCGCAGGCGCAATGCAACCAGCATTCCCAACCACCGGCTCCAGAATTACCGCCGCAATCTCATCCGGATGCGCATCGAACGCCGCCTCCAGTTCCGCCAGGTCGTTATACGGCAGCGGATGCGTCAGCCCCGCGATCTCCTCCGGCACCCCGGCCGACCCCGGAATCCCAAACGTCGCTACGCCCGATCCAGCCTTCACCAGCAGGCCGTCCGCGTGCCCGTGATAGCAGCCTTCGAACTTGACGATGATCTTTCGCCCTGTCGCCGCCCGCGCCAGCCGGATCGCCGACATCGTCGCCTCGGTCCCGGAGCTGACAAACCGCATCTTCTCGATCGCCGGATAGCACTGAATGACCCGCTCTGCCAGCTCCGCCTCGGCAGCCGTCGAAGCCCCAAAGCTCGCCGAACTTTTCGCTGTCCGTTCGATCACCTCAACCACCGGCGGAAACGCGTGCCCCAGGATCATCGGCCCCCACGAGCCTACGTAGTCGATGTAGCGGTTCCCGTCCGCATCCACCACGTACGCGCCCTCGGCGCGCTCTACAAACGGCGGGGCTCCACCCACCGCGCGAAACGCCCGCACCGGCGAGTTCACCCCGCCCGGGAAGAAGCGCTCTGCGCGCCGTTGCAACTCCAGCGATCGGGTGTGTACTCGGGAAAGAGACAGGTTGGTGGCCTTCGTGCTCATGCTGACCTCAGTATAGAAGTCCTTTCAAACTCGCGAATGTCGTGCGTCACCCGGCCCTTCGGTTCTCCACATTTTGAACATGCGGCCAGCTCGGGACTCACAAATTGGAGCCCTGTTGCCCTGTTAGAATCGACCTTTCCGACGCAGATTTCTTTCGGAAACAAATCCCAGCCCCGGGCCAATCGCCGGCGCCAGCCGGAGCCCTCGGGGAGTGAAGAGGCCGTGAAGTGCCCGAAGAATCCAAAGCGAAAGCCGGCAAGCCTGCCGCCACTCAGCCCGTCACGTATGCGGACGCCGGCGTCGATATCACCCGCGGCGATCGCGCCAAAGACCGCATCAAGTATCTCGCGCAGAAGACCTTCACTCGCAACGTCTTAGGCGGAATCGGCGGCTTCGGAGCCCTTTACCGACTCGACCTCCAGAAGTTCAAAAGCCCCATCCTCGTCAGCTCAGCCGACGGCGTCGGGACCAAGCTGAAGATCGCCTTCGAATTGGGCCTCCACTCCAGCGTGGGTGGCGATCTGGTCAACCACTGCGTCAACGACATCGCCGTCCAGGGAGCAACCCCGCTCTTCTTCCTCGATTACTTCGCCAGCGGCAAGCTCGACCCCGAAGTCACCGAAGCCGTCGTCTCCGGCCTCGCCGAGGCCTGCCGCGCTAACGGATGCGCCCTCATCGGCGGCGAGACCGCCCAGATGCCCGGCTTCTACCAGGAAGGCGAGTACGACCTCGCCGGATTCATCGTTGGCGCCGTCGATCGCGACAAACTCGTTACCGGAGCCGAGATCAAAGCCGGTGACGTCCTTATCGGATTCCCCTCCACTGGCCTCCACACCAACGGCTACTCACTGGCGCGCAAGCTTCTCTTCGAAGTCGCCGGCTACAAGGCCTCGCAGTACGTGACAGCAATCAAGGAAAAGGCTGGGGCAGCGCTGATGAAGACGCACCGCAGCTATCTCCATGTAATCCAGAAGCTCGTCGCTGCGGGACTCACCAACGGCATGGCACACATCACAGGTGGCGGCATCACCGAAAACCTGCCGCGCATTCTGCCCAAGGGAACCGCCGCTCAGGTCGAGCTCGGCTCATGGCCCGTGTTGCCCATTTTCGAGCACCTCCGGGAACTGGGCCAGGTCTCGCAGGACGAGATGATGCGCACCTTCAACATGGGCGTCGGGCTCATCGCCGTCATCCCGGCAGCCAAGTTCACCCGCGCCAAAGCCCTCCTCGACCGCGCCGAAGAAAAATTCTTCGTCATCGGCCGCATCGTCAAAGGCGAAAAGCGCGTGCAATACACGTAGCCCCACTGGGGGCTGTCATCCTGAGCGAACGGGGCCCCGAACGTTTTCTTCAGTTCTGGGAGTGGTGAGCCGAAGTATCTGCAGTTGTTCTTCTACCAGCTAGGTGCCCCGGGCCTCGCTTCTCAGACCTGGGAAACCAATCAGCTTTTTATCTTGATCTGAATGGGAACGACACCCAACCCGAATCAACCCCTCCGCCTTGGAATCCTCCTCTCCGGCCGCGGCTCCAACTTCCTGGCCATCGCCCGCAACATTCGTGAAGGCAAACTCCCCAACGTCGAAATCGCCGTCGTCATCTCCAACGTCGCAGACGCCCCCGGCCTCTCCGCCGCAAAAGACCTCGGACTCCCCACCGCCCTCTACGTCTCAAAAGCCCGTCCCCGCGCCGACCACGATGCCGATCTCATTTCCTGTCTTCGCGATTACAACGTCGATCTCGTATGCCTGGCCGGATACATGCGCCTGCTCTCGCCCGGCTTCATCGCCGCCTTCCCCAACCGCATTCTCAACATTCACCCCTCGCTGCTCCCGGCCTTCCCAGGCCTCGACGCACAGCAGCAGGCATTCGACTACGGCGTAAAGGTCGCCGGCTGCACCGTACATTTCGTTGACGAGCACCTCGACCACGGCGCCATCATTCTGCAGCGCGCGATCCCGGTGCTCGAGTCAGACGACGCGCATTCCCTCTCCGAGCGCATTCTCGTCGAAGAACACATCGCCTACACCGAAGCCGTCTCCCGCGTCGCAGGCGGCGAATATGAAATTCAGGGCCGCCGCTACATCAAGCGCGCGACAGCCTGATCCTCATAGAGATCCTACGGCGCAGCGTGTATCACCGTATTGAATAAGAACGGATCCTGGTACTCCGTCATCTCCCCAGCCTTCTTCCCCGGCACCGGCTGTAGCCTGGCCGACAGCGGCTTGTTCCACTTCACTGCGAGCGAAGCTACGTCGCCGAACATTCGCTGCATCTGTTCAACGCTGATATCGCCGGGCAGAGGAATGGTGTCAAGCCCCGTTCCGCAAACAGAGGAATACGCGAGCAGAGAATCGACGTTGAACGTTCCTTCTGCCCAGCGCTGCGCCATCACCTTGTCTTCCATCACCGGCACCATCAGCCCTGAGTAGCCAATCTGCTTCACCGGTACCGATTTCACGGCCGCCGTAATGATGCGTGCGGCAGTGAGAGTTCCACTCGAGCCGAACTTCGCGCCGGTGTAGTTCTCAATCGCCGTCGCAATCGACACATCACCCAGAGGCGCCGGCGTCGGATCAACGCCCACGAACTCCCAACCCGTTTGCGCCGCAACCCGGCTCCCAATTCCATCCGCCACGCGCGCGTGCTTCGTCAGCGCGGCTGCCAGCTCGGTAGTCGCCACATCCGGATCGCCCTTGTCGCGTGCGAACACTTCAGCTACCACGCCTGCTCCCTCAAACCCAATCGCGAACTGTCTTCCTCCACCGGTGTGGTACGCCCCCGGATAGAACGGCCCGAGCGGCTTCAGCATTGCGGTTGCCGTGAAGTTGAATGTTCCCTGAGCGCGAACGCTGTGCTCGGCCACGAACTTCACCAGTTCCGCGCTTCGTTTGATCGTCTTCCAATGGATACCGGAATCATCTGCGATGATCGCGCTCGCTTCGATGTTCGGCAGAGTCGACAGCACCCGCTCCAGTACCCTCATCGGCGCGGGATCATCCGTATCCTGCATCATTCCCGGCCCCACGTTTGGCAGGAAGTTCTCCTTCGCCGAGAACTCGTCGATCTTCTTCAACAGCGCAACGGCATCGTCCTCCGACAACCCGGCGATCAATTCGCCCACTGGCTGCGTTACGATCCTCACGCTCTCCACCTGGTACCCGGCCGACTCGAACTCCTTCTTTGCCTTCCGCAATACGACCAGCGCTTCGGCGATCTGCTTTTCCCATCCCACCCGTTCAAGCCGCACAAATCCGGTAATTGCCCGCACCTTGGGTTTGACTGTGGGGGCCGGGGTCGAGGGTTTCTGTGCGGAGAGCGAAAACGCGAGCAGTAGAGCAGCAGTGAGGGCGAAGATTCGCCTCATCGGTAACCTCCAGATCGGGGGATTGAGACCAATCTTATGGCATAATTCCACCAATTTCATGCAGATCACCTGTCCTACCTGCCGCGCCAAAGTTGCGACAGACGATATCAACGTCTCCACCGATGTGGCACTGTGCCGCTCATGCGGAAACACGTTTCACCCCTCCGAAGTCCTGATGGCCAGCAGTCCAATCCTTTCGTCGTTGATGTCTGCGGTCATTCCGCCCTCCGGCCCCGTCGATCTCAACTCTCCCCCGTCGGGCGCCTGGTACAGGCCAGAGGCTGACGGCTTTACCGCCGGAGCCAGTACCCGTAACTGGTCCGCTCTGTTTCTGGTGCCGTTCACCTGCGTGTGGGCTGGCGGATCCATGTTCGGCATCTACGGAACGCAGATCGCCAAGGGGCACTTCAATCTGCCCATGTCCCTTTTCGGCCTTCCATTCCTGATCGGGTCGTGCTTCCTGGTCTCGTCCTGCCTGATGATGACAGTCGGCAGGGTGACCGTATCCGTCCACGGCGACAGGCTGTCCATCTTCACCGGAGTTGGCCCATTCGGCATTACGCGCACCGGAAACCTCTCCGAATTCAAAACCGTGGGAGAAGACTTCGGCTTCAGTTCCATGAATACAAATCGCACAGGGCGTGTCATCCGCCTCGAGGGCTCCCGCTCGATGGCGTTCGGATCGATGCTCTCCAACGACCGCCGCCATTTCCTCGCCGGCGCGCTCAAAACAGCGCTCAGCGGATACTCACCGTCGCCCATCTTCGTATCGCACGGCTGATCTCCATCTTCGGCAGGTCAATACCGAGGGACCGGAGAGATAGACGCAAGCACTTGATGTTGAAGGGTTAAATTCCTATTTGTCGTTTTGCAGTCTATTTCGACAAAATCTCTAAACTGGATCTATAGCCCAGACATCCGCTTCTGAACGAATCTGCGCCAACCTGCGCGGACGGCGGGAGCGTGTCGGGGTTGCCGCACTGCGTCCCGATGCCGCTGCAACGAGCGGATCTTGGCCTCGCCGTGCGGCTTTTTACTTGAAAGGAACCGTTGCAATGGCAAACATACTCGTCAATATCGAAAAGGGAATTGAGATTGGTGCTGAGGATGTTCTCAAATGGCTCACGGGCGCCAACAAAGCGCTGAAAGCTGCTCCGCAGGTCGTCGCTGCACTGGCTACGTTGATCGCTGCCGTCGAGAAGCCGATGGCCGAACTGGCAGGCGCTGCTTCGAATCCGCTGAACATCGCACTGGACATTCAGACTGCCCGTGACCTCAAAGCCGTCTGGCCCGAGGTCAAGAACTTCCTGTCGAGTCTGGGAGTGAAGTTTTAGTTCGAGCGCATTACCCCAGGCCCCATCCAAATGGCGCGTGGCTCCATTTGGATGGGGATGGCCGGAACCTAAGCCCTTTCTGTCTAGGATCTTGCGACTAAGCCTAATGGAGAGAGGGTTTTGCCCCGGGTCGTCCCCCAAGACCCTCAATGCAGAGAATTTAAGGCCAATTCCGGTCAAATTAATTTTGAGCCCCCCGGGGGAGGGCTGGTGCCCCAGATCGAATGCCCCGCTGAACGAAAGAAATCACTCACAACCCGTCCTTACGTGTTCACCTGCGTCCGCGCCTCACCCAGTGTCACCTTCACGGTCATCTGGCGGCGCCCACGCATCACTGTCACGCTGATGGTGTCGCCCGATTGATGCTTGTCCAGGACCACCGCGATGTCCTGCGGATCGGTGATCTGCTGTCCATCCATGGCGATGATCAGGTCACCGCCCAGCATTACCGGCTCATTGCCTACGTAAGCTTGTTCGTTGCCTCCGCGCAGTCCGGCTCGATCGGCCGCGCCGCCGGGAACCACCTTCTGGATCAGCACTCCAGAATCTGCAGAAAGCCCGATCTGTTGCGCAAGATCAGGTCCGATTGCGTACGAAACGATCCCGAGCGAAGGCCGCCGCACCTGCCCATAGCGGGTGAGGTCCGAAAGAACTGCCTTGGCCGTGTTGATGGGAATGGCGAAACCGATGCCGGAACTCTGCTCCGCGCCGTTCGAAGCGATCATCGTGTTGATGCCGATTACCTCGCCGCGTGAATTCAACAGCGGACCTCCGGAGTTGCCGGGATTGATGGCCGCGTCTGTCTGGATCGCATCCTCAATCGGCGCGCCGTCTCCGTTCCGGATAGAACGAATGGAACTGATGATGCCCTGCGTCATGGTGCCGCTCAGGCCAAAAGGATTGCCGATTGCATAGACCTTCTCACCCACAGCGAGTTGGCTCGAATCCGCCAGTGTTACAGGCTGCAGGTCCGGCGCGTCGATCTGCAGCAAGGCAAGGTCATGAATCTTATCCGTGCCGATGACCTTTGCCTTGAAGCTCCTCTTGTTGCTCAGCTTCACCTCGATGCCGCGGTTCGCGCCCTCGACCACGTGGAAGTTGGTAAGCACGTGTCCTGCCTTGTCGAGAATGAAGCCGGAGCCCTGGCCCTCCTGCGGAACAGCTCCGTAGAAGAAATTCATGATCACTGCGCGCGAGGTGATGTTCACCACGGCCGGCAGTACGCGCTTGTAGACGGAAATGTTGTTCTGCTCTTCAGAGTCAAATTGCGGAGCGGCATGCGCCTCGGTCAACTCGAGCGGCGAACCCGATCTTCCGGCGCTGGTCAGTGCGAGATGATTCAATCCCGACGGAAAGTGTGTGGTGGCGAACCAGAAGCCACCCACCAGAGCAACGATCAAAACGAACTGGCGCAGTTTCATAGCCTTCTGCATGAACCTTTCAATACAGTTACGACGCCGGCGCCATACAGTTCCGTGTGAGCGGCGCGACGGCTCGCAGCTGGTTTGATGCTGCCTCTATTTTAATGACTCGCCGGGCAGGTTTAAGTTGCTCTCCTGCTTCAACCTCAGCCATAGCTGCTCGATTTGCGATCGCAGCGAGTCGAGATCGGACGCATTCTCGATCACGTAATCGGCGCGCCCGATCTTGTCTCGATCCGGGATCTGATGCGCGAGCCGCGCCCGTGCGTCGGCCTCGGCCTTCTCCATGCCCATTCCGCACGTGCAAACGCGCCCCACGTAACGCGAGACCTTGTCCTCATCAGGAGCGGTGATGAGGATGATGCGGTCGATGCGTTTTCGCAGGTCCGAGTAGACAGCAGTTGCAGCACCGCCTTCACGCGCGTCGCGTTCGACCTCAAAGATGAGCGCCGAGACGACAACTGCGACAGCGGCCGGATCGCGCGCGAAGACCTGCTTCATCCACTCGGCCTGAGCTTCGATCACGGCTGGATGCACGATTGCATTCAGCTCCTTAACTCTGTTTGCTCTGAACGCGAGATCGGCGAGCCGCGGGCGGTTGAGCCGTCCATCGGCGCCCACGACCTCCGGCCCGAAGGCGCGGACGATCTCATCGTAAGTCGCGTTTCCTGGCTCCATGAGCGTGCGGCCTAACTCGTCCGACTCGATTACGTCGGCGCCAAGCTCACGGAGCATCCGGGCAACGGTGCTCTTGCCGCTGCCGAGGCCGCCTGTCAGTCCGACACGCAGCATCGGCTAGATCCCTCTCCGCATCTTGGCGGCGCGGACGGTGTTGGCCATGAGCATTGCGATCGTCAGCGGGCCGACTCCACCCGGCACCGGCGTGTACGCGCCTGCGATTTCGAAGGCCTTGGGATGCACGTCGCCCACGATCGTCGAGCCGCGTTTGGCAAAGGTCGCTTCACGCTTGGCATCGCCCGCGAAGAACCGGTCGACCTCTTCGCGCGTGGTGATCCGGTTGATGCCGACGTCAATGATCGTCGCCCCGGGCTTCACCATCTCAGGCGTAATGAACCCTGGCCGGCCAATCGCGGCCACGAGGATATCCGCCTGACGAGTGATCGAAGCAAGGTCCCGCGTTTTCGAGTGGCATATGGTGACGGTAGCGTTCTCGTTAAGGAGCAGCATGGCGGCCGGCTTGCCGACGATATCGCTTCGACCCACGACCACAGCATTCTGCCCGCTGATCGGCAGGCCGCTGCGCTTGAGGATCTCGATGACCCCAGCAGGCGTGCACGGAGCGAGCGCTGGTCGCCCAGCCTGCAGCTTGCCTGCATTCACCGGATGAAAGCCGTCCACGTCTTTGTCAGGCGTAACGGAATCGAGCAGGAACTTCGCATCGACCTGTTTTGGCAGCGGAAGCTGGATGAGGATGCCATCGATGTCATCGCGATCGTTGAGGCTGCGGACAAGATCAAGCATGTCTTCGGTCGTGACCGTGTCCGGAGGAGTGATCAGGTCGCTGTAAAGCCCGAGCTCGCCGCAGGTCTTTACTTTGTTTGCGACATAGATCTCCGAAGCCGGAACATGGCCCACAAGCACCGCGGCGAGCCCCGGCCGGATGCCCTGGGCCGCAAGGCTCTTTACCTCTGCGGCTACTTCATTCTTGATGGTTGCGGCAATCGCTGCCCCGTCGAGCACTGTGGCCATTCATGATCTCCACATCAATCGTATCGCTTCTTCCAAGCGGGTTATTTGCGCGATAGTTCTGTTTCTTCGACTGGATGTTTTGGCGTATCTTCGTGACGTGGACGACGAAGCGTCACCCAAGTCTCTCGATGGGCCGGTGAAGGTTGAAACTTCAGCGGTTGCCGTCGTTCTGGGAGCGGCGCTTCTGGAAAGGCTTTGGGAGGAAAGCGGTTCGCAATCGTGGGGACTGGCGCGGACCGACTTCGATCGCATTATCCTCGCCGCAGCACTGCGTCAGAATTTTGGCCTCGGCCCCGGTCTCGTCGCCAATGTGAACGAGCAGGCGGCTTTCTTCCGTGGGGTCCGGCTGGCCGATCTGACCCTTGCGGCTGCCTGCGCGGACGGGATCGAGCGTGCGTGGGAGCACTTTATGGCGACCTACGCCGCTCCGCTTACGCGCGCTGCCATCGCCATCAGCGGAAGCGAGACAGTGGGACGCGATCTCGCGGACGCGTTCTACGCGGAACTCTACGGCTTGAAGACGCGTGACGGTGTCCGCAGGTGCCCGCTGGAGTCGTATCGCGGACGCGGATCGCTGGTTGGTTGGTTGAGAACGACACTGTCGCAGAGGTTTGTGGATCATTACCGTCGCACGTTTCGCGAGCAGGCGCTTGATGATGAAGCGCACGATCTACCTGCGGCCGAGGGTTCCCCACAACTTGATGGAGCTTTCCAAGCGAAGTTGCGTGACGCGGTTCGGGAAGCTTTCGGCGACCAGCTCGCTGAGGAGCGATTCCTGCTAGCGGCATACTATCTCGATGAGAGGACACTGGCGGAGATCGCAAAGGTACTGAACGTACATGAGGCCACCATTAGCCGCAGGGTCAAGAGAGCTACCGAGAGTGTGCGCAAAGATCTCCTCAGGGGATTGCAGAAGAGAGGCCTGAGCCGGAGGGCTGCGCAGGAAGCGCTCGGCGCTGATCCGCGAGACCTGGAACTCGGAACTAACTTGAAAATCCTCCTGCAACAATCGTCCGCCGATTCGTTCTCAGGTCAGGCGTCTTCGGAGCGGCAGACTCAGTCAGTGATCGCAAGGGCGACCGGTGCGCAGACCAGTGAGGCAGGCGGCGAGAGATGAACCCGATGATCCAACCCGGAACCCATCCCGATGCCGAGACGCTGAATGCGTTCGCGGAGCAACTGGTGAATGAGCGTGAACGCGAAGAGATTCTTGCGCATATGGCCGACTGCGGCCGGTGCAGGGAGATCGTGTTTCTTGCGCGACAGGCGATGGATGAGGAGCCGGTCCGCCCGATCGCACCGGTCCCCACAAGAAAGGTGGCTGGAGGCTGGTTCAGAGGTTTCAGGTTGGCGTGGATTCCAGTTGCGGCGCTAGCCGGCATCGTCGGTGTTGCGGTGATACGGCACGCAGATCATGCATCGCACTCGGAAACGCGTATGGCCCAAAATGCGCCTCCGCCAGAGCCCATGCGGAGTGCGGACAAAACTAAAGCAGTGTCAGCACCGCAGACGCCTCAATCGCAGGCACTCGCGACGTCAGAGCGGAAAGCCGCAGAGTCCAGGCGGTTGGGCCAGGATGCAGAACGGGATCGCAAGGTTCTCGATGAGGAACAGGCTGTCGCGCCACAGAAGAAGGATGAACCTGCGAAGGACTCTGACTCTGTGACCGGCTTCTCGGAAAAGGCGAAGTCGGCTGAAGCGTATCACGGCACCTTTGCGGCACGTGCCAACTCGCCGGCTCTGGGCGGCCCGCTGCTCCAGAACCAAGTGCAACAGAATAACGCTCCATTGCAGCAGAATTCCTCCAACGCAGTGAGGCAGGCGAGTGGATTGTCTGATTCGGCAAATAATCCGACAGACTCTGTCATGAAGAAGCGGAGCGCATCACAGGCCATGACGGTCGAAGCAGGTACGGCAGCGCCAACTCCTGCCTCTCCGGCGCCGTCTGCGGCACCGGCCATGGCGGCTGCACAGATGCAAACTGAGGCCATACCTCTGGCAGGGAAGGACCAGTCGATGCTCAAGGCTGCCAATCCGGCGCTGCCGAGCAAGCAGGCTCTGCTCTCTCAGGCTACGGTCGGGACCAGGGCAGTGGCTGTTGACACAAGCGGCTCGGTATTTGTCAGCGAGGATGCAGGAAGGCACTGGGAGGCCGTCAGCGCTCAGTGGGACGGTCGTGCAGTTCGGGTGAAGTCGCAGCAAGGGGCTTCGGCCGAGGGAGGCTCGCTGAAGCAACAGGCGCCTTCGAAGTTTGAGTTGACGACCGACAAGCCGGAGATTTGGATCAGCGACGACGGTAAGCGATGGACACGTGAACCGCCCGCACCGAATCAGTAGAGTTCATGATTTGACCACGTTGTCTTCCGGGGTCAGCGGCATGTGACGCAAGCGAGTACCCGTTGCGGCAAAGATGGCATTGCCGATTGCCGGCGCGATGCCAACGATGCCTGTCTCGCCTGCCCCAGCCGAGGGCAGGTCTTTGCGGTCGAGCAGGATGATGTCGATCTGCGGCGTGTCGCTGAAACGGGGAACGCGATACTTCGAGAGGTGCGGGTTTTCGATCCGGCCATTCGAGAAGAGAATTCGTTCGAAGAGCGCTCCTCCAATGCCCTGAACCAGCGCGCCCTGGACCTGATTTCGAAGCCCGTCGGGGTTGACGATGGCGCCGCATTCCCAAGCCTGCACGGCGCGCTGCACCTTCACATTCTTCGTAGATGGGTTGACGGCGATCTCAGCGCAGGTTGCGACAAAGCCACCTTTATCCGTTCCGCAGGAGAGGCCAAAGCCGCGTTCGGGAGAGGATTTCGCGGAGTCCCATTCGAACTTTTCAGCAGCGGCCCGCACCACAGCCCTCAAACGTGGGTTGCTGATGTTTTTGAGGCGGAACGCGACCGGGTCCATGTGCAATGCGTGCGCCATCTCGTCTATTTGTGACTCTCGGGCGAAATGGTTGAAGGTGGCTGCCAGCCCGCGATAGGAGCCCTGCCTCAACGGAGATTTTGATGGATGGAATTGGATGAGCTGATTTGGGGTTTCGTAGGGCGTCTCGATCCCCGCGGGGCCTGAATTGTAGTTGTGGAACTCCCACGAAACGAGAGTTCCGTCTTTCCGTGCCGCAGATTTGATCTCAACGAGACCAGCGGGCCGGAAGTAGGCGCATGTAAACTCTTCTTCGCGCGTCCAGACGACCTTGACCGGTTTGCCCGCGGCGCGAGCCAGTCGCGCGGCTTCGATTGCGGCTTCGCCAGTGTGCTTGCCACCATAGCCGCTTCCCATGTCGGGCTGGATGACGCGGACTTGCTTCGGCGACAGCTTGAAGGTTTGCATCAGCTCTTCATGAACTCCGAAGGGCCTCTGCGTTCCTGTCCAGACGGTGAGCTTGCCGTCGTTCCATTCGGCGACAGCGGCGCGGGGTTCGAGCGGCGTGTGTGCAATGTACTCGGTGGTGTAGCGTGATTCGAGCTTGACGTCCCCGGATGAGTAGGCGTCAGCAACAGAACCCGACTGGTGATCAGGTTTGCTCTCACCGTCTGGGTTGGCCTTGAGGTAATCGAACAGACCCTGGTTTGAGGGTTGTGAAGGCATGGTCCACTTTGCCTTGATGGCCTCAACAGCTTGATGCGCCGTAAAAGCATCTTCGGCGACAACGCCGGTGAAATCGCCATCGCGGATGACTTTGACGCCGGGGAGCTTCTCCGCTGCCGTCGTCTCGATGGAGTCAAGCTTCGCGTTGTAACCCTCCGGGCGAAGCACGGCGCCGAAGGCCATGCCGGGACGCACAATGTCGGACGGGAACTGATGCTTGCCGGTGACGAAGTCATGGCCGTTCGCCTTGGGTACGGGGGTACCCGCGATCTTCCACTCAGTGGCCGGAGTCAAGGGTGGATCGCCCGGCGCGGATTTGACGAGGTCCTCACCGCGGGTCAGGTTCCCGTAGGTGATGAACTTCTGGCCATCAGGTGTGGTGATCTTGCCTGCGCTAGCTGTCAGCTTCGAAGGGTCGATGTTCCAGCGCTTGGCAGCGGCCTCGACGAGCAACTCTCGCGCCGCAACAGCCATGTTTCTAAGCTGCGGCGACATGGTGGGCGTGGTGCGGCTGCCGAATGTGCCCATGTCCCAGGGAACGAGGTCGGTGTCGCCCATGACCATGGTGATCGACTCGAAGGGCACGCGAAGTTCCTCGGCCACGGCTTGGGCGAGTGAGGTACGGATGTTCTGGCCTACCTCTACTTTGCCCGTGAACACCTTGACGCGGCCATCCGCACCGATGTGAATCCAGGCGCTGACATCGTTTGGTAGCTCGTGCCCGCGGAAGCCGCGGCCTGATTCCTGCGCGAGCGCTGAAGACGGCGAGAGGCAAACGAGAAGGCCTCCACCAAGGAGCTTCAGGAACCCGCGGCGATCTACGCTGATTTGCAGAGAGGCAGTCTCCCGGGTCGTCATCGGGTACCTCCGGCCGACAGAGAAGCGGCTCGCTTGATCGCGGCGAGAATGCGCGGGTAGGTTCCGCAACGACAGACATTGCCGTTCATTGCGGTGACGATCTGCTCGTCCGTTGGAGAGTGGTTGTCGTGCAGCAGAGCAGAAGCGCTCATGATCATGCCGGAGGTGCAGTAGCCGCACTGATAAGCGCCTTCTTCCAGAAAGGCATCCTGGACCGGGGTGAGCCGGCCCTGGCGTTCGAGACCTTCGATCGTGGTGATCTTCGCGCCGGCAGCCGCAGCAGCCGGAATTTGGCATGAGCGGGTAGCGGCGCCGTCCATCAGAACGGTGCAGGCGCCGCACTGTCCCTCGCCGCAGCCGTACTTGGTTCCCGTCAAAGCGAGCCGGTTCCGGAGAACAGAAAGCAGCGATTCCTCATCCGGGGCTTGGACGGAATGGTCCTGACCATTGATGTGAAGAAGGAATTTGCTCATTGCGGGAGCACCTCAGCGCCGAGCGGTCTGGCACGGCATTCAGCATAACGCAATGCGAGAGTAGATGTTCAGCGCCCGCGCCGTTTTGGGCTTTTGGCGGAGCGCCTTCCCTCGGCGGCGGCCGAGTGGTACTTCCGTCGGATCTCCTCGATATTGACGGTAGGTTGCGGAACCTGAAAGTCCATACCTTCCATGGTGGAGACGACGATTTCAGAGATGGCGAGGTCCCGGAACCATTTGTGGTCGGCTGGGATCACAAACCAGGGCGCATCATCCGTATTGCAACGCTCGAAGGCTTCCTCATAGGCGCGCAGGTAGTCATCCCAGTACTCACGCTCGGCGTAATCTGATTCGCTGATTTTCCAGCGCTTGGCTGGATCATCGAGCCGTTCGTCGAAGCGCTTGAGCTGTTCTTCTTTGCTGATGTGGAGGAAGAACTTCAAGATGCAAGTTCCGTTCTGCACCAGTCGTCGCTCGAAGTCGTTGATCTGGTCGTATCGTTGCGACCAGAGGGCTTTCGGGACAAGATTGTGCACGCGGACGATTAGGACATCTTCGTAATGCGAGCGGTTGAAGATTGCGACTTCGCCTTTGGCGGGTGTCTGGGCTTCGATACGCCACAAGAAGTCATGCGATAGCTCCTGCTGCGTGGGTTCTTTGAAGTTGGCTACATGGCAGCCGTCGGGATTCATCGAGCCGATGACGTGCTTGATCACGCCATCTTTGCCGCCGGCGTCGAGCGCCTGAAGCACAATGAGCAGCGACCGCTTGCGTTCCGCGAAGAGTCGCTGCTGAAGATCGTTCATCTTGTCGCGGAGTTCTTCGACCTTCTTCAGGGCGTCATGTTTTTGATAGCTGCCCTTGTAGCCTGGATTGAAGTCGCGGAGCCGAATGTGATCGCCGGGGGCTACGCGAAGGTCCTTGATGAAGCGCTTGCCGGTCATGGTCTGTCAGCCCTCATTGGTTTGATCCGATTCCATCGCTGGAGTGTACTCACCTTTGCGCGCCGCGTGAGCGCACTCCGCTCGATGCAGCAAAGCCTTCTGGGCAGCGGGGATGTTCGCGTCCTCACCGTGCCAGATGTCCATGGCGGGTTGCTGGATGGCGCGTGCGAAGGAATAGGTGAGCGCCCAAGGCAGGCGACCGCGATACCGAGAGTTCATGGTACTGAGTCGCGCGCAGGCCTGCTCGCCGGATTGGCCGCCGGAGAGAAATGCGACGCCTGGAACTGCAGGCGGGACCGTCCGAAGTAGAGTGCGCACGGTCGCGTCAGCGATTTCTTCATCGCTGTTCTGGTGCGGAGCTCTTTGCCCAGGAACCACCATGTTCGGTTTGAGGATCATGCCTTCGAGCATCACGCCTTGAGTGACGAGGTGGTGAAAGACGGTGTGCAAAGTCAGTTCGGTGACCTCGGTGCACCGGGCGAGGTCATGATCTCCGTCCATCAGAACTTCCGGCTCAACGATCGGCACCAGGTCTGCTTCCTGGCATAGGGCTGCATATAAAGCGAGCAGTAACGCATTGGCCTGCAGGCAGCTTCGAGTAGGAATGCCCGGACCTATGGTGATGACGGCGCGCCATTTGGCAAAGCGAGCTCCCAGTTTGGCGTACTCAGCGAGCCGCTCGCGAAGGCCGTCTAGTCCGGAGGTGAGTTTTTCGCCTGGGTCGCCAGCCATGGGCTGGGCTCCAGAGTCCACTTTGATTCCTGGAATGATCCCCTGCTCTGCGAGAGCTTTGGGGAAAGGTTTCCCGCTTAGGGTCTGCTCACGAAGGGTCTCGTCCACAAGGATGGCGCCGTTTAGAAACCGCCCGAGCCCGGCAGTAGTCACGATGAGGTCACGGTAGGCGCGGCGGGTCTGCTCGTTTTGCGGGATGCCTGCGGCCGCGAAACGTTTATTCGCCGTCGGGGTACTCTCATCCATTGCAAGCAGACCCTTATGATTGGCAACCATGGCCAGAGCGGTTTGACGCAGCCTGGCAGAGTCCATGACGTTAAACCCCCTCTGAAGAGCAAAATCGAATGCCCACTAGGAGTTGTGATGCATCGACACTTACCCTAGGGTGCATTAACGTTGGTTCTGATCGATGCACTCTTTGCGTGAAAATCTGAGCGCAAGAACAAGATACGGCGTCAAAGATTGAAGGAGCGTGCCAGGATGCGGGTGTTCGCCGGCCTGACAGTAGGACTGTGGTCAACCGTTGCCGCAGCAGGCATCGCCGCGGGGCAGCAGACGCCTGTGCCTCCGCCGCCTAATGCAACGCCCTCTCATCCTTTTTTCATCACCAAGACGTGGGTAGTGGGCGGCCAAGGGGATTGGGATTACCTCACCATGGATCCGGCCGCTCGAGAGTTGTTTATTGCACACGGACCTACCGTGCAGGTGGTAGATGTGGATTCGGGCACAGTGGCCGGTACGGTGAAAGGATTTAGGCAGGCGCATACGATACTTCTCGATGGCCAGGGCGTGTACGGATACGCAACGGATGGCCAGGCAGATGTAGTACGCGTGTTCGACCGGCGTTCATTTCAGGTTGTGACGAGTATTCCCACTGGTCCGGCACCCCGATCAATGGCGCTCGACGTACCGAGTGGGTTGCTTTTTGTAGTCGGAGGCCAGCCCTCGCCTGCGACTCCGCCAGCTCAGCCGGGACAATCTGGTCCGACACGGACCGCGGCTGCAAGGCTCTCTAGAGGTATTCCGCAAGGTACGCAGTCATCGATCACGGTGATCGACATTGCACAGAGGGCGCAGCTGGCGCAACTGGTGGTGCCTGGGGAACTTCGCTTTGCTGAGTCCGATGGCGACGGGCACGTCTACATGGCAGTCAGGGATCGCGACCAGATCATTCGCATCGATGCGCAGGCAGTCGAGAATGCGCTCCAGCGGATAGTCAGCATTCGTAGTAAAGTCCCGCAGACTGCTGGTACGTCGCAGACACGCACTCGTGTGAACGCAGAAACTCGCAGCGAGAAACCTCCTGTCCTGGACTGGTTCCGGGGTGCGGCTACAAACCCTCCGCCAGAAGCCCTTCCCAGCGCAATTTCACTCGGCCCTTCGTGCGAAGGACCTAGAGCACTCGCGATCGATGCCAATCACGTACGGCTGTTTGTGGCCTGCAATAACTTCAGAATGGTTGTGATCGACCCGCAACGGGGTGCTGTGGTCGCTGCTCTCCCGATCGGTGCTGGAGCGGACGCGATTGCTTACGACGCGAACAGAGGGCTGATCTTCACGGCAAACGGTGCTGGGGATGGGAGTCTTACGATTGTGCGTCAGACTGTGACGGATACATACTCCGTAGTCCAGACACTCCCGACCCGGCAACACGCGAGAACGCTTGCGCTTGATCCATCCAACGGGAACGTGTACTTGACGACCGTGGTGTACGGAGCAGCGATGGACACTCCGATGACCAATGGTAGACCCGCTCCTTTGAAGGTCTCTCGCGTGGATAGCAGCTTTCAGGTCCTGGTTGTCGGAAACTGAGAAGCGGCAGATCGCGCCATCCGTTGTACCCAATCCAACCTGGAATCCAGCTTCGCATCCAAGTGTGTCGGCAAAGCAAGCAGACCAGATGTGGAGATGTGATTTATGTCGGACAGACTGGCGCTCGTGACGGGCGCATCAAGCGGGATTGGATATTGGCTGGCACGGGAACTGGGTTCCCGCGGGTATGACCTCGTGGTGTGCTCGGCCGGAGAGCGGCTGGAAAATGCAAAAAGCGACTTCGCCTCGCTGGGAGTACAGGTCAAGGATGTGACGGCGGATCTGTCCACCCGTGACGGGGTCGAGGAGCTATGGAATGCTGTCGAAACACTGGGACGTCCGCTGGACGTGGCATGCCTCAATGCCGGCATCGGGGTAGGCGGCCTCTTTTGGGAAACCGACCTTGAGCAAGAGCTGGAGATGGTAGAGCTGAACTGCGTCGGAACGGTGCAACTTGCCAAATACGTGATTCAACACATGCGCCCGCTTGGTGCAGGTAAGGTCCTATTCACGGCCTCGATTGCGGGAGAAATGGTTGCGCCCCGTGAAGCGGTATATGCGGCGACCAAAGCATTTGTTCTGTCGTTTGCGCACAGTGTTCGATACGAACTGCGGGACACCGGTATCACTGTGACTGCGCTGCAGCCGGGGCCGACCGATACCGACTTCTTTCACCGCGCCGGCATGGACAATACGGAAGTGGGCGCCAAGGGCAAAAAGGAAAGCCAACCGCAGGACGTTGCAAAGCAGGGCATTGACGCGCTGTTCGCGGGCGACGATCACGTGTATGCAGCTTCCGGGAAGACCAAGATGGAAGGAATGCTTGCGAATGCGATTCCGGGAAGTGTGAAGGGCGCCATGCATGAAAAGATGGCGCGGCCCAAAGACGAGAAGTAAGAACCGTCTGAAGAGTTCACGTGAGCGGCGGGAGAACTGCGGCTCGTGCAACATTGAGAAGCGCCGGGGAGCCAAGCCGCCGCAAATGCGACCTGGCTTCAAGGCGATCGCCTTAATCTCAGTCTCACAGAAATCGTTCTTCCGGTACCACCCCGTCCAACTCCCTGAATGCCGGCGCCGCCGCCCAATCCAAGTTGAACCAGACGTGAAGTAGATCACATCCCCCGCCCACGATTGACTCCTAGAATTGCGGAGGTCGCGGAGGATGATCGGGCTAGCGCCTGTGCTTCTCCGGGACCGGCCTTAGGTTCTGGAGTGGGGATGGCGAAGCTGCAGGATGTTTCGAGAACGAAGAGCATGCAGGAGCGAATCGTTGAGCTTCGCGCCCGGCGCGCAGAACTGGAGTTGGGCGGGGGCAAAGACCGAATCGACAAGCAGCATGCTTCCGGCAAGCTGACAGCGCGGGAACGAATCAATACGCTGGCGGATAAGGGCAGCTTCGAGGAGATCGGGATCTACGCGCTGCACCGCGCCACTCTTTTTGGCATGGCAGGCAAGGAGACCCCGGCTGACGGAGTTGTGACCGGTGCCGCCACCATCGATGGACGCTTGGTTCATCTGGCCAGCCAAGATTTCACAGTGCTTGGCGGGGCTGCTGGAGAGGTGCACTGCAGCAAGATCGTCGAGATGATGATTATGTCCCTGAAGACAGGGACGCCGTTCATCTTTATCAATGACTCCGGCGGCGCACGAGTGCAGGAGGGCATCGACAGCCTCGATGGCTATGCGCGGGTCTTCTACCGTAACGTTCAGCTATCGGGAACGGTCCCACAGATTGCCGTAATCTGCGGCCCCTGCGCGGGCGGAGCTGCATACAGCCCTGCACTTACTGATTTCGTGATTCAAACGCGCCAGGCGCGAATGTTCATCACCGGGCCGCAAGTCATCAAGCAGGTTACAGGCGAGGATGTAAGCGCGGAAGAACTGGGCGGCCCGCAATCGCAGATGAATCGCTCCGGCGTAATTCACCTCATCGCTCAGGACGATAAGGAAGCTCTTCAACTCTGCCGGCGTCTGGTCAGCTTCATGCCCTCGAATAATCTCGAGGATCCGCCGCGGATGCCATTCAATTCGCGCATCAAGTCGGACTCGGACATGAACCTAGTGATGCCGGTGGATCCGAAGATCGCATACGACGTGCGTTCGATTGTGACCCGAGTTGTGGACTACAACGACTTCCTCGAAATTCAGCCGGGTTTTGCGCCAAATATTGTGATTGGTTTCGGCCGGCTGCAGGGACGGCCAGTGGGAATCATCGCGAACCAGCCAAGCGTTATGGCTGGGGTTCTCGACGTCAATGCATCAGATAAGGCTGCCCGCTTTGTGCGTTTTTGCAACGCGTTCAATACGCCTTTGCTGACGTTTGTGGATGTGCCCGGATTTCTGCCGGGAGTTGAGCAGGAGCGCGGGGGGATCATCCGGCATGGCGCGAAGCTGCTGTTTGCCTATTCGGCGGCAACGGTGCCGAAGATTACCGTTGTGCTGCGCAAGGCATACGGCGGTGCGTACATCGCAATGTGTTCGAAGGGGCTGGGCGCTGACCGCGTCGTAGCGTGGCCCACAGCAGAGATAGCTGTCATGGGCGCGGAGGGCGCGGCTGAGATTGTATTCCGACACGAAATCGAGGCGGCACACGATCAGGTGGCACGGCGCCAGGAACTTGTCGAAGAGTACCGGGAGACTTTTGCGAATCCCTATGTTGCCGCCGGACGCCGGCTGGTGGACGAGATCATCGAGCCTGCGGAGACGCGCAGGTACCTGGCGCTCGCACTCGAATCTCTGCACGGAAAGCGGGAGTTGCGGCCAGCCAAGAAACATGGGCTCATTCCGCTTTGAGGAGAATATCTTGACTCTGCATGGAACGGATCTTCTTGCGATCGCGGCGCTGATTGGATCGGCATTCGCGGGATGCTACGCCTTGTTGCTGCGCAGAATGCGCTCTGCGTTGTCGGATCGACAGATGAAGATCGCGGATCAGATCGCATCACTTGATGATGCAATCCGTGCACTGGAAACTCGCCTGGCCGATCATCAACAGCAATGGTCGATGCAGCAGCGTGCGTATCAGGTCTCGGAGATCCAGAGCGAGGCACAGCAGGTTGATGGGTCAGAGATCGGCCACGAAGCGTCCGAGGCCAGGGTTGCGCCGGAGATCCGGGCGGCCATTGCGGCCGCAGCCGTTGCCACGCTCGGGCCCGATGCGGTTGTGAAGTCTGTCAAGCCAGCGACAAGCTCCTGGACACAACAGGGCCGGGTCCTTGTGCAGGGCGGTCACAATCTGCGCGTTCAGCGGTGAAGAGGAGGAAGTTTGAGGCTTCGGATCAAGATCGACGGCAGGACTTATGAGGCTGAGGTTGAAATTCTCGATTCAGCCGAAAGCGCGCCAGAGTATCCGCCTTATCCTCCTGCCGAGCCTACGTTCATTCCTGCTTCGCTGCCCAATTCTGTAGCTCATGTCGTGCCGGAGCAGAGCAGCGACAAGGAATGCCGCAGTCCTGTGATGGGCCTGGTCATCAAGGTGAACGTGGAAGTGGGCCAGCCGGTTCAGGCCGAAGAGGTTGTCATCGTGCTGGAGTCCATGAAGATGGAAATGCAGATCGCGGCCCCGGCCAGCGGTGTCGTAAAGAACATCTTCGTGAGTCAGGGTAGGGCGGTGAAGGTAAATGAATTGATGTTGGAGCTTGCATGACAGGAACGGCCGCTTCCAAGACACCCACCTACCCGGAGCGAGAGCAACTGGAACTTCGCGATATTCCTGGTATTCAGTTTATCGATCATGTCGCGATTGCGGTTCCGCCTGGAACCCTGGAGGCGCAAGTTGCGGCCTACCAGCTACTCGGTTTTTGCGAAATTCACCGCGAAGAAGTGCTGGGATCGGATCAGGTCCGCGAGGTTCTGTTGCAGGTTGGCAATGGGCCGAACCTGATCCAGCTGCTTGAACCACTGACCCCCGAGTCGCCCGTAGCGAGGTTGATTGCGAAGAACGGCGGACATGGAGGGCTGGCTCACGTTGCCTTTCGCGTGGAGAACGCGCGAGCTGCGTTTCAAGCCATGAGGGACGGAGGTTTCAGGATCATTGACGATGCGCCGCGGGCTGGGTCGCGCGGCACAACGGTCTTCTTCGTTCATCCGAAATCAAAGGAGCAGAGCCCTTTTGGAGTGCTAATCGAGATCGTGGAAGACCCAACCGGGAGTAGCGATGGGCACTAGTAGATTCTTATCTGGGTTTCCGGAGGTGGCAACGGAAGAGTGGGAATCCGCGATACGAACGTGCGTGCGTGAGCCGGATTATCCGGCAAAGCTTGTATGGCACGCAGAAGAAGGGATGGATGTAAAACCCTATTACAGGCGCGAAGATTTAGACAGGTTGGGGTCTCTGGTTTCAGATGCGTGCCCTGCTTGTCCTGAGCTGGGGAAGCGTCAGAACTCCGATTGGCGCATTCTGGAAGAGGTTGATGCAGCAGACTCGCTCCGCGCGAATCAGGATGCATTGGAGGCCATCGCCGCGGGTGCGGATGAGATCTCATTTAGGGTCAAAGGGGACCTAGATCGTGCCTACCTTACGCAACTCCTCGGGGGTCTGGATGAGTTGCCGGTGCGATTGGCCGGCTTAGATCAACAGGCTGCGCATGTCACGGCCGGGTGGCTCCGCGACCGACCAAACCGTGGGCATGTCTCAACGGATATCGATCCACTCGCGGACGTACACTTTTCTGCTGAGCTGTGTCGAAACTTTCCTGAGTCGCGGTTGTTGTGTCTCAACGCGGAGGAGTACGAAGAGAACGGTCTTACCTCGACTGAGCAGATCGCTTTTCTGCTTTCAGCAGCTGTCGAGTTGTTTGACCAAATGCAACAAAGAGATGTGAGCGTCACGCAAGCTGTGGAGGCTCTCACATTTCGCTTCTCTGTCGGGCCAAAATTCTTCCTGGAGATTGCGAAGCTCCGAGCATTTCGCCTGCTGTGCGCGAAAACGCTGCACAGTTTCGGTGGTGGCCAGGACTTCCCGCTAGCAGTAATTTACGCTCGCACTGCTCGCTGGAACAAGACAGTCTACGACCCACACGTGAATGTCCTGCGAGCGACAACGGAAGCTATGTCTGCTGTTTTCGGAGGCGCAGATTCAATCACAGTTACGCCCTTCGACGAGTGCTATCGGACCCCGCTGAAGGCGAGCCGAGCGCTCGCGCGCAATCTGCAGCTTCTTCTCAAGCATGAAGCCGGATTCGCCCGTGTTGCTGATCCGCTGCGTGGAGCCTATCTGATTGAAGTCCTTACCAACAAGGTCGCTGCCGGAGCCTGGAAGCTGTTTCAAGAGATCGAGGCGGGCGGAGGCTTCAGTACATCGAAGGCTACTGCGTTCATCGATCGCATCGCTGAGCGAAGGAGCGCAGATCGCAAGGAGGCGGTCAGCAGACGGAAGCTCGCACTCACGGGGACGAACCGGTTTGCGGACGTGCACGAGCTGGCTCTGGAGCGGACTGACCCCGAGCTGCCGAATGCGAGGCTGCGGGCTGCTCAACCGTTCGAGGAGCTGAGGTTCCGTTCGGAAAGGGCATTTCTGAATGGCGGACATTCAAGGATTATTCTTGCTGCGTTTGGGGACGCCAGGATGAGCGAAGCTCGCGCACAATTTGCGGCGGACTTCTTCGCCTGCGCAGGCTTGCGCACAGCCGCCGTTCGATGCGACGCTCCTTTAGAAGTTGCGCAGGTCGAAGCAAGTCTCATTGTGCTGTGCAGCTCAGATCAGGAGTATCTTCCATTCGCGAAGCAGTTGATGGCTACCCTATCCACTCGGGAGCAAAAGGTTAATGTCGCGATTGCGGGAAATCCCGAGTGCGCCAAGGAACTGCAGGGGCTCGGTATCGAACATTTCATCCATGTGCGAAGCAACGCTGTGGATGTGCTTTCGGCCATTCAGCAGAAGCTTCAGATTGGTGGGTGACGATGAGACCCGACTTTTCGAAGATGCCATTCGATTGCCAGCCGGCTTCTGATCGAGAGCAAGCGGATGTTGTGAGCTGGCTAACACCGGAACACATCCCCGTGAAGTCGGTTTATTCGGGTAGAGATATCACAGGTCTCGAGCATCTGGATTATGCTGCAGGCATTCCTCCATACCTTCGAGGGCCTTACAGCACAATGTATGTGCTGAAGCCCTGGACGATCAGGCAGTATGCGGGATTCTCCACTGCGCAGGAGTCAAACGCGTTTTACCGGCGCAATCTGGCCGCTGGGCAGAAAGGGTTATCAGTTGCCTTCGATCTGCCCACGCATCGCGGCTACGATTCAGATCACGAGAGAGTGCGAGGGGACGTCGGCAAGGCAGGGGTTGCGATCGACTCTGTGCTCGATATGAAGGAGCTCTTCGACGGCATCCCTCTGGATGAGATGTCGGTTTCGATGACCATGAATGGAGCCGTTCTGCCCATTATGGCCTTCTATATCGTCGCTGCTGAGGAGCAGGGAGTCGCCCTTCAAAAACTGAGTGGCACTATTCAGAACGACATATTGAAGGAATTCATGGTCCGCAACACCTATATCTATCCTCCAGCGGAGTCGATGCGGATCATCGGAGACACCTTCAAATACTGCTCAGAGAAGATGCCGAGGTTCAACTGCATCAGTGTGAGCGGCTATCACATGCAGGAAGCCGGAGCCACTGCAGATCTTGAGCTTGCCTATACGCTCGCCGATGGACTCGAGTATCTCAGAACAGGAATCAGGGCCGGACTTAGCGTAGATGACTTTGCCCCGAGGATCTCATTCTTCTGGGGCATCGGAATGAACCACTTCATGGAAATTGCCAAGCTACGCGCTGCCAGGGTGCTGTGGGCGAAGATCGTGCGGCAATTCAATCCCATGAATCCGAAGTCGCTCGCGCTGCGAGCGCATTGCCAGACCTCCGGCTGGAGCCTTGCGGCTCAGGATCCGTATAACAACATTGTGCGCACATGCGTCGAGGCAATGGCAGCGGCCCTGGGACATACCCAGTCGCTTCACACGAATGCGCTGGATGAAGCTCTTGCGTTGCCCACGGAGTTCTCTGCGCGAATCGCGCGCAATACGCAGATTTTCCTCCAGGAAGAGACGGAAATTACGCGAGTGATCGATCCATCTGGTGGATCGTATTACGTAGAACGGCTCACTCACGAACTCATGCATGCAGCGTGGAGCCTGATCGAAGAAGTGGAACGAATGGGGGGCATGACAAAGGCTATCGAGGCTGGCACCCCCAAGCTAAGGATTGAAGAAGCAGCAGCCCGCAGGCAGGCGAACATCGATTCGGGCGAAGAGGTCCTCGTTGGGGTGAATGCGTACCGGAACGACGAGCCCGTGAATATACCCGTGCTCGCAATCAACGATGCACAGGTTCGGACAGCGCAGATCGATCGGCTGGCGGACTTGAAACGTGAGCGCGATTCTGCAGCCGTAAGCGACGCCCTGTCTGGCATCGAAGAATGTGCACGGTCTGGGAACGGAAACCTGCTTGAGCTATCGGTTGTAGCAGCGCGCGCACGCGCCACCCTCGGCGAAATATCGGCTGCGCTGGAGAAGGTGTGGGGCCGGTATCAACCCGTGACGCGGACCATTTCAGGGGTTTACTCGGCGTGTATTGCAAGGTCAGATGAGTTTCGCAAAGCACAAGAGATGGTGATGGAGTTCGAGAGGCAGGAAGGAAGGAGACCGCGGATCCTCATAGCAAAGATGGGTCAGGATGGGCACGATCGAGGCGCAAAGGTGATCGCCACCGCTCTTGCCGATATCGGTTTCGATGTCGACATCGGGCCGCTTTTCCAGACGCCGCGGGAGGTGGCACGGTTTGCCATTGAAAGTGATGTTCACGTCGTTGGAGCTTCTTCACTCGCAGCGGGGCATATGACGCTTGTTCCTGAACTCGTTCAGGAGCTTCGCAGTCTCGGTCACGAAGATATCGCCGTCGTAGCTGGAGGAGTGATTCCTCCGCAGGATTATGACTTCCTTCAGCGTGCCGGTGTCGCAGAGATCTTCGGTCCAGGCACCGTGATTCCGGCTGCCGCGCAGCGCATCCTGAAGGTGATCAGTACGCGCGAATCTCCGAAGTGCATTCGACAGTGATCGATGGTCGATGTACACAGCGGTTTAGGAAGGCGAAAGCAAAGTGGACAGGGTTTTACGGACAACTCACACTTCGCGGCTCTCGCTATCGCAATATGCTGACGGAATTTTCGCCGGCGATCGATCCGTGCTGGCGAAGGCGATCACTCTCATCGAGAGTACTCATCGCGGCGATAGCGCGATGGCCGCGGAGATCCTGGAGATCTGCGGTGATCAGACGGCCGATTCCATCACGATCGGGGTTACGGGTGTGCCAGGGGCAGGGAAGAGCAGCCTGATCGACGTTCTCGGAAGACACGTCATCACCACTTGCCAAGAGAAGGTCGCGGTTCTTGCAATTGATCCGAGTAGCCGGCTGACGGGGGGAAGCATTCTGGCCGACAAGGCGCGTATGCCGTTTCTGGCGGCAAGCCAAATGGCATTTATCCGGCCATCCCCAAGTGGTGTAGGTCTTGGCGGGATCGGACCCCGTACTCGAGAAGTGATTCTGATATGCAAAGCGGCGGGATTCCGAACTGTCTTCATCGAAACCGTCGGCATCGGCCAATCGGAGACATCGGTCCGCGATATGGTTGATTTTCTGCTGCTCGTCGCAATCGCAGGTGCGGGTGACGAACTGCAAGGAATCAAGCGAGGCGTGATGGAAGTCGCGGACATGATCGCCGTGAACAAGGCGGATAGCAGCAATGTTCGCGAAGCCGAGAAGGCGCGTGCGGTCGCCGAGATCGCACTGCACTACTTTCCTCCAAGTGCTTCTGGGTGGACTCCTCTGGCTTGTGTCTGTTCCGCTTGCACCGGCCTTGGCATAGGCGAGATATGGTCCCAGATCACCAAGCATCACGGAATGCTGCGCCAGAACGGATTCCTCGCGCAATTGCGACGTGAGCAGGGCCTGGCATGGTTTCATGAGAGCATTGATCGAAGCCTGAAACAGATGTTCGTCTCAGCGGAAGCTGTGCAGAAGCGCCTTGCTGATATTGAGAAAGAAGTGGTGGCGGGACAAACAACCCCCTTAGCTGCTGCGCGACAATTGCTCTTACTCTATGATTCCGACCGGCAGCGGCGAGCTAAAAAGCGCGAATCGCTGCTGTAGATTGATGGCCCGAAGTCAGCCTATCTTTGCGCCGCCAGCCGGTATCCATCTCGAGTACGCAGGTGGTACTTCTGCAGGTCCTTTCCAACCAGCCTGACCTTGATCGATCGCCAGCCTCTATTCGGATTGGCTTGCGGATAGTAACTCAAGGTGTAGAGATGTACGAGGTCCTCTCGAATGGAAGAGAACGCCTTCCTTTCATCAAGCCAGTTCTTCGCGAAGTACGCTTTCCCGCCAGAGACTCGACTCATTCTTTCAAAGGCAGCGGCTGAAGCTGGATCCTCCTCGGCCTGGCGAGTACTGATGATGTAGATGATGGTGCCCGTAGATTGCGCCAGTTCGGCGACATCCTCCGGTGGCACAGAGCTTGCGTTGTCCGGTCCGTTGGAGAACACCACAATTGCCTTCCGGCCCTTCAAAGGAGCGGCATCTTTCACGGTCAGCAGGAGGCTGTTATAGAGGGCTGCGTCATCTCCGGCGACTGTACTGCGTACTGCGTTCAAGATGCCAAAGTGATCCGAAGTCAGCTGCATCGCGCGAGAGAGGTCGCGACAATAGGAGTAGAAGGCTACTTTGCTGGCGCCGTCCATCGAGCGGATGAAGTCGGTAATCGCATCCTGAGCGAAGACAAACCCGCGGTACATGTAGTTGCTCGTATCGAACAGGACAAAAACACTCGCCTGATTTCCGTGCGGCTCAGTCATCGCCGTGCTTGCCGTCTGGAGGTGCAGGTCGGTCTTCGCGATCTCCTGAGATCCGGCGGGCCGCACCGTCCGCTTTGCATCGAGTGTCTGATCCGGCTCGATATCCGGCGGGGACCCGCTTCCTTCCTCGAAGCTCGAAATCTTCTGAGAAATTTTATCTTCAGTCACCTCGAAGTCCTCGGGCTTAAGCCCGTTTACATAGTTGCCCTTCGAATCAGTCACCGCGATGCTGAGTTGGACGAGGACGACATTCATGCGAAGGCGCGTAGTCTCGTCCTGAGGCGTAGACTGCGTATCCGCAGACTGAAGGAAAAGGATAGGAGTCATTGCCAAAAAAGCCAGAGCAGTTTTTTTCATAGATTCAACTCATTCTGACGATCAGTTAAGTCATTCGGCGGAATTCGCCATAGCTACGTTCCGCGCAATCTTACCGTTCCGAAATTCTTCTCCCGTCTGCAGCATCGCACGCTGCAACGCAGGCCAATCATCGGTATTGCTGGCAAAGATATTCATGATCATGTTGCGAGTAAGTTCCGGAGCGAGAAGGTTCAGCTCAACAGGAGGGAATCCCATTTCATCCGCCAACCTTGCCCAGTAGAGATTATTCGAGTCCCATGATTCAGCGAAGATCCTCCCCGCATTTCCTTCATAGTTCGTCATGCTCTTCGAGTTGAGTAGAGACGAGGAGTTCGTCACGGTGAACGATGGATGCGGAACGCCAAAATCTGCGGAGAGGCGTTCCCAGCCCGTGTTGGAGGGGTCTTTCGAGCAGATCGCGCTCAGTTCACGGGATGCGGGTCCCGGCTGGTCAGCAAGCTGCGGGTATTTGCCGCGGAATTCGAACGCCAAAAAGAGGAGATCAGCCGGCGGCATGGCCGTGACGATCTCTTTCAGTTCTCTCTTGGACTGCAAACTAGCGGAGATCTGCTCCAGGCGAACTGGCGTAATGCGCTCCGACAGGATTGCGAGAACTTTCGTCCGCGTCTCTGGATCGGTTACCGACGCTTTCAGCAGTTCCTCGCCCGTCTTTTGGTAAAGGGTTGCGACGTGCAGTTCGTTTGGAGTCACGTTCCACCAGCGTGGAAGTGTCGAGCCCACCATGAGATTCGGAACCACTTCGCGCCAGATCAATGCCTGAACATTCCTCGGCACGATGAAATCCTCTTCGGTCATTGCAAGCGCATACGGCAGATCGGCTAGCGATCCCAGCAGATAGGCACCTCCACCTGCGGTCACTCCTACTCCAACCAGGCGAGGCACATCCCAGATCTCAGTCACCCCTTGAACAGAAACCGAAGAGAAATCATGCGAACGGACGAACAGGGGATTGTTATGCAGAACCTCGGCCCCAGGTGGCTCATAGTATGCATAGTTCAGACCCACGAGAGTGTCGCGCAAGAAGGGCGTGAGCTGGCCGCGCGCCGCCTCAAGCTGCGACGGCGTAGCCGGAGACTTCAGAACCCTGGTCAGATCCGTTTTGACCTGCAACTCTGCGTGTCGGCTGCTGTAGATGATCGGCGCCCAGGAACTGCGTTCGTTGCCGGTGAAGATTGGCCGCGGCATCTCGAATTCGCGGAGAGATTCGGCCATGGCAAGCAGCGACCCGCCTGCAGCTCCACCGCTGCCAGCCTGGCCCAACCCATCGTAAAGGCCGAACAGAGCGTCAAGTGACGCGAGGCGCTGATCCTCGAGTACGGCACGAATCCTATTCGCAATCTCCTGGTGTACGCGCTGGCTGTCTCGATCGGCATGGACGGGCCCGGCGAGCAACTCCACAATTTGATCCTGGGAGAGGTTTGCTTCGCCTGTGGCTGCCTTCAGCGTTGCCTGCAGAGCGATTCGCGATGCCTCAAACAGATGTGCAGAAGAATTGGTTCCGATGAAGGGCTGGACAACGTTTAGCCACGAGGAATTCAGCTGATCTTCGGAAATCTGATGCTGGCGCGCCAGGATTTGCCATATGCCGACATCTGCCTGAAACGCTCCAAGCGCATTCGCACGCAGAGTCGAGTTTGAAATTCCATCAATTTTGTCGGCAGCCAAAACGAACTTTGCGATTGCCTCGTCATCGAGAGCGGGGAATTCAGCAAAGGTTGGAAACCAGTGACGGAACTGCGAGAAGCGATGCGCCAGGAGCTTCTCTGTGTCTGCGGACATCTGATGTTGGGGCGACCTTGACGCATCGATAGCACTGAGCAGGAGAAAAACCTGGATGGGCCCGTTTTCCGCGCGATAGTTGGACGAGCCGATCAATGTCTCCAACAGCTTTCCCGAGGTATTCCATTCGTGCCCGCGGCCCAGCCACGGCCGTATCTCACGAGACTTAGCCATCTGGGTGAAGATCGCGTCCCACGTAGCTACGTCTCCCGGAATCGCGACATCGCCGTCGGGGTGCCACTTGAGCGAGGAGAGGAGAATGAGAAGGTCGCCATTCCTCGGATAGACTCCTCGGGACGCGTCCGTGCGAATGGCCGTCGATCTGTACACGCTGTAGAAGCGCTTGAGGCGATTTCCTTCTGTGAAGTGAGCCTGCTGCGATTGGTTGATCCGGCTGAGTGCGTCGAAATACGCCGCGAGCCATCCACTATCTTTCGAGAACAGGCTGGCTACGAATGATCCGGGTGATCGTGGGCTCTCACCGACGAGTTCCTGCCAAGCCTTTTCGGCGTCTCCCGGCACAGCCACCTTGCCGTCCTTGATGCAGATTTGGCCACCGTATAGGTCCACGACGGCAGCGGACTGAGATAGCCTCTTCAAGCCCGGCGAACGCGCCAGAGCTTCTTGGGTATCGCTATCGTACTTGGCCATCGCCGAGTAGAGGCGATCCAGGTCCTGGTCATGCAGGAGTACGTCCAGCAGATTGTCACTTGCGTTGCGCCGCGACTTGGATGCCGCGACCCACTCGCCGTTTGACAGAATGACTGGAACGCGCGTGCCGGCAAACTGATGTTCGAAGGGAGCATCCTTTTGCAGCGCCTGCTCCAGTGCGGAGAGAGGAAAACCGGAATCGGTGGTTAGAAATGCGCGCTCGGCGTTTGCCGTCATCAGCGCCGTATTGCGCTGCCCGCATGCATTCTCGAGCCGGTAACCGAGCGTGTTCAGCAACCGGCCAGCATCCTTGCAGCCACCGATTCGGATTACGCCCTGACCGTCAGTTAGCCCCTGAAGCTCTCGTGCAAAGTGGACGTACCGATCGAGCAGGACAAGGTATTCCTTCTGGTTTGCGCCGCTGAAGCCATATAGAGATACGTTGCGAGCGAGTAAAGGGAGCACCTGCTCGGGATTCACTTCCTGGCTGATCCCGGCCATGCGCAAGAAGGACCTGATCGGGCCGGGAATAACGATGGATTGATCTGGATTTGTAGAGATGGCTGCTTGGGCTTCGCACATCGAAGAGAAGACGGAAGCGCAGCAAACCGTCGCGCAGAGAAGCGTGTTACGAATAATCTGGTGCCGAGAGAACCTCATCCGGATACCTCTTGGGACCGAACGGAACATCTCTGCGGATAGTCTCGACTCCTCTACGAGGCAAACGTTTTCAATCCAGGAGCTTGTCTAATGTGGAGTGCTCCCGATCTACTTTCGCTTTGCACGGGTGAGGGTAGAGATGGATGGCCTCCGACTGAGATGCGCCGCAACGTGTTTCCTGATTAAGAGTGTTGACTTTCACTGCGCCTCCGAGAGCGGGGCAGGAGGCGCTCGTAGGTCCACCATCATCGCAAAACAATCTGTCTCCGGCAAGCTGTTATCAAAACTCGATCTAGATGGGGTCGAATTTTTACGGACTTGCGAGGAGCGCTTTCCTACAAGCACAATTTGTTGTCAGGCACTTAGCATTGTCCCGGGGGAGCGCTGCGCGGCGGAATGGGTACACTACGTTGGTTGACGTTTCGTTCTTGCTCCGGCGGTTCGGGCTCGTCGAGTAGAGGTCAGGACTCCTTGAATATGACGGAGCACTCGGGCTATTCAAGCAGCGGTGGTTTCTCCGGCAACCGCGTTGTGTGTACGGGAATGTGAAGGATGAAAGTAAATCTTCGAACCCTCTTTGTTCTCTTCAGCTTGCTGCTGATGGCGCGGCTAGGCTTTTCGCAGATTCAGCGCGGTGCCAACGGCTCGATCACCGGGTCGGTACGCGATAGTTCCGGAGCGGTCGTCGATGCCACTGTGCGTCTTCAACACGTGGGAGATGGGGAGGCCGAGGAGCGGAAGACCGATGCATCCGGGGCCTTCGGCTTTTCGAGCCTTAAAGCTGGCGCCTATCTCCTCAGCGCTTCGAAAGGCGAGCGGCACAGTTCTGAGGTAACGGTTAGCCTCACGAGGAAAGGGTCTGTCCAGCGAGTGGAATTGACACTTACTTCGGCTTCTGGCGAAGCGTCGCAGATGGAGTTCTCAGACAGGCCAAACTTTACGGTCGCCGCCGTGACGGACTGGACTGCTGCCGGAGGTCACGGGTCCGATACAAACCTGCGCATGAGCGAAGCGTTGAACCGTGAAACCTCTCGCTTGAAGTCGAATTCCGATTCGACTACACCCGGGGCCTCCGAGCAAGACCTTCGCGCAGCCTTGGAGAAATCGCCTCAAAGTGTCGAGGCGAACCACAACCTAGGGCGTTTTTATCTTCGGGCAGAACGGTATTCCGATGCAATCATGCCCCTGCAAACGGCTTTTTCTCTCAACCCGAAGGACGCGCAGGCTGAATATGAGCTGGCCTTAGCCCTCGCTCGCATCGGCAAGCTCTCTGAAGCTCAAGATCATCTTGGTCATCTGCTTTCAAGTGGGAACAAGCCGGAATGGCACAGACTGTCGGGCGAAATCGCCGAGAAATCCGGTGACCCTCTCACCGCGGTTCGCGAATTCGAACGAGCGGCCAAAGAAGATCCCAGCGAGGAGAATACCTTTGCCTGGGGTTCCGAATTGCTGGCGCACCGAGCGATATGGCAGGCGAAAGATGTTTTTGACGCGGGCGCAAAGGCCTACCCCCAATCTGCGCGCATGCTTACGGCCCTTGGTGCAGCTCTGTTTGCTGGAGCGCTCTATGACGATGCTGCCCGGCGACTGTGCCAGGCATCGGACCTGAACCCGGGAGACGCCGAACCATATTTGTTCATGGGCAAAGTTGAGACCGCGGCCCCCGACTCGCTGCCGTGTATCGAAAGCAAGCTGCAGCGATTCGTCCAGATGCAGCCATCAAACTCCACTGCGAATCTTTACTATGCGATGTCGTACTGGAAGGAGCACGGGAAGCGGATCGACCCTGCAACCCTGGGCGTGGTTGAAAGTCACCTGCAGCGAGCATTGAAGGCCGATCCCAAGTGCAGCGATGCCTTTCTGCAATTGGGAATCATCGAGGCGTCACGCGGTGACTTCAAAACAGCAGTGGACTACTATCGACGGGCGATCGAAACAGATGCGCAGTCAACAGAAGCACACTACCGACTGGGGGTCGCGTACGATCGGCTCGGAGAGAAGGCGAAGGCCGGTGATGAGTTCCGGCTTCATGAAGAGCTCAAAAAGAAACAGGCCGCCACGGTTAACGAGCAGCGGAAGGAAGTGAAGCAGTTTCTGGTGCAGGTCGGCGGAGGCTCACAGGAGCGGTCGGCGCGGCCCTGATCGGTCATGACGCAGGTGGCCGGGCAGAAATGATGCCGTCACCTTCTCGGATCGTAAGAATCTGGTTGACCTTTACCTTCTCGAAGCGCTCGATTTTCTGCGTTGTAGGCCACTTCACTTCAATGACATCGATCGTCTTGGCTGAGCCAAGGCCGAAGTGCAGCCTGAGGTCATTCTGCGACATGACGCTGGCGCCACTCTGGACCTCTGCCATTTGAGCATGTTTACCGACGATGACTCGAGCCCGGGCGCCGATTGCCGTTCGATTGCACTTGGTGCCGACGAGCTTCAGCTTGATCCAGTTCTGTTTGTTGCCGCCGATGTTGTGAAGCAGCGATGGAAGCTCGTTCATGTTCAGGATCAAAATGTCCATGCCGCCATCATTGTCGTAGTCTCCGAAAGCCGCGCCACGACTTGAGTAGCGAGCGGTGATTCCCGGCCCCATGCTCGCGGAAACATCTTTGAAACTCCCGTTTCCGAGGTTCTTATATACAAGCCTGGGATTCTTGAACGTCTCGCCGAAGTTGTACTTGTCGATCTCGGGGTAGACGTGCCCGTTGATCTGTACGATGTCAGACCATCCGTCATTGTCGTAGTCGATGAAGCCGCAACCCCAGGCGACGTAGGTGTTGTTGATCCCTAAACCGGAATTGAAAGAAAGATCGGTGAACGTACCATCGCCGTTGTTGTGGTAGAGGTCGCTGGTGTCGTCGGCGAAGTTGGTCTTGAAGATGTCGAACCAACCGTCGCAGTCGTAATCCGCGACGCCCAAGCCCATACCGGCTTGTTCGTGGCCGTCCGCGTTGTAGGCGCACCCGGAGATGACGGCGACATCTGTGAATGTGCCGTCGTGGTTGTTTTGGTAAAGAATGCTGGGCATTGAGTCGACAGCGACGTAGATGTCAGGCCATCCATCGTTATCGAAGTCGCAGCAGACCGAAGTGATCGAGTAGCGAGGGCCGGGTTTGAGAATCCCCGCTTTCTCCGAGACATCCGTGAATGTTCCGTCTCCGTTGTTGTGGTAGAGGATGTTGGTGTCGCCGGGCAGGCCGCGAGGACCGCACATTGTCGGAACACCTTTCCACTGGCAAAAGCTCGCATTGTCGATGGAGGGCGGGTTGTCGGGATCGAGACGGACGAAATTACATACGAACAGGTCGAGATGGCCGTCGCGGTCGTAATCTACAAAGCTGCAGCCGGTGCCCCATCGGCCCTTCTCCTGTGCAAGGCCCGCCTTCTTTGTGACATCGGTGAAGGTTCCATTCCCGTTATTGTGAAAAAGAATGTTATGTCCCCAGAAGGTGCAAAAGATGTCGTCCCACCCGTCGTTATCGTAGTCGCCGACGCAAACACCGGTCTGCCAGCCGCTTCGGCCGATTCCTGATTTTTCCGTAACGTCTGTGAATGTGCCGTCTCGGTTGTTCTTGAACAGGTGTGTCGTGGGAGCCGAGCCTGCAGGCCATTTCGCGTCAAGCCGGCTTCCGTTGGTGAGGTAGATATCGAGCCAACCATCGTTGTCGTAATCGAAGAAGGCGATTCCGCTACCTTTGGTCTCGATAATGATGCGCTTATGTTCGGTCCCGCCCCAGACGTTCGCTACGTTTAGACCTGCACGCTCGGCGACATCGATGAACTGCACTGGCGAAGCCGGAGTGGACGCCACAGCGGCTTTCAACTGCTGAGAAGCGCGCGATCTCCACAGCGGCGTTGTGAGACGGTCAAGTAGAGCGTTGCCGAGAAGGAAGCCAGTGGATCCGAGAAAGCGGCGGCGTGGGATGATCATGCGATTCCGAGATTATAGAAAGTCAGCAGATAAGAAGGAAACTTGATCACCGCGGCTTCACCTTTGGAAATGAATGGGGAACGATGCCCACACCCTCCTTCACGGCCACGATGCTGTCGATGGGAACGTTGGTAAGCTTGTCCACTTGCCCGCTGGGCCACGTGATCTGGAGTGAGTCGATCCTGGATCGTTTGCCCAATCCAAAGTGAATCCGCGGATCGCTTGCCGACATGTAGCTTGTTCCGCCTTTCGCCTGGTCCACCTGGGTAACACCGCCAGTAGCTAGTTTGAGTACTGAGCCAGTTCCATCGCGATTCGACTTCGTCCCAATCAGAAGTATCTCAGCCCAGTGATTCGGGGTTCCTTCATTCTTCAGAAGTAGCGGTTCCTCACCTCGGCAGTTAACCGCGATGCCGACCTGACCGTCGTTCAAAAAGTCTGCCGTTGCAAGGCCGCGTCCCACCATTGGACGGTTGAAATCCGGACCGAGCGAGTCTGAAACCTTCTCGAACTTCCCGCGCCCGAGATTGCGAAACATCAGCAGCGGCTCCTTGTAGGTAACCAGGCTGTGGTAGAGCTGCACGTTGTCAAGCATGGCTCCGTTCGCCTGGAGGATGTCGGGCCAGCCGTCGTTGTCGTAATCCATGAACTTCGCAGCGACCCCGCTCAGGAGGATGGCTTTGTTTCCGATGCCTGAGCTGTAGGTTGCGTCGGAAAACGTACCGTCACCATTGTTGTGATAGAGGCGGTTCAGCTCGAAATCAAGATGGGTGATGTAAATGTCGAGGTTCCCGTCCCCGTCAACGTCAGCCGCGTCGATGCCCATTCCTGCTTCGTAGCGGCCGTCTTCGCTCGCGGCGAGGCCTGAGATCAGCGAAACGTCATTGAACGTGCCGTCGTGGTTGTTCTCGAAAAGGAAGTTGGGCCAGGTGTCGTTGGCCACCGCGATATCGGGCCAGCCATCGTTGTTCAAGTCCGCGAGCACCATGCTCATTCCTTTGGACTCCGGTTTGGCTACACCCGATTTCTCGCTTACGTCTGTGAAGGTGCCGTCGTGATTGTTGTGGTAGAGGGTGGTCTTCTGGCCGCGATAGTTGTTTGGATTGCAGTAGGACCTGTAGCCCGGCTTGTGTTCTCCGCACCAGAGGTTATTTTTCGGCGACCAATCGATATAGTTCGTGACCACGAGGTCGAGCCAGCCATCCTTGTCATAATCAAACCACCCGGCGCTCGTAGACCAGTTCTCTTTGTCAGCGACACCTGCTCCCGCGGTCACGTCAGTGAAAGTTCCGTCACCGTTGTTGTGGTAAAGAATCGCGCTACCGTACCCCGTCACATAGATGTCGGGATACCCATCATTGTCGAAGTCACCGATCGCTACGCCCTGGCCATAGTGCCCTTCGCCTCCGACGTGGGCTTTCTCCGTCACATCTGTAAACGTGCCGTCTCCGTTGTTGCGGTAAAGGGCGGAGCGCAGCGGGTGAGCGGGCTTGTAGGCGTCCGTAGCTCCGGATTGAACAAGATAGATATCCAACAATCCGTCCTGATCGTAATCGAGGAATGCAACTCCAGTGCCCATCGTCTCGAGGTAATACTTCTCCTCGGTTTCCGTCGAGTCCTGAACAAAATGAATTCCGGCGGAGTTGTGTATGTCGACGAACCTGACCGACGGGGCAGGGGCTGTTCCGTGAATAACAGGCTTGCTCGTTCTTTGGGTGAAAGCGGATGTGCCGTGTGCAGATAATTCAACTGCAATCGCAACCGCGACAGCCGTTGCGCGAAGGAATCGAACGTTCATAGGGTCTGGTCCGACAGCGACAGCGCGAACTGCAGCAGCTGTTGCCGCTTCTCCGCCGCCAGGGAATGTGTCGTAGCTTCACCTGGAGCAGTCGCGCGATCAAGGACCTGTTCAATGCGGCTGATGTCAAGGCTCGGTCCAACGCTGCTTTCCTTGAAGCGATTCAAGACCTCTTTTGCTTTGTCAATTTCGCCGATTTGAAAATAGAGCACCCCCAGAGTCGAGTAAGCGCCCGCCCACTCCGGCAGCAGCTCTATCGCATGTTCGAATCGAGATGCTGCTTCATCCGCATTGCCCGCCATCGCCGCCACAAGGCCAAGCCCCCATGAAATCTTCCCGGAATGAGGTATGCGTGTCTGGCCCTTCGCCAGAACCTTCTGTGCCGCGGCTGCGTCGTTGGATCGCAGGTTGACGAGTGCGAGCGAGAGGTAGTTCTGGTCGTTGTCCGGATTGCGAGAGATTGCGTCGTTGAAGATCGCGGCTGCGTTGGCATTGTCGCCAAGATGCGCGTAGATGTCGCCCATCAGCGTGAGATACGCGTCATCCTTTTTGCCAGCTTCTGAGACCTGCTGGGCAGTCTCCATCGCCTGCGCATACTTGCGTTCTTCGAAGTAGGCATTAGCGAGATTGAACTTGACTTCGTCTGAGTTCGGATTAGCCTGCAGAGCGGATTGGAAGTGCGCAATCGCATCGTCATATAGGCGGTATCGTGATAGCAGGACACCGGTGCCGTTCAAAGTGCGGAAGTCGTTCGAGCTCAGATTGTCGAGCTCACCTACAGTCTTTCGGGCTTCCTCAAGTCTGCCGGATTTCAGGTACGCTTCCACCAGCATGTAAAGGTTTTGCGGCTGATTCGGGTGTCGCTGGATCTCAGCCTGCAGTTCGGTAATGTCGAGTTGTGTGCGAGCGCCGGCACCCAGCTCCGAGCGGCTATTGAGATAGTCAAACAGATGTTCGAATGGATAGGGCCCGGCCTGGGCGTTTTTGGAAAGAGTTTTGAATACGTTCAAATCGCGGTTCGCAGCTTCGTTCTCGTGCAGGCCTCTCTCAACCATGGCGAGTTTGTAGTAACCGTTTGCGGGGTCTGGTGCGACTTTCACGTAGCGGCGCAATAGTTCTTCGGCCTGAGGTAGCCGCTTTGCGGCGCTGTGGATGTTGGCCAATTCCAAGAGGGCATCAGAGTACTTCGGGTTGTACCTGAGTGTCTCTTCGAAGTACCGCTGGGCGCCTGCGGCATCTCCCTGCCGCTCAGCGATGAATCCAAGGTTGAAGAGACATGTCGCACTGTGCGGATCAAGCGCGATGCCACGGTCGAAGTACTTCTTGGCCTCATCGAAGCGGCCCAGGTTTCGGTATGAGAGCCCCAAGAAAGCGTAGGATCGCGCCGATTTCTCAACATCGAGGAGCATGTTGAATTCCTCAATCGCCTTTTCAGTTTTGCCAGCCATGAAATAGCTCTGCCCAAGAGCGGCGAGGAGATCAGGGCGTTTGGGCGCAATCTTCAGACCGGACTCAAGTAAAGGAATCGCGTCCTCAAAATAGTTTTGAGACATCGTGATTTGCGCCGTGAGGGAGATGACGTCCACATTGTCCGGAGCAACTTTGTGGGCCCGCACTAGAGCATCCAGAGCATCCAGAGGACGAGACTGGCCCGCATAGCTTTGTGCGAGCAAATAAAGTGCGTCGGCATTTTCCGGCTGTATGCGAATCGCGCGGTTCAAAATCAGTTCTGCCTTCGCGTTCTCGCCTGTGCGAAGGAGAACCTGCGCGAGGTTATACAGCACTTCGAGGCTGTCGGGCTGCAGTGCAGCTGCTTGGTCCAGAACACGCTGAGCCGCTTTGTACTGTCGTTCCGATGCAAGCAGCAGACCCAGTGAAAATTGAACCTTGACGTCGCTCTTGTTGCGGTTCGCGAGATCATCTGCTGCGCGCAATGCGTCTGCGGTACGGTGCGTCTGAAGATAAGCACGTATCAGGTTCAATTGCGCTTGAGGAGTGTGCACGTGCAAGAGATACGGAATCGACTCTGCCGCGCTGCCGTTCATCATGAGCAGCACACCGAGATTGTAGTTAGCGTCGAGATTGGCCGGCTCGCTGCGCAAAGCCGCGCGGAACTGGCGCTCTGCGAGATCGAATTGACGCTGAGCTGCGTACGCGTTGCCAAGATTGTTCAGCGTTTTCGCAGAGCCGGGCTTCATGCGCAATGCATGCTGAAATGCGTCGACAGCTTCCGAATAGTTCTGCTGGCTCGAGTCGATGATGCCGAGCAAGTTGTAACCGTCCACACTCGGATGCGTCTTTAACTGCTCAAGCGCGTCAGTCCGAGCCTCTGCCAGCCTGTGTTGTGCGAGGAGCTCTTCCGCATCGTGAAATGGTGAGATTGAGGCTTTTTGTTGCGCAAGACTGGAAACGCAGAGAGCTGCGATGACGCCTGCCCAACGAGCGGATCCTCGGCAACAGATAACCGCTCCCTTCGATGACATGCGAGGATCCACCTTCTGAATACCTGTTTTAGAGCGAGCTTATGGCGCAGATTGTAGCACCGCGAGACCATCTCGTGCGTTCGCGTTATTCGGTTGCAGCTTCAGGAGTTGCTCCAGAATGTCACGCGCCTTCTGCCGCTCATTTCGGGATGCATAGAGGCGCGCGAGATTCAGATATGACTGATCGAATGATGGAGCGACAGCAATGGCAGTCTTGAACAGGTCTTCTGCTCCGGTCGCATCATTTTGCCGTACGTGGATCACGCCGAGGTTGTTGAGCGCTTCTGGATATCCAGGACGCAATGCTATGGCTCGCTGCAGATGCTGAGCAGCCTGATCGAGTTCACCCTGCTGCGCGAAAAGCATCCCGATACTGTACTGCACGTCGGCGTCATCGGGCCTCAGAGATAGAGCTCGATTCAGGAAGTCTCGCGCTTTATCGAAAGCGCGTTGACGGCGATAGAGATTCCCGAGGTTCATGTGCGCGGTGTAGTAGCCTGGCTGAATCTCGATCGATTTGTGAAAGTACTGAATTGCCTCTTCGGCTTGCCCCTGTTGCGCTGCGATCATCCCCAGGTTGTTCCAAGCCTCGGCAAATCCAGGTCTCAATTCAACTGTCTTCTGCAGGAACGTCTTCGCCTCATCGGGGCGATTGCGGCGCAGGTTCAAAGTGCCGAGATTGTAGTAGGCGTTCGCATCGCTGGGCTTCGCCGCGATTACCTGCTCAAATGATTCCGCGGCCTGATCGAGGTACCCATGCTGATAGAGGGCTACACCGTAGGTGAAGTCATTGCGCTCAAACGAATCCTGCACAAGCAAGCCTGGAAACGGGAGAGCACGATGCATGCGTTCCTGCTGATTCCTGGGAATCGAAGTACTGTCTTCGAGAAACGGAAAAGACTCTGAGAAGCCCTGGTACACCTTCACGATCATCCCGTTGGCATCAAGCAAAAGGGAAAGTGGGACGGGCAGATCGCGCTGGCGGTCGAAGAGGTGTCGGTACAGAAGGTTGTAGATACCTGCCGCCTCGTCGGTTGCAAATAGGACGGTTGTGCTTGGGTCGTACTGAGATGCGATCTTGCTAGCCGTCGCGCGTTGTTCGGCTTCGTCGAGATTGAGCGCGAGAACCTTTAGTGACTTGCGTTTAAGATCAGCCGCGTGTGCGTTCAAGAACTCGATCTGCCGCAAACTCTCCTGGGAGGTTGTCGCCCAGAAGGTCAGGACCAAGGGATTTCCTCTCCAGGATTCGAGGGAGCGCGCTGTGCCATCGAGACCGGCAAGCGTGAATGCGGGCGCCTTGAGCGGCTGAATCAGCCATGTCTCGCATACACGCGGGAGTGTCTCCCTCGCGGCCGAGGATACGCGCGCTTCCGGCGCACGATAAGGCGAGAACGGCTCGGCATGGAAGGTCCCGGTCCCTTCTTCGATGCGGATTCGATTGAAGACAGGAAGCTGCTCGAATGTCTGGACGAGCCCCGAAGGCCAGCGGATGCTGGCTTGTACAGTACCTTCATGCGAGGCAAGGCCGAAGAAGAGCTCTTTCGAATGCTGCGAAAGAAAGCCTGAGCCGGCTTGCAGATACTTGGTCTGTACAAGCTTGCCCGCAGTCACCTTGATTGATGCACCGATTGCGTCTCGATTGCTCCGGGTTCCGCGAAGACAAAACGAGATCACCGCGCCGATTCTGGGCAGGGCATTATGCAGCACCCTGATCTGAGGCGCGTTGCGGTTTTTCAGAACCACTTCGAGCCTGCCATCGTGATCGAAATCGGCGAGAGCGAAGGCCCGTGAATCCTCTCGAAAATCCATCAGCAACGCGCCCGAGGCTTCAGAGAAAGTACCGTCCTGATTGTTTGAGAAGGCAACGTTACGCGCGTGACCGTGCCAGGTGTGATCGGAGCGAATGAGCTCATTGATGGCGTTCCAGCCGTTTTCGTATGCGGTGAGAGGCGTCGTATCTTCAGGAGATTTGGCGACGACCTGTCGCCAAAAAAAGCCGGCGAGCTCGTCGTCTTGAGGACTTGTAAGATATCCGTTCGTCACGTACAGATCGCTGAACCCATCGTGATCCCAATCCCAGAAGTCCGAAGACCACGCCCATCGTCCCATCTCCACTCCCGCGGAGTGCCCCACATTCTCGAACTGCCCGCCGCGGTTATGGTAGAGAGCATTGCCGCGTGCGTGCCGCCGATACAGTTCGCGGATGCTATCTGGCGCATCACTGTGAAATTGCGGCTGCTCTGATATGCGCTGCCCCGCCGCTTCCCACATGCTCGGGACATAGATTTCCTGCCCGCCGTCGTTATCGTAGTCGGACCAGCAGCAGCCCATGCCCGCACCAACGCTCTGGATATGTGCTTCTTGGGAGACGTCTTTGAACGTGCCGTCGCCATTGTTGCGATACAGCTGCGAACTTCCAAAGTCATTGGCGACGAATAGATCGAGCAAGCCGTTTCCGTTCGAGTCTCCCCATGTGCATGCGAAGCTGTAGCGATCGTTGTTGATGTTCAGACCGGAGCTCTGCGTGACCTCGATAAAGGTTCCATCACCCTGATTGCGGAAGAGGCAGTTCGGCGGCCCGTTTTTTGCGTCGTAATAGGGAACCGGGTAGTTGTATTGCTCGAGACCGACGTAGTACATGTACAGGCAGAAGTAGACATCGAGATGGCCATCGTTATCGTAGTCTGCAATTGCGGCATGAGTGAATGAGCCCTGCGGCGGGCGCGCGAACTTGAACGCATCGTGCTTGAGGCTGAATGTGCCATCTCCGTTGTTTAAGAACAGAAGCGGACCGGTGCCGCATACGACGAGCAGATCCTGGCGTCCCCGATTCAGGAAGTCCGCAAACAGCGCGCACGCGCTGCCGTCGAGAACACCAACTCCCGCCTTCTCGGTGACATCTTCGAAGATTCCATCGCCGCGGTTCCGATAAAGGCGATTTGGAAGTCCTGCGGGCTGGCAGATGTAAAGATCGTCCAGCCCGTCGCCGTCAAAATCCCCTGCTGCGATACCGTTGTTGCCGTAAATATCGATTCCGGTTGCGCCATCCAGTACCGTACGCCAGTGGTCCGCTCCGCGCGAAAGCTGCGATTCGTAGGAAGGAATTGCTCCGAACGTCTCCGAGGTAATGTCGACAAAAGCTGGGTTCTCCACCGCGCACACCACTTCGCCACCGAATTGCCACATTCGAGCTTTCCAGTGATCGGAGGCGTCGTGGAACCACTCCATCTTCCAGGTTCCAACGCGCTCCTGGCGTTTGTTCTTCTCGACCCTCGACACCAGGTTGTAGCGCACTTCGACTCGCACGGTAACTGGTGTGGCGTTCGTCTGCTCGATGCTGAAGATTTCGAACTCCGTCGTTTCGATCGCGAGAGCCGATCCGATCCACTTATCAAGGCTCCTGACCATTTCATCGCGCGAGATTCTCTTGATGGATGAGAAGACACGCCTCGAAGTATCCACGCCGAATCCCGAACGGATCACGGTCTCCTTCCACAAGGCGGGATCGGACGCTTCGATCAAATCGCTCAAGATCTCTGAAGCTGCCTCATACCCCTTAGTGTTCTTTTCCAGCGTGTTGCCCCATCGACCGAGGATGGCTTCGATCTCTACCGCGAATTTCTCCAGAGGAAATTCATCAGATCCTGGCGGAACTTTGGCGAGAACTCCCGACAAAGGAGAGGTCACCGGATAGTGAGGCACGAGCTTTCCCTCCGCTAGGAGCAGATCTCCGAGGGGAAGCTCAAGATAGGAAGCTGGGCGGCTGAAGGGGTAAACAGGTGCTGATCGAATTAGCAGTGGAGCGGATGCCAACGATTTCAGAATTGAGCGTCTTGAGAAGCCTGGCGCATTCAGCTTGAGGGGGAACTTCATTCGGAGTTTTTCGCGTGCGAATGGTCGAAATCATAGCATCCCGGCTGTGCCTCCAGAGCTGGGCCGGGAAATCCACAGCCTCTCCCAAATACATGACCAAACTGCGCCCGGAGGCTTTCCATAACGTCAAAGTGGCGTTTTGCACGGTGCTGCAGGTCGCAACTCTGTGCTGTGCGCTCCCCAGCCTCAAGGTATGGCAGATAAAGGCATTTACAAAGGGGCTTAGCGTTCGTGTTGAGGTGGACGGTCCTACCTGAACACGTGGCAGAATGATGAGGATTTAGAGCCAGCTACAACTTTTGATTGACAAACATTGCGTGAATCGCCTAACTTTTCTCGCGAGCAATGAAACCGTTTACAGGAAAACGATTTCATTGCGCCCCTGTACCCACAACAACCTGCTTCACAGATAAGAAGTGTGTCCCAGACGAGGAAACAGAGGATCGGAGGTTATTCTCATGGGCCGTGACTCCAGCAAGCTGAAAATGGTGAGGGCACTACGGTACGCAGTTCTGGCGATCGTATGCATACTCGTCATCCAAACCAAACCCATGTATGGCCAGGTAGACGAAGGAGCCATCACAGGAACGGTTCAAGATTCGAGCGGTGCCGTCGTGCCGAACGCAGATGTCACGCTGTTGAATACGGACCAGGGGATCACCCTTCAAACCAAGTCCAACGCAAGCGGGATCTACACGTTTTCTCCCGTCCGCGCCGGACATTACGCAGTCACTGTGACGGCGCAGGGCTTTGCGAAGACGACGCAGAAGAACCTCACGCTCAGCGTTGCGCAGACGCTTCAAGTGAACATCTCGCTGAAGCTTGGCGGCACGACGGAGACCGTCGAAGTGAACACGACGCCTCCGCAGTTGCAGACCGAAGAGGCTTCGGTTGGGCAGGTGGTGAGCGGCCAGGAGGTCAACAACCTTCCGCTCAACGGCCGTAACTTCACGTTTCTCGCTCAGCTCGGCGCCGGCATGCAGACGCCGCAGGCTGACACGCGCGGCAACGCGGCCTCGGGCGCCTTTTCGGCGAACGGACTGCGACCGGCGCAGAACAACTACCTTCTCGACGGTATCGACAACAACTCGAACGCAGTCGACTTCCTGAACGGCACAAATTTCGTGATCCTGCCACCGGTTGATGCCATTCAGGAGTTCAAAGTTCAGACGGCTGACTTCAGCGCGGAACTCGGACGTTCTGCCGGTGCCGTCATGAACGCCACCATCAAGTCTGGTACCAACAGCCTGCACGGCACCGTCTGGGAGTTCCTCCGCAACGACAAGTTCGATGCGGCCGACTATTTTGAGAACAACAACAAGATCAAGAAGGGCAGACTTCGCCTGAACCAGTTCGGCGTGTCGGCCGGCGGCCCGATCATCAAGAACAAGATGTTCTTCTTCGGCGACTACGAAGGGAAGCGTCGAGTCCAGGGCACATCAGAGAACGCGAACGTTCCCACCGCCGCAATGCGGAGCAGTAACTACACGAATCTGGCTGATATTCTCGCGCTCAACGATGGAACCACTCGCCCCGATCTTCTGGGTCGTGCGATCCAAAAGGGCGCAGTTCTCGATCCGGCAACGACGCGCTATGTAGCAGCCGGTGCGGTGGACCCGGTCTCCGGACGAACCAACACCTCGGGAAGCGCCGGCTACGTGCGCGATCCATTCAGCACGAAGTGCGGTCCGTCAACGGCCAGCTTCACGCTAGCGGCTTGCTCCGACCTCAACCAGCTGCCTGCCGGCCGGATCGATCCGAACGCGGTCAAGCTGCTGAATCTTTACCCGGCTCCGAATTCGGGATTGCAGACCTACGCTGTCAGCCCGAATACCTATGAGCACGCCAACACCTTCGATACGCGCGAAGACTTCAACCCCACCGAGCACAACCAGATCTTCTTCCGCTTCAGCTATTCCGATGATCCGATCTACATCCCTGGTATCTTCGGCGGTATCGCTGACGGCGGATCGTTCCAGCAGGGCGTGCAGACGGCGAAATCGGATCAGGCTGTCGCGGGGTTCACGCACGTCTTCAGTGGATCGACGGTTAACCAGGTACGTGCCGGTTTCAACCACCTGCACACCACGCGCTTCGGGCCGGAAGGCACCGTGAATGGACTGCCCGACCAGTACGGAATCGCAAATATTCCGCAGGGACAGGAGAATGGCGGACTGCCGGCGTTCTCGATAGGCAACCTCCAGACCCTTGGAAGCAATGCCTTCCTGCCTTCCGACGAAGTTAGCCAGACGTTACAGGTCACAGACGACTTCACGAAGATCTACGGCAAGCACAGCTTCAAGATGGGAATCGAATACCAGCACGTGAAGTTCTCGACGTTGCAGCCTGCCTGGTCGCACGGGCAGTTCCAGTACAACGGCGGCTTCACGGATATTCCAAATGCTTCGAACACGACGGGCGGTATCGCCCAATTCGTACTGCCTCCGACGGCAGCTCCGGCAACCATCGCTGGCAATGCCAACCCGAACGGCTTCAGCTATTCGGGCGGATCTGACGGCGTGTTTGCATCCAACATCAACAAGACGTACGACGAGAAGATGTACTTCGCTTCGTACTTCCAGGATGATTTCAAGGTCAGCCCCAAGCTGACGGTGAACCTCGGTCTTCGCTGGGATTACTTCGGACCTATCAACGAAACGAACGGCGGGCAGGCCAACTTCGTTCCGAGCGGTCCTCCAGATGGAAAACCTGAGTTCATCATTCCTGCCAAGGGCAAGGACAACCGCACCCTCTCAACGAACGCGACCTGCCAGGGAATCGGGTGCAAGGGCTTTGTCGACCTGCTAGCGCAAGACGGCATCGCGCTCAACTCGACCGACAAGTATGGTCAAGGTTTGTTGCAGACGCAGAAGCATAACTTTGCTCCTCGCGTAGGCGCGGCCTGGGAGGTTTCCCCGAAACTGGTCGTACGCGGCGGCTTCGGACTCTTTTACAACTCGTTTGAAAATCAAGGATACGGACCGAACATCGGCGAGAACTACCCGTTTGTGTTCAACCTGTCGTACTTCCCGCAGTCGAACCCGGCTGATCCAAGCCAATCGTCACAGGTAGCGCCGATCAAGTACAACTCGCCCTACGCGAATTGTCCGACCAGCGGACCGGGTGGAACGGCGTCGTTCGAATCTGGATTCTCTTGCATTCCTCTCACTCCAGCGGCTTTGAATGCGCTCGGACTTGGTCTGCAGGGACTTCAGTTTGATTATGCAACTCCTCGAACCTACAGCGCCAACCTCACCTTCCAATACTCGTTCACAAACACCTTGGCTGCGACGGCCTCGTACGTAACGACGAAGGGATCGGATCTTCAGGGTGGCGTCGGCTATCAGAACGTAACGCAGATTCTGCCTTCCGGTTTGGACACCAAGAACTGCGGCGCATTCGCCAAGTTCCAAGGTGGCAGTTGCGTTCCGTTCAAGGACTTCGGAGGCGGCAGCTATCAGGCCACCTATGGAGAAAGCCGCTACCACGGCCTGCAGACAAAGCTCGAAAAACAGTACGCGAACGGGCTTACCTTCCTGCTTACGTACACATGGTCCAAGACGATGTCGGACGCAGGCGACTTGCTGAACGGCGGGACCACCGGCGGTCTGCGCGCCTACGCAATTCCGGGGCTCGGTCCGAAGTTCGACTACGCTCTGGCAAACTTCGATATTCGCCACGTGGTCCACTTCAGCGGCGGATATGAACTACCGTTCGGCAAAGGCAAGCAGTACATGAACCACGGTGGTCCAGCAGATCTGATTCTCGGTGGCTGGGCGATGAACTGGATCGTGACTCTGCAAGGTGGTCAGCCTTTGAACTTCGGTTGCCCGTCAGGGACCGTTGCTGGAGCGGGCTGCAACACGGTACTTGTCAAGGGTCAGGACCCGAAGCTGGGAATCAAGACCAAGACAATCGACGGTGCTCCGCGGCCGTTCTGGGTTAACAATCCAGCTGCGTTCAGTCAGCCTTGCCAACTTACTTGGGACGGAACAAATCCAGGTAGCCTTGCTCCAAAGCCTGATTCTCCGAAGGGTTGCATCCCCCTGAATGGAGCAGGCGCACTCGGCAGCAAACCGGGACAGATCGCTGGTCCCGGCTTCCACCGACTCGACTACTCACTCTTTAAGAACTTCAAGATCAGCGAGCGGTTCTCAACCCAGTTCCGCGCAGAGTTCTTCAACATTCTCAACCACCCGAACTTCAACGCTCCCAACTTCGGCGGCAACGGCGTAGTGGCGATCGGCGGTTCGGGCAACTACACCGACCCGCACTTCGGCGAAGTTGGATCAACCCGTGACGAGCCATTCGATCCACGCCAGATCCAATTTGCTCTGAAGCTGTACTACTAGGCTAAGATTGACTACACCCCGGTCGGATGATTCCGGCCGGGGTGTTTCAATCTGGGCCACGCTGCTCACGCGGAGGCGAATTGTGAGCAATCAGTTCCGGCGGCGCTGTCTAGTCATGGCTGCATGCATGATCTGGACGAGTTGCATGGCCGGTCAAACGAAAGACACTCGCAAACTTGACGAGCAGTATCAGGCTGCGGTGGCTGACTTCGATGCCGGCCGCTTCGCGCAGGCAGCATCCCGCCTCGAAAAACTCCTCCCCTATGCACCAAAGAGCTTCGAGATCCACGAACTGCTGGGCATGGCCTACGCGTCTGTCCCTGAGGGCGAGAAGGCTATTGAACAGTTGAGAGCCGCGGTGCGGATCAATCCCACCTCAGGCGAAGCCCGTACCAACCTCGGCGCCACCCTACTTCGTTTCGGAAAGCCCGCTCTGGCGGGGGAGCAGTTCGAACGCGCCCGCGCACTGCAGCCTGACAATTACGATGCGAATCACAACCTTGGCGAGTTCTACATCCAAACGGGGAAGGTGGCGGAGGCGCTGCCGTTGTTGAAGCGCGCCTACGAGCTGAACCAGAGTGCGTACGACAATGGGTACGATCTGGCAATGGCTGACTTCATGACGGGCAATCTCGAGGAGGCCAGGACTGTAGTCAAGTCTCTGCTCCAGCAGAAAGAAAGCGGCGAACTGCATGCCCTAATGGGCCAAATTGATGAGAAAGACGGCAAGTTTGTGGATGCGGCGAACGACTACGAGGCAGCGGCTCACCTGGAGCCCAGCGAAGATAACCTCTTCGCCTGGGGAAGCGAGATGCTGCTGCATCGTACCTACGAGCCGGCTATTCAGATTTTCCAAAAGGCTTCAGAGATGTATCCGAAGTCGCCCCGCATTCTTATCGGCCTGGGGCTCGCTTTGTATTCCCGAGGGATCTATGACAAAGCGGTGCAGGCGTTGATTGCAGCTGCAGACTTGAATCCGAAAGATGAGCGTTGCTATCTTTTTCTCTCCAAGGCCTACAACAGTTCACCGCTTCAGGCAGATGAAGTGGTAGACCGATTCAAGCGATATGCCAGTCTGCGGCCTGACAACGCACTCGCGCAGTATTATTACGCGGTGAGTCTCTGGAAGGGCAAGCGTGTAGGAAACGCAAACGTAGACGGCAGTCTGATTGAGACACTCTTGCAGAAAGCGTTAGCGCTGGACGATTCGCTTGCGGATGCCCACTTACAGCTAGGAAATCTATATGCGGATCGGCGCGAGTACGCGAGATCCATTCCCCAATACCAGCGAGCGCTTGAACTGGATCCGAATCTGCCGGATGCGCATTACAGGCTCGGGACCGATCTTATTCATACCGGGCAGAAGGAACAGGCTCAAAAAGAATTCGCGGTTTATCAAAAGCTGCGCGCTGAGCACCTTGCTGAAGTTCAAAAAGAGCATGATGATGTTCGGCAGTTCGTGTACGCGGAGAAGGGATCGAACACGGAAAGGCCATGATCGTGAATCGCTCCTCAGATGGACTTGAGACCGCCGTGTCAGTCAGCCGCACGCGCAGGGAATTTCTGCGAGATGCCGCGGGACTGGCACTGGGCGGCGCACTGATTCAGGCGAGCCCTTTTGTTCGAGCCGAGTCCGTGCGCAAAAAACGCAAAGTGGTGGTTGTCACCTTTGGTGGTGGCGCACGAGATCAGGAAACGTTTGCGCCAGAGGGCCAGGAAAACATTCCGCACATGCTGAACGAGATGGCTCCGCAATCGAGCTTCTTCACGCATGTGACGAACCAAGGGATTCTCGGGCATTATGTAGCCACCGCTAGCCTAGCAACGGGAGTCTACGAAACCCTGAATAACTTCGCGTCGGTTGCGCCGGAGCATCCGACCATCTTTGAGTACTTCAGGAAAGAACTCAAGCGGCCGTTGTCCGATGCATGGGTGGTGGCGCCCAGCAATGGTTTTCATCGCATCGGCGAGAGCGAAGTGAAAGGATTCGGCCCCGGACAGGGCGCGCGAGTCATTCTGCCGAAGAGACTCCTGGGTCTGACCAGTTCTGCCGGCACAGCAGATTTCGAACACCTCCTTCACGACAACTATGAAACGCCGCTCTATACACCGGCGTTGGCCGGCGGAGAAGTGGAGCTGCAGCAACTCGAGACCATCCTGAAGCTTTCGATTGGTGATTTCGCCGCGCACGCGCGCACTCTTTCAAGCCCGGACGAGCTGTCGTTGTACATTGCAAAACGTCTCATGCGCGAAGAATCGCCGAGTCTGCTCTGGATCACCATGCACGATATCGACGTCGCACACTCTGGAGCCTATTCGCTCTACATCGAAGGTATCCGCCGGACAGACCGCCTTTGTGCAGAGTTGTGGAAGGCTATCCAGACAGAGCCAGAGTATGCAGGCAATACCACCATGTTTGTGCTGCCTGACTTTGGGCGCGATTCGGACTTTGATGCGGGCGGAAACGGGTTTCAACATCACCGTACTGGCGATTCGGCCAGCAGGACCACATGGATGATGGCGCTCGGCGCCGGTGTGCGGCAGGGTGTTGTCTATGACACGCCGATTCAGTCGATCGACCTCGTTCCGAGCATTGGCGCGATGATGGGGTTCTCGCCATCGCAATCGAGCGGCAAATCCATACGAGAGTTGGCTTAGCCATGCTTCCGCGCGAACTGAAAGCCGAAAGCTTCGCGTCCTATCCGCCGCAGGCTCGCGCGATCGCAACGGAGCACCTGGGAGCATTACAGCGGCTGCCATTTGCGTTCGCTCCGAGCTTGCTGCGGGAGGTCATCGATTTCGACTACAAGTTTCCCGCCGAGCGCTCGACGCTTCAAGATGAGCTTTCGACTCTCGACAGCCTGTCAGATGCGGAACTGCATCAGTGGTTCGAAGCATTCTTCTCAATCTCGCTGTCCTCAACTCTTGAGAACTTCGACTGGGTGAACCTTCCGGCCCAATTTGTCGAACAGCAGGCTGCCTATCTCTGGTCAACTCACCAGCTAGACGGCTTCCGCAAGGCCGCTACGGAATACGGCGATCGGCTGAACCGGCTGAGGAAGCCCGAGCTTAATCGGCTGAGCAGGGTCGGAGTGGCAATTATCGGCAGAGAAGTACAAAGCTACAGCTCTCCGCTCTTCAAAAACCTGCGGAAGCATGGAACCTACTTCACAAATGTGAGCCCTCAGGGCGGGCTCGCTTGTTTGATGGCTGCTCTCGAGGAGAGAGCCCAAAATTATCCGCAGCCATTCGCGCACTGGTACGTCGAGGGAGGGGATTTAGAGCCGCATGGCAGTCACATCGCTTCTGTTTCCTACAGGGCTCTGACCCCAACGCGGAACGCCCTGTTGAAGCGGATGCAGGAGGAGATCAGTCGACCGGGCATGGGTCCTGAAGAACTTCGTGCAGTGATGGCTCGCTTAACTCCGACCGATTTGAAGGTGGAGACAGGGACTGACCCGGTACTGAGTCGCTTCGAGTTGAAATTATTAACGGAGGGCTCGGGTACTCAAATCTATAGCACTGCTTTTGCTCAATGGGCATCCCGCGAAGTGCTGCGCCGTGCCCAGCCTCTCACATTGCTCGTCAGGTATGCGCCGCGACAAAGGCAGCGCCCCATGAACGAATTGCTGGCCGGCGGGATTGGGCAAGCGGAACTCGATCCAGTCGGCTCGCTCATTGACGGCGACATGGGGGCGTACTACCAGTGGATCGATCAGCAGAGATTGTCTGAGTCTGAGCGTTCGAGCTTTATCGCGTGGTTCGAAGACCACCAGATTGCAGTAGCAATCGGCCCCGCAATGCCCAGGGGGGCGGAGTCAAACACCGCGATTGACATGGAAAAGCTCTTTTCCATGGCGGTTACCTAACAAGTTTCCTAAAGCGGGCGGTGCGGAATGGCGGAGAGAGGGGGATTCGAACCCCCGATTTTCGGCCAATCTCTACGTCTCTTAGAATCAACCTGATAGCGATTAGAATCAAGCACTTGGAAAGACTTGTTTCCGCTCGCCCTAACTTACGACAACCTACGCCAACCTCTTTGACCCCGATTCTAGCTCAAAAATCGTAACAGTCTTCATAACAGTAGGGCAGCGAGAACGGCTCTCCAGTGGACTGAGCGAATCCCGTTATATTCGCCTTATCTTCTCCTATAATGTTTCCATGTTCCCGACGCCCTCAGGCCGAAAAACGTTCGTGGTGACTTGCAAGCGATGCCGCCGAGACGTGCCCTCAGGCCGGGAGGGATTTCCAATTCAGTCCATCACCGGTGAATGTCCCTTGTGCGGTGAATTAAGTCGGTACCTGCCTCAGAGGTCTTCCTCGGACGACTTGACCATCCTCATCACTCACCAGCAGCGAACCGAGGGTAGGTGATGTTCGACCCGGATGCACACTTGCCCCGAATTAATAAAGCGATGGTGTATCTCGGTGCCTGTCTCATCGCCGGTATCCGGCTCGCACGGGAACGGCAGGTCAACGTGCGAGTGGTGCCTACCGGCAAGGCCATCGAAGAGTCGGTTGACCTTGCCCACGAGATTTACAACCGAGTGTTTCGGAAGGTGCCGGAGAAAATGAAAGAGGGGTGAGGTCGAATGCGCGGACGATTCGCGCCAGTTGCAGACTCAGCGGCTCCATGCTTCAGCCCATGAAGACGGTAACTGTCCAAGTTCAGGCTGACCATCTCAAGAGCCTCGCAAAGAAAAGGCCACTCTCGGCACTAGCTGAGCTTATCTGGAATGGTCTGGACGCGGATGCTGATGAAATTCAAGTGGTGTTTCAGAAGAATGACATCGAGGGCTTGACTCGTGTCATTGTTCGCGACGATGGGCATGGACTTCCGTAGGATGGGCATGGACTTCCGTAGGAGGAAGAAGAATCGGCTTTCCAAAACCTCGGCAGCTCGTGAAAGCGTTCCGCTCAGAAACCCGGAATAAGGCCCTGATTCTTTGCCAAGCCTTATCTAGATTGGACGTTCACTATTGGCACCGAGACTGGGTCTAGATGTGAACTCAAACTTCAGAACGTTACCCCCCACTAGCTTCCCTGACGTACCGCATTCCCCCGGCATTCAACAAATCCTGACAAGTACCGACTAGCGGACTGAACACCTCCTCACACGTCCAACTTCCGTATGTCGAGTGCATCTCCCGCAGCGTTGATTCGTACCGTTGAAAGATTGGCGAGAACCACGTTTGCTCGTTGATCAGCTTGCAGTATTGGGGTGCCATCTCCATGACGGTCTTTCCTAGCCCATGTACGTGTCCGACAAGGTAAGACGAACGGATGAGAATTTTCCCAAAGATGTTCCGAATCTCCCCTTCGACGAGCTTCTGGTTTTGATGAAAACGGTATCCGTGACGGGATTCGTCAGCCTTCTCCTTCGCCGACGAGAGCATGTCACACAGCCTCGGCTCTAGCTCTCCACAGTACGTGCGAATGCCCCACTGGGCACTGAGCCGGGAAGTGATATATTCCTTCCAGCAAATGTGGGCAGTGCTTAACAGATACTCATCGCTCGAGTCCTTGCCGCTGGGCTTGCCAAACTCCGGCAGTGTACGTCTCAGTACCTCATTGTCATGAGCGTGCGCTGCCTCGTGAGCAAGTAGATGCATTGCTCGGCTGTACATCTCGTGATCAGGATCATCGAGAGCCCAAGCCAGTTCCGACCTCAGTACGATGGAGGTCTTCACCAGACCATCACGGACAACTGGAATCGCCCTTGCGAAGTCGGTTCCGAACGCATCGTTGCTGGGAACCAGAGCCGGAGCTTTGAAACCTCGATCCAATTTGGCGAGAGTCTCGTGATAATCGTCGGCGATTGCTATCGAATCCAACCCGCTCAGATCGAGTTGAGTGCCGTACATCCGCATGAAGAACACAACAGTCTCCAAGATTCGCCGAGCGGTCTCTTGGGACGGGTATGCTCCGCTGATCGTCACCTTGACGTTCTGGGGCAGTGTCGATCTCTTGAGCAGGTCCTTAAAAGCTGCTCTGTACGAATCTCGCATGATTGGTAGTTTCAGGATGGCAGGTTTCTGCTCAAACGGAGTTCCCGTACCGGCGTGGTGTTATTACCCTCGTCACAAATGAGAAAGGTACAAACCTTTCGAGAAGAAAGAGTTGCGGAAGCGGACTGAATCTCGCCTACAATGGCCGCGTATGCCTTGCTGGGTGCACGCTGAACTCGAAACCGAGTGGAAAAGGCTTGTAGAACAACAGGTCGGTGCGCACTCGAGTGGGGATGACAGCCCCACCGTCCGCCTTTACTGGCAGATCATTGAACATCGCCGGTCTTGTGAGGTTTGCCGGGATGATGAGGCGATGCGGAGCATGGAAGAGACGCTCAAAAAGCAGTAGCGGCTTCTGCGATTGCCATCCGTGCCGCCCGAGTCTCCGCCGCTAGAATCTTCAGCACATTTAGTGACAGGACCGGGTCAGAGGCAATCATTTTGCAGAACTCCTCCGCTTCTATCGCTATGAGTTCCGATCTAGCAACAACAACGCCTGTCATCGAGTACGGCTGGTTGCCGAAAGCTGCTGGTACACCAACAATTGAGCCGTTCTCGGCGATGAATCCGATTGCATGGGAGGTCGAGAATGGCAGCGTGAGTGCCACAGCCCCGGAAATGACAAGGTAGACCCTCGTTGCAGATTCACCCTGCCGGAACAGAACAGCCGTGCGCGGGAAGGTCAAAGTCCTCCCACGTTGAATAAATTCTTTGATCAGTTCTGGGCTGGCCAAGATTCCCGAAAGCGGGGATGGCTGGGAGACTTCTAGGATGTCCTGTTTGATTGTGGAATCGTCGAGCACGAGAACTCCCTCCGAAGATGCTGCCAGAATTCGAACTCGGATGGAGTGACGAGCGTCACATACAGTTCATCAATTCGGGGCGAAGATCGTTTTAATAACCCAAAGCCAAATTCGGGGTAGCCTCCAAGCCATTTAGACGTGGCATTCCCCTTCCTCCCTGCAAGCCGCAGAACGCCTTGCAGGAGTGCTTCCTCTTACTGATTCAAGGCAGAGCTTTTGCACTGTAGGTCACGCGGAAGCAAGGGTTCTTCCCAGTTCCATCTGAAGATTGCATCGCAATACAATCAATCTGGAAGTCAATCGGTTTTACCCTCGCCAGCCGAACCTGTTCCCGGCTGGCGTTGTTTTTTCTCAAACGGGCTCCACGTTTACGGATGGGACACTTGACGTCACTACCAGAGAAGCTCAGACTATTCGCAAAACCCCGTCTTCCCGGCTCGGAGGTCAGCATGAACTTCATTGACCGTGATTTGAAGTGCGTCAACTGCGGAGTTGAGTTCGTGTTCACGGCAGGCGAACAGGAATTCTTCCGTGCCCGTGGCTTCACAAACACACCGAAGAGTTGCCGGGAGTGCAGGTCAAAGAAGAACCATCGACCGATGAGGGCTGATAGCAAAGTGACCTGCGCGGACTGCGGGTCGGCAACGACAGTACCCTTCACCCCACGCCAACATCGACCTGTGTATTGCCGTGCGTGCTTCAGTGAACACCGCTCTGAGGCGGAATCCCCCGTGTGCACTGCTATTTGAGCCTGAGGGTAACCAAAGAGGCAACAATCTGCTTGCGCGTGTCCCGCTGCGCTGAGAACCTCAGAGAACCCTAGGGAAAACCCCGACAGACAGAGAATCATCAGAGAAGACTGCGTGGGGGATTCTGAGGGCTCAAAATGATTGATCCGAAGGTTCAGGTGCTCAAAGACACAGTCGAGAAGATCGAACGAAACCACAGCGACAATCCAGCGAGTTCCCAACTGAAGCAGATTCTGAACGAAAAAATCGAGGAGCTTGAAACTCTCGGCAATCGCGAACCTGAACCACTGGCCGAAAGCGATTAGGGTTGACCGAAAAGTATGCACCAAGCATCATCGACCGAGTACGCAGGCGCTTCTCACCGATTGCGATGGACACACTCTGTTTATCGGTTTTCTACTTCTTAAAAAGGGCTCCACAAGTCACAGAGATTTCACTACCGCTGCTCGTCTAGTATCTGCTGCGGAGCGGGAGTTCTTCCATTCCAAAGGCTTCAATCACTGTCCATAATTTACAGGGTGTGCAGGTTCTAGGTAATCGCCTCACGAGGGTCGATTCTTCCTTGACGTGCGAGGACTGGGGAAACCAACGATGCTCTTTACGCCGAGACAGAACAAACCCGCTTTCTGTCCAGTTTGCTTCGCGAGGGGGAAATCCGCTTCCGGTGCATTCCGAGTTCAGATGCCCGGATGGAGCAGCCATATCGCGAACAGGAACGACCAAAAAGCGGCCACCAACATGAACAGGACTGAGGCAGGACAATTCTGCCGTACTGCCGCACTCGGACGAAAGATTGGAACCCGATTTGGTGCGTGTGTCATTGTAGAAAACTCTTATAGCTAGTTCATGCGCTGCTCGCCGTACATGCGACGAACAGCGCGGGCCCACCGACTGCGTTGCAGTCGGGGTGCTTGCCCTGAGAGCGAAGCACCATACAAACTTGGATGCGGAAATCGCGAAGCAGAGAAGGTGCAGTTTTGGAGACTGCCGAGACCAAAGATTCTATTGTGAATGGGCGGGAGAGCCGAGTATCGTTCCTGCTCCATGGGGTGTTGGGTTCACGAAGAGCTATACCGAGAATGGAAACTGCTCGTCTGGAAGCAGCATGGAGCCCCGTGCGGATATGACAGCCCCGCTGTTCAACTGTTCTGGGAAATGGTCTCGCACCGGGGGAACTGTGAGGCCTGTCGTGATGAAGACAACGGGAAAACACTCCTGTTCCCGCCTTTAGATGCCCCATGAGAATAGGTGGCGAACGGTGACCCAGAGTGTATGCCCTGCCTTACAAATTGAGCTTCCGCGTTACGTAATCAGCAATATGGGTTCCGCAACTTCAAAAGCTCTAAACCACTGCATGATGGAAAGTCCTGTGCCACTTGCCGCCGCTCTTGGCTATTTTGAAGGTGCGTCCATCAAGCGACAGTTCGTAGACGCCATCCGGCAGGTCAACGTTGATCTTGACTACGTCAGGCTTCACGTAGACACATGTATCTATTTGCGGCATGGAAATCCTCACCGCACGAACTCGGCACGGAATGCGAACGCCTCTGTGGATGAGTAACGCATCCAACTCGACGATCTCACGGCGGGAACTCAAGGTTCGCTCAAAACTTAGAATGCGTCCAGACAAAGGTTAAGCACCCCTCTTGAAGTTCTGATGCACTTTGCTGAATGCGTGTGAGGGAGAAGTTTAGATCGTTGAAGTTCGTACTCAATGATTGCGCCGACGCTCCCGCCCTCTTTCCTGCTCTCCTCGAACGGGTCGGGCGTGGCTGTGATGGCTGAGGATAGAATTTCTCCTAAACCACTAAATCCAGTTGACTCCCCCGTTCGTACCTCTCATCGGGCGACGGCCGATTTCCGCCCTGTTCAAGGATCAGCGAAACGTCATTTGTTCAGGCGCAGACCTTGTTCGCGTCGTAAGCATCGAGCACCCTGAATTCCGCTGTCGGAGGAGCGGACGCAACCAGCGGTGAACGAGTCTCACTGTACCGCTTTCCCAGTAACGAACGAACCACCACGTTTCGGAGGTCTTCGTGTCAGATCATCAAGTTTCCCCAATTGAAGCCAACCGTCGCAACTTCCTCAAAGGCGCTGGGCTAACCGGCATTGGCTTTGCTACAGCGTTCGTCGGTCTTCCTGCGTCTCTGACCACAACTAAAGTCGAGGCCGCTGCGTTTAGCGATGTGGACATTCTCAACTTCGCTCTCAACCTCGAATACCTCGAAGCTGAGTTCTATGCGGTCTCCACTTATGGCTCGACTCTCGTAAAGCTCGGTGTGATCTCCGCAGAGGACGAAACCGGACCGACAACGGGAGGCAATCGGATACCCAATTTCTCAGCCTCTCCCCTCGCTGGTGTCGCCTCTGCTCTACGCAACGACGAGATCGATCACGTGAAGTATCTGCGCTCGGCATTGGGCTCCTCCGCAGCCAAGAAACCAGCTATCAACCTTAATGCCTTGGGATATGGCTATTCGAGCGTGAGTAGTTGGCTCAAGCTGGCGCGTCAGTTCGAAGATGTGGGAGTGAGCGCATATCTCGGTGCTGCTCCTCTCATCAGTAGTTCGGCGTACCTTGCAGCCGCAGCCGCAATACTCAGTGCCGAGGCGATGCACTCCGGCGCTATCCGTTGGGAGTGCGTCGGCAATGGTGTCGGCAGTCCGGCAGTGGATTCCATTGACATTCCACCAACGAGACAAGCTATCTTTGACCTGAATACCAAGGCATTGGCCATCCCGCGAACGCCATCTCAAGTCCTCAACATCGTTTATGCAGGTGGCCGTTCGATGGGCGGCTTCTTCCCGAACGGCATGAACGGCGGAATCACGACTCAGTGAAGAAAGCCCCGACGGCAACAAGGCCCCTGCAACGGCTTCCACCGTTGCGGGGTTCTGTCGGGCGGTCTCTCAGTCCTTTATTGTGTGTGGCACGAATAACATGAAGGCGTAGATTGGAATCTCACGGTTTAACACCAAAGGCAAATTCGTCCCGCGACTCGGTGGAAACGGCGGGCCACGCGGGTTTTTTTTGCCCGAGCAACCCCTCTAACGTGCGACTCGTCTCTTTCCATTTTGTGAAATGTTCGACCCCGGCCTGTTGACCTTATACGCGAATGGACAGAAGTCTACGCCAGCACGTCAAGGAACTCGAGAGAAAGGTTGAAGCGTACCGCGAGCAGCTAAAAGACTTCAACCTTTCACCCAATGAGCGAGTGAAAATGCGGGTACGTCTACACATTGCAGAACGCGCACTTGATCTATACAAGAAGGCATACGACCTAGAGCGCGAACTCTTAGAATGAGAGGGGTGAGAGTCTCACCTTTCAGGTGGCTTCTCCGGTCCAGCACGTTCAAGAGTTGATAGTTCGGACATCAACTTCTGAACCTCTTGCCGCGTAAGGTTGGTGGGGTTGGCTCTGAGAGCATTACGAATGCCCTCGATGATCATTTCTTCGGAAGTCAACGCCCGTTTGATAACCACGCGGCCCTCTACACACCTCTGACGCATGAAGCAGGTCAGAGTAATCATCCCGTCCGGAAGAAGTTCTCATCGGCGGCTTGAAACTCTGAACGCGGATCACGTTTGGCTACAGACTCCAGTTCCGCAATGGTTTGCTCCACCCCTTCCCGCAACTTGGCTAAGGCTGAACTATCGCCGGGTAGATGGCCACAACTCTCCACGAGGCTCAACGTAGTCTGAAGAACAGAGATAACGGTCCTCGCATACGGCATCATGTGCGCTATGCTCCTTGGTGGGAATGGGGGAGTATTTACCTCGCACGATAAATTGTGCGGCTCAGTTGTTCAAGCCTCCGCCTCCCTGACGGTTTACAGACTGGTACCCTCCAATACGAACCAAAAGGGATTCTTGACTGGTTACCCGACGAGCACGGTAGCGTTGGCGTCAACGACCCCTGCATGGGTCATTACACAGGTATGTTGGGGAGGGCTCACTCTCGGGGGAGAGGTGGTCTCCCCACCTGTGTTTGCGAGCCGGCGACTTATGGGCAACGCTGGCCGCGAAGATCGAATCTACGCAGAACACTGGGGCGAAATAGCGCAATGCACCGCAACTCGTGGAACGGTTGCGGGTCCTTTTTACCCCCAGCCCTGAGGTAAGAGGGCGAGAACCATCGGCGTTTGTGATTTCCCCAGTCATCTCCAAACTGGCGAACCGTTACCTTTCGGTTAGAAGGCCGGGGTTTCACCTGAGTTGAAGCGAAATCGAAGAATTGATAATCTTGTGCTATCCCCCAAGCAAGATGTAGAGGTTCAAATGCAGTACCCTCACCGCCTAAACTCAGATGGCTCTGTCGATTCCATCTGCCCGACTTGCATTGCCACCGTCGCCACCGCCTTCTCAGAAGCCGACCTGAGACGGGCTGAAGAGGCCCATACCTGCGAATCATGGCGTATCGCGTATTACGATCGCCGTTCGAACGTTGCTTTCCGCCTTCCGCCAGCACCGAGCCACCAACTCGCTTGGCAGCAGGGTTAAGCAGGGTTCACGTTAAATCAGAAAGGCCTCTGATCCCACTGGTATTCGTTGCTGGCCCAGTTGGCTAGGCCAGCCTTTTCCAGACGTTGTTCGTAGGCACGCTGTGCTGCAATCTGAGCAGATAGTTTGCTCTCGGATGTTCCTGTTTGTAACGTCTTCCCGTTGACTACCCGCAGTGACCACCGCCAGTCGTCTGGAGTCTCAGAGGACACGCACAATTCGATGATCATGCTCTCCAAGCGCAAAACGCAGATGTATGTCATTGAAGCCCGAAGATCACTGTTGAGGATGCACCCAAACTGCTATGCGATAGCGGAATCGCCTTCTGCTTCAGCTTCTGCAAGTTCTGTAGTGCGCGGTTCAATGACTTGAACCACGTGAATCCTCGACTTCGTTTCGGCCTTGGCTACTTCCAACTCCAAGATGCGCTTCAAAATATCGGCTTTGAGAGTCACGTAGGCTGGGTCACTCGTATTGACGGTGGGGTCGTCTTCGAGGCTCTGGAGAGTCTTGCGCAGAGCCTCCGCAGTGCTGGATAACAGGTAGCCCATGACAGCAGAGATAGGACAGAGCAGTCCGAACAAATTTTGATGTGAACCGGCCTGTAAACGTTGCCATTTCGGGCAGACGTAAAGGGGCACTATCCCAAAATTTGGGAGAGAGGCCCGCATCCGACCCGTGCTTACACCTGCGGGCCTCCCGGACCACGGGCCAATGGTCTCAACAGACGATAGAGCAAAAGCCGATGAAGACAAATGGCATATTGGTGCAAGGCCTAATCCCCACCCACTACTTCGCGTGCGCTCCATCTTCTAATCGGGCATACAGAACGTCAGGTTCCTTCAGTACGCTGAACTCCGTGATCAGGTGAGCGGCGAACTGCTGAATCCAGCGAACCTCATCCTCGCTCAGGTCCGGGGAGTGCTGAAGATGCAGAACTGCTGTCTCCACTAAATTTCGGACGTGAATAGAAGGTTGCTCCATTCGGGGTCCGATGCGAGTACATATCCAAGGGTTTTCCCTAGTTGGCAAGAACTTTCTGGTTTCCACAGAGCGATTCTGGCATTGTCTTCACATGGTTGACCACGACGAGCTTATCCTTCGCTCAAGGAGACTCGTGGCAGAGAGCCGCGAACTCATCAACAAGTCTCGCGTGATTGACAGTTGTTTCGACGAGCAGATGTCAAAATCCTTAGACGCGATAGCCACGTCTCAAGACCTGATCCGAGAGCGCGACAAGGAATCAGACACAAAGGCTCTTAAGCACGTCTGACAATCTCAAAGTCTCCCTGAGCCGACATCAACTCTTCCCATTCCGGATTGTATCGTCGCGCCTCCTCAGGTGGGCAACGGTGACGAACTTCATGGATCATCAGATCGTCCTCATGGAGCACGGTTCCTACAGTCCGAAAGCAGCATCGACAGATTGAATCTACCGTGCCATCTGGGTTGAATCGGTGCATGAAACCGTGCGCCATTTTTTGCCATCCTTCTGCGGAAGAGTTCAGACTAGGCGCAAAATTTGCCTCCGCGCAACTGGGACAAATCCGAGTGTGGTTGTGCATTTCCAAAGACACTTCCCTGCGGCGGCAAGACGACCGAAAGAGTCGAATCAGTCAATGTCCGATCTTCAGTCGAGCTTAAGCTGCGATGGATAGAAAAGTCGGATGTCAACAGGGCAAAGTAGGAAACAGCAGATGCTCCAGACTCTGAAACAACACTCAATAAAATCGACAGCGATCCGGACAAGACCCCTTCAGTTATCGTCTCCGAGAAATACTGGCGCAACGGATTGAAGAAATCGAGGGTCAGGGTTTGACCAGCGGTCCTCAATTCCCGACACAAGAGGTCAAGTTGAAGTTGGATCAATCGCTCCTCAGCGATGCCAACGCGATAACAGAGCGCGAGGGCATCTCTCTGGAGGACTTCATCCTATACGCGGTCGGAGAAAAGATAGTGCGTTCCTAGACGAGACGAAGCTGATCGTCCGATTGCTCCCCCAGATCACCGCCGATGTGATAGAGACGGGAATTCTCTTTGCTCGCCCACCACGTGTCGATGGGACAAGGCCACGACGAGAATGAAAGCCAATACCACAGACCCGAAAACAACCAGAACAAACATACGGCACGAGCGGCGTGTATTACGCTGTTCTTCGATGTTCATTTCATAGCTCTCTAAATATCTAAGTATGCTGTCCTTCACACCATGGACGTTGATGGACGGAAAGCCCGCTGAGGATCGTCGCTTCGCCCGAGTCTCAGGGCAGCAGGGTCGATACCAACGAACTCACACTTGATATAGATGCCCAAAGATTGTGGTGAGGCGGAGTTTTTCAGGTTCCCGCTCAGTATTCTCAGCACAGCACGCAGTGGAGGTTGGACACGCTGCTTTTCGTTGGTGTCGCTGTCTTCGTGGTGAAATCTGTAGCCTGTTTCAAGGTTTGCCGGATCGCTTGCCTCTTAAATGCGGAGGCAAGCGTCTCCGAAGGTCGTACACTTTCCAATATGACGATCGAACGAATCCTCGCCGAAATCGACTCCGAAATCGCACGCCTCAAGCAAGTCCGCGCTCTCCTTTCCACGACACCCACAAACGACAGTGCCAAGCCCGTGCGCAAACGCCGAAAGCTGAGTGCCGCCGCCCGGAAGAAAATTGCAGAAGCTCAGCGGAAGCGTTGGGCGAAGAAGAAGGGTGCAGCAGCGAAATAGGTTTGAACACACGACAAAATTTCATCCAAACATATTCCCGAACTGGTAACCGTGGCGCGACCGTGAATTGAGGGATTGGAGGAAACGATGGCGTCCCCACAGTTGACATCGCTACAAGTGCAGCAACTGTCTGATGCAGTCGTTCAGTACATTGCATCTCAACACGAAGCATACCTACCATTCGCCATGCCGCTTGCAGAGGAGCAACGTCTTGCGATGGAGGGGTTCTTTGTCCCTGAAGTCGTTGACGGGGTTCGACTGGTCGTGCTTCAGAACAGTCGTGTCCAGAATCCCGCCTTCTACCCGCAGCTTTTGCAAATGGGTTTTCAGAACTTGCCAGATTTCCGAACGATGGCTGCAATCACCTTCGGAAATGTCGTGGTCTCCCATCTGCCCTTCACTGATGGATTGCTATTTCATGAGCTTGTTCATGTTGAACAGTATCGACAGCTTGGAATCCCGCACTTCTCAAGTCTGTACGTTCGTGGGTTTCTTTCTGGTGGAGGATACGAAGGAATTCCCCTTGAGAGGAATGCCTATGCGCTCGGGGCACGATTTGAAGGGAACCCTCAGCAGAGGTTCTCAGTGAGTAATGAAGTTGCAGAATGGATACAGAACGACCGGTTCTGAATAGAAAAACGAGCCCCGAGGAATTAGAATGCACCAATTCACTCGCTACATCGGCATCGACTACTCCGGCGCGGAGACAGCAGACTCCAGTTGTAAGGGTATCCGCGTGTTCATGGCAGAGGACTCCGGTGAGCCGATACAGATTCAACCCCCGCCGAGCCCTCGCCGGTACTGGACACGCCGAGGTTTGGCCAAATGGCTGTGCGACGAGCTTGGTGGCGACACCCCGACCATTGTTGGCATTGACCACGCGTTTTCATTTCCGCAGACCTACTTCGAGAAGTACAGGCTCTCTAGCGATTGGCAAGATTTCTTGCTCGATTTCAGATACCACTGGCCGACCGACGAACGAAACACTTACGTCTCCTTCATACGGGATGACCCTTCACGGAGCGGCAAGCGGACAGGAGAGCGGAGTTGGTTCCGACTGACAGAAAGATGGACGCCAACCGCGAAGTCTGTATTCGGGTTTGGCGTGAACGGGGAGGTAGCGGCTTCGACACACGCTGGATTGCCTTGGCTCCTCTACTTGAGAAAGAACTGTGAACGCCCGATTCATTTCTGGCCTTTCGACGGATGGGAAATTCCCGAGGGCAAGTCGGTTGTCGCCGAAGTCTATCCGGCATTGTGGATGAGGCGGTTCCCGAAGGATGACCGTGACGGCGATGAGCAAGCAGCGTATGCAGCGGCTGCATGGCTGGAACGTGCTGACCGCGACGGCACTCTCAACGGATTTCTCAATCCGAGTTTGACGCCAGAGGAACACGGAATCGCCAAAATCGAGGGCTGGATTTTGGGGGTGGTTTGATGCTTCATGTCACGAGGCGAGAAAAGAGAGACGTTGATGAGTGGTAGCGCAGATATGAATGGAGGTATATGAGACAGCCAGAAATCAAGCTTGGGCAAATAAAGCAAGTCGTCGAAATTGAGCCAATAACAAAGAAACACGTGGTGAAGCGTTACCGTATAGTCCACACAGATGCTGTAGGCGTAAACGGTTCAGTCCCCAATGAGGAACTTCTTAGCAAAGCTGTCGCTCGCATTATCAACGAAACCAAGGATGACGATACTGACGGGTCTATTCTGGAGCCACTTTAAGTGGGGTGGTTCAAATACCTCGGTCATAGGCCACAGGTTTCTTGCGGAATCTGCGCCTGATTTCCCTTCGCGACAGTGGTCAACTTGGTCTAGTCAATGAGCCATCGAGATGCCGGTCACGCCGGGGAAAAGCGGAATAGGCGGATAACGAGGTGTACCGCCTAACGAGAGCCCGGCTTACATCGCCGGGGCTCTTTACACTTCCATTTCCGGCGCAATCAGGCAGCGTCTGAACCACTCGAACGCTTCCGGCGTATCGGCGGCTTTCGGTTGGACGCCGCCAACTATAGGTGCCACTCGGACGCTTTAAATGGAAAACGGCCTCCGCGCCCACGCTGATTCGGTAGACCCACCGGCGTTATAATTTTGGCGACTGAATCCGAATCGCAAAACTGGCTTAGAAGGAACACATGTACTGTTCTGCTTGTGGTTTCCGCCTTGGTAGTCATGATGCGTTTTGTCCGCAGTGCGGCAAAGCCGTCACGCAGACAGTTCCAACTCCGCCGTCCGCCGCAATCCCACCAGCAGCCTACAAGGCCATTCAGTATCGCCATAAGATAGCGTTCGTTATTCTTTCTGTCTGCCTTGTTGCAGTCGTCCTATGGATTTCTCTTTCCGTCAAGAAGTCACCGAGTGGTAGTTCCACTCCATCGCCCGAGCAGCAGAATGCTCAGGCAGGGGCTTCCGTTTCCCCAACTACGCCGCAACCTCAAATTGTGCGGCCAACTGTTCCTTCTCCGAAATTCAAGATTTACAAGTTTATGACTGATGAGGGAATCTCTGTCGTTGTGCCTGTCAAAACTACGGACGAACAACTGAAGAGTCTTCTTTGGTTTTTTCGCGACAAGGTGCGGTCACACCGATTCAAAGACATTGGCCTGACTCATGGCACTTCGAAGCAGTGGGGAAATATAGGGTACTTATCCGGAATGATTTCAGTGTATAGAGGAGAGAAGTGCGCAAATGAACCGTTCGCGGATAATATCGGCTCCTGCGGCTACGGAGAACATGACGAAGCTTATTACCAATGGGGTATAGACGGAGACCAGAACAAAGATGCAGGTAGCATCGTCGTAAAAGGAAACGACGTTCAGGTCTTCGACTACAAGGATGGATGGCAAGTGGCTCCAGAGGCAGCAGCCAGCATTGAACAAGGAACGAAGTCTGAGCAGGCCGCACGCGATGGGTTCGCTCAGCGGCTCCAACAACGTCTCACTTCGATGGGTTACGACATTACGGTTTGGGCGCACGGCGAAGGAGATACGCAAGAGCAAGACTTGGTTCTCGACTCCGATATGTTCAAAGACACCGCCACCCGGGTACAGTTCATAAATGGCGTATTGCCAAGCTGGAAAAAGGATTTATGCAAGGTGGGGTTTCGGACAGTAAAACTGCGGCAAGGGAGCGTCTTCGAATTGGGTCAAGACTACTCCTTAGGCTGCGAGCACCTGTAACCAGCACGGCACGGCTGAATTCCCGTGTACGAGATTGAGCGCACTACATGAAGAAAATTTCGATTGCTCTTTTGTTCGCAGTTTGTGGGCTAGGCTACGGTCAGTCTGCTTTGCGAATTGGTATGTCGAGACAAGAGGTTCTGTCCAAGCTTGGGTCTCCTCTCAAGTATTTCGACTCGGGTACGCAACTATACCTGAGGCATCCGCCAATTGTTGCTCAGGGAAATGTGTTCGAGGTTTATTCTCGGCGGTTGTTGGGAAGCAGTTTCCAACTTAAAGTTCATTACGCCGACGATTTGAGCCAATCCCGACTTTACCCGACACGACGACTTGATTGGCTTGTCGTAGAATTTGACCGGCCACAGCCGCTCAGGCAGGTGCTTCGTACGTGCCCCGAAATTGTAATGTTATGTCGCCAAGGCTGCACGCTCCGACATGGCAGCGAATCGAAGGATGTGAAGATTGCAGACGTGGCAAAGACGATATCGATAAGCGCAAATTATTGGGACGAACAGGGCGAGATGCAAGATGTGAAAAATATGGAAGACCCTGTTTCGCGAGTCAATATGGAGAAGTACTTTGAATCACCACTAAGCGAAGAGGATTTAGGAGGCTGGACTACTCCATCTCCAAAACGATAGAAGCGAGGATTCCCTCTGCTGTTCAACTGGTTCGCAGACTAACGGTTTTTAACCAATCGCCAGTCGCCAATTGCACGGGCAAATACCCGCAATATTGAGGAGTTGCGGAAAGAGGTTTGTTGACCAGTGGATAGCTGCGGTCGAGGAACTGATCATCGCCGGAGATACAGAACTCTAGTGAAACTGAGTAAGCCCTTGCTGTCGTTCTTGACGCCGTCCTCGGTAAGGTTTATCGCAGTATTATCCGGAAATGTCCAGAGCGCCTCTTTATATGGCAGTCCAAAGTTCTTACTCACCTTCAGCTGCTCTTGCGTGGGCGATCCGAACTGAGATGTAAGCTTTGCTCTCTGAGATGCATAAGAGCTTCTGGTAAATACCCACACCTGCGAGAGTATTCCGTCAGGTGTGCCCTTTGTGAAGACGAGGTTATATGCCTCATAAGAGCCTTTGAACAACTTGTCAATCATCTCTTGCGCATCGCTCGTGCTTGGGGGAGTTAAGCCGGCGCTGTTTTCCTCGAGGTACGGAAGCTTGCTTATCGGAATGCCTGCCTTCCGCATAGCGTCGCAGACTGACTCGCCAATCACAAACGGTCCCGCGTGCATAGCAAGGTTGGATCGCGTCGGATTGCAGGCGCTCGCTGAGTGCGCCGTATCTGCACTAGCGTGATGCGCTACACGCTCCTCTCCTTTCCGCGTGGCTTCACTTCTATACTCGAAACCTGACCATAGTGCCTTTGACCTGCTTCCGCTTCCTACTTCGTCTATGTCGTAATATCCATTTGTTGTCGTGCTATCAATTTGCAAATTACCGAAACCATGGAACACCTTGCGGTACTCCTTGCCTACCCGAGTCAGAACGACCCATGAGCATCCTCCTGACCCGCAGAACTGGGGCACATTGAGATCGACCACTGTCCCAAGCACGCCGCTTGGGCTCAGTGCGACTGTTCGGTAGGTCAGTGCGTTCAAGAAGTCCGCACGACAGAATTCGGAGCCGCTTTGGCCGTCGCAAGCTTCGGTCTCCTCTATTCTCAGTGCACTTTCAAACGCTAACTTATCAGCACTGATCGAGGCATCTCCCTTATGGCAGCGATATGTCAATTGTTCTGGGTGAAACGTGTCACTTTCCGGAATCGAAATCAGTTTGTATCCCTTTGGGCATTCCGACAGACCGACTTTACAACCTTCTCCAGACATATAGAAGAACCCATCTGGACAATTCGTACCGTCCTCGATAGTTGCGATCGAGCAAAGAGGGTAGAACACCACGGAGTCCTTCGTGCGCTGCTCTTCTAAATTCGATACGGCTCCGGTTGGACATTGCGTGACGCTTGCAAGTCGCCCGTAGGCCTTACCATTCAGCATCATAGCCATGGACATGGCATTACGATTGCCATGCGCAGAAGCTTGTCGGTACCAGTGCAGAGCCTCTACTTTATCTTTCGGGACAGTATCGCCTAGATCGTAGGCGAGGCCGAGAGCACACATTGCATCGTCATTGCCGTCATCAGCAGCTTTGCGATACCACTGAAGTGCTTGTCTATGATCCTTTGATAATCCTGCTAAGCCATTCGCATATATCTCACCAATCGTAAACTCACCAAGAGCGTTATGTTGTTTTGCTGCTTTCTCTGCCCAGACGAGCGCCATGGAGCCATCCGAAGCCAGACCTCCCTGCCCCTTCAAGTAAAAAACACTCACTCGTGCCTCGGCTTCAGCATCTCCTTGGTTAGCGGCTTTCTGGTACCACTGCAATGCTTCGAACCAGTCTTTTCGCAAGCCACCTTTTCCAATTTCGTATGCTATTCCAAGATTGACTTGAGCAGTCGAGTAGCCTGCTTCTGCTGACTTTCTCAGCAAAACGGCTGCCCGAGCCTCATCTTTGGTCAGCCCTCCACGGCCGCTTAGGTACATCCTCCCCAAATTGTATTGAGCGGGTGGAAAGCCTTTGTCCGCTGCCTCTTTGTACCAGAAGACCGCTTGCGCATCGTCTTTTGGATGGCCGCTCGTGCCGAATTCGAAATCTTGCCCCAGTGTATTCTGAGTTTCTGATGTGCTCTCACGAGTTTGCGGAGTCGCTGGCGCTGGAGGTGCTGGGGCAGAAACCGCTGCGCCGAGTACGAAATCTACGCTTATTCGTGAGTGTATTTCGGCTGCGATTCCGTTGATCAAGAAGGGTTCCCACTTCCACTGACTAACCGCCTCGATTGCTGATTGTGTGAGCAGGGGCGGCCCGCTTACGAAAGTCGTTGATTTGGCCGTACCATCTTTTCCGACGACGACGTCGAGTACAACGGTTCCTTGCACGTGACCCGCTTTCGCAACTGGCGGATAAAGGGGCGCTACCCTCTGAATAAGATGCCCTCCGGTTATCTGACCTCGCAGAGCTGAATTGTCAGCCTGAGCTTTCAGTTGAACCACGCTAGACGCAGTGCTGACGACAATAATTACAAGGCGCAGGATCGATTTGCATCTGGTGCGCAGGTAAACCGAGCCTTCGATGATGCCGAACTTTGGTGGCATTTTAGTTCGTGAAATTCTACAGCCCCATGCGTATCAGATCAAGATTTCTCTCCGGCAGTTGGGTACCAGAGTTCGGAGCTTGGCAAGAAGCATGGCTACCTATCTGACTATACCTTTAGACTTGCCTGAGGTACCCGGCACTGGCAGCAGGCGGAGGATGGACGCCCTATCGCTTTGACAACTCTTCTTGGCATCGAGGTATTAAACACGGATGAGCGGGCACAAGCGTCAAGGTTGGGCCCCGTCGCAGGAGTCCTACCATTCGAGTTCCTCCTTTTTGAAATTGATGAACACGGGGCGTCCTTCCCGGTTCTGGAACACTTCAATGGCGAGTGCTTTGCCCTCCGCAGTCGCCTCGCTTAGAAGCGGCTGGAGTTCGTCCGCCTCGGAAAGAGAAACCAGCGCGTTGTTCAGGGATTCACTCGGCAGATTGCGCACATCCTTGCTCGGACGGAACCTGACGATCACATGGTCGATCATGCTGCGACCTCCTCATTGAGGCCGTGGATGGCTGTCATCTTTTGAGCCTCGCGAACCCAGCGCACGACGCTCGCTCTGCTTACGCCGTACCGCTTTGCTACGGCGGTCAGGCTCATTCCCTTCATACGGTCTTCGATGAGACTCGCGTGATCAAGATCGAGGGGCCGGCGACCCACACGTAAGCCTTCCAGCCTCCTACGTCGTATCCCGGCTCGGACACGCTCGACAATGAAGCTCTTCTCCATCTCGGCGATGCAGCCGAGCATTGTCACGAACATACGTCCGGTCGGCGTGCTGGTGTCTACCGCCTCCCTCGCGGAAATGATTTGGATGTTCGCTGATTCTGCCTCATCAATGATGGCGATGAAGTTTTTGGTCGAGCGTGCAAGTCTATCGAAGGCTGCTGTAAGGATTACGGAGAAGCGGCCCCGACGCCCGTCACGCATCATGGCGTCAATACCGGGTCGTCTTGCTTTTGAACCTGAGATTCCGTGGTCGCAATAGGTCGCAACGACCTCGAAACCACGCTGAGCCGCAATCTCCCGAAGCTGGATGAGTTGGGACTCGGGATGCTGGTCTACCGTTGAGGTTCTTGCGTATAGGGCCGCTTTTTTCATATGGGATGCCTCCTCATACTTCAAGCACTTTGATGGATTGCGTTACTCGCTTCTCGCCTTCCTCGTTGGGAAGACCTCGGCGACTTGCGAATGGCTGTAGCCAGAGTCACGGAGCAAGGCTTCTCGATAATCAGAGAATGCCTCGGCGAGGTAGCGGTGGGAGCCCGGCCATGAATGAGCGAAGGCAGTGAAGAGCCTAACCGTAGCGGATAAGTAGCGTTTTATGGGCTTGAAAAGCTGCCAACCATTCCGCGATTGCCTCATCCAGTTCTCGGTCGGATTGGCTCATGAGACGTCGCTCCTAATCGGCTTATTATGCCCATCGCGCATATTGCCTGTCGGACATATTATATTCGATCATGAATGCCGGAATCAAGACTATTATGCCCAGTGGTCAGAACATATAATCTAAGTGTGGGCTGGAAATTGCAGAGAGTGGCGGTCTGCGACGTCTGCGGACACGTCTGGATTCCGTCTGTGGAGTACCCCAAACTTTGCGCGTCTAAAAAATGCCGGAGCACCTTGTGGGACAAGAATGGAGTCGATGGGCGGACAAGAGAAGCGCGTACCAATGCCAAGCGTGGCCGAAAGGCGAAGACTTCGACTGCAAGGCTCTTACCTCGAATATAGCTCCCGGATTAAGAACCTGATTCCGTCTAAGATTGACAGTGCTTCGTCGTCGCTGCGGGTTGGCCGACTATGCATCACTTGGTTGCATTTTTTGTTCAACTGGAATGCCATATCGAGTAAATCTTGCGCGAACACATCTCCCCTCTCTCTAACCATCTTTAGTAGGCCTCCAAGATTCACCCCATCGTAGGACACTGCGTGAAGCTTGTGAGAGACGTTCTTTGAGAGCCTGTTCGAACGCGGCCCGAGCGACGGCCACAGCCGCGAGCATGAAACCGTGGATGTAACATCTGGTCGCCTCAGCGATGTACTGGTTCGTTTGTTCGGATGGGGTGGAGATAGCATCCAGCTTTGCGAGGAGCAGCGTGCGTGAAATCATCTCCGGGATGGCATGAAGCTGAGGGTATACGTAATATCCGTCTAGCCAACTCTCGACGAGTTCTCTGTTATTCTGAACAAATTCCTCAAAGGAATCTGAGCTTGGCGTTGTACCCTCTACCTGTTGTCGGCATCTGACGAAGAGATTGACCAGTTCACCGCGAACTCTATTCTCGTTTGGGTCAATCGAGCCGTCCTCATCTGCGTAAATCACATCCTCGGAACCTTCGGTCAGTTGTAACATCCATTCGGAAAGCTTCTCGACAGTCATCTATTCCCCCGTCTACTATTCCCCCCTTCTACTGGGCTGAAATTGCGGCGCAAAGCCAATCGTTCACGCCCGAGTACTCGGCTTAATTGCCTAACGCATGTACTTTCTTCTGAAGACGGGCTTCCCGCTCTTCCCAATCCGGCAGGTAGGCCAGCATAAAGCTTTTGAAGACCTTTCCGTGATTGGGTGCAAGGCGGTGAACGAGTTCGTGGACGATGACGTACTCCCCGAGTTCCTTCGGCAACTTCAGAAGAGAAGCGTCGAGGGTCATCCGCCCCGAAGAGGACATGGACGCCCATTTGCGCTTCATCGGCCTGACGTAGACCTGCACGCTCTTGATGCCAATACGCGTCACCCAGTTTTGCACCGCCCAACGCAGTTCGTCCGCATCCTGCCACCGGGCTGCCGACTTTTGTTTTCGCACCGTCATACCCGCTGAATGTTCAGGAGGCGGTTTGTGACCTCAATCATCTTGCCGGTCCCGACTTTGGGACGAAGTACCTTGTACAACTCCGTCCGCAGTTTGCTCTTCTGGTCATCGTTCCATCTGTAATCGGAGTGCTGTTCGAACAAGGTGTTCAATGCCTTGGATTCATCTGCTGCGAAACCCGGCGAATCTGTCACAACGGTTTTGTAGATGGCGAAGGCATTCTCATCGAGCCCAAGCCTCTGCCGCTCCGCCTCGGCCTCAACTGCCTCTCGTGCAAGCCTCTCGAAATCGAGCAGAGCCTGTTGTGTCTCAATCTGGCGGTTCTCGTAAGCCTCGGCTAGTTTCTGAGCACGGTCGCCAATTGAAATCAGGAACGGCTTCGATAGGCCATCATCGACAACCGTGGCTGTGAGGATTTTACGCAAGTTCAGGATTTTCGTAGTGTCGGATGTGTCGCTCTGCTTGAGTTTCGAGAGTTCCTCCGCACCCAGTGTATGAATCGCTCCCGGAACTTCAAGCTGCCCTGTGACTGTCTGGTTCTGGAGCAGTTCACGTGTCTTGTTCGATACCTCGCGGTCGATGTAGATACGGTCGCTGTAAGCATTTCGAATCAGGGCATACAGTTCAGCCAGTCCGAGGTAGTCGTCCATAAACGGACGCAAGAAGGCATCCGGCGAGATGACCTCATACACATTCTGAAGCTGGCGGAAGAATTTAAAGAAGACTCCACGCCTCTCCTTGTCCTCGAAGTGTGCGATTGCCCGTTCCTTGGCCTTGTCATCCCATCCCTTCGCCAAGGGCACGTATGCCGATGCCTGTTCCTGCATCATCGTAGCGAAGAGTTGTTTTAGCACGTCGATGTTCTGGATGACCGAGGCAACTATGTCTGAGTCGAACGCGAGTGCCTTTTCAAGCTTCTCGAAGATACCGACAAAATCGAGCACAAACCCAAACGGTTTGACCAAACCCTTGTCATCCTCATAAGGACGGTTCACCCGAGCGATGGCCTGAAGCAGCACGTGGTCGCGCATCGGCTTGTCGAGGTACATGCAGTAGAGGATGGGCGCATCGAAGCCTGTCAGCAACTTCTCAGTGACGATGATAATTTTGGGCAGTTCCGCCTTCCGGATGAAATCTTTGCGGAGCTTCTTCTCCTCGTCCTCATTGATGTAGTACGCCTTCATCTCCTCCCGGTCACCGTGAGACGGAGAGTAAACCACACGCGAGTAGTCTGGCGGCAGATGCTTGTCGAGGGCTTTCTTGTAAAGAGCACACGCCTCACGGTCAACCGCCACGAGGAATGCCTTGAAGCCCATCGGCTCCACGTTCGCCAGAAAATGCTCCGCGACGAACCTCGCAATCTTCTCGATGCGGTCAGAAGATTTCATCATCTCCTTCAACTCAACTGCCCGGTCGAGGATGGCGTTCAACTCTTCCACATCGCTGACGCCCTCAGCCTCGGCCAAGCTCAGGAACCGCTTCTCAAGAACCTCCTTGTCCACTGTGAGGTCGGAAGGCGCAAGAGCGTAGTTCAGTTTGACTGTGGTGCCATCCGTGATGGACTCGGCGATGGAATACTTGTCGAGGTATCCCTCTTCGTCGTCGCTGCCGAAGACTTTGAATGTGCCCTGACCCTGCGAGAGACGGTCAATGGGGGTTCCTGTGAAGCCGATGTATGTCGCGTTCGGAAGTGCGGCCATCAGGTAGTTGCCTAGGTTGCCGCCCGTTGTACGGTGAGCTTCGTCCACGAGTACCACGACGCTCTCGCGGGTGTTGATGTTCGCCGGGATGTCATCAAACTTGTGAATCATCGAGACGACAAGGCCGCGATAGTCAGAAGCGAGGATTCTCTGAAGCTCCTTCTTGCTATCCGCCAGTCCATGGGTCTTGATGCCGTACCCCTCGATGTTCTTGATAAGTTGCCCTTCGAGTTCGTTCCGGTCGATGAGCATTAGAACGGTTGGTTTCTCCGTCCCTTTTGTCTCGCGAAGGAGCTTGGACGCGACCGTCAGCATGGTCAGGGTCTTGCCGCTGCCTTGCGTATGCCAAATCAACCCCCGCCGCTTCGTGGTATCGGTCGCACGTTGGATGACCTTCTCGACAGCGCGGGTCTGATGCTGGCGGAGAATCTTCTTTTTGAGTTCGTCGTCTTCGGTCATGAAGATGACGTAATCCCTAACTAGCCGCAGGAAGCGGCAGCGACTGAAAAACGCCTTGACCTTGTTCTCGTAATTGCCCGGCTGCTCATCGTGCCAGTTGAACAGATTCTTGCGTGCCGTGCTCCACGTGACGCCATAATAAAAATCGAGAAGCTGAGACACCTCGAAGACCTGCGTGGCGACGAACATCTCGGGGGTCTCTTTGTGGTACCGGCGAATCTGGTCAACGCCGAGGGCAATGCCGTCTTGCTTCGTAGCGTTCTTGAGTTCCGCGATTGCAATCGGAATGCCGTTTATCAGGAAGACCACATCAGCACGGTTGCTGAAGACCGTGCCCTTCTGCCACCATTCGTCGGTCACGTGGTAGAGGTTGTTCTCGGGATGCTCGAAGTCGATGACCTTGACGTTGCGTTCGCGGCTCTCTTCGGGAACGAAGACTGATTGCTCTCCACGTATCCACGAGTGGGCCTCCTTGTTGCCTTCGATGGTCGGCTTCAGTAGGTTCAGGCGGCGGAGAATGTCTGGCGTGCGGCTCAAGTCAACGATGCCGGGGTTTAGGCGGATTAGCTGTGCTTCGAGGATGCCGGTGAAGTACAGGCCAGTGTCGCCGCCACGCATCGCAAGAGCATCGCTCGGCTTGACGTAATCCCAGTCAATTTCCTGCGCGTACTTAAGCATTGGGCTCTGCACTGCCGAGCGTTCACTCATGCATATCCCTCTCGCACCAACGGCGTCACAGAAAGTTCACCACCCATTAGCTGCTGCAACATGGCATTGAAGAGCTCTTCAACGCAGCGGATTTCGGCTTCTAATGCATGGATTTTTCTGTCGCAAGTAAAGAGGCAGGAAGCAATCTCCTCTTGTTCTCCCATCGCAGGAAGAGGTATTGGAATTGTCGCTGCCACGCTTGCATTGAATACTGAGTTCACTGACGATTGCTGCCTGTTTTGGGTGAAGTATCCTCGTGACTTAATCGCTTGCAAAAAATAGAACAGGAATCGGTTGAAGAGAGCACCTGTTGGACGGAATCGAAGGATGAAGGATGAAAAAGTGAACTCCCCTTCCTCTTCGAATATTGCAGTCTTCCCGACGTGATTTTGACTGCCGCTTCGCCAATTGAAGAGCACGTCTCCATGAGCGAGAATTGCACGGCTTCGCATTTTCTTGGGGAGCGGGAAGTACCTGAGAGTGTCGAGGTTTAAGTCTCCCTCGTTTTTAATGTTGACGTTCGTGAGGATTGGTATCCCGCCAGATGGGTCTGTCAAATGAGCTACAGCGGCTTGTACACCGTAGGCTATATCCGCTACATCGCTGAGGGGCTTGAGCGACCAACCGTCCGGGATTTCGCCAATCTCGGACGCCTTGGTTGCCTCGCTTTGAGTACCATGGGTAAACAGGTGCTCCATGAGCGCGGATTTGCGCTCACGCTCCAAGTCCAGTTCGTGTTGACGCGTGTCCTTCGCCTTCTGCACAGTCTGCAATACATGGGCTATCGCACTTTGCTCAGTAAGTGAAGGCAGAGGAATAGCCAACCGAAATAAATCTCCGTCGTTGATTGCCGGATAGGTTGCTCCCGTTTGAAGAGCTTCGACTTTCTGGCGAACTTCTTCTGAAAGAAGGTAGCAATACAAGTAATTCGGGTTCAGCCGTTGCTTGTTCGCCCTCAAAACGCAGAAGCCAGTTGAGCAAACTTCTCCGTGAAGTTCTTGAGGAATCATCGCCACCCGGCGAAGTGCAGGGCGTACCGTAGCGAAAATGACATCATCAAACTGAACCAACTGCCGTGCTCGACTGGGTGCGTCTCTGCCTTGTAGGCGGTTTGCCCCAACGATTTTGAACGATTCATTTGAGACGCTTGAAACATCGACGTACTTGAAGAATTCATCAGGACGAGAACTTGGATTAGTTGTCGAAGTCTTCTCGCACAAATCAGAAAGCGATACTGACGGCCATGCGGACTCAGCGCGTGAGCATTGCATCTATTTTTTCTCCGTCAGGGGCAGTCCGCTGAAAATCACATCAAGGGCTTCATCCGCTTGTTCGCGATTTAGCCGGGCTGAGGCCAAATCCTTGACAATCGCCCCGAGGGAGCGATGTTTTGTTTTTCCGTTAATTTCAACGAATAGCGACGGGCTCAGATTGAAATCTGCCTCTTTCACATCCTCCAGCGTCACAATCTTGCTGAGCTTCTCTCGCGTCTCCCATTTGTGGAAGGCCTCAGCGGCAACAGCGATTCCTTCCTCCGTCAGCTCGTTCTTCGGTTTTCTTTTAGTAAAGAAAGCCGACGCATTGATGAGCAAGAACTGTCCCTTGCGTCCGTTGTTCTTGTGACGATTGAGAAGGAGGACGATGCCCGGAGAGGCGGTATTGTAGAAGAGATTTTCCGGGAGCAGCACGACCGCCTCGATGAGGTCGGCCTCAACGAACGCTTGCCGGATGGTCTTCTCTTTGTCAGATGATTTGCTGCCCGAACCACGCGAGGCCGCTCCGGTATCAAGCACCACGGCGGCACGGCCTGAGTCGTTCAACGAGGCCGCGATGTGCTGAAGCCATGCCCAGTCCGCCGAGGACGAGGGCGCGGAGCCCATCTCAAACCTCTTCAACTGGTCGTTCTCATAGAACGATTCAGGGTAGTTCTTCTGATTCCACATCGGATTCGCGACAACGTAATCGAATCGCTTAAGCCCGGCACCCTCGGCGGAGAAACCCGGCTTGGTGAAGGTGTCGCCAATGGCGAAGAGTGAGTCAGTGTAGTCGTGCAGGAACATGTTCATCTTCGCCATAGCGAACGTGACTGGGTTCATCTCCTGCCCGAAGAGCTTGGGAGCCTTGCTCTTCTGCTCTGGATTCTTCTCCTCGAACAGGAGTCGAGCCTTGATGAGCAATCCCGCCGAGCCGCATGTCGGGTCATAGATGGTGGTGTAGGGCTTGGGGTCGAGCAGATGAGCCATCAGCCAGCCGACCTCTTTTGGGGTATAAAATTCCCCAGCGGATTGGCCCTGCCCCTCGGCGAACTTCCGGAGGAGGTACTCGTATGCTCTGCCAAGGATGTCCGGTTCTGCATTCTTCAGGCCGAGCCGGTGGCGGCTGATGACCTCAATGAGGGCCGCAAGCCGGTCGTCGTCCAGTGTCCGTTGGCCGCTCTGACGCTCGTTGTAGTCCTTGATGTCGAGCACGCCGAGGAGTTCGGGATTAAGCTTGGCAACCTCCCGCATGGCGTCCGTGACGAACTGGCCGAGCGTGCCATCGGCGGCGTGGTTCCGAACGGCATACCATCGGTACTCGTGCGGGATAAAGAAGCGGACAATGGGCTTGCGGTTGTTCTTTAGGGCGTCCTCGTGGTCGGCCTTGATGACCTCACGGGCGACTTCTTCGTCCCCGAACTCGGCCACCTGCCCGGCGAACTCGTCCTCGAACACGTCGGAGAGCCGCTTGAAGAAGACGAGCGGCAGGATGAAGTCCTTAAACTTGGGGGCGTCCGCCGCTCCCCGGATGGCACACGCAGCATCCCACAGCCACTGTTCAAGGGTGGGGATGTCGAGATGCTCCTCCGCTAGAGCAGGAAAGGCGATGGTAGTGACGACTTTCGATTCGTCGGCCTTTTTCTTGCGTGGCAGACGCTTTGGTGGATTGGCGGTTGTAGCCATTTCCCTGATGCACTCTTTCTGAAAGATGAAGACACTTCAGGGTAGCGCAACGGGGTTGACGGTGGAAATCTCGGCCACGAATGTGGAAATGTTGGCAAGGTGTTTCAAATGAAGTGTTTTGCGCTACAGTTTCAGTAAATGTCGAGTCAGGCGAGCTTGGATTTCAAATCGGCACCTTCTACAGAGAAGGACATCTTCCTATGTCACAACGGCGCTGATAAGCCGTGGGTCGAGATGTTGGCTGAGCGAATCGAGCAGGAGCCCTACAGGAACCGCAACCTTGCGGTTGTATTTGACAAGTGGGATTTTCCCAAAGGCGGAAACATTGTTCTCGATATAGAGAAGTATATCGACAAAGCTCGCGTTATCGGAATTGTCGTTTCCCGTGCCATGCTCGCAGCGGAATGGCCGACCATGGAACGAACAATCGCCGTGTGGTCGGACCCATCGGGTGCAAGGGGACGTGTAGTGCCTCTGCTCAAGGAAAACGTGACACTTCCAGCCTCCTTGAGGATGAGGAACTGGATTGACTTCCGTGACCCCGATAAATTCGAGGACAGTTTCGCGGAGTTGATTAGATATTTAAGGGGTGAGCCCACTCCGCGAGGAAGGGGAACTTTTTCCCCGACCGTCCCGGTAACCCCGCTCCCCTATGAACCCGCTCCTATTCAAATAACCTCTTCGGTGGGAGCCGACCGAATCAATGAGCGTCTGGTTGCGAATCTTTACAGAGTCACCAGCTTGCCTGAGCGGGTTTACTACGCATCAACAAAGCTCAGGAAGAAAGAGGAAATTCGTGACTACACCGACAGCGCACCCCCGTTTATTTTGCGTGACGGCAAGCTTTACACATTCTGCGACCTGAACACCACTGATGTATTTCGACCCGTCTTCAAGAAGAACGCGGTCGTCGAAGCCGACGCCTTCACGGATTGGTTTTCTGACGAGGACTACAGCCGCCGCGCAATTGAACTGCTGAACATTTGCCTCAAAGAACACGCTTGGCAGCGACGTATTCGTTTTGATGGAGGGAAGGGACGCTATTTCTTCCGACCACTTGACATTAAAGAAACCACTGAAGAAAGCAGTTCTGGAAAGGTTAAGTATCACTACAGTGGAGGCAAGCCAGTAAGAATACCGTGGAAGTTGGGCGGCGTAAGAAAGTGGAGAGAAGTGACGACTCCCCACACACGCCGCGTAAAACAGAATGACGGCAAATACTCTGACGAACCGTTCGGCTGGCGTCATCAAGGCTTCAGGGCGAACTTCATTTTGGTTCTCGATAGCCTGATGTTGAAACTGGAGCCGACCTACTTGCTGACCAAGGATGACGGGAAATCGCCCCGAACGAATAAATGGGTTGGCCCTATTCTTTCGCATTGGCTTAATCAGGAGCGAAACGGCCAAATCCTTCGAACCCTGAGATTCTGGTCATTGGTTATCGCGAGAGCGAAAGAACTGGTCATCGACACAGGACAGACTCCCGTCCGCGTTGACCTTACACCAGTTTCAGGAAAGCTGGACTTTGGCATAGCGAGTGACCAAGTGAATTTCGACAAGCTGATGGAGGCTGAGATTCAGGACGATGTGGTAGTTCCGCAGTTAGAACTCTTTGGAGAGGAAACCTCGATTGCGTACACAGAGGAAGTACAGTTCGCGGAAGAAGACCGGGAGGACGAAACGGCACTCGAAAGGTAAGGAACTCCACGCTCTTTCGTTGGAATCCCTGCTTTCTCAGAGTACCGACAGGCTCTCCTGTACCTACCTGCCGGAGCCTGAACTGTTCTTCGCAAACAAGCAGCGATGCGTTGACCCTCGCACTGGCCTCGCAGCATTCGGCCCCTATAGCAAAACGGACGCCACTCGTCGAGAAAACATCCGGGTTGGAATCGTCGGCCCGGCAGATGCAATCGACAGAGCAATCTCCCTCCTCACCCAAATGCAAAAGCCCGTTGAACAGAAAGAGAGTGTCGATTGCGTCCTGCATCCTTCATTCCCCGGTCTGAATTCTGGTGAGCCTTTTCAAATCGAACTGATTACTCAGCCAATTTGGCACCGGAGCCTCCGGGCTGTGGATGTTCGGCTGGTAGAAGCGGAAGAGGATTTCACGCGCAGAGTCGGGTTGCTAAAGAAGTTCGTCGCCGAAGAGGTCAGGGCTTTAGCGGCTTTGGACTCGCCACCGGATGTTGTGATTTGCGCCATGTCGCAAAACCTCGAAGACCTCTGTCGGACGGGTATTGCTGAGTACGACCGCGAATGCGGCGAGTTTGCCGAACTGTCCTCAGGCGATGTTGAAGAACCATCAGACGACACGTCGCGTAGCTTTCGACGCGGACTCAAGGCTGAATGCATGGACGTGTTGCCCACGCAACTCATCTGGCACAAGACTCTGGCCGGAACGAGAGGCGTACAGGACTTGGCGACACGGGCATGGAATCTCACGACGGCTTTGATGTACAAGGCCAAGATTATTCCGTGGCGTCTAGCCGAGATTGTTGAGGGCTCTTGCTTCGTTGGGGTGTCTTTTTATCACGAAGATGAAGCACGGTCCCCTTACCTGAGAACGAGCATTGCTCAGGCGTTCACCGACAGAGGAGAAGGCTTCGTTCTCAGAGGCGACACTGTTGAATGGGACGAAAGAGCTCAAAAGGAAAAGGCACCACACCTGAATAGTGACCAAGCAAACGCAATTCTGAGCCGCGTATTGGATGTCTACGAAAAGCAGGTTGGCATCAAGCCGCGAAAAGTCGTTCTTCATAAGACCTCTCGATACACCGAGGACGAACGCATTGGGTTCGAGAATGCACTGGCATCGCACACAAATCAATACGGACTATTGACCATTGCACGCCGAGGCATCTTTTGCCTTCGCCCCGGATACAAGGCAGTGCTTCGGGGAACTGCCGTCGATTTCGGAGCCAAGAAGGGCTTGGTCTACACGACCGGCTACGCTCCGTTCTTGCGTTGCTACTCTGGATTCCGAATCCCTCAACCGCTTGAAATCACAGAGAACTGGGGCTCTCTTACATTTCGCGAATGCGCTGAGGACATCCTGCGTTTGACCAAACTTAACTGGAACACATCAGCGTTCTGCACGCACGACCCGATAACGCTGGCGTTTTCTCGTCGTGTGGGAGAGATTCTCAAACTGGCGGGGTCTCGGGAGCCAGCGGTGCAATATCGCTATTACATGTGAGAGAAACTGATATTCAGGTGACAGAAGGTCAGTCGCCGGTTCAGGAGAACAGATGAAATTGACTGAGCTTTTATCCTTGCGTGGTATCGACCCGAGTAAATACAAAATCAGGGTGGTTCGACACGAGGACAAGCGGGTGGACGTACACAATTTCACTCGAAAGGAGCTTGAAATCTACCAAAGCTTCAGGGCAACAGGGCATACTTGGTCGCTGGCGGCAATATGCGAGAAGCGGTCACGGTGGAAACAAAAAGCTGAAGGCTCTGCTGGAACAACACCGCAATCGTGAGAAGCATTTCCAATACTGCATCCTCCGAACACTGTCACGCTCACTCACGAGAGCAGAGGTTGTTGCGGTCGAACAGGTTCAAGAGGAAGTTCGGGAAACTCGCATGTGCATTGAATTAACTTCGCTCGAGTGAGTGTGAGTCTGTGAGTAACAGTCAATTCACGTTGAACCTATCTGGACTTGCGCATATGGCCGAGCACTTCTTCGGCTACGGCAGATGGGATGCACCGTACTGGTTCATCGGCCCGGGAGGCTGGAATGAGCAAGGACAGCATCGACAGTCTCTCCGCCCGGTACGAATCATGGAAGCAATTGGGATGCGCTCCGGTGGTCGATTGTGAAAAGCATCATCGCGCCGGGCCGGGCTACTCTCCAGCGTCGGTCATACCACGTTTGCAAGCTGGCTCTCCCGCATCTTGCCCACGCTCCTGCGAGTGACTGCCACCCTCCGTCATCTGTCAGTGCTACCGGACAGCCAGTTTACTTTGCAGGGACGGTTCGGTATTCGGAATCGGGGTACAATGCTCTAATCGATTTAGTTGAGGAGAACTGATGAAACGTCTTGCGTCCGCTGCGTTCGCCTTCTGTTTGAGCGGCCTATGTTTTCTGACCTCGCTTCAAGCGCAAACCGATAAGGCGGTTACCGGAGCAGATGTGTACAGTGCGTGCCAACTAGCCGTAAGGATTACAAACGCGCCAACAAATCTCACCGACTTGGAGTGGGGCAAGGCATCGCACTGCATGGGGTATCTGAACGGAATGAGAGACATGCAAGCTATATGGAATACAGTGAACGACTCGTACAACCGCAAAGAATATTCAATCATGTGCATTCCGCCTGAAGCGACCGTGTTTGAATTGACCAAAGTTGTTCTGAAGTATCTAGATGAGCACCCAACTTTCCTCCATAGCCCCGGTTCAATGGCGGTCATGATGGCGTTCGAAGACACCTATCCATGCGTCAAAAAGACCCCGTGATACTGCTTCAGTGTGCGTCACCGTTCTGGTTTTTATGGTTGAAGTCAGAGTCCGGGTCCTTCGCGTCTCGTGACTCTGTTGAGAAGAAATAGAAGGCGAGGGGGGAGGGGCCGTTCGGCTCCGAAAGGCTACATCGCTAGATGCGGCTTATAACGGTTCCTGAGCAACCGGGATTGTCAATAAGTTGACCTTCAAAACAAGGTGACTCTCCAGCTATGCATGAGGGAATCGCTTCTGAGGAGGTACATACATCTCTCGCATTTTCGAAACATCTAATATGCTGTGCCTGTCGTTCATCCTACAGGCACACCGCCCAACTGCCGACTCGGTGCAACTGCTGACTTGTTGATGCCGTGCACTGTGAAGCACTGGCGAGGGTGTCGCATCTCAATGATGAATGCGAATCACATCAAGGCGAGAAGAATCGACTTCCTTCAGTCGAAGCTCGAGGAACTTGCCAGCAGAAAACAGCGGCTCACCACACTCATCTCCTCCGGCTGCTTGCCGCCGAAAGCTCACGGGCTCTCGGCTAAGCGGCTCGAATGGGTCACTGAGGACATCCGCAAACGCGCTGCCGCGCTCGCTGATTTGAGCGATACAAAAAAGCGATAAACGCTGGTAAGGTCGCATTCTCCCCCCGAAACGCTCGCGAAGTGCATCCTTCGCCTCCCGTCCCTAGTCCGGACAGCCGGACAAACTAAAATCCAACAGTTCCGGTTCGGGGCGCATGAGGATCACCGCCTGTTCTCGATCAGGAACACAGCAGTCATCCATATATATGCGAGAGCCAAATGGAGCCAAAAGCCATACCTTTTCAGGAATGGACGGCTATCTACGTATTCGGCCAGTATCGACCGGAAGCCAAGCCAGACTAGTGCAGCAAGGCATGGCGGCATGAGAACGAGAATCAGCAGTTGCCCTGACGAATACATCGGCGCACACCTTCGGGTTGAACCGCACGATAGCAGACGCACGCTGGTGCACGCACCACATTCGAACTCGACCCGCGATGAAGGCGGGCATCCCCGCTTGTCTGTCCTACGCGCTCGGAATAGATAGGGTTTGCTCCTACCTCTGTCGAAGAACACACCATGCGACGTAGGCAAGGAAGCTATTGGCAACTAAGGAAAGCATCCAGCGCATCGAGGAAGGCCAACTTTCTTGGGATTGAAAGAAGACAGGAAGCAGAATAGATGCGGCGGCGAGACATGCCAGTCTTAGAGGCTCGAAAAGAGGACAAATGCCGAGAACTGCGACTGCCACACCGAGAAAACCGAGCGGATTCGCCGGTTCAGAATCGCGATCTTGAAGGTCTTGCATTTCGTCCGATGCTTTCACAATGGTCGATGGAGTACCGATGTTCGAAAGATTGAGTCTGAGGTCGAGAGCTCCTTCCACTGAAAGGCATTGGGAGCGCAGCGGTAAAGCCCGGCCCATACAAGTCGCTGTTCAAATGCGAATTGGGCAGCGACTTGCGCTTCTGTCTGGGTTGACTCATGTCCTTCTTGCAGTAGCGATCCGTCGGACATGCAAATAGACCATACCCAGAGATTCGATTTCTCGAACCGCACACGAAGCTCGAATGCTCGGCTTAGAACCGACAGCACACAAACACTGGTTGCATTGGACATTGCGGACTGATTTTACAAAGGTAGCGTCTATTTTCGGATAGTCGAGTCTGATTAAATCAACAATAAAGAAGGTGAAATACCACACGATCAAATCGATGTGCCTAAACAGGTGAATCAGCCAATACCTGCGGGTGTAATTTAACGCCTCCACGGAATTGACTACACGCGAATGAACGTCAACTGACAGAGCCATCCATGTCTGCATGGTCGGTCGTCCGAACTACGACGTGTCCGAGTTGCTGGAACATGCGTAGATCGTCACGCACCGCGAAGTGCTCGACAATTTTTGAGTCCTGCAACCGGAACCGATGAACGTGCTTCACATGGAAGCTTCGCCCGTTGGGTTTGATCGGAGGCCCGTTCAAAGGCGGAACCATGACGAACTCGCCAAGATGCGTGCCGCTTAGGGTGACCTCGCACATGACATTGTTCTCAGAACATAGCAGATGGTCGATTTGGAAATGAAGGTCCGGGAAGGCAGTTCGCCATACGGACACGATCATCTGAATTATGCCCCGTGCATCGCTATAGGAAATGCCGAAATTCACGAAATTGGGCGAAAAGAACTCGTCGATTTTGCTAACTTCACCGGCATTCCAGAGCACCTCGAAGTGTTGCCTAACGCAAAAGATGTTGGACTCTTCACTCATGCGATCTCCGAGACAGGCAGTACTTCAGCTTAGTCATTTGGGTATCGTCGGCAATACGTAAGTGAGCAGAGTTTAGGTCTGCCTAAACACGAATGGGGACGAGTCCTCTCCCCCGAGGGGCTCAGTCCCCGCATACTCGTGCTTCTTGCTTACAGGAGTGGGAGTACGATAACCGCAATCGGGAGACGAGTCAACCTCAAAGTCAACTGTCAAGGCGGAAGCACGCGAGTTCCCGTTTTGTCGTTTCCTGTAGCAGCTAGAGCTAAGCCGCAACCTCGCTCCGGCTACCTCTCTACTACCGCCAGTGTCCATCAACAAGGACCCAACCGCCGCGTCGGTGGACCCAATGATGCCTTACCCACCGTGCGTGGGGACGAGGGGGTCGATCCCAGTGTCCCGGAACCCAGACGTATCGTTCTCCGTCCCATCGGTGATAACCGTTCACCCAAACGTATCCACGCTCAGGAGGCGGGGTACGTCGTTCTACGATTGGGGCTGGTGGGCCGACGCGAACGTAAACCTGTGCATATCCAGCCACGGGCAACAATGTGATAGTTAGCAAAGCTGCCAGTGCAATCTTCTTCACCTGTCAACTCCTTCCACATACGTGTCACCGGAGCATCGTTATCGCTCAAGCTTCTACTCTGAATTGTTTGAAGTCTCCTCGGCAGAAAAGGTTGATGGTGTGGCCGTCGCAGTGCGAGCCATGAGGGAAGCTTGTCAAGAAATTGACCTGATACATTGTTTCCGTATCACCCGTGATCCATCCAGAACTTGCATTAAGTGTAATGTTGGGACAGCGAGTAATGAACGAGCAATCAGAGAGCAAGGTTACATTGCCGTGGGCAGTTGGAGCGATTGTCCTGACGTTCCCACTGCTTCTCATATTTATGTATTTTAGAAAGCCTAGCAACGGGCGAGCCGCATGGTTTTGCGCTGCTGCGATTTTCTTGGCCAGCAGATTTCGATGGGAGTTAAGCAGGAAGCCGTGGTTTTGGCCCTCTATCGCTGCAATTTCGCTCATTCACCTTCCGCTGATCTTGTTCTTTCCATGGAACGCCGAGTGGGTTCCCTCATTCTTGGTTTTTCCATTCGTTCTCGTAGATTTCTTCCTCGTCCTCATCCTGATCCATCGCGTCGAGAAACACATGGCACATAAGAGAGCAATCCGGAAATAATTAGGCGCGAGTGTCGGCAAGTCGTACCCTAACCAAGAAATTGCCGGTTTCCGAGTTGGCGGTGATTCGCCGGTCTTACAAAGTCAATGGACTAAACTCGGAGTTGTGAACGCTTGGGACGGCATATTTTTCATAGGCATCGCAGCCATGTTTGGCTTGGCATTGTGGAGACGCCGTGTGAGAGCAAGTGGCATTCGCCGACTTGCACAGATGACCGGCTTTCACTACTTAGCGGACACAATCCCTCAGTCGATCCTGAAGGATTTGCCAGCCGGAATTACATCTGTTTGGAATGTCCTCGAAGGCGAACGAAGCGGCAGGCGCGTAATTGCGTTCGATTGTCGATTCGGGAGTGGCAAAGGGAGCTTGCGTCGAACTGTGATCGCTATTCAAGCCGACAGGTCGAGCATCACCGCATCAGCCTTCGATCCAGACATACAGGTCGAACAGATAGGAGAATGGACATTCCTATATCGACCGAAGGAACTCGCCGTTGTAGCGCAACTAACGCCATTGAGCGAATTGAGCGCCTATCTCGAAGCCGTGTGATCGAAGACAGTGCCACTCGAAACTAAAATTGAAAATCCGTCAAAGCTCTGAGTTGCCGGTGACACGGCCCGAATGCTGTATAGTGAGCCTTCAATGGCTCTTAGGCTCTCCATCACTATTCTCGGATTGTTTTTTTGCCAGCAAGCGATATTCACCGTTGCTCAGGACACAAGAGCGCTTGATGTTCCAGAGAAGGCCATGGCCGCTCTCCTGTTGTCCCACGAAACCCCGCCTCTGTCGGCACCACCTCTCAAGCGGTGCTCGAATGCCCTCGTTGTGGTCAGAGTTCTCGTTGACGCAGAGGGCAAAGTGAACAAGGCCGACTTCGAAAGCGGCTATTCAGAACTGAAAGATTCTGCCCTTGCTGCCGTGCGGCGTTGGACATATCGGCCTTACATGGTCAGCGGCAAACCCACTCCGGTGCGAACTCAAGCATCGATCCTTTACCTAGGCGACGGCCAAGCATTACCGATGCACGTACCTGACGGAAAGGGCGGGAACACACTACCGCTACCGCCCGGTTGCGGCCCTGCGATTCAAATCAAGAAAGCACCAAACTAGAACTGATCTCGGTCACTAAAGTCTGTTCGCGGTCGTGTTGTTCGTGGTCGTGTTGTCCGCAACTCGGACCCTTGCCGAAATTGGCTAAATGTCGTTGATCTCGACTGGATACGTACCCCATTGCTCAAATTGCTCCTGAGTCAGGTGGGCGTATTCAGATGTTGCGACCCGCCTGACGTTCCAAGCGAAATTAAGGTGGTGGTAGGCATGAGCCAAGCCAATTTGAAGTTCAGTCTCGCTGAGTGTTCCGCCGGTCGCGCTTTGCTCCAACTTCTGGAGTTGCTCGATCGCCTCTGCGATGTTGCTGCGGATGATCTTGCGATTGAAGGGTTTTCTTCTGGTCATGGATTCAATGCGGTGAAGAGCCTTGATGCGAGCTTATCGCATCGGAAACTGGCATTTGTGGGAGTATTGTCGGCGACTCGGAACCTAAAAAGCGAACGAACGTCAAAGGTCCGAGTAGCCGGTAATACAGCCACGAGCGTCAGGATGTTGCCATTTGTGGGCCGCGAACCCAGTGATTACTGGGTGTGTACAAAAGCGAGTGTTGCTCCAGTCCGTTTGTCGAGTTGGATTATCAACTCACCCCCGGTCTCGCCTCCGTGTAGATGAGGACTTCCGATCACGGTCCACACATTGCCTTTCAAGCCTGCTCTCAGCGGAAGCTCGGAGTTGACCTTATCTTTGCCCCAGATCGGAATCGCTATCGCCAACGCCACAGCTTTTGCTGTCTCCTCGTTCGGGATGATACCTGCTGTAGGAAATGCTGTTTTGTGGTGCTCGGCGATCCGACGGTCGTACTCGATCATGTCGCTGTCTGTCACGACAGTCTGGGCCATTGTGACGCAGACCAGAATCACGAATGAAATGAATCCAAGAAGCAATGTTCGGCGCATTTCTAAATGCTACTGCTGACTGCCGCCTATCTCCGGGCGAGTGGTCGCCAATCAAAACCAATCCAAAATCCGTCAGGGTCCGAGTTGCCGGTCACCCTCATCGTTGCTGCTGCCGATGTGTTTGGAAAGGAATTTCTGGAACTCCTCACTCCTAGAGATATCCGCTAATGCGGCACGGGTTTTGGCGTCGAGCGGCCAGATGGTACGCCACTCAACGCCTTCCATTAAAAGGCCAGAACGCCTTACTCGAACAGAGGCCGTCTTCCTTTCACAATCAACTTCTTCGACCATGAACGTCCCGAGGTGATTGACGAGAAGCACCTCTTCGCCCACGGTAGGGATGTATTCGCGATTCATCGACACTAGGAACTCCGGGAGATCATCGTAACGATTCTGCACCAGAATTGGTAACGTCCGAGTTGCCGGTGATTGGACCCAATACGTGCCAGCTAGGGCACGCTCGTGAACGTGGGAGATAATTGGGCGTGAACTTCGTGAGATGGTTCTTTTCTCCGCGCTCGCAAAATGACTGGAAATCATGGAACTCTCTTTTCCTTACCTTGCCCTTGGTTTTCGGCTTAGTTGTGGTTTTGCCCAGTGCCCATCGAGAACATTTAATCGCAGCACGGCAAGAGTCGACGATAGGCTTCGTTACTGCTTACGAGCCGTCGAATCACAATCGGTGCAGCTATACATTTGCGGTCCGGGGGAAGCGGTATACCGGTGAAAGTTCCTCGCCGAGCTCGCCCATGGCTATCGGGCAGCAGGTCACGGTCTATTTCGATAGAGATGCGCCAGTGACAAACTCGCTCACCGATTACGAGGCTGCTAGCCGCAACAACGTAGGATTTTCTCGGTTCCTAATCGTAGGCATCATTGTGATCATCGCTTCGATCTTGTACTCCAAGCGCCGCTCAATCAGGCATTAGGAGCCCGACACTGCTGCTCGAGTCGCGAAGTTGATTGATGTGTTGTGGTAGTGTGGTCGGCAACTCGGAACTATGCCGTTTCTTCGCCTATCGTCCGTTTGGTTCCGAATTTGGCGGTGATTCGCCCCAAATCAGATCGAGAGCCTCTATCGAAGAAGGGCGTTCCGTACGAAACGAACGCTTACTCCGACAAAGAGACAAGCAAGAACGATTAATATCGCTCTCATCAGCCAACTGTCATCCAGCTTCCACGCGACGACCGACCCTACAAAAGCCATCAGCAGGAACATTAGACTATAGAGCACAAGCGCGGCTCTCTGGATAGGCTTTGCTCGACGGTCTCCCTTCCAGAGAAACTCGTCTACCGAACGACCTTGACGAAGCATATCCGGCCACATAGCCCCTCTTCCTCAGCCTAGCATTTGCATTGATACCCTGTTGGCGGCAACTCTGAACTTGGCAACATTTTGCTCTCAAGTCCCTCTCGACGGTAATCCGTTAGGCCAGAGCAAACGGGTAGGACGATGGTGACTGAGCCCAGTGTGGTCGTGTCTGAAAAGCCGACCAGCGGTGTGGCTGTCATCGGGCTCTGGAACGTCATTGGCGGTCTCGGAGGCGCTACGAATATGTCGGGAAAGTGGTCAAAAAGGTCATCGACGACTTCCTAACCTTTGAACCAGCCAGTGAGCCATTCTCGACCGGAGGAGCGCCTCCATAGGGCAGATTCAACAGTTCGGGCCGAGGGCAATTCTTGCCGTTTTCTTCCCCCAAACTGAACCTGCTTGAATCAGAGGTCGTCAATTCTCAACTTCGATGGCGGGCTACCCGGCATTCAGGGATTCCCTCTGGGAGAAGCATTTCGTCGTCCGTACCGGGCGGGTTACATCAGGTCCGAATAACCTCCCGGCTCGAACGGTTTGCACGAGGCGCGAGCAGCAGATGAGTATGGGCGCGAATCATCCGCCTACAGAACAGCATCGCCCGCACCCTCCTCGCGAAGTTCATGATTCACCGGTCGTACTGAGCCATCTGGCTGCATTTCGATGATGGCCGGTGCAGTGTCCACCGTATCTTCCTGCGGCTGAGGAATCGAAAGCCTCACGGTTTCGAGCCCATCGCCGTACTCGACGACAAATCCAAGGCAATCGGCGAGCACCCGCATGAAGGCCATCTTGGATTTCGGAGATTTGAGCAGATTGTCGAGGCGTTCACTCGTCCGATGTGCTGCCTGACAAAGATTTCCCTCCAAAGCCTCTCTCTGTCCACGATGTGGCAACTGATCTTCTAGGCCAAAGAACGCCACGTGTTCGGCGACGAGGCGGTCGGCGGTTGCCCTTGGGACGCCCTCCTGTTTCAGCCACGCGCTCCAGCCTCCTCCCCGGCCAAGTTTGGAGAGTTTCTGCTTCTGGAGTAGCAGCAAATGACCGAGCACAGCATCATGCTTCTGCACCTCCGCTTCCAGACGGGCTATCTCATTGCGGAGAGACTTTCGAAGCGACCACTGATTGAGGATTTCTGTGGCAAGATACTCGCTCTGTTCTGGTGACCAGAAAGAACACATCGATTGAAGGAAGGAACGGTACGAGTCTGTCATTGGATATGCCATTGAGTAAACCTCTCGAATCTAATCTGCGTACGGGTGGGCACGAACGCCCTCTTTATATATTTTCGTAGTGCTTTTTTGTGTTCGACTGCCAATCTGGAGACAAATCAGCCCTTGGCCTATCTGGTGCCCGTCCGAATGTCAGAGGGTGTCCCCCCGGTTTTAGCACTGTAGCGGGAATGCCGTTTTGACGAGCAGAATCAGATTTCCCGTATGAACTACAGTGCCAAATCCCCCCAGACATACCCGGACATCCACCGACTAATGGACGCTCGCTAGGGTGGGCTGCACATCTAGTAGCCAATTAACCCATCCAGATCAGCCGACGGCATTTCACCCATTCCTAACCCTGACAACCCACCACGAAGCTTGATACCTTCATATGCCATTTTTTTACTGCCGTCACTCTGCCGCTTCTCTTTCGACTTCATACCTTTCTGCTGCATGCCTTCGGCGAACTTGGCTTCCTTCAGCTTGAACTCGCCTGTACGGCTGCACCAGTCACCGTACTTCTCATACAACTTGCGAGCCGGAATATTGTCCTCCGAGCTTGGCTCAGTAACTTCCCCCAAGAACCGTGTCATCCAATCTTGTGAGGCGCGGTAGTCCTCTGTACTTGCCTTCACGATGTCTGGCTCCATCATGCCGTGAAACCTGTACTCTTCCAGTCCCTGCAATGCCCAATTCAAAATTCCCGGTGCTTCACTGATGAGTTTCTGTGTCAGCTTTTCATCCTTCTTGCCATCTGGAATGTAAACCTCGAACGGGATCAGTCGAATACGACGCCAGATGCCCTCGTCCGTCCCATAGACCGTTGGCTTGTGATTGGTACCCAGCCAGATTTTGAATTGCGGCTGGAATTGAAAGAACTCCTTGTGCAGAAACCGAGCGGTCACAGTGTCACCGCCCGTGATCTGTTTAATCTTTGCTTCGGCAAGCCGTTTGCCATCGTCGGACTCAGTCGCCGACACGAAACGTGCTGATGCCAGAGCCGCTAAGTCGTTCGGAATACCCTCATCCTGTTTCTTTTGCATGAACGTATTCATGTGTGCAGCCTTGGAGTACTCTCCCATAAGGTGCTGGATCACCTCCAAGAACGTGGACTTCCCATTTCTGCCGGTGCCCCACAGAATGAACATGCAGTGCTCCACGGTCAAGCCGGTCAAACTGTAACCGACTGCCCGTTGCAAATAGCGGATAAGCTCGTCATTTCCGGCTGTGACATCACTCAAGAACTCCATCCATAGCGGACACTCGGCTGCGGGCTCATACTGAACGGGAGATATTGTGGTGATGTAGTCCTCGCGACGTGGATGACGTAGCTCACCTGTTTTTAGGTCGATAGTCCCATTAGCGCAGTTGAACAGCATCCGGTCTTGGTCAAACCTGTCCAGTTCTACAGGCAGGAACTTCTCAGCGATACTCGCCAGAGCTTCCAAACGTGGACGAGCCTCGCTGGTCTTCGCCCAACGGCTGTAGGATTTTGTAATGTCGTCGATTTGATATTGACCATCCTCGGTCTCGGAGTCGCAATTGGCGAGAGCACGCCTCAACTCATCGCTAATCTTCCGCACAGTCGCAATGGATGCCAACGTGATAGCTGAGACTCCATCCGGCTTCCAACGCTTGCCATCCCATGCATACCAGTCACGCTGCGGGCAGTACAGGAATTGATTCTTGTACCTCCATGCAAAACGTTCCGCATTGCCTGTGTCAGTAAGATTATAGAGTGGAATCTCCTCCACGCACGGAGTCTCCTCGATCACATCGGAGAGGAACTCAACTGCGAAACCATCCGTCATTCCAGAATGTCGCTTCAACGTGGGGAACGCGTAGTTGCCCTTACGTTCCGACCAGTGCGCTTTGAATTGTTCGTGCCGGAAGTGGGCACACGATGCGTGGAAGCAGGTATAGCTCCACCAGCCATCCGTGTGAAGGATGATAGCCGCGTCGGTGTGGGTGTTATCTCTGACGCAGCGTCCAATCCACCTGCAAACCTCGTTGGACTTCTTACCTTCCTCGCGAATGCATTTCCAATCGGTTCCACCGTCAATGTAGGCTTGGGTGTTTTGTTCCGTCCACGGCCCGTGCGGTTTATCTTCGACCGCACGCTTCGGATTACCACCTTGAGGCGCGAGCGCGGCAAGTTTCTCCAACAATTCGCGCGATGCAACCTCAACCCGTTCAGGGATGTGAGTTAGCTTTGACATTCGCCATGGCCGCTTCTCGTCATTGATGCCCTTTCGTGCTATGGTGCCGTACGCCTTAATGATTCGAGCAGCGTTGAACACCTTCGGGTCAATCTCAGCCTTCGCGGTACCGACGAGCGTGTTCAGACTCTTAAGGCAATCGCGAAGCAGGTCACGGCTGTCATCGTCATTGGGCAAGTCAACACGAATCAGGCAGTGAAACCCGTTGCCTGAGGTTCCGCCCACATACATGTTTTCAGTGAATCCGAGTTCTTCCAATTTCCCGGCCATCGCACTGATTACATCGACAGCAAGCTTGCGCTCTTCTTTGGTAGCTGACACTCCCGAAGGCCGAATGGGGTCAACATCGATTGGAAACCAGCAACGACGAGTGATGTTGTTATCGCTGCTGTTTTCTGACACGAATTCCAGAGTGTTCTTGGTTTGACGAGAGAGGAGGGCATCGTTGACGGGGTTGACTGTCCAGTAGACGTTGTCCTGAATGAAGCGGTAAGTGCCGGGGCTTCCTACGCCGTCACGAGCAGCACGGGCAACCCGCTTCGCCAACAGGTCAAGGTCATCGAACCAGCCGCTGACGACCAGCCGCTTCTTCTTGTCGAATGCCCTGATTTCAACACATTCGCCTTCTCCAAACCGAACATCGGAGAACAGTATCTTGATGGCCTTGCGAATCTCAGTAAGGTCATACAGTTTCAAGTCATCTGGCATCTAGTGCGCTCCAATCATGAAAATCGGAGCCAGAAACACAGGTCAAAGTCGTTCTGTAAGTTAGAGTCTTATTGAGAGTGAGTTTCCGGTTCCGTTCCTCGCATAGCCTGAGTTTCGGAACGGGGTCGTCTTTCGACGACCCCTGTGGAAACCCAGCGTGAAGGCGGGGAATGGCAGGCTGCAACCTCTGCCAAAGGTCCAATACTCGGAAACCACGAACTTCTGAAATCTTTTTTGTAGTGCCTGTTGATTCCGGCGTTTCATTGATACTGAGCGCACGCCAGTGCTCCGCCGTGCGTCAACAATCGGATACCCACCGCTGGAGTAAGGGGTCGGAGTAGAGTAGGTACCTCAGCTGACGGTTGTACCGGGTATGCTTTCAGAGCCTCTTCCCGCATGATTGCGCCAACATCGCCGAAGTCCGCGCTTCGCGGCGATTGCCGCGAAAGAACGGCAGTGGATTGGCGGACGAGGAAGACGGTGAAATAATTTTTTGAAAACTATCTGATTTACATACTGGCTCCATACTGCGATACACGGCGGATTGCTCAGGGATATACTCGTCGTAACTCAGCCCTCGGCATTCGTGCCGGGGGCTTGGCCGTTTCTGGCATCAAGAGAGCCGTTGCAAATCAATCCACAAACTCTTTGGTAATCATCCCCAGTGACTGATTTTAACTAGACGTAAGTTAGCCATGTTTTTCGGCGAATTTTTGCGACCGGACTGGCGCAGAGTTCGATGTACTTGGACTTTGAAAATGCTTACCAAACTACCGATGGTTACTGGCTATACGCTCTGACGGAGCATGTTGATTTCGAGCCCACTCAGGCAGATTATCGCTTTAGGCGAGTGAGGAGAGACGCTCGCACTTTGAGGATATAAACAATGGCTACATTGGATCGTTCCCTGTCTCTCACATCGCTCACTAGTGTTGCAGCAACACAGGTCAGCCTCCGTGAGATACCATCTGCTGAGTTACGGACTTATGTTCAGCATCGTGCCGCCCGTTGTGCTGCGCATGTAGAAGGATTCACCCGGAGACAGGCTGAGTTATATCCGGCCCTGCTTGAAGTCGAGCGGAGATACACCAAGCAGCAAGGTGCTCGTACCGACTTGCATGACCTCGTGGAACCGACGTTCCATGAGTTTTTGAGGTCTGTCGGTGTTCCACCCGGTACTTTTAGGTCGTGGAAGTGTCGCACCAACGCGGCCTTAGAATTGTTGGCTACGGTCGTTGACCCTCCCACACTTGAAGGCACGGTAGCCGGTGAGCGGAGCAGCGGTTCCGCTGCATCGCGGACCAGGTCCGCAACGGCGCGACGGGTCACAGCCGCTGCAAAGGCTTTGGCCGACGCGAAGGATAAGTTGGGAGCAGCAGCGGAAGCGGGGAACGATCAAGCCAAGGCCATCATTGCCGGATACGAGAAGGACCATGCTGACGCGGTGACCGCAGCCACCACACTGACGGTAAAGACAGCGGAGAAGTCGATGCCAGAGTTGCGAATCAATAGTCGTCTTGCTGCCAGCGTGGAAGCCGCCGAGAGATATATCAGGGTTATGGAGCGGGTAGTCTATTCCGATGCCGCTATGCTCACAGACCGCCAAAAAAGTGACCTCCAGAAGGCGTCTGAGGCATGGCGTAAGGTGCTACGCGGTGCGCGAGAACTGTCTTTTGCCGTCAAGGTCATTGAGGGAAGGGCATGAAATGTCATCAGCGAGAGATTCGAGAGTCTGCACCGCCTGAGCCCGACGAAGACATCAAACGGGCTCTCGCCCAAGACTTCGCTCATGCTTGTGTTCGTGAGATTACTCATGAACAGGCGAGACCGCTGATCCTGAAATACGAATGGTTGCGCTCCATGGGTTCCGGTCGCAAGTGGTTCGGTCTCTTCTTTGGCGAACACTTGGGCGGGTGCGAAGGCTTCGGAGCAACAGGTGGAACGCGAGTGTGGGAGAGCGTTGCTGGAGTTGAACACGCTGACCGCGTGTGTGAACTCGTTCGCGGCACCTGCCTTCCGTGGACTCCAAAGAATTCTGCGAGTTGGTTAATACGACGCGCTTGTGAGCAGATGGCCGAACTCTACAACAAAAATCTTTTCATCGCATACGCCACCGAGTCGGCGGGTGAATGTGGAGTCATTTATTCCAGTCTGAATTGGCAATACGCCGGGTACACCCGCGCAGCACAGGTGTTTGTACTCGACGGCAAGATTCACGACAGCCGACAGATCAGCGGCTTGGCGCGTGACAGGCGGGGCCATAAGCAAGGAGAACCGATGCGATATCGAAGAACATGGGCAGAGCAAAAGCAGCTTCTGACCGACCAAGGTGCGGTGTTCTTGCCCGGAGAGCGAAAACACAAATTTATTGGACTTTATGGAACACCGGCCATTGTGAAGCAGTATCGCAGAGCACTGAAGTTGCCCTCCTTACCTTATCCGAGGCGAGCAGATTAGCAATCATTGCGCGTTCAAGCCCTCCTGCAATCACTTTTGGTTCGCCTTCTTTGGCTGACCTGTAATCGAATCGCCAAGGCAGGCACGAGCAAGAGCCTCGTATGACTAGAAACCGAGTATTTAGAGAGTACAACCCTAGCTAAGGGTAAGGTGCGGTAGCAATGGATAGAGAAAACATTACAGTAGTCGGAACGCTGAAGTCACTTGAACGGCTTCTCACTCTGAAGGAAGCCGGATCATACGCAGGATTCGATGGCGAGACAGTTCGGGCTTGGGTTAAGGCCGGGAAAATCGGTGCATTCAAGGTCGGGCAGGAATGGCGCATTGAGCCCAAGGAGTTGGCAGACTTCTTGTGGGCACGTCGAGTTACGACGGCAGCATAAACCGAAGGGCGGCATGAAGCCGCCCTTCTTTGCTGTCACGCCTTAATGATGTTTGAGAACGTTGTATTCACCTTCGCTCGATACTTCTTGTTCTGCCCGGCCGCAAGGTAGCGAAGTGTAGTTTCCAGACTAGAGTGACGCAACCAGCGTTGTATGGTACGGACGGGTACTCCGTTGTCATGGTGCAAGCTGGCGAAGGTTTTGCGGAACCGATGCAGCCCCCAGTTTGAGCACACAGCGTCATCGGTGCAACTCTCTCCCTTGCGATTGACACAGCCGCCACAATTCAACCCAGCCCTCTTGGCCAAGTTCTGAAGCTGGCGCAGGAAATGCCCTTGCGGCTTCCCAAGCGTATTTGGGAAGATGAGGCGGCTTTTTGGGTAACGCCGATGCCGTTCTTCCATTCGATGGATGAAATCGTCAGGTACCGGGATATTACCTTCCTCGCGGTCCTTTGAAGTCCAATCGAGGTCACGCTTGTCCTGAATCAGAAACTCATGGCAATCGAAGTCGATGTCAGCCCAAGTCGCGGTGCTGACCTCCTGCTCCCGCCCACCCGTGACCAAGAAGAATTGGAACAGGTCGGCCTCTTCTTCATCGGTCACTGCAAACAGTCGCTTGAGGTCGGAATCGGAGTACGCTCGAACGAGCGGCTCGGTGTACTTTACCCTGTCCGTCTTGAGTAACGGCCACGATAAAGAGTATTCGGTGAAAAAAGTTTTGAGATGGGTGAGCCGGTTGTAGATGGTGCGGTCGTCCGCATCCTTGGTGCGCATCCAATCCATGAACTGAAGGACATCCTTACGGGTCAGGTCAGCAGTGGATTTGTCGCCGACGACCGTTACAAAATCCGTCACCGCTCGGTTGTAGGCCAAGAAAGTCTTGTGTTTTTTAGATTTCTTGACGCGGGTGACGTACTCGGTTGCTGCATCTGCGAGTTGAGGGCTTTCAGGCACATCGGACTGTTGTGTGTTCCTTCGGCCTTGCGATTGAAAGTTGATTGCAGCCCTCCGGAGTTCAGACTCCTTGTTGATGAGGGCAACTTGGGCTTCATCTACGAAACGGCTTACGCTTCGGGCGCGTTTGCGGTTGCCTTCGTACCAGACCAAATAGAATGACTGGCTGGTTGGAAGGTCTACCAACTTTTTGGGTAGAGTAGAGAACCCAGAACTGCTGCGAATGTATAGTCGGGCGGTAGTGTTCGCCATGAAATCCTCCGAGGGTTAATACTCAGAGGTAGGCGATTCTTAACAGACTATCGTAACAGTGGCTGTATGTTGTTGATTCTAGATGCTGGCGGAGAGAGGGGGATTCGAACCCCCGATAGAGGTTTTAGCCCCTATAACGGTTTAGCAAACCGCCGCCTTCAGCCTCTCGGCCATCTCTCCGGGCTCAGTCTGGATTATACAGGGATCAGAGATTAGCGGTCAGAGATCAGCTGTCAGCGGCGGATCAGCCTAGCCCATAACGGGCTGTAACCACATCTCCCAGACCCCACCCACTTCACGCCGTGCTCGCCTCGGTCGACTCATTGCCTTGGTCCGAATGCCCGCTGTCTATTTGGCGGCGACTTTCTGCTTTAGAGCAACAGGCTTCAGCTTGGCGTCGTCGCCCTTGTGGGCCTCTTCGAAAAGCTTGGTGGCGCGGACGACCCTATCCCGCGCGTAGGCGGCGTCGTGCCAGCCCTTGATCTCCACCCGCTTGCCCTCGAGGTCCTTGTATACGGAGAAGAAGTGCGTGATCTCTTTGAGCATGTGGGGGTAAATGTCGGTGTAGTTCCAGACGTTAGTGTATCGCGGATTGTTCTTGCCCACGGCAAGTACCTTTTCGTCGAGGGTGCCCTGATCGAGCATTTCGAGTAGCCCAATGGGGCGGACTTCGTGTACGCATCCGGGGAAAGTGGCGTGCGGGACAAGGACAAGGACATCGAGTGGATCGCCATCGTCGCTCAGCGTGGAAGGAATGAAGCCGTAGTCGCCGGGATAGTGCACGGGTGAATGCAGGTTGCGGTCAAGCTTGAACACGTGCAACTGCTTGTCGTACTCGAACTTATTGGTACCGTCTTTAGGTATCTCGATGACTGCCCGAAAAACCTCAGGCGAGCGCTCTCCGATGGGAAGCTCCAAATAATTGATCATTCTGTTTCTACATCCTCTCGGGGTTGGGTCCGGCAGGCAGAGGGACCGGAATCTCGTTGGATGCGCACCGCGCCATGCGCTTTGTCTTCACTTGAGGGGAACCTTGGGTGAAGACGAGTCGGGAGGGCACTTACCGGGCACCACTTGAACTACTATAATCCGGGAAGATGAAGGCGCATGTCTACGTTACGTTGAAGACTTCGGTCCTGGATCCGCAGGGTCAGACTATTCACAATGCACTGAAGAAGATCGGCTTTTCGGACATTGCAGCGGTGCGCCAGGGCAAGTACTTTGCACTGTCGCTCTCGGATGGACTTGACCAACAAGCCGCGCGAACCCAAGTGGAGCGGATCGCCCGGGAAGTGCTGACCAACCCAGTGATCGAGGAGTTCACGTACAGGCTCGAAGAGTAAAAGCGGTCGGCTGCTCACTTTCACTTTGCTGAAGCATCTCGCCGCTTTTTTAGCCGGCAGCCTAAACCGCTGGTGGGCAGAAGGTTAGCTGATTATCGCCATAGCTATGCTGGACTAGGGATTGATCGTCTTCCGAGGGGGCGAGGTCCTTCCTCCGTCTCAAGGAAAGCGAGCCATGAGTGATTTCGTTCAAGGATGCCGATCAGTTCAGCCTCGCTGAGAACCATGCAGGCTGTCGAAAGGGCATCTGAATCGGCGGCCGTGTCTGCCAGAATCCATGCCCGGGATTGTCGGGGTGCTGGCAGGCCGCTTCTCGGATCGAGTATGTGGGCGCCCTTCACTGCGAGCCCAGAGCCACTCAGCGACGCGTTTGAGAGAAAGATGCGGTGGGGTGAATCGTCTTCTCCGAGGCCGCAGGACCAACCCGCTGCATCGGTGGGCGAATCTCCCGCGAGAATGCTGCTCCCTCCTGCCACGAGCAGGAATGATGGGCAATCCCACTCGCGAATCAGTTCCGCCATGCGATCCAGCGCGAAGCCTTTGCCGATGGCGCCCAGGTCGAAATCGAGACGGCCGCTTACGCACTGGATCGATTGCTCCGCGGCAAGCAGATTCCATTCCGGTAGTGCGGGTTGGGTTTGAAGGGCAGCGGGAGTGGGACAGAAGGCGCTCTGCGTGATCTGCTCCATCTGTTTCGCAATCTGAAGGCAGGCCAGGGCTGGCTCGCTCACGCGCAGCTTCTCTCCAGGAGCGAGCTGAGCGAGTCGGGCGATGTCGCTGTTCGGTTTGTAGCGGCTCAGTCGAGCTTCGAGCCGGTCCAGAAGATCGAACGCAGCCTGAGCAGCCTGAGCCGCATAAGTCCTCTCCTCGGCGGCGACGCGAACTTCATAATGAGTTGCCATTGCGCGATGGTTGAATTGATGGATTTCAGCCATGGAATCACTTCGGCGCCGGCAACCACAACAGGATCAGAACGCCCGGTCGCACACCGAAGAAATCGGCCCGGTAATCTTTCAGCAAGTCGCGGTACTGCTCAGCAGAATCGGTTGATGTGATGTAGAAATCAGCGTGGGCCGGCTGCTGGCTTGGTTGCCAGAAGCCGACTTGAGAGAAGTGCCGCAGGTACCACGGCAAGGGCCATGGGTCCGAGGCGATCACGGCGATGCGCGGACTCGTGATGCCAGCGCGCCGGGCGAGTTCCGAAATTTCTGCAGGCAGTCCGAGAATGTCATCGGTGGTGTGTGCATAGGCGTACGGGTTCTGTTCGTCCGCGGGATGCAGGAAGACACGCTCGCGCGTATCGTGCGCGATTGAGGCAGCCACCAACACTGCCAGTACGCCGAGAGCAGGGATCGCGACTCGTCCAAATGCGTGCGAAGTTGCTGCCTGCCACAGCATCTCGCTTGCACCTCCCGCAAGCAAGGCCAGCGGCAGCCAGAGGTTCAGCGCCAGCCACGGCGTCTTGTATGGGATCAGGCTGTAGATTGAACCGATCAGAATGAGGTAAATAGCGATGAAGGTGTAAGACGAGGGCTGGCTTCTTCTCATCGCGGCAAAAAGCCTGATGCAGGCAAGAGCGGTAACAACGGCTCCGGACTGGCCGCTCGTGAGAAGCTGAGCGAAGTACCAGAATGGTTTCGCATGACCCTGCCCGCCTGCGCGCGAAACCAGATGCGGCGTCGCCCCGAACAGCGCGTGCAATGCGCTCCAGTTTCGGCCAAACCAGGTGTAGAGAAGAACACTGAGCGCTACGAAGGTTCCGCTTGCGATCAGCAATATACTCAGCTGTTTTCCTGAAGTGCTGCGTTGTACGGGTCTGCTCCAGAAACCAAACACAATCGCCGCGACCGCCAGAGCGACGAAGTGGAGGAAAGCAGTCTCTTTAGCTGCGAGCATCAATGCCCCACAAGCGCCTGCTAGCGCAGCATAGCCCAGAGACGACAAACTCCAGGCACGCCAGCCGGATAGGATTAACCCGAACGTTGCGGCGCAGAAGAGCGACTCATGGATGAAGTACCGATCGTAGTAGAGCGGGAGTGGTCCAAATGCAAATAGCAGTGCTGCGACTAGGCAGGGAAGAAACCCGAACAGATCAACAGCAGCGCCGAAGAGGAGGATGGTCAGGCATCCGGCGAGTACAGGAGCTAGTCGCAGTTCCGATTCGGTGAGATCGGAGAAAGATCGCGCGCCTTGTATCCGCGCCAGAGGGAGTGCAATCAGGGACAAGGCAGGACCGTGGCGGTCCACGGAGTCGTATCGAAACGGCTCTCCGGAAAGTAGCTGTCCAACGATGTATCCGTTGATCGCTTCGTCGGTGTGCATCGGCCGCTCGCCCAGTTGCGGAAGGCGAACGGCCAGACCGAGAAGCGCGACGAAGATGAAGGGGAGCCAGCGCGTCCGTGAGTGAATCGCGCGGCGCATCAGAGCTTCGCCGCCCAATGCGGACCTAGGCAGCAGGCTTGCCCCACACCTCGACCTCGATGTAGTCGTTCAGTTTGTTGCTGGTGTTGCCATTGCTGTAGAGGCGAACGTAGCGTCCCTGCACTCCCTTGGCGTCGATCAGCTTGCCCTGGTAGGTCTCTACGTAATTCTGGTCCTTACCCGCGCCTGCCCCTACTTCATTTTTGAAGTCGTTGTTGAAGATCGTGTTCACGCCTGACTTGAAGTTCGGATCATCGGAAACCTGCACGACGACGTCACGATATACGCGCGCCTGCGAGTGGAAGTGCCACACGAGCACGGCGTAAATGTTGGCCTTCTTGGCGAGATCGATCTGAACCCACTGCTTGCCAGGCCCAAGTTCAACCCACGAACCTTCGTCGCCAGCCTTATCGCCGTCGGTGATCAGGTCCAGCGTTCCGGTCACAGGGCTATCGTCGCTGGCTGTAACCTTTTTGCCCTTGGCCAGGTTGACCGTACCGGCTGGGACCATGAAGTCTGCGCGCTTACCCTTGAGCGGCGGTTCCAGGTTCGGCACGTTGAGGGGAACAGGCGTCCCGACGAACAGCGGCTTGGGAAGTTGCGTCTTCAGCGGCACCTTGTCCTGTGCCAGAGCGGCGGTTGCGAAAAGGAGTGCGGCGACAATCGCGGATGTGCGGGAAAGGTTCAGTTTCATGGATTCAGGCTCTCACTTCTTCATCTGAGATGTTGATTTTCTTCTCGGCGGCTACTGCCTCATTGGCCTTATGGATCACGTACTCACTCGAGAAAGCTTCATCGGCCGGGCAGTTCAGCTTAGCCGTGCCGCGGATCGCATTGAAGAAATTCTCAAGGTGAGGCTGATGCGGTGGCTTATTGAAGAACACGGGGATTTCGTATTCGGCCAGCGCCGCGGTTTCTCGAACGTCGACCTTGGCGGTGTCGGCGGCCAGCGGCTTCGCCTTCACGTAGCCCTTCTGTGTCAGGTCGTCCCATGAGACAGCGGTGGCGCGAGCTTCGCGGTAGATAGCGCAGATAGCGGGGTCTTCCGACATCCTGATCGTTCCATCATCGCCCATGAACTGCTCGTAATAGCCGCCGCCCGCGCTGGTTGTAGTCTGCACCTGATAGAAAGCGCGCGCGACTGCCTGGTCGACAGGGAACTCATAGATCACCATCGCGTTGTCGTACCAGTCGTGGTTCTTGTAATAATCCAAACCTCCACTGGCCATAACGGATTTCGGCGTCCTCCCCATCCACCAGTTGAAGATGTCGATCTGGTGCGCTCCCAGGTCTGACAACGGGCCGCCACCCAGTCCCTTGAACCAGCGCCAGTTCCGGAACTGATGCATGTCCTTGTAGCCGTACTTAGCCAACATGCTCTGCGGAATCTCGTACTTTTTCGGCCAGCCAAAGTCTTCCTTTACGGCACGATTCCACTGACCCTGGATAGCGGTCAGCTTGCCGCAGAAGTTCGCCTCATGCAGCAGCCGGTTGAGCGTGAAAAGATACCGCGGATTGCTGCGGCGCTGATGACCGATTTGCAACAGCTTTCCGGTATCGCGCATGGTTTTCACCATGGAGCGCGCACCGTCGATCGTGTTGCTCATCATCTTTTCGCAGTAGACGTGCAGACCTGCCTTGAGGCACGTGTTCGTCATCGGCGCGTGGCAGAAGTCGGGTGTCGCAATGACGACAGCCTGAAGATCCTTCTCTTTCGAGAGCAGGTCTTCGTAATTTTCATACGCCCGAACTTCGTTCCCGAGCTTCTGAAGATACCTCTGGCCTTCACCGCGGTGGTAGTCCCAGATGTCGCACAGGGCAACTACTTTGACGCCCGGAATGTTCAGCAGGGATTCGAGGAGAACCTTGCCTTCTTCGCCGTATCCGATCAGAGCAATGTTGATATTGTTCAGCGACGACTTGCCGACCGCAGCTTTCTGTTCGGCCGTATCCGACTTGCAGGCTTCCAGAAGCATTGCGGCGCCCGCAACCGCGGTCGCGCTGAGAAATTCGCGACGATTCAGTTTGTCTACCATTTTTTCAGAACCACAAACCTGTTGTGCTGGGCGAGCACAAAGGCGGCTGCGACCAGAGCAATATGGATACCGAGATACGCCACACCAGCATTTTCATCAATCAGCACCAGGCCGACCGTCAGAGCAATGAACAGCAGCCCCTGAATCAGCAGTGAAAGCCGCGTTCCGAGGCCGATGATCAACATGATGCCGGTGAGGATGAACAATGGCCCAAGCGTCTTATCGAATATCGTCAGCGCAAACTTCGGAAACATCGGATCGTGCGCGAACTTATCCCGCAGCGCTGTCGGCACGCCCGCGTAGTTAGCCAGCGCATACGACTTGACGTTTACGTTTACCATCACGCCGCTGGCATCCGGCTGGCCGGTAGATGGATCAATGAGCGGCTGTGCCACCGCTTTGTAGACCGCGTACTTTTGAATGCCCACGAACAGCGCGCGAACACCGAGCCATAGGCGCAAAGCCCAGAACGCAAAGGTGTAGTCCCATGCGATTCTCTGGGCCGGAGTCACTCTCACTTCAGTTGTTGTAGCCATGTATCCTCAGGGCGCTTTGGTCTTCGCCTAGACGGTTAAGTTTTTCAGGTAGGTCGCATCGACTTTCAGCGACTCCTGCCACGGAATGTCGAAAGCCTCCTGCTCAACGAAGGCATGCGTAATCTTCTGGTTCTTCGCTGCTTGCGCGAAGATCGGGCGGTAGTCAATCGAGCCCCGGCCCAGTTCTGTCACGTTCGCCTCGTCGTGCTTGGCGACCGTCATATCCGGCGGCAGATGGAAATCTTTCACGTGGAACATCGAGAAGCGGTGCGGATACTTCTGCATCAGCGCAACCGGGTCGTGCCCCGCAACCTTGACCCACCCGCAATCCATCTCAAACGTGGTCTTGTCAGACTCGCACTGGCTCAGCAGCACCTCGTACGGCAGCTTCCCATCCACCGGAGCAAATTCCAACCAGTGGTTGTGATAGCCAAACGTGATCCCCACCTTCTTCAGTTTCTCACCTGTTTTGTTGAATTCCTCGGCGTTGTACTTCCAATCGTCGATCGTGAGAGGCCCGCGTCCCGCATTTCGACGTCCCGGCCCCGGGCAGATAATGTAGCTCACGCCAATCGTCTTCTCGAACTCCGTTGTCGCATCCAGATTCTTCGTGACGTCCTCGAAGGAGCGGTGAGCGCTGACACACTTCAGCCCGGCCTGATCCAGCGCCTTACGGAGTTCCGGAGCCGGCTTCTTCGGCAGTGCCGCAGACTCGACCTCAACATAACCTGCCTTGCGCACTGCGGCGAGCGTGCCCTCGAAGTCCTTCGCCATCTGCTCGCGCACGCTGTAGAGCTGAATGCCGGGTGCCAGACCCAACGGTTCCGCAAACGACATCTTCGTCGCTGAAATCAATGCGATTGCTGCTGCTCCGCCGATAAATTCCCTGCGAGATACGGGCCGCATTACTTCCTCCACTTGGTCGCTACCAGTTGATCATTCATTGTTGCTTCGGGTCGAGTTGCGGCCCGAAGCCCGGAAACACTACAAATTCCAGGATGCGCGCTCGTCGAGGGGGCTCGTACGTCAAAGCGCTAGCTCATCTTCCAGGGCCCGCGATATTCGCGTGTCATCAACTTGCTTGCTTCCGGATCGTCGATGATCTTCTCTTCCTTCGCGTCCCACCGGATCTTCTTGCCGGTCAACATTGCGATGTGGCAAAGATGCCCAGGAATTGCGGAGTTGTGACCGATCTCGACCGGCGTCACCGTCTTCTGCCGCGTCCGGATGCAATCAAGGAAGTTCCCCATGTGATCTGAAGAGGTATAAAGCTTCACCTTACGCAATTCGCGCGGTAGGTACTTGCCTTGCTTCCACGCAGGGTTCGAGGCATCAAATCCGCCCCGATCAACCCACACCCAGCCCTCGGTACCAATCCACTTCACACCCATCTTGATATCCGGATTTCCACCAGCAAGGGTCATGGTGACGTTCTGCGGATATTTCAGCTCGAAGCGGAACTTCGGAGCGCTGTTCCATGCAGCATTGCGCGGGGGTAGGTCGCCCGTGCCTTCCACCTCCAGCGGTCCGGTCTGGTCGAAGTCGAGTCCCCAGTGGGCGATGTCGCAGTGGTGGCCGATCCAGTCCAGTAGCTCGCCGCCTCCGGTGTTGTAGTTCCACCGCCAGGACTTATGCGAGCGCACCTTCATATACGGCTCCATTTTGGACGGCCCAACCCACATCTCGTAATCGAGTTCCTTAGGCGGATCGGTGAGGAGTGCGTCCCAGGCTGAAGTCCCGGGGACTATTTCTTCCAGATGTTTCGCTGTGCCGCCAGCCGCAGCGACCTTGGCCAGAGCCGCCTTTCCAAAACCATCAAAGTCGGCGTTGCCTCCGGGCAGGCCGACTTCGACGTGGGTCACGGTGCCTATCAGTCCGTTGCGGACGATCTCCGCAGCTTTGTGGAACATGGGAACGGAGCGCTGCCACGATCCCATCTGCCACACGATGTTGTTCTGCTTCACGGCGCGAACAATGGACTGCTGTTCGGCGATGGTGTGCCCCAGCGGCTTTTCGCCGTAGATGTCCTTCTTGCGGCGGGCGGCTTCGGTAGCCACGATCTCGTGCCAATGATCGGGCACGGCGATCATCACCGCATCAATGTCCGGGCGGGCGAGCAACTCACGGAAGTCGTGATAGCCCTTGCAGTCCTCATTGCCGTAGGTCTCGTTGATCTTCTTGATGGCTGCCTGAAGGTGGTTGGCGTCGATATCGCACGCCGCCACCACCTGGCACTCAGAATTGTTCAGCAGGTTCTCGGTATTCCCGGGGCCCTGCCAGCCCATTCCGATCACGCCGACGTTGATGCGGTTGTTCGGCGAAGTTGTGGAGGTTTGTGCAGTCGCGCCGTGCAGGAAAGTTGGAAGAACTGCAGCAGTTCCAGCACTCTTTAAGAAACGGCGGCGATTGAAGGGACGAGACAAGAAACCACTGTCAGACTTTTCAGGCATCATTCAGCTCTCAAGGTCGGTTCGATCTGGAATCGCAAATGATTTTAATCACTTTTCGTCGGGTAGGTCGAACAGAGGCAAAAGAGAGAGAAGAAGCCGGTGCGTATTGAGGAGCGATTTGAGCGCGCTCTAACGGATGCCAGCAGCGTGATCGTCAGAGTTTTTAAAGCCTTCTTTGAATATCGAGACCCAGCTGATTGTGACGACGAGCACGCAGCCAACGATCCCGACAAAGAACAGGACCTCAACGATTTTCGTGGCCAGGACCAGGAAAGAGTGAAACATAACGGATCACCGCCGTGCGCCTCTTGGACGCCTCACCAATAAAGGTAGCAGATTCCTGACTGCCGGCCGCGCAAAGCACGAGCCCACAGCCGGCAGCAGCGCTCCAACGCAAAAGCGGCCGGGCGGTAAGGTCTCCTAAATCCAGACTTTCGAATCGATTTGGCTGCTATCTTCGCGTTCACTGGGGTATTCAGGGGGTGGTCCCACTCGATTCATGCGCGCGAAGTTCGGAATCGCGATCAGCTCTGATCCGTCCTCCCATCTCCCGTTGATCACCATCACGCCGCCCAGTAAATCGGGCCGCCACTCCGCCTGGAGCGGTGAATCCCCGATCTTCTGATGGATGTTCTGGTTATCCGCCGTCTCCACGTTGTAGATGAGCGGCCCATACTTGAATGCCACCTGGTCCCGGTCCGCAGCGATCCGCTCGTCGGCTGTGATGCACTGAGGCTCCATCGGCAGTTCGAGCTCAATGCGATCGCCGGCATTCCACTCGCGCGTAATCACCGCATAGCCTTTGCGGATCTCCGGCGTGTGCGGTTCGCCATTGATCTTGAGGCTTTTCACACCGCTAATTGCAGGCGACTCCTTGTAGAGCTTGCTCGTAGTCCGATTCGGTATTCGGACGTGAACGGAGAACGTCTTTGCTTCCTCCGGATTCACCGTGATGGCAACTGCCCCGCGCCAAGGGTAATCAGTCTTCTGCACGATCTCAACGTTCGTTCCGGCAACCTCGCCGACACGCACCCGGCTGCCCACAAACATATTCACGAAGAGCGCGTCTTTGCTCTTCACATAGCTCCACGTCGGGATCATCAACAGCGTTCGCGATACGTTCCCTACGCAGCACGGACAGATGTGCCACTTCGCGCGCTCCGTGTTCACCAACGGATTGGTATAGCAGAAGCTCTTGCCGTCCAGGGCCACGCCGCCCAGCAGCGCGTTGTACATCGTCTGCTCGTAGAGGTCGGCATACTTGGCATCGTGATAAGCGAGGTTCAGCTTGTATTGGAAAAACACCACGCCACAACTCGAGCAGGTTTCGCAGTAAGCCTCATTGCGCAGCGAGTAATTCGGTCCGAAGCCTTCCGACGTCTCGCCGCTGCCGATGCCGCCGGTTACGTAGTACTTGCGGTTCACCATGTTGTCCCACAGAGAAATCACCGCGCTCTGGTAATCGCGATCCTGCGTCTCCGCGGCGATGTCGGCCATTCCGGAGTAGAAGTACATGGCGCGGACGGCGTGTCCCACAGCCTCGTACTGCTGCCCTGGCGGGAGATGGCTCTGGTCGTACTCCGAGCCCCCGCGGCGCGAGTCGAGCAGGAACTTCGCCAGCGCAATGTACGCATCTCCCCTGTGATTGCCTTGCTGATCGTTGACGAAGCGGCCAAATCGCACTAATGCCTGCTCCATCTCCTGGTGCCCGTCAAACCACTCCTTCTTGCCGGGGCCGATATTCGCAACCCAGCAGTCCGCCAGCTTCTTAGCGGCATTGTAGAGGCGCAGGTCCTTGCCGTCGGTCAGCGTGTAGTGGTTGATCGCCGACTCGATGAAGTAGCCCGAGACATATCCCTCGTGATTACCGCGATGATCGGGCGACCAGCGCTCCGGCCACTCCTTGCGATCGGCAAGGATGTAAGCGGTCTGCAGATAGCCATCCGGCATCTGAGCGGCGAGGATAATCGGAATCCAGCGCTCGAGGGTGCCGCGCATCAATTCCTGGGCTTTCACGATCTCCGCATCACCCTGCGGATCGACCATGAGAGCGATGCACATAGACTCCACAGTCTGATGGACCCAGGCGTTCGAAAACACAAAACCCTTGTGCGTGCCGTGTGGCTCGCCGCGATTGGCTTTTCCAGCCTCGACGAAGTTATCGATGCCGCCGTCGCCGCGCATCGGCGCAATGTCCGTGCGTTCGCACATCGCGATGCAATGCGGAATCCAGTCAACGATGAGAGCTTTCGCGCGCGCATTCCAGAGAGGGCTGTCGATCGAGTATCTCCGGGTGTACACCACATCCAGACGATCCGCCGGAGGCGCAGGCTCCACGTGCACGTTGATTCGGTGAAGCGCGCCCTTGCTGCCCGATGCGTCGAGTTCCAGCACGTAATCGCCGGGTTGCAAGAAGGCCGCGGTGGTGACGGGCGAGGAGGCTGCGGCGAAGGCGACTGCGCCCGGGCCGGAGGTCTTTTTCCAGACCGCTTTGTTGCGCGGCGAATCCTGCAGCCATGAAACCTTTCCGGAGAGGTACGTCTTTCCATCGCTGACTACCGAGCGGTCAACGCCTGCATCGACGACAGGCGGGAGCGCTGGTGCGGGGCCATGGTTGAAGACGCGCCACTCGAGAATTCCGGTGAGGCGGTGCTCCTGCGGAACCACCTCGAGCCTGAGTTTCGTCGTCTTCACCGGCTCAAACGTCGTTGTGTTAAATGCATTCAGAGCAACGCCGAGCCCCTGCGGCTTCTTCACCGGCGCGAAATCCGAACCGTTCCAATAAGCGACGCGGTAGCTCTGGGGCGCTTGCACCCCCGGCCCCACGCTACCCGGAATCGCTCCGGGACGCGGACGCTCCGCAGCCCAGTAAACCTCAACCTTATCGACGCTTACCGGCTCGCTCCACTCGTACTGTACCCAGCTCACGCGCTCGCCAGCGTCGTGATTCACCCACATCGCATAAAGTGCGTGCGCACGGTCGAACGAATCCGCAGGCTCAAACCCGTCATTCAGAGCCGAGATCCTGTTCTCGCTCATCAACGACCGGCTCGAGGGAACTGCGACCCTGGCGACGTTGAGCGGCGCATCCTGACTCTGCGCGAACGCCGGCGGGCTCGACAAGGCCGCAAGCGCCGCCGCTCCGCCGATCCCCGCCAGAAACTCCCGGCGGGTTGAATCGGTTGTCAAAGCCCGAGACATCTCAGGTCTTGCATCGTTTTCCCAGCGATTCTTCTTCATGGTCGAGCTCCCCTCAACTGCGCCTCGTCTACGCTGTCACCGGCAAAAACGCACTCTGATAACGTTTCCTGAAAAGGCCGCCGCGACTGCAAAATCGAGTAGAAACCTGCTCCGAACCGCTGTCAAGAAACGGCCGAGAGCGGGCCCTAACCCTATCGATTCAGCTTCCAGGGACCTGCGACCTAGGGAGCCAGAACTGAGCAGCAAGCGTTTACCTGTGGAGCAATCGCTGCGCCCCTGCAAACACCGACGGACCCTCGATTGTGCCCTCAGGGCACGTAGCTTAGACTTCTCGTACCGCACTGTAGTCTTGGAAGGTCGATGAAGAAGAGAGGCACTCCTCCCACGGTCAGCGAAGTGGCGCGCGCCGCCGGGGTGGGCACAACCACCGTTTCTCGCGTCATAAACGGAGGGGATCGCGTCAGCCCAAAGACGCTGGAGCACGTCCAGCGCGTCATTGATGCCATGGGTTACCGGCCCAACCAGGCGGCCCGCGTTCTAAAAGGCCACCGCACCAAGACCATCGGCCTCGTGATTCCCAGCATCGCCGACCCGTTCTTCTCCAGTTGCGCTGAAGCTGCGCAGGCCGTGGCCCAGGCCAACGACTCTTTGCTCATCGTAACCGCGTCGCATAACGACCCGCACAGCGAGCTTGAAAACCTGAACATCCTCATCAGCCATCGCGTGGACGGCCTGATCGTTGCGCCCGCCAACTCGCAAAGCGAAGCCCTCCAGGACCTGCTCCGGCGGCTCTCGGTTCCGGTCATTGCCGTGGATCGCCCCGTCGCGGACTCGCTGGTTCCAGCCGTGCTCTCCGACAACTTCAAGGGCGCCCGGTTCGCCACGCAGCACCTCATCGATCACGGCTACAAACGAATCGTCTGCCTCACAGGTGAAACAACGCTCTTTACTATCCACGAACGCATGCGCGGCTATCGCGCCGCCATGGAAGCGGCAGGCATGCCGGCCACCTTGAACACCTCCGTCAAGGACTACCGCTCCGCCGAGTATGCAATCCAGAGCATGCTCTCCGGCCCAAATCCTCCCGACGCGATCTTCACCCTGAAGAACAGCACAACCATCTACGCCTTTGAAGTTCTGCTGAAACTGAACGTCCCCATTCCGAAGGCGATGGCACTGCTTGGGTTCGATGACTTCGAGCTGGCTTCAACTGTGAGGCCCTCCATTAGCGTCATCCAGCAACCCGTCGAAGAGATAGGCAGAGTCGCAGCAGAACTCCTGTTCGAGCAACTCCTTGGCAAACGGGGCGCGCACGCTCCGCAAAAGGCGAAGAGGCCTCGAATGGTGACGCTGGAAACAAGACTCATCCAGCGAAGCTCTTGCGGGTGTACGCCCGCAGGCTCTTGAAGCGAAGTTTCTTCTGCCTCCCAGCAAGCATGGAAACGGTACCATGTTCGCTCGCATCCAAACGCCGGCAGCGTGAATCTCGCCTGGCCCCGCTGATTTGACCCGAAACATCCCCTGCAGCCCTGATTTCCGCGTCGCGTGTCCTGAGTGCTTCATGTGCGGTAGCTTTCAGCTCGGTTGACCGCCGTTTCGCGTTGTGTGGTATCGTTTCCAAGAACAAAGCGGAACGGAGAATTTGCTTCGCGCCTTCCCTGTCTTCCTGGCGCACACGGCCGAACGGGCGCAAGCATACTTCCGATCTCCTCTAATCCGCGGTGATCGCAGAATGGCCTTGGATAACTCACAGGTTCTCACCATCGGCGTCGATCTCGGCGGAACCAGCCTGCGGATCGCGGCATACTCGCCCGATCGCGGGGTTCTGGAGTCCGTATCTCTTCGCACCCGACTCGAAGCGGGTCCAATCGCCGTCGTCGATGACATGTGTGAGGCAATCTCCAAACTGCTCACTCAACATGCAAACGGCCGCGACTGCGCGGGCATAGGCGTCGGATCACCTGGACCGCTCGAACTCCCTGCCGGCCGCTTGCACCATCCTCCAAACCTTCCCGGATGGGACGGCTTTCCTCTCCTCGCCGAAATGGAGAAGCGGCTGCGGCGCCCTGTGATTCTAGAGAGCGACGCCAATGCCGCCGTCCTTGCCGAGTATGAACTCGGCCTTGGCAAAGAACTCGGTATCGACTCCATGTGCATGCTCACGCTCGGAACCGGCGTAGGCAACGGCATCATCTTCGAAGGAAAGCTCTGGCACGGGTCCGCAGGCATGGGTGGCGAAGCCGGGCACATGACCGTGTATCCCGACGGCGCCCTCTGCGGCTGCGGTAATCACGGATGTCTGGAATCATGCGCCTCGGCCACAGCCCTGGTGAACTCCGCCGAGCGCATGATTAGCTCGGGCAAAGCTCCCGGACTTGCACTTCTCAAATCCGACGGTAGGGGTCTCACTGCGCACAGCCTTGCGGAAGCCGCAAAGGCCGGCAACGTCGACGCAAAGAAGATCTATGACGAAACCGGCCGCTCTCTCGGAATCTGCCTCGCCGGGCTCGTCAACATCCTGAATTTCCCGCTCTACGTGATCGGCGGCGGAGTTGCGAACTCATGGGATTTGCTCTCGCCTTCTATCTTTGAAGAACTCGAGCGCCGCAGCTATGTCTACGCTCTCACTGCACCGGGCCGAGCTGCTGCTGCCGGAATGCCCGGAGGCGGAACACGCGTGCTCCCCGCGCGGCTCGGCGCCGAAGCCGGCCTCATGGGCGCATGTATCCTTCCGGTGTACTCCTCGGCCGAGTATTCTTCGAAGCCAACCTGGGCTTCTGCCTGAGAAACTCCTGGCTGGTACGAGCAACTGCAAAACTCAGAGGAGACTCTGTATGAACTCTTCGTTCCTGCGCACAATCGGAATCTCTGCGTTCGCGATCAGTGCTGCCGTCAATTTCCAAGGGCAATCTAAATCCAATCTGAATCTGCGGCCTCCATCTACGCCTCTCGTCGTGCATGACCCGTACTTCAGCATCTGGTCCGACGCAGACCAACTCACCGGCGGCCCAACGCGCCACTGGACCGGTGCACGGCAGGAACTGACCGGTATCGTCCGCATCGACGGCAAGAGCTTTCGCTATCTGGGCGAAGCCGACAACGCTCCGGCACTCGAGGAGATACAGCGCACCATCACGCCGACGCGCACCATCGTGACCATGTCAAATCCGCAGATTGAATTGCAGATCTGCTTCTTCACTCCGGCCTTTACAGACGACATGGCAGTCATGGGCCGTCCCGTCACGTACCTTTCCTGGCAGGTCAAGTCGCGCGATGGCTCGCAGCATGACGTAACGCTATACCTTGATTTCGACGGCACCATCGCAACCAATACGCCCGGTGAGAAAGTAGTCTGGTCGCGCGATCGGATCGACGGCCTCGACCTGCTTCGGGTCGGCACACAGAAGCAGCCCATGCTCGAAGAATATGGCGACGATCTGCGCATCAACTGGGGATACTTCTATCTCGGCGTGCCCGATAGACAAGGCAAGACCATCACCACCGCCGGCAACTGGTCCGACCGTCAAAGCTTCGTGGAAAACGGCAAGATCCCCACGCAGGACGATCTCGAACAGCCGCGCATGCCAAAAAGTCAGCACCCGGCGTCTCCAAAGCTGATTGTCACAATGCCGCTCGGCTCCGTAGGCGGCGCGCCCGTTCAGCGCCACGTCCTCGCCTCCTACAACGACATCTACTCGGTCGAATACATGCGCCAACGGCTGCTGCCGCACTGGCGCAAACAGTTCACCACCTTCGCTGAGATGCTCGACGCCGCGGAGCACGATTATCCATTGCTGGCCAAACGCGCCGAGCAGTTCGATTCCGAACTTGAACACGATCTCACGCAGGAAGGAGGCGCTGAATATGCAGCAATCGCCATCCTCGCCTACCGCCAAGCCATCGGCGCGCACAAGCTGGTGGAAGATGACGCCGGCGTGCCCTTCTTTATGCCGAAGGAAAACTTCAGCAACGGTTCGGTCTCCACGGTCGATGTGCTGTACCCGTCTTCGCCGATGTTCCTGCTCTTAAATCCGAAGCTCGTTGAGGCGCAGCTCGAGCCGGTGATGCGCTATGCGGAGACCAGTCATTGGAAGTTCCCCTTCGCCCCGCACGATCTCGGCGTATATCCGCTCGCAAACGGGCAGCTCTACGGCGGAGGTGAAAGCAGCGAAGAAGATCAGATGCCGGTCGAGGAATCCGGCAACATGATCCTCATGATCGCCGCTCTTTCACGCGCGGAACATGATGCGTCATTCGCTAAGCGCTACTGGCCTCTGGTGACCAAGTGGGCCGATTTCCTGCTCGCCAAAGGATTCGATCCGGAAAAGCAGCTTTGCACCGACGACTTCGCCGGGCACCTCGCGCATAACACGAATCTCTCCATCAAAGCCATCGAGGCCCTCGCCGCGTACGCGCAGCTTGCACGGCAACTCGGCGATGAGGCGACGGCGAAGAAGTATGAATCAGCCGCTAAGTCCATGGCTGACAAATGGAGTTCGATGGCTCTCGATGGCGACCACTACCGCCTCGCCTTCGACAAGAGCGGCACCTGGAGCCAGAAGTACAACCTGGTTTGGGACACGATTCTTGGCCTGCGCATGTTCTCGCCTGAGATCGCCCAGCGGGAAGTAGCGTTCTACAAGAAGCACCTCAATCCCTACGGGCTGCCGCTGGATAATCGAGCGACCTACACCAAGCTCGATTGGACGGTATGGTCGGCCACGCTGGCCTCCAATCAGGAAGACTTCAAGACTCTTGTGAGCCCCATATTCCACTTCTTCGACAAGACCCCTGAACGCATTCCCATGACCGACTGGTACGACACGATCTCCGCAAAGCATCCCGGCTTCCAGGCACGTTCCGTCGTGGGTGGCGTTTATATCAAAATGCTGGCTGATCCGCAGATGTGGAGCAAGTGGGTGGATCGCTCCGGGGTTCGGCATTGATAGAGCAGCCGCTCGCGCTTGATCGTGCGCACAAATCTTCAATGACCTTGCGGCGCGCAGGGATCCGAGTCTAAACCTGCTATAGACTTCCCAATGGAGGTCATCGTTGCCGCACAAACGGCGCATCTGTGCTCCCGCGTGGTCTGGGCTCCTTGCCGCTGCCGTCGTGTTCGTGACGTCGAGTTGTGCCCAGCCTGGAGCTGCCCCGCAGAGTCCCCGCAGAACGCCCATCACCGCCTCCGGTTTCGTCGATTCCGGCCCAGTCCCGTTCCAGGACATCACGAAAGCGGCGGGCCTCTCTGGCTGGAAGCACACCATGGGAAACGCCGACAAGCGCCTCATCATCGACACCAATGGCTCGGGTGTCGGTCTAATCGACTATGACAACGACGGCTGGCTCGACATCTACATGGTGAATGGATCAACCTTTAACGCCATGGACGGCAAAGAAGCTCCGCCGCATGCCGCGCTCTTCCATAACAACCACGATGGAACCTTCACCGACGTCGCTGTAAAGGCCGGCGTGACCAATGACCGCTGGGGCTTCGGCGTAGCCGTTGCCGACTACGACAACGACGGCTGGCCCGACATGCTCGTCACCAACTGGGGCAAGAACCGCCTCTACCACAACAACCACGACGACACATTCACTGATGTTGCGGAGAAAGCCGGTGTCGCATTGGGCAACTGGTCAGACGGCGCCACATGGGGCGACTACGACGGAGACGGCCGGCTCGATCTGTTCATTTCGGGTTACGTACACTTCGACCGCGATAACCTGCCATATGAGCACACCAAGGCAACCGGATTCTCCTATTGCGAGTTTCGCGGGGAACCCGTGATGTGCGGCCCTAAGAATCTCGAAGGCGAACCAGACCATCTTTTACTTAACAACGGTGACGGCACGTTCAAAGACGTGAGCGCGAAGGCCGGTGTGGCGGATTCGGCGAACAAGTACTACGGCATCACCCCCGTGTTCGTAGACGTAAACAACGACGGCAAGCCCGACCTTGTCGTCGCCAACGACTCGACCCTGAGCTACCTGTATCTCAATCGCGGCGACGGCACCTTCGAAGACGCGAGCTACGGCACGGGATTCGGCCTCAACGAAGACGGACGCGAAGTTGCAGCAATGGGTGTCGCAGTCGGCGACTATATGAACGACGGCCTGCTCGATTTCGCCATCAGCGACTTCTCCGACGAATCGAAACTTCTCTTTCGCAATCAGGGCAAGGGCGGCTTCAGCGAAGTCTCCATGCGCTCGGGAATCGGAAAGGTCTCCATCCCGTTTCTCGGTTGGGGCGACGGCTTCCTCGACTACGACAACGATGGCTGGCTCGACCTGATGTTCATCAACGGCCACATCTATCCCGCAGCCGACCGCCTCGACTGGGGCACCTCTTACGCACAGCGATCGCTGCTCTTCCAAAACGAACACAATGGCAGCTTCACTGAGGTTCCGCCGGTTAAGGGAACCGCACTCGCCGAACTCATCACAGGCCGGGGCGCAGCTTTTGGCGACCTCTTCAACGACGGCAAGATCGACGTCGTCATCAGCCAGATGGACGGTCCTCCCGTGTTGCTCAGAGACATCAACCCCGATCATCATCACTGGGTCGAGTTGAAACTCATCGGCGGCGCAAAGAGCCCTCGCGATGCGGTCGGAGCCACTACGTACCTGACCGCGAACGGTACCCGCCAGCGTCAGGATGTGATCAGCGGCGGCAGCTACATCTCCACCAACGATCCTCGCCTTCACTTCGGCCTCGGCGACGCGACTGATCCAGGCTCAGCCGAGATTCACTGGCCGTCCGGCGCGAAAGAAACCGTCAAACTCCCCGCAGTCGACCGTATCTACACCATCACGGAAGGGAAGGGAATTACTTACTCGCTCTGCGCCGGGAAACCCTGCGCCGGATCCGCAAGCACAGGGAGCAAGCAGTGAGCCAAGTTCGTGTCGCACGCCTTCTCTCCACCCTGCTGATCCTCTCCTCTGCCGCATGTCTCGCGCAGTCGCCCAAACCTCCCGCAGAGCCCGCTCCGAAGCCGAACCCCGCCGTTCCCGGCAAGTTTGTCGACGTCACCAGCAAGGTCGGCGTGCAATTCCTTCACCAGGCGCCCCACACCTCCCGCAAATACCTGATCGAGACTATGGGCTCAGGCGTCGCCCTCTTCGATTGCGACAACGACGGCCGCCTCGATCTCTTCCTCGTCAACGGCGCCCCCTACACCGATCCCACGCCGAAAGGCTTCATTCCCCAGAAGACCGGCCCCGAATTCTGGAACCGCATGTACCACCAGAAGGCCGACGGCACCTTCGAGGACGTCACCGAAAAAGCCAGCCTCAAGGGAATCGGCTACGGCATGGGTGTCGCCGCGGCAGACTACGACAACGACGGCTACGAAGACCTCTACGTAACCGCCTACGGAGGCAACCGCCTCTACCACAACAACGGCAACTGCACCTTTACCGACGTGACGGACAAGGCCGGAGTCGCCGGAGGTGGCTGGTCCAGCTCAGCAGCCTGGGTCGACCTCGATAACGACGGCCTGCTCGATCTTGTCGTCGATCGCTACGTCACCTGGGACTGGGAAGACGTCTGGTGCGGCGAGCATCGCGAGGGGTACCGCGGCTATTGCCATCCCGACGTCTTTCAGCCAATTACCATGCTCGTCTACCACAACGACGGCAATGGCCACTTTACCGAAGTGGCGCATAAGCTCGGCCTCGACAAACCAGCCAAGGCCCTCGGCATCGCCTTCGCCGACTACGACCTTGACGGCCGCATGGACATCTTCGTCGCCAACGATTCCATGCCCGAGTTCCTCTTCCACCAGAAAAAAAACGGCACCTTCGAAGAGGTCGGGCTAGAGACCGGCGCGGCAGTCAACGCCGAGGGCCAGACCTACGCCGGAATGGGCGTCGACTTCGCCGACTACGACAACGACGGCTGGCCCGACATTATCGTCGATGACCTCGCCAACCAGCGCTACGCACTCTACCAGAACAACCGCGACAGCACCTTCAACTACGCCTCCGCAGAGAGCGGCATTGGCGCCATGACCCTGCTCCACTCCGGCTGGAGCCTCCGCTTCCTCGATTACGACAATGATGGCTGGAAAGACCTGCTCGTTGCCCAGGGACACGACCTCGACACCATCGAACGCATAAATCCGCAGTTTCACTACCGCGAGCCCATGCTTCTGGCCCGCAATACCGGCCAGAAGTTCGTGGACGTCTCCCCTATCTCCGGAGACATCTTCCATGAGGCTTGGGTCGGCCGCGGCATGGCCGTTGGCGACATCGACAATGATGGCCGCATCGACGCCGTCGTCACAACGAATGGCGGCCCAGCCTACGTCCTCCTAAACCAGACGGAGCACTCTGGCCACTGGCTTACGCTGCGCCTTATCGGACACAAAAGCAATCGTGACGGTATCGGAGCCGTAGTGGAAGTCGAAACTCCCGCCGGCAAGCAGTGGGCCACCGCCACCACCTCCAGCGGCTATCTCTCATCCAGTGATCCGCGCGTGCACTTCGGCCTGGGAGAGAGCCCAGCCGCCTCCTGCGTGGAGATTCGGTGGCCCAGCGGAATCCTCCAAACGCTTACCGGGGTCAAAAGCGATCGCCAGGTCGAGGTCGATGAGCCCGCTGCATCCGCCTCCAGCGGGTGCAACTGATCCCACCATCTGCACCGGAGACGCTGCACTCCAGCACCCGTAAACCGATTTTCGTCACTAAACAGGTGCAAGCATTGTTGAGTAGGTAGCGGATTATCCGAGAAAAATCTTGACAGTGCAAAATAGCCCGACGTATATTTGCGCGGAATGGAATCGCTACCATCAAATGGTATCGTTTCCATCTCTGACTCAGGATCCAAGGCCAACAGAGCCCTTCCGAAGTCACGACAGTCCCCAAAAACTACAGAGTCCGACAACTGAACTGGGTAAGACCAGGAGGCAAAGTGAAACTATTTCCCATTCCCAAGGAGTGCGCTGCCCAATTGCGCCGCTCGAAGGCCGCCCTGTGGGCTATGGTCTTCGTCGCAATTGCAAGCTTGATCTCGTTGGCCCCGCAAACTGCCTTCGCGCAGGCTAGCGCAGGCATCACGGGTACGATCACCGATCCGACCGGCGCGGTTATTCCCAACGCCAAGGTCACCATCACCAACGAGCAAACGTCGGTTTCCTCCGATACCGTTTCCAGTAGCGCCGGGACCTATTCATTCCGCGGCCTGCTGCCCGGCAGATATACGGTCCAGGTCGACGCTAGTGGGTTCAAAAAGGACGTCAAAAAGGGCGTTACGATCGAGGTGAGTACCACGGCAACCGTCGATTTCGCCCTTACCACTGGCGGCTCGAACGAAACCGTTCAGGTCACGTCAGACGAGATCGCACTCAACACCACCGCTCCCGAGATTGGAAGCACAATTGAGCCTGTGGTCGTTGCCGCCCTGCCTGAAGAAGTTTCGGGCCGCGGCCGCCAGATCGATCAGCTCCAGTTCACAGCCCCCGGAACCACAGGCGGAACCTTCTCCCACCGCGTCAGCGGCGGCGTCGACTTTGAGCAGGAAATCGTCTACAACGGTATTCCCACGCCCCAGCCTGAAACCGAAGGCTACACGACCAACTTCAACCCGCCTTTCGAACTCGTTCAGGAGTACAAGGTCGAGCGTTCCACCTTCTCGGCGCAGTTTGGCCTCGGCCAGGGTGCGTTGACCTATCAGATGAAGTCGGGTACGAACTCGTACCACGGCGATCTCTTCGAGATCAACCGCAACAGCTTCTTTGACTCCGTCGGCTTCTTCAACGGCCCGGCATGGGGCGGATCGAAGACACCTCCGTCCGACCACGAAAATAACTATGGCTTCAGCGTCGGCGGACCGATCCGGATTCCGCACATCTACGACGGCCGCAACCGCACCTTCGGCTACTACAGCCAGGAGTGGTACAAGCAGAACAACCTGAATACCGGCATTGGCACTGTGCCGACCGCAGCGGAAAAGGGCGGCGACTTCAGCGACTACGTTGATACCAATGGCAAGCTGATCCCGATCTATGTACCGATTGGATTCAGCTGCAACGGCCTGACGCCTGGCCAGCCGTTCCCGGGAAACAAAATCCCCACGAACTGCATCAGCCCGCTGTCATCCTCGCTCCTCCAGTATCTGCCGAATCCCGACATCTCCGGCGGTCTGGACTCCAACAAGACCTACGCGCACTTCATCAACCCGAACATCCAGCACGTATGGGGCTTTACGGTCGACCAGAACATCTCGGCCCGGCAGAGCCTTCACTATAGCCAGTGGCGGAACAGCTATACCACGCACAGTTTCGACTATGCTCCGATCGTGCTGGCGCCCAACCCGCTGAACAGCCAGAAGTATGAGCCTGCGCTGGGCAGCGCCTTCCTGCTGAACTACAGCAATACCTTCAACCCGCACCTCGTCATGACGGCTGGGTTCGGCTGGATCGGCGAAATCAACAACCAGTTCAACATCACCAAGGGCTACCAGTTCGGCGCGGTTCAGAACGAAGACATTCCGCCGAACATCACCTTTGACGGACAGCACGCTCCCACCAGCTGGGGCACCAGCGGCGCATGGCTCCAATCGATAAACCGTAAGCTCGGCATTGCGCTCGTGAACAACTACCTGTGGACGAAGGGTCGCAACACCTTCAACATCGGCTGGGAGTATCGTCGTGCCTATCAGGACGACAACGAAGAGCAGACCGAGGGTGGTCACTTCAACTTCAGCCAGCGCACAACGTCCGTGCAGAACTCGAATGACCCGAACTTCGGCAGCTACGGCAGCTCCTTCGCCAGCTTCCTGCTCGGCATTCCTGATTCTGCAAACCGCAGCAACTCGCAGGAGCTCAAGCTGCGCAACCGCGACTTCTCACCGTATCTCCAGGACGACATCAAGCTGACGCCTCGGCTCACCGTCAACCTTGGACTTCGCTGGGATATCCAGGTTCCGTTCACTGAAGACCACAACAACGTAGTCTTCTTCAATCCCGACAACCCGGGAACGCTGCCCGGAGAGAACATCCCCGGTCAGGCCAACAAGCTGGGCAGCTGCAATGGCTGCGTCGGCTGGAACCACGTCGATACCCACTGGAACCACCTCGGACCTCGCTTCGGCTTCGCATATCAGCTGAGCCGAAAGATGGTTCTGCAGGCTGGTGTGGATGTCGCCTTCCTTGATGGCGGCGCGTATGAGTACGGCACCAACAAGGTCGCCGTCAACTACGGAAACCTGCTTGTGGGTTCGTATACACGCAACAGCACCGGCAGCTACAACTCCAGCTTCGGCAGCTGGGATACAAACTCCATTCCCGCTGTGAGCCCGACGCCCTTCAGCCCCAGCCTTGGCCGTGGCAACCAGATCAACGCCATGAGTAAGAAGACTGACGGTAAGGCTCCGTATAGCGAGCAGTGGAACGTAAACCTGCAGCGCGAACTGCCCTACAACATGCTGGCGACCGTGGCGTGGGTCGGCAATCGCATCATCCACCTGCCCAGCCAGAACAATCACATCAACCAGCTCGATCCCAAGTACCTCTCTCTCGGTTCCAAGCTGAATGATGTGTTCGCGCCGGGCCAGACCTCTCTCGACGGTGTACCGCTGCCCTATCCGGACTTCGTGACGGATTTCGGCGGATCGGCTACCGTGGCCCAGGCCCTCGTGCCTTACCCACAGTACTCGAACATCTTCTACAACTTCGAAGCCATGGGTACCACGTACTACCAGTCCGCTCAGATCGAGGTTGAGAAGCGCTTCAGCAACGGACTGTCGTTCCTCGCGGGTTATACGCTCTCCCGCCTGTACGACAACACAAGCAGCGGGTTCTCGAGCTTTACCTCGGGCGGCATAAACAAGTACAACCAGAAGCCCGAGTGGGCAATCTCCAACGCAGATGAACCTCAGACGCTCAAGGTGAGCGGCACTTACATGCTGCCCATCGGACCCGGTAAGAAGTTCGTTAACAACCGCAAACTCGGCAATGTAGTTGGAGGATGGCAGGTTGGTTGGATTCTAGACTACGAAGCGGGCGGCGCATTTGGGCCTTACGAAAACGGAACACCGTTCCCGAATGGGTTCAATCGTCCCGATCGCAACTCATCGGTTAAGCTGGGTACCGCATCCTACAACCGTGCGCGCGACTACTTCCTCGGAAAGATCCCGGCGGCGCAGATGTTTGATCAGAGCGCATTTACGCTCACGCCGAGCCAGTATGTGCTGGGTGATGCAAAGCGTAATTATCCTGAGCTGAGGTACCCCGCGTTCTACAACGAAAACCTCAACGCGAAAAAACACTTCTATATTGGAGAACGGTTTACCACCATTCTCTCTGTGGACTACTTCAACGCCTTGAACAGAACCATCTTTAACGGTCCTGATACCAACAAGAGCGATGCTTCGTTCGGCCAGGTCACTGGAAAAGGTTCGAATACTAGCAATCGACAAGGTCAGGTCAGTTTGCGATTGGAATTCTAGGTTTACCTCTGTCTCCTGAAATTGGAACACTTGTGACTTCCTTGCGCCGGGCTGCCCCATGCAGTCCGGCGATTTTTTCGGACGCAACGAGCTAACCTGCAAGGATCACGGAAATCTATAATTACAAGTCATGAAGTCCTTCTCCTGCGGCGTTCTCCGAACAACAAAGCTGTCGCTTGTGGCCGCCGCGCTTGCCCTCTGCGTGTGTCCGGCGGTTCTGGGGCAGGCAGGCGACGCTGAGGTCACGCCGAAGGTGCAGCAACTCTACGCGGAAGCCAATGCCGCATCGGAGGGCGGCGACGCAGCCAACGCCATTGAGAAGTACCGTGCCATCATCAAGCTAGCTCCTCATCTCGCAGCGGCTTACAACAATCTGGGAGCTCTCTACTTCGACCAGCGCGATTATGCGCATGCGGCCGAGACTCTGAAGCGCGGTCTCGAACTGAACCCGAATATGCCCACTGCTGCTGCAATCCTCGGCATGAGCTATGTGCAGCTTGGGGAGAACGACAAAGCCGAGCCACTTCTCCGCAAGGCTCTGCGAGCGAATCCCAAAGACGACAAAGTCGAGATGACGCTCACGCGCATGCTCATGAACGAAAAGAAGCTCGATGAGGCCGCGCGTCACCTCAACGACTATCTCGCGCGCAACCCCAACGACCAGCAGGCCTGGTACATGCTGGGCAAGACCTACCTTCAGCTTTCAGAGAATTCGCTGAAGAAGATCAACGAAATTGATCCCGATTCGGTCGTCGCCCATGAGATCGCCGGCGAAATCGACGAGAGCATGCACAATTACGACCTCGCGCTTGTCGAATACAAGAAGGCCGTCGACGCCGCCCCGGAGAAACCCGGCACCCACATGCACATGGGCGATGCATACTGGTACATCGGAAAATGGAAGTCTGCGCAGGATGAATTCCGCGCAGAGCTCAAGAACGATCCATACAACTGCATGGCTCACTGGAAGCTGGCCAACGCGATCCTCGAAGCCAACGACTCCAACGACGAAGCCCTGACCGAAGCCAACGCGGCCATCGAGCGTTGCCCCGCGCTGATGCAGGCGCGCGTAGACCGCGCCCGCGCCCTTGTTCGCCTCGGACGCCAGCCCGAAGCGCTGCCCGATCTGTTGATGGCCATGAAAGACAGTCCGCGCGAGCCCAGCATTCACTTCCTCCTTGCTAACGTCTACAGATCCCAAGGCAAGAACGCCGAGGCGCAGAAAGAGATGCAGACCTACGGCACATTGCAGCGCGAAGCCAGCGCAGCGGTCGCCGGCCAGGCAAGCAGCTCTGCAGAAATCAAGAATGCGGCCCACTGACGTGCCTACGAAAATAGTCCGAGAGGCTGCCCCTCTAGCTCTGCTCGCGATCCTATTCCAGGTCTCCACCCACGCCCAATCGCCCAGCGATCCCCTTGCCTCGGCGCGCGCCCTCGCCGATCAGGGGAAACTGCCGGAAGCTGAAGCCGCGCTTCGCACCAGCATTACAGCCAACCCCAACTCCGCCGACGCACACTTCCTCCTCGGCTTTGTTCTCTTCGGCGAGAAAAAAGCGCGTGAGTCACTCGCCGAATTCACTGCCGGAGCCAAGTTCCGGCGCCCAGGCCCCGAAGAACTGAAGACCGTAGCCTCCGACTACGTTCTCCTCAATGACCTCGTTGATGCAGACAAATGGTTCTCCGCAGTCGTCGCTGAGTTGCCGAACGATGCGAACGTCCACTATCTGCTCGGCAGAACTAGATTCAACGAGAACGATTATCATGGCGCCATCGCCAGCTTCGAGCGCGCCTTGGCGCTCCATCCGAAGTACGTTGAAGCCGAGAACAACCTCGGCCTCGCATGGCGCGAGCTCAACGAGACCGACAAGGCCAGAGCCGCCTTCGAAACCGCAATCGAGTGGCAAGGCCCCGCACCCATTGATGCGCAGCCATTCCTCAATCTAGGCAAGCTCTACGGCGATCAACACCAGCCCGCCAAGGCCATCGACTACCTGCAGCGCGCCGCCGCGCTTGCACCCAACAACCCGACGGTCCATGAGGAGCTAAGCCACGCATTTGCCGCGCAGGCCGACCTGCCCCAGGCGCAGGCGGAGTTGGAGAAAGCCATCGCTCTAGCGCCCAACGTGTCCAGCCTTCACTATCAACTCGGCCAGCTCTACCGGAAACAGGGCCTCGTAGCTCAAGCAAAGAAGGAATTTGACCTGACCGCAAGGCTCAGCGGATCGCACTCGTCAGATAAAACACCCAATCCTCTTTCCATTCGAAATCCCAACGAGCCCTGACCACGAGTCTACGGCCGCGCAAATTGGTCACTCTGCAATGAATGCGGGACACGTATATGCAACCCAAAGGCATCTTCGTCGGTCTCTCCACAATCGACATTATCTACACCGTTTCCGAACACCCCGCTCCGAACACGAAGGTTGCCGCGCATTCACAGGAAATCGTTGTCGGCGGCCCCGCCACGAATGCTGCCATCACCTTCGCCCATCTCGGCGGCAATACGACCCTGGTCACGCCCGCAGGCGCACACTCGCTCGCCGCTGTCATCCGCGAAGAATGCAACCACTTCGGCATCGCCCTGGCCGATCTCGCCCCGAATGCGCATGAACCTCCTCCCATCTCGTCCATCTGGGTCGACGCTGAGGCCCACCGCAGCGTCGTTTCAGCCAACACATCAGGCCGAACGATTCCGAATGCAACAGTGGACCAGTCTCAATTGGCCGACGCGAATATCCTCATGGTCGATGGCCATGATATGCAGGCCTGCCAGGCATGGGCCGAAGCTGCGCAATCAGCCGGAATCACCGTCGTTCTCGACGGAGGCAGCTGGAAGACCGGAACCGACCGACTGCTGAAGCACGTCGATGTCGCGATCTGCTCCGCAGACTTCTTTCCGCCCACTTGTACTGATAAGGACGGAGTCATCGCCTATCTTCGTACATCCGGCGTAGAGAAGATCGCGATCACCCAGGGTGCTGCACCGATTCTGTGGGCTTCGGAGTCTGCGAGAGGAACGATCAATGTAAAGCAGGTCGAATCCCTCGACACAACCGGCGCAGGTGATATCCTCCACGGCGCGTTCTGCTTTTATTATTATGCTGATGGTCGCAGGTTTGACGAGGCTCTCTGTACAGCTTCCATCATCGCCTCAGAGTCCTGTCGTTACCGGGGAACGCGAGCATGGATGGCTGGGTGAAGTCGGCCAACATGCTGAGCGATCTGATCCGCCGTGTTAAGCTGCCCAACAGTCGATGCAATGAGTGCCGCGCTGGAATTCCGAGACATATCCGTCGTCACCGCAGCGGGCCGCAGCCTCCTCGACAGCGTGTCGCTCAGCATCGAAGAGGGCTCCCTGACTGCAATCATCGGCCGCAGCGGCTCCGGCAAAACCACGCTCCTTCGCACTGCCAATCGCATCGTAGTGCCTGCGAGCGGCCAAGTGCTTATTGCTGGATCCATCGAGCAGGATGTCGTTTCCCTGCGCCGCAGAATGGGCTACGTCATTCAGGAGACCGGCCTGTTCCCCCACTTCACGGTGGAAAGAAACGTCGGTATTGTCCTCGAAGCAGAAGGCCGCTCTCGCGCGCAACGCTCGCAACGTGTTCGCGATCTGCTTCAACTCGTCGGCCTCGATCCTGAAAACTTCGCGCAACGATATCCCCATCAACTCTCCGGGGGCCAGCGCCAGCGCGTCGGCCTTGCCCGCGCTCTCGCAGCAGAACCCAGCATCCTTCTCATGGACGAGCCTTTCGGCGCCCTTGATCCCCTCACGCGCGCTGAAATGCAGGACATGCTCCGTGAACTCCTCACCCGAGTAAGAACCACTGTCCTGCTTATCACCCATGATCTCGACGAAGCTCTTTACCTCGCCGATCGCATTGTTCTGCTGAGCGAAGGCAAGATCATCGTCAATGTTCCGCGAAACGAATTCCTCCGCTCCGAACGTCCCGAGATCATCTCCTACGCCGCTGCCTTTCATCGCGGAGCCGCTCGATCCGCGCAGGAGAGTGCCTCACGATGAACAGGTCCTTCCTGTCGCAATATGGCGCTGAGATCGGCACGCTGGCCATTGAACATCTCTGGCTCACGGGGGCAGCGATGCTCTTCGCCGCTGCCATCGCCATTCCCGCCGGCATATGGCTGACGCGTTCGCCGCGCTGGGCAAAGCCGGTCATCGGCATAACCAACGTTCTGCAGACGATCCCGTCGCTCGCTATGTTCGGATTTCTACTCCCCCTGCCATGGCTTGGTGAACGCGCCGCGCGCATCGCCATCATTGCGCTCACCGCGTATGCGCTGCTGCCGATTTTGCGCAATACCTATGCTGGAATCCGCAGCATCGATCCAACCCTGATCGAGGTCGCCCGCGCAATCGGCCTCACCAATCGTCAACGCCTCTTCAAGATCGAACTTCCTCTCGCCGCATCCTTCATCTTCGCCGGCCTGCGCACGGCGACCGTAACCTGCATCGGCATCGCCACCATCGCCGCCGCAGTTGGTGCCGGCGGATTAGGCGAACTGATCTTTCGCGGCGTAGCCTCCGTCGACAATCGCCTCGTGCTCGCCGGCGCTGTACCGGCCGCGCTGCTTGCCCTGATCGCAGACGGAGCGTTGGGGCTGCTCGAGAAGCGTTTCAAAGTGCCTGCACCAGAGAGCGCCCGACCATGAGGCAAAATTTTCTCAGATCAGCTCTTAGCGCTCTGACTCTCCTCCTTCTTGGTTGCTCGCCCCCGCGGCCCAACCACCCTGTGGTCGGCGCGAAGAATTTCACCGAACAGGTCATCCTCGGAGAGCTTCTCGCCCAGGAGATCGAAGCAAAATCAAACCTCCACGTAGAACGGCGGTTTTATCTGGCCGGTAGCTACATCTCAAACCAGGCGCTCGTCTCCGGCCGCATCGACGCATACATCGAGTACACCGGCACGGCACTCACTGCGATCCTCAAGCAGCCCGTCAATCGGGATCCCGATGCAGTTCTAAGCACCGTACGCCGTCTGTACGCGACCCGAGATGACGTCATCGTCGGCGAGCCCCTGGGTTTTGAAAACACGTTCGCCATGGTCATTCGCGGCGACGACGCAAAGCGCCTCAACCTCACCACGCTCAGCCAGGCGGCCCAACACACGCCTAACTGGCATCTCGGGGTTGGCTATGAATTCGAGCAGCGCCCCGACGGATTGCCAGGCCTCAGAGCAGCCTACAATCTTCATTTCGCCGGACCGCCTCGCACCATGGATCTGGGCCTGCTCTATCGCGCCTTGACCGCGCATCAGGTCGACATGATCGCAGCCAACTCAACGGACGGTCCCATTCAGGCCCTCGGCCTGGTCGCACTTCAGGACGATCGCCACTACTTCCCGCCGTATCAGGCCGTCCCGCTGGTCCGGAATGAATCGTTACGGCGATGGCCGCAGATAGCGCAGGCTCTTCACGCACTCGCCGGAAAGATCACAGCGGAAGACATGCGCACCATGAATGAAGCCGTCGACGGACAGCACCGCAACCCCGCCGATGTCGTCCGCGAGTTCAGAACGCGTCACTCTCTCTAGTGCTGCGCGAGGTTGTAGCCCTCCAGCCGAACAGCCGGCTTCTCTCCGCGCGTGTCCGCATCCAGAAGCGTAATCGAGATCATTTGCTTTTCGCCCGGCATCAGCTCGATGTAGTTGTCGCTGAAGAGCGCCGGGAGAATCAGATCGCGGCTCTTGCTCCCAATTGCTTTCACCCGCACCATCAGCGCCGGAGTCTTCGAGGCATTCTTCAACTCCGCCGTAATTGCCCACTCTGATCCATTTCGCTTGATGCGGCTCTTGAGCTTCACCTTGGCCGCACCCAGATCGCGAATGCCCTTATAATTGTTCTCCGTCAGGCCCCGCAGATAGAAATTCGATGAAATCGCCACACCATTTCGCGTAAGGTTCAGTCGGATGAAATGCGTCCGCGCAAGTCCGGCAGGGAACTCGAGCTTCAGCGGGGAGTCTGTGCTGTCTTCTCGGCTGTCCAGAGTCGCAGTCTTCTCCCACTTCACGCTCCCGTCGATATTGATGATCTGAGCGTGAGCCGTAAGCCCTCTCTGATCGCCGGCGTTGTAGTTCACTACTTCGACAGCATCCGTCGATGCGTTCCACTGGATGTGCAGCGGCTCGGCGCCCTTCTTCGCGCCGTAGTACCCGGCGTCCGTGTCGAAGAAATAATCGTAGGTCTGCCACAGCAGCGAAGGCCAGGCAGGGTGGCTCATCCAGATCAACAGCCCCAGCCGGTTCTTGCTCTGTCCCTCGAACATGCCGCGATACGAGTCGTAGTTCACAAATTGCGCGACGCTGTCCCACTGCTCGATGCTGGCCGCTCCGCCATACTGATGGTCAACGGCCACCGTGAATGGATTGCTCTCGTGATAGTCATGCAATGGCCACTCATACCCTTGCGGCCACATCGCCTGCTCCGGCATCGTCCGCAGCAGATCGTCCATCTCCACCACATTCGGCGAACCCATCTCACTGTGCAACTTTACCGGCGCCTGCTCAAAATAGTAGCGAAGCGGTTCAACTCGATAAGGCCCATGCCCGCTCACCGGTCCGTCAGCCGAACTTGAGATGTAATGCGATCCAGGCTCAAGTGCGGCGACCAGACTGCGCAGCCCATCATCAATCGGCTGCGGTGGAAAGCCTTCATTGCGTCCGCAGAAGATTCCCAGCGAAGCGTGATTGCGAATGCGCAGCAGGTAATCCTTCGCGCTCGTCAGGAATAATTCATTGTCGTCCGGATCGGGCCCGTCCCATGGATTCGCCAGCCAGAAATCCTGCCATACCACTACGCCAAAGCGGTCGGCTGCATCGTAGAAGGCTTCATCGCCGGTCTGCCCCACCCAGTTGCGAATCATGTTGAAGTGTTCGTCGCGGTGATAGCGAAGCGCCGTGTCGTACTCGCGCGCGCGATACCGCAGCATCGATTCGGCGAAGCCCCAGTTGCCCCCACGCGGAATGAAGCGCCGTCCGTTGATCCAGATCTTCAGCACTCCGCCGTCTTCCGAGTACGTGAACTGCCGAACACCTGCTTTGAAAGTTGTCTGGTCTGGAACAACCCCATCTGCCTCGAAGCTGATCGAGACCGGATAGAGATTCGGATCGCCATACCCGACCGGCCACCAGAGCTTCGGATTCGCCAGGCGCAATTGCGGCAGCGACGCCGGCGACAACTCAACCGCCTTCGTCGTGTTGCCTTCCACCGATACCGGCATCGAGACGTTCACGTCTCCAAAGCTCGCGTGCAGCGTTCCCGACACCGCCGCGCCGCTTAGATTTCGCAGCGTCGTTTCAATGGTAACGTCTGCATGAGCAGTATCCGGCAGCGGCAGCTTCGTCGTTACCATCGGGTTCTCAATGCGCACCGCTCCCGTTCTGCTCAGCCACACGTTGCTCCAGATCCCCGTGTCGCGGCCGCGAATCGTCGACATCCAGTCCCATCCCGCCGATGCGTGAAACGTAGGGTTATCCCGCCCCAGCGCACCTCCATTCACCGTTGGCCCGGCCTTATCTTTCGTGCTGCCCGGATTGGCCACGCGAATGATTCGAACCGCCAGCGCATTCGTCGCGCCCGGATGGATGGACGCCGTCACATCAAAACGGCCGCGCATGAAGCCGCCATCAATCCGGCCGACGTTTTGTCCGTTGAGGTAGACCTCGGACTTCCAGTTGATGCCGTCGAAGTTGAGCCACGTGTGTTCGCCTGCATGCTGCGCGACCGGCGCTTCAAACTCGTCGCGATACCAGAAGTCCGCACAGAAGAACGAGTCCGAAATCGCGTACTGGTTATCGCCAAAGTCTGGATCAGGAATCGCGCTGTCATTCAGATAACTGGTCAGCACCGTTCCCGGGACGGTCGCAATCATCCAGTCCTTGTCGCTGTATCCCGGCTTCGATAGATCCTCTCCGCTCCCTGCCACGAGCGATGCTCGCTGTACCCGCCACGCTCCCCCCGCCAGCGGCAAAGCCCCGTCCTGCTTTGCAGCCGCAGCGGCATGGGCAACCGGCGCCGGCCCTCCCCGCCCGAACACCTCAAGTTCGCTGAGCACGTACCGGTCCCCACTCTTCGCGGGCTTCGTCATCAACACCCGGACATAGCTGCCGCGGGTAGGACTGTCCAGTCGCACATCATCCGTCATGTTCGACGATTCTGTGAGCGCCTTCACCGTGTTCCAGCTCTTTGCATCATCTGAAATCTGCACGGCTCCTTCCGCCGCGCGCTCGAGCCAGGTCAGCGTAATGCGATCGAACGTGCAGCTAGCGCCCAGGTCAACGTAGACCCACTCTTCGCCGCCTCCCGCGCTCATCCACGCGCTCGAGAAGATATCCGGCCCCGCCACCCGCACTGACCGCCCCTGGTCGAACAGCGCCAACTCCGCGACGCCCCACTTATGCACCGTGTCCGAAGAGAGTTGCACTCGATACGAGCGAAACGTCTCAGGTCGCGAGAAAGGAATCGACTCCACGAAACTCGGCCCCGGCGCCGCCATGTCCGGCCACTCAGAGCCCGTTCTGCGCCCTACCTCTTTCCAACTCGAGCCATCGTTTGATCCGAGCACAACGTAGGTCCATGTCCCCTTCAAAGAGTGCCCATAGATCTTCCGCAGGTAAAGGTCGATCCTGTCGAGCTCCGGGGTTTTGCCGCCGCCCCTAAGATCGAACTCTACCCATGCGTTGTCGCCAGATACATCCACTGACGACGTGACATTGCCGTCGAGAAAAAGCTCTCGCTCGCGTTTAGGCAGGACTCCCGCGTTACTCGTTGACGTCTCGATCCACTGCGGCGGCGCTGTCTCTCGAATTCCATCCGTAACAAGCTGCGCCGTCAGGTTATAGTCATACGCGCTCGACTGATACGCAGGCCTGTGCAGCGCCAGGTTGCGATAGTTCGTCGAATCCACAACCAGAGAAGGCCCGGTGAACTCCTTGGGATCTCCGGGATACACACCCACCCCGCGTGTATAGTTCTGCGCAAATGCACTCGCCGCAAAAAGAAAGTAGGCAACAAAGAAGCAATTCATCAAACGAACTCCGCGTCCTGAAAGTTAAGGCTGACGCGCCTGCGTCAGGCGCAGCACGCCTCACCTGAAAATCATGGAACGAGCAAGTGTAACTGCGGCCTTTCGCGATCACAAACCCGGGCAGGTCTGACAACGGACCCTAGAGCATTACACCGAGATTCACTAGGTGATGAATGTTTTTGTCGCGTCTTAAAGGCTCGTATGTCCGATTGAAGCCGCCCGCGGAGAAACGCCGCTGAACTCCGCCGCCCGAGCCTCCGCGTAGGCGGCAGCACCCATCAGCGCCGCGCGACTCTCCAAGATCACACGAACCGGCATGTTGATGAGCAGCTGGCTAAGGCGCCCCTTATCCTGAAAGGCCTTCAGGAAGACGCCGTCTTTTAGCTTCTCCAGAATCTTCGGAGCGATCCCTCCGCCCACATACAGACCGCCCACCGAAAGCACCTTGAGCGCCAGATTTCCGGCTTCGGCTCCGTAGATCGAGACCATCATATCCAGAGCCTTGACGCAGATCTCGCTTTTCACTGACAGCGCCATCTCCGTGATCACGCTGTTCGGGTCGTGAGCTTCGGCGAGTTTCTCCGCCAGCCACTTCGGCTCTTCCATCCCGTAGCCATCGCGCAGAAATTCGTAGATGTTTGTCAGCCCCATGCCGCTGACGACCCGCTCATAGCTGATCCGTCCGTTGTACTTCCGCTGCAAAAAGCGTAGCAGCTCAATCTCCGTCTCATTGCGAGGTCCAAAATCCGTATGCCCGCCTTCTGACGGATACGGCACGTGAATGCGCCCATTCCAGGCCAGCAGCCCTTCGCCGAGCCCCGTGCCCGCCGCGATCAGCGCGCGATTGCCGATCTGGCTCGCGTCGCCTTCGCTCAGCACATAGATCTGATCCGTCGACAACTCCGCGATCCCATATCCGTTCGCTTCCAGATCGTTGATGAGAAACACGTGGTCGATGTGCAGATTGAGAGAGATTTCGCGGCTGTCCAGAGTCCACGGCAAATTCGTAAGCCTGAGCCGCCCGTCGCGCACCGGTCCCGGCACGCCAAAGCACGCCGCGGTGACCTTATCCGTCCCCAGAAACTCGCGGACAATCTCAACGAGCCCCGCGTACTCTTTCGCCGGATACTGCTTGTCGCGCGTATGTTTCAGCTTGCCCGCTGTGAAGTCGTACAGCGCCAGGTGGACTTTCGTGCCGCCTACATCACCAGCTAGAATCATCTTTCCCTCTCAAAAGTCCCGTGGCCATTCCCTTCTGTTGCAGGCAGTAGCGCAGCAGCATCCTTGTCCAGGACGAGAGTGAGTATACCGCTTGAGGGCCAGATGAGCTGGCTGGGCAGGCGCTCCGGATCGCGCGGCCCGGTGAACACTTCTTTCACCAGTTCCGCCTTGTTCGCGCCGCCAATCAGAAAGAAAACCGAGCTGGCCTGGTTGATCACCGGCCACGTCAGCGTAATGCGCCACGTGTCCTTCTGCGGAACCTGGTTCGCCGTCACCAGCCGCCCCATCTCGTTGATCGCCTCTGTGTGCGGAAACAGCGAAGCCGTATGCCCGTCGTCTCCCATTCCCAGCTGCACCAGGTCAAAGCGAGGCGTCTCCGCGCCTTCCAGCCTGAACGTATTCCTCAGCAGCGACTCGTAGCGCGCCGCCGCCACTTCTGGCTCCAGCTCGCCTTCCATGCGGTGGATTTGGTCTGGCTTCAGTGGAACGCGATCGAGCATCGCCTCGCGCGTCATGCGATAGTTGCTCTCCGCGTGATCGGGAGGAACGGTCCGCTCGTCCACCCAGTAGAGGTCGACTTTGTCCCACGGCATCCGTTTCCGAAACGGCTGCCCCGGATCGGCCAGCAACTGAAAGGCAGCTTTCGGCGTTGAACCTCCGCTGATCGCAATCCGCGCCCGGCCGCGTTTCGTTGCCGCCTCCTCTGCAATCGCGACAAACTGCTCGGCAGCACGGCGTGCAAGAGCGCTGCTGTCCGGCTCAACAATGTATTCGATTTTAAGTTTCGATGGCATGCGGCGACCTCCGCCTCTTCTACATTACCCGGTAGCCCTTCACAAGAGAGCCACCCGTGAGACCTGTCCGCCTGTGGAATCCCAAACCCGCCGCCCGCTTACTTGCCGAGATAAGCCCTGTACTGCAGCTCAATCACTCCCGCCGCACGCGCAAGCGCCAGCTTGGCCATGTTATAGCGGTAGAGGCTCTGCACATAGTTACTCTGCGCCGTCGCGAGAGATGCCTGCGCCGTGACCAGCGGAAGCGTGTCATCCACGCCTGCATTCACGCGATCCGTCTCGTCGCTCACTTCCTGTGTCGCCAGATCGACGTTCGATTTCGAAACGTCCACCAGCTTTTTGGCCGCTTCCACATCCAGCAGAGCCGACCGCACCTGCTGGTCGATCTTCGCGCGGAGGTCATCGAATTGCGCGTTGGCCGCCGCAAGCTGCGTAGCAGCAGCGTCTGCCTCGCCGCGTATACTCGCCTCGCGGAAGATCGGAATGTTCAGCGTCCCCACGGCCGAGAAAACTCCATGGCTCGGGCTGCCGTTCACTCGGTCAACGCCGTAATACCCATTGAACTTCAGGCTGGGCAGGCGTTGTGCGCGATACGCTGCATGAGCCGCGCGAAGCTCAATGATCTGGTTCTGCAGATTCTGGTAGTCTTGCCGGCTCTTGTACGCAACAGCCCTGACTTCCGCGGGCGTCTGGTCCGCCACGTCGCTGTACGGAGCCGGATCCGTAAGGACGATCTTCTGCCCCGGATCGATCCCGATCTCGCGCTTCAGTAGAATCAAATCCTTCTGAAGCGTGTTCTGCGCCGCGATCAGCGCCTGCTGCTGGGATTGCAGCTGGACCTTGGGCCGCAGCTCGTCGAGGTTGGCCGCAGTGCCCGCTTCGTGCTGGGCATGAGCATGCTCCAATTGCACCTGATCCGCCTTGACCAGAGCGGTCGCGTTGTCCACCTCGCTCGCATCGGCAATGCACCGCAGATAGGCCGTGGCCACCTGCTGCACCACCTCGCCGCGCGCCGACATCTTCGCAAAATAGGCCGAACGCGCCGCCGCCCCCGCCGCCTTCCATCCCGCAATCACCACTCCGGAAAACAGCGTCTGGCTCAACGACAACTGCCCCTGCGTCAGGTCGTCTTTTGTGATGAGCGAAATCCCCGTCGGCGGTCCGCCCGGAAAGATGGCCCCAAACTTCTTCAGGGTGCTTGGACCGAACCCCTGCGCCGCCAGGTTGTGCTCAAAGTAACCAGTTCCGCCGCTCAGGTTGATCGTCGGCAGAAACTGCTGCAGCGCAATATTCTTCTCGCCCTGGAAGAGCTTCTCTCCGCTCTCCGCTTCCTTGAGGCCCAGGTTGTTTTCGAATCCCCGCCGAATCGCGTCGTCCAGCGATAATTTCAGCGGTTCATCGCTGATCGCCTGAGCGGTGACGCTGCCGTAGAAGGGATTTGCCGCCGAAGTAGGATTCTGCCCCGAACCGGGATTCTGCCCATAAATGCTCGCCGCTCCGGCCAGGCAGACTAGCCCCAGGGCCGCGCAGCGGGCAAATTGTGCAGCTTCTTTCACATCCATCATTCTCTCAGATGTTTAAGGGCAGCGAAGGATTCCCAAATGCGGCCGGAAAATACCGGAATCCAATGCGATCTTGGGAGAATTTGCACCAGATTCCGGTCAGTTTTTCGTGTCCTTCAGTGTCCAGGCCTCCGCGTCAGATCCTCTGGCGCGCCCACCTGCCCCGCCGGAACAGCACGATGCCCGCCGCCGCCACACTGCACTGCGCCACCACAATCGCCAGAAACACCCCTTCGCTATGCAGGTGACCAGTGACTGCCAGCAGCCAGGCCACCGGCAGCTCCAGCACCCAGAAGCCGAAGAAGTTCACGATCGTCGGCGTCATCGTGTCGCCCGCCCCGTTGAAAGCCTGCAGCATCACCATCCCGTAGGCATAGCCCACGTTCCCGCAGCTGAAGATGCGCAGAGCCGTTGCCGCAAGCGGCACCACCGCCGGGTCGTTCACGAATAGCCGAACCGCCGGCGTGGCAAACACGATGAAGAACACGCCGATAGTCCCCAGGAACATCATGTTGTAGAAGCCCGTCTGCCACACAGCCTTTGCTGCGCGCTCGGGCTTCTTCGCGCCCAGGCTCTGCCCCACCAGCGTCGCCGCCGCGTTGCTCAGCCCCCATGAAGGCAGGATGAAGAAGATCACGATTCGTATCGCCACCGTGTATCCCGCCACCGCGGCCGCTCCGAAGAGCGAGATGATCCGCACCAGCGCAATCCAGCTCGTGTTCGCAATCGCAAACTGCATCATGCCCGTCAGCGATACGCGCAGCAGCCGCAACATCACGCCAAAGTGAACGCGCAGATGCCGCGCCACCACGTGAATGCGCTCCGTGCCCTTCAGCAACCGGTAGAACTGGTACAGCACTCCAATCGACCGCCCGGTCAGCGTCGCTAGTGCAGCCCCCGTCACGCCCATGCGCGGGAAAGGCCCAATCCCGAAAATCAGGCACGGGTCGAGCACCAGGTTGATGATGTTCGACACCCACAGCAGCCGCATCGCAATCGCCGCGTCACCTGCGCCGCGGAAGATTGCGTTGTTCAGGAACAGCATAATGATCGCGCCGCATCCGCCCAGCGCCACCCGCGCATAGCCCGACCCAGTGGCCACGATCTCCGGCGACGCGCCCATTGCACCCAGCAATTGCGGAGCGAAGATTCCCGCGGGTATCCCGATCACCAGCGAGATTGCCAGTCCCACCATGATCGCCTGCACGCCCGCAATCGCCGCGTCTTCCGGATCCTTCTCGCCAATGCGCCGCGCCACCATCGCCGTCGTCGACATCGCCACGCCCAGCCCGATCGCAAACACCAGCGCCAGCATCGACTCCGTGATGCCCACCGTCGCCACTGCGTTCGCGCCCAGCCGACCCACCCAGAACACGTCCGTTACGGCAAAAAGCGATTCCAGCACCATCTCCAGAACCATCGGGATGGCCAGCAGCAGGATGGCGCGATTCAAATTTCCAGTTGTGAAGTCGCGGTGCGAGCCCTTCAACGCCTCGCGCACCGATGACCAGAAGCCCTGCTCGCCCTCTCTCGGCGGCGGCGGTATCAACCACTCAAGTACAGACATACGGATCTCCACGTTGCGTGCTGAAGAACTGTCCAGGTGCGGCTTTGAAAGGGCACGACTTCAGTCGAGCCGCTATCCCGGTCCGTTCAATCAGGGCTTTAGCCCACGCGGGCCGAGCGCTGCGAGACAATCCCAAGCGTGAGCGAAGGGGTTTAATCGCATAAGTTCTGCTTTGCAGAATCACCCCAGGTCTGGATCTGACCTCGGGATCAAAAAGAAGGGAAAAACCCGAGGCAATGTTCAGCGATTAGGTCGAATTCGGACGATGACAGGCTGAAACACTGTTTCCTCCATAGGCCGGCGGGACCGGCGGGTGTCCAGACTATATCCCGGAATCGACTCTCGATTCCAGCGAAAAGTGACAAGCACCGCCTAATGACAACAGAAGCCCGACGCAAGATCGCGCCGGGCTCTGCATCTGTCAGCTACGAACTAAGAACTACGAACTGACTTACTCCTCTTCCTCCTCAACCGGCCGCTTGGCGTTGGCTAGGATCTTTTCGGCTACGAGTTGTGGAACCACATCGTAGTGATCCATCTCCATCCGGTAGCTGCCCTTGCCCTGGGTCATTGAGGTGAGCTGAGTTCCGTAGGTGAGCATCTCGGCCATCGGTACCTCGGCGTTGATGATCGTCGTGCGTCCGCGTGTCTCCATGCCCTGCACCCGGCCGCGGCGTCCGTTCAGATCGCCCATCAACGCTCCGGCAAATTCGTCCGGCGCTTCAACAGCGATCTTCATGATCGGCTCAAGCAGGCACGGTTTTGCCGACTCCATCGCCTTGCGGAAGGCGAGGCGGCCGGCTTTCTTGAAGGAGAGTTCGTTTGAATCGACATCGTGATAGCTGCCATCGTAGACGACGACTTTGAAATCGACGACCGGATAGCCCGCGAGATATCCGCGAGCCGCAGTCTCCACGATTCCTTTCTCGATGGCCGGAATGAAGTTGCGCGGAATCGCACCCCCGAACACTTCACTGGCGAATTCGAAACCACCGCCCCTAGGCATTGGCTCCATGCGAATTTTGCAATCGCCGAACTGTCCGTGACCGCCGGATTGTTTTTTGTGCCGGCCCTGTGCGTCGGCCTTCCCGCGAATGGTCTCGCGATAAGGAACCTTCGGAGCCTTCAACGTGACCTCAGCGTGATAGCGCTTTTTCAACCGCGAAACGATCGTCTCGATGTGCGGCTGTCCTGCGCCGGCGATCAGGAATTCGTTTGTTTGCGGATCACGATAAAAGCGGATCAGCAGATCCTCTTCCATCAGCTTGTGAATCGCGGGCGCGAGCTTGTCTTCGTCGCCGCGCGTCTTGGGCTCGATCGCGTAGGTCATTGCCGGTTCGGGCATGGCCGCAAGCTCAACCTGAATATCGGCTCCTTTGACGCCAAGCGTGTCGCCGGTCAGCGTGTCTTTGAGCTTGGCAACTGCGCCCAGATCGCCCGCATGAAGTTCTGCGACTTCGACAGCTTTACGTCCCTGCATCACGCTCAGGTGCGAGAAGCGCTCCTGGCTCCGGCGTGTATAGTTCTCGAGTGTCGCGTCGTTTTTCACGCATCCGCTGACGACCTTGAAGAAGGTGATGCGGCCCGCGAATGGATCGCTCATTGTCTTAAAAACAACGACCGCGACCGGCTCCGAATCGTCGACCTTGCGGAAGGATGTGCCGCCTGAGGCCGAATCAGCCGCGCTTCCGTTTGCTGCAACAGCCTGCATCGCTGCGGATTTCACCGGGAGCGGCGGGCGCTCGGTCGGCGCAGGCGCATACACCTTGATGAAGTCGAGCAGATGATCGGTAGCAACGTTCGTTCCGCCGCTGGCAAACAGCACGGGGAAGATCCTGTCTTCGCGGATCGCTTCGTGCAGCGCGGTGATCAGATGCTGCTCGGGAATTGTCCCCTCGGCAAAGAACTCCTCCATCAACTCGTCCTTGCCTTCCGCAACCAACTCAACCAGCGCCTCATGCGCCTCTTTAGCCTGTTGCGCAATGCTGGCCGGTATCTCACCCGTGATCTTCCCGTGCCCATCGCCGTTCGGCGAGTAATGGAACGCTTCCATTGTCACCAGGTCAACGACTCCATGAAATCCGCCAGCATCGGAGATCGGCAACTGCACCGGAACGCAGGTCCTTCCCCAGCGTTCGTGCAGATCTTCAATCAGCGCGCTCAGGCCGTTTCCGCCGCCCGCCTTCGGGTGGTCCATCTGGTTGATGACCACAAAGCGCGGAATATTCGCCTCTTCGGCACATTTCCAGACTCGTTCCGTCACCGGCTCGACGCCATTCTGTGCGTTCACCACCACGCAGGCCGCTTCGACCGGCAGCAACGCTGCTTTCGCTTCGTGGGTGAACATATGAAAGCCGGGAGTATCAACAAAATTGATCTTCACGCCCTGCCACTCGGCAAACGCCACCGCATTCGACATGGTTGTGCCGCGGGCAACTTCCTCTTCGTCATACGCGGTCACGGCTGAGCCGTCGTTCACGCGCCCTTGTGTCGGTGTCATCTTCGCGGCATGCAGCAGTCCGGCAATCAACGAAGTCTTGCCGCTCTGCGCATGCCCCACTACAGCTACGTTGCGGATCTCACTTCCCTGGTACGTTTTCATGGCATTACCTCACTTTTGTTTGGGTCTTTAAGGGCGAAGACCTTCGGCCCGAAGTTGGACTCCGAGATCGGCTGCGCCCATTGAAAGTGTTTGGGAGTGCGACACAGGGACGTCATCAGGGCGTCCCGAAGGACGTCAACGCGTCCGGATTTCTGGGCTCGAGGGCCCAGTCTGCCGTCTTCCTCGTCCATGCGGAGAGTCTCCGGCAGGCGCGCGGCGGATTCCGGGAATTATCGGGAAGCCGCCGGGCGTCTAGCTTTGAGAAGCGGATGCTATCACAGCAGGAGTATGAACGTCCTGTGACTTGAATTACACGTTCTAGCTCTTAGCCTAAGCTCGCGGACTGGTAACTTCGGGAGGAATCCGGCTCTGAAGCGATTCCCTACCAGTGCAGAACCGGCAGAAGGCTCGAGAAATCGTCGGTCCAGGGGCGCAGCCCCGGAAGCGTTTCCGGGTCGAACGCATGAGACACGAGCTCCGGCTGCTGGAAGAACGCTGCGTTATCCGTCACCAGCATCCATGTTGACGTGTATTCCCCCCGGGGTTCGTTGGCGAGGCTATAAACGTGTCTCGCCTGCATGCCCGCCGAGGCAGCCAGCAACGCGATGGGGGGCTCGAGATCGACGTGCCGGTTGGAAATGTGGAACGCAATGATTCCGCCCGGTGCGAGATGACGCCTGTAGAGTGCAAGCGCTTCTGTCGTGAGCAGATGTAGCGGAATTGCGTCCCCCGAGAACGCATCCACCACAAGCACATCAAACCGCTGCGGCGGCTCCGTTGTTAGCGAAGTCCGCGCATCGCCCGTGATCACCGACACCTGAGCGCCGGAATCCCGAATATAGGTAAAGACGTTTCGCGCAATCGGCTCGACGGCAGGGTTGATTTCGTAGAACTGAATGCGATCTCCTGGCCGTCCGTATGCAGCCACGGTTCCGGCGCCGAGTCCGATCACGCCGACCTTTCTGGGCCGATCGCCGCAACAGAACCGAAGTGCAAAACCGACTCCTGAATTCTCCGCGTAATACGTCGTCGGTGTATGCCGCTGCGCATCAGTGCCGAAGATCTCGGTCCCGTGTTCGACATTTCCGTTGGTCAGGGTGCGAAGAATAGCTCCCGGATAACCGAAGTTCTGCTTCACGCGGAGTGCGCCGTAGAAGTTGCGTACCGCCACCTGGGTGTTGCGCGCATTTACCGTCGCGATCCAGAAGACCTGCACCGTCATGATGATCGTGCCGACACCCCAGAGAAGCCTCGAATTCCAGCCGTCCTGCCATGTGACGAGAAACGCGAGGAAGGCTGTGAAGCAGCAGGTGATCACCAGATCCATATTGAACCGAAACAGCAATGGGAACGCGATGCCGATCAGGAATGATCCCAGCGCGCCTCCCGCTGCAAACAGCAGATAGAACTCAGTCGTCTCTGAACTTCGCCGCGGCCGGAGCCGATAGGCCTCGCTGTGGCAGAAGAGGCAGGAAGCGAACGTCTCCATCAGAAAGAAACCAATGCTGATACGCAGCGGCCACTCCGCGTCTTGTTTGGTGAAGGCATAACCAAGACTTGCCAGCATCAGGATTAGGAAGCGGGCCACGACGCTCCGCGGAAGCGCCCGCGGAAACTCGAATGTCAGGATGATTGTCAGGAGGTATACGCCTAAAGGCAGCACCCACAGCAGAGGTATAGCCGCGACGTTCGCCGTCAGGTAGCTGGTCACGGCGCTCAACTGCATCGCTGCACCCATGGGTAGAAGTACCCAAAGAGCCTTCTGCGCAAGCGGCGCCGGAGCTGCGTCCTCGACATTCGTATCGTCTGCTTGTGCCGAGCTAACATCTGCCGACCGCGCTCGCCCCGCGATGATGCTCACCAGTGCGGCGAAGACCGCGAAGCCGCAGCACCAGGCGATGCGCTGTGCACGCAACGTCAGATGAGGTTCTATGAGGGCCGGATAGGCTGCGAGTGCGAGCAGTGAGGCAAGATTGGAGAGCGCAAACAACCTGTAGGGAATTGCCGACCCGTGGAGGCGCGGCCACCACACCTGCATCAGCGGACTGGTTGTGCCGAGCGCGAGAAAAGGAAGCCCGATTGTGCTCGCAAGAACCCCGAACACAGCCAGGATCGGGTGATTCGATACGCCGCCGGTCACTGCACTTCGCGTGCACCAGGCAACCGCCGTCGCCAGTCCTGCTAGCAGCAGCCCGGAGTACATCTTCCAGCGCGGTCGCCGCGCCGTCCAGTGCGCGTACAGGTAGGCGCAGAGGAGCGCTGTCTGGAAGAAGACGAGGCAGGTGATCCAGACGGCCGCCGACCCGCCCAGCACGGGAACGAGCTGCTTCGCGGCAATCGGCTCCACCATAAACAGCAAGAACGCGCCGAGAAAAACCGCTGTCGCGAACAGCCAGCGCGACCCGGTCATGCGAACCTCTGAGGCGACTTGATCATCATTCTCATTTTCAATCATCGCCTCAACCCGATGATCCGCATAACGAGTTTGCTTGCTTAGCTTGAGTGCGATTGTGTTAGATTGCCATACACCCCTGCCGCATTTCCCTTCCGGCCTCGTCTACTGTCAGGAGGAAATCTGAATGTCGATCTCGAGAGCTATATCCGACGAACCTGCCCTTGGCGCTTCCGAGATTGAGATCGGCGCTCGAGCCCAGCGCAAAGCCGATGTCCGCCTGCTCCCGCTCATTGCGATCGGCTATGGAATGGCCTACATGGATCGCATTAACATCAGCTTCGCTTCGTTACGAATGAATAGCGATCTTCATTTCAGCGCGACGGTATACGGTGTCGGAGCAGGGCTCTTCTTCATCGGATACGCGCTGTGCGAGGTCCCATCGAACCTGCTGCTCCTGCGCTTCGGCCCGCGCCGCTGGCTGGCGCGCATCATGCTGACGTGGGGCTTGCTCGCGGCTGCGATGATGTTCGTGCGAACGCCGCTCGAGTTCTATGCGGTTCGCCTGTTGCTCGGAATCTCCGAGGCGGGATTCTTTCCTGGGGTGCTCTACTACCTGACGCTGTGGTTTCCGGCAAAGATCCGTGCCCGCGCGGTGAGCAGGTTCTATGTAGCGCTGCCGCTGAGTACCGTGCTGATGGGCTCCGTTGCCGGATGGCTGATGGGGCTGCAGGGAGAACTCGGCCTCGCTGGATGGCAGTGGCTTTTCCTACTGGAGGGACTACCGGCGGCGCTATTCAGCGTTGTAGTTCTGAGGGCACTCCCAGACAGTCCAGAGAGAGCTCCCTGGCTCACTGCCGATGAGAAAGCATGGCTCCGAAGACAGCTGGAAGTAGATTACTCCCACGCACACATAGGACATGAGGCAGGCATTCTGCGTGCCCTGCTTTCACCGAAGGTCTGGATGATCGGGCTGTTCTTCCTCTCGGCACTCACCTGCAACTACGGCTTCTACTTTTCCGGCCCGGCAATCTTGCAGGCTGCCACTGGCTTGAGTGTCGGGAAGGTCGGATTGCTCATGTCTTGCTTCGGAATTTTCGGAGCAGCCGCGATGCTGTTTGGGGGATCGAACTCGGACAGGACCGGCGATCGCGCTCTGCACTGCAGTGTGCCATGCTGCGTGATGGCGATGGGCTACTTCGTCGCGAGCTACGGAGGTCCGGGATGGCTCGTGGTTCTCGCGCTCGGAACGAGCTTTGTCGCGTTCATGGCTCTTCAGGCGCCTGCCTTGGCTGTTCCGACCCAGTTCCTTGCAGGGCGCGCGGCAGCCGCGGGCATTGCCGCCATGAACACCATCACCATGTTCAGCGGTTTCATTGGCCCGTACTGGATGGGAAGGATGAAGGACGCGACGGGCAACTACAACTTCGGTCTGCGCGGACTGGTCGTTCCCGGTCTTACTGCAGCGCTCGTGATGTTCATTCTTACTCGCAGCCTGGCCAAAGGACGGCTGTCGGCAGCGCGACCGGATCTCGCCAACGAGACGGCATAGGATTTCGCGGACTGCGAACTTGTTCGACGGAATCTCACATGGATCGCGAATCAGGCGTTCGCTGTTGCCGGCAAGATCTCGTCCACATCTACCCACGCAGTCGGGTAGTTGCCCGTATAGCACGCGACGCAGTAGCCATTTCCCTCGCCCCCATCGCAGCTCTTCAATAAGCCGTCAAGCGAGAGATAAGCCAGCGTATCGGCTTCAATGAACCGTCGAATCTCCTCGATGGTCTGGTTGGCTGCGATCAATTCTTGCTTGCGCGGCGTATCCACACCGTAGAAGCACGGCGAGATTGTCGGCGGACAGCTGATGCGCAGATGCACTTCCTTTGCGCCCGCACCGCGGACCATCCGTACGATTTTGCGGCTCGTCGTTCCGCGGATGATCGAGTCGTCGATCAGGACAACCCGCTTGCCTGCAAGCAGATTGCGCACCGGGTTCAGCTTCAGCCTTACACCGAAGTCGCGTACCCGCTGTTCCGGCTCAATGAACGTGCGCCCCACATAATGGTTGCGGATGAGGCCAAGACGGAACGGAATCCCGCTCTCCTCCGCGTAGCCCAGAGCCGCGGTTACTCCCGAGTCCGGCACTGGTACGATCACGTCCGCTGGAACTCCAGACTCACGGGCGAGCTGGCGACCCATCTGATCGCGGCTCTCCTGGACCCAGCGTCCATAGATCCTGCTATCGGGGCGGGCGAAGTACACATGCTCGAAGATGCAACTCGACTGCTGAACCCCGCTCGCATACTGCCGGCTGGTTAGGCCATCCTCCGTGATCATTACCAGCTCACCCGGTAGTACATCGCGTTCGTACTCGGCACGGAGCAGATCGAATGCGCAGCTCTCGGAAGCAATGACGATAGTGTCAGGACCGTCTTGATTGCGAATGCGCCCGATTGAGAGCGGACGGAAGCCGCGAGGATCGCGTGCCGCGAAGATGCGATCGCGCGTCATCATCACAATCGAAAACGCCCCCTCCACCTGACCAAGTGAATCCGCGATCGCGTCGACCAGAGTTCCGGCACGCGAGTGGGCGATGAGCTGGACAATGATTTCAGAGTCCGAAGTGGTCTGGAAATAGGCGCCGTCGCGTTCAAGCTTGGCGCGAACCGTCCCCAGATTCACCAGATTGCCGTTGTGGGCGATTGCGATCAGACCCTTTGTAGACTCGACCCGGATCGGCTGCGCATTCAGCAGCGCTGAGTCACCTGTTGTCGAGTAGCGCGTGTGCCCGATTGCCATCATACCTGGCAGCTTGTGCAGCACATCATCCGTGAAGATCTCGGAGACGAGGCCCATACCCTTTATGTTGGCAAGATGCTGCCCATCTGCCGTTGCGATACCCGCGGATTCCTGTCCCCGATGCTGCAGGGCGTAGAGACCGAGGTACGCCATCTTCGCGGCATCCGGATGTCCATTAATGGCGACTACGCCGCATTCTTCGCGCAGCTTCGGATCGCTGTCGATCAAACCACCTGGAGGAGTGGCATGCTGGATTTCCGCTTGTGCTGTGTCAGCAACACCGGGGACCCCCTGGTACATCAAGCGGCTCGTCATTATGCCGTGACCTCATTGTGGAGTGCTGCTTCCAGAGACTTTGCCCAGTGCCCGCGCAACTCAGAAATCGAAGCTGAAATCAAGACGTCTCCATAGACCGAGATCTCGAGTCTGTCGCCGCCCGTCGTGCCCAGGCGCGAGCAGAAATAGTTGAAGCGATTTGCCACTTCTTCAATTTCGGAGATGTTCTCATGCACTGTGCTCACAACTACCAGCGATGCCGGCTCCGCAAACAGTCCGAACAGCGGATGGGTCATGAGCGCCGGCTCCTGATCGACTTTGGCCCCAATGCCCTTCTCAAAGCTGGCCTGAGCGAGGGCCGTGGCGATGCCTCCGTCCGATACATCGCGAGCTGAGCGAATCAGCTCCCGGTTCGACAAAGTGACAAGCAGTCTTTGCAAATCAGCTTCCGCTTCCAGGTCAAGCGATGGCGGCGTGCCCCATAGCTGCCCGAGTACGGCCTTGGCATATTCCGAGCTGCCAAATGCGGACACATTCTGTGCTGCGGTCGCGTCCGGCGCTTCTGGATCTGCGTCAGGCACAGGCTCTGCTTGGGTCTCCACCGGGTAGTAGCGCATTGGCTCGGGTTGGAACGGCACCTTCATTTCAGGCTTTGGCTCTTCGCCACGCGGCACCGGCCACAACAGCAGAATCGCATCGCCTGAGCGCTGGAACGCAGCCGGCACGGCCTTGGTCACATCGTCCAAGATGCCGACAATCCCCAGCACTGGTGTTGGATAGATCCCCTCGCCCTTGGTCTCGTTATAGAGCGAGACGTTTCCGCCCGTGATCGGAGTGCCGAGTGCGGTGCATGCCTCGGCGATGCCGTCGATCGCCGCCGAGAGCTGCGCCATTATCTCTGGCTTCTCGGGATTGCCGAAGTTCAGGCAGTTGGTGGCAGCGACGGGAGTCGCCCCGACACAGGCTACTTTCCGCGAGGCCTCGGCCACAGCGTGCTTCGCTCCGAGTTTCGGATCGAGATAGCACCAGCGGCCGTTACCATCCAGTGCCATGCCGAGACCGCGCTCATGGTCAGCTTCGCCGGTTCCCTTGATGCGCATCACACCGGCTTCGCCGCCCGGCCCGAGGACAGTGTTGGTCTGCACCATCGAGTCATATTGCTCGTGCACCCAGCGTTTCGACGCTATGTTCGCGCTCACCAGCAGCGTCTTCAAATCGGCCGTAAGATCGCGATCCTTCGCCAGCTCAGCGGATACCCGCTCCGATGGTTCCAGCTCCACGGGCGGCTTCCATGTTCCTACGGGCCGCCGATACAACGGTGCGTCATCCGTCAGCGACTGATTCGGAATGTCGGCCACCAGTTCTCCATGGTGCCGGATGCGAAGGCGCGATTCCGGCCGGACCGTGCCGACGATCACAGCGTCCAGACCCCATTTCGCGAAGACCTTGAGCACCTCGTCCTCGCGCCCCTTCTCGGCGACGAGAAGCATGCGCTCCTGGCTTTCGGAGAGCATGATCTCGTAGGCGCTCATCCCAGTTTCACGCTGCGGAACAAGATCGAGTTCTACATCGAGTCCTACGCCTCCGCGCGCGCCCATCTCGCACGTTGAGCAGGTCAGCCCGGCCGCGCCCATGTCCTGAATGCCGACGATCGCGCCAGTCTTCATCGCCTCGAGGCAGGCTTCGAGCAACAGCTTCTCCATGAAAGGATCGCCGACCTGTACGTTCGGCCGCTTCTGCTCAGAGCCTTCCTTGAACTCCTCGCTGGCCATCGTGGCACCGTGGATACCGTCACGCCCTGTTTTTGCTCCTACATATATGACCGGGTTGCCAGTGCCCGTGGCCTTGCCATAGAAGATCTCGTCCTTGCGAACTAGTCCCAGTGCAAAGGCGTTCACCAGCGGGTTTCCGCTGTAGCAGGGCTCAAACTTCGTCTCCCCGCCGAGATTCGGCACGCCGAAACAGTTGCCGTAGCTCGCAATGCCGTCCACCACGCCTTCCACAATGGAGTGGTTCTTCTGAACGAGCTCCGGCTCCGTGCCAGCCTCCGGAAAGACTGGCCCGAAGCGCAGTGAGTCCATCACGGCCAGTGGCCGCGCACCCATCGTGAAGATGTCCCGCAGGATCCCGCCCACGCCTGTCGCCGCACCCTGATGCGGCTCTATGTAACTGGGATGATTGTGGCTTTCGATCTTGAAGGCACAGGCCCAGCCGTCGCCCACGTCGATAATGCCGGCGTTCTCTCCAGGGCCTTGGACGACCCGATCGCTCTTCGTCGGAAGGCGTTTCAAATGCACACGGCTCGACTTGTATGAGCAGTGCTCGCTCCACATCACGCTGTATATGCCAAGCTCGGTGAGGGAAGGGACGCGTCCCAGTGCCGTCAGGATCCGCTCGTACTCGTCCGGGGTGATGCTGTGCTGAGCCAGCAACTCCGGGGTGACCACGACTGGATCGGGAACGACAGCAGAAGAGGCAGTAGTCATCACGATTGCCTCCATTGTCGCATGGGATGTATGCCCGTCCTGAACGTATGCATTCAGGAAAGGAGGCACCTCAGTCCTGAGGTTTCCCTGAGCCCACAATTTTCAGAATCAGCCGACCACCCCGAGGAGAGTGGAGGCGCCTCCGTTATCGTATTCGAGGAACTTCTAGGGCGCCCTGAACTGGCATTGCGTCGTTTAGCCACGAGGCGTCATTGATTAGCCTCCAACATGCGCCTGTGCGATACTTTACCTGTATCCCCACCCCGGCCGGGATGGCGGAACTGGCAGACGCAGCGGACTCAAAATCCGCCGACCCTTGCGGTCATGGGGGTTCGACCCCCCCTCCCGGCACCAGCCTTAAACCTATTCATAATCAACTCATTGGCAAAGTCATAAATCGTTCGTGCCTGAATCGTGCCTAATTTCCGCCCAGAGTGTGTCTAAGTTTCCCCTCCTGGCATCGGTGAATCGATCCGCGGCCACTTACTCGATCGCTTCTAGCCTTTCTTCATAATTGGACTGATGATCGCCGAGGCTCGGTCAGGCATCTCTCGTGGCTTTGGAATTTGCGTCACAGAGCGCGACGTTTGAGCGAAAACTCGAGAACCGTCGGAGTGTTCAGGTGAGTTCTGTCGCCCCCCGCACCTGAGTCTGATCAAAGTTCGGCATGACGCAGCACGCAACTTGGCATTGGTTAAGCAACGGAAGAGGCGGAGATGCTCTGACCTCTGATAAGAGGACATTTCCCGAGGCCAGGAAGCACATAGGAGAGGCAGTCGCATTCGCGGAGGACAAATCAATCCACGGTCTCGGATCTTGCGTCTTTTCAGCCTCCCTGCGCGACAAGCGGCTCTGCTTCTGCGTGAGGCTGACTATCTACGGCAAGGTAATCTCCAAATCTTCAAGGGACCGGCCGTTCGTTTCCGGCACAGCCGTGAATACGAAGATGCTGCCCGCGAAACAGATGCCGGCGTAGCACAGAAAGGTTCCGGATGTACCAATCGCGGCGTCCAGCATCGGAAAGGTGTAAGTAAGAAGGAAGGATGCCACCCACAACACTGCAATTGAAGTCGATACAGCGGATGCGCGCATCCGGTTGGGGAAAATTTCGGTGACGAGAACCCAGGTTACGGGTGCGAGCGACGTCGCGTAGAACGCGATGGCGCATAGCGTGAGAACGAGAACCCATGCACCCTTCGCGTGCGAGCGATACGCCAAGCTGGCTGCGAGGTGCGCCGCGCCGATGGCCAAGCAGCCGAAGATCATGAGCTTCCTGCGGCCAAAGCGATCGACGAGCAGCATAGCGATGACGGTGAAGATAAGGTTGATAGCTCCGGTGATGACGATGTTGAAAAGGATCTCGCTCACGCCGTATCCCGCGGTGCGATAGACCTCTTGCGCGTAGTTGAAGAGGATGTTGATGCCGCTCCACTGCTGGAGAACGGCGAGGGCTGCTCCGATAGCGAGAAGCTTGCGACCGTGGCCGGAGAGCATCTCTCGCCAGCCGGCGTTCTCATGAGGAACTGACAGCGAATTCTGGACGGCAGTCAACTCTGATTTCGCGTAATGCTGGCCACCGATCTTTCGCAGTACCTCGAGAGCGTCTTGTGCGTTAGCCCGCGCGATGAGCCAGCGCGGGCTTTCCGGAATGAACGGTGCCGAACACAGGAATAGGACCGCGGGGATTGCTACTGCAGTAAACATCCAGCGCCAGCTGTACTGGGCATTCCACGAGGCCACGATCACGATTCCGCCTGGGACATCTTCGGCGATACGCCAGTTGATGAGCTGGGCTGCGAGGATGCCGATGACGATTGCGAGCTGATTGAGGCTGACGAGACGGCCTCGCCATTGGGCCGGGCTGATTTCTGCGATGTACATCGGAGAGACGTTGGAGGCGAGTCCTATGGCGACTCCGCCAATAATGCGCCACGAGATGAATGTGGAGAAGGCGTGTGCCCATCCCGTGAAGATAGAGGAGATGGCGAAGAGAAGGGCCGAGAAGACGAGCAGCTTTTTGCGCCCGAAGCGATCGGCCGCGGGGCCGGCCAGAAGCGATCCGGCGAAGCAGCCGAGCAAGGCGCAGCTGTTTGCCCAGCCGACGAGAGCTTCCGAGGTGAGGTGGAAGTAGGCCTCGTAGAAGGGCTTTGCGCCGCCGATGACGACCCAGTCGTAGCCGAAGAGCAGTCCACCGAGGGCGGCGATGAATGCGATGGTCCAGACGTACCGAAGATGAATCTCAGGTTGGGACGAGGGAAGCGAGATCGGCGTAACGGGAGTCACTTGCATCGTCAGCCCGCGACTCCGGTGTTGCGAAGCCCGGACTGATTCAGGAGGTCAGACGCTCGACCGTGACTGCGATCGAGGTTGAGCACTTGCTGGAGCAGGGATTGCGATTCGGACCGATGGCCCAGGCCAGCCAAAGCTTGCGCGCGAAGGAACATGGCATCAAGGTGATTGCGCTGGACGAGGTCTTCATAGAAGAGCAGCATCGCGGGGAGTGACGTAGCGAAGTAGTCGATTTTCGGTTCCGTCGCTTCGAGTTTCAGAGAGGAGTCGTGGATGCGGGTGAAGAGATATTGAGCTTCTCTATTTCTGCCCAGGCGATCGAGAGCAAGACCGGTCCAAAAAGTCATGTCCGAGATTTCGTGCACTGACATCTGCTGGAAGTCGCCTTTTTGCTTGGCTGCGCGGAGCCACCACGTCCGCGCTTGTGCTAGATCACCGCCGCGGTGATAGGACTCGCCAAGCCAAAAGTAGATGTCACTCTGGTTGGCAAGCAGGTGCTTCGCTTCGCCGAGGTTGTGCGGCGGCTGTAGCGCTGCCAGGAAATGATTGCGTGCTGCTTCGCAGTTACCGCTGTCGAGCGAGAGGCGCCCCAGTAGCAGGTGCGCGCGCACGAACTGAGCGAGTGCGAGGCCCTCGCCGCCCTCCCACGGCTGAAAGCGCCGGCTGAGCAGAAGATGCAAGGCCATTCCGGGCTGGCCAAGATGGTTGAAGAGAGTGGCGACTTCAACGGACAGGTCGTCACGTGAGTCGACGAGCGCGGGATAGCGAAGCAATTCATCGAGGCGCTGCTGAGGGGGCCGTCCCGTTCTTTTCCAGAGCTGGTCGCGTTCGTAGAGGACGCGCGCGTCACTCGGGTTTGCGACGAATGCAGTCTCGAAGCTCTCCAATGCGCGCTGAGGATCGTGTTGGACGTTGAAGTAAGCGATGCCGAGATTGCGATGGACGGTGGGCAAGGAGGGGTTCTCGCGGGCTGAGGCTTCCCAATGCTGAATCGCTTCGTCGTAACGCCGCTTGTCGTAGAGCAGGTTGCCGAGCAGATAAGAGGGAGTCCATTTCGCGGCGGATTTGGCGAGAGCCCACCGGAGCACGATCATTTCATCGAGGCGGCTTGGGAAGCAGTAGTCGACTGAGGCAGTGGCGGCCCGTTCCATTGTCTGCACGGCGCGCGAGTCTGCAAGTTTCTCCTGAACTCTGGCGAGAGTGAAGAGGACGATCGGAAGCGTTCCGTCCTGCGCATTTTGATCCGCTGCTTCGAGTGCGAGGCAGGCTTCTTCGTGCAGTCCCGCGCGGATGAAATCGAAGGCAAGATCAAGGTGCTCCTGATTATTGGCAGGCGGGACGCCCTTTTGCCAACGAGCGGCGATGTCCATGGGGTCGAGCGCGAGGGCTTCGTCGAGGAGAAGGTCGGCTATTGCGGAGTGGCCTGACTTTCGCAGGGCGAGGCTCAGGAGGTTGCAAGCGTTCAGGTTGTCAGCGTCGGCGCGCAGGCTACGCTGGAGGTGGTCGATTGCTCTTACCCAATCCTGATTGTCGCAGTCGCATTCGGCGAGGGCCAGGTAAGCGGGCGCGCGCCAGGCTGCGTTCCATGTTGCTTTGTAGAAGGCGTCGTAGGCTTCTTTATTCCGGCCCTGATAACGGCAGGCGAGTCCAAGACTATAGAATGATTCGCCCTCCCGGGGATTCGGATTAAGAGCGGTGAGGCGGGCGATGGCGGACTGGAAGTGTTGAGCCGCGTTCTCGAACTCGCCGCGGCGAAGATGCCAGAGGCCCATTGCGTTGAGGATGCGTGATTCACCAGGATCACGACGGAGGCCCTCCACCCAGTAGGCTTCGGGCATTCGCGTTGCGTGGCGATATTGCTCGAGGTGGAGCCCAATGAGGTAGAGTTCCTCGACGCTCTCAACTTCTTGAGGCAGCTTTGGTTCGCTTGCGACGACAGGCGCCGATGCGGGGCGGACCTTTGCGGAGTCGTACTCGATAAGGAGCCGCGATCCTGCGTAGACGGCAACGGCGATTGGGGATCCGTTGTGCACGGGTGCGTGCCGAGCTTCCATGATTGCCGGCTGTGCGACAGAGATGTTTCTATTCCAGCGGGCGGTTTCTGTGCCGTCGAGTTTGAGAATCATCGTTGCGTTGTCCACCGGAGCTGTAACGAAGACGCCGATACGTAATGTTCCGCGCTCAATGAGAACGCTCAGGGCCGCGTTTCTATTGGCTGCTATTGGTTTTCCGATGCCATGAATCGGGAACCAATTCTGAGTGAAAGTTTTGGTCTCCCAGGGAGCCAGGTAGGAGAAGTCCGGCTGATTGTCCGTGTAGACGCCGGCCATCAACTCGATGTACGGGCCATCGTGGTCGGTGAGATTACGATCCCAAGCGTAGCCGAAGTCGTGATTGCCCCATGTCCATTGCTTTTTGCCCGGCGAGATGTGGTGATCAGCGACGTGCACGACCCCTGCATGGGCTTTGTGATCGTAGCCGCCGAAGAAGTCCTGCTCGGTGCCCGTGATCATGTAGCTGGTGGGAACGGGTATGTTCGCATACCAACTTAGATCGTTGGCAGGATAACTACCGTCCGGGACGAAGTCGCTCGGCGCTTCATCGGCGGGAACGCCGTTTCGGGCCCGCTCATCGTATGCAACGCCGTAATACGTTCCGTTGCTAAGAGGGAATGAAGTCACAGCGCGCTTGGCGTGATCTGCAACGAAGCTGATGTCAGCGGGGAAGAAAGACTGGTACATCTCGTGTACACGTGTGGCTACGTTGGCCCACCATAGGAAGGTTTGCGTGAAGGGGATGCGGTTGAAGAGGCGGACCTTCAGTTCGCATATCGCGCGGCCTGGATGAAGGCAGATGCCATGCATACCTTTCATGCGATGGATGGGATCGTGATCGCTGCACCAGACAGTAATTGAGCCGTCAATGGAGCGATCGATCTCGGTTGAGACGGGCATGAAGGTAGCCGGCCTGTGGTGCTGCGGCCAGTTGAACTCGACGCCGCCCGAGATCCACGGGCCTGCAAGTCCCACGAGCGCCGGCTTTATCACGTTCTGGCGGTAGAAGAAATCGTAGCCGCTGGTTTTGTCGTATCCGATGTGAATGCGCCCACCGATCTCGGGAAGAATCATGAGGCGCAGATACTCGTTTTCGATATGGACGGCTTTCCATGATTTCGGTGTGGGTTCGGTTGCGATGCGATCGATAAATGGGAGCGGGTATACCTTACCGCTGCTGCCCTGGTAGACGCGTCTTTCGAGGAACATTGGGTTTCGATCCGGCTGAGCTGGGGCGTAGGTGAGGATCTCGACCTCCTGCTCCCAAGCTTTCACTGAACCGGACTGCTCTGGAGGAGCATCAGGCAGCAGCAGGTATTGCGAAGATGGGGCATTTTCTGCTGCTGAAGATTTGGTCGGCATCGGGGCTCCGGAGTATATGGTGGACGTACACAACGTTATCCGCTGTGAGGTGCATGTGCAAACCCGGCGTAGATTCCTGAGTTCTGTTTCCGCAAGCGGGTTAGCTGTTCTGGGGGCGCAGACAGGTGAGCCGGAGAAACTCGCAGTCGATGCAGGCGGTCGTGAGTCCGAAATAGTCGCGCTTTGCGATGGCTGGGAGTTTCAGATGGACGCTGAGGGGTCTGCAGATCCCGCAAAAATAGCCCAGCGCGCGAGTGGCTGGCAGGCAGTCGAGGTGCCGCATACGTGGCAGTCGCTGGGCCGATCGCCGGAGTACGTCGGGGTGGCATGGTATCGCCTCCGCCTTGATGCACCGAATAAGTGGGCAGCATCGCGGTGTGTGCGCATCGAGTTTGAAGCAGTGAACCACACTGCGCACGTGTTTCTGAACGGGAAGGCTGTCGGGGAACATGTTGGCAGGGGTTACACGGCCTTCACTCTTGATATTTCAGATCGCCTGGCGAATGGGGCCGAGAACACCTTGATGGTGCGCGTTGATAATCGGCCGGGCGACCGGATGCTGCCGCGCAACAAGTGTTATGACTGGACGGACGATGGCGGGATAATCCGTCCGGTGAACCTGCTCATAACGGCGCGCATGTTTATTGAACGGGTGGAAATCGATGCGGTTCCGGATCTGGTGAGCGGTTCGGCTGAGATCAAGATGCGGGCTGTGGTTCGCAACGCTGATTTGCGGGCGGGTAAGGCGAATGTCCGAGCTGCGATTCGCCAAAAAGCAAGCGCGGAAGAGCTGTTGCATCTGGGCCCAGTCGGAATCAGTGTGGAAGGGCGCGGAGAGCAGACGGTCGAGCTGGGCCCGATGACCCTGAAAGGCGCTCAGCTTTGGCACTTTGATTCGCCGCACCTGTATCAGGCGTTGATTGAGCTCGAGAGTTCGTCGGGCAGTCATCAGGTAAATGAGCACTTTGGTATTCGCAGGTTCGAGGTGCGCGGGCGCGCCTTCTATCTGAATGGAGAGCAGGTTTCTCTGATCGGTGTGGAGCGCATGGCAGGGAGTCATCCTGAGCAGGGCTTTGCCGAGATGACACAGTGGATAGAAAGCAATCACCGGGACATGAAGGAATTGAATTGCGTCTTTACGCGCGTGCATTGGGCGCAGGATCGGCGCGTACTGGACTTCTGCGATCGGCACGGGATCCTGATGCAGGAAGAGGTGCCGGCGTGGGGACAGGAGACGTTCCTGAAGACAACAGACGATGTTCAGCACGCCCTGGAACAGAACGGGCTTGAACAGCTTAGGGAGATGATCAGGCGCGATCGCAATCATCCATGCATCGTTGCGTGGGGCCTGTGCAATGAAGTAGACGGGAAGAATCCACGGTCGAAGCAATTTGCACGCGCGATGAGCGCTGAGGCTCGCAGGCTCGATCCATCGCGGTTGCAGACTTATGCTTCGCACACGCTGGGAAGCCATCCCGGCGCAGATATGGCGGGCGAGTTCGATTTTATTTCGGCAAATGAGTATTACGGAAGCTGGACACCCGGAGGTCCGGAAGACGTTGAAGCCTGCATTGAGGGGATTCGGAAGGCATTTCCTGAGAAGCCGATTGTCATCTCAGAGTATGGCTGGTGCGAGTGCCAGCCGAAGATAATGCCCGGAGACGAGAATCGCGTTGCGATTGTGAATTCCCACACAGAAGTATTTCGGAAGTTTCCGGAGGTCGCCGGCGCGATTTACTTCGACTATAACGATTACCGCACGCTGGTGGGAGATAAAGGGAAAGGGGCGATGCGGCAAAGGGTACACGGCGTGGTGGACCTGTACGGGCGCAGAAAACCTTCGTTTGAAGCTTTGCGCATGCAGGCGAGCCCGCTTGAGAGGGCTGTGTTGCGGAAACTCGACGAGAGTCGATTTGAAGTTGAGCTTCGAGCGCGGGAAAGGCTCCCAGGATATGTTCTGCGAGACTACTCGCTGCGCTGGATCGCTTATGGATATGACGATCTGGCGATGGATGGTGGAAAGGTGAGCATTCCTGATCTGCATCCTGGCTCCTCGCAGTCGTTCAAGATCGAAGTTTCATCGGCTGGGATCAGGAGAATTGTCGTGGACATAATCCGACCTACGGACTTCTCGGCGATGACCGTGGAATACCTGGTTGAGGCAGCGCAGCGCTAGCGAGGTGGATGAGATTGCGTGAGCGACGACCGATGATGTTGCGTAGTCTTTTCTTCTCACTTGTCTTTGGGCCGCTCACTTGCGCTGCTGTGGCGCAGCTCGTGGTGATTGATGCGCGCAGGCCATTGCAGGTCCCAGGGGCGACGTCTTACCGCGAAGGCAGCTCGCATTCCGCATCTGGTCATACCCTGGGGATCAACTCGATGTACCTCACGATGGACGGCCGGCCGTGGCTGCCGGTGATGGGGGAATTCCACTACTCGCGTGTGCCGGCGCCCGAGTGGGAGGAAGAACTCCTCAAGATGAAGTCTGCAGGAGTGCAGATTGTATCTACATATGTGATCTGGATCCATCATGAGGAGATTCGAGGAAAATTCGACTGGGCGGGCCAGAAGGATCTCAGACATTTCGCCGAGTTGTGCAGACGACATGGGCTGTACCTATTGGTTCGCGTCGGTCCTTGGGTGCATGGAGAAGTGCGAAACGGCGGCCTTCCAGATTGGGTGATCAAGGATGGTCCGACGCGGCGTAATGATCCGGCATTTATGTCCAGTGTTGCAGGCTTGTACGCGCAGATCGGAGCTCAGCTGAACGGTTTGCTGTGGAAGGATCGCGGGCCAGTGATTGGAGTCCAACTCGAGAATGAATACTCCGCGCGGGGCCCTCTGGAAGGTGAACGGTACATACTCGCGCTGAAGAGGCTTGCAATCAAGGGTGGCCTGGATGTTCCTCTCTACACCGTGACCGGATGGGATAACGCCGTAGTGCCGAAGGGTGAAGTGCTGCCGGTGTTTGGCGGGTATCCTGACGCGCCGTGGGACTCGTCGATCACGGCACTGTCACCGAATGAGGTATACATGTTTCGCTTCCGCAACAGGGTCGCGGGAGATACGGGAGACATCGACGAAACGCGCGAGACCAACGCCTCGGGCTGGAATACGCCCTTTCTCACAGCGGAGCTAGGCGGCGGAGTTCAAGACACATACCATCGGCGGCCCTTGATTGAGCCGGATGATATCGCAGCGATGCTTCCGGTGATGCTCGGGTCAGGAGCAAACCTTTACGGGTACTACATGTTTCAGGGCGGCGAGAATCCTGACGGACGCTTAACAACACTACAGGAGTCGCAGGCTACCGGATATCCGACAGACGTGCCGATGAAATCGTATGACTTCCAGGCTCCCCTGAGCGAGTTCGGCGAGGAGCGCGCGTCATTCCGGAAGCTGAAAGTCTTTCATTACTTTCTGAATGACTTCGGAAGCGAGTTAGCGCAGATGTCAGTTCACGTGCCGGACATCGTTCCCAGGAGTGCTGACGATCTCAACGTCGTTCGTGCTTCGGTTCGTAGCAATGGGGAACGTGGATTTCTGTTCGTGAACAATTACGTGCGCGGGGCGACCATGCCCGCCCGGAAGAGTGCGCAATTCGAGGTACTGCTCCCGGATTCGAAGCTCAACATACCAAAAAAGCCGATCGATATTCCCTCAGGCTCTTACTTCATCTGGCCATTCAATCTTCAGCTTGGCGCCTCTACTTTGAAGTACGCTACCGCGCAGTTGTTTACTCGATTCCGGGACAGTGAAGGAGAGGTCTTCCTCTTCGTACAGACTCCGGGAATCCCGTCCACGTTTGTCCTCAAGAACGAACCTGAGCTAGATGTAAGTGCGGGCAGAGCATCGGTTGAAAAGCACCCAGAGGGCATCACGATCTCTCAGCTGCAGACCGGCCTTGACCACGAAGTTCGAATCAGGCTTGGACAGGGGCCTGAGGTACGGCTGATCCTTTTGTCAACTCAGGAAGCCGAGAACGCATGGAAGACAAACGTGGATGGCTCGCCGCATCTCCTTGTGACTGACCGAGGATTCTTTGCCGACGAAAAGTCATTCGTGCTGCTGTCTAGAGGCGATCCTCACTGCAGCTTCACGATCTATCCTCCCTCGGTCGGCAAATTGAGGCTCGCGAGCGGTGGAGAACTAAGTCTGAGTTCAGCTGGGAAGCTAAACCGATTCGCCGCGTCTGTCCCTGAGGAACGCATTGCGTTCGATGTGAAGAAGTTAAGGGATGCTGGTGAAGTTTCACCTGTCCAGCTTGGATCACCACTGTCGTGGCGGCCTAAGGGGGTAGCAATAGCTCCGAGCGAAACCTCCTTCGATTCTGCGGCGAAGTGGGCGATCTCCGTGCCGCGCCTTCCCCAGAGCGAAACGTTGAGCAACCTGTTTCTGAAAGTTGACTACACGGGTGACGTAGCGCGGCTAAGTTCAAATGGCAAAGTTCTCACTGACAACTTCTACAACGGAGCTGAGTGGACGATCGGATTGCGCCGCTTCATGCGCACGCTGGCGGATGGTCCACTTGAGATCAGCATTCTTCCGCTGAGGGAGGACGCCCCGATCTTCATAGAGAAGCGATTCAGGCCAAGCTTCAAGGGCAGAGAGCAGGTGGAAGATTTGAAGCGCGCAACGCTCCTTCCGGAATACAAGTTTCTATTTCAGATAGGGGCCGACTAACTCGACCCAGATGAATCGCTGCCTGAGTGTCTGCTTCCAGAAAGATCATGTCCGGCGCGATTGCGGCACAGGATGACCGGTCAGTACGCCTTGGTCTGGCAATAGAAGTTGCCCATCCGTTGGGTGAGGGGTGCAGGTTTGTAACCCACGTATGTGAGGTGAACCGTTCCTCTCGCCATCGGCCCATCAATCTTCACGTAGATGTTCGGTGGTTTGCCCGCGGTGACTGTCACGGGTGTGGGCGCCATGTTCAGCGGATTGAGGGGCCACCATCCGGCGTGCACCCCGGTCTGTATTGTCCCGTCTCCGTTTTCGCAATGTGTGGTGTAATCGGCCAGCCATTGGCTGTCTCCCTGTCCGGCAATCAACCATTGATCTGGATTCGACATGTCGACTCGCAGCATTCCCTGGCTTCCTACCATGTCGCTGACCAGGACTGCTGGCGTGGGCGGCCCCGATTTCAGCACCTGGGATGACGGCCAAATCGACAATGTGCAGGCTCCGCCGGATACAGTCTTCGGACCCTTGTATCCGACCGTTCCGTTAAGGACCTCATAGGTGCGAATAGGACCTTTCTGGTCCTTCGGTGCCTGTGCGAATGTGAACTGGCTGCTAACCTTCTCGTCTGCTCCCTGTGTGATGTTGGAGAATCCAACCCAGTGGTCCTCTCGGGGCAAGACGGTGATCAGCGCCGTAGCGATCATCTTCTTTTCGGCGTAAGTGAAACTCTTTCCTTTAGGCACGGAAACTCTTAGCCTGATTTCGAAACTGACAGTAACCGGGTTGGGGGAGGGCAGATCGTCGGGAGTTATATATTCGGCGGGTTGGTGTGCTGCTTGATCGATCTCGTAGAGGCCCACCATGTGTGTTCCAACCAATCCCGTGTCAAGAGTTCCACACTTACGGCCGTTGACTTGCCACGAAACGTCTCGATACATCCGGGCTCTTATGTCTCCCGGAACATCAAGGGAATCGTCATCCGAATTTGGCTTAGTGTGGTTTACGACATCATTGCCTTTAGCTGTTCCTGGTGTCTCATTGTCATTGTCTGGTGCCGGTGGGCTCAGGCGCGTAGTCCCAATGAATGCGTCTAGCTCAATGGAATCACCAACGAACACCTTCGCTACGGATGGCTGGATTCGGAGGGTCATGGCAAGATCCCACCGCGAGAAATGTCTGGCAGAGACTCTGATGGTGCGGTCGGCCTCATTTCGTTCCACGTCCGATTGGACTGTCCATCTCCCGTCGGACCCTTTGCTTCTCACGACCAAGTTGTCCAGATTGGTCCTTGCAAGATCTTCGCTCGTTAAATTCCAGGTAATCGTGACCGGCTCGGCAAACATCGAGCCTTCAGGACTGAGGTCATACATGGGTCCGAAGCTCTCTTCGGAGTCGTCGATTGCAGGTCGAATCCGCACCTCGGTATCGGCGACAAGCGCTCCGGGCGGAATGGACAGCCGTAGCTTCCCGTCCGATGAGGAGAGAGTACCTCCGTTTCGCCCGATCGTTGAGCTTGTCGGGGTCAAAACCGGCGCTGCCGGTTGCGTTTGTCCCTGTGCCGAGGATGTTCTTCTCGGCTGCGTATTGCCGCTCGCCTTGAACCCACCAAAATCTGAAGCGGCAGATGATTCATCGTTCTTCTTCTTACACCCAGAAACAGCCAACAGGAGAACAAGGCAACCCAGCCCGGACAATACTATTCGAGTGCGCACGATTATCCTCCGGCAGAGAATCGAGGTCGGCGAGGCTGTCTCAAAGCTTGACAAGTAAAGAAGCACGACCTACTTCTTCGCGGCTGCACCCAGCACCTCGCTTGCTGTTTGTTGCAGAAGCGGCGTCAGTACATCCTCGCCATCGGACTTGGCCTTGCCCTTAAGCGAGTTCTGTACGAGCGGCGCGGATTGTCCGGTGGGAACCAACTGATACTGCACGGTCACGTCATCTTTCGACTTGATCTGCCCGGTGAAGCCGGCGAGCTGGTTCATGGCCTGTTTCTGCGCCATCTGAGAGGCCGCCATTGCGGCACCCTGTGCCGCAATCGCGCCACCCATTCCGTGTGCCATGGCTCCCATGGGCGTCATGCTTGCCGCCATGCTTCCAAACTTTGCGAACTTCCCAAAGCCGCCGCCCGTGCTGTGCTTTACCTCCACACTTGATATGAGGATGTAATCACATTGCTTTTGCTGCGCTTCAGCCTGGAGTTGCATGGCAATGTGCGAGTCAAGCCCGGCCACCTCGATTGCAGGTCCACTCATCAGAGCTATCTCGGCGTTTCGAATAGGGGTGCTGTAGTCCCCACCGGTGTTGTTGCCTTGACCGACCTGAGCATCTGGGGGAGCAACACCGATGCGGATCTTCCCGGGTGCCTTGGGTCCCAGCGCTTGCGGGGCAGCAATTTGGCTGCCCGCAGGCTGGTTGCCCCCGTTCACTGGCGGCATTCCGCCCATTTGCGGCATTCCGCCGCCCTGCATCATCGCCATCTGCCGTTGCATTTGGGCCATGGCAGCCTGATTCGCGGCTGGCGCGGCCATCGGGTTCAGCATGCCGGAGAGGAGGGTCGACTTCATGGCAGCCGCGCTAGCCTGTGCTCCGCCTTGAGGTATCGGTTGCTGAGGCGCGGGCGCGGCTGCCTGGGTCATCTGCGACGGCGGGGCAGCCTGGGGTACGGCTCCGTTCAACTCTGCGGTGGAACTGACCTGACGGTAACCAGTGGGCACATCGAACATTTCAGCAGGCAGCTTCTCCTGCTTAGTAAGTTCCGATGTCAGGAGGCCAATCGTCATCGTGCCCCCGTCGGGAGTCGCCATCGTGATGTTCTCCTGTATCGGATATCCCGGCTTTCCACTGCCGACGCGCTTCTCGATCAGCTTGTCGCTGCAGCCTGTCCCTTGCTGCACGGGAGGCGCAAACGACATACAGGCGGCTTGTTCCTTCGAGATATCCGCGAACCACCCATCTATCTGAAACATCTGCCGGACCTGCGTACAAGCATCCTGCGATGGTTCCTGCACCACCTTTGCTTTGAGGTGCCGCACCTGATAGCCGTACATAGTCTTCCGCTCGCCGGTATCAGTCACGGTGGTCGTCAAAACGATTTTCCCTCCGTTTGCTTCGGCGGCGGGCTGGCCAGCCGCAAGTGCCGCAGCCTTTACCGCGTTCTCGTCTTGCGCATCGGGGGTGACCATGTATGTCTGGGACTGCTCGTTCAGTGTGACCGTGCGTTTAAGGTCGCATTGCCGCAGAGTGATGGTCGTTCCATTGGGAGTCTGAGTGACGGTCCGCTCGCGCGCTCCGCTGATGGAACTCTCTGAGGCCGAAACGAAATTCCCTCCAACCGTGATGCTCTTCTTGATATGAAGGTCGTCGGACTGAGCCGCAGAGGACTTCTGCTGGCCGTGGGCGATCGGGGTAAAGATCAGCAGCAGGAGCATCGAAGTTGAGCAACGCGAAACGGGAATGGACATCTTTCACCTCACGAAGCATTCTGAGTGCACACTCAGCGATGTCCGCAGCGGGCGGGTCAGAAAGGAGAGCGTCGCTGTGGCCTCCGCGGAGTGCGGTCCCTAACGAGAAAGGCGGAAAGAGAAGTGCGAAGTGGGTCACGCCGGAGAAGAAATTCAGTTCTCGATGATCCGGTCGGAGATGAGTTTTCGCCTTAAGAATTGGAGGGAAAAATCAGAGCCCTTTCCGGGATTCCGACCGACCTGTGATGCTCAAATCTGGAACTTCGCACCCTCGGCGCATAGGCGCAGTGTCCCTCATGTTTTCTTATGTTGACTTGCGAAGATGAGGAGGATATGCTTCGCCAACGCGCTTCCCACGCGCGACGTGGGGAAACTTCGTGTCAGGTCCTTCTTCGGAAGTTACAGAACTACTGGTTCGCTGGCGCAGCGGAGACCGGCAAGCGCTCGACTCCCTTCTTCCGCTCGTATATGACGAACTGCGGCGCATCGCGTCTCGTTACCTGCAGAACGAACGTCCAGGCCATACTCTGCAAAGCACCGCCCTCGTCAATGAGGCATACGTCCGCATGGTGGCGCAAGAGCTGCCGGAGTGGCAGAATCGGGCTCATTTCTTTGCCGTGGCGGCGCAGCTCATGAGACAAATTCTGGTAGATCATGCCCGCACCCGTCGCGCTTCGAAACGTGGGGGAGACGTTCCGCGAGTCAGTCTGGACGAAGCGCTAGGTCAGGCACTGGCACCAGACGTGGATATGGTTGCACTGGACGACGCGTTGAAGGAACTCGCTCAGATGGATCCGCAGCAATGCCGAGTCGTGGAACTAAAGTTCTTCGCTGGCCTATCGAACGACGATGCCGCTGAGGTGTTGAAGGTCTCGCCGTCGACTGTGAAGCGCGATTGGGCGAGCGCACGGGCATGGCTCTTTCGCGAACTCGATCGGAGTTCTGCGCCGTGAACACGGGCCGCTGGCAAGCGGTGCGTGAGGTCCTGGATCGCGCTATCGATCTCTCTGTCGACGAACGATCCGGATTCGTCGCCGAGGCTTGTGCAGGTGATCGGGAGTTGCAGGTCGAGGTGGAGTCGCTCCTGTGCTGCTATGAGCAGGCAGGTGAGGAATTCCTGAACACTCCTGTAATCGATGTTCGCAGCCTTGTTCCTAGCGCATACGAAAACAGCTACATCGGCTGCAGAATCGGCGTATACCAAATTGTTGAAGAGATTGGCCGAGGAGGCATGGGCGAGGTTTATCGCGCATCACGCGTGGATGGCCAGTTCGATAAACAGGTGGCAGTGAAACTCGTGCGAGTAGGCCTTGAGACGCCGCGCCTCCTGGAACGTTTCTACATGGAGAGGCAGATTCTGGCGTCGCTCGATCATCCGGATATCGCGCGGTTATACGATGGGGGAACGACTGAAGCCGGCGTGCCTTACCTGGTAATGGAGTTGATTGAAGGCACTCCTCTTGACCAATACTGCGATGAACACGATCTCCAACTCAGAGCACGCCTGCAACTGTTTACGCAAATCTGCGCTGCAGTCCAGTATGCACACCAGCGGCTCGTAATACATCGCGACATCAAGCCGAGCAACATCCTGGTTACGAAAGATGGCGCTCCGAAGCTGCTTGACTTCGGGATAGCGAAGATCCTCGATACCTCAGGGAGTAAGCTGGACACCACTCTCTACCGCGCAATGACTCTGGAGTATGCCAGTCCCGAGCAAATTCGCGGCGCGCCGATCACCACCGCCACCGACATCTATTCTCTTGGCGTCGTGCTCTATCGACTATTGACAGCCAAGTCTCCCTATTCGGAGGGAACGCTTGCCCCTCATGAGCTTGCGCGATCGATTTGCGACATCGAGCCAAGACGGCCCAGCAGCGCCGTTCCAGGTAGACGCGGTATGCGTGACGGGGTCGACGTTGCGCGAGCGTCTCTGGGAGCAGAAAAGCGCAAGAAGCAGTTAAAAGGCGATCTCGACAACATTGTTCTGAAGGCACTGAACAAGGAGCCGGAGCGACGCTATGCCTCTGCAGAACAGATGTCGGCGGACATCCGCAGACACCTTGAGGGCTTACCTGTTGCGGCAACGCCGGATTCCGTAACTTACCGGACCCGCAAGTTCGTGCGGCGACACAAGGTGGGCGTACTGGCAACTGCATTCGTATTGCTTGCCGTGGCGGGTGGTGTAGCGGCAACGGTACGTGAAGCGCGCATTGCTTCGGCGAACGCTCGCCGGGCCGAAAGGCGCTTTGCGGATGTAAGGAAGCTCGCGGATTCGTTCCTCTTCGAGTTCGATGATGCCATCGAGTTTCTGCCTGGATCTACGCCAGCCCGTGCACTGGTGGTGAAGCGTGCCATGGAGTATCTGGGGGGACTTGCCGCCGAGGCAGCAGGAGACCGCGCGCTCCAGATGGAAATAGCCGCGGCGTATAAGAAAGTGGGTAAAGTCCAGGGCGATCCCATCTATCCGAACCTGGGTGATTCCGGAGGAGCTTTGGATAGTTTCTGCAAGGCATTGGCGATCTTGGAACCAATCGCGAGGGCAGACCCGGGGAATGAGGAGGCGCGTCTTGCGCTAGCGTCAACGCACCAGCAGATCAGTGATGTCCTCAGCTTTTCCGGTGATACTGCCGGTGCGCTCGAGCATTCGAGGATTGCATTGGCAATGTACGAGACGTCTCCCACGAACTTGACAGGCGATACTCAGTTTCAGAAGGCACGAACGACTCAGACTTACCACTACGCCAATCTGTTGCAATCATCCGGCGCACTGAACGAAGCAGCGGTCGAATACAGGAAAGCAGCAGAACTCAGTCGGCAGATTGTCGCCGCGAGTCCTTCCGATCCAGACGGCAAAATCCATTTGGCGGCAAGTGTGGACGGCCTTGGCTATGTACTTCAACAGACGGGTGACACGGCGGAGGCGCTCGACAATCTCCGCACGGGTCTGAACATTCGCGAAGGTCTGGTCAAGGTCGATCCGAATAATTCGCACTACAGAAGGCAGTTAGCGTTTTCACATCAGAACGTAGGATTGTCTCTGCTGGCAACGAATGACACTGCTGCAGCACTGGCTCATTTTCGGCAAGAACTGGCTCTCTTCGGATCGCTGAACGCCGCCGACCCAAAGGATGCGCAAGGCCGCCGAAACCTGTCTCTCGCGCACAAGATGATCGGGGACGTATTCATGCGCGAACGCCAATTTCCGCGCGCACTTGCAGAGTACGAAGCTTCTCTTAGGATTGATCGCGACCTTGCGGCGATAGATCCGAACAACTTTCAAGCAAGTCTCGATCTATCTTTCAGCGAGGGTAAGGTCGGAATGGCTCTGGGGAAGCTGGGCAAGGCCGCACAGGCGGTGAATGTTTTGCGAAGTGGGATAGCAAGGCAGGAATCGCTGCTGGGCCACGATGCCCAGCATTTCTTCGTTTATGCTCATCTGGCCACTAGCTATTCGAGCCTCGCCAGTCTGCTGATCGAACGAGGAGAAAAGTATGCAGCAATTGAGTACTATCGAAAGGCGGTAGCTTCGCGCCAGTCGCTATCAAAGGAAGTCTCAAGCGCGGCGAATCAGATCGCATTAGCTGAAAGTTACACGAACCTGGCAAAAGCATTAGGACCGGCAAACCGCGATGAGGCTTTCGAGGAATCAAGCATTTCCCTCGAGATTTTAGAACGGCTCCCCCCGGCTGATCGGAACAATGCACGGTTTCGTGTGGCGCTGGCGAATGCTCGATTTGAATGCAGCGTGCGTCGATAGGAGTGTGGCCGACGGCGAGGGCGCCGTCGATTCGCCGTCAGCGTTAAGCGAGACGACCTGCGAAATGTACTGGCTTCAGCTCGCGTTGCTCAATGAGTAGCTATCAAAGTCGTGAGGAGGGCCCCGGTGCTTCCTCCGCGATATGCGGTGCGGTTTTGTCGCTGAGGAACATCATCACAATTGCTGTGGAGACGATGATGAGTCCCACATTGGCTGCGAAAACGCTGGTGTAACCAGACCGTACGATCAGGATGCCGGTCAAGGCTGAGGCTCCTGCCTGAGACAGAGCACCGGCGATATTCTGCAATGCAGAGGCACTGCTGCGTTCAGAGTCCTTCATTCTGCTCATCAGCATGCCATAAAAGCCGGGACCGGCGGTAAACTGTGCGCCTGAAAACGCCAAATACCAGCACACCGCATATCCGGCCGAATGAGCGCGGCCGAGGAATATTGCCGCCGCCGCGGTAGCAATTTGTGCCATGACGATCCCGCCGACTATTCCAATCCTCTGGTAAACGAATGGAACGAGCAGCACTGCGCAGAACTGGACGAACTCGGAGGCAGAGAAGATCAAACCGACGTGCTGCAGCGAAACACCCTTTTGCTTCTCGAAAAACACAGGTGCGAAAGGAACAAAGGAGCCAGTAACCAGGCTCCACATTGCGAACGCTGCTAGAAACTTCAGCAGAAAGGGATGAGGTACGCGCAGCTTGCACGAGTCGGGTGGGGGAGGAGTTGCCATGCGAAGTTTTGAAATGGGAAGTACTCCGAACATGACGATTCCAGCTGCTCCGATCAGAACGATACGCATCCCTGCGGTCATAGAGGCAAGTTTGCTGATCGAGCGGAAGGCGATGGGCAGGTAACCGCCTGCCAGACCAGCAAGCGTGCCTGTTCCGATACCCGTCGCGAAGGTGAAGCTGAACGCGAAGACTCGCGTGTCATCGGTCGTGAGTTTGGCCACCATTGGGGCGAAGCATACAGGCCAGGCGCTGAGAGCGACGCCGGTGAGAAATGCGAAAACGATTTGCGCGGCCATCCAGGGCAGCTGTACGCGAACTATACAGATGATCGGTGCAGCGATGAAGCAGAAGAGCAAGGGCTTCTGTAGACCATACCGGCGCGCTAGCATGGCCACCGGAAGGGTGGCGATCAGATTGCCCAGGGTCAACGAGCTGCTGATGATGCCGATTGCGCGCTCATCGTAGTGCAGGCTCAGCAGGAAGAGATTGTAGAGAAAGAAGTAAAGATCGAAACCGAAGTCCATAAAAAGCGCGGCAACGAAGAATATCCAGAACGGCCTGCCAAGGCTCGCAATGGGCCAGCGAGCGCGGATACGCGGCTTTGACTGCAGAGCGGGCACGATCGAAGCGTCAACAGATGGGGCCGGAGTACTCATCAATGCCCCCGTTCAGCGAGCCGTGCCAATCGATCTACAGCCCAGTCCAACTTCGTATAGCGAAGCTCCAGAGCCCCATCATCCAGAAGATGGTCGATCATGACGCACTGGGTTAGTCGAGTCGCGGGAAGACTGAATAGGGTCTGCTCCATGGAGAGCCTCGCGACTTCGATGGGGAATGAAAGCAACTCCTGATGAGGAGACGTCCGCCGGTTCAGATACACCACGTAGTTGATCCGCGAGGTGAAGGCTGCGGAGATGTGCCGGAGTGGCTGAAGTGTCAGCTCGATGGACGGTTTGCCGACTTGCGCTCTCTGGACCACTTGCTTGCCGGCGAGCTCAGAGAAGAGCTCGACGGCGGATGGGCGAAATCGCGCCTGATTACAATTGCCCACAATCAAGCGGTCAGTCCGGTTGTTGACGAGGAAGCTCGCGTCATCCGTGATATAGGTCCAGCCTGCCCTTGCACAGGCGTACGATAGAGAGGTTTTACCTGCGCCAGAATCACCACACAGCAGGATGCCGCATCCTTTGTATTCAATGCATGCCGCGTGGATTGCGGTGGTATAGGAGGTTGCGAGAATGGCCATCGCAGCAGATTCGAGGAAGAAGTAGCGAAGGTATCCGCGATGCGAAACGGCAGCTTCCGTCAGCCAGATCTGGCCGCTGCTTCGGGAGAGGTCTACAACGGAAAAGTTCTCTTGGTCCGCAATGTTGGTGGCGAGATGCTGTTGAACTCGACACGTGGGAGTTGGAGGGCACTCCGAACCGCTCCCACCGGTAACGCCGACCCTCAGTTTGATCGGCGGAGTATCGAAGAGCTTGGTGAAACCCTGCCAGCTTACCGCAGCCGAGTTCAACACCTCTTCGGAATTGGTCTCAATTTGCAGCGGAAAGCCGAGTGGATAAAACACCTCCCGCAGCGGCATCGAAAAGCGCGCGAGCACCGGGTCAGCAAGTTGCACCGGCTCCGATCGCGCAAAGGCGGTGCGTATCTCTTCAATGGTCAACATAGGATCGGAGACTTTGGCGGTATGATGCGAATGTCTTCATCAGAATTCGTATTTCACGGCAAGTTGAATGATGCGCGGGTTTGATGATGTTGATGTGATGACTCCGAAAGCAGGACCTGCGCTGACGTTGTTGACCGGGTTGTTGAAGTGTGCGGTGTTCGTGAGGTTGAAGAACTCTGCTCGCATATGCACTGATTGCGAATCGCTGATCGGGATGGCACGCTCGAATGCCATGTCGAGGTTGCGCTGGCCTGGACCGCGGACAAGGCCTTCGCCGCTATCTCCAAAATCGGTATCTCCTGGTCCGGTACTATTCGGTGCTTCAGGGGCGGAGGTGAATGCGGCTGGATTCAGATAGCCGTTGAGTACTCGTGAGAACAAGGAGCCTGATGTCGCCGGCTTTGCCGCTCCGCTAAGCTGCGCGCGATTCTCAAAGGGAAAGTTGCCGTATACGGCCCCCGCGCTGTCATCGAGGATCGTTATTGGAGTGCCGCTCTGCAATACGCCGACCGCCGAGACGCGCCAGTCACCTACCACCCCAGCTGCGAATCGGGGAAGGCGGCGAGCGAATGCAGTGTTGTAGACGAGACTGAGTACAGCCCGGTGTGTCCGATCGAAGTCCGTCGGTCCATATGCTTGCCGGAAGTTGGTCTGGTCATTTGTAACAAGATGCTGTTCGAAGACATTGCTTCCGGAAGAGCCGCTGGTCTGGTCGAGATTGCGCGACCACGTATAGCTGCCGAGGAATTCGAGCCCATAGCCCAGCTTCTTCGTGATGCTGGTTTGCAGTGAGTTGTAATTGGCATTGAACGAAGACTCGCACAAGAGTGATCCCGGACTGATTCCCGCGAATGGAAGCCGCTGGATCACATTGATGGCGGAGTTGGTTGTCTCTCCGTTGATGGGATTCGCGGGACTGGCGAGAAGGGCCTGGTTGAACTCGGTGCATCCGCTCTCGTGGAATGAGTGCGTGCCGACATATCCAATCTCAAGGAGATAATCGCGAGCGAAAGCGATCTGCGCGTTCAAGTTGTACTCGGCTGTATATGGGTCAACCATGTGCCTGGCGACGGCACTCAGGCTTGGACCTGCGCCGGGAACCCGCGGGAGGAAGGTGGGATAGGTACTGTTTGGCGGAAGCTGAGGAACAAACGGATCCTGCAAGGTCGCCCCGCCGTTTGTTGACCCGGCGAAAAACTGAAACGTTGAAAAGGGTTCAACCGCGAGGAGGCTTTCCGCCAAGCCCGCAGAGAGCCGGTCGAAGTAGAGGCCGTAACCCCCGCGAATGACGATCTCTGGATGTTCGTCCAGCCGGAGAGCAAAGCCGAGGCGAGGTTGGAAATCGACATGCCTTGTCGGGAACAAGCCCGGGATGGAGGATCGGACCACGCCATCTGGGACCGCGCGCTTGAAATTTGAAGGAACAACGAAACCGCTCAGTGTTCCTTCGGCAGACGCAGACCTTGTGGCGATGGTCGGATCAAACGTAACGAGCCTGCCATTTACATCTGAGGGCGCACCGAACACTTCGTAGCGCAATCCCGCATTGAGCATGAGTCGGTTCGAAATCCTGAAGTCGTCCTGCAGAAATCCCGCGAGATCGATGTAACGCTCATCTTTTCGAAACAGGCCGGAACTGCCGTTGCTAAGGCTTACGTTGCTGCTCCCGGTGGGACTGCCGTTCTGCTCGGCACTCTGACCCAGCAGGAAATCGCTGAAGGTACGGATATCGAGTAAGCCGTCTGTTGAAAAGGGTGCATTCACATCGACCTGGTGACGCTTGAACTCCGCGCCAAATCGCAACGAATGCCTGTTCCAGCTAAACGAGAGGGTGTCCTGCAAGATGAAGCTGTTTGTGACCTGCCACTGAGAAGGTGTCCCTGCATCGCCAACTGTGAACAGACCATCGATCGTGATTCCGGGGGCAGGAATTCTGCCGCCCGCCGTACCTGTGGGCGACGTCGTGCCGAGATCAGACGCCAGGATCGGATTGGCCACCACAGAATCGCCATCGAAACGCATGAATCCAAAGCGCGCGACATTGACGAAATGCGGGTTGAACTCGTGCGTGTCGGAGAGAACCAGCATTGTGTTCTGGTCTAGTTCTGTTGTCCCCCAACCGGGAACGTTCGCTGCGTTTGGTGAGAAGGGTTCGATTGTCGGTGCGTGCGAGTAGAAGAATCGCGCCGCGAACTGGTTCCGGTCAGCGGGTCTGGCATCAACGTTCAGCGTGAATTGATCTTCGTCGTATCTGGCGGGTGTAGCGAATGTCGACTCTCCGATCGGCATCTGCGTCGGATCTGTCGAGGGCAAGAGGATCTGCGGATTTGGAATGGCATATTGCCCGTTCTGAAGCTTGAAGTTGAGCAGTGCCAGGGCAACCGGGTTGATGTTGGAACCATCACACGCGACTTGGGTCCCACCCGCTGCTGTGGCATATGCGCAGAATTGCGCGCCGAGCGTCTGTGCTGAGCGGTCCGAAGTAAGTTGAGGCAGGTTGACGGTGACCTGGTCACCCAGGCCGTTGCTGGATCGAAGGCCTTGATAGGCTCCGAAGAAGAACAAGGTGTCGTGTCGGAATGGACCGCCGAAGGAAGCGCCGAACTGATTCTGCTTCAACACGGCACGCGGCTGATTTGTCAGCTTGGAGAAGAAATTGTTTGCATTTAAGAGATCGTTGCGAAGAAACTCCCACGCGGAACCGTGATAATGCATCGTTCCTGTTTTGCTGATTACGTCGACATTGGCGCCGGTTCCCCTGCCGTAACTTGCATCGTAGTTTCCGGTCTGAACCTTAAATTCCTGCAGGGTGTCTGGAGCTGGGGCTGCGACACCGACTTCTTCGCCATCGTTCGCTGCGGAGTTTTGCGAGAGATTGTTCGCGTCTACGCCGTTGAACTGGATGTTGTCGCCTGTCGTCTTGTTTCCATTCGCCGCGACATTCTGCGTGCCTCGGCCCAGTGCGCCGGCATTCGGCAGTTCAACCACGACCCCTGGGGACAAAGAAAGAATCTGAGTATAGTTGCGGTTTGAAAGGGGGAGCGCTTCGATGGTTTCGCGATCGACTGCCCGACCCAGGGCGGACGACTCACTTTGTGCCAACTCAACTGCTGGTTCAACGGTAACGGTGTCATTGGCCCTGCTTATCGAAAGATGAAAGTCCACCGCGCTTCTTTCGGACACCACGACGCTGATGCCTTGCGCGACTGCTTCGGAAAAGCCTGGGGCCTTGACTGATGCAGCGTAGGACCCGGGCGGAAGCAGAGAAAACGTAAATACTCCGAAGGCATTACTGAATGTCGCCCGAACCGCACCGGTAGATTCACTCTTTAGCGCGACCTGAGCTTGCTGCACCAAAGATCCCGACGAATCGTAGATGGTGCCGGTGATTGCGCCCGTTCCGGGAGCCTGGGCCCGCAGCGGTGTGCCTGAATATTCCAGCAGAGACAGCAATGCAAACGTGCAGAATGTGGAAACGGCTCTCATGTGGATCCTCTCGTCAGGGGGCAGGTGGAGTCCGAGCGCAAGACACCGAGTCTCACGGGTTGAGAAAGCGAAGGATGTCTCGCTCATCTTGAGGGCTGAGCGAAGCGCGAACCCGCATATGGCGCAGGATCGTTCCTGAGATCCTCGAGGAAAATCCCTGCGGCGCTTCATGACATCGCGAGCAGTTTTGCTTGAACTTGATAGCACCCTTTGACTCCGGCGCTGCCGGCTGGTGCCGAGCCTGGCTCTGGCGTGCGCCAGCCGAGGAGTCCTGTATGGATTCGATTCGCCATGAGAAGGCTGGAAGGGAAGCAGACGCAAGGGAAAAGGTAAGGACAATGCAGGCTGCACGAATCTTCAAATCCGTATTCATTTGCCTCTCCAGGTGGGGAACAGAAATCGATATACGATCCCGGTCTGCCAAATGTTGGTGTCTTGTGTGGACGATTGCCTTGAGTAACTGCTGTTGATTCGCACTTCATGCGGGAAGAGGATGTCCAGTCCGAAATCGGCGCGCTTTGTATCCGCCCCGGGTAAACCGTCGGTGGGGTCGGGGCTGCTGCGAAAGGTCTGCTGCCAGCGAAAAACGGGCTGGATGGCACGACGAAGTGTCATTCCGGATGATGCGCTCGCCAGGTGGAATTCAGATTCCACCCAGTACCCCTTGGAGTGTGGACCGTGGGCGAATTCTGATCGAAGCTTGACGAGTGCGTCGGCAGGTTGCCACCAGAGATGCAAACCTTCGAAATTCTCGTGTGTTTCTTCCAGCAACCTTCCGTACGATCCACCCACTTCCAGGCGTGCTTGCGGAAAGTACAAGCTTGTCCTGGCGCCGGACGCGCGCTGGGATTTGAACTGCTCATTGGTGCTCGCAGCGGAAAAGTAGCCTGCGTAATCAAGCCAAACGTGGTCGTTCGAGATTGCGGACCCGCGAAGCATTCCGCCGACACTGGAGCCGGTGTTCATCGTTCCCAGGTTGAATATGAGAGGTGCGCTTTCGAAGTTGCTGATCCAAATGGGTGAAAGTCGCTCGTTGTATGTACCGAACGGAGTGAGGAACTCTCCTGCGACGACCGTCAGGTGCGAACTCGCGATGTAGTCCATCTGCAGATATGAAAGGCCCAGAAATGATGAGCTGGTATATCCGCTATGTCCGCCACCTTTAGGGAAGTATGAATCGAGGATGGTGGCGCGGCTCTCCACCAGAATGTGATTTCCTAGAGGCGCCGCGAGCAGTGGAGAGATAACGGGGATGTAGGTTGTGTTTCCGGCGTTGGTGCTGGTGACAAAACCGACTCCGCCGGAAATAAGGGGCACGTCCTGCGTGGTGCCGGGCCGACTCATCACCAGGAGCGAGGCAGCCAGCAGTGCACTCGCATAGATTCCCGCGCGCTTAGGAGATAGGAGCACTTTCGTCCTTGGCATGTGCTCACGCTAGCTCTCAAAGAAATGCCGCATGTCAGAGGGGCGTCTTCCATTTGTAAGCGGAATGTCACTTCTCCGGAATCCCGCCCAGGACATTTCTTGCCCAACAGGGATCTCCACTGACTTCAGACAGTTCCCGTTCGCGACGACAAAGCCATGACAATCCTCTTACACATGTATGACACGACCCAGGGTGCGCGCGATTAGGTTGGGCAGAGTTGATATCGGATTATCGGAGTCATCGTGGTTATCAGTCTTTCTCAGCCTGTGAATAGGGTCGGTACGCAGAGGACAGTCAGGAAAACAAGTTCGAGTTGGAAGCGATCAGCTGCGCAAGGTATGGCGCTAGTCCTTCTCTTGTTGTACATCGTGGTTCCTCCCGTTAGGCCCGATACTCCGCACCATATTCAAGTCACAGCCAGGCGATTCGCATTTGAGCCTGCGGAGATAACTGTGAAGAAGGGAGAGGCCGTCGATCTCGTCCTGACTAGCGCCGATGTTGCTCACGGGCTGAGAATCCGCGAGCTCAAGATCGAGTTGAACGCGAGCAAGGCAAAGACCGCTCAGACGACCTTCACACCGCAGAAGACTGGAACCTTCACAGGCCACTGCTCCGTGTTCTGCGGCTCCGGACATGGCGTGATGACTTTTACCATCCATGTGGTCTCGTGAACATGATTCGAACACTGCTCGGCATGGGGGTCGCTTTCGCGGCCGGCGCTCTAATGCTCCCGGTTCTGGTGCTCCGTCACGGATTGAGCGCGACCGAACCGACTCACCTGGAGACCATAGCGATAGAGGCCTTGAAACACAAGGTGCTGGTGGCCGGTAAAGACGAGAAGAACCCGCTAGCAGGCAGCCCGAATGCACTCGCGGACGGAAAAGAAGCGTTCTCTCACTACTGCGTGGCGTGTCACGGCATGGATGGGCAGAATACCGGGGTTCCATTCGCAGAGAGATTGTCGCCTCCTGTGCCCTCATTGGCATCACCTGATGTGCAAGGCTACAGCGACGGTCAATTGAAATGGGTAATCGACAACGGAATCTGGCCGTCCGGGATGCCTGGTTCCCGGGGAACGCTGGCCGATGAAGAGATCTGGTCAATCGTCGTGTACCTGCGGCATCTTCCGCCCGCCGGCAGTCTTGGCGAACCCGAGATGTACGCGCACTAATTCCAAATGAGAATTGGACCACTCCAAATCGAAATGAACGAGGAGCGTCGAGCAGCGCGTTTGAAAGAGGCCGTCCTGGCCAGCTTCCACGAGCCTGCACCGTCGGTCGAGGCTCGTCTGCGAGAATTCGGCGCCCGCGATTGGAGTCGCGCCAAGTACTGGCTCGATGTAAGCGGGCTGGCCCTTTACTTTCTCGCGCGCATAGAGGCGATGGCCCTACTCGCATGTCTTCCCCGATCGGTAATTTCTCAGCTGCAAACGAATCTTAAGGAGAATCGCCAACGAACTGAGGCTCTCCTGAGCGAGGCGGTAGAGATCACCCATGCGCTACGGGCTCTCAACATTGAATGCGCAGTTCTCAAAGGAATTACGTTTCCGTCCGAGTCTGTTCCGGATCCCGCACTTCGAAATCAGATGGACATTGACCTGTTGATCCGAAAGGCGGATCTCAGGGCAACAGAGAAGTGCCTTGCGAGATTCGGCTACGCACTCGCTGCTGTAGGCGAACGAACCTGGGAATTCAAAGCGGGCCCTTGCGGAACGTCTTCTCTGAAGAATTTGTACCAGGAACGCCCAGAGCGGGCACTCGAAGTACATCTGGAGAGCCAGCAGCTGCAAGTAGGGCGCGGGGATCGTTTGGCAAGGTCAGAATGGCGACTTATGCAGAGCTGCTGGTTGGCCGCGCTCGATCCCGCGGATATCTTCGTTCTTCAAGGCCAACACCTGTTCAAGCATATGTGCAGCGAGTACACTCGCGCTTCGTGGGTGCTGGAGTTCTGGCGACATATATGCGGAAGACGCAACGACACTGGCTTCTGGGGGCAGGTTGAAAGCCTCGCGATGGAACAACCCGGTGCGGCCATGGCGGTGGGAGCAGCTGTGCTGCTGGCCTCGCTGATATTCGGTCAATGCGCACCCGCTGAACTGGCAGGTTGGTCCGTAGACAAGCTCCCCGCCGGGGTTTGCTTGTGGATTCAACTCTACGGCCGCCGTGTACTTATCTCCGGCCGTCCTGGGAGCAAACTTTACCTCCTGCTGCGCAAGGAACTTAACATCGGAGCCGACGCAGGCAGGACGGAACTCCGGCGTCTGCTGGTGCCTCTTCACTGGCCGCCGAAGATTACGAAGGCTGGACTGAATGAATCCCGATTCGAGCGGACGCGCCGATTCTGGATTCAGACGAGATTCGCGGCACGAAGACTGCATTTTCATGTTTCGCAGGGACTTGTTTTCGCGGTTGAATCGACGCGTTGGCAGCGCAGAAATGGGGGATTACCGCAATGATCGCGCCTTCGCGATGGCTCATTCCATGGGTAGTTCTCATCTCTGTGTTCGCATGCACCGCGACAGCACAGGACGGATTCGCGGGAGCTCCGATCTCGCAAAACGATTTCACGTCGGCCAATCAGACGCGTGACGCTGAAGCCATTCAGGACGAAGACGCTCAGCTCTCGCTTTCAGCATCGCAGATCATCTCTATCCTTCAAAGCAGGCCGGAAGTTGCTGTTGAGATCAAGACGATGGTTGCTCAATCCCAACCCGGGACAATCGCTGCGCAGCCGGATGCCATTACAGATGAGACTCTTTACAGTCAGATCGGCTCCGACAGGAATTTGCGCCAGCAGATCACGATGTTTTTGCGCGCGAGAGGCTATGTGGAGGCTGGAGATCTTCGGCTGAAAACGCCTGCGCCTCGAGTTGCTGATCCACTGTCGCCGCTGTCGGGGGGCAGACAGATCAATAATCGAGAGCCTGCGAGAGGGCTCGAACCGCCAGCCGAAGAAGCTGGGCAACAGCCCGCAGCTCATCGATCGGTGGAACTCGAAGGCAAGGGGAGTTCCGGAGGCGCGATGCAAGCGGAGCCGAAGTCCGCTGAGCAGGAGCGCGATACAGACAACATCACGAGCGAACCTCCGGTGCTGCACCGCCCAGCACCGTACAACTTGAGATCGCTGCGTGATCTCTACTCCCAAATTCCTGACACTTCAGATCAGCTGAAGCGCTTTGGGTCGGACGTTTTTACCCGTCGCGATCGGGCGGCTACAGGTCAGGCTCCTCTCGATGTCCCAATCGGGCCGGATTACGTAGTCGGTCCCGGCGACGGACTCACCATCGATCTTTGGGGCGGAATCTCGCAGTCATTCACGCGTACCGTAAATCCAGATGGGCACCTCGCGCTACCTGAGGCTGGAGATATTCAGGTAGCGGGCTTGTCAATGCAACGGACGCAGGAACTGGTGCAGCAGGAACTGCGGCGCCAATACCGAGACGTGCGGGCCTCCGTCACGCTTGCCCGCCTGCGAACGATCCGCATCTATGTTGTCGGCGACGTGCAAAGACCCGGCGCGTACGAAGTGAGTTCGCTGGCATCTCCTCTGAGTGCACTGTACGCATCAGGAGGTCCGACCTCTATTGGTTCCCTGAGGATGCTGAAGCACTATCGCGGAAAGGAACTCATCGGCACGGTTGATTTGTACGACTTCCTCCTGCGCGGGGTCCAGAGTGACGAGCAGCGACTGCTGGGAGGGGACACCCTGGTTGTCCCGGCGGTGGGACCGCAGGTTGCGATCTCGGGGGCGGTGAAGCGACCAGCGATCTATGAACTCAACAATGCGAGCACACTCGGAGCGTTGCTCCAGATTGCAGGAGGGATCACGGTAGCGGCGTCCCTTGAACATATTTCGATCGAGCGCATCAATGCCAACCAGAATCGCGAGACCATCAGCTTAGGATCGGCAGATCAGGACGAAAAGGATATCGAGAACTTCGAGCTTCGGGATGGGGATCGGATTCACGTCGCGCCTATCGCCCCATTTAGCGAGCGCCTGGTCTATGTCGAAGGACACGTCGTTCGTCCCGGACGCCACCCCTACCGAGACGGCATGCACCTCAGCGACGTGCTGCGAAGCTACCAGGATCTTCTGCCTGAACCGGCCAGCATTGGTGAGATTATCCGCCTAGCGCCGCCGGATCTTCACGTGCAGACGATTGAGTTCAACCTGGCTGACGCGCTGATCGGCAACGGCGACATTGCGCTACAGCCTTTCGATACGGTGCGAGTTCTCGGTCGATATGATGTCGACGCTCCACGGGTGGAGGTTCGCGGAGAAGTTCTGCGTCCAGGATCCTACCCCCTGTCCGATGGAATGACGGCTGCGGAACTGGTGCGTGCGGCTGGAGGCTTCAAGAGAGATGCCCTGTTGGAAACAGCAGACCTCATCAGCTACCAGGTGGTGAACGGAACAAAAGTAGAGAGCCAGCGCGCGGACATACGGATAGGAGAAGCTGTCGGGCGAAGCGACCTCTCCGCGGATCGCGCCCTCAAGCCCAGCGATGTTCTTACTGTTCACCAGATCACCGGCTGGAATGACATCGGCGAGTCGATCACAATCGAGGGCGAGGTAGCGCACCCGGGCAGCTACGGATTCCGCAGCGGCGAGCGGCTTAGCGATGTTTTGCGCCGCGCTGGAGGCTTCCGTGAGACTGCCTACCCCGCCGGTGCGATTCTTACGCGAGAGCAGGTTAAGGAACTCGAAGAGAAGAGCCGGGCCGAACTCATTCGTCAGATTGAGACGAGCGCTTCAGCTGCCCGTCTTTCTTCGAATCTCGCTTCGAATGACTTGTCCGGACAAGCGAGTCTCATCCGGCAACAGGAGGACCAGATTCTTTCTCAACTCAAGAGCCAGCCAGCAATGGGGCGCATGGTCATCCACGTTACGACGGACATTGAGTCGTGGGCAGGAACGGCAGCCGACATCGAAGTGCGGAGAGGCGACGTGCTGCGCATTCCCAAGCGCCCTGGATTCGTTCTTGTGAGCGGGCAGGTTTACAACGCTTCCGCTATTACATTCACGCCCGGGAAGACGGCCGCGTGGTACTTGCAGCATGCGGGCGGCGCGACCAGCATCGCAAATCGCAAAGAGATCTTTGTTGTTCGTGCGAACGGTGCGGTGGTAGGTCGGCAATCAGGAGAGTGGTACGACCGTGACGTGCTCTCTACGCGTCTGCAACCTGGAGACGTCGTTGTAGTTCCACAGAAGATCATCGGTGCATCCCTCTTCTGGCGCAATCTGCTGAGCACCGCCCAGATCGCGTCCTCTATCGCCATCACCGCTGCTGTAGCGGGCTTATAGGAAAAGGAGGTCGGCGTGCATACGGGTTCGGCAGCAACGAGAGAGCATCAGAATGAGGCTACTGCGGCCGGCGCTTCTCCAAACTGGGTCGTAAATGCGAACCTTTTGTGGCAGTATCGTGCTTTGTTTCTCAAGGCAGCCGCAATTGGTGCTCTAATCAGCGTCGCAGCTGCTTTTCTGATCCCGAAGCGGTACGAGTCGACTGCCCGCATTATGCCTCCCGAAAGCACCGGATCGAGCGCTGCTCTGCTGGCAGCCCTCGCGGGGAGAGGCGCAAGTGAATACGGCAGCATCGGCAGCATTGCCGCCAATCTTTTAGCTGTTCGCACGACCGGGCCATTGTTCGTTGACCTTTTGCGCAGTGCGACCGTAAGTGACCATCTGATTGAACGATTTCAACTGCAGCAGATCTACAGCAAGCGCTACCGGGTTGACGCAGCAAAGAAGCTTGCCCGCCGCACTTCAGTCGTCGAAGACAAACGCAGTGGCGTCATTTCCATCACAGTCGAAGATGGAGATCCGCAGCGAGCACGGGATCTCGCGCAGGCTTACCTGGATGAACTCAATCTTCTCGTAAACCGTACGAACACCTCCTCTGCCCGTCAGGAAAGAACTTTCATTGAACGTCGTCTCAAAGGTGCTGAAGCAGAGTTAGAGCGCGCTCAGAATGCCTTAAGCGAGTTCTCCAGCACCCACTCCACCATCGACATGAAGGAGCAGACGCGAGCGACAGTGGATGCTGCAGCAAAGTTGCAGGCACAGCTGATTCTTGAGCAGACAGAACTCGACTCAATGCTGCAAATCTATGGCGACCAGAACGTGCGTGTGCGTGCCGCTCGGGCCCGAATCTCGGGTCTGCGGAGCCAACTGCAGGCAATTGGCGGTACGTCGGAGCCTCTGCAGGCCGACGGCACAATTTCCGCTGACAATAATGGTCTGCTCAGAGCGGGAGCGGACTATCCCCCGCTCCGGCAACTTCCGCGGCTCGCTGTGCCGTACGCAGACATCTATCGTCACGTTCGTGTGCAGGAAGCCGTCTACGAAATGCTGACGCAGCAGTACGAACTCGCAAGGATTCAGGAAGCGAAGGACGTCCCTGTAGTGCGCGTGATCGATGCTCCTGGCATACCGGAGAAGAAGTCTTTTCCACCGAGAACCGTGCTCTGCGTAGTGTTAACGACTCTGACCATGATGATTACTGCCGGCCTGATCATCGGCCGGTTTAGATGGAGGGAGATGAGCCCGGTCGACGAACGGAGGATCCTGGGCGCAGAGATCATGGAAGAACTGCACAGGGGTTTTCAAAGGCTCTTTTTGCAGAGATTGCGTCATGGCTGATACAGCAGCAATGCTGCGCAATGGAAACGTTTCGATCGCACCAGCTGCGGTAGGGTTCTACCTCGCAGCGCGCCTCTGCACCACGTTTCTGGCGTTCCAGTCTGATCCGAGGACAGGCGCTTACGTGAACTTCGCCATCCATCTTCTGCTGCTGGCCATCATGGCTTTCCACTCATTGGGCCCCGCGCGGTTCACGCTTCGAGAGATGTTGCCGGCAAGGCCATTTAAATTGACTCTCGGCTTTCTGATGATGGGTTTGTGCAGCTTGAGTTGGAGCAGCACAGCCTCTGAAACAGTAGCTTTCGCTTATTGGTGCGAACTCGCGTCCGAGGTCGTGATGATCGTCTTAGCGATGCGAGCAGAGCACCCTTACTCGGCTGCTTTGTCAATCATGCGGGGCTATATTTGCGGAGCGCTTCTGATTGCTGCAGTCGAGTGGTTATCGCCGACGATGTATGACCTCCGCCCCGGTGATGACGATTTTTTCAGCCCCAATGCGATAGGTTTTTGCTGTGCACTCGGAGTGTTCCTGATCCAGATTGCCGGGCGCAGGACTATTGCGTTCCGGATAGCTGCGATAATCCTTATCATCAGCCTGTTGCGCAGCTTGAGCAAGACCACAATCATTGCGTTCGTGCTGTCGCAGGGCGCGCTACTCCTGCTGGACCAGTCGCGAAGCCGGCGTGCAAAGATCATGACTGTCGGGGTTGCAATGGTAGTCGCCGCTTCGTTCTGGCAATTGTTCGAGAGCTACTACGAGGTCTATACCCATCTAGGCAACCAGTCTGAAACACTGTCGGGGCGAATTGGCATCTGGGCCTTTGTGCTGACAAGAGCGTTGGAACAACCCTGGTTCGGACACGGCTTTCATTCCTTCCGCAATGTCATTCCGCCATTTGGATCGTTCGAGGCGTGGCACGCTCACAATGAACTTCTTCAGCAGTTTTACGCGTACGGGCTGCTCGGAGTCGTCCTTGTTGGAACTCTGTATGCGAGCCTGTTTCGGCAGGTCCGCGGAAGCAGTTCGAGGGAGACAAGGGCGAGGTTGACTGCGCTGCTCGTCTTCATTCTGATCCGCGGCTTGGCGGATACAGAGAACTTCGATTTGTCTCTGCCCCTCTGGTTGATCTCTCTGATCAGCATCACTCTAAGCGGAGCATTACCCCTTGCTCTACCGTCGGTCGGAACTGTCGGATCAATCGGCGAGATGCCCGAAGCCACGGCAGAAGGATCTGCCTGATGAAGGTCGTTGTTGCCGCGGTCTCTTCGAATCGCTCGCTGTCGGGCGTGTCGCGTCATGCGGCAAATCTCGCTAAGTGTCTGCTCATTCGACCCGAGATCTCGGCCTTACATGTCCTTGTGGCTCGGTGGGAAGAGGGCTGTGTCAAGGACGCCATCTGCCGGAACGATCCGCGTCTCCATGTTCATCCCGTACCTATGCGACCGGGAACACTCGCGCGAAACCTCTGGTACCTGCAAACGCTGCCTGCAATCGTGCAGCAACTACACGCGGACGTCGTTCACGTCTCTTACCCGTCGTTGATTACGGCAAGCGCTTTTCTGTGTCCCACCGTAGCGACCCTGCACGATCTTTACCCCTACGACATTCCGGCGAATTTCGGATTGCCGAAAGTCTTCTTCAATCGCATGATTTTGCGCCAATGCTTGAGAAATGCTGGCGCGATCGCCTGTGTTTCTGAAGCGACAAGGCGACGCCTGTGCGAGGTCATGCCGAACGTTGCAGAGAAGGCTGTTACGATCGGCAACTTTGCTGAGAGTGGCCCGTCGCCACGGAAGCCAGCGTTCGCTGCCTCCTGGAACGGCGAGCCGTTCTTATTATGCGTGGCTCAGCATCGGCGCAACAAGAACCTGCTGCTCGCTCTGAAGGTATTCCGTCGGGCTCTGGCCGCGGGCGACGTCAGCCAGAGAACGCGACTTCTGGTTGTGGGACTGGCCGGTCCGGAGTCGGGTGCGCTCTATCGCTTCGCCAGGGCGGAGAATCTGGATGAAGCGGTAGTTTTCGTGAATGGGCTTTCCGATGCGGAGTTGGCGTGGTGCTATCGAAACGCCGAACTGCTGCTGGCGCCATCTCTGATTGAGGGATTTGGCCTGCCGGTGTTGGAAGCACAGCTAGCCGGTTGCCGCGTGGTCTGCTCCGACATTCCCTCTTTTCGAGAAGTCGCGTCGCCTGCATCTCGATTCGTTCCGCTCGACTCCAACGCGGAGGAGAAATTCGTGGTTGCTGTAGGCGAGGCTCTTCGTGCGAGGAGACCCATTCCGGCTAACATGCCACGTCTCTCTCCATCGCCAATCGCTAAACAGTACATTGAACTGTACGGAAGAGTGATCGCGCGACGGGGACGCGGAGAGGTTGCCGAGGTCTCTTTGCAAAGGGCCCCAAATCAAGGAAGCGGGGAAACTGCGCGCCCACTTTCTGCCAGGGCTTCAAACCCTCTTAGGCCCTGAAAAGCAATTGTCAATCAATTGTCATTTGTGCAGTTTCGATTGTTAACCATTGCATTTCAAAGGCAGAATTGATGTCATGAGCAGCAGTGAGGTTTTGGTTCTGGAAGAGATGGAGCAGGTAGTAGCGCCCAAGCTCGAGCTCGGCACCATCCTGGTCGTAGAGGACGACCCGCGTATGCAAAAGGTGCTGAGACGCATATTCGCAGAACAAAGCTACTCAATCGAAGTGGCAGGAGACGGCAAGGCGGGGCTCGACTTGTTTCGAACTCGTCATCCTGTTGCGGTCGTGCTTGATCTGATCCTCCCCCAGATTTCAGGCCGTGAACTCTGCCAGACCATGAAGTCGATTTCGCCCGACACTCCGGTGATTGTTCTGAGCGCCATTACGGAAGTCGTAGACAAGGTCCTGCTGCTGGAACTCGGCGCAGACGACTACGTTACCAAGCCCTTCAGCCCGCGGGAGTTGATGGCGCGTGTCCAGGCGGCGATCCGGCGCAGGAAGCGGCCCACCCAATCTGCCATTTATCGGTTTGGAGAGTGCGAAATCGACTTCGAGCGGATGACAGCCAAGCGCTCCGGTGTTGCGGTGGTTCTCACGTCGCACGAGTTCAAGCTCTTGCGGTTTTTCACTGAGCATCCAGAGCGCGTCCTCAGCCGCGACCTGCTATTGAATGAGGTCTGGGGTTACAATTCATACCCAACAACGCGGACTGTCGATAATCAGATTTTGAAGTTGAGACAAAAGCTCGAACCAGACCCGGCCAATCCGGTCCACTTGCTCACCATCTATGGCGCGGGATACAAGTTTATTCCGTAGGTGGTATCAGCTCCAGTTCGATCAGGGGTAGCGTGCATGGGGGAGAATAGAGGGATTCGGACCCGCATGCTGCTGGTCGGAGCGATGGCTTTGATCATTGCTGCCGCTACCTTCGGGAGCCTGCTGATCGTAAGGCATCAGCTTGAAAGCCAGGTCACCCAAGACCTAAGTCGAGATCTAGCGCACTCCGTCGCGACCTTCGAGAACCTGCAGACTCAACGCCTGAATGCGCTTGAAAGGGAGAATGCGCTGATGGCCGATTTGCCCAGCCTCAAGGCGTTGATGACCACCAGCGATGCCGCAACGATCGAGGACGCTGGTGTTCGATTCTGGAAGGTCAGCGACAGCGATCTTTTCGCGCTTGCGGACAACCAGGGGCATGTTGTTGCCGCGTATGCGAAGGGAGTTCACGGTGGAGCTCAATTGGCGACGAATGTCGATCATCTGTTCGAGAGGCCGGCTCCTCGCTACCTGGTCAGTTCCGATCGGCTCTACGCCTGCTCCGTCCTGCCCCTGTACTCCGGCACCGAAGAAGATGGCGTTTTGCTCGGATACGTGATCAGTGGATTTCAGATCGGCCCAGAGTTACTGCGTCAGATCAGTCAGGCTACGGCGGTGGAGGCCGTTTTTCTGGGACGAGGACGCGCGCTTACCAGCACGCTTGACGATGAGACTCTTCGCGCGATGATGCGGGCTCCGGTTCCGCTCGCGAACGATCTCGATGCACCCGTATCGGTCCGCCTTGGCAATGAGCGGTACATTTCAGCAACCAGGAACCTGGCAGCCAGCGCTCCAGATCCGCTTCAGCTTGTTGTTCTTAAGTCGTTCGCGCCGGCAGAAGCTTCCATCCGACAGATCGACCGTCTGGTGCTATTCGCCGGATTCCTGGCATTGATTGTCGGCACGCTGCTGATGTTTTGGCTCTCCCGTAGCGTGACTCGCCCCCTTGAGAATCTTGCCACTGGCGTGCGCGCTTTTGGACTTGGCGACAGCTCGCATCTGCTACCGAGTGAGGGTACCCGCGAGGTACGCGAATTGAGTCTTGCGTTTGCCCGCATGCGGGACGAGATCATGCGCACGAATCAGGCTCTGCTCGAGGCTGAGCGCCTTGCCACCATCGGTCGAATGGCCAGCTCAGTTTCGCACGACCTGCGCCACTACCTTGCCAGCGTGTATGCAAACTCGGAGTTCTTGGCGTCGTCTCCTCTTTCGGAGCACGAGCGAATCGAGATTTTGTCGGATATTCGCACCGCGGTTCACGGAACGACCGAGCTCATTGAGTCCATGCTGATCTTCAGCCGAACCGGTGCGGCGATTCGCCGTTCGCATGAACTTGTAGCGGCACTGCTGGAGCGCGCGACAACTCTGTTGCGTGCGCATCCCGATGCAGCTGGCGTCCAGTTAGTCGCAACATACTGCGATCCTGCGGATACGGCTGCACTTGTGGATGGCAAGCAGGTTGAGCGCGCTATCTACAACCTTTTACTGAATGCCTGTCAGTCGGCGCGAACCGGCCAGCTGGAACCCAAAGTAGATGCGCGTCTAAAGGTACAGGAAGGCACCATCATCATCGAGGTCCAGGACAATGGTCCGGGAGTGCCGGAAGGTATTCGTACCAGCCTCTTCCAGCCCTTCGTGAGCGAAGGGAAACAGAAAGGTTCGGGGCTTGGACTGACTCTCGCCCAAAGCATCGCTGCGGAACACGGAGGGGAGGTTATCCTCGTGGAAACGAGCTCTGGCGAGACGATCTTCCGGATGACGCTCGCTCGGGGCATCGTTCAGCAAGCGGCATCAGAAGACACGAGCCAGAAAAGGTGGGCAGCAGGATGAGTCAACCACAAGCATTCGCATTTCGGATCTGGTCGAATGCGCGAAGCCAAGCGCGTCTTCGCATTGGGATCGGTTGTTTGCTCTGCTTGTCTACTCCGCTAGCGCATCCCCAATCGGAGAGCAGCAGCGAACTGGCGTCGAAGGTTCAGCAATTGACGGATTCAGTGACAGCCACGCAGGCTGCGCTTGAGAGATCGCAGAACGAACTCGAAGAATTGCGGTCGCAGCTCGCGTCTTTGCGTCAACAGATTGCCGATTTCCACGCAGCGACAACAAACGATTCATCTGCTTCTGACCTGGCCGCTGCCGTAGAGAGTATCCGCGAGCAACAGTCGCTCCAGGAGACGCAGATTGCAACACACGAACAGGCCAAAGTCGAATCCGAGTCGAAGTATCCTCTCAAGCTCAGTGGATTGATTCTGCTGAATGGCTTTGTGAACACGACCCAAGTTGATGACCCTTCCGCACCGACCATAGTAATTCCCGGTTCAGGGAGTACAGGGCTTTCAGTGCGGCAGACGGTGCTCGGGGTTGACGCAAGAGGCCCACGGCTTTTCAATGCGCAGAGCCGTGCGGATCTCCGCACGGATTTCTATGGCAACGGCTCGAACGCATCTGGCGTGTACTCAAACTCAGGTGGAATCCTGCGTTTTCGAACTGCGCACGCCGCGCTCGATTGGGACCACACCTCCGTCTTTTTCTCTCTGGATCGGACGATTCTGGCTCCGAATACCCCCACATCGCTCACTGCTGTTGCCGTACCGAGTCTCGGGTGGTCTGGCAACCTGTGGTCTTGGAATCCGCAGGTTGGTGTGACGCAAGACGTGTCTCTGCCTGGTTCCTCGCGTTTTCGTTTCCAAGGAGCAGTGATTGATGCGGCAAATCCTCCGCAGGTCTACTCAGCTTCACCGGCAGCGGCGCAAGGCATTAACCGCCCCGCAACATCTGAGATGAGCCGCTGGCCTGGGATCGAGAGCAGGATTGCTGTAGTGAAGGGTATCGAGAACTCCGGACTGCAGATCGGCGTTGGGGCATTGTACATTCCCCATAGAAGTTTGGGAGGCACCAAGTACAGCTCCTGGGGTGCGACAGCCGATTACAAGGTTCCACTCCCCGGTAGAGTCGAGTTCAGCGGCAGCACCTACTACGGTCAGGCACTTGGCGGCCTTGGCGGAGGAGCCTACAAGGATTACGTTTTCTCCTATAGTCCGACTGGCGGTTATGTCTACCGGGCACTCGACGCGATGGGAGGCTGGGCTCAATTCTCTGAGCACGCGTCTGAGCGGCTCGAATTCAATGTCGCGTTCGGGACCGACCAGGTTCCCGCGTCACAGCTCAGGCCATTCGCCGGCGATCCGGCGTCCTACTACCTGAACCAGACACGAAACCGGACCTACACAGCCAATGTGATCTACCGCCCCAGCACCTACCTGATGTTCTCGACGGAGTACCGGCACATTCAGAGCTCGCCGGTCTTTGAATACACAATGACCGGTGATGTGATTGGAATCGCGACTGGGTATCGGTTCTAATGCGACTTCTGCCAATTGCGGCTCTCGCGATTCTGTCGCTCAGTGGTGCGGCCAGTAGTTCTCAGATGTCGACCTCGTCCGAGGTCCGTGCCAAACTCGCCTATCCAAAGCCGCCACAGCATAACCGCACGCCTGCGGCGGTACTCTGGCTTAAGCCGATCCTGCAAACCCCTTCCACGCCGTTTGTCTCGTCCAAGGCCTACACGCTCCTACAGAAGAACCGTACGTTCAAACCGCATGTACTGATTGTTCCAGTAGGGGCTGTTGTGCAGTTTCCGAATGCTGATCCCTTCTTTCACAATGTCTTCTCACTGTTCGACGGCAAACGTTTCGACCTCGGTCTTTATGAGGCGGGCTCGACGAAATCGGTGACGTTTTCGCGAGAGGGTGTCTCCTACATCTTCTGCAATATTCATCCGGAGATGAGTGCTGCCATCCTGGCTCTCTCGACGCGACTGTACGCCGCCGCAGACGCCAAAGGTAATTTTCAGATTACAGATGTTGCTACGGGCGACTACGAAATGCACCTTTGGGTCGAGGGTGTTCAGCAATCGACTCTCAACGGTCTGACACGCCGCGTACACCTCAACACAGGTGGTCTGAATCTGGGAAAGCTCGAAGTGCCGGGAGTAGTTTCAACAACGCCATCGCACACAAACATGTATGGAAAGCCGTACGATCGGCAGGCCACCCCGACGTATTGATGAGCCGCCGACTTGTTGCGCAGAACGGATGAGGAATTGAATTACACCCTCTGCCTACTGCATGGCCGGTTGAGGCCAGCGCTACAGCTTGCCCGCCAGCATCTGCATCGCAATGCGCCACAGGAAGGCCGGGTTGTTGCGCACGTAACGCCAAAAGAGACGCCCCGGATCTTGAAAAAGCCTGTGCAGCCATTGCAGCCCCGCACGCTTCATCCACTCGTTGCAATCTTTGATTGTTCCGGTATGAAAATCGAAAGCAGCGCCTACCCCGAACATCAATTGGGTGTCCAGGATCGGGAGATATTTGCGCATGAAGAGTTCCTGGCGAGGTGTGCTGATGCCCACCCAGATGATCGAGGGCTTCGATTGCCGGACGATTTCAATGAGTTCGCTCCCTTCTTCTTCGTTCAGGTCGCGAAACGGAGGAGTATAGGTGCCGGCAATTCGAATCCACGGGAATCGCCGCTTCATCTTGAAGGCCAGTTCCTGTGCGGTGCCGGGCTTTCCGCCGTAGAAGAAATGGCGACAGTTTTCAAAGCGCTTGCTACGGAGTACCTGGAGCATTACGTCGGGGCCTGCGACCCGGCTCATGCCGGCGAATCCCTGCGAATGCCCGACCCATACTGTGGGCATTCCGTCCGGCAGGTTCATGAGCGAATCCCGGAAGGCACAACGCACAGCGGCGCTTCGCTGGGCCTCCATGACGCCATGCACCCCAGCCATGCACACGTACCCCTTAATGCCGCGTTGGAGCGCATCCTGAATGCGTGCGAGAGTCCGAGACATGTCCAGTGCATCGATCTGCACTCCGAGCACGTTCGCGCACCCGGGAGCCTTGATTCGTTGGGATGAAATTGAGGGGGAATAGGCAAGTTCGCCATCGACATCAGATCTCGCCAACGGCGCCGCAGGTGAGGTCATGCTTCCTCCACCATTGCGCCGGGCACGTTCTGTCTCAGGCCGGCAGCCGAACCACGAAGTTCTCGTAACAGGGGAACGTAAACGCACATGGCGATCAGGGCGAAAGCGATGCGACCCTCGGCAATGGCCCTTACTCCACGACTCTGTAGCCACCCGCCCGTGACCAGCACGAGGGCAATGGAAGCGGCGATCTGCAGAGCGGCCACTGTACCCGCCCTTCCCAGAGCAAGCAGAAAGTAGGTTCCTGTAACGCTGAGCGCCATCAAAGCCGGGCCTGCAAGAACCCACGGCAAGAGCGGCCTCGCAGCCGCAGCGAGCGTCGCAGTCGAAATCAGATGGAGGAGCCAGTCAGAAGCGAATAAGAGGGCAGAGGCACCAGCCAGAACAAACGCCGTGTTTGCGGTGCAGGCCAGTAGTAATGTCCTAGTCAGCGCGGTTCCGCTGCTACTTGCCTGTCGGGATGCGATATATGGGAATAGAAAGTGCAGCCCTGCGGCGGTCAATCCGTATACGGGCTGGGCTACTTGTGCGCACAAAGCGTAAGCGACTATGCCTGCCACACCCAGTGAGGCTCCGCCCAAAACTCGGTCGACCTGGGAGAACACGACTCCTGCCGCGGACACAATCCAGGTGAGGGCCCCAAATTGCAGCAGATCCGCGCTGATAGAGCGGTCGAACGACGGGACGACGGGTGTGCCGACCAGTCGTATCAGCGCAAGAATCTGTAATGCCAGTGCTGCTGCCATCACAACAGCTGTGGCAGCCATCGTGGTGGTCACATTTAGCCCGTGCGCCGTCAGCATAGCCGTCACGGCAAGGCTGACAAGGCGACCTGCGATGCTGATGCGAACAGCTGCGCCATATCGTTCGTATGCCCTCTGCGTACTGACGCAGACGGTCTCAAGTGCACGCACAAGGGTCAAAGCGGCGGCGATTCGTATGCACCAGACGCATGTGCTCTTCAACTCCTGATCGTGCGGTGCGAGCCTCTCTGCCAGGAAAGTGGCGGAGCACCATATCGCCCATCCAGCGACGAGGCCGAGAACAAGGTGGATACCCATTGCCGCCTTCACCACTCGGGCAACATCTGCTCCGCGCGCCGCACCCCTTTCTGCGGCTAGCCTCTGCGTGTTCGCATCGCCGAATCCAGAGGCCAGGATCGATCCGATATTGGATACGGACGCGCTCACAGCCCAGACCCCATACTGTTCAGTGCCTAGATGACGAAAGATGATTGGCGCGACAACCAGCATCCCGATCGGAAACGCCGAATAGTCCAGCAAGCCATAAATTGAATTTGAAAGTTGCCGCCTCGCCGCAAGCGTCAGAGTCCCAGTCACCTGATCGACGCTATGCGGCCACTCCGTGACAAGTGTCAGAAGCGGGTCAGGCGATTGTCATTCCATTGTTGCCGGGCGGATTAGGCCCAGCAATGGTATGCGCGCTGCTCCCGGGTCCTAAATGCGATGACTACCTGGTGACAATTCCCTGACAAGCAGTCTCCATTCTTCGATTCATGCTGGTTGCGAACGAAGAGTGCCGCACTTCAAGTTGCGGAGAAGGAGTCTTATGAACACCTCTCACCTTTGCGCTCGTGCTATCGGATCCCGATTGGCGATCGCATCCCTGGCTTTGCTGTCCCTTCCCACGATGCTGCAAGGCCAGCACTACAAAGAGACGAATCTGGTTTCCAACGTTCCCGGCGTTGCCGCTACAACGGATCTCAACCTCGTCAACGCCTGGGGAGTTTCCCGCGGAACTACGACGCCCTGGTGGGTGTCTGACAATGGTACCGGGCTAACCACCCTTTACACGGGAACGGGTTCGATAGTTCCTCTGGTCGTGACGATTCCCGCCGCCGACTCTGGGTCGGGCACACCGACCGGGCAGATCTTCAACGGTACTCAGGATTTCCAGCTGACGCCGGGAAATCCCGCCCGCTTCCTGTTCGTCACGGAGGACGGCACGGTGTCCGGATGGAATCCAGCGGTGAGCCCCAAAACAGCTGTCATCAAAGTGAACACGCACAGCGCTTCCGTTTTCAAGGGAATGGCTGTCGCAACGGTTGATGACTCTCATGGAGGATCTGCGAACTTTCTTTACGTTGCGGATTTTCGCAAGGGCCGCGTCAATGTCTACGACACCAACTTCCATCTGATTTCCATGCACGACGACGATGCGTTCCGCGACGGAAAGGTCCCCCACGGATTCGCCCCCTTTAACATCCAGAACATTGGCGGAAATCTCTACGTGGCCTGGGCAAAGCAGGACGGCGCCAAGCACGATGAGGTCGATGGAGCCGGTCTAGGGTTCGTTTCGGTTTTCTCGCCGACCGGACGTCTACTGCATCGGTTGCAATGGACCAAGTGGTTCAACGCCCCGTGGGGCATAGCGCAGGCGCCCAGCGACTTCGGAATCTATAGCCACGACATTCTCGTGGGTCAGTTCGGAAGCGGTCAGATTCTAGCTTTCGATCCAGTCACCGGTGCCTTGAAAGGAACCTTGAACGACGCCAGCAACAATCCCATCACGATCAATGGCCTGTGGGGCATCTCTTTCGGCAGCGGTGGATCTTCCGGGCCTGCTACAACGCTCTATTTTGCAGCAGGGCTGAACGATGAACAGGACGGCCTCGTCGGCAGCATCACAGCCATCGAAAACACCCTCGGAGGCGACATCTAGGCGTGCTCCACGCATGAACCCATCTCACCACGGAGAGGGCCGCCATCTGGGCGGCCCTTTTAGCTGCAGACTCTCAGATAGCTTTCCGCATGGCTCGCGCCGATTTGCAGCTGTCTGAACCCTCACCCCGAGTTCCTATCGCACACGTATTCCCACCCCCTGAGAAGCTTGCGATGTGCGCTGCGGCATGTTCCTGTCATAGAACGATCTGTCAGAATGGCTGGAGCCAAAAGGATAGGGCAAGGAGGGATCTTGCGATGGCGCGTCGCACGACTATGGAGATTGCCGAAAGATTGTTGGGGCGTCGAGATTTTCTGAAGACGGCTGGCGGTGCAGCGTTTTTACCTTCTGTTCTTACGATGCAAGCACACGGTCAGACCACCGGAGCGCTTAGCCATACGGCGAAGAGCACGATGCCGGCCAATAATCGGATCAACATTGGTGTGATCGGGATGGGCTGGCAGGGTCCTTCGAACACGCAAGCGTTTCTCGCGCTGGAAGATTGCCACGTTTTGGCAGCGTGCGATGTGGACAAGAATCATCTGGATGCGGCGGTGAAGTTGATCAACGACGCATATGGGACTCAGGACTGCAAGGGCTACCATGACTATCGCGAACTGCTGGCAAGTCCCGAAATCGATGCGGTGATGATTGCTGTCCCCGACCATTGGCACGAGATTGTCGCTACAGCAGCAGCTCGCCATAAGAAAGATATCTACTCGGAGAAGCCACTGGCACATACGATCGCCGAGCAGCAGTGCATCGTGGGCGCAGCGAGGGAAAACGAGGTTATCTGGCAGATGGGCTCGTGGCAGCGATCAAGCCCGATCTTTCATAAGGCTGCGGAGATCGTTCGCAACGGCCTGATCGGGACGGTAACTCGTGTCGAGGTGGGACTACCCGGGGAGAACTCCAACTACGATCACATCCGCGAGGAGACAGCAGCGAAGCTGGCTGCAGCTGGATTGAAGGGGGAGCTTGAGCAGATCGTACCGGGAACGAAGGCCTGGGATCTGCTGGTGAGCGAGCCGCCGCCGGAACTGGATTACGAGACCTGGGTTGGGCCGTCACGCATGGAGCCATACATGAAGGCACGTTCGCACAAGTGCTGGCGGTTGAACTACAACACAGGCGGGGGGAAGCTCCTGGACTGGATCGGCCACCACGGCGATATCGCGCATTGGGGTCTGAATTTCGACAACACGGGGCCGCTGGAGGTGGAGGGAAGCGGCAATTTGCCCCCGCGGAATGCAGTGTGGAATACCGGACAGCATTACCGCTTCGAGCTGAAGTATCCGGGCGGAGTCACAATGATCATTGCCGGTGGAGATCCGGGTATCAAGATGGGTACCAAATGGATCGGCTCGGAAGGCTGGGTGTGGGTGGACCGCGATGGATTCGATGTGTCGAATCCCGATCTGAAAAGAGGCAAGTATCTGCCGAGAGAACTGCGCAAGGTGAAGCTCTATACGTCTGACAACCACCAGCAAAACTTCCTCGACTGCATCAGGACACGGCAATCAACGGTGACACCTGTAGAGGTGGGCCATCATTCAGCGATTCCAGGTCATCTTTGTACGATCGCGATGCTTACGGGCAGGAAGATTCGGTGGGACGCGAAGGAGGAGAAGATCGTCGGCGATGCGGAAGCGAGCAAGCTGACAACGCGCGACTACCGAGCGCCCTGGAAGATGAGCGTGTAATTTTTCAGAAATCTGGGTTCCTTCAGCTGTTCAGTAGTAATCCGCGCAACTCAGGTAGTAGCCGCAATGCGTGCACACCAGCTTGCATTTATGCCCGCTCAGACGATGTGAGCAGGTAGGACAGATCTGACAGTGATGATCGATGGGTGAGTCGTCCTGATTGATTGCGGTAGCCGTTGCGCTCTGCGCCGAACGCGCAGCACTCTGATCGTCGAAGACACTCGGCCTTTGGGGAAGCATAGGTCAGAGATTAACGCATTCTTTACATAACCGCGATGTCGAGCTTGATACCTGCGGCCTGACAGCGCCGCCACGGCGGGTCTCCACAGCGCGGGTGGGCCACTCCGGCCGGATGCTTTAGCATGGAATGGAGCGGTTCTGCCACCTGACTTGGCGGCAACTGGCGACTTTCAAGCAACGCCGTCATCGTTTTCTCTCAGGCGGCTACCCCCAGAACAAATCGATCAACTTGATCAATGGATCAAAGATCAATCCCCGAAGGAGGATATCTATGGCAAGCAAGGCAAGTGCGGTTTGGACCGGTTCACTGAAGGAAGGCAAGGGCACCATTTCAACGGCAACGGGCGTACTCAACAACGCGAATTACTCGTTTGCGACCCGCTTTGAGGGCGCGGCCAGCGGCACCACCCCTGAGGAACTCATTGCTGCAGCGCACGCAAGCTGCTTCTCGATGGCGCTTGGTGCCCAGCTTGGCGAAGCGGGCCTGACCCCCTCGAAGATCGAGACGCAGGCCGCCGTCACGCTGGCAAAGACCGATGCAGGGTTTGCGGTGACCAAGATCGCGCTGACGACGACTGCGAGCGTTCCGAATGCTTCGAAGGAAGCCTTCGACAAGGCCGCTGCAAACGCGAAAGCAGGCTGCCCGATTTCGAAGCTGTTCGCCAACAACACTGAAATCACGCTCGACGCAAAGCTCGTCTAAGCTGCTCAACTTCATCCCGTCCGGCTCTCATGAGCCGGATGGGAGTTGCACTTCAGACCCGATTTGGCCCATTGAAACCAATCGGTCTGCCGTGCTTCCACCCCTCGCCCACTAGAATTGCTCCATGAGCAAAACCGCCGTTTTCACAGACTCAGCGCCAAAGGCCGTAGGCCCGTACTCCCAGGGGGTTCGCTGCGGGAATTTCGTCTACACCGCCGGACAGGCCGCGCTCGACCCCAACACGCAACAGCTCATTTCAGGCGGAATCACGGAGCAGACGCGTCGAACTCTCGAAAATCTCAAGGCTGTTCTTGAAGCCGCCGGCACCACGCTCGACCACGTGGTCAAAGCCAATGTCTACCTCAAAGACATGAATGACTTCGCCGCGATGAATGCGGTCTATGCTGAATACTTAGCACCGCAGGGCGTTGTTCCTCCTGCGCGCACGACAATCGAAGCGGCTCGGTTGCCCAAGGACGCTCTCGTCGAGATCGAATTGATCGCCGAAATCGGCGGCTGAATCCTCTCAGCCGGATCGAACATCTATCTTCCCCGGAGGTCTGAGCCTGAATGACCAACACACCACAGCCGCCCGACGCGTCCGCGAAAGTCACTCGCAGCGATGCTGAGTGGCGCAAGATGCTGACTCCAGAGCAGTATCGCGTTCTGCGAGAGAAGGGAACTGAGCGTCCGTTCACGGGATCTCTGACGGAGAACCACGAGACGGGAAACTACCACTGCGCGGGCTGCGGGGCCCTGCTGTTCCTATCCGGAGCGAAGTTCGATTCCGGTTGTGGGTGGCCCAGCTTCGTTATTCCAGCCGATTCACGGGCCATCGACGAACATGAGGACCGCTCCTTCGGCATGCGCCGCGTCGAGGTCACATGCGCCAGCTGCGGAGGGCATCTGGGGCACGTGTTTCCGGATGGGCCCCGTCCTACGGGACTCCGCTACTGCATCAACTCCGCTTCACTGACATTCACCCGCGAAAAGGATGGTGAGACGTCGCCGTCCTGAGTTGCGCTGGGAAGATCAACTCAGCCCAACTCGCGTTCTGACCCTGGAACGAGAAAACCCCGTCATTAGACGGGGTTTTCATTTGTTTGCCAGGAATTGAAGAAGATCGGGCCGTAGCGCGTCCGGCTATCCCTTCTGGACTTTGCCGCTCTTGATGCAGCTTGTGCACACACGGATGCGCTTTGGAGCGCCATTCACCAGCGCCTTCACCGCCTGCAGATTCACGTTCCAGCGCCGCTTGGTTACGTTGTGCGCGTGCGAAATGTTATTACCGAACTGCGGCCCTTTGCCGCAAACATCACAAACCTGTGCCATCTCATTAGCTCCAAACTTGTCTTCAGATTTCCGCGCCAGCTAGAGTCGCTACCCGCAGCTCTCATCCGTCCGCGTGAGACGGGCGATGGGCGAATGAAGACACACCCACCCTGCAGCTTGCCGAATCCCTAGTATACCTTGAAGCTTACCGCAGGGCCAAATCGGGCCTGAATCTGTGAGCGCGACCCGAAGATAAGCCGCAGAACTGGTTAGAGTTCCAGCCGCCTATCCTGCAAAAAATCCCCTTCCGGTTATCGGAAGGGGATCAAAGGAATGCAGTCACATGAGAACCAGGAAAAGAAAGCCTCGTCTGCGGCTCGTTTCGATAGCTTAGGAAGTCGAACTATTGACCGGACGCCGTTCCGCCCTGCAGCTGAAGGCTCAGATCATTGAGCTGGATCGTCTCAAGCTGATCCACCCCGCCCTTGTTGTTGACGACATATCCCTTGTGTCCGTTCTTCTCTGAAACCAGTTTTGCAGGAACGGTAACCGTCTTGCCGTTCGAGGCCAGGGTCACCTGCACCGCATCGCCAGTACCGGTCCAGCTCACCTTCACGTTTCCGGCAGGAATGTCCGTGTTGCCCACCTTCACATCCTGACCAAGGTTGAACGACTGCGAATTTTTGGCTGCCATCGCCGGGGCGACCGCGAGCGCGAGCATAAGGGCGTATCCAAACACACGCTTCATGATGTTCTCCTCCGATGCCTCGATGGATTTAGGACCAAATAAGAAAAGAAGAGGCACTGTGGATAGTGAACAACACGTTTGGCAAATCGCAGCTTAAGAAACATTAAGCGCTTGAACACACTCGAAGTGACTTAGCTCACATGCGCGATTGCGCGTGTCAACGGGATTGTTATGTTGACCCGCAACCCAGGAGTTGCATTTTTAGCAACAATCTCTCCGCGGTGAACGCGCACTGCGCGCTTGGCGATGGAGAGGCCCAGTCCAGAGCCGCCGCCATTCGTGTTCCGGGCTTCTTCTACGCGAAAGAATGGATCGAAGATGCGCTCCATGGCCTGGTCTGGGACCCCCGGGCCGTAGTCCCTGACGGTGATGTGCGCGTCAGATTGATCTTCGCTCAGCGTGACCTCGACGGCTGTTTTCTCCGGGGAGTACCGGATGGCATTGCGCACGATATTCTCGACGGCGCGGCGCAAGAGCTCAGGGTTGCCATGTACCTGTCCGCACACGTCGCCGCTTACCACAATCCTGCAACCGCGCGCTTGCGCTTCCAGGCTGCAGTCGCCGGTGACCTCGTCAATGATGTCGCGAATGCAGATTTCCTTCTGCTCACCGAGCGCTGGATTGTCCTCTACGCCGTTAATGGCCACGATGTCGGAAACCAGGGAGGCAATGCGGTTGACATCCCGCTCGATGCGTTCCAATGCTGCGGCCGGATCGCTGCTGGTACGCGCCAGCTTCATGGCAAACTTCAACCGGGCGAGCGGGGACCTCAATTCGTGCGAGATGTCGCTCAGAAGCCGTCGCTCGCTGGTAATGAGCCTCTCCATGCGTTCTGCCATGTCATTGAAGGATCGGCTGAGCTGACCAATTTCGTCAGGCCGGTCCGTCTCGACGCGGACACTTAGATCGCCCTGCCCGAACTGGGCGATACTATTTGCGATCCGCCGAATGGGGGAGATCACTCCTGCAGCAGCAATCCAGCACAGAATACCGGTCGCTCCGATGACGAGGAAGTAGTAGGGCAGAAAGCCCCGGATGTTCCATCGTGGCTGGGAGCCCTCGGCAGCAAACCAGAACTTGCCGTCCGCGGAGCGATGGGTGATCTCCCAATGGCCATGGAAGGCCTCGCGCGACTTCACAGCGGGCGCTTTCGGCAGCATGTCCGATCGGTCAACCCCGGAGACAAGGTCTTTCCCGTTCCCATCCAGAAGGTAGTGCGATCCACTAAATAGCCCGTCTAGCCGGTGCATGTACCCCGCCAACGAGTCCTGACCCCAGCGCTGCAGGATTGCTCTTGCACTCTCGAGTTGGAGCTCGTCGAACTGGTCGTAGACCGGATCGATTCTCTCGGCCTGTACCTTTTGCGAAATGGCCCGGAAAACAATGAAGGAAGTGGACAGGATTCCTACCATCGCCAGCAGCACCCACACATAAAGGGAGTGCCGCAGCAAGACCTTAGGCTGCGCCGGTGAAGACATATCCCACTCCACGGACGGTTCGGATCAAGCCGCGCCCACCCTCAAGCTTCTTTCGCAAATGGCTAATATGCACGTCCAGAAAGCGGTCATAGGGAGTAGCCTGGCGCTCAAAGAGTGCAGCTGTAATCTCGTCGCGTGAGACGACACGGCCGGCTGCTCGCATCAGCATCTCGAGCAGATCGAATTCAGCCGCTGTAAGGTCGACCAGGTGGTCATTAAGCCAGGTCTCGCGCGTACTGGGACGCAAGCGAATGTTGCCGATGGAGATCTCTTCTGCCTCTGCGCGAGCCAGGGACTCGGACCGTCTCAAGACGGCGCGGATCCGAGCCAGCAACTCATCGGGGTCGAATGGCTTGGGGAGGTAGTCATCCGCGCCCGCGTCAAGACCGCGAATGCGATCCTGCTGCTGGACGCGGGCGGTCAACATGATGACCGGGAGGTCTTTGCGACGACGCAGGCGTTGCAGGACCTCGAAGCCATCAAGGATGGGGAGCATTACATCCAGGATCACCAGGTCGAAGGAGCCGTTCAGAGCCGCAGTGAGGCCCTCGCGGCCGTTATAAATGCACTCGAGTCGGTGGCCCTCCTGAGCAAAGAACTCCGACATCATGCCGCACAGCTCCACGTCGTCGTCTACAAGCAACAGCGAGAGCTGTCTCTGGCGGTCCAGAACTTCCATCTGCTTTGTTTCAACCGCGAGCGGCAAATTAAATACCTCTACGGCATTCAAGTCTCGCATGCCGAAGCTGAATCCCGCCCACCTTAACAATTCTTAACGAACTAGCCTCAGATTGCACGCCAGGGGTCGGGTGGGGAGTGCAAGCTTGAATGTCCTATGATTCACGCGTCCGGAGAGTTGATCGAAGCAGAACAAGAGACGTCGAAAATCTGAACTTGCTCATCCAACTTCTTCGACCGGAGCTATGGCCTCATTCCACAACTACTTCGGCGACCTCGTCCTCGCCCGCCTGCTGATTCAACGCGGAATGGCGGTCGTCTATCTGGTAGCTTTCCTGACGGTCATCAATCAGTTCAAGCCTCTGCTCGGGGAGCGCGGTCTCCTTCCTGCTCCGGATTTCCTTCGCCGGACTACATGGCGCGAAACTCCCAGTCTCTTTCATTGGCGATACTCTGACCGGCTCGTCGATGCAGTTGGCTGGGCTGGCCTCCTCCTCTCGGTGCTGGCCCTGTCAGGCATCACCGAACGCTGTCCGGTCGCTCTGTCGATGGCCCTATGGCTGGTTTTGTATGTGCTATACCTCTCGGTCGTGAACGTCGGCCAGAACTTCTTCGGCTTCGGCTGGGAATCGATGCTCCTCGAAGCCGGCTTCTTCACTGCATTCCTTGGCCCAACCCACACGCAGCCCACCATCATCCCCATCCTCATCCTTCGCTGGATGCTCTTCCGCACCGAAATGGGTGCCGGACTCATCAAGCTCCGACACGACCCCTGCTGGCGCGACCTCACGTGCCTCTACTACCACTACGAAACCCAACCCCTCCCCAACCCGCTCAGCTGGTACTTTCACCGCGCGCCGAAGTCAATGCACCGATTCTCCGCGCTCGTAAGTCATTTCATCCAGGTCATCATTCCCTTCTTCCTCTTTGCCCCACAGCCTATCGCCGCCATCGCCGGCGCGCTCCTCATCGCACAGCAACTGCTCCTCATCATCAGCGGCAACTATTCCTGGCTCAACTGGCTCACCGTCGTCCTCGGCTTCTCCGCCTTCGACGACCGCATTGTCTCGGCAGTAATTCCGCTTCACACATCAGCACTCGCCCCGCGCCCTCTTGCCTTCGACATCCTCCTCTCCCTGCTCGCCGCCGCCACTATCGCCCTCAGCATCAAGCCCGCTCTCAATCTCATATCCCCGCACCAGGTGATGAACTACAGCTACAACCCCTTCCACCTCGTCGGAGCCTACGGAGCCTTCGGCCAGGTCGGCCGTGAGCGCTACGAGATCGTCATCGAAGGAACAACTGACCGCGTCATCACCCCCGCCACCCAATGGCACGAATACGCCTTCAAAGCCAAGCCCGGCGACCCCCATCGCACCCCTCCCCAAGTCGCTCCCTACCACCTCCGCCTCGACTGGCTCATCTGGTTCCTCCCTTTCTCCGTCCTAGTCACCCCCAGCGGAATCCGCGTCCCCGACTATAGCCGCTGGTTCTTCAACTTGATCTACCGCCTGCTCACCAACGACCGCGCCCTCCTCAGCCTCATGGGCCCCAATCCCTTCCCCAACGCGCCCCCCGCTAACATTCGCGCCCTCTTCTATCGCTACCGCTACACCACCCCCGAACAAAAACGCCAGACCGGTGCGTGGTGGTCCCGCCAACTCCTCGGCACCTACCTTCCACCCATGTCGCTCGAATCGCTAAACCGGCTCTGATTCACTTGCCGCGCCTTCTCGATGATTCAGCGCTCGTCACACCGTCCCGTATCCGCGGTCACTTAACTGCATTGCCTTTGGTGCTTTGATTCTGCCGGACTTCTGGATCCCCGAAGAGCGCCTCTCTCGTACCGCACACCCCCCGATCACAGAAAGTCGAAACTATCTGCTCACCTCATCCGCCGTCGAGAACGCAGACGATCGTCGAGTGTCGCAATGCAGGTGAACGATTCGCCCAACTCTCCAACCCAGGCGTGTGTCCACACGCGAACTTCTTTAACCCCCAGCAGGAGAAAGCTATGGGCCTCAGACGAATTTTGGTTCTTCTCAGTATTGCCGCACTCGCGTCCTGCACATCGCAGGCGCAGAACGTAGTGCAAAAATACTGGAGCGACAACTACGGCGTGTCGGTTCCCGCCCCCGACGGCAAGTTTTATCAGTACAGCCGCCTCGCCAAAGCGCAACCCGACGAGTGCTTCGACCCGTCAAACCCCACGCTCAGTCAGCAGTCGTTCTTTGCCAACTATCCGAACGACCTTGACCCGACGACCGTTGTGAACGGCGCGTGTACCAACAGCCTGTCCAGGAAACCTGGCCAACTTAAGACGAACCAGGCCTACCTGTGGGGGTTCACAAGCTGGGGACACGATCTCTGGTTCGGCACCATCGCCAACACACTGTGTCTGGTTGCCGAGGGAATGGGTGCAGCCAACTTCGCCATGAATACGGTGGAGTGCCAGGGTCTGGCCCAGGACGTGCGTCCGCCTCGCATCTTCTTGTATGACACCAAAACCGCTCAGCTGACCGATATGACTCCGCAGGTGTTCAACAGCATCAATCCGGCGGACAAGTACAACCTCATGCACACTACCGGCCTTCGTTCAGCGGGCTCGCTTGGTGACGTTGTCTTGATCGCCGGCATCGCGCAGGGCGGCGTCAGCATGTTCGCATTCAATGGCCGAACAAGAACCTTCATCGGTTCTGCCTTCTACAACGGCTCTGACGCAGCGCATCCGAAGTACACCAACATCCGCCAGTGGCTCGTAACGAACAACAACCTCTATGTCGGAGTTGCAGGAAACACGGTCAATCAAATTGGTTTCGGCGCAACGAGTGGATACATCCTGCACTGGATCGGGAGTGCGGCAAACCCGTTCAATTTCGAAACAGTCGGTATCCTGAACGCCGATCCCGCCTATTTAGCTCGCTATCAAGACAGGCTATTCGTCACCACCTGGGGTGGAAACCAGAGTGGTCCCGGCGGCACGGATACAGCGTACGGAACCCAACTCTACATGAGCCCGGGCATCAGCAAGATCGGAACGGCGACAGCCGCTCAATGGAAGCCGATCTGGAAGTACTCCGACTATGAAGTAGAACCTTCAGGTGCGATGGGCGGCGGTGCGCTCGCCGCTCACGACGGCTGGCTCTATTGGTCAACCATGACGCCGCCAGGAGCACAGGCTCAGGCCTTCGCGTCGATGTACAAGAACGCTCCGAGCGACTACGCCTTCCTCGGCAGCTATCGACCGACTGCGATGTTCCGGGGCAAGTTCCTTGATTCAGCAACCCCGCAGATCCAGCTCCTCTACGGGAACCAGAGGTTGCCGAAATACGTCGAGCAGGGGACTACAAGCAGATGCACAAACACCGGCCCCACCTGTGAGTGGGCGATCGTGCCCAACAACATGAGCGGAACACCCGCGCTGTATGGACTTGCGGGCTACAACAATCCCTTCAACAGCTACACCTGGTGGATGACGACTTATAACGGAGAGCTCTTCATCGGCACCTTCGACTGGTCGTACATTCTGTTTGAGTCTCTCTTCGACCTCACAAACGGTCAGCAGTCCACCGCGGCGCTTCCTGATCTTGATCTCGGTGCGGCATCCATCTCGACCGCCGATGCAAACACGATCCCGCCGGAGGTCATCGCTGCCGCCAGAGAGTTCGAGGGAGCTGACCTGCTGCGGATCCATTCTTCCAGTGACCCGGCATACGTCGTGGATCTGGACGGTATGGGAAATTTCAGCAACTACGGCGTTCGCAACATGCTGCAACTCGGGTCGCAGCTCTACATCGGCACAGCGAACCCATTCAACCTGCTGAACCCGCCCATCAACGCCAACTACGAAGACCAGCTTGGCGGCTGGGAACTGCTCCACATGAAGCCCACCGACCTCTGGTACCAGACCTACTGCTCCGCTTACACCGCAACCACCATGCCGAGCTACTGCGTGCAACCCACCACCCCGTAAGCATTCAGGCGCATTTGACTACCAGAAAGCCCGCCTCATCGGCGGGCTTTCTGTTCGATGAGGCGCGAACTCGCTTTGCTTTCGCACCATGAATCTCCTTACAGCCGCAAACATCCAATACCTGATGCCTCTCCCCGTTTCCATCCTCGACCTCGTCGGCATGCACCCCGGCGAAACGCCAGCTCCCGCGATTGCCAGATCCGTCGATCTTGCTCGCCACGCCGAGCAGTGGGGCTACCGCCGCTTCTGGCTCGCCGAGCACCACTCCATCGACGGCCTAGCCTGCTCCGCGACCGCCGTCCTCATCGGACACATTGCCTCAGCGACCTCCACCATCCGGGTCGGCAGCGGCGGCATCATGCTCCCCAATCACGCTCCGCTCGTAGTAGCCGAGCAGTTTGGCACCCTTGAAGCCCTCTACCCCGGCCGCATCGATCTCGGCCTCGGCCGCGCTCCCGGCGGCGACTTCCACACCATGCGCGCCCTCCGCCGCGACCTGCGCCAATCTGGCGATGACTTCCCCGAACTCCTCGCCGAGCTCCGCACCTACCTCGGCCCCGGTATCCCACACCAGGCCGTCAGAGCCACCCCCGGCCAGAACAGCGACGTCCCCATCACGCTGCTTGGCTCGAGCGACTTCAGCGCTCGCCTCTCCGCGCATCTCGGCCTGCCCTTCGCCTTTGCTGCCCACTTCGCACCCGAGATGCTTCAGCACTCCGCGGACCTATACCGCACGAAATTCCGGCCCAGCGATACACTCGACCAGCCCTGGCTCATCGTCGCCGTCCCTGTCATCGTCGCCGAATCGGACGAAGCCGCCGGCCGCCTCTTCACAACTCCGCAGCAGCGCTTCCTCCGCCTCATCCGCAACCAGCCGGCCGAACTCCTACCTCCAGTCGACTCCATGGACGCGCTTTGGAACGACTTCGAACGAGCCGCCGTCGAAAGCCGTCTACGCGAAGCCATCATCGGGTCCGAATCAACGGTCAAAGCTGGCCTCAAAGATCTTCTCTCTCGCACCGGCGCGGACGAGGTTATCGCGGTAACCGACACTTGGGACCACAACGCCCGCCTCGACTCCTACCGCCGCCTCGCAAACTCAGCCGCAACAATCGAGACAAAATCGTGGGTAGAGGCGAGTGTTCAAGCGATCCCAGTGCAATCCGATTGAAACGGGCCGGTCCTGGTTCCCTCGTCACTTGTTTCCTTGTTCCCTGCTGTAAAGAAATCAGGGCGGCACAGGCACGTGCCGCCCAGGTGTAGTCACACAAGTCCGTCGATTACGGATGAATTCGTCGTTACGTTGTCCCCTCGTCCCCGCCTTACGGATAGATTCCCCGGATGTGAATCGCCTCCGCCACACGCCCGATCCCCAGCACGTTCGCAGCAATCCGCATCGGCACAACGCGGTCCAGGTGAATCTTCAGCACATCGCGGAACGATGTCTTCATCACCTTCTCCAGCCGGTTGTACACATCCTGCGCCTCCCAGAAGAGGTGCTGCTCATCCTGCACCCACTCGAAGTACGATACAGTCACGCCGCCCGCATTACACAGAATGTCAGGAATGATAAACGCGCCCTTGCTCTCGAGAATGCGATCGGCAGCCGGAGTCAATGGCCCGTTCGCCGCCTCGGCAATAATCCGTGCGCTTACCGAACTGGCGTTCTCCGCCGTCACCGCATTCTCCAGCGCCGCTGGAACCAGAATGTCGCACTTGAAGGCCAGCAGCGCCGCAGGATCGATTGGCTCGCTGCCCGGGAATCCATGCACATGACCGGCAATCGTCTTCATGTGGATCAGCTCGGGAATATCAAGCCCATCCTTGTTGTAGATCGCGCCCGCAGAGTCGCTCACTGCGACGACCTTCGCGCCTGCCTCATGCAGTAGTTGCGCTGCAACGGAACCAGCATTGCCGAACCCCTGAACCGCAATCGTCGCGCCCTTCAGCGGAATACCGAGGTGCTCGCACGCACACTCGATCGTGTAGAACACACCGCGTCCCGTCGCCTCATTGCGTCCCAGCGATCCGCCCAGACTGATTGGCTTGCCCGTTACAACGCCGGGAATCGTGTATCCCTTCGTCATGCTGTACGTGTCCATGATCCACGCCATCGTCTGCGGATTCGTGTACACATCAGGCGCAGGAATATCCTGCTGCGGCCCGATCAGGGGCAGAATCGCGCTTGTATAGCGGCGAGTCATGTGCTCGAGTTCGTGCTGCGACATGTGCTTCGGATCGCAGGTCACTCCGCCCTTGCCGCCGCCAAACGGAATGTTCACGACGGCGCACTTCCACGTCATCCACGTAGCCAGCGCCTTCACCTCATCCAGAGTCACCTGCGGATGGAAGCGGATTCCGCCCTTTGCGGGGCCGCGCGCCGTTGAGTGCTGTACGCGATAACCCTGGAACCGCTTGATTGTTCCATCATCCATGCGCACCGGCACCGATACCGTCAGTACGCGCTCGGGATACTTGATCATCTCCCGCGTATCGTTATCCAGGCCCAGGGCGTCCGCTGCGGCATCGAAGTTCTCCAGTGCAACGTCGTAGGCGTTATCAACCAGTTTTGTAGCCAGCATTATGTTCCTCCTTGGCCGCACCGAATACCTCAGCAGCGCAGGCCGGAGTCGGAACCGCTCCATCGATCAGATCTGCACCAGATCGCATCGCTTTCAGATCGTATCTGCCATGGAGACCAGTTCCTGCTCGTGCCTCATACGCGATTGGTAAACCGGAGTAAGCCAGTTCCAGTAAGCCTCGAGGTGCCCGCGTGTCGCATCGAAGTAGAGCCTTCGCAGCGCGTGCGTCACCGGTCCAGTAACTCCGTCCTTCACCTGCCTGTGATCGACGCGCACAATCGGCGCCAGTCCCACAGCCGTTCCGGTAAAGAACAATTCGTCGCACGCGTAAAGTTCGCTGCGATCGATCGGTCTTTCGACTACGCGCAGCCCCATCTCGCGAAACGCCAGTTCCATCACACAATTGCGCGTGATTCCTTCCAGCGCATTCTCCGTCACTGCCGGCGTGATCACCTTTCCATCACGCACCATGAACAGGTTGCACGTAGCGCCCTCGGCCACATGCCCGCTCTCGTTCAGGAAGATCGCCTCGTCGTAGCCCGCCAGCCGCACATCATCGCTCGCCAGTGCGCTGTTCACGTAGGCACCGCAGATCTTCGCCCGAGCCGGTATAGCATTGTCCTCGATGCGACGCCACGAGCTCACTCCAGCGTGAATTCCATTGTCGCAGTGCAGATACTCCCCGAACGGCAGCGCCACAATCGCAAACGCATTCTCGTCATCCGTACTCACTCCGATGCGTTTAGCGCTCTTGAACGCCAGGGGCCGGACGTAGACATTTGTATGGAACCCGTTCTTCCGCATCAGCTCGACCGTGATTGCACACAACTCAGCCGTCGACGCCGGAACACCAATCCTCAGAATCCCGCAGTTCTTCTTCCAGCGGTCGTAGTGCTCATGCATCCGCAGGATGAACAGCTCGTCTTCCGTCGGAACCCAGTGCGCCCGGATGCCCTCAAACACACCCGTCCCGTAGTGCAGCGCATGTGTCAATATATTCACCTGCGCATCGCGCAGCGGCATGTACTTGCCATTGAAATAAACAATCAGACTCGGATCAGCACTCGCGTTCACACCGCAACTCCTCTGCTCGACTCACGGAATAGCTCCCGCCCCCGCGCCAGCGCGCGCTCGTCCAGCTCGTACCACTTCGCGCTCTTCACCAGTGTCCGCAGTGCCGCATCGATACTCGCCTGCGGCAACGCATTCGAGATTTCTAGCAGCACACCCAGCATCACCATGTTCGCAGCGCGTGGATCGCTCAATTCATTCGCGGCCTTCGTAAAGTTCAGCGCCAGCACGTTCACGTCTCCCCGAACGCAGTCTTCCGGAAACTCATCGCCGTTGTAGATAACCCATCCGCCCGGCTTCACACTCAAGTCAAACTTCCGCAGCGAAGGCTCATTCATCGCAACCAGGAAGTTCGGCACCGTCACCAGCGGCGAATCAATCGGCGCCTGCGACACGCGCACATGGCAGTTCGAAGTTCCCGACCGCATCTCCGGCCCATACGACGGCAGCCACGAAACCTCTAGTCCCGCGTCGAGCCCCGCCTCTGCCAGCACCTCACCCAGCAGCAACACACCCTGTCCGCCAAACCCCGCTACCCGCACATGCAGATCGACAGCTTTGCGCTCATTGCACGCAAGCGGAACCTTCGGCTCATCGTCACGCTTGATCCCGAGAATCGCTGGAATCTCCTCCAACCTCGGCGCCCTTTCTGCAGCGACCCGCGGCTCCCGCTCTTTAGTCCGATCTACGACCACGCCCAGCGGATACGTATTCTCCATCACTTCGCGTACCCACCTTTGCGCGTCCACGGCCGACATCTTCCAGATCGTCGGACAAGGCGACAGCACTTCAATCAGCGAGAACCCGAGCCCTTTCACCTGGTTCTCCACCGCCTTCTTGATCGCCCGCGCGGCCTGCGCAATCTGCTTGTTGTCTCCCAGCCCCACGCGCTCGATGTAGACCGGAGCTTCCAGAGTCGCCAGCAGTTCGCTCACGCGCAGCGGATATCCCTCATTCGCAGCGCTGCGTCCGAAAGGCGTCGTCAGACTCTTCTGTCCCAGCAGCGTGGTCGGCGCTGCCTGTCCGCCCGTCATGCTGTAGATCGCATTGTTGACGAAGATCACCGTCATGTTCTCGCCGCGATTCGCAGCATGCAGAATCTCTGCCGAGCCAATCGCCGACAAATCTCCATCGCCCTGATAGCTGATCACGATGCTGTCGGGATGACTTCGCTTTACAGCCGTCCCCACAGCCGGAGCCCGCCCGTGCGCAGCCTGCACGTTCCCCACATCAAAGTAGTTGTACGCGAACACCGAGCACCCCACCGGGCTGATCAGCACAACTCGATTCTGAATCCCCAGTTCCTCAATTGCCTTTGCCAGCAGCTTGTGTGCGTTCCCATGCCCGCATCCCGGGCAATAGTGCGTCTGGTGTTTCAGCTCGTCCTTCCGCTTGTAGGTCTCGTAGAAGACCTTCGATTTCGAATGCACCACCTCGTACTCCATCGCCGCAAAGCTAGACATGCGCCACCTGCTCTCTCTCTGCATGTGCCATCACAAACTTCAGCACTTCTTCATGCGAAGGAACGTTGCCACCCACCCTGCTCAGAAACTCCACTGGACGCGAACCATTCAGCGCCAGCCGCACGTCCTCGATCATCTGCCCATTGCTCATCTCCACCACCACAAACGAGTGCGCCCTCTCCGCCAGCTTCTGGAACTCGGCCTTCGGGAACGGATACAACGTCACCGGACGCAGCATTCCGACCTTCAGCCCCTTCGCGCGAAGCTCGGCCGTGACCGCTTTCAAAATGCGTCCCACAATCCCGTACCCGACCAGCACAACCTCCGCATCCTCCGTGTACCAGTGCTCAGCGCGCGCCTCGCTCTGCTCGGCCCTCCGATACTTGGCCTCCAGACTAAGCACGTGTCCCTCAAGATCGTCCGCCCCCATGTGCAACGAGGTGATCATCTTCGCTCGCGTCTCTTCTGTTCCGGCAACTGCCCAGTAAGGCCGCTCCGGCAAGATCGCTTTCGCGGCAAATTCGACCGGCTCCATCATCTGCCCCACGAAACCATCCGCAAGAATCACCACCGGGTTCCGGTAGCGATCCGCCAGCTCGAATGCGAGCGTTGTCAGATCGGCCATCTCCTGCACCGAGTAAGGCGCCAGCACAATCGTCCGATAGTTCCCGTTGCCGCCGCCCTTCACTACCTGGTGATAGTCGCTCTGCTCTGAAGCAATGTTGCCCAACCCGGGACCGCCCCGCGTGATGTCCGCAATCACGCATGGCAGTTCCGCGCCCGCCATGTAGCTGATTCCCTCCTGCATCAGACTGATTCCTGGCCCACTCGAAGCGGTCATACACCGCACGCCCGCCGACGAAGCGCCATACAGCATATTGATCGCCGCAACTTCGCTCTCTGCCTGCAGAAAGACCCCGCCGGTCTGCGGCATGTAAAGCGCAGCCGCTTCCGCAATCTCGCTCGCCGGCGTAATCGGATAGCCATAAAATGCCCGGCACCCCGCTAGGATCGCGCTCTTCACAATCGCTTCGTTGCCCTTCATCAGTTGCTTGCGCACGCCAGAGCCTCCTCCTGCTGAGCAGCAACACCGCGCCGCAACCGCAACACGGTAATCGCGCCCGGCTCAGGACAAGCCAGGAAGCAGATCCCGCACCCTGTGCAGCCCGTGCCGTTGTAGGTAGCGGTCCGGTAACCGTAGTGATTGAGCCCCTCGCTCAGATGGATCGTCTTCGGCGGGCACGCTTCAATGCACAGCCCGCATCCCTTGCACTCGTTCACATCAACACGCAGCAACCCTCGATCCCGTTTCGTGCCTCTGATCTCTGCGTCCATCATGCCTCCATGTCCCATGAAGCCGTTTCCCAGGTCCCTCGCACTTGGGGACTTGGGAAACCATGCCGGGTGCCCCATGTCTCCCGCCTTTGGAGACATGGGAGACCATCTCCGTCGATCCCACTAAGCACACACAGCCGTCCGCTCCATGTAGTGCGACCTCACCGCAAAATCCTCCAGCCCCTGCCTGAACCGCGGATCTGCAATCCCAATCAGTGCCTCCGCGCGCTCCCTTAACGTCTTCCCATGCAAATACGCGATCCCATGCTCGGTCACCACGTAGTGCACATCCGCTCGAGATGTCACCACCCCAGCACCCGGCTCCAACACCGGCACAACGCGCGACACAGTGCCCTTGCATGCCGTCGACAGCAACGCAATGATCGGCACACCACCCTTCGATCGCGCTGCTCCGCGCATGAAATCTACCTGCCCGCCAAAACCGCTGAAGGGCCTCGTGCCCAGCGAATCCGCGCACACTTGCCCCGTCAAATCTACCTGCAGTGCCGAGTTGATCGCCACCATGCGCTCGTTTTGCGCGACGACAAATGGATCATTGACATAAGCGATCGAGCGAAATTCGAAGCTTGGATTGTCGTGGATGTAATCGAATAGCTTCTGCGATCCCAGCACGAAAGCCGCTACGGCCTTTCCGCGATGGAGGGTTTTGCGGCTTCCGTTGATGATCCCCGCCTCCATAAGGTCCACCACTCCATCGGGACACATTTCCGTATGGATTCCCAGATCGCGCTTGTCTCCGAGGCAATGCAGCACGGCTTCCGAGATACCTCCGATTCCGGGCTGCAGTGTAGCTCCATCTGGAATCAGCGAAGCCACGTTTCGCGCCACGCTCATGTGCATCGGGGTAAACGGCTCGGTGTGCAATTCAAGGAGAGGCCTCGATGTCTCGACGAACATCGAGATCTGGTTCACGTGGAGTGCCGTGTCGCCGTGTGTTCGGGGTGCCCGCTCGTTCACTTCGGCAATCACGGTTTTCGCGCAGCGGATTGCCGTCATTGTGCAATCGACCGTCGTGCTCAGGCTCACGAATCCGTGCGCGTCCGGCGGCGATACCTGCATCAGGACAACATCAAGTGGCAGTGCGCCCGATTCAAACAGCCCCTCGATCTCGCTCAGGAATATTGGCGTGTAATCCGCCCGGCCTGCGGCAACAGCCTCGCGCACGTTGTCGCCGAGAAACAATCCGCGGTGCCGAAAATGGCCCTCGTACTCCGGCCGTGTGTACACGGCTTCCCCGAGCGTTTTCATATGCACGAGCTCTACGTCAAACAGTTCCGGCGCGCGTAGAACCAGTGCTTCGATCAACGGCTTAGGTGTTCCGCAACTGGGCTGGACCCAGACCCGGTCACCCGAGCGGATTGACCTCACGGCGTCGGCGGCGCTCAGGCACTTACTCCGGTATTCCTCACGCCAGCTCACGATGTTTTGTCTCCGAGGTGAAACACTTAACATCTGCAGGGTTAGCGGGAACTTCGACCGTTAGAGAGAATCCTCCGAAACCCGGTACATGTTGCTCTCGCGAGCATCTGCTGCACTGTGATGGCAATCACCTGAGAGTGTTGCAAAAGCAAGATTTGCAGACCCTTCCGTTCACCTGCAGAACAGAAGAAAACGCACCCGAAAAGTTGCCGAATGAAGGTGCGGTCACAAAGGTTGAGCTGGTGGGACCGACGCACAATGGGCGATTGAATGCGATCTTGTGCATTTCCGCACACCTCGTAATTTCACGAGGTACAACCAACCCAAGTCGGGTTCACATCTGAGTTGCTGTAAGAAGTTGTGCCTTTGCCCCAGAGTGAAATTAGGAGAGGACTATATGAAACTTACAAACACGCACCGCCATTTCCTGCGCAGCTCGGCCGCCGTGCTGGCCGGAGCTTTGATTGTCGCCGGCTGCAACAAGCCAGCCCACCCCGACGAGAAGTCTCAGGTCAACGATGCTCTCAAAAATAACAACCTTAGCGCGGTAAGCGTGTCTCAGGATCGCGACAAGGGCGTCATGACCCTGAAGGGCGACGTTCCGACTGAGGATCAGAAGAATCAGGCCGAGAACGCGGCGAAGCAGGCAGCTCCCGACTACACCATTGCCAACGAGATCGGCGTCCGTCCTCCGGGAGAAGGCAACGCGGGCTCAGTAGCATCCAACCTCGACAGCGCCATCGAAGACAACTACAAGGCAATGATCAAGGCCCATGCAGGCCTCAATGATCAGAGCATCCATGCTTCGGCAAAGAACGGAACCCTGGTACTGAAGGGATCCGTGAAGACTGCCAAACAGAAGAAGGAAGCCGAGGATCTCGCGAAAAAGGTTCCCAACGTGCAGCAGGTCGTCAACGAGATCGAGATCAAGACCGACAAGCACTCCACCACAGCGTCCTAACAGAGAGATTGTGGCGACCTTCATAGTCTTGGTCTAAAGGGCCGAATATTAGATAGATCTATACCTCAGCGTCGCGTTGCAAATCGGAGCCTCGGCAGCAAACCCTCTGCCGGGGCTCAGCCGTTTCCCAATCTGACAATCGCCTGCCTGATTTTTTCTACTCTGACTTTGGTGCATGATTCAACGCACTCCTACGGCAGAAATCCGGATCGGATGTTCAATGATGAACTCATCCTTCTTGGAGGCCGGCGAGATGTCCGTCGTGCGATGGCTGTTTCCGTTCGCCCAGGGCCTGGGGCTCGGTGTCTTGGCAATGCTGCTGCATGAGTGCGGACACCTCGTGGCGGCTCTTCTACTGGGGCTGCGGATTAAGAATGTCGGGATGAAGTGGAACAAGGGGCTCTATACGGTGCGTCAGCACGGTACCCCTCTCCAAAACCTGCTTGTTTCCGCAGCTGGGCCCTTGGCGAACGTTCTACTCATAGCCCTGGCCGTCAAAATTCCTTTGTTTGCGCTGGCCAACTTCTGCTACGCGCTCGCAAATATGCTTCCCATCGAGGGTTCCGACGGATTCCGCATCGCCATGTGCTGGCAGCAACTCCGATCGCAACAGGTGCCGGGGAAATGACTCTTTACGGGCGATTTCCAGGTTCATTAGGCGTCCGCACATTACCGCGGTGCGGTGCACAGGTGCTCCCTGTCACCCAGACCGCCCCGACGGGTCAAAAGGCCCACGATGTTAGTTGTACTTTTGTTACCACGATCGTGCGATGAACGATTCGGCCTGAATAGCTAGACTTTGAATCGTAGGCAGCAGCTGGAGAGACCCATGAAAGAGAATGTACGGAAAGACGTTTACCGCTTCGCATACGACGAGGCATCTACCGAACTGCGCAAGATCCTCAAGGCCTTTGAGCAGCTCTGTGCTCAAAAAACTCGCGTCGAAAAGCTCATGGAAGTCCTCAAGCCCGAAGTGGGCGTGACCGAAGATCCCGATGACGGCAAGCAAGTGAAGAGAACGACCCACCTGCCATATTGCACCGTCGTCACCCGTCTGACTGTGCTGTAGCCTGAACTCCTTTCTCCCAGATCTTCCCTCCCATCAGCCGGACACGACCCCAGACGCGTCCGGCTGATGTACGTCAGGCCACCCCCCTCCCCCCGGGGGGGCCGTTCCTCAGCCCGCAATTCCTTACTCGGTGGCATCTCCCATCCTCTTTCTCATGTTCTGGTTGAATTTGACTGCCTAACCTGAGAGAATCCGATCCTACGATCGGTTTCAGCCCGCCCGAAGGCACCCCGCCGGCACTCCGATGCCTAAGCGGCAAAACCGGGCACCCAGAGACCGTGCGAAGGGACGTAAGGCTAATCCCTAAACCGTGCATATGAAAACCAGAGGCTTCTCTGCATACAATTTGGCACGCGGGATCCTCCTAAACCCGAAGCTGACCGTAGCCGACAGCGGAAACCAGCCTCTCAGGCTGCTCGACATCGTGGTGAGCGGGATGGGCATGGACTCAACCGCCGGCCTCTGGCTTACGCCGCTTCACGGGACGCCTGCTGTGCCCCGCGTTTTTCCATTCGACCTCATCTATCTCGACAAGGAGTACCGGGTTCTCCAGACCGCCGAGATGGGCCCTGGAATCGACTTCCCGCTTTTCAATGCGGAGGCCGCCAGTGCGCTAATTCTTCCGTCCGACACACTGCATCGCACGAAGACCGCAGAAGGCGACCATCTTATTGTGTGCGCGTCGGATGAACTTGAGGGATTGCTGGCCGTATCCTCAATGCCAGCTCCGGACGCGGCTGAACCGGTACCTCGGGCCGCCGCACCTGCCTTGAGTTCCGGGGCCCGACCAGAGAAACCAGGTACCATTGAACTCACTCCGGAGAGGCCAATCGCTTCTGCGGCTCATGCAACCCCGTTCGAGCAGTCGGTTCTCACAGCGGTTGCAAAGGTCGCGGAGACCCGGAACACAGAGCCGAAGCCCTTCACCAGCAGCCTTGATGATTCGGTACCCGGCCCATCCATGGCCGTGACAGAGGCGGTTCTCGATCCGTCCCGCGCTGTCTTGCCGGCTGTGATCGAGCACCGAATCGACCCCGAAGATCTGTTTTCGAATTGGGTCGCGGCTGCTCCGCCTCCCGCAAAGCCTCGAGCGGCTCGTCCGGAACCTCACGAACTCGCGAAGGTCGCGCCAGTTCCGCGGGAGGCTGTTCCGGAGCCGACAAAGCAGAACGGGCGAAAAGGCAAATCACACTCAGATACATCAGCAGCACCTCGCACGTCGTCGCCTGCCGCAAAGCCGCAGGCCGGCGAACGACCTGAAAGCGAGGTTCCTGAGAGGTCTGTGGCGAAGCCGGCTTCCTCCAGGAACACCGACCTGTCTCCCAGCGTTCAGGCCCCCGCCGCACAAACCTTCCCGGCCACTACGTTCACCGCCGCGCCGTACAGCATGTGGCAAGTCAGTATGCCCACGGCAGTTGCGCCGACAGGTGCTAAATCGCCTCCGCCAGCGCCCAGAGCACTGAGCCCAAGCGGGGAAGTGGGTACAAAGCCGGTAGAAAGTGCAAAGAGTCGCTGGACCGCCAGGGTGCCGGACAAAGCAGCCCCGGCAGCAGAGGTTCCGATCGCGCTTTCTTCTTTGCCCGCGGATGAATCGGGGCCAAAGGCCGAAGTAGTCGCACCGGCGATGCAACCGGTGATGAGTCCAGCTAGACCAGCAGGCAGGAACGCATCCGGCTGTGAGGCCCACAAGCCTGGAGATTTCGTCGCATCGCTTCAGGAGAAGCTCCAGAGGGTTCAGCAGTCTAGGCCTTCGCGGGCCTCCGATGCCTCCGGAGCGGCGGTCCCGCTTGCGAAGTCAGTCGCGGCGTCCGCCCCCACGGCGGCTCCCCAGCGTTCTCCCGCGGAAGCCCCCCCTGCGGTGCCTAAACCGGCTCCGCCGAAAGAGGCAAGTTTGCCGGCCTTCAAATCGAAAGCAGCGCCGACCCCGGCACCTGCCAAACCGAAGGCGGAACCCCCTGCCAGCGGCTTCCGTTCGAAGTTCCGGCAGTGGCTTCATCCCACTTCCTCTCCCAGCGATCGCCGCAGAGCCGGGCGACGGTATGTCCCCGGCATGGTGGCCCATTACTTCACGGGCGGAGCTCCAAGGCCCAAGAATGTAGCCGACATCAGCATGAGCGGCATGTATCTGCTCACCGAGGACCGATGGATGCCCGGCACCATGATTCAGATGACGCTCCAGAAGCCGTGCGCCTCCGGCGAGAAGAAGCAGTCCATCAATGTTCTTTCCCGCATCGTCCGCCGTGGGTCCGATGGAGTTGCCGCGGAGTTCATCATGCCAGAGGCTTTGCACCACATTAGCCACGACATCCAGCCATCCCAAGCCACGGATAAGTTCGCTCTCGCCCGGTTCCTCTAGCCCATCCGCCGCACGAAAGTTCATATCACCGAAGTAATTTCTGCATGGTTCCCCAGGTCCTTCCCTTCGCGCAACTTACGAGGTATGGGAGGCTTACCGTGCACGGTGCTACGTTCAATGCTGACCCGATAAATCCAATCACTTCCCGCTGGTGCGTGGGAGAGGAATCTGCCACTATGAATTTAGAAACCAACGAAGATATTCGACCGGCTGAGAAGCATCCGAAACTCGCTGAGATCAGGGCCATCGATTCTGCGAATCCCCCGTCGGAGAGAACCATTATGCTACCCCCTGCAAAGGAGCCGTTGATGAAACGCCTGATCCGCTGGATCTGCCCGGATCAGCGCGTTGCGAACCGTCACACCATGCCACCTCTCATTGCGTGGCTCGGGATGGTGCGCTCGTCCAAGGAATATAAGATAGGCGACGTCAGCGTGGCTGGCTTTTACATGATTACCGAGGAACGCTGGGTACCCGGCACCTCGTTTCCTGTAACCCTCGAACGCACGGACGATGGCGGTATTGGGCGGAGCCTGACCGTTCAGGCGTCGGTCGTGCGAGCCGGCGATGACGGGGTGGGATTCACCTTTCTTCAGGATGCAGCCGAACAGGAGGCAGAAGGTCCGACTGGGTCCAACAGCCGAGTCGATCTCACCAAACTGGCTCAATTCCTCAAGGGCCTGCCTTTGGCCGCCGATTCCAGCCAGTTCGAGCGCGCATCGTGACCTCCGTCTACAGGGTCCGTGCCGACATTTGGTTCTGAGCTCCGCATCTTTGTTACCTTGTAAAGGAAGGCACCAGCCCGCCTTGTTGAGCGGGAGGGGAACTGGCTCTGTAAGAGCACGTACCCTCAAACTCAACCATCGTTGTGTCTTCCATTCAGAACACCACCCCTAAAGCACGAGGAGGTGCAACATCCTTCTCGCAGCGCTCGCGGGCGTGCTGTCTATCGAGGAGCAATCTGTGAAGCGTGTTTTAGTTTGCGGTGCCGGCGGATTCATCGGGAGTCATCTCGCAAAGCGTCTGGCCAGTGAGGGATTCTGGGTCCGTGGCGTGGACCTGAAACATCCAGAGTTCTCCCAGACTGCCTGTCACGAGTTCATCCAGGCCGATCTCCGCGACCCGCAAGTGGCGCACCGGGCAGTAGACAGCATTGAGGACGTCTACCAACTCGCGGCAGATATGGGAGGAGCCGGGTACATCTTCACCGGCGACCATGATGCGAATGTGATGCACAACTCGGCCAGCATCAATCTCAACATTCTGGAAGAGGGCCGCAAGGCAGGAGTGAAGCGGTTCTTCTACTCTTCGTCAGCTTGCATCTACCCTGCCTATAACCAGGAAGACCCAGATAATCCGGTCTGTTCGGAAGCTTCTGCCTATCCCGCGGCGCCAGATAGCGAATACGGATGGGAGAAGCTATTCAGCGAGCGCCTGTATGCCGCATACTCCCGCAACTACGGTACCGAGATCCATGTGGCTCGTTTCCACAATATTTTCGGGCCCCAGGGTACCTGGCAAGGCGGCCGCGAAAAGGCGCCTGCGGCAATCTGCCGCAAGGTGGCAGAAACTCCCGACGGGGGCGAAATCGAAATCTGGGGCGACGGGAAGCAGACGCGTTCGTTCCTCTATATCGACGAGTGTGTGGAGGGAGTGCGGCGATTCATGGACTCCGGTTTCGCCGGTCCAGTAAACATTGGCTCGGAAGAGATGGTTTCGATCAATCAGCTTGCCGAGATGGCAATGCAGATTGCCGGCAAAAAGCTTCGCATCCGCCACATTCCCGGGCCGCTCGGTGTGCGCGGGCGCAACTCCGATAACAGGCTCATCTCTGAGAAACTCGGATGGGCTCCGTCCCGCCCTCTGAAAGAAGGCCTTCGCAGGACCTTCGAGTGGATCAACAATCAAGTCAAAAATCGAGTAGCGAGTATGGCCTCGTAGTCGCCAGGGGAAAAACCAAACTTTAAAAGGCCCGGATCACCTCCGGGCCTTTTAAAGTTTCTAGCTCTCGAGCGTCTGGGGCGCAAAACTCTCCGGCTGAGACGAGCCGACGCCCGCATCGAAGTACTACATGCGATTCGAAGGTATTTCCCTTTCGGAGCCCAGATGAAGTTCTTCGCTCCGTTGCTCCATTTTCTCTTCCATATCGGGTACTTCGGACCGCTTGTGATGGGGATCTTAGACTCGTCTTTCCTCGTGTTGCCGTTCGGCAATGACCTCGTCGTTGTTGGGCTTGTGGCGCAGCACCCGAAGGGAATAGCGCTGTATGTCATCTCGGCTGCAGTCGGTTCGTGTCTCGGTGCAATCCTCCTCGCACTGGTGTCGCGCAAACTCGGCGAAGAAGGCATTCGGAGAATTGCCGGAGATCGCCGCTATGAGAAGCTGAGAAAGCGTGTGGGAGAGCGTTCCGCGATCGCGGTGTTTCTTGCAGGAATTGCACCGCCCCCGTTTCCATTCACAACCGTGATTGCGGCCGTTGGCGCCCTAGACTACCCGATATGGCGCATTATCGCGGTCAACTTTCTCGCGCGGGGATTGCGGTTCACGATTCTCGCAATCCTGGCGCTCAAGTTCGGCAAAGCTGTACTCGAAATCGCGAAATCGCCAGCTTTTGAATGGACGATGATCGGGTTCATTGCAATCTGTGTGATTGCTAGCGCGGTTTCCATCTGGAACTGGGTGAAGAAGAAGCCGCAGGGCGAGGCGCGGAAATCAGCGACTGCATGAAGCGCTGGCCTCTACTGGCAAGCTTCTTGTGGCTTCCTCCCCACAGGGGTGAGAAGAGGCGAAAACCATGAGGTTGCTAGTGACCCTGGGTCAGCTCCCAAGGCCTTTTCCCGATTAACTCCTGATCCTGTTCGCGACCGCGGAGGCGGTCGTACTCGTAGAGATCGCTGGTGGTGCCGAGAGACTGGTTGTACAGGCTGATGCCGCCGATGGCCTGCGTGAGCTCTTCCTGGAACTGATGGATGGCGTGGAGCTGTGCGGCGGTCGCGGGGAACTCGAATTCGTCCGTCTTGATGAATTTCTGGTAGCCGCGATCGAGAAGGCGCGCGATGTGGCCGCGGACGAGGATGCCGGGGCCCTCGAAGAAGGTGGCCGGACCGCCTTCGGGATTCGCCGCGGGGACCAAAACGGCAGCAGCGCCGTATTTTGCAACGAGGGTGCCGTTGGGGGTTCCGTTGAAGGCGGAGACCTCGAACCCGCGCTCGCGGAGGGTTCCCATGCACTGGTCGAAGGTGGGGCGCACTGGCTTTTTTGGCATCGGCTTAATCCTTTGTTTTAGGGTCGCATAGCTGCAGGGGCGGTCGCAAACGGGGATGAGGTCAGATCTCCCGTCGTCGTTTCCCATGTCTCCCAAAGAAGGAAACATGGGCACCCGGCCGATATTGCACGGTCCGAACTGCGTTTGGCGGGTGGTATTCTCGAAGTCCGCTTGGAATGGCCCAAAAACCTCGGAGGCGATGATGAAGAAGATTTTTAGTGGTTGGATTTGCGTGGTGGTTGCAGTTGCTTCTGTGATGGCGTGTGAGAAGTCGCAGGCGCAGGAGCGCGGACGCGGCGACCAGCAGTTTTCAGTGGCGACTGTGTGCGGAGACTATGGTGCAGTTGCAACTTACGGACCCAACATTGCGCGGGCTCTCGGATTTGAGGTGATGGACGGGCGCGGCAACATACACGGAGCAGCGACTGCGAACCAGCCCGGTCCGAGCAGCACGACGCGGAGCATCAGCCAGATCGGGATTTCGGGAACGTACACGGTGAACGCCGACGGCCGAGGGACGATGAATCTGGTGATCGCGCTTCCGGGCGGCGCGACGGCGAATGTCGCGGCGGATTTCGTCATCACGAAGACGAAGGTGGTCAACGGTGTACTGATTGCGACCCAGATTGAGGACATGCAGCAGGTATCAAGCGCGGTGATTGATGACTCGAGTCTGGTGATTCATACCTACACGCTTCGGCGAGATCTGAAGCCGTGCTTTGCCGGACACTAGTGGCGGAAATCTAAGTAGGAAACTGTTCTTTACAAGCGCGGGGACCGGGACTATGCTTCGGCCACGTCCCAGATCACCCGCGCTTCGTACTTGAGGACCTCCCCCCGGGGTTGCAAGTGATCTCCGCGAAAGCCAGGAGGTTACGCATGAAAATCAGACCGATCCTTTGTGTTTCGCTATTAGCTGCTGGAGTCGGCATTGCTGTTGCGCAGGACTCGAGCGAGATGAAACCACCCGCCGTGATCCAGATCAACCGTGAATGGCTGAAGCCAGGCAAGAGCGGAGCCGTGCACGACAGATCTGAGGCAGCTTTTGTGAACTTGATGAACAAGGGCAAACTGCAGGGCCACTATATAGCTCTGACCTCGATGTCGGGCAAGTCGCGGGCTCTTTACATGACGCGGTATCCGTCGTTTGAGGCTTGGGAGAACGACAACAAGGTCTTTGCGACGAATGCTTCGCTGGGGGCGGAACTGGATCGCGCGATTGCTGCCGATGGAGAATTGCTGGAGGGTATGGACTCGGCGGTACTTGTCTACGACGACGATTTGAGTTTCCACCCGCGTCCTGACTTTTCGCATGCACGGTACTACGAGGTGACGGCATTCCACGTGAAGCTTGGGCACGACAGGCAGTTCCATGAGCTCACGAAGTTGTACAAGGAAGCCTGCGAGAAGGCCGGCGTCAATACACACTGGGGAACCTACGGATTGATGTACGGCGGCCAGGGCGGTATATACCTATCGTTCACGCACAGGGATTCACTCGCCGAGATCGACCGGGAGATGGCGGCAGTCAACAAGATGTGGGCAAGTATGGACAGCGAGGCTGCGGCCAAGCTGAATCAAATGCTCGGCGAGACGGTGGAGAGCGTGCAAACTGAGCTGTTCTCCATCAATCCGAAACAAAGCTATGTGGACGAGGCGACGATGAAGGCCGATGCGGACTTCTGGAAGCCGAAGGCCCCCAGATCGGCTGTGGCGGCAACCGCAAAACCTGCACCTGCGGCCGCTACGAAACCTGCATCGCGCTGAGATGTTGAAGGGTTAGGGCCCGGTTTGGTGCAAGGACGGCTGCGGTTTGCGCCGGGGCCGTTCTTCTGTTTGTTAACCTAAGAGGGCGCTGCTAACTAGCGTCGAGCGGCTTTTCCGAATCGAAAGAGCGCTCCTGATTCTCCAATGAATGAGATCAAATTCTGATGGCTATTGCTACCGAACCGACCACTCTGCCTGAACTTACGACCGATGATTTATCCCGCTATTCGCGCCACCTGATTCTGCCCGAGGTGGGCATGGAAGGTCAGCGCAAGCTGAAGGCTGCCAAGGTGCTGTGCGTGGGCACGGGCGGACTCGGTTCGCCCCTGGCGCTTTACCTAGCTGCGACGGGAATCGGTACCTTGGGGTTGATCGATTTCGACGTAGTGGACGCGAGCAATTTGCAGCGGCAGATCATCCACTCGACGAAAGACATTGGGCGGAAGAAGCTGGACTCGGCTGCGGACAAGTTGACGGCGCTGAATCCGGCGCTGAACGTGGTGAAGCACGAGACGATGCTGTCGAGCGCGAATGCGCTGGAGATCCTGAAGGACTACGACATCGTTGCCGACGGAACGGATAATTTTCCGACGCGCTACCTGGTGAACGATGCAAGCGTGCTTCTGCGGAAGCCCAATGCGTATGCGTCGATTTTCCGGTTCGAGGGGCAAGCAAGCGTGTTCGGAATGGAGGATGGGCCGTGCTACCGGTGCTTGTATCCGGAGCCGCCACCGCCTGGGCTGGTGCCGAGCTGCGCCGAAGGCGGCGTACTAGGTATCCTGCCGGGACTCCTGGGCGTAATCCAGGCGACGGAAGTGATCAAGCTGATCCTGGGCAAGGGAAGTCCGCTGATCGGGCGGTTGTTGCTGGTGGATGCGCTGGGGATGAAGTTCCGCGAGCTAAAGCTGAGGAAGAATCCGGAGTGCCCGGTTTGCGGCGAGAATCCGACGGTGAAGGAGCTGATCGATTATCAGCAGTTCTGCGGGATCATGCCGGAGTCGAAGGAAGACAAGGCCGTGAAGAACGGGATTCCGCAGCTCACGGTGAAAGAGCTGAAGCGCCGGCGCGATGCGGGCGAGAGCGTGTACCTGCTGGATGTTCGCGAGCCCTATGAGTATCAAATTGCGCAGATCGGCGGGACGCTGATTCCGCAGAATGATGTGCCGAACCGGCTGAGCGAGATTCCGAAGGATCGGGAGATTATCGTGCAGTGCCGGTCGGGTGCGCGTTCGCAGAAGATTGCGGAGTTCTTGAAGCAGAGTGGCTATCCCCAGGTGGTGAATCTGGCAGGTGGGATTCTGGCGTGGAGTGACGAGATCGACCCCAAGGTGCAGAAGTACTAGTCGAATCCGGATCACCGGTCCCCAACTGCAAGAGACGGGCCCCCGAAATCGTAAAGGGTAAAGCAATGGTCAAAATCAGTGTGCTGTATCCGAGCAAGCCGGGGGACCGGTTTGATGTGGATTACTATATTGGTGTTCACATGCCAATGGCGAAGCGGCTGCTCGGGGACGCGGTGAAGGCGATCTCGATTGAGATAGGAATTGGTGGGGGTGAGCCAGGAGCACCCGCGCCGTACGCCGCGATTGTGGGCTTCACGTCCGAAACGGTTGAGGCGTTCACCGCGGCGTTTATGCCTGTGGTTGGGCAGCTTCAGGGAGACATTCCGAATTACACCAACATCGAGCCGGTTATCCAAGTCAGCGAGATTCGAGAGATCTAGACTGCTTTGAAAGCGAGAAAAACGCCGGCTTTGCGCCGGCGTTTTTTTGGTATTGAAATGAGGGTTACCGCGCCATTTCCACGGCACCGGTGGATTTGGCTGGCTCTGGAGCGCCTTTGCCGTTCTCGTCCATCTTGCCGAAGATCATCTTGCCGCTGGCGGTCTGAAGAACGCTCGTGACGGAGATTTCGACGGCGCGGCCGATCATTTTCCGCGCATGATCGACGACGACCATCGTACCGTCATCGAGGTAGCCGACGCCCTGGTTGTATTCCTTGCCTTCCTTGAGGATGAGCACGTGCATCTTCTCGCCCGGCAGAACGACTGGCTTGAGCGCGTTGGCTAGGTCGTTGATGTTGAGGACCTCGACGCGATGAAGATGAGCAACCTTGTTCAGGTTGAAGTCGTTGGTGACGACTTTGGCCTCCCACTTCTTGGCGAGTTCGAGAAGTTTGAGATCGACTTCACGTATCGATGGGAAGTCGTCTGGGACGATCTGGACCTGAATGTTGGGACTGGACTGCATGCGCTGCAGCATGTCGAGACCGCGGCGACCGCGCTGGCGCTTGGAGCCGTCGGTCGAGTCAGCGACAACCTGGAGTTCGCGAAGCACGAATTCGGGAACGACCATCATGCCATCGATAAATCCAGCTTCGGCTATGTCGGCGATCCGGCCATCAATGATGACGCTGGTATCGAGAACCTTGGCTGACTTGCGCGAAGGGCGTTCGCCTGCGAAAAGGTTTCCGAGTGCAGCAGGGTTGAGCAGGTCTCCCTTGCTGGCGCCGACAAGCAGGCCGACGTAGGTCATCAACAGCAGGACGAAGATCTGCAGCACCGCCGACGTGGACGGACTGAGAGGAGCGGAACGCAGCACGAGGCAGAAGAGCGCCGCACCGAAGATGCCGAGCACGCTTCCCGCGACTGCGCCAATCAGACGGCGAAGCGTGAGTGCACGTACTCGAAACTCGAAAACGATGACAGCTGCGGCGGCCAATGCACCGCCAAGTGCTGCTTCCCAGCCCTTCGCTCCGAAAGGCTGAAGGAAGTAGCAAACCGACGAGAGCAAGACAACGAAAAGAAGCCGAACAAGGACGAGATCCATACAGAGCCTGCTTCCACTGGCGTCAGGAAATACACCAGTTTTAACACGATGGCGAGTATGCCCATCGGCCCTTTACATCGTCAAGAGGGCGGCGGTCACCAGAATGGGCACGGACGACACTGGCGTGTGCGTTACTCCGGTCCATCCCGGCAAGCTCACGGATTTGCCCTTTCGAATTGACATTAGGAGGCTACGGCCAGCTCGGCGCTGACCAGGCGAGAGATGCCTTTGCGGGGGCCGCGTTTGCGAGCGCTCATAATCTTTACGCGCTCGAGCAGTTCCTGCGGCGAGCAGGTCTTCTTTGCGAGCAGAGCGTCGGCGCCGTGTATCTGGCCGTTCATCTTTTGAGGGTCGCCGAGGATCACCATGGGAATGTGGGATGCAATATGTTTGAGCTTATGGACTAACTGGTCGCCGGTCATCTGAGGCATGGCGTGATCGACCAGGACGAGGTCGATTTGATTGTCGGCAAAGAGGGCGATTGCATCCGGGCCGTTGGTAGCAGCCAGAACGCGGTATCCGTTGGTGGTGAGCATGAATTTGAGAACGGACAGATCCTGTTCGTTATCGTCTACGCAAAGTATCACTTTTTTGGGGCGCATCGTGTTGGTCCTGCTCCTGTCGTAGAGATCTGTTGGTCCGGAGTTGAGCGCACAGCAGCGATGCCCGCTTGTTATGTCGGGTAGGCTCGTCAAAGTCCGGGGCCGTCGGCCGCGCAGGAGTCCTGCATGGAAAATGGGCGCACTGGTTCGCTGAGGGCTCGCGCGTTTTGATGAAGAACGCGACCCCTTCAGGCGACTCCTGTGGCAATCATTCCCTTGGAAGGAGAACCTTTTGCGGTCAGATTGTGTTTGAAGCCGTTATGAAAACCGGAAGATGATCCGGTTGAATTTCGTTCAATGCTTGGGCAAGAGTACGGATTGCGGAGGACCGTGAAAAGAGAGAATAGGAAGCGAAAATCTGCACGAAACTGATCTTGAAACAAAGGAAAAAACGTCAGAATGAATACATTGAGTAACTTGGACTGATTAAATTCTGTTGAAAAGCGTGTGTATTACGGCAGGAAAATGGTTCCCTTTGCAACTGGAACGGTGCTGCCTGCGACGCGGACATTCGTAACTTTGCCGTCAAGTACATCGGCAGCTAGAAATAAATCGCTTGTGCGGCCAATTTCGACACCCTGCTGCACGTGAATTTGTTTGCCCGCAGTGACGATTTTGTGACCCACAAGATAGCTGATGGCGCATCCAGCTGCTGAGCCGGTGGCTGGATCTTCACCGCCGTAAAACTGCATGCGCGCGCGCCATGCAGGAGCATCTCCGCCGGTGGGACCCATGACGTAGAACCACCGGCCGCCGTGCTCGCGAAGATACCGGGTTGCTGGCTCTTGGTCTACGCGCAAGCGGTAGAGGGGCTCGTGCGACCGTAGCGCCACGATGGCGAACGCGGTGCCGGTGGAGACGATCTGTGGTGGGACGGCTGGGTGGAGATCTTCAGCGCGCAGACCGCAGAGGCGGGCGACCTCGCATGGGTCGAGCTGATCCAGGAACTCGGGATTGCGTTGCGTCATCTCGCCGAAGAGGGTTTCAGTTTTGAAGCGTACGGGAATGGGGCCGACGTTCAGGGCTAAGAGGACGGTGTGGTCGATGAGGAGTTCAGGAGCGTGCTGTTTGAGAACGCTCGCAGTGCCGAGGGTCGGGTGCCCGGCGAAGGGGAGCTCTTCCTGAGTTGTGAAGATTCGGACGCGGACACCTTCTCGCTTCTCAATCGCGGGGTCGCGGCGCTGGATGAAGGTGGTCTCGGAAAGGTTGAACTCGCGCGCGATGGCCTGCATGCGCTCGGTACGCAGTCCCATGGTGTCAAAGACGACGGCGAGGCCGTTCCCCTGGAGCGGAGTTTCGGTGAACACGTCGACAATGTGGTATTTGAGTTGTGTCGGATAGCCCAGCGAGGTCATGAGCCATTATCAGGCGAAGACAGGTCTGGTTTTACAGAGAATGTCGGGAAGACCATGAGGTTCGCAGGCATGATTGAGGGCATCGCTCTTATGGACGTCGCGGCGACCTGGATCTTGCAGCGTTTCAACGTGCTGCTGGGATCCTGAATGGGCGACCTGCCGCGTGTTGGCGAGCCTTTCGCGCCGCTTCCGCTGCGAGGCCCTCGCTTCGTTCCAAGTACGCCTATTTCTCTCCGAGCTCGTAGGGGATGGCGAAACGGCCGATCTGGAAGACTGCCTTTGATGAAGGAGGCCAGATCTGAAGCTGCGTAACGGTGCGGTTGCCGGCCATGATATGAGCATCGGTAGTGCCGATGAGATTTCCGGTTGCCGCTTCGTTAAAGTGCACATTCAGCACGTCGCCAGAGTGCGTATAGCCGAAGACGTATTCTCCTGGCCTGAGGCTGACTCCGCCAATCTTGATGGGCCATTGCACGACAAGATAATGCGAGTATTTGCCTTCGGCGCTATAACCGGCGGTGATCAGAACGACTCCAGCTATGGAGTGTCCTTTGCCGTCAACAATGCCGCTGGCTGTGCGCATTTCGGTTTCGATGTGCTCCTTGATCACCGGCGCGCGCGCCGGCAGCAGGGAGCCAAGTTCCGAACTGGTGGCTTGGCGCCACGCTGGGTTCTGCGCATGCAGGCTGAACGCGAAGGTAAGGGCGAGGAGTACGAAAAGAGAGAAGCGCTTCATGGTCACCTTATGGTTTCTGCTTGCGGAGAGATTCGAGAGGAACGATGCCGCGCTGAATGGCTGCGGTTGCAGCCTGGGTGCGGTCGGTTACGCCGAGTTTGCCGAGCAGGCTATTGATGTGGGTCTTGACGGTGGCTTCCGAGATGTCGAGAAACGAGGCAATCTCCTTGTTGCTGCGTCCATGCACGATCTGCTCGAGAACGTCGAACTCGCGCGGCGTCAGTTCTTCAGTACCCATGCGCTCCGCTAATCGCTGAGCGATAGCGGGTGGTATGTGAGACTTTCCGGAGTGCACCGCGCGAATGGTAGTCACGAGGTCATCCGTCGTCATGCCCTTAAGCAGATATGCCTTGGCGCCAGCTTGAAGGGCGCGGTAGATGTCCTCGTCGCCATCATAGGTGGTCAGAACAATGAAGCGCGCCTGAGGTGTCTCCATGCGGATGCGCTGGATGACCTCGACGCCAGTGAGCCGGGGCATTCTCAGATCGATCAGCGTGACGTGAGGCTGATGCTTGCGGATCTGCGTAATAGCGTCGACGCCATCGGCTGCTTCGCCTACAACTTCGATGCCGTCGACCACGTTGAGCAGAGCTACGAGGCCTTGGCGAACTACGTGATGATCTTCGACAACGAGAACGCGGATGGTTTCTTCGGCTGCCATCAGGACTCCATTCCTTCTTTGATTTCTGCGGCGCGGGCGTCTTTGGGTGCAGTCAGGTGCAGGTGCACGGTCGTGCCTTTCCCGGATTCGCTTACGACATCCAGTGTGCCCCCGATCAGCTCGGCACGCTCATGCATGCCGGTCAGTCCATAGTGTCCCGCCGGGGATGATCCGTTACTGGCAGCAAATCCTCGGCCGTCGTCTCTGACGATGAGGGCGACTTCGGCGGGTCCGTATTCGAGTTGCACAGTAAGGTGCTTTGCTCCGGCGTGCTTCTTCACATTATGGATTGCCTCCTGACCGATGCGGAGCATTTCGCGCTCGGTGCCCGGAGGCAGCTGCCGGTAAGCGCCGTAAAGGCTAAAGGTGGCTTCGAGGCCGTGCCCGTTGGCGTTCTCGGTCGCGCGGCGCAGCTGGACGGGCAGCGTTGTCTCGCCGGTGTCCTGTGAGCGGAGAGCCCAAATGGATTGGCGCGCGTCGGCGAGGCCTTCTCGAACGTGCTGGCGCGTCGTGTCCAGATGGTGGATCGCCGCTTCGGCTTTGTTGTGCCGAAGGAGTTCGGAGAGCACTTCCAATTGGACCGAAACGCCCACATAGCCTTGTGCGAGAGTGTCGTGCACCTCGCGTGCGATCCGGTTGCGCTCGGCGAGGACAGCACGAAACTCTCGTTCGGCACGGAGCAGACGCAGTCGAAATGCGAGGAAGACGAGGGCAGCAGCGAAGGCGAGGAGGAGCAGGTAGAACCAGACCGTCTGGTAAAAGTGTGGGCGGAGTTGGAACGCGAGAGAGGCGCCGGAGTCGTTCCAGAGGCCGTCGTTGTTGGCGGCTTGGACGCGGAAGGTGTAGGTGCCGGGGGGGATGCTGGTGTAGTAGGCGGAGCGGCGGGATCCGGCTTCCGTCCATTGGTGGTCGAAGCCCTCGAGCATGTAGCGGTAGCGGACCTTCTGCGGTGCGGTGAAGCTGAGGCCGGCGTAGTCGAACTGAAAGTGGTTGTGTCCCGCAGGCACCTTGAGAACATCACCGTTGAGCGGCTGATCGACATCGTCTACCGCAAAATGGATCAGGGCTACGGGAGGAGGGACAGTGTTGACAGGGAAGTGGGCGGGGTCCACTTCGACGAGGCCCTTGGGCGTGGCAAACCAGAGAAGGCCGTCGTGCGAGCGCCATGCGGAGGGGTGACTATTGGTGGCCATCTGTCGGGTGCGAAGTCCGTCGGCGGGGCCGAATTCCATCCCGTGAGAGCAGCCGCCGTTCTTGCTGCAGTCCCATCGGGCGATACCGTTCGCGGTGGCAAACCAGACGTGCCCTTTTTCGTCGTCGAGTATGGCGTGGATCGTGGTCTGGCCGTGGTCGGGGTTTTCGACGGGAGAGAAGGACTGGCCGTTCCAGAGATTCCAGCCGTGATCTTGTGTGCCGATGAGCAGATCGCCGTTCGCGCGTGAAAGTAGCGAAGTGATGATGTTGCTGGAGAGGCCATTGGTCGTGGTGAAGTTGGTGATCCGTGGATTTATGCTTCCGGCTAAGCGGGAGAGGCCTGCGAGAGTGGCAACCCAAAGGCTGCCCTTTGTATCGCGGGCCATGGCGCCGACGAGGTCGCTTGCGAGGCCGGTTGATTGCGTGTAGGTGTCGATGTGTGGGTTGCCGCCGCTGAACTCCAGGTGCGCGAGGCCGCGCCGCGTGCCGATCCAGAGGGAGTTGTCCGCATCTACGTGAAGCGAGCGGATGAAGTCGTCAGGCAGGCCTTCGGCAGTGGTGTAGGGGATGATTGTGCCGCGGTGGAGGCGGTTGAGGCCGTCGGGGGTGCCGACCCAAAGGTCGCCATCGGGGGCGGCGGCGAGGGAGAGGATGATGTCGCTGGTAAGGCCGTCGCGGACGGTGTAGGTTTTCGTCTTTGCGAACGCTGCGCCGGAACGGGTGACGGCGTTGAGGCCGTAGCCGCTGGTTCCGACCCAGAGCGTCCCTGCGGCGTCTTCGACGACGGTGGTGGTGGAGTCGGAGGAGAGGCCATCCCGGGCGCCGAGGGTCCGGAAGCGCTCGTCGCGGAGGATGTGGAGGCCGTTTGATTCGGTGCCAACCCACAAATTGCCTTCGTGGTCTTCGAGGATGGAGAGGATGGAGGCGGAAGCAAGGGGGTCGGTGAGGGGAAAACGGTCGAGCTTGCCGGAGGCGTAGCGGACGAGGCCGTTGTTGGTGCCAATCCAGAGGGAGCCGGAGCGATCGGCGAAGGCGGTCTGGATACGGGTGCCAGGAAGGTCGTGACCGATCGTGAACGCCTGCTGATGACGGGTCTTGCCGGTGACCGTGATGGCTGTTCTGCTGACCACGGCGTTTCCGTCGTCGGAGAGCGGGCCCGTGAAGAGATAGCCCGAGTCGTTGAAGGACGCTGGGGCTACGTGAGAGTCCTTCAGCGCGACGGCTCCGGTCTGCGTGACGACGAGGATCGATCCGTCGGGCGCCAGCTTGAGCGAACGGATGGAGTTCGACGGAAGGCCGTTGGCCGTGGTGAACGTGTTGATCGCGCCGTTCAGCAGACGGGAGAGACCGTCGGTAGTCCCGATCCAGAGCGCGCCGTCGGGAGTGGTGAGGAGCGACTGGATGTCGTTGCCGGGGAGGGCCGGCTTTGAGTTCTGGTCGTAGGTGACGAAGCTGTTGCCGTCGAAGCGGACGAGGCCGATCTCGGTGCCTATCCAGAGAAAGCCGTCGGTGGTTTGGGCGAGGGCCTGAACGGTGTTCTGCGGCAGGCCGTTCTCCATCACCCAGGATTGGCGGCTGTAGCTGGCCAGCGGAGTACCGGGCTCGAGCGCGCGGCTCGCGGAGACTGCGGACAGAACAAAAGCGACAACCCAGAGGCTGCGAAGGGGCAGGGATGCAGTCGAGACCTGATTGGGGCGAGTGCGTGTCGGGTTCGAATCAGCTCGCGTCAAGGTGACTGGATCCAGTGCTCAAAGGAACGCTGATTTGATTATGAGGTCTGGAACGAGTTTAGAGATAAGTGCTTCTATTTGTTTGGGAAGTTCTCAATCCATTGGTGGAGGTGGGGGTCGTTCGAACGACTCAAGACGAGGGGCCGGGGTAGAGCTACTCTGATGCTGCCTCCTGAAATGGTTTGGTACATCTCTGGCAAAGAGATCTTTAGGGCGGACCGACACGGTCCGCCTTTTTTATGGACGTTACGCGCGTGCGGACAGCGGGGCCGTTTCGGCCGGTGGCGGTGGCCGATGGTTACTCGCCGTTCAGCAGAGAATGCTGTAGAGTCTTCGGTAAGTTCATTCCAGACGAATAGCTGCGGGCCGGCCGGCGCCAGGGGAGGCACGATGACTCCGGATTTGGGTGCGAAACGGGACTTGGACCTCGACGATTTGATGGATGTGCCGATCGCGGCACCTGAGCGCCGATCGGACGACGAGGAGGATGATTCCTCTCTCGTGATGGGGCGGCAGAGACACTGCGTCGACTGCGGCTCGGCGATTCCGGACGGCGCGAAGTATTGTCCATCGTGCGGGCGGGAACAATGAACTGTCCTTCCTGCGGCGCGCCGATGCGGCTCAATGACGACGAAGACTGCCTGAAGTGCGACTACTGCAAGAGCGTGTTCTATCCCTCGAAGGACGATGAGGGAGTGAGCGTGCTGGAGGTGGAGTCGGGCGAAGAGTGTCCGGTCTGCACCGTGCCGCTGAAGCACGCGGCGATGGCGAAGATCCGCATCCGCTACTGCACGAAGTGTCACGGAATGCTGATCCCGATGGGCGCGTTCCTGGCGCTGGTCGAGACGCTGCGCGCGGGCGATCCGGGAACGTTGATTTCGCCGACTCCGGACCGGCACGATCTGCTGCGCAAGATCGGGTGTCCGCACTGCCATCGCAAGATGGATACGCACTTCTACAACGGGCCGGGGAATGTGATCATCGACGACTGCGAGCACTGCGAGCTGAACTGGCTCGATCACGGCGAGCTGATGCGGATCGTGCGCGCGCCGGACTACTCGGAGAGACAAGCGCAGTAAGCAGGAAACACAGGCCTTTGCTAATGGCTCTCGCGGGCTTACACTGGCGAGCAAGGTCAAGCCATGACAGAGATTCCCCGGCACAAGTGCATGGTTTACGACGGGCCGGCGAACTGGGCCCTCCGGCCGGTCGCGCTGGCGCTGCGCAAGCAGTTGCTCAAGAACTACCGTTGCATCTACCTCAACAGCGAACAGATGGTCGCGGCGTTTCTGTCGAGCCTGCGCGCGGAGGGCGTCGAGGTCGATGCTGAAATTCGGCGCGGAAGGCTGGTGGCGTCTTCGGCGAGGCCACACCTCATTGACGGCCGGTTCGAGATCGACGCGATGCTGGACAGCCTGAATACCGAATACGACCGTTCGATCCGGGACGGGTTTGCGGGGCTGTGGGCGACGGGCGACATGACCTGGGAGATGGGACCGGACCAGGACGTGACGAAGCTGCTGAAGTATGAGTGGGGCCTCGAGAGCTTCATCAACGCTCATCCGCGGTTCGGTGGAATCTGCCAGTACAACCGCAACACGCTGCCTGCGGGCCTTGTGGAGCGGGCATCGGGCGCGCATCGGGCAATCTTCGTCAACGAGACGCTGTCGATGCTCAATGCGCAGTTCACGCCGCTGGGGCAGTGAAGCCAGGAGCCAGTTGCCAGTTGCCAGTAGCCAGGAGCCAGTAGCCTGTAGCTGGTAGCTGGTAGCCAGCGGTCAGTGTCGGCGTTCAGTGTGCAATGGGGGCCCCTCCCCCCTGGGGTATGCCTTGGTGAACAAGTGCCCTTTTTGTTGGGCTTACGGCGGATGGGCGGCCGCAGGTGTATCTACCCAATGGACTTAGCTGTAAGTGTATCTTCTCGAAGGCCTTAGAGGCCGTTTCCAGCTCTTCTGACGCCTTTCGCTCCCTTTTCCTCTCTGAAACTCGGGCTCGGCGGGTCGAGTGTGTCGAGCTTGATCTGAGTATGCGCTTTTGGGTGGTAATTGACTGCAAGGGAAAAGGTGATTTTGGACACAGCTGACGAGGGGATCAGGGGACAGACAGAGAACAGAGATCAGCTGTCAATGTCAGGGATCCTGGCTTTTGTTGAGCTGATACCCCCCTCCCGGGGTGGCTATTGAAATCAGTGGCTTACAGCTCAGAATCGGGCTAAATTACTGAAGACAAAGGCTAAGTTGCTTAAATTATCTCGAATCAATCGCTTACGTTTCAGGCTTGAGTTTTTGAGGCTGGTCCCCCTCAACTGAGCGGCAACGGGCAGTATCGCTGTCCGGAGCGTTCAAGCACTACCTCTCTATTGTGCGCCGAAAGGTGCTAATTCACTGCAAAACGGGGAGCAGAATTCAGTGGTCAGTGGTCAGGGCTGGATGCCAGTTGCCAACTGCGAGATGCCGAAAGCAAAAACTGAAGGCTGAGAGCTGACAGCTGAGAGCTGGTCACTGAGCACTGAGCACTATTCCAGCTTCAGGTGGGTGAAGGTGGAGTCGAAGTCTTTGCCGCCGGTGGGGGCGCAGCACATGACGCCGACCTGGACTGGATTCTGTTTGGGGAAGTAGCCCATGCGAACGGAGAGGTATTTTTCGCCGTCGAGGGAGCAGAAGGTTTCGATGGAGTCGTTTTTGCGGACGAGGCGCCACCAGACGGGGGCGGTCTGGGAGAGGTCGGGGAGCGTGGAGCCGTCGGAATAGGTGCGGGTGAAGACGACCGAGGCGGAGCGCTTGCCGTCAATGAATTCGGTGCCGCAGCGCATCCAGTTGTCGGCGTCGATGCGGACCATGAGGCCGTTCTGGTCGTACTGGGTGGCGAAGTTTCCGTTGCAGAGGGCGGTGAATTTGAAGTCGCCGGAGGCGGGGAGGTGGAAGAAGTGTCCCGTGTCGGCGGCGTAGCCGTCGTATGTTTTCTGCCAGAAGTCGGTTTTGGGTTTGCTGCGGACGATGAGTTCGCCGCCGTTGATTTTGCTGGAGGCGGGCGGGTTGAACCATGTCATGCGGGAGAAGAGGTCGTCGCCGGCGGGCGGGGTGGGTTGGGATTGGGGCTCGATGGCGATGGCGGGGAGGTTGGGGAGACAGAGCGCTCCGGCTGCGAGCGCGGAGCGATGCAGGAGATGGCGGCGGGTGATTTGCATGAGGGCCCTCGGAGGTCGGGATCAGAGTCGTATCTGAATTTATCAAGGAAATGAGGGAAGTACTGAAACGGTCTGATGGCGGAGATCACAGTAAGCAGCATTTCTTGTACTTCCGCCCACTCCCACACGGGCATAGCTCATTGCGCCCTATCTTGTGGCTTTTTTTGACGGACGAGGCCATGTTCATGGTCGAACCAGTTCTTGGCATCTCTCTCAAAATGCGTTCCATATTCTGCTCTTGAACCCACGGGAAATCCAGACTGACGCCGAATCGAACGGAGGCATCCGGAGCGAGACAAATACCGTACCAACGCTCAGCCCTTGCCTTGTACTTTCGAACGAGACAATGGTTTTCGAGCTTGGGACCGGCTATCGCGATCGATGCATTGTTGCAATGCACAGTTAAACCATCCCGACTTTCACCCATAGGGATGGTGAGATCGTGGTGATCGCGGTCGATCGATGATCGACGAGTCATCGAGTCGATCGCCTCGCTCAGGTTGACCGCCGCATTCTCACTCAACTTCAACAAGGCAAGCCCGAGATTGATGGTCCCAGGGTGTGGTCGAGATTCTATCTCTGCTATGATTGCGCCGACTCTTGTGTGCTTCAGCCTTGTTAAAATCCCGTCTGGGGTACGTGCGCCAGGTCTCCCCTCGCGCCTAACCAACATCGACAGGTCTAAATCGGCCGCGGCATCGTCCCCTAGTTGGATAAGGTTGTATTTCTTGTCGAACCAAAGGTTGTGTTTGAGGTGATAGGACAGAACTGTCAACTCGTGCCCGGCCAAGATCTTATCCTGATAACCTGTTCGTCGATTGACGTAGCTCAGGAAGTAGAGGGGAGTATCTAACATCTCCGACATCACATCTAACGTGAAGATATCGAGAACAAACGGTGGTTGGACCTTGTCGTGCTCTTCGAATTTCAAGAATTCGTGAACTTGGAAACTCAGCGCCGGATAGTGATCTGAGACTACGCAGAACAAATAAATCTCCGTCAGTTTCTGCGGAACTTCGAATCTAGTTCCATCGTTTGCAATGAGAATTTGGTTCGGAATGAGTAGCGCCCTTGCGCATGCCGCAGCTTGGTCGTAAGAATCCTGAACACTCTTTTTGAAATCATTTCGGATGAGGTTGTCATTTCCCTTCCGAGCCTCCAAAGTCAGGCGTTTTGACTTGGCCTGCACAACAATAGCGCGGTTTCCGAAAAGCACGAGCGTGTCGATTTCATCCTTTCCCTTGACGTTGGGGAACCTAACATTCGAAAACACCGACTTCTGTCCGAAGACTGTCTGTAGCCTTGCCAGAGAGAATTCCTCAACGAACTTGCCTCGATTGCGGAAGGCAGTTTCGCGATAAGTCGCATCGTCGAGCATCCAGAAAAAGGGGGACTCATAAAGCGACTGCTGTAGTGTGTACTGTTCAAGCAATAGGAAACGACCCTCGTCGGCGCGAATGATTGGCATGGCCGATGCAACATTGAAGTCATCGATCGCACGAAAGCTCCGATTTTCATGGCCATCAGGCAGGACGAAGGCGTTCACAACACATTCAACCAAGGTCGTGTCCAAGCCTGAGAACTTTGAAAGCTCCTCATTCGTGAATAAAAAGTACGGCAAGAGTGTCCATTCGCTGTTATTACGGTTCGCGAGTTCGGGAAGTGCATCAGTGAACTTCTCGTTCTGAAGTTCAATGAGCGCTTTGACGACGTCTCGAGCTTGTTCGATTGAGAACTTCTTGTGCTGCTCAAGCCATGCGTTATCGCTCTTGTACTTTGGCACCGAAAGGTCGCGGAATTGGAATGAATAAGCAGATTCCCCGCAATAGAAGATCGGTTCTCGTAAGTTCTCTCCCTTTTGAAATGGATTTGTTCTGTCACCTGACGCGAAGAGACTTTTCATTTGATCAATTGTCGGAGCAAACATCGCCTCATGAAGCTCTTTGAGGAGTTCTTCAGTCTTGTCGATGTATTGCTGCGTATCGCGTGGATTTGGTAATGTCCAATCAATTTTCTGTTGGATCATGAGTCCGATGAGAGTAGAAGTCTCAGTGCGGATGAGTCGCTCCGGGGAGAAGAGATGCATAGTGTCCTCGACCCGCATTTCGTCCACGTAGGGAATGATGCTATCTCGGAAACAAAAATAAGCAAGCGCGTGTACATAACCGGGAGACGTGCAGAGGGAGGAGAGTTCTTGAAAAACTTGGCCTTCGGTTCGCATAGTTAGGCTTCCGTTATCAGAAGAGTACTGCGCGTGGCCGCGAACAGAGTGTAGAAGCAGATTCTTCGCTTACCACCCCCAGACTGAAGAAAACGTCTGGGGCCCCGTGCGCTCAGAATGACAGCCTTGTCTAGATAGTTGAGGTTCGTCGAGGTGCGAGCATCGCTCCCTGGTCCCCAAGTGCGAGGGATCCTTCGACTCCGCTCAGGACGGGCACCCGGCACAGGTCGGAAAAGCAGATTCTTCGCTTACCACCCCCGGACTGAAGAAAACGTCCGGGGCCCCGTGCGCTCAGAATGACAGCCGTCTTGTAGGTGTGTGCGCATCTGGGTTGGCACTGGACTGGGGGTATCTTGTGCGGGAAAGTGCTGTAGGATCAGGGTGGAGCGGTGGGTATGAGTGTGAAGGCCCTGTATCCCGGGACGTTTGATCCGCCGACGAACGGGCATATTGACCTGATCCAGCGTGGGGCGAAGCTGTTTGAGCATCTGACGGTGGCGGTGCTGCGGAATCCGATCAAGAATCCGCTGTTCACGGTGGATGAGCGGGTGGAGATGCTGACGGAGTCGACGGCGGCGATCGGGAATGTGAGCGTGGCGACGTTTGACGGGCTGATGGTGGATTTTGCGCGTCAGCTGGGGGCGACGGCGGTGCTGCGGGGGATTCGCGCGATTTCGGACTACGAGCATGAATTTCAGATGGCGCTGATGAATCGGCGGCTGGCGCCGGAGATTGAGACGGTGTTTCTGCAGCCGGCGGGGCGGTACTCGTTTGTGAGCTCGCGGATGGTGAAGGAAGTGTTCAGCTTTGGGGGCGATGTGGCGGGGCTGGTGCCGCCGAATGTGTTGAAGAGGCTTAAGGGCAAGGGACTAGGGACGTAGGGACTAGGGACTAGCTGTTAGCCGTTAGCTATTAGCTATTAGCTATTAGCTTCTAGCTCGTAGCCGGTAGCTAAAAGCTAAAAGCTAAAAGCTAAAAGCTAGAAGCTAAAAGCCGAAAGCTGAGAGCTGAGAGCTGAAGGCTCAGGGGCAAGGGACTTGGGACTAGGGACATAGGGACTAGGGGCTCGGCGGGAGGTTCTGGGGTGTCAGACTTTGTTGCACTGAAGCCGGAGTCGATTCAGCGGGAGATTCGGAACACGCTGTTTGGGGATGTTCCGCTGAAGGATGTGGTGCGGGCGCATCCGAAGATGACGCTGGCGGAGCCGTGGGCGGCGTTCAAACGGGCTCGGGATTTGCGCGATGCGGGGGATGTGGAGGGCGCGAAACGGGAGCTGCGGCCGGTGGTGCGGACTCCGGATGTGGAGACGCGGATCTTTTTGCAGGCGTGGCACTCACTGCGGGAGCTGGGCGAGAAGCCTCCGGCGGACCAGGCGAAGGAGGTGCTGGGGATTGTGGTGGAGGTGGGCATGCCGAAGGGGTTGGATATTGTGGCGGCCTATCGCGATCACCGGGCGCGGTACTTCAATTATGGCGGGGCGGGCGTGCTGTGGGAGCGGCGGGACGAGACGCTGGATGGGCTGATTGACGAGCTGCTGCAGGCGGGGAGCGTGGTGGCGAGCGCGATTCCGGCATGGACGCAGCCAAAGCCTCCGGAGCCGAAGAAGGGGAATGTGCGGATCAATCTGCTGACGCCGAGCGGGATTCACCTGGGGCAGGGTCCGACAGAGGCGCTGAACCAGGATCCGATGGGCGGGCCGATTCTGTCGGCGGCGTATGGGCTGATGAAGAGGCTGGTGGAGTTGAGGACAGTGGTCAGTGAACAGTGATCAGTTGCCAGTAGCCAGTAGCCAGTTGCCAGTTGCCAGTTGCCAGTTGCCAGTTGCCAGTTGCCAGTCTTTGATCGGTTGCCTGCGGCGCGGGTGTGCGGAATTCGTTGGTAATGAGGGAATTCCCGGGGCGCGTAAGTGCTATTTCGATGAGGCGAGAGAGGGCTTAAGGTGAGTGCAGTCCACTAGCCCATGGACTTGCTGGAAGGGCCCGCAGTGTTCGGCCATGATGACGCGGGCCTTTCTGCTTTTTGGTCGCGAATCGGATCTACGCAGGGTGGTTGGCGGCGTGGAACTCTGATGCGATGCGCACAGTGAGCGCGATGAATGCGCGGCTGGCGGGGCGTCAGGCAGATGCGCGGTTGTCCCGGACGGATCGCGAGAACCAAGTGACGAGCGAGTTCTCCACTTCAAAGTAGGCCAGGCGCCAGGGCTCGCAGACGTGAGCCGTCTCAGGACATTTCAGATCAGCCTCGCGGGTGGAACTTGCGATGGTGGCGATGCAACGTGGGCAGATGGAGTCAACGGAGCCGTCGCGGTTGCGACGGTGGGGGTACTGCATAGGGAAGCCTCAAAGTTGGTTGAGATGTGTTCAGCGTAGCAATGAATGAGATCGGTTGCAAGTTGGGGAAATCCCCAGTTTTTGCGGGTTTTACGGCGGATCTGCGCACTAAAACGATGCAGCAATAGAGTTGGCGCAGGGTTGAGGAAAACGGTTCGGGGCGGATTTTTTTCGCACACGGTGCGGGGTGTGGGACAGGGGCTGCGTGTCTGTCATCAGGTGCTCTGCGCTGCGCGCGCGGTTCGGTCATCTCCGCTGCGCGCGCGAGGCGGTGTGGAACTGGTGATGGATGACGAAGGGGCGGTGGAAGAGCCCGAGTACGAGAAGGAAGGCAACGACCACGGTGGCGAGCAGGCCGAGTACGAAGAGTCGACATGAGGCTTGCGCGCGGTGGTCTTCAGAGTTCATCAGCAGTCCAGGTTGCGAATCCAGGTTGCGGAGTCCAGGTTCGGCGCGTGCGGTGATGCGGGTGCGGGTTTTCTGGTGCTTGCGGAGGAGCGTCAGCTTGCGTGCAGCTGTTCCATGTCGCGGGCCAGGTCTTTGCGCAGTGCGACGAGAAGCGGACGGCGGCTGTCGGTGCCGGTGGCTTCCTGCCGGTAGACCTCGGGTTGAAGGCGCTCGATCGTGGTTCTGATCTCTTCGATTTCGTGCAGCAGGTGAGTACGCTCTTCATGCGACATAGAGCACTAGAACCGGGCTGGGGGATTTAGTTTCGGGAAAATCGAGAGTAGATGGTGGGGATTCGGGGGCCGCGCGGTGAGCGCGAGGGTGGCAGGTTCGATTCATTCAAGGAAGATCGTCAGGGGCCGAAGCCCGACGACCTTTAAAGAACTTGTGCGGCACGACTAAAGTCGTTTCTCGCATGCGAGCAGTTGGGTCCGGGCCGAAGCCCCGCGTTCCCTCCGAATTGTTGTGTTTTGAGATGGGCGCGGAATCTGGGAGAATGGAAGCATCATGACAGTTGCTGCTCCTGCAAAAATGTTTGCCGATCGGATTGGGCGTATTGAGGTTTCTGCAACGATGGCTGTAGCGGCCGAGGCTGCCAAGCTGCGTGGGCAGGGCGTGAACCTGGTGGACTTTGGTGCGGGTGAGCCGCACTTTGCCACTCCGCGGCATATCAAGGATGCGGCGATCGCGGCGATCGAGGCGAACTTCACCCGCTATACCGTGGTGCCGGGGATTCCCGATGTGCGGAAGGCGATTGTGGAACGCCACGCGACGGATTTCGGATCCGAGTACACGGTCGATGAGGCGGTGTTCACGACGGGCGGAAAGCTGGCGCTGTTCAACACCATCCAAGTTCTCATTGATCACGGCGATGAGGTGATTCTGCCTGTGCCCTACTGGGTGAGCTTCAAGGACATCATTCAGTATGCGGGCGGGAAGGTGATCTTCCTCGAGACGAACGAGGCGGAGAACTTCCGCATCACGGCGGACGCGATCGAGAAGGCGATTACGCCGCGGACGAAGGCGATTATTTTGAATTCGCCGTCGAATCCGGCTGGTGCAGTGGTGTCGGCCGAGGACCTGGAGCGGATCGTTCACCTAGCCCACGAGCGCGGGATTTACCTGCTGCTCGATGAGTGCTATGTGTACCTGAACTATGCGGGGAAGCCGGTGTCGGGCGGATCCTATACGTTCGCGAAAGAGCACGTGGTGATTCTTGGGTCGCTGTCGAAGACGTATTCGATGACGGGATGGCGCGCGGGGTATGCGCTGGCGGCGAAGCCGGTGATCGCGAATTTGAACAAGCTGCAGTCGCAGTCGACGTCGAACGCGGCCAGCATGGTGCAGAAAGCGGCCATTGCGGCGCTGGCGGGCTCGCAGGAGTGCGTGGCGGAGTTCCGGGCGGAGTTCATTGAGCTGCGGGATTACATGCTGAAGAAGCTGGCCGAGATTCCGGGTGTGACGTGCACGAAGCCTGAGGGCGCGTTCTACGTGTATCCGAACATCGGGAAGTTCATCGGCAAGGGCGGCATCAAGTCGGCGACAGAGCTGGCGACGAAGCTGCTGCACGAGGGGCACGTGGTGACGGTGCCGGGCGAGGCGTTCGGGACGGGCGAGCATATTCGGCTGTCGTACCCGGTGACGAAGGAGAATATCGACGAGGGGACGCGGCGGATGGGTGAGTTCCTGGGGAATCTGTAGTCAGACCGTCCATTGAAGAATGAGAAGGCCCGGAGGGATCCGGGCCTTTTTGTTTTGCAGTTTGAGTTTCTGGTTCCCAGGTCTCCAGAGTCGGGAGACCTGGGGCACCCGACATCGTGGTGAAACTATCAGCTAAAAAGCAGATCCTTCGCTCCGCTGATGAAACCCGCTCCGCTCCAGGATGACAGCCGAGACATCGGCATCTCTCCCAGGTCCACAAGTGCGAGGGATCCTTCGACTTCGCTCAGGACAGGCTCTGGGGCACCCAGATTTTGATACTTTAAGCGCCCACCTGCGAGCTGAGGACGCCGGTGCCGGGGACGAAGCCGGGCTGCCACTCGGCGGTGGGCGCCTGGTGGCGGCAATCGAGACACATCGTGTTTGTGAAGCGGGTGGCACAGGAGGGGCAGATGCCGCCGGTTTCGAAGGTGTCGAAGCGGGTGCTGCACTGGTTGCAGGTCCAGAAGAGGCCCACGGGCGGGGCAGTGTGGCAGCTGGGGCAGGCGAAGCCGGTGCGGCGCGGGATCTTCTCGAGCTTGCGCAGCGCCTGGGCTTGCTTGAAGCCGCTCCAGCAGTTCATGGCGGCGTAGGCAGCGATGATGCCGGTCCAGAGAGATTGCAGGTAAAGGGCGAGGGCGATGAACCCGGCCACGCCGACAAAACCGAGGACTGAAGCGACCAGCAGGCTGCGGGCACGGCCGAGCGGGAACCAGAGGAGAGAGCGGAGGATCTGCCCGCCGTCGAGCGGATAGATGGGCAGGATGTTGAAGATGAGCAGCGCGACATCTGTCGTAAGAATGGCGCCGATGAGAAGGTATGCGTTCGGCATCGTCGCTCGCCAGTGCGCGGCTCGCGCAAATTGCAGGGCTGCGTAGAGGATGGGGGCGAGTACGACGTTAACGAGCGGGCCGGCGGCGATGCTCCAGAGGGTGGCGCCGGGGCGCTGCGGCGGGTCAACATAGGCTACGCCGCCGAGTGGCCACAGAAGGATGGTGTCAGCTTTGCCGCCCACCGAACGGCAGGCGAGCGCGTGGCCGAACTCGTGAAGGAGAACGATTCCGAAGAGGGCGAGGTATTCGAGGATGTTCCAGAGGGGCGAAGTGTAGTGGCGTCCGCGGGTCTGGATCTCGAAGACGGCAACCAGGAACCAGGTCCAGTTGAGGTAGACGGTGATTCCCGCGATGCGGAAGATGCGAAACGAACCCTGGCCGCTGAACATGCAGGTAGCTTAACGGAAGAAAAGGTGAGAGTCGCGGGAAAAGAGCGTGGAAGAGAGTGTGACGCGGGCTAAGCACGTGTCGATCAGTGACATGGTGGCGGCATGGCTGAAGCCATGCGCTGGTGCACCGTCCCTACAGGACTCATTGTCTACTTACCTACGAACCCCGCGCTGAAGGCGCGGGGCTAACGACCTTTGCGCCTAACGGCGCGTTCCGGCACGACTAAATCGTGCCCTTTCAAAACCGGCGCCGTTTCTGACCATTTCAGCGAGCTCTGAAGCCATGCCCTGAGACAAACAGGCTCTGATCGGGTCCTTGCGGAACGTTTACATCTAAAAATGCTAACCTTGTTTCTACGCAGGATGGCCAGGCAGTTTCGAAGGGCTAAAACCAGTACAAAGAACATTGTCGGACGCTGGGATGCGGTATCTGTGGGTCCCGGTAATTTGCATCACTGTGCAAACCTAGCTTTTGTCGGGTAGGATGTGTTTTCCATGCCGAAGTCGATTGATTTTCGTCCAGTTATTCTTGCGGGTGGCAGCGGAACGCGGTTCTGGCCGCGGTCGCGCCGCGCACGGGCCAAGCAGGTGCTGGCGCTCGATGGCGAGCGCTCGATGATTCAGCAGACGGTGGAGCGGCTGAAGCCCCTGGCCTCACACGAAAAGACGTGGGTGATCACGAACGAATTTCTCGCGCACGAGATTGCGGACCAGCTGAAGGGCGTGCCGCGGCAACAGATTATTGAAGAGCCTGTGGCGCGCAATACTGCGCCGGCATGCGGGCTGGCGGCGTTTCTGATCGAACGCGACAATCCCGATGCGGTGCTGGGTGTGTTTCCCTCGGACCACGTGATCGCGGATGAACCGCGCTTCCTGAAGGCGCTGCAAAAGGGGATCGGGCTGGCGGCGGCGGGCGCGAACATTGTTGTGCTTGGCATTGAACCGACGCGGCCGGAGACCGGCTACGGCTACATCGAGACCGGCGAAGACTCGGAAGAGAAGGGCGCGCTGCGGGTGCGGCGGTTCACAGAGAAGCCGAACCTGAACCGGGCGCAGGAGTTTGTGGCGGCCGGGAACTACTACTGGAACTCGGGCATGTTCCTGTGGTCGGCGAAGACACTGGCGAACGCGGTGCGAGAGCATCTGCCGGAGACGGCTCCGCTGCTCGAGAAGATTGCCAAGGCATACGGGACGCCTCAGTTTGAAGATGTTTTCCGCGAGTGGTATCCGGCTTGCGAGAACATCTCGGTGGACTACGCGGTACTGGAGCCGCGATCCGCGAAGGGCGAACACGCGTCGCACCTGTATTGTGTGCCGGCAGAGTTTGCGTGGAACGATCTGGGATCGTGGGCTTCGCTCTACGAGTACCAGATGGAGACGCGGCTGCGCGGGGATGGCGACGGCAACGTTGCCGAGACCGATGGCCACCTGACGATCGAGGCCGGGAACAACTACATTTACAGCCCGAAGAAGTTTGTGGCGCTGGTGGGTGTGGAGAACCTGGTGATCGTGGATACCGAGGATGCACTGCTGATCGCGCACCGCGACCACTCGCAGGATGTGGGCAAGGTGGTGAAGGAGCTGGGGCTGTCGGGGCGGGATGAACTGATTTAGAGGCAGTTGTCAGTCACCAGTCCTCAGTTGTCAGTTTTCGTCTTCAGATCAAAAGCCTCAGCTGTTGCGCGCTTGCGTATCTCGGATACGCACTTCCTCTGACAACGCACAGTCGTGCGGTTGAAACGGTGCTATTGTGGACCTTCCCCAAAACCTGGAGGGCGAGGTGTACGGATGTGCATCCGTCGTTGGCTTCCGGTAGTCGCATTGCTGGTCGTGTCCAACTGCATCTCACTTGCGCAAACGAGCGAGTGGGGAATCCTAAGACAGCTGACGCCTGGGAAAAAGGTTCAGGTGCAAACCGCGGACGGGAAGTCGCGCGTAGGAAAGGTCAAAACCGTTACGGACGTCGATCTGCGGATCGGCAGAGACGAAGTGATCCAGCGGGGAGAGGTTCAGCGCGTGCGGTTGTGGAGTTCGGGCCATCACGGGCGCAACGCGCTGATCGGCCTGGGGGTGGGGGCCGGAGTTGGGGTGGGCTTTGGCGTGGGTTCTTGCGGCGGTAAGGATGCGTGGTTCACGAGGGGGCAATGTGCGGCGGTTTCGGCTCCGCTTTTCGGAGGGCTGGGTGCTGCTGTCGGAGCGCTGATTCCTTCGCGCGGAAAATGGCAGGACTTGTATCTGGCGAAGTGAGTCTCAGGCTCTGGGGGACTGGTGCGGGTGGCAGGTGCAGATGATGCCGTAGTGGCCGTCGGGGAGTTTGTCGACGGCGAAGGCGCACTGGTGCGATCCGACATAGTGGCGGCTTTGATTGAGGCGCACGCAATCGAGTGCGGCTCGCTCGCGCGTGGAGTAGCGCGCGTCGGGGGTTGGTTCTGCGCCGTACTGGACAGTGACTTGAGTGGTCACATCGAGGCCGTAGTTGATCGCGTAGGCTTTCACGAGATTGATGATCGCTGCAGAAACGAAGATTTTCAAATTACCGGTTCGAGGTTACCGGGCATCCGCGGTTGATTACGAATGTGGCAGGCGGATATGGCCCGGTAGAGGCGGCGACGAGCCCGATGACAACTCGCATAGAATCAGGGCATGTGTGGAATCGTAGGGTACGTCGGGCGTAAGAAGGTGGTCCCCGTCATCATCGAGGGACTGCGGCGGCTTGAGTATCGCGGGTATGACTCGGCAGGCATTGCGGTGGGCGGGCCGAATACGGCTCTGCTAGAGGTGTGCCGGGCGCCTGGGAAGCTGGGCAACCTTGAGGAAGTGCTGCGCGAGAAGCCGCTGGAGGGAACCTTCGGCATCGGGCATACGCGCTGGGCGACGCACGGCCGGCCGACGGAAGAGAATGCGCATCCGCACAGAGACTGCACGGGGCGTATCGTCGTGGTGCACAACGGGATCGTGGAGAACTATCTCGAGCTGAAGCGCGAGCTGACGGCGAAGGGACACAAGTTCGTCACGGAAACTGACACCGAGATCATTGCGCACCTGATTGAGGAGATCCAGAAAGAGGCGGAGAAGGACGGCGCGAAGATTGCGCTGGAGGATGCGGTTCGCAAGGCGGTGAAGCGGCTGACGGGAGCATTTGCGCTGGGGATTCTGTCGTCGGCTGAGCCGGACAAGATTATTGCGGCGCGGTCGGGGCCTCCCGTGGTGATTGGCGTGGGCGAGGGCGAATACTTCGTTGCCTCAGATGTGCCGGGGATTCTGCACCACACGCGGAATATCTATTTTCTGGCTGATGGCGATATGGCGATCATCACGCTGGATGGCGTGAAGCTGACGGACTTCAACGGCAAGCCGATCGAGCGGCAGTTGCAGAGGATTCAGTGGGATCCGATTCAGGCAGAGAAGGGCGGCTACAAGCACTTCATGCTGAAGGAAATCTGGGAGCAGCCGCGGGCGATTCGCGATACGACGCTGGGGCGGGTGAGCCTGGATTCGGGAAGCATTTTTCTGGGCGAGATGGAGATTGATGACGAGGAGCTGGCAGCGGCTTCGAGCATCAACATTGCGGCGTGCGGCACCAGCTGGCACTCGGCGCTTGCGGGCAAGTACATGATCGAACGGCTGGCGCGGTTGCCGGTGGATGTGGACTATGCCAGCGAGTATCGGTATCGAAATCCGATTCCGGACAGGAATGCGCTGGGGTTGCTGATTACGCAGTCGGGCGAGACGGCGGATACGCTGGCGGCGCAGCGCGAGATGAAGACGCTGGGTTCGAAGACGGTGGCGATCTGCAATGTGGTGGGGGCGATGGTGGCGCGCGAGGCGCACGGCGCGATCTACACGCATGCGGGGCCGGAGATCGGAGTGGCTTCGACGAAGGCGTTTACGGCGCAGTTGACGGCGCTGTTTCTGCTGGCGCTGAAGCTTGGGCAGCTGCGGGGGCGGTTGAATAAAGAACGATCGGTGGAGCTGATCGAGGAGCTGAGCCGTGTTCCGGCAAAGATTGAGGAAGTGCTGAAGAGCTGTTCGGGGCAATGCGAGCAGCTGGCGTCGAGCTTTGCGAATGCGCGGGACTTCTTGTACCTGGGGCGTGGCATTCATTTTCCGATTGCGCTGGAGGGTGCGCTGAAGCTGAAGGAGATTTCGTACATTCACGCGGAGGGGTATCCGGCGGGAGAGATGAAGCACGGGCCGAATGCGCTGATCGACGAGACGCTGCCGGTGGTGGTGCTGGCGACACGGGACGAGGGTGATCCGGCGTCGAAGCTGCGGTATGAGAAGACGCTGTCAAATATTCAGGAAGTGACGGCGCGGTCGGGTCGGGTAATTGCGGTGGCGACGCAGGGCGATGAGACGATTGGCGGGCTGGTGGAGCAGGTGATTCATGTGCCGCCCGCGTTTGAGCTGCTGTCGCCGCTGATTGAGATTGTGCCGCTGCAGCTGCTGGCGTACTACATCGCTGTGCGGCGCGGGTGCGATGTGGATCAGCCACGCAATCTGGCGAAGTCGGTCACAGTGGAGTAGCCCGAAAGGGTTAGAGCGGTGGACACGGCGGATGGCTAGAATCGAGTTCTAATGAGACGGGTGTGCGTGGGAGCGGGTCTGGCTGCGCTGCTGCTGGCGGCAGGCGCGGGCGAGTCGTATGGGCAGACGAACTTCAGCGTGCCGTCGATGCCGATGATTCCGGATGCTCCGCATGGCGCGGGGCCGCCGAAGAAGTATATGGAGCACTTCCCGGAGCAGCCGAGCGTGCAGCCGGCGTACTCGATTCCGGTAAGCCCGCTGGGCTTCTCGATTCCGGGTACAAGTTATCTCCTCCGGCAGCAGCAGCTGGTGAGCCTGGATTTTCTCGATGAAGACCGGCTGCTCTTCAGCTTTCATGTTGCGTCCGGTTTGCGGGAGCGGAATGCGGAGACGGACCAGGAGGCGGCGCAGCGGATTCATGCTGTGGTGGTCGATGTTGCGACGGGCAAGGCCGGAGCCGAGGCAGACTGGGCGATGCCGGACCGCAGGCGCTATCTCTGGATGCTGAACGACGGGCATTTTCTGCTGCGGACTGCCGATGGCCTGGAAGAGGGCGATGCCGAGCTGAAGACCAAGGCGTATATGCATTGGCCAGGGCGGCTGATGTGGATCCAGATGGATCCGCTGCAGAAATATCTCACTGCGAACTCCGTTGAGCCGGGATCGGAAGAGAAGGCGGAGGAAGCGGCGAAGACGCAGGGAGAGAAGCCTCTCGAGAGCGCGAAGCCTGCGGAGAAGAAGGATGTGTTGACCATCCGCACGGTGAAGCGCGACACCGGCGAGGTTGTGAAGACAACGCAGGCGCCGTGGACAGCGCAGACCTCGGACTTCCCGATGAACTCCGAGGGATACTTCATGAATATGCGCGACAGCGGCGCGGTTTGGGTGATTCGGTACCAGGCGTTCGACGATTCGAAGGGCTGGAATGTCGTGGATACAAAATCTGTCTGCGTGCCGAAGAGTGCGTTTGTCACGGAGACGGAACTGCTGGTGAGCAGGTGCGATCCGCAGGATGGCTGGAAATTGGCGGCACTCAACACCACCTCAAAGAAGAATGAGTGGGAAGCGCATATCGGCAGCAACACGATGTGGCCTCTGCTGACGGCGGCGCGTAACGGATCGCGTGCGGCGCGCGAGACGCTGGTGCTGAGGCGCTCGGCGGAGAAGTACACCACGGGAGTAAAGATCGAAGACGTGCAGGGGCAGATGGTGCGCGTGTACGACACGGCAACCGGGAAGGTCGCGATGGAGGCTCCCATCAAGCCGGTCTACGACGGCGGCGGAAACGTGGCGGTGTCGCCGAGCGGCGAGCGCGTTGCGATTCTGAACGGGGACGCGATTCAGGTATACGAACTTGCTGCGCCGATGGTCACAGCAGGCGCGCGAAAAACAGAATAGCCGTAGTAAACTTCCCTCTCAGTCGTCCTCTTTTCAGCTTGAGTTTCCTGCGGTCTCTGCAGCGGGATCGCCTCACTCTCTCCGTTTGGTCAATCGCAAAGGAATGGGTATGCAGAATGTGTTTGCAGTTCGCCGCGGTGTGCTGGCGGGTGCACTTGCTTTTGGAGTAGCAGTGTCGGCGCAGATTGTGGGAGCCCAGAGTGCCGGGAACCCTGCCACTCCGATGCACCGCGGGTATTACACGTATCCGGCTGTGCGCGGAGAGAACATCGTGTTCACGTCGGAGGGCGATCTGTGGGTCGTCGGCGTGCAAGGCGGGGTGGCGCGCAGGCTGACCTCGAACCCGGGAACGGAGTGGTCGGCAGTGTTGTCGGCCGATGGCAAGACGGTGGCGTTCAGTGCGGAGTTCGAGGGCCCGACCGAGGTGTACACGATGCCGGTGGAGGGCGGGATTCCGCAGCGGCGCACGTGGGACGGAGATTCGCGGCCCGCAGGTTTTGCGCCGGACGGGCGGCTGATGGTTGCGACGTCGCGGTATGCGACTCTGCCGGAGACGCAGCTGGTGCTGGTGAATGATGTGGGCGCGCGCGAAATTGTGCCGCTGGCGCAGGCAGCGCAGGGCGCGTATTCGCCTGAGGAGCACAATCTGTTTTTCACGCGCTGGTACAAGCAGCCCAGCGAGACGAAGCGCTACAAGGGCGGAACGGCAGAGAGCATCTGGAAGTTCGACGGAAAAGGCGAAGCGGTGCCGCTGACCGGCGACTATGAGGGCGCGTCGACGCAGCCGATGGTGTGGGAGAAGCGCGTGTACTTCCTCAGCGATCGTGACGGCGTGATGAATGTGTACTCGATGGATGAGGACGGCAAGGGCGTCAAGCAGGAGAGCCATCAAAAGGAATTCGATATCACGTCGGCGTCGCTGGATGGTGGGCGCATTGTGTACGCGAGCGGCGCGGACCTGTGGCTGTTGGATTTGAAGAGTGGGAAAGAGCAGGTGGTGCCGGTCACGCTGACCTCGGATTTTGAGCAGCTTCGCGAGCACTGGGTGAAGAAGCCTTCGGATTATCTGACCGCAGTGCACATTGCGCCCGATGGAAACAGCGCGGTGTTCACGGCACGCGGCGAGGTGTTTACGCTGCCGCTGCGCAACGGACGCACCGTAAAGGTCGCGGCAAACTCGGCGGTGCGCTATCGCGAGGCGCGATTCCTGCCGGATGGGAAGAACATCCTTGCGGTGTCGACCGAGAGCGGGGAGACGGAGTTCTGGAAGTTCCCGGCAAACGGAGAAGGCAAGGCGGAGCAGTGGACAAACGATGCCAAGGTGCTGCGATGGGATGGGCTGGTTTCTCCCGACGGGAACTGGCTGGCGCACCACGACAAGGACGAGAAGCTGTGGCTCTTCGATGTGAAGGCGAAGAAGGAGAAGCTGATTGCGGAGTCGATGACTGGAGACTTCGCCGACCTGCAGTGGTCGCCCGACAGCAAGTGGCTGGCGTTTGTGCAGGCAGCGAACAACCAGTTCGCGCAGATCAAGGTGCTGAATGTCGGGTCGGGCGAGATCAAGGAGATTACGTCGGACCGCTATGACAGCATCAATCCCGTGTGGAGCGCGGATGGGAAGTGGATGTACTTCCTTTCGGACCGTGCGCTGAAGACGGTGGTGGAGTCGCCCTGGGGGCCGCGTCAGCCGGAGCCTTTCTTCGATCACCAGGTGAAGGTCTATCAGCTTGCCCTGGTGCCGGATCTGCGCTCGCCGTTCCTGCCGCCGGATGAACTGCATCCAGATGGCGATGCGGCAAAGGACGAGAAGAAGGACGACGACAAGTCGAAAGATGTGAAGAAGGACGATAAGAAGTCGCCTGATATGGCGAAGAAGGCCGGCGAGAAAAAGCCTGACGAGAAGAAAGACGACAAAAAAGAGGAGAAGAAGCCGCCGGAGGTGAAGATCGACTTCGCAGAGTTGTCATCACGACTGACGGAGGTGCCGGTGCCGGCGGGGAACTACGGCAACCTGCAAGCCACAGAGAAGCGGCTCTGCTGGCTCAGCGACGGCGACAATACGCATCAGCATCTTGCGCTGCAGTGCGTGGATGTGGCGAACAAGGGCGACGAAGTCGATAACGTGATGGGCGACGTGAAGCAGTTTGAGATTTCGCAGAACCGGAAGAAGCTGCTGGTGCGCAAGGGAGATGAGTTCTTCATTCTTGATTCAGATGTGAAGCCCTCGGCGCTGGGCGATGCGAAGGCCTTGGCGAAACAGTCGATCAACCTGTCGCGCTGGACGTTTTCGACCAAGCCGGTGGACGAGTATCGCGGGATATTTCTGGATGCGTGGCGGCTGGAGCGCGACTACTTCTACGACAAGAACATGCACGGGGTGGACTGGGCAGCGATGCGCGACCGCTACCTGCCGCTGGTGGATCGTGTGGCGAATCGCGACGAGCTGAATGGGGTCATTGCGCAGATGGTCGGCGAGCTTTCGGCGCTGCACATCTTTGTGGTGGGTGGCGATCAGCGCAAGCCCGCGGACCAGATCGATCTGGCATCGCTCGGCGCGCGTCTGCGGCGCGATGAGAAGGCGGGCGGCTTCGTGGTGGAGCACGTGTATCTGCACGATCCCGATATGCCGGATATGGCTCCGCCGCTCGCAAGGCCTGAGTCGCTGGTCCGCGAGGGAGAAGTGATTGTCGCAATGGATGGGCAGGACCTGCTTGGGGTGACGGACGAGCGGGCGCTGCTGCGCGGCAAGGCTGGAACGCAGGTGTTGCTGAAGGTGAAGAATGCGGCGGGTACCACGCGCGAACTGCTGGTGACGCCGATGAGCGGGAGAGATGAGGCGCGTCTGCGGTACGCCGAGTGGGAGTATTCGCGACGGACTCAGGTGGAGAAGGAGTCGAACAATACGGTCGGCTACGTTCACCTGCGCGCGATGGGCTCCGGCGATATCGACCAGTGGGCACGGGAGTTCTATCCCGTCTTCGATCGCCAGGGTCTGATCATCGACGTACGGCATAACAATGGCGGAAACATCGATTCGTGGCTGCTTTCGAAGTTGATGCGCAAGGCGTGGTTCTACTTCCAGCCGCGGGTGGGGAGCCCGTCGTGGAATATGCAGTATGCCTTCCGCGGACACATCGTGGTGCTCTGCGACCAATCGACGGCTTCCGATGGCGAGGCGTTCACCGAAGGGTTCAAGAGGCTCGGACTCGGCAAGGTGATCGGCATGCGGACATGGGGCGGCGAGGTGTGGCTGAGCTTCAGCAATACGCAGGCCGACAACGGAATCGCTTCCGCGGCGGAGATCGGCGTCTACGGGCCGGAAGGGAAATGGCTGATCGAGGGCCACGGAGCGGAGCCGGATATCGCCGTGGATGATCTGCCGCACGGAACCTATGCGGGGAACGATGAACAACTGAATGCGGCGCTGAAGTTGCTGCAGGAGGAGATCAAGGCCGATCCGCGGCCGGTGCCTCAGCATCCGGCGTATCCGAATAAGTCGTTCAAGGGCAGTGGTCAGTGATCAGTTGTTAGTGGTAGTGATCAGATTGTGCTCGGGGTCGTGGATCGTTGTGATTCACGGCCCTTTTTCTTTTGGTCAGTTCTTTTCCCATTCGTGGCGGAGGCGCTCGGCGCAGGTCTGCGCGAGGGTCTGGATGACGTCTTCGGGAATGTTGCCTTTGTGCTGCGAGGCGTAGTCACCGGACCAGAGAAGGCCCATGCTCCCTTCAAGTTCGGTCGCTGGTCCACAAATGCGACGGACCAGGGGCACGCGGCATCCGAGTTCCTTGTCTCGCACGTCTCCAAAGTCGGGAGACATGGGGCACCCAGATTTGTGGGGATAAAGATGGAATGCGATGTTGTGGTGTGCGAAGTGGACGCTCTTTTTGTAGAGATGAGCTGGTTTTAGATCGGGTGCTTTGAGCAAAAACACGGGCTGCTGGATCAATCGGGCAGACAGGGATCGGCTCCATAGTTAAGGCTGATCAACCTTCGATCGAAATCAGAAAGAGAGAGTACTGAACACATGAACATCCGAGCCGCGGTTTCCCCCGCACTGAATCAATTGAGAGCGCGCTTCGCGTTCTTCGCAGGTGCAATCGTAGTCACTTTGGGCATGATGAATACGCAGAGCGCGCAAGCGCAGTATGCTTCGCAGGTGACGATTCCTTTCGCGTTTTCGGCGAATGACCAGGCCTTTGCTGCTGGAGAGTATCGCGTGTTTCGTGACGCAGACAACTATCTCCGCGTTGTGAGCACCGAGACGGGCATTCAAGCAGGCCTGCTGGTTCATACATCGCGCAGCCTTGAAATCAAGCCTAAGAACAGCCTGGTGTTTTTGCGCGATGAGCGTGGATTCCATCTGCTGTCGGTGCGATTTGCGCAGGGCATGTCGGGTGTGCAGACGGAACTCTCTGTGCAGCCGAAGCCGGAGCGAGAGATCGCGAAGGTGATGGATGACAGGACGACGGAAGTTGGAATGAATTAGCGAACGAGCCTATGGGATCCCATGTCTCCAAAAGAAGGAGACATGGGGCACCCAGACTTCCTGATTAGGGAATTGGATTATTTGTGGATTCGGTGATGGGGGTGATTTTGTCGAGCGGGGCGGCGGCGTGCTGGACGGTGCCGTCGGGCCAGTGGATCTCGACGTCGTCGATCTTGGTTGCCGAGCCGAGGCCGAAGTGGACGCGGGGGTCGTTGTTGGAGAGATAGCTGCCGCCACTGATGACGTCGCCGCGCTGCTTCACTCCTCCGGAGGTGACGTAGACGACGGTGCCTGTCGCGTCGCGCGGAGATTTGCCGCTGCCGGTGAGCTTCAGTTCGATCCAGTGATTCCTGTTGGGATCGACGTTGCGGAGAAGGACGGGGTGGCCGTCCATCACGCTGAAGACCGCGTCGACTTTGCCGTCGTTGAAGAGATCGCCCACGGCCATGCCGCGCCCAGCGATGACGGCGGCGAGGCCAGTGCCTTCCACGGCAGGGACGTTCTCAAATGATTTGCCCTGGAGGTTGTGGAAGAGCATGGGACGTTCTTTCCAGCTGGTGCCCCAGTTGTATTTGTCGGCCTGCGGGTAGACGTGGCCGTCGGACATCATGAGGTCTTTCCAGCCGTCGTTGTCGTAGTCGAAGAAGGCATCGCCCCAACTGAGGAAGGGGACGGTGACTTCGCCGAGACCGACGTGGTAGCTGACATCAGTGAAGTTGGCGTCGCCTTCGTTGCGGTAGAGGGGCTTGTAGTCGTCGGAGAAGGTGGTGTTGAAGACGTCGAGCATGCCTTTGTTCTGGGTGTCGCCGACGGCGATGCCCATAGACGCGGTTTCGCGGCCGGCTTCGTTCAGAGCGTAGCCTGAGGCGTAGCTGACGTCTTCGAAGGTGCCGTCGCCCTTGTTGATGTAGAGGTAGTTGGGCGTGGAGTCGTTGCCGACGAGCAGGTCGGGCTTGCCATCGTTATTGATATCGACGAAGACGGCGCCGAGACCGTAGTAGCCGGGCTTGTCGGCCACGCCTGCTTTGTCGCTTACATCAGTGAAGGTGCCGTCGCCGTTGTTATGGAAGAGATGGTCGGGCTCGCCTTTGAGGCCGCGCGGGCCGCAGGCGGTGGCTTCTCCGCGGAAGGTGCAGAAAGCGTTGCTGGAGCCGCCTTCGCCGCCTTTGGCGGGAGGATTGTCCCAGTCCCAGTGGAGATAGCCGGCCACGAAGAGATCAGGTTTGCCGTCGCCGTCGTAATCGCCCCACGTGACGCCTGTTGACCAGTTGCCGAGCTGGACTCCGGCTTTGTCGGCGATGTCAGTGAAGGTGCCGTTCTTGTTGTTGTGGTAGAGGCGATTCTTGCCGAAGTTGGAGACGTAGAGGTCGGGGTAGCCGTCGTTGTCGTAGTCGGCTACGGCGCAGCCGAAACCCCAGCGGTCGTTCTGCACGCCGGCTTTGGCGGAGACGTCAGTAAATGTGCCGTCGTGGTTGTTGTGGAAGAGGGCCGCGTGGGGGGCCGGAGCTTTGCCGGCGAGGGCTTCGAGCGAGGAGCCGTTAACGAGATAGATGTCGAGCCAGCCGTCGTTGTCAAAGTCGAAGAGGCAGACGCCGGAGCCCTTGGTCTCGATGATGTAGTCCTTGGCGGGCGTGCCCATGTGGTGGGTCCACTTGTTGAGGCCGGCTTTTTCGGAGGTGTCCTGGAAGACGATGGGGCCGGATTTGACGAATCCGCCGGCGGTGATGACACGGTGCTCGGCGTCAAGCTGGACGGCGTGATTGGATTCGACGGTGTGGGCGGAGTCGAGGCCCTGTGTCGGCTTTTGCTGGGCCTGGATGAGGGGAAAAGTGGACGCCACAAGAAGGGCAGAGAGACTCAACGCACGGATTGCCGGGAACATGGGGGAAGTATACGGGGCGGAAGGTGCGGTGGGCGATCAACCGAATGGAGGAGGGGACGAGGTGACAAGATTGCCGGTAGCTGGTAGCTGGTAGCCGGTAGCTTGCAGATTAGGGCTGATGGCTACGGGCTACAAGCTACCGGCTGAAGGCTATTGGCTGACGGGTGGTTCTTCGCCGGCGGGAGCGATGGGTTGAACCACCCAGCCGCCGTTGCTGTCCTTGACGAGGGTGGCGGTGGCGGACTGGATGGAGGTGTCTTTGGAGATTTTGGGGAAGGCGCGGCGCGACTCGGGAGTGGTGGCCCATCCGGGGATGCCCTCGACCTCGTACTGGTACGTGACTTTGTACTCGGTTGGGTTGTTGGGATCGTTGGGGACGGCGCTGGAGACGGCGGTGACGTTGAAGTGCCCGAAGCAGAAGTTGCCGTAGCCGGGCCGGCTGGCGTCGGGGGTCCAGATGCTGTGGCCCTTGTCGGAGAGGTCGTAGAGGTTGACCTGCTTGGAGCCGATGAGGAAGCGCTTCTTCTCTTCCGGCGCGCGGGCGAGAAGGCCAGCGTCGGTAAGGGCATCGAAGTCGCGGACGCGATCGTCCTTTGCGGGATCCGCCTCGGCGGGCATCTTGATGGGCTCGGGCCAGAGGCACTCGTGCTTGCCGGCGTAGGAGTTGTTGATGGCGGTCTTGAGCTGGGTGGTGTCGATTTCTTTCTTGCAGGCGGTGGGCAGAACGGCGAGAGCGGCAAGAGCGAACAGGGATGCGAATTTCTGGCGCATTCGATGGATCCTCTGAGGGTTGGATGCGGGGAGCGGAACTGGCGGAGTTGGCGCTGGGTGCTGTTCTGCGGAGCGCTGATGCGGAAAATTCAATCGAGACCATGGTACCGCAGCTATTCGCTGTTAGCTCTTAGCTGAAAGCGGGGCACCAGGTTAAGCGACGGCGCGGATCAGGCGATGGGAAGCGATGAGGGTGCGGGTGGGGGGGCTGCTTTAACCGCGAGCGAGGAGACGGTGGCCGAGATGAGGACGTCGAACATGGCGCGCTGGGCGCGGACCCAGACGGGGTGAGCCGGGCAGGTGGATTTCCGCTCGCAGTCCTTGCCGCCATTGAGGCAGACGTTGAGACACACGGGCCCGTCGATCGCCTCGATGATCTGAAGGATGGTCGCCTCGCGCCCACGGGGAAGGATGGCGAAGCCGCCGAGTTTGCCGCGGCGCGAGGAGATGAGTCCGGCGTGAGCAAGGGACTGAAGGACTTTCGAAAGAAAGCTCTCGGGCGCGGCGGTGGCCAGGGCAATGTCGGGAAGGAGTACGCGGGTGTGGTCGGGCAGCGTGGCGAGGTGGATGAGGACGCGCACGGCGTAGTCGGACGCGCGCGTGAGCTGCATCGAGGAGTTGGCGGAGAGGCATCTCTCAGCAGCCGGATCTTTCGCGGGCAGCGATCCCATGCGTTCTCCCGGGGCGGTGCATCTGGACCATTCGGGTCCAAATTCAACAATCGAGAGCAGGGTATCGGAGGAGTTCGCGACGGAATGTATCCGTCATCACAGGCTGATGTTTGGGGGTGTGTGCGCTATCGCGTTTCGAGGCCGCCGGGTGCTCGATCTTCGAATGTCCAGAGATGCTCAGGGAAGGGCAGCACGGATTCCGAGCTCTTCTGCAACCTCGCCGAATCTTCGGTCTCGTGTCCAGATTCGGACGGATTGATTGAAGAGCACAGAGGCAATCAGGTGAATGTCTGTGACGTCGATTCCACGCCTATGTAGCTTCCGCCGCTCAATCAGCTCAAGCAGCTCAGAGATCTCGGCGAGCGGCATCTGATGCAGCAGAGCCATGTCCTCGAGGAACCTCGCTCTGTTCGCGATCGAGCCCAGCGCCAACTCCAACGTGATGTAAGGATGGGTTACGACTTCGTCGTTCTCGAGCAGTTCCTTGAGCCTGGGCTCGGCCTTCCGCAGGTGATCGATCCACACGGAGGTATCGACAAGAATCACAGCTTTACCCGCTTGCGCGGAGCTGCTTTTGCGTCTGGGTCCGTGCCGCCCAGGGTCGCAAGGCGGCGCGCCGCTTCCTGACGTACAAGTCTTGTCAGCGCCTCGCGGATAAGAGCTGCCTTTTCCTTGATTCCCGTGTACTGCTCTGCCTTCTTGATCAAGTCGTCATCAAGCGCAATGGTGGTTCTCATCTCAGACTCCCTGTACACGAATTTTAGCATTGTTCCGGTGCGAAAACTCGTGCCATAGCGTTCGCAAGGCCGGGCGTAAGACCTCCTGCGGCGGATGAGGTTAGCGGTAGATCGGAGAAGGAGGTGGCGGGATTGCGGCGCGTTCGGCGGCTTTGGGGTCGAGGCCCCATTGATTCGCGTAGGGTTCGCTGTCGAGCAGGGTGAAGACGAACAGGACGATGCCGCCTACGAGCGGAACGAAAGCAATGAAGTACCACCAGCCGCTCTTGCCGATATCGTGCAGGCGCCGGATGGTGACGGCAAGCGCCGGGACGAACAGAACCAGACCGTAGGCGAACATCAGGAAGAAGGGGAACGTCGCCGGCTTGCGATCTTCAGAGAAGGCGATGGCGAAGAGCGCCAGGAAGATCATGACTACGCCGTTGAAGAGATTGAAATACCAGTATTCTTTGCGCCGCGATCGGCCGCTCAAGTCGGTGGCGCGCTGCCAGGCGAGTACAAACCAGGACATGTCGTTCGTCTCCTGAGATGGGCGAGTGTGCGCGAGTCGAAAAGAACCGTGGCGAGCCCCTTCAGCTCTTGCCGGCCGCGGCCAGGACACCTTTGGCATCCGCGGAAAATGGACCCTTCGGTTCCAATTGCAGATACTTTTGGTAAGCCTCGGCACACCCTGCCGGCAGTAACATTTTTCCGCTCTTCGAGTCCAGAGTGGCTTTGCCAACGAGCGCCTGCCCTTTGAAGTAGTAGTTTGCAGCGCGGCCGGGTTCAAGTGCGATGGCCTGCTCTGCTGCGGCAAGTTGGGCGTCGGGGTTCCCCGACTGGAAGAAGACAACGGCTTCGTTGTGCCGATATTGAGCAGCCTGGGCTGGGAGGGCCTTCACAGCCGAATCGAAAGCGGCCTGGGACTCCGGGATCTTGCCTTCGTGGGCGTAGACTTCGCCGAGACTAGCCCAGGCGACACCCTGCACCTCGGGAGTGCGCGCTTCTCCAGTGGAGACGACCCCGCCGCTCGCAGTGTTGCGGGATGCGCGGGTGGCAGAGGCTGCGACGACACCCGGAGCATCCGGCTTCTGGTAGAAGTCATCGGAGTGCGCCCTCTTAAGGGATTCGGGATCGATCCCGAGCGCCATCTTGAAGCTGTTCTCGGCGTCAGGGTATTTCTTGTCTCCGAGCTGAGCGAGTCCGAGCTCAAGCCAAGGCAGGATCAGATTGGGATTCTCGGTTGTGGTCTTTCCCATGAGGGCTTCGGAATCGGCATAGCGCTTTTCTGCCGTGGCCTTGCGTGCCTCGGCAATCGCGGCATTCACGGTCTCCGACTCTTTCTTGGTAACAATGCGATCGCCGGGCCTCATTTGTGGAGCGGGCGGCGGAGCAGGCGCTGGCAGTGGCGCGCCATTCTCCTGGGCTGAGATGCCCATACAGGCGCAGATAGATGCGAAGGCAAAAACGAGAATGGATCGGCCCATCGATTAGCCTCGAAACAGCTCAGATGTGTACTTAGTTGCGCAATCATGATGCCGCAACAGCCGTGGTTGCGCAACCGCAATTGTGCCGCTTCAACCCAACCTCGGCTCGGTCAAAGATTTGCTCATTTCGCAGAAAGGGCGCGGAAGAGACGAAAGCCAAGAAAGAGAATCTCGGACTTGCGCGTGTGCGATGCACGCAATGCCAGAGATCGAGCGCACTTATCAGCCGAGTTGGGTTTGAGACTCGCAGCCTTCAATGGAGCTATGCGCCAGGTGCGACTTCAGCTTTGATCGGGGTACTGCTGCCGCAGCGCTTTAACCGCGGCGGCTGAATCCTCGAGGGGTTCGCGATCCCGGTCCAGCAGAAAATTTGCGGCTTCAAGGGCACGCGCGGCGCGGTCTTCGTCCTTGAGCGCGCTGATCACCTCACTCACGGAGCGCGGATCTTTGCGGCGCGCGAGGCCGACGAGCGCCTCTTCGCGGACGTCTTCGTCTTCGTCGTTGAGATTCTTGAAGAGGGCTTCGCGAATCTTTGGCGAGTCGAAATTGCCCAGGCCGCCGAGTCCGAACGTGGCCCAGTCGCGCACTTCGCTGTCCTTGTCGCTCATGAGCTTGATGAGCGTGGAGACGGTGCGCTCATCGTCGGCGAAGCAGCCGAGGGTGAAGGCGAGACCGTAGCGGACATCGACGTCGGAGTGGTAGCTGAAGGGAAGAATCTGGGGAATGATCGACGGGTTCTCGAGGTGGCCGAAGGCCGTGACGATGGCGCTGAGGGCGACGGGGTCGGTTTCGGTGTCGAGCATGCCGGCCAGGATGGTAAACGATTCGCCTGCGAAAAGGGTGGTCTGGTTTTCGGCGGTGTGGCCGAACTGCGCGAGGACTTCTGCGCCGCGCGCTCGTTTCAGCGGCTCGGTGGAACGGCACCAGGCGACGGCTTTGTCGAAGACCTCGCGCGAGCCGGTGGCGCGCAGGGAGTGGATGGCATCCCAGGCTTTGTTGTCGTCGTAGTCGCCTCTTAGTGTTTGCGCGAAGAGCTCGTCGATGGTCGCGGCCGGCATGGATGCCAGTGTAGCTCCGGACAGGGAGGGGTGCGCTACGATGGAGGAGAAATCGAGGGGATGCATGTTTGTTGTGGTGTGGCAGTTTGAGATTGCCGAGGAGAAGGTGGCTGCATTTGAAGCGGCGTACGGTCCGGAGGGGAACTGGGCACAGCTGTTCCGGAGTTCACCGGAGTATCACGGCACAGAGCTGCTGCGGGACGCGTACATTAGCGGGTCGTACCTGACGATCGACCGCTGGAAAAGCGAAGAGGCATTTCGAGCCTTCCGCAAAGATCACGACGCGGCGTATGAGGAACTGGATCGAGCCTGCGACGCGCTGACTCAGAAGGAGACACGGGTCGGGGCGTATACGGTTTAGTAGCCGGTAGCCGGTAGCCGGTAGCCGGTAGCCGGTCGCCGGTAGCCACTTGCCAGTAGCCAACAGCGGTAGCCAGTTGCCGGTCGCTAGTAGTTAGCAGCTTGTAGCTGGGCTAGTTCCAACATCGGTTTTGTACCGGGTTTTCCTCTGGATTCGTGATGACGGATACAGGGGTGCCGTTCTGTTCACCTTTTCTTCGCTTTTTCGATATCATTGGGATGTAACAAACTGCTAGAATCCGTTCGAAATCAACTAGCCGACGCGTGTTTTTGCCATCCCAACGAGGCGCGCAGGGCGAGTATTTATAGAGGAGAAGCACCATGCCGGTCGCCGATGAGCGCTCTAAAGCCGTTGAATTAGCCCTGAGCCAGATTGAGAAGCAGTTCGGGAAGGGGTCCATTGTCCGCCTCGGATCGCGGGAGGCTCTGGTTCCCATCTCTGTGGTCTCGACGGGGTCGATCAGTTTTGACGGCGCGCTCGGTGTGGGCGGCGTGCCGCGGGGCCGCGTCATCGAGATCTTCGGGCCGGAGTCGTCGGGCAAGACGACTATCACGCTGCAGATCATCGCGGAGGCGCAGAAGAACGGCGGCCTGGCGGCGTTTGTGGACGCCGAGCATGCGCTCGATCCTGCGTACGCGAAGAAGCTGGGCGTGGATGTCGACAACCTGCTGGTCTCGCAGCCGGATTCGGGCGAACAGGCGCTTGAGATCACGGAGGCGCTGGTGCGCTCGGGCGCAATCGACGTGCTGGTGGTGGACTCTGTGGCTGCCCTGGTGCCGAAGGCCGAACTCGACGGCGAGATGGGCGATTCGCACGTGGGATTGCAGGCACGGCTGATGTCGCAGGCGCTGCGCAAGCTGACCGGCACAGTTTCGAAGTCGCGGACCTGCCTGATCTTTATTAATCAAATTCGCGAAAAGATCGGCGTGATGTTCGGCAATCCGGAGACGACAACGGGTGGTCGCGCGCTGAAGTTCTACTCTTCCGTCCGAGTCGACATCCGCAGAATCGCAGCCATTAAGGAAGGCGATTCGGTTGTCGGTAATCGCACCAAGGTAAAGATTGTGAAGAACAAGGTGGCGGCGCCGTTCCGCGAGGCTGAGTTCGACATCCTTTACGGTGAAGGCATCAGCCGCGAAGGCGACGTGCTGGACCTGGCGGTGGCGCACAACATCGTGGAGAAGTCAGGCGCGTGGTACAGCTACTCCGGCGAGCGCATCGGCCAAGGCCGCGAGAATACGCGCAATTTCCTGAAGGAGAATCGCGACATCTTCGCCAGGATGGATGGCGAGGTGCGGAAGAAGCTTGGGATTGGGGCAGCGGCGAAAGCCGAGGTGCCCGAGGTTCCAGCGACGGGCCATGCCGAGGCGAAAGAGGCGGTGAAAGCGCGGCGGTAGGAACGGATCCGGATCGAAACTCGTACAACCTGACAGGTCGGCAGCGTAGGCCGGTTCGTCTTCTGAAGCGTGAGACGGGACGGTCGGGCCGTGCTCTAATTTCATTGACACGCATGCGAGTGAATCGACGAGCAGCGGGACAGCTCTTTTGGCGAGCGGTTCTCTGCTCGTTTTTGCTTGCCGGTTTCTTCGCGGCTGGTTCACCGGCGCAGCAAGCGGCCGCGAAGCAGAATAGTGCGCCGAGCGTGCCGGCATCCGACGCGAAAACGCAAAATCCCCTTGCCGGTCTGCACGGGGCCGTGAACCTGGACGGCCAGTGGAGGTTTCGCGCCGGGGATGACCCGTCCTGGGCCGATCCAGCAATGGATGACTCAAGCTGGCAGCCGGTGAATCTCAGCCAGTCGCTCGCCGAGCAGGGATTCGACACGTACACGGGATACGCCTGGTACCGGCTGAAGCTCCAGCCGGCGCAGTTGGCTCAGTTCAGCAGCATGACTGGCGGACAGGCGCTGGCTCTGCTGGTGACCGGCAACTCGGTGGGGCAATTTTCGGCGTTCGTGAACGGCTATGAGATCGGCCATACGCGCGGCCTGACGGACTCTCCGACGGAGTACGAATCCGCCCCGCTGCTTCTTGCTTTCCCTACGGTAAATCCGGGGCCCGTGGTGATTGCGGTGAGAACGTGGACCGGGCCGAAGGTGACGGTGAGCCGCGGCATTCTGCAGCGGGTCGAGATCGGCGGTGCGACCGATCTGGCCGAGCGGCAATCGATGGCGATCGGCCAGCAATGGAACAGGCTGGCGACCTTCGGGCTGGTGCTGGCGTTCCTGTTTCTCTGCGTTGCCGTGCTGGGCGGCGCGCTCTATCTCGCGCAGGTGGGGCACAGCGAGTACATGTGGCTCGCGATCCTGTGCGTGGCGGCGGCGACCGAGCGGATCATCCATGTGATCTTTGGGCTCGGCGTGATGTCCTTGCGGGCCTTCTCGATATCGAGCAGTTTTGCCGGATTCATCTTCATGGCGATCACGCTGGAATTTGTTCTGCGGTTTACCGAGAGCAAATCGAAGCGCGTCGTGAGGGCGTTGCAGATTCTGGCGCTCGTTGTGCCGTTTCTGCAGTTCCTGCCATGGGATGCGTTCACGACGGCGGTGTGGCTGATTGCGGAAGGCGTGTTCTGCATTGCGGTGACGGCGCTTCTGTACCGGTCATGGAGGAGAGGGCGGGGCGATGCCGGCGCGATGCTGGTGCCGTTCTTTCTGGCGGCGGCAACCGACCTGATCACGATGGCTCTTTCACTGGCGGCGAGCCGGAACTGGATTGCGCAGAAGTTTGGCGCACCGGTGTTTCACGTCGGGCCGATTGAGTACAACATCGGCAATCTCTCAGACCTGATCTTTCTGAGCAGCCTGATTGCGGTGATCCTGTACCGGTTCGTGCACATCAGCCAGGAGGAGCAGAAGTCGGCCGCGGAGATATCGGCCGCAAAGAGCGTGCAGGCGCTGTTGATCCCGACGCAGCTGCCGTCGAACGAGAACTACATGCTGGAGAGCGCGTATCTGCCGGTGCATGGGGTGGGCGGCGACTTCTTCCAGGTGCTGCCGCTGAAGGACGATCGCTGCTGATCGTTGTGGGCGATGTGAGCGGCAAGGGGCTGCAGGCGGCCATGAACTCGAGCACGCTGGTAGGAGCGCTGCGCAATGAGCTTTCGCACGATCCGGCGACGGTGCTGAAGCACCTGAATCACGTGTTGATCGGCGCAGTGGCGTCGCCGGGAACGGCGGTGAAGGAGCTGGATTGCGCGCCGTGCTATGCGACGTGCCTTTGCGCGCGCGTGTATCCCGACGGCACGGTGACGATTGCGAATGCGGGGCATCTGAGTCCGTATCGCGACGGACGCGAAGTGGCGCTGATGCCGAGCCTGCCGCTGGGCGTGATCGCGGAAGCGGAGTACGAGGCGACGACGTTTCAGCTGAACCGCGGAGACCGGCTGGTGTTTCTGTCCGATGGCGTGGTTGAGGCGCAGAACGATCAGGGCGAGCTTTTTGGGTTTGAGCGGACGCAGCAGGTGGCGAATGAATCGGCGCGGTACATTGCGCAAACGGCCAAGCACTTCGGGCAGACGGACGATATCACGGTGCTGTCGTTGTATCTGGCTTCAAAGGCGGCGCAGCCGAGCAGGGAAGAGCTGGTGTACCGGTAGAGCAGTGTTCAGTGGTCAGGGATCAGTGATCAGACATCGCAGCGGTTGCTGACCCGATCGTCTGGCCTATTTCTCTGTTTTATCCAGTTCTTCCTGCAGAAGAGCGGCCACGGCGTCGGCGGCGAACTCCATGTACGGGGCGGCGAAGCGCTGGTCCTCGCTGGGTTCGCCGTATCCCATCACAAAGGTGCCGATCGGCTGCTGATCGCGGCCATAGACGGGACGGGATTGGAGCGACTTGATGCCGTGTTCGAGGCACGTAGCGATAAAGGCCTCGCTGAAACGGCTTTCGTGCGTGAGGTCATGCGAGGTGATGACTTCCTTGCCATCCATAGCCGCAGTGCAGCAGCCGATATAGGGTGGCCCCATGGGCAGATCGGTGAGGGTGGCCTGAAAGGTTGCGGGTAGGCTGGGAAAAACGGCCCGTTCGAGCTTTGCGTGGTCGGGGCTGGCGATGCAGACCCCGGTTCTCGAGCCCTGGGCCAGCGCTTCCACCCTCCTGCAGAGCTCGGCGAGCGCGATATCGAGGGGCGCGTCACCGGGCTGGGAGAAATCGAACTTTTCCTCCATCTGAAACCTCCATGACAGAACAGATCATGATTCTTAAGGGAAATCACAGAACCCAGAAGTTGTCCGTTGAGTGCGGCGCAAGTCTCCTGAATCTAAGGACTTTAGATGCCTTCAGGAACCGAAGCGGTTCAACTCTTCCGCGCAGGCCGCCTGCGAGTGCAACATCGTGTGAACCTGCATTGGCGCGGGTTTGAGGCGCTTTCCCACAGAATCGGGCTCCTTTCCACAGCCAGGCGGAGTTGCAGGATAGGGGAGTCGTTGGTATTCTCAGTAAGTCGCGAAACGGTGCTAAGAACAAGGCCAATCGCGAGTTGCACTGAAGAGTAGCCTGTGTTACTCTTAAAAAGTTGCAGATGTAGCAGTGGAGCCTCCCGGTGGTCCCTTTAGCGCGAAAGCGCTGGTAGATGAAGGACCTGCCCGATAAGGGAAGTGGGAAGCCGGTTCGTAGGGTTAGATAGAGGTAGCGGATACCGCGCCCCTGACCCCTGTAGGGAATCCCGCAGAGAACAAACCCATTGCAAGACCCAGAAGGCGAGTCCTTCTGTGCGCGCGAAATGCGCGGGGCGATTAAGTCGCTGGTCGTTCTTTGAGAATTGGCGCTTGTGCGAATGGATCGTGACTGAGTCCTTTAGGACCCAGTGCGACAGCAAAGGACGAAGGCAAAACCTTCGATTCTGGCGAGCATTCAGGCAGGTGTTTACGCAAAAGATTCTGTAAGAATCGTTGCTTGACACGGTAGCCGAAGTTCGATAGTTTTAAAAAGTTCGCGCAAAAACGGTTGAGATTGCAGTGAAGTGCAGATCAGCCAGGCGCACCAAGTTCGAGGACAACCCTGACGTCACAGTCCGGGCCTCGATCCAAGCGACTCCGCTCAGGCGGTCAGTCATAAGGATCTTTGACAATAAGGTTGAACGTGCCAGTCGTGAGAAGACGATCAGGTTTGGCTTGATCATTCTCACAAGGTAAGTAAGACGTCCTGCGCAGTGATGCGCGGACGAGTCGATCCTTCTCTGACCTCCGTCGGAGAGGACGACAACTAGGTTTCAAACGAGAGTTTGATCCTGGCTCAGAATCAACGCTGGCGGCGTGCCTAACACATGCAAGTCGAACGAGAAAGTGGAGCAATCCATGAGTAAAGTGGCGCACGGGTGAGTAACACGTGACTAACCTACCCAGGAGTGGGGGATAACTGAGGGAAACCTTAGCTAATACCGCATAACACCTACGGGTCAAAGGAGCAATTCGCTTCTGGAGGGGGTCGCGGCCGATTAGTTAGTTGGCAGGGTAATGGCCTACCAAGACGATGATCGGTATCCGGCCTGAGAGGGCGCACGGACACACTGGAACTGAAACACGGTCCAGACTCCTACGGGAGGCAGCAGTGGGGAATTTTGCGCAATGGGGGAAACCCTGACGCAGCAACGCCGCGTGGAGGATGAAGTCCTTCGGGACGTAAACTCCTTTCGATCGGGACGATTATGACGGTACCGGAAGAAGAAGCCCCGGCTAACTTCGTGCCAGCAGCCGCGGTAATACGAGGGGGGCGAGCGTTGTTCGGAATTATTGGGCGTAAAGGGTGCGTAGGCGGTTTGGTAAGTCTGATGTGAAATCTATGGGCTCAACTCATAGTCTGCATCGGAAACTGCCGGGCTTGAGTGTGGGAGAGGTGAGTGGAATTCCTGGTGTAGCGGTGAAATGCGTAGATATCAGGAGGAACACCTGTGGCGAAAGCGGCTCACTGGACCATAACTGACGCTGATGCACGAAAGCTAGGGGAGCAAACAGGATTAGATACCCTGGTAGTCCTAGCCCTAAACGATGACTGCTTGGTGTGACGGGTACCCAATCCCGCCGTGCCGTAGCTAACGCGTTAAGCAGTCCGCCTGGGGAGTACGGTCGCAAGGCTGAAACTCAAAGGAATTGACGGGGGCCCGCACAAGCGGTGGAGCATGTGGTTTAATTCGACGCAACGCGAAGAACCTTACCTGGGCTCGAAATGTACAGGAATCCAGTGGAAACATTGGCGTCCCGCAAGGGACCTGTATATAGGTGCTGCATGGCTGTCGTCAGCTCGTGTCGTGAGATGTTGGGTTAAGTCCCGCAACGAGCGCAACCCTTATCTTCAGTTGCTACCATTTAGTTGAGCACTCTGACGAAACCGCCTCGGATAACGGGGAGGAAGGTGGGGATGACGTCAAGTCCTCATGGCCTTTATGTCCAGGGCTACACACGTGCTACAATGGCCGGTACAAACCGTCGCAAACCCGTGAGGGGGAGCTAATCGGAAAAAGCCGGCCTCAGTTCGGATTGGAGTCTGCAACTCGACTCCATGAAGCTGGAATCGCTAGTAATCGCGGATCAGAACGCCGCGGTGAATACGTTCCCGGGCCTTGTACACACCGCCCGTCACATCACGAAAGTGGGTTGCACTAGAAGTCGGTGAGCCAACCGCAAGGAGGCAGCCGCCCAAGGTGTAATTCATGATTGGGGTGAAGTCGTAACAAGGTAGCCGTAGGAGAACCTGCGGCTGGATCACCTCCTTTCTAAAAGAGAAACGATGGCGCGCTTATTCCTTCCGCGATGGCGGAGTCACCTCGGGTGATCGGATAAGTTCCCATCCATTCTGTTGTGCTGATTAGTTGGCAGAGCAGAAAATACGATACAAGCCTTCTTTTACCGATCGCATTTTCGCGATGGTCATGAGCGGCGTAGCTGCTCAGCATGTTCAACCTTTGTCCTCGAAACCCATTTAGAAAGCACTGAATGAGATTTGGGCGAGCCGCCGGCTTTTCTCGGCGGGGGAGCGCGCAACGCGGGCCTGTAGCTCAGTTGGTTAGAGCGCACCCCTGATAAGGGTGAGGTCGGTAGTTCGACTCTACCCAGGCCCACCACTTTGCAAGCTGTCAGCCTTCAGCTCTCAGCTTTCAGAGCAGTTCTCCTGATAGCTGACGGCTACGAGCTGAAAGCTTTTGTGGGGCTGTAGCTCAGCTGGGAGAGCACCTGCTTTGCAAGCAGGGGGTCACCGGTTCGATCCCGGTCAGCTCCACCAAATCAGTCATTCGGCTGCGTCCAGATCGAAGCCTCGATCATCTACTGATAGAGACTTCAATCTGGAAGCAGGCTGCGATCTTCGGATTGGCAGCAGGTTTCATCAGCCTCAGGGCTGGCCCTTCTCGGCGAAAGAGAGGGTTTGGATGTTTGACAACGAAATTGATTGGGTAACGCACTTGGAAAGCTGCGTGTCCGCCGTGAGGCGCACAGGTCAGCAGCAAAAGTTTCCAAGGGCGTATACATACAAGGCCGAGCACAAGCATTGAATCAGCGATGATTCAGGCAAGTGTTCAAGTAAGAAGAGTGTCTTTAGGAGTTGCAGCCCGAACGCATGTGAATGCGGTTGTGGTTGCTCTCAAGGCGAATAACTGGGACTAACTTGAGGCAGGACTGAAGCGATTCAGCTCCCTGCGCTGGAGTTAATTCTATGGTCAAGCTACTAAGGGCGCACGGTGGATGCCTTGGCAGAGACAGGCGATGAAGGACGTGGCAAGCTGCGATAAGCTTCGGTAAGCCGCACACAGGCGTTATAACCGGAGATCTCCGAATGGGGAAACCCTCTCGAGCAAACCTCGAGAACTACCTGCTGAATACATAGGCAGGCTAGAGCGAACTCAGGGAAGTGAACCATCTCAGTACCTGAAGGAAAAGAAAGAAACCTCGATTCCGAAAGTAGTGGCGAGCGAAATCGGAACAGCCCAAACCCGTAGCATTTCGGTGCTTCGGGGGTTGTAGGGCCGGCAACAGTAGAGTTACCAATCTGGGTGTTAGCCGAATCCTCTGGAAAGGGGAGCCATAGAGCGTGACAGGCGCGTAGGCGAAAATACTCCAGACTCGAAGCCGGTACCTGAGTAAGGCGGGGCACGTGAAACCCTGCTTGAATCCGCGGAGACCATTCCGCAAGGCTAAATACTAGTCTCTGACCGATAGTGAACCAGTACCGTGAGGGAAAGGCGAAAAGAACCCCGTCGAGGGGAGTGCAAAGTACCTGAAACCGTGTGCCTACAAGCAGTGGGAGGACTATGCCCGCAAGGGAATGTCTGACCGCGTGCCTATTGCATAATGAGCCGGCTAGTTATTCTTGTCAGCAAGGTTAAGCGTAAGCGAGCCGCAGCGAAAGCGAGTCTTAATAGGGCGATTCAGTTGGCAGGAATAGACGCGAAGCGGGATGATCTACCCATGGCCAGGTTGAAGGTGGGGTAACACCCACTGGAGGACCGAACCGGTGTTTGTTGAAAAAAGCTCGGATGAGCTGTGGGTAGGGGTGAAAGGCTAATCAAATTCCGTGATAGCTCGTTCTCTCCGAAATAGCTTTAGGGCTAGCCTCGGATGATTTGCACTGGTGGTAGAGAGATGGATGGACTAGGGGGCTTTCCGGCTTACTGAATCCAACCAAACTGCGAATGCCAGTGACAACCAGTCCGGGAGTCAGACGGTGGGGGCTAAGCCTCATCGTCGAGAGGGAAACAGCCCAGACCGCCTGCTAAGGTCCCCAAGTTACAGTTAAGTGGGAAAGGAAGTCGGAACGCTCAGACAGCCAGGAGGTTGGCTTAGAAGCAGCCATCCTTTAAAGAAAGCGTAATAGCTCACTGGTCAAGCGGTCCGGTGCCGACAATACAACGGGGCTCAAACTGTACACCGAAGCAGCGGATGCACGATTTAGGTCGTGCGTGGTAGGAGAGCATTCTCAACAGCGGCGAAGTCAGACTGAGAAGACTGATGGAGCGTTGCGAAGAGACCCTGCCGGCATAAGTAGCGATAACGGAGGTGAGAACCCTCCGCGCCGAAAGTCTAAGGTTTCCTGAGGAAGGTTAATCCGCTCAGGGTTAGGCGGTCCCTAAGGCGAGGCCGAAAGGCGTAGTCGATGGACAGACGGTTAATATTCCGTTCCTCCCAATGTTCGTTATCACGATGGGGTGACGCAGAAGGATAAGCATGCCGCACTATGGCTATTGCGGTTGTGGCACGTAAGCTGGACCTGGTAGGCAAATCCGTCAGGTCATTAACAGTGAGGTGTTACACAGTCCCGTATGGGGCTTACGATGCTGATTTCACGCTGCCGAGAAAAACCTCTAAGGAGAACAGAGGGAACCGTACCCCAAACCGACACAGGTAGACGAGGAGAATATCCAAAGGCGCTCGAGTGAAAGCTCGTTAAGGAACTCGGCAAATTGGCTCCGTAACTTCGGGAGAAGGAGCGCCCACGCAAGTGGGCCGCAGTGAAGCGCGTACGGCGACTGTTTAACAAAAACACAGGTCTCTGCTAAGTCGAAAACGACGTATAGGGGCTGACGCCTGCCCGGTGCCGGAAGGTTAAAAGGAGAGGTTAGCGCAAGCGAAGCTTTGAATTGAAGCCCCGGTGAACGGCGGCCGTAACTATAACGGTCCTAAGGTAGCGAAATTCCTTGTCGGGTAAGTTCCGACCTGCACGAATGGCGTAACGATCGTACGACTGTCTTAACGAGTTGCTCGGCGAACTTGTAGTACCGGTGAAGATGCCGGTTACCCGCAGCTAGACGGAAAGACCCCGTGCACCTTTACTACACCTTAACTGTGAGTTACGGTTCTCGCTGCGCAGGATAGATGGGAGGCTTTGATACCAGGTTCTCGGACTTGGTGGAGCCAACGGTGAGATACCATCCTGCGAGTGCTGTGATTCTAACCTCCTCCCGTGATCCGGGAGAGGGACATAGTTAGGCGGGTAGTTTGACTGGGGCGGTCGCCTCCTAAAATGTAACGGAGGCGCGCGAAGCTACTCTCAGGCTGTTTGGAAATCAGCCGTCGAGTGCAAAGGCATAAGAGTGGTTAACTGTGAGACCTACAAGTCGAGCAGGTGCGAAAGCAGGCCTTAGTGATCCGGTGGTTCTGTATGGAAGGGCCATCGCTCAACGGATAAAAGGTACGCCGGGGATAACAGGCTGATCATTGCCAAGAGTTCATATCGACGCAATGGTTTGGCACCTCGATGTCGGCTCATCGCATCCTGGAGCTGTAGAAGGTTCCAAGGGTTAGGCTGTTCGCCTATTAAAGCGGTACGTGAGCTGGGTTCAGAACGTCGCGAGACAGTTCGGTCCCTATCTGCTGTGGGCGTAGGAGATTTGAGGAGGGTTGTCCTTAGTACGAGAGGACCGGGATGAACGAACCTCTTGTGTTCCAGTTGTCCTGCCAAGGGCACGGCTGGGTAGCGAAGTTCGGTTGTGATAACCGCTGAATGCATATAAGCGGGAAGCACGCTCCAAGATGAGATCTCCCCGAAGGGCCCAGGAAGACCACCTGGTTGATAGGCTGGATGTGAAAGCGCAGTAATGCGTGCAGCTTACCAGTACTAATCGCCCGTTCGGCTTGTCCATAGAATTAACTCCGCGCAGTACAGGTTGTTCGCGGATACTCTTCAGACAAAGCCTTGTACGGCTCAATCAATTTCGTGTCAATCAGCTCAAAGGCTGAGCAAAGTTTTAGCGCTGGCATGCTGTAGAACACCCCGCCCCGGACAGAACAAGCCGGGTGCAGTAAGCTGCGGGAAACCACCCGCCAGGCGCTACCAACCTTGCCGGTGACCATACTGCGAGGGATCACCCGTTCCCATCCCGAACACGGAAGTTAAGCCTCGCTGGGCCGATGGTACTGCACGGGTGACTGTGTGGGAGATTAGGTGATCGCCGGCATTAATTCGAATGAAACGCCCTGCCAAATCGGCAGGGCGTTTTTGTTTGTGGCTGAGTCTTCGTCCGAACCGACGATCCCTGGTCCCAAATCTGCGAGGGACCATGGGCACCCGATTCATTGTGAAAGCTTGCATTCAAAAGCCCAGCCGCCGTTGTACTCGGTTACGGCGACCAGAAGTTGGTTATCGCCTGGATTCAGGTGGATGGGCACCTGGTCATTGAGCCCGAAGACGCCGAGCGCGTCGTCACTGCGATAGCCGAGCGCGTTCTTGCCCGAGAAAACCTGCTTCCCATTCAGATAAACGACGATGTCATCGCTGTATCCGATCGTGAGTATCTTGTCTGCGGCGCTGCCCGAAGCGACGTGGGCGCGGGCGAAGACGACTTTCGCGCCCTTGACGCGGCCCTTTTGCATCTCCTCACGAGGCGGCATGGGAAATATAGCTGGGCTGGTGCGGTAGCGGTTGATCAGAACGAATCCGGGATCCTCAGCCTGGACTCTGTCCCATTGTGAGATGGACGTCGGGTAAGTCGTCGCATCCACGTCGGCAGCGTCAAACGCAGCAGAGAGCTCCCAATGCGAAATAACTCCGGCCTCTTGGAAAGGCGGCAAGTCAGCAAGCTGTGTCCTGTCCGGCGCGGGAGTGTAGCTCAGATTGCTGAAATAAGCGCCGCCGCCGAGACCCCACAGTCCAATGGCTCCCTCGCTGTCTCCTCGGCGAAGATTGGTGACTGTCATTGCGGGATCCGGGCTGTTGTTCATGAAGACCACGCAGGTGCGGCCGCTGACCACTAACTTGATATGGAACCACTGGTCTTTAGGAAAATGCGCGCTGGCTTTTTCGTGGTTCGTGTTGAGCAGCTGCCAGATTGCGTCTCCATTCAGACGCGGGGTGTACTGCATGGCTTCGAGTGTGTCGGTGAGGCCCGGCCGGATATACACCATCTCGAGATTTGCGTCAGATTCTGTGCGGAAGGCGATCCCGGCGAAGAGGGCGTTGGGCTTGGTTGCGATGTCTACGTCGATGATTCCGTCGCGCATCTTCGAGTCCTTCACGTTGAGAAGGCCTGACGGAAGGTCGACGGCCTCACGACCGAGATGCTCTACGAATTGTGGGCTGGTTGCGGAACTGCCGTTGGGAGTTGACAGCACAAAGCTCTCCGGCGCCATGGGAACTTGAATGGGCTGGCTCGGAGATGCGCTAAGCGAGAGTGTTGCGAAGCTGAATGCAAGCAGGGTAGCGAGGTTCAGTCCGCGCTGAAGCGCGATGGTTGCGTACCGCGCCGAGAGAGTGCGGGGGAGGGCGTGCATGTCGTACTTTTCTCCTGGGGAATGGGGAAGTCCTCGCCCGTGGGACGAGGGAGTGAGATGAAGTTACCAAGCGCGAGCAAGCCGGCGAAGCCGGATGTTTCATTCCGGCTTGTAAGCATGCTCGCGCGGACTCCTGCCCGATTCCCCTCATCGCGATGACGCTGTGATGGAGCGTGGTAAAACCATGATCAGTGCGCCGGCCGCGTGTACTTCAATGAGATTGGAATCCGTGGTGCGGGTGGTGCATCGAAAGGGTGAATGCTTAATCGTCTCGTTCATTACGCAGTCTTCATTTTGCTATTGATGTTCTCTTTGTTTGGCCGTGGGCAGCAACAGCCTGCGCACTCCATGGGTGGGATGGACTCGGGCAAAGATCAAGGCATGATGCGGCTGATGGGCGAGATGCATCCGAAGACGTTCGTGCAAGCGATCGAGCATCATGCTTCTTCAGGCACGAGCGCGGAGCCGAATTCGACGCCGGTGCCAATGGTGATGAGCATGAAAGGCGTGTGGATGCTGATGTTCCACGCAAACGCCTTTGTGCTGGACACGCAGCAGTCGAGCCAGCGCGGCGGGGACAAGCTTTTCTCCACCAACTGGTTCATGCCGATGGCCGAGCGCGAGCTGGGTCCGGGCCAGCTGACAGTGCGCGGAATGTTCAGCCTGGAGCCGGCGACCGTCACATCAGAGCGCTATCCGCTGCTCTTTCAGCAGGGCGAAACGGCCTATGGGATTCCAATTGCCGACGGGCAGCATCCGCATGATTTCTTCATGGAGCTGGCGGCGATCTATGACCTGCATCTCGGCAAAGATCAGCTGCTGAGTATCTATGCGGCGCCGATCGGAGATCCGGCAATCGGGCCGACAGCTTACCCGCACCGTGCTTCGGCTTCGGAGAATCCAGTGGGGACGCTGGGTCATCATCAGCAGGATTCGACCCACATTGCCAACGATGTAATCACGATCGGCTACACGAAGGGCATCGTCCGCGTCGAGGCGGGCGGATTTCACGGGCGCGAGCCGGATGAGCACCGCTGGAACATCGATCAGGGCAAAATCGATTCATGGGCGACGCGGCTCACTGTGCAGCCTGGGCAAAACTGGAGCGGGCAGGTATCGTATGCGCGCATCAAGAGCCCGGAGGCGCTGTTTCCGGATGAGGACCAGGCGCGTACGACGGCTTCCGTGATGTACAACCGTCCGGTTGCGCATGGGAATTGGGCGAACACGCTGCTGTGGGGACGGACGCGGTCGCTGGCGGATGATGCCAGAGAAAACAGCTACCTGCTCGAGTCGACACTTCGGTTCAGGGATCGCAACTATGCGTGGACGCGGATCGAGAATGCGGGGCGGACGAATGAGCTGTTGCTGGGAGAGCAGCCGCTACCTGCGGAATTTCACGAAGAGCCGTTAACGCATGTCCAGGCGTATACGGCTGGATACGATCGCGAGGTCTCGCGCTGGCGCGGATTGTCCACCGCGCTTGGGGCTCAGGTCACGGCGTATGGAGTCGGCAAGCCGCTGCAGGCGGTGTATGGATCGGATCCGGCGGGGGTGTCGGTGTTTGTCAGGTTGCGACCGGGATCATAGCTCGATAAGCGCCGAGAGTCTTCGTTGTCTCAACAGTCATTCGATTGGGTTGATCTGATCCTCGACGAATTCTCCCTTCTCGTCGCGTGCCCAAGCGGTTCCGAACGGCTTGTCTAACAGCGGAACGATGTCGGGGTCGTAGTTGGCGATTGTGTTGACGTTGTACATCCCCAAGTTCCGCGGGTCGTCTACGTAATCCTGCGGCTCGTCGCCGGAAAAGAAGTTCCAGCCGCTGTCAGAAGGATCCTGACTTTTCTCGCGATACATATAGCCGACACGCATTCCGTCCACGGTGATGCGATCACTTGCGATACACGACCCGCGCGCTGTGACTAGAGTTTGTATCTGGTCCGCACTCAGCTTGTACTGTTTCTTCACCGAACCATTCTCTCACTAGTTTTCGCGCATCATGGTGGCAATCTGGATTCTGGAAGCCCTTCGTGCTGGAATCAACGTAGCCGCGACGCCCGCAACAAGCACTACGCAAATCGACCCGGCCAATGTCAGCGCATCCGTAGCGGACACCCCAAACAGGAGCGATTTCAGCCACCGGCTCAGTGCAAGTCCGAAGGCTGTACCGATCGCGATGCCGATGAGCGTGAGGCGAAGGCCGTCGGTGACGACGAGCATGAACACTTTCTCGACGCTGCAGCCGAGGGCCATGCGGATCGCCATCTCACCGGCGCGCTGGACGGTGGCGTAGGCCATCACGCCGTACACTCCGACGGCTGCAATGAGTAGCGCGATTCCAGCAAACACGACGAGCAGCAGAGTGCGGAAGCGCGGCTGCGAGAAGTTCTGCGCGACGTTGTCTTCCATCGTTCGGATTTTCACGACGGGCTGATTGGGATTGACGCGATGCACGGTGGCGCGGAGGTCGGGAATTAGCGCGCGCGGATCCACCTCGGTGCGGAGAACGACGGACATGGTGCGCACGGGGAGTACTTCGTTGGCCTGGCGGTAGGGAACGTAGAACTCGGTGGGCATGTCGGCCACGAGCGACTGCTTCACATTACCGACCACGCCGACAATCATCATCCACGGTACGTCGTTCTCCGGTGTTGCGCCGATCTGCATCTTCTTGCCGATGGGGTTCTGGTTTGGAAAGTATGTCTTTGCCATCGCCTCGTTGATGACGACGATGGGCGGCATGTTCTCGCGATCGGTGGTCTCGATCCAGCGGCCCTGCAGCAGGGGGATCCGCAGCGTCTGAAAGTATTCAGCGCTCACGGTCCGGTAGTTGGCCATGATGTATTCAGAGCCGTTGCGCGGCGGGCGGCCCTGGATGTTGAAGTGAATCACGGAGCCTTGTCCGCTGACGGGGAGCACGGAAGCCGCAGCCACGGAGCGCACGCCCGGCAGCGAGTGCAGTTCGCGCAGCGTGTTCTCGTAGAAGTCCATGTTGCGGTGGGCGTCGGCAGGCACAGGGGAGGGCGGCGGAACCTGAAGGTCGGCGACCAGGATGTGATCGTCGGAAAAGCCGAGGCTCACCGCCGAGAGCCGATTGAGACTGCGCACGAAGAGTCCTGCGCCCATCAGCAGCAGAAGCGCCAGCGAGATTTCGGAGACGACGAGAATGTTACGCAATGCGCGAGCCTGCCGGCCGACTCCGGCTCGTTCCGATTCATTCAAGATTGAACGCAGATCCGATATGCGGACGTGCCCCGCCGGAGCCACGCCGAAGAACACTCCGGCGCAAATCGAAAGCAGCGCGGTGAAGAGCAGCACGTGCATGTCGATGCGGACATCGGCGTTCGGCGGCAGCGAGGTTCCCGCCAGCCGAATCAAAGAAGGCAAAAGCGCATAGGCCAGAGCGACGCCCGCGACTGCTCCCATCAGCGACAGCAAAAGCCCTTCAAGGATGAGCTGGCGGATGATCTGCCAGTCCGATGCACCGAGTGAGATACGGATAGACAACTCGCGCCTTCGCGCCGTCGCGCGCGTGAGCATCAGGTTGGCGATGTTGCCACACGCGATCAGCAACACGAAGATGACGGCTCCGAGAAGCGTCAGCAGGGCAGGCCGCGACTGGCTCACGAGCTGCTCGTGCATGAGGTTCACGACGGCATCGATCGCGATGTTGTCGTTGGGATATTTCTCATACAGCCGGTGCGCGATGGTGCTCATCTCGGCGCGAGCCTGCGCGAGCGTCACGTTTTGCTTGAGCCGCGCGATGGCAAAGATGCCCGGATGCCACGAGCGATCGTCGGGCAGTTTTGCGGCCCACGGCCCCATCGCGATCACCACGTCCGGCGTCTGCTGCAGGAGTTCGTAGCCCTTGGGCATGATCCCGACGATTGTGTAGCTCTGGCGATCGAGGGTGATGGATTTTCCCAGCACGTCCGTCGAGCCCGAGTACTTGCGCTGCCACAAGTTGTATCCAAGCAGCGCGACGGCTGAAGACGAGGGCTGATCGTCGGAAGGGCTGATGCCGCGGCCGGCGGCAACATTCACGCCGAGCAGATGCAGCAGGTTGCCGCTGATCATTTCGCTCGGCACCTGCTCGGGCTCGCCATTGCCGGTCAGCGCCATGGTGAAGACACGTGCCGCACCAAATTCTTCAAACGACGTGCTCTGCGTCTCCCAGTCCCTGAGGTTCTGCCACGATACGGAAAGGCTGGGGAACTGCTTTGCGCGCTCGTTCACCATCACGATCCGATCGGCGTCGCGGAAGCCGAGCGGGCGCAGCAGCACCGAGTAGAAAACGCTGAAGATCGCGGTGTTCGACCCGATGCCGAGCGCGAGCGTGAGAATCGCAACGGCGGCAAAGACTTTGGCGCGGCGCAACTGGCGAAGAGAGAACTGCAGATCTCGAAGCAGGCTCAAGGTTGTGACCTCGCTGGCAGGTGCTCGATGGCGCTCGGGGGTGTGCGCCTCCGGCAAGTCTCTCATACGCAGAGGGGATCAGGGGATCTTTTGGGATGAGATGAAGCTTGACTGAGGCGCGCTGCAGCGGGTCACTGCCGCCACCGGGTCGAAACTTTTATACTGCCGATCATGCGTGCTCACGTTATCCCGGGACTACTTCTCTGCATGGCGGCCGTTCCAGCGATTCTTGCTCAAGAACCACACGTACAAAAAACGACGTCTTCCACTGAGGCCAGGGACTTCATCGACAAAACCAATGCGGAGCTTCTGAAGCTTTCGGCGCAGACATCCCGGGCCGCATGGACCGCGGAGACGGACATCACCGGAGACACGGAATCGACCACTGCTCTGTTGAACCAGCAATTCACGGCGCGCATGCTGGCGCTCGCGGCAGAGAGCCATCGCTGGGACAAACTGAAGGCCGAGCTGCCGCCGGACCTTCAGCGGCAAATGAAGCTGCTGCAGCTGGGAACGCCGGCAGCCCCGAAGGAGCCGAATCTGCTGGAGGAGCAGACGCAGCTTGCGGCTCAGCTCACCGGCATGTACGGCAAAGGCAAGTATTGTCCGCAGCAAGGCAAGTGCCTCGGCATCGATGCGGTCTCGAACATCATGGCGCATTCGCGCGACCCCGAAGAGCTGACCCGGCTATGGGTCGGCTGGCACGCAGTGGGGGCGCCGATGCGCAACAAGTACGCGCGCTTTATCGAGCTGCAGAATGTCGGCGCCAAAGAACTGGGCTATCACGATACCGGCGAGCTGTGGCGTGCGGGATACGATATGACTCCGGCACAGTTCTCGGCGGAGGTGGACCGTGCGTGGGCGCAGCTCGAGCCGCTCTATCGCGAGCTGCACAAGTACGTGCGGAGCCGGCTCATCGCAAAGTACGGCAAGGCGGCAGAGCGGTCCGATGGCATGATTCCGGCGCAGCTGCTGGGCAACATGTGGGCGCAGGAGTGGGGCAACATCTACGACATCGTTGCGCCCACAGATCCGAAGCTCGCGCAGTTCAAGCCGGTCGATCTTGAGGCGGCGCTGAAGCAGCAAATCGCGGAGAAAGATCCGGCAGCAGCGCCGGCATTCAAAGAAGGTGTCGACCTTACGTCCGACACGGGCCATGCGGCCAGCCTGGCTGCCGGTCGCGCCATGGTGCGCTACGGAGAGGACTTCTTCAAATCGCTTGGCTTCGCGCCGCTGCCTGCGACATTCTGGGAACGGTCGCAGTTTGTTCACCCGCGCGATCGCGAGGTGGTGTGCCACGCGTCGGCGTGGGACGTGGACAACGCCGAAGATCTGCGCGTGAAGATGTGCATCGAGGTCAACGCCGACTACTTCACCACGGTACATCACGAGCTGGGACACAACTTCTACCAGCGGGCCTACAACAAGCAGCCGTTCCTTTTCCGCAACGGCGCGAACGACGGATTCCACGAGGCGATCGGCGATGCAATTGCACTATCGATCACGCCGGCGTATCTGAAAAACCTGGGACTGACCGACACTGAGCCGCCGGCCGACGCAGACATCCCGCTGCAGCTGCGCACAGCCCTGGACAAAGTTGCCTTTCTGCCGTTTGCGCTGGCGCTGGACAAGTGGCGATGGGAAGTCTTCTCCGGCGAGATCAAGCCGGGTGATTACAACAAGGCATGGTGGACGCTAAGGGAGAAGTACCAGGGCGTGGCTCCGCCCGTCGAGAGGACCGAGGCCGACTTCGACGCCGGCGCAAAGAATCATGTGCCAACCAACGTCCCGTACGCGCGGTACTTCCTCGCGCGGATCTACCAGTTCCAGTTCTACAAGGCCATGTGCGACGCGAGCGGATACAAGGGGCCGCTGAACCGGTGCAGCTTCTACGGCTCGAAAGCCGCAGGTGACAAGCTCAACCAGATGCTCGAGGCCGGGCAGTCGAAGCCGTGGCAGGAGACGCTGAAGGCGATGACCGGCACCGATCATCTCGACGCGCAGCCGATGCTCGACTACTTTGCTCCGCTCTATCAGTGGTTGAAAGAGCAGAACGCGAAAGGTACACGCTGAATCGCGATGAAGACAACGTTCCGCTCATCGCGAAGATGCCCGCGATACACGGGGCACAGCTTCGCGATGAACGGGACTGGTAATGGCGTGGGAGTTACAGCTCGGCTGAGCGGTTGCCGGTGATCAGGCGCAGAATGACGGTGAGCAGCACAGCGCCGATGACCGCTATAACGATGCTGATGATGAGCCCGTGCTCGCCGACGCCACCCATGCCCATGTGGCTTGAGAGAAATCCGCCGACCAGCGCGCCGACGAGTCCAACGATCATGTCCATGAAGAAGCCGAATCCGGACCCCTTCATGAGCTTTCCTGTGAGCCAGCCTGCGATAACCCCGATGATGATCCAGGCAATCAATCCATGACCCATATTCTTGTTCCTCCTTGGTTGATGGGATTGTGAAACAGATTGGAATAGTGGACCGTTTGGGGGATGAGTTTGACGTCAGTCCTTCTGCAGCAAGGGAGCATACACCGCAAACCCAGCAAACGACTACACTTTTCTCCGAGTTCCGTACAGCAGCAAGTAAGATGCGGATTCGCCCGCCCGCGTAGAGGTCACAGCTCGTAACATTTCTCGCCGCTCTCCTTGACGGCCTAGGAGAGTGCGTGTAGGCTTCTTTCCTAGACAGTCAAGGAGAGAAGCCCGTGGTCGCTAAACCGGAAGAGAAACAGACAGAACTGCTGCAGGGCACGCTCGACTTGCTGATCTTGAAGGCCGTGTCGCTGGGGCCGCTGCATGGCTACGGAGTCCTGCTGCGCATCCAGCAGATATCGGGCGAAGAGCTGATCGTCCAGCAGGGCTCTCTCTACCCCGCGCTTTACCGGCTCGAGCATCAGGGCGCCATCGCAAGCGAGTGGGGCGATAGTGAAAACAACCGGCGCGCCAAGTACTACCGGCTGACCACGGCCGGGAAGAAGCGTCTGGACGCCGAAACCGAGAAGTGGAATCGCATGGCCGGCATCATCGCCGGAATCCTCAGCGCGACGCCGGGGAGCCTATGAGCGGGCAAAGCTGGGCGAGCCGTAAGGCGGCAGAGTTGAGCTCCTGGCTTAAGGCCGTGACGCAGCGCAGACGCGTGGAGCAGGAGATGGACGCCGAACTTGAGTTTCATCTCGAGGCGGTCACGGCGGATCTGATCCGGGCAGGGAAGTCGCCGCAGGAAGCCGCGAGACAGGCTCGCATCGCACTCGGCACCGCGCTTACGCACAAGGAGGGGATGCGGACCTCGCTGGGACTGCGCTGGTTCGACGAGCTCGGAGCTGACCTACGCTACGCGACCCGCATGCTCCGCAAGAGCCCCGGGTTCACGGCAATCGCCGCCGGCTCGCTGGCTCTGGCGATCGGGGCAAATACGGCGATCTTCTCGGTTGCCAAAGTGCTCTTGTACGACCGCCTGCAGATTCCGAATGCCGAGCAGCTGAAGATGTTGCGCTGGATCGGCGACGACAAGGTCATCGCGCACCACTCGTGGGGAGATTTCGATACCTTGCCGGACCGCTCGCAGACGAGCAGCGTGTTTCCCTTCCCCATCTTCCGCGAGATGAGCCTGCACCCCGCCGGCATGGAGAGTCTTGCCGGTTTCAAGGAAGACGGTATGAACGCCACCGTGCGCGGAACGGCGCGGCGCGTGACGGTCGCGGAGGTGACAGGAAACTACTACGACACACTCGGGGTCCGCCCGCAGCTGGGCAGGGCGATTCAGCTCGCTGATGAAACCAGTTCGGAATCGGGCAACGTGGCAGTCATCAGCGATGGGTTGTGGAGCCGCGAGTTCGGCCGCTCGCCGGATGCGCTTGGCCAGACCATCACTCTGAACCAGGCGAAGCTGACGATTGTCGGTGTGAATCCCGCGCACTTCACGGGCGCCAAGAACGTGCTGGAATCTCCGGACCTCTTCGTGCCCATCAGCTTGGAGCCTCTGCTGACCGTGCAGAGAGAAAAGAGCTCCGATCTCGTCAACCCCGATTTCTGGTGGCTGAATATTGTAGGCCGCGTAAAGCCCGGCATCCCGGAAACCGAAGCCCAGCAAGGCCTCGGCGTGCAGTTTGAGGCGGTGGTTCGGGCGCTGGCCACCGTCAAGCAGGGCGACACGATTCCCCGCCTTCAACTCGTGGATGGCAGCCGCGGCCTGCACTGGGCAGACCGCATGTTCAAGAAGCCCATGATGGTGTTGCTCGGTCTCACGGGGCTGGTTCTGCTGCTTGCCTGCGCAAACGTAGCAAATCTTTTGCTGGCGCGCGGAGCCCACCGGCAGCGCGAGATGAGCGTGCGCATGGCGCTGGGAGCTGCGCGTGCGCGCGTGGCTCGGCAGTTGCTCACTGAGAGCCTGCTACTGGCTTTGCTGGGCGGCTGCGGCGGCTTGCTGCTGGGCTATGTGGGCCGCAATGTCCTTCCGCGCCTGCTGACGAATTCGTGGGAAGACTTCAACATCCGCGTTCCGTTCGATTGGGCGGTGTTTGCCTGCACAGCGCTCATCATTCTGGCGACCGGAATTCTCTTCGGACTGGCGCCGGCTCTGTTCGCAGCAAGAACAGAGGTCTCGAGCAGTCTCAAGGAATCGGCCCAGACCACGACCCGCCGCAGACGCGGCCTCAGCGGTAAGGCCCTCGTAGGGCTGCAGATTGCGCTTTCGACCATGCTGGTGATCGGTGCCGGCCTCTTTCTGCGCACGCTGACGGCGCTCGACTCGCAGGATGTCGGCTTCAACACGGACCACCTGGTGCTCTTCGACGTCAGTCCCCCCGCAGCCCGCTACCCGGCCGGAAAAGATGTGGCGCTGCACCAGCAGCTCGAGGCCAGAATGGCAGGTTTGCCCGGCGTGGCGCATGTAACGCCGTCAGCTACGGCCTATCTTGCGGGTTCCATGAGCAACTCCGATTTTCTGCCCGAGGGCGAGAAGGTCGTGAAAAACAAATTTACGGCGGAGGACTTCAACACCGTTGGCAACGACTTCTTCCCCACGCTGGGAATCAACATCATCGCTGGAAGAGGCTTCAACGCGCAGGACACGGCGACATCGCCCAAGGTTGCCATTATCAATCAGGCGCTGGCGAAGAAGCGATTTCCGGGCGTAAATCCGATCGGCCGGATGTTCCGCGCAGACCGCGACGACACACAGCTGATCAGAATCGTCGGCATCTGTTCGGACACCTACTACTACACGCTGCGCGACAGCCCGCCCGCGCAGTTCTTCGTCCCCTATGTGCAGCAGAAGGAAGTGCACGGGATGACGTACCAGATGCGCACGTCGCTGAGCACTGCTGCCCTGGCGCCAGTTCTGCGAAACGTGGTTCAGGCAGTCGATCGCGATCTGCCCGTGACCGATCTTCGCACGCAGCGTGAGCAGATCGCGGCAACGCTGTCGATCGAGCGCGCGCTCGCCGCGCTCACATCCGGATTTGGAGTGCTGGCGCTGTCGCTGGCATGCGTGGGCATCTATGGCATCATGGCCTACTCGGTGGCGCAGCGGAGAAATGAGATCGGCATCCGCCTTGCCCTCGGTGCGCAGCCCTCGCAGGTGCGCTCGATGGTGCTGCGCGAGAGCACCGGCCTGACGGTGGCCGGCGTTGCTGTGGGGCTGGCCGGAGCGCTGGCCTGCACAAAGCTGGTGCGATCGATGCTCTATGGCGTAAGCCCAGACGATCCGACGACGATCGTTGTCGGAGCCGCCGTGCTCCTTGCGGTAGCCATCGTTGCCACGTGGATTCCCGCACGACGCGCGGCGGGCGTGCAGCCGATGGATGCGTTGAGACACGAGTAGAGCAGGGAACAGGGACTAGGGACCAGGGACTAGAAATCAGCGACGGATGCGGGGCCGCCGAGGCCAGTTGCAAGTTTCTCCGGATGTTCTTATCGTGGCGGGTGGGGCAGACAAGGTGCGAGCTGAACGCTACGCATCGTGACCGCCTCAATATCCACCACTGAACTTCCGGAGAGAACCATGCGTGCGCGACCTCTGATTGCCCTTGCTTTCGGGCTGGCTTTACCGGCACTTTCAACACTTGCTCAGGCGCCGGCTTCCCCGGCAACTCAAGTTCCCGCCACGCTGAAGGACGCTTTTCACGGCGCATTCTATGTGGGCGTCGCCGTCAATTCCGCCCAGATCACGGGAGCGGACGCGCAGGGCGACGAACTGATCGTGCAGCAGTTCGACTCCATCACGCCTGAGAACGTAATGAAGTGGGCGCTGATTCATCCCCGGCCCGATGCGTACGACTTCACGCTAGCTGACAAGTACGTCGAGTTCGGCCAGCAGCACCACATGTTCATCGTGGGTCACAATCTCTGCTGGCATTCGCAGACGCCGGCTTGGGTGTTCAAGGATGAAAAAGGAAATCCAATGACGCGCGACGCGCTGCTCGATCGGCTGCACGATCACATCAAAACGGTCGTCGGCCGCTACAAGGGCAAAGTCCAGAGCTGGGATGTGGTGAACGAAGCTCTCAACGAAGACGGCACGATGCGCCAGTCACCGTGGGAGAAAATCATCGGCGACGACTACGTGATCAAGGCGTTCCAGTGGGCCCACGAAGCTGATCCGGATGCGCAGTTGAACTACAACGACTACAACATGGAGAGCGCTGCCAAGCGCAAAGGCGCAATCGAGTTGGTGAAGAAGATCAAGGCCGCAGGAGTGCCAGTTGCCGTCGTCGGCAGCCAGGCGCATCTGCATCTCTCCGGCAGTGCAGCGGATGAAGAAGCTGCCATTGAGGAGTTTTCGGCCGCGGGAGTGAAGGTTGCGATCACCGAGCTCGATATCGACGTGCTGCCCTCGACCTGGAACCACACCGCCGACGTAGGCGCCAAGGTTGAGGAGAAGCCCAACCTGAATCCGTACGCGAACGGCTTGCCCGATGATGTTCAGCAGCAACTGACGAAGCGCTATGCCGACCTCTTCGCCGTGTTCTGGAAGCACCGCGACGTAGTCAATCGCGTCACTTTCTGGGGCACAACCGACAAGGGCTCGTGGCTCAACAACTGGCCCGTCCGCGGCAGGACATCCTACCCGCTGCTCTTCGATCGCGATGGCAAGCCGAAGCCGGCGTTCTATGCCGTTCTGAAGGCTGCGCAGCAATGAAATGAGCCCGTAGAGGCCGGATCTGATCCGCCTCTACGGGCCCTCTTTCGCACCAAGAGGGTTCTAGTTAACACTCGCGTACACTGTGCTTTCCCACTTCGTGCCTGCCGTATTCACAGCGTAGACATCGAAGCGATGCTTGCCCGTGCCAAGTGCGATCGACGTGCTGAAAGACTTGCTCGTCGTCTCGCTGTACTTCTTCACGCCATCCACCCACACTTCCATGCGCGCCAGCGTACCCGTGATGGTTGCGGCAGCCTGCACCGCAACCGGCGATCCCACTGTCGATCCATTTGCCGGCTTGCAAACGTGAACTCCTGCCGATGAAGGAGCCGAGCAGGTTGAGCTGGTCCCGACAGAGAAGCCGAAGTCAGTGCGCTGCAGACGGTTGTCAATGTCGGCTGCGTAGTAGGTTCCTGTGTGGTGTCCAGTAGGAAGGGTGGTGCTGAGGTTGAAGAAGGCGTAGTGATCGCCCCAGTCGTTCCGCTGCTCCCCGATCTTCTTGCCATCGACCCAGAGTTCGAGCTTGCGGATTTTGCCGAACGAGGCTGCGGTCGCGTGGAAAGCCACGGATGTAGACGAGCCGGTGATGGTGCATGCGTTGATGCCCTGGCCCTTGGCCGGGTAGGAACAGCCGTTCGTGAAGGTTCCGGAAGTGCCATTCAGATCAGTCACAAGCGAGATCGGCGTCCCCGAGTTGTTCTGGGAGATCCAGGCGACATCGGGCTTGGTGTCGCGATTGAAGTCGCCCGCCAGGAAGGCAACTTGATCGGCTCCAGCACCAACCGGGGGCAGCAGTGTTTCCACCGAGAACGTTCCCGGCGAGTTATTGCCAAGGAACAACACCATCGCGTTCTGCCCATTATCCAGGCCGAGCGCCGCGAGATCAGCTGCGCCGTCGCCGTTGAAGTCAGCGATCACGGGAATGCCCAGCCCCGAAGATGTCGGCGGCAATCCGGAGCTCATGGTGTGCAGAGCGAATGTCCGGCTGCTGCTTCCATACAAGGTAATGAGCTGCGGGGTGCCTCCGCTCTGGCTGAGACCAAAGATGTCTGTCTTTCCGTCATTGTTCAAATCGCCGGTATTGAAAACGAACACGTACCCTGAAGAGCTATACGGCGTGCTGTCGGCGAAGTTTCCAGCTCCGTCGCCATACTCCACGTGCAGCGTGCCTGCCGTGCACCCACCCTGGTTGCACACGGTGCTTTCGCTAAAGGCATAGTCCGCTTTACCGTCTGCGTCGAAGTCGCCGAGCCGCAGCGACCAGCCTGGGCCATGATCCGCGGGTGCGTTATAGATGTTCTTTGCCGTGCCAAACTGACCGCTGCCTGCACCGGGGATCAACACGATATAGTTCACGCCGGCAGTTGGGCCGTTCACAGCGGTGATAAGGTCCAGCTTGCCATCCCGGTTGAAGTCGGCAACTAACAACTCCTCGGCCTCGAAGTGCGCGCCTGCGAGGTTGATACTTTCAAACACAGGCGATTGGAAGCTGCCATCCCCATTTCCAGCAAAGTACGCGATCTGGCTGGTTCCGGAGAGTTCTGCAATCAGGTCGATCTTCCCGTCACCGTTGAAGTCACCATAAGCGACGGGAGTGTTGGCCTGGTTGTACGGCGACGAAAAGTGAAAAGAGTAGCCAGGCTTGAACGTCCCGTCTCCGTTTGAGATATAGGTGTTGAATCCGGCTGAACCTGTTTCGCCGATGAGGTCGGGGATGCCGTCGTTGTTCAGATCCACCGAATAGGCGTTGTAGAAGTAAGTCGCAGAGGTGGACGTGGACTTCAGATTGAATGTGGCTTGGTTCTGGGCAAAGCACGGCAGAGCTAGCGAAGCCGCGCACACGAGCATTGCACTCGCGGTGCGTTTACACATAACAACTCCTGGGCATGCAGGCGAAGATCTGGGGAATCCTGCATAGGAAGTTGGAATGAACCGTCTTCGGAGGAGGTTGCTCACCCCAGGTGGGTTTGGTGGCTGATGAACGAATCGTAATCCCGCATTGAAAGATGTCCGGAGCGCAAAGGTAAATCGCTTTGCGCCGCTTCCGAACGTAAGATCAATCTCGTCAGCGATCTGAGAGCCGGACTGATGCCGCGCGAATCACTCCACGCGCAACGCGGCCATGGGATTCACACGCGTCGCCCGAAGCGCCGGAACCCACACCGCCATCAACGCTGCAATCGCCAGCACCACCGGCGTCGCAATGAACGACAGCGGGTCGAGCGGCTTCACGCCGAACAAGAAACCGGCGAGGAAGCGCGTCAGCCAGAATGCTCCCGCACCGCCGATCACGAGTCCAATCAGCGTGAGCGTCATGCCTTGCCGGATCACCATGTTGCGCAGGTTCGATGTCTGCGCTCCGAGAGCCATGCGTACGCCGAGTTCCTGCGTCCGCTGTTGCACGGAGTAGGACATGACGCCGTAGACTCCGATGGCCGCCATCAGCAACCCGGCAAAGCCGAACACCGAGAGCAGCAGCATATTCAACCGCTGCTGCGCAATGTTTGTCGCTTCCAATTCCTCCATGGTGCGGATGTGAGCGATCGGCAGTCCTCCGCTTGCCTCACGCAGTGCCGTACTGATCGCGGTCGTCAGTGTGCGCGGATCCGGCTCACTGCGCACGAACCAATACAGAGGGGCCACGCGCGAATTCAGCGCCGTTTCAGCATCCGGCATCTGCGCGAGCGGGATATACATCATCGGTGTTGGATCTTGGTTGGGGCCATTGTCATGCGTGTTGCCCACAATGCCAATGACCTGTCGCGGACCTTCAGCGAAGGCCGGACCCGCACCTGCGCCGATCAGGATACGATCCTTCAGCGGATCGCCGCCCGGCCAGAAGTGTTTCGCGAACGCATCATTGATCACTACGACGAGTGGAGCAGCGGCCGTGTCCTGCCGGGTAAATGTGCGGCCGCCCATCAACGGAATCTTCAGCGTGTTGAAGTAGCCATAGGAGATGGAGCAGAACCCCGCGCCGCCCGAAGAGGTCGATCCTCCTTTTGGCCGGCCCACCACATCGAAGCTCATCCCAAAGCCGCCGGCCATCGGCAGGCAATTGCTCACGCCCGCGTCAATCACGCCGGGCACAGCATGGAGCCGGTCCGCGCCCTGTTGAACGACCTGCGCAACCGGCGCGGTCGTCTGGAATCGTTCGCCACTGATCGACATCGACATGCTCATCACGTTGTGCATGGCAAAGCCGGGGTCGACACCCTGCAGATTCATAAACGTGCGGATCAGTAGCGCGGCACCGGTTGCGAGCACAACCGTGAGCGCCACCTCGGCAATCACCAGCGCCATGCGCAGCTTGCCGTTGCGCACGCCAAAGCTCGCGTGATTGCTGTTCTCGTTCAGCGCACCGGCCAGGTTCGCGCGCGATGCCGTGATGGCGGGAATCAGCCCGAAGATCAGCCCCGTCAGAATCGAAATCCCAAGCGTGAAGAGCAGGATGTTGAGGTCGGGCTTGATCGCCGCGCCGTCTTCCCCGATGCGTGGAATATCGCCGGGGTTGATGCGCAGCAGCATGCGGACACCCGCGAATCCGAGGCCGAGTCCGATCAGGCCACCGGTAAGCGAAAGCGCCAGGCTCTCAACAAGAAGCTGACGGATGATCTGCCCGCGTCCTGCGCCCAGCGCGGCGCGTGTTGCAAACTCGCGCTTGCGCGCCGCGGCTCGCGCAAGCAGAAGGTTGGCGACATTCGCGCATGCGATCAACAGGACGAACGCCACCGCTCCCCACAGCACCAGCAGACGCGAGCGCGTATCGCCAATCATCTCAGCCTGCAGCGAACGAACACCGAACGAGCCGCCCGGCGGAAGCGTTTCATTGCCATACATTCTGCGAAACTGCTCTGCAACGAGTTGCATCTGCGCATTCGCCTGCGGGATCGTCACGCCAGGCTTGAGCCGTCCCACAGCGGTGAAGAAGAACACCATGTCTTTCGAGTTCAGGTCGAACTGATACGGCACCCAGAGGTCTGCCGGCGTATCGGTGACAAAGTTAGGGCCGATGACGCCGATAACGGTATACGGCTGACCGTCGAGTTGAATTGCGGTTCCCACGATGTTCGGGTTTGCGCCGTACCGGCTCTTCCACAAGGCGTTGCTCAGTACCACCACGTGTCCGCCGTTGGGGCTGTCTTCTTCCTGAGTGAAGGTTCGGCCGAGCGCGACAGGCGCTCCGAACATCGCAAAGTACTGCGAAGAAACGTGCAGCCCCTGCACCTGCTCTGGATGATCGCCGCCGGTGATGTTGAGCCCCGCGCCGCCGAAATCAAGCGCGGCCACCTGCTGGAAGATGCTGCTCTGCTGGCGCCACAGATTGAATCGCGGAATGCTCGCTCCCGGAAACGCGCCGCGCGGCCCCGTGTTAACCAGTGAAACCAGTTGCTGCGGATCGGGATACGTCAGCGGCTTCAGCAGCACCGCATCGATCACAGAGAACACCGCCGTGTTCACGCCGATGCCGACCGCAATTACGAGCACGGCGATGAAAGTGAACGCCGGAGTCTTCCGCAGAGACCGCAGCGCGAAAGAGAAGTCCTGCCGCAGCCCTTCGACGAACGGAAACGTGTGATAGCTCCATTCGCGCTCGCGCACCGTGCGCCGATTGCCGAACCGCAGATTCGCTTGACGCCGCGCCTCTTCCGGTGAGAGACCGCGCGCGAGGTTCGCGTCTTCTTCATGCCGGATGTGTGCTTCGATCTCCTCGGCGAAGTCGTCATCTCTCCGCTTGCGATCTGAAAAGCGCTTCATGTTCATCGGCGTTTCCTCTCTGCTTGTTTTCAGCGGGCCGTTCTCTTCAGCGGTCGACTCAGCTACTCCGGCAATTCACCCAGGATGAGCCCGATCGCCCGCGTCATCTTCCGCCAGCGGTCGGTCGCGGCGTTCAGTTCCTTCCGGCCTCTATTCGTCAGGCGGTAGAACTTCGCCTTGCGGTTGTTCTCGCTCACGCCCCACTCCGACGAAACCCAGCCGCGGTCCTCGAGGCGATGCAGCGCCGGATAGAGCGATCCCTGTTCAACATCGAGCGCATTTTCTGAGGTGCTTTCAATGGTCTGCGCGATGGTGTGTCCGTGAGCCGGTCCCAAGATCAGCGTGCGCAGGATCAGCATGTCCAGCGTGCCCTGCAGCACGTCTCCAGCTTCCGGCGGTCGTTTCGAAATCATGAGTGCTCTCCACTCGAATGACTATGGGAAAAGAGTCTACTCCACTCGAATGGCTATGGGAAGAGGGAAAAGCAGGGAACAAGAGAACAAGGCGACGAGGGGACAAGAGAACAAGGGAGGGAAGTGCCCTTCTTCCTCGCTTCAGATTTGGGGCGGCTTCTGCGGCATGGGAAACGTGCACGTCACCGCCGTGCCCTGTCGCTTGCCGGATTTGATCTCCAGAGTCCCGCCGATGATTCTCGCCCGGTTCTCCATCGTGTAGCGCCCGAAGCCGTCCACAACGCCCTGGGGCTCGAAGCCCACACCGTCATCGCTGACGACGAGCATCCCGCAGCCATCGTTCGAACTGAGGCTGATGGAGATCGCAGAAGGCCTGGCATGCCGCAGCGCGTTGTTCAGCGCTTCCTGTGCGATGTAGTAGAGGTGGTACGCCACTTCCTGATCCTTGATCGACACCGGCGTCCGGCACTCAAACCGGCACTCCAGCTGCGCCATCATCGAGATGTCCTCGGCTGCACGAGAAAGAGCAATCTGCAGGCCGTCATCCTCCGTAAGCACGGGAGCCATGCCGCGAGCCAACTCCCGGGTTCGCTGAATTGCTTCGCTGATCAGCGAGACAATCTTGCGCGCCTCCGCGGTTTCGGGCCGGTGTTCTTTGTCCAATCTGCCCTCAAGGTACTTCGACATCAGGCCGATGCCGGTTAGGCGCTGCCCCAGGTCGTCGTGCAGATCCTGTCCGATGCGGCGTTGTTCCCGCGCGCTGATGTCGAGCATCGCCCGCTCCAGGCGCTGCCGCTCCTGAACCTCCTCGGCGAGTTTAGCGTTGGCCAGGCGCAACTGCGCCGGGCTGGGTATGGCCACGGCCTTGGGTATGAGCCAGATCAACAGAACCGCCGTTGCCGCCGAAGCCACAGCCGTAATCGCCTTGATAATGCCTGCCAGCCGGTACGCCGGGTGCCAGATGGTCCACACCTCCATCAGGTGCGTGGTGCCGCAACCGAAAATGAATACCCCGAACATGAAAAAGATCCAGTGGAACGGAACGTCCGGCCGCTTCTTCACAAAGATCGCCAGCGCAAGCGGAATCATGTAGTAGGAGATCGTAATTGCCGAGTCGGCAATCGCATTCAGCCAGAGCACCTCGGGCGCCCACCTGTAGCAGAAGCCGTGAGGCATGAAGTCCTGTGAGAACAGATGCACGAAGAAATTCCACATACGTTGCGAGCTCCGTAGCGGCCCAGTTTCCCAACAGGTTCTATGAAGTTTTCCGGAAGGGGCGAACAAATAATGATCTCGGAGGCAAAAGGATTGCAAGTATCAAATCAGGTATCTCTGACGGGAGGGGCGCAATGCGGCGTTCAGAACGTGCTTGATCGCTAAGCATCAGGCCGGAACAGCGACAGGCTGCAGATCGAGCGTCAGCACCGTGATGTCGTCTTCCTGCCCAAACCGCCGGGCCGCCTCGGCGATTCGTTCCGCTGCTTCGGTTGACAGCGCGCATGCGCGTTCAAATCCCATGAGTTCGCCGCTGGCATCGCGAGCCTCGACTACGCCGTCCGTCAACAGAGTGAGCCGCTGGTCGGCATGCAGGGTGACGGTCAGCTCGGGATACTTCGACTCCGCGGAGAGCCCAAGAGGCAGCCCGTTGTCTGTCGCGAGCTCGCGGCCGTCGAGATATGGAGCGAGATGGCCGGCGTTCGCCACCGTGAGGGTTCCGTCGGCATCCACGCGCAGTGCGAGGCAGGTAGTGAATCCCCCACCGCTGCGGCCGAGCACGCAGCCATTCATGGCGGCCAATATCTCGCCCGGGCTCTGCGTGTACTGCACCAGAGTTCGCACCGTTCCCACCAGCAGCGAAACTGTCATCGCAGCCGGCAGTCCCTTTCCGCTCACATCGCCGATTACGGCCAGCACTCCGCCATTGTTTGCAGGCAGGATCTGGAAAAAGTCTCCACCGACCTCGCCTGCAGGGATGTAGCAGCTCTGGATTGCAAAGCCGGGAATCCGAGGTGCTTGTTCCGGAATGAGGATCTGCTGCACGATTCGTGCAGCCTGAAGTTCACCGGCAAGATGTTCTTCGTGCCGTCGCGTCCGCGTGAATCGGCCGACAAGGATCGCGAGCATCGCCGAAAGAAAGATGACATCGATGAACGGGCGCGCGCTGAGATTGAAGAATCGGGTCGCACTCATCGAGCCGTGTGTCAGGCCAAGAGCAAACATCTCGAAGGTCACGATTCCGGCGAGGTTTACGCCTTCCACCAGCAGCGTGGGACCGAGCAGAAGACGCGCGTCAGGAACTCCCTCGAAAGCTTTGACAGTAACGAGGATGAGGACCCAAATGATTGGAGGCACCAGGGTAGAGAAGTTGCAGGCACTCACCTGTGTCTGCGTGAAGATCCCCATCATGGCGAGCAGGAATGGCAGGGGCCTCGTCAAGGAGACGAAGGCGGAAACCCAGAACAACCAGTTCTTGCGGCCGTGCAGAAGGTGAATATAGAACGCGAGAAAGGCGAGCGTTCCGGCGCCCTCCGCTGCAGCCCGCGAGATCTCGCGGAAGTCGATATTGATCGTTCCAAAATTCCCGGCGCAGGCCAGGGCCTCGATATACGTCTTGAAGAGCAGCCAGACTCCGAACCACAAGTACTCGCGCTCGCGCCGATGCTGCCACGCAAATCCCAGCGCAAAGATGGCCCCGAGAAAACAAAGCAGCGCGGAAAACAGCGGCGGAGCCCAGCTCCAGGGATCGCCCGGGAAATCCGCAACGCGCATGCGGTCGATGGCTGCTGCGCCTCCGATGTAGCCCGCACTCTGCGGCCCTCCTCCGTAGTAATGCGCCCAGTACGGCCAGTGCCACACGCGGATCGCAATCAGTATCGTGCTTGCCTGAGATTGAGCGGTCGCGGGCAGCCGATAAACGGGAGGTCGCCCCGTCTGCAGGTTGCGCCGTGGCGGCATTCCGCCAAAGCCGCCCAGCAAGCGGCCATCGGCATAGACTTCATAGCTGGTCAGGAATCTCGGGAAGTAAAGAGCCAGGGGAGCTGACCCGGCTGGGATCTTCACTCTGAAGCGATACCAGCCGAAGCCGCTCATCTTGGGATAGCCCTGCGAACTCCAGCCACGATCTGACCGAAGCAGCGGCCATGAGGAGTCGTCGAATGCAGGGTCGGCCCAGTGCGGATCGTCGCCGGGATGAAAGCGCCACAGTCCGTCCAGCTCCGCGATCGGCAGGCGGTCCTTCGCGAGGTCAAAAGCCTGCGCACGGACAGCTTCTGCACCACTCACGCACAGCATGGCGAGCAAAAGCAGAAAGTGGATCAGGGCCTTGCGGGGAAGCATTGTGAGGAATGGTGTCACAGTCGGCGCTGGAGAGACAACAGATCTGCTATCGCCTTGATGTGAGCAGACACGACGCTTCGAAAATCGATTGACATATTCAATCAGGGCGAGTGATATTCATCGCAATCCCTAGAAGTTTCTGAATAAACCAGAGAGGTCACTATGAGGATCTTTGCAGGCGCTGTCTTTGCGCTCAGCACCTTATCTCTGCTGGGGCAATCTGACCATCCTTCCGTGCCAAAACCGATTCTGACGGGATGGTATCGGACCGGTAACGACCCAAAACAGGTGTACCAGCTCTCGCGCGACACCTCCACCAAACACGGAGGTACGTCAAGCCTGAGCATCAAGTGCGAGACATGCAGCGCCGAGAAGCCGCCCAGTGACGCGAGTGAGACCCAGATCTCCTTTGGCTCGATCATCCAGCAGATCAAGGCAGATCACTATCGTGGAAAGCGGATTCGCTTTGCTGCGTATCTCAAGACGGACGATGTGGGAGGCGGAGGAGCAGGATTATAATTTCGCGTTGACGGTCCGGACTTTCATCCGGTGGCCTTCGACAACATGTCTGAACCTGATCGAATGGTCCGCGGCACAACTGGCTGGAAACAGTACAGCCTAGTCCTTGATGTGCCGGTAGATGCGCAGACACTTTCCTACGGAGCATTGCTGCTCAGCCGCGGCCAGGTCTGGATTGACGATGCAACGTTCGAAGAAGTGGGCAAGGACGTACCCGAGTCCGCCGATCAATCAGCGATCAGGCAGGGTATCGATGCGGAGTTCGCGAAACTCCCGCCAGAGGTGAAAGCGAGCGTCATCGAGAACGGAAAAAGAGGGATGGCAATGAGTGCACTTGATCCGGCGAATCTGGAATTTGAATAGGAGCATTGGCAACATCTATTGCGAGAGCCTCTCCGCTCCCTTCAGCCCGTCGCCTCAACCCCGACCGGCAGTGCAGGCAATCCGCCCAGCTGCTTCCCTTCAGCAACGATCGCATCGAGATGCGCCACCGTTTCCTCCACTGAGACGGTGTACATTTCGCGGGCCGCGTCGTAGCCCTCTTCGATGAGCTGCTTGAGGTGGCGGCCGGCGATCTGGACGGCGATGCGGTCCGTGATGACCTTGCCGGAGCGCTTCTTCTGCTCCACCCAAGCGGTGCAGGGCAGAGCGATCCACATAGGCCGGCCGTTCACATCGAAGCGGATGTCGACGGCGTCGGCGTGGCGGGTGGCGATGGCCACAATGTTTGCTCTCCACTGGCAGTGGAGGTCCTCGCCGGTCCAGCGGTCGGTCACGTGGAAGTCTTCGTACATGGATTTAGCCTATCGTCTCTGCGGTTTAAGGGGCAAGGATGAGGGTCACACCGGGCCCGCATTCGGTGGACTGCATTCTTCGCCCACTGTTAGACTAGTAGGGTTGCATTGGCTGTGCCCCGCCCTGGTCGGACTCGCCTGCAAGTTGATCGTAGAGAAGGACAAACAAACAAGTGGATACACAAACGCGTCATGCCTTGAAGGGCGATAAATTTGCCCAGGCCACCAAAACCAGCGTCACCTGGCTCAGCGGACATCGCAGCAACGTGGTGCGTTGGGCCATCGGCGCCGCCGTGGTCTTGGTTGTAGGAATTGGATTTTTGGTTTTCTGGAACGTGCAGCAGGGCGGGGCGGAGCAGGCCCTTGGTCAGGCACTCGACATCTACACGGCGCCCCTGGCCTTGCCGGGCGGTCCCGCCGAGCCGGGAACCTACGCCACGGTTGCCGATCGCGCCAAGGCGGCGAATGCGCAGTTCAAGGCAGTTGCGGACAAGTATGGCTGGCTGACGGAAGGCTCCAAGGCCCGCTACTTCCAGGGCGTCACCGAGCAGGAACTGGGGCAGACCTCGGCGGCAGAGGGCGACCTGAAGAAGGTGGCCGACTCGTGGAACCGGAACCTCGCGAATCTTGCCAAGGTGGCGCTGGCCTCTATCTACCGTCAGACGGGCCGCGATCAGCAGGCCATCGACCTCTATAACGAAATTATCGCCAAGCCCTCGCAGACCGTGAGCGCTGGAGTGGCGCAGCTCGACCTTGCCGATCTCTATGACGCCACCGGCAAGCAGGGGCAGGCAAAAGCCTTGTGGGCCAAGATCAAGGATTCGGACAAGGAAGGCGCCGCCGGATCCATCGCCGCGCAGAAGCTGGCGGGCAACAAGTAGTTAGCCCGGTTGCCGTCTACGGCGGTTTGGTTCAGAGCGGCGGTCTGGGAGTCCAGATCGCCGTTTTGCTGATGTGAGCATTTTCTTGCCTGTCTGCGTCTGGTGTTTGTATGAGCGCCAGCCAGACACTAGTTCCAGGTTGGATGGAGATCGTCGAGAGCTCTGTGCATGACGCAGCTCGCCAGCACGCGGACGAAGCAGCACTGGCGGCGCTGGTCGACCAGTATGCCAGCACGCTCTATCGCGTAGCCTTCTCTGTCTCACGCAACCAGCAGGATGCGGAAGATGCCGTGCAGGAGGCGTTTCTGCGCGTCTTGCGCCATCGCGAGACGCTGGGCGAAATCCGCGACCACCGCGTGTGGCTGGTGCGCATCGTCTGGAACATCGTGCTCGACCGCAAGCGCCGCGCCAAGACACGCCCCGAAACCGACGACATCGCCGACCTGGCGCGCGTGCTGCCCGCTACGGGTTTGACCGCGGAACAGAGAGCCGCCGCATTGCAACACCATGCAAGGGTGCTCGCGTGCGTTGAACAGCTCCCGTCGCGCGAGCGCGAGGTCATGCTGCTCTCGGCCTTCGAGGAACTCTCCAGCGTGGAGATCGCCGCAGTGCTCGGCGTTACGGAGTCCAGCGTGCGCTCGCGGCTCTTTCGCGCCAGAAATCAGATGGCCGAGCTGCTCCAGCACAAGAGGAGTACACCATGAGTTCAGAATCTCACTTTGACCGAAGTGCCGGCGCTCTTTCAGCAGATGACACCTTGCGGATGATTGCCGCCCTGCCGGCGCCCGCCGGACTGGAAGATCGCGTCAAGGCCGGACTGCGCTCCGCGCCAAATAAGGCCACCGTTATCGCCTGGCCGTTTGCGCCGGCCGATGGCTGGATGCGCAGTGCGGGAGCGCGCGCTGCCGCTGCTGCCGCAATCGTGCTGGCGATAGCGGGCGGAGGATGGGGCGTCTACTCGCATATCCAGATCGCGCCAGTGCCTGCCGCTTTCGTTCAGCCGGAACTGCCGAACAGCGCCGGAAGGTTCAGCACCGCAGGAGCCATGCACGTTCCACAGACGGTCGAGGGACCGGTCATCGCCGCTCCGGTAGTGGAGAAGCATGTTCAGGAACCCGCGAAGCAGCAGCCCGTAGCGAAGAAGAAGGCAAAGGCGCACACGAGCGAGCCTGCATCTGCAGATCAGTCCAGGTGACTCCCGGCGGATCTCTGCTTATTCGTCCTTCATAATCGACCGGATCAGCATTCCCAGAATTGCCAGCACGACGGCGGCCCAGAACGCCGGCACCCATCCATAGACCGTCAGTCCGGTCACCATCTTCGACGCCAGCAGAATCATCGACGCGTTGATGACAATCAGGAAAAGTCCAAAGGTCAGGATCGCGAATGGGAATGTGATCACCTTCATCAGGAACCCAAGCGTCGCGTTCAAAATGCCGATGGCCAGCGCCGCAATCAGGGCCGAGTGAACATCGTTCACATAGAAGCCGGGCACGAAGTTGGCCGTGATCATCAGTGCGATGGCACTCAGCAGCCAGTGGATGAGCGCTCGAAACATCCTGGGTTCTTCTCCCGATGCGGCGGTTGGAGTGGGTGGTCTCTACCCTTATTGGTAAGCCATCATAACCCGCCCCGCAATGTCCCGGTCGCGTTTTTATGCGACCATTCTAGTAAGTAACAACAGGGTACCTTCTTTAGTACGTGTAACTTCGCGACTCAGTGTCACCAAGGGCCAATCTCGTTCATGCACGGTTGTAATCGTCTCCTCCGGATCGTCGTCAGCCTCGCCTGCGCGCTGTCGCTCAAGAACGCGGCATGCCAGCAGCCCCTGCCGGACATCCGCGACCTGATGCGCGAAGTGCAGGAGCACCAGAGAAAGCTCGACCAGATCCGCGAAAACTACACCTACACCTCCTACCAGGTTGTGCAGGACGTGGATGCCAACGGCCAGGTGAAGAAGACCGAGTCGTCGGAGTTCGAGGACTTCTTCGTGAATGGCCACGTGATCGAGCGCAAAGTGAAGAGCAACGACAAGCCGCTTGATGAGAACGCCCAGCGCAAGGAGACCGAACGCGTGACCAAGCTGGTCGAAAAAGCCGAGAAGACCCCGCGCGACAAGCCCCTCGACGGGCCCAGCATCACCGTAGGCCGCTTGCTCGAAATCATGGACGTGCGCAACGCGCGGCGCGAGCTCTACCGCGGCGATCCCACCATCGTCTTCGACTTCGTCGGCCGCAAAGACGCAAAGACTCACGGTTTCGCCGAGGACGCCTCGAAGAAGCTGCAGGGCACGCTCTGGGTCAACGAAGCAGACCGGCAGGTGGCGCATCTCGAGGTCAGCTTTACTGACAACTTCCGCATGATCGGCGGACTCGTCGCCACGGTGCAGAAGGGCTCGAATTTCCGCTTCGACCAGAACAAGGTCAACGGCGAGATATGGCTGCCGACCGGAGCCGAAGGAACGGTGCAGGCCCGCGTGCTGCTGCTCAAGAGTCTCCGCCAGCGCTTTCGCGAGCGCTGCTACGACTACAAGCGCTTCAAAGTCGAGGCTCAGCCGCAAAAGGACACGAAGATCGGAGTAGAAAAGAAGTAATGTTCGCGCGAAAGCTCACCGTCATGCGAGTCGATGCGGGGGGGGTTAGTCACCCTTGTCTCCTGAAGTGGATCGACAACTTCGCCATGCGCAACTTCACCAACGACGCAATCTTCGACGACACACTTCCTGTGGCCGATGGCCTCATGGAGGCCGGTCACCGCGTTCCCCTCGACCGCCTTCAGCCCGCCATGGAAGACTGGTTCCGGCGCAAGGGGTATATCAAGCCTGAAGAGAAGATGCAGATCATCGAAGAATCCGCTTGGCCTCGTTGTGCGCGTTGAGGTCGTCAGAACGTTGCTGCCAGAACTGCCTCTCGTAGGCTGTGTTGAGCTAGCGTGACGATTTCGGTTTCTGCTCCTGAATTTGCTGGAGGAATAAGGATCAGATTAACCGGCGGCGGAATTAGCTCGCTTACCTAGGAACGGCGTGCGATGAATCTGCGACCTGCCTGCCGAAATGGCTGCTCAATCAGGTAGTAGGAGACCAGCGCTGAACCGACGAGAAGCACAGGCCAAGCGGGGCCAGCGGTCGAGCGGAGAAAAAGACCCTGCCACAGGTATATCGAATAAGACCACGCTCCCATGATTTTCAAGGGAGCACACTCAAGTGCACGACTGACCAGCAGTTGCGGCTTGATAGATGTCGCACCAAGCATAACCGCTATGGCAACCGATTCGTGTAGCGGAATGATTTCATGAAAACAGAGCGTATCAAGCGCGAAGACTATCAGTGCGAGCCAGAATGCCGGGCGTGCCCACCGCTCCATCCGCGCATAAAAAGCCTTGTCAGCAACAACGATTGCTAGTACGCATCCGATCAACAACCCATCGGCGCGTATCTCTGTATGCATGTAGCCGGTATAGAAGTTTGAGTAGTAGTTCCAGTTGAGTATCCGAAAGATCGCGATAGAGATTATCAACGACACGGCGATAATGGAGGCGCGGCATCGGCCAGCCGTCGCCAGAATAGCAGGCCAAAAGAGATAGAACTGCTCTTCGATCGATAGCGACCAAAAATGCGCTGTGTAGGTATTGACGCTTGTTTGACCTAGATAATTCCGGAACACAAGCAGGCAGCCGAAGATATCAAAGTCTCGGAAGTCTCCATTGGTCAGTCGCAGGAGGCAGACTATCAGAAGAAAAGTGGTGGCCGCTGGCATGATACGGAAGAGACGTCGCACGTAGAACGTTTTGAGATCAATGTGCTCCTCCGCGAGCAAATGTGAGGTGATCAAGTATCCGGAAAGCACGAAGAATCCCTGCACCCCATGTTGTCCCAAATCCAGCCACGGCAACGCGGGGATTCGCAGGTAAAAAGTTTGATAATGGTCAATAAGGACCATCAGTATGGCGATCCCGCGCCAGCCATCTAGCGAGATGATTCTCTGATCCTGATCTATCATCGGCGACCCGCAGACAGAATCTCAAAATTAAGCTGCCGAAGCGAAAGCTCAGTATCCCCCAAAAGGCTCATGACTGGGTTTGTGGCGTGCTGAGTTAGACCTCATCCGGTAACTCGAAATGAGGATCTCGCCAGTAGATCGCCGTTTGGACTTGCTGCTCAGATGTATACGGCGCAGATTTTAAGCTCCTGGACCCACGGTTCTTTGCGTTCGCCGGTGGCGACCTTCGGTCGACGGAATGACATTCTGAATCAGCGGGCGCACGTGCAACAGCTCAAAATCGTCGAGTCCCCGAGGATGCTTTCCCCCTGCGTTTCAACTCGTCACCTGCGCGTCACCCTCAAGCGGCTTTGGTTGCCGCGCCACCCGGGCACCACCGCCGAAACTCCGCTTCCCGCCGCAGCTTCAGCGCCGCCAGTTCACGCGAGCCCGCGTGATCCCAGACCAGCAACTGCCACGCCGCATCGTCGTATCTGCCAGAGTTCAGATACCGGAGCAGCGTCGACGATGCCAGGCGCCCGGCTCCAAGATTGAACACGAAATCCACCAGCGCATCGAACTGCCCCTGGCTCAGGGGCACCCGGACGAGTCGGCTTACGGCCCCTTCGGCGATTGCAACGTCGGCAGCCAGGATCGACTCCGCCTGAGCCATCGTGATGCCCGCCGGGTACGACTCGGCCCCGGTGAGCCGGTGGCCATAGCCGATGGTCCTGAAGCCGGCAACGTCCGAGTAAACCCGATCCCGGAATCCCTCGGACTTCTTGAGCAGTTCCAGTCCTGCAGCGCTGAGGTGCATAGTCTTTCTCCCAAACAGAACGGCCGCTCGCCCGCATTTCCGGTTGGAAACGCCTGGCGAACGGCCTATAGTTCCAAGTTAGCAGCTTGGGCGAATTAGACTGCAAAACGCCGGCTAATTTTTTCTGGAACCCGCAGCCGCCGCAGTTTTGCCTGTAAGTTGCTCAAAATCAACGAGCAGTTTGGTCAGAGCCTCATCGAAATTGCGGTCGTGAGTTCTTTGCAGAGCGGCAACTCCGATTGACTCGTTCAGCGTCCAAAGAATGTAGTGGGTTTTTTCGTCGTAAATCGTAAGGCGAAACTCCGGCAGCGGGTCTGACGCTCCCTTCTGCTTATCGGCATTGGTCGGGCCAGCCGGGGCTATCAACCGCAGTTCCAGTACCAGTTCCGCATCAGACGGATCGGAAACCACCTCGTATCGTCCCGCTTGTCCGGCGGCTTTCAGAGCTGAATAGAACTGGGTATACGCCCGGTCGGGATTGCCGCTGAAGGGTTTTGGAAACAGTCCTCTCTCCGCACCTGCGTTGGAAAGAAAGAGCTTAGTGGCCGAACGGATCGCTGGAGGCACTCCAGCCGGATCCTGCGCCTTGGCAACGTTGTTCGACAGGGCCACCGGGCCGAGCGCCGCCAGGAGGACGAAGCCAATGGATTTCAATGACATACAAGCCTTCCCGATTTGCTGCACTGCAATGACGGCGCGTACCGGGCAAAAGTTCCTTTCCGACCTGGAGTTTGTCGTGGTACTCTTTGCCGCTACGGGGATTCCCGCGCGTACCCGGCGCATTGCCAGGGCGCGATTGACACTGGCCATCGAGTGGTCGGAAGAAGGCAAGAAGACGATTCTGCACCAGGATTTGGGCAGAGATCGCCGCAACCCTGAATTGCGTTCCTAGAGGCTTGGACTTCCGTACCGTATTACGGGTTCTTTGACCTCGTTTTTGCCTGGATCTCGTTGACTTCATTGGAGGATACCGCCCCCGCAGCAGCCGCCGGAAGCCCCGGTTTCTGCTACCCCGGCTGGTAAACTTAAACAATGCTCAAACGACCAGAAGCAACCAACATGATCCCCAAAAAGCCGCTGCCGTTATGGCTGCTGATTGGGACCTCTTGCGTGGCATTGGCCGGGATGTTGTGTACGCTTCCCGCCCGGACAGTGCAGGCGGATGCTGGAGTGCCACGGCCCGCAGCAGCAACTTCCCCCGCGGTGGTCGCCAACGCGACGCCGCAGATGAGCGCCCCCGCTCCGAAGCCGCATTCGAAACTCCTCAAGGGAATCGCCTCCTGGTACGGCGATCAGTTCGACGGCAAGAAGACGGCCAGCGGCGAAGAGTTCAGTCAGGACGAGATGACCGCATGCCATCCCACGCTTCCCTTCGGCAGCGAGGTGCGCGTTGTCAACCTGCGCAACCACAAGTCGGTTGTGGTCCGTATCACCGATCGCGCTGAGCTGGTCAAAGGGCGGGTCATCGACCTGTCGCACGCCGCGGCCGAAAAGCTGAGCATGACCAAGGCCGGCGTAGCACGCGTTTCGATCGAAGTACTGTCGATCGGCCATCCGGGCGTTTAGAAACACCAAATCAGAGGGGTGGAACGAGGGCCGGCCCGGTTGGGTCGGCCCTCGGCGTTTAGGGCTGACCGTCCGCTTGCGACAGCATCGCCTGCATGCGCTCGAGCAGCTCCGTCGGGTGGACCGGCTTTGGGAACACATCGAACCTCCGGCACTTCGACTGAATCTCGCGGCGAAGTTCCTGCAGGTCGGCCTGGCCAGAGATGAGCAGGACCCTGCAATGGGGCAGATGCTCGCAGACCTGGATCGCAGCATCGATTCCGGAGAGCCCCGGCATGTAGACATCGCTGAGCAGAAGGTCCGGAGACCACTCGACGGCTTTTTCTACCGCAGCGATCCCGTTGTAGACGACCCTCACATCGTAGCCGGCCCCGGTTAGAATCAGCTTGAGCGTGTCAGCAATGGTTTTTTCATCGTCCGCAACCAGGACGCGTGGTTTTTCACCGGAACGGAAGGCGCACATTTCGACAGCAGGACCTGGGGGAAGGAATATGCGAATCTTCGAATATACTAACGCACATGCCTGACTCCCTGCGCCAGTTCAAAGCCGAGGTGTTTCAAGCTCTGGGAAATCCCACGCGCATCGCCCTGGTGGACGAGTTGCGGGATGGCGAGTTGACCGTGGGAGTCCTGGCCGAGCGGCTTGACGCTGAGCAATCAAACATCTCGCAGCACCTGGCGGTCTTGCGCGCGCGGCAGATCGTGACCACGCGGAAGGTCGCAAATCAGGTGTTCTACTCGGTGCGGGATCCGCTGCTCTGGAAGATGCTCGACGTCATGCGCAGTTACTTCGAGAAGCAGGTGGGCGAGTCGGTTCGCATCCTCGAAAAGCAGGCTGCGAAGTAGTCGAGGCCCGCCTTTCCTCCAACTACCTTCTTACTCGCCCGCTCTTCCCTTCGCGCAGTGCAAAGATTTGTAAATCCGGTGGACAGCGACTTCGGCGGGACCTACTGTCAACGCTATGAAGGCCGCAGCAGAATACTCGTCGGATGTTCAAACGCCAGAGCAGACAAGGAGCACTGCTGAGAGCCGTCCTGCGCGCACCTTCGCTGCGTATCCGGGCTGGTTGAAGGCTGGCTTCTGCGTTTGTGTTGTGATCGCGGTGGCAGTCGTGATCCGGCGGATGATCGTGCTCTCAAGTGTTTCTTCCGTCGGCGGACCGCCCGAGATGAGCAATCTCGACGCTTGGTTCAAGTCCCACGCCGTCCTTACCTGGGTTCACATCACGGCCGCGCTGGCGTTCGTACTCCTACTTCCTATCATCTTCAGGCTGAGGCCGGAGAAGGCCGGCACTCTGCAGAGTGCCTTCTTCGTTCTCGGCGCGATCACCGGCGCGACTGCCTACGGCATGAGCCGCTACGCCGTGGGAGGATGGCTCGAGCGCTCCGCGGTGCTGGTCTTCGACACGCTCTTCCTGCTCTCGCTGGCCAAAGCCTATCAGCGATGGCGCGAAGGCGACGCAATCGGCCGCCGCATATGGATGACCCGAGCCGTAGCCGTTCTGCTGGGAATCGCTTCCACGCGTCCGGTAATGGCCGTCTTCTTTGCAACGGAGCGCCTCACGCACCTCACGACGAGCCAGTTCTTCGGCATCGCATTCTGGATCGGCTTCTCGATCAACACCATCGTCATCGAACTGTGGCTGCGATCCGTAATCAAGCGGTCAAATGTGCTGTCATAATCCCGCTGAGGCGGGCCCGGCTACTTCGCGGGTTTAGCGGCCAGCTGCGCAATCGGCAGCATCTTCAGATTCGGCCACTCGGTCGGGATGGGTTCAAACCTGGCGTTCGGCCACTCGGTAGGAATCGGAATCGGTCTCGCCATTCCGCTGGGCAGTAGAGCCTGCATGTTGTTCCGCGCACTCATGGCGAATACCCGCGGGTCCAGGCATGGAGGCTTGAAATGCCAGCTTGCATCTGGCTTGGCGGCCTCCTTCCGATCAGCACTACAGGGCTGCGCCTGAAAGGGAACGCTTCGGGTGTTCAGGCCGCTCTCCAGGCTGAATAGCGGCTCAACGAGGGTTGATGGGAGGCCGGACTCGTTTTGCGCGGCTGCGGTCGTAATGGCAGGCGACTGGCAGAATGCGGTCAACGCGATGCATTGCGAGAAAGCGGAGAGAACGATGCGTCTCATGGGTTGCCGCTCCTATGGCCGATCATTCGACGCTCGCAAGTATAGCAACGTAATCGCCGCGAATCCTGAAAACACAGGAGGTGCGAGCAGGATCACTCGATGCAAATGAGGTAATCGAAATGCGCCCCGGCCTGGTAGTGATCGTAATCACCTGCTTGTGACGCATTCCCGGACAGTGGTTGCGGCGGAGCAAAGTGCCGCAAGGAATTTCGGCCATCCTTGATGCACGAGTCTTTGAATCCGCCGCACTTATTCACCCCCGCCCCGAAGTCGTCACTAGAGAATGCGCAGCGGGCGTGTTAAGGTGTCCCCGTCGGAAGGGAAATCTGGGCCATGAGTGTCGAATCCAATTCGACTAAGCCGGGGTCTGCGAAAGCCAGGCTGCGGATTTGGAATCAGACAGAGGGCACCGTGGTCACGCCCGAGGTCGTGGAGATCGACACCTCCCGCGAGACCTTCGCCGTCGTCGCCCAGAGGCTCAAAGACATCGCAAGCGGCGGCATCTGGCTGAACCCCTACCGCGGCATTCCCCGCGTCAGCTTCATGCCTGAGCTCGACATCGTCTATCTCGACGAGCACTTCGAAGTGCTGCGCTGCATCGAGGGCTACCGGCAGGCGACGATGGACTTGCCGGAGATCTTCGCGAAAAGCGCCATCGTACTTCCGGCCGGTCGCCTGAGCGCGGCGCGCATTCAGTTTGAGGACAAGCTCGAGATACGCGACGTCGTCACCGGCGTGCGCAAGCGCTGGAAGGCTGCCGATTCCGGGGACTCCGACCAGAAGAGCGCAAGCGGCGAACACGGCCACCTCCGGGATGAGCTCGCCGGCGGTCTCCGAAATCTCTTCGGAGGGCTATTCGGGAGCAAAAAGCAAGAGCCAAGATCCCCATCGTCCGATCGCCGCAGCGGAAAGCGTCACGTCATCCCCGGATCGGTGGCCTACTTTTCCATCGGCAGTCCTCGTGCACAGGAGGTAAGCAACATCAGCACCGATGGCTTCTATGTGCGTACCGAGGATCGATGGACAGAGGGAACGAGCCTGCTGGTCGGGTTACAAATCACCAATCCGGTGAGCCACGAGGTGGAGGCGATGATCTCCGTGCAGTCGAAGGTGGTGCGAACGGGGCCGGACGGTGTTGGATTCGTCTACGACGACGAGCCGGCGCATCGCAACCCAATGCTCGGGGTAAAAAATCCGGAACAGCTCGTGCAGCTGCAAAAATTCATGCAGAGAATTCAACGAGGGTGATACAGATGGGCTCCCATGTCTCCAACGACAGGAGACATGGGGCACCCGGGCAGTCATTAGTTTGTGGCTCGAACGATCAGCGAGTCAGCATTCGGAATTGAGTGAGGCGATCCCGGCGCCTGCGATACTCCGCTCGTCGTCACCGTAAATACATAAAGCTTGCCCTTGCCGATGTTGGATCGCGTCACCGCGTACAGGTGGTTGCTGTGATCCCAATAGAGCGCATCAACCGGCACGCCTGTCAGCAGTGTCTTCGCGAAGGTCACCGGGTTGGCGCCGTGGTAGTGGAAGATATCAAGCCCATTGGAGCCGGCCACCGCCAGCAGCTTGCCCGATGGGTCCATACGCATGACGCGGGCTCCCGAACGAGTGTGCGGCATGTTGCTGTAGGTGCTCGTGGTGGTCAGGTTGCCGGTTGTGGTCGCGCTGTACGTGGCAATAGCAGGCGGACCGTAGGGGTCTCCGAAGATATCCAGTTCCTGCTCAAGAACGGCGAGATGATTAGTGGGATCTGTGGCGATTGTCAGAGGGCAGTATTCATCTGACGAGTTCTTGGGTGTGATCGCCGCGTTGCTGGAATGGATGACGTGCAACGTGCCGTCCGAGGCGCGGCTGAAATCGCTGATGAACCCGACTGATTCATGGTCGAATCCTGTGCAAACCGGCGAGTAAGCAAAGAGGTTATTGCCGAGGAAGTCCAGTTCCTGCCCTCCGAGGAAGACTTCGTCGGAGGTCGCCTTGTAGGTGAGCTTGCCCGTGGTGCTGCCGATCGCGTAGGTCTGTAAGCTGAAGCCCATGCAATCGCCGTCGGCGATCGGGTTATAGAGATTGCGTCCGGAGTGGTCGACCTTGAGCGGTCCAATGCCGCCGCAGAAGTTGCTGGCGTGAGACGCAGCATCCACAGTACCCACAAGCTGCGGCGCACCGGTTGAGCTGATCCAGTAGCTGTCGATCTGCGTTCCGCTCAGCCCGAAGAGATAGTGGCTGTTATCCCACAGGTCGTTGATGTCGTAGTTGAACGGAGCTCCGGTCACGCGATACAGGCTGCCGTCGGCGCGTGCGCCGTAGGCGTAAAGATCGTGTTTGGTGCTGGTGTTCGGACTGACGAGATTGGAGACGTAGACATACGCCACGTGAGTGGTCTGTGCGATTGCGGGCAAGGGCGAAACGACAACGCCTGCAGCCAGAACGGTTGCGCAGGCGAGCAAGGTGTTACGCAGCATGAGGAACTCCTTTTGATCAACTTTCCTGACCAATGAAGATGCCGCTCATGGCTGTTCGGGTTTGAATCGCAGCAGATAGAAAGAGGAGGAATGTTGCCAACCGCGCAATTACGGGGACGGAATGGACTGCTTCCCAAAAGCAGAAGCCCAGAGCTCGCGCCCTGGGCTGTTTTTGAATCGTAGAAGTTCCGCTTCGAGGTTATTGTCCGGCTTCAGGAATCTTGTAAGGCTTCGACAGCCATTGGCGCGCTTCGTTCACCGCCCCTTGTGTGTTGTCGTTGGTCTGCACTGCCAGGCGATACTCCTGCACCGCGCGATCGCGCTGGCCGGTGAGGTCAAAAATCTTGCCGATGGCGATGTGGCTCCACACTTCCGTCCACCGCGGCTCGCCATCGCCGCGCAACGCATCGCGATACGCATTTACGGCAGCCTGGTAGTTGCGCTGCGTGAAGAGCACCTCGCCGATGCGGTAGCTGGCCAGCGAACTCTGCGAGTTGGCCTGCAGCGCCTTCTGGTACTCGGCCAGCGCACCGACCAGATCGTTCTGCGCGACCAACTGCTGTCCCTTCAGGATGGCGATGCGCACCTGCAGATCGGGCGAAGACTTCAGAACCCAGTCGCCGGGATCGATGGAGATGCGGCGCGGCCTTCCGAAGGTGTCCACCGTGTACTGCGAGTCGGTGCCGACGACGTCGACCTTCTGGTCCACGGTCTTGCCGTCCGTCTCTACCCGCAGATTGACCGGCATGTTGAAGAGATCGAGATCCTGATTGATCTGCCCGATCGTCCGGAATCCCTTGTTATTCCCCAGCCGGTATACCGAGTACTTGTTCGTGAAGGTAGGCGCCCCAGTGCCGTCGACCCATTGCGAGAAGAATGGAGTGAGCTGCTGCTGGCTCTGCGCTTCGGCCACCTTGTAGAAGTCCGTCGCGCGAATGCCCTTGTCCGTGTACTGGCTCAATGCAGCTTTCAGAACGGTGCTGAAAGCCTTGTCGCCGATCTCGCCGCGCAGCATGTGGAAGATCTCCGCGCCCTTCTCCAGAGTCATCGATTGAAATTCCGGCGAGAAGGGGCTCAGGCGCGACACGCTCGACAGCGGAATGGTGTCGTAGGCCAGAGCTCCGGCCGAGACATCCTGCAGCGCGGTCTTCAGCGCGGTCTTTCCGTTCTCGTCCTCGATATACATCAGCTCGCCGTAGCGCGACATGCCGTTGGTGATCCACGCATCATTCAGCGTCTTGGGGCTGACCTCGCTACCCCACCAGAGATGGGCCATGGTGTTCGCCAGCAGGCGGACGCCGGATTTATCTCCAGTCCGCGAGCCCATGATCGCAGTGAGCTCCGGCGCGTACATCGCCGGCAGCGTATCGTCTGGAAGCTCGACGACGTTCACCCGGCCGCTCTCCAGCGCTCCGAACTTATCGGTGAAAAACGCAAACTGGCGGCTCGCAGTCTGCGCCAGCTGGTTTCCCGCAGCCTGGTGGCTCACCGTCAGGTAGACGTTGGGGCTGCCCATCCCGGCGGAGACCGGACCAACGAACCGTCCCGCGATAATGGTTCCCGGGAAGCCCGGCTTGTTCCAGTTGAAGTCGTACTCGTCGCCCGGCTTGCCGTCGGCGAGCTTCACCGTCTTCGGCTGGCCTTGAGCACCGCTCCCGAAGACCTTCATCCCCTGCGGCACGCGCATGTGAATCTCGGCCGTGAAGCGGTCGGTCATGAAGCCCGTCGTCGGGAACCAGCGCGCCGGATAGAGCAAGTACGTGATCGGCTCCTGGATCGCCGCCAGCTTCAGCCCTTCCACCGGGCCGTCTTCGTTGCCGGTGATCACTCCCTCATAGTCGAAGGTCCAGTGCATCGGCTGGTCGGCCACGGGCGGGGTCGCCGGGGTCACCCGGATGGTTCCATCCGCGGAGCGCTCGCCGGTGAGGACCTTGCCCTTGTCGTCGGTGATTTTGTTCACCTTCAGCGCGGGGTGGAAGCCGAAGCTCACCATCTCCGCGTTTTCAGGCGCAGTCAGGGTAAGGGCGGCCTTGGCCGTCAGCTTGTGGGTAGCCGTGTCGATCTCGGCGTCGATCACGTAGGCGCTGATGTTGAGGGTGGGCCGCTCGGGCCGAGCCGTTGGCTGCGCGGCTAAAGAGGCCGCCGCAAGAATGGGCAGGATGGCCGAAAAGGCCAGCCTGCGGAGCGAACATTTCCGATTCATTTCAATCATTAGACGCATGGCTATTCCCGTCGCGACATAGCTTTAGATGGCAAATGCAGCTTCATCATGATTCCACAGGCGCCGGCACCGGGGAACCGAGCTGCTTGAGAGTGATGGCGGCCACCCGGCTGATCGCAGTTTCCGTTTCGACCCCGAACCCGACTGGGGCGATCGTGAGCAGGTCGCGAATCCTGGCCAGCTCCATCTTCATGGACTCCCGAACTGCTCCTTCCGGTAGCAGCGGCTCGATCTGCCGGACGATGTTGCCGGCCGTAAATGCGTTTTGAATCAGCTCCGGAACCACCATCTTCCCGGCGATCAGGTTGGGCATGGCCACGAAAGGCACCTTCACGATACGCCGCGCGATCTCGTAGGTCAGCTTCGAAACCCGGTACACGGCAATGAACGGATTGCCCAGCAGGGCAGCTTCCACCGTCGCCGTTCCGCTGGCCACCACCGAAGCCCGCGCGTGATACAGCGCGCCACGTGCGTCGTCCACCGTGTGGACGGGCAAACCCTCGCCGTGGTGCCTCACCAGCGCCGCAAGCATCTTTCGCTGGGATGCATTCAGAGTAGGTGCAAGAGGGATGACGAACTCGAATTCCTTCCGCGAACCCGCCGCCCGCGGTCCGCGCAGCGACAGAATCCGCGCCGCCGCCAGCATCTGCGGCAGGTTATCGCCGATCTCCTTGGGGCGGCTGCCCGGCAGCAGGGCGATCCACGAGCGCTCAGGATTCAGGCCGGCTTCGCGCGCAAAGCGTTCGCGCGTAATCTCCGGCGTCGACAGGTCCGCCAGCGGATGCCCGACAAACGTCACTTCCACCCCGTGCTCGCGGTAAAACGGCTCCTCGAACGGAAAGATCACCAGCATCTTGCTGACGTACTTCTGCACCAGCTTGATGCGGTGTTTTTTCCAAGCCCAGAGCTGCGGGCTCACAAAGAAGATCACCGGAATTCCAAGCCGGTGAAACTCCTCCGCTAGCTTGAAATGGATATCGGGAAAGTCGATCAGAATGGCGATATCCGGCCGGTGCTGGCGGATGGAGGCCTTCAGCTTGCGGAACTCCCGGTAAATCCGCGGCAGGTGCCGAACCACCTCGGTGATGCCCATGACCGCCACATCTTCTGACCGGACGATCCGCTTCAGTCCGGCCTGCACCATGCGCGGCCCGCCCATGCCGAGGAACGTGGCATCGCGTCCTGACAGCGCAAGCTGGTTGCGCAGCTCGTCGATCAGGAGTGCGCCATAGTGCTCGCCACTGGCCTCGCCGGCGGAGATAAAGATGGAGGGATCAGACATTCATGCCCCGGTCCGCGCTCTTTGACTTCAATGATATAGGGCGGAAAACGGCAGAGCAGGCAACAGGACGGCAGGGACAAGGCGACGAGGGGACAAGGGACAAAGGGACCGAGGGACAAAGGGACAGAGGGAGATACTCATCACCAACGATGAGACAGGCTGATCCTCTCAGCTAAGAGCTAAGAGCTAAGAGCTAAGAGCTAAGAGCCAAGAGCCAAGAGCCAGGAGCCAACAGCTAATCCTGGCCCCTACGCCGCTCCCACCTGTAACTCCGCGCTCGCCTTCAGCCGGTGAACCAGCCCTTCCAGCTCCATGTAGTTCCTGCCGTCCTGGATCTGCCCGTCACGCACCACCAGGTAAGAGCAGCCCTCGAGCGCGACCTTCTGCAGGGTAGGCGCAAAGCCAAGCGCGTCGCCCAGATGCGTCATGTGGGCCACCCAGGTTACGGCGACGCGGTCGTCCTCGCACACGATATCGTGCACCGTGACATGCAGATCGGGAAACGCCGCGATGAACGAGCGGTGGATCTCCTTGAACTTCTCCGGGCCCACCAGCACCGCGTCCGCTTGCGGAAACCCGTAGGCCTTGCCGCCCGGGGCGAACATCTCGTCGATGGCTTCCTCGCGCTGTTTGTTCCAGACCTCTTCGAACCAGCGGTGGACAAGTTCACGATTGGCTGTGGACATGAGAGACCCCCGTGCGCCGAAGGATAGCAAAGACTCCGCACCGAAAACAGAGGAATGTTGATGCTGCCCTGCCAAGCCCCGACGCCGGTGCCTCACTCTCAGAAGCCCTGGCTCACGCTCACCACAACGCTGTTCATCCCCGTGTGATTGGTTGCGCGCAGGAAGTGCCCGGCGAAAACATGCCCCGCCGTGAACTCGAGCTGCGTCAGACGGCTCACCTTCCACTTGGCCTGAACATCCGGCTCATGCCCGATAAAGTTCCCTTCCAATCCGTTCGAGGCGATCGTCACCTTGCCGCTGCCGTAGATCCCGTCCCTTCGATTCGTAAGCCAGAGCCAGTTTTCGGCTGCACCGAACGAAACCCCCGCCCCCGCCTTCTGCTGAAAAGCCGCCCGCGCATGTGTCAGGTTGGTCCAGCAGAACTGATCGGCAGCACCAACTTTGTCGTGGTTGCCGGGGAACAGCGTGTCAAACGCCTCGTGACGTCCGTCTTTCGCATCGCTGTCTCCGCTGCCCCGATTCAGCTCAACCCACGCCTTCGGCGCGTGCCGGGCATTGCGCCCGCTATAGCGCAGCATGGTGTGCGCAGCCCATGCCGACAGCGGCTCCCCCGCATATGATCCGCGTTGAATCGCCGCTTCCATGCCGTAATCGAAGCGATCCGGCAGACTTCCCGCCCACCGCACTCCCGCAGTCTTTTCGTCGAGATTGCCCGACCGGCCAATCTCGCCCTTCACCCCGTGCTCCAGCTTCCAGAAGGCGTACGGCTCGACGACCGCCGCCGGCGCCAGCTTGGCAAACGAGGCATACAGCCCATGAAAATGCTCCCCCGGAGTCGGCATGGCGAAGCCATCAATCGCGATCTTGTCCGACACTCCCGAAAACGCGTCGAGCTGCATGCGCTTCGACCGCACCGTGAGCCGCGCTGCATCAAACGTGCGCCCCACATTCGACCAGTTTCCATCCGACAGCAGTCTTCCTTCGCCGAACTCCAGCCCCTGCCTGCCCGCACGCAGTGTGAGCGCGCGCGTCTCGCGATTACCAAGCTCCACATACCCAAGACGCAGATCGATCGGATCCTTCTGCGTCGAGGGCGGCGGCGTCACATTGGTGAAGAACACGCGCGCATCCTGCGCCTGCAGGAAGAACCGCAGCGAGTCGAGCGGCGTGGCATCGAGACTCAGCCGCATCCGATGCAGCAGATACGTGTTGTCTTTCGCTCTGAACTGAACCCCCGCCAGCGTCTCCACGCGCATCCGTTCTTCCGCGCTGAACTTCAGCCATGACGGCAGTTCCGCATTCAGATAACCTGCCGGACTCGTGCTCGTATTCCCCCGCTTATCCGCACACCGGGTTTCAAGAGACGAGCTCAACGCAATCACCAGACAGCAACAGCACACCACGATCTTTCTCATCATGCCGACAAACCTTCGCGCGGTCCCGAGAAGAGCCCGACTCTGGTTTCATCGGCGCCGATCCTTAGAGAATGAGGGCCCTATGCGCGCGGCACACTGCGCCCCTGCCGCATTGCTCCCGCTGCCATGCGGCGCTATCCTGAGTTTCCCGGAGGCGATGCGCTCGATGGCCCGACTCGTGTATGCCCTCAACCAGTCCCTCGATGGATACGTCGACCACACCCGCATGGGGCCGCCTCATCCCGAGCTCTTTCGCCACTTCATCGAGCTCACGCGCGCCTCATCGGGCCTGCTCTACGGCCGCCGCACCTACGAGATCATGAGCTACTGGCAAACCGATCTTCCCGATTGGAACGCGGACGAACACGCATTCGCCGCAGCATGGCGCAGCAAGCCCAAGTGGGTTGTGTCGCGCACGCTGCATTTCGCAGGCCCCAACGCCACGCTTCTCGACCGCGACTTCGCTTCAGCCATACGCGCATTGAAGTCTCAGCTCGAAGGCGAGCTTCTCGTTGCCGGACCAAACCTCGCAGCGACCCTCACCGATCTCATCGACGAGTACCGCCTCTACGTTCATCCCGTCGTGCTCGGCTCCGGCCAGCCCTTCTTCGCCGCTGCCCGGCCTCCGCTCCGCGTAACGGCCACCGATCAGGTCGCTGGTGTAATCCGGCTGACCTGCGTTCCCGCATAAAATGTCGCTTGGTCTGGAGTAGAGCCAGATCCCGCACACGGCAACGACCAAGAATGCAGGAATATGCCAGCCCAGCAGGGCCTACCAGTTCCGAAATCTTGTTATTTCCGCATACGCGGTTCTCCATCAGCGATACCTAGAACGCGCTAAAACGGGTTGATCCGCAGGGGTGCTTTTATCTCCTAGCTTCGATTTTGAAGGAGATTTGTGCGGGCTTGGCTGCCGTATCAAGCCATGCCGTGTAATGTCCAGGCGGCAGCGAACATGCGCTCCGATCATATAGCTTTCTAATGCAGTCGATGTGTCCAGAGCACGCGGAATAGGCTGCTCGATTGACCCAGCGTGTGTCGCAATCGTTCACGGATTCCTGACTCGTGTACTGTGCGTGCGCGATTTGTTCGCCGTCTTTGAATAGCCATTTCGAGTAAAGGTCTAGCCTCATCATCGCGCTAATCGGGCAAGAGATTCGCAGGTATTGCGTTCCGTCCTGTTCAATCACTAGGTGCTTTGTCCAGCTAGAATTCTCGACGGCTCCCTGAGCATTCACGCCAGGCGAAAAGCAACCCCTGGCTCCTTTGCATCGGCAGGTCAGTGAGAATCCGATGGCGTCACCGGACGCATAGAGTGGCTTGTCCGAACTTACGCGGCATTCGTTCAGCGTCGCAAACTTGGTGGCATGAATGCGCACTTGGCCGTCATCGCCATATTCGCTGGCTTCGGACACCCTATCGCCCTTGCGGGTCCAAACTGATCTCTTACGTCCGTCAGGATAAAAGCGGGTTTCCGTCGAAGTGTTTCTTCTCACTTCAGTGGTCATTTCCAGGTGACCCTGCTCGTCGAAGACCTTATGGTGTACCGGCTTTCCGTGGCGCCATTCGCCCTGCGTTTTAATCCTACCGTTCAGGTAATAGCCCGTTCGTATCCCATCTAAGATACCGCCCCGGTACGTCGAATCTCCCTCGATCGCGCCACTCTCATAAAAGGAATGTTCGACGCCCTCCGCATGATTGTGCTCGAAGGGGATTTTCATCATGGGCTTGCCATCGGGGTAGTAGCCTGTTGCGAGACCGTCCGGAACAGTACCGGAGACCGGTGCAATGTTGCCCCATGTATCCGTATGTTGTCTCGCAATCTCTTTGGCCCCCTGCTTGAATATCAATTCTGAGTTGTACGACCACGAATTTCCGGGCACGGCCCGTACGGTGACGGCTTCCTGGGCAAGCATGTGAGAAGCGCAAGCCACACAGGTTACAGCAATAAAACCGATAAGATCCGCACTTTTCACCGCACGTCACCACCCGCATCATCCCTATCGTTCATATCGTAGATCGAACAAGGGCCAACAACCTGCAGATGAATTGCGAGAGATTGGTCCCGATACGGAGCCTATTTCCCGAACTCCGACTATCCGCGGCGTCGAAACACCAGCTGCCGTTATCGAGCCGCTCCGGTCATCGATCCCGCGCGCTTTACGGAAACTCACCGGCCCGGCTGCTCACTTTGGGCCATAGACGGCCGCGTTGCAAAGGCATACTATCCGCATCAGTTCCCATACCCTTTCTGGTGCTGTCCGTTGCACACAGACCCGAGCGATAGATGATCAAGCTGGTCGCTGTTCTTATGTGCGTGATGATTCCTGTCTCCGCGTGGGGGCTGGACAGCGGATTCAAAATCGGATACGACGGTGGATCGCTTCAGAACGTGAAGGCTGGAGACCCGGTCGAACTGCACATCGGCGCCTCCGCCGTTCGCCTCGTCAAAGACGGAAAAGACCTGGCGCTCATCCCTGCATCCGCAGTCACTGAGATCACCTACGGGCAGGACGTTCACCGGCGCGTGGGTGAGGCGATCGCCCTCGGGGTCGTGACCTGGGGAGTGGGCGGCCTGCTCGCGCTGTCGAAATCGAAGAAGCACTTCATCGGGCTGACTTGGGACGATTCCGGCCAGAAGGGTGGTTTCGCCTTCCGTGCCGACAAGCGCGACTACCGAGGAATCCTGACCGGCCTCGAAGGAATCACCGGAAAGAAGGCAGTCGACTCGCACGCCATGACCGTGAAGAACTAACTCGCGCGTCTCGCTCCCTACAGCCCTACCTTTACCCCGTTTTAGCGCTCTGGTGAGTTCGCGCCTGCTTGGAGTCGTGCCTGAACACCCTTTGCCACAACCACAGAGATGCGTAGTCCACACAGAAATCAGCGGCTCCAATGGGCGTGACGATTCCCCCGAGAAATCGCGAATGATCACACGGACCTGCGATCCCCATCACCGAGCAGCGCCAGCCAACCGTTTATAGGGAAAGCGATGGACGAACAACGCGTCGAACTCGTGTTTGTGGACGAAAGTCCAGACGTGGTGAACTCGTGGGCCAGTGCCTTCGGACGCCGGCGGCCGGAGCACCTCAAGTTCATGCTCGGAAATCTGTTTCATAGTGGTCCCGGCGTTATCGTCACACCGAGTAACTCAGAAGGCGAGCTCAGCGCCGGAGTTGACTTTCAATTGAAGATGCTATTCCCGGAGCTTGAAGCAAAGCTGGAACAGCACATCCGCATTGAGCCGGCAGGACGTCTTCACATCGAAAGGCCGGTCTGGATCGAGACTGGAAATATCGAACATCCAGCGGTCATCTTCTCGGCTCTGCTGAACTCTCCTTCCGATCCTGCAACACCGAATCGTGTCTACAAGGCAAGCCTCGCCGTGTTCCGGCTTGTCCAACAGCATGGTTTTCCAGGTCTCACGCGCAGGGTGCTTATCCCCGGCTTCGGAACGGGAGTCGCTGGACTCGATGCGGATGTAGCGGCACGAAAGATGTGCCAGGCCTACTTCCGCTCAGTCGAGCGGTAGAGCACAACTTCATCGGCGGCTGACTTGGACGCAGAATCCAGCAGCCACCGCGAGTTTTTGAATGCGGCAAGCGGGCCAGAATCGGGGGTGAATGAGCGGTCATGAGATTCGCGATAGCTGTAGGCGTAATTCTAGTTGTGGGATTGCTCGCCATTATCTTTCAAAGGCGGCAACGAACAGACCTTTCGGAACGATGCGCCCGCGTGCTGGCTGCTACGGCAAAACTCTCGCCCACAAAGACCACCGTATCCAATTCTGGCGCCGATCTCTCTGTTGCGGGCAGGCAGGTCCATGTGCGCGCCCGAATCGAGAACCGGAAGCGGAGCAGGGAGAAATTCTTTGTGGCCCTGGCAGTCGACCTGTTTGTAGACGGCGTACTACAGCCGCTTACTTTGGGAGCAGTTGGAGTGGCGAATACAGATCAGGATGCAGAGGACACCGCGATTGAAGAATGGGCGCAGTACGTCGGCATTGCGCTATTCGAGGCACTCGCCTCAGATCGTGATGCAGGTCTGCCATTGGATGGCTTCGCTGCTTTCGCTGGGCTGACTGGCGTCCGCGGTGCCGAAGTCTCTTTGCCCGAGCATATGACTAGAGACCTCCTCGGACCATTGAAGACAGTGGCGCCGCTGCTCATGTCCTCCGAAAGTGAATTCCATTCAATATCGATCATGGTCACCGTGCAGCAGGGCGCGATTACGGGTGGTGAATGCCGCGTGGATGGCCTCATTTCGTCGGAGGCCCTTACGGCAGTTCAGGATTTTCCGTGGCCGAAGACCCCGGCTGAGTACCTGTTGAAACAGTTCTACGTTCTCCGTCGACGATAGGCGACTCGCAGGGCAAGCGAAATTTCTCGAGAAGCAGAGGAGCAGGCTCGCAAACCGGTCAGCGAACCGCAGCCGCCCCAACGCGATCCAGCGACTCGCGCCTTGCGCGCGTGGCCTCTGCCAGCTCCTTCAGCAGCGGATACGTCTGGTCCCAGTCGATGCAGGCATCGGTGATGCTCTGGCCGTAAGTGAGCGGCTTTCCGGAAACCAGCTTCTGCGCTCCCGCAACCAGATTGCTCTCGAGCATCACACCGATAATGTCCGCATTGCCTCCCGCGATCTGCGCAGCCACATCGCGGCAAACAACCGGCTGTCGGTTGTGGTCCTTGCTGCTGTTGGCGTGGCTGCAGTCGATCATGATGCGCGGCTGCAGGCCCGCCTTCTGCATGGATTCGGAGGTTTGCGCGACGGCCTCGGCGGTGTAGTTCACCATCTTGCGTCCGCCGCGCAAAATAATGTGCGTCTCGTTGTTGCCGCGCGTGACAAAGATGGCCGACTGGCCGTGCTTGGTGTGGCCCAGAAACGTATGCGAATTCGCCGCCGACAGGATCGCGTCAATGGCCACCTGGATATCACCCGACGTCCCGTTCTTGAACCCCACCGGGCACGAGACACCCGACACCAGCTGCCGGTGCACCTGGCTCTCCGTGGTGCGCGCGCCGATCGCTCCCCAGCTCACCAGCCCCGCAATGTACTGCGGCGAAATCATGTCGAGAAACTCAGTTCCCGACGGCACGGCCATGTCGGCCAGATCGAGCAGCAGATTGCGCGCCAGCCGCAGCCCGTCATTGATCTTGTATGACCCGTCGAGATGCGGATCGTTGATCAGGCCCTTCCAGCCCACCGTCGTGCGCGGCTTTTCAAAGTAGACCCGCATCACGATCTCGAGCTCGCCGGCAAACTCCTCTCTCGCCTTTTTCAGCAGCGCCGCATACTCCACCGCAGCCTTCGTATCGTGAATAGAGCATGGCCCAACCAGAACCAGCAGCCGCGGATCGCGATGCGCCAGGATGCGCGAGATGGCCAGCCGGGCGTTGAAGATGGTCGCGATAGCCTCATCGGAAACCGGCCTCTCCTCCTCCAGAAACACCGGAGGGAGGACCACCTTGGTCCACTGAATGCGAAGATCTTCAATGCCTGGATTCATGGGAAACTCCAGATTAACAGTTGATGACTCGCCCGCACGAGGGCCGGACGCCATCTCGGCGACTCTTTGCCTCTCCGCGCTCTTTTCAGCCAACCTGCACAGCCCTTTGTCCGTCCGTTCTAATGTGAGAACCAGTCATCCCAGGCTCCGGCGCGCCCTGCTGATATCCCTGCCCCTCGAAGTCATCAACTTCTGGGTCATTGGCTATCCCGCCGGTCCGCATCCGCTCTCGCGCCTGGCAGAGATCCCCGCCTTCGCGCTCCAGTGGTACCTCATTCACCTGCCCGGCATCATCATCGGCGACCGCATTATCTACATTCGCGAGCACCACGCGATCGAGTCCGCCGTCTTCTTCTTCGCCGGCTTCATCGATACCGCCCTCCTGCTGCTGCTCCTCTTTTGGCTCGCCGGACTGGCACGCCGCACCCTCCGCAAGCTATCCTCCCCCCGTAGCCAACTCGCCTGAATCGGAGCCGAACCGGGGAATTTGTTACTCACAACTCCCTGATCCCTGATCTCTGACCACTGACCACTGACCACTGACAACTGGCAACTGTCTTTATGAAGCTTCTCCTCCCCATCCTCGTCCTGGTCGTCTTCGCCCTCTCCTTCTGGGCCGACCACAAATGGCGCCAGTGGATGAAGACCCGCCAACGCTCCCACCCCGACCAGCCCCACAACGACCCCACCTCCCGCCCCTGACCAACTCCCCACCCCCTCGTCCCCTTGTCCCCTGGTACTCTGTCTCGCCGCAACTTTCCTCTCCCCAACCCGTTACAATCGGAGGTAGGGAGTCGTCCAAGAAATCATGCACAGCACTTTTGCCCAGGCTAGCTTCCCGCGCCGCGCAACCCTGCTCACCGCCATTGCCGCTGTTCTTGCCCTGTCCGCCGCCCCGGCTGCCCGCGCCCAGTTCAACGCGCCTCCCACCACTCCCGTCCACGACCCCGCCGCGCTCAAGCCCCCCGCCGGCGCCCGCGTCGCCATCATCGAATTCGAAGACATGGAGTGCCCCGACTGCGCCAACGCCAATCCCGTCCTCAAAGACGCCGCGGCCAAGTACAACATCCCCTGGGTGCGCCACGACTTCCCGCTCCCGTTCCACCCCTGGAGCTTCCAGGCTGCCGTCAACGCCCGCTGGTTCGACACCAAGAGCAAGAAGCTCGGCGACGACTACCGCGACGCCGTCTTTGCCAGCCAGCCCTCCATCACCTCGCTCGACGTCCTCCGCCAGTTCACTGAGAACTTCGCGAAAACCCACAACGTCCAGCTCCCGTTCGCTATCGACCCCCAGGGCAAGCTCGCCGCCGAAGTCAAGGCCGACTATGCTCTTGGGCAGCGCATCGGCATCGAGCACACACCCACCATCTGGGTCTCTACTTCCAACAGCAAAGGCGCCCCCTTCGTCGAAGTCGTCGACCGCACCAAGCTTTTTCAACTGATCGATCAGGCGATTGCCGACACTAAATCTGCATCAGTTAAAACAGCGCATAAGTAGCGCACGGCAGGTCCGGGCCCTCTGTCTTTGCTATGTCTGATTTTCGTTACGAGGTCGAAATTCACGTCTCTCCGGCACGCGTCTGGTCGGTTCTTCTCGACGTAGAACGCTGGCCCGAGTGGACCACCTCCGTCTCCCGCATCCAGCGCATGGAAGTCGGCCCGCTCACCCTCGGCAGCCGAACTCGCATCTGGCAGCCCCGCCTCATGCCCGCCGTCTGGTGCGTCACCTCGCTCGACGACCGCCGCCGCGTCTTCGGCTGGACCACCCGCGCCTTCGGCGTCAAAATCGTCGGCCGCCACCAGGTCGAGACCTTCAAGAACCACTCCCGCGTCTCCCTCTCGCTCCACTACACCGGTCCGCTCAGCGCAGTCGTCGCCCGCGTCTACCGCAGCCTCATCTGGGACTACCTCACCCGCGAAGGCGACGGCCTCAAGCAGTTCTGCGAAAACCTCCCCGCCAACTACGTCGTCTCCGTCCCCGCCCGCCTCGCCGACGAAATCCACCCCACCGCCCAAACATCGTAAAGAGAGTCGTCAGTTCCCAGTTGTCAGTGTTCAGCTCTCAGCCTTCAGCTCTCAGTTCTCGCCTTGTAATCAGGGCACGACTTCAGTCCTGCCGTAAAAGCCCAACAAGACTGCTGGGCCTCAGCCCCTGCGAACCATAAAAAAACGGGGCAATCGCCCCGTCCGTTTCTACTGAAAGCTGATAGCTGAAGGCTGATAGCTCCCTCAATCGCCTATGTCCTGATGTTCACCAGCTCGCTCGCCCCACCGCCCGGGCTCACCTCACTCGTCTGCGGCGCCCGCCAGTGGTCGATATAGCTGATCCGGTGCACGCACCCAATCGTGCAATGCGGCGCGCAAGACTTCGCAGTCAGGAATTCGCGCTTCACGTCGGCGGTTGTATATTCAGCAATCGGAACCCCCGGGTACCCCCGCTGCTGGCTGCAGTAGTGCACCAGCCCGTCCTCGCAGATATACAGGTACCGCGACCCCGCCCGGCACCGCCAGTCGTTCGTCTCGCCCTTCGCAATCGCGTTCTGAAACGCATCGAACTGCGCGTAGTTCGTCTTCTTCCGGTCGCGCATCGCAAAGTAGATCTTCGACTCTTCCTCGCCCAGCGGCTTCAGCTGCCCGTCGCCATCGTGAATAATTCCGATCGTCGACTCGAACCCCAGCTCCAGCGCCCGTTTGCCGATCACCAGCGCGTCGTTGGGGTCTTTGAAGCCCCCGCCCACCACCGAGTTGATGTTCACGTGGAACTCGGCATGGTCCGCGAGCATCTGCAGCTTCTTGTCCAGAACCTTGAGACTTTTTTTGGAAACCTCGTCCGGCTCAACGTTGTCGATTGAGATCTGCATGTGGTCGAGGCCCGCCCGGTTCAGCCGCTCGATTCTTTCGACGTTGAGCAGATACCCGTTCGTGATCATTCCGGCAATCGCGCCCGTCCGCCGCATGCGCCGGATGATGTCGTCCAGGTCGGGGTGCGTCAGCGGCTCGCCGCCCGAGATCCCGATCATCGCCGTCCCCAGACGGCCCAGGTGATCGATCCGCCGGTACATCTCTTCGAGCGGCACAGGTGCGGACACCTTGTCGTACTCGTTGCAGTAGGCGCACGACAGATTGCAGAACCGCGCCGGAACTATCTGTGCCAGAACAGGATGCGACGTCGAAGCCAGCGCTTTCGCCACCATCGCGTACTCCCGCGCCTTGCGCGTAGCCGCAATCCATTTCCCCCGCGCCGTCTCCCGCCTCCGAACACCCATCCCTTTATTGAAACATATTGGCTGACTTGTCACGTGGTCACGGCGTGCCGTCTCGGCCTATGGTTCAATTCATTTAGCACGCGACTTCTAGAAAGTGGGCCAAAGCATGAGCAGCAACTCGCTGATCAATCTAGGTGACCTCTCGAAACCAGCCACCGCTTTGATAGAAAAGGTGTCCGATGCAGTTGGTGGAATATGCAAACCGTGGCAGATCGTACGAGTTGCTAAAGCAGATGCAGAAGCAGAGAGGATTCGAGCGGAATCGCGAATTCAAGTGTCCGACATTCAACAGCGGGCATTGCTTCGATTTCTCACAGAGGAGGGCAAAAAGCAAGGGAACATTGAGGAGATCACTGCCAAAGCACTCCCTCTACTGAAGGACGAAGCAGAGCCACGAGAGATCGATGATGACTGGATCACGAACTTCTTCGACAAATCTCGAATAGTCTCCGATTCAGACATGCAGCAAATCTGGGGTGCAATACTCGCGAGTGAAGCAAATTCGCCACGGTCTTTCTCACGTAAGACCGTGAATCTTATCGCGGATTTAGAGAAGCCTGACGCGGAGCTATTCACAGCATTATGCGGGTTCGTTTGGACAATCGGAGAAGCAATCCCACTCGTTCTTCGCCTTCCGGTCCAAGTCTACGAGAACTATGGAATCGACTTCAGAGCATTGTCCCATTTGGAAACTCTTGGCCTCATTCGATTCGACCACTCTGTGGGCTTCTCCCGAATCGGTGTAAGTCAACGACTCCGAGTTGCATACTTCGGTACCGAAGTAGGTCTTACCTTGCAGAACGACCGAGACAACCAATTTCCATGTGGAACGACGCTCTTCACAAAGGCAGGCACTGAGTTATCACGCGTCTGCGCTGCCAAGAGAATTGACGAGTTCTTCAACTATGTTCTGGAGGAATGGACTAAAAAGGGGTTCTCACCGACCCTCCTTTCAAGTCCAAATGCCGACTAGACTTTGAATCTCAGCTTACGAGCTAACCCCGGAGCAGGATAAGCCTCTTTAATGACTTACCAATTCATCAGACCGCAGATAAGTATTGCATTTGGGAATGTATGGCATCACATAGCAGACAGCACACGATCCCTCGATCATATCTAGCTGCCTGGGTCGATCCTGTCACTCCTGCTGGACAGACCGGAGCGATATGGAGGATATCGAAAGATCGCTCAAAGAAATGGCGGAGATCACCGGAGAAGACCTTTCTTGAAACGGACCGTTACACAATCAAACTGAATGACGGCGGACGGGATCTATCCGTCGAAAACACGCTTGCTCAGACTGAAAATGATTTCCAGTTGATTCTGAAGACGATCCGTCGTCGCCAAACTCTCACTCCCCTCCAACGAGCGAAAACCGCAATCTTCTGTGCGGCAATGTTGGGCCGTTCGAAGAAGCAAGGTGACTATTGGCTCGAGCAATGGAAGCAACAGGTCGAGAAGTTAAGACGAATGGAGAAAAAGGTTGGCGCGGCAGAGCCTTCTCTCTCCCAGAAGCTCGAAGAATCCCTGGCAAACTCGCATCCAGATCTGGCAATCAATACGATCAAATCGGCGGCACCGGTCTTATCGACGATGTCACTCACCATCCTTACGACCAAAGATCCGGATGGCTTTATCACTTCTGATGCACCCGCAGCGATGTACAACCCTGGCGCGCACAAGCTACCTCCACTTTACCGATCTCCTGGCCTGCTTCAGAAGGAGATCGAAGTTGCGCTTCCTCTCTCACCTCAAGAGTTGGCTCTATACACATGGAAGCCCATGCGCTATCTCTACACTGAGATACCTAAATCGCTGCTGGATGAAGTCAATCGCACAACATATTTCTTTGCCGATCAGGAGTTCATTTCTTGGAAAGGCAATCTCAACGAGGCTTGGTTTGTCGTTCGCGAAGCTCCCCCAGACGCATGGGAGAATCAGGCGGGTGGCCCAAGTATTGAGAAAGCTGACTATTGATCAACTCGGGCGCCCAATATCGGCCCCCGGCAAACTCCGCGCACAGAGCGACTACTTCCCGCTCCCCATCCGCCGCTCCGCCTCCATCAGGTTCGTCTGGATATCGTTGATCCGCGTCAGGTGACCCTCGCCCTTCGACCGCCGCCACTCCAGTACCTCTGATCAACTCTCCTAAACAACGAGGCTGTCATCCTGGAGCGCACGAGGCACCACACGTTGTCTTCAGCGTGGGGTGGTAAGCGAAGGATCTGCTTTTTGTGTTTCTGCTGAAAGGCTGAGGTAGACCGTTCCTTCAAGCCCCGCTCGCCCCACCACGCTGATCGATTACACTCCAAGCACTCCTCGGCAGCGCAGAAAGCCGGTGCCCATGTCCCAGGAACCCGAGATCGATCCCCGACAGGTGCTCTGGATGCTCGATCGCGCGAAGAAGCAACACGCCATCGCACGCAAACTCCTCAAAGATGATCCGGATCTCGCGGTGCTAGTTGCCTACGAAGCCATGATGGGTGCCTCGGTGGCGTGGATGTTGAGTCACGGTGAGCACCCTCTCGGAAAGCCCGACCGCGCCGACGTCCTCGAATTCGTTGAGAGAAGTCTCCCCGACGGAACCACGGCGATGCTTCACTGGTTCTACCGCATCCCTGAGGGCCTCAACGGCAGGTTCTATGATATCCCCAGCAACGATGTCGGCTCGCCCGATGCCCTGAGCGTGGCGGAAAGCTATCTTATGATCGTCACGCATCTGATCAACAAGAACCGGGACATAGCGGCCGCCTCGTCTCCATCTGCAGCGGAACAGGCTGCCTCGACTTCGCGCCCCTCCAGGTTCCTGAAGAGCTTCCGTAGAGGAAAGTTCGGGCGGTAAATTCCATCCCTCTTGCCCGTTCCGCATCCATGCTAGACTTGCCTCGCTTTCGAAGGAGGTCGGTTTGCGTCAGCGCCTCTGCATGCTTCTCCTGCTCTGCAACGCAACGTTCACTCTCGCCCAGAAGTCACCTGCCCTTAAAGACCAGCTCCCCGGCGCGTGGCGTCTCGTCAGCATCGAAACCCTGCGGCCCGGCGGTGAAATCATCCATCCCTTCTACGGCGAGCATCCCGAAGGACTCCTCGTCTACGACCGCAGCGGATGGATGAGCGTCCAGATCGTCGCCGACCCCGAACCCACCGTCCCCCGCACCACCTCACGCGAAGAATTCCTCAAAGCCTCGCCCTCCGATAAATCCGCCGCCGCCGACGGCTACTACGCCTACTACGGCACGTGGACCATCGACGACTCCGCCTCAACCGTCACCCATCACATCCGCCAATCGCTTATGCCCGGCGAACGCGATCAGGACGGCGTTCGCGGCGCATCGCTCCAGGGCAATCGCCTCACCCTCACTGCCAAAGCCCACGAAATGGGCGAGGATCATCAGCGCCGCCTCGTATGGGAGCGCGTCACCAATTCGCAATAAGCGCTTCTGAACCTAAAATTGAAAGCTGTCATCCTGAGTGCACGGGGCCCACGCGCAGTCTTCAGCGTGGGGGTGGTAAGCGAAGGATCTGCTTCTCTTTTTGCCCGAATCCCACCTTGCCACCCCACCTCAGTTTCGCCTTGACTCCCCCGCAACCCCCGCCTTACATTGGCTCCGCTTTCGAAACGGGCCCTTCTCCCCCAACCGCCATTCGAAACGCTCCTGAGTCATAACCGGTTTCATTCCATGACCCAATCAAGGAGAACTCGGATGCAACGCTTCCTCAAACTTGCTCTCGCTACTCTGGTCCTCACCTCAACCGCCGCCGCCTTCGCGGCCGACAACTCGCTCGGCACCTGGAAGATGAATGTCGAGAAGAGCAAATACACGCCCGGCCCGCTCCCCGTGAAGAACGTCACCTCGGTCCGCGAGGCCGCAGGCGATGGAGTCAAAGTGTCGAACAGCGGCGAGCGCTCCGACGGCACCGCCATCAACGCCACCTACACCGCCAAGTACGACGGTTCTGCCGCCACGGTCTCCGGCACCGGAGCGCCCTACGATACCGTCTCGATCAAAAAGATCAGCGACAACGCCTTCACCTACGACGCCAAAAGCGGCAAGACGAAGTACCACGTCCATGGCCGCATCACCGTCGCCGCCGGTGGCAAGACCATGACCACCCGGGCCAGAGGCACCGACGCCGACGGCAAGCCCATCACCGTCACCCTCGTCTACGAAAAGCAATGATTGCCGGCTGATCGGGAGAGGGGCGCGGTGTCGTCCCGCTCCCCTCCCATCGAGCCCGCTTCCCGATCCGTGATCCCTAACGCCTACGGGAACGGAATCACCACGGGTGTTCCCAGCGCGTACGTCTGCGCCGACGTGATGGAGCAATTGAATGTGACCAGTTGCGGCGCGATCACCACGTCGCCGCTGTCCCGCTCGGCCATCAGCTGCGTCAGCGTTCTGATCCGCACGTTGATCATGCCGTCTCCGAACGCCTTGTGCGTAAAGATCACCGGGTACACCGTCCACGCCACGTTGAAGTCGCCGTGCGTGCTTGCCTTTCCCACCAGGTGATCGTGTCCCTTCACCAGCGCGCACGGCTGGCCGCCGTTGAAGTCGGCGCACGCGGCGTTGTTTCCCGCTAGCGCGCCGTAGAAGCCAGGATCAGGGAAGGGCAGCACGTTCGCGTGATCGCAGTTCGTCGGCTGGCAGTTCAGCTCGCCGGCCACCACCGTCGACGACATTGGGTAGAGGGGCAGATACAGCGGCGCCGTTGCCACCGGATTCGCCTTCGACGGGAACGGGGCCTTGACCGGCGTCAGCAGAAAGATCGTACTGCCGTTGGCGTAGTCGGTTGCGGGTTCGACAGATGCCTTGGCAAAGGTGCGCTGGCCGCTCACCTGTCCATAGGCGTTCATCGTTGTAGAAGCAAATGCGATCGATGCTGCGAGAGCGATCGCAACAGAGAAACCATGTCGATGCACTGGAAGACCTCCGGGGATGAAATGCGGCCCCTGGCCGGTAGGCAACGGAACGCGTTGCTCGCGGGGGAGAGAGGAATGCCCGCTACATTACACCCGTTTGAGCCTCGTTGGCTCGCAAATTCGCTCAAACTCGCGCAGACCAAATTCTTGTCGTTCAGAGGCTGGCAGGGTGGACATGCCGAAGTGATATACGGTTATAATCGTGTTAAGTTAAGAGTAGGAATTCTTCCTACCATGCCTCCCGTTGAGAAGATCAGCGTCGCGCTCCCCAAAGAGATGGTCAGCACCGTCCGCGAAGCTGTCGAATCCGGCGAGTATGCCTCCTCAAGCGAGGTCATCCGCGAGGCACTCCGCGACTGGTCCTATAAGCGCACCCTTCGTGAGCACGGGCTTGATGAACTGCGCCGCGTTTGGAAGGAAGCCATGGACGATCGTTCCCCAACCGTTTCCCCTGAAGAGGTCTTCGACCGGCTCGAGCGGAAGTACCAGTCTCTTGCTGATTCAGCGGGAGACAAAAAGGAATGCGCCTAGAGCTATCGCGCTTCGTAGAAAGCGATCTCGATGCTATCGCCTCGTTCATAGCTGAAGACAATCCACCGCGTGCGATCTCATTCATCCGCGAAATTCGCGCAAAGTTCTACTTCATCGCACAGAATCCGCTCGTGTAACAGCTTCGCCCGGAAATCGACGAAGAGGCTCGGCTTGCCGTCCATGGCCAGTACGTCATTCTCTTTCGTCTTTTCGGCAATTCGGTTCGAATAGAACGGGTCGTCTACGGCGGCCGGGATCTCTCGCATCTCGAACCGTAGGCTCGACTTAACGCTCGATGCTGGGCGCCAAAAATTCTTCTGTCCGTTTTGCAGTCTATTTCGACGAAATCGTCATAATGGATACAGTGACTCATCTGCATGGGCGGCGCTGTATCGATGGCCAACTTCAAACGCAAAGGACCGAAATCGACCCGGGCCGGATGCCTGCTCTGCAAACCGCACAAGCGCCAGGGCCAGAAGCTCGTCGTTCGCCTTGCTGTCAGTGACCGGCGCCGGATCGAGGCGGCCAGGTCCGAAATCACGGCCTCTCAAGAACCAGATTGAGTCCGGTGCATCGCGCCAAAACGGCTTGATTAACAGGATAGGGAGCACCTAAGTGCAATTGAATCTATATTCTGCCGGAAAACCGGAACCGGTCGACCATTAAACCTATTGTTGTCTGGAATTTAGAAGAAAACCACGCCTGAAACAAATCCGGAAGTGGGGATAGGGTATGGCAAACACCCCGCGCAGCCGCCCGTAGGCTATCATCGTCGACGAGCACCCCATGAAGACCCTCTGGCAGCCGGACTCCGTCCAGGAACTCAAAGACCGCATCTCCCGCCTGCGGCCTGACACCCGCCCGCTCTGGGGCAAGATGACCCCGGCCCAGGCCATGGCCCACTGCACCATCGGCATGGAACTGGCCTGCGGCGACCGCCGTCCGCCGCGCATGCTCATCGGCCGCCTCATCGGCAGCGCCATCAAGAAGAAAGCCTTCCAGCCCAGCGAGCCCATGCGGCGCAATTCCCCCACAATCCCCGGCTTCCAGGTCGCCGACGACCGCGACCTCTCCGCCGAGTGCGCCAGGCTCAGCGCCATCATCGAGCGCTTCGCCGCCGCCGGCCCCCCCGGGTGTACCACCCACCCCCACAGCTTCTTCGGCCCCCTCACCCCCGACGAATGGTCGATGTGGATGTACAAGCACATCGACCATCACCTCCAGCAATTCGGCGTATAGCTTTTCGGGACGTCCTTTCTCGGATTCCCATTTTGGGAATCCATGAGCTGTGCCCCATTCATCGCACAGCTTCATCGTGCGATGATTGGGATCTCGTCATCACAGACATTCCTCAGCGCTCGCGCTATGCTCTCGCGCCTGGGAGGAATTCCCATGAAGAATCTTGCCTACACGGTCTCTACGTTCAAATCGCTGGACGAAGCCGTCGCTGCGATCGAAGAGAATTGCGGCGCTCACGGCTTCCGCGTCCTTCACATTCACGACCTTGCGGCTGCGCTTGCAGAGAAGGGCTTTCCTCGCGATCCAATCAAAATCGTCGAGGTCTGCAACGCAAGATATGCCTCGAAGATGCTGGAGAGAGACCTGACCGCCGCGCTCATGATGCCGTGCCCCATCGCCGTCTACCAGGAAAACGGCTCGACCAAAATCAGCACTGTACTTCCCAGCGTCATCGCTGAGCTGCTGCCTGGCCGCAGCCTCGAGTTCACAGCCGAACAGGTGGAGTTTGCGCTCCTCGCCATCGTCAACGAATCGGCCGAGGAGAAGGTTCCCCTGCCCGTCGCGTGAGCGGCGCGCGGTCTCGTTGACAGCCGTTAGCTGTCAGCTGAGAGCGGAGAGCTGAGATCTGACAGCTGCGACTACGTGCCTTCCGCACGCATCTCGCCCGCGGCTCCGCTGAACAGTCTCTTCAGCGCCCGCCAGACCCAGCGCACTGCGAGCACGATGATCACCACGAGCACCGTCGCAATTGCGCCCGCAGTGTACGGATGTTTTGTCGCCAGCCAAGTCAGCGAGATCGAGACCACGTCTTCGCCCAGCGACAAACCCAAATTCGACAGTGGCTCCGGAGACGGAGTTACGACCGCGCGCACCGCCGTCTTGCCGCCGTGCGCTGCAAACGCCACCAAACCGCCCAGCAGCGTAGCGATCATCTGGTCTCGCGGACTGAGATGTTCCGTCGCGCGCCACGCAAGCACCCCCGCAACCGGGATGCGGATGAACGTATGCAACGCATTCCAGATCAAATCAAAAGCCGGAATCTTGTCCGCAAAAAACTCCACGCCGAAGAGAGCAGCGCTGACCCCGATCACCCACCAGCTGCCGAGCAACTGCAGCCCCGAAGGCAGGTCGACAACGCCCGTATGTCCCAGCAGCCCCAGCGTCGCCACTGTGGCATAGACATTCAGCCCTGCCGCAAACGACACGGCGACGATCAGCGCCACAAGCTCCTGTCCCGGAATCGGCAACCTCATCGCCGTCAGTGTACGCTCTGCCGGCGCCTTCGCGGCGAAACCGATCTCTGCGAAATCGATCTGTCGCCGGACGCTGTCGTTTTGAAACAATTTGCTTGCGGTCTGAGTCTATACTGGTGAAACCTTCGCTGCATGGCACCAGGAGCTGAGGGAAGTTGACCGGATCTTTCCCCATCGCGGAACCCGAAAGCCACAGTCGATCGCAATCGACCGCGTGGGTCTCCGCCTTCAGGCTCGCCATTCGCCATCTCTTGCAGCCTCGGGTTCTACCGGTTCTGGCTCTGGCGCTCATGGCGGCAGGCTGGAGCTACGGCCTCAAGCTTTCGCATTATCTCCCGCATAGCGACATCACCAAGGCCGCCAGCACGCGCATGTGGCTGGACCATCGCAACGACGCCATCACCCCCGTTGCCCGCACGCAGGTCCAGGACAAGTTCCACACTCCGCAATTGAATGCATTGGACGTCCGCGCCGTGCCTTCCGGTTCATGGCAGCAGCTTCTTGCTGAGCCGGCTCCGGCGAACGCAGCCGAATTCGTTTCACCGCTCCATCCTCTCCGCGCTCCTCCCGTCGCCCTCTCGCTGGCCTGATGCTGCAGCGGACCCGCTGATCCGATTCCCTCGAGTAAGACGGGTTCTGCTCAAAACCACATTCAAGCCTCATTTGAATCTGGATGGTCCACCCGATTGGAGCGGGTGCATATGCCTATTGCCTTGAGTGCGATCGAGCCTGAATCAGCCACATCTTCACACGAGCCGCGTCTCCAGGAGTTTTTGCAAACTGCGGAACGGCGCCGCCCGCAGCTGCTCCGGATGGCGCGCCGCCTGACGCAAAGCAACGAGGACGCGGAAGACGTCGTTCAGGAAGCTTTTCTGAAGGCGTACAAAGCGCTCGCACGGTTCCGCGGAGAGTCTCAGATGTCCAGCTGGTTAGGAGCCATTGTGCAGAATACCGCGCACGAGCATCTGCGCAGCCGACGCGGCCGAGTGTTCCTTTCGCTCGAGTACCTCAGCAAGGATGACGGCGACGTTGTCGAGATCAACCTGCCCGATCCGCGCAAGAACCCCGAAGAGATGTGGGAGACACGCGAGATCGAAACCGTACTGCGGGAAGAGGTCGGCAAGCTGAGCTTCGTCTGCCGGCGCGCCATCGAGGTCTGTGCTCTGGAGGAGACGCCTCAGGCCGAAGCGGCGCGTGCACTGAACCTGAGCGTGGCGACCATGAAGTCTCGTGTCTTTCGCGGTAAGAGGCTTCTCGGAACGGCCCTCTCCCGGCGGATGGGCTCCCGCAATGACGGCATGCTCAACCCCGCTGAGCACAGGAGTGCTTACCGGATGTGAGTTCTCATGTGGTACCTGAATCGCTTCGAGCGCCGCCTCCGGCGCTCATTTTTTTCCCGGGTATTTCGATGGAGTGTTCTGCGCGACTGCCCAAGCGCCGGCCGCAATGATCCATGAGATGAGAAACGCGGTGAAGCTCAGGCGCCGATCCGCGTGGACAAAGGTCGGACCTAGATTCTTGCCGTTGAGCAGAATGGCAGGCAGCCAGATCAGGAGCGCATAGAGAGAAATCTGAATGGCTTCGGCCCAGGCGGCAATGCGCGGAAAGACCCCGAACAGCAGACCTAGTCCCGAAGCGATCTGGCCGAGCCCGGTCAGGTAAGCCCAGAAGATCTTGTCCGGGAAGTACGCCGGAATCAAATCCATGGTGGGCTTGGTGTAAAGCATGTGCGATAGCCCGATCGGAACGATCCAGACTGCAAGGTAGTAGCGCGACCAGCGAACAGCGCGCTCCCCGCCCGCCCAGGCGAATCTTGTTTCTTCCGCATCGCCCAGCCGGGCAAACAGCGTCCAGCCGCCGGCGAGCAGGACGGCGAGTTCTCCGAAGCCGAGATAGACGGCCTCCATCTTCGGGGCAACCACCAGGGCAGGGAACTTGAGCATCTGCCAGAGAACCAGGTAAGGCAGCAGGGTTCTGAGCGCCCATTTTGTTGTGGAGGGGAAAAATAGGGCTGCACCGCAGCCGATCATCAGCACGGCTGATACGTAGGCCAACGCGGTCCGCGCAGGGAACCACGGAGCGACGGGCTGCCAGCCCATGGCGAAGTCGCCGTAGACCGACCCCAGGACGCCCATTCCGATGAGGCCAATGGCAAACAGGGCCAAGGCAGGTTGCTGCGAGGTTCTCGACGTTGCGGGTGCAGCTAAGGTGCGTGGTGCAGGTTGAATCAATTGCGGCGCGTTGATCATGAGAGCTACGACCCTACCCGACCGTTGACTGGTTTTCCAGACGGCTGTGCTGTTCCACCGCGCTCAGGTGACGAACCGGACTGCGGGTGCAATCTGCCGGATTCCCAGTGTGCGGCGGGAGCGTTATACTCAGCGCACTACGAGGTCACATCCGATGAGAAAGCTTGCATTCCTCCTCCTGCTGGCTGTTCCTCTTGCCGCGCAGACGCCTGAGAAGAAACAACCGCCGACCACGCTTCGGGGCGTTCTCCTGGAGCAGTTGCGAACAACGCACGACCAGGAAGACTGGTTCGTGCCGGTCAGCACCGCTGTAGACGGCCTGACTGCCGAGCAGGCGATGTGGACTCCAGGGAAAGGGAATCACTCCGTCGGCCAACTCGCATATCACATCTGGTACTGGGATCAGCGGGCACTGAACGACTTCAAGGGCGAAAAGAATCCCAAGTTCGACGGAAACAACAACGACACCTTCGACAAGTTCACTGCCGATCAGTGGACCGACCTTGTCAAGAAGCTCAACCAGGTGCTCGCCGACTGGGAAAAGGCCGTGAACGAAGCCAACGACGAGAAACTCGCCGCGAACGCTTCGCTGATCGCGCACGTAGGCGCACACAATGCGTACCATGTGGGCCAGATTCTGTACGTGCGCAAGCAGCAGGGCGTCTGGAATCCAGATAAAGGCGTGAAATAACTGTGTAGTTTGTCGGCTGACCGAGTTTGTGCAGATCGGTCAGCCGATCTACGGGCTCTTAAACAGCGGTTCGTTGTCTTAGCTCAGCGTGCACATCTCTCCCGATCCGCACGACCAGATCCGGGACGGACTCCACATCTTCCAGCGTGGTCCTGAAGTTCACGATGCAGGCGCGTAGTGCGTACTTGCCTCCGATGACCGCGTTCGAGAGATATGCTTCGCCGCCCTGCTGCAAGCGCGTGAGCAGTTCCTGATTCAATTTGTTCAGGTACTCGTCTCCAGCTTGATCACTGCGGTCCACTTCAGTGGGCACGTAGCGAAAGGTCGCGATACTCAATCCCTGCGTCAAGGCCTGGAGTTCGGGATGCCGCGACACGGCGTCGTACATGGCCCGGGACAGGCGGATGTCGTCCGAGATCATCTGCGCGTATCCCTCACGGCCGGCATGCTGCAGAGCCAGCCACACTTTCAGCGCGCGAAATCCCCGGGAGTTCTGCGGGCCGAGGTCGAAGTAATTCGTCGCCTCGACGCCAAAGTGATAGTACGCCGGGTGATACGAGAATGCATCGCGCAAGCTAGCCACATCCCGCACCAGCGTACAGCCTGCCTCAATCGGCGCGTACAGCCACTTGTGCGGATCGACTGCGAGCGAATCGGCCAGCTCCAGGCCTTCGAAGAGTTGTGAAGCTTCCGGGGCTCCAGCGGCCATTGCCCCATACGCACCGTCCACGTGGAACCACAGGCCAAACTCGCGGCAGAGTTCAGCCAGAGCTTTGAGGTCATCTACGGCTCCGGTGCTGACCGTTCCTGCGTTTCCGATCACCAGAAACGGCTTGTCACCGCTCGCAATGTCCTGGCGAATGCGCGATCGCAGGGCTTCTACGTCGATTCGAAATCCGTCATCAGCAGCGATCCACCGCACCGACTCCGTTCCCAGGCCGGCTATATCCGCCGCTTTCTGAATCCAGGTATGCGTTTCGGCCGAGCAATAAGCCCGCAGCCGCCTGCCGTCGACTCCTTTGCTGCGGATCTCTGGGCCACCTTTGGCTGCACGCCCTGCGAGAAAGCCGACGATGTTGGCCATGTTGCCGCCGCTTACGAACAGGCCGCCGCAATCAGTCGGGTACTTGAGCATCTCGGCTATCCAGCGGATCGTCTGGCCCTCGATCTCGCTCGCCATAGGCGAAAGAAGCCATGCGCCGCAGTTCGGATTTGCAGCCGAAGCGAGCAGTTCGCCAAGCATGCCGATCGGCGCAGCGCCCGCGGTCACATATCCCCAGAAGCGCGGATGGGCATTGAAGAGCGAGTGATCGAAAACCAGTTGCGCTGCCCGGTCGAGCAAAGTGGCCGCATCCGCACCGGATTCAGGCAGACCCTGTTCGGCGTTCAGAGCCTGGCGCACCGCGGAGGGTGACTGCCCGGGAGTCACGGACATATCGGCCACTGAGCCGAGGAACTCGGCGATGCGGTCCACGAGCCGATGGCCCGCAGTCCTGAACTCCTCCGCGGACATGGAAACCGGCGATCTCCGCTGCTCTTTCTCTGCCTGCTGCATTTTCTTGTGACCTCGCCCGCATTTTATCGCCTTGCCCAAGGTCGAAATCTGTTGATGATCTTCTGTAAGTTGCTTCTGTACAATCACCTTCACCGCGGAGGGCACGTATGGCGAAGCACGCAAACATCACGGAGACCGTCGGCAACACTCCGGTCGTCAAAATCAACCGGCTGGCACCGCCAGACGTAAACCTCTATGTGAAAGTAGAGGCTTTCAACCCCCTCGGTTCTGTCAAAGACCGGCTCGCCCTCGGTGTCATCGAAGAAGCCGAGCGCACCGGCAAGCTCAAGCCGGGGCAGACCGTCGTAGAGGCGACGAGTGGCAACACAGGCATCGGCCTCGCAATGGTATGCGCCGCAAAAGGCTATCCGCTGGTTGTGACGATGGCGGAGACGTTCTCTATCGAACGCCGCAAGCTCATGCGCTTTCTGGGTGCGAAGGTCATCATTACGCCTGCTGCTGCGCGCGCTGTGGGCATGGTGAAGAAGACAGAGGAACTTGCCGAGAAGCATGGCTGGTTCTACACGCGCCAGTTTGAAAATGAGGCCAACGCGGACATGCACAGCCGAACCACTGCGCAGGAGATCCTGAAGGACTTTGCAGGCGAGCGGCTGGACTATTGGGTCACCGGTTTTGGCACCGGCGGTACGCTCAAGGGCGTGGCGCGCATTCTTGCCAAGGAGCGCCCCGACACGAAGATCGTTGTTTGCGAACCGGATGAGGCCCCGATGCTCTCCAGCGGTATCGAGCAGGAACGAAAGGCAGACGGATCGGCCGCTGCTCCGCATCCGAGTTGGAAGCCGCATCCCATGCAGGGCTGGAGCCCCGATTTCATCGCCAAGCTCACCGGCGATGCCGTGTCGTCGAAGGCGATCAGCCAGATCATCCGCATTCCCAACGCGGACGCGATGCGCTCCAGCAAGGAACTTGCGAAGAAGGAAGGGATCTTTGTGGGCATCACTTCAGGCGGAACCTTTACCGGAGCGCTCCAGGTAGCTTCGCAGGCGCCAAAAGGCTCCACAATCCTGTGCATGTTACCCGACACAGGCGAGCGTTACCTCAGCACTCCGCTGTTTGGAGATGTCTTGCCGGACATGAATGACGAGGAGTGGGAGATCGCGCGCTCCACGCCCGGCTGCATTCTGGAGCCGCCAAAGTAGGAGTGCAGTTCTAAGCGAGGAGGGGAACCTTCGATGTCGATGAATGCGGTGTTCATCCAGGTGACGCCCGATGAGCTCGCGCGCATCGAGAAGGTTCCTGCACTTGCGGAATCACTGTTTACGCCCGGAGTGACATCGTCTCTTGCTGCGTTTGGCGATCTCAGCAAAAAGATGGAAGATCGCATTCGCGCTGCCGGGCCGCAGCTGCTGGGGCAGGCACTCGCGAACCTCGATCCGCGCATCCGCGAGCAACTGGAGCAGCGGATGGGCGCAACCGCCGCGCAGTTCTCGTCAGGCCAGGGCGGAGATCGCCTGCTCCAGGTGATGAAGGAACGTCGCGAGCGCGCAATGGCCATGTCTGTCGCAGCAAAGAAAGACTCTCCGAAGCTCTCTTTAGACAAGGAGTGGCACGGCGTTCACTACCTGCTTTGCGGCAAGGTAGAGCCCGACGGATCGTTTCTCAGCCAAGCGGTCCTTGGCGGCACGCCTCTCGGCGATGACGATGAGGGCTTCTCAGGCTACGGGCCCGCGCGCTACTTTGCCGCAGCTGAAGTGGCGCGGCTCAGCGCGGAACTGGGCGCACCTGGGCTCGAATCGGAAGCAAGGGCGCGGTTCGACGCTGAAAAGATGAACAGCTTGCAGATATATCCCGGCTTCCGTGCGGAAGACATTGAGGGGCTTGTCGCATCGGTGCGCAGGCTCCGCGATTTCTACGCCGATGCGGCGCAAAACGGAAATGCGATTGTTACGTGCCTGGTCTAATCAGCGAGAGTTCACGGGCTCGGGCTCGAACGCCTCACGGTGATCGACAAGGAATTCGCGGAGGCTGCGCGGATCACGTCCGAGGATGTTCTTCACATCGGAGCTTGTCGCGGAAGCCTTCCCTTCACGATAGAGCGTCTGAAGGTCGATAAGAGCGTCTGCGTTCCACTCGGGGACGCCGGCAGTTGCGAGTGCAGCTTTCAGATCTTCAGGCTCCAGGTTTACAAACTCAATCTTCCGCCCCAGGACCTCAGACATCTTTCCGGCCACTTCCGAATTGCTCAGAGCTTCAGGGCCGGTGAGCGTATAGGTTTACCCTGCGTGTCCTTCGTTGCTCAGCACCCCAACCGCCACGGCTGCGATGTCGCGGATATCGATGAAGCTGATCCTTCCGCCACCCTCACTTCCGTAGAATTTGTCGATGGTCTTAATGGTGGGCGCGCTGTAGTGGACGAGATTCTGCATGAATCCGTTCGGCCTCAGAAATGTGAACGGCACACCCGTGCTGCGGATGAAGTCTTCGGAGTCGGCGTGTTGCCGGGGAAATGTTGCCTCGCGACCGCCCATGGCCGAGAGCTTTACCAGACGCCTGACGCTGGATTGCGCGATGACCTCCGCTGCCTTCCGTTCCAGTGGAACGAGCTCTTCTGTCGGAGGTCCGACCAGGAAGACTGTTTCGACTCCGTTGAGTGCCGCTTTGAGCGTTTGCGGTTCATTGAAATCAACGCGGACGGCTTCCACGCCGGCGGGCGTATTCGCTTTCGCGAGGTTCTGGAATGCGGCGCGAACCGGCAGCCCCGCTGAAACTGCTTGCTTCAGAACCTCTCTCCCGACATTTCCGCTTGCACCCGTGATTAGAATCATTGCGTTCTCCCGTCAGGCCCCCACTCCGTACCTTCCTGTGGCGGAGTCACAGTCGCCCAGCGCTCCGCGATTTTGTGTCCCTCGAAGCGCCACATCACGAAGCCGTGAAACTGCATTTTTCTCCCCGATGCCTTGTCGGTCCAGCGCCAGATGTTGCGGCACACCACCTTGTCACTTTCGGCGACCATCTCCTCGATGGTGAGGTGGAGGTCGGGCATTGCGCCGTACATCCCGCGCATCATCGTTTCATCGCCTTCGATGCCCGTCGGTCTGCCACCCGGGCCGTCGTGGTCGAAGAAGTCAGGAGTCATGTTTGTCCGGATTACTTCGGGTTTTCGGCGATTCACGAAGTCTTCAAAATGATCCCGTACCTTTCGCTTCATCTCCGCCGGGCTCAGGTGCGTTGCCATCGATCGACTCCTCGTTCTACAGTGAATTCGATTCCGCGCTATACGGTGGTTCAGGGAAGGACATCGCTACAAAGTAATGCGCTTCAAGATTTGAAGGAAGTACGCACAATTTTGTAAGTTTCATCGGCTGGAAAAGAGGTTGAGAAAGATGAAGGATCACTACGGATGTCCGGTGAAGGCCACCTCAAACGTAATCGCCGGCAAATGGAAGGTGCTGATCGTGTGGCATCTGTCGTTTGGCATGCGCCGTTTTGCTGAGCTACGCGGGCTGCTGCCCGGCGTCAGTGAGAAGGTGCTGGCGGCACAGTTGAAGCAACTGGAGATGGACGGAGTCGTGCGCCGGACCTCAACGAGGACCTCACCGCCTCGCGTGGATTACGCGTTGACGGAGCCCGGTCAGGATCTGATTCCCGTGATGCAAGCGATGTGCGACTGGGCATCGAAGCACTTCGGGCTCACACCGAATCTGCCGCGGCTTGAGCAGAAGGCGTCCTGATTCTCCAGTTGAATTGGCTCTCGCGATGCTTGGGATTCAAACACGAAGGGCGCCACCATTTAGCGGCAGCGCCCTCTCAGTGTCGCGTTGCGATATGTCTAGATCATGTCGCCAAAGGTCAGACTCTGCAAATGCTCCACCTGCTTGCTCAGGTCGTCCAGCTGATTCTGATTGTCGAGTTGTTTCTCGAATTCCCGCAGCTCATTGCGGAAGTCGTCCACCTGGCTCGTAACAACGGAGTCCAAATCGAAGGCGCTTTGATCATTCGGGAAGAGCCGGGCCGCATCGGGATCGGCAAGCGCAATCAAGGGGCAGCTCTCGTCCCCGAAGATACTGTCGTGCTGAGCGTCGCTCTTCTTCTTCGAGTCGACCAGCAGGTTTACTGTCTGCTGTTTCTTGTCGCGAAGGATCGTCACAACGACAGTCTTACCCTGATTTGCCCGCACGGCGCGGTCCCAGTCTGAAACGGTGGCAATGTTGTCCGCCCCGACCTTCAGGATCACGTCGAACGGCTTCATCCCGGCTGCGGCAGCCTGACTCTTTCGCGCCACCTGCTTCACCATCAGGCCATTCGCAATGCCGAGATAGTCCGCCATTTGCGCGGTCAAAGGTTCCACAAGAGCCCCGAGCTTCAAAGTACTATTGCCAACGAATGGCATGTGGAAGCCGCCCGGCAGAGGAGCATCGCCGCTAGCGCCGGACCCGAAGATGCCGAGACCTGTTACTGGAGAGCTGATGTCGCTTCCGCTATTCAGCTTGTTCCAGATGTCTGTATCGAGCTTCTTGCGGTCCACGAGTTGAACATTCAAGGTCTGCGTGGCGCCATCGCGGCTGACGACAATGGTGATCTTCCGGCCGGGAGGGATTTCGCGCATCATGCGCCCGAAGGCCTCTGCTCCCTCCACAGGCTGGCCGTTGACCTCGAGCAGGACATCATTCACGCGCAGGCCGACCTGGGCTGCGGGTGCGTCGTGATCGATCAGTGTGATCACCGCTCCGCGAACATCTTTCAACTTCAACCTGGTTGCAGAATCGTTATCGATGTCCCCTACCAGTACTCCGAGATAGCCTTGTGCGGGCCCTGCGGAATGCAGCAGTGGATTGGGTTCTTCAAAGATTTGTGTGATGCGCGTCAGTTGCCCGCGCCCTAATTGCGGCGCGAGGATGATTGCGGCTCCCAGCAGCGCGACTCCGACTTGGATGTTAGGCCTCATAAGTGTTCTTCCTTCGTTCTCCTTCATCCAGGTCCACACTCTGTAATGGACGGTGCGGTGGCCTGAAAGTAAGGGCCGTACCAGCAGTACAAAGCACTGCCGTGTTACTGAATCACCGGAGCCCGGCTCAGTACCTGCCGCGAAACGGTCCGGATATGGGGATTATGGTCTGAATTCGCTACCGTAGACAACACTTGTCTTACGCTTGTATCCGCCTCCACCGGCTCCAGAATTGAGATCGCGTCGGTGCGGATTCGGGGATCGCTGTCATTGAGCAGTGCTTCGAGCACAGCGTCTCGAACGCGCATGTCCTCCGCAACGTAGGGCTGCAAGCCCTCGAGAGCCTTCTCGCGGACTGCCACGCTTTTGTCGTAGCGCAGTGCCTGCATCAGAGCGTCGCGGATACCCTCGCCCTGGCAGCCATGTCCGGCCCGGCACTCAGCCGCGAGCAGCCCGACCGAATCGTCGCGGACCCCGGCGGAAGTGGCGTTTTCAGAGGCAAGCATGAGCAGCTGCCGGATGGAAGGGTCGTCCAGCGATCCCTGGATGTGCTGCGGGATAACGGTGTTGTAGGTGACGTGGACGATCTCGCTGTTCGGTTCCCGTTCGATGCTGGAGATATTGGCAATCTCAGCAGGTGCCGACTCCACCGGCTGAATCTCTGCCTTCACGGGCGCCTCGATCACCCGGCCGCCGTTGTGGGCCGCACGAGCTGCGGCGTATTCGTATCCCCCGAGGGTGCCCGCTCCCCCGCCAACAATTAACAGCAGCAAGGCAGCGACCGGCGCGGCCTGCAAGCTGGCGAAGTTGTTGAGTATGCGCTGGCCTACCCGCTCGTACCAGCGCTTTGGGGGGACCGCATCGAGGGCCTCTTCAAGCCGCATGCGCGATCGCGCTACCAGGTTGGGATCAAGCTCGGTTACGGGGTACGCCGCCGCCAGAGTCTTTAATGCGCGCAGCTGTTCCCGCTCCTGGTTGCAGTCGTTGCATGCGGCGAGGTGCCGATCGAGCTCATGTACCTGTTCGTCCGGTAGTTCGCCGTACGCCGCCAGCACGATCCGCTCGTGTGCAAGTTCGCAGTTCATCTCGTTACGTCCTTCAAGCCTCAAAGATTACTGCCGCGCTCCGGCTTTGCCGATGCGCTTTTACCGCAATCCCGCCAGTTGAGTTCTCAACTTTTTAGTCGCTCTAAAGAGCGTATTTTTGGCGGTTTCTTCTGTTGTGTTCAACATCTCTCCGATCGTCCGCAACCGGAGTCCTTGATAGTGCTTCAACTCGAAAACCATTCGCTCGCGCGGGGTCAGCTTGCCTAAAGCGGCCTGGATGCGCTCTCCCAGAACTTTGCGATCCAGCTCTTTGCCGGGGTTCGAGAACGATCGATTATCTGAAACGGAGGAGAGCACGTCGATCTCATCCCCTGACTGGTCTACGACGACAGCCTGGTCCTCGCGGCGCGTTTTCTTCCGGCGCAGCTGGTCGAGGCAGAGATTCGTCACGATCCGATAGATCCAGGTGTAAAACGAGCACTCGAAACGGAAATTGCCGATGTAGCGGAAGGCTTTCAGGAAGGCTTCCTGATAGATATCTTCGGCATCGTGCTCGGAACCGGTGAGGTGCAGCGCCAGACGGAGAACCTGCTGCTCATATTGGCGGACCAGGGCATCGAACGCCGCTCGCGAACCGGCCTGGGCTTCGCGGATCAGTTCCATCTCCGGGGCCCTCGCCTGCAGGCGCTCCTGGGCGCGATCCGGTCCGTCCATTGCTCTTGACGCCATACCTGCCGAAGATTGTACAGGTCTTTTGGCCGGCCATGGCAATGCTCCGGTGACTGGATTTGGCGTGGAAGGATAGCTCAGAGCATCAGTTGCCATCGAGGGTTATTCTCCGGTGGTTAGAGACGTACTCGCATGTGTGTAGACGATCCTCAACCGTATTTGTGAGCCGCACTTGCACCTCAAGGCACCATCCGGGTTAGGGCGGGTGCCCGATGCTCGTCGTTCCCCTAAACTGGGTACACATGCATTCCTCCCTCTTTCCCGATAGCACCCCTTCCCCCTCCGGCTGGTTCACCGCCCACTGCGACGGCGGATCGCGCGGTAACCCGGGTCCAGCGGGTTACGGCGCCGTGATCGAAGATCCTCAGGGTAGGATTGCGGCGCGTCTGAGCGAATTTCTCGGCATCCACACCAACAACTACGCTGAGTATAAAGGGCTTCTCGCGGTGCTGACGTGGGCAGGGCAGAATGACGCGCGACAGCTTCGGGTGGTTTCAGACTCTGAGCTGATGGTGAAACAGATGAAGGGGCAGTACAAGGTGGCCAGCCCGGTACTGCGGCCTCTTTGGGAAGAAGCCAGACGATTGGCGCGCTCGCTGGAGAAGTTTGAGATCAGCCATACGCTTCGCGGAGGAAACAAGGAGGCGGACCGACTGGCCAACGAGGCGATGGACAAAGGGATGGGGAGGCAAGTCGGAGGAAGACCGGAGTCAGGAACCAGCAACCCCAGTTCGGTCAATAGATTGTCGTCACCATTGGCGAAACCCAACGCAAGTTCCACCGCACTTGAAGGTTACGTGAAAGACGGCGTGGTCCATCTGCTCGAAGGGCACCTGCCGGACGGTACTTTCGTCAAGGTCATCCGGAAGTAGCATTGCTCTCCTTCAGCGCTTCGAGCGGGTCCGAGATGTTTTAATTCCGTGAGTACTCTGCGCCATTGTTGTCCTTATTCCTCCCCCGGGTCTGATCGGTAAGCCTTGGCCCCTCGTACGTTGAGAGAAAAACATGGAGGAAAAATGGAATTAAAGCAAGCTGTTTTATTGCGCAAGCTCTTCCCACTCGCAATTGCAGCCTGTGGTATCACTGCTGCCGCTCTGTTCATCGCGGCCTGCAGCAGCATGAACGGAACTGTCACGAATGGCATGGGCAAGGTTAGCGTGATGGTGAGCGACCCGGCAACCTGCGCTACGCCGAACGGGCCGTTTTCGCATGTCTTCGTGACCATCACCGATGTGCAGGCCAATATCAACGGTTCTGCGGGTCCGAATGACAGCGGCTGGACCGACCTGACGCCTAATCTGAAGAACGCGCCCAAGCAAGTTGACCTGCTCGGACTCGCGAACAACCAGTGCTTTCTGGCGACGCTCGGCGACTCTCAGCAGTTGCAGGCTGGCACCTATCAGCAGATCCGAGTGATTCTCGCCAGTGACAGCGCCAGCATTACCAGCAACGGTTGCGGAAATGGAGCGGCGAACTGCGTGCAACTCTCGAAGGACTCGAGCTTTCATACTTTGAATCTTTCGAGCGAGGCTCAAACCGGCATCAAGATTCCGGGTAGCCAAATCGCGAGCGGCGGACTGACAGTTGCAGCCGGGAAGACAACAGACCTGGACATCGATTTTCTGACCTGCCAATCCATCGTGCAGGAGGGCAACGGGCAGTATCGTCTTAAGCCGGTGCTGCATGCGGGAGAGGTTAGCACGGTTTCGGCATCGATCAACGGCAGCGTGATCGACGCTTCGACGGGCAAGGCTGTAGCTGGGACGGCATGGGTTTCGATCGAACAGCCGGATGCAGGCGGCGTCGATCGCGTGGTGCAGTCGACAATCGCGAACACGGATGGAACGTTCGTCTTTTGCCCACTTCCGGCCGGGAACTACGACGTGGTGATTTCCGGGGTTCGCGGCTCTGACGGCGCGCTCTACGCACCGACGATCATCACCGGCGTGGCTGTCGGCGACACCACGGGTGCGGTGAAGCTGAATGCGCCCACGCTTGCGCCGGGCAGTTCGTTCGCCAACTTGACGGGGCTCGTCACTTCGGCGAATGCCTCGAAGGCTCCCATCGCCATCGACGTGACGCTCACGGCCCTTGCTACGGTGAGTGGCAAGGTCTACACCATACCGCAGCAGCCGCTGACGACTCCGTTTTATGGGGTTTCACAGGTCGTCACCACGGTAACCGGTCCGGTAGGCAACCCACCGGTTGCATGTCCCAGCGGTACGGACTGCATCAACTATTCGCTTCGCGTGCCTTCGACGGGCGCTTACATCGGTGCATGGTCCGCAGCTGGTGTAACGCTAGCGCAACCTGCTCCGCTACCCAGCTACGCGGTCGATGGCTTTACAACCAGCAGCTGCTCGGCAGCGGATGTCAATTCGAATCCACCGCTGGCGCTGGCCGGGACGGGGCCATTTACCAGCGTGGCAATTACATCGAACCTGGCGTTTACCGGCTGTCAGTAGAGGATACCTGGACCAAAAATGAAGGGCCGGAGCGATCCGCTCCGGCCCTTCTTGTTCCACTAAATATGCTTGGTCAGCCTATGTTGTTGCGCCATGAGCGGCCATCGCGCTCGAGCAGGCGATTGCCGCAATCCGGGCCCCACGAACCAGCGAAGTAGTTTGGAAACACTTCTGGGTTCTTTGCGGCCCAGGCCTCGAGGATTGGTGTGTACAAAGCCCATGTGGTTTCGACGCCATCGCGATGCGAGAACAGCGTCTGATCGCCGAGCATGGCATCGAGCAGTAGTCGCTCGTATCCGGTTGCCGCGGACGTCCCGAACGCCGAGGCATAGTCGAAGTCCATGTTTACGGGGCACACCGACATGTTGGGAGTGTTCGGCACCTTGGCGCCGAAACGCAGGGCAATGCCTTCGTTTGGCTGAATACGGATAGTCAGAAGGTTTGGCTGAATCTCTGTGCAGGGGCCGCTTGATTGCATCCGGTTGAAGATGAGCAGCGGCGGCTGCTTGAACTGGATGCTGATTTCTGTGGCGCGCTTTTTGAGGCGCTTGCCGGCCCGCAGATAGAACGGCACGCCAGCCCAGCGCCAGTTTTCGATCTCAAGGCGCACAGCAGCATAGGTCTCTGTGCCAGACTCCGGATTCACTCGCTCCTCGTCGCGATATCCAGCTACTTTCTTTCCGTCGATAACGCCCGGGCCATACTGTCCGCGTACAGCGTTCAGGATGGGGATGTTGGGAATGGCGCGCCAGACCTTCACTTTTTCGCGCCGAACTGCTTCGGATTCGAAGCTCGAAGGCGGCTCCATTCCCACAAAGCTCAGCAGCTCCATGACGTGGTTTTGAACGACGTCACGGAGCGCGCCGGCCTTCTCGTAGAAGGGCCCGCGGCCTTCCACGCCCAGAGTTTCGGCTGCGGTGATCTGCACGTGATCGATATAGTTGCGATTCCAGATCGGCTCGAAGATGCCGTTGCCGAAGCGGAAGACCAGGATGTTCTGCACGGTTTCTTTGCCAAGGTAATGGTCGATGCGGAAGACCTGGTTCTCATGGAAGACGGCATTGACCTGGTGATTGAGTTCGCGAGCGGAATCGAGGTCGTGGCCGAATGGCTTTTCAATCACCACGCCGACCCGTCCTTTTTCAGGCTGAGCCATGCCCTGTGCGCCGAGATTCTCAACGATGGGCGTGAAGTATTCGGGGGCGGTCGCGAGATAAAAGAGCCGGTCAGGCCCGATGTTCTTCTCTTGCGCAATCCGATCGAGCTCGGCTTTCAGGCCCGCGTAGTGCGAAGCGTCGTCGAAGCTGAGCGCGTAGTAGCTGACTTTCTGGATGAATTCATCGAGCTTTGGATCGTCCGCTTTGACGCCTCCGAACTCGACGATGCCCTGCCGCATGTCTTCAGCGAACTCATTGCCAAGCGGGCGACGCGCTACGCCGACGATGGCGAAGTTCTTTGGCAGCAGGTTGTCCTGTTCGAGGTGGAAGAGCGAAGGGAGCAGCTTCCGCTTCGTCAAATCGCCGGACGCTCCGAAGATGACCATGATCCCCGGGTCTGGGATCCGCTCGCCCGCCTTTGGCACCTGCGATAGATCCTCTGGTCGAACCTTCAGCTGCACAGTAGCACTTGCCATTTCACGACCTCCGCTCTTCTTTGTACTTCACTTAAACTGCAAGGTTGAACAGATCAGCCCTTTTTTACTGCGTGGCCACCGAACGCATTGCGCATGATCGCCAGCATACGATCGGTGAAATTGTTCTCTTCGCGCGAACGGATACGGCGGATGAGAGACTCTGTGATGACCGGCGCAGAGACGTTGAGATCTATAGCCTCGAACACGGTCCACCGCCCTTCTCCTGAATCGGCCACGTACGCCTCCAGGCCATCCAGGTCAGGATTTCCTGCAAGTGCCTCGGCAGTCAAATCGAGCAGCCAGCTGCGCACAACGCTGCCATAGCGCCAGATTTGCGCAACCTGCTCCAGGTCGAGGTGGAACTCTTCCTTCTTCTCGAGGATCGTAAATCCCTCGGCGTAGGCCTGCATCATGCCGTATTCGATGCCGTTGTGCACCATCTTCACGAAATGCCCCGAGCCCGCTGGACCCACGTGCCCCCAGCCTTTGTCTTTGGCCGGAGCTAGTGTCTCCAGGATCGGTCGGAGATAGTCGACGGCTTCTTTGTCGCCGCCGACCATCATGCTGTAGCCCTCTTTCAGTCCCCAGACGCCGCCAGAGGTTCCCACGTCGACGAACTGGAAGCCCTTCGCGGAGACTTCCTGATAGTGGCGCATCGTGTCTTTGTAGTTCGAGTTTCCGCCATCGATGAGAATGTCGCACTTGTTGAGCAGAGGCTCAAGCTTCGCGATCGTATCGTCGACGGGTTTGCCCTGGGGAACCATGATCCAGATCGCTTTCCGGCCGGTGAACTTTTGCGCCATTTCCTCGAGCGACGAGACGCCGACGTTGCCGCTCGCGGTAAGCTTCTGCACGGCTTCCGTGCTGAAGTCGAAGCCGATAACCTGGTGGCCACCGAGGCGAAGACGCTCCGCCATGTTGCCGCCCATCTTTCCTAAACCGATCAAACCTAGTTGCATATACCGACCTCACTTTGCTTTGAAATGCGAATTTGCAGAAGACTTGTATTGCCGACGCGGGAAAAAGAGGACACAAACCGAGAGCTCAGCCCGCCGTTCACGATGAATGGTGATTGATATTGCGCAGTTATAATTGGGGCGAAATTTAACCGAAGTCCAGAATTCATCGGAGAACGTCCATGCCGGAAGCATCGTGCGACATCGGCCTCATCGGCCTTGCTGTCATGGGACAGAACCTTGTCCTCAACATGAACGACCATGGCTTCAAGGTGGCTGTTTTCAACCGGACGGTTTCCAAGGTTGACGACTTCATCGCAGATGAAGCGAAGGGAACTGCCGTGGTCGGCGCGCACAGTGTCGCTGAACTGGCGGCTCTGCTCAAACGACCGCGCCGCATCATGCTGATGGTGAAGGCGGGAGCCTCCGTCGATGAGACGATCGCCACGCTTTTGCCTTATCTCGAAGCTGGAGACATCGTGATCGATGGAGGCAATTCGCTCTTTACGGACTCGACACGCCGCGCACGGGATCTTGCAGGCAAAGGCATTCTGTTTGTCGGAACTGGAGTTTCCGGCGGCGAAGAGGGCGCCCGCCGCGGTCCGTCGATCATGCCGGGCGGGAATCCGGCGGCATGGCCGCACGTGAAGGAAATTTTTCAATCCATCGCTGCCAAGGTTGACGATGGAACGCCGTGTTGCGACTGGGTTGGCGAGGACGGAGCCGGGCACTACGTGAAGATGGTGCACAACGGGATCGAATACGGCGATATGCAACTGATCTGCGAGGCCTATGATCTGCTTCATCGCGGGCTCGGACTCGGTGCGGATGAGTTGCACGCGGTATTTACCGATTGGAACAAGGGGGAACTGGACAGCTACCTGATCGAGATTTCGAGCCATATCTTTGCTTCTAAGGACGAAGACGGAACGCCACTCGTCGACAAGATTCTCGATACTGCCGGGCAGAAGGGAACCGGGAAGTGGACGGTTATTAGCGCGCTCGATCTTGGCCAGCCGGTTACGCTGATCGGAGAGTCGGTATTCAGCCGGTGCCTTTCTGCGCTGAAGGATGAGCGCGTCGCCGCGTCCGGGGTTTTGAAGGGACCTGCGGAGAAGACCTTTTCCGGCGATCGCACGGCATTCATCGAAAGTGTCCGCCGCGCTCTCTACTGCTCGAAGATCATCTCGTATGCGCAGGGCTACATGCTGCTGCGGGCTACGGCGAAGGAGAACGGCTGGAATCTGAACATGGGCGGTATTGCGCTGATGTGGCGAGGCGGATGTATTATCCGCAGCCGTTTCCTGAGCAAGATCAAGGACGCGTTCGAGACCGACCCTAAGCTGACCAATCTTCTTCTCGACGGCTTCTTCTCGGGTGTTCTGAACCAGTACCAGGAAGCTTGGAGACAGGCTGTTGTGAGCGCGATCGAACTGGGGATTCCGACGCCTGCGTTCTCCACAGCACTTGCCTTCTATGACGGATACCGTGCGGGCCGACTGCCGGCGAATCTCTTGCAGGCGCAACGCGACTACTTCGGTGCACACACGTACGAACGGGTCGACAAGCCTCGCGGAGAGTTCTTCCATACGAACTGGACCGGGCATGGCGGACGCGTGTCGTCCACGACCTATAACGTCTAGCGCCTCTCGTCGCATCGTCCTCAACCCGCCCGGTCCTTTCGCCCGAAGGATCGGGCGTTTTCCATTCATCCGTTTCAGAGCACGGCCAACTCGCCCAGTTGCTGCCGCAATTCAGTCTCGCCAGTAAATTGAATGGCTTTCATCCCCACAGCAGCAGCTGCTGCAACATTCTCCAGCCGATCGTCGATGAACAGCGCGCGTTCAGGTGTGTCACCGAGGATGCCTAAAGCTCTCACGTATATTTTGGGATCCGGCTTGCGCAGCCCCATGTAGCAAGAAGTGAAAGTGTATTTGAAGAGGTCGTGAAGCCCGAACTTCTTCATGCGAAATTCATGTGTTTCGCGTGCTTCGTTGTTCAATGCGCCGATCCTGCACTTATCTGATGCCGCAAGTTCTTTGAGGATGCACAGTGCGCCGGAGGGCAACTCCTTCGATTGCGAACAGATTGAGGAGAAGAACTCGTCGCGCGAGAAGGCCCGAGGCTCATAGAACACTACGGCATCCAGATACTCGCTCAGCGTAAGTTCACCACGTTCCCACGGCTCGAATGCTTTTGCGTGTCGCGATTCCAGGATGTCGCGATCGAGGTTGAGTTGCCCGGCCACAACCGAGCGCTCGTGATGATCCCAGCCGTTTGTGAGCAGGACACCACCGATATCGAAGAGGATTACGTCGAAGGGGAACATCGGCGCTCTGGTCTTCTTAGGGGTTGGCGCCGCGCGAAGGAGCAGTGCAACCGCGGCGAAGTTAGTTGCGTATGATCTATGCGGGCGGGTTGGACTGACCGGACTGACTGCTGCCTCGCTGATACTTCGCCTCGATGGCGAGGACTTTCTTGAAGCGCCGCGTGAATCGTTCTTCGTTTGAGATGAACTTCGCCTTGAGGAATGCATCCGCCAGTTCGTAGGCAAGTGCAGAGCCGATGATGCGCGCGCCCATGACCAGCACGTTCATGTCATCGTGTTCTACGCCTTGGTGTGCGGAGTAGGTGTCGTGGCACATGGCGGCCCGGATGCCGGGAATCTTATTGGCGGCGATGCTCACCCCGACGCCTGATCCGCAGATGAGAATGCCTCGGGGCGCTTCGCCAGCGATGATGGCTTCGCCCACACGCTGCGCAAAGTCAGGGTAATCATCCTGCGGCTCGCACTTGAAGGCACCGAGGTCGACCACCTCGTGGCCGCCCTTTGTGAGATATGCGCGGACTTCCTCCTTAAGAGAAAACCCCGCGTGATCGGATGCGATGACTAACTTCACTTCGAACCCTTTCTAATGTTACTTGTGCAACAGGTCCTTGGCGCGTGACGCAACATTTTGCGCTGTGAATCCGAGCTTCTCGAGCACGGTGGGACCGGGAGCGGAAGCGCCGTAGCGATCAAGACCGATCACACCTCCATCTTTGCCGACGTACTTCCACCATCCAAGCGGAGAGCCTGCTTCGACCGCCAGCTTCGGCACGCCATCGGGCAGAACGCTCTGCTTGTAGACAGATGATTGTTCGTCGTAGATCTCCCAGCTGGGCATGCTGACGACGCGAGTCTGAATGCCCTCTACTTCGAGGAGTTTCTTAGCTTCGACGCAGGGCCAGACTTCCGAGCCGGTGCCGATGAGGATCACTTGTGGGTTTTCCGCGTCCTCAAGGATGTATGCTCCCTTGCTGACGCCGCCGTATACGTCATGAGTTGCCGGATCAATGATGGGCAAATCCTGACGGCTCAGAGCGAAGAAGGCGGCGCCATTGCGCTCGAGAGCGAGACGCCAGCACGCCGCTGTCTCGTTGGCGTCTGCAGGCCGGTAGTCGGTCAGATCAGGGACAGTTCGGAGCATCATGAGCTGCTCGATAGGTTGATGCGTCGGACCATCTTCACCAAGGCCGATTGAGTCATGCGTAAACACGAAGATCGAGTGCGCGCGAGATAGTGCCGCCAGTCGAATGGCGGGCTTGCAGTAGTCAGAGAATGTGAAGAACGTGGAGCCGTATGGAACCAGACCCTCGTGCGCGGCCATCCCATTGACGGCAGCGCACATGCCGAATTCACGCACACCGAAAAAGACGTTGCGGCCAGCCGGATCGGCTGCGAAATGAGGGCTGTTCTTGAAGATGGTCTTCGTGGATGCGGTGAGGTCGGCAGCGCCGCCGAACAACTCGGGGACGACGTCCGCGATTGCGTTCATGACGGTCTGGCCGGCGTTACGGGTGGCGACTGGCTTTCCGGCAGGGAATGAGGGCAGCGACTTCTCCCATCCTGCTTTGCGCTGATTCTTAACTGCGCGCTGGAACTGAGCGGCGAGTTCAGGATTTTGGGCCGCATAGGCGTCAAATCGCTTTTTCCACTCGTTCTCTGCCTGCTGGCCGCGGTCAACGGCCTGACGCCAGTTCTTCAGCGCATCTTCGGGAACGTAGAAGCTCTGGTCTTCAGGGAATCCGAAGTACTTCTTGGTGGCTGCAGCATCGGCTGCGCCGAGTGCTTCGCCATGAACCTTGTTTGTGCCGGCCTTGGGGCTGCCGAATCCGATGACAGTGCGAACGGCGATGAGAGACGGCTTGCCGGTTTCGGCTTTTGCAGCTTCGATGGCGGCTTCAATTGCATTCAGGTCGTTGCCGTCGCCGACGCGCTGCGTGTGCCAGTGATACGCTTCGAAGCGCTTCAGCACGTCTTCGGTATAGCTCCACTCGGTGGGTCCGTCGAGAGAGATGAGGTTGTCGTCGTAGAGAACGATCAGCTTGCCGAGCCCGAGCGTTCCCGCAAGCGAGGCGGCTTCGTGCGAGATGCCTTCCATGAGATCGCCATCGCCGCAGAGAACGTAAGTGTGGTGGTCGACGATCTCGTGGCCAGGTTTGTTGTACACGGCGGCGAGGTGCTTCTCCGCGATAGCCATGCCAACAGCCATTCCGAAACCTTGCCCGAGTGGGCCGGTGGTGACTTCTACGCCTTCGGTCTCGCCTGATTCCGGGTGGCCGGGCGTCTTGGAGTGCCACTGGCGGAAAGACTTCAGATCATCGAGGGTGACCTTGTAGCCAGACAGATGAAGCGTTGCGTACAGGAGAGCTGACGCGTGTCCATTGGAAAGGACGAAGCGATCACGATCCGGCCATTTGAAGTGGGCCGGATTGTGCTTCATGATCTTGTGGAACAGCAGGTAGGCGATCGGAGCGCAGCCCAGCGGCGCTCCGGGATGGCCACTTTTGGCCTTCTCTACCTCGTCGACAGCAAGAAGACGGAGGGTATCAATGGAAAGCTGGTCGAGTGAAAGATCCGCAAGAGTTGCCATAAAGCGCTGTTCCAATCCCTTTCAAAAATTGCAGCGGAAACTGTGCTATTTCCGGCTCTCGATCTGTATGTCTACGTTGTGGCCGAGCCAGCGATTTTGCTCGGGCCAGTGAACAGTCCATGATAGACCACTGCTTTCAGGGTGCTGTGCGGCGGAAAGATCCGCGCAGTAGCCTGCGTTGCCCAAACTGCGGCTCGGAGTTGATTGCATCGTTTGCCAGTTGTCGCTCGTCCAGACGACCTCGAAGTGCGTGGCGTCAAGGATGCGCAGAGTTTCACCTGCGGAGATTTTCTGGATAGGCCGTCGGCTGCTGTAGAACTCGAGGTCTGCACGTATGTTCTTCCTGCCGCTTGGCTCGCAGTAGCGGTCGTAAACACAATCGATGCGATCGAAGACCTTTCCGTCTGTTGCGGAACGAAGAAGTTTCAAGTATTCGGCGTGCGCCCAGACCAGAGGCACGGCAGAGCCTGCAGGTTGTCCCGTGACGAGCCCCTGATGCGGACGGTTGGCTTCGTCCCAGACCTGCTCGGGCATCATCTGGCCGGGGGTGGCGAAACGTTCGTAGGTCTGGATTAAGGAAGATGGGTCGTTGCCTGCTGCGAGTTCGTAATGAGCGCGCTCTCCGGTGAACAGGGGCCATACGCGGCCTTGTCCCCAGCCCTGAAACGGACCGCCGTCGGGGCGCTGGCCGTAGCCGTCGTAGTTGTAGCGGTGCCACCCAGGGCCCTGGGGTAGATCGGTCTTGAGGATGGCGTCCACAACCTTGAGCGAGTCGATGATGAGCGGGTCGTCGGCACGGCGTACGCCATAGCGCACTAGCTCGAGGAACCCGCCGTCGATGATCTGGCGGGCTTCGAATTCCGTCTGCTCGCCTGGAGGACGGTTGTTGATGTGGATGATCTCCGTGCCGCAACTCTCGCAGGCGTAGGCTTCGCCCTTCTCGGGTGGCCGGATGCGCATGTAGTGGCGCTTGATTTCGGGATGAAGCACGCCGTTGTTGGTGACCGTCCAGTCCTCAAGGTGCCGCTCGATCCAATCGGCGAACTCCTCCAGGAATGCGGCCATCTCCATCGAATCGTGCGCCCGGGCCATGTCAGCCGCACAGATCAGACCGCCGATGACGGCCGCCAACGTGGAAGGGGAGTAGCCGGCGTTCTCTTCCCAGCGCTCCTGATGCGTTATAGGCGCGTGCTGGATCAAGAAGGCCGCGGCGCGCTCGACGAACGGGAAGATGTCGATCTCGCCAACGGCGCCTGCCTTCCAGAGCCGCCAAGCCAGGATGATAGGGAAGGCGACTTCATCGAGCTGGACGCCGGACCAGTAAGGGCGTCCGTCGACCCAGAAGTTCTGGGCGAATCCGCCGTCCGGTTTCTGGGTGCAGGCGAGGTAGACGAGGGCGCGGCGGGCCGTTTCTGCTCGGCCGCAGGCGAGCAGGGCTGTAGCGGTCTGCACCATGTCGCGCGTCCAAACGAGGTGGTAGCCGCCGAGGTCGTCGTCACCGTGCGCCTGGCCCCAAGGGATGGAGGCAGAAGCGACAAACGCGCCAGCGAAGGTCTTGTCTTCATGGGCCAGCAGGACGTTGTGACTGGCTCGCATGAGCTTGCCGCCATCGCAGGACTTGGCGGCGAGCCACTCAGGGTTTGCGACCCGATGCCACTGGCCGATGAACCGCTCTCGATGTTCGTCGAAGGAGATGGCGAGGGCGCTAACCGTCTTCTGTAGGGCGGTGTGGTTGCCCTCGCCGAGGCCGATGGCCACTGTGAATTCGCGCGCGCCGTCCGTGCCTGCGGCGCCGAGGTTCAGCTCGCCAAACAGGGCGATGTTGCCGCCGGTTGCTGAACCAAACTCCCAATCCATTCGGTATTTGTCCATCAGGTCGCGCCAGCCATCGCTTGCACCGACGAATCCGCAGCTGACACGCGAAAAGCCGCAGCTCGCGCCCATGGCCATCGACCACTGATTCTTGAAGGCCAGGAGCATCTTGTGGCCGGCGATGTCGATGGCCCGGCCGGTGTTTCCCGCGCCGCCGCCGTCGAGGTGTGGTGCCAGCAGCGCATAGACCTTCAGACGAGGGATCAGATCGTCGTGCCCTTCCAGACGGACCCGCTGCAGGATGACGCTGTGGTGCGGGTCGGTGATGATTTCCTTGATCAGCGTGTACCGGCTGTTGGGGTCAGTGTTTGTGTAACGGACGCCTAGCGCTTCGGGGTGGATGTACTCGAATGTGGTGAGCAGGTCGCGCTTCTCTTCGTGGACGAATGTCTCGCCGTCGGTGACGAGAAATCCCATGTCGCGCACCTGGGCGCTGTCGATAGTGGGGTGGTAGATCTCGTTGAGAACGCCGTGCGAGCAGGTGAACCAGACACGGCTCGAGGCCGAGTAGGCTGTTCCGATTGCGTCTTTTACACTGGAGGTCCAGCGCGCTTGAAGGCCTGGCGCGCCAAATGCCTCGCCCTGCTGGTCAAGCCAGCGGTACAGGGTCTGATCACTCATTCGTTCTCACCGGTTGCGATGGGGAAGTTACACTCCGCGGAACAACCAACTGAACTACTGATGCTTTCGCGACCTCAAAGTTACCATTTTCCGCGCTCTCTTCGAACCCTGCCGGGGTGCTGCTGCATCCATCGAAACACAGAGTATCGCCCGGGAATGTGAATGAACTGTTGCAGCCGGACCGCTTTTACTCTCGTCAATTTCGCCGTTTACGCTGCGCACAGCGTCTGTGCCTAAGCCCGAAACTCAACCAGTACAATCCGAAATGAGGAGATTTCCCCGATGGCATACGAACTTGCACCGCTTCCCTATGATTACGCCGCGCTCGAACCTTTTATCGACGCGCAGACCATGCAACTGCATCACGACAAGCACCACCAGACCTACATCACAAACGTGAATGCCGCGTTGGCCAATCATCAGAACCTGGCCGCGAAATCAGTGGATGACCTCATCAGCGACCTGAACGCCGTGCCGGAAGATATCCGAACTGTGGTCCGGAACAACGGCGGCGGCCACTCGAATCACAGCATGTTCTGGACGATCATGGGACCTGCGAATGCGTCTGGCGTGGGCGGTAACCCGACGGGCGCGATTGCCGACCAGATCAAGGCTGACTTCGGTGACTTTGAGGCGTTCAAGAAGACCTTCAATGAAACCACGGCCAAGCAGTTCGGCTCCGGATGGGGCTGGCTGGTGTTCCAGGGCGGCAAGCTGAAGGTGATCACGACTGCCAATCAGGACTCTCCACTCAGCCAGGGTCTCTATCCAGTTCTGGGCAATGACGTCTGGGAGCATGCGTACTACCTGAAGTACCAGAACAAGCGCCCTGACTATCTGGCGGCCTGGTGGAACGTGGTGAACTGGGCAGAGGTCAACAAGCGGTTCGAGAAGGCCAAGAAGTAGACCTATCTGGCCAGCGCTTTGGAGCGGGATCGGACGTGAGTTCGGTCCCGTTGTTCTTTGGTATGGTCCAAATCCAGTGACGATCTGCTGACAATCTTGCCGGGTTGACCCGGTATGATCCTCCCAGTTCCGATTCCCGGAGGATCGTGTGCGAAAATTCATTCTCTCTCTGGCGTTCCTTCTAGCGGCGAGCGTGCTCAGCGCTGCGGATGCGAAGAGCATCTATGACTTCACAATGAAATCGATCGATGGGCAGCCTGTGAGCCTGAAGAGCTACAAAGGCAAGGTCGTTTTGCTGGTGAACCTGGCCAGCAAGTGCGGCTTTACGCCGCAGTATGCCGGGCTCGAGAAGCTCTACGAGAAGTACAAGGACCGGGGTTTCGTCATCGTCGGCGTGCCGGCGAACAACTTCGCGCAGCAGGAGCCCGGAACGAACGAGGAGATCAAGACGTTCTGTTCCCGCAAGTACAACGTGAGCTTTCCGATGATGAGCAAGGTGTCGGTTCTGGGCGAAGACAAGACTCCGCTGTATAGCTATCTCACGGACAAGAACACGGATCCGAAGTTTGGCGGAGACATCAAGTGGAACTTCACGAAGTTCCTGTTCGATCGCAACGGAAACCCTGTCGCGCGGTTTGAGCCGGCCGTGACGCCGGATTCAGCCGAGGTGCAATCTGCGGTGGAATCGGCGCTGGGCAAGTAACTGCGAGCGATAAGATGAGCGAGGCCTCGGCACTGTTCGCCGAGGTCTTTGTCGTTTTGTGACGTATACCCTCGCTTTTCAGAATCGGAGGAGGTAATTGAACTTTACGAAGATCTGGCGATCGGTTGAGGTACCTGGGAGCCTTGTCAGTGCGAAGTTTGGCGCGGTGATCGCATTGAAGTCTACGTTCTGAAAGGTGTTTGCGTAGCCGGCGTAGAAGGCGGTGCCGGGGTGCGGGAGGTAGGTGAAGAGAAGAGTCGTGTCGGCCTGCTTGGAGTAGGTACTCGAGACTAGAGCGTTGTTCGGAAGCAAGGTGTTGTAGTCGAGGATGGCATTGAACGAGTAGCTGGGCGTGAACTGATAGTTGAACTTCGAGCGGATGAGGTGGTTGGTGAAGATCACGCCTCTCGGAGCGGAGTCGGGCAAAACGGAATCGGTCGAGGTTGCGAGGCGCGTGTAGTAGTAGATCTCGTCGAGCCGAAGGTGCGACTGCGGATGAAGCGTCACGGTCGCCGATGCGTTCGTCCCCGTGCCAAGGAAGGGCGTGATACCGCCGGCGGGATAGTAATTGGGTTCCGCACCATGAGCGAAGCCTGTGCTCAGATCGAGCCACTTGAACCATGAGGTCGTGAGGGAGGCGGCTACACCGTTTGCATCGAATCCCTGAGCTTTATACAACTCGTATGATCGCTCAAAAAGTAAAGAGAGCCAGGTCAGGCGAGGCAGTCCCACGGTGAAGCCTGGCTCGATCCACCAGTTCTGCAGCGTGCCCTTGTGATCGTAGATGATCGTGCCGTCGAGGTTGGGCCCGTAAGACATGATGGAGTGTCCGGCAGGCGGCTTCCAAAGATAGCTCGTGTAGTTCTCCAGTCTGCGTATGTCGGTGCGGTTGATATAGCCGAGGGTTGAGGCCATTGCAGCGCTCCGATCGGTATAGGTATTCGTGAACGAGAGGTGGTTGTCGGCTTTTCTGAGCCTGAGGTAGTAACCGGGACCTGATGAATGGCTGTCGGCTGAATCGCTCTGGGTGGCCGTGGCTTGTCCCGCGAGGGTCCAGTTGTCCTTTGTCACATAGCGCAGGTCGAGGGAGGCGACTTTGTTCGAAGTGTCGTTGAACTTTGTGCCGCCGAGGAAGAGTCCGACGTGCGACTGGTGGCCGAATTCGCGCTCGACCCGGAAGATGCCGTCGATCGCGCGGTCACCGTGACCGACCTGTCCTTGCGCGAGAACCTGTCCGGGAGCGCGATCATCGCTCGCCAGTGCGCCGATGCTCCATCGGCCGAGAGAGCCGGTGAGCTTCGCGCCGTACTGCGGGTTGACAATCCGGCGCGAAAAGAAGAGCTGCTCGGGCATGACGAAGATCGAGGCGTTCTCGAGGAAGAACGGGCGGCGTTCGGGGAACACGACCTCGAACCGCTGGTTGACCTGGACCTTGGGATCGTCTGTTCCGATTTCACTGAAGTCGGGATTGAGCGCCGCATCGAGCGTGAGCGCATCGTGGATGACAAACTTAGCATCGAGTCCCAACTGCTTTTCGATCTCCTTCTGCGGGCCGGCCGCCGGATCGAGGTAACTGTCATGCGAGTACATTGCGTAGGGAATGAACTGCATGTTGCGGCCCGGAGAGATGTCGTCGTTGATCTCCATGGGCGCGAATTGCCCTACGAATTGGGGCAGCTTCTTGTGAGAGATGAAGGGCCACATCGAGAACTCGCTATTGCGCTGAATTGCACGCGCGAGGCAAATGTTCCACACCTGCTTTGAGCCGGCTGGAAAGCGCAGAGTGCGAAATGGAATGGTCTCGAGGACGACATAGCCGAAGTCGGTGATGCGGCCTTCGGAGTACCAGAGGCCTTCCCATGTGGGATCGTCGCCGATGCCGTCTGTGGTGCGGCCGTCGTACTGGATACCGTAGGGGTTCACGTCGAACCAGTAAGCGTGCTTGTGGTCCTGGAAGGTATCAATGTTGATGGTGACGCGATCGTCTAGGTCGATCTGCTTGCGCGGAGCAACGCGGGCGTGGATCTTGGCGGGATCATCTTTGCAGATCCATCCGACGTAGAGGTTCTCGCTGTCGTAAGAGAGATAGGCGGTAGTCGGCTGGCTGATGGGCTCGCCATCGTGCGGATCGAATTGCCAGAAGGTGGTGACGACTGCTTCGGCTTCGCGAGGAGTGCCATTGAGGAAGTCGGAGAGTTTGGGCGCACGGTGCACGCGAGGGATGCTGAGCGGTCCAGGTTCGGCTGAGGCGACTGTAATGAGACCGAAGCCGAAGAGGAATACAACAACCCGCAAACCGATCCGCAAGGCGCAAGATGTGCGAGCGTGAGAGGGCTGTGCCACTAGACTTCTCCGAGGTTTGCTGGTTGATCTGCTCAGTTTACTGGTGAAGCGGGTGGCTGCCACGTGCACAGATCACAGGGGGCAGTCACGGAAAAGAAAAAGGCTCCGGAGGGCATCCGGAGCCTTTGGATTGATCGCTTACAAGGATTTCAGGCCATGGCTTCTCGGCCCATCGGCTCGAATCGCAACTGGTTTGAGTTGCGATCGGCGTCGATGCGGACGTGCGCGCCGTGGAGGATCTCGCCGTCGAGGATCTTCATGGCGAGCGGGTCCTGCACCATGCGCTGGAGTGCGCGCTTGAGCGGACGCGCGCCGTAGGCCAGGTCGGATCCTGATGCGAGCACCAGTTCCTGCGCCGCAGGCGTGAGCTCGATGGAGATTGCGCGATCTTCGAGCAGCTTGCGGATCTCGTTGAGGCGCAGTTCGAGGATGGCCTCGAGCTGTGCGTGTCCCAGCGGACGGAAGATGACCATGTCATCGACGCGGTTCAAGAACTCCGGCCGGAAGTGCTCGCGCAACGTACGCATTACGCTCTCTCGCGCCATGTCGAAGTCGTGTTCTGTTTTGAGCGACTCCGTAGCAAGGAACGCCGCGCCGAGGTTTGAAGTCATAATCAGCACCGTGTTCTTGAAGTCCACCGTGCGGCCTTTCGAGTCGGTGAGACGGCCGTCGTCCATGATCTGCAGCAACACGTTGAAGACGTCGGGGTGCGCCTTCTCGATCTCGTCGAAGAGGATCACCGCGTATGGGCGGCGACGGACAGCTTCGGTCAGCTGACCGCCTTCGTCGTAGCCTACGTATCCTGGAGGTGCGCCGATGAGGCGAGCCACGGCGTGCTTCTCCATGTACTCGCTCATGTCGATGCGGACCATGGCCTGCTCGTCGTCGAAGAGGAACTCGGCGAGAGCACGGGCGGTTTCGGTTTTGCCCACGCCGGTGGGACCCAGGAAGATGAACGAGCCGATGGGACGCTTGGGATCGCTGAGGCCGGCGCGCGAACGGCGGATGGCGTTCGCAACTACGCTGAGCGCGGCATCCTGTCCGACAACGCGTTCGCGCAGCCGGTCTTCCATCTTGACGAGCTTCTTGACCTCGCCTTCGAGCATTTTGGAGACGGGGATTCCGGTCCACTTGCTGACGATCCTGGCGATGTCTTCCTCGTCGACTTCTTCCTTGAGCATGCGCGTGCTGCCAGCTGATCCGTCCTGGATAGCGTTGAGTTCGCGCAGTTCGGCATCGGCTTTGGGCAGTTCGCCGTACTGAATCTGCGCGGCGCGATCGAGCTGGCCCTTGCGGGTGTTCTCTTCGGCTTCGAAACGCAGGGCTTCGATCTTCTGCTTCAACTCACTGATGCGGGTGATGGCATCGCGTTCTTTGGTCCAGCGGGCGCGCAGAGCGGTGGATTGCTCTTTGATGGCGGCGAGTTCGCGCTCGACTTCCTGCATGCGCTGCTTGCTGTTCTGGTCAGTTTCGCGCTTGAGCGCGGCGCGTTCGATTTCGAGCGAGGTCGCCTGACGCTCGAGCTGATCGATCTCCGTAGGGACAGAGCCGATTTGGATAGCCAGCGATGCGGCTGCTTCGTCGACGAGGTCGATGGCCTTGTCGGGAAGGAAGCGGTCACTGATGTAGCGATGCGAGAGCGTGGCTGCTGCGACGATGGCGGAGTCCTTAATGCGGACCTTGTGGTGCGACTCATAGCGATCTTTGAGGCCGCGGAGAATGGCGATGGTGTCTTCGACGTTCGGCTCGCCGACGTAGACGATCTGGAAGCGGCGCTCGAGCGCGGCGTCCTTCTCAATGTACTTGCGGTACTCGTTCAGCGTGGTTGCGCCGATGGCACGGAGTTCGCCGCGGGCCAGAGCCGGCTTGAGCATGTTGCTGGCGTCGATGGCGCCTTCCGCTGCTCCCGCGCCGACAAGCGTGTGGAGTTCGTCGATGAAGAGCACGATCTGGCCGTTGGACTCTTCGATTTCTTTGAGAACAGCTTTGAGCCGGTCTTCGAACTCGCCGCGGTACTTGGCGCCGGCGAGCATGGAGCCGAGGTCGAGAGAGATAACGCGCTTGTCGCGAAGGCCATCGGGCACATCGCCGTAGACGATGCGGCGGGCGAGGCCTTCGACGATGGCGGTTTTGCCGACGCCGGGTTCGCCGATGAGCACGGGATTGTTCTTGGTGCGGCGGCTCAGGACCTGGACGACACGGCGGATCTCTTCGTCGCGGCCAATGACGGGGTCGAGCTTGCCGCGTCGAGCGAGATCGGTGAGGTCTTTCGCGTATTTCTCGAGCGCCTGGAACTTGCCTTCCGGGTTTTGATCGGTGACGCGCTGCGATCCGCGGACCGCGGTGAGAGCTTGAAGGATTGCTTCGTGCGTTGCGCCGACCGCAACCAGAGCGTCGCGTGCGGCGTCGCCTTTCTGGTGAGCGATGCCAAGCAGCAGATGCTCGGTGGAGATGTACTCGTCTTTGAAGTTTGCCGCTTCTTTGAAGGCCTGGTCGAGCGCTTTGGTCAGGGTGTTGCTCGGGCCCGGCTGAGCGGATCCGCCCTGAACGCGGGGTAGCTTCTCCTCGATCTGGTGCAGGCTGGTCTCGAGGCGTTCTGTCGGGACACCAATTTTCTCCAGCACCGCGGGAATAACACCTTCGCGATCGGCAATGAGGGCAAGCAACAGGTGGACGGGCTGGATCTCGGGATTGCCGTATTCCGCCGCGCGTCCCTGCGCCTGCTGCATTGCCTCCTGCGATTTGACTGTGAGTTTGTCCCAACGAATAGCCATTTTGTTTAGCTCCTAGCTTTCAGCTCTCAGCCTTCAGCTTTGCAGCTTAGGCCAGGCGAAGCTTACTTGCACTGATTTGAATTTAGGGTCTTGCGTTGCACATATAAATGCGCCGGGACACCTTGAGGGTGCACCCGGCGCTCAATTGCGTCGCCGCCAGCGTGTGCAGGATCGAACTGAGAGCTGACGGCTGAAAGCTGCTCCTCTTACCGTGCGCCAACCAGCTCGTGTTCGTGCTCTTCTTTCTTGTTCTCGAACTTGGACTGGGTGCCGAAGTTGACCTTGATCTGCTTGGGCTGCGCTTCGGGCTTCTTGTTGAGTTCCAGCTTGAGAATGCCTGCGTTATAGCTGGCGTTGACGTTCTCGGTGTCAACTGTCGACGGAAGCGTGAAGGAGCGATAGAAGGTGCCGTAGCGGCGCTCGATGCGGTGGAAGTTCTCTTCCTTCTCGTCCTTTTCGAACTTGCGTTCGCCCTTCACGGTGAGGGTGTTGTTCTCAACGCGGATGTCGAGGTCCTTCTCTTCCATGCCTGGGACTTCGAGCTTGAGGACGACTTTCCTCGGGTCCTCGTAGATGTCGACAGCCGGCACAAAGCTGGCAGTGGTCAAGGGATTGTCGGTCTCGTTCATCTCGCGGAACAGGGAGTTCATGCGGTTCTGAAGAGCTACGACTTCGCGAAAGGGATCCCAACGATTGATTGCCATGATTTTGTGTTCCTCCAACTGATTTGGTGATTGTGGGTTAGGGCTTTGCCCAACCGCTCATTCAATCTGATGACAATATAGCACAAGTGATTCACAAAATATGAGTATTTTGCGCTCATATTATAGAAATTGATATATGTCATTAAGAATGAGCTACGTGGGAGGAGTTCTGAAATGGGAAAAGGGGCTGCACACCGGGAATTTCGCAGATCTCAGGGCTACCCAGGCCGGGGTAGGCTGGCCGTCCATGTCGGGATGGCAGGGGAGGGCTGAAAAAGTGGTCCGAGAAAGGATGGGTGGCCGGGGGGGGCAGCGGGACGGATGGGTGGTCTGGAACTACTTCTATTGTGCCGGAAACGCAGTTAATTGACTGCAAACCGGGCGGCAGATTCGGACGGGCAGGTTTTAGAAGGGTGGGGCTGGGGAGGCGCGGGGAGGCGGGGCGAGCCGGCTCATAGAATCTAGAGAAGATGACGCTTGCGGCGGAGTTTCCCTCGTACATCGGCTGGCGCTGGGCGTGGCTGACGGTAGCTGCCTTCCTGGGCGGTGTGCTGAACGCGGTGGCCGGCGGAGGGTCGTTTCTGCTGTTTCCCGCGATCCTGGGCATGAAGGTTCTGCCTGTGCAGGCGAACGCGACCAATACTGTAGCGTTGTGGCCGGGGCAACTGACATCGGTCGCGGCGTACCGGAACGATGTCCGGCGGAATCTGCGGGTGGCGATCCCGATGGCGGTTGCGGGGCTGATCGGGGGCACGTGCGGGGCAATTGTGCTGTTGCGGACGCCGCAGACGACGTTTCTGCATTTGGTTCCATGGCTGCTGCTGGTGGCGGCGGCGATCTTCGCGCTGAGCGGGCCGGTATCGCGATGGCTGGAGCACCGGAAATTCACGCGGAGCCACGCGCAGGGCGGCGTTCATAAGCCACGAATGGTGCCGGTCTTCGTTGCGACTGCGGTGGTTTGTTTCTACATCGGCTACTTCGGGGCGGGAGCGGGATTTTTGATCATTACGCTGTTGTCTCTGTTCGGATATCAGGACCTCAACGAGATCAACGCGCTGAAGGTGGTGTCGACCACGATGGCGAACGGCATTGCGTTTCTCCTATTCGTGATCAATGGGCAGGTGGTGTGGCGGTATTGCCTGGTGGCGATGGTGACGTGCGCGGTGGGCGGATATACGTCGGCGAGTCTGGCGAGGCGCATTCCGCAGAGCGTGCTGCGCGGGACGGTGGTGTGCATCGGGTTGGGCATGGCGGCGTGGTTTTTCTGGAGAAACAGTGGTCAGTGATCAGTGGTCAGGTTCAGTGAAGAACAACGGTCAGTGTTCGTCGAGGTAGAACCAAGCGTGAGATTTGGCCGCGACTGGCGGGAGAGGCCTCGCTGACGACTGATCTCTGATCTCTGTAAACTGTCCTTATGAGTCATGAGGGAATTCGGTTCGTCAGCAAAGAGGAACAAGCACGCGAGAGCCTGGAGGACCGGCCGCTTCCACGGATTGCGGTCACGCCGGACAAGGTGCGCGTGAAGCTCACGGAGGGGACGGGGCTCGAGATCGACTGGCAGGACGGGCACAAGAGCGTGTGGAGCTTCGCGTGGCTGCGGGATGCGTGTCCGTGCGCGACGTGCATTGACGAGCGGAAGGCGCAGGGGCGGAAGGCGGGACAGCCGAAGGCAAAGGCTGCGGCGCTGCTGCCGATGTATACGCCTCCGGCCAAGCCGGCGAGCGCGCATGGCGTCGGGCGGTATGCGATCCAGTTCAACTGGCAGGATGGGCACTCGGGCGGAATCTACTCTTGGGATTATCTGCGGCGGCATTGCCAGTGCGCGGAGTGCCGGTTTGAGACGACGGAGAGTAGCGGGACGCCGAATTGAGAAGAGCAGGGGACGAGGGAACAAGGGAACAAGGCTGGTCGGTAGTGAATAGTGATAGTGAGTAACTGGCCGGATTCGTAAGCGCATTCCTTCTTTGCATTTGCGTGTTGCTCGTCGGGGCGAGGCGGTTTCGGCATCTGGAACGTGACAATCTTTTTACAACTATCTGGGCTGCCGGGTGACGGCTCGAGGCGTCTGATCTAGAACACTCCGAGATCTAAGGGTGCGCACGTCGGAGCAATTCGCGAACAGGGGATGTCCCGGTGGGCAGACCAGACACTCGCAATTTCCTATCCGTTCGAGGCGCATCTCTGCTGTTTGCGCTCCTGTATTCCGGATTCTCTCTCCTTGCTCAGCAGAGCGCCGCCGCGGGTGAACAGAGTGTGCGCATACGGCGCGACGCGAGCGAGACGGAGCCGTCGGCTTATCGCATCGAGCGATTTACGCGGGCGAGTTTGTTCCTCTCGGTTTCGTCGCTTGGGATCGGCGGACAGCTTTCGACGAATGTTTCGCCTCACCTCGATGTGCGCGTGTTCGGCAATCGAGCGTCGATCACGACACACCACTGGTCGCAAAACGATTTCAGCATCGGCGTGAACGCGGGGTTTGCGAACATGGGCGCGATGGCGGACAGCTATCCGTTTCACCTGCCGTTCCGGTTCAGCGGCGGATACCTGTTTTACAACGGAGATCGCGTGCGCGCGGACCTGCATGCAAAGCAGAACTCCGTGTTCACGATCAATGACACGGACTGGATTTCAGATAATGCAGATCCTGTGCATGGAACGGGCAGGCTGACGCTGGGCGGCAACGGATTCGTGCTGACGACGGGTTACGGCAGGATGGTGTCGCGCAGCGAGAAGCATTTCAGTTTTCCTTTCGAGGCGGGTGTCGCGTTTATCAACAGACCGGTGGTGACGTTGAACCTGTTCGGGCAGATCTGCACGGTGCAGGGGCTGAACTGCCAGCCGGCTGCGACGTACCCAGGGTTTGCGAATGCGTTGGCACAACAGTTGTCGACGTGGAACAGCGACGCCGCTCCGTTCCACATCTATCCGATCGTGCAGGGCGGCGTGACGTATACGTTTCGCATTCGGTGAGAGCTGTGGGGGAGACCCGTCCCCATGTTGGGAATTTATTTAGTACCTGCTTTTTGTCAAAATCCTCAGCGAACTTAATTTAGGGCAAGATCAATCCGGATTGGGTGCGGTTGCTCATCGGTACTCCGAAAAAAGATGTCGTCGATCGTAGCGTGAATACCTTCACGAACGGGTCGACGAGCGGTGGTGTTTTCCTCTTTGAATCCATTGTGCCTGAATGAGGGATAATTGACTGCAAAGTCGGCTGAAGTTTTTTGCACGCTGGTTCAGGTCCGCTTACGTAGTGGAGTTCCTTCGCCCCTCCGGGGCTCTGAGCGCTTTTGCGTGTCTTTCCCAGGGGTGCGCCGCTGGCGCGGCTTCTCCTGGGCTAACGTCCTTCGCCCCTCCGGGGCTGGTTGTGGCGGTGCCAATGTGTTGGCCTCTGTGCTGAAGGTGCAGATCGTGCTTCAACCCATTCGGCAAAAGCGCCGAATGGATGGGCACAGCTGCCGGTGTGGCATCGACGAGAGCGCCGAATGGATGGGGCAGCCTTCACGGAGAAGTCGATGAACATCGGGGTGTGCTGCGGGTCACACATCTGAGAACTGACGCGAACGATGCTTCGTATGGACTGGCAAGGACAACTTCATGCGAAAGCTCGGGCAGGATGTGGTGTACGCGCTGCGGCAGATGCGGCACTCACCGGTGTTTACGTTGACAGCGATGTTGACCCTGGCGCTGGGGATCGGCGCAACGACGGCAATCTTTTCGCTCATTCATACGGTGATGTTGAAGTCGCTGCCGGTGACGGATCCGGCGACGCTGTATCGCGTGGGGGAGGGGAACGACTGTTGCGTGAACATGGGGCCGGAGGGAAGCTGGGGACTGTTTCCGTACGTGGTGTACCAGCGTTTTCGGGATGCGGCGCCGGAGTTTGAGCAGATGGCGGCGTTCCAGGCGGGGCGCGAACTGTTCAGCGTGCGGCGTGGAGAGACCGATCAACTGGCGAAGCCGTTGCGCGCGGAGTACGTGTCAGGAAACTACTTTGCGACTTTCGGAATTCAAGCACATGCGGGACGGACGCTGGCACCTGCCGACGACAAGCGCGGAGCGCCGCCCGCGGCGATGCTGACACACAAAGCCTGGCAGCAGAAGTATGGCGCCGATCCCAAGGTGTTAGGCGCAACGTTTCTGATCAATGGGAATCCGTTCACGGTTGTGGGAATTGCGCCGCGCGGGTTTGATGGCGAGAGACTGGAGAGCGATCCGCCGGAACTGTTTGTGCCGATCGAGCAGGAGCCGCTGATTGCGGGCGCCAATACGCTGATGAATCAGCCGATGTCGTGGCTGCGGATTATCGGTAGGGTGAAGCCGGGCGTTAATCCCGAGTCGCTGGGGCCGCGGTTTACAACGATCTTGCGCAACTGGTTTGTGAACGATTTCGGGCCGCTGTTTCCGCAGTTTGCGCCGCAGGTGAAGGAGGTGCTGCCCAAGCAGTTTGTGAAGCTGACGCCGGGCGGCGCCGGAATTGCGACGATGAAGGCGGACTACGAAGAGAGCCTGAAAATTCTGCTGGCGGTGTGCGGACTGGTGCTGCTGATTGCGTGCGCGAACATCGCGAACCTGCTGCTGGCGCGCGGGTCGGCACGAAGCACGCAGACGGCGATACGGCTGGCGCTTGGTGCATCGCGGCGAAGGCTGATCAGACAGTGGATGACGGAGAGCCTGGTGCTGGCCGTTGCGGGCGGTGCCGCCGGACTGGTGGTGGCGTTTGCCGGCGTGCGGGTGATTCTGGCGCTGGCGTTTCGTCATGCGGAGTATGTGCCGATCAGCGCGATGCCGTCGCTGCCGGTGCTGGGGTTTGCGTTTGGAGTAGCGCTGATGACAGGGCTGCTGTTCGGGACGGCGCCGGCGTGGATCTCGACGAGGGCGAATCCGGCGACGGCGCTGCACGGAGCGAACCGGACGACGCGGGACCGGAGCGGTTTCTGGCAAAAGGGGCTCGTGATTGTGCAGGCGACGCTCTCGGTTGTGCTGCTGAGCGGGGCGGGACTGCTGACGCGCAGTATGCAGAAGATGCAGCAGCAGGACTTCGGGTTCACGACCGATCATCGCGTTAGCATCAGCATGTATGCGCCGTTCGCGGGCTACTCGCGGGAGAAGCTGGACGTGACGTACAAGAACCTGCGGCAGCGGCTCGAGCGGATTCCAGGAGTGAAGCGAGCAGCGCTGGCGTTGTATACACCATTCACGAATAACTGGGGAGAGCTTTTTATGCGGCCGGGATCGGAGCCGCCGAACATGAGCGATATCTCGAGCGTGATGGTGTCGTGGGATCGCGTGAGCCCTGGATATCTGGAGACGATGGGGCAGAAGGTGGTGCGCGGACGCACGCTGACGGAGCAGGATACGGCGGCGACGCGCAATGTGGCGGTGGTGGATGAGGCTCTGGTGAAGAAGTACTTCAAGCCGGGTGAGGATCCGATCGGGCAGGTGTTCGGGATTGATGACCCGAGATTCGCGAAGATGTACGAGATTGTGGGCGTGGTGCACACGGCGAACTACACGGATCCGAGCGGGCACTGGAGGCCGCCGCTGTTCTTTGTGCCGCTGGCACAGCACGGGACGTTCGACAAGCAGATGGTGCAGATGATCGACGACCGCAGCCACATCATGGAGGCTGCTGTGCTGGAGGTGCAGGGCGGCATGGAAGGGCTCGAGGCGCAGGTGAAGCGCGCGTTTTCGGAGGTCGATCCGAACCTGACGCTGGTGACGATTCGGCCGATGGAGCAGCAGGTTGCGGACAGGCTGGATCAGGACAGGACGGTGGCGCAGCTGACGGGATTGTTCGGATTGCTGGCGCTGGTGCTGGCGGCGGTGGGACTGTACGGCGTGACGGCGTACAGCGTGGAGCGGAGGACAGCGGAGATCGGCGTACGGATTGCGCTCGGAGCGAATCGGGCGAGCGTGGTGGAGATGGTGCTGAAGGGCGCGTTCGTGCAGATTGTGATTGGGCTGGCGATCGGTGTGCCGGCTTCGATCGCGTGCGCGCGGCTGATTGCGGCGAAGCTCTACCAGGTGAAGGGCTGGGATCCGCTGGTGCTGGGCGGGGCGGTGGCGGCTCTGGCGGTGTGTGCACTGGTGGCGAGCGTTGTGCCGGCGCGGAGAGCGGCGGCGGTGAATCCGGTGAGGGCGTTGCGGGTGGAGTAAGAAAAGCAGTTCTCAGTTTTCAGTCTTCAGTTGTCAGTCCTCAGCTCGGAGTTTCAGCCGATTTCGGAGTCGAAGGGGAGGAAGAAGGCGAAGACGGTGCCGTGACGGCGGGGAGATCGACTGGAGCGGAAGAAGATGGAGCCGTGGTGGCGGTTGATGATTTCTTTGCTGACCCAGAGGCCGAGGCCGGTTCCGATGGTTCCCTTGGTGGTGTAGAAGGGCTCGAACAACCGAATGGTTGCGCTTTTATCGATGCCGGATCCGGTATCGGCAACGGTGAAGACTACGCCTTGCTGTCCGGTTGACCAGCGGGTGGCCTCGCGCGTGCGAACGGTGAGTTTTCGCGGCCCGGAGTTCATGGCGTCGAGCGCGTTGGCGATGAAGTTGGCGAGCACCTGGCGGATTTCGCCATCGAAACAGCGGACGGTGCGTTGGGCTGTGAGGCGCGTCGAGAGCTGGGTCTGTGAGTTGCGCAGACGGCCCTGGTAGACGTTGAGGATCTCGTTGACGAGGGCGGCGGTGTCGACCTGCTGGGGGCTGGTGGACTGGCGGTGGAAGCGCAGAGTCTGCGCGGTGATGGCGGAGACGCGGCGTAGTTCTGCATCGGCACTGTCGAGGAAAATGCGGAGCTGTTCTTGATTGTCGGTGGAGCGTGCGAGAAAGAGGAGATTTGTGATGGCTTCGAGCGGATTGTTGATCTCGTGCGCGATGGAAGCGGCGAGGCGTCCGACGGCAGCGAGCTTATCCGCCTGGATGAGGGCCTTTTCGGCTTTCTTCTGCTGCGTGATCTCGAGGGATGCCGCGGTGATGCCTTGAATCTTGGCATCGGGACCATAGACGGGGAAGTAGCTGACGGTCCAATAGCGGTATTCGGTGGGGTCAGTGACTAGAGTGCCTTCGAGCGGGTAATTGACAACTGGTTCGCCGCGGGCGACCTGGTCGAAGAGTTCGCGAAGGCCAGGGATGGGCGCCATCTCGGTGAGGGTTCTGCCGAGGACCTGATCGGGTGTGAGTCCGAAGAAGGCGGCCTGGCGGTGGTTGAGACGGAGGTAGTGGTAGTCGTCGAGGTCGAAGTAGGCGAGGCCGATGGGGGCGGTGTCGTATATGGTTTTGAGTTCGGCGTGCTGGCGTTCGCTCTCTTCAGATTTGCGGCGGAGCTCTTCGCGATCAATCTCGAGGGCGCGCCGGACGCGGGCGCGTTCGATTGACTCCCAGCAGCGAGCGGCGACGGTGCCGACGAGATTCACTTCCTTCTCCGTCCAGTGTCGGGGCTCGGTGGTGTGGACGGCGAGGATGGAGGTGAGGTGGCTGTCTTTCATCAACGGGTAGGAGATGGTTGCGCGGATGCTCGTTTCGCGGAAACTCTGAAGCACGTCGGCACAGCGAGGGTCGGCCTCGACATCGTCGACGACGAAGGGGCTGCCGGCGACAAGGAGATCGTGCAGCGAGGTTGAAAAGCGGCGGAGACTATAGGTGCCGATCATGGAAGGAAGGCCATCGACGAAGTTGCCGATGACAGAGGCGGTGTCCTGATCGGCGTCGACCTCGGCGTAGGCGCAGCGATTGACGCGGATGTGGCGGCCGAGCAACTCGACGGCATTGGAGGTGATCTGAACCGGGTCGATGGCGGTGCGGGAAACAGCTTCGATGCGGGCCAACAGGGCCTCTCGCTCGTGCATCAGCTCGAGTTCGCGGCGCAGTTGTGCGATCTGCTCTTCGGGGGACGGATCCATCTCAGTACGTTGGATGGCAAAAAACGCATGAAATTGGGAAGAGATGCGGAGAAAGTAGCCGCGTGGGGCTCTTTCGATTCCAGATTGTAGAAGGGGCGGTTGGAGTCGGTTAGCGGCCGCCACGCTGGGAGGCGCGGGCTGCACGAATGAGGTTGGGCAGGTTCAGCGAGGCGGAGCGTTTGAGGTTTGCGCCGGCCATGGCTTCGAGCTGTGCCAGAGCCTGGGTGTGTTCTTCAGGGTTGCGGGCACAGGAGCAGTCGGGCGGGATGTAGATATCGAATCCGCGCATGTTGGCGTCGTGGGTTGTGGCGGTGATGCAGCTGTTCGAGGTGAGGCCGGTGAGGATGAGGGTCTCGACCTGAAGATGCTGGAGCAGGACTTCCAGCGGAGTCATGTAGAAGGCGGAGTGCATGGGTTTGAGGACAAAGTAGTCTTCGCTGTCGGGGAGAAGCGGGCGGACGAAGGAGGCGCCTTTGGCTTCGAGGCAGCGGCCGATGAGGACTTCTTTTTCGCTGCGCCAGTCGCCGTAGTTGTCGTTGACGTAGAGGACGGGGATGGATGCCTGGCGCGCACGGGCTTTGAGTTTGACGAGGGGATTGCGAATTTTGAGTGCGCCCTGGAGGATGGCGTCGCCGTCGGGGAAGTGGAAGGTGGTGAGGACGTCGATGATGAGCAGAGCGACGGGGACGGGAGAGGGGCTGGTTTGCGCGTGCTTGCGGGACCGCATGGGATGTGTGATGCGGTGCGACCGGGGCGGGTAAGTTTGGATGGAAGAAGGAGGAGAGTGCTAGGCTCGGGTGGTTATGAGTTACGAAACGATTCGGGTGGAGAAGAGGGGCGCGATCGCTACGGTCACGATGGATCGCGCGAAGGCTTTGAACGCGCTGAATGCGGCGATGTTCGCGGAGCTGGATGCGGCCTTTGGCGAGTTGGGCGCGGATGATGCGGTGCGGGTCGTCCTGCTGGCGGGCGCGGGGGAGCGGGCATTCGCTGCGGGGGCGGACATTCGCGAACTGGATGCTGTGGGGCGGGGAGAGGGAGAGGCGTTCGCGCTGCAGGGGCAGGCGGTGTTCCGGAAGATTGAGACGCTGGGGAAGCCGGTGATTGCGTGCGTGCGCGGATTTGCGCTGGGCGGGGGATGCGAGCTGGCGATGGCGTGTTCGTTCCGGCTGGCGGCGGAGGATGCGAAGTTTGGACAGCCGGAGGTGAAGCTGGGAGTGATTCCGGGGTATGGGGGATCGCAGAGGCTGCCGAGGCTGGTGGGGCGCGGTGCGGCGCTGAAGCTGTTGATGACTGGCGCGGTGATCGATGCGCGGGAGGCGTTGCGGATTGGATTGGTGGATGAGGTGGTGCCGGCCTCGGAGTTGATGACGCGGGCAGAGTCGCTGGCGGAGGAGATTGCGGCGCAGGCTCCGGGGGCGGTTGCGGAGGTGATTCGAGTGGTGGATCAGGGGTTGGATCTGCCGCTGGAAGAGGGGCTGCGGTTGGAGGCTGCCGCGTTTGGAAAGTTGTGCGATTCGGCGGATAAGGCGGAGGGGACGAAGGCGTTTCTAGAGAAACGGAAGGCGGAGTGGGGGAAGGGGCGAGGTTAGTTACTTCTCTCCCACATCTCAAAAGCGAGATATGGGGCACCCGTCGGGCCTTTTTGTTTCCCATGTCTCCAAAGACCGGAGATCCTTCGACAAGCTCAGGGCAGGCTATGGGGCACCAGGGTTCTCGTGCGGTGGGACGGTATTCTAGAAGAGTGAATTCCCCTTTTGTGAGTGTGCGGTATTGGGTGGTAGCCGGGCTGGTTGCGGCGGGGCTGGTTGCCTGCCATAAGCAGGAACAGGCGGTTGTAGGAGCGGCGAAGAGCGCTGTGAGCGCGGAGCAGCAGGCGCGGGCTGCCGCGGAGGCGCGGGCGACCAAGCGCGACGAGCAGCGGGCGGAGCTGGCGAAGATTTCGCTGCCGACGAAGAGCATGTACGTGGATGTGCACGAGCCGGCGGCGTGGGCGAATCCGTTTCTGGCGGTCGGGCCGGAGACGATCACGCTGCGGATCATCAACGCGGATGCGAACACGAGCGATGTAGGCAAAGGGACGATGCTGCGGCCGGAAGGGGCGCGGCGGCAGGAGATCCAGATCAGGCCGCAGGATCTTGCGGAGGCGATGGTGGCGGTTCCGGCGAACGCGTGGAAGTACGGGCGCGTGGTGGCGGTGGCGGAGATGCCGGGTGGGGCGGCGAAGGATCGCGCGAAGATGCGGCGGAATGTGGAGAGCGCGATCCAGCAGTTGAATGATCTAGGGATTGTTGTGGAGGAGTGGCCGGGACGGTAGGGGCGCACGATCGAGGCGTTTTAGCCTCAGTATTCAGGTCTTAGTGGAATTCAGGTGTTCCATCGTCCCTAACGGGACTTGGAATATTTTTGATTGAAGTTTCCCCACGCTAAAGCGTGGGGCTAACGAACGCTGCGCCTGACGGCGCAGGTTGTTCGAGCGGCCGAGATTCTGTGGGCGCTACTGAAACATCGGGTAGCCTTTTATCGCCTCCCGTGTTTGCCTCGCGAGATCGGCAGCATTCCGTAGTTTGTATCCCGCCCTAAATTGGTCCCACGACCAACTTAAAATGGGGCACCCATACTTATATCTTGTGTCTTGTTTCCCATGTCTCCAACTTCAGGAGACATGGGGCACCCGAACTTTGTTGAGAGATCAGCGCTAAGATCACAGCGTGGATGTTTTCAAGATTCTGAATCAGCCTTCTCTGGAACATGAGAAGTTCAGCGCACATCGGGAGCTGGAGGCGCGGCTGAAGGTGAAGCTGCGCGGCGATGTGCAGTTCGACGCGGGTTCGCGCGCGCTGTACGCGACGGATGCTTCGAATTACAGACAGCTGCCGGTTGGGGTGATTCTGCCGCGGGATGCGGCGGATGTGGAGATGGCGCTCGCAGAGTGCCGCGCGCTGGGGGCGGCGGTGTTGCCGCGCGGCGGCGGAACAAGCCTGGCGGGGCAGTGCGCGAACGTCGCCGTAGTCTTTGATTTCTCGCGATATATGACGGGGCTGGTGTCGATCGATGCCGCGGCGAAGTTGGCCGTGGTGCAGCCGGGCATTGTGTTGGACACGCTGCGCAATGCCGCGGAGAAATACGAGCTGACGTATGGGCCGGACCCGGCGACGCATTCGCGGTGCACGCTGGGCGGGATGATCGGAAACAACAGCTGCGGCGTGCATGGGCTGATGGCCGGGAAAGTGGTCGATAACGTGGAGTGCCTGCATGTGGCGCTCTACGATGGCACGCGGATGACGGTGGGCAGGACGAGCAATGCGGAACTGGAAAGGATTATTCGCGAGGGCGGACGGCGCGGCGAGATCTATGCGGGGCTGAAAGGCATTCGTGATCGCTATGCGGATCTGGTGCGGGCAAAGTTTCCGAAGATTCCGCGGAGAGTTTCGGGATACAACCTGGATGAGCTGCTGCCGGAGAACGGATTCAATGTGGCGCGGGCGCTGGTGGGGACGGAGGGGACCTGCGTCACGGTGCTCGAGGCAAAACTGAATTTGACGAAGAGCCCGCAGCATCGTGTGCTGACGGTGCTGGCGTTTCCAGATGCGTTTGCGGCGGCGGATGCGGTGCCTGCGGCGCTGGAGCACAAGCCGATCGGGCTCGAGGGGTTCGACCAGATGCTGGTCGACTTCATGCGGCGGAAGGGATTGGCATCTGCGCAGTTGCAGAAGCTGCCGCCGGGACAGAATTTTCTGCTGGTGGAGATGGGGGCGGATTCGGAGGAGGAGGCGCAGGAGAAGTCGCGCAGGATCGCGGAGGGATCGCAGAAGTGGCCGGTGAAGCCGGTAGCACATATTTGTTCGCCGGAGGAGGCGGAGAGCGTTTGGTATGTGCGCGAGTCGGCGCTGGGCGCGGTGGTGTTTGTGCCGGGCGAGCCGGATCGGTGCGAGGGTTGGGAGGATTCTGCAGTGCCGCCAGAGAGGCTGGGAGATTATCTGCGCGCGATCAAAGAGCTGATGAGCGAGTACGGATACAGCACGCCGCTTTATGGGCACTACGGGCAGGGATGTGTGCATATGCGGGTGAACTTCGACTACCGAAGCGTGGAGGGCCTCACGAAATTTCGCGAGTTCATGGAGCGCGCGACGGATGTGGTGTTGCGATTCGGTGGGTCGCTAAGCGGCGAGCATGGCGATGGACAGTCGCGCGCGGCGCTGCTGCCGAAGATGTTCGGGCCGGAGCTGATGGAGGCGTTCCGGGAGTTCAAGCGGTTGTGGGATCCGGATAACCGGATGAATCCGGGAAAGCTGGTGGATGCGGTAAGGGTGTATGACCCTGTAGAGAACCTGCGCCACCTGCGGTGGGGCCAATCGCCTTCGGCAGACCCGCGCCAGGAAGAAGGCGCGGGAGCGAAGTCTGTTGTTGAATTTGAGCCGTACCTTGCGTTTGCGAAAGATGGTGGGTCGCTGGAGCGCGCAACGGAACGATGCGTTGGCGTGGGGGCATGCCGCAAGACCGAAGGCGGGGTGATGTGCCCGAGCTATCGCGGGACAGGCGAGGAGAAGCATTCGACAAGAGGGCGCGCGCATCTGCTGTGGGAGATGCTGGCGGGATCGCTGCGGCCGGAGGGGTTCCAGAGCGAGGCGGTGCTGGAGTCGCTGGATCTCTGTTTGAGTTGCAAGGCGTGCAAGACCGAGTGCCCGGTGCAGGTGGACATGGCTGCGTACAAGGCGGAGTTTTTGGCGCAGCACTACAAGACGAAGATGCATCCGCTGCAACATTATGTGTTCGGGTTTGCGGACAAGCTGGCAAGATTTGGGTCGACTGCGCCGGGGTTGGCGAATGCAGTGTTGACGGGAGGGCTGACCAGCGGCCTCGTGAAGCGATTGGCAGGAATGGCCAGGGAAAGAAAGCTGCCGTCGCTGGCGCGGAAGTCTTTTCAGAAGGCTCGCGTAAAAGGCAACTCTGAGGTTGCACATGGGGCGGGGGCTGCTAAGCCTGTCGTGCTGTGGCCGGATACGTGGAACAACTACTACCATCCACGGTCGCTGGAAGCGGCCGAGACGGTGCTGGAGGCGGCGGGTTTTCGCGTGGAGTGCCCGCGAGAGCACGTGTGCTGCGGAAGACCGCTGTACGATTTTGGATTTCTGGATCAGGCGCGAGCTTATCTCGAACGCGTGATGGAGAAGGTGGGCGCGGAGGTCGAGGCGGGGTTGCCGTTCATTTTCCTGGAGCCGAGTTGCGCGAGTGTCTTCAAGGACGAGTTGCTGGAGTTCTTCCCGAACGATGCGAGGGCGCAGAAGCTGAGCAGGCAGACGTGGCTGCTGGCGGACTGGTTGGCGGAGAAGGCGCCGGAGTGGCGGCCTGCAGGCCTCGAGGGCGCGCAGGTGCTGGTGCATGGACATTGCCATCACAAGGCGGTGTTCGGTGGACCGGCGAGCGAGATCGCGCTGCTGAAAAAGGCGGGTGCGAAGGTGGAGGCGATCAAGGCAGGGTGCTGCGGCATGGCGGGGCCGTTTGGATTTGAGGCGGAGAAGTATGAGGTATCGAAACGCATTGCGCAGGATGGCCTGATGCCGGCAGTGGATGGTGCCGGTCCAATGACAGTGCTGGTGGCGGATGGGTTCAGCTGCAGGGAGCAGATCGAGCAACTGGGACATAAGCAGGCGGTGCACTTCGCGGAAGTGCTGGCGAGAGGATGCGGATGCGGGGGATAGCTTTAAGGGACTAGGGACTAGGGACGAGGGTGCTAGACTGGGGCGGCCGGCGGGAGAGTGCAGATGCGCATCTGGCGGGTGGTTGCCCTTTTCATGGTGGCGGCTGTTTCCGTGATCTGCTTTGCGCAGCAGCAGGGCGGCCAGCGGGTTGTGCGCGTGCCGGATGGCGGGCAGAGCGGCGCGATGGAGAGCATCTTTGTGCCGCCAAAAGCGGGTGCGCCGTTCAGCCTGACTCTGCACGCAGAATGGAAGCGGCCGATCGGGAACGGCGGGTCAATTACCTTCACGAATGAGCGCCGGATCATCCGCGACAGCAGGGGGCGCATCTTCCAGGAGCGCCGCGCTGGTGCCGAAGAACACGAATGTGAAGAGCTTTGTAACGACGATTCAGATCACGGATCCTGCGCAGCACACCTGGTACAACTGCATCGTTGCGAGCAAGGTGTGCGATCTGTATCAATACCGGCTGAGCACTACGGACAAGTTCGGGCCGCTGCGCGACGGGAATCTTGTGTACGAGGGCGGAAGCAGCCAGGATGAAGATCTCGGCGTGTCCAGTACGCTGGGCGAGGACACGCACTGCTATCGGGAGACGCGCACGGTGAATCCGGGAGTGACCGGCAACGATCAGCCGATGGTGAGTATGCGTGAGTTCTGCTACTCGGCGCGGCTTGCGTTTAATCTGACCTCGATTGTGGATAATCCGTTTTCAGGACACCAGGAATTCATGGTGACGGATCTTGTGACTTCGGAACCGGATGCTGCGCTGTTTGAGATTCCGGCGGGGTATACGGTCGCGGATCACCGGGCGGACGACAAGTAGTCCGGACTAAGTAACACAGGACTTGCACCGCAGCGGGGAAGTCGACTTGACTTTGATTGCGTACGATCGTACTCTTTCGAGATGCGGTACTCAGCGGAGCACAAGGCGAAAAACCACGAACGGATACTCTCGACGGCGGCACGTTCATTTCGGGAGCATGGCGGAGATACGAGCGGCATTGGGACGGTCATGAGCAAGGTGGGCCTGCAGAAAGGTGGTTTCTACCGGCATTTTGAGAGCAAGGACGACCTCTTTGTCGAGGCTGTGGCGCGGGCACTGGAGGAGACGGGGCGGAGCATGGAGGAGCATGCGAAGTCTGCGCCGCAGGGGCAGGCGCTACGGGCGATCATCGAACGCTATCTGAGCGTGGGTCATGCGAACTCGCCTGGATCGGGCTGCGTGCGAGCGGCGCTGGGGGCGGAGATCGCGCGAAAGCCGGTTGTGGTGCGGCGGAGGATTGAGGTGCTGCTGCGAGCGTATCGGGAGCGGCTGGCTCCATTCATGCCGGGAAAGACGCTGGAGAAGCGGGTTGAGAATTGCGGTCTGCTGTTTTCGGGCATGGCCGGCGTGCTGATGATGGTGCGGGTGATGACAGATGGCGAGCGGCGAGAGCATACGCTGGTAGAGGCGCAAAAGATGTTTTTGAAGTGTTTCGGGGAGGAGTGATTTTTTTGAAGCAAAAGAGTACGAACGTACTCTAATGTACATGCAAGCGAATGGGCCAAGTTCCATCCTCGAGAGGAGAGACAAATGAAATACCTCATGCCTTTACTTCTGGCGGCGCTTCCTGCGTCGCTGGCGCAATCACCGGGCGGCGGTTCGGGCGTGCCGAGCGCGGCGATTCCAAAAACTACAGCGGTGCTGGTGATCGAGACCGTGAAGCAGGGTGTCACCGCGCAACAGGTGATGACGATCATCCCCGATGAAATTCAGGCAACCGCGAGGTTGTATCTCGATGGCAAGATCCGCGAGTGGTATTCGCGCGGCGATGGCAAGGGTGTCGTGTTTCTGCTCGATGTCAAGACGGAGGGCGAGGCGCGTGAGCTGATGGATTCGCTCCCGCTGGCAAAGGCGCAGCTGATGGATCACCAGTATGTGCCGGTGGGTCCGCTGATGCCGCTGCGGGCGTTGAACCCGGCGGCATTTCAGTGATGGTTTGCATAGCCAAGTGTTGGGATCCCGCCCAAGCAGAGCTTGGACGGGGCACCCAGCGAGAATCTACGGAGGATTGTTTATGCCGCAGCAAATGATCTGGTTCTTTACGAGTGTGGCTTTTGGCCTGATCGCGTGGAGCGTGGTGACGGCTCGCTACGTTTGGCCGCTACTTCGCGATCGCGCGCCGTTGGAGGCTCTGCGGCCGATCCTGGTGCTGCACAGCTTCCGGTATATCGGGCTGGCGTTTCTAGTGCCGGGAGTGGTCTCGGCTGAGCTGCCGAGCGCTTTTGCGCGTGCGGCGGCTTACGGAGACATTGTAGCGGCGGTGCTGGCGTTGGTGACTCTGATGTTGCTGCCAAGCGCAGCGGGAATGGCGGCTGCGTGGGTGTTCAACGTTTGGGGCCTTGCGGATCTGCTGAATGCGTTTTATCAGGCGAATCGGGCGGGGTTGCTGGCGGGGCAGATGGGTGCAGCGTACTTTCTGCCGACGGTGATCGTGCCGCTGCTGATGATTACGCACGTGGTGGCGTTCAGGATTCTGGCGCGTCATCAGCGCGAAGTCTGGGTGCGACCGCGAACAGCGCGCATTGGGCTTGGTTGAGTCGATCTAACCCGACGGTCTCGCGGCGGCCGAAGCGGGGAACAAGCCAACACTGGCTCTTCCCTCCCGGCCGCTCGGTTTGATCTCCGCTACTGAGGCTTGGCGGGCAACATGCGTAGGTATTGGATGAGGAGATTCAGATCTCGCCCGGTGATGGAGTTCTTGTACGAGGGCATGGGGTTCTTGTAGTTGGCACCTACGGACGGGACTGGACTGACGATTGCGGCGCGGATTTGGTCGGGCGTTCGTTTCGAACCGATGCCGTTGAGAGACGGAGCGAGGTCGCCGCCGGTCTTTCCGATGCGATGGCAGGAGAGGCAGTTGTTGTTCTGGATGATGCTTTGCACGCGCTGCGCCGGGGTGGCGTTTGCGGGGAGCGAACTTGCGGGTTTGGTGGCGAGAGCATCGGATTTTGGCGTTGGAGCAGAGACGGCCATACCGATCGGCGTGAGGCGGAAGAGTCCGCCGGGGTTGGCGTCTTCGACCATCCAGAGTGAGCCGTCCGGGGCTTCTTCGATGTCGCGGACGCGGCATTTCACATCCCAGCGGTCGACCGCTTTGGCGCCGCCGTTGCTGTCGAACGTCATGCGGATGATGGCTTGGGAGCCGAGCCCGCTGGCGAAGCCTGAGCCCTTCCACTGCGGGAACATGGAGCCGTGATAGAACATCAGATTGCCTGGCGCGATGACGGGCGCCCAGTAGATCACGGGCTTGGCGAGGTCGGAGCGGGTGTCGTGGCTGGGGATGGGGACGCCGTTGTAGTTGATGCCGTAGGAGACGAGCGGCCAGCCGTAGTTCTTGCCGGGCTCGATAAGGTTGAGTTCGTCGCCGCCGCGCGGGCCGTGCTCGAGTTCCCAGAGACGGCCGTCGGGCGCGAAGGCGAGTCCGTATGGAGTGCGGAAGCCGGTGGCCCATGTTTCAGAAGGCGTGAGGTTCGGGCCGGGGAACGTGTAGGTGCGCACGACGGGCGCGGTTTTGGCGGCTTCGGTATCGCCGGGCGGGTCGATGATGGGAACCTGTGAAGCTCCGAGCTTGCCGGCCATGGGATTGCCGGGTGCGGGTTTGCCGTCAAGTGTGAGGCGGAGGATTTTGCCGAGGGGCTGGTTGGGATCCTGCGCGGGCGTCATGCGCTGGCGTTCGCCGACGGCGAGATAGAGGTACTTGCTGTCGGGAGAGAAGGCGATGGCTGCGCCGAACTGGCCGCCAAGGCCGCGCTCGCCATCGCGCCAGATGACCTTCAGGTTTTCGAGGCTAGCGGTGGCGGCGGAGATCTTGAGTTGGGCGCGGGCGAGGGCGAGGCTGGAGCCGTCGTTGTTGACGTCGACGCCGGGCTCGGCATAGGTGAGGTAGATGCTGTGGTCTTGCGCGTAGTGCGGCGAGGTGAAGACACCGAGCATGCCGCCCTGGCCTTCCCAGAGAACGGCAGGGACGTTGGCGACGGCAGTCTTGTCCCCCTGAGGAGTAACGAGTACGAGGCCGCCGACCTTTTCGGTGACAAGCATGCGGCCGTCGGGGAGAAAGGCGATTCTCCAGGGGAGGCGCAAAGACGCGACCTGCGTGATGGTGAAGGGAACGTTCGTGCTCGATGGCTGGTTTCCCGCGTTTATTTGTGCGGATGCGCAGGCGGCGATGAGGGCGAGAAACCAGGCGGCGATGTAGCGATGCATCATCAGGGAGACTTCCTTTACGAACGGACAGGGATTTGGTCGAGGAACGGGAACGCAGTGCTGGGTGTGGTGCTGAGATCAGAATAACGGGCAAGGATGGCTGCGTTTACTTCAGGAACTCGGCGTGTGTCTCGAAGACAGCATCCAGCCAAAATTTCCCGAGATTCTTTTCTCGCTTGAAGAAGTAGGCCATGATCCAGCAGGGCCAGGCAAAAAGGGCGAATGCTCCCAAAAGTGCGCGCAGAAATGCGGACCAGAGTGTCAATCTCGATCCGGTGTCTGGCCTTACGCAATAACCGAAAATGCACGCGCCGGGTGTGGGTCTTCCCGTTGCCATTGGGACCGCCACGAAAAGAGGCATGACGGCGAACATCGACAAAACTCCTCCAAAAGCTCGTAATGCGTCCCATGGACGATGCTCTTGGCGATCAATCACCCACTCCAAGTTGCCAGTCTGCGCATACTCGACGAGTACATTGAGCAAGCCAACGACGGATGCGGCAAGCATCAGAGCGATGGCCCAATCGGCGAGGCCAGCCAAATATCTGCGGATCAGATGAGGCATTGGTTCTGTCGGGACGGGGATCTGGCATCGATACAGGAGTACGCACAGGCATATACCGACGAAGGCGAATGCGACTACCCAGGGAGGTGCACCGGCCGAAAATGAATAATCGTCGGACGTCCAGTTCATGCTGACGCCGACTCCAAGTTCATCGGAGGTGGAATTGATGGCGATCACTGAGAGGAGCAGGATGAGGTACGAGAGCAGAGGCCATCGCAGTGATTGAACTTTCATGTGCACCAATGCTAATCGACTGAAGAGAATACGAGTGTTGGACGGTATGCTGCATCGATGAAGCCGGAATGCCAGTAGCAACTGCGGGTTCCTCGGCTCCCGTTGGTCGCTCGGAATGACACTCAGGTTTGGCGTGCGCGGCGATTCAGGAAGAAGTTGCGATTGGTGGCGAAAGGCACACTTAGATGTGAACGGGCACACTTACAAGTGCAAATAGGTTGGCAATAAGTTGCGATCAGTGCTGAGTTCTGACTTAGTAAGTAAGGGTGAGGCCTGGCTACGCACAATTTGTATGTGAATGCACTATGAATGGTGATATCCACAGAATCTACTAGGGTTTTGCACTTGCATCCACAGATCGATCGGGCCTACTGTCTCTAACTAGCTGGTGACTCTGTAGCTGATTGGAACAGCAGCTCCGGCCTAGTGAAAGGCGCAGACAACGGTTTTAGTTTGGAGTTCGTGATCGGCCGATTGCGGACTGTGGATTGAGATTAAGATTGCGCTGGAAGCCGGACCAGGAATGCTGGTACCTGATTGGTACCGAAGATTCATCCGCGGCGCAAGCCGAGGATGCAAAGTTCGAATCAGCCAGGGAGTAATCATCGACCCAGCCGTAGATGCGGAAGCAGGCGCAACCTGCGGAAGCAAATGCGGATCAGCCGAGGAAGGAAGTTTCGGGGCAACCTGAGGCGGACGGAATCGGCGACATCGAGCGAGAAGGAACCAGGGCGACTTGGGTACAGATCGAGCGATGAAGCCCGAAGCGAGTGGACGGAGCAATCCGTAGATTCGAAAAGGGCGACCGGATGGCACGGAACTCCGAGGCGACTCGGAACGGAAGTCAGCCGGGACCGGAGGATGAGCATCTGGGGCGACTCAGAAGCTGATCGTCGGCGATACCGGGGGCGCGAAGCGAAGGGGCAACCTGGAGCTTTCACAACCGGCACCGCCGAAAGAGAGAGAATCGAGGCGACTCGACGATCGATCACCGGTAAAGCCGGAGGTACGAAACGAGGGGCAACCTGAGGTTCGTATCAGAGGCGAGGCAGGAGGAAGCAGGCGCAACTGGGGAAACCCGGAACCCTGCGGAAACCGGCGGCGCCAAAGGCATCAGAAGCGCGGGGAAACCCAAGCGGAGATCGCCGGCACAGCCGAAGGGACGAGGAAGATGGCGCAAACCATCGGAGCTCGGACGCCGGCTCAGCAGAAAGGGAGCGGGGAAGGGGCAACCTGGAACCGAGACCCGGGCGGAGCGGGAAGATCAAGAGAATGCGGCCAACCCGCTGCTTGATCGACAGGCTAGACAGGTCGATAGATGATCCGAAGTGCTACAGGTTACTGACAAGAAGACGCCAGAGGCCGCAAGGTTTCTGGCGTTTTCGCTTTTTGGGGATGGTTTTGCTTAGAGACGCGGACATTCAAACAGAAGCAGATCCTTCGCTTACCACCCCCACCCTCCACCCCAACGACGAAGACCTGTCGTTGGGGACCCCGGAAAGACTACGCGGGGCCCCGTGCGCTCAGGATGACAGTGTTGGGTTGGATTAGATTCTCTGGAGTTCGAGAATTTCGACCTGGCCTGGGAAGGGGATGCGGACGCCGACGTTCCATGCGGCGCGATCGAATGTGCCGGAGTCTTTGCCGGTGATCACGGAGTGGGCGCGGTAGCGGCCTTCGGGGATGAGTGGAAGTTGGACGCGGGCTTCGGCTGCGCCGGATTTGTTGCGGAAGAGAGCGATGACGCCCTCGCCGGTTTTTGCGAGACGGGCGAAGCCGTCCCATGCGGTAGGGGATGTCTGACGCCAACTGCCGAGGGGGAAAAAGCTCTCGGCGATGTTGACTCGTCTTCTGAGCTGTTTGAACCAGGCGATCTTTTCCCCGTACCACTTGCGGTCGGAGGCGGTGAGCTTGCGGAGGTCTCCGAGGAGGAGCGGCGCGGAGCCGATGGTCGTGGCAAAGCTTTCCTGAATGGTGGGCAGCTCGGCGTGGAGATTGCCAATGAGCATGGCTTCCACGGGCATGGAGCCGGCGCGGGCGTAGAGGAGCTGGCGAACCTGGAGCGGGCCGGCTGAGTCGGGCTTGGTGTCGTCGACGTTGCTCATCCAGTCGAGATCGCCGGCGGCGAGAAGGCCTGCGTCGATGATGTGCTTCTGTCCCCACAGCTCGAAGGTGAGATCGAGAAGCACGTCGGGGTGTTTGGCGTAGACCTCGGCGGTCATCTCCTTGATCCCTTCGTAGATTCTGATCAAAGATTCGGCCCAGTCGCCGTGGTCGTGGCCCTTGGCCCAGCAGCCCGGTGCTTCTCCGTAGGCATTGAAGATGGTGGTGAGGTCGAGCTTGGCGTAGGCGAGGCGGAAGCGCTCGATGGCGTCGTTGATGCGCGCGGCTGCGGTGTGGCGAAAGGGAGAGGCCATGCACATGACGGCTTTCTGTCCGGCCATGGTCCATGTGGTCTTGGTGTTGCCTTCGAGGTCGAGCGCGGCCCAGTCGGGGTGGGCTTTGTAGACGTCGGTGGACATGCCGATGGCGGCGGGCGGAATCCAGAGGCCCAGGCGCATGCCTTTGGACTCGATAGCTTTGATGATGGGATCGAGGCCGCTGGGGAATGCGGTGAGGTTGACGGCGTTGTCGCCGTACTCCTGCTGCCAGCCGTCGTCGATGGTGAAAATGTCGATGCCCATCGTGCCGGCGGCGTCGATGAGTTCCATGGAGATTTGCTGGTTGATGCCGCGCTCGAATGGCTCCCACGTGTTGTAGATCCAGGGTGGGCCTTGCTTGTTGATGCGGCGCTCGAGGATCGCGGAGGTGTAGCTGGGGACGCGCCAGCGGGGGTCATTCAAACCGTCGTCGCGGCGGAAGGGGAGGATGGAGATGGAGGCGGTGGTGAATTCTTCGCCGGGAGCGAGGCGGCGCTCGAAGGACATGATGTCGGTGTCGTACATGGCGCTAACGCGGGCGGTGTTATCCGCGTCCCAGCCGGCGACTTCGGTGCGCTTCATGTAGCCGGGGACTTCGTTGAGGATGGCAAGGCCGCGGCCAGTGCGGGCGTTCTGGATCATGAGGCCGGCATCTTCGGAGCGGCCGGTGTAGAAGATTTCGCGCGGCACTGCGCCGTATTGGGCGAAGAGAGTCAGCTCGTTCTCGGGGCCGAGAGCGAATTCCAGTGTTTCGATGGCGAGGTGGGTGATGCGCAGCGGGGCGGCTCCGGTGTTTTTGAAGCGGAGCGATTTTCGGCAGGCGCATTGGGCGGCGTAGAGGGTGTAGATCGATGTGACTTCAATCGGGAGGGATTTGTGCTCCAGGCGTACGGAGAAGGAGCTGCTGGTTGCTGTGCGTGCGGGTGTTGTGTCGATGAGTTCGAAGTCGCCGGTATTGCCGGCGCAGGGCGTGCCGTTGCAGTTGAAGGAGAACTCGGGGCGGGCTTTCGCGATGTCTCTGCCGGGGAGAAGAAGGTCGGTGCTGGTGGCTTTATCGAAGAGTTGGGATGTGAGGAGTCCGTGGCTGGGATGGAAGCTGATGGTGCGGCGGATGAGATCGTTTTCGAGGATCCAGGATTGACTGTCCGGTGTGTCGGAAGCGTCATTTTCCCGGTCCCCAAATGCGAGGGATTGAGGGCACCGGGCGATTGAGGCAGCGATTGCGGCGCCTGATTTGAGGACGTGTCTTCTGCTTACTGCCATCGCGTTCTCTCGTTCTTTCAGGAGGATTTCGCGCAATGCTATCACGCGGCGTGTGGATGGGGGGGCAAGCAGTGGTGGCCTTGCGGTCGTTCCTGTATTCCGACGGTTCCTGCGCCCATCCGGGCCTGGGTACGACTGTTGTATTGCAAGTGTTGGAGGCGTGGATCTCACCCCGGTCCCCAGCTTAGAATCTGCGGTGGCTGTGTGGTCTCCCAGGTCTCAGAATCGAGACCTGGGGCACCCACGTTCCTATTGGGGGCGGTTTTGTCGCTTCCCACCCTAAACGCAAAAGCGCGTTTAGGATGGAGCACCCGTTCCTCGGTGGTGGGGTACTTCGTCGGATTGAGTTATTCGAGGTGATGCAGGACGATGCCGTAGCCGACGCCGGCGCGGTCGGTGGTGCGGGCCACCTGGAACGCCATGAGCTTGCCATCGGTGGAGATGACGGGGTTGGAGGCCTTCCAGCCTTCGTAGTCGTTGAAGTGCGTGAGGCGCGTGAAGTCTTGCCCGGTGCCATCGAGCCTGAGTTTCCAGATGTCGATGTTGTGCATTCCGTGGTCGCCGCCCAATTCTGAGACTTGGCGATCCGATTCGACGGCGGTGTATCTGCCGTCTGGGAAGATGCCTTCGCATTCGTTATAGAAGCCGGGTGCTTTTGACAGATCGGTGACTTTGCCAGTCGCGAGATCGATACCCATCACTTTGGCCATGGGATCGGTTGGCTTGTGTTCGTTCACGTAGCAGGTGAACGTCATTTTGGAGTTGTTGTCGTAGAAGTCCTGCGCTTCAAGGCTGCAGCTGTCGTCGAGACTCTCGTACACCTTGTGAACGTTGGTGAGACGAGGGGTTCCATTCGAAGAGTCGACGTTGGCGACCATCAACCGCGAGTAGTTCTTCGGGAACTCGGGGTGATCGCCGCGGGTTTCGGAGAAGGCGATGAGCATCCCGGTTTTGGAGATTGCCGCGCCCTCGTGCATGTGCTCGTTGAGGCGCTGCGGTTTCGATCCGGGTTGGCGGCTGAGATACCAGAGCTCGTTGTCGCGGTCGCGGCTGGTGCTGACGTCAGTGAACTTTTCGGGGCCGATGAGGATGTAGTCACCGTTGGAGAGGTGCATGACGCGCAGGAATGCGGCGGCGGGGATTTTGCACGTGAGGCAGTGAATGATGCGCGTCTTGAGATCGATGACGAAGGCGTCGCCAAAGCTTTTGTCCATGAACGCGATGGTCTGGTTATCGGGGGAGAAGTCGGCGCGCTCACCGAAGTGGGTGAGGAGTTCTTCGTTGGGGGGAAGCTGATCTAACGGACTAGTTTGTCTTCTGTGGTCGGGTGCGGCCGAGGCGATGAGGAAGACGGAGAGGAAGATGAGGGCCTTCATTGTCGAGCGCAATGATAGAGGCGTCGAACGCAGCTTGCAATGCGCATACGGATCGCTGATGAGTCGTCTTCAGTTGAGTTGTCGTATCTCATGCTCCAAAAGCGGGAGACATGGGGCACCCGCGTTCATCGATCTGCGGAGGTCTTCGATTCCCGCCCAAGCGAAGCTTGGACGGGGCACCCGTGACACGGCGATTCGTTTAGTGCATGGCGCCGGCGCCGGGGCCCTGGCCGGGGCGGTTCTTGCTGAGCAGGAAGGCGAGGAAGACGAGGCCGAAGGACATCCATGAGAGTTCCATGTAAACGTCCTGGTAGCCCTGCATCTGGGCCTGCTGGTTGAGCTGGTTGTAAATGGACGCGATGGCCATGGTCGCGCCGTTGGCGGCTCCCACGGATCCGCTGAAGAACCCGGTGAGCGCCTGCTGGTGCTGCGTGAAGGCGTTCGATCCGGATTGCATGGCACTCTGCAGATGCTGCTGATGCCACATGGCGCGGCTGGTGACCTGGGCGCTGGTGATGGCGATGAGAATACTGCCGCCGAGGTTACGGACGAAGTTGATGAGTCCGGCGACCTGGTTGCTCTCTTCCTTCGGCATGCCGACGTACGCGGCGTTGGTGATGGAGATGAAGCAGAAGGGGAGAGGCAGCATTTGGATGACGCGCAACCATGAGGCCTGCGAGAAGCTCATCTGCAGGTTGCTGACGTAGGCGGCGTAGCGGAACGTCACGATGAACATGATGAAACCGACGACGGCGAGCGTGCGCGCGGATATTTTGCCGGTTGCAAATCCGGCGAGGGGCATGACGATTACGAGCGCGATGCCGCCGGCGGTGAGAGCGAGGCCGGCCGTGGTGGCGGTGTAGCCGAGGAGCTCCTGCATGAATTGCGGCTGGAGCACGGTATTGGCGTTGAGGACTCCGCCGACCAGCATCATGAGGAGACAACATATGGCGAAGTTTTTAAAGCGGAAGAGCTTCAGGTTGATCAGAGGATCTTTCTGACGCCATTCCCAGACGACGAGCCCGATGATGCCGGCGACGAAGAGGAAGGCGAAGAAGCGGATGAAGCCCGAGGCGAACCAGTCGTTCTCTTCGCCTTTGTCCAGCATGATTTGCATGCCGCCCATGGCAATGGTGAGGAAGGCCAGGCCCATGTAGTCCATGTGGCGGAGCTTGGACTTGTCGGGCTTGATCCACGGCGGATCTTCGACGAGGCGCGTGACGAGGATGAAGGCGAGGATGCCGACGGGGATGTTGATGAAGAAGATCCAGCGCCAGGTGTAGTTATCCGTGATCCAGCCACCGAGGGTGGGGCCGATGGAGGGAGCGAGGACTGCGACGAGGCCGTAGAGGGCGAAGGCCTGTCCGCGTTTGTGCGGCTCAAAGGAGTCGGCCATGATGGCCTGGGCCATGGGCTGCATGCCGCCGCCGCCTGCGCCTTGAATGACGCGGAAAACGAGGAGCATGGGGAGGGTCGGGGCTGCACCGCAGAGAAAGCTGGCGATGGTGAAGACGGTGATGCAGAAGACGAAGAAGTTGCGGCGGCCCATGAGGCTTGAGGCCCATCCGCCGAGGGGGAGGACGATGGCGTTCGAGACGAGATAGCTGGTGAGGACCCAGGTGCTCTGGTCGGTGGAGGCACCAAGGCTGCCGGCGATGTGGGGAAGGGCGACGTTGGCGATGGAGGTGTCGAGGACCTCCATGAATGCGGCAAGCGCGACGGTGGCTGCGATGAGCCAGGGGTTAACGCGGGGCTTCCACTGCGCGTGCGCGTCGACGTTCGGATTTTGAACGGTGGTCTCCGCGGCGCCTCTCTGGGTCATCGGCGGTTCTGTCTGCAACTCAGGCAAAAAACTCTCTCCTAATCGGGTTTGCGAATCCTGATTGGTTGCGGGAACTTGAGATTTCGAGGCTTAGGCGAACGACGCGTCCGGCCAGCCACTCACCTATAGATGTGGGCGAAGCAGGAGGAGGTTCAGGGAATCGGAGAACGCCTCATATTACGGAACTTGCGGAAGGCGCGGGAGATTGCACGGGCGAGAGAGTTCGCCAGCCGAGGAGGGCGATGGTGAGGGCGATGAGCTGCATGAAGACGATAAAGGCGACGCAGGCAGGCCATTTGCCCCAGGCCCAGAAGGCTCCTGGAACGACGCCGGCGGCGGTACCCCCGAGGTAATAGCAGGTGATGTAGATGCCAGCGGCGGTGACGCGGGCTTCGGGAGGGGAGGCGACGCGGAGATGGCTTTGGGAGGCGGTCTGGGCGATGAAGACACCGCTGGAGAGGGCAGCGAGCCCCAGGATGACGATGGGCAGGGAGTGGGCAAGGGTAAGCAGGACTCCGGCGATGGCGCAGGAGATGGCGCCGCCGATTCCGGCGCGGAGGCCGATGCGGGTGATGAGGTATCCGGCGAATGGGGTGACGATGAGTCCGATGAGGTAGACGAAGAAGAGCGAGCTGAGCGCCGTGGTGGAGAGCGAGAAGGGAGGAACTGCGAGGTAGAAGGTGATCCAGGTAAAGACGCCGACGAGGGAGAAAAGGACGTTGAATCCGACGGCGAAGGTGGCGACCAGACGGCGGCTGCGGAACATCTGCTGGACCTGAACGACGAAGGCGGCCCGGACTGCGGATGGGTTGTGGGGTGTTCGGCGGCGGCTGTTTGGTAGCCATGCGGCTACGGCGGCGGTTCCGACGAGCGAGGCGATGCCAAGGGCGAGGAAGCTGGCGCGCCAGCTGAAGTGATCGGCGAGTATGCCTGCGGAGATGCGGCCGATGAAGCCGCCGAGCGCTGTTCCGCTGACATAGAAGCTCATGATGAGGGCGACGCGTTCGGGCGGCCACTCCTCTCCAATATATGTAACGACGACGGCGATGATGCCGGGGACCATGATGCCCTGGAGGAATCGCCAGAAGATGAGTTGCGCGAGAGATGTGGAGGTGGCGGCGAGAAGCGTGGGGAGGGAGACGCCGAGGATGGAGAAGACGATGACGCGTTTGCGCGGGAGGCGTTCGGTGAGCGCTCCGAAGACGGGCGCGGCGATGGCGACTCCGAGGGTGGCGGCGGAGACGGTCATGCCGACGCCGGTTTTCGATGCGTGAAATATGTGGGCGAGAAGGGGGAGCAGCGGCTGCGTGCAATAGAGCTCGAGAAAAGCGCAGACCCCGCACAGGGTGACGGCTGCGGCGGCTTTCGTGGAGGGCGGATCGAGCTGTGCGGCTGACTCCAAGAATCAGAATACAGGGACACAGACCAGAGGCCGTTGGGTCTCCGGTCTGATGCCTGCAGCCGATCATCGAATTGCGAAGACGACTTTTCCGAGCTTCTCGTTGTGGTGTTCGGCCCAGAGGGTTTCGGGAGACCAGAGCGTCTGGATGGAGGCGATCTGCGGCTTGATTTTGCCTTCGGCGATTAGCTTCGCGAATGCATTGAGCCCTTCGGTGCTCACGTTGGTCTCGACGAACGCGGCCTGAATGCCGAGGCGCGCTGCTTCTTCCGCGAGGGGCGGCCGGTTGGATGTCACGGCAACGCCGCCTTTCTTAACCAGCGCGTACGACGGGATGATGGTGTCGCCGCCGATGAGATTGAGCACCGCGTCGACCTTGGGGAAGTCTTCCAGGCGCTGCTGGGCCAGGTCGATGATCTGGTCGGCTCCGAGTTGCTGAAGGGCAGCTGCCTGGGTGTGGCGAGCCGTGGCTATGACGCGAGTGCCGGCTTCCTTTGCGAGTTGGACGGCGAGAGATCCGACGCCGCCGGCGGCCCCGAGGATCAGCAAGGTTTGTCCCGGCTTCGCCTTGGTGAGTGCGAGCGCCTGCGTTGCAGTCTGCCCGACGAGTGCGACGGCGGCTGCGGTTTCTCGACTGATGGAGGCGGGCCGGTGCGCGATAGCAGTGGCGGGGAGGACGACGAACTCGGCATATGCGCCGGCTTCGCGGGTGTAGCCGAAGACTTCGTCGCCAACATTGAAGTCCGTGACGCCCTCACCGACGGCGGCTACGCACCCGGCAACATCGCCTCCGGGAGTCCAGGGAAACTTGAGCTCGAAGACCTGGCGGAGATAGCCCTGTCCGCGGCCGGGGTCGACGCCGTTGAAGGTGGTGAAGTGGTTTTCAACGAGGACCTGTCCGGGGCCAGGCTTAGGAACGGGAACTTCGTCGATGTGCAGTGGTGCTCCGTAGTCGCTGATGCGTAGTGCTTTCATGGTATTTCTCCTTCGGATCTCTTGATGGGTCGATTAGCGCTGGTTGGCTTTGGACCACTCGCCCGCGGCTTCCTGCACGAGTGCTTCGTAGGTTCGGGGTGCGCGACCGAGAAGCTTGGTCACGCGGTCTACGTCGGCCTGAGTCGAGGCGAATCCGCGCTGGACGTAGCCTTCGAGCATGGTGCGCATGTCGTAGGCCATCCATGCGGGCATCTGCGAACTCATCTGCTTTTCAAAGCCGTCGAAGTCCTCGCCGGTATAGGCGATCGGCTTGCCGAGAGCCTTGCTCCACAGGGCGGCGTTTCCGGGGCCGGTGATCTGGGAGGAGCTGACGAGGTTGTAGGTCTGGCCTTCGTGGCCGGGCTGCGTGAGGGTGACTGCTGCCGCTCCGGCGACGTCGCGCGAGTCGATGGCCGAGATGCCCGCATTGCCGATCGGCATGGGATAGATGCCAACGTTCTCGAGCAGCGGCTTGAGGGAAAGGTCGTTCTGGAAGAAGTAGCCGGGGCGCAGGATGGTGTAAGGAATGCCAAACTCTTTCAGCGCGTTTTCGACGGCAACTTTCGAGGCGAAGTGGGGCACGTCGAGGAAGCGGTCAGCCTTGTAAACGGAGACATAGGCTACGTGCTTGATGGCGGCCCGCTTTGCGATGCCGTAGGTGATGAGTGCCTGCGTGAGCTCATCGGCAACGACGGCGTTCAGCAGGAACAGTTTCTCGACGCCGTTCATTGCTGCGCGAATGGAGTCGGGATCAGTGAGGTCGCCGGGGACGACTTCGACGCCGGTGGGAAATTTGACGGACTCGGGTTTGCGCGCCAGGGCGCGGACTTCGATGCCACGCTCAATGAGGCATCTTACGACCTCTCCGCCTACGTTGCCGGTTGCGCCTGTTACCAGGATTTTCATACTCAATCTCTCCTTCGTGCCGCCGTTGTATGCGGCCGGTACGACAGAAGAGACTCCCGGGCGTGGTTGCGCGAGTCAACATGATCTGGAAATCAGATTTGCGGATTTGGAATAAAGGGGCTTGCCCGTCTCAGGTAGGCCGTTTTCGTTGGCGGGCGTTCGCCGATCAGAGGTCGTTCAACGCGGCGTCGAAGTTTTCCTTCAGAAAAGTGACGAGCTTGCGGACGCGGGGGACCTGCATTTCAGAAGGGGTGACTGCGAATACGTGTGCCGGTGTGCCTTCCCACTCGGGAAGCAGTCGCACGAGTCCGGCGCCGAAGCCGGGGTGGGCGGCGAGGAAGTCGGGGAGGAGCGCGATGCCCATCGCCTCGCTCGCGAGTTTCGCGAGCATGCCGACCGAGTTTGCCGTAGCGGCGCCCTGCACCTTGATGGTTCTGTGATCGCGGTCGCGACGCAGTTCCCACTGATTAAGCGGCTGGCCATGGACGAGGCACAGGCAGGAGTGTTCAGTGAGTTCTTCGGGATGCTGAAGACGTTTGTGGACGATGCAGTATCTCTCGGAAGCGAAGAGGCGGCGCGCGAAGGTGCCGATGCGGCGCGAGGAGAAGGAGGAGTCAGGCAGGCGCAATTGATGGCTCACCATGATGGCAAGGTCGAGGCTGTCATTGAGCAAATTGGGGTGACTGGTGATGGAGAGGACTTCGATGGAGGTGCCAGGCTGTTCGGAGATGTGCCGCGCGAAAAGGGGAATGAAGAGGGTCTGCGCGAGATCGAAGGGCACGCCGACGCGAATGCGGCCTGATGCTCTGGAGGCGATGCCTGCAACATCCTCCTGAATGCGCGAGGCTTCGGCAACGAGGGCTTTGGATTGCTCGTAGCAGGCCTGCCCGGCGTCTGTCAGCTTGAAGGCGCGTGTGGAGCGATGGATGAGCGGGAAGCCAAGGTCCCGCTCGAGCGCGCTGATGCGCCGGGAGAGGGTGGACGTGGGAATGCCGAGCGCTGCTGCTGCGCGGCTGAAGTTGCGAGTGTTGGCCACTTCGACAAAGAGCGCGAGGTCGGCGAGGAAGCGCATGCGGTTATTCCCTGTGGTCAGGTGCGGCGTGACGTAAAGCTTCATTATGTCGGATGGCGGCGGCAGTGAGTGTCGGGATTTCTGACCGATGCGCACTCTGCGGATCCGCGGTTGTCACGCGTTTCAAGATGGGGAATATACTTATCCGCGAGATTTCATCGGCGAGGTGTTCGGTGCATCGATGTTTCTTGGCTGTGCTGATTTACCTGACGTTTGTGGCGCCTCCGGTTGGGGCGACCGACGCTGCGAAGAAGGTGGGCGCGGAACAGCTGATGCAGATGGTCGCGGCTGCGCAAAGCGTGCCTGATGCTGACATGGCGCAGAGGCTGCAGGCGGTGGTGCTGACGGATCGGCTGAGCGATGCGCGGCTGGCGGAGCTGCTGAAGAAGGCTCCGGGAGAAAAGTCGCGCACGGAACTGGTGCTGCTGGCAGATCAGTCGCTGTTTCTTGCGGCACCTGCAGACGAAGTCCCCGAGCAGCCGGTGCCGGATGCAGCGGCGACACGGCAGATGCTGGTGAAGATCGTGAACTACGTGAACACCACCGTTCGCCAACTGCCGAATCTGATGGCTACTCGCTTTACAAATGGATACGAAGATCGTCCGGGAGAGGACAGGCTCACGAGTACGGGAATTGTGAGCCTCTCGCCTTTGTCTTTGCAGTGGGTGGGCAGCATGAAGATGCAGGTGACCTACCGCGACCGGCAAGAGGTGGAAGACAAGAGCGGGAAGCCCGAGAAAAAGGGAGCCGGCTTCGGAGGGTTGACGACAAGAGGCGAGTTCGGGCCCTTTCTCTCTACCGTTATGGCCGACGCTTTGAAGGGAACGATCAGCTGGGCGCGATGGGAGAAGGGCGCTGACGGAACACTGGCTGTCTTCCACTACCAGGTGCCCGAAAAGAAATCGGATTAACACGTGCAGTTCTGCTGCGTGGTGGGGAGCTATGACGCCAACAACCTGGCGCAGATGAAGGTCTACAACGAGCGCGCCGCGTATCACGGCGACATCGTCTTCGAGCCGACGGATGGATCGATCAGGCTGCTGACGCTGGAAGCGGATTTGCCGTCGGGGGGACTGGTTTCGGGGGCCGGGATCGCAGTGGAGTATGCGCCGGAGGAGATTGGCGGCCGGAGCTATCTGTGTCCGGTGCGAAGCGTATCGACGCTGAAGGCGCATACCGCGCAGCAGACCGGCGCGCAATCACGGTCGAACTACAAAGGCGGTGCGAAGATGTATCTGAACGATGTGGTGTTCAGCGATTACCGCAGATTCGGATCGGAGACGAAGATTCTGACCGATTCGCCGGGGGAGTGAACGGGCGGTCTTCATAGTCCTCAGCAACCTCCGGATTTGCAGGGCGCGTCGAACCTTATGTGCTGGTGCCGGGGCCCATTCGCGAGTGGTTTCGTTGTCACGTACTGCGGCCGGTGTTGCACGCACTGCGCGGAGGCGTGACACCGCGGCGGATGGCGTGGAGCCTGGCGCTAGGCATGGTAGTGGGCATCAATCCTTCTGTAGGGCTGACGACGCTGCTGGTTGTCTTTGTGGCGTGGGTCTTCGGACTGAGCAAGTTCGCATCGCTGATCGGCTCGCACGTTGTGGCGCCGCTGCACCTGCTTCTGTTCATCCCGTTCATCGATTTAGGTGTGCATGTGTTTCACACCGGCAAGCTGCCGATGACGCGCAAACAGATCGAGCATCTGAGCCACCATCCTTTTCGTCTGTTTCACGAAATCTGGCAGTGGGAGTGGCACGCGCTGGTGATCTGGGGAATCGTGGCGGCGGTGGCGATGCCGGTTCTGGCGCTCTACCTGCGACGGGCATTGATTGTGCTGCTGCGAAGGAATCGAACGCTGATGCGCTCGATACCGCCCGCGAGCTGAGGGTCTTTGTTGGAGCGGGGCTGTATCGTGAGCGCCGCGGCGATTTACCCTGAAGGAGAGATGGATTCCCCTGCCACGAGGCCTCCACGACGAGGGATGGAGGCATTTGCCTCGCGCGACTTTACACGGTATCAGCTGGCACGGGTAGCCGTGATCCTGGGCGCGGAGGCGCAGGCGGTCGCGGTGGCGTGGCAGGTCTACTCGATCACGCACAGGGCGATTGATCTTGGGTATACGGGACTGGCGCTGTTTCTGCCGGGGCTGTTCTTTCTGCTGCCGGCGGGGCATGTGGCGGACCGGTTCGACCGCAGGCATGTGATTTTGTGGTGCTACACGCTGCAGGTGTTTTGCACGGCAGCGCTGCTGGCGCTGGCAATCCGCGGGACGCAGCACATTCTGTATGTCTATGCAGTGCTGTTTCTGATCGGGACGGGGAGGGCGTTCTCCGCGCCGGCGAGCTCGGCGCTGATTCCACACCTGGTGCCGGAGAAGCATTTTGTAAACGCGGTGACGTGGGGCGGCGCGATCTGGCAGTTGTCGAACGTGACAGGGCCGGCGCTGGGCGGGCTGCTGTTTACGCTGCCGCTGGGAAAGCGGCTGGTTGCGGTGGGGCTGGAAGGCGCAGGGATTGTGTATGTGTTCACGTTGCTGAGCCTGGTGTGGTTCCTGGTGCTGATTCTGAGCCTGAGCGTGCGGCTGGGGAGGATGGAGCATCGCGCGGCATCGCTCGAGGTCGTGCTGGCCGGGTTCAAGTATGTGCGGAACTCGCCGCTGCTGCTGGGATCGATGTCGCTGGATTTGTTTGTGGTGCTGCTGGGCGGGGCGGTTGCGCTGATGCCGATTTTCGCGAACGAGGTGCTGCACACAGGGCCGCGGGGGCTGGGGGCCCTGAGGGCTGCGCCGGCCATAGGAGCGCTGGGGATGTCACTGACGATGGCGCGATTTCCGATCAGCCGGAAGGCCGGCAAGCTGATGTTTGTGTGCGTGGGCATCTTTGGCGCGTGCATTGTGGTGTTCGGGTTGTCGCGGAGTCTGTGGCTGTCGCTGGCTGTGCTGGCGGTGAGCGGGGCTGCGGATTCCATCAGCGTAATCATCCGGGGGTCGCTGCTGCAGCTGGCGACGCCGCCGGAGATGCGAGGGCGGGTGAGCGCGGTGAACTCTTTGTTCATTGGCGCATCCAACGAACTTGGCGAGTTCGAAAGCGGGCTGACTGCGCAGTGGCTGGGTGCGGTGCGGGCGACGGTCTGGGGAGGGATTGCTTCCCTGGCAATCGCGGGAATCTGGGCCGGTTCGTTCCGGGATCTGCGCCAAGCTGATGAGTTGACGGCTGAGGCTCTGCGTCCCAAGCAGAAGGGACCGGAGGGCGTTAGCGCTGTCGGCTAGCTACTCGGACTCAACGGAGGTTGGATGAAGCCCTGGAAGATTGTTTTGATACCTACGGCGATCATGCTGTTGATCGCCGGTTTCTATATCTGGCATGTTTCGAGCAAGCGCAAGAACCCCGGCGTGGTGAAGCAGGGAGAAGAGCAGAAGCTCACCCAAGATGATGTGGCCGTGGTGCGGATGGAGTTTCCGGCGCACTTCGATGACGTGAAGGATCTGGCGGGCAAGAGCGTGTGGATGAAGAACGGGTACACGATGCCGTACTTCGCATACACCGGCGGGCGCGTGGACTTCAAGAAAAAGGCCGGCGTGGTTCCTCCGCTCGAGAAGCTGGACGTGAAGAAGGCTGTCGAGGTGAGCGTGCCGAAAGATGTGGATGACGGCATCAGCCATGGGCAGAAGCAGGCGATGGTCGTGTTCACGATGAAGGGCGATGAGAAGCAGGAGTATGCGACGCCGGTCGGCGCGCGGGATGGCGGAACGGAGCAGTATTACGACGATCTGCTGTTCTTCTACGACGATCCGCACAAGATCTATACGCACTGGCCACAGGATGTGTGGAGCGCGGTGGATCAGCACCAGGCGAAGCAGGGAATGAATGAGCTGCAGACGCGGCTGTCCTTGGGGCAGAAGATTCAGACGGATGATCCGAAGACCGAGGGCAACCGGACGGTGACGTACGACGCGGACGGGAAGAAGTGGACGGTGACGTTTCGGAATGATAAGGCGACGGAAGTAAAGGCAGGGACGTAGGGGCAGGGAAAAAGGGGACGAGGAGGTCGCGTTTAGCGGCGTTTGGCGCGTTCGCGCTGGAGTTCGCGGTAGAGCTCGCTCTTGGATTTGCCTAGTTCGCGGGCGAGGCGTTTGAGGGCTTCTTTTTCGTCGAGGTTGTGTTGAGATTGCAGACGGTTGATTTGAGTTGAGATGGATTCCCACATCTCAGAATCGAGATGTGGGGCACCCAGTTTGTTGGTTTGCGGGGAGAGCTCGAGGAGCAGGACGAATTCGCCGCGGATGCGGTCGCGGGCTTCGAGCTGGGAGTGGACTTCGGCGACGGTTCCGCGCAGGAATTCTTCGTGAAGCTTGGTGAGTTCGCGGGCAGCGACGATGCGAAGGTTGGGGCCGAAGACAGCTTCAATGTCGGCGAGCGTGTCGGCGATGCGGTGCGGGGCTTCGTAGAGGATTACGGTTTGTGGCGTATCGCGCGGTTGTTCAACCAAGGCTTCGAGACGGGTGCGGCGGGCGCCAGCCTTTTCAGGCAGGAAGCCGATGAAGTGGAACTCGTCTGCGGGAAGACCTGAGGCGATGAGGGCTGTGATGGCGGCGCTGGCTCCGGGGATGGGGACGACGGGGACACCGGCGGCGATGGCTTCGCGAACGAGGATGGAGCCGGGATCGCTGATGCCGGGAGTGCCGGCGTCGGACACGATGGCGATGCGTGCACCGGATTTGAGTTCCTCGATCAGTTTGGCAGCGCGGTCGAGCTCGTTGTGCTCGTGATAGCTGATGGTGGGGGTTGCGATGCCGTAATGGTTGAGGAGCTTTTGCGTCTGGCGCGTGTCTTCGCAGGCGATGCTGTCGGCGGATTTGAGGACTTCCAGGGCGCGCAGTGTAATGTCGCCGAGGTTGCCGATGGGCGTAGCGACGAGGTACAGGCCGGGTGCGAGGGCGTCGGGCATTGCTTAGAACATGGTAGTGGGTGATGCTCCTCGCGTAGAATCATCGCGACTCGAATGACCTTCATTGCCACGAAAGCCTATTCACCGAAGAAGCTCAGAGCATTGGTAGGCTTTACCGTCTTTCTGATAGTGGGGCGTGGGGCAATTCGCCCGCAGTCAACTCCAACGACCGCTCAGCCGCAGTTGATCCCTCGCAGTCCAGAGGAAAGAGAGCGACACTACCGCAATTTGCATCGGCTTTTCCTGAATGCACAATTGTCCGGCCCTTCTGGGCAAGTGGTGAATGGCCTGACGCCAGATGACTTCACGATTCTCGTGGATCATCATCCTGAAAAGCTCGCGTCTTTTCAACTGATTCAGGGGAGCTCAACTGGAAATCGGGATCGAGTTATCCTCGTGCTGGACGGCGTGAATAATTCTTCAGGAAACGTCAAGCATTTCCGGGAGGGGATTGAGAAATACCTGAAGAGTGCGACCGGATTGCTGGCGCACTCAACTTCGATTGCATCCCTTTCTGAGAGTGGAATCAGGATCGGTGCACCTTCGACCGATCGTGTGGTTTTGCTGCGGGAATTGAGTCAGCTTGCCGGGGGTCTGCGCGGTTCGACGTGCGCTGAAGCAACATCGGCGATGGAATGTGGCATGCCCGTCACGCAAAGCGACACCTTCTCGCGTTCGTGCGATCCGAATGTGCATCTCGTCTGCCTCAATCGCCGGTTCAATTCATCCATCACTGCCCTCACGAGTGTCGCTCAGGAGCAGACTGAGAGTGCAGGACGAGTTGTTGTGATCTGGCTTGGACAGGGCTGGCCCTTTCTCAACCAGCCCGGCTTCATCCCGGACACGACTGAGGTCAAAGATGCCTTCTACCGCAATCTGGTGACCTTATCGAGCTCCTTGAGCACAGCGCAGATCACGCTTGACGTGGTTGGCGCATCGCCTGATCTACCCGTGGTTGCTACCGATATACACGACACTTTTCTGTTTCAGGGCATTCCTAAGAAAGCTGATGTGACTGCCGCAAGCTTATCTCTGCAGGCGCTCGCCTATCAGAGCGGAGGTGTCGTGCTCAGAAGTTCTAAGGACATTGCCACCCAGATCGCAAGCTGCGTTACGGATCTGGATCTGTACTATTTGCTCGCATTTGATTACGCACCGGCGTCGGATTTCGGAGAACACCATAGGCTCGACGTTCGAATCGACAAGCCAGGAATCACGGTCAGAACAAGAACACTCTTCTATGCCGAACAATAGCCAATGAGACTTTCTGTGTTTCAGAAGCAGACCAAACCTATTCGCTGGATTCTTCCGATTCGAGGCGGCGTTGTTCGGAGAGGAGGGACATTGATGTCATGAGGTTCTGGACGCTGACGATGCCGATGACTTTGCCGCTTTCGGTGACGGGGATGAGGGAGAGGCCGTGTCCGGCGGAGATGCGGCGGATGGTGGTGCCGAGAGTGTCTTCGGGGCGAGCGACCTGGAAGGCGCGCGACATGATGCCCTGGATGTAGCCGTTGCCGTCGTTGCGGAGAGCTTCAACGATTCGCTGGCGAGAGACGATGCCGACGAGCTGAGGTCCGCGGACGACAGGGAAGTCTTCTTGCAGAGAATGCACGCAGCGACCGAGAGCGTCGGCGAGGGTGTCAGAGGGTGAGAGGGTGGCGAAGTCGGTGAGCATGACTTCGCGCATGCGGACCGTGTCGACGACGGACTGGAAGAAGACACCCTGGTCTTCGATCTGCGCACCGATCATGATGAAGAAGCCGGCAATGATGAGCCAGGGGCTGTGGACGAGAAGCCAGCCGACGAGCATGACTGCAACGGCGATGAGCTGTCCGACTCCGGAAGCGGCGCGGCCTGCTGGGGTGAGTCCGTGGACGCGCGCGAAGTTGCCACGGAGAAGACGGCCGAAGTCGAGCGGATAGGCCGGGAGAAGATGGAGGAGGCCGAGACCGACCTGCATCCAGACCATGCTGCGCACGAGGTGGTCTGGTGCGACGAGGGGAGCGGTGAGCAGCGGAACGTCTCCACCGGCGCCGATGGCGGTTGCAGCGATCATGAGGGCGGTGACGAGGTTGACGATGGGGCCGGTAAGCGCCATGGCGAATTCGCCTCCGCCTTTGTTTGCGGCTTCCTGGCTTTCAGGATTTGCGTAAGCGAACAGGCCGCCGATGGGAAGGAGAAGAACGGCGCGAAGCTTGAGACCGAGGTAGGCGGCGACGATGAGGCGTGCGGTTTCGCGAACGAAGACGGCAGCGCAGCAGAGACAGAAGAGTGCGAGTCCGCGGAGGATGCCGGAGTTGCCGCTGAGGCCCAGACAGACGAGGGCGAGAGCGGGGAAGAAGATGTGCATACGCATCTCCACGCCCATCCAGCGTCCAAGAGGGATTGTCCAGCCGCGCATAGAGGAATTGTAAAAGGAGCACCCTGCATGATGGTTCGGTGCGGCGCGGGGTCGGGTATGCTGATTCGCGATGCGTGTGATTGCAGGGACGTTGCGGCGTAGGACGCTGGAGGCTCCGGCTGGGATAGCTACGCGGCCAACGAGCGACCGGCTGCGGGAGACGCTGTTCAATGTGCTGGCGCCGCGGACGGAGGGAGCGCGGTTTCTGGATCTCTATGCGGGATCCGGCGCGGTGGGGATTGAGGCGGCGAGCCGGGGAGCGGAGCGGGTGGTGCTGGTAGAGCGGGCGGAGGCGGCACTGAAGATTTTGCGGAAGAATCTGGAGAGCCTGGGATTGCGCGGAACGGCGCGAGTGGAGCAAGTGAGTGTGGCAGCGTTTTTGAAGAAGATTCGGCCGGAGAGCACGGGATTCGTATTCGATGTGATCTTTCTGGATCCGCCGTATGATGCCGCGGATGAGTATCAACTCGCATTGGGGTTGCTGGGTGGAGAGGCGTCGCGGTTGCTGGCTGAGGATGCGGTGATTGTGGCGGAGCACCGGCGGAGGGACAAACTAGATGAGCGCTTTGGGGTGCTGGAGCGGACGCGGGTGCTGGAGCAGGGGGATGCGGGGTTGAGTTTTTATAAAGCAGTTGTCAGTTCTCAGTCTCCAGTTGTCAGTTAGTGCGCGGTAAGTGCGGACATTCTGTTCCCATCCATCGCACGATGAGACTGTGCGATGGATGGGGCACCGAGCTTTGTGATCGAGGAAGAGTTGACGGCGTAAGATTTTCGGGTGCGGAGAATGAGGGTGAGGAACGTGCGGAAGCAGGTTGCGGGACTGGTTCTGTTGGCTGGAGCGGCTGCAGGAGCGTGCGCGCAGAGTGGGCCGGCGTGGGTGATTGGGCCGTTTGCGCGGCCGGCGACAGGGAATCCAGCGGTGAGCCCGAACCCGGCTTCGACGTTCACGGATCCGATCGCGAAGAAGCCGGTGCAGTGGGAAGCGCTGCATACGTTCAATCCTGCAGCAGTGGTCCGGCACGGAAAGATCTACGTGCTGTATCGCGCGGAGGACAACTCAGGAGCAATGGAGATCGGTGGACACACCTCACGGCTAGGGATGGCGGAGAGCGAGGATGGGATCCACTTCAAGCGATCGGCTGAGCCGGTGTTTTATCCGGCGGAGGACGACCAGAAGGCACGCGAGTGGCCGGGGGGCGTTGAGGATCCGCGGATCGTGGAGCGCGAGGACGGCACATATGTGCTGACGTATACGCAGTGGAATCGGCAGACGTATTCCGTGGGGATTGCGACTTCGCGCGATCTGAAGCACTGGACCAAGCACGGGCCGGCGTTTTTGACGGCGCTGGGCGGGAAGTATGCCGGGTTGAAGTACAAGTCTGCTGGGATCGTGACCAGGGTGAAAGATGGGCGGCTGATTGCGGCAAAGATCATGGGCCGCTACTGGATGTACTGGGGCGAGGGATCGATTCGGCTGGCGACGTCGGAGGATGCGATTCACTGGACGCCTGTGGAGGGGACCGACGGGAAGCCGGTGGAGTTGCTGGGGCCGAGGCCAGGGCACTTCGACAGCACGTTTCCTGAGACAGGGCCGCCGCCGGTTTTGACGAGCGCGGGAATTGTGGTGCTCTACAACGGAAAGAATGCGGAGCAGGGCGGCGATCCGGCACTGGGTCCGAGCGCGTATGCGGCGGGCGAGGCGCTGTTTGACGGGGCGAATCCGGCGCATCTGCTGACGCAGACCGACAGGCCCGTGTTGAAGCCGGAACTGCCGTATGAGAAGACGGGACAGTACGCGGCGGGGACGACGTTTGCGGAGGGGCTGGTGTACTTCCGCACCAAGTGGTTTCTGTATTACGGATGCGCGGATTCGCTGGTGGCCGTTGCGACGGCGCCGGCGGGGCCGATGAGCGCGGATTCGCTGCGGATGGATGGGGCTGCCTCGAATGTCGTGGTCGAGACGCCGAAGATTGAGACGAAGAATGGGATCCCTGTTGGAGGCGAGGCGAATGCGCGGGGATTCTATCTGCATGACGGCGACACGGTTGTGTTTTATGGCGACAGCATCACGGAGCAGAACTATTACAACCAGTGGGTGCAGGTGTACGTTGCGACGCGGTTCCCGTGGATGCGGGTGCATTTCTATGGCGAGGGGATCGGAGGCGATCGCGTCACGGGAGGATGGGCCGGGCCGGTGGATCAGCGTCTCGGGCGGGATGTATTTCCAGAGAAGCCGACGGTGGTGACGGTGATGCTGGGGATGAACGATGGCGGATATCAGCCGACGACGGACGCGATTGAGAAGACGTATGTGAATGGATATCAGCATCTGCTCGATTCGATTCGTGAGCATCTGCCGGGAGTGCGGCTGACGCTGCTGGGGCCTTCGCCGTTCGATGACGTGACGCGCCCGGCGACGTTTGCGGGCGGGTACAACGTGGTGATGCAGCACTTCGCAGAGATTGATCAGTCGCTCGCGGACAAGTATGGTGCGGCGTTTGTGAATCTGAATCCTCCTGTGGTGGCGGCGATCCAGAAATCCGATGCGCTGGATACGAAGATTGCGCCGCTGCTGCTGCCGGACCGGGTGCATCCTGATCCGCTGGCGCACTGGGTGATGGCGGAGGCGCTGCTGAAAGGGTGGCATGCGCCAGCGATGGTGTCGGATGTGACGCTGGATGGGCGGGCGGGTGCGGTGTTGGCGGCGCGGAATGCATCTGTGAGCCAGGTGGAGCAGACAGGCGAGGGGCTGAAGTGGACGGAGTTGGAATATGGGTTGCCGCTACCGCTGATGCGCAGCAATGCATCGGAGGCGCTGCTGCTGGATGTGTCGGACATTGAGAAGCAGTTGAACCAGGAGATGCTGCGGGTGACGGGACTGGCGCCCGGGCGCTACACGCTGAGTATCGACGGGAATGCGGTAGACACTTTCACTCCGGAGGCGCTGGAGAGCGGAGTGAATCTGGCGGATTATCCGACGCCGATGTTCCACCAGGCGCAGTCGGTGGGGTGGCTGGTCCGCGATCGGGATGAGACGCACTTCATTCGAGCAAGGATGCGGGCGCGGAGCGCGGATGCTGGAAGCGATCAGGGTAGCGATGCCCTGCAGTCGTTTGAGGACATGCAGGAGAACCTGCTGTACGAGGCGGCGCTGCCGAAGCCGCATGTGTTTCGGCTGACTCCGGTGGCAACGGGAGTGACGCAGAGTACGCGGTAGTACAAAAAGGTCTGGGTTGCGCAGCCAAATGGTTGCATCTCTTATTTGAAGGAGCTGGTTATCAGTTCGATTTCGTTGCAATCGGTGCTGGAGACGGATCGCGCGGAGCTGCGCGAGGTGAAGACGCATGCGGCGGGGCCGGAGGGAGCGCTGCCTCTGTCGGCGGAGATGCTGGTGCGCGAGCCTTCGGGCAACCTGTTTGGGCTGAGCCAGAATGCGGGGATGGGTTGGGAGACGGGGCGATTGCTGGACCCGGAGTTTCTGATTCTGAGCACGCATGGCGGTCTGCGCGCGGAGGATGGCAGGCCGATCGCGCTGGGGTTTCACACCGGGCACTGGGAGGTGGGCCTGCTGGTGGCCGAAGCGGCGCGAGAGTTGAAGGCGCTGCATGCGGTCCCGTTTGCGGGTGCGTGTACGGATCCTTGCGATGGCAGGACGCAGGGCACGGCGGGCATGATGGATTCGCTGCCGTTTCGCAATGACGCGGCGATGGTGCTGCGAAGGCTTATGCGGTCGCTGCCGACGCGCAAGGGCGTGCTGGGAGTTGCGACGTGCGATAAGGGACTGCCGGCGATGATGATCGCGCTGGCTTCGGCCGGGGCGCATCCGGCGGTACTGGTGCCGGGCGGAGTGACGCTGCTGCCGGAGAGCGGCGAGGATGCGGGCAAGGTGCAGACGATCGGGGCGCGGTTTGCGCAGCAGCAGATCTCGCTCGAGTACGCGCAGGAGGTTGGGTGCAGGGCGTGCGCGTCGCCAGGAGGCGGATGCCAATTTCTGGGGACGGCGGCAACGGCTCAGGTTATCGGTGAGGCGCTGGGGTTGTCGCTGCCGCATACGGCGCTGGCACCTTCAGGACAGGCAATCTGGCTGGATGCGGCGAAGAGGTCTGGACGTGCAATCATCCGGTTGCACGATCTCCGGCTGGGCGCGCGGGGGGTGCTGACAGACGCGTCTGTGAGGAATGCAATGGTGCTGCATGCGGCTTTTGGGGGGTCGACGAACCTGCTGCTGCATTTGCCGGCGATCGCGTTTTCTGCTGGGCTCAGGCGGCCGACGCGTGAGGATTGGGAGGCCGTTAACCGCGAGACGCCGAGGCTGGTGGATGCGCTGCCGAATGGACCCCGGGGGTTCGCGACCGTGCAGGTGTTTCTGGCGGGCGGAGTGCCGGAGGTGATGCTTCATCTGCGCGAGGCTGGGCTACTGGATCCCAGCGCGAAGACGGTGAGCGGAGAATCGCTTGGCGCGAGTCTCGACTGGTGGAAGCAGAGCGAGCGGCGGCAGGCTCTGCGAAAGCGCTTGAAGGATCTCGATGGGATCGATGCGGACGAGGTGATTATGGCACCGGACAAGGCGCGGTCGCGTGGGCTGACTGCGACGGTGTGTTTCCCCGTGGGGAATTTGGCCCCCGAAGGGGCGGTGATCAAAAGCACGGCGATCGATCCATCGTTGATCGGTGAGGACAACGTGTACCGGCATCGCGGGCCAGCGCGGGTGTTTACTACGGAGGAGGCAGCGATTGCGGCGATCAAAGAGGGTCGGATCGGGCATGGGGATGTGCTCGTGCTGATCTGCGGAGGACCGAAGGGCGCGGGTATGCAGGAGACATACCAGGTAACGTCGGCACTGAAGCAGCTGCCGCATTGCAAGCATGTGGCTGTGATTACGGATGCGCGGTTCAGCGGAGTTTCGACCGGCGCGTGCATCGGGCATGTTTCCCCGGAGGCGCTCGCCGGGGGGCCTGTGGGGAAGGTGCAGGAGGACGATCTGATCGAGATCGTGATCGATCGCGGGAAGTTGACGGGAACGGTGGACCTGATTGGCGACGCCTCGGTGGAGTTTGGTGCCGTGGAGGGTGCGCGTCGGCTGGCGGCAAGAAAGCCGAGACAGGATCTGAAGGCGCATCCGGATCTGCCGGAGGATACGCGGCTATGGGCGGCGCTGGTGGACGCGAGCGGAGGCGTTTGGGGCGGGTGCGTGTACGACACCGACAGGATCGTTGCGGTGCTGGATAAACGCAACTGAACGGTTGCTCGATCTTCGAAGTTTATTTTCTGGAACAAAAGCAGCAAGTTAGCGCCGCTTTGCGGCGTTGGCGAGTTAGCAAGTTAGCGGGTAAGAGTGGTTCCTCTGCTTTCATGCTTTCAATAGTGGAAATGCGGTAATGCGCAGTTTGGCTGACGCGTAGGGAATGAGAGTGATATCTTCTTCTGCGGCATCGCTGGTGACGGGGCTCTGAGGAAGGGCGTCGGCTGCGCCGTCTTCGGCGCGCCAGACGGGGAGCTTGCGGGCTTTCACGCTGAGCTGAACGGGGGCGGTTTTGCGGGCGAAGGGCGTGTCGCCGATTTCAGATTCGGAGACCTTGATGTCGGCGGTGGGGTTGTCAGGTTTGAGTTTCACTGCGTAGTTCCAGGACGTCGTTGGGTAGACCTGCCAGTCCGCGGTCATGCCGCGATCGCGGAGTTTAACCCAGCTTTCGCCGATGCCGTACGAAAAGACCAAGGGCCCGCGTTCCATGGCGATGGAGTCGTTGAACCAGCGCGAGGTGCGGGGCTGCATGGGGAAGGTAATCTCTACGCGGTCGCCGGACTTCCAGGTGCGGTCAAGACGCGCGAAGGAGCCGGGCTGCGGCTCCGGTTCGGGTTTGCCATTGATGGCGGTGACTGTGCCGGCGGCCCAGGCTGGGATGCGCAGGTGGAGCGGGAAAGCTACGGCCGAAGCGGGATTGATGGTGAGCTTGATGGTGCCGCGGAAGGGGTAGCTGGTTTCTTCGACGATGTGGATTGCGGTGCCGCGGATGCTGGTGCGAACTTCGCAGGGCGCGTAGGCTGCTGCGACTATGCCGTCGTGCTGATCGGAGTTCGGATCGCCGGAGAGCAGGAAGAGGCTGGCGGCGAACTTGGGCCAGCCCTGGTGGAAGTTGGCGGTGCAGCAGCCGAAGTTGGGTTCGAGGCCGAAGAGGTTTGATTCGGGGCCGTCGCTCACCCATGGCTTGTGGTGCAGGCTGCACTCGACCTGGTTGGGCTCCTGGTTGTACTGGTGCGCCCACATATCGTCCGTTAGCGTGCCGGGAAGCGCGTTAAATGCGAGGCGCTCGAGGCGATCGCCGAATGCTGCGTCCCCGGTGATGGCGAGGGCTCGCTCGAGAGAGAACATGTATTCGACGACGGTGCAGAGTTCGGAGCCCTGCGAGGGATCGCGGCCGGAGAGGTGTTCGTCGCAGGAGAACATGCCATTGGGGAGGCCGTGATAGCGGTCGAGTTCGGCGATCATCTGCCCGGTGGCTTTTCGGTCGGTGTCGGAGCCGGAAACGAGAGACCAGATCGCGCCGGTCTTAATGGCCTGGCCGTTGTTGACTCCGTGGGTGGCGAGGGCGAGGTCTTTGAGGCCGCCGCCCTCGTTGAGCTTGATGTAGTCGGCGGTGATTTTCTGCTTGTAGGGAAAATCGGAGATTTCGCCGATCCAGTTATAGCCCTGCTGGTGGAGGAGGCGGGCGAGGTCGAGGAGGTATGGCGAGCCGGTGCGGTTGTAGAGCCAGATGACGCTGAGGGCTTCGTCCTGCCAGCGGAATTTTCCCCAGTCGCGCAGGGGACGTTTCGGAAGCTCGCCGAGTTGATGCCGGAAGTAGCGATCCATGAGCGGGACGACGCGGGGATCGCCGGTGAACTCCTGGTATTGGGTAAGGGCTTTGAGGGCGACGATGCGCGGCCACCAGTCGTCATTCGAGGCAGGACCGATCATGCCGTTCGGGGCTGGATGGGTGAGGATCCAGTCGATGTACTTCTGCGCTTTTGCTTTGAGGCGTGCGTCGTCGAGCAGGTATGCGAGCGGGACGAGGCCGTCGAGGAAGTAGGGACCGCGCTCCCAGGATTCGCCGGTGCCACCGAGCCATCCGCTGTTGGGGCCGACGTCGGCCCAGGTTTCGTCGAGGTGGCCGCTCAGGCCGCTGGCCTGGATCTCGAGCTGGCGGCGAAGCCATCCGGCGGGACGGACGGAGCCGAGAGGGAGCGCGAAAAACGTGCTGGAGTGGAGCGGGGCGCGGTCTTTGACTGCGGGAGCGGGGGCTTGCTCGTCCGCGGCGAAAAGGGAGCGGGCCGGCAGGGTTGAAGCGAGTGCGGCGACTGCGGACTGCTTGAGAAATCTGCGGCGGGTAGTGCGATAGGAGCGAGACATAGTGGATGAGAAACGACCGTCAACAGAGTAATGGACGGGAGAGGATGAGGGCGAAGGCGTTAGAGTGTTGGGGATGAAAAATCTTCGGGTCTTGATTGTTTTGCTGGCGGTCTTATGCGGTGCGTTTGGTGGCGGGCTTCGGGCGCAGGCTGGGAATCGTGCGGCGAAGTCGGGAGCGTCGCCGCAGCTTGTGGTGATCGATACGGATATCGGCGATGACATCGATGATGCGTTCGCGCTGGCGCTGGCTTTGAAGAGTCCAGAGCTGAAGGTGCTCGGGGTGACGACAACGTTTGGAAATACGCAGATGCGGGCGCAGCTAGTGGATCGGTATCTGAAGGCGGTGGGGCGGGCCGACATTCCGGTCTTCGCGGGTCCAGCCACCAAGACGGACAACGTGATGACGCAGGCGGCGTATGCGAAGCGGGACCCGAGGACGAGTTTTGGGGATGGTGCGGAGTTCATTCTCCGTGCAGCGCGGCAGCATCCGGGGCAGGTAACGCTGATTGGGATCGGTCCGCTGTCGACGGTGGAGGCGGCGATCAAGAAGGATCCGGCGGGGTTTAAGAAGCTGAAGCGCGTGGTGATTATGGGCGGGAGTGTCTACAAGGGCTACGGAGTCGACGCGCAGGGAAAGCCGAAGCCTGCCGAGCCCGAGTGGAACATTCTCAATGACCCTGCCGGGTTGAAGGCGCTGCTCGGGTCGGGCGTGACGGTGGCGATGATGCCGCTCGATTCGACGCAGGTGCCGCTGGAGACGCAGGGGCGGGAGGCGATTTTTGCGCACGGGTCGGAGCTGACGGATCAGTTGACGCTGCTGTATCACCAGTGGATGGGTGGCACTCCGAACCACAGTCCGACGCCGACGCTATTCGATCCGGTTGCCGTGACTTATACATTCCGGCCGGAGCTGTGTCCGGCGAAGCCGATGCATATCGATGTGGACGCGAAAGGGATGACGATGCCGGGGCAGGGTGCGCCGAATGCGGAGGTATGCCTCGAGTCGAACGAGAAGGGGTTTCTGGATCTGCTGGTGAAGCGGGTGGCGGGGGAGTAGCTTTCAGCTGTCAGCTATCAGCTTTCAGCTCACACCACGCAGTGCCGGGTTACTGGCTCGTGGCCGTAGATGGGAATAAAACTAGATCGCTGAAGGCTGAAGGCGAGGCCTCGGGCGGCTGGGTCAGAATCACACCTGTGTTTCGCGTCACATGCAAATCCATTGACAGCGCTGGAAAGTAGGAGAAAAATGGCGGGTCGTTGAAAATCTGACCTGTTTGTGTGCGCTGGGAGGGAGCGGCGAAAGATGCTGAACTGGAAGACTTTGGGAGTAGTGGCTCTATTAGGTGCAGGGCTCGTGGTGACGGGGTGCAAGTCGGCTCCAGAACTGAGTAAGGATCAGGCCCTGAAGATGGTGCAGGACAAGTACGATCAGACTGCACCGGTGGGCGTCAACGTTCTGGTAGACGATGCCGGGATGCGCCAGGGGGCGACGGCCAAGCTTTGGGATCGGACGAAGGTGTTTCCCAACAAGCTCTGGGCTGATTTCAAGCTGACGCCGGACGGGAAGAAGGCCGTGGTGTTGCCTGGCGGCGGCGACACAATCGAGTGGCGTCCGGCCAGCCTGGAGGACAAGACCTATACAATCGTCGTGACCACGACGGCTGCTAACCACCTGAAGGCGAAGGATATGGGTGATCTTCAAGACGAGATGCTGGCCGGGGCGGACACGGCGAAAGCGGGCCGGTATACCGAGGTTCAGAATCTGACAGGGGTGCCTCAAACGCTGCAAGACATCATTGCGCATAACCCGCAGAACAAGGTGAGTTCGAAGCGGGAAGCTGACTTCGCGCTGGTCAATGGGTCGTGGACGTTGAAGGCGATCCGTTAAAACTATGAAAAGCAGCGGAGGGGGCACTCAATCCGTTGACCCCTCTCACTTTTCTTGTTATGTTTAGAAGGTTCCGCAAGAACACGCCTCTCTGTGTGCGCTAGTTGTGCTGACAGAATGGGCGCGTAACGGGAGATTCCGGCAGCGAGGTTCGCTGGAGTTCAGCCCGAGGGCCGCTGGGAGTTGAGCGGCTGAAGTCCTGAAGAGCTCTCCTCTTGCGAAGGGCAGGGACAAATCGCCAAGCCGAACGAAGGAAAGACGGTTAGGCGATGATCGCATCGGTGCTCGCGCGTTTCTCCACCTTGGAGGGCTATGCGAGCCGGAACTAGCGAAACGGAATTGGCTCCTCTATAAGGACGACCGATCACCGTCCTGGTTCTCGTCTGGAAGTGGAACGAAGGCAGACGCGAAGCAGCAACCTGGGCTTCCGTGCGCGTGCGCGCTTTAGAGCGCGCCAAAGGCATGGAAGGAGCCAATTGTCTGCGCGCGGCTGAATGCAGGTTGGGCAGAAGGTTTTTGGGGTAAGGAGTTTCGGTTTGCCGACATTTAATCAATTGGTTCGGAAGGGGCGTACGGCCCCGCGGTACAAGACGGCGTCTCCTGCACTGCAGGCTTCGCCGCAGCGGCGCGGAGTTTGCACCCGCGTGTACACACAGACCCCGAAGAAGCCGAACTCGGCTCTGCGCAAGGTAGCTCGCGTGCGGTTGACCAACGGGATTGAGGTTACGACCTACATCCCCGGTATCGGTCACAACCTGCAGGAGCACTCGATTGTGCTGATCCGCGGCGGCCGTGTGAAGGATTTGCCGGGCGTTCGCTATCACGTGGTTCGTGGAACGCTGGATTCGGTGGGCGTGGCCAACCGGAAACAGAGCCGTTCGAAGTACGGTGCGAAACGCGCCAAGGGCGGAGCGGCAGCGGGTAAGAAGTAACGAAGTCGCCAGTTTCCAGTTGCCAGTCTCCAGTGGCGAATGGATCTGAAAACTGGCAGCTGGAAACTGTGAACTGTTTTTAGAGGAACTATGCCGAGAAAAGGGCACATTGGAAAGCGGGAAGTGGCAGCGGATCCGGTTTACGGGTCCACGCTGGTCACCAAGTTTGTGAACTCGATGATGTGGGGCGGCAAGAAGTCGACCGCGCAGGGCATCTTCTACACCGCCATGAAGAACCTGGAAGAGAAGGGCGGCGGGGAAGAGGCTATCAAGCTGTTTAAGAAGGCTGTCGAGAACTGCAAGCCGCTGCTCGAGGTGAAGACCCGCCGTGTGGGCGGCGCCAACTACCAGGTGCCGATCGAAGTGAACCCGGACCGGCGTACGTCGCTGGCGATCCGCTGGCTGATCACCTATGGCCGCGCGCGCGGTGAGAAGGGCATGATCGACAAGCTCACGAACGAGCTGCTGGACGCGGCAAACGGCCGTGGCGCGGCGATGAAGAAGAAGGAAGACGTGCACCGCATGGCGGAAGCGAACAAGGCGTTCGCGCACTATCGCTGGTAAGAAGCAGGGACCGAGGGACCAAGGGAACGAGGGACCTCACAGTTAACAGCGGGACGGGAAGCGCCCGCAAAGGATTATCAAGTGCCTCGCAATATTCCCCTAAGTCGTTGCCGGAACATCGGGATCATGGCGCACATCGACGCCGGTAAGACGACTGCCACCGAACGCATCCTGTTCTACACGGGCATCACGCACCGTATCGGCGAAGTGCACGAAGGCACCGCCACCATGGACTACATGGAGCAGGAGCAGGAGCGCGGCATCACCATCACGTCGGCTGCTACGACGTGCATGTGGCAGAACATCCGCATCAACATCATCGATACGCCCGGCCACGTGGACTTCACTGCTGAGGTGGAGCGTTCGCTGCGTGTTCTGGACGGCGCGGTCGCGGTGTTCGATTCGGTCAGTGGTGTACAGCCGCAGACGGAAACGGTCTGGCGGCAGGGCGACAAGTACAAGGTTCCGCGTATCTGCTTCGTGAACAAGATGGACAAGAACGGCGCCGATTTCGAGCACGTTCTGGACACGATTCGCAAGCGGCTTGGCGCGCGGCCCGTAGCGCTGCAGATTCCGATTGGCGCAGAGGCGAATTTCAAGGGCGTTGTCGATCTCATCGAGATGAAGGCCATTCTGTGGCACGACGAGACAATGGGCGCCAAGTACTCCGTGGAAGAAGTTCCGCCCGATCTGCTGAAGAAGGCTGAAGCTTTCCGTATGCAGCTGATCGAAGTGATCGCAGAGACCGACGATGTTCTGCTCGAGAAGTTCCTCGAGGGCGAGACGCCGAGCATTGAAGAGCTGAAGAAGGGTATCCGGCAGGCGACGATCGATCTGAAGGTCTTCCCGGTCATCTGCGGATCCGCATTCAAGAACAAGGGCGTGCAGACGCTGCTCGATGCGGTTGTGGATTACCTGCCGAGCCCGCTGGACAAGCCTCCGGTGGAGGGTATCGATCCTTCGCATCCGGATCAGAAGCTGACCCGCAAGGCTGAGGACGGCGAGCCGCTTTCGGCGCTCGTATTCAAACTGATCAACGATCCATTCGGCAAGCTGTCGTTCATCCGCATCTACTCGGGTTCGCTGAAAACCGGCGACACGATTCAGAATCCGCGTACCGGCAAAACGGAGCGGGTGGGGCGCCTGGTGAAGATGCACGCCAACAAGCGCGAGGACATTACCGAGATCTATGCCGGCGATATCTGCGCGTGCGTTGGATTGAAGGATCTGAAGACGGGCGATACGCTGTGCGATCCGCAGCATCCGATCGCGCTGGGCGCGATCACGTTCCCCGAGCCGGTTATCTCGGTGGCAATCGAACCGAAGACGAAGGCCGATCAGGAGAAGATGGGCATCGCTCTGTCGCGGCTTGCGGATGAGGATCCGACCTTCAAGGTTCGTACGGACGAGGATTCGGGCCAGACGATCATTAGCGGCATGGGTGAACTTCACCTCGAAATTCTTGTGGACCGCATGAAGCGCGAGCACAAGGTTGAGGCGAACGTGGGCGAGCCGAAGGTGGCGTTCCGCGAGACGATTCGCAAGGCAGCCGAGGCCGAAGGCAAGTACATCCGTCAGACCGGCGGTTCGGGCAACTACGGGCACTGTAAACTGCGCGTCGAGCCGAACGAGCCGGGCAAGGGATACGAGTTCATCAACGACATCAAGGGCGGCGTGGTTCCGAAGGAATACATCAAGCCGATCGACCAGGGCGTTCAGGGCGCGATGGAGTTGGGTATTCTCGCAGGCTTCCAGATGGTCGATATCAAGGTATCGCTGTTTGACGGCAGCTACCACGAAGTCGACTCGAACGAAATGGCGTTCAAGTTTGCCGGTTCGATCGCCTTCAAGGAAGCTGCGCGTAAGGCGAGCCCGGTGCTGCTGGAGCCGGTGATGGCGGTCGAGGTGACGGTGCCTGAGGAGTTCATGGGCACGATCATCGGCGACATCAACTCGCGCCGTGGACGGATTGAAGGTATGGAGCACGCAGCGGGATCGCAGGTGATCAAGGCGATCGTTCCGCTGAAGGAGATGTTCGGCTACGTGAACGACATTCGTTCGTCGACACAGGGCCGCGCGTCGTACTCGATGCAGTTTGCGCGCTACGAAGAGGCGCCGCGCATGATTGCCGATGAGATTATCGGGCGTGCGCAAGGGAAGTAAGAGCAAGTTATCAGTTGTCAGTCACCAGTTATCAGTAGATGCAACTGAAAACTGGCAACTGTGAACTGAAGACTGGTTTTTGGGGCTGGAGCCGGAATGCCGGCGCCCCTGGGAGCAACTGGAAGTACGAGCCACTGAAAGGGATTTGGATTTCTT
>NZ_QFFY01000003.1 GCF_003131205.1 Occallatibacter savannae
GAGCACGCCTGGGGCCCCGGAGACGACGAAGTCGGCTCTGGGGTAAGCGGAGCGAAGGATCTGCTTTTGCCTTTCCAGCTCGTTAGTCCAAACCTTTTCCGCACCGCGAAACGCAACCACACGGTTGCGGCTAACCGGAGGCAGCAGCAGCCTTCAGGCTGCTGAAATCACAACAACACACACCGTGTCATCCCGACCGCAGGTCGTTCGCCTCCAGCGAACGACCGAAGTGGAGGGATCCGCAGTTCTCCCCTGGAGAGCATCGCCAAGCCATCTGCACTTCCCTCGGGACGAAGACCCATTCCCGATCTATTGCACAGACAGCTACAATCAATTCCTCTCCCGCATCACGACTCAGGAGCAAGACATGCCCTACCTGATCGGAATCGGTATCGCCATCACCGTCTGCCTCTTCGCCGCGCTAACCAAATTCGACCGCGATCGCGTCTTCTATCCCACCGTCGTTCTCGTCGTCGCCCACTACTACATCCTCTTCGCCGTCATGGGCGCAACCCTGCACGTCGTGCTGGCGGAATCCATCGCAGCAGCAGCCTTCATCGTTCTGGCAGTGGTCGGCTTCAAAACAAGCCAGTGGATCACCGCCGCAGCCCTCGCCGGCCATGGCCTCTACGACTGGTTCCACCACCTCATCATTCAGGATCCCGGCGTCCCCGTCTGGTGGCCCGCCTTCTGCATGTCCTTCGACATCCTCGCCGGAGCAATCTTCGCCATGCTCCTTCTCCAGCGTCGATCCGCAGTAGCTTGACCCGCAATCGCCGGGTGCCCCAGGTCCGGGGTCCCCGCGAACTTGTTCGCGGGGTGGAGATCCGTGTCTCCGGACCTGGGAGACCAAGACTCGATGATCCCCAACCAGTTGGAACTTACTTCTTCTCCACCGGCCCCGGCGTCTCAATCCGCGGCAGCATCTCCGCCCGCGTCGCCGCGTTGTACGCAAACCACGCCTCGATCATCGCTCCCTGCATCACATCGCCCTTCTGCACGCGATCGTACAGATCCATGTTCGAGTGGTGCGTCCTCGTCCCATACTCCAGCGGATCCTGCATGAACCCAACGCCATTCAATCCGATCCACGAGAAGCTCGTCGAATCCGTTCCGCCCGGCTCCCTCTGCGGACCCGCCGTCAACCCGACAGCGGAATCGATCCCCAGATCCTTGATCGGCGCAATCCACGACTCGAAAATCGCGGCCAGCTGCGCGTTCCCCAGCGCCGACACCGCGCGAAACTTCCCCGACCCCGAGTCGTCGTTCAAATACACATCCAGCTTGTCGTACTCCGGAGTCTTCTTCATCGTGTCCCGCGGCGCGAAGTGCCGCTGCACATACGCGAGCGATCCATACAGCCCCTGCTCTTCGCCGCCCCACAACGCAACACGCACTGTCCGCGCCATCGGCTTGTGCAGCGCGGCCAGGATTCGCACCGCCTCCATCGCCACCGCTGAACCCGTCCCGTTGTCCGTCGCGCCCGTTCCGCCCTGCCAGCTGTCGAAGTGCCCGCCAACCATCACCACTTCATCCGCCTTGCTCGTGCCGGGAATCTCCCCGATCACGTTAAAGCCCATCTGGTCGTCCTTCTGGTATTCGGTCTCGATGTCGAACGTCAGCTTCGGCGTCATCCCGTGCTCGATGAGCCTGCAGATCCGGTTGTACTGCTCGGGCGTAATCGCCGCCATCGGTGGCCCAACTGGATCCTTCGGATCCTGCGATCCGCCATACGACGCAAACACCGTACCGCCATCGCCGTTGTATCCCGGCGTCAGCGCCACCGCCACACCCTCCTCTTTCAAAAAGGCATTCACCTGGTTGCGCAATACGCGCCCCGTCGGCGCAGCCGTCGACAGCGTCGCAGGCGTGTACTCTCCGGGCCGCGGCGTCGCAGCTCCCGGCCGTCTCGGGAAGAACCCTGTCTGCGATGGATCCGGAGTCTTCGTCCGCGCCGCCACTTCTTCATCCGTTAGCCGATGCGCCTCCGCTTCCGTGTGCAGCGCCAGCTCGCGCGGATCGAAGATCAGCACGATCTTGCCCTTCAGCTTGCCCTTGTACTTCGCGAAGTCCTCCTGTGAGTGCAGCGGAGCCAGCACAGCCTCGGCCGTCACCGGACCGTTCGTCCCCGGCGTCCATGCCAGCGGAAACCCGATCAGCGAAGCATAAGCAGGCGACTCCAGCGCGCCATAGTACTTCTTGATCTGCCACCCATCCCCGAACGGCCCCCATTTTTCGAGGTGAACGTTCGTGAGACCCCACTCTTTCAACTGCTTCATTGCCCACTCAGCCGCCGCGCGATGATTCCGGCTGTTATTCACCCGCGGCCCATACACCTCCGAGATAAAAAACAGATTCTCCATCACCTGCGAACGGTTGAACGCCTCATTCTTGATCTCCGTCAGCGCCCCCAGATCCACCTTGTCGCCGCTACTGGCCTCTTGTGCCGCCGCAAACGTCGCCCCCATCGGCAACAACAACGCCCCACCGCAAACCATAGCCGCCAACCGCAAAGAACGCAGGTCCACACGCCTCTCCTCAACGCAAGATGAGTTCAAGCTATTGCTTCCCGCCCCACAAAGCAACCCCGCCAGCCAATAGCTGAAAGCTGAAAGCTGAGAGCTGAAAGCTGAAAGCTAACAGCGAACAGCTGAAAAATCATCTGGACTTCGCTTACTTTGCATTATAAAGTAAGTTAACTTCCACCAGAAGGCCGCGCATGATCAAGAAGCAAACGCTCGTCGCGCTTCTCCTGCTCCTGCTGATCCCTGTGGTTATGCTGAGCGGAGGATTCCTCTTCAGCCTCATCAATCCCGAACTCGCCGCCGGACACCCCAACTACGTCCGCAACTGGCACCTGCTCAACTCGCTCAAGACCGGCATCATCTGGGCCATGTTCGCCGCCGTGTTCGCGCTCTACCTCACCGGCAGCTATCTCGTCATCCGCTCCAAAAGCCAATCGAGCCTCTGGCTCCTTCTCGCCGCACTCGGCCCCATCGGTTTCGCCATCCTCTCGGTGCTCAACGACCGCGCCCCATCAAAATCAGACCGCTACTCCCGCTTCCTCCGAAAGCTGAACTGGATCCTGCGCACCGCCTATGAGATCGCCTGCTTCTTCCTCATCTGGGAGCTTGCCTGGAATCTCATGCTCGTCAAGCGCTACGCGATGATCAAGTACCAGTCCATCACCACCGGCATGACCGCCGCACAGATCATCGCCATCCAGGACGCCTCCTCCGGCATGTACGCCTTCAGCGAAGGGCTCGAAATCATGTTCTTCGTCATCGTCCTCTACCTGCTCCGCCCTATCCTCTTCAACCTCATCGCACGACTCTTACCGTCAGGGCCAACTCTCGAAACGAGCTGAACCCACATCCAAGATCTCGATTTGCCGATGTAAGCTTTCTGTCTGACATCACTGTGCCCCGTTCATCGCGGGCTTTTTCGCGATGAGCGGGTATCAATCCCAAACGCCATTCACACGAGAATGAACAACGACATCTTTCGACTCAACGGCGCCGTCGCCTACGATCCCGCAATCGACGACTGGTTCCACCAGCACGACCGCCCTCTCGGCCGAGTCGCCCACCACTGGTTTCAGCTCATGCGCAGCTGCGGCGACGAGGTCCGCGAGCTCATCCACGACGGCTGCCCCACAGCCTGCCTCGGCGACGCACCCTTCGCCTACGTCGCCGTCTTCAAGGCCCACGTCAATGTCGGCTTCTTTCATGGCGCATTTCTGCGCGATCCCGCAGGCTTGCTCCAGGGCTCCGGCAAGCGCATGCGCCACGTCAAGATCACCGCAGAGGCAAAGATAGACGGCGAAGCACTGACCCGATTGATTGAGTCAGCATGGGCCGACATCAAAACGCGCATCGAAAACGGCTGACGGAGATGATGTCCCTAATCGGCGGCCACAGTCTTCGGCCGCGTATCGAGTCCGAAGTCGCGCAGAATTCTGTCGTACCAAACCTCGTCGTCGCTCGCGTTCAGGTCTGCCCACTGCTCATCGGTCATCGAGTTGCGCCATCCTAGGAAAGGCGCGGCGTCGGGCCCGACTGGATGCCGCAACTGCCACGTCCCGCTCTCCACGATCTCCAGAACCTTCTGTGCCACGATCGTTGGCGGCACTGGATTTTGCTGTACTGATGTGGCAAACAGATTTGCGAACCTCTCTGTCTGCCGGTATGGAGACTCATCCTGAGGTATCCCGATGCGGCGGGCCATGGATGTATCGATGATCCCCGGCTCTACAATTGCCACTCGCACCGAGAAGGACTTGAGCTCTCCAGCAAGTCCTTCACTCAGGGCCTCGAGCGCCCACTTCGATGCCATGTACGGCGTGAGCGGCGGACTCGCAAGCCGCCCGGCAACCGAAGAGATGTTCACAATGCAGCCGCTGCGCCGCTCCCGCATCTGCCCGACCACCGCCTGGATCGTTCGAATGCAGCCGAAGTAATTCGTCTCCATCGTCGTTCGGAAAGTGGCGAGCGGAAGCTCCTCGACTGCTCCGAACGCTTCCACGCCGGCGTTGTTCACCAGCACATCGATCGCGCCGTGCTCCGCAGTGATCCGGGCGATTCCGTTCCGGACCGACTCGTCGGAATCCACGTCCATCACGGAGATGGCGATGGGCAGCTTCTCACGGGCCGCAACTTCGCCCAGGTCAGACTGCGACGGGTTCCGCATCGTGGCAAACACCTGGTGCCCGGCGCGCGCAAACATCAGCGCCGTTTCATATCCGATACCTTTGCTCGTTCCAGTAATCAGAACCTTGGACACGGCTGACCTCCTCGATCGTTCCTGAGTTGGGATCTACTTGGGCGGGGATTCAGAACTGATGCCCCATACAGTAGCAGTCATACCCGACCGTGTCAGCGGAAAAGTCGGAATCGGGCATTCGCGCCGAAGAACTTGAACATGCGATTCTGCGGAATCTGTCCCTAAACAAAAAACGGCCCCCGTCATTAACGGGGGCCAAGTTGCCTTGGTTCTCTCGTGTTGCGAGAGCTCTATTGGCGGCCTACGGCGGGGTAGCCGTCGGCGCGGAAGGGAGCCTCAGGGGGGTGGCTGTTCAGCACCTTTACTGGTGCTGCTCCGTGCCGGTCGAGGACGCCATACCATGGGGGGATGTGGTGCCCTGGGCCGCCAAACTGTTTTCCATCAACTTGATATGCACTTCGCTGGGAATCCGCTCACGGCGATGCGTAGCCGGCTTCGGCGCGGTCTGATCTGCGGAAGCATTGCTCGCCACCTGCGTGGTGTCTTCGATGTGGGCGTTGCCCAGTGCGACTGCGTGCATACGGTAGACGGGAATGTCATGCTCGGTTACGAGGTAGCGCTTTACAGCCTCTGCCTCACGCTGCGAACTCGCGATTCCTGCTGCCCCTGCCGCAGGCGAACGCGCTTCAATTTCGATGATGAAGCCCTGATGACCTTCCAGGCTCTTCGCCATGTCATCGAGCTTAGCCTTTGCATCCTTCGACAGCACCGGGCTGCCACCTTTGAACGGAACCGCAACGTCGCTGATCGGCTTGTAGGTATCGAGCCCGTTCACCGTCGTGTTCAGAGTGTCAACGTGTCCCGAAGCTGCAACGGCCGTATCATTGGCCTTCTTAGCCTGGTCGCCGGCTTGTGTCGCCGTCTGGTTCGCAGCCTCAGCAGCGTCCTGCGCCTTCTTGATGCCTGCGGTGGCGCGAGCATCAACGTCCTTGATGTCGCTGGCGTTCTTCGAGTTCACCTGGTCGAGCTCAGTCAGGCGATCGTTAATCGGATCGAGCCTTTTCTTCACCCACTTCTTGCGCGCCATCGGATTGACGCGGCCCCAGAATCCCTCTTTCTGCTCCTGGATCGGCTGCGTCGCTGTCGCCGGAGGAGTGGAGGTCGGTGTCTGCTGCGCGGCCGCCGGAGCATTCTGGGTGTTGGCATCTGGCTGCTGCGTCTGCTGTGCCATCGCGGGGATCGCGACAGCCGAAGCCAGGGCGAGAACGGCTACCTGGCTTGGAACCATAATTCTTGCTTTAATGTCGTTCTTCATTTTTGTCTAACCCCTGATGTTGCGAATGCCGCGGTCGACTGCGGGTGAACAGACTGTGCTGCTCGCCATCCTTAGTGCATCAGGCATGCCAAAAGCACCACCCCTGTGCAGAAAAAACCAAGTTGTATGTTCTGAACGGATTAACTGGGTTGCTTCCGGTCTCTCGCTGCGGAACCCAGAACGATCGGCAAATTCTTGGATAGTAATTTTTACAGTCAGCGGTAAGTCTTACCGGGTAATCCAGCGGTTTTTAAGCTACTTAGCCTCAACCCGCACAATCCGCATCTCCGGGTAAACCCCGTTCCAGCCCTCGGTCACCGCGTCAAAAATAAGCCGGAAATCCCGTCCCTCTCCGGGCTTCAAGGGTGCCGCTGACACCGGCTCCAGATCGATATAGGGATCCCTCGTCCTGATCCACTTCACAGCCTGTGTCTCGTTCTGGGCCACCTCGTTTGCCGCGTTTCTGAACAAGACCTGCATTGAAATCCCGGTCACCGTCTTGCTCCCGCTGTTCGTGATGTGCCCGTCGATGTACGTGACCTTCCCTCCGGCCAGGTTGCTGCTCTCGCTCATCTTCACTTCGCTGATCGGGAGGCTGGCCGCATACGGGTCGGCTTGTGCTGAAATCGGCGTAACCGCCGCCGGCCCCTTTCCCCGCTCCATCACGAAGATCACGACCGCCGCGACGACGACAATCACGCCCGCAGCAATCGCCAGCGGCATCCAGTTCCGCTCGCGCGGCTCAGTCGGGGGAACAAGTTGAGGTCCTGTACTCACGAGCGGATTCTACACCGAAGAGCGCCCATCTCGTTTGCAACAAAGGATTCCCCACGCGCCGTGGAACCGGATACACTGGCGCGACCCGGGCGGATTTACATTCGGACATGCGTCCGATGCTGCACCGCCCAATCTCTCGGAGGCCACATGCCCAAATACGTCATCGAACGCGAAGTCCCCGGCGCCGGCAAACTCTCGCCCGCCGAGCTCCAATCCATCTCTCAGACCTCCTGCGGAGTCCTCCGCAAACTCGGCCCAGAAATCCAGTGGGTCCACAGTTACGTCACCGGCGACAAGATCTACTGCATCTACAACGCGCCTAACGAAGAGCTGGTCCGTGAGCACGCAAAGCAGGGCGGCTTCCCGGCAAACTCCGTCGCCAGGGTCACCTCCATCATCGACCCCACCACCTCCGAAGCCTGAGATTCACACTCCCTATCCCAACCCTCCGGGTGCCCCCGGTCCCTCGCCGTTGGGGACCGGGGATGATCAATCTCTCTCCCCGTTCCAACGGGTACCCCATAGCCCGCCCTGAGCTTGCCGAAGGGTCTCCTCCTTCTGGAGGCATGGGAACATCTGCTCGCCCTACTCGAACGAAAGCCGGGTGCCCCATGTCTCCCGATTCTGGAGACATGGGATTCAACTTCCTCCCCCCTCGAAGCACTCGCTCCCAACACGAGCGACGATAGTCGCATGCCCGCTCTGGTACTCCAGTAACTTGACCCCTAGCACTTTTGGTTGATTCACAACAGAACTGAAGTGAATCTTAATAGCGATAGTGCTGAAGGGCCCGGCGCACAACGCCGCGAGTTTCTGGAAAGGCAACAGGCATGAATTCCTCCCCCTCTGCAGTTGCGGTAAGACCCTCTCGCAAGGAGGACCTGATCTATCAGGTCGTCACCATTGCCGCGATGGTCACGCTGGTCGCCAGCGTCTGGATCTTCTAACTCTCTCGCGCGCACTCACGCCCCGACGAGAATCCAACGCTCCCACACGCATTCACGCCGGTCCTCAATCATTCCTGACATATTCCGTCGTTGCCACCGTCTCCGCGCGTGCCCGCGCGCCCCGGATGATCACCACCATGTAAATTCCAAGCGTCGCGAAGATCGCCGCCATGAATACCGGCACGATCCCCGGCGACAACCGGAACGCTCCGATCCTGGCGCCGTTAATGATCCCGCTCTGGATGTAGACGAAAAGGCACAGAATCTCCATCTTGATCAGTGCCACCATCTCACGCGTCTTCTGCTGAATGAACGGCAGATTGATCTCGGTCACCCGCACCGGCAGATTGAAAGTCCTGAACTGAATGCTCGCCAGCGCGGTCATCAGCAGGTAAAGTCCCAGTCCGACCACCGGCAGAATCCAGAGAACTCCCGGCGAACCCCACGCGTTCGGCCGCCCCGTGATATCGAAGTGTGTCGGAACTCGGTCTGGTAGGCGATCCGGCCCGTTCAGAGCCCAATAGGTGATCCAGAAGAGATACCCCAACACGACAAGGCCCGGCACTTCGATCGTCTTACGCATGGCTGACCTCAATCTGACAGGTACAGACAAGCATAAGGCCAAATCCCCTGTGGGCCGCCCTTTACTTACGCCTTGCCCTGCGTCATCAGCACCAGCAGCCACCCATTAGCCGCTGCAATCAGAACAGCCACACTCCACGCCAGCCCCTTCAGCCACCGCGCGTTCACAAACTCACCCATCTTCGCGCGGTCGCTCGTAAACATCACCAGCGGAATCACCGCAAAGCTCAGCTGCAGCGACAGGATCACCTGGCTCAGGATCAGAAGCTTCTCCGTCCCCCGCTCGCCGTTGAACCACACCACGAGGATCGTCGGCACAATCGCCAGCCCGCGCGTAATCAGCCGTCGCAGCCACTGCGAAACCTTCAGGTGAACGAATCCCTCCATCACGATCTGCCCGGCCAGCGTCCCCGTTATCGACGAGTTCTGCCCCGACGCCAGCAGCGCCACCGCAAATAGCGTGCTCGCAAACCCCGCCCCCACTAGCGGACTCAGCAGCTTGTAAGCGTCCTCAATCGCCGCCACCTCGAAGTGCCCGCTGCGATGAAACACCGCCGCCGCGACAATCAGGATTCCCGCATTCACAAACAGCGCCAGCGTCAGCGCCATCGCCGAATCCACATTCGCCATATGGATGGCTTCGCGCTTGCCCTCAGGCGTTCGCTTGTAGTTCCGGCTCTGCACGATCGAAGAATGCAGATAAAGATTGTGCGGCATCACCGTCGCGCCCAGGATCCCGATCGCGATATACAGCATCGCCGGATTCGTGACGATCTGCGGCGACGGAATCACCAAACTCCTCAACGCCGTCAGGTGCTCCGGCCTCGACAGAAAGACCTGCACCCCGAACATCGCCAGAATCGTCCCGATCAGCACAATCACCAGCGCCTCGACATACCGGAACCCCCACCGCTGCAGCAGCAGGATCAGCAGCACATCCACGCCCGTAATCAGCACCCCATACAACAGCGGAATGTGAAACAGCAACTGCAGTGCAATGGCTGACCCGATCACCTCCGCCAGGTCGCACGCCGCAATCGCAATCTCCGCCCCAAGCCACAGCAGGATGCTCGCTTTCTTCCCGAAGCTCTCATGGCACAGCTGCGCCAGGTCGCGCTCCGTCGCCACCCCCAGTTTCAGCGCCAGGCTCTGCAGCAGGATTGCCATCAGGTTTGACAGCATGATCACGAACAGCAGCGTGTATCCGAACCGCGATCCACCCGCAATGTCCGTCGCCCAGTTCCCCGGGTCCATATACCCGACCGAAATCAGGAACCCCGGCCCGATAAAACCAAGCAGCCTCTTCCAGTACACGCGCGAACCAGAAATACGCACGCTCGAATGCACTTCGGGCAATGAAGGCTCGTTGAGCCTTCCCGGATTTGTGATCTCTGTCGCCATGAAAAACAGACAAGAAGGACAGCCGACTCTATCCAGTCGTAGTATGGCACAAGTTAACTTAGGTTAATAGAAATTATTATTGCAGATTACCTAAGCTTCAGGGCGCAGCCAGACCGCCTCCGCCGCGGGCCTTCCCAGGATCGAACTCCCCGACGGAAGCTCAATGGATACCGTCTGATCGTAGTTCTGGCTCACAACCTTGAGCGTCTGGTCCGGCCCCACGCCCATACGATGCAGAAAGAGCAGCAGTTGGGAGTCTCGCTCCTGCAGGCTCGTCACCCGGTAGCGTTCCCCCGCCGTCGCCTCCGACAGGGGCACCTCCCCGCGCTTCTTCCGCTCCGCTGGCTTCTCCGGCAGCACCGCATTCCCATGCGGACACGCCCCGCCCTCCCCCAGTTTTTCCTTCAGCTTTGCTTCGAAAGCCGGCGACACCGCATGCTCCAGCCGCTCCGCCTCATCGTGGATCTCGTACCACGCCATCCCGAAAATCTCTTTCAGCATGCGCTCGATCAGGTGATGCCGCAGAGCCGTCCGATAAGCGGTCTCTTTGCCCGTCTGCGTCAGGCGAACAATCCCGTCCTCGCTCATCTCCACGTACCCGTCGCGCCGCAGCCGCTTCAACGCCATCGTCACCGCCGGAGCCGACACCTCCAGCCAGTGCGCCAGCATCGCTGGAATCACCTGCCTGCCCTCCGACTCGCCCTCAAGAATGGCTTTGAGATAGTTTTCTTTCGAAACCTGGATCGCGTCTTTCATCGTCCCATTCACTCTACTGCTTTTCCGCGATGAAAACTCCGCTGCCATTCAGCAGCACAATCCCAAAATCCGCACGCACCCAGGACGGCTCAGTTCGCCGCGCTGCCCATCTCCACGGTCGACCTCTCCAACCCCGCCACAAACCGCATCATCTCCAGCGCGCTTGCCCATCGCGCTCCCGGCAGCCCGGCATCATCCACCTCACCCTCATCGTCCGCAAGAAGAAACTTGAACCCGACGCCGTCTTCCGCGTTCCGAACCACGCAAGCCTCCACCGTGACAAACTCCTCCACGTCGCCCGAATCCGTCCTCACCAAACTCAGCGGCATCGGACTGCCCGGCATCCATCGATCCTCCGTCACAAGAAACAATCCGGAATTGCTGATATCTCCCACCACGTACCGCTTCGAAGAGATGCCGATGAATGCCACAATCGGCGGCATCGCGATCCGCCTGTGCCTGCGTTGATCCGGGAAGATCATATGCAGCGCCCTCAGCATCAGAGGCTTCTTGCCCACCCTGCGGACTCCGTACACCCCCTGCCGATTGATCACATAGAGCTCCCGCTCCTGGTTCATCATCGGATTCCGCAGCGGATTGCGCATGACTCTCCTCTACGTACTTATCGGCGAGCCCCGCACAAAAATTCAGTTCCTGTAGAGTCTCCTGCCCCAAACGCAAAACCAGCTCCCCGATTCCTCGAAGAGCTGGCCAAAGCTATTACTGGCGACTAGTAACTGGCAGCTCGAGACTATTTCACCGATACCTTCGGCTCCACCGACAACCCCGGCCGCAGCGCATGATTCGGGTCTTCCTGGTTGAGATTATCAAAATCGATTCTCACCGGAACACGCTGCACCACCTTCACGTAGTTGCCCGTCGCATTCTCCGGCGGAAACAGCGACAGCACCGATCCCGTCGCTCCGCCAATCTGCGTGATCTTTCCGTCGTATTCCTTACCCGTCGCGTCCACGTGGATCTTCACCGCCTGGTTAGGACCCATATGCTTCAACTGCGTTTCCTTGAAGTTCGCCGTCACCCACAAGTCTTCAAGCGACACCAGCGTCAGCATGTTCTGTCCCGCCGCAACGTTCTGGTTGATCTCCACGCTCTTGCGCGTAATGATGCCCGCCACCGGCGCGATGATCTTCGTGTAACTCAAGTTCAGGTTGGCCTGGTCCAGCTGCGCCTGCGCCTTCTGCACTTCTGCTTCTGCCTGCTTGTACCGCGCATTCTGCGCTGCAACCTGCTGCGGACCCGTCTGTGCGTACTTCAACTGCGCCTGCGCCTGCGATGCCTTCTCGCTCGCAACCCGCACCGCATCCGCCGCTGCGCGCTCGTTGGCATGTGCATCGTCGACCGAAGCCTTCGCCGCATCTGCCGACGCAACGGCTGCGTCATACTGCTGCTTGCTGATCACGTCCTTCTCGACCAGCGGCTTGTAGCGCTGCAGATCCGACTGCGCCTTCGCGTTGTTCGCCTCAGCCTGCACCACCTTCGCGTGAGCTGCTGCCAGTTGCGACTGCGCCTGTGAGATGCCCGCGGATGCGGCAGTCACATCGGAACCCGCCGACGCCAGGTTGCTCCCGGTGTTGATGCTCGTGATCGGAACAGCCACCTTGGCAGCCGTGGCAGACGCCTCGGCGCTGGCCAATGCCGCCTTTGCATTCTCCACCGCCACTTCGTAATCCCGCGGATCGAGCTCGGCGATCAGGTCGCCCTTCTTCACCTGCTGGTTCTCTTCAACATTGACCTTGATCACTTGGCCGTTGATGCGCGAACTCACCTGGATCAGGTGCCCATTGATCTGCGCGTCATCCGTGTCCTCGTAATACGTCGAGTGCCACCAGAATCCGATCGCTACCAGTACCAGAATCACCACCACCGCGATGATGATCCCTTTGCGGCGAGAAGGGGGCTGCGCCACCTCTGTGCTCTCATCGCGCGGCGCCTGCACTGTCGTTGTGGATGTTTCCGCCACGTCTACTTCCCTCCCAAATATCTTTTGTAATCCTGCCCTGCTCCAAGCGCGCGCGCCAAACTCAGCTTGGCCACGTTATCGCGATAAAGGCTGGATACATATTGATCGTTTGCCTGCGCCACCGACTGCTCTGCCTGGCTCACCGCAAGGTTGTCGCTCACGCCGTTCACATACCGCTGCTGCGCTTCGCTCAAAGCCTCGTTCGCCAGTTCAACGCTCGATTTCGCAACCTCGACCTGCTTCTGCGCGGCCTCGATATCCAGCAGCGCATCGCGAATGTCCGCGTCCACCTGTGCGTTCATGTCGCTTAGCTGCGCGTTCTGAGTATCAAGTTGCGATTGCGCAACCTGCGCCTCACCGCGCAGCCCGAATTCTTTGAACACCGGCACGCTCAGCGTTCCCTGCGCATCGCCGGTCCCGTGCGAATGCCGCACGTTCACGCCGATATCTCCGTAATCCGCATCAACCTTCACCGTCGGATAGCGGTCTGCCGTCGCGCCCTTCCTCTGCTCCTCGGCGGCCTTCGTCTGCTCCACCATCGCCGCCAGATCCTTGCGGTTCGCATGAGCTTGCTTGATCGTCGCGTCCACATCAAGATGATCGAAAGCCGCGTACGGAGCCTTGTCCGACAAATTGAATTTCTGATCCAGCGGAAGCCCGATCACCCGAGCCAGCGCCAGCTTGTCTTTCTCCAGGCTGTTCTGCGCCACAATCAGCTGCTGCTGCAGCGACTGGTAGTCCACCTGGGCCCGCAGCACATCCAGCTTCGGAGCCGTACCTGCCTCGTGATTCGCGTTCGCCTGGTCCAGCGAAACCTTAGCCGTTGCAACCTGCGCTTGGAAGCTCTCCACACGCCCCTGATCCGCGAGCACAAGCATGTAGGCGTTGCCCGCGGTCAGAACCACCATGTCCCGCGCATCCTGCTCCGACAGCCGCGCTGCATTGAACTGGTGCTTCGCCGCCATATACGAACGCAGCGCCTTCAAGTCCAGCAGCGACCAGCTCAGCGATGCGCGCAGATCGGTGTAGCCAAACGGCCCGATGATCGTCGGAAAACCCGGAATCCTCAAACCCTGCGCGGCGAGATCCACTTGCATCTCCGCCTCGCGAGCATTGAATTCCACATCTGGCAAAAGCGGCTGAAGCTGACTCAGTCTCTGCGCCTTTGCTGAAGCTGTCTGCGTCCCGCTGAGAATCGCGCCCAGATTGTTCTTGACGGCGCGCTGGATCGCATCATCCAGCGAAAGATCCAGCGTCTGGCCGGTCGCCTGCCCCGCCGTGACGCTTCCTTGAAAGCTGCCCGCTGTCGGACCTGCAGACTGGCCCGGAATCGACGTGGGTAACTGCTGTGCAATCAGCATCCCCGGCGCCATAGTTCCAGCCATCAGCGCCAGCGCCGCACACCAAAAAAGTTGTTGAGGGTACTTCCTACAGTCTGGGGACATCGATCCTTGATTTCCTGGCCTTTTGAAAAAATCCGCCGGAGATTCGTTTGCACTTCTCTAGATGCCCACCCTGGGCTCGCAGGTTCTTTATCTCTAGTCTATCGAACAAAAAATGCTCGACTTGCCGAAAGTCGCACTCATCCCGCCGACCGGCGTGATTCAGCTCACTCTACCTCATCGGCTCGTTCTTCTTTTGGCCCCGCGTCCCAAAGTTTACGTCCCTATGTCCCTAGGCCCTACGTCCCTTGCTTCACTTACTTCACCGCGTGGATCAACTGCGATGCCAGCGAGCACAGACCCTGCCGGAAAATCTCCCGCACCGCGTCGGCGCTCCATCCCTCCGCGCCTTTTCCCGCGTGGCCCGCAAGCATCTCAGCCGTCTCCGTCGCGGAGAACCCCGCCACAGCCCGCAGCACGAACACCACTCTGGTCTGCGTTGCCAGACCTTCGATCCATTTCTTCACGCTCTCGCGATTCGGCCCGGCCAGCATGCTCTCGAGTTCCGCTCTTGAAATCCCCGCCGCTTCCAGATCGTCATCCTCGATACAGGTGACAGCGTGCTCCAGCCCTTCCGGAGCTGCAAGGCTTCCCGGTTTACGTTCAGAGAGCAGCTCGATTGCTGCACTACACAGCGCTCTCCGGCTGCTCTTCCGCGCTTCCTCGGCGCTCGAACATGCCGAAATCTCCGTCCGCGCAACCGCCGTCTCCACCAGTTGAATGCTGTCCTCGCCTTCGCCCACCAGCATCGATGCCATGCTGTAGAGCCCCGCCGCGATCACGTCGAGCAGCGCATCCATCCCGCCCAATGCAGTCGAAACCGTCGCATCGTCCTTCGGTTGCCCGTCCAGCAAGCCCTGCACCTTCTGCGACAATTCCTCGGCTCCCTCTGGAACCGGCTGTTGGGGAATCAGAACATCCTTCGCATCGGACTCGTGAGACATAAAGTGACCACCTCGTTGGCAAAAAACAGACCTGGCCGAGTCTTTATCCTCAACCCACGCCCCGTCATGGGTCAATCATCCCTGCGTTCGATTTCCCGTCGTTTTTTGCAATCCGTTAACCTGATTTTCTCCACCCTCTGTAAGCATGACCAGCAGTTACAATCGCAGCTTCCATTCCTCTCGACAGGCTCAACGCTGTAGACTTTCCCTCGCGGTTCGTAATTCACTGAAATGGCCCGAACAAAGCAGAAACAAAAGCTCTTCACCGGACGCGACCACTCCTGGATGCAGTTCAACCGGCGCGTCCTCGAAGAAGCCGAAGACCCCACCAACCCCCTCCTGGAACGGGTCAAGTTTCTCGCCATCACCGGATCGAACCTCGACGAATACGTCGAAATCCGTCAGGCCAGTCTCATGCAGCGCATCGAGGACGGCTATCGCGAGCCCGGCTACGACGGCCTCCGCCCCGACGAATCCCTCGCCGCCCTCACAGCAGAAATCCACAGCTTCGTCGAAGCCCAGTACCGCTGCTGGAACGATCTCCTACTCCCCGAGCTCCGCAAGCAGGGCATCCGCCTTCTCGAGTGGGAAGAACTAGACGACGACCAGCGCACCTACGCGCAGAGCTACTTTCAGCGTGATGTCGACCCGCTCCTCACCCCCATTGCGATCGATCCCGCGCATCCCTTCCCTCGCGTCCTTAATAAGGCTCTCTGCCTTGCCCTGCTCCTCCGCCGCAAGCGCAAATCCTCCGGCCCCCTCGTCCTCGGCGTCGTCACCGTTCCCCGCGCGCTTCCCCGCTTCGTGCGCCTCCCCGCCGAAGACGGCAAGTTCGACTACCTCCTGCTGCAGGACCTCATCGCCCAGAACCTCGGAGGCATGTATCGCGGCTACGAGGTGCAATCCCGCGTCGCCTTCCGCGTCACGCGCAATTCAAACCTCTACATCGAAGAAGAAGAAGCCCGCTCCCTGCTCGAAACCGTCCGCGTCGAACTGACTAACCGCCGCAAAGGCGACTCCGTCCGTCTCGAAATCGAAGCCGGAGCCGATGCCGAAATCGTCGAGCGCCTCCGCGTCAATTTCGAACTCGACGAAGATCAGGTCTTCCGCGGCGAAGGCCCCGTCAATTTATCGCGCGTGATGTTCTTCTACAGCGACATCAACCGCCCCGACCTCAAGTACCCGCCATTCACCGCGCGAGCCCTTCACCTCAGCCGCAAGTCAACCAACATCTTCGACGAGCTCCGCCAGCACGACGTTCTGCTCCACCACCCCTACGACTCCTACGAGGCCGTCGTCGACTTCATCCAGCAAGGCGCTGAAGACCCCGCCGTCGTCAGCATGAAGCAGACCCTCTACCGCACCAGCCAGGACTCGCCTGTCTTCTCCGCCCTCACTGAAGCCGCCGCCACCAAGGAGGCCACGCTCGTCGTCGAACTCATGGCTCGCTTCGACGAAGCCTCCAACATCCGCTGGGCCCGCAGCATGGAAGACGCCGGAGTCCAGGTCTTCCACGGCGTGGTCGGGCTCAAGACGCATTGCAAGCTCGCCCTCCTGGTTCGTCGCGACGAAGACGGCGTCACCCGCCGCTACTGCCATCTCGGCACGGGCAATTACAACCCCATCACCGCGCGCTTCTACACCGACCTCAGCCTCCTCACCTGCGATCCGCAGATCACCGAGCGCGTGCACATGGTCTTCAACTACCTCACCGCGCATGCCGAAATCGACGACTACAGCCCGCTCCTCGTCGCTCCTCTCACCATGGCCGAGAGCTTCCTCCGCCTCATCCGCCGCGAAATGGAGCATGCGCGCGCCGGCCGTCCCGCTCACATCATCGCCAAGATGAATGCCCTGCTCGAGCCCAGCGTGATCGAAGCCCTCTACGACGCGTCCAACGCAGGTGTCGAAGTCGATCTCATCATCCGCGGTCTCTCCATCCTCCGTCCCGGAGTTCCCGGCCTCTCCAGCCGCATCCGCGTCCGCTCCATCGTCGGCCGCTTTCTCGAGCACTCCCGTATCTTCCACTTCGAAAACGGCGGCGACGACGAAACCTACCTCGGCTCGGCCGACTGGATGCCCCGCAACCTCTTCGAACGCTGCGAAGTCGTCTTCCCCGTCAAAGACCCCGCCGTCAAAGCCCGCATCCACGACGAGATCCTGCCCGCCTACCTCGCCGACACCATCAAAGCCCGTCTCCAGCAACCCGACGGCACATACCGGCGCGCCCCTTCCTCCAAAGAAAATCCCGTCTTCAGCGCGCAGGATTTTCTCATGAAGCTCGCCGAAGGCAAGGCCGACATCAGCGCCATCCCCAAAGCCAGGGAGCTCGTCTCCGCCGCACCGCGCGCGAAATCAAAAAAGAAAGCTGCCGAGCCGGCGCACGCCGCAGACTGAAACTCCGCTCCAACACACCCTTCTCTCTCCGATTGCATCCTACTCGCCGTCATGGGACGTTTTCGGCGTGGTACTGCCTGCCGCACCGCTCCGCGCAACTCGTGCGACCCGGCTTCCATCCCCGGAAGCTCCTCCCATACCTCAATCAGGAGAAAATCATGAAGCGTACTTTCGCCGCAGTCTACTGCATCGTCCTCGCCTCCGTTCCCGCGCTCGCCCAGAAGAAAGCCGCCGCCGAAAAGGCCGGATCAGATCAGCAATTCGTCGACTTCGCCGCACAGACCGACATGATGGAAGCCAACCTCGGCCAGCTCGCCGCCAACGCCGCCTCTTCGCAGCAGGTCAAAGACTACGCATCAACTCTGGTCACAGATCACACCACCGACTACGGCCAGCTCTCCACTGCCGCAAAGCAGGCGAACCTCACCGTCCCCAACGCCATCGACACCGAGCACAACAAGATGCTTGCCCCATTCCAGAAGCTCAAGGGCGCAGCCTTCGATCACAAATACGCGCAGGAGATGGTCATGGGCCACACCAAGGCCATCGCGATGTACAAGAAGGAAGCCGAGAGCGGCCAGAACGACGCGCTCAAAAACTACGCACAGACCGCCCTCCCCGTCCTCGAGAAGCACCTCACAGGCGCGAAGGATCTGGAGAAAGCCAAATCCTCTGGCAAGTAGGGCAGCCTCTCACGCATCCAAAACGCCCAGGAGAAACGTCATGCCCGAACAGCCGCCTGATCCTCTGCACTACGATATGAAGATCCCGCCCGAGCCCGATCACAACAAGCAACACGCACCCGAGAAGCCCGCCTCCGACGAGAACGAAGATGCCTCTCAAACGGCTCGCGACACCAGCGTAGTCAGAGGATCCGACAAAAACGCCGAGCCCCAGGGCGGCCGAGGCAACAATGACCGCCAATGACCAGCGATTGACGTAACTTCAATCCTTGTAGAAGACTCCCATTCACAGTGCGGCTGCCTCCAACAGCGGCCCCGCTGTGGTGGAGGTCAGATGATCGCACGTCGTATCAGTCGCCGCCCTGCCGAGTGGCACGTCACCAAAAACGAACTCAGCCGCCCCTGGCTTCTTCCCCTTCGCCGCATTGAATGGATCTTCGAGTGGATCGCCTACGGCCTAAGCCGCTGGAGCTTCCTCGAGGTCCTCGAATATCTCGGCAGCCTCTCGATCCTCGTCGGCATCATCTTCTACTTCAGCGAAAGCGGCGACCGCATCAAGCTGCGCCACTACCAGGCGTGGCAGGTCATCAACACCGCCCAGGGCAAAGGCGGCAGCGGCGGTCGCATTGAGGCCCTCCAGGAACTCAACGCCGACAAAGTCCCCCTCGTCGGCGTCAACGTCTCCTCCGCTTTTCTCCAGGGTGTGCACCTCGAGCGCGCCAACCTGCTCCGCGCCGACATGAGCGCCGCCGACCTTCGCGGAAGCGCCCTGCTTCACGCCGACCTCACCTTTGCCAATCTGCAATCTGCCAACTTCAGAGGCAGCGATCTCCGCGATGCAAACCTCGCAGACGCCAACCTCTCCGACTCAGACCTGGTCGGCAGCAATCTCTCCGGAGCACAACTTGACAACGCAAATCTCTCCTCCGCAGACCTGCGCAATGCAAACCTTCAGAACATCGCCTGGCAGCGAATCGCCGCCTTCAAATCCGCCAACATTGCCGGAGTGATGAACGCCCCAGCCGGCTTCCGCGACTGGGCACTCAAAAACGGAGCGCTGGAAAAAGCAGACGGCGACAACTGACCTCTACGCCGCACTCTCCTCGTTCCGCTCGGCACTTTGCCCGCTCGCAAGGCGCGTCACGCACCACGTCGGCGTCTTTTCCATGTGCCAGATCTGCTTATACCCTTCATCCCCGCGCAGCATGTCGATTGTCGCCACACCTTCTCCAGCCGCGCGCTCGACAGCATACGCAATCAGCAGCGTCCCCGGCCTCAACTCCGCATGATCCGGCGAATAGGCAGTGATATAGAAATACTGCGTGCGCCCATTCCGCCCCGGCCTCTCCCGATCGATCAGCGAATACAGAACCGCGATTACTTCCCCATTCAACTTCAGCGCTATCAGCCGCAGCAAACCCGCTTCGAGCAGCAGCGGAATCGCATCCCGATGCCAATCGACAACACGTTCGTCCACCAGCACGCCCTCTTCGCCGCGCGTCTGCCATCGCTCCCTGTGCAGCCGTCGCAATCTCTCGAAGATCTCCTCCCAGTTCGACTCATCCGCCGCCACCAGCTCAAGCTTTCCTTCCCGGAGCGCGCGATTGCGGTAGTACATCGCATTCCGCCGAATCTTCTGCGGCAGCTCCCCCATCCTTACCGCCGCCATCCGCGAACACCCCTCCGCCTCCGACAAAAAAACCGGGCCGCCCTCCGCTCCGACCCCAAGTCCCTCTTCCCTGGTCCCTAGTCCCTGCTTTCTCATTCCTTCCAACATCCGCGAGTGCCCCGGCACCTGCGTCGCGCAGAACTCATCGTGCTCCACGCCATCCAGCAGAAACTCCACCGCCCCGCCAATCTCCTCCGTCGCACACTCAGGCGCAAACACCCCGTCCAGATAATCCGTCGTTCCCACGCCGATCGGAAGCAGCTGCCGCTTGCGTGCCTTCGCATCTTCGTACACGTAGAACGGAAGAAACCCGATCGCCTGTCCATCGCGTTCCATCACCACTGCGCACAGCTCGTCATTCCCGAACTGCCGCCACCACGGCAGCAGCCACTCCGGGCTCTGAAATGGAAGCGCATCCGGATCCCGCGCCCACAAGCTCCGCCACGCCGGAACAAACCTCTCCAAATCCTCGCTGCTCTTCAGGAAGCGATACTGAACTGCGCTCTGCACTGGTGTGGGGCCCCTTCCTGCAGGATCCTGCGATACAAATCGAAGTACCGCTCCACCATGCGTCGCTTTGAGAATCGCCTCTCCGCAGCTTCATGGCACGCCGTCGGCGAAATCGCATCCACCTTCCCGATCGCCTCCGCCATCTCGTCCACGCCGTTCACCAGGAACCCCGTCACGCCGTCCTCGACGATCTCCGGCAGCGCGCCAGACCGGTACGCAATCACGGGCGTTCCAGCAGCCAGCGCCTCCATCGCCACCAGCGAACTCGTCTCCGGGGCCACCGTTGGATGCAGAAGACACCTCGCCTCTGCCAGCATCTGCTGCCGGCGCTCCGGCGTGAGCGGTCCTGCAAACTCATGCCTCACGTCCGCGCCCTTTTCCAGTTGCGGCGCAATCTTCTCTTCGAAATATTCCTGATGAGCGCGGTAGGGATACACCTGCCCGCCGATCACCACCCGCATACTCGCCTTCGTCCCTGCCTCCAACGCGCTGTGCGCATTCTTCTCCGGACAAATCCGACCCATCACCAGCGCAAAGTCCGACCTCTTCACTTCATGCAGCGGCAGAACGTCAACTCCGTTCTCGATCACCGGCGCATCGCCGAACACCGGAACCCCCGCGCGCTTCTGACTCTCTGACACATAGCAGAAATGCGCGTGCCCCTTGTAGCTCCTCATCGTCCCCTGTTCGTACCATTCCACCGGCATATGCAGCGTGATCAGCACCGGTATCTCCGGCGAAAATTCATATCCATACAGATCCATGCTGTGCACATGCACCAGATCCACAGTCTCTGAAGCCAGCGCACGATCCACTGCCGCATGAAACTCCTTCCGGCACCACGCACCATCCGCCTCATCCAGCGTGCCCCGCTTCGGCAGCGGTACTGCGAACAACTCGCCCGCCGGCCTCGATCCTTCACATGCCACCACCAGCGAACGATCGTCCGCCGCCACAATCGCCTGATCGAGATCCCACAAAATCTGCTCCGCGCCTCCAACGAGATTAGGCCCGACCGGTGCAAACGGATATGCAATGCTTAGAACCCTCATCACAACGCCCTCGCTGCATCGTTCTCGAGCTCACCTTCCGCCTCCTCAGCGAGTTGACAGAATCTCTCTGAAGTCATGCCCCACGGATAGTTCTCATACAGCAACTTCCCCGAATGCGGCGGATGCGTAAAGTCATATACCGGCGCAATCCGAAACCGTTCCCACGCGTCATCGAACCCTTTGAGGGTTTCCCGCTGCGATACGAAGCACGCCATCAACTTGCGCTTTTGTGCCCGCTCCTCTTCAGAAAGCTCATACGCAATCTCCGGCATCCAGCCGTCCAGCCTCAGGAACCTCCCCGCTTCGAACCCCGTTCGACCCGCATGGTAGAAAGGCGCCTCCAGCACCAGCGGTCTTCTGCCTCCTCGCGCTCTATTCATCTCCACCGCGTGATGTACCGCAAATGCGCACGCATCGTGATCCGGATGCCCGCCCTCGTAGGGATGAGTGAAGATGATCTCCGGCTCGCGCAGCGCGACCTGCTCTGCGATCTGCCGGGTAATCTCCGTCAAATGCAAACCCGCTTCCTGGTCGCGGAAATGCAGGCCCACGCTGCTCGCGCGCTGCAACCCCGCTTCCTGAAACATACGTGCCAGTTCCGCGGCTCGCGCCTCACGATAATCGTCCAGGCTCTTGAACCCATGCGCCCGGCTGTCTTCTTCGTTCCGAGGAGCGCCGTCCGTCACATGTACAAAATGTGCTCCGTCGAGGCGCTCCATCCGCGCCCCAAGCGCGATCGTCTCATCGTCCGCGTGCGCCACCACCACCATGGCGCACGGCATTACCATCTCGGAACCCGCTGGCGCGGTGCCCCGTCTTAGCAAATCTTCTGCCGCTATCGTCGATTGCGCGGGGCCCACGTGCAGTTCTGATGCGCTGAGTTCCTCCTGCGCTGCCACTCCCCTCGCCATCGCCCCGACTTGCCGACTTTTGTACCCTCTTATCTCTCGAACCTCCGCTGTAAGTTCTCTCTGATTTACAAACTATCTGTGAGCACGATGCGCGCCATGAAGGGTGGCTGGGTCGACCGCGGATCCGTTCCGCGCGGACCAAATGGCCGCGGGCTCTGTCGCTGGTGCTCCCTCGAAGTCCCCAAGAGGCGCTTCACCTTTTGCTCTGACTACTGTGTTCACGAGTGGAAACTCCGCACTCAGCCTGCATACCTTCGCGAAAAAGTCTTCGAACGCGATCGCGGCATCTGCGCATCTTGCTCTACCGACACCCTCGCCGCCGCACGAAAACTTCGCTTCTCGCGCGGAGCTGCTCGCGCAACACTCCTCATGCACTGGGGCTTGCGCACTCGCTCGCGCAAATCCCTCTGGGATGCCGACCATATCGTCCCCGTGATCGAAGGTGGCGGCGAGTGCGATCTCTCCAACATCCGCACGCTCTGCCTGCGCTGTCACCGCTCAGAAACAACCGCACTAAGAAAACGCATTCGCAGTAACGTGACTCTTCAGTAAAGATCGCCTGCCTTTCCACACGCACTCCAGAAAACCACTCGCACCTCCGATTGCATCTATCGTGAATAGATGTTGTTCCACGAAATTAACCAATGGTGAGAAAGGTCATGCCATACGAGATTCCGTTGAACGTTATAGAGATACTTAAAAGCACCCTGTACCTTCTAGAGCACACCATCTACCCAGGCAAAGACGGCAAGACAGTAACCGACTTGAAGAGTTGTATTACAGGTGCGATCAACTCCCTCTCAGCTGAAGCCGCACAGGCACAGGGCGAAATCTAACCTCATTCCCTACCGGCGCGGGTGCTCACTCGTCCGCGCTCTCCTCTTCTCTTCATTTCTTTCCTCGCGGAAAGCACTGGTCGTGACGAACGTCACCATCCCTCGAACCACCGTGACGAATGTCACCAACTGTCCCGTTCAACTAGGCCAGAATTGTGGGACCATTTCTTGAAGACAAAATGCACGTGTTCACCACAATCTATCTGGCCGAAACGCTCCGCGCTAACCTCGAGTGTGTTGAAGAGACCGAGGGCCTGAATCAGCAGCACCCCGGAGTGCTGGAGTTCAAAAACACTCTGCGCGAACGGATCGCCATGCTCGAGAATCGCAACTTCTACGCCGACGACTCCGACATCGATCTGGACGACTAAGCCACCGGGATCTCTCCCGCGCTTCACTCCTGGTGCTGGCTCGGACCAAGCACCGTCGCCTCTCCTATTCACTCCGCGTCATTTCCACGTTGTGAAATCCCCGCCCGCTTTTCGCGGACCTCGGCTATACCCCAGGTAGCTTTTCCGAATCCAACTTGGTGATGCGCCGTACACACACTCCCGGCTTGATTGAAGTCCTGCGTTCGACCCTGGAAGATGTCGAACAGAAATCGGGGCTTAGCGCCGACGACGAATCCCTCCAGGAGCTCAAGCTCATCTTCGACCGCCGCGTCGCCGACCTCCAGCGCGCGATGGCCTCCGAATTCTCCGCCGCCGCATCGGCATCGGACAGCGAAGACTCTGATTGGGAGATGGCATCCTGAGCGCGCCTCCGGGTTACCAAAACTCTGAGGGGCACTAAAATCGAGAGTGTGGCATCTTCCCTTCTCAGCTCACCCCTGATCTGCCAATCTGACCATGTCCCGGGCGCTACCCTGCGCTCCTATCCCGCCAGACTCCTCGCCATCTGGCATCTGACCAGTCTCGATGCTCCCTCCGTTGCTGTTGTCTGGGCATACGCGATCGCCCACACTGCCAACATCCGCCTCGAGCCATGGATTGCGCTTCTCCTCGCCACGGGCACCTGGACCGTCTACGTCGTCGACAGAATTCTCGATGCACGCCGCGCCATCAGCTCCAACACTCCTGCAATCCTTCGCGAGCGGCATCACTTCCACTGGCGGCATCGGCGGCTCCTCACCACCCTCGCCTCTTGCACCGGCCTGACCGCCGCGGCCATCATCGTCAGGCTCATGCCCGTTCGAGCCCGCGAGCACGACTCCATCATCGCTGCCGCTGCGCTCGCCTACTTCTCAGGCGTCCACTCATCCGCTCGATTTCCAGCCTGGCTTCGTCGTCTCTGCTCCAAAGAAATGCTCGTCGGTATTCTCTTCGCCGCCGGATGTGCCGCTCCCACGCTCACTCGGATTCACTCCGCATCTCCGTGGCCCGCTATCCTCAGCCTCTCCTTCCTCGCTGGCCTGGCATGGCTCAACTGCGCCGCCATCGCGCGCTGGGAATCCCACATCTCTTCAACCCGCATCTCCGTTCTCGCCCTCACCATCGCGCTCTCCGGATTCGCCATCGCTGCCGCTCTTCCCCCAGGCCTTGCGCGCACATCCGCGCTTTTCTTCTGCGCCTCAGCGAGCGCCCTCATGATCGCCGCTCTCGACTGCTTCCGCCACCGCATCGATGCCGTCACTCTGCGTGCCCTCGCCGATCTCGTCCTCCTGGCGCCTGCATTTCTGCTCTTCGCGCGAGCCCTGCCGGCATGACGATCCCCGTCGAACTCGCCGTTGCCCAGGGCCCGCCAGCCACCGCAACGCCCGACTTCAACCGCCTCGCCCGCGTCTATCGCTGGATGGAGTGGCTCACCTTCGGCCCCTTCCTCGAGCGCTGCCGCTCTGCCTACATCCCGACCCTCACTCGCTGCCGGCGCGCCCTCATCCTCGGGGACGGTGACGGCCGCTTCACAGCACGCCTGCTCCGCTCCAATCCCGCCATCGAAATCGACGCCGTCGACGCCAGCCCCGCCATGCTCCGCCAGCTCGCCGGCCGCTCTCCCTCGCATCGCATTCGCACCTGCGTAGCCGATGCTCGCGCCTTCACGCCCTCGCGTCACGACTACGACCTCATCGCCACGCACTTCTTCCTCGACTGCCTCACGCAGAACGAAGTCAGCGACCTCGCCTCCCGCCTTCGCCGTCATGCCGCCCCGGGCGCCACGTGGCTCATCTCCGAATTCGCCATCCCATCCAGCTTCTTCGGCCGCGTCTTCGCAGCACCACTCGTCCGCCTCCTTTACCTCGCCTTCCGGCTTCTCACAAATCTCCAGATCCGCAGCCTGCCCGACCACCACTCTGCCCTCTCCCAATCCGGCTGGACTCTTCGATCTCAACGAAAATTCCTCGGAGGTCTGCTCGTCAGCGAGGCCTGGGCGCCCAATCGAAAACTCACCCACTCCAGCCCTCCGGCCTGAACCCGCCCGCACCCATCAAGACCCGCTCACCTGCTTCTTCAGCCGCGCATATTGCTCGTCCGTCAACTGCAGCCACACTCCGCCGCGCCCGATCTCCAGCCCGTAATCCAGCGCCTGCCGATCCTGCAGATTCGCGAAGTTCCCCACCTTATCGACAATCGTCCTGATCTTCTCCGCATTTTTGAAATGCAGCCTCCCCGGCAACGAAGTCTTTAGATCCTCCTCCAGAAACTGGCACATCCAGCAGTCGCGAAGGATGTAGTACATGTACACCCGATGCACGCCCGGCGACTTGCACTTCGAGCACACCCGCTCGCCCGGTGTCGGCGGCGGATCCTGCAACCTGTTCCCGCACCGTGCACAAATCTTTCCCGCCAGTCGCAACCGCGCCGTCGATGCTCTCTCCCCGCCCATGTGCAGCAGTATAAGGCGAATAAAAGGCGAAAATTGCACAGCGACTTCCATCGCTCCTCGCCGCAGCATCCACCCTCAACCCCCCAAGAAGAGCCAGCCTCAACCTCTGCGAAAACGGCTCAGCCGCGCCACCATCTTCCGCCCGTCCTCAGAATCCTGCCTCTCCAGCAGTTGAGAGAACGTGAACACGCACATCCCGTCTACTACGCTCTTCTCCAGCTCATCGACGGCCGAACCGAATTCTTTCCCGGAGATCTCCGTGCTTCGCCCTCGGCCGGCGTGCATGCCCTCCAGGTAAAGCGCTTGCGCCTGCAGCGTGCAGATCACCCGTTTGTCGGTCCGCCTCTTGATGTCGCTTCCCACTGCAGCCGGCCATATCGCATCCCGTCGCAGAATCTGGTGATACGACATCGCCTCGAATACGTCCACCACCTGCGAGAGCCGCCCAATATCCTGCCCAAAGACCTCTTCCACCGCATTGTCGAAGTCAGACTGAAAGAACGGCAGAGTGTTGATCGCGATCGCAGTCCCGGGCCTCTTCGCCTGCACCGTCGCGCGCATGCGCGCAATCGCCTCCACGGTGATGCCGCACTTCCATTCGCGCCACTCGCTCCGGTGGTTTTCGGCAATCATCCGCGCCGCCTTTGGGGCATCGTTCACAGGCAAATCCACCCGGGCGGCCTCACAGAACCGCCGCAGCGTCCTGGGCGAATAGCAATACTCCGGCATTGCCGCTCGCTCCACATCCGGCAGCCAGATCTCCCAGAATCCCGGCCAGCGCACAAAACCGAGATGGATCCCGTCCGGATCGAGTGCCGGAACTGCGCGCTCCAGAATCGCACTTTTATGCTCCAGATTCTCTTCGCGATCCGGCGGCAGACCGACATACCAATCCTGCTTCTCTTCCGTCCGTCCAAACTGATCAACCGGCAGCAGTTCAGGATGAGCAGCCGTAAACGCCGGATCAAAACAGATGTTCAGGCACCCGAAATACGCGATCCCCCGTTCGCGCAGCGCATTGCGAAACGCAACATCATCCCTCGCCTGATTGCCCGCGTCACCCTCGCGCAGTTCGCTCTCTACAGCCGAGTCCTGCATCGGCAGAAACCTGCTTTGCGCGATCGCAAACGTGGCGCCCATCGTCGCGAGCACATCCGCTGCCTGCTCCGGCCTCATTCCGTATTTCCGCGACCAGTCGTTGTCGTAGATCTTGAACCCCAGCCGTAAATCGATCATCTTTGCCCACCAGAAAACCGCGATTGACTGAATCCCATGATGCTAACCCGAATCCTTCCCGCGCCTGCTAAAGCCCAACAAACCACAGCACTTCCGCCCTCACTCCTCCGTCTTAAACGATGAACTTCGTGTTAAAATCCTCCAAAGGAAAAGCGGCAACAGGCTGGAACTCGCTCGCCCTTCGCGGCACTCTTCCGCCTTGCGCGTCCGTCCCCCTATGAACCTTTACCTGATGCGCCACGCCAACGCCGGCGTCCCCCGTGAAAGCGCAAAGCTCGACGCCAAGCGCGGCCTCATCGCCGAAGGCAAAGAGCAGTGCATGCTCATGGGCCGGCTCCTCGGCGCACTCCGGGTCCAGCCCGACATCATCGTCTCCAGCCCGCTCAAGCGCGCGCTCCAGACCGCCCAGTTTGTCGGCAACGAGCTCGGCTACGAAGGCAAAGTCGAAATCAACCCCGCCCTCGACCTCACCGCCACCTACGCCGACTTCCAGAAACTCATCAACAAATACGCCGACCGCGCCGACGTCATGTTCGTCGGCCACAATCCCAATCTCTTCCAGTTTCTCGGCCGCCTCATCACCGGCAACGGCGGTGCCGGCGTCCGCATGCGCAAAGGCTCGGTCGTCCGCATCGACATGGACAAGCACCCGCCGCTTCTTCAATGGCTCATTGATCCGCGCATGGCCCGGTGGATCTACGCCAGCGTCGCGAAAAGTTCGCGGTCGAAGACCTCTCGAAAATAGTCCGCCTCTTTTCGCAGCGACCACAACTCAAGTTCCGCGCCCGTCCTCCCCGGCTCAACTTCCAGATACACGCGCTTCGGATACACTTTCGCCGCCACCTTCAGCACATCGCTCGCCCTGTCCTGATTCAGTGCCACCGCCAGTCGCAGCAGCACTACTGCCCTCTCCACATTCCTGTGCTCTTCCAGCGGAATGTTCCTGAGCGCGCGATCGTTCGGCTGCGGACGGCTCTTCCCGAGATACCGCGCGATCGCCGACACAATCGTCCGCTGCACCTGCGTATACCCGTACATCTCCGAACTCGAAATGATGTACTGCGTATGCCGGTGGTGTCCCTGGTGGTTGACGAACTTCCCCGTATCCCGCAACACCGCAGCCGCTGCCAGATGTGTCTCGTACTCCTCGGGCAGCCGATGCAGCGAGCCCAAATCCTTGAACAGCTGCACCACGTGCCCCCGCACCGGCTCTGCCTGCCGCATGTCCACACCGTAGCGCTTCGCCGTCGCCACCACTGACTCCCACCGCTCCAGTTCAAACTGCCGATGCACCGCCGCCCGCTGGTCCTGCGCCGCCAGCATCTGCGCAAGCATTCCATCGCGCAACCCCAGCGGCGAATACCGGAAGCCCGCCAGGTTATAGCTCTCCAGCAACTCCGCGAACACCTGCGCGCCCGCGGTAATGATCTCCGCACGTCGCGGCCCGATCCCCGCCACCGCCTCGCGTTCCGGCAGACTCATCCGCGACAGCTTCGCGGCCACCTTTCTCACCAGCGGCGTCGGCGCAAACCCCGCGCCTCCATCCCGCGCCGACTTCCGCACGGACTTCGTCTTCCCCGACTTCGCCAGCATCGCCGCGCAAGCCTCTGCCAGCGCCGCCGCCGTCCCTGAAGTCGCAATCACCATCGGCACGCGCCCCGGCTGGATCTTCCGGTGCGCTCTGCGCAGCTCCCGCGCGATCAAGCGCCTCATCCGCGCCAGGTCCTCCGGCGACGCCGGATCAACCTGCAGAAACTCCTCCGTCAACCGCACCGCTCCCAGCGGCAGACTGATCGTGTCTTTGATCCTCTTGTGCTCTGACAGCGTGATCTCGCAGCTTCCCCCGCCCAGATCAATCAGCAGCAGCTTCCCGCCCGTGCCGGCCTCGCTCATCAGTCCGTGATGGATGAGCCGACCCTCCTCCAAACCCGAGATCGTCTCCATGTTCCAGCCGGTCTCTGCCTTCACCCACGCCTGAAACGCCGCACCGTTGCGCGCGTCCCGCATCGCCGACGTCGCAACCACGCGAATCTGGTCCACCCCATGCTGCTGCACCGCACGCTGAAAACGCTTCAGCGCTCGCAGCGTCGCCGCCATCGCCTCTGGAGACACCAGTCCCGACGCAAACACACTCGCGCCCAGCCGCGTCACCTCGCGGTCTTCATGCAGCGTCCGCAGTTGGTGCGACACGACCTTCGCAATTTTCAAACGGCAGGAATTGGAACCGATATCGATAGCGGCAAACGTAGGCATTCTCGACGAAGCTCACCCCGAAATTCGAATTCAGTTTCTGCCGTCAAGATACACGACCCCACGCACGATCGCGTGATGACCTCAAGCTAAAACTGGGTGCCCCCGGTCCCTCGCACTTGGGGACCGGGGTGATGCTGCCTCCACCTGGATCTGGGTGCCCCATGTCTCCCGCAGTTGGAGACGTGGGGAGCAACTCGCTCCCACGAACCGGACTCTGCTCGTTCATTCCATGAGAGGTCTCTGGTCACACTCATCGGCCTTCGTGTTCTTCAAACCACTCGATCACGCGCCTCTCATACTCCACCGGCTCCGCGGCAGATGCCCCGCAATGCTCCGCAGCCTTTGGCTCCCATAAGGCGACTCTCGGACTCGTCGCCCTGATCATCTCTGAGTGCCTCGCTGGAAGGTTTGTATCCGCAAGACCATGGATCAACATCACGGGTACCGTCGAACGCGCAACCGCGCGTGCCGGATCAGCTTCAGCCAGATTCACTCCGTAGCGCACCCGAACATAAGCCAAACCAGTATCAAACGCAGGCCAGAGAATGGTCCGGCCCAGCCTCGGCCCTCTTCCGAACTCCTGCCCCAGCCGGTCGTACGCGGCCTCGCGAAATGTCGCAAATGGACTCTCCGCAACCACTGCGCAGAATCCGCGTTCCGCATCGAGCGATCGCAGCAGTTCCGCGGCTCCCATCGACTCACCGAGCCCATCGATGCATCGCGGCGACTCACTCTTTTCGATCCACTCAAACCAGCGCCGCACATCGTCCGCTTCGAGTACCCCGTACGTAGTGATCGCCCCGCCGCTCTCGCCGTGCGCACGCGCATCCGGCATCAACACCGAAAAACCGTGCCGCAACAGCATCTCGGCCTGCCCGAGCATATCGGCACGATTGTCTCCCTGTCCGTGAAGCAGGAGCACGACATGTCCATTCCCACCATGCTCTCGGATGCTCCACGCCCTCAGCACCGCGCCGTCGTTCGCTGTGATCTCCACATCCCTGAGATCTGCGTGGTATTTCTCAGCGACCGCCCCAGCCCGGTCCCGTTCCTCAGCCGTCAACCTGAGGTGCGGCAGATGCAAGGCCCCCTCCACAGCGACGACCCCGACGGCCGCGCAGCCCAGAACCCAAACCGCTATCGTTGCGATCACAAAAATAGTCACTCGCCGAGCGCCGCTCATGCCAGTGTCTACGCCCCCAAAGCTCGCTATGTTCCGCGCACCTCAAAGCTTTCACCAGACACCGAGCTGTGCCCCGTTCATCGCACAGCTCCATCGTGCGATGAGCGGGAGTCAGTCGCCCTCATCAAAGCCGGGTGCCCCATAGCTTGCCCTGAGCTTGCCGAAGGGTCTCCCGCAGTTGGAGACGTGGGAAGCGAGAGATTCGGGTGCGCATTCCAGACGCACTGTTGCGTACCAGGTCGGAAACAGCAAAGCATCAAGCCCGCTTCAGGTCCGCTGCATCCCCCGCAACCTCAGCCCTCACTGGTGCTTTGCGAACTCCGCTCGACTCCGGCCCCATCTCCGCCATCCCCCTTACCACGCCATCGCACGTCGCAAGCGCCTTCTCAAACGCCTCCGCCGTCAAGCCGCTCAGCAACTCCACGGCCTCAGCACCCTTCGCATGCTTGCCGTGTCCCGCCGTGCGCGCCAGCACCTGCCAGTCGTGCCACTCGCCAATCGAGCCCTGCACCTTCTTCATCTGCGCAGCAATGCGCTCGCATCGCGGATCGGCCTCGTGAACCTCCGCCACGTACCGAATCTTCTTGATGCTCTTCCGGAACTCGTGCAGGTTCTCCTCATCAAACGTCGGAAACTCCGCCACGATCACCGCAAACTCTTTCAGAAGCTTTTCCGCGCGATCCTCATCAGAGTCGGCGCGACCTCTCGTTGATTTCTCCAGTTCGCGCGCAGCCGACAGCAGATTGTCTTGGCGCTTCCCGATCTGCGCGGCCAATTTCTCCCCCGCACTCTCCCGCTTCCTCGTCAGCCGACCCTCGAGCCTTTCCAACTGCCGGCTCGTCTCGCGGCTCGAACGCGGCACATACGTCATGCTTCCGCTCAGCGATTCGCGCAACCCCTGAATCTTCCCAATCCACACATCCAGTTCGCGCACCCCGCCCAGCGCATCGCGCAGCTTCTCCGCAACCTTGCCAAACCGGATCATCGCCTGCGCCTCGTGACTCGCCCTCGGCAACTCTTTCAGCTCATCCTCGACCTCAGCCTGGATCCGCAGCGTCGCCACCCGCAGCGCATGAACCCTCTTCTTCGTCGGCTTCCGCCCGCACCGCTCAAGCAGTTCGCGCCAGCTTTCAATCTTGTCTGACAGCATCTCCGCTTCCTGCTCGTCCGATCGCGACAATCGATTCATCACAAATTAACCTGGGCCTCATTCTAGCCGTCCCGACTCAACACCGCCCTCGGCTCCCCACCGTTTCGTTCCCTGAAATCCGACATCTACTCCGCTGTTATCCTTGATTATCAGAGGCTTACATTGACTGCGACCCCTCGCACCGCTCCAGCGACGACCCTGCGCGCCCCGTCCATCGTGACGATCTGGGCCCTCTTCGTTGTGGTCTTCATCGCCGTGCAATTTGCCTCGCTCTTTACTCCGCCGCTCCTCGACGACGTCGATGCCTCCCACGCCCAGGTCGCCCAGCACATGGCTGAATCTGGCGATTGGGTCACCATGAAGCTCAACGGCATTCGCTACCTCGAAAAACCGCCGCTTCCCTACTGGCTCGCCGCCGGGCTCTACAAGATCTTCGGCCAGAACGTCTTCTCCACCCACCTGCCCAATACCCTTGCCATCCTCGGCCTCGCCTGGCTCGCATGGCTCTGGTCATCGCGCGCATGGGGATCTCGCGCAGGACTCTACGCCGGCCTCGCCGTCCTCACCTCCGTCGGCCCATTTCTCTTCACGCGCTTCGCCATCCCCGAAGCCCTGCTGAGTTTTCTTTTCCTGCTCGCGCTGTGGTGCTTCCTCACCGGCCTCGAAAGCCGCCGCCCCGATCGCATCTACTGGATGTGGGCCGCGCTCGCGCTCGCCACGCTGACCAAGGGACTCATCGCGCCTGTCTTCTTCATCGCCGCTGCCGTTCCGTATCTCTTCCTCACTGGACACTGGCGTCGCTGGCGCGATCTCAAGCCCTTCACTGGAACCCTTCTCTATCTCGCCATCGCCGCTCCCTGGCACGTCCTCTGCGGCCTGCGCAATCCCGACCAGGGCCACCCCATCGGCAATCACCCCACCCTCGGCAACGTCCACGGCTTCTGGTACTTCTACTTCATCAACGAACACCTCTTCCGCTTCATCGGTGGCCGCTTTCCCAACGACTACAACAAAATGCCGTTCCTCGTGTACTGGCTCGCGCACCTGGTCTGGCTCTTCCCCTGGAGCCTCTTTGCTCCCGCGCTCCTCGTCCTGGCATGGCGCACGCGCCACACCTGGCTTCAGCACCTGCGCCGCGATTCCGGCCAGACCGTCGACTTCTACCTCGAACACGCCGTCCGCAACGACGTCGCCACCTACGTCGAGCGCCTCAAGTTCCGCGTTCGCTCCACCTGGCTGCTCTCCCTCTTCGCCGGATTCACCCTGCTCTTCTTCTCCATCTCGACGAACCAGGAGTACTACACTTTCCCCGCCTGGACGCCCCTGCTCATGCTTCTCGCTGCCACCCTCGCCCGCATCGAAGAGCGGCACACCTCTGAAAATCAAAGACCGCTCTTATCGCAGAAGTGGCTCAGTGGCGCACAGGCATTCTTCAGCATCATTGGCGTCCTCATCTCGGCCATCCTCTTCTACTGTCTGTGGCAGTCCCGCCATCTGCCCTACGTCTCCGACATCGGAACCCTTCTCGCCCATCGCGAAGTCGGCGGATACACCCTCTCCATGTCGCACTTCTTCGACCTCACCGGCCCGTCCTTTGCCGCGCTCCGCCTCCCCGCGCTCATCGCCGCCGTCTCCCTCCTGATCGGACCCGCCCTCGGCTGGCTCCTCCGCATCCGCGGCCGCCACATCGCAGCAACAATCAGCATCGCCGTCACCCTCTCCGCCTTCCTCGTCGCCGCGCACATCGCCTTCGCGCGCTTCGATCCCATGCTCAGCTCAAAGCAGATCGCGGACGCCATCCTCGCCAAAGCCTCGCCCTCTGATTCGCTCATCGTCTACCACGACCAGTCCGACGCATCCTCCGTCATCTTCTACACGCACAAGTTGTTCCGCCGACCGGCTCTCGTCGTCATGCCCCGCTGCTCCCCACAGGGCATCGGATCATCGCTCGTCTGGGGCTCCTGCTACCCCGACGCCCCCAACATCTTCCTCGACGACAATCAGCTCTCAACGATGTGGGGCACCGGCGAACGCAAATGGCTCTTCGCCCAGGACGAATATCAGGACAAGGCCGAACAGATCCTCAAAGGCCGCCTCTACCCCGTCCGCTCCATCGCCGACAAACAACTCTGGACCGACCGACCGCTCAATTAATCCGCTCTCATCTTTGGCTGATGGATAATGGTCAGCAAAGATGCCTCCGCAATCGGGTCACATTATCCAGCGCTACCACCCCAAGTGGTGGCTCCGCATCTTTGCGCTCGGCTTCTTCGGTTTCTCTTTCGCGGGGCTTATCCACTTCTGGGGCGCGATCGCATCGGGAGATCAACCCGGCACGCTGACCGAAATCCTCATTCCGGCTCTTCTCACTCTCACCGGGCTCGGGATTTCGATCTACTTCTTCACTACCTCCGTGAGCCTCGAAACGGACGCAATCGAAGTCAAGACGTTGTTCTCCCGGAAGCGACTCGCATTCTCGGAGATTCGAGGACATCGCGAAATCGAGATGGCCGATTCCGATGGATTGAAGACTCGATACATCGATTTGGAGCCAGTCGATCGGTTGCGGCCGAACCTGAGATTCCAGAGAATCTATAACTTCGACGCTGCCTTCGATCGATGGCTGAGCAAGATTCCGTATCTGGATCCCTGAACGTAGAGCCAATTCTGCATCAGCAGCGGCGAGCCGACCGTAGCGCAGCCTACTACTCCGCCGCCCGCATCTTCCCACCCGGCAGCAGCTGAAACACCCTTCCCCGCCACAATATCCTGCTCCCCATGTAACTCGCCGCCCAGAAGAAGAACCCCATCAAATCCCGCACCGGATACAGCACCAGCAAGTTAAACCAGCTCGGATCGCGCACCACCATCCGCCCCACCGCAACCGACAGCGCCTCGCGCGACGCAATCGCCCAAGCCAGCAACCCCACGCCCCACCAAACATGCCCCAGCAGCACTCCCGCCGCCAGCCCCACCAACCCGAATGGCATGCTGAACGTAAGCGCCGTCCCAAAGTGCCCCTTCGGCCTTGAAAACCGCGTCGACTTCATCCACCGCACCTGGTGCTTCAGCGACGCCACCAAACTCAGGTTGATCACGATGTGATCGATCGCATGATGGCTCAGCACCACCTCACGTCCCAGCTTGTGCGTTTCGTTCCCCAGAACAAAATCATCCGCGCAATAATCCGCCGTAACCTTGAACCCGCCCATCTGCCCAATCACATCGCGCCGAAACGACATCGTCGGCCCCAGCACAAACTGCATGCCCTCCATCATCCGCGCCACCAGCACGCCCGCCGTCATCTCCACGCTCATCCCTACCGCTTCGAGCCGCGCCCATAACCCGCCACCCGCCGCAATCCCGCGATAGAGACAGCACATCCCGCCCACGCGCTCGTCCGCAAACGGCAGCGCCACCGCCCGCAGATAATCCGGCGTCACCCGCACATCGCTGTCGCTGATCACGAGAATGTCGTGCCGCGCCGACTTCTCCATCAGCTCCATCGACGCCACTTTCGCATTGATGTACTTGGGCTCGCCGGTCGCAAAGAACTGCACCGCCACATGCGGATACCGCGCCGCCACCCGCCGCGCAATCTCCAGCCCCGCATCCTCCGGCTTTCTTGCGCAAAACAAAATTTCAAACTCGGGATAGTCCTGCTCGGAAAAACTCGCCAGATGCTTTTCCAGATCCGGCTCCGCTCCCGCCAGCGGCTTCAGCACGCTCAGAGCCGGCACAAATCCCGGCCTCTCGCGCAACTTCGCCTCCGCAGTCCGCCTCTCCCGCAAAAACCGCGGCACCGCAACCAGCGTCATCCCCGTAAAGACCGAAGACGTGACCAGCCCGAACACCGCAATCGCAAGCAGAACGTACCACATGCAGCTTCCAGCATAACGTTTAGGTCTTATCGTTTTCGCTTGCAGCCGAAAGCTGCTTGAAGAGAGCGCCCGTCTTGAAGAAGTTTATGAATGCAAATTGGCCGATCATGACCCGAACGACAGAAAGGAACAGACGGCCTTGTCGATGATCGATCTCAATCACCCGACCGAGGCCGTGAAGCCGAAACATCTTTACTCGACTGACGTCACGAAATGAGATCTCAAGACTCGTCAGTCCTTCCACGCGCAGACAGGAATTGTCGAGCCACGCGCGGCCTTTCAGCACCTTCGTTTTGAGTCCGAGCTCATTTCCGATATGGAAGAAGACTGTGTACTTGGTCATGCGAGCAGCATTACAGCTTTCGCGATGCTGGCGGCTTAATTACGACCGCCGGCTTTCTCAGCGGCACAATCGCCCCCGACGTCCCTGGCGCCGCCTGCTGAAACCGCGATAGCATCTCGCTCCGCACATACTCCACGAAGCTCTGCATCTGCCGGTTCATCTCTTCCATGCGCTCCCGCATCTGCAAGATGATCGCGATCCCCGCAATATTCACGCCGAGATCCCGCGCCAGGTTCAGAATGAACTCCAGCCGCTCCAGATCCTCATCGGTATAGAGCCGCGTGTTCCCTTCCGTACGCGACGGCTTCAGCAATCCCTCGCGCTCGTAGAGCCGCAGAGTCTGCGGATGGATCTCATACATCTCGGCCACCGCCGAGATCATGTACGCACCCTTCGATTTGCGTTTCGCCGTCATAACCCGCACTCCACCTAGGTTCACTTAGTCCCTACGTCCCTAGTCCCTAGTCCCTAGTCCCTAGTCTCTCGTCCCCGCCTTCTCAAACAACCCTTCCCGCGGATCCGTCGCATTCAGCTTCGCCAACTCCCGCATGATCTCCCGGCTGCGCTCATCGTTCAGCGTCGGAACCACCACCTGCACCGTCACAATCTGGTCCCCACGCTGCCCCGCATGCGACGCGCTCTCCACGCCGCGCTCCCGCAACCGCAGCTTCTGCCCGTTCTGCGTCCCCGGCGGAATCTTCAACTGCGCCCTTCCATCAATCGTCGGCACTTCCACCTTCGCGCCCAGCGACGCCTCCGGCACCGTTACCGGTACCGTCACCTGGATATCATCGCCCACGCGCGTAAAAACCGGATTCGTACCCGTCCGCACAATCACGTACAAATCGCCCGCCGGCCCGCCATTCACGCCGGCATTGCCCTTGCCCGCCAGCCTGATCCGCTGTCCATCGCGCGTCCCCGCCTTGATCCGGAACTCCACCGTCTCTGTCCGGCTCACTGTTCCCTGCCCATGGCACGTCGCGCATTCACTCGTCACGCGTCCCGATCCGCCGCAGCGCGGACACGGAATGTTGAACTTCATCCGGCCGCCCATCTGCGTCACCTGCCCCGTACCGTTGCACTCGGGACATGTCATCGGACCGCCCGTATGCGCCTGCCCGTGGCACGTCGGACACGTCTCCTGCCGGTGAACCTGGATACGCGCATTCCCGCCGCGAATCGCCGACCAGAAATCGATCGTCGCCTGGTACTCCAGATCCGTTCCCGGCTGCGGACCGCGTGGCTGATGCTGTTGCTGCTGGCCTGAGAAAATCCCCGAGAAAATATCCTTGAAGCTGCCCCAGCCCGACTGCCCCGCTCCCGCCGCACCGCCCCCGCCCTGGAAGCCCGAAAAATCAAACCCGCCGAAGTCCACCGGAATCCCGCCGCCGCCCTGCTGCTGGCGCGCATACGCCTCCGCCTGCGCCGGATCGATCTGGTCCGAGTAGAAGCCAAGCTGGTCATACACCTTCCGCTTCTTCTCGTCGCTCAGCACATCGTTGGCTTCCGAAATCTCCTTGAACTTCTCCTCAGCCTTCTTATCGCCGGGATTCACGTCCGGATGATACTTGCGCGCAGCCTTCCGGAACGCCTTCCGAATCTCTTCCTGCGTCGCCGTCCTCTTGACGCCCAGTGTCCCGTAATAATCCTTGTTCGCTGTTGTGGCCATAATCTGTTCTGACCTTCAGTGATCTTCTTTCTAGCTAGAACTTGTAATGCAAGTCGAAGTTCATGCTGGTCGGCTTCCCAGCGAATGTGCCTGGTTCGAAACGGCAGTGTCTTGCGGCTTCTTCCGCAGCATCCATGAGAATCTGATTAGTTCCCTTCGGATATGTGTCACCAACAGAGCCGTCTGTCAGCACATTTACGGTTACAGTAGCCTCGCCATGCAGGTCGTGGCAGAGATTGCCCTTGGAACAATCGGGCTTCACCAGTTTGATCAGTCGCGGCGGTACAACCGGAGGCTTGCCGTTTTGAGCAATCAACAGGCCGCTACCTAGGAGAGAAACTGTCGCTACACCTCTGATCCAAGTTGAAGCATGCATCGGGCGCTCACTCGCACTCACTCAAAAGACGAAACGGGGTGGAACAACGCACAGGCCGTCCACCCCGATTGAAAACCGCCTTGAGCAGCAGTCCTACTTCTTGTCATCGACGTCGACGTATTCAGCATCAATCACGCCTTCGTCCTTCTTCTGCTCGCCGTTCGGCGTTCCATCAGCCTGCGCCGAAGGAGCACCCTGCCCAGCCGCCGGGTTTGCCGCATTTGCCTTGTACAGCGCCTCCGCCAGCTTGTGGCTCGCCTTGGTCAGCGTTTCGTGCGCCGCGCGCATGTCTGCCGCCTTGCCGCCGTCGAGCGCCTTCCGTGCGTCCGCCAAAGCCGACTCGACTTCCGTCTTGTCGGCAGCCTGCACCTTCTCGCCGCTCTCCTTCAACATCTTGTCGATGTTGTAGACCAGCCCGTCCAGTGCATTGCGCGCTTCGATCTCCTCGCGCTTCTCCTTATCCTCGGCCGCATGCGACTCCGCATCCTTCGCCATGCGCTCCACCTCTTCCTTGCTGAGGCCCGAGCTCGATGTGATCGTGATGCGCGTGTCCTTGCCTGTCGCGTTGTCCTTCGCTGTCACGTTCAGAATTCCGTTTGCGTCGATGTCAAACGTGACCTCGATCTGCGGAATCCCGCGCGGCGCCGGAGGGATTCCCGCCAGCTTGAACTTGCCCAGCGTGCGGTTCTGCCCCGCCATCGGCCGTTCGCCCTGCAGCACGTGAACTTCAACTTCCGTCTGGTTGTCCGCAGCCGTCGAGAACGTCTCCGTCTTCTTCGTCGGAATCGTCGTGTTCCTCGGAATCATCGGAGTCGCCACGCCGCCCAGCGTCTCAATCGCCAGCGTCAGCGGAGTCACGTCCAGCAGCAGCAGGTCCTTCACCTCGCCAGCCAGCACGCCCGCCTGTACAGCCGCGCCCACTGCAACCACCTCGTCCGGATTCACGCCGCGGTGCGGTTCCTTGCCGAACAGCTGCTTCACAATCTCCTGGATCTTCGGCATACGCGTCTGGCCGCCGACGAGCACAACCTCGTCGATGTCCGACGCCTTCACGCCCGCATCCGCCATCGCCTTCTTGCAGGGCTCCAGCGACCGGTCCAGCAGGTCCGAAACCATCTGCTCCAGCTTCGCGCGCGTCAGCTTCCGCACCAGGTGCTTCGGCCCCGTTGCGTCCGCGGTAATAAACGGCAGATTGATCTCGGTCTCCACCGTCGTCGAAAGCTCGATCTTGGCCTTTTCCGCCGCGTCCTTCAGGCGCTGCAGAGCCATCTCGTTGCCCTTCGAACTCAGGTCGAGTCCCTCTTCCTGCTTGAACTCCGCGATGAGCCAGTCCACGATGCGCTGGTCGAGGTTGTCGCCGCCCAGGTGCGTGTCGCCATTGGTCGACTTCACCTCAATGACGCCTTCGCCCACTTCGAGAATTGAAATATCGAACGTGCCGCCGCCGAAGTCATAAACGGCGATCGTCTCGTCCTTCTTCTTGTCCAACCCATACGCCAGCGCAGCCGCCGTCGGCTCGTTCACAATACGCTTCACGTCCAGGCCGGCAATCTTGCCCGCATCCTTCGTCGCCTGCCGCTGCGCGTCGTTGAAGTACGCCGGAACCGTGATCACAGCCTGCGTAACGGTCTCACCCAGGTAAGCTTCCGCGCTCTTCTTCAGCTTCTGCAGAATCATCGCCGAGATCTCGGGCGGCGTGTATTCCTTGCCCTGCGCCAGCACCGCCAGGTGGTCGCCCTGCTGGACAACCTTGTACGGCACCATCTTCATCTCGTCAGACACTTCGTTGTAGCGCCGTCCCATGAAGCGCTTGATCGAGTAAATCGTATTCTCCGGATTCGTAATGGCCTGGCGCTTGGCTACCTGGCCCACCAGCCGCTCCCCGCTCTTCGAGAAGCCCACGACAGAAGGAGTGGTCCGGGCACCTTCTTCATTCGGGATGACTTTGGGCTCACCCCCCTCGAGTACGGCCACGCATGAGTTGGTCGTGCCCAGGTCAATTCCAATGATTTTCGCCATATGTTGTTTCCTGCCTCTAGGTACAAAGATTTTCAATAGTCACTAGTTAAGATGCACCATGAGTCAATTAGTGTCAACTTTCATTGACATTATTTCTATAAATCCTGCTCCGAATCGACCCGACCTGAAAGACCCCGCGGAACCGCATTTCAGGAGTTGTGCCCCGTTCATCGCACAGCTCCATCTCCGATGAGCAGGCGTCCGAAACACTCCCAAGGGTTCACCTCACCGGAAGTCAAGCGGCACCCGCCATCATCACCACCTCATCCCACTGAAAAGAATGCGCTTAACCAAACATCACTCATTTGCAGTCCATTTCGCACAAATCGTCATAATGGAACTATGCACAACCCACCGTCATTCCGTCCCTCACCCCTAAGTCTTTTATCATCAATCACCTTGCGAGCAACTCCAATGGATAGACACACTTAGACCGCGCCCTCTTCTGTAAACCTAGAGAAACAAACCAGTTGTGTACAAGCTATATAGGGAGGGGGCGGGGGGTACCAACCTAACAGAATCCCGCAATGTGTGATGTAGAACACTGTCAGGGATTGCGGACCAAATTAGTCTGAATTTATATTCAATATGCGACTGAATTAGTCGCAATTAAGCACGCGAGGTTGCACGTGGTTCGATCCTCCCATCTTTCCAGCCCCATCTTCAGCCGGTTCCTTACCGCCTTCCTTCTTGCCTCCGCTCTCATCCCAGTCCTTCATGCGCAGGAGAAACCCTACTTCGTCACCTACTCCCACGATCTCGAGGAGCCCGGCAACCTCGAAATCGAAACCAAGACCGCCCTCGGCCGTCCCGCCGACAGCCATCATTACGGCGCCCTCGCCACCGAGCTCGAATATGGAGTCACCGGCTGGTGGACCTCCGAGCTCTACCTCGACGGCCAAACCACCGGCCAGGAATCCACCCTCTTCACCGGCTTCCGCCTCGAAAACCGCTTCCGCCCCCTGATGCGCGAACACTGGATCAACCCCGTCCTCTACATCGAGTACGAGAACATCACCGGCGCCGACAAAAACATGCTCGAAGTCGTCGGCCACGACGGACAGGGCGATCTCGCTGAGCCCAACGACGACACCCGCGAAGAGCACGAACACGAAGCCGAACTCAAGCTCATCCTCTCCTCAAACGTGCGCGACTGGAACATCTCCGAAAACTTCATCGCCGAAAAGAACCTCGGCCACGAGCCCTGGGAATTCGGCTACGCTCTCGGCATCGCTCGTCCCCTCCGCACCCTCGGCAGCGGCAAGCCCTGCATCTTCTGCCTCGAGAAATTCACGGGCGGAGCCGAAATGTACGGCGGCCTCGGCGACGTCGCCTCCCTCACCCTCGCCGACACCTCTCACTACATCGCCCCCATCATCGGCTGGCAGCTCCCCAAAGGCCGCTTCAGCTTCTCCACCGGCTTCGGGCTCAACAGCAACTCGCTCGATCGCGTTTACCGCATCGGCTGGGCCAGCGAACTCCCCCAGATCGGCTCCTGGTTCCGCCGCAACGGAGGCACTCGATGAACCCCCAGCTCCGCCGCACGGTCGGCCTCACCTGCGCCTTCATCGCCGCAGTCCTCCTCTGCGCCGCCGCCTCATCTCGCTGGGACCGCGTCCCCGCAAAGGACCACGCCCGCACCAACCCCCTCGCCGCGCATCCCGAATCCATCTCCGCCGGCGCTCTCATCTACAAAGAACATTGCGAGCAGTGCCACAAGTCCGACGCCACCGGCGACGGCCACAAGAAGCCCTCTCTCCGCACCGACCGCATCAAGTCCGCCACCGACGGCGACCTCGAGTGGTTCCTACGCCAGGGTGACCTGGCCCACGGCATGCCCTCCTGGTCCAGCCTCCCCCAGGCCCAGCGCTGGCAGCTCGTCACCTTCCTCCGCTCCATCCAGTGAAGCGCCGCAACCCGCGAGCCGGCATCGCGCTCGCGGACGCCCCGCAATCTTCTCATTTTGCTTGACTTATGTGCTCGGTTTTGGTATAATACTAAAGTGCCTTTCGGTTCCGGACCTCTCTATCTGTCCTTCCGATCGGCACTGACCTGCACATCATCCAAGGAGATCAACCCGTGCTTAAAACCGAAACTCCCGTCTCCCGCTTCCTCGCCCTCTACGCCCGCGAAACCGCCGAAGACGATCTCACCGCAGTCGTCTCCCACTTCGCCGACACCTTCCTCTTCGCCGGTCCCTCTGGCGCTCAACCCGTCCGCGCCTCCGACTTCGCCGCTGCTCTCCCCAAACGCAGAGCCCTCTTCGACAGCCTCGGCTCCCAGCCAACCGAACTCACCGCCATCCACGAAACGCGCCTCGACTCCCGCTATGTCCTCGCTCGCACCACCTGGCGTTTCTCCTTTGCTCCCCCAGATTCACGCGCCCAGCAGTTCGACACCGAATCCACCTTCCTCATCGACACAGGTTCACCGGGAACCCCCGAGTCCGATTTCAAGTTCCTGCTCTACCTCCCCCACCACGACATCATGCAGATCCTCGGCGACCGCGGCATCCTGCCCGCCTGACCCGACTGGCGATGCAGTGCCCCATCCTAAACCGCGGTATTTGCGGTTTAGGGTGGGAACGACGATTTCGAACCTTGCTCTGCTGACCTGCTAAAAGAACAACACTGGTCTACTCATGAGATTGCCCAACCTCCACATCCGCCTAGCCACCCCGGCCGACCGCCCAAGCCTCGTCCCGCTCATCAACGCCGCTTTCGCCATCGAGACCTTTCTCGAAGGAACCCGCACGGACGACGACCGCCTGTCCGCGATGATGCAGCAAGGCGAAATCCTCCTCGCCGAAGACGCCTCCCATCACCCGCTCGCCTGTATCTATGCCGAAACCCGTGGCCCGCGCGGCTATCTCGGTCAACTCGCAGTCGATCCCGCTCACCAGCGCTCAGGTCTTGGTAAGCAACTGCTCGCCGCCGCCGAAGATCACTTCCGCGCACGCGGCTGCGAGGCCATCGACATCACCGTCCTCAGCCTGCGCCCCGAACTGCTCCCGATCTACCGCCGTCTCGGCTTCGTCGAAACCGGCACCGAAGAGTTCCACATGGCCCGCGCCGTCAAAGACGGCCAGCACTGCCACTGCATCAAGATGTCCAAGCCTCTCTGAACTGGAAACTGGCGACTGGAAACCGGCAACTCAAAGCTCGGATTACTTCACCGTCTTCAAATATCTGCCCGCAAATTCCAGAAACGCCGGCCAGCTCGGCTCCGCCAGATGTCCGCCCTCATGCTGCTGAAATGCCAGCGCACCTGAACTCACCGTAGTCCCGATCTTCGGAAACTCCGTCGTCCCCAGATCCTTCTCACCCATCAGCTTGTAAACCGGCCCCGCCGCAACCTCCGCCAGAAACATCCCATGCGTATCCGCCCACGCATCGCCATTTGGCTCTGCATACCCGTCTCCCGCATCCGAACCGCCCGCGATAAACAGCGGCCTTGGAGCGCTCAGCGCAATCAATTCGTGATTGTCCACCGGCAGATCGCCCGCATTCAGCGGCCCTCCGTAGCGCAGAAACTCCCCGTCGAACCAGTGATACAGCGACGGTCCGCACAGGTTCGCAATCGTCTCTCCATAAATGTGCCGATACAGCTTCGCTCCACCCTCGCCCGACGAACTCGAATACCCGATCGCAAACTCCGGATAATACGCCATCGTCACCAGCACAGCCTTGCCGAACCGCGAGTGCCCCGCCAGTCCCACCTGCTTCGCATCCACCGCCTTATCCGTTTCGAAGTACCGCAGCGCTTCATGCGCGCCCCACGCCCACGCCTTCAACGCGCCCCAGTCTTCCACTCCGCGCGGCTTGCCGTGATTCACATATCCGATGATCCCGCTCGTCAGCCCCGATCCATCATCCTTCTGCACGCTCACCGGATTCAGAATCGCGAAACCCCATCCGCGCTGCACCACCAGCTTTCCGTCGACGCCCCACGGCTGAGGAACGTAGCCCTCAAGTGGCCCGCTCGTCGCTCGTTTGAAGTCGTTCTCGAATGCCAGCTCCATCAACACTGGCACCGGCCCTTTCGTCTTTGCCGGCGTAGTCAGCAGCAGATCAATCTGCACCGCGCCCGCTCCTTCGCCCACCTGGCCCGCGAGCCGCTTCGTGACCACATCCACTCCGCCGTACTTCTCCTCTTTCGTACTGACGACCTGCCACTTCACCTCTGGCAAAGACGCAGGAGTGCGTCCGAGAATCTCCTTGTCAAAATCGGCGCGAATCTCCTTCTTTCGCCTCATCCAGTCCTCTGCGTTCTTCACCGCCGTCCCATCTTTGAACACCAGCGGATCCGGCAGCTTCGTATACACGTTCGCCTTCGCCAGGTCGTAATTCGTCGCATGCGGCGACTTCGGATTTCCATCCGGTCGCGCCCGCATCTCCGACTCCTTTAATCCCAGCAGTCCCAGCAGCCGCGCTCGATCCTGCTCCGCCGTCATCTGCCCGTGCCCAGGCACACAACCAGCAATCATTCCCGCTCCAAGCACCAACGCCCGCCACCACCCAATCCTCATCCCGGCCTCGCCTCAAACCAGTCTCACAATCCGGCCCAAGCATATCCACTCACTCGGCGATCCACAAGCGAACCAGCCCTTACCGGAACGCGTCTTCAAGTTTCCTCTCACTCGGTCGATGAAGAATATGTGCGAAGCCCTCAGAGCACTTCGCCAAGACTCCTCCATGACGCACTCCTTGCCTTCGGCGCACTCCTGCGCCGGAGGCTCTTTTCACGACTCTTCCACACGATAGAAACTTCACCCGTCCCACTTCACGCAATCCCCCTGCTCCCCCGCCGATCATTGATGAAACCCGCCCCCGGTTGAGACAATCTCATCTCGAGCGAGAAGCAACATGCCGTCCCGCCTTGCCCTCTAACCGACACTGACCTGGATGCTTACTCAATTTCACGGCGTCCTCAAACACTGCCTCCGGAGCGCCTGATATAAGGTCCCCACAAACCGCTCCTTCTTCGTGGGCCGGTTGATATACTTCGGCCCTGCACCCTGTTTCGCCGGGCCGCCCCTGGAGACTCGTACATGAGTGCCGCCAAATACGACCTCGTTGTCATCGGTTCTGGGCCTTCCGGCCAGCGCGCCGCCGTCGCCGCCTCCAAAATGAAAAAGCGCGTCGCCGTCGTCGAGTCCCGCGCCGTCGTCGGCGGAGTCTGCGTCAATACCGGCACCATCCCGTCCAAGACCATGCGCGAGGCCGTCCTCCACCTCTCCGGCTACAACTACCGCTCGGTCTACGGCATCAACTACCGCGTCAAAGAACGCATCTCCATGGCCGACCTCGCCTTTCGCGTGCAGGCCGTCATCAAAACCGAAGTCGACGTCACCGAAGCGCAGCTCTCCCGCAACGGCATCGACATCGTCCACGGCGTCGCCAGTTTCGTCGCCCCCACCCACGTTCGCGTGCAGGGGCTCTCCGGAGACACCACCATTGAAGGCGAGCGCATCATCATTGCCGTCGGCACCAAGCCAGCCGCCTCTCCCAAGGTCCCCATCAACGGCCGCACCATCATCAACAGCGATCAGGTCCTCGACCTCCCCGCCCTGCCAAAATCCCTGATCGTTGTCGGCGGCGGCGTCATCGGCGTCGAATACACCTGCATGTTCTCCACTCTTGGAGTCCGCGTCACCCTCATCGAAAAACGCGCCAAGCTCCTCGAGTTCGCCGACCAGGAGATCGTCGAATCCCTCAGCTACCACCTCCGCGACAGCCGCGTCACCATGCGCCTCGGCGAAGAAGTCTCCAGCGTCGAAGAGCTCCCCGACGGAACCGTCGTCGCCAACCTCGAAAGCAAAAAGCGCGTCTCCGGCGACGCGCTCCTCTACGCCGTCGGGCGTCAGGGCGCTATCGAAGACTTGAACCTCGCCGCTGCCGGTATCCAGGCCGACAACCGCGGCCGTATTCCCGTCGACGAGCACTACCAGACAAACATCCCCAACATCTACGCCGTCGGCGACATCGTTGGCTTTCCCTCTCTCGCCTCCGTCTCCATGGAGCAGGGCCGCATCGCTGCAGCCCGCGCCTTTAATGACACGCACACCTCTTCGAATCCCAGCTTCTATCCCTACGGCATCTACACCATCCCCGAAATCAGCTTCATCGGCAAAACCGAAGAGCAGCTCACCGACGAAGATGTTCCCTACGAAGTCGGCATGGCCTTCTACCGCGAGACCGCCCGCGGCCAGATCCGCGGCGACACCACCGGCCGCCTGAAGCTCATCTTCCACCGCGACACCCGCAAGGTTCTCGGCGTGCACATCATCGGCGAAGGCGCCAGCGAGCTCGTTCACATCGGCCAGGCAGTCATGATCATGGGCGGCACCGTCGACTACTTCGTCGACACCGTCTTCAACTACCCAACCCTCGCCGAGTGCTACAAAGCCGCCGCCTTCAACGGCCTCGGCCGCCTGCACCGCTACCAAACGGACTAACAATGCGACATGATCTGAGATCGGTCTACACGACTCCTTCCCTCGAAACTGTCATCCTGAACGGAGCGGCTTTCTTCAGCGGAGTGAAGGATCTGCTTTTTGCCTCTGCGGCAATGACGCTCTGCATGCATTCCCCACGGAGGCCGCAATGACCATCGCAATCGGCGCCGTCATGACCGAGCACATCGTCGCCGGCAGACTCGACGACATGCGCCCCGCTGGCGAAACCGTTCGCTATCCTCAGAACCCCGAGGAAGTCGACGCCCTCAACGGCCTCCCCGTTGCCGACCTCGTCAACGTCCTCGCCGACGAGATCGTCTCGGTCATCAACAACGCCCAGATCGACGCAATCGGCGTCGCTGTGCCCGGCATCGTCCGTTTCGGCGTCGTTGAAGATTCGCCCAACCTGACCCAGCTCAAAGGCGTACGCCTCGCCGACGAGCTCACCCGCGTCCTCGGCGAAAAAGGCGTCAACGCCCCCGTCCACATCTCCAACGACGCTGACGCCATCGCTGCCGGGGTCGCCGCCACGCGTGGCCAGCTCAACAAACTCACCCGCGTCTGGACCATTGGCAACGGTATTGGCTACGGCCGCTGGCCCTACGTTGAAGGCGTATGGGAAGGCGGACACATCACCGTCACCCTCGATCCAAAAGAGAAGTTCTGCGGCTGCGGCGGCATCGGACACCTCGAAGGCATCATGGGCTACCGCGCCATGCGCATGCGCTTCCTCGATCTCGAACCCGAAGAGGTCTTCGCCAACGCCAAGAAGGGAGACGAACGCTGCCGCGAATTCGTCGATCTCTGGCACCGCTCACTCGCCGCCGCTACGGCCTCTTTCATCCATCTCGCCGGCCCGGGCCGCTTCTACTTCACCGGACACAACGTCGGCTTCCTCGACCTGCCCATGCTCCGTCGACACCTTGAAACCATGGTCAAGATGAGCCCGCTCCTCAGCTACTCGCTCGAGATCCTCCCCAACGACGACGCCACCGCACTCCTCGGCGCCGGCGTCAGCGCCATCCGCGCCCTCGCCAGTTAAACCGCGTTCAGCAGCATTTCTCCCTGAAGAATGAGCCGCAGAGATTCACTCTCTGCGGCTCTCTTCATCTATGACCAGAGATCGTTATTCCCCACTCGCTGATCTCTACATCTCTGATCACTGACCCCTGATCCCTGATCACTGACTACTGACCAATGCCGTTTCACCCTTTCGGATGAGGATTCTTGTACGTCACTTCCCCATCCAGCCAATCCGAAATCCGCTTCTGATCAACCTCAGTATCCCCGGCCGCATTCGTCAGAGACGACCGCGCCAGCGCAACCGAAATCTTGATCTTCCCGTTCATGTGATACGCCCCGAGAATACCCGCCAGCCCCTTGTTCGCGGCACTCATGTAGTCGGCGTTGAGCATCCCCTCTTCGCCCTTGATATCTACCGGCGCCATGATCATCTTGTTCACCATCGGTGCGCCTGTAGGATTCTTCGCTGACGAATTATCAAATCGCACCACCAGCGTCGCTCTTCTCTCCAGCGCATCCGGATTCGCCGTGAACTTCACCGTCGGAATCGTCACCCCTGCCGGATCCGGCTTGGCTTTTGGATCCGCCTTCTCAAACGCAATCCGGTACGGCTGTCCCTTCCACTTCGGCGTCACCGGTACCGTAGCCGCCGGCTTGTTTCCGACATCGCATCCTGCCAGTAAAATCAGACCTCCCAACGCCAGCAATATCCCCTTCTTCACGTCATCCTCCTTGCCTTATTTCGACGACGCGCCAGAATAGCACCCCCACAATTCGCCGCAAGTGATTCCTGCAACACGACTCAACCCAAGCCGCCGGCGATGCCGCACCCGCTCAGATCGTGTCACTCCCCTAATTGGGTAAACGATTTCTTATTTCCTATGACTCGGACACCCCCAGCGCTGTTCGACATCGAATACGACCAAATAAATCGTTTTTCTCCGAAATGTGACGCAGATCACAAACCTCTGATCTGTTCCCGAATGAGGCTTGACAAACCCTACCCGCAGCGTAAAAATTTCCGCCGAATTAAGTAAACGCTTGCTGACGAGCCTTGGCCTACATGGGCTCGCGGACAGCGTGGGCTCATTCGCCAGGGGGCAAAGCGTCGAAACGACTTTCGCCGAGTGCACTGGATCGGTGGAGCAACACCGCCCTCAATCGCAGCAAAGTCGCACTCGCGTTTCGACCGGTTGAACGCATCTTTCGCACGCGGAACATCTCCGCCCGCGCGGAAATGCAGCGCGCACAGACTCCCTGGATCAAGCCGGCGCTCACGACCTCGGACTCGATCAAAGGAATCGCGTTCCGTGAATGCACCAGGCGCGAAGATGATCTGCCGCAGTGCACAATCCGCAAACGGCACACCCATCTTCCCAACAGGCTCGACGGCTCGGTCTGATGCTCCACTCCAAGGCGCTCAGCATGCGAGCAAGAGCTCTTGAAAGGGCTCACGGCCCTTTTGTTCATGGAGGCAGTCTATGGCTCATCCTGCTTTGCCCAGACAATCTGCAAAGTTATGGCTCATTCTGATCGCAACCCTTCTGCTCTTTGCACCAGCTCTGCGCGCACAGGACAACGCGACGATCACTGGAACGGTGATGGACGCGAGCGGCGCGGTAGTTCCCAACGCAGACATCTCCCTCAACAATCCCGCAACCGGACAGTTGCGCGACGCGAAATCCAATGAGGCCGGCCTGTATCGCTTTGCCAACCTCGGCGTCGGAACCTACTCGCTCACTGCAACCGCAACTGGATTCCAGAAGTTCACCCGCACCGGCATCGTGCTCAACGTCGCTCAGACCCTCGGTGTCGACATCAGCCTCACGGTAGGCAGCGCGGAGCAAAGCGTCACCGTCGAGTCGCAGGCTTTACAGGTGCAGACCGAAACCAGTGAAGTCAGCACACTCATTAGCGGCGAACAGGTCCGTCAACTCGCTACCAACGGACGCAATGTCGTTCAGCTCGCGGCTCTCGGGCTAGGCGTCTCCAATCAGCTCGCCTCGTTTGGCGGCATCGATGCACTTACCTCCTCCAACGCCCTCAGCTTCAACGGTCAGCGCGTTGCGCACAACGTTTACCTCATCGATGGTGCCGAGCAGAACGATCGCGGCTGCGGCGGCTGCTTCATGAACCTGCCCTCGCAGGACGCCATCGGCGAATTCCAGACTCTCGGCTCCAACTACTCTGCGGACTACGGCATTGGCTCCGGCGGCACCATCGTCATGGTGCTCAAGTCAGGCCAGCGGCAGTATCACGGCAGTCTGTACGAGTTCAATCGCAACACCGCGTACAACGCTAACGATTACTTTCTGAAACGCTCCGGAAAATCCCGCCCCATCTTCCAGCTCAACACTCCCGGCGGCAACATCGGCGGCCCGTTGTGGATTCCTCACGTCTACAACGAACAGAAGAACCGCACCTTCTTCTTCTGGAATGAAGAATGGCGCAAACTGATCAAGGGCAGCGTTCCGTCAGTATCGAACGACATCTGGACGAACAACTTCCCGACCCTCGGGGCCGACTTGAACTACACCCCGCAGAGCTCGACCGTACCGATCGTCCCCAGCGTTCCCAACAACGCCGCCTACACCAAGCTCGAAACCAGCCTCGGCCTGACTCCCGGTTCGCCGTTCCCGCTCAACGCCGATGGAGTTACCTATCGCATTCCCGCCGCGATGATCGACCAGAACATCGTCCGCGAGCTCAATGCGGGCACCTTCCCGAAGCCCAACTACAACTGCACAGGCGGAGTCTGCAAGCAATTCATCGTTTCCGTAAAACAGCCTGAAAACATCCGTGAAGATGTGGTCCGCATCGATCACGCCATCAACAGCAAGTTCCAGCTGATGGGCCACTACCTCCACGATGCAATGGAGAACACCTTCTTCCCGCCGCTCTGGGCAGGCAGCTTCGCCACAGTCGGCACCACGATGAAGAATCCCTCCTACACGGCAGCGATCAAGCTGACCCAGACCTACTCACCCACCCTGCTCAACGAAACAGCGTTCTACTACAGCGGCAACAAGATCCGCCTCAGCCCGCTTGCGGCCCCCGGCGCCTCTTACACGTTCCCGAGCGGATGGGATGCCAGCAGCCTGTTTAATTCTTCGAACCAGGCCGCCATCACGCACGGCTTGAAGACTCCGATCATGCCCGCCCTCGCCATCAACGGCACGCTCGGCGCCAACTGGAATCCGTCTTACTTCCCGTGGAAGAACGGCTACGAGGGCTTCCAATATCGCGATGACCTCTCCTGGATCAAAGGAAAGCACCAGTTCAAGTTCGGCGTCGGCTTGCTGCACACCTACAAGAACCAGGAACTGCAGGCCAATACCAACGGCACCGCCACTTTCGACAACAACGGCTTCTCCAAAGACTCGATTGTGAACATGGCGTTGGGAATGGCCGCAGCCTTCCAGCAGCTCGAGTATCTGTACGGCAAGAACTGGGTCAACAACAACTACAGCTTCTACCTCATCGACAACTATCACGTGAGCCCGCGCTTGACCCTCAACCTCGGACTCCGCTACGACGGCTTGCCGCACGCCTTTGAGCGCTACAACAAGTTTGCTAACTTCGTGCCGGGTTGCTACAACAGAACTCTGCCCAACCCAATTCAGGTCGACAACACCCTCAATCCGACTCAACTCACAACGTTCGGAACCGGCAGGTTCTATCTCAATGGCATTCACGAAGCCGGCGTGGACGGCTTCCCGAAAGGCAACGTCGAGAATCGCTATTTCACCTGGCAGCCGCGCATCGGATTCGCTTACGACGTGTCCGGGAACGGCAAGACTGTTCTTCGCGGCGGCGTTGGCGTCTTCTACGAGCGCGTTCAAGGTAATGACGTCTACAACTCCGCGCTGAATCCTCCCTTCGCCTATCAGCCGGCGCCCACCAACGTGTTCTTCTCCAGTCCCACAACCAGCATCAACACAGGCGCAACCGGAACGTCTCTCTACCCATCGAGTCTCACCAGCATCAAGTACAACTATCCGCCTCCCGGCACCATGAACTGGAGCTTGGGCATTCAGCGTCAAGTGATGCCATCGGTGGTTGGAGCGCTGCAGTATGTCGGCTCATCGTCGTGGGATCAGAACAATACCCGCCAGGTCAACACGCTGCCTCTGACCAACGATCCAAGCAACTACTGGTCTACCGCCAACGCAGCGCCTCACTGGACGTTCAATCCCTCCACCGATCCGCGGTGGAACCCGACCTACTCCGATCGCTACGCCGTACAAAACAGTCAGATCGTAGCGAACAAGCTGCGTCAAAACCCCGGCTTCGCCAACATCAACCAGGAAGAAAACGAAACCAACGCTCACTACAATTCGTTGCAGGCCGGCGTAAGGTTCGAAAACAAGTGGGGACTCACCACCCAGGTTGCGTACACCTTCTCGCACCTCATGGACAGCGCACCTGGTACCGGCGATCTCCAAACCCTCAACAATCCATTCAATCCCGCCTACAGCAGAGGATCGGGTTCGTACGATCGCCGTCACATCTTCAACATGAGCTACGTGTATGAACTGCCCTTCGCGCGGCACTCATCCAACGCGGCTTACCGCACCGTTCTAGGCGGATGGGGCATCTCCGGCATCACGGTATTCCAGACCGGCAACCCGCTCCAGATCACTTACAACGGCACGGACACGCTTGGCTTGGGCGGCGGCACCACCAACCGGCCAAACCTCGTCGGAAAGGTTCGCTACCCCAAGACGGTCGCCGCATGGTTCAACGGCAAGACCGACAACATCTACACCGATCCAACCGCCCCATGGTTTGGCGGCGGAAATAACGGCTTCGGCACTGCCGGGAAAGACAACGTCCGCGGCCCCGGCCTCAACAACTGGAACCTGAGCCTGATGAAAAATATCAAGCTCGCCGCAGCCGACAACGCACCGAATATCGAACTGCGTTTCGAGTCTTTCAACACCTTCAACAAAACGCAGTTCAGCGGAGTCGACACCGCAAACCACGACGGCAACTTCGGCCAGGTCACGTCCGTCTACAGCAACCGCGTCCTCGAACTAGGCGGCAAATTCCGCTTCTAGTTCCCTGATCACCACTCAACAGAAGCGGCGGGCCCTCCAGCCCGCCGCATCTCTTTCAACACCAATCGTGCTCCTCGATGCCTCATTGTTCCCTGTTCCCTAGTCCCTAGTCCCTAGTCCCTATTCCCTAGTCCCTAGTCCCTGCCTTTCATGACATCTGTCACCTCACTTTCCTGACATTCCCTACTACCTTCCCTTCCTCCATCGCGCGATCCTGACCTTGCATTACAAAAGGAGACGCGATGGCGACGCTTCAAAGCTATTCGTTGCCCGATTCCCCAGCACAGAGCATCCGGCCCGCAACCAGCACCATCGCTGGCCTTCACTCCGTCACCAAGACCTACGGCCAGACCAAAGCCCTCGACAACTTCAGCTTCCGCCTCGCCGCCGGCGAAGTCGTCACCCTCCTCGGCCCCAATGGCGCGGGCAAAACCACGGCAGTCCGGCTGCTCCTCGGTCTCATCGCGCCAAGCTCCGGCAGCGTCCACGTCCTCGGCCGCGACCCGCGCGACGCCGACGCCCGCACCCGCATCGGAGCCATGCTCCAGGTGGCGCGCGTCCCTGAAGTCCTCCGCGTCAGCGAACTCATCGACCTCTTCCGCAGCTATTACCCTCAGCCCGTCGCCGCTTCAGAGGTAGTTCGCATCGCCAAGCTTCAAGGTCTCGAAAAAACTCTCTTCGGCAAGCTCTCCGGAGGCCAGAAACAACGCGTACTTTTCGGCCTCGCAATCTGCGGCAATCCCGATCTTGTCTTTCTCGACGAGCCCTCCGCCGGCATGGACATAGAATCGCGCCGCGCTCTCTGGGACGAAATCCGCGCCCTCTCTGCTGCCGGAAAAACCGTCCTCCTCACCACGCACTACCTCGAAGAGGCCGACGCGCTCGCCAATCGCATTGTCGTCATCAACCACGGCAAGACAGTATGCGAAGGCACGCCGTCCGAAATCCGCCGTCGCACCTCCGGCCGTCGCATCCGCTGCATCACGCAGCTTGACCCCGCGCTTCTTGTCACTCTGCCCACCGTCTCAGACGTCAGGCAGGATCGGGAAGCGCTCGTCATTACCGCCGAAGCTGCTGAAGACGTCATCCGCGAAATGCTTCACCGCGATCGCACCCTCTCCGCGCTTGAAATCAGCGCTCCAGCTCTCGAAGACGCATTCCTCGCCCTCACCAGCCAGAACTGACGCAAAGGAGACCACGATGAGCGCCAACGCCCTCGCACTGCAAATGCCCCAGTCCACCGCCGCCTACGTGGCGAACATCTTTGCCAAAGAAATCCGCTACGAGTTCGTGAAGATGCTCCGCACCCGTGCCTTCTCGCTCTCCGTTCTCGGTTTTCCAATCATGTTCTATCTCCTCTTCGGCGCGTCGAATCGCCACACCGACTGGGCCCGCTATCTCATGGCAAGTTACGGCTGCATGGGCGTCGTCTCCGCGTGCCTCTTCGGCATCGGCATGGGCATATCCATGGAGCGCGCTTACGGCTGGCTCGAGCTCAAGCAGGCCAGCCCCATGCCCCGGCTCGCCTACCTCGCCGCGAAAATCGTCAGCAGCGCCGCCTTCGCGCTCATCATCGAACTCGCCCTCATCGGCCTCGCGCTTACCCTCGGCGGCGTCCATGTCACGGTCAGCGAAACTCTGCGCCTTCTCGGTGTGGACCTCCTGGGCTCTGTCCCGTTCACCGCGATGGGATTGCTGATCTCGGTTCTCGTTCCGTCCAACTCGGCGCCCGGAATCATCAACCTCATCTATCTTCCGATGTCCTTCGCTTCCGGTTTCTGGATGCCCATCTCGACCCTCCCCCACTGGCTCCAGCGCGTCGCTCCGGCTCTGCCTACCTATCACCTGGCCCAGCTTGCGCTCTCTGTCATCGGTGCAGCAGAGCCCGGCCACATGATGCCTCACTTCCAGGCGCTCGCTGGATATACTCTGGTGATGTTCGGAGCCGCCTGGATCATCTTCAACCGGAGCGAAGCCAGGGCATGACCCCGCTTGATGCCAAAACCGCCGATCCCGTGCCGGCCACCTCGGCCGGCGCGACCGCGGCCTGCCCCGCTCCAAATCTCTTCGGCAGTATCCGCAGAGCCGATGAAGCAATGCGCCAGCGCGGCTTCACAGGCCTGCGACCCTATACCCGCCGCTGGTTCGACTTCATCTGGCTCATCTACACCGTCTTCTTTTTCATCGAGCCTGTTCAGCGCAACTCGCGTCCATATTGGATTCAGTTCGCCGCTGTCTACGCAGTCTTCCTTTCTCTATACACCGGCATCATCTATGCAGGCTCCCGTCGAGTGGCGTATCTATGTCTCGCGGGAATGGGCGTGCTCGGGCTCGTCTACTACCCGGTGAACACCAGTTCCTCCGGGATGATCATCTACATCATCGCCTTCGCGCCCTTCATCTCTGACTCCATCAAAAGCTCCATCGTCATCTTTGCCCTCAGTTCTGGCGCCCTGATGGCCGAAGGCTACGTACTGCACCTCAATCCCTGGACGTGGGGCTTCCCCGCGTTCTTTGGACTGCTGGTTGGCGCAGGCAATCTCCTTGCCGCTCAACGAATGAGGTCCAACCAAAAACTCCTGCTCGCTCATGAGGAAATCGAGCATCTCGCCAAAGTCGCCGAGCGCGAACGCATCGCCCGTGATCTCCACGACGTCCTCGGACACACCCTCTCCGTCGTCGTCTTGAAATCCGAACTCGCCGGCAAGATCCTCCATCAGAACCCCGAGCGCGCTCAGAAAGAAATAGCCGAGGTCGAGCAGATCGCCCGCACTGCGCTCGCTGAAGTTCGCGAGGCAATTCGCGGCTACCGCGCCGAAGGCCTCGCCGCCGAACTCGATCGCGCCCGTGCCACCCTCGACGCCGCGGGCGTTTCGCTCGACTGCTCCTCAACTCCGCCCAAGCTGCTTCCCGCTCAGGAGACGGTCCTCTCGCTGATCCTCCGCGAAGCCATCACCAACATCGTTCGCCATGCGCACGCCAGCCGCTGCGAAGTCTCCTTCGAGCAGAATGCCGAACGCACCATCCTGCAGATCGAAGATGACGGAAGCGGCGGAATCCGCAGCGAGGGAAGCGGCCTGCGCGGAATGCGCGAGCGCGTTGAATCGCTGAATGGCCGTCTCCAGATTCTCTCCGAAAACGGAACAAGCATCATGATCGAAATACCCGCGTAGGCTGAAGCAATGACGAAGAAGATCCAGGTCGTGTTAGCTGAAGATCAGGCGATGGTCCGCGGCGCTCTTGCCGCTCTGCTCGAAACCGAGCCCGACATCGCCGTCTGTGCCAGCGCTGCCAATGGCCGCGATGCCCTCGCCGCCATCGCAAAGCAAAAACCCGACGTCCTCGTCACCGACATCGAGATGCCCGAGATGACCGGCCTCACCCTCGCCGGCGAAGTGCAGAGCCACTTCCCCCAGACCAGGGTCGTCATTCTCACCACCTTCGCTCGGCCCGGCTATCTGCGTCGGGCGCTCGACTCAGGCGCGAAGGGATATCTGCTGAAGGACCGCCCGTCTGCCGAGCTAGCCGACGCTGTGCGCCGCGTTCATCAGGGAATGCGCGTCATCGATCCCGATCTTGCTGCTGAAGCCTGGGATTCCGGCCCCGACCCGCTCACCGACCGCGAGCGGCAGATCCTCTGGCGCGCAGGCGAAGGCAAGTCCAGCGCAGAAATCGCAGACGAACTCCACCTCTCCGAAGGCACCGTTCGCAACTACCTCTCCGAAGCTATAAGCAAACTTGGCGCCTCGAACCGCGTTGAAGCCGCCCGAATCGCCCGCGCCAAAGGCTGGCTCTAAGGCCAACCAAAAAGAACTTTCCAACGGTCGAAGAGAGCGCACAGCTAAAACTAGTAGCTAAAAGCTAATAGCTAAAAGCAGAAGAACGAGCCGAAGCTCGTTCTTCTCTAATTCCCTAATCCCTGCTTCTTCAGCTCAGCCTCAAATACGTCTTCGACAGCCGGTCGTGCCAGCTCATCTGATCCTCATCGAAGATCGACCAGAGCATCCCCAGTCCCACGGGCAGAACCGAGATCAGCATCGCCTTCAGCCGTCCATTCACCTGCTCGCGTGTCGGCATCTGCTCGTCGAAAGTGCACAGCGCAAGCTGCGCATACCGCATGCCCGGAGTCACCTTGGCATAGGTCAGGAAGAACCACTCGTAAAGCGCCGCAAAAGCCAGTACTCCCAGCACTGCGCACGCCTCGAAGGCATGCTTGCCTGGGAGACTGTCCACATTGGAAGAGATCAGGTATATCGTGCCAAACACCAGCCCCATAATCAGCGCCGCATCCACGACCGTCGCCATCATGCGTCGACCGAAGGGCGCCTGGTATAGCTTGTGCTCGTCTGGAACCAGTGCATAGTAGTCCGGGAGTTGATCCGTGTGCGGCTCCTCATCAAGCCGCATCTGCTGCCAGCTCGATCCAATCCACACCGGATCGGCCGCCTCGACGTTCTGCCCCATCGGTTCAGTCGATACCGAGTTCGGGTCTACCTCGAAAATGCTCAGCTGGGGGGAGTCGGTCTCTCCCGCCCCTTCCGCAAGCCGTGGGCGCATCCTGCGCGTCGCGATAATCTCCCGCGGAAAATGAATCAGGTTAGCCGGGATCGCCTGCGCCTCTACCTCTTCGTACACCGGCGCCGAATCGTACTGATCTTGCGCAGCCCAGTCATACTGCACGGCCGAATATGTCTCAGCCTGCGAGGAACGCTGCGGCATATCCTGCTCCCACCGAATTTCCACTCCACCATGGCTCACCGGCTCCGGCTCGGCTTTCACCTCTGCCTGCCAGTTCGGTTCGGCCACTTCAAAGGACGGCCGTTCCGGTTCGCGATCCTCGATCCGCTCTTCAATAGAAGTCTCGAAGTGATCGAGCACAGCCTGAGCCGCTACCTGCGCTTCAACGGCCGCCCGCGTCGCAGCCTCTGCCGCACGCAGAGCAGCCCGCGCCTCCGCAGCCTGCAGTTCGCTATAACTTGGAGCCTTGGCGTAACGCGCGGCAACACGTGCCGCCGCTGCGGCTGCCCGGCTGTTGGCTGAGCCTTGCAGATCCGCGGATTCGTCTTCATCGACAACGGAGATGCCTCTGCGAGTCTTATGCTCGGCAAGTCGGCGATTGACTTCCTGCTTCCACGTAGGCAGCGGTGTGGGCGAGCTAGGCAGTGTGCTCAAAACGCTGGTTCCCTTCAAATATGTTTCAACCGCGCACATTCCGGTCACATGCGCAGTTGTTTTTCTAATAACCTCCGGCTCGCTGGTAAGCCGCCGCAGGCCCGGACCGGGCACGCGCATTTGCTATGCTGGCCTTGGTCCTCGATGCATCCTCGTAATTTCGTGTTTATCACGCTGATGACCCTCTGTCACTTGCAACTTGCAAGCCAGATGTTGACCAATCCGTTACCTCCTCAGCAACAATCTTCCGGCACGCAGAATCCGTCGCAAGAAGCCTCTTCTTCCGCCCTTCCTGATGATCCCGGACTCGATGCGATCCCCGTCGCAACTCCCGAACCCAATCCGGCCACCGGTGTTCCCCTGCGCTGGGAAGCAGGCGTGCAAACGTGGCAAAACGAAACCGCCACGCTTTCCGGCGGGGTCGTCATCTACTACCGCGACTACGTCATCCACGCCGACCGTGTCAGCTACAACCGCGCCACAACCGAACTGCACGCCGAAGGCAACCTCAAAGTCAGCGGCGGACGAAGCGACGCGTACATCTCCGCCTCGCACGGTGACATGCGCCTCAACATGCACACGGCCCGCTTCTACGACGTCAACGGATCGATCGGCCTTCGTCGTTCCGGCCGCACCGTCGTCTACTCCACAACCAATCCCTTCCTCTTTTCCGCGCGCGTCCTGCTGCAAACCGGCGAGGACAGCTTCAAAATCATCGACGGCAGCATGACGAACTGCCGCATCCCTAAGCCCGACTGGCAGGTCATCTCCCGCTCCATCACAGTCGCCAATGGCAAAGCCACGACCCGCAACTCCTACTTCAAACTGCTGGGCGTGCCCATCCTCTACCTTCCCTACCTCAGCCATCCGGTCGAAATGACAGGCCGCCAGTCCGGCCTTCTCATTCCCATCATCAGCAACTCCACCGTCAAGGGCCTCACGATAGGCGAACAGGTCTACATCGTCCTGAACCGCAGCATGGACATGGTCCTCGGCACCGAGTACTACAGCAAGCGCGGCTTCGCCCCCAATGGCGACTTCCGCTACAAAGGCCCGGGCCTCGACCACTTCACCGCACGATGGAATGCGCTCTTCGATCGCGGAGTGAAGATTCCCCCCTCAACTCAATACATCAATCAAGGCGGCGCAGACATCCTCGCCAATGGCCGCATCGACCTCTCCCCATCCACCCGCGCCGCGGCTAACGTCGAGTACCTCTCCAGCTACGTCTACAAGCTTGTCTTCAACGACAACTACCAGCAGGCCGTCACCTCCCAGGTGCACAGCACCATCTCCCTCACCCATGTGCACAACGGCCTGGTGCCCTCCGCCTATCTGGAGCGCGTGCAGAACTTCGCGAGTTCTAACGAGGGCGACGAAGTCCGCATTCTTCACCTCCCCACCCTGCGCTTCGACGTCATCGACGAGCCCCTGCACACATCGCCCTTCTACTGGCGGCTCGGCTCCTCCCTCAGTTATCTCGGCAGGTCTGAATTCGGATTCCACATCCGCAACATGGGCCGCTTCGACTTCTATCCGCATCTGTCGCTGCCACTCGCCGCAGGTGGATGGAGCATCGTTCCTGAAATCGCCCTGCGCCACACCTTCTACACCACAAGCCAGGTCCCCGACCTCACCGGCGCCAATTCCGGCACACCCGCCGTCAGCCACGATCCCCTCACCCGCAGCGACGCGGAAGCCTCCATCGACCTCCGGCCGCCGGCGCTCGAGCGCGACTTCACCATCGGTCACCGTCTCCTCCGCCACGTCATCGAACCCGAGCTGACCTACCGCTTCGTCGGCGGGATCGGCGCGAACGCCCGCAATACCCCTCTCATCGACCCGGCCGACATCGCCACCGACACAAACGAAATCGGCTACTCCGTTACGCAGCGCTTCTACACGCGCGATCTCCAGCCGCAACCCTGCAGCAACGTCGACGAGACTGAAGGCAAATGCCGCAACTCTCCCCGCGAATGGGCCTCGTGGCAAATCGCCCAGAAATACTTCCTCAATCCCAGCTTCGGCGGCGCCATCATCCCCGGTCGCCGCAACCTGTCAGACTCCACCCTCGATCTCACCGGCATCGCCTTCCTCACCAATGCCCGCAACCTCTCGCCGCTCATCTCCCGCCTGCGTTTCGAAGCCGTCAGCAATCTCCGCATCGAGTGGGACATGGACTACGACCCCAAGGCCGGCCGCCTGGATGCCGACAACATCTTCGCCGGCTACAGCCGCGGCCGCGCCACCCTTGGTCTCGGCCACTCCCTCCTCAATGCCGTTGACGAGAAAGGCAGTGCCGCCTCCATCATCCAGAGCCAGCAGCTCCAGCCCTTCTTCGAGTACGGTCGTCCCAACGCTGCCGGCTTCAACCTCGCCGCAAACGGCGGCTACGACTTCGTCCACAAAGACCTCCAGTACGCCGGCGTGCAGGCCGTCTACAACTGGGACTGCTGCGGACTCAGCCTCGGCTACCGCCGCTTCGCGCTCGGCTCGGTCCGCGACGAAACCCAATACCTCTATAGCTTTACCATCGCCAACTTCGGCTCCGTCGGCGATATCCGCCGCTCCAACACCGTCTTCCACGACGCCAACCTACCCCCCGCTTACTAGAATCCGCTCGTCAAGTCTGACTTGTCTTGAAAGGGCACGACTTTCACAGCTTGCTGCAGAAGTCCGAATCGGCTGGGTTTTGAAAGGGCACAGATTTATCTGTGCCGATAAGGGGTGCAATGGAGCGCGGCTTTAGCCGCTGCGGGACGGTCTCGCTTGCCTTTCGCCCTCCCATCCGTCCACCACTCAGTAACCCGGCAGCGGCCCATTCCGCCCCCCGCGCGCCCCTTGCTGGGATATCCTTTTTGAAGAGGAAACACATTTTGTCTCGTATTCACCTTTTGACCGGCCTTCTAGCATTGAGCCTGGTCGCTGGCTGCAAGGCGCAGTCTGCTTCTTCCGCAACCTCCGATGCCGCTCTGAACCGCCGCATCGAAGTCATGGTTCGCTCGCAGTTCGGCGTTCCGCCCGAGGTCTCTGTCGCCCTGGGCCAGCGCAAGCCCAGCCAGATCTCCGGTTACGACTCTCTTCCTATCACCCTCTCGCACGGTGCTTCGAAGAAAGAGGTGGATTTCCTCATCTCCACGGACAACTCCAAGCTCGCCCGCCTCGAGACCTTCGACCTCGCCAAAGATCCCGTCTTCAACATCGACGTGGCCGGCCGCCCCATTCGCGGAAACCCCAACGCCAAGGTCACCGTAATCAACTTCGATGACCTGCAGTGCCCCTATTGCGCGCGCATGCACTCGTCGCTCTTTCCGGAAACACTCGATCGCTATAAGGACAAGGTCCGCTTCATCTACAAAGATGACCCGCTGACTGAAATCCACCCCTGGGCCATGCACGCCGCCGTCGATGCCAACTGCATCGCGTCGCAAAATCCGCAGACCTACTGGAACTTCGTCGACTACGTCCACGCCCACGGTCAGGACGTAAGCGGCCCCGATCGCAACGTGCAGAAGAGCTACGCGACGCTCGACCGCATTGCCCGCGAAGAAGCCACCGTCGCCAAGCTCGACAATGCGAAACTCGACGCCTGCATCGCCAAGCAGGATGACTCACAGGTAAAAGCCTCAGCGAAAGAAGCAGAATCGCTGGGCATTGAAGGAACTCCCGCAGTTTTTGTTGACGGCGAGCGCATCAATGGCGCTCTGCCCGCCGAGCAGGTTTGGGTTGTTATCGACCGCGCATTGCGCGCCGCTGGAATTGAACCTCCGCCGCCCGCACAGCCGGCACAGCCTGCCGCAAAAGGCCAATAACCTTCGGGCTGCTTCGCTCTGAATTGCTGTTTTGCTCTGGAGCCAGTGCGCGAAGCAGCAGCCCTAAATGAGGAGTCGCCGCGGCCACACCGGGATCGAGGATTTATCCTGTAATACCGGAGAGACGGCAGGCTCCCGAGGAGATTCAAGGTTGCAAGTCGAAGGGTTCTTTTTCAAGCGCCGCAAGCCGCTTGCGCTGGCACTTTCAAGTACGTTCCTCTTGATCGCTTTCTCAGGCTGCACTCACGCGCCTTCGCCCGACGTCATGGCGACCGTGAACAGCAAGGACATCTCCCGCTCCGATCTCGACAAGGCCTACAACAACTACAAAGCGACACAAGGCGAAACGCCCGACGAACCCAGCCCCGAACAGGCCAACATTGTCCGGCTGAATGTGCTCCGTCAGTTGATTGACGAGGAGATCCTCGATCAGCGCGCTTCGAAACTCAATCTTGCTGCATCCGACGAGGATGTCAATGCCAAGCTCACCGAATTAAAAGCTCCCTATACGCAAGAGGAATTCGACAAGAAGCTCAAGCAGCAGAGCATGACGCTCGACGATCTCAAATTGCAAATCCGGCGTCAGCTTACATCAACCAAGCTCATCAACAAAGAGATCGAATCCAAGATCAACATCACCGACGCGGACATAGCGGCGTACTACAACAGTCACAAAGCTCTGTATAACGTGATCGAACCCAACTACCACCTCGGGTGGATTGTGGTGACCACCGGCCAGCAGCAGCCCGGCGTGCCCAATGCGCACCCCACAAGCGACGCCGACGCCCGCAAGAAAATACAAACCGTCCGCAATAGCCTCACCACCGGCCAGGACTTCGGCGCGCTCGCGATGAACGCGTCAGAAGATCCAAACACAAACTCCAATGCCGGAGATATGGGCTTCATCGCAGAGTCACAACTGCAGCAGCGTGACCCCGCCGCGTTCGCAGCCATCACCAAACTGAAACCAGGACAGGTCACAGATGTGCTTCCCGTATACGGCGGAGCCGGTCCCGCTCAACATGCGGTGGGCTATGCGATCTACAAGCTCATCTCGCGCGAACCTGCTGGGCAGCGCGAGTTGAACAATCCCAGCGTGCAGCAAAGCATCCGTCAAGGCCTCCGCGAGAGCCATGCCCAACTCCTCCGCCAGGCATACCTCGAGATGCTGCGCGACGACGCCAAAGTCCGCAACTACTTCGCCGAACAAATCTTGAAACAAGGCGCCAAATAGCTTCACCTCGCACAACAAACTCTCATCCCTGGAGAGACGTTTGGGTGCCCCCGAGCCTGCACTGAGCGAAGTCGAAGCGTCCCTTGCACTTCGGGACCGGGGACGTGCGTCTCGACACACTCAGCCTCGAAGGAAGCAGGGACTTTCAGGTCCCCGGATGCACAAATCCGTAACCCACTCGCGGTGCCCCTGGTCCCCCGCACTTCGGGACCAGGGACCTCAATTCGCCTCTTTAAGATCCTTTGAAAATCCAAAACCTACCCCAACGCAAAACGGCCTCCGCTTTCGCGAAGGCCGTTCCTATCTGAAGGTAGAAGGTTATTCCGATCGGCTATTTGAAGTTGCCGCTCGAGTCCATCGTGATGCCGCCGGGGCCCTTGTCCTTCTTGGCCTCGTTCTCTTTACGCGTTCCCATTGCCTTTGAGCTCCAGTCCTTCGCGGCGGCCACATCGGCCTTCACCGCGTTCGGATCCTGGAAGTCCACATCCGCCTTGCGGCGATACGTCAGGTTAAGGTACGACATCGCATCGTCGTAGTTCGAACGGTTCGCCAGCGCCTGGTTCAGATACTGGAGCCCTTCGGTCACGAGCGGCTCGTTCTGATCCTTGATCTGCTGCAGAACCTTCTTCGGCGCCTTGGCATTGCCCTCACCGTCGTCGTTCATGTTGACGGTAGCGAGCGCCTTCAGCGTATTCTCGTGCGCCAGCGTCCAATCGATCACGCCGACCGTGTACGCCGCCTCCGGATCCTTCGGATCGACCGCGAGAACCTTCTTCTGGTATTCCTTCGCCTTGTCGAATTGCTTGATGCTGAAATAAATCGCCGCAATCTGCTTCAGGCTGTTTACGTCGTTCGGTTCTTTATTCAGAACCTCCTGGAAAATGCTGATCGCCTGCTGTGCGTTCTTCAGGTTGTCGGGAGTGGTCAGCCCTGGAACCACGTTCTGTGCCAGCGCCGTCGCCAGATAGCTCTTGGCCATCGGCAGGCTCGGATCCAGCTCAGTGGCTTTCTGGAAGTGCCCGATCGCCTCTTCGTAGCGGGCGGACTTATACGATTCCACTCCCTTGTTCAACTGATCACGGGCTTGCAGGCGGTTGCACCCGCCCATGGAAAGCACCATGCCGGCCAACGCAACCGTGAGCGCCGTAATTCGTGCGGGTCCATTCATGTCCTTATTCTTCTCCTTCAGATCGTGCGTCGCGATTGCGCACCTCAAAAATCATGCATCTGGATTCGGATGGGAGGAAGCCGAATCCAGGATGGCCAAATTGTACTCCTACAACTCTCAAGCCCACTGTGTTCTTTGCTCGATTCGATCTATCGTCCAGCTGCAGTCCCAGGCGTCATCAAGCCAATCCGATCGATGCCTGCTGCATGGCCTATATCAATGACTTCGGCCATCTGCGTGAAGCTGAGCGTATCATCGCCTTTCAGAAACAAGACCCGTTGGGCACGATTAGCGTAGATAGCAGAAAGTCGCGCTTGCAAATCCCCCTGCGCGACCGTCTGCTCATTGATGCGAAATTTCACCGCGTTTGCGCCGTCCTTCAAAACCTCCAGAACGACTGCGTCTCCACTCCCTCCATTACCCCTTGCCGGGTGTGGAACCGCTGCGGCTTCCCCTCGCGGAATTGCAGGAACGATGACCATGAAGATGATCAGGAGAACCAGCAGCACATCGATCATCGGAGTCACATTGATCTCCGAAGTCATGCCTTTGCTTCCAGTCACAGCAGTCATACGTTTTCCCCTTTCTTCCCGCGGGGGATGATTCTTGAGACTGCCCCGACTACTGGCCGGCCATGATCTTCGGAGTCATCAGTCCGATGTGATCCACGTTCGCTGCCTTGGCGATGTCGATCACCTCGGCGATGTAGGCGAAGTTCAGATCGTCGTCGCCTCGCACAAACATGACTCGCTCAGCGCGGTTGGCATAGATCTCCGTCAGCCGCGGCAGCAGATCGCCCTTGTTGAGCTCGGTCTCGTTGATCTTGTAGGTCGGTGCCGCTCCGGGACGATATCCCACCTGCACCACGATCGTACGATCGTTCTGTGGCGGCTGTTGCTGGGGATTCTTCGGCGGTTGGGGCACCAGTGCGTCCAGCCCCTTGGGCGTTACCGGCACGATAACCATGAAGATGATCAACAGAACTAGAAGAATGTCGATCATCGGAGTGACGTTGATGTCACCCATCGCGCCTGCACCGCCGCCACCAGATGTCATTGCCATGGCTTCAAACTCCTCGATTGATGCAATCGGTTATGAACGTTCCAAAAACTGCGCTTACTCCGCTGCTCCGCCGCCCGGACCTTCACGCTTCTGAGTCAGAAGACCCACTTCGTCGACACCTGCCGTCCGAACTGCATCGATGGCATCCTCGACTCCGCGGAACTGCGCCCGTGCATCGGCGCGAATGAAGATCTGTTTGCCTGGCGTGTCTGCCAGCTTGTCGCGAACCTTGGCGCCCAGCTCCGAAGTCGCAACCTTGTTCTGGCCGAGGAATACACCGCCGTCGCGCGTAATCGCCACAACAATTGCGTCTTCCTTGTCTGCGTCCGGCATTGGCGTCGGATTCTCTACCTTCGCCATGTCCACAGCGACCTTGTTCTGCAACATCGGCGTGATGACCATGAAGATGATCAGCAGCACCAGCATCACGTCCACCATCGGCGTGACGTTGATGTTTGAGTTGACCTTGCTTCCTTCGTTACGAACCGCAACACCCATATTCGGCTCCGTGCCTGTGAATTCGTTTACCGGAGACTTCCGGCCTGGTCCAGAACTTGGTCCCGAACTAACCTGGTCCGGCGGGAAATTCCGGGCAGGAGAGCTTTCCGCGCTCCTGCCCTTCAAGTTCTCGCTCGACAGGTGCCCTCGTTACCGTCTGCTCTGCTTGATGAAGTAGTCGATGAGTTCGCTCGACGAGTTATCCATCTCGACGTCGAAAGCCTCAACGCGGCCGGTGAAGTAGTTGAACGCCATAACGGCCGGGATGGCCACGAGCAGACCGAATGCCGTCGTCACCAGAGCTTCAGAGATACCGCCCGCGACCGCGCCGATACCGGAGGTCTTCTGCGTTGCGATCTGCTGGAAGGCGTTGAGAATTCCAACGACCGTTCCGAACAGTCCGACGAACGGCGCCGTCGATCCGATGGTCGCGAGAACCGAGAGGCCTCTCTTCAGCTTCGCGTGAACGATCGCTTCGGCGCGCTCCAGGGCGCGGCCCGAGCTCTCGATGGTCGCTTCGTTGGCCGAGCCACCCGACGCGCGGAACTCCTGCAGACCAGCCGTCACAACTTCGGCAAGGTGCGACTTCTTGTTGCGATCGGCGATCTTGATCGCCTCTTCCAGCTTGCTGTCCTTCAGCGCGCCGGCAACTTTCGGTGCAAACTCACGCGACTGCTTGCGGGCCGCTGAGAAGTACAGGTAACGGTCGATCATCACAGCCAGTGACCAGATCGACTCAATGAACAGGATGATGGCCACTGCGCGTGCCAGCCATCCCATGTGCTGCCACAACCCCAGCGGGCTGAAGCTGACTGTCTGCTCTCCTTCTTGAAAGAAGAGGGCCAGGCTGTTGACCGAATGCGATGCGAAATGTGCGAGCTGAGCGAGAATCACTTGAATCGTTCCTCCTAAGGAGTTTGTGATCTGATGTATCCGTTTCAACGGATTGAGGCCGCAGAATCGTGAAGAGTCAAACCCGATACAGCTTCTCTCCTCCCGTTCGCGCTCCGACACATACTGGAGCCGTCCAGCAGGAGAATTCGGTTCGGATTTGGTGGTCCCCTGATTCTGCGATTAGGAATGCGGCTCTTGCGGGATTCGCATTCAGGTCAAAAACAAGGCTCTCTTCCAACACGGAAAAGAGCCCAGGACTTTGTCATCCGCCCAGCGTGAAGATCACGTTTACAGTGGTCTCCACCTCAACGGGCTCGTTGTTAAGCAGGTAGGGCCGATACCGCCAGGACCTCACCGCATCCAGCGCCGCTTGCTGCAGCATAGCTGGACCGCTGATCACTTTGAGATTTTCAATGGTGCCAGACTTCGAGATGGTGGCCTGGATCACCACGGTGCCCGAAACGCGAGCGGCCTTGGCGATAGGTGGATAGGTCGGCGTCGTCTTCTGGATCAACATACCGGTGGCAACACCGGCAGAGATGTTTACCTTCTTCGGAGGAGCCGCCTGCACCTTCGGCGCGGAACCCGAACCGAACACGCTGCCCATCACACCGCTCGAGCTGCCGCCCAGGCCTTCTGCGCCTGCTACGCCAAACGAGCTTGGAGGCGCTTCCTTCTCCGCGACCATCTTGATGTCTTTCGGAATCTTGGTCGGAGCTGTCAGCTGGTTGTTCATCATCTCTGACTGAACGTGCACCACGTGCACAACTTCAGCCGGAGGCGGTGGCGGAGGTGGCGGCGGCGGAGGTGGGGGAGCGACGAGCAGTGTCTGCATCATCGCCTTCGGCAACGCCTCTGGGTAAATGAGCGGGTAAAGGATCATCGCCATGAGAATCGCGCCATTGATGATGAAAGTAAGCATCATCCAACGCCCACTCTTGCTCTTGATCTTTCCGCCGGATTCAAATGTGGAGTCTTCAAACATAGCCAGCCTCGAATCGGGGTATCGTTACCTCTATTTAGACACCGCGGGAAGTTCAAATGTTCCCGCGTCGTCCAACGCTCCTGAGAAAGCGTGCTCCACCTATATCAGAACTACCCTGCACCTGCAAAGGTTGCTGCAAAAACAATGCTTTGTCCAAAACTTCCGGCCCGAAACTGCGCTTAAACTTTGGCCCGCTTTGCCGCCGGAAGCGCCGCTGCTTTGCTGCTTCCCGCTCTCCACTCCTGATAAGCCACCAGCATCGGCGCCGCAATCGCAATCGACGAGTACGTTCCAATCAGAATGCCCACCACCAGCGCGAACGAGAATCCCCTCAACACCGGCCCGCCGTACACGAACAGCGACAACACCGTCAAAAACGTCAGACCCGAGGTCAGCACCGTCCGGCTTAGCGTCTGGTTGATGCTCCTGTTCACCACATCCGGCAGTGATTCCCGCCTGCTCAACCGAAGGTTCTCGCGGATACGATCGAAGACCACGATCGTGTCGTTCATCGAGTAGCCCACCAGCGTCAGCACCGCCGCGATCACCGTCAGGTTGATCTCCATGCCTTTGATGCCGAATGAGTCCAGCAGGGCAAAGGCTCCGATCGTAATCAGCGTGTCATGGAAGCAAGCGATCACGGCAGCCACACCGTAAATCAGCTGAAACCGGAACCACAAGTAGACAAGCATGCCAAGCAGCGACCAGAGCGTAGCCATCAGAGCCTGCTTCTCTAGCTGCTTACCCACCGTCGGCCCCACCACCTGCACATTCCTGATCTCAAAAGCCCCGGCGCCGAACTTGTTCGTCAGCGCGCTCTTGATCTGCTCGCGTCCCGTGTCCAGCGTCGACTCCTGATGTTGCTCAGGAAGGCTGATCAGCACCTCGTTGTGGCTCGGGATGTCATAGTTCACGATGCTCACATCCTGAATCCCGCTCGCCGATGTAGCCTGCCGGATCTGCTCAATATCGGGCCTCTGCTTGAACTGAACCTCGATCTGAGTTCCGCCACGGAAATCCACGCCCAGCGGTACCGGGCTCCTGCGCCCGCCCTCTGGATGAGCCCAATGCGCCGCCATCGAAATGATGCCTGCAACACTGAAAATCAGTGAAAATGCCAGGAAATACCACTTTTTCCCCAGCCAGTCGATATCTACCTGATGAAAGAATTCCACGTTGCTTCTCTGCCTTCCTTCAATTCCCTACGTCCTGGTCTTGACGTCCCGAATACCTGGTCGTAGTCCCTGATCCCCACGTCCCTAGTCCCTGGTCGTTGTCCCTAGTCCCTACGTCCCTAGTCCCTGCTTTTCGGTCCCTAGTCCCTGCTTCTCAAATCGAAACCGCTTCGCCCGCCTTCAGGTTGTTCACGTGCGTATCAAAGATCACGCGCGACACGTAAACCGCCGTAAACAGGTTCGCCGCAAGACCAAACGTCAGCGTCACCGCAAATCCCTTCACCGGGCCGCTGCCAAACAGGAACAGAATCGCTGCCGAAACGATCGTCGTCACGTGCGTATCCAGAATCGTTGTCCACGCATGCGCAAATCCCTGGTCCACAGCCGCCGACGGAGCCTTACCCGCCCGCATCTCCTCGCGAATGCGCTCGAAGATCAGCACGTTCGAGTCCACGCCCATACCGATCGTCAGGATCACTCCGGCAATGCCCGGCAGCGTCAACGTCGCCCCCGAGAACCCCATAAATCCGAGGAGGATCACCAGGTTCAGGAACAGCGCCAGATCCGCATTGATGCCTGACCCCTTGTAGTACACCAGCATGAACACCATCACCAGCAGCACGCCTACAACCGCCGCCGTAATGCCGTTCCTGATCGAATCCGCACCCAGCGACGGACCTACCGTACGGTCTTCGAGATAGTTGATCGAAGCCGGCAGCGCGCCCGTGCGCAGCATCTTCGACAGGATCGTCACTTCATCCTGCGAGAAGCTGCCTCGGATCTCGCCCGAGTCGCGAATCGCGCTCTCAATGTTCGCCACTTCCTTCACGCGCCCGCCCAGCACCACAGCCATGCTGTGCCCCACGTTCGCGCTCGTGTACTCCCAGAACTTGTCGCCGGCTTCGTTCGTCAGCGTGAAGTGCACAGTCCGCTGCCCCGTGTTCTGATCCGTTCCCGGATCGGCCGAACGGAAGTCGGTACCCGCGACAATCGCCACCCTCTTCAGGATGTACACGCTGTCCGCGTCCGACCCGTTGCCCATCGATGCCGACCCGTGCACCAGTTCCTGATCAGGGGGCAGGCTTCCGCTCACGCTTGCCAGCGCAGCCTGTTCGTCCGGATAAGGCCCGCCTTCAACCGCGTGAATCTCGAGCCGGGCCGTCGACGTGATGATCGTCCGCACGCGGTCGATGTCCGAAATGCCCGGCAGCTCCACCAGGATCTGGTTGTCGCCGAGGCCATACTGCTGAATCACCGGCTCCGCCACGCCCAGCGTATCCACGCGATCGCGAATCACTTCAATCGTGTTCTGCACCGTCCGGTCGTCGAGAGCCTTCTCGATGTTCGGCTTCATCGTCACCGTGAACGCGCCATCCGCGCCCCCGCCGGCAACGTCGTACTCGTTCGAGTACTTGCTGTCCAGCACTTCACGAGCTGCGCCCGACTGCGTCGGATTCACGCCTTCGATCCGAATCAGCTCCGGCTTGGTCGGATCAGGCTTCAACACCTGCGAGAACGACACCTTCGCCGCCTTCAGATCCTGCTCGATCCGGGCCAGCGTGTTATCCGTCTCCGTGTTCACCGCCTCTTTCACCTGCACCTGCAGAATCAGGTGCACGCCGCCCTGCAGATCGAGCCCCAGGTGGATGTGCCGCGTAAGCTTCTTCAGCAGCGGATCGCTGCCGCCCAGGTTCGGCGCGTCAAATCCAAAAAAGGCGCCGTACAGAAATACGATCAGCACCCCGAAGATGATGACAACTTTTTGCTTCAGATTCTTCTTCATTAGTCCAATTCCCTACTTCCAGAACTTCCGAACTCGCTTTTCACGTCTACCTTGGCTGGTTGGGAACTCTCGATGTGCTAAACCCACTTACATTTTGCAGGAAGCGTCAGGGCACGACTTCAGTCGTGCCGAAAACCCCTGCCAAGAATCCTCGGGCTTTAGCCCCTGCCTCACGCCCCCGGCGCATCCTGCGTCGTCACCGAAGCGATCGCGCTCTTCGCCACCTCGAGCTTCAGCCCGTCCGGCGCCACGCGAATAATGATCGCATCGTCCTTGATCGAAAGAATCACCCCGCGAATCCCCCCGGCGGTCGTCACCCTGTCGCCCGTCTTGATCCCGCCCAGCATCTCCTGCCACTGCTTCTGCCGCTTCTGCTGCGGCCGGATCATAACGAAATACATCACAGGAACCAGCAACAAGAGCGGAAGCATCCCAATCAAGCCTCCGCCCCCAGCGGGCGCTGCCGCCAATACTGCCAAACTCATCGTCACTCTCGTCCTTTACTCGCGGCTTGTCATTCACTCAGGCCGCAGGCAGCCCCGCCCATAAGGCGGCTGCCAGATATTGAATTTGTCTCCGGGAATCGCCCTGGCCTCCCATCGCTTCCGGCTCAGGCTATGGAGCCAAAATTCACCGCATCGACCGGCAGAACCAATCTAATCCTCTGCCCGGGCCGGCACCAGCAATTCAGCTCGCTTTTTTGCGTCCTGTTCGACAAGGTCCGCTCTCCGAAATCCGGCGGAATCTGCGCATTCCAATCCTGCGCACACCCCACCCCACCTCAAAGAGAAGGCCTACTTGAGATAAGAAATGCGCAGCCACGGCACTGTCAAGAATTGGGATCTCAGATCCGCCGGTCGCCCCATCCTAAGCCGCGTGGTTTGCGGCTCCGGGTTTGAGTCAAATGTTCCCGAACTGCTTCTCTTCTCCACGTATAATTCGACCTTCCCCGGAGAACACCGATGAACCCCGTCCGAACTGGAACAGCCTTCGCAGCCATTCTCGCTACCGCAATTGCCCTTCCCAGCCAGAACCTGCCGCCGGAGGTGACTGCCAAAGTTGACAAGGTCTTCGCCCGCTGGAACAAACCCGACTCTCCCGGCTGCGCGCTCGGTATCTACAAAGACGGCCGGCTCGCCTATGCCCACGGCTACGGCATGGCTAACCTCAACGACGATATCCCCATCACGCCGCAGACCGTCTTTCATGTCGCGTCGATGTCCAAGCAATTCACCGCCGCGTCGATCCTCCTGCTGGCCGATCAAGGCAAGCTCTCGCTCGACGACGACGTGCACAAATACATCCCAGAGCTGCCCGACTTCGGCCAGCACATCACCCTCCGCCATCTCATGCACCACACCAGCGGACTGCGCGACCAATGGTCCCTCCTCGGCCTCGCCGGCTGGCGTTACTCGCAGGACCTCATCACGGATGACGACGTCATGTCCGTCCTCGTCCATCAGAAGGCACTCAACTTTAAGCCCGGCGAGAAGTACATGTACAGCAACACCGGCTTCACACTCCTCGCAATCGTCGTCAAGCGGGTCAGCGGCATGTCCTTTCGCGAGTTCACTACCAAAAACATCTTCGAGCCGCTCGGCATGACCCACACCCACTTTCGCGACGACCACGAAGAAGTGATCAAGCACGACGCCCTCGGCTACGAGCAGGCAGGCGAAGGAAAGCCGTTCCGTATGAGCCTCACCAACTTCGACACCGCCGGCGCCACCAGCCTTCACACCACGGTCGAAGATCTCCAGCTCTGGGACGAGAACTTTTACCACCCCCGCATCGGCGGACCCAACTTCATTCAACACATGCTCGAAAAAGGCAAGCTCAACAGCGGCAAAGACCAGGACTACGCCTCAGGCCTTGCCATCGGAACCTACCGGGGCCTTCCCACCGTCGGCCACGGCGGAGCCGACGCAGGCTACCGCTCCGACATCGAGCGCTTCCCCGACCAGCATTTCGGCGCTTCCGTCCTGTGCAACGCGGCCGAGGCCGAACCCGGCTCCCTGCTGCATGAGGTCGCAGACATCATCCTCGCCGGTCAGTTCAAAGATCCTCCAGCCGCGCCTTCAACCCCGAAGCCCGTCAGCACAAGCGTTGTGGCCATGACGGCCGACCAGATGAAGGCCGTCGCAGGCACTTACTGGAAGCAGGAGGACGATGACTACCAGCGAATCGTGCTGAAAGACGGCGCTCTCCTCCTCGACTTCGGCTCCGACGAATACCACCCCCTCAAGCCTTTCGCCGAATCACACTTCCACGTCGGAGAAGTCCCCTGGGGCGAGCACATGGACCTGCACTTCGTCCCAGCTTCAGCCGGCAAACCCGCGCACATCGATCAGTCCTGGGATGGCGGCAAACCCGACACCTACGAGTGGGTCGCAACGGTCGAGCCTACTCCCGATCAGCTCGCCGAGTTCACCGGATCTTACACAAGCGAGGAAATCGACCCCGTCTACCGATTCAAAGTCGTGGGAGACAAACTCACGCTCATGCGCCTCAAAAACAAGCCCGACTCCCTCCGCCCAACATTGCCGGACGTCTTCATCGGCCAGATCGGCACCATTCACTTCACGCGCGACGCCAATCACCGCATCTCCGGCTTCGTTCTCAACGCTGGTAGATTCCAGGGCTTCCAATTCAGTCGCAACACCGAATCGCGATGAGCAAGCGTCCATCCTTTTTCATTTCAATAGGGGTGCCCCGGGGTGCCCCCGTCCCTGCCCTGAGCTTGTCGAAGGGTCCCTCGCACCTTGGGGACCGGGGAGTTTCCCAACCGAATGTCCTATCCGACAAGCAAAAGCTGTGACCGGTTCATCGGAGCTTCACGCGATGAGCGGGCGTTCCCCATCTCAAGCGGCGAAACATCAACTCCCGACGAGCTGTTCCTCTTCCATCACGATCCCTGAGCAGACCTCAAACTTCGCGGGCATCAGTTCACCCCTCGCGCGACGTCGTCGCCTCAGACAACCTTCCAGTTCGCCCGGCGAACAGTCAGATCGACGGCAATCGAACTCGCAAAGCCCCACGTCCTCCGGAACGTCTTGGACAATCTGGCCCAGCACCCAGTCACCCAATCCTCGTAGACTCATCGGCAGGCCCGCCTCAATAGGGATGAATGCATCCTCCCATTGCTGCTTTCCGCAAGATGTGAGCCTCATCACCTCGATTGATCGAGAGAACGACCTTCCGAATGGCCGGTCACAGCCCAACGGACGCGCCTAAAACAAATGTCATCCTGAACGAACGGAGCCCAAGCGCAGTTCAATGGGGTTCCCTAAGCGATCTCTGCTTTTGGGGCGGAGCTTGGGGGTGGTGAGTCGAAGGATCTGCACTTATCTTTCTGGCTTCCAAGTCAGAAGCAAGCAAGTTATTGACCTCACTGTCCGTGTGGCCGGTTAGTCGCTAACTAGCTATTCTTAGGTCCACCGCGCTGGAACACACTTCTTCGAATCAGGCTGTCATTCTGAGCGCACGGGGCCCCACGCGCTTTCTTCAGCGTGGGGGTGGTAAGCGAAGAATCTGCTTTTGCTTCACCCCAAAATGGCTCAAAGTCAGAGTCGCCGGTGACTCGACCTATCAACCAAGAGGGGTCCATTTGTATTCAATTTCCGCAGCTTTGATCTGAAGATTTCCATTCACAAGTGCAATCGAGTGCAGGATCAATCCGTCGCAATCCTCGATGTGGTCTCGAAGCCAATCGCCATGCCCGTTGGTCGTCCCTGACGTTTGCAGGGAATACTCGTTGACCCCTTTGTACGCGTATTCGATCTTCCCGTCGTGATAAGCACCTAACAGTCGAATCTGGATCTCGATCGGACGTTGCTTTTGAAGCTCTCCGGAAGCTCGCTCGGATATGGTGACGGCTTCCACCCAAGCATCGTGGGGACAGCGGTGGTCTGAAGGTGAGGTGTACCAATCGGAAGTTGCACAGTCGCGTAATGGCAAGCGGACGGCCTCTTGGCTCATGTGATCATTCTGGCCGATTGGATTTTGCCGGGTCTACCCATCCTAGCGAAAATCTATCAAAGGGAAGAGTCGCCGGTCACTGGACAGTGGACGGCCTTCCAAACGCTTCTTGGCGTTGATATTTCATAGACCTAGACGAGGAATCTGATGGGAACAGCCGGTGATTGGTTGAGAGTGCTTATATCGGGTGCTCTTGGGGGGGGCTTTGATGGCATGGTGGGAGACACGCTTCGAGATTGCAGATCTTCCGCGCAGAGAGCGCATTCTGCGTCAGGCGACCTGGGCACCGATGAGCCTGTGGTTTGGTGTTGTGACTACGTTCGGATGGGGGCGGTCATTTCAGTATCCACTTGTGTTCGTTACGGTCGGATCGCTCATATGCACCCTGATTGTGGCGCGACTTTCGCGGAAGCGACGCTCTATCAACTCGGACGGCAGCTGACGAATTCTGCTCGGAGTCCGGGACTTGACCCAATGTGGTCAAAAAAGCCCCGAGGTAAGAGTAGCCGGTAATAGACTCACAAGATGGAAATCTCATGTCCGTTTCTGCTGGTGCCTGACAACGGCGAGTTGTCGCTGGATGGTTTCCAAGCACGCTTCGGTCCACAGATGACCGTGTCCGATTTCGAAGTTTCCGACCTCAATTCTCTGGCGGTCAAAGCTGGTTCCGAGTACCCCTACTACGATCCAGTCTTTCAAATCAAGAACGTCACTTTGCATGATGGCAGATGGGCTTACCTTCACGCGAGTTTCAAAGACAACCTGCTTGTGCGGCTCGGTTTCGGATGGGGAATGGTTCGTGAGTATGGCTTTCATGAGACGACCTCTCATGAATTTCGAGAGCAGTTGCAGAGCTACTGCGCTTGGCTGGAGTCCATGCTCGGATCGTCCTTGCCCTGCATCGGCGATCTGAAATACCGGAGGGCGCTGCCGTGGGGCAAGGTCGAGGCATCGATTGATGCTCGAACCGGACTAGCTGGATCGGCATTCTCTTCACATCTTTCCCTTCCGCGGACTTAATTGAAATTGATCGTGTCGCCTATGAACTCGGAATGCGGCACGGCAAGAATGCTTTTCAGTACGCGCAGCAACTAGCAGAAGAGGCGCTCAGCAGCGGGCAGGCGAAGGAGGCTGGCTTCTGGCAGGCTGTATCGTCCCATCTGAAACCTCGCTCCGCGTCCAGATAAGCTCGTAGTAGCTCATCGCCAATCGGCTTTCGGCAAGTTCTTGGCTTCAAATTGACAGGCCGGTAATACGCCCGAAATCGAACAAATCGTGGGTGTCCTCGGCGGCGAGATTGCATGAACGACTGTTACGCTGAATCCCAACCGCATGGCTCATCCCGATCTCAATGAACTGCTGAATGCTCTTCTCGAAATGGCCGAGCTGCTAATTAGAAAGCAAGGCGCATTTCTTCCAATTGGCGCGATCATGTTGCCGGATGGTGAGATTCGCCACGTTGGTGCTCAAATCGAAGGCGAAGAATACCCCGGAGCGCAGCCGTTAATCGAGCTGCTGACCGAGAACTTCCGAAAGGAAGCAACAGAGGGCAGATTGAGGGCTGCTGCAATTGCGTATGACGTTCTGACAACTCCACCAGGCAAGCAACAGAAGCAGGACGCTATCTGTTGCGGGCTTGAACACTGGCTCGGAGAAGCCGTCACGATTTTCAGGCCCTATGCCAGAAGCGAAGAGGGAGCTTTCCAATTTGAGGAAATCTTCGCGACCGCACGCACCCAGCAGTTCTTCTGCCAGCTTCCCCGTGGCTGAATCTCCGGTCGAGTGGTCGCCAATGTGGACACTGAGGACAAGAACTTGCCAGCTTGGATATCTGTGACACTACCCAGAGGACCCTCACCCTCACAGGTCAACCGCCCTTCACCTCGACATCGCCCTAAACCGCTGATTCTAAACCTGAAAAACCTCAACGTTGTTTTGCAGTCTAATTCGCCGATTTCGTCATAATTGAAGCATGAGTCCGAAGCTAACCAAATCCCGGAAAGTTCAACCTCTCCATTCGCCAATTCCTTGTCCCTCGCGCCCTCCTGTTTCCATTCACTTTTCGGTCACGAGCCTAAACCCTTTGTTATCAGACACCTTGTCGCTAAGTTCAATCGGGAGACACACTTAGGGCAGCACGCCTGCTGTAAGTCGTTGTAACGAGAGCTTTTCTTCTCAAGGTACAGGGGGAGGGGGGAGGGGTCCCCCAGGTGTGCCATGAACCGAGCATCTCCCTGACTTTTTGATCCGGAGCAATCACCGCAACTCTCTTTGTTGAGGACATCACACGCACACCTGCTCGCCGGCCTCCGACGTGGACAATGAAAGCTGGCATGAGCAACAAACCGGAAAAAGACCCTCTCGCCCAGTTTGCACAGGACCCGCGCGTCCTCGTCCGACGCGACGGCCCGCCCCGCCCCGACTCCAGGTGCGTCGTCTACTGGATGCAGCGCGCCATGCGCATCCACGAGAACCCTGCCCTCGACTTCGCAATCGACGTTGCCAATCACCTCGGCCTGCCGGTCGTAGTCTTCTTCTCCGTCATTCCCAACTACCCCAACGCCAACCTTCGCCACTACCACTTCATGCAGCAAGGACTGCGCGACGTCGAACTCGACGCAGCCGGGCGAGGTGTAGGTTTCGTCCTCCGTCGTCATCCCGACAACTCGCTCGAAAAGTTCCTTGAAGAAGTTCAGGCCGCCATCCTCATCGGCGACGAGAATCCCTGCCGCGAGCCCGAACGCTGGCGACAGACCCTCAGCCGCAAACTCAAGCTGCCCTACTGGACCGTCGACGCTGACGTCGTCGTTCCCTCCGTCGTCTTTGGACGCGACTGGTTTCTCCTCCAGCACATGCGTCCGCACCTCAAACAAGCTCTGCCCAAGTTCCTTGTCCCACCCCGAAGCCCGAAGCCTCAACATCCCTGGCAAAAGCCGAAGTCTCTCGAATCCTTCTCGCTCGATCAGGACATCACCTCCGGCTTCAAGTCCCTCGACCGTTCCATTGGCCCCGTCGATACATTCACCGGTGGAACGCACGCCGCACTCAAACATCTTCGCGACTTCGTTGCCCACGGTCTCAACAACTATGACGAGAAGCGCAACCACCCCGAGATCAACGGCACCAGCCGCCTCTCGCCGTACCTCCACTTCGGCAACATCGGTCCCCTGACGATCGCCCTCGCCGTCGAACGCGCCCACGCCGAAGGCAAAGCCCCGCGCCCTGCATGCGATCGCTTCCTCGACCAGGTGATCGCCTGGCGCGAACTCTCCGTTCTGTTCGTCAAATACAACCCGAACTACGATAACTGGGAATGCGCCGAGCCCTGGGCGCGTCAAACCCTCGTCGAGCACGCCGCCGACCCCAGATCCCACCGCTACACCTTCGAACAACTCGAGCGCGCCGAAACCCACGACGATCTCTGGAATGCCGCCCAGCGCCAGATGGTGCATCACGGCTGGATGCACAACTACCTGCGCATGTACTGGGCCAAGATGATTCTCGAGTGGGCTCCCGATCCCGCACGCGCCTACGAATGGGCAGTTATTCTCAACGACCGCTATGAGCTCGACGGCCGCGATCCCAATGGCTATCAAGGCATCGCCTGGGCCATCGTCGGCAAACACGATCGCCCCTGGTTCAACCGCCCAGTCTTCGGACTCATCCGCCCGATGTCCGGCGCCTCTACGGCGAAGAAATTCGACTCGAAGGCTTACATCGAGCAGTACGGCTCCAACGCATCCGCTCTCTTCTAACCCCGTCCGCGTTGCACAGCAGCCTGTGCGTTGCACAGCAGCCTGTGCGTTGCACAGCAATATGTAGTCGCCGTCACATCCTTAAAGTGCAAGCAGCAGCCTAGAATGGCTCCATACATTAACCCGTAGAACTGCATATCCGCGCGGGCCGATACACCCGTATCGGCCCGGATTCCCCCGGACGACCAGTGTGGGAGCCAGAAGCGCGTGACCATCTCGGCTGTTGTGCAGGGCGTCAGACAGATTCTGCGACTCTCGTTCGGACTCTGCTGTCTCTCTGGCATCTGCGCCACTGCAGCCCAACCCCCGGCTACCCCACCCCGGGTGGCCCATGCGCGCCGCTTCCTCCAAAGCCGCTCCTGGCCGAGTCGAGCGGCGCAGCGTTTTCTGCCCGTTCGAACCGAAGCAGAGATGAAAGTCCAGTCCGCACCAGCATCGACTGCCATCTGGCAGCCGCTCGGCCCGACGGCGATATCCACTCCGAGATTCGGTCTCGTTTCAGGACGCGTAACCTCGATTGCCATTGACCCTGCTGACCCAACCGGAAACCATGTATTCATCGGCACAACAGGTGGTGGAGTCTGGAGTTCTCAAAATGCCGCTTCGTCCGCCAATGTCGTCTTCAGCCCGCTGACCGACGCATCCTCTCCGTTCGATAGCCTGCGGTTCGGCTCCATCAGCATCGGAGCCGTCTCCGTTCAACCGGGCAGCACCGGAGTCATCCTCGCCGGCACCGGCGACCCGAACGACGCTCTCGATTCCTATTACGGTTCCGGGATCCTCCGCTCCACCGACAACGGATCCACCTGGAGTGCCATTCCCCTTACCGCCGATCAGAAATTCTCCTTCATGGGTGAAGGATTTGCCCGCTTTGCCTGGAGCACCACAGATCCTCAACTCGTCGTGGCTGCCGTCGCACAATCCTACGAAGGCCTGCTCGTCAACGCACCTTTCCAGACCAAGAGCTACGCCGGCCTTTACTACTCGACCGACGCCGGAGCAACGTGGTCCCTCTCTCGAATCACGGACGGCCCCGGTAAAGACGTTCAGGGTCCCATGAGTCTCTTCGCCGGCCCAAACGGTAACTCCGCCACAGCCGTCGTCTGGAACCCCATCCGCCAACTCTTCATCGCAGCCGTTCGCTTCCACGGCTACTATCAGTCTGCCGATGGAATCACGTGGACCCGCATGGCAGCGCAGCCCGGAACCTCTCTGACTGCCCAGCTCTGCCCGTCTAACCTCGGCAGCATCGGCTCGATCGCGTGCCCCATCTTCCGAGGCGCGCTTGCCGTCAATCCGGTCTCTGGCGACACGTTCGCTTGGAGCGTCGACCTGTACAACCAGGATCAGGGCCTCTGGCAAGACACCTGCGCCCTGTCGGGTGGAGCATGCAGCAACCAGAATGTCGCCTTTGCGCAACGGTGGAGCACCGCACCACTCCAGACTGGCACAGCTCTAGGACCCGTCACCATCTCGAACGGCGACTACGACCTGGCACTCGCCGCAGTCCCGTCCGCGCAGGACACCATCCTGCTCGCTGGAGCGAACGACTTGTGGCGCTGCAGTCTGGCGATGGGCTGCTCCTGGAGAAATACAACCAATGCCTACTCCTGCGCGAGCGCGCAGGTCGCGCCCTATCAGCATGCGCTCGCTTGGAATCCAAGCAATCCGCAGGAAATCCTCCTCGGCAATGACAGTGGGTTATGGCGCTCGCTTGACGGTATTGCCGAAGCGGGCTCCGTTTGCTCATCCGACGATCAAACTCATTTTCAGAACCTGAACGGAGGCTTAGGTTCGCTCGCAGAAGTCGATAGCATCTCCCAAGTCGTCACCTCTTCATACACGATGATGGCTGGCTTCGGTGCCAACGGCACGGCCGGCGTGAAGAACACGTCCGGTCCCACAGAGATCTGGCCGCAGGTTCTCAATGGCGAAGGAGGACCCATCGCGATCGATCCCGCTAATCCGACGAATTGGTACGTGAACAGCAGCGCAGGTGTAGCGATCCATCGCTGCTCGCAACCGGCAGACTGCACTGCGGACACATTCGTTCCCGTCGTCGACAACGCAGATGTCGCTGGTGATGGCTACACGATGACCACCCCGGCGCCCTTCATCATCGATCCCCTCGACTCCTCCCAGATACTTCTCGGCACTTGCAGAATTTGGAGAGGACCTGCGGACGGTACGGCCTGGACCTCGGCCAATGCCGTCAGCCCCTTCCTCGATGGCATCTCCGGCAGGACCTACTGCAGCGGTGACGCACTCGTTCGTTCGATCGCAGCATTACCAATCTCCGGCGGAGGTGAAGTGATCTACGTCGGAATGTTCGGGTCACTCAACGGCGGCGCCATCCTCGGAGGGCACATCCTCAAGGCAACACTCGTCCCCAATGCTTCCTCACAGCCGCAGTGGACTGATCTTACGCTTAACCCGGTGGCGAACAGCCCACTCTCGTTCAATCACTATTCGCGCGACGTCTCCAGCATCTATGTCGACCCGCATGATCCGTCCGGGAACACTGTTTACGCGACGGTTGCTGGTATGTCCGATATCTTTCACGTAACTTGCACCGTCTACCGAACGGTGGATGGTGGAGCGCACTGGTACGAGATCGTTTCCAATCTCCGTAGTTCCCCCGCAAACAGCGTGGTCGTCGATCCGCAAGACGCGAGTACTGTCTACGTCGCCACAGATGCAGGCGTCTACTCGACCCGTCAGGTCGGCGCGTGCATCGACGGTGCAAGCAACTGCTGGTCGCTGTTCGGAACGGGGCTTCCGTATGCGCCGGTGACTCAACTTAGTGCTGCACCGGGTGGCATATCTCCACACGTCCTCGTAGCCGGCACCTATGGTCGCGGAATTTGGCAGATCCCTCTCTGGACAGCAAACGTAGAGCAGACAAGCGCATCGCTGGATCCTACTTCGCTCACCTTTGCTCCTCAGTCCGCAGGCAGCGCCAGTCCGCCTCAAACGATCACACTGACGAACAATGGCGCAATCGCGCTGGCGGTTTCGTCCGTCGTGGCGGAGCCTCCATTCAACGCAATTGACAACTGCGTCGGCAAGTCGGTGAACGAGGGCCAAAGCTGCACCATCCAAGTCTCGTTCGCTCCAGTTCAGCTCGGACCTGCGGCAGGAAACCTGACCATCAGTGGCAATGTCTCGGGCGGCAATTTAAGCGTTGCACTGGCCGGTACAGGCACGGCAGCCGCACCAGTGACGCTCTCACCCGCAATGCTCGACTTTGGGCAGGTAGCCATTTCCAAAACCTCGAGCATCCTGACCGTCTCTGTTCAGAACGCGAGCACCAGCCCGGTCGCACTCGCCAATATCGCTGCCACGGCTCCCTTCAGCGTGGCGGCGAATCCGTGCGGCACTTTGCTTGCAGCCAACAGCTCCTGCGCGCTCTCAATCGCATTCACTCCGACTCAGGCGGGACAGGCAGCTGGCACGCTTACAGTCTCTGACGACGCGGGCACACAGTCTGTGTACCTCAAAGGCAGCGGGGCTGCTGCGCCAACGGACACCCTTACGCCTTCATCACTCGCCTTTTCGACAACCGCCGTCGGGCAGCAATCAACGCCTCAGGTCGTTGAGTTGTCCAACACCGGCGATATGCCTCTGAACACTATCGGCGTCTCTGCCACAGACGGGTACCACACCACAAATAGCTGTTCCGGTTCGCTTGGGGCTCATTCGAAATGCAGCATCAGCGTGAGCTTCGCGCCTTCCACGCCCGGCTCCATTCTCGGCACCTTAACTGTGTCCGACGCGATCCGGTCCCAGACCGTCCAATTGTCCGGCACCGCAGTCGCTGCGCCTTCATTCAAGGTCAGCTCAATTCAAGTTTCCTTCGGCACAATCGTTGTCGGACAGGCAAGCTCGCCAATGCCTCTTACGATCACCAATACAGGAAGCGTGCCGATCTCGAATGTGGGATTTCAGATTAGCGGCTCGACCGCTTCGAGCTTCTCCTGGGGCCAGAGTACCTGCGGTGATGCTCTGCAGGCTGCCAGCAGTTGCACAGTTCAGCTCACGTTTGCGCCTGTGCAGACCGGCCAACTCACCGCTACGCTCGTAGTTTCCTCATCCACGCCTGGCGTCTCTTCAGCGCAGGTGACCCTGACTGGCTTAGGGCAGGGCAACTCGAAACTTGTCATCAATCCATCACAGCTCAGCTTTGTTCAATATGCACTGGGCCGGCCGACCTCAGCACAAGCGGCGACTGTGACCAATTATGGCGAGGTCACTGCAACTCAGATGCTGGTTGCTGTTTCGCCGCCATTCAGCTTGACTCAGAACACGTGCGGTGCAAGCCTGGGTGCAGGTGCGACTTGCTCTGTCGGAGTGCTATTCACGCCTACAGTTAACGGTACAGTCAGCGGTACGCTCTCTGTGAACTCTGCCGCGTATCCAGACACTGCGATTGCCTCCCTGCTCGGCATCGGAGGCGCTGCCGGAGCGGTGCAGGTATCACCGAGTTCCATGACATTTCCCACGACGGGAGTCGGGATCTCGAGTGCCTCACGTACGGTGACTGTAACGAATACCGGTCCTGTTGCCCTTTCGGACCTGACATTCACAGCATCCGCTGGATTTCAGATATCTTCGACCACGTGCGGAGCGGGTCTCGATTTAGCAGCATCCTGTAACGTGCAGGTCATTTTCAAACCAACGATCGCCGGCCAACAAAGCGGAAATCTCTCGGTGTCCAGTCGGGCACTGGCCGCACCAGCCGAAGTCGCAATGTCCGGCATGGGTTTCGACTTCTCGATTGCGGCCTCGGGCCAAGCCAGCAAGACGGTAGCCAGTGGGCAGAGCGCAACCTATCTGCTGGTTGTGACGCCCGCAAATGGATCCGCCGGAACATTCACATTGTCCTGCGGCTCTCTACCGGTGAATTCGTCGTGCAGCTTCAATCCCGCGAGCGAACTAGTTCCTGCGAGCGGAACGGGAACCGTCACACTCAACATCGCTACAGGTGGTCAATTCATCGCAGCCACGAAACACTCCGCGCCGTATCTGCTTCCTTTCAGTTGCCTGGTCGCGGTCCCGATCGCCCTGAAAGCAAGAAGACGGAAGTGGTGGCTCCTCTTCGTTACGGCAAGCCTTTTCTGTCTGACAAGCTGCGTCGGATCCGGCGGAGGAGGCGGCGGCGCGCCTGTGTCATCCAATCAGAAGACGCCCGCGGGGACTTATTCGGTCGACGTAAGCGCCGCCGCAAATGGGCTTTCGCACAAAGTCACGCTAACCCTTATCGTCGACTAGCGGCACCCAGATGGACTGTCGCGAGCGCGCCAGAGGAGAACCAGCAATCGATATACTGAATCAAAAGGCAGCGCTTTGATCGAACCGAGCGGTTGCGGTCAGACTGCAGCACAAACTCAACAGGACAGTTTCGAAGATGAGTTCCAACGTAACGAAAGAAGAGGTCGAGCGCGTGGCTGAACTGGCCCATCTGAACCTGACTCCCGAGGAGACAGGGAGCATGGTGCACGACCTGAATGCGATCCTGGACTACGTCGCTCAGCTGGATCAGCTCGACACGACTATGGTTGAACCCCTCGCGCAAGTCAGCGAATTGAATTCTGCATCTGAAGCACGTCCCTTGCGTGACGATGTCATTTCACCCTCGCTCGACCGCGCTGAAGTGATGAGCGAGGCACCTGATTCCAATGGATCGTTCTTCAGAGTGCCGAAGGTCATCGAGCGATAAAGCCACCCAAGGAAGTCACCGTTGCCCAGCGAAACCACACAGCGATCAAACTACCTGGAGAAGCCGAAGACCTTCGCTGCTCTTCGGGAAGACATCCTCAGCCGGCGCGTCAAGGCTGCGGACCTTGCTCTCTCGTACTACGAGCGAATCGAGCAGATCAACGGTTCTCTAAACATCTATCTGAATCTCACGCGCGATAGAGCTATCGCACAGGCTGAACGAGTCGATGATGCCGTCGCCAAGGGCGATCCGGTAGGACCGCTTGCGGGCATTCCTGTTGGGATCAAAGACGTGCTCGTCACACGCGGCGCTCCATCTACGGCAGGGTCAAAGATCCTGAAAGGGTACAAGCCTCCTTACGACGCCACGGCGGTTTCCAGGCTCGAAGCAGCGGGAGCCGTAGTGCTGGGAAAGCTGAACTGCGATGAGTTCGCCATGGGTTCCTCCAATGAGAACTCGGCCTACGGACCTGTGCGGAATCCAGTGGATCCGGAGCGTGTTCCGGGCGGCTCGAGCGGCGGCTCGGCTGCAGCGGTGGCTGCCAATCTGGCAGTGGCGACGCTGGGCACAGATACCGGAGGATCAATCCGGCAGCCGGCAAGCTTCTGCGGGGTTGTCGGCGTATTGCCAACATATGGCCGCGTGTCTCGATACGGATTGATTGCGTTCGCCTCATCTCTGGATCGGGTCGGTCCTTTCGCTAGCAATGTCCGAGACGCAGCCACAGTGCTCAGCGTGATCGCAGGTCAGGATCCGAGCGATGCGACCAGCTCAACCGCGCCGGTTGCGGACTACGCGGCAGAGAGCGACAAGGGAGCGGACGGCCTGCGGATTGGCGTTCCCGAAGAGTATTTCGGCGAGGGACTCGATCCCGAAGTACGAGAGCAGATCGAGAACGGGATCGCCGCGTTGAAGACTGCGGGTTGCAAGGTTCAGCCAATCGCGCTTCCGCACACACGGTTCGCGATTCCGGCCTACTACCTGGTTGCTACAGCCGAGGCAAGCGCCAATCTTGCGCGGTTTGATGGCGTTCGCTACGGCTATCGTTCTCCTTCGTCAAACACGCTGTCCGACATGTACAGCCACTCGCGCGATGAGGGCTTCGGAGCTGAAGTGAAACGGCGCATCATGCTCGGGACCTATGCATTGTCCGCGGGCTACTACGATGCCTACTACCTGAAGGCACAGAAGGTCCGGCGTCTTCTCGCGGAAGAGTTCCTGCGAGCGTTTGCCGATGTGGATGCGATCGTGACGCCAACCGCGCCGACGGCGGCGTTCAAGATCGGCGAGAAGAGCGGAGATCCGCTCGCGATGTACCTGGCCGATATCTATACGGTTACAGCAAGTCTGGCCGGAATTTGCGGTGTCACCGTTCCCTGCGGCGCCACAAAGGCGGGACTTCCAGTGGGGATGCAGGTGCTTGCGTCCCATATGAATGAAGGCACAGCGTTCCGCGTAGCACGCGCGGTAGAGGCGGCGCAGGTGCAGGAGCAGGGTTCGTCATGCAACTCAGCAAGTCAGTCGCCTCGTGGATCGCAATTTTAGCAATTACGGGCTCGCTTAGCGCAGCGCCTCGCAAGGTTCACGTAGTTGGACTCGGAGCGTTCAAGCGCGTTCCGTATTCGAGAGCCGGAGATCCCGCTGGAGCAACTGTCGGCGAGAACACCCTGAAGATCAGGCCGTTGATCGTCGATGGGCTGGTGAAGGAGTGGACGACCGGCGAATCACATGACGTGACGGATCGCAGCTTCGTGGTGCGACGCGTGCTCCACATCAACGATGAATTGCCCGGCGAGAAGTCCGCTGCGAATCGCTGGGTGTGGCAGCGCGGGCCTTGGCTTCTGGTTGATCGTGTTAGCGGTCACATCTCGGCGCTGAAGCTTCCTGACTACGACCCTGGGGTCAGCCAGGTGAGCTGGTTCAGGGATTACGCGGCGTATTGCGGGCTGACCACGAGCGGGAAGAGCCTGTATGCGGTGGTGGCGCAGCTCGCCGTACGAAAGCCGGTACTGTCAAAAAAGCTCGCTGCATTTGAGGCGGCGAATCGAGCAGAGCCGGTTTGCGCGAGTGCGCGGTGGCAGCGGGATCCGTTTCGCGTCACGTTCAACCCATCGGGCATGGGTGCTGTGAGCTTCGAAATTGTGCCGGGCTCAGCGGTACTGGTGGAAGACTCCGACGATAGTGCAGAGCCTGCAGCGGCAGCGGCGAAGGCGAACTGATCTGACGCTAGCTCCAGTAGCGCAGCTCAGGATGAGCGCAGCTGAGGCAGAGCTTCTGACCGGCGAGTTCTTCGTATCGGCCGAAGTTGATGCCTTCTCCGCAGCGAGAGCAGACGACGCGATCGGCTTTGTACCCGGGCAGCTCGGATGGATCGACGTGAACGCGTACGCGATCAACACGGAATAATTGCGCGTCGTCGAGTTCGCGATACGCGAGCATCTGCTGTTTGCTTTTGCTTTCGATTTCAGGGTGAAGCTCGCGAGCGAGATCGCGCGAGGTTTCGAGTGCGACGATGCGTGCGCCCAGATCCTGCGAGAGATCGACGAATGTGGCTGCCATTTTACCCCAGTCGCGAAATTTAAGCGTGCGCTTGCCAAGGCGGCACCCGGTCACCATGCCGATGGCGTCGGTGGCGCAGCGGTCGATTTCGACGAAGGCGACGAGGCGCTTGCGGTCGGCACCCAGGGGGTCTTCAATGCCCAGGGTTTTGAGGCCGAGTAGGGCCATGCGGACGCCGAGGATCTGGCCCGCGCAGATGTGGCCGTGGGCAGCCTCGGCGCGCTGGAGAAGGGTGTCGAAAGAATCGATCATCTTCATCAGATTCGCGCAGGGCAGATCAATCTGCAAGTTGCTCGTAGGGGTGGCCGGGGGGGGAGGATATCCACAGAAGCCGGATTCGGCTTGTCGCCCCAAGGCATCTAAACACCTATGGAAAACCCCGGGTTGGAAGGGGCTTCGACGGAAGCTCCTTTGCGTTTAGATCCTGCTACGGAACTTCGCTACGCGCTTGAAGTGATGGAGGAGTACTCGCATCTGGGACTGGATGACGAGCACACCAACAAACTCCGCAGCATTCTACTCAGGCGTATCGACGAAGCCGAAGCCGCGGTTTCCGTGGAGCCGGCACAACCGGTGCGGTTCCGTATACCTACAGGGATCGAGGACTGACCGGCAATCGGTTCGTCAGGGGGACCACCCCACCCCACCCCCCTGGCTTACGTGTTTTCAGCGACTTACGGCATTTCACGTCCGCAAGCTCTTCATTCGAAGGAATTTGGAATCTAAAATTGCTGAAATGAACAAGTTGCGTTGAAGCCGGATGAAAGCGTTGCAAGTCGAATCTGTTTGCTACCCCCCCGCCCCCCCATCCCCCCTTTTTGAGCAAGTATCCCCGTTTCAATAGCTTAGATGAGGGGGATGACCGTAACTATATCATTCCATTTAACTTCTCAACGAGTGCTTCCTAGCAAAGGACTTAGGGACATCTAGACTAAGGGACCGAGAGACAAAGGGACAAGGGAACGAGAAGTCGATCGACCCGAGCGGATTTTCAGGCGGCTTTGGATGCATAGACCCAGTATGACGAATCCGGCGAATTGGACTGCAAAGTGTAGCGACATTTCCTCTTTTTGGAATCAAGAGCTTAGGGCAAGTCGGGTTCCCGGGGTCTTGACCGCTTGCGATTCGAGCACGGCGAGATCTACCAAATAGACTGCAGAGGTGCGCACGAGGACGGAATCCTGGGGTACCCGTGCGCGAACGTGAGACTCAGGAGCGAAGACAGTGAGGAAGCACCGCGTGTGGCAGGTTGAGACTTCGGGAGGGCCGTTCATAGAAGTTGAAGTTGTTCGGCCGGCGCCAAAGCCGGGAGAGGTGCTGGTGCGGATCGCGGCCAGCGGGGTGAACCCGCTGGATACGAAGATCCGGGCGGGCAAGGCGGAACATGCGAAGCAGGCTCTGCCGGCGGTGCTCGGTCTTGATATGGCGGGGACGGTGGAGGAGGTCGGGGCGGGGGTGACGGAGTTCCGGCCCGGCGAAGCGGTGTTCGGCATGGTGGGAGGCGTCGGGGGCAGGCAGGGGACGCTCGGGGAATATGTCGCGGCCGATGCGCGGCTGCTTGCGCATAAGCCTAAGACGCTCTCGATGCGGGAGGCTGCGGTGCTTCCTCTCAGCACGATCACGGCGTGGGAGGGGCTGGTGGATCGGGCCCAGGTGCATGCGGGACAGAAGGTGCTGGTTCACGCCGGAGCGGGTGGAGTGGGACACGTCTGCGTTCAGATCGCGCGGGCGTTTGGAGCAGATGTGTATGCGACGGTTTCATCCTCGAAGAAACATCTGGTGGAGCAGTATGGCGCGATGCCGGTTGACTATCGAGCACTGAGCGTAGACGAATATGTCGAAACGTTCACGGGCGGCGCTGGATTCGACGTCGTGTACGACACGGTGGGTGGAGCGACGATTGACGAATCATTCAAGGCGGTGCGCCGGTATACGGGACACGTTGTGAGCTGCCTGGGATGGAGTACGCACTCGCTGGCCCCGCTGTCGTTCCGGGGAGCGACGTATTCAGGCGTGTTTACGCTCTATCCGATGCTGAGCGGTGTTGGGCTGGAGCGGCATGGCAAGATTCTGCGCAAGGCTGCGGCGCTTGCGGATGAGGGCAAGCTGAGGCCGCTGCTGAATTCGGAGCGGTTTACGACTGCTGATCTGGATGGGGCTTACGCGGCGGTGGAGGCGGGGTCTACGGGGAAGGTGGTTGTGGAAATGCAGAATGAACGTTAAGCGCATGCAACATTGCGCTCTGTTGCATGCAAGTACGTGATGGAGCGCACTTCTAACATCATAATCTCTGTTCTAGTTTGGCCTCATGCGGAAGGGTTCAACAAACAACTTGAAGTCACAATTTGTGACTTCAAGTTTGGTGATTCTGGCGGAGCGAGTTGAGCGGCGAATCCTCTCGATCCGAGGACAGAAGGTGATGCTCAGCACCGATCTTGCCGAGCTTTATGAGGTGGCTCCGAAGGTGCTGATGCAGGCGGTGAAGCGCAATGTCGAGCGCTTTCCAGCCGACTTCATGTTTCAACTCACGCGCGCAGAGTCGGCCAACTTGAAGTCACAATTTGTGACTTCAAGTTGGGGCGGCGCGCGGCGTTCAACTCCCTATGCATTCACCGAGCAGGGTGTGGCCATGCTCTCGAGTGTGCTTCGCAGTGCGCGCGCTGTGCAGGTGAACATCGCGATCATGCGGGCTTTTGTGAAGCTGCGTGAATTGCTCGCGACACATCACGATCTAGCGAAGCGGCTCGAGGAGTTGGAAAGCAAGTATGACGATCAATTCAAGATCGTCTTCGATGCGATTCGAGGGTTGATGAGGCCACCGGAGAGACCGCGAAGACGGATCGGATTTGGCGCGAGTGGATGAAGGGCAGTCGGCCGATCCCAGATCTCAGAAGCGAGATGTGGGGGCACCCCAAGCTTGCGCATCTATAATCCTCGACGGAGAATCAAGGGGATGGCTTGGGCAAAGCACCAATACACCAAGGGACAAATCGATCGAGCAGGAGACATACTCTCGCACGAGAATCCCTTCGAAAACAACCCCCTCGGAGCAGATGAGTACTTCGAAGCCATTGACATCGTCAACAACTGGCGCGCAGTTCATGGCTATCCCCTCCAGCAAATGAAAATGGCGCTAAAACGACGGGCTAAGCGCATATGCCCTTCAGCGATCATTGCTCAAAGGCTCAAAAGATTGGTCTCGATTCGGCTCAAGCTCCGGTTGAGTCGAGAGGCGGGACATCATCCGACTCTCTCACAGATGCAGGATATTGGAGGGTGCCGAGCGGTCCTTCAGACCGTGCACCAGGTCCGGCAGGTAGAGAAACTGTTCCAAGATGCATCGAAGAAGAGCCCCAATCGAGGGCCTCAGTTTTCAAAGTCCTTCGACTACATCTCTCATCCAAAAACTAACGGGTATCGCAGCCTGCATTTGATCTACCGATTCAGATCCGATTCCGAAGAACACTCCTGTTATAACGGGCAGAGGATCGAAATTCAATTGAGGTCCAAGCCCCAGCACTACTGGGCAACAGCTGTTGAAACTTATTCGACATTCTCCGGAGAGCTCTAAAGTCCAACATTGGCTCGGAAGAGTGGAAACGATTCTTCGCACTGGCCTCGTCTACCATTGCGATCTCTGAGAGGACGTCAACTGTACCGGGAACGCCTGAGACTCTGGAGGAAATCGTTCCCGAGCTCCGCAGTCTATATGTAGAACTGAATGTTCATAACGTACTTAGCGGTTGGTCAGCCGCAACGAAGTGGACGAAAGAACAAGCTGACAGAGAGATTCAAGAAGCAGAGCTTTTTCTGTTGGTACTTGATCCGGAGAAGTTCTCTGTGACGGTCTATCCCTTCAAAAAGGACCAGGTCGCAGCAGCTAACGCGAGCTATGCGGAAATCGAGAAGGAGCACCCCGAACTGCAAGCGGTTCTGGTGTCTGTTGATTCTCTTGCCGCCCTTCGGACTGCATATCCAAACTACTTTCTCGATACGAGCGCCTTTATTGAAATGATCGAAAAGACAATTTCGTATTGAGATTAGAATGGCCGGCTCGATGAGGACAGTGAGGTCGTCTCGAACATCATGGGCTAAAAAGTTTCGTGATCGACGCCTCACGAGTGTCAGTATTCCCGTTTATAACGGATGAGCACCATCCGATGGAGGAATGGCTTTGCTGTGCTGCGTGATGCGTTGAAGGGAAGCGCTGCGCCAATCACGCGAAAGCAAAAGCAGATCCTTCGCTTACCACCCCCGAACTGAAGAAAACGTTCGGGACCCCGTGCGCTCAGGATGACAGCCTTGTGGTTGTTGGCCTTATGAGGACGACTGGGGCGCAATTGGGCTAGGGTTCAGATGGATTGTTCCACGAGCATGAACTGCGGGTCCCTCGCCTGCGCTCGGGATGACAGTCGGGGTGGTTCATGAGCGGTTTGGATCACACGCTCCATGTTGCCGGCGTCCGGACCTGCAGGTCATGGCGTATTCGCTTCGAGTCTTCAGCAGCATGAAGGCTGCTGCTCGCTCCCGGTCGATTCCTGAGTGATGAGGAAGAGGGTCCGGCACAGGCTGAACTTGAAGTCACAAATTGTGACTTCAAGTTTTCACTCTGTGGTCCACTCGAGTCGAAAGGAAGAGCAAAAGCAGATCCTTCGCTTACCACCCCCACGCTGAAGAAAACGCGTGGGGCCCCGTGCGCTCAGGATGACAGCGTTGTTGTGTTTGCGGTGTGAGGACGACTGCGGCGTTGTTGGGCTCGGGTTCGGATGGACAATATCACGAGTAAGACGGACGAGTGATGCTCGTTAGATTCCCGCCCAAGCATAGCTTGGACGGGGCACCCACGGTTTGTGGCCGAACAGTTCTCTGTTCCCGCCCTAGCAAAGCTAGGACGGGGCACCCACAATGATGGTTGAAGTCCTTCGTTACCGCCGAGGTGGAGCTTGGATGGGGCACCCGTCGTTATGATTTACTTGCTAAGGTTGAACTGGCTCGCGGGTTTTTTGCGAACAATGAGGCGGACACCGTTCTTCTCTCGTCTCTGGACGGTCCACTCTGATTCAATTCCGACAACACCCTCCAATCCCGTTGCATAGTGTCGGAAGCTTGACCATTCCCAGTCTTCAGGTTTGTCCACCAAACCGCGACGGACTGGATTGCGATGAATGTACCGGAGCTTCTCGATGCGCTTCTCTTCGCTCCAAACATTGAAGTCGTAGTAGCGCGCCTGCCAATACGGTTCTCGGGCTCGAAGTGCGAGCTTTCGAGATACAGACTGTTTGAGTGCTTGCAGAGCGGTCGAGAGCGGGCCCGCGTCCGGTTCTGAGAGAAGAAGATGAACGTGCTCCGGCATGACGACATAGCCTGCCACGCAGAATCCATAGGCGAGACGGGTCAGTTCCAGAGATCTTTCGAAGACGGCGCGAGCGTGGACCTCCAAGAGCTTCGGCTGTCTTTGGTAACAACTGAAAGTGATGAAGTGGAGTTGTGAGGCTTGCTGAATCCTGCGGAGTCCCGAGGGCATGATTGCAGGATGTATCTGAGAAGGCCGATCTGTCTGTGATTGTGGAGACTCCCGTCAACCCGCCCTAGCAGAGCTAGGACGGGGCACCCACTGTTGTTGCCGATGAGGTTTATTGTTCCCGCCCTAGCAAAGCTAGGACGGGGCACCCACTTCTTGGAGAGGCTTCAATGAAAGCAGAACGGCCACCCTTGGGGGTGGCCGTTCTGGTGTGCCGGATAAGAACGAGTGATTACCGCTCGTTCTTGCGCCAGTTGATGAGGTCGCCGAGGGTGGTGGTGGAGCTGGAGACGGGCGCCTTGTGGGCGTGCTCCTTGTAGCTCTCGACCTGGGCGCGGCTGGCTTCGTGGCCGCTGACCGCGCGAAGGCTGAGACCCACCTTCTTCTCTTCGACGTTGATCTTGATGATCTTGAACTCGTGCTCCTGGCCGACTTCGAGCTTGGAGGCTTCGCCGGGCATTTCGCTGGCTTCAGAGATGTGGCAGAGGCCTTCAACGCCCTCGGCAATTTCAACGAAAGCGCCGAACTGCGCGGTCCGGAGGACCTTGCCGTGGACCACATCGCCGACGCGGTGAGTAGCGAAGAAGCTCTCCCACACATCGGGCTGAAGCTGCTTGATGCCGAGGCTCAGGCGGCGGTTCTGCGGCTCAACGCCGAGAACGACTGCCTTGACCTTCTCGCCCTTCTTGACGACTTCAGAAGGATGCTTGACGCGCTTGGTCCAGCTCAGGTTGGAGACGTGGACGAGGCCGTCGATGCCATCCTCGATTTCGATGAAGGCGCCGAAGTCGGTGAGGTTGCGAACGCGACCCTCGACGACGGTTCCGGCGGGATAGCGCTCGGTGAGGTTCTCCCACGGGTTCTCGAGGAGCTGCTTCATGCCGAGCGAGATGCGGCGGTCGGCGGGGTTGACGCTGAGGACAACCGTGTCGACCTCGTCGCCGGGCTTGACCAGCTTGGAGGGGTGCTTGAGGCGCTTGGACCAGGTCATCTCAGAGAGGTGAACCAGGCCTTCAATGCCCTGCTCGAGCTCGACGAACGCGCCGTAGTCGGTGACGGACAGGACGCGGCCGTGGACGTGTGCTCCCACGGGGTAGCGCTCAGAGGCATCGAGCCACGGGTCGGGCGTGAGCTGCTTGAAGCCGAGCGAGACGCGCTGCTTCTCTTTGTCGAACTTGAGCACCTTGACCTGGATCTCGTCGCCGACGTTGACCAGATCGCGGGGGTGGGTGAGGCGTCCCCAGCTCATGTCGGTGATGTGAAGGAGGCCGTCGATGCCGCCGAGGTCGACGAACGCGCCGTAGTCGGTGAGGTTCTTGACGGTGCCGGTGAGAATAGCGCCCTCGCCGAGGTGCTCGAGGGTGGTGGAGCGCTTGGCGTTCTGCTCTTCCTCGAGGATCTCTTTGCGGGAGACGACGACGTTGCCGCGCTTTTTGTTGAGCTTGATGACGCGGACTTCGATCTGCTGGCCGAGATAGCCGTCGAGGTTGCGGACGGGACGGATCTCAAGCTGCGAGCCGGGCAGGAAGGCCTTCATGCCGATGTCGACGGTGAGGCCACCCTTGACGCGGCTGACGACGGTGCCGATGACCGGAGTCTTGTCGTTGGCATGCTTTTCGATGGTGTCCCACACGCGGAGGCGCTGGGCTTTCTCGTAGCTGACGAGATAGCCGCCCTCGGGCTCTTCGCGTTCGATGACCACGTCGATGACTTCGCCGGGCTGGAACTTGACTGCGCCAGTGTGGTCGGTGACCTGCTCGAGGGGCACGAGGCCCTCGGACTTGAGGCCGACATCGACCACGAGGTGTTTCTCAGTCTGCTTGACGACGGTGCCGGAGACGATTTTGTCTCCGTAGGCCTCGACGGCAGCAGCTTCAGCGGCCTGCTCGCGCTCGAAAGCCTCGAGGGCAGCTGAGAAGTCTTCATTGGATTCGGCGCTGTGGTCGGCCTGGGCTGCAGAGTGTTGGTGCGTTTCTGCAGGGGCGGCCTGGGCTACAGGCTCGGTTGAGGCATCGGCGTCCAGCGCTGGGGCAGCAATATGTTGTGCTTCGGCGGTCTCGGGGTTGGACGTGGATTCGGACGGCTGAGCTTCGAGCTCAGTCGCAGGTTCGAGCGTTGGGGTTTCGAGTTCGGTGTTCAGGGTTATGCTCTCGGGTTCTGGATTGAGGACGTTTGGCATGACAGCAAGCTCCGCGATTCCTGCCCCGGCGACGGGCCTTGCGGTTGGCCGACGGGTCGCATCCGATGTCACGGTGAACGAAGGATGCGGGTAGCGCGCTCTCCTGATGGCTGGGGCCTGTGAGCAATGGCATTTCACAGGGACGGGGTTTCGGGCCAGAAAACTGGCTTGGAAACGACTCGTCCGCAAGGGAAATACCAGGCAGGCGACGGCTGGCTGGAAGGCGGCCGCAGCTAACTGCTGGAATCCGCGCAGGAAGCTACGCTTTCAAGTGTAGCAATGGTCAGAATTTTCAGTCAATCCAACGCTTTGGGCAGGGGCTTGCCGCGGCCTTCGGCTGGAGGGGTTGGCTACGTATTTGATGAGGGAGGGGGCGAGTTGGACTCAGGCGCGGGACTGTGGCTCATTCGCCGGGATTGGCGGAGTTTGGGGAGGTCTGGAAGGACGTGTCCGCTGCGGAGTTCAGCAGCCGACCCGAATTCGCTTCTCAGTATTTGATGGCGAACCTCCGGGGTGGAGTGGGGGAACGTGGAGAGCGACTCTTTCCTGACCAGCCTTCAAGAGTGCTGATATCTGATGCGAGCGGGGTGAGGAATGTACAAACAACCCGCTTGGGTTTTGGGGCGTCTCAACTTACGCCAGCCTTCGTGGTAAGCCCTTATCGCCACGTGCACGACGACTGTGTTTTGCGGAGATTCTAAGCTCGGTGTCGTCGCGATCGGATTCGGCGGCCCTATACCTAACTTTTTTATGTCGCGCAGATCAGGGTCCTACCGAATCAGGAGCAGTCGATGCACATCGTCATTTTTGGGCTGACCGTTTCCTCATCGTGGGGGAACGGGCACGCGACGCTGTGGCGTGCGCTGCTGAAGGCTCTTGCCAAGCGAGGCCATACCGCCAGCTTCTACGAACACGATGTTTCGTATTATGCGGATAATCGCGATGACTGGGCTCCGCCGCGCGGAATTGATTTGAAGCTCTACAACTCGCTGGAGGAGATTCGCGGGCGGGCGTTGCGGGATCTGAACTCAGCTGACGTCGGAATGTTTACGAGCTACTGCCCGGATGGGGCGGCAGCCGCGGAGCTGATTCTGAGCTCGCGCGCGGAGATCAAGTGCTTCTACGATCTCGATACGCCGGTCACTCTGACGGCGCTGGCGAACGGCGAGACGGTGGCGTACCTGCCGCCGGATGGGCTGGGAGACTTTGATCTTGTCCTGAGCTATACCGGGGGCCGGGCACTCAGCGAGTTGCAGTCGAGGCTGGGCGCGCGGACGGTTGCGCCTCTATATGGATCGGTGGATCCCGAAGCGCACTTCCCTGTTCCTTCGCTCGATCAGTACCGCGGGATTCTCTCGTATCTGGGTACGTTTGCGAGCGATCGGCAGCAGGCTCTGGAGATGTTGTTCCTAGATCCGGCGCGGCGGCTGCGGAACGAGACTTTTCAGCTTGCGGGAGCCCAGTATCCAGAGTCGTTTTCGTCGCTGCCGAATGTGGCATTTGTGCCGCACCTGGCTCCGCAGCTTCACCCCGCGTTCTTCTGCTCGTCGCGAGCCACGCTGAATATCACGCGGAGAGTGATGGCGGAGTACGGATATTGCCCGTCGGGAAGGCTCTTCGAGGCTGCGGCTTGCGGCGTTCCGATTGTGAGCGACGGGTGGGATGGGCTGGAAATGTTCCTGACGCCCGGGCAGGAGATACTGCGCGTCGACACGAGTGAGGACGTGATTGAAGCGCTCTCGTTGCCTGAGGCCGAGCTGCGGCGCATTGCAGAAGCCGCTCGCGAACGTGTGCTGGCCAACCATACTGCAGAACGGCGCGTCATGGAGTTGGAAGGAATTTGCGAAGGCGTGAGCGATCGCGTGCAAGCAGCGACCGAACTGCAGTGATCAAGCACGAAAGCTTGAGACGCATTTTTCATTGAGGGCTGCGTATGTGGGGAATCATTCCAGCGGCGGGGGCGGGTAATCGCATTCAGCCGCTTGCTTTTTCAAAGGAGCTGCTCCCAGTGGGGAGCCGCATCGAGGAAGGCAGCGAGAGGCCACGGGCAGTAAGCGAGTACCTGGTGGAGCGCATGATACGGGGCGGCGCTGACAAGCTCTGCTTCATCATCTCGCCGGGAAAGGGCGACATTCTGCACTACTACGGCTCGCGGCTGTGGGGCGCGGACATCATGTATGCGGTTCAGCCGCAGCCGGGGGGGCTTTGCGATGCGGTGTTCAGGGCGCGGCCGTTTGTGGCTGCGGACGAGTCGGTTGTTGTCGGGCTTCCGGACACGGTGTGGTTTCCCGAGGATGCGCTGAAACAGTTGCCGGAAGATGTGCTGTCGTTTCTGCTCTTCCCAGTGGAGCAGCCGCAGTTCTTCGATGCGGTGCTTACGGATGAGGACGACAGCGTTCGCGAAATCCAGGTGAAGCAGAAGAACGCCGGTACGAACTGGATATGGGGAGCATTCAAGATGCCGGGCTGTGTATTTCACGAACTCTACGATTTGTGGCGCAGGCCCGATCGAGGAGACGAGTACTTCGGCACTCTGATTAACGCATGGCTCGCCGATGGAGGACGTGCCATCGCGATACGAGCGGGGCGAGGCTACGTCGACGTAGGGACCCTGCACGGATACCGCTCCGCAATCCGCTTGCTGGAAGAAGGTTCATTCTCAAACGCGTACTCGCATGCGACTGTCGCCCAGGAGGAACAACAATCCAATGCCATCGACACCGCTTCACGCTGAAGAAGAGGTCAGCAGCCTGAAGGAGCGCATTGCCGCGCTGGGACCGTGGTTTCATAACATGCGGCTAGGCGGCGTGCAGACTGCGCCCGACCATTTCCTTGGGGACTATCCGCAGATCAAATACGAACGGTTCAGCGATGCGTTGCCTCAGGACCTGCGCGGGAAGACCGTGCTCGACATCGGATGCAATGGCGGGTTCTATTCGCTGGAGATGAAGCGGCGCGGCGCCGAGCGCGTGCTCGGCATCGACACTGACGACCACTACCTGGCGCAGGCGCGATTCGCGGCGGAAGTATCCGAGATGGATGTTGAGTTTCGCCGTATGTCGGTGTGGGAACTGGGAGGCTTGAACGAGCGGTTCGATCTCGTCATCTTCATGGGCGTGCTGTATCACCTGCGGCACCCGTTGCTGGCGCTCGATCTCATCCATGAGCATGTAGCTCGCGATCTGCTGCTCTTCCAAAGCATGCAACGAGGAAGCCGGTCGATAGCGCACGTCGATCCGGACTACGATTTCCACGCGGATGCGCACTTCGACGAGCCCGGGTATCCGAAAATGCATTTCGTGGAGCACCGGTACTCGCACGACGAGACGAACTGGTGGGTGCCGAACCGCGCGTGCGTGGAAGCCATGCTGCGTTCGTCAGGTTTTACGATTTGCTCGCAGCCGGAAGACGAGGTCTACATCTGCAGATGGAAACCGGTGGAAGTGCCGCCGGATGGACCACATTGCGTGTATCCAGCTACGGGACGGGGGAAGGCATGAGCAAGGCGGGTCGTGGAATGGAGCAGCTGGAATTTGCGGAAGATTCGCTGGATCGGCGTGAAGCCGGAGCGAAGCGGCTCTTCGATGCTGCTGAGGCTTGCGGCGCCGATCCGGACCGGTGCGCGGCTGGGCGGTGGATGGCGCATATGTTCGCCGGAGACTTCGCGGCCGCGTGGCAAGAGTCGGATGCGATTCGCGGACGCGGAGGTCCCGACCCGCACCGGATGTGGAGCGGCGAGAGCCTGAAGGACCGAAACGTGATTGTCCGGTGCCTGCACGGATACGGAGACGCGATTCAGTTTCTGCGGTATGCACCGCAGTTGCGGAGCCTGGCAGCCGAAGTCACGTATGAGGTGCCGCCCGCGCTGTACGAGCTTGCGCCGTACATCGAGGGGGTGGACCACGTCATAACTTGGGGACGGCTCGCTCCCGTTGCCCCGACGAAGTGGGATGCGCAGATCGAAGTGATGGAGTTGCCGTACATCTTTCGAACAGTAGTGAGCGATCTGCCGATTGCGCAGAACTACATGCATCTGCCACAGAGCCGGTGTAACTGCGTCAATCGCAAGCTGGGTCGGAATCATCCCCGGGTCGGAGTGGTGTGGGCAGGGGGAGAGTGGAACCATCATCGATCGATTCCCTTCCCTGTGTTCTCGGAGCTGCTGAGGCAGCCGGAATGCGAATTCTGGAGTCTGCAGGGTGGCGCGGCACAGGCGGACTGGCAAATGCTGCCGCCGTCTCCGCGGCTGCGCGACTCGGCTGATCTTGGCGAGGGAATCCTGAATCTGGCCTGCGTAATCTCGCAACTGGATTTGGTGATCACGGTGGATACGCTGGCGGCGCATCTGGCGGGGGCGATGGGCATTCCGGCATGGGTTCTGCTGCAAGGCGCAGCGGACTGGCGATGGATGGCACGTGGCGCGACGAGCCCGTGGTATCCGTCTCTGCGGCTCTTCCGGCAACACACTGCGGGAGACTGGGCGGGGTTGATCGCCGATGTACGACAGGAACTTCACACATGGAATCAACTTTGCAGCCGGCCGCAGATGATCGCCTAGGCCCTCGCGGGTCGCTGACGAGGCCGTGGGACGAGTTCGACGCCTATCTGTTCGATGTGGACGGAACCTTGCTGAACTGCAAGGACGCCGTTCACTACTTCGCTTTTTGTGAAGCGCTCAAGGCGCTTGCAGGCCGCGAACTGAACCTGGATGGCGTAACGGCTCACGGCAATACGGACATCGGAATTTTGCGCGACGCGCTGAATCTGGCGGGGGTGGCGGAGGCCGACTGGCGTCCGCGCGTACCGGAGGCTTGCATGTCCATGGCTGCGTACGTTGAGGCGAATCGAGACGAGATCATCACGGAGGCTCTTCCGGCGACGCGCGAGGTATTGCAGCATCTGCGCGCGAAAAAAGCGGTGCTGGGGGTGGCGACGGGAAATCTGGAATCGATTGGCAAGATCAAGCTCGACGCTTGCGGCTTATTGCAGAACTTCGACTTTTTCGCGTTCAGCGACGGGCTGGAGACTCGCGCGGACGTCTATAAGCGTGCGCTGGAGCGAGCTTGTGATTTAGCGGGGCCGGATGCGGCGATCTGTGCGGTGGGCGATACGCCGGCCGATGTACGGGCTGCGCAGCATCACGGAATCGAAGTGATTGCAGTCGCTACGGGCATACACCCGCGCGAAGAGCTTTCTCGGGAACAACCGGACCTGTGCCTTTCGTCGCTTTCCGAGCTGCTTCCTTAACTCGGGCAGAAGTTCCACTGCAGCGGTTCACAATCTGCTCGAACTCGATTGCGCGATGCGCAGCCGTGTGTGCAGAGAGGATGCGCTCACGTGCGTTAAGACCCATGCGCGTTCTTTCCGCGTCGGGCATGGTGCGAATGATCTGAGCTACTTCATAGGCGTCCTTTGGAAGCAGCACTTCCTGATTGGGCGTGAGGACATGCTCGAGGCCCTTCCAGTAATCCGAAACGATGGCAGCTCCGCAAGCCGATGCTTCGAACAGCCGAACGGAAGGCGAGTAACCAGCGGCGACCATTTCATCGCGGGTGAGGTTCAGGGTGAACTTCGATGAGCAGTAGAACGAAGGGTGATCGGGAGGGGAGAGATGAGTAATGCGCTCAACGTTCTTCGCCCAAGGCGTGTCTTTTGGATATTGCGCTCCGGCGACGATGAAGCGCGACTCGGGCATGAGCTCAGCCGTGCCATTGAGGAGGTTCATGAGTTTGGGCTGGCGATCTGAAGCATGCGTTCCGAGGTAGCTCAGCGCACATTCAAAGTCGCGCATAACGGGCTTGGGCCGGTATAGCTCTGGGTCCACCGAGCAGTAGAACGGAACCGCGCATGGTGAGTTGAAGCGCTCTTCAATTTCGCGCAGCACTGGACCGCCGGTGAAGCTAAGGTATGCAGAGAAATGTGAGATTTGCTCTGCGGTAATGTATTCAGCCCGGCCCTCGGCTCTCAGCCTGGAGATCGTGATCGGCGTATCGATGTCGTAGAAGAGCAAGGGGCCACAGCCAGCAGCAAGCAGCGCCTCAGTTGCGGCGAGAGCGTCGGGGAAATACGATCCGACTACGACGGCATCTGCATCTTTGCTGAGCCGGACGAGGTTGCGTTCGCTCTCGAGCCAGTCGGTATAGAGGTGGACCTTGCAGAATTCGGGATGCGGCATGTCGCGGTTGTCGCGAAACCATTCGACGTTCTTTTCAACGAAGTGGATCTGGTGGCCACGGCGGGCGAGGGCCTTGCAGAGTGAACGGTAAGTGGTGGCATGACCATTGCCCCACGAGGACGTAATTGCGAGCCCGTAGATGACAATCTTCATGCAACTTCTCCAGTCATGGCCGTGATTCCGGCCGCGCTAGCTACCATTGCTGTTTTCTTGCGCTGCAGGCACTCGCGGAATGCGAGTTCAGCGTCTTTGGCGCGCCGGGCATAGGTGTGATCGCGTAGAGCGCGCGCGTGGAATGCTTCTCCGATCTGCTTCCTCGCGGCATCATCGTGGAGCGCGAGGGCGGCGACGACTTCTTCAGGACTGTCGATGACGATGATCTCGCTGCCGGGCTCGAAGAAGTGCTCGATGCCGGGCCATTCATCGCAGAGCATGCATGCGCCCGCGCCCGCGACTTCGAAGACTCGCGTGGGAGGCGCGAATCCGTAGGCAGCCATGGAGGAGCGATTGATGTTCATGACCATGCCCGCGGAGCAATTGACTGCATTGTGACGGTGCGTGGGGACGTGGCCGATCCAGCGCACGTTTTTCGGCAGAGACTTGTCGCCCCAGCCTTCTCCACCGAGGATGAACCGCTTGTCAGGGGCGAGTTCAGCGGCACGCAGAAAGAGATCTTCGACACGAGCTTCGCGGTCGGGCAGCCGGTTGCCGATGAAGGCGACATCGCACTGCAGTTCGGGCTCTGCGGGAACGGGGTGATGGGTGTCGACGTCGAGGCCGTTGTAAATGCTGTAGTAGGCGCGAGCGCCGAGCTGTGTGTAGGCGTGCTGAATTTCAGGGCCGCCGCCGTAGGTGAGAATTGCGTCGTACTGCGGGATGGCGCCGCGCATCGGGTCATCAGGATTGTCGTGCATGCGAGCGATGGTGGCCGGAGCATCAACGTCCCAGAAGCAGACGATGGAATGGGAAGAGCACTCCAGAACGCGCTGCTCGAGGAGCTCGTCGTCTGCACCCAGACCGCTGTGTTTGATGACGACGTCGGCGCCGGCGGCGCGTTGAAGCATTGCGTCGATGTCTACTCCGGGTCGATAGATAAGCGAGCGGACAAAGGAAACGTCTTCAGCATCGCGGTGCTCCTGGCGGCCGTAGGCATCCGGCTCGGCGAAGGTAATCTCGTGCCCCTGGCGCGCGAGGTACTTGTAGACTCCGCGGTAGTAGGTGGCTGCGCCGTTCCAGTAGGACGATACGATGCTGGAGCCGAAGACGAATATCTTCATCCGATCACTTCCTCGCAGATTTCAGTGAGTTGTTGCGCACGATGCATGCACGTGTGGCGGGCGAGCACTGTTTGGAGCCCACGCTGGGCCTGCTGGGATACGGCCTCATGGTCGCCGAGCAGGTGCTCAATGGCGGCGACGGATTCTTTTGCGTTCCGCACGTAGAGGAAATCCCCTTCGCGAAAGAGCTGTTCCGTGTCGGGCCATGGGGCGGAGATGAGCGGAATGCCAGAGGCGAGCGCTTCAAAGACGCGGATCGTAGGGATTCCGGACATGGCTCCGACATACTGCTGGCGCGGAATGTGCATGGTGAGGCGCGAAGCGGCATAGGTGGGGGGCCCATCCAGGTTAGGCAGGTAGCCGCCGTACTCGACTCCGGCGCTGTTGAGGGCGCGGAGAGCCTCGCCGGGGTAGCGGACGCCATAGATGGAGAACCGGTACTGGCGAAGTTCGCTAGCGGGATGGAGAAGAAACTGGCAGATTTCGACGGAGCGCTCATCATCGCCCCAGTTTCCGATCCAGACGACGTCGCGCTGTTTCTCGTGGGCGATGGGACGGAAGACTGTGGTGTCAGCTGCCTCGTGGAGCGTCCAGACGCGCTGGATGTTGAAGCGATGGCGGTAGATGGTTCGGAGGGCCTCGCCGAATGCCAGGACGCCGTCAAACTTGTCGGTGCCGAAGAGTCGGATCTGTTCGGGTGATGATGAGGCGCGATGGTGCGTGTCATGGAAGAGCAGACGGAAGCCTAGCTCGTCGCGGAGTTCGAGAAGAAGGTGAGCGAGCTCCGGTGGGTTCCACTCGTGCAGGATTACGATTTCCTTTCCGCGCAGTGCACTGCGCCAGCGTTGGGCGGCGCCTTCACCGATGAGGTCGGGTGCGCAGTAGGTGTTTATTTGGAGCTCCGGGTAGGTAGTTGCGAACTGCTGAAGGGACTGTCGGCCGTTCTTTTCCTGGCGGAGGTTCTCGATCGACCAGCCGTCGTCAGGCTCGTAGACGGTGACGTTGTGTCTGCATTGGCCCAGGCTGCGCAGAAGACCGCGTAGAAAGTGCGCGTTGCCGTTGTTCCAGTCGGAGCGGATGGCGTGCGCGAAGTATGCGATTTGGAACTTACGCGACATGAGTAGCGACCAGCGTGGATTGCTTCACAACTGAGCGGAAAAGTTCGAGGTAGCGCGAGGTCATGCGCTCGGCTGTAAATTGGCTTGCATGCTGTTTTGCGATCTCCTGGGCCTCGCGGAGCAGCCAGGGGTGATCGCTGAGACGCCAGAGCCAACTGGAGAGCGACTCGGGGCCGGTGAAGTAGAGGGCTGAGTCGCCCCATACCTCGCGCAGAGATGGAATGTCATTGGCGAGCACCGCGCAGCCGCATTGCGCTGCTTCAAGCGGGGCCAGGCCGAATGGCTCATAACGGGAGGTGCAGATGTAAATGGCGCTCTGGCGAAGAAGCGTGAGCATGCCGGCTTCGTCGAGCGAGCCAAGAAGACGGATGTCGGAGCCATCCTGCGTCTGCGATAAAGATTCAGACTGGAGCCGGGTCTCACCGGCAATCAGCAGCGGGATGGGGGAGTCTACGTTCTCGAGAAGCTTTACGTTCTTAGCTTCGTCCCAAAGGCGTCCTGCAGTGACGGCCTGCATGCGGCGTGTGGAGTCTGAAAGGAACGGCGGCATGGTGCGGCCGTTCGGGATGACGGTGCGATCGGGCGGGACAGAAAAGTTGCGGACGAGAGCGTCAAGCATCCACTGCGTCGGAGCGACGACCGCGTCAGCGCCATCAAGGCCGGCCTGGACGAGGGAGGTGTAGCTGTCGAGCCACTGTGAGCGTTCGAGACCGTGGGGCCGGCACGCCTCGGCCCAACTCAGGACATCGCTGTGAGCAACGACGATACGAGGAATGTCGCAGCGAAATGCGCCAAAGCAGTATTGGCTGGTCAACAGAAGGTCGGCGTCGAACTCTTCTGCGATTCTGAGAAGGGTTGGTGCGGCATCAGACAATGCGCGCGCATTGTCCTGCATCCATTCGAGCGCGGTGTCGAGGGCCTCGAAGCGGAAGCACTTTCCCCATTGGCTGCACAGCTCGTCTGCCCAGGATTGCTGAGAGGCGGATGGCGCGCGGCCTAGGCTCACGAGGGCTACGGAACATCCGTTCCTGAGAAGACCACCTGCAAGTTCTTTCGTCAACGTCCAGACACCGCCGACGGTGTCTGTGGTCATCAGGACGCGCATGGTCTTGCCTCGTTCTCCAACTCCTCCAGCGGTACCGGCGCTTGATCCTGAATGTCACTGTAGCCCTTGTCTGCAAAGAGCTTCAGGTAGAAGGCATGAGCGCGCTCCCACGCCGACTCATCGGGAGCCATGCCGAATGTCTCGACATAGAGCGGACTGCCCGGGAATGGGAACATGGGTACCGGCTCACTGACCCAGACGCCGTGGGACTTGAGCTTTGCCTGCCATTGACGGACGAGCTCTGCGTCATCCTTGTCCGTCTTGATCAGGTTGGCCTGAACCCATGGGATGCGCTTGCGCGCATAGATGAGCAGGTCGCCAATGCGATCCGTTGTGAGCTTACAGTTCTTGTTCAGCTCGTCTCGACCCTCTTCAGTGACGGACTCGACGCCGCATTCGAAAGAGACACAGTGGGCGCGGCCCAGCAGATCGAGGGTCTCTTCATTCCAGAGGTCAATACGCGACTGAAAGCCAATGGAGACAGGACGTTTGGCAATCTCTTCGAGTAGGGTGCGGACGTTCTTGCCCACTCCGAAGATTTCGTCGATGAAGTAGATGTAGTCGACGCCGCGGGCGATGAGTTGATCCATCTCTTCGACGACGGCGCTGAGTTCGCGCTCGCGAAACTTGTTGCGGAAGAGGGTCTTGTTGCAGAAGGTGCAGGAGTATGGGCATCCGCGAGCAAATTCCATTTCTGCCCCGCGGCGGAGGTGATCGGCGCCGTTGCCGGGGAAGATGTGGTGCTTATGGCTGTGCAGCTCGACCGGGTAGTTGGAGTAGTCGAGTGCGCCCATGGAGCGCATGTCTGTGACGCCGAGTCCCTGGCCCATGTGGATTGTTCCGCCGGCATCGCGCCAGCAGCAACCGTCGATGGTTTCCCAGGGGGCATGAGCGAGCATGGGCAGGGTCTGGTCGGGCTCGCCGCGGAGGACTACGTCAGCGCCGGTTTTAGCAAGCGTGGCTTTCGGAGTCGCCGAGCCGTGCGGGCCGATCACAACCCTGGTGGATTTGCGCTCAAGCGCGGAGAACCATTGACGCGGGACGCGAAGCTCGGGTTGTGGGCATCGCCAAAAAAGGTAAGACGGAGCGGACGGGATGACGAGGTAATCTTCGTCGAAGCCGGCGAGACGCTTGCGGACCTGGTCTGGATTGAGCGACTCCATGAAGGCGTCTATCAGGATGACTTCGTGTCCTGCCTTGCGGAGCGCCTGCTGCGCACAGAGAAGCTCGAGCGGGAAATGCGGTTCGGGGCAGCCGAAGTAGGTTGAGCCCTCGAAGCTCCAGTGTGGATTAATCAGCGCGTATTTCATGCCACTTCTCCCAAGGCCGAGGTACGAGCACCGACCAGTTGAGGGGAGTCTGCGTGCTGGTGGCCTTCGCGCCAGAATTCACGGATGTCCGAGAGGATGGTGGAGAGTTCCCTGCGCGGAGCCCACCCTGTGAGCAGTTCGAGTTTGGAGGTGTCCGAGATGTAGAGGGGCTGATCGCCAGGACGGACTGCGCGATGATCGAGACGAACTGCCTTACCGGTCGTTTCTTCGATGGCGTGCAACATCTCCATCACGGAGAAGGAGCGCTGGGGACCGCCGCCGACGTTGAACACCTGCCCCCTGGTTGTAGCGATCTGCTCGCGGACCTTGACCATGGCATCCACGAGATCGTGGACATGGAGAACGTCGCGAACCTGAAGGCCGTCGCCGTAGATGGTGATGCGCTTGCCCGTCAATGCCGAGTAGAGGAAGTGCGCAACCCAACCCTGGTCTTCATTTCCGAACTGGCGGGGTCCGGCGATGCAGGACATGCGGAAGACTACCGTAGGCAGGTCGTAGATGCGCGCGTAGTCGCGCACGTACTGGTCTGCCGTGCCCTTTGAGCAGCCATATGGAGAGTGGAAGTCGAGGCACTGAAACTCATTCACGCCTCGGAACAGCTCATCTTTCGCTTGATATCGCGTGCCGTCTGCGACGACGGGCACTGACTCGAGGGCGCCATAGACTTTGTTTGTCGATGTATAGAGAACGAAAGGTTTGAGGCTCGACTGCCGTGCAGCTTCCAGCACGTTGAAGGTGCCAACGGCATTCACCTGAAAATCGGAGCCAGGATCGTCTACGGAGGTGGTGACTGCTACCTGAGCCGCGAAGTGGTAGATCTCTGTCACGTCTTGGACGGCAGCGCGGACCGAATCAGTGTTACGAACATCTCCTTCGATGATCTCCAGATTCCCTTGCGCCTTACTCTTCAGCCACGCGACATTCCGCGCGACTCCGGCGCGGGATTGATTATCGAAGATTCTAACCTTTGTGCCGGGTGTCTCGAGAAGACGCTCTGCGAGGTTTGAACCGATGAATCCTGCACCTCCTGTTATGAGTACCGTGCGCGCTTTGTTTCCTTTCATTAGGCACCCTCTCCTTGATGTATGTTTTTTGCGCTCCTCGGCAACTCCCAGCTACCGCGGCGATCTCTCACCGGATAACCCGTATCGTTCATGCAGTGAGCCCATATGCGGTCAATTCGCGAATCATGGTGTCGGCCTTGTCTTCGGCCTCTTGTTCCGCCAGCCATTCGGCCAGTTCCTTGAATCCCTCTTCGTGCGTGACGCGCGGCTCGTAACCGAGCAGATCGCGTGCCTTTGTCAGGTCTGCGTAGCAATGGCGAATATCGCCTGCCCGATACTTCTGGCTGATCACAGGGGCAAGCTCTTTGCCCAAGGATCGGGCGAGGATTTGCGCGACTTGCAGAATCGAGATTGGTTTGCCGCAGCCGACGTTAATCACTTCGCCATCTGAGGGCCTGCTTTCGATCGCGAGCATGTTGGCGCGCACGATGTCGTAGACGCTGACGAAGTCGCGCATCTGCTGGCCGTCTTCGAAGACCATGGGGGGCTGGCCGTTCAACAGGCGCGAAGCAAAGATTGCAGCGACGCCGGTGTACGGATTCGATAGCGCCTGGCGCGTGCCGTAGATGTTGAAGAAGCGCAACGCAGTGACTGGAATGCCGTAAGTACGCCCGTAGATCAGGCAAAGCTCTTCCTGGTCGCGCTTGGAGAGCGCGTATACGGAGTTCAGATTGCCGGGCTTTGTCTCTTTGGTTGGCACCGGCTTGAGAGTTCCGCCGCAGAGCTCGCACTGGGTGTCCCAGCGACCGGAGCGCAGTTGCGCTGTTGTGCGTACGGGCGGGTTAGCGTTTGAGCCGCAGGATGCGCAGATGTAACTGCCTTCGCCGTAGATCGACATGGACGATGCGACGACCAACTTTTCAGGAGCAAGCCGAAGATCAAGCATCGCTTGCAGCAACTCGGCGGTACCCTGCGTGTTGGTGCTCATGTACCGGCTGATTTCGTACATGGACTGCCCAACGCCGACGACTGCCGCGAAGTGGTAGATCACGTCGACATTGGCGAGGGCCTTGCGGACAGCGTTCGGATCTCGGATGTCACCGACCATCAGCTCGACATCTCGTGATAAATAGTCCGGAACGCTATCGCCGTGGACCTGAGGAGTGAGACAGTCGAGCACGCGAACGGAATGCCCGGCCTTCAGCAGACCGTCTGCGAGATGAGATCCGACGAATCCAGCGCCGCCTGTAATGAGAATTTGTTTGCTCATGAGATCGCCACTTCCTTTGCGCCAGATTGAGAACCGAGTGCGGTGCGATTCGTGTACCGCTCCGCGGCCCACGCGGCAAATTCTGCGAACTGACCGAGATCGCGAGGCGGGCTGGTATGGTGCTCTTCGACCCCGAGATGAGCGGGGGTGAAGCAGAGGGTCAGCGCCACCTTGAACGGGTCCAGCGCTTCCATCTGACGATCGAACCATTCAACGGCATTCGGCCGATAGGAATCTGCCCAACTAAGGCCGGTGCGCAGGTAGCGCACGCCGTGCTCCTGCATCCATTTGACCGAGTCGTCGAGCCGGTGGTCCTGGAAGTGAAACCACTGACAGAGACCGACGGTGCCGTCGCTGGGGAAATGATCCATGGCGAGCTTCGGCTGGCCATCGGCCCTGATGAGGCCCAGGTAGTAGTGCCGGTAATAGGAAGATCCCTCGGCTTCCTTATGGCGCGTTTCGGCAGGCCAAGTTGGCGGAAGGTCGAAGAGGCTGTACCAGTGAACACGATCTGTGAGGCCGCGGATCAGTTGCAGGGTCCGGTCGAGACCGAACGCTTGAACCTCTTCCGCGCCGAAGGAGGAGACTCCGACTTCGGTGACCCAAACTGGTTTGCCGCTTACGAGAGCCGCCTCGCAGATGCGATCAGGCCAGGCATCGATCTGCCAGTGGTTCCAATCGAGTGGGAAGCCGTGTACGCCAACGGCGTCGACATGATCCATCACGCCATAGGAGGCCATTAGTCTCAGAAAATCGCAGTCGCATGCTGAGACACCGCCGAGGACGATGGGGACATCCGGATTCACTTTGCGAATGGCAGTGGAGGCCAGCTTGACCATCTCACTAAACCGCTTCCACTCCGGATCGAGATGAAAATTCCAATGCGACAAATTATTCGGTTCGTTCCAAAGCACGAGCGCTTCGACCATGATGTGGTTTCCCAGGTACCGCCCAGATTTTGTCGAGCTTGTTGAATCGAACTCTCGTGCTTGCGAGACGTTCTGGAGGGCGGTGGAATATAGCTCCAACGATGAGTTGTCTCGTACGAGAAGGCTTTCAGACTCGGTCTCTTAGAGGTACATAGATGTTTTCAGGTTGCATCGGCGAGCAAAGTAGGCGGGGAATGTTCAGGGTATTTACCGGGTTCTGAAACGACGTGATTGTATGTACGTATTCAGAACTGAGACGAACCTGAGAATAGGAGAGGGGATGAGATGGCCCCGGTACGAGTACGCGTACTCGCAAAGCGTCCTACGCAGCGCGTGCGGATTCTGGTGAGTTTAGATCTAAATGTACTCTGGATGCTCGACGAGCAATGTAGTCTGCCTGCGCGCAGCGGGGGCTACGACGCGCAAGCAGATATCAGGAGTATCAGCGCCAAAAGTATCCTGAACCCTTGAGGCACTCGACTTCAGTGATCAGAGCGGAAATGAGCAGGCCGAATGAGATGGCGAAGCACGTAATCAGAGGAAAGCGCTCGGCAAGTGTGGCCTGCGCGACGTGCTTGAACAGGTGAGCTGGCGGGGGGCTCAACCTGGAATCGAGCTGCGAGCCCGGTTCAAGGATTTCGGGGAAACTAAGGTTGAATCTGGTTGAAGCGAGATACGTCATGTGCAACGCTCCCTCTTTCATCACTTCGGTCGTTCGTTCCTGGGTCTGCATCATCTTCTCTCCGTGTTCACGAACCTTATGACGGAAAGTTATTCCTCGTATGCGGGATCGACAATGCTGCAAACGATGCAAACGGGAAGGGTTATCTCTACAACGGAAGAGAGTGCCGCAATCAGGGAAAGAGTAATGAAGTCGCGTTACTACTCCTGCGAAAGTAAGTACCGCGCGAGACAAGGGACAGCAAATGATGGGAGATACTCTGCCGCAATTGACAGGGGCGGGAGCCAATCCTTTGAGTGAACTACAACCAACTTGCTTGCGCGGCGTCGCATCTTCCAATGCGAGTGGGCTGAACGAAAACTCCCATCGAAGTAGGCAGGCGATGTCAGGACGCGTGGGAGAGAGAAGGATCCTTATCGTCGAGGACGAGCAAGTGGTGGCAGATACGCTGGGCCAGATACTGGCCACGAGCGGCTACCAGATCCGCGTCGTGTATTCGGCTGAGGATGCTTTGCCGCTTCTCACAACATGGCGACCTGAAGTTGCGATTCTCGACGTAATGCTTCCGAAGATGAATGGGATCGAGCTTGCGCTTGTTCTCAAGGAGAACTTCCCGGAGTGCCATGCGCTGCTGTTTTCAGGTCAGCCGTCGGTCGAAGTTCTTATGCAGAAGGCGAGAAGTGAAGGCCATGACTTCGAGGTCCTTGCGAAGCCGGTGCATCCGTCGGTGATGCTGGAGGCAATTTCGACTCTGCTCTCCCCGACCGGGCCAGGATCCTATCCCCAAGTGAACTGAGGATCACGACGGTAAAAGCGAGCTACTTCTCTGCGCGTACGAGGAGGCAGGTAATGTTGTCGTGGCCGCCAGCTTTCTTCGCGCTCTCGACGAGTCTCTCGGCCATGGTCTCGAGGGCGATATCGCCCAGAAGCAGGGATTCGATGGTCTGATCCGGCAACTCTCGCGTCAACCCATCGGAGCAGAGCAGGAAGATGTCATCGGGCTCAGCTTCGAGCTTGAAGATATCAGGGGTGACCTGGGACTGGGTCCCGAGCGCGCGGGTAATGACGTTTTTAAGAGGAGAGTGCAGGGCTTCGCGCGGGGTCATACGGCCCAGCCTTACCTGCTCCTCAACGAGTGAATGATCCTGAGTCAGCTGCTCGAGCTTGCCCCGGCGCATAAGGTAACAGCGGCTGTCGCCGATGTTGAGGATCCAGACGTGCTGTTCCTGAGTGGCCATGACCACGAGCGTGGTCCCCATGCCATTGAGACGTTGATTGCGCTGTGCTCTGGAGAAAATGGCTTCATTTGCAGCGGTTACGGCGCTCTCCGCCGCGGCGGGGAGTTCCGACTCTCGTTCTTCCTGCTTGCGCTCCTTGAGCAAGCGGAGCACCTCGTCGACAGCAAGGGTGCTGGCGATCTCGCCGGCAGCGGCGCCACCCATGCCGTCGCACACGACGTATACGCCCGCTTCGATGGAGAACCCAAAGGCGTCTTCGTTGGACGGGCGTTTGCGCCCGCGGTCAGTGACCGCCGCAGCCGTATATCGCACCACCGCCGTGGCCAATAGAACCTCCGCAGGAAAGTTTACACGTCATCGCATATGCGTGAATACCCGGCGTCAGGGTCCGGGGGACGGAGCCGGGAGTTCGTAGACGCGAATGGCTCCCTGATCGAGAATTGCAACGCGACGAGCCGAAGGGGAGATGGCAACGTTGCCGCCCCCATCGAGAATTGGACTGGCCGGGGCGGTCAGTACTGCTTTTCCCGTAGATGCGTCGTACACCTCGACCCACTGAGCTTTGACGTCGTCGAAACTGAGCGGGTCGATGGTATCGACAGTGTGAGTTGCGAGCAGAGTCTCTCGCGCGAATCGCAGGCCGTTGGGGGCCATGATGAGCCGGGGCCAGATCTGGGTGCCCGGCTTCGAGGTGTTCCACAGCCGCTTGCCGTCAGTGGAAATGGCGGCGATCCAGCGACTCTGATCTGGATTGCATGCCGTAACCAGGACCTCGGGATTGGAGACGAACTCCACGGATGGTGTGCACATCGAGTCGATCTTCCCGATGATGCGGCTTCCTCCGCGAAAGAATTTCAGATTGATTACCCATTCATGCCCGTTTCCTCGCAGGGTCTCGACCCAGCCATCGGAGTTGACGGGGAGGTGCACAGTTTTACGCGTGCGCGACATCAGCATGACCTGACCGGTCTGGCGGCGCAAGATGCGAACGACGACATCGGGGCTTGCATTTGCGAGAGCGTCGGGCGGGATATTGTCTCTTCCAGAAGGGCTGCTCGAGTTTTGATCGACGCTCATGCGGGTGGAGGCGCTGGGTGGACTCGAGACATCGCTGGGCTTCGCTTTCAATTCCGCTGGTTCACGGGAGTCCGTGACAAGGAGGTTCTGTGCTGGGTCAAGCTCGAGCCACAGTAGCGGACCGCGAAAGTGAAAGAGCGGGGATAGATCGAGGGAGGAGTCACCGAGTTTGAGATCGCCGCGATCACGAAGGAGGAAGTGGCCGTCGTTCAGCATCCAGAGGTAGCGATCGCGGTCGTGCACGGCCCAGAGTGCCTCGGACTCGACAGCGCCGCCGGGGAGATTGAGGAGTACGGCGCGAATCTGGCGTTCGTTGGCTGCGGTGGGATTCCCCTGGCGGCGGATCAGGCCAGGGGCATGAAATGTGAAGAGCAGGTGGCCTTCATCGAGGAAGTCGAGCGAGACCATGCTCTCGCGCTGGCCTTGATAGATGGCGCCGGGCGCGAAGAAGCCGAGAGGCTCGACAGGGATGCTGAAAGCCGGTTGCTGGGATGGGGGATATTCAGGCTTGTGCTCTTCGGCCTGCTTGTTGTCCTTCGGGTGGCGCTTGAAGAGTTGCGCACCGCCGCACTGGACGAGTAAAGCTGCCGTGAGTGCAAGGATCGGAAAGCTTCGACGTACAAAAACTCTCCACTCCGGTCCCAACGCGCACTTAGGCATCGATAGCTATTTTCGCCGATCAAAGCGGGCTTAGGGCTGAGGGCGGGAATTTCTGCGAGTTCCAGGCTGGACGAGGCAAAAACGGCTGTGCGCACCCAGAAGGTGCGCACAGGGACGTTCGACGCCGGACATCTCTATCTGTGAACTGCGACGGGGGCTGATGCGACCGGGGCGCTGGGAGGCGCACTGCTGGACCTTCCCATACTGGAACTCATGCTCGGACCCATGCTTGCACCACCGCCGTTCATTCCCGAGTTCCCGCTCCCGCGCGACCAAGAGCTCATCGACCCAGACGAGTAGGAGGGAGGCGGCGGCGATCCGCGGTGTATCGTTGTCGCGAGACCCTGGTGGCCGGTACCCGCTGCTGGACCGACCCCGTAGGCATGGGTTGGCTGCGGCGCAGTGGCATAGATCTGCGTAGAAGCCACTCCGTGCGTGGCGGCCTGATGCGAGAACCTGTCCAGTTTGCCGAGGCCATCGCGGGGGACGCCCAGACCCGCCGAGTCTTTTTGGAAAACGAAGGACCTGTTCGCGATCGAAATTCCCGAGGTCGGAGCTGGATTGGAGTTGGACGCGATCAAGGGGGGATCTTTAGGACCTGGAGGGTGAGCCGGAGCGTGGGGCGCCCGAATTGGTCCCCCTGGGGAAACGCCGCCATTTCCCGAACCTCCGCCGGTCACGGTTGCGGGGTAGGTATTGTTGACTCCGTTCCACATTCCGCCCGGCATCCAGCCCCAACCCGCGTTGCCGCAATTCATCCATGTTCCGGTGTGATAGGGAGTCCAGGCCCATGGATACGGAGAGACCCACGAGTACCCTGCCCCGCCATACCAGGCCCAGGTGCCGTTGGAGTAGGGATTCCAGGACGCGCTGGCGAAGTAAGGCCGCCACATGGAGCCGCAACCCGGCAGATCGACGAATGAGCCGTAGTAGCTCATGTCGTTCAAGCCGTATGCGTAGGGCGAGTTGTACCGGCTGAATGCGGCCATGTTGGCGTGGTATGAGGTCTCCTGGTGATCCCAGTTGTCGAAGACGTTCATGGCGATTTCTTTATCGACGCTGGGCTCGGCTTTATCGAAGATGGAGAACGTGGCCATCTTCTTCCTGGGGACGAGAACGCCGCCGTTTTCGCCATCGGTGTGAACGGTCCCATCGAGCACGGCGAGCATTGCCTTGGAATCGACAACCTCGAGCCGAATATGCGTGGCCGGGGCTAGGTTCAACATGCGATCGCCAAAGGTGAGCACAAAGCTGTTCGCAGGAGCCTTCTTGTCCTGCTGCTTGACGATGCTGACGTAGGCCGTTCCGCGCACGAGATGGACGGTGGACGCCGTTGCTCCCGAGGCTTGCCGGTCGAGGCGCGGAAAGTCGACGACCGAGTTCGGGGCGATGCGGAGCGAGCTGTTGTCTTCAAACTCGATTTCGGCGAGGCCGACGCCGGTACGGATCTGACTGTTCTCAACAACCGGGAGGTTGGTGATCGCGTTCTCGAAGCCGCGGTCGATATGGCGGTCGATCTGCACCACACCTTTGACCTGGCTGAGCCGAACGATACGCACCTTTGAGGTGCCGGGAGCGGCTTCGTTCGGTTTTGCGTCAGAGGATTGAGCGTAAACCGCGGAAGCCAACAGAAACGCTGCTGCGAAGGTCAATGCCTTGCGGGCCGTTGCCTTGAAGGTCACTGCCTTGAAGAGGGTATCGCTTTTCATGTCCGCGTCCTTCCCTATCGGTTGGGCGAACTCGTTGAAGATTAGCGCCGTACGAACCGAGCGGACGGCCAGGCGCTCCGTGCCCCAAATGGTAGCACTTTCTTTGACGGCTTGACGATGCTGCAGGTTCTCCGACAAAGAAATGACATTTATCGGCTCAGCCGCTCGTTCCGGCAGTCGGCAAGGCGGGATGCTGAGGCTTTCTCATTACCTTCGGAACTCCCGTAACCGTCCGGTTGGCGCAAGGTATGGCTACAATCGGGAATCCCTTGGATTTATCTGCCGTTGGATGATGGAATCCCGGCCTGGCTCAAAGACCGGCGCGACCGGCCCGCAAAACGATTGGAAGCACTGCGGTTGATCCGGCCCTACGCGATGCAGCCCGAACGCTCCGACAAGACGAAAGGATCAGTCCAGATGCCAAACGGAAACGAGTTCAACGCCAACAGCCCAGCCACCCCTAACCAGACGCAGTACACGATGATCGGTAAGTCTATTCGGATCAAGGGCGAGATCACCGGCTCCGATCCTATCTATATTTATGGATCAGTTGAAGGCACCATCGACGCCTCCGCCCACCGCGTGACGGTCGGCAAGGAAGGCACGGTGAAAGCAGACATTAACGCCCGCGAGGTCGTGATTATGGGCGACGTGTGCGGGAAGCTGCACAGCGACGAGCGCGTTGAGATTCGGAGTGAAGGGTCGCTGCTGGGCAATCTCTCAACGAAGCGTCTCAGCGTTGAGGAAGGTGCGGTTCTGCAGGGCACGATCGATGTCCACATGCCGGCAGAGAAGCCAAAGCAGGCGCCGAAGCCGGCGCAGGCGGAAGGCGCAGGCCAGGCGGAGCAGGAGCAGAGCCTGGCGATGTCAGAGGCCAGCTAAACCCAGCGGGCACCTCAGTGCCATTTGCGAGAAAATGGGGGAGTGAAGCGCTCTGGAACCGCCGACCTCCCCCTGCACGGGGGACGTGTCCCTGCGTGGCTGGGCGAGCGCATGACGCTGCTTGGGACAGCGATTTCGGAGTGCGTGATTGAGGCGTACGGACCATCCGAGTACCTGACACGGCTTAGCGATCCATTCTGGTTTCAGGCCTTTGGCGCAGTAATGGGGATGGACTGGCATTCGTCCGGGATTACCACATCGGTGCTGGGAGCGCTCAAGCGGGGGTTGAACCCGCGCTCCGCGGATCTGGGTTTTACGATCTGCGGAGGCCGCGGAAAGCACTCCCGGCGCACGCCGGATGAGCTGATCGATTTCGCATCGCATACAGGATTGAACGGAGCCGAGTTGGCGCGTACAAGCCGGCTTACCGCTCGCATTGACAACAACGCTGTGGCCGACGGCTTTCAGCTGTATCTGCATTCGTTTGTCATTCACAAATCGGGCGAGTGGGCCGTAGTGCAGCAGGGGATGAACGAGGGAAATCGACTGGCCCGGCGCTACCACTGGCATTCGGCGGCGGTGCGGGATTTTGTTTCCGACCCGCACACCGCAATCGTGGGGAAGCCTCAAGGGACAATCCTGAACCTGGTGGACGCGCGTGCGGCAAAGGCTCAGCACGCACTGCTGGAGATCGCTCACGAGCCGGTGGAGTCGTCGCTCGGCGAGATCAGGAAGCTGGTGATGCCGGTTCATCATGATCTTCGCGCCAAGGACGTTGATCTGAAGCGGCTGGGGGCAGTGCTGGCGGTGGCGCACGAGCAGGATCTGCGGGACTTTGCCTCGCTTTTACTTGTGGAAGGCTTGGGGCCACGAACGCTTCAATCGCTGGCGCTGGTGGCGGAGGTGGTGCACGGCGCCCCGAGCAGGTTTGCAGATCCGGCGCGGTTCTCGTTCGCGCATGGCGGCAAGGATGGTCATCCCTTCCCTGTTCCGCTGAAAACGTATGACGAGTCGCTTGGAGTTCTGCGGCGCGCATTGGACGCGGCGAAGATCGGGCACACGGAGAAACTGGCGGGGTTTCGCCGGCTCGATAAGCTCACGCGAAACGTTGAAGCCGATATGGATCCCGTCGCGGACTTCAGCGGGGCGATGGCGCATGAGCGGGAGATCTCGGCGTCGCTGGGTGGGCGGACGGTGTTCGATGACCGGGCCGAACAGAGAAAAATGAGTTCGAAACGCCAGCTTTCGTTGTTTCCTGAATGATCTGAAAACGCGCGATGAGGCGGAGGAGAATCGGCTGTAGACTTGTTCGCAATGAACAAGCTACTCGGCATAGTGTTTGCCCTCTTTGCAGTTCATGCGTGCTTCAGTATGCCGGCGAAGGCGGGACCGCAAAGGCACGTGCGCCTGGCGATCTGCCAGATTCTTGTGATTGACAGCGATCGGGAGGGGAACTTCCGACGTGTGGAGTATGCGCTGGAGCAGGCCGCCGCACAGCACGCGCAGATTGCGGTGTTTCCTGAATCATCCATTCTTGGTTGGGAAAACCCTGACGCGCACAGGATGGCGGCGGCCATTCCAGGAGCAGACAGCGACCGCATCGCAGGTCTGGCGCGCAAGTACGGGATGATGATCGCAATTGGGCTGGATGAAAAGGACGGAGAGCGTCTTTATGATTCCGCCATTCTCGTGGACAGGTCGGGCAAGCTGCTGTGGAAGCATCGGAAGATCAATGTGCTTCCCGAGTTGATGACGCCGCCGTATTCCCAAGGCCGGCCGGAAGACATTGGAGTCGTGGAAACGGAGTTCGGCAGGATCGCAGTGCTGATCTGCGCCGATACGTTCAGCAACGAGTTTGTGGACCGGATGAAGACACTGAAGCCAGACTTGATGCTGGTTCCCTACGGGTGGGCCGCCGCGAACGACAAATGGCCAGACCACTCGAAGGAGTTGGAGGCACTGGTGAGCCGGCGAGCCGCGCAGGTTCACTGCCCGATGGCGGGCGTAGATCTGGTGGGAGAGATGACGCACGGACCGTGGGCTGGCTGGACGTACGGGGGGTCAAGCTTTGTGGCCGACGGCACCGGGCGCATCATCCTGACCGCACGCGACCGCGATACCGACCTGCGCGTGCTTGATCTGCCGATCGGCTCCCTTGCGGGTTGAAATCCTTTGATATTGAGACGCATCGAAGTCCTTGAGGAGTACAGCCGCAGACGTGTCCGGTTCCGCCACGCTCAGCAACGCTGAAATCGCCGACCGCCTTTCTTCGCTTGCGCAGCTGCTTACAGTGAAAGGCGATAACCCGTATAAGATCCGTGCGTACCGGCGAGCGGCGGCGACAATCCGTGGGCTGGGGGAGAGCGTAGACGAACTGGTTCGCAATGAGGGCGATCTGACTACGTACGAGGGGATCGGTAAGGCGATCGCCTTCGCGGTGCGCGAGATCGTTCTGGAAGGCAAGCTGGGCAGCCTGGAGAAGCTTCGCGCGGAAGTTCCACCTGAGGTGGTGGCCATCAACCAGCATCCGCGGCTGGATGCGAAGCGGGTGCTGCGCGTGTACAAGAAGCTGGGCCTTTCCTCTATCGAGGAGTTGCGCAAGGCTCTCGACAGCGGGCAGATCGACGAGGTGTTCGGTGCGCGCATGGCGCAGCACATCCGGCAGGGGCTGATCGAATCGAGTGCCATCCTTCTCTATCACGCGCACTCGCTGGTTGCGGCCATCCAGCATTTTCTGCTGAAGAAGTGCGGCGTTGCGAGAGCGATCGCAACGGGAGACTACCGGCGATGTGTGGAGGTGATCAGCTCGCTTGACTTCCTTGTCGAGACGACTGACTTTCGCGACGCTGTCGAGGCATTTCAGAAATTCGGCGGGCGTACGCCGATGCTGGAGTTGACCGCGAAAGCTGCAACCTTCTCATTGCCTGCGGGACCCATGCTGCGGCTCGAACCAGCCTTCAGGAATCATTGGGGCCTGGCGCTCATACGTCGGACGGGATCGAAGACGCACCTATCAAAGCTCACGAGGGTGACGGGAAGCCTTTCGGCTCTGGACCGAACCAGGCAGTTTTCGACTGAAGAAGAGTTTTACAAAGAATTCGGCCTGCAGTTCATTCCGCCTGAGTTGCGAGAAGGCCGGGATGAGATGAGACTCGCACGCGAGCGCAAGCTGCCGGCACTCATCACACAGGAAGATCTGCGCGGCGATCTGCACATGCACACGGAGGCGAGCGACGGCATCGCGACGCTGGAGCAGATGGCGCTTGCGGCGAAGAGCCGGAAGTATGCGTATGTGGGCATCAGCGATCATTCGCCCAGTCTGAAGATTGCTAACGGACTTTCGGTCGAGAGATTAAAAGAGCAGATCCGCGCGATCGACAAGCTGAATGAGAAGCTCACGGGCATTCGCATTCTCAAGTCCGCGGAAGTCGACATTCTGGCAGATGGGACGCTCGATTATCCGGACGAGATTCTGCGCGAACTTGACTACACCGTGTGCTCCATTCATTCGCGATTCGGGATGAACAAGGAGCAGCAGACGGAGCGGGTTCTGCGCGCAATGGATAATCGTTACTTCAACATTCTCGGGCATGCAACGGGGCGGCTGCTGCTGAAGAGGCCGGGATATGAAATCGACGTTGAGCGCGTGATCGCGCATGCAAAGGAGAACTGCTGCTTTTTTGAGCTGAACTCCAGCCCCGACCGGCTCGATGTTTCAGCTGAAAATGCGCGAATGATTCGAGAAGCGGGCGTGTTGATCGCTATCTCGACCGATTCGCACAGCACCGGCGAGCTGGCCACGATTCGCTATGGCCTGGAGCAAGCGCGGCGCGCGGGGCTGGAGAAGGCGGCGGTGCTCAATACGCGATCGCTGTCGGAGATTTTGAAGCTGTTCGCCCGGTAGTGATGCAGTTCAGTTCAAGAGAAGAGTAGCGACCGTGCGACTACGTCACACTTCGATTGCCTTGTCTCAATGTGCGACATTTAAGGAGATGCCAAGTAACACTACGATGAGTCCGCGCATTGCTTTTCTCGGTTATGGGGCATGCGCGGTTGCGGGGTGCCTGTGGGGGACGGGCTTCTATTTTGGCCGGCTCGCGCTGAACGAGATGAGCGTGGAGCATATGGTTCTTTATCGTTTTGTGTTCGCGTGCCTGGGCCTGCTGCCGGTTGCGCTGTTGAATCGGGTACGGCTGACGGCGGTTGAATGGCGCATGCTGCTGGTGTCGGCGGCGTTCGGGATTCCGATTCAGTTTCTGATTCAGTTTCATGGGCTGGCGCACACGACGGTGAGCCACGCTGCTCTGATGGTGGGGACCATGCCCGTGCTTTTGGGTGTCGCGGCGGTACTGTTTGCAGGCGAAAGGCTCGAGCCGGTCGGCTGGATTGCGCTGGTCGGGTCGACGGCTGGCGCTGCGCTCATTGTGCTGGGAGGTCATCGCGGTCCTGCTACACAAGGAGAGCCGAGCCTCTATGGCGACATGCTTGTTGTGTTGTCGCTGATCGTCGCACTTGCCTGGGTGCTGCTGAACAAGAGGCTGATGCAATCACATAGCCCAATTGTGGTAACGGCATATTGCATTCTCTCGGGAACGGCGATGCTTGCAGTTTGGATTCTAGGGCCGATGCTATTCAATCCGTGGCGGCAGAATAAGGTTGCGGCCCCGCCCTTCAGCCACGTGAGCGCAACGGCGTGGGTTGCGCTGGCGATCAGCGGGCTGGCGTGTACCGCCACGACTACGTTTCTGTGGAACTGGGGGATCCATCGCGTGCCTGCATCAAGAGCGGGGGTGTTTCTGAATATTGAGCCGGCTCTGGGGTCCTATCTGGGGGTGAGGCTTCTTGGAGAGCACCTGGGCCCGTATGCGTGGGCAGGGGGTGGGCTGATCCTCGCCGCGGCAGTGATTCTCACGACCCGCGGTCACGAGCCCCAGCCCGACATCATTCTTGAGTAATCGTTCGTAATGCGCCTTAGGTCACACTCCGGATGGACCTAAAGACCCATAGCCCTTACCCGATAAGGATCATTGAGGGTTTCTGGAGCGCGGCTAGACTTGCTTCTAGTCTGCGGAGGATGTGTGACGCTGTTGACCTGGAGCCACGAGTGCATCATTGGAGTGCAGGCAATGGATGATCAGCACGGCATCCTGATGGACACGCTGAACGAACTGCGGCGCATGATCGTGCGGGGATCGGATCGGCGGCAGGTTTCGCTCCAACTCGAACGGCTGATTGAGTTCACGCAGATGCACTTCCAGAGCGAAGAGCAGTTGCTGGAGCAGCACCGGTTTCCTGGAACAGCCGAACATCGCGACAGCCACCATGCGTTACTGTCGCGGCTCTACTCTGCCCTGGAGCATGTGAATCGAGAGGAGCCGATTCACTTCAGTTCCGTGCTTGAGTTCCTGCCGTCGTGGTATCAGGAACATGTGGAGCAGGTGGATCAGCCGTACGGTCAGTGGCTGAACGAGCGCGGAGTGTACTGAAGAGCAGTTTTCAGTCTTCAGTTTTCAGTTCTCAGTTCTCAGCTTTTAGCTCTTAGCTCTTTGTTCCGAGCGCTTCAAGACACACTAGCTTTCGAAGGAGAGTTGTGTAGAGGCCCAGGCGGGGAGAGTGGGTTTGGGCTCGGAAGCGAGGTCGTAGACCAGCCGCTCGAGGACGAGGCGCTTGTCTGGCGGGGAAGAGCGGAGTTCCAGATCGGCGCGAGCGATGAGGCGAAGGGCGCGCGTGAGTTCGCGGCGACTCTTGTAGCGGCGGGCCTGGCGAATGAGATCGTCGGCTGCAAATGGTGGCATGCGGAAACCCTGCCACAACGCTTGCCAGATGGCGCGCGAATCGCGGACGTTCTTCTCAAGAATCACGAGCATCTGGCGGAAGGTGCGGGCCAGCATGTAAAGCTGCCCGATGGCTGCGTCTTCACCCGCATCCGAGCTGTTCAAGAGTCCATTGAGGAGAGCCAGGGCTTTTGCCGCGTTGCGGGAGCTGATGGCGTCGGTCAGTTCATAGAGGGAGCGCTGCTTCGCGGCGAGGACCATCGTTTCAACGTCGCCGAGGGTGATGCGACCGCGACCAGAGGTGTAGAGCAAGAGTTTTTCGAGCTCTGAGGCGATGAGCATCATGTCGGAGCCGAGCGCGTCGACGAGTTCGCGCGCGGCATCGGGGTCGAGTCTGGTTTCGGCTGCCTGGGCGGTTGCGGCCGCCCAACGCATCGCGTCTTCGTCGCCAACGCGAGCGAGCTCGACCAGTCCGCAGTGCTCGCCGAGTGTTTCCTGAAGACGTTCGAAGCGCCCCTTATCTTCAAGCTCCATGCGCCGCGTGTCCGTGGGAATGCGGAGGAAGTCTGCGACAAAAATGAGAAGAGCCTGCGGGTTGGGCGAGTGGAAGTAACGAGCAAGCGCGCCGAACTCGTCCTTCTTTGCGCCGCGGGTATAGAGCTGGCGGACGTTGCGGATGAAGATGACCTGGAACGGTGCCATCAGGGAGGGCGTCTGGGCGCGATCGAGGACGTCGAAGATGGGGGTGGAAGACAGATCGAAATCGGAAAGGCAGAAGTCTCTGAGGTCGGCGGGGACGAAGGCCTTCAGGACGGCTTCGCGACAGCGGTCAAGCAGGAAGATCTCGTCGCCGGCAAGGACGTATCCGGGTTTGAGAGAGCCCTGCCCAGCGGATGCAGACTCGATCTCTGAAACGAAACGGCCCACGGCACTGAACCCGGCGCCCCAGCGTCCCGCGCTCATCTGCTGATCCCTCGACAAGAGTGGCTTCGGCGCGAAGTGCTCATGCGTGTTCAGGATATCAGCGCATCACTCAACAAGAGGCTGAGGAAAGCAGGGGCCGAAACTCATCCGCAAACCCCGAAAGAGCGGGGGACGAGGGGACGAGGAACGGGGGAACAAGGAGACCAGAGAACCTAGTGCGGGAATTCCGATTCCGACTGTTCTCCGCCGCTTTTGTTAACTTGTGCCTTTGTCCCCTGCCCTAAAGACCTTCCATGACGTCGGAGACCAGGGCGCGGGCGAAGTCACGCGAGATGCGTTCGACGGCGGCTGGGCTCTCATCGAGGAAGGTGGGAAGGTCGGTGGTGGACTGGTATTGCCCGCGGAAGACATAGTTCTTGTTTTCGTAGAGGACGTTGCCATCGCGATCATTCAGGGTGACGGAGATGACAAGGGTGATGAGGAAGCTGGAAGACTGCTGGGTGGTGGTGTTGTAGGTGAGCGGCGCGACTACCTCGTTGAGGATGGTGCCGTGGAGTACGACGTCGGGACGGATGCCCTCGCCGGGGGAGACCCGCATCTTCGATCGAGCGGCAAACTCCCGGATCACTGCGTCGGTGAGCGCCACTTCCGTGTGGTACGCCTCGGTGCGGGTCGCGAAGACGGGAACGGCCACGGTGTGCGCGTCAGGCGGCAGATGTGTCGCAGCGCCTACAGTGTGGTACCCGCAGCCGGAGAGCAGGGTGAGGGCGGCAAGAGGCACCAAGGTGATTCGCGGGATCATGTTTGAATTCATTGTAGCTGTGGTTACGCTGGAGCCGCGGCGACTAGCATGACAGCATGACCTGGATTGGATGGGCACTGCTTTCAGCGCTCTTCGCAGCGGCTACCGCGCTGCTGGCGAAGGTGGGCGTGGCGCATGTCGACTCAAACCTTGCGACCGCGATTCGCACAACGGTGGTGCTCGTGTTTGCCTGGGGCATCGCTTTGGCTCTGGGAAAGCACGGGGAGTTGCGCTTGCTAGATCGGAAGACGCTTCTGTTCCTTGTTCTTTCGGGGCTGGCGACTGGGCTCTCATGGCTGTGCTATTTCCGCGCTCTGCAACTGGGGCCAGCATCGCGGGTGGCGCCGCTCGACAAGCTGAGCGTGCCACTGGTGATGCTGTTTGCCTGGCTGATTCTGGGTGAAAAGCTTACCGGGGCCGCGCTGACGGGGGGGCTTCTGATCACCGCAGGCGCGATCGTGATGGTACTGGGTTGATCCTTATACTGGGGGTGAGCAAATTCACCGCCCAAACAAGCTAAACCGACGCATGAACTTTAGCCCCGTAAACCCGCCCGTTCGCATCATCCTGACCGGTTTCATGGGATCCGGGAAGTCTACCGTTGGGCCGATGGTCGCTGAGCGGCTGGACTGGCGATTTGTCGACGTGGATGACGTGATCGAAGACGAGGCGGGGATGACGATCGCGCAGATCTTCGCAACCCGGGGGGAAGCGGCATTCCGCGAAGCCGAGCACGCGACCATCGCACGGCTCGCGCGTGAAGAGAATCTCGTCCTCGCGCTCGGAGGCGGAGCTATCGAAAGCGAAGAGACGCGGAAGCTGCTTTTGAACTCACCCGGAACTTTTCTGGTTCATCTTGAAGTGGAACTGGAGACGACGCTCGCCCGATGCAGCGGGACGGAGGGAACCCGACCTGTTCTTGCAGATGAGACAAATCTTGCCGCGCGGTATGAGCGCAGGCTGCCGCTTTACCGGATGGCGCATGCCTCGATTTCAGCGAATACCAAGACACCAAATGAAGTGGCTGAGGCGCTGGTAGGCCTCGTCGGGCTGAGACGCCAGACGGCCTGACGCGTGACATGAGCTGATCGTGTTCAAAGACGACGATCTCTACAACGAGCTGGCCATCTACACCCTGTCGCACGCCGATCCTTCGTTCATTCACCAGTTGGTAGTCGATGCGTATACCGCTCAGAACGCGGACGACACAACAAAGCCCATCGCCGTGGTGTTCGCGGTGATCGGTCTTTATTTGCACATCGAGAAGGGTTATACGGGCAAGCAGGTGCAGCGCGCGCATATGCAGTTGGCAAACCGCTCGAAGACGTGGCCAAAGCTTCCCCTTCCAGCCCAGCGTGGCGTTATCCGGATCCAGGATGTCGTCTCCGTGGAACCGGGCCCGAGCCGCGATGCCATGATCGAGCGCTGGTGCGCGGCAGTCTGGGATGCGTGGCTCGGCAGCCGCACTGGGATCGCGGCCGTCGCCCGCGAACATCTTAGAATTGATTGAACAACTTACGTCCAAGTAGCAGCCGCGGTCGGCTTGTTATCATCAAAGCAGGCACGCTGTTGACTCCGTTGTCTTCCTTGAGGTCCTCTCCGCTCTATGACTCCTGCCTCCCAGGCTGCTGCTGCTCATGATTTTGCCTCGAATGAGACGAGTCTTGCCGCTCAGGATACCGGCCATGCAGCCGCTCCGATCCACGCACCAAAGCCGGGCGTAACTGCTACGTTTATCACAGACATGCGCGAGCTCTTTAAAGTTCGCGTTACGGGTCTGGTGGTCGTTACCGGGTGGGCGGGGTTCTACCTAGGGTCGATGCAGTCGGGCATCTCGAGCGTGCAGCGCGGTCTGCTCGATACGCTGATTGGGATCGGTCTCGTCTCCGCCGGATCGGGCGCGTTGAACCAGGCACTGGAGCGGTCTGTGGACGCGAAGATGAAGCGGACGGCCGACCGGCCGATCGCCTCGGGACGCATCTCGCTGCTGCAAGGGATTCTGGCTGGAATCGGAGCGCTTGCTCTTGGGGCGGCGTGGCTGCTGCTGCATACGAACCTGCTGACTGTTTCTCTGGCCCTGCTCACCGCTTTCTGCTACGTGGCGATCTATACGCCGCTCAAGCGTGTGACGACACTGGCGACCTTTATCGGAGCGTTTCCCGGTGCAATGGGACCTCTGTTGGGGTGGACTGCCGCTCGCGGACGCATAGAGTGGCCTGCGATCGCGCTGTTCGCGATTCTGTTCGTGTGGCAATTTCCGCACTTCATGGCGATCGCGTGGATGTATCGCGACGATTACGCGCGGGCAGGGATCAGGATGCTTCCCGTGGTGCAGCCAGACGGGTTGTCGACCGTTGTGGAGGCTCTGTTCTACGCGGTCGTAATGATTCCAGTAAGCCTCGCTCCATGGAGGCTGGGAATGGCCGGGGCTGTATATGCTGTGCCGGCGACAATCCTGGGGCTGTTCTATCTTGCGTACACGATCCGCTTCACGCGCATTCTTCGCACGACTTCTGAAACAGAAAGCCGGTCGGTAGCGCGCGACCTGCTGAAGGTGAGCGTGATCTATCTGCCGCTTCTGCTCACCACGCTGATGGTGTGCGCGATTGCCCAGCACTAAGAGCCACCACTAGGAACGACATGGGGACAACGGCAACCAGTTCGCAACCGAGAGCAAACACCCGTCCGGCAATCTTCGCCATTCTGGCCATCAGCGCGGCTGCTTCCCTGTTTCTGTTCTGGCTGATCTACCAACACCCGGCGGCGGACACGGCGAGCGTGAGGCTGCCATTTCTGCCGGCGCTGAACGCCATCCTGAACGGGCTGTGCGCGACCTCTCTCATCATTGGGTTCACCTTCATTCGAGCGCGCAACATCGCCGCGCATCGCGCTGCGATGATGACGGCTTTCGTTTTCTCGACGCTGTTTCTGGTCAGCTACATCCTGCACCACTACTTGCACGGCGATGTGCGGTACCCACATGAGGCTGCGTACCGGTCCATCTACCTGCCTCTGCTGGCGAGCCACATTGTGCTGGCGATTGTCGCGCTACCGCTGGTACTGGTGACTTTCTTCTTTTCGCTCACCGGGCGTTTTCCGCAACATCGGAAGGTGGCGCGCTGGACTTTGCCACTCTGGCTCTATGTCTCCGTTACCGGCGTCATTACGTACGCGATGCTGCGGCTTGCGCAGGGAAGGTAAACGGAATGCCCGTGAGCGAACAGATGCCGACCAGTACGAATCGCGCAACGGCTACGCCGGATGACGGAACCCGGCAGCTTCTGCAGTGGGGTTCGTCGATGGTGGGCGCGGGCCTGTTCTCCGCCATCCTGTTGGAGACCGTTCTTGGCGGCTTCGGTCCTACTGGCGCTCACACCAACACCGGGTGGTTTGCCCTGATTATCGCCCTGATGAGTCTTCCCTTCGGGGGACTGCTCCTGGCACTCGGGGTAGCGAAGTGGCTGCGCAATCGCAATCTACGACGAACCGAATAGAGCGAAAAACCTCCCTCTTTATGACCGAATACCTCTGCTGCTGCCGAAGCGCATTGCTCCGTGCGGAGAACATTTGACCTCGGTGAGGATCAACTCCTCGACCATTGGTCACATTAACGCCAATGAGCCTTGACTCCTATTTTATTACCTGGTTACTCTATGCCTGTTTGCGCGAGGTCTCATGGAGAAAGATACATCTCGTGACTTGTTCCCCGGCGCCCTTGAGATGATGATTCTCGAATCTCTTCGCCGCCAACCGGCACACGGATATGCTCTCGTTCAGCACATTCAACAACGATCCAATAATCTGCTGCAGGTGGAAGAGGGTTCGCTCTATCCCGCCCTGCAACGGCTGTTAAAGAGCAAACTCGTCAAGGCAGAGTGGACAGTCTCATCCACAACTAATCGTCGAGTGCGCATATACCAGATCACCAAGGCAGGCTTGCGCCACCTGGAGCGCGAAATCTCGGCCTTCGACCGAATGCTCGATGGCATCCAGATGGTGCTCGGTCCTGAACGTATCGAAAACTCCTAGGAGGTCCGGTCGATGAGTTGGTGGGACCAGTTTTCCCGAGGGCGACAACGTGATAACGATCTTTCTGAAGAGTTACAAGAACACATCGAAGAGAAGACCGAGCAGTTGATGCGCCTTGAGCATCTCTCTCGCGCCGACGCACGCAAGGCAGCGCTCGTCGCTTTTGGAAATCCTGCTCTTGTGGAGCAGCACAGCCGTGAAGTGTGGCAGTGGCGAGCGCTCAATTCAGTGTTCGCGGATGTTCGCCTGGCTTTGCGCCGCTTAGGCAAATCTCCCGGCTTTGCCTTCACGATTCTGTTGACGCTTGCCATCGGCATCGGGGCTAACACGGCGGTATTCAGTGTTGTCGACACCGTGTTGCTGAAGCCTCTTCCATATCCCAATTCAGACCGGCTGGTTTCGTTGTGGTTGCGGGCTCCCGGGGCAGGCATCGCGGATTTTGCGGACGGGCTGATGATGTCGCCGTCGATGTATCTCATATTTTCAGAACACAACCGAAGCTTCGAATCGATGGGTATCTGGTCGCCGCGGACTGCAAATGTCACCGGACTGGCACAGCCGGAAGAGGTTCACACCATTGTTGTGAGCGATGGCGTGCTGCAGGCGCTTGGTGTTCAGCCGGTGATCGGACGATGGTTTTCTCAAGCGGACCAGGAATCTCACGGAGCCAAGACCATCATCCTCAGTTACGGGTATTGGCAGCGACGCTTCGGTGGTGACCCTGGGGTAATTGGCCGAACCATCCAGGTGGATTCGCAAGCGCGTGAGATTGTGGGCGTGATGCCGCGGGATTTCCGTGTGGTGGATAGGGATTTCGACATCTTCGTACCGCTTGCTCCGGAGCGCACGATCAGCGACGGCCCTCCGTTCGGCTATTTCGGCGTCGCCCGGCTCAAGCCTGGAATCGCCATCAATCAGGCCGACGCGGATGTTACGAACCTGTTGCCGATCTGGATGAATTCGTGGCGCTTCGGACACTACTTCGCGATCTGGCGCATCACGCCGGATTTCCGACCGCTCAAGAAGCAGGTAATCGGTCAGGTGGGCAGCATCTTGTGGGTGGTGATGGCAACTGTCGGCCTGGTGATGCTGCTCGCCTCGGTCAACGTCGCCAACCTGCTTCTGGTGCGGGCCGATTCGCGGCAGCAGGAACTTTCAATCCGCGCGGCGCTCGGGGCCGGACGCGCCCGCATTGCGCGCGAGTTGCTCACGGAGAGTCTGGTTCTTGGCCTGCTCGGCGGTGGACTATCGATTGGAGTTGCCACGGGCGGATTGACACTGCTGAAGGCGTTGGGACCGGCTCAGCTTCCGCGTCTCAGCGAGGTTGCGTTGGATAGCCGTTCGACCCTGTTCACGCTCTTTCTCTCCGTGTTCTCAGCTCTGTTTTTCGGCTCGATTCCAGCTATCAAATATGCCAGCACAAAGGCGTCCGATACTCTTTCGGGTTCGAATCGCACGTTGAGCAGCAGCCGCACCCAGAATCGCTCACGAAATGTGCTGGTCATCGCACAAGTAGCCATGGCTCTGGTGCTGCTGATCAGCTCGGCGCTGATGATTCGGACTTTTATTGCACTGCGAAATGTAAACCCCGGGTTTAGCGATCCGGCGCATGTGCAGACGATGCGGATCTCGATTCCGTCTTCAATGGTTCCAGACGAACGGATGGCAACCCGCGTTGAGAACGATATTCTTGACCGGCTCTCGGCGATTCCCGATGTCACGGCGGTCGGATTCGCAGCCTCGGTGCCGCTCGATGGAGTCGACGCCGATTGGAACCAGCTTCAGGTAGAAGGGAAAGACTACAACATCAACAAACCCCAGATGTGGCTCTACGACTACGTTTCGCCTGGATACTTCGGGGCCATGGGCATTCATATGGTTGCGGGTCGCGACTTCAACTGGACTGATAACTATGACCTGCGGCACAAGGTGATCGTGTCGGAGAGTTTCGCCCGGGCAGAGTGGGGCTCGGCCGCGAACGCGATTGGTAAACATGCACGCCAATCTAACAGGAATCCATGGGACGAGGTGATCGGCGTTGTTGCCGATGTGCATCAGCACGGTGTCGACGAAAAGGCGCCCACCATCATTTATTGGCCAGTCCTGATGATCATTCCCTATCTACCTCAGACAACGATCGGCGCCGATCGAAATGTCACGTTTGCCATTCACTGCAGACGCGCGGGAACCGAGGTCTTTCTCAGTCAGGTGCGGCAGGCGGTCAGTTCAGTGAATCCGAATCTGCCCGTTGCCGGCGCGCGTACCATGCAGGAGGTGTACGCGCAGTCGCTGCAGCGGCAATCGTTCACGCTGGTGATGCTTGCCATCGCTGCCGCAATGGCGCTTGCCCTCGGCATTGTTGGTATCTACGGCGTGATCTCCTACTCGGTATCCCAGCGCACGCGCGAAATCGGCATTCGCATGGCGCTCGGTGCGCAGAAGGGCGGGGTTAAATGGATGTTTGTGCGGTCTGCATTAGCCCTGACCGCCATCGGTATTAGTGTCGGCGTCGTGACCGCAGCGGTGCTCGTGCAGTTCATGAAGGCGCTGCTGTTCGGGATTCATCCCATCGATCCCGTCGCGTTCATCGGGGTTCCCGTTGTTCTGATTACGGCTGCAATGGCGGCAAGCTATTTACCGGCTGCGCGAGCTGCTGGCCTCAATGCGGTTGACGCGCTCAAGTCGCAATAAAGCAGAATTCGCAAAATCAAATGCTCCGATTCGCGAAGCTGCGCTTCCCATGGCCGTGAGCGGCTATCCACCCCACGCCCCTCAGGTGAAGCTGAACTCTACCTCCGGATCGCTTGTCCCCTCAAAATGGGTGCTCCCCGGCGACGGGCTTGCGATCGCTCATTGCGCGAGTGACCGACATGAGGGCTGATCTTCTACGAAGAGCCAGGCGTAGATACGGGATGCTCTTCGCGGGCCGAGAACGCAGGTCATGCCCGGCCTGCGCGCCCTTGCGCTCATGCCTTATTATGTTGGGGCAAAGGATGCCAGGCCCTATGATCACCCGAATTAAAGCGATTTTCCTGCTTGCGGTCGTATCCGCATCGAGCCTCTACGCGGCAGAAGTCTCGATGACCGTCACGGACAAGAATTACCTCAACACGCAGGGGTTCAGCGTCTTCCTCTACGACAGCACGTACCATCCGGTCTTCGTGGATCAGAAGAACACGGCGATGGAGATGATCCTACACGGGCAGCGCATCGCGACAAACGGAGACGTGCGCCTGATGCCGACACCGGAGCAATGGGACCTGGTTGCCACGTTGAAGGGGCGTCATGCCGACAAGGTCGGCAACAAGCTGAGCGCGGAACTCGCTTTCCCGACTTTCGATTTGAGCTACACGCTGGAAGTTGCCGCCGAGCCGGGCGGGGTGAAGGTCAGCATCAATCTCGATAAACCGCTGCCGGAAAAGCTCGCAGGGCGCGCAGGGTTTAATCTTGAGTTCCTGCCTTCGATTTACATGGGCAAGGCATACCTTGTCGACGGAACGAGGGCCGGCATCTTCCCGCGGACCCCCAACGATGCCATGAAGGTCTCGCTGCCTTTGGCCGGCGAGCCCAAAAAGGCCTACTACCTCGAGGACTGGGACAAGGCGAAGGGCTACACCGAACCGCTGCCCTTCGCGCAGGGGAAAAGCATCACGCTGGGAGTGGATGATTCGCTGGCGCGCATCAATATCGTTTCCGATACCGCCGACCTGATGTTGTACGACGGTCGCGATCGCGCGCCGAACGGGTGGTTTGTGCTGCGTTCGCTGATTCCTTCGGGCAAGACGGCTGGCGCCATTGTGTGGCACATCCGGCCAGATGTTATTCCGAACTGGACGCGCCCGCCGGTGATCGCTCACAGCCAGGTCGGCTATGCGCCCGAGTTCAAGAAAGAGGCTGTGCTCGAACTCGACCCGAAGTACGACTCACCTAAGACGGGGAAGGTTCTGCGCCTGATGGAGAACGGCGAGTACAAGCAGGTCTTTGAGGGGCCGATCACGCCTTCGACGCCGTGGCTGCGATACGTCTATTCCAAGTTTGACTTCACGTCTGTCAAGGACCCGGGCCTCTACGTCATAGAGTATGCCGGTCAGCGCACCGCGCCCTTCCCTATCTCGAAAGATGCCTACGCGAACATCTGGCAGGATAGCCTGGACCACCACATTGCAGCGCAGATGGATCACGTTTCGGTCCGGGAAGGCTACCGTATGTGGCACGGCGCGTCGCACCTTGATGATGGCCGCATGGCGCCCGTAGTAGGCGAGCAATTTGACGGTTGGAATCAGGCTACTGCGACGGATGGCAAATGGAAAGGCGGGGATCATATTCCGGGAATGAATGTGGGCGGCTGGTACGATGCCGGTGACTTCGACCTTGAGGAGCCAGCGCAGCTCAGCGTGATTCAGAGCCTTTCGCTGGCGTATCGCGAGTTCAACCTGAAGTATGACGAGCTTACGGTGGACGAGAAGGCGCGGCAGGTCGAGATGCATCGGCCGGACGGCGTGCCCGATACGTTGCAGCAGGTGAAGCACGGAGCGATGCTCATCCTGGCGCAGTTCCACAACATTGGCCACGCGATCCGCGGGACGCACGAACCGGATCTGCGCCAGTACACGCAGATTGGTGACGGCGCCTCAAAGACGGATGGCCGCATTTACGACCCCAAGCTCGGGTCGAATGAAGTGAAGGGCGACTACTCGGGCCGCCCCGACGACCGGTGGATATTCACGACGAACAATCCTTTCTTCCAATGGCAGGCCATCGCGGCGCTGGCCGCGGCGGCCGACACGCTGAAAGGCTACGACGATGCGATGGCGAAAGATTGCCTCGACACCGCGATCAAAGCGTGGAACGACGAGAAGGCTCACCCCACGCAATTCCCAGGCGGCGGCGGATTCGGCGGGGATCCGGAAAGTGCTCCCCCGGCCGGCGTACTAGCCGCTTCTCAAGGCGCTGTGAACGGCGCACAGAAGAACAAGAAGCCGCAGAGCACCTCGGCTGCTCCGGCGAATGCCCCTGCTGCAACGAACGCCGCACCAGCCGCACCGCCGGCAAACTCCCGCCGCCGCGCATTCGGCGTCGGCATGGAGTGGCCCGCCGCTCTTGAGCTGACCATCGCGACGCACGGCGCAGATCCCTACAAGGCTCGCCTCAAAGAGCTGTTCCCGCAGATGATCAAGCCGGAGCAGATCGACTTCTTCGGCTGGACCGCGGTGCGCGCCATCGCTTACCTCGACGCCAGTGAGAAAGATCAACTGCGCGAAGCGGTGAAGACCTACGTGGCCGGACTTGACAAGAAGCTGGATGCAACACCGTTCGGCGTGCCTCCGAGCATGGGTACGTGGGGCGGATCAGGCGCCGTGGTGGACATGGCCATCAAAATGTATTTCCTGCACAAAGCGTTCCCTGACCTTGTGGGTCCGGAATACACGCTTCGCGCCGTGAACTACATTCTTGGCACGCACCCTGTGTCGAGCACATCGTATGTCGCGGGCGTCGGCACCGTCTCAAAGACGAAGACCTACAGCAATAACCGCGGCGACAACTCGTACATTCCGGGTGCGGTGATTCCGGGGTACATCGTGATCAAGCCAGATTTCCCGGAGTGCATCGACGATTTCGGATTCTTGTGGTTTGAGGACGAGGCAGTTGTTGCCGGTTCCGCAAGCTGGGTGGTTGCTGGAAATGCGGCGGAGGCACTTGTTCAGGAATCGAAGTGAGGAGCGAGCCTCGGTGGTGATGGGCAGGAGTTCATCTCTAGGGGCGAGGGTGTCTTCACGGTTGGGGTTCACAGCAGGACGCTCAGAACGATCCGAACCTCCAGCTACGAGTGCGCGAGTGACGGAGGGCGTTGAGCGCTGACGTTCACTGCGGATCAACGAGCGGCATCTGTACTGTGAAAGTGCTCCCGACTCCGATGGTGCTGGCGAGTGTGATTGTGCCTCCCATCATGCTGCAGAGTCTTTTGCTGATGGCCAGACCTAGACCGGTTCCGCCGTGGCGGCGCGTCGAAGAAGAATCGACCTGACTGAAAGGTTGGAAGAGCCTCTTCATATCCTCATCGGATATACCGATACCGGTATCGGTGACGTCCCACCGGAGCATCTCTTTGCCTCCCTCAACGGCGCGGGATACGGTGAGGGAGATCTTACCGTTGCTTGTGAACTTGCAGGCATTGCTGAGGAGGTTGAGCAGGCTCTGCCTGAACCTCATCACGTCGACGCGTATGAAGCCGCCGTCATCGACTCGGAATTCCAGCCGATTTCCATTTCGTCGGGCCAAGGGATCGACAGTAGCGACCAGTTCCTTTGTCATGTCGTGGCTGTGGACAGTTTCAAGATGCAACTGCAAAGCTCCAGCTTCGATTTTCGAGATATCGAGAACGTCATTGACCAGGTCAAGGAGGTGGCGTCCCGCGAACAAGATGCGCTGCAAATCAGTAACCGCTGAGGTGTTGCCGGTAGCCCGCGCATCCTCCTCGAGCATCTCGCTATAGCCGAGGATTGCGTTGAGGGGAGTTCTCAGTTCATGACTCATGTTGGCCAGAAATCCGCTTTTCGCGGCGTTTGCGGCTTCAGCAGCGAGCTTGGCATTGACCAGAGATTGCTCAACGGCCTTTCGTTCCGCGATCTCAATGAGTAAGCTTTGCGTCCTCTCCTGCACGCGGGTTTCCAGCTCATCCTGCGCCCGCTGCAATTGGCGATCGCGTTCGCCGATTTTCGCCATCATGTCATTGAACTGATCGATGAGCTGGCCGGTTTCGTCGTCTGAGGTCTTGACAGCGCGAAGGGAGTAATGGCCGCTACCTGAAACCTGCCCAGCGATGCTGGCTAGATGGAGGATCGGTTCGGAGATGGTGCGCTGCAGCTTTGAAGACAGCGCCATTGCAAAGAGGGTGGCCAGGGATAAGACGAAAGTGCTGATGATGCCGAAGCGAAGCCACATGCCGTACATCTCCGCCAGATCAACTTCGAGATACACGGAGCCGAGTGAATCTCCGTTGAACGACACGGGATGGAACATGAGAAGGTGGTGAGCGGTGAAGCGCGCAGTGACACCTGAGGTCACAGGCGGACAATCACGCGGCTCGCCATTGCGTGCATAGGTCGCAAGCACGGCGCCAGTGGAACCGAACAAGCATGCTTTCGCAACTCGAGGCTCGGCCCGCAGGGTGTTCGCAATCTCAGTGGCCGCAGCCCTGTCGCTAAATGTGAGCGCGGCGACGCTGTTATCGCCTAGCATTTGAGCAATGGTAGAGGACTCGCGTTTAAGAGCTTCAACATACAGAAGGGACTGGTAGATCCAGAATGCAATTCCTGCAAGCAGCAGTGCGCTCCCCGCGACAACAGTAGACAGGACGACCAGCTTTGCACGGATACGCCTACGCGCGACAAATTTGCTGATCATTTGCCGGCGACCTTTCGAATGACTTTTGCGACACCCAGCAGGCGACTGCTGATGGCAATGCCGCTCTGCTCGGCGCAGGCCAGGTTGATCTGGATCTCAATGCGATCGCCGATGACGGGCAGCCCGATGATCCCGCCGGATGTGGCAAAGGCCGGATCATCGCTGATGGTCAGAACTCCAGCTTCGATCAAAGACGCGTACAGGCCGTCGAAGTGATGCCTCTCCGTAGAGGACATATACAGAACCTGACACTCGTCGAAGCGCTCAGAACTTGATACCCGACGCACCTGGAATGGCCGGCCGTCAACGGAATGCGCACTGAGGTAGTTCTCGAGCGCCGAGCTTTGCTGGTCGTATCCAAGCAGGCAGATATGAAGCGGTCCGTGCATCTCGTCACGGTTCGACTTGAAGGTTATGAAGCGAACGAGGTTTACGACGATTGCCGCGCGGACCTGAAGTTCATCTGGCATGGGCTCCTGGGCCGAACAGAGCGCGAGTGATGTCGCGACGAAGGCGATTACTCCGGCCAGGCAGATCAGTCGTATTGCTCTCATGGAAGCAGTCTCAACGAGCCCAGTTCAGTGACAGATACAGTCCGCGAGGCACAAAGGCGTTCAGAGTGTAGTCTTCCGGATAGAACTCCTGGTGGCTGGAGCGCAGAAGGTTCGTGCCGCCGACCGCGAATTCCAATCCTTCGCCAAAGCTGTGCGTAACGCGCATGTCGAAGCGCGTATGTCCCGCAACAACCGCGATGGGAATGTTCAGTGAGGATGGGACGGTCGAATTGCCATTGAGAGCAGCGTTGATGCTCCAAGTCCGAGTTGCGCTCCAGTGAGCTCGAACGTCAAAGGTGTTGCGCGGCGTACTCCAGTCCTGTCCTCCGGAAGGCTGGACCATGACGTCCCCATGTTTGTGCAGCCTTGCCTGCATCCAGGCATAGCTGCCAAGCACTCGAACAGACGCGACTGGAGTCCAGCCTATCGATGCTTCGACGCCCTGAGCGTGAGCGGAAAAGCCATTCACATATTCAAACGGCTGGACGAGACCTGCCGGCGGGCCCGGGAGAAGGTATGGCTCCCCTAAATACGTTGCCTGGAGGTCCGAATACCTGTTCAGGAACCCCGCGAGGTCCGCGGAGAACCATTTTGCGAAGCGGCGGCGGTAGCCCACCTCTTCTGCGATTACGATTTCTGACTTTAAGCCGGGATTGCCGGAGATCAATCCGAAAAGAGGCATTGCGTCCGCCTCGCCCATGGGGTAGAGAAACTGCACGTCTCGGTCCTGGTCAGATGGTGTACGGACTGCCCGGGACATTGCTCCCCATAGTGCCTGCGTCGAGTCCGGTGTCCAGATGAGTGACACGCGCGGCTGCCATTCGAAGTTCGTGTAGGAATTCCACTGGACCTTCGATCCCGCCGTGAGCGTCAGCTTGGCGGGTAGAAGCGGATAGCTGTCCTGCATGAAGGCGCTGAACAAGCTTACGAGATGGTCTGAGTGCGTGAAGTACGCCTGCTGCCCCAGAACCTTGTCGGATGTCCACCGGAAGCCAGTGCCCCAGACGATGTCATTACCGGAGCCGGTATTGATGTGGTGCTGGAAATCGATGTCGGCAACCCGCATGTCGAGCTTCATGCCGATTTCGTTTCGGTGCTCATCTGTGAAGTAGCCCTGCAGAGCCAAATCGGACGTGCCGAACTTGCGTTCCCACTTCCCCATGGCGAAGCCGCCGGCACCATAGATCTTGCTGTAAGTAAATTCAGAAGGGCTGTAGCCGAAGCAGATTCGCTGCTGCTCCGGATTTCGAAACAGGTTCGCTTGAAAGGTCAGCTGATCCCGATTTGAGGCGTGCCAGTCGAGACGCCCCCCGATCCTTTCAGATGTGCCACCGTCCCCCGCGGATGCGTTATCGATGGAAAGCAAGTCTCTGTGCCGCACGTACCTGGCGTAAATGCGAGACCTGACGAGATTGCTCGATGCGAAACTCACGCGCTCAGATGCAACTTCATCGATGTTCCCGCCGTGCAGGACGGACAAGGTACGGTCAGAGGCGCGCGGCTTCGAAGTCACGATATTGATGACGCCATTTACGGCATTGGCTCCCCACATCGTTGCTCCGGGGCCGCGGACGATTTCGATTCGATCGATGTCTTCGATGAGCAGATCGTTCTGGTCCCACAGGGTTCCAGAATAGACGGGGTTGTAGATGCTCCGTCCATCGATCATGATGAGCATTTTGTTGGCAAATCTGCTATTGAAGCCCCGTGCGCTCACGGCCCACTTATTCGCGTCGATCTGAGCGACTTCGATTCCTGGAACCATGCGCAACGCTTCGGGCACGCTCGTCGCACCCGAGCGCATCAACTCCTCGTGCGTGATGACATAGACGGCGGCGGGAGTTTCGAAGAGGCTTTGATCGCGACGCGATGCGGTGTTCACTTCAATTCTGGTGAGCTGCTCCAGATTGAGCGCAGACAGATCCGGAAGCGCGCCGTTCTGCGCGTTTGATTGGGAGCAGCATCCTAGAACGACGATGGCTGCAATGGACGTGATTACACTCTTGATCATCTAAGTTCACCTGTGACGACGTCAGCGCCTGCTTCAAGATGCGCGGACTTCCACCGGGTTGCCAGTAGCTCTTCCGTATCTGCTGCACTGACGGGTTTGGAAAAGAAATAGCCCTGGCCAAACTGGCATCCAAAGGCCAAGAGTTTTTGGACATGCTCCTCGGACTCGACGCCCTCGGCGATGACGCCCATCTTCATGTTTTCAGCCATAGCAATGATGGTCTTGATCATGGAAGATTCGCCTGAGTCGATCACGCTTGACGCCAGCTGCACGGTGAAGGACCTATCGATCTTGAGAGTGTCGAAGGGCAGGTCGCAAAGATATCTGAGGCTTGAGTATCCAGTGCCAAAGTCGTCGATCTTGAGGCCGACGCCCAAACGCTTGAGATCCTGGAGGAGCCTTTTTGCGGATTCAACGTCTTCGAGGAGAAGGCTCTCTGTGAGCTCAAGGTGGAGGCACTCGGGAGGCAATCCGGTTTCACAGAGGATTGCCTTAATCTGATTGACCAATCCAGGCTCGCGGCATTGCCGTACAGACAGATTGACGGCCACATCGAGAGGAGGAACGTGCGGGAAGCGGGTGTGCCACTCATGCATCTGACGGCAGGCTTCCTGGAGCACCCAGGCACCTATGCCGATGATGAGACCCGTCTCCTCGGCTACCGGTATGAACTCTGCAGGCATGATGAGCCCTCGTACAGGATGGATCCACCGCACAAGCGCTTCAAAGCCGCGGATTTCTCCGGTCTCGAGCATCACGCGTGGCTGGTAAAAGACGCGAAGTTCTCCACGATCGAGCGCGTGGCGAAGATCTGTCTCAGTTTGCAGCCGCAACCGGACGCGATCCTGCATTGCCGGTTCGAAGACTGCCCAACGCCCGCCGCCTTCGGCCTTAGCCGCGTACATTGCTGTATCCGCGTCGCGAAGCAGGAGAGAGGCATCCGTTGAAGTCTCAGAAGCCAAAACAATACCGATGCTCAACGAACAGTAAACTTCGTTTTCAGGCAAACGAAAGACGGGGCGCATGGACATGGCGATCCGTTCGCAAGCCTTTTCAGCCAGCATGCGATCGCCGATCCCGTTCAGAATGACGGCAAACTCGTCTCCCCCGAGCCGTGCGACCACGTCATTGTCGGCACGGCTGGAAATCTCGATGTCTCGCACGGATCTGCGCAACCGGAGGGCAACTTCACGGAGCAATGTGTCGCCCGCAGCATGACCAAGACTGTCGTTGATCAGCTTGAAGCGATCCACATCGATGAAGACGACTGCGAAAGGGGCGCCTCCACTCTGGTGAAGGCGCAGCAACGAGTCAGAGAGCTGGGTTTCAAAAAGAAGGCGGTTGGCCAGACCCGTTAGAGAGTCGGTTGTAATCTTCTCGGTTACGTCGCTCTGAGAGCCTACCATGCGGACAGCCATACCTTGCTCGTTGCGAACAGAAAGAGCCCGAACGGACATCCAGCGGTAGGATCCATCCCGATGGCGAAGGCGGTACTGGCACTCGAAGGTGGCATCGGCTCCGGGGGCGATATGTTGCTGAAAGGCCTCTTCGAGAAGTTCACGATCAGTTTCATGGACCCGAGAGATCCACTCTGAAGGATCTTGTGACAACTCGCTCTCGCCGTAGCCAACCATCTCCTTCCAGCGCGGCGAATAGTAGACGATGTTACCGGCAAGGTCCCAATCCCAGAGGCCATCGTTGGCGCCGCGAGCGGCAAGAGCGTATCGCTCTTCGCTCTGGCGTAGAGCGGCTTCGGCCCGCTTGCGAGAGAGCTGCGAACGGATCCGGGCCATTGCAACGGAAAAGTCGATTGGCTTGGTGATGTAGTCGTTGGCGCCTTCGTCAAGGGCTTCGGCGATGCTCGTGCTGTCTGTCACGGCGGTGACCATGATGATGGGCAGTTCTTGAGCGGACCATGAGCGACGCAGGAACCTGAGCAGGTCAAGCCCGCTAAGTCCAGGCATCATGTAATCGAGGAGCACGAGGTCGAATGTCTGCCGCTGCAAGTGTTCGATCGCCTCATGAGCGGAAGCCGCAGGCACAGCGTGGAGCCCTTTGCGCTCGAGGCGACGCATACAGATGTCGCGATTCAGCTCTTCGTCGTCAACAACGAGTATTCGGTTGTAAATCATCGCGGAGGTTCTCCCACTGTCAACGAGGACATCTTATGAATGAGCCGCTCAAACTCGATTGGCTTAGTTTCGAACTCGTCGCATCCTGCATCGAGCGCAGATGCGCGATCATCCCGCATGGCGTGCGCGCTGAGCGCAATGATGGGGATGGAACGAAGGTTCGCGTCTGCTTTGATCTGGCGGGCGGCGTTCCATCCGCTGAGGAGTGGGAGGCTGAGGTCCATCAGGATCAGATCCGGCCGGTATTGCTCTGCCAGTCGCACTCCCTGGAGCCCGTCTTCGGCGCACGTGACCTGCCAGCCGCATTTGGTGAGACGGCGCGAAAGCATGTCGCGATTCAGTTCGTTATCCTCGACCAGCAAAACCCGCGCCATCGCGCATTCCTCTCAGTGGTTCCTAGCACGCCTGTTTCAAGGCGGAGCGACCTGGATTCCTTATCGGCAGATGCTGCCAGAAATTCAGGCGATGAGTGATTGGGCATCGAAGAAGGCAAGCATTGCGGCGTATGCGAACTCGCTGTGGGCAGACCATGGGCTCGCGTCCCGCTTATCGCACCTGGATCAGTGAGCGATTCACGCAAAGGCAGGGTCGATACGAGGGGCTTCAGCGCTTCGATGGATTCAGCAGCTTGAAATCGATGAGATGCTGTTTCAGCTGCGACGCACTGATAGGTTTCAACAGGTAGGCATCGCATAACGATCTGTAGGAGGAGCTGACCGTCTTGAGATCGCCCAATGCAGTCGTCATAAAGATTTTGACGCCAGAGGTGGACAGCACTCCCTCACGTTCTTCAATCAACCTGATCTGTCGAAGAGCTTCGGTGCCGTCCATTTCCGGCATATGCACATCCATGCAGATCAAATCGTATCTTCTTCCTGTTTTGAACACAGCGCCGAAGGCGTCAACGGCTTCCCTTCCATTGACTGCTACATGAGAGTCTCCGTAAGGAAGAAGGATGCCCTGCAACATGGCTCTCGAGGCGAAGTCGTCTTCAACGAGGAGAATCTTCAGTCTTGCCCTGCGTCGCAGGGTAGCCGGAAGAGATGCGTTGGCAACAGCGAATTGATTCCGCGAGCTGTCTTTGTTGTCATGGTTCAGGGTTTGATGCTTTCGCGCCTTGAACTGCTGTCGTACTCCACTTGCTCTAGACATAATGCCTCAGGGTTTCAAGTCTGCCTCAGGATTAGGCGCCTGGTTACCGGTCACTTTGTCCAGTTCCGAATGACCGCCATGAGAAGTTCCGCCTGTGACTCCAGATCGGCAATCAAAACCGGCAGTTCACACGCGATTTCGTTCTGTTCAATCCTTTGTGCAACGTTGCTGAGGGCTTCACCGCCGACATTCGCGGCTGAACCCTTGATGGTGTGAATGGAACCCTGAAAGGCTTCTGTTGCGCCTTTCGCCATGCTTTCTTTAACTTCGTTGAGCAGAGCCGGCAGTCGACCAGCGAAGATGGCTGCGATTGCCCGGGCAAACTCTTCGTCGCCCATCATCCGTTGAACGAACGCCTCCCGGTTGAAGACATCGCAGTCAAGGTGTCGCCGCAGCATGATTCCCTCCTCCGACGCAGACGCCGAGGGAGCGTTCAAGTCTCTGACAGCGGCAGAAGTATTCCATCGTCGCGCTCTCGCGTAGCTCATTGCAGGTGGAACCCGATTGACTCCCTCATTGCTACCTATCGTCAGAAGCGGGATCACCCATGAGGGGAAGCGGACTCCGCAGCAGATGAGCGCGGAGAGATTGCTCGCTCAAATCTGCCGATAGACAAGCCAGAACCATGTGTGATGACTGCGGCATGTCGCCGATGTATGACAAGGAACCCTCGCCGCTGGTGGTGGTTGTCGATGATGAGCCCAGCGTTATCCGATCGCTGACCGGATTTCTAGAACGAGCAGGATTGCGCACGGCGACTGCAGGCAGCTGTTCGACAGCTCTGCAACTGATCCGCTCAAAACGCCCCGATCTGATCCTGATGGATGTCGGACTGCCCGACGGTTCAGGCCTTGATCTTTGCCGCCTGTTGCAGACGGAAGGAACGACGTCGAGGACGCCGATCCTTTTCATTTCTGCGCACGATGATCCCTCTATCAAGGTGCGCGGTTTCGAAGCCGGGGGATTGGACTTTATCACAAAGCCGATTGTGGGAGTTGAGGTCATTGCCCGAGTGCGAACGCATTTGCGGCTCAGACAGGCGTACGACCGGTTGTCAGAGCTTCATGCAGAACGACTGCACAACCTGGCAAGCGCGCAGCAGACTCTTATGCCGGCACTGAAGGATGATCACCCGACGCGGTTTTTTGCTTCGATCCGGCAGGCGTTGACCGCGGGAGGCGACTTTTATGACGTGATTCCGACCGGCCCGGAGGTTGTGGATTATCTGGTGGCTGACGCGAGCGGGCATGACCTTGCGGCATCGCTATGGACTGCTTCATTGAAAGCACTGACTGCAGAATTCGCGACTCCCCTGAATACTCCCGGGGACATTGTGCATGCGCTGAACAGCTCATTGCACCACTTCATGCCTTCTGGGGCGTTCTTCACATTGACCTATGCAAGGCTCAACCATCGCACCAGGCGTCTTTCCTTGGTGAGCGCGGGTCAGCCGCCAGCGATCGTCATACACGCCACTGAAGAGAAGCCGCTGATCCTGAGGGTGGAAGGCGACGTGCTTGGAGCCTTCCCGGACGCTGTCTTTGGGAATATCGAGACGACCCTGCAGCCAAGCGATCGGCTTTGGCTCTATACGGACGGCCTGATTGAGAACGGCTGCACGCACGATCTTGGTCTGAGTCGACTCATCTCGGCCTGCATTTCCCGAAAGGATATGCCGCTTGCCATGGCAGTTCCCTCGGTGGTTGACGATCTGATCGGTGATCGCAGTGCAAACGACGACCTTCTGCTTCTAGGAGTGGATGTCTAATGTCGTCTTCTCGGCGGAAATCAATCTGCAAATTCAGTCGGGAGATTGCTCTGCGCCTGGAGGCAGCCGAGCCGCTGTATGTAGAGCTCCGACTTTTTGTGCAGAGTGCAGGACTGGCGAGTCTTTGCTTCTCGATTGAACTGCTGGCGAGGGAATGCCTTAACAATGCAGTAATTCATGGCGCGCCCGCTGACGCCGATAACACAGTTGGTCTGACCCTCTCTGTTGGCCGGAAATGGATCCGCCTCACAGTAGAGGATCACGGCCCGGGTTTCCGGTGGCAAAAGACACGGGAGGGGCTGCCGGACAGCGTCACGCCGTCCGGTCGCGGACTACAGATTTGCATGCTGTATGCAGAACGAGTCCGATTCACTCGCAGCGGAAACGCTGTGGAGATGTGGCTTGAGAAGCCGAGAGAAAGGGATGACCAGGATGGCCGCATGCAGTGTGAAACGCGAACAAGAAGACGTATTGATTCGGCTTGATGGAAATCTGACCGCACTTGTCGTCCCCGACCTTCAGGCAGAGCTAAAGAACCTGCTGACTGAGGGGATCCGCAGGCTCACTTTCGACCTCGCAGAAACAGCAATGCTCGACTCGACAGGTATCGGCTTGCTGATCGCAGCGACAAACACTGCGATGCGTACTGGGGGAGAGCTTCGCGTGATCAACGCGTCGCCCGAGATCTTTCGGTTGCTGCAGAACATGAGGCTAACGGCACGTCTGAATGTGAGCGCCAGAGTCGCATAGGAGCGCCTTGATGGATTCAGAACTGAATGTGGCACTTAACGATGAACTGCTTGTGGAGTTCATCAGCGAGTCTCGGGATCACCTCACTACGATTGAGTCGGACCTTCTGGCCATGGAGGAGGGAGGCTCCAACATCGATTCTGAGTTGGTGAACAAGGTCTTTCGGGCAGCGCACTCGATCAAGGGCGCAAGCGGATATTTCGGGCTAACGAAAGTGAAGGAACTTGCCCATCGCGCAGAAACTGTGCTCGACATGATCCGCTCCGGCAGGATCCCACCGAATGCCGAAGTGACGAACCTGCTGCTGTGCGCTTTCGATCGACTGCGCGAGATGATCAACCGACCGGGCGAGAGCAACGGGACGAACATTGATGACCTGGTCGAGAGCCTGACCGCTCTCGCCTCCTCTTTTCTTCCGGGAGAGAAGAAGTCCTCCGTTTGGGAACGGGTCACGCTTGAGCCTCAGGGTGGCGGCGCACCGGTCATGCTATCGAAGTTTGACTATGAACGGGCGAAAGATGCCGGCAATCGCTTCTACGTCGTGGAAATGGATCTCATCCATGACATCGAACGACGCGGCGAAAATGTGCTCGCAGTGTTTCGCAGATTGTTTGCTGCCGGACAAGTCGTGGATTGCGAGGTCGACTTCGAATCGGTTGGGACGCTTGATGATCCGATCTGCAACCGTGTGCCTTTGAAGCTTGTTCTCGCAACTACGCTCGGTCCTGACAAGATCGACGTTCTGTTTCCGGAGATGCAGGACAGAGTGAAGCTGCTCAGCGAGCATTCCGCGGAAGCGGCGAAAGAAGGATCTGAGAAGACGAGAGAGGATTCTGTCGCTGAAATGCAGGCAGTTCTCGAGACACCGGGCAGTGAAGTTGCACAAGCGCAGACGTCACATACATCCATCGGAACATCGCGCCCGGTAAAGTCAAACTCAACGGAGGATAGTGTCCGCGTAAATGTAGCAACGCTGGAGTTGCTCATGAATTTAGCCGGCGAGCTTGTACTCGGCCGTAATCAGCTGCGAGCTTCTATCGCGCAGAAGAACGGGCAAGCTCTCGATGCCGCCGATCAGAGGATCAACCAGATAACGTCGGAGTTGCAGGACGCTGTCATGCAGACCCGGCTGCAGCCGATTGGAAACGTGTTCGGTAAATTCCCGCGGCTCGTGCGTGACCTAGCTGCTTCCCTCGGCAAAGAAGTGCAGCTGGAAATTCAAGGCAAGGAGGTGGCTCTCGACAGGAGCATTATCGAGTCGCTCTCCGATCCATTGACCCACATGGTGAGGAATGCCGTCGATCACGGAATCGAACCTCCGGAGATCCGTATTCGAGCGGGAAAAGCTCGTCAGGGAGTACTGAATCTCGACGCACGCCATGAAGCAGGGCACGTGGTCGTAGAGATTGCCGATGATGGGCGCGGACTCGATGCCGAGCGGATCGCCAAGTCGGCAATGAGTAAAGGTCTGGTGACTGCCGAGAAGCTGGACCGGATGACCGCAAAGGAAAAGATGTCCTTGATTTTCCTGCCAGGTCTCTCAACCAACTCAGAGGTCAGCGAGATTTCAGGCCGGGGAGTTGGGATGGATGTGGTCAAAACGAACCTGGATAGGCTCGGCGGAAAGGTGGAGATCATCTCTACGGTGGGGAGCGGGACCAGGTTTCGCATCAAGCTGCCGCTGACCCTGGCCATCATTCCATCGCTGATTGTCTCTGTTGAAGGTGAGCGCTTCGCTATTCCACAAATCAATGTTGAAGAGATGTGTCACGTGGTTCCCGGCCAGGGGAGAGCCCGCGTCGAAACCGTGGGCAACGCCCAAGTGTTGGTGTTGAGGGACCGCCTCATTCCGCTGGTGCGGCTCGGCGAATACCTTTCAGCAGGAGAGATCTCGGATCGGAGGGGCTCGGAGAGAGACTCCCAGCGCGAGAAAGGCGACGCGTCAAACATCGTTGTGGTTACAACGGGCGCCCAAAGTTATGGGTTGGTTGTAAGCGGTTTCCACGATGCCGAAGAGATTGTGGTGAAGCCACTCGGAGGCCACTTGAAGGGACTGGAGGAGTATGCAGGCGCCACCATCTTAGGGGATGGTTCACTCGCCCTGATTCTCGACGTTGCCAACCTTGCTGTTAAAGCGAGCCTGAGTGCGACCGGTATTTCCGATACCGCCGCAAAGATCGCCCACGAGGACGCATCGAACGACCGGCATACTTTTGTCCTGTTTCACAACCCGCCCAACGTGCTGTGCGCTCTTCCCCTGAACACTGTGAGGCGGATCGAGCGCGTTGATGCCGCTTGCGTGGAGATGATCGGCGGTAGACGCACGATGAAACTCGATGGTGGCCTGCTGCCGCTGGCAACATTATCAGACGCTGCGCAGGTGGAGCCGATTCCCGCCTCTGGTGAACTTGCAGTCATCCTCGCCACAGTACGTGGAGTAGACATCGGGCTGCTTGGAACTTTGCCGGTTGACGTAGTGGAAACCAGCGGGAGCGTCGAACATACGACCCACCGGCAGAGCGGAATCGCAGGATCGACAATCATTCAGGGCAGGACGGCACTTATCGTCGACCTCTATGAGCTGGCTGATTCGCTGCTTCCGGAACGCGGAAACGGAAGACTGGCAACAGAGAGGCCAGAGCCGGGAATCGAGCGACAGCTGACGGTTCTGCTGGCAGAAGACTCGGACTTCTTCCGGTCGCAGATTGAGCGCTTCCTCAAGGAGGATGGCTATGCGGTGCTGGCGGCGAATGACGGAGAGGCTGCGTGGGAGTTGCTGCTGAGAAGCCTGGACGAAGTGAGTGCAGTTGTCACCGACATTGAGATGCCGCGGCTTGACGGCCTGGGTTTGACGCGGCGGATTCGAGCCGACGCTCTAACCGCACACCTGCCTGTGATTGCGCTGACTTCGCTGGCTGCGGACGATGATGCGGCGCGCGGGCTGGCCGCCGGTATTAGCGACTATCAGACGAAGCTCGACCGAGACAGGCTGCTGGAGCGATTGAGGGAATACACGCATGCGGCAGCAGCGGCCAATGTTTGAACCGGAGATGAGAATCGCGGAGCCTCTCGCGAAGTCTCGCTTCGAACGGGAGGGCTCCGGCCAATGAAAGGGAAGGTACTGTAACGATGAAGATGCGCGGACAGTTGATGCTCGCATTCGCCGCGGTTCTTGGACTAGTGACGATCTCATCCATGGTGGTGTATTGGAGAACCGTGGAAATCAAAAGCAAGCTCGGACGGTTCAAGCAAGTGCGAATGCCTCTTACGCTCGCGGTGGCCGCTATCGATTCAGACCGGGAGCGGGCCAAATCCGAGATAAGAGCTGTATTTCTCGACGTACGACGCGGGGATCTGAAGTCAGCGCAACTTTCAAAGCAGAGGTTCGAAGATGCGTGGAAGGATCTTAATGGAGCTTTCGCGCCGCTTCCCGAACTCAGCAAGAGCTTCGTCTTGCAGGCCAACAAGGACCGCGTAGCCCGGCTTGCCGATGAACTTCCGAAGATGGAACGAGAGGAAGGCACCATTATTGCTGAAGCGATCGCGGGGGGCCAGAGACGCATCACGGCGGTGGAGAACGACTACCGGACGCGGGTTCAGCCGTCGGGCGATGCGGTTATGACGGTCACCGATGAACTGGGCGACAGTTCTACGTCATTGATGAAGGATGACGTTGACGAGAGTACCCGGTTCCAGAGTCAGTCGGAGATGATCCTGATCGTCACGACCTTGCTGGCGGTCGGGGCCGGTATGGGCATTGCGATCGTGCTGAGCGGACGCATGGCGACCGTTCTGTCCCTGGTGGCAAACCGACTCAAAGCCATTGCAAGTGGAGACTTGAGCGGCACGAGGCTGCCGCAAACGATTCTTGAACGACCTGATGAGTTCGGGGAGTTGGCAGTGGCGTCTCAGACGATGTCTGAGAATCTCCGCACGTTGCTGGGCGACATCTCCGCGGGCGTGCGCACACTAGCGGCGTCTGCGAGCGAACTCACGGCAGTGGCGAACCAGACCGCCGAGTCTACCGCTTCGACGATGAACCGGGCGCGAACAGTGGCGGCGGCAGCCGAGGAGACGAGCGCGAACACAATCTCGATCGCGGCAGGCATGGAACAGTCTTCGAGCAGCCTGTCTTCCGTTGCTGCGGCAACCGAGCAGATGAGTGCCACGGTTGGGGACATCTCCTCGAACACTTCAAGAGCTCATGCCATCAGCGAACAGGCGACTGCGCGGGCCCAGACCATTGCTCAGCAAATGCAAAAACTCGGCCAGGCCGCGCAGGAGATTGGCCAGGTGACCGAGACCATCACCCACATCTCGGCTCAGACCAATCTGCTGGCGCTGAACGCGACGATCGAAGCGGCTCGTGCCGGGACAGCAGGCAAAGGCTTTGCTGTGGTGGCCAGCGAAATCAAGGAACTGGCCAGGCAAACGGCGGGGGCCACCGAAGACATTAAAGCGCGCATCGGCGGTATCCAGCGGTCGACCGGAGCGGCCATCACCGACATTGGACAGATCACGACGGTGATCAAGGATGTGGGAACGATCGTGACCAGCATCGCGGCAGCCATTGAGGAGCAAGCTACGGTGACCCGGGATGTGGCCGGCAACATTGCCCAGGCTTCGAGCGGCGTGCGCGATGCAAATGATCGTGTATCACAGACCGCGCAGGTATCGAGAAGCATCGCAGAAGACATCAGCAACGTCACTGCGGCGGTTACGGAAATCGAGAGGGGCGGCGAACACGTTCAGGACCGCGCGATCGAATTGACTCGCCTAGCGGAGCAACTCGGGGCACAGGTAGCTCAGTTCAGGGTTTAGAAGGACGTGTAGATCAGGCCCATGCCGCGACCGGTCGGCAGTGATCACCGGGAACAGGAAACAAAAATGTTCAGACGAATGAAGCTCTCCGGCAAGGTCGCAGGAACGGTGGTAGCCGTTCTTGCGGTTTCCTCGATTATCAGTTTCTGGATAACGCAGCGGCGCATCAACCGGCAGGCAGAAGAGGCTTTCCGGGACAAGATTCGCCAGATTACCGGAATGACAACGGCAACGCAGCGCTGGTATTCGAGCAATCTGGATACTCTGGTCCCGGGCGGGAAGTTCAAGAGCCTCAAACAGGTTCCAGTCGTAGCGGCATGGAGCGTCGCAGAAGCGTACGCACAACGGAACGGGATGAAATTCAGCACACCCTCCCTGGCGCCGAGGAATCCTCTGCATCGGCCCGATGAGTTTGAACGGCGCGCACTGCTCGCGTTTCAGGCCGATCCCAATCTGCAGGAATTTTCAGAGCGGGAGGGCAGCGGAGATCGGCAGGTCATGCGTTATGCGCAGCCGGTTCGCCTGACACAGGATTGTCTGGTTTGCCACGGAGATCCCGCCGGATCGCGAGATGCAGTGGGAGGAATCAGGGAAGGCTACAAGGTTGGCGATCTTCGCGGCGCGTTCTCTGTCACGGCTTCGACCGAGGAACTGGTATCAGCTTCAAACGCCAACTCTGTGGCAACGTTTCTGCTGTCGATGTTGACGCTTCTCGCATCATCGGCTGCAGTGTACCTCGCGATTCGCAGGCTCGTGATTAGGCCGCTGGGACGCTCGGTTCAGCTTGCCAACCGGATAGCGAACAGCGACCTGAGTTCAGCTGATCTCGCCGTGGAGTCGGAGGACGAAATTGGCGACGCAACGAAGGCTCTGAACGCGATGAAGAACAGTCTTCGTCAGCTGCTCGCAGCGATCTCAGCTGGTGTTCAAGCACTGAGCGCCTCGGCGGCTGATCTGGCCGCTTCCTCAAGGCAGACCGTATCCGGGACTGCGGAAGCATCGGAGAAGGCGCACACGGTAGCTGCCGCGGCAGAAGAGGCAAGCGCTAACACGATTTCGATCGCTGCCGGCATGGAGCAATCATCGAGCAGCCTGTCCTCGATAGCCGCAGCAACCGAACAAATGAGCGCCACGGTGGGCGACATCTCGTCGAACACTGCCCGAGCGCACATGATCAGCGAACAGGCGACTGCACAGGCTCAAACCATAGCCGGGCAGATGCAGAGGCTTGGGCAAGCCGCGCAGGAGATCGGCAATGTAACTGAGACGATCACAAACATCTCGGCTCAGACCAATCTTCTCGCTCTCAATGCGACGATTGAAGCCGCCCGTGCAGGAACGGCTGGCAAAGGTTTCGCCGTGGTCGCCAACGAGATCAAGGAGCTGGCGCGCCAGACTGTGGATGCAACGGAGGATATCAAGGCGCGTATCGGCAGTATCCAGCAGTCTACCGGAGCAGCGATTACAGAGATCGGACAGATCACGACGGTAATTGGAGATGTGGGCACGATCGTGACAAGCATTGCGGCGGCGATTGAGGAGCAGGCAACTGTAACGCGAGACGTGGCCGGGAACATCGCCCAAGCGTCACAAGGCGTGCGCGACGTCAATGAGCGGGTTTCACATACGGCCGTCGTTTCGAAGAGCATCGCCGCAGATATAGCCGGAGTCAACGGTGCAGTAAGTGACATACGCCAGGGCGGAGAGCGGGTGCAAACGAATGCAGCCGATCTCTCGAGACTGGCAGAACAGCTGGGCGCGCGAGTAGCCCAGTTCAAGGTCTGAGGTGCACGATGCAGGAAAAAGTCGTCAACTCTGAATATGCCGGTGAACTGCTGGTCTGCACCTTCGCACTCGGCGAAAACGGGGTTTTCGGGATCGATGCCACGCTGGTCCAGGAGGTAGCGATGATGGGCGAGTTGACTCCGGTCCGCCATGCACCGGCTTTTGTGGCAGGGATTCGCAATCTGCGGGGGCGGATCATCACGGTTATCGATTTGTGCGAGCGGCTCGGGCTTGGCGTGGTTCGCGCCACTCCGGAGACACGTCTTCTGATCGCAGACTGGAATGGAGAACCGGTTGGCCTGCTGGTGGACAGGGTTGAGGGGACACTTGCAATGGAAGCCGGCGCTCTGCAGCGCGCCCCATCCAATATATCGAACGTGCAATCGGAGAAACTTCGCGGGGTCTTCCGAACGGGACACGGGCTGGCAGGACTTCTGCACCTGCCCTCCGTACTTGACGGCAACAGTGGAAGCGACACGTCGTTGGCTGAGTAAATCGGCAGAGGAGGACTGCGTGAAGGTCTTGGTTGCTGACGATTCCGTTCTCTTTCGACGTCTGCTCGCCGACGTCCTCGCCACGATCCCGGGTGTGGAGATTGTCGGAACTGCCGCAAACGGCAGGATCGCCTTGCAGAAGGTGAAGGAATTGAGTCCCGATCTACTGACGCTTGACATTGAGATGCCTGAACTGGATGGCGTCGGAGTGATCGACGCGCTTCTACGCCAGGGATACCCCAAGTTGGAAGTGCTGGTGGTCAGTTCGACTTCACCGCGCGCCGGCGATCTTACGATGCAAGCGATGGAGAGAGGCGCATTCGACTTCATATCGAAACCGGAGGCGAATGATTCCGATCAAGCCAGGCGAACGTTGCAGTCGGATCTGGTGCCGAGACTTCGGGCGATTGCGCATCGTCTCGAGGTTCGATCTATCCTTGGAGGAAAACGGTCGCAGGAGCAGCCAAGTGGGCCATCGACGGGGCCGGACGCTTCTCCAGAGCAGACGTCTGTCGAGCGAGTCGCCGGGCGTATGCAGCGTATATTTCGTCCTGCCAGGCCGGAGATGGTGCTGATCGGTGTCTCGACAGGAGGGCCAAAAGCTTTGGGTGAGCTACTTCCGGCCCTTCCGCGAGATCTTGGTGTACCGATCGTCATTGTTCAACATATGCCTCCCGTATTTACGAAGTCGCTCGCAGACAGCCTTGCTTCAAAATGCCTGGTGCGAGTGGTCGAGGCGGTGCAGGGCGAGGCGATCGTGGCGAATACGGCCTATATTGCTCCGGGCGGCCGCCATCTGCGATTGGACACAAGCGCTGATGGTCGTCCTGTGGTGAACTTGAGCGACGATCCGCCCGAGAACAATTGCCGGCCTGCTGTTGACTGTCTACTTCGTTCGGCAGCAAACCGGATTCCGGGACGTTCGTTGGCGGTAATTCTGACGGGCATGGGGAATGATGGGACTCTTGGCTTGCGCCTGCTCAAGAGGCACGGCTGCTATGCAATCGCGCAAGATGAAGCGAGTTGCGTTGTATATGGCATGCCGAAATCCATTGTCGATGCAGGGCTGGCCGATGTGGTTCTGCCTTTGAACGCGATCGCACCGCACATCGTTGCGGCAGTGCGTGAAGGACGGCGATGACCGTAGTACTGCGACGTGAGGAGATGCCGGCATGGTCGCGGTATATACAGGACATTTGCGGCGTTCATCTGGATGACTCGAAGGGCTACCTACTGGAGACCCGCCTCGGGAGCTTGCTCGTCGAGGTTAACGCATCGAGCTTTTCAGAACTTGTGCAAAAGGCGAAGGCGGATCGGACAACGCGCCTGCGCAATAAGATCATTGAGGCGATCACGACCAATGAAACTTCCTTCTTTCGAGACAGTGCGCCGTTCGATCTACTGCGGCACAAACTGATTCCTGATCTGATTGATAAGAGGAGCAGCAACGGCGGCCGCGTCACTCTTCGAATCTGGAGTGCGGCGTGCTCCACCGGACAGGAAGCTTACAGCACCGGGATTGTGTTGAAGGAGTTGCTGGGCGACCTTAGCCGGTACGACATCAGGATCCTGGGGACGGATATCTCGAATAAAGTTGTCGCTCATGCGAGTTATGGAGAGTACAACCGGCTAGAGGTGGAACGGGGTCTGTCTCCGGATGCCGTCGCGCGCCACTTCATTCGATCAGGAGATCGATGGAAAATTCGGGATGAGATTCGAGCGATGGCAAGTTTCAGGACCATGAATCTGCTGGAGCCGTTTTCATTTCCGACACCCTTCGACATCATTTTCTGTCGCAACGTAGCGATCTACTTTACCGACCCGGATAGAACCAGGCTCTTCCAGAACCTCGCGAAATGCCTGGCTAAAGATGGCGGCCTTATCATCGGCGCGACCGAATCAATCTCGGGATTTTGTCAGGAGTTGGAGCCTAAACGCTACCTGCGCTCCGTCTTCTATCAACGGAAGCAGTAGAGATTTGCACTACAAACGTATGTCACTTGTCTTCAGTCTCTGCTCCTGACCCTCCGTCAGTCGATGCGAGCTGGCGAGCGCGCAGTCTCGCCGAGGCCTAGGATCCAGGCGGTTCACGAAATGGCTCAACGGGAATGTGCTCATAGTGCACCTCCAGCACGGTGAGATGCTCAATGCCGCCTGGCGCTCGCAGAACTACTTCGTCGCCTTCTGCAGATTTCATCAACGCGCGCCCCAAAGGAGAGACATAACTGATGTGGTTTCGAGTGAGATCGACTTCGTCGGTACCGACGATGCTTACCAATCGCTCCTCTCCGGCTTCGTTGGCATAGCGTACAGTAGCGCCAAAGAACGCTCTGAGGGCAGCCTGGCCCGACCGTGGAGCCTCGGGATCTACCACTTCTGCCGCTTCGATTCGCTTGGTGAGAAAACGAATTCGGCCGTCGATCTGCCTCAGGCGGCGCTTGCCGTACTGATAGTCGGCGTTTTCACTGCGATCGCCATTGCCCGCAGCCCAAGCTACCATCTCCGCCACAGCCGGGCGGTCCCGGGTGAGTAGAAAGCGGTGCTCGTCCTTGAGGCGCTGCAGTCCGCCGGGGGTTATGTAGTTCTTGACTTCCGGCCCGGAATCATCTGGTCTCGGTCTTCTGGTGAAACCTTTGCGCATCTTCTTAGTCCTTCCTCTGCGAGGTCAGGACGCGCGCAGCCGGACCATCTTTTGTGATGACGACGGGTTCAATGTTGCCGTTTTTATCAAAGACCATCTTGTCGATGGCAAGGACGCGTTTGCTGATGCCTTCGGAGTTGAGAGGATGACGGTGATACACGATGTACCAATCATCGGTGTTCGGAATGTGCAGCACGGAATGGTGACCTGGGCCCTTGGCGATGGCGGGATCGCTTTGCAGGATCTTTCCTACGCGCGTGAAAGGACCGCTGGGGCTGTTGCCGCGAGCATACGCCACGCCATAGTCAGCGCCGCCCCAATCACCCTCAGACCACATGAAATAGTAGACGCCTTTACGTTTGATCATGAAGGGCCCTTCAACATAGTGCTCTGGCGTGATCTCTTTGTAGAGTTGCCCATCCGACATCGGAATCACTTGCTTCAGATCATTGGAGAGCCGCGCGACTACACAATGGCCTTGTCCGCCGAAGTAGAGGTAAATTGAGCCGTCGTCATCGCGGTAAACCATGGGATCGATAGGCTGCGCTGCATCCTCGAAGCGGCCAATCAGCGGTTTCCCGATAGTGTCGATGAAAGGCCCGCCGGGATTATCACTCACCGCAAGGCCGATGCCTCCCTGGAATTTCTCTGTTTTTTGGATGTCGTTGGCAGCGAAGAAGAGATAGTACTTGCCGTTGAGGTGAATTGCAGATGGGGCCCAGACGGCATACGCAGCCCATTTGACATTCTCGATGCTAAGCACTGAGGTGTGCCTGGTCCAGTGGATGAGGTCGGGAGATGAGAAATCGTCCAGGCCTGTTTGAAGAAGATAGTCCTGATGGATCACATGTTGTTTGCGCAGCTCGATCTGGAGTGCATTGAAGGCAGGCTGCTCGATGACGGGGTCATCGGCAGAGACGCTGCGAGTCGGATAGATCCAGTACTGGTTCTCGAATACCCGAACCTCTGGATCAGCATAGTAGCCCTGCGCCGACAAGGCTGCGGTTGACTGCGGATAGAGCGGCAGTGTTGTGCAGGTCATCCCAAGCAAGAGGAGGTTGGAGAGGCAACGCGGAACGGACATTAATTCGATTTTATGATCCGAGTTTGAGGCCGATGCCGACCTGATCCCTGAAATGTGCGTGGGCGTTCGGTTCACTCCCCTGTTCCTTCGCAGAACCTAAGGGTCTTGTGTTTTGTTCGAGTAGTTCTCTTCAATCCCCCTACCGGCCGGAGCTTGGAGATAACGGTTGCGGACGGACCAGCTGGAGCTGATTCCAGTCGCCATTGAGCTGCCCGTTGGGATTGAAGTTCGGATCGTCACTCATGTACTCGTAGGAGCCATTCAGCCAAGCGTGATCGGTACCGGCAGGCATGGCGTGATGAGGATCCTGAACGGCGACTGGAACGATAGCGTTGTTGTTGCAACCACCATGAAATGGAGGCACTTGCAAGCTATTCGACAGGGCTTCCGCCAGCCCTGCTGATTTCCGAATCCCTGGTGATGGGTAGAGCCGGATCACGTTGCTTTGCGAGTGCTTGCTTGGTAATGCCTGCTCACTGATTGCAAGAACGCTCGTTAACCGTCTCCGATTCAAACCTTGACCACGAGCGGCTAGGTTTCAGATCTGTTTTCGGCTGGTCTACGCCGGTGTCCGCATGTCGCACCCGGATGAGATGAATATCCACTGGTCGAGAGCTAAAGGGCGGCTTCCGCCGAGTACGTGCCCAAGACTGAAGATTTATACTTTCAGAGACCGTAAAGGAATTCACGGAAAGGAGTTCTCTGCAGAGTTCACTGTGTTGCGGAGTTTTCCGCCCTCCTCAATTGTGTCAACGGAGGTTAGCATCTCCGGCTGACATCGAGGATTTGGCGCGGCAGCGGTTCGTGAAGCCCACAAGGGCAGTACCGACGAGAATCAGGCAGGGGACAGCGGGCAGGGGGGCGAGAGTTTATGGCAAAGTCAGTAAACAAAGTTATTCTTCTCGGCAACGTTGGAAAGGATCCGGAGATCCGTTCCACGGGCGGAGGAACCATGGTTGCGAGTTTTACCCTGGCTACCAGCGATCGCACGAAGGATCCCCAGGGTAATTGGCAGGATCGTACAGAATGGCACAACCTGAAGGCGTTTGGGCGCACCGCGGAGATTGTGCGCGATTACGTCAAGAAGGGGCACAAGCTCTTTGTCGAGGGCAGAATTTCGACTAGTAGCTGGGACGATAAAGAGTCCGGCCAGAAGAGGTATCGAACCGAGATCATCGTGAATGACCTGTCTCTGCTTTCTGGACGAGATGACGGGGGCGGAGGAGCAAGTCCGTATAGCCGGCAGTCCAGCTCGACGAGCGCAATGGATCAGAGGCAGCCCGCACACCAAGACGAGTATGCGCAGTCGGCCGAGATCTCAGATGACGATATCCCGTTCTAATTGACACCAGCTCAGACGCCGAAGCAACGCGAACCGCCCCTTACCGGGCGGTTCGCCATTTAGAGCCTTTTTTTGGTGCAGTCCAGGTAGTGTCACGATGGTGCCATACAGCGGGCGAGGAAGATGCCACTATAATCATCGGAACTTAAACCAAAAACCACCATGTCAATCGCCGATTCCGATGCTCTTGAAGCACCCGCAATCTCTGAGGCCCGACGCAGCGAGCGCGGCTTCTGGGCACTGATCGCAACACAATTCCAAGGTGCGTTCAGCGACAACGTCCTACGCAACCTCCTGCTGGCGATGATCGTCGGCATGGGACTTGGGAAAGACCAGCGCGACAGTTTTGTCTCAATGGTCACCTTCCTGTTTTCTATGCCGTTTGTGCTTTTCAGCATGACGGGCGGATGGCTGGCCGATCACTTCAGCAAGCGCCAGGTGACGATCTGGACCAAGATAATGGAGATCGGCGCGATGACGATCGCCGCCGCCGGACTGGGGCTGCACATGCGAAGCCTGACGCTGCTCGCGCTGGGACTGGTCGCAACGCAGGCAGCGCTGTTCGGACCCTCAAAATATGGACTGCTTCCAGAGTTGCTGCCGGCCAAGCGCCTCTCCTTTGGTAATGGCGTGATCGAGCTGGGAACTTTTCTGGCAATTATTCTGGGGACCGTCGCCGGAGCCGCAATGGCCGAGCGATTTGCGGGACGTGAGGCCTATGCGGGCTATCTTCTGATCGCTTTTGCATGCGCCGGGCTTGGAACGAGTTTGGGAATCGATCGCGTCGGTGCGGCAGCACCGCAGAAGAAGTTTCACGCGAACTTCGTCGGCGATCTCTGGCGACAGGTCAAGCTGATGCAGCAAGATCGACCACTCTTCCTCGCGGTGGTTGGCAACACGTACTTCTGGTTTCTTGGTTCGCTGCTCTTCTCTACCGTTGTTGTGTACGGACCAGATGTGTTGCACGTAGGTCAGACAAAGACTGGCTACCTGAACGCGGCGCTCGCCGTGGGTATCGGAATCGGCAGCATGATTGCGGGACTCATCAGCAGCAACAAGATCGAATATGGCTTGATTCCGTTGGGTTCGATTGGCATGACCTGCACGGGCATTGCGCTGGGTACGACGCATGTGGGTCTAGGCGGATCGGCTGTGCTTCTTGCGACTCTTGGATTCTGGGCTGGATTCTTTGCCGTGCCTGTGAATGCGCTGATCCAGCATCGCCCTGCCGAGGCGGATAAGGGCGGAATCATCGCCGCTGCAAATCTGTTGTCGTTTGTAGGCATCGCAATCTCTTCCGGTGCATACTTCGTGTTCACGAAGTTTGTTCACCTCAATCCTCGTGGCGTGATCTTGGCGGCATCGTTGATCACAGCAACAGGGACTGCTTACGTTTTATTCCTACTGCCAGAGTGGTTCGGGCGGCTGATTCTCTTCTTCCTCACGCACACGATTTATCGTGTCAAAGTTCTCGGGCGGGATAATTTTCCAGATAGATCAGGGGCGCTTCTGGTGTGCAATCACATGTCGTTTGTGGATGCCTCACTGCTCATTGCGTCAACCGACCGACCTATCCGCTTTCTGGTGTACAAGGGTATCTACGAGAACCGCTTCGTATATCCGTTCGCCAGAATGTTGAAAGCTATTCCTATCTCCGGCGAGCAGCGGCCGCGGGAGATGATCCGCTCTCTGCGAACTGCGAGTGATGCGCTGCGCAACGATGAAATTGTCTGCATCTTCGCGGAGGGCCAGATTACGCGAACGGGCCAGATGCTTCCCTTCCGCCGAGGACTAGAGCGCATCATCAAAGGTATTGATGTTCCTATTATTCCCGTGAACCTTGACGGTGTGTGGGGCAGTATCTTCAGCTTCGAACGCGGGCGATTCCTATGGAAGATGCCCCGCCGGATCCCTTACCCAGTCACGGTAAGCTTTGGCTCTGCAATGCCATCAACGTCGTCAGCGCTTGAGGTGCGTTCTGCCGTTCAGGGACTTCAGGCGGAAGCATTCGTGCAGCGCAAAGGACGGATGGTCACGCTCGACCGCGCGTTTGTGCGCACAGCCCGCCGCTTCCCGTTGCGTTTCATGATGGCGGATGGCAAAACGCCGAAGGTTCGTTTCTTTTCCGCTCTTACGAAGGCCATCTATCTTGCGCGGCGAATTCGGCCGGCGATCGGAGACCAGCAAATGGTTGGGCTTCTGCTGCCCCCATCAGCGGGAGGAGCACTGACCAACTATGCACTTACTCTGCTGGGTCGCGTTCCCGTGAATCTGAATTACACCGCCTCCAGCGAGGTAGTTGCGTCATGTGCGAAGCAGTGCGGCGTGGATGTCGTCATCACGTCCAAGGCTTTCGTTGAGCGGTTCCCAAAGCTGGAGATTCCCGGACGCATTCTGTTTCTGGAAGATGTGCTGGCGTCGCAACGAGCCTTTGAAACGCTCCTTGCATTTGCGGTTGCGGTGGCAGCGCCACAGGATTTGCTTCGCAGGGTCATCGGAGCCTCGCCGGTGCGGCGCAGCATCGATGACCTGGCGACGGTGATCTTCTCGAGCGGCAGCACCGGCGATCCAAAGGGAGTGATGCTGACCCACTACAACATCGCGTCGAATATTCAGCAGGTATCGCAGGTTTTCATGCTGGGTAGCGGCGATCGGATCCTTGGCATTCTGCCATTCTTTCACTCGTTCGGATTCATGGCTGCGCTATGGATGCCAGCAGCAAACGGGATCGGCGTGGTCTACCATCCCAATCCGCTGGACTCCAAAGTGATCGGCGAATTGGTTTCTCAGTATCGAGTCACGTTCCTGATTGCAACGCCAACTTTTTTGCAGGCCTACATGCGTCGGTGTTCGCCGGAGAGCTTCGGCAGCTTACAGTATGTGCTTGTGGGAGCGGAAAAGCTGCCCGACCGCGTTGCACTCGGGTTTGAGGACACGTTCGGCATTCGTCCGCTGGAGGGCTACGGCTGCACGGAGTGCTCTCCGGTGGTGACTGTGAATACACGAGATTTCCGGGCGCCGGGTTTTCGCCAAGTCGGCTCACGCCGCGGGAAGATCGGCCATCCGCTCCCGGGAATTACGGTGAAGGTAGTGGACATCGAGACCGGCGAGCCTGTTAAGCCGGGGCTACCGGGCATGCTTCTAGTGAAAGGCCCGAACGTGATGAAGGGCTATCTCGGCAGGCCTGAGAAGACGGCGGAGGTGCTGCACGATGGCTGGTATACGACGGGAGACGTGGCGGTGCTTGAAGACGACGGCTTTCTCACCATCACCGACCGGCTGTCGCGTTTCAGCAAGATCGGGGGCGAAATGGTTCCGCATGTTCGGATCGAAGACAAGCTTCAGGAACTCGCTGGGGTCACCGAACAGGTTTTTGCCGTTACCTCTCTGCCGGATGATAAGAAAGGCGAGCGCATCGTGGTGGTCTCTACGCTTTCCGACGACAAGCTGGGGCAGGTGATCGAGAAGTTTGCCCAGTGCGATTTGCCGGCGCTCTGGAAGCCTCGCAGCAATCAGTTCTTCCATGTTGAAGCGCTGCCCGTTCTCGGCACCGGCAAGATCGATCTGCGCGGGGTAAAGGCTCTGGCGTCTGCAATGGCTTAAGCAAAAAATGAGGCCTCAGGCGCGAATCCTGCAATTTGCATCGCGCGTGAGGCCTTCGCTCAGAATGGTCGTCTGCTACCAGCGTGTGATTGTCAGGTTATCGATGTATGCGTTCGCAGTACCGTAGCCGCCAAGCCCGTCAATCTGGAAGTTGGTCAGCAGAGTCGGTCCCCATCCGAGGGCGAACGCCGCCGGAACTGTCTCGTTGATGCTCTTCTGCACGCCATCAAATGTCACGTTTTTGTAGGTCACATTGCCGCTGTTGTCTCGCGAGTAGGCCACCTGGACGTGATGCCAGGTATTTCTGGTCCAGTTACGTGGATTGCAGGGAACCGAGGAGTGCAGCCATTCATCGACCGGATGATCAGGCGTCCCGGCGTTCGTGGTGTAGTCCCAGGTGCTCGTGTAGCCATCACACTGGAATCCGTAGATGATCGTCTGCCCATTGCCAATCACCTGGTTCATGTCCATCTCGATATTTGCGATATCCGTTGCCGTCGAGTCCAGATAGACATAGACGTCGTAGAGGAAATTGTGCGCATTTGTGTCTGCGCCAAATGAGGTCCAATACCGCTCGCCGCCTGAGTAGCGATAGCTGGTGACGAACTTGCGGGTAGACCCGCTGAGAGAGGGAGAAGAGGTCACGCTCATCGACCCGCTGGAGATGCCATTGGTACCCGAGTCGCTGGCTTGCTTCCAATAGTAGTTTGATTTCTGAAGGCCGGAGACGACCGTCGCGCCTGACGGTGAGATGGCCGATGTTGAAGTCGATCCGGAGCCCACTGAGATTGCTACATCGGTAACGCATGCGGCACCCTGGTTTCCCCATGACTTGACATGCAAGGTGTGCGAACCGGACGAGGACGAGACCGTGGCATTGATGGCGCTACTGTAAAAGACGGTTGTGCTCGTGCTGCTATCGATGGAATAGCCCATCGATGCGATCGACTGACCGGAGCACGCGGACGCGGTCGCAACCAGGTTGAAAGGCGAGCTCACCTGAGAGCCGTTGGTGGGCGATGTAACGGTAACGCTGGAAAACGCGGGCACTGCTGAGACGATCAGCGCAAGACTAGATACTGCGAATAAATATTTCATTCGGGCACTTCCACTTCCCCGAGCGCAGAAACGGCTTGCAAGATCCCTTGCTCGAGAAGCGGACACACGCCTCTTAACGGTGCGCCCGGCACTCTCTGTTCAGATCTACTCGACCCGCAATCTCTGGATTGATGTTTTGAAATTACGGGAGTACAACTAAAGCGTCAACGCCAAAAACCGCGTTTTATGCAGCTTGAGTGACCATCGTCACTTGTAAGTAGAAGCAGGGTCGAACGGTGGGGGGGTCTACACGTCCATGCAACGGCGCCGGTTCTACGCGCTCAGTCTGTTGTGTAGCGGATCTCAAGGCGTCGCATTCTGATGCAGCAGTAGATCAGCACCACCGCAATGAGGGCGAGCAGGCCGATCACGGCAACCCACGCGGCCACGGGTTCAGTTTCAACCGTAAGAAGAGCGAATATTCCTTCGGCCGGAACACTGACCGGCATGAGGTGACGCAGATATGAGGCGACGCTGAATTTTTGCAGCAATGAGGGCATGACGGGGTTGATCGCTTCCCATCCCCACAGCAAAAGCGCTCCAGGCATCGGATTGCGGAACATCAGGCTGAGCATCAGGAAGAGCGAGCCGTAACCGAGGCACGCCAGCACCATGATGAGCAGATAAGCCTCGAACTGGCCTGGACCGGCACCGTGCAGCATGAAATCCTGCCCCGCGCCGCCATATCCGATATACATCAGCACAAAATCGAATGTCAGGGCCACGCCGAACAGAACCACGGCGCTTACCGAACCAGCAAAGAACTTGGCGAGCAGGATGACTTCGCGCCGCACTGGAGAAAGCAGGTAGTAGTGGAGGCTCCGCTCGATCATCTCGCCGCGAATGAGACGTGAGAAGATTCCAAGGCATCCGAAGAAGACGCCGAGCCGGACGTAGTAGAGCTGAACGATGCCGGCGAGTATGTTCGTGTCTTCAGTCATGGACGAGGGCTGGTGCCTGTCGACGATCAGATGAATGAAGATAATTACCGCCGGCACAAACGCAAGAAAGTAAATCCACCATGCGCGCTTTGTGATCAGATTGCGGCGAATTTCAATCCGTGCAAACCGGCGGAACTGGATCCACCAGAGAGACCACGGCTGCTGCTGGACTGTTCTGATCAAATCCGTCATACCGCGCTCCCGTCGGAACCGATGAGATATTGATAGATCGCGTTGGCATTGTCGTCGAAGGGCGCAACAGCTTCGATCTTGACCGCGCCTTCAATGGCGATTTCATTCAGGATTTTGTAGAACTGATCGACATCTCCGGTCCGCAGGAAGATACCGGCTCCATCCGCGTGAAGCCGGGCCTCGACGCAATGATTCACCGCGAACATCTTTGAAGCCAGCAGGTCAGGCTTGTCGCAGCGAATAAGCAGTTGCATGGGCTTGTCGCGGACTTCCTGACGGACCTCGTGGATATTCCCCTGAGCGATAAGGTAGCCCCCGGTGATCAGAACGACACGGTCAGATACGCGATCGACTTCATCGAGAATATGGCTCGAGATCACGACGTGCATACCTTGCCGCCCAAGCTCCTGGAAGAGAGCAAGCGACTCAGCTCGCGCCATCGGATCAAGGCCGTTGAGCGGCTCGTCGAGGACCAGTACACGCGGATGATGCGCAATGGCCTGTGCCAAACGAATCTTCTGGCGCATGCCCTTGCTGTATCCGGCAATGTTGCGGTGCGCCGCTGCTGCATCCAGCTGTACCCGCTCGAGCGCTTCGACGGCCAGAGCATGCGCATCTTCTTCGCTCATTCCGAAGAGCATGAGGCTATCCAGCACGAACTGGAAACCTGTGAGTCCGCGGGGGAAAGAATCAAATTGCGCGCAGTATCCGACGTTGCAGAAAAACTCTGTCGCGTTCGAGGGCTCAAGGCCCAGGACGGAAATTTTGCCGCGGGATGGCTGAACCAGTCCGGTCATCAGATTCATCAGCGTTGTCTTGCCGGAGCCGTTGGGACCGACGAGAGTGGTGATTCCCGGAGAAAGAGTGAGTGTGATGCGATTGACGCCCAGAACTTCGCCGTAGAACTTCGACACATTTTCAAAGCGAATTGTTTCGATGGCCGCACTCATCCGCGCACCACCTCTCGCGCACGGATGCGGGCGTTAAGAACGGCCACGCACAATAACGATGTGACGACCAAGACCGAAACTATAGCGATATTCGGAAACCAGAACATGGGATTTCCGAATGGCGGGACTCCGAGCAGCCGCATCCAGAGCTCGCTCATGACCACCGGCACATTCAGCAGGAATCCCCACCTTGTGCGTAGAATCGCGCTCACCATGCCGCCAACACCGGCCGGGACAAAGACGACGGCAAAGATTGCTCCGGTCGCAACCACCCGCCACTTTACCCATGATGATACTGCGAGGCAGACGAGCGACAATACGACGATCCAGACGAGTGCGCCGGTGAACAGACCGAATGCAACGCCAAGGTGTCCCACAGCCCACGGCACGGGCGAGGCATAGCACTGGTAAACGAAGAGCAGCAAAAGAGGGATCCACGTTACGTAGGATAGAGAAAGCACGAGGGCGATAAACTTACCGAGTACATAGCCGAAGCGCGAGATCGGATGGCTCAGCAGAATAGGCATGGCGTTGTCGCCAAGATCGAAGGAGACCAGCCTGGGCGCGATCCATGCAGCGAGCACAAGCGCGAACCAGCTCTGGACCTCGAGCAGATTGAAAAAGAATCTCTCATTAATCTCGAGCACTTTGCTGTTGCCCACGACGAGCATCTTCGCAAGCGGATTATCCGCCAAATACATCAGGACGAGTTCGACCAGGCAGGGCAGCAACGCCAGCACAGCCAGACCGATGGTGATTTTTGAACCCCAGGCTTCCGCGAGCCCGTAGCGTGCAAGCACAACCGGGCGTTTCCAGAGCGGAGTGGTTGGTCCCTCGTATGGCCGGTACTCATGCTGGAAGACGGACATGCGTTACCCTTTCCCTCCGTCAACAAAGGCCGGCTGTTGAGCATCCCGGGGCATCACTCCTTCGTACTCCATCGCACGCAGGAAGATGTCTTCGAGCGAGTCACGGCGTGTCTGAATTCGCCGGATTTCCGCCCCGGTTTCAGCAGCTGTGATGTAAAGGTCACGCTGACTCAGCGCGTCGGGCATCACCACTTTGACGCGGCCTCCTGCAAAGCGGGCACACTCGCAGCCGAGAGCATTCATCTTTTGCGCGAAGGCCTCTGTATCTCCTGTCATCTCCATTTCGATGAAGTTGCGATGAGAGCGGCGCTCTTCTTCAATATTCGAGATCGCCGCGATCGTGCCCTTCTTCAGGATCAGCACCTCGTCGCAGGTCTCGTCTATGTCGCGCAGAAGGTGCGAGGAGATGAGCATATGCATGCTTCCCTCTTTGCGAATCTCTTTGATCAGTTGGACCATGCGCTGTCGCGCGGTGGGATCCAGGCCATTGGTGGGTTCATCGAGGATCAGTAGCTTCGGGCCATGGGCGAGCGCTTGCGCCAGCTTGATCAACTGCTTCATTCCCAGGGAGTAGGTGCTGATCTTGCGATAGCGCACTTCGCCCAACCCAACGTAAAACAGCGCCTCGTGCGCGCGTTCCAGCGCTGCAGCGGGAGGAAGCCCGGAAAGCTCGGCCATGTAGCGTACAAAGCGAACGCCGCTCATGTTTCCGATGAAGGAGTCGTTTTCCGGCATGTAGCCCACGCTCTGCCGGATACGCATCCGATCGGTTCGAGCATCCATCCCCAGCACTTTGGCGGTGCCAGCGGAGGGTTCGTGAAATCCGAGGAGCGTGTTGATCAGCGTTGACTTCCCGGCACCGTTCGGCCCGAGCAGTCCAACGGCGCGACCGCGCAGCTCTCCTGTCAGCCCGCTGAGGACGGTGCGGCCGCCAAGCCGCACCTCCAGCCGATCCAGTGCAATCACGCCCATGCGAATCCTTACGTGTGGCTTACTGCTTTAGTTCCGTGCTGCTCAGCTGGCCCTGTTTCTCTGCCTTGAGTATCTGGCCCAAGGTGAGGAAGTCAAAGCCGAACATGTTGCTGTTGCTTGCTGCTTCGATTCGTGAATCCTTGCCCCACGCGCAGATTGCAGTGGGATGAGAATCTGCAGCCAATTTCCTGATGGCGTCCGCCGACGAGCCGCTCATCTGGGACAACAGCGGCGTCAGCACGGGCCCCAGGTTCTGATACGCAACCGCTGAGTAATTCTCGTTCTGATCCACGGGCAGGAGCGCTTTGAAGCTGGACGAGTGAGCCAGCGTGTTGCCCGAAGTATGCGCCTGCATGGCTTCCATCAGCAGAGCACGCGTCGGCGCGAGGATCATATACCCGCTTGCGTAGGTGTACTCCGCGACTTGAGCGCCCGTACCCGGATCTCGAACTTCAAAGAAGGTCTGTCCGCCGGACTGCGTGCTGCTGATCGCGATGCCGTGCTTGTCCTTGCTCTGGAAGTGGGTGCCGGCTGCCTGCACAAGCCGCTCGAGCGTTGACTGGAATCGCGCAGAGTCTTTCACCTCGGCCACGATCTTCCACGATGGTGTAGGCAACACCGGACCGTCGAGCGCGAAGGTAAACTCCCCGCCGAGATTTGCTGCAAGATCGTTGCGGATGTCGATGCCTAATTCTGCCTGGGCCTTGTTGAACTCATCGGTTTTGTGGTCGTTGCCGGCCATCATTGCCATCATGTCGTCGAGGATGGATGCCGGTTCTTTGGTCACTCCTGCAACCACCAGTGCGGCATTCGGCGAGACGAAATCGAGAGAACCCACCGGAGCCGGCGCCCCTAGCCAGGAAGCCACGCGCTGGCGACTGCCGGAGAACTGGAGATTCAGGTGGTTGTCGATTCCATTGTTCGTCTGGCGATGTTCGGCGATCAGGTAGCGCACGCCGCTTACGCCTGATTCCTGCATGAATGCAGACGCATGCTTGCCGCCATGCACTCCTGCTTCTTCCATCATGCGCTGCAGGTTAGCAGCAAGAATGATTCCCGCACCGCGATTGTAGGCCGCTGCGATCTGCTGACCGAAGTCGCCGGTTGCGAATCCACTTGCGCCCGCATTGAGCTGCGCATCGATGGTCTTGAGGGTTTCGATACTGTTGGAAAAGATAACTTCCTTTTCGCGAACCAAGGCGTATCCGCCGTGTCCGCCAGTCGCAGTCGAATTCAGGCCGTTCTCGTCGAGCACGGTCAGACCCTCATGGCCTTCTTTTGCGAACTCCTGCTTCAGCAGAGCCGCCAACCCCTGGCGCTGTACGTCCGCAACGACGGCGAAACCGGGCCCTGTCTGCTGTTTCAAAGCAACGATGACCATCTCGTCGCCGATGTACTGGCTCATATCGTGAACCTTGTTCACCAGCTCGTCCAGCTGAGCAGTTTTGTCCTGCCTGCCTGTGTTCCACCACTTCTGCAGCACGGGGCTTTGCTTCAGCTGATCGTCAAAGATCGATTTTGCCTGCGTGACGAAGTCGCCCAGATTGGGGACGCTGACATAAAGTTGCGTGTCCGCCGGCACGCGGTTGAGCAGGTCGCTCCCGTAGCGCGGCTGCGGCATCGGGATCTGCTCGATCTTGTGTTGCAGCATTGAGAACTGCGCAAGCAGTTCCAGGTACTCATTGCGATTCGGGCTCCAAGCCACCTGTTCAGTCAGCGGCTCCGGCGCGAGGTTCTCCGTCGTGGAGAACATATCGCCAGCATGCACCATGGACCGAACACCGGAATGGCGAACCTCAACAGCGCCCTGCAGAACACCTATCCGGGACCCCTTGATGCCGGAATCCACAGAGAATACGGTGCCGGTCACCGCAACGCGGCAATCTTCGGTCTGCACGTACAGATGCCCCGACTTGCGATGCATGGCCTTAACGATCACAGCGCCGCGATCGAGATCGAGGGTTGCGTTATGACCGCGTGCCTGGAAGCCCAGCGCGCTGCGCTCGTTCATTTCTACGGTTGAGCCGTCAGCGAGTCGAACAACGGCATGCGACCCGCCGCTCGTCCGCAGAATATCGCCGTCATGCAGTTGCGCACCCGGGGCGAGAAGCCGATCGCCTGAATCGGTGATGAGAGATGCGGATCCGTCGATGGATTGCACCTCCGCGCGAACACCGGGCGGTACCTGCCAATATGCCTGATACACAAAGAGACCAGCCGCCGCGACTGCGAGCGACGCGGCCATCGCCCAGGCCATCGCAAGCGGACGTATCCTGGGTCGGATGGGCACGACCTTTGGGACCGACCAGTTCACTGCTCCCGAGCCGGTACGCAAGCGGCGGTAGCATACGGCGCACTCGCGCAGGTGCGCTTCGACCAGCAAAGCTCGCGTTACCGGCAGTGTGCCTGCACGATATGAATCGAGGAGCGGCCGCATGTCGTCGCAGCTCTCGACCGCATCTGCACTCGCAGCGAATACGATCCCTAGCCTTTTCGCAACCTTATCGGCAGAAACAGCCAGGTCGTCCGCACTCGGTTTCACTGCGCGCATTGCTTCGGTGGCTTGATCCAGCAGAATTTCGTCCTGATTCTTCATCGGTTCCCCCGTTCCATCTCGCTCAACCGCTTCTTCAGCTTCGATCGCACCTGGTGCAGCGTCACGGCAACTACGGCTTGCGACGTGTGCATCAGTGCGGCGATCTCGCGGTTGTCCAGTTCTTCCACATAACGCAGCGTGAACATCTCTGCCGCGCGTGGGCTTAGCTCCCCAAGCGCTGTACGTAGACATTCAACCAACTGACCAGCGGCTGCCTCAGCTTCCGGTCGTGACCCTCGCCCTTGCGATGGGACAGAGGCGGCGGAGTCGAGGGACTCGGTCTGCCTTCGCCGGAGCAGGTCGAGTGCTCCGTTGATGGCAGCCCTGTACAGATAGCTACCCGCATTGCTCATGGCGAGGTCGTCGCCCGCCGTGAGCCGGAGGAAGACGCTCTGCGCTATATCTTCCGCGTCTGCCATGCTGCCGGTGATTCGGTAAGCAGCCATCAGAACGCGGCGATGATGCATCGCGAACAGATCGGAAAGACGCTCACGCGTTTCCACCGCCGGCATGGTTGGGATGGCGATCGCCACGGGTTGCCCTTTCTGAGCGTTCATATGGATGACGTGAGAACCAGCCGAATATTAATCCAGCTGTGGTCCTGTACGCCAAAAACGCTAGATCAGTTCAAAAATGCAGGGGTTAGCCGAGATTTGCAAGCGATGAGGGGGCTCGATCTTCGTCTATTCCGTCTTTGCCAACACTGTGATCAGGTTCTCGCGATTACGGTTAGCCAGGGAGTCGGCATGAGCCAGAACCCTGAACCACACGACCCCAGAGATCGCGGCCAGCACCAGAAGGCAAGGTGCAGCCATCCAACTCCGGCCGAGGAATGTGCAGAGTTCGGTAATGAGAACGCCGCACCCAATCACGAGCAACTGAATCAGCATGCTAACCAGGGCGCTGGCTTGCGAGCCGCGTTGCCTTGAAAGTCGCCCGAGGTTCACTCGATAGGGCATCGTCATCGACAGCAGGTTTCCTGCAGCGAGATTGGTCGGGACGGCGAATAAGACCCAGGCAGCGGTTGTAGCCGCGAGCGTGGCGTCCGGCCAGCCAAGGCGAATCGCTGCGAACACCGCGGCCAGAGAAGCCACGACACAGAACAAAGCTCCATGAAGGAGGTTCTTTGCAAGCAGCACGGTCCGCATCGGCGTTGGTGAGAGAAACAGCACCTGGATTGCAGTCCCCTCCGAGCCCAGATTGTTGAAGATCATCTGGGTGAAGCCGAGCAGTGCATAACAGACACACAGCGGGAATGCCCAAGTGAAAGCGTGGCCCGTATCGTTCGTATTCTTCAGCACCGAACTGATGACCAGTACGGTAAGCAGCGGGGCACCCATCGCAAAGAGCAGCGGCATGGATCGAGGTACGATGCGCAGTTCCTTCTCGATGACCGCGGCGATAGGGCCCGAGCCATCGAGCAGCCATTTGGAGTCTTCCGCAGATCGTTTTCGGGCAGCGGGCGTTTCACTCAAACGCTCGCCAGCGTACTCAGCACGCAACCTGAAGCCAAGCACTACGGCTGAAGCGAAGATATAGGCAATTAGACCCGCTATCGACCTTGGTAGCAGCCGCATCTCGGCTTCTGCGACCTGGAGCATCCCGTCTGCGGCGATTCCTGGCGGGAGCCACGGTTCGACCACCGTCAGAGATTTCGCCCACTTCGGCAAGTTGTTCATCACGCTCTGCCCGTCGCCGGGCTGCGTGCCATGATGGGCACGTCGCGGGTGCTGCTGTTCATGCAATGCCGGGTTCAGCAGTTGCAAACTCAGCATGAAGAGGAGAAAGAGAGCACTGACGATTTCACGCGTTCTGCGCTTGGCTAGCCATTTGTCCACCCATGCCAGCACTGCCCGGCCCAGAAGGATGTTGAACAGCGCGTAGGTGAAAAGAATCAGTGCTGTCCAACCCGCGAGAGCGGGCCGGGCCAGCGTGGTTCCGATCCAGATTCCGAGACAGCAGATACCGCCCAGAATCGCGGGTACGTCCACCAGGCCGAAGGCTACGCTGAGCAGATAGAAGGATCCGAAGCTCACCGGAAAGCGCAGCAAGCTGCTCAGATCGAACTGTTCCTGAAAGGACGCCAGCGCGATCGGCAACACCTGCCAGACGAGAAACACCGTCCAAAACAATGCGGGCAGGTACTGGAAGTGCTCGGTCCTGACCAGCGCGTAAGCCGCGCTCCCAAGCCCGATACCCAGGCCCATTCCCATCATCGAGTAAATGATGAAGGCCACACCCTTCGCGCTGAACTCGAAAGCTCCCTGCATTGAGCGAATGCTGTTGGTAAGCATCCGGTATCGCATCCAGAGGATGGCGGAGTACTGGTGACGGGCCAAGGAACCGAACGGGCTGGAGGATACCGGGGCCGCCAATGCGCCTAGGTCAGCCATGAAAGCTCCTGTGGCGTCTCCTGTTCTCCCGCACCCACGACGGATAGGAAGATCTCTTCCAGGGTGAGGCGTTGCTCGCTTTCCGTTCCCAAGAGGGTGCTCGCCACGCCCGATCGCAGCTCTTCGATCGACCCATTTGCCACCAGCCGCCCCTGCTGAATGATGGCGACGTGACTGCAAAGCCGCTCCACGATTTCGAGCACGTGGGAAGTGAGGAAGATGGTCGCGCCGCGGTTGATCATGCCTTGCAGCATGGTCTTCAGCATGCCTGCGGCGATGGCATCCACGCCCTCGAAAGGCTCATCGAGGAACAACACGCGAGGTCCGTGAATCACGGCTGCAGCGAGCGCGAGTTTCTTCTGCATGCCATGAGAGAAGTCTGTAATCAGTTTCCGGCGTTCGTCTGCCAGTTGCATGAACTCGAGAAGTTCTTCTGTGCGCCGGTTCACGGTTTCGCGTTCCAGCCCATACATGCGACCGACGAAGCGCAGATATTCAGGGGCGGTGAGCCGGCCCATGAGGGCCATGCCCTCGGGAACGACGCCGATCTGCCGCTTCAAGTCGAGCGCGCCCGCGCTGAATGGTTTTCCAAGAATTTCGATCGACCCGGCCGTCGGCTCGAGAAGGCCCGTGAGCATCTTGATGGTCGTCGACTTGCCGGCGCCGTTAGGCCCGAGAAAACCGAAGAACTGGCCACTTGCGACCGTGAACGTCACATCCTGGACCGCGGTGAGTGCGCCGAAGGTCCGCGTCAGTCCACGGGTCTGAATCGCCGGAATTGCCATGTGCGGCAAGGATATCAAGGTCGACGAGCCGGGCAATACCACAGCCGTAACACTGCGAGCATGAGCTACTGACCCTGTTCCCCGATGGCGAAAGGATCGTTATTCCGGTCAGTCACCTCGACGATGCTCGCGAGACGCAAAGCCAAGGATTCAGTCCAGCTCCCTTCCGGTACGCGCCAGCTCCAGTTTCCATGCGGTATTGCGGGCGTATTCATCCGGGCCTCAGAACCTAACTCGAGCAGATCCTGAACCGGGTAGATCGAGACTTGCGCAACACTTGATGCGGCCGAGCGAATGAGCGGCCAAGTCGGTTTACCCTGCACGGGGCCCACGAGCGCTTCAACTGCCGCGTGCTCCACATCGCCTGTCACACTCCACCAGCCCTGCGTAGTGTCATTGTCGTGGGTTCCGGTGTACGCCACCATTCCCGGGACGAACTGATGGGGCAGGTGCATGTGCGCCCCCTTGTCGCTGAAACCAAACTGCAGCACACGCATACCCGGCATTGCCAGAGCCAGGCGCAGAGCATCCACGTCCGGAGTGATAAGACCCAAATCTTCGGCGACGAGCGGCAGTGGGCCGAGCACCGTCTCGAGCGTGCGGAATAGCTCAAGACCTGGAGCCGTGATCCACTCGCCATTGATGGCGGTGACCTCATCGGCGCGTATGGACCAGTAGGCCGCGAAGCCGCGGAAGTGATCGAGCCGAATGATGTCATAGAGAGCACGTGACCTGCGCATGCGGTCCACCCACCAGTCGAACCCGCGCTTCTCCAGCACGTCCCATCGATAAAGAGGATTCCCCCATCTCTGTCCGGTAGGCGAGAAATAGTCAGGTGGTACCCCAGCTATGTGAATCGGCTTGAGCTCATCGTCTAGTTCGAAGATCTCCGGATTGGCCCACACATCCGCGGAATCCATGCTGACGAAGATAGCCACGTCGCCGAGAATGCGAATGCCGTGCTGTGCAGCTGCAGAGCGCAAGTTTGCCCACTGAGTGGCAAACGCGAACTGCAGGACCTGCTCCTGAGCCAACGTTCTGCCCGCCTCTGCTGCGATCTTTGCGAGAGCTTTGGGATCGCGGCGGCGAATTTCATCCGGCCACGCAGTCCAGGCGCCCGTGTTGTACCTTCGCCGCAACTCCGCATAAAGCGCGTAGTCAGTAAGCCAGTTCGACTCCAACGCGCAGAAGTCCTGAAAACGGTGCCATTGTCCGGCGAGTTCGGAATCGTGCGGAGCCCTGTCGAGGAAGTTGCCAGCCGCTTCGTACAGCAGCGGAAGCTTGCGCGTCTCGATCTCCTCGAAGACAACATTTCCGCCACGACCAGCGAGACCCGCGATACGCTCGCCGTCAATCCAGCCCCAGTCGGCAAGATACTCGAGGCTGATCAGGTATGGATTCCCTGCGAACGCCGAAGACCCAGCGTAAGGCGAGTGTCCATAACCAGTGGGACAGAGGGGAAGCACCTGCCAGACATGCTGTTTCGCAGCAGCGAGGAACTCGATGAACTCGTGGGCCGCAGGACCGAAATCCCCGATACTCCCGTAAGAAGGCAATGAACTGATATGTAGTAGGACGCCCGATGACCGCTGAAAATCCATGCAACTATTCTCTCTGATGCAGCTGCTCCGATGATTGCGGCTTGTGGGGTCGTCCCAAGAGTCGGGCCCAGATGCACCAAGGCCCGCTTCCAATCAATCGAAAGCGGGCCTTATCCCCCCAGGGATTCCGGTATCTATTCGCCCGTTTGCGGGGGCTGTTGCGACTGCGAGTTAACGCGAACAAGATTCTTCTTGCGGTATTCGCTGATTACGTTGCTGGCGAAGACCTGGAAAGCTTCCTGCTGCTTCTCATCGAGAAGCTGGTCCTTCATGCGATCCAGGTTCTTTGCGATGTCAGCGTCGTTGGGCTGCTGCTTATCTTCGAGCCTGGCTACCACGCCAGTGCGGCCCGCATTGATGGGCCCACTGATCGCTCCCGGAGCCATGTCGAAGAGCTGGGGAGCCACCTGGCCCACGGCACCGAAATCAGGCACCTGTCCACGCTGGTCAACGAGGTCGCTGGTCTTTACCGTAGCGCCAACCTCCTTCGCTGCCTTGGCAAGATCGTTCTCTGCCTTCGCCTTGGCTGCGAGCTCTGCTGTCTTCTGGCTCAGTAGCGCTGGAACCTGGTCGTTCTTAAAGTCATCGAGAACGTGGCTCTTCCAGTCCGCGAAACTCGGCGCGTGTGCCGGCGCGACGCTCTTGACCTGGAAAATTGCATACCCTTCACCGGTCGGAGCGGACTGTGGCGGATCGCTCGGCTTGGATGCAAACGCACGCGAGATCAACTGCTGGCCATCCGGCAAGGCGGGAATCACGCCCTGCTGATTGATTGGAGGAGTCGTGAGTACCTGAAGGTGATGCGCCGCGGCAGTCTTGTCGAGGCCGTTCTTGATCGCTTCCGATGTGAGCGCTTTGGCGTAGGACTCCTGCGCGCCTGTCGATTTCTGGCGCAGCAGGGTGGCTTGAATTGTGGGAAGAACCTCGTTCAAGTCCTGCGTGTGGGCCGGCGTGCGTTCTTCCACCTGAACTACGTGGTAGCCGTACTGTGTCTTGATGATCTTGATGTCGCCAATCTTCTGCGTGAAGATCGCGTTGTCAAACTGCGGCACCATCATCCCGCGGCGCGCGAAACCGAGTTCGCCGCCATTTTCCTTGCTGCCCGGATCGTCCGAGTCTTTTTTGGCGAGTTCGGTCCAGTTTCCGCCATTCTGAAGCTGCTTGAGCACTTCTTCGGCCTTGGCCTTTGCTGCGGAATCCGCTTTGGCATCTGCATTCGGGGCAAGCTGAATGAGGATGTGCCGTGCCTTGGCCTGTTCCGGAACTGAATACTCGCCCTTGTGCGCGTTGTAATACGCCTGAATCTCCTGCTGTGTGGGCTGCTGGACGCCGCCCGGTACATCGTTGGGCGTGAAGGCGAAGTACTGGATTGTGCGCTCTTCCGGAACGGCGTTCGCATACCGGGAAGCATTCTTCTTGAAGAAGGCTTCCAACTCGGCATCGCTGGGATTGATGGACTTACGAATGTCGTCGGAGGAAAGCACCGCGTACTGGAACTTGATCTTGGTGTTCTCCTTGACGTACTCTTCGCGGGCTTCCTTTTCGCCGACGTTTACACCCGCCGTTACATAAGCCCGAAGCCGCTGGATGATGATGTCGTGACGCACGCTCTCTTCGAAGTCGGGCACCGACATGTCGAAGCGGCTTGCGATCAACGAGGTGTACTGATCCTGTCCGATGAACTTTCCGTTCGGGAACAGGATCTGCCCCGCCTGGCCCTGATGGAGGAAGCTGTTAACGTCCTCATTGGTCGCAGTGACACCCAGCTTTTCGGCTTCCGCCAACAGGATTTCCTGCTGAACCATCTGCTGCCCGATCTGCTGCTTGAACATGTTAACGATCATCGGGTTGGATGCGTACTGGGGGTTCTGCTGCTGCAACCTTTGCCGAGTCTGCTGTTCGACCTTCTGTTCGCTGATCTCCTGGCCGCTCGCGAAGATCTTGCTGTACCAGTGCGGGTACACCACGGCGTAGGTGCTGGCCGAGATCGTGCCGCCAGCTGCAAGACCCGGGATCAGGTATACGACCATGGACACCGAGGCAGCGGCGATGATGACGATGAACAGGGCTTTAACGAGACGATTGTCTTTCGACTGCAGAAAACGGATCATGGGTGGGCGGTAGCCTTCAACTCTCTATGCGCGGACAGGATGATCGTGAAGCCGTGAGACTCACGCGGCAAAACTCAGCCGGGCTCATCCCTGAAAACGCGCAATTTCGCTCGTGGCGATTCCTCAACATTATAGACGAGGCTGGTTTCCGGTTGTCGCCTGGGAGGAAGTTGAGGGGGCGTAGATCGAGCTGCGACGGGCACTTCGAGAAAACATCATGGGCACCCGGGTGGGGTGCCCATTGTCTTACAACTGGATCGTTGTCTTACGCCCCGGGAATGGCCGTCTTACCCGAGCTTCGAAGTGTTCAAAGTCTGCCTAACGCCAGTAGTAGTACCCGCCAACCATGTAGTACGGCCGGTAATACACCGGGCCGTAGTAGGCAGCGTATGGGTAAGGCCTGTAGGGCCGGTAGGGATAAGCGTATGCGCGTCGCTGGTAGAGTTGCGGACCGCCGGGGTAAAGTCCCTGCGCGAGGCGCATGGCTCCTTCCGGTGTTACCGGCTCGACCGTGACGGGCGTAGACAGATGGAAGGTCACCAATGCCTCAGCCGGAATCCAGACACCTGGTCCGGAAGTCGCACCCGAAACGGCTGCACCCGTTCCGCCGCCGGCAACCGCGCCGACCGCAGCACCTGTTCCGCCGCCGACTGCTCCGCCGATGATTGCACCGAGTAGCGCTCCGCCCACTACATTGCCAGCAGAGCGGCCGCCTTTCCCGGGGCCCTTCACGCGGAAAAGATCAGACTGGAGCGGGTAGCTTTGTCCCATCAGGTCGAGCGAGGTCAACTCGAGCGCAAGTTCGTTGCTGCCTGTGAGCGCACCCGGATCGGGCCGTTTAACGTCTGCAATGACACCGTGAATGGTGGCGCCGCGGGGTATCGCCAGCGCTCCGGCGACGGTCACATCCTGGATTACGGTGAACTGGATTGGTTCGCCACCCCTGGCGTGTTTGCTGTTCACGGCCTCGCTGGTCCGAAGCTGAACCATGGTTCCCTGCGGGATTACAACCGGCCCACGGGGAATGTTGTATCGAGGCGGCGGAGGCGCCTGAGCATACCCGGGGCGCTGTGGGTAAGGCTGCCCGTACCCCGGGGGGGAGGGGGGGGTGCCTGTTGGCCATATTGCCCCTGGTCGGGGTAGCCCTGCCCGTATGCTTGCTGCTGAGGATAGGGCTGCTGCTGGCCGTAAGCAGGACGCTGCGGGTAATTCTGCTGCCGCGGATTTTGCCCATTGCCCCAGTCGGGGGGCGGAGCCTGATTGATGCTGGGCGGCTCATTCTGGCCGGAGTTGTCGCCGTAGCTCGGATTCTGATCGTAGGGCTGGTTAGGAGAGTCCTGAGAAGGCATGGCCTGTGCGTCGGCCATATCGTCGTTTGCGGGGTCGTTGGCGGGAGCACCCTGCGCGTTGGCGTCGTCAGCCGGATTGCCAACCTTCAAGTTGTTATGAACTTTCGAAACCCCTGGCACGGCCTTGACGATCGATTCTGCAAGTTGTTTTGACGAGTCGCTCGCCACGGTGCCGGAAAGCGTGACTTCGCTTTGAATGGTCGCGGCGGTGATCAGATCGTTCTTGAGGGCCTGCGATCCGTCGAGCGCATGGACCACGTCCATCTCGATCTGGCCATCGCTCCGAGAACCGTTCGCAGGAGCCCCATCCTGCGCGAGTGCAATCGCTCCACTTAAGGCAATCACAGCAACCCACGCCGTTGCGCGGGGAAAAGCTTTCATCATCCGTGGCCTGTTCATCTCTGGTGTCTCCCGCATGCGCAGAAGCTTCGTTCTGAGCATCTTGCGCCGAAGTACCTGTTCTGACGGCGTAATCCTAACGCAGTCATGGTTGTTAACACGGCCTTTTCGGAAAAGTTTCGCCCCTTGGTAACGCCTTCCGCTACGAGGCGAAGGCGCCCAACTGGCTAGTTGTGAAAGCTTTACGCCTCGGCGGGAGCCTGGGCGGCGGCTTGAGCTTCAGCCGCTACTGCACGAGTCAAATCCTCGTCGTCGGGGAAGAAGAGTTGAAATACCGTGCCCGCACCTTCGCGGCTGCGAACGTGCACGACGCCGTGGTGCTTCAGGATGATCTCGTGGCTTACCCACAGGCCCAAGCCGGTGCCTGTGGCCCCTTTGGTAGTGAAGAATGCTTCGAAAAGTCGATCCCTCACTTCGGCATTCATGCCGCTTCCGGTATCCGCAATGGTGATGCGAACTCCATCGCGCTGGGGGTGCACCCAGTCCTTCGATTTGCGTGCAGACACGATCAGCCTGCCGCCTCCTGCGGTGGCGTCCATGGCATTGCTGACGAGATTGGCGATGACCTGGCGCAGTTCACCGGCAAAACAATAGAGGTCGAGGCCGGGCTCGTAATTGCGTTCGAGCTGAATTCCCAGCGTGTGCAGGCGCACGTTGTACATGTCCAGCACGGAGTCGAGCAACTCCGCCATTGTCGTGCGTCCGGGCAAGGTTGATTGACGGTAGAAGCGAAGTGTCTGCTGCGTGATCTCAGACATCCGCCGCACTTCACGTTCGGCGATTGTCACGTAATTCAGCGCGGAATCATCGAGCCTGCAGAACCTGCGCAGCAAGTACAGGAGATTGGTGATTGCCTCGAGAGGATTATTGATCTCGTGCGCGATTGACGCGGCGAGCCGGCCGGTGGCAGCAAGCTTTTCCGTTCTCCGCAGGGCATCTTCGCTGCGCTTGCGTTCGCTCACGTCCATTACGATGACACCGATCCAGCGCACTTCCTCCTGAGCCGGTCTTACCGGATATGCGGTGACGAGCCATGTCCACGCTGCTCGACCGTCTTCCTGGCCGCTCAGTTCGAGGTCGTGGACAGTCATCTCGGTCTCGACCACGTGGCGTACAGCTTCTTCGAGTCGCTGCGCGATGGCGGAAGGCAGAAATTCCGTCACGGTTCGACTGAGCTGCCGGCCGACCGGAACGCCGGTCATCTCGGCAAACACTTCATTCACGCGAACGATCCTGCATCGACGATCGAAGAACACAAGCCCGACTGGCGCGTTCGCGAGCATGGAGTCGAGCAATGAAAGCGTGTCATTCAGTCCTGCTCTCTGCTCTTCCAGAGCCGCAACCATGCGGTTGAATGCCTCGATGAGATCGCCAAACTCGTTGTCCGTCGATACAGGGAGTGGGAATTTGGCCCTGGCCTCCGGACCCTCCATCAGGGCTCGCGTGCCGCCGTGAAGTACGTTGAGCGGGCGGGATATCGACCGCGAAAGCAGCAGTATCAAAAGTCCCGAAGCGCCCATCCAGATGAAGCCGAAGGAGAGAGAACTGTGAAGTACGGTGTTCAACTGCTCGCTATCCCACGAGCGATCGGTCTCGACCCATGCGTAGCCGGTCAGACGCTCTCCGTCGTAGATTGCCTTGACACCTTCCCACCGCCGGTCGCCGAACGAGAATACGAGCGGCATGTGCGCCTGCACTCGGGCGATCTGCTGTTTTTCAGCGGGATCGAGCGGGAACCTGGCAGGCTCGCCATCGCTGACGTAGAGGACATTTCCCGCCATATCGGTGATTTTGGCCTGCGCCACGCTGGGAGCAGCGCCCATCATCTTCAGCGAAGTGACCAGGATGTCAGGACGATTGGCACGGTAGGCCTCCTGCGCCTGGACGGCCACAGAGGTCGCCTGATGCTCAAGCCGCTCAAGCGCGCGCTGCCGGATCTCCCGCCCCTGAATCTCAATGAGAACCAGGGCGAAAAGGGCGACAGACAGCGCCTCCAGCAGCATGAGCCAGGTGATTAATTGCCAGCGAACAGTGCGCGGCCACCACCAGCGCATTAGCTAAACCTCAGGATCATGGGGGAGCCCGTGTTACAAGAGTGTACCGGAAAAGCGGACAAATGTACTCGGCACGAAGTTACTCGGGAGTCTCACAACCTGATAAGGGCAGCTGTAGAAATGCTCGTGCTAATTTTGCGCGAGCAGTGCGCGGGCAATCTGGCCGCCGTGGAATCGGCCGTTCTCGATGAAGATTTCATTGGTGCGCGAACCGGCGACGATTACCCCGGCCAGGAATATGCCTGGCACGTTGCTCTCCAACGTCTGCGGATTACAAACGGGCAGTTTGTCCGGCCCTTCGAACCGCACCCCCATGCTTTGAAGAAAGCTGAAGTCAGGGTGATAGCCGGTCATCGCAAAGACAAAGTCGTTTTTGACGGTCTGAAGCCCATGCGGCGTCTTCAGCACAACGGAGTCTTCAGCTATCTCGACGACTTCGGTATGGAAGCAGGCTTTGATTTCGCCGTTTTTGATCCGGTTCTCGATGTCCGGCTTGATCCAGTACTTTACATGCCGGTGCATGGCCTCGTGCCGATGGACGAGCGTGACGCGCGCACCGCTGCGCCAGAGTTCAAGCGCGGCGATGGCTGCGGAGTTCTTGCCTCCGATGACCATCACGTCGGTATCGAAATAGGGGTGCGGATCGTTGTAGTAGTGGTGGACCTTGCTTAGATTCTCACCGGGAATGTGCATGAGATTCGGGAGATCGTAATAGCCGGTGGAGACGATCAGCTTGCGCGTTTTGAGCTGCCCTCTCCTACCGAAGCGATCCTCGGTGTGCACCATAAAATGCCCGTCTGCTCCCGCGACGCTCTCAACCCGCTCATACTGCCGTACGTCGAGCTTGTAGTGCGCTGCGACGAGGCGGTAATACTGCAGCGCTTCGTTGCGCGTCGGCTTAGGGTTGGGGCTTGGAAATGGGATGTTGCCGATCTCCAGCAATTCTGGAGTGGTGAAGAATGTCATGTGCGAGGGATAGTGGAAGAGCGAGTTGCAGATGCATCCTTTGTCGACTGCCACCACCTTGAAGCCGGCTTTCTGCACCTCGATTGCGCAGGCCAGGCCCGTGGGCCCCGCTCCAATGACCAGCACATCGTAAAGCGCATCTGGAGAGTTCGCTCTCTCGCGTTCGAGCGTTGAGGAGGGTTTTGCGTCGGGGATAGAATCTGCAGGAAAATCCGCCATGCCTCCAGATTAGGGCATGGGCGAGGTAGCTTGTACTTGCTTCGGACGAATTGGCGTCTCTGGCGTTTACTTCAGTTCTTCTCCGCTGGTTTCGCGAATCATGAGCAGGCCGAGGATCGACAGGACTGCCGAGGCGGACAGGTAGTATCCGACGTATGCCAGCCCGAAGCTCTCGGCGAGCCAGGTGGCGATGTAAGGAGCAAGTGAGGCACCCAGTATTCCCGCCATACTGAATGCCAGTGAAGAACCCGTATATCGCACAGGGGTTGGGAACAGTTCAGACACTACTGTTCCCAGCGGGCCATAGGTGATTCCCATCAGTGCCAGACCCAAGCTCATCATCCAGAGCGCGCCGGTGGGACCCGCCGCAAACATTCGAGCCATGAACAGCCCAAACACAGCGATCAGAAACGAGACGCCAAACATAACCGGTCGTCGGCCACGCTCAGCCATCCACGCGGAGAGCGGAATGGTGGCTCCGAAGAACACCACCGCGATCAGCTGCATAACCAGGAACTCCGCACGCGGATAGTGGAGCGCCGTTGTTCCCCACGAGAGCGCGAAGACCGTCATCAGGTAGAAGAGAACGAAGGTTGCCATGCACACCAGGATTCCGGCTATCACATCGCGTGTGTGCCTACGAAAAACTTCTGCAATCGGAACCTGCGCCGGTCTCGCTTTTTTCATTGCCGACTCGAACACAGGAGTCTCCGTGATCGACAGGCGCACATAGAGGCCGAGCAGAACCAGGACCGCACTGGCGAGGAACGGAAGCCTCCAGCCGAACGCAAAGAACTGAGCATCGGTGAGCCAACGCGAGAGGGCGAGAAAGATTCCGCCGGAAAGCAAGAAGCCCAACGGTGCTCCCAATTGCGGAAACATCCCGTAGAAAGCGCGCTTGGAAGGCGGAGCGTTCTCGACGGCGAGCAATACGGCGCCACCCCACTCGCCGCCGAGCCCGATTCCCTGCCCGAACCGGCAAAATGCAAGCAGAACAGGCGCGGCGATTCCGATGGCGTGATAAGAGGGCAACGTCCCGATCACGAATGTAGAGATGCCCATCGTCAGGAGCGCGAGAACCAGCGTCCGCTTGCGCCCGATCCTGTCGCCAAAGTGCCCGAAAAGAGCCGATCCAATGGGCCGCGCGACAAACGCGATGGCGAATGTGGCCAGCGAAGCCAGCACCGACGAAGCGGGATCACTCTTGGGAAAGAACAGCTTTGGGAACACGAGAACTGCCGCAGTCGCGTAGATGTAAAAGTCGAAGAATTCAACGGCCGTTCCCACCAGGCTTGCGAACAAGACCTGGCGGGGCGTGTTGATGAGCTTGTTGCCGATCGCGGGGGAGGAGGTCATCAGGTGTCGTTCTCTACTCAATCACGGGCGGGCAACTCCTGTCATGCTGACCGCATTACGATTTGTTAGTGCCTGTCCTCTTTACCATCGGCCACTCCACGCGCTCGATCGGAGAGTTCATTGCGCTGCTCGAGGCGCACGGTGTGCGGCATCTGGTCGATGTGCGCTCGATCCCGAAATCGCGCCATGTTCCGCAGTTCAACTCGGAGGACTTTGCCTCCGCTCTGAGCGAAGCCGGGATCGGGTACACACATCTGAAAGCGCTTGGAGGGCGACGCCACAGCCGGAAGGACTCCATCAACACCGGCTGGCGGAATACCTCGTTCCGTGGATATGCCGACTATATGGCGACCACTCCGTTTGTAGAGGGATTGGACGCTCTCATCGAAATCGCTCTCGCTCGGCCGACCGCGATCATGTGCGCCGAGGCCGTACCGTGGCGGTGCCATCGCTCGCTGATCGCGGATGCGCTGATGCTCAAGGGTTGGGAGGTTCGCGACATCATCAGCGCAGCCTCGCCTGCCGCGCACAAGCTCACACCCTTTCTCAAGCCCGTAAATGGACAGGCGACGTACCCGGATCCAAATGAATCGGGCTCACTCTTCAGCGCAAACTAGATATGAAACGGAGTTGGAACGCTTACTGCTGTCCTACGACTAATGCCGGCCTCTCGTCCCGTAAGGGGACTGGCTTCGCTTGCTCGATTTTGGCGAGCGACCGCTTGAGCCGCTTCCGGAACCCGCGCTCATCGGAATTGTCGGCACCGACCTGCAGCATCTGCAGGTTCATCCTGCAGCCGCCATCCTGCTCTATCAGCGTGACTCGGCCCGTGTACTTGACCAGATTTCCGATCACATTGAATGACGCATGCAGGGCTAGGTCATTCACGGCGAGAACACCGTAATTGTCAGGAGTATTCAGCGTGTTCTTTACCGCCGTCCATAGCACGTCGCATGGCATGGGATAGACATCTCGCTTTGACCTTGCGTTTGCGAGGAGCACAGAACACGAGCCGAGCGATGCAATCAAAGCTGTACGCGTGTAGCGCGCTAATAACCGCTTGTGGGTCCACGTCACTGGTTTACGAGAGCCTCTCTTAGTTCGCCTGGATCATAGTACGAAGCTAGCTGATGGCGATGTGATAGGGGAAACAAGGCCAGGCCCAAGCAAGCTCCGGTAGAGCCTGACGTGCCACCTCCGTTACCCTAGAGAGTTGGAGCGACCCAGGGGAGTTCTTATGACCACCGTCATCAAGCAGGAAGACTTCATCGCCAGCGTCTATGGCGCGCTGCAGTACATCAGCTACTACCACCCGACCGACTACATCGAGAACCTCGCACGCGCTTACGAACGCGAGCAATCCCCTGCCGCCAAGGACGCGATGGCGCAGATTTTGATCAATAGCCGGATGTGCGCTGAAGGCCATCGGCCAATCTGCCAGGACACTGGCGTCGTCAATGCATTCGTCAAGGTTGGCATGGGTGTGCGCTTCGAAGGGCCCGACGGGGGCGCTCCAGTGCTGGACGTTCAGGAAATGGTTGATGAGGGGGTGCGCCGCGCCTATACGGATCCGGACAATACTCTTCGCGCCTCGATGCTCGCCGATCCCGCGGGCACCCGCAAGAACACGCGAGACAACACTCCCTCGGTGGTGAACGTCGAGCTGGTGCGCGGCAATACGGTCGAGATTACGGTCGCGGCAAAGGGTGGAGGGTCAGAGGCGAAAAGTAAATTTGTGATGCTGAACCCTTCTGATTCGGTAGTGGAGTGGGTACTTAAGACCGTGCCGACGATGGGCGCTGGATGGTGTCCTCCGGGGATGCTCGGAATTGGCATTGGCGGAACGGCCGAAAAGGCGATGTTGCTGGCCAAACAGTCTCTGATGGATCCGATCGACATTCAGGACCTGATCGCGCGTGGTCCGAAGACAACTGCGGAGAAGCTGCGCGTTGAGCTCTACGATAAGGTCAACCGGCTCGGTATCGGTGCACAGGGCCTGGGCGGCCTTACCACTGTGCTCGATGTAAAGGTTCTGGATGTACCTTGCCATGCGGCTAATCTCCCAGTAGCCATGATTCCGAACTGCGCGGCAACCCGGCACGCACACGTGGTTCTCGATGGCTCAGGCCCCGCTTACCTTGATCCGCCATCGCTCGATGCGTGGCCGAAACTCACGTACGATGTCTCAACTGCAAAGCGCGTGAATCTCGACACGGTGACTCGCGCGGATGCGGCAACCTGGAAACCGGGTGAGGTACTCCTTCTAAATGGGAAGCTACTGACAGGCCGCGACGCAGCGCACAAACGGATGACAGATATGCTGAACCGCGGCGAGAAGCTTCCGGTTGACTTCAAGGACAGGTTCATCTACTACGTTGGTCCGGTGGATCCTGTCCGCGAAGAGGTCATTGGGCCTGCGGGGCCAACCACCGCGACACGCATGGACAACTTCACGCGGCAGATGCTGGCGGAGACGGGTCTGCTGGGCATGGTGGGCAAGGCTGAGCGTGGACCGGTCGCGATTGAAGCGATCAAGGAGTTCGGTGCGGTCTATCTGATGGCCGTCGGCGGTGCGGCATACCTGGTTTCGAAAGCAATTGTTGGTGCGCGCCAGCTTGCCTTCGAAGATTTGGGCATGGAAGGCATCTATGAGTTTGAGGTGCGCGACATGCCGGTTACGGTAGCGGTCGATTCAAAGGGCATCAGCGTGCACCAGACGGGGCCCGCGGAATGGCAAAGGCGGATTGCGGGGATTCCGATTCTGCAGTAGGGGACGAGCGTGTGTCAGGAGGCGGCGGGGGATTCTGTCCGGCCGATGACAGCGGCGGCGGCACAATTGCCGACTACGTTCATCATTGTTCGGCCCATGTCCATCAACGTGTCGACGCCGAGGATGAGCAGAATTGGCGCGGTGGGCAGATGCACCGCACTTGCGGTTGCCAATAGCACCACGAGCGAGGCTCGAGGCACTCCTGCTATGCCTTTGCTGGCCGCCATCAGAACGAGTACGATGGCTAGTTGGCGGCCGAATGCGAGGTGCATCCCGGCAGCCTGGCCGACGAAGATTGCGGCCATGGAGAGATACACGCTACCGCCGGTCATGTTGAAGCTGTAGCCAGTGGGAATGACGAAGGAGACGATCCAGCGCGGGACCCCGAACTCCTCCATGCGTTCCATTGCAAGCGGGAGCGCCGCCTCCGAAGTTGTGGTCGCGAATCCGACGGCTGCCGGCTCGCCGACCGCCGCAATGAACTTGCGAACCGGAACGCGAAAGAGCACGAGAGTCGGCGTCAAGACGAAAAGGCCAAAGGCGGTCAGGGCGACATAATAGGTGCCCACCAGCTTAACGAGAGGTAGCAGAGTCGCGATTCCGGTATTCCCAACGGTATAGGCGATGGCTGCTCCTGCTGCGAGCGGCGCGAGGTACATGATGAAACGCGTGAGCTGAAACATTACTTCGACAAGCGATTGCAGTACATCTACCAAGGGCTTGCGCTTCGGCTCGGAGATCATGGCCAGCGCCGAGCCGAAAAGGATGGAAAAAATAGCGACCTGAAGAATCTGATTCTGTGCCACGGCTTCGGCAAGGTTGTTCGGGAAGAGATTGAGGATGATCTGCTGCCAGGTCTGCGGAGCCGCCGCGGATGCCGGCTGTGCTGATTCAATTGAGGCTGGTAAGGTGACGCCCCATCCAGCGCCAGACAGATTCATCGCGACCACGCCTATGATCAGGCCCAACGTCGTAACGACTTCGAAGAAAACAAGTGCTTTCAGCGCGACGCGACCGATTGACTTGAGTTCGTTGTGCCCCGCAATGCCGGTTGTGATGGTGGCAAACAGGAGCGGCGCGACGATCATGCGTATGAACCGGAGGAAGAGGTCGCCCGGCAGACGGACCTGAGCAGCGAGGTGCGGCGCGTCGATGCCAAGTTCGATTCCCGCGATCATCGCAAGAAACGTCCAAGTCATGAGCGAGGGCCGACGCACTGCAAAGAGCAACAAACCGCCGATCCCGACACAACGTACGGTGAGGGCGACCTTTTCTGGTGCGTGTACAAACGCACTCGCGAAGCCAATCGCAAGCAGCGCAATTCCAGCTAGCAGAAATAAGCGCGCAAATCTGTCCTTCGAAACAGCGCGCATTGAGGCGGTTGTAGACATTTCTAATTCGAAGCCAGACCCTTCAGCTTCATTGCCGCTGCGGTCATGTCGGTGTACTTCAAACCGGCGCCGGTGTTGAATAACACCACCCGATCACTCGGCTGGAGATAGCCACTGGCAAGGAGCTTATCGTAGGCGGCCGTGACACTGGCACCCTCAGGCGAGAGGAAGAGACCTTCATTGCGGCCCCAATCGAGGATGGAAGCCAGAATTTCATCGTCGCTGACCGCCATCGCCAGACCGCCGGATGCGCGTACGATGTCGAGGATGATGGCATCGCCATACGGCTTCGGGACGCGAAGGCCAGCTGCGAAGGTTGCGGCATCCTGCCACATGGTACTGACGGTTTCGCCCTGCTCAAAGGCGCGTGCGACGGGGGCACATCCGGTAGATTGCACCGCGATCATCCTGGGACGCTTGCTGCCGCGGACCCAGCCGAGCTGCTCCATCTCTTCGAATGCTTTCCACATTCCGATGAGACCAACGCCGCCGCCCGTGGGATAGAAAACTGCGTCGGGATACTCCCAGCCAAGCTGCTCCACCAATTCGTAGCCCATGGTCTTCTTGCCTTCGACGCGGAAGGGTTCTTTGAGCGTGGAGATATCGAACCATCCTTCCTGCTGCTTCCGCTCGCTTACCACGCGAGCGCAGTCGGAGATAAGACCGTCCACCAGCTGCACGTGAGCACCATATGCGACCGCCTCGACATAGTTGGCGAAGGGCACGTCGCGTGGCATAAAGATGTAGGCCTCGATCTGAGCCGCAGCGGCATACGCCGCCAGCGCGCCGGCTGCGTTGCCGGCAGATGGCACGGCGAGCTTCTTCAGGCCGTAGTGTCGCGCCATTGTGACGGCCATCGAGAGCCCGCGGGCTTTGAAGCTTCCGGTCGGGTTTGCGCCTTCTTCCTTCAGCCACGCGGCGGGATGGCGCCGGCTCTTGAGCATCGGAGTCCAGCCTTCGCCAAGCGTAACCGGATCCGCTGAGGGCAGGACGGATCGATAGCGCCACATTCCCGACCAAGGGCCGGCGGCATCGCGTTCGATCACATTTCGAGGATCCGTACTCTTCAGCGTGGAAAGATCGTACCGAACGAAAAGCGACCCTGCCGGTGCGGTGAGGCACTGCGGGCAGACGGTCTGCGGGATATCTGCAGAGATGCGAGCATGGCAGCGTGCGCACTCAAGAAAAGCAATGGATGGCATCGATTCCTTTTGACTACTGAATCAGCTTACCCGCACCGAAGCTGTGAGACTAATCAGCTGGCCACATTTCAATACTTCGCTTCGAACTCGCGGAAACGACGTTCCAGTTCCCACTGAGCTGCCGCTTTCTCGTTCGCATCCAGAAAGCTCTTACACGACTCGGATGGCTTAGGTTCACCAACGACCTGGCCTCGGCATGCAGGTGACAGAGCGTCGAATGCATCGCGCACTGCCCAGAGGCTCGAGCCCGGCAAGAAGTTGTGCTCCATTCCGGTACGCACCAATTGCTTCAGATCTGCATAGCTTAAGTGGTATTCGTTCGCGGCCCTGACATACTCGTGCGTCAGATCGATACGACTTACAGCCTGATCGTCCGTAGAAAGGGTGACGGGAACGTGCGCTGCCCGGTAGTACTGGAAAGGGTGCCGGTCGCCCGTGATGCCAAGGATACCGTCATTGGACGTGAGATTGATCTCGACCATGACGTGCTTGCGAGCCATCTCTTTCAGCAGTTCGGGGGCTTCGTTTTCAAACATCACGTCAACGCCGTGTCCGATGCGTTCGGCGTGCCCGATCTCCACTGCTTGCCGGACGTGAAATCTCAAACCCTCGGGTGGAACCATACCCGGGGCGAGCTCTCCAGCGTGTAAGGTGATGTGCACCTTGGGATAGAGACCGTGAAGGTAGTCGATCATTTTCATGTGCAGCGAGTAGTCGCGCATCGAGACCAAGTAGTCTTCCGGCTGAACGAAGTTGAGGCCCACCCAGTCGTCTGAGCCCTGATCGATGGCCTGCTCCACCGTTTCGACGCCAAGCAGCGTCTGCGCGAAGACCTGTTCAGGCGAGTATGCGCGAAGTATTTGGTAGATGAAGCGCACTTCTACCTTGCAAGCTGAGCTCGCCTGAGGCGTGCCGCACTTCTGAATCTCGCTCCGGGCCGAGACGGCCCTTTGAATCTCCTCGCGATCCGTCGCGATCTCATCGCGCAGGCCATGATCGAGCAAGCTTTGCCGCATCTGACTGAAGTCAGGATTCCAGCCGATCTCGTGGGCAATGCGCGCCGCATGGCCGAAAGAAGGCGTATGCATCAGCTCGAGGTATTGATTGTTCTCCGCATCAGACCGCCGCGTGATTTCGTCGAGCCACTGACCGATGTGCCCTTTGTCGAGACCGCCGAATCGATCGAATGTTGCAAAGAATTGATCGTGTCCGCTGTAGCCGGAGGTCGGAACGTAGTTGCGCAACGAGAAGGCGTCGACAATGCGATCGTATAGATCCTGCTCCGCGGGCGTGAGACTGCTTCCGTTCAGCTCCGCCGCTGAAACCAGAGGCGCTGCACATGGCTCCTTGAGCGTCTTACCCTGCTCGTCGCGCGCAAATTGCGCCTTATCCGCATCGATGCACACTCTGTCCTCAGCGGCCGCGCGGATCAATGTCTCGGCATATACGCCGGCCGTGAGATGAAAGTGCAGATCCGCACCCTTGGGAAATGTTGCGAGGAAAGCCTGCACTGCGAGCGGCCCCTGATGCACGGCACGCTCATAGGCACGTGTCGCATGCGCTTCATGCTCAGCGCGGGTCGACGCGCCTTGTTGCGGTGCAGCGGCGAGGGCAACCGCGGGTCCGAGACTCAGCACCGAGGTAACCAGCGTGGACGACACGAGCCGGGAGAGGCGAAGAGATTGGGTGAGCATGCTTTGCATTCCAGTTTACGAGGACAACTTCACTTGGGAAGCGTTATCTCGGGCGAGAGGGAGCCTTGGCGTTCATGGAAAAGTCATCTTTGTGCGGCACAGTACCGGTATGTGCGGATCGCGTGACCTTTGGGCGCGCGGAGGACAGACGCGTCGCGGTTTCGATTGCATCATAAGAATAGGCGCGATTGAAGCAATTCTCATCAGCTCGCTTACGGAATTATCGAAATAGTCTTAAAAGGGTCGACAACATAGATGGATTCAACCATTACTGCTGAAGCGCAGCAGGTCTCAAGGCGTTCCTTTCTGAAGGGAGCGATGTTCGGCGCGGGTGGCCTGGCGCTGTATGCGGGAGTTTTCGAACGGCATTGGCTCGAAATCGTCCACAAGGAAGTCGCGATCGGCGGATTACCTGAGGCCTTCGACGGCATCAAGGTGGCTCAGCTGAGCGATATCCACCTCGACGAATTCACCGAGCCATTCCTGCTGCGCGAATCAATTGACGAAATTAATCGTGCCAAGCCCGATGTAGTGCTGCTCACAGGGGATTACGTGAGCGCCGAGGTGCTTCCTCGGAACCTGACGGCGAAAGCGGCGTGGCAATGCGGAAGCATGCTGAGCCGCATCCAGTGCCCTCAGCGCTACGCGATATTCGGCAATCATGACGTCTGGGCCGGTGAGGAACACGTCGGTGAGGCACTTACGACGAACGGTATATCCGTTTTGAGAAACTCCTATCTGCCGCTGGAACGGGGCGGAGCAAGGGTATGGCTCGCAGGGCTCGACGATCCGGTGTGCGGGAGGCCTGATCCAGACCTAGCGATTCCAGCTTCAATTCGAAACCGGGCGGGCGAGCCTGTCATCCTGATGTGTCATGCGCCAGACTTCGTTGACGAGTTGCGGGATCATCCCGCGGGGCGCGCGATTTCACTTGTACTCAGCGGGCATACGCATGGAGGACAGATTCGGCTGCCCTTCGTGGGCGCACTTCATTTGCCGCCGGGCGGCCGTAACTACGTCGAAGGCATGTTCCAAGTCGGCGCGATGCAGCTATATGTGAACCGCGGCATCGGCAGCGTCGGAGTGCCGTTCCGATTTGACTGCAGACCGGAGATCACCATCTTCACGCTTCGTTCTGTCTGAGGGTCGGAATCAGTGCGTCGCAGGCGGGTTGTTGAGCGCCTGCGGCTGCGTGCCCGGAGCGATCTGTTCCATAGGCAGTTCAAGCGCGAAGACACTGGAGTCGCCTTGATCAGCGTGGACCCACATGCCATGGAATGCCTGCCGGAGGCCGGGGTGCTGTGCGAGGAGCGCGGTCATGATGTCTGTAACCTGCTTGCGGGCCTCTGTAGGGGTTCTGAGTTGCGCCGTCTGCGTCGGGTTCGGAATGTAGTGGACATCGAGATCGAGTCCACCGAACTGGGTCGTCGTATCGACCGCACTAAGGCTATACGAAGCTCCCTGCGTGTTGAGGCTTGTCTGCGATTTGTCAGCAGGAAAGTCCTTGGGATGGGCTTGCTGAGCTTCCTGCTGCAGCTTCTGCAGGTTTGGGCTGGAGAGGAAGTCCACAGGACTTAGGAGCGCTTCTGCGATGTGGTAGTAAAGCCACGCTGTCCAATCATCTTTCATCTGGGCGTATCTACGCGCTGAGGTCCAGTACCAAATTCCATCGTGATCGGCGTGAATCATCGGCTTGGCGTAGAAGCCGGCAAGCTGCCATTGATTCCCTGGCGCGCTGGCCAGAATCAGAGCAATCTGCTGCGGGTCTTTCACACCCGTTGCGTGCAGAATGGCAAGCGCGTAAGTGCCGGGAGGAATTCCGTTGAAGGTGAGGACAACGATTGGCGAACCGCAGAAGAATTGCGTGCGTTCGGCGCCGGGCGCGTCTTTTGAAGCATCAAGCAGGTAAACAGAATCGACCGTCATGGTCGCCGTCTGAATCTGCGGCTTCAGCGCCGTGACGGATGCGGCGATGCCATCGAAATCCGATGCAATGGCCGGCAGGATCTTTGCGCGCAGAGCCTGCGTGTCGCCGCTCTGCACGATGGCACCGATCGTGCGAGCCTCGCCCATGAAGGTCGAGCGCTGTGCCGCAGTCATCTGAGATTGAGTTGTGCAAGTAGCGCCGTGGAGGCTCGGCGTCAAGACGGCAACGGCCGCACACGCAGATACAAGGAGGGTGCGACGCAAGGATTCCTTTTTCACGAACATGCTCTCGTCCAGCGGGTTGGAGTAGGAAAGAACCGCTACTTACTCAGATGCGAGTTGATGGCGCGGAGAAGTGCCTCTCGTTTTTGGAGTAAGCGAGAAGCGGAGTGCGGCGATCGCGCGTTGTAGCCGATGCGAGGTCGGCTGCCGCGGACCGGTGTGCGCCGATCGATCTCAGATTATGAACTGAAACCTTCTACAAACCCCTACAAACAATGGATTTCCGGGTAATTCTTACCGGAATTGCGTAGGAAGTTCTCGCTACAAAGATCCTTCTCGCGCCTGTGCAATTTTGTTGCTGGAATGGGGTTGTTGGGCTGCTCTGAACGTGAAATATTTCTTGAAAGCTTTTAGCGATTGGTTGCCTCAGCCTGGAAGTTTTTGAGTCGATGCACAGCCGTTCGATCAGATGGCTCGTTTCGACGTAGGAGTGTCAGGCTGTGGCGCGGGGAAAGCCGGAAGATTAGGTGGACCCGCTAAGTTGAACCAGAGGTTGCTGGGTAGTATTCTCAGGCGTTTCGCGCCTTGTGTCTCAGAACAGCCCTTTACAGCTCACTTTCTGCGTTCTCGATTTGATGGGAACGTAAGCGGAATACCAAGCCGCACAGGATATCCCTGTCTCCGGCGACCACGCGCGCTGAGAACACGCAGAGTTCTCAGCGCAGATGACGAGAAGACGATTGGAGCAGCGACTCATCAGAAGCCGAAATCTGACGAGCGGGGATCGTAAACAACAACAGAGCGAACGCGTTGGGCCCACTGATGGGTGAGGCACCTGAAACGGCAACGAAGAGTAACCCATTCTTACGAGAAGGTACTGATGAAAATCCCGCAGAACATTTGCATCGCAATTCTCCTATTTGTCTCGATGGCGATCCCATCTCTCGCAAGCGTCGTCGTGAACACCCCTACGAACGGCAGCACTGTGCAATCTCCTTTCAGTTTGTCTGCATTCACGTCGCTGTGCTCGGGGCAACAAGTCATCACGACCGGCTACTCGCTCGATAACAGCACCAACGACACGTTCTTCCAGGCGCCTGCGATCACGACGTCTGTGTGGGCGCCTGCGGGGGGACATACCCTGCATGTGAAGGCCTGGGGGGGCTTCAGGAGCGGTCTGCGTGACCGACGTAGCCATCATCGTGGGCAATTCGTCGTCTGTCCCGGCCAACACTTCGAACGTCAGCAGCCTGCAGACATTTGGAGGCTGGCTGTCCGTGCATGATGGCGGAACGCCTGGAAGCTCAAATGGCTGGTCTGCGGTGGTCAGTTCTCCCTCTCGCACCGGAGCCGCGCGGAAGTTTGCGATGAACTACTCGTATTATGGCGGGCAACGCTATAGCCTTTCGTTTGGCGACGACGCAGCTGCTACGAATTTCGTTCTCGACACGTGGGTGTTCATTCCGAATGGAGACGACAACCTGAAGACGCTGGAACTCGACACGAACCAGGTGATCGGAACTGGAGCGACGGTTATTTACGGCATGCAGTGCGACGGGTGGAGCGGCACGTGGGACGTCGCTGTGAACAAGGGTTCTGCGACGAGTCCGTGGAATACGTGGGCACATACCTCGGCGCCCTGCAACCTGCAAAGCTGGGGCAAAAACGAGTGGCACCACATCCAGCTTAGCTACTCGCGGAACGACACGGGATGGATCACGTACAAGTCGGCCGCAGTGGACGGAGCGTCGAGTCCGATCAATATGACCGTGCTCGGAGCCTACATGCTGGGTTGGGGCCAAACGCTGCTGGTGAATGTTCAGATCAATGGAGCGACGAGCGGAAGCGGGTCGGCTGAGGTCACCCTGGATAATCTGACGATTCAAAGGTGGTAGGCGAGGCGGCGAAATAAAGGCCCGCCGGCCCGTAACCTCCTCATTTTGCTCGCAGAATTCTGCCTCGTCGTTTTGCAGGTTAATTGCACCGAAAAGCGCACACTGATCTTGTAGTCCGATCCATCTCGATACGCACCGAAGCCTGATCCATGGCCTTTGGTCTCTGTTCACTGCTCTCTTGCTCTCTGATCACTGATCACTGACAACTGACAACTGGCAACTGGCAACTCGTAACTGGCAACTGACAACTGGCAACTGACAACTGGCAACTGATTCTTGTCCCTTGGAGCTTTCTATGTTCACGACCTGCTCGCACACGCTCGAATCCGGCGCAACCTGCAACTCGCCCGCCGTCCGCGGTACCGCTCTCTGCTACCATCACACCCCGCGCGAAACCATCCGGCGCGCACCGCGTCGAGCGAGCGCCTCGTTTGAGCTTCCCGTTCTCGATTCGAGGAACTCGATCCTCTTCGCCACCAATGAGGTTCTTCAGCGCCTCGCCGAGGGCAGCATGAAACGCTCCGAGGCGGAAACCCTGCTCAGAGCTCTCAAGATGGCGACGCGCATCATGGGCGAGTTGGAACAGGAGTGCGACGAACCAGACTCCTTCTTCGACGATTCCGATCTCGGCGGGGCGGACCTCTCGGCCCGAACCGCGCCGAGGCCCGAACCCTCAACGCGCAAGGATGCTGCGAGGATGATCAGGAATTTAGGTCACGCAGCGCCGTCGATCCGGAACTAAGCCGCGCCTGCAGAGGAATATGACAAAGAACAGGTTCGTTTTTATTTCCACAAGTGGGGAGAGGGTACCCCACACGATGCACTGCCGAATTGCTCTCACCTCTGGAGACATGGTTTGAATTCGCTCTTTCGTCCCGAGCTGTGCCCGTTCATCGCACAGAGTCATCATGCGATGAGCGGGCAGAACCCACGAGCGGCAACGAAAGCCGGGTGCCCCATCCAAGCTCTGCTTGGGTGGGAACGAAACACTCAGCGAAGGCATTAGCTAAAAGCTAAGAGCTAACAGCTAAGAGCTAAAAGCTAACGGCTAATACCTAACAGCTGACGGGCACACCCTCCCAGCCACTCTCGCACTGCTACGATTCTCAGCAGGAGTAACGATACTTGCGCGAGCACCTGGCCACGCTGCTGCAGGACTTCAGAAAACACGGCAGCGACATCGCAATCGTCCGCTACCAGGGTGTTCGCCGGCGCGAGACAACCTACGGTGAGTTGGCCCGGCTCGCTGGTCGATTCGCGGCTTTTTTAGAGGAGCGCGGAATCGGCAAGGGCGATCGCCTCCTCCTCTGGGCTGAAAACGGCGCCGAATGGGTCGCAGCGTTCTATGGCTGCATGCTGCGCGGCGTCATCGCCGTGCCGCTCGATGCCTTCGGAAGCGCCGACTTCGCGCGACGGATAGCCGCCGATGTGAAGCCCAGGCTCGCCGTTGGCGACGCGAACCTGATGACGAAGCTTCACGACGAACTGGACATCACAGATCAGGCGTCCGGCCGCGAGCAGAGGACGAGCATTCCCACCCTCTGTTTCGAGGACTGGGATGCTTCCCTGCCCCGGCACGAAGCTGGCCCGATAGATGGATTGTCGCGCGAGACTCCGCTCCAGATCCTCTTCACCTCCGGAACGACCGGAGATCCGAAAGGCATCGTTCACACCCACGGCAACGTTCTGGCGAGCGTCGGGCCGATCGAACAGGCTGCACAGAAGTATCTGCGCTACGAGAAGTACGTGCATCCGCTGCGCTTCCTGCACACGCTTCCGCTGAGTCACGTCTTCGGGCAGACAATGGGTCTGTGGATACCGCCCATCTTTGCAGCCGAAGTCCACTTCGACACGCGGCTCGTCGCTCCCCGATTGGTGGAGACCATCAGGCACGAGCGAATCTCCGTGCTCGCCGCAGTGCCGCGCGTGATGGCGCTGATCAAGGCGCATCTCGAGAACACGGGCCGCGGCTTGGCGGAACGGATCGCCGCTTCGAAAGGAATGAAAGCGTGGAAGCGCTGGTGGGTCTTTCGAGACGTTCATCACAAGCTTGGGTTCAAGTTCTGGGCGTTGATCTCCGGCGGCGGCGCTCTGGCCGGACCTCTCGAGCAGTTCTGGAACGGCCTGGGATTCGTTGTTGTCCAGGGCTATGGAATGACGGAGACGACAGCGCTCATTACACTCAATCATCCGTTCCACGTCGCGAGCGGCACAATCGGGAAGCCGCTGCCGGGCCGCGAAGTGAAGATCGGACCGGACGGCGAAGTCCTCGTGAAAGGGCCGATGATCTCAACCGCCACCTGGAGCGGCGGAGAGCTACGCCAGCGCGAAGATGAATGGCTCGCGACCGGTGACTTGGCCGAGAAACAGGCAACCGGAGAGTTGCGCTTCATGGGTCGCAAAAGCGAAGTCATCGTCACCGCAGCAGGCGTGAATGTGCATCCGGAAGATCTCGAAGCCGCTCTCGAAGCGCAACCCGAGATTGCCGCGAGCGCGGTCGTGGCGCTCGAAACCCCCGCAGGACCGGAGCCATGCGCCGTACTGGCAACACGAGGAGACGAGAAGAAAGCAGCAGAAGCAGTCGATCGCGCCAATGCAAGGCTGGCAGATTACCAGCGCGTTCGGCGCTGGATGATCTGGCCTGAGCCCGATCTGCCCCGAACCTCCACGGGAAAGGTGAGACGAAAGGTAGTTGCGGAGTGGCTCGCAAACAAATCGGCGCCTTCAGAAGTTGCATCTGGTGATGATGCTGGCCGCTCGTCTGCATTCAGAGGAGATTGGCTTTACTCCCTGGTCGCTGAGATCGCGGGTGAGCATCCGGTCGGCAACGATGAGTTGCGTCTGAGCGAGGACTTTCATCTCGACAGCCTCGGACGCGTTCAGCTTGCCTCAGCCCTCGACGAGCGAATGGCAGACGCTCCAAAAGAGGGTTCGGTCGACGCTGCGCGCACTCTGGGCGACCTTCGTGCGCTGCTCGGCGCATCGCGATCGCGCGAAACCCTCGCTGAGCAATCTGCCGAAGCAGCGGGCAACTTAGGGCCAAAGGCTAGCGCCGCAACAGCCGCGCAAGGCAGCGCCGCAGATGATGCACGCAATCTGGCCGAGGCTCGTGCTGAGAATTCAGAGTCCGCACCTGCCACGATCGTCGAAACGCAAAGCGCTACGGAGAGAACAACGTTTCACTACCCGAAGTGGCCGTGGTCGAAGCCGATGCAGGGTATCCGCTCTGTGTTTCTTGAACTCGTTGCGCAGCCGTTCGTCTGGTTTCTCGGCAGTCCGCGCGTCACCAGGCCACGCGATCTGAACACGCACGAGCCGATGCTCATCATCTGCAACCACGTCACTGCGTACGATGGCGCGCTCGTGGAATACGGCTTGCCCGGCCCGATGCGCCGGAGAGTTGCAGCCGCGATGCTCGGAGAGATGCTGCAGGACTACCGCCGTTTTCGCAATCCAGAGACCGGAAGATTCATGCTCTTCGGTCCCGCAGCATACTGGCTTGTGACCGCGCTCTACAACGTCTTTCCGTTGCCGCGCAGGCGCGATTTTCAGAGAAGCTTTGCACACGCGGGTGAAGCGCTCGATCGCGGCTACAACTTGCTCATCTTTCCGGAGGGCACGCGCTCTCCCGCAGGCGAACTCGCGCCGTTCCGCCCTGGCATCGGGCTGCTTGTAAAGCAGGCACACGCTCCCGTGCTGCCCGTCGCGTTAAACGGTCTGGGCGAGTTGAAGGCGAAAGGGCGCGGATGGTTCCGGTCGGGAAAGCTGGAAGTTCGGATCGGGCAGCCGATGCGCTTCGGACCGCTCGAAAGCGAAGCAGAAATCACAGAGAAGCTGCATTCCGCGGTTGCAGAGCTTATGAAGAGCAACGGATGAAAGCGGCCTACGCCGGCAAATCTCCGGCTGGTCCTTTCTGCTCGCTCGGCTCAGGGGATTTTGTCTTCTGGCTTGAATAGAACTCGAACGGCGCGCCGCGATGACCCTGGCATCGTGCATAGAGCTCAAGGCCAAGTGCCGTCGGAGTCAGATTCGCGGTCTGGGCGAACGAAAAGTACTTCGCCTTCTCGCGCGGTTCTAGAAGGCCGAGAATCGAGAGCTGGAGAATGTTGCGATCGATTTTGGAAAGATCCTTCGTGCCGGTCAGATGAATCATCTCGTCGGCGGTGCACATCAGCGGACTCGCAGAAACAGCGCCATTGGTGGCGAACACCTTCGGCGCTTTCGAACACGCCTCGACATAGAGCCGCGTATCGACTGTGGCCATCTCGGCGAGCAGATCCATGTACGGCAGGTTCGATTCGTCGTCGCCCGCTATGGTGCACGCGGTCGCAAGAATGCCGGCCCACAAGTTCTGCGTCGCGGTGTCTTCGGCCCAGGAGCCTTCTTTGACAACGCGAAGCACGACACTGGCAGGCGCATGCATCTGGTGGAAGTTAGCCTCGGCCGCCAGCATGATTTCGGCGCGATGTGCGATTGCGATCGCGTTCGGCACACGCATGTTACCCAGACCTTCGCGGAACAACAGATTCAATTCCTGGGTTGCTGCTGGACAGATGCGGCGCAGAAACGCAAGAGCGCGCGAAAGACGGAACTCGCTGAGAATATCTGCCGGTTCTACACGCTCGCCTGCCTGCCATAGCCACAAATCCATGCACTCGGGCAGCACGAACGAGAGACCCATGCCGTCCTCTCCCCAGCGCACGGTGCGGGTCTCAATGGTGACCTGCTTCTCCGCGGAGTCGTCGGTGAGTTCCGGGTATACGAGCCGGACTGGATTGATCTCGCCTTCGGGCCAGCGCTCGCGGGTCACGAGATACATTCCGGTGGAGCTGATGTTCTTGACGATGTCGAGCCCGGGAGAAGAGCCTGTCCAGTGGATCGCCTCTAGACCGGGAACTTCGCGCCGTTCCGCACGCGCCTGAATCTCGTGTTCATGAGCAAACTTCTTCTCGAACCAGCTCCTCAGTGACATCCTGCCCTCCTGGCGGCAGTTGCGGAACTCAAGGCTTCAGCTGAACCGACAGAGAATTGTTCCTGAGTGCATGCTACTCCCACAATTGCCTCTTCGTAACAGGGAGGTAATTACTTAGGCAGCAGCAGATTCCGTCCAATTTTGTTGGACTGATGTACCCAAAGCCGATCTGCGTGGCCGGCGGCGTTAACGGGCCGCCAGAGCTGCCATCGCGGGCTGGAGGCCGTAGAAGGAGCACGGGTCTCCGCGGTGTGCGTGACATCGCGCATACAGCCGGAGTGCCAGAGGCGTGGGAGTTGTATTCGCTTCATCGATCAGCGCGAAGAACTTCCACTTAATACCCTGCTCCAGAAGGCCGAGCCATGAGAGGTGCTGTATGTCCCGCTCGATATGAGCTCTGTCGTGAATGCCGGAGATTCGAGCGAGTTCATCGGCAGAACGCGTGAGGGAGCCGGCACGGACTTGTCCGTAAGAATCCAGCTCCTTTGGTGCTGTGTCGCAGGCGCTCGCAAAAATCCGCGCCTGAATCGTGGTGAGTTGGCTGAGCAGGCCGGCGAGCTCGAAATCGGGCTCGGCGGCATCGTGGGCAGCGTTGCAATAGCTGACCAGCAGTCCGGACCAGTAATGCTAGATCCAATCGATTTCAGCCCACGACCCTTCCTCGAGAGCGCGCAGAACGAAGTCCGGGTTTGCCTGGAGGCGCATGCCTCCGGGCGCGAGCGCGAGGAGTTCCTCGGCATGCAGAGCGATTTCGAGAGCGCTCTCCAGCCTGTGGCTGCTGAGACCGCGACGGAATAGCCAGTTGGCCCGATCGGCGGCTTGCGGGGCGAGCCGCTTGACGAAGGCGATGGCAGCGGCCGTGCGAAATTCGCGGACTACATCTTCCGGTTCCGTTTGCGGCGCACTGGCTTTGATGGTTGGTTCCCAGAGGTTGAGTTCTGTCTCCCTTGGCAGCATGTACGCGATGGCCACTCCATCTTTGTCGCGGCGGACGGTTCTAGCCTGAACGGTATACCGGCCCCGGCTCGCGTCCTCCAGCCTGCCTTTTCTCTGAAAGGTGAGGGAGACGATCTGTCCTGGACTCCACTGTGCGCGGGTGACGAGATAGGCGCCACTGCTGCTGAGGTTCGCAACGGGGTTCTGGTGAGCAGTCCGTCCTTCCCAGTGGACGGCCACGAGCGCTGGGGATTCGCGACGTTCAGCGCGCGGACGATACATGAATGGCAGGCGTAACCACGATCTGGAAGAACTCAAAGAATCCTCCGGAATCTGCGAACTATCCGGCAATGCCATCGCGGCAAGACAAAGCATGAACTTTCCCGCGATCGCTATTTCAACTACGTGGATTCTATTGAGAGTTAAATTTAACGTTTGTGTTCGGCATCACCAGTGCGTGTGAAAAATGTCAGGAGCTATTAGCTGTTAGCTATTAGCTTTTAGCTTTTAGCTTTTAGCTTTTAGCTTTTAGCTTCTGGCTTTTAGCTTCTGGCTTCTGGCTACTAGCCTTGCCTTCGTTGACTGTATCGCTCCCACCCAAGCAGAGCTTGGATGGGGCACCCGGGCACGCGGCGGGTGCGGAGCGAGATGTCGTGTTCCTTGTCACATGTCTTGACACATGACTACCCCCGCCCCCTCCCCATATTGCTTGTAAACAACAGCATTGTTTCGTTGGACTTACAGCGGGAGAGCGGCCGCAAGTGTATCTCCGGATTGGACTTATGCACAATCTATGTCATAACAAAGGACTTAGAAGCAGGGACAAAGGGACAGAGGGACAGAGGCACCGAGGGACAAAGGCAACGAGGGAGTAGGGACAGAGGGACTAAAGAACGAGGGGATAAGGGGCGAGATTCATAGGAGATTCTCCTGGAGCCGTCATGTTTGCGCGGGCGATGCATATATCTCAAGTATGACGAAACGCGCGCAATAGACTGCAAATTCGCTACGGTGTTTTTTGCCTTTGGGATCTGCAGTTTAGGGGGTCGATGTTGAGAACGGTTCTTGACGTCGGGTTAGAGTGAACCCCATTGCTGAGACAGTTCGAGACGGATCGACGCCAGCTCATCGCAGGAGGCGCCGGCGGATAGGGTACAGCTTCGCCCCTGGATTCGATAGCCGTTCTACTTCTCGAGGGCGAGGGCACCAGAAGGGGTCATGGGAACGCCGTAGAAGTTCTGGGCGGTGCCGCGGTGGCCATTGCACCGGGCGTAGAGTTGAAGGCCCAGGTTCGTCAGCGCAATTGTGGTGTCGGTCATCTGCTGGAAAAATGCTGACTTCTCTCGAGGCGCGATGAGCCCGATGTCGGCCATGTAATTGAGTTCGCGGTCGAGCTTGATGAGGTCAGCGGACCCGGAGAAGCGCACCAGATCAGCCGCATTCCATTTGAGTGGGCGGGTATACATAGTGCCCTGGGCCCCAGAGACTTTGGAGGATTTGGCGGCAGCAGCCGACAGGATGCGCATGTGGAGCATTTTCAGCTGGCTGAGAAGATCTACAAAAGCGACGATCGACTGGTCATCGCCGGTAGAACTGCACGAGGCGGCGAGGAGGCCCGCCCAGAACTGGAGCATCCACTTGTCGTCGGAAGACCAAGATCCGGCCTCCAGGATGCGCATTGCGATTTCGGGCAGAGCGCGAAGATGGTCTTCTTCCACGGCGGCCCCGAGCATTCTCTCGGCCTTGCGAGCAATCTCGATGGCATTTTCAAGACGGTAGTTGCTCAGTTCTTCATGGAGAAGACGGCTCACAGCGACGCGTGTTTCCGGCGAGATGCGGCTTAGAAAGGAGATGGTCTGCGCCACACGGAACTCGCGCAGGATATCTTCCGGCTCGTTTTGTAACTCGGCACTCTTGAGCGGGCTCTGCCACAGGCGGAGGTCGGCGCCGGGAGGGAGCAGGAAAGAGACCGCGACTCCGTCATTGTCCCAACGAACAGCCTTGGCCTGGACGGAGAAGGCGTTCTCCTTTTCAGGAGGGCCGCTTCGCTGGAGGGTGAGTGACACGACTTCGCCGGGCTCCCAGCGTTCCTGGGTGAGGAGGAATGCACCCGTGCAGCTGATGTCTCTCACCGAATTCAGCCGCGGGTAGGGTCCCTTCCAGTGGTAAGCAGCAAGCGCTGGCGCATTGCGTCTTTCGGCGCGCCGGTCCTGCCCGGTTGAGTGTCCATCGAAGCGGGAATTGGAATTCGCCATACGACCCTCAGGTGATCAAACCGCGCCGGTCACGGAGTATAAAGACGATAAGGAATCAGCGCAGGCCGCGGCTGGCGGCGGGGCGCCGTACAAGTGACAATCTTACTCCTGAACATCCCACGTTTATGGGAGGGACCCTCATTACTTTGGGTACATACCGGGAGTTTTCGGCTGTAGACGGAATAGGGTACGTTGGATAATAGAAATAACCCAAGACCGTTGAACCGATCGTTGGAGCATACGGCGAATTTGCTGCGAGGTGCTGTGTCGATACTCCTGCTCACTGAGATATTCGCGGCGGGCAGTCTCCTGAGCGCTGTCTGCTGCTGCCTGCTCGAGGTGGCCATGGTGGCGGAGATCCGCCGGGGACTTACGGGTTGGGATACGCCTGACCTGCAGCGGGACATTGTCGTGACCTTCCGTAGCCATCGGAGGTTCTATCCATCGAGTCCTTTGCGGCGAGCCTTCGTTGTGTCGTCGATGGTTCTGGGGTTCTGCATCGCGGGCCTGGTGATGATCCATCGGACGACTCACACGCTGTAAGCCTGGGTAGAAAGCATCCCTCAGGGGCTAAAGCCCGGGGGCGTTTTGCAGGGCTTTTCGGCACGACTGAAGTCGTGCCCTGACGCTTCTTGCTACGGCGATGATCTGGCAGGCGAAGCGGCTTTCAGTCGTGCCCTCATACACCGTCCCTACGGGACTCATGTTTGCCTAATCTACGAACCCCGCGCTGAAGCGCGGGGCTAACAACCTTTGCGCCTAACGGCGCGTTCTGGCACGACTGAAGTCGTGCCCTTTCAAAACCCGGCCGTTTCGGACTCTTACAGCAAGCCGTGAAGTCGTGCCCTGATACAGGGCTCCTCAAGGTCGAGTTCTTCAGCAAGCTGTAAAGTCGTGCCCTGATACAGGGCTCCTCAGGGCTGAGTTCTTCAGGAACCTATTGAGTTCTTCGGCAAACTGCAAAGTCTTGCGCTTTCGAAGTTGCGGCTTGCCCGGAGTTCTCACGCAGACGCTGTAGGCCGGCGGCATCGAACTCCGGTTTGTGCGGTGGAATTAGACTTGGCTCATGAACGCGACTCCTGCCCGTACAAGCAACGACGAACTGCTGCGACAAGCAACGCTTGCTGCTGAGAAGTCCTACTCGCCGTATTCAAATTTCAAGGTGGGAGCTGCTCTGTTGCTGGAAAACGGTCAGGTCGTGACCGGGACAAATGTGGAGAACGTGAGCTTCGGGTTGACGATCTGCGCCGAGCGGGCGGCGCTGGTGCGAGCGGTGAGCGAGTTTGGGCCTGAGATTCGGATCGTTGCGGTTGCTGTTGCCAACCTGAACAAGGCGGCCAGCCCGCCTTGCGGCGCCTGCCGGCAGATGCTGGCGGAGTTTGCGAGCGCGGATGCCGCGATCGTCTTTCCAGCTGCGGCAGGGGTGACCACAATGCGCTTCGAAGAGGTTCTGCCCCTCGGCTTCGATATGCAGTTGAAAGACAAGGCGCGCTGAGCCGCTGCGCGGGCGCCGGTCTTGCGGGATGGCGCTCACAGACGAGTCTCACCGGTTGCGATAATCTCAACAGTCCAGAAATAGAGGTTGGGCTTCATGCCTGACCTGAAATAGAGGTTGGGCTTCATGCCTGAACGAGAAGACGCAGGTTCGGCTGCATCCCTGCACATGGTCGACCTGATCCGGAAGATGCGGGATGGTGGCGGTCTGGATGAGCGCGAGATCGGGTTCATCGTGGAAGGCGCTGCGAACGAATCGATACCGATCGAACAGCTTTCTGCGTGGCTGATGGCGGCCTGGATGAACGGTCTCTCCATTGCAGAAACGCGGGCGCTCGCGATCGCGATGCGCGACTCGGGAGAGAAGCTCGACTCTTCACATCTAGGCAGGCCGGCGGTGGATAAGCACTCGACCGGAGGTGTCGGGGATAAGACGAGCTTTCTGGTTGCACCGCTGGCGGCTGCATGCGGAGTGGCTGTACCGATGATCAGCGGGCGGGCGCTAGGCCACACAGGCGGCACGCTCGACAAGCTTGACTCGATTCCGGGCTTTCGTTCCGCCTTATCGCTTCCGGAATTCGAAACGGTGGTGAAGCAGTGTGGAGTCGCGATTGTGAGCCAGACCCCAACGCTGGTTCCGGCGGATCGGGTTCTGTATGCGTTGCGCGACCGGACGGGGACAGTGGAAGACCCTGGACTGATTTGCGCATCGATTTTGAGCAAGAAGCTGGCAGCCGGTCTGCGCGGGCTTGTACTGGATGTGAAGACGGGATCGGGCGCATTCCTGCGGAAGCGCGAGGACGCGGAGTTTCTTGCGGCGCTGATGGTGGCGACAGCGGAGAGCGCCGGGACGCACACGGTGGCGCTGATGACAGACATGAGCCAGCCGCTGGGCAGGACTGCGGGCAACTGGATTGAGATTGCCGAGTGTGTGGAATTGCTGCAAGGTGAGGCGGGCGGAAGCAATGCGGATCTGCGCGAGTTGTCGCTGCAGCTTGCAGGGTGGATGATCCACCTGGGCGGGAAGACGGAGACTGCTGAGCAGGGATACGAGGCTGCGGCTGCGGCGCTTGCGAATGGAAGCGGTCTGCGGGTCTTCAAGGAGATGGTTCGCGCGCAAGGCGGAGATGTGACGGTCTTTGAAGATTTGCAAAGCTCCCACAGACCGGGGGCAAGACTGGAGCTTAAGGCGTGGAAGACGGGTTACGTGTCGCAGATGGACACGATGGAACTGGGCTGGGCCGTGCAGCGGCTCGGCGCCGGTCGCCTGAGGGCAGGAGAACCGGTGGACCCGCATGCAGGAGTGGAGTTCCATGCGCGCCGTGGAGTTCACGTCGAAGCGGGTCAGCCGTTCGCAACGCTTTTCGCGAGCGACGAGACGATGCTGGCGGAGCCGAGCGAACGCATCAAGCGGGCCGTGACTATTTCCGATGAGGCTCCCGAAGAGGTACCGCTCGTGAGCCTCATCTTCACGCGGGAAAACGCGGAGCGCTACCTCCGCGATGCAGTAAGGTAGGGAAAATAGCTGAGTTGAAGCTTCGACGCGAACCTGTATCCGGTGTATGTGAGATCACTGGCCGAGTATTTGAACTGCGAGAAGCTGAAGCTGGAACGGCTTTGCTCAAGGAGCGCTGATTGCAACGTTTCACCGGTGTGTTAGGGATCGTGGCCGTGCTGCTGGCGGCGTGGTTGTTTTCGACGGACCGACGGAGCATTCGCTGGCGCACGGTCGCGTGGGGGTTGAGCCTTCAGTTCCTGTTCGCGTTTTTTGTCCTGCGATTCGACTTCGGGCAGCGAGCGATGTATTGGGCAGGCGGTGTGGTAACGAAGATGCTGAGCGCAACGGCTGCGGGCACTTCGGTCCTTTTCGGAAAGCTGGGAACGCCGGACACTTCGCTGGGCTCGATCTTTGCGTTTCAAGTGCTTCCGACGATTATTTTTATTTCGGCGTTCTTTGCGGTGATGTATCACATCGGCCTGATGCAGATCATCATTCGCGCGCTCGCATGGGTCATGCTGAAAACGATGCGCATCTCCGGTGCCGAGAGCATGAACGTGGCGGCATCGATTTTCATGGGGCAGACGGAGGCTCCGCTGACGATCAGGCCGTTTCTTGCCGGAGCTACACGCAGCGAGCTGATGACGATCATGACGAGCGGAATGGCGCACGTAAGCGGCGGCATCATGGCGATGTATATCTCTCAAGGGATCGAAGCGCGGCACCTTCTTTCCGCAGTGATCATGACGTCGCCGGGCACGATCCTGATGGCGAAGATGCTCGTACCGGAGACGGAGGTTCCTGCGACGGAAGGCAAGGTTGTCATCCCGAAGAGCGAGGAGCATGCGGAAGAGAACCTCATTGGAGCGATTGCGCGGGGCACGATCGACGGCGGCAAACTGGCACTGAATGTGGCCATCATGCTGATCAGCTTTCTGGCCTTGGTGGCGTTGCTTGACATGCTGCTTGGGTGGGTCCACCTGCACGCAGGGTTTCATTGGGTTCCGGGCAGCCTGGGGGAGATTCTCGGCTACGTGTTCTGGCCGGTGGCGTGGCTGATCGGCGTGCCTGCGCAGGACTGCAGCCTGATTGGAAATCTGCTGGGCACGCGCATGGCTCTCAACGAGGTGATCGCCTACATTGCGCTGGGAGCGCATAAGGCGATGATTCTGCCGAGGTCGTTTACGATTGCGACGTTTGCGCTTTGCGGGTTTGCCAATCTGGGGTCGATTGGAATGCAGATCGGCGGGATTGGGGCTCTGGTGCCGGAGCGTCGCAATGATCTAGCGCGGCTCGGAGTACGGGCGATGCTGGCGGGAACGATGGCCAATCTGATTTCTGCTTCGATTGCGGGGATGTTTCTCGGGTAGCTGTTGGAGCTCAGTGGCTATCGGGGTCCACAGGGCAACGACGGAGTGCATTTGCGCTTCCAAAACTGCAGGCTCTGGGACGGGCAAGGTAAGGGACTGAGACGAACCTTAGAGCAAGTTTTATATTTCTGAGTTCTTTGTCCGGCGCATAGATTATGGCTCATTCTTCGATGGTCCACCCGGTGCACGACGACCCAGCGCCTCCGGCTGCCCCGGAACGAGGTCCAGGGAAAAAGCACAGGATACGCAGGAAGGTCAGAAGCATCTGGCAGGAGGCTCCGCTGTGGGTGCACATCGCAATTGTGGCGGCTGGGGCTTTGCTTGCAGGGGCAACGGTGTTTATCAGCGCGAACTGGCCGTACCGCCATCGCAAGATACACGCGATGCTCGAGGACGTATTGACGAGTGATGTGAAGTTCACGGGCTATCACCGCGTGTACTTCCCTCGCCCGGGATTTGAAGCTACCGGGATTACGATTCGACGGAAGACGGCACCTGCGGGAACTCCACCGCTGGGGCGGATCGAGTCGATGAAGGTCGTGGGGACGTGGAGCGATCTCATCATGCTGCGGCGGAGGGTGGAGCAGGTCGAGGTAACCGGCTTTCACATTGTTATTCCGGCGGTCGGCAGCACTGCGAGCAGGTTGAGTTTTCCGGCTGGAAGTTCGAAGGAGTTCGGCGGGCCGGACACGATGATCGAGAGGATGATTGTTCACGACAGCATCCTGGAGATTCTTCGCGATAGCGGAAAGCCGCTCGCGTTTCCTATCAAGCAGGTGGAACTCACCAATCTGCATAAAGGTGAAGCGTTCACGTACGCGGTGGACATGACGAATGCGATCCCGCGGGGCCGGATTCTTGCGAGAGGCAGCATGGGGCCGATCCGCGCGCACGATTTCAATGGGACGCCGCTGAGCGGAACCTTCGCATTTACGGGTGTGAATCTGCATGATGTGGGGGAGATCAGCGGAACGCTGGATTCGCGAGGGGAGTTCAAGGGCTCGATTGGAGAGATGAGGGTAGAGGCTTCGGAGACAACGGCCAACTTTGCCGTTCAAGACGGTAAGCCGACGCGTGTGGATGGCACGCTGCAGGGCTCGCTGCGTGGAGCCAACGGAGATTTGACGGTGCAGTCGATCGAGTTGAAGATCGGGCCGACGACGATACAGGCGAGGGGATCGATCGAGGGCAGTCCGAAGAAGACGAACTTCGACATCAGTGTTGATCGCGGGCGGGCTGAGGACCTGATGAGGCCATTTATTCATCGGGATGTGCCGATCACCGGCCCAGTCACGTTGAAGAGCCACGCATACCTTGGGCCTCCAGGGGACGGTTTTATCGCCAGACTGCGGCTGAACGGCAGCTTCGACGTGCCTGCTGAGAAGTTGACCGACAAGGATACGGAAAAAAGCCTTTCTGCATTCAGCCAGAGGGCGCAAGGAAAGCAGAAGAATACTGGGCTCGAAGCAGATCCGAACGCGCCGGCACCCGGAACAGATGTGGTGTCTTCGCTGCGCGGGCCGGCAAAGGTTGAGGATGGAGTGGCTTCGACATCGCACCTTGAATTTCGAATTCCGGGAGCGATGGCGACTCTCGTGGGGACATTTCGATTTCACGATGATGCGGTGCACCTGACTGGCGATCTGAAGATGGACACGGACATTTCGCATACGGCGACTGGATTCAAGTCGTTTTTGCTGAAGCCGCTTGCGCCGTTCTTCAAGAAGAAGAATGCGGGCGCGGTGATCCCGATTGCGGTTACGGGGTTGCCCGGGCACTACAAGGTTTCGCAAAATCTGGCGCACACTAAGTAGCCCTTCATGCAAAATGCAAGTGGCTGATATATCTAGGCTTCGGCACTTCGTGCGCCTGGGCGACCAACCGCTGTTTCGATGGGTCGCATCACAACCAGACAGGAGATTTTGCCTGGTGCCGATGCCCCGGAAAATCCGAATCGCGACGTGCCTGATTGCCATGGGAATGGCGTCGGGGCTGGTCGCATTTCGGAGCACGCCAGCGCCTCCAGCACCGGCACCTGTGGCCGAGCCGGCAGCGCCAGCACTGGAGCTGAAGCCTGCACCTTCGACGCCGATTGCTGAGAAGAAGGCGGAGCTGGGGGATGACGACACGTGGCGGCCGGAGTGGGATGCCACGATCGAGAAGGCGCTGCCGGAGGAGCTCGTCTCGCCCAAGATGGGACACAAAGTAGCCCAGTTCTGCCCGCGGTTTAGCAGGATGAGCGAGGCGGATCGCCGAGCTTTCTGGGCGTACTTCTTCCAGGCGCTCGCCGGCGCGGAGGCGGGTTTGCACGCTACCGCGGATGTGCAGCATACCGAAGCTCAGGTTGCCGTAGTGGATGGCGTGAGCCATCGAATGGTCCGCGCCTCTGGCCTGCTGCAGCTGACTTACGAGGATTCGCGTCGATATGGATGTGACTTCGACTGGCATGCAGACAAGCATCTGCCTCCGCACGATCCGCGGAAGACCATTCTGCAGCCCGACAATAATCTGCTGTGCGGCGTGAGCATTCTGGACAATCAACTGATCGATCAGAAGAAGCCCCTGATTTCGGTGTCCAGCTACTGGTCGACATTGAGACCGGGATGGCCGGGCAACAAGGTGTTCATTGAGCAGATGCGAAATGTTCCGTCAGCATGCGGCCGTCCGCGGTTGGTCGTTCCGAAGCGACCCGCGCCTCCGCAGTCCTCAAACACTACTGAAACGGGCGACTGATACAAGGGGCTCGCGATCAGTGCCCAGCGATAGAAGCGCTCGCGGCCTTTCCGGGATCCGGGCTCAACTGCATCAGTTCCTCCTTGGCCTGCTGGAGAGATGTGCCCTGATTGATCTGCTTGAAGTGCGACTTCACGTCGTCTTCGTTCTCTGAGATGGTCTTGAAGATCAGGGCGTGGCCATCGATGTGAACGTGAGTTTCGACGATCTCCCATACGGTCGGGGTGAGTTCGCGGCGCTCGACATCAAATGTGCCACCAGCCTTCAGCTGGCCAAGGATGCCGTAGCCGATCTTCACGTCGTGAATGAGCCGGCCTTTGAGAGTCGCGATGCGGTGCTGCTGTCGATCGACGGCCATGTCGCCTTCCATCCCGGCAAATACGCGGGCCTCCAGGTCAGGCGGACGAAACTGCGGATCGGGCTTGAAATGAAGAAAGATCTCGTTCCCTCTTTGACCGTCAAAGTTCCAGATGAAAGCGTCCGGCAGAATCTTTAAGAGCTCTGCCGCCTGCTCGTCATCGTGCTGGCCGCTTTTGCGCTTCTTGTTCTGCGCGCTCGGATCGTTGATGAAGGAACTCATTTCCTGACTCTGCTGGTATTCGGGCAGCGGCTGACCATCTCTCTCGACTACGCGTTCGAGGCTGACGGACCGCGCCTCCGCAACCCATTGCTTCACAGTCTTGTCTGGTTTGCGGTCGAATTCGAAGTAGAGCCAGTGGGAGTGGTCGTTGCTCGAAGCTGCGAGCTCAGTCTGCACTGCTTGCCTTACGATGTCGCGAGGGCTCTGAGCGGCAGCGACGGCGGTCAACAGAGGAATGACGAGGGTCAGTATGGGTCGGGTGCGGGTCACGGAGAACCTCCGGGTGCCTCACAGACAAAGAGTTGGATGCCGTGAGTGCCCGGTGAGGGTTTCCTGGAGAGAGTAGAAGAACGCTGGGCGGGGACTTAGCTTGGCCTGGGAGTCTCTGGAGCAGAGAGCCTGCGGAGGCGGTAGAAGATGGTCAAACCGGTGACGGAGCCGCAGGTGAGGAGGCTTGCGGCCATGCCGAGAGTGAGAGATGGATCGTGCTGGTAAAGGCCGTGGACGATTCCGATGACCTGGAGGACGCTGAAGCCGCCGAAGGTGATGAGGGAGATGCCTTCATCGCTCTTCTTGCGCCAGACCGCGATGACCTGTGGAACGAAGAGGAGGGCGTTGCCGAGTAAGCCTACTCCGAAGATGACCGCGACGATCTCTTTCATTGAATTACGTCCTTCGGGAACCTCTGTTCGTTGCGCATGCGCGCTTTCATAGCTTCTTCTTCGCGGTTGCGAGCGGGCGAGTTTGTCTCGAGTGACGCGAGGAGGCGTGCGGAGGCGGCTGCGACCTCATCGATGGCAGCGGCAAATGCGGCTTCATTTGCCTTGGAGGGCTTGTTGAAGCCGCTGATCTTGCGGACGAACTGAAGCGAGGCGGCGCGGATTTCGCTGTCGGTTACGGGCGGATCGAAGTTGAAGAGAGGCTTGATGTTTCGGCACATGGCTGTCTCCGGTGCGATGAGGTCCGCGTCACGCGAACGCCATCCGGTTCAGTTGTAGAATCGCAGCAACGCAACTTATTCGCAAAATATGAGCTATTTTGAGGACGTAAAGAAGGCTGCGCAGTACGTGCGCGCGCGGCTTGGAAGGCTTGAGCCGCATCTCGGAATCGTGCTTGGATCTGGACTCGGGGCTGCTGCCGAGTCGGTGATGAATCCTGTCGTCATTCCTTACGAAGATATCCCAAATTTTCCTCGATCCACGGTGGAGGGGCATTCGGGGAGGCTGGTTGCCGGAACACTGGGCGGAGCTCCGGTCGTGGTGATGCAAGGGCGCGTGCATTACTACGAAGGACATCGGCCGGAGGCGGTCATATTTCCCATGCGGGTGCTGGGAACTCTCGGGATACGGGCGGTGATCCTGACGAACGCGGCTGGAGGGATCTCGGAGAAGTACCGGATCGGGCAGCTGGTGTTGATCGCGGACCACATCAACCTGATGGGTTGGAATCCGCTGGTGGGGCCGAACGAGGCGCAGTTCGCGTTCGGGCGAAAAGGGTTCGGACTTCGGTTCTTTGACATGACGGAGGCCTACTCCAAGAGGCTGCGCGAACTCGCAGTCCGCGCCGCGGCGCTGGAAGGCGAGAAGCTCGATGAGGGCGTTTACCTGGCGGTGAGCGGGCCAAGTTTCGAGACGCCTGCGGAGATCAAGGCGTTTCGGACGATGGGTGCGACGCTGGTGGGCATGTCGACGGTTCCGGAGACGATTGTGGCGCGGCATATGGGTGTCGAGGTGCTCGGTATTTCGTGCGTGACTAATCTTGCGTCCGGCCTTAACGAGACTCCGCTGAGCCATGCGGAGGTGTTCGAGGCAGGACGGCAGGTGGAGCGCAAGCTGGCGGATCTGCTGGAGAGGCTGGCAATGTGGATGTCTGCGCTGGTGGATACCGAGTCGTGAGCGAAGCGGGGGCCACTGCAGAGTCATCGCCACGGCTGCCGTTTCCGCCGGTGGTGATGGGAATCGCAGGCGCGTCGGGTTCGGGCAAGACGACGCTGGCAGCGGAGCTGGCCCGTGAACTTAACGGCGTCTATTTTCCGATCGATAACTACTATCGCGACCTGAGTCACCTTCCTTTCTCGGAACGGGTGAAGCAGAATTTCGATGATCCGGCGCTGATTGAGAGCTCGCTGCTTGCGCAGCATGTGGCTGCGCTGGCGCGAGGCGAGGAGATCGAGCGGCCGTTATACGACTTTGCGACACACACGCGCGTGCGGGGCCGCACGGAACCGATACGCGCGAGCGATTTCGTTCTCGTGGAGGGTCTGTTTGCGCTTTACTATCCAGAACTGCTGCCGCTGTATCAGTTCAGCGTGTACATCGATACTCCCGACGACATCTGCTTTGAGCGCCGCATGAAGCGGGACACGGTCGAACGGGGCAGAACGCCGGAGTCGGTGCGCGCGCAGTATGAGACGACGGTCAGGCCTTCGAGCATGAGCTACGTGCGGCCGTCGTCGTCGCATGCGGACCTGGTGATTGAAGGCACGGCAGCGCTGGACTGGAAGGTGGAGCAGGTGCTGGGGGAGATGAAGAAGCGCGGGTTGATTCGAGTGACGCGATAGAGCGTGTTGGTCCTCCGATTGGCATTGCGACGCGAAGATTCGCAGGGGCTGAAGCCCGGCAATTGCATGGCGGTGTGCGGCACGGCTGAAGCCGTGCCCTGATACAAAGCCGACGCGCGATTGGGTTCAAGAGTACCCAGAAGCGGCATGGCTGAACAGCTTGCTGAAAATGCGCCGGTCTTGCCAGGACTCATCGAAACCGTCCCGCGGTGGCTAAAGCCGCGCTCTCTTTGCACCCTTATCGGCACAGATAAATCTGTGCCCTTTCAAAACCCAGCCGTTTCGGACTTTTTCAGCACCTGTGAAGCCGTGCCCTGGTACGAAGCCTTGCCAAGGCCTTTCTTATCGCAACGTGACACTTTGGGCGGGGGAGTTGCGCCTAAAGTGGGAGGGCTTTCGGGGTGTGAAGCAGCCTACTCTGATGAATGCGAGCTGGCCTGGTGTGAAATGGGCAGGGATCCCAGTGCACTATTGGTTCAGTTCACAAAAGTTTCACGCAACATCCAAAAGGGAACGGGATTCGTACCGATAGCGTAGGAAACAGAGATGAGCAGATCACTGCAAGCAATGCGCGTGAAGGTCGAGGGCTGGCTGAGCCAAGGTGTCTCGCCGGAGCGCCTTGCGTTGACGCTTGCGCTCGGGTTTGCGATCGGGTGTCTGCCGATGATCGGGATACCGACGGCACTCTGCCTCGTTCTGGCTCTCGGGCTGCGACTGAATGTTCCCGCGATTCAGGCAGCGAACTACGCGGCAATGCCGCTGCAGGTTGCGCTGATCTTTCCGTTTGTACGGCTTGGGCAGTGGATGTTCTCCTCGGGATCGAGCGCCGCGTCTAACGCGAGCTCCGCCATGCATGGCTCGTCCTTGAAGCTGATCTGGGCTTCGGGGAGCCTTGCGGGGCATGCGCTGGGCGCGTGGTTCGTGACTGCGGTTCCGATGGTGGCGCTGATGACATTTGTGCTGACTGGCTTGCTGCGGCGCGTGCCGGTGCTGGCGAAGGCGCAGGCCGGCGACTAGCGAACGGCCGGTCTACAGTTCAGGGCCCCCCGCCCCCTCCCCCATTGCTTGTAAACAAATGCAGCGTTTTCTTCGGCTTGCAACGAAGGGTCAGCCCCAAGTGTGTCCTCTGACTGGATTTAGGCGCAAGTGTTTCTCCCTGTTGAGTTTAGAAGCGGGTTTACGTGGATTTCAGTGTGTTGTTCGCCTCATTTCGAGATTGGAACTTACCTCTATTGTGACTGAAATTGTGAAATGGACTGCAAACTGGGGAAGTTCTGATTTCGGTTTTGGAATGAGGTACTTAGGGGAGGTTGCGGGAAGGCAGGGGGTTGACTTTACGACGCCCGCTATCGCTCAACCACCCCAGCGACAAAGACCTGTCGCTGGGGACCCCCACGCCGCGATGACCGGAGCACAGCTTTGGGTCATCCCGGGGTTGAGTGAGGGGAGTTACATTCCGGAGGGTTGGCGGGTGGGTTCGGGGTCGGCGCTGCGGAGCCAGGCGGTGTAGATCATGTCGCGGAGCATGGTGGCCCCGGCGGCGATGCGATCGGCGGTGAAGTCGCGCGATTCCTGAGAGCCGGCTCCGTCGAAGCCTCCGGCCTTCTCCAGCTGGTAGACCTTTTCGACGGATTTCGAGGTCTGGCGGAGATAGGCCACGTAGTCGTCGAAGACGTCGCCTTGGAGAGCGTGAACGGGGGCTATGCGAGGCTGGACGTCTGAGGCGTGAATGTTGGCTCCGACGAACGGCCCTTCGAACTTCCAGTGAATCTTGTGGTCGGTGGTGTAGCCGTTGGGGTTGGGGCCTGTCCAGCCGTTGTACTGGACGGTGGTGTGGAGAGGCTGGGAGGCATCGCCGACGTAGTGACCGAGCCAGCCGGCGTAGAAGATGGCGGCCTGTTCGACGTCGTGGGTGTCCTGATGGGCTTCGGAGAGGCGGCGGTATTCGCGGAAGGCTGCTTTGAGACGCTGCCAGATTTCGGTGGCCTGCCAGGGCTGGAGGCCGATCTTGTCGGGGCGCTGTCCGGCGGCGAAGGCGGCGGCTTCGAAGTCGAAGCGGCGGTGAGGGAGAGGGCCGAGGGGATCGGCCAGTTCGAGGTCGATGAAGTGCTCGGGTGCCTGGACGGCGAGGAGTTCGGGCTCGGCTGGGGAACGCCAGCGGTCGGGCTCGGGCCCGAGGTATTCAATCTCAGAGAGGGCGCCGGCCCAGCGTAGAAAGGCGGGGGCATCCTGTGGGAGGTTGGTGACGGCGAGGCGGTTGATGATGCGATGACCTTCGTTACCCCAGGCGAATGCGAAAGGCGGCGGCACGAAAGTGCTTACAACGAGAATGAAGACAGGAAGATACAGGGTCTTACGGAGGCGTTTCCGGAACATGGAAGCCAGTATAAGACCGGGCGGGTCTGACGGCTGCGGGAGGCCGGTGCGAAAGAGCGCTGGATTGCGCCTTCGGGCTGATGCTGTTCTGGGTACAACAGTACTTGGGTTCAGTAACATACGCTTGAAAACAAGACGTGTTTGTGGGAGGGTGCAAGATAAGCCTTCTTGCGTTCGTACTCTTGCTGCGATCCGGCGTTCTGCGGGTGCGTGGGACAGCTGGTGATTGTTGCATGTATTCTCGCTGGAACGGTGCGAGCGAAGGGGTGGGGCAGCACGGTTCTGCCCGGGAAACGCACGTGCGATCCATGGCAAGTCGCGCGGCGAAGTGTTACACCGGTGTAAGTGCCGGCTTCCGTTGATGAGGAAGCTCAGGTCGGACCGGCAGATTGCAGGAGCGCGGCAAAAGGGATGGACTCACGCGAAGCCAGGCAGTTGAAGCAGGACGCAGAGAGTCAATCTCCGCCGATCTGGTCTTCCCTTTCGATTCTGGCGGTGGCGATGGCGGCGGGGGCGATCCTCGCGCGCGTGGAAGCTGGTCCGAGCTACGACTGGCTCCTGATCATGATCGCGATGGGCCTGACCGCGGCCGTGTTGATGCGGGTGCTGGCCGACAATGCCGCGGACAACGAAGCTGCGGCGCGCTACGCGGGCGATCCGCTGAAGGACATTCTGGATTCAGCGGGAACGCTGGTGCTTTCGATCGGGCTGGACGGCAAACTTACGTATGTGAATCCCGCGGCGGAGCGGCTGCTGGGATATCACGCTTCGGAGCTGGTGAATCGTGAGAGCACTGAAAAGCTGATGGCGCAGGGTGAGGAGAACCGGCTCGTTTCTGAACTGCGCCGGCTGTACGGGATCACCAAGCCGATGGGAGCGGCGCAAGAGGGCTCGCTGACGTCGTACGCGGAGGTGGTGCACTCGCTGGCTCCGAGCCAGGTGCCGACGTTCGAGACGCATCTGCGGCGGAAGGACGGAGCGCTCTTCCCTGTTCGCCTGCACATCTCGACGTTGCGAAACCGGGAGGGTATGCCGACGGGACTCGTGGCGGTAGCGCTCGATCAGACGAACTCCGGGTCGCCGGGCGAAGGACTGAAGATCCCGCGGGACCGGTATCGCGATCTGTTTGAGAGCTCGAGCGAGATGATCGCAACGCTCGATTTGGAAGGCAGGTACCTCTACGCCAATCCAGCATGGCGACAGATTTTCCGGCTTGATCCGACTGCGCCGCTGGAGAGCGAGCAGTTTGCGGATGTCTTCGGGCCGGGAGCACGCGAGGAGGCTGCTGCGCTGCTGAAGAAAGCGCAGGACGGGTTCACGGTGGACCGTGCGCCAGTGCGAACGGAGACCGGGGACGGGCGCATGCTGGAACTGGAGATGAGCCTGCACCAGCGGCGGCGCGCGGGCAAGCCCGTAGCCATCCAGTGCCTGCTGCACGATGTGACGCAGCAGAAGCAGCGCGAGCACAGGCTGGCACTGCAACTGGTCGTCAGCCAGATTGTGGGCGAGAATGTCTCGGCCGAAGTGGCGACGAAGCGTGTTCTGGAGGCGCTCTGCATTTCGCAGGGCTGGGACGTTGCGGTGAAGTGGGACGTGAACCCGGAGGAGAACCGGCTGGAGTTCAGCACGGGCTGGGGGGTTCCGGGCAGGGATTCGGAGTCGCTGATCCAGGAGAGCATGGGAGTTACGCTGGCTCCGGGGGGAAGTCTGCCGGGCCGCGCGTGGAAGGAAGGGCGACTGGTGTGGGCGTCGGATCTATCGGTGATCACGCCGACGCCCCGGATACAGACTGCTTTGCGCAGCAGGATGATTTCAGGCTGGGCGGCGCCGGTGCAGGTTGGGAACCATGTGCTGGCGGTGCTGGAGTTCTATTGCCACTCGCGCATCCGGGAGGACCGCGAAACCACGGCGGCCATGGAGACGGTGGCGGGATCGTTGGCACAGATGCTGGCGCGGACGCGGGAACGCGAGCGCGCTGAAGAGCTGAGCCGACAACAGGAAATTCTGCTGGGGTCAGTGGCAGACGGCATCTGCGGAATCGATCGCAACGGTCTGGTGCGGTTTGCGAATCCGGCGGCGGCGCGGCTGCTGGGTGCGCGACCACAGAACCTGATCGGCAAGCCGGTTCATCAACTGGTGCACGGATCGGCGCCGGCGGACAAGAAGTGCGGCGACGATTGTCCGCTGCGGCGAGCGACGGGACAGCGGAAGTCCGTGACCGGCGAGGGGACGATTTATCGAAGCAATGGGACGGGATTCCCGGCGGAGTTCTTCCTGAATCCGATTCTGGACCAGGGGCGTTTTTCGGGTTCGGTGCTGAGCTTCAGGGACATCAGCCAGCGTTACGCGCTGGACCGCATGAAGGATGAGTTCGTTTCGACGGTGAGCCACGAGCTGCGCACACCGCTGACTTCAATTCGCGGCGCGCTGGGACTGCTGTCTTCGGGCATGCTGGGCGTGATCAACGAGAAGGCCGCGAACCTGCTGCGGATTGCGCTGAACAACTCGGAGCGTCTGGTGCGGCTGATTAACGACATTCTGGATCTGGAACGCACGCAGAGCGGACGCGAACCGCTGGCGTTCCGACAGATTCAGCTGGGCGAGATTGTGCGGCAGGCGATCGACGGCGTGCAGCCGATGGCGGACGAGGCGGGCGTGCTGCTGATCCACGACAAGACGCAGACGGAAGTGACTGCGGATCCGGATCGACTGCTGCAGGTGATCACGAATCTGCTTTCGAATGCGATCAAGTTTTCGCCTGCGAATTCGGCAATCTCCGTGATGCTGCGCTCGGGCGCGAGCGGTGTGACGCTGTCGGTGATCGACCAGGGCCGCGGCATACCAGCGGACAAGCTCGAAGCGATTTTCGGACGCTTCCAGCAGGTGGATGCTTCGGACTCGAGACAGAAGGGCGGGAGCGGACTTGGTCTCGCGATCTGCCGGGCCATCGTGCTGCAGCATAACGGGCGCATCTGGGCGGAGCGGAACCCGGTGCGGGGTTCCACGTTCCGCGTGTTTTTGCCGTATCAGCCGGCTGCGGCCGGAAAACATCCGGACAGCGGGGCGAGCCCTGCCGCGCATGGGGCGGTGTTGATTGCGGACACGAACGGTACGACGCGGCCGTTGATTGCGGACCAGCTGGCGCGGTTTGGATACAGGATTGTCGAGGCAACTACCGTTGACCAGGCTGTGGCGGTGGCACACGACGGAGTCTCCGCGATTGTGCTGGACACGACGCTGGACGGGATCAACGGATGGGAGATTCTGCCGCTGCTGCGTCGAGAAGAGCCGGAAGCGAATACGCCGGTGGTGTTGCTGGGAGTGGCGAATCCGCAGCAGGCGCAAGACGCAAATCAAAAGAAGAAAGCTGACCGGCTATTCCCGCGCCCCAGCGACGACTTTCTGCTGGAGGAACTGACGAAGGTGTTGTGCGTGCCGGGCGAGCAGGCGCGCATTCTGGTGGTTGAAGATGATCCGGAACTGGGCCAGGTGATCGGCGAGATCTTCCGCCGCGAAAATACGGTGGTTCATGTCGCGGGTTCGAGGCAGGCGGCTCTGGATGATTGCCTGAGCTTTATGCCGCATATGATTGTGCTGGACATCGGGATGCCGAATGGCGATGGATTCAACGTGGTGGACTGGCTGCGGCAGCACGAGGACCTGAGCAAATCGCCGCTGATTGCTTACTCCGCGCACGGATTGACGCAGGCAGAGCGCATGCAGCTGGTGCTTGGGCTGAATCACTTCCTGGCGAAGGCGAGCGTTGAGCCGGAGCAACTGGAAGCGCTGGTGTTGACGATGTTGCGCAGCCCGCAGGAAGCTGAAGAGTCAGTCTCGGAAGTGTCAGCAGGCCAGGGTTCTTAACGGAATTTGGAGAAGTTGTCGATGCACCGCATTCTTATCATTGATGACGAAGACGATATTCGCGAAGTAGCAGCGCTGAGCCTGGAGACCGTCGCGGGCTGGGAAGTGATGGTGGCGAGTTCGGGCGCGCAGGGACTGGCGCGGGCGGCGACGTACCAGCCGGACGCCATCCTGCTGGATGTGATGATGCCGGGGATGGACGGGCCGGCGACGTTTCGCGAGTTACAGAAGAATCCGGCAACGGCGCACATTCCTGTGATGCTGCTGACGGCGAAGGTGCAAGCGACCGATCGATCGCGATTCGCAGATCTTGGCGTGAGAGCTGTGCTGGTGAAACCGTTCGATCCTCTATCGCTATCGCAGCAGGTGGCGGAGATTCTTGGCTGGAACTAGGACGCAGTTATGGGCGACGCCGCCGGATCCCAAATTTCCGAAGCGATGAACCGGCTGTGGCAGAAGTTTCTGCCGCAGATGGAGGAGCGCGTGGCGACACTGCAAAACGCCGCGGGGCATTTGTCGACCGGAGCTTCGATCTCGCGAGAAGAACAGAGCAGCGCAGCTGCGGAGGCGCACAAGCTTGCGGGAGTGCTGGGGACCTTTGGCTTGCAGGAAGGAACCGAGCTTGCGCGCGAGGCGGAAGGGCTGCTGGAGGGATCGTCGAGTTTCGAGCCGACGGCGGTGGCGCGGTTGAACGACATCGCGGAACGGCTGAAAGTGATGATCGCGAGCCGGGGATAGGGCTCCATGGGGTTGCGGGCCGGCATTGAACGCCGACAATTACACTCGTAAGTGGTGAATCGCCCCGAAGCACTTACGCCGCAGCAGCAACTCGGGTTCACGTTTGAGGAGCCGAAGAGCGTGCGCCGCATTTGGCCGGTGCGCGAACTGGTATCGCATGTTTGCGGGCAGGTAGAGCGGGAGTACAGCGATGTGTGGGTGGAGGGCGAGATTTCAAACTGCCGCCCGGCGCCCTCGGGACACTTGTATTTCACGCTGAAAGATGCAGATGCGCAGCTGCCGGTTGTGCTGTTCAGAAGGCAGGCGTTGCTGCTGCGGTTCAAGCCAGCGGATGGGCAGCATGTGCTGGTGCGCGGGCGCGTGAGCGTGTATCCGCAGCGGGGACAGCTGCAGCTGGTAGGCGAGACGGTTGAGCCGGTCGGAGCGGGTTCGCTGCAGCTGGCGTTTGAGCAGCTCAGAGAGAAGCTCAAGGCAGAGGGGCTGTTCGACTCGGCGAGGAAGAGGCCTTTGCCTGCTTTCCCGCGGAGCGTCGGGATTGTGACATCGCCTACGGGAGCGGTGATTCGAGACTTTCTGAACATTGTGGGACGACGGCATGCGGGGCTGAATGTTGTGTTGTGCCCGGCAGCGGTGCAGGGCGAGCAGGCGATTGCTGAGGTTGAGTTGGCGATTGCACATCTGAATGCGTCGGGGCTGGTGGATGTGATTGTGGTGGCTCGCGGCGGCGGTTCGGCAGAGGATCTTGCCGCATTCAACAGTGAGCGGATCGCACGGGCCATTGCGGCATCGGGGCTGCCGGTGGTGTCGGCGGTGGGACACGAGACGGATTTTACGATTGCGGATTTTGTGGCGGATTTGCGCGCGCCGACGCCGTCCGCAGCAGCGGAGTTGATTACGGAGGCGCAGCATCGGGTGGCGGAGCGGGTTGCGAACCAGGCGAGCAGGCTGGAGCGAGCTGCGCGGTTCCAGGTTCTGCACGCGCGGCAGAAGCTGGACAGGGTGGCCGTGGAGCGGGCGGAGCGAAAAGTCTCCGGCAATCTGCGGCGGGTGAGCCAGCGGCTCGATGACCTCGAGTTTCGATTGGATGGCGCGATGAATGGCGGGATCCGCATGCATCAGCGCGCTGTCGCGGAGCTGGCTGCGGATGTGCTGCATCATGAGCCGAGGCAGTTGCTTGCGCGTGCGCGAGAACGGTTGGGCGTGAGCGATACGCGGATTGAACGATCGGTGGAGCGGACGGTGAGGAGAGCGTCGGCACGCGTGGATGCGCTGAATGCGCGGCTGAGATCGCTCTCTCCGCTGGCTGTGCTGGAGAGAGGGTATGCACTCGTCATGAATGAGGATGGGGCCGTGATTCGATCTCTCTCGCAAGTGAGTGAGCAAGACAAATTGAGAACGCGGCTAAGCGATGGAGAGTTTGTGAGTACTGTCGAAGAGGTTCGCGAGAGTTCAAGCGGCACAAAGTGAGGATATGAGCAAGCAAGGGACACGCAAGCTGTTTGGAACGGATGGGATTCGGGCAGTCGCAGGGGAACCACCTCTCGATGCGAAGACGATTTACGCGGTGGGGTTGGCACTCGGGCATTCGTTGCGAGACATGGAGAAGCCGAAGGTCCTGCTGGGTCGGGATACGCGCGAGTCGAGCCCGTGGATTGCGGCGACGATTGCAGCGGCGCTGCGGGAGACCGGGGTTGATGTGGAAAGCGCGGGAGTGGTGCCGACGCCGGCGGTGGCGTACCTGGCGCGGACACGCGGATTCAATGCTGGAGTGGTGATTTCAGCGTCGCACAATCCATGGCGGGACAATGGCATTAAGCTGTTCGGGCCGGATGGATTCAAGCTGCCGGATGCGACAGAGCTGGCGATGGAAGATGAGATTCTCCGCCATGCAGAGAGCGCAAATGTTCCGGACGCGAAGGGCCTACCGGCGGTTGAAGACAACTCCGCGCTGCAGGAAGATTACATTGACTTTCTGATTAGCTGCGTTCCCGATCTGCGACTGCAGGGGCTGCGTATCGTCGCGGACTGCGCGAATGGCGCCGCTGCCGCGGTTGCGCCAAAGCTGTTTGCGAAGCTGGGCGTGGTCGATGCTGACGAGTTCGCGGTTTTGAATGTTGCTCCGAATGGCAGAAACATCAACGACGGTTGCGGGGCGTTGCACCCAGAGTGGCTGGCAGCGGAGGTGAAGAAGCGCGGCGCGTCGATGGGGCTGACGTTTGATGGGGACGCGGATCGATGCATGCTTGCCGGAGCGCATGGGAACGTCATCAATGGGGATGCGATTCTGCTGCTGGCCGCGCGCGATCTGAAGAGTCGCGGGTTGCTGAGCGGGGATGTGGTCGTGGCAACCACGATGTCGAACATGGGCCTGGAGGCTGCGTTGAAGCGCTCGGGAATTCAGATGCTGCGCGCTCCGGTGGGTGATCGCTACGTGCTCGAGCAGATGCAGCAGAACGGTGCTGCGCTGGGAGGAGAGCAGTCGGGGGCACATCCTCTTCCCTCACCTGGCGACGACGGGGGACGGTCTGCTGACAGCGCTTGTGGTGCTGGATCTGGTTGCGCGGAGCGGCAAAAGCATCGACGAGCTGGTTGCGGATCTGAAGGTATTTCCGCAGGTGATTGTGAATGTGAAGGTGCGGGAGAAAAAGCCGCTGGAGAACATTCCGGCTGTTGCGGCGCGAATCCGGGCGGCAGAAGAGGAACTGCGGGACTCGGGGCGAGTGGTGATTCGGTATTCAGGAACAGAGGCGCTGGCGCGGGTGATGATCGAAGCCGAGAGCGGTGAGGCGATGCGAAGACATGCGGAGGCGATTGCGGAGGCGATCAGGGCGGAGTTGGGCATTTAGGCGAATGCGGGAGAGTGGTTGGATCGCGATATCTTTGCCAGCTCATCGCGATGGAGCTGCGATGAACGGGGCACGACCGAATCAATAGCCTCTAGAGGTCGCGCCAGTTGGGGCCGAAGGCGAGGTCGGCGACGAGGGGGACGTTGAGCTTGACGACGCCTTCCATCTCGGAGCGGACGAGGTCTTCAACTTCCTTTTTCTCGTCGTGGGGGACTTCGAAGAGCAGTTCGTCGTGGACCTGAAGGACCATGCGGGTCTTGAGCTCGCGTTCCGTGAGCTTGCGATCGAGCGAGATCATGGCGAGCTTGATGAGGTCGGCGGCGGTGCCCTGGAGCGGCGTGTTGACCGCGGTGCGCTCGGCGAATCCGCGGGCGTTCGAGTTGCGGCTGGTGATGTCGGGGATGGGGCGGACGCGGCCGAACATGGTGCGGACGGCGCCTTCGCGGCGGGTGTCCTCGAGTGTTTTGTTGATGAACTCTTTGACTCCCTGGTACCGTTCGAAGTAGCGATCAATGTAGGCGCGGGCTTCCGTTTGCGGGATGCCGAGCTGGGCGGCAAGACCGAACGGCGATATGCCGTAGACGATTCCGAAGTTCACGGCCTTGGCGCGGTTGCGGGTCTCCTTGTCCATGGTTTCCGCGGGAACGCCGAAGACTTCGCTTGCGGTGAGGGTGTGGATGTCCTCGTTCTGCTGGTAGGCACGCACGAGGAGCGGGTCGGCGCTGAAGTGAGCGAGGAGACGGAGCTCGATTTGCGAGTAGTCGGCAGAGAGCAGCTCAGTGCCGGGAGCGGCGGTGAAGGCGGCCCGGATTTCACGGCCTAATTCGGTTTTGATAGGGATGTTCTGGAGGTTCGGATTGAAGGAGGAGAGCCGACCGGTGGAGGTTGCCGCTGATTGGAAGGTGGTGTGCACTCGGGAATCGGCGTCGGCCTGAGCGGGGAGCACGTCGATGTAGGTTGACTTGAGTTTGGAGAGATGGCGGAATTCGAGGACGAGACGGACTACTTCGAATTTTTCGGCGAGGGGTTCGAGTACGTCCTGCGCTGTGGAAACAACTTTGCCTTTGCCGTACTTCATGGGCATGGGCAGGTTCATTTTGGTAAATAAGACTTCACCGAGCTTTTTGGGGGAGCCAATGTTGAAGCGCTCACCGGCGAGCTCGTAGACGCGTTCGCTGACTCGCTGGATTTCGCTGCCGAAGCGAGCGGAGAGATGGGCGAGCACTTCCTTGTTGATGCGAACGCCGTTCTTTTCCATGCGGAAGAGGACGGGGGCGAGAGGAAGATCAATGGTTTCGTAGACACTGGTGACGCTGCTGCGCTCGGCTTCAGCTCGCAGGTTGGTGACGAGGGTTTCTGTAATGGCGGCGGAAGCAGCGAGGGAGACGGGCGGCGCCTGATTGTGGCGAGCGGCCACGTCGGCGAGAGTCTGGGTGGTGTGGGTGGGGTTGAGCGCGTAGGAGAGCAGTTGAGAGTCGTCGACTTTGCCCTGCAGATCGACGCCGAGTCCGCAGAGGACGTGGAGAGACAGTTTGAGGTCGTGAACGCGCTTGGGGATCTTTGGATCTTCGAACAGTGACTTGAGTTCGGTCGTAAGGGAGAGGCAGAGGCCTCTGCCGGGCTCGGCGCTGACGCCGATGCTGGATTCCGTTTTCTTCTCGGCTTCTTCGACGACGTCGAGGAGAGAGAGGGTCTGCGGGGGCTCGGGTTCTTCTGACTCGGTTTCGGGTTCGGTTGGTTCTTTGGCTGCGAGCGCGAAGGAGAAGCCGTTTGCGCGGGCTGCGGCGTAGAAGGCGGCAGCCTGTTCGGGCGTTGGCTGTTCGATAATTTCGAGTTGAGGTGCGGATGCGGATGGCGCGAGTTCGCGCAGCATGGAGGTGAATTCGAGCTCGGTGAAGAGCGTGCGGCAGGCCTCCAGATCGGGCTCCTGCGTCTGCATTGCGGTAAGGTCGAGCGGGAGAGGAACGCGGCAATCGATGGTGACGAGATCTTTGGAAAGCAGGACGGCGTCGCGGTTCTGCTCGAGGGACTCGCGGTAGCTCTTGCGCTTGACTTCGGAGGCGCGGTCGAGCACGGCTTCGAGGCTGCCGAATTCGACGATGAGGTCGACACTGCCTTTGTCGCCGATGCCGGGGGCGCCGGGGATGTTGTCAATGGTGTCTCCGCGAAGGGCCATGACGTCGACGACCTTTTCGGGCGGGACACCGAGGACTTCTTTCACTTTTTCGGCATCGAGGATGAGGTTGTCTTTTTGCGGGTTGAGGACTTTGATGTGAGTGGAGACGAGCTGCATCATGTCCTTGTCGCCGGAGACGATGTAGACCTCGTGGCCCTGCTCGGCGGCTTCGCGCGCGAGGGTGCCGATGACGTCGTCGGCTTCGAAGCCCTGGGCTTCGAGGATAGGGATGCGCAGCGCATCGAGGGAGCGGCGAATGTAGGGGACCTGGCGGCGAAGGTCATCGGGCATGGATTCGCGCTTGGCTTTATAGCCGTCGTACGCGACTTCTTCAAAGGACTGGAGCTTGGAGTTCCACTTGCGGAGGGTGCCGATGTCTTTGGCGCGTTCGTCGCGGAATACGGCTCCGCTGGGGTCGAAGACGGCGGCGAAATATTTAGGCGAGAAGTCCTCGCGGAGCTTGCGGATCATGTTGACGAAGACGTAAATGGCGGCCGTGGGCAGGCCGGAGCGCGTCGACATGGGCCGGCTGCGCTGCATCGCGTGGTAGGCGCGGAAGATGAACGACATGGCGTCGAGGAGGAAGACGGGAGGCTTGGCTTGGTCGCTTGTCGAGGCTGGCGAGGGGGGCGGAACGGTGGCTGGCACGGTTCGAGTTTATCAGCGTGCAGATGGAGCAGGAGGGACGAGGGAACAAGGGGACGAGGTGACAAGGGAACGAGGGGACGGGAGGACGGGGGACGAGGAGACAAGGGGACGAGACTCGTTCGGAAAGAGCGAGTTATTCAGCCGTTGATGGATGGAGGAGGTGGTCGTATTGGGCGATCTGGGCGCGGGTCTCGGCGGCCATGTCTGCGCCGGTGGCGCGCAGGCGATACCAGTGAAGCGTCCAGTCGAGGGCTGCTTGAAGGTTGAGGCTCGGACGCCAGCCGAGTTCTGCGCGAGCCTTGCTGGAGTCGAGCTTGAGGTAGTGTGCTTCATGGACGCTCGGGGCGTTGTCGCGGACCCAGGATGCACCTGCGCCCCAGAGGTTCACCATTCTGTCGGCGATACGTTCGACGGGCCATGCATCGTCTTCGCTGGGGCCGAAGTTGAAGGCTGAGGCCGCTTCTGCGCGACCGGCGAGGAGGTGCTCGGCAAGGGTGATGTAGCCGTGGAGAGGCTCGAGAACGTGCTGCCAGGGGCGGATCGCGTTGGGGCGGCGGATGAGGACGGGCTTGCCGGATTCGAATCCGCGGATGAGGTCGGGGATGAGGCGATCTTCGGACCAGTCGCCTCCGCCGATGACGTTGCCCGCGCGGGCAGTGGCGATGGCGACGCGGTGGTCAGAGAGGCGGTTGAGCGGGAAATAGGAATCGCGGAATGCGGAGACGACGATTTCGGCTGCGGCCTTGCTGGAGGAGTAGGGGTCGTGACCGCCGAGAGGATCGGTCTCACGGTATGGCCACGCCCACTCCCGATTCTGGTAGCACTTGTCGGTGGTGACGCAGACGACGGCGCGGACGCTGGAGGTCTTGCGAACGGCCTCGAGAAGATTGGCGGTGCCCATGACGTTGGTGCCGTAGGTGCCGAGCGGGTCGACATAAGAACGGCGAAGGAGGGGCTGGGCGGCGAGATGAAAGACGACCTCGGGTTCGAAATCGACGAGGGAGGCTTCGAGTTTGGGGTAGTCCTGAATGTCGCCGCGATCGTCATCGAGGATGTCGGCTACGCGCGCATCGGAAAAGAGATTTGGCTGGGTTGCTGGATCGAGGGCGTAGCCGCGAACCAGCGCGCCCTTGGCCGCCAGCCAGAGTGCGAGCCATCCGCCTTTGAATCCGGTGTGGCCCGTGAGGAAGACGCGGCGACCTTCCCAGGAAGAGCGATCTTGCTGGGACCGGCTTTGGGTGATTGGGCTGCTCACCAGGTTTTCCATGGAGCGCTCCCGCTGGCCCACAACTCTTCGAGGCGCTGCTTCTCGCGGACGGTGTCCATGGGCTGCCAGAAGCCGTTGTGAAAGTAGGCCTGCACTTCTCCTTTGGCGGTGAGGCTCTCGATGGGCTCGCGTTCGAAGGACGTTGTCTCGTCGGCGATCTCATCGATGACCGAGGGGGAGAGCACGAAGAAGCCGCCGTTGATCCAGCCGCCTTCGCCTTCAACTTTCTCCTGAAATGCGGTGATGTGATTGCCTTCGAGGCTGAGACCGCCGAAGCGTGCTGCGGGGCGAACGGCGGTGACGGTGACCTGCTTTCCGTGAGCGCGGTGGAAGGCGATTTCTTCGGTGATGTTCACGTCGCTGACGCCGTCGCCGTAGGTCATGCAGAAGGCATCTTCGCCATCGAGATAGCGAGCTATGTTGCGAAGGCGTCCGCCGGTGCCGGCGTTGTCGCCGGTGTCGACGAGGGTGACGCGCCAGGGCTCGGCGACACTCTGATGAACCTGCATGCGGTTCTCGCGCATGTCGAAGGTGATGTCGGACATGTGGAGGAAGTAGTTGGCGAAGTATTCCTTGATGAGATAGCCCTTGTAGCCGCAGCAGATGATGAAGTCGTTGATCTGGTGCTGGGAGTAGATCTTGAGGATGTGCCAGAGGATAGGGCGCCCGCCGATTTCAACCATCGGTTTGGGGCGGACTGTAGTTTCTTCGCTGAGCCGGGTACCGAAGCCTCCGGCCAGGATAACTGCTTTCATTTGATCCCCTTGCTGCCGGTTAACCCGCGAACGCACGGCAGCTGGAACTCAACTAGGTACCTTGGTTGCTTTCCTTGAGTAATACAGTACACCGCGATGATTCGATTGAGTATGCTGGGAGGTGTATCCCCCATGACTAATGGCAGTGGTCGGCTTCGGCAGCAGATTCTTGAGTTAACGGCGCAGTACTTTGCCGAAGCATTTCTGCCGTCCGACTTCCAGCCGGGGGTCACGCCTGTTCCGGTGTCGGGCAAGGTGGTGGATGCAGCCGATATCGGAGCAGTGGTGGAATCGGCCCTGGACGGCTGGTTCACCACGGGGCGATTTGCGAAGGATTTCGAGCGGAAGCTGGCGCGATTTGGGGGTGTTCGCGGCGCGTCGCTGGTGAACTCGGGGTCGTCGGCGAATCTGCTGGCGCTGACTGCGCTGACATCTCCCAAGTTGGGCGATCGGCGGCTGAAACCGGGTGACGAAGTCATCACGGTGGCGGCCGGGTTCCCGACGACGGTAAACCCGATCATCCAGAACCGGCTTATCCCGGTGTTTGTCGATGTAACTCTGCCGAGTTATGAGATCGATGTAACTCAGTTAGAAGCCGCCAGGAGCGAAAAGACGCGGGCGATCATGATCGCGCACACGCTGGGGAATGTGTTCGACCTGGACGCGGTGACGGCTTTCGCAAAGAAACATGACCTGTGGCTGATTGAAGATTGCTGCGATGCCCTGGGTTCGACGTGGAAGAGCCAGCATGTGGGCACGTTTGGGGATGTGGCGACGGTGAGTTTCTATCCGGCGCATCACATCACGCTCGGAGAAGGTGGAGCGGTACTGACGGACAAGCCGGCGCTGCAGCTGATTATCGAGTCCTTTAGAGACTGGGGACGGGATTGCTGGTGCGAGCCGGGGAAGGACAATACCTGCGGCAAGCGATTTGAGTGGCAACTCGGTTCCCTGCCCTGCGGGTACGACCACAAGTACACCTACTCGCACATTGGGTACAACCTGAAGGCGACCGACATGCAGGCGGCGCTGGGCGTGTCGCAGATCGACAAGCTGCCTGGGTTCGTTGAGAGACGGAAGGAGAACTTCCGGTATCTTTATCAGGCTTTGAAGCCGCTGGAGGATGTGCTGGTGCTGCCGGAAGCAACGCCGGGGGCGGACCCGTCTTGGTTTGGGTTTCCGATTGGGGTGCGGGAGAGCGCGCCCTTCACGAGGCAGGAACTCGTTCGAGCGCTGGAGGCGAAGAAGATCGGCACGCGGCTGCTGTTTGCGGGGAACCTGCTGCGGCAGCCGGCTTACGAAGGGTGCGAGCGCCGCGTGATCGGAGACCTAAAGAACACCGATTTCGCAATGAACAATGTGTTCTGGATCGGTGTGTATCCGGGGCTCACGGAAGAGATGCTGAATTTTGTCGCGGAAACCATTCGAGGTTTTGTTCGCGAGCAGAACGCGGGGCTGCCGGTGCTGAACGCAGCCGGTTCCAAGTAACGGAGATATTGCATGGGAAACATCGGTCAGCGGCCGCTCTTTATCTACGAAATGGCGAACAACCACATGGGAGATGTGGAGCACGGCATACGCATCGTGCGTGAGTTGAAAGCCGCCTCCGAGGGGTTCCCTTTTGCGTTCTGCGTCAAGCTGCAGTACCGGGATATCGCGAGCTGCATTCATCCGGCATACAAGGATCGCTTCGATCTGAAGTACGTGAAGCGCTTCTCTGAGACACACCTGAGCTGGGAGAACTACAAGAGGCTGAAGGACGCGATTGTTGAGGCCGGCTTTCTGTCGATGTGTACGCCGTGGGATGAGAACTCTGTGGACAAGATCGTCGAGCATGGGTTCGATTTCATGAAGATTCCGAGCTGCTATGTGAGTGACTGGCCGCTGCTGGAGAGGATTGCGCAGTACGATTTGCCGATTGTGGCATCGACCGCAGGCGAGCCGCTGGAGGAGATCGACAGGGTGGTCAGCTTTTTCAAGCATCGGGAGAAGTCGCTGGCGATCATGCACTGCGTTGGTGAGTATCCTGCGCCCGACGACCATCTGCACCTAGGGCAGATTGCGTTATTGAAGAAGCGGTATCCGGAGCTGGAGGTGGGGTATTCCACGCACGAACGGCCGGACAACTTCGAGGCGGTGAAGATCGCGATTGCGCTGGGCGCGGTGATGTTTGAGAAGCATGTGGGCGTGCCGACTGAGAAGTACGCGATCAACGCGTACAGTGCCACGCCGGCTCAGGTTCGGAAGTGGCTTGAGTCGGCGTCCGATGCGATGACCATGATGGGCAGCATGGAGAAGCGGTATCCAGCGCCGCCGGGGGAACAGGCCGCGTTGCGCGATCTGGCGCGCGGAGCGTTTGTGCGGCAAGCGGTGAAGGCCGGCGAGGTGATCGACCACGCGAATGTGTTTTTCGCGATGCCGAACGTGAAGGATCAGCTGGTTGCGCAGGACTTCTCGAAGTACAGCGAGTACGTTGCGAAGAACAATATCGCGGCGAACGGCCCCGTGATGACGGATGAGGTGACGGCGCGGAACACGCGCGAGCTTGTATACAAGATTGTTTCGGACGTGAAGAGCCTGATCAAGAAGAGCAAGGTGCAGGTTCCGGGACAATGCGATCTTGAGATTTCGCATCACTACGGGCTGGAGAAGTTTCGCGAGAGCGGGCTTACGGCGATTACGGTGGTGAACCGCGAGTACTGCAAGCGACTGATGGTCGTTCTGCCAGGCCAGAAGCATCCAGAGCAGTGGCACAACCAGAAGGACGAGACGTATCACATTCTGTATGGCGATGTGACGGTGGAGTTGGATGGGAAGAGGACGACGCACAAGTCGAACTCGGTGATCACGATTTCGCATGGCGTGAAGCACTCGTTCTGGACGACGCATGGCGCGATTATTGAGGAGGTTTCGTCGAGTTATTCCAAAGACGATTCGTTCTACAGCGATCCGGCAATCATGGCGAATGGCAATCGGAAAACATTTGTGACGTACTGGATCGGGTGATGCTCACCATCGTTTGGGATGTTGACGATGTGTTGAACGACCTGATGCTGCAGTGGTTCACGCACTGCTGGAAATGCGAGCGGCCGGAGTGCACCTTAGGTTATCGCGAATTGAGAGAGAACCCACCCGATGCGGTGCTCGGCATCGCGCGCGAGGAGTATCTGCTTTCAATTGATGAGTTCAGAGCCACTGACCGGGCAAGAGAGATGGCTCCGAATGCGGCTGTGCTGAAGTGGATGGGGCAGTACGGGGCACAATTCCGGCATATCGGATTGACTGCGCGGCCGCTGGGCTCGGCGCCGGACGTTGCCGAGTGGGTGATGCGGCACTTTGGGGCGTGGATTCGATGCTTTGGGGTCGTGCACACGCGAAGGGACGATCAGTTCCCTGCTTACGATCGAACCAAGGGTGAGTTTCTTGACTGGATCAAGTGCGGCGACATCCTGGTTGACGATTCGGCGGAGAACATTCGGCAGGCACAGTTGCGCGGGCTGAAAACATTGCTTTATCCGCAGCCCTGGAACGACAGCAAGCTGAGCGTAGAGGAGCTGCTGGACGAGCTTACGAAGATGGCGGTGGGTGTTTGATCAAGCTTTCTGATTACGTGATGCGCTTCCTGCATGGGGCGGGGATTCGGCGGATCTTCATGCTGACGGGCGGCGGGTGCATGCACCTGGTGGATTCCGTGGGACGCCAGGAGGGGCTGGAGTACGTCTGCTGCCTCCATGAGCAGGCATGCGCTTTTGCAGCGCAGGCGCATGCGGAATTCACGAGCGAAGCGAGCGCCGTTCTGGTGACGACTGGGCCGGGCGGCACGAATGCAGTGACGGGCCTTGCGTCGGCGTGGCTGGACTCGACACCGTGCGTGTTTCTATCGGGACAGGTAAAGCGGGCTGACCTGATGACCGGGCGCGGGGTCCGTTCGATGGGTCCGCAGGAGCTCGATGTCGTGTCGGTGGTGAAGCCTCTGACCAAGTACGCGAAGACGATTGTTGAGCCGAACAGCATTCGATACGAGTTGGAGAAGGCCTGGCATCTTGTGAATTCGGGCAGGCGCGGGCCGGTGTGGCTGGATATTCCGCTTGATGTGCAGTCGGCAATGACCGAGGAGAAAGACCTCGAAGGATTTCGGCCCGAGGCGTTGGTTGTAAACCGTGATGTGCTGCGCAAGCAGGTGGCCGAAACAATCGAGATGCTGCGCAAGGCTGAGCGGCCGGTGTTGTTCATCGGGAATGGGGCACGGCTGGCGTATGTGCAAGGGCTGGTCGGCGCGCTGGTAGAGAAGCTGAAGGTACCGACTCTGTTGACGTGGAAGTCGATGGATATGCTGCCGGATGAGCATTCGTACTTTGCGGGAAGGCCGGGTTCGGTGGCGTCGCGAGGGGCGAACTTCACGCAGCAGAATGCGGATTGCATTCTCGTAATCGGTGCGCGGCTGGATATGCCGCAGGTTGCATTCAGCCACAGGAACTTCGCACGCGGGGCGCGGAAGATCGTTGTCGATGTTGATGAACATGAGCTGGCGAAGTTGGACATGCCGGTGGATGTGGCGGCGAACTTCGATGCGCGGGATTTTGTCTCGGAGTTGTTGAGGCAACTCGAGGGTGTGAATCTGCCGGATGTCGGGCCGTGGCTGGCGCGTACGAGGGAGTGGAGAGAGAAGTATCCCGTGATTCTGCCGGAGTACTGGCGGGAGTCGCAGTTTGTAAACACGTACGTGCTGGTGGATGTGTTGTCCGACCTTTGCGGGCCGGAGGACGTGCTTGCGCCGGGAAGTTCGGGAGCGTGCAGCGATATCTTTCTGCAGTGTTTTCGGTTGAAGCAGGGGCAGCGGGTGGTGAATTCGCCGACGCTGGGGGCGATGGGGACTGGGCTTCCGGGAACGATCGGCACATGCCTGGCGAGCGACCGGCGACGGACGATTTGCGTGAATGGAGATGGCGGATTCCAGCTGAACATTCAAGATCTGGAGACGGTGCGACGATTGAATCTGCCGATCAAGTACTTCATTCTGTGCAATGGGAATTACGCGTCGATTATTACGTCGCAGAGAACGCACTTCCAGGGCAGGCTGGTGGGCAGCGATCCATCGAGCCATCTGACGTTGCCGGATGTGTGCAAGGTGGCCGAGGCTTACGGCATCGCGAGCTGTGAAATCCGAGATCATGAGGGACTACGCGAGAAGGTGAAGCAAGTGCTGGAATCGCCGGGGCCGATGGTTTGTGCGGTGAATGTGTCTGCCGATCAGGTGACCGCGCCGAGGGCCACATCGATGATTCGTGGTGATGGCACGATCGTGAGCTTGCCGATGGAGGACATGGCTCCGAGGTTGCCGCGCGAGGAGTTCAGGGCGCAGATGATTGTTCCGCCACTAGAGGATTAGTTCGGCAAGGACTTTGCGGGCTCGGAGGAGTTTTGAGAACGAAGAGACATCCGATTGTCGAAGAAGATCTGAGGAGGATTGTCGCGAGTCCGCTTCCCTGGGAACGATTCTTCGGGAAGACGGTGTTGATTACGGGCGCGAATGGCTTCGTGCCGGCCTACATGCTGGAGACGCTGATTCATCTGAACGACACGTCGGATGCGGGGATTCATGTTGTGGCCATGGTCCGGAATCGCGAGAAGGCGATGAGGCGACTCGGAGAGTTCGAGGGCCGGCGGGATCTCACGGTGCATGTTCAGGACGTACGGGATGCGTATTCGGGGCCGACAGCGGTGAACTTCGTAGTTCATGCAGCGAGCCAGGCGAGTCCGAAGTTTTTCGGTGTCGATCCGGTCGGGACGTTCGAGGCCAATGTGATCGGGACGCAACACTTGCTGCAGCTCGCGCACGCATCGGAGAGCGAGGGATTCCTTTTCTTCAGCAGCGGAGAGGTTTATGGGCAGCCGGCCGACTGTTCGACAGTGAAGGAAAGCGACTACGGGTATCTGGACCCGCTCAACGTCAGGTCATGCTACGCGGAGGGCAAGCGGGCCGGAGAGACGCTGTGCGCCTGCTGGCACGCGCAGTTCGGGGTGCCGGCGAAGATCGTGCGCCTGTCGCATACCTACGGGCCGGGAATGGAGTTGAACGACGGGCGGGTGTTTGCGGATTTTGTCGCGAACATCGTCGCGGGGCAAGACATCGTGTTGAAGAGCGATGGAAGCGCGACGCGCCCGTTCTGCTACCTGGCGGACGCGACAGAGGCCCACTTTCGAGTGCTGCTGACTGGCAAAGCAGGCGAGGCCTACAACCTGGGCAGCGGGATGCAGTGCTCGGTACTGGAGCTGGCGGAGATGCTTTGTAGGCAGTTTCCAGAACAGGGGTGCAAGGTGGTGCGGCAGGCGCGAAGCGCTGGAGACGCGTATGTGCCGTCAGCGGTTCAGGGATTCGAGCTGGACCTCGGGAAGATTCACGCGCTCGGGTGGAAGGCGACGACCAGCATTGAAGAGGGGTTCAGGCGGACCGTGGAGAGCTACCGGTAAGGACGGCGGAGGCTGCATCTGAATCGGAATCGTCAACCGGCACGTCGTCCATGTTGATGCGTTCCTTCTCGGTGACAAGCGGGCGGCGGAGGACCAGCGTATGGATGGAGCCTACGTATTCGCCGATGATGCCGAGCGCGATGAGCTGAATGGACCCGAGAAAGAAGAGCCCGAGAACAACGGGAGCGATGCCGACGCTGAAGCTGCGCCAGAAGATCAGCTTGTAGGTGAGATAGAACATTCCGAGCAGGAAGCTGAAGAAGGCGGAGACAAATCCGCCGAAGATGACTAGGCGCAGAGGCACCTTGGACAAATTGGTGATGCCCAGCATCGCGAAATCGTAAAGCGTGTAGAAATTGTTCTTGGAGATGCCGCGCTCACGGCGCTTCTGGTTGTAGTAGACCTTCGCGATCGGCAGGCCGAGTTCGGCGATGATGCCGCGGAAGTAGGGATGTGGGTCTGGGAATTCGCTGCGAATTTTGTCGAAGACAGATTTATCGTAGAGGCCGAAACCGGTGAAGTGTTCAAGGACGCTGACGTTGGTGAGGCGCGCGACCAGGCGGTAATAGAAAGTGCGGACCCGGTACATGAGTCCGTTCTCTTCGCTGGTGTTCTTGATGGCGGCGACAATGGGGTAGCCTTTCTCCCACTCACGAACCATGTCGATGAAGAGCTCGGGGGGGTCCTGAAGGTCGGCGAAGAGGCTGCCGATGGCGTCTCCGCGCGCATTGAGGAAGCCGTGCATGCCGGACCGCGCGCCGCCGACGTTGCGGGCGTTGACGATCACCCTGACAGATGGATCCTCGGCGGCCATTTCGCGGAGGATTTCGACGGTGCGGTCGGTTGAGGCGTTGTCGATGAAGAGGTGCTCGAAACGGTAGCCGGGTAGCTTTGCGGCTGTCTCCATCAGTCGACGGTGAACTTCGCGCACGTTGGCTTCTTCGTTGAAGCACGGCGTCATGATGGTGATGAGTTTCTGGCTCATGCGTAAGTTCCCTGGAAGTTCACGCCTTGGCGGACATGCAATCAGGAGCGGACGAGTTGTTCCGCGCGAATGATGGTGGAATCGCGGTCACAGGCAATATTGCACGGCATGGAACAGAGGACGTCCTCTTTATTGAGCTGGAAGTCTTGATCAAAGAGGTTCCCTACCCGGAAGTAGCCGAGTTCCCTGCCTTGAGCCATTCCGGCGTGGAGCGGGGAGTGCAAGAAATTCATACCACCCTGACAGGTGTAGGCGGACCCATCGGGCGAGAAATTGATGTAATTGCGGCCGGCTGAACAGCGTTTCGGCGAGTAGTCGTCGTAGTCGAGCTGGGACTCGGGCTGGCGGTCTGGCGTGATGTGCTTATGCAGAATCCTGAGCTGATCGGGCGTGTAGTGGAAGCCGATGTCGACGTAAGGGTCGACGTGCAGCTCGACGCCGGCAGCGTGTAGCTCGTCGGCGATCTGCTCGAGTACGAGGAGGTTCTCGGGAGTGGCGACGATGTTGACCTGGATGTGGAAGTGGGGGCTGAGTTCTTTGATTTTGGCGAGGAACTCTGGGCCGTCGGTGTGCTCGCGGTGGAAGCTGGCGTTGAGGTGGATTTTGCGCTCGATTTTGCGGTAGACACTGGTGGGCTGCGAGAGGTTGGTGACGATGCCGACGAGGGAGTGCTTTTCAGGCAGGTTGTTCACGAGCAGCGGGAGATCGGCGTAGACAAAGGGCTCTCCGCCGCAAAGGTAGATCAGCGCGGGAGGGAGCTTCTCGAGGCCCTGAAGCCACTCCTGGCCGGAGCGTTCGCCTGCTTTGGGGACCACGGATGTGTAGGCGAATTTAGTAACGATGCAGCAGTAGGAACAGCGGTAGTTGCAGCGCCATGTTGGGTTTAGAAGGACGACGAGCTTGTTGGAGAAGATTTTGCGATAGTAGGGCTTCAGCCGGTACTTGATTCCGGCGGGGACGAAGCGCTGCAGCTCGATGAGATCCAGTTTGGGCACAAGAGGGGGCTCGACTTCGAAGTTGGTTGTGTAGATTGTAACGTCGAAGCGGACGAACGGCGGAGGGGCGAGTCAGAAGGGACACTGTTTTTGTAGTACTTCGGTGCGGGATGGATCGGACGGAAATGGGCCTCAGTTCTGAGGTCAGTTGCGCGCCCGGAGAGTGAAAGAGAGCTATGAGCCTTTTTCGAAATGTCGGCGGTAGAGGGAGAAGGCCCAGGCGGTGCGGCCCGGGATGAAGCGGGTGATGGACTCAGGGTCGCGGGCGACGGAGCGGACCAGGTTGAGGTTGTTTTCGTAGCCGATGTACTCCTGCTGCATGTCGCGGACGAGGTCGTGCTCGTTGCGGGCTTGGTAGACGGAGGCTTTGTTCCAGATGACCTGGTAGCCGCGGGCCTGGAAGTAGTAGGAGGGCCAGATGTCGTCCATGCGGCCGACGTGGGGAAACACCATGTAGTCCTTGAGGCAGTGTCCGGCGAGGAAGGTGTTCTGGGAGTTGAAGGGGCCGGGCTTGTTGGCGGCCATGGGGAAGAATGAGTCGTCGAATTTGCATTCGGGGGCGTGTTCGAGGCGGCAGATGGCGTCGACGTCGGGGTCGCCGTTCCAGAAGTCGGCCTGCACATCGGGAGTGACGGTGCGGCGGGTGCGATGGTAGTAGTCGCGGCGCGGAATGAGCTGGATTGGGTATCCGCGGTGCCAGAGGTGCGGGTGGTTGGTGGCGCCGACGGGATCGAAGGCGTCGAGGTCGGTCTCATAGTAGTTGACTTCGACCTCGCGGCCGATGAGGAGGTTTTGTCCCCAGCCTTCGAAGGGGATGTTGTCGTCGTCGACGAGGGCGATAATGTCGGCGTGCATGTCGTGCGCGGCGAGAAAGGCGAAGTTGCGGCGCTGGATCGAGTTCCAGCCGATGGCCTCGGAGAGGAGCGGGTCGTATTTCTCCTGGTCTTCGGGGCTGAGGTAGGTGCCGCGTTCGAGGCGGTATTCCGGGGTTTTGCGATCGCCAGCAACAATGAGGTGCCAGTCTGGCATGGAGTCGAATTTGCGGATGGCTTCAGTGGGCGGATTGATGGTGGTGGTGACGATGACCTTCTTCAAACTGCTCTCCAGTGTTGCTCGACCCTAGAGGACAACACCGGGCTTGAGCAGAGATTTGCGGGCGGCGAAGCGCGTTTTGAGGCCGGTGCGGAAGTAGACAAAGTTGCGGAAGAAGGTGTTCTGCGATTCGCCTTCAATGCGGGCGGTCCAGACGGAAGTGACTTCGACGACGGGCGTCCCGAGCCGCATGGGCTTGACCAGGCATTCGAGAAGGAAAGGGTGGCGGAGTTCTTGCCAATCGATGCTCTGGATGATGCGGGTGGGATAGATGCGGTAGCCGAAGGTCATGTCGGTGAGGCGGGCGCCGTAGAGGACCGAGAAGAACATCTGGAAGATGCGATTGAGGACGAGCTTGACGGGCGAGTATCCGGTGAAGGAGCCGCCTTTGCGCCAGCGAGAGGCCTGAATGATGGCGTCAGGGTGGTTTCTGGAGACTGCGATCATCTCGGCCAGTTCGTCGGGGTTGGTTTCGAGGTCGCTGGCCATGAGAGCGGTGTGAGAACCGCGGGCGAGGTCGAAGGCTTCGCGGAGAGCTCCGCCGAGGAAAGGGAGGGTCTGAGAATGGACGATGACGAGTTTGGGATAGCGCGCCGAAAGTGAGTCGATGACCTCGCGGGCTTCGGGGGTCGTTTTGCGGCAGATGACGATGATGATCTCGGCGATGGACTCACGAGCGTCGCGGAGGACGATTTCGACGGTGCGCTCGAGCGAAATGGTCTCGTTGATGACGGGAAGGATGATGGAAAGGGATTGAAACCCGGTCTGAACCTGCGTGGGAACCTCGAGGCGCTCGAGCACAGGCATATCTGCAACTCCTTCAAAAGCAAGGGGAACTGCTTGCTGGACGTTTTTGAGAGCATATCTCAGCTACGAGACAAATGAAACTGAGAACGTATGGTCGGGAAGTGACCGACGTGACTCTCTTTGGGCGGGGGCGCGGCGCATTCCGGAAAGTTGAGATTTCGTTGGACTGAGCACTGTCCCACTATGCGCGACCGGGAGAGTGGTACCGGGGGCCCCTCCCCATCTCGAATTATTTATATAGCATCTCTTATCTCAAAATATTGAATCGAGGCGAGTTAGATTTTACGATCTGCTGATTCCAGGGTGGCATAAACGCGAATAATTTCCTGCAAATTGCAAACACCCGCTAAGTGGAGTTAGGGTGAGAGTTTGCTGACGCAGGCAATTCTGCCGCTCGGACCGATGCACCCCCCTCCCCCCACCTGCCTGTTTTCAACAACCTGCGGCAATGTGAGGCCGCAAGGTGTTCATTCCCTTGCTCTTGACATCTAAATAGGTAGAAACAATGAGTTACGTGCCGATGTACCATATCACGATATTTCATAGGATAGCTTCGCTGAAACATATTCCGCCTCGTGAGTGCCCGATGAGCTGGTTCTCGTAGTTAGTGGAGTACTGATTCAATGGTGGCATAAACGGGGTTAATTGACTGCAAACTTAGGGCACTTTTTTCCGCGCTGCGATCCGTCGCGGATGCGGGAATTTTTCGTAAGATCGGGCTAAGATTCCGAACGAGTTCTGACGCAGCGGAGGTTTGTTCTTGCAGCCCGGCGATCTACCCACAATTTCAATCGTCGTTCCCAATTACAACGGAGGGGCAACGATCGAGGCCACGTTGAAGAGTCTGATCGACCAGCAGTACCCGAAGCTGGAGATCCTGGTTGTGGATGGCGGGTCAAAGGACAACAGCGTCGAGATCATCCGCAAGTACGAGGACAAGATCGCGTGGTGGGTGAGCGAGAAGGACCGCGGGCAATCGCATGCGATCAACAAGGGGTTCGCACGGGCGAAGGGCGAGGTCCTGAACTGGTTGTGCAGTGATGATGTTCTGCTGCCGGGAGCGCTGAGGACGGTGGGCGAGACTTTCGCGGATGAACCGGACATCGATGTAGTTGCGGGAACCACGATCGAGCATCATGCGACGGGCAAGTGGCCGGACCGAATTTGGAAGCCATCTCAGGAACTTATTGACATTCTGCCGATTACTGCGCCGTTTGGGCAGCCGAGCTGTTTCTACAGGCGACATCTGGTTGAAAGAAGGACGCCTCCGGTCGATGAGACGAACCACTATTCGATGGATTTGGAATTGTGGACGTACTTCAAGTCGGTTCGGGCCACGTGGAAGCTCATTGAGATGCCTCTGAGTTGGGCACTGCACTGGGAGCAGAACAAGACAACAACTGGAGGAGTGAAGATCACGTACGAGCTGGAGGAGATATACAAGACGTACGTAAAGGAAAAGATACCTTTGACGTATTGGCACCGGATATTGCGATATCCTCTGGAGCGAGTTCGGCACAATCATCCCGGGCTGCTCTTTGGGTTGCTCTACTTCCCGTATCAGTGCGCGATCATCGCGCTTCTCAGCCCGTTCTATGGGTTCAAGAGGTGCAGGTGGATGAATTGGGTAGTGTTTTCGTGAAGCGAGTATCGAATGATCTGAGGAATAGATGGACTACCGGGAATACTTCACATTACGACGGCAAAGTTCAGAATTCTATGCGAGTTTTGAGTTACCACCCTATCTCTATCCCGTACTCAAAGAGATCGATGATCCCAGAATACTGGATTTTGGCTGTGGTTTCGGACAGATGCTACGGGCACTCGCGCGAGCAGGTCTCAGAGAGATTGAAGGAATCGACATCGAGCCTGAGGCGATTGAATTTTGCCGCTCACAAGGCTTGAAGTGCACCAATAGCTTCGAGCAACCGGGGTTCTTTGAGGAACACTCCGCATCTTTCGATTTCGTTATCATGAGTCACGTACTGGAGCATTTTCCCAAAGAAAAGATGATCGAGCACTTGCGACAAATCAGGAATCTCCTCAGGCCAGGCGGAGCACTCATCCTGATGGTCCCAAATGCCCAAGCCAACACAGGTTGTTACTGGGCCTTTGAGGACTTTACGCATCATTTTCTTTTCACTTCGGGTTCTCTCTTTTACGTGCTCCGTGCCGCGGGATTCAACGACGTCGAGTTTCTCGACATCGACTGCACATCTGGACTGCCAGTTTGGAAACGGGCGGCTCAACGTTTTTTTCTGAGACTTTACGCGGCCAATTACAACTTCTGGAACAAAATAACCGGGAGTGCCTTTCATCATTCAAGCCCGCTGATCTTCTCGTATGAGATCAAGGCGGTCGCCCGAGTATGAGTCTGGTAAAGGCTCAGTCGTCCGAGTCGTCGATGAGGTTTCGTCGAGCCAAGACTTCATTTATTGAGCGTCTATATCGGTTCTCAATAAAGCCGATCACGGCTCGGAAGCTTCGGGTTCTCACTGGCGCTCTGAGGAGACTCGGCTTGCTCTCCAATCCAAGAACCACCAGCAGTTCACGGATCGATCGCATTCTCGTAGCGTACCCGGGGAGCAATCTTGGAGATGTAATCCTAATGATGCCCATGCTGGAAGCAATACGCCATGAATGGCCCGCTGCTGAACTTGATGTGGTTGTGAATAGTCGAGCTGTCGACGTGCTGGATCGCATCCCCTGGATAACATCCGTCTACGGATTTGATCACGGTGCGGTTAGGTTGCCCGGTCTCTCGAGCTATAAGTGTATTTACAACCTCATTTCGCTATATCGGAATTCGTTGATGGGAAGGGATTACGATATCGCGATCGATCCGCGATGGGGAAGAGACGATTTCTGGGGAAACTTCCTCGTGTATCTGTCGGGAGCACCAGTACGCTGCGGTTACTCCGGAGTTGTTGAGGATGGGAAAAACGACCTCGATGCATTCTTTACCAAGGTTGCCATTGGAGGGCACCACGAACACGAAACGCTCCGCGACCTACGAGTCCTGAGCCGTTCGAATCTTCGGATTGATTCGCCCAGTGACGTTTCGATCCCGACACATCCAATTTCTAGCCTCATATCAGTGAGCAAGCTGAGTAGTGAGAACCTCAGCGAACAACTTAAAGCTCTGTGTGAGAGACCTTACATAGTGTTTTCTCCCGCGGCTACGAAGCAATTCCGCTGTTGGCCACTTCAGAATTTTGGATTGCTTGCCGCCTATCTCCGGTCTTTGGATGCAATCAGTTTTGTCATCGTCGGCAGCGAAGACGACTCCGATCTCTGCGATTCTCTTGTAAAGCAGATTGGACACGGTGCAGTATCCCTCGCCGGTGAAACGACAGTTATCGAGCTAATCTCCTTGCTATCGAACGCGAAGCTTTTTGTAGGAAACGACTCGGGTCCCGCGCATATTGCTGGTGCACTGGGTACCCCCACGGTTGTTATAAGTCCGTTCCCCACTAGATGCACGGATGAACATCCCAACTCTCCTGTTCGATTCCGTCCATGCGGTCCGAAGGTCGCCGTTCTGCAGCCGACCGATCCACTGGAGCCTTGCTGGCCTTCATGTTCATGGGACGAGCCACACTGCATCGCTCAAGTGAGTGTTGGGCAAGTAGCACAAATCGCAAAGAAGATGACATGGGACTAGCGGGTAAGATCCGGCGGATCTGGGATCGAGCCTCCCTCTCCTCCGTAAGCCACGACTCGCCTCTGAATCGTTCCTCCATTCGAAAGCGGAGAGCCGCGTTCACTGGTGGTACCGCTTTTTTCGCGCGGTTAGTTCAAGCTGGAGTTTCGCTGATTACGATCCCGCTGACGATTCACTATCTTGGGACGGAGCAGTTCGGACTGTGGGTCACGATCAGCTCGATGCTGGCGATGGCGACGTTTGCCGATTTCGGAATCGGGAACGGAGTGCTGAACCTGGTTGCTTATGCCGATGGGAAGAATGATCACGAAGCGATTCGGCGGGCCATCTCCAGCGGTTTCTCGGTCCTCGGACTGGTTGGGATTGTCTTGTTTGCGGTATTCGCCGGCACAGCCAACCTGCTGTCCTGGCCAGATTTTCTTCACGTAACGTCGGCCCGGGCGCGGGCAGAGACGACGACCACAATCATCGTATTTGCGGCCTGTTTCACGCTGAACATTCCCCTAGATCTCGTGCAGCGGGCACAGCTCGGATTGCAGGAGGGGTTCCGCACTCATCTCTGGCAGCTTGCAGGAAGCCTTGTGAGCCTGGCCGGGGTTCTTGCCGGCATTCATCTCAAAGCTTCGCTGCCGCTACTGGTGGCGGTGCTGGCAGGAGCGCCGGTGCTTGCTGTCGCGCTCAACACGATTCACTTCTTCGGGCTGAGCCGCCCGGATCTGCGCCCGAGGCTGGCGCTGGTGACGAAGGCCGGTGTGCGCCAGATCATGGGATATGGGACGCTTTTTTTCGTTCTGCAGCTGGCGGTCGCGGTTTCGTTTTCGGCGGACAACGTCATCATTGCGCGAGTGCTGGGAGTGGCACGGGTTCCGGAGTACTCGATTCCACAGCGTATGTTCGGGGTGATTGCGATGGTGGTGGGGATGCTCGTAACTCCATTGTGGCCGGCATACGCGGAGGCGATTTCGCGCGGAGATGTTGGCTGGGTGCGCCGGACGCTGGTTCGATCACTTGTGTTTGTGTCTTCATTTTCCGCAGCAGGCGCTGCGGTGCTCCTGCTGGCGTCGCGGATGATTCTGAGGTGGTGGATTGGGCCGGATTTCCACGCTTCGTTTGCGCTTCTTGCGGGGCTGGCGATCTGGAGCGTCTTTGAGTGCTGCGGGAACGCGAACGCAATGTTTATGAACGGGGCGAACATCGTGCGCTTTCAGATTGTTATTGCGATCGTGTGTGGCGTCAGCTGTCTTGCGGCCAAGATTTATCTGACGGAGCGGTTCGGGATTGCGGCAATTCCGTGGGCTACGCTGCTGACTTATATTCCCGTCGTAGTCATTCCAACGGCGTTCTATGTTCCACGCGCGTTGCGGCATTTGCACCAATCGGAGCCGAGGGTGCAGATTGCAACCGCGACGGAGTAGGTGAGAACGGATTTGAAGCGGATGCGCGTACTTCAACTCAGTCTCGGGTATTGCAGCACGGGGGCGGATCGGTGTGCGCGGGAGCTGTTTGAGAAGCTGCCTGGGATGGGCATCGAGACGGAGATGTGGATTGGGGAGTACCGCCGCGATTTGCCGGCCGGGGTGAAGTACCTGCCGCGCCCGTGGGAGCGGTTTCTGTTTGCGCTGGAGACGGTGCCCGACCTGACGGACTGGCGGCATCGGGGGTCGATTGAGGCGCTGGGCAGGCTGGGCAAGGACAGCTTCGATGTTGTGCATATGCACAACGTGCACAGCGGGTGGCTCTCGATGAAGGCGCTGCGGGAGTTTACGCTGCGGTTTCCGTGCGTGTGGACGCTGCACGACGAATGGGCTCCGACGCGGGGGATTACCTACAACCTGACGGGAAAGATCACGAAGGAGGAGGCCAGGCGGCTGTCGCACGGGCCGCTCAGGTATATTCCGTACCCGCGGTACCACGAGAACTTCAAATGGCGGAGGACGCGCGGGTTTCTGGAGAAGTGGATGCCGCAGCCGCGGGTAGTGATCTGTCCTAGCAGGTACATGGCGGAGCTTGCGGGAGGGGCGGGCGTGTTTCCGCGATCGGAGATTGTGCAGGTTCTGAACGGGACCGAGGTGCCGGAGGCGGCGAACGCGACCATGGACAGAGACGAGGCGAAGCGGAGCTTTGGGCTGGCGGGAGGCTGGCCGGTGGTTCTGCTGGTGGCAGCGGATCTGGGCAATGCGCATAAGGGGATCAGCCTTGGGGTCAGAGCGATCAGGGAGAGCGCAGGGGATAAGCAGGTGCTGTTGCTGGGACGTTCGGCGGATAAGATTCGACGGCTGCTCGATCCGATACCTTGCGTGACTGCGTTTGCAAAGGATGATGCGACTTTGGCTCGGGCCTACAGGGCTGCGGACGTGACGGTCATTCCATCACTGGGCGAGAATCTGCCATATGTGGCGCTGGAGTCGCTGGGATGCGGAACGCCGATTGTGGCGTTTCCGATTGGCGGAATGCCGGAGATTGTGGGAAAGAACGAGCGAGGCAGGGTGTGCGGCGCGATCGATGCGGTGGAGATGTCGCGGCACATTGGGGAACTGCTGAGGGATGATGATCTGCGGCGGAAGCTTGGCGGGCGGGGTGCGGAGTGGGTTCGGCGAGAGTGCGGGATGACCGGGTATCTCGCGCGGATTGCGGAGATCTATTCGCGGGTCGCGGGTTAACGGCAATCGAGGGCACGGAAATCAGGATCGGAGACTACGGCGGGAAGGTTCCAAACCCAGCTGCCGCGGTCGTTCCACGGCGCGTCGTAGGAGTAGGCGACGAGGTAGTGGATTCGGAACTGTTTGCAGGCTGCACGGGCCTGGGCAGCGGATGCGTAGTCGAACAGCGGCACAACTGACCGCACTATAGCGGGACAGCCGGAGGGATCGCCTCCGAGTTCGGCCCCACACCAGAGGTGATGGCTTACCGTCACCGTTTGATGGCCCACGTTGGCCAGATCAATGTTCTTCCAAAACATCCATTCACCGCCAGGATTGAACTGGACGACTGCGTCGGGGGGGATGCGGGAGTTGAGTTGGCGGTAGCCGTTGTAGGCGATGAAGGCTTTGTGGGGGAGTTCGGCGACCTGGGGGTTGGAGGCGGCGGAGGCGGAGATGTCGGCGATGGGGAGGAGGAAGCGGAGGACGGCGGCGCGCCAGCAGGAGCTGAGGATTCCTATAAGGATGGCGAGGGTGATAAGGGAGCGGAGGAGGGGCGGAGGGAGGATGAGGCCCGAGGCTTTTGCGGCTTCGTGCGTTGCTGGTGAGGCCTGGGTGAGTTTCGGGGTAGGTGCGGTGGTGGTTTCGAATGTGGCGGCGGAGGATGGGGCGGTGTCGCGCATTGCTTGCGAGGTGGCGGTGCGTCTCGGGGCGAGAGCGCGTGTGGTTTCGAGGGTGGCGGCGGGTGTTGGGGAGGCAGACGCTGGGGTGGCGGTGGGGCGGGAGAGTTTGATGGCGATGAGGAGTTCGGAGGCGAGGAGGAGGAGGGGGTACTGGAGGAAGAGGGCGGAGTGGATGCCGAAGTCGTTGACGTCGAGGACGGCGGAGCGGATGAAGGACGTGATGGGAAGGGTGACGAGGGCGATGAAGAGGAGGGTTCGGTGGGGCGGCTTGAGTTGGCGGCGGCGCAGGAGGAAGAGGACGAGGACAATGGTGTAGAGGCCGAGTTCGAGGGCGAAGCCGGCGGGGAGCAGGATGAGTTTGGCGAGGGCGCGCGCGGAGGCTGGGTTCGAGGGGTGGAGCAGGCGGGCGAGGCGGTCGGGGGGGATGGTTTCGCGGATGCTGGGGACAAATGGGGAGCTACTGGCGGGGGATGAGGAGGAGGCGGGGCCGGTGGAGGCGGCCGCGGCCATCTTGGATGGGGAATGCGTGATTTCGTAGAGGTAAGGGAGGAGCAGGAGGAGCGAGAGGGCTCCGCCGGCGAGGAGGATGAGCGGGGAGCGGAAGGAGTGCCGGATGACTTGCCAGGTGGCCCAGCAGAGGCAGATGAGGAAGAAGGCAAAGGTGGTGTAGACGGAGATTCCGAAGGCGCTGGCGATGGCGAGGGCGATGAAGAGGACGGTGGGGATTCTGGATCGGCTGATGTCGCGGGTTGAGGATTCGGTGTGTGAGCGTGTTGGCGCGATCCAGGCGAGGAGGAAGGCGAACATGCAGAGGGTCATGCCGATGAGGTGGTGGGGATAGAAGAGCGGGAAGCTGACGAGGTCGGCGATCTGGCCGGCGTACCAGACGTCTCCCGGCGGAGGGATGTGGAGGACGATCATGTTCCAGAGGAAGATGAGGAAGGAGAATCCGGCGACGGCGGGAAGGAGCGCGGCGATGTAGAACTGGCGGCGCAGGTGGGCGCCGACGCTGAGGAAGTGCTTGAGGTAAAGGCCGGTGAGAGCGGTGAGGGCGAATCCCGACCAGATGCAGCCGGCGTTGACGATGGAGCGCATGGGGAGGCGGGAGAATTTGGCGACGACGGCGCAGTTGACGAGCCAGAAGTAGTAGTAGCGGAGATTGGCGGGGTGCAGGTAGAAGTAGTGGGGGTTGGCTGGAGGCACGCCGGTGCGGAGAACGCTGTTGGCCCAGTTGGTGCGCGGGGCGATGTCGTAGAAGGTGAGGCTGAGGTAGAGGCACTGGCCCCGCTGAAAGTCGACGAGGGAGAAGATTTCGAAGGCGATGAAGCAGAGGGCGAGGATGACGATAGTTGCGCCGAGGGGGCGGAGGCCGATGAGCCATTTCTGCGAAGAGCGGCGGAGATGGAGGTGTTCCTGGAGGAGGACGGCCACGCAGCCCGCGGTGCAGAGGAGGATGAGTGCAGTCGCAGCGGTGAGTGAGGCGAAGCGGCTGACGAGAACGGAGGTGATGGTGGAGACGGCGATGGAGAGGGGGATGCTCCAGCAGAGGCGCTCGACGAGGGAGCGGCGTCGGAAGCCGTGGAGGTTTGTGAGCCAGGCGGCGAGATAGCCGGGGCAAAGGGTGACGGGAATGAAAGCGAGGGTTGCGGCGAAGCTGGTGAGGATTTGCTCGGCGGTGATGTTCACTTGATCACCTCCGGTGTAGGGCTTGCGGCGATGGCGGTGGAGGCGGGGCGAAGTTGCACGAGGTAGAAGAGAGCCATCGCGAGCAGTATGAGCGGACTGGGGCGCGTGAGGATGAGCGTGGCGAGGTGGTTGAGGAATCCGGCCTGGGGGACGATGATGCTGCGCGTGAGCAGGATGCGCGCGGCGGAGAGAATGTCGCCGTTGATGAGAATTGCGGCGAGGGTGATGAAGAGAGCGAGCCGGGCCGTGCGGTCGCGTTTGGTCCAAAGCATGGCACAGGCGGGGATGGCGATGAGGAGCAGTTTGGCGTCGTGCTGAAAGTGGTAGGTGGGGAGAACCGTGAGCGGGGCGGCTGCGGCGAGGCAGAGCCAAATGGCGGGGACCGTGGGGCGCATTCTGAGGGTTCGGTAGATCCAGTAGAGCAGGAGCGGAGCGCAAATCAGCCAGGTGATGATGCTCCAGGCAGCGGGTTCAGCGAAAAAGACGCTGACGGCGGTTTGGAGTTGGACGATGCAGTCCATGTTGCGGCCTGCCATGCCGGTGAGGCCCGGATCCACGATGCCGCCGGTTCCGGAGAAGGAGGCCATGTTGGTGCGAAGCTCCGGAAGCCAATGCGGCGCGATGCGGGTGACCCAGATGAGGAAGGGGAAGCTGAGAACTGCGAGGAGCGCGAGTGATTGGAGCGCTCGTTTGCGGAAGGTGGGCACGAGCAGGAAGAAGAGCCATACGAGGCCGGAGTCGTTTGGCTTGAGCGCGAGGCTTAGGGCCAGGCATAGGACGCCGGCAGCCATGAAGCGCTCGCGGTAGAAACACCATGTTGCGATGGTGCAGAGTCCGACGGCGATGGCAGCGGAGTTGCCGATCATGAAGAGCCAGAAGCTGCCTGCGAGGAGGAGACCGCAGAGCAGACCGGAGAGCAGCGGCGCGTAATCGGCTGCCACGTCGTAGATGAGCAGAGCAGCGACGATGAAGACACCGGCGCAGAGGATTGTCCAGAGGAGCTTGGCGGCGGTGAAGCCGAGCGCGGCGACGGGGATCGTGAGGATGAAAGCCGTTGGGGGATAGAAGAAGCGCGTCTTCACTTCCCTGTCGAGCACGGGCTCAGTGGCGCGCTCGCGGCCTTCAGCGTTGTAGATGCGCAGGACATCTTGTTCGCTGTAGGGGTTGCCGTGCTGGAGGAGGCAGCGGGCGCTGTAGTAGACGACCTTGAAGTCGCCCATGTCGATCAGAGAGAGATGCTTCCAGGCAAGACCGATGGCGATGAAGGCGACGGCACCGATCGCGAGAAGGATGAGGCCGTCGCGCCGAGGCCTGCGAGCGGGCGTCAGCGTTTGATTCGCCTTCGATCCATCGAGGTCGATGGCACCGTTCGCGTTAGCCAAGCTGCACCGCTTTCAGTTGCGGGCTGCCCGCCTCGGAGTGGGTCGGTTCCGGCAAGCGGCGCGTGTAGAGCCAGAGGAAATACACGGTCATGATGAGCAGGGCAAGCGCGGCCGGCCTGTTGAAGAGGATCATCTGTAACTTGCCGCTCAGGGTAGAGACGGTGAAGTGGTGGCCGGCATCAAGGTTCTCGAGGATTGCTCTCGGTATGTCGCCGGTAACGGCGATGCTCACGGTTGCGATGAGTACGCCGATCTTGCCGAGGATTGAGCGTTGGGTCCAGAGGATGGCGCAGGCGGGCACGGCTAGCAGCAAGAGCCTAGCGTCGTGGTGGCGGTGATAGAGGGGGAGCATCGCGAGGGCGGTCACCGCTGCAAGTCCCAGGTATTGCTGCGCGACCGTTCCGGTGGCGCGGACGGTCATCCACAGCAGCCAGAGGAGCAGAATGGTGCACACGAGGTAGGTCGCTGCGTTGTAGAAGCCAGGCCTATCGACGAAGACAGAGAAGAACGTCTGAAGATTGACCGCGGAGTTCGTGACGTGGCTTGTGTACGTGGTCGGGCCAGGATCGTTGATGCCTCCGCGCGCAGAGAGGCTGGCGATGTTGCCGCTCAGTTTTCGCGGCCAATCAGGAGATAGATGGGAGACCCAGAGGACTGCAGGTATGGCGAGAAGGGCGACAGCAAGCAGGGTCTGTAACGCGCGCCGGCGGAGGACGCCTCCAGAGACCAGCAGAAACAACCAGACGAGTCCCCCGTCATGGGGCTTGAGGCAGAGGCTGATTGCCAGACAGATGATGGCAACTGCAGAGAATCGATTCTTGAGAAATAGGGCAACTGCTACCGCGCAAAGCCCAACGGCAGGACCGGCCGCATTCGCTTCGAACAAGACCGTGATGCTGTTGACGAGGATGAAACCGATCAGGGCTCCGGCAAATAGGGGAGCGGAGTCCGCAGCGAGCGTCCAGGTCAAGATGGCTCCGATGACGAGGCTTGCCGCTGAAACGGTGAGCCATACGAGGTCGGCTGAGTGCCAGGGCAGAAGCGCGAGCGGAGCGGTGACGAGCAGCGCGGTGGGAGGGTAGACGCAGGGAATGTAAAACCGGTCGGCAACAGATATCGCACCCGGCTGCAAATAGCCTTGGGCTTTGAAAGCGAGGTAGCTGCTTTGCAGGTAGACGTATGGATCTTGATGTTGAACGAGGAAGCGTGTTGGATAGTAAACCGCGCCGAAGTCACAGGAACCAGCGGGAGGCCGCTGGGAGAGAGTGAAGCCGATCAACACAAAGAAGGACGAAGCCAACAGAACAAGAGAGAGCCCGACCAGCCGTTTTGTCCGATCCGTGTTTTCGACTGGTTGCATGGCCTGTTCTCTTCCGGACTATTTGCTGATGGCGGCGTGGGTTGCCATTGCATTACGAACACGCGCGTGGATCCCCAGGCTGCGCGCGCAGACGAGAGTTAAGAAGATCGCGAGTAGAAGCAGAAGAAGCGAAGCCGGGCGGACTATGGGCAGGAGCAGCGCTCGTTCGGCGAGACCCATGCGTGCCAGATCGAGATTGTGAGTGAGCATACTGACTAGTGCAAGTGGGATGTCGGCGGTGAAGACGATTGCAAAGACAGAGAGGAGGGCTGTTGCCTTCTGCATCGTGTTTTGCGTGGCCCAGAGCATCGCCGTAGCAGGCATGGCCAGCAGCAGGAGCCGAGCGTCGTAGGGGCGATGATAGCTGGGAAGCATGGTGAGTGCAGAAACAGCTGCGACTGCAAACCATGCATTCGGGAATGAGGCCCCGCTCCAGATCGTGCGGAACAGGACGGCTACGAGCAAGCCGCCGGCGATCAGCAGCGATGCGGGATTGTAGAAGCCTGGGTTCTCGTTGAACAAACTTAGAACTGTCTGCAGGTCGATGATGATGTCGGCACTTCCCTTCCGGCTGCTGGAAGCCGGGCCGGGATCGCTGATGTCGCCGTGGGCTGAGGTCGCGGCAAGATTGGCGGTAAGCTCGGAACGCCAGTGAGGAGAAGATTGCCCAACGACAAGCACTGCGGGAAGGGCGATGGCGGCGACAAAAAGCGCTGTCTGCAGAGCACGTTTGCGAAGCAGCCCGCCGGAGGCGAGAAGCCAAAGCCAGATGAGGCCTGAGTCGTGGGGTTTGAGAGCCAGGCTGATGGCGAGACAGACGACTCCAAAACCCTCGAATCTGTTCCGAACAAAACACCAGACGGAGATCACGCAAAGTCCGACGGCGATGCCGGCGGTGTTCGCCACCGTGAAAAGCACCTCACAGTTCGCCATCAGGAAGCAGACGAGGAAGAGCGGCAGATGAGAATCGGTTTGCGGTGTGAGGTCGTACGCCAGGACGGCCGCCGCTGTGAGACTGAGCGCGATGGCGGCGAGCCACAGCAGGTGGGACAGGCCCCAGGGGAGCAGAGCCAATGGGAGAAGGAGAAAGAGCGTGGTGGGCAGATTGACGCAGACCATCACTGCTCTGAGAAAAGGCGGTCTATGGGAAGGGTCTCTGGGAAGAGCGGCGTCTTCCGCCATGTATACGCGCGAGAACTGAGCAGGATCGTACGGATCGGCGTGCTGGAGGAGGCAGCGTGCGCCATAGTAGACGGCGCGATAGCTGGAGACGCCGGCGCCTGAACTTTGATCGAGAGCTCTGCCCACCAGGAGCGAGAATGCGCTGCAGAGCAGAATGAGGATCACACTCTTTGAGCGCAGATTGGGCATAGCGGTCTGCAACCTGGATCAGGAATGGTTCGGAGCTTGCGAGTAGAGCTGCTGCGTGACCTTGCGGCCTTTTGCGTCGAAGCGGGGCAGGTGGATGATACCGAGCTTGTGTGCCACGAAGGAGAGTGTGGTTCCAACGACGCCGAGGCCATACTCGATGCTGCGTTTCAGATTGATGGATGAAGCCTCTTCGAAGTATTTGGTCGGGCAGGAGATTTCTCCGATCTTGAAGCCGAACATCACTGCCTGCGCGACCATCTGATTGTCGAAGACGAAGTCGTCGGAGTTCTCGAGGATGGGAAGCGCTTCAAGGAGTTGACGCGAGAAGGCGCGGAAGCCCGTGTGATATTCAGAGAGCTTTACGCCAAGGAACACGTTCTGAAAGGCCGTGAGCAGACGGTTGGAGATGTACTTGTAAACGGGCATGCCGCCCCGAAGCGCGCCGCCGCCGAGGATGCGAGAGGCAAGGACCATGTCATATACGCCGCTGGCGATCATACCGGCCATGGCTGGGACGAGCAGCGGAGTGTACTGATAATCGGGATGAACCATGACGACGATGTCAGCGCCTGCGGCGAGTGCTTCGCGATAGCAGGTCTGCTGATTGCGACCGTAGCCGTAGTTCTGTTCATGAACGAAGGTCGTGATGCCGAGGTCGCGGGAGAGTTGGGCAGTCTGGTCCCTGCTGGAGTCATCGACGAGGATGCGGATGTCGACGACGTCAGAGAGTTCGCGCACCGTCATTTCGAGGGTCTTCTCGGCGTTATACGCCGGCATGACGACTGCGACTTTTTTGCCATTGATCAAGTGCGGTTGACCCCCGATTGGTTTATTTTCCCATCTTTCAAGGTGTTTTGAATCAGCGAAGTGGCACTGCGGTAACCTGTTGCGCCAAGGGGTAAGGGAGAAGGCGGTTCTGGATTGAGTCGGGCTGAACGAGCCAGACCGTTCTGTTGGGGTAGTAGCGAATCAGCTCGGCGTCGCTTGCGGGATCCATGGCGCGAGCCCAGATGATTTCGGAGGCGTTGATGTCAGCCTGGTTGTAGACCCATTCATCGAGCGGATCGTGGTCAGGCGCATAGCGGACGATGGCGAGTTGAGGGCCGGGTTGCTGCTGGAGTTGGCGCTCGACGAAGCTTCGGTCGGTGACGAAGTGATCAGGGCCGAACCAGCTGACGATCCAGGTGGAGACGGGCTTCTCAGGAATAGGGCAACCGAGTTGCCGATTGAACGGGCGCAGCAAAGCCAGAAGCACGCAGATAGCTACGACGGAGTGAGCGATGGCGCGGCCGGCAGGCTTGCAATGGTAGAGATGGCGCATCGCCTGGAGTCCGACGGCATAGAAGGCGGCTGTGAACGGCGCGACGTAATGCGGGATGAGAAATATCTCGATGGCCATGCCGACGGCGAGCACACAGAGGGAGATGACGAGGAAGCGAATGCGACGATCGCGAAGCGCCCACGGGAGAAGAAATAGCGGCGGAATCAGGGCCACACCGGTGAAGAAATACACGGCGCGGACCGCCTTGACCGTGGTCATGAAGAAGAAACCGCTGATGGAGTGATTGCGGTTGTAGTCTTCAAGTTCGTCGACCGTGTAGAAGCGTCGCATCTCGGCGTGGCGGTAGTGTGGCTCGGGACGCGGGTCTTGCCAGACGTAGTAGGTCGCCATGGCATACGTGGCGCGATTGACGGTGTACGGAAGGGTGAGCGGGCTGCCAAACGCTTTGTAGTCGTAGTAGCCAAGCCAGGCGAGTCCCGCGATGAGGACGACCAGTGCGGGGGAAGCCCGGAGAAGAAGAGTCCGCATCGAAAGGCGCCTGGTCCTGATCAGCCAGTGAGCCAAGGCCACGAGGACTGGAAGGCAGAGGAGGAGACCTTCATAGGGGCGAGATATGGCGAGGATGACGGCTCCTGCTGCCATCGCGAGGAGATAGCGAGCGTGCGGCGATCGCTTGAAGCGAGGCAGGGCTCCGAGTACGAGAGCTCCGCCGATGGCGCAGATGGGGCCGGCGGTGTGGTAGGTACTCGTCCAGTAGCTGAATAGAGCGATACGCATCATCAGCAGGAGGCCGCCGAGCACGGCCCATGCGGGGGGGAGCCAGCCCTGAAGCATCCAGGTAACGGCTGAGCACATGAACGCGCCGCTGATCAGGATTCCGAACCAGGGATGGCCGAAGAGCAGCTTCCCTGCCGCCATGAGGAGCCCCTGCGCAGGGAAATACATGGATGCGTAGGTGGGAAGCATGTCGACATGGATGGTCTCGAAGTGGACCCACATGGCTGGAGTGGGGTTGGCAAGACGGCCGTGGAGGAAGGTATCTGCCGCGAGGAGATTGCTGAAGTCGTCCGGGGCAAACGGCATGGGGATGGGGTGGACGGGCAGGACGGCGAGCCGGATGAGTAGGGTCGCCAGCCCGACGACGAGGAGCGCGAGAGAGCGTTTTCGCGCCAACGCTGCGAAGTGCCTCCGCAGCCGGGCGAAGAGTTTGCCGGCGAATCGGGGCCAGGCAAAGGATGCTGCGACGGCGAGGACCGTCAGGCCAGCTTCGATCCCCATGATGGAGAACGTCGGCGGAGAGGGAGGCTGCGCTGCCATGTGCAACATCATCGCGACCCTGTGTCTGCGCGCTTGATGATGCGCATGTGCCACCCATCAGGGTTGATTGGAATCCAAAGCGCCGTTCCGGGCGGGGCGGCTTCAATCCGGCGCACTTCTGCCGGGTAGTTGAGATCCGGGAAGGCGGGGCGCTTCCATTGGATTTCGATCCCGATGCAGAGGCAGAACAGGATGGCCGCGGATGTGACTTTGAGCACTTGATTGCGGCCGGTAAAGCCATACAGAAGAAGCCAAATGAACGTGAGTGTGGGTAAAAACCAGTAGCGCACGGCGCCGGCCTTGGCGATCATCTCCCATTGGCCGGTTCCGGGGGGCGCGTAGGAGGACGGTAAAGCAAGCGCCGCCGCCAGCAACAAAGCCGCATAGAGTGCCATGAGCCGCATCGGCAGGGGGGCTTTGATCAGGGAGGCTGCAGCGATTGCGCATCCAGCGGCCGCGGCGATCGCAAGGATGATGAAAACCCTGGTGCCGGGAACTCCGGCGAAGTTGTTTGATCCGATGATGGCTCCGATAAAGACATTTCCGCCAAGGATGCGTACGAGCAGGTCGAAGCGGGCGCCGAGGACTCCCCAGTGACTGCGGGCAGTTGGGCTTATGACGGTGAGTCCGATGAACTGGATCGCAGAGCAGACTGCGAGAATGCAAGGCGGAATCCATCGCGAGGCGCCGCTGCGGCGAAACGCGATCAGGAGTGCGATGGGGAGCAGGAAGATACAGAACGGGCCTGTAAGGCCGCTGAGGAGCATGCAGCACACGTCGAGGGCCCGCATAGCAGGTGAGGCCGGCGCGGAGCCTACGAGCAGCAGGAAGGCGCAAAATGCGAGTGTCCACTGTTCATTGGTGATGTTGGCGGCGATCTCCGGACTGCTCGGGATCGCGAGGTATGCGGCCGCGAGGAGAGCGCGCATCCGCAGGCTTCCCCAGACCGCCGAACGGTCGGAGATGAGGAGATTGACGGGGAGCGTATGGACAGCAACGGCGAGAAGATTCATCACCAGCGGAGCAGAGAGCAGCGGAACGAACAGGGCAAGATCGGCGGCCAGGCGCGGGAGAGTTTGGAAATAACCTGTCTCCGTGTGCAAGAAGGGGCGCCATGGACCGAGGTTGTAGGCATCTGCGAACCACACTCTGCCGTCCTCGGCCCAGAACTGGGCATGAAAAAAGGCGTCTGGCTTGCGCGACATCAGGAGCGCGTAGGCGATGACGAACAGGAGAACATGCTGCCAAGCGCGGACTCCCATGGCCGGAACTTTCGTTCGTCCGGAGGCGGAGCCGCCTACAACGATTGCTTGAGTTTTGAGCAGCATCGGGATAGCAAGTTCATCATAAGTGCAATCACGCGGTCGGCAGATCGAGAGGTTTCGATTTAGGGGAGCGGGGTAACTGGCGAGTCAGGAGAAGCGGGCAGGAGAGATAGAGAGTCAGGGTAACTCTGCTAAAAGTTGAAACGCGGAAACAGCCAGGCTGTTTCCGCGTCTCAAGGTTAAAGGAATCAGGCAAGGACTGAGCCTTGCCTGTCGCAACTACACGTTGGCGGTGAGGGTGCTCGAGATCTGCGAGAAGGCGTTGTTCAGGCCCTTCGCAAGAACTCCCATACCGGTGATCGCGCCGAACGCAATCAGAGCAACAACGAGGGCGTACTCAACGAGGTCCTGGCCTTCTTCGCGCTCGATCAGCGACTTGGCAACGAGGTACATCTTCATCATCATGGTGTTCATTTGAAAAATCTCCATTTCCTGGGTTGGGGTTCCAGTCTAAGACTGGGTGTCGTGCATGGCTTGAAGCAAGTGTTGTGCTTTTGGTTTTAGCACTTGGTTTAATTTAAAGTCAATCGCTGTTAGAAGGGGATACCACTTCCGTAGTAACGATAGTTATCTAACGCGGTACTTGATCTACAAAGAAGCATCGACCCGGTCGTATAACACCAAAGTGTTATTCCCAAATGACCCTTGTTGGGGCGACTTCGCTGCTGATGGTGGATGGCTTGCGGGGGGCGACGGAAGTGAGGCGGGCGAAGCCGGCAGTGTTGCGATGTGCAAAGCGGAGAAGCTATCGAAGGTGCCTGGAGAACTGCTTCACAGCGTGCCTGAAGCTCTTTTGTCGCTTGCAGTTGAGCCGCTTCCCTGTTTGTGCCATCCGCCGCGAATGACCATGTTTGACAGGACTGTGCAGAGGATGACCATCAGGATTCCAGCGAGGACATCAATTCCATAATGCCAACCTGTGGTGATGGTCGAGACCGTGATCAGGCCAGCGGCGACGGTAGCCGGGTAACGAAGGTAACGAAACGGGTAGAGAGCCTGCGCCGAAACAATTGCCCAAAAAGTATGGAATGAGGGCAGGCAGACGATGCCACCGAAGTTATCGCGGATGTTGAGCGACCCGTGCCGCAAGGCGTAGATGGTGGCTTCGCAGGCCTTCTGAAGCTTGTCGGGCGGGAAACCCCAACCGACCCACGGGCCGACCGCGGGCAGAAAGATCATGAGCGGTAGAGCCAGAACGAAGCTGAAGGCATTTGACAGGACAAACTGCTGAGCAGCCTCTTTTCTGCCGAGCAGCGAGGGCAGCAGAATCGCGCAGAGCACAAGGGGATGCAATGCGAATGCATACGCTCTGATAAGCAACGCATTGATTGCGGGATGATGTCGAACGAGTTCGATGATGGCCGGTACGTCGATACCGAGATGCACGTCGAGCCTGCGCCAGAGATTGTCGCGCAGGGGATAGGCAAACGTGGCAGTGATCGGCGCTGCCTGAACGATGAGCATCGCGATGCAGAGCGTCCAGGGCAACATCAGTGCGCTCTCGCGATGCCCCCATTTCTTGCGCTCGTGGAAGAGAGCTGCGGGAACCAGCAATGGCGCCGTGAGGACCACGGCAGTGATGATGAGCGGCTGAGCAGTCTTCATGGCGCCGGCCGGAGCCGCGAAAACACAGAAGGCGAGTAAGAACAGACTGCAGCAGATCAGCGCGCCATGGACACGCCAAGATGGATCGCCGGAACGCGAAGCGAAAGGCGCAGCGGCGACAGGATCTGCTACGGCGTTGGATTGCATGCCCTCTCACTATAGCAATGGATGGAGTGGGAGCTACTGAAGTTGAGAGCGCTACTTCGTTACTTTCACCCATCTGGCGCTTTGCAGGAAGTTCCGAGGCCTGCTCTCACCAACTGGCGGACTGAACGAACTCCCTCAATCTGGAAGGTTCGGGTTCGTTTTTCTCGATGGACCCGATGTGCGGTCATCGACCAAATCACCGCAAGGTTCTTGCGGGAATAGGAAAGAGTTTCTCAATCAGAATGAGCTGAGTGCCGTTACTTTTAACCGTCCTTGTCCGTGGATTTGGCCTTTATCATTCGGTGTTTTCGTTTATAGTAAGCCCACGCTTTCTAGTATCAGCAGATCCAAAGACGTCCAGCATGCCAGAAGTAAGGTCAAACGACGATGTGAGGCCGTGTGTATCGGTTGTCATGCCGGTATTCAATGAGGTTTCGACGGTCGAGAGTATTGTTCAGGTTGTTCTTGCGCAGAACCCGGTCCAACAACTGATCATCGTTGATGATGCTTCACGGGACGGTTCTGGCGAGTTGCTTGAGAGAGTCGCGAAGCGCGATAGCCGAATCGTTCTTTGCCGGCATGCAGTAAACCAGGGTAAAGGAGCTGCACTGCGCACGGGGATCGCACGCGCAGAGGCCGAAATCGTGATCATCCAGGATGCAGACCTCGAGTACAGTCCTCGCGAATATTACCTTTTGCTCGGACCGATCCTAGCCGGAAAAGCGGATGTGGTTTATGGTTCAAGGTTTGTCGGCGGACTGGGAGCTCATCGGGTGCTGTATTTCTGGCATTCGGTGGGGAACAAGTTCCTGACTCTTTGCTCCAACATGGCCAGCGACCTGAATTTGACTGATATGGAGACTTGCTACAAAGCATTTCGCAGAGAAGTCATACAAAAGATCAACATCCGAGAGAATCGGTTCGGGTTCGAACCAGAGATCACCGCGAAGCTGGCGAAAGCCAATCTTCGCATCTTTGAGGTTGGCATCTCTTACAGCGGTCGAACTTACTCAGAGGGGAAAAAGATCGGCTGGCGTGACGGATTCCGCGCGCTGTGGTGCATTCTGATGTACAACCTGATCAGCGAATGACCAGCATACCCAACGCAACAAGGAACACGGAAGATTTCGAGTTCCAGGCGCTCAATGAAGCCAGGAACTACAGGAACGCACTCCTTCGCGAATTTGGGCCGTTTCTGAAAGGAAACGTGCTCGAGGTGGGCGCGGGTGTCGGCCAACTGACTGAAGAGTTGCGGAGATTAGGTCCAGTACAAAAATTATGCGCCGTCGAACCTGACGAAGTTTTTTGCGAACGAATCCGGGCGAAGTTTCCCGACCAGCAGGTTGTGCACGGAACGATTGAAAATCTGGAAGAGCGACAAGGCTGGAGCTCGATCATCAGTGTGAACGTACTTGAGCACATCGAAGAAGATGAGGCGGAACTGAAGAGTTATCGCCAACTGCTCGCGGACAAGGGGGGCTGGCTCTGCCTGTTCGTTCCAGCTCGGCCGGAGATCTACGCACCCATCGATCGGGATTTCGGACACTTCCGGAGATACACACGAGGGGCTCTTCGCTCGAGACTTGAGGCAGCGGGATTTTCCGTCGATCGGCTTCGCTACTACAACTTTGCCGGCTACTTCGCTTGGTGGCTCAATTTTTGCGTATTGAAAAAGCGCGGGTTTGAGAGGAATGCTGTTCGCTTTTTCGATCGCGCCATTTTCCCACTCGTGAACTGGTCTGAGACCTCAATTTCAGCACCGCCGATCGGGCAGAGCCTGCTGGCAATCGCTAGAGCTAATCGCTAACTTTTCTGGAGCCCGGCAGGAATTGGGGGAAGGCCCGTATTCGCCAGCGAGAACGCAACCAGCCAACCAAGTCCTGTCCACCATAGAAACATATATCCGAATCCAAAATGCCCAGCCGCATTGGAGAGGTATGCAAGAAACCCAAGATCTGTGACGGCGAAGGCAAGAAGAAATGCTCGGCGGTTCCCGTAAGCATACGCGGTGATCAAGGCCGGCAAACATAAGATTTGATCGTAGGGATAGCTGTAGTAGCTACAGACAACTGAAACCATGAGCACTACCGGGCCATGGTGTCTCCAATTCCATTCCTCCCTATTCTTCATCCAGTAAAAGCCGAGCCAGAGCAATCCAGCGGCTTGGGGAAGCAGTGCGAGAGAGTGGTTGCCGGACAGGGAATACAGTATGCCGCCGAGGTTGGGATAGGCCTCCGTTTCGTGCACCACAAGTGACGAGCGGTGCAGGAACTGCTGAAAGACATGGCGATTAATTGCAGTGGCAAGCAGGCTCGTGGTAGCCAGAACGATCGACCCGGAAGCTAACATTGCCCATCGTCGCCGGTGAATTATCCAGCAAGCAATCGAGATGAGAAAGAGAATCGTAATGTGAGGTTTCCCAAGTACAAGGAGAAGAGATGCTCCGGCGAGGGACTCTCGTTTGGAGGCTGCGAAACTGCAGAACAGAACTGAGCCAAGCAGCGTGAAAACGGTGTACTGTCCCAGCATGAGCAGCACCACAGTAGGACCGAAGATGAAGGGCAATACCGGAAGCGCAATATTGGCGGTTTGTTGAAGATGACTACCTATTACGTAGGAGCACAAGCCGATGACCAGCACGCTGGCGACTGTCCACAGAGCGAACGAAGCGTGATAATCAAGCAGCCCGAGAGGGAGAAAGGTGACAATAGCCCAAGGCGGCATTTTCGTTATGAGTGGCGTAGAGAGTATGCCCGCCCCGCGCTCGAAAGTGCTGGTCAGTTCCGCGGAATATGGATTGCTGTGAAGCAGATGTGCGGCTGCCCAGTACTGTGCCAGGTCTTGTACGGGAAGAGCGTAAGAAGCCGTAAATGCGGCCAGGAAAGCTGCGGCGCCTGCAACCAAGATGACTGTAGACAAGAGAACTTTGTCCGAGAGTTTCAGAGCCGTGCTTTGATTCCGTTCCGCGTTGCGCATCAGTTTCAATGGGATGGTTCTTCGACGCGCAGTACGTCACGAGGCTGGGTTTGTGTAGCGACGATTGTTCCGGCTGGAAGTTCCAGGATCGAATGAGCCGTCAAACAGGCGGAGACTCTCCAAGCCTTCACATTGGGTCTGACCTTCTTCACGCGAAGCTCTTTGTCCAGATAGATAAGGTCGATGGGAAATTGCATGAAGAAGGTGTGGACTGATTCGCAGGGGATGATCCACATGCCGCCTCCGGGATCAAGGCCATTTCTGCCCAACAGGCCTTTCGAGCGCTTTGCGCTGGTGCGTGCCACTTCAGCACGTTCGGCAACTAGCGTTCCGCGGGTGAGGTTGCGGATTACAACGAAGTCATCGCTGGGTGAAGTTGATCGATCAGTGAAATTCATTCGGTTCCAATTGCTCAGCGTTTGTCGATTGAGGATGCTTGGACTGGAGGGCAGAAACTCGCATTTGAAAGTCGAGCCCCAGTAGAAACTCTGTTCTACTGGGGCTCGGGTTGATATCGCCTCCGCAATTATTGAGGTGCTTGCTGCGTGCTTGCGGAAGAGCCGCCGCCGCCGCCACCGACTCCCATTCCGCTGTCGAGGACGAGAGGCTGCTCGGGCTTCATGCTCTCGATCAGCTTTTCAACCGGTATAGTTGCCGGAGGAGGAGCCGGAGCGGAGCCCGCCGGTTTCTGGTCAGGCGTGTGCATCGCAATGGTGGAGTTCGGGGGCAGGAACCCGGAGGGGAATTTGATCTCCGGAACCGGTGTACCCACGTCGATGGGGCTGACGATTTCGGGCGTGACCGTGACGATCAGTTCTGTGTTGGTTCGCGTGCGTTGCATGGACTGGAAGAACTTGCCCAGGATCGGAATGTCGCCGATGAAGGGGATCTTCTGGAAGTTTTCCGTTTCGCGGTTGTCGAGCAATCCGCCGATGATGAAGGTCTGCCCTTCCGAGAGCTCGACTTCCGTCTTCACACGCCTGATGGTGAGTGCCGGTACGGTTGCTCCACCGATATTGACGGCATTGCCGTAGTCGAGTGCGCTGACTTCAGGCGCGACCTGAAGGCGGATGGTTCCGCGATTGGTGATTGTGGGAAGGAAGGCAAGCAGGACGCCGTATTGTTTGTACTGGATTGTGATTGGGGATGCAGCGCCGCTGACTGCACCAGATTGAGCAACGGGGTATGGGTATTCGCCGCCGGCAAGGAAGCTCGCTTGATGACCGTTTTTGGCGAGCACGTTCGGCTCAGCAAGGACTTCGGCGAGACCTCTGGTTTCCAGAGCCTGAATGCTGGCTCCGAGACCAATGCCGGGATAGATACCAAAAATATTAGTCCCGCCAACTGAGAGGGTGCCAGTCTGGCCTACGTTGATTCCATTGAACTGTCCGGTGCCAATGGAACCGATGGTATTCCCGAGGCCGTTCAGGGCGAAGTTGATGCCCAACTGCTTGAGGCGGTTGCGATCGACGCTGGCAAACCTTACCTTGAGGAGGATCTGGGGCTCGGGAGCCGGAACGTTCACGTTCAGCAGGTTAACGACTTTGCCAGCTGTGGAGGCGATCATGACCGCGCGGTCAGAACTGTTGAGATTGGTGACCGTTCCGCGCAGGAAGATGACGCCATTGTCCTGAGAGACTCTGACGTTTTGGCCAGGAAGCTCGGCTCTCAGTTCGCGGCGAAGGCCCTCGAGCTGATCGTTGGACGCGAAGGAGCTGGCCCGGACCGTTACGTTGAAGAACTGGCGCCCGCCGGTCTGATCCCAGATGATGAGGCTGGTTTCACCTGGTGCTTTTCCATTGAGCAAAATCTGTGTCGGGCTGACTGCCTGAGCCTCCGCGAAGCCGCCAGCGCCAACGACGATGCGGGTTACGGGACGGGCGAGATCCAGAACAACGGATTTGCCGACGGCCAGCGAGAGGTCATTTGTGGAATCCTGACTCGTAGCTGCGGCTGGCTGCGCACCCGCCGGGGGCCCCTGGGCCAAAACGGCCCCACTCGCAAAAAAGACCAGTGTCAATGCACTGACACAGGTTGTGGCGATCCCAGTCTTAACGTTCACTGTTTACCCCCGGGCGCTGCGAATTTCTCGTCTGTTTTTGTGCTGCCATTGATGACCGTAACGGTGAATGAATCGTTCTTCGGCTTCGGTGCTCTGACCGGGCCAGTGAGCTTGGGTTTCGAAGGAGGAGCCGCCTGCTCGGCGAACAGGTTGGTCATGCCGGTGCCTGAAACCTTGACTTCCTTTGTGTCGAGCGGGTTGCGGAGGACCAGCTGAATTCGTGTTTCGTTACTGGCGAGCGCGAGCACCTGCGCCTGTTCTGGTGTCACAAGAAGGTTGACGACCTGCACCTGCTGCGGCTTGCCCTCGGCGTCCTTCTGAATATCCGTACCGGCGGACAGTACTTCGATGTTCTGGAGCACGGTTCTGACCTGGGTGTTGTTTCCGCTGCCGGCGTTCTGAGCGCTGGGCGGAACAGCCGAGACGAGGACGTCCACGTGCATGCCGGGAGTCACGAATCCGGCGACGCCAACCACCTGATCGACTCGAACAGCGATCGCGCGATAGCCATCTTTAATGGTTGCGGCCAGACCGCCGCCTGAACCTACCGGCGCAAGACGGTTGTCAAGAATCGGCTCGCCCGCAAAGATGGGCTGCATCACGCCGCGTCCGATTGCGTTCTTGGCATCGAGGATGGCGGTCTTGGGCACCGTGCCCTGAATCTGAACCGTGGTCAAATCCGCAGCGCTCAACAATTGCCCAATCTTGAGATCGGCGGCTGCGGCAACCACGCGAGTTGCAGGTTGCGGTTTAGCCGCAGCAATGCGCATGCCGACCAACCGGTATACGAGCACGGAGCACAGTGCTGCCACTACGAATGCAGCAAGTAGGATTGTTACCAGTCTTCGGTTCATCAGAATCCTGTCTTCGTGAGGTGAAGCACCCTGGTTTCTACTCCCTTCGGCTGTCGACCAGCTTTGGGCAGGAAAGTAGCGGCCTCTTCACGCAGAGTTAGTGGTCGAAATGGTTAACTGCCTGCACGGGTGAATGCCGCTAGAGTATAGCACTATGCGGCTTTACGTATGCATCGAATTTAACTCCGCTAAACCGAAGTACCTAGAACGCAACACGCAGTGGAAATGCGGTTGAATCAAGGTCGTGGCGATGCGGAGTGATTCATAGCTTTGCATCAACAATGACCACGCAATCACGCGGTGTCAACGGTACGAAAGCGTGAAATCTACAGGGCGTAATCGATGTTTGCAAGGACGAGGCCACTGATGAAAAGTGACTCAAGTGACATGATTGCGGCGATTGCTCTTGTCGAGTTATGGAGCTACGCGCATACTTAAAGGAACGTTTGCCACAGCAGCTTCTGGATCACGCGACTTTACAGCGTTGACCAAGCCCAGGTGTAACTCGGCGGCCCAGGTAGTTATGGCGGTGATCGCGGGAGTAACACCTCACCAGAACAGAAATTGTCCCCGCGTAGGATGATCACCAGGTAAGCCGAACAGAGAGGGGTTCACCGGGCGAATGAGGTCTTCGCGCACCATCACTCTTTTCACGCTGCAGCCCGAGGCGCCGCGGGGCCCGTCGGCCATTGTTGCTTCCGTGGTGTTCCACTCTGCGGCGATCGCCTTCATTCTCTCGACATTTCTCTATGCGCCCCGGTTTAGGCTGCCGACTCCCGACGTCTACATGATGCAGCATGTGAATCTGAACATGCCGTACCCGCCGATTCCGAAGTCGGGCGGCAGCGGCAGCAGCGCGTACCTGAAGGCCGCCACGGGCCAGGAGAGTTCCGCCGAGGAGAAGATCGCCGCGCCGGCGTCAAGCCGTGTGCATTTTCAACGCCGAAAGCTTGCGCCACAGACGCTGATCCAGCCGGATGTCGATCCCGACAAGATGCTGCCGAAGGAGACGCCTCTTCCCTCGATGCTGCTATGGTCCGGGCATCGGCCGAAGGTGCAGATGCTTACGCCGCCGAAGCCGCAGCCACCCTCGATCACGCTGGACAAGCCCAAGCTCAATTTCCCCAACAAGGAGACGCACATTGCTGCGCTCGACATCTCTCCGACGCCTTTCACGTCGAAGATGCCCATGCCGATCACCAGCAAGTCTTCTCCTGTGATTTTGAACCGGCAGTTGGAGGTCGAGCGGATTCCCGAGACGGGCTCTGTTTCAAGCATCGAGTCGACCCCAGCCGCTGTGTTATCCGCCTCTGACCTGCACATGAATCAGGGCGTGGTAAGCATGCCTGCCGCGAATCAAACGGCTGAAGGCAACGAGAAGGGCGGCCTTGGAACAGGAAAAGCGGCCAACCCACTCCAAACCGGAGCGGGTGACGGCAGCACCGGTTCTGACAAAGCCACGGGCAAAGGCCAGAGCGGCACGGGCGGCAAGGCCGCGGGACAAGGCACTGGCGGGAAGAACAACGGCAGCGGGAACGGCAACACCCAGCAGGGCACCGGCAACGGAAACGGGGGCAGCGGATCCCAGGCTGGCTCCGGCACGGGACAGGGTGCAGGTCACAATGCTGGGGCAGGATCGGGTGCAGGGCCAGCAAACGGTCACGGGTCCGGCGATGGCGACAACGGCACAGTAACGCGAATCAATCTGCCGAAAAACGGGCAATTCAATGTCGTCGTAGTTGGGTCGACGCTGGACGAACAGTACCCCGAGACGACGGAAGTTTGGAAGGGGCGGCTTGCCTATTCGGTTTATCTGAAGGTCGGGCTGGAGAAGAACTGGATCCTGCAGTATTCCCTGCCCCGCGCCGCGGACTCAGCAAACGCGGGGAGCGCACACCTCGATGCGCCCTGGCCTTACTACATCGTTCGACCGAACCTGAACCCGGACGATGCAACGTCCGACTCGGTGATGGTACATGGGTTTGTGAACGAGGCCGGACACTTCGAGAAGCTCTCCGTGGTGTTTCCGACCGACATGGGCTATGCGCGCGAGCAGCTAGTTCTGAACGCTCTGCAGCAGTGGCAATTCAGGGCGGGCAGCCATGATGGGCAGGTCGCGAAACTGGAAGTTTTGCTGATCATTCCGGAGATCCTGCAGTAGGCACAGCAGGGATCATTGAAAATCCTGAGCTGCCAGGTGGGCCGGATGCCGTTCGGCCTAGCCGGGCTGCTGCACGCGCTGAATGAAACGATGCAGCGCCTTTTTGCCCACGCCGGTATCGGGCAGAGGCTCGCCACTGTTGAGATCGACAGTGTTCGACGGAACGAAAGTGAGCCCGACCCCGTCGGTTCCCCAACGGATGACTTTCGTTAACACCGAGATGAAATCATCGGGGTCGTCGCCATCGGTATTGGTTCTCTGCAACGTCATCAGGATCATGGTTCCGGGGAACCAGCGCTCATCGGTGAGCAGGTAGATCCCGACGTTGCTGATGTCGGCAATGTGGAAAGCCTGAGGCGCACCGCCGGTCCAGTAATAGGCCACCAGGCCAGGCAGAGGGTGACGTTTGGAGGCGCGCCGGTCGGTGGACAGCCAGCGCAGAAAACGCATGAACCAAGACGCGCTCGCTGGGCCGGTGCTCTCGATTTCGGCAGTTTCTTTTTCAATGAGCCGCTGATGCGCTGCGAGCAGTTCGGTGGGACGATCGACCTGAGGCGGGGGCTCGGCGACCATGGTCTGGGAGGAAGCTGAGCGTCCCGCACTCGAAGCCTGCTTCGTCCGACTGCCGGCAGCGGAGGCCCCGAGGCGTTCCTCCATCTCGTCGGCGTAACAGATCAGCATGGCATCGCCCGGTTGAGTCTGGCTCGAGAAGATGGTGTGCCCTGCAAGAATCAGCGCGCTCGCGGGCTGCTCGCGAGTAGGCTCGACAGCGTAGTTGGGGAAGTTTTCGACCGCCTGGATGACGCGATTGTCTTCGTCGAGATAAATGAGGTCAACAGGCGAGAGACCTTTGGTGGCGGGAATGCCGCGAAAAGGCGAGAGCCACAGGCCAGCGTCCGGCTTGACCGACAGGTCTTCGAGGAGCGCCTTCAGCTGCCTAGCGGCAGAATCGGCCATGACCACGCCGAGGCTCAGGAAGCTTTCCCGTGTCTGGTTGTACACACAGTATTTGCGGGACTCCGTCATTGCGCCTCTCAAGAGAACCAGCTGCAGGAATACGGTCGAGCCGTCTTTTGACTCAATCTGTGTCCAGCAGAGACGCAGAGGTATCTGCGTGGTGCTACCCGAAACGAGCTTCTGCGAATCGACAGGTGCCTTCGATCCCAAAAAAGCGAAGCTTTACTGAAGCTGAGAGTAGATTACAACGCAGCCGGCGGGACAACACAAATTACCGTCGGAAGTTCCCTTAAAAGGGGCTGGATGCCGGGGAGGTCGGGGGGCCCGAACCTGCCGGCATCCTTAGGCCAGGGTCACACTTACTTTACGCGCGTGCGGCGCCGCTGAATCAGGATTACCAGCACGATAACAAAAAGCACGCCGGACACAATCCGGATAATCGTGGTTTGATCCATTTTGATTCTCTCCCTTCCTTTGATTGGTTGCGGAATTTAGCTTCCGAAAAACTGTTTGAATGAATCCGCCATCACCAGCACAGCGGGGCCAAGCACGACCAAAAATAGCGAGGGGAAAATGAAGAGCACCAGAGGGAACAGCAATTTAACTGATAGTTTTGCCGCTTTCTCTTCGATTTCCTGAACGCGCTTTGTGCGCATGGTATCGGAGTGAACGCGGAGTGTCTTGCCAATACTGGTGCCGAACTGCTCAGCCTGCACCAGCATGGAAACGAGGTTTCTCACGACGTCGACGTCGGTGCGCTCTGCGAGATGCTTCCAGGCGTCGGCGCGAGCCCTGCCGGCACGCTGTTCCAGGGCGACGATACCGAGTTCGTCGGCAAGTTCGGGTTGTGCTTTTTCCAGCTCCTGAGCGGTGCGCGCGGTTGCCTGGTCAAGGCTGAGTCCGGCTTCAACGCAGATTACGAGGAGGTCGAGGACGTCGGGCAAACCTTTCTTGATGGCCGACTGACGATTCGAAATTTTCCGCCCCAGCCAGAAATCAGGCGCGAGAAAGCCGCCGCCGGCTGCGAGCGCGAACATGAACATGGGAGCAAAGTGGTAAGCACCGGAAATCCAGACGAGGAGGACCAGGATACAGGGGACCATGACCTTCGCGCCGTAGAACATCTTGACGGCGTTGTCGGATCGCATGCCGGCGCGAACGAGTCGCTGCTGGATGACGGAGATCTCCTGCTGGCTTTTGGGCAGGACTTTCTCGAAGTGCTCAACGACGCCGCCGATGACATGGCGGGTTTCCTCGAGGGTGGTGGAGATTGACTTCTTCTGCGTGGCGCGCGGATAGAGAGCCGATGAAATTCGGTCCTGGATCTTGTCGCGGTAGAAGATCAACAGGCCGCCGCTACCGATCAGAAGAAAGGCAACGAGGAAGGCGATGATTGCAAATGCCATTGTTTCTCCTCTAGACGTCCATGTTGACGATTTTGCGAATAATCATACCGCCGATGAAGATCATGACACCGGCAATATAGAGCAGCTTCACGCCTAACGGCTTTTTCCAGAGCAAGCTCATCAGGTCGGGGTTAACGAGATACAGCAGAAAACCGAGGACGACCGGGAGGAGAGTAAGAATCCAGCCGGTCAAGCGGCCCTGCGCGGTATGGGTAAGAACCTGCCGCTTCAGTCTGAACCGCTCGCGAATGACCTGCGCGGTCTTTTCGAGGACTTCAGCCAGGTTGCCGCCGCTTTCCCGTTGAATCAGGATTGCGGTTGAGACGATCTTTACGTCCTGGATTGGAACACGGGTGACCATGTTGTCGAGGGCAGACTTCAACTCCAGACCGTAGTTCATCTCGTCGAAGGTGAGCCGGAATTCTCCACCGACGGGATCCGCACATTCGCGAGAGACGAGGCCCATGGCTGCGTTGAGGCTATGACCGACGCGGAGGGCGCTGACGATCAGCTCGAGAGCTTCCGGAATGCCCTGCTCGAATTTGTCCAGGCGCTTTTTGCGCTTCTGCCAGACGAAGGCGATGGGGCCGGCTCCGGTGAGGAGACCAATGAGAAAGCCAAAGAAGATCGCGTCAGTGCGGAGGTAGACGAGGTAAGCGGGGACGATGAAACTCAGACCACAGAAGAGAGCCAGCTGGCCGACGGTCCATTTGACGTTGGCCTGGTAGAGGAACCTGCGGATACGGGGAGCAAGTTCCATCTTTGTGAGTGCGCGATCGAGCCACGGGATGGAGCTCATGACGTCGTTCTTGCGAACGTCGACGATGAGGTCTGTCATCTCGGGCTTGCCGACCGCGATGGCGGACTCAAGCCTGGTCATGATCGCGCGGGTCTGTTCAGTCGCGCCGGAGCCGCTAGCGGCGGCCACCAAGACGACGACCAAAAAGACTCCCAAAAAACAAGAACACCAATCATTAACATGCCACTACCTCCGCACGACTCCGGCTCAGTTCACTTCCGTTACTTTCTCAAACAAGCTGGGCGGCAGGAAGATGCCAGCGGTACGTAGCTGTTCGAGGAATTTGGGACGGATGCGGCTGGGAACGAAGGCGCCTTGCACTCTGCCGTTGGGGCCGATGCCCTTCTTCTGGAATGCAAAGATTTCCTGCATGGAGATCACGTTCTCTTCCATGCCCGTGATCTCGTGAATACTTACGCATTTACGGGAACCGTCGCTGAGACGCGAGGCCTGGACGACGATGGTCAATGCCGATGCAATCTGCTGGCGGACTGTCTTTTCCGGCAGGTTGAGGTTGGTCATGGCGACCATGGACTCAAGACGGGTTAGAGCGTCGCGCGCCGTGTTGGCGTGGATGGTGGTCATCGATCCCTCGTGACCCGTGTTCATGGCCTGAAGCATGTCGAACGCTTCTTCGCCACGGCACTCACCGATGATGATGCGGTCGGGGCGCATACGCAAACAGTTGATGAGAAGCTGTCTCTGTCGAATGGCGCCCTGGCCTTCAACGTTCGGCGGGCGTGTTTCGAGCCGGACGATGTTTTCCTGGGCGAGCTGAAGTTCGGCCGCGTCTTCAATGGTGATGACGCGCTCGTTCGGTGGAATGTACTGCGACAGGATGTTCAGGAAGGTCGTTTTACCGGCGCCGGTACCGCCCGAGATGAGGATGCTGAGGCGGGCGCGCACGGCGGCGGAGAGCAGTTCCATCATCTCTGCCGAAATACTTTTGAGCTGAACGAGCTGATTCGCGGCCAGAGGACCGGTGCCGAAACGACGGATGGACATCGACGGTCCGTCGAGTGCGAGCGGGGGAATGATGGCGTTCACACGGGAACCGTCAGGGAGTCGCGCGTCCACCATCGGCGAGGACTCGTCAACGCGTCGACCGACGCGGGAGACGATGCGATCGATGATCTGCAGCAGGTGACGGTCGTCGCGGAACGAGCAGTCGGCTCGCTGAATGAGACCGCCTTTTTCAATGAAGACATGGTCCTTGTCATTGACCATGATGTCGGAGATCTTCGGATCTTTCAGAAGGGGCTCGAGAGGTCCGAGGCCGAAGACTTCGTCGAGAAGGTCTGTCTGGATCTTTTCCTGCTCGTCAAAGCTGAGCGGAACGCGGCGGTCGCTGATGATCTCGTTGATGATGCTGGAGACCGCCTGGCGAGCCTGGCTGGAGTTGATGCGGGAGAGCTTTTCCAGGTCAAGCTTCGACAGCAGCGTTCGGTGCACTTCTGCCTTGAAGTTTTCCAGATTCATTGATTCCACGATGCGCCGTCCTTCACTTCAGAATCCGTCAAATACGGGGGATTATTTGAAAAGGCTGAAGCCTTTCCGCTTTTCGGGTTTGGGGGGCATACCGCAAGCCGCCCGTGCCATGTCCTGGAGAACTCTTGCAATGCTCGAATCGTCGAGCGCCAGCGGAACGGCTTCATTCTGCATTCTGCGAACGTTGAAGTAGTCGCTGGGGATCTTCCACGAGATCGGCTTGGTGAGGGCCTTCTCGATGTGTTCTTCATCAACGCCCATCGAACTTTTCACGTACCGGTTGAGTACGATTTCGAGTTTGGGCGTTCCTGCCTTGAAAAATTCAGAGATGAGTCGGTGGGAGTTACGAAGCTCGGGGATACCCGCCTGCATGACGAGATATGCGGTGTCGGCCTGCTCGAACCATCCGGCGTCGGTGAGGTCAAAACGCGATCCCGCGTCGATGACGACATAGGAGAAGTCCTGTCGCGCGACGTTGAGCATCTTCTCGATCGCATCGTTGGTGGCCTGGACGTGCGGGAAGCGGCCCGGAGCTGCGAGAACGGGAAGGCCCGAGTTATGCTTTGTGAGCAATTTGGAGAAGAAGTTGGTGTCGATGCGGTCGGCGTTCTGCAAAGCGTCGGCCGTGGAGAACTGGGTGGTGAGGCCGAGGCTAAGAGCGGCGTCGCCGAGAGGTAAGTCGAGGTCGATAAGGACCGCACTTTGCTGGCACTCCTGCACGAGCGCAACGGCGAAGTTACAAGCTACGGTTGTAACTCCCGAGCCACCTTTGCCGCCGAGGAAGACGAGGAGTTTGCCGCCTGTCTTCTTGGCGGCGCCGCCTTTTCCGCCGGTACGGCGGGAACCGGCGCGCATGAGCGCATCGGACAGGGCGTTGGGATCGATGGGATCGGAGAGGAATTCGCGGGCGCCGGCGCGCATGGAGCGCACCATGACATTGGGATCGAGCCGCGAAGTGTAGACCATCACGGTGGTGCTGGTGGTAGATGCGACGAACTCAACGAGTTCCAGGGCGTATTCGACGTCTGATTCGAGGTCGATGATGACCGTGTCGAAGGACTTCTCACCCAGCATTCTGGGCATTTCCTTCAAGGTCGGGGGATAGGAAGAGTATTCCCGCACAATCGCGGCGTGTGAGTTATTCAAGGCACTCACAATCGTCCTGCGGCGCTGCTCACTGGGACAGATCAGCGCGATGGACAGGACGTTTCCGCCAAGGGGATCAGAGTCGTGCGTGTTATCGGTCACAAATTCAAAACTCCCAGGATCTTGTACCCGACTGCGGTGTCACCGAAGTTCAGGGCGTTTGTCAGCATACTTTAGTCGTTCTTGAATCACCTTCTCAACGAGAAAAGAAGGAAATGAGAGTACCAATTGCTATTGCGGGAGCGTAAGGCATCTTACGTGCCTTTGGGTTGGAAAGGTTGAGGTCGGGAGGCGTATGGAGTCCGCGCTTGCGCCAACCAAACAACAAATCCCCTGCTCCGGAAAACATTTCGCCCATGAACCCACCGAACGCGGCCCATGCCAGCGCCATGATTCCGCCAGCGACGGCAATCATGACGAGGGCAAAAACAAGCTGCTGCCACCAAATCCAAGCACCGATGGCGGCGCAGAGTTTGACATCTCCCATGCCCATGCCGCCCATCATGGCCAATGTCCCGTAGACGATGCCGCCGAGCAACATTCCGATGAGGCTCTGGCCGAGACCATGCCATCCGTCCACCCACGTTGAAACGACGATCCCCCCCAGTAAAAAGGGAAAAACGAGCCAGTTTGGGATACGGCGGCTGCGGATGTCAGTTACGGTCGCCACAATAACCACGGCTAAGGTTGGCCACCAGGCATACGGGTGCTGCATGTGCTGCAAAGCATATCCTCCTATGCTCCCCCGTCCTGATAGCTGCAGTCAGAGCAATTGCCCCACGATGGACGCATCTTAAGTCACGAACAATTCAATGCGTTACATTGGGGGTGTCGAGCCAAGTGTACACGGAAGTGCACCTGTGGAGTACCCCGGGCCAATCTGGGGTATACACCGGAGTAATGCCCATCGACGGCATGAAAAGGGAGAGAGGAACCCGTGTTTTCCTATCCTCTCATTGAATCTGAGTTCGCCGCCAGCAGGAGGGGAGAAAGTGCCGATTTACCGAGCTAGTGCCAAAATGGGGCTGGGGAAGATTCCCTTCCCTGGTGAATTTCCAAGGGTGTAACTCGAGTTATGGACTTTTGATAGCTCGGGTGGTTCCCGGAAGTGCACTGAGTTACTTCCGGCTTCCATGAAGCGGCTATCTGTCGTTGTATGCTTCTTTTTAATGTTCAGGCGACATGGTTTTGCGTTCATTCTTGCTGTGGCTCTGTCGCCTGTGGCTGGGATGGCTCAGTTGGACGGAGGACCTGCGGTCAGACCCACGTCCGCAGCCGCCAAGGCGAACCAGCCACCCGCGACGAACGCGGAGAACGCGCCGCAACCGCCACCACAGATTGTGGTCACCGCGCCCCCTGCTCAGGCAGTGCCCTGGTCGTGGCACGATAAGGTGCTGTGGGGGGCCGACCTCGTTCTGGTGATTCTGGGATACGCGGGCGTGCTGCTGGCGCTAAAGACCCTCAAGAATATCCAGCGACAGACGGAGTTTGGAGTTTCGGCGGCGCAGGCGGCGCTGCAGTGCGCCAATGCGGCGCTGGAGAGTTCGCAGGCCATCGTCGATTCAGGCCGACCCTGGATTGTCATTACGGTGGAACCCTTCTTGAGCGTGGAACACGGTTTCAAAGTGATGGCGACAAACCGAGGCCGGACGCCGGCGCGCATCCTGGCCAAGGCCGACTGCGTGCGGATTGCGAAGGATGAAACCGAGCTGCCTACACCGCCCGACTACGATAGCGGCAAATCGGCCACCCCGTTCGAGCCCATCATCCTGCTGCCGGGGGAGACGGCGGGTATCCGGCCGTTCCGGCGATCGGATGTTCGGTCCTACTGCTCGTCGGACGACCAGATGAAACGGCTTGAGCGCTGGGAGGAGAAGTTGTTTGTGTACGGGCGGGTTATCTACCGGGACCTGATTTCTCCGATGGATCAGCCGAACCATGAGACCGACTGGTGCTGCTGGTACGTCTACGGAGACAAGGACGCGCTCGTGCTCGCCGGCCCCCCGGAGTATAACAAGCACAATTGAAGGGCCGGGAACGCGGATCGTCGTCAGAACGTATCATCTCTGGTATCCATCGACAACTAGTACCCGATCAATCCTGTTCGAAAAATCTCGCCGGGAGCCTCAAGGGAAAACATGCCAGTCGTTGAACTCGCAGGAGTGACAAAGGCCTACGAGAGCAAGGTCGCTGTGCGCGATCTGAGTCTTTCCATCGAAGCAGGGCAGATGTTCGGCCTGCTTGGGCCGAATGGAGCCGGGAAGACGAGCTCCATTCGCATGATGATGGGCATGACGATGCCCGATTCGGGAACAGTGAAGCTGTTCGAGAAGCCCTTTGAACGCAGCAACCTCGACCGCGTCGGCTACCTGCCGGAGGAACGCGGTCTTTACAAAAAGATGAAGGTGCTGGAGCAGCTGGTCTTTTTCGGGCAGTTGCACGGGCTCAGCGCGGGCGATGCGGAGAGGAAGGCGACCGCGTGGGCGAAGCGGCTGGATATTGACGAAGCTTTGCCTAAGAAGACGGAAGAGCTGTCGAAGGGCATGCAGCAGAAGATCCAGTTCATCGGTTCCCTACTCCACGATCCGGGGCTGATTGTGATGGACGAGCCCTTCAGCGGGCTCGACCCGGTAAATGCCAAGCTGCTGGAGCAGACGCTGCTCGAACTTAAGGACGAAGGCAGGGCGATCGTGTTCTCGACGCACCGGATGGACCAGGTGGAAAAGCTGTGCGATTCGATTTGCCTGATCAACAAGGGGCAGGCGGTGCTGTCAGGCCGGGTGCGGGAGATTAAATCGCGGTATGAGCGGAACCACGTGATTGTGGAGTTCGATGGCAGCGCAGATTTTCTCGCGAGCTCTGAGATCGCCGAGGCGCAGAACTATTCGGGACATGCCGAGATCAAGCTGAAGCCGCACGGGGACGCACAGAAGCTGCTGCGGGAGGCGTCAGAGAAGGCGAAGATCTACCGGTTCGAGATGGTTGAGCCATCGCTTGAGGAGATTTTTATTCAGACCGTGGGGGAGAGCGTCGATGCGTAATGTGCTGCTGGTGGCTAAGCGCGAGTACCTGGAACAGGTGCGCGGCCGCGCTTTCAAAATGACGACGTTCGGCGTCCCCCTGATCTTCGCTGCGATTCTGGGCATTGCATTCATGTCCAGCCGGGGGCTTGGTTCGGGGAAGCATCTCGCAGTGGCTTCGAACGATGCGCTGCTGGCGGCAGAGATCAAAGGGCAGCTGGTCGGAAACAAGGATACGAAGACGAAGGTGGACGTGGTTTCTCCAGCGACGCCGGGGGACCGCGATACGTTGGTCGACGAAGTAAAGACGAAGAAGATTGAGGGGTTTCTGTGGGTTGAGACGTTGCAGGGAAAGCCTGCGAAGGCGACCTACACTTCGCAATCTTCGGGAGATTTCATTACGGGCGCCCGGATGCGAGAGGCTGTGAACCATGCGCTGCTGGATGCGCGGCTGCAGAGCGGAGGGCTTCAGCATCAGGCGGCGGAAGATCTCGTCAAAGGGATTCCAGTCGAGACCTTTCAAGTAAAGAAGGACGGCGCGGTCGTGAAGAGTAATGCGACTGCTTCATTCTGGAAGGGCTACGTGATGGCGATCCTGCTGTCGATGACCACGATGGTGTACGGCATGAACGTGGCGCGTTCGGTGATTCAGGAGAAAACCTCGCGGATCTTCGAAGTGATGCTATCGATCGCGAAGCCTGCCGATATGCTGGCGGGCAAGCTGATTGGAGTGGGCGCTGTCGGGCTGACGCAGATTGGAATCTGGCTGGTAGCAGGGGCGATCATTCTGGGAACTCCGTTTGCGGCGACGATTCTGAGCGGAGACTACGCTGTGCACGTATCGGCACTGGAGACGGTGCTCTTCCCTGTTTACTTTCTGCTTGGGTATCTGCTCTACAGTTCGCGATTCGCAGGACTGGCGGCGACCTGCGAGACGGAGCAGGAATTGCAGATGTACATGCCGCTGGCCGCCGTGCCTGTTTGGCTGAGCTTTTCCCTGATCATGGTCGTGATGAACGATTCGAATTCGGCCTGGGCGGTGGGAGGATCGCTGTTTCCGCCGACGGCCCCGATCATCATGTTTTTGCGGATGGCTTCTCAGGTACCGCCGGCGTGGCAGTTTGCAGTGTCGATTGGGCTGCTGGTGCTGAGTATTGTTTCGGTGCTATGGGTTTCCGCGAAGCTGTATCGGGTAGGAATTCTGATGTATGGAAAGCGCGCGACTCTGCCGGAGCTGATGCGGTGGCTGCGATACAGCTAGAGATGATCAGTTGTTCTGTGCGGGTCGATATTCGGAGTACTCGGAGCTGAAGAGCGCTGTGCGGGTGGAATAGCCGCCCGCTCCTGAATCTCCGTTGGGCACCACGACGAGATCGACGACCGACCTCAGAGGCGCGATGATCGTTGCCTGCCCGGCCCGGGTTGGACCGTAGTCGATGCGGGTGTCCATCTGGTGGACTACGTCGGAAGGCTTCAACTCTGCTTCGACGATCATGCGCAGAACGGTTCCGGTAGCGGGATCGATGTAAAAGCGCCCATGGTAGGGGACGGTTGATTGGAAGTCGTTCCAGTCGGTGTTGGTTTGAAAGTTGCCCGCAACGCCGCCGCCAGATTTTCCTTCGGAACCAAGGAGGGGCCCGTTCATCGACGTGTAGAAGCGGGCAATTCCGGCCTGCTTTACATTGGGAAAACAGCACACATCAACATCGAGCCTGGATTGCTGGCGAGGCACTTCAAAGGAGAAGACCGCCGCGATTTTCGTACCGATGAGTTCCCAGCGGGACCAAGTTATCTTTTCAGCGGCTTGCGCTTCCTCAAAAACGGGCGGGAGAGCTGGATCGGGTTCTGGAACCTTCAGGAGGCCGTTCGCGCCCCAACGAACCGGATCTTTCGCAGAGGCTTTCTTTGGGGCGCCATGCTCGATTACACCGGGTAAGCCGCTGCATTGATGTAGTGGATGAATGCGCCGGGATTCGAAATGCCGGAGGAGGTGACGGCATCTTTGGCTCCTGAGCCGATGCCCGAGCTCGAGGCAATTGCGGCGGTGCTGTCCTGAAAACGCAAAGTGGTTTTCTTAGCGGTGAGCGCGGGAAGCTGCGCGTAGGTCTTGGTGATGTAGGTCTCAGCGCGAACGAGGATCGCTTTCTGCTGCGCGGCGTCCGGTGCAGGTACAGAAGGCAGGTCGGATGCGGGTGGAGCCAAGTTGGCGCTGCGTGCCTCAAGAACAAAAATCTGCTCGGTGGTGAGAGGGCCGGGGGCGAACTTGGTCAGGCCGTTCATGGCGGAGCGGGTCAGCTGCTCCTGGAGTTCCAACTCCTGGAGAGCGGCCGCGGCTTCAGAATCAGACTTCTTTTCGTCGTGGAGAGAGCGCAGCAGGTCCTGGAGTTGCGCGACCGAGACTTTACGGGCGCTCCAAGCCGGTGAAGCGAGAGAGAGCAGAAGGAGGAGGAGGATACAGCGCTTCATGAGCCCCAATTCCTGTACGGGAGCAGCGACGGGCCGGGTGGCACGCCGCCGCTCATCGAGAGCTATTTCAACTTGAAGTCTTTGTATTCGCTGGTGAAGAGCGTACACCGCGTGGAGAACTTGCCCGCGGACTGCGAGTCGCCGTTGGGCACAACTTCGGTGTTGATCACGGTCTTCATGGGGAGCACGAGGTCTTTGTCGCCCACCTTGGCCGGCGCGTAATCGATACGGGTGTCCTGCTGGTGAACCACGTCGGTCTGCTTGAGCTCGAGTTGCGTGATCAGGCGGACGACGATTCCGGTATCGGGGTCAACGAACAATTCACCGTGATAGGGAACCCCGTTGGCCTTGTAATGATTGCTGTACTCGGTGTTGGTCTGGAAGTTTCCGGATGCGCCTCCCGATCCACCTGTGGGACCGGCAATGGCCGCCGAACTGAAGCGAGCGACACCGGTCTGATCGACGTTGGGGAAGCAGCAGACATTGGTGTTGAGATGCGATTTCTTTTTAGGAATCTGGTATGCGAAGACAGCAGCGGGCTTGCCGTTGATCTCTTCCCAGCGAAGCCAGGAGATGGTGCCGCCGTTCTGGGCGTCCTGGAGAACGGTGGAAAGGCTCGGATCCGGCTCCTGAAGAGCGATCATGCGGTTGGCACCCCACTTCGTCTTGTCCTCGGGGAGCTTCTCGATGCCGTGGTCGAGCGAGTAGAGGCTCTCGGTCGAGTTGATGTAGTGGACGAACTGATAGGGGTTCACGAATGAGGAGCCGGTAGCGACTTCCTTGGCGCTTCCGCTCAAGCCGGAACTCGAGCCGGTCGCTTCAACGTTGTCCTGAAAACGAAGAGTCGTCTTGGTTGCGGTGAGTGACGGAAGCTGTGCCCACGTTTTGGTGGCGTATGCGGAGGCTTTGTCGAGGATTGCTTTCTGCGCAGCGGCATCGGGCGCAGCCGTTTTGGGCAGATCGGCTGCGGGTGGAGGAAGAACGGCACTGCGCGCCTCGAGCACGTAAACCTGTTCGTTGGTCAGGGGTCCGGGCGAGTAGGCCGTGTAGCTGTTCATCGTGTCGCGCGAGAGGAGCTCGGTGAGCTGGACCTGCTTGAGGGCAGCGGCGACATCTGCATCCGGTTTCTGCTGGTCGTGCATGGTCTTCAGCAAGTCAGTGAGTTCGGCCACGGTGATCTTCTTCGCGGACCACGCCGGAAGGGCGGAAAGGGCCAACGCAAGAATGCAAACAAATCGTTTCATCTGCATATCCTTCTGGATTAAAGCCAATGATTGTTGCGCTCGAATTCTAACGCATCCCGTCAGAGTCGGATGTGGCGCAAAGCATGGGTCGAGCTGAACGGATTTCCTAGTTTGAAGACGGAACAGGAGCGCGGCAGGTTTCGCGAGAGGGAGACTTCGCGCTCATTTCTGGAATGGGCGACGAGCGCGGCTGCCAGAAAACAGAGAGGGCGGCCTGCTGGTGAAGGCCGCCCTGCTCTGTATCTATTTATGTGTATTCTCTATGGCTGAGATTCCGGGAGGGGCAGCTTTTTGCGCTGCGGCGGCTGAACGGCGGAGTCGCCCGGCGCTGCTGAAGCGGCGTCGGCGGGAGCAGCCATCGCTGCAAGTTCGGATTTGCGGTATTTTGGCGCGCTGACGTAGCCGTGGATGTGGTCCTTGTCGACCTGATTAATGACGATCTCGACCGGTTGCGGGCTATCCGGCGTGTAGAACATGACCGGCTGGTAGAGGTTGACGTGCTTCTGCGAGAGGTTGCGATCGTCGACCATCATTTCGAGATCGGCGTACTGGTGCTTGTTGTTGGCCTTCTTCAGGCGGATTTCAAGGGGACCTTCGCGCTTAAAGGTCTTCGACTTGGCGAGGTCGAACTCGGCGTAGCTACGCTCGCCTTTCTTTTCGAGGAGGACGAGTTCGTCGTGGGTGTGCGCGATGGAGCCTGAAAGCTCGGTGCGGGTGCTGGCCAGAGTGCCTTCGAGATCCTTACGGTTTTGCTCGATGGCTTTGTTCTGGGCGTCGAGCTGGGCCTGCAATTTCTTGTAGCGGGAATCGACTCTCGCCCGGGGCTTGGTGGTGGCGCGAGCCGCTGGGGCTGTGCGGGCGGGAGCAGGTGCAGCTGGAGCAAGCGATGCCTGGGCTGCGTTGACTGCGGCGAGCTCATTAACGCGGGTGGCGAGATCGCTGAGCTGATGCTGGGTGGCAGAGAGGGTGGCGTTCTGCTGCGCGTTTTGCGCGGCCAGTTCCTGCGCAGTGCTGTGCTCGTGTATCGCGTAGCCGCCCAGGCCGAGGCCGAGAACTGCGACTGCGGCGTAAGCGATCCAGTGTTTGGGTGTGGCCGAGGTCTGGGGGGAAGCAAGATCGTCCATGGTGCCTCCTGAGTGCTGCGGGGAGATGTGTACTGCTGTTCACTACAGAATGTGCACGTGAGGTTCCAGAGTGGCGGGGAAGGTAAGTAGTTGAATCAGGCGTGTGTTGCGATTGAGGTGCGGTTTTGCGGCAGGAAAGAAGTTCCTGCGAACGGAAAAATCTACCTAGTGAGATCGCTCGCGATGATGAAGATTAAGAGGGGCTGGTCGCAATCGGAGTCGGCCGCGGTGCGCCTTCGAGGGTGACGAAAGTACGAGGCCGGCAGCATGCTTTGGTGAGGCGCTGCAGATCGGATTGCATTTCGCGATCGGCACTGAAAGAGGCCAGAGCCGCTTCGAGAATGGCGAGAGGGCCGGAGTGCGAGGGGCGTTCGATGCGGTAGTGCATCCACTTCCCTTCCCGTCGAGCGGCAACGATTCCGGCGCGCCGAAGGTAGGCGAGATGCCGTGAGATCTTGGGCTGGCTCTGGCGCAGGACCTCGACGAAGTAGCAGACGCAGACCTCGCGGCCGTCCATGAGATTGAGCAGGCGCAGGCGAGTACGGTCGGCCAGAGCGGCGAAGAGCGGTGTCAGATCGGGACTGGAGGAAGAACGCGCCACGAAACGATTATATACGCCTTGACGCATGTGAGGCGGAAGGAATACATTCGTGTGAGCGTATATGAGGACGCCATCGTGAATTCTATTCACTCGGTCAAAGACGAAGTGAGGCAGAAGTATGGGAGCGCGGCAAAGGCCGTAGCGGAAGCGGGAAGCGTGCAGGCTTGTTGCGATCCTGGGCTGCGGTGCTGCGATCCGATCACGACCAATCTTTACAGCAAGGACGAGAAGGGACTGATTCCGGAGAAAGCCGTACTGGCATCGCTGGGGTGCGGAAATCCTACGGCGCTGATTGAGCTGAAGGCGGGTGAGGCGGTGCTGGACCTTGGGTCGGGCGGCGGCATCGATGTGCTGCTGTCGGCAAAGAGAGTGGGGCCGACTGGCAAAGCTTATGGGCTGGATATGACAGACGAGATGCTGGCGCTGGCACGCGAGAACCAGAGACAAGCGGGCGTAGAGAATGTCGAGTTTCTGAAGGGCGAGATCGAGAGTATCCCGCTGCCGGATAATGCGGTCGATGTGGTGATTTCAAACTGCGTGATCAACCTGTCGGCGGATAAGGACAAGGTGCTGCGCGAGGCGTTTCGGGTTCTGAAGCCGGGTGGGCGTTTTGCGGTTTCGGATGTGGTGGTGCGCGGCGAGGTGCCGGATGAGGTGCGCAGAAGCATGTTGCTGTGGGTGGGTTGCATCGCAGGCGCGCTGGAAGAAAACGACTACATTGCGAAGTTGAAGGCTGCGGGGTTCGAGGATGTTTCGATTGAGCCGACGCGCGAGTACGACGTGGAAGATGCACGGCATTTTCTGACCGAGGCCGGTGTGGACGTGGATGCGATTGCTCCGCTCGTTCACAAGAAGTTCATGAGCGGATTCATAAGGGCTTCAAAGCCGAAGGCGGCCTGTTGCGGAACTGATTGCTGTAATCCGATCTCGATTGCGAGCGCATAAAGAATGTCCGATCACTACAACGTGCTGTTTTTGTGCACTGGGAATTCGGCCCGGTCCATCATGGCTGAAGCAATCCTGAACCATAGGGGGCGGGGCCGATTCACGGCGTACAGCGCGGGAAGTCATCCAACAGGGCAGCCGAGGCCAGAGGCTCTGCGGCAATTGCAGCTGGCTGGAATTTCGATTGAGGGATTGAGGAGCAAATCGTGGGATGAGTTTGCGGGGCCAGGAGCTCCGCATCTGGATTTCATCTTTACTGTTTGCGATAACGCGGCGCGAGAGCATTGCCCTTTGTGGCCGGGGCGCGCGATTACCGCGCATTGGGGGATCGCCGATCCCGCTGCGGTTAAGGACTCGCCGGAGGAGATCGCATGGGCGTTTCGCGAGGCTTTTGAAAAGCTGGACGCTAGGATCGAACGACTTGGTGCGCTCCGCATCGAGGAGTTTGACGACCCAGCCCTGCAGAGAGAGCTCGCTCAGATCGGCAGAATCTGAACACAAGGCGGGCGTTCTGCCGGATTTCAGTCTTGCGAATCTCGAGGTTCACGGGTCACACCGCAGCGCTTCAGGAACCTTTAGGATGGTTCCGATGAAGGTTTTGAGCGCAGCGGAGATGCAGGCGTGCGATCGCGTCACGACGGAGCGCGCTGGCGTGCCGTCTATCGAGCTGATGCGGAACGCAGCGGCGGCTGTGGACGTGTTTGCGCGGGAGCAGTACCCGAAAGCGCGGCGTGTGACCGTGCTGTGCGGCAAGGGCAATAACGGCGGCGATGGAATGATGGCAGCACGGCTGCTGGCGAAGGCCGGACTGGAAGTCACAACGCTGCTGCTTGGATCGCAATATGAGCTGAAGGGCGATGCTGCCGTTGCATGGCGAGAACTGAGTGTTTCGCCGAACCGGTATATCTCTGAGGTAAATACCGCGACTGAGTTGCGCAATCATAACGCGGCTCTCGAGACGGATTTGATTATCGATGCGGTGGTGGGAACGGGATTCAAACCTCCAATTCGCGGCCTGGCAGAGGCGGCGCTGGAGTGGGTGAGTGCCAGCAAGGCACCCTTCCTGTCGATTGATTTGCCATCAGGGTGGCCGGCGGACGCGACGGCGAGTCAGGTTGAGACGAAGACGTTTCCTTCAGACGCGGTGATCACATTTACGGCTCCCAAGCCGGCGCATGTATTTGGAGAACTGACCCGGCGATGGGACCAGCCGGTTGTGGTAGCGGCGATTGGATCTCCCGATGAAGCGATTGTGTCGAAGGAGCAGATCGAGTGGGCGGGCGGCGCGCATAGTTTGCTGGAACGGCCGCGGGCTGCTGATGCGAACAAGGGCAAATACGGGCATGTGCTGGTGATTGGCGGTTCGACGGGAAAGTCGGGTGCTCCGGCGATGTCGGCAATGGCTGCGATGCGGGCGGGAGCAGGACTGGTGACGGCTGCAGTGCCGAGTTCGATTGCGGCGCAGGTTGCGGCATTTGCGCCGGAGTTGATGACGCATCCGATGATGGCGAGCCCGGCCGGCGAACTTGCGAGCAGCGGAATCACGGCGCAGCAATTTGAGAAGCTGATCGAGAAGATCACGGTCATCGCAGTAGGGCCGGGGCTGGGACAGGGGCCGGGAGTGGAGATCCTGCTTGAGGCAGCTCTCTCAGACACGAAGCTGCCGCTGGTGATTGATGCGGACGGGCTGAATACGCTGGCGGCGAATCCGCCTCTGATGGAGAAACTCGCCGAGAGCGGCAAGAGCGGACGCACGATTGTGCTCACTCCACATCCGGGAGAGATGGCTCGGCTGGCACAAAAGATCGTTGCGGAGGTGCAGGCTAACCGATTGGAAACGGCTCGCATCTTTGCACGGGATAACGGCGTGACGCTGGTGCTGAAGGGCTCGCGGACGCTCATCGCACATCCGGACGGAAGAGTGGCGGTGAATACATCAGGGAATCCTGGGATGGCGAAAGGCGGTAGCGGCGATGTGCTGACTGGCATTGTTGCGGGAATGCTGGCGCAATTTTCAGGTGAAGCTGCGAGCGCGGTCGAAGCGGCGGTGTATCTGCACGGGCTTGCGGCGGATATTGCGGTGCGGGATGCGGATGAGCACACGGTATTGGCGACGGACAGTTTCCAGTATTTCCCCGAGGCGTTTCGTTTTCGGGCGAATCGCTTTTGCAAAAACGGGCAAAGAGGGTATGTTTGGTTGCAGGGGCTGCCGGAGAGGCGCTCCGCGGAGACGGCAGGATGAGCAAGGAAGCGCCGGTGGCCGAGGGTCGCATTCACGAGTTCGTAACACAGAGCGGCTCCGACACGGTCGAGGTCGGGCGCAAGCTGGTGCATTTGCTCGCGCCTCCGCAACTGCTGATTCTGCGCGGCGATCTTGGAACAGGCAAGACAACGCTGGTGAAAGGGATTGCGCAGGCGCTTGACGCCGCAGAGCCTGACGAAGTGACGAGTCCCACGTTCACGCTGCTGCATGAATATGACGGCACGCGCGAAGGCAAGCCGGTGAAGCTCTTCCACCTTGATGTGTACCGCATTGAAGGCGAGCGCCAGCTGGAGACGCTGGGCATGGAAGAACTGCTGACATCCGACGCGCTGGTCCTCGTGGAGTGGGGCGAGAAGTTCAAGAGCATCCGCAAGAAGGCGACGGGAGAGATCGCGATTGCCTCAGCCGGTGGTGACGCGCGGAAGATCACGGTTACGCTGAAGGACTGATCGCGTCGAAGCTTTAGCTGTTCTCAGTGGTGCTGCAATTTTTCCCTGGTTCCTGCGTGCGTTTTGAAATTGAACGATAAAGGAGGCCAGGGATGCGACTCCTTCCAGTTTGCCTTCCGTTGGTCCTTGCTCCGCTCATTGCGGCTCCGCTGATCGCGGCCGGTCAGCAGCCACAGCCCACGACAACACAGAAACCGGCTCAGACGAGTGCAGCGAAGCAGGTGAGTTCTACTGCAGTGCACAAAGCTTCTACGCGGCATCGGGCACGGCACCACAGACGCAAAGCTGCGGCGCACAAGGGCCGCAAGCAAGCGCAATCGAACGCGGTGCCGGTGGACGTGATCAACGGCGAGGAGATGCGCCACGTCGTTCTCGACAAGGGATCCACGGCGGAAGCATCTTCGAAAGCCAAGTCGCGGCAGATGAAGGTCGAGGTCATCAACGGGTCGACGGCAGGGACGCAGGTTTTCTCGAACAACAATCAGGAGGCTGCGCACAATCAGCCAGTGGTTGTGGGGGTGCAGTCAGGCGATACGCGGTTCGCGGGCGGCAATAAAAGCCCTGTGGTCACGGGAGTGACATCAAGCAGTTCCGTTGATGCGACCAGTGCAAGCAGCGGCGGCCAGCCTGTAGCGAAGCAGGTTTCACCGCGGCCAAAGCGGCCGGTGTACGCGCCGGAGCAACACTGAGCGTTTGCGGCGCGATCGATGCGAGTTAGTCACTCCTCACATCTGATGTGAGGAACCGCGGCCGAAGCTTGTAAGATGTTGGGGCAATCCTGCTGTTCTCGAACCGGTCTCGCCTGAAGGTGCGTGGGGCGAACCGGCGTTCCCGGAGGATCCCTGATGCGAAAGCTACGCCTGCCTGTGTTTGCCTGCCTTGCTGTTTTCCTGATCGCGACCGGACGGATGACCGGATCTGTCGCGCAAGCTGCCACCAAACCGCACATCTTTCAGCATCCCGCGCTGAGCAAAGACCTGATCGCGTTCGGGTATGCGGGAGACTTGTGGACCGTGCCACGGGCAGGTGGTGTGGCTCGCAGGCTGACGACGGGCGTTGGGATCGAGACGGACCCAGTGTTCTCGCCGGATGGCAGCACCATTGCGTTTACGGGAGACTATGACGGGAATACGGATGTGTTCACGATTCCCGCAGCGGGCGGAGTTCCGTTTCGCGTGACGTATCATCCGGCGGCGGATTACGCGGTTGCGTGGACCCGCGACGGGAAGGACATTGTGTTTCGGTCGACACGGATCTCGCAGAGCCGGTATACGCAGCTGTACGACGTGCCGGCGAAGGGCGGGATCGCGAAGGTATTGCCGTTACCGATGGCGTATCAGGGGACATTTTCGCAAGACGGAACGCAGATTGCGTATTCGCCGCTGCCGCCCGCGTATGGATTCGATTACATGTCGTATGTGTCGTGGGGGAACTATCGAGGCGGACGTGCGAGCACGATCTGGGTGACGACGCTGCCGGGACTCGAGTCGGTTCAGATTCCACATGAAGTGTCGTCGGATTTCGCGCCGGTGTTTGCGGGCGGCAAGGTCTACTTCCTGTCGGCACGGAAGGGCAAGGCGACGATCTTCAAGTACGATCCGGCGTCGAAGACTGTGTCGCAGGCGCTTGAGAATGATGGATCGGACATTCGGTCGATGCAGGGCGAGGGTGACACGCTGGTGTACGACCGGCTGGGCGAGATTTATCTGTACGACACGAAGAGCGGAACGAGCAAACTTGTGCCGATCGAGATTGACGCGGACATGCCTGAGGTGCGGTCGCGCATTGCGAGCGTGGGGGACGAGTTGGAGAATGCGGCTGTTTCGCCGACTGGCCTTCGCGCGGTGATTGAGGCGCATGGCGACATCTTCACGGTGCCGGTGAAGCACGGGCCAACGCGCGACATCACCAATACGCCGGGAGTGATGGAGCGAGAACCGGCATGGTCGCCGGACGGGCAGTCGATTGCATACTTCTCTGACGAGTCGGGGCTGTATGCGTTGCATGTTGCGCCGCAGACGGGGAACGCCACGGCAGGCGCTGGAGCAGTTAAGAAATTCCCGCTTGAGAAAGAAGCGGACTACTACTTCGGCACCAAGTGGTCGCCCGACTCGAAGAAGGTTGCGTTCTACGATAACCGTTCGAAGACGTATGTGCTGGACACGACGAACGGCAAGTTGTCGGTGGTGAATGACAAGAATGTCTACGGAGGGTTCTCGGATCAGGAGCTGGACTTTGCGTGGTCGCCGGATTCGAAGTGGGTGGCGTATGCGCGATCAATGCCGAATCACCTGCACGCGATCTACCTGTACTCGCTGGAATCGGGGCAGTCGACGCAGGTAACGAGCCTGATGGGGGACGCGAGTCATCCGGCATTCGATCGAGATGGCAAGTACCTGTACTTGATTGCGAGCACCAATGCGGGCCCGACTTCGGATGGGCTGGATATGACGAGCGATCTTTACCTGGTGACTTCGCATATCTATGCGGTGACGCTGGCGGCGGATACGGCTTCGCCGATTGCGCCGGAGATGGACGACGAGAAAAATCCTTCGGACGAAAAGAAGAACAAGGACGAAGATAAGGCCGGCGAGAAGAAGAGCGAGGGCGATCAGAAGTCTGCCGATACGAAGGAGACCAGCGGCGACGAAAAGGCGCATGCAAAGCCCGCTCCGCCGAAGCCGGTGAAGGTGGATCTGGATGGCATCGAGAAGCGGATCGTAGCGATGCCTCTGCCCGCGAGCGTCTACACCGGAGTTGCAGGCGGGTTGAAGGGCAGCGTGTATTTCACGGAGAGGTCGCTGTCGGACAGATTTTCAGAGCGCGGGGAGATCCTAAGCCGCTGGACGCCGGAGGAACGAAAGACGGAGAAGCTGGCGGAGAATGCCGAGCACTTCGAACTGACTGCGAACGGCGAGAAGATGCTGCTTGCGCTCGGACATTCAGGTTCTGGAGGCGACACACCTCCGGGTGGAGGTCCCAAACCCACGTGGGTGATCGTGGCGGCGAATGCTCCGGTGAAGGCCGGCGAGGGAGTGCTTTCGTTCGGGGACGTAAAGATGCGCGTGGATCCACATGCGGAGTGGGCCCAAATGTACCACGACGTGTGGCGAATCGAGCGCGCGTTCTTCTACGATCCGAACTTCCACGGAACGAACACGGTTGCAGATGAGAAGAAGTTCGAGCCGTACGTCGAGTCGATTGCGTCGCGCGCGGACCTGAACTACATCTTTCAGGAGATGCTGAGCGCGTTCTCCGTGGGGCATCTGCGGGGAAACGGGGGACAGATTCCGAGTGCGAAGAAGGTACCCGGAGGGCTGCTGGGTGCTGATTACCAGATCAAGGGCAATCGCTACTGCATCGCCAAGATCTACACCGGAGGCGATTTCAATCCGCAGGCGAGAGCGCCGCTGGCGCAGCCGGGATTGAACGTAAAGGTTGGCGACTGCATTCTCGATCTCAATGGGCAGGAGCTGACGGCTGATATGGACATTCAGCAGCCGCTGGAGGGAACGGCGGGCAAGGTGATCAGCGTGCGCATTGGAGATGCCGACGGGAAGAATGCGCGCGACATCTCGGTGACGCCGATTCCAAGCGAAGCGGCGCTGCGCAACGTGGACTGGATCGACAGCAATCAGAAGAAGGTGGATCAGCTCTCGGGGGGCAAGCTGGCGTATGTCTATCTGCCGGATACGGGCGAAGGCGGATTTACGAACTTCAACCGGTACTACTTTGCGCAGACGGACAAGCAGGGTGCGATTATCGATGAGCGGTTCAACGGCGGCGGACAGGTTGCCGATTACTTTATCGAAGTGCTGGGGCGCCATATCGAGTCGTACTGGGCGCCGAGGTACGGGAAGATCGAGCATACCCCGAACGCCGGCATTTATGGACCGAAGGTCATGATCGCGAATGAATTTTCAGGATCGGGCGGCGATGCCCTGCCCTGGCTGTTCAAACAGGCGAAGCTCGGACCTCTCGTGGGCAAGCGAACCTGGGGCGGACTGGTGGGGATCGGGCCGATTCCGGTGCTGATGGATGGCGGACATGTGACGTCACCCAGCGTTGCGTTCTTCTCGCCGAAGGGCGAGTGGGATGTTGAGAATCACGGCGTGGAACCGGATTATGCGGTGGAGCAGGATCCGAAGGCCGTGAGCGAGGGACACGATCCGCAGTTGGAGAAAGCGGTGTCGCTGGCACTGGATGAGTTGAGCAAGCAGCCGGAGCATGAGGTGCAGCGGCCGGTGTATCCGAATTACCACAAGGGCAGAGAGCAGTGATCAGGGGTCAGTGATCAGTGTTCAGAGTCTCTTTCGACGAGGTTGGGAAGCAGTTGGCAAGTGTCCTGCGTTCGCTGGGTTTCAGTGAAGAGCGGGCGAGGTTGTCGGCGCGGCTTTTTGCGGAGACGACTTGCGACGGGGTGTATTCGCACGGGGTGAACCGCTTTCCGCGGTTCGTGGCGATGGTGCGCAATGGGAGCGTCGATCCGGATGCGGAGCCGCGCATCGTTGCGCGGTTTGGTGCGATGGAGCGGTGCGATGGGCGGCGCGGACCGGGGAATCTGAATGCGCATGCTGCAATGGCGCGAGCTGTTGAGCTGAGCGGTGAGCATGGCATCGGGTGCGTCGCGCTGGCGAATACGAATCACTGGATGCGGGGCGGGACTTACGGGTGGCAAGCGGCGGATTCGGGAGTGATCGGGATCTGCTGGACCAACACCATGCCAAATGTGCCGCCATGGGGCGGGCTGGATGCGGCGATCGGCAACAACCCTGTTGTGCTTGCAGTGCCGCGGGCGAATGGACACGTGGTGCTCGACATGGCGATGTCGCAGTTTTCGTATGGAGCGCTGGAGAGCTATCGCCGCCGTGGCGAAATGTTGCCGGTCGAGGGCGGATTCGATGCCGAAGGCAAGGTGACCCGCGATCCCGCAGCGATCGAGGCATCGCAGCGGCTGCTGCCGATCGGGTTCTGGAAAGGGTCTGGATTGGCAGTGATGCTCGACCTGATTGCGTCGATGACGTCGATGGGAAATGCGACCCATCAGATTGCGAATGACCCGCTCCGCGAGACGGGGCTGTCGCAGATGTTCGTGGCCATCGATCCGCGGACGCTTGGAGATGCGGATAAGCTCGAGCTGATCGCGGACGAGGTGGTCGCTTCCCTGCACCGCTCGCGGCCTGCCGAAGATAGCAAGGGGGTCCGCTATCCCGGAGAAAACACGCTGCGGCTGCGCGAAGAGAACCGCCGGCTGGGTCTGGCGATCGATGAAGTCATCTGGGCGGAGATCGGCGAGATGACGAAATGAGATTGGGAATTCTTAGTGGGCAGGAGTAATCTTCGAGTGCCAACAGGTGCGGCAGTTTTGGAGGAATCCATGAGGCGGTTCTTTTCAACTATGGTTCTTATGGGAGTTCTTGGAGCGTCGTCTGCAATCGCGCAGCAACCGCCGATCATCGACCGGGCGGCATTCTTCGGTGAGATTCAGATTGCGGGTGCACAGATCTCACCCGATGGACAGTGGATCTCGTTCCTCAAGCCGTACAAAGGGACCCGGAACATATGGGTGAAGAAGGCGACCGAGCCCTTCAGCGCGGCGCGGCCCGTGAGCCACGAGGCTTCGCGGCCGGTCCGAGGGTATTTCTGGAGCCGGGATTCGAAATACCTGCTCTACGCGCAGGATGCAGGCGGTGACGAGAACTTCAACGTGTACGCGATCGATCCAACGCAGGCGGTCGAGCCTGCGACTGGAACGCCGCCGACACGCGCGCTGACAAGTTTGAAGGGCGTACGGACGATGATTTACGCCGCGCCGAAATCGAAGCCGAACACGCTTTACATCGGACTGAACGACCGCGATCCGAAGTGGCACGACCTTTATGAGCTGTCGATTTCGTCGGGCGAAAAGAAGCTGGTCAAGCAGAACACTGAGCAGATTGCAGGATGGGATTTCGACAATTCCGGCACGCTGCGGATTGCTGAGCGGACCAACAAGGCTGGAGACACCGAAATCCTGAGGGTCGATCCTGATGGCTTCAAGCTGATCTACAGCTGCACGGTGCTGGAGTCGTGCGGAGTTTCCGGGTTCGACGCGGAGAACAAGCAGGTCTATCTGGTAACGAACAAGGGCGACGTTGATCTCACCGAGATCCAGATGATGGACCCGTCTTCGGGCTCCACGAAGATCTACGAGAAAGATCCCGAGAACCGGGTTGATTCCGAGGGCCTGCTGCAGTCGGAGGTTGACTATCGCGTGCTGTTTACGCGGTATGAGGATGATCGCTCACGGCTCTATTTCAAGGACAAGGCATTTGAAAGCGAGTACAAGTGGCTGCAGTCGAAGCTGCCGGGCAAGGAGATCGACTTGGGCGCGCGATCGAACGATGAGAACATCTGGATCGTGAATGCCCATAGCGATGTGGAGCCGGGCGAGACGTACGTGTGGGACCGGAAGGCGAAGAAACTCGACCTGCAATATCGTATTCGCGAGGAGTTGCCGCGTAATGCTCTGTCGGAGCGCAAGCCGTACCGGTACAAGTCGTCTGATGGTCTGGAGATTCCCGCATATCTGACACTGCCGAAGGGCCTGCCGGCAAAAAACCTGCCCCTAGTGGTGTTTCCGCACGGCGGGCCGTGGGGGCGAGACACGTGGGGCTACGACACGTTCGCACAGTTCTTTGCGAACCGCGGCTACGCCGTGCTGCAGCCGAACTTCAGAGCTTCGACAGGGTATGGAAAGAAGTTCCTGAACGCGGGCAATGGCGAGTGGGGCCGCAAGATGCAGGACGACATCACCTGGGGTGTGAAAGCTCTGATCGCGGACGGAACAGTCGACGCAAAGAAGGTTGCGATCGCCGGCGGATCTTACGGCGGTTATGCGACGCTTGCAGGGGTTGCGTTCACGCCGGATGTGTACGCGGCGGCGGTTGCCATCGTTGCGCCCTCGAATCTGATTACGCTGCTGGATGCGATTCCGCCGTACTGGGAGGCGGGGCGCAAGCAAATGTACACGCGGATGGCCGATCCGACTACGCCGGAAGGCAAAGCGCTGCTGATGGCTGAGTCGCCGCTGACGAAAGCGAAGGACATCGTCACGCCGCTGATGGTGGTGCAGGGGAAGAACGATCCGCGCGTGAACATTCGCGAGAGCAACCAGATCGTCGCGGCGGTGCGGGACAACGGGAAGCCAGTAGAGTACCTAGTCGCATCGGATGAGGGCCACGGATTCGCGAGGCCCATCAACAACCTGGCAATGGTCACGGCGATTGAGCAGTTCCTGCCGAAGTATCTGGGCGGACGTTATCAAAAGGACGTTCCGGCGGATGTAGAGACGAAGCTGAAGGAACTGATCGTAGATCCGAAGACGGTGAGCGGAGATGTGCAGCTGAAGGGGGCGCTGGCACCGTCGTCGAAATAGCGGGGTTCTGCGCTACTTTACCGGGCGCAGGCCGGCGACGAGGATGTCGACGAGGCGGCGCGCACTCTGCTGCCAGTCTGGTGCGGCAGGCACGTAGGCAACGCCGACCAGAGCGCGCAGCAGATCAAAGGGTTCGATGTCCTTGCGCACATCTCCATTTTTGATGGCACGCTTGACCAGCAGTTCAAGCGTGCCTCTTACTTTGCTGTGGGAGTTCTCGTAGAGCCTGCCAGGACCGCCGACGATGGAATTGAGGGCCGGAGCGATGATCAGCTTGGCGGCGACATGATCCACAAAGAGCAGCATCCAGGCCCGGAGTGCTTCGAGAGGAGGCTTCTCTTCGGCAAGCTGTCGTCCGGCGGCGGCGATCCTCTCTACCTCGCTGCGATAGACGGCTTCCAATAGCGCATCTCTGGTTGGGAAGTGGCGATAGAGGGTTCCGGGACCGACTTCCGCTGATCGGGCAATCTCGTCCATGCTGGCGTCGGCACCCTGGCGCGTAAAGACTTGTTTCGCGACCTCGAGAATGCGCTCGCGATTGCGCTGCGCATCGGCACGGGGTTTTCGCGCATCTGATTTTGATATTTTGCCAGCCACCTGAAAAATTCCTGCAACCGGAGAGAAGCTCCGGTTATCTACTGTTTCGGAGACACTCTCCGTTTTAACTCTGCCGGGAAGGTTCGTCAAGGCAGAGCGGGCGTGAAGAGAGTTCTGCTGGAGGATTTGCGATGGCAAAGGACAGTAGTTCGAAACAAACATTCACCTTCCCCAGAACGTCGTTGACGGTGAAGCGCATGGGATACGGCGCCATGCAGCTTGCGGGGCGCGATGGCAACAAGTTTGTGTGGGGTCCGCCGGCCGACGTTGAGGGCGCGATCGCGCTGTTGCGTGAGGTTGTTGCAAGCGGGGTGGACCATATTGATACGGCTGACATTTACGGACCTCATGTCACGAACCAGATCATCAGGCAGGCGCTGAAGCCGTATCCCAAGGATCTCGTGATCGTGACCAAGGTTGGAGCGCGGCGAGGCGACGATGGGTCGTGGATATCGGATGCTACACCTGAAGGGCTGACGCGGTCCGTCCACGACAATCTGCGTAATCTTGGTCTCGATGTTCTGGATGTGGTCAATCTGCGCGTCATGTTCAGCCCGCACCACCCCGTCGAAGGTTCGATTGAGCCTCAAGTGACTGCGATGGCAGAGCTGCAGCGGCAAGGCCTGATCCGCCACATAGGACTGAGCAACGTGACGCCTGTACAGGTGGATGAGGCGAGGCGCATCGTTCCGATTGTGTGCGTCCAGAACCAGTACAACCTTGCGCAGCGCGGTGATGATGCTCTAATTGACGCGTTGAATCGCGATGGGATTGCGTACGTGCCGTTCTTCCCGCTGGGTGGATTCAGCCCACTGCAATCGGATGCGCTGTCGAAGACGGCTGAGCGCCTGAACGCGACGCCGATGCAGGTTGCGCTGGCGTGGCTGCTGCATCGCTCGCCCAACATCCTGGTGATTCCGGGGACTTCGTCGCGGGTGCACTTCCGCGAGAATCTCGAGGCCGCGACCTTGGAGGTTCCGGTCGAGGTGATGGCGGAGCTCGACGCGATGGCCGGAGCGGGCGCAGCTGCTTCCTCGGCAGCTCATTGATCACACGAAGGATTAACTGAAAATTCAGGAGGTTTTTCTATGCGCGTTTTTGTTACAGGGGCAACAGGGTTTATTGGTTCGGTGGTCGTGAAGGATCTGATCGAGGCCGGACATAGCGTTCTTGGGCTCACTCGCAGCGATGCGGGAGCCCGCGAACTGGCTGCGGCGCGAGCGGAGGCGCACCGCGGAAGCCTGGAAGATGTGGAGAGTCTTCGCAGCGGAGCGGCTTCGGCCGATGCGGTGATTCATACGGCGTTCAATCACGACTTCTCCCGGTTTCAGCAGGATTGCGACGAAGACCGGAAAGCGATCGAAGCCATGGGAGAGGTGCTGGCGGGATCGGGGAAGACGCTGATCGTCACCAGCGGGGTTGCGCTGGTGGCGCAGGGTCGTCCGGCGACAGAGGATGATGCTCCTCCCTCGTTGGGATCGGGCTTTCCGCGTGCTTCAGAACATGCGGCGGCGGCCGTGGAGAAGCTGGGAGTGAAGTCCATGGTGATTCGCCTGCCGCAGGTTCACGATACGGAGAAGCAAGGGCTGATTACGTATCTCATTCAGACCGCGCGGCAGACTGGAGTCTCTGCGTACGTTGGGGATGGGGAGAATCGCTGGGCGGCGGCCCCGAGGTATTCTGCTGCCGGGCTGTACCGGCTCGCGCTGGAGAAGGGCCGCTCGGGAGCGCGCTACCACGCGGTGGCAGAAGAAGGTGTACGCGTGAGAGAGATTGCTGAGGCGATCGGGCGCGGGCTCAAGGTTCCGGTGAAGTCGCTCTCGCAGGAAGAGGCGAACGCGCACTTTGGGTTCCTTGGCCGCCTGGTCGGAATCGATCTTACCGCGTCGAGTGAGAAGACGCGGAAGGAACTGGGATGGAGTTCCAGTGGCCCGGCGCTGCTGTCTGATCTTGGGAATATGAAATTTGCGTGAACCGATTCGGCCCGGCTAAATCCACCTGAGAGGTGATGCCGGGCAACGATCGGGCGCGAAAAGTTACTCGAACGGAATCGGGAAATGGAGAAGCGATGACGAACAAAGTTGCGATTATCACGGGTGGAAGCCGCGGCCTCGGCCGCAACACGGCCCTGAATCTCTTCGCGCGCGGGGTGGATGTGATCTTCACCTATCGCGCGAATCAAGAAGAGGCGGCCAGCCTGATTCGCGAAGCTGAAGCAAAAGGGCGGAAAGCGGTCGGGTTTCAGCTTGATACGGGGGACGTCCGAGCCTTCGACGCATTCGTTACCGAGGTGCGCAAGACGCTGCAGAGCTGGGGGAAGGAGCGGTTCGATTACCTTGTCAACAACGCGGGGAATTCACTGCACGCGGATTTTGCCGTTACGACGGAAGAGCAGTTCGACGGCATTTTCAACGTTCATGTGAAGGGCGTGTACTTCCTGACGCAGAAGCTTCTGCCGTTGATGAATGACGGCGGCCGGATCGTGAATGTCTCCTCGGGGCTCGCGCGGGTCTCGCTGCCGGGCAGTTCTGCTTATGGCGCGGCGAAGGGAGCAGTCGAGGTGCTGACGCGCTACATGGCGAGGGAACTGGGGCCGCGCCGGATAACGGCTAACGTGGTTGCGCCGGGCGCCATCGAGACCGACTTCAGCGGCGGCATGGTGCGCGACAATCCGGAGATGAACAAGCGTGTCGCCGATATGACTGCCCTGGGGCGACCGGGAGTGGCGGACGATATCGGTCCGATGATCGCGTCACTGCTTTCGGATGAGAACCGGTGGGTGAATGGGCAGAGGATCGAGGTTTCGGGGGGCATGCTGCTCTGAACTTTGAGGCGGAAGTGGCGCGAGGGCGGCTGACGGGCTATGCTCAACCGCATGCGTTTGCAGGTCGTCGTCGCCGCTTTTGTTCCGCTTATGATGATTGGCACTGGTTGGGCCCAAAGCGCGACGCCGTCGTTTGAGGTGGCGTCGGTGAGGCCCAGCCAGCATGCGGTCGGGCCGGACTACAACAACCAGATTGCGTATTCGGGCGATCGATTTGTCGCGAAGAACGTCACGCTGAAGCGGCTGATTGCGGAGGCGTGGCACCTCCAGATGAATCAGGTTTCGGGTCCGGCCTGGATCGGCCGCAATGAGTACGACGTCGAGGCGCGCGTGTCTGCGGGCGCCGATGGGGAGAAAGTGCATCTGATGTTGCGCGGTTTTCTTGCGGAGCGGTTTCATCTGAAGGAGCAGAACGAGACGCGCGAGATGCGTACTTATGAGCTAACGGTGGGCAAAGGCGGCGCGAAGGTCCAGCCAGTGAAGGACGGAAAGACGGGGGCCGCAGCAGGACCCGGTCTTCACTTTCACGGAGATATGCGGGAATTTGCGGATTTGCTGGCGGTACAGTTCTCGATTCCCGCGGCTCCTCCGGACCCGGGCACGCCAGTGCGGGCGGGTGGAACGATGATTCCAGTTCTGGACAAGACGGGGCTTCAGGGGATCTATGACTTCTCGGCTGATGTTCGACCGGAGCCGGGAACGGATGCGTTCACCGCGTGGAAACGAGTGCTGGAGAATCAGCTGGGGCTGGAGATCGAAAGCAAAAAGGCGGATGTTCCGCTTTTGGTTGTCGATGATGCGGATAAGGTGCCGACGGCGAACTGAGGCAGCTTAGCTGTGCTGTGCGATCTGCGGAAAAGCAGATCCTTCGCTTACCACCCCCAAGCTGATGAAAGCGCTTGGGGCCCCGTGCGCTCAGGATGACACTCAATCTTTAAGCTCTAAGTGCGTCGAGATTAGAAGCCCATGATGTTGTAGCCGCAATCGACGTACAGAGTCTCGCCGGTGACCGCCGTGGAGAGATCGCTGGCGAGGAAGAGGGCGACACCGCCGACTTCGAGCTGGTCGACGTTGCGCTTGAGGGGGGCGCGATCGGCAGCGGCCTTCAGCATGTCGCCCAAGGCTCCGATGCCTCGTGCAGCGAGGGTCTTGATAGGACCGGCAGAGATGGCGTTGACGCGAATGTTTTTCGGGCCGAGGCCGGCCGCGAGATAGCGCACACAGGACTCGAGGGAAGCCTTGGCGAGTGCCATCACGTTGTAGTTGGGAACAACTTTTTCCGCGGCGAAGTAGGTGAGGGTCATGATGCTGCCGCCTTCGGTCATGAGCGGAGCTGCGGCGCGGCTGACGGCGATGAGCGAGTAGACGCTAACGTCGTGGGCGATGCGGAAGCCTTCGCGGCTGGTGTTGATGAATTCGCCCTTGAGATCTTCGGCGGGGGCATACGCCACGGCGTGCACGAGGACGTCGAGCTTGGTGTACTTGTCTTTCAGCGCGGTGAAGAGGGTGTCGATCTCGCTGTCGACGGAAACGTCGCACTGGAAGCCGCTGGCACCCGGGAGTTCCTTTATCAGGTCTTCGGCTTCTGCGCGCATGCGCTCGTTCTGGTAGCAGATGGCGAGCGTGGCTCCGGCTGCGGAGAGCTTCTGGGCGATGCCCCATGCGATGGAGCGCTTGTTGGCGAGCCCGAAGACAACAGCCGTTTTGCCCGACAGATTGATCATGCTTTAGGTGTTCCTCCAGTAGCAGCTAGTGAACGGGGATGCAATTCCCAAACGGTTCTTAGAATATCAGCCGGGCTGGAAAGCTCACTTAGCCGGCTCAGTGGGCTTCTGAGCAGGTGACGCAACCCACTCGGGATGTTCCTTCCCAATCTCTTCACCTATCTCCATCCCGAGTCTCGCGCCGATTTGCGAGGTGCCACCGATAATCTCGCTTTGAATTGCAATCGCGTTCTTCTGCAATTTTTCTTTGAGTGCATCGGGAAGGACAGTTGGTTTACCCTCTTTTTTGCTGATGGCCACCTTATCCAGCTGATCGAGTTCGTCAGCTGTAAAGTGCCTTTCGTAGACTTGCACTACGACCGCAATGAAATCTTCGGGTTTCAACCTAGCCTTCATCCTTTTTCGCCATTCTTCGATGAACTCCGGGCTGAGGCTAGGGGCCTGGGCCTTCATTACTGCAATCCCCCGATCCAGATCGGCATCCACTCCTACCATCATCTTTTCTTTGAGTCCAAGAACCTCGACAAGGTGGACGGTTGCTTCATGAGCCCTGGAATCCACTCCCGCGGTGGTCTGTACAGTGGAGATACCAACTGTCGGTGTTTCTGGTTGCTGAGGATAGCTGGTCCGGGCGAACACTAGACTCAGAGCAGCGTAGCCGGCCGTTGCGAGAATGAGGCGTCGACGAGATTTCATGAGGACTCTCTCTTTGCGCAAGCTTGGTACTGATCGGTGTGTGAATTCTACCCACCTAAATCAACAAGTTGTACGTTACCTGTGGGACGGCCGAGGAAGCGCGAGCCGAGGCGTTCGAACTTGTCGACGGAGTCGGTGGCGAAGCAGTGAATCTCAGTGTGCTGAGGGGAACTCTCCGGCGATACCTGGCCGGGCTGGCCATTGATCAGATGAGCAGCAGCTTCCGCGGTGGACTCAGCGGAGTCGATGACGGTGATGCCGCGCGGTGCGGCGCGCTCGATGAGCGAGCGGAGAAGAGGATAATGCGTGCAGCCGAGGACGAGGGTGTCGGCGCTCATACCGGCTGCTGCGGCGTCGCTGGTGAGTTCGCCGAGGTAGATGCGCACGACTGCGTCTGTGACGTGGTGATTGATCCAACCTTCTTCGACCAGGGGCACTAGGAGCGGGCAGGCTTTCTCGTAGGCGCGGAGGTTCCGGGCGGCGCAGGCGGCCTTGTAGGCATGGCTGTGGACGGTGGCGTCGGTGGCGATGACAAGGACGTCTCCGGTTTGCGAGGCAGCTTGCGCGGCGGCGGCGCCGGGCTCGATGACGCCGAGGACTGGAACGGGAACGGCGTCCTGAATGGCGTCAAGGGCGAGCGCGCTGGCGGTGTTGCAGGCGATGACGAGGAATTCAGCGCCTTGCTCGCGGACCAAAAATTGAGCGCTCTCGGACGCGTACCGCGCGACGGTGCGGCGCGATTTGGAGCCGTAGGGCAGGCGGGCTGTGTCGCCGATGAAGGCGTAGCGAGCGTTGGGCATCCTGCGCATGAGCGCAGCGAGGACAGTGAGGCCGCCGAAGCCGGAGTCGAAGACGCCGATGGTGGGAGTGGGATGCATTTCGGTCAAGGTTTTGTGCCTTCCTCCGGCGCCGCTTCGCTGGTGAGGTAGGTGCGAGTCAGATCGGCGTGGCCGGCGAGGGTGGGGCGTTCGACTCCGTCCACGAGAAAGCGGACTTCAGTGATCGTCGGGAAATTGGCCCGCAGCGTTGCGCAGATTGACAGAACGGTGAGGGATTCGGCTTCGAGCCCTGCGGGGTGGCTGGCAGCGAAGGTGCCGGTCAGATTCACAACGGCCAGCTGGTCGCCACGCTCCCGTGCTCCCGGAGCCGCAAGCAAAAACACCTGATCCACCGATGCGGCACCGCCGGGGATCTGGTGAGTGGATTCGGGAGCGGCGTAGAGGTCGAGCAGTTTTCCCAAGACGGCGCGTGCGCGGGCTCCTGGGTCTGCAGGCAGAGGCAAGGAGTGGACCTGAGGAACGAGGGAATTGTCCAAGTCGTTAGCGACAACGAGGGTCGCCTGTTCCGCCGGCGCGACGACGGGAGCAGCAGTGGGGGCGATGGTCTGTCCGGCGAGGAGGCGCTTGTGGGCGCGATCGCGCAGCTGCCAGAGTTTGAAGCCCATGCCGAGAGCGGCAATGAGGAGGATTACGAAGAGAACTTTCTGATAGCGGGGAATCACGGCTGTCGTGCCCCCGTGCGGTTGGGATCGGAGCGCCACTCGAGGATCGCCGCTGCGAGCGCGGAGGCAACCTGGGCCTGGTAGTCGGGAGTGTCGGGCTCGGCGCTGACTTTCCTGTCCGCATCGCGCTGGGGACCGAGTTCAACGGCGAGCGCGGGGCAGGTCATGCTTTCGATGCCGGGCAACGGAATTCGGCCTAGTGTCACGGTCAAGCCGGCGTGAGCGAGGGAGGAGTTTACGGCGCCGGCGAGGCCGAGACTGCGTGTCTCCCATGCCGCCTGCGCGGTCTTCCAGGGCATGAAGCGGGTCGGATTCGCCGGCGCGAGCGAAGAGGCGAATAGATGGATTCCGGAGCCGCTTTCGGTGGCGTGCAGCGTGATGCAAACGGCGGCATTGGCGTGGTTGGCGAGTTCGGCGCGGCGATTGAGATCGATAAACGTGTCGTTCTCGCGGGTCGTAACCACCTGGAATCCGCGGGCGGTAAGCAGGGAGCGCAGGCGGACGCTGAGGGCGAGATTGGCGGATTTTTCAAGCTGGCCACTGGAGAGGTGTGCGCCAGTGTCGTCGCCGCCGTGGGCAGCGTCGAGAACGACGACAAAGCGGGGGCTGGGAGTAGACGGGGGCGGCGCCTGCTGAGGCTGCTGGGCGGGTACTCGCAGCGCCAAGACCAAGAACAGAGCGGTCGTCGGATTACTCCAGCGCATAGATAGTGAGGCCGCTCAGCAGTTTGGGGTAGAAGTCGGTCGATTTCTGCGGCATCACGGCCCCGGCGAATGCGACCTCGCGCAGTTGCTCCATCGTGACTGGGTTCGTGAGAAAGGTGATGTCGGCTTCTCCACGCCTGACCTGGTCGACGGCCTGGCCGGCATCGCGGAGATAACGGATGTTGGTCTGCTCGCGAACCTTTTCCGCGTCGAGGCCGAGGAGCTTATCGAGGATGATGGCGTGCAAATGTGTCAGATCGAGCTGGCGCTGATTCTCCGGCAGAGACGACAGCGGGCCTGTGGCTGCATCGGGATTGGAGCGCAACAGCATTGCGCCTGCGCGAGTGACGGCGATGAAGGCGGTTCCCTTCTGTTGCCGGAGTGTGTCGAGAAGACTGGCGGGCGAAGCCTCGGGAAGTGGCTCGATCGCGAAGTACGCCGCGGCCGCCTGGGTGAATTGTGCTGGATCGAAGCCGGGGAGGTCGTGTACGACGCGATGCGTGGGAAGAACGACCAGGCCATCGGAGTCCATGTTCACGAAGGTCATCATGACGGCCGCTTCGGGAAAGGCGGGATGCGGAAGCTCGCTGGCGCTGTGTTCGGCTCGCACGGGGCTGGCTGGGGCGTGTTCTTTCGCGTAGTTCAGCGCCGTCTCGTAGCGATGATGGCCATCAGCGATGATGAGCTTTTTGTCGGCCATGGTGGAAGCCAGCATGCGGATGACAGCCGGGTCGCTGACGCGCCAGACACGGTGAAGAACGCCATACTCGTCGGTGACCTGAGCGTCTGCCGGACCTGCGCCGTCGTAGAGGAGCTTTTCTGCGGTACGAACCGGGTCGGAGTAGAGCATGAAGATCTGGCCGAAGTGGGCACGCGTGGCTTTGAGGAGCTTCAGCCGATCGCTCTTCGGTTTGGAGAGGGTCTGCTCGTGGCGAAAGACGACCTGGTCGGCGTAGTCGTGAAGTTTACCGAGAGCGATGAATCCGCGACGCTCTTTGACTTCGGATGAACTCGGGACAGTGAAGCGCTGCGAATAGGCGAAGATGCAGGGGTCTTTTCCTGAACGAGTATGCCCTGCCGGCGCCAGGCCTTGAAGTCGCGGGCGGCACGTGAGTACACATTCTCGCCGCGCTCGGCATCAAACAGTTCAGGCAGACCAAGGATGATGCGAACCAGGTTGTAGGGGCTGCGCTGGTAGTATCCCTCCTGCATGGCAGGTGAGATCTTGTCGTAGGGCTGGGTTACGACATCTTGGAGGTGCACGACCGATGGGTTGTAGCGCCATGCGCGGAACGGATAGATGCTTGCCATGCGAACGGGCTTGCTCCCTGAACGAAAAGGACGATTTGCGCCGGAGATCCGCTATGTAGAAGTGCCGCTGGAACTGTCGGTTAGAGACGATTGTATCCCAGCGCCGATGACGGATTCCGAAGAGGCAACGTCAAAGAAAACGAGGGCATCAGTGGAGAAACGCAGGGCTTCCCCCGGGCATGCTAATATCGCCTTCATTCCCTGGTGCGAGCTAATGAAATTACTCCTCCATCGTTCCGAGGTGTTGCGCCGGCAGCTCGTGATTCTGGTTGCCCTTGCGCTGGCCTGCGTTTTGCCGTCTCGCCTCTCCGCCCAGGATGATCCGCTGAACAAGGTGCATGTTCCGCCGCCTTCGACAAACAATACGCCGACGACGGGTGCGCCGGCCGGTGTGGATGCTCCTGCGACGGTGGGGGCGCCAAAGGAAAAGTTGAAGCCGGGTTCGGTTATCCGGATGAATGTCGACATGGTGCTGGTTCCGGTGACGGTTACGGATCCGATGAACCGGCTGGTTACAGGGCTGGAGAAGGAAGACTTCAACATCTACGAAAATAACGGCGAGCAGCGGATTAAAAGCTTCGCGGCCGAGGATGCGCCGGTCTCGATCGGAATCATCTTCGATCTTTCCGGATCGATGAACTCCAAACTGATTCGGGCGCGCGAGTCGATCTTGCAGTTTGCAAAGACTGCCAATCCCGAGGACGAGTTCTTTGTGATCGGCTTCAACGACAGGCCGGAGTTGATTGAGGACTTCACCAACTCAGTGGAGGAGATTCAGGCTCGCCTTGCGACGGTCCGCAGCGGGCATCGTACCGCGCTGCTGGATGCCATCTACTACGGCGTGGCGAAGATGAAGGAAGCCAAGCACGAACGAAAGGCGCTGCTGGTGGTTTCAGACGGCGGCGACAACCGATCGCGCTATACGGAGGGCGAGGTGCGGGCGCAGGTCCGAGAATCGGATGTCGAGATCTATTCGATTGGGATTTTCGATCCGTATGCGGCGACTCCGGAGGAGCGGACGGGGCCGATCCTGCTGAATGAGTTGTGCGAGGAGACGGGCGGACGCCTGTTCCGGGTGGACGATATCTCGGAAATGAGCGATATCGCTGAGAAGATTTCTACAGAGTTGCGTAACCAATACGTAATCGGCTACACGCCAAAGAACGCGTCGCGTGACGGCAAGTGGCGTAAAGTGAAGGTGAAGCTCACCCCGCCATCGGGTCTGCCTCCACTGACGGTCCATGCTCGAACCGGATACTATGCGCCTTTGCAATAAGTCGGTCCTTTCCTTACTTATCCTGGTTTCATCACTCTCGCTTGAGGCTCAACAGGCCGACAAGCCTGCTGCGCCCAGTCCGCAGACGCAGGCTGCTCCATTGACCGTGGATCGCGACCCGGTGCGCTCGCCGGATGCCGAAACGCCAGCAGCTGCAGGAGGGGAACCGCTCGAGAAGAAGGGTTCGGGCTACGTTCTGCATACCGATGTGGAAGAGGTAGTTCTGAATGCGACGGTTTTGTCAGGCAACAACCAACTCGTCCAGAACCTGAAGAAGGACAACTTCCAAGTCTTTGAGGACGGGGTCAAGCAGAATATCGTCAGCTTTCAGCACTCGGATCTACCGGTTTCGATTGCGCTGGTGATCGATAACTCCGGATCGATGTCGAAGAAGCGGCCATCGGTGAATAAGGCTGCGCTGGATCTGGTGGAGGCGTCGAATCCGCAGGATGAAGCGTTCGTGGTGAATTTCTCGGATGAGGCGTATATCGACCAGGAGTTCACGTCGAATGTGAATAAGCTGCGGGACGGTCTGGCGCATATCGAATCGCGCGGGGGAACGGCGCTTTACGATGCGGTGGTGGCATCGGCGGACAAGCTGGTTTCTGATGCAAGCCGTCCCAAGCAGGTGCTGGTGATTGTGACGGATGGCGAGGATAACGCTTCGACACTTTCGCTGGAGCAGACGATTCGCCGCGTGCAGGAATTGTCAGGACCGGTGATCTACTCGATCGGGCTGCTCTTTGGCGATGAGATGAGCCATGCGGAGGTGCGGCACGCGAGGCGCGCGCTGGAGATGCTGTCGACAGAGACGGGCGGGATTGCGTTTTTCCCGAAGAATATCGAGCAGGTGGACGAGATTGCGGCAGAAGTGGCGCGCGACATTCGCAGCCAGTACACGATCGGGTATCACTCGACCAAGCCGTCTACCCAGCCTGGATTCCGGCGCGTGCAGGTGACCGCTGAGGAGCCTGGAGGCGGCAAGTTCACGGTGAGAACGCGCACCGGGTACTTCCCCGAGAGCCGTTCAAAGCGGAGTGGAGCGAAGAAGCAGCAGCCCTGAGAGCCCTGGAGCGGTCCGGTTCTGCAAGGATCACCGGAACTGCGTGAATGAGGAACGATAGGCTAAACTGCATCCCATGGCAGTCGAAAGCCCTTCCACCTCCCTTCCCCGTATCGCAGCCGATATCACACAGCTTGTAGGTCATACCCCGATGCTCCGCCTCAGTCGGGTGGTGCCGACCGGATCTGCCGATGTTTTCGCAAAGCTGGAGTTTTTGAATCCGGGCGGAAGCGTGAAGGACCGCGCGGCTCTTGGCATGATTCTGGATGCCGAGGCGAAGGGGCTGCTGCGGCCGGGTTCGACGATCGTGGAGGCAACAGCAGGCAACACTGGGGTTGGGCTGGCGCTGATTGGGGTGAATCGCGGTTACAAGGTGAAATTGTTCGTGCCGGAGGGATTCGCAGAAGAGAAGTGCATTCTGATGCGCGGGTTCGGAGCGGACGTGGTGAGAACGCCTGAGACAGACGGCATGAAGGGCGCGATTGCGGAAGCCAACAAGCTGGCGGCTTCGATTCCCGGAGCGTTCATCGCGGGGCAGTTTACGAACCAGGCGAATCCGAAGTTTCACCACGTCACGACAGCAGCGGAGATCTGGGAGCAGATGGAGGGCCGAGTCGACGGCTTTGTCGGCGGAGTGGGGACGGGCGGGACTTTCTCCGGCGTTGCACGATATATGAAAGAGAAGAACCCGTCGGTCGTGAACGTGGCTGTAGAAACGCAGGGCTCAATTCTGCAGGGCGGCGAGCCGGGTAAGCACCGTGTGGAAGGCATCGGGGTAAGTTTCGTTCCGGAGACATTTCATCGCGAGGTCTGCGATCGCATTGTGAAGGTAAGCGACGAGGACGCGTTCGCGATGGTGAAGCGGCTGGCGGCGGAAGAGGGGGTGTTGGGTGGTTCGAGCGCTGGGGCTGCGGTGCATGCCGCAGTTCTGCTGGCGCGCGAGCTGGGTCCGGGCAAGCGGGTCGGAACGATCATTCCGGATTCGGCGGAGCGGTACCTTTCGAAGAAGATCTTCGAAGGGGGAGTGTAGGAGACAGCTCTTAGCTCTTAGCTCTTAGCTCTTAGCTCTTAGCTCTTAGCTCTTAGCTCTTAGCTCTTAGCTCTTAGCTCTTAGCTCTTAGCTCTTAGCTCTTAGCTCTTAGCTCTTAGCTCTCAAGAGGATTTTCTCAAGAGATGTGACAAAGAGCATGGCACAATCTCAATTCTGATCGGAACTGCTTCGTCGCAGGCTGATGGAGTCGAGTCAGGCTTTCATGCCGGCGTGGGTGCAGCCGTCATGGCCGCAGGTGCAGACAATCTCGATCTTCTCGGCGATGCCTTCGCAATGTGCGCTACAGTACTTTTCTTTCTCGGGCGCGGTGCAGGTGCAGGCGGGGTTGGCGCATTTCTTCGGAGTGCTGACCATAGAACCTCCTCAACACCGGACGACTTCCGGTGTGCCCGGTTTCGATGCAGGTAGCGCGAAAATGGATGCAGCCGTAAAGCTGTGGGCAGGGCTTCGATGACGGTCGCGGCAGCGCGATAAGCTAAAGCTGGAAGCCCTGGAGTTCGAGATACAACATGTCAAATCCGAAATATGCGACGCTGGCGGTGCACGCCGGCCAGCAGCCTGATCCTCTAACTGGCGCGGTGAATGTGCCGGTTTACCTGACTTCCACGTTTGAGCTGACCGGGATCGAGTCGAGCCGGGGGTATGACTACTCCCGTGCCGGAAATCCGACCCGTACGCGGGTGGAAGAGGCGCTGGCTGCGCTGGAAGGTGGCGTTTGCGGTCACGCCTTTGCAAGCGGCATGGCAGCGATTTACGCGCTCGTGGCGACGCTGCGAGCGGGCGATCACCTCATTTGCTCAGCGAACGTGTACGGCGGCACTGCGCGGCTCTTCAACCTCATCATTCAGCACTACGGAATTGAGATTGAGTATGTCGATACGGCCAATGTGGATGCGGTGAACGCGGCAATCAAGCCGAACACGAAGCTTATCCATATCGAGACGCCGACGAATCCTTTGATGGTTCTGACGGATATTGCCGCGGTTTGCGAGATTGCACATGCCAAAGGCGTCGAGGTGAGCGTGGACAACACCTTTATGTCGCCTGCATTGCAGAGCCCGATTGCATTGGGGGCGGACATTGTGATGCACTCGACGACCAAGTTTTTGAACGGTCACTCAGACGGGCTGGGTGGGGCGCTGATCGGGACGAAGCCGGAGCACAAGGATCGGTTCCTGCTCGTGCAGAAGGCGGCGGGTGGCATCATGTCGCCGTTTGAGTGCTTTCTGGTGCTGCGAGGGATCAAGACTCTGGTATTGCGTATGAGACAGCACGAGGAGAACGGACGCGCAGTTGCGGAATTTCTATCGACGCAGGGGAAGGTGTCGCGCCTGAATTATCCGGGGTTGAAGAGCCACCCGCAGCATGAATTGGCGAAGAAACAGCAGCGCGGATTCGGATCGATGTTGAGCTTCGATTTGGGCTCACGCGAGAAGGTCGGGAAGTTTCTGGGCGCGCTGAAGCTGTTTCTGAATGCGGAATCGCTGGGCGGAGTTGAGTCGCTTGCTTCGCACTCGGCGACGACAACGCACGCCGCGCTTTCGGCTGAGGATCGTGCCAAGGTGGGGATCACCGATGGTCTGGTGCGGCTGTCAGTAGGCATTGAGGATAAAGAAGACTTGGTCGCGGATCTGGAGCAGGCGCTGAAAGCGGTGTAAGGGCAGCTTTCAGCCATCAGCTGTCAGTTCAAGATCAACAAATGGTCGCGCGTCAGAGCGGTTCATCGGAGGGTGACAGGTGGCAAACTCGGATGCTGCATTACGCAATCTGGTGCACGCGATCGCGGCTCAAAATGCTGCAGAGTTCTCAAAGCAGCTGGCTGACAACTCCAGGTTGGCAAGAGCCCGTTTCGAGATTACGAATGTTACGCGCCAAGCTGCGAAGGAGAACTTCGTGGCTGAAGTGGGCAGATACATTTACCGCGGGGACACGGCGCTGCACTTTGCGGCTGCGGCGCACAATGCGGAGGTGATCAATGTGCTCGTGGCGCATGGTGCGGATGTTCGCGCGAAAAACCGACTCGGCGATGAGCCTCTGCATGCGGCGGCGGTGGGAACACCGGGCTCGGAGCGCTGGGATTCGAAGGCCCAATCGGCCGCCATCAAGGCGCTCGTTGAAGCCGGCGCCGATCCAAACGCGGTGAATAAGATGGGCGTGTCGCCGCTGCACAGGGCGGTAAGGACCCGTTGCTCCGAAGCAGTGCGAAGTCTGCTTGCATCGGGCGCCGATCCAGCCGGGAAGAACAAGCACGGCTCTGACGCATTGTTGCTCGCGAGTATGAACACTGGCCGAAGCGGGTCCGGATCGGCAAAAGCGAAAGCAGCGCAACTGGAGATTCTGCGTCTGCTGGAGGAAGCCAGCAGATGTCGGTAGCATGCTCTCTGTTCGTTAGAATCGAGTGAGTGAACCGCGAAGACAGGCAAGGATTCACGCTCAGCCAGCGCATTGTGCTGGCGGTTGTGCCGCGTGTTGTCTGGGCGCTGTTGTGGGTCTTCGGGCGGACGTGGCGCTTTGAGGTGATCGCAGAAGACGGCGTTACGCCGGTTGTTTTTGGACAGAAGGCCGGTCCGGAAATCTACTGTTTCTGGCATCAATGCGTGCTGCCCTGCACTGTTTACTTCCGGAAGTCGAATGCCGTGATTCTCATAAGCCAGAGTTTCGACGGCGAGCTGATTACGCGCATTCTGAGGATGTTCGGGTTCGATGCGGTTCGGGGATCGAGTTCGCGGAACTCACGGGAGGGGCTGCTGGGGCTGAAGCACGTGATTGAGAGCGGGCGTACGGGGATCTTTACCGCAGACGGGCCGAGGGGGCCGATTTACCAGACGAAGATGGGGCCAATCAAACTGGCGCAGACAACGGGCGCGCCGATCGGGGCATTTCATCTGCAGCCGGAGAAGGCCTGGGTGGTGAATTCATGGGATCGCTTTCTGGTGCCGAAGCCATTCACGCGGATCGTTGTGAGTTGGGCGCAATGGACGCATGTGCCGGCTGATCTGCCGGCCGAGGATTTTGAGAACAAGCGCCAGCAACTGAACGATGCTCTGGAGCGCGCGAGGATGCGAGCGTATAAGCACCTGGGACAGCGGAGCCGATGAGCGATCTGCTCGTTACTGACTTTGACTATCACCTGCCGGAGGAGTTGATCGCGCAGGAGCCGCCGGCAGAGCGGGGCGCAAGCCGCATGCTGGTGGTGGACCGTGCGAGCGGCGCGCTTCGCGATAGCCAATTCAGCGACTTTCCTTCGTTGTTGTGCGATGGCGATCTGCTGGTGCTGAACGACAGTCGCGTAATCCCCGCGCGGCTCTACGCGAGACGAACTCTGCGACGAGAGAAGGAAAAGCCGACCGGGCGTATTGAAGTGATGCTCACCGAACCCACTGGGGAAAATCGATGGCACGCTCTGGTGAGGCCGGGACGAAAGGTAGCGATCGGCGAGCGGCTCGTATTTCCTGCGCCGGACGGCTCGATTGCGCTGGAGGCCGAAGTGCTGGAGCGGGGGCAGTTCGGCGACCGATTGATCGAATTCGCGGCTGTTGACGATTTCTTCGGGGTTCTCGAGCGCATCGGCCACATACCCCTTCCGCCCTACATACACCGGGATGACGCAGCGGCTGACCGAGAACGCTATCAAACGGTGTTCTCGCGTGAGCGCGGCTCGGTGGCCGCGCCTACTGCGGGACTGCACTTCACGCCGCAAACGCTGGAGGCGATCAAAGCACGCGGAGTGGAGATCGCCCGGGTTACTTTACACGTAGGGCTGGGCACATTCGCCCCATTGCGGGTCGACCGCGTGGACGAGGTTCACCTGCATCGGGAGCGCTACAGCGTTTCGGCCGAAGCAGCGGATGCTCTCAATCGAGCCAGGAATGAAGGGCGGCGCGTCGTTGCAGTGGGTACCACGGTTGTGCGCACGCTGGAGTCGGCTGGAATGAGAGCCGGCACCGCGCAAATCACGGCTCACTCGGGCGATACGGAGATTTTCATCTCGCCGGGCTTTCAGTTCCGGCTCGTGGGAGCGCTGTTGACGAACTTTCACCTGCCGCAGTCGAGCCTTCTGATGCTGGTGAGTGCCTTCGCGGGGCGTGAGCAGGTGCTGGCTGCCTACAGGCATGCTGTAGAAGCCCGCTACCGATTTTTCAGCTATGGGGACTGTATGTTTCTGGCGTAGACAGCATCAAAGCGTGTGAGGGTACACCTCGCACGCTATTGGTGTGATTAGAGTTTCAACCTGTGAGATACGGTAGACTTACGCCGTAAGCACATATAGAGATTTAGAACGCCCGGTCCTCGAGTTTGTTCATCTTTTCGGGCCTAACCCCAAGGAAGCGATCACGCAATGACAGCTACAAACGACACGATCCTCGTCACAGGCGGCGCGGGATTCATTGGTTCGAATTTCGTTCTGCGCTGGATCGAGAAGGTCGGCACGCCCGTTGTGAATCTCGATCTGCTGACCTACGCAGGAAACCCAGCGAATCTTGCGTCGGTGGAGGACAATTCGCGGTACCAGCTCGTTCGAGCAGATATCTGCGATGCTGATGCGGTTGCTGAGGCATTGGCAAAGCATCGGCCGCGCGCAGTTGTTCATTTTGCCGCGGAGAGCCATGTCGACCGCTCAATCATCGATCCGGGAGCTTTCATCCGCACCAACGTGCAGGGCACCTACACCATGCTTGAGCAGGCGCGACGGTACTGGTCCGGGCTGGATGGAACGGCGAAGGAGAAGTTCCGTTTTCTGCACGTCTCGACCGATGAGGTGTACGGAACGCTGGGACCGGATGATCCGGCGTTCTCGGAGACGACTCCGTACGCGCCGAACAGTCCGTATGCGGCATCGAAGGCAGGGTCCGATCACCTGGCGCGCGCATACTTCCATACCTTCAAGCTTCCGGTGCTGACCACGAACTGCTCGAACAACTATGGGCCGTTTCAGTTTCCGGAGAAACTGATTCCGCTGGTGATCCTGAATGCGCTTGAGGGCAAGCCGCTGCCGGTGTACGGCGACGGGCAGAATGTGCGCGACTGGCTGTTCGTGGATGACCACTGCTCGGCGATCAGAACAGTGCTGGAACGCGGCGAGCTTGGCGAGACGTATAACGTGGGCGGTAACAGCGAGCGCAATAATCTGCATGTAGTGAATACAATCTGCGATCTGGTGGATGAAATCAGGCCGGACGCGAAGATCGGAACGCGCCGCCAGCTGATCAAGTTTGTGACCGATCGTCCGGGCCACGATCGGCGGTACGCGATTGACGCGCGGAAGATTGCACGCGATTTAGGGTGGCAGCCGTCGGTGAAGTTTGAACAGGGTCTGCGCGAGACGGTGGAGTGGTATCTGAATCACTCTGAGTGGGTGGAAAACGTCAGAAGCGGCAGCTATCTGAACTGGATCAAGCAGAACTACGAGGAGCGGATCGCGCAATGAAAGGAATCATTCTCGCGGGCGGTTCCGGCACGCGGCTTTATCCGGTGACCCACGTTGTTTCGAAGCAGCTTTTGCCGGTTTACGACAAGCCGATGATCTACTACCCGCTCAGCACATTGATGCTGGCGGGGCTGCGCGACATCCTGATCATCTCGACGCCGGAGGACACCCAGCGGTTCGCTGACCTGCTGGGTGATGGCAAGCGATGGGGCATCAACCTGAGCTATGCGGTTCAGCCGAAGCCCGAGGGGCTGGCGCAAGCGTTCACGATCGGCAAGCAGTTCATTGGCAACGACTCGTGTTCGCTGATTCTTGGCGACAACATTTTCTACGGACAGTCGTTCTCGCGGGATCTGCAGAAGGCTGCGAAGCTTACAAGCGGGGCGCTGGTGTTTGCGTATCCCGTGCACGACCCGGAGCGCTATGGTGTGGTGGAGTTCGATGGCTCCGGACATGCCATCAGCATTGAAGAGAAGCCCAAACAGCCCAAGTCGCGCTACGCGGTGACGGGTCTATACTTCTACGACAACGACGTGGTGACGCTGGCGGAAAATCTGAAGCCATCGGCTCGCGGCGAGCTTGAGATTACAGATTTGAACAGGCTGTATCTCGAGGCGGGCAAGCTGAAGGTGCAGGTGATGAGCCGGGGGATGGCGTGGCTGGATACCGGGACGCACGATTCGCTGTTTGAGGCCGGACTTTACATCCAGACGATTGAGCGGCGGCAGGGATTGATGATCGCGTGTCCCGAAGAGATTGCGTATCACTTCGGGTACATCAATGGCGATCAGCTTGAGGCGCTGGCCCAACCGGTGGCGAAGAGCCACTACGGGCAGTACCTGCTTGCTCTGCGCAGAGAGCGGCACATTCCCGGAGGCTCAGGCGACACGTTATGAAGATCCAAGAGACTTCCCTTCCCGGCGTGCTCATCATTACGCCGAGGGTATTCAGTGATAATCGCGGCGCGTTCTGGGAGACGTGGAATCACAAGGCGTTTGAAGAGGCGGGAATGCCATGCACATGGGTGCAGGATAATTTCTCGGTTTCGAAGAAGAATGTGCTGCGCGGGATTCACTATCAGGTTACTCAGCCGCAGGGGAAGCTGGTGCGGGTAGCGTTCGGCGCGGTGCTGGATGTGGCTGTGGATCTGCGCAGGAAGTCGCCGGATTTTGGCAAGCATGTGGCTGTCGAGATCAGCGAAGAGAACGGGCGGATGCTCTGGATACCGGAAGGATTCGGGCATGGATTCCTGGTGCTGAGCGAGCAGGCTGGATTTGCATACAAGGTGACGGACTACTACAACCCGAAGGGTGAACGCACGATTGTGTGGAACGATCCTGAGCTCGGGATTGAGTGGCCTGTGAAAGCTGACGAGGTGATCGTCTCCGACAAAGATGCGCAGGGAGCGACGCTGGCGAGCGCTGAGGTCTTTGCTTGAGCAGCCGGTTGCGAGTTCTGATCACAGGAGCAGATGGGCAGGTTGGACGCGCGCTGATTTCTCAATTTGCGGAAAGCGCGGAAGTGATTGGTTGCAATCGCCAGACACTCGATCTCTCGAATGCGGATCAGATTCGCGCCAAGGTGCGCGAAACGAATCCGGCGATCATTCTCAATGCGGGTGCTTACACAGCAGTCGATCGAGCTGAGACGGAACGGGATCTTGCGATGGCGATCAACGGGGGTGCCCCGGGGGTGCTGGCGGAGGAGGCGAATCGAGCTGGGGCGCTGCTGGTTCACTACTCGACCGATTACGTGTTCGATGGATCGAAGCAGGGACCGTGGGTTGAGGACGACGGGACGAACCCGCTGAGCGTGTACGGAGCGAGTAAACTAGCCGGCGAAGACGCGATTCGGGCGGCCGGTGGCAAGTACCTGATCTTCAGGACCAGCTGGGTGTATGCGCCGGAGGGCAAGAACTTCGTGCTGACGATGCTGCGGTTGGGGCGGGAGCGCGACTCGCTGAATGTGGTGGATGACCAGGTGGGGGCTCCGACAACTGCTGCTGAATTGGCGAAGGCGACTCTTACGATTGCTGACGGCGTCCGGAACGGCAAGTTCGGGCCTGAGACGGACTGGGCGGGTACGTATCACATGACGTGCGGCGGGAGCGTGTCGTGGTGCGGATTTGCGCGGGCGATTTTCGAGCGGGCGCCGGAGCTGCTGGATGGCAAGAAGCCAACGGTGAATCCGATCAAGACGAGCGAGTATCCGACGCCGGCGAAGCGGCCGTTGAACTCCGTGCTGTCGAACGAAAAGCTTCAACAAAGGTTCGGTGTGCGGCTGGCCAGCTGGCAGGCGGCGCTGGATGAGGTTCTGAAGGATTTATCCGCTCAGCGAGGCTAACTCCTTCCTTCGTCTGGGCCGAAATCCGCTTTTTCAGTACCACGGTGTATGCACCTGCGGCGGGTAATGCTTCCATCGCTGATCGCACGACGGGTACTGTAGAACCATGGAATCCATTTCAGCCACAGAGAGCCCGATGGAGCTGCAGACAGCTCCAGTGGCGGCAAGCCCATTTCAACGGCTCCTGGCACGCGTGTTTACGCGGCACTTAATGAACATCGCCATTCTGATGGTGTTGCCGATGATCTTTTCGGTGTCGCTGAACCCTCTTTACCGTTCTCTTGAGGATCCAGACATCTGGTGGCACCTGGCCGACGCGCGTCAGCTAGTGACGACACACCACTTCATCCATACGGAGCCGAACTCGTTTACGGTTGGCGGCAAGCCGTGGGTAAATCCGGAGTGGCTGGCGGAGCTGCCGTACTGGTTCGGCTACGAAGCGCTGCAGAATCGCGGAATCTATCTGGTGGAGTGGCTGGTTATCGGCGCAAACCTGATTTTCATGTACTGGCGGGCTTACAAGCGGTCGGGACATGCGGGGGCAGCGTGGTGGGCGGGGGCGCTGGCTTTCACGCTGATTTCGGTGAATGCCGGGCCGCGGACAATTGGAATTGCCTACCTTGCAATGGGTCTGGAACTGGCGATTCTGGAGGCGTACGACCGGCGGAACAAGCGCTGGCTTTGGCTGCTGCCACCGCTGTTCTGTATCTGGGTGAATCTGCATGGAAGCTGGCTGATCGGGCTGGCGCTTTTTGTGCTCTACATTCTGTGCGGGTCGTTTGAGTTCAAGCGGGGCGTAGTGGAACAGGACGCTCTGCAGGCGAGCGAGCGCAACCGGCTGCTGATCATTCTTGGGCTTTGCCTCGTGGCTGTGCTGATCAATCCGTATGGATGGCGACTGGCATGGAACCCGATCGACATGATGGCGAACCAGAAGCTGAACATTGCGAACGTGTCGGAGTGGAAGCCGCTGAATCTCAGCTCGATGGCGGGGATCTTCGCCTTCGGGGCGATGTGCCTGATGGCCGTGACCAATGCATTCAAGGGCAGAAAGTGGCGCGTGTACGAGCTGGCCATCGTGTTTTTCGCGTGGTACGCGGCGCTCGATCATATGCGGTTCCTATTCCTGGCTGCGGTGCTGACGACTCCGCTGCTGGCGGCTGATATTCGGCGCGGGTTCGATCTCGAGTCGGACGAAAAAACCATACCCGCCGCCAATGCGTTTATGGTGGCGGCAGCGCTGGTTGTGATGTGGCTGATCTTCCCGACGGAGGCGAAGATCACGAAGAAGCTGAATACGTTCTTCCCGATGAAGACGATCGCGAGCCTTCAGCCGCAGTGGCATACGTTCAACGCCGACTATGTGGGCGGCATGATGACGTTCCAGTCGAAGCCGGTGTTCATCGACTCGCGGTTTGACATCTTCGAGCACGAGGGCGTGCTGGGCGACTACCTGAAGGGCATGTACCTAGTGTCGTCGTTTGAGGTGCTCGACAAGTACCACGTCGACCATTTGCTGCTGACCGACACCATGCCGCTGAGCTATCTGCTGAAACACTCGCCGGGATGGACGATTGTGAAGCGCGAACGGACGCGCGAGGATCTGTACGTTCTGTTTGCGCGTACGCCTGGCGCTGCGGCGGGGGCGGTTGCACCGGATGCGACGGATGGCGGGCCGATCATCAAGGACGAAGAGAGTAAGTAGTGAGCAGCTGTCAGCTTTCAGCTGTCAGTGGCTCCTGGTTATTTGCGGTCTTCCCTAGGAACTGTCCGTCTTTGGGGGCCCCCTCCCCCCTCCCCATACTCCATGTGAGCAAGTTTCCTGTTTTGTGCGACTTGCGGCGATGCGAGCGCTGTATCTATGTCATATCGTTGAAGTTACGTACAAGGTGGTTGAGAACAAAGGACTTAGACGCGCGGCGCGAGGGCGCAAGGCCATCTGGTGCGAGAGAGTCGGGCGATCGTTTTGTCCCCGGCCACGATTTGGAGTTCTGTTGCATATAGCTCAAGTATGACGAGATTTGCGAAATAAACTGCAATGCGGGCGGGTGGTTTTTTCTGTTTGGAATCAGGAGTTTAGCGTGAGGTTCGAAGGTGGGGATCTTGACCGGTTTGGGAGGAGGGTTTCTGACTTCCTTAACCGGGTGGTAAATGACGTATTGGCGACGATCCGCTCGGGCCGCGGGCCGATCTGCTAGTGCGATGCGGCGCAAGTTACGCAGAGTGTCGTTTTGAGGCGCCGAATCGCAACCAAGCTCGCGCTGAAGAGCCGTTACGCGAAGCGGGTCTTGTTTCTCGTGGCACATTGATGTGCCGTTAAAATTTCTACTTGAGCCAAACATCATGAGAATTGGACTGCAGGCGTGGGGAAGCGAGGGGGACATCTCGCCTTTCCTGGTCCTTGCTGCCGGGCTGGTTCGTGAAGGCCATGAAGTCACACTGGCCGTTACAGACAACGCCGGCCGCGATTACTCGCGCCACGCCCATGAGGGCAAATACGAGCTGGTCTCCATTCCGCTGCCTCCACCTACCAATGGCGAAGATGTGGAAACAATCTGGCGTAAGATCATCGAAATCGGCAATCCCCTTCGCCAGGCCGAGTTGGTCCTGAAGTTCGGCTACGATCCTGTCGCAGACGAAATGCTGGAAGCCGCTACTGCCCTTGCCGAGAAGAACGATGCGCTGATAGGTCATTTTTTTGCCTATCCTCTTCAAATTGCAGCGGAGCGGGCCAGTAAACCAGCCGCTACGCTTCAGGTCGTGCACAACTGCGTTCCCACCAACGCGTGGCAAGCTCCCGGAGTGCCTAATCTGGGCACTTGGTCGCATCGCCCAGGTTGGCGGCTGGCACAAAGCATTGTGAATCGCATTTTCCTTCCGCGGTACAACCGCCAACGGATGCGGCTTGGACTGGCCCCGCTTCGAGACACGATGACCCAAGCCTGGGCGAGTAGCCGATTGAACCTAATCGCGGTAAGCCCCTCGATCTGCAACCGCCCCCATGACTGGGCGAGCAATCATGTGGTAACCGGGTTTATCAACGAACCCAGCCAGGCGTCGAATCGTCCTCTTCCCGCGTCGCTTCAAGCATTCCTCGATCAGGGTGAGCCCCCTGTATTCATTGGTTTCGGTAGCATGATGCATTCCGGAGCTGCCGATTACGCAAGGGAGACGATCGAAATATGGCGGGATGTTGTAAGCACGCTAAAGACTCGAGCGGTCTTTCAACTTCCGGAGCCACTGCTGAGTCTCGTTCGTACCGAAAGCTCGGTACACGCGGTCTCCTGGGCAGACTATCGGTTGCTCTTTCCTCGCTGCTCTGCAATCGTCCACCACGGCGGAGCAGGCACAACGCAATCGGCCTTGCGCGCCGGTCGCCCCTCAGTCATTGTGGCGCACGTTTCGGATCAGTTCTTTTGGGGACAGGAACTCGAACGGCTTGGTGTTGCCGGACCGACCCAGCGGCGAAAAGGCCTATCGGCGGCAAAATTGAGTCAGGCAATTCGCGTCACTCTGAATGACCCCCTACTGGCTCCCGATGCCAAATCGCTGGGAGAATCAATGCTCAAGGAAGACGGTTTAGGAACGGCAATTCGGGCAGTTGGCACCGCGCTGCAGAGAACTGGCGAACTGGATTGATCTCTGGCGCCGGTTTGGTCTTTAGGGCGCTTTTTCGGCACGACTGAAGTCGTGCCCTGACGCTTCTCGTTTGCGCTGAGCTTTGCGGGCTGTTTACGCTCGTGTCTTTTCCGCGGATGCAAGGTCCGGTCGTGTCACCGCCGATGAGGGAGTTTCGTGCGAGGGACTTCCTTCAGGGGCTGGAGCCGCGAGGTTTTAGGAGGCCTTCTCGGCACGACTAAACAGGTTGCTGAAAAATGCGCGGTCTTGCTAGGACTCATCGAAATCATCCCGCAGCGGCTAAAGCCGCGCTCTATTTGCACCCCTTATCGGCACAGATAAATCTGTGCCCTTTCAAAACCCAGCCGTTTCGGACTTCTGCAGCAAGCTGTGAAGTCGTGCCCTGATACAAGACTGGTCGGGACGCGTCTTCGGCATCCTACGGGTGGAGCAGTGTGGAAATGCGAAGGGCTCAATGTGCCAACTCATCGCCGTCTTCGCGCGAACTATAGTTTGCACCGAGGTCATTGCCCGGAAGGTGTTATTTGAGAAAGACCTGAGCGAAAGTAGCGTACTTGCAAGGGCTTCGAGCCCGTTGAACTCAGCCCAGGGGAAGGTACGCAGCGTGGAGAGCCGACGCTCCTCCACCACCTACAGCCGCTCATGGCCACTGCATATCTCGTCGACGTCGTTTTCCAGCCCGTGACCGCAAAGGCCGAGGCACGGCCTGCGCTGGTTCGCATCACGCACTGGATCTTCACGCTCAGCTTCTTCGGCCTTGCCATCAGCGGTTTCGCGATCGTGCTGGTACATCCCCACTTTTATTGGGGCGAGGCCGGGAACGCCGGCACACCAGCGTTGTTCAGCCTCCCCGTACACCCGCCCGTTCTGTTCGGGCTGCCGGAGCGAACCATTGTGGGTGGACTCTCGGGACGGGGCCGGCATTTGCATTTTCAGTCTGCCTGGTTCGCCATGTTGTCCGGACTGGTATACGTGATCTTCGGGATGTTGTCGCAGCACTTCAGAAATCAGCTGGTCCCCACGGCGGATCAACTCTCGTGGCGCAGTCTTCGCACGGCGGTGCGGGATCACCTGAGCCTCAGGACTCTGCGCGCACACCAGTCCTATAACCTCGTTCAGCGGCTTACGTATCTGTTCGTCATCTTCATGCTCTTTCCTCTGGCGACGCTCTCGGGTTTTGCGATGTCGCCTTCGATCACGTCGGTGTTTCCTTCGCTCTCAATCGCCTTTGGCGGCCAGCAATCAGCGCGCACGATTCACTTCTTCCTGTCGAGCCTGCTCTGTCTCTTCGTCGTAGTGCATGTTCTCATGATTTGCCTGACGGGTTTTGAGAAACGCATGCGGTCGATGATGGCGAGCAAGGAGGAGCGATGAGCGAGACTCTCACGCGCCGCAAACTGATCACGACGGGCCTCGCAGGCGTCGCTGGGGTTACGGGCCTTTCCGCGGCCGAGCGTATTGCGAATCGCTATGGGCTGATTCCGCCCGACTGCGGCGGCATCTGGGGAGTTGGCGATACGCTGACGTACGCTGCACAGCGCATCCTGATGTCGCACCACTCGATGGCGCGCGAGTTCAGCCCGAGTGAAATCTCGAAGTCTATCCCCATCAACAGCGGCGCACCGCAGACAGAGGACTACCAGCGCCATCTCGCCGGGAATTTCGAAGATTGGCGGCTCAAGGTCGACGGCCTTGTGGCGCGTCCGGCATCGTTCTCGCTTGCCGAAATTCAGCGGATGCCGGCAAGGACGCAGATTACTCACCAGGGATGCGAACAGGGCTGGTCGTTCATCGCCCAGTGGAGCGGTGTCCCTCTCTCGTATGTTCTGAATCGTGTGGGTGTCAGCACCCGTGCAAAGTATGTGGTCTTCTGGTCGTTTGATCCGCGATGGGACAGCCTTGACCTGACCGACGCGTTCCACCCGCAGACCTTGCTGGCTTACAACATGAACGGGAAGGATCTGCCGCCTGACTATGGCGCGCCGCTGCGCGTGCGCGTGCCCCGGCAACTCGGCTACAAGAGCGTGAAGTATCTCACGCGCATCACCGTGGTTGACGACATCAAGAAGGTCGGGGACGGTAAGGGCTCGGCGTTACCGGCGCATGGCTTCTCGTGGTACGCCGGCATCTAGCGGGTTGTCTGCTGGAGTCCATCCTGGATTGCTGCTGTGAGGACTTTGAGGTTGATGTCGGACAGCTTCTTGAACTTGATGCAGTATCCGGTTACGGATGCTTTTCCCAAGAGCTTGCCGAAGGTTCGTGGGAGGTATTCCCTGTCCTCCAGTCCCATGATGTAGACGGAGATGCCCACGGTATTGGCACTGAGCCCGATCTGGTAGAACTCCCTGGAGGTTCCGTCGGCATAGCGGAGGATTTGCGATCCGTAGCCGATGTTTGGATTGGAGACGGTCTTGCCTTTTTCGTCTTTGCCGTCGAGGAACCAGAGTTTGCATTGCGGCATGAGGTCGAGGATGAGGCGATGGAGTTGCTGCAGATCGACGCGTTTTGGCGCCGGCTGGGCGGCGAGGTATGTGTCGATCTGATGCTGGATGTTCATGTCGGTATCTATGGTAGGGCACGGCGCGTTTTGGCGCGGCTGAAGCCGTGCCCGGTACAAAACCCGCTTGAAAGTGGGTCCCCGGTCCCCAAGTGCGAGGGACCCTTCGGCAAACTCAGGGCGGGGCTCGGGGCAGCCGGCACTGGGGACTCGGCACCGCGCGTCTCAGAGTGCGAAACGGGGGAGCGGGGTGGAGCGCCCGGATGTGACAGATATCACTTAAGGGAGCGAAGCGGTCATGGAATGATGTCTTTCAATGGGCTTACCCGTGATCGCTATGGCAACACATACGACTTGGAGTGCTTCCGTGAATTTCGATTCATCGTCATTCATCGCCGAGAAGGAGCTTATCGAAGCCCTGGAGAAGCGCTCGTCGACGCTGGTGTGCGCGGAGGGGCGGAAGCTCTTCACGCAGGGCGGGAGGCCTGACGGGCTGTACATCCTGCGGAAGGGATCGGCGACGTTGTCGATGGAGTCGCCTACAGGCGGCACGCTGATGTCGATCACGCTGTTCCCTGGATCGCTGATGGGGCTGCCGGCGCTGATCGGGAATGAGCCTTACACGCTGACCGGAACCGCGCAGAAGGGGTCGGAATTCGGGTTTGTGACACGGGAAGACTTCAATGGGCTGATGCTGACCGATCCGAGCCTGGCGGTGCGGGTGCTTCGCGTGCTGGCGGCTGAGGTGCGTACGGCGCGGCATGCAATTTCGGAGTTCTGATCCGCGAGATTTCGATCGAAACCCTTTGACGGAAAAACCTGAGTACCGATGTGAAACGCCGTTCGGTTCAGTGCGTTAGCATCCGAAGTGTGTTCCGGCTCGACAGCGAAGTAAAGTTTGTGCGCGGCGTGGGTCCGCATGTCTCGGAGATGCTGAAGGCGAAGAGCATCGAGACGGCGGAGGACCTGCTGTATCACCTGCCGTTTCGCTATGAGGACCGCCAGAATCCGCGCAGTCTGGATGAGCTGAAGCCGGGAGAAACCGCGAGCGTAATCGCGGAGGTGCGCGGGGCAATGCTGATGCGCACGCGCAAGATGCCGCTGTTTGAGCTGACGGTGGGACAGGGGCGCTATGCGCTGAAATGCATCTGGTTCAACGCGCGGTATCTGGAGGGGAAGTTTCACGCGGGGCAGACGGTGGCCCTGTACGGGAAGCTTGAGCCTTCGCGATCGTCGAGCAATCTGAAGATGATTCAGCCGCAGTTTGAGATCCTGCCGGACTCGAGCGACGACGCGGAGACGCGCTTGCTCGAGGTGGGGCGGATTACGCCGGTGTACGAGTCGCTGGGCGGATCGAGGCTGGCCTCGCGCTGGCAGCGGAAGGTGATTTTCAACCTGCTGGAGGCGGTGCGCGGGAGCGTGCCGGAGAGCCTGCCTGCGCCGTTGCTGGGGAAGCTGGACTTGCCGGATCGCGAGGCGGCGCTGCGGGAGGTGCATTTTCCGCCGGAGGGCACTTCCCTCACCCAGCTGCAGGCGTGGGCGACGCCGGCGCACCGGCGGCTGATCTTTGAGGAGCTGTTCTACCTCGAGCTCGGGCTGGAGCTAAAGCGCAGGCGGATGCGGGAGCGGCAAGGAATCGCGTTTGCGACGGACGAGAAGGTGCGCGGGGCGATTCGCGAGGTGCTGCCGTTTCATCCGACGGCGGCGCAGAAGAGGACGCTGGGCGAGATTGTCGCGGACATGCGCACGCCGAATCCCATGCGGCGGCTGCTGCAGGGGGATGTAGGTTCGGGCAAGACGATTGTGGCGCTGCAGGCGATGCTGGTGGCGATTGAGAACGGGTACCAGGCGGCTCTGATGGCGCCTACGGAGATTCTGGCGACGCAGCATTTTCTGGCGGCGCGGAAGCTGCTGGAGCGGTCGTCACGAAAGTACAAGCTGGTGCTGCTGACGGGGTCGCTGGACGAGGATCGGAAGCGCACGAATCGCGGGATGATCAATCGCGGCGAGGCGCAGCTGGTGATCGGGACGCATGCGCTGATTGAAGAGAAGGTGGAGTTCGACAACCTGGGGCTCGTGGTGGTGGACGAACAGCACCGGTTCGGCGTGCTGCAGCGGTTCAAGCTGATGAAAAAGCCGAATCAGCCGGAGCCGGATGTGCTGGTGATGACGGCGACGCCGATTCCGCGGACGCTGGCGCTCTCGCTATATGGCGATCTGGATGTGAGCATCCTGGATGAGCTGCCGCCGGGAAGGACGCCGATTGCGACAAGGCGCGTGCCGGATGAGCGGTCGGGCGAGGTGTGGGAGTTTGTCCGCAAGCAGGTGAAGCAGGGGTGTCAGGCGTACGTGGTGTATCCGGTGATTGAGGGAAGCAGCGACGATCAGCCGGAGCTGGATTTTGCGAAGGAAGACGCGGACAACGACGGAGGCGACCGGAGTTCATCCCCGATCTCAGAATCGAGACCCTTCGACAAGCTCAGGGCAGGCACTGGGGCACCCCAATCGCCCGAGAAGAGAGTCCGCAAGGGGAAGACGGCGGATTTGTTTCCGGGTGCGGCGAAGGAGGCTAATCCGGCGGCGAAGTCGGGGTTGAAGTCGGCAGTGGCGATGCATGAGAAGCTGCGGACCGGTCCGCTGGCGGGATTAAAGGTGGGTCTGCTGCATGGGCGGCTGGATGCCGACGATAAGGAAGTGATGATGCGGCGATTTCAACGGGGCGAGATCGACGTGCTGGTGGCGACGACGGTGATCGAGGTGGGCGTGGATGTTCCGAATGCGACGGTGATGGTGGTGGAGCATGCGGAGCGGTTCGGGCTGGCGCAGCTGCACCAGCTGCGGGGGCGCGTGGGGCGCGGTGCGGCGAAGAGCTACTGCATCCTGATCACGGGCGAGCGGGTTTCAGAGCAGGCGGAGGAGCGGCTGAACGCGATGGTGCGGACGCAGGATGGGTTCGAGCTGGCGGAGCTGGATCTGTCGATGCGGGGGCCGGGGGAGATTTTCGGAACGCGGCAGGCGGGGTTGCCGGAGTTCCGGGTTGCGAATCTGGTGAGGGACAAGGCGCTGCTGGAGCTGGCAAAGCGGGAGGCGGAGTATTTCGTGAAGAATCCGGAGGGCTTCTCAGAGACGGAGCGGGCGAGGGTTCGAGCGAGGTTGAAAGAAGCCTGGCAGCGGAGGTATGGCCTGGTGGAGGCTGGGTGAGGCTGGCGGCGGGTTACTGCGTCATGGGTTGGGTTGCGGTCTGGTCAGAGAGCGGAGAGGTCTGAATTTCGAGGTCGACGCTGACGATCTCGTTGGGAGACCCCTCGCGGCGCAGGATGGTGCACTGGCAAAGCTCAGTGAACTGGTGGTGGGCGGCCCGGCTCAGTTCGACGCCGGAGGCGATGAGGATGCTGTAGATTTCGAGGCACGATCGCCGTTCGAATTCGAAGAGGAGGTCGATAAGTCCGCTATCGGAGGCGCTGCGGCTCAGCATCCAGCCGCCTGAGGCAAGGATCGCTCCCGTAACGTTTTTGACGAGGCGGCTTGGCTCTTCGTTGGAGATTGCTCTCATCTGAAGGGCCCAAGGGATGGTGCCGGGTGCTACGACTGCGGATGGAGCTGTTGCCTGTCTCACACTCCCGGTATCGGCGGCCGGAGAAGGGATCATTACGCTGTCTGAATGTCGGACTGCACGAAGGTGCCGCCTGGAGAGTTGCGACCCTCGGCGGTTGTTAGGTTGGTACACAGCATGATTGTGGGAAGCGGCATAGACCTGGTGGAGATTGCGCGGATTCAGCAGTCGGTGGAGCGGTTTGGCAAGCGGTTCCTGAATCGCGTGTATACCCCTGCGGAGCAGGCATATTGCCTGAGGAAACGGAATGCGGCGGAGAGCCTGGCTGCGCGGTTCGCGGCGAAGGAAGCCGGGGCGAAGGCGCTGGGCACGGGAATCAGCCGCGGGGTGAGCTGGCTGGAGATTGAAGTGGTGCGGGAGCCGAGCGGCCGGCCGACGATCCGGTTTCACGGACGGGCTGCGGAGATCGCAGAGAGCATGGGGGTGGGGCATGTCGCGCTTTCGATCACCCATACGGCAGCGCTGTCGATGGCGAGCGTCGTGGTGGAGAAGCTGCCGTAGCGGTCGAGAGGTAAGTTGCTGACCCGAGACTGTTTATTTCAATGAAACTCCGGTGTGACCCGGAGCATCACAATGCTTTCGACGCCGGGCGGGGAGAACGGGTAACCCCTGCCGTATCTGCTATTCTCAAGGCGACGAGACTGATCTGACGCTGATTTCGTCGAAGGGAAAACGCATTGCCAAGCCGCAAAGAGATTCAGTGGTCCCAGCTCAAGGTTGGTGCATTGGTCGTGGCGGCCATGGCGGTTCTGATTTTCGTCATTTTGCTGATGAATTCGGCCGCAGGCGGGGTGTTTGCAAAGAAGCTGACGCTTCGGACTTATTTTGACAATGCGGGCGGGTTGAAGAACGGGGCTCCGGTGACGCTGGAAGGCGTGACGATCGGCAACGTGATGAAGATCCGTGTGGTTCCGGAGCGCGCGCCGAAGCCGGTGGAAGTGACGCTGCGAGTGGGCGGGAACTATGCGCAGTTTCTGCATACCGATTCAAAGACCACGATCGCGCAGGCCGGCGTACTGGGCGACAGCTACGTCGATATTTCTTCGGTACAGGCCAGGGGGCCTGAGATTGCGAACAACGGCGAGCTGCCTTCGACCGAGGCGCCGAGCCTGCAGGGCGTGATTACGGCCAGCCAGACTTCGATTGAAGAGATCACGAAGCTGATGCGGAACTCAAACCGGCTGGTGGACAGTCTGAACTCGACTAAGGGGACGCTGGGCGGCATCATCAACGACCCGAAGTTCTATGCGAAGCTGAACCGGATCGCGGACAACCTGGACAAGATGACGGCTGCCATCAATAGCGACCAGGGCACGCTGGGCAAGATTATCAACGACGACAAGCTGTATACGCATGCGGACGCGATGATCGGGCACTTCGACCAGATTGCCGAGGGCATCCAGAACGGCCAGGGCACGGCAGGCAAGCTGGTAAAGGACGACAAGCTCTACAACAACCTGAATGAGTCTGTGGCCAACCTGAACGAGGTGCTGAAGGGCGTGAACGACGGGAAGGGCGCGATCGGCAAGCTGGCGAAGGATCCGGAGTTTGCGCGCAAGCTTGACGACACGCTGAGCCGGCTCGATGGGATTCTAACGAATATCGACGAGGGCAAGGGCACGGTGGGTCAGCTGATGCAGAACCGGTCGCTCTATGACCATGCAGACGCGACGATGAGCGAGACGCAGCAGCTGGTGAAGAGCATCCGGGAGAACCCGAAGAAGTACCTTGTGATCCGGTTGAAGCTGTTTTAGATCAGGGCGGCTGCGACCGAATTGCCGGCGCAGCGTTTTTCGTCACAATTCAGTCATTGTCTCAGGGTCGGTTGCGTTCTCCTGACATCGGAGGTCAGCGTGGGCAGAAAGTCTTGCTTCGTGGCGGTGGCGGTGTGCGTGTTGTCGGTGGCGCTGGGATCGGTATTGTGGTGGCGGAACAGCAGCAGGGTGGTTAAGGCGGGCAGCTCGGATACGCCTTCGTACGCGGCGAACGGCGACATGCGGCCGCCAGCAGATTATCGCGAGTGGGTTTACCTGAGCACTGGCATCGACATGAGCTACTCGCCGAATGCGATGCAGATGGATCACTCGAGCTTCGATAACGTGTTCGTGAATCCCGCCGCGTACCGGAGTTTTCTTGCGACGGGCACGTGGCCGGACAAGACGGTGATGGTGCTCGAGGTGCGCGGAGCGAAGAAGAAGGGCTCGATCAATCAGCGGGGGCAATTCCAGGACACGGCGGTCAACGGCATCGAGGTGCACGTGAAGGATGAAGGGCGCTTCCCGGGGGAATGGGCTTTCTTTGAGTTCGATTCGATGCAGAAGGACGGCACGCTGATCCCGGACAAGGCTCCCTGCTACACGTGTCATCAAGCGCATGGTGCGGTGGACACGACATTCGTGCAGTTCTACCCGACACTGCTGCCTCTGGCGAAGGAGAAGAAGACGCTGAGCGCGAGCTACCTGAAGGATGAAGAGAGCGCGGCGGCAAAATAAGGGCCGACTCGAGAGGAGGCCCGACTACTGAGCGGAGCCGCCGCGGAAGATCTTCCAGAACTGGACGAAGCAGGTGAGGCGCACGATCTGGAAGTAGTCGTGTGCGATGAGGTAGAAGATCGTTGCTCCCGCCCAGACCACGTGGAGCGCATCGCCTCCGAGTTCGTCGCTGAATGGCAATGGGGCGGCGGAGAGCACCATGGCCACGACGATGAGCGCCAGGTTGACGATGCCCATGACCATCCCGATCTCGAAGAGTTCGGCGGTGAACGGACGTTTGAGTCTGAAGGCGAGGCGAAGCGCTGAGGCCGCGGAGCATTCTTCGAGCAGCATGAGAACCGGGGCGACTGAGGCGATCCAGCCTAGCAGCGCCCAGATGGTGAAGAAGCCCAGAGACAGGAAGATGAGCCAGATGGCGAAGCCGATGAGGTCTGGCTCGGCGCCGCTGAAGTGGGTGGCCGCTGCCCAGCCGACGGAGCGGAACCAGCCCCAGCAGATACCGCCGAAGACGATGAGCCAGATGGTTTGCAGGAGGAGCATGGGGGCGGGGCGAAGGCGGATGCGCGGTTCGGCAAGCTTGAGGGCGAGGTTGCGGCCGAATGCGGAGATGAGGATCCAGGCAAGCGCGGCAATGGGCAGGATGGCGCGGAGCTCGTGCGTGACGAGAGGTTGATAGTGCCACCAGGCACGGCTGAGCTGTGCGGTGGCGACCCAGGGATTGCGCGAGTCGATGGCAGTGAGGCCGGCTTCTTCCGGGGTGAGGACGGCGAGTACGTGCTGCAGGCGTGACCAGCAGACGAGCAGGAAGGGGATGCCGAAGAGCCAGCGCCAGCCGACCTCGAGAGCGACGACTGCCGGATGGCGGAGCATCCAGCCCATTTGATTTACGAGCGTCTGCGTGCCGCGAACCTGCTCGGCTCGACTTCCGCTTGAGATCACTTCAACCCCAATCGCTTATTTCACCACAAGGTTAACCGCACGACCGGGCACAACGATGACCTTGGCGACGGTTTTGCCGGCGGTGCGTGCTTGAACCTTTTCTTCAGCGAGCGCGGCGGCTTCGATGGTCTTTGCGTCAGAACCGGCGGGCACGCGAATGAGGCTGACGAGCTTGCCGTTGATCTGCACGGGGATCTCGATCTCGTCTTCCTTTGCGAGTCCGGGATCGCTCTTGGGCCAGGGCTGACGAAGAACGGCGCCCTGCCCGCCGAGTTCCTCCCAGAGTTCCGCGGCGAGGAATGGAGCGAAGGGGGCCATCAGGAGGACCACCGTCCGCAGGAGTTCGTACATGACGGGAGCGGGAACTTCCCCGGCGACGAGCTGCGCGTCGGCGGACTGGATCTCGTTGACGAGCTCCATGATGGCGGCGACGCAGGTGTTGAAGTGCCAGCGGCCTTCGAAGTCCTGGGTGATTTTCGCGGTGGTTTGGTGCAGCTTGCGCAGTAACTTGAGGGCGACGCCCTGCGGGTTGTCGGGTTTCTGCTGAGCGCCGGCGCGTGCGGCAGGCGCATAACGAGTGACGATGCGAAAGACGCGTCCGAGGAAGCGGCTGACACCGGCGACTCCGTCTTCCTGCCAGTCGAGATCGCGATCGGGCGGCGCGGCAAAGAGCGAGTACATGCGCGCTGCGTCGGCGCCGAAGCGGGCCACCATCTCGTCGGGCGAGACCACGTTGCCGCGGTTCTTGGACATCTTGGCGCCGTCTTTGAGCACCATGCCCTGCGTGAAGAGGCGTTCGACGGGTTCGCTGTTTGTGATGAGGCCGAGGTCGCGCATCATCTTGGTCCAGAAGCGCGAGTAGATGAGGTGCAAGATGGCGTGCTCGACGCCGCCGATGTACTGATCGATGGGGAACCAGTACTGCGCGGTCTTTGGGTCGAAGGGAGCGGTGTTGTTCTTCGCGTCGGTGTAGCGATAGAAGTACCAGCTGGAGTCGACGAAGGTGTCCATGGTGTCGGTCTCGCGGCGGGCGGGACCTTTGCACTTGGGGCAGGTGACGTTGACGAAGTCGGAGAGCTTGGCGAGCGGAGAGCCGCCCTGCTGCGTGATCTCGATGTTGTCGGGCAGAAGCACGGGGAGCTGATCTTCGGGAACGGGAACGATGCCGTCGCGCTCGCAATGGATGATGGGGATGGGGGTGCCCCAGTAGCGCTGGCGGCTGATGCCCCAATCCTTGAGGCGATAGGTGATGGTGGCTTCGCCGAAGCCTTTGGCCTTGGCGATCTCCTGCAGTTTCTTTTGCGCGTCGTGGCAGGAGAGGCCGTTGAACTCGCCGGAGTTGACGAGGACCCCTTCTTCGGAGAGGAACGGCAACTCGGGTTCATCGGCGGCGGGATCGGCGGGCGCGATGACGCGGCGGACGGGGATGGCGTACTTTTTCGCGAATTCAAAGTCGCGCTCGTCGTGGCCGGGAACGCTCATGATGGCGCCGGTGCCGTAGTCGATGAGCACGTAGTTGGCTACCCAGATGGGAACGAGCTCGCCGCTGTAAGGGTTGATGGCGAACTTGCCCGTGGGAATGCCGTGTTTTTCGATTGCGCCGATATCGCCGGCTTCGCGCGCTTTCTTCTGTTCGTCGAGGAGCTTGGCGACCTGCTCGCGCAATCCGGCGTCTTCGGAGGACATGGCGATGACGAGAGGATGCTCAGGCGCAAGCTGCACGCTGGTGGCACCGAAGATGGTGTCGACGCGCGTGGTAAAGACGCGGATCTTTTCGGAGCGGTTTTCGACAGAGAACTCGACTTCGGTGCCTTCGCTGCGGCCGATCCAGTTGCGCTGCATGGTGCGCACTTTTTCAGGCCAGCCCTGGAGTTTGTCGAGGTCATCGAGAAGTTCCTGAGCATAAGAGGTGATGCGGAGGAACCACTGCACGAGGTCGCGCTGCTCAACGATGGTGTCTTCGTGACGCCAGCAGCGGCCGTCGATGACCTGTTCGTTGGCGAGAACGGTGACGCACTCGGGGCACCAGTTGACCTTGCTCTTTTTGCGATAGGCGAGGCCCTTCTCGTACATGCGGAGGAAGAACCACTGGTTCCAGCGGTAGTAGTCGGGGAAGCAGGTGGTGACTTCGGTGGCCCAGTCGAAGCCCATGCCGAGGCGCTGGAACTGGCGCTTCATGGCGGCGATGTTGGAGAGTGTCCACTCGCGCGGGGGCGTGTTGTTCTTGAGGGCGGCGTTTTCCGCGGGAAGGCCGAAGGCGTCCCACCCCATGGGGTGCAGGACGTTGTAGCCGCGCATCCACATGTGGCGCGCAAGGGCATCACCGATGGAGTAGTTGCGCACGTGGCCCATGTGGAGCTGGCCGCTGGGATAGGGCAACATCTCGAGGACGTAGTACTTGGGCTTGCCGGAGGAGTGGGGTTCGGCGGCGTACATGCCGGGGTCTGCGGCCCAGCGCGCCTGCCATTTTGGCTCAATCACGGCCGGGTCGTAACGTAGTTCCTTCTCTTCTGCCATAACCTTTCAGTGTAAACGGGGGGACATCACTCTTTGGGCAGCAGGGGCGCGAGCCAGTCGGGGACGGGCTTGATCTTGCGAAGAGCCCCGCCATCTTCTCGAACGAGAACAAGACGATACGGGTGCAGCAGATCACTATTGTCGTAGACGTGAATGTTGGAGAGTTCAGCCAAGGACTGCTTCAAGTTGCGCAGCACTCGCGGATACCGGTTGAAAAGTTTGCCTTGCGGTACGTCATGGCCACCCTGCGAGACTCGCATGGAAACTCGCTCGTCGGAGATCTCAGGGCTGTCGAGGCCGATGAAGAACAACGCCACGGTGTAGCCGAGAGCCTCAGCACGTTTGAGGAAGTGGAGTTTGTCGCCTGCAGGGTCGGAGAACACGGTCTCGAAGACGAAACTTGCTCTGTTCTCCAGGAGGTGCTGGCGGAAGGCTCCGGCCATCTCTGCGGCACGGTAGGGATCGACATTCAACTCTTTGGCGATGAGGTCTGCGTTGACGAAGTAGAGCCCCGAGGAGGCGAGGAAAGCCCGGTAGAACGTTGTCTTACCGGCGCCGTTGGGTCCGGCGATAGCTATGATGATCGGCCGGCGGTCGAGAATCTCCACTCAACCCCTGGCTCCGGCAACTTTTCCGGTACGAGGGATGCGCGAGGCTGTCTCTCGCTTGGGAGCCATGCGGCCCTCGGGCACAAACTCGCGATTGACGAACTTGCCTACGGTCTTGGTTCCGTCCCTCTCGGTACGAACGAGCATCCCCTTCCTTTTCGGGTGTGGCTCATAGTGGGGATAAGGAAGGCTTTGAAGATAGTTGGACAATTGGCGCCGCCCGCGGGAGGTTTCAACCGATTCGATGGCAGCGGTCAGTGGCGTTGCATTGGCGTTGCGTGACAGCGCGAGTACCTGGCGGCCTTCCAGTAGGGCTTCAACGCCGCGGCCAAGCTTGGCCCAGAATTCGACCTGACCGGCTATGGAGCGCTCCTGGGCGTCACCGACAATTCTGGCGTCCAGCACTAAAGCATCAGACAGTTTCACTGGCTGGCTCATAGGATCATGGTAGCAAAATGCTACCAAGTTGTCACGATAGCAGTTTCTACTGAACGAGGCTCTTGAGGACTTTGACATTGCGTTCTTCGTCGCCGTCGGCGTCGGTGGGGGTTTCGGCGATGAAGGCGCAGTGCTCGAAGCGCGGGTCGTTCAGGAGCCAGCGGAAGGGCTCAATGCCGATGTTGCCCTGGCCGATGTGATCGTGGCGATCGAGCTTGGAGCCGCGCGCGGCTTTGGCGTCGTTGCAGTGCCAGACGCGGACGGCGTCGACGCCGAAGGTGATGTCGGCCTGGGTGATGGTTTCGAGATAGCCCTGTTGCGTGGTGATGTCGTAGCCGGAGACGTGGGTGTGGCAGGTGTCGAGGCAGACGCCGACCGGGGCGTGTGCTTTGAGGCGGTCGACGAGTTCGGCAACCTGCTCGAAATTTCCGCCGAGGGAGCACTCGGCGCCGGCGGTGTTTTCGATGAGGATGCTGAAGTCAGTTCCCTGCCAGGGGAGTCCATCGACGGCACGCTGGATGGACTCGGCGGCGAGCTTGAGGCCTTCGTTCCGGGTGAGGCCTTTCCAGGAGCCGGGGTGGAGTACGAGGTATTCAGCGCCGAGCATGAGGGCGCGCTCGATCTCGCCGCGAAATGCGACGACGCTTTTCTCGCGGAAGTCTTCGGTCTGGCTGCAAACGTTGACCAGGTAGCTGGTGTGAATGACGAGGGGGCCGACATCGAGTTTGGCGCGCTGCGCACGCATGCGCTCGGCCTGCTTGGGGTCGATCTTCTGCGGACGCCACATGCGCGGGCTCGAGGAGAAAATCTGAAATGTGTTGGCGCCGATCTCGTGCGCCTTGTCTACAGCATTGGAGGCACCTCCGGCCGTGCCCAGGTGTACCCCGATTCGCTTCGCCATTGCTCGATTTTAACTGGCGCGGCTGGCTGCGATGATGCACGGCGCGTGCGTGAATCGCGGTGGATCAGGAGAGAAGCTTCATCTCTTCAGGATCCCACTTGATGACTTCTTTTTTCTGAATACTCAGGTTGCTGAGGAGCGCGGCGCCGGCTGCACGGTAGCCGAAGACTGCGTCTTCAACGACTGGCTTGCGGGAGCGTACCGAGGCGAAGAAATTTTTGAAGTGGTCGTAGCTGTCGCTGTAGCCGTCGGGAGCGACGAATTTTTCGAAGCCCGCGGCCGGAGCGCCTTCGGGGTGCTGCCGGGGATACTTCTTTGCGTGCTCGGCTTCGATCTGCGCCTGCATGGCTTTGGGGAAGGTGTCGATGGTGAGACCCGGATCTTTTTCGCGCGGAACGCGATTGATGCTGACCCACCCGCCGCCGATTTCCATGGTGCCTTCATCGCCGGTGAAGAGAAGGCCTTCGCTCTCATCGCCGCCATCGACGAAGTTGACGCGCAGGCTGAGGTTGAACGCCTGGGGGTAATCGAACAAACCCAGCACTACGTCGAGCGCGTCGCGGCCGTCTTTCCAGTAGCGGAGGCCGCCGGTGGCCATGCCCTGCGTCGGTCCATGAGAGCCGGTGATGAAGTGCGTGCCACTGAAGAGATGCACGAAGAGATCGCCCGCAACGCCCGTGCCGTAGTCTTTCCACTTGCGCCATTGAAAGAAACGTTCGGCGCTAAAAGGAATCTTGGGAGCGGTGCCTTCGAAGCGCGGCCAGTCGCAGGTTTCAGGCGAGGCGTCGGGTGGGATGGTGTAGTTCCACGCCCCCATGGAGGAGTTGCGATCCCAGCGGGCGGTGACCATGTTGAGTTTGCCGATGGCGCCGGAGGCGAGGAGGTCTTTCGCCTTGGCGTAGATGATGGAGCTGACGCGCTGGCTGCCGATCTGGATGATGCGGTTGCTGGTCTTCGCGGTTTCGATCATCGCCGGGCCATCGGAGTAAATGTGGATCATCGGCTTTTCGCAATAAACATCTTTGCCGGCCTTCATGGAGTCGATGGATGCCTGCTTGTGCCAGTGATCCGGTGTGCCGATGATGACGGCATCGACGTCCTTGCGCGCGAGGATTTCGTTGTAGTCGCGAGTGGTGAAGGTGTCGGCGCCCCAGAGCTCTTTGCTGCGCTCGAGGCGGCCGTTGTAGCAGTCGGCGACCGCGACGAGCTTGACGCCGGGCACCTGGATGGCTTCGCTGGTGTCGTACATGCCCTGGCCGCCTGCACCAATGAGGGCGATCTGGATGTGGTCGTTTGCAGCAACGGGGCGGGCGGGCTCCTGCTCGGGGGTCAGCAGGAAGACGTTCTTGCCGGTTGCAGCTACAGCACGTGATGCGGCTACCGTGGCGGCTGAAACGGCTGCCGCGGTCTTGAGAAAGTGTCTGCGATTCCAGATCTGCACAGCTCCCCCTTGCGATTCAAAATGCTGCCGCATACAACGATACACGGCTCCTTTGTACGATCGAGGCTTAGAGCCGCTAACAGGAAGAGACACGACGATGCCGTGGCAGAGCAAGTGGAGAGTGCGAGACAGAAACAGGCTGCTGTTGTTCCTTATCAACGAGCTAGCCGGAGCAGCCCACATCTCTTTGGAAGGGGATCTACCCCCTGGGATTCTGGAGTTCCCGGGCGCATCCGGAATCGAAACTGAAATTCTGAAGCGCGGAACACTGACGCCAGCTCAACATTTCGCGATTCTTCCGCTTGAGCGAGCAACAGTTCCAGAGATTGTCCGCGGGATCGGCGGCACGATCCCGCGCGGGCTCCTCCATATCCAGATCGAGAAAGGTGGCAGGTTGGCCTTTGCGGCCTACGACAACTTTCATCCCGACTGCACTTACTTTGGGGAGGCTATTTCCGCCGATTTCATCGAGAGACTAATCGCGAACAAGTGCATCGCCGCGATCATCTGACTTGATCTGCTTAATCGTCGTCATCCTTCCGCGGCTTTACGCGTTTCTGGGTGAGCATGGCGGGAACGGGCCTGGATGCCATTGCGTCTTTCCAGAGCACCACGTTGAGCTTTTGTGCGTCGGCCTGGTCGGCGTGGCGGAAGTCCATCTTTGAGCTCTCCTGCGCACCCGGGGCTTTCTTGGGGTTGGCGGTGTAGATGAGGCCGTTGTCGCGATTGGAATAGTCGGCTGTGTAGGGCGGCTGGTCGCCGGGGCCCGTGAACAGCGTAGAGACCATGGAGCTGAACGCATCGTTGTTGTTCATTGGAGGCAGGCCGAGCAGCGTCTCCATGGTGCGGATGAAGCTGACGGTCGAATAAAAGCGGCTGTCGACGACCGGGGCACCTTCTGTGCCATGCGGCGCGTATTTGCTGATGACGAGGCCGATGCTGCGGTGCGCATCGACGTGATCGGCGCCGTTCTGCGCGTCGTCTTCGAGGATGAAGAACGCGGTGTCGTCCCAGAAGGGCGAGTGGGAGATGGCATCGACGGCACGGCCGACGGCGAGGTCGTTGTCAGAGACGCTGGCTTTCGGAGCGGGCCGGCCCGGCACGGTGCCGTTGGTGTGGTCATCGGGAATGCGGAGCTGGATGAAGTTGGGCATGGTGTCTTTGCCCTTTGCTTTGTCGGCTTCCCACTGCTTGAGGTGGCGCAAAAAGACCTCGACGCGGATCTGATCGGGCACAGCGAGATTGAAGTCCGGAGCTTCAGCGGCGAAGTGGCCGATGAGTTCGGGCTTGGTGGGCTTAGCCGAGGCGATGAGCGGGATGGGCCAGGGCCACTTGTTTGTGCCGCCACCCCACTCAGCGGGGATCTGCTCGCCGGGCTTGATTGCTTTGGTCGCACACTTAGCGCCGGGAAGCATGGGGCCGGCCTGAGGGCTCACGGACTTGAGCTCGTCGCAGAAGGTATCTGCAATGTACTCGCCGAAGTGGTAGTAGGTCTTGCCATGCTTCGCGAGGTTGGTCCAGAGATAGCCGCTGGCGGGCTCGTTGACATCGGGGATCTTCTGCTCGAGCGGGAGGCCGTCGGCGACTACGCCTTCGAAGTCGTAGGTGCGCTCGCTGCCGCGATAGGCCTGCTGCCATGTCTTCTCGAGGTAGTCGGTGCCGATGGCGGCGTTTGACCAGACGTGTCCGTCGCCTGACACTTCGCCGGAGTCGTAGAAGTTGTCGAGCACGCCGAACTGAAGGGCGAGCTTGTGCAGATTCGGCGTGATGTCTTTGCCGTACATGGTGAGGCTGCTGTCGCCGTTGCCGACGGGTTTGCCGTTCTGCTGGAGGTCGCCGAGGATCTGGTCGTAGGTGCGGTTCTCTTTGATGATGTAGATGACGTGCTTGATGCGGTTGCTCGATCCATCAGAGAAGCAGATCTTCTCTTGTGCCGCTTTCATGCGGTTCGACTCGAGCACCGTTTCGGTGAAGTCGTGCAGCTTCTGTCCGATTTCGTTTTCGTCGAGGACAGCAAGCGAGCCGTAGAGCAGGGTTGCGATGTAGTTGGTCTTCTTCGGCATGCCGGGCTCGGGCTTCTGGTCTTTTGGCGGGTAAGGATTGGCAACCGTTCCTTTGCCTTTATCCGTGGCGACGAACAGCTTGCCGTTCGATCCGGTGCCGGGGATGAAGGCCATGGACATCGGCATCCACTCTGTGGGGACGAAGCCGGTGGGCTCGACCATTCCTTTGCGGGAGACGGTTGCGGTGAGCTTTTTGGTGTCGATTACTGCCACGGCATCGCTGCCCATGTTAGCGACGTAGAGGCGGGTGTTGTCCGCGTTGAGTGCGAGGGCCACGGGCTCTGCTCCGAAGTAGCTCTGGCCGGGAAGGCGCGTGTCGAAGTAGCCCTTGACGGAGAACAGCGCACCGGAGACGTTGACGGCTGCGACAGCGTCGCGATTGGCCAGGGCGACGTAGAGGGTTTTGCCATCGGAGCTGAGGGCGAAGGCGCAGGGATGAGTGCCGGGGCGGACGGGATCAGTGGGCTTGAGGAGCGCGAGTTTGCGGCCGACTGTATTTTTCTGGAGGTCGAGTTCGACGATCTCGGAGGCGTTCCAGAGCGCGACGTACGCTTTGCGGCCGTCTTTGGAGAGTTGCAGGGCGACCGGATAGGTGGAGGGCACCGCGCTGCTTTCGGTGAGGTCGAAGCGATGCTCGATGTTGCCAGTGGCAGGGTCGATGAGCAGGACGTCATCGGTGAGGTTTTCGGCGACGAGCAACTTCTCTGCCCCGCTGCTGCGGACCACTGCAATTGCGGCGGGAAAGGGGATGCCCTTGTCACCGTCGACTTCGCCGATGAGTTTTGTCTTGTGGCCGGGCTGAAGCGTTTCGAGGGGCAGGCGGATGATGCGATCGGGCTCGATGCGGCCGTCGGTAAAGCGATAGACGAGGATTCCGCTGCCGGTATCGTGCGGGCCGTGCTGCGGCTGATTCTTGCCTTCGGGATCTGTCTCGGAGCCGATGCTTGCGTAGAGATGCGCGCCATCGCTGCTGAAGGCCAGGCCGGAGTAGAGGGTCTGATTGCCTCGTCCGGAGTAGGTGCGATCGTCGGGGAAGTCGGTGACCTTCTGCGACTGCGTGTCGTATACAGCGAGGGACTGCTCGTATTTGGATTCGTAGGTGCCGTATCCGGCGTTCACGGTGACCACGTAGCGCGAGTCGGGCGAAACGGCCATCGTGATGGGCTCGCTGTTCAAACGCTGCGGGCTGCCCGGAACGGGCTCGATGAGCTGCTTGCTTGAAGGAAGATTGATGGTCTGGGCAACACTGGACTGCGCTCCGGTCATCGACAAAACGCCAGCAACGAAGAACACCGCCGAATTTCGCATGGCAAAACGATATCAGGTGAGACAGTGGAGTTTTCTTACAGCGCGATGACAGCAGTGAGTTGGTGCAAGCGGACGGCGGTGGTGTGCGCACCTGCAATAATTGATGGCTATGCAGACAGTTGTGACAGCAGCGAGACTCTGGGACGGAACGAGCCTCCATGAGAATCCGCTCATTCTGATTGAAGACGGACGCATCCATTCGATTACGAGCCGCGAGTCGGCGGAGTTGCCGGCGAGGGCGCGGGTACTGGACTATCACGGGGCGACGATTGGGCCGTCGTTTTTCGATGTGCATTTTCACGGGGCTGCCGGGCACGATGTGATGGAAGCGACGACGCCCGCGCTGGAGACGATCGGCAGATTCCTGGCGTCGCGCGGGACTGCTGCGTATCTGGCGACGACGGTGACTGCTCCGCTGGATGCGACGCTGCGCGCGCTGGACGGAATTGCAAACGAGATTGCGAAGCTGCCGGAGCCGGGACGGGCGCGTCCGCTGGGGATCCATTTGGAGGGGCCGTTTCTTTCGCATGAGAAGCGCGGGGTGCATCCGCCGGACCTTCTTCTGCCGCCAAGCATTGCGACCTTCGATCGGCTGATCGATGCGGCGCATGGGCATGTGCGGCTGATTACGATTGCACCGGAGCTGCCGGGCGCTGAGGAGCTGATTCGTCATGCGGTGTCGTGCGGCGTTCGGGTCTCGCTGGGCCACTCGAATGCAACGGCAGCACAGACGAAGGCCGGAATTGCGGCGGGCGGATCGAGCGCGACGCATACGTTCAATGCGATGCGGGCTCTTGATCATCGCGAGCCGGGGATTCTGGGGACCGTGCTGACGGATGACTCACTGTATGCGGATCTGATTTGCGATGGGGTGCATACGACGCCGGAGATTGTGCGGCTCTTCTGGCGGGCCAAGGGGCCGGAGAGGGCAATTCTTATTACGGACGCGCTGGCAGCGGCGGGCATGCCCGATGGAGAGTATTTTCTTGGAGGATTCGCTGTCGAGGTCAAGGGAGATCGTGCGATGGCTCGGGGAGTGCTGGCGGGCAGCGTGCTGACGCTGGATCGCGCACTGTCGAACTTCGTTCAGTTCACCGGGGCCACTGTGGACCAGGGGCTGCGGTTGCTGACGCGGAATCCGGCAGCGATGACGGGGCTCGACCATCGGGCAGGAAGCATTGTGCCTGGACGCGCGGCGAACCTGGTTGCGGTGGACGAGCAGGGGAAGCTGGTGGCTTCGATCATTGCGGGAATGCAGGTGAACTAGCTGGAGGTCTTCGCGAGCTGCTGCGCGCGCCAGACGGCTCCTTCGATGCCCGCGACTTCCGTGTCGCGAACGGGCATGTGAGGTGCGGAGGCTTTGAGGCCTGCGAAGAAGGCTTCGCGGACGATGCGAGACTTTCCGATGACGCTGCCGATCCATGCAACCGGAACTTCTTCGGTGAGGTTGTGCTTGCGGCGGAGCTTGGAGCGGACGAGCAGGACGCTGTCGACGAGGTCGTCGGCAGCCTGATTCAGAACACTGAGCGCGACCGCATCGCCTTCTTCGGCGAGTTTGTCGATGGCGGGAGCGAGAGCGGCGAAGTCGGGGCCGGGGGTGCTGTCGCCGAGATTAACGAGCTCTTCAATGGTGCGGGTTCCCCAGATGGCGCCGACTGATTCAAGGATGCGCGTTGGTTCTTCGTGGTCATAGGCGCGCAGAGCGCGGCGGACGGCGTGAAGGCCGATCCAGTAGCCGGAACCTTCGTCGCCGAGACGCGAGCTCCAGCCGCCGGCGCTTTCGCGACCTCCGCCGGGAGCGCGACCGATGCAGTTGGAACCGGTGCCGGCGATCTGAAGGATGCCGGGGCCACCTTTGAAGGCTCCGTCGAGCGCGATGACTTCGTCGCCGACGACTTCTGAGCGCTCGACACCGAATTCGGAGAAGACTCCGGTGATCCACTCCTTGACGCCGGGCATGGTGGCGCTGGCGACGCCGGCGGAGGCGGTTTTCACTTCTTTGACACCGGCCTTGGCGAAGACATCTTCGAGGATGGCGCGGAGGTTTGCTTCCGCTGTTGCTGCACCGACACGGAGCCGCTTGATGGAACCGTTTTCGACAAAGGCCAGCACATCTGCGCCATCGACGATGGAGGCGCGCGTTCGAGTACCACCCCCATCGATGCCCAAGACTGCGCTCATTGCGGTCCCTTCTCCGCCTCTGACGGTGCTGGTGTATTCAGGGTTTCAACTCCATTGTCGCGCAACGTACCGGCGAGAACGTTTAAGCTGCCGTCATTTCTCGGGACCTGAAGGCCGAGGATGTGAGCGATCCAGGGGTAGAGGTTGGTGTTCTGAAAAGGAGCGACGGTCTTGCCGGGGATGATGTCGGGGCCTGCGGCAAAAAAGATGGCCTTCATGTCAGGCATACGGGCGGGATCGAAACCATGCATGCCGGCTTCGGGCGGATTATCGGGTTTGCCTTCGGACGGCTTGTGAGCGCGGATGGCGTAAGGGCCGGTGGCGATGATGACCGGGTCGCCTTCGCGCGGGTTCTGGTTGTAATCGAGGCCCGCGGGAACATCTTTGCGGCGGTAGGCCATGAACTGGGAAGAGGCCTGCTTGAGCTTCGTGTAGACGCGGGCGCGGTCTTCTTCTGTCTTGCCGTAAAGGAGAGAGCCGGCGTTTTCGAAGCCGCTGAGATCGGCGAAATCATCGAGCGTGATCCAGCTGCCTTCGACTTTGGCCATGCCGTGATCGCTTACGACGACGAGGTCGATGGGCAGGGCGGTGGATTTCAAGGCGCGCTCGAGTTTACCGATGAGTTTGTCCATTTTGAGGACGGCGGCTTTCGTCTGGGGAGCGTCTGGACCAAACTGATGGCCTTCGTGATCGGGCTCTGAGTAATAGATGGTGATGAAGTGGGGGCGCTCGGCCTCGGGCATTTTGAGGAGCGCCACAGCGTCGTCGATGCGGGCCTGCTCGACTTCATCGCTGGCCTGAGTCTTGTTGTCGAAGACGGCGTACCAGGTGGGACGATGGCCGGCGATTTCGGCTTCTGACCCGGGCCAGAAAAGACAGGCGGCGCGCATTCCCTGGCTTTCGGCGAGGCTCCAGAGCGGCGTCCCGCTGTACCAGCTTCCATCGCGCACAACGCCGGGATCGGAGATGGTGTACTTCGCTGTTTTGGTCTCGTCGTAGAAGGTGTTGGCGACGAGACCGTGATGCTCAGGGTAGAGACCGGTGACGAGGGTGAAGTGATTGGGGAATGTGAGCGAGGGGTAGCTCGGCATCATGCCGTCCGGCGCCCAGACTCCCTTTTTGCCGAGGGCCAGCAGGTTGGCAGCGTTGTCGCGTTTAGGGTAGTCCCAGCGCAAGCCATCGAGCGAGACGAGGACAACGTAGTGAGCACTCTGAGCGGCGGTGGAATTGGGCGGGTTTTCTACATGGACGAGAGGAAGGGCGGGGCTGCCACCAGCGATGGGCTGCGGTTGCTGGGCGTGCGATGAAGCGCACGGCAGAAGGGGAAGTGTGAGCGCGAGCAGCGCGACTTGAACCCTTCTGGGAACCCGGTAGCCCATTGTCGTTCTCCTCGAACAGCTTATCGTACACACGACCTTTTTCCGGTTCGCGGTGGGCAAGGAGAACCTGGGGAAACTCGGATGATCAGCTAAGTGGATTGAGGCTTCGTGAACCTTGAGCGCTGACTTGTCTATCCCGCGAAGGATTCTTCACGGGATAGACGGGAAACTCTAGCGGCTGGGAGCCGGTGCCGTAGCAGGCGCTGCGGCAGGAGCCTCCGCCGGTGCAGGCGCGGGTTCTGCGGCAGGGGCTGCGGCGGGAGCGGCGGACTGGTTCTTTGCGAATTTGCGAATGTACTGAACGAGGTTGCGAACTTCATCGTCCTTGGCGCGGGCGGCGTCTTCGGGAGGCATTTTGCCGGAGCCTTTGCGGATGGCGTTGAAGAGGTCCTGATCGGATTTGCCGGAGAGGGACTTCGGGTCGGTCCAATCAAGCAGGTTCAGAGACATGTCCTTGGCGAGATCGCTTTTGCCATCGCCCGCTGCGCCGTGACAAAGAGCGCAATCGAGTTCGTAGACTTTTTTGGCTTTGGCCATGGACTCCCCGCCGGCTTTCTTTCCGGCTGAAGGCTGGCTCGATTCCTGTGGGGGACGGGCGGGGGCGGAGACGGCTGCTACAACAAGCAAGACAACCGCCGCGAAGTACGCGAACGACTTAACCATAGATGTCTCCTCAGTTGCAGGTGTCTGGGGATTGGCATCGGCAGCTGTATCAGTTTTTATTCGACGCCATTATAGGCCCCTTTGAAAGTGAGTTGCATCACGTCTTTTTACTGGCCGGATTCCTGCGGGGATTCGAGGAACGGGGTCGAAGCGCGCGTCCTAACACCCGCTGTGGTATACGTTTGCACATGCTTCGCACGAGCCTGTTTTCGGCGCTACTTTTTGCCCTTGTTCCAGTGTCCATTGCCCAGTCTTCCCAGAACCCGGCTCCTACGCCGCCGCTCGGGTGGAACAGCTGGGACTCGTACGGGCTGACGATCGGTGAAGCCGACTACCGCGCGAATACCAAGGTGCTGGCCGGGATGCGCCAGTATGGATGGCAGTACTCGGTGATTGACGAGGGCTGGTACATGCAGGATCCTTTCGCCGATTCCGTGGAGGCGAAGAAGTACATCTGGGATGAGAACGGGATTCTCATTCCCGACGGGAAGCGCTTCCCTTCTTCCGTGATGGGCGCGGGGTTCAAGCCGCTGGCGGATTGGGTACATGCATTCGGACTGAAGTTTGGGATTCATATTGTGCGCGGAATTCCGAGGCAGGTGGTGGAGCAGAATCTGCCGATTGCGGGGACACAGTTTCATGCAAAGGATGCGGCAGATCTGACTTCGCCGTGCCCGTGGGACCAGGGCAACTGGGGCATCAAGGACAACGAAGCTGGCCAGGCGTACTACGACTCGATGCTGAAGCTCTATGCGGACTGGGGGCTGGACTACATCAAGGTGGACTGCATCAGCGATCACCCGTATCGCGTGACGGAGATTCGGCAGATTGCGGAGGCGATTCGGAAGACGGGGCGGCCCATCGTGCTGAGCCTTTCGCCTGGACCTACGCAGATTGAGCATGCTGCGGAGATTGCGAAGTACGCGCAAATGTGGCGGATCACCGATGACCACTGGGACGGCTGGAAGTTCGAGCACAAGGATCCGAAAAGCGAGTTCCCTGTCGGGCTGCACGATGAATTCGACCGCATTGCTGCGTGGTCGCAATATGTGAGGCCGGGCAGCTGGCCAGATCCCGATATGTTGCCCGAGGGTTTTCTTGGTCCGCATCCAGGGCTGGGCGAAGCACGCACGTCACGCTATACGCAGGACGAGGAGCGCAGCGAGTTTACGCTGTGGGCGATATCGCGATCGCCGCTGATTCTGGGCGACAACCTGACGAAGCTCGATGACTTCTCGCGGTCGCTCTATACGAACAAAGAAGTGCTCGATCTAAATCAGCAGGCAGTGGAATCGAAGCCGGGCCTTCTGCCGAAGAGCAAGGAAAACGACAAGGAGTTTCCGCAGCGCTACTGGTACGCGAGCACCGGCGGACCGAAGCCGAAACATTATGTCGCGGTCTTCAACCTGGCGGATGCCAAGACGACGGCGAACCTGCCGTGGATGATTTTTCATTTACCGAACAAGAGCTATGCGGCGTTTGATGTGTGGAACCAGAAGCAGATTGCGAAATCGAAGACTCTGCAGGTTGACTTGCCAGCGCATGGATGCGCGCTGCTGCGGATCGAATGAAAGCCCTGAACCGCCGCTCGCTCTTATGCACCTTAGCTGCAGGCTGCATGGCTCGACACGTGTGGGCCAGCGCGAGCAGTGGTGAACGCGTCGCATCCGCAGCGCGGGCGCAGGTCGGAGTCACGACCGGATACGACCCAGCCTGGATTGCAATAAGTTATCCGAACGGCGATGTAGCTCGCTCGACAGGCGTATGTGCCGACGTGGTGATCCGTGCCGCGCGCGATGGTCTCGGACTCGATCTGCAGAAGCTGGTCCATGAAGATATGACGGCGCACTTCGATGTCTACCCTGCGCGCCGGACATGGAGATCGAGACGTCCAGACTCAAACATCGATCATCGCCGCGTGTTGAATCTCGAAACCTTTTTCCAGCGGACCGGCTCTTGTCTATGGCACGCGTCCGGACCGGTGGCTGGGGATGCATTCCCAAGACCACTGCAGGCTGGCGACATCGTTACCTGGCTACTCGACGCCCGGCTTCCGCACATTGGGATCGTCGTCGGAACCTCGAGATCGGGTTCCAGCGCCGACAATCCAAAATGCCAGATCGTTCACAACATTGGGCGTGGCGCGGAGCAATCGATGTTGGCGGAGTTCCACCCACATCGTGCGGCCGGGCACTATCGCTGGCCGACCTCGTCGTGAAAATGGCAGTGTTACTCATGAAAATCTCCATGCCGCCGCATGCAGTCAATCCTCCGCCTAATATGCGAAACTAAGTAGTCGGATCGGAGCGTCTCCTTGCCCCAGACCTCCGCCGGCAAGGTCTAATTGATGCCCGTTCTTCGTTCCGCCTTTATCGCGCTCTCCCGCAATCCATCTCTCCGCAAATTTGCCGAACACTCAAGCTTCGGCGGCAAGCTCAGTTCGCGTTTCGTGGCCGGACTGGAGATTGAGGACGCGCTGCGCGTCTGCTCGCAGGTCAATGCGCAGGGAATGCACGTGACACTCGACTCGCTGGGCGAGAGCGTGACGAATCCGGATGAGGCGCATCGTGCGGCCGACATCTACCACCGTCTTCTCGATCAGATCGCCGCGCGCAAGCTGGACTCGAACATCAGCGTGAAGCTGACGCAGATGGGTCTGACGCTGGACCCGGCGCTCGCGGAGCAGATCGCGATGGATCTGACTAGGCATGCGCAATCGACGGGCAACTTTGTCCGGATCGACATGGAGGATTCGTCGCTGACGCAGGTGACTCTGGATATTGTGAGGCGGATTCACGCGCGCGCTGAACTGCGGGGTCATATCGGCATCGTGATCCAGTCGTACCTTTATCGCTCGCAGGCTGACATTGAATCGCTGATCGCGGACGGCATTCGCGTGCGGCTCTGCAAGGGCGCCTACAAGGAGCCGGCGGAAGTTGCTTTTCCGAAGAAGACGGATGTCGATGCGAATTACGTAAAGCTGGGAAATCTGCTGCTGCAGAGCCCGGTTTATCACGGGCTGGCAACACACGACGAAAAGATGATCGCGGCGGCGAAGAGCTTTGCGACCCAGCGCGGCATTGATCGCAGCCGGTTCGAATTCCAGATGCTGTTTGGAGTGCGGCGCGATCTGCAGCGAAGCCTGGTTGCGGAGGGGTACAACGTGCGGGTCTATATTCCGTTCGGGCGCGAGTGGTATCCGTACTTTATGCGGCGACTGGCTGAGCGGCCCGCGAACGTGCTGTTTATTGCGAAGAATATGCTGCGGAAGTAGGGCGGGGGCACGGGTTCGAGTCTTATCTTCCGAACTTAAGTTGAGGGCGTTGTTCCAAAGTTCTCGCCGACCCGAAAACAATGGAGAAATCTGGACTATAAAAAACAACTACAGGTTCCTCCGCTACGGTCGCCCAAGGGCGACCTCCGGTCGGAGTGACACGCTGAATTAGCGGGCGCAAGGTATATCAGACTTCGTTCCCGCGTGCGTCGACCCCGAAGAACAACCGCAGATCCTTCGACTCCTCACTGCGTTCGTCGCTCAGGATGACACTGTGCAGGAGGAATGGGATGCGCATTCATGCGATCGTTGGCGGGAAGGTAGCAACTGGCGAGGACGCTTTTTGTCGCGAGCTACCGCCATCCTCCGGCGATGGAGGGGATGATGGAGAGCGTGTCGGTGCCGGAGACCTGGGAGTTCTCCTTCTCGGGTAGATAGCGGACGTCTTCGTCGTTGAGGTAGAGGTTGACGAAGGAGCGAACCTTGCCGTCGGTGGTGAACAGATGCTTGCGCAGATCGGGGTACTCGCTGGTGAGAGAGTTCAGGGCTTCCGATATGGTTGCTGCGCCAATTTCGATGGCGTCTTTGCCTCCAGCGTAGGTGCGCAGCGGTGTGGGGATGTAGATCGTCATTTACCTTTGGTCCTTGATGGATTGGTTTGCTTGTTGCTGTGATTCGAACTGCGCCGAGGGCGCGTCGCCGACGTGGATGGTCTCGTGCTCGAAGTGCTTGTCTTCCTCGGTGGTGCCGGCGAGCAGGAATGAATTAGTGATGGCCGCGCGGCCTTTCTCGACGGATGTGATCACGTAGGAACAGCCGAGCCAGTGGGCCTCGGCGAAGTCGGTCTGCGACCACTGCGCGGGGTGATCGGGATGCGAGTGGTAGAAGCCGGCGATTTCAAGGCCCTTCTCGCGCGCGCTGCGCTGAATGCGGACAAGTTCGATCGGAGCGATGTTGTAGCGATTGTGAGCAGAATCGGTTCGCGTGTTCCCTGCCCTGATCGCATCGGTGACGACCCAGCCGTGCTCGCCGGGGCGGCCGAGCAGAGCGCCGCAGCACTCGTGTGGGTAGGTGTCTTCGCCGTGGGTGCGGATTGCCTGGAAGATTTCGCTGGTGAGATGGAGAGTGCTCACTCTTCCTCCCAGAAGCGCTCGCTCAGGTATTTGTCGGCGGAGTCGGGGAGCACGGTAACGATGGTGGCCTCGCGTCCGGCGGCCGATTCTTCTTTTGCAATCTGTTCACAGGTGACGACAGAGGCTGCGGCGGAGATGCCGACGAGGACGCCTTCTTCGCGCGCGAGCCGCTTGGCCATGGCGTAGGCTGCTTCGGTTTCCACGTCGATGTTGCGATCGGCGAGTTTGGGATCGTAGATGGAAGGAACGATGGCAGTGGCCATGTGCTTGAGGCCTTCGAGGCCGTGAAAGGGCGAATCGGGCTGCATGCTGATGGCCTGGACAGCTGGCTTCAGCTCCTTCAAGCGGCGGACAGTTCCCACGAAGGTGCCGCTGGTGCCGAGGCCGGCGACGAAGTGGGTGACGGTACCGCCGGTCTGCTTCCAGATCTCAGGGCCGGTGGTTTCGTAGTGCGCGCGCCAGTTTGCGGGGTTGGAGTACTGGTCCATGTAGCAGTAGCGATCGGGGTCGCTGGCCGCGAGTTCGCGGACACGGCGGATTGCGCCGTCTGAGCCCTGATCGGGATCGGTCCACTCGACCTGGGCGCCGTAGGCTTTCAGGATTCGCTTGCGCTCGGGCGAGACGTTGCTCGGCATGACCAGCTTCACGGGAAATCCGAACGACGCGCCGAGCATGGCGAAGGCGATGCCGGTGTTGCCGCTGGTGGCGTCGAGCAGGGTTTTGCCGCTGCCCAGGCGGCCGGACATCAGGGCGTGGCGCACCATCGAGGCGGCGGCACGGTCTTTCACGCTTCCGCCCGGGTTCACCCATTCAGCCTTGCCAAGCAGGGTGACTCCGGCGTAGGGACACGCAATACGATCGAGCCGGATCAGCGGGGTGTTGCCGATGCGATCGATCAGCTCAGACCCATACCTGGCCTCAGGTTCGTTCTGCCATTGTGCTTCCGGGATGTAAACCCTATGCGCCAATCCTTCGTCTCCGATGAGTGTGTTATTGAGGTTGCGCTGCGGTGCGCAGGTATGGCTTGACCGTTTTGAAGCCCGGGAACTGTTTCTCTGCCTGCTCGTTCGAAACGGAGCCGGCGATGATGACGTCTTCGCCCTGTTTCCAGTTGGCGGGGGTCGAGACCGGATGCTTCGCGGTGAGCTGGATGGAATCGAGAACGCGGATGATCTCGTCGAAGTTGCGGCCAGTGGTCATTGGATAGCTCAGGGTCAGCTTGATCTTCTTGTCGGGGCCGATGACGAAGACGGTGCGCACTGGGGCGTTGAGGGCGGGCGTGCGGCCTTCGCAGGAGTCGCCGGCGTCCGCCGCGAGCATGTCATAGAGCTTTGCGATCTTCAGCTCGGGGTCGCCGATGATGGGATAGTTCACGTCGTGGCCGCCTACGTCCTTGATGTCTGATGCCCATTTGCTGTGGCTTGAGACGGGATCGACGCTGAGGCCGATCACTTTCGCTCCGCGCCGGGCGAAGTCCTTCTCCAGAGCGGCGACGGCGCCGAGTTCGGTCGTGCAGACGGGGGTGAAGTCCTTGGGGTGGGAGAAGAGCACGGCCCAGTTTTCGCCGATCCACTGATGGAAATTGATGGTTCCCTGGGTTGTTTCGGCGGTGAAATCGGGGGCGACATCGTTGATGCGGAGCGACATTCTGACTTCCTCCTGAGGCGGTTGGTGCACGTGTATTGGTTCAACTCTCGTGCACAAAAAATGAAAAACCCACTCGCAGATGGCTGCGGGTGGGTCAAAGGGAACGACAAACTTGGATCGAACGCGCTCTCTCAGACACAGTCCCGCAGGCTGTGACACATACAACAACAGGCCATGCGGAATGTGGAGAATGCGTTCATCGACTGATTCAAGGCTAGTGCCTTCGTATCGTTGATGTCAATCGGCGGCTATGCGACAGGCGCTGCCTTTATGGCTTCGATGGGACCGGATCAGCTTTTTAAATTGGGCTGTTCGGAGGCCCATTTGTATCTGCGTGATTGGCCGCGGTGGGGCATGAGGCGGAGTTTGCGGCAGGTTGGGCACTCCCACGGGTACAGGCCGAGACGCGGAAGGACTTTCTCCTGGAGGAAGCCTTCGCGCGGCAGACGGCGCATGGGGTGGGTCTTGCACTTGGGACAGAGCGGATGCGGATTGACGCGGCGCTCGGTTGGGGCTTCGCCAGTGGACATCGGGCCTGCTCTCACCTTCTGATGCAGCCGGCCCGGATGGAGAGGAATGAGCAGTCGGTTCTGAGCGACTCTAACTCAGGCGAGCGGCGGTTCGTTCTCTTGTAATCGACGGAGACCACGGATCGCAAGACTCGCAACTGAGCGCGCCAGGGTGAGAGAGGTGTTGAGAGACTCGGGGCGTTCGAGCTGGATGGCGAGGCTTTTGGCGTATTCCTTGAAGGCGATGTCGACGTCGTAGAGGATTTCGACGTGATCGCAGAGGAAGCCGATGGGCTGCAGCAGGAGGGTTTTCACGCCTTCGGCGGCGATGGAGGTGAGGGTGTCTTCAACGGTGGGTCCGATCCAGGGACCGCCGCTGGCACCCTGGCTCTGAAAGGCGAACCACCATTTTGGGATCCCGGAGACGCGAGCGGCGACGAGTTCCGCAGTGTGTTTGGCTTCCTGGGCGTAGGGATCGACGCCTTCGCCGGGCCAGTGGCGGGGCTGGCCTTCGTTCGCGGCGGGAGTCTGAATAGTGCGGCATGGGACGCTGTGAGCGGTGAATAGGACGGGGACGGGCGAGCCCAACTCCGAAGTGAGTTTCTCTTCGGCTGCGCGCAGGCGTTCGGCGAAGGCGTCGGCGAGGAGAGGATCGTAGGCCCATCCTTCCGTGAAGTCGATTTTGAGGGCACCGGCTTCGGCTTGAACGGCGCGTTTGTAGAGGCCGACGCTGGTGCGCGAGTTTTGCGGGGCGAGGCAGAGCACGGCGGCTTCTTCGACGCCGTCGGCGCGCATCTTGCGAACTACGTCGGGGATGTAGGGTTTCCAGTTGCGCATGCCGACGTAGACCTGCGCGTCGATGCCCTCCATGGCGAGTTCGGCTTCGACGAGTTTGCCCTGCTCGAGCGTGATATCGGTGAGAGGGCTGCGACCAATCAGCGAGTAGCGGTGTTTGATTTCCTCGATGACGTGCTCGGGGAGCGGACGGCCGCTTACGACATTGCGCAGGTATTCGGGGATGTCGTCGACGGTTTCGGGTGTTCCGTGGGCGAGAAGAAGTACGGCCTGCTTAGGCATTCGGTGTCTCCAGGCGGAACTCGCGGACCATGCGGACGACAGCCTGCACGTTTTCGACGGGGGTGTTGGGGACGATGCCGTGGCCGAGGTTGAAGATGTGGCCGGGGCGGCCCGCTGCGGCGCGGAGGATCTCTTTGACGCGGGTTTCGATCACCTCGATGGGAGCGAAGAGCGTGATGGGATCGAGGTTGCCCTGGACGGCGTGGGTATGGCCGACCTCGCGCCAACCGACGTCGAGAGGCTGGCGCCAGTCGAGGCCGATGACGTCTGCACCGGTGGAGGCCATATGCGAGAGCAGGCCGGCGGTTTCAACGCCAAAGTAGATGACGGGGACGCCCATCTCCTGCACGGCACGGACCAGGCGCTTTGAGGCTTCGAAGGCGTAGTCGCGGTAGTCGGCGAGGCTGAGTGCGCCAACCCAGCTGTCGAAGATCTGGATGACGTCAGCGCCGGCCTGGACCTGGAGGCGGCAGTACTCGGTGAGTACGACGACCAGTTTGTCGAGCAGGCTGCGCCACGAGGCGGTATCGCCATACATCATCTGCTTGGTGAAGACGTAGTTGCGGGAACCGCCGCCCTCGATCATGTAGCTGGCGAGGGTGAAAGGCGCGCCGCAGAAGCCGATGATGCCGAGGCGATCGGCGAAGTGCGATGAGACTTTTTCGATGGCGCGCGCGACGTAGGCGAGTTCGGAAGCGCGGTCGGTGCGGAGTGCCTTGACATCTTCGGCGGTGCGTACGGGATGGTGGACGACGGGGCCTTCGCCCGCCTGAAACTCGAAGGGCAGGCCCATGGGTTCGAGGGGGAGCAGGAGGTCGGCAAAGATGATGGCGGCGTCGACGCCGAGTTTCTCAGCCGCGGTAATCGTGACCTCAGCGGCGATGTCGGGCTGCTTGCAGATCTCAACGAGCGTGTGGTGCTTGCGAACGTCCCTGTACTCCTGCATGTAGCGACCAGCCTGGCGGAGGAACCAGACGGGGGTGCGGTCAACAGGCTTGCGGAGGCAGGCACGCACGAAACGGGTACCCTCAAGTAGAGATTCCTGACCTGGAACGGTCGCAGCGGCACTTTTACCGACATTGTCCATACAGGCTGATTCTAATGGGCATGCGCAGTGCCGCAAGGTACTTTGTCACACGAGGTTTGCGGGATCAAAGTGCCGGATGTTGCGCCGCGGGTTGTGTTCTCAAGGGTGGAATAGAGACAATCTGTACGCCATGAGTTCCCCGCGTGATTCGCTCCGCTTCGAAGGCGTACATTGCAGCATTCGGCTCGAGCGAGCGGCGGATTCGGTCATCCTGCTGGATATCAAAGGGACGGATACGGGCGAGTTGGGTGAGGCTCCGATGCGGGCGTTGGAGGAGTGGCTCGGGTCTTCCGGGCTCGGCCCTAATCGTCCGATGAAGCTGTTCATTGATGCGCGCGCGGTTCGCGGCGCCTCCATCGACGTGAGCAGTGAATGGGCAGCCTGGCTGAAGGAGCACCGAGGTCAACTGGAGTCGGTGACGATGCTAACCGGATCGAAGTTCATCCAGGTTACGGCGGAGTTCGTGCGGCGCTTCGCGGATCTGAACGGGATCATGTGGGTGTGCACTGAGCCTGCGGTGTTCGACCTGGCGATGGAGCAAGCGCGACGACCGTAGACTGACGATTGCCTCGGCCCGATGTTCCGTTACAGGTTGATGGTCGCCCAGTGACCGTCGACGCGATGCAGGTCGAACATGCGACCGTGCACTTCGAGCTTGTAGGTTCCGTCGGGAGGCGTTTCCTCGGCGGCTGTGATGCGGAGGCTTGTCCACACGGCGACATTCGGCCGGTCGTGATTCAGCTTGGTGCTCAGGGCGACGGTGCAAGCGCTCTGGAACGATTGACCCCGAATTACGCCGCGGAGGGTATCGGTGGTGTGTTGTTCCCGCTTTCGCTTTTCCATCCATGCCTCAGTATGCGAAGAGGTTGACTGCGCTGGGATTCTGGGCAGATTACCGGATTCTGCCAGCGGCCTGCAATTGGCTTTGTGGGTCCGGCCCGATGTGCCGTGCACGGACGGGCCGATGCTCGGGGCAAGCCCAGGTTGCCGGAGTGAGGGGCGCGCGTTCGATTCAGGCAGGAGAAGTGGCGGGAGTTAAAGGAATATTATTTTTGGGAGAATCGACAGCAACTTACACAAAACTAAATCTTTACCGGCATGTGAGGCATTCGATCCGTCCCCAAGTTACTGATTTTCAGGAACAAAGCCCGTAACACCGGCATTGGCCCCCGAATTGCAGATAGTACGACAATTCTCCCCCTGGCGTGCGTCACGCAGTGTGAAAGCGTGGTGCTTTCCCCGACCTGCCAAAAGCTCTCTCGCTTGTCGTAGTAGTTCTCAGGAATGGCAGGTCCAGCTCAACCGAAGTGAAGGATCAGAAAACATATGAAAAAGATCACTTTAGCCGCGATCTCCCTGTTCCTGTTTGCTCTAGTGGCGCCCGTCGCAGCGATTGCGCAGGCCACGGCAAGCGCGACCATCGTTGGGAGCGCAACGGATGCATCCGGAGCGGTGGTAGGGGCCCATGTGACGGCAACCAGCAAGGCCACGGGCGCCACCCGCACCACAGTTGTGAACACATCGGGGGACTTTCGCTTTGATCAGGTTGCGCCCGGATCGTACACGATCAGGGTCACCAAAGACGGGTATGCTACCTACGAGCAAAACGTAGATTTGCTGGTCGGCCAGACGGCCACCGTGGCAGCAGTGATGAAGGTTGGCCAGACCAGCCAGGTGGTTGAAGTTCATGCAGCCGATGTTGTGATCGATCTGGCGAAGACCGAGGTCGCGCAGCAGATCTCGCCGCAGGAAGTCGACCAGCTGCCGATGCTCGGCCGGGACTCTGCGAACCTCGCCTATCTGGTTCCGGGCGTTAAGGCGGCTGATTCCTACGACCCGACGAAGAACCGTTCCGCTGTTCTGTCTGTGAACGGAGCCAGCGGCCGCAACGTGAACGTGACGGTCAACGGCGTGGACAACAAGGACAACACGGTTGGCGGCACGGTCATGCAGGTACCCCTGGAGGCTGTGGAAGAGTTCAACATCAGCACGCAGCGCTTCTCGGCCGCGAATGGCCGTTCAGAGGGCGCGGTGATCAACCTGATCACGAAGAGCGGCACCAATCAACTCCACGGCTCATTGTTTTCGTTCTTCCGCGATCAGGCTCTCAATTCTGACCAGAAGACGGCGAACGGCGACGGAACGTACACCCTGAACAATTCTCCTTATGCGCGCCAGCAGTTCGGCGGGAGCTTCGGAGGTCCAATTGCGAAGGACAAGCTCTTCGCCTTCTTCGCGTACGAGCGGCAGCGCGAGCACACCTCGATTACCGACAGCGCCGGCTTTGTCAGCGAGATCTCACTTCTCACCGGTATCGGCGCCGTACCCGCGACCGTAATCCCCACGCCGTTCTTCGATACGCGATACAACGGCCGCATGGACTATCTGCTCAACCAGGCGAACAAGATGTCGTTCAGCTACACGTCGCAAGGCAATAACTCGAACAACGACCAGTCTGCCGGCAATGGGGATCTGACCAGCGGCAACACTACGACGAACCAGCTGCAGCTGGCCAGTTTCAACTGGGGCTCGACGATCTCTCAGACCCTGGTGAATCAATTCACGGCCGGATATCAGTACTGGAACAACAAGATTCTCGCGACCTCACAGCTCCCCAACCTTAACTTCAACGGCGGAGCAACTATTGGAACAAACGGCAACGTGCCGCAGCAGAGCTTCCAACGCAAGTGGCAGATGCGGGACGACATCAGCAAGGTGATCGGCAAGCACACGGTTTCTACCGGCGTCGACTACATCTGGGAGCAGGCTCTCGGCGGATACTTCAAGTTCAACACGCCGATCCAGGTGGATTTCAACATCGATCCTTCGGATCTGGGAAGCACGCCTGACCAGGTAGCCAAGGCCCTCGGTTCAACCAAGGGATTGGTGAATGACATCATCTTCGCTACGGGCGATCCCGCCACGAACGTTCCCAATGGCACCAAGCAGCTCGGACTGTACGTGCAGGATGACTGGAAGGCGACTCGCAGGCTCACGCTGAACCTAGGCGTGCGCTACGACCGCGACTTCAACATGGTGGAAGCGAACACGATCGGCACGAGCCGCACCTACCTGGAATTGAAGGCAGCATCAGCCTTCAACTCGAGCCTGCTCCCGTTTGTGAACAAGATCGCTTCCGATGACGCATTGAACTTCAGCCCGCGCGTTGGCTTTGCCTACGATGTTTTCGGCAAAGGTACGGATGTAGTCCGCGGTGGATTTGGCCTGTATTACGGTGACATCTTCCAGAACATTCCGATCTTCATGGAGCAGCAGCACAACCCGTTCATCTACCAGGCATATGAATACGACCTCGGTGATGGGCAGGTGCTCCCTGGCTATACGAACACCACGGTGGATGACTTCACCTACACTCAGGCGAACATCAACCAGGTGCTTTCTAACCTGCCGCCTCCGTCGAAGGATCTGCTGCCTGGCTCGACCGGCTTCTACATCGATCCGAACTACAAGAACCCGGTCACGGAAGAGTTCAACGCCGGCTGGGCACACTCCTTCAACAACATCTCTTCGCTCGAAGTCGATTACGTGCACGTTCTGGGACTGCACGAGAATAAGACTCGTTTGATCAATCCGAAGCTGCCGCTGGTCACGAATGGCGTTGTCGATTACACGAAGAGCTATCGTCCGCTGACTGCCGCATTTCAGGCGGCCGAAGTGCCGGTGCTCGGTTCTGTGCGCGATGAAAGCTCGATCGGGCGTTCACGGTATGACGGTTTGAACGTCAGCTATAAACAGCGCCTTTCGCATCGCTTCAGCCTGAATGCCAGTTACACGCTCGCCTGGGCTTACGGCTACGATGAGAATCCCTATCACAGCTATGCCAAGGATCCGTTGAAGCAGCTGAACCCGCGGGACTGGGGTCCGAACCCGAACGACGAGCGGCACCACATCTCTGTAAGCGGGATCATCAAGCTTCCTGCGGGCTTTGACTTCGCACCGATCCTGCAGTATGGCTCGGCGCGGCCTTACGACATCACCTCGCCGAAGGATTACACCGGGTACGGCAACCGGTCGGCTCTTTACGGCGTGCTGGTGCCGGTGAACGATCAGACCAACTACACCTACGCCCTTACGTCAGGACTGAGCGCAGCCCAGTTGCGCGCGGGATATTTCGGAGGGACGCTGACTACGGCGAAGTGGGATCCGCTGCGAGGCGATCCAACCTTCAACCTGGATGCCCGTCTTGCCAAGAACATCAAGTTCCGCGAGCGCCTGAATCTGCAGCTGATTGCTCAGGCATTCGACCTGACCAACCGGGCAAACTACGGAAGCAACTTTGGAACCAACATTGGATCTTCCAACTACCGGAAGCCGGTGGGCTGGCTGAACCCGAACAGCTCGATCACTCCTCGTTCGTTGATTGGAGAGTTTGGGTTCCGGTTCAGCTTCTAACCTGAGTCGCAGTACACCTGGAGAGGGCTGGCGTTCGCGCCGGCCCTTTCTTTTTGCCCGTTACGGAAGAGATATACACAGCGATTCTGGAGTGGCATTCGTCACTTCGAAAAAAGAAAGTGCCGCTATACTGAGGACACAAAAGCCCATTCAATCTCTTGTTGGTGGTAACGAGCTTTGCGTCTTCTGAAGAGAAGCTGGAAGTTTGCGGATGTGGCGGCTCTGTGCGCGATGGCAGCCTTGCTTGTCGTTAACAGCGGATTCGCCGTACGTTGCGGTGTGGAACAGCACCAGATGAACCGCCTGATCGCGCATGCGCAGCAGCGCCAGCAGGCCTGCCTAGCCCTTGGCCTCAAGTGGGAGGCGGACGATCAGGAGCGACAGTACAGGCCGGGCACGAGCGCGGGGACGAATGCGACCGTGGGGCCGATCTCCGGATTCGTGATGGATGTGACGGAGAACGAGTTCGGACATGCCGAGGGCCGCTGCCACGCAATCAGCGCGAGCTATAAGGAACTGATCGCGGAGTACTAGGTCTGTGCGGCGGATTGAGATCGAATTCGTCTGGGCCGGAGGCAGTTCAGGCGCAGGCTGACGGCCCGGGCTGGGTTCGCAACGCTGGAATGAGAAGAGCCATCAGCAGGATTCCACCCGGGATGATCATCATGCCGGAGCGAATGCTCGCGGTGTGGGCGGAGATGAATCCGGCCAACCAGGGGAGGACCGATCCTCCGAAGCCAGCGGTGAAGAGGATCCATCGAGAGTCCGCAGAGTGGCGCGCGCGCGCAAAGAATCCGGAGAGTACAAGCGGATAGGTGGGAGCGAGCGAGACGCCGAGGATAAACATGGCGGCATTGCGCAGCGCCACGCTCGGGGCGAATACGAGCAGAAAAGCGGCAACCGTACCCGACGCAATGACGGCTTTGTAGATTCGCATCGGTTCCGTGCGAAGAAGAAGAAGAGAACAGACGCCTCGCGAGAGCAGGAAGCCAACCCAGTAGAAGGAAGACGAGGCGGCCGCGAGCACGAGCCCGCTGTTCTCAGTGCGCAGGGCGTAGGTAGGAAGCCAACTGGCAACGGTGTTCTCGATTCCGACCTGAAGGAAAGCGGCGAAAGCGAAGACGAGCACGAGGCGGAGTGCCGCAACGTTGTTGTCGACCGGAGAAGTGAGGACCGGAGCGGGCTGATCCTTGAGAGCGAGGGCGCAAGCCAGGGCTGCACAGACCGCGGCGACGGCGAACACCACGTAGGCCGTGCGGTAATCGTGGTGCACGAGAATGCGCGCTGCAATGAGCGGAGCGGCGAGAGCACCGACGCTCCACGAAAAGTTGAGGAACGTGAGGATAGATGCGCAGCGATCGGCGAAGTTTGCGCCGACGAAGAGCGTCACGGCCGACATGGGGGCGCCGACGCTCACTCCGAGCAGAAAGAACATTGGATTGAGAAGAACGCGAGGACTGGCTGAGACGGCCAGACACGTTGCGGCCATCGCGACGAAGCCAATGGTCATCGTGCGCGCGTAATTGCGCCGGCAGAGCAGCGCTCCGACGGAGGTTCCCGCGAAATAGAGCAGGAAGAGCAGTCCGGATTCGGAGTCGCTGAGGTGATAGCGGGCGGAGAGCGACGGCAGCAAAGCGCCGCCGACTACGTGGAGAATTGCGGTAAGCACAAAGACCGGGTGCAGGATCGCGATGGCCCGGGTGGACGATATCGGAACAGCTGAGGACATCGGGCTCAGGCTCGCCGGGTTCGCGTTCTCTTCGGGTTCGGAGGGCAAGTGGATTCGCGTATGACGAGTTCTGGATGGATAGGGACAAACTCCGTGAAGGCTGCCTGCCCGCGGATTCGCTGCAAGAGGATCCGGGCGGCGGTGGTTCCCATCTGGTGCAGTGGCTGGCGGATGGTGGTGAGGCTCGGGTTGTGAAAGGCCGCGCTTTCGATGTCGTCGAATCCGACGATAGAGACGTCGTTGGGTACCTGCAAACCGTGGTTCACGAGAGCGCGAATCGCGCCGATGGCGGCGATGTCGTTGTAGCAGACGAGTGCAGTAAAGTCGGCACCGCGGAGGATCAGCTCGTTGGTAGGTTCATAGCCGAGTTCGGGGGTGGAGACGCGAAGCTTGAGCTGCACTGTTAATTCGGGCGGAACCTGGAGCTTGAGATCGCGCGCGACGTTCATAAGGCATTCCCAACGATCGTCGGCGTCCGAGCTGTGGCTGCCTCCACGCATGAAGGCGATTCTGCGATGGCCGAGCTGGTAGAGATGGCGCAGAGCGAGTTCAGCAGCGCGTTTCTGATCGAGGACAACGTTGGTGACGCCCTCGATTCTCTGGTGACCGGCGACGGCGACGGCGGGGAGCGCTCCGACTCCTTTGTGGAGGGCTGTGTCGATGAAGACGAAACCTTCTACGGAGCGATCCATGAGGAGACGCGGATACTCTTCGATCAGATCCGGCTTGCGGCGATGGCTTGCGGTGAGATAGAAGTAACCCTCTTCGATGAGGTGTTCTTCGACGCCGCTGAGAACCTGGGAGGCGTAGCTGTCGCTGAGTTCGGGAACGAGTACGCCGACGGTGAAGGTCTGGCGCTTGCGCAGGGACCGCGCAAAGAAGGAGGGGCGGTAGTCGAATTTTGCTGCGGCTTCAACGACGCGGTCACGCGTTTCCTGCGGGATGGATCGCACGCCGGGTGCGTTGTTCAGGACCAGCGAGATGGTGGCGGGCGAGAGGTTGAGGTACTCGCCGAGTGTCCGCAGGCTGATGGGCTGACCCGGCTGAGGAGCCGCTCCTGGTTTGATTCGCTTGGGCATGCACTCAATGTTGTAACACTCTAAGGCTCCTGGCTGCTCCCGGAAATGCAGGGTCGGGCGTATGTGCGTCTGGTGCGCTGGGGAGCTGATGATTACGGTAGACTGGAAGAACTTAGCGCGCCGCGGAGGGATGGGTGAGCGGTTGAAACCGGCGGTCTTGAAAACCGTTGTACTCGAAAGGGTACCGGGGGTTCGAATCCCTCTCCCTCCGCCATATAGTCCTGATGTTCGACGGCCGCCAGAGAAAAGCCAGAATTCCTCCTAGTTTCCGGGCAAATTTGCGCATGTTCGCTCCCGAAAGGGACTGGAGAATATGCGCTAGAACACACAAAGGCGAGAAAAATCTCTCTTTTCTCTGTTCGGGATTTCGGCAGTCCCTTTCCGAGTACGAAAGGGACCAGAGAAAAGGGTACCGAACCTTCGAATCCTGCTCGCTCCGCCATCAAGCCCTTTAAGTGACTAGCTAACAGAGAAGTTCTCCAATTCCCTCTCGTTTCCGGGCGAACTCGCGAGTGTGCGCACCCCGAAAGGGATGAGAGAAGTGCCCTTGAGCACCCGAGGGCCTCGAAAACGGCTCCTTTCTCTGTTTGTGATTTCAGCAGTCCGTTCTGAAGTCGGAAGGGGTTGCGGGGACTCATCATTTCGTGGATGACCGGAAGGCGAACGACCTAGATGAATCTAACCGCCTTCGAGTCCGAAGCTTCCTCTGCGGGTTCCGAATAGGCAATATTGCAGGTGTGAAAACAACGGGACTGCTAGACTTGTGGGAGAGGGTGGACCTGTGGCACGGTCGGACTTGCTGTTAAATCTGGTCAAAGCTGGGTTCAGCGGAGAGCGCGAACTTTTTACGAAGACCGTTGAAGCAGTGATCGCCGAGGAGCGATCCAAGAGCCATCATGTCTTGGCTGACTCGCTTACAGCAGCGGTAACGCATCCACCCAAAGGACCTAACGCGCCGCTTCACGTCGTTGTAAAGAGTTCGAACGCTGAAGTGCTGCTTGAACAGCAACCGGACATTTCCCTGTCCGAATTGGTGCTCCCGGAATCGGTTTCCGTCCTCGCAAATCAGCTCATCGAGGAACAACAACGAGCCGACTTGCTGCGCTCCTACAATTTGGAACCGAGAAGCCGCGTGCTTTTGACCGGCCCACCAGGTAATGGAAAAACCTCTTTGGCGGAGGCAATTGCGACTGCCCTCTCGGTGCCTTTTCTCATCGTGCGGTACGAAAGAGTTGTGAATAGCTACCTTGGCGAGACTGCGAAACGTCTGCAGGAGGTTTTTCAGTACGCACGGATGCACCAGTGCGTACTGTTCTTCGATGAATTCGACGCACTTGCCAAGGAGCGCGAAGATCGCCAAGAATCAGGCGAGATCAAACGTGTTCTTAATTCCTTGCTTCTTGAGGTTGATCGTCTGCCTAGCTATGTTGTCCTAGTTGCAGCGACAAATCATCCCGACTTGCTAGATCGTGCCGTATGGAGACGCTTCCAGATTCGGGCCAATCTACCTTTGCCAACACGAGACCAAATTGCACAATGGTTTGATCTCTTGTCGTCCCGTTTCCCGCAGCTCAACTTGTCGAAAGCCAAGCGATCTTTTTCTCAATTGGCTGGTGCGAGCTACTCGGAATTAGAGGACGTGGCACAGAATGTTTTGCGGAGATGTGTGCTGGATGGAAGCACACATCCGCATCGGGTTCTTCAAGAGCAGATTAAGCTTTGGAGTCTGAGCCATCCCAATAGGAGTGCTCAACGAAATGGCAACTCTGCCCATTCTAGTTTTTCCAACCCACGAGGTAGCCGCACGAGCAAGAAAAGGCAGCGGCGCACCAAAGATCCATCTTCCAACTCCCGAGCGACAACGAGAACGGCTCGCTCCGCAGATCCAGCGACTCGAACGAGCATTCGCTGATCAAGCTGGAGAAGTCCAGACAGATATCGAGGGTGCTGAACCCGAGAGGGTCATCGTCTTTGAAACCGTTGGCTCCATCACAGATTTTTTGAATGCTGTTCGTCGCATTGAGGGAATGGAGTGGCTTGCGGAGCTTGACGAGGAGATGGCAGCAGACCAGGATTTTTATCTGCCAGCTAATCGAACCGATCCTGTCTCCGGAAGGATCTACCTCGTAATGACGAATCAAGCCGCGCTCGCGGAAATGCTTCGTCTATGGCACGCCTACCAGACAAATCCGAATCAGCCCTTCCCAAGAGGCTTCAATAAGTTCCGCGATCTCTTTCGTCAACTGCGCGCTCTCAGGCTTTGGGGGTCTGAAGACCGCATTCGCGATACAGGCCTACTCGAGAATTGGCGATTTGATATCGAAAACGGCAGGGAAACGGTGTCGTTCGAGGCGGAACTCTGGTTTCGACATGGTGGCACCGCAAGGGAACGTGCAGAACTTCAGGTACAAAATGCAGTGCGTGCTGCCGGCGGCAACGTCGTACAATCTGCGATCTATCCTCAGATTGCGTACCACGGAGTCATGGGTTCTCTGCCGAGCGCGGCAGCCGAAGCAATTCTAAACAATCCTGGGATTCGCCTGCTGCAATTAGACGAGATCATGTTTCTCCGTCCAGCTGGGCAATCTATTGCCGTCCCATCTGATATTCCACCGCTCGACTTCGATGGCCCAGTCGGAGAAGAGCAAGTTCCTGAGGGCCCACCCGTAGTGGGTATTCTCGACGGTTTGCCGCTCGCAAATCATCGGTTGTTAACTGGAAGACTCATTATCGACGACCCGTTGAATTGGGAAGTGGATTATCGAGCAGCTGAACGATCGCATGGTACGCAGATGGCCTCTCTCATTGTCCGGGGGGATCTCTCTGCAGGGGAGGCTGCCCTCACCCGTCCTGTTTACATTCGACCAATTATGAAGCCGGATCCCCGCGACTTTCGCCAAGTACGGGTCGAAGCTATGCCGTCAAATCAGTTAGCCATTGACCTTTTGCACCTGGCGGTTCGCCGCATCTACGAGGACAACGAGGGTAACCCTGGCGTTGCGCCTTCGGTTCGGGTGTTGAATCTCTCCATTGGCGACCCCAACCGGCCGCTTGACGGTCCAATGAGCCCGTTCGGACGCATGCTTGATTGGCTCTCATGGAGATATCAAGTCCTCTTCTTGGTCAGCACTGGCAACGACCATTCCAATCTCGAGTTGGACGTTCGACAAGCGGACGTGCAGACGCTTTCTGAAGCCGAACTGTATACCGCTGTATCGCGGTCTATTCACTCGAATGCGCATCTGCGTCGCATTCTGTCCCCCTCTGAAGCAATTAACGCAATCACTGTCGGTGGCCTACATGGGGATGATTCCGGTGCGCCCACGCCACCTGCGTTGATTAATCCGTATCCGGATACCGGCTTTCCAAGCCCCATCAATCGAGTTGGTCTAGGTTTCAAGCGCGGAATGAAGCCAGATGTTCTGTTTGAAGGCGGTGTGCAGTTGTATCGACTTTCAATGAATCTGACGCAACCGAACGGCATTCTCGAACCCGCGCAAACTCCCCGGACAGGACCTGGCCAGTTGGTCGCCGTTCCTGGACACGTGGCAGGTGATTTGCGCGGAACTCGATACACGTGCGGCACGAGCAATGCGACTGCGCTAGGCAGTCGCTCTGCTGCTCTCATTCTGGACATGCTGGAGAACTTGCCAACCGAGTGGAATGCTGCATCGCTAGCGGTTCTGGCAAAAGTGCTGCTCGTGCATGGTTCGGCTTGGACCGATGCCGCAGATGCACTCCGACAATCGTTGGAACTTGGCAGGTACTATCGCGACCATGTGTCACGGTACCTTGGGTACGGGGCCGTTCAGCTAGATCGAGTTTTGGGGTGTAATGAGCATCGCGTAACTGTGATCTCAGCGTCAGAGATCGGCAACGAAGAAGGACACGTTTACGAATTACCGCTGCCGCCGAGTCTTTCAGGTGTTGTAGGCGCGCGGCGCCTTACAGTATCGTTGGCTTGGCTGACACCAATCAATCCACAGCATCGCGACTACCGACGCGCAGGACTCTGGATATCGACGCCCGAGAGTCCATTACAAACAACACGCATGTACGCTGACTGGCAAACAGTCCAGCGAGGCACAATGCAGCACGAGGTATTTGAGGGTGACAACGCAGTAGCCTACATCGACGGTGAGATGCTTCGGGTAAAGGTAAATTGTCGTGCGGATGCTGGCAGTCTTATCGAACGAGTCCCATACGCACTCGCAGTAACCCTTGAAGCAGCAGAGGACCTCCGCATACCTATCTACGAAGAAGTTGCCGAACGAGTCAGGCTGCAAGCGGAAGTGCGCACGACTTGATTCGAAATCTTCCAGCCCACCTGGAGATCTACGAAATCCCTCTTCCGAACTGTGCTAGATGATGCTCAGAGCTGCGGAAATCGCCCCGAACAGAGCGGCGAGTGCGCTCCATGTCGCGGCACACTTATTTAACCGGGAGGACTCCCTCAGAGCGTCTCTGATGCTATATATGTCGATCTGAGCGCCCAAGATGTATTGAGCAGGAACATCGGCTATGGAGGCGATCAAAGGCTCCGCCATCTCGGGAGTCGGCCGGCTCGAAAGATCCCAAAACCACGACGCGACGAAGGCGCAAGTCGCGCTTGCGATGGAAACGAACAGTAATACGAGATGAAGATGAGTCATGCCTCTACCTTTCGTGAGCGGCTTCGTTGTCCTTGATGCCCCAGTTGCCCTTGGTCCCACGCGCCAAATTGCCAAATACTCTGTGAGCGCCTGACGCACAATGCTGTCACCACTATCCAATAGCCACGCTTCGTCGCCGCAAGACAAGAAGGAAAATTTGTCATTACCCTTCCTGACAATACCCTATTCGCGCTCGATTCTCTCAGTGTTTGATTCTCATTTGAACCTGTCCTGGGTGAAAAGCCCTACACGATCCTTCAGGACGCCAAGATCCCTCCAACCTTCATGCTTACCGAAGCGTTATATTGAGCAAGAGTTTGCCGACTCGCCCGATCTCCCGGACGACTTTGTGTCAAGGGCTTATATAACTGCCAAATGTCTCCTCTGTTCCTCCCAGGTCAGCGGAATGTTCCCCATAAGCGATGCGAGCGATCTCGGCTCATTGAGCAACAGCTCGACAGACACAGGACCCAGGAACGCCAACGGGAAAATCTTCTTGACGTAGCGAGGTGTGACGCCCTGCCTGCGGGCAAGCTCTGCCAGGCTTGCAAACTTACCCGAAAGGATCAATTCATACCAGTCGCGCGCTCGAGCGAGGGCCTTCGGGACCGCCTCTCTGCTTTGCGAAGATTCGGGCCGAATGTTGCCGATCACTAGCTTCAAGGCGCTGCCTTGAGGCACGTGCCGAAACGGAGTGTCCATCGAGAAGACTGTTGGCTTGAAGGGGTGTTCAGCGGGTTGAGGACCTCGATCTTCAAGAACCTCGATCAGTGACTCGAGCTTTATAGCGAGCTCAATAGAGCCTTCGTGAACCACCACGCGATGGAGAAGGCTTCTGATAAAACCAGCCTTCTCCTTATGCGGCATACCACCCCAGCGTGCTGCTTTTAGCTTCGCAAGCTTGAGAAGCCGATCGTAATTTGGATGATCGACCTGGGGCCGCTGGACTGCGGCGAGCAGGTCTACCGGAGAACCGAGCAGCTGCGCGATCCTGTCCGATACCGCAGCTTCGAGAGCAGCTGAGGGAAGCCGCCCGAATGCACACGCCTTCTGTTTTCGACCACCAAGGACTGCTTGCGATGTGTAGTAGCAATAGCGACGTCCTTTTTTATGTGCGCTCGTCGGAATATACCGGACCCCAGACTCACTAAACAGGAGTCCCTGCAGCATGCTTCCACTCGTCGCCCGAGGACTTTTACGACTCCCCTGACAATTTTCGTCGAGAAGCTTTTGCACATCATCCCATAGAGACCGGTCGAGGATGGCCTGGTGTTCACCTGGATATGCCGAGCCGTTGTGTTTGATCTCCCCGACGTACAGGTGATTGCGCAACAGCTTGTACAGCGCTCCGCGCGAATAGAGCTTCGCGCCCGATTTCTTTCCGTTCTCGATCCGAATCTTGGTCCGTATTCCACTCTTGCAAAGCTCTTCCAGCAAGGCAGGCACGGTCTTGACTTTCAAATACAGTCGGAAGATCTCGCGGACTCGTTCGGCCTCTGATGGATTGATGTAGATTCTGCGTTCGCGCAGGTCGTAGCCCAGCGGTACTCGCCCTCCCATCCACATACCCTTAGCCTTCGAGGCAGCGATCTTGTCGCGAATGCGCTCACCCGTTACTTCCCGCTCGAATTGTGCAAATGACAAGAGCACATTGAGTGTGAGCCGGCCCATCGATGTAGTTGTGTTGAACTGCTGCGTGACCGAAACGAAGTTCACGCCCTTCGAATCGAACTGCTCGATGATCTTGGCGAAATCCGCCAGGCATCGGGTGAGTCGATCGACCTTATAGACGACGACGGTATTGACTTTGCCCTCGGCGATATCGGCCATCAACTTCTTGAGCGCTGGCCGTTCTATATTTCCGCCGGAGAATCCGCCGTCGTCGTATTTGGTGGGGATCAGCGTCCAGCCTTCATGCTTCTGCGACTGAATAAACGACTCGCAAGCCTCGCGCTGCGCATCGAGCGAGTTGAAGGATTGATCGAGGCCCTCTTCTGAAGACTTCCGAGTGTAGACGGCACATCGAATACGAGCGTTCATGCCGCTTCCCTGCTCTTCTGTTTCAGCCCAAAGAAGGCCGGACCCGACCGTCGGGTGCCCGTGATGGCACGCGCAATCTCGGACAGACTGCGGTACTTCTGCCCGTCATACATGTAGCCCTGCTCGACGGTGACGACTTCGTAGACCTTGCCTTGCCACTGGCGCACCATCCGAGTTCCAGGCCGCAAGCCGCGTTGCTTTCGGGCCTGCTTGCCGCTGGTGAAAGCTTCGAGACGTCGCAAGGTCGATGGTTTCAAACCGCCGAAGGCTTTCTCCTGGAGACGGTAGGCAATGATCGGGATCAGCAGTTCCCGGCGAAGTTTAGGATGCGGTGGCTTGTCGAAAACATCTTGCCAGAGCGCACGTAATCGCTCGGTTTCTAGGCTCGGTAGCTCAGTCAATTGGGCTTCAAGATTTGCTTTCAAATTGCCCCGAATCGCCGCGAAATCTCTGGCGGTAGTCCATTTCCGCTCTGGTAGGGCAAAGAGTCAAGCGAACTCTCTGCCCATTCGGACGATTTGAGAGCCTAAAGCCTGAGGCTCCAGTTACCCCCTGCCCAGGTTTGCCCAGGTAACGAAATCATTGATCTGAGCCGTGAGGATGTGCAGGGCCTGCGAGGTGCTGTCGACTGCATCATCGTGCTTCGTACCCGGAAAGCCAGTGATTTCTCGTACGTATTCGTCCAGCCAGGGTGCCTGCGACGGGAGCAGAACATTTCCCTTCTCAAACTGGATTGACTGAGCCGCGAAGCGCATCCGTTTGTCGCTGCCCGGCTCGGCTTTATAGGACTCGACACCGTATACGAATTCCCTTTGCAATTCCTGGATCAGGGCAGTTCCGGATGCCTTGTCCTCGATCAAGACTTTATGTGGTTGGTGCTTTTGGTAGGCTTCGATCACGGCGCGCTTCAGTTCCGGGAATTCCACGCGTTTGCGATAGACATCCAGCACATAGAACTTCTCTTCATACAATCCCCAAGTCGTTCCAACACTGAAATCGTTCATCTCGCTAGTTTTGCTTGCTGTATCCCAGCTCTGCAGCAGGTAGGTGAATGAAGTCGGAAGCTGGGACGGCTCATAGAACGTCAGCCAGTCTCGTTTGATCATTCCTCCGGCGAGCGGCATCGGTTCCTGCTGGTACTGGCTCTCAAATTTGTACTCGCCCAGGTTTGCGCGAATGCTCTCATACACCTGAACGGAATCGCGCTCTGGATGGATGGATTCCCCAGCTTTGCGGGAGAATACTCGCGGGCCGAAAACGGTTTCGTAAGGGTAAGTTTCGTCTACGGTGGCAATTGCTGGCATTGAGAAGTGCTTCCAAGGCTCTCGATCCAGCACTTCACCGATCAGATCTCCCTGGTGCAGCCGTTGCATCACGATAATGATCCGCCCGTATTCCTTACTATTCAGTCGGCTGAACAGCGTGTTGAAGTACCATTCATTTGCGGCGTTACGACGCACTTCCGAAAGAGCATCGTCCGGCTTCATGATGTCATCCAGGATGATGATGTCCGCTCCTCTTCCGGTCAGCGCTCCACCGACGGACGTAGCCAAGCGGCAGCCTTTTGCAGTTGTCATGAAGTCATTCACCGCCAGCCGATCCGGCGCCAGAACTGTGTTCGGAAAGAGCTGCCGGTAAAAAGCGGATTGCATCAGAGCTCGACAGTCTCGGGCGTGCTTGTCGGCCAGATCCTGGCCGTAACTGGCGCAGATGATCTGGGCAGATGGGTCGTGCCCCAGGATCCAGGCGGGCAGGGCCACACTGGTTGCGTGAGATTTCAGAGTGCGCGGAGGCAAATTGACGATCAAACGTTTCGTACGTCCCAGGCGGCAGTCCTCGAGAATAGAGCACATGAGATCGATGTAATCACCTGGGATGAACTCTGACTGAGGGTTCAGCTCGTAAAAGCTCCGTTCGACGAAGCTCGCGAAGTCACTGCGCAGTATGGATTGGTACTCGTAGAAAGACACTGATTGAAGGACGCTCATTCTGAAATCTCTTTGGAGTTTGTTGTTGATTCGGATGTAGACAGGCCCCCGAGGCGCCTGCGGAGGGTGTGCAGGACGCGTTGATCTGCTTCCTGGAAGCTTGTTCCGGTAGAGCTTGCACCCTGTTCTTCTTCGGAGATCCTTATCAAGCTGAAGAGCTCTTTGGCGGCTCGGAGCTCTCCCTGCGCCGCCTTATTCCCGATCTGCATCACAGCGGCCTCGAGTTTGGTGATCATCCGTGGCCCTCCGGGCCCATTCACTCGAACTCGCTGCCTGCATTCGCGTTGAACAACGGACGAGAGATTTTTGGATCCTTTCGGACGACCCTTAGGGTTCCCGGAACGACCTCTCGTGAATTGAGTGGCCTGCGGGGGCTTCCCGTAGCCGACATCGTAGTTTTGGAAACCTTCGTTATGCACTGAGAAGCTCCTTCTGGGCTGCGATCTCATCAAATGTCTTGCCCGTCGCGGCCTGAACAGCTCTCTCGCCGGTATGCTTTTGCCAGCGACGAATGGCCACATCCGTATACGAGGGATCGATCTCGATCCCGTAGCAAACTCGCCCAACCCGTTGGGCTGCCATCAGCGTGGTGCCGGAGCCTAAGAACGGATCAAGAATGATTTCGCCTCGGGCCGAACAGTCGAGAATTGCATCGGCGACCATGGCGATCGGTTTCACAGTCGGGTGGAGCGCCAGCAGATTGCCCTCATCTCCCTGTTTCGACATCGTCTGCACGCCTGGGTACTGCCAGACATTTGTCCGGTTTCTGCCGAACCTCCCGAGTTGCACGTTGTTGCGGTGCGACTCCTTGCCCTTTCTAAAGACGAACACCATTTCATGCTGGGATCTGTAGAAACTGCCCATTCCGCCCGAATTCTTGACCCAGATACAGACGTTCAAAAGTTCGTCGAAGTTCTGACGGCCCGCGGCGATCAGATCAGCTGCGTGTCTCCAGTCCATGCAGACGAATGCGACCGACCCGTTCGCCGAGTAGTCCCGAATATGACGGAGGCTGCTGTTCAGAAAGGAAAGGAACTCAGCCTCACTCATCTCACCTGAGGCCATTTGGAATTCTCGATGGTGGATCGAGCCTTTTCCGGTTGCGTGCCCATCGATGCGCACGTTAAAGGGAGGATCGGTGAACGTGACCGCAGCACGCTTGTTGCCCAGGAGTTCTCGAAACGTACTTCCGACGAGCGCGTCGCCGCAGATCAGCCGATGCTTATTGAGCAGCCAGACGTCTCCGGGCGCAGTGACCGGATCTGATTCCAGGGTCGATTCCTGCGTATGGTCGGCGGGCCCGTCAGAATTTTGACTTCCTTGAACGAGCAGGTCAATTTCTGTCACCTCGAAGCCAGTAATCGTTACATCAAAAACCGAGCTGTCGATCGTCAATAGGTTCTGCAGCTCAATTGCCAGAATGTCTCGGTCCCAGCCTGCGTTTTCGGCCAGTTTGTTGTCGGCGATCACGTAGGCTCTGACCTGATCAGGGCTGAGGTGCTCCAGCCGTATAGCGGGGACATCCGCTACTCCGAGCAACTTCGCTGCCTCAACCCGTCCATGGCCTGCGACGATCTGATCGTCGCGATCAACTAAGACTGGATTCGTGAAGCCAAAAACTCGGATGCTCTCCGCAATCTGGCGGATCTGATGTTTGGTGTGGGTGCGAGCGTTGGTCGCGAAAGGCCTGAGACGGCTGGTTGGCAACGAAAGGAGATCGCGCCGCAGTGCGTCTGAAGTGAAATTCAAATGATTCATGGAGAGAGTGTGCCAGATTTCAGCTGCCTAATCTAGAAATATCAGAAAGGTGATTTTATGCTATATTGTACTTTCACACTTTATGAAAAGAAAAGACTCAGACCCACTTCTCTTTTTGACATGTCGGATGGATACACGCTTGAGAGCTTTGTCAGGACTCTCAATACCGATTTCTCCTTGCCAGCTGAAATGAAAAAACGAAGTCCCGATGCTGATTGGGTCGACTATAACCGAGCAAGAGACCAGCTTCGGGAGTTTGTAGCGGCATGGTTAAGGTCAGGCCCGAACACCATCAAATTGTTCGATGCCGACCCTTCGCTTAGAAGCGCTGCTTGGAATGCACAGGCGCATTTGATCCCGACCGCAACCGGCTTAGTCAGAGTCAGCATCGCGACAGTAGTGCAAGGCGCTGGCCCCCTGGATTTCAAAGCGATGGCAACGCGGCAGTTCCTCTACTTTCTCATCGATCCTGAAAACTATCGATTGGCAGGGCCTTGCGCAAATTGCGAACACTACTTCATCAATAACACTGAGCGAAGGCGAGTCTATTGCTCCGCCCGTTGTGGTCATCGGCTTTCATCTAAACTATTTAACGAGGATCGGCGGAAGAGAGACCGCAAAGATCGGCTTGCGCAAGTGGAGCGGGAGAGCCAGCTTTGGCTTAAGGATAAAACCCGTCTGACCTGGAGAGAATGGATAATTAACAAGACGACGCTCAAAAAAAACTGGCTCACTCGCGCTGTGAACAATGGAGAGATCAGTGAACCGATCAAAGGACGCAGAGTGATCGGGTAGACAGGCCAATCGTGTGAGCGTACGGAGCGGCCCCGTTTTTGCTGTTCCGCGAGTTTGCTCGGATCGCGTTCCATAAGCCCGTTTACAGGTATTGATCTGCCTTCGGGCGAGAATGAGTTGTCTCCACAGTTTGGGTAGTCAGTTCTCTTACGAGATGGCAGAGAGCATCTCCTCGTCGGCGCTGCGGAGGGATCCGGATCTTACGCATCCGGTTACGTAGAGTGACGAGTCACCTCACGGGTTTTCGTTACGAAAAAGAAGCCCTCTCCTGTTCAAAGAAGAGGGCCATAGGTTGCCTGGTGGCTCAGCTTAGTCGTCGAGATCAGCGTTGGCGGCTTTCTTGCGTCTGAAGTCGCTCGCTGGGCGGACCTTCTTCTCGCCGGGGTAGGGGACCTTGTAAGCCGTCATCTCGTACCAGACCATGTGATTGACGGTGTCGGTGTCCTCAACGTCTGGCTTGTGATAATTGCCGGCGAAAACCTGCGACTTCTTCTTCATCCAGCCAACCATCAACGCTTTGGCAGTCGGAGTCATGTTCGGATAAACAACTGGGCTAGACGAAGCTGTCGCGCCCGGAATGGCTGTTTCCGTGGGAGTTTGCGTGACCCCGTAGTTCAGCGGCACACCTGCGGGAACGTGCGCCCAGGGCAGGAAGTTCTTCACCGGCGGATTCTCGACGAAGAGGTCCTTCATCGGCGAAGCCACCAGATCGTTTTGATTCATCGGCGTGATCCCCAGAATCTGTTCGATCGTACGGGTCATGCTGACTTGTGTGTAGAAGGTGCTGTCTGCGACGGCCTCAGTGCCAGTGCCGTCGGAGTTTACCTGCTGCTTGACGTAGGGGCTGATGACGTAACCCGGGCTGCGGTGACCGTCAACGTGATCGACGCCGTTCTGCGAGTCATCCTCTTCGACGAAGATCACCGAGTCCTTCCAGATCGGGCTGTGGCTGATGGCATCGACGAACCGGCCGAGAGCCAGGTCGTTGTCGGCCTGCATGGCTGCTGCGTTCGGCGGCCCACCCGTGTGATCCGAGCTGATCCACATGAACTCCAACTGCGGCACCTTTCCCGCAGCTACATCACGGTTGAAATCCTGTTGCCAGACGTCGAATCGGTATTGGTCGGGAATGTTCAAATCGAACTGCGGATAGTTCTGAACCGTCACCTTATACAGGTTCGGCAACGGCGTTGCAGAAGCGATGAAGTTGTAGTTGTAGAGCTGGCTCTCCTGGCCAGACTCGTAGGCCTGCACGTCGTTGTAGAAATCGATCCACAGTGGCTCGCAGCTGATGGAGTTCTTGAACGGAAGCGGAACCGTTCCTGCAACTGCGCCACCGGGCGAGGTGTAGGCGGTGTAGATGTTGTTGAGCTTGCAGCCAGGTACGTTGAAAGTGTTGTACTCGACGTACTCGCCATAGTTCTTGACGCTCACGCCGGCCTTCGCAGCGGCATCCCACAGGAAGCCCTTCGTCTGATAGGCAATCGCATCGCCGCCATTCGAGGGGTAGTCGCGCAGCCAGTCCGGCGACTGAACATCATCGGAGTATGGCGCCATCGCCTGAACAATCCAGTTGTGACCGTCCGCGGATTGGCGGCTGGGATCGTAGAAGTTATCCAGAAGCGGGAACCTCTTTACAAGTGCGTGCGCATTAGGCGTGACATGTGGATATTGCGTGAACGACGAGTTGTCGCCAAATGTCGCCAGCGAAGAGTCTCCATTTCCACCAACTACGTCGCCGAGGATCTGGTCGTAGGTGCGATTCTCACGGATGATCACGAAGACATGCTTGATCTTTGAGGGATCGCCGATTTTCCTCGGGATCACAACCGGCTTCGAATCCTTGTCGCCGCCCCCAGCTGATTCAATGTTCTCCCATAGATCCCAGTGATTATTCACCTTTACCTGATGAGTCATCACGCCCAAGTCCGACGAGCTCGGAATGGGAACGATGCTGACAGTGCCTAGATCCTGGTGCGTGTTCAGACCAACTGCACCATAGTATTTGCCCGTTGAGTTTGCTGTAGTGGGAGCGCCCGTTACCGTACCCTGGAAGGGGTTCGGGTTACCAGTCGTTCCCCATCCTTTGTCATTGGCGACGAGCAGCGAGCCATCGGCCGAGTCGAGCACGACTGAAGACGGCGCATAGCCCACCGGAATCATGCCTAGAACCGCGCTGCCGTTCCAGTTGTTGAGGTCGATCACCGCGATGGCATTGGCGTTGTACAGCGCAACATAGGCGATCTTCTTCGCAGCGTCCACGGCAATCGAGTTGGGACCCGCCCCGTATGCAGAATTCTTTTCTCCGGGCAAGCTCAGAGGAAGTCCCAGGTCGATCTTGCCCTCTTGCGTGTTGGTGGCTGTGTCGATGACTGAGATACTGTCCTCATAGGCGTTGGCGACAAGCAGCTTTGTTCCGTACAAAGCCATTCCTGTGGGGTGGTAGCCGACACCAATGGTGCGCGTCACTTTCCAGTTCTCCGTATCGACTACGGAGATCGTGCCCTTATCCATGCTGCCTACGGGGTAATTGGCACGGACCGGGAAGCCATTGGAGTACTCCTGGAACGAGTTCTTGTTCGGCCTCCAACCGCCTTCGTTTGATACATAGGCGGTCTTGCCATCCGCAGAGAGCACGACGCTGTGCGGAATGTTCCCGACCGTGAGTTCTGCTCCTTCTTTGATGGAAGCAGCTGGAGCGGTGAGGTCGATCTTGGCCAGAGTATTATTGTTATCCAGCACGACGTAGCCGGTTTTGTTGTCAGGTGAGACCGCAATGCCCATGGGGTAGGATGTCGGAGCCTGATTGCCCCAAAGCGAAACGGAGTAGCCGCAGGGAATCTCGAAGCTGCCGTTGGTTCCTGGAGGGCTGCCCGAGGGCTTCTTCTTCGATTCATCGTAGGGATAGCAGTTGGCATTCAGCAATTTGCCGTTGGCATCCACGTCTGGTGGTACCGAAACGGCGGCGTAGCTTGCAAGCGTTCCATCTGCCTGCGCGCTGGCAACGGCGACGTAAGACGGGCCGTAGCCGCCATCCTGGCTGAACAGCAAGTATTTGCCATCAGAGGTGTAGGTGATGCCCACGGAGCTACCACCGGCGCCGACCTTCGGGGTAAAGTTCTGCAGCACGGCTCCTGTCTTAGTATTGAATACCGTCACAACCTGCGGCGCGCCCATCTGGAGGACTGCCGCCGTGTGATTCCCTGTCGGGTTGAGAGCAACAGCCTTTGCACGAGTCCGGATGCCGAGGTTGACGGTTGTGCCGGCAGGCGTAAGAATCACGCCGCTTCCTGCGATGAAGCTTCCGTCTGGCTGGGGCCCGGCCTGATATGTCGGAAACTGCACGGATTGCCCGAGCGCCGAGACGCTCAGTCCAACCGCGAGAATGCCGAAAAACAGGCGGCCTGCCTGGAGGTGATTGAGAGACATAACCTTCTCCTTGAATTAGTGTTTTTACTGCGTGAGGGAACGCAACCAGCCACAAACGAACTGGAGATTGCTCGGGATCGCGGGGAATGAGAACTCATAGAAGGTTTTGGACGATGCTGCGAAATTCAGAAAAATAGGAATTGCCCGTGCGAGTTCGACAAACGAACGTTGAGCCAGGGTGCTCGAATCGCGTGCGGGGAACTGGCCCGGTCCGAACCCTCCTGAAGCCTAGCGACCGAGGAATGACACCCCGATGGCGGGAAGATTACGTTTTTGTCATCGCTTTGCAGGCGCGTTAAAAACAAGACTGACGGTCGTGCCCCGGCCAACATTGCTCGTGATTTCGGCACTACCGGCGTGCAGAAGCATGATGCTTTGAACGATGGACAGCCCCAGCCCGGTGCCGCCGGAGGCGTGCGATCGAGATGGATCGACGCGGAAGAATCGATCGAACACTTTGGGTAAAGCCGCGGCCGGGATGCCGGCTCCCGTATCGCTGACGTCAATGCAGACCTTTTCTTCGTGAACGTACGCAGCAAGCGTGATCGAACCACCCCTGGGCGTATGCGCAATTGCATTTGAGACGAGGTTGCTGATCGCTCTGAGCATTAAAGCCCGGTCCATACTGGCGATGATCTGATCGCTCTCTTCTCGCGTGGAGAGACTCACCCCGGCATCAGCAGCCGGCGCTTCGTAGTAGTCGCGAACCGTGTTTAACAGGTGACAGAGGTTGACATCTTCTCGACGCAACTCGGTCAGAGGTCTCTCAGCGCGCGCGAGGAACAGGAGGTCGCCGATGAGATCGGACAGACGGACTGTCTCTTCCAGTGACGACTCCAGCACGCCCCGGTACTCTTCCACGGTGCGGGCTCGTGCGAGCGCTACCTCCGCTTCGCCCCGTATGTTATTTACAGGCGTCCGCAGATCGTGCGCGATGTCGGCGGAGAACTGGGAGATTCGCTCGAAGGACTCTTTCAGGCGGTCGAGCATCTGGTTGAATGTCCCTGCCAGCGATGCGAGCTCGGAGGGGTAGCCTTCGGGCCGTAGACGCTCCCGGAGATTGGTGGAGGTGATCTTTCGAACGGTCGCCGCAATCTCCTCCACTGGCTGGATTCCATGACGCGCGATCTTGTATCCAGCCAGTGGAAAGAGAATCGACGTAACCATCAGGCTGACGGAAAACCACATCCGATAACGGGCAAGCAGCCCTTCCGACTGCGAGATATCGATTGCGATCTCGATCTTATCGATTTGATTCGGCGGATTACCGACGGCCGCATTTGCGCACGAGATTCGAAAAATCCTGCCACTCATGCCAGTTAATGTTGTAGATCTGTCGACGTTGCCGTGCGCGCAGCCTGAAAATTGCGTAATATCCAGCTGCTTGTTCATATCCGGCGTCGTCAGGATCGGTGATCCATGCTGATCGAGAAGGCGTATATAGAACTGCTCGTACCTTCTTGCAGCCGATTCAAGCTCGATCTCTTCGCGCAAAGCTTCGTCATCGTTGGGACGCTCTCGGAGCATCGTTCGGAGCACGTTGATCTTATCCGCAAGGAAGAGCTCGTTGCTTCTGTCCAGCTCCGAGCGCAGAAGAAGGTAGAGGCTGACCGTAATGAGGATGACGAGCAGCAGGCCCGCCAGCGAATACGCAGCCGCCAGGCGAAAAGCTAGTGTCGTTCGCAACTGTCGCCCGGAGGGCATGCTACGATTCGCACTCAAGGACGTAGCCGGCACCTCGCACGGTTTGGATCAGCTTGACTGAAAACGGATCGTCAACTTTGCTGCGAAGCCGGCGCACGTTAACGTCGACTACGTTGGTTTCGCTGTCGAAATTCATGTCCCACACGGCTTCGGCAATCAGCGTCCTTGACAGCACTTCGCCTGCCCTGCGTGCTAGAAGGCTGAGCAGAAGGAATTCCTTAGAGGTGAGGTCAAGCTTGTGGCCGGCTCGCTTGGCACGTTGCCGGAGGAGATCAATCTCGAGGTCCGCCAAGCGAATGGTTTCCTGCGCGCGCGGGACCGAACGTCTGAGCAGCGAGCGAACCCGCGCCAAAAGTTCAGAGAAAGCGAACGGCTTCACGAGGTAATCGTCAGCACCGAGTTCAAACCCGTGCACGCGCTCATGCACCGCGTCACGCGCCGTGAGCATTAGCACCAGCGTCTTCTTCCCCGTACTACGCAGTCGGCCGAGTACCTGCCATCCATTCAGTCGAGGCAGCATGACGTCCAGGACCATCAGGTCAAAATCGACCTCTCCTGCCATATGCAAGCCCTCAAGACCATCAGCGGCGACATCAACCACAAAGCCCGCTTCACTCAGCCCCTTCTTTAGGAACCTTGCCGTTTTGCCTTCGTCCTCAACAACAAGAATCTTCATAATGACAAGCCCTATAATTCAAGTCGCAATGCGAACTGTACCTCGCGTGGAGTTCCCGATCCCACTGGCGTCTGCGGCGACACGGTGTTCACTGTGTTGGTGATTGCGCCGAAGCCCGAGGCGCACCCCACAGTGTGTGACGTGGACACATTGCAGACCGGCTGCGGCTGGCCGAGTTGCGGATGATTGAAGATGTTGTAGAACTCGGAACGAAACTCCAGCCTAGCGTGCTCGGAGAGCGATACCGATCGCATCACGCCGATGTCCACTTGCCAAGTGCCCGGCCCGTTAAGCAGGTCGCGCCGAGAGGTCCCGAACATTCCGGCGGGGCGAGCAAATGCAGCGGGGTTGATCCACTGCTTTGGGCTTCTTCCGCCCGCGGGAGTCAACGAGACGCCGGGAACCAGATCAGGGCGCTCTGCGCCGGACGCGCCATCCACCGCGGTGTAGCTGGCGGGTAGCAGCACATTCACGGGAAAGCCTGTGCGAGCAAGCGCGCTGGTAGACATTTCCCATCCGCCTGCCAGCGCGCTCGCGAACCCTAAGTGATTGAGCCAGGGCGTTCCGGGCCCAAACGGAAGCTGGTAAACCGCGTTCCCGTTAAAAACATGCCGCGCATCCCACGCACCGCTGGCGCGGTCGCATGATGGACACAGTGGATTCTCCGGGCTGATTTCATCGCCGTCACCGCTGCCATTGGATCCGTTGTCGATCTCGTGTGAGTACATGTAATTTGCGGCAATCAGGAACCCATGCGAGAAATGCCGACGCAGAGAGGCGGACAGGCCGTGATAGGAACTTGCGCCACTCGATCCGCGCCATCCGATCGCCGGCGCAAAGGATGAGTACTGCGCCGAATTCGAGGCTGGATCGACCAGATTCACAACGTTGGTCTCAAGCAAGTGAACACCATGGCTGCCAAGGTACGACATGGTTCCAACAATGTTCTCCGGAAGCTCTCTTTCAAGTGAGAAGCTCCACTGCTCCACATAGGCATCCTTCCGATTCCGCTGCTCGGCATTCGGCGACAAGCTTCCCGGCCCGAACCCGCAACGAACGCCTCCCGTGACAAATACCGGCCCGGGACAATCGCTGCTGCTCGCAGCAACACCGTATGAGAGGGACGTGATTGCATTCGCAGTGGCCGAATACGAAGGCACTTCATTCTTCGCAGGCAGGTTCTGATCGTCAAGCTGTCCGTCCTCGTGATACAGGCCGAACCCACCCCGCAGCACCGTCTTTCCGTCCTTGAATGGCGTCCACGCAAACGCCACCCTGGGATCCACATCGCCGAAGTTCTGCTCGCCGAAGCTGGCGCCAGCTCCACAAAAGCCCTTCGGACCGCACGTAGAGAAATCGAAGGGATTTGCCTTCCCGTGTGCTTCATCGAAGAGCCCGAAGATGCTGTACCGTAGTCCCAGATTAAGGACGAGATCAGGCCGCCACTTGAACTCATCCTGCACAAAGAAGAAGTAGTCGCTCTTGCGCAAGTCGTTGATGGGAAGCGCGCCGGTAAGGCTTGCCTTTTTCACATTGTTTGCAGCTAAATCTTCCACAGATGAAAATGTGAGTTTGCCATGCTCACCGTATTCCTGATTCATCTGAATGTACCGGACCTCTGCGCCGGCTTTCACCGTATGTCGATCGTGGACCCAGGTCTGGTTGTCGGTCAGTGAGAAAGAATTCCCCACGTAGATACTGGTGTATCGGTAGTTTTCCGTTACAAAGCCCGGTCCGGGACCGCCGGAGATGGCTACTTGATAGAGAATGCCAGAGTCGCTGTAGTTGTACTGGTTGCTTGTCGAGCGATTGAACCCAACATGAAGGTCGTTCACAAGGGTCGGGCTGAATACGTGCAAAAGCCCAAGGGCGCCGTTGACTGGAGTGGAAACTTTCTGCTGCAGGTCAGTAGCTGCCGCTGATAGCGGTTGCGTGTTAACGGACCGATCGTAGTTGAAGCGAGCGAAGCCGGTCGTCCTCGACGAAAAGTGCTGATCCAGCCGCAGCATTACGGAGCTCTCGTTCACCACTTGCGTGCACTCACACGTCAGCAGGTCGTAGTCCATATAGTGCGGATCGCCGGGATCTGTTGCCGGCGTCCATGGAGTCAGCACAGTCTTCCGGCCAGCTCTGGGAAAGCCGTGCATGATGGCGAAGACGGGCGACGCCGCAGGAACAGAAGCAATCAGCGAAGGACTCGGTACGTCCCCGCTCACCGGGAAACCCCAGTTCTGCCGGTACGCCTCAGAAGCGACGAAAAAGAAAGTCTTTCCCTTCACAATCGGGCCGCCAAGCGCTCCGCCGAATTGGTTCAACCTCAACGGCTGCTGCGAAACACCATTCGATGCCCACCGTGGCAGGGGCGCATCGAACAGATTGTTCCGCAGGTATTCGAAGAGCCTTCCATGGAAAGTGTTGGTGCCCGAGAGTGAGCTTACGTTCAGTTGCGCGCCGCCCGTCTGGCCTTCCTCCGCAGTGGACATAAGCGAGTCCACCCTGAACTCAGAAATCGCGTCCAGAGGAATGGCGAGCCGAACCCACTGGCGCTGCGTCTGATTCACGATGTTCGTCGCGTCAACACCATCGAGCGTGAAATTGCTGTCATCGAGGCCACGTCCGGCAAAGCGGACTGTCCGCTGGTTACTCCCGCCTGTATCGATCGCACCCGGAACGAAAGCGGTCAGGGCCGACCAGTCGCGTCCATTCAGGGGAAGCGCTTCAGATTGCGTCTTCTCGATCAGTCCAGTCACTGCGCTCGTGCTCCGGTCCATGAGAAAGGACGCGGATAATACTTCGATCTGGTCTTCTCCGCCCGCGACGCTTAGTGTGGCATCCAGCGTGCGCGTTCTTCCAATTACCTGCTCCACCGCAAGGATCTCTGCCTCCTTAAAGCCCGGGCGCCTGAAATGAACCGTGTAGAGCCCGATGGGCAGTTGGGGAATGCTGTAACTGCCCAAAGCGTCCGAAATGCTCTCCCGCCGCAGTCCCGTGTCGTTCTCAACTGCGATGACTTTCGCCATAGGCAATTGTCTGCCCGATGAGTCCATTACTGTGCCAGTCAATCCGCTGCTGTCCCCCTGAGCAGAGGAGATAGCCGATGCGATGACGGCTAGACAGAATGCGGCGAGTCTTCGAGTAGAGCAATTTACCTTACGGCGAACGGAGCCGCCGTAAATGCAGACCTGCGCAAAGAACATTCGTCCTCCAGGGAGAAGGTCTTACAGGCTTCAGGTTGTTGGCTGAGTTCTGCTGTCGCGACTTGCCTTCGCGCAGCGCTTATGTGCGGATTGAGTCCAGTCAGGGCTACGTTCTGCCTTGGGGTAACCGTCTGCCACGCTCGATGACAATCCTGCAATCTACACCTCGCCGAACGCATGACAGCCAGATGAACAGCCTGTCAAAAGTTGGCCGACTTTGATTGAACGAAGGTCGTGCGACAGTAATCTATGTTGAAACAGCACAGTTCAATCGTGCGAAGAGGGACTTGTTCCGTGGACATGCGCGTCGCCATGACAAGCCCCATTGAAGAGGGATCGCCGAATCCATATCACGACATTCTTGGCAAGCGTGTTTTCTTTCTCCGACTAGGGAGGACCCTAGCTGGAGCGACGGGGATCGGAGCGCAAGCTTCCAAAGCCCGCAACGATTTCCTGGCTCCTGTAAATGAGTTCTGCGGTCCTGCTAATTCGCTCGCGGGTTGAGGCTATGCAATCTCAAATCCCCGGCCGGTTGGGCAGCGCACAGGGCGAGCCGCTCACGGGATATACGGAGGACATCCGAAGAGTTGCGGAGGCCGCTTCCGGTGAAACCAGCCGCAGAGCGGATTGTACGCTCGAATCAGAGCGGATGCTGCCCACTGGAACACTTGGGTTGGAAAGTGCGCAACGGCGGGAGCAGCATCCGGCATCGCCCGCCTGGAGGTCGATAGGCGGGCATCTCTTCGCTCTTCAAGTGAAAAGGACAGTAGCACCGGACATGCGCGCATGGTAACTAGGTATCTTTGCCCAGCGATTGTGGTCCCAGAAACAAACGGCCCGGTTATCTTAAACCGGGCCAAGCGAAAGGATTGATGCTATGCGCTTGTTCCATATTGCACAACGCAGGTTAACAGCGTGTGACTTTACGCCACTCGCAGCGGAAATCGGACCGGTTGAGCTGGGCTACATGATGCGGTCTCGTTGTGCGCTTCTTGAATCTGGCGCACGAGGATAGCCCGCAGCTTGCTGGCGTACTCCGCGTCTAGTCCCAAGTGCTCGTATTCATCCAAAACGTCAAGGGCGTATCGGAGATCCCCCGCGTAATCGGCGCAATTCAATGTGTAAGTAGGCATAGGTTTCACCATATCCACGCGTTCATGTGGGATTCACATTTGGATGCGGGCACGGCTGAGGAAAAGTCGAGAGCACCACACTAGGGCCGGACACCCTACCCCGAGGAATCAGGCCCAAGTGATGTGTTTTGGGCTGGTTAGCCCGATTGCGGAACAATAATGGCCTCGAGGGCTTTGGTCAAGAAAAATCGATTAAGTCGAGGATGGAGTGGGTAAATGTTCGAGCAAACTTGGAGAGCGCGCAACGGACGCGCCAGAATGTAGGCACTATTTCATCTGCCGCGTATAAGGGCAACCGCGCTCTTGTCTATTCTGACGTTATCTCTCACATGCGGGGAGAGCGCGCCACATACGCCGCCGGCTGAGCCGATGCTAGACCCCTCCGGATCGGGTTCGTTCCACTTAGGAGGGATCTTTGGGCTTCCTCTCAATATTCTTCGACCACGGAGTCCTTCGGTGCGATCGTGATCGTGCCCCCACAAAGGAAAAATACACCGCGTTGGGCATCTTCGTAAATCGCCCTCACTGGAAGCTCATTGAAGGGGTTTGGCCCACCGACCTCGGCCACCAACACCTTGCCCTCGTGCATGAATGACACCCTTCGAATTCTGCGCTGGGTGATCTCGGCGCCAAGCTGTTTGAGGATCCAGTCTGTGTCAGATTTCCAGATCTCCGTGTCGTTCACGGGCCCTCCGTCCGAATAGGCAAGGTGACCAGTTGCTCCCCACATGGCGCTCGGTGTCATGCAAAGGATGCTGCTCCCGGACCGCAAAATGGGACTGGCGCGGGGTAAGTGTACGGGCCATTTATTGCAGTGAGATGAGCATTTCGCAAATCAGACCTCGTGGTCAACGGATCGCAGTTATCTGATAGCTGAATCGATTCACTCTCGATCTGCTGCTGGTGGATCAGTATCCACGCAGGGAGTATGGCGAATCCCTACAAGCTCGCTGGAATCGATGTGCATTAGAAGCTTGTCATCATGGTGGTGATCGACAGACGCGACCCCGACGCGAAGCCGGAGCCTCAACGCTTTCCTATCGATGCCGACCGAGTTGCAGCAACCATCAGCCTGGCTGCAGGACCGAGGCGTCGAAATTCTAGTTCACCAAAGCAAGGAATTGTGTTACGTTCAAGTTCTTCCAAACGGCGTATTGATTGCCTTGGAACCTGTGCTAGAACGTAAGTTCACTCCGATTGCTTTGTGTTCCTCTGTGCCCTTCTGATCGTCAGATTGACACCGTGCCATCCTCAACGTTGCAGTGACACTCTGTTCGCTTTGGTCGGTTAACGTTCTTCCCCGTAGTGCTTCGGTGGAGTAAGTGCACCCAAGCCCTCCGCGCTGAGGGCTTTATGTTCTCCATATTCTGCCCGTCTTCCCGCCAGTCGCGGATGGGTGTGGTCACCCGTCCTCGGTTCCTCAGATCCGTGACCGTTGGTCGCTGCCTTGGATTGCTCCTCCTATCTTTGGTGTCGCCGTGGGTTCTAGGTCAGACGCCGACCGCTGTCCCCGTGCCAACGTGGCGCTACGATTTGGCCCATGCCGGGCAAAACACGAACGAAACCGCGCTGATTCCCACCAACATCAATGGAACATCATTCGGCAAGCTGTTTTCCGTTCCAGTCGACAGCACCGTTTATGCGCAGCCGCTCTATATGCCTGGCCTGAAGATGAGCGACGGGCTCGTACACAATGTGCTCTTTGTAGCGACGGAAAATGATTCCGTGTACGCCTTCGACGCGGACTCGAACCTGGGCGCCAACAATAAGCCGATCTGGCAGATCAGCCTGCTGACCCCGGCGCACGGCGCGAGTTCGGGTGCAACCGCAGTGCCTTATGCCGATACGGGATCCGCAGATGTAGCACCCACCGTCGGAGTAACGGGCACCCCGGCGATCAATTCCGCCACCAACACGATGTATCTAGTTGCTGCTACGAAAGAGAACGGAACCTATTTCTCGCGACTGCACGCCATCAACATCATTACGGGAGCGGAACAGTCGGGGAGCCCCGTGAATATAACGGCGACAGTCTCGGGAACGGGGGCGGGCAGTTCCGGAGGAAAAGTCACGTTCAGCCCTCTCTGGCAAAACCAGAGACCCGCAGTTGACTACTACAACGGGTATGTCTACTTCGGCTACGCTTCGCACGGGGACAAGAACAATTGGCATGGATGGCTGTTTGCCTACGACGCCACCACCCTGAAGCAGACAGCGGTGCTCTGCGTAACTCCTAACGATATCGGGGGAGGGGTGTGGGGCTCGGGCTCGGCCTTCCCCATCGATACGAGCGTCTCTGGCGGACGGATGTTTGTAGTTACCGGAAACGGGGGCTGGTCCAGCCCACCGTTTACCCCTGGCACGGATTTCGGAGAGAGTGTGATTGCCTTCAACATTGCGAATGGCAATCTGACGCCGACTGATGAATTTACCGCGTTCAATTACGCAAGTCTGAATACCCGCGATTGGGACCAGGGATCTGGTGGCCTGCTGATGCTGCCGGACCAGCAGGGTGCCAACCCGCATCTGCTGATCACCGTGGGCAAAGAGGGGCGGATCACCCTCTTGAACCGTGACCATCTCGGCGGTTACGCTTCTGGCGCTTCCTCAAACACGAATGCTGTGCAGGACATTTCGAGTGTCGTCGCGTCGGGCCAGGGATTCTGGATGACACCCGCGTATTGGAACGGGAATGTATATGTTTGGTCCGGCGGCTCGGACTCTAGCGGCACGCCTAACAAGGGTATGCTTTTCAAGATAAACAGCGGGGTGATGGATACGAGCCCTGACAGCCAGACCACCTTCACGTCTGCGTATCCGGGTGCTTTCTTCTCCATTTCCTCCAATGGGGCTCAGAACGGCATTGCCTGGGCTTTGAAGACCGATCAGTTCAACACCAATGGTCCGGCCGTGTTGTATGCCTTCGACGCCACTGATTTGAGCAAAACTCTTTACGAGAGCGACAGTAACGCGACCCGAGATTCGGCGGGACCGGCGAATAAATTCTCCGTTCCGGTGGTAACGAACGGCAAGGTCTATGTAGCGACCAGACGCGAGGTGGACGTATACGGGCTGCTGAACGGCGCCACGATGGCAGCCGCTCCGGTGATTACTCCGAAAGGGGGCACGTTCTCGGCGACACAATTGGTGACCATGTCAACGGCGACTTCTTCGGCTTCAATCTACTACGCCCTCAACGGATCGACTCCCACCGCCGCCTCCACGTTGTATACGGGGCCGATCACGATCGGATCCAACACGACCGTCAAAGCCATTGCGGTTGCGCCTGGATACTTGCAGAGTAGCGTGAGCAGCGCGATGTTCACGTTCACGAGTCAGTGCCCTTCCCCGTCGGCCAATGGCATCAATGTCTGCTCGCCTATCCAAGGAGCGAGCGGGTTATCGCCCGTTTCTATCAGTGCTGGCGCGACGGTCGCTGGAGGGGTGTATCGATTCGAGTTATGGTCGGGCGGCACTAAGCTCGCGAGTGTGAGCAACAGCGGCGTCATGAGCCAGGCACTCTCGCTGGCGCCGGGAAGCTATCAGCTGACCTTTACCGCGTATAACGCGGCAGGGACTCATGTGTATGCGACGCGCAACATCACCGTAGCCAGCAGTGGGAGTGCCTCCTTCTCGCTCTCCGGCGGTCCATTTGTAATCGGATGGCGCGGCGGCGCCATCCATGTTCCAATTAAGGTGACCCCGAGTGGCGGCTTTACGGGAACGGTTGCGCTTGCTTGTTCAGTAAGCCCCCCGTCCGGAGGTGTCAGCATTCCCGCATGCACCATCTCCGCACAGCCCCCGGTGATTACAGGAAGCTCGGGCGTCACGGGTTATGCTTATGTCACTACCAAGACGACGACCACCCTCGGAAACTATACGCTGAATCTGAAGGGCACTTCAGGGAGTCTCGCAAAGTCCATCAGTATTCCGTTTACCGTGAATTGATTCGAAGTATCGGTTTCTCAAAGGATCGATCTCTTTGGTAAAAGAATGAATTTCGGGCCAACGATAGAGGTGTGAACCTGGCTCCTTCGAACAACAACGATAGGACCAGACCAGTTCCCGGATGCCATCGAATTTACTGTCGCGTCCGGCATCTTCGGATGCAATGAGGAGTGGACGCTTTGCAGGCTTCTTTGAACGGAGCGGGTCCCCCCTCTCGCAAGCGCGAGTGCTGGTTGCCCGATCCTCAGCCTCACATTGGGACATTATTGTGAATCGAGGCGATGTCCTGGCTATCCCTTCGGGTGCCTTCTCAGCAACGTCGCTGCGATTGCCAAGAGAACGACGATGAGAACATCGACCCATCCCATTCACCGTGCCTCGTCCTCGGTGAATCTGGTGGCCATTCCTGAGCCGATCGATCGGACGGCCTGGCTGAACAGAACCACCACAAATGTGCGCCCTGTTGTACAAAAGTGGGAAATCGGGGTTCGGAACGTTCAGGTACTTGCCTGGGAGATACGGCTGAATCCCGAGACTACGAAGAGTTCTGGTGTGGACGAGCATCTCGGGAGGAGCGTGGCTCGGCTTGGAATCTTCATCGGTCACATCGCAATGAAAGTTGAGCCCATTCCCGCTTGACTCAGGGGAACGATGGCCGTCATTTATCACGAGTGAGCCTATTGGCAGCGATGATACATGCACCAATGACTACAGTCTCTGCGAACCCAGTCCTGCGATCGGGTTGCTCCCCACGTGCAATCACTCACTTCATTTTCTTCCATTCTCCCATCAGCGCGGGCTCCGCTCTGATCTCACTGGCTTCCTTCTGATAAGCAGGTGTGACAGCCTGCTTCGAAAGATGTCTGGAGGTAAGTACGCAGGACACGCACCGCAGAGTGGGGTCGGCAACAATCCTTGTAGTCACAGAGGCGGGAGCCTGTCAGTTTCCAGACAGGACCAACATGGGCGAAGAACGGGCGAATCTGTAAACAGCTCTATCCATATATAAGCTAAGCCTTTTCTCGGCCCTCACCGCATCCAACTTATGAACAATTGGTTCCGCAATGACCGAAGCTCTCAGCGCGCCTACGATAAATAATCCCATTCTCAACCCTCACAATTTGAAAAGGCGAACCTTGACTTTTGCGATGCTCAAGGTGAGCCTTCTTCGAAGGGACGCGGTTGCCTATGCAATTGAAACTGCCTTATTCGAAATGGGCGGATCAATTCCCACGAAGATGGAGTGGAGTAACGGAACGAGGTTGCTCGAACTTCTCAGCAGCATTCTTCGGCGGCAGAGGAAAGGCGCGCCAAGCATTCGTGCTGTCCAGAACCTAATTGAAAAAGGGAATGCATATTACCTATTCGACGTTGTCCTGACTCCTAACCAAAGTGAGCGTCTCGGTTGGACTCTCAGCGAAGGGCGAAACAATAACCGTGAGGGTTCAACTTGATGTGACGATTCTGTAACCGTCAGTCGACAGATTGCGATACACAGGGATATCGTCTGCCGATTGGAACCAGCCATTTAGACATATACGATACTCTGCCCTACAGTCTCGAATTGAGGTGCTGGCGCCCTCGAGGCATAGGGGTTCAAGTCCCCTCCTCCGCACCACTCACCTGCCAGAAAGCAGCTTTCAGCAACGCAGATTCTCTTCTACTCGTCATAGTGCTACACCTCATCGTGTCCATCTTCCTTATTGGAGTTGTCCTCGTGCAGCAGGAACGGTCGGCCGATCTCGCAGGCGCCTTCGACGGCCAGGGCTCGCAGACTGCATTCGGACCTCGGGCGCCGGCCGACGTGCTGACTCGACTGACTACTTGGGCAGCCGTGATCTTCATGATTAGCTCGCTTACCTTAACGATGCTGTACGCGCGCGGAACTCACTCGCGCGCCGTGCTGGGTGATCAGCCGACAGACCAAACAACGCCAGCCAACAAGTAGCACCAGTCCTTCGCGATTGGATTTAGGGCAGACCTTCGGGTCAGCCATTAGCCAATGATAGCGAACAGCCCAGACATCGGATCATGATCATCGAGAACAGCCCACCGCATACCGTGAAGTGAAGCTTACTGTTTCCTGAGAAATGGATTCGCGTACTCCCTTTTGCTTTTCGATTGCGTGAGAATTCGCCAACTGCAACGCAAGGCTTTTCTGGTTGATGTAGATGAGGTCAAGTCACAGGCTACTCGGACCTTTGACGATCCATCGGCTGGTAGTTTCCGAGTTACGCATGGGTCTTTGACCTACCTATGTGATTGAAGTCGCGCCATCGTGGCCATTTTCGAAGGAGTAGCCCAAAGCTCACTCGCGACCACTAAAAAGACGGTTTTCCAGGAATCGTAGGCACTGGCCGACTTGAAGGAAGCGGCGGCTGGGGTAGACGGATGAGTGAAAGCCGCATTCGAGTTGCAATCATCGACGATGACCAAGCGCTGCTAGAGGGTTTGCGTCAGATAATCGGAGGAGCCGATGGATTTGTCTGCACGGCTTGCCTCGGATCGGTAGAAGACGTTCTATCTCTGCTTCGCAAGGATCCGCCCGATGTACTGCTCCTCGATATTGAACTCCCTGGCATGCAAGGAGACGAAGCCGTCAGACTGCTGAGAAACGTCTGTCAGCGCACAGTGATTCTCATGCTGACAGTCTTCGCCGAGCGCGCCCAAATCTTTGAGTCGATTTGTAATGGGGCCAGCGGTTACCTATTAAAAAGCACACCTCCGGAAACCCTTCTCGAGGGGATTCGCTCAGCTCAGTCTGGAGGCTCGCCGATCTCCCCCGAGATTGCCAGACATATTGTGGATGTATTCCGACACAGCGGAGTTCAAGCGGAGACTTTGGCGGCTGATTCACTGGGAACACAGGAGATTCTGCTCCTCACTTTACTCGCCGACGGGTACAGTTACTTGTCCGCCGCTGCCAAGATGAGCATAAGCGTGAACACCGTCCGAAATTACGTTCGCACAGCGTATGAGAAGCTTCAGGTGCACTCTAAATCCGAAGCGGTCAGCAAGGCGATTAGAAAGGGACTGATTCGATAGACGTGTGTATCAATAATCTAAGCCATATGCGGCCTAAATGTGCCAGAACCTACACTATTTGATAGTGCCGCTTACGGACGGCCAAGGGAAGTACGGCCGTATTCCCTGGCCACGTGCGCTCTCTTATCTGAGCGTTTCGATCGGATCCACCTTTGTCGCGCCCCTGGCTGGGACGTACGTCGCAACCCCGGCAACAATCAAGAACAGAGCCGGCCCCGCGATGAAGGCCACGATATCGTGGGAGTTGGTCTGATACAGAAGGGCAGTTAACAGCTTCATGACGATGAAAGCGGCGCAGATTCCGGCTGCCAAGCCAAGTGCGACCAGGAGCATGCCTTGGCGCATCACCATGTTCAGGATGTCGCTTCGGCTAGCACCAAGCGCGATTCTGATCCCAAATTCCTGTCGTCTCTGCTCCACCGAATACGATAAGGCTCCATAAACCCCCACTGTGGCGATCAGCGAAGCAGCCGCTGAAAATGCAGCAAGAAGCAGCAACATCGACCGTGGCTGCGCCCGGGCATCGTCGATCAGTTCGACAGCCTGTTCCACGTTTGAGAGCGGCTGTTCCGGATCGATCGCAGAGATTTCCGATCGTACTGTTCTAACCGCCTCTTCCGCTGACGAGTCGGTGCGTACCAACAGATTCATGTCGCTCCATGGCAGCTGGGGAAATGGAACATAGATCTGCGCCTGTGCATCTTTTTCCAGTCCCTGATTTCGCACGTTTCCTGAAACGCCAACCACTAACGCCGGCACAGGCTTCCGCCCGATCGTAATCTTCTTTCCAATGGCATCCTGTTTCGGCCAATACTGCCGTGCAAACGTTTCGTTGACGATTACGACGGCAGGCGCAGCTGAATTGTCCCCGTCTACGAACGTTCGCCCGCTCCGAATGGGGACGCTCATAGTTCGGAACCACTGCGAGCTGATCGCTTCTATGTCCACGAATGGGCGATCTGCCAGCGACACTTCTGGTTGGCCCTCGGGCAGAACGGGTGTGATTCGCTTCGAACTCAGCGGCAGTGCTGCAGATATAGCCGCGGAACGTATGCCGACTCGTTGCGACAATCGCTCGAGCAGATCGTTGAAGAACGCAACCTGCTGCTCGCCCTTTCCATACTTAGTCGTGGAGAGCGAAACGTTCATGGTCAGCAAATGTCGAGGCTCGAATCCGGGATCGACTTTCAGAAGCTGACGGAAGCTTCGCACCAGCAGGGCTGCAGCAATGAGCAGTACAAGCGAACAAGCAACTTGCCCGATGACCAGCAAACCGTTCATCTGAACTCGGGAATGTCCAAGGGAGCTTCCTCTCGCCCCGTCGCGCAAGCTTGTATTTAAGTCCGTGTGTGCCAGCTTCATTGCCGGGAACATGCCGAAGATGATCCCGGATGCAATGGAAATGGTGAGCGTAAAGATGACGACTCGCCAGTCCACGGTCACGGTGAATCCTCGAGGAATTTCGGCTGCACCCAGAAGTTCAAATCCGCGCGTAGCACCAACTGCGATTGCCACACCAAAGATCCCGGCGATCGCAGAGAGCAGAATACTTTCCGTAAGCAGCTGGCGCGCGATTCCAGAACGGCTGGCGCCGAGGGCCGCCCGAGTAGCCATTTCTCGTTGTCGGCCTAAAGCCCGGGAGAGGAGCAGACTCGCAACGTTGGCACACGCGATCAGCAGCACAACCGCCACTGCTGCCATGAGGATCATCATCTTCAAGCGAAGATCGCCAACTGCCTCATCCTGCAAGTAACGGGCACTCATTACTGTTGTAGGAGAGGTGTCGGGAGCCGTCGGATTTTCTAAGGAATAGCGTCGATTCAGTAGAGCAAGTTCTTCGTTCCCTTCAGACAATGTGATCCCTTCCCGAAGGCGGGCAATGGTGTTCAGGTACCCGACACCCATGCGCAGTCGTTGTGGGCTCATGAGCGAGAACTCGAAATATCGGGGACTGAAGATCTGCGCATCTGGCATGAATGGGAATCGCGCACCTTCCGGTAGCACACCCACAACCGTACTCTCAACCGAATCGAGTTTGATTGCCTTTCCGACGATCTCAGGGTCGGAATGGTACCTACTGCGCCAAATGGCATTTCCAAGCACCACAACGTACCGGCCAGACGGTATTCCCTCCTCTTCAGTAAAAAGGCGACCAAGATATGGACGAATGCCCAAGGTCGAGAAAAACGACGGGGAGACTCGAGCCACAGACATCTGAATTGGATCTCCCTCCCCGGCGAGGTTCAGGTCGTCATTGGTCCAGACCGCAACCGACTGAAAGGATCGGTTCTCATCCCGGAGCAGTTCATAGCGCAACAGCGTTCCGCCATTCTCTTTTACGTTGTCCTTCGACGTGATGCTTACAAGCTGATTAGGACGGGGATACGGGAATGGCTGAAGAAGAAGGGCATTGAGCAGGGTGAAGATTGCGCTGTTCGCTCCGATTCCGAGCGCGAGTATCCCTATCGTGGATAGCGCGAACACCGGCGCCTTCGCCAGCCCGCGCGCACCGAATCGAAGGTCGCGAAGGAGAGTTCGCATAGGCCCCGATTATACGAACTTCTCAGTCTGAAACTCGCCGCGGGCTTGAAATTTCTCCTCATTACGAGATGAAACCTCCAAGCCATGTCTGCGAACGGTGTGCGAACAGAGAGAAGGAATTGCGAGCACCAGAGTTGGCAGCTCTGACTCAAGCAATTATCGGCAACTCGTCTCGTCTGGACATCCAGGCAAATTGCGCATTTGGCAGGATTCAACTGGCCAGTTGCCAGAATGACAATTGAATTACCTTCGGTTGACACCTGCCTGTGTTGATGAAGCGCAGTCTTCTGTGCAGTAGGAGGCTCTCTCATGGAGCAAACAAACCGATCGAAAGGGGCGATTGATCGCCGTTCCTTCGTTACGAACGGATTAGCGGCTGCGGGCCTTGCAACGGCCGGAGTTGGACTGCTGAGCAGCGGTTCATCGGCACTCGCAGATGACGAGGAGGGTGAACACAGCAGGCGCTTATCAAGAGGAGATGCTGCGCTGTTGCGGTTCGCCGCTGCGGCAGAGATCCTGGAAACTGATTTCTGGGTGCAGTACAACGAACTCTGTGGCATTCCCGACAAGGAAGTTCCAGGGGGGAGCGGAAATGCTGCATTTACCGCAGCTCTCTCGGTGCTGGACGCGGACATGGCCCAGTATGTTCATGACAATACTGACGATGAGTTCACGCATCAGAATTTCCTAAATGCCTATCTGGTTTCGAAGGGTGCCGATCCTGTCGATCTAGAGCCCTTCCGGACTCTAGTGGGAAGCACTGCGAAGGGCTCAAGCGGCAAGCTGAGACTCACAAATTTGATGGAACTCACGCTGGATACGAGTTGGTGGACCCGATATCGCAGCGATTCGCACAATCCGGACCTCGATCCAAGCTTTGTTTTCCCGCAAGCTGTACCAACCCTGGCGGTCGGGAAACACACTGCGATCCCCAGGACGGACGCCGACACCACGGACCCAAACTTCCTTCAGGCGATTGCAAACACTGCTGGTTTCCATATGCCGACCATCGAGCAGGGCGGCAACAGCTTATATCCGGCGATGGCGCAGAGAGCAAGCAGCGTCGAGGTGCTGAGGATTCTCATCAGCATCGGACCGACCGAAACGATGCACTTCCAGACCTGGGCAGATAAGGCGGGAAATGCTCCACCGCTTACAGCGGTTGATCCGGTGACTGGAGTTTCGGTGACATTCCCCGATCTGAATTCTCCCCCGTTCGGTGGCGAGCAGTTTCAGACGAACCTGATCATGCCGGAGCCTTGTCCCTTCATAAGCCGTAAGCTTCCGAAATGCTCGGTGATACGGCCGACAGAGACCAAGGGGATCGCCAAAGGGGTTGTCAAATTCCTGACGGACATGGGGCTCTTCTCCGGTCAATCTCCAGCGTTCTTCAGCCTGATGCGCGATCTTGCCGAAGATGCCGATGAGGCAAGGCGAGAACACTGAACCGGCTTTGGATTTGCAGCTAGTGATACAAGGGAATTCCAAAATCATTGTCAGAAGGATTCACGGTAATCGCAGAAGAGAAATTCCAGGAGTACGAAGCTCCTGGAATTCTCTTTGAGAACCAGCCTTCCGCGTCGGCAGTCATCAGACCGCAATGAACAGCGAGCAGTGAACAACATTCTTGGCAAGTGCTCCCTCAAGTAAGGCTCGCGTCGGTCAGTGCGTCAGAGGCTGAACGATCATTCGGATGGCGTATCCCCCGGCTGGGACCGAGTAGGGCGATCCAGGTGCCTCCACAGAGGTATCGGCTGTGATGGTGAAAACGTGTAACCTTCCATCGACCGAGACGGCATAAAGATGATTCGCGTTGTCCCAGAAAACGTCATCGATGAGGTCTGACGTAAGTAGACCGGTATATCGGGTAGGCGCAGCGTCTTCGTTCACATGTCGCACGATCAGGCCGTTGCTTCCAGCCACAGCGATGAACTGGCCCGATGGCGACACTTTCAGGCTTTCCAACTCTCCGACCTGCGTTACCCAAGGCATGTTGTTGTACTTGCTGTTCGTCGTGAGGCTCCCATTGCTTTGCATCTCGTAGGTCGCGAGCATACTGCCCTGATTGAAGAGACTCGTTGAGGTCGAAGTGAGTTTGTAGACTCCAACGATCAGATCGTCCGTCGCGCTTGCCGAGGCAAGGCTGCGGCAGAAGAAGTAGCTACTGTCCTTGGTTGGAGGTTTGGGACCGCTCGCCGTTGTATAGGTGAGCAGTCCGCTCGTACTCCGTCTTAGAATGCCGAACGATTCCGCCCAGTAGGGAGTGGTGAGTCCACCCACGCAGCCCGCCCCATAGGCGAACTGGTTGTTGGAGCTGAAGGTGAGAGGAAAATTCCAAACCTTACGGGTGCCGCTGTCCCCGAGGTAGCTGAGTCCGCCCGTGCTCTTGTTAATGGCGAAAGATTTGTAGGAAGTAGAGTTGCAGGTCGTGCCGTGATAAGCGACGGTATAAAGCGTAGCGCCCGTATGGTCGAGCACCAACGGACTGGCTTGGAGATTCGGGCAGGTGGTCCCGGTGTTGAACTTGGCGACATTGGTTGAGGTGGCAAACACCAGTGATCCATTCGCCTGGATGTGGTAGGAGTTGACGTGAACCCCATCGAAGCTTGTACCGAAGAGGTAGCTGCCGGTGACCGCCATACCGAACACGGAAATCGGGAAAGGAGAGCCAGGGATAGCCGTCAAGGTTCCATCCGGCGCTGCGTTGTATCCCAGAATCTGTGTGGGTTCTGCGACATAGACATGCGCGACCGGAGTAGCGGCGTTCGCAACGCCGATAAGACTCATCATCGCGAGGATAGCCGTAATGGTGAGGACGGCACTACGGTGGCTGGTACCAGAAAACAAATTGTGTATTGGGGTGGCGAACATTTGGCCTCCTGTCGGAAACGGGAGTTCCCGAGTCTGACCGGTCGCGGTCAACACCTGAACAGATGCCCGGACTGGTTAAAGGTTTGTACGTTTAAGGCCATTTCAAGATATGGGCCGGAAGTCGGAAGACCCAAATACGACTCAGCCGAGCCTCGAATGCCTCCAGATGCTCGCCTAGGTCCCGGGCACCCCCGGTTCATCGAACAGCATCTTGGCAGGTGTGAGCTGAAAGCCGAATGTTTCCCCAGGAGTACAACAGCGTGAGAGTCGTCAGCCTAGCCACAGTCCTCATTACAACGGCCATCTCTGCCAGCGGACTAGCGCAAGCGCCTGTTTTCGGACACCGCACGTACACGTCCACCTACGCCTACACTCATGCTGATCTCAACAACGATGGCCGGGAAGACTTGGTGTATCACACGCAAACCGGGTTTGCTGTCGCGCTGAGTACAGCCGACGCGACATATGCAGCTCCCGTGAATTACAACGTGCCTGACAATGCGGGATCGGGCACCGTGGTGCTCGACATCAACAATGACGGCAAGCCTGACGTGATTGCATTCAATTCATTCGCACCAGGATTTTATGAGTACCTGAACACAGGAAGCGGTGGACTTCATTTGCAGGCGACCTATCTGCTGGGAGACATCGAGGACATGGTGGTCGGCGACTTCAACCATGATGGCTTCCCCGACCTGGCCATCGCGACACCGGGCTACTTGCGCATTTGGTTCAACAATCATGCGAGTGGATTCACATTGGGCCCTACTACCGTAGTCCCGGGATCGAACCAAATTAGCGTCGGCGACTTCGACGGCGATGGCAAGGCTGACATTGCGGCCACATCTACTGGCAACAGCTATCTCTATTTCGGGGACAATACCGGACACTTCCAGATCGTGAATGCAACCACAGCGCATCATCCCCAGGCATACCTGATGGACATCGATGGCGACGGTAAGAGTGACCTCGTCGGAGTCGGCGTGGCTTCAGGCGGCTACATGACTGACACGTTCTATCGGGCCGTTTGGGTTGTCTACGGTAATTCCTCACGCAGCATCAGCGAGAACGAGATACCGACACATGGGTATACGGTTGCGTGGACCTGGGGCAGCATTCCCGACAAGAGTCCTAGCATTGACGTGGGAGACTTCAACGGTGATGGTAAGCAGGACTTCGCCGTGGTCGAAGCACAGAACTCGGATGGAAGCGGAACCCGTACCCTGGCTGTTCTGACCGGTAACGGCAACCGAACCTGGAATAGCGAAATCAATGTTTATTCGAACAGCGAGTTGGACTTCGGTGTGGCGACTATCCGCGCCAATCGTGATTCGAAGCCCGATTTGATGGTTGACACCTTCGCAAATAATACGCAAACCGGACAGTTCTTCGTCAACGACACATCGGGCGGCTACTACGGAGGCTGTTCCTTGCCAAACGCCTCGACTGGGATTCACGTATGCTCGGGGACCACATACGCCTCAACGTCGATCAAAATCAGCGCCAGTGCGGCTGGACAGTCAACAATGCGCAAGCTTGAGGTTTGGGTGGATGGTGCGAAGAAATATGAGCAGCTCGCGAAACATGATTTTTCTCACTATGCCTTCCTGGACACGACGCTAACGCTGTCAGCCGGAACGCATAACGTCACCATCGTTGCTGCGGGATATGACAATCTGCTGTTGAAGAAGTCATACTCGATTGTTGTGCAATGAGCTGTCGCCCAGCCAGTGCGTTTCAGATAAGAGGGTGCGGGCACGCCCTGCCTCTGTCGGGCGGAGGGTTGGTTTCGGAGCCCATTTGATCGATCTGGGCGCTTTCGACAAGGCACAAATGAAGGCTGCGCTTTAACATAGTGACATGGGAATTACTGAAATCATCACTGCACTAGATGCTGAAATCAAACACCTGCAAGAGGTCCGTAGCATCCTGGCTTCAACGGGTTCGACAACGAAGCGGCATACTCCTGCAACGAAACCTGATTCCAAGCCTTCGATGCGGCGCAAACACACCTTGAGCGCAGAAGCTCGACAGAGGATTGGAGAAGCGCAGCGGAAGAGGTGGGCGAAACAGAAGAGGCAGCAGTAAACAAACGGATTGTCTGGGCTCGATAACGTCGATTCAGCAGTCCGCACTATCTACATTCCCCGTACACATCCATAACCTTCGTCACTTGCCGATACAGATGTGTTGTTGCGGTACCAAACGGTGCAGGACCATATTGGAATTGGGTAGCCCACTCTGAGAGGGGAATACCTGCCGCGTTATCCTATTGCTCATGGCGGGTCTTCTCCTCTCATCCCCAAGCTACTCGTGAATGGGGCCCCAATGAAGGACGGACCAAGTAGCTTCCCTTTACGCTTGCCAAAGTCCACTCGTATGCAGGCCATCAAACTGGCACATATAGAAGGGCTGTCTCTCAATCAATTCATTACGCTTGCCGTCTCAGAGAAGATCGTACGGCTGGAACGTCTTGTCGACATCACTTCACCAAAGCCAATGCTCTCGCCAGAGCTAGCTCATTCTGCTTCACACCTTGAAAATCGAAACTGATTGATTGGACGACCGAGAGCATTCTGATTGCGCGATCTTCTCCGAGACCGCGATGAGGATAAAGTCTTCCAGTGTCACTCCATCTCTGTGGGCCATCTCTGCGGCTCGTCGTCTCAGTCGTTCTGATAGATTAAGGCCAAATACTCCCTGGTCTCCGTTGATGCTGCCTTCCTGGTCCATTTTCATCCTCCCCTATGATGAATCCAAGTGCTTCGGGCAGTGTAGACGGGCAGCCTACCAAGATCGCTGGATGATCGGCAATCCATATTAGTCAACTGAGTACAAAAGGAATTGCGGAACCTCGCATGTTGATCTGATCGACGTCAAGAGGGTCCCTTTACCGCAAGATGCAAGTACCTCGGACGACTTCCTGCGAATTGCAATCATTCAACACGATATTCGAAGTCTTTGACTGTTCAGCGAAACGCATCCAACTACTTACACTCCCGGTTGCGAGAGTGGTCGCTCCCGAGCGGGAACCTCGGGAGCGGTAATGCTGGAGCCTCTGAGCAGACATTCACCTCGCGGATGGAGGCTCTCAGGCTCTGGCGATCCAATTTGTACTTGGGCCAGTGGCAGCAACCTGATCTATCTCTTGGCTGATCAACTTGTCGTGTAGGCAGAACAGCGCTAATTCGATTCGGTCGTTTACGCCGAGCTTGTCATAAATTTTGCGCAAATAGTTCTTGATGACCTGTTCAGAGGTTCCGATCTCGTAAGCAATCTCCTTATTGCGCATGCCTCGCGTGACACCACTGATGATTGCTTTCTCCCTGGGAGAGAGGTGCATCTGTGTGCGTGGGTCCACGAGTGCGGCTTCCAGTAGTCGATATGCTTCGAGCATCCAGTTCAATGCTTGGTTGTCGATCCAAGTTTCTCCTGCAGCGATGCGCCTCACGCATCGAAGTAGTAGATCGGGAGATATAGATCGAGAGACAATACCGCGAATGCCACGGCGGAATAGTTCGACGGTTTGTCGCTCGTTTGCCGCCTCGCACTGCACAATGAACTTGGCCTCTGGTGCGATCCGCAGGAGTTCCGCAACCACGCTTGCGCCTGTTATCAGAAGCTCACCTTCGACCAGGACAACGTCACAAGGATTGTGTTCAACCGCAATTCGGAGTTGATCTAGGCAGTTAACTTGCGCTACTAGCCGGACGTCCTTTTCAAGGGCGATGATCCTGCTGAGTCCCTCAGTGTAGATCGCCTGAGAGTCGGCGAGAATGACTCGGATCACAGTTGGCTTGTCAGAGCCTGAAAGAAGATTGAGCGCTTCCATGGTGCAAAGATAAGCCGGTGCAATCGACGGAGGCATGCCACATAATATGCACCGCTGGTTACGTTTGCGTTAGAAGTCTCACCATGGAGAGTCAAAGGTTCAGGCACGGATTCGAGATCCATCGCAGACGCCTCAGACTCATTGCTGGAGCCTATCTGTTCTGCCAGCGTCCCTAGTAGACGGGGCCGCTAACTTCAGTAAGCGGTGCGCGGGTTACTGTCTGGCGATTGCGTCGTTGTTGCCTCCGGGCTATAAACAACCATCTGCTCCCAAGGTGAAGAAGATGATGAAGGATCAGAAGTTTTCCCATCGGCACAATTTGGACGGCACCGTTGATTCAATCTGCCATCAATGTTTCATCACAGTCGCGACAGTGCGCGGCGAATCTGATCTTGCGCGGAAAGAGCAGCTGCACTCCTGCAATTCGGGCATGATTGAGTGGTATCAAAGCCTGTCGATGCGTACGGTGGGCACACAACGAACTAATTGCAGTCTGGGGTGACCCATCGCCACCCTTGGAGCGACGCCCGTTTCTGGCCCGGCGATCCGTACTGCTCGCGAGTTCAACTTCCAGGGGGATACTGACGGGCAGTATTGGAGACTTGTTCATCCGCGCAGCCTGCCGCTACCGAAAGTTGATTTGCGAGGTTCCGAAGCCGGATGACTTCTCGCGACATGAAGACGGAACTGCTCGTGCAGCCATGCGACATTGGCGATTGGTGGGCGATTCAGATCAGAACGGCCGTACACCGGTCGGAGTTTTCCAACCATATTCGATCAACTGCTTGCAGGCTGAACACCTGATGTGACTGCCGGGTAATTGAGTTCTGCGGGACATCTCTCGACTCGGATAGGCCTGGCTACTTCAGCTCCCAGAAGTTTTCCCTCGCTACTGATCGCCATGTCTCGACCTTGGTGCTATTACCTATGGCTATCAGTCCCCGTAGGTTGTATGTACCCAAAGAGCTGTTCACCACAAACTGTTCACTAGGCGAACCAGACCAACCGAGGTAGTTGGGGAACGCATTTCTCGGGCAAGAGATCGTCCGAGCTGATTCCCAGCTGCTGCGCCCCGCCCTCGGTCTTGGTCTGTGATATTGCGCGCCATCTTGAAGTAGTCCTGTTGAGGAAGAGGTCGGTTGTATGAAAAAGATCGGTGCAATGATTTGCTCTGTTCTCGGGATTTGTCTTGTTCTGTCCGGTTGTGGCGGCGGCCACAAGAACTCGCAGAACAACACTAGTGGGAGTAGCAAGACTCTCGCATCAATCACCGTTTACGGAGCGAATGCGGTTCACTCCATCGCTGCGGGCGCAACACTCCAACTCACCGCCCAAGGCAACTACAGTGATGGAACGATCTCCGACATCACTTCACAGGTAACGTGGGCATCTTCGGATTCCGCGGTCGGCAGCCTCAGCGCCGCGGGAATGCTCACGAGCTATAAGTCGGGATCGGTAATTGCCAACGCCTCGCAGAACGGCGTCTCAGGAACCCTGGCGGTCACAGTCAGCGGCGCGGCACTCACTTCGATCTCCGTCTCGGGCGGATCTTCGCTCGCAGCAGGAGCCAGTGAGCAGCTTGCGGCTCAGGGCACCTACACTGATAGCACAACGCAAACGCTCACCTCTCAGGTCGCGTGGCAGAGTTCAGATTCCACAGTCGCCACCATCAGTAGCGGCGGAGTGCTTCACTCCTTGAAAGCTGGGACGGTTACTGTAACCGCCACGATGAATGCAGTCTCTGGATCGGCCGGCATCTCCGTCACCTCGGCTGTCCTCGCCTCCATAAGCGTATCCGCGCCGAGCCCGTCTGTGCCCTCAGGCGCGAGCGAGCAATTGACGGCAACGGGCGTTTACACGGATAACAGCTCGCAGCCGCTTACGACCCAGGTCTCATGGCAGAGCTCCGATCCTACGGTGGCGACAGTAAGCTCATCTGGAAGCCTCACAGGTCTCAAAACGGGAACCGTCACCGTGACTGCCACGTTGAACTCGCTGTCTGGCACAGCAGGTATTGCGGTAAGCGGCCCTTCGCTCACCTCCATCACAGTGAGCCCCCTGGTTTTCTCGATTGCATCAGGTCAGAGTAAACAGCTTTCCGCTCTGGGAACATACAGCGACGGGACGTCGCAGGATGTGACCAGCCAAGCCACTTGGACCTCCACCACAGTTGCAGCCACGGTAGACTCGACAGGCCTGGTGACGGGGTCGTCGGCAGGTAGCTCTACGATCACTGCGATGATCGGCTCGAAAAGCGGATCCGCGGCCGTGACGGTCTCCGCGGCTTTGCTGCAGGCAATCAATGTGACTCCTTTGACGGCAAGTATCGCCACAGGTCAGACGCAGGCGTTTGCTGCCAGCGGTCTGTTCTCAGATGGCAGCCAGACCGACATCACGAGCTCTGTCAATTGGAGTTCGAATTCGACCTCAATTTCGAGTGTTGATCCAACGGGCCTCGCCACAGGTCTCAGTGCAGGCGCTGCCACAATATCAGCGACCTCCGGCAACACGACTCCCGGAGCAGCAACTCTCACCGTGACAGCTGCGGTTCTGACTGAGATTGATATCGCCCCGGATGCTCAATACATTCCGGTCGGTGGGCAATACCAGCTGAGCCTCACTGGCACTTACAGCGACGGTTCGACACAGGATATAACCGCAAATGCAACGTGGTCTTCATCTGATCCGACGCTTGCATCGGTCGATCCCGTTACGGGAATTGTCACCGGCGTGGCCAGCAGCAACAACAACCCGGTCACGATCACGGCAACCGACGGCAGCATCTCGACCACGACTACCGTCTACATCACCGATGCCGTACCGGTATCGGTTCAGCTCACACCGAAAACAGCCTCGATTGCAAACGGCACGACCCAGCAGTATGCGGTCAACGTGGTGTATAGCGACGGCAGCCTGCAGCCGGTTACGACGGGTCTATCTTGGCTCTCGTCTTCGCCGTCAGTCGCCGGAGTTAACTCCTCGGGCCTAGCATCCGCGCTTGCTTCCGGGCAGACCACTATTTCAGTCTTCTACGACTCGATGTCGACAACAGCTTCTCTCACAGTTACACCCGCAGTTCTGACAAATATCGTGGTCACTCCGGTGACGACGGTAGTCGGAGTCAATGGAAACGTCCAATTTACGGCGACTGGGGTCTTCTCTGACAACAGTACGCAAGATCTGAGCTCGCAGGTAGTCTGGACGTCCTCTAACGGTGTTCTCGCTGTAATCAATGCGACTGGTCTCGTAAACGGTATTAGCCCGGGCACTGTCACAATCACGGCCACCTCAGGGGCGATCAGCGGCTCTGCAACTCTGAACATCACGACGGCCACGCTGCAGTCGATCACCATATCACCAGACAGCCCGATCGTTCCGCCGCATTCCAGGACACAGTTAACTGCCATTGGGCACTTCACAGACGGTTCGCAACAGGTGCTCTCTGGAGTGTCCTGGCGCAGCAGCTCTCCGCGGTATGCGATGGTTAACTCCAGCGGCGTACTTCGCTCGAAGAATGCCAAAAACAAGGCAGTCACGATCACCGCAAAGCTGAACGGAGTCACTGGAACGACCTCGGTAACCGTCACCTCAATGACGATTCAGTCGCTCGCGGTCCAGCCGGCGAATCCAACCATAGCGGCCGGGACCAAACTGCAGGTCTCGCTAATCGGGATCTTCAGCGATGGAATTACCCAGGTGAACCTGACCGCCTCGGCACGTTGGCAAACCTCCAACTATGCCGATGCCGTTATCGATCGGCTGGGAGTGGTCTCAGGCGTGGCTGCCGGAAGCGTGACTGTAACCGGAAGCATCAACGGCCAGGGCTCTGCAACGACAACCCTGACCGTCACGAATGCAACGGTGCAGAGCATTACCGTGACTCCGGCGAACCCGACGATCGCGCTGGGCTCTTCGCAGCAGTTTGCAGCCAGCGGGCTATTCAGCGACGGATCGACGCAGGACATCTCCAATGTGGTGACGTGGACCTCTTCCACACCGACAGTAGCAGTTGTGAATCAGAAGGGTGTCGCGGCTAGTGCAACCCACGGAACTACGAACATCATCGCAGCACTTACAGGCATCACGGGATCCACGCAGCTCACCGTCAACTGATTTAGCGAGCTTCAACGCAACCCCAGATCGCGTTGTTGTTGAACGAGGGGCTTACTCTAGCCGAGTAGGCCCTTTCTTCGGCTGTACTCTAGCGACAAGGGGTTTGCGGAGACAGTTGAACTCACGCAAGATAAGCAGCGAGCACCGATCTGGGAGATGATCCTCGAGACCGGAATGAAAAGCATGACAGACGAGTATTCCATGTATCATCCCGGGCGCCGCATCGCCTTTCTCAGAGGAAGAATCCGAGAGTTGGACACGATCAAGAAATTCCTCGAGAACAATCCCCCGAATATAGAAGCGGATAGCAGGTCCAGGTCTACATGGGCCGGGAAACTCAATACGATTGTTGGGCAATTGCGCTTGTATTCTGCCGAGCTCTCACAATTTGAGAGGCGACTCGATTATGAGATGGGCATCATCTCACCTCCTAAATAAGTACACCCGGGTGTCTTCCCCGGCCAAAGTGCACGCTGCAGTGCAATTTCCCCTTTGTCTCTCTCATTAGTTTCATACTTCCCGAGCGGTTGTAGAAATCCAGAACATCTGTGGTTACACTTGATCTCAGCCGCCCTCGCACGCAAACAGGCTAATTCGATTGATCTATGCAGCGGATCGATATGTGTCCGCACACTGATTGGTCCCCAACGCTGTGTAGAATCCTAGGCGGATCACGGATCTCGGCCGTCCGTGGCACTCAGGCAGGAACTCGCAACGCAGACGGTAGGCGATCTTGGGAACAATCGGCATCGCCTGCCGCGCGGCTCGATTGTCGCTCCCCTCCCCACCAGATTTCGAGCTTTATTGCTGAAGGGGACGAGCCAAGGATCGATGGCGCCAAAGCAGGAGCTGGAAAGCATTACTAGCCATTCAATTGTTTAGCGCAACCGGAGAATCGAAGTACACGACAAAAACGCTCGGCGAGGTTTCCTCAATTACGAAGTGTCTGCACGTTACTTCTGAACCGTTGAGTGAAATCGTGATCCCATTGCTGAGCCTCTTCATGAACATCTCAGCGGCGGTGCGTGTATACCAGCGCTCTGCCCGTTTTGAATCGTTCGTGAGCAGGTATTCAATGTCTTCGCAATCAGGTAGACGTGACTTCCACCCTTGAATATAGATTCTGTACATCTCATAGCCCCAGATCAGCCCCCACCCTGCGAGGAACGTGGGCAGATAATAATCAGGGCTATTCTACTTCTCGGCCACCGTCACTTGGCGCGATCGTGCGGTATAACCAATAACTTCAGTTTGGATCCTGGGCTGTTCGGTCAGCCGCTGGCTCGCCAAGGGGGGCAGTCCACACAATTCGAGTCGTGAGGCTCCTCGAAAACAAAGAGCCCGCCGCGAGACGGGCTCAATGCTCGAACTCGGGAAACACCGGGTTCAAGCGCATGCACTGCAGAGATCCTATGCCTGTCGGTTCTCGGGCGTCATCCCCCGCTGGTAATCTCCACCTGTCCAATGGCATGTGACTACGCTTCCCTGCATTTACAGTTCCGGGCCGGGCAGGTTATCCGCGGGCGGCCGTGCGCGTCTAGTTGTGAAGATTTCGAGCAAATCTCGCAACGGAGGAGAAGATCATTTCTCTCCCTGGCCCGATGGATCACCCAGTTAAGGGCCGCAGAGCGTTCGTTCTGGATGAAAGCGGTCCTTCCGGTCATCCCTACAGAGAGGCAACCGGCTACCGGCAGATTTACCCGGCCTCATGCTGCTTCACTCCCTCGCCGCATTGATGCGGGCGGCGAGTCTGCCCCTGACCGTCTCTTCTTTTCCGGGTGGGATGTATATCGGCGGGCGCTCGATGTTGACAGTCTCTCCGCGTTCATGGCGTTGTCGAGCTGCTGCCATGTGTTCGGCCAGGCCCGAACAATCCAGTTCCCGATCCCACTCCGCCTCTTCTTCGGTATTGCGACGGGCGCTCGGCAGCGCTCGCACGGCAGCCCTTGGACTGAACCGAACCAAGCTGAAGCCATCCCAAGCCTCTGCTCGCTGCTGTTGCGGGTAGAGACGCCTGTTCCGTGGGATTTATGCGGCTTTTGCTCATCGCGACTGTTCTGGTGTGTTGCGATTAGGATACCCCGAACAAGGCGAAGAAACGGCATACTTCCGAGTTGGCGACAACACACCCGCAGAAGCAAAGATTGGCTGATTCTCTGTTTCATGTCCTCTTTTCGGCACAATCGGGCACATTTTCAGGTGTTCAAGTAGCTTCCAGTAGAGCGACACGGCCGGACTGTCTGCCCCGTATCTGATTCCAGAATTGTGTAAGACCAGCCTCCGCTCAATCTGCAATTCTTCGTAAACCCAACGGCCATCTGTGCTCATATGCGCTCCAACTTGGCTCTCCACCGGCCTGTACCACTCGTTTTCCAGTTGCGCTGCAGTCCCGTGTATCTTGAATTGGACGAGGAATGAACCCGTGCCATGGCTGGCCAGCGATGTGAAGCATTCACTGCGGACGCTCTTCAGAGCCCCGGCGTTCGCGATTGCCGTGATCGCTACCCTGGCGCTGGGTATTGGCATGAACACTGCCATCTTCACGGTGGTTAACACGGTATTGCTGAAACCGCTCAGTTACCCGAATGCTGATCGCATCGTGCAGTTTGGTCAACGTTCGGTGACCATCGCCAGCTTCCGTTCGAACGTTCCGGAGTTTCACACATTTCAGCGACAGACGAACGTCTTCCAGGAGGTCGCTGCCTACGACATGTCGGGGCCCGGCTTCAATCTGACTGGGGAACGTCCCGAGCAAGTCCGCGGTATCCACGTGACCGAGGGATACTTCCGTCTTTTTGGCGCTCCAGTGATGCGGGGCCGGACCTTTACGCAGCAGGAGGATCTTCCTAACGGTGGGAAAGCGGTGGTGCTCAGCTACGGGCTGTGGCAGCGAAGATTCGGAAGCGATCCGGCGATCGTGGGCAAATCCCTTCAGCTAGGCAATGAGCCGTACACCATTCTTGGCATCCTCGGCAAAGATTTCGTCCCCCAGCCTCAAGCTGATATCTGGTTACCGTTTCAATTTCCGCAGGTCAGCAACGACTTCAACAGCTATTTCCGTGTGGCTGCTCTGCTGAGGCCCGGAGTGACTTTGGCTCAGGCAAAGGCCCAGCTGAAGCTCGCTGCAGCCGAGTTCCGAAGAGAATACCCCGACACCAACCAGCGGCTGGAGTTTCACATCGAGCCTCTACGCGACAGTATTGTGGGAGATTCACGCAAGTCTCTGACAACACTGCTGGCAGCGGTCGGCCTGGTGCTGTTGATTGCCTGTTCGAATGTCGCGAATCTGCTGCTGGTGCGCGCTACGGCGCGCAGGCGCGAGATCGCTGTTCGCTGCGCGCTCGGAGCCGGGGGTATGCACATCGTGCGCCAATTGCTGATCGAAAGCGTGCTCCTTTCGTTAGCAGGAGGTGTTCTTGGCCTCGCACTTGGGTTTGCAGGTGTACGTGGTCTGCTCACGATAAGCCCAGCCGATCTGCCGCGAATAGGCGAGAACGGTTCCCAAGTTGCGATCGACTGGCGTGTCTTAGTTTTCACTCTGGTTATCTCCCTCATCACCGCAGTTCTATTCGGTCTCTTCCCGGCTCTGGTGGCCTCGCGCACGGATCTGAATGCGGCATTGAAAGATGATCCCAATCGCTCTGGAACAGGATTGCGGCAAGGCAAGACGCGTTCACTCCTGGTGATCCTTGAGTTCTCTTTAGCACTGGTACTGGTAATCGGATCCACACTGCTTATTCGCACTCTGCGAGCTCTCCATACCGTTAAGCCGGGCTTCGACGCACAGAACACGCTCACCCTGGAAATGTCTGTCACAGGCGACCGCTTCGAAACGACTGCGGGCGTTGCCGAACTCTCACGTAACGGTCGCGAGCGTCTCAATTCGATGCCCGGCGTAGAGATCGCCGCTGCCGCTTTTTGGCTGCCGAACTATGTAGGTGACGCATTACCGTTTCAAATCCTCGGTCAACCGCTCGATCGCGATCATCAGTATGCCAGCAGCTGGATGAGTATTTCACCCGGGTATCTCAGCGTCTTCAGGATTCCTGTTCTGCGCGGACGCGACATCACGGAGAACGACACTGCTTCTTCCCCCCATGTCGCACTCATTAATCAAACTATGGCCAACCGCTACTGGCACAATCAGGATCCTGTCGGCCAGAAGGTGGACGTGAGCCGCGGCCTGGGTCCGGGTCTGAACGAGTCGACCTATACGGTCGTTGGTGTTGTAGGAGACACGCACACAAACGGACCTGGGCGGCCCCCCGAGCCGGTGCTCCTTGTGCCCATCACTCAGGTTACCGACGCATACACCGCGTCTTACTCAAATGTGCAACCCTTATTTTGGGTGGTTCGAACGCGTACCGAGCCTCAGAACCTCATCACTGCGGTGACCGAACAACTGCGCATCGCAAGCGGCGGCTTCCCCGTTGGCCATGTGCAGACGATGGAGGAGGTTATGCTTGGCTCAACCGCGCGCGATCGGTTCAATATGCTGCTGCTCACCAGCTTCGCAGGTGTGGCCCTCATCCTCGCTGCCGTAGGGATCTTCGGCGTGCTGGCCTACTCGGTGGCACAGCGGAATCAGGAGATGGCAATCCGAATGGCGCTTGGGGCCGATCGGCCAGCGATTCGCAGACTTGTAATCTGGTCAGGAATGCGCTTGGCGCTGATTGGAATTACGGTCGGCCTCGCTGCAGCCCCCTTTCTTACCCGATTCATGGAAAGCTTTCTCTTCGCCGTTCGCCCATGGGACCCAGTGGCCTTTCTCTTCGCGCCGGTGGTGCTCATCATCGTAGCTTTGGTCGCGGTATGGGCGCCGGGGATGCGCGCCTGCAGCATCGATCCTCTAAGGGCAATCAGAACGGAGTAGTTCCATCGAAGAGCGGCGCGGTCGAGCCAAGTCAACCATTGGGGGCGTGTGTGACGAAGGCCCGAAGAAGTGGAGCGATGGCGCTCCGCGCCTTGCCTCCCGGGGTCCGGAGCTATATAAAGACTTGATCCGAGTTTCGTCCTAGAGAAGCCGAAGCGATGACCATCTTGACCGAAGTTCGCCGCGCAATGCGGCAGTTCAAACTTGCTCCGATGTTTACGGCCATCGTAGTGCTGACACTGGCTCTGGGCATAGGCGCATGCACGGCAATCTTCTCGCTAATCGAAGCGGTCATACTGAAATCCCTTCCTGTTTCAGATCCTTCACAGCTCTACCAGATCGGCATTGGTAAGACCTGTTGCCAGACGAACGATCTTCAGGGCGACTGGGGGCTGTACTCCTTCAAGCTCTACAAACAGATCGAAGCGGCAGCCAAGCCGGAGTTCGATCAAGTGGCCGCTTTCCAGGCGGGCCCGGGCGTGTTGAGCGTCCGCTACGGAACGGGCACAGATCGTGCGCAGGCTCACGCCCTGATGGGCGAATACGTCAGCGGCAATTATTTCCAAACGCTTGGAGTCCGAGCTGCAGTTGGCCGCTTGCTCATTCCCGAAGACGACCATCGCGGGGCTCCGCCCGTGGCCGTCATGAGCTACCGCACATGGAAGCAGAGATACGGCGGCGATCCCAACGTGGTTGGCTCCACGTTTCAGATCGAGACCTTCGCTTTCACGATCGTTGGGATTGCTCCCCCAGGCTTTTATGGCGAGACGCTTTCCAGCAACCCTATGGATCTCTGGGTGCCGCTCTCGGTCGATTACCTCACCGATGCCGACGCGCCGTACTGCGATGTTGCGTCGCTGTCGTGGTTGCGCCTTATCGGGAGATTAAAGCCGGATGCGAACCCAGCGAATGCCGGCCAACGGCTCACCGTGCTTCTGGAGCATTGGCTTGCAGGCGAAGGTGCTTTTGCCGCCCAGTCAGCAGAAGAACTTTCGCACCAGGTGATCCGATTGGGTCCGGCAGGCCGCGGCGTGAGCGAGATGCGGGATGCCTACGGCAGCAGTCTCAAGATTCTTCTTGGCATCTGCTGCGCTGTTCTTCTTATAGGGTGCGCAAACGTTGCCAATCTTCTACTCGCGAGAGGAATGACGCGACGGCCTCAAACCGCCTTACAGCGCGCCCTGGGAGCACCGACGCGCATGATCTTGCGCGAATCATTCACGGAGAGTCTGCTGCTGGCTGCGATGGGTGGAGTGCTCGGGGTGATCATCGCCTGGAGCGGTGCAGGACTGATTGTTCGGCTTGTGTTTCGGCATGCTCCGGTGCTGCCGGTGCATATTTCGCCTTCGCTGGCCATGCTGAGTTTCTGCCTTGCATTGTCGTTGCTCACTGGAATCATCGCCGGAGTTGCTCCTGCTTGGCTCGCTTCGCGTACTGACCCCATGGTGTCGATGCGCGGATCGACTCGCACCATGGGCGGCGGAGCGGGATTCTCGCAAAAGGCAATTGTGGTTGTGCAGACTGCCGTATCGCTCCTCCTTGTTGCCGTCGCAGGCATGCTCGCCCACAGCATTTACAACCTGCGCAATCAGGATTTCGGCTTTCAAGCGGAGAATCGTTACATCGTCACAATAGAGCCCCCGCTTGCCAAATACACCGTGCCCGATCTCGACAGAATCTATCGCGACCTGAACATACGGCTTGAAGAAATTCCCGGTGTGCACAGAGCGAGCGCGGCTCTCAACAGCCCCATGGCTGGCTACTGGACCCAATACGTCATCATGCCCGGGGAAGCGAATCCCCCGACCGACGATTCGCATCAAGTCGGATACGACCGTGTGGGGCCCGGCTACTTTGAAAGCATTGGACAACGATTGCTCGAAGGCCGCGGCATCCTCCCCTCTGATCAACAGGACACGCGGCAGGTCGTGGTAGTGAATCAAGCCTTTGTTCGCAAGTTCTTCCCCGATCAGAATCCCATCGGTCGCAGCTTCCAATTTAACCCTCCGGCTCCAAACCACAGTTTCGAAATCGTGGGAGTTGTACGCGACGCAAGGTACGCCGATCCTGCACTGCCAGCCGACCCCATGGTATTCGCCGCACTCTCGCAGACGATCCCGTATACCGATAATGCAAAGAAGGACGGCGAAAAGTGGTCGCACTTTATCAACGGTGTCCAGTTATGGTTGAGCGGCGACCTTGGCCGGCTGGAGCCTGACATCCGCAAAGTGTTTGCCCAGGTTGATCCCAACCTCGCCATTCTCAACATCCATCCGCTTCAAGAACAGATCGATGTTCATTACGATCAGCAAAGAACCGTGGCCGACCTGAGCTTCCTCTTCGGCTGCCTGGCGATTCTCCTCGCGTCGATCGGTCTCTACGGAGTGATGTCGTACGCGGTCGCGCGGCGTACCGGCGAAATCGGTGTGCGAATGGCAGTCGGAGCAACGCCCGCAGATGTCATCCGGCTGGTTCTTCGTTCCGCTTTTGCGCAGGTGGGCATTGGTATGGTCTTAGGACTAGCATCGTCATTCTTTGCAGGAAGCCTGCTGCATGCCTCCCTATATCAAGTGGGAACTGTCGATTTAGCAGCACTCGGGTTCGCAACCGGAATTCTCCTCTTGAGCGCATTGATCGCAAGTGCGATCCCGGCCCAACGGGCAGCGACCCTCGAACCCACCGTAGCACTACGCGAGGACTGAAGCAGGATGTCTGTCACAGCCGGTTTGGGCTTCCACGGGTCGGATCAAACTCTTACCTTTTTCATGGGGAGCTGCTACTTCTTCTCGCCTTGGAGCGTGGAAATCGTGAAGGAACCCACGATGCCTATGAATTGATCTGCTGCGTTTCGCATTGGAGTCGCTTGCACATCGGCCCAGATCGGGCCGCCATCTACACGCCGCAATCTGAAGTGAAAGGGAGCGCGATTACCGGCTTGCTTCGTGGCGAAAAGCTGTCGCGCCGCGTCAAGGTCCTCTGGAAACACGTACAGGAAGGAATCTTTGCCGAGCAGATCGGAAACTGTGGTTCCCAACATTTCAGCCATGTCCTCATTTGCATAGACGCTTGCACCCTGTGAGTCGAGTATCCAAAGGCCATCCGGTCGGACCCACTCGCCTGTCATTTGCTGATAATAATGGCAGAGGGAAAAAGGCGAAAGCCTATCGCACTCAGGATTCATTTCTGGTCCCCGGCGCAGACTGAAGCTGATCAGTCGTGATTCGGGCAAGGTCTGCAAGCACATCTTCAACTTGCGAGACGATCGTACTCGGGACACTTCGGCATGCAGAGCACAGATGCAAGTGCATCTTTAGAATATGATTCGATCTGGCTCGGGTACACACATGACGATGCCCCAAGCTGGGGTTTTGAGCGAATCACCGGCAACTCGGAAGCCGGCAATTTCTCGGGTTGGGCCCGAGTGGCGGACCGCACGATCAACAATGCGTTGTCACAGCTTCAGGATTTCAATACAATCGCGTTCAACATTTTCAGCCTATATTCCACAAGGTGATTCACATGAACCTCGACATTGAGCGACCGGGAGCCCCAACACCGCCGAGTCCTGCGAACGCCCTCCTTATGCAGTTCACCACAGCCTACTGGACATCGCGATGCCTGCACGTCGTAGCAGAGTTCGGAGTCGCCGACGCACTCGACAATGGGGCTCGATCAACCGAGGCACTCGCGGATGCTACAGGCACACAACCGCATGCTCTCTATCGGGTGTTACGGCTGTTAGCCTCGGTTGGGATCTTTGAATTGAAGGACGGGTCCTGGCATCATACGGAAGCGTCACGCCTCCTTCGCTCCGACCATCCCGGCTCTTTGCGCGACTACATTCGGATGCTCGGTTTACCGGCGTTCTGGGACGCATTTGGTGACTTAGATCATTCTTTGCGTACGGGCGAACCTGCATTCACAAAGAGCCATCCGGAAGGAGTTTTCGGGTATTTGGCTGGCCATCCCGAAGAAAGCCGCATCTTTAACGCGTCAATGACTTCGAAATCGCACGGTGATATTGCGGCCATTCTGCCTGCATATGATTTCTCGCAATTCGCGGTTGTTGCAGACATTGGGGGCGGCCGAGGGCACTTGTTGCGCGCCATCCTTAAGAGGTCGCCAATGACGCTGGGAATTCTGTTCGATCAGCCACATGTGATTGCAGATGTTGTGCCGGAGAAAGATGAAAAGCTGTCTTTGGTCGGTGGCAGCTTCTTCGCTGATCCCATTCCTGAAGCAAACGCCTATCTGTTGATGAATATCATCCACGACTGGCCGGATAAGGAATGCATCAAAATCCTGTCTGCGATCCGCAATGCTATGCCGCAGGATGCTCGAGTGCTCATCATCGAGACTGTCGTCCCATCGACACCGGAGCCTCACCTCTCCAAAGAACTGGATATCGCCATGATGGCGCTACCGGGTGGCATGGAACGCACTCAGGAGGAGTACTCCACTTTGGCCTCAAAGTGTGCTCTTCGCTTGGTCAGCGCAATCGCAACCATTAGCCCCTATTCAATCCTGGAGATGGCCGCCGCCTGAACAAACTCACTTCACAGTAGCCGCCGGTAGACGTTGCATTGAATAGGTGGTATTACCTCTCGTCGAGACTGCTCATTATGGGCGGATTTGCGGCGACTCGGACCCTAACGGATTTTGGCTTGGTTCTTAGTTGGTAACTAGTCGGCACTGAAGGCTGTTGGAGCTTGGTCGATTCACTCTGTTTTGGATCGACGGAATGACTCGCTTACCCCATGCAGAAGAATCTTGCAGATTCTCAAATCGATTGCGCATTCGTCGCAGCTAATGGCGTGCTGTTCGAAAGATTCGTTCTGCGCTGGCGAGAGTTCACCAAGAAGATACCGCTCGACAGCCATTGATTCGAGCGCCTCTTTGTGGTCCATAACCCGTCCTCGGTGGGGGAGGGCTGTTCAATAGTGTCGCGGCGGCCCATACCGTTACATCTCATGAGCGCTAAGTAAGAAGTGGGCCAGTGACCGGCAACCCGGAAACTGGCAATTTCTTGGCTACCTCGAGTTGCCGACGATCCGACCTGAACGTTCCCAAGTGGCGACTACCAGAGATCGAGTGACACATATCACAGCCCGGGAGTAGATTCTTGGGCAATCTACCCATATTCCCTTTCCCCGTAATAACTGGTGGTCTCGATGGAAGTGCTGCGGCAGTTCAAGATGAATGAGCTCAAGGCGAGGATTCTGCTTTACGAACTGGAGCACTCTGCTCTAGTTCGCGAGTTGAGGACCGCGGGCGTCTCGAACCAGCGGCGAGCTGAAATACACCGCCGTCTGCCTCGGTTGAAGCTCGAGCGCACCGAAGCCAAGAACGATTTCGCTTGGTTGAATGCCGAAGAGCGACTACAGCGTCCCGAGCGACTGTTCCAAGTGTCAGCGATGGTGATCTGATTCCTCTCACCGTTTCCTGATCCTTGAGCGTAGTAGAAGCCTCTTATGGGCGGGATCAAGACAAACGCTCAGCCGAGGATGGCGAGCCCGATGAAAACCGCCACGTACCAGTGCATGACAGGTCACATCGCCTCACAGACGTATCGTCTGTCAGAACCCCTCCAGGTTCTGCCCAAAATCTTTAATGATCGCGGTGGATATAAGACAAACGCCTGCGGCACAGCTGATACTTTGCTCAGCGAAGGCGCAAAAGGTAGCCGCATTTGGGCCTGCGGACACGGCCTGGCGGAGTACAGATTCCGCATCATCTAAGCAGCGGCCTGCAAAGGCTATTCTCGCCTTGAGATGAGGAGTTCTATTCTCATCGAGCCCAGAGTCAAGCATTTCGAGTTGCGCTCGCAGTCCGACAATTCGCTCTTCGTAGGTCACAAGGCGAATTCTATAGCGGAAGGCCTGATCATGGCAGACAGCTGGAGCTTGGCCCCATGCGAAGCATAGTCCGATTCGACGACTGAATTGTGATGGTGGTCGAGTCACAGGCAACTCGGAACAAACAAACGGCAGGCGACGAAACGGCATAGGGACGAGTTGCCGACCTCCATGTTAGTCAACTGTCAAGAGAAAACGACGAGGCCCTAGGGCGCGCTTTGGAGAGCGCGCGTTGCGATTGATCGGGATCTCGTCCGCGCACGATTGCCTCACGGCTGATGGCCCCTGCATCCCGTGCAGGACCGGACATCCATTTGCTGCCTCAGGCTCAAGGCCTTCGCAGATGATTGAGTATGTGTTCTCTGCCAGTCCCGAAACAATTCGGAGAGAGCCTCGGGAGTAAAACTCCGTCGCTCAGTCGGCTACATGCAGGACCTGGCAGCCTGCGCTTCGATCGATCCCGATGTTTTTGCTTTTCCTTATTAGGAAAGGTTTTTATGCAGCTGCGGTCTGCACGAAATCCTGTTGTCTGCGTTCAACCGCCAGCATGTAGCAGACCATCTTCCTGGCAACTGCAAGGGTGGCCCGGTTGGGATTTCCTCTCTCCAGCTCACGTGCTCGGATCATCGCCAGTTCCGGTGAGTCCCTAGGCGCCAGCTTCGCAGCTTCGACCAGCACTCGCTGGATATGCTTGTTCCGCTGCTTCGATAGCGGCATCCTCATTACCTTGTCCGCCGAACTCTTCTCATCGGCGCACAAGCCGCAGTAGCTGATCGCCTGCCGGTTGGAGCTGAAGCGCGTGTAGTCACCGATCTCGAGAGCCCATGTGAGCGCCGTGATCGAGCCAACTCCGGGAACAGTGCGCAACCGCCGCAGCCGCTCTCTCAGCAAGGGATCGCGTTCCAGCGAACTCACCAGGTCGTACTCCAGCTTGCTCGAACGCCGGATCATACCGCGGCTCAGGTTCAGCAATGGACGCACCGCGTCGTTGATCTCTGCGTTGGTCGACATCATCTCGCCGAAGTAGCCCACCTTGTGCAGCTGACGCTTGTTGTAGCTCACTCCGGTCTCCATCAGCAGCCCAGAGACCCGGTTCTTCATCTGCACCATCTGCCTCACCACCAGGTTGCGATAACGCAGCACTCGGCGCCTGTCGCGGATCTCAGTCGGGGCTATGTGGCACTCAGGCAGAAAATCGCATCGGAGACAGTCGGCGATCTTCGCCGCGTCGATCTTGTCGTTCTTCTTCTTGGCTGCCGCAATCGCCCGCAGCATCAGCGGATGAGCCACCTTCAACTTCTCCGCATGCGGAAGCAGGTAGTCGTAAATCCAACCGGTGAAGATGGTCGCTTCCATCGCCATCATCCGCGGCTGCGGAAGGGTTCCGATCCACGCATCCAACTCGCGCCGGCTCGAACCGATCTTGCCTTCCCGGTGCACACAACCAGCCGCGTCCTTCACGCAATAGCTGATCGTCTTCTTGTGAATGTCCAGTCCGATGTAATACATATCGTCTCTGAGGAGCCTCCGAGGTTGTTCTCTGAGTCAGCTCACGCTGAGCTCAGCAGCTTCTTGTAACACCTCGCGCTCCTCTTCGACTAAGCATTCAAACAATCCACCCAGAAAGGCGCATCTCGATCCCGCCAGCAACAAAGATTTTCCTTCGGGGCGTGCCTCAGCTGCTTTCCTTTGCAGTCCGTCGACTCTATATGTCCACGCTGTTACGTCTCCATCGCGAGTGTCAACACCCAGGCTGACATGAAGCGCGCCGAAGCCGCTCACATCTGTAACCACTGGCTCAAGGCCTAGTCGCTCGATCCTCGATCAGAATCCAGAGGCTCCGAAGAACCGCGCAGCCTAGTGGTACTTGGGCACGGGGCTACTCCAACAGCTCAGAATAGAACCGTAGACAGACACCCTTTTGATGAAAGAGATGTTAGGACTTGTGAAATGTGACCGACGTGGTAGAGGGCGACGGCGCTGGCGTGATGTGCACTCGCTCGATGATGCTTGGTACATCTTCTCGGTCAACCCTAATCCCTGTGAGCCAGTGGCTCAGGTTCGCGATCGCCAAAACTTTCAAGTTCCTCGATTTTTTCGTTCAGAATCTGCTTGAGTTGGGAACTCGCCGGATTGTCGCTGTGGTGTTGTTCGATCTTCTTAACTGTGTCTTTCAGCAGTTGAACCTTTGGATCAGCCATCTCGAGCCTCTCAGATTACCCTTACGCAGTATTCCTCTGATGATGCTCTACGTGACCGGGGTTTTCCCTAGTTCCCATAGGGTTCAGCAAGCGAGCAAAGGCACAAGCGTTGAACCAAGTCCCCGTGGTTCATAACCAGAAAAGATGCACCAAAATGCCTTCAGCGGACAATACGCTGCACAATTTCCGTCGCAACAACGATCACACTCCAACACAGCCCAAAAAGAGAATGGAACCAGTACGGCTTCTGGATCGGAATGTGCTCTGAAATGAGCAGGAAAAGCAGCAGAACAGCATCAACGATCAATAGCGCTTGACCCTCAAGCGGTGAATACATAAGGCCCACATTCTAAGTAGCTTTACGTCCGTCGTTCACCCCAATTCGATACCGCTTCGTCACTGATGGTTGCGTAAAGAGTTCATAAAGGCGTGCAGAAAGTGGGTTGATTCGTATACTGCGGTGCGCGGTGTACAACGCCACCAGTTTTGTTGCGATACAGAGTGTGAGACGCTGAACGCACAAAGCTACAACGTGTACAAACCTTCTACATCCGAACAAGCAGACAGGTGCCGCTCCTCTGCGGGGACGGCACATGTATCGGCACCACAGATTGTGATCACCTACAGGATTGCAATCTGTGGCTTTTTTCTGATCTGCTATTGCCGAGTTCTCTCGGCAGGCCTCGCCGGATTACACAAGCATCTAACTGTCCGATCAAAGCACCCTACCGTTTGGCGTCGCGAGGAGGGCGGATGCGTGAACCTGAGACGCAGGATGCAGATAGAACATACCAAGTCTCGTATGAGAGAGTGCGAGGCCGATCTGCAATGGCTCCTGCGAATGCTGACGACTGGCCAGGTCAACCTCGCCTGGATTTCTGAAAGGGTAGCTGAGAACGAAAAGGATCTGCGGGTCCTTTTGCGGCAGCTGCGGGAGATGGAAAGACTAGAGTTCGAAGAGTCAGCCTGATCCAAGGGCTTCGCTGAGTCTCGGGAACGGCCGTCGCAGGTGTCGCTGCTGTGACAGACAGCGATGTCTAAGGCATTGATGAAGACCGAGGTAGGTTCCACCGGAGGTTCCAAGGAACGTACCACGAAATCGGGCATCGGGGGCATAAAGCTCCCATAGCGTTCTGTCGATGTCGCCGGCATAATGGGCGAATTTGAACCATCATCCAGGAGGGCGGACCATCGGCAGAGCAGACCACCGGATTCGATTTGCCACGAGGTCTTCATCGAGCACCCTCTTCCGTCCAAGCGTAAGCAGTCGCGTTGATTATGCCCAACCGAGGTTGAGGGACAATAGCCCTGAATCACACCGCTGTTCAGGCCTCGCCTTCAAGATCAAGGGCTCGGCGCCGATAAATTCTCGGCTCGATGTGTTATGGAGATCAACGTGGCTGGGGGTCTTCGGGTTCGGTCACCGGCAACGCAGCTTCGCTGGTTTTTTGCAGAATGTCTCGTGACTCTTCAACCCTGGCCGCGCTGCTTGCGAGCGTCTCTCGTATCGAATGCTCAAGAGCTTTTGAAGCTTCGATAGCGAATACAGACGAGTCAAGTGTCTCGGCGGATCGTATGAGCGCGCGGTCTGTCGGATCGTCCATGTCCGGATTGTAGTCTCGTTCACCGTAATCACATAATCCGTTCCGGTGTGGTCTGATGCACGGAGGGCTGACAGTGGACGTTGTCAGCTCTCTTTCTCACACGGATCTCTTTGGCTCGATGCGAGAGCGCAACGTCAGACTGTCCAGTCCGGGGGGGAGAAGCAACCATAGCATCTTGCAGAATGCAGGAGATGAGCTGGTCGGTCCTTCTAATCGTTTTTTTTGAGCGCTGCACAACTGAGGCAGTTTGCGTTAATTGGTGACGAGCTTGAGCCGCCAATCGGAGTGTACTTTCCGTGACGTCATACGCCACTGCAACGGGCTTCAGAGGAGGATTTGCGAAATGCATCTTCTCGACATTCTTAGCGTGAGTATTTTCCCTTTCCAACTAGGAAATACCCTAGTGGAGCGAGGTTGATTCGGAGCGCAAAACCCGAAGCTCTCAACTGGGTAGATGAGCTCTCCGGTCCTGCTAATTCTCTCCCGAGTTGATGCTATGCACTCTCGCTCTATGGCCCGTTGAGCAGCGCAGAGGACGAGCCGCTGTCGGGATGTGCGGAGGACATTCGAAGAGGTGCGGAGAGCGTGTTCGGTGAAACCGGCCACAGGGGGATTGTACGCGCGATTTGAAGCGGATCAACGCGTTGGATGGATTATGAACGAAGGTTCATCCTTGTGGCGCTTTGTGCGGCTTCAGCTCGTCGGTCCCTGTTCAACCCGCATCAGGATGGAATAGAACTACTTTCATTCGGGACTTCGGCTTTGTGAGCCGCTCAGAAAGACGCAGAAGAACGCGCCGCCGGATCTTCTCAAAGAGTTGAGGATCATCGGTGCCGTGCTTTCTCTCAAGTTCAGCGATCGTTCGGAGGACAGCTTCGGCTACGGGGGCGCGCTTGGAATCCATTGGCTGCAACTACTCAGCTCATTAGAGATGCGAGATGTGCCAAAGAGGTTTACGGTCCGTAAGTGAAAATTGCTGTATGTCCTAGACCTCTCCGCCATCGGGGGAGGGCGGAATTTGCGTCAAGATGCCTGCTCCAAGTAGTGCAGCTTAGCGGCCTCAGCGATTAGCTCGAAACGCAGTTTGTCTTCCGGGTCGCAGACATGCTTTTGCTCGAGGGTTTGGAGATCAGATTCGCGACTTGCAATGGCGACGGTATGAAAGCAGCGATGGCAGATCGAATCGACCGTGCCGTCACCAGTATTGAAGCGGTGCGTAAAGGCTCGGTCCATGGCGCAGCTCATTTCAGTGAGGAAGTAACAAAACGTAGCATGGATGTTGCCGACAAAGTAACTAGGGCTTTGCCTAGCGATTCTGGCCCGGTCTGAAGCCCGGGCCAAGCGGAGGTTCAATCTTGTTGCGTTCTCGTTCCATGTTGCACTACACGGATTAACAGACTGTGACTCTATGCGCAGCGGAAACCCGACCGGTTTGAGACTTTCGCAAGAACTTGAGCAAAGCTGACGCCGGTCTCCAACTCGCAATCTTGTGAGGCGGTTGCATCTGACCGACCGATATGCCGCCGCCGTCCACAAGCTGGACTAGGATGGTGACGAGCAGGAGGAGTAAAGCACGATGCCGCTCTGGCTTCAGAAATAAGGTGTCCGTGGGTCGGATGTCGATGGACCTGCTCAGCAGCTTTCCAAGCCCAAAATTCGGCTCGCGGCAGACCGATGGCGGGCGAGAACATCGTTCAGGATTTTGGAAATGCTAGCGGCTGAGGTGAGATCCGCGAGGGCTCCTGCTCTCCAAAGCATTGTCGAGCGTCATCGAACGCAATCGCTAGCTGTCTAGGCGAAGCACTCCTCACGGATTGCTGATTCAAGAGCTTCTCTCCCTTTCCATTTCGGGATGAAGCAGCTTACATGGAACACCTCACATACCTGCTCATGATCCTGACCAAGCTTTGACCAGACGATCAGGGGAATGTCCCGCAAACCCGCAACTGTTCGCCAGTGGCGGATAAATTCATAGCCACTCTCTTGCTGTAGATCCAAATCGACGACGAGGAGATCGGGCAGCGGCGCTTCACGATTGAGCGCGTCGTATAGAAAGTTCTGCGCCTTCAGACTGGATGCAAAACTACAAACATCACTGATGCCCACGGAACGCAGAATGGAAAGAGCAACGAGGATATCTTTGGGGTCGTTCTCAAGCACAAGAGCAGACTTGACTTTGCAATCCGGCATGACTGCCTCAGGGCACAACTCAAATCGTGGAAACTTGTCGCTAGTGTAATTACCGAAGCGGAAGCGTGCAAGCTTGTGGTGGCGAGGTCTCTGCCTGGGCCTAGGTCGGAAAACGCTCCAAATTGTTGCCTATGTTCGCCTTTGCTTCGCTAATACCTGTTCCACTGTGGAACCTGCCTGAGCCCTTAATCTGCGCCCAACGGGGTAATTAACGCAGTCGAGGGCTCGGTTTCGGGGGTCCATTCCATAGGGCAACAAGGAAAGAACGGAAGATATGGATTAGGCCAATACCTTTGCAAAATCGATTGAATGAAGGCCATCCTATTCTCGCCTGCTCTCATCCAAATTGGCAAGCGAGAGTCTGTCATGCCGTCTTCATCGACTTCCCGAAAGCTTATAGACATTCTGCGTAAGACCGTTCGGGAGATCGATCGGGGAGCACATCTACACCCTGCCGATCCTTCGGTTCACGACTTGCGCCGCACGCTGCTACTCAAGATCGCCGACCTTGAACGCGAGGAATTTCTCGGGAGCCAGCCCTCGGTCCGTCTCTCATTTTGCTGAAATGATCTAGCAGACTGGAGATCGCGGACCTGGTTCCGCTCGGCGCGAGCTAGATCGCCTTCACAAGGTTGCGAAGGTGGAGAAGCAGTGGGGACAGATGAATCGATAGTGCCATCTTCATTTGAACGATGGCCGAACTTGTCGGGCACTTGCTTCGGGACCACCTTGCCCGAATCCCGCGTCTGCGCCTGCACAGTGACCTGCAAGGGCTGTGGCCCAAAACATCCCTGCACCTGTGCAAACAATGCCTGATACCTGGATTGTTGCCGACTGTCCTCTGTGCAGTGCGCGTCGCTCCGACCTGCCTCCTGACATCTTCCGTGGCAGACTGTCTCACCTGCTGTTCACTCGTAAGCCAGTGAGATCAGAACGGAGCCTGCACTGAGGCTTTCAGGAAGCGTCGAGCACTTCAACGATGGCATTGAACGTGAGCAAGAACGGAATAAACAATTCTTTGAGCTCCACCCTCAATACTCCAGGAAGATTGAGACTAAGCACCGGATTTACGCTGGAATGACGCTTGCACCATGGTCCTTCGGAGCACTCAAATCGCAGGGACCAAAAGAATTTGAAATTCCACCCAGTGTGTACCCTGATAACTACGAAAGACTTGGGCTAATTAAGAGAATTTGAAGTTTCAAGCTCATTTGATTCACGCAATCTAAGCGAATACGAGAGGCATGAAGAAGTGGATTCTGAAGGCACCGACTGGTACAAGTTGACCGAGTATGCCGTTCGCTTTCTAGATGCCTGCCAAGGTCCATTTCCGAAGTAAATAAGACAAAACACCGTTCGGTGATCTTTCAACTTCCGGCGCTTCGCAGCTCAATGCGCCCGCTTGATGGAGTCAGCGTCAAGCTGTTGGGATCGAAAAACCACATCACAGATAACAAGGAGAGAACCATTGCAAGCAGCACGAGCAGGACATACAGACGGCAGGTCGAGGGAGGGTTTGCGGCTTCATTACTGCGGACGGAAACGATGTTCCTCTGGTGCGGTCCGTAGATCATAAGGTTCTCTCTATATCTAGAATTATGCGATGTCCATCTAGGGGTGAACCGGACGAACAGCGCAGCCCGACGGTCCTAGACCGCGTGCTTGGCTGGTCCGGATGGAACAGTCGTTGCACAAGGAACTTAGATTGCAGAATTCAGTTGTGAGATGGCCACAATACGTGAATGGAGCGCAGAAGCTCGCCAGCGTATTGCAGAAGCACAACGTAAGCGTTGGGCGAAGCAGAAGGACAGAAGTAGCGGGATCAATTTAGGACGGTGGTTGTCCAAACACATTCATTGTCCTCACGCATGATGACATCGAGAGGTTTCTGTCCGATTTAGATGACTTTCTGGGACTCAAGCGAACGGTCATGCTGCCCCATCCGGCTACAGTGAGGCGGTAGGTACCTGGACGCTGATCTTTAATTACGAATGAACCTTCTTTGTTCGTCGAGCCGACCCAAACAGTCTTGTTGCGGGAAATCAGCCGAACCTGAACTGACCTTAGCGGCTCGTGCAAGCTCACAGCACCGTCAATCGAATCACCCCTGATCGTCGCATCGCGCATTGTTGCATTCGGGCAATGCTGCGCATTGCAGGTAAGTGAAAGGCAAGCGACAATCGCAATCAGATGTGGGCGCGCAACCATTGTTGTCATCATGGTAGCTGAGCGTTTTGCCGGGGTATTCCCTAGTCCTTTGCTTCAGGATTTGGGCATCCAACTCAGGATGGAAATTTGCGCGGAATATACGCGGCTTGCTGCCACTGTTGAGACCATCCTGAGCAAGCTGACCCACCTAACAAGCCGACACCTTGATCTCTTTAAGTCTGGTGATTTCGCTGCTACTAAGAGATTGGATCGGGAGCTGGAATTGACAATTGGCGAAAAAGAGCGTGCAATCGGTGCGCTGCGACAGCACATGCTTGAACACAAATGCCAAGCTGGAAAACCAATCTAATCCACTCCACTGTTAGTAGGACCATGGATCGCACCACACGCGAAGCGACGGTTAGAGCACTAAGAGAACAGCTAGAGCTTGATCGCATCCAGTCTGCTTCCCTTGATAACGATGCAACCCGCAGGGCTGAAATGGTCGAGAGGACCAACGCCATTCAGCTCCTGCTCGACTTCCTACAGCGGAAGGAAGGGTTGCAATAACGGACGTCGAAGCAAAGGAAGACCAATTCTCAACCTGCTCACTGGATGGAGTTGTTCAACCGGATCTTCACTTCTCTGCCATCGCGGAGCGTGTATAGAATGTGGGTCTGATACTCAGCGCACAGCGGCCGTGTGAACGAAGCTATCGCCTTTTCCGGCGTGCTATAGATACCGGGGGTGGTCCACAGGTTTGGTTTCTTCCCATATACGAGGAGTCTGTACATGAACGGTTCCGCTGCCAAGCGACGAATCGGTGTGATCGTGACATCCTGATACATCTCTTCCATCGTCCCCTCCCAGGAACTTCGACTGACAAACACTCATCGTTTTGAAGCTAGCGTGGCACGAGAAACGTCTACATAAACCTCAACTACCCGCCACGAAGTAACCGTTCCGCTGATTACAGAAGTAGGATGAGTCACATTAGGCAGAAGTGACAGTGGAGAACAAAGATACGCTGAACGCCATTGGCCCGCATCTTACCGGATAGAGCGTTGTTGCCACAGACGCTGCCCATTCCGTACCGAGCGGAAGGAGAGATTTGCAGATTTGCTTGCAGCGTCTCCCAAGCCGAAGAAGAGTGTACTTGTCGTCGATGATCACGACATCATAGCGGATACGCTGGTGATGGTTCTTTCAGCGGAAGGCTTTCACGCGGTGGCTGCCTACAATTCGCAGAATGCGCTGAGTCTCCTGCAGTCTGGATCGTTTGATCTTCTACTCAGTGACGTGATGATGCCGGGAATGACAGGCATTGAGCTGGCAATCGATTCCGTGCGACGGCATCTTGTGCGCAAGGTTCTCCTCATGTCTGGAGTGTCGTCCACGGCCAATCTCCTTGAGAACGCCAGAAAACTTGGCTACAGTTTCGAGATTCTAGCCAAACCGATCTACCCGACTGAAGTGATCGAAAGAATACAGACTCTACTCGCAGCAGGCGATGGAGCATAAGCAATCGCCTGAGACGACTGGAGCCAACTAGCTGGTGCGCGGGATTATAATGGCAGCATTCCAATTTGCAGCAGGAGTGCTGGTATGGCCCAGCAAGGGTTCAAGCTGAGAATCCTATTCGTCGATGACGATGCAGGACTCAGGGAGACTTCCGCTCTCATCCTGAAAACATTCGGTCACGAAGTGCGAACGGCTGAGGATGGTTTTCAAGCACTCGTAGAACTCCGCTCCGTTCTGCCGGACTTGATCGTCTCTGATTTGCGAATGCCTGGAATGAGCGGCTTCGAATTGCTGTCGATTGTCAGACAGCGATTTCCGCATATTCCTGTTATAGCCATCAGTGGAGAGTTTTTTGGTACAGGCATCACTGCTCCTCTCGCAGATGCGTTCCTCTTAAAAGGTCAGTACAAGCCGCCAGATCTTGCGTCGAAGATCGAAGAACTGATTGGACTCTCACCGCTGAGACCGCATCTCCCAAAACCTCACAAGGCTCCTGTCTGGATTCCAATAAACGGCAAGGACTACGTGGTCTTGACTTGTCCAGACTGCCTTCGCTCCTTCTCAGAACCGCGTTCTGAGTCACAGGGAATATTAGAAGCGAACTGCCCTGCCTGCATGACCAAGGTACGCTACATCCTCGACGCTATCTCCGATAGTCATCACTGAGGGTGCACTTCTTAAGGAGCTTCAGCGAATCTCAGGGCTGACGATCAGCTGAGATCAATGATGAATCGCCGCCGAAGCAGGTTCCAGCATCCAATCTGTAACTCTCGCTGCGAGAGCAAGGCTCCTTGCACACCAGCCCCTAGGAGCCGACAAGGGCCTCGGAGTCGCAAGTCTCTCATCTAGGTGGCGGCGGCTCCTTGAGGCCCAACCACACACGGAGCAGGAACAGCTTCAGGTCTGGTGACGGTTCCTCCCACTACGCATTCTAACGACTGAACTCCAAACCCGTTCAAAGCCTCTCATCTTCGCTCGGGAGCCGTTGGAACAATACCAAAGAAAGCACTATGGGCGAATTACCGACTACTCGGAAGTAGACTTCGACTGGCCAAAGGTGATCCAGAATCCATTGCAGTCGCGGATGATGAATTCACGCACACCATAGAAGGTCTCATTGAGTTCTTCGACTATCTCGGCCTTGCCGTCGATGCGTGTCCGGACTTCATTGACGTCTTTGACATGAATATAGAGATCAAATTCACGCCGGGACGCGGAACTCGGTAGGCCACCGGCATTCAACATGATCTCGCTTTGTCCGAGCCGGAGCAGCGTCCAGTCAATTTTGCCGCCTTCGCTTTCCCGGTTGGTCGCCCGAACATCGAACCCCATGAATACCACTCGGCGGTTGCCTCAACGTCAGGTACGTGAATCATCGGAACAATTCGTTCAAGCATTGAGAATCTCACCGATGCAAAGATAGCTCCACTCGTGCGTTCCGGTCGAGTCACCGGCAACTCGGACCTTTGACGATCCTTCGCCCTAGTAGGTTCCGAGTAGCCGATTACAGGCTCACAATGTCCTACCTTGAGCCTTCTTTGCCAGAATCCTTGCTGGATATCGCTCTTCGGTCACGCGATCTGGAACAAATGTGCAATACGTGGTGTCTACATCTTCAAGTGAGAAAACGCATGTCGTGGCGACGAATTCTCCCCATGATTTCCGCCGTCGTAATGCTTGCTGCTCTCAGTGCGGCAATATACATCGGGGTCCAGCAACATGCGCTGCGAGCGCGTGCAGAGCATCTTCTCGCCGATGTGCGTGGCTTCCAGCTTCATGGGGGCACAGTCGCCGATGCTCAACGTATTGCTGACAACTGGGAGAGATTCGCCAACGTCGAACGCAAATGCGATGCGCAGACCTGCCAGATCGATATAGGAGTCCATGATCAAATTTGGGTGCCACAGAACGCTTTCCGAAGAATCGCGGTCTGGTCTTATTGGGCGGTTGGCTGGCATGAGACCACAGCCAGAGCGACGATTGAAGCGCGAAACGGCACCGTCGATCGCACCGAATTCATACTGATGCTCGATGTTCCTCCCTACGTTTCACAAGTTGATCGGGGTGGATATGGACTGTTCGGTCGTGCGGTACAACAGGAGGAGTTCGGCCCATATCAGTTCTGGCCACAGCGCAAGCTCCATCCGACCTATTTCATCGGTAAACCCGGCGGATGTGAGGGCTGCATCAAGCTGATGACCTTCTCGCTGCCTACCACACCACCCGCGAAGATTGAGGAGCTTACCAACTTCGATTTGTCCTGCATTACACGGTGGTTCCCATGCACCACAGAGGCAGACATCTTGCCATCCGCGTGGAAGCAATACCAAGCGGAATCTGGTCGTGGGGTCGAGTAACCGGCTACTCGGACCTTTGATCAATCTTCGCCTGATCTATCGAGACGATTTCCCTGTTTTGTGCGTGAATTTTCCCTGATATTTTCCGGTGATTCTGACGCGCAAAGCTCTCAATCCCAGGGCAAATGGCCAGTCTTCGATGAGAGTAGAATACAGACACGGTGATTTTCCCTGTAAATTTCCCTGTTCCCGGGAATTTGAAGCGGAGACGGGTTCGCACTGGACTGCTAGCACCGCCATAAAAGTTCAAGGGTCCTTCGCAAGCTCAGGATTTCGCCTGTGGGCTCCCGCTGCGCTCACGCCCACAATGCGGCTCAAGTTCGAATCCCTCTCCCTCCGCCATAAAAGTTCAAGGGTCCTTCGCAAGCTCAGGATTTCGCCTGTGGGCTCCCGCTGCGCTCACGCCCACAATACGGCTCAAGTTCGAATCCCTCTCCCTCCGCCATAGATATCTGAGGTCCTTCGCAAGCTCAGGATTTCGCCTGTGGGCTCCCGCTGCGCTCACGCCCACAATGCGGCTCAAGTTCGAATCCCTCTCCCTCCGCTAGAAACATCCAGCGATATTGATAAACGCACGGCCGAGATGTTGAGATCTCTCGAACTGGAGTTCTGATTCAGAGAGGTTCGATGTGCTGGAGCTATTCATGTGAGGCACTGTGTCGCCACAATATCCCGGCCTTAGAGGGGTTCACGCCTCCCGTTTAAGGTGATGCTGCCGAAGGGCAAACATAGAATGGCACGACACTGAAGCGTACTCGAAGCGGCATTGTAGCCCTACGTAATGGTCATCCAGACACTTTCGTTGCAGCGACTTTGTCGAGGTGCGAGGCAGCCGTCTTGCCGCGATGAGCAATCTAACTGAGAGTAGGCAATTTTAGCTCGGCAGAATTTGGGCAATCCACGGCAAACCGATAGGGATCTGCTGTTTGGCAAGGGGCCTTTGAACGACTGTTGTTTTTCATTTTGATCACTGCCGGATGGTTCTCTTGGTCATCGATACGCTGTACACTCTGTGACACAAAACGAAAGCAAGACGCGTAACAGCAGCCAGGAGCCTCACCTTCATTTCGTTTGTTCAGCAGGAGTGGCCCGTTCATGACGCGTCTCAGCGCGCTGTTTGGAATAGCTTTAGTCTCAGTCTTTGTTGCTCTTACCGGTTGCGGTTCAGTTTCTGGTTCCAGTCCCAAGGGCCCGTCGTCGAACCCGACGCCAACTCCTACACTCACATTTGCGGCAAGCGGAAGCAGTGTTACCGCCGGCCAGGCAGTGACCCTGACCTGGCAGAGCACGAATGCAGCTTCTGTTTCGATTACCGCGACCGGCGCTGACGGCACCAGCCGTACCATCGCCACCAACTCTCAACTGAGCGGCACGGCGAAAGACACGCCGACCCAGGACACCACGTATTCTGCGACGGCCACGGGGAGCGGCGGCGGCAGCGTTCAGCAGCAGGTCAAGGTTGCCGTAACGGCAGCTCCTGCGCAGGCGCCGACGATCACTTTCAACGCCAGCGCGAGCAGCATCACGTCGGGCCAGTCGGTAACCCTGACGTGGACGACCACAAATGCCACTGCTCTTACGATCACCGCGACCGGCAGCGACGGTACGGTGCGGACGATTCCCACGGCTCAGGTGAATGGATCCAACCAGGACTCACCCACCGTGACCACCACCTATGCGGCGACGGCAACGGGTGCGGGCGGCAGCACCAAACCGGTGCAAGTCCAAGTGGCCGTGACTCAACCGCCACCGGCTGCGCCAACACTCGTGTTCAGCGCTTCGAGCAACAGCATCACCAAAGGCGATTCGATCACGCTGAACTGGCAAACCACCAATTCCACGTCTGTCGCCATCACGGCGGTGGGCGCCGATGGCGCCACAAGGCAGATCTCCACGGCTACTAATCCAGCCACCGACCAGCCGACGGAAAACACCACCTATACTGCTGTCGCCACAGGCCCGGGAGGCAGCACGCAGCCCCAGTCGGTGGCTGTCACCGTGACCCTCGGCGTGCCGCAGATCAGCCAGTTCACCGCCAATCCCACGACTGTGGTGGCAGGCGGATCGACGACGCTGAGCTGGCAAAGCACAAACGCCAACTCGGTCGCGTTTACCCCTGCTCTTCCCCAAAGCGATCCCGAAGAGGGCGGCACGTTCCCAACCTCAGAACCCGCCGGCCTCCAGATCCCCGTTCCGAGCACGGTGACTTACACGATGGTTGCTACCGGCTCCGGCGGCCAGAGTCAGCCCGTCAGCGTCACCATCACTGCTGTCAACATCAACCTGACCGCGACTCCGGCCAACAGCACGGCGAATCAGCCGGTGGTCTTGTCGTGGCAAGTTGATCCTTCAGTGACTGCGCTGACGATTGACAATGGCGGCTGCGCTCCCTGCACTCCGCTGCCCAAAGGCTCCGTCACCGTGATGCCGGCTGCCACCACGACCTATACCGCCACTGCGACGCTGACCGACGGCACCCAGCTCAAGCAGACCACCACCGTGACCGTCGCGCCTCCTGCAGCCGGGAAGATCAAGCACATTATCTTCATGCTCCAGGAGAACCGCTCCTTCGACAACTACTTTGGAGTTCTCGGAGCCTATCGCGCGCAGCGTCTGCAACCGTTCGGCATTACTGCTGCTTCCACGGACGTGGATGGATTCGACCCCAACCTGGTGCTTACCAATCATCATGACGGCAAGCAGGTGAAACCGTTCCATCAAGCCACTGTCTGTACCCAGAACCCAACCCCCTCCTGGGATGAGAGCCACCACAACATCGCGCTGAAAGGCGGCGATGCGGCATGGCAAAAGACGAGTACCTATCCCGCCGGCTCATTCGGTATGAGCAACTTCCTCGACACTCCCAATGGCGGCCTGGGCTCGGGCGAGACTAACTACGATCCCGACGGCACTCGCGTACTGGGTTACTACGATCAGACCGATCTGCCCTACTACTACGATCTCGCGAGCTTCTTCGCGACCAGCGATCGCTGGTTCTCGCCGATCCTGACTGCGACGTATCCCAACCGGATGTTCATCGAGTCAGCGAGTTCCTTCGGCCACGAGTATCCCGACGCCGACAACACTCATCCGCGATACAGCGCCAAAACAATCTATCGTGCCATGAATGAGGCCAACGTCAGCTGGAAGTACTACTACCAGGACGGCATGTTCCTTCCTAATTTCCAGGACTACACCGATCCGACCGTCCAGAACAACACATACCCCACGAGCTATCTGCTGAACATGCTCGCCGGCACCTGCAACGGATCGCCCTGCGATCCTGATAAGACCCTGCCGCAGGTCGTGTTCATCGAATCTGCTTCGGGCGCGAGTGCACTTGACGAGCACCCCGACAACAATCTCCAGAAAGGAGCGGCATACGTTCAGTCCATCATCGGCGCGCTGATGAACAGCGACGCCTGGCAGGACTCCGTTTTCATCTTGAGCTACGACGAGTCCGGCGGCCTCTACGATCATGTGCCGCCCCTGACGGTTCCCCCACCGGATGCCTATGCGCAGGGCCAGTGTCCCGATCCCAATAACGGATCCTACGGGTACTGCCACGCCGGCCCGAACGCCAACTTCACCGCTCCCACGCCGCAAAACGGCGGATACAACATGTTCAATCTCACTGGGCTCCGTGTTCCGGTGCTCGTGATTTCGCCGTACGTCAAGCCGCACTACGTCTCGCACGTGCCGATGGACAGCACTGCGATCCTGGCCTTTATCGAGAAGACCTTCAACGTTCCACCCCTTACAGCAAGGGACGCCTACTGGCTGCAGAACGGAGATATGAGTGACTTCTTCGACTTCAGCACGCCGGGCGCTCTTAACCCGCCTAACGCCACTGGTGGAGGAGCGGCCTGGACCACTTTCCTGCCTGTTCAGCCAACCAGCGGTGTTTGCGACAAAACGAAGGAAGCTGGAGGCATTGTGAACTAGCGACGTTTCGCGATGGTTCTGAAGCGAGAGTATGCGAGCGGAATCACGCGGGAGCGCAGAAGGACGTGCGGCCGTGAAGTATCCTTTGTCTAGTTGATGCGGTTGTTTGCGGCCGAAAGGGCGAGGGTATGAGCGGGGGCATCTGGCTTCGTGAGGAAACGACGTTGGCCAGAGCTCAATCGGGAATGAGGCATCATCGAGTGCCTCTCGCTGCGACAACTCTGATTTCGATGGTGAAGCGGCTTCTGTGTGGCGGGTGTTTGACGCTTGGCCTGAGCGTGAACCTGTTTGCGCAGACTGATCCGGGACAAGTGGCGTTTTCGCTGGAGCGTGAGGGGAGGCTCGCGGAGGCTGAAGAAGCGTGGGGCAAGCTGGCGCGCGAGAACCCGACGAAAGCGGAGCCGCTCGCACATCTCGGGCTGATTGAGTCGAAGCAAGGGCGGTACTCCGAGGCGATCGGCAAATATCGCAAAGCCATGGCTCTCGATCCGAGGATGCCGGGATTGCGGCTGAATCTCGGGTTGGCGCTGTTTAAAGCGGGCGAATATCAACAGGCAATCGCGGATTTGGTTCCGCTGCTGCGGGCGCAACCGGGGAATCCGCAACTTACGATTCTTGTCGGAATGTCGCACTACGGGTTGGGGCAGTATGCAGAGGCGTCGCGACTGCTGAAGGGCGCCGTGAGCCAGGATCCGCAGAATCTGACGTTGCTGCTGACGCTGGCGCATAGCTGCCTCTGGTCGAAGGACTACGCGTGTGTGCAAGATGCATTTCACAGGATTGTGGCGTTGAATGCGGACTCAGCCGAAGCGGAGATGCTGATGGGCGAGGCGCTCGACGAGATGAAGGATCACGAGGGCGCGGTGCGGCAGTTCAGGGCAGCGGCTAAGGTGAATGCGAAGGAGCCCAATGTGCACTTCGGGCTTGGGTATCTGCTGTGGACCAAGGGCCAGTATCCGGAGGCGGCGAGCGAGTTTGAGGCCGAGCTGGCGAATGACCCTCAGCATCTGCAGGCAATGCTCTATCTTGGCGACGCAAAGATGCAGATGAACCAGTTTGAGGAGGCGCGGCCAGTGCTGGAGAGGGTGGCGCAGTCAGAGCCTGCAAATGGCATGGCGCATCGTGACCTGGGGATTGTGCTTGCGGAGCAGGGGCGAAAAGATGAGGCTCTGAAGGAGTTTCAGACAGCGATCCGGATCAATCCGAAAGATGTGAACGCGCACTACCGGTTGGCGAGACTGTATCGCGCGATGGGTAAGACCGCGGAAGCAAAGGCGGAGTTCGCAAAGGCAAGCGGGTTGAACAAGGCGGAAGATGAGAGGCTGCTGAAGGTGATGTCGACGATTCCTTCGGGGGCAGCGAAGCCGGAGTCGACGCCGAAACAGTAGTTCGATGACATATGCGGCTTGGAGCTCTGCCTGCTAGTTCCCTTCCCTTCGCGGCAGAGCAAGTGCAGTCATGTTGCGGAGGCTAAGCCCCCCATTCCTATCAGAAGGCTCTTTCGGCACGACTAAACAGGTTGCTGAAATGCGCCGGTCTTGCCAAGACTCATCGAAACCGTCCCGCAGCGGCTAAAGCCGCGCTCTCATTGCACCCCTTCTCGGCACAGATAAATCTGTGCCCTTTCAAAACGCAGCCGTTTCGGACTTTTGCAGAACCTGTAAAGTCGTGCCCTGACGCTTATTGCTTCCCTCTGCTTTTATGGTTAGGAGTTTGTGCGGGAAGGAGCAAAAAAGAAGGCCGGAGCGGAGGCTCCGGCCGATTCAGGAGAGTTACACGGCGCTCAGAAGATGAACTTGGCGCCGAGTTGGATGCGACGGGGTGAGTGACCGCTGGTGACTTCGCCGAAGCCGGAACCACCGTAGAACGGTGAATCGCTGAGCGAAGCATCAACTCCCGAGAAGCTCTCGTGGTTGAAGGCGTTGAAGAATTCGCCGCGAAGCTGAAGCGAGAGGCGCTCGGCGATGCGGGTGTTCTTGATTGCTGCGAGATCCCAGTTCTCGTAACCGGGTCCGAGCAGGCTGCCCGAGCGTTCCGTACCCCAGTGGTTGACTGCGGGAGCGAAAGCGCCGGTGGTAAACCAGGCACCAACACTCTTCGTCAGGTGAACAGCACCGATCTGATCAGGACGTGTACCCGCTCTGCCTGTGCCGACGTGCGCGCCGTTCGGATCCCAGGGATCGAACGGTTGGCTGACGGAGAAGTTCTGGCCGGAGAAGAACTGGGTGATGCCGGAAACTTCCCATCCGCCTGCGACTCTGCCGATGAGACCAGCCTGATTGGTGTGGAAGGGCAGGTCGTAAACGTAGTTGGCGGTGAAGGTGTGGGGCTGGTTGTAGGTTGCCGGACCGTAGTCGAGCTTGAAGTCGTACTGATAGGTGGAGTAGGTATCGCGATCAGCAGACTGCGTCGTCAGGTCCTTCGACCAGGTGTATGCCATGCCGACCTGGAGACCGTGCGAGTGGTGGTTGAGGCTGACCTGTAGCGAGTTGTAGTTGTTGGTGTAGAACGGTCCGCGATCGCGAATGGTTGAGTATCCGGCATAGGGACGAAGCGCATTGGTCTGCGTTGTCGGAGCCGCCTGCACGGAAGCGATTGTGGGCTGATTCAGGTCGAACTGGCCGAGCAGGTGACGCGCGAGCGCGCCAACGTACGCGGTTTCGAGGACGGTGCTGGGCAGAATTTCGCGCTGGATGCTCAGGTTGAAGTTGGAGTATCTGGGCACGAAGAACGCCGGGTTTCCAGTGGCGACGAGCAGGTTGGGGCCGTAGCTGACGGAAACCGTGCCGGCGTTGATGTTGTCGAACTTGGTGGTGTTGATCGTCCTGCCCTGGGCGAGCGGCGGGTTTGTGAACGCGTTCTGCTCCCAGATGCCGTTGAGCAGGCGGTCATAGAAGACGCCGAAGCCGCCGCGAACAACCATCTTGCCGTTGCCAGTGAGGTCGTAGGAGAAGCCGAGACGCGGAGCGAAGTTGGAGTTGTAATTCGGATTGACATACGCGCCGAAGGGCGAGCACGACGCGATGGGCGAGAGCTTCTGCGCGTTTGTGCAAGCAGCGCCTTTGGGGAAGATCAGCCCGTTGGTGTAGGTGGCCGGCTGGAGCAGGAAGCCGTTGACATACTGGCCTGCGACGAAGTTGCCGGTTGCGGGGTCGATCTTAGGCGCATTCGCTGCGTTGTAGAACTTCGGATCGAAGTTGGACAGCGTGTTCTTTACGTCTGTGACCGAGGGCAGCCTGCTCCAGCGCACGCCAAGGTTGATTGTGAGGCGCGGCGTGATCTTCCAGTCATCCTGAACGTAGGCTTCGGTGTTGATGAAGTGGAGGTCAGGGATGATGTCGGGTAGCGTCTGCGTGAAGCTGGAAACGTTGCCGACCAGGAAGTCGCCCCAGGAGTTGAAGCTGAAGTTCGGCTCGCCGTTGACTGCGTTTTCGGTCTTGATCATCTGCTGGATCTGGAAACCGGTACGCAGAGTGTGCTTGCCGAGGTTGAACGAGAGGTTGTCGAAGTACGTGCGGTCGAGGTTGCGCTCGTTCCAGGGCGACGAACCTGCGTTAAAGCCGGTAACGCCGGTGATGGAGATGGCCGGCACCTTGCCGTAGGGATCGGGCGACCACTGATTGGTGAGTGCACTGTTGATGGCGGCGGATGTCGCAAACTGGTTGGGCTTGATCTGCGAGAAGTAGGTGCCCTGCGAGTAGGCGAACTCGAATTCGTTTACGACCTTGGGGTTGATGGTCCAGGTGAGATTGCCGACGGCGTTCTTGCCGGGCGAGTTGACGAGTGTGTCGACGAGACCGGGGTAGTTCGAACCCGCCCAGAGGCCTTCTGGGTTGTCCACCGGCATGGTGTCGTTCATGTAGCGGGCGTAGAAGTGGATCTTGTCGGTGAAGTAGTGATCGACGCGAGCGATGTCGTCGCGGAAGTTGTTGAGGTTGGAGGACGAGAACGTGTATCGCGAGCCGTCGTTGGCCGGGTATTTATCGAAGACGTTCGTCAGGTAGACCTTGGAGTTCGCGCTGTAGCAGCTTGGCGAAATCGTGGTGGTGTCGCTGGCTGCGTTGTATGTGGCACACCCGGCCGGAGCTCCAGTGAAGTTGCCCTTCACTACGCCGTTCAGCATGTCCTGCGAGGCCGCCGGCATGCTGTCGCCGCCGGGAGTGCTGATTTTACGCCACTCTTCGGACCAGAAGAAGAAGGTCTTGGTCTTGCTGGAGTTGTAGTGATCGGGGATGAAGATGGGGCCACCGATGGTGAACCCGTACACATTGTGATGATTGACAGGGTTCTTGTTCGGCTCGCCGTTCTCGGCCTGGGTGCGCTTGTTGAACCATTCGTTGGCGTCGAGAGCGGTGTTGCGAAGGAACTCGTAGGCGGTGCCGTGGAAGGAGCTGGTGCCACTCTTGGTGGCAACGACAACCTGACCGCCACCGGAGCGTCCGTAGCCGGCGTCGTAGGTGCCGCGGGCAAGAGTGAACTCCTGGATGGCGTCGACGTTCGGTGCGTTGGTCACGGTGAGGTTAGAACCGGAGTCGTTGATGTCAGAGCCATCGACGGTCCAGTTGTTGGCGCCGACGCGGGCTCCGTTGACAGACATGCCGGTGTAGCCGGGACCTGTTTCGTCGCCCATTTCGCTGACTACGCCCGGCTGCAGCGTGACGAGTTGCTGGAAGTTGCGGCCGGCAAGCTCGAGTTCGCGGATCTGCGTGCCGGTTATCGTTCCGGCCTGCGCGCTGGACTCGGTATCGACGTTGACGGCAGCAGCCTCGACGGTGACCGTGGTGCTGGTAGAGCCGGTCTTCATCTGAACGTTCAGGCCGCGCTTCTCGGCAACGTTGAGAACGACGTTCTTGGCGACGAATGTCTCGAAGCCTTGTGAGGAGACGTTCAGGTTGTAAGTGCCGGCGGGCAGACTCGTGATTGAGTAGTTGCCGGAGGCGTCGGACTGAACGGTCCTGACTGCATGTGTCGCGGCTTCGGTTATGGTGACGGCCGCGTTGGGAATCACCGCGCCAGTGCTGTCGGTGACCACGCCGGTTAATGTCGCCGTGAGCTGCTGGGCGCTCGATACACCTGCGGACGCGCAGAACAGCAGCGCGAGCAGAGCAACAATGGTCGCTTTCAAGTTACAGATCTTCGGGAAACCAGGGGCGGCGTGGGGACGCCTCACTGAAACGCTCCGATTGAGGTCAATCATTGCCATCGCACCTTTCATTTGAGATCTCGTAGTCTCGCGCGCGAGCGCGCACTGTGGTTCAAGAGCCTTCAGGCAAATGGCTCCTGGATGGGTTCGCCAGGGGATTTCGCGAAGAGACTGGCAGCAGTACTGACCGTCCGCTGCATCGAACTACAGGTCGTTTCCGACTCGCGAGTCGAGCCGTTCGTTTGAAGATGCACTTCGCCTCCCAAGGTTGTTGCAAGGCCGGCTCTCGTAATCTGCGCATCGCCGGCATGTAATCGGCCCTGTTCCGCAGGCCACACGTATTTCGCGGAAGGGCGCTTTATGCGTTGGGGAGAAGATACGACGATCTTGGCAGGATTTCAACTAGAAAATGATCATTAACGTATAAAACAATCAACCCGCGCTGAAAAGCGCTGCCCGTTCGATCATTCCGCATTGACTTTTGATCACATTGCCTGTAGCTGATATTTGAGCGAAGAGCGGCGGAATAGTGCCACCAGACGGTTCTCAGGTCGCCAGGGATGGCGAAGGGATTCGTGGCTGCGCTCTGGTACGGGGTTCTGAGCTGAACTTTGTCTGCCGTCGTGCGGGGGTGGGGACGGGGCTAAAAGGCTTTCAGTAACTCGGCAGCGGCGAAGTGGGTTCCGGAGATGAAGTTGAGGAGGGGACCGAAGCTCCAGGCGGCAGGCTTTCCGGCGAAGTGGAGACCGGGAACCGAGGACTCGAGGGCGCGGGTGAGGACCGGGCTGCCGGCAGAGGTTCGCAGGGCCTGGGAGATGGACGCGTCGAGGAACTTGTAGCGCGAAACATCGGCGCGATAGCCGGTGGCTACGATGACGTGATCGACGAGGCGCTCGGTGGAGTCGCTGAGCTTGAGCTTGACTGTGTCGCCCTGAAGATCGACGGAGGTGACGAGGCGATCGAGGGTCATGGAAACCGCTTGGAGTTGCGGCTTTTGCCATCCGGTGCCTGCGGGACGCGTGGCGCGGTGGCTGAGCGGATCCTGAAGGCTGCGCGGCAGTTTGCGGAAGAGATTGGGGAAACCGACAAGTCGACTGAGGCCTGCAGGGCCGACATCGAAGTTGGAGTAAAGGCACCAGGAGATGGGGCCGAGCTTATGCAGCCAGGCGTTCTGGCCGACCCAGCGAATCTCTTTCTGGCGACCAATGACCTCGACATCTGCTTCGAAGGCTTTGAGAATCCTGGCTGCGTCGAGCGCGCTTTGTCCGCTGCCGATGACAGCTATGCGCTTTCCGCGAAAGCGGCTGAGATCGCTGTGGTCTGAGGTGTGGGTCACATGCGACTTGGGGTTGCCTTCGAACTCACGGGGCATCCAGGGGAAGTGGGCGATGCCTGTGGCGACGATGACGCGACGAGCTTTGAGTTGTGATCCGTTGTCGAGGGAGACTTTGAAGCCGTTGCCATTCTTCTCGACGTTTCTGACCTCCGTGCGCTGCAACTCGGGCAGAGCTTTCTTCTGATACCACTCGCCGTATTGGACGAAGTTCTGGAGGGGAATGGGCTGCCCGAATTTGGCGCCCGTGTCTGCCTTGAAGTGATCGAGTGTGAGCTTTGTGCTTGGATCGGAGATGTGCGAGGCGGCCCAGTTGGAGCGGAGGTACATTCCGGCGGGCATGTGATCGCGCCAGAAGCTCATGGGGTCGCCGAAGATGCCGACGCTGCGGCCTTTATTTTTGAGCCAGGCTCCTGACGACAGTCCAAAAGGCCCTGCGCCGATGATGGCGACATCTACGTCCATGAATTCAGATGACTCCGCTGTTTCTCAATTGTAGAGATCTCCGATCATCTTCAAATCCTACCGAGGTGCGGTGGGCCGGTTACGATGGTCGCGACAGTGAGGATTACTTATTGGGGAGTTGCAGGCAGCTTTGTTTCGGGATCAAAAATCAGAGTGCCGCTTGTTTGCGTGACCCGATGCACCTCCATCCGACGGAAAGAGACTTTGCTTATATCATTCGTCTGGAACACAGGGACGGTGACCGTTGAGCTTTTTCCGAAGGGCAAGCAGCAGAACTAAGTCATTCTCAACCGGACGGGCGATACTCATTCTTCTCTTCCTATCGTGGCTGAGCGTGGCGGCATTCGCACAGGTTGAGTACGTTGATCCGTCGATTGGCAACATCGGAATACTGCTGGAGCCGACGCGGCCCGCGGTCTACCTGCCGAACAGCATGGTGCGGTTTTATCCGATTCGGAAAGACGCGACGGACGACAAGATTGCTTCGTTTCCGCTGACGATCAGTTCGCATCGTCAGCCGGAGTTGTTCAGCATCATGCCGGGGGATGGATCGGCGGCGGCATACGACCAGGAGATCACCACTCCTTACTACTATTCGGTGCGATTCGACGATTCCCTGGTGCGGACGGAGTTCACTCCGACGGAGCGGTGCGGGTATTTTCGGTTTACGTTCCCGAAGGGGCGGGGATCGGTTGTTGTTGAGAATCGGCAGGAGGGGAGTTTACAGAAGGCGGACAAGGGCGCGGTGATCGGGCAGGAATCGGTGGATGGACTGACGGCGTACGTCTATGGGGAGTTCAGCGCGCCGACTGAGGTGAGTTCAGGCGGATCGGGAAAGAAGAGCCGGGTGACGGTGACCGCGGGTGTGAAGATGCTTGAGTTCCGGTACGGGATTTCGTTCATCAGCGTGGACCAGGCGGAGAAGAATCTGCGCAGGGAGATTCCGGATTGGGGCTTCGATCGCGTGAAAGATGCTGCCAAGGCGCGGTGGAATGAGACGCTGGGGCGGATCGCGGTTGAGGGCGGGACGGAAGCGCAACGGCGGATTTTCTACACGGCTCTGTATCGGTCGTCGGAGCGCATGATCAACATCAGCGAGGACGGGCAGTACTACAGCGCGTTCGATCACAAAGTGCATCGGGATGCGCGGCCGTTTTACGTCGATAACTGGCTGTGGGATACGTTTCGCGCATTGGAACCCTTGCAGACGCTGCTGAATCCGGATGTACAGGCTGACAAGCTGCAGTCGTATGTGCGGATGTATGAGCAATCGGGGATTATGCCAACGTTTGCGCTGGCGCAGGGAAACTATGCCTGCATGAATGGGAATCACTCGGCCCCGTTCTTTGCGGATGCATGGTTCAAGGGGGTGCGGAATTTTGATCTCGCTACGGCATATGAGGGAATTCGAAAGCGATCGCTCGAGGATACGCTGCTGCCGTGGCGGCTGGGGCCGAAGGGGCCGCTGGACGATTTCTACAATGCGCACGGGTATATGCCTGCGCTTCGGCCGGGAGAGAAGGAGACGGATCCGCACGTGCATCCGTTTGAGAAGCGGCAGCCTGTGCCGGTGACGCTGGAGAACAGCCTCGACGACTGGGAGATCGCGCAGATTGCTCGTGAGTTGAAGAAGACTGAGGATGAAAAGCTTTTTCTCGGGCGCGCGGCCAATTACAGAAACTTGTTTCGCGCAGATAAAGAATTAATGTGGCCGAAGGATGCGGAGGGCAAGTGGATTGAGCCGCTCGATCCGAAGTTTGGCGGCGGCATGGGCGGCCGCGACTACTACGACGAGAACAACGGCTACACATACACGTGGGATGTGGCACAGGACTTCGACGGGCTGTTCACGATTATGGGCGGGACGAAAAAGGCTAAGGAGAATCTGGATCAGCTGTTTCGGGAACCGCTGGACAGATCAAAATACGAGTTCCAGGCGAAGTTTCCGGATTCGACGTCGATGGTGGGGCAGTTCTCGATGGGGAACGAACCGAGTTTTGCGATTCCGTATATCTACAACCGGCTGGGTGCGCCGTGGAAAACGCAGAAGCGGATTCGGATGCTGCTTGAGACGTTTTTCCGGGACACGCTGCACGGGATTCCCGGGGATGAAGATGGGGGCGGGATGAGCGCGTTTGTGGTGTTCTCAATGCTGGGCATCTATCCGGTGACGCCCGGGATTCCGACGTACGATGTGGGCAGCCCGGTATTCGAGAAAGCGACGATTCACCTGAAGAACGGCAAGGATTTCGTGATTGTGGCACATGGGGCGTCGCGCGAGAACAAGTATGTGCAGAGCATTCGACTGAATGGACAAATGCTGAACCAGGTGTGGTTCCGGCACGCCGATGTTGCGAACGGGGGAACTCTGGAGATCACGATGGGGAATACGCCGAACGTTGAGTTGGGTGCCGACCCGAAGACGTTTCCGCCGGACTCGCTGGCGACAAAGCCCGAAGAGTATCTGCGATAGGCGGGGGGAGCCGCGATGTTTTCCCGTTTACCGGCGGGGAGTATCATCGTTGCGTGGAATTCTGAAGTGCTTGTTGCCCGTTGCTCTGTTCCGAGAATCCCCTGCAAGGAAAAGGAGTCTGCACTATGAACTTCCAACCCCGTATCGCACTCTTTGCTTCAGCCGCGCTTGCGTTGACGCTCTCGGTTGCCGGCTGCAAATCGAACTCAACTCCTCAAAACCAGGCCACGACATCTCAGCCTGCGGCGAGCCAGCCGGCCTCGCCTGACGGCACTGCTCCGGCAGGCCAGGCGAGCGCGGGTCAACCAGCAGCGGGACAGGTGGGCGCGCCGGCAAGCCAGCAGGCCGTTGCGCCGGCTACTCCGCCACCGCCAGCAGTTGTGAACTTGCCGGAGGGGACCAGCATTCGCGTGCGACTCGACTCGGATCTCGGATCGAACATCTCGCATGCGGGCGACACGTTCACGGCGACTGTTGCCGATGACGTTATGAAGGGCGGCGAGGTTGTGATCGCGAAAGGGGCACGTGCTGAAGGGACTGTCGTGGATGCGAAGGCGCTCGGCAGGTTCAAGGGCGGCGCTGCTCTGGTGGTAAAACTCGATCGCGTGACATCGCGCTGGGGTTCGTACCCCGTTGAGACTGCCTCGATCTCTCAGGCACAGCAAGGCAAGGGGAAGCGCTCAGCGACGTTGATTGGCGGTGGCGCCGGGCTCGGCGCCTTGATCGGCGGACTGGCGGGCGGAGGCAAGGGCGCGGCGATCGGCGCACTCGCAGGAGGCGGTGCCGGCACAGCGGGTACGGCATTCACCGGCAACAAGCCGATTGTGTTGCCGGCGGAGACTCTGCTTACGTTCAAACTGGATCACTCGGTGCGGATCACGGAGCGGCACCGCGGCGATCCAGAGTTACAGCAGCGTTGATCTTGACCGAGCTTCAATGAGGCGGACCTTCGGGTCCGCTTCGTTGCGTATGACGCTAAGTTCATCGACGCGTCAGCACGTACACTTGAGTGATGAACGTTGAAATCTGCATCGATTCCGTCGAGTCGGCAATTGCTGCCGCGCGCGGCGGAGCAAACAGGGTGGAGCTCTGCAGCGCGCTGAGCGAGGGAGGCATCACACCCAGCGCAGGGCTCATCAGCGCTGTACGCGCTGCTGTCAAAATTCAGGTTTTTGTTATTATCCGGCCGCGAGGCGGCGATTTTGTATATTCCGATGCAGAGATGGATGTGATGGCGCGCGATATCGAAGAGGTGAAGGCGCGCGGAGTGGATGGGGTAGTGCTGGGAATGTTGACGCCCGGTGGTGAGATTGAGGTGGAGCGAACTCGCCGGCTGGTTGAACTCGCACGGCCTCTTGGCGTGACATTTCATCGGGCGTTTGACGTGTGCAACGATCTGGGGCGCGGACTGGAAGATGTGATCACCACTGGCGCGGATCGAATTCTCACTTCGGGTGGAGCGGCGGATGCGATGCAGGGCATGGACCGGCTCGCGCAATTGCAGCGCGATGCACGGGGCCGGATTTCGATCATGGCGGGCGGAGGGATACGGCCGGCGAATGTGCGGGCGTTGACGCTGCGGACGGGCTTAGAAGAAGTGCACTCGTCGCTGAGCCGAAGCTCGGATGAATCTGCGGAGATGGGGCAGAGCGGTAAGCGCACATATCTGGTGTTTGAGGATGATGTGCGGGCGTTCCGGGCGGCGATCGAGGCGACCGAGCTCGATGCGGAAAGCGAAGTGCGGCGATAGCGATTCAGCTTCCGATGAGGAACCGCTGATGCTCAGTGCGAACCGGGCTGGCTCCAGTTGTAGAGTTGGAATTCACGGATCTCGGCGGCTTCTGTGCTGGAGAGGATATTAAGGCGGACGCGCTTTGCGGTGACCGGAGCAAATGCGTCGATCTTCTTGTGGCCGATTGCCTGCCCTTCTGCGATGGCCTTCCACTTTTGATCGGGCTCGCTCCAGATTTCGATTGCGTATTTCTGAATGTGCTGGCCGTTGTTGAGCCGTTCCATGGTGAGGGCGTGGTCGAGCGTGACGGGATGATCGAACTGCACTTCGATGTCGGAGTGATGCGAGCCGGCAGGCGCTGACGAGAAGGTGTCGGAGTTGCCGTCCAGGGCGGCTGCGACTTCTTGAGACGAGGGCGGCAGGTGGTACATCGCGAGGTTGCCTTCCTCGCGTTTCTTCAGAGCAGAGCCGAATTCCTGAAGGCGCTTGACGTCGGAGTCGGGGAGAAGGCCGCGGTTGTCGGGCGCAAGGCCAAGCATGAGTTGCGCGCCGCGGCCGACTGTCTTGTCGTAGGTGTCGAGGAGCGTATAAAGGCTCTTGAGCGATGCTTCATCGTTTGGATGCCAGAACCAGTGCTTGTCGCGCAGCGGCGTGTCGGCCTCGACGGGACGCCAGCGGCGATAGCCGTGGCGGTCGATGACGTTCCAGTTTTCGTAATCGACGATGCCGGCTTCATTGCCTACCCAGCGGGCGTCGCCGTATTCGAAGAGGCCAGTGTCGGCAAAGACAACCGTGTTCGGCTGGTAGGTGCGCAGGGTCTCGATGATCTTGGGAAAGTTGTAGACGTGCCCGGCGCTGCCTGCGCCATCGAGCCAGAACTCGACGAGATCGCCGTAGCGCGTAGCGAGTTCTTCGAGTTCTGCGTTGTAGTACTTGTCGTACTCGGTGGAGTCTTTGTATTTCGGTTCGTGCCGATCCCACGGGGAGAGGTAGACGCCGAACTTGAGACCGTACTTACGGGCGGCGCGCGCGACATCGCCGACGAGATCGCCCTTGCCGCTCTTCCATGGGCTGCTTTTGATGCTGTAGTTGGTTTGCTCTGTAGGCCAGAGGCAAAAGCCATCGTGGTGCTTGGCAACGAGCACGACGTATCTCGCGCCGGAGTCGCGGACCGCTTTCATCCACTGCTCGGGATCGAATTGCGTGGGATTGAAGGTAGAAGGGCTGGCAGTGCCGTCACCCCATTCCTGGTTGAGGAAGGTGTTGGTGGAGAAGTGAATGATGACGCCGAACTCGAGGTCCTGCCATGCGACCTGATATGGGGCGGGACGAAGGTCGCCGGCTGCATCCTGTGCGAACGCATCGTGACCTGCAGTTGCGGCCAGTGCAAGCAGTATGGACCGTGCGATTGACGTCGATAGCTTCATCCCAAACTCCCGAGTGCATAGGGTAGAAACAGCAGCAGCTTACGCGATAGTACACGAACGTAATGGCAGCAGCTGCCGCAAGCACTGTATATCGTGTTACGATATATTTATGAAGAATGAGCTCGAAGAGTCCGCTCGCCTGCTGCACACGCTTGCTGATTTCCGCTACGAGTTGCGGCGCTTTCTGCAGTTCAGCGAGAACGCGGCGCAGGAAGCGGGCTTGCAGCCGCAGCAGCACCAGTTGCTTCTTCAGGTTGCGGGTGCGGCCCACGAGACGCCGGTGACGATTGCCTATGCGGCCAGCCGGCTGGGTCTCAAACACAACAGCACGGTCGAACTCGTCGACCGGTCGGAGCGAGAAGATTTGATCGAGCGAACCATCGATAAAGATGACAAGCGCCGCGCCATTCTGCGCCTGACGCGCAAGGGGCGGCAGGTGCTGCAGAAGCTTTCGGGGGAGCACGCGCGCGAACTCAATGAGATGGCGCCGAGGCTTGTGCGCGCACTGCGCCGGGTGCAGATGCACTCGGGCGCGCAGGTTGCGGAGGTGTTGTGAGGTCACGTCCGTCAGCTTTACGCGACTTTACCGTCGATCGACGCACATGGTCTTTGTCGGCGGTCGCCATTGTGATTGGAACCGGAGGAGCGGGGCTGGCCGTGGTGCTTCTGCGGTTGATTGCACTTGCAACCAACCTCTTCTACTACCATCGCGTGAGCTTCGAGCTAGTTGGACCGGCAGGATCGACGCAGCCGCACTCGTTGATGCTGATTATTCCAGTAGTCGGAGGGGTGATCGTCGGTTTCATGGCGCGGTACGGAACAGACAAGATCCGCGGACATGGTATTCCCGAAGCGATCGAGGCAATTCTGCTGAATGGCGCGCGCGTGCACCCGAAGGTTGCGGTGCTGAAGCCGATCTCGGCTGCGATTGCGATTGGCTCGGGCGGGCCGTTTGGCGCGGAAGGCCCGATCATCATGACGGGCGGCGCGTTCGGGTCGCTGGTGGCGCAGTGGTTGAAGTTGTCGGATGCGGAGCGTACTACGCTGCTGGTGGCGGGTGCTGCGGCCGGTATGTCGGCGACCTTTGCAACCCCAATCGCCGCGATTCTGATTGCGGTTGAGCTGCTGCTGTTTGAGTGGCGTCCGCGTTCGCTGGTGCCGGTTGCGGTGGCGAGCGTGACGGCAGGCGCACTGCGCATCTGGTGGCTGGGAGCGGGGCCACTGTTTCCTGTAGAACTGCCGGCGAACATTCATCTAGAGCAGTCGTTGTTCGTCGCCATTCCGCTTGGAATCCTGGTGGGGTTTGCGGCGGCTGGGCTGAGCCGCCTGATGTACGGGCTTGAAGACGCATTCGAACACTTCTGCGGGCATGTGCACATCCACTGGATGTGGTGGCCGGCGATTGGCGGAATCGGGATCGGGGTCGGCGGTTTCTTTTTCCCGCGCGGGCTGGGAGTGGGGTACGACAACATCGCGGAGCTACTGCGCGGCAATGCGCCGGTTGCGCTGCTGATCGGGCTAATCATCGCGAAGTCGCTGATGTGGGCGTTCTCTCTGAGCTCCGGTACTTCGGGCGGAGTGCTGGCGCCCCTGCTGATGATTGGAGCTGCGATTGGAGAAGGCGCGGCGCACCTGGCGGGCCTGCCGGGGCCGACGCAGGCACTGTGGGCGCTGATGGCGATGGGAGCAATGCTTTCAGGCGCACTGGGAGTGCCGCTGACGGCGGTTCTGTTTTCGCTTGAGCTGACACACGCTCTTCCGGCGATTTTGCCCCTGGTGCTGGCGTGTACAGCGTCATATCTGGTGACATCGCTCGTGATGTTGCGATCGATTCTGACGGAGAAGCTGGGCCGGCGCGGCTATCACCTGTCGCGCGAGTACGGCGTGGATCCGCTGGAACTTGTCACCGTATCTGAGGTGATGACGGAACTGCCTCCGGGCGACGAAGTAATCGTCGGCGAGATGCACTACCTACCAAACAACTACGTGTTCAGCGACGAGACGTGCCGGGCGGTTGCCGAGGAAATGGCTACAACCGGTTCGCTGACGCTGCTGGTTGTCGATCGCGACAGCAATCGTCTGGTGGGCAGCGTTGGCGCAGCGGAACTGCTGGCAGGACGCAGACGGGCTGTAAAGCGTGAACTGGAGCGCAGCATCGCGTTCCAGGTGGAGTTGCCAAGGCTCTAGCGCGACGCTGGCAGCCTTATTCAGGACCGCTGCGGCGCCTCGCAGCGGTCCCTCTTTTTTGGTCAGAACACGAGGCAACAGTGTTGCTGGCGAGCTCCCTGTCTACGAGTGAGATTCGCCGGAGCAGCAGGAGTGTTTCACGATCGCTGGCTGCTCGTAGCCCCGGTTCGGGTCAACGAAGTAGCTGCCCTCATACTTGTCGTGGTGGCGGACCCAGGACATGCTGTGCTTCAGGCCGTCTTCATCGCGGCCTTTCGGCACGAGGTCGAGAACGTTGTAGGTGCCAACGAGGATGTCGAGGCCGCGGCCGTAGCTCGAGTAGGTGTGATAGATGCGTCCGTCTGGATCTTTCTGGAAGACGCTCAAGCCTGGGCCCTCCTCGCTGCCGAAGGGTTGGTCCGTGTAGTTGTAGTGGACCTTGCCGGTGCTGCGCTCTTCCGGGGTGAAAGAGACGTGGTAGTCGTAGTTGAAATCGGTTCCGTAGGAAGAGACCCAGTGGAACTTCCAGCCCATGCGCTGCTTGAATGCCGCGATCTGCTGCCATGGCGCGCGGGCTACGACGGCGAACGTCACATCGCGATGCGCGAGGTGAATGGTCATGCCGTCATAGTGGTCTGACAGGTAGGAGCAGCTTGGGCATCCTTCGCTCCATCCGGGACCGAGCATGAAGTGATAGATCACCAGCTGGGTGCGGCCCTGGAAGAGATCCGCGAGCTTTTCCTTTCCGCGCGGACCGTCGAAGACATACTGCTTCTCGACTTCTTCGCGGGGGAGCTCTCGCCGTTGTCGGCTGAGCTCATCGCGCAGGCGGGTGAACTCCTTCTCTTTTTTCAGGAACTGCTTTCGCGCGGAAAGCCACTCTTCGTGCGAGACCGTCTTCGGCGTCGCGAGTTCTGGTGCTGCTGTCGTCATGAGGGACCTCTTCTGCTTCGTTTCGGGGAAGAAGCTTCCGCTTACTGCGTTTGAGGAACAGGGCTGCGGCCAGTGCGGTCACGCCGCCGGTTCCGGTGGCGGATCCGGCGATCACGGCAGCGGTGGCGAGGCAGAATGGGCACATGGAATTTCTCCAGGGGCAGACTGCGATTCCCTGCCCTGTTTACTTCTGCAGGAAGAGAGGCGGTTCATCGGCGCTCGGTCCCCAGGTGGCCGGAACGGGAATACTGAGCAGGCGCAGATAAACCGAGAACTGGCCGCGATGCTGGTACCAGTGGCTCAGCATGACATCGCGAATGAACTGCTGGCGGGGCATGGTCAGGGCTTCTTTTCCGGCGACGATCAGACGCCAGCTCTCAGCCATGGCTGCGTCGTCGAAAGAGGCGAGAATCTGCCGGACTGTCTCTATGCTCTCGTCGAGCGTCTTGAGGCATTCCTGGATGCTGGCGGGCTGAGGAAAGGTGGGCAGGCCCTGCACCTCTGCCGGATTCGGCTGGACCAGGCGGATTACACCTCCGGGAACGGACGCGAGGTGGTACGCGAGCTGGCCTGCGGTCATGGACTTGTCATGCGGTTTCCAAGTGAGCTTGTCTTCAGGCAGGCGCTCGATGAAGCGGCGGGTGATTGGGGCCTGCTGCTCGAATTCGGAGAGCAGTGCCCTGGCGGCGGAAGCAGAGACGGGAGGCGTTGCTACTGCGGACATAGAAAGCTCCTTCTGGTCTGGATTGTCTGGAAGTGGTCCGGACTATTTTGTGCGCTCGGCGCGCTCGCGGATCTTGCGATTGGTGTTGCCCCATCCGCCGCCCACACCCTTGCGGTGATCATCCTGGATAAGGCCAAAGCCGGAGTGGCGGAATTTGATGAGCGTTCCGCCCGGTTCTTCCGAGAGGCGGTACTGGACGTTGTTGGCAACGGGATAAGACATGAAGAGAGGACCGGAGAATTCGATGAGGTTGGGACGCTTGATCGCCTGAACGTGCGCCCAGCAGTGGCCGTCATCTTTGCCGAGGTCGCGATACCAGCGGCCGCCCGGCCATGCTTCGAGCACCATGGGCATGGCACGGCCTTCGCCCGCCTCATTTTCGGGTCCGAGCTGTTCGAGAAGAGCTTCGAAAGTGTCTTCGAGCGACGCGTGAACATGGATTTCCTGCTCGATCAGTAGCGTGAGGTCCTCGATGGTGTTAATTGCGTTGGCGATCATTACTCCTCCTTCTTTGGGGAACTGGAATCTGAAGATGCGGCGCGGCTGGCTGCCTTCTTTTCGGCGCGATCTTTCACGCGAAGGAGCTGGTGTGTCCAGTAGCGCTCAAACTCGCTGGCCCATTCATGCAGGGGCCTGATGCTTTCGGCATTGGTCCGGTAAAGTTTTTGACGGCCGCTGCAGCGCATGCGGACGAGCCCAGTGTCGCGAAGGACGCGGAGGTGCTTGGAGACAGAGGGCTGATCGACGCGGAGGCCATCGACGATCTCGTTGACGGAATATTCGCGGTCGGCGAGGAACAGCAGGATCTGGCGGCGACGCGGTTCGGCGATTGCGTTGAAGGCGTCGGAAGTGGTTGCTGCCCTGGCCATGGATGAATCATATGCCCATATCGGCATATGTCAAGCGCTATTCGTCACAAACTGCCGGCTGAAATGTAAGCGTTTGCAGGGTGTTCGGTGATCAATTAGGATTCCGACCGTATGAGAAAGCTACTCTTCGCTCTTCCTGCAGTTCTTCTGCTTGCGTCTCCAGCGCTTTTCGCACAAACGAGTTCTTCGTCTGACCCGCTTGCTCCAACGCAGGACGTTAAGACTGCCGAGCAGATCGATCGCGAGTGGCAGCAGTCGGTGAGCAAGTATGACGCGGAGCGCAATCGCCTTCTGGCCGAGGCCGATCGCGTGTCGCACAACGGCCCGTACAGGCCGGACTGGGCGACGCTAATCAAGTATGAGCAGCCGCAGTGGTACAAGGATGCGAAGTTCGGGATTTTCATTCACTGGGGCGTGTATTCGGTTGCAGCGGCGGAGAACGAGTGGTATCCGCGCAACATGTACAACCCGAAGGATGGCGCTTACAAAAATTTCCAGGCGCACTTTGCAAACGGCGATCCTGCGAAGGGGTACAAGGATCTGATTCCGCAGTTCAAAGCGGAGCATTTCAACGCGACGGAATGGGCGAAGCTCTTCAAGGAGGCGGGCGCGCAGTATGTGGTGCCGGTGGCAGAGCATCACGATGGCTTCTCGATGTACGACTCAGGCCTGTCGGACTGGACAGTGGTGAAGATGGGGCCGAACCGGGATACGCTGGGCGAACTGGCGGCCGCGGTGCGTGCACAGGGGCTGCACTTCGGGCTGAGTTCGCATCGCGCGGAGCACAATTTCTTCTACTCATTCGGGCGTGTGAACCGGTCGGATGTCAATGATCCGAAGTACGCGTCACTGTACGGCCCGGCGCATCAGTGGCTCGAGCCAGGCAGCGACGAGCACGGCATGATGAACGACTGGACGTATGTGAGCGAGGCGTGGACGAGGGACTGGCTGGCGCGCGATACGGAGTTGGTGGAGAAGTACAAGCCGGAGATTGTGTACTTCGACTGGTGGATCGGGCAGCCGAACTTCCGCCGTGCCGTGACGGAGTTTGCGGCTTTCTATTACAACTACGCAGCGGCCCACAACTCGACGGCTGTTATCGACTTTAAAGATTACTCGCTGAACTGGAAGGCGGCTACGCGCGACTTTGAACGTGGACAGCAGGACAAAATCATCGCAGACCACTGGCAGACAGACACGTCGATCAGCAATGCGTCGTGGGGATACATTGAGCACGACACGTTCAAGTCGCCTGAATTCCTTGTGCATCAGTTGGTTGACATTGTGAGCAAGAACGGGAACCTGCTGCTGAATTTCGGGCCGCGTTCGGACGGGACGATTCCGGACGAGGTGCAGAATACGCTGCGGGAGATGGGCGCGTGGCTGAAGGTGAACGGCGAGGCGATCTACGGCACAACAACATGGAAGACATTTGGTGAGGGCCCGACGAAGGTGGTTGGCGGGGCGTTCCACGATACGGATACGAAGCCTTACACGCCGGAGGACTTCCGCTTTACGGCGAAGGGCAATGCGGTGTACGCAATCGGCATGGCATGCCCGGCGGATGGCAAGGGAACGATCCACGCGCTCGGAACATCGCATGAAGGCGGAGCGCTCGCGTTGGGAAACGTTGAACTGCTCGGGTCGACGGAGAAGGTCAGCTTTAACCAGACTGCAGATGGACTCGAGGTGACGCTGCCGGCCGGCGCTCAGTGTAAATACGCGTACGCGCTGAAGCTCACTGCGAAGTAGGTACGGCATCGGCTGGCGGTGCGTGACCCCATTCACCTCGCCGGCATTGATTCTGGTGACTGATCGCGGGACGTCAACATTGGCGTGCCGCGATATAGTCTCAGGGAGACGGAGGTATGGGCGCGGTATGAAGCAGTGTCGTCGCAGCTTTCTCAAATCCGGAGTTGCCGCCGCAGCCCTGATGGCTACGAAGCCCTGCGCGAGCCTCGCCGCGCCTGATGTCGCAGAGATTGCGCACGATCCGCTGCGGCCTGAGTTTCATTTAATGCCGCAGCACAACTGGATGAACGATCCGAACGGGCCGATCTGGTGGAAGGGGCAGTACCACCTGTTCTACCAGCTGAATCCACATGCGGCGGTGTGGGGCGACATGCACTGGGGACATGCGGTGAGCCCGGATATGATTCATTGGCGTCACGAACCGATTGCGCTGGCGCCGACTCCAGGTGGTGCGGACAGCGAGGGATGCTTCAGCGGATCGGCCGTTGTGTTCGATGGTAAGCCGACCTTCATCTACACCGGCGTGCAGAACGCGCCGCCAGATCAGGTGACGATCCGAGACGGGAATGACAAGCTGCGCGAGACGCAGATGCTGGCCGTTGCAGAAGACGACAAGTTGCTGCGGTGGAAGAAGGATCAGAAGCCGGTTATTGCATCGCCTCCGCCGGGAATGATGGTGACTGGGTTTCGCGATCCATGCCCCTGGCGCGAGGGCGACACGTGGTATCTGGGTGTGGGTTCAGGCGAGCGCGAGGTGGGCGGGTGCGTGCTGCTGTACCGCTCGAAGGATCTGCGTCACTGGGAGTACCTGCACAAGCTGGCGCAGGGCAAGCCGAACGGCAAGGTTGCGGTGAATCCGTGCGACAGCGGCGAGATGTGGGAGTGCCCGGACTTTTTCGCTCTCGACGGACATCATGTACTGCTCTATTCCTCGGAGAACAAGGTTTTCTGGACGACGGGCGAATATGACACGCACAAGCACCTTTACTTTCCCCTGAAGACCGGGGTGCTCGATCATGATGCGGCGTACTATGCGCCGAAGAGTTTTGTGGCGCCGGATGGCCGGAGGATTCTGTGGGGATGGCTGCGGGAGATGCGGCCGGATGCGCAGTTCTCCGCTGCGGGATGGGCGGGCGCTATGAGTTTGCCGCGAGTGCTGAGCGTAAATCACGATGGATATCTGGAGATGATGCCGGCGGGGGAATTTGAGAAGCTTCGCGGCGAGGCCGTGACTGCGAAGGTGAGCGCCGGCGAGCCGCTCCGGCTCAAGCTCGATGCGCTGCGGCACGAGATTTCTATTCCGCTGGGCACAGCGGCTCCGAAGTTCAGCGTGAAGCTGGTAACAGATGGGAGGAAGGCGTGGGAGCTTGCTGTTGACGTTGCAGGACGGACCGTCACCTGCGGAGAGATTGCGGTGCCCATTCCGCAGACACCGTGGAAGAGCGATGCGTTGCGGATTATTGTTGATGCGTCGGTGATTGAGACATTTGTCGTCGGTCGCGAGGCGCTGACCAGCCGTGTGTACAACGTTGCGGCGGGCAAGACGGAGTTGCAGATCGATGTGATTGGTGGCGAAAGTGTTGAAGTGAAGCACTGGCCGCTGCAGGCGATATCGAAGGATCGGCTGACAACCTAAGCTTTGATCTCGCGAAAGAGTCCCGACAGCGCTCAGCTATATTGAAGCGGTAGCTGTCTTCCCCATTCCAAGGACTCACAAATGACATTGAACCGTCGTGGTTTTCTTGCCGTGTGCAGCAGTGCAGGCATCACCTCCGCTCTTTTTCCTGGAGTTCTCTATACCCTGGCCGCGCAGGCGCAGGAGGCGAGTGGGACAGATCAGTCGAAGCCGCCGAAGATTACGCCGGAGATGATCGACGCGGCGGCGGTGCTGGCGGGTGTCGGGCCGTTTACGGATGCGCAGAAGAAGATGATGATGGACGGGCTCGTGGATGAGAACGGGTCGTACAAGGCGATTCGAAAGCTGAAGATACCGAACTCGGTGCCGCCGGCGTATGTGTTTCATCCGCAGGTGCAGGGAACTCCGAAGCACTTGGTTCAAGAGCTGGGTCGAGGGGGATGGAGTCCGAGATCTGATGTAAGTGCTCCATCGAGGATCGAGGACCTCGCTTTCTCGACGGTGAGCGAATTAGCAAGCCTGCTACGAACGCGCAAGATCACGTCGCTCGCGCTGACGCAGATGTACATCGCAAGACTGAAGCGATACGACTCGAAGCTGCACTTTGTGATCACGCTGACGGAGGAGCGGGCGCTGGCGCAGGCGAAGGCGGCGGATGCGGAGATTGCTGCGGGCAAGTATCGCGGGCCGCTACATGGGATTCCGTGGGGTGCGAAGGATCTGCTGGCGGTGAAGGGGTATCCGACGACGTGGGGTGCGGGTGGATTCGAGCACCAGTCGTTTGATGAAGACGCGACTGTGGTGAAGCGGCTCGACGAGGCTGGGGCGGTGCTGGTTGCGAAGTTCACACTTGGCGCGCTGGCGATGGGCGACAAGTGGTTTGGCGGCCGCACACGCAATCCATGGAATCCGGAGCAGGGATCGAGTGGTTCGTCGGCGGGATCGGCGAGTGCTGTCGCTGCAGGTTGCGTGGCGTTTGCGATTGGGTCGGAGACACTGGGGTCAATCAGTTCTCCTTGTACGCGGTGTGGAGCTACGGGCCTGCGGCCTTCATTTGGTGCGGTGCCGCGCACGGGAGCGATGGCGTTGAGCTGGACCATGGATAAACTCGGGCCCATCGCGCGCTCGGCTGAAGACTGTGCGCTGATTCTCGATATCATTCACGGCCCCGATGGTCATGACACGTCGGCAGCTGAGATGTACTTTCGCTACCCACCGCAAGAGAATCTGCGTTCGCTCCGCGTGGGATACATCAAACATGACTTCGACGAGCCTGAGCCCTTCAAAACCGAACCGCCTCCGAAGTCTGAAACCGCAGAGGAAAAGAAAGAGCGCGAGAAGCGCGAGGCGGAGGGGAAGGCTGCGTACGAGCGGCGCATGTACGATCGGCGCTACGATCGCGCGGCGCTCGACAAGCTGCGCGGCATGGGCATCGAACTGATTCCGGTGGAGCTGCCGAAGCTGCCGTATGGCGCGATGGTTCCGCTGTTGACTGCGGAGGCCGCAGCGGCGTTCGATGATCTGACACTGAGCGGACGCGATCGGTTGCTGACGGAGCAAGGGATTGAGGACTGGCCGAATGCATTCCGTACGGCGCGATTCTATCCCGCGGTGGAGTACATCCAGGCAAATCGCGCGCGGACGCTGGCGGTGCAGCAGGTATCGGCGCTGTTCGAGAAGGTCGACATCATCGTGGCGTCGTCAGGCGGCATGCAGCTGCTGGCGACGAACCTGACGGGGCATCCGGCTGCGATCGTTCCGAACGGGATTCGCGGAGACGATGCGCCCCGTCCCCCAAAGGTCGACACCGGAGATGAAGACAACATCGGCGGGCCGGGGACGCCGGTCTCGATTACGTTCCTCGCAGGTCTGTATGACGATGCGCGGCTGGCGGCGTTCGCACAGGCGTATCAGGATGCGACCGGATTCAACAAGGTTCATCCGAAGCTGGATTGAGTTGGGCGTTCGGCAACCTTAAGGCTGCCGAACACGATAGAACAGGTTAGTTTGACTGCGGCTTCTCTGCAGGTGGAGCCCCGATGGGCGGGGTTGCAGGCGGAGGAGTTCCGGCGGGAGGAGGCGCGCCTGGATTTGCGCCAGCCGGAGGCGGAGTCGCTTGATCTGTCGGTTTACCGCCTGGAGCAGGGGAACGCATCGGCTGTCCGGCGGGACGACCCATCGGCATCTGTGTTTCGAGGTCGCTCTGATCCACGAGCTCAACGTCAAAGATCAGGTCGGCTTTCTCAGGAATTGCACCGGGACGGCCTCGCACTCCGTAGGCGAGCTGCCAGGGGATGAATAGGCGTCGCTTTCCGCCAATTCTCATGCCGGTGAGGCCCTGATCGAATCCGGGTATCAGCTTTCCGAATCCCTGCGGGAACGGTAGCGGGCGCGGCTCGCCCATCTTCGGCTTGCCGTCTGCGTCCAGTTCCGGCTTGCCGTCCTTGTCGAGCACGGGGGCAGGGTGATCGTAGGATGAGTCGAACTTCTGGCCGTTTGAAGCGAGCCAGCCGGTGTAGTGGACTTTGTATAGCTTGTAGGGTTCGGCTAGCGGACCGGTGCCGATCTTGAGGTCCTGGTAGCGGAGGGAGAACGCCGTTTTCACGAGCCCGTGGCCTGCGGGAATGCCGGGAGGAAGCTTGACCCAGGGTGCCGGCGCGCTTCCGGTTTTGGCCGCCGGGGCATGACTGGCCGGTTTGGGTGCGGGCTGCGCGCACACCGCGACAGAGGTGGCCACAGCGAACACAGGTGCGAGGAAATGTTTCATTGCGTTGGAATGCTCCCGTCTGTTCTTATTTCGGGAGTTTAGCAGCAGCTCCCTTCCCAACATTTGCGGTAGCAGACGGTCCTGAAAACTTATGGGGACTTTATCTGCTCGCCGCTACAGTAGCTCATGGACGCACTCATCCTTCAACTTCTCCATCATTCCTGGCTCCCCGCCGGATCGTTTCTCGCTGGAGTATTGAATTCGATCGCGGGTGGTGGCTCATTTTTGTCACTCCCTGCATTGTTCGCCAGCGCTGCCGGCGCGGGTGCAGTTGCCATTCAGGCTACGAATACAGTCGCGTTATGGCCGGGTCAGCTTACGGGACTTGTCGCGTTTCGCAAGGAGCTGCGCGAATATAAGCGCGAGCTTCTGCCGCTGGGCATAGCTGCGGGGCTGGGCGGCTGGGTTGGCGGACAGCTACTGCTGCGAACGAAAAATCACATGTTTCTGAAGCTGCTGCCCTGGCTGCTGCTGTTTGCTGCGGTGATGTTTGTGCTCAGCTTTCCCCTCGGCCGTTGGATGAAGACGCTCAACGGCGGCGAGCGCCATACCAAGTTGCTGATGATCGGCATGGTGCTGGTGAGCGTGTACGTCGGCTACTTCGGCGCGGGGGGCGGATTCCTGGTGATGGCGCTGTTCGGGGTATGCGGCGTGCACGATATTCACGAGATGAATGCGCTGAAGGTGCTGACGGCCGCGGTGTCCATTGGTATACCGGCGATCTCGTTTATAGCCGCGGGACGCGTGCAGTGGTATTTCTGCTTTGAGATGGCAATTCTTGCGGCTCTGGGCGGATTCATCGGCGCACACTACAGCCGATTGATCAACCAGGCGCTGATGCGGAGGACGGTAGCGGCGATCGGATTCATGACGTCGGCATACTTCTTCATGCAGAACTATGCCATGCATCCGGTGCGCTGAATCAGTTGGCGATTCTCACCTCGGAGCCCTGCGCCATCTTGGTCCAGTGCACATTGTCCGGTGAGAACTCCTGCGCGTATTCGATGTGGTCGTGGTCTTTGAAGACGTTCACTACGTGGAAGAAGGTCGTGACACCGCCATCCGTGCTCTCCCATGGGAACGTCCACACGTTTCCGACGATCTGCAGGCGGCCTGAACCGACGGCCTGACCATCCTTGGGGATGGGGTAGCTTGTGTACATCTTAGTCAGGTCGCTGTAGGTGAAGACGAGAAGGACCTTGGATTCGCCGTTGACGTATTGATTGCAGGCGACGTATCCACCGCTCTTCCAGCAATCGTTGCGGAGCGTCGTGTCTTCCTTGCCGGCATCGCTGTGAGCAGTGGCGAAACGCTCGCCGGTCACCTTCCAAGTCCCTGCGTAGGCCATCACAGTGTCAATTCCGCCGGATGCCTGCTGATCAGCGATGACGGGGGGCTTGCGATCATTGGGAGCCTGCGCAGATGAAGCAGGCATGATGAGCAGGGTTGCGGCCAAGCCAAACACGAGGGGAGAGATGAAGCGACGCATGAATCCGGACCTCCTGCCTACGCTGCCATGGTAACTGCGAAAAATCCGTCAGAAAAGTACTCAGCTTGATCTCGCCAGCATTCCGGCTAGAAGGGCCGTGCGGGGCGCCAGATGCTCGAGCAGAATCGACTCGTGGGTGGCATGCGCTCCCTCGCCAACAGCACCCATGCCGTCGAGGGTTGGTATGCCGAGAGCTGAAGTGAAATTGCCGTCGGAGGCTCCGCCGGTTGCGGCTTCTTGCAACCCAATGTCGATGTCAGCCGCCAGAAGTCGGGCTCGGTTGAAGAGTTGCACGGTTCCACGCGTGCGCTCCATCGGCGGCCGGTTGATGCCACCGGTGATGTTGAGAGAACAGCGGCGGTCGGCGGCTTTGAGCGAAGCGAATTTTCGCTCGATGCGAGGACCGTCGGCTATTCGGGCGATGCGCACGTCGACTTCGGCAAAGGCTTCCGCTGGGATGACGTTTGTTTTGCTGCCACCGCCTGCGACTCCGACGCTGACGGTGAGGCCGCGTTTGAGGTCGGTCCAGCTGCTGACGGTGTCGATGACGCGAGAGAGTTCGCGCAAAGCGCTGACGCCCTTCTCGAAGTCGACGCCGGCATGAGCCGCGACTCCTCGGATGTCGATGCGCCAGTTTCCGGTGCCCTTGCGTGCTGTTTTATAGGCGAGACCCTGAGCTGGTTCGAGAACAAAGACCGCTGCGCATTGTCTTGCCAGGGCTTCGGTAATGGGGCGCGAAACAGGGCTACCGATCTCTTCATCGCTGTTCAGAAGCAGGATCACTTCTTGCTGAATCAGATCCGCTTCCGTGAGCATCTCCAGTGCGGTGAGAGCCAGGGCGACGCCGGCCTTCATGTCCAGCGTGCCGGGGCCCCAGAGTCGGCCCTCGGCGATGCGGCATGGCATGGAGCGGAGCGTGCCGATCGGCCAGACCGTGTCCAAATGACCGAGGAGGAGAACAGGCTTGCCAGGGGCTTGTTCACGGGGCCCGAACCGCGCTTCGAGGATGTCTCCGTAAGCGCGCCGGCGATGCAGCTTGACTCTCCCTCCGCGAGCGCGGACTTCACCGGCGGCGATGGCGACGCAGGCGTCTACATCCGGCTTGCTGTCGGAGGGTGATTCGCACATGACGAGTTTGCGCGTGAGTGCGAGCAGTGACGACTCTTTGCGGCGGGCTCCGGCCAGCAGCGCGCGCATCGGGATTTCGGCATCAGGTTCGTGCGGGTTCACGGCTCTCAGTTTAGCGGTCAGGATGGAATTTGCGGCGAGGCTCTCTGAAGTAGAATCCGAATCGACAGGAGTTGCCATGCACTACCTGCTCTTCTACGAAGTGGCGGACGACTATATCGATCGCCGGGCGGAATTCCGGAATATCCATCTGAAGCTGGGCTGGGAAGCAGCCGAGCGCGGCGAACTGGTGCTGGGCGGCGCGCTGGCCAACCCGCCCGACGGAGCCGTGCTTCTTTTCAAGGGCGACTCGCCGGCAGTGGCGGAGAAATTTGCAGAGGCTGATCCCTACGTGAAGAACGGCCTGGTGAAACGATGGCATGTCCGCGAGTGGACTACGGTAGTGGGAGAGCTCTCCGCGAACCCGAAGCGCCCTGCTTAGCTTCTGATTCCTTCTCTGTTGGGCCTGACGCCCGGGCCCAGGTATTCGAAGGGGGACAGAACAGCCGCATATTCAACGCTTGCGGTCCTGTACACTAAAAGGTTCAGTCCAATGCAAAACAAATATCCAATCGGCATCCTCGGCGCGACCGGAATGGTAGGCCAGCGCTATATTCAACTACTCGCAGATCATCCGTGGTTTGAAGTGGCCTGGCTGGCGGCCAGCGACCGCTCAAGCGGCAAGCCGTACGGCGAAGCCGTGAAGTGGCGGCTTGATACTCCCCTTCCCGAAAAGATTGCGAAGATGCCGGTTTCACCGGCCGATCCGGCTGGTGCGCCCCGCATCATCTTTGCGTCGGTGGATGCAGCGTTCGCGCGGGAGCTGGAGCCGAAGTTTGCCGATGCCGGGTGCGCGGTGCTTTCGAACTCGAGCGCGTTCCGCATGACGCCGAATGTTCCGCTGGTCATCCCCGAAGTGAACGCGGACCATCTGCAACTGATCGAGGAGCAGGAGTCGCGCAAGCAGTCAGGCGGCTACATGGTTACAAATCCGAACTGCTCGACGATCGGGCTGGTGATGGCGCTGAAGCCATTGGAAGAGCGGTTCGGGATCGAGCAGATCTTTGTGACGACCATGCAGGCGGTGAGCGGAGCGGGATATCCAGGCGTTGCCTCGATGGACATTCTGGATAATGTTGTTCCCTACATCGGCAGCGAAGAAGAGAAGATGGAGGCCGAGACGCTGAAGCTGCTCGGCAAGTCTGAGGGACACACGGTGACTCCGCTGAATGCCGGAATCACTGCGCACTGCAACCGGGTGCCTGTGGTCGATGGACACACAGAGTGCGTCTCGATCAAGTTCCGCAAGACAGCGACACGGGAGCAGATACTGGCTGCGTGGGATGAATTCAAGCCGCTGGCCGGGATGGATCTGCCGTTTGCGCCGAAGCAGCCGGTGCAATTTGCCGAGCAGCCGGATCGGCCGCAACCGCGGCTCGACCGGAATCGCGAGCGCGGCATGGCCGTGACGGTGGGACGTCTGCGTCCCTGCAATCTGCTGGACTGGAAGTTTGTGCTTCTGTCGCATAACACGGTACGCGGCGCGGCGGGCGCCACGATCTTGAATGCGGAACTGCTGGCGAGCCTTGGCAAGCTGGGAGTTCAGGCCGACAGGCAGGAACCTTCTGATCGTTCGCGTAGATGGGAGCCGGATACGGAGACGATCGCGCGGACGTAGATCCGGCGAGGTTTTCCTGATGCGGCGCGGCTCCGGTCCTGCCGAAAGAGGTTCGATAAGAAACGGGCTTCAGCCCCGAGGTACGACAGCAAAGCATGAGCCTGGTTGTCATGAAATTCGGCGGCACCTCGGTCGAAGATCCGACCGCAATCAACCGTACCGCTTCCATCGTGGCGGGCCGGGTAGCCGCCGGCAAGCAAACCGTGGTGGTTGTGAGCGCGATGGCAAAGGTGACGGATCTATTGCTCCGCGCTGCGGGCTCTGCAGCCCAGGGCGACAGAACCGGCGCGCTGGCCATCAGTTCCCGCCTGCGGGCGCGGCACCGGGATACAGCTTGCGCGCTGGTCAAGACTCCAGCGAGCGCATCGGCCTTGTGCAATCACATCGAGGAGGAGTTCGACTCTCTGGATGAGATTTTGCGCGGATTGGCGGCTATTCTCGAGCTGACGCCGCGCATCTCGGATTTGATTGTCAGTTATGGCGAAAGGCTATCCAGTAGGATGATCGCTGCGGCCTTTGTGGAGCGCGAGATTCAAGCGGCTCACGTCGATTCGCGAACTGTGATCATCACCGACTCGCAGTTTCAGAAGGCGGCGCCGATTGATGCGCTGATCGAAAAGCGGGCAGAGGAGCACTTGCGACCACTGCTGAAGGACGGCAAGGTTGTCGTCATGGGCGGGTTCATCGGCTCCAATGAGGAAGGGATCACGACGACGCTGGGACGCGGCGGGTCAGACTTTACCGGCGCTCTGGTGGGTGGAGCGCTGACGGCAGATGCGATCGAGATCTGGACGGATGTCGATGGGATTATGACCTCGGACCCACGCGTGTGCCCGGATGCGTTGCGCGTGAAAGTGATCAGCTTTGAAGAGGCAGCTGAGCTTGCGTACTTCGGCGCGAAGGTGCTGCACCCGGCAACTATTCTGCCGGCAGTGAAGAAGAGCATTCCGGTTTACGTGCTCAACAGCAGAAATCCGTCCAACGAGGGGACGCGGATCATTTCTGTTGCGCCGCATTGCAAGAGCCCGTTCAAGTCGATTGCAGTGAAAAAGAAGTTGAGCATCATCGACGTGGTAGCGAGCCGGATGCTGATGACGCACGGATATCTAAAGGCCATCTTCGATATTTTCGACAAGCACCAGTGCCCGGTGGATATGGTTTCGACCAGCGAGGTCTCGGTGTCGTTGACTGTCGATTCAAATGACAAGCTTCCGCTGATTGCGGCTGATCTGAGCAAGCTAGCCGATGTGAACTACGAGGGCAAAAAGGCGCTGGTCTGCCTAGTGGGCGAGGATATTCGTGGACAGAGCGGTATGGCGGCGCAGGTCTTCAGCGCCATCAAGCATGTGAATGTGCGGATGATTTCGCAGGGGGCCAGCGAAATCAACATGAGCTTCATGATTGAAGAAGACGATGCGGATGAGGCGGTGCGGTCGCTGCATGCCGCGTTCTTCAAGGATCCTGACCCAAGCATCTTTGACGTAGACGCGCGGAAAGCCATAGTAAGCAACTAGGCGCCAAGGAGCAGTCGGGTGAGACGCTTGCAAAAGATTCCCGGCGTTGTGGCGCTACTAATTTCTTCCTTCTGCCTGCCCAGCTTGATGCCGGCGCAAAATACTTTGCAGCCTAAGGCGCCTCAGCTCCGATTCACGTTTGAAGAACAGGTGACGCTCGCTGCGGATATTCCCGTGGGGGAGACTCCGATGGGAAAGCGCAATATTGTTCCCATTACCGGAGGCACTTTCGAAGGATCCGGTTTGCACGGGAAGATCATGCCCGGCGGATGGGACTGGCAGCTTACGCATCCGAGCGGCTGCTTCGATTTGCACGCCGATTACATGATTCAGACCAACGATGGTGTGATCATCCATGTGATCAATCAGGGAATGGTATGCCCGAATTCAGCGGGCAAGCGCGATGGCCTGTTCACGACACCAACGTTTGAAGCTCCCAAGGGCAAGTACGACTGGTTGGATGGTGGCGTGTATGTGGGAACCGTGGAAGGCATGAAGATCGACGGCAAGCCGGGCGTGCGCATCCGGTTCTTCAAAGCGTTTGCCGATTGAGAGCGCAGCAATTTTTCTGCAGGGCCGCTGGTCGCCAATTCCGGTTCTGACCCATTAAGCTAGGAGCTAAAAGCTGACAGCCAGGAGCTGACGAAATGCTTCTTCTTGTTCTGGGCAAGGGAAAAACTGGTTCGCTCGTCGCTGAGGTGGCGCGGGAGCGGGGTCACGGTGTGCGCGCGCTCGATATCACTGAAAATCAACATGCATCGGCGCTGAACGGACCGAATCTTGCGGGCGTTGATGTCGTGATCGACTTTACGACGCCGGACGCGGCCGTCGAAAACATCCGGGCCGTACTTGCACTTGGCTGCCGCATCGTGGTGGGGACGACAGGCTGGTACTCGCAACTGCCCGACCTGAAGGCGATTGCGCATCGGCGCGGCGGAGCGCTTCTATATGGAACGAACTTTTCTATCGGGGTGCAAAAGCTGTTCAGGTTGACGGCGGAGCTGGCGCGTATCGAAGGCTACAAGTTCTCAATTAATGAGACGCACCATACGTCGAAGCTCGATGCGCCCTCTGGAACCGCGATCACGCTGAAAGAGATCATTCACTCGGTTCAGCCGGGGATCGAGGTGCCGATCGAATCTCACCGTATCGGTGATGCGAAGGGCGAACACGTCGTCACCGCGACAAGCGAGCACGACGTGATCGAGTTGCGGCATGATGCGTTTTCCCGGCGCGGGTTCGCGCTTGGAGCCGTGCGTGCGGCGGAGTGGGTAGCGGGCAAGTCGGGGGCATGGGAGTTTCGGGAGATCTTCGACCAGCTCTGAACGTTATAAGGAATATAGAATTCTCGGTTGGGTAGATAGAGGAGATCATGTCACGCCAATTGCTCGCGTGCCTCGCCGCTCTGCTTGCATTCTTTCCACCGGCCGTTCTGGGGCAGTCTGACCCGGCTGCCAAGCCTCTCGCGTGGGATGTGATTTCGGTGAAGCCCAACCACTCACTCGATCCCTCATCGTTCATGCGATGGAACCTGAATGGGATCGAGTTCAGGAACACAACTCTGCATGGCACGCTGCTGAATGCTTTCGAAGTCCGATCAGAGAGCCAGATCACCGGCTATCCCGGATGGGTCAATTCAGAGCATTTTGATATCGAAGCCAAGATGGATGCCGATACTGCCGCAGCGTACCGTGCGCTCAGGGGAGAAGCGAGCAAGCAGCAGTGGCACGCCTTCATGCAGCAAATTCTCGATGAGCGGTTCGGGATGAAGTTTCACGTCGAGAAGCGCGAGCTGCCGGTTTACAACCTGGTGGTCGCGAAGCAAGGGGTGAAGTTAAAGATTTCGGCACCCGAGGAAACTGGATCTTCGTCCATGGGTCCCGGCAAGTACAGCGCGCGACGTGGACATGCGGGTGGGCTGGCGTTCAGTCTTTCCGGTGTAGTGGGGCGAGTGATTTTCGACAGGACCGGCTTGACCGGCGATTACGACATTGACTTGACGTGGGCGCCTGACGACAAGCCTGATGCCGGTCCTTCAATCTTCAGTGCGCTCCAGGAGCAGCTTGGATTGAAGCTCGAACCGGCGAAGGCGCCCGTAGATGTGATCGTGATCGATCATCTCGAGCGCCCTTCGGAGAACTAGCCAGACGTTTCTGGATTATTGCTTACCGCCGAACACGACGGTGACGTTTGTCTCGACGGCGACGGGCTGGCCGTCAAGCATGTAGGGCCTGTACTTCCACGTTTTCACTGCGTCCACCGCAGACGGAGCGAGCAGTTTCGGGCCACTGAGAACCTGGATACCCTCAATCGATCCCTGTTTGGTGATGGTCGCTTTCAACACCACGGTTCCTGTGATGTGTGCGTCCTGGGCGAACTTCGGATATACGGGCGCGGTTTTGTGGACGATCATGCCTGCGGCTACGCCGGCCGAGATGGGCACGATATGCGGCATCACCTTCGCCTTGGGACCGGAGCCGAACACGGAGCCCGGCACCGAATTATTGTCGTCGAGCGAAACCGCGGCGGGAGCGCTTGGCGGAGGTTCGTCAGCCGGAGCGGCCGTCTTGATTTGGCCTGCGATCCGGGTAGGGGCAACGAGCTGAGCGGCCATGGCGTCCGGCGAGACCGAAGCAGCCGGCTGTGCGTCCTGTGCGGGTGCTGCCGGCTGCGCCTGGGTCTGGGATGCTGATGGCTTGAGGTTGGGAGTTTGTACGTTGCTGCCCGGCTTCCCTGTTGCATTGACGATGAGGCGGCCGGCTGCAGCAGGATCATCTTCCTTTGCGAGGGCGGGGGCGGGTGTTGAAGCAGCGGCCGCGCTCTGCTTCGTGTTGGAAGCAGCGGCACTGGGCGATGAAGAGCGCGAGAAGACCACCAGAAGCACCAGGGCGAGGACGACGGGGCCGGCTGCGATCAGGACCCACTTCATCACATTGGCGCTCTGCTTCTCGGCGGCTTCACTGTTCTCGGAGTGGAATGTCGCGGACCGGAAGATATCTACGGCCACCGGCGGGCGCTCAATTGGCGGAGCGATCGGGGCCGGCGCCGCTTCAACGACAGGCTCGGGCTCTGGCTCCTCCACCTTTGGGACTACTCGGACCGGTTCGGGCGCCTTTCGCTTTTCGGGAACAAGAGCAGGACGAGGCCGCGCATCCGGCTTGGGAACCGGAGGCATCGATGCCCGACGGAGATTGGCTGCATCCCAGGCGGCGAAATCGGATTCCTCAGGATTCGCAGCCGCAGGTTCCGGAACTGGCTTGGTCGCTTCTGTTTCCTTGAGTATGTTCACCGAGGGTTCGACCGCCGGCTCGAGCCGCTTTTCAGGAACGATGGGCGTCACGTTGGAGCGCGTAGCCGGAATAGGCCCCTGCACCGGTTTTGCAGGTGGAGGCGGGATGGCCGGTTTTGCGACGGCCTTGGGCGCCGGCATGACAGGCTTGGGTGCCACTGCCGTGGCGCTGGAACCAGGGCCGCCTTCCGACGGCAGGGGCAGGAAGTCGCGCGCTCCCGCGCGCATGCAGCTCTTCAGCAGATCTTCATCAGTCCGTGCCGAGTACGCCATGACCGCTGGTCCGAGTTCGGCGAGTTTGGAGATGATTTGCAGAGCGTAGCTCTCGTCGGTATCGACATCGACCAGCACGACGTCGAATTTTGTCTCCATCATGCGGGCCAGGTCGCTGAGTGTCGCCGGATAGTCAATGAACTCGTGAACCTTACGTCCATCAGCGGAGGCGAGAGCCCGGGCAACGGTCTGCCGATGCGCATCATTGGGACCGATCAGTGCAACCGACATGCCTTTCGCGCCGCTGGAGTTCTGCGGCTGCTCGGAAAGTTGTGCGTTGGTCGACATCTCAGCTCTGGCGATCATCATCCTTGATCCTCTTCTTATTTCGCTGTCGATCGTTGTGCCATTCAGTTCATCGGCAGCTCTGGTCGACATCGTCGACAACGGCAGGCAAGGCCCACCTTTACTTCGGCTGTGCAAAACGGGATCTGGGAAAGGAAAAACGCCTGCGAAGTACTTTGTCAACCGCAGAATCAGACCCTTTGGATTCAGCTTGTTGCGGCCGCTCAAAGCTTTGGCTAGAGCTCACGCACTCCGAATTCCGGTCCTGTAACGGTCATCGTAACGGGTCTGTGACCCAGATGGAACTACCGGACTATGTCTCCTACGTGCCTTTCGTCACGTGAGGGCTCAGCAGGACCCCGGACTTTCGTGACTGCTCGGGGCTCTGCTCAAGCAAGTCAGTACAATCCTGTTAAGCCATGCGCCTTCGTATCGCAGTTCCCGCAGATGTTCCCGCCATTGTGAGCCTCGAAGGTTCGCCGATCGCCCGTGACTATGTGGGCCGATGGAGCAAGGAGCGCCACCTAACGACGCTCGACTCTGCCGACGCCCGGTATTACGTCAGCGAGACAGAGAGGGGCGATGTCGAGGCATACGCGATCCTTCGCGGGCTGAGCGAGGACTCGAGATCGATCGAATTGAAGCGGATTGTGGTCGGTCAACCAGAACGGGGAACCGGCCGCCGGATTCTCAGCGAGATTCTTCGAATTGCCTTCCGTGAATTGGGTGCGCACCGGCTTTTCCTAGATGTTTTTGAGGACAATGCCCGGGCACGTCACCTCTATGAGAGTTTGGGATTCAAGTATGAAGGGGTGATGCGCGAATCGGCGCAGCGAGACGGGCGATGGTACAACCTGCATCTGATGTCGATGCTCGAATCGGAATACAACTGACATTCGTCACAGCATCCGAACGCGTTCCATCGATATACACTTTTCATGATGGAAACGACAGGTTGTGGTACGGCAATCGTCACGCCTTTTCGGGCGGACGGAACGATCGATGAGCCCGCGCTCTGGGCGCTGGTGAATTGGCAGATCGATGCAGGCATCGACTTCATTGTGGCCTGCGGGTCGACGGGCGAAGCAGCAACACTCGACGAGCAAGAGTGGCTGCAAGCAATCCGGATTGTGGTGGAAGCGGCTGCGGGCCGTGTGCCGGTCTGGGCTGGATGCACACATAACTGCACGCGAGTTCTTCTGCATCAAGCTGCGATGCTGCGGCAGGTGCCAGGAGTCGACGCCGTGCTTTCGGCCAACCCTTACTACAACAAACCGACACAGGAAGGGCAGTTCCAGCACTTCCTCGCTCTGGCGAAGATGGTCGCGCCGCTGCCGGTGTGCCTGTATAACGTACCTGGCCGCACCGGAGTGAATCTCGACCCCCAGACAGTCGTTCGACTGATCGAAGCTGCACCGAACATTCAGGCGATCAAGGAGGCAAGCGGAAAGCTTCCTCAAATTGCTGAGATCGTGCACTCTGCTCCATCGACATTCAAGGTATTCTCCGGGGACGATAACCTGGCTCTGGCAGCGATCGGGGTAGGCGCTCAGGGGCTGATCAGCGTTGCCTCGAACGAGATCCCGGCGGAGATGGCCCGGATGATCAATGCCGCTCTTCATGACGAGTGGGCAGAGGCCCGTGAGATCGAGCGGCGATTTGGGCGGCTGTTCGATGCAAATTTCTGGGAGTCGAATCCCGGACCTGTAAAGACAGTCCTGAATCTGATGGGCCGGTCTTCGGACACGCTTCGCTTGCCTCTCGTTCCTCCGACGGTGGCGACCCGGAGCAAGCTTGAACGGCTCGCCGGAGAGTTGGGATTGCTTAAATTTTCGCCTATCCCGGCGGGCGACATGCGAATGTATTAAGTTCTGGAAAACCGCGGGAAGAACGCGGTTCACTCAAGATCGGCTCACGATTCGCACACGTGGCTTACAGAACGATTGCCACATCTTCTTGCCGGGTGCCGAAAGAGCCGGGCATCACCGACTTTAAGAAACAGTGCATCACGATCCTCGCCCATCTTCGAGTCCATGGGTTTTCTGTGCCAGGGATCGGGCGAAGTCTAAGATCCATGCTGTCGACAGCGGAGGCCAGCCACTCCGTCATGGGAACAGTGAAGCCTGTTTTGCGACGTCTCGCGATGCTTGGGGGCAGAGGATTGGACGGCACCCCTGCGAGCAGCCGCTTCCCCCGCCCATCGCGGAACATCGTGTGCAAACTCGAGAGGTCGCGAAGTAGGGCCGCATCCACCAGTGGAGTGCGGAGTTCGAGCGAATGAGCCATACTCGTCCAATCGCTGTCGCGAAGAAGCATATTTCTCATATAGAGCGTGGAATCGAGCATGCAAATCTGACCGCTGACGTTGGGCGCACGGTTTCCGTTCATGGTGGGCGGAACCACTCCGAGACGCCCAAGCCCCTCCTCAGCCGCATCAGGACCCATGACCCATGGCAATTCGAATGGCATGAACAGTCCGCGCTTCAGAAAATACTCGCCTTCAACGGAGCCCATAAAGTCGGGGAGTCCCCGCACCTTGGGATGGATTCTTCCCAAGGCGACAGCGTCGATCGCCTTCCTGGCCAGGGCGCGGCCGCCGGGGAATTGCGCAATGCCTCGCGCCAGATTCAAGCGACGAGGAATTTCCCGTGTAAGACCATAGCCATAGAAGAGTTCATCCCCGCCGACGCCAGAAAGCACCACTTTGTAGCCGCGCTCTGCGGCGGCCTTACTGGCAAACCAGGTATTTACTCCATCGATGGTTGGCTGATCCATCGCTTCCATGAACAGCGGGATATCCCTGTCGAACTCCGACCGGGTCACGTAACGGATGTGATGTTTGAGGCGGTAGTGTTTTGCGATCTCCGCAGCTACTGGTCCTTCGTCCAGTTCCCGGTCAGCAAACTCGTTGAAGGCGATCGTGACTCCCTCGAGGTTTGCGCCAAGTTCGGAGAGGATCCCCGCAATTGCTCCGGAGTCGATCCCACCGGATAGAAATACGCTCACCGGCACATCAGCAACGAGATGCGCGCGAACGGAGTCGGTGATTGCGTTTCGTACGCGCTCCTGCAGTTCGCGCTCGCTCAATGTGACCTGGGCATGGCTCCATGCCGTGCCTATGTCGTCCCAGGTTACGGGCAAAGTTGGAAGGTTGGATCGGACCCTCATCCAGCTTCCGGCGGGGAGACTTCGTACGTTTCTAAATGTGGTCCAAGGCTCAGGGACGCTACCCCAGAGATAAAACCCGGCCAATCCGGCTGGTTCGATCTCCGCTGAAATAAGACCGCTTGCGAGCAAGGCTTTGACTTGTGAGGCGAAAAGCAGACCGTAAGGCGTCTCAGCGTAGTAAAGGGGCTTGATGCCGTAGGAATCGCGCGCCAGGAACAGCTCACGCGATTGCGTGTCCCAGATGGCGAATGCGAACATGCCTCGGAGACGGGGCAGCATCTTCTCGCCCATGCGCTCATAGAGAGCGAGTATCACTTCGGAATCCGAAGTGGTCCGGAAGCGCTCACCCTGTGCCTCCAGCTCGCGCTTGAGCTCCCGGTAGTTGTAGATTTCACCGTTGAAGACCAATACATAACGTTCGTTGGAGAACGTCATGGGTTGATTCGATCGAGGGTCGAGATCGATGATGGCTAGCCGCTTATGCCCGAGGACAACTCCGTGTCCTGTCCAGAGGCCTTCTGCATCGGGGCCGCGGGCATCCATCCGCCGGATTGTCCGTCGCACCGGGTCGACGTGCACAATCTCGTCAGTCGACTCTCCAGCAGGAACAACGAGCCCGGCAATGCCACACATCTTCAGCCTTCCTACGTCCCGTGCGCACGGCCAGCAACAATTCCCGGGTAGGCCGAATCTACTAAAACAGCGCCCCTGGGCACGTGATGAACCGATTATACGTAGACGTTTTTGCCCCGTCTTTGATTACGTGGACATCTTTATGAATTGTTTATGCGAACAATTTATTGTTGTCCAAAACAGTGAAATTCGGCCCTACCGAATGATGCGATTGAAACGGGAAATGCCCATCTCGCCGCGCACCCGCTGGAAAATCGCTTATTCTGGTAAGTCAAGTGGATTGGCGCAAACCCTTGTGTTTATTGGTGTCTCGGGGGTGTCCAAAGATTTCTGGACACTTGCGCGTTTTCAAATCGCCAGTGTTTATGCGGCGATGTCCATGGGGAGTGGACACCCAGAGGTTACCATAATTCGGCTGTGATATCGCTCACAGCTAAATAGTAATCAGACAGTCACTTTTGCGGATAAGTCAGGACAAAACCCTTCGGGCCGCCCGGGAGCGCGGCCCTGGCTTTTGCTTTTGCTTTTCACGAGACATGCCCCGGATAGTTGGCCGTGTGCGCGGGCGTGTCAATGCCGGAGTCGTGAAACGATCGGAGCGAAGCGGAGAGCATTGACGCGTCCGCGATGATGGCGAGCTGCGCGGGCATGGCTCGTGTCCTCTGCCGTGCGGAGCACGGCGGCGCGACGAAGGCGCGTGCTCTTTATGGGTGTGTATCTATCCCCACGGGCGCGCGTCGAGGATCTTCACACCAGGGCTTTTTATAAACAGACGCGCGACCCGTAGGGTGGGCGGGGGGCCGGAGCGAAGCGGAGGGGGGCCGCCCACCGTGGGGTGGGGCGGCGGCGCGAAGCGTGGCCGCCTGGCCGGAGAAGAGACCGAGCGAAGCGAGCTCCTTGTAGAACATATAGTTCTTTAGCTCTTATCTAGTTGGGTTGTATCTATGGTCTTTTATTGGAGGCGTGTCCTGGCGACGGAGGCCTGGCTGTCGCGATGAGCTGCTCGGCGATGGTTCTTTTAACTCAGGGGAACGATGGCCATCACAGCATGTAGAGTCAGTCGGCGGCTTGGTCTTGCTGGAGGCGGGCGCGGAGGTCGCCGATTGCTTGCTCAAGAGCAGCTCTGGCCGGAGCGAGGCTGGAGGGGATTTCGCTCATGCGGTGCTCGTAGTAGTCCACCAGCGAGAGGGTGCCTTCGAGAATCTCGGCGAGGTCTTTGTACGGATTTGATGGCATGGGCCCTGGGCCGTTATCGCGGCGATATTGCGCCCGGGGGATTGCGCAGGTGAATCATAGCCGACGCTGAGCGGCGTTCGCAAGAAGCAATGGACGCGGCGAAGAGGTGTTTGCGCTAGCGCAAGTAATTGCCAAGCAGCTCGGCGGGTGGGTCGTCTTCGATGAGGTTGAATTCCCGGAGAATCTCAAGGAAGGTGCGCTTGACTTCGATGGTGACGGGATCGTCTTCACCTAGGGTCGAGTCAAGGTCCCTGAGGGCCCGGTAGACGGCGGGCAAGAGGGATGTGCTTGCGGGATTCATCCTGAGTACCTGGATGAGGGTTGCGATGCGAGCGGATCCGGGAGGGTTGCCCGGCTCACGGCGCACTCAGTTCGCGAGGTCGTCGGGGAGCTCGGCGAGTTCTTGATGGATGCGGCGCTCGAGGATGGCCCTGAGTTCAATGACGGCGGGGTCGTCCTGGCTCCAGTCGGCGCTGGTTTCGACGTGGAGGAGTGTAGCCCTCAGGACCTTCAAAAGGTGATGCGATTTACTGCTGTTCATGCGAGTTGTTAGACGTAGTGTTACACGGATGGAATTGCCGTGCCGGGAGAGTTGGTGACGGCTGTCACAGCAGGTCGAGGCGGTCGAGTACATCGGTCAATCGACGACGAGCGGCGGGGATGAGGTAGTAGACGTTGCGCTCACTCATGCCCAGGACGCGGGCGGCGTCGCGGTGGCGGACACCGTCGCGATACGTGAGCACCAGGACTTGTTGGTGGATGGGGTCGAGGCGAGAGAAGGCGCGTTCGAAGTCGAGGACGCGGACCTGGCGGGAGTCGGCTTCGGATAGACGACGCTCGCGCCAGCCGGAGCGCTTGAGGCGGGCGGTGTTGCCCTGGCGTAGCGCAGTGCGTTCGAAGGCCCACTGACGCAGGCGCAGGATGGCTAGGACTTGGTCTGACGGGATACCAGGCACTTTCTCTTCTCCGGGTTGTATTCGTCGAGTTCTGCGACGGCCTCCTGAAGGTGTGCCAGGGGCATGCCGCTGGCCTCTGCGATTTCGCGGAGGACGGACTGCTGGCGGTCCAGTGTCGGCGCGGGCGGCTGGGGATCTTCGAGCCAGGCGAGGGCTTCGGCGGCGGGAGTTTCTTCTCGGGCGGGGGTGCGTTGGGCGGGGTCGGAGTCTAGGAGCGGGTGCACGGATGAGAATACCACAGGTTGTGGTTACATCGGACGACCACAACATATTGCGGTTTACTCTTTTATAACTTCCGAGTGGCCGACAATCCGGGCCTATTATGAAAAACGGCAGGTATCTGACATTGTGAGCCGCACTCGAAAAGACGCCAGACGGCAGCAAGGCACGGTGATTGAAGTCGTCAAGGTTGGTAGCGACGCCTTCGATCTGTTGATCAATCGCGAAATCTTTCGGCACAATGCGCCTGAGGCCGCATTACCAGAATTGCTGTGCATTCGCTACGGATTCTGCGGCGAAGAGTACGAAGCAATACTTGAGGAGATCGAACGAGAGGGTAAGAAGGTCATCGTTCTTTGAGACTCTCGGGCCCGTAAATTACATATGACAAGCAAAGAGGGAATGCGAGAAATCGAATCGGCAATTCGCGGCGTCCTCATGGCAAAGTGGGATCCGATAGGCGTGAGCGATGAACCTCAAGCCGCTGACGAATACGACAGCTACATCTGGGGCATCTATGGTCTCTTCAAGAAGGGCGCAAATGACGAGGAGATCGCGGAACATCTTGTAAAGATCGAAACAGAGAGAATGGGTCTTACCGATCTAGAGGGAAAACCATTCGCTTCGCAGCAGGCGCTTCTTTCGGTCGCGGCTGACCTACGAGAGATTCTGACGTCGGTTTCGCGTAAAGCCTGAATCACCGGCAACTCGGAACCAAGGATTTTTTCGGTCAGCCGGTGCGGGGAAGTCGCACCGAAAGGTTAAGCGCTTGGGCAGGCAGCGAGGATCCGACTGGCGATGGCGCGGGCCTCTTCCCACATTTGAGCTTCGTCCTGTTCGGTGGCTACGTCCCACAGATCCATGGCGGCGTTGTGGAGCACGGCGGCGAGCTTGGCGGCCGGCGCCGGTTGCCGCACCAGCGGCCCAGGGACTTCGCGGCGCTGTTTGGCGAGCGAGACCTGGACACGGGCGCAGATTTGAGCGGCGGTGAGGACGGGCTTTGTTGGTTTCCCAGGTCCCGACACAGGGACGACCTGGGGCACCCGGGCGGGTGGGTTGATGGGGGCGGGCTTGGCGGCGGGGGTGGGGGTGGTCACTTCTTTCTGGCTCCTTTGGCTTTGAGAGTGGACATGGCAACTTGTGCGGCGTAGAGGAGTTGCGAGCCGTCGCGCCCGTCGAAGACTTCGAGGGCGATGCCCTGCGCGATGCAGGCAATTGCGGCGCGGATGGCGTTTAGAGACTCCATGCGCGGCATGGCGAGCTTGTAAGCAACAGACGCCATGCGGAGCGCTTTGGGCTGGGCGAGGCCTTTCTCTTTGGCGAGGGCGAAGGCGTGGTGGTATTCGTCCTGGCACTTGGCGACGGCGCGCGCGGCGAGGCTGGTGCGGTCGCGCGGCGGTTCGGCGTGGGCGTGGAGGATGAGAGGTCGAGCGAGGAGGGCGGTTCTCATGCGGTGCGGGGTTCGCTTTCTGCGGCGGTGATGCGCCGCTTGATGAGTTCGAGGTTGTGACGTGGAACGGGTCGGAGGTCGTGGTCGAGGTACCAGATGGTTGACTGAAGCGACCGGTGCCCGAGGATGGCTTGCACGTCGCGCACGTCGTGGGTGAGGCGGAGCATGCCGACTGCTGTGGTGCGGCGGAGGTCGTGGGGCGTGATGCGGCGCTCGATTCCCTGCTCTTTGCAGAGTTGGCGAAAGAGAATGCGGAGGCGATCCGCGGATGTGCAGTCGCGTTTGGGTCTGCGCCCGAGCTCGCGGGGCTTGCGCATCCAGAGCTGACGGACGAAGGATGTTGGGTCGCGGAGATCGCAGAGCGCGATGAGGTCCGCTATCTCTTGGGTGACAGGAAGGGCGAGCCGAGCCTCGCACTTGGTGGTGAAGCGGAGCATGCGCTCGGATGCGTCGTATTGGTAAGGGCCGAGTCGCGCGGCGGTGCCGGAGCGAATGGCGAGGTCGGAGCAGAAGAGAATCCAGAGGCGGAGGAAGTCGGGCGCGGCGTCGAGCAGTGCGGCGATTTCTTCATGGCGGACAGTGACGCTGCGCGGGCGAATGCCGTGATAGGCGCGCATCTGCTGGTCGAGCTTTGGCGCGCCGTGATACTCCCAGAGCCAGCGGAGAATGCGGCGGATCGCGGACGAGAGAAGCGCCTTGGTGGTGTAGGCGTAGCCGGAGCGGTAGAGCTGCTCGTCGAGGTCGGTGATGTGCGCGGCGCTTAGACGCTGCGGCGGAAGGTCACCAGCTTGGGCGATGAGACGCTTCGCGCCCTGGTTCTGAGCGTCACTGGTGCGGAGCCCGAGGTACTGGGCGCGGAGTATCGAGGCGAGCGTTGGCCCCGCGCCTTCGATTTTGGGTGGGCGAGTTCCTTCTGCTCGGCTTCAAATTGGAGAGCGGCGCGGCGGGTGGTGAAGGATTTGCGGAGGCGTCGACCTGTGCGGTCGCGCCAGTCGGCGTAGAACTTGCCCTGCTTTTCGAACATGCGGCGTCCTTGCGTGGAGTGTAGCTCTCGCCCACGATTTGCTACGGACACCGATGGACACTAGCTGGATATCGATATCGTCGCAATTGACGCGGGTGCGGAGCTGTGACGGACACTACATGGTTTATTCTGGTAAGACATCATTAAGCACGACTTGCCTTCACAATAGACACTCATGACTCCAGTCGCTCTAGCGGTTGACGATCTACGGGATCAGTATCTCCGGGAGATGGCGCTCGTCCGGCAGACCTGCGAGCGGACCGGGGATGGGACCGCGGCGATCCGTCGAAGGTCGGCGGTGGTGGACCGTATCCTCATTGAAATGTGGCGTCGGGCGTTCGCAGGACAGCCTGCCCAGAACGTTGCGCTACTGGCGCTCGGTGGCTACGGACGCAAGGATTTATTCCCTTTCTCGGACATCGACGTGCTGTTTGCGTTTTCGGACGAGAAGACGGAGGAGCAGACCCGAGAGGCTGTCCGTTCGGTGATTCAAGGGATGTGGGACATCGGCCTGCGGGCCAGCCCAACGTCGAGGACAGTGAAGGAAGCAGGGCGGTTCGATCCGGACAATCTCGAGTTCACCCTGGCGACGCTGGATCGGCGATTTCTGGCCGGGCAGTTCCCTCTTTACCAGCAACTGCACCAGACGGTCTTTCCCGGGCTGGTTCTAAGCGAGTGGAACACGATTACCCAGAAGCTGGGAGAGATTGCCCGGGGACGGCACGCGAAGTACGGCAACACCATCTTCCACCTTGAGCCGAATCTGAAGGAGTGCCCCGGTGGGCTGCGGGATTACCACCTGGCTGTCTGGTTTGCGCTGCTCTTCCACCTCAAGGAGACGAAGGAGTGGCCGCGCCAGCGCGGGGGCGTTTTCCAGAGCGCGCGCGGCGATGCCGAGGCGGCGTTCGACTTTCTGGCTGCGGCGCGCTGTTTTCTGCACTTCCGGCATGGACGCGACGACAATACGCTCGACTGGCAGTCGCAGGATGAGGCGGCGGCGAATTCGATTGGGCTGGAGACCCGGGGGACGGCCGATCCGGCGTACTGGATGCGGACCTACTACCGGCATGCGCGCGTGATTTACCGCAGGGCGGCGCTGCTGATGGAGCACTTGCCTGCACCCGTGAGCTTCTACCGGCAGTTCCGGCGGCGGCGAACCCCGATTGCCGGAACGGATTTCATTCTGGATCAGGGCCGTATCGACATCCTCCCTGGAGCGCAGTTCAGCGATACGGCGGCGATTCTGCGGGTGTTCTCGCTGATGGCAACGCACGGGTATGCGCTGTCGCAGGCTGCGGAGGACCGGATCACGGATGCCCTGCCGGCATTGGCGATCCATATCCCCGAGGGGCCGTACCTCTGGAACGCGCTGCGCGAAGTGCTGCTGGGCCCGCATGCTGCACACGCGCTGCGGACCATGCATGCCCTGGGCGTGCTGGAGATGCTGATTCCAGAGTTTCACCTGATTGACGCTCTTGTGATTCGCGACAGCTATCACCGGTATACGGTGGATGAACATACTTTTCTGACTATCGACAACGTGCACAGCCTTCGCCAACCGGCACATGACTACGAGCACAGGCTGGCGCAGCTGTTGCCGGAGATCGACAGGCTGGACCTTTTCCTGCTTTCGCTGTTGCTGCATGACACCGGCAAAGGACGCAGGAGCGGCGAGCATACCGGACAAAGCGTCGAGTTGGCAGACGGCTTCCTCGCACGTCTGGACTTCGATTCTGAAGAGCGAGACCAAGTGTTGAAGCTGATCCGGCTGCATCTGGACATGTCGAATGCGCTGCGCAGAGACATCTTCGATGCGGACAACATTCGAAATTTCGCGGAAAAGGTCGGAAGCCCGGCCCTGCTGAAGATGCTTACGCTAATGACCTATGCGGACATCAAAGCCGTCAATCCGGAAGCGCTGACCCCGTGGAAGGCCGAAAACCTCTGGCAGCTGTATATGGCGACCGCGAATTTCATGGATCGGAGCGTGGATGAGGTTCGATACCATTCGGCAATTGATCCCACGCTGCTAAACCGGATTCGATCGATGGTGCCGTCGAGCCAGTACGACGCGCTCCGGCAGTTCCTGGAAGGGCTCCCCCAGCGCTATCTGCAGACGCGACTGCCGGAACACATCCGGAACCACTTCCAGCTTGCTTTGAATCTCGACAAGAACCCCGTCCAGCTTGACCTCCGACCCCAGCGACAGCTTTTCGATCTGACCGTGATCGTCCGCGATCGCAGCAGGCTATTCGCCGATGTTGCGGGAGCGCTTGCGGCCTGGGGGATGAACATCGTGAAGGCAGGCGCGTTCTCAAATGATGCGGGTGTTGTTGTCGACAGCTTCCAGTTTACGGATGTGTTCAGGACCATTGAGCTGAATCCGAGTGAGAAGGATCGTTTCCTGAGCTACCTCCACGAAGTCGTTGCGCAGAAGGTCCCGGTGGAGCAGATGCTCGATTCGCGCCGCCATACGAGCAGCGGCAGCAATGTGAAGGTAGAAGTTGGAACTCGGCTGCAATTCGATTCGGAATCGTCGAGCCATTCCACGCTTTTGCAGGTGGTGGCGCAGGATGGGCCGGGACTTCTTCGGCAGATTGCGCTTACGCTAAGCCAGCACAAATGCAACATCGAGGTTGCGCTTATCGATACCGAGGGAGAGACCGCAATCGACGTCTTCTACCTGACTGAGAATGGGGCAAAGCTCGGCAGTGATGTACAGAAGGCGCTGGCCGCAGATCTGACCGCGGCGATCGCGGAGTTGCGGACTCCGGCGAATGCGTGAAGCAAGCCGCCAGTCTTCAGCTTTCAGTCACCAGTTCCGCAATACTGCCCAGGCTCAGCGCTCTCAAGACTGGGGCCTTCGGCCTCCGGCACGCTAGCTTCTGCTCGATCAGCCGAGCAATTAGAATCGATGTAACTACGATTGAGGAATTTGCATGGCTGCACTGATTGACGCGATCGATGTGAAGCGAAAGATGTATTTCGAGTTTGAGAACACTCCCTACTACTGCCTGGACGTAGAGGTATCCACGCCGACGGCGCGGGGCGGACAGACACTGGTTCGTCTGAAAATGCGGAATCTGCTGACGCGCGCGGTGTTCGACAAGACGTTCAAGGCCGGCGAGAAATTCAAAGAGCCTGACCTTGAGACTGTCGAAGCTTCGTATCTGTACTCCGACGGGGATGCATCGCATTTCATGGACCAGGAGTCGTTCGAGCAGATCGAGTTGACGCCAGAGAAGCTGGGCGACGCGCAGCTCTTCCTTACCGAGGGAATGATCATCAAGATCGACAAGTTCAATGGAAATCCGATCGGCATTCAGCTTCCGGAGAAGGTTGAACTGAAGGTGGCGTATACCGAGCCTGGCGCCCGCGGCAATACAGCGAGCGGAGCGGTGACGAAACATGCGCGCCTGGAAACGGGGCTTGAGGTCAAAGTGCCGTTCTTCGTGGAAGAAGGCGAGACGGTGAAGATCTACACCGAGACACGGGAGTTCGCGGGGCGGGCGTGAAAAGACAGTTGTCCGTCTTCAGTTGTCAGTTTTCAGTGGTCAGTGGTCAACCTTCAGTTCTGAGCCATTAGTTCTCATTGAAGTGTGAGATTACCTGATTGCCTGTGAGACTGCGGACTGAACGCCTGCAGTCGATTTTTATCTTTCCGCGAGGGGCAAGTACGTACACTGATTCGGCATCTGGTTCCGAGTCATGCCTGAGGCGCTTCGATTTTCGCTCTTAGCTCTGGTTGCGTTCATGGCGGCGCTGCTGGCGGCCGTAACGGGCTTCGGCGGTGCGGCGGTGCTGTTGCCGATGCTGGTATTCGTGTTCGGTGTGCGCGAAGCCATTCCGATCCTCACCGTTGCGCAACTGATTGGGAATGCAAGCCGGGTGTGGTTCAACCGGGGCGAACTGGACTGGCGCGTTGTGGGTTGGTTTTCGCTGGGCGGAGTGCCGATGGCACTGCTGGGCGGAGTGCTCTTCGCACATGCTCCGATGCGCGCGCTCATTCGCGTGCTGGGCGCATTTCTCATCCTCATCGTGGTGATCCGGCATACGCCGAAGATAAAGGCTTTCCGAACGCCTCTTAAAGGATTTGCGCTAATCGGCGCAGGATCCGGCTTTCTTTCCGCGCTTCTGGGAAGCGTTGGACCGCTGATGGCACCGTTCTTCCTGGCTTACGGGCTTGTGAAGGGTGCGTACATTGGAACAGAGGCTCTCTCGACTGTCGTGATGCACGTGACGAAATTGATCGCATACCGGCAATCGTCCGTGCTTCCGATGCATGCCGTAATGAGCGGACTGACGCTCGGGCCCATCATGGCGGCTGGATCATTCGCCGGAAAGAGCGTTGTCGATCGCCTTCCGGAGCGCGTCTTTGTGCTGATCATCGACGCCACTCTCGTCGCCGCAGGGGTGATGTTTCTGGGCGCGTGGGGCAAGGTCTAGAAAGTGCAGCGTTGCCGCTCACTTGAGGTAGGCGCGAACCAGATCGATGAGGTCTTCGGCCAGTTCAGGGGCGATCTGCTCTTTTGCGCCGTCAACGAGGTGGAAGCGGATATGTGTCTCGAGAATTTCAGCCATAAGGCCGTTGATGCCTCCGCGCACAGCGGCCAGCAGCATGAGCTGACCCCCACAATCCTCATCGGAGGTCACGAGACGCTCGACCGCATCAAGTTGGCCGCGCAAACGACGGACCCGCTGGAGAAGCTTGACCTTTTCACGTTCCTGGAGGGACATGGGTATTCCTCTTGAATACATATACCCATCCGGGGTATAGTACATACCGTAACGGGGTATACATATTTCTCTGCTATCTTAGCCCAGACCAAATTCTTTATGTACGTAAACACCAATGTGCTCGGTCTTCTTCTCTGCGCCGCGACGATTGTTCCGGCGGGAGCACAGCATACATCCGCGCCGCCGACATCTTTGTCGGCGTTCCAGGCGAATCCCGGAAGTGCAGATCAGAAGAGCGAGGGCGTCGAACCCAAGGCCCAGACTCCGGAACCGCCACCGGACTCTCCGGCAAGTACGATCTTCCCGCATCCGGAGAATGCGCGTTACTGGATATCCGGGCAGGCCAATGTGATTTTTCAGGGCCGTGTTCCCTTTCACTCGCCCTACGAGGGCCCGGATACCTTTCGCAATTCAGCGGAATACAAGACGTCGATGGTGGAGACGCTGTACACCGCAATCAGGCGGAACCGCTCGACTCGCTACGACACGGATTTCATTCTCGATATCGAGTCTGCTGGAGGGCGTGGACTGAGCGAGGCGCTGGGGCTGGCGGGGTTCACAAATCTTGATGTGGTGCGGAATCCGAATCTGGGCTCGAAGCCATACATCGCGCGGTACGGCATCCACCAGGTAATCGGGCTTACGGAGAAGACCGTGCGCCAGGAAGCCAACATGTTTGCGCCTGCTCCGGAGGTTCCGGAGCGGCGCGTGGAGTTCAGAGCGGGCAAATTGACCCTGCCAGACTTCTTTGACGTGAACTCGGTGGGGTCCGACAGCCATCTGCAGTTCATGAACTGGACTGTAGACAACAACGGTGCGTGGGACTATGCGGCGGACACGCGCGGATATTCCGTGGGTGGGATGGCGGAGTACGACGATCGGGCGTGGAGCATTCGCTACGGGCTGTTTGCGATGCCCACGGTGGCCAACGGGATCGACATGGACTGGGCGTTCAGCAGAGCGCATGCGCAGAACGGAGAGTTCGAAGTGCGCAAGGGCTGGGTGCCGAGTCGGAAAGGCACCTCGCGGGTGCTGTTCTACGCGAATCGCGCTCATATGGGCGTGTATCGCGAGGCAGTGCGTGCGTACCTTTCAGGAGAGGACACGAAGCCGGCTATCACTGCACATGAGCACTACGGCGCTTTGAAGTATGGGTTCGGCTACAACACGGAGCAGGAGCTCACAGCGAATCTGAGGGTCTTCGGAAGATTCGGATGGAACGAGGGGCAACACGAGTCGTTCGCATACACCGAGGTGGACCAGACGGTGGAGGGCGGAGCTGACTACTCCGGCGTCCGCTGGCACAGGCCCCAAGACAAGGCGGCGATCGCGGTGGTGTCGAATGCAATCAAGCGTGATCATCAGAACTATCTCCGCCTCGGCGGGCTCGGCTTTCTGCTCGGCGACGGGCGGTTGAACTACGGGCGAGAGAACATCGTGGAGAGCTACTACACGCTGCACGCCTGGCGAGGTCTGTTCTATTCGCTTGACGTGCAGCACATCAACAACCCCGGGTACAACCGGGATCGTGGGCCGGGGTGGGTGGGATCAGCGCGGGCGCACGTGGATTTCTAATCGCCTGCCTGCGTCGGCACGGGTTTGCCGCGGAGCAGGTCAGAGAGGTCGTCGATTCGCTCATCGAGCAGGTGCATCTTGCGCGAGAGACCCTGGATTTCCATCTCTGCGCGGCGGTTCACTTCGAAGTCAAGTTCGCTGCGGAGGCGGTCCTTCGTGTCCTGACGATTCTGGCTCATCATGATCACCGGCGCCTGAATGGCAGCGAGCATGGACAGGAAGAGGTTCAGCAGGATGAACGGGTACGGGTCCCACGCCCTTTTGTCGAGGAACACGTTCGCTGTGGTGTAGGCAAGGAGCACGATCGCAAAGGTGATGATGAAGGTCCAGGAGCCGCCAAAGCCGGCGACGGCGTCGGCAATGCGTTCGCCGGTGGTCTCCTGCTTCTCGATGATCTCGTTCGGACTGCGCGTGGCGCGCAATCGGACGAGCTGATGCGCAGCATGGTACTGGTGAGCGAGAGTCGTCAGCAGATCCATGCCAGCGTCCGGTTTGCGCAGCATGAGGGTTTGAATATCGTCGCGCGAGATTTCAAGGCAGACGGATTCTTCAAGCGCGGTGGCGTTGGTCTGGTGAGGAGTCTCCTCGAGCATGGACGCGAATCCGAAGAACTGGCCCGGACCGGTTTCATCGACCACGACCTCCTGGTGATCCTCGTCGATCGAGGTGACGCGGACTTTTCCGGACACGGTGACATAGGCCATGCCGACATCGCCTGCCTTGTAGATACGCTGGCGGGCCGCGTAATTCTTGATGTCGACCTGCGAGGCGAGGACAGCAATTTCGTCGTCGTCGAGGAGAGAGAAAAGAGGCACGGTCTTGAGCATTTCGGGTTTGCAGCTCATGGAGTTCTCCGTAGTGGGGAAGCGGTAGGTTCGTTGAATGCGGATTTTATGGTAGCCGGGTGGCGAAGGGGAAAGTCTATTTCGTAGCCAAACTGGCACCCGATTCGTGGGCTGGCGATGTGGGCTCCACCGAGGATTGCAAAGGTGACACTGGTACGCCTGTTCAATGCCCAGGCACCGCCGAGAAGCGCCTGCAACTGATCTTTGCCGAGGCCGTTGTTATCGTCGAGAGCTCCGTAGAGCTCGCCACCGAGGGTAAGGCGCGGGCTAAAGTCGTGCGTGAGAGACAGACCGCCGGTGTAGACGTGGCCGTGTGTGGTCTGGATGCCGAGGACGCCGGTGCTGGTGTTACCGGCGAAGAGGAAGCCGAAGTTCCCGTTGATTCTTGTCTTGTCGGAGATGGCTTCCTGCGCTATCGAGTTCAGTGCGTAGTCGGTGAGCCCTGAGCCCAGAGACTGGCGGTCGTCGCCGGTCGGAAATTCGATATAGAGACTTGAGGAGAGAGAAGGCGCTCGAAGCGGACGCGGAGCCTTGTAGAAGTTCCACTTGATTCCCATGTCGGCGTCACCGTTTCCGTTGGCGGTTTGAGAACCCGGTGCGCGGTAGATCGAGAGCCAGGGGATATCGAAATCGAGTTCCAGGGCATGCGGAAGGCCGTAGTTGACCTTGAAATTGGCGGTGTTCTGGCGAAGGTTAGGATACTGCGCGGATTGCAGGCCATCGTACTCGTTGAAGATCTCGAAGTGAAGGGTGCCCTGGTCAGTGACGTCTGCATTGTCCGTATAGAACGGCATCTGGGCGTAGAGCGGCGCCGCTACGGATGCGAGGACAGCCAGGAGCAGGTGCCGGAGGGGAGGTCGCATGCAGGTTGAGAATTACTATACCGGGCGTGCGATCGGGCTGAATGTAAACGGAGGGTGAAACAGCGCCTTCATCTCGGTTGGGGATGGGGGTGACGGTGTCGTGTGACGCCGAACGCGGGTAAGGAGCCAGCACTCGTACGCTTACAATGGTTGAGATTCTCTGAGGAGCGTGTTTCTTGAGTCCGGATGTTGATCCGTGTGTTCTGGTGTACGACGTTGGCGGAAGCCATATCTCGGCGGCAGTCTGCCGGAGAAATGGGTACAGCCTGGGCACGGTGGTTCGTGCGAATCTGCCGGAAGAGCAGAGCAGCGCGGCGTTCATGGAAGTGCTGCATTCACTGGCGCTGAAGGCGAACGAGGGCAGGGCAGACGTTGAGGGTGCAGAGTTCGCGATGCCGGGGCCGTTCGACTACGAAAAGGGCATCAGCTGGATGGAGCACAAAATGCCTTACCTCTATGGCGTGAACGTGAGTGAGGGGCTGGCGGAACGTCTTGGATGGAAGCCGGAGCAGGTGCGATTTCTGAATGATGCTGCAGCGTATCTGCTGGGAGAAGTAGGGGCGGGCGCGGCCCGAGGAGTGAAGCGGGTGGTGTGCTTCACGCTCGGAACCGGGCTTGGATCGGGTTTTGCTGTGGATGGGCGCGTGGTCACAGAAGGAAAGGGCGTGCCGCCTGGAGGCGAGATCTGGAATGCACCGTATCGAGGAGGAATTGCTGAGGACCAGATTTCAACGCGCGCTATCAAGAAGGCATACCTCGACCGCAAGGGTCAGAATCGCGAGGTGGCGTCGATTGCGCACTATGCGATCGGGGGCGATCCGGACGCGGTGGCGGTGTTCCAGGAGTTTGGGAAGACACTGGGCATCCTGATCAAGGAACTTTTGAGAGACTTTGCGCCGGATGTGGTTGTCCTGGGCGGCGGGATTTCGCGGTCGGCTCCACTCTTTCTGGATGCCGTGAAAGCCGAGCTGAAGGACACGGGAATTGAGGTGCGGATCGCGGAGCTTGGGGACAACGCGCCGCTGGCGGGAGCAGGGGTGGCGTGGTTTACGAAGACTTAGTTTTCGGTTCTCAGCGTTCTTGCCCAGGTGTAGCTGGCTTTTGCTTCACATCCGGAGGCAGGCTGTAGATGACCTCGCCCGGACGGGCGTAGTGGAGTTTTTCGCGGGCTTCGTGCTCGATGGCGTCGGGATCGCTTTTGAGGCGGTCGACGTGCTGCTTGAGGCGTGCGTTTTCGTCCTGTAGCTGCTGAATCTCGTTCTTAAGCTGCTTCTCCTGGCTGCGCTGTCCGTACCAGGTGGAGAGGCCGTGCCGGCCATTGACAACGCTCCACGCGAAGGCGAGCGCGAGCGCGACGGCAAAGACGGTGCCGGCGGGACGCCAGCCCTGCTGAAGCCAGGCGGCGGCCCGCTGAGACAGCGGAAGCGGCTCAGTGGCCGCTTCCTTTTTTGGAGTGAACAGATTTGGGTGTTGCATTTGGCCTCTACTGCGAAATTACGGCTTAGCCCTGGACGAACTTTTCGGCGGCGGAGCGAAGAGCGACCATGTCTTTCTCGTCGCGTGCTTCGGTGTAGGCCCGCACCACCGGCTCAGTGCCGGATAGGCGGAAGCACACCCACGATCCGTCGTCGAGGACCAGCTTGAGACCATCGGTGCGCACAATCTCTTTGACCTTGCGCCCGCCGAGCTCAGTCGGATCCTTCTTCAATTCTTCAGTGAACGCGGCTTTGCGATCCGGGGTCAAGCGGAAGTTCTCTCGAACGGGATAGAAGGAACCAACCTTGGCAAACAGTTCCTTGAGCTGACGTCCGATGCTCTTGCCGCGCGCGGCGACCATCTCGGTGACGAGGAGGCCGGCGATGATGCCGTCCTTCTCGGGAACGTGGCCGCGGATCGTGAGGCCGGCAGACTCTTCGCCACCGATCGCGATCTTGTCGGCGATGATGAGCTCGCCAATGTATTTGAAGCCGACTGGAGTCTCGTAGAGCGGAACCTTGTGATAGTCCGCGAGCGCGTTGATGAGGTTGGTGGTGGCGACGCTTTTGGCCACGCCGTTCTTCCAGCCGCGAGTTTCGACGAGGTAGTCGAAGAGGAGCGCGATGACGTAGTTGGGCTGAATGAAGGTGCCGTCTTCGTCAACGATGCCGAAGCGGTCTGCGTCGCCATCGGTGGCGATGCCGATCTTCGCGCCGATCTCCTTCATCTTGTTCTTGCAGGTGTCGAGGAGGTGGTCGTCAGGCTCTGGAGCGTGTCCGCCGAAGAGGACGTCGCGGTAATCGTGCACGGTGGCGACTTCGACTCCGGCTTCGCGGAGGAGGTGGCAACTATAGCCGCGGCCTGCTCCCCAGAAGGGGTCGTAGACGACCTTGATGTGCGATTTCGCGATCGTCTTAAGGTCGACGAGTTCACTGAGGCGATGCAAGAAGCCGGGCTTGACGTCGGCGGTCTCGAAGCCGCCGGCCGGGGGCTCAGCATGCGGGATCTTGCCTTCCGTATTCGCATAGATAGCGGCTTCGATCTGCTTTGTGACCTCGGGAAGTGCCGGTGCGCCGTCGTGGGTGGAGAATTTGATGCCGTTGTACTCCGGCGGATTGTGCGAGGCCGTGAAGTTGATGGCTCCGGAGGTCTTGAGGGCACGAACTGCCTGCGAGATGGCCGGGGTGGGTGCGGCATCGGGAATGACGATGGGCGTAATGCCGGCTCCGGCGAGAACCTTCGCGGCCTCGGCTACGAAGGACTCCCCGAGGAAGCGCGGGTCTCGGCCGACCAGGACGCGGTGTGGTGAGGGCTGGGTTTTGACGTAAGCGGCGATGCCTGCAACGGCCAGGCGAATGTTGGCCAACGTAAATTCGTCGGCAACGATGGCCCTCCATCCGGAGGTGCCGAACTTGATTACGGAACTCATGGAAGCGTTCTCCTGACTCGTTTTCCTGGACGGCTCTGGGCCGTGGATGTTGCGAAGACTAAGATGCGAGCCGCAAGCAACATACTGCAACACGGGATTGAAGTCGGCAAGTTGGGGTCCGGCGCTGAGGAAGGGCCCAGGATGATTACGTTGGGGCGGTCAGCTTGATTCATCAGGCGAAATTTGTGAAGTGGGCGGCGCGGCTTTGTCCGTACACTGGACCATAGATCGACCGGAGAGAGAAAGAAATGCAAGAAAACAGCCCGCAGGCACGGATTGTCCTGACCACCGAAAGCACCCTGGAAGAAGCGAACAAGCTGGGACGCACGCTGGTGGAGGAGCGGCTGGTAGCGTGCGCGACACTGCTGCCCGTGGTGCAGTCGATCTACCACTGGAACGCCCAGATCCAGTCGGCGCCTGAGACGATGGTGCTGCTGAAGACGAGCACGGAAAAGCTGGATGCGCTGGAGAAGCGGCTGAAGGAGTTGCACAGCTATCGGCTTCCCGAGTTCCTGGTCATCCCGGTCGAGAGCGGGAGTGCCGCTTACCTGGAGTGGATGTTCGGGACATTAGCGAAGTAGCGCCCGGCGCAACGACGGATGTGCCACACGCCTTGCGCGTGGGTGACGCGATTCCTGTCTGATATTCTGAGCTCGGTTGTGATGCGCTGGTTACTGATTGCGCTTCTGGTTTCTTTGGGAGGTCTGCTTCTGGCAGCCGCTGGTGTCGCCCGTCATGTCTGGGTTCACCGCAAGCAGTTGAAACAAAAGCAACTGCAAAGCGATGTAGTTGTCGTGGGCGCTCCGGAAGAATCGGACTTGAGCTGAGAACGTTAAGGATAACAACGTGGAAAATAGACTTCCGATAGTTTCTGAGACGGCTCATTCTGCCGCCGCCACCGGGCTGCGCACCGCAGGAGTGATTCTGGGTGGTAGCGCATTCGTCGCCGTATGCTCTCACATCTCGATTCCGCTGTGGTTTACGCCGGTACCGCTGACCCTTCAACCGTTCGCTGTGCTGCTGGTGGGGCTGATGCTGAGTCCGAGAGTGGCGGCAGCGACGCTCGGCGCGTATCTGCTGGAAGGTGCGGCTGGATTGCCGGTGTTTGCTCCTGGGTTCACTCTCGGGGCTGGAATGGCGCACCTGCTGGGGCCGACCGGCGGGTACCTGATGTCGTATCCGGCGGCGGCAGCACTCGTAAGCTGGATGCGTTCGAACGTGGGGCGAGGGTTCGGGGGCGCGGCACTGAGTGCGGCATCAGGCAATGCTGTGATTCTGCTGTGCGGGTTTGCGTGGCTGGCGAGGTGGACGCATGCTGCCGCTGGACCAGCGTTTGCGCTGGCGGTACTTCCCTTCCTGCCGGGAGACGCGCTAAAGGTCGTGGCGGCAGCGGGCATTGCCCGAGGCTGGGATCGCATTCGACGGGATCGATATACGTATCCTTAGAGAGACGGGCAAAGAGAAGTTTGCCGAAAGGATTTTTGTCTTAAGTGAGCACTGAGAGTTCTGCACCTACTGTTTCCAACTCTGTACGGGAAATTTCGATTGCGCACAGTCCGGACTCGGACGACGCATTCATGTTCTATGGCCTGGCAACGAACAAGGTTCGAGTGCCGGGGTACAAGTTCACGCACACTCTGACTGATATTGAGACACTGAATCGCAAGGCGCTGAACGAGGCGTTCTACGACGTCACGGCAATCAGCTTTCATGCTTATCCCTACCTGCAGGACAACTACGCGTTGATGGGTTGTGGCGGCAGCGTTGGCGAGGGCTACGGGCCGATGGTGATCGCGCCTCGTCAGATTTCGCCGGAGCATCTGCGGCGGATCCGGGTGGCGGTGCCGGGAACGCTTACGACTGCTTACCTGGCCCTGAAGATCTTCGATCCGGAGATTGAGACGGAGGTCGTTCCCTTCGACCAGATCATCCCCCAAGTGCTGGCGGGTAAGTACGAGGCTGGCCTCATTATCCATGAGGGACAGCTCACCTATAACAGGAGCGGGTTGCACAAGATCATCGATCTGGGCGTGTGGTGGCGCGAAACGACAAAGCTCGTGCTTCCGCTGGGAGGTAACGCAATCCGGCGGTCGCTGGGATCTGAGGCGCACAGGATCATCTCGAAGGCGCTGCGCGACAGCATCCAGCACGGTCTGGATCACCGCGAGCAGGCGCTGGAGTATGCGATGCAGTTCGCCCGTGACTTGGATACGGGTCTGGCGAGCCGGTTCGTCAGCATGTACGTGAACGAACGGACGCTCGATTACGGAGCGGATGGGCGCGAAGCGATCCGGAAGCTGTTGGAGATGGGACACGAGCGCGGAATTATCTCCATGCAGCCAAAGGTCGAGTTCGTGGACTGAGTGTGTTCCGTTGTGAGACAGAGATCCGGGGCTTCGGCCCCGGATTTTTCATGAGGCAAGAACCGACTCGACCCGAATGCGGCTGTCCTACCCGGACGCGGCTAAAAGGCCTTCGACGGATGCCGATGTACTGAGGATGGAGGACACCCATGCTGCTGAGCCGCGATGAACTGATCCGAACCGCGTTTCGTGAGACAGACCGGGCTCAGCGGATGAAGACAGCGCTCTCAATCATCTTGTGCGGAATCGATGGGTTAATGCGCGGGAGAACCGCACTCGACGAGCGGAAACTGGTGCTGGTGGAAGAGCAATTGTCCGCGAGAGTGCTGCGGGTGCTGCGCTGCTACGATGCGGCGGGTTGGTATGGCCCTGAGGTGCTTGGACTGATACTTCCGGGGTGCAACAGCTTCAGTGCATTTGCGATGGCGGAGCGACTCAACTCTGTTGTCTTCGGGGCGGAGTTTAGAGCAGGCGATGAGGATTTGGTTTTGACCGCCTGCTTTGGCGTTGCCGGAAGCGGCGGTCGATCGCCGCTAGTGGTCATGCGAAACGCGGAAGCTGCGTTGAACAAAGCAAAAGAAATCGGACAGGGCGCGATTGAGCGCAGTTCCTACGATGCTGAGCCTGATCCTGCAACCCTCCGGATGCCGATCATGAATGAGCTGAGCAGCTTCTAGCGTGCGGCAGAGGCGTGCTCCGCTCCGGCTTGCTCAAGGAACTCCTGGAAGACGTCATTGGAGAGCAGGCGTCCCTGTGGAGTGAGGCGAACAACCGGGCCTGCGCTAGTGAGAAGACCTCGGGCGGCCAGTCGCGTCACGATCTCAAGAGAACGCGCAAGGCGGTGATGGCCGAATTCACGACGGAGAGCGGCGATAGAGACGCCCTCGTTGAGGCGAAGTCCGAGAAACCATGCTTCCTCGTGCTGGCGATCGGGAGATAGCCAGGCGGTCTCGGACGGCTGGGAGCCTGCGATATAGCCGTTCAGATCGTCTGCGGTGGTGGAGCGCAGGACGTAGGCGGATTCGTCTGACTCGGCCAGCGAAGTTGACTCGCGAAGCATGGAGGAAGCGTCGAGGCCGAGACCGAGGTAGGGACGACGCTGCCAGTATCGGAGGTTGTGGCTCGACTCGTGACCGCTGCGGGCGAAGTTGGAGATCTCGTATTGAACGAGACCGGCGTCATTGAACGCTTCGATGGCGTACTCGTACATGCGGGCGATGGTGTCGTCTGTGGGGACGACGTCGGCGTGATAGCGAGCGCCGCCGGACAGCAGTTCCCTGCCAAGGCGGGATTCATCGTCGACCTCGAGCATGTAAACGCTGGCGTGCGGCACGCCGGTCGAGATCAGGGTGGAGACTGATTCCACCCAGGAGGCGAAGGTTTGTCCCGGCAGGCCGGCAATGAGATCGAGGTTGAGATTGCGAATGCCCGCAGAGCGGAGGCGGACCAGATCGTTAAGGACGATTTGCCGGGTGTGAAGGCGGCCACTCTGACGCGCCTCGGAATCAATGAAGGACTGGACGCCGAGGCTGATGCGGTTCACTCCTGCACGGACGAAAGCGGCCAGCGTGTCGTCTGAAAGCTGCCCGGGAGCGCACTCTACCGTGATTTCACTTTCGGGGCTCAGAGAGAATTCAGTACGGATTGCGTGGAAAAGCTGATCGACGAACTCAGACTCGAGAAGACTGGGAGTACCACCTCCGAGATAGATGGTGTCCACGGCTTCGGGCAGGTGCGCACCCAGGCTTTCGCTCCATGTACGAGCCTGGCGCATCTCTGCGATGAGACGCTGTACATACCGCGCGTGTTCATGCGCGGGAAATACACCCGAAGCAAAATTACAGTACGTACATTTGGAGCGGCAGAACGGGATCGAGATGTAGAGGCCAAGCTGGTCGGAGCCGGGAACTGCCATGTCTCAATTCTTTCATGTCTCGTGTTGCTCATCTTCGAGTAGACGTGTTTTGATAATCCTTCCTCTTGAACAGGCAGCCCGATCAACTCGAAAGGCAGGATTATGGAGTCCAAAAGAAAACGCTTTCAATCCGCGGTGCTTGCTGCCGGTCTGGTTGCCTGCGCGGCGAGTGCTCAGCAGAGTAATCCGAAGCCGAGAGCGGAGGCGCAGAAGACCCTTGAGTTCCCTACCGTGCTCTACGGCGCGGCTTATTACAACGAGTACGAGCCCGGAGACCAGGACGAGCGTCTGACGAAAGACGTCGAATTGATGAAGGCGGCGGGCTTGAACGTGGTGCGCATGGGCGAGTCGACCTGGAGCTTGTGGGAGCCGGAGGACGGCAAGTTCGAGTACGCGTGGATGGACCATATCGTCGAAGCGATGGGCAAGGCTGGGATCAAGGTGATCCTCGGGACGCCGACCTATTCAATTCCAGCCTGGATGGCGCATCAACATCCGGAGATTCTTGCCGACCGTATTCCGCCCGGGCAGTTTGGCGGCAAGGCGGTGGCGGGCATCTACGGCATGCGGCAAAACATGGATACCGATTCGCCCGCGTACCGTTTCTATGCGGAGCGGCTGATACGGCACATCGTTGCACACTACAAGGACAATCCGACGGTGATCGGCTGGCAGCTTGATAACGAAACAGCGAGCTATGACGCAGCAAATCGCGATGTGTTCATCGGATTCCAGCACTATCTTGAGAAGAAGTTTCACAGTCCCGAGGAGCTGAGCAAGGCGTGGTTCCTCAATTACTGGGGCGAGAATCTGCACACATGGGAGGACCTGCCCACTCGCGAAGGCGCCCAGAGCACCGGATACAAATTGGAGTGGTCGCGCTGGAGCCAGATGCGCGTGACGGATTTTCTGCACTGGCAGGCCGCGTTGGTCCGCGAATGCGCCGGTGTGGCGCAGTTCGTAACCACAGACTACGGCGGCATGATGAAACGCGACGTCAATGAGAATGCCATCGCTGATTCGCTCGACGTGGTCGCCGACAACATCTACCACATGGTCCCGCAGGATCGCTTCGACGGGGCGACGCAATCCATCCAGGGAGACTTCTCGCGTTCGTTGAAACACGCAAACTACCTGGTGACGGAGACCAACGCGCAATCGACGGACTGGAGTTCCGCGTTCCAATACCCGCCCTATGACGGTCAGCTCCGGCAGAACGTGTACACGCACCTCTCCAATGGCGCCAACATGGTGGAGTACTGGCACTGGGCCTCGATCCATGGCGGCCAGGAGACGTACTGGAAGGGTGTGCTGTCGCACGATCTCGAGCCGAACCGCGTGTACGCCGAGTTCTCGAAGACGGCTCACGAACTCGAAAAGATAGGCCCGCACCTGGTAGGCCTGAAGATCAAGAATGACGTTGCCATTCTGTGGAGCAGGGACTCGGCAAATGGCATCGGGTTTATGCCGTTTACGGCGTCGGGGCCGCAGTGGAGCTTCGCCGGCCCGGTGGCCGACTACACGTCTCTGGTGGCGCAGATTCATCGCGCACTGTACGACATGAATGTGGGCACGGATTTCGTGTTTCCGGAGACGGAGGATTTCTCCGCATACAAGGTGCTGATTGTGCCGGCGCTCTACATCGCCGACGATGCGCTACTGCAGCGCATTTCGGATTACGTGAAGAACGGCGGCCACGTAGTAATGACCTTCAAGAGCGGATTTGCAAATGAGAACTCAGCAGTCCGATGGGTGAGGGCGCCGGGGCCGCTGCGGGAGGCTGCAGGATTCAGCTACCAGGAGTTTTCGAATCTGGAGAAGCCGCTGGCTCTGAAGGGCGATCCATTCAATGCCAGTGCTGACAACAAGGTGAGCTACTGGGCCGAATTCCTGATGCCGGATCACGCCAAGGCGCTGGCAACCTACGATCATCCGTTCTTTGGCAAGTGGCCGGCGATTACGGAAAACCAGTTTGGGACTGGGACCCTGGTATATGAGGGGACCTACCTGTCGGACGCGCTGCAGAAGGCTGTGCTGAAGCGGACGCTGGATGCCGCGGGGTTGACCGGACCGGATCAGCAACTGACTCCAGGTGTTCACACGGCGCATGGAGTGAATCGCTTGGGCAAGCGGGTTCACTACTATTTCAACTATTCGTCAGCGGAGGTAAGGCCCGTGTACGCGCACGAAGCGGGAACGAATCTGCTGGACGGAAAGGCGGTGGCGAGGAGTTCCGCCCTGGTGCTTGCGCCGTGGGATGTCGCGATCGTTGAGGAGAAATAAGGCCCAAGTTTTCGGCGCGCCTGAGGGAGCCCGGAGTAGAGGCGGCTCATTTTACTCCTTCCGAACGAAGGTCGGAGAGGCGGAAAACACGCAAGCTATCTGTTTGATTTTATTGAACTTTTAGTTTTTCGGAGACGTCGCAACCGGACCAATGTTCGTGCAACCTTGGGTAGAAAGGGCGGCATCCCACGATGACAGCCAGCGTTACGTACGCGTAAGAGGTGCAGCGCGGCCAAGGAGCAGTTGTATGGCAAACACACAAGGCTCACAAGGAACGGGATCCAGCAGCGGAATGAAGAGCGATCGCGATCGTGACATGACCCAGCAGAGCGGCAGCGGCCAGCACTCACAGCAGAGTGGAAAGATGACGGACGCGAACGAGCGTCAGGGCAGCGGCCGAAGCGGGAGCAATCAGTCAGGCAGTGGAAGCAGCCAGTCGGGTAGTGGAAGCAGTTCGCAGCACTCCGGTAGCGGGACCAGCAACCCGAACCCCTCGAAGGGGAACACGGGAACGAGCGGCGGGCAGTATTCCGGCGGCTCGGGCGGCACTGGCGGCAACGATCGTTGATTCGTCTCTGAATTGAATGTGAAAAAGGCCCACGGCTTCGAGGAGCGTGGGCCTTTGTGCGTTGCGGTCACTGAAGTTGCATGTGCAGGCGTCACATGCTGCGACGATTGAGTTCGCTATGATCGCTGTTGCTGCTGCCTTCGGGAGATGTAACTGTGAAGAATTCCTCCGAACCGAACTCTGCTCAATTCTCTATTCAACATCCCGCTCACAATCGCAATGTGATTCGCACCAGACTGCAAGGTGCGGACCTGCTGTTCAACTCGCGATTGAACAAAGGGACGGCATTCAGCGAGCACGAGAGGGATGTCTTCGGACTCCACGGTTTATTGCCGCCGCACATTGGAACGCTCGAAGATCAGCGCGAGCGGCGCAAGCGCGTGCTGGACTCGCGCGATACGGCATTCGGCAAGTACAGCAACATGCGCGATCTGCAGGACAACAACGAGATACTGTTTTACTCGATAATCGAGCACTACACTGAGGAGCTGCTGCCGGTTGTTTACACGCCGGCAGTGGGCGAGGGTTGTCAGCGATTCTCAGAGATCTGGCGGCAGCCGCGCGGACTGTTTATCAGCTATCCGAATCGCGACAGGATCGAACAAATTCTGGCCGACAAGCGCTACGACGATGTGCGCTGCATCGTGGTGAGCGATGGGGAGCGCATCCTTGGCCTGGGCGATCAGGGTGCCGGCGGGATGGGCATTCCGATTGGCAAGATGGCGCTGTATACCGCGCTGGGCGGAATCCCGCCGGAGCACTGCCTGCCAATCCTGCTCGATGCGGGAACCGACAACGAGGAACTCCTGCAGGACCCGATCTACATAGGTTGGCAGCATCATCGCATTCGCGGGCAGGAGTACGACGATTTCGTCGAGGCGTTTGTGTCGGCGGTAGAGAAGCGGTGGCCGCATATTCTGCTGCAATGGGAAGACTTCGCGGGGGCGAACGCTGCGAGACTGCTGGAGCGCTACCGCGACCGCCTCTGCACGTTCAACGACGATATCCAGGGAACAGCCGCAGTGACGACAGCGACCCTGCTCGCTGCCGTACACGCGACCGGCGTGCCGCTCGCGAAGCAGACCATCGCGATGTTCGGTGCCGGAGCTGCGGGAGTGGGCATCATCGATCTGCTGATTACCGCGATGAAGGAAGAAGGCCTGAGCGACAGAGAAGCGCGAAGCCGGATCTATGCCTTCAATCGCTACGGGTTGCTCGCGGAGGGCGCGCGCGGCGTAAAGGAAAGCCAGATGCCTCTGATGCGGAGCCGGGCGGACATCGCCGGGTGGAAGCTCGATGGCAGCGCAGACGTTTCTCTCCTGGATGTGGTGCGCAACGCGAATGTGACGGTGCTCGCCGGCGTCTCGGCACAGGCGGGCGCTTTTACGGAAGAGATCGTGCGTGAGATGGCGCGGCACACGGAGCGGCCGATCATCTTTCCGCTGTCGAATCCTACGTCGAAAGCGGAAGCGACGCCTGCCGATCTGCTGCGCTGGACGGAAGGGCGGGCGCTCGTGGGCACGGGAAGTCCCTTTCCGCCCATTGAGATCAATGGAAGAAAGACGAGGGTCTCGCAGGTAAATAACTCATTCATCTTCCCTGGGCTGGCTCTCGGGATTCTCGTTTCTCAGGCAAGTCGAGTCACAGACGGCATGATCATGGCAGCCGCGAAGGCACTCGCCGGCCTCTCTCCTTCGCGAACTGACAGCAGCGCACCGCTCCTGCCCGCAGTGGGAGAGTCGCGCAACGTTGCGATGGTGGTCTCAAAAGCAGTGATTCACCAGGCCATGGCGGACGGGGTTGCGAACATCAAGGGTGATGGGGACCCGCAAACGCTGATTAATGAGTATGTTTGGAATCCCGTTTACTTACCATACGAGCGCGTGGAGCTATCGCGCTCGACGGACACTGCCTAGCTGGACCGGCTCCGAAGGACACGGCGAGTGGCCGGTCTTTGTTGGTAGTATGGTGTGCGTCCAAGATGAATCGTTTTACCAATGAGGGAACTATGAAGCATAAAGCCTTCCGCGCCGGCCTTGCGGCTCCGGCGATTTTGTTTTTGAGTCTGGCATTCATGCAGTTAGGAGCGGCTCAGCGTCCGCAGCAGAAGCCTCATCCCACCGGCCCGTGGATGAACACGAGTCTCTCGCCCGATGAGCGCGCGGATTTGGTGATGAAAGAGATGACGCCCGACGAGAAGGTCGCGCTGCTACACGGCGTGGGTATGCCGACAGACGATCCGGTTACTCCCGAGAATGCGCCTTCAAACCGCGGCGTCGGCTACACGGTTGGCGTTCCCCGGCTCGGCATTCCAGGTATTGACATGAGCGATGCCGCGTACGGCGTTCGCTCCAGCGGGGTCAACGGACGCTACTCTACTGCGCTTCCTGCGAACGTGGCCGCTGCGTCAAGCTGGGATCCCGAGGCGGCGTATGAGTACGGAGCGCTGATCGGCCGTGAACTCCGTGCCCAGGGCTTCAATATGTCGCTCGGCGGCGGCGTCAACCTGACACGCGATCCTCGCAACGGGCGCACGTTCGAGTACCTGGGCGAAGACCCGGTGCTGGCCGGAACGCTGGTGGCGCGGCTCATCCAGGGCACGCAGTCAGCTAACGTGATCGGCGACATCAAGCACTATGCACTGAACGATCAGGAGAGTGGCCGCAACGCCGTGAACATCCACATCAGCAAGCGCGCAGCACGCGAGAGCGATCTGCTCGCCTTTGAGATAGGCGTAGAGAAGGGACAGCCCGGCGCGGTGATGTGCTCGTACAACCGTGTGAACGGAGACTTCGCCTGCGAGAACCAGTGGCTCCTCACCGATGTCCTGAAAAAGGCATGGAAGTTCCCGGGCTTTGTGCTGTCTGACTGGGGTGGAACGCACAGCGACGTGAAGGCATCCGCGGCAGGACTCGATAACGAGCAGCCGGGGCGCTTTTTCTACGAGAAGCGGTTCAAGGATGCGCTCGACGCCGGAAAGATTCCGCAGAGCGAACTCGACGATCACGTGCACCGAATCCTTCGCACGATGTTTGCGCAAGGTCTGGTGGATCATCCACGGCAGCGGTCGGTGATCGATCCATTTGCCGGGTTCGAGACGGCACGGAAGATCGAAGAGAGCGGAATCGTCCTGCTGAAGAATGAGAAGGCTGCGCTGCCGCTGAGCGCCGCAAAGCTGAAGACCATTGCCGTAATCGGATCGCACTCGGATGTGGGCATGATATCCGGCGGCGGTTCGGCGCAGGTTGATCCGATCGGCGGAAACGCCATCAAGGCGGCGGGGCAGGGCGCAACCCACTGGATGGAAGAGATCTGGTTCCCCACATCGCCGCTGAAGGCGATCCAGGCTCGTGCTCCTCATGCAACGGTGAAGTACGATGCGGGCACCGATCCCGCTGCTGCGTCCGCTGCCGCGAAGGGCGCTGACGTTGCGATTGTGTTCGCGTATCGCTGGGCAAGTGAGGGAATGGATCTGAAGGATCTTTCGCTCCCTCATAATCAGGACGCGATTATCTCTGCGGTGGCTTCTGCCAATCCCCATACCGTTGTTGTTCTTGAGACGGGAAACCCGGTTACGATGCCGTGGGTGGACAAGGCATCGGCCATTCTCGAAGCGTGGTTCGCGGGGAGCGACGGCGCGGATGCAGTTGGCAATGTGCTGTTCGGAACCGTGAACCCGAGCGGCAAGCTGGTGAACACCTTCCCGAAGAGCGAAGGGGATTTGCCGCATCCGACCATCACGATGCCGCCGAAAGAATCGACTGGTTTCGACGGTGCCGCTACTCCGGAAAAGTGGGCGGCTGGGCTGCCTCCATTCGAGGTCACTTACGATGAGGGCGTGAAGGTCGGGTACAAGTGGTATGACGCGGAGGACAAGAAGCCGCTTTTCCCCTTCGGTTTTGGACTTTCGTATACGACGTATCGCTACTCCGGGTTGCAGGTAACGCCGGGCGAGAAGACCAAGGTGACATTCACCATCACGAACACCGGGTCTCGTGAAGGTGCGGAGATCGCGGAAGTCTACGCGGGCCTGCCTGCCGCTGCGCAGGAACCACCAAAGAGACTCGTCGGCTTTACTCGTGTGAAGCTCAACCCCGGCGAGAAGAAGACCGTGAGCGTAGAGATCGAGCCAAAGTATCTGTCGATCTTCGATGAGCAGAAGGACGACTGGTCACTGCTGCCGGGCGACTACACGATCATGGTTGGCGGATCATCGGATAATCTGCCGCTGAAGGGGAACGTCAATCTGAAGTAGACGGATCACAGCAATCAACATCATTCCCCGGTCCCCGAAAGCGATGGGACCGGGGGCACCCACCGGCTGATGCGAATCCGCCGGTTGTTTTTTGCTTAGGAGTTCTCGAGAAGCTTCGGATTCGTCTTGTCCAGCTTCAGAATCAGTTCGCCAAAAAGCGTGTTGGCCCACGCAAACCACTTACGCGTAAACTTCGCCGGATTGTTCTTATTGAAGCTTTCGTGCATGAAGCCAGTTCCGGCATGGGTAGTCTTGAGCCAGTTGAGACATTGGCGCTGCTCGCTTTCATCGCTGGTTGTGAGAGCGCGAATAATGATGCCCATCGGCCAGATCATGTCCTGCCCAATGTGCGGACCGCCGATGCCTTCCGCCGCCGTGCCGCGGAAGAAGTAGGGATTTGCCTCGCTCAACACAAATCGCCTCGTAGCGAGATAGATCGGATCTGTCTCGGAACAGGTCTCGAGATACGGCATTCCAAGGAGGCTCGGAACATTGGCATCATCCATGCATAAAGCATTCCCGAAGCCATCGATCTCGTAAGACCAGATCTCGCCGCCCGTGGAGTGATGTGTTCGCGCGTGAGTGTCGAGAGCGGACTTGACCTCCGCGCGCAAGCGACTCGCCTGAGACGCGGCTGTGCTGTCATGCGCGATCTCCGTAAGCATCTCCTCGATTCGCTCAAGAGTCTTGACCGCGAAAAAGTTGCCGGGAATGTTCAGCGGGTAGATGCATGAATCATCCGACGGCCGGAAGCCGGAATGAATCAGCCCTACCGGACGCGCCGGATTGCCAAAACCATCTTCGCTCAGCGTGTCATAGGGCGTCTCGGCCTTGCGCTGGAAATGATACGGACCGCGCGAGGTCTTTCGCTGCTGTGCAGTGAACGTTTCGAGTATGGTATGCATGGCGCTGGCCCACTGCGGCCCGAACGGCCTCGTGTCGTGCGTAAGGCGCCAGTATTCATGCGCCAGCCGAACCGGGTAGCAGAGAGAATCGACCTCCCACTTGCGTTCGCCGACCCCTGGCTTCATATCTGTGCGATCGGTTTTGCTCCACGAGAGAGGCTCAGGGCTCGAGAGATCCGGCATGAAGGCGTTTGCATACGGATCGGCAAGGATACAGCGCGTCTGACGCCGAACGACTCCTTCGATCAGCCGCGCCAGTTCCGCGTCGCCCGTGATGAAGGGCAGATACGGCCACACCTGCGCAGAGGAATCGCGCAGCCACATCGCCGGAATGTCGCCGGTTACGACGATAGTGTCGGGCCCGGTCGGACCATTCTTGAAGGTGACTGTCGTGTCCAGCGTGTTTGGGAGGCAGTTCGAGAAAAGCCACGCAAGTTCCGGGTCGCGCATCTTCGCCGAGACGGACTCGATCGCTGCGTCCACCGCCATGCTGCGGAAGCGCCGCGCAGTCGGTGTGGGGCGCTTCGAAACAAATTTGCTTTGGGCTGACGCGCGGTTTGGAATGAGCGTCGAGGAAGCGATGAGGGCGGATGCACCGCTGATAAAATTGCGGCGAGAGATTTCAGAGCTACGGCTCATTTAGGTCACCATGAGTGTGAGTTTTTCGTCAGCACTCATCATAAGAGTCGTAATTGGGGGACGGAAGGTGGGGCCGAAGTTTCCGGAAGAAAGCTACAAATTTGGGATTGAAGAAAATGGTTCGGCAGAATACGTGTACGGCAATATCTGGGCACGCGAGCAGACTACCGGCCCTCAACGTCTGATCATCGCACCCACCAGAGGACAGGTTGATCTTCTACTCAGATTGAGCCGGAGCATGCCTGCGCCTTACTGGTTACTGTACGTCCTGCTGGTGTCGCGAATTGACTCGAGGCCCGGAAGGTACCAAGTTCCTGCTCCACTCAAACCTGAGGAAGTGGAGCACTTTCTTACTCGATTTTCGAAGTTCCTGGAGGGCGACGCTCGCCACCATCTTTGGATCGGCTCAGAAAACAGCCTGGATTTACTTGTCTATGACAATCACAACGTGATCTACGCATATGGCGACCTTGATAGGTTCGAGCAAATATTAACGAGTAGTGGTATTCAGCAGGTCGAGAGTATTCCTTTTCCGTGTCCGCACTCGCACAACTATCATGCTCGTTTTGATAAAGCCGAGGAAGACATTATGCGTTTCCAGGATTGGAGGTACTTCCCTCTACAGTATTCAGACGATTTGTAGTTGGGTGTGAGAATCTCCGAGAAACTATTCGCGGCCAGCCTTTCGAACTGCTCTTTCAACTCGCAATCGCCGCAAGCTGAATCTCAAAGATCTGCTTCAGGCCGACTTCTGCCAGATCAATAAGAGCATCCAGTTCGCGGCGCGAGAAGCTTCCCTTCTCCGCGGTCGCCTGCGTTTCCACCAGACCGCCATCTGCCGTCATCACCACATTCATGTCGACCTCCGCCTGCGAATCCTCCTCATAGCAGAGATCGAGCAGCGGTGTACCTCCGAGTATGCCCACTGATGTCGCAGCCACAAGCTGCTTCATCGGCGACTGCTTCAGCGTTCCGGCCTTTACCAGCGCATTCAGGGCGATGGAAAGTGCGACTGCTGCGCCAGTGATGGCTGCGGTTCGCGTGCCGCCATCCGCCTGGATGACATCGCAGTCCAGAATTACCGTGCGCTCGCCCAGAGCATGCATATCAATCACCGACCGAAGGCTCCTGCCGATCAGCCTCTGGATCTCATGCGTGCGCCCGCCGATCTTGCCGCGCTCGCTTTCGCGCGGGGTACGTGTCACCGTAGAGCGAGGCAGCATCGAGTACTCCGCCGTTACCCATCCGCGGCCCGAGTTGCGCAGCCATCCCGGCACGCCCTGTTCGATTGTGGCGTTGGTTAGAACTCGCGTGTTTCCCAACGTGACGAGTACCGAGCCCTCCGCGGTCTGGACAAAGTCAGGAGTCAGAGTCAGGGGACGAAGCTGGTCGGGTTTGCGATCCCCGGGACGAAAAAAAGCGGAATGAGCCTGGCCGTTCATAGCGCGATTGTACGGGAACCAAGCATGCAGATCGGGAATAGATCCCGGGTGCTCCATTTCGATACATGTCCAGAGTGGGAATGGCGTCAGCGTGCACCTACAAGTACTCACTCATCAGCGACTTACAACTAAATAGCCCATTTGCCGAGCCCATTTCGGGAAACAGCGCCTCGCTTTCGGGTCCCAGCGATTCTGCCCTGAAACCTGTGGAAGTGCTTAACTTCAGGTCACTTAGCTCGAGTGTCCCGGTTTGGCACGCTGCGTGTATAGAAGAAAAGGCAAAGAGCACGCTGCAGCAGTTACCCAGATTGAAGGAAAAGGATCGGACCATGGAACAGCTTGGACGCTTGCCGGAGTTGGGACAAGAAGAACAGACTCGCGTGGACAGAGTAATCGCAACCCTGAGTTCTCTCGGAGAGCGCGGTGAAACCGTGGCGGAGATCGCGCATGATGCGCGCAACATGGTTACGGCTCTGGATCTGTACTGTGACCTTTTGCAGCAACCCGGAGTTCTCGCGGATCCCTTCACGCATTACGGGGGAGAATTGCGGCTTGTGGCGGCCGCAAGCCGGCGCCTAGTCGAGAAATTGAGTGCTACTGAGGAAGGTGTTGCTGAAAAGTTCGATCCATCGACAATTGACTCTCGCGCATTGCCGCCTTTCACAGGGCCACGGGCGGGGCGGGCTGAAGTGTGGAAGAGCATCCCAGCCGAACCCGTGCGGAACCTGGCGGAAGAACTCCTCGCGAACCGACATCTGCTCGCCTCACTGGCTGGTCCGACCATCGGTCTCACGGTCGATGTACAGGGTGGGGCTCTGCCGATTCGCATGACCGGCGAGGATCTGACGCGTGTCCTCATCAACTTGACCAGGAACGCAGCGGAGGCGATGTCCGGCGTAGGGCGGATTCACATCTCTTTGCGCGAGAGCAGCGGAGATCCTGGGAACAGTCCATGGGTGACGATCAATGTGGAAGACAACGGTCCGGGCCTCACGGATCAGGTCCTCGGAAGAATCTTCAAGCCCGAGCCCGCAGAGCGTTCTGGCAACACCATGGCGGGCGGATGGCCGATGGCGCATCGCGGAATGGGGTTGTCCATCACGCGTTCGCTCATTGAAGCCGCAGGCGGAGTGATCCATGCCGCGAATCGGGATCCGGTTGGAGCGTGCTTCCAGATTGAACTGCCTGTTTCGCATTAGCAGCAAATCCCGCTGCTGCACTTCCAATTGAAACAGTCGTGATCTGGCCCACATAGCCAGAGTGAACGAGGCGCGTACTATGCTTTCGACGTCGTATTGCTCGCATTTCATGGACACGGACCATCAAATCGCTCCGGAAGCGACCGGCCTGCACGTGCTGGTAGTGGATGAGGATGAAGCTGCACGGTCAGCGTGCGTAGAGATCGCCAGAGATCTTGGACACAGAGCTCGCGGTGTTGAAGCACTGAATCCTGTGATCTCGACGATGGAGCGTGCGACCACAGACATCGTCCTGATCAGTATTCCCAGACGGGGACACGGGAGTCTAGAGGCGGTTACCGAGCTTCACACGCTCTTTCCGTTGATCTCAATCATTGCCATGGCTCCTGTGGACTCGGCAGCCATGGCTCTATCTGCTTTGCACCATGGCGCTGCTGACTATCTGAACAAACCGTTCACGATGGACGAGCTCGCCTCAGCATTGCAGCGCGCCGTAGTCGGGCGACAGGTCAACAGTGACTCGCGGCGCATACGGGAGCGTCTGAGGCTTGAGCCTGGCATGGGGCAGATGATCGGGCGCTCTCCGCAGATGGAGAAGCTGTACCGGATCCTTGCCAAGGTTGCGCAATCCACGCACCCGGTCCTCATCCTGGGCGAGAGCGGGACCGGCAAGGAACTGGTGGCGCGCACGATTCACAGCTTCGGACCGAACGCCGAGAAGCCGTTCTTGCCGGTGGATTGCGGTTCCCTGGTTCCGACGTTGGTGGAAAGCGAACTGTTCGGCTATGTGAAAGGCGCTTTCACCGGCGCGAATCACTCCAAAGACGGCCTCCTGGTCTCAGCGGGTAACGGAACAGTGTTTCTTGACGAGATTGGCGAACTTACGCTGGACCTGCAGGCGAAACTACTGCGAGCGCTGCAGGAGAAAGAGGTAAGGCCGGTCGGATCGACGCAGCGAATTCCGATCAAGGCGCGCATCCTCACGGCAACCAATCGCGACCTCGGTGCCATGGTCGATCGCGGCGCATTCCGAAAGGATCTCTACTACCGGCTGAATGTGGTCAATCTGCGCCTCCCTTCGCTGCGAGATCGCAAGGATGACATACCGTTGCTGGTTGCGCATTTCCTGAACAAAGTACATCGCACACACCCAGGGCGTTTCACAATCCATGATGACGCTTTGCGGGTAATGATGCAGTACGACTGGCCGGGGAACGTTCGCGAGCTGGAGAATGCCGTTGAGCGGGGAGTCACGATGACTTCAGGCGGAGAGATTCAGCTCGGAAACCTGCCTTCACCCTTGAGGAATCTGGCTCTGGCGAGACTCCATGAAGCGAAGCCCGTAAAAGCCACGGACGCCCGCGGTGCAGTAAAGGTGATCCCCCTTGCCGTCCAGGAGCGAGAGGCGATCTACGAAACGCTCAAGCTGACCGGCGGTGACAAGCTGAGAGCTGCGGAACTGCTGGGGATCGGGAAAACGACCCTCTACCGCAAGCTGAAGGAATACGAAGCGCTCGATCTACGCCGAACCAACTAGTCGAACATTTTTCAGATAGCAGAAGGAGAGACCAATGGCCATTCTGATCGTCAGTGGGATGGAAGGTGTGCGCAATTGCGCTGAGGTCGTGTCGAAGCAGCTTGGGATGAATGTCGAGTTTGCAAGCGGTCGCCGCAGCGCCGTGGATGCATTGCGGAAAAGGGAGTTTTCAGTGGTGGTGCTGGATGAGACCCTAGCGGAGTGCGATCCGGAAGCAGCAGAAGCGATCTGGGAGCGTTCCGGCCTGGCCATCCCTGTGCAAATCAACTTCGGCCTTGCGGGAGCGGCACGTGTCATTCGCGAAATCCGCGCCGCGCTCCAGCGCCGACAACGAGAACAGGCTGCGGCACGACTGGCCGCACGCGAAGATATCGGTGCGGAGTTGAAGAACACGCTTAGCGGGTTGTTGCTGCAGTCGCAACTCGCGCTCGCCGACAATGGACTTCCCCACAACGTCGTTCAGAAGCTGCGTATGGTCGAAGATCTGGCAGGAAAGCTCCGGATGCAGCTGGCTGCTGAACCCAGTAGAGGCCCCCGAGAGTAGAGATAGTCGCACGTGTCCTTGACCAGGCAGAGAGCGTATAGCGGACCGTTGAGCCGCATGGATGCCTTAAGCTGGAAGGACCATGAAGGATACCGCGGTTCTGCTCATCGATTGCCCGGACCGCAAGGGCTTGGTAGCTCGAGTTTCAGGTCTACTGTACGAGCACGGAGCGAACATCCTCCATGCCGATCAGCATCAGGACCATGAGTTGGGCAAGTTCTTCATGCGCGTGGAGTGGGCGCTGCATGAAAACGGACACGAGGATCGAGCCGCATCGGGAACGGCCTTCGATCTGGTGAAGTTTTCGAAAGCTTTCACACCGATCGCCAAAGAGTTGGAGATGCATTGGCAGATCGGGGTGATGAACCTGCCCTCTCGCATTGCGCTGTTCTGCTCGCAGTACCTGCACTGCATGGCTGATCTCCTGCACCGCTGGCAGTCGCGCGAGCTGAGCTGCGATATCCGGGTGATTGTGTCGAACCATCGGGAAGTGGAGAAGCTTGCGGCATACTACGGCGTTCCGTTCGAGCACGTCGCGGTGAGCCCCGCAACGCGGGCCGAAGCAGAGCAGAGGCAGCTGAAAATCCTGGAGAGATATGGAGTCGAGCTGGTGGTCCTGGCGCGCTACATGCAGATTCTCTCTCCCGAATTCGTCGCGCATTATCCGTCGGCCATCATCAACGTGCACCACTCGTTTCTGCCGGCGTTCATTGGAGCGCGGCCCTATCATGCTGCGCATGCGCGTGGGGTCAAGCTGATCGGCGCAACAAGCCATTACGTGACCGAGGTGCTGGATGATGGGCCGATCATCGAACAGGATGTAGCGCGTATCTCCCACCGAGACCAAGTTGAGGATCTGGTCGCACAGGGACGCGATCTGGAAAGGCTTGTGCTATCCCGCGCAGTCAAGTGGCATTTGGATAGGCGCATCCTTTGCTACGGCAATAAGACGGTGGTGTTCGACTAGTTCCGCCCCCGCAAGCTGGGGCTGAGGACGCCAGTGGCACCCTTCCTGTTCCTGAGTACAATGGCGGGACAGACTTCCCGGAGGGAAAAGCGTGAAACGAATTGTTCCCATCGTTGTGATGGTGCTGATGGCGTCGCCTGGCTGGGCTGCGAAGAAGATGACTGCGGAACAGCTCAAGGACCTACTTGCGGCCGACCATAAGGCTCAGAAGTCCGACGCAGATGTTGCAGGCCAGCTCAAGGATCTGGAACTTACAGAAGAGTTGACCAAAAGCACAATGGATGCGGTGAAGCCGATGGTTCCCGGCCCGCTCACGACGGAGCAGCTTTTCATTCTGGAAGTTCGAGCTGCGGCCCTCCCTCCTCCGGCAAGCGAGATCCCCGCGAAACCTGCTCCCGACGCGGCGCAGCAAAATGCCATTCTGGACAAGGCAGCAGCGTTTGCGAAGGTCTTCGTTCAAGCCCCTACGCTTACCGCAACCAGAACAATGCGCCGGTTCCAGGACAGCGCGCAGCAGGATCAGCCGGCATTCGGCTCACATACGAGCGCTGTACTGGCGCCTACGTATACGCCGATCCGCTATGCGGCCTCCGACGAGGCCAGGGTGACATTCAAAAAGGGCGTAGAAGAGAATCCGGTTGCGAATCAGAAGACGAATTGGGGCGATAACGGAATGATCGCGCTTCTCGGCCAGAGCCCCGACCCAGCCAGCGTTCTGCAAACCGCGCGAGCAGAGGGAAAGATGAGCTGGTTGCGGTGGCAAACGGTGAATGGGCACGAACTGGCGGTTTTCTCGTTCTCTGTCGACAGGAAGAAGAGCCAATATGCAGTGAACTATTGCTGCTTTCCCGAGACGAGTCAGGCGGGCGAAGTCGCTATGCGAGGCGTTGCGCAGGGAGGCGGTCCGGGCAACTACCAGACCAGCGCGAACTGGAAACCATTCAAAGCCACGGAAGGGTACCACGGAGCCATTTACATCGATCCAGAAACGGGCGTGATCTACCGTCTAGTGATGCAGGTGGAGTTCAAGGGTTCCGATCCGGTGAAGCTGGAAAACCAGCGAATCGACTATGGAACGGAGACGATAGACGGCAAAAAGCTCGTGGTACCCGGTTTTGTCACGATCGACACAGTCGAGCAGCCGTATCCCAACTCGCCGCAGGGCAGATTCATCACTCGCCACACGCTGTTTACGCTGACCTATTCGGACTACAAGATGGCTGGAAGTTGAATCACAAGCCGCAGACTCGAATCCGAGTCTAGCAACTCGTTGAGAACCACCGGAAATCGCTGTTGCTTTCCGATGCTCTGCAAAGGCAATCCCACAGGCGGGAACCGCTGCGGATGCACTACTCTTTCTTCTGAGACATGCGGAAGTTTCTGCGCCATTTTCGTAAGGCCGTGTTTCTGGCCCTCGAACACGATGTACTGAATACGGCTAAAGCGTCAGCCTATTCGGGCATGCTCATGTTCTTTCCAGCGTTCATTGTGCTGACCGCAATCATCGCCAAGTTTCCGGAAGGAAACACAGCAGTGGGCGAGATTCGCTGGGTTTCGGGGCAGATTCTGCCGGCAGATACGGTGCATCTGATGCTGTCGTCGATGCATTCGCGCAACGCACATCCGGGGCGGCTGATCACTTCGGGATTCATTCTCAGCGTCTTTGCCGGTTTGGGGCTGATGCTTACGCTCATGGAGGGCTTTCGGAGGGCGTACCGGTTGCCGCGCAATGATTGGGGGTTCTGGGAGCGGCGGGCGCGTGCGTTGTTCCTGGTGTTCATTGTGCTCGTGCCGCTCGCACTGGCGACGATTGTTCTTGTGTTTGGAAGAGCGATCGAACTATGGCTGATCTTCAACGCGGGCCATCAGCTTCGCAGCGTTGTTCTGTTTCTGTGGCGGATGGTGCGATGGACGTTGGCCTTCGGTACCAGCCTTGCGGTGCTCGGGGCTCTCTATCACTTTGGCACGAAGCGCGGCGAACACTGGATGCGGATCATGCCTGGGGCGTTCGCGGCAAGCATCGTATGGTTTACAGCGACATTAGGCTTTGGATGGTACGTGACGCGCATTGCGGACTATACGATCTTCTACGGGTCGTTTGGAGCGGGCATCGCGACGCTGGTGTGGCTCTATATCACTTCGTTCACTGCACTGCTCGGCGCAGAGTTGAATGGAGTTCTCTTCCGCGAGCGGAACCGGCAGCTTTAGAGCCCCGCGCGTACGCGGAAGGGCAGGTGGTGTGGTGTGCCCGCAAGCCGCATTGCAACCGCTTGTATAATGAAGGTGACCGCACACATACATTCTTTATTCCCCTTCATCTCTTTCTCTGGAGCTTACTTTGATGCCGTTCGTTGAATCGAACCTGAACGAAACCCCCATCCAGCGGCGGGCAAAGATCGTGGCCACGCTTGGACCGGCCTCGAATACGGAGCCGGTTCTCCGGGAGCTGGTACGGGCGGGAATCGACGTTGTACGACTGAATTTCTCGCACGGCACGCATGACGAAAAGCTTGCGCTGATCCAGATGATTCGAAAGGTAAGCCGGGAGGAGCACAAACCGCTCTGTATCCTAGGCGATTTACAGGGGCCAAAGATTCGGACATCCAAGTTGAGAGATCACCAGCCGGTACTTTTGAAGGCGGGCAGCCGGCTCACGATTACGCCGCGCGATGTGCCCGGTACGGCGACTCTGGTGGGAACGACTTTCAAGACGCTTGCAGAGAACGTGGAACAAGGGTCGCGCATTCTGCTCTCGGACGGACTGATCGAATTGCGCGTGCACGAAGTAATTGGCCCGGATGTGGTGTGCGAAATCGTCAATGGCGGCATGCTGGGCGAGAACAAAGGGATCAACCTACCAGGAATTCCAGTTCGCGTGCCATCGCTGACGGACAAGGACTCGCAGGATCTCGAATTTGCGCTAAAGAACGGCGTAGACGCGGTGGCCGTCTCGTTTGTGCGTACGGCCGAGGATGTGCGGCTGGTTCGTGATCGAGTGTCGGCTTATGGCGGTGAGACATGGATCATCGCCAAGCTGGAAAAGCCTCAGGCGATCGAACACCTCGACAGCATTTTGCAGGCCGCAGATGGCATCATGGTGGCCCGCGGCGATCTGGGTGTCGAGGTTCCTCCGGAAAAGGTTCCTGCAATTCAAAAGCACATCATCCGGCGCGCTGCCGAGTACTTCAAGCCGGTGATCACTGCGACGCAGATGCTGGAGTCGATGATCGAGAACCCGCGTCCCACGCGCGCCGAAGTCTCAGACGTGGCAAACGCGATTTATGACGGAACCGATGCGGTGATGCTGTCAGGTGAATCGGCTGTGGGCAAGTACCCGATCGAGGCGGTCACCATGATGGGCCGAATTATCAGCGAAGCGGAGCGTCACATCAAGGAAGAGCATCTGAATCAACCCATGCTGCGCCAGACCCGATTGTCGATCGCGCAGACGATCTGTGAAGCAACGGCTCACGCGGCGGACGATCTCGATCTGCGCGGCATCGCCCTGTTCACTGAGTCGGGGGCCACAGCGCGCCAGCTGTCGAAGTATCATCCCACCGCGCCCATCTTTGCGCTGAGCCCGGTGGACATCACGATCAACCGCCTAAACCTGCTGTGGGGGACGACACCGGTGCGGTGTCCCAAGGTCAACTCGACAGAGGCGCTGGTGGATGTAGCAGAGAGCCTGCTGGAACAGCATGGATATGTCCGCAACCGCGAGGTAATTGCAATTGTGGCGGGAACGCGGACGAAGTCTGGTTCAACAAACTTTCTGCGGCTGCACGTGCTCGGCGAGCACAACCTCGAAGGCGTGCGGTTTTTCGCTCCGCATGAGGATGAGCCCGCACGCGATGCTGCGGATCAGAAACCCAAGCGGCGCAAGGTAACACCAATACGGCAATACCCTTCGCCAAATCCGCCAAAGATCTCCAATCCGTAATCGCGGAACCTGTCTGGCTAAGAAATACAAAGGGCGCTTCGACTGGATCGGAGCGCCCTCTTTCAATTCCAGCTACCTGGTTGCGAGTTGGCGCAGAACGTAGAGCAGAATTCCTCCGTGCTCGTAGTACTCGATTTCCTGTGGCGTGTCGATCCGGACGATCGCGTTGAACTCTCTTTCGCTGCCTTGTGGGGATTTAGCTTTCACCTTCAATGTGCGCCCGTTCTTGAACTTCGCTTTGAGCAGATCGGTGAGACCGGCAAAGCCGTAAATCTCTTCGCCGGTGAGGCCGAGCGATTCTGCGTTCTGCCCTTCTTCGAACTGCAGAGGGAGAATACCCATGCCTACAAGGTTGGAGCGGTGGATGCGCTCGAAGCTCTCCGCTATAACGGCGCGGACGCCGAGCAGGTTTGGGCCCTTCGCTGCCCAGTCGCGCGACGAGCCTGAGCCGTACTCCTTGCCAGCGATGATGACCAGAGGCACCTTGCGTTCGGCGTACTTCACGCTGGCGTCGAAGATGGACATTTGCTCGCCCTCGGGCAGGAGGCGCGTGACGCCGCCCTCCGTTCCCGGTGCAAGTTTATTGCGCAGGCGAACGTTGGCAAAGGTGCCGCGCACCATCACCTCGTGATTGCCACGACGCGAGCCGTAGGAGTTGAAATCTGCAGGTTTCACGCCGTGCTCGGCAAGATACTTCCCTGCCGGACCGTTTGCCTTGATGTTGCCCGCCGGGGAGATGTGGTCGGTGGTGACGGAGTCTCCAAGAACAGCGAGAACGCGTGCACCGAGGATGTCGGTGACGGGGTCGGGCTGCTTCTTCATGCTATCGAAGTACGGGGCCTGGCGGATGTAGGTGGAGTCCGGCTCCCACTTGTAGACGTCGCCGGTAGGAAAGCTAAGACCTTGCCAGCTTGCATCACCCTGCGACACGGTGGCATACTCCCGGCGAAATCCCTCGCTGCTGATGCCCTTTTCGATAGCGTCGGCAACTTCCTGCTGGGTGGGCCAGATGTCCCGAAGGTAAACCGCGGCGCCCTTTTGATCTTTGCCGAGCGGCTCCGTATCGAAGTTATGGCCGATGCGTCCGGCGAGAGCGTAAGCGACAACGAGCGGCGGAGACATGAGGTAGTTCGCGCGAACGTCGACGTTCACACGGCCCTCGAAATTGCGATTCCCGCTGAGCACGCTGACGGCGACGAGACCGTGCTCGTCGATCGATTTGGAGACGTCGGTCGGGAGCGGCCCAGAGTTTCCGATGCAAGTCGTGCAGCCGTAGCCAACCACGTTGAAGCGCAGCTTCTCGAGATAGGGCAGCAAGCCCGATTTTTCGTAGTAGTCGGTCACCACGCGAGACCCGGGAGCAAGCGAAGTTTTAACCCAGGGTGGAACCGACAGGCCCTTCTCGACTGCCTTTTTCGCGAGAATGCCGGCGGCCAGCATCACAGATGGATTCGAGGTATTGGTGCAGCTTGTGATGGCGGCGATTACGACTGAACCGTGGTCGAGATACTTGTCGGGATCGACGTTAAATCGCTCTTTGACGGTGGTGGTGATCGGGCCAGTGGTGAACGTTTGTTCGGCCGGATGAGCGTTCGCGAGGGCAGATGACGTCGCTGGGCCTTCACCTTCTTCGCGTGCTACAGCCAGCGCAGTGTCGGTGATCGCAGTCGGCTCCCATAGCGCGGCGGTGCGGGTACCGAGCGGCTTGGCGGTTGGAGACAGTAGCGAGGGAAGTTGCTTTGCAAAGCTCTCTGCCGTGTCCTTGAGGAGGACGCGATCCTGGGGCCTCTTCGGTCCGGCAACGCTGGGTTCGACTGCGGCAAGGTCAAGTTCGAGCGTCTGCGAGTACTCGGCTTCGGGCGCGTCTCCGGTATTGAAGAGGCCTTGCTCTTTGTAGTACGCCTCGACCAGCGCGATCTGCTCTTCGCTGCGACCCGTGAGACGCAGATATCGAAGGGTCTCAGCATCGACCGGGAAGATGCCGCAGGTTGCTCCGTACTCCGGAGCCATGTTGCTGATGGTGGCGCGATCTGCGAGCGGCAGAGCGGCGACGCCGGGTCCGTAGAACTCAACAAATTTGCCCACCACTCCGAGTTTGCGCAGCGCCTGAGTCACGGTCAGCACGAGATCGGTCGCGGTTGCGCCCTCGCGGAGTTTTCCCGTGAGTTTGTAGCCCACCACCTGCGGAACCAGCATGCTGACCGCCTGGCCGAGCATGGCGGCCTCGGCTTCGATGCCGCCTACACCCCAGCCCAGGACGCCGAGGCCGTTGATCATCGTGGTGTGGGAATCGGTGCCCACGAGGGTGTCGGGATAAGCCTGCAACTCACCGTTTACTTCGGTGGTGAAGACGACGCGGGCCAGATACTCGAGATTAACCTGGTGGCAAATTCCCATGCCCGGCGGCACAGCGCTGAAATTACGGAAAGCAGTCTGGCCCCACTTGAGGAACGCATAACGCTCGCGATTGCGCTGGAACTCGAGGAGCGAGTTGGCTTCATAGGCGCGCGGCGTTCCGAACTCATCCACCTGTACGGAGTGGTCAATGACCAGTTCGGCGGGGATGAGCGGGTTGACCTTTTGTGGATCGCCGCCGAGCGTCTTGATCGCATCGCGCATGGCGCCCAGGTCAACCACCGCGGGAACTCCCGTAAAGTCCTGCATGAGGACACGCGCTGGCATATAGGCAATCTCGCGATTGGGTTCAGCCTTCGCATCCCATTGCGCCAGGAACTCGATGTCTTCTGCGGTGACGTTAACGCCGTCTTCGCGGCGCAGCAGGTTTTCGAGCAGGATCTTGAGGCTGAACGGCAGGCGGGCCAGATTGAACCCGCGAGCACTGAGGGCCGGAAGGCGGAATATCGTGTAGGACTTAGCGCCGGATTTCAGCGTGGCTTTGCTTTGGAAGCTGTTCATCAGGGAACCTTTCTATCCGCGCCTGTGCAGCGGATGGAACACGCGTGAGTGCCCCTGAGGCTGCCCTGAGCAAAGACGAAGGGTCTTGCTCCTGACACCTGGGACCTTGATTTCGTCGAAACAAAGACTAATTGGCTGGGCGAATTAGCGTCCACGGTCGTGGCGTCCGCGGCGGAAGCGCTTCAGAAGGGGTCTGGCAAGGTTATAAGGAGCCTTGTTCATACCTGACGGAGAGATTTTATCGCGGGAGAAGGGCGTCGCGAAAGCACTACCTGGCTGACTAAGGAAGGGCCTGCGCCATGTCAGAAGAGAGCCCTTTCGGGAACCACTTTTCTCTGATCTCGACTGCTACCTCAACGTCTTCTAGGCCAAAGGGCAACGGCATGTTGCGCTGTACTTTACCCGGCGTCAGAGGTGAGATCGAGACCGCTCCAAAGCTCTTTCCAGACCTGTATCTGATCTTGAATCCGGTTGAAACGTCTCCGCTCTGACTCAGGATTTGCATCCCGCTGGTCCGCAGTTGCTGTCCAAGATCGTTGTAAACCGCCTGCATCAGGGGAACCCTCCGGTCAGAACGCATGGGGAAGGATTCGCCGAAATCAGCGGTATGCTCCACTTTGTCCTCTCCCGCAACTCCGGCTGAACCCGTGTGGTCGCTGATTCCGCCAGGAGGATCGACAAAAGGCAATACAACACGCTTGAGAGAGTAGGTACGCAGAAATGCGCTTTCGTTCTCCGGGGCTGGATAGTGCATATGGGCTGGTTCCCACGCGCTCAAAAACATACCGAAGGCGACCAAGACGGCAATCAGCGCTCCCGTGCCGAGTACCACTCTAGCCAGTACTCTCATTCGCTTCGCCTCTACGCGGAAAGACCGGAGACAACTGCCTACCCAGCTTGCCACAAAAACCGGCAGATTAGAATGCTTCCCATGCCACGATCTGCTCGTGACGGGAGTTCCCAAATGCCCTACCGCTGTGCCTCGATCCTGCTTGCTATTGCGGTATTCTTCCCAGCCGGCTTCTGCCAGACTCCGTCACAGGCGACTACTGCTCCGTCCGCGGCCTCTCACTGGGCGACCAAAGACGAGGTTGTCACGCTTCGGGACTTCCGCTTTGGCTCCGGCGAAACCCTGCCCGAATTGCGCCTTCACTACCTCACGCTTGGCTCGCCGCACCGGGATGCGGCAGGTCACGTCGACAATGCAATCCTGCTGCTGCACGGGACCGGCGGCAGCGCACATTCGCTGCTGAACCCCGTCTTCTCCGACGTGCTGTTTGTGCCGGGTGGAGTGCTCGATATCCAGAAGTACTTCCTGATACTGCCGGATGAGATTGGCCATGGCAAGAGCTCGAAGCCTTCAGATGGCATGCACATGCACTTCCCTGCTTACGACTACGACGACATGGTGGGCGCAGATCGGATGATGCTCGACCAGATGCACGTCGATCATTTGCGCCTTATTTTCGGCACCTCGATGGGGTGTATGCAGGGCTTCGTCTGGGCAGAGACCTACCCCGACTTCATGGATGCGCTCGCGCCCCTCGCCTGCCTGCCGGTGGAAATTGCCGGCCGCAACCGCATGATGCGCTACATGGCGATCCAAGATCTCAAGCTCGATCCCGCATGGCAGAACGGCGAGTACAAGTCCGAACCACAAGACGGGCTGCGCGCAGCAAATGAAATGCTGCTCGTCATGGGTTCCGCGCCACTCGTGATGCAGAAGGAGGCACCCACACGCGCCGACGCGGAGCGATTCGTGGACCGTTACCTCACGCGTACTATGGCCTCGACCGATGCGAACGACATGATCTACTACCTCAACGCAAGCCGCAACTACAACCCCGAGCCGAAGCTCGAGAGCATCAAGGCTCCTGTGCTGTGGATCAACTCCGCCGACGACTACATCAACCCGCCCGAACTTGGCATTGCAGAGAAGATGGTGAAGCGAATCTCGCATGGTCGGTTCATCCTGCTTCCCATCAGTGACAAGACGCACGGCCACGGAACACATACCGAAGCGGCGGTGTGGAAAGACTATCTGGCAGAATTCATGGAAGCGACATCGCCCAAGCATTAGGCGTCTAGTTCGGATCTGAAAAAGGAGTGGCCCTGCGCGCCCGTGTGCAAGGCCACCCGAACCGGACCGATGCGCGGAGGATCAACCGTGTGCCATTGGAGTCGAATGGCTGCATCAGCCCGGGATAGTCGCTGAAATCATCTTCCCTGAGTGAAACCCGGAGCGGAAGAACCCGGGCACGCAAATGACAAACAAGTGACGCGGGTTTTCCGAATCCTTCGCTTTTCGAGCTCGAGTCTGGCAGGGCGACGGACTCTTATACTGAGGTTGAGTCTTGTCTCCAGAGGTCCCCCGATAATTGAGTAACGCTAAGTGGCTGCGCAATGTTTTGACGCGCTTTGTGGCTTGGTTCACCGCGAGGATGGCCAATGAGCGGCAAAGATTGCTCGCGGTGACCATTCTTGCCGGCGGCCTGTGCGGACTTTCTGCAGTGGCATTTCACCTGGCGATTGCCTGGCTCGAGAATCTAATGATCAACCGAGCTAACTTTGCGCACGGGCACACATGGATTTTCTGGACGATTCTTTCGCCGTGCGTGGGCGGTCTGATCGTCGGGCTGGGGCTCACCTTCTGGGCGCCGGCGGCGGCGGGTTCCGGGATCCCGCAGGTTAAAGTAGCCTTCGCTTTGCGCTCGGGGCTGGTCTCATTGCGCGAGACTGTCGGCAAATTTGTCCTGTGCGCGTTTCAGATCGGCTCGGGTGGGTCTCTCGGACTTGAAGGCCCGACAGTCCAGATCTGTGCGGGCGTCAGCAGCCTAATGGCACGAGCGGCACGGCTCAGTCCGACCAACTGCCGGCGGATGACATCGGTGGGAATGGCGGCCGGTATTGCCGCGGCCTTTAATGCTCCGATTGCCGCCATCACCTTCACGCTCGAAGAGCTGATCGGCGATCTCGATCAGACCATGCTATCGGGCGTGATCGTCGCTGCCGCGCTGGCCGCAGTCGTCGAGCACTCGATTCTTGGGAAAACTCCTGTATTTCACATGCCACGCGCCTACGAACTCGGTGCGGCGTCTTCGCTGATCTGGTACGCGCTCCTGGGCATTCTCGCTGCCGTCGTTTCGATCACCTTTACAGATGGCTTGTTGAACGTACGCGCTCTGTTCAAGCGATGGACAGCAATACCTAAATGGATACATCCCGCAGTGGGAGGGCTCGCGACTGGTGCCATGGCGGCCCTGGCCCTCTACTGGTTTCACTTGAACGGGATCGCCGGGGATCCGTACCGAACTCTGGAGTTAGCTTTGACGGGCACGATGCCCCTGCTGTTCATGGTTGTACTCTGCGTGCTCAAGCTGGCCGCGACGGTGAGTTCCTATTCCAGTGGAGGTTCGGGCGGCATCTTCGCTCCATCGCTGTTTATGGGTTCAATGCTTGGCGGTGCGGTTGGCTATCTCGACGTGACGGTCTTCCATCACCCGGCGGATTCGGTGGGCGCATTCGCGGTGGTGGGGATGGGGGCTGTGTTCGCGGGCATCGTTCGGGCGCCCATGACTTCAATTCTGATCGTGTTTGAGATGACGGGAGGGTATGGGCTGGTACTGCCGATGATGATCGCCAACATGAGCGCATTCGTTCTCGCGCGGCATTGGAGACCTATTGCTGTATACGATGCGCTGCTGATGCAGGATGGGATCGAGCTGCCACACGGGTCGAAGCCGCTCGAGCCGCCTTCAGCGGCGCACATTGAGGCGGACGAGCCGACGATGGATGCCACGGCGTGAACGCGTCTGTGGATTGGATCTACCAGCACGCTTCACGCGTGGACGTGAGAACCAGCGAATGGCACTTTCTCTACTGAGACGGGAGTTGAGATTCGGTTCATACCTTCGGAGCGTCGAGCACTTCCCTAAACAGAGCTCGATTGAAATAATCACCGAATGCGTCTCGGCGATCGCGAGCAGGTTTCCTTCGGTATCGATTTCGGAACTACTAACTGCGCGGTTGCAATGGTGCAGCCCGGCAAAGAAACCCAGCTCGCTAAGTTCTCGTTCCGCGGGGAAGCGATCCCAATCTGCCGCTCGGTGCTTTACTTCGAGCAAAGCAAAGCTTCCAGCGGGCAGCGTCGAGTTCACGGCTACTCGGGACCCGAAGCGATCGAACGCTACCTCGATGCAGATGAGAAGGGGCGTCTCATTCAGTCACTCAAGTCTCACCTGTCAAGCAAATCGCTGACCGGCACCGAAATCTTCGGCCGACGTCACCGGCTAGAGGAACTGGTCACACGAATTGTCTCCGATCTCCGCAGGAAGGCTGAAGAGCAGTTCAAACGCCCAGTTCGCCGCGCTACTGTAGGCCGTCCCGTGAGATTCGTCGGGGCTGAATCAGAGGACGATGACAATTACGCAGTCTCCCGATTGCGGGAATCGTTTGTAGCAGCAGGATTCGAAGAGGTTGAGTTTGAGCTTGAGCCTGTAGCAGCTGCATATACCTATGAGGCAACTCTCGACCGCGACGAACTGATCCTGATTGGCGATTTTGGCGGCGGCACGAGCGACTTTTCTCTCCTGCGCGTTGGTCCGGAGGTTCGGCGTCGCGGAAGACGGCCAGACGACCTTCTCGGCAATACCGGAGTCGGTTTGGCCGGCGATGCATTTGACGCGCGGATCGTGCGAAAGCTTGTATCGCCGGCTCTCGGCTCGAACTCCAACGCACGTTCGCTCGACAAGATACTTCCGGCCGTTCCGGCCTGGATCTACGCGAACCTGGAGCGCTGGCATTACCTGTCTTTTCTTCGAACCAATAATGTTCGGGAGATTCTGAAGAGCGCCCAAGCGCGGGCGCTTGAGCCGGAAAAGATCCATGCCCTGAACGCAATCGTGGAGGGCGACCTGGGCTACCAATTGCATCAGGCAGTACAAAAGACCAAGTACGAACTCTCCGGGCAGGAGCGGACGCATTTCACTTTTCGAGACGGGGGACCGGGGTCCTCCACAATCGACCTGCAGATTCCGGTGTCCCGGGACGAATTCGAGACGTGGATTGTCGAAGACCTTGCCGCGATCGAGCAGAGCGTGGATGCACTGCTGAAGAGTACAGGCATAAAGCCGAATGATGTGGATCGTGTATTCCTCACCGGCGGCACCTCTTTCGTGCCTGCTGTACGCCGGATTTTCACGAGCCGGTTCGGAGCCGATCGCACTCGGGGCGGAGACGAGTTCACGTCCGTAGCGCAGGGGCTCGCACTGTCCGCGAGGGCCGCGCACGCTCAGAAATGACCCAGATGAGCCTGTCTGAGTACTTCCTATAGACGCGCATTGGGTTTCAAATTGGGGTTATCTTGCATTTTCGGGCTTCGGTGTAGAGAATTAAGCCGTCATGGGCCATCGCCTTCCCCAAGAGCTCTTGCTGGAACTGCGGACCTACCTCCATCATTTCGACGAGACGGGACATCTCGGCGAGAGCGATACCGTCGAAGAGATCAAGCGCCGACTCCAACAGCGGATTCGGGAAGTCGAAGCGCAGGTCCGCACCAGCCAGCTGAACACACACGAGAAAGCGTTCAGTTCAGGTCGCAGCAAATGAACCCTTGTCCCGCAGTTCGATAGCTCCAGCTACTGCGCGGGCGGAGGCTCCTGGACTGAAGGCGGATTCCCGCGTTTCGCCCCGTTTGCGATCTTCTTGTAGAGATCTTCATCCGCCGCTTTGTTCAGGGTCCGGGCTTTCTCCAGTTCCAGTTGTGCTTCCTGCATTTTGCCCATCGTTCGCAGAAGTCGTCCCAGACGCCAGTGCACGTTGACATCGTCCGGCTTCAGCTTCGCCGCCAGATTCAATTCGCGAAGCGCCTCTTCGTTTCTGCCCGCATCGGAATCGATGATGCCGAGGTCAAGACTGGCCAGCCACTGATTTGGATCGAGAGCGAGTCCCTTTTGCAGACGCGGTCGGGCCTCCGTGGGATTGTTCAGTTGCAGGTAGCAATCGCCCAGGTACACGAGCGACTGCGCGTGATTTGGATCGTTCTCGAGCTCGGCCTGAAATTGCTGAAGAGCCTCCGGGTATTGCTTCTGAGTCCATAGCAAGTACCCAAGGCCGAAGTGCGCGTTTGGCTCTTTCGGATTCGCGGCCACGGCCGCGCGAAACATCTTCGTCGAGCCCTCGTTATCTTTCATTTCGTCCAGGGCTTCGCCGGCCAGCATGTCGGCCTCAGCCGACTCCGCATTGATGGAGAGGATCTGATGATATGTATCCATCACGCACTGGAGCTGCTTCGACCAGAGGCAACTGTGCGCCAAGGACAGCAGCAGGGGGGAATTCTGCTGATCGCGCTGCGCTGCCGCCTTCAGGTAAGGAACGGCACTCCCGTACTGAGCGAGCCCGTAGTAGCACATACCGATCAGTACATCGAGCCGCTGCGCCTCGGGCGAGTCGGTCTTTGCCTGCTTCCTGAGCGTCTTGAACTCCAGCAGGGCATCTTTCAGCTCCTCTGCTTTGAAAAGTGCGAGGCCGAGATTCAAGCGCACTGCGGGCTTGTTCGGATCGAGTGCCAAAGCCTTTCGGTAAAGCGGAATCGCACCTTTGTAGTCCTGGCGCCGCGCTTTCAGCAGCGCGAGACGCGCATAGGGCTCGGGATTGCGCGGGTTCGCCTTGCTCAGCGCGGTCCACGCCGCTTCAGCCTGCGCGATGTCGCCCTGCTGCTCAAACCCTAATGCCTGCTGCCGCTGCGGGTCAGGAGCACTCTTCGGATGCTGTTGAGCGGCAGCAGCAATCGCTACCACCGAAAGCATCACAACTGACAGCACCGTTTTCATGCGGGTTCCAGTACCACTGATTCTAATCGGTTCAGAGGATCGAACGCGGGTTCAGCCCAGATCCTGCCGAGGCGCAAAAAAAATCGGGCGCGACGGAGGTTCCGCCGCGCCCGACGATACAGCTGTTTTTAGAACACGAATTTGCCGCCCAGTTCGAGCACGCGCGGATCCTGCGTGCTGGTGATCTGGCCGAACGTGTTGCCCTTATTCAACACGGTGCTGAATGCGCCGTTCTGCGGGTTGTAGCCAGTGGCCACTCCATTCGGTTCTGTGTGGTTGAAGGTGTTGAACGACTCGAACCGGAGTTCGAAGTGCGCCCGCTCCGTCATGGCAAACGACTTGTACAGCGAGGTGGTGAAGTTGACGCGGCCCGGTCCGACAATGAAGTCCTTGCCGGCATTGCCGAAGCCGAGGTTCGGTCCGCCCTGCCACTGCGGAATCACGTTCGAGAATACGGACGTGTCGAACCAGCTGTTCATCTTCTTGTTGTACTTCGCCTTGCCCGTCACGTTCGGACGGACTGTGTAGCCGCCGCCGAGACCGACCGGATCCCATCCGCCCTGGTCGTGGCAACCAGGAGTTGGGTTGTTTGCGCCATTGCAGCCGCCTGCGCCGGTCACTGTCACTGGAACGCCCGATTCATCGACGATGGTTCCGGCCAGTTCCCATCCACCAATCAGCGAATGAGTCAGCCCGGTGCCCTTGGCAAAGATCGGGAGTTTGTAGACGTAATTGGCACTGACGATGTGACGGCGGTCAAGGCCGCCGGAACCCTTGTCGTACTTCAGGTTCCACGGATTGCTTACCTGGTTGAGGTCATATGTGGTGATGTCGATTTCGTGCGAATACGTGTAATCGATCTCACCGCTCAGGCCCCACTTGTTTTGAACACGGAGTCCAGCCTGGAATCCGTTGTACGTGCCATTGGTATCGTTCTCTTCTGCATCAAGATCACCGTAACCCTGATACGGACGGAACGCGTTCAGGCCGCCATTGAATCCGCCCAGTCCCGGCTTGCAGGCGCTGTCGTCTCCATAAGGCGAGTGGTTGCCGCCGTCGCCGCCGAGGCAAGCGACAGTGGTAAGGCCCTTTCCAGCATCGATCTTTGCAAGACCGGACTCTGGGGTGATGTTGTTGCGGTGTACCTCGATGTTCTGGTGCCACGCCAGGTTGCCGACATACTGCACAACAGCAATCATGGACGGGACAACTTCACGTTGTACGCCGAGCGAGTACTGAGCAACGCCAGGAGCACGATAGTCGTGCGCGAGGTATTGGTAGCCGCCCGTCGCGAAGACCGGGAGTGTGCCAGCAGAGGCGTCGCCGCCAGTCTGCCAGTTGAATCCAGGCTTGCTCCAGAGGGTGTTGCCGAGGCTCAGGTTGTAAGAGAACGGCGGGGCAGTGGCGGTGTTGTAAATGTCGTTACCCTGCATTCTCTCGAAGAAGGTTCCGAAGCCGCCACGGAGAACGGTCCTGCCGTTTCCGGTGAGGTCTTCAGAGAACCCAATGCGTGGTTGATAGGTTTTGTAGTCGTTCTTGACGAGGCCGCGCGGGAAGCCATTCTGTCCCGCAAGACCCATGCCGTTCAGGTAGAACGGGATTCCGCCGATGGTCTGGACTCCAGGGCTGCTTGGGTCGATCGTGCCCGCGGCCGTCCAGATTGGCTTAGCCGCCTGGTTGTACGACGCCGGATAGAACGTCGCGACTGCGTTGCTGCGCTCCCATGCGTGCGGCAGGGCGTCATAACGGAAGCCAAGCTGCAAGCTGAGGCGCGGTGTGACGTGCCAGTTGTCGAGAACGTAAGCCGACGGTGTCTGGTTCACGTAGTGGCGGATAGGCGTGGCCTGGAACTGGCTGTAGCCCGATGTCAATCCGAGGAGGATGTCAATCGCGCTGTCGCCGGTCGAGCCGTTTGGCGAGTAGTTGCCCTGCGAATCACCAAAGATCTGCTGGTTCTTGGTGTACCGGTTGTAGCTGAAGCCGTACTTCATGGCGTGCTTGCCCATGGTGTACGAGACATCGACCTTGGGCTCATAGTCCTGGGCTGCGTTATGCCAGGGAGCAGAGCCTGTATCTTCTGCCGTTCCGTACGGGCCAAGATAGCCGATGCCGGGTAGCGCATTGCGGGTGATCTTGAACAGTCCGGAGACCGGATTGACGCTCCAGCCGGAAGGCAGCGCTGCATTCGAGCTGTTCACGATATTGATGACGTTGCCGTCGTAGTTGATGCTGCCTTCAACCAGGAGATTCGGGTTGATGGTGCCGCTCAGCTTGATTGCCGCCGAGTTAGACGGGTTCGACAGTGTGCTGGTGATTGAGTTATAGCTCGCCCACAGCCAGCCGAGGAACGGAGATGCCGATCCCTGGGTCACTGTGTCGTGCATGTAGTGGCCCAGAACTGCCCACTTGTCGGTGAATTTGTGGTCGATACGCAGGACGTCGTCGCGGACATCGAGCGGAACTACATTGGCCGAAACAACTTTGTCGTCGGAAGTCGTCGGCTTCGGAAGCGCCGGCGAGTTGAGATAGAGCACGCCGTTCGGATCGAAGAGCGAGGCCGGAATGACCTGTCCACTGAGGACAGTGCACTGCGGATTGCCCTTGCTGTCGAGGGTCGTTTGTGCCGGGTTCCAGCAGCCGTTTGGAACCAGGCCAAGCGGTTTCAGCTTGTTCTGGTAGTACCAGGTGCTGGTGTCGATATTCGGAACGTGAATCTGGTTGCTGGCGCTGAATGCCGGCGCAACATACGTAAGGTTCTGTCCAGCCGTCGGCCGGTCAGCGTTGTCCAGCGTGTTCTGGATGTTGGTGCCGGCGGCGTTGCGGATTTTGCGCCATTCCTCGTTCCAGAAGAAGAAGGTCTTCTGCCGGTTCGCGTTGTAGACGCCCGGGATGAACAGCGGGCCGCCAATGTTGCCGCCGAAAATGTTGTAGTGGAGCGCGGGGCGAACGTTCTTGCCGCCGAGCTTGTTGAAGTAGAAGTTCGCGTCGTAGTCCGTGTTGCGGTTGAACTCGAACAGCTCTCCGTGGAACTTCTGCGTGCCGCTCTTGAGCGAAAGGCTCATGGTGGCGCCCGAAGAAATACCGTAGTCCGGAGGATAGTTCGAGGTCAGCATGTTGAACTCGGCGATGGCGTCCTGCGAAGGCATGATGTCCATGCCGCCGGCGCCGCCGCGGTCATCGGCTTCGCCGCCGTCGATGAGCCAGATATTGTGGCTCTGACGGAGTCCGTTGACGCTGATGGTGAAGTTCGCCAGCACAGAGCTCGGCGTGTTGGAGTCAGGCAGTGCGGAGCTGACGCCCAAGCCAAGGGCAGCCAACGAAGCAAAGTTGCGGTTCTCAGTTGCGATTTCGCTGATCTGCTCGGAGCTGATCAGCGTGCTGACCACGTTCGAGTCCGTCTGCACCTGGAGTGCATCAGCTTCGACCGTGACCGTCTGCGATTCCGCACCAACCGTCAGTTTGATGTCTGTGCGCACCGTGGCCGAGACGTTCACCACGACGCCGTTCTGCGCAAAGGCCTGGAAGCCCTTTGCGGTGACCTTGAGGTTGTAAGTCGCCGGGTTCAGACCGTTGATGTCGTACAGGCCTGTCGGTCCGCTGTCCGTCGCCTTGGTAGTTCCCGTAGCTGGGTCAGTGAGGGTAATATGCGCCCCCGCGACCACCGCCCCTGTCTGGTCGGTAACGATGCCGGTGAGCTCAGAGTTGGCTTGCGCGTATGCGACAAACGCTCCTCCGAGCACCAAAAGCAAAGTCAGCAGGATATACCTGGTTATTGCTTTTCTCATGTGGCCTTCCTTTTGAAATGGTGTTGCCTTGTTTGCGTTATTGATTTGGGGGAGAACACCGGGAATCCCTCGCCCGCGCACTACCAGTCCCTGCGAACACAAAACAGTCCGCTTGCGACAGGCGATGAGAACCTCTCTTGCAGGGCCGACATCACTCATGCAATTCGCTGGAGTAAAGCGATTAAGGTGATAACCAGCGCGAATGTTAGAGTCGCTCTAAGAGAATTGTCAACAGGAAAAGAAGGTACCGGTATCGTACAAAATATGGCCCGTCATACGATTGACAAGGCCCAAAGTTTGGCCATCCGACTCCAGTCATCTTGTTTTCTGGAGATGTTCGGTCTGGAACGGTGGTCCCTCTACATAAAAGTGGAGTTTCGGGCGGCTTGGCGAATGCGACTGAGAATGTAAGCTGCTGCTTCCATTCAGTTTGTGCGAGCGGAGCTGTTCTGCAAAGGGTCGGGACTGGGCGTGATGCCCGCGAACTGCGACCTTCGTCCCAAGTGATACCAAAAATGGCAGGTTTAGCTCGTATGTGAGGGCGTATGGAACCGTATGGAACCGATTTTGGGTCCAAAAGATGGGCGCAGGTCAGAAAAGCGGTACCTGGCACACCTTCATTTCTCGATTCTGGTACGGGCAGGGGAACCGGGTCTCCGACTTGCTTGGCAACACGATCCACCGGACGTGAGCCGGAGCGAGCTTCGACAGCCTCCGGTCATCCGAGGCCGTCGCCAGGTCTGAGTCGATTGCTTTGCCGCTCATCCAAGCTGGCGTCAGCGCCGGGGCGACGGCCGCGATGCCACCATCCTTCGTAATGTCGGGAATTGCGCTTCGCTCTGCGATTGCCCGGAAGTTCTGCGAGTCTTCACCCTCGCCCTCGATGTAGTGGGGGTCGAGTGCAAAGAGCGCATCTTTCGGGGTGGTGTTCCGAATCCAAAGGAACCCCTGTTCCCAGTCATTCGACGCCGCGAGCCCAGGCAGTTCGATATGAGACGAATGCGGGAAGGTCCGGATCTGGACGAAAAACATGAGCGCTCCCAGCACCAGAAAGGTGGCAGTCCATCGCACCGGGTCGCGCTCAAGAAAGACTTTTGCAAGCAACGCTCCGGAAAGGAGGATGAGCACGATGTACACGGTGTGGAAGATTCGCAGCGGCTGGAGCATCGCTACGAAGTAATTGTGTGCATTTGCATGAGCGAATGTCAGGGAGACCGCAATTACGGCTAGCCCGGCCCAGACAGCCATGCGCGCCATCCAGCGCCCGCAGTCGCTCAAAGTTGCGGCCTTTTCAGCGATCGCCCACACGAGCAGCAATGGCGCGACAAGACCGACGATCTCATACCATTGCCAGGCGCTCAGAAACCAATAGCTGCGAGTTTGGGCCACCGCCGCATATCCAGCCGGCTGAGCCGGCGCCAGACCGTTGACCAGAGTTGCCGCAAGCAGTGCAAACAGAAGGACTCCAGCGAGCGAAGCGTTTCGCACCAGGCGGTTCGGTATCGAAGCGCAAACCAGCGTAGCAAGGCAGCAGGCTGTGTACGAGCCCATGAGCGGATGCATAAGGATCGCGAAGACCAGTCCGGCCATGGGAAGCCCCAGAGAACGGAGTCGTAAGCGACCCGTCTGCCTGAACTCGCTGAGGAGGTCGAGCGTTCCGAGAATCGCCAGCAACCCAAGGGGCGTGGATAGACTGCGTGCCGTCACGTACGGATCGACAAGCAGCAACGACGTACCCGCGGCAGGCATCGTCATGCAGAGACAAAAGACGACCACTGCCCCGCAGCGGGCCTCGATGTTGCCAACGCAGCGCGATGCGATTAGCCACGAGGCATGGAGAGTTCCCCAGATGCTGAGGACGTACACCCAGAACATGCACGTCATGACACCGACGCCCGTGGTCCTTACAAGAATGGCCATCATTGGAGCAAACAGAGAGAAGCGCGTCTGCGCAGTCACGAAGCCAGTCCAAGCGGGATACAGCTCTGGATGAAGCAGCTTGAAGATGCCGGGCAAGTAGATGCCACCATCTTCGGCGTAAGGATGATAGCCGTGAATGAGGACCGCAACGAGCGTTAACGCTGCCGTGAGCAGAAATGGGGCAGCCGCCCTACTCTTCTGAGGCTGGCGATTCCCGACTGTGGAGGGTACGAGGGTTTGTGTCGCTGCCAAGTGCGCGATCTCCTCAGTTCTCATTTCTCTAAACGATCAACTTGGCATGACGTCAGGGTCTTATGAGTTCAGTCCGGCCCCGCTCTATTTATGCGCCTCGATAAAGACCTGCCAGCCGCGTTCTATGGCCCTTGGTACTAAGATTCCGAAAGCAACATAGCAGTTGGCCCTCTCTGACCGGCTCAACATGCCTTTCAGTTTCTGACGTTTGCAGCATGGGCGATCAATGATGACCGGAGGCCACCGTTGCCGCGCCGACCCAGTCGTCGAGCTGCCCCGTCTGGCGCATGAGCGAGATTCTGGCCTTCGCGAGTTCTAGGCGTGCGTTCAGCAGGTCAATGTACTTCTGGCGTTCCTGTATCTTCGCCTGCTGCTCCTCTTTTGGCGTAATCGGAGGAGATCCGCCGGTGCCGTGGAGCTGAATTCCCACCGATTTCAGTTCGTCCTGCGCAATCGCAAGGTCCAGTTCCGCCATTTTTGCGCGCGTCTCGATCAGACGAACGGACCGGGTCATCTTCATGCGGTTGGCGTTCTCTTCAAAGCGCTGATTCTGGATATCGATCTCTGATCGCGCAGCGTCTGCGGCCGACGCTCTGGCCGCATCCTTTCGTATTCGATCGAACATCGGAAACGAAAAGATCACTCCCAGGTTCGCCGTGTTGTAGTTCTCGTGAAGGTTATAGAACGAAGAGACATCGTTGATCGGGCTTACGCGTCCGTACTGAGCCGCGAAGTTGATGATGGGCCTCCACGTGTAATTGGCTTCTCCCTTCGCACGCTCCATCTTGGCGCGAGCCGTAGCCTCCGCCGCGCGAAGCCCCGGCGTGGCGAGTGAGCTTTGAGGATTGGGATCGGCTGTACGCAGGTCAGGGATCTCAGGAATCGAATCGTGTGCAACTTGTACCTCGGACTCCGGCAACCCGGTCAATTCCGAAAGATGCGACTGCAGTGAAGCTCTGTCGTCTTCAGCCTGAAGCCGCTGCAAATCCATCTGCAGTGCGCCCCGTTGTGCTTTATGAAGGTCCAGTTCGGAGTCCAGGCCAGCTCTCACGCGATCCTCGAGAATTGAAACCAACTTCGCCGAAAAGTCCTGTTGTTCGGAGAGCGCCGCGAGCGCAGCCTGGTTCTGGTCCAATTCGATGAGCGCGATAGCAACATCTTCTTCCGTTTGCTGCCGGGCTTCTGCGAGCGCAAACTGAGCGGCTTGCACGTCCGCATGAGCAGCTCTGATCGCGAATCGCTGCTGATTGCTGTAAACCAGCGACTGTGCATTTACTGTGAAGATAGTAGGGACACTCAGCGTTATCCCGTACGTCCATCCGAGACCGCCCCCTGTGACCACACTGGGGACAAAGATGTCTTTTGCGATCGCCAGATTTTGCTGAGCCTTCTTCAAATCAAGCTCAGCTGCTCGAACTCGCGAGCTTTTCTCCAGAGCCCGCCGGATCACAGAATTGAAGGCCGATTGTGCGGAGCAGAGGCAGGGAGCGATGCAGAAACAGCACAGCACGATCAAGTCCCGGAAGGTGTGCCGAGCGCACGCCCTCGCGCCTTTGCATCGATTCGTTCTCATCGTGACCGGCTAAATCAAATCCGTGTGAAATCACCTCAACTGCGAATGAACTACAAACCTATTTGACGCGAAGATTGTCTTTCAGGCTTTCTCCCTCGGAAGCATGAACCGCGACGCGGTCGTCGATTTTCAACCCGCTGGTGATCTCGGCCTTCATTGCATTGACCAGCCCCACGTTCACTGCCGTCTTCTTCAGCTGACCGTCTGCAATTCGGAACACAAAATGCTGCGTTCCCTGGTCTCGAACCGCCTCACGGGGCAGCGTCATCACGTGCAGATGCTTCTGCACGGTCGCCGTGACGGTAACGCTCGTGTTGACCGGCAGGCCATCTGTGTCGCCGATAATGTCGACAGTGCACATCCCGGTGCGGAGTACTCCATCCCCTGTAACGGCCATCGGCTTCGATTCGAGCCTTCCATTCCAGACGTGCCCGGGTGCGCCAGAACCCCAGGTGACCCTGACCGGCTCGGCCGTTTTCAATTGGCGAATGTCCGGCTCATAAAAACTGGCGCGAACTGAGAGCTTTTTCAGATCCGCCACATGCACCAGTTCAGCGCCCATTTGCACGAAGTCGTAGCGGTTTACGGGAAGCAGGTACACCGTACCCTGAATCGGCGAAGCGACATTTGCATTTCCGTACGAAACTCTTTCTCCGGCGAGATTAGCTTTATCAGCAGCAATCTTCGCCTCCGTACTCTTCAGATCTTCCGGACGATAGCGCGATTGGGCTCGCGTTTTCGCTGCCTGCATAGCGGAATTAGCTGTTTCGAGACGTTGTCTTGCAGATGCGACCTCTGCGTCTGACGCGCTTCCGATCTGACGGAGTTGCTGAACTGTTGCCAGTGCCTTTTCGGCCGAAATCTGCTCGCTTTGCGCCTTCGCCAGGTCGGACGCCTGCGCAATCTGATCTTCTTTGGACCCGTTCTGCCGCATGTTCTCTGCGTTCAGTTCTGATGTCAGAAGCGCCGCCCGAGCATTATCGACGCGTGACTGTGCAAATTGATCTCTCAACTGCAACAGCTTCTCGCCCGGTCGGACCCTCTCGCCCAAGTGAACGTAGATGTTGTCCACAATGCCCGAGAAAGTCGCCCGGGCTGCAAAGTCATTTGTCGGGACCACGGTTCCGGTCGCCGACACGCTGCTCTCGATGTCTTCGTATAAAGGCGAAACTGCTTGTACTTCGACTGCCCTCTGCCGATATAGGAAGAATGCAATGCCGACGATGAGGAGTATCGTTCCGCCGATCAGTGCGTGTCCGCGAGTGAACACAAGGTCGTGTGGCTTCGCTGCAAGCGTAGAAACGTCACTCATCGCTCAAGAGCTCCGGCGGAACGTACCATTTGGCCTCCGGGACATTTTGTGACACCTGGAATGGAGCAGGCGGACGGCTATACACCCTCGGCTGATACGCCGGAGTCTGATCGCCTTGAGCCTCGTAGAACTCGGGCTCTCCGCGCGCAAGCGGCGTGAAGCCTCCCAGATCGTTCGCGCGCGTATCCACTGGGAGGCGCGCTACGTCGTACCGATGCTTGCGCAAATCTTGCAAGAGCCAGTTCTTCTTGCTCGCAACGATCATGTACGGGCCGGCAGAATGCTGAAATTCCGCCAGCGGAACAATGGGCATCGAGTAGAGGACCTTGCGTCCCGCCCAGAGATTCTCCTCTGGAGAGTCATCCTTGCGGAAATAGCGAATTGCAGGGAAATCCACCGGAAACACGACCCGCCTCGCCAGATCGACCGGCGCGTAGTGTTGGAACGTCAACGCCAGCAGCGGATCAGCAATTACGATCGGCGAGCCCGCAGGTACGCGCGCCTGCGCGTCCTGGAAACTATCCACGATCTTGTAGAACGAGTCCTTCTGCTGCTTGTACCAATACCCCACTACAGCTTCCCTGCTCAGGAACCAAGCACAGGCAACACACAGCAGCACTATGGGACCGTAGCGGACATTTCGAAAGACATAGCGCGCCGCTATCACTGCCGCAATCGCAAACCCATAGCAGACAGGAATGACGAACCGCGGCGAGAGCATGCCTCCGCGAATCGATGCGATGATGTATCCGCAAATGGGATACGTCATAAAGACGAAGACTCCCATCGCCTCCCAGGGCGTCAGCGGTGTTCTTCCTCGGTAAGGGGCGAAGATGGAATCCAGCCATCCCGGCAGCAAGCCGCGGTACACTCTGCGCGAACTTGCCGCCACCCTCTCTTTCGACCAGAACACGACCGCTGCCACCACGAGCAGCGCGAGTATCGGATACAGAATGATCTCCACCATCTCTGTATAGGAGTCAAAGACCTGATCGAGCGAAACCTTGTTCCAGGCATACGGCGCGAACTGCGCAATCGAGTGAGCGATCAATGGCCGATAAAGCAGCAAAGGGGTCGCTGCCAGCGCTAACCCGATCCACACACGAACATCGATGGCGCGAAGCCAGCCGGACCGCCGGCTCCTCGAGTTTCTGGTGAACTCCATTGGCGCACCGAGGCGGAGTCGTCTCGCGCGCACGATGGTTCTCACCAGTTCACCCAGCGCCGGCGGCAGAAAAGCGAGCACTGCGAAGTAGTTCGTCGAGATGCCTGCGGCCAGACTTACGACCATCCCGATCAACGCCAGCGACCGTACTCCAGCATTTCTCGAGAGATCAATTGAGACCGTCCAGCAGAGAAATGCCAGCATCGCCAGTCCGTAGAAGATTCCGTACGAGCGACTCTCGAAGCTGTAGTCGAATGCCGCCATGGACATCCAGACCAGGCAACCGAAGATCGCCCATGAACCGCAAATACGGCGTTTCAGGAAAGCGAACAGAGAAGTCAGGCCGACCCAGCAACCGAGTGCCGCAGGCAATCGATACGCCCACTCATGTTCGCCGAAGATATTCCGGCACCAGTGAACCAGGAGATAGGTGAGCGGCGGATTCGGGTCTGCACCAGCCGAAAGGGCATGCCACAAATCATGGAAGCTGTTCAGGCGAGCCAGATGAAATGTGATGAACTCATCGAGCCACATCAGCTTCTGCGCTGATTGCATGAGGAACACCACGAAATATAGGACGGTCAGGGCCGCAAATGCCCTGACCGGGTTGGCATCAAGCCAAGCGACCACCCCCGCACCCCGCGGTGGAGATTCAGTCGAAGTTTGGTATGAGCACTCGTCGTTCAGCACTGCGGAGCCCATATTCCTCATGCAACCTCTTCGTTCTTCTCATCAGGCTGCTGGTCCGTGGCTCGTACCGGCCCTGCAACAACTGCGGGCTGCTGTTCGCTTTCCTGCCTGCCCTTCTCCTCGTGATATTCCTGCTCCGTGTTGACCTGCCATAGATTGTCTTTGCTTCTGCGGCCCGCGATGATGTTCTCCACAGCCATCATCGCCGTAAGCATCGAGTGATCCTGATTGTTGTACTTGTGCATTCCGTTGCGCCCAACCAGGAACAGGTTCTCGTAGCGCTCCATGTACTTGATGATTTCGTCGAAGCGGTCGTAAGTTCCGAAGTAAGCCGGATATGTTTTCGGAACGCGGAAAACGCATGAGTCGCGCACTTCGTCCGCACGGAGAATGCCAATGCGCTCGACTTCGTTGATCGCGAATTTGGCGATCTCCGCATTTGGCTTGTTCCAAAGCTCGTCCGTGTCGTAGCAAAAGTATTCGAGCCCGATCCAAACTTTGGAGGGATCGCTGACCAGATAGGGACTCCAGTTGTTAAAGATCTGGATGCGACCGACGAGCACGTCCGGCTCCTGCACATAGATCCACGTGTCCTTGATCATGGAACCGTCCGACTCGGTCAACAGCAGGCGATCAACAAGCAGGCCCACCGTGATGAAGTCGCGATACATGAGCCCGTCCGCGATCGCTCGCACGTCTTCCGGCACAGGCGCATCGATGGCTTTGATGAGTTCGCTGATCGGCATCGTCGAGAAGAAGAAGTCTCCGTCGATGCACACGCGGTTGCCTTCGGGCGTACGCGCTTCAAGGGATGCGATTCGCATCGACCCGTTTTTGGCGCGTTCCACATTTAAGCCTTCAACGCGCCAGCCGAGCCGCACCTCTCCGCCTTTCGACTGGACCTGCTTTGCGACATGCTCCCACAACTGTCCCGGCCCGTACTTGGGATAAAGAAACTGCTCGATCAGCGAAGTCTCCGAGTCCTTCTGCCGGATGTCACCCTTCGGCTTGCTTGATGCAAACAGTTTCTTGACGAAATGCTTGACGGCGGAAATCAGCGACAACCCCTTGATGCGTTGGGCACCCCAAGCTGCCGAGATCTGGTCACAAGGCACGCCCCACACCTTCTCCGTGTAGCTCTTGAAGAACGTAAGGTACAGTTCGCGCCCGAACCGGTTGATGAGGAAGTCCTCGAGCGTGTTCTCAGGCTTGCGCGGAAATGTCTGCGCCTTCAGATAGCTGAACAGAATTTTTACCGTGCGCGCGATGCCGAGCCTGCCCAGCGTACCCGCCGAAAGCGAGAGCGGGTAGTCGAAGAACGAACGCATAAAGTAGATACGGCTCTTCCTGGGACGCACGAGCATCACGCAGTCGGGGTCGGGCACCGGCACGGGACCCAGTGCCTGCGTCTCCTTCGCTGCGCTCTTAATATGGCGCTCTTGATTGTGGTAGCGAATCGATAGATCACCGCTCTGCCCTGAATCGGCAATGGGCATGATCTCGGTCCACCAATCCATCACACGATCGGATTTCGAAAAAAACCGGTGGCCGCCAATGTCCATCCGGTTGCCGTTGTAGCGGATGGTGCACGATATTCCGCCGATGCGGTCGCTCCCCTCGAGCACGATCGGCTTAATATCCGACTGACGGCACAATTCGAGTGCAGCCGTGAGTCCGGCTGGCCCTGCACCAATGATGACTGCTGTCTGTTTCTTGTGGCCCACGCTCACTCCTCACCTTGCGCTGGATGGTTGGCAGAAAACGGCTCTATCTTGCATTCGCTTGGAGGTTTGAAGGATCGTGATGCGCCCGTTTGGCGAACCCGGGTTTGGCATCTGCACACGATGACCTGTTTGGCTTTATTTACTTAGCTACGCCACGACCAGAAACTAGATATGAGAGCCGCTGCATTGCGGAGTCTTGCATCCCGCAAGCTCCGTTGGCTTTAGGATTCGGTTTCGCGACATCAAGTTGGCCCCGCCCGCATTCATGGGAAGATTCCAACTCGCAGGCAAGAAATGTTGCGTACGATACAACTTTTCCGTGCCCCGCATGCAAATACCACAAGGTATAAACAATTTCGGGTAGACTCGATGCAGGCCCACCCAAAAGGTTGCCTTGCTCGCGAAAGGTATTCCCTCTCATGCTGTGCTGCAAGCGGATTGCAGGCGTGTGTCTGCTGTCCGTGTACCTGATCGCCTTGACTTCCTGCGGGATCTTTCCCACTGGAAAACTTTCCTACGCGGCGGAAGGCACCGACCCTCTGGCTTCTTATCTGCAGCTCGGCGACACGGATCCCGTGCTCGACCCCAGCATTATCCGACAAGGCGCAACCTATTATGCCTACAGCACGGACGTGGCTGGATTTCCCGGGAATGGCAACATTCCCATCCACTGCTCTCAGGACAAAATGAATTGGACCGCCTGCGGTAGCGTCTTTCCCGAAGGGATGCCGCAGTGGATACAGCAGAGAGTGCCCGGCGTTGAGGGGCTTTGGGCGCCAGACATCTCCTACTTCAATGGCGAGTACCACCTTTACTACAACGGCTCGAGACTTCACACGCAGCAGACCGTCATCGGGCTCGCAACCAACACCACACTTGATCCTGCCGATCCCGCATACAAATGGGTCGATCGCGGACTGGTTCTTGAGTCAAAGCAGGGCGACGACTTCAACGCGCTCGACCCGACGATTCTCATCGACTCCGACCAGAAGGTCTGGCTGACTTATGGCAGCTACTGGTCCGGCATCAAGCAGCGCCAGATCGACGCGGTCACGGGAATGCTGCTCACATCGAATCGCACGCGCTACGACCTCGCTACCCGGCCCGGCATTCCTAACAACCCTATTGAAGGCGCCTCTCTCATCCGCCACGGCAACTACTACTACCTGTTCGTCTCCGTCGACTACTGCTGCGAACAGAACAACGCTGACAACAACTACAAGCAGGCAGTGGGACGCTCAACCAGCCCGCACGGCCCCTTCGTGGACGAGAACGGCACGCGCATGTTAAACGGCGGCGGAACGGTATTGCTCAAAGGCAATAGCACTTGGAATGCGCCGGGCGGCGGCACCGCTTTCCTTGACAGCGAGAAGGGCGAGAGCCTCATCGTCTTCCACGCGCATAATCTTGACAAGAGCAATACTCCATATCAATGGGTCAAGACTTTGAAGTGGCAGAACGATTGGCCTGCAATTGCAGATTGATCGTTCCTTTGCACGAACAGCTCCGCACCTGTCCGCCTGTTTCCGCATAGTTTCATACGTTCAAGCGCAGTAGAATTGGGCTTGCCGAATCAGGAAGCTGGTGAACGTGGTTCAGGAACCTTACGAATTTCCAATACGGGATCGCTCCGCGCGCCCCCGTCGTACCGTTATCTTCGTCCTCATCGTCTTTGCTGTCCTTCTCTTCAGCGCTCGCACCATCGTCTCCTATTACGTCGATTCCCTCTGGTTCGCTTCCCTCAATTACGCAAGCATCTTCTGGAAGACTCTTGGCTACCAGTGGCTCTCTTTCGGCCTGGCCTTCATCGCCACGTTCGCGATACTCTACGCATTCTTCTCCGCTCTCCGGCATAGCTGTCGCGAAGACCTCGCCAGCGCCGGCACGGTAAGGTTTGGCAACCAGAGTTACGAACTGCCCATCGAGCCCGTGCTGCGTGCTGCCGGCCTGCTTGGTTCCGTGGTGGTTGCGCTCATCGCGGGCGCTGCATTCATGAGCGACTGGGCCATCTTCGCCCTGTACCTCAACGCCCCTGCCAACCTCGCCCCAACTCATGATCCGATCCTCGGCAAGACCGTCGGCTTCTACCTCTTCACCTTGCCTGCGTTGCAATTCTTCGTCGGATGGCTTCTCGTTATTGCCTTGCTTTGCTGCGCTGTCGCTGGGCTCTTCCTGCTCATGACCACCAGTTCGCAGTTCATGCGCGATCGCAGATTCGAGTCCTCTCCGGTTCCGCTGCGGTGGTTCTCAGGCGCAATCGCCTTCCTTCTCCTCGTCGTCGCCGTCCGCACCTACCTCGGCCGCTTCGATCGTCTCGGCGGCGATCACACCGTCTTCGACGGAGTCACCTATACCGATGCGCACGTAATCCTCGGCGGATTGCTGATCATCTGCGTCGCCCTTCTCGTCGGAGCCGGCATTGCCGGCATGAACCTGTTCCTCCGCCCTCACGTCGCGCGCCTCGTCGCCTCTCCTGCGCCGGCAGTCCTCTGCTTCATCCTCGTGCAGATCGCCGGCTGGTACGTCGACAGCTTCGTCGTCAAGCCCAACCAGCTTGTTCGCGAACAACCCTACATCTCCAACAACATTCAGTTCACGCGCCAGGCATTCGGCCTGGACCGTATCGCCGAACACGAGTTCCCGGCCGAAGTCTCCGTTGAGTCCGTCGACGCCGCGAACAATCAGCCCACGCTCGAGAACATCCGCCTCTGGGACTGGCGCGCGCTGCAGGACACGCTCCGCCAGCTACAGGAGATCCGTACCTACTACGACTTTCCCGACATCGACATCGACCGCTACCGCATAAACGGCGAAGAACGCCAGGTCATGCTCGCCGCCCGCGAGCTCAACGTCGAGAAGCTACCCGAAAGCAGCCGCAACTGGATCAACGAAAAGCTAATCTACACCCACGGCTACGGCGTCACGATGAACCCCGTCAATGGATTCACGCCGGAAGGCCTGCCCACTCTGATCCTCAGCAACATGCCCATTCAGAGCACAGACCCCGCCATTCAGGTCACGCGCCCTGAAATCTACTTCGGCGAACTCACCAACACCGAAGTCTACGTCAAAACCCGCCAGAAGGAATTCGACTACCCGCAAGGCGAAACCAATAGCATGACCACCTACCAGGGAACAGGCGGCATCGTGCTTGGCTCGTTCCTGCGGCGCGTATTGATCGCTTTCGATCGTGGCGACTTGGCCAAGGTTCCCTTCAGCGACGACATCACCGCCGACAGCCGCCTGCTGATGCGCCGCAGCGTCTTCGAACGCGTCAAGGCCGTCGCTCCCTTCTTGACCTTCGAACAAGACCCCTATATCGTCATCGGCGAAGATGGCCGCCTCTCGTGGATGCTCGACGCCTTCACCACCACCGATCAGTACCCATACTCGACCCACTACGATCTCGGCAACGGCTCCATCAATTACCGCCGCAACAGCGTCAAGATCGTCGTCGACGCGTACAACGGCACCACCACCTTCTACGTCTTCGATCCGCAGGATCCCATCATCAACGCCTGGCGCCAGATCTTTCCTCAGCTCTTCAAAGATGCTTCCGAAATGCCCCTGGGCCTGCGCAAACACGTGCGTTATCCCGAACTGCTCCTGCGCATGCAGGCCGCAGCCTACGGCCTGTATCACATGACCGATCCCGTGGTCTTCTACAACCGCGAAGACCTCTGGACCGTCGCCTCCGAAGTTGGAGCATCCTCATCCGGCGATCAGGCAGCGCGCCCCATGGATCCGAACTTCGTCCTCATGAAGCTTCCCGGCGAATCCAACGTCGAGTTCGTCGAGATCCTGCCCTTCACGCCCTCCAATCGCAATAACATGATCGGCTGGATCGCGGGCCGCAGCGACGGAGATCAATACGGCAACTCCCTCGTCTACAACTTCCCGAAAACACGCCTCGTCGACGGCCCTCTCCAGGTTGAAGCGCGCATCGACCAGAACGCCCAGCTCTCCGGCCAGCTTTCGCTTTGGAACCAGCAGGGCTCACGCGTCCGCCGCGGCGCGCTCCTCGTCATTCCCTGCGGCAAGGCCCTCATCTACGCCGAGCCCATCTACCTCCAGGCCGAACGAAGCCCCATGCCTGAGCTCCGCCTCGTCGTGCTCGCCGTGCAGGACCGCCTCGCATACGGCTCCACCTTCGAAGCCGCACTCCGCTCTCTCTTCGGAGGCGAAGCGCCGTCCCTCAGCGCAGAGCAGCCCTCTCCTCAGCAACATGCCAACGCCGCACCCGGCGCAGCCGCCACAACACAGCCGGGCAGCGACCTCAACACTTTGATAGAAGGCGCCGCCAGAGACTTCGACGACTACCAGCGTCTCACCGCCCAAGGCAAACTCACAGAAGCCGGCCAGAAATTGGAGCAGCTTAAGAGCAAGCTGAACGCTCTCAACGCGCGAAAAAAGTAGAACTCACGCGCGAGCACTCTGAATTCAGTTGACGACCGCCCGGTAGCCCTCAGAAAATCGACCAAGCGCAATCGATTGCGCTTCAACATGCCCGATCCATTCAGCCCCCACGCGAGACGATCATGAATTCCCTTTCCGACCTCTCCCCTCTCTCCCGCCGCAACCTCCTCAAATTCCTCGCCGCCGCCGGCGCATGCACCCTCCTCCCATGCTCCTCCAGTGCATCCCCCACCAAAACGTGGCGCCCCAAACCCGGTGACGAAGCCTTCCTCGACGACCTCGAACGCCAAGCCTGCCTCTTCTTCTGGGAGCAAGCCAGCGACAAAACCGGCCAGGTACTCGATCGCGCCCGCAACGACCTCAACGGCGCTCGCGATCCCCGTCGCATGGCCAGCATCGCCGCTACCGGCTTCGGCCTCACCGCCCTCTGCATCGCCGACAAACGCAAGTTCCTCCCCCACGATCAGATCGTCGATCGCGTCCGCACCACGCTCGACTGGCACCTCAACAAATTCCCCGAGGTCCACGGCTTCTACTATCACTTCACCGACATTGAAACCGGCGAGCGCGTCAAAGGCGTCGAGCTCTCCTCCATCGACACGTCGCTGCTCCTCTGCGGCGTGCTCATGGCCCGCGCATACTTTGACGACCCCAAAATCAAATCCCTCGCGAAACAAATCTACGAGCGCGTCGACTGGCCCTGGATGCTCAATGGCGGCAAGACATTCTCCATGGGCTGGCATCCGGATAAGGGCTTCCTCGATGCGCGATGGGAGCACTACTGCGAGTTGATGATGATCTACTTGCTCGCCATCGGATCTCCCACCCATCCCGTCAGCCCCGACACGTGGAAAGCCTGGACCCGCCCGGTCATTCACTACAAGGGCTTCTCCTACATCAGCGGCAACGACCCGCTCTTCACGCATCAGTATTCGCAGGCCTGGTTCGACTTCCGCAACAAACGGGACCAGTGGACGAATTATTTCGACAACTCCGTGACCGCCACCAAGGCTCACAAAGCGTTCTGCCTCTCCTATCCCAAGTGGTATAACGAGGACTACTGGGGCATCTCAGCATCGGATTACCAGGGCGGCTATACGGCGTGGGGAGGTCCACCACCGATAGGTCCACTGGACGGCACAGTTGTGCCATGCGCGCCAGCCGGATCGCTCGCCTTTGTTCCCGTTGATTGCATCTCAGTGCTTCGCGCCATGCGCGACAAATGGGGCAAGCAGGCATGGGGCCGGTATGGCTTTGTCGATGCGTTCCATCCAGCGGCAAACTGGTATGACCCAGACGTACTCGGGATCGATCAGGGCATCTCAGTGCTGATGGCAGAAAATCTTCGAACGGGTTTCGTCTGGGACGTCTTCATGCGGAACCCGGAGATGGCAACCGCAATGCAGCGCGCAGGATTTCACGCAGAGTAATCGATGTAGCCAATAGGAGCAGAGATCATTGGCAAAGGCGCCCATCAAGCCGATCACACTCAAAGAGCTCGCCGCCATGCTCGAGCTCTCGCAATCCACCGTCTCCCGCATCATCAACGGCGAAGCCACTGCGCATCGCATTGCTGAAGAGACGCAGCGCCGTGTTCTGCATGCTGCCGCGCTCAACGGCTACGTCGCAAACACCATGGCGCGCGGCCTGCGGCAGAAGCGCACGTACACCATTGGCGTCATCGTCCCCGAGATCAGCGAGGGCTACTCAACCACCGTTCTCAGCGGCATTGAAGACGAACTGCTGAAAGACGGCTTCTTCTACTTCGTCGTCAGTCATCGCCATCGTCCCGACCTGCTCGAAGGCTACCCGCGCATGATGCTCGCCCGCTCCGTCGAGGGGATCATCGCCGTCGACTCGCCCATGAGCGAAGACATGCCCGTACCTGTTGTCTCCATCTCCGGGCACGATCGCCGCGAGGGCGTCATCAACATCGAACTGGACCACGATCAGGCTGCGCAACTTGCGCTCTCACACCTCAAATCGCTTGGCCATCATCAGATCGCGTTCATCAAAGGCCAGGAGTTCAGCTCTGACACCAAGCTGCGCTGGCAGGCCATTGTAAGAGCCGCTCGTGAACTCGAGCTGCGGATCGACGATCGCCTTGTAGTCCAGTTGCAAAGCCCCGAGCCCGGATCGCTTCCCGGCCAAGAAGCTACGCGGCAGCTTTTCTATGCCAAGCACCCGTTCACCGCGATTTTCGCGTTCAACGACGTCAGCGCTATTGGCGCCATTTCCGCCATTCGCGAAGAGGGCCTGCGCATTCCTAAAGACATATCGGTGCTCGGATTCGACGACATCCACGCAGCAGCTACGCATCATCCGCCGCTCACCACCATCCATCAACCCTTGCGCAGCATGGGACAGGTGGCTGCAGCCACGCTACTTTCACTTATTCGCGACGATATCCCGCATCCGCGGCCCGAGGCCATCACGGTCTACCCCAAGCTCGTAATTCGCAAATCAACCGGTCACGTGGGCCAGCATTCAGACGTCGCACCGCGATCAGCAGAAGCTCCCGCCTCGCACGAAAACGCCGGAGCAGAAGCGCTCGGCTGATTGGCTCTATTTCCTGGCCACCGTCGCGCGTGTCGCGCCCGTCGAGATCCCGCCATCCACAAGCAGCGTCTGCCCTGTGATGTAGCGGCTCGCCTCCGAAGCGAGGAAAACGACCGCCCCATCCAGGTCGTTTGGCATACCCGGACGCTTCACCGGAATGCGGTCCGTCAAATACGCAACCCACTCCGGATCTTCGTAGAGCACTTTGTTCTGCTCCGTCTTGAACCATCCCGGCGCCAGGCAATTCACCGTCACGCCATGCTGGCCCCAGTCATCGGCGAGGCTCATCGTTAGCTGCCGAATGCCCCCGCGACTCGCGCAATATGGTCCCAGTCCCGCGAAACCGAATACGCTCGTGACCGAGCCGATATTGACGATCCGGCCATATCCGTGCTCGATCATCCCGCGGGCCACGGCCTGCGCCACGAAGAAACTGCCGCGCAGATTCGTATCAAGCACGAGGTTCCAGTCATCCCACGTCACGTCCAGCGCAGGCTTGCGAACATTGCAGCCCGCGTTATTCACCAGGACGTGAATCTGCCCGAACGCCTCCCGCGCATCGGCTGCCATCTTCTGGATGCTGTCGTAATCGCGCACATCCAGTTCAAGGGACACACTGCGGCGTCCCAGCGCGCGAACCTCATCTTCCATCTCGCGCAACGTCTCGCGATGCCGGCTTGTCAGCACCAGGTCGGCGCCTGCCCTGGCAAGGGCGCGCGCGAAGTACTGTCCCAGTCCGCGGCTGGTGCCGGTGACGACTGCCACCTGGCCTGATAGGTCAAACAGCGGCTCGCTGCTCATTCTTTAGGCCTCTTCTCCGGGCGCGAGCACCACCTTCATCAGGTTCGGCTCCTGCGCGTGCAGCCGTTCGAACCACCGCGGCCCGTCCTCCAGCGGCGCCACCGCCGTAATCAGGGGCCGCACATGAATGCGTCCTGTTGAGATGAGTTGAATAGCTTCTGGATACTCTCCCGAAGAAGCCGCGGTGCCCTGCAGCCGGATCTGTCGCGACACTACCTTTTGCAACGGCAGGCGAACTTCGGGCTCGATGTTGCCGATCAGCGTCACAGTGCCGCCCTTGCGAACGCTGTCAATCGACTCCTGCACCGTCTTCGCGCGCCCCACGGCATCGAACACCGAATCTGCGCCGACTCCGTTCGTTCGCTCCAGAATCGCCTGCGCGATCGCGCCGCCTGTACCGCGCAGCGCCTCGTCTGCTCCCAGCAGCTCGCCCAGTGTCAAGCGCGTCTCGTCGATGTCCGCAATCATCACCCGCCCCACGCCGCTGGCCTTGAGTGCCTGCATCGTCAGCAGTCCGATCATGCCTGCACCAACCACCAGCGCGGTATCGCCCTTCTTCACTCCGCTCACCTTCACCGCATGCAGCGCGACTGATGTCGCCTCCAGCATCGCGGCCTCCGGATACGACATCTTCGCCGGGAGCCGATACAGGATGCGCTCGGGAATGACGATGTACTCGGCGAAGGCTCCATTCCTCCGGTAGTCTCCGCACGAGACGCCAATCACCTCCCGGTTGTCGCACAGATTGACTTCGCCGCGCCGGCAGTAGGTGCACTTCCCGCAATACACCGTCGAGTCAAATGTCACACGATCGCCCGGCCGGTACTCCTTAACGCACGGGCCAACGGCCTCGACAACGCCGGAAGCCTCGTGCCCCATCACCAGCGGCGGAATGCGACGCCCTGATGACCCGTCATATCCGTGCACATCGCTCCCGCAGATACCGCACGCCGCCACGCGCACCAGGACCTCCTGTTCACCAGGGTTCGGCTTCGGCATGTCGGCGATGGAAAGCTTTCCGTACTCTTCCAGCAAAAGTGATTTCATGGATGATGGCCCGTTCGTAGAGATCAGCCGCTGATGACCGGCTTCCCTCAAGATTCTAGCGCGAGAGGCTGAGTGCCAAGTCCACCGCCGAACGCGTCGCAACAGAGCCAGACACACGAAAGCCCTCCGTTCGGGAGGGCTTTTCGCGCCGAATCTGAATGCGTCAGTTCACGGTAACCGTGAACGTAGTGGTTGCGGTTGTAGCGGCAGCGTCATTGCCTTTGCCTGTCACTGTGAACGTATAGGTACCCGATGTTGTCGGAGCCTTTGCGACAGTGATGCTTGCGCTGCCTGTGGCTGAGTTGAAGTTGGTGTCCCCGCTGTAGGTGACGCCAAGCGTGTCTGTTCCGACGGCAAGTTTTCCTGCGGCGATTGTGATGCTCGCCTTCCCGGTCGCATCCAGAGCAATCGCGCCCGAGTTGTAGCTGCCGCTCGACAGTGTCACACTGCCCGTCGGCGTCCCCGAGGTCCCAGCAACCGCGATTGCCACAACCACCGTGTCTGTCTCCTTGATCGTCTTACTCGCGGGTGTGACCGTCACGGTCGGCGTAGTCTTTGTGACACCTCCACCTCCGCCACCACCGCTGCTGCCGCCACCGCCTCCGCATCCGATGGCGAAGAAGCTTGCTGCCAGAACCACCAACATCATGCTGAAGATGTTGCGGTAGCGTTTCGACCATCCGGGAAGAAGGAAGAGCAGAAGCGAAGCCAGTGCGGCTCCGCCTGCTGCCTTGAACCAGCCAGTCTGATTCGAGGCCAGTTTCACCGCCGCCGCTGGAGGTGCGGTCGTGCTCACCGTGACCTGACCCTGGCCCGATGTGGTGCCAGAGCTCAGCGTCACTGTCGATTGACCGGTTGTGGGTGCGCATGTCGGCACCTCTATAGCTCCAGCAGGAGACGACGTCAGGGCACAGCTTAGCGTCACCGTTCCTGCATAGCCGTTGGTGCTGCTCACCGTGATGTTCGAAGTTGCCGTGCCACCCGCCGAGATCGAAGCCGGCGCTGAGGCGGACAATGTGAAATTCACCAGAGTCACTACTACCGTTGTCGTTCCGGTACTGGCCGCGTAGGTGGAGTCGCCGCTGTAGTTTGCCGTTACGGTATCCGTGCCGGCGACCAGCGCACCTGCCGGAACATTGAACGTCGCCGAGCCGTTGCTCAGCGCTTGTCCCGATCCGATATAGTTGCCGCTTGTCAGCGTCACCGTTCCCGTAGGCGTGCCACTGCCGCCTGCAACCGTCACCGTGACGGTAGTTCCCTGGATACTCGTGATGGCCGACGGCGATGCAGAAACCGTGACGGTTGACGCCCCTGTTCCGATCGCCGCCGCGAAGTGGTTCACCACATTCGCCACGTTCATCGATCCAAGGCCGCTGGCCAGATCGTAACCACCTGATGCATCAAACCCGGCGAGGACTCCGATCGTGTTGCCGGGCGTTGCCACAGTGCAGTCCGGCTTACCGGCCTGGCACGGCATGTTGATCGTACCGGTATCGATGTCGTTAAAGTAGCATGCGCCCGAGTTCGTCACGCTCTCCGTTTTGCAGTTTCCATAGTTCTCAGTCGCTGCCAGGGAGTACAGTTCGGAATTTGGATTGCCCTGCGGCGATCCGGCCTTCTGGTTGATGAGGGCCATGATGCCCGCCATCGCCGGAGAGGCCGCGGAAGTTCCGCCGATTTCACCCGCTGTAGGCTCGTTTGTGGTTGAAGATGTGACACAACCCGAACCGCCTGCGCTCGTGACCCAATCTGACACGCAAATCAGATACGCGCTGCTGAGGAAGCCGTTGCCCGCAAAGAATGACACGTCCGGAAGATCGCGTTTCCCGTCGGAAGGAATCCCGCTCACTCCGGTTTGCCAACTCGGTTTCGAGTAGCCACCCGTGCAGCTTGAGGTCTGGGCGCCATCGTTCGTGGTGCAATTGCTCTTGCCCCCGCCGCCGCCTACCGTATTCACCAGGTCGAGAACACCCTGTTCATTCGTGGTGGAAGCGATCACGTGATTCGCGATCTTATTGCAGATCGTACTCGCCGAATCGTTCGTGCCCTTCGCCTGGTTGATATATGCGACTTCCAAAGGATTGGTGCAGGTGTCATTCCACGGAACCTCAGGGATGTAACCCTTCGCGGTCGCGCCGTGCGAGTCGCTGGTGGAGTTCCAGTATGTGGAAGCCGTAGTCCAGTTCAGGTCCGTTCCGCCCACGGCAGTGTTGTGCACCGTCGAAGCGATGCCATTCACGGAGAGACCAAATTGAGCTCCATAGGGCCCTTGAGCAGCTTGCCCCTGGTCGCATGCGGGCGCACCCGAGTCGCCTGTCGCCACAAATACCGATATGCCCGAGCTCTCCGCAAGTTGCCACAGATTGTTGTACAGCGTGTTCCCGCTTGTGCCCATCCCGAGTTCGCACAGACCATAGCTCACATTGATGATGCGAGCCTTCAGGGTCGGGAGGTTATTGATGATGTAGTTTGCAGACTCATAGATGGCGTCATTGGTGTTGGTCTGATTTGTGACCACCAGGTCAACGGTCGCCTTTGGGGCAGTCGCACCAGCCCATTCCACGTCCAGGGCATTTTCGATCTGATCGTCCAGGGTGCAGTTCCCGGTCGTGCCGGTGCAGAAGCCCGGATTGACTGTGCCGTTCTGAATCAGGTTGAACGATCCGCCGGTCAGTCCGAACGCACTGCGGAAGCTGCTCACGTCCGAAGCACGAACATTGCTTCGCCCAGCGATTGCAATAGTCTGTCCGGTTCCGTCGGTCCCGGCCGTCCACAACGGGGTCAGGTTGTAGATCGTGGCGAAGTCATAGGGAGTCAAGTCTTCTACCTGGCAACCGCTGCCGCAGTTCAGCACAATATCGCTGCCCGGACCATTTAACGCGGCATCCGCCTTCGGAACTGCCGCGCGTGCAGCAGCAGGCTCAGCGGTCCGCTGCCACTTTCCGGCTTGCTGATTGAGAACCGCCTTGCCTCCGGTCCGATGCAGCGGGCGAGGCACGAAGTTATGCAGAGCCTTCGGTCCAAGCACCACAGGCTCCAGCGCCATCGGGATCTGCGGATCCGTCATGTTCGAGAAGTGCGGCTCGCCCTTCACCGTGAGGTTGTGCAGCTCGGTGTGGAACGCAGTCTCCACCTGACCCGCTGTGCCGCTGAACCGGACCGTCATCCGGTCCTTCGAAACGCCATCCACCGACAACCCATGACCCGATAGCCAAGCGCTCACCGTCGCGATGTCTGCGAGCGCCGGCCCGAATTTCTCGCCTACCTGCTCCGGCGTTAACCACCGGTGGAAGTTCGGCGAAGTGGGATCGTACTGGCTCTCCACAAGAGCATCGAACGCCGCCTGCATCTCGGGGCTGCGGCGCAGCACCAAGATCAGATCGGTCATCGGCATATTCCCACTGACCCTGCCCAGATCGTTCTGCGCATTCGCCGCCGGAGGCGTATTCCCTCTCAGCATCGTCAACTGGTTGTCGTCCACCTTATCGCGGATGAGCGCTTTCGAAACGGGACCTTGTGCAACCGCTGAGGTGGCAGCGAGTGACGTCAGGGCAAGTAGGCCAAGGAAGAGCTTATGGACGGGACGCATCTACCTTACCGGGAACCTTTCTCGGGGAAGGTCCCCGAAGAGGCGAATCGTTAACGTTGAGTGGAGCAGCAGCTTGCGACCGCTCTTTTTCGGAGTGATTTCGCTCGAATTGTACCCTTTACCGTACTTCCCGCAATATCACCAATTAGGATCATCGGCCGTTACCTTCGTCGGATGAAAACCGATGAGCGGCCGGAAAAGCTGATGCGGTGTTCTGAGTTTGACCAGAGTTCCTGAACGGATAGACGTTTGCGAAGAACTCACGTTGTCATTGCTTTGTCATTTCCTCGGAAGAAGCCTTTGAAGCACCGGCCTGCGATGGCGCTTCTCACGCCGACCGCACGTTGTAGAATCAGTTGGCTTCCGGAATACGCTTTCCCGAGCGCGTCAAAGCACCGCCCGCTGCGTAACTTCCGGGAAATCCGAACGCCGTTTACAGGGATGGACCGCCATGAAGCTTTCTTTTCGCAACTGCCTTCTCACCGCCGTCCTGCCGGTCGTTATGGCAAGCTGTGGAGTGATGAATACTGAGGCTCAAAACGTGACTGAAATCGGTGGACAGAAGATCGTCACCGTTACCCGCGCCGCCACAAGCAAAACCAAGCCCGAATTTACCAGCGTTACCGTCCTGCCCGGCCGCGGAATGGAAGTCTTCCAGATCACCGCCAACTTCCCTGGCAAGGGCAACGTCGACGTCCTTGCATCGCCCAGCCTGGCCGAAGCAAAGAAGATGCTCGACGAGCAGGACACGCCCAACGGCGACCTCGGCTATCGCCTCGGCTCGGCGTTCCTGTTTCCCTACCCCAATCGCATTCGCGGCAAGCTTTCGGCTGACGGCAAAACCCTCACCACTGAGTGGCAGGGCAAGACCATCACCCTCCCCGCCAACAACATGGGGAAGGAAGCTACCGCCGAGCGCCACGCCATGCACGGCCTCATCCTGAAATCCAGAACCGACGACGTCAAAGAGAAGACCATTCCGGGTGGCAAAGAAATTTCAGGGACCATTCACGGGGGCGACTTCAACGGCCATTGGCTTTCCAAGTCTGACCTTGTCATCACCATCACCCTCACCGCTGACGCGGTTGATGCGACGGTGGTTGCGAAGAACGTCGGCAAGGAAGCCGAACCTGTCTCCATCGGCTGGCATCCTTACTTCAACTTCCCCTCCGGCGATCGCACCCAGGTTCGTCTGCAGATTCCGGCTGACATGGTCGCTAAAGTCGACAATTACGACAACGTCTTCCCTACCGGCCAACTCGTGCCTGTTTCAGGTCAATTCGATCTGCGCAAAGGCCAGCCTCTCTACAAAAACTTTTATGACGACAACTGGAGCAAGCTGAATTGGGAAGACGGCGCGGTCACCGTCAACATCCTCGACGAAGCTGCGAAATATGGCGTTCGCATCCAGGGGCTCTCGCCTGAAATCAAGACCATCCAGGCCTACGCGCCGCCTGCCAAGAACTTCGTCGCGGTCGAGCACCAGTTCAACTTCGCCGACCCGTTCGGCAAAGAATGGAACGGCATGGACACCGGCATGATCACCCTCAAGCCAGGCGACAGCACCAAGTGGCACGTTCGGCTGAAGCTCTTCGTCCCGTAAACATCTTGGCATCACAGACAAAGGCCCGGCTCTCTGTGGATCCGGGCCTTTCGCCTTCTGCGGCACCTCGCCTGCGCGAGTAAAAAGCTTGTTGTTCTACGGCCTCGCCTCATACACCAGATTGAACGGCGTCTGCGCAGCCCTCCGGAACTGCTTGAACCCCGCCGTCGTTACGACATCCTTGATCCGTTCTTCTCCCGCCTGCGCCCCTAGGGCCGCGCCCACCTCCTGCGCCAGCGACGCCGGCGTACACAGCATCGTCGAAGCGGAATAGAAAATCCGTCCCACCGGGTTGTGGTTCTGCTCCGGCATATCGCCTGCAAACGGCTCCACGATCATCCACGTTCCATCCGGCACCAGCGTCGACAGGACATGTTTCGCCGCTCCCACCGGATCACCCATGTCGTGCAGACAATCGAAGAACGTCACCAGGTCGTATCCGCCATTCGCCGGATAGCTCTTCGCGCTCGCCACTTCAAAGCTGATCTGGTCCAGCAATCCATCGCGCCCCGCAACATGTCGCGCATATTCGATCGACCCGCTGTGATAGTCGAACCCGCTGATCCGCGACTTCGGGAACGCTTTCGCCATCAGCATGGTTGAAGAGCCGTGCCCGCACCCCACATCGGCAACCGAGGCACCCTTTGCCAGCTTGTCCGTTACACCGTCCAGCGCCGGCAGCCACGCGCTCAACAAATTCTGCTCATAATTCGGCCGGAAGAACCGCTCCGTCCCGAAGAACAGATTCGCATCATGCTCGTGCCAGCCCACGCCATCGCCCGTGCGAAACGCCTGCGTGATCTTCGGCTCATCCTTGAAGCACGCCGAAACAATATGGAACGCACCTGGCAGATCGATGGCCGTCAGCGCCATCGCCTGCTCTGGCGGTAGCTCATACGTCTTCGCCGTCGCGTCGTACGTGATGTATCCGCTCGCCGCGTTCGCATTGAGCCACTCACGGACGTAGCGTTCCGTTGTTTTCGTCTTCGCGGCAAGTTCTGTCGGCGTCATGGGCCCCGCGCCGGCCATCGCCTTGAATAGTCCGAGCTTATCTCCAATGACGATCAGCGCCGCATGAAGCGCCGCGCCCAGATCGGTTACAGCCTTCCCCATGAAGGCATCCAGTTTTGCAGGATCGAAAGCAGGAGCAGCAGCAGTCGCAACCGCCATAGTGACCTCCGAGATCATCAAGGTCCCAGGGAAGGAAGCGATCCTACTCCGCAAAAATCAGCAGTGTCAAAGAGAATTTCTGTATCTGCTCCCACTGTTTGATTCAAGGTGACTTCCAATGAACACTCATGAATCGCAGTTGGCGCCCACGTTACCGTACGCTTCAGACCTTCTCTTCCGGCGCCGCTGTTAGTCGCAATGAAACCGTCTGCTCCCCGAGCCGAGCGTGTTTCGCGGTCAGCCGAACGATACCGGGCTGCTCACCTGCCCGTACCCAGACAGCCAGCACCCCGCCCACCAGCGAGAGAGGGTTGTCGCCGATCAACTTGGCCGGACCATTCAACGTGAAAGCGATCGGATCGTCCGCGTAGGTGCGAACGGCGCCATACTGATCCGTCACGCGAACCACGACGCGTGTCGTGTCGGCGCCGTCGGCCACCAGGGTGTCGTCATCAGCGGCAACAACGAGTCTGCGGTTGTCTCCGCGCCCAGACATCTTCTTCTCAATGGCGACCTTGCCATTAATGTAGCCCTCGATGCGCAAGTCGCCCCAGCCAAATGGAAGTTTCTTTCCGTTCAGTTTGAAAAGCTCCAGCTCAAACGGAGCGTATTTCAAATGCTCGAAATCCTTGCGATTGGGATCGAGTTCCGCAAGCAGTACCCAATCAGCCTTTTCGTCGGTGTCGGGCCGCCCGTAAATCTTCAGGTGTTCGCAGTTCGAACAGAAAACAGCCTTGGTGAACCCCACTGACTCATCGCTGCGCGCCCAGTGAAATGCTGGTTCGAGCACAACCTCTTCGGCGGGATCGCACTGCGACTTGTAGAAGCCCGCTGCAGGCTTTGGCTCCCGGAAGATATCTGTTACGCCGTGGTAGCAGATGCGATCGCCCGCGCCAAAGTTCGAGTGCGTGTTGTAATCAAACGCGCACCAGCCGATGCCGCCCGCGTACTGCGGGTTAGAGGCTAGCTGATTGTGAATCCTGGCATGCCGGAGGGTGTGCTCGCGCTGGCGCTCGTCATCATCTGTTGTCTTGGTCGGGAACGTATGACCCACAAACTCCGTGTTCAGGTAGCGCGGATGATTCGGCGCCTTCAGCGGGAAACCGAAGTCGTTCATTGTGAACACGTCTTCGAGGAACTCCGACTCCTGGAAGTACCGTATACCGCCCGTCTGCCGGGTCTGGTCCAGCGCATGTGCAAACGCGTTTGTGCGCTGGTAGAAATTGTGGTTATCGCGCGATTCATTGATCCGCACGCCCCATAAAACAATGGACGGATGGTTCCAGTCGCGCCTGATCATGCGGCCCACATTATCGATTGCAAGCTTCTGCCAGTTCTCGTCTCCGATATGTTGCCAGCCCGGAATCTCTTCCAGAACGAGCAGTCCGATCTGATCGCACCGATCGAGAAAATGCCGCGACTGCGGGTAGTGCGAGGTGCGCACGATATTGCAGTGCAGTTCCTTGCGCAGGATGTCCGCATCTCGCCTCTGCGCCCGGGCGGGCATGGCCTGTCCGGCAAACGGAAAAGTCTGGTGACGATCGAGACCACGTAGCTTGATGACCTTTCCGTTCAATGAGAAGCCATGATCGGTGAAGGTCGCCTCGCGGAAGCCAATCTGGCGCGAATCCTCGTCGATCACCTTGCCGCCGCTGAACAATTTCACAGAGATGCGATAGAGCTTCGGCTTGTCAAGATCCCATAGCTGAATGCCCTTGAGACCTGTAATGGAAATCGTATGGCGCGAAGGATCGTTGACCGTTTCTGTGCTCGAATACGCTGGTGCATCGTTGTAGGGATCGAGTGCGGCGTCCGCATCGGCGCCGGCCTTTGGCGTGCGCTCGATCGTCCCGATGCCTTTACCGATCACCGTCTCACCATCAAGCAGTTCCGCCTGCAGAGACAGCTTGCCCGATCCGGCCCCTTCGCCTGCCAGGAAGCAATGCACATCCAACGAAGGAGCGTCGAGCACGTTCTTCGGCTGCGCAAAGATGTTGTCGATATACGTATGCGGCACGATCCGCAAACTGACCTCGCGATAAATCCCGCCGAAGGTCAGATAGTCGATCTCGTAACCGAATGGCGGAATGTCCGCACGCTCCGTCGAGTCCACCTGCACAACCAACACATTGTCGCCATCTTTGCGCAGGTGTTTCGTAAGTTCGAACGAGAATGGCGTAAACCCGCCGCGATACTCCCCAAGACGCTCACCGTTGATCCACACGGTCGAGGCCGTCATTGCCCCCTCGAAGTCGACGAAGACCCGCTTGCCTTCTGCCTCCTTGGGAAACTTGAAGCGGCGGCGATACGTGGAGACAAACTCGTACTCGCGATCGTCGAAGTTGTGCCAGGGCAGTTCGATGTTCGTGTGCGGAATAACAACACGATCGAACTTCCCGTCATCGAACTGGGGCGACTCGGCTCCCTCCACTTTGGCCGGAGAGTAGCGCCAGTTTCGATTGATCGAAAGAAGAGCGCGGCCGGCGGTCTCCCTCTCCTGACCAATGACGTCAACCGTCGGCATCATCGCGGAAGCAGTTGCCGTGCCCACTACTTTGAGAAAATCGCGTCGCTTCATCCTGTCCTCGTGCCGAGCCAATCGAGTTCAGATCAGCAATCTAGAATTCTGCGTCAGGCAGAAATTGCTGCGATCCCCGATGAGATCCTGATTGGCTAGGAACATCTGAAATGGAGACAAAGTGCAGAGCGGAATTGTAAACGATTCCAAGTAGCTCAAAGAAGGCCTCATCAACAGATCTGCCGCGTGCGCAGCCACCCTCCCAGCCACGACTGCGGCAGCGCCACCAAGATCAGCGCCACCGGATACCAGTGCGGTCCATATGCCGGCCCCGCATTCCACGTTGCAATCGCCCCCGCCAGGCTCGCAACAAACCCGAACGCCCCGCCAACCATCGCATGCGCAATGGGCCGGTACGGCGCCAGATAAGCCGTCAAGTAACTCGCCGCAATCCCATAAACCACCCGGTACGCCGTCACCCACGCCAGCACTCGATCCGGCACGCGTTCGCCCAGCGGAGGCAGCACGCCCGCCTTGCGCAGCAGAATATCCGTGATCAGCGTGACAGCGATTCCTACAGCCATACCCGCGAGCACAGCCAGGATGCTGCGGCCCAGCTGCCGCTGCGAAACTACTTGAGATGAGACTGGACTCACGACCTTCAGACCTCCAGCACGCGGATTCCCGCCATCATACGACAACTGATCCGCTGATAAACTCACCTCAGATGCCCCGCGAGATCCATTACAACGCGGCGGAGCACATATCCGCCGCCACCGCTGAAGATCCCTACCTCCGCCCCGCCTTCTCGCTAGGCAATCGCGTAGCGCGTCTGACCTGGAATGTCTGCTGGGCCATTCTCTATCGACTTTCTCCACGTCCCTTCCACCCGTGGCGATCGATGCTCCTCCGCCTGTTCGGCGCAAAGATGGGACCGAACTGCCACTTTTATCCAGGCTCGCGAGTCTGGGCTCCCTGGAACCTCATCTGCGAAGACCAGGTCACCGCCGGTGATGGCACAGAAATCTACAATCCTGCCCCCATCCGCCTGGGATCCCACGCCATCCTCTCGCAGAACTCGTACCTCTGCGGAGCTACGCACGACTTCGACGATCCGGCGTTTCCCCTCCTCGCATACGCGATGGAGGTCGGTCCCTACGCATGGGTCTGCGCCCGCGCCTGTGTAGCACCCGGCGTTAGAGTCGGCGAAGGCGCCGTACTCGGACTTGCCTCCGTTGCTACCCGCGACCTCGAACCCTGGACCGTCTACGCAGGCGCCCCTGCCGTAAAAGTAAAAGAGCGGCAACGCTTCCACCAAAAGTAAAAACCCGCCGATCTCCTCGGCGGGTCATTAGTCCTACGTCCCTAGTCCCTATGTCTCTGCCTCACTGCGGCGCATACGGCTCCACCCGCAGCATGTCCGAAAGAATGCCACGTTCCTGCGGGCTGAACTGTCCCTGATAACGACTGGAGTTCAGCACAATGCCTCGCTGGTCCGGCGGCACCGCCTTCAAATCGCGAAACGCATTTCGCATCATCGACTGTCGATCCTGCGGCAGGGCGCGCCACTCACGCGACGACTGCGCTACGCGCGCCCGCTCCTCCGGCGATAGGCGCTCCAAGTTCTCCGCGCGCGCCAGGCGCCGTTCGCGCTGCGCATCGGGCAGCCGATTCACCTGGTTCAGCTGGTTAATCACCCTCTGCTGCTCGCCCTGGGGCAATCTGCGAAAGCTCGGATCGCTGCGCAGCATCTGCTGCTGTTGCGGCACCGGAGTCGTGCGGTGATTGTTCAGCCAAGATCCCAAATGTCCCGGAGGTGCGTAAAGCTGTTCTGCCGTCCCTGGAATGCGCTGCCGTCCGGCACTGGGAACGTTGTACTGCGGAGTCGCCTGAGGCCCGCGCTCTCCCGTCTGCGCCGGGGCGCCTCCTGCAGGAGCATACGGATTCTGCGGCGGACGCTGAAATTGCGGCCGCACTTCCGATGGAGGCCGGTACTGCGGCTGCGCTCCCCGGTTCGGATTCTGGTTCTGATATTGGCTCGGATATGGCTGCTGGTAGTTCTGCGTACGCGGCGCATACTGCGGTGCCGGGCGCCCCTGATAGGGAGACTGATACGGCGATCCCTGCCGTCCCTGGTACTGCGGAGCTGAGCGCGGCGACTCCGGCCGAGTCTGCTGGCCGAAGCGCGACGGCGGCGCCGAGTAGCGCGGCGAGGTTGCCGGCCGCGACTGCTCCCGCTTTTGGGCGATCAGCAGAGACGAAGGCAGGCACAGCACAACCGCTGCCATCGCGGCTACCACCGCACGGCGCGTCGCACCCACTCCGCCCTTGTACTGAGCCCCATTCATCTTCGGCCCCCGCCTCGGTCCTCTTGCCTTTCCTCGCTTCAATTATTGCGCCGTCGGATCGTCCGAGTTTGGATCGTTCGTGATCGCATCATCCGGATTATCCGAGATCGCCTCCAACTGATCCAGCACCTGCTTGTTGCTGTCGAGTGTCTGCAGATCGCGCACCACCGCTGCTTCCGCGCTCGTCTGCTGCACCGGCTGCTCCACATTTGTCACGCCCAGATAAGCCCCGCCACCAATCAACAGCATCACTGTAAGCGCCGTCGCGGCCAGCGGCCCCGCATGCATCTGCGGACCGTACACAAATCTATCGCGCATGCGCGCGAACCAGCCGAGCCGCGGAGCCTCGCGTTCCTCGCGCATCCGCGCATTCAACCGCGTCATGAAGTAAGGGCTCGGCTCCGGAGCGGTCCACGTATCCATCAGGCCCATCGTCGCGCGCAGTTCTTCCAGTTCCTTCCGGCACGACGCACACTCCGCAACATGAGTCTTAACCTTGGCATCCGCAGCCAACTCGTCGAGCAGCATATCGGTCAGCTTCGTCTCATCCATCGCCGCGCATTTGTTCAGCGTTTTCATCATCTCAACCACCCCAAATTCCTCGCCGGTCCTGTCCCGACTTGCCCCACAACCAAGTGCCTAAACGAAATTCTTCAGCTTCTCTCGCAGAGTCTGGTACGCCCTGAATAAGAGCGACTTCGTCGCGCTCTCACTCAGTTTCAACACATCGCCAATCTGCCTGTAGTCCATCCCCTGGTACTTGTGCATCAGCACTGCCATCCGCTGCCTTTCCGGCAACTCCATCACGTGCGCCCGGATCGCAGCCATACGCTCATCGCGCAGCATCGTCTGTTCAATCGTCGGCGTGGCATCCGCCACATCCGGCGTCGTACCCGACTCCTCGTCCGGGGCGTCCAGATATACATTCTGCGCCGAGCGCTCGTGTTTTGTATCCCTCGCGTGATTTACCGCAAGATTCGTCGCGATCCGATACAGCCAAGTGGTAAACTTCGCCTCTGCCCGGTAGCTCTCGCGCGAGCGATATACCCGCAGGAAAACCTCCTGCGCCAACTCCTCGGCAACCGCCTGATTGTGCACCATCCGGAAGAGAAAGCTGATCATCGCACGGTGATACTTGCCGACGAGGTAATTGAACCCCGCTTCATCGCCCGCCGCCACGCGCAGCATCACTGCCGCATCGCTGCTCTCGTCCTCGGCATAGTTCACCCGAGGCACGTCCGGGGTTTGCCCCTTTGCCGGATTCAGCCCCGGCCCCAGTCCCGACTTGTCCAGTACCAGGGTTGCCATATCCTCTTCGACCCCATCATCGGCCGAATGTTGCGCAAACCCTTCATTTTCCGCATCCGAATCGGGATCCTGATCCGTCTCCGCCTCGGGTTCGGCTCCTCCGCCGTACCCTGCTGCGGAGCTCCTGGCCGCGCCTGCCCCGGAGCCCTTCACACCGCGAGACTTAGGGTCGTCCGCCCGCCGCGCGATCGCCAACCCCGCCACACCGACGCCGCCATCTCCCCAGCCCCCAAGAGCCAAGGCCGTGTAACAGGGCACAACTGTCGTCGTGCCAAAAAGCCGCCCGAAAGAGGAACGTGCCTTAGCCCCGTAAAGGACATTCAAGGTGGCGATCAGCCGCCCAAACAGACCTTTCTCCATCTCCCCGGGAGCGGACTCACAAATCTTTCGGATTGACCGTACTCGCCAGCGCATCAGTCACTTGGAGCGTTTCCGCCTCCGCCGCTCCCCACGCACACCTCGGGTTTTGCGGCCCAGCGTCGCTGGTGTTACTCTACCCCATGGGAGGCCCCTCTGGCCTCTCCCACAGGGCGCTTAACTCAGCGGTAGAGTGTCACCTTCACACTCTGCACCAACCACGGAACTAAACGGGTTATCCGGTGATGATGGGAGCGGAAACGCGCATTTGGAGCAGGCGGGTACTGGCTCCGTTCCCAGATTCGTTCCCACAATTGAGTCCGCGCATCAAATCTCCGGTGGAGGATGCCTGAGGGCAAGCATCCCGCCATTCTGTTCCCCGTGCCCGGAGGTCACGCGTCCAGCATGAAGCCAGATATGACCTTTCCGCTACTTACCCTTGCGAGTAGGACGGATTGGCCAAGCCTTCAGACCGTAGTCTTCCGCATACAGCCGGACACCATTTCTGGTGATCCATTTGCGGAAAATACAGCCGGAAGGCCGTTTGTTCGCCATAGTAGTGGGTATCTCCACTTAAGCCAGGCCGTCAACTCCTAGCCGGACCCTCCCGAACAGGAGCTAGCGACCTTTTAGAGTCCGCCCGAAGGCGGGTCTCGGGTCCGTTGCAGCGGACCTTCGACAAAGGCAATGATAAGGCGAACAAAGTTTAAGAGATGTGGAAAGTGTGGAACTATTGGTGCATTTTGGGTAGTTCGAGTGGTTACGTATGGGGTGTTGACACCCGGCGGCGGTCAGGATTTAAATTGGGGTCACCATAGTAGAGGATGTCTTTGCTGAGCGCTCCCCAACCCGGACGCTATTCAGTCTAAGAAGGCTAACCGCTCATCAAAGCCCTTCGGAGAGTCACAGGCTTGCAGGCTTGTGGCTCTCTTCGTTTATGGGAAGGAGGCTGATTGATACTCAAGTTGTTGTCCTCATCGGCCGTTCTTGCGTGCGCTTCTCTTGCATGCGTCTGCCCGTCACACTGTCAATCAGCTCAGCCAACGACGACAGCCCTTTTCAGAACTTTCATGATTCACACGGCAACAGAGAGTGGCACCACCTTCTCGGTTGATATCGATAGTCGTGAATACTGGATCACCGCAAAACACCTATTCACTGGTATCAAGTCTGGCCCGCAAGGAGAATTTAAGCAGAAACAAGTTGTCGCGGCAGTTCTCGCCCAGACAGTGGGATCTGAAGGACAGGATCAACAGTGGGTCACACGTACGTTCTCTGTGCTGGACCCCGGTAAAGATATTGATATTTTGGTTCTCGCCGCTCCAGAGCCGTTACTCCCCGCTGAGCGTTCATTAGATCCGAATACTAAGGGCATCGGCCTAGGTGCGGATTGCGAGTTCTTAGGGTTTCCTTACGGAGAAGGCTGGAAAGCGCATATGGATACAGGAGCTACCATTTGGCTGCCATATGCAAAGCACTGTACAACTTCAGCCATCATCAACGCCGCCGGGGACATTAAGTTCTGGGTATTGGACGGGATCAACAACGAAGGCTTCTCGGGCGGGCCGGTTTTGTTTGGCACTGGCACCGAACAGAAAGTCTTTGCGGTCATATCTGGATTCCATCAGGAGCTGTTGGATGTGCTCCCAAAGCCCGATTCGGGATCGATGCAGCAACCTCCTCCGCCTCCAGCACTCGAAGGTGAGAAGCCGAAGGCGCTGGTGGTAAAAACCAATAGCGGGTTTATCGTCGCATTCGATATAGCTGCGGCTGTCGAAGCTATACAGAAAAATCCAATAGGCCCCAAACGCGAAGCAAAGAAAATTGAGAAATGAGAACCGCTCAACGCACGGCTAGGCGGGATATAACACGCTTATGGCAAACCAACCAGCGGGTGTTTGAGAAGGAGCGGGGCGTCCATCGTCCCGGGACAGCGTGAGCATCCCGGCAATCTCCTGAACGGTGTAGACCGGCGGCCCCGTCTATTGCTCCGCTATGCCAACAACGTTGAGTGATTCCGTGCTCTCCCGGCCCTTCTTGTCCGTCACGCGGAGCTTGACTTGCTTGTCCGTGGCCTTCAAGACTTCGTAGTCCTGGCCAACCTGAAAGTTATATGTGCCCCAAGTGGCGAGTTGCTCAAGCGTGTATTGCTTGCCATCTAGGGTGCCAGTGATGAAGTTCTGATTGAAGGACGTCTTGTATGTCTTCTCCGCTTCAGTGGCCCGCCGCACGCCCGTGATGTGCATCGTTTCAACGTGAGCAACCGCTACCATAAGAAGCGCGAATAGTACGGTCTTCACCATAGCCGCCCCCTCCGTGCTGCCAGATTGTACTCCCGGGAATCCCGCACCGGGAACTGGAGAAGTACGCCCATTGAGGGCTTTGGAGGCCGCCGCTTTGCCTCCCACTCACGCTCTTCCGCCTCCAACTGTGCTTCTGTGACGCGTCTGTATGACATTCAACCGCTCCTTTCGGGCTGCTTGCTGAAGTCCACTGTGCAGGAAACGGCAGTTTCTAACCATCCCTAAAAGGTGTCAAGTCATTTAGCAACATAGAGTTGCGCCACTCAAGGCCGCCATTTAAGGCCGCCGCACCGCCTCAGAAAATATTCTTGTTTAAGACGTTAGTCTCTATCCCGAGATTGTGCTAATCTCGGGATAACGTTAGGACGGTGACTGATGGAGATCAAGCAAATCGCCAACAAGCTGCAAATGTCAGAAGCGGCGGTGGAGATGATATTGAGCCGGGCGCGGAGGAAGATCGTAGCGGCGGGAGAGGCTAAGAACTTCGTGGCGCTAGTCCTTGCAACACAGTTGAAGAGCGGGGAGCAGTCCCGCGTACGCTGTGGAAGTATTGAATGCCGCCCGGAGAAATGGATCTACTATGCTTGAGCAAATGACGAAGCCTGAGAATCTGATGGCGGCAACCTGGACCCAAGCTGCGCTAGTGCGGCGGGCGTTCAATGCCGGACCGAAGCGCAAATCAGACCGCAAGTTTGACGATTTGGAAGAGGCTGTCCTAGCGGCATATTCGTCATTCCTGGATCTTCGCAAAGAGATGCTAGGCGCGGGTCTTTCTAGCAAAGACGTTCGGGCCGCTTTGGTGCTGATGACCGCCATCTACGACGGGCCGCCAATCAATGCCGGGGCGCTATCACTGCTGACGGTTCCAGACACGATCAAAGAGCTTCCCGAACTTCTCCGCACTGTGGAGCGACGGGCTAAGAACGGGGATATGGCTCCGCTCGGTGTTGCGTTTTGGCAGCGGGACCGCGACCCGGCGGCAAAAGCTGAGAAGGCCGTATGGGTTCAGTCGTGGTTGGTAGGAGACCGGGCAACAAGGGCCGTTGTTGGAGCGCGGGAAGCCTTCCGGGACTCAGACGGTAGAGAGACGGACGGCCAATTCGAAGAGAAATAGCAGGACCAAGGTGTTACGAATGGGCGCATTTTCGGCTATCGTGACAATCGACACGCACGAATTCAGTAGGGCGTCCCGCAAGGGGCGCTTTTCTTTGCGCCAAAATTCGCAGCACTGGAGAAGAAGATGAACTATCGTGAGAAGTCCACTCAGTTGGCCCTGGACTCAAGCGTTGCAGTCTACGTCCTTGCTAACGCGGATTGCACAGACGTGGAGCTTCTCCAGTTGAAGCCCCGCACCATGAGCGCACACGAAGCGGAAGCGTTACGGGACCGCTGGCACGGGCGCGGTCTTGATTCCGTTGGCGTGATGGGGCTGGTGGGCACGTCGCCACGTTGCGCACTGAAGGAGCCGCTCGGGCCGGAGCGTGAATCCCTTCTGATGTCCGCCTTCCTGGAATACCTCCACGGCCTTTTCTGCGATTCCTACGCGGAAGAGAAGCAAGACTCACTTCATCGCTGGCATTCATTGCCAGATATGCGTACGCACTAGAAAGCGACACCGCAAAAAGTTTAGGCCGCCCGCGTAAAAAGGCGCGGGCCATCCGTGACGGCTACCGGAGTACCCGGACGTGAGGCACGGTTGTGCACCAATGGCGCAAGCATTGGCCGGGCGGTGCGATTGGGGAGAGCTGTGCCTTCAACCCATCCAGGCATAAGCAATCTGGATGGCCGCAAGAGCCGCACCAATCAGAGGGTGCGCGTGACTTCGGATGCAGGACCGGGTACGCCCGGAATTTCATCCAAAGGATTTTTCAACATGAGTCAGCTACGTGAAAACATGCAGGAATTCAAAGCAATTCGCGGTGAGATGGCGGCCCTGAGAGCTAGGGCAGCGTCCGAGAATCGCGACATGCGCCCAGATGAAAACGCGGCATACAACGCGAAGGCGGGCAGAGCCGTTCTCCTTGAGGAGATCATTGCTGAAGCGGAGGGCAAGCAGCGTGCACCCGGGACGTTGTTCCACGCGGTCAATGGTGACTTTAGCAAGGTGCTCCTTGGCGGCAACGCTGGAGGCGCGGTACCAAGCCGCAATCAGAAGCAGATGTCACATGAGTACGCGGAGTCTTTCCTCGCTTTCATTCGCTCGGGCGGCAAGCACGCGGCCAGCGCATTGGGTGAGGGCTTCGACCCGCTCTTCGGCGGCTTCGCATTGCCCGCACTTCCGGGCGTGTCAGCCGCGTCCTATGAAGGAAGCAACAGCGGCGGAGGCTACGCAGTCTCCGTGCCTACGGATCAGAACATCGTCACGTTGGGTGTGCCGGACATTGGCGTCAGAAGCATTGCCCGCGTCATTCCCACTCAGAACGATGTGAAGATCCCGAGGGGCACGGCATTCCCAACGGCCGCAATCAAGGGTGAGGGTGACGGCACTGGCGTCAACATCTTCACAAGCAGCTCTTCAACGCTGGATCAATTCACGCTCTCAGCCTTCATGATGGGCGTTGCAAATCCCGTCTCTTGGGAGCTGATGCAGGACGTCCAGACCTTCCAGGAATTCGCCATCACGGATCTAATCCGCTCCGTGAACATTCTGGAGGAAGGCTACTTCGTCACGGGCAGCGGAAGCGGCCAGCCTCAGGGCTTGGTTGGCAACGTTGGCACCGGCACCGGAGCGGCAACCGCTGTTGAAAGCACCGGAGCTTACTTGCTCCAGTCCACTTTTGACGTGGTTGGCGCGTTGAAGTCCGTCTACCATCCCACGGCCGGATGGTTGATGAACCGCAAGACCGGGGCGGCCATCAGGAAGGCACAGACTCAGGCCAATCTCTTCGCGCCGATTTGGACGCGTGAGAACGGCCGGGACTTGCTCCACGGATACCCCGTGACGTTCTCCCAGAACGTGCCGGACCTGCCCACCGCGACAACCGCCGGTGTGACGCCAATTCTCTTTGGCTCATTCTCGGACGGCTACGTCGTGGGCGACAGAGGAGGAAGCGGAGTTTTTGTCAAAATCCTGGATCAGCCGAAGGCGCTGGAGGGCTTGACCGTTCTGCTTTGCTACCGCAGGGTAGACGGCCGCGTCCGCCGCTCGGAAGCCATCCAGGCCGTCTCTATCAGTCACTCGTAACAGCATCGGGCGCGTTGACTTCAACCCAGGCCCGATGGGCCTACACACTCACGCGCCACCCTCCAAAGGGGCCTCATTTCGGGTGTGCAGGGAAGGCGGGACCGGCCTCTAGTGCGCCGGTTCAGAAAGTCGCTAGAGCAAGAGGGGCCGTCCGTGCGGGGAGCGTGGGCGGCCATCTCTGAAAAGTTTGTCGGACCCTAGTAAGCGTTCATGAACAGCCGGAATTCATCGGCATGGTTCTCTGAACAGAAGGAGCCAAGGATGTGGACGCGGACGGCTTGCTCCTTCGGGAATTCCGTGCCGCACTCACGGCAAATGCGCGTGGGGCCGAACCAAAAAGGCGCAAACCAAGTGAGCAGCGTCTTCAAGCTGTTCGGTGCGGGAGGCATGAGCTGATATTACCCGCAATATCGACAAGACTGGAGGAAAAATGGAGACGGATGCGCAGACAACATTTGAGGAATACACGAAGGACTTCTCAGAGGCCGATTGGGACTACGCCGAAGCACTCGCATACTTGGCACACGCGCTCTGCCGGGGCTTAAGCGAGGACGACGAATTTGAATTCGTGCGGGCCGGGCTGGACAGGAAGCGGGCGCATCCCATCCCGGACCCTCCTGCTTTTGAGATACTCAACGCCGGACTTATTGCGATAGGCAAGCCGCCAATCACACGCACAACTAAGCGAAGGAAGGCCCGGGGTAAGCTTTCCGGCACGGGTGCGTGATGGCCGATACCTGGACGCTCACGCTTGATGAGCCGGATAGGTACGGACGTGAGCAAGTCCGCACCGTCAACTTGACGATTGACATTCGGGACTTCAAGGACAAGGCAGGATTTGCTTGGTTGGTGTTAGCCGCCAATCCACACTTGAGCGTCCGCGATATTCAAGCGGTGTTGGCTGGCGTTGGTGAGCAGCATGAGCGTCCCGCCGGATGGATCAGCCGCCGGAGATGGCTGTTTCACGGCACTGGCAAGCCCGGGAGGAAGAGCAACGCGGACGGCCTGGATGAGAAGGCCCGGAGGATTATGGATGAGAATCCGAATCTATCAAACCGGCAAATGGTACACGTCCTGCGGGAACATGGCATCCGCCGGAGCAGAGAATCCGTCAGAAAGAACAGAGTGAGTGGCAACAAATGTTCCATGTAAGAGAGAGCTGGTAAATCAGCGTCTCGCTGTCGCTCAACACTGCTTTCCCATCTCTCATAGATAAAAGAGACGGAACGTTAGGGGTATAAAGGGTGCCGCACGGTTGGTTGCGCAGCTATGAGATTGCCTTGACTATCATTGCCGCTGTTGGGTGGGGTCTGATTATTTCGAAGCCGTCCAAGAAACTATGGAGAAGGGTTCGGGATTGGTTTCGGTGACAACAAATGTTCCATGTAAGAGGGAGCTGGTAAATCCAGCGCTCGCTCACGCTCGATCTGTCTTTCCCATCTCAATGGATTGTGAAGACGGAGCATTAATCAAATGCCGCCGAAGTAGTCTCAAAAGCCCATCGGTTTTGCGGATTGCTCGTTGCGAACGACGGATGGCAGAAACCGTTTGGATCAATTGGCAAGCCGTGTGAGCCACTAAGGCGTTTGCCCGTTCCTTGGATCTCTGCGCTAGGAAGCAGGGGCTTTCGTAGGGAGGATTTGCGGAGTCCTGTTCGTCGTACCTCATGACATCAACAGATTTTCACGAGGGCGTTTTTTTTTAAGCTGGGAAAATCCCTAGATGGACCGTGGAGGAGAAGAGCGCAAAGAGCCAAATCCCGCAACGGCTCGGTCACACTGGGCTATGAGTTCTTCGCTCTTGATGATTCTGTCTTGCGTTGAATTGATCCGCTCCCGCTCCACACCTCGGTTTGCGGCAAAATCGGCAAGTCGCTCACGCGAGGAACGAACGAGAGCTGCCGATTTGAGAAGAGCGCGTTCGCTGAAATCAATCACGAAAGGATTGTAAGTCAAATCTCATAGTGTCGCCCGATGCCGCCCGCCGGAGGGGCGGACTAAGCACAAAAAGCCCCCGCACCTGGCTTTCTGCGTCAGGTACGAGGGTAGGAGTATCAAACGCAGGCGCTTGGACGGCGCCCCACATTGTGATTGCCGGAATTATTGCGCGGGCACCTTGATTCGGGCAAGTGCGGCCGATAGCTGCCCGGCGGCACGCCCGCTAGGTGGGTTGCTGTGGCGGTCTCCGGAGGCTGCGAAGTTGAAAAAGAAAAATCCCGGCGAGCTTTGGGATGGGCAAGCCGGGTGAAGAAGGTGTTTAACCTTGATGCGTTCAACTAAAGGTCGCATGGAAACGGGCACGGCGGTGTGATCTGGCACCCAACGCGGCGGGCCAGCACGCCTAAACGCGGATGCAACGGGGCTAGTGCGGGAGCATCTTGGTCGCTTCTGCGAGGAACTCAAGTCTCCAGCCAGCCTCCGGACAGCACGTATGTCTTTGCTCTGGAATGTGAAGGTCCTCCTCATATGAGGCTGAGGCGATAGTGGCAAAGCACCGAAGGCAAATGGATTCAACCATATCGTTTTCACTACTGATGCGGTGTGTGAAAGCAGTTGGGTCCATAGCAGTCTCTTTCTGGGGGGAGATGGAAAGGATAGTAGCACCGGAAGTGTGAGGCCGTAACTAGGTCTTTGCCTAGCGCTATCGGCTCCAGTACGTGCGGGGCCGGAAGGTGTAGGCGGCGGCCATAACGGTGCCCCAAGCGAGCGTCATCAGCCAATTCACCGGCCGTCCGAAGGCTACGTGGGCTTGCATCTGCACCAGAAGCATCGTCCCGGTCCAGATTAGAAGCTGCAAGACCAAGAGCTTCGGTTTGGAGCGGAACAGGCAGTCAGGCGCGCGCATACACATTACTTGAACCACCTTACCGGCAAAAGGTTGCGGAGGCGTTAACGATGGGCAGGGGTGGGGGTAAATGTTGAAAGCAAAGCCTTTGGAGAGCGCCGCAACAGTTTTTTGTACATAGATGAACAATTCTCAAAAATATGATTTTTTGTATATTTAGGCCATTTCCGAGCGTTCGGGAACGAAGGGAGCCGCATGGCATTTGAACCGCTGTTGAGTGACGTTGAGGCCGCCTTGTTCCTGGGCGGCTTGCACCCAAAGACCGTGCAACGGATGGCCCGCCGTGGCCAGCTCCCCGCCTATCGTATCGGCCGATACTGGCGCTTTCGCGCAAGTGAACTGGATGAGTGGCTCCGTGTACAATCGCGGTGCCAGTCAGACCCGCCTGCTCAATGAAAGGAACCATGATGAGCAGACGGTATCAAGACGGCTGTCTGTACCGTGAGAAGCGAAAGGCGGGGCCGGACGTTTGGGTGTTCCGTTATCGTGACGGGCAGCACAACCGCAAACAGCAGTTAGGCACTGTGGACCACTTGCCAACCAAGTCCGAAGCGCTAAGGGCTTGCCAGCAACTCCGCAGCAACATCAACCGGGAAGTCAGATCCACGCGCACGTTTGGGGAGTTGGCGGACCACTACACCGCGCATGAGCTGCCAAAAAAGACCCCGTATTACGGTGAAGTCTGCGAGTGGTATCTCAAAGCATGGATTCGGCCCAAGTGGGAAGGACTTTCCCTTTCCGATGTGAAAGCCGTAGCGGTTGAGTCATGGCTTGGCTCAATCAATCTGGCACCAGGAACCAAGGCGAAGATGCGGAACCTCATGCACGCAATCTATCAACACGCGATGCGTTGGGAGTTTGCGAACAGCAACCCCATCTCCCTAGTCCGTCAGTCCGCCAAGAGGACGCGTGTCCCCGAAGTGCTGACGGTGAGTGAGATTGAGGCTTTGCTGGCACAGCTCGGGGAGCCGTGGCGTACGGCGGTGTACGTTGCGCTCACAACCGGCCTCCGCGTATCTGAATTGCTCGCCTTGAAATGGGAGGACGTAGACTTCGGGGCGGCGGAGATTCGGCTGTCACGCGGAGTCGTACGTCAGCACATCGGGAACATGAAGACGGAAGCCAGCCGGAGGCCCTTGCCGCTAGATGAAGGGCTTGCCGAAGTGCTCATCCGTTGGCGTGGATGCTGCCCGTACAACCAGGACGGAGACTACATCTTCGCAAGTCCAGACAGGAAAGGAACACAGCCGTACTGGCCAACCGCTGGAATGGAGGATCACATCCGGCCCGCCGCACAACGGGCGGGAATCCAGAAGCGGGTAGGCTGGCACATGCTCCGGCATACGTTCGGCACGCTCATCAAGAGCCAAGGCGCGGACGTGGCCACTACACAGGCGCTATTGCGTCACGCAAACGTCAGTATCACGATGGACCGTTACGTCCAGGCGGTGACACCGGCCAAGCGGGAAGCCCAATCGCGCATTGTGAAAGTGCTTCCGTTCCCCAAGTGTTCCCACGCGGCTGACGGACGTGGCTGCAACTGCTAGAATGTAAACAATTGGGCGCTTAACTCAGCGGTAGAGTGTCACCTTCACACGGTGGAAGTCGTAGGTTCGAATCCTACAGCGCCCACCAAACTTCGTCCAAGAAGACGAAGTTTGTCGTCTCGAAGCCTGCCGAAGCCGGACCGCACATCCTCCAGTTCAGTCATCAACCTCATAGTGTCACTCCGAATCCGGCTGCCCCAAACCTAGCTTTCGAGGCGCGAGACCGTCCCATTCTCCCGTCCAACCAAATCCCACGATCCTCCCCGCATCCAAGCCGAAGCTCGCACACCGCGGGACTTCCCCCAAGGAATAAACGGATTCATGATCAAAGCCGTCGGCTATGCAGCCAACCACTCTTTCAGCAGTCTCAAACCCCACCCCTTTGAACGCGAAGATCCCAAGCCCAACGAAGTCGAAATCGAAGTCCGCTTCTGCGGCGTCTGCCATTCCGACATTCACCAGGTAAAAAACGAGTGGGGCAACACCGTCTATCCCTGCATGCCTGGGCACGAGATCGTCGGTCGCGTCAGGTCCATCGGGTCGGACGTCACCCGACACAAGGTCGGCGACATCGTCGGCGTCGGCTGCATGATCGACAGCTGCCACCAGTGCGAGCCCTGCACCTCCGGCGAAGAGAACTACTGCGAAGGCCCCAACAGCTGGCTCGCCACCTACAACGGGCCCATGATCCCTGCCAAAAAATCTCCCGATGGCCGGAACCACTACGGCCGCGACAACACATTCGGCGGCTACTCCAATGTCGTAGTCGTTCCTGAAGACTTCGTCCTCAAGATCCCTTCTTCGCTCCCTGAGGAGAAAGCCGCGCCTATTCTCTGCGCCGGCGTGACCACCTTTTCCCCGCTCCGCCACTGGGGAGTGAAGGCCGGAAGCAAAGTCGGCATCCTCGGTTTCGGCGGCCTCGGCGATATGGCCGCCAAGCTAGCCAAGGCCATGGGCGCCGAAGTCGTCCTCTTCACCACCACCGAAGAAAAAGTGCAGGAAGCCGCGCGCCTCGACGTTCAAGCCGTCTTCGCCTACGACGAGAGAGGGCTCGAGCAGCACAAATCGAGCTTCGACTTCATCCTCAGCACCATCCCTGAGAAGAGTGACCTCAGCCCCTTCATCCCCCTGCTTAAGCGCAACGCCCCCATGATCATTGTCGGTGCGCTTGAAAAGCTCGAACCCTTCAACAATATGGAACTCGCCTCCCGACGCAACACCGTCGGCGGATCGCTCATCGGCAGCATCCGCGAAACGCAGGAGGTCCTCGACTTCTGCGCCGAGCACAACATCACGCCCGACATCGAACTCATTCCGATACAGGACATCAACGATGCCTACAAAAAAGTCGAAGACGGCGAAGTCCGCTTCCGCTACGTCATCGACATGAAATCCCTCGACAGTGAGTTCATCAAATAGCTCTGCGCGTGGACTCGCCAGCCATTCGGGTGTCCCATGTCCACCCGCAGACGGGGATGTGGGATACGCACCCCCGCTCATTTAGCAGCCCCACGGCTGAGCGAGTGGGTCGCTGCAAACGAGCGGACCCTGAGCCCGAACCCTAAGAAGCTAAACTACTCCTGACTTCCAATCTCCTGCGGAGACCACAAACCTTGAAGAGCATAAAACTGTTTATGCCCAACGGCGAGGAAAAGGACTACCCCATCGTCCTCACACATAACACCGAAAACGGGCTGCTGGCCTTCCGGTACGAACAGGTCCCCGGCGACCGAACCACCATCAAGAAGGTCATCACCAACCTTCCTTTCCTGATGGACGACGACACCGTGTAGGGATCACGGGGCCAGCCTCTCCACTACGAGTGCCCTATTTCCGTCGCTCGACCTTGCAGTCTATTTCTCGCAAATGTGCATACTGAAATTGGGGACTGACTCGCCGGGATGGGTCTTGAACCCCCCTGATGCAAGATCGTGAGAACTCGATTCGCCGGGGCGGCAGACAGAAACTGGCGATTGACTCTTTGGTTGCGCGACCTTACATGCTAAGAAGCGTGGATTTACTTGGCACGTCACTTTGCCGTAAATCTACTCAAAGAATCAGCCCACGAGGGGGTGAATCACCGGTCTCGCACCGCGAGACTAGGCACCACCGCCATTCCGCCGCAAACGCCTGATTTACAGATTCAAACCCGGACTGCGCTCATCGCACATGCGGGACATCGTCGTTCAGGGAGAACACCTCTTTGGGATCGGGCTCGTAAGGAAAAACGTGGATCATCCAGGTGAACATGGTGGGCATGAACGTGCCATGCTCCGCGTCGCATGCCGCCTTGGTATGGATTGAGCCGAACATGCCGAACTTCGGATGAGCTCCGTGATATTCCGCCGTCTTGTCGGCGGGAGCGCCGCAGAAATTGATGTGCTTGTGCCAGTGCGCAATGCTCAGCGGAATGCGCTCGTTCAGTTCATTTTCGGTCGCGTTCGGCGCGGCCGTGAACATCACGCCTTCGAGCTTGAACCTCTCCGTAGGAGTGTCGATGTAAAGGAGCGATGTGGGCTTAGTCGGGTCGAACCTGGTGTCAGCTTCGCGTGCGTAAGCCTCATTGTTGAAGTGGTACTGCGGCTGCTTCACCTTGGGATTCGCCTGCACATAACCATCCGCGATTGCCTTACGGTAGTCCTTGTACTTCTCGATCGTTGCCTTCACCGCCTCGACGACGGCTTTTGCCTTCCCCTCGTCACCCGGCTGCTTCGCCCGCAGGGGCGTGACATACATATGGCAGGCCATCGCCTCCATGCTTGGCCCCATAGCGCTCATCGGCACGCCGTTCATGTCGGCCATGCAGCTCATGTCCATCTCGTGCTTCTTGTCGCTCTCCACTGCGGAGCCCATCGGCGCTTTCGCGATAGCGGTAAGAGCAAGAGAAGCGACTGCGATTGGAATTAGTGGAAGGAGGGAGAAAGATGTCCGCACAGGGAAGCTCATGAAGAACTCGATTCTAATCGGGTGATAATCTGTGCCTCACAAGCATGTTGCTCTTCGGGCCAACCGCACATCAAAACGGAACTCGCAGCCCTCGAGCCGGAACGGCTGAAAGCCGACGGCTGCTAGCTCAAGGCTCTACGGGCTAGAATTCTCAGCATGTCTGAGAAGCTTCGCTGGGGAGTTCTAAGCACCGCCAACATTGGCCTTAAGAAAGTGCTGCCCGCCATGCAGCAAGGCCGTTTCACTACAGTCACGGCGATCGCCTCGCGCGATCTGAAGAAGGCGAAAGAGGCTGCGACCGCGCTCAACATCCCCAAGGCTTACGGCTCATACGAAGAACTCCTCGCCGATCCCGAAGTCGACGCAATCTACAATCCGCTGCCCAATCAGTTCCACGTTCCCTGGACCGCGAAGGCAGCGGAAGCCGGCAAACACGTACTCTGCGAAAAGCCGATCAGCCTTACCGTCGCCGAAGCCAAAACGCTGCTCGAAGTCCGCAAACGGACGGGCGTAAAAATCGGCGAAGCCTTCATGATTCGCAGCTTTACGCAATGGCTTCACGTTCAGGAACTCTTGCGCTCCGGACGCATCGGCCAGCTCCGCTCCGTCGCCGGATTCTTCAGCTACTACAACGACGATCCAAAGAACATTCGCAACCAGGTCGAGTGCGGCGGCGGCGCCCTGCTCGACATTGGCTGCTACTGCATCCAGGCAGCGCGCTACGGCTTTGGCCGGGAACCGAAACGCGTCATCGGCCTTGTCGACCGCGACCCAGCCTTCAAAACCGATCGCCTCACTTCGGCCCTGCTCGACTTCGGCAGCGGCCAGGCGATCTTCACCTGCAGTACGCAGCTCGTGCCCTACCAGCGCGTGCAGTTCTTCGGCACCAAAGGCCGGGTTGAAATCGAGATTCCATTCAACGCGCCCAAAGACCGCCCGACGCGCATCTTTGTCGACGAGACCGGTGAACTCTTTGGCAGTGGCATCAAGACCGAAGTCTTCCCTACTGCCGATCAGTACACAATGCAGGGAGATGCTTTCGCACGCGCAGTCCTTGACGACACCGAAGTGCCTGTCCCACTGGAAGAAGCAATCGCGAATATGGCCGTGATTGAAGCCATCTTCCGCTCGGCAGAGACGAACAGGTGGGAGAAGCCTGACCCGCAAGCCTGAAATCCTGCACCGCTTCAACGGTGCTTGGCGAATGCCGAAGCGGGCACCGTCAACGTTCCAATGCGGCCCGTGTTCTCGTCAACGACAACCACGCGAAGGGCGCCGGTACCCGGCAGAGATTTGACGGGCTGATCGAGACTAATTCCTTCCTTGAGGACGCGCTCATAGGTGGCAGGCTGAAGACGAAGACCAAGGGTCTTGCCCTCCAGCTTTGCGTGGAACATGGCGTCGTCACGCTGCACAAGGAAGATGTCGAGCTTGTCCATCCAGAATCCCGCCTGCTGTGAGAGAGAAAGATCGGTGGCTGCAATGTTGAGGTTGAGCGATGCGGTATTACCGTCGCTCAAGGGTGTTGCGGTGAGGGCGATCTCGCTCTGGTCCGCGGGACGCCAGATCGCGTTCTGGAAGCGCTCTTTAAGCGTTGCCGGTTCCTTCTCGTACAGGTAGCCGGTGCGATAGCGCAGTGTCACATCTCGCCGGCTGACGGGCTTGACAGTGAGGTGATGGTAAGCTCCATCGGCGGGTGTGTCAGGAGTGAAGCCAAGCGTGTAAGCTGCTCGGCCATCATTCACGATCGAGTCAAGCTCTGCCGCGATGTCGCTCGCCCGCCGAAGAGCGCGCCCTCCGGTTGCCTCGGCCAGTTCGCGGAATGTGCCCTGGATTGGATGTGCGTCCTGCTGCATCTGCGCTGTCAGGCGACCGGGATTGATGTCTCTTTGTGCCTGCTTCATTGCCTGCAAATCTTCCCGATTGGCTGTGCTTCCCGGCGTCAACGTGGACGAAGAAGGTGAAATCTCCTGCGCTGCCGTCGCGGTAGGGTTCACCTGCACGTTGGCGTGCTGAAGATCGGCTCCGACTACGCCTCCCGTCAGCTGTGAGCTATCGAGCGGGTAGATGCTCACCTGGGCTTCGTTGAGTGCCTCGCGGGCGTGCAGTGAGAGCGGTTCGAGATACTTGTCTCCTTTCTCGTCCTGAGGCGCCTTTTCGCTGAAGTCGGCAAGCACATTGTCGCTGGCGACCCAGATCAGGTTTTTGTGCCCTCTGAACGCGGCAACGTGGCGCGCAACCCAGATGAGGTATTGCAACGCGTTCTGCTCCGGTGTGTCGCCCAGAGCCCGTCTTTGCATGTCTGGGGCGGACGTGACGTCATCGGAGCCTGTCGGTGTTTTGCCGTTGACTGCCAGCATGTCGTGGCTATCGCGCACGTATTCCATGCTCTGGCGATTCCGCATCTCCTCATTCGCAGCCTGCGCGAGATCCTGCGCGCTGGGCATCCAGTTGCGAAGGGTGAGGGCAAGCTGGTCGTGATCCGTCGTTGGTTCGCGAAGCACCTCGAAGCCATACTTCCTCAGCACGTACAAGGCTACGGGCTCATCGGCTGGCACCGTCTTGAGAAAGCGGAGCATTTCGTTGCGGGCATGCGTTAGGTCGGCAAAAGCCACATGGCTCGCGTCGATCAGGAACATCGTGGTGTTGGTGCTGACGTGCCCAGGTGCTGTCGATGTCTCAATCGCTCGATTCGTGAACGCCGGCTCTGCAACTCCAGCCGTAGCCCGATTCGGAACGGGTTGAGAATCAGCCTGCGGCGGACCCTGCGATAAAGAGCTCACACTCTGTTTGCGGCCGTTGTCGTAGATCTCGAAATCGGACGGCTTCAGGTCAGTGATTGGACGGCCCTTCTTATCGAAAGCCACCATCGTCACCTCGACGAGCCGGGTCGTTGTGCGCAGCCGATAGCCTGTGCCGTTCGCGCCGGGACCGGAGTTGGAAGGAATGTCTGGAAGAGACGTGGCTTCAGCGGTCGCGATCTCGGGCGTCGCCGGCGCTTCGAGTTTTGACGCGGGTGCAGCAGGTATGGCAGCTGCAGCAGCACGCTCCGGAGCCGCTTCGGGGACGGGTGCGGGTAGAGGGCCCGGAGATGGGGAGGGTTCGGCAGCTGCGGGCGGGACCGGCTTCCCGACTGCGCTCGCCACAGAAGGAGTATTCGCATTCGCCTGTTGTACGAGGTCCGCCTCTTCAGGCGTAAGCACGCGCATGTCCGACCGGAACATGTGGTAGTTGGTGAATGCAACTTCGTTGAGCGATGTCTTGAGTGGCTGGAGTTGATTTGCCAGCGCGTACTTGTAGACGGGGTCGACCTGCACGATCTCAGCTGTCGTCGTGGATAGACTGCGAGTGGGGCAGGTATAAGTTTTCCCGCCGATCTCGACCGGACCGTAGTCGACAAGGATCGCGGCTTTGGCCACCGGATCTGACCCTTTGAGCTCTGCTTCGAGAATCAGACGCACAATGGTGCCGGTAGTGGGATCAACCGTCATGGAACCGTGGTAGGGAACTATTCGCTGAAACGGGCGGACGTTGGCTGCAATACTCGCCGCCTGGCTGGCAACGCAACAGTAGTTAATCTCGTAGTGCGACTTGTCTTGAGGCACGTGATATTCAAAGACCGCAACCGGCCCTGCAGACCCTCGCTCCCAATGACTCCACGCGAGCTGACTTCTGGCGGCGTCCACAAGAACAGTGCCGAGAATGGGCCCGAAAACTCCCCATGTGGTGAGCCCTTCCTTCATGGTCTTCGGCTTGTCGCCGCGATCGATCACCTCGCGGCCGTTCTGATAGAAGACGGATGCTTCAGAACGTAAGACGAAGTGCAGAGGCTGATAAGGCCCGCGATGAAGCAGGGGCGTGTCTTCAAAATGATCGGTGCTGCGGGTTGCAAAGAAGTTCGGCAACTGCGGAATCGTCTTTTCGACGTACGTAGCGACGAGGCCCATGATGCGGCGTTGTTCGGGAATCGCGGGCGCCGGCTCAGAGGGAAGCTCAGAGGCGACAGGGCGGAGAAATTGCGATCGATCAGCAATCGCGCGAAGTGCCTGCCGGGACTTTTCTCCAGGCAGGACCTGCGTGAGAGCTGGAAGACTCTGCGCGCTCAGGCGCTCAGTGAGTTGCAGATCGGAGAGGCGCTGGAAACCCTCGGAATCGGGACTGTTTCTGAGTCCCGCAACAGTCTGCTCAAGTTGCTCAACTGAAATGCGTTTTTCCGCGATGGCCGTGGATACCAGACCGGCGATCAGGAGGGCGATCGAGAGGGTGAGTCGAAAGCAACTTGTCATCAGCAACTCCGGCTTACTTCGCGGTCTTTGTGCGAGTCGTGGGTTGCGGCTCTAATGGTGCTCACCGTCCATTTGACGGATCAAGGACGCACATAGTTCCTTCTGCGACAGATTACGCTCGGCTATCGATGATCGCCGTCACAGCAGGATGGATGTAAGGGGACAAACCGTATCGGGGAGTTAGTCCAGCGCGTGCACCCAAACAGAAGTTTGGGCGTGCGCAATCGTGACAGGCAAGAAAGTGGAGGGACGGCAGTGCTGGCCGTTTGAAATGCCGCTGCTGCTCGCGCGAGGAAGGCCGGAGCGCAGCGGCGCTCTCGACTAGATTAGCCCTGAGCTTCCTGACCGGCTTCACCGGGGTTGACCAGATCGCGAAGCTCTTTAGAAGGCTTGAAGTACGGAACGCGCTTGGCCGGGACCTCAACCCGTTCACCGGTTTTCGGATTTCTGCCAATGCGGGGATTGCGCTGGCGGATGCGGAAAGAACCGAAACCTCGGATTTCAATTTTGTCGCCGCTTTGCAGGGCGGAGATCACCGAATCGAAAACCGTCTCCACGATTACTTCGCCGTCGCGCCGTGTGAGGTCTCCCAGCCGGGTGACCTTTTCCACCAGATCTGCCTTCGTCATGTCCTCTGGCCTCCGCACAACAGGATAAACGCATTTGGTACATGAGGTTAAGAAAAAACCTGGATCAATGCCGAATCGGCCCGGGGAGATAACCGGGCGGATACTCGGTGAAGGGTGCAAGTACACTTTGGCCCCGTCCCGGGGAAAGTGAGGCATTATATGATGACTGAGTCTTCACTTGACTTAAGGTCATCAAGCTGGAAGTGGATAGTCCCGTGCAGTTTCCCAAGTACAGCATCATCATCCCGGCATACAACGAGAGCGCGCGCATTCCCGCGACGCTGGAGGCGGTCGTTGCCTGCATACGGGACAAGGGCTGGCCAGCCGAAGTCGTCGTCGTGAACGACGGTTCGACAGACTCTACAGCACAGTTGGTAAAGGACTTCGCGCTCCGCGCACCGGAGGTTCGGTTGCTTGAGAATCCCGGAAACCGAGGCAAGGGTTTCAGCGTTCGGGCTGGGATCCTCCAAGCGCAGGGGGAGATCGTGATGTTTACCGACTCGGACCTGTCAGCGCCTATCGAGGAGGCGGAGCTCCTTTTCTCGGCAATCGCCAATGGAGCAGACATCGCTATCGGTTCGCGTTGGCTGGAGAGCGGACGGCAAACGCACCGGCAACCGCTGTACAGGCAGTTTTTTGGGCGCTGCTTCAACATGGTCTGCCGAATGGTGATGAACCTTCCTTTTGCCGACACCCAATGCGGGTTCAAGGCGTTTACGCGGGGTGCGGCACAGACGGTATTTCAACTGCAAACGATCGAGCGCTGGGGATTCGATCCCGAGATCCTGTTCATTGCGCTCAAGCGCGGCTTCCGCATCGTCGAGGTGCCGGTGAGCTGGGCGCACGACGAACGCACACGCATGAGCTACCTCAAAGACGGCCTGCAAATGCTCAAAGAGTTGGCAATCGTTCGTTGGAACGCGCTGACCGGGCGATATAGCAAGCGCATTGAGGCGATTCTACGGACAGGGGAAAGCAGATAACCAGACTGAGCTTAGAAGAGTTGGAGAGCTTGCGAGGTCTTTGCCCTCGCGAGCTCTCCAACTGAATCCACAATCACTCTAGGCAGCCCGGCAGGTTTTACGCTGAGCGCTTGCGCTGAGTTGAATCGTCCACCACGAGTTCCTCGTGCCGGACTTCCCCTGTGAGATCGCGAACTTCTTCGACCGGCTTCTTCGAAACGTTTACCTCTTCCCGCACGACTGTGGATTTATCGAGCGTGGCACGTTCTTCGCTCAGGGGAACGCGGATCTCTTCTTCGCCCAGTGTACCGGTTGCTGGGCGCCCGTCGGTTACAGGTCGACGCTCGACGACGAGTTCTTCGCGCTGAACTGGAACCTGTATGTTCTGGTTTTCCGTCACTACCTCTTTACGGATCCGAACCTCTCCGCGGTTTACGCGGTCCTTGTGGACGCGGAGTACTTCACCGAGGAGTTGGACGTTGCTGGCTCTATCCCTCACGTCTGTGTTCCGGTTCGTATCGATCGAATCTGTGCTTGCCGTTGCAGAACGCCGATCGGAACGATCGCGACCGTCGTACTGGTAAGCACCGGCTTCTGATGAATAGTCGTAGCTGCCCGCATTTTCGCCAAAATCAGCGTTGTACTTGTTCAGGATGGATTCGGCCTCGGCTTTGCGATCGCCCGCCTGAACTGTAACTACAGCGCCATGCGTGCCGCGACTGAAACGGTGTGAGAAGTAGCGCGCCCGCTCCGTCGGGATGTTCATCGCAGTGAAAGAGCCGTGCAGGTCCGAGGTGTCGTCGTAACCCTCGTCGTACCGCTCCGCAGGTGGTACGACCTCTTGCTGAGCCGGATCGCGCTGAAGGCGTTCGTCTGCATACGGCTCTGCCTCCTCACCGCTAAACCATGACTTGATCTTGTCCCAAGTTGAAGGACCGTTTTCCGTTGTCTCGTGGACGGTTGAATTGCCAACCGTACTATCGCTCCCAGTGTAGGAACCCCTATGTGCAATTCCCAGATGCGCTGAGGTGAAGCCGGCGTCCTGGAGTGCATCCACTGCTTTACGCGCGTCGCTTGAGTCATCGAAATATGCGGCGATCGTATCTGTATAGACCTGTGTCTGAGCCATAAACATCTCCGTGGTTGAATACGTAAGAACGTAGAGATCTCTTGGGCGTCTTTCCACATAACGCCCTGCAGCTGATTGCGAATTTCGCGGGTTTTGCGTCGTTCTGCAGTCTTAGGATGCAGACCCATTGAGATGGTTTTCCGCGCCACGGAATCGAAGTATGAAAGACCAGGTTGCTCGAAGGTGCTTCAACTTTGCCGTCTAGTTGCTGCTCTCTGGATGTGGACTGAAGCGTATGTCAAGGCAACTCACGCCGAGGTGTGATCTAGTTCACAGATTGCTTGCGGGCGAGGGCGAATGCTTACAGTGATGCCTGATTCGCGCCGAAAATTCCTGCAAACAGGCGCCGCGGTAGCGGCGGGTCTGATTGGAACGCAGCTGGTTCGCTCAGAAGCATCCCGTCAGCAAAGTGAGACCAACAATCCTGGTGCTCAGGCCAGTTCACTCCAGCAAGGACCTGCCGCACCCGTGCAGGTACCCCGAATGAAGTTCGGAAGCGTGGAGATCAGTCGCCTCGTGCTAGGCGTGAATCCGATGTACGGATTCGCTCATTTCAACGAGAACTACTCGCGAACAATGGCCGAGTGGTACACGCAGGAACGTGTCTGCGAAGTGCTCCATCATGCCAATAGCTTCGGGATAAACGCGTTCAACTACGTGACATGGAAGCGATCGCGTGAGGATCTGACGCGCTTCATAGGCGAGGGCGGGCAAATGCATCTGATTGCGCAAGTCACCGCGAGAGACGATGTCGCCGAGCTGATTCGAGATCTGAAGCCTTTAGCAGTGCACCGCCAGGGCGAGGTGGTGGATGTCGCCTTCCGCGAAGGCAAGATGAATGCAGTGCGGGAGTGGTGCAAGCGCGTACGCGACCTGGGAGTGATGGTCGGAGTGGGAACGCACAAGCCGGAGGTCATTGCGCTGGTCGAAGAACAGGGCTGGGACGTGGATTTCTACGCAGGGTGTGTCTACAACCGAACCCGAACAGTGGACGAATGGAAGAAAGTCCTCGGCGGTGAAGACTTGGAGATGCCGCGAGAGATCTACCTACGGAGCGATCCCGCGCGGATGTACGCGGTCATGCGACAGACCAGCAAACCTTGTTTCGCGTTCAAAATTCTTGCGGCTGGGCGATTGGAGAATCGGGGAGTGGAGTACGCTTTCCGGACAGCTTTCCAGAGCATCAAATCGAGCGATGGGGTGTTCGTGGGGATGTTTCCGCGTTTCAAAGACGAAGTAAAAGAGAACGCAGAAATCGTACAACGCATTCTCAAGCAGGGTTAATGTGTTCGATTCCCCTTCGAGACCAGGGCTTTAGAGCTGCTTTTGCAGGACTATTCTGCATCGCGAGGTAACTGCTCGAGGAGGCGCTTCCAGGTTTTCTGGTTGCGGCGAAAGCCTTTCTTGAGGTCTTCAAGGATGCGATCGAAGTCGGAATTGGTGCGGAGGTTGTTCCACCCAGGATTCTTCGAGAACCAGGGATAGTTCTCGTTCCCGAGATAGATGGCGCGGCGTAGCCAATGGAGGGCTTCGCTCGAATCGCCTTCTACGGCGAAGTACGTCGCAAGACGGTAGGCCATCTCACTGTCAGCCTCGGCGGCGGCGAGAGTTTCGTCTTTCAGCAGCGCAGCCGCGCGATCGCGTTCCCCGGTCTGTACGTAGCACATCGCGAGTGTAGGGACAGCGATGCGAAGCGATGCATCATCCCGGATCACGCCCTCAAGGATGTTGATGGCTTCAGGCAGATTACCGACTCGCATTTGCTGGTAGCCAGATGAGGTGCGTAGCAACGGGTGACGCGGCTCTAGCGCAAGGCCCTTCTCAAGTTCGTCCCCTGCGAGTTCGAGGAGATTCTGATAGTGGTAGACGCGTGCGCGGTGGTTATAGAGAATCGCAGCGTTCGCCGGGTTAAGTTTCAGAGCCCGATTGAACTGCACCAGAGCTTCGTCGTACATGCCGTCGCCGCGGAGGGCGATGCCGGCAACCATGTGAACATTCCAGTCGTTTGCGGCCGTCGAGAGCAGATTGGCAATGCCATGGCGGGCAGACTCCTTCTCGCCGCGCGACAGCAGCATGTAAATGCGATAGAGGTTGGCTTCAGGGGCGGCGGGATCGAGACGGAGTGCCTCGTCGAAGGAACGACGGGCATGCATGACGTGAATCTGGCCGCCGAAGCCGTGGCGAACATACTGGAGTTCAGCGATACCGAGGCCGGTCCAGCCTGAGGGAAACTCCGGATCCTTCTGCGTAACGCTTGTGAATAGGGAGTGAGCCCGGTCGAGGTCGGCTTTGGAGCCGGTGCGGACCATGAACGAGCTGAGTAGCGCTCGCGCCTGGAGGTACTGTTCGCTGACCGGGCCCGGAAGAGAGCCGTCGCGGGCTGGTGTGCGCGGCGCATCCGATTGTTCGGCCGCTCCCAGGCCGTGAAGCGCAGCAAAGACCTCGTTGGAGATCTCGCTCTGTACAGCGATGAGATCAAGTGAAGCGACGCTGATGGATCCGCCCGAGCGAACACTTTGAGAACTGACATCAAGTAGCTGCCAGTTGAGATCGAAGCCGGATTCGGAGCGAAGGAAATTGCCCGCAAGAACATACGAGACGAGGAGGCGCTGACCGATCGAGAGAGGATCCATTTGTGCGATCGGGAGCGACATGAGCGTGCTCGAGGGACGAACGACCAGCGCGGGAATCCGCGCGAGGCGCGCAGCGATGGCGTCGGCCAATGCATAGCCATAAAGCGGAGCGACATCTTTGGGTCCGAGATTGGCGAACGGAAGAACAACGATGGAATTTTGTGTTGCGCGATCACCGTTCGACTCACGAAAGCGCTCGGCGAGCATCGATAGGAATCCGGTCGCGCGCTTCTCTGCTTCCGCTTCGGTAGTAGGGAGGTTCGCAGCAGCGTCGCCGGGGATAATACCCGTCTCGATCTGCAGCGCCTTCATGATGGTCTTGAGCGCTTCGCGTACCTCCGCGGCGGAAGCGTAGCGGCTCGCGGGATTCTTTTCAAGGCAGGTTGCGATGACGCTCTTCAGTTCGGTGGAGATCTCGGGGACGATTTCGGTCAGGTCCACCGGATCGGAGAATTGAATGGACCGGATTGCGGCGAAATCTTCCGCGTCGGGCCGTGAAAAGGGATGTCGACCGCTGACGAGTTCATAGAGAATGACGCCGAGCGCCCAGATATCGGATTGCACGCTGGACTGTCCGGTGACGAACTGCTCAGGAGCCATGTATCGGATCGTCCCTCCGCGAGCGGTATAGGTGGCGGCAACCGATGCGTCTTTGGCCATGGCGGGCTTAGACGGATCGAAGCTGGCGTCTTCAGGGCGAAGGCGTCTGGCGAGGCCGAAGTCGAGAATCTTGACCAGGCCTCCGTCCGTCAGCATGACGTTCTGCGGCTTGAGGTCACGATGAAAGATGCCAAGCCCGTGAGCGGCCTGCAGTCCGTCTGCAATCTGGATTCCAACCGAGAGAACGAGTTGCGGAGTCGCAGGACCGCGGGCGATGAGTTGGTCGAGCGACTGCCCTGGGACGTATTGCATGACGATGTAGCCCTCGTCGTCTGCCTCGCCCACCTCATAGATGGCGCAAACATTCGGGTGCTCGATCGCGGAGGCCAGACGAGCTTCCCGAAGCACAGTCGTGCGTAGTTGCTGCGCTGAGAGGAGACCTGTGCGAAGGATCTTAAGAACCACCGGGCGCTGAAGCAGGGTGTCGTTAGCGAGGTAGACAACACCGCTGCCGCCCGCGCCGAGTCGGCGGATGATCTCGTAATGCTCGATGTTCTTGCGCTTCATCGTTAATACAAGTGTAGAAGCGCGGGCATAAGGAGCACGTTATGAGAAGTAGGCTGCAAACGAATGAAGCGAGACGGCACTGTTGAGATTAGGTTTAGCGAGTCGCGACCGTGGCTGGTTTGCTCTAGAGTGATCGATCTCGGGACAGCCATTCACAAACTTGAAACGTTCTTTGCCTTGTTTATGGCTAACTGTCACGTTGCGATGGGCTGCAGCAGGATCTGGAGTGTATGGTGGCGTAGATGAAAAAACCGGCTTCCCAAGTACTTCTCTGCCCTTTCTTTCTTGCCTTCTGCTTCACACTCGCTTGCGGCTCTGCTCAGTCACAGCGCGAGTCAGAGTGGCCCGCATACGGAAACGATGCCGGAGGCATGCGCTATTCTCCGGACGCGCATATCACAGCAGGCAATGTCAGCGCACTCAAGGTCGCGTGGACCTATCGCACCGGTGCGAATGACACGCGAACGGAGCTCAAGCGCAAAGCAGCATTCGAGGCGACGCCGGTTCTGGTGGACGGTAAGTTGTTTCTCAGTACTCCATACGATCACGTAATCGCACTTGATCCGGGGAGCGGGACAAAGCTCTGGGAGTACGACCCGGGCGTAAACCTAGATCGAAACTATTCCGAGGTGACGTCGCGCGGGGTCTCTGCATGGCATGACGGAAGCAAGAAGGCCGGCGAGCAATGCAGGCTCCGCATTTTTATTGGAACGATCGATGCACGGCTGATTGCGCTGGATGGCGAGACCGGTAAGGTGTGCGTGGACTTCGGCGCCAGTGGAATCGTTGACCTGAATAAAGATGCGGCCACGCAGATCGAGTGGACGGGAGGCTACCAGGTGACGTCGCCGCCGGCGATCGCTGGCGGACTGGTGATCGTAGGATCTTCGATCGCGGATAACTGGCGCGTGGATACAGGACGCGGCATTGTGCGTGCCTTCGATGCGCATACAGGCAAGCTGAAGTGGACGTGGAATCCGATACCGTGGGCCGAGAAGACGACGCCAAGAACGGGCGCAGGTAACGCGTGGTCCTTGATGTCTGTGGACACGAAGCACGATCTGGTGCTGATTCCAACGGGAAGCGCGGCCCCAGACTACTTTGGCGGGATTCGCAAAGGCGATGGTAAGTGGGCGAACTCCGTGGTTGCGCTGCGCGCATCGACAGGCAAGTTCATCTGGGGATTTCAGGTGGTGCACCACGACCTGTGGGACTACGATGTGGCGGCGCAACCGACGCTTATCGACTGGAAAGATGGCACTCCTGCAGTCGTGATCAACACGAAGATGGGGCACGTATTCGTGCTGAACCGGCTGACGGGAAAGCCGCTGCTGCCGGTTGAAGAACGGAAGGTTCCGCAATCGGACATTGAGGGCGAGGAGAGTTCGCCGACACAGCCGTTCTCGACGATTTCGCTGGTGCCGGAGAAGTTCACTGCAGCAAACGCGTGGGGACCGAAGCCGGAGGACGTGAAATGGTGCCAGGACAAACTCGGGGGCTTGCGGAATGAAGGCGTGTTTACGCCGCCGAGTCTGAAAGGCACGGTGCAGACGCCGAGCAATGTTGGAGGCGTGAACTGGGGCGGCGCGGCTTACGATCCGCAACACCACTTGATGATCGCGAATACAAACCGACTGGTGGCGTGGATGAAGCTGATTCCGCGTGCATACTATGATGCCGAGAAACAGAAGGATCAGGACAACCGCATTCATGGCGAGTTCGGCGATCAAGCTCCTTCGCCTTATGGAATGTACCGCTCGTTTCTCTTCTCGCCGAGCGGCGCGCCCTGCAACCGGCCGCCGTGGGGAACGACGGAGGCTGTGGATCTATTTACCGGCAAGATCGCGTGGGATGTTCCGCTCGGAACACTGGTGCCCGGGAAACAAACGGGATCGATCAACCTGGGAGGGCCGATCGTGACAGCAGGCGGACTGGTTTTTACTTCGGGGACGATTGATCCGCACCTCCACGCATTCGACTCGCAAACCGGAAAAGAACTGTGGAGCTACGATCTGCCTGCTGCGGCCAATGCCACCCCAATGACCTATACCTGGAAGGGTAAGCAGTACCTGGTGATCTGCGCAGGAGGACACGGCAAGCTGGACTCCAAGCAGGGCGATTACGTACTGGCATTTGCCTTGCCTTAAATTCTCAGTGGCCGTGGCCGCGGCGGCGTTCAGTGCCGTCGCTCTCTGGCGGCGGCTCCTCTTCTAGCTTGTGCTGACGGCGCTCGCCCAGGAAAAACATGATCAACCCAAAGATGAGAAGGACGATTCCCCACCACAAGTTGGCATTGATGCCGAGGCTCTTTGCGTAGATCGCATCGCCGTTCGTTTTGAGACCCCATGCGACCAGGATCGCGCCGGTAATCGAGAACATCAGCCCCATGGGAGTGCGGAGGTCGAGTTGCATCGTGAGTCCTTTCTCTCAGGGTCTTATGCGAAGAAGATGTTCAGTGCGACGGCGCCAAGGAGAACAGCAATGCCGAGAGCCTCGGGGCGCTTCCACCAGGTGAGGTGCGATGTCTCAGGCTTCGGGGTGAGGGAGCGAACGAGGCCGACGAGCTCGGACTCAGGCTTTGGTTTGGTGAACAAGCTGATGATGATGGTGATGATGAAGTTCGAGGAGAAGGCCCAGATGGCGCCGTAGAAGTTCTGTGCCATGTCGCTCGGGTAGCGGTGAAGAACGGCAAGCCAGCCTCCATGGATCCCGGGTACCGCTTCCATGGGAAGCGTGAGGCCATGATGAAGCATTGCCGCAACCGTTCCGGTGATGAGTCCTGTGAAGGCGGCATGGCCCGTGGTGCGCTTCCAGAACATGCCCAGCAGGAACGTGGCGAAGAGCGGCGCGTTCACGAAGCTGAAGACAAGCTGCAACGTGTCCATGATGTTGTTGAAGCTGATGGCGGCGTAGGCGGTGCAGATGGAGAGTAGAATGCCGCCGACCGTTGCCCATCTGCCGACTGCGAGGTAATGGCGATCGGGCGCGCCCTTGTGGATGTAGGACTGATAGAGGTCGTAGGTGAAGACGGTGTTGAATGCAGTGACGTTGCCGGCCATGCCGCTCATAAAGCTGGCGAGGAGCGCGGTGAGTCCGAGACCGAGAATGCCGGTCGGGAAGTAGTGGAGAAGCATGTTCGGTGTGGCCATGTCGTAGTCGAGCAGCGGCTTTCCGCTCGCGTCGAGCATGGCTTTACCGGTGACTGGGTTGATCTTGGCAGGGACGATTCCACGGCCCTCAGCGGCGATCTCGGGCACGACGTTGGTCTCGTGAATGATGGCGCCGTTCTGCTGCGTGACGGTGGTGGTGGTGCGTGGAGTGGGGAGCGCGATGGCAATCAGGCCAGGCAGAATTACCAGGAACGGGAAGATCATCTTAGGCACGGCGGCGATCAGGGGAACGCGGCGGGCCGAGTCCATGTTGTGGGAGGCCATTGCGGTCTGGATGACGAGGAAGTCGGTGCACCAGTAGCCGGAGCCGAGGACGAAGCCGAGACCCATGCCGATGCCGATGATCTCGATGCCCATGGGGTTGGTGCTGGGATGGAGGACGCCTCTCCACTCATGCATCATGCGGGGATCGACGGCGGAGACTGCGGCGCTGAGGCCATGCCAGCCTCCCAGGTTTTTGAGTCCGAGAAGGACAAGGGGCAGGAAGCCGGCGATGATGAGGAAGAACTGGAGAACTTCGTTGTAGATCGCGCTGGTGAGGCCGCCGAGGAAGATGTAGAGCAGAACGATGATGGCGGAGAGAATGATGGAGAAGGTGAAGATGCCTTCGGGCGCCCAGCCGAGCGCGCGGAAGAGGCCGTCGAAGACGTGAAGCGCCTGGATGAGGCGGGCCATCGCATACATCGAGATGCCGGAGCTGAACACGGTCATCACGGCAAATGAACAGGCGTTGAGGGCGCGCGTCTTTTCGTCGAAGCGGAGACGGAGGAACTCGGGGACCGAACGCGCTTTGGAGCCGTAGTAGAAGGGCATCATGAAGATGCCGACGAACACCATGGCGGGAATCGCACCGATGCCGTAGAAGTGGCAGGTTTCCAGGCCGTACTTAGCGCCGGAAGCGCCCATGCCGATGACTTCCTGCGCGCCGAGGTTGGCGCTGATGAAGGCAAGTCCGCAGATCCACGCGGGAAGGGCACGGCCGGCCTGGAAGAAGTCTTTGCTGGTTTTCATGTAGCGCTTGAGGGCAAAGCCGATGCCCAGCACGAACACGAAGTACAGCAGCATGATCAGCCAATCGACGAAGGTGAGTTGCAAGACAGCTCCTTACTTTGACGACACACCACGCGTGAGTCGCGAATGCGTTGGAATGCAGCGGCTGACGGATGGGGCTCCGGTGGTACGCAGACCAATGTACGCAGGCAGAGTGGCTGCAGTCCAGCCCAAAATGCAAACGTTTTCAGAGTCGGGCCGCCGGCGTGCGCCGCCTCGAGCGGGGAGACTCTTGGAAGGCTTTGCGATTGGGCTATAACGGATCGTTCAGAGTTTTGAATTCGTAAATGATTGACGGAAATTCACCAAGAGCAAGCTGGTCATTTGGCCTGCCATGTGTGGAAAATGTGCTGTGCCTCGATCAGGCCTTGGAAATCGGATCGACGCAACTGATAACGGCAGGAGTCGCTCGATATGACGCTGCAGCTTCTCGATCAAACCCGCAGATGGCTTAATCTCCTTCTGGCCGTTGCTCAGATTGCGGTGACTGTATTCTGCTTTTCGTTCGGCACGTCTTTCGACGATGCCGCGGGCTCGCCTTCAGCCGATCCGCCAATTGTTCCCGCCGGCTACGCGTTCATCATCTGGTCGGTCATCTACGCCGGATGCCTTGCGTACGGGATCTACCAGTTTTCAGGATCGCGCCTGGATGATCCACTGCTTCGCCGCATTGGATTCTTTACCGCTTCGGGCTTCCTAGGATGCTGCATTTGGCTTTTGTGCGTGCGTTTCGGACAGCTGCAATGGACCGTGCCCTGCATTCTCTGGATGGCAATCTCGCTGTTTGGAGCGTTCGCTGCTCTCTGGCGCGTGGAGAGTCCTTCGTGGCTGCTGCGGCTCTGTGTGATCTCGCCGCTGAGTATCTACTCCGGCTGGCTGAGCGTGGCGATCTTCGCAAACACGGCTTCCGTTGCGAAGTCGTTCGGCTGGCGGCCTGCGGTGCTGGGCGAGAGCGCGGGATCCGTCGCACTTCTGGTTGCTGCGGCGGCGTTAGCCACCTTCCTACTCTGGCAATCACATTGGAACCTATGGTACGGAGGAACGATCCTGTGGGCACTCGTCGGCATCGGAGTGCGGAATCAATTCGATTTGCGTAACGCTCAGGTGGCAACAACGGCATGGTTACTGCTGGCCTCATTCGGGCTGTTTGCGCTTTCCAATCCCCTACTGACAACGTTGCGAACTCTTCGCCGATGATGAAGCTGCGCATCATGCATTCCATCCAGTTTTGCCTGAGTTGAGACAGTACTGGCAATGAAATCCGGATTGCAAGTGAAAGACAGGACTGTCGCGGGCGCCAAACCGGGCACCGCCGCATTGCACGATCCGGCACGCTTCGAGGTGATCGCGGATGTTGCCCATGGCGATGTGATTTCGTTCGTGCAGCCCTTCATTTTTCAGCTTTCAAGAATCCCTGTTCTCTACTGGCTGCTGAACACTGCTTTGCTTGGCTTCCTCGTCTGGGAGTGGCGAAGGACCAGTGTGCCTGTGCTGGAGGCGTTCTCGACGGTATGTCTTGGCATGGTGCTCGGTTTCGTGGTCTTGCTGCCGATCCATGAGCACATACACGGACTCGCTTACCGATTGTGCGGAGCCAATGTGGTTCGAGTGAAATACAACCTGAGGCGAATAACTGCCCTGTGCGAGGCGCCTGGAGCGGTAGTCAGCGGAGGGCATTTTGTCTTCGTGTGTCTGGCTCCGCTCTTTGTACTCAACCCGCTGCTGGCTCTTCCCTTGTTGTTCCTCGTCAAGTGGAAGGCAATTGCCCTTGTTGGCGGAGCATTGCTGCTGCACACAGGTGCATGCAGCGGAGACATCGGGCTGGTGAACTTCGTTTGGCAGCACCGCGGTCAGCGCCTGTTCACCTACGACGATGGAGAACTTCAGAGGGCCTTCTTCTTCAAAGAACGTCCCTGAATTGTTGAGCCTGCACTGATTTCTGAAGGTGGTAAAAGACGCGGACCTTGGTCGCATTTACACTAGAAGAGCATGATTCCTACGCTTGCCTGGACCCCTGAAGGCGTCCGTTTCATCGATCAGACGAAGCTTCCTCTCGAGGAGAGCTATGTGCTCGCCACCGATTTTGAACAGGTGGCGGATGTGATTGTGACCATGGTAGTGCGCGGCGCTCCGGCGATCGGAGTAAGTGCCGCTTACGGCGTGGCGCTCGGTGCAATTCGCAGTTCGGCAAAGACCGTTGATGAGTTTGCGCCGGAGTTTGAGAAGATCTGCGCTCGCCTGGCGGGAACGCGACCGACTGCGGTGAACCTGTTCTGGGCGATCGACCGGATGAAGAAAGTATTCGCCGGGTTGCGGGCCAGCGGCGCGACGATGAAGCAGGTACAGGAGAAACTCCTGGCTGAGGCACACGCGATGTATGACGAAGACATCGCGGCGTGCAAGGCGATGGGTGCACACGGCGGAGCGCTGCTGCCCGATGAGGGGGGAGTGCTGACGCACTGCAATGCCGGCGCTCTGGCCACTTGCGGCTACGGAACTGCACTGGGCGTGATTCGCTCCGCAGTGGAGATGGGCAAGAAGATCAGTGTGTACGCGGATGAGACACGGCCTTTTCTCCAAGGCGCGCGGCTTACGGCGTGGGAGTTGATGGAAGACGGCATTCCGACGACAGTGATCTGCGACAACATGGCTGCAAGCCTGATGCGCGCGGGCAAAATCAAGGCCGTTGTTGTAGGTGCGGATCGCATCGCTGCCAATGGCGATTTCGCAAACAAAATTGGGACGTACAACGTAGCGATCCTGGCGAAGGAGCATGGGATTCCGTTCTACTGTGCTGCGCCGTGGTCGACAATCGACATGGAGACTCCGACGGGCGATGCGATTCCGATTGAGGAGCGCTCGGCGAAGGAAGTGACTCACCACGGTGGCAAGCAGTTGACGCCGCATAACGTGGGGATCTGCAATCCGGCGTTTGATGTCACTCCGGCGAAGTACACGACGGCGATCATCACCGAGCGCGGCGTGTTGCGAGCTCCCTTCACCGAGTCGCTGAAAGAGATGGAACTCGTTGCAGGGTAGGTCAAGTTGTCTACAGTTGTAGAGGTCGTGATTCCTCATTCCCCGATTTTCCGGTTGCGCGAGAAGTCGCTTGTGCGCGGAATTGCGCTTTCGCTGGCGGCGTTTATCGCGAGCCTGCTGCTGGCGGGGTTTCCGCATATCGAGAATCTGCACGGGTCCTCGTGGCAGGTGCTGGCACTGCTTGCAGGCGCTTGGGGAATGGCGGAGACGGGACGCTGTATGAGAAAGAAGTGGAGCATGTATTCGGCCGGCGTGCTGATCCTGCTCTACTCGGACCTCGTGATCCTGATGCTGATCGTGTTCCTCGTCGCTTACCGGTGAGATGAAATTCTCGTCATTGCGAGAATTCCCTGTTCCAAATTCCTTTTGTTTGTGTAGGATGGGCCAAAGCGCCGCCCAGGCTGATTGCTCGCATTCGTCTCCTGACGGGCAATGGCGGAAGTGCAACAGCAACAGGAGGAAACATGCTTAAGGGATTTCGCGATTTCGTTCTTCGTGGGAACGTGATTGATCTGGCTATAGCGGTCATCATTGGCGCGGCTTTTACCGCGGTGATCAATTCGCTGGTTGGCGATGTTCTGAACCCGCTGATCGCAGCGGTGGTGGGCAAGCCCGATTTCAGCGCCATTGTTGTACACGTTGGAACAGGCGTGATCAAGATTGGAAACTTCTTCAATGCTGTGATCTCTTTTCTGATCGTGGCGTTTGTTGTGTATTTCTTCCTGGTGGTGCCGACGTCGAAGCTGATGGCACGGTTCAAGCCGCCGGTGGTGGAGCCGCCCTCGACGAAGAAGTGCCCGCAGTGCAAGAGCGATATTCCGATCGACGCGACGCGGTGCGCGCATTGCACGCAGCCTGTGGTGTAAGACCAGTGATCAGTCATCAGTGATCAGTTTCCTCGCGGGCTGAAGCCCGCGAGGACCTTCATAAAGATTCTCGTCCGGCACGACTGAACAGGTTGCTGAAAAATGCGCCAATCTTGCCAGGACTCATCGAAACCGTCCCGCAGCGGCTAAAGCCGCGCTCTCTTTGCACCTTTATCGGCACAGATGGATCTGTGCCCTTTCAAAACCCAGCCGTCTCGGACTTTTGCAGCAAGCTGTGAAGTCGTGCCCTGACGCTTCTTGCTTCGGTACTGTTCGTAGCTAAACGCGCTCGTGAGCGCATCATGGCGTCGGGTTGTTACTTACTACTTAACTACTTACGATTCACTCTCTTCCTGTTCTCTCGTTCAGTCGAAGTTGCGGAGCGGTTCGGAGAAGGCGTAGAAGGCGACGAAAGAGAGCAGCGAGACTCCGGCCATTGCGGCCAAAGCGTGGCCGGTTGGAATGTGGCGAGAGAGTTCGCCGGCGAGGAGGCTGCCGATGGGCGGCAGGCCCAGGAAGCTGGTGGCGTAGATACTCATGATGCGGCCGCGCATCTCGTCCGATGACAAGTGCTGGATCGAGACGTTGAAGCAGGAGATCATGAGGATTCCGGAGAAGCCTTCACAGAAGGCCAATCCAGCAGACAGAGCGAAGCTGTGCGAATAGCTGAAGCCGATGATTGCAGCGAAGAACGCTACGCCAAAGGCGGTGAGGATTCGTCCGCGATGGCGAATGTTGCCGGTGATTGCAACGGTGAGAGCGCCGAGAACAGAGCCGAATCCTGAGCAGGCCATCAGCCAGCCCAGGCCCGCTTCGCTCAGCCCGAGCTGCACCTTGGCGAAGTAAGGGATGAACGTGATGAACGGAAAGCCAAAGAAGCTGGCGAAGGCCGTCATCCAGATGAGGACATACATTTCGCGATGGCTGCGCAGGTAGGCGAAGCCGCTGCGCAGGCTTTCGATGAGGCTCTGATGGCGGTTGAGGTTTTCTTCCGGGTACTCGATGCGGAGGAGAGCCCAGATGACGGCGAGAAAGCTGAGTCCGTTGAGAAAGAAGTTGCCGGCCATGCCGAAGATGGCCATGGCGTACCCACCCAGGGTAGGGCCCAGGATGCGCGAAGTGTTGAACTGCGCGGAGTTGAGGGCGATGGCGTTGGTGAGGTCTTCACGCTTGACGAGCTTGGGTACGAGCGCCTGGTAGCTGGGCGCGTTCATGGCCATGGCGACGCCACCGCCGAAGGCGAGGAGCGCGACTCCCCAAACAGCGATGTGGTGGAAGAAGGTGAAGCCCGCGAGGATGAAGGCGAGCAGCATCATCGCGGTCTGCGTGACGAGGAGCAGGCGGCGCTTGTTGACGCGGTCGGCGATGACTCCGCCGTAGAGCGTGACGACGAGGAACGGGATCTGTCCGGCGAAGCCGACGACGCCGAGCCAGAAGGCGGAGTTGGTGAGCGTGAGGACAAGCCAGCCCTGAGCGACGTTCTGCATCCAGGTGCCGACGTTGGAGGTGAAGTTTCCGGCCCAGAAGAGACGGAAGTTTGGGTTGCGCAGGGAGCGAATGACCTGCGGCAGGTCGGCCGGCTCCGGTTCAGGAGGAGCCTGCGCGAGGCTTGAGGCTTCGTCGCATGCGGCGGCGAGGTTCTCCTCGTTGAGTTTGGGACGGGTAGGCAGGGGGAGTGCTCCGATGGCTAGTGTAGCTGGTATGGTCAGCTTTCAGCTCTCAGCTGTCAGCGATCTGGCCGGTGCGCACCACATGGGCCCCCCGCCCCCCTCCCCTACTGTTTGTGAACAAGTCTCCTCGTTTCATCAGCTTACGGCACGGAGGGGTTGCCTAACTATGTCATTCCATTGCACTTACTCACAAGCTGATTGATAACAAAGAAGTTAGAAGGCAGGGGACAAGGCAACGGACAGGTAAGCGTGGGCGTCCCATTCGCTGATCTTTGGCTTTGAGTGCTGAACGTCTTCTCTGCAGTCATAGCTCTAGTATGACGAAATCGTCGAATCAGACTGCAAACGGACGAGGAGTCTTTTTCTGTTTAGAATGAGGGGCTTAGGCGAGCGTTGGCTTGGGGGCCTCTTGACGACTGTGTGAGGTGCACCCCTCAAGTGAGACAGCCGGTTTCTCCGCGGCTGAAGCCGCTGTGTGTCTTCCGAGCAGCATTCGGCAGCATGAAGGCTGCCGCTCCCTCCGGTTTGCGTGAGCATATCGGGTTTGCTCGGAGTGTGGTTGAGTCGAAGGGCCTGGAAGAAGCACAGGGGCTGAAGCCCGGGCTTTCATATTGCAGCGCTGATGGCACGGCTGAAAGCCGTGCCCTGACGCTTCCTGCTAGACGAGCGTTTAGAGACGGTGTGTTTTCTGGAAATCGGGATCTGTCGTTTCCCACCTTTGCTGCGCAAGGATGGGGCACCGGCCTTTCTCGAAACCATGCTGGACGGAGGTTTCTCAGAAAGCTTTGAAGCCGTTCAATAGGTGAGCAATACGGTGCGGCGGGATAGGTCGCTTTTGTTCAGCAGGCCGACGGTGAAGGCGGCGGTGTCGGCGCGGGAGATTTTGGCGGCAGTAACTCCGTTGAGGTCAGAGAGGACGCGATAGGAGCCGGAGCCTCGCGGTGCTCCGTTGGTGAGCTTGGCGGGACGCACGATGGTCCAGTCGAGACCGCTGTCTCGTACGACCTGCTCCTGGCGGGTTTTGTCCTTATAGACATCGTTGAGCAGGAACGGCTGGATGAGGTTGTCGTAGAGGAAGCCGCCATGTCCCTGGCTGTCGCCAGCACCGATTCCGGTGATGCAGATGAAGCGATCCACATTCGCGTCGCGCATGGCACGGGCGAGATTCCGTGTTCCCTCAGAGAGGATGGTCATGCGCTTGAAGGTGATCTTCGATCCGAGAGAGGAGATGACTGCGTCCTGCCCGGCGACGGCTTGTGCGAGGGTTTCCGGCTGGAGTACGTCGCCCCGGACGGTGCGCACACCTTGCGAAAACTGGGCCTGCGAGGAGCGGATCATGGCGGTGACGGCGTGGCCGGCCTTTTGCGCTTCTTTCACGATTGCGAGGCCGAGGGGGCCTGTGGCTCCGACGACGAGTACGTTCATGGATTGATCCTCTTCGAGGAGTTGGTGAGTCGATCATATCCGGCGCGGGTGAAGGCGTGGCGATCAAGAGTCAGCCGCAGAGGCTGAAGCACGGTGGATATCATCGCAGCTGTTCGGCACGACTGAAGTGCCCTGATACAAATTCAGCGCAGTTGGGTGTTTCTGCAGGCACCGAATTCATGCTTTGCAAGATGCGAAAAGCAGATCCTTCGCTTACCACCCCCACGCTGAAGAATACGCGTGGGGCCCCGTGCGCTCAGGATGACAGTACGTTCATGGGTCGATCCTCTTGGAGGAGTTACTTTGTTCGGCACGACTGAAGTGGTGCCCTGATACAAGAACCGGGGATATCGGCAAAAAAGATCGGCGTGGAGTGCGAGTCCACGCCGATGGAGGATAAGGGAGGTTGGCTAGAACTCGAGGCGTGCGGAGATCTGGCCGGTGCGGGCGCCGCCGAAGTCGCCGCCGATGGTTCCGTTGACGATGCCGAAGCTCGATGAGCTGAGGTTGACGTTGGGATCGCCGAGGTTGGTGTGGTTGAGGACGTTGGTGAACGTGCCTTCCGCTTTCAGGTGCACGCGCTCGGTGATGGTGAAGGTCTTGTTCAGGCCGGTGGAGAGGTTGAAGAGACCGGGGCCCTCGACCGCGCCGACGGGAGCATTGCCGAACCGGCCGATGGGAAGCGGATGGTTTCCAATTGCATTGCCGTCCGAGTCGAAGCCGGCTCCGGTCTGGCAGGCGTGGCCTACGGTCCAGGTATTGTCGCCGGGGCAGGTGAATGCGCCGGCGTTGACCCACTTCAGGCGGTTCTTGCCCTGGGGATTGAGGCTGGCTCCGCTGACGCGGTCAGCATGCTGGTTGCGGTGGCTTGGATCCCATCCTGCCGCGGTGGAGGTGAGGCCCGAGCCGGTGCCGGAGGGATCGCCCTGTCCGCTGGGGAAGTAGGGCGTGACGTAAGCGCCGGTCTGCGTGGTGAGGATGGCGGAGAGACGCCAGCCGCCGATGATGGAGTCTTCAAGCCGATTCATGGAGCCACCGAGCATCCTGCCCCGGCCAACCGGCAGATCGAAGAGGCCGGTTGTATTCCAGCGGAGGCGGCGCGTTCCGTAGACGCGACCATAGTCGGCATGTCGGTCGAGGATGGAGGTGGCACGCTGACCACCGCCTTCGCCACCGAAGCCGCTGTTGGCAGGGCCCTGGTTGTCGGCGTTGGCGTCTCCGTATGTGAAGGTGGAGTGGAATTCGACGCCATTGACCATGCGACGCATGCCCTCAAGCTGGAACGACTCGTACGTGGAGTTGGCGCCGGTTGCGCGCGTGTTAATACGTCCCCAGTTGGGGAAGAGACGCGCGGAGAAGGGCTGGTTGTAGGCGGAGACGGTGGATGAGAACGGAAGCGTGTTTTCGTCCGGAGCCCACACAAGCTGACGCGTGGCGGAACCGATGTAGGATGCGCGCATGCCGTAGCCCGAGCCGAAGTCGTGATCGAGCGAGAGCGACCACTGCTGCGTGTAGGGATCCTTCCAGTTCACGCTGTTGGCTGTGCCGAAGTAGTCCTGCCCGTAGTTGGTGGTGCCGCCGGAGTCGCCGGAGCCGCCGTAGATCTGCGGCCACTGGAAGCCGATGGCGTGCGTGGCTGGGTTGTAGCTGTTGGTGTAGGCAGTGGTCTGCGCCTGCACGGTGCCGGTGAGCGAGTAGAAGCTGGAGCCGAGCATCGTGATCTGGTAGATGCCGAAGCCTCCGCGGACGGCCCACTTATCGTTCGCAGTGGGACGCCATGCGAAGCCGACCCGCGGCATGAAGCGAAGATGCGGAACCTTCTTGAGGCCGCTGGGGAAGCCTGCATCGGAGTTGCCGAGCACAGGCATGCAGGGCGCGCCATTGACGGTAGCGGAGTTGGTCTTGTTGACGCCGTCTGCGTCGCAGGCATTGGCGCTGGCGAGAAAGCTCTGCGCGAGAAGAGCCTGCTTGCCCTGCGGGTAGATCACACGGCCAGACTTGGCGACGGTGGGATCGAAGTTGCCGATGTCGCCATAGCGATCGTAGTAGCCAGGATGGAGTTCGTAACGGAGTCCGTAGGAAAGCGTGAGCCGCGGGCTGACGTGCCATTCATCCTGACCGAAGAAGTGGTAGTGGCCGGAGACGCCGTCGTTGTCCTGCCGGACGACGTCGTAGAAGCTAGCGTTGGGCAAGCCGAGGAGGAAGTCGGCGAAGTCAACGCCGGTGAACATGCCGGTGCTGGCGTTGGTGTTGAAGTAGTAGGTGCCGTAGTTGTCGGAGCCGTTGAAACCGAGCGGGGTGATGGCTTCGAGCGTCTGGATATCGAGACCGAACTTGAATGTGTGGCTTCCCTTGTTCCAGATCACCGTGTCGGTGTACTGGTCAGTGAGCGACTTGTTGAGACCGGTGAGGCGATCGGCGCTGAGGCCCTGGATGTTGTTGAAGTTCATCTCAGGGATGCCGTTGTAGAAGAGGTTCTGCAAGCCCTGCCAGCCCTGCTTTTGGGTCCATGCCTTTCCGTCGAAGCTGTCGGTCGAGCCTGATGTGAAGTGCGTGAAGCCGAAGCTAAATTCGTTGATCAGATTCGGGCGGATGCTCCAGTTGGCGTCGATCTTGAAGGAGCGGTTCTTGTTGGTGTTCTGCTGTGACGGAACAAGCAGGATTTCGGGGCTGTTGATGGGGAAGTTCTTCCATGTGAATTTGCCCCAGACGAGGAACTTCTGATTGCTGCCGAAGTACTGATCGCCGCGGACGTCGAACTGGTCGGAGTGACCGCTGGCGTCGACGTTGGCCTGGTAGTTGGGCTCGCCGTCATCGACGAACGCGGATGTGTTTCCGGTGTTCGGATCGGGATAGAACTGCTTGAGCGTGCTCTGCGCGATGGTGCTGATGCCGGAGGTGATTTTGTTGCCGGCGTACGGGAGGCCGGTGAAGGGATTCATCAGCGTTTTGAATCCAGCGGAGCTATAGCTTGAGAAGTCTCCGGTCTTCATCGCGGCAGTGGGAACCACTTCGAAGATGGTGGCCTGCGCGGGGTGACGCCAGCCTTCGTACGCGCCGAAGAAGAAGCTGCGGTTGTGGCCGTTGTAGACGCCCGGAATGAAGACGGGGCCGCCCGCGGAGGTTCCAAAAGTCTTGCCGGTTACGCTGGCTTTCTTCTTCGTTGTGGGATAGGTGTACGGAATGGCATCGAAGGCGGAGTCCTGGTAGTAGAAGAAGCCGGATCCGTGCAGCGTGTTGCCGCCGCCCTTGGTGGTTACGACGATCTGCGCGGGGTTGCCGAATTCGGCGTTGGCAAGAGCGCCGTCGGCGCGGACTTCGGAGATGGACTCAGTCGAAGGGAATGCGTCGAAGAGGAAGTTGCCGCCGGTGGCATCTTTGCTGGTGACGCCGTCGACGGTGACGTCGAGTTCGAAGGGGAGCGCGCCCTGAAGCGAGAAGCCGTGAGAATCGGATGAGTCGGCCTGCACGCCGGGCAGTGTGCCGAAGATAGCAGCGGGGCTGGTGCCGGAGAAGCTGGCGCGGGTGTTGACGGGGAGGCTGTTGACGTCGGCCGCGGTAAAGCTGTCGCTGATGGTGGGGGTCTCGGTCTGGATGGTGCTGACCTCGTCGCCTTCGACTTTGATTTCGCTTTGCACGGTGCTTAGCCCGAGGGCGGCGTCAACGCGGAGTTCCTGGCGAACGGCGAGGGCGGCCCCGGTGAGGGTCCACTTTGCGAAGCCGGGGGCCGAGACAGAAACGGTGTAGTGACCTGCTTTGACGTCGAGGAAGCGGTAGTCGCCGAGTGCGTTGGTATCGGTGGTTCTGACGGTGCCCTCTTCAACGCTTGTGAGTGTGACGGATGCCTTCGGCACGACAGCGCCGGAGAGGTCTTTCACGCTGCCGATGATGGAGCCCTGGGTAGCTTGCGCATTTCCTGGCGAGGGTACGGTAAGAGAAAGCAAGAAGAACAATCCGATGAGCACGCGGGCGCGCACTGACACGGCGTGGTGCAACTTCATCACTACCTCCATAGATCTGGTGGTCATTTTTGTTCTGGTGCGAGTAAGGGTGAAGACACGATTGGCAGAGGCTTGCCGACAGGTCCGGTGACCTGCGCGGAGACACGCTTGCTGAGCTGGCCGAGAGCCGTAGTTGGGTTCAGAGTAGGGAGTTCACGTTACGAATCTGAGTAGATCTGGTGAATGCAGCTTTAAAAGCGAAGGTTTGAGGAAGAGGTTTGGAGTGAAGTAAAACAGACAGCGCGATGCGTTGACCGGGCGGAATCCGGTCGCGGCAGGGCGCTCGCAAAGTACACTGTTGCTCTGTGTTTTCCTGCTACCCAAGCACAAAGGATGAATGGATGATTCTGCGCGTCGCTGTCGCGGTTGTGGCGGTCTGTTGTGTTGTGATTCCGAATGCTGTGGAGGCGCAGAGTGTGAACCCCGCCCAAGCAGAGCTTGAACGGGGCGCCCAGCTTGGACGGGGCACCCAGCTTGAACGGGGAACCCAGATTGCACGGGACACCCAGACGGCGGGGGCGAAGAGTTCCGTGTTCGGGTATCGGGATTTCAGCCAAGAGGCGGGGATCGAGCAGAAGTTTCTGGCGGTGCCGAGCGCGAAGCTGGCGGGTGAGGAGTTGAAGACGCTGACGGCGGAGCCGCATATGGCGGCGACTCCCGAGGACAAGAAGACGGCGGATTATGTTGCGCAGAAGTTCAAGGCGGCGGGGCTGGAAACTGAGATTGTGCCGTATAAGGTTCTGCTGAACCAGCCGAAGGTCGTAAAGGTGGAGGCGTTCGATGCCGCCGGCAAGCAGTTGATGTCGGGCCCAACCAGGGAGCGTGTGCAGGGCGATCCGTTCGATGACAATCCGCGGGTGGTGATGCCGTTCAACGGGTCGTCGGGTTCGGGCGATGTGACGGGCGAGGTTGTGTACGCGAACTACGGGCGGCTGGAGGACTTTGACGAGCTCGAGAAACAGCACATCGACCTGCACGGGAAGATTGTCATCGTGCGCTATGGCGCGAACTTCCGCGGGGTGAAGGTGTATATCGCGGAGAAGCGCGGGGCTGCGGGAGTGCTGATCTACAGCGATCCGCAGGATGATGGGTTCTTCAAGGGCGACCCTTATCCGATGGGGCCCTGGAGGCCGGAGAGCGGTGTGCAGCGCGGGTCGGTGCAGTACTTGTTCAAGTATCCGGGCGATCCGGAGACGCCGGGGGTGGCGTCGACGGCGGATCTGCCGGATTCGGCGCGGGTGAATCCCGAGGGGAACCAGCCGCACATCATCTCGATTCCGCTGAGCTATGAGGATGCGGCTCCGATATTGAAGGCCATGAAGGGGCCGAGCGTGCCGCAGGGCTGGCAAGGGTCACTTCCCTTCCGTTATCACCTGGGGCCGGGTGGGGTGAAGGTGCACCTTGCGTCGCAGCAGGACTACCAGCGGCGGACGATCTGGGATGTGGTGGGCAAGATCAAGGGCACCGAGGATCCGGATAACTGGGTGGTGGTTGGGAACCATCGCGACGCGTGGGTGTATGGCGCGGTGGATCCGAATAGCGGGACGGCGGCGTTGCTGGAGGCGGTGCATGGGGTTGGGGCGCTGATTCACGAGGGATGGAAGCCAAAGAGAACGATCATCTTCGGAAGCTGGGACGCCGAAGAAGAGGGCCTGATCGGGTCGACGGAGTGGGTGGAGCAGCACGCGGATCAGTTGAAGAATGCGGTGGCGTATTTCAATACAGACGTGGCGGTGAGCGGGCCGGATTTTGGCGCGTCGGCGGTGCCGTCGCTGAAGAACTTCATGCGCGAGGTAACGAAGGCGGTTCCGAGCCCGATGGGCGATACCGTCTACCAGGAGTGGCGCGCGAACCGGCATGGGTCGAATGAGCACCGGGCGAGCAATGCTCCGCCGCAGCCCGGGGATGAGGTGCACGTGAGCGACCTGGGGTCGGGGTCGGACTTTACGCCGTTTCTGCAGCATGTAGGAGTGCCTTCGACGGATGTGGGGTCGGGCGGGCCGTACGGGGTGTACCATTCTGTGTTTGATAACTATGCGTGGTTCACGCTAAATGCCGATCCTCACTTTGTGTATCTGCAGCAGATGGCGCGGGTGCTGGGGGTTGAGACGCTGCGGATGGCAGATACGGACGTGCTGCCGTATGACTACGAGGCTTATGCGCATGAGGTGAAGGCGTATATCGAGTCGGCGAAACGGAAGGCGGAGGACGCTAAGTTGACCGGGTTGGATTTTGGCCCCGCGCTGGCGGCGGATGCGAAGTTTGTGGCGGCGGCGGAGCATGGGCACAAGCTGCAGGCGAACGCGACGGGAGATGTGGCTCGGTTGAATTCGACTCTAAGGGCGACGGAGACGGCGCTGGTGTCTCAGGCGGGACTGCCGAACCGGCCCTGGTATAAGCACACGATCTACGCTCCGGGGGAATATACGGGCTATGCGGCGGTTGTTATCCCGGGGGTGAACGAGGCGATCGAGGCGAAGGACGCCAGGACGGCTGCGGCACAGCTGGGAGTGCTGACGGAATGTCTGAACCGGGCCGCGCAAACGCTTGAATCTGCTCACTGAGAGAGCGGGCTGAGCGTCTTACAAAGTGGGGCGAAAAGCGGGCGTCAAAATGTGATTCAGATCACGGATGTTGGGCCTCAGGGGCTCAGGACCATTGATTTGTCTCATGGGCGCTCGTATCGTTAAGGCTAGCGATATGAAGAAGTCTTCCAATTCGGTGCGGATCGGGCTGGCGGTGACGGTCATTTTGGGGACGATCGGCTGGCTCGCGTTTACGTCGTACGGCGCGAACAAGAGCTACTACGTGACGGTGCCGGAGCTCGTGAAGATGGGCGACAAGGCATACACGAGCAATTTGCGCGTGGAAGGCTTTGTGGAACCGGGGTCGATTCAGACCGAGGGGCCGCATGTCACGTTCGTTCTGAACGAGTTTGAAAGCCACAACGCGAGTGCGCCGAAGGGGCGGAAGCTGACGGTGGTTTACAAGGGACAGGAGCCGCCGCCGGACACCTTCAAAGATGATGCGCAGGCGCTGGCGATGGGGACGATCGGGCGGGATGGAGTCTTCCACGCAACGGCGCTGCAGGCAAAGTGCGCCAGCAAGTATGCGCCGGCTCAGCCGGGTGGCAAGCCAGGAATGACGCCGGAGAAGCAGGCGAAGCCGGCTGCAGGGAATTCGCAGGCGAGCGTTGCGCCGGCCGAGGCTGCCGGCAAGGAGACGGCTGGGGCAGCCAATTAACGAATGACCGCGCAAGGTACGGAGGCCGACCGTTCTACCATTTGCGCCCGGGTCGAAAATGTTTCCAAGCTATTTGGGTCGTTTGCTGCGCTGAGGCAGGTGTCTGTCGATCTGGAGCGCGGGAAGTGCTACGTCCTGATCGGGGAAAACGGCGCGGGCAAGTCGACGCTGCTGCGGGTTCTGGCTGGGTTATTGCGGCCGACGAGCGGCAAGGTGACGGTGTTCGGCGAGGGCGAGCCGCACGATGTGCGGGACCGTATCGGGTACATGAGCCATGCGCCGATGCTGTATGACGAGTTCACCGGGCAGGAGAATCTCCGATATTTTGCGAGTCTCTATCCGGGGCAGAAGTGCCTGGAGCCTGCGGAGGCGCTGCGGCAGGTTGGGCTTGATCCGAATTTGAGCCGGCCGTTGGGGCAGTATTCGCAGGGGATGCGGCAGAGGACTTCCCTGGCCCGCGTGCTGATGCCGGTGCCGGAACTGCTGCTGCTGGATGAGCCATTCTCGAACATGGACATCGAGTCGACGCGGCAGATGGTGGAGCTGCTGGCAGGGTTTCGGCACTCGAGCCGGACGATTGTAATTACGACGCATCAGCGGGAACATGCGGCTCCGATCGCTGACTGGGTGCTGCGTCTGAAGGGCGGGCGCGTGGCGGAATGCGTGCCGGGGAGCCCAACGCTATGAAGACGAATGGCGCGCGGTTTCTGGAGTCGCTGGGGATTGCGTTCGAGCTGCGGGAGTATGAGGTCGATCCCGAGGACTTGTCGGCAATCTCGGTGGCGAAGAAGGTAGGGATGCCGCCGGAGCAGGTGTTCAAGACTCTGCTGACCACCGGCGGGCCGGGAACGTTTGTGTTTGCGGTGATCCCGGGGGATGCGGAGCTCGATTTCAAGAAACTGGCGCGGACGGCGGGATTGCGCAAGGCGGAGATGGTTCCGCTGAAAGAAGTGCAGCCGCTGACGGGGTACGTTCGCGGGGGCGTGACGGTATTTGGCGCGAAGAAGGCTTACCCGGTGTACGTGGATGAGACGGTGATTTTGTTCGACCAGATCAGCGTATCGGCGGGGACGCGCGGGACGCAGCTGATTCTGAAGCCGGAGGATTATCTCAAGGCTGCAGAGGCGCTCGATGTTCCGGTGGGGACGGCGGATCTGACGAAGGACGGCGCGCGGTTGACGGAGGGAGAGCAGGGATGAACTCCGTTTTCTGGACGCATCTGGTCAAGGATCTGCGCATCGAGTGGCGATCGCTGGATGCGATTGTCTCGATGCTGTTCTTTGCGGGGCTGGTGGTGGTGCTGTTTTCCCTGGCGTTTGATCCGCGGGGCGCGGTTTCGCAGGGAATTGCTGGCGGGGTGCTATGCGTAGCGACGATGTTTGCTTCGGTGTCGGCGCTGAACCAGGCGTGGGCGCGGGAGATTCGGCACCAGGTAATGGATGCGCAGCGGATGACGCCGAGCTCTGGGGCGCAGCTTTACTTCGCGAAGGTGCTGGTGAACTTCATCTTCGTGACGGTTGTGCAGGTGGCGCTGGCTCCGTTCTTTTTCGTCATGTACAACCTGCACATCGCGGGGCAGGCGTGGGTGCTGGCGCTGATTCTGCCGCTGGGGACGTGGGCGCTGGTGTGCAACGGCGTGTTCTTTGCGGCGCTGTCAATCCGGAGCAGGAATCGGGAACTGCTGCTGTCGCTGATTCTGTTTCCGATTTTCATCCCGGCGCTGCTGGGGATGGTGCAGGCGACGACGGCGGTGCTGACGGGCGACAACGATCCGTGGCTGTGGATCAAGATGCTGACGGGGTACGACATTATTTTCACGACGGTGAGTTTGTTGCTGTTTGATGTGGTGTTCCATGCGGAGTGATAACGGTTGACGTTAATAACGTTTATCGTTAATAATAATGATCAAGAGCTTCAGCGATCGAGATACACAGGAATTGTGGGAGACAGGCAAAAGTCGTCGGATTCCGGCAACTATTCGGATTACGGCACTCAAGAAGCTCGCGATTCTGAACTGGGCAACGGATCTGAACGATTTGGCCGTTCCAGCAGGCAATCGGCTCGAAGCACTGCAGGCTGATCGTAAGGGGCAGCACAGTATCCGGATCAATGATCGCTATCGGTTGTGCTTTGTCTGGCGGAACGGTGATGCGTTCGACGTTGAGATCGTCGATTACCACTAGGAGGCGAGATGGATAAGATCCCCTATGCATTCTCGATACATCCCGGAGAAATTCTTCAGACCGAGTTCATGGAGCCGCTGGGGCTTACGGCTTACCGGCTGGCTAAGGATCTGCATATATCGATTCCGCGGGTGAATGATCTCGTACGCGGGAAGCGTGGGATAACCGCCGATACGGCACTTCGTCTGAGCAGATATTTCGGCAATTCCGCTCAGTTCTGGATTGGGCTGCAGAGCGGACACGATCTCTGGGTCGCCTCCAAGTCCAAGGCGTGGAACAAAGTAAAACCGCGTGAGAAAGCGGCGTGATCTATGATGCTTCGATTTGCGGAAGTCCGGTCCATCCTAAGATGGAGACTCACGATTTGTCGGGAGCGTAGACTGAAGAGACCCGCACAGGAATTGCTATGAAGAAGGCTGCATTTACACTCTTCCCCGTCATCACGATTCTGCTGATGATCTGGGGGTTCTACCAGGCGATCTATGTGGCGCCGGATGATGCGCTGCAGGGATATGTGTTTCGGATCATCTACTACCACGTGCCTTCGGCATCGGTGGCGTTCTGCTTTTTTGCGGTGAGTCTGCTGGGGTCGATCGGGTACCTGGCGTTTCGGCGGAGCAATCCTGACAGGGCGCAAATTGCGGACGCGTGGGCCCTGGCGGGGGCTGAGGTGGGCGTCATCTTCTGCACGGTGGTGCTGACGACCGGGCCGCTCTGGGGCCGGCGTGCATGGGGTATCTGGTGGACGTGGGATGCCCGGCTGACGACGACGCTGGTGCTGTGGCTGATCTATATGAGCTATTTGCTGCTGCGGCGATTCGCGGCGGGGCCGCAGATGCAGACGCTGGCGGCGGTGCTGGGGATCTTCGGTGCCCTTGACGTGCCCATCGTGTACATGTCGAACCGGTGGTGGCGGACGCAGCATCCCGCGCCGGTGTTTGGAGGAGATGAAGGCTCGGGCATGAAGGATCCCACGATGGTGCATGCGCTCTTGTGGAACATGCTGGCGTGGTTCTGCTGGGGAGTGCTGGTGCTGCTGCTGAGGTACCGAGTCGAGCGGAAGCATCAGGAGTATGCAGCGCTCGAGGCGGAAGAGGCACTGGCAAGCGCGGACTGAGCGCGTTCAACTAGGAGAGGTTATGGACCAGAGGGATATTCTCGATCATCAGTTTGTGACCGCGGCGTATATCGTGACGTGGACGATTCAGCTTGCGTATCTGGCGTGGCTGGGGTGGAAGTGGCGGAGCGAGAAGAGGAATGCGGAGCGGAGATCGCGGGAAACGAGATAGACGACGGTAATGCCGCCGGCGTTTTCGTTTCCCACCCTAAATCGGTCTGAACGACCGATTTAGAATGGGGCACCCAGTTGGTGAGCCAAATCGGACAGTTCTATTGTTGCCGTAAACTTTAGATGAGGATCCAGCGATGCTAGTCGTGATGAAGGCGCAGGCCACGGAAGAACAGATCAAGGCTGTCTGCGACCATATTGAGTTTCTGGGATACAGGCCACATCCAATGCCGGGTGCGCAACGGACGGCGATCGGAATCACAGGGAATCAGGGCGAGGCGAACCGCGGCAATCTGGAAGAGATGGCCGGCGTGGCCGAGGTCATCAAGGTTTCAAAGCCATATAAGCTGGCCAGCCGCGACGTGAAGGAAGAGGACACGGTCATTCGCTTCGCGGGAACGGATGCGACGATTGGCGGCGGGAGTCTGGCGGTGGTTGCCGGTCCGTGTTCGATTGAGAGCCGCGAGCAGGCGTTTGCGATTGCGGAGCAGGTGGCGGCGGCGGGTGCGCAGTTCTTCCGTGGCGGCGCCTACAAGCCGCGAACTTCGCCGTATGCATTCCAGGGGCTGGGTGTTGATGCACTGAAGATCATGGCGGAGATTCGCGACCGCTTCGGGCTGCGGATCATCACAGAGGCGATCGACAACGAGACGCTGGATCTGGTTGCGGAGTGGGCCGATGTGGTGCAGATCGGCGCGCGCAACATGCAGAATTTCTCGCTGCTGAAACATGCCGGGCGGCTGCGGATGCCGGTGCTGCTGAAGCGCGGGATGAGCGCGACTCTGGATGAGTTTCTGATGGCGGCTGAATACATCATGAGCGAGGGCAACTACGAGGTGATCCTGTGCGAGCGCGGCGTGAGGACGTTTGCCGATCACACGCGCAATACGCTCGACCTGAGTATTGTGCCGGCGGTTCAGAAGCTGAGTCACTTGCCGATTCTTGTCGATCCAAGTCACGGAACCGGCAAGCGCGACAAGGTGCTGCCGATGGCGCGCGGCGCCGTTGCGGTGGGCGCGGATGGAGTTCTGGTTGAGGTGCATCACCAGCCGGAGAAGGCACTCTCGGACGGGCCGCAGTCGATTTATCCGGAGCAGTTTGCGCAAATGGTGAATGAGATCGAACAGATTGCGCCGATTGTGAACAAGAAGCTGCAGCGCGGGATCCGGGTGGAGACCGCGGCGAAATAGGATGACGCTTGGTCGCGAAGCAGGTGCAGAGTTGGTTTCCCGGTCCCCAAAAGCGAGGGACCGGGGGCACCCGGCATCTTTGTATCCCATGTCTCAGAATCGAGACCTGGGGCACCCGATCTCCTTCCCAGGTCCGAACACACGGACCTGGGGCACCCGCATTGTTGCGATGGGCTGCGCATTGATAGCGCTGGGCGGGTGCAGGGCGCACGACTTTCCGCAATATGACGCGAACTATCGCGAGTATGCCTATGTGACGAACTCGGGCAGCGGCACCGTGTCGGTGTACGACGTGGTGAATGTGCGCGTGGATCGCGAGATTCAGGTGGGACAGAATCCGACTGCGGTGGCGGCGAATCCGGCGCGCAATGAAGTGTACGTGGTGAATACGGGAACGCCGAACGGGCAGGGCTCTGTTGCCGTGATCAATGCGGAGAACAACTCTGTTGCGGGGACGATCGCGGTGCACAAGATGCCGGTGGCGATTGCGCTCGATCCGGATGGGAACACCGCGTACGTGGTGAATTCGGGATCGAACACGGTTTCAGTGCTCGACTTGAAAGCGCATCGCGAGGTAGGGCAGATCGGCGTGGGCGAGGATCCAGCAGATGCGCGCGTCTCGCCGGATGGCAAGACTCTGGTGGTAGCGAACCGCGGGGGTAATTCAGCGACGATTGTGGATACAGGAACGCGCAAGGTGCGCGCTGTGTTTGCGGGCTGCCCCGGCGCATCGGACGTGGTGATTCTTCCGGATTCGTCGAAGGCATTTGCGGCATGCGGCGGCGGGCACCAGGTGATGGCGATGCAGTTGGCGCACGAGGCGAGGAGCGATGGACGGCCGGCCACGACGGATCGGCTGGAGTCGCTGCTGGATGTGGGACGCGCGCCGATTCATCTTGCGCTGAAGCCGGATGGCGGCGAGTTGTTTGTATCGAACTCGCTATCGAATTCGATTTCGGAAGTGGTGACCAGCACGGACGATGTGGGCGGCGCGTACCTGATGGGCGCGGGGCCGGTGCGCGGGTTGGTGTCGGCTGACAATTCCCTGCTCTACGTTGTGAACTCGCGGTCGCAGGAAGTGACGGTGTTCGACATAGGGGACGGCAGGCGTTTAGGTGGTCCCGGAATTCATGTGGGCGACGGACCGTCTGCGCTGGCGTTCTCGACTGCGGGGCATCTGTTGTTCGTGGTGGATGCGCGGTCGGGTGATGTGGCGGTGGTGAGGACGCAGAGCAAGAATCCGGCGATGTTTACGATGTTGCCTGCGGGACGCGGACCGAATGCGATTGCGGTGAAGTCGTTTAAGGTTTCGTAGATCTCAGAAGCTAAGTTCCCCGGTCCCCAAAAGCAAGGGACCGGGGGCACCCAGCGAGATAAAGCCACCAATCCCTTTCGGACTCACAGGTCTTCTACACGCAATGTGACGTCGGCGCCTCGCCAGGCGGTGTCGAATTGCTGCTTGATCCAGGAGGCTTCGTAGGCGCGGTTCTGGTGCGTGAGCGACTCGGCCAGGCCAAAAAGTGAGCGGGGATTGCGGGGGTTGCGTTCGAGGTCATCGCGGAAGACTTGCTCTGCGGCTTTGGGGTCGCCGGATTTCAGGAGCATACCGCCGAGGGATTCGCGGACGGGGTAGTACCAATCGGCGGGCTCGTTATAGAGAAGCTGATCCTGATTGGCGACGGCATCCCGGAGAAGTGCGATCGCTGCGGGTTTGTCTCCCTTTGCGGACGCGATGCGGGCGGCGAGGATGTCACCTGCGAGGTGAAAGATCTGCGCGGTGTGGTTCTGCACCGGCGGCATAAAGATGTCGTCTTTCGGTGTTGCGGCTTCAATCGCGGCAAGCTGCTTGCGAGCAGATTCGGCTTCGGCGAGTCTGCCGCGCGCGGCGAGGGCGAGGCCGCGGCTGTAGAGCCAATAGGCTTTCAGCGCGTTTGTTTGTGAGGCTGGTTCGGTCATCGCGAGAAGTTCGTCCCACCGGGCGCAGCGGGCGGCGATTGCATATTGCATACCGATGAAGGGCTCGACCATGCCGGCCATGCTTTTGTCGCTGGCCATGGGGCGGAGGTTGTCGGCGAGGCGGTCGGCTTGCGATTTCGCTTCGGCGCAGCGGCCCTGCATGCTGGCGGAGACAGCGCCGAAGTGCAGATTATGCGAGTAGTACATCATCATGTACATGCCCTGCGAGCCTGAGGCAGCGGCATAGGCTTCGTCGGCTTTGGCGGCTGCGACGTTCTGCGCGCGTGCGCCGTCGAAGTTGCCGGTGCGCTCGTAGATGTGCGCAGGCATGTGGACGAGGTGGCCGGCGGCGGGAGCGAGCGTTGGGATGCGCTCGGCGTAAGGCAGGGCGCGCTCGGGATTCGGAGAGGCCTCGACAGCGTGGATGTAGAGGTGCATCGCGCCGATGTGGTTGGGATCGCGGCGGAGAACGCTTTCGAGCGTGGAGACGATCTGGCTGGTTCCCTCGGCGGGAGTGCCGTCGGCATTCCAGAGTTGCCAGGGGCGCAGGTTCATCAGGCTGTCGGCGTAGAGGGTGGCGGCATCAAGGTCGTCGGGATAGCGATGCGTGAGGCCGGCCATCGCTTTTGAGTAGTTGATGTCGAGCTGGTGGTAGTCCGGCTTGGGGTCGGCGGAGAAGCGTTCGCACATCGCATTGATGTAATCGCGCTCGATCGGCGTTGCGCTGGAAGCTAGAGCGCGAGCTTTTTTGCAGGCCTCGACGGCGAGTTTTTCATGCTCGGGGTCGACGGGCAGGTTGTAGTTGGGGCCGACCGCGAGGGCGACTCCCCACCAGGCCATGGAGAATTTGGGATCGAGTTCGGCGGCGCGATGAAAAGAGCGGGCTGCCTCTTCGTGGTTGAAGGCGTAGACGAGGCGGAGGCCCTGGTCGAAGAACTTCTGCGCTTCGGCATTCTCGGTGGAGACGGGATGATGCAGGTTGCTGAGGCCGTCCATCAGGTAGGCGGGCTTTTGCTGGGCTGCGGCGATGGATGCAAGACACAGGGCTACAGCGAGGACGAGGTTCTTCACTGGGACCTCCGCGGAAGATGGGGGAATCGGGTCACAGGATACTACTGCATGAATGCGGGTGGGAACGTCCTCGATGGAGCTGGTCAGGGAGTTATGGTCAGTTCGCTGCGGATGGCGATGGTGTGCCTGGACCCGTCGTCTGCTTTCGCTTCCAAGGCAACTTCGATGGGATGAACGCCGGGCTGCAGGTTGAGTTGCTGAAGATTGAGAGGCGCGGTGATGACAAGGCCGCGGATATTCGCGCTGGCGATTGGAACGGGTACGCGCGGTTCGTCGCCGACAGATATGTAGGCTTTCCACTGCTTCAGAACTGTGTTGCGGAGCTTGGGGTCGATTGTGTAGAGCCGGAGCACGAGTGTAGGGGTCTGCGCAGGGGAGAAGCTGGCGGATGCGGATGGCGCGAGAAGACAGCCGTTCAGCAAAACGGGATCGAGGAGGTTGGTCCTTCCCTGCACTTCTTCGGCGGCGAGGCAGCGGTCAGCAAGGATGATCTCGCTCAGGCGGAAGTTCGCGATGGCTGATGGGTAGACCGCGAACGAGAACTCGCGTGTTCCGACCCCGCCTGTGACGGCGTCGAGGGCGACAACTCGCAGCGAGTAACGACCGGGATAGAGTGGGGTTTCGCGCTGCCAGTGGATGGTGTGCGCTTCGGAAGCGTTCTGCTTCCACGGTTGTTCGTTGAGCCACGCGCCGACGAGCTGGCCTCTGCTTTCGCTCACGAGTTGGGCGTAGATCTGGAGCTTGCGATCGGAGGGTGGTGCGCCGGCCGCTGGAGGCCACGAGAAATCGGCGGCCATGAGCGCGGTGTGAACGCCTCCGGAGTCGGGGAAAAGCCAGGCGTGGGCGGCTGCATCGAGGCGCGGCGCGGACATGTTTTCGAGAGCAGCGAGCATGGTTGACTGCATCTTCTGCTGGTTCTCGGAGATGGGCGCGAGATAGTAGCGGGGACCGCGGAGGCGCACGTTTCGGCGCGGAACAGAAACGGAGATGGGGTGCCAGGCGCCGTCGGTGTCCTGCAGATTGGGGACGAAGGTGATCTGGTAGTATCCGGCCGCATCAGCGGCGACGTCGGAGAGGGCTTCCTGAATGTCGGAGGCCGCGAGACCGCCGGTTTCGTTTGCGCCGGAGAGGAAATCGCCGCGAGTCTGGAAGGCTTGGACCATGTCGATCACCATGGCATCTGCGACCTGTTGACCGGAGATCGAAGATCTTTCCGCGATGTCGTCAGCGGCTCCGCCAAAGGGTATGGTGACGTGGGGTCCGGACGCTTCGACGGTATACATGGCCGCCTGCGCGCGGATAGCGTCGGAGGTGAAATCGGAGGGCCCGTAGCGCACGAGTCGGGGGTCCGGGTCCTCTCGGACGTTTAGCTCGAAATCATTGGCGAATACGATTGCGTGTCTGCCGATGCGGACAGCGAGTTGCTGCACGGCCCGGCTTGCCTCTGTGGGCCACGATTCGCCGAAGAACTGGGGAGGACTCACTTCGTGTGCGAGCTGCTGAAGACGAGCTCGCAGAACAGCGGGATCGTGCGCGAAGGGTGTGTAGTGGCCAGTGTCGTCGATGAGGGCGAGCGTCCAGCTGGGTGGGATCGGCGAGTCGAGATATTTGAGCAGACCTTTGATCGCCGCGTTGCGGCCGGGCGCGGATGCGGGAGCGATAACCAGCAGGACGGAGGTTTGCGAAGATCCGTTGTTGGAACTCTGGTTCAAGCTTCGGACATTGAGAACGCGATCGCGGATACCGCCTTCAGTGAGAGTGAAGTCGTCTGAGCCGAGACCTGCGAGCGGGTGGCCTTCTTTGTCGCGAACGAGCACCTGAACGGTTGCGGTCCAGCGGGGGTCTGAGCTTTGAGGAACGGGGACCTGTGAATGCAGGTGATTCGGGAGGAGGAGCAGGCAGACAAACAACGTGCTGGAGCGAGGACCCATAGGAGAGACGCCCGATCGTCCGCAGCATACACCGGTGAGCGGCGGAGATGTTGTGATCAGTCTCTTGCCGGCTTTTCCAGTCTTGGAACGGCGCTGAACTGGGCTCCGGCGAAGAGAATGAGGCCGGAGATGTAGGCCCAGAACAAAAGTCCGACGGAGACGAAGAAGGGGCCGTATAGGGCTTTCAGATCCATGTGCGGAAGGATGGCGACGTAGGCTTCTTTGGCGGCGAGCCAGATGATGCCGGTGACGATGGACGTTCGGATGACCTGGCGGGCGGGGATGCGGCGATTGGGCAGGAGCCAGTAGATCGAGAAGAAGAAGAGGATCGAGGCCATGCCGGTGGTGATGGCGAGCCAGACGTAGCTGATGCCTTCGAAGACCATGTTGTCGGTGTGGTGGAAGAAGACGAAGCCGAGCAGCTGGCGCTGCCATGTGCTGAGGAAGACGCTGCCCATAGCGAGGAAGACCATGAGGATGGCGAGCCCGAAGGCGACTGTCTGGTTGAGCAGGTAGTTGCGGCTCTTCGTGACACCCCAAGCCTGATTGAGGGCAACTTCGAGGGGCAGGAAGATGCCGGTGCAGGAGATGAGGATCATGACGACCGAGAGAGCCTGCACGCCGTGGCGCGAGGCGAGGGCGGCGGCATTCTCAAGGCGGTAGGTGAGGAAGCCCTGGGAGGCCGTGGTGGGCAGGAACTGCTCGACTAGTTTGGTGACGACGTTGGACATCTCCTGTGAGTGGAAGACGGAGAGCGCCATGGTGTAGAGCAGGACGATGAGCGGGATGAAGGAGATGATGGCGTTGGCGGCGACGCTGAAGGCGTAGGTGTGGACCTCGGCGTCGAGCAGGTATTCGATGATGGGCGCGCAGCGCTTGCGCCAGCGGAACCACTTGGAGGTCTGAGCGGGCTGGGTCTGATCGAAACCGCGGGCAGCGGGAACAGGTTCAGCGACGGCGGCTCCGGATTGTGAGGCGGTTTCCAACAGTGCTCTCCAAGACAAAAGGGTACGAAATGAAAGCTCTTGCGGCTTGTGCGCTCTCTCACGGAGCTTGTCTGCTCTTGCGAAATCGATTTCGCAAATCGGAGCCGGCATCGCGACGGCTCTACTTCCCGGTTTGGGGGATGGAATCTGCAGGTATTTTTTCATAAGCTGCGGGGACCGGGTTGTTACCGAAGAGAGTGGGGAAATTTTTCTTGCTTTTGAGGTACATACCTGCCATAACTTGAGCACGGCGCGCGGGAGACACGCCGTTTTTCAGGAAGGCCATTGCAGTGGATGTTCTGGTGTTTGGAAAGCACAACCCCAATCCAGCGATGAAATGAGCTGCCAAGCGCTTTCAAGGAAGCGTGCCGGCGGCTCTTGGCGTTTATGGACTGGGATTACCTGGCGAGAAGCGAATCCTGCGACAGAAGTAGACAGGAGCGCCAACGCGAGGTTTCCCCAATTGTGCTAACCGCAAAAAAGAAGGAGAAGGTGAATGAAGGAGCAGGGCGTAGTGAAGTGGTTCAACGGGGCAAAGGGATACGGATTCATTCAACGCTCGAGCGGTGAAGACGTGTTCGTGCATTTCTCAGCCATCCAGGAAAGCGGCTACAAGACGCTGAATGAAGGCGACTCGGTCGAATTTGAGTGCCAGCAGGGACCCAAAGGACTGAGCGCAGCCAACGTCAGCCGCGTAGTGGGTTAGTTTTGCTTTTCGGGGCCGGGGACGTAGGTCACGTTGTTGTTTTTGCTGAATTGCCTTAGGTGCTGTAACTTCCCGGGGTCAACTCGAACAATTTGAAGAATGCCGACGGCGGATCGGGTGCAGCCGTGCGCGCTGGGGCTTGCTTTCTTATCGGATCAGAATGCCGATGAGCCGACTGCCTCATGCCTGCAGAGTGCTGTGCCGGTCCGCTTCCGCGTTTCAGGCGCAATCGCGGCTGCGTTCGTCACGAAACGATTCTCCGCGTTGGGTTTCGTGATTCAATGCCGTTGAGGTCACCGATTCGCAGTGCTGAATTCGATCACACCTTTCTTCATTGTTGACGATCTCGAAGCGACGATCCGGTTCTACGAAATCCAACTCGGTTTCGAAGTTCGTTACAAGGGCGGCGGCGATGGTGAGGTCGGCGACTACTGGGCGTTCGTCGGGCGCGATCACGTGATGATCATGCTGAAGGCGATTGCGCCGGATGTGCATCCCCTACCCAATGCCTCACGGCATGCGTGGGCGAGGTGGGATGCTTACGTGAATGTCGATGATCCTGATGCGCTGTATGCGGAGTTGGCGGACAGGGGCGTGAGAATTCATCAGGATGTTGGTGACACTGCGGACGGCCTGCGGGCGTTCGAGGTGATGGACAACAACGGGTACGTGATCTGCTTCGGTCGGCCTCTCAGGAACAGGTCGGGTTGTGCTTGAAGGCCAGATGCTGTTCGGTCTGAACAGGGGGTACCCTACCCTATACATCTTGTGGCCAAGTTCCCTTGTTTCTTCGGTTTAGGCCAGGCAGAGCGTTGCAAGCGTGTCATACCATTGGAATTACTCACAAGGTGTTTCATCACAAAGGGTTTAACTGCCGAAAGCAGCACGAATCGCGACAAGGTCCGCGAAATGCGGAGCCTTGCGCGCGGCGACGGATGGCTTTTCAAGTGTGTATCTCCAGTATGACAAAAAGCGCGAAATAGACTGCAAAGCGCGCGGAGCTTTTTGAGTTGCGAGGCGCTGTGGGCTGGATTCCCACTCATTGCGCCGAATCTGCGCGATGAATGGGGCACAGCTGCTGGGGATGAATGGGGAGTGGCTGAGATGACGTTCGTCAGGGTTCAAGACACCTGCCGCAGTGATGTGTCTTGCAAGCTGGGCTAAACTGGCGCTTCCGATCAGAGAGATATGGCTCCGCGAATCGCGTGTCCGTTGTCGGCGTGTTCGTGCTGAGGTCGATGAGGAGAGCACGGTGACGAGGTCGAGTCGCGCTGGAATGCCGGTGGTCCGCGATGTGTGCCTGAGGCGGAAAGACCTGCTCGTTGCGGTCGCAGCGGTTTGCGCGGTGCTGATTGTCCTTGCTCCGCGTGTCCAGGCCCAAGCCAGCGCAGAGGAAGTGGCTGCCAAGTGCAAGCTCGACGCGTCAGAACCGAAGGGCTTGCCGTTTGGCGCTGATGGGCGGATGAAACTGCTCAGCACCGGCCCTCTGAAGGCGGGAGAACCGAACGAGATTTCGATCGCTCTCACCGGCCCTCCGGTGAACTGCATCTTTATCGACGCCGTGGAGCTTGCTGAGCTTCATCACCGCGCGAACGGGACTTCGTACGTAGTGGTCACGCCGACAGAGATGGGGAAAGTTCCTCTGGTGCTGATGGCGTTCTTCTCTGACGGAGGGTTTGGGACTCTTCAAACTGAGATGGAAGTTGTTCCTTCCGACCGCACTCCAACTGCATTGATCCTGCAAGGGAGCGGTGAGCCGGGCAGCGATACAGCTCTCGTCCGACTGAGCCTCAAAGACAGCCGGTGGAATCAGGATCCCGCCTACTGGGAACATGTTTATGCAGCTGCCTTCTATCCGGACTCGAAGAAGCCCGTTGAGATTGCGCCTGAGTTTCTGAAATTTGCTTTCAAGCAGTCACGGGAAAAGCCGGTTCTGGAAATTGCGAAGGACGGCGGATTCAAGCCGCTGCGAACGGGCGATGCCCTGCTGAGCGTGACGTTTGGCAACACGACACGGGAGACCTGCATTCAGGTGCGGGATGACGTGTTTTGGGGCGACAACACGCGGTGCGATCAGCTTCGTTCTCCGCGGGCTGAGGCACCGCTGGACACGGTGTGGACGGTGAACCCGGATGGGCTGGGAAGTTCGATCAGCCATTCGGACTTTTTTGTCTCGCGCATTGCAGTGAAGCCGCCGGACCATCCGGTGGCTTTGGCGCAGCCTGTGAGGATTCCGCTGACGATAACGGGAGGCACGATTCGCCGGATCACGTATGAGCAGAAACGTGCGGGGAGCAACGCTACGCTTTCGTTCGATCCGCTCATACCGGGTCCGAAGAGACCGGTCATGAATTCAGACACGGAAGATGGGCGCTTTCTGGATGGGCCTGATGGGACCAAAATCTTTGAGCTGATCCCGGTGGAGCTGGGTGATGAAACAGTTCGCATCACGGCGCGGTTCGAGGATGGTGGATTCGATGAGAGATTCTTTCATCTGCGAACTGAACCAACGGACCAGAACCTTGATCGTATTGACATCGATTATCGGATTTATCCTCTCGGTCATCCGCACATCGATGTCGGTCTCAAGTACAAGCATCTGCAGAATCCGATCATGCTGCACACGCTCGATCGCGTGAAGTTCGCAGTGACGCCGACGGATGTTGTTCGTTGCGACTCGGACGGGACAGCACACGAGTTGAAAAACGGTACGGCGATGGTATCGGCGCGACTCGGCAGCGTCCAGAGCACTCGAAGCATTCGCGTTGATTTGGCTGAGTCGAATCCGAAGCCGCTGGATCGGGTGACGGGAGAGGCTGCACTTGCTGACGATGGGGACGGATCGCCTCAGATCGGGATCATCGGAATCTCCGACACACATGGGGTGGACTTCAGAACTTACCTCGGCCGGTCGAAGAGGGTCCTGAAGGCGAAGTGGATGGAGCTCTTTGGAAGAACGTTCAGCGGTTCGCAGCAGCCGCCGGGGGATGTTGCGATTCGCTTCAAGCTTCTGCCGAACGGATACATCGTGAACGGCAGTATGATCCTCGATCGGTCTTCCGGGCACACATCCCTGGATCGCGCGGCGTGGGTGACGATCTCGAATACGCGTTTCGGTCCGTTGCCGGGCGGATTTCAGGGGACTGTGCAATTGCGTGTGGAGTTCAGAACCTACTAAGTTCCTGCCGGCTTTGGTTGGTCGTTTCCACCTCGATCCAACTGACGGCGGATTGAGAATGGGGCACCCGCTATTTCTGAATTTGAAAACAAGAACGCCCACTCCTGTTGGGGTGGGCGTTCGGATCTCGTTCGTGTGTGTGACTATTCGCATGATTCCCACTCATCGCGCGCAATAAGCCTGCGCGATGAATGGGGCTCAGCTTGTCGATCAATGGGGCACTGCCTGTGCCTTAGATCTTCTAAGCGGCGGCAGTGGTTTTGGATTCGCGCTGGGCTTTGGGGTTGGCGCGGTGCGAGATTTCGGTCAGCAGGCGGTCGGCGTGCTTTTCTTCGTCGAGGGTCTGCTGCAGGATCTGCGCGTGTTCGGCGAGACCCAGGGTCTCCGCCCAGTCACGGGCGCTGCCGTAGGAAGCGATCTCGTAGTGCTCGACCTTTTGCGCGGTGGCGATGAGACCGGCATCGCGGACTGAACCGGGATCTGTTTCTTTGGTGATGTTTTCGCCGGAGCCGACGATCGCGGTCAGGATTGGATCTTTCTTGTCATCCGCGTCTCCCTTCACGTCGGTCAGCAGGCGCTGAATGCGCTGAACGTGAACGCGTGTTTCCTGAAGGTGCGACTGGAACGCCTGCTTGAGTTGAGGCTCCTCGGCGTGATCAATCATCTTGGGAAGTCCATCGACGATCTGGTTCTCGGTCGAGAGTAGATAGCGGAGTTGTGCAGTGTAGAGTTCGCGAAGACTCTGAAAGTCGTTGGGTGTAATCAGTCCCATAGATTTACCTCTAATCAATTTGCGTGCGCTCGTTCCCTGCACTTGGAGGTAAGGACCTAAGTACACGTTGTCCCCGCGGGATGGGTTGTAGTGGAAATCGAGAGTGGATGAAGAAGGTCTGGATGGGGGGCGGGGGTCGCGAGTGGCGGGAAATTTGCGCAACTCGAAGGATGGAGGGCAGTAAGAACTCAGGCCGCTGCATCTCACTTATTCAGGTGCCTTCTCCGTGTCCAACAATTCTTTGACCTCGGTTCTCTTTGTCCTTTTATTGCTCGTGGGCCTGGCGCAGCTGCTTGGCGCTCTCTTCGTGAAGATGCGGCAGCCCAAGGTGATCGGCGAGATCCTGGCCGGAGTGGTGCTGGGGCCGGCTCTGCTGGGTCGCTTCCCTGCTCTGGCCGGACTGACGCAGGGCGCGCTGCACAAGAGCGACGTGCTGGAGTTCATCTACTGGCTGGGTCTGCTGCTGCTGATGTTTCTGAGCGGAGCCGAGACGCAGCAGCTGTTCACGCGCGAAGAACGGCGCGAGGTGGGCTGGCTGACGGTGGTGGGAACGGGGCTGCCCTTTGCGCTGGGACTGGTGCTGGCGCCCATGCTGATCCGGCCGTCGCTGGAGGGTCCGAACGGGAACCGGCTGTCGATGATCATCATTCTCGCTGTGGGCGTGGCGGTGACGTCGGTGCCTGTGGTGTCGAAGATCTTCACCGATTTGAAGATTCTGCATACGCGGTTTGCACGGCTGGTGTTGGGCGTGGCGGTGCTGGAAGACATCGTGTTGTGGCTGGCCCTGGCCATCGCCACGGCGGCGGCAGGCAAGCAGGCGCTCGATCCGCGGAAGATGACGATGCATCTGGGACTGACGCTGGCGTTCTTCGCGCTGGGATTGACGATTGTGCCGCGGATCGTGAAGCGGATCAACAAGGCCGAATTCAACGTGATGGCGAAGACGAGCCCGGTGGGATACGCCATTGCGGTGCTGCTGGCCTACTGCGCGGTGGCGGGAGCGCTGGACGTGAGCCTGGTGTTCGCGGCGTTTCTGGCGGGGTTTGCCGTGGTGCACAAGAAGCGGAGGCTCTTCGCGGACGCGCTGGACTCGATCGGCAAGGTGGCGTTCGCGGTATTCGTGCCGGTGTACTTCGCGATTGTGGGTTTGAAGCTGGACCTGGCTCGCGGGGTGTCGTGGGGCATGATTGCGGCGTTCGTTCTGGGCACGTGCGCGGTGAAGATTGCGTCGGTTTCGCTGGCGGGGCGGATTGCGGGATTTCGCGGGCTGGACCTGCTGAATCTGGCGATTACGACGAACGCGCGGGGCGGGCCGGGGATTGTGCTGGCCAGCGTGGCGTTCGACGCGGGGATCATCAGTTCGCAGTTCTATACTACCCTGGTGATCGCGGCGGTGGTGACGTCGCAGATAGCCGGGGCGTGGCTGGACTTTGTGCTACGCAAGGGCTGGCCGCTGTTGACGCCGGTTGAGGGCGGGCTGAAGGTTGGGCGGACAGGAGATAGCCCGTCCATCGCAGCGTAGGGCGCCCGTGTAGGTCGACTTGAGGCGGGCTCGGGGCGGGTTGGATATGGCGGGTTGAACCGTTTGCGCCCTCCTGCGAATCTCAATACAATAGGTAAGGAAGATTGCAGGAAAGGTCTGTCTCTCGATGGCTAAGGAAAAGATTCACCCCAACTACAACGCGGTGCGCGTGCTTTGTGCCTGCGGAAACAACTTTGAGACCCGGTCGACCCACAAAGGCGACATCCACGTAGAAATCTGCTCGAACTGCCACCCGTTCTTCACCGGCAAGCAGCGCCTGGTGGACACGGCAGGACGCGTGGAGCGGTTCCGCCGGAAGTACGCGAAGGCGGAAAAGGCAGCTCCGGCGAAGTAAAGCAGGAGGAGTTGCTGACATATCAGGCCTCCGCCAAGCGCGGAGGCCTTGTTCGTTTAGAGCAGTCATCAGTGGTCAGTTTTCAGTTGTCAGTCGGTGCCTTCCAACAGAGGCGTTCCGCGAACAGCTGTTGCTGAGAACTGATGACTGAGAACTGAGAGCTGGAAACTGGTTCTATGGCGGGCAAGGGATTCACGGTGAAGAAGAACTGGGACAATCCCATTGAGCATGCGATGCCCGAGGGGGTTCGTGTGCCTGCCGAGATGCGGATAGGGCCGGTGGTGGTGGCGCCAGCCACGGTGCTGGCGCCGATGGCGGGCGTGACGGATACCGTGTTTCGGCGGTTTATCCGGCATGCCAGCGTTTTTACCAGTGGTCAGGGGTCAGTGGTCAGTGATCAGAGATCAGAGATCAGTGATCCAAGATCAGAGGTCAGTGATCAGGGGTCAGAGATCAGAGATCAGAGAACAAAGATCAGAGATCAAGGGTCGGATGCCAGGGACCAGGGTGAGGATGTTGCGGCGGTTGAGGCTGAGGTGACGAACTCGCAGTCGGGGTGCGGGCTGCTAATGACGGAGTTTACGTCGGCGGACGGTCTGTCGCGGATGCGGGAGTCGAAGCGGCGGCGGTACCTGACGTTCTATGACGATGAGCACCCGATCGGGGCGCAGCTGTTCGGGTCAAACGCGGAGACGCTGGCGGAGGCTGCGCGGATCGTGGAGGACACGGGGTTCGACACGGTTGACCTGAATCTGGGGTGCCCGGCGAAGCGCGTGGTGGGCTGCAATGGCGGTTCGGGGCTGCTGCGGGATTTGCCGAAGATCGGCGAGATCTTCAGGGCGGTGCGCAAGGCGGTGACGATTCCCTTCACCGTGAAGTTCAGGCTGGGGTGGAATGACGCCCAGATTGTGTGCGTGGAGCTGGCACGGATGGCGGAGGAAGAGGGGCTCTGCGCCGTTGCGCTGCATGCACGGACGCGCGAGCAGGGGTATAGCGGGCAGGCGCGCTGGGAGTGGATTGCGGCGGTGAAGCAGGCGGTGCGGATTCCGGTGATTGGGAACGGAGACATCCGTACGCCGGAGGATGCCGCCGCGATGGTGGCGCAGACGGGGTGCGATGCGGTGATGATTGGGCGGGCGGCCGCGGCTAATCCGTGGATCTTCAGGCAGATCGCGCAGTATACGGCGTCGGGAAGCTACGATAGACCGACCTTTGCGGACCGTCACCACATGATTCGGGCATACTTTGAGATGCTGCTGGCCGAGGCCGAGGCATCGAAAGAGCTGCCGCGCGATGGGCGCATGGGCGAGACCGCGGGGAAGATGAAGCAGTTCGCGACCTGGTTTACGCACGGGGTGCCTGGCGGGGCCAAGCTGCGCAAGGCCATCTACACGGCGAAGACGGGTGCCGAGGTTCTGGATCAGGTGAATGCCTTTTTCGCCGATCCGCCTGCCGGTGCGGAGGCAGAAATCGCTCCGGTTGCGTTCCCGGATTCAGAGCTGGTGTGCGACTAGGCGCGTGACATCACGGGTGAAATCAAATAGATAGAATCGGCTCTCGATTCGACATCTCCTGAACCGCAGGTAACGTACCCCAAATTACCTCCGCACCTTTGTCTGACAACAACTTAGACCAAAGTGGCATGTCCTGCGACGAAACACGTGGCTATAGTTGGGTTACTGAAGATCACGAGGTCCGGCGCATGGAATGGGGTCGGGGATTCCGGCGGTGGGTGGGGTTTTAGGAGTCCGGAATAAGGGACCGATCCTCGTGCAGTCGTCCTTCGAGAGAGATGGCGCGTTGCAGAATCGAAGACCCAATTCGGTCAGGTTTTTTGCGGCAGCAGCACTGGCGGTGGCGATGCTGGGCTCTGTGTGCGCGCGAGTTTCGGCACAGCGATACAGCTTCCGCCAGTACACGCAGGGGCTGGGCAATCTCAATATCACGGCGATTCAGCAGGACCGCACCGGGTATCTGTGGGTGGGTACGCAGAACGGGCTTTATCGCTACGATGGCAGCCAGTTTCAGCGATTCGGCGCAAGCCAGGGTATGCCGGATCGCATCATCGACAATCTTTACGTAAGCCAGGATGGGACGCTATGGGTGGGAACGACCGCGGGCGTCTATTTCGAGCGCAAGGACGGACAGTTTGCGCAGGTGAAGCTGCCGGTCCCGCTGAATGAATTCACTCATCCGACGGGCACGACATTTGCTTCGGGCAAGAACGACGAGGTGGTGACGGTTTCGACCAGCCACGGAGTCGTGCTGAGGAAGCGCGGGCCGGATGATTGGACCGCGGAACCATTGAATCTGCAGGGTGCGTTTATCTGGAGCGTGCTGTACGGGCCGGATGGATCGCTCTGGTATGGATGCGACAAGGAACTGTGCAGACTGAAGGACGGGCATACGACGCTAATGCGCACGGTGCTCGGACTGCCGGAAGAGCAGTGGCTGACGATGATGGTTGCGCGGGACGGAAACATCTGGATGCGCAGCAATCAGCATATCCTGGAGCTGTCTCCAGATGGAAGCCGCGCGGATATGCGCGACCTGCCGGGGAAGCCGGTGGCCGAATCTTATCCGCTGCTGGCAGAGGATTCGCAGGGGAGAATCCTCACTTCGCAGCTCTCGTCGATTGCGCTGTGGGAGAAGGATCACTGGCGGTTCGTTACCGAGCGGAACGGGATCTCGTCTTTCGAGGTGCAGGGGCTGTTTGTCGACCGCGAAGGCTCGATCTGGATGGGTGTGGTGGGCCATGGGCTGGAGCGCTGGGTGGGCGAGGACAGCTGGGAGGCGTATACCGAGGCTGACGGGCTGCAGGACAACCTGATATGGTCGTCGATTCGCGACAACCAGGGGCGCTTGTGGATCGGCACGGAGACGGGACTGAGCTTTATTCCTGCCGGATCGAACACGGCGAAGGCCTGGCATTTGCCGGGCACGCAGATTTCACGCGCCGGTTCGCTGGAGCTTGGGCCTGACGGAGCTATCTGGCTGGGAAGCATGGCGGGAAGCCTGACGCGCATCGATGCGAAGAATTTGAGCGGAAGAATGATGAAGATGCCGGCGGTTTATGGACTGCTGGCGGACGGCCCAAACCGGATGTGGATTGCGACGGTGACAGGTCTGTACGCGATTGATCCTTCCGATGCGAATGCAAGACCAGAGCCGGTTGTGTCGTCGGCTTTCCCAAAAGGCTCGATGCGGTTCACGAGCATGAGCAAGGATTTGAAGGGACAGCTCTGGGCCACTTCGGATCACGGTATCTTCAAGCTCGACACCACGGGCTGGCACGCAATTGATGCGGGCGGGTTCGGAACCAGGCCGGACATTATCGCTGCTGACTGGAAGGGCAACCTATGGGTTGCTGGTCCTTCGCAGGATCTAATGAAGCTGCGCGTTGATGGGACGAAGGTGGTGTCTGCCGAACACATCGGGCATCCGCCGCTGATGTCAGAAGGAATTGTGGCGCTCCGGGTGGATCGCCGCGGACGGCTGTGGGTGGGCGAGGACGCTGGTGTGACCGTCTACGACGGCCAGATGTGGCGCAGTTTCACGCAGGACGATGGCCTGATCTGGAACGACACGGACAGCTTTGCCATCTACGAAGATCGCGACGGGAGCATGTGGATCGGGACATCAGCGGGTCTGAGCCACCTGATCAAGCCGGAAAATGCGCTGGCCGGATCGCCGCCTCCGCCGGCCATTTCGCAGGTATCGTTCGGATTGACGGAAGTGACGGACGGCGGCTCCGTGAAGTGGAGTTCGAACGCGCCGCTGACTGTCTCAATGGCGCTGCTTTCGTTCAAGGACACGCAGGACATCGGGATTCGCTACCGGCTCGTGGGAGAGCAGGATTCGGCGTGGGAGAACACGCGCGAACTGACGGTGCACTTCCGGCATTTGCTCCCCGGGAACTATCGTTTTGAGGTGGAAGCGGTGAATGCGGCCGGCAGCTCAGTTTCTCCGCGGGCTTCGTTCTCGTTCAGAATCGCTCCGCTGTGGTGGCAGAATGTCTATCTGCAGCGCGGGCTGGGTGTACTGTGCCTAGTGCTGGCTGTGTGGGCGTGGCGACGCCGTGTGGGTCAGCTGATGCGCCAGAAGCGGCAGCTGGAAGAAGCAGTTCGGGATCGCACGAAGGACCTGGAGAAAGAGAAGACGGAGCTGGTCCGCACGCGCGAACAGATGCGGCACTTCGCGGAGCATGATGGGCTGACCGGACTGTGGAATCACCGCATTATCGTGGAGCGCCTACGCGGAGAGGTCGACCGGTCGATGCGCGACGGCAGCCCCCTGGCGGTGATCCTGGCCGATCTCGATTACTTCAAGCAGATCAACGATGCCATGGGCCACGTGTATGGCGACATGACGCTGCGCGAAACGGCGGCGCTCTTCCAGAAGGTTGTGCGCAGCTATGACTGGGTGGGGCGATACGGCGGCGAGGAGTTTCTGCTGATTCTGCCGGGGTCGAGCATCGATGCGGCGCGCGATCGGGCTGAGCAGCTGCGCAAGATTCTGGAGAACGCCGTGATCGGCGAGGGCGACAGGAAGTTTTCTGTCACGGCGAGCTTCGGCGTGGCCGCGGGGTTCCCGACGAACTACGAAGAGATGATTCAGATCGCGGATGCCGCCCTGTATCGCGCAAAGAACAGCGGACGCAACCGTGTTGTGGCGACAGAGATCAAGCCGAACGTGATCTCGATTTCGCAAGCTGCCGGATAGCGTCGATTACGGCAGAGGTAGATGAATGATGGCCCGGGCACCGGGCGCATCTTCGCGATTGACAAGCCGAATTTCACCCCCGTGGGCACGCGCGATCTGCTGCGCGAGAGCCAGGCCCACGCCGCTTCCTTTTGGCTTGGTGGTGTAGAACGGCACGAACAGGTTTTCGGCGTTCGCGATTCCCATTCCGCTATCTTCGATTCCGACTACAAGATCCGACTCCGCGATGCGCCAGCCGACTCGCACGGGCTTTGCTCCGTTGGCAAGCGAAGCGTCAACGGCGTTAGTGAGCAGGTTGATGAACATCTGCTCGAGCTGATCGGGGTCGGCGTTAAGGATGACCGCAGGCCCCGCATCGACCTGAACGGGCACACGCTGCTCGAGGAGTGCGACGCGTTCGAGAAGAGGGCCGGCTTGAATCTGCTTCAGATGCGGAGGCGGAAGCTGCGCGAGAAGGCGATAGGACTGAACAAAACGATGCAGCGCATCGGCGCGACTTTCGACGACGCCCAGACCGCGGCGGAAATCCCGAACGACATTCTCATCTGTGGAGATGCCTTCAGCGCGGGCAAGCAGGCTGCCAGCGATGGACTTGATGGGAGCGAGCGAGTTAGAGAGCTCGTGGCCGAGAACGCGAATGAGGCGCTTCCACGCGATCTGCTCTTCTTCCTGCAGCGGCTGGCTGACGTCGGCAAGCAGGAGGAGTGTGTGCGGAGCACCCTCCTGCCGGAAGAGAGCCTTGCGCAGCAGCCAGCGTGAGGGCTTGGCACCGAAGGAGTGGATGGACTGGTCGGCGGATGCGAGAAGCGTATCGAGACCGAGTTCGCGCGCGCTGTGACCGAAGCAGCGCGACAGCGGACGACCAAGCAGCTGCGCGCCGGCGTTATTGACGAGTTGAAGGGAGTTGTCGCGGTCAAACGCAAACAGCGGTGCGTGCATGACCTCGAGGATGCGCGCGAGAAGCGCGGTGGCCTCGAGCGAGCGGACGCGCTGCTTCTGGAGGAGGTCGGCGAGCGCGTTGATCTCGCCGGCGAGTTCGCCGAAGGCATCGGGCGTGCCGGCTCCGCGCGCGCGGAAGGAGTAGTCACCTTCGCGCAGGGAGGAGACCACGTTGGAGAGGGTTTGCAGCGGCCGCATCAGGCCTTCGACGAGCGATGCGGCGATCAGCAGGAGGTAGACGAGAAGGCAGAAGAGGAGAAGCAGGGTAGGCGCGGTGGTGACGTGCTGCTGCCAGAGCAGGATTCCCGCGAATAGGAACGTGGGCAGCGAGAGCAGAAAGCAAAAGAGCCACGCCCGGCGAATGGCCGAGGGGTTGCGTTTCCGCGCGCGCTTGTCATAGGCCATACTTTTCGATACGACGATACAGCGCGGCACGGCTCAAGCCAAGAGCTTCAGCAGCCTGCGAGATGTTGCCATCGCATCGGCGGAGGACTTTCCGTATGAGCAAAGCCTCTACCTCATCGATACTCATGTTCTCGAAATTAGGCGAGGAGGATTTCGCAGTGGCGATGGCCAGGTTGGCTGGCTCGATCTCTTCACCGCGGCAGAGGAGAACCGCTCGCTCCACGGTGTGTTCGAGCTCGCGAACATTGCCGGGCCAGGGGTACTGCATCATCTGCTGCATCGCCGCGGGCGAGAAGCCAGTGACCTGCTTGCGATAGCGCGAGCGATTGCGATTGAGAAAGTGCATCGCAAGGAGCGGGATGTCTTCGCGGCGCTCGCGGAGGGCGGGCAGATGAATTTCGACCGTGTTGATGCGGAAGAGCAGATCTTCGCGGAAGTTTCCCGCTTTGGATTCTTCGGGGAGGTTGGCGTTCGTTGCAGAGAGGACACGGACATCGACGCGGCGCGTTTGCGAAGAGCCGACGCGCTCGAGCTCGCCAGTCTCAAGGACGCGGAGGAGCTTGGCCTGCTGGCGCAGCGGGACGTTGGCGATTTCGTCGAGGAATAGCGTGCCGCCGTTGGCGAGTTCGAAGCGGCCGACGCGATCGGCGCGGGCATCGGTGAATGCGCCTTTGACGTGGCCGAAGATTTCGCTCTCGAATGTGCCTTCCGGGAGACCGCCGGCGTTGACGGCGACGAGCGGCATGCGCGCGCGCGGCGATGCCGCGTGGAGGAGCTTGGAGACGATCTCTTTACCGGTGCCGTGTTCGCCGGTGATGAGCACGTTGGCGTCGGATGGACCGACCTGGCTGATGAGTTCGAGCACCGGCTGCATGGATGGAGCTCCGGCGACGAAGTCTGGCATGCCTTCGGCGCGTAGGAGGCGGTTTTCAAGCTCGAGCTGGCGAGCGCGCCGCAGAGCCTGATGGAGCTCGGCGTGTACGCGGATGAGAGAGATGAGGCGCTCGTTTTCCCAGGGCTTCTGGATGAAGTCGCGAGCGCCGCGCTTGATGCTTTCGACGGCGAGGTCGATGTTGCCCCACGCCGTCATGACGATTACGGGCAGGCGAGGGTCGATTTCCTGAAGGCGCGCGAGCAGGTCGAGGCCTTCCTGCCCTGAGGTGGTGTCGCGCGTGTAGTTGAGATCGATAAGCAGGACGTCGTAGTCGCTCTGGCCGAGGGCTTCGAGGAGCAGCTGAGGAGAGCGTACGCACTCGACGTGAATGCCCTGCGGCGAGAGCAGAAGCTCCACGGCCTCGAGAATGTGTGGTTGATCGTCGGCGACTAGGACCCGAATTCGTTCTTTCTTCCGAGGCTCTGGCATTTAGTGATTGTCCGCCTCCACTACGCCGGACTTTGCATCTGCGATTGAGATTCCGTAGGACTCGAGCACGGAGCCTGTGGCCTGCTTGAGCTGAATGCGAGCCTTTTCGTAGGCGGTCTGCGCAGTAACAAGCGCGGACTCGGCGACGGACAGGTCGTGTTCAGAAGAGAGCGTCTGCTGATTTGAGCCTGCTCCGAGCTTCTGCTCCTTCTGCATGATATCGAGTGTGCGCTGGGCGAGGTCGCGCGCCTGCTTTGCTGCGGCGACGCGGCTGGCGCCCTGCTCGACTGCGTATCGGGCGTTGCGCACTTCGATGACGATGTTCTTTTTCAATTCTTCAGCGTACACCTGTGACTGGCGGTACTCGAGTTCGGTACGGTACTGGTCGGCCTTGGCCTGGCGGTTGCGAAGAGGCATCTGAAGCTGGAAGCCGACCTGGTACTCGGGAGACGAGGCATTGAGCGCGTTCTGAATGGTGCCGCCGTAGCCGCCGGGAGCAGAGGTGGATCCGCCGAACGCCGCGTTGGGAACGCCGCCGAATCCAGTACCGGAGTAGAAGCCGTAGACGTTCAGCTGCGGGAGCAGCGCGTTGCGTGCGGTTTTGCGGCTGAGTTCGCGGTTGCTGAGGTCAAGGGCCGATTCCTGAAGCTCGGTGCGGTTTTTCAGCGCATCTGTAATGCTCTGCTGAACGGGAACCGTTTCGGGTTGAATCTGCGCGGCGAGATGGTCGGTGGGAACAACAGGCATTTCCTGAAGGACGGGATCATCGAAGGATCGCGTGATCGCGTTCTTCATGTAGAGTTCCTGGAGCTCAAGATTGGTGCGGGCGACGGTGAGGTCCTGCTGGCGTGTTGCTAGTTCGCTCTCTGCCTTGAGGACGTCCATCTCGGGTATGGCCTGGAGTTCGAGCTGCTTGCGCGAGGTGTCGAGCGTTTCGGTTGCGAATGCGACGGAGCGCTCCCCGACCTGCTCGGTGTCGTAGGCGTTGACGAGATCCCAATAGATGTTGCAGATCTGCGAGACGGTGGCGATGATCTGCGCACGGAACGCGATGTTGCCGATTTTCTCGTTCGTCTTGGCGATCTTGAGGAAGCGGAGGTTCGGGCCGGTGCCGAAGCCGGCAAGCAATTGCTGGCTGAGGATGATTTGCAGGTTCGAGTAGAGCTGCGGATTCAGCGTGTTGTTGGGGCTGTTCGAAGTCTGGCGGTTGTTGTTGAAGTCAGTCTCGAAGTAGGTGCCGGTGGGAAAGAATTGCTGATAGCTGATGTTGGCGAGATTTTCGTTTTGTTTGTACGACGAGACTCCGTAAAGAGTCCGGTTTGTCAGTTGCTGCGAGTTGTGGTCGTTGTAGATCTTTCCCTGAATGAAGGGATCGAAGCTGGAGACCGCAGTACCAACGCCGAGGGCGGATTGCACAATACCGCCGGTCCCAGCGCCTGCGCCGCCCGTTCCGGTGCTGGTGCCGCCGGCGCCGCTGCCCGCGCCTGTACCGCTGGTGGCGCCGCCAGGAGTTCCGGAGACGACGCCTGTGTTGACGCCGCGCGCAAAGCCGCCGGCCTTGGTGCGGAGGATGTCCATCTGGGCGATGGGGAGGTTATAGCGCGCGATGACGAGGTCGAGGTTGTTTTCGAGCGCGAGGTCGATGGCGTCGCGCAGAGAAAGGTAGAGCTTGCCGTCGCGGGTGAGGGAGCCAAGGCGCGGTGAGTTGGCGAGGCTGGGAGGCGCGACGATTTTGCCGCGGTAGGCGTCGAAGGGGTTGTACGACGTGCGCAGCATGGCGTCGAAAGGAACCTGCGCGCCGGTCTGCAAGGTTCCTGCGGCTTGGGCCGGCGTGGCTTGCTGCTGCGGAGTCGTGTCAGGCTGCGAGGGCGTGCTCGGGCTTTGCTCCGGCTGTGGGGCGGGAGTTGTCTGTTGCTGCGCGGCAGGCGCTTGTGGTGCTGGAGCTGCGGGCTCCTGAGCGACGGCCATATTGAAGTTGAGCAGCACGACGGCTGCGCCCGCGACGAGGCGAGTGCGCATGGGGGTGGCCGGGATTTCGGTTGATGCTTTCACCTGGGTGTCCTTCACTGTGCAGCAACCTCCGTGGGCAGCGGCTGCGGAGCTTCGTCGCGCGTTACCCAGCCGTCGCGGAGCTCGATGACGCGCTTGGAGTAGCGGGCGTTTTCTTCTGAGTGCGTGACCTGCACGATGGTGGTGCCGGCCTTGTTGAGCTCGACGAAGAGGTCCATGATTTCGCGGGCCTGGGTTGAGTGCAGATTGCCGGTGGGCTCGTCTGCAAGAAGCAGCGAGGGCGCGTGAACGACGGCGCGCGCGATGCCAACGAGCTGCTGCTGGCCGCCGGAGAGCTGGTTCGGGAAGAGGTCTTTCTTGGCGACGATCTGAAAGCGATCGAGGATGTCCGCGACCATGCCGCCGCGATCCTTCGACGGAAGGTTCTTGTAGGAGAGTGGGAGGTCGATGTTCTCTGCCACGGTGAGATCGTCGAGCAGGTGATAGCTCTGGAAGACCATGCCGATGCGCTGGCGCGCGAGGTCGGCGCGCTGTTTGCGATTGAGCGAGTGCACGGGCGTGGAGGCGAACCAGTACTCGCCGACCCAACTGTCGTCGAGCAGAGCGAGGACGTTGAGGAGGGAGGACTTCCCTGCTCCGGACGGGCCCATGATGGTGACGAACTCGCCCTCGCGAATGGTGAGATTGATGCGGCGCAGCACCCAGGTTTCGGTGTGGCCGGTCTTGTAGCTGCGTTCTACATTCTTCAGATCAATCATGCTGTTATTACTCCGATCTCAAAAGGCAACGACTTCTATTCGGTTCTCAAGGCCTGCATGGGTTCAACGGCTGCGGCGCGGCGCGCGGGCATAGCGGCCGCAATGGAGAGCATCAGGATGGTCAAGAAAACTGCCGCCACCAGCGTGAGCGGATCGAAGGTGGTGACGCCGAACAACTGCGACTGGAAGAGGCGCGCCAGCGCGACGACGGCAGGAAGCGCGATAACAGAAGCAATGCCGGCAATCAGGGCCATCTCGCGGACGACGAGCATCACGATGACCGAACGCGGCGAGCCGAGGGCAAGGCGAACGCCGATCTCGCGCGTGCGCTGTTCGGTGGAGTAGGCGAGCACACCGTAGAGGCCGACAGCAGCAAGAATCAGAGCGAGAGAGGCGAATCCGATGGCGAGAAATGCGAGCGCACGCTCGTCGGATGTGCTGTTGTCGATCTGAGCTTCCATGGTGCGCAGGTTGTCGACGACGAGCGTGGAGTCGAGCTGGCGCATGGTCTGGCGAATGGCCGGCTGGATGGTTTCTGGAGCCCGGGCAGTGCGCAGATAGATCATGAGACCGGTGGGATGCTTCTGCTGCAGATAAGGCATATAGACCGCGGGGCCCAGCTTGGTGCGGAGGTCGGTGTGCTTGGTATCGCCCACGACACCGACGACCGTGATGTCGTACTTGATGTCGTTGCCCGATCCCTCTGCGATCTGGCGGCCGATGGCGTTCTGCGGAGTGCCGAAGAAGCGCTTCACGAACGCCATGTTGACGACGGCGACTTTGGGCTGGCCTTTGGTGTCAGCGGGCGTGAATTCGCGACCGGCTAGAAGAGGTTGTCCGATGGTGGCGAAGTAAGCCGGCGTGATGCGCGGCTCTTCGAAGTTCATCTTCTCGTCTTCAGCAGCCTTGTAGCCCTGGATGGAGTAGTTGGAGGTTTCGGAGTCGCCGACGAGCTCGGGGTCGTTGTTGCCGGCCACTGAGGTGACGCCGGGAATCTGGCTCAGGGCCGCGATGGAGGTCTTTACGATCTCGACGGAGCGATCTTCTCCATAACCGGAGTCGCTGGGGCTGAGCTGGAATTCGACAAGATGGTCGGTGCGGAAGCCGACTTGTTCGTGACGGAGGTTGTTGAGGGTTCGCACGAAAAGTCCGGCGCCGCCGAGGAGCAGGACGCTGAGCGCGATTTGCGCGCCGACGGCGAGCTTGCGGAAACGCTGCGAGTCTTTGGAGAGCGTTCCGCTGTTCTGGCGGAGCGAGTTCGTCAGATCGGGCTTGAGGAAATGGAATACCGGGGCAATGCTGAAGAAGAGTGTGGCGACGACTGAGATGCCCAGCGTGAAGAGGAGGACGCGGGTGTCGACAGAAGCGGAGTAGGGTTCGGCGCCGGGATCGGAGTTCGTGATGATGCGGACGAGGACGCGCGCGACGACCGGAGCGAGGAAGAGACCTGCGACGGAGCCGAGCAGACCGAGGAGGCCGCCCTCGATCATGAGCTGCGAGATGATGCGGCCGCGGCGCGCGCCCAGAGCGTAGCGCATGGACATCTCGCGCGCACGGTTGGCGGCGCGCAGCAGCAGGAGCGTCGCGACATTCACTGCGCAGAGCAGGACGAGCATGCCGGCCATGCCCATGAGGATGGCGAGGGGTTTCTGCAGGTTGAGGCGGTCGGGATTGAAGCCGCGCGAGTCGTCGATAACCTTGAGGCGCGACGTGTCGAGGAAGTTATGTTTGAAGCGCTCGGAGTGGTTCTTGTAAAGCGTGAGTTCGTAGGCACGCAAAGAGTGCCAGAGCGGCTGGAGGCTTGCCTCGGCAGCAGGCATCGTGACTCCGGGCTTGAGGCGAGCGACGAGCGTGAGAAATGCGGACTGGTGATTGTTGAGGTCGTCGAGCGGCGTACGCCAGGGTATGGCAACGGAGACCATGCTGACTGGGATGAAGAGGTTGGGCTTGTAACCGCCGATCGCGGAGTCGAAGTTGGCCGGCGCGACTCCGAGGATGGTGAGGGTCTGCCCGTTGACGAGGATGGTTTGCCCGACGATATCGCGGGCTGAGCCGAGGTGAGTACGCCAGAAGTTGTAGCTGACGACGGTGACGGGGTTCGCGTTCTTCTGCGTGTCGTCCTGCGAGGTGAAGAGGCGGCCAAGTGCGGGCTGAAGGCCGAGCACCTGGAAGTAGTTGCCGCTTACGATTTCAGCCTCGTCGTTTTCAGCCTGATTGTGCCAGGAGATGCCGACCTGTGCTTTATCTGCCGCGAGTACGCCATCGAAGACCTGGTTGTGATCGCGCAGCTCTTTGTATGCAGGATAAGAGAAGTAGTTGTCGGAGTCTCCGCCGAAGCTGCTCATGGAACCGGAGAAGCCGCCGGTCCACTGGAAGCGGACCAGGCTCTCAGGCTGGCGCACGGGGAGCATGCGGAGGAGCACCTGGTCGAACATGGTGAACACGGCCGCATTGGCGCCGATGCCCAGCGCGAGAGTGAGGATCACGGTGAGCGTAAAGCCAGGCGACTTGCGCAGCTGGCGCAGTGCGTAGCGAAGATCCTGGGACAACGAATTCATCTCGACCTCTCCTACTCGATTCGCAATGCGCGCATCGGTTCAATGGTGGCAGCCCGGCGAGCGGGAACGAGCACAGCAACCGCAGCACACAGGGCAAGGACCAGCGATGCCGCGCTGATGGAGAGCGGATCGTACGCGCCGACTCCATAGAGCTGGCTGGCCATGAGGTGTCCTGCAAGCAAAGCGGCGGGGATGCCGAGCGCGAATCCGACGATGACCTGAACGAGCGCGCTGCGAAAGACCATGGCAACCACGCTGGTTCGCGTTGCGCCGAGCGCCATGCGGACTCCGATCTCGCTGGTGCGGCGAGCGACGAAGTACGACATGACACCGTAGAGCCCGACGGAAGCGAGGATCAATGCGATGACGCCGAACAGGGTGGTGAGCCGGGAGAGCAGGCGATCCTGCGTGAAGTTGTCGGCGACCTGTGCGTCGAATGTGCCGACGCGCGTGATGGTCAGGTTGGGATCGATGGAGCGCAGGGTGCGTCTTGCGAGCTCTTCGATTTGCTGCTGCGGGTGGTTGAAGCTCAGGATGATGGAATCGGGATACATGGATCGCGATTCGCCGGTGATGATCTGCTTTTCTTTGAAGCCGTTGAACTGCTGCGTCATGGGACGCAGGAAGACGCGGCGCGGGACTTCGCGCGGGCTGTTGATCTTGAAATCGGCGAAGACGCCGACGATTTCGAATGCGCCGCCGTATTCAACGGAGCCGACGCCGAAGTGCTTGCCGATGGGGTCCTCGTTGGGGAAGAAGCGCTTGACGAACGCCTGGTTGACGATTGCGATGGGCTGAGTGGCGGCGGTGTCCTGATCGCTGATGTTGCGTCCGTGCACCACGGAGACGCCGATCGCATCTAGGAACCCGGGAGTGACGCGATCCCACGTGGACCAGCTTGCGTCATTGGGTTTCGGTGCGGCATGGCCCTGAACGAAGACTCCCTCACTCCAGTTGTTGCCGTCGAGCGGCGGATAGAGCGCGAGGGCCACGTGCGTAACGCCAGGAAGAGCCGAGAAGCGATTCTGGATCTCTCGATTCATCTCGGGGAGGCGCGGAATGGTGTACCCCGCACCAGCGGGATCGAAGTGGACCACGTAGCGATTCGCGGTCTGGACGCCAAAGTTCTGGTGCTCGAGATTGCCAAGACTGCGCGTCATCAGGATTGCGGCGGAGATGAGAACGACGGAGAGCATGGCCTGGACGACCACGAGGGCCTTTTGAGGCAGGCTGGAGCTGTCGCGGGTTGATCGATTGACTCCGCGCAACGCCTCCGCCGGCTGCGCGTGGGACGACATCCACGCGGGGGCGATTGCGAAGAGCAGTCCAGTGATCAAAGAGACAGTGAACGCGAAGGCGAGAACGATGAAAGACGGGGTGGCATCGATCGCCATGTGCTCTGAAGCCGGGAAGGCGAGCGAGAGGATCATGCGAGAACCGAGATAGGCGACAGCAATGCCGGCGAGACCTCCGCAGCATGCGAGAAGTACGCTCTCGGTGATCATCTGCGAAACGAGCCGGGTGCGGGCCGCGCCCATGGACATGCGGATGGCGATTTCGCCGCGACGTGTGGTGGTGCGCGCGAGAAGCAGATTTGCGATGTTGGCGCAGGCGATGAGGAGCACGACTGTGGCCAGGATCATGAGCATGCGGATGCCGCGGCCGGTTTCGATCTGCAGGTTCTGGATGCCGCCGCCTGCGGGCGAGAGCACGACGTGCTGCTTGGCAATCTCAGACTGCGCGCCGAATGCGACGTAGATGGGCCGCGTATTGAGGAACTGGCGAAGGCTCGTGGACAGTTTGGAAGTGAGGGCAGGAATGCTGGTTCCGGGACGAACGCGGCCGATGGGATAGAGCCAGTTCTGATCGCCGTTGTGCAGGATGGAGTTCGCGCCTTCGACGAGCGGCTCGTTGTTGATGGGGATCCAAATCGCGGGGGGATTGTTGGAGACGCGATCACCGAAGAAGCCGGGCGGCGCTATGCCGGCGACTGTGAATGGATGAGTTTGAATGAAGACGGTTGAACCGACGACACTGGGGTCGCCGCCGAAGTCTCCCTGCCAGGACGCATAGCTTAGGACAAGTACCGGTGCTGCGCCGGGCTGATCGTCTGCCGCGGAGAAGACGCGGCCCATGTACGGGCCGATGCCGAAGGTGGTGAAGAAATTGCCGGTGACATACTCGGTGCGCAGATTTTTGGTGTCCTGCTCGCCGCGGCGAACGTAGGCGGAATTCTGTCCAGACTGGACTGCGGCGAGTTGTTCGAACTCAGGCGCCGTGTCGCGCAGCTGGCGATAGAGATCGTAAGAGAAGATGGCGAAGTCGCCGTTGTCGTTCTGGAATCCGCCATCGACGCAGCAGTCGTCTGTGTCGCCGATGCGGTAGAGCTGCCTGGGATCGTTGACGGGGAGGCGGCGGAGAAGGATTTGCTGCACCAGCGTGAAGATGGCGGTATTGGCGCCTATGCCGAGGGCTAACGTGACGATCGCGGTGAAGGTGAAGCCTGGGGATTTGCGCAACTGGCGCAGCGCGTAGCGAACGTCCTGCAGCGTGTTGTGGATGAAACGACTCATTCCGATTCAACTCCGGGGAAGATTGGCCTGGATCGATCGCGTGCAAAACTACTCGGTTCGCAATGCCTGCATTGGCTCGATGCCGGCTGCACGCCGCGCGGGTGCGACGCCGGCCAGCAGGACGGTAAGGATCAGCGCAACTGCCGCAAGAGAAAAGCTGATGGGATCAAATGGAGCAACGTTGAAGAGCATGGAGCGCAAGAGGCGCACTCCGGCGATGGATCCTGCGCCGCCGACGATGAGGCCGACGAGAATGACGCTCGCGGAGCCTTGCAGAACCAGGCGGAAGATCCCGCTGCGCGAAGAGCCCAGCGCCATGCGGACAGCGAACTCGCGATTGCGTTCAATAACGGAGTAGGCCATTACGGCGTAGAGGCCCATCATCGCGACGAGAACGCTGCAGAGGGCGTAGACGCCGAGCAGTTCGGCGGGGATGCGGGAGATCTGATATTGCTGGCCGGTGACGTCGTCGAGGGTGCGGAGTTGCTCGATGGGAAGGAACGGATCGAGCGCTGCGACAGTTCGGCGAAGCTGGCCTGGGAGTCCGGCGGCGGCATTCTGCGCGTGGACTGCGACGATGGCGTAGCCGTATCCCGATTTGCCCTGCAGCATGGGAAGAAAGACGAGAGGATCGTGATCGGTGTTGTCAGGGCTGTGATAGGCAAACTCGGGCGCGATGCCGATGATCTGGCGGGGGAGCTTGTCGATCACGATGGTGCTGCCGATCGCGTTGCCTCTGGGCCAGTAGCGCTGGGCCATCACGGTGTTCACGATCGCGACCTTGGGAGAATTCTCGTTATCGGAAGCGGCGAAATCGCGTCCTTGCTGAAGCACTATGCCCATGGTCCGGAAGAAATCCGGACCGTCGAAGTCCGCTACCACCTGAGTATCTTCGCCCTTAGCGGGAACGTGGCCCGGCACGCTGAAATCACGCGTGTTGCCGGAGCCCCAGTCTCCCATGGGCAGGTGCGAGGCCACCGTGGCCGATGTGACGCCCGGCGACGTGCGAAGACGGTCGAGAAGAGTCGTCAAGAAGATGCGAGCGCGGTTGTCATCGTACCCGGAACGAGAGAGATCGACGATTGCCGTAATGGTATTGCTGCGGTCGAATCCCACCGGGCGATTGAAAATGTTGAGTGCCGTACGCGTCAGCAATCCGCAGCAGGCGAGGACAATAAAGCAAACCCCAAGCTGAATGCCCAGCAGGATGCGCTGTCCGTAACGCTTGCGGCTCGCTCCAGCAACCGATGTGGCACCCTCGTGCAGGGCCTCGCGCTGCGAGACACGCAACGACTGGCGGATGGGATACATGCCACAGACGAGCGTGATGACGATCGCGAGTGAGGCGACGAAGAGCGTGATGCGGTAGTCGCTGTGCAGATTGAAGGCAAGCGAGAAACCAAGATTCGGCAGGAGAGCGTAAACCGAGCGGGAAATGACGATGCTTGCGGCCCATCCGGCCAGAGCGCCGGTGAGGGCGAGCAGGCCCGTTTCAACGAGCACCTGGCGGGCGATGCGGGCGGGCTTCGCGCCGAGAGCGGTGCGGATCGCAACTTCGCGGCGGCGACGGGCAGCATGCTGGCCGAGGAGCGACGCGATGTTGATGCAGACCAGAAGCATCAGAAGACATGAGGCGCCGAACAGAACGGGCAGCTCATAGCCGACGACGCCAAAAAAGCCCTTCTGCATATGCGACGAGTCGTCGAGGTTCAAATCCCAGCTGTTGTACTGATCGTTGTGCTGGGCAAGCGCAAAGGAACGGGCGAGCGTATGCAGTTCCGCTTCGGCGCTCTTGTCGCTTACGCCTGGGCGCACGCGTACGACGACCTGGAGTCCCTGATGCAGGAGCGGATCTGCAGGAGCATCGGCCGAGAGATCGCGTCCGGCTGAGAGCGGGACCCAGGCTTGCTCGGCGATGCCGCCATAGATACCGGCGAATTCGCGCGGCGCTACACCGACAACGGTGAATGCGTGTTTGTTGATGGAGATGACGCGACCGGCAAGCGAGGGGTCTGCGTTGAACCGGTCGCGCCACAAGCCGTCAGAGAGGACAATCGCGTCCATCGAGCCATACGCGCGGTCGTTCGCGTTGGGAGCGAAGAACGTTCCAATCTCAGGCTTGAGTCCGAGGAGCTGGAAGTAGTTCGCCGAGACGATTCCGCCGTTGATCGCCTGCGGCTGGGTGTTGGGGAGGGCCAGGTTGAGTGTTGTGAACTCGAAGGCAGCCGCTTCGCTGAAGGAGCGCGACTGCTGACGAATGAACTGCAGCTGGTCGTAGTGGACGGAGTATCCATTGCTGCCTAGCACCGTGGCGGAGATGAAGCGCAGTGATCGCGCATCCCTGACCTGCGGCCAAGGATTGAACAGGACTGCATTGGTCCACGTGGCAACCGTGGTGAGGCCGCCGATGCCCAGCGCAAGCGTGAGCACCGCCGTAAGCGTGAAGCCAGGCGACATGCGCAGCTGGCGTACCGCATAACGCAAGTCCTGGCCGAACACTTTACGCCTCCACTTCTGCAGTGAGCTTCTTCAGCTCGTCCTCAGAGACGACCTTGCCGTCGAACAGGTGCACCTCGCGCTCGGCATGCTTGGCGAAACGCGGATCATGCGTCACCATGCAGATGGTGGAGCCTTCGCGGTGCAGGTCGGCGAGCAGATGCATCACGGCTTCGCCGTTTTTCGAATCGAGGTTTCCGGTAGGCTCATCGGCCAGCAGGATCGAGGGCGAACCGGCGAGCGCGCGGGCCACGGCGACGCGCTGCTGCTGACCGCCGGAGAGCTGCGCGGGATAGTGCCGCATGCGGTGCGCCATGTTGACCCGCTCGAGCGCTTCCTTGACGCGCTTCTTGCGCTCCGCGGAGGGCATGCCGGCGCGATAGGTGAGGGGCAGCTCGACATTCTCTTCGACCGTGAGATCGCCGATCAGGTTGAAGCTCTGGAAGATGAACCCGATCTCCTGGTTGCGAATGCGCGAGCGTTCGCCGAAGCTGAGATTCTCGACAGGCTTGTTGTTGAGCAGGTATTTTCCGCCGGTCGGTGTATCGAGCAGACCGAGGATCGACAGCAGCGTCGATTTGCCGCAGCCCGACGGGCCTGACATGGCCACGTACTCTCCACGCGAAATGGTGAGGTGAATACCGGAGAGCGCGTGGGTCTCCACTTCATCGGTGTAGAAGACCTTGGTGAGATCTTCAATTTCAATCAGCTTATCGTTTGCCATCCAATCCCCCTCGTGTGTGAGTTGTCAGTGATCAGTTTTCAGTGATCAGAAGACGTACGTGCCTGATTGCTGAACTGTTCCTGAAATCGATTCGCCTGTTACTCGAGGCGAATGCGATCGACGTTGTCGTAGCGCGACATGTCAGAAAGGATGACGGTGTCGCCTTCATTCAGTCCTTCAATTACTTGGATCTCGTTTACCGATGCGCGGCCCACCTTTACCTGAACGCGAACGGCGCCTTTGTGGTCAGGCGATTCCTTGAAGAGGCTCAGAGTTGAGTTCTCATTGCCCAGCGCCGGACGACCTACCTTGAGAACGTCATGCAGTTTCTCGAGATCGATCGTGCCGTCCACACTCAGGTTCGGAACCGCTCCCGGTGGAAGAGCTCCATCCAGTTGTACGTCAACGGTACGCGTTCCGTTCACAACTGCCGGATCGATTCGAGTGACGTGGCCCGGAATGACGCCGTTGTGCGTGTCGACTGAGGCAGGAAGACCGACGGAGATATCGCGCGCCTGGGTTTCAGCGATTTGCAGTGCGGCCTTGAGCTTGTCCTGCTGAATGACTTCGGCAACTGAGGTTCCGGCGAGGACGTGCTGGCCCACCTGAACGGGCGTGGCCAGAGGAGCAACGACACCGGCGATTCCGGCTTTGACCTGGAGAGCGCCGGACTGCTTCTGATAGAGGGCGAGCAGTGCCTTGGCCTGATCGATTTTGGTTTGCGCGGAGGAAAGCTGGACCTCGATGTTCTTCTCGTTGAGCTCGAGATTCTGCAGACTGAGCTTGTGCTGCGCGCCAAGCTGATCGGCGGTGCTCTTCGACTTCTCGTAGGCGACGCCTGAGATCACGCCGAGCTTGTTGAGCTGCTCGTCGATCTTGGCCTGACGCTCGTCGGTGCTGGCGTCAGTGGCCACCTGCGCGGCCGCGATCTTCTTCTCCATCAGGGTGCTTTGGAGGGTGGCCTGCTTGTCCTTGTAGTCGGCCTCGGCGGCTTTGACCTGAAGTTGAGCGTCTTGAAGCTTCTGCTCGACTTCGGGAGCGACCATGTCCATGAGGATGGTGTCGGGCTTGACGATCGTTCCGGGAAGGACGCGGATGCGGACGACTGTGGCGTCGGTGAGAGCAGGAATGAGTTCGATAGAGTCTTCACGCGGCACCAGGAGGCCGGTGGAGCCGCGGACCTGGCGGATCATGTCGCCGCGCTTTACGGTGTCTGGCCATACGGTTGAAGCATCGACGACGGGAGCCGCCGGCTTGAGCCGGGAAACCAGAACCACCGCGACCGTAAGAACCACCACCCCGATGCCGGCCCAAACGATGAGGCGGCGCTGCTTTTGCTTCTTCAAATCTGGCCGTGCGATATCCATCACGGGGAGGAGATTGCACTTGCCGTGCCAAAACGAAGGCTCGTTGGGACACTCGAAACAAAAGGCTTATGAGGGGTAAGGCTTTGATGAAAAGGGGCTTGATGTGACCGGTGAGTGACCGCACTGTTCGATATCGGACAGTGAAAGACGGGAAGGATGCGGCCGTCCGGGGGAAGACGGCCGCAGGCGACGCCTGTTATTTGACGGTGATGTCGCGGGTGGCTGTCACCTTGGTTCCCGCTGTATTGCGCGCGACAAAGGTGAGGTGATAGGAGCCGGCTGCGAGCGAAACGGACTGATTCATGACGCCGCTGTTGTCCACACTGGCCAGCTTGGTGCTGCCCGACCACAGTTCGAAGCGGTAGACTCCGCCGCTTACCGTTGCCGCTGCATTGACCTGCACCGGGGAGGAGACGCTGGCGTTTTCTGCAGGCGAGCAGACGTTGACGCCATTGCCGGAAGGGGCTGAACACGACGTTGAGGTACGGCTGACAACGATCATGTTGAGGGGATTCGTGATGGAGTACGAGGAGTTCTGGGTGACGGACGTTGAGGTCACCGTGAAGACGTAGATCTTATTCAAAGAGCGGGAGATTGCATAGAGGTGGTTGCTGCTGTCCCAGGCTGCATCGTCAATCGGCGTACCCGTGAGAATCTTCTTAAAGAGGGTCAGAGGAGAGGCGCCGTTGAAGTTGTATATCTCGATCCCGTTTCCTGCGCCACCAACCCCGTCCCCCGCATTCGCATAGAGCGCAAACATTTTTCCATCCTTAGAAAAGGTGGAGAAGGGTCCGGAAAGCGCTGACGTCGGCATGTTGCTGGAGGTGTTGGTTGTAGAAAGATTTCCGTTCGAATCGACTGTGTAGCTTCCTAGTTGAGGCGGATTGGAATCGTTGGGATAGAGCTGAAGGACGACGTAGTTTCCGGTCGGAGAAGCGTCAGGATGGCGCGCCGTATACTGACCAGCACCACCATCGAGGGTAGGGAAATTCTGCCCCAGGTTACTCAGGGTCTGAAGAGTGCCCGAACTCTCACGCATGAAGCCGATCGTTGAGTTGTTATGGCCCGAGAACTCGTCGGCATAGGCAAACGTGTCGGTTCCGAGGATCGATGGACTGGTCGTACCGGCTCCACTCCCGACGCTAACTTCGGTGTCGCCTACGAATGTGAGAGTACCGCCGCTGTTGGCCTTGTAGGTCTGATACGCCGTGCAGGTGCCATCGCCGCCGTTCCATAACAGGACATAGACGTACTGCCCACTATGGTCGAGAACGCCGCCATTCAGACCACTCGTTCCGTATCCGCAAAAGCCACCCGCATAGTTGAATAGCGGGATCTGCGATACCTGCGCACCGATGGCTCCGTTTGATCCGACGGCATAGGCGTGAAGTGTGGTCTTGCCGAGCGTGAAGAACTGCGACTTGTTGCTGCCGATGATTGCGGTGCCGGGCTTGAAGGGCGAGCCTGAAATTGCGGTGAGCTGGCCGCTGGATGAGGCGCTGTAGCCATAGACGGGTCCGTTCGATGCAGTCGATTGCACATAGATATAGGCCGACTGAGCCTGGGTTGGGGGAGCGGCGAGGAGCGCTGAGACGAGCACAAAGGAACTGGCAACGCCGAGATTCCTGACCGATGGCATCATGGAGAGTCTCCTGTATGTATTGGCCGCTTTTCAGGGTCTTCTGGGGAAGGAGGTGCACGAGTAAAAGGGGCCAACCTGGCCTACCGGCGAGCGGACGTACACCCGGAGAAGCTGAACTACTTAGAACCGGAACGTGGTTGGGCCGTTGTCCTCGGCTGTGGGGTTACTCCATGACAATTCGGTAATGTCGCAGGCTTTACTCCGCTAGGGGAGTTCCACGGCCAGCGCCACTGCGCTCCCACCGCCGAGGCAGAGCGACGCAATTCCTCGTTTTGCGCCGCGGTCTGCCATGGCATAGATGAGCTTGACGAGGACTGCGGCGCCGCTGGCGCCTATGGGATGTCCCATGGCGACGGCACCGCCGTAGACATTGACCTTCCCCTGATCGAGGCCGAGATCGTGGATGACAGCGAGCGCCTGAACGCTGAAGGCCTCGTTCAATTCGAACAGGTCGATGGAAGCGAGAGACCATCCGGCCTTCGCGACGACTTTGCGAATGGCGTCGATCGGCGCGAGAGAAAACCACTCGGGCTCGCGACCGGCGCCGGCCTGCGCACGGATCACTACAAGGGGCTGGCGGCCCAGTTCCCTTGCCTTCTCGGCGGTGGTGACGACGAGGGCGGCGGCGCCATCGCTGATGCCTGGGGCGTTACCGGCTGTTATCGTGCCACCCTGCTTGAATGCGGGCTTGAGTTTGGCGAGCACCTGAACGGTGGTGTCGGGGCGAATGGCTTCGTCGGAATCGAAGGCGCGGGGGGCTTCGCCTTTCTTTGCGGGAGGCACCTCGACGGGCAGGATCTGCGCGCGGAAGCGGGCCTCGGCAGTGGCTGCTGCCGCACGGCGATGCGACTCTGCGGCGAAGGCGTCCTGCTCTTCGCGGCTGATGTTGTACTTCTCCGCGACCATCTCAGCGGCTCCGCCCATGTGGAACTGGTTGTAGACGTCCCAAAGGCCGTCATGGATCATGACGTCGATGAGGTTGCCGTTGCCCATGCGATAGCCGGAGCGCGCCTGCTGGAGGAGGTAAGGCGCGTTAGACATGGACTCCATGCCGCCGGCGACGACGATTTCAGAATCGCCGGTCTGAATGGCCTGTGCTGCGAGGGAGACGGCGCGGAGTCCGGAGCCGCAGACCTGATTGACGGTGAGGGCTCCGACGCTGGGCGGGAGACCTCCGCGGATAACGGCCTGGCGCGCGGGGCTCTGGCCGAGCCCGGCCTGCAGGACACAGCCCATGATGCAGTCGTCCACACTGGCGGGGTCCACACCGGCACGCTTTACCGCTTCGCTGACCACCAGCGCCCCGAGTTGGGGCGAGGTGTAGGACTGCAGAGAGCCCTGAAATTTGCCGATTGGCGTGCGAACTGCCGATAGGATGACTGCCTCTGTCATTTGAAGCTCCCGTGACATAAGAAATCATACGTGGTTCGTCATCTGATCGGATTCCAGCGAGGGTGAAGCGGCTGCCTGTTAAGGAGCTGCGTAAACGGTACCAACGTGGGGACGGCGAGCGTTTATTGCGGGCCTTTGGCTGATTGCGACCCATAGAATATGGGGCATCCGGAACGTCAATTTCATCGTCGGAAAAGGCTTTGCCACAATCAATCTCACTGGAAACACCAGCCACCGTGCGCCGGAGCCACCGATGGGCTCAAGCGCTGCTGCTCGCGTTTGTTTATGCGACGCCGCTTTTCTTCGTGCTAAGAATGGACCAGGTCACGGACACGGATATCTGGTGGCACCTTCGCATCGGCGAGTGGATCTGCGAGCACAGGGCCATTCCGCATACGGAGCTTTTTTCGACATCGGCAGCGGGGCAGCCGTGGGCGGCGTATAGCTGGTTGTTCGAGGTGCTGACGTTCGGACTGTTTCACAAGTTCGGGCTGGTTGGGATCGTTTTTTATACCTCGGGGACAGTCGTTGCGATCGCTGCGGCGGTTCATCATCTGCTGAGACGGTTGAGCAGCGACTTCACATTTGGCGTTCTGCTGACCTTTTTCGCCATGTGCACCATGGCCCGCGATTACACGCCACGGCCGTGGCTGCTCACCATCTTGTTTTTCACGCTGGAACTTAACATCCTGCTCCAGGCGCGCAAGACCGGCAGCGTTCGTGAATTTCTTTGGCTTCCGCCGATCTTCGTTCTCTGGACAAACATTCACATCCAGTTTGTCGACGGACTGATTCTGCTGGCCATGGCATCGATGGAGCCGATGCTCGCGAAGAGATGGCCGGCGATTCAGACGAAGCTGTCCGTTAAGAAGATGGCGGGAGTCTCCGTCGCATGCCTAATTGCGACTCTGGTGAATCCCTACGGTGCGGGCATCTACAAGGTTGCGTACGACCTGGTGGCGCAGGCAGCATCGCTCGATCAGATTATTGAGCTGGCAGCGATTCCGTTCCGCCACCTGGATGACTGGTGCCTGTTGTTCATCGCACTCGCGGCCGTTTTCGTGCTTGCCCGGGTAAAGCGGCCGGGATTCTTCGAAACCGCGTTGCTGGCGTTCTCGATCCTGGTTTCGTTCCGCATGCAACGGGATGTATGGGTGCTGACGATTGTAGGTTGCGCAATTGTGATTTCATATTTCTCGCGCAAGGATAGCGACCAGTTTCAAGTGCAGGTCGGCGACGTTCCCGTGGTCGCCTTTGCGACTGGTGTGTTCGCAGCGCTGGCGTTCATGATCATGGGCGTGAGCAACGGACGCCTGCAGGCCAAGTTGGAGAACAACCTGCCGATGCAGGCGGTGAATACGATTCGCAAGCAGAACTGGGATGGGCCGATCTTCAATACCTACAACTGGGGCGGGTTCCTCATCTGGACGATGCATCGGCCGGTGAGCATGTATGGCCGGAACACGGACTATGGAGTCGAGAAGGTACTGCGGACGATGGAGACGTGGGACGGCGAGAGCGGGTGGGACGCGGATCCGGACCTGGTTCGAGCAAACCTGGTGATCGCTCCCGCGCAACAACCGCTGGTGCAGCTGCTTCGGCTTCAGCCGTGCATGGAGCAGACGTACTCGGATGATATTGCGGTACTGTTTGTCGGGCGGGACAAAGCGAGCGAGGGCCTTCAACACGCGGATAATACCTTCTGCAGGAATCGCTTGGAGCTTCGCGCAAGGCGTTAACTCGCACGGTGTTCGGCGAGGAAGCAGCTAGTCGGCTGCACCCATCGAAAGAATCTCGAAGAGCGCGGAAGATTTGCGATTGGAGAAGTCCATCTGATCGGGACGCAGGGGCTTGCTGAAGAGGAAGCCCTGTACGTCGTCGCAGCCGTGGGCACGAAGAATGCGGAGTTGCGATTCGTTTTCTACGCCTTCCGCGGTGACTTTGAGGCGGAGGCACTTGGCCATCTGAATGATGGCGGCGGTGATGGCCTCGTCGTTGGGGTTGTGCTGAATGTCGCTGACGAAACTGCGGTCGATCTTGAGCTTGCTGACGGGGAGCTGCTTGAGGTAGCTGAGGCTGGAGAAGCCCGTGCCGAAGTCATCGATGGCGAGTTTGACGCCAAGGTTCTTGAGACGGTTGAGGACCTCGAAGCGCATGTCCTCGGTGGCGAGAAGCAGGCTCTCGGTGATTTCGAGTTCGAGAAATTCCGGGTCAAGGCCGGACTGGTCGAGGACGTCCTTCACGAGATCGCAGAAACCTGCCTGTCGGAACTGAACGGCGGAGACATTGACGGCCACCGGGATGGGGTTGCCGCGGTCGTGCCATGAGCGTGCGTGCAGACATGCGGTCCGCAGGACCCATTCGCCAATAGGAACGATCATGCCGTTGGTCTCGGCAACGTGGATGAACTTGTCCGGCGAGATGAGGCCGAGGTCGGGATGCTTCCAGCGAATGAGGGCCTCCCAGCAGGAGACCTTGCCGGTGCTGAGGTCGAATTCGGGCTGGAAGACGAGGAAGAATTCGTTGCGGTCGAGGGCCGGCCGCATGCTGTTGCCGAGTTGCAGACGTTCGATCGCCTGGGTGGTCATCTCTTCGGAGAAGAAGCTGAAGGTGTTTCTTCCCCGGTTCTTTGAGGCATACATTGCCGCATCGGCGTTCTTGATCAGGGTCTCGACGTTCTCTCCGTGGTCGGGATAGATGCTGATGCCGATGCTGGAGGTGACGGTGAGGGAGTGGCCATGCAGGTTGAAGGCAGGTGCAAGATCGCGCGCTATCCGTTCTGCGACGACGGCCACGTCGGAATACGTGTCGATGGGGCCGAGCGCGATGAGGAATTCGTCTCCGCCGAGTCGGGCTATGGTGTCTTCCTCGCGCGCGCAGAGGCGGAGGCGATTGGCGATCTGCTGCAGAAGTTCGTCGCCGATGGAGTGGCCGAGGCAATCGTTGATGATCTTGAACCCGTCGATGTCGAGGTAGAGGAGCCCCATTCTTTCGCGATGGCGCTTGGCGCTGGCGAGGCTCTGCGTGAGCCGGTCTTTGGCGAGGGTGCGATTGGGGAGCCCGGTGAGGGAGTCGAAGTAGGCGAGAGTCTGGATCTGTTCCTCCGCGCGCTTTCGTTCGGTGATATCGATGAGGGAACCCTCGAAGACCTGTGCGCCGTCTTCTCCCAGGCCGGTGGGCCGGATGCTGCACAGAGCCCAACGCTCGGTACCGTCGGCGGAGTCGAATTTCTCTTCGGTTCCAACGGTGAAGGACTTTTCGGAGGAGTTGGCGTGAAGCTTGCGGATGATCTCCTCTGCTCGCTCACGATTGTCGAGGAGTTGTCGACGGCTGTCGAAGCCGAGGATGCGGGCGCAGGCATCATTGCAGTCGAGGATCTCGCCTGTCTTGGACGCAACGTAGAGGCCAGTGAGATTGCGTTCGAAGATGGTGCGGTACTTCTCTTCGAGAGCCATCTCGTTTTTCAGTTTGCGGGTGATGACCTCCGTCTGCTGGCGGATGCGGCGGCGCAGGACGAAGACCCAGGCGATTCCGGCGATCGACGCGAGGATGAGCGCGGAAACCACGTAGGCTGCGCGCTGGCTGGTGAACCAGGAGGGACGGGCAAGCACGCGAACGTCTGCCGGAGTGCGGAGGACGAGTTGGAAGTCGAGTGGGTTTCCGTTGTCGTCTGCGCGGATTGAGCAGATGCCGGTCAAGGTGATGCGGCTTCCGGGCTCGAGGTCGATGGGCGCCTGCGGCTGTCGGGCGAATTTTGCCTCGAAGGTGACATGGTCGGGGGACTCGACGACAAGCACGCGGCGTGCGGCGGGATCGCGATAGTACCGGAAGGTTCCGTCGATGCGGACAAGCTGCGCGTCGAGGCCGCCCTTCATGGCCGTTTTTCCAGTGACGGCCGAGATGGTCGGTTCGGAATGTTTATGCGCGGGACGGATGCGAGCCGACTTGAGCACAGGGCTGAAGCTGCCCGCCGCCGGGAAGCCGATGACCTCCACCTGATCGCCTTCGACCATGGGCGTTCCGTCCTGGCTCTCGGCGAAGAGGCCTCCGGTAGAGTCGGTGAGGTAAATTCCGTGTCCCGGGAAGATGGCGGTGACGGTACCGACCACTTTGATCCGGTGCTCGTCGGTGAGATCGGCGGAGAACTTGTGGATGTCCCCGATCGCGGTGGCAGGCGCAGCGAACTGATCCTGTGGAGCGGGCTCGAGCACCTCGAGATTCTTGAGCGACGGCATCATCAGATGGAAAGAGACGAACTGCTTGCGCGCGTTGAACGAAGCTCCGCATACGCCATCGAAACGAACTTTGGCGTCGACCAGTTCCATGGGAAACGGGCCGTGGTAATCGGGCACTCGTACCTTGAACGAGCCGGTGGGGGTCGCGACGTCGATGACGAGGACGCTGCCCTCCGCCTGCTGGACGAATGAACGTACCACTCCTTCGAGTTGGACCCACTGGCTGTCCCAGGCGCCGGAAGCTGCGTCGTCGTAGGTGAGGCGGGCGGGTCGGGGTAGCGCCGCTTTTTGAACGACAGCCCAGTGCGGTTTGGCGATGTAGGGGCTGAAACCCGCGCCAACAGTTCCGTGGATGTCGAGGAGGTCGCCGGGGGCTGGAGGCGTCTCTTTGATCCCGCGGAGGTCGACCCAGATGCCCCCGGTGTCGTCCTGGACGAAGAGGTTCGGGGCAACGGTGTCGTAGTAGGTGGCTACGCCGTGAATGTGCACCGGCACTTCGCCGACCAGAGGCTGTTTGAGATGGCGGACAGCGCGAACGTTGGTCAGTTCAGCGACGGCAGTGAGATGTTGGGCGACCGCGCCGAGCGAGAGGCCAAGGAGAGCGACCGGCGCGAGCAGTCTTGGGACACAGGTGCAGGGTCTGCCCAAATGCCTCGGATGTACTGCCCGGCTATGCATCGCAACTCCCGGAAACCGATCGCCCCACTTGAGTTATCGGCGTGCGGGGGCGGATGAACAGCTTAATTTGAAGGTGAAGTCAGGCTAGCACGACCCAGCACCCCGGTAACTTCCTCTTTTTGGGCAGTTTAGTTACGTTCGGGTTACGGGAAAACCCTTCTCGCCCGCTGACTCGAACCTGTGATCCGTTTGACCCGTTCGTGATCTGCCCGGGACAGGGGCAGAAGACCCTGTTCGTTTTCAGCTCTTCATCTGTGTTGGAGTTTCGGATCGTGGTAACGGCTGGTGTGCATCTGGGGGCGAGCAAGCAACCATAAAACCTCGCTCATACTCCAAGGTATCCGCGAGCTGGGTCCACCCGCCGCGGCACTTAAAAAACTCATTGATAAATCGGTTTTGGTAATTTGCTCGGTGTCTCCGGACCAGGTTGAGTTTGGACCACCGAGGGTATTCGGCTTCATTTACCGCTTGGAAGCAGCCATACCTGTTCCGGCCGGATAGTCAGGACCGGGATAGACCAAAACAACGTACGGTTCAACTTTTCTGGAGGCAGACATGCAATTGCTCAAGAGCAAAGCGCTCTTGCTGGCATTTCTGCTGTTCGCATTTGTCCGGCTTTATGCGCAGCAGAATTCAGACATCACCGGTATCGTCACCGACCCTTCGGGCAACGTCATTCCCAACGCCCAGGTGACCATCACCGAACAAAGCACCGGCTTCACCCGAACAGTCACGACCGACAACGCCGGGCTTTTCAACTTCCCAAACCTCAACATCGGAACCTATTCCCTGCAGGCGACGGCCTCGGGATTCCAGAACTATAGCGCCAAGAACATCGTGCTGAACGTCTCCCGCACACTGCGGAACGACGTGCAGATGAAGGTGGGAACTGCGGCAGAGACAGTGACGGTGCAGGCCGACGCGCTGACGGTTCAGACCGACTCCAACGTCGTGAGCAGCCTGATCAGTTCCGAACAGATCACGCACATCGCAACGGAGAACCGGAATTTCGCAGCGCTGGCGGCCCTAGGTATGGGCGTGAGCTCGGCGCTGCCGGACAACAACACGCCGACTTCGGTGGCGGCGAACTTCACCATCAGCATCAACGGCCTGAGGCAGAGCCACAACATCTGGCTGATCGACGGCACGGAAGCGGACGACCGCGGCGGCGCGGGCGGCATGGATATCATGCCGTCGCAGGACGCGATCGCCGAGTTCCAGACGCTGACCAGCAATTACCCGCCGGACTACGGTATCTCTTCGGGAGCGACGATCACTCTCGCGTTCAAGAGCGGCACGCAGCACTATCACGGTGAGCTTTTCGAGTTCAACCGCAACACCGTGTTCGACGCGAACAACTGGTTCAACAAAAATGTGAAGGCCGGGGACAAGGTGACGCCTCGGCAGAAGCTGAACTACAACATCTTCGGCGGCAACATTGGCGGTCCGATTCTTCCGTGGCAGAAACCGAGGAGGACGTTCTTCTTCTGGAATGAAGAGTGGCGCAAGCTGATCCAGGGGAGCACGCCAACGCTGGTCAATACGCTTCCTGCGGCGGACTTTCCGACAGCGGGACAGAACCTGCACTACGTTGCGCCGGCGTTTGCGAGCAGTACAACGCTTCGGGTGCCGAAGGTTACCGATCCTGCGTTCAACGCGAAACTTGCGTCGCTCGGCCTGGTCCCGGGCGGTTCGTTCCCTGGGAATGTGATTCCGGCGGCTCTGTTCGATCCGAATTCGGTGCTTTATTTCGGCACGGGGGTGATTCCGCATCCGGGCAACTCGAATGACCAGGTCGTGTCGCAGGCGGAGACGCCGATCAATGTTCGCGACGACATTGTTCGCATCGATCACCAGATATCGCCCAAGTGGCAGATCATGGGGCACTACGAGCACAACTCGGTGATGCAGGGTAATGCAGCTCCCATGCTGGGCTGGCTCTGGGCGAGCTACAACACGGTCACCAGTACGCTGGCAAACCCCGCGAACTCGGCCGCGATCAAGATCAGCGGAACCATCAACCCGAATCTGCTGGTGGAAGCCAGCATGAACTACGACGGCAACACGATCGACATCACGAACAGCAAGAATTCGCTGCTGCCGAGCGGATGGGCAGTCAACGGCTTCTTCAAGAACGGGTCAGGATCGCTGCCCGGCATCACGGGGTTCGGCAATCCCTACAACACCGCAGAAGATATGGGTTCGGCGCCGTGGCACAACGCAGCGCAGGACTACGATCCGAAGGTCGACATTTCGTGGACACGCGGGGTGCACGCGTTCAAGTTCGGCTTCGGCTACAACCGCTATACGAAGAACCAGCAGTTGTTTGGAGATCCGGAAGGCAACTTCAGCTTTGGCAATCTCTCGGGCGACGGCATGATGGACTTCCTGATGGGCCTTGCGAGCAGCTATTCGCAGTTCCAGCAGTTGCCGACCCGCCACTACGTCAACCAGACTTATTCGTTCTATGCGAACGACAACTGGCACGTGAGCAAGAATCTCAGCTTGCAACTGGGGTTCCGCTACGATGCCCTGCCGCACGCATGGGAACGCAGCAACGACGTAGCCAACTTCAACCCAAGCGCGTACTCTGCAGCGGCCGCGCCAGTGTGGGACTGCACTACCGGTACCGTGGTTACGCCCTGCGCGGGAGCTGCTTCCAACGGCATCCTCGATCCGAACGGGCCGGGGTTCGCACAGGTGAACAACACGCCGTTCTACTTGAACGGCATTCAGCTTGCCAACCAGGGTGGGACTCCTCGCGGCCTGGTGAAGAACGACTTCATGACGTGGCAGCCGCGCGTTGGGTTCTCGTGGGATATTCACGGGAACGGGACCACGGTGCTGCGCGGTGGCGCTGGCACGTTCTATGAGCGCATGCAGGGTAACGACATCTACAACGCCGCTACCAACCCGCCGTTTGCCTATAACCCGAAGGCATCGAACGTGTATGTCTCCGATCCGCATACAAGCTGGGTGACGGGCGCGGCTGCCAGCACCCCGTTCTTCCCCACTTCGATCACGAACCTCGATCCGTACTACCCGGCGCCGGCCGTTGCACAGTACAGCCTGGGACTGCAGAAGCAGCTTGCTCCTTCTGTGATCTGGGTGGTGCAGTACGTCGGCAATACGGCGTGGCACCAGAACATCGAGCGGCCGATCAACAACTATCCTTTGACGACACCTTTAAACATCCGTGCAAACGCGGGTGATCCCAACAACAACAGCGGCACGAATCCCGGCGGAACGAACCTTTCCAACCCGGACTTCTACCGCACGTTCCAGGGGTACTCGTCGATCACTCAGGAAGAGAACACCACGAACGGCAACTACAACGGCTTCCAGACTGGTCTTCGCGCTCAGGGCAAACACGGACTGACGGGCGAGATCGATTACACCTGGTCACACGAGATCGACATCACGACCTACGATCTGAACACCGTGAGCAATCCGTTCGACCTGAAGTACGACAGGGGTTCGGGCGCGCTCGATCGGCGGCATATCCTCAGTGCCAACTACGTGTACCTGCTGCCGATCTTCGCGCACAGCAAGGGCTTCGTCGGCTCGGTGCTCGGCGGATGGCAGATTGCAGGCGTGGCAACGGCTGAGTCGGGGACCATCATTGCTAACCAAGGTCCCGGACTGGCAATCAACTACGACCCGATCGGGCTGGGTGGCGGCTACACCAACCGTCCGAATGTCAACGGACACCCCAAATACCTGAAGAAGTCGACGCAGTGGTTCGATACGTCGGCCTTCTCCGCTCCGATACCTGTGTGGGCGGGCGGCCCGAACAACGGCTTTGGCAACGCGCGCAAGGACATTGTGCTCGGGCCGGGACGCTTCAACTTCGACACCTCGCTTTACAAGACGTTCAAAATTCACGAGAGCACGAATTTTGAATTCCGCGCGGAGTCGTTCAACACGTTCAACCACACGGAGTTCAACAACGTTGGCTCGAGCTTCGGCAACAGCACCTTTGGACAGCCCACAACGACGTGGGATCCGCGCGTGCTGCAGTTTGGAGCAAAACTGAACTTCTAAATCTTTGAGGAAGTCTTGGGGCGCGGCGGAGTTTTCCGTTGCGCCCTTGTTTTTGGGGCGCAACGTTTTCTGATGGAGGGGGAGATGGTGCCGGCGCATGAGTTTGCACATTCGAGGCAAGGACAGGACTCAGCGATGGATCGTGCTCCTGTGTCTGGGCCTGTCACTCGGCGGATGCCGGCGTCAACCTCGCACGACAATGACGCTATCCGTGGCAGCGAGCCTGCAGGATTCGATTACAGAGGTGGAGGCCGCGTACAAGCGTGATCATGCTGTGGAGTTCCGAAATAACTTCGGGGCTTCAGGGACGCTGGCGCGGGAGATCGAGGAGGGCGCGCCGGTTGATGCATTGATCTCTGCCGGAGCGAAGCCGATGGACCAGCTTGAGCGGGAGGGATTGCTGGTGCAGGGTTCGCGAGCGGATCTGCTGCGCAATGCTCTGGTATTGATTGCTCCGGGCGGATTGGGCGGTTCTGACCTGAAGGGGTTTCATTGGCTCGCCGGCAAGTCGGTGCGTACGGTTGCGCTGGGCGATCCGGAAAGCGTGCCGGCGGGGCAGTATGCAAAGCAGACGCTTGTATCTCTTCACCTGTATGACGCACTCCAGTCGAAGATTGTGCTTGGCAAGGATGTGCGCCAGGTGCTCACGTACGTTGAAACCGGCGATGCCGATGCGGGGCTGGTGTACGCAACAGATGCGGAGATTTCGAAGAAGGTGCGGATTGTGGCTATCGCGCCTGACGGCTCGCACGATCCGATCGTGTATCCAGTGGCCCAGATCAGGAAGTCGAACGAAGATGCTGCAGTGCGGGAGTTCATCGCGTTTCTGCGATCTCCGGCGGCAAAGGCGATCTTCGAACGGCACGGATTTAGAATGGCGTAACCGTGCCGCTGGCGTTCGACCCATCTCCGCTGCTTATCTCGACTGCGACTACGTGCACGGCAACGGTGGCTACCTTTTTTCTGGGATTGTTTGCGGCGCGCGCGATGACGGAGGTGCGCGGGCCGGTGCGGGCTTGGATCGACGGCGTATTAACGCTGCCTCTGGTTCTGCCGCCGACCGTGGTCGGATTTTTTCTGCTGCTGGTTTTCGGCCGCCGAAGCTTCACCGGACAGATGCTCGAGAAGGTTGGAATGACGATTGTCTTCTCGTGGCCGGCGACGGTGATCGCGGCGACTGTGGTTGCGTTTCCGTTGATGTATCGGACGTCGCTGGGAGCGCTCGAACAGGTGAATCCGACACTGCTGCAGGCTGCACGCACGCTGGGAGCTTCAGAGTCGTTGGTCTTCCGCCGTGTTCAGTTGCCGCTTGCAGCACCGGGGGTACTCGCGGGGACGGTGCTGGCGTTCGCGCGGGCCATGGGCGAGTTCGGCGCAACACTGATGCTGGCGGGCAATATACCCGGCCGCACGCAGACGATGCCGATCGCGATTTTTTCTGCCGCGGAGAGCGGGGATATGCGCGGCGCACTGCTCTGGGTTGGTCTCATTGTTGTGCTTTCACTGGCGATTATTCGGCTGCTGCATTACGAGCGAAAACGAAAGCCGGCGGACCCGACGAACGCTGTTGCGGCAGAAGCAGCTAAAGGCATCGTGATTCCACCAGCGCGACCGGCCGGCGAGGGAGGCAATGCAGGTGGCCTTCAGGTGGAGGTGGAGCGGCGTCTCGAGAACTTCAGCCTGAACGTTTCGCTGCGAGCGGCACAGAGGGCGGTGGGGCTTCTAGGCCCGTCTGGCGCGGGAAAGTCGATGACACTGCGCATGATTGCGGGGTTGACGGCGCCCGATCGCGGCCGCATTGTGCTGAACGATCGTGTTCTGTTTGATAGAGACAGGAAAGAGAACGTGCCGGCTGCGCGCAGGCGCATCGGAGTCGTGTTTCAGGATTACGCGCTGTTCCCTCACCTGACGGTGGCGGAAAATGTCGGGTTCGGCGTTCGCGGGCTGCCGGAAGACGAACGTAGAAGACGCGTCGACCGGCAGCTTGCATCGCTGCAGATCAGCGAACTGGCGAATCGCTATCCACGCGAAATCTCCGGAGGACAGAGGCAGCGAGTGGCGATTGCGCGCTGCATGGCGACAGAGCCTGACGCGCTACTGCTGGATGAACCCTTTGCCGCGCTCGATCCGCACCTGCGGAGACAGACGGAGGAGCAGCTGCGGCTCGCTCTCGCTGAATTTCGAGGTCCGGTGGTGTTTGTTACGCACGATATGGAGGAGGCATTTCGGTTTTGCTCGGAGCTGCTGGTTCTGGATGGGGGCAGTGTCATTGCGAGCGGGCCGAAACATCGGCTCTTTGAGGATCCCGGGACGGTAGCGGCGGCACGGCTCACTGGTTGCAAGAACATCGTGGCGGCGGTTGCGATCGGGGCGAACAAGATTTCTGTTCCGGGGTGGAACTGCGAACTGGCTACCGCACGAACGGTGGATGCCTCGGTGAGCCACGTTGGATTGCGCTCGCACCAGATCCGGTTTGTCGATGGTGGACCGGGAGAGAACATCTTTCCGTGCTGGCTTGTGAGCACAAGCGAAGCGCCGCACGAGATGACGCTGTATCTTCGAATACACTCGTCTGCCGGGCCGGGCGATACCGCGCACCTGCAGGCCGACGTGCCGAAAGAACTATGGCGGGAGCTTAGTTCGAAGCCGCAACCGTGGAAGATCCAGCTGACGCCCGAACGATTGTTGATGCTTCGCTAGCATTGCGACCGGAGCACCAGACAGATACGAGAGACATCCCGGGTCATCTGGGGCCGGTCAGCGCCGCAGCGGCTGAACCGAGTTTGCGGGCAGAGCCCACGCGAAGAGGAGTCCGCCGCTGCTGGTGACGATGTATTGACGGCCGTCTAGCTCATAACTGATGGGCGAGCTCTGAATCGGCGAGCCGGTTCCCGCATGCCATAGGGTCTTTCCGTTGCTTGTGTTGAGGATGAGCATGTTGCCGTGCGCGTCGCCGGTGACTGTGAGGCCTGAGTCGGTGGTCATTACGCCTGCGCCGGACCCGCCGTCGCCGAGTTCATGGCTCCAGCGAATTTTGCCGGTCTGGTAATCGATGGCTTCGAGGACGCCCTTGCCCCACAAGCCGTAGTCCGCGCCGGCCCAGCCGTAAGCGCCGTCGGATGGCTTCGCGAAGTAGATGCTCCAGCTGGGGTGCGCGCTCACGATGAAGAGGCCGGCTTTGGGATCGAAGCTGGGCGCGCGGTAGTTGGTCAGGCCACCTTCATCGGGAGCGATGAGGCGGCCATCGGGCGCGGGTTCCTTCTGCGGGTTCGGAATCGGATGGCCTTCCTTGTCGATGCCGGTGGTCCAGTTCACAGGGCCATAAGGAAGCGTAAGCAGGCTCTTGCCGTCGGTGCGATCGAGGACGAAGAAGTAGCCGTTGCGCGAGGTCTGCATGAGCATCTTGCGCGGCTTGCCGTGGAAGGTACCGTCGACGAGAACCGGCGTTTCAACAGCGTCCCAATCGTGCGTGTCGTGCGGAGAGACGGAGAAGCCCCACGCGAGCTTGCCTGTGTCGGGATTGAGGGCGACGATGCTGCAGGTGTAAAGGTTGACGCCGGGGCGCGTCTGGCCGTTCAGCACTGGGGTGGGGTTGCCGGTACCCCAGTAAAGAAGGTTCAGCTCAGGATCGTAGGTTCCGGTCATCCACGTCATGCCGCCGGTTGTCGCGTTCGGAGTTCCCGCGGGAGGCGTCGCATTCCACTGCCACTGAATAGCGCCGGATTCGGGATCGAAAGAGCGCAGGTAGCCGGTGAGGTTGTCGAAGTCGCCGGAGACGCCGGTGATGACGTGTCCCTTCACTACGAGGGGCGCCATCGTGGTCCAGTAGCCCTTGTCGACATCGGCGATCAGCTTGTCCCAGCGCACGCTCCCGTCTTTGGCATTGAGCGAGATCAGGTGGCAGTCGGGCGTAGTGAAGTAGAGCCAGCCTTTGTACATCGCCACGCCGCGATGCCCGATGTGATCGCCCTTGGGCGAAGGACGATGATAGTGCCAGATCATGTGGCCGGAGCGCGCGTCGACAGCCCAGATGTTCTCCGGCACGGTGAAGTAGAGAACGCCATCCACGAGAAGAGGCGAAGACTTGATCTGAGCCTGCTGATTGGTCTGGAAGACCCAGGCAAGCGAGAGAGCGTGCACGTTCTGCGGATTGATTTGCGTAAAGCTGACGTGCCGCCGGCCGGAGTAGTCGCCGTGATACATGGGCCACGAGTCGGCCTTTGGATGCAGGAGTTGTGCGTCCTCCAGATCCTGAGCGCTCGTCCTGGCAACCGGAGCAAAACAGACGAGAAGCAACGCTAGCAGCAAACGGAATAGATGGTTCACGGACTTCATCAATCAAAACCTCTAGAGCAACAGCGCATCAGCGCAGAGTCTGCAGATAAGCCATCAGGTTGTGGACATCGTCGTCTGTGTATTTGGGGAAGAGGTCGACGTGGGCTTCGACGGGCGCATCCACCTTGTATCGCACGCGATCGGCAGGCCATGAACGATAGACTCCGTTCGCGTCTTTCAGCGCAATGGTGAACTCGTCGCGATAGGCCAGGACACCCGAGACGTTTTCGCCAGACTGCAGCGTGACAGTGACTTTGCTTTTCGCGTTCCGCGGATAGAGCATGCGCTGTTCGAGGTCGAGTCCCTCGTGACGCGATGCAATGCCGGCCAGATCGCCCGTGGGCGAATGGCACTTTGCGCAGCCGCCTGCGCCTTCGAAGTAGCGCTTCCCTTCCGCAGCATTTCCGGTTTGGAGGTCGGCAACCGAGACGCCGCGACGGCCGCCAGGGTGAGCAACGGCCTCAGCCTCGCGCTCGCGAATGAAGGCGATGATGCTGCGCGTCTCTTGATCGGAGAAGTTGAAGGCGGGCATCTTGTTGTCGGGGCGACCCTCGTGGATGACCTTGCTGATTTCATCGCCGGTGCGATCTTTGCGGACGAGTTTCGATTGGGTCAGATCCGGACCGGTCTCTCCGCCCATGGCATCGCGGCCATGGCAGAAAGCGCAGTTCTGCTGAAAGAGCTGCGCGCCGGCCTTGGAGAGCGCTCCGCCTGTACCGGCGACTCCAGCAGCGGATGGCGCCGACTCACCTGTGGAGAGAAAGTGCAGAAGCGAGGTTAGCTCGGCGTCCTTGACGCTGGGGAACGCCGGCATGCGCCCCTTCCCTGCGTGGATCAAGTCTGTGATTTTGTCGTTCGACATGCGATGCGCTATGCCGAGCAGCGGGGGAAAGCCGGGCAGATTGCCCTCGCGCTGATCGCCGTGGCAGATAGCGCAGTGCTTTGCGTACACCTCCGCGCCGGGCTCTTTCACTACAGGTGCGTCAGTGTGCGATTGCGCTGCAGCGGGTCCGGCTGACCCGGCGCTCGTCGCAAAAACCGATCCGATCGATATGCCCGCAATCACCGCGGTAAACGAAAGAGCGGCTCGAACCGCTTTCAATTTGTCCAATGCTGAAACCCCTTGGAGTTTGAACTGTTCTGGTTGCTTTCAGGACGGCGGCTGTCTGCGGCGCGTACTTAAGTCGCGTACTTGATCAATTGCATGAATCCGTAATCCATGTGCAGCTGCTGATGGCAGTGCCAGAGCGTGTCGCCAGGATTGTCGGCAATGAAGTCCACTTCGACAGTGTCGAGCGGCATGACGTTGATGACGTCTTTCCTGAGCCCGCTGAGATGCTTGTCGCCGATCTTCGTGACTTCGAACGTATGGCGATGAAGGTGAATCGGATGCTGATCGCCGCTGCCGTTGCGGAAAATGAGCCGGTAGCGCTTGCCTGCGTGGACGGTAAGCGGTTCGACATCTGGCCACGACTTGTTGTTGATGGTCCAGGTGTCGAACTGCGAGCCCTTTTGGGGACCGATGTCGCGAAACGTGAGTACAAATTTCTCGTCCGGCTCGGGCGCGGTAGCCGTGTTCGCAAATTGGGTGTAATCCCATTCTGCGGGCGCGGGGTCTTTCCACACCGGCGAGCCGGATTGGCCGGCGTACTCGATCACAACGCCCAGGCCCATCTTGCGGGATTTCTCGATAGTGGAGCCGAGTATCCACACTCCGGGGGTGTTCATCTCCACGATGGCGTCGACACGCTCGGCGACTGCGAGCGAGAGCACCTCAACGCTTGCGGGCTTCGGAACGGGGTTCCCGTCCATGGCGATGATGGTGAAGCGATGACCCGGAAGTGCAAGAACCACATTCTCAGTGGCGCTAGCGTTGAGCAGACGCATAAGCACGCGATGCCCCTTCTTCACTCGAATGGGCTCGCCGGCGCCGAGCATGCGGTCGTTGATGGTCGCGTATTTGTAGCCGACGTCGGAGCCGCTGGTCAAAGGCACGTTGGCGGACTCGGCGCGCATGTTCTCAACCATGGGCACAAACGACGGCTCCCAGTGATGGATCGCGAGATTCACTTCAAGATCGTGCTGGGGCATCGACTGGCTGCCCTCGATGAGCAAAAATCCGAACTGACCGGTGTAGGTGCCCATGGCCAGATTGCCGTATGCGCCGGCATGCGTGTGATACCAGCGCGTGCCTGCGGGCTTCGGCCTGAAGGAGTAGCGATGCGTCTGCCCGGCGGCGATCATCGGCGAGCCTTCTTCCATGGCGCCGTCATTGAGCGAATCGATGGCGAGGCCGTGCCAGTGAGTGATGTCCGCCGCGTTCGCCGCATTTGTCACGTCGATGGTGACGGGCACGCCTTCTCGCAGCCTGAGAAGCGGCCCCGGCACCTGGCCGTTATAGGCGAGCGTTTTGACGGAGATGTTGGGAGCAATCTCCAGATTGCAGGGCTCGATGCGAAGCGTGTGATCGGCTTTGCCGGCCGGGGTTGCCTGGGCTTTCAGCATGCGAGGGAGCGCGTTGCTTGCAGCGAGCATTCCGGCTGAAGCGAGAAAATCTCTGCGGCTGATTTGAAGAAGGGAAGATTTCAAGGTGTTTTCCGGTTCGGGTTCTGCCGTGCCGCTTCAACCCGGCACAGAGCGGCACGACCACCATTCTCTTAGGACGAAGGCGCAGATGTAAACGTCTCCGTCCCGAGAATTGGATGCAGCTTTGAGTTCGACCGCAGTCCAAGGACTGAGATCACTGGGCTGCGGCTGGCCGAGGATGGCTGTCCGTGCTGCCGTACGTCATGAAGAGAGCCCACTTGATGGCTTCGAAGTACATCTTGCGGACGTCGGGATCATTCCACGACTCCTCGGTGTGTCCCAGTGTCGAGTAGAAGACGCGTCCCTTGCCGTACATCTTGCTCCACGCTACGGCGAAGTCGTGATCGGTGCGATGTACTCGATCGTTGTTCGCGTAGTTGAGCTTGTTGGGGTCGAGACTCAGCAACACATTCACTTTGTCGCGCGACCACTCCTTGGGCTGATAGATCTCGTCGTACTTGACGAATGACTTGGGGAAGTGGCGCACGGCCGGGAAATCCGCGGCTTCGTTGATGATGGGCGCATTGAAGGTCATCCACGGATGCTGATCGAACCACCCGCCGATCATTTCTCCGTACTCAGGCCATTTGTAGTTCGTGTCCAGAGCAGCGTGAATTCCGACGAATCCCTTGCCATCATCATGGACAAAAGAGAGGAAGTCTTTCTTCTGGGCATCATCCAGGTCAAGTTCACCCGTGGTGCTGGCGAAGACAACTACATCAAAGTAGCCGAGGTTTCTCGCATTCCGGCCGAGATCCTTCTTGGTCAGAAGCTCGGTGTCGGTACGGATCACAGTGTCCCACAGGCCGGTTTCCTTGCCCATGTTGTAGACGGCGGCCATGGCGTCGGGAATCGAGTCGTGCTCAAAGCCCTTGGTCTGCCCGATGACGAGGACGTGCTTCATGTGCACCTGTTTGGCGCGTGGAGCAGGGGGCATATCCGGCGAGGTCTGTGCACAGGCTCGCGGCAACTGGGTGGATGCGAGAGCGGCAAGCAGCCCGCAGGAAAAGATGAAAGAACGACGTGCGATGCGCAAGGGATCTCCTTTTTTGAGCAGCAACTCAGAGCGATGGCTCAGCCGCCCTTTTTGAACGCACCAATTCTAATGCCTGCGTGCGAGGCGGGTGTGAGGAGGTCGTCACCCGTCGGCGCGGTATGCCGCAAGCGGTCGTCGTAGTCTGCATGTATGCCCTTGTTGGTTGGTACGGCAGGCTGGACAGTCCCGCGACAACATTTACCGCTGTTTTCGCAGGCGATTGAAGGGTCGAAGATCTCGCATCTGGAGCGCTACGCAGCGCGGCTACGCTGCGTTGAAATCAACTCCAGCTTTCACGGGCCGCATCGACGAGCAACCTGGGAACGTTGGGCAGCGATCACTCCGCCGCATTTCCGCTTTGCCGTGAAAGCGCCGAAGACGGTGACCCACACAGCCGGCCTGGTGAATACAGGCGGCGCGCTTCATGACTTCTTCGACTCAGTGGCCGGTCTGGGAGAGAAGCTGGGCCCGGTGCTGGTGCAGCTTCCTCCCAAGCTTGAGTTCGACGAGGGTGTAGCACGCGAGTTCTTCAGCACAATGCGGGAGCTGCATCAGGGTAGTGTGGCGCTGGAGCCTCGCCATGCGAGTTGGTTTGCGGCTTCTGCTGATCGTCTGCTGCGGGATTTTGAGGTCGCTCGCGTAGCCGCTGACCCGCCGAAGGGCTCTGAAAAAGCTGAGAACCCGGGAGGCTGGGCGGGGCTGCGATATTGGCGGCTTCATGGTGCGCTGCGCACTTACTACTCGGAGTATGAAGAGCCGTGGCTGCGGGGATTTGTAGAGCGACTGCGATCGGACGATTGCTTGTCGAACGAGACAGAGACGTGGGTCATCTTCGACAACACGGCACTGGGCCACGCAACTGGGAACGCTTTGTGGCTGGAGAGGGAACTCAATGCGGAACAGAGAGGGCGATAAAGGGCTGACGTTGTGGCGGAACGCGCGTTATAGACTTCACGTGTGTATTGGGAGAAGAGAGCATGAGCACTACTGGAACAGCCATCCGAGAAACGTTGGATATTGATTGGGTCCGGTCGCAGTTTCCTTCGCTTGAGGCGCGGGTGAACGGCAACGCTGCGACCTTTCTGGATGGGCCCGCGGGGACACAGGTGCCTGCTTCGGTGATCGCGGCCATTCAGGGCTACCTGACGCAGTGCAACGCCAATCACGGCGGCGCGTTCGACACCAGCCGCCGCAGCGACGCGATGATCGCCGGTGCGAGAGCGGCCATGGCGGACTTCGTGAACTGCAGCAGCGATGAAGTTGTCTTCGGCCAGAACATGACGACCCTCACGTTTGGGTTCTCCCGCGCTATCGGGAGAGAGCTCGGACCGGGCGACGAGATCCTGCTGACAGTTCTGGACCACGACGCAAACTTCTCTCCGTGGAAGGCGCTGGAAGAGAAGGGCGTCACCATTCGCGTTGCCGATATTCGTGAGGAAGACTGCACGCTGGATCTCGACGATCTCAAGAGCAAATTGAACCGCCGCACCCGGCTCGTGGCCGTCGGGTATGCGTCGAATTCTGTCGGAAGCATTAACCCGGTTCGAGAGATCACGCAGCTCGCGCACCAGGCAGGGGCCCTGACGTACATCGACGCGGTGCACTATGCGCCGCACGGCCTGATCGACGTGAAAGAACTTGACTGCGATTTTCTGGTCTGCTCCCCTTACAAGTTTTTCGGGCCGCATATGGGAACGCTCTACGGCAAGCGCGAGCACCTCGAGCGTCTACGGCCGTACAAAGTTCGGCCTTCGAGCGATCAGATTCCGGAGCGCTGGGAGACCGGAACCCTGGCGCACGAGCTGATTGCCGGCGTGGGTGCAGCAGTCGACTACATCGCGGGACTGGGTCGCCGAACCGATTCACTCGCCGGAAAACGCCGTGAGGCCATTGCCGCGGCGTACAACGCGACGGTGGCTTACGAGCGCATCCTGCTGGAGAAGATGATGGAGGGCTTGCAGACGGTGCCGGGCCTGCGCATCTTTGGGATCACCGACCCGCATCGATTCGCGGAACGCTGCTCGACGCTTTCGCTGCGCATCGGCGATCATCACCCGAAGACAATCGCCGAGTTTCTGGCCGAACGCGGCATGTTCACCTGGGACGGCAATTACTACGCGCTGAATCTGTCAGACCGGCTCGGCGTAGAAGGCAAAGGCGGAATGCTGCGCATCGGCCTGGTGCACTACAACACGCTGGAGGAAGTAGATCGGTTGGTCAGTGCACTGCATGATTTTGCGCGGGGCAAGGGGCCGGCCGCCGGCGCGTGACGTGACCCGCGCAACATGCGTCGGAATAGGTGGAGGGGTGGCGGACGAGGGGGGAATCGAACCCACAGAAGAACTGGGCGGAATTAGCCCTGAGAGTGGAACTGTACGATACCCAGAGCACTCCCGAGAGTGCTCTGGGTATCCTAACCAGACTAGAACTGATACTTCGCTGCGAGTTGCAGTTGGCGCATTGCGCCGGTTCCGCTGATTCTGCCGAATGTCGGCGACGTAAAGGTCATGTTGGGGTTGTTCCAATTCGGATGATTCAGCGCGTTGAACGCTTCAAAGCGAATCGAGAGCTGGTGCTTCTCGTTGTATGGCATCTGCAGGACTTTGTGCAGCGATGCGTCGAGATTCGTGACAGCCGGGCCGGTGAAGCTGCCTCGATGCGCACTGCCGAAAAAGCCGACCGGCGCAAGCTGGTATGCCGCCGGGTTCACCCAATCGTTGAGCGTGCGTGCGCTTCCCTCCAGGTAAGGACTCTTGCCCGTTGCGTTGGGCCGGTCGTAGTTGCCGCCAGCGCCCTGAATGCTGGAGCGGTCAATCCCATCTTGAGGCGTCGCGATCGCTCCTGTCTGATGAGTAAAGATGCCTCCCAACTGCCAACCGCCCACAAGTGCGTTGACACCACGGTTGCTAACGCGAAGCAATTTGCCGGGACCAATCGGCAGCTCGTAGAGCGTTGAAATGACGATTCGATTCCTGACGTCAAACGCGGACAGGCCGTAGTCGCACCGCAGACAGCGATTGTCTTGCGGAAACAACGGATCGTTTCCCTGCACTCGAACTCCGCTCGTCTCATCCAGAGATTTTGCCCATGTGTAGGAGCCGATCACGTTGAAGCCATTGCTGAAGCGGCGAGTCGCTTTCGCGCTGAGAGCGTTGTAGTTGCCGATGCCTTCATCGTGAACGTACTGAATACCGCCCATGTTTGCGAACGGAGTCCGGAACTTCACGGAAGTGCCGGTTCCGTTGGGAACATATCCTGCCGGAGTGGCAATGTTGATATTTCTGAAGCCATACAGATGCTTGCTCTGTGCTCCCTGATAACCAAGCTCCACTGACCAGTTCTGCCCAAACTGCCGCTGCAGGTTCAACAGATACTGCTCCGCATAGGTCGTCTTGTGGGTCTTTGCCATCACAAAGGCCACCGTGGTTGGCGGGAGATTGGCGATTGCTCCGCCTCCAGCTCCGGGCGTTGCATTGCCCCACGACAGGGTGGAGGTGCCGTAGGGCGCAACCCCATTCGCGTTTGTATACGTAACGCGTCCCGCGATATTGCGCGCCATGTCGAAATAAGAGTTGCCGATGTCCTGGCTGTAGAAGATTCCGTATCCGACGCGAACAACCGTCGTTGCATTCGGCGAGAACGAGATGCCCAGCCGGGGTGCGAAGTTGTTGTACTGCGTATCCATTAAAGGACCATTGGGCAGCTTTCCATTGCTGCAAACCGGTGGCGGACCGTTGCCCACCGTACTCGCCGTCCAGCGAATAGCGAGGCCGTCGTAGACGTGATCCGGCGAGCAGTTACCTTGACGCACGTAATAGGGCCACTGATTCTGCTGATACGTCGTGCTGATCGCATAATGCGCGGGCAGAACCGGAATGCCAACGGTGAAGTTGTTGCCCAAGGTGTCATTCCAGGGTGGCGTAAGCTCGTATCTGAGGCCGGCATCGATCGTCAGCTTCGGCAGGATCTTGTAGGCGTCGTCTACGAATGCGGTCTGTACGTTTCGCACGTAGTTCGCATTGGCAACAGCTACCGCAACAGTAGATTGATACAGATTTCCGAGAAGGAAGTCGGCCAGAGCATCGCCCCCTGAGAGCGGACTGCTTCCTGCGCCGGAGTTGAAAGCAGTGGCAATTGGCTGAGAACTGAATTGCCCTCGCGAAAACTGGTTACCGAGTTGGTTGAACGTCTGTCTGTTGAACTCGTACCCCAGCCTGAGCGAGTGTTTAGCCTTCACCAATGAAACGTTGTCGACAATCTGCCATGACGGGTCGGTCACGACGTAGGGACCATCTCCGCCGCGATCTCCGAACCCGCTCCATATCTGCTTGAGCGGGTTCCCTGCCGCATTGCCGAACGATACGTCCGGAATGCCCCAGGTCGAGGCTGTGCCGCCGCTTAGACCCGGAATCTTCACCTCATCCACAACGTCATGCGTAAACGCCGACAGCAGACCCAGGGAATTATAGAAGTGCGTGTAGCCGAAGCGCGCTTCATTCACAATGTGCGGCGTCGCTGTCCACGTGTTCGAGCCCATGTACTGGTAGTAGTTGGTGATGATTTTGCTGCCCGCCCCAAGCAGGCCGGTTGAGACAATCTTTTCGTCGCCTGAGCTGTATCGAAACGAGTACTGCAGTTTCTGCGATTGCGCGAAGTCTCCACGCACCGTCAAGCTCTGCCGGTCCTGAGGAGAGGACGTACTGTAGGAGTAGTTGTTGTTGACCGAGCAGCTGGCGCCGGAGCATGTGTACGCTGGAGCCGCTGGTGCGGTTCCGAGATACTTCAGGAGGGCCGTTGAGACCGGGCTCATCCTCGCAGCGGGAATCTTGTTGCCGGGGAATGGCTGCTTGCCTAATCCATTTGCATCGCCCGTAGCCGGGTCGTAGATGGTCACCGGGTGCACTCCGGTCGCATCCTGGTACGTGTAGCCGGAGAAGTCGCCGGCAGCCAGTGCAGCGGTGGGCACCACTGCCTGCCCCTGCCCTATCGATCGAATCTGTCTCCATTCGTCATCGACCATGAAGAACAACTTGTTCCGTGCGTCGAGGATTTTCGGAATTCGGATGGGACCATCGAGCTCGAACCCGTAGTCATTCCATTTGAATGGGAAGACTTTGGGAGGTGCGAGATTGTAGGGGAAAAAGTATGGATCCGCGTCCACATAGTTGTTCCGTATGAATTCGTAAAGAGACCCGTGATACGCGTTTGTGCCAGCTTTGCTCACAACGTTTACCTGCGAAGCCTCGTGGCCGAACTCAGCTGAGTAGACGCCGGTCTGCACCTTGAACTCTTCAATACCGTCGACGGAGGGCAGCCCGACGTAGGTGTTGAAGTCAGGATCGGTATTATTCACGCCATCGAGCGTGAAGTAGTCGAACATGATGCGATTGCCGCCGACCGAGATGGACTGACTGGCGCGTTCGCCGCCGAGCCGAGCTCCCGCCTGGCCCGCGTTCGGAGAGAGGGTGTTGGCATTTGATGCGAGCACCACCAGGCCCAGATAATTTCTGCCATTCAGCGGCAGCTCATTGACGGCCGCATTCTCCATCACTGTTCCGAGTGTTGCGTTCTCCGCCTGCAGCAGTGCCCCGCTGGCCTGGACCTCAACCGACTCGGTGACCGCGCCCACTTCGAAGGGGAAATCAAGTCTGATCGATTGCTGCACCTGGACCTGGACTGCATTGCTGGTGATTGTTTTGAACCCGGTCCGGCTGGCGCGAAGTTTGTAGGTTCCCACCGGAACTTCAGTGAATGTGTAGTCTCCAGAGGCTGTGGTGACGGTCGACCGCTCCGCTCGGGTCTCAAGATTGGTCATCGATATAGCCGCCCCCGCCACAGCGGCTCCAGTCGAGTCGCTGACATGGCCGGAGATCGTTCCTGCAGTTTGAGCCTTCAGCAGAGGTGCGCATGCAAGCGCTACGGCCAGGGTGAAGAGACCAAGGCATTTCGCAATTCGGCTGGCACGTACTTCCAAGTGTTTCTTAGAGGTCCAGAAAGACACGGCGGATTGAGTAAGTCGAATGATGCTCTGCGCGAAAAATTCCGAGACGGTATCGAGAATGTGGTGGCTCACTGCTGGTTGACCTCCGGGTTGAATGCAGCCTGTTCGGTTCGGGCATTTCGTTTTTTCGGCAGTGCCCCGGGGGAAGCTCATCGGGAAGTCCGTGTTCTGTGGTCAACCGAACACGGAATCGCTGCGCGAACTGTGTGCAGGTGCAAGAAGACCTTTGCGCAGGAATGAAATACAAGGTTCAGTCGGGTACAGTTCAGGGCTGATGCAGCTAAGATTCTGCTTGTCAGTGCCTTAGGGCGGAGGTACAGTACTGTGGACGACCGCCTGAGCTGGCCGGCGTACCTCAATCCCCGGGGTCTTCCCTATGCGCACGACCGATGCGGTTTCTTCCGGTGAAGTCGAACGGCAGGAGTCGCATCGCGCCGATCCGCACGAAGTTGAGCAAACGCTTTCTGCCATTTTGCAAAGTGCCCCTTTTCGCTCAGCCAAGCAGATGCAGAAGCTCCTCCGGTTCATCGTGTCGGAAACTCTCGCTGGGCACTCCGAGATGCTGAAGGAGCGCAGCATCGGTTCTCACCTTTTTGATAAGCGTCCGGATTACGACACCAATAGCGACCCGGTCGTTCGCCTGCGCGTCGCGGAGCTTCGAAAGCGCCTCGCCCTCTACTACCAGGGCTCGCCCGACGAAACGATCCTCATCAATATCCCGTCCGGTTCATTCCGGGCGGTGTTCGAACGGCCAGGAAAGCGTCCTGGTCCGCTCCCATCGGATCCTCTCAACGGCCCCGAGACTCCCTTTCCGTTGATCCTTCCCACCGTCTCTGCAACCGAAAGCGTCACTGGGAAAGCGGTCGAGAAAACATCGTCGTCAAGGTTCCACTGGAAGCCCTGGGCGGCAGCAGCATGTGTGCTGGCGATGCTGTTGATCGGACTTTTCCGCTATTCACGTTCTCCAGAAGACCGAGCATTCGAGAAGTTCTGGGCACCTGTCCTGGAAAACTCTCGGACAGTGTTGATCGGAATCGGCAACAATCCGATTTACGAGCTTTCCAACGCAGGAGAGGATGCGTACTACCGGGACCACCCCAAAACGCGATTTCAGGAGATGGGGCATCACTCCTATCTTCCTCTCGCTCCAGGCGAATCGATTGACAGCCAATATCTCCACCCGGCGGCGAACACCTATCTCACGATCGGCGATGTGGGCGCGCTGTCGGACATCGAGTACATCCTCGCGCAACAGCACATTAAGATCGACGTTCGATTTGTGAATGACCTGACCTACGGAGACTTGCGCCAGAATCCGACCGTCCTTATCGGTGCGCACAACAACGTCTGGACGCTGAACATGACCGAAGATCTTCGCTTCGGGTTCCAGGGGCATAGCACGATCATCGACCGCTTCTCCCCCGCAAAGCAGTGGACCGCCAATGCAGATCGCTCTGAGACGTACGCGATCGCAGCTCGGCTCCTGAATCAATGGAACGGCAAAGTCGTCGTCGTCCTCGGGGGCGTGGGCTATGCGGCCACGCGGGCGGCGGGAGATTTCATCGCCGATCCGCAGTCCATCGCACAAATGGCAAAGTCTCTCCCAAAGGACTGGGAGAAAAAGAACATCGAACTCGTGCTGCATACGACCGTGAAGAACCAGGTTCCCGGTCCCGCGGAGATCGTCGCTGTCTATTCCTGGTAGCGCCGCCGACAGCAATCTCTAAACAACGCTGAACTGATACAAACTAACGCTGATTTTAGGAATACGCAGAGGGCCGGCAAGCTGCCGCCCACCATGCTCTGCAATCTCAAGGGCAGTTTTCTTCTCCGCGTCGTTCGATGCGTCCAGAGTTGGCGCGGCAATCTGCCACAGCTTGCCCTCACCCCGCAACTTCACTCCCATGATTTGGGGCGACAAGCTCTTTTCCTCTTCCGTGGGGTTCACCACCGACAGGTAGAACGTTCTTCGATCGTGCGACAGAGCCGCGAGCACATCCAGTGGATAGGTTGCGCTGCCTGTTGGATGCGTTGGGATGTCGACCATCGGCGTGCCTATCATTGGTTTCTGGGGCGAATTCCCGCTCAGCTCCACAGGAGTGGCGTTGCCAAAATGAGTGGCAAACAACTTCATCACCAGCCCTTCCACAGACAGGCCTACGGCTTCTCCGGTTTTGTCTATCAAAGCAGTGAAAAGCCCACCGGTGGGGCAACTGGCACCCACCATGTCTGAATGACGAAAGAGTTCGTGAAGAAGCAGAGCGTAGGAAAGCGGCCCTACCATTCCGGTGCCCATGTGCGGCTTGCCATCCGTCGATCGAAAGCGCACGCCCCACTCGTCGAAGATGAACTTGATGTCTTTATCTTTCAGAGCCGGAATCTTGTCCCGGTAGTGCTGCCACGCCTCGAAAGCTTCTCCGACGCGATTCGCCAGTCGCCGCGTTCTGAACTGCACTTCATCGTGCGCTTCAACAAACTGTTGCTTTTCCGGATCGAACACAAGATCTGGGTATGCGTAGGTGTGCTCGGAGACATAGTCGACGTGGTCAGCGCATTTTTCCAGCAGCCATCCGTCCCAGTCGCTCACACTTCCATACTCGAAGGGGAGCTTCTCCGCGATCGGAGGCTCCCAGATGCTTGGAAAGAAGTTGCCTTTCTTCTCCGCCCCATCGATGGACTTCTCGGCGATGCTTGCGCCGGAGAGAGTTACCTTTATGCGCGGATCCACCTTCTTCATCGCTTCAACAATCGTGTTGTGCTTTGCCCAATACTGATCCAGCGACATGTGTCCGTACTGCCAGGGCCCGTACATCTCGTTTCCGATACACCACAGGCGAATGTTGAACGGCGCAGGGTGGCCGTGCTCTGCGCGCAGCTTGCCCAGCCGCGTGCTGGGCGATGAATTGCAATACTCCACCTCGTCAGCTGCCGACTGTGCGTCGCCAAATCCAGAGTTGATGGTCAGGTAAGGTTCCGCTCCAAGCAAACGGCAGAATGCCATGAACTCATGAAGTCCAACATCATTGGGCTCTACCCGGTCAGACCACATGGCCTGCAGGCGCGGAGGGCGCTTGTCAGTATCTCCAATGCCGTCCCGCCAATCGTACGTAGAGACGAAGTTGCCTCCAGGCCACTTCGCCATCTTGAAACCAGCTTCCTTATAGAGCCGGATCATGCCTGCATGAAAGCCCTCCACGTTGTCCGCGGGCATCAGCAAGACTGTCCCGACGGTGAACGTGCCCGTACCTGTGCCGAGAATTTCCAGGCGCGCGTCCTCAGCATCCGTCTTCGGCTCGAACTTGAATGCGTGCTTTTGATACTCTCGCGACAACGTCGTGATGGTTACAGCCTGCGAGTCGTCTGCGCCTGCTCCCCACATGAGCCGAACCAGCACTTTCGCAGTTGGATCACCGGCGAGGTAGACCCGTCCGACGTAGCTCTTGCCGCCCTTTACGCGCAGCTTCCCCTGGCGAATTCCGCGCGGCTCGGTTCCAGCCAGCCTGATGCGTGGACTATGCTTGCCCACGAACGGATGCTTGCTGTCCATCTCAACCGCGTCCACGGGACCCACCGGTTTGAACGGCTCTCCCGCAAAGCGGCGGAAGAATGGGTTCACTGGCGGCGGTTCCGCATTTGTGATCGCATTCGCAAACTTGCGGTCTGTCAGCATCTCCGCCCAGACCCGCGTTGTTGCCGGCTCCATGTATCCGCCGAAGATCAATGGCGTAATCGGTTCGCCGAGCCTCGAAGCATCGATCGCGACTTGTATTTCCGGACTCAAAGCAAGCGCATGCGCGCGCCGGCCAAGCATCGTCGCGCCTGCAATCGATGCAGCTACAAACTCACGTCGATTCATTGGGTTGCTTTCTCCCTGACCTGCCGCGTCTCAAGACCTAGTCTGCCACCTGATGCTCGTTCAGAATCTCGTCGACTGTAGACTGCGGCACGGGCAAATGCCCTCGATTCTCCTTCAGCCACTGGTGAAAATCCTTCTCGATCTCCGCGGACCATTTGGCGTCGATCTGTCCAGCCGTGTACTTCTTCTCCTTCAACCGCTGGTGACCGAACATGTCCTGCAGATGAGTCCGCTCTGAATACTTCACAACCTTCTCAGCCACCTGCGGAGGGATGAAGAGCACTCCTCCGTTGCGGCCGAGAATCACATCTCCCGGCATCACCAGCGCATGACCGACCCTCGTGGGACCATTGATGCCCACCATTGTTGAGTTGAGGCGCGCACCGCTCGAGAGCGTTCCGAAGTGATGCGAAGGATCGTAACTGCGTACAAAAGATACGAAGTTCGGCAGCTCATTCAGGCCGTTGATATCCCGCACAGCGCCGTCGTAAACAATGCCGTTTCCCGATCGCGCATAGATCGCGTTTCCCACATTGTCGCCAATGGATGGCCCATCAACCTTCAGACCAAAATGATCGGCAACATACACGTCGCGGGGCTGCAGCATGTCCACAGGCCACGCGTTTGTGGCGCCCTTGCGGTTGTCGAGTTTTCCCTGATCTTCAACAACCTTCTGCACGTCGGGCCGGCCCGGCATCCACATCGCCGTGAGTGCCCGCCCCACGAGTACCTGATCGGGATGTATGCAGTACCACCCATCCTCGTACTGGTGATTGAAGCCCGCAGAACGCAGAGTCGCCCATGCTTCTTCGAGAGTCACGTTCTTCATACGATCCAGAATGTCGTCGGGAACTTTGGGGCGGCCGTCGGCGAATCGTTCCCCATGCCAGTCAGGCGTGTATTTGATCACGTCTTCTCGCGTGAAAAAGCCCTGCTGTGCCGACGCAGGACAAGCAAAACTCAGGATCGCTGCTCCGGTAAGTATGCTCGCAATAAGGTTCCGCATCTGCTGTCCTTTTGGTGACCAGGTGGAGGCTGGGATTTACTTCTCAGCTTCGAACCACGGCGTACCAGGTATCTGCGCCTTCCTGGCGACTTCCTCATTCATCTCGACGCCCAACCCGGGGCGATCCGGCGGTGTCACGTAGCCGTTCACGATGATCTCGCCTTCTTTCACCCAGGACTTCCAGAGGTCGGTGTGGTTGATCCAATGCCACTCGCAGGCAAGGAAGTTCGGATACGTCGTGCACGCATGCGCCGTTGCCATCACTCCGATCGGCGACACGACGCAATGCGGGGCAACCGGCAAGTAGTATGCCTGTGCCATGTTCGCCACCTTCTGCGCCTCCGCAAGCCCGCCTACCTTTTGGAAGTCCGGCTGGATAATATCGACAGCCCTCTTTTCGAGCAGCTCCCGGTATCCCCATCGCATGTAGAGGTTCTCTCCGCACGCAATCGGCGTCGAAGTCGAGTGGCGGATATCGGCCATTGCGTCGACGTCCTCAGCTGGCGCCCTATGCCGTCGCGGTACTTGAGATCCGCGCCCAGTAACTCTGGCGAGGCATGCGCTTCGCACGGTTATGGTAAGCCTGCGGTGCGGACCTGCACAGACACGGACACGACACTCGCCTTCCGTAAAAATCAGATCTTGGTTTCTGTCGAGGACAACTATAGTTGCGCCGTTCTGGAGAGTAGAAAAGTTCTACCTCTTACCGATCCCAACGGCGCTTTGCAAAGTACCCTGGATCACCCACTGACATCTGCGTCGATAACCGAGCTCAGTGCTTGTCCTCTGCGCCCTGTTCCTCTCATTCGCAGACCGGCTGATCGTCGGCAACGGAACTGCTGGTATAGCCGCTTCAACGACCGCGGGCAGTGCGGCGGCGTAAGGCCGGCGAAGCGCCGTCCAGCTCGCGCGGAAGCGAATTGAACTGACCTCCAGCCAAAACGCCGTTGTCCTCTCCATCGCTCCGAATCCCGCCTCGACGGAAACGTTTTCCCTTCGAAGTGAACCCAACGATAGGGCAACCACCTTATTGTGTCGACTAGTGATAAATGGCGTTTTTAGGGCCTCTTTCTCCGCCAGAGCCTCCCGTCCCAAATGTGAGTTTCTCGTTGACAACCGTTGTGCGATGGCAGCAGAATGGCGCGCTAAGGAAACGATTGCTGTAAATCGCCTGGCCGAACTTGGCGAGGAGAAACCACTTCCCGCGAAATCTGCCTCCACGGGGGCGATCGCGCAAAGAGGAGAACGAGCACTTCCCCGATCTTCCCCGAGGCTGAGAATTTCGGATCCCATGCATTAGTAGGGCTTCGAGCGAACTGCAGTTTCGCAGTTGCGCTCGTCTTAAAGGGAGATTCCGCTAAGGAATCCGCATTCAAGTAGCGTGACACCCATTTGGATCCGCAGCCGCAGTTGGTATTCCAGGGCAGTTTCAGAGTATTGAGCGCTTCTGGCTTCTCAGTTGGTTCCTGTGCTGATGAGAGGCGAAATCACCTCATCTCAACGAAGTAAGCGTTTACTCAGGAGTCCAGATATGAGCCACATTTCGAGGCAAATACGATCAGCCGTGCGAGGTAGAGCGTTCCACATAGCCTTAAACCCTCGTCCCACCCTCCTCGGCCTGGTGTTGCTGCTTTTGCTTTCTGTCGTCCCGGCCCTGAGCCAGGACAATGCCACGATCACAGGGTTCGTCACCGACCCCAGCGGCGCGGTCGTTCCCAACGCCCAAATCACCCTGACGAGCAATGCGACCGGCCAGAACCGCGAGACCGTATCAAACGCATCCGGCAGTTTCCGCTTCGCCAACATGGGCATCGGTACCTACTCGATGACCGTGGTAGCTCAAGGTTTTCAGAAGTACACAAAGACAGGGATCGTCGTTAACGTTGCACAGACCCTGGAGCAAGACGCAGTTCTGGCGGTAGGGAGTCAGGAATCGACAGTCACAGTCACTGCCGACGCATTGCAGGTGCAAACCGAAACCAGTGAAGTCAGCACTCTGATCAGCGGCACGCAGGTCGAGCAGTTGGCGACGAACGGACGCAACATCACTTCTCTGGCTGCTCTCGGCTTGGGCGTGTCCAACACGCTTCCGGCCTTTGGCGGGGTAAACGCGCTCACATCCGCCAACGGGATCAGCTTCAACGGAACCCGTTCGACGCACAACATCTACATGATTGATGGCGGCGAGCAGAACGACCGCGGCTGCGGCGGCTGCTTCATGAACCTGCCGTCGCAGGATTCCATCGCTCAGTTCCAAACTCTGGACAGCAATTACAAGCCTGACTACGGAATTGGCTCCGGCGGCACCATCTTGATGGTGATCAAGTCCGGAACCTCCCAATATCACGGCGAATTGTACGAATTCAACCGAAACACCGATTACAACGCCAATGACTGGTTCCTGAACCAAGGCGGAAAGCCTCGTTCCAAATTCCAGTTGAACATCCCTGGCGGAAATCTCGGCGGCCCGGTTTTTATTCCCCACGTCTACAACGAGAACAAGAATCGCACCTTCTTCTTCTGGAACGAAGAATGGCGTCGATTGATCCAGGGCAGCGCGCCATCGGTACAAAACGCGATCCTGGCATCCAACTTTCCCAGCGCGGGCGCGAACCTGGCCTACACTCCGCCGAGTGGAAAAGCCCCTATTGTTCCCGTCGTGACCGACCCGGCCAAGCTTGCACTTTACGCCGCTGACGGACTCACGCCCGGACAGCCGTTTCCCGGCAATGTCATCCCGGCCAACCTCATTGACCAGAATGCCGTACTCCAACTGAACGCCGGCACCTTCCCAAAACCAAACTTCAACAACGGCACCCAGTACATCGCTTCGATTCCGCAGCCGACCAATGTGCGCGAGGACATCATTCGCATCGATCATGCGATCAGCCCGAAGTACCAGCTGATGGGGCATTACCTACACGACACATTGGCCCAGAATTACTTTCCGCCGCTGTGGGGCAACAGCACATATCCCACCGTCGGTACTGCGATGAACAACCCCTCGTATTCGGCCGTAATCAAGCTGACACAGACCTACTCGCCCAACCTGCTGAACGAAACCGCATTCCTCTACAGCGGAAACAAAATCACGTTAACGCCGCTCAACGGACCCGGTGGAACATTTGTGAAGCCGACCGGATGGAATGCGACCAGCTTTTTCCCGGACGCAAACAACCGCCTCAACCGCATGCCTGAAGTCCAACTCCAAGGGTCTCCCATCAACGTTACATGGAGCCCCAGCTACTATCCGTGGAAAAACGGATATGAGGGCTTCCAGTATCGAGACGACGTCTCTTGGACGAAGGGCCGTCACCAGTTCAAGTTCGGCGCCGGCGTGCTGCACACCTACAAGAACCAAGAGTTGCAGTTCAACACAAACGGAGTCACAACATTCAACTCGAGTAACTTCTCTGGCGACTCCTACATCAACTACATCCTAGGCATGTCCAGCTCGTATTCGCAGTTGGAATACCTCGCGGGCAAGCACTGGGTAAACAACAACTACTCGGGATATGTGAATGATGACTGGCACATCTCACCGCGCCTCGTGCTGAACTTAGGCTTGCGCTACGACGGACTTCCTCACGCATTCGAGCGCTACGACAAGTTCTCGAACTTCGTCGCAGAAGACTACGACCGGTCCAAGGGCAATCCTATGAACGGGGATGGCACTCTGAACCCGGCTTCGCTCTCGACGTTTGCGAAGACCGGCAGTGAGCAGTTCTACCTGAACGGTATCCGGGAAGCTGGAGTCAATGGATTCCCACGCGGAAACGTTCGCAACCATTACTACACGTTCCAGCCGCGCATCGGATGGTCCTGGGACATCACCGGCAACGGCAAAACTGTATTCCGTGGTGGCTACGGTTTGTTCTGGGAGCGCATTCAAGGCAACGATGTTTACAACGCCGCGTTGAACCCGCCGTTCGCTTACATCCCGTCTGCGACCAACGTGTACTTCTCGAATCCCAACACCAGCGTGTTGACAGGTGCGACTACGCTGAACCACTTCCCATCCAACATCACGAACATTCGATACGACTACAACGCGCCCGGAACCTCGAATTACAGCGCAGGTATCCAGCGTGAGTTGGCCCCGTCCATCATCGCGGTCGTTCAGTATGTCGGCTCCGATGGTTTCAGCCAGAACAACGATCGCCAGATCAACACGCTTCCGCTGTTCAACTTCGACACCACGACTCCAGGGTCCGACCCAAAGAATCCTTACTGGGATCGCCAGCAGGTTGCAACCGGGAAGCTGCTCGCGAACGTATACCGGCAGTACCCTGGATTCGCCAACATCAACCAGGAGGAAAACGAAACCAACTTCAACTACAACTCACTCCAGGCCGGAGTACGCATCGAGAACCGGCATGGCCTGACCACGCAAGTGGCATACACGTGGTCACACCTGCTGAGCATTGTGGCCAACGATCTCAACGGGCTCTCCAATCCGTTCAGCGCCCGATACGACTTCGGTTCGGACACGGGCTTCGATCGCCGCCACATCCTGAACGTCAGCTACGTCTACGGGCTCCCCTGGTACAGGAAGAGCTCGAATACTGCTGCACGGCTGGCGCTCGGAGGTTGGTCGATTTCCGGCATCACCTTCATCGAGACCGGACTGCCGCTTCGTCCCGCATACTCCGGAAGCGACACCCTAGGGCTCGGCGGAGGCACCAGCAACCGTCCCAACCAGGTCGCACCAATCCACTATCCCAAGACGCTCAATCACCAAACCCAACGTTGGTTCGATACGAATGCCTTCGCTGATCCCGTGGCGCCCTGGCTGGGCGGCCCCAACCAGGGATTCGGAAATGCAGCGAAGGACGCGGTGAAGGGACCTGGAATCCAAAACTGGAACATGTCTCTGTTCAAGGCCATTCCATTGTCCTCGAACGAAAGGGTCCATATTGACCTTCGCTTCGAATCGTTCAACACCTTCAACCACGCCAACCCGCAAGGAGTTAATCTGAACAACCACGACGCCAACTTCGGCAAGATCACGAGCGACTACGGCCCTCGTACTCTGCAGTTGGGCGGAAAGCTCGTGTTCTGATCAGCACACCACAACCGGCGGCGCGTCAGGTGCACCTTGGCGCGCCGCTTTCTCATCTGCGAACCAAAGTTTGAAGTTGATGATCGCCGTTCGGACGAGCGAGAATGCGACAACACATGAATTGGCGAAGAACATATCGACCCCTGTCTCGATTTGGTCTCCTCATTTCCATCTCTCCCGTTCTTTCGTTGGCGCAAACCCCGGTCAATGCCGATGACCCTCGCCAGACCGCGATACAGTTCGAGCAGCAGGGCGATGCTGCACGAGCTCAGGAAGCTTGGCAATCGGTCCTTAAGCTCCACCCCCGCGACGCTGAAGCATTCGCACATCTCGGGCTTCTTGAAGCACATCTGGAGCGTTACGAACAAGCCATTGGTCACTACGAAAAGGCCATGTCGCTCAACCCTGAGATGCCTGGTCTGCGTCTGAATCTCGGCTTGGCGCTCTTCAAAGCTGGAAGAATGAAGGAAGCTGCCGCAAACTTTCTACAGCTTCTCAAGGAACTGCCCGCCGACTCCCAAGAGGCAACGCGTCTGAATACGCTCATCGGATTGGCACGCTACGGCTCGGGTGATTATGCGGGTGCAGTGCCTTTCCTCAAAAAGGCTGTTGCCGCAGACTCTCAGAACCTTCCCTTCAGAATGACCTTGGCCCAGAGTTGTCTTTGGTCTAAGCAGTACCGGTGTGTTCTCGATGTCTACCACGAGATCGTCAACCTCAATGAGAACTCAGCTGAAGCTGATATGCTCGCCGGTCAGGCACTAGACGAGATGAAGGATCGGCCGGGCGCCATCGAGCAATTCCGCGCAGCTGTTCAGGCCGACCCGAAGATGCCGGACGTGCACTTCGGCTTGGGCTACCTGTTGTGGGCGCAATTGAAATTCGATGAAGCGGCGAAGGAACTCCAGGCGGAACTCAACAACAGTCCCGATCATGCGCAGGCGATGGCCTACCTGGCGGACTGTTACATCCAGTCGAATACTCCCGAGCCAGCACTTCCTCTACTTGAAAAGGCCGTCCGGCTCAACCCGAAACTCGAGTTGGCGCACGTCGACCTCGGTGTGCTGTACGCAAATGCCGGAAAAGACGACGATGCCCTGCGCGAACTCAAGACCGCCGAGAGACTGGACCCCGGTGATCAGAACGTCCATTGGCGCCTCGGACGCTTCTACAAATCAGTTGGGAAGAAGGCCGAAGCCGAAATCGAGTTCCAAAAGACGCGCAGCCTGCAAAAAGCAGCCGACAAGAGCATATTCGACAAACTCCATTCAGCTCAGGAGAAGCACGAGAAAGAAAGCGCATCATCCCCGACCACGAACTAGTTGAAGGCCGGCGCTTTTCGGTTGATTCCTTCAGACTTGATTACACCCTTACCCTGACTCACGACATAGAATTGGTCTGCTGCAAGCTTGGTCAAATTCTCCTTCAACCCACCCGGCCACGTGATCTCCACTTTGTCGATCATGTCGTGTGTTCCTAGGCCGAAATGCAAGCGCAGATCGTTCTGCGACAAGTAGCTGCCTCCGCTGATCACCTCATCGAATTGCACAAGGTCTCCCGCGAAGACACGCACACGTGCATTCAACGCCAGACGATTGCACTTCACGCCTTCGAGCTGAAAGCTGGCCCAGTGGTTTTGGTTGCCGCTCTTCGGACGCAGGATCATCGGCTCGCCCTTCAGATTCTCGACCACTGCATCCAATGTGCCGTCATTGAACAAGTCTCCGATCGCCAACCCACGGCTCACTTGCGTAATCTGAATTGCTGGCCCTGCAAGCTTGCTGATGTCTTTGAAAGACCCATTCCTTTGATTGAGAAACAGCAGTTTGGGTTCGAGATACCGCAGGGATGACTGGATCCGGTCCACCTGCGGATACACGTGACCGTTCACGATAAATAGATCCTTCCAGCCATCGTTGTCGAAATCAGCGAAAGCGTCCCCCCATCCGACGTATCCAATCGTCCCGCGCCCGACCCCCGACGGCAGAGAAATATCCGAAAAATCCATGGCGCTGTCGTTACGATAGAAAGCGGCTGACTCATTGTCGAAGTGGGAAATCACCAGCGAGTTTCTGCCTGTATGCAGATAATCCCCAATGGCAATACCCATGTTGGCCTGACGCGCGCCGCTCTCGCTCAGTCCCACTCCTGAAGAGAAACCAACCTCTTCAAAGGATCCTTTGCCGTTCCCTTGGTACAGGTAGTTTGGCTGGCCATCATTTGTTACGAACAGATCAAGATTCCCATCCTGATCGAAGTCACTCCAGATCGCAGTCAGGCCGTATCGATGCTCCCCGTCGGCCACGCCTGCCTTCTTCGAGACCTCGGTGAACCTCCCGTCTCGATTGTTGTGGTAGAGCGTGTCAGGCGAGCCCTTCATACCTATCGGCCCGCATTGCACGTCGATGCCGAGATACTTGCAGGTATCGCTTGAACCCACTGCCGCAAGGTGCGCCAGATCCACTTCGACATAGTGTGAAACAAACAGATCGGCAAACCCGTCGTTATCGTAGTCGCCGAATGCCGCCCCGGTGGCCCACATCCTATCGCCTGCTAGTCCCGCCTCCCTCGTCACGTCGGAGAAGGTTCCGTCCTCGTTGTTTCGATAAAGCACTACGCCGCTCAAGCAGGTCACCAGCAAGTCCGGCCACCCGTCATTGTTGTAATCTCCAACAGCGCCCCCCATCGCCCAGCACGGAAATGCAACGCCAGCTTTGTCGCTCACATCGGTGAATGTTCCATCCCCGTTGTTGTGGAAGAGAGCGCTGCGGGCTTTCTGCCCGTGAAGCGCCATTTCCGTACTTTGCGCGTTGGTGAAGTAGATGTCTGGAAACCCATCCCGGTCATAGTCAATGAGCGCAACTCCCCCGCTCATCGATTCCACGATGAACTTCTGCTCGGGGCTGGAGATGTGCTCGAAATGAATGCCGGTCGATTGCGTGATATCGACAAGCTCTGGATAATCTCGGAGTATCTGGGCGTGAGGAACTGGTTTCTGCGATTCAGGTGCCGGAGCTTGAGCAGCCTGCCAGCCTCCCGAGCTGAAACTGAGGACCGCCCAGAAGGCCGATGTGGGGATTCGAAAGCGCACGCCGTCGCTCATGCCTCCAGTGATTTCGGGTAGCCCCTAATGGGTCATTCTAAGGGACTCGGCATGCATTGGGTTCTTTCCTGCAAGCAAGTTTCGCCTCAACTGAGTGGAAGAGACCACACCAAACGCCGGAAGCGATACGACCTCTACATGCGATTAGGGCTTCATATGGCTGCATTAGCAGTCTGAGGAGTCGCGAATGCCCTCGGACAGTCTGCTAAGCCGCTGAAGTTCGAAGTAGCCGCGGTTAAGAGCGAACTAAATAGGAGAGCGGGGAAGGGATTACCGCTATCGGCGGTGGTCGATTTAGGGCGACGAACATCCCCCTTGAAGATCCTGACTGCGGCCGCTTATGACGTCAGCTGAAGTGGCCTTCGACATTCAGACGGGCGATCGGGGCCAGGTGGTCTTCACCGGCGTCTCCATGCAGCGATTCCCCCCAGTTTCTTTCAATGTTTCTGCACCGAACTGTCCTCGACAAAACCGGGTTGACGGGAGTGTATGACTTCGAGCTTGCCTGGGCACCCGATGAGCTTAAGCAAGAAGGTCCTGGAAGCCTTCCGCAAATCGATCCTTTAGGAGCAAGCATCTTCACAGCTGCGCGGGAGCAACTGGGACCTAAGCTTATATCAGGGAAAGCATCGATCGGTGGAGTTCCTGGATATCACGCGTGCCGACGGACCTTCCAAGAACTAGCTTAGGCTGATGATCTTCGCCTTCGATGCGTTCCTATTCTGGAGTCAACGCACATCTCTGCTTGGATGGAGGACACTAAGTCGGCCAACGCCCATCGATCCGTGTTCGGCCAAGATGCCTCAAAACGGGCGACGCGCTCTCTTGGTTTCAGAATAGGCGGGCTGCTCGTGCGAGAGGACGCGTTGGCGACTCTACGTCAAAGTGGATCGTCGGCCACAAAACCGTGTTCGGGGTACTTGTGTCGAGCAAGGCGCTGGCGTGACCTAAGTCTCCCAAGGCAGAGGGGTCATTGCTGCATGACGCTCTCAACCACATCACCTAACTGCTGCGCGGTGAAGCCATTCCCTTCGAGATTGGCCGCCAGCTTCCCCCTTCGGTCGATCACGATCGTATGGAAGCTATGTGTCACGAAGCCTTCATCCTTCCAAAAGTTCATTCCAAAAAGAGCGGCAACATTTCTGATGTCCTCAATGGACCCTGTCAGAAAGTGCCAGCAGGCGGGACTCGCCTTCCACGTATCCGCATACCGCTCCAATGCCTTCTCGCGATCCTGCGCGGGATCGATCACGATGGTCATCAGGATCAAATCGCGTCCAGCTGCGGATCGAAAGCGGCGTTCCAGCTGGGCCAGATTGTTGGATAGTCGGAAACAATAGTTTGGATTGGGGCATCGCGAATAAGCAAACGTGAGTGCAACTACCTTTCCTCGAAACTGCGACATCTTGGTTGAGCGCTGCGCCTGATCGGTAAGTTCAAAGTCCGGCACTTGCGCACCAACCTGGATCGCCTTCTCCTTTAGAGACGGATCCAGCGACTCTTGTAGAAAGCTGAGGCGTCCTGCTTCCGTCGGTTCCGATTCGAAGTTTGACACTTCGACAATGCGGACGTTCTCTGCATAACTAACGCCCTTCTCTTCCAACATGTCGAAGTGGATTGTCGACCCAGGCGCAAGGCTCTTCAATTCGCCCGGACCGCGCACGGTGAACGGCATCACCATCGCTTCCATAAATCCCGGGATCGCCTCGCATGAAACAACAATCGAGTGGCGCAAAGGCTCTACCTGAACGAGCACTCCTTTGACCTGATGTCGCTCCGCAGCCGCAGCACTCAACGCAACAACTCCCAGAGCAGCAGCAATGATCTGCCGCGCCAACGTAGCAATCGCGCGCGTCAAGCTCACCGGGCTGCCTGCGCGGAAGTTACGCGATTCAGATGTGCAGGTCTCGGAACAGGCGTTCGCTCAAGAGTCTTATATTCGGGAGCAAACTCCTTGATTTCTATGAACTGATCTTTTCGGATACCGGCAAAGTGCTGACGAGTGTCGCTGACAGGCCAGTAGATATCGAGGTCAACCGATTCGCCTTGCGGGCCCAGGCCAATGTGCTGCTCCAGCGGATTGCCGCCGAATGAACTCGTTTGCCCTACGGTGCGGTGGATGGATCGGGCGGGAACATGACGAGAGCGGACCGTTACATGAATCTGAGCTCCCGATGCTTCACGATTCGATTTCACCCCGACAAGACGAACGTTCAACCAGTCATTGCTGCTGCCTGGGTTCTCGAATACGCGCATCGAGTGTTTGTCGCCTGGAACAGCGCCCCCGATCTGCGCCACGATATCCTCACTCCCGCGTCTCCTCAAGTCTGCGAAAGCAATCCCATGCCCCTTATGCAGCTCACCAGTTCCGGAGGATTCAGTAACGTCGACGAAGGACTTGCCTTCATTGTTCCTGAAGAGAACATGAGGAAGGAGCGCAGCATACGACGGCTGCCCAACACCCAAATAGAAATCCAGGTACCCATCATTATCGATGTCGCCGAAGTTTGAACCCATGGGCATATAGACCTTGTTGAGGCCCACTTTGGCCGTAACATCTTCAAATGTGCCGTCATGTTTGTTGTGATACAGCTTCAGCGTCTCGGCGTTTTGCGGAATGCCGGCATAGGTTTTCAGAGCTTCCGGGACCGATGTCAGGTAGCCAGCCACAAACAGATCCGGCCAACCGTCATTGTCGTAGTCGAAAAACCATGTTGCGAAACTGAACGAGGGTGCCTGCACACCGGCTTCACGGCCCACTTCTGTGAATGTCTTGTTTCCGTTGTTGTGAAAGAGTGAGTTCGTTCCGTGCTGATGCGTAACGTAGAAATCTACGAAACCATCGCCGTCGTAGTCAGCTGCGGTTACTCCCTTACTGAAAGCGGTCTCGTCGATGCCCGCCGCCTTGCCAATCTCTTCGAAGGTGCCATTGCCTCTGTTGTGGAAGAGCTGTGCGGGCGCACCCTCATTGGCGATGAAGAGATCGAGCAGACCATCATTGTCGATGTCCGCCCAAGCTGCCGACTGCGTTGCAGTCACGGTAATTCCCAAGCCGCTCGCATCAGTGACATCGGTAAAGGTTCCGTTGCAGTTGTTGCGGAGCAGGGATTTTCGATGCGGGAATTCCCAGCCGCCGCGGAGCACCAGAATGTCCATGCAACCATCATTGTTGTAGTCGGCTTGTACGATATTCAATCCACCCAACTGGTCGAGGATGCCGGCCTCTTGCGTCCTATCGCTGAATGTGCCGTCTCCATTGTTGTGGAAGAAGCGAATCGGGTCGCACACATCCATGCTGGATGCCACGACATCGAGCTGGCCGTCGTTATCGAAATCGTCGACAATAAGGCCTCCGGCAGCCCGAAACGAGTTCAGACCCTCTGCGGGAGCGACATCCCGAAACTTCCCTATGCTCTGCTTCGAATGGAATTCCGTCTCTGGAAAGAGGAACTCATTCGGTACTCCCGCCGGGTACTGCCCGAGTGTCATGTACGCGAGGTTGAGAAGCCAACGAACTTCCAGATCGTCCGGGCGATCTTGCAGGTACTGGTTGAAGTACCCGATTGCAAGCTTCGACGCCTCCTGCCGGCTGTAGCTCGCGTGCGGATTCAGCGGCGGGAATATGTCGACATCTTTCGATCCCTGATAAACATCGTTCTCCATCTCTGCGAGATGGAGATACGAGGTTCCAAGGCTCTCTTCGAGGTTCGGCAGAAACTGCGGCTCTCCAGATTGCGCAAGTGAGTAAGCAATCTTCCACTCCTCAATGGAGTCGTTCATTTCTCCGCTGTAGGCAAAAAGCTGAGCAACAGCACTGTGGCCCTGAATCTTCTCGGCCAGTGAGAACTGATTGCCTGAAGGACGATCCGCAGAAAGATTGGCGCGGATGTTCTTCTTGGCGTGCGCAAGCGACTCCGTCCGAATACGGCAGACCTCCTCAAGATCGCGCTCCCATCCGTCCGGCTTTGAATATTGCATGAACACCGCATCCGCTTCGTTGAGCCCCGAGATCTGTGCGCCAAACCGGATTGCTCCCGTAGCCAGCAGCGAGGAGATGCGAGCAGGATTGATGTCTGTGGTGTTTGGGGCGCTTGCCAGAACCTTTACGATTGCGAACCCTGAAGGCAACGGGATGATGCCGGTCAATTCGTCGGCCCGGAGCCCGTTCAGTGCCTTCCGCAGCTCCGGCCGCAGCTGGTCAGGATCAAGCTTTCCCATGTAGCCGCCGTCCACCGAGGTGGCATCTACCGACTTCTCCCTGGCCAGCACGGCGAAGTCAGCACCGTTCTGCACTTGGTGACGAGCCGCCTCGGCATCCTTCAAAGTAGGCAGCACAATGATCGCCAGATCCAGCTTCCTGGAACCGTCTTCGGCTTCTGCCACGATCAGAGGGATCCGCAGCAGAGCGAGCAGCACGAATGTGGCGCAAACGATGATTGGCCATCCTCGCATCAAGCTGGTTGTCTTCTGTCGTTTCAGTTTTTGCATTTCCCGATGGGGATGACGTTTGAGACTGAACACCAGCCCTGCGGCTCTGACTACTTTAAGGAACATACGCCTGCACGTCTTGCGCAGGGTGGTTGAGGTCCGGACCGGCCAGAAGAATGAAGAAAGCATCAACTAATCGGACGATTTCGGGCGCTCATCGAAGTAGAGTGTCAACCCAACTCCGCATGCATCTCCGGCTCTGCCTGGAATGCCGTATGGGAGCTAACTTCCTTGCCATACCGCGGCAGAAGGAACATCAGCAGACAAGGGATGAACGCAGGAAGCGCGAGCAGTTGGATCGTGCCGGGACGATAAGAGCCGAGACTGTCAAACAATTTGCCAACAAGGATGGGGCTTACTGCCGCACCGGCAGCATACGCAGTCCAGGTGAGTGAATAGAGCGTGGAGAGCCTCTTCAGGCCGAAGTAGCGGCTGAGCAGATAGGGCGTGATGTCACCCTCGCTACCCATGCTGAAGCCGATGAGTGAAGCTGCGAACAGCCCCGCTGTCAGCGAGTGAGCCAGGGATAGAAGAACCATGCCGATCGCCGTGATCAGGAGCATCCATTGAGACACGCGAACGCCAAAGAACCGGTCGAGGAACAACCCTGTTAGAAGCCTTCCGACTAATGCTGTTGCGCCGATCATCGAAACCGCGGCAGCTGCGCCTGATGCGGACACGCCTCTGTCGGTCAAAATAGCGGAGAGGTGAGCCAGCGCCCCATTCAGGCTGGCGGCATACAGACATACTGTGATCGCAATGATCCAGAAGATTCGGCTGCCCACCGCTTCCCCTAGCGTCACGTCCTGCTTCAACACCCCATTGGTTTGATCGAGGGCGACAGCTTGTTCCTTCAGGAACATCGCCGCGAACGGAAAGCCAACTACGAACGCGAGCCCGCCAAGAATTCCGTAGGCCGCGCGCCAGCCATAGTGAGCAATCGACGCCTGCGCTACGAGCGGAAGCAGCATGGCTCCGCAGCTACCGCCCGCAAGCATCGCTGAGAGTGCCAAACCTCGGCGCCGAACGAACCAGGTTGAAATTGCGCGCGAGTATCCGAGATACGCAGTCCCGTTGCCCACCACACCGAGGATGAAGAATGCGATGTAGAAATGCATGATGTGGGGCGTAAGCCAGACAAGCGAGACATATCCCGCACAGAAAACTGCCACACATGGCAGAACGATGCGCCGCGGTCCGAACCGGTCCAGGAGAAATCCGAGTCCCGGCGAAGCCGCAGCTACTGTCAACGCGGCAATGCTGAATCCCGCCGAAACCGCCTCGCGATGCCAACCAAACGCAGCCGAAAGCGGCTTGACGAAAACACTGAAGGTATACGGGACCACGGCGGCGAAACTCACCATGACCCCGAAGAACCCGGCTAGAACTACCTTCCACCCGGGATAAGTGATGCTGGACTCGGACTGATTGCTCGCCATCATTCAACCCTAGAACAGCAGTTTGAGAGCGAATTGCGTGAGCCGCGGCGGCGATGCCCGAAGAATGCGGCCGAAGTCCTGCGACGCAATATCTGCAATCGGCAGACCGAAATTGGCGTGATTCGCAATGTTGAACGACTCTGCACGGAACTGGGCGTGCAGGCGCTCAGTCACTGTGATGCTTTTCATCGCCGACAGATCGACATCGGCGAAAGCCGGGCCTCTGACGGCGTTGCGTCCTTCATTGCCGAACTGCCCAGCCTGTGTCTGAGGATTCAGCCTCTGGAACGGAGTCCTGTCGACCCACTGACTCACTGTGTGCGGTCCGTGGTTTGGATTCCCCACGAGGTTTGGCCGGCTTGCGAAAAATCCGGATATCGGAGGCGCCGAAGCCTGAAGAGAAACATTCGCGCTGTCATAGACGGTGTAGGGCGTCGCCGAGTTCGCGCTCGCAATTGCGTTCAGTTGCCAGCCGTCCAGCAGTACTTTTCGGAAGCCCTGAGTCCTGCTCGCAAACGGTATCTCCCAACTTGCGCTCGCCGTGAATCGATGTCTCGCGTCGAAGATGGAAGGACCATGCTCCGCCTTGAGGTCGAACGGATTCTGCGCAAGATCGTTCTCTCCACTGAGCGGCTTTGCGGACGCACCCTGCAGGTTCATGGACGATAGATAGTCCAGAGTCTTCGATGCCCAGTACGACACGTTGAATCCCAATCCCCTCGCATATTGGCGCGAGAAGCTCATCTGTCCTGCGTGGTAGGTCGAGTTCTGGCCATAGGTGAGTTCCGCAATCGTTGCATATTGGCATGGACCGTTGTTGGGAGCGCAGTTTGCGTGGATTCTTCTGCGGTCGGCATTCTGCGCTGTCGCGCCTGGCCCGTATACTGCCGGATTCGCGTCGATGTTTCTGGGCAGGTGCGTCCCCTTGGTGCCAACATATCGAACCTCAAGCACATAGCTCTTTGCGATTTCGCGCTGAACCGAGAGGTTCCAGTCCTGAGCATTCGATGGTCGAGCTTTCGTGTCCATTACGAACGGAGTTGATGGGCTTAGAAACGTATTCGGCGCGGGTATCGCTACATTGCTGTACGGAGAGTCGAACTTGAGCCTCGGAGGCGTAATCTGCTCGAACTGTGCCCAGGGGAGCGAACTGATCGGGCCCTGAGATGTGACACCTGATCCGTTGGCAAAGGGATCGTAGAAGATGCCGTACGAAGACCGAATCGACCACTTTCCTTCACCGGTCGGATCCCAGACGAATCCCACACGTGGCATAAAACCCTTGTAGTAGCTGGCCGCGATACCTTTCGAAACACCCGGATCGCCTGGGAACAGCACGCCCGTTGGGGCATTCGGCATGATGTGCGACTGCACACCCGGAATGAAGGCGTTCAGCCGGTTGCGCGTCTCAGTGTTGGGATTGATGATCTCGTAACGCATGCCGTAGTTGACGGAGAACCTGCGGGTCGTTCGCCATTCGTCCTGGTAGTAGACACCCATATTCCAGTTGCGAACGTAACGCGTGAAGTCGCCGCGGCCTTGGTAGAAAACAACAGGCGCGCCCAGCATCAGGTTGGCGAATGCGTCATTGGTCGGAAACGACGAGGCAAAGATAAAGAACGCATTCGGCGCGATTGACTGAAAGAGGTTCAATTGATTTCGCCGGTACTCGCCGCCAACCTTGAACGAATGGTCGCCATGAATCCACGAGAATCCATCGTGAACTTCGTAGGTGTTCTGTACAGATGTTCGCGGACCTGTAATCGCGCCGCCGATAGGAGAGTACCCAGAGAGGTTGAAGAAAGGCGGTCCCTGGCCGATGGCAGATGCCGAGTCGTAATCAAAGCCTAGGCTGCGCGGCGGAGTGCGATTCAACCGCTCATCAAACAGAAACCCGTATCGGAAGAATGAAGCTTCGAACGAATTCACCTTCGATGGCGACAACAGGTACGTGTTCGATCCCACAACGGAGTGCGCTGTGTAATCATCTCGGGTCGGGAAGCCCGGGATATCAGATCCACGGACTGAAACCGGATTGATGTTGTAGCCGGTGTAATAGGAATAGCGGCCGAAGTATTGGCTCTTGTCAGACTGATGAAAATCGAGCCGCATTCCCGTCTGGTCGTCATCGTTCGTGCCCACAACCACGGCGGTATAGATTGACGGAGTCACGTTGCCCGACGGGTACAACTCAGCGACATTCACCGCCACCGGATCGAACGCTGCCTTTGGGATCTGGTTGTTCGGAAACGGAACCCCACCTGCTGCGAAGTTGATCAACGGATGCCCTATTCCAGAAAAGTCGCCCTGCTTTTCCGCATCGGTTGGGACCGTAGCTGAGGTCGTGATCCCCTGCCGATTGCGAAATCCCTCGTAGTAAGAAAAGAAGAACAGCTTGTCGGTCCGGATCGGACCACCCGCAGTAACACCGAACTGGTTCTGCTTCAACGGCTCGACTTCCGGCGAGAAGTAATTCCTCGTATCCAGCGCATCGTTTCTGAAGAACTCGTACGCCGTGCCATGGAACTGATTGCCGCCTGCACGGGTAACGACGCTTGTCGTCGATCCGGTGTTGGCCCCGTATTCGGGTGGCGCCGTGTTCGTCAGAATCCGAAACTCTGCGATTGCATCGATCGGGATCTTCAGAGCGAATCCGCCATCCATGCGGTTCACATTCTGAACGCCGTCCAGCAGAAAATTGTTGGCCTCAGGCCTCTGGCCGTTTACCGCATACGACTGGCCCGAGCGCAGAGAACCGCCCTCTGTCGCGAGACCTGCGGACAAGGGGGCCACTCCGGTCTGCAGAAGCCCGAGTTGAGCGAAGTTCCGCCCATTCAGCGGCAAATCGAGCACTTCCCTGCTCTCCACCACTTTTCCCAATGTGTTCGTCGAGGTGTCGATCGACGCAGTTGTCGCGGTGACCTCAATCGACTCTTTCACCGAGGCGAGGACAAGCGGAACGTCGATGCGCTTCGTCTGGCTGACCGTGATGTCCACCGGCGACTGCGAGAAGTGCGCAAATCCCGCAGCATCGACCGCGAGCGAGTAGTGGCCGACAGGCAGTTGCACAAGCCGATACACACCATCGGAATCCGTGGTCTGGCTGCGCACCGCATTTGTCTCCATATTTTTGAGCTGCACCGTGGCATTCGCTACAGGCGTGCCGCTCTTATCTGTAAGCCTGCCTTCGAGAGCGCCTGTTGCGTCCTGGGCAGAGGCTTTGCAGACTCCGAAAACAAACAGGGCGATGAGAAGGACTTTCGGGATGAGAGTGCAGGAGCGAAGAGACAGGCGTCTCCTAAAGCAAAGAAGCGCTGGCATCATGTTGGCCTCAGAATCCGGGAAAGAATCGACACGAGCGCACGCCTTCGTGAGAACGAGACATGCTGCCGATATCGTTGAGCAAACACTAGCTGCAGCGCGACCAGACGTCATCGCTCGATAGTTTGAAGTCTCGGTCAATCAATGGGACTACAGAGCAACGGAAAACCAGGCTCCTCACGTTCGGCATCCACCTCAGCTCATCGTTCCGGTTCGCCGTATGGTTGCGACCAGCTTTTCATCCTTTCGATGGAGGCGGGTTCGGTGGGTGTTTGACGATGATGCCAACAGAAGATTTCTCCTGCCCATCGGAGTCACCCGTCAGCATGACAATCTGGAGGTCCCTTTTGAATCGGCGAGCATTTTTGTCTTCGAGTGCGGCTTTTTGTTCTGGTTCTGCGCTCAGCATCTCGATGCCTGCGCTGGCAAAGGCAGTGTCCGCTGACGGATGGCGCACTTTTGAGGTTGTAACCAGCGTCTCGCTGCATAATCCGAGAGGCGCCTGTCGCATTTGGCTTCCTGCGGCGCTGAATGTGGACACGCCTTACCAGCGAACGCGATTGAATCATCCCGCTGCAGAGGGCGGAGCGGTAACACTGACCCACAACAAACAGAATGCACTCACCATCGTTTCTGCCTCATTTCCGCCAGATGCGAGGCCGAGGCTAACGTTGACGAGCCAAGTCGCGCTCAAGAACTACACGGTCGATTTATCGCAACAGAAAGGCCGACCCCGCGCCTCTCAGGCCGAATTGAACTATTTCCTTCAGCCAAGCCGCTTCGTCCCGACCGATGGAATTGTGAGAGAAACGGCCCTGAAGGCGACCGCCGGCGCGTCGTCCGACACCGAGAAAGCGCGCGCAATCTACGACTGGGTAGTCAAGAACACATTTCGAGATCCGAAGGTACGAGGCTGCGGAAGAGGCGATATACGCTTCATGCTGGAGTCCGGCGATATGGGAGGCAAATGCGCCGATCTGAACGCTCTCTATGTCGGATTAGCTCGATCCGTTGGCCTGCCTGCGCGCCACGTGTACGGTCTGCGGATCGCGAAATCGGATCTCGGCTACAAGAGCCTCGGAATTGCGACTGACAAGGCCACTAAGGGTCAGCACTGCCGGGTCGAGGTCTACCTTCGCGAGCACGGTTGGGTGCCGGTCGATCCTGCTGACGTACGTAAAGTCGTTCTAGAAGAGCCGCCCGGAAACCGGCCGCTCATTGATGAGCTCGTCGCGCGCGCGCACGATCGCCTGTTCGGCTCGTGGGAGATGAACTGGATGGCCTACAACTATGCCCACGACGTTGTGCTGCCGGGCTCGACAAACAAGCCCCTCGTGTACTTCATGTATCCCCAGGCAGAGACTTCCGACGGGCGCGTGGATCCGTTCGACCCCGACAACTTCTCCTACGAGATCACCGTGCGAGAGATCGCCTGAAGCTTAGATTGGGCTCAGTTAAATTGCGCGGCCGACGATCTCACTTGCAATGAACTGCCATCTGCAATCCCGAGTGCTCTCAGAAGCGGCACTGTAATGGCAGTGGTGACCAGCGCCATCACAACCATCATGGTGAAGAGTGTTGGCGAGAAGACGTGCGCGTTATAGGCGATATTCAGCACAATTAACTCAACCAATCCCCGAGTGTTCAGCAGCGCGCCCAAGGTTAGAGAAGACCTCCATTCCTGACCAGTCAGACGAGCCCCGATGATCGCACCTCCCATCTTGCCCACTACAGCCAGCAGGAGAACGAATCCGGTCCAGAGCAACGTCCGAAGATCGTTCAGGAGATCCAGCCTCGTTCGCAAGCCGGTGAGGGCGAAGAAGAGCGGCAGCAGGATGAGCGACAATGTACTTTCGAGCCGGACACGAAGCGATTGTTGCCAATGAGGAACTCGAGGAAAGCACAAGCCAGCCAGGAAAGCCCCGAATAGAGGATGCACTCCAATTGCATCCGTGACCGCTGCAGATGCCAGTGCGATCGCGAGCATCAACCCCAGCGCCTCGTACGTCAGAATGTTGTGCGCTCTTTTGGTTGCGAACCGGCGCCCGAGCGGCCTGACGATATAAAACATGGCGGCCAGGTATATCGCGAGCCACAGCAATCGAAACCACAGAGCAGGCCCGCTGTTATTTGCCGAAATGAAGGTCATCCCCACAGCCAGCAGCAGCCATGCCGCGACGTCGTCGAGCGCAGCGCACAGCAACGCGGTCGCTCCCAGTGGAGTCGTCTGCAGATTTCGCTCCTCCAGTATTCGTGCGAGAACCGGAAATGCCGTGATGCTCATCGAGACACCCAGGAAAAGTGCGAATGGAAGCCTGCCCACTCCGTTGGGGGAGAAGCGAGCATGAAAGAGGGGTGCGGCTGCAGTCGCGAGTGTGAACGGCAGCACGATGCTGGTCAGGCTGGAAAGCAGAGCAGTCGTTTTCTGCTGTCTCAGGTGCTCCAGGTCCAGCTCTGATCCAACGATAAACAGAAAGAGAATGAGCCCGACGGTGCTCAGAACTTCCAGCGCCGCAAAGGAGCCCTGGGGAAAGAGCCTCGCGAAGAGCGACGGTGCGATCCGGCCGAAGATGGAGGGCCCCATAAGAATGCCTCCGAATATCTCGCCGATGACCTGAGCCCGCCCAAACGCGCGTGCAATGCGCCCGCATGCAATGCTGAGTAGCACGATCATGGACATCTGAAAGATGAGAAGGCTCAATGGTTCCTCGAAATGAAGGAGGACAGCCTGGATGATTACTCTGGATCAGTCCCTGCGGCCAAGATCAGTGGGCAGCTGGAACCGGTACGAGTTCTGGCCGCGCTGTAGGCGTTGCAGTCTTCCGCCGATGAGAAGTTCCTCGGCGGACGCCAGTCTCCATGCCTCGCGATCTGAAGTATGCGGCAAGGTTCTCCGCAACTTCAACTGCGCACTCAATCGGAATGAAGTGTCCTGAATCGAGCTCAATTAAATGCGAATTCGGAATCAACTCCGCGCCGCGAGCGGCAAACGACTCCGGCAGAATGTCTCTCGAACCGTGCACGACGAGTGTCGGGCAGTCGATCTCTCTGAGAATTGATGGAAACTCTTTGAAGACCGACTCTGGCTCTCCCCATCGCACGAGGCGCATCAGCTTCCACGGACCGACGGGTCCCGAAAACGTCTTTTGAAAACTGCACCGCTGCGCCGCATTCTCTAGCTCCGGAATGGCTCGCTTCATGGCAATCTGCCAGAAGCATGCATGAACCAGCGGCGCCAGGAGTTCCCCTATCACCGGCTTCCGCAACAGATCGAGTAGAAAGAACGGGCGAAGGTCGGGAAAGATCGCCGGCGAAAGGAGTGCCATGCACCCGACTCGCTTCCGGAATAAATGCGCATATTGCACTGCGATCGCGCAACCGCCATCATGGCCCACGACATGCCAACGCTGAACCTGATAGCGCGTGCGAATCTGCTCGATCTGTTCAGCAACTTGCGCAAAGTAAGCTGCACCATACGGCAGAGCGCGCGTTCCCCCCATGCCGGGCAGATCAATAATGAAGCACCGGAAGTTTCGGGAGAGATCCCGGACAACGCCGTCCCAGAGCCGGCCATTTGTGGGCATCCCGTGGACGAGCAGGACGGCTTCTCCCTTACCGCGCACGCTACAGTGCATAGATCTGCTCCCGGGTTGAAAACGGCTGGCATTGAGATCGGTTGGCAGTACCCGAAGGCATTAGGGATGCAACCTGAAACGCCAGCCAGGCGCACATACGAATTGTGTTCAGTATGGATGTGATGGCAACACTGCGTACCCAGGAACCTGCTGGCCGCATCCGGGTGTATACGACATTCATCAGCCACGCGGGAACCGTGTATATTCGCGCTGTGCTGAAGAAGCCGATGCGATCGCGCAACATCGGCTGATAAAAGAGCTTTTCAATCAGGCTGTTGAAGTAGAACCCGACAGTGGCGACGCGCAGATTGTAGAGCGATCTCGCCCATATTGAAATTGTGCCTCGCTGCCGATAGCGGCAGATCAAGCGAGAGGCTTCCTGGGCGTGTCTCAGAGCGGCGGTCACGCCATTTCCGGTGATCGGGTCAGATTGAGATGCGGCTTCACCCACGACCACCCAGTTTGTTCCGCATACACCTTCATAAGTTCTGCACAGAAACGATGTGGTCGCAGCCTGAGATACGTGGCCTTGTTCCACGATCTCCTGCAGCCGATCAAACCTGTCGCACTGACGAACGAGAATCTCGTGAGTCGAATGTCCCGCTGCACGCTGCCTCTTCACGCTCGATCCCGGGGCGATGTAACCGATGCTGCTGACTCCCGGACGGATTGGAATCTCCCAGATCCATTCCATGTATTCGCCCGGCGAAGGCACCATGTACAGCGTCGTTCCCTCAACCCACTCTTCGGTTGTCACGTGCGACCAGATCGCTGCTTTTCGCGGACCATACGCGACCGACTTCAACTCGAATCGCTTGCCAAGCAGACTCGCATCTGATCCTGATGCATCGATGAACCACGAAGCACGCACAAAAGTGCCCTGTTGAGTACGCAGCCCGAGAATTCGACGCGTCTTCGGATTGTGTTCGTCCATCACTGCAAAATCTGCTACCCGCTCGTGGAGGGTCTTTACGCCGAGTCGTTGCGCTGTCTCGCGGAGGCAAGCATCCGTTCGATCGCGGTCCAGGTGGAGCGTGCGGAGCTCAACATTCCACGGTCTTTCGGCAAGCCATTCTCCGGGTAGAAACTCCTTCCGCCCACCGTCAATGCTTGCGACGGTGATATGGCGCTTCCAGGTTGCCACTTCCTTTGAGACGAGTTCTTCCATGGGCAATCCAAGATCTGCGAAAAGATCCGGAGCCGACCAATCCAGGGATTCGCCTACGATGTTGCGGATCTCTCGCCGTTGCTCGATGCAGATCACGCGAAAGCCGTTCCGAGCGAGATGTATCGATGCGGCAGTGCCCGCAAGTCCACCTCCGATCACGACAGCATCGGTCTCAAATACGATAGGTTTTTCCTGCAGCGGCTCAGCCATGAGGACCCGTCTAGATGGAATAACTGCAGAGGAAGAAGCGATTTACGCCGCATCATTGAGGTGGGTTCGCGACGCATTCGCAACTGTAGCGGCCTGAGGGTCCAACAGGCATCGATCAAAAGGTGGAGGATCGACGCCAAGGCACTAAGCCACTTCCTCAAGCTCTCGCAGGTCGCGGTCGTGCGTCTCGTGCCCTAAAGTCGCAAGTAGCACAATAGAAAGCAGACAAGGCGCAACCACAATGCCGGCCGTCACCCCGAGGGCAGGAACCAGCGCAAGTGTCCCGAGCCCCTGAGCCAGTAATCCTCCCCCTTTGCTGAACCCAGCCACCCACCCCGTGGCCCGCCCTCTCACCCTGATCGGGTAGCTCTCTGCTGCATACGGCAGAAGCACAGAGATGATTCCACTGGTGCCAACCATCAGCAGGACAACTGAAAACACCGGGCTCGACAATGACGGAATATTCCTGAAGTCACGGAGAAGAATCGCAACAAGCCCAAGCGTCGTCACTCCGACCGTCAACACAAGAGTTCTTTTTGTGCTCCATATGCTGTAAAGCCACGAGACGAGCACAACCGTAGGTGCGGCGAACAGTGAAGAACGGGCGATCAGTTCGCTTGCGGCGCCCACGCTGCGACCTTCCCGCATCAGACTTCCTGGCAGCCAGAGCAGCACTCCGAGATTTACAAAACCGACGCACAAGGCCGTGAGCGTCAAGGCAAGAGTCAGACCGAGGAGCTTAGGTCTTCTTATTCGTGGGCCAGATGGCTCGGCTGGTGCGAGTCTGGCTCTGGTAGGCGCCGCCTTATCAATAGAGATGCCAAACCGCGCCAAGGTATCTCGGGCCTCCTGCAGACGTCCCATGCTCTGCAGAAAGCGGGCCGACTCCTGCAGCAGTGGGCTGACGGCAATCAAGATCATTGCGAGCGGAAGATTGATGAGCCACATGATCCGCCAGCCGAAGTAGGGCTGCAACCACGCCGAGAGCGCACTTGTGGCGAAGTAGCCGCCGACCGAGCCGATTCCGCCCACCAGCACAAGGCACCAACCGCGATGCCGTGTGGGCATGATCTCCGCCAGCAGCGCGTACGCCACGGGAAGCATGCCGCCGGCTCCCACCCCCATCATGAGACACATGAAGACATTCCACGCAAAGGAAGGCATGGAACCACAGATTGACGTGCCCATGAAGACCACAGAAGCCAGCAGAATCGTAGCCCTGCGCCCGTACACATCTGCAAGTATCCCCCAGATGAAAGAACCCACTGTTGTGCCGAGCAGCGCCACGAAGGGCAAAACGGCTACACCTGAAGAGCTGAGCCCGTACTCGAAGCGCATTCCTGGTACGACAAAGCCCAGCGTCGCCGGTTTCATCACGTCGATGATCAGCGCCGCTGCGAGAATGACAATCTGAACCCAATGTGCGCGAGTGAGTGGCGCATCTTCGGGTGGAGCGATCTCGTCCATTCGTGAACTGTCATCTCTGCGCGGGGGCAACAGCCCATAAGCGGTAGCCGCTGTTCCTCCGATGATGAGCCCCATGCCGATCAGCATTCCGGTGTCCATCGGCATGCCGGCGAGCCTGTAATGCACATCGCGTCCCATCAGGAACATAGGTATATGCAGTAGTACGCCAGCTGTGACCGCCACGCATCCTGCCCAGAAAGCTATGGCTCGCCCCGTGCTCGAGAAGAGAGATACCCTGTTCGTCGCTTCAATTCCACGGCTGGGTGTGCTCATCATACAGTCGGCCTCGTTGGGTCTTCGTTGTATGGAAGATTCAGTCTTGCGCTCCGGATTCAGCCGTTTCCGACGCGTAATTCTTGATCCGTGTCATCAGCCAATCGAGAGAGCCGCAGATAAGCAGCGTGGCTGCCGACACAAGCAGGACAGAGCGAGAGATCGGCACAAGCACAATCGTGCTAACGAATTCCAGAGAGATCAGCGCCAGAAGCAGATTCACAATCCATCGCCGGCTCATGCGTGAACACAAAAGGGCCCCTAACGGCCCTCCCACAGCAACAATCGGAACCGCCGCCAGCCAATAACCCTCAACTGTGGGCGAGAAATCTTTCAGCCAGAAAAGGTGAAGTAGGAACCCGGGGATGGTCGCCATCGTCATCACGACAACGCTGGTCGGGGTGGCAATCTTCTCGTTGATCCGGAATAACAGCACCATCACCATGGACACAACCGAGTTTGCGCCCGTCCCAACAAGCGAGCTTACGATTCCGCCGAGAAAACCCGTAGCAACCAGGACCAGAACTTCCCGTCTACCAAACCGGGGCATTCGAGCGTTGCGGAACTCATTATTTTCGCGATTCAAAAGCAGCAGTGAAAATCCGATCGTGGTGACGAGAACCGTGAACGAGGTCCGGACGAACACAGCCGGAACCAACGGTGCAATCCAGACTCCGCCGAAGATCACACCCGCAATCGAAGGAATGCCTGCGTACAGAACACTTCGCCGTTCGATTGGGATGCGCAGCAGCAGGATGCTCACAGAAGCTGCGCCCATGCCAACACTCTGGATTGCGAGCGAAAAGTTTCTCGCATCGAATGCCGAGATCGTAAGGATTTTTGTGAATACAGGGAACGCAACTGCTCCCCCGCCCTCGCTCGTTCCACCGCCGACGAGAGATCCGAAGACCATCGTGAAACCAATCTTCCAGTCGGCGATCAGATGATGGACGGCGCTCGTTCCGCCAAACAGAAGCCACGCTGCCCATGTAAGCAGCGCTAATAGAGCGTTCGCTTCGATCGGGCTCAGTGCTGGAATCGACTTGGAAGCCGGTGCGAAACCACTCACCGGAGTGCGCTCTGAAAGCACCGGGGTTCCTCGGACAGGGTCTGGACGAGCTTTGGGGTACCTGCCGCATGATCCCCAATCAGGACTGAACCTGACATCCACCTAACGATGGAGGACGCCATTCATCATGGAAGGACTTCCATCATAAAACCCATTCGGACCATAGCCTTGATCAGGAAATACAACCGAGCATGCTCTGAAAAACAGGACCCATCGAAGACCCAGATTATCCACCTATAAGTCGGCGAGAGTCTACAAATCCAGTCCACTTTGCCGTAAAACTGGCAACCGCTCTCTTGGTCAAACGCTTCACGAGCCGCTCGGCATAAGGGCGCGCCGGCGACTTTCCGTCAAGGTGGAACGTTGGCCACATGCCCAATTCCAGTCTCTATGACTTGCACACCACACACATTCCCTCGAATGAGGCGAATTTGAGTGCGCAGACCGGAGATTAGATATAGAAGTCTTTGCCGTCATCGCTCCTGAGGTTGTACCGACTAGACCCGGTTGAAAGTCTTCCATCAAGAGTCCGAATCGCCGTGCCAGCAGGAACATGAACCTCTCCTTCCACGCCTCGCCACTCGACCTCAATTGGGCCGTGCGGAGTTGGAACTGCCCCTTTCACCCACTCAAGCCCGCAACGCTGAGGAGCAACGCGGCAGACGCGATATCCCGGATCAATCGGCTCGACGCCGAGCACGCCGAGCGAAAGCGCCATCACCGGGGCCGCTCCCGCCCATGCGTGGCAAAGGCTTGTGGCGTATTTTCTGCCATACATCGCAAGTTGTTCTCTATCTGTCTTCACCGGATTGATATCTTCAAAGAACCTCCCACACCCATTTTGAATCGTCGGCAGCCATGCGCTCTTCAATCTTGCCAGAGCTCTTTCGGTGCGCCGAGCCTTGGCGAAAGCTGTCAATTCAACGACCTGGCTAAGGCTGAAGTGCGATGGACGTTTGCTGGTGTCCTCTAGAAATCGGAATAACGAGTCGTATTCTTCAGGCTTCGCGATTCCAAAAGCAACGGCGTATGCCTGAGCGAAAGATGTGAAGCGCTCATCCGGTTTGCCGTCCCGATCCAGACCATTCGTAAATAGCCCAGCGCTTGGCATCCAGAATGACTTTCTGGTCGAGGCGCGAAGACGATCGGCCGCACGATTGCAGCGCATCTCCAAATCTGTATCGCCCCACGCAGCCGCCAGGCTTCCCACCGCGTTGAAAGCCCCGAAAAGCAGAACCTGACCATACGCAGGAGTTCCATGTCCATCCGGTCCGCTTTGCTCGGTCGCTGACCAATCCGGGAAAAATCCATAAGGCTGGACCCGGGCCGCATTCACGAACCCTCGATCGTCTTGCAGCGATTCGTAGAACCTGACGATGTCCTCGATGCGATCACGAAACATCCGCGAAAAGCTGGCATCTCCGCGCATCATGTATTCGCGCTCGAAGCCGATTACGTCGTACATGGGCGAGTCGATGATACCCACGTCTCGAACGGTGGGTCTCTCCGGAAGCGTCTCCCCAATCAGTGTCTGCCGGGAGAGTCCGGCATCGAAAAACACGCGCTCATAGGCCTCGAGCGTGAGCGGGCCGTCATGCCATAGCAAGCCGTCACGCCGGATCCCATCGAGGTAGAAATCATGCATATTAGAGCGCAGTGTGGCGACTGCAGTCTTCCAGATAGCATTTAGGTCGCTGTCACTCGATTCGAATGTTCCCTTTTCTTTCGTAGGCCAGAGGCTTGCATCAAAGCTCACCCCCTGTATCTGCGCTTCGTCTGAAGCGATCAGACGCGCAAATCGCAGCGCGCGTTCAGGAAGAGAGACCTGCTGCACGTCTCCACTCAGCCGGATCGGCTTCAGCGGGTACTGCTCGAAGAAGCGAGGATCGGGATCCCTAACTTCTGCTATGGACTCTCCGACCTGCACATTGAGTTCGCCTTTGCCGCGAACGTCGAAGCGCAATCTCCCGAGTTCCGTCTCCCTGAAGTCGAGCAGCAGATCGCGTCCCGCAGTTAGAGCGTATGCAGTTTGCGGCGGCCCCTCAGGGTCGACTACACGAGAGACAGGCAGGCTCACGACTATCTCCCGCGGAGCATCTGGAAGCATGCTCGGATCGCTGCCCTCACCGGTCTCCGCCGGGACCCAATGTGTTCCGTCCAGGCTTGCTTCCCAGCCGACACCTGAAGAGAATTCGCCGCCTTCGAGCAGCAGGCAAGGCAGAGATTCCGCAAAATCAATCTGCACTGCAATCTCTGAGTCGCCTTTGCGCAGAACCCCGCGCCGAACCGTGATGTCGGATCCCCGCCCTCCCACGACTGTCCTTACGCGGCTCACGGGCACTGCCCATCGCAAACTGATATCATCGCGTGCGCTACCCCGCTTTCGAAACCATGCCTCCGCAAGAGGCTGCCGAAAGTTGGCCGGATAGCCGACATTCGTGCAACGCTGCACAGCCAGATGGACACGGCGCGCGTGCCGATAAGCAGCAAGTTGCCCTGGGTACCAGATCCATTGCGCACTCCACCTTTCGGGAACGCTCTCAGCCCTGACGCTCTGAATTTGCGATCCTGCGGCGGCCGCCGCGCTCAGAAGAAGGAAGTTTCGACGATCCATATTCGTTCCCATCTTGTTGGGCCAACAGTCCGCAATCCCACTGTTCTTCCTCTGCCTTCGCAGGTCAAATCAGCCTCGGAGGTAAACCTCAGGGGGCTAGCTGGAGAGATGATTCCAGCAGGAGTTTTCGTGAGCTTGTGCCCACCGCAAACTTGTAAGTGCCGCTCCATAACTTCCAGCCATGTTCCTCATCGCTCCACACGGATAAACGATTCAACGGGACTTCTATATTGACCGTTTTGCGTTCCCCGGGGCTGAGTGACAGTTTTTCAAATCCCTTCAGCTGCAGAGGAGGCTCTGAAGCGTGGTCCGGCTCCGTAACATAAACCTGCACTACTTCGGAGCCTTTGCGAGCTCCGGTGTTCGTAACAGCGACTGATAGTGAAACTTTGTTCCCCTCACGACTAACATGCAGATTGCTGTATTCGAAGGTCGTGTAGGACAGGCCGTGGCCGAATGGAAAGAGCGGCTGCTGCTGGTGCTGATCGTACCAGCGGTAACCCACGAAAATGCCCTCATCGTAGCGGGCAACGCCATCCAGGCCGGGATAGTTTTGCGACTTCGTAGCAGGACCCTGATCGGGAGAGGCTGGGAACGTAATTGGCAATCGACCGCCCGGGTCGGCATCTCCGAATAGCACAGACGCAATACCCTCCCCACTCTCCTGTCCCGGATACCATGATTCGAGTACAGAGGCCACTTTGTTGATCCACGGCATGGCCACCGGCGTAGATGTATTCAGGACGACCACCGTGCGTGAATTCACCGCTGCCACCGCGTCGATCAGTTCATTTTGATTGCCGGGCAGGTTCAGCGACGTTTTGTCCATGCCTTCGCCGAGTTGCTCGCCAGCAAACACGACAGCCACGTCTGCCGAGCGGGCGGCCTCGAGAGCGGCATTCCATTTATCCTCGTGCGGATGATCGAAGCCGACGTGTAGGAAGCTGCCCAGCACAGAATCGTCGTTCGAGTGCTCAACAACAATACTGACCGAGGTACCTTCTTTTAGGTGGATGAGGCCGAACGAAGTCGACTTGAAGTTCACCTTCTGCAATTGGGCTATAAGTTTGCCGTCAACAATGAGGCGTGAGCTTCCGGCTCCGTCTAGCGAAAAGCCATATTCGCCGGAGACGGATGGAGTCAGGGTCGCGCTCCACCGCGCCGACCACGAGAGTTTCGGCGGCCCAAATGAGCGAACTTCGGGTCCCAGCTCCGCAGCGGGTAGGCCATTTACATCTATCTCAGCATCGAGACGCGTCACCACCGGCGTGCCGCTTAGGTCGCTGCTGCGGTAGTAGGTGGCGGTGAAGCCATGCCCGGAACCCTCTGTTGGCGTGAGCACTTCGCCTTTGAGAAGCGGCAGCGGCCTGATACCAATTCCGACCTCGTGATAGCTCACTTTCATCGAGGACCCGGCGCGCTGGGCAATAGCTTCGGCAGGAATACTGAGCTTCTCAACGTGGACCGTCGGCCCCTCCTCGCCAAACACTGCCTGGGGCCCGGCTGCTACGCCGATCACCGCAATCGACTTTACCTTGCTGGCAGTGATCGGGAGTACCTGCTTCTCGTTCTTGAGCAACACTGATCCCTCTTCAACGATGGCCCTCGCAAGTGCGACATGCTCGCTCGTCGTCACGCTAGCCGCTGAATTGCCAGGAGCCGGCGAATCATAGATGCCAAGCTTGAAGATGGGAAAGAGCGCCGCGTACAGCATCCGATCCACATCTGCCTCGGTAAGCTGGCCTTTACCCAGCATGTCATGCAGCGTCTGACCGGAACCGATGTAGGTGACTCCTGCCTTTGCAGCGAGCAGCGGATCGTGCAATGCGAATACCGCATCCGGCGTGATTGCTCCTGAAAATCCCCATTTATGAAGTTCGCCGAGAACCTTAGCGTTGTTACAGGAGAACGTACCGTTGATTTGGTTGTAGGCGCACATCACGCCCGCTGCACCACCAGTCTCGATCGCTTCCTTGAATCCGGGATAGTAGATCTCGTGCAGCGCGCGCTCCGGGATGATTTCGTTGATGCCGGTGAAATCCGGGAAATGCCCAACGCGCTCCCAATCCTGGTTGTTGCCGGCGAAGTGCTTGACCATCGCGATCACGTGTCCGCGCTGCAGAGCGGCAACTTCCACCGACGCCATCTGTCCGTTCAGGAACGGATCTTCACCAAAGGTCTCCGCACTGCGGCCCCAGTGCCACGTGCGCATGATATTCAGCGTCGGAGCGATGATCTCAGAGCTTCCTTTGCCACGCCATTCCTCCGCCAAGGCCGTTCCAAAGTCATCTGCCCGTTGTCGATCCCAGGTCGCGGCCAGCGCAATCTCGTTTGGAAACGCCGTCACCCCGAGAGCTCTGGGCTGTGCAGGACCTGGAAAAGGCCCCTGAGCCCACCCGTTCGGTCCGTCGTTCGCGTTCAGAGCTGGGATCCCGAATCGATTCTCCGTCGGCTTGCCGAAGGAAGGTGCGAGTTGGCTGATCTTATCCTCGAGTGCCATCGCACGAATAAGTTCCAGGGTCCGGCACTCAGGACTTTGGCTCTGATCACGCCATGGTTCTTTTTGTGCCGGAACCCTGCAAGAATTGAGCCTGAGGGAAAGATCCTGTGCGTACGTAAAGCTGCATGGAAATGCGACTGCGCACAGAAAGATGAAGCTGCTCATCGTGGCACGTACTAAAGTCAACATTGCTCTTTCCTTTATGAGATTCGGCTCGGATTGACGCGCCGTTTCACAGACAGCTTTGGCGCGAGTCTCAACCGGAGGGTAAATCCCCGCGACCTTTCTACCATCTCGGGGTCGAGCACGTCATAGTCGACCGCCCCGAGGTGCTGCATTCTAGATCGGGATCGTATTGGCAGAGCTTTTGAGTTTGAGAAGACGATGTTTGTGCGTGACCACCACAAGGTGGTATGTCTCCGCAAGCGGCGCCGCTCTACAATTTCAGTAAGTCAGTGATTACCGTCGGTGAGCGGGAACTTGGAAATATCCGCTCGCATACAGATCAGTCCCCTTGAGTCGGCGAGTGTTTTACATCTAGTCCACGTGGCCGTGTAACGGGCGACTGGTCCGAGTGGCGGAGTAGGCTCATTGCCACCGCATTGGAGGCGGCTGGAATGAGAGGACACGCTCGGAAGAATGTCGGAAAGCCAAAACGACCGAAGACGAAACTTGGCCTTCCCGATCTGGACCACAGCAAATCGGCTGTCCTTGACAGCCTTCGCTCACGCGAGTCGAAGCGCGAATAGCGGCACGCGATTGATGAGTTTATTCAATGGTATTGCTCTGAACCTCGCCTGTCGTTCAGCAAAGTAGTCGTCACCCGCTATCGGATCTTCCTCGAGAATCGAAATCTCGCCGCCGGCACGATCAATGGACGACTCGCCGCCGTGCGACGCTTGGCATACGAGGCTGCGGACGCTGGTCTGCTCAGCCCTGAACTCGCCGCCGGAGTCCGGCGCGTAAAGGGTGTCAAGAAGCTCGGAGTTCGGTTAGGAAACTGGCTCACGGCTGAGGAGGCTCGTCGGTTCTTGCAGTCACCCCCGGCAGACACTCTCAAAGGGAAACGTGATCGCGCAATACTCGCCGTGTTGCTTGGCTGCGGACTACTACGGCGCCGCGAACTGGCTGATCTGGAGTTCACCCATTTGCAGCAGCGCGAGGAGCATTGGGCGATTGTTGACCTCATCGGCAAAGGGGGCCATATTCGGACGGTTCCTCTGCCGGAGTGGGTCAAAGAGACCATAGATCTGTGGGTCACTGCGGCCGGGGTTTCGACTGGCCGCCTATTCCGATGCGTCTGTCGGGCGGGAAAGACCTGGGGCGATATGGTTTCGGAACGCGTTGTCTGGCACGTCGTAAAGCAGTACGCGAAGGCTCTGGGTCTCGCTCAGGTGGCACCTCACGATCTGAGGCGCTCTTGCGCCAAGCTCTGCCATGCGTGCGGCGGAGAACTGGAGCAGATCCAATTTTTACTCGGACATGTTTCCGTCCAAACGACCGAACGGTACCTGGGATGTAAACAGCGAATCCGCGGAGCCGTGAACGACAACATAGGTATTGAACCGCAGCCAGGATCCGCGGGATAGGAGCGCGTAGGCGACTTTACGTCAATGTGGATCACGGAAGCTGGGCGTTTGGAGCGCCGAGCGGGAATCGAACCTGCGAGTGCAGGTTTTGCAGACCTGAGCGTTAGCCACTTCGCCACCGGCGCCTGAATTGAACTATGCTTCCCCGGTCAGTGATGCTTGGCAAAAGTCACGTTAGCATCTCGAAAACTGGCTGAGGCTCGGGCGCGGGCCGCTTCAAGCCCATGGCTTCTGCGATGACATCTGTATATTTCAGGCCCGATCCGGTATTGAACAAGAGCACGCGGTCCTTCGGGGACAGAGTTCCTTCTGCGATCAGTTTGCCGTATGCGGCGGTGACGGAAGCGCCTTCAGGCGACAAGAAGATTCCTTCGTTCTGAGCCCAATCCTTGATCGAAGCCAAGATCTCATCATCGGTCACAGAGATCGCGAGCCCATCAGACTGCTTGATGATGTTCAACATGATTCGATCTCCATACGGTTTCGGAACACGCAGCCCCGCAGCGAAAGTGGAAGCATTTTGCCACATCGTGCTGGTGTGAGCCCCACTTTCAAAGGCGCGGACAACCGGCGCACACCCGGAGGATTGAACGGCGATCATTCGTGGACGCTTGCCGGGTTTGACCCAGCCAATCTCCTCCAGTTCCTCGAATGCCTTCCACATCCCGATCAAGCCAACACCGCCGCCGGTCGGGTAGAAGACCGCCTCTGGATACTCCCAGTCGAGTTGCTCTACGAGCTCGTAGCCCATCGTCTTCTTGCCTTCAACACGAAACGGCTCCTTCAGCGTCGAGATGTCGAACCAGCCCTCCTGATCTTTTCGCTCAGCCACTATGCGTGCACAGTCTGAAATGAGACCGTCGACCAGCGTCACCTTGGCTCCATAGGCAACTGCCTCAACGTAGTTGGCCATCGGAACATCTTGTGGCATAAAGATGTGCGCCTCAATCCCGGCTGCAGCGGCATAGGCTGCGAGGGCTCCCGCGGCATTTCCAGCAGAGGGTACTGCCAGCTTCTTAAGCCCGTAGTGTCGAGCCATGGACACTGCCATGGCCAAACCTCGAGCTTTGAAGGTGCCCGTTGGATTAGTTCCCTCTTCCTTGAGGTAAACCGATTCAAAGCGCTTGCTCCGAATGATCGGAGTCCATCCTTCTCCCAGCGACACAGGCTCGACATCCGGCAACACCGATTTGTAGCGCCACATCCCGCGCCAATCATTTCGCGATTCGTTAATCACCTTCCTAGGGTCAGTGCCCTTCAAACGCGACAGGTCATAGCGCACGTACAACGATCCAGCCGGTGGCTCTAGACATTGCGTACAGACCGTCTGCGGTTCGTCGGCCGAGATGTGAGCTCCACAGCGGGTGCATTCGAGGAAAGCAATCGAAGGCATGTTGGCTATTTCTCCTGGTTGTTCACCTTGGTTTGTTGATCAGGTCCGCGGAATCGTTGAGAAGAAGCTCTCCGGGTACCACGCCGGAGCAGTCGGCGCATTGGCTACTCTGCGTGTCAGTGTCAGCAAAACTCTGTCAAAGTGAACGGCCGCTTCGCGATCGATCGTCTGCTTCAAATCGTCAGACGGATGATGGTAGCGATCATGAATCCAGTCGTTGAACGCCTTCTGCTCGGGAGACCCTGCTAGCCAACCGAACTTGAACGCAAGGGCCGGAATTCCGTATTTCACAAAGCTCGCCTGGTCCGAACGAATGAACCTGTTCTCATCCGGCTGCTTGTCAAACTGCACTTCGATGTCATTCAGTTGGGCCGCCGCTCGAACATCGTTCCCCAAAGTGGACTCACCTAGCCCTTGCACTTCCAGGAATCTCAGCGGAAACAATGGAAGATACATGTCCATGTTCAGCTCGGCGACAATGCGCGACCTCTGAACGGTCGGATAACGCGCGTAGAACTGGGATCCGAGTTCTCCCTCCTCTTCGCCGGTGAAAGCAATGAACAGGATGGATCGCTTCGGGCGCTCTCCTGCGCCCAGAGCCTTCGCGGTCTCGATGAGCGACGCAATGCCGACAGCGTTATCCATTGCGCCGTTGTAGATGTCGTCGCCATTCTCCGGTTTGCCGACTCCGAGGTGGTCCAGATGCGCGGTGAGCACAACGTATTCGCGATTCAGCTTGCGATCGCTACCCGGCAGAAGACCCACGATATTGGGAGCTTCGTACTTCGCAATTTCCTGCGTCACCGTGATTGCGCGGAGCTTCGTGGAAATCGCGAACCTAGGTAGGGGCTTAGCCTCTTTTGCCAGTGAAGCCAGCTCTTCATAACTATGAGGAGAACTGCTGAACCACACAGCTGCGTTCGCCGCTGGGACCGTCACTACAACTTGCGCACCATCGAGAGGATTGAGTGCAGAGTCGCTGAGTTGATCAATCGGACGAGGACGTGGCCCTGCGTCGGTTCGGCCATTCTGATTCACACGGGGCTCGGCAATCGTCACGATCCCAACTGCTCCCGCTGCTTTCAGCGCCTTCCAGCGGATTGCTGCAGTCCGATAATAGGCCTTGAGCGGCCCATGCACCGCCGCGGGAGCGCCCGCAAGAATGACCGCGATCTTCCCTCTCAGATCAAGCCCTTCCAGATCATTCACACCAACGCCTGGAACAACAAGTCCATGGCCTGCGAAAACGAGTGGAGCGTCAATCGCGATGGTGCCGGGCTTATTTGCACTGAGCACCGCCTCCGTCCCAATTCTCAGCTCGGCTGTCTTCCCGCTTGAATCAATGAGGCTGAGAGCTGATTTATCAGTATCGACTTGCAGGGTTTGAAATCCGACGGGCTGTCGATAACCTTCAACTCCCGCCGGCTTGAGGCCTATCGTTTTGAATTGAGTCTCAACGTACTCGGCCGCGCGGAGGTACTCGGGCGTACCGGTCTTTCGTCCTTTTAGATCGTCTCCGGCAAGCACCGTCAGATGACCAAACCAAGCGTCTTCGGCAACTTTCTCTTCCGCGGCTGCCTCCGCAGTGTCCGGGCGAATGCCGGGATTGAAGTGTGAAGGTGATCCGTGATGTTCGGCAACGGCCATGACTCCCGTGACGCAAAGGGCTGTGAGTAGCACTCCCAAAACCGGTCTGGAAATCATCGTTGTCCCTGAGCGAGCTGCTGTGTGGACTCTGGTTTCAGGTACTTATTCAGAAATGCCAGTTCGCGTTCGTACGCGTCTCGCCTGTGCTCCTTCTGCTGAAAGCCATGCCCCTCGCCCGGATACGTCGTGTAGGAGAAGTTCTTCCCGGCTTGCTCGAGCGCTGCGACGAACTCCTGCGATTCCTGCGGAGGCACTTGAGGATCCTGCTCGCCATGCAGGATCAGTAGTGGTGTCTTGATCCGGCCCACTTCAAGCAGAACATTCGCTTTTCGATAGACCGCTGGCCTCACATCGGGCGGACCGCCCATCTTGGTCTCCCACCGAATAGCCGAATTGCGATTCGTATACCGCAAGAACAACGCCCGATCAACCACACCGAACTTCTCGATACCCACCGCGAAGGTATCGGGTAGCTTCGCCACGGCATTAGCAACAACAGTGCCGCCGTGACTCCCGCCGGAAATTCCGACGCATTTCGGATCGGCAAGGCCAGCGTCGACCAGGTACTTCACTGAAGCAGCGATGTCATCGATCTCCCCGCCGCCGGAATCCTCCACATTTGCATTCCTGAATCTCTCACCGTAGCCGGTGCTACCGCGGAAGTTGGGCTCGAGCACTACATAACCCTGACCGGCAAGGAACAGCGACCAGGAAGAAGCACTGAGCGTGACCTGACCTTCTGGCCCCCCGTGAGGGAGGATGAGGGCTGGATATTGTTTGCCCGCTTGAAGCCCCGCAGGCTTATACAGGATCCCGGCGATTTGCAGGCCGTCCTTGCTCTTGTAGTGCACAACCTCAGGCACAATGCCGAGATCCGCATACGGAGATGGCTTGATCTCGCCTTCTAGCTTCGGCTCTTCGCTCACGGCTGCGTTTGCTAGATAAGTCGCAGAGTCCCCAAGAGCTGATCGCCATTGGAATCGGATGCTTTGGCTGTCCTCTGACCAGCGCGGATTGGTTTCGAATCCAGTGAGGCCCGTGAGCCGGTGTGGAGTTCCGCCTTTCGCGGACACTACCCAGAGGTGCCGCTCTTCAGGGACTCCGCGGTTTGATTCGAAGACAATCCACTTACCGTCGGGCGAATAAAGCGGCTCCTCATCCTCGCCGTCTCCGAAAGTGATCTCCGTTGGTTTGCCGCCCGCAGCAGGAATTGTCCATATCTTGTCCCAGTGGCTCTCTTGTAGAACAACAGCAAGCGTTTGGGAATCAGGAGACCACGCAGCTGTGTTGACAGCCCATGCTCCACCTGGATCGTTCTTTGCAATGTAGATGTCGATCGGTTCGCCGCCCGCCTTGCCCGAGTTCTGATCGAACGGCAGAATCTTCAGCTTCCCTGAGAAGAACTCGCGAGACCTCTCCGTATAGGAGATGCGAGTGCCATCCGGGGACCAATGCGGCCGGGGATCGAAGCGGTCCGACGAGACAGCATCGCCTTGATCCGGCGCTTTGCTCCCGATAACGTCCTTCCCGCGGTAGATCTCCGTGGCTGCAAGCTTGTTCCGTACATTGCCGTCGGAACTGATCACATACAGTTCATTGAAACCCTTCTGACCGGATTCATAGAGAATCCATCGGCCGTTCTGGTTCCATTGCGGATGATGATCTGTGGCCCCACGCGGATCTCCCGGCCCGGCTGGATCGTGCGTAAGCTCGGAGGGCTCGCCGCCTACGAGAGGCACCGTCCAGATCTGCCCGTCGCTTACATACGCGACATTTTGCTGATCCGGCGAGAGAGCAAGTTCAGATTTCGACTGGGCTGAAGATGTGAGGACTCGGTCATCGCCATCTTTTGACTTGACGGCGATCTGTTCACGCTCTACGACAACGCGGAAGCGTCCATCCCGCGACAATATTTCATTTCCGCGACGGCCGAACCCTTCGCCGCCCGTCAGCAGATCATCAATCGTCAGCTTTCGTGTCTGTGCTGACGCCAAAGTTGCGAACAGAGTTACAGGTACTACGAGCTTCCGCATGCACAATCTCCCGACAAGAGAAAGCGAGGCCCGATAGAAGCAGCCTCGCCACGTTTTTAGAAGATGAACTTCCCGTAGACGACGAGCACTCGACCCGAAACGATCGCGCCCTGCCCCGTTCCGTAGATACTCGTTGGAACACTGACGTCTGTCGTGACCGTGCCGAACGTCTGTCCCTTATTCACGTCGGCGTTCGGAAGTCCGAAGTTCGGATGATTGAAGAGGTTGTAGGCGTCGGCTCCAATCTCGAAACGGGTCTGCTCAGCCACGGCGATCTCTTTTCCGAGCTGTGCAGCAACTGAGGCAAAGCCAGGACCGCGGAAGCTGTTGGGCTTTGTATTGCCCCAATCCGACTGCGCCGCAGCGGATTTGAAATTGCTAGTACTCAAGCACGGCGTTTTGACTGCGCTTGCACCGCAATGCTTTCCTACAACGCTGGTATCCACTGCGTCCGCCAACACATTTCCGCTGAATGAGCTCGAGAAGACATTGGCGGTGCTCACGCCGCTGTTGATGACTGTGAAAGGCCGACCGCTGTAGAGGTAGACCTTGCCGCCCAACTTCCAGTCGCCGAGCAGGCGATTGGCAAAGCGGTCGCCCCTGTGAGGCGTGGAGTACACGAAGTCCGCGGTAAAGTTGTGCCTGGTGTCGAAGTTCGTAGGCCCGTAGTTCGCGTCTGTCGTTCCGGTGGGTGTCAATCCGTTAAGAGCGTATACAGTTGGGTTGTAGATCGTCCCAAGCTGCAGAGCCTTGCTCCATGTGTAGCTCGCTTCACCCTGCAGGTTGTGCGTGAGTGAATGGCGTTCCACAACAGTCAGGCCGTTGTAACGAGAGAATCCGCGATCGAAGATCTGCGTGACAGTCGAGAATCGAGGATCGGGGATCGATTTGGGAAGCCCGCCGAACCCATTCGCAGCCCAACCATTCGCCGCAGCGTCCGAAATCGATTCGTTGTATCCGTGGTTTCCTGAATAGGAGATCGAAGCCACGTCGTGAATAGATAGAGGCTGCTCGATCTCGAAGCTCCATTCAAGAACCTTGATCGTGTGGAAGCGATCAGGGTTCACGTAGAGCGTTGGAGTCGAGAAGGTGACCCCTGCCGGAACAGCTGCCTTCAGCTGGTTGAGGGTATACCCTTTGGAGAATCCGCTCTGGAATGCATTATTTGATGCAACGGCAGCGGCTTGCGATGAACCTGTATCGCCCGCCAGTCCCACCGTTCCGTTAGTCACTTTAGGTGCGAATTTATTAGGCGCATTGCCATAGACGTTCGCAGCAATGTTCGCCGCAATTGTGTTTGCAAACAGCCCAATGCCACCGCGAAGAACGGTCTTTCCCGCTCCGTGAGGAGAGAACGCTACAGCCACTCGAGGTTCGGGGATGATGCCTTCAAACTTCTTGAAGTCAGTATGACTGCCGATTTGCAACGTCGAGTTGTATGGAACGGTGCTGCCGGCCTGGTACCCGGGAGCGAGGAATGCCGTGTTCGCTCGCGAATAGCAGGTTTCTTTGCACCACGGGTTCTGCTGATACTCGAAGCGAGCACCGTACGTCACCTTTAGGTTTGGGCGAATCGACCATTCATCCTGGCCGTAGAAGCCGAGCGAGTCGACCCGAAGGTGCACAGTCGGCAAGACCGGAAATGACTGGGTAAAGCTGTTGAAGTTCTTCGCATCCGCGATGTTGCCCTGTGCGAAGTCAGCGACACTGCCGAAAGTGTACGTGCCGATGATCGATCCGCTCTGGTTGGCGGTGCTGGTGATGCGATTGTTACGGTTATTCACTCCGAACTGCAGCGTGTGCTTCCCATGGCTCCAGGAAAGATCGTCGATCACTCCCAACTGCTGTCCGCGCCGTCCCTGCGGAGCCGCTGGTCCGAGAGCCTGAAACCCTGCATCACCCGCGCCACCGTCGGTGAAACTGAAGGCGAGAGGTATAGCCTGCTGCGCAGCCTTGAAGTTGCTGGATCCGTAAAAGATCGCAGAGTAGTAGTTTCCGTTCAGCACCAGGTTGTTCACCAGGTTCGGTGTGATCGTATACGTGTGGTTCAACTGCGGAATCACCCAGGGCTGGGGGCTGATTCCATTGAACAGCGGGCTGATCGGGCTGGTGCTGCTGGCCTGCACTCCAGAGTCTCGGCTAATCCGGAAATACAGCTTCTGCTTGGAGTTGATATTCCAGTCTACCCGTCCATCGGTCAGATATTCAGTGTTCACGCTCGAGGCCGTCGAAACGAACGCGACTGCGCAAGGTACACCGCTTGCGCCACCAAACGTCGCGCCGCTCCCACCCGGAACTGCAACACCGGACAGTCCATTGTTCTTTCCGCAGCCCTGGTTGCCCGTACCGTCCTGCAACTGCCCGGATCCGTTGGTTACCGGAACAGCACGGCTAACACCGGGAGCAGCGTTATAGAGCTTGAAGAGATCCTGATAGTACGGCACAGAAGCCGCCGGGACATGCGCAAGAACGTAATTCTGCAGCTCCGGCGAAGGAATCGATACAACCTTGTTTGTCGGCAGCGAGTAGCGCAGCCCTTCGTAGTTGTAGAAGAACGTAATCTTGTCCTTCTTGATCGGTCCACCTACTGATCCGGCAAATTGATTTGCAACCGCACGGCCTCGGGGCGTATTCGAGGCATTGCTGAAGTAGTCGTTCGCATTCAGAATGTCGCCGTTGTAGTTTTCAACGAGATTGCCGTGGAATCGATTCGTGCCGGACTTGCTGATGTAGTTCACCTGCGCGCCTGCCATTCGGCCATACTGCGCGCTGTAGGCGTTGGTGATCACTGAGGCTTCAGCCACGTCATTCTGCCCGAGCGTGTTATTGCTCGATCCCGACTTGTTATTTAAGCCGAAGGGCTCAACGATGTCCGCCCCGTTGTAGGTGAACAGTACAGAGCTGAACGGCAGCCCGTTGACGTTGAAGTTGTTGTTGCCTCCTCCAACGTTGACGCGCACTCCCGGCGTTGAGAACGCCAGATTCGTGATATCTCCGCCATTTACGGGAGTGTTCTCGACGAAGTGCAGGTTGAAATCAGTCAGGTTGTTGCCGTTTTCCGTCTGTAACAGCTCGTTGCCGGCGTTAACCTCAACCGTCTGCTGCACAGCTTTCACTCCAAGAGTGACCTCGACAGTCTGCTCCTGGCCCACGAGCAGATGAATACGGACAGGCTCGGCAGCCAAACCGTTTGCTTCTGCTGTGATTTCGTAGTTGCCCGGCTTCAGGAACGGAAATCGGTATTCGCCTGCTTTGCCGCTCAGCGTTGTGGCGATGGAGTTTGTTTCAGGTTGACGGATATGCACTGTAACTTGCGGAAGCAACGCTCCGGCAGGATCCTTCACAGTTCCTACTACCGTTGCGCTGGTAAGAGTCTGGGCAAAGATGTGGCGTACTGGCACGATTAAGAGCAAAGCGATCAATAGCGTACGAAATTTGAGGCGAGTCATTCTTCCTCCGCGTGGGTCACGCTGGATGTGCGAGGTCACGAATAGGACTCCGCATCTTCGCGGTCATACGAAGGCGGAGAGTCGTCGATCAGAAAGACATCTGCACAGACACTAATGCCGGTTCAGATCTCTTCGATTACGACTGGATTGTCAGGGAAGATGCCGTTAGCGACATCGACAACAAAGGAAGGATGCGCTCGAGGTTGATCCGAGGTTTTTCGTGAAGTGGGTCAAAACGCGCATGGGTTTGGTATACCACAGATCACGTACTTGTCAAAATCTTCTCGTCTCGATGATACAAAGATGAATCGAATGCGCATGAATACCTTCAAGTCAGCTTTGAGTAGTCCGTCCGATTCGCTGATCAGCAACCTTGCCGTTGCGATTCTGTTTCTAGCCACTCATCTTGGAAGGCCGGCGCAGAATCTCGACATCCGTTCGGAGATCTGCGCAACTCGTGGCAATCCCACTTCTGCAGTCTCCACACGTGATGGCCGATTCGTATTCGTATCGGTCACAAATGTCGATCAGCCGGATTTCCCCGGCCCGGACTCAGCCGCAGGTAGTCGCACCGACGCGGTTTCAGGCATCGAGGTATTCCGCCGCGATGTTGCCACTCACAAACTGTCGCCAGTAGGGTTCGTGAAGACGGGCTCAACAGGGGCCAATGGACTCGTGCTCCTCCCGCAGGAACGAACGCTCGCTATTGGCGTTGGTGATGAGGGTGTCGCGTTCCTCGACGTTCGAGATCTGGAGCACGGAAAGGGCACGCCTCGCTTCGCACATCAGACAGCTGGAGCAGGCACGTTCGATGTGGTCGCGACCCCAGATGGAAAATATGTATTTTCGTCGAACGAGTACGGTATCGTCTCCGGGCAGCGAGGGAGCGTGGGTGTAATCTCGACAGGCATCGATCAAAAGGGCCGCGCGCGGTCTCCACATACCCTTGGCCAGATCCCGGCCGGCGATGTCGTACCGAGTCTAGCGATATCACCAGACGGAAGCCGCCTCTACGTGGCGTCTGAATTGATTCCTCAATCTCAATCATTTGCGATTGCGGGATCGAACAACCCTGTGCTCTCAAAGAATGATCGTGTGCAGAAACAAGGTTCACCGGCACGCCCGAATGGATACATTAGCGTCGTTGACGTCCAGCGAGCCATCGCGATCAAGCCGGATGCGATCCTGGCGCGCGTTGCGGCCGGTTGTTCGCCGGTGCGGATCGTCGAGGCAGCTGACGCATCGCGGCTCTATGTTTCTGCACGTGGAGACAATTCCATCCTGGAGTTCGACCCTCATCGTCTGGAGAACGATCCAGAACATTCGCTGCTGCATTCATTCGCTTCAGGGGGAACCGCACCGGTCGGAATGCGGCTTTTCATGAGTGATCGATACCTGGCCGTTGCAAATTCGAATCGGTTCGCAGAAGGCAACGGGAATCTTGCGATCCACAAGCTGGAAGGCAACCCCGATCCGGAACCACATCGAATCTCTGCCGGAGGATTCCCGCGGAATCTGAGTCTTTCCGCCGATGGCTCGACACTCTACCTGACGAACTACAAATCACGAACTCTCCAAGCCCTGGAGTTGAATCACTGAGGACGCCGTGTGAAATCCGAGTAGCAGCGCCACCCGGGAAAGAATGTTTTCGGTTGGACTCGAACGAGATCCTCAAGCGTCGTGATACTTTGTAGGAATGATGACCCTACCCATCAGCCTTCCTTCCAGCGGATGCCCGGTGGCTCGTCTCCTTCCTTGTCGATGTTGCTAATCCAACTCTTCTGACACATACCAAGCCATGCTCCTGATGCAGTGTCTTCACGCTCTACTCTGCGCATTTGGCAAAGGAGCAAGTCGCTGATAGTTGAGCCAGGACCACTGCGTCCGGCTTTTGCATCTTCCCGTCGCATTGCTGTGACGCCGGAATAACCCGCCTATTCCATGGCGGCATGGAACTCGTACGAGGAGAGAAATGGAATATCGCACGCGAATTGCCGGCCTTTTGCTTATATTGTCTGCTGTAGCATCGTCGTTGTCTTTAAGCCAGACCAGAGAGCCGTCCGGAACCATAACAGCGGAAGATTTGGAATCAGTCCATGACATCATCTCTCCGGTTCTGTCTCCAGATGGGTCCAGGTTTGCTTTCACCAGATCCGGACAGATCTTCCTGTTCCCGGCTACTGGAGGTTGGCCGGTAAGGCTCACATCTGACCCAGCCAGCAAGTCTGAAATTGCATGGTCGCCTGACTCCCGAACTCTCGCATACGTGGCTGGTGGCTCGATCTGGGTAGTTTCCGCCGATGGGGGTCAACCCAAAAGGCTCACGGATGGCGCGCCGGGACCTGGCGATCCCCGAGTCAATCGCGATCACACTCCGAAGTGGAACCCAAAGAGCAACTGGATTCTCTTCCAGTCAGGACGAAGCGGCCAAAACGAACTTTGGGTAGTGAGTTCCGATGGCAAGTACAAGAACTATCTCGCCACTACTGAGCGTTATCTCGGCCCTGAACACCTCGGCGACCAGCCCACAACTGATGGCGATGGCTTGGCTGGTGGACTGTTCTTCCCCGACCCCGCGTGGTCTCCGGATGGAACTCAGCTCACCTTCACCGAACGTTCGCGCGAATTCTTCTCGGGCAAACTTGAGCTGCTTGCATTTGATTTAGCCACGGGTCGGTCCCCTTCACCGCCTCGCGAACTCTACACTGCCAAACCGGATAACGGTGGCGCCTGGGCGATCGACAAAGTGACTTGGTCTCCGGACGGAAAGACGCTTGCGTTCACACTTCAGGACACTGGCTGGGACAAGGTTTACCTTCTGAGTGTGAATGGCGGTGTTCCACGGCAGCTCACCTTTGGAGAATCTGAAGACGCGAATCCGATCTTTTCTCCTGACGGCAAAGCGATTCTCATCCAGTCCAATCGAGACGCACCCGAAGAGCGCCATCTCTGGATCGTGCCTCTCGATGGGGCTGCTCCTCCGCATCGAGTGACGAACTTCTCTCGCTCAATTGAATCTGCGCCTCAATGGTCGCGCGATGGAAAGCAGATCTACTTCTTGCATTCTGCTCCGTTTCACTCGCCCGATCTCTACGTCGCATCGACAGAGACAACCGACACACCGCGAGCACTCACGCACACGCTGCCCCAGAACTTTGCAGCTCTCCAATGGAAAACCCCCGAACTTGTTCACTTCAAAGCGAAGGATGGGCTGACTCTTTCCGGCGTACTCTACTTCCCCCCTGGATATATACCAGGTCGGCGGTATCCGGCTGTCCTCTGGGTACACGGTGGTCCGGAAGGACAGGACTTGCTTGGCTTTTCGCCCTTATCGCTTTACTTCGCTCAAGACGGGTATGTCGTCTTCCATCCAAACTACCGAGGCGGGATCGGATATGGTGAACGATTCCGAAATCTCAACGTAGGTGACTCCGGCGGGGGCGAAGTGCAGGACGTTGGGGACGCGGTGCGCTATCTGATCGATCGCGGTATTGCCGATCCCAAGAGGATCGCGATCGGCGGCACGAGCCACGGAGCAACCATGGTGCACTATGCCGTAACAAAACTGCCAGAGCTATGGGCGGCGGGAATCTCTTTTGGCGGCGCAGTCAATCGCGCTACGTTTCTCGAGCGCACCAATCGGAATTCCGAAATCCGGTGGGAGATCAAGATGGGCGGTACCCCTGACGAGAAACCTGAAGCGTATCGTCAGACCGACATCATTCCGGACGTTCCGAAGATTAAAGCTCCATTGCTGATTCAGTATGGTCAAGCCGATCCGCAACTTCCACCCTATGAGTCGGAACAACTCATCACTGCGCTGAAAAAGAGCAACAAGCCCTATCTCGCGTACTCCTACCCTGGAGAATTTCATGAGTTCTCGAAGCCGGAAGACCGGATCGATGTCTGGATTCATCAGCGTCTTTTTCTTCGCCGCTTTTTGCACCTGCGTCGAGCGCGTCATCGAATTCAGCCATTGATTGAGCAAATCCGCGAGAGATCGATGCCCAGACGGTTTGCTTGCGGCAGCAATGTCCAACGAGGAGAGACATCCATGTGCGACACGTATAGCCACAACAGCGACGACCTCCGGTTTGATTCGAGCGAGCGGATCGTGAAGAACAGCGAAGTCGACCAACAATGGGCAGACTGGCTCGCTCCTACTCGACGATCGTTCCTCTTCGGAGCGGGTGCAGCCGCTGTTGGACTCACACTCGGCGATGAAGCTCAAGCAGAAGCCCGAGAGGACGCAGACCAACATGTGGCTGGACCAGCTGCTGCGTTTCTCGCGCTGAATGGTCCCATCAAGCCATATGTCTCTGCGGACCACGGACCCAGCGAGTGGGGATATGAAACGCTGAAGCAGCCCACGGCTCAACCCAGGGGCTTATGGCCCGGTACTGAAAACGGGCTGCCCGCAAAGCCGCGTGCTTACACGGACATCAAGAGCTATCACGCGCACTTCTACTTCGACTACGACACCTATGAGAAAGCGGCACTGATCCGTCGCTGGGCTGGGGAGCGCTTCCCCGTCGAGTTGGGCGACTGGAACCTGCAGCCTCGCGGACCACACGTCACGCCGTCGTTCTATTTCGGATTCACCAATGATCTTCTTCCAGTGATTGTTCCATGGGTGCAGCTCAACAGCCTGGGCCTCACGATCCTATTGCATCCCAACACTGATGATCCTCGAGCCGATCACCTTTACTACACACTGTGGGTAAACCGCTCGCAGCCTGTGAACGCTTACGGGATGAAGGCACCGCGCGACGAACGAGGGAAAGCAATTGTCGAAAAGATTCTTCCGAACGTGACTCCCTCCATCAAGCTCGAGCTCTCTTGAGTAAAGCTTCGATCATTGTCAATCGTTCGGACGGTTAACCAAGCCTTGCGTTCACAGGAGCAATTCAGATGTCCGCCACTTCGCAGGAACAAGCTACATCAGAACTCATCTCGCGAGAGTATGCATCTTCAGCACGGGATCTCAGAACGACCTCTGAACTGGAAGAGATTGTGGCCCAAGTCGCAGCGACGGATCAATGGGCAGATCGCGTGCGTTTCCGCGGCGACCGGCGCTGGTATGAGCGGATTCATCACGCACCAGATCATGACATCTGGATCATCAGCTGGTTGCCGGGGCAGTCGACCGGGTTCCACGATCATGGTGGCTCCATCGGCGCGTTCGCAGTAGCCTCCGGCGTCCTGCAGGAGATCCGGGCGGACGGATCCTGCCATGTTGCAGAAAGAGGCAAAGCCTTCTCATTTGGTCCGGACTATGCACACGATGTTCGGAACGACTCGAGTGCGCTCGCGGTCAGCATTCACGCCTATTCGCCGCCGCTAAATGAAATGAATGAATACGAGCTCGACAATGGATATCTGGTTCTGCGAAACACCACATCTCAGGATCGGGAACAAACGATCGTTCCGGACCCATTCACGCAGGGCAAGAAGACAACTCAACGTGTGGACGAATCCAATGTGAGCCGCCTCGTGGCAAGTGCGCGTTCCCGTCTGCACCGAGTATCTGCGCGCGAAGCCTGCAATGCGGTCTCGGCCGATCAAAACATAGTGCTTGTTGATATCCGCCCGAGCAGTCAGCGGGCCGAGGAAGGCACGATACCTGGTGCGCTCATTGTTGAGCGAAACGTACTTGAATGGCGCTTCGATCCAACCTCCAGCGCTCGTTTGCCAGTCGCGAGTAGCCCCGACTTACGCGTGATTGTTTTCTGTTCGGAAGGCTATGCGTCCAGTTTCGCTGCTGCCGGATTGCAGGAAATTGGGCTTTGGAGGGCGACGGACATCGTTGGTGGATTTCGCGCTTGGGAAGCAGAGGGACTGCCCACGAATCCACCCGAGCGGTTCTGACGCACTCCCGAGTGAATGTCCGCACAGTATAAGACTTGTGCTGCGGTTTCAACGGACCTGGAGCTTTTCCCCGGGTGTTCAAGGAGATCTCCTACATCATGCCGCAATTGTCGAATTCGCTAACTCGGATTGAGAGAGGGGTCTCGAGAGTGGTCGAAAGAGCTCGAAACCGACACGTCGAGGAAGATCAGAACCCAAAGCTTCGTAGGCATTACAGAGCCCGTTTCTGGTTAGCTCGATTCGCGCTCGTTCCTCTAATCGGGCTCGGTACTGTCTTCGCAGAACAGCCTGGCAAGGCCCTTATCGTAGTCGCGCATCCAGACGACGAGTACTACTGCGCATCCACCGTCTACAAAATGGCTGTGCAACTCGGCGGAACCGTAGACGAACTGATCATCACGAACGGCGAAGGCGGTTATCGCTATTCAACCCTCGCCGCGGCCTACTATAAGAAGCCGTTGACGAATGAGGTCGTCGGGCGGAGAGAATTGCCGGCGATTCGCAGACAAGAGGCAATCAATGCCGGCAAGGTGCTTGGGATACGATCGCACTACTTTCTCGATCAGGTCGATCAGCACTTCACCACAGACGAGAGGGATGGGGCCAAGTACGGCTGGAAGTCTGACTTGATCTCCTCACGCATTCGAGCACTGATCAGGCAAGAGAAGTATAGGTACGTCTTCGCGTTGCTTCCGCGTGCCACATCCCACGGGTACCATCAGGCTGCTACGGCCCTGGCGGCTTCGGCAATCCAGGCTTTGCCTCCCATTCTTCGGCCAGTCTTGCTTGGATTCGATACGAATCCGGCGCGCTTCGAACCACTGCCGACAGAACTGTTCCCGCAGACATGGCAACTCGACTATCGCTTCGCATTCGACAGAACTACCAAGTTCGGTTTCCGTGATGCGTTGTCATACCAAATCGTTGTGGATTGGATGATCGCCGAGCACAAATCACAGGGCTTGTTGCAGACAATGGACCGCAGAGACCCGAAAGAATACATCTGGGTAGATCTTTCGAGTAGCCCCCAGGCTCAGAAATCAGCCGACTCACTCTTCCGCCTTCTTGGTCAGGACGTCACACACAATGACAAATAGGCAGTTCAATCAGTCGACTGAGGCTCCCGGTTCCGCACCGGACCTGCCATGGGTACATTGTGCGCTCGTGGCGCGAGATATGCGTCTGTCGGGGATCTCCTATGCTGAGGCCCTTCGCGCATTTCAGAGGCGCTACATCATCGAAGTCTTGGCAGCTGAAGGTTTCCACCTTGGAAGAACATCGCGGCAGCTGGGAGTTCATCCCAATACACTTACGCGAACCACCCACGATCTGCGAATCAATGTCGGGGAAATCCGCAAAAATCGGCCTGAGGTCATACGAGCCCTATTAACCGCCTAACCACTTCAATTCCATTGGGTTGGGATGAAACACATTCGCTTCATCAACAATCACTAGTGCTGGTCATCTACGGGTCCTCGGAAAGACGTGATATGCTCTACGACATGAGTTTTGGCTCCCAGAAGAGCGTCGTTTGTTGTCTCGCCTGCTGTATGTGCTGCGAGCACGTGTCTTCTGGTATGAGGGGATTGCGAAGCCAATAGGCTGAAATCAATCGAGTCTCAACGGACCCACCGCCAGAAGATGCACTGGCAGGTGGGTTTTCTATTTTGGGCCAAAGAAGGAGAAATGCGAAGTGAGCGTTCCTGAGATTCAAGCTGAAGAACTAAAGACCCTACTCGACCACGGCGATAAGCTGTTTCTGCTCGATGTCCGAGACGAATACGAATATGAGATCTCCAATATAGGCGGTCACCTGATTCCGTTGCCGGAGCTTCCGAAGCGCCTCAATGAACTGAACTCACGGCACGAGATCGTAACGGTGTGCAAGATGGGCTCGCGAGGAGTCAAGGCAGCGGAATTACTTCAAGAGCGGGGCTTCAAGCGAGTCCGAAACCTTAGAGGTGGGATTCATGCTTGGTCCGAGCGTGTTGATCGCGCAGTTCGCAAGTATTGACCCGACTTCTCCCGCTCCACTCGGCGCCTCCGAACTGCGACAGCGGCCAGGATTGAGCATTGTTGATGCCCTGGCCACTTCTCCGATGTAAAATCGCTGCATTCTTCGGCAAATAGCAAGGAGTTCTCTGTGCCTGAAACTACGCGTACATCTCTCAGCGAACAATCGGCTTATCAACTTGCAAACGTAACCAAGACTGCTCCTATATATAGTGCGGTTACGCCGCGGTGGGTCGTGCGGCTTCTGGATTGGAAGCCCCTCGAGGCCGGTATCTTCCGCAGAAATCGCGTTGTCGATGAGAAACCCATTGAGGTTGCTTGCAGCCACATTCAAGAAGCAGAGATCCCTGGAACATACGCCGAGTACGAAGAGAATCCGCGCGAATACATTCTGAGCAGTATCAATGCTGTCGTTAACGTCGACACGCGCATCGGAGACCTGTTCAGCAAACCGTACGACCAGATCCGGGAGCAGCTGCGAGTCACAATCGAAGCAGTGAAGGAGCGACAGGAAAACGAACTCCTCAACAATGCCGACTATGGCCTTTTGAATAACGTCGTAGACTCGCAGCGCATCGCCACACGAAAAGGCTCTCCGACACCCGACGATCTCGACGAGTTGTTGACGAAGGTTTGGAAGGAGCCATCATTCTTCCTTGCCAACCCGCGTACGATCGCCGCCTTCGGCCGTGAGTGCACGCGCCGCGGCGTGCCTCCGCCCACAGTCACTCTGTTCGGTAATCCCTTCCTTACGTGGCGCGGGATTCCCCTCATCCCGACCGACAAGATTCGGGTAGCCGGCAAGATTCCGAAGTCAAAGATACTTCTGGTCCGTGTCGGCGAGCGCAAGCAAGGCGTCATTGGGTTGTTCCAGCCCGGGCTCGCAGGCGAACAGAGCCCAGGTCTATCGGTGCGATTCAAGGGAATCAGCGACAACGGGCTGTCGTCCTATTTGATTTCGCTCTACTGCTCTGCTTCTGTTCTCGCTGACGATGCCATAGCGGTTCTCGATGATGTCGAGGTTGGGCACTACCATGAGTACACCAAGTAGTCCGGGAGATCTGCCCGGCAACCCGACGACTGGGAAATTGAACACCGGTGGCGACGACGCCCTCGCGTCTCTATCGGGAGCGCTCGTAAGCCCGGAAGTACTCGCGCGCATGGCCAACGAGTTGTTCAATGCATTGCCGGCCGGCGCTGAAGAATTTCCCGACGAGATCCGAAACCCAACGCAGGGCGCCAACCCACTCCAGTCTCAACCCTCATCGGTTCCAGCATTCCCCCCTGAGGTTTCGCTACCTTCAGATCCCCATCTTCCTGGAATGCCAGCGAGTGCCGGGCCAGCTACAATTGCGCCGATCACAACTCAGATCCAGATGTCGCCACCTGCACTGCCGGGTGCAGCAGCATCGACAATCCCAACCGGAGTTTCAGGACCGTTCTCTTTTCTCGACGAGATCCGACCAGCCTTCGGATTCGATCCAACACTAGGTCCGACCGCCTACCCCGACTCGAGACCCGATTCCGAGTTTGCGTCCGATTGGCAAGCATCTCACCCTCCGAGTAACAATGAGCAGCCAACATCAACGACGTCGAGTTTCAACAGTCCTCCCTCGCCGACAGTTCCAAGTTCCCTAGGGCATGTGGATTCGTCAGCAGTTCCTGCGTTCTCATTCATGGAGGAGGCCCGACCGCTATTCTCTACAACACCATCCATTCCAGGTCCAGTCCCCGCGGGTCTCGACCCTGGCCTTCTCAGGCTTTCGGACGGAACTCGCTCAGACGAAAACCTCCACTCATCTCCTGCAAACCCATTCGGGTTCCCTCAGGAACCCCGCTCCATAACGCCGGAGAGCTTGGAAAGTCGAGACGCTGCTGGCATAGAACCGAATGTTCCTGCGGAGAGAGATCTCTCTTCATTTCCTTTCGACGCCGCGGCTCTCAAGCGAGACTTCCCGATTCTTCACGAGCGTGTTCACGGGCGCCCGCTCGTATGGCTCGATAACGCCGCCACAACTCAGAAGCCGCAGAGTGTTCTTGACCGGCTTACCTACTATTACGAGCACGAAAACTCTAACGTCCATAGAGCTGCCCACGAATTAGCGGCGCGAGCAACGGACGCCTACGAGTCAGCCAGGGAGAAGGTGCGGCGGTTCCTGAATGCATCGTCCTCTCGTGAGATTGTTTTCGTTCGCGGCGCAACGGAAGGAATCAATCTTGTTGCGCAGAGCTGGGGTCGTCAGAACATTCAGAAAGACGATGAGATTGTAATCACCTGGCTTGAGCACCACGCCAACATCGTTCCGTGGCAGATGCTGTGCTCAGAAAAGGGCGCACACCTTCGCGTAGTACCGGTGGACTCCACCGGACAAGTCCTCCTGGACGAGTACGAAAAGCTTCTGGGACCCAAGACGCGCCTCGTTGCATTTTCGCAAGTCTCAAATGCCCTCGGAGTCGTGACGCCCGCAAACGCAATCATCGATGCTGCTCATCGACACGGCGCCAAGGTCCTGCTCGATGGAGCACAGTCCGTATCGCACATGCGGACCGATGTTCAATCGCTCGATTGCGACTTCTTCGTCTTCTCAGGGCATAAGGTGTTCGCGCCTACGGGCATCGGCGTTGTTTACGCCAAGCCCGAGATACTCGAACATATGCCACCGTGGCAGGGTGGCGGCAACATGATCCAAGACGTCACCTTCGAGAAGACCATATACCAGCCCGCACCGCAACGCTTCGAAGCCGGCACCGGCAATATCGCAGACGCCGTTGGGCTCGGCGCTGCGATCGATTATCTTGACCGCGTCGGAATGGAGAACATCTCCCGCCATGAACATACGTTGCTTGTCTACGCAACAGAGTCGCTCCTGCAGATTCCTGGCCTGCGAATCATCGGTACAGCAAAGGAAAAGGCTGGCGTGATCTCGTTCGTGATGGACGGATTCCGCACCGAAGAGATCGGCGACTACCTCAATCATAATGGGATTGCAGTCCGTTCAGGGCATCATTGCGCCCAACCAATCCTCCGCCGCTTCGGACTGGAAAGCACGGCGCGAGCTTCGCTAGCCCTCTACAACACTCTCGACGACATCGATGCCTTAGTTCGAGCGCTCTGGAATCTGCGGCAGGGACGAACATCGATCGAGTGAACGAGCAGCTAAGTGAAGTCGGATCTGCTTCGAGTTCGCTTTCGACTCCCACACTTCGAGCCAGGTTATTGCGATTGCAACAAAGCAGTGATACAAAAGGAAGACGCGAGATATGATCCACTCTCTCCAAGCCGGCCGACCTTCTTCCAGCCGTACCCTCGCTGCCTGTTGTTGTCAGTAGCTTTCTCTTCTCCGCTCCATTCCTGAAATCCCCAATCCATAGCCCAATACACGGAGGCACGCCCATGTCCGTTACACGCCCCTCATCCAGGCAACAGATCTCCATAGACACCTGGGCGGTGGTCCTCGCACTGCTTTTAGCCCTTCTTGTTCGCGTTGGAATCCTCAAAGCGGTGCCCTGGTAACCACCTGAAAGGAGCCTTCAATGGCAGACTCAGTCGCACTTTCCGAACCTCGCTCGATCTCACTGCAGGGCCGGGCATTTGCACTTGTGCCGGGTATTCTTTTGCTCGCGGCCGTTGGGTATGCGGGGAAGTTTATCGAGCGGTTTATCGCGCAGTACGGCAAAGCACATCATCTCGTCCTGCCGAACATCGAGTACGTGCTCTGGGCAATCCTCATTGGCCTTCTGATCTCGAACGTCATAGGTCTCCCAACTCTGTTTCGAGCCGGAGTGGCCACGTACGAGTTCTGGCTGAAAGTGGGTATCGTTCTTCTCGGCGCTCGCTTCCTGCTCGGTGACGTACTCCGTCTGGGCGGTCTCTCGCTCGCATTGGTGTTCATCGAGATTGCATTGTCGCTGACGTTCATGACTCTTCTGGGGCGGGCATTCGAACTACGTCCCAAGCTAACAACGCTACTAGCGGTTGGATCATCGATCTGCGGCGTCTCGGCAATCATCGCTACACAAGGGGCGATTGATGCCGACGAAGAGGATTCTTCCTACGCAATCGCAGCCATTCTCGCACTCGGCGCTATCTCATTGTTCCTCTTCCCACTCATCGGGCACACGCTTCACCTGAGTGATCGTGGCTATGGTCTGTGGGCAGGGCTCGCTGTCGATAACACCGCTGAAGCTTCCGCAGCTGGAGCCCTCAATTCCGATGCGGCAGGAAAGGTCGCGGTGTTGGCTAAGACATGCCGCAATGCAATGATTGGATTCGTGGTCCTCGGATACGCGATCTACTAGGCTTCTCGCGGGCAGGCTGCTCAGGTCAAGAACAAGGGCGCATTTTTGTGGGCCAAGTTCCCAAAGTTTGTGCTTGGCTTTCTCTTGATCTCCCTCCTTGCGTCTATTGGCTTCTTCACGAAGTCTCAGACTGCCGCCCTGGGAAATCTCTCCCGTTGGGCATTTCTCCTGACCTTCGCAGGCGTCGGACTTCGAACCAATCTGCGCGATCTAGGCAAGCAGGGGGTGCGCCCGTTCCTGGTAGGAGCTATCGGAGAGATCGCGATCGCGGTGATTACGCTTGCTCTGGTTTACGGAGCGAGCCGGTTCGCAAGTCTGTAGCAGAGGTTTGCTAAATAGATGGGCTACACTCACCAAGTGACTAGCTGCTGGTCTAAAGCAACTGCGTTGCGGGTTCGATCCCCCCAGTTCTGCCCTACTTGATTCTTGGATGGGCGTGCCTGCGACCATGAATGTTTATCTACGCCGCAGGCAGGCGATCTCTATATTTACTAGAATAAAGTCTAGTTTACTGGTAGACTTTATTCCAGTCGTTTCTTCCCCAACTCTAGCCGCCATATGACTGCAGATCCAGAGTTGACTTTCTGAGAATATGAGGATCTCCCAAAAAGGCCTTTACGCGCTGCAAGCTCTTACAGTACTGGCAAAGCATTATCCCGACGATGTTGTCAAAACTCGCGACATCGCCAAGGAGGAACAACTCCCTGAGAAGTTTCTGGAGGCAATTCTGCGAGATCTCAAACGCGCTCGTTTTGTGAACAGCATTCGTGGTGCTGGAGGCGGCTACCAGCTCAAACGAGCGCCTGAGAAGATCTTTTTGGGTGAAGTGATCCGCCGTATCGACGGACCGCTGGCCCCCTTTGAGGACGCTGAATCGCTCCGCAAACGAGTCAAATCCGGCGACAGACAGCGCGCCCTTTTTCGAGTTCTTCTTGACGTCCGAGACGCCGCGGCACGGATTCTGGACGGCACTTCCCTTGCTGATATTTGCCGCTAGTTTTCCTTTCGAGCTGAATCCACTCGTCGCTCAAATCTGACCGTATCCGCATCGCGAACTCGGCAGAACTCGTGCACCATCTCGGGGCACTGCATACTTCGGAGGCATGTAAATGAAAGTGTTGCGAAAGATCTTATTGCTGGTCTCACTGCTTGTATTTGGGATCAGTCCGGCACCCGGTCATTCCCAGATCGTCGGCGCAACCGTCACTGGCACGGTACACGACACCTCCGGCGCCGCACTGAGCGACGCGACGGTCACTGTTCGGCAGTCCGAAACCGGCCTCACCCGCAAGGTGACCACGGATGCTCAAGGGCGCTTCTTCGCTCCGTCCGTGCCGATCGGCCCTTACACCATTACTGCCGAGCATGACGGGTTCGCGGCCACTGAGCAAACCGCTACTCTCGTTCTCGGCCAGAGTCTCCAAATCAACCTTGTTCTCGGCGTCGCATCGGTGCAGCAGGTTGTCGAGGTCACCGCAGACTCCGCTGCTGTCAACACCACCACACAGCAGACTGCGGGTCTGGTCGACGAGCGGCAGGTCAAAGAACTTCCGCTCAACGGCCGAAGCTACGACGGCTTAATGACGCTGAACCCCGGAACCGTCAACTACACAAGCCAGCGCGCCGGCGGCGTAGGAACCTCGAACTCGTCTGTAGGTAACATGTTCTCTGTCTCCGGCCGTCGCCCGCAAGACAATCTCTTTCTTCTCAATGGAATTGAATACACCGGAGCGTCGCTCACCAACGTCACTCCCGGCGGGACGAGCGGGCAGTTACTGGGTGTTGATGCCGTGCGCGAGTTCAATGTAGTCACGGACACCTACGGCGCTGCCTATGGAAAGCGTGCCGGCGCCCAAGTCAGCATCGTGACGACAAGTGGGACCAATCAGTTCCATGGCACAGCCTTCGAGTTCATCCGCAATAGCACGCTAGATGCCCGCAACTATTTCGATCACGGTTCGATTCCGCCCTTTCAACGTAATCAGTTTGGCGGATCTTTGGGTGGGCCGCTGATCAAGAATAAACTGCTGCTCTTCGGGAATTACGAGGGGTTCCGCCAGGCATGGGGCCTTAGCGCCGTTACGCTTGTTCCTGACGCCAAGGCACGCCAGGGCTATTTGCCTGACTCCTCGGGTAATGAAAAGTTCGTCGGCGTCGACCCATCGGTTGTCCCCTTGCTCGCTTTGTGGCCTGAAGCAAACGGCCCTGAACTTGGCGGTGGCATTGCGCTCGCATACAGCAATCCGAAACAACATATCCGCGAAGACTTCGGCACTACCCGACTCGACTACAACCTCGGGGCGAAGGACCTCCTGTTCGCCGTCTACACTGTCGATGACAGCACCGCCGACACCCCAACCCAGAACCCCCTTAGCCGAATCAATGAGAGCCTGCGTGCACAGGTCGCGAGCATCCAGGAACAGCACGTCTTCACTTCAACTCTTTTGAACACCGCTCGCTTCGGCTTTTCGCGTGCGAAATTCTCCTTCTTTGGCTTCCCCACCGTTGAGCTCCCAGGATGGGTGGCCGGTAGAGGCATCGGTGCTGTCGTGATCGGTGGAAGCACAGCCTCCAATGGCGCCTCAACGCTCACCCAAGCCGGCGCCAACGTTGGCAACAACAATGCGCAAGCGCGCAACCTTCTTACTCTTGACGATCACGTGTATTGGTCGCACGGCCGGCAGCAGATTGAAATCGGCGGATGGCTGCAGCGGATTCAATCGAACAGCTTGCTCGCCCAGTACCAGAACGGCCAGGCCTCGTTCAGCGACCTCCCGTCCTTTCTCAAGGGCAAGATCAAGACCTTCACCGTTGTGCCGCAGGCTACGGAGATGGCATGGCGCGTACTTGAAGGCGCTGCCTTCGTAGATGACACCATCAAGGTGACTCCCAGGCTCGAAGTACGGGCCGGCTTCCGCTTCGAATCGACCAACGGCTGGAACGAAGCTCTTGGCAGGGCGTCGAACTATAAGTTCGTCGACGGCGTAATCCAGACCACGCCGTTCGTCGGCAACTCGCCTCTCACGACGAACAACGCGAAGTTCCTCCCTGAGCCTCGTCTTGGTTTTGCGTGGGATGTTTGGGGTAACGGGAAAACCGCCGTACGTGGCGGGGCCGGCATCTACCGCAGCCTTCTCGACACGATCGACTATCGCACGGATTCAACTGAGCCATTCAACACGATCTACACGCTCAAGAACGCAAAGGTATCCTGCCTGAAAATCACGCCGGGGCAGGCCTTCCCCTCTTGCGCCACTGCGAACGTTTCTCCCAGCAACATCCAGTCGGACGCAAAGACTCCGACCGTGATTCAGTGGAGCCTGCGTGTTGAACAGCAAGTCGCTCCTCAGACCGCGCTCACGTTCGGTTATCTCGGATCGCATAGCTATCATCAGATCCTTTCTGAAGATGCCAACGAGCCGGTGCCCACATTCCTCGGGGACGGCTCAGCCTATTACCCGACCGGATCGGTCAACTCTAATCCAGCTCTGGCTAACACCACGACCTGGGTTTCCAGTGGAATCGGAATGTATAACGCCTTCACTGCAGACCTGAAGCGCTCCTTCGCCAAGGGGGTGCAGTTCCGCGCAAACTACACCTTCGCCAAGAATCTCGACAATGGAACGGCCTGGAACACCAGTGTCAGTGTCAACGCGCCCGGCTACGTAATGTTCCCGCTTCGGCCTAAGCTCGACTGGGGACCAGCCGCAACGGATATCCGCCACCTCTTCGTATTCAATGGAACCTGGGAGTTGCCCTTCGGACCGAAGCGCCGTTTCCTCAAAAATGGCCCGAAGGCGGCAAATGCCTTGCTCGCCAACTGGGCAGTCAGCGGCATTTTCAATACCATGACCGGTTTCCCCTTCACCCCTCAACTCGGTTACAACCCAACGGGGAATGGCGACACACGCAACCCTGTGCGGCCTAACTGGAACCCCAACTTCCAAGGCAAACTCTATCCGCACGGGGTAGGAAAATGGTTCGATCCCACGGCCTTCGCTCCTCCTGCCACCGGCACATACGGCAACGTCTCGCGTAATTCTCTCATCGGGCCGGGAAGCTCCGAACTCGACTTCTCTGCCGCAAAAACGGCACACCTGACCGAGCACCTGGGCCTGCAGTTCAGGGCCGAGTTCTTCAACATCCTGAATCACACAAATCTGTCTACGCCAAACCCCGTGGTGTACGCCACCGCCCCAACCGACACTCCATTCACACTGGACGTGTCCCCCACGGGCGGGGTGATCACAGCAACTGCAACAACTTCGCGGCAGATCCAGTTTGGAGCCAAGCTGCAGTTCTAGTCATCGAGGAGGCGAAAAGGCCGAGTCAAGTTGGCAATTCGTCTCCTCTGGTTCGTGTTCGCTACTTTTATGGTTGCAAATTGCACAGCTGTCCAACGCGTAGCTGCGCTTTGCATTCGAGTAATCTAGTACTGCGTCAATTGAAGCTTGTGAGCGATCGATGAAAATCTTCCACAATCATATTTAAGCTTCTTGGATGTTGGCTCGCGACCCCCTTCTCCTGCGGTTCGGGACTTGGATGATGATAAGTCTTCTTGTATGTAGTTCTGCGGCGGCGCACAGCCGGAAAGCTCAGCGCCATCGGCATTCTAACCTTAGTGGTCTGAGGGGTTGACGATCAGCTGTTACCGGTGGCTATGGCCGTGACTATGCCGCAAACTTCCGTAGCAAAACTCTTGATCCTTGCAGACAGCGGCCATGCCCTGTCACTCGAGAAGCCGGATGATTTCGTCGCTGCTCTGGAAGACTTCCTCCGCTGAGCGCGCCACACGAACGTTCGTCTTGTCGGATCGCCTTCATTAGTCCAATGCATGTCCGCAACCAACCGAACCTCTGAGCTTTTCCGTGCGTCGAACCGGACTCCATGTACAGTCGTATCAGCCTGCGGGGGCGGCAGTGCAGTCGCGACACCACTTGAACGGGCCGTGCAAAGTGAGCTGGGAGTAAGATGAGATCAGTCAAATCCCCTCCTGGGTCCCGATCGCGGGCTACTTACCTCGGTTCCGCCCCCGATCCACGCGATGAAGTGCTGGCATGAGCAAGATGAAATGCAGCCGTTCAAATGCATTCTGCCGTGTGCGCGCCACGACAGGAGGCACGGTTATGCTTTTCTGCCTGCTCGGCGCCGCAGCCCAGACCGCTCCCAAAACCGCTCCGAAGACCACACAGATCCTTGTCGAGAACGCAAGCGGTACGCCTTTAGCCGGAGTCGCCGTGCAGATCGTCGACGATTCTGCCCGTGATGCACAGATCGCTACCGTCACAGGCTCGGATGGGCTTGCGATCGTGCACTGCCCCGCTGTCGAGAGTTGCGTTGTTCAGCTGAGCCTGCCGGGATATCTGTCCCAGCGTCAGGCTCTCAATGCGATCGACATCGCTCAGGGATCAACTTTCCAGATCGTCCTAAGCCGGACCATGCAGGAACAGCAGAACGTCACCGTCGAGGGCGATACCGCTGCGCCGCTCGTACAGACAGAAAGCATCCAAGCCGAGCTCGAGATGGAATCGGTGAAAACAACCCCGCTGCGGCCGGCGACGCTCATCGATACGCTGCCTCTCGTCCCGGGTGTCTCCCGAACGCAGGACGGCCGGGTGATCATCGGCGGCATCGGCGAAGCGCACAGCGCGCTTCTGATCAATTCGGTGAATGTAACCGATCCAGCCACCGGCAACTTCGGCTTGAGCGTTCCAGTCGACAGCGTGGAGGAGGTAAAAGTTTCGATCTCGCCGTTCCTGGCGCAATATGGCAACTTCATCTCGGGCGTGGTGAGCGCCGAAACCCGGCGCGGTGGCGAGAAGTGGACCTACAGCCTCAATGATCCCTTGCCCGAATTCCGGATTCGCAGCGGGCATCTCCGCGGACTACGGAGCGCTACGCCGCGGGTGAACGTGAGCGGGCCCGTTCTTGCCAATCACCTGTACCTCCTGGAAGGGGCCGAGGTTCTGATCAACAAGGATCAGGTACGGACGCTTCCCTTTCCGGAAAACCAAATCCGCAGCCAGGCATTCAATTCATTCACGCAGTTGGACGGGATTTTGAACCCGAAGCAGACGATCACCGCCACTTTTCACTTCGCGCCCCACCAGCTGGACCATGCGAATCTCAACTATTTCGATCCACAACCCGTAACACCAAACGCTGCGTACCACGAAGACACAGGAACCGTCCTGCACCGATGGGCACTGGGCAAGGGCCTCTTCACCAGCACCTTTTCCGGGACAAGAGTGGCGGCCACCGTCGCCCCGCAGAGCAGCGGGCAGATGAATCTGACGCCGATCGGCAACTCCGGCACATATTTCGGCCGCGGAACCCGGGAGGCAACACGCTTCCAATGGCTTGAAACCTGGGCTCCCGCCCCGATCGACTGGCATGGCAGGCACCAGCTGGGTGTTGGATCCACCGTGGCACACGCGGAGGATTCCGGTACGTTCTCCGGCTCGCCCGTGCAGATACGCGACGGCTCGGGCAATCTGCTGCGGACGATCAACTTTACAGCGCCTGGATCTTTCGATCTGGCGGACACAGAAACCGCTTTGTACGCTCAAGACCACTGGATGGCCGGGCGCCTCCTTGCACTCGACGTGGGAATACGCGCAGAGACGCAGACGTTGACGCACACCAATCGCGTCGCGCCTCGCGCAGGTTTTACTCTTCTGCCCGCCACCGCATCGCGCATCGCCATTCGCGGCGGAATTGGTGTTTTCTACAGTGAGGTCCCGCTGAATATGTATGCCTTCTCCTCCTATCCCAAGCAGGTGGTGACCACCTACGACGGAAAGGGGAGCATCATCGACGGACCCAGGGAGTTCATCAACCTGACAGGGCAGTCGCACGAATCTGAATTTCCGTTCATCTTGCAACGGAATGTAGGCGGCAACTTCGCTCCGTGCAGTGTCGGTTGGAATGTGGAGGCGGAACGAAGCATGGGCTCCGAAGTCACGCTTCGTGCACAGTACATCCATAACGACCTGCGCAACCAACTCACCCTTGAGCCGATGATTGCGCCGGAAGCGAGCGCTCTTGTCCTCGGGAGCGCGGGAGAAGGCAAACTGCGCCAGGTCGCCCTCACCGCCGGCTTCGGGCATGAGCCAAAGCGCCAATTTTTTGCCTCTTACGTGCATCAGATGGCGCAGGGCAGGCAAACCGACGCAAGCGCTTATCTCGGAGACTTCCCTTTTCCCGTGGTGCGTTCTGCGATTGCTGCGGCAAATCCCGGCGAACTGCCGAATCGCTTTCTTCTGTGGGGCACAGCCGATCTGCCAAAGAGCATGCACATCGCGCCTCATGTCGAGTGGCGCAATGGATTCCCCTTCCAACCAGTCGACGCGCTCAGGCAATACGTGGACCTGACGGGTTCAAGTCAGCCCCGCTTCCCTGCCTTCTTCAGCGCGGATGCGACGGTTTCGAAGGACATCAATCTCAACCCGAAGCATGCTGTCCGGCTGTCTGTCACCGGAATCAACCTGACCGATCACATGAACCCGTTGCAGGTACACGACAACGTCGCTGACCCCCGCTTTGGCTCCTTCTTCGGGAATTACGGACGCCACATCCTTTTCGATTTCGATGTGCTTTTCTGATCTTTTCAATCCATTCCAAACTGCACCCCCCATCCACACTTCTCAAATCCTCGTCTGCAAATCTGCTATTAGACGGATTCTTCTCGCTTGAGATTACGTTTTGGGATATAACAACTCTAACTTTCATTGTGACAATCGACGGCTGGTTCCCCATGGGTCTTGGTTCAGCTCTGAAGTACCGGGGTTGCGGTGCGGTATCGCCGTAAACCACCGGACAATGTGAGATTTGCAAGGTGATCTCTCATGTGCGGAATTGTTGGCTTCACTCATTGCTTTCGCTCTCTGCCCGCTGAAGTACTCACCGACGCCCTAGCGTCCCTGGTTCACCGTGGACCGGACCGGCAGGCGGGGTTCACGACGTCGCACGTTTCTATGGGCGCGGCTCGGCTGCGCATCGTCGACCTGGATCATGGCGATCAGCCGATGCACAGCGACGACGGCTCCTGCACCATTGTCTTCAACGGCGAAATCTACAACCACCACGCGCTACGCGAAGAGCTCAAGCGACTGGGCCGCCGCTTCCGGACCGAATGCGATACCGAAGTGGTCCTCAACGGCTATCTTGAGTGGGGAAACGACTGCTTCCGCCGCTTGCGCGGAATGTTCGCCGTGGCCCTGTGGGTCGAACCAGAACAGCGGCTTGTGCTGGCGCGCGACCGTGCCGGCATCAAGCCGCTCTACTACAAAATTCAAGACAGAGAGATCTTCTTCGGGTCGGAGCTGAAATGCATCTTCGCGCATCCGCGCGTCCAGCGAAGGCTCGACCTCAGGGCCTTGAACTGCTTCTTAAGCCTCAACTACGTCCCTGGCCCTCTCACGCTGGTCGAAGGCATCACGAAATTGATGCCCGGAAATCTACTCGAGTGGAAACACGGCAGCGTCTCGATCGAGTCCTACGTCCCGGCCACTCGCGCTGGGCAGAGTCCGCGCAATCTGGAGGAAGCGAGCGAAGAGCTCGACATGCTTCTTCGCGAGTCAGTGTCGGAAGAAGTGGCAGCTGAAGTACCGATGGGCATCTGGCTGAGCGGAGGGCTCGACTCCTCCACGGTTTTGCATTATGCGGCCGAGCACAGTATTGCACCTCTGAATACCTTCTCGATTACGTTCCGCGGCAAATCCTTCGATGAAGCCAGGTATATCCGCTCGGTGAGCGAGTTCTATGGAACAAACCACACTGAGCTCGATCTTAATGAAGATCTTGATCTGGCCGACATCATCCAGGAGATGAGCTACTACTCCGACGAACCGGGAGCGGATGCGGGCGCAGTTCCCGTGTGGTACCTGGCCAGGATGACGCGGAAGAGTGCGACTGTTGTCCTGACCGGCGAAGGCGCAGATGAGTTATTCGGTGGTTATCTCACCTATCAGGCAAATCGGTACAGACGAGGAGCCAATGCGGTGCCGCGACCGCTGCTGCGCGGCGCACTTCGTTGCGCGAGGATTCTGAAAGCCTCTAACGAAAAGATCGGTTTCGATTACAAGTTGAAGCGCTTCCTGCAAGGTGCATTACTGTCGCCCGAAGCTGCTCACGTCTTCTGGAACGGAACCTTCAGCGAGGATGAAAAACGCGCGCTGTTCCGTTATGCCGACGCCGGCCCGTTGGCAGAGTTGCTGGGACAGATGCGCCCGGGAAAATCAGTAGAGCGCTTCCTTGATTTCGATCAGCGCTACTCCCTTCCCGATGCGCTCCTCTACAAAGTCGACCGAATGAGCATGGCCCACGCCATTGAAGCTCGCCCACCGTTCCTTGACGAACGGATCGTGGACTTCGCATCCCGCCTGCCTGCGGACTTCAAAATTCGTGGCAAGGAAACAAAGGTGGTCCTGCGCCACCTGATGCGAACCCGACTTCCTCGAACGGTGCTGAAAAGGCCGAAGATCGGCCTGGACATCCCGATCCACGAGTGGTTCCGAGGCGTGCTGCGGCCGCTACTCCTTGAAAACCTCAACGAGTCCTCGTTTGAAAACACGGGACTGTTCGACTGGCCCACCGTGCGCACACTAATCGATGAGCACCACAACCGTAAAGCGAACTGGGGGTATCACCTGTGGGGCCTGTTAACGCTCACGCTCTGGATGAAACGTTGGGAGATCGAAGTTCCGGTCGAGACACAGCAGATGGTGACCTCCCCAATCGGCCCCGCGTCGGAGGAATCCTCGTTGCTCTGGCAGCCGGCCTCGTATTCTGCCTGAACGCGATCAGCCCACCGCGGTTGATGGACGACGTCGATGCCGTACAGGCCCAGATTGGCCGCACCATGCTGGAGAGTGGAGACTGGGTCACGGCCCGATTGGATGGCGTCGCGTATCTCGAAAAGTCGCCGCTCATCTACTGGATCATGGCGGCTTCGTTTCGCGTTTTTGGAGTCCATGACTGGGCCGCGCGCCTACCCCTCGCTCTGATCGTCGTCCTGCTCTGCTGGGTCACCTATCAGGTTGGCCGGTGGGCATTCGGTGAACGCGCCGGCATCTACAGTGGCGTGGTGCTCGCGACCTGCGCCGGGCTTTATCTATTCACGCGAATCCTCATCCCTGACGCCGCGTTGACCCTTACGATCACGGTGACGCTTTGGGCCTGGATCCGGCTGCTCGAAGGAGATGAAGCACGGCCACGACGATGGGCCATGCTGATGGGCGTCTCACTTGGCTGCGGGCTTCTGCTGAAAGGGCTGATCGCGGCCGTCTTTCCAGTGTTAACCGGTCTCGCCCACATGGCGCTTGCACGCAAGCTCTTCTCCCGCTCGGCGTGGCGCAGTCTTCACGTATTCACGGTTGTCGCTGTAGCTCTTCTAGTCGCGGTTCCCTGGCACGTTTTGGCTATGCTGGCTAATCCTCCGCTCTTCGCCTTCTCTTTCCATAGCGGGCCCGGAGAGTATCGCGGCTTCTTCTGGTTCTACTTCTTCAATGAACATCTGCTCCGCTTCCTCAACCTCCGTTATCCGCGCGACTACAACACGGTGCCGCGCGCTCTCTTCTGGGCGCTGAACCTCGTGTGGCTCTTTCCTTGGTCCGCGTACCTGCCTGGAGCAGTGAAATTGAGCTATGGCCGTGAGAGCCGCGCCGCCAGCCTTCGCTTGCTCGCCGTCTGCTGGATAGCAGTAGTGATGCTCTTCTTCACCTTCTCGACCACGCAGGAGTACTACTCGATGCCCATTTACCCCGCGATGGCGCTACTGATTGGTTCCTCAATGGCGGATCAAAGATGGACGGCTCACGGATCTCGCGTGCTTGCCGGCTCCTTCGCGCTCTTTTGTGTGGCAATGCTCACAGTCCTCGGGCTGGTCGCGAAGGTTCCGGCACCGGGAGAATTGGCAGCCGCGCTTACCCAGCATCCAGAGATGTACACGCTCTCGCTGGGCCATATGGGCGACCTTACACTCGCGGCATTCGCATACTTGAAGCTGCCGCTCGCGGTTGCCGCCGTCTCCTGCGCCATCTGCGCGGCAGGAGCGTGGTTCACGCGCTTTTCTATTCAGCGCACCGTGGTGTTCCTCGCCATCGGTATGATTCTCTTCTTCCAGGCGGCACGTCTCGCCCTGATCCAGTTCGATCCGTACCTGGGTTCCTACCCGCTCGCGAAGACGTTGTTGGATAGCCCGCCCGGAGGATTGATCGAGGCCGATTCCTACTACAGTTTCTCCTCCGTCTTCTTCTATACAAACCGGAAGGCTCTCCTGCTGAACGGACGGGACAACAATCTTGAATACGGCTCCTACGCCCCAAACGCGCCATCCGTATTTATCGACGACGCCGGCTTCGTCTCCCGATGGGACTCGCAGCAGCGCTACTACCTGCTGATCAACGAGCCCGATCTCGGTCATATCATCGAGCTCGTCGGCAAAGACCATGTGCACCTTGTCAAAGCGAGTAGCGGCAAAGTGCTCGCGTCTAACAGCCTTCTGTGATCGAGTTCCTCACTTCAGCCTGGACGTGAAAGACCTGTTAATCCCCAAAGCCCCGTCACCTCCATTGCTCTACTCGCTCACTGCTGCGAGTTCGAAATTACCGGCTTCGGGATGCAGCAAGTATCCGAAAGGTGTGTCACGGGTTCATTAGGACAGCCTCGAAGATTCGTAGATGCAGCGACGAAACGACGACGACGTTATTCAGTTTGTCGAAGCCGGCTTTCCAGGGCCTTTCAGTTTCGCGCGACGGCAAGTGCGCCTTCTATTCGCAAGTGGACCGCAATGTGCACGACATCGTACTACTTAGGAGTTTTCGCTGAGCCAAGGACAATGGCACCTCGAGAAAAGACGTGCTGCAACCGGTCAGGATTATCAAAGCGCTTCGGCGTAATCTATGCAGACTTCGCAAACCAGAAGCGCACTCCAAGACTCTCCTTTGAACCGCTCGGCATAAGAACGCGTCGGCGGCTCTACGTCAAGGTGAAATGCTTTACCTCACCTGGGTGGTCCGAAAGCCTGTTGCTGGAGACTACAGTCTCTCAGGTTGCCCCAGGAATTCATCGCAGGAAAGAGCTTCTCAGGCGATTCCTCTGAGTTGATTGCAACGATGGTGAACGATTTCTTCAGCCTGGCCCTTCCTACTGCACCTCAGTCATCTGCGTCCAGGTCCCCACCTCTCCCGCCTTCTCCGGGGTGTAATTGGGATCATCGGTGCTGCGGTAATTCCCGAAGCCATCGGTGAAGTGGTACTGGCCGAGGTTGGTGAGCTGAATCGTCCCTCCAGTGCTGGGATCATTGAGAGTATCAACGCCACGGATTAAGTCGTCAGCGTGGTCGAAGCTGCTCCGCGTTGGGCGGCCGCTGGCACCTCCGCCTCCGGTTGCATCGCGGAGCCAGCTGTCGTCGAAGTTGGACGATCGCAAGTTCTGGTCGAATGCATCGATGCTCTTGTTGAACTCGCGTTCCTGCGCCTGCATTTGTGCCATCGCAGCCTGGCGGGCGCGAAGCTGCTCGTAGCCCTGTTGAAGTTTTTGATTGAAGGCGGCGACCATCTGATCGTGGATCCTGGTCGCAAGTTGCTGCCATGGCGGATTGTAGGTCAGCGACTTGGCGATCAGGCAGAAGAAGGGCATACGGTTGTCGAGCGTGCCCGCAGGTGCGCGAAAGCTCTGCAATGCGCGGAATCCCCAGTTGGTCTGCTTGATTGTATTTGCCGCCATGTGGAGCTGACCGACACTTTCTGCTTCGTTGCCGCCCTGGGAGTAGTAGTAAACCCCGAAGAAGGCTTCTTCGATGGACTGGCCGTTCAGGTCGTAGCTCACCTTGATGGCGACGCCGTGATCGTTGGGCCACGGGTTGAGCCTCAACGCCTGTGCCAGCCCCGGCAGATCCTGCTGTCCGACCCATTTAAGATTCTGAGCATCTGTACGCACTTGCTTGATGAAAAGGGCCAGAGCCTTAACGGGTGGTTGCTGAGGCATGCTGATCGCCCCAAGAGGCAGTCGTTCCCCAGGCCGCGCCTGCTTCCCCCGTAGATATTGTCGGTACTGAGGAGGCACTTCAATCGAATCGAGACGAAGCAGAGGATAGGCGAAGTAGGCCTCGGCGTTCGCTGGGTCGTAGCAGTAGCGCTGAAGATGAGCGGGTTTTCGACCCAGTCGTAGTGCCACTCGACCTTACTGTCTAGTTTCCAAGTTTCCGGCAGATGAATGGTGGCCGCCGGAATGTTGCCGTGTACGGAGTCTGGAATGATGCGCTGGACGAATTTTTCTCCGTCAACGCTTACCTGCTTCCTCGGCGACTTGCCGGAGCCAACCGGCGTGCCCGAGGAAGCAGGGGTGGTTGCCGGCATAGAAGGAGAACTCGGGGGAGCAGGAGGAACAACGGCGCTGGATTTGGAGGGCAAACCCGCGGCCTGGCGGCATTGGTCGGATAGCGAGTCTTGATGCTGCTTGAGGCAGGCGATGATGCGCCCCCCGCCAGACTGGACGCCGGCGCATAGCCGAGCAGAATCGCCGGAGCAGCCGGCGCGCAGTGCGTCGAGCGAGGTTGCATTCCCCGACGTCTGGGCGCTGCTGCCTGCAACGCTGGCGATAAGTATGGCGATCATAGACGAACAAATCGTGCGGCTGAGCTTCATCGGGCGCCTCCAGGGTAGAACTTGCTTGCGCAACATTGATTCAGAACGCGGCTGGATTCCTGATTTATGTAGCGACTCACTCAAGAAGCGATTTTTCGAAAGGAAATGCCTCACTAATATGAGCAACCCGGAACCCAGTCCGGCAGCAGCGTCGAGTTCCAGTCGACTCTGCTGCCGAATTGTGGATCGGAACTTCCCCTGGTGGTCTATTTCACAGTCAAAGAGTAGGTTGAGCTGTGAGTAAGTGACCCTGAGGTGGCAGTAACAGTGACTGTGTATGTTCCGGCTGGAGTTTTGGTTCCTCCACCTGCTGTGCCACCGCAGGCGCTCATTGCCACCGTTGCGAGCGTCAATAGCAGCACTGAAAGGGAGCCTACGAGAAGGCCAATCCGTCTGCGATCCCGCGTTGCGACTATCGGAATCAGCAATAGTGATAGCGAGCCGCCTGCAAATGCGATAGCAGCCTTGACGTTGCTCTCGATCGTCATGGTTGTGGTTGAGGCCGCTGTTCCGTTCGGCGTCACAGACGCCGGGCTGAAGTTGCATGTTGAATTTGCAGGAAGGTTTGAGCAAGCGAAAGTCGTCGCTCCGGTGAAGCCATTGACTGGAGTGACGGTCACAGTGGCTGTAGCGGCCGTCCCGGCGTTCACCGACGTGCTTGCCGGCGCAATTGACAAGGTGAAGTCGGGTGCGGGCGGAGCATTCACAACAATGCTGAGAGCCGATGATGTAGAAGTGAGATTGCCGGCGTCGCCCCCGTATGCGGCGGTAGTGGAGTGAGTGCCCACACTGAGCGCCTTTGTGCTGTACGTGGCCTTCCCAGTTGCGTCGAGAGTACCCGTTCCCAGACTCGTGGAGCCGTCCTTGAAAGTGACGGTTCCGGTGGGGACGACCGCCCCGGATACAGGGCTGACAGTTGCGGTGAAGGTGATGTTCGCACCGCTGACGACAGTGGACGCACTGGCCGCGAGCGACGTTGTAGTACCCACAGCCGGGACGCTGATCACGAGTGTTGCTGCGCTGGAAGTGGAACTTGCATCGTTGGCATCGCCACTGTATGCCGCCGTAATCGAGTAGCTGCCCGCTGCAAGGGTGGAAGAAGTGTAGGTCGCACTTCCGGATGAATCCACAGCAACGGCTGCCAGCTGCTTTGTGCCATTGAGAAACGTGATGGTCCCTGTTGGTACGGCGCTTCCGCTGCTGGCCTTCACCTTCGCGGTGAATGCGATTGTCTGGCCAACGGAGGCGGTGGTCGGGGACACGGTAAGCGTAGTGGTTGTGGAATACGGACTGACCACGAGCATTTGCGCGCTCGATGCGCTCGGCGAGTAGTTTCCGTCACCGCCGTAGGATGCCGTCAGCGAATATGTATTCGCCGCAAGGGACGAGGTAGAGAAGGTGGCTGTTCCCGTGTTGTCCAGCGTGCCGGTTCCCAGGCTCGTCGAACCGCTCAGGAAGCTGATCTTTCCGGTAGGTACCACCGTTGCGCCCTGCGGGCCTGAGACTTTGGCATTCAACGTTACTTGCTGTCCGACGGTCGGAGATGCAGGAGAGGTCGTCAGAGCGGTGGTCGAGGGTTGAAGCGACATTACCTTGGCGACGAATGCGTCCGTTCCCCCGCCAGCGTAGGCTTGCTGAAAAGCTCCGGTGGTTGAGAACTGACCGCCAGCGCCGATGGCACCTCCAACGTAGATTCCGCCAGCGGCATCGACCGCGAGGCCGCCAGCCTTCTCAGGCGCATTCCCCGGCCCGCCAAACGTGGAGCCAAAGAGAACCTGCGAACCAGTCGGATTGAATTTCGCAACATAGAGTGTGTTATTCCCCGTTAGCGTGCTCAGGTTGCCTCCTCCGAGCGGCAGTTGGCCTGTTCCTTCGCCGAGAACGTAGACATTGTTGGAAGGGTCCAGAACCACGGGAGCGAGGAAGTAAAGCGGCGCATTCGAACCGACCCCGAAGAATGTCGCCCAGACGAGGCCGGTTCCGCTGGGATTCAGCTTGGCAACGTAGCCGGTCTGATTGCAGTAGGTCGGTACCTGGGTCGGGTCGCAAGTGGTTTGGTAGGCGCCGGCGGTCGCTGGGAAGTCTGCTGCGTGTGTCTCACCAGTGATGTAGACATTCCCGCTGCTATCTGCGGCCAGACCACCCACATCGCCGCCGTAAACCGCGCCCCCGCCGAAGTAGGTGCTGTAGACGAGGGTGCTTCCGCTGGCGGTCACGGGCGCGAATTTGGCGACGTAACCATAGCCGCTGGGAGCAACAAGGATCTGCGGGGTGGCGGGAATGGGGCCGCTGCCCAAGGTGTTGTAAGCACCCGGAGTGGTGATCATGTTCGCCGCAACTGTTCTGCCGCCGATGTAGACGTTGCCGGCAGAGTCGAGCGCAATGGAGGTTCCATAGGTCCCCGCACCGCAGTCGATGGAGCAGCCGCCACCCTTTACAGAGACCGTCCCGTTCTTGTCGCCGAACAGGGTCGAGTACACAAGTGAAGATCCGGTGGCGTTGAAAACGCTCATGAATGCCATATCGATGGGGTTTCCGCCGCCGATATCGGAGATGAGGGCGTCCGACGTTGTGGGGAAGCAGCCATATTGGGCGCCGTAGAGGTATGCTGGTCCGCCACAACCATTGGCCGAGGCGACACCCGTGACATAGGCCTGTCCCGCGCTATCAACAGCAATACCCGTCCCCCACGAAGCGCCTTGTCCACCCAGAAAACTTGAGTAGATCAGGGTTGAGCCGGTTGGATTCAGCTTCAAGGCAAATGCATTTTGTGTGTAGTTGCCGCTTCCCGTGTTGAACGTGCAGCTTGCCACTTCCCCATTGGTGAAATTGTTATACGCAGGCCCGCAGACGGTCTGAAAGGCTCCAGCCGTTACAGGGAAGTCGTTCGTCCCGGCAGCGCCAGTCACGTATGCGTTCCCGGTACTATCCACCGCCAATGCCCAGGCAATGTCGTTTCCGCCCGCTGATCCACCGATGTACGTCGAGTAAAGCAGCTTTGAGCCATCGGGGCTAAATTTCGACACGAATGCCCAGTACTGCCCGCTACCTTTTGTAGTCTTAGACAGCGCAGGCGAAGCGGTCGGGAAATCCAATGAACTGGTCGAGCCGGCTACATATAGGTTGGATTGACCGTCTACGCCGACAGCCTGCGTCGGTTCTGGACTTGGCGAACCGTAGCCCTGATTCACGCTGTTGCCGATGTAGTCGTTCCCAGTACCGCCCAGGTAGCTGAAATAGCTTAGAACGGGATCGATAACCAGTGTCTTTGTGCGATCGTAAGCGCCGAGCGCAAAGTGAACCTCCCGCGCAGTGACGGCGTAGGAAACTGCCACTGGTCTGCGTTCGCCATCAACAATCTGGTAGGCCACCGGCGCCAGGAATTGAACCGGTCTGCCAGATGTCTCGAGTTCCAAGCTTCCATCCTTAACCAGACGTGGTTCAGCGCCGCGAAACGACCAAGCAATTTGAGATGAATCGCCACCCGGCTTCACGACGAAATCGTATTCAAGCTGCCTCTGATTGCCATAGAAGATAAGGTCGATATCGGGATAGGCATCCTTGTATTGCACCTTGCCGTATGTGGCAATACCGGTTCGCCACTTTGCGGGATCGTTGCCGATGAAGTAGTTGACGCGACCCGGCAGAGGCGCGAGACCTGCGACGGAAGACCCCGCATTGGCGCCTAGAAGTTGCATACTCACCGTGTCATGTGAGACGGCGCTGAACGATGAAGTTGCACTTCGCTGGCGCCGGGACAGCGCAAGGGTGACCTCATCTCGCGAGAGCAGAAGTGTGTACCCCAAACCGCGCCCTACGTACTGCACGCCCGAAGCAGTTTGGCCTTGGTTGATCTCGAAACTGATCGGAACCTTGCCATAGCTTTCAGCAAGCTGCGCGCGAGTCGAACTTGTGTCTCCTGCCGCAGACGACTGCGGCGCCAATGGAGGAACTGCGTGCGCGATCCCAGAGGAGAAGAAGTTGACAGTCGCGACCGCAAGGACAATGCAGAAGCAACGCCAGGCGGTGAATCGTGTTGAGAAAAGTTGAAGCGATCGCGCGCGCCGCGCGACATTACCACTGGGCACACCTTTTCCAGCCATCTGACCTCTCCCCATCCGTGAATTGTTTTCGCTGTTCACTTGAGGAGGCGCAAACGCGAGGAAAAATGACTCACGTCACATTTAAAGCGCGACGAATCGCAAGAAATTGATCCGGTGAGTGACTGAATCGAGGGATGATACATTTAAGGCAACATTCCCGGTATCAACATCTTTGGTGAGAGCGTGGAACCCGGTTCGGGCGAAATCACCGTTCTACTTGTGCGCTGGCAAAGCGGCGACGATGCTGTCTTTGAGCAACTGATTCCGCTTGTCTACCCACACCTGAGGCAGGTTGCTGGAGCTTACATCCGACGCGAACGGAACCCCGATCTCCTCCAGCCGACTGTTCTTGTGCACGAGTTGTATCTGAAGCTTGTCGATCAAAAGAAAGTTCAGTACCACGACCGGCAACACTTCTACGCCTTCTCTGCCCGGGTCATGCGCAGGATTCTTATCGACCATGCACGCGGCAATCAGGCAGCCATCCGTGGAGGTGGGAATACCCGTGTTCCTCTCAGCGATGATCTTCCGTGGGTAAGCATCGGAGGTGAAGAGATGCTGGAGTTGAACCGGGCTCTCGATGAGCTAAACGCGCTGGATCCGCGCAAGGTTCAGTTGGTCGAACTTCGCTGCTTTCTTGGCTGTACCGCCGAAGAGACCGCAGCCCTCACTCAGACTTCAAAGGCTACGGTGGATCGCGATATGAAGTTTGCGAAGAGCTGGCTTTACCGCCGTTTGTATCCGCAGTCCGCTTCAATCCCGACTGACTGATGATTCATTTGGGTCCCAGTTTCCGCTTCTAAGAATGACCGATCTCATACGGCAGGTTGATGGCCCATGAGTTTCCCGTCGGAAATGCTCCAGCGGATCGAGCTCATCTTCAATGAGGCACTTGCTGTGCCAGAAGGTGATCGACAGAGCCTGATCGAAGCGCGTTGCCAGGGAGACGCGAAGCTTCTCGTTGAGGTTTCAACTCTGCTTGACGCCTGTGTTGCCGAGGAGATCGTCGCAGCCGCTCGACTCCAACAAACGCGGGACATTCGGGCAAACGACGCAGAACGCATCCGCGTCGGTGCGTACGAAATCGATCGTCTGATAGGGCGCGGCGGGATGGGCGCTGTCTATCTCGCGCACCGCGCCGATGGAAACTTCGAACAGCAAGTAGCAATCAAATTGATCGACCTTCCGCTGGCAACGGACCTTTTCAGGGAACGACTCCGCATGGAGCGTCAGATCCTTGCGGGACTGAATCATCCGTACATCGCGAGGCTAATCGACGGAGGTGTGACTACCGACGGCGAACCGTTCCTCGTCATGGAGTATGTAGATGGCACTCCGATCAATCGCTTCTGTGACGAGAACGCGCTCTCCCTCGCTCAGCGTCTTCTGCTGTTCAGAAACGTATGCGAAGCTGTCCAGTTTGCGCATCAGAATCTGGTCATTCATCGAGACCTGAAGCCGGACAACATTTTTGTAACAGCGGAGGGCACGCCCAGGTTGCTGGATTTCGGAACCGCAAAGCTGCTCTCTCCCTCTCGACCCGGATCAGAAAGCGAACTGACGCGTCAAGGCTTTCAGTCGTTCACGCCTCAATATGCCAGCCCCGAACAAGTGCTCGGCAACGCGATCACCACGGCCTCGGACACATACTCCCTGGGCGTGCTTCTCTATTTGTTGCTGACCGGCAAACTTCCTTACGAACTCAAAGAGTTCACGACATCGGAGATGCTTCGCGTCATATGCGAAGAGCCGCCACACCGTCCGGGGCACGGGAATGGTTTGCATATCGATACGGATCTTGAGGCCATCGCGTTGAAGGCGCTCCGCAAAGAGCCGTCGGAGCGCTATTTGACCGCTCACCAGTTTGCCGCTGATGTACAAGCCTATCTTGATGGGAAGCCAGTTTCAGCGCGGCACGGCACGTACAGTTATCGCGCCGGCAAATTCATACATCGGCACAGGATCGGACTTGCCGCGGCAGGGCTGGTGATTGCAAGCTTGGCCGCGGGAGTCGAAGGCGTGCTCTGGCAGGCCAAAGTAGCCAATGCGGAGCGTCGCAAGGCCGAGGCACAGGCAGCGGATTTACGACAATTGAGCAACAGCCTGCTCTCGGAAATCGATGAAGCCATTCGAAAACTTCCGGGATCAACGGGAGCGCAGCAACTGTTGGTAAGCACGGTGCTGGAGCACCTCGATCGCTCCACAAAAGATTCCCGCGATCCCAAATTGCTTCTCGATGCGGCCACCGCATACATCCAACTTGGAAATGTTCAGGGGAATATGTACTCAGAGCACACCGGAGATACTCAGGGAGCCCTGGCCAGTTTGGATAAAGGCGTCGCGATCACGGCCTCTCTTTTGGAGGAACAGCCCAAGAACGCAGCCGTCAAACACGCGCTGGCGTGGGCCCACAGGTCACGGAGCGAAATTCTGTTTGGGATCGGCCGAACTCAGGAGGCAGTTCCTGAGATGCGGACGGCGATCGCGTTGTTTGATGAACTTGCTGCCGGGCGTGGCTCCAGTCTGGACACGCTACTGGACTCCGCAGCCGCGCACGGCCGCCTCGGCGCTGAACTCGGAGTGCCCTATTGGCCGAGCCTCAGTGATTTTCCAGGCGCTCTCGCCGAGTATCTGAAGGCGCGCGAGATTTACCAGCGCGCTATCGCCGTAGATCCGAACAACATCCGCGTCCTGCAGGCCATGGCCGACAATCACAGGATGGTTGGCGCCATTCAGATGCAGACCGATCCTGCAGGTGCTCTGCCCGAATTGCGTGCGGCCATCAGTGGCATTGACTCCCTGCATGAACAAGCCAAATATGAGATGGCCATCCGGCGGATGCAATCGGGCACAATCGGACCGTACGCGGGAGCACTGATCGAGATCGGCCACTATCGCGAAGCCTTAGCAGCGCTCGAACAGGGCCAGAGCATTTATCGCGAACTCCTCGCCGCTGATCCGAAGAACATTCGGGCCGTCCAGGACGTCGAGGCTGGATTGAGCCGGGAAGCCGAGGCCTATCAGGAACGCGCCTCGGGCATCTTTCCAGAGGAAGGCGCCAACCCTAGAACTGATGCGGCAAATGCCTTGAAGGTTCTGTTAGACCAACGTTCTGTGCTCGAACAGATCCTTCGCGTCGAACCGCATAATGGGAATTGGGAGTCGAAGCTGGGCATGGTGCTGATTGACATTGGCCGCCAGCAACGTGCGTTGCACCTCGAAAATGGGTCACTGGACGTGGAGCAGAGGGGGCTCACGATATTAAAGGAGGTTGCGCAGCGTCCCGATGCGCAGGCCTACCAACTTTTTGACGCGGCCAACGGCCTCATCACGGTCGAACCACCGAGTTTGCGCGAGCCGGCCTTGGCAGTGAAGTACGCGGAGCGCATTGTCGAGAGGAGTTCCTATCACAATCCCGAATTCCTCCTGACGTTGGCGAACGCATACCGCGCCAACGGAGAAACGGAGAAGGCTCGGGCTGCGGCGAAACGAGGGCTGGAGTTGCTACCACCTGAGACATCCACCACGGTAATGTCGCGAGTACGGAAACTGCTGCGCGCTCAGCTGAAGTAGTGAGATCCTCACAGGTGGGCGGGCAGTACTCGGGCAATCTGGTTTGAATGGTGGCGGCGCATCACATCGCCACGATGCATGAATGTTCCAGCACTAAAATCCAGAGGGATCCCGCACAGGCTAGAGAGGAGTATCAGATTCCCGCAGAGACCTATGAGGCACTTGCGGAGCGAAGCAGACACTGTCTCGGCCCCGCACATGCGTACGAATCTGCTGAGTAAAGAGCCATGTCGCTGCGAGAAATGGCAATATTTGGTAAGCTCGGCCTCTTTTCGATCAAGCGCTAGCAATTCAAGGAAAGGTCGTGGCGCAGGATCGCAAAGACAACCGGTCAGCTGTTGAAGTTGGAGGTATAACGGGCTATGTTGAGATTTGTCCGCTGGCACCGACCCTCTTCACGCCAAGACCCTAAATCAAAAAGCGTAGGCGCAAGATGTGTCGATGCGCGCACACTCGGCAAGCGCTTTGCAGTCTCGCAGCCGCATACCGGATTCACAATGGGTGAGAAAAGCCCTTCAGAAGAGATCACGACCCTTGCGATCCATCGAGATTCGCCTGAAAAACAACCGTGTAGGCTCCACGCACCGCAACAACAACGCGAATGTGGTGCGCATTTGAATCCTGTTCCGAATCGCTCCCCATTCTCGTTCCGACTCTTCTGCAGTTTGCGCATTTTTCGGCCGGGGGTTGCAGGCCAAAACGGAGGGTCCAAGTGAAGGTAAGTACTTGAAACTAGGGGAAGTGGAGATTGACTGGCGGACGAGGCGGGAATCGAACCCACAACCCCCGGCTTAGAAGGCCGGTGCTCTATCCGATTGAGCTACTCGCCCGCTTTCGTTATTGTAGCGTCGAAATGGCTGGCCCCAAACCTCGTTAGTAACACGTACGCGAGCTGCGCAGGTGCCGTGTGCAGATGCGTGAGTGCCAAGTGCGGACTACGCGGGTGCGAAATGCAGACTGCGTGGGTGCCAGGTCGGGATCGTCTGACCGGTCGCGGGCCGCTCGTGACACTCCAGGTGGTCGCCCGCTTTTTCCTCATCAAAACGGAGTGTGCGGCGTGCGCCGTCAGCTTAGCCGCCTTTTCTAGTATCGAAAGATGTCACGCTTCTCCGAGCTCATCGCTCCTGCTGCCCCGACGAAAGCTGATCTGCGAGAGCGGCGCTGGATCTTTGTTCCCTACGACCGGTTCACCGATCGAGTGGGTCCGATTGCCGCGCAGGATGCCAACCTGACCGGCATCGTGATCGTCGAATCGACGAATAAGGGGCATCGCCGCGCTTACCACAAGAAGAAACTGGTTCTGCTGATTTCGAACATGCGCCACTTTGCGCTCGAACAGGCGGAGCGCGGAGTCAAGGTCGTCTACCACTTCTCGGAGTTGAGCCATGGACAGGCGCTGGTGCAGTTGCAGAGACAAGGTAAGATTCCCCAACTGGTATGCATGACGCCGGCGGAGAGAGAGCTGCGTCTCGATCTGCAACAAGCGATCGGAGACGGACTGAAGATCAAATTCGTGGAGGATTCGACATGGCTATCGAGTATCGAGGATTTCGTCTTGGTGTATGGCAAGTACGCCGCTGGGAAGAGCTATGTGATGGACCGGTTTTATCGCAAGATGCGGCAGCAGACCGGAATCCTGATGCAAAATGGTCGGCCGGTAGGCAAGCAATTCTCGTTTGACGCGGAGAATCGGAAGCCCTGGCGTGGAGATCCGGCGGTGCCGGAGAAATTGCAGTTCCCACCGGACGAGATCACGCAAGAGGTGATCGATCTGGTCGCGTCAACGTATGGGAATCACTTCGGCAGCATTGAAGGTTTTGACCTGCCGGTGACGCAGGAGGATTGCGATCGGATGTGGCGGCATTCTCTGGCGCATATGCTGCCCTATTTTGGGCCGTACGAAGATGCGATGCGCGACGACGCGCCGCGCCTGTTTCACAGCCAGGTGTCGGCGCTCGTGAATCTGGGGCGGCTGCTTCCCGCTGCGCTGGTGCGCGATGTTGAGCAGGCGGCTAGCAAAGGAAAGATCCCGCTGGCGAGCGCGGAGGGATTCATCCGCCAGCTTCTCGGCTGGCGCGAGTTCATGCGGCACATTCATCAGCAGACCGATGGGTACCGGCTGGTCGAAGCTCCGCATGAAGAAGGCAAGCCGCGCAGCACGAGCCGTCAACCGCTCATCGGCGCGGCTCCCGCGGCGCTGCACGCGTCACTTCCCTTGCCGGCTGCGTACTGGGGCGTGAAGTCGGGGCTGCATTGCCTGGATACGGTCGTCGAGCAGGTTATTGATGAGGGATGGTCGCACCACATTACGCGGCTGATGGTTCTGTCTAACCTGGCTACGCTTTGCGGATTCTCTGCGCGAGAACTCACGGACTGGTTCTGGATCGCCTACGTAGATGCCTATGACTGGGTGGTGGAGACCAACGTGCTGGGAATGGGAACCTATGCCGATGGTGGCGTGACTGCCACCAAGCCTTATGTCTCGGGAGCCGCCTACATCAATCGAATGTCGAACTATTGCGGACACTGCCGGTTCGATCCGAAGCAATCGACGGGATCGGATTCGTGCCCTTTCACCGCACTCTACTGGACCTTCCTGGAGCGGAATCGCGACGTGCTCGGGAACAACTTCAGGCTGCAGATGCCCTACCGGACTCTGGACCGTAAACCGCATGAGGAACTGGTGGAACTGAGGGCGCGTGCCGAAGGCGCTGTCGAGCATCTCCTGAGCTTCTCCCGTCCGGTCTATTGAACTTTGTCCGTTGCAGCGGAAGGACTTACGGTCGAGGATGCGTGGAATGGCTCGGCAGAGCGCCCAGTACGGCCCTAGATTGCCAACCTGCCCGGGAGGGCGGGCATCGTACATTGAATGGGCTGCAGAGGTTCCGGCGGACGTGTCTCGGCTGGTCCCGGCTCAGCGAGGACAATTAATTTCTGTGAGAGGATAGTTTTAGCGGGATGAGACGTGTGCCTCAGTTGCCGGCTGCACGATGGATAGGGCGCCTTGAAACTACGGCGCAAGTCCTTGAACGAAAAGCCGCGGACCGTGAAAGTTATCGGACAAAACGGAACCACCGTCGCTACTCCAATTCTCTCCGGATGCGTTTTAGACTAATGAAGCTCTGGTTTCTCCGCGCACCTTTGATGTTGCGCCCTGTTCTTATCGCTGGTTGTCTGTTCCTTCTGCTTGCATCGTCTGCCGGTGCTGCGCGAATCAACCCGGTGCGCGATGGCGCCCACCCTTCCAAGCACGCGAAGCATACCGCCAAGGCTGCGCAGCACACCTCGCGCAGCAAGGTGAGCAGTGCGCGAACAAAGACGGCAACCCGCCGGACCACCCGGTCTGCCCGTTCGACTGCGTCGGTTCGCAAGCCCGCAGTTCCGGGCCGCCATCTGCGTCGTGCGAGATATGGCCGGCACTCGAGGGCCCGGTTCGTTCCGTTAGCGACCGTGCCGATCCGCCACTCCGCTGCACAATCTGATTTCTCGTCCAACGGTTCGGTTCCTGACTCAGGTGCACCGACGTCTGCGGCGGCTGCCCCTGCCGGAAATACGGTCGCGGTCGCGGCTGCGGGAGACTCCTCAACGGCTCGTGCGAGCGAAGAAGCATTTGCCGTTGGCCAGATCGCCTCGCTCGATGTGCCCCGCGTCTACGGCCGCTACGCACTTCGCGGCACGCATGACTCGCTGGTGCGCCAGAATGAGCGGGTCGAGCTAGAGTCTCTGGAACGGATCGAAGACGACAACGATCTGCAGAACCGGATTGCGAGCGGCTCGCTGGTTCATGTGCCGGAGGCTGCGGGTCTGATCGTAAATCCTGGCCTGCCTGAAGATCGCCGCTACTGCCGCCAGTGGACAGCCGACTTCCTGAGCGACCTGTCGCGCGCGCATGAAGCACAGTTCCACAAACCGCTGATCGTCAGCTCCGCGGTTCGCACCGTGGAATTCCAGAAGCATCTGATGCGGGTGAACCACAACGCGGCAGATGCGGAGGGCGACATCGTGAGCCCGCATCTCACCGGTGCAACGATCGATATCGCTAAATCCGGTCTGTCGCGACGCGAGATGCAATGGATGCGCGATCATCTGTTCGCTTACCAGACTGCCGGTGTGATCGACGTTGAGGAAGAGTTCCGCCAACGCTGCTTCCACATCACGGTGTACAAGAACTACTCGCCGGCTTCATCGCCTGCAGGTCCGCACCATGCGCCGGTGCCGCAGACGGTGCCGCCGGATCCGTCGACAGCCACGGTTTCTGACGAGGCGCCGAGCAACAAGTAGCCGGACTCGCCCAGTCATCTCGCAATTTCATTTCTTATCTCTACGGGAAGCGTTACAATCGCGGGCGAATGCGGTTGTAACGCTTTCGTACTTTTGAATGCAGAATCTGCGAGGACAGATATGAGCGATTCAGCAGTTCAGCCAGTGGCAGAAGTGGCAACGGGCCTTTCGCAAGGCCAGCGCTTGATGAACATGTTCACGGCGCCGTCGAAGACCTTTCAGGACATCAAGGCCGGCCATAGGAGTTGGTGGCTGCCGTTCATCATCTATGCGGTGCTTGGCTTTGCGTTCTACGGTGTGGTGAACGCGAAGGTCGGCATGCGCCAAGTGAGCGAGAACCAGGTCAAGCTCAGTCCCAAGACAGAAGAACAGATGGCGCAGCTTACGCCTGAGCAGCGCGAGCAGCGGATGAAGATCTCGACTGCCATCACGCAGGGCATCTTTCTTGCCGGGCCAGTCTTTATTCTGGTGATGGGCGCGGTGATCTCGGCCGTCCTTCTCGCAACAATCAATTTTGTTTTTGGAGGAAAGGCGAGCTTCGGCAGCATCTTTGCGGTCTGGATGTACGCGATGATGCCCTCGTGCATCAAGACAATACTTGGAATCGTGGTGCTGTTCGCCGGGACGGCGCCAGATTCATTCAATATCAAGAACTTCGCTCCGACGAATCTCGCAGCGTTCATGAATCCGATGGAGACGAATCCGGGTCTTTACAGCCTTCTGACCTCGATCGATTTTGTGACCATCTGGACGCTCGCGCTGGTTGGGATTGGCGTTGCGATCGTCGCGGGCACGAAGCGTACGTCTGGTTATATCGCCAGCTTTGGATGGTGGGGTCTGATCGTAATCGTCGGGGCGGGATTGACGGCAGCCTTCAGCTAATTGTCGGAAATTTGACAACAGAAAGGCGCACATCGCAGGATGTGCGCCTTTCGCTTTCTGATGCCCGGTCCCGGTTTCCTACTCGCTGCCCTCATTCCACCTGCGCATAATCAGCGTAGCGTTGATTCCGCCGAAGCCGAACGAGTTCGAAAGCGCGACGTCGAAGTTGTGGTTGATGGCATTGTTGGGAACGTAGTCCAGCTTGCACTCCGGATCGACGTTGTCGAGGTTGATGGTCGGCGGGAGCACCTGGTTGATGAGCGAGAGAACCGTGATGCCGGCTTCGAGCCCGCCGGCTCCGCCGAGCAGGTGGCCGGTCATCGACTTGGTGCCGCTGATCTTCAGCTTGTGGCTTGTGGCATGTTCGCCGAAGACGATCTCGATGGCCCGTGATTCGTTGCCGTCACCAGCGGGGGTGGAGGTGGCGTGTGCGTTGATGTAGCCCACGTCTTCCGGCTTGATGCCCGCATCGTTCAGCGCGGCACGCATGCTGCGCTGCGCTCCTGCACCTTCAGGGGCGATGCCCGTCATGTGATACGCGTCGGCGCTCATGCCGTAGCCGATGACTTCGGCCAGGATTTTTGCGCCACGCCTCTTCGCGAATTCCAACTCCTCGAGTATGAGGATGCCGGCGCCTTCGCCGATGACGAAGCCATCGCGATCCTTATCGAAGGGACGGCTGGCCTTGGTCGGCTCATCGTTGCGCGTGGAAAGCGCGCGCATCGAAGCGAATCCGCCAACGGAAAGCTGCGTGACCGCCGCTTCCGATCCGCCTGCGATCATCGCATCGGCGTCGCCGTGCATGATCATGCGCACGGAGTCGCCAATGGAGTTGGCGCTCGTTGCGCATGCGGTTGCGGTGGCCGAGATCGGCCCACGCGCACCATAGCGAATGCTCAACTGGCCGGCTGCCATATTGATGATCGTCGCGGGAATGAAGAAAGGCGATATTCTGCGCGGGCCGTCTTTCAGCAGGGTCGCGTGTTCGCGTTCGATGATCTCGAACCCGCCGATTCCGGAGCCGATAAAGACGCCCACCCGATCGCCGTTTTCCTCGGTGATCTTGAGGCCGGATTGCTCCAGCGCTTCCTGTGCGGCTGCGAAAGCGAAATGAATGAAGCGCGCCATCTTCCGCGCTTCTTTCTTGTCGACGAAATTTAACGGGTCAAAGTTTTTGACCTCGGCGGCAAAGGTGACAGGAAAGCCGGTTGTATCGAAACCTGTAATCGGCCCCATACCGCTGGCGCCGGCGACGAGTTTCTCCCAAACCTCCTGCGCGGTATTGCCCACACCGCACACCAGCCCGAGGCCGGTGATCACGACTCTACGATTCACCGGCTACTTGCCTTTCGCGTTCTTCTCGATGTAGTCAATCGCGTCCTTGACGGTCTTGATCTTCTCAGCATCTTCGTCGGGAATTTCGAGGTCGAACGCCTCTTCAAACTGCATCACAAGCTCAACAACGTCCAGCGAATCTGCGCCGAGATCCTCCTGGAAGCTAGCGCCGGGCGTGACCTCTGCCTCGTCCACCTGCAGTTGCTCGACGATGATCTGCTTAACTTTTTCTTCTACCGCCATGCCTGATTCTCCTCAGTTTCAATTACCAAATCTGAAAGCCTGCGACCAAAGTGAACCGCAGTACGCCTGCCTACAATACCGGCAGACGGCACACTGACACAACCGCCGGACGAACAAAAGCTTCGCCAGCCCCGAAACTCCAAGTCTAAAGGTCCGCCCCCGGTGTGTAAAGCAGAGCAGAGTGGAAATAAATCAAGCACCTGCGCCTAGATGCGGGCTGATTTGTCCGGGTCGTAACTGATGCGGGACCGGTGATAGAAAAGCTAAGTTTCAGCCCACAATTGCACAGCAGAAAGGCGTAGATTAGGCGAAGATAGCTGGAGGGGTTCCCCATGCAGGCTCTCTTCGTTGGTATCGCGATTGTCGCCGGGCTGGTAATCGGCTTTGTCATCCGTGCGGCCTCGGCGCGCAGAGAGTCGGCGCTGCTGGAGCAGCGGAATCGCGAGGCCTTCGATGCGCTGAATGCGCTGCAGCGCCAGCTCGCGCAGGCTCAATCCGAGTCCGCTGCACGCGCCGGGTTCGAGTCGGTGGCAGCAGAGCGCGCGGCGACCATTACGCACCTCAATTCCGAAGTGGCGAACGTCCGCGCCGATCTCGACTACAAAGCTGCGAACGAGACGACTCTGCGCGCGCGCATCAGCCAGCTTGAAGCGGAGCTGACCAACGAACGCAAAAACCTGGGCGAGAAAGTCGAGCTGCTGGAGACGGCGAAAAAGAGCCTCTCCGATCAGTTCCAGACTCTCGCTGCCGACATCCTCGAAACGAAATCGAAGACTTTCTCGGAAGGCAGCCAGAAGGAACTTGGGAACCTGCTTTCGCCGCTGCGCGCGCAAATCGAAGAATTTCGGAAGAAGGTTGAAGAGGCGCAGTCGGACTCGAAGACCGGGGTTACCAAGCTCGAGACGCTGATTGGCACGCTCGGCACTCTGAACGAACAGCTCACCGAAGAGGCGCGTAACCTGACTACTGCGTTGCGCGGCTCCGCCAAGACACAGGGCGACTGGGGCGAGTTCATTCTGCGCGATCTGCTCGACAAGGCCGGCCTGCGCGAGGGGGAGCAGTACGCGTTTCAGCAGTCGTTCGCCGGTGTAGAGAGCGAAACGGGCGAGCGCGGACGCACGGTCCGGACGGACGTAATCGTGTATCTGCCCGGCGGCCGCCATCTCGTCATTGACTCGAAGGTCTCGCTCACCGCGTACACCGACTGCGTGGGCGCCGCGGATGAAGAAGCGCGCAAGAGCGCGATGAAGGCTCATCTCGCCAGCATGCGCGGCCACATCGCGGGGCTTTCAAAAGCGGGATATGACAGACTGCCGGGCATCGAAGCGCCTGATTTTGTGGTGATGTTCGTTCCCGTCGAGCCGGCCTTCCTCATGGCATTCCAGGCGGACAGCGAGCTCTGGGCCGACGCTTACAAGCAGGGCATTCTCCTTGTCGGGCCGACGACGCTGCTCTACGTGATTCGCATCATCAACGTCCTCTGGCAGCAGGAGCGCCAGGCGAAGAATGTGCGCGAGATCATGGATCGCGGAACAAAGCTTTATGAGAAGTTCGCGGGGTTCGTCACCGATATGGACGTGATCGGCGACAACCTGCGCAAGGCCGACCAGAGCTACAGCAGTGCGATGAAGAAGCTCGCTGAAGGACCGGGGAACCTGATCGGGCAGGTCGAAAAGCTGAAAGAACTCGGCATCCGCACCAACAAGTCGATTCCCAGGAAGCTGCTGGACCGAGCCGCCGTGGATCAGGCGGAGCTGGCGCTCAGCGCCGAGGCCGAGGTCGCCGAGGGTACCGGCCAAGCATGATCCGGGTAGTTGAGCCGTAAGTCCTTGACCTGAAAAGCGGCCGTCAGCGCTACTTACCAAGGTTTCGCGTGCCACAAGCCCTGATCGCCTCTTGCGCGTCGTTTGCCCGTACTCTTGTGATAGAGGACTGTGCACGCGATGGGGAGCCATGCGATACCTTACGCTGTAGTTGCGCTTGCCATTGCCGCTGTCTGCCTCGCCGCAGGTTTCGCCTGGGGCCGTTCCAACGTAAAAGCGCAGATTGAGAACGCGGTCGAGAAGGAGCATGTGGCCCTCGATGCTCGCGAATTTGCGATGCGAACGCAGCTTGAAGACGCGATTGCAGAGGTGGCAAAGCTTCGCCCCGTCGCGGATGAACTCGGCCGGGTGCAGAAGCGTCTCGAGCGCGAGCAGGCCAAGTACGCGCAATTGAAGGCGGAGTTCGACTCCGCGATGGGCGTCACTCCCGAGACCTCCCCTGCGGAGGACTCCGAAGCGGAGACTGTTTCGAGCTCGGAGTCCGCCGATGAGGCCATCCAGAAACTGCTTCAGTCTCTCGAGGTCTTCAACGATCCGGATGCTCCGGCTGCCGGTGAATCGGCGCCGGTAGCCGCTGCGGCTCCAGCGAATTCCGCGCCGGCCCCTCCGGTGCCCGCGAAGACGGTGCCCGCTTCTGCGGTCGCGACCAAGCCGCCTGTTGCGGCGCCTCCGGTACCTTCGCGATCAGTGGAAGCGCCCCGGCCCACTCAGCCTCCGAAGCCGGTGGAAGTGACGCGACCCGCCGCTCCTCCTCGGCCGGTCGTGCCTCCTGCGAGAGTGCAGGTCCCGATGCCGCCACCCGCTGCGAGACCCGCCGCACCCGCCGCGTCGGTTCCTGTGGCGCAGCCGCTGCCTCCGGCGCCCCAGCCGCAGAAGGCCGCTCCCGCCGAGCCGCGCATGCCGGTGCCAAATGCTCCCGCCAAGCCTGCTGGTGCGCCGCCCGCGAAGTCTGGACAGAAGGTGGATGAGTGGCAGGAATTTGCGCGTGAACTCGAAGCCCTGACCGGCAAGAAGAAGCAAGCCTGATCGACGCAGTCTTCTCAGCGGAGAGGCCGGAAGATAGTTCCGCGCCGTTTACGTCTTTTGCCTCTCCAACTCGGCGAATGTTGCTCGCAGCCTCTTCCATGTCGTGCCCAGATCCTCTGGCAAAACGCGAGTCTCGGCCACGGTCGTCATGAAGTTGGTGTCGCCTACCCAGCGCGGCATGGCGTGCATGTGCAGATGTCCCGCGACGCCCGCGCCGGCGGCCTGCCCGAGGTTGAGGCCAAAGTTGAATCCGTGCGGACGATAGAGCTTCTCCAACGCACGCTCTGTCTGCTGCGCCAGGTCCATCAGTTCGTGAGCGGCCTCAGCGTCGAGTTTGGCGATTCGGTCAAGGTGCGCGTAGGGCATCACCATAACGTGGCCCGAAGTGTAGGGATACGCATTCAGGCACACGAAGCAGTGCTTGCCGCGTACGACCAGTCCGCCCGCTTCCTCAGCTTCGTCGACCGACATGCCATGCTCGATGGCGTAGTCGACACTGGCCATCAGGTTGCAGAAGACGCACTGGAGATCGCCGGGCCAGGCATCGAGCCGCTGCGGCACACCGGGGCGCGGCGCGCCATCGGCCGTCGTCACGTAGGCAAAGCGCCAGGGGCTCCAGAGCTGTTCCATGCTGCGCGCGACCTCCTTGGCCGATACGCCTATCGCACCAAGTATAGTGTGATCTCCCGAGGCCAATTTCGGGTGGTCCGGGCACTTCGAGAGAGGGCAGTCCGTGCAGAGACGTCGAACCAACACCGTTCTGCGAATTAGTTACCGTGGTCTTTGACCGAGCCAGGCTGTTATCCTCGGACCCGCCCCACAAAAACAACTCTGAAGGATCCACCAAAGTGCATAGCGACGGCTATTCAACCTCAGTGATGTCCGAAGAAAAATTCGGCAGAGCGCCGACGATCTCCTATCGTCTCTTGCCTCCGCTCTTCGGTGTGACCGTCTTCCTCAGCGCTGCGCTGCTCTTCCTTGTCGAGCCGATGATCGCCAAGATGATGCTGCCCCTGCTCGGGGGTTCTGCGGCAGTGTGGAACACCTGCATGGTCTTCTTCCAGGCTGCGTTGCTCGCCGGCTATGCTTTCGCGTACGCGGGCAGCAGATGGCTGCCATGGCGCGTTTTGCTCGTTGTGCAGTGCTGCGTCGCCGCTCTCCCGGTTGTCACCGGCGTTCTGCCCCTTACCCTTCCGCACGGCTGGACTCCGCCGCTCCAGACCACTCCGATCCCGTGGATCCTGGCAATGCTGGCGGTAGCTGTCGGCCTCCCTTTCTTCGTCCTCTCATCCTCCGGCCCAATGTTGCAGCGGTGGTTTGCAGCTTCCGGGCATCGCGGCGCCGCCGATCCTTATTTCCTATACGCCGCCAGCAACGCCGGAAGCCTCGCCGGACTGTTCGCTTATCCACTGCTGCTCGAACCGCTGCTACGCATCAGCAATCAAAGCCGCCTCTGGAGTTTCGTTTATCTGGTCTTCGCTGCTTTGACTACCTTGTGCGCAGTGCTTTGCTGGAACAGGCCGCAGCGGCAAGGCACTTCAGATTCCTACTCAGGTTCTGCACGCACAAGTATCACGTGGGCGCGGCGGCTGCGCTGGATCGCGCTGGCATTCATCCCCTCGAGCCTTATGCTCGGCGTCACCACAGCCATGACTGCGGACGTGCCCGCAATTCCTCTCTTCTGGATCGTGCCCCTGGCACTCTATCTCTTGAGCTTTGTTCTGGTCTTCGCGCGTCGTCAGATCATCGCTCCCGAGACGTTCAACCGCAGGTTGCCCATTCTGATCCTCTGCGGATTGCTGCCCGGCATGCTGCAGACAAAGCTGCCCCTTCCGGCACTGCTTGGCCTTTACTCAATCCTTTTGTTTGGGATCGCAATGGTCTGCCACGGAGAACTGGCCGCCACTCGTCCGTCGGTACACGGCTTGACGGAGTTTTATCTCCTGCTTTCTGTTGGCGGAGTTCTCGGCGGCATCTTCAACTCGATCATTGCACCGCTGGCATTTCACTCCGTGCTCGAATTTCCAATCGCGCTGATCTTCGCGGCCCTGCTCCGGCGCACGGCGGAACCTGAAGAGCACAAGAAGCCCGGAAGGCTACCAGATGGAGTAAAGGACTGGCTGTTGCCACTGGTGCTCGGAGCAGCTTCTGCAACCGGTTTCCTGGCGCTACGCTTCGTGAATGAAAAACTGGCGCTCCTGATGAGCATCTTTGTTTTCAGCTTTGCGGCCGCCTCCTGCTTGAGCTTCGGCAAGCGCCCGGTTCGATTTGGACTCGGACTAGCCGCCTTGTTTGCCGCCAGCTTCCTCTATGTCGGCCCCTTCGGCCAGATCCTCCACACAGAACGGAGTTTCTTCGGGGTCTACCGCGTATCGAACGAACGGACGGACCGCTTCCGCTACTTTCTCCATGGCGGGACCGTGCATGGAGTGCAGAGCCTCAACCCTGCACGCCGACGTACGCCGCTGGCCTACTACACCGCGGGCGGTCCCGCTGGACAGATGCTCGAGGCGATGCAATCTCGAACCCCGAACGCAAGCATTGCGGTGGTGGGATTGGGCGCTGGTGCGATGGCTTGCCTGACTGATCCCGGTTCCACGATCACCTACTACGAGATCGATCCGCTTGTGGTTCGGATTGCCAAAGATCCGCACTACTTTACTTTTCTGCAAGATTGCGCGCCTCGAGCGGGCTACAAAATCGGCGACGCTCGATTGCGCCTGCAAGAGGCGCAGGACTCTTCCTACAACATGATCGTTCTCGATGCCTTCAGCGGAGATTCAATTCCCATGCACCTCCTGACGCGCGAGGCCATGGCGCTTTATTTGAACAAGTTGGCTCCCGGAGGAGTGCTCGCTTTCCACGTCACCAATCTGTACCTGGACCTTTCTCCAGTGCTGGGCAATCTCGCCAGCGAGGCGCATCTAGCCTCGTGGAGCGAGGACGATTCTTCCATCTCGCCGCAGGAATCCAGCGAAGGAAAGTTTGCCTCGCACTGGATCGTGATGGCGCGCAGCGAGAACGACCTGGCATCCCTCGTGCACGAACAGCATTCCACTGCGCCATGGGTTCCGACGCCGCGCAGTCCGCATAGCCGCGTCTGGACGGATGACTACTCCAACCTCCTGAGCGTGATCCGATGGAGATGACTGCGAACACGGCAATGCTGCACAGTTCTCATCCTCGAAAACAAGTAAGCTACGGTCAGATTTTCTGGATTTTGAGAGAGAAGAGGAAAGTGATTGCATGCGATGGTCGGGGCGGAGGGATTCGAACCCCCGACCCTCTGCTCCCAAAGCAGATGCGCTACCAGACTGCGCTACGCCCCGACGTCGTTCTCTCGATTGTATCGCGGAACAGGATTGAGCCGAAAACGTGCACGCAGGCACGAGTTACCGAATGATCGTGTGCTGGTTGAGCCAGATGAGCAGCCAGACGAACACCGCAATAGGAATGGCGAAGACGATGGCGATCGCGCAGATCAGCGCAGCGAGGAAGGCCCAGTCCTTCCAGGTGTGACGGCGTGGCTGGCCGATGTGCCGCTGCATGAGTTGGTAGTTGCGCCGGTTCGGTTTGAAGGCGATGTCAAAAGCATCGCCGATCAGCGGAATGGATCCGACCAGCACGCCGATTCCGACGTTGACGGCCATGCGCGCCAGAGCGACATACGGAACCCCCCGCGTCCAGGCGGCAATGGGAATCACGAGCGACAGCAGCCCGGCGATCACGTCACCGAGGCCCGGCACCAGGCCGATGATGCCGTCGATGCCGAACCGGAAGCCGGTGAACGGGATGCGAAACGCCTCATCGAGCAGGATTTCGAGTCCGCGCAGCGTCTCATCGCGGAAGATCCACGCGCCCCTCTCCCATCTCTCCGAGGGAACGATCGTGCCGTCGGCGGGCGCGCCCGGCAGGCAGTTGATTCGGGGCGAGTTGGCCTTCGGAGCGGGCATAAACAGCTTGGATGCGCGGAGTTCGGGCTAATCTGGTTCGATGCTACAATCAGAAGGGTACGGCGGCTATAGTTCAGAGGCAGAACGCCTGACTGTGGCTCAGGATGTCGTGGGTTCGATCCCCACTAGCCGCCCCAATGTGCTCGCCATCAATTGGGCACTTCTGATGCCGACCAAGTGAGCCCAGAACCTCCCCAGAGTGACAATCTCGATGCTGCAGCGACCCTGCTGAAGGCTGGCCTGCGCCCGTTTGAGCCGCGGCGCGGGCTGCGCAACGCGCATTTGCAAACCATTATCGGCAACTACCTTAGGCGGCCTGCGTTTCGGGGAGAGACCGTGGCTGAGGCCATCGAAGTGGATGCGGCCGATGGCAGCCGCGTGATGTGCCACTGCAACTGGCAGCCTGAAACGGTGAGAGCGCAGCGGCTGACTGTGATCCTGGTGCACGGATTGGAGGGCTCGTCGGAGTCGCGCTACATTCGGGGTATCGCGAGCCGCGCGTGGGATGCGGGCTGCAACGTGGTCCGGATGAACATGCGCAACTGCGGCAACACCGACCACCTTACGCCGACGCTCTACCACTCGGGCCTGTCGAACGATGTTGGCGCGGTGATTCGTCATTATGCTGCGCAATTCAACCTGGAACGCGTGGCCCTGGTCGGCTACTCGATGGGCGGAAACCTGGTGCTCAAGCTTGCCGGCGAATGGGGCAACAAGGCTCCGCTGTACGCGGTTGCGACGGTATGCCCGGCGATCGATCTTGCGGCCGGATCGGACGCGCTGCACGAGCCCGCGAATCGGATCTACGAGTGGCACTTTCTGCGCGGACTGATGCGGCGCTACCGGCGCAAGGCTTCGCTTTATCCGCAGGTCTACGGCAACGACGGCGTAGGTCCGATCCGGTCTCTGCGGCAGTTCGACAATGAGATCGTTGCGCGCCACTGCGGATTTCGCGATGCAGATGACTACTACTATCGTGCGGCCAGCGCGCGTGTGGTGGACAAGATCGCTGTTCCTACACTGATTCTGCGCGCCGTCGATGATCCCTTTGTGCGCATGACCACGGAGACGCGCGTGAAGCTGCTCGCGAATCCCCATATTCTGCTGGTGGAAACTGCGCATGGCGGGCATTGCGCTTACCTGTCGCGCGATCGCGGAGAGGACATCCACTGGGCTGAGGCGAGTGTGGTCCAGTATCTGACGCGATCGGCAGAGCAGCCGGCGGGCAAATCGAATGGAAGCTGACTGGGAGTTCGAGATCGGAGTCGGTGCGCCCGTCATCGAGGCGAGATGGAGCGGCTTCGTTGACCTGCGTGCGCATCCTGAGCGAGTTTCAGAGTTGAGCGAATGTCGCGATCTGCCGGGGTTGGCGGAGGCTCTGGTGCGATTGAATGCATCCGGCTCGCCGGTCTGGACGAGCAAAACCGATGTCTTCCCGCCCGAGCACATCGATGCGGACGAGATCGATGCGTCGGCTGAAGAGGCGGCCAGTGCAATCGCCTGTTACATTGATATGCTGCCCAGCGACGGATCCGCATGGGGCAATGCCCACGCCGCGGAACAAACATGCAGGAAGCTCTGCGCGAGCCTGAGGATCATTCCGCTGTCACGCTGCCGAGTCGACGTGGTCGCGCGAAGGGCAATGTTGGGCGATGCCGAGGGCCTGGGGGCCACCGTCTACTTCACAGCGTGCGGCGAGGCGAGTTCAGATGCCAACGTACGGCTCGGTGCGTGTCTGAACGCCTTCGTCGACAATTTACTGTCTCTCAATTTCGCCTCGCGGAGTTAGTCAGGCGCGTTCCGGCCCCTGTAAGAAAGGGTCGGTAACTCGACCAGGAGTCCGACCCTTCCGCACGACTTCAAGACTCACTACTGAATCAATGTTCCCTGTTCGTCTTCCTTGCCGTTAACTTCGTCCGGTGGGATGATCACGGCCGCTGCGACCTTGTCATCCGCTTCGAGGTTCAGCAGGCGTACGCCCTGGGTATTGCGGCCGGCCGAGCGCACGGTGTTGGTGTCGATGCGGATGATCTTGCCCCACTGGCTGATGACCATCAGCTCCGAGGTTTCGTTCACTAGCAGGATCGAAGTCGTCTTGCCGACCTTCGGAGTGGCTTTCAGGTTGGTAACGCCCTGCGCGCCGCGCGCGGTGAGCCGGTATTCGTCGACATCCGTCCGCTTGCCGAATCCGTTCTCTGTCACGGTGAGGATGCGGGACTGCGTGACGCAGAGTTTCTCGTCGAGGTCCTTGAGCGCCGACACCGCATCATCGAGAGCCTTCTCAGCCTTCTTCTCTTTGTCTTTCAGCTTTTCGTTCTCGGGATCACCGTTGCGGCGGTCTTCGCGCGCCTTCTGCAACGCATCCTTCGCATCAGAGTAGGCCTTACGTAGCGACTTGAGTTTGTCCGTCAGGTTGCGAGCCTTGGCGCACTCATCGCGTTCCTGGTCGCGTGCTTCGTCGGAGTCAGTGATGGCAGCGCCGATGACATAGTCGCCCTTTTTAAGCGAGATGCCCTTGTTGCCTGCGGCATTGCGGCCCATCGGGCGCAGACCGATTCCGCTGCGCTCAGGATCGTACTCTTCCTGAAAGCGGATCGCCATCCCTTCTCGAGTGGCGATAAAGATGGTCTGCTTGCCGTTGGTAATGCCTGCAGTGACCAGGTCGTCGTCCTTGTCGAGGTTGATGGCGATGATGCCGCGCGCCATCACATTGGAGAAGTCCTTCAGCGGAGTTTTCTTCACTACGCCATTGCGCGTGGCGAAGAAGATGTACTTGCCTTCCTCTTCCAGGTCGCGTACGGGCAGGATGGTGCGGACGTTCTCGCCGGGCTGCAGGCTCAGCAAGCTGGCGATCGACTTGCCCTTGCCCGCCGCACCCACGTCGGGAATCTCGTACACCTTGAGCCAGTACACGCGCCCCGTGTTTGTAAAGCAGAGCAGGTACGCGTGCGTCGAGTCGATGATGAGCTGCGAGACAAAATCTTCTTCGCGCGTCTTCATCCCCGTACGGCCCGTGCCTCCGCGACGCTGCTGACGATAGATTGAGATGGGCGTCCGCTTCAGGTATCCCTGGTGCGATACGGTGACAGCCACCTGCTCGTCGGCGATCAGGTCTTCAAGCTGAATTTCGGCCGACTCATCGATGATCTGCGTGCGGCGCTCGTCGCCGTACTTGTCGCGGACTGCTTCCAGTTCTTTAACGATCACGTTGCGCAGCTTTTTATCGCTGGCGAGAATCGCTTCGTACTCAGCGATCTTCTCGCGAATCTCCCTCATCTCATTCAGAATCTCGTCGACTGAGAGCTGCGTCAGGCGATAGAGCTGCAATTCGAGAATCGCATCAACCTGCCGCAAAGAGAGGCCGCGTTCTTCGTTTGGCAGCCGCTCGCGATCGAGGTTGATGACGATCTCGGTGCCCTTGCCCCACGCGTACAGGTTTTCTCGTGCTTCTGCGCGCGAACCGGATGCGCGAATGATCTTGATAACCGTATCGAGATTATCGAGAGCAATCTTGTAGCCTTCGAGGATGTGTTCGCGCTCACGCGCCTTGCGCAGCAGGTACACGGTCCGGCGTTGCACCACGTCAATGCGGTGGTCGACAAACGCGCGAATCGCGGAATCGAGACCCAGTTCCTTCGGCTGGCCGTTGAGCACCGCAAGCAGGATCATGGAGAAGCTCTCCTGCATCTGCGTGTGCTTGTGAAGCTGGTTGAGAATGATCTCCGGCTGCGCGCCGCGCTTGAGTTCGATCACGATGCGCATGCCGTCGCGGTCGCTCTCGTCGCGCACATCGCCGATGTCGTCGATCACTTTTTCGGTCACCAGCTCTGCGATTCGCTCGATGAGCTTCGATTTGTTGACCTGATAGGGGATCTCCGTGACGATGATCGCCTGTCGTTCCTTCGTGATGCTTTCAATCGCCGCCTTGGCGCGCATCATAAAGCGGCCGCGGCCCGTCTTGTAGGCTTGCGCGATCCCCGCGCGACCGTATAGGAATCCGCCGGTCGGGAAGTCTGGGCCTTGAACGTGCTTCAAAATCTCGGCGAGCCCAGCTTTGGGGTTTTTGACCACCTCAATCGTGGCGTTCACGATTTCGGTGAGGTTGTGCGGCGGAATGTTCGTCGCCATGCCTACGGCGATGCCGCTCGATCCGTTCACCAGAAGGTTCGGGATGCGTGTCGGCAAAACCGAAGGCTCCTGCGTCGACTCGTCGTAGTTAGGAACGAAGTCGACCGTCTCCATGTCGATGTCGGCCAGCAGCTCGCCGGTCACGCGCATCATGCGGCACTCGGTGTAACGCATGGCAGCCGGCGGGTCGCCATCGACCGAACCGAAATTGCCCTGGCCGTCAACGAGCGGATAACGCAGCGAAAACGGCTGCGCCATACGCACCAGCGTGTCGTAGATGGCAGAGTCGCCGTGCGGGTGATACACACCCATCGCCTGACCGACAACCTTCGCGCACTTTGTGTATTTCTTGTTGTACTCGAGCCCCATCTCGCTCATGGTGTAGAGCACGCGACGATGCACGGGCTTCAATCCATCGCGGGCGTCAGGAAGAGCGCGCCCGATGATCACCGACATCGAGTAGTCGAGATACGACCGGCGCATCTCCTCTTCGATATTGATCGGGATCAGATTCGTGTTATCGCGTGGTGGCGTACCGCCATCAAGGGGGAGCTGGGGGTTCTTATCGTCTGCCATAGAGGTCGTCAAGCCCGCTGAAGAGGCGGCAAAAAGTCACCGGAAAAAGCAGGACCGGAATTCTTCGGGCTACACGCCTATTTTACCCTTCGAGGGCCGCAATCAGCAACTCAGGATTCGATATTTAAGTTCCCATTTTTCTTCAGCTTGCGAGACGCCCGTAAACCGTCTGGATGACCTATTTCAGACTTCCCTTGGAGGACGGTTTTCCACATCGGAAGCGGGCCCTTTAGCATCGCTCAGCGCGCCACTCTCCAGGGCGAGGTCGTGGTCCACGTCGCGAGTTGCTGCCGCGCCCAGTCGGTTGATTTGTCCTTGTGGCACGACGTGCATGGATTAGGGATTCCGGACCTCTCCGTGTCGTCCGGCGTAATGAAACGGAACGTGTGCGCAGCCACGTAGTTGTCCTTGATGGTCTGCTCGATGCGCGGCATGTGGCACGCCGTGCACAGGCTGCCGGCGCTGTTTGCGGAGTGGTGCGTATGCTCACTCACCGTGCCGCGCAGGCCCGCCGGGTTCTGCTTCGTGTGGCAGCCAAGGCAGAGCGCGTTGCCGCTTACCGGCAGGTTGGACACCACGCTGCTGTGCACTTCGTGGCAATCGAAACAGCGGAGCTGGCGGTGATACATGTTGCTCTGCACAAAGTCGTTGCCCTGCATCCGATTCTTGTGCGACGTGAGGTCGGCGTACTGGAAGAAGTTCGTCGTACCGGGTTTCGTCTCCTCAAGCTGCCAGTAGTCCGCCAGCCGCTCTCCGGCTGTGAACCCGACCGGCCAGTCGAAGTACTTGCCCTCAATTGGGTTCTTCAGCGGACGGCCCTGGCTGTGGCACTGGATGCAGACATCGTTGGCACGCACAAAGTCCAGCTTGTCGGGATTCACGATGTTCGATTTGGTCGCATGCGCCACATGCTCACTGCCGGGCCCGTGACACTTTTCGCAGCCTACGTTCCACTCCGTCACCTGCTTGGTGTGCACGTCGTAGTTCACCGAGTGACAGCCGTCGCAGGTTGGCCCGGTGGGGCGGTCGAAGTTCGTGGGGCCATAGTACGGCACCCACCAGTCTGTGCCCGCTTCCACGTGGTAGGCCAGCCATTTCTTCTTGGCAACGTCCCACTGCGCCGGCAATGGGAAGTAGTCATCTCCTCGCTTGGCGAAATAGCGCTGCTTGAAGCGGCCGCCGTACGTGAACGCAACATCGTCCAGAGTGAAGGTTCGAACCGGGTCAGGATGCGCGAAGTCGCCGACGACTGCTTCCGGATGCTGCTTCGGATCCAGAAGAATGTTCGCCATCCGACTCTTCTTCCAGCCGTTGTACTGCTCGAGGTGACAGGTTTTACAGGCGTCAGAACCAACGTAGTGCCGTGCTGGCGACGAGGCCGGCTTCTCCGCGGCGCTGGAAGGTGAGTTCTGAGCGCGCGCTGCGCTTCCAGCAAAAACCAGGAGCAAGACGCATGCGGCAGCCGACAGCCAGTTTCGGAACAAGAACGTCATCGGGACCTCGATCGTTTCAGACTGCGATGACCAGTGTTCAGACGAGCCGGGGAAGGCTCATGATGCAAATGACTACTTGAAGGATAACCAACGACGTGGCGGCGACGATGAAGACCTTCCGCCGTTCGGATTCAAACGCGTCGGCGAAGACTCCGCCGATGAACGTCAGCAAAAACGGCAGAGCCCACAACGACGTATTCGCCGGAACGCCTTTGGTCACGAGGAGAAGGAGAACCGCCGTGCAGATCAGAGGGGCCGTATTGCCGAAGTAGCGCGAGCGATTGACGCCGATATAGAGCAGAAAAGCCGCACCCGCCGCAACGATGATCCCGGTGATGGATGGGAAGGTGAAAAAACGCTTGACAGATTCGAGTGAAACGGAAAGGAACCCCGCCCCAGATCGGAAGACATAGCTGAAAGCGTCTGGCGACAACCCGTAACACGCAAACAGCAACGCAAGCGCTCCCGCCGAGGCAAGCAGCACAATGGGCAGAACCTGGCTGCGCCGGCCCTCCGCAATCCACAGCATCAATGCGAGCCCCAGCAAGGCCGCCACGGGAAGGGCTACGATGTGCCCGGCGGCGGCGATCCCCAGAACGACCGTAAGCAGGATGATGCGCGGACGCCACTTGCGCCGCGGGCCCTGCATCGCATGCGCGACCCCTATACAGGTGTAGATGCCACCATAGATGCCAAGCGCGGTCAGGATCTCGGGGCTTGGCGACAGGCAGGCCTTCAGCACGAGCGGCGAGAAGCAGTAGAGCGCCAACGCGACGTATCCGCCCATGTTACCGTAGAGTCGCCGCGTCACCCACCAGAGGCCGCCGCCGAGCACGACTCCCGCTGCAAGAAAAGGCAGGCGCAGGAGCAGAAGCACGTGCGTCATCTGGTGGCGAAGTTCCCAAGTGCTGAGCCCGGTACTTCCCTGCCCTCCATTGCCCTGAAACACGCGATCCTCCGGCTTGCGGAACAGGTCAACGCCATGCTGCACGAGTAGATTCAGCGTGAGCGGGAGGCCTGCAATGCGATATGCCAGGATGCCGTCGCGAATGTTGCCGCAGGTGGTGTAGTAGCCCGCGAGAGGCGATGGCTTCTCCCACGTTTCGCGCCCGCAGCGCGCGTACTGATAATCGCGCTCAGAGAGCGTCTGGTGCCCGGCGACCAATAGGCCCTGTAGAAGAAAGAGCGCAAGCATCACCGCGGCGATACGCTGAGGCAGGTTGAAATGGAAGCGGCGGATGCGGGCGAATCGGGGTGTCATCAAAACGAGCGAACAGACCTATCCAGTCTAAATGGCCCAATTGAGCTGCCTATCCAGGATCACAGGCTCAGGCAAGGTAAGGTGCTATGCTTCAGCATTCAGCGATGAGCACCGTCCACACCATCGGGCACTCCACGCATTCTTGCGAAGAGCTCACGCATGCATTGAAAGAAAATCGTATCGAAGTCCTGGTCGATATCCGATCCACTCCGTATTCCAGCTTCTCACCTCAGTTCGACCGTGAGCTTCTAAAGGAACGCCTGCAACAGTCAGGGATCAAGTATCTCTTTCTCGGCGCTGAGCTCGGGGGACGCCCAGGAAGGTCAGATTACTACGATTCGCGCGGGCGGGCAGTCTACGGCCGAATGGTTTCAGATGTCGAATTCACCGCCGGAATCGACCGATTGGAACGTGGAATGGGAGAATTCCGGGTCGCAATCATGTGCGGCGAAGAAGATCCAACTCATTGCCACCGCCGGCTTCTTGTCAGCCGAGTCCTGATTGAACGAGGGCACGACATCCTCCACATTCGTTCCAACGGCCGTATACAAACCGAGACGCAGCTTGCAACAGACTCGGGCATAGAGCTCATTGACTCACAACCTGCGCTGTTCGCAGAGATGGATCAGGATAGATGGAGATCTACAGCATCGGTTTCACACAAAAGAGCGCCGAAGGATTTTTCGAAACCTTAAGGGCGAACCGAATCGAACGGCTCCTCGACATCCGGTTGAATAACACTTCCCAGTTGGCTGGATTCGCCAAAGCACGCGATCTTGCCTACTTTACGGCAAGGATATGTGGCGCGGAGTACAGGCATGAGTCATTGCTCGCGCCTACGCAGGAGATTCTTGACGCGTTTAAGAAGCAGAAGGGCGACTGGAACGTCTACTGCGATGCTTACGTGGCCCTCATTACGGATCGCAGAGTAGAAGACCAGCTCGACAGAGAAGAATTCTCTAAACGGACAGCGATGCTGTGCAGTGAACCGACCCCCGAACATTGCCATCGGAGGCTCGCGCTGGAATACCTGGAGTCGAAGTGGGGAGGATTCGAAATTCATCACCTCTAGCGACTTCCCGACTTCCGCCGATCGTGCCAAGGATCACATCCTCAGATCAGCGACTTGAAGAAGAATGAACCATTCCCCAGGAGAAATTGCGGGAATGTCGCTGACTCGGATCGTTTGCCTTGCCAACTCTTACAAACACGACCATCGGTGCGTCGCAGGGATAGACCTTAGAACCAAGCAGTGGGTTCGCCTAGTCGGCAATTCAATTCCTGGATGCATGACATTAGCGGAAGCGAGCTATGTCGACGGTACCCCCTTGCGTCTGCTTGATGTGTTCGAAGTTGAGTTGGCGGAACCATGCGGGACCGATGACCATCCTGAAGACGTGAGGGTGTCCCGGGGCGCAATATTCTTCTCTCGCAAGTTCAACGGCTTTTCCGACTGCCGACTGCTAGCGGGAGTCAAAGCCAAAGCCGGGCAAGTGCTCCAGGGATACAGAGACCGGGTATTTGCTGACCCGATCCGGAGAAACTCCCCTTGCCGATCTCTCGAGCTCATTCGACCGGATGATCTGTGGTGGTGGATTAGGAATGACGGTAAGCGCAAGAGTCGCGCGTTGTTCCGGTCGAATCGCACCCGGTTCGATCTAGCGGTGACAGACCCCGAATGGCTCGAGAAACTGGCCCCTCTGGAACCCGGAATTTACCCACACGGCTCTTTCTTCTCACGGAATGCTCAAGAGACATACCTCACGATAAGCATGAGCGAGCCATTCGAACGGTTTCGATACAAGCTGGTCGCAGGCGTCATCTCGGCGCGTGCCAGCGGTGGATTCGAGGATCGCGCTTGAAACGCCACAGGCCGCCTTGCGGCGGGCTGAGCAGATGAGAGCAACTTGTCGGATGTTAGTTCTGGGCGAGAGAACCGAAGTCGGCACTGCCGACGGCCGTGCTTCCGTCAGCGCCGTTATAGGTCGCGGTCACCTTGGCTTTGCCCAGGGTCATCGCGCGAGCCACGCCAGTGGTGGCGTCGACTCTGACAGCCTGCGGATTGCTCGATGACCAATCGATCTTGCCATTGAGCGGAACCAGCGTTCCGTCTTCCGTCTTTCCGACGGCGATGAACTTCGCCATGCCGTTCAGAGCTGAACTCTGGCCGGAAAGGCGGATCACAGAAAGGCTCGTGACGGCCGTCTTCGGGGCCACAGGCTCCTGCTCGATGAAGTTCGCATAGCCCACGATGATTCCGTGGAAGCCCTGCGCACTGGCAGACATGAGGATGTTCGCGTTGAATGTGCTGCCCGGGTTCGCGCAGGTGGTTACGCTGGCAAGCCCGTCTGTCGAGATAGTCAAAAGCTGAGTGTCAAACGACTTCCATGTAACTTGCGAAGTTATATCGCGCGTAACGGCCGCGTGATTCGGGCGCGTGAAAGTTCCGATCGCGGTAAGCTGCGACTGAACCTGCACCGTTCCGCAAGGGCCAAGCAACGCCGTCGTTGTGGTGGGAATAATCTGGATCGAGGTCAGCGCCGGATCGACCGCGCAGCTTGTAAAGGGGATCACCGCACCGAGCATCAACAAGGCACCCAACGAACGATTACGCATAAACGACATCTCCTGGCGTCTCCGCCTTGCTGACCTGTTTCGTCGCGGTCAGCTCGACCACCGGGGATCTGCTCCCCGAAAAGCATTGCAATCAGTTGGCAAGCGCCGCAGCGTCTGCGCATGCATCGCAAAAAGTCTGTGGTTGTACCGGGGCTGGACGCAGAGATTCACTGCATCTGACCGTCAACACACCTGTCTCCTCATGAGAGGTGGCCCAAGAATACGGCAGTTCAAAGCGGCGAATCAATAACAATCTTGGATCGAAGAGCCTTGTTTGTTACGCGCGTAACTAGCGAAAGGCAGCGGAGTTGTGAGCAATTTGGAGTTAGGTGAGAAATAAGCATGGCCGAAAAACGGAGTTACCCGACTTAGTCCTTTCGTGTCACGGCGAAGGCGGTTTTGCCGGGCACCCCCGCAGCCGCTACACTGCTGGCACATGGTCATCGCGCGCGACAACTCCCCGGAACGTCTTGTAAGCGCCTCGCGCGCCGAGGAAGAGCAGAGTTTTGAGCTGAAGCTCCGTCCGCGCTGGCTGAAGGAGTTCATCGGGCAGGCCAAAGCGAAAGAACAGCTGGCCATCGCGCTGGAGGCGGCAAAGTCGCGCGGGGAGGCGCTGGATCACGTCCTGCTGTTCGGTCCTCCGGGTTTGGGCAAGACCACGCTGGCTACGATCATCGCCAACGAGCTTGGCGTTGGTTTTCAGCAGACCTCGGGACCGGCGCTGCAGATTCAGGGCGACCTGACCGCGATCCTGACCAACCTTCGCGACCGGCAGGTACTCTTTCTCGACGAGATACACCGGATGCAGCCGGTTCTCGAAGAGAAGCTCTATACCGCTCTTGAGGACTACAAGCTCGACATCATCATTGGACAGGGACCCGCGGCACGCACGCACGTGATGGAGATCAAACCCTTCACGTTTGTCGGCGCAACAACGCGGCCTGGGCTGCTGAGTTCTCCTCTGCGCTCGCGTTTTGGGATTCTGCTCCGGCTCGAGTTCTACACCGAAGACGACCTTCGCGTGATCGTGCAGCGTTCAGCGGAGGTTCTCGGCGTGCCTATCGACGCAGACGGCGCGGCGGAGATCGCGCTGCGCTCACGCGGAACGCCGCGTATCGCCAACCGTCTTCTACGCCGCGTGCGCGACTTCGCCCAGGTGCGCGGGACCGGTGTCATCGACAGGCCCACGGCAAACGCCGCTCTGACGATGCTGGAAGTGGATGCGCATGGATTTGACGAGATCGACCGGCGGCTGATGCTGACGATCATGCAGAAATACGATGGCGGTCCGGTCGGCTTGGGGACTCTCGCAGCGACTCTGGCCGAAGAAGAAGATGCTCTCGAGGAGGTATACGAGCCGTTTCTCATTCAGATCGGCTTTCTCGATCGCACGCCGCGCGGACGCGTGGCCACACGGCTTGCGTACGAGCACTTCGGCGTGCCAATGCCCGGACGACAAGGTGGATTGTTCTAACCCGCTTTCAGCTCTCAGCTGTCAGCTATCAGTGATATCGGGAGAAGAGTTATGGCACTGACTGAATCGACGATGCTGGAACTTGGAACGACGGCGCCGGACTTTGCGTTGCGCGATGTGGTCACAGGCAAAACCGTTCGCCGCGATGACTTCAAGGGGCACAAGGGCCTGCTCGTCATGTTCATCTGCACACATTGCCCCTACGTCAAGCACATCGAGAAAGGGCTGGCACAGCTCGGATCGAACTACGCCGGCAAACTCGGCATCGTTGCCATCAGCAGCAACGACGCGCAGAACTATCCCGACGACAGCCCTGAGGGGCTGAAGAAGCAGGCCGAGCGGCTCGAGTTTAAATTCCCCTACCTCTACGATGAATCGCAGTCTGTGGCGCGGGCCTTCGCAGCCGCCTGCACGCCCGACATTTACCTCTTCGATAAGGATCTGAAGCTCGCCTATCGCGGCCAGTTCGACGGCGCACGTCCCGGGAACAACGTGCCCGTAACCGGCGAGGATTTGCGTGCTGCTATCGACGCGGTTCTGCAAGGCGAGAAGCCGAGCGCGGACCAGAAGGCATCCATCGGCTGCAATATCAAGTGGAAATAGCGGGGCTAGCCGTTCGCTTCGCGAACGTGTTAGCAGAGTTAGCAGCCGCTGCGCGGCTTGTTCGCCGCGTTAGTATCTGCTCGCTGGCTTCTTGCAGTTCCTAGCTCCGCTAACACCGCTAACCGTTTGCGAAGAGAACGGCTAACACCGCTCAGCCTCTGCTAACCTCGCTAGCCCTGCTGCCTCTCAGCAGATGCCTAATCCCTTCAGATACTCCCGGAAGCGCTCGCCAAACTCGGGCCGCTTCAGCGCGAATTCAACCGTAGCCTGCAGCATTCCGAACTTGTCGCCGGCGTCGAATCGCTTGCCTTCGAACGTGTACCCGAATACTTTCTCCTCTTTGAGGAGCGCTTTGATGCCGTCGGTGAGCTGGATTTCGCCGCCTGCTCCTGGAGTCGTCTGCTCGAGAAGTTCGAAGATGCGCGGAGTGAGGATGTAGCGCCCGATGATGGCCTGCTTCGACGGAGCGTCTTCCAGCTTTGGTTTCTCCACCATTCCTGTGCAGTTGTAAATACGCGGGTCGTTCTTGTCCGGAGATCCGGCCAGGACGCCATACGCGGAGATGCCGGGCCCCTCCACTGTCTGCGTCGCCAGCACCGAACCGCCGCGATCGTTGAAGACGTCGATCATCTGCTTGAGACAGGGCGTTTCCGCATCGATCACATCATCCGGCAGCACCACCGCGAACGGCTCATCGCCGACCAATTCCTTCGCGCAGAGCACGGCATGTCCCAGGCCCAGCGGTTCGCGCTGCCGCACATAGCTGACGCGCGCCAGAGTCGCCACGCTGCGCGACACGTGCAGCAGGTCCTTCTTCCCGCGGCGCTCCAGCGTATGGTCCAGTTCGAAATTGTGATCGAAGTGGTCTTCCATCGCGCCCTTGCCGCGGCCAGTGACGATAATGATGTGCTCGATGCCCGAGGCGACCGCCTCTTCCACGCCGTATTGGATGATTGGCTTATCGACCAGCGCCAGCATCTCTTTGGGGATCACTTTGGTGGCGGGCAAAAAGCGCGTGCCAAGGCCGCCGGCGGGGAAAACGACTTTGCGAACTTCCTGTCTCATTACTGCTCCATCGATCTGCTCGGGTCTATTGTCGAACCTGCTGTTGTTTTCAGACCCGTTTTCCGTATCGAAATTACTTACTTTAGTCCTGCGAACACGTCTGAAATAGGTTCTACAACGTTGGTGAACCGTCGCCCAGCATCGCTTCGCGAATCACCTTAATGGGCGGAAAACCCTGGCTCAGGAAATCATCATGAAATTTCTGTAACGAAAATGCGCTGCCTTGCTTCTTCATCAGATCTTCGCGCAGCTTCAAAATCTCGAGCTTGCCCAATGTGTAGTACAGGTACGTAGGATCGCCTGCACCGCGTTTCGCCTCGACGATCGACGTTTCTCTGGGCTGGTAGCCTTCCTTCTGGAAGAACTCGACGGCCTGATCGTAGGTCATGTTCCCAGTGTGCATTTGGATGCCGACGATGAAGCGGGCGTTGCGCAGCAGCGCATCCTGTAGCTGGCCAAGGCGGAGAAACTTCGCTTCTCGCGCGTCCCTGGCTCCGATGCCCGGCTGGCCGTATCCGTTGTCGAGCATCATCTGCTCCGTGTAGTGCGCCCAGCCTTCGATGTTGGTATTCGCCTGCAATATCTTTCGCACCCGCGTCGGCGCTTTCAGCGAGTAGAGGTATTGCACGTAGTGCCCCGGATACGCCTCATGAACGGACGTCGAGATCACCGTGCCGATGTTGTAGGAGTGCATGTAGCCCTCCACTTCGGCGGGCGTCATGGAGGGATCGGGTAGCGTCACATTGAAGTACGACGTCGTAGCCTTCGTCTCGAAAGGCCCTGGCGAATCCATGCTGGCCTGCGTTGTTGCCCGCATGAAGGGCGGCGTCTCTTCCAGCACCGGCCTTACATCGGACGGGATGGTCACGATGTGGTGTGAGCGGATGAAGTCGAGGAGGCTGGAGAATGTTGCGCGGAAAGAATTGAGGAGCTGATCGGGAGACGGATGCTGATGGCCCAGTTCCTCAAGCACCTCGCGCGGAGTCTTGTCGGGCTCGAGTTCCTTGGCCACTTCAGCGAAGTGCTGCTGATTGCGATGAAGATCGGCGTAACCGACCTCGAGCAGCCTCGGCAGCGGGATATCGACCATCTCGTCGTACTGCAGCTTCTTTGAAAACGTGTCGGCGCCGATCCGGAAGTCGCCGTTCGAACGCGGCAGCAGGTCCGACCTGAGCCACGTCATGTAGCTGGTCAACTCGCCGATGACCGCGGCATTGCTCTTCGCGAACTCCGCCTTGAGCGCCTCGTCCTGTGCATCGGCAAACGCCAGCGGAACGTCGTGCTGGAAGAAGGCGATGATGCCGGGCAGCTGCTCGATCGCAATCTCCGTAAAGATGCGCGGCGGATTTTGAAGATTGGCGCGAGCCTGGACGAGGAGCACCGGCATCTTCTTCTCGCGTGCAATCAGCGAGCGCAGCCTGTCGTCAGAAGGAGCGAACTTGCGCTCCATCAGCGTAAACACCCCGCTGGCGCAAAGGCTCGAATAGTAGTCCGCGTTCTTAGCCCACGGTCGGATAGTCTGCAGTGTCAGGCGGCGCGAACGGATCTGATTGAGCACCAGCTCGCGGTCCGCGCGGGTGGTCTGATCGAGGGATGCAGCCGGAATCGCGGAGATGCGCTTCTCAAACGAGTCGAGTGCCGCAACCTCCGCATCGATGCTGCCTGATGCAAGGTCATCGAGCTTGGCGTCGTACTGGTGATAGCCCCATACTGTGCCCGCTATCGGCTGATGAGGAAAATACACCTGATCGAAATACTCGTCCGATGCTCGCTGAAATTGCTCTTGAGCGGCTTTGTCGGAGGTGGCAGCGGCAGAAAGAGTCATGCAGGCTCCAAAGGCGAGCAGCGAAACGTATTTGTTCACGGTCCCTCTTGTTTTCATCTGAAACTATGCGGTGACAGCGTCGGGAGCGAGCTTCTCGATCAGGTCCCGAATTTCCAGCAATACATCATCGGGCTTGGTGGCGGCGAGGGGAAACTTCAGCAGGCCCTGCGGCGTGAATTGCGCTCCGCGCTTTGCATTCCTGGCAACCAGGCGCATGAGATGCTGCGGATCGATGGCCGCCTTCTCTGTAAACCGGATCTGCAGTTCAGCACGCTTGCGATCGATCTGCGCGATGCCCATGCGTTCGCATTCCAGACGCAACGATGCGGCCTCGAGCAGGTAGACTGTCGAATCCGGTAGCGTTCCGTACCGGTCTTCCATCTCGGCGCGAAGGTCGGCAAGAGCCTTTTCATTTTCTGCTCCGGCGATCTTCTTGTAGAGGCGCAGGCGCTGATTCTCTTCGCCAACGTAGGTCTCGTCAATGCGCAGTGCAATGCCGAGATTCAGCTGCGTGCTGGGACGCTCTTCCTCGCCCTCTCCCTTCATCTCTTTCACGGCAGCTTCGAGCATCGACGTGTACATCTCAAATCCGATCGCCTCAATGTGACCGCTCTGCTCGCCGCCCAGCATGTTTCCGGCACCGCGTAGTTCGAGGTCGAGCGCGGCGATCTTGAATCCCGCGCCCAGGTCCGAGAATTCCTTGAGCGCTGCGAGGCGGCGGCGCGCGATGTCGGTCAGCTCACGCTCCGGCGGAATCAGCAGATAGGCATACGCCCGGCGATTGGAACGTCCTACGCGTCCGCGCAGCTGGTAGAGTTCGCTGAGCCCGTGCCGGTCGGCTCGATTGATGATTATGGTGTTGGCCAGCGGGATGTCGAGGCCGTTTTCGATAATGGTCGTGGCGACGAGGATGTCGAACTCGTGATGCATGAAGGCCAGCATCACCTGCTCGAGTTCCTTTTCGCCCATCTGCCCGTGCCCCACCACAACGCGCGCGCCGGGAACAAGCTCCTGAATGCGCGAGGCGATCTCGTAGATGGTCTCGACTCGGTTGTGCACGAAGTAGACCTGCCCGCCGCGCTCGAGTTCCACCTCGATCGCCGAGCGAATGATCTTCTCATCGAACTTCGCAACCACAGTCTGGATAGCCATACGATCCTTCGGCGGGGTCTCGATGACTGACATGTCGCGCAGGCCGACGAGCGACATGTGCAGCGTTCGCGGAATAGGTGTCGCGGACATAGCCAGCACATCGATCTCCTTGCGCAACTGCTTCAGCCGCTCCTTATGCCGCACGCCGAATCGTTGCTCTTCGTCGACGATCAGGAGCCCGAGATCCTGAAACTTGATGTCTTTCGACAGAATGCGGTGCGTGCCGATCAGCACGTCGACCTTGCCGGTCTCGAGCTTTTCGAGAATGATCTTCTGTTCCTTTGCTGTGCGAAAGCGCGAGATCATCTCGATGGTGATCGGAAATTGCGAAAAGCGCTTCTTGAAGGTCTCGAAATGCTGAAAGGCAAGCACCGTAGTCGGCGTGAGCACTGCCACCTGCTTGCCATCCTGCACGGCTTTGAATGCGGCGCGCATGGCGACCTCGGTTTTGCCGTAGCCCACGTCTCCGCAGAGCAGCCGATCCATGGGCGTGGTCGACTCCATGTCCTGCTTCACGGCCGCTATCGCGGATAGCTGGTCGTCCGTCTCGCGGTAGTCGAATGAATCTTCAAACTCACGCTGGAAGTCGTTGTCCGCCGAAAACGACGTGCCCTGAGCCGTATGCCGCTGCGCGTAGAGCTTCAGTAGTTCCGCGGCCATGTCCTGCATGGCCTTGCGCACGCGCGCCTTGGTCTTGACCCACTGCTGCGATCCGAGTTTGTTCAGCTGGGGCGCGGGCCCGGTGTCTGTCGAACGATACTTCTGGATCAGGTCAAGACGTGTCAGCGGCACATACAGCTTGGCCTGTTCCGCAAACTCAAGGATCATGAACTCGACCGCGAGGCCATCCTGCACGATCTCCTTCAGGCCTTGGTATTGCGCGATGCCGTGCTCCACGTGGACGACATAGTCGCCAATGGCAAGATCGCGAAAATCGGAAAGGAACGCGGCAGTCTTCGACTTCTTCGGCTCGGGCCGCGCGTGAATATCGGCATCGTCGGAAAGGTCGTTCGCGCCGAAGACAATCAGGTTCGCGTCCGGAAAGCTGACGCCGGAAGCGATCTGCGTCCGCACGATGACAGGCACGCGCATATCGCCCGCCATGTAGCTGGCCTCTTCGAGTTCCGACCCATGCTGGACAACGCGGCTGCCGAACCGATAGGGCACTTGGTACTCGCGCAACATCGTTGCCGTTCGTTCGGCATCGCCCTGCGTGGGCACCGCGAGGACGATGCGCTGATCTGCGGCCATCAGATTCTTGAGTTGCTCCACGAGCGCGGGAATCGATCCATGAAACCGCAAAGTAGGCCGCGAGTTCACTGCGATCTCTCCCAGCGTGTTGTCGTCTTCAAGCACATCGACGGCGCCGAGCTGGTCTAGGTCGAGCCCCTGATGCGAATCCAGAAAGCCCTGAAGAATCTCGGGCCGGAGATAGAGATCCTCGGGCCGGATCAGATTTCCGATCCCGCTGCGATCATGGCGCTGCTCGACCTTGTTCCACCAGCGATCGATCTGGTTGCGCACCATCGCGGGCTCCTCTACGAAGAGGACAGCGTTGGGAAGGAGCTTGAGCAAATGGCTCTCGGCTCCGGCTACTGCGGAGAAGAACTCCCAACCGGGAAAGACGCTGACGCCACCGGCTGCGGCGGCTTCGATCTCCATCTCCTCTTCGTCAGACAAGCCCTCGCCGGCGACCTGCACGCGCTGCTTACTGAGCCTGGCGTGAACGGCGGCGAGCAAATGCTCCGTGACGGGCGTCTCTGTTAAGGGAAGCAGCTGCGCTTCATCCAGGCCGGACTGCGAGCGCTGCGTCTCAGGATCAAACTTGCGGATCGTCTCGATCTCATCGCCGAAGAACTCGATGCGGACTGGGCGATCAGCCTCCGGCGAGTAAACATCGAGGATGCCGCCACGCCGCGTAAACTGCCCGGGCATCTCCACCAGGTCCATCTGCGTGTAGCCCACGGTGGCGAGGTGGGCAGTGAGAATCTCGACATCCATTTCCTCGCCACGGCGCACCGTTACGGCGAGGCTCGCGTAATAGTTGCGGTCGAAGAGGCGCAGAGCTGCGGCCTCAGCCGGGGCGATCAGAATCGACACTCCACCCGTCGCCAGCTTGTACAGGGCAGCAGCACGCTGTTCCTGGACGTCCGGGTGTGGCGACAGGTTCTCAAAGGGCAGCACGTCGTGCGCCGGGAGCCGCACAACGCGATCGGGATCAACGGCGCCGGTCAGCTCGCACCCAGCGCGAAGCGCGAGTTCCAGCGCTTCAGCAGCTTTATTGTCGGCGACGACGACAATGACCGGGTGCTTGGCCGCGCGGGCCATCAGCGGAATGTACAAGCAACGAGCTGTATTGGTGAGTCCAGACAGACGTCGCCGTCCAACACCGAGGGAGAGGTGCCTGCGAACGCGGTCAAACGAGGAGGACTGCTCCAGTTCCGCGAAAATTTCGCGGACAAACGGGAGGATCATGCAGTGTTCAGTTTATCGCACTGTCTCAGCAGCAGTTTCGTCCGATGAAGCGCCAATCCGAGCGGAAAAGGTTGCTTTCTCTTGAGCTCAATCCGCCGCCTGGGACACCGGATGGGCAGCCTTGGTCGACTCGGCGTATACGAGCACCCCACCCAGCGTCATCGCCCCCGCAATCGCCCATAGTCCCGCCGAGTAGTGATGCGTCAGGTCATGCAGCCAACCCATCGACGACGGGCCGGCGAAGGCGCCGACCGCACCAACTGAATTCACCAGCGCAATCGCCGCGCCGGCGGCTTTCCCGGAAAGACGGCTCGCGGCCAGGCTCCAGAACATCGGCAGCCCCGCCAATATCCCCATCGCGGAAATGCAGAAACCAGTCGCTGAGAGCGGTGCGGTATGCGCGACACCCGCAACTACAAACCCGGCCGCACCGACAAGAAACAGCCACGGAAGTGTTCGGAACCCTCTCCTGCGGCTGGCCCACAGCATTGCGAGCGCGCCGCACCCGAATGTCGCAGTTCCCCACCAGCCTGTCGCGATCGTCGTAGCACCATGCGCGGTAAGGATCTTCGGCAGCCAGAACGTAAGCCCGTAGTTCCCGCTGCTCCAGAGAAAGTAGACGATGCAGTCGCGGATCACTCGGCCGGTCTGTTTCTCTCCGGTCTCCTGCAATCCATCCTCGCCGGATCGATCGCGCGCGACCTGCTCTTTCTCCGCATCGGAGAGCCAGGACGCCGACCACGGCCCATCGGCCAGTACAAACCAGCTTGCAATTCCCAGGAGAACCGCCGGCGCTCCCTCAATCAGAAATAACCACTGCCAATCCTTGAGGCCTCCGAAATCGCCAAGCATCATAATGTGGGCCGAGATCGGCGAACCGATTGAGTTGCACAGCGGCACCGCCAGCAAAAACATCGCCAGTATGCGCGTGCGCAGTCCGCGCGGCATCCAGAAGGTGAAGTAGTAGATCACTCCCGGATAGAAGCCCGACTCCGCAATCCCAAGCAGAAAGCGAATGGCAATGTAAGCGGACAAGCTGTGAACGAACGCCGTTCCCATCGACACAATGCCCCAGACAACCATCAGAATTGCCAGCCATCGCCGCGCGCCGAGCCGCGCCAGCACAAGGTTTGCAGGCACTTCAAACAGGCAGTAGCTGAGAAAGAATACGCCGGCGGCGAACCCGTAGTTTCTAGCACTGATGCCAAGATCGCGGTTCATCGTCAGCGCGGCAAAACTGATGTTCACTCGATCGAGAAACGCGACCATGTAGAGAATGACGAGAAAGGGGACGAGACGCCAGGCGATCTTGCGGTAGAGCGGGCTCATGGCTACGGCGTTCACTCTACGCAGATACTCCTCGATGCAGGCGCGAACCAGACTACACGCTAATGCGGACGCCCGGGAAGGATGAAATGCTCGGCGCAGCGCGGCTCATATGCGTCGCCCGGTACCTTCACCGGGCAGTCATACGCTGCGGGCTTGCCGTCGATCAGCCGCTGCGAGTAGAGAGCCCGCGCGCCGCAGGTGCAGTAGGCCATGCACTCCGTAATGCTGCCGCCGTAGGCATTTACAAGCCAGCTCAGGTTGAGCATCTCGCCGAACGGCAAAGCCCGGAAGTCGAGGTCCAGCCCGGCGACCAGCACATCATGATTCGCATCGAGCAGGTTGCGCGCAAAGAGAAAAAGATCGCTGACGAACTGGCCTTCGTCAATGGCGACACATTCGACGCGCTTACCGATCTCCTGTTCCACTTCCGCAATTTTTTCGAGCACGGGCCAGGGATCGGCGGAGTTGAATTCAAGCGCCTGCATCCGCGCATGGCCATTCGGATTGCGGCTCTCCACCAGCCCAGGACCGCCTTTGGTGTCATCGCTGGGCTTCAGCACAAGTACGTACTGCTTGGCATACTGGCGGCGCATCTCGGCGCGGCGCAGCAGCTCGGCCGTCTTGTTGCTGCGCATCGGCCCCATGATCAGTTCGATCTTGCCCGGCACTGCTTGAACTCCCCTCACATCTGCGTCGGAGTTCATGATACTGCTTCAGGCAGTCGCCGGGTCTTTGCTGTTGGATTGACGCTCACTCGCTGCCCAGCGCCTTCGTGAATGCGTAGAAGAAGTCCAGCGACTTCCAGAACGAGTCCACTGGGATGCGCTCATCCTGGCCATGCGCCCGGTCGTCATCACGCTCCAGCGCGACGGCTGAATAGCCGTAACAAGGGATGCCGACCTGGGCAAAGTAAATGGAGTCGCTGGCGCCGTTTTCCATGACGGGGGTGACCGGAACGCCCGGCCAGATCTGCTGCGTGATGCGCGTCAGCGGATCAAAGACTTCCTTGATGGGCGGCGGCGGCACGATCGCCTTCCGTTCCGGCGCTGTTTCCGACACTGCGCCCGCGTCGGAGACATACTTCACGCTGAGCTTCGAATCGGCGAAGAGCTTGATAAGTTCCTGCCGAATCTCCTCCGGCGAGTGGCCGGGAAAGATACGGCAGTTCACGTTGGCCTGCGCTGTCTGCGCAAGGGCGTTGCGCGCGTGGCCGGCGTTCAGCATCGTGGCAACGCAGGTAGTGCGGAAGTTTGAATTGAAATCCGGCTCCTTGCTCAGCCGCGCCGCTGCAGTCTGGTCGGGCGGAGTTGCAAGTATGGCCTTGATGTCCTGCGCGGTCTGCCCCTTCTCCTGCTTTTCGAGATTCTGGAAGTACGTCCGCGTGACGTCATTCAGCTCGAAGGGGAAGGAGTAAGCCTGAAGCTTGTTGAGCGCGGTGGTCAGTTCGTAGATGGCGTTATCAGGGCGCGGGCGCGAGCTGTGGCCGCCAGGATTCCGCGCGGTGACCTCGTAGTCCGCGTAGACCTTTTCTGTAGCCTCAACATCGGCGACAACGGGCCGCCCGTGATCGAGTTCCACCCCTCCCGCATCCATGTTGATGACGAACGCCGCGTCCACCAGGTCGCGGTGATTCTTCACCAGCCACTGAGGGCCGTTGAACTTGCCGCCTTCCTCATCGGCAGTCAGAGCCAGAATCAGATCGCGCTTCGGCTTGTAGCCGTCGTGATGAAGTTGAAGGAAGGTCCACACCAGCGCTGCGTCCGACTCTTTCATGTCCTGCGTCCCGCGCCCGTAGAAGTAGCCGTCCTTCTCCACAAACTCAAACGGATTGGTGTGCCAGTCGCTCGGCAGAGCTTCCACCACGTCCAGGTGGCCCAGGAAGAGTACCGGCTTTTCGGACGTCGGCGCTCCGGCGCGCATGCGCACGATCAGGTTCATCTTGTTGGGATCAGGTCCGATCAGTTGCATGTCCTCCGGCGCAAAGCCCGCGTCGAGAAACCGCTTCTGCATTGCCTTCGCAGCCGCCGTCACGCTGCCCTTCGGCGTATCGGTACTGTTGATCTCGATCAGCTGCTTGAAGATGTCGCGAGCCTCCTCCCGTTGCGCCGGAGTGGTCGTTGGAAGCGATCCGGACTGTGCGGAAGAAGCGATGGATGCTGCGCAAAAAAGGCTGGAAAGAAGAACGGAAACGACCTTCGGGGACATGGCTGCATTGTACAAAATTGCTGGCTCGGGCCGAGTCGGAGACCTGCATCGGGTACTTCGGTTGCAGATCGCGACAAATCGATTTATTGTGATGCCGCAGCATTTTCGAGGTGGGGTATGTATCGAAAGCTTCTTGTCGCGGCCGGAGCGGTCGCATTGACACTCGGCACCGTTACTCTCAGCGCGCAGGAACGGCCGAAGATCACCAGCATTTCGCACCTGGCGGTTTACACGTCAGATGCGGCGGCGACGGATCACTACTATCGCGAGATCATTGGAGCGGCCAAAGAAGCGGATCCCGAGAATCCTGCCGGCGTAAAGTACGCCTTCAGCGCGACGCAATACATCGAGGTGCTTCCTCTGCCCGCCAACTCGGGCGTGAATCGCATGGACCACGCGGCATTCAATACATCCGATGCGGAAGCTATGCGCAAATACCTCGCGGCCAAGAGCTGGAAGACCCCTTCGTCGGTCTCAAAGGGCAAGGACGGAAGCCGCTGGTTTGCGGTGACCGATCCCGAGGGCAATAAGATCGAATTCGTTCAGCCCTCTTCCAGCGCGAAACCCGTGAATGCGCCGAAGATCATCGGCAGCCACGTCATCCACGTCGGCTTTCTCGTCCACAGCCGCGAAGCCGAAGACAAGTTCTATCGCGACCTGCTCGGCTTCCGCCCCTACTGGTATGGCGGCATGACGGACGCAAAGACCGACTGGGTCAGCCAGCAGGTCCCCGATGGCCACGACTGGCTCGAATATATGGTCTCCGGCGGCCCCGGCACCGGCATCCCGGCGAACATGACGCAGCAGACGCTCGGCGTCCTCGATCATTTCGCCATCGGCGAACACTCCGTCCCTGACGCGTACAAGAAGCTCGAAGCCGAAAACCGCCTCGGCAACGGCCGTCACGATCAGGGCCCGAAGATCGGCAAGGACGGCAAGTACCAATTCAACATGTACGATCCCGACGGCATCCGCGCCGAGCTTATGAACTTTAAGGCGACCGAGAAGCCCTGCTGTTCGCCATTCACTGCGCCTGATCCGTCCGAGTAGGCACCTAATCAGCAATTGGAACGAGGGCTGCGCTTCGGCGCGGCCCTCGTTCTCTCCACGATAAAATTGCTTATGGCCGCAACCGCAATCTCTCCTGAAGTCCTCGCCAAGTACGAGCCGGTGATCGGCCTCGAAGTGCACGTCCAGCTCCTGACGGCGACGAAGATCTTCTGCGGCTGCGCCAACAAATTCGGCTCCGAGCCCAACACAAACATCTGTCCTGTCTGCATCGGCCTGCCCGGCGCGCTTCCCGTCCTCAACGCGAAGGCCGTCGAATACGCAACGCTCGCGTCGCTGGCGCTCAACTGCCAGGTCCGCGAGCGCTCCATCTTCGCCCGCAAAAACTACTTCTACCCCGATCTTCCCAAGGGCTACCAGATCTCACAGTTCGACAAGCCCATCGCCGAGCACGGCTGGATCGAAGTTCCCACCGCCGAGGGCGGTACGAAGAGAATCGGCATCACGCGCTTGCACATGGAAGAAGACGCAGGCAAAAGCATCCACGACGGCTTCTCCGACTCCGCAACGCGCACCTACCTCGACCTCAATCGCTGCGGCACTCCGCTCTGCGAGATCGTCAGCGAACCCGACATCCGCACGCCCGACGAGGCCTTCGAGTACCTCACGCGCCTGAAAGAGATCCTCCTCTACACCGGGGTCTCCGACTGCAACATGGAAGAAGGTTCGCTGCGCTGCGACGCGAACGTCAGCGTTCGCCTCAAAGGCGCACCGAAGTTCGGCACCAAGGCCGAAGTCAAAAACGTCAACAGCTTCCGCTTTATCCGCCAGGCGCTTGAATACGAGATCGAGCGCCAAATCGAACTGATCGAAGAGGGCGGTCGCGTCATCCAGGAGACGCGCCTCTGGAATGCCAACGAGGGACGTACGTATTCGATGCGCTCCAAAGAGCAGGCGCACGACTACCGCTACTTCCCCGAGCCCGATCTGCCGCCCCTCGTCCTCACGCCTGAGTTCATCGCACAGAAACGGGCGGAACTACCCGAACTGCCCGAAGCCCGCCGCAAGCGGATGGTCGCTGAATACGAGCTGAGCGAGAAGGACGCGCAGCCCCTCACCTCGTCGCGCGAATTCGCAGACCGCTTCGAAGCAGCCGCAAAGTCCGCGAAGAACCCGCGGCGCGTCTCCAACATTCTGATCAGCGAACTCGGCGGTCGGCTCAACGCGCAGGGACTCGAGCTCGATCAATCGCCCATCTCGATGGCGGGCGTGGTGCTTGCTGCCGATCTGCTCGAAGAAGGCAAGATCAGTTCCAAGCAGATGAAAGGTCTGTTCGACATTTGCTTCGAAGAGAGCGAAGACTTCCCCGCTGTCTACGAGCGCGAAAAGCCGGAGCAGATCACGGACACCTCCGCGATCGAGAAGATGATCGACGAGGTCATCGCCGCGAATCCCAAGCAGGTTGAGCAGTATCGTGCCGGCAAAAAGACGCTCGCGGGATTCTTCGTCGGCCAGGTGATGCGAGCGTCCAAAGGGCAGGCCAATCCCGCGCTACTCAACGAGCTGGTCACGAGGAAGCTGGAAGGCTGATCGAACTCACCGGCCTACCGCGATTTCGCCGCATGCTGTCGCGCGGAATCGCGCCACGGCATCCGCACGGCGTATACCGGCGTTGCAGTCACGGTCTCCTTGGTTACGCTGAGCAGCTTGCGTCGCGCCAGCCAGCGCACCGCGGACTGCGCTGAGCTCTTCGATATTCCCACGGACTCGGCGACCTGCTGGTAACTGGCGCGAACCTCGCACTTGCTCCGCGCCTGCTCCGCTGCCAGCCAAAGATACACGAGAAAGCTGGCGGGTTTGTGGTCGTGACCGACGAGATCGCGCATCAGTACGTCCGTGATGTAGTCATCCAGCAACGGCATAGCTGTATCGATAAATACTATAGCAAGCGATACAGGATTGATCTCAAAAATCAGTCCGCGTTACTCTCGCCTGCGTGAGGTGAAGATGATCAGAGGAATCAAGTTTGTAGGTGTACCCGTACGCGACCAGGCCGTCGCTTTGAAGTTCTACACCGAGGCGATCGGCATGAAGGTGATGACCGATCAGCCTTTCTCGCCACAGCAGCGTTGGATCGAGCTGAAGTTTCCTGGAGCAGATACGGGCGTCACGCTCTTTACACCGCCAGGCCACGAGGATCGAATCGGCCAGTTCCAATCCATATCATTCTGGTGCGATGACGTGTTTGCGGAAGCCGAGGCTCTGAAGCAGAAGGGCGTTGTCTTTACAAAAGAACCGGCGACCGAAACTTGGGGAACGGCCGCCGTCTTTCGTGATCCTGATGGAAATCAGTTTGTCTTGTCGAGCCGGAAGTAGCTTACTTCAGCTTCAGCTCTGTCTCATAATCTTTGCTTGCGTTCCACGAACTCACGGTCTTCGTGGCGCTCTTCTTGCCGTCTTTTTCAGCCCAGAGATCGTAGTCGTCGGTCATGCTCACCTGGGCAAAACGGAATCGCCCGTTGCTGGCGGAGGTATAGCTGCGAATCGCCTTGGTCTTGCTGTTCTTGAGGAACACGGTCGCGCCCTGTACCGGCGCGGAATCGTCCCCGACCACCGATCCGCTCACATTGCGCTGCCCCACGTTCTGGGCATGCGCGGCGGTGAGATTGGCGATCGAAGGGACTGTACCCAGCGTCAATGCTGCGAAAAGGGCCCATGCGGTCATACGTGCGCGACTGCGTTTCACTCTTCCTCCTCGTCCTCGTCCTTGTAGTCGTCATCGTCCTCGTCGATTTCATCTTCGACTTTCGACAACTCCAGGGGTTCCACTCCGACTATTTCGTACTCGGTTCCACACTCGCCGCAGGCGACCACGTCGCCCTCTTCCACTTCTTCTACGTCGATATCGAGATCGCTTTCACATTCCGGGCAGCTTGTCATGGCAGCCTCCTCTCTCCAGGGATTCCTTGATGTAGGATGACGGTACCCTTAGGGTACGAACTCCGGCTAGTTTTAGGCAAACCCGCCGCCGAGGTCAAGTAGCCGAGACCCTTCTTCACTCAGAAGTACCGCATCGGAGAACAGAATGCAGATTCAGCGCGCGCTGTTGTTTTGCGGAGTACTTTTTTCCTGCGGCTCCGCCATCGCGCAGCCCGATTATCAACGTCATGCCACCTCCCTCAAGCCTGCTCCGGCCGACCCCGCCATCGCTCGCGTTCTGGCTTCCATCACGCCTGCTCAAATAGATCAGACGGTAAAAGCGCTGGTTAGTTTCGGTACCCGTAACACATTGACCAGCATGGACAGTAACCTTCCCTCGGGCCAGGGCATCAACGCCGCGGCGGACTGGATCGCGAGCCAGTTCGAGGCGATTTCGCAGCAGTGCGGCGGCTGCCTGGAGGTCAAGCGCGACACCTTCACCGCCGATCCGGCCAGCGGAGAGCCGTGGGCCCGGCGCATTCCCAAGCCCACAAAGATCGCGAATGTGTACGCCGTGATGCGCGGCTCCGATCCCGAGCGGGCCAGGCAAATGGTGCTTGTCACCGGTCACTACGATTCAATGAACTCGAACACGTTCGCCAACTGGTCCGACACCTCCGGTGCAGCCCCTGGCGCAAACGATGATGCATCCGGCGTCGCGGTTTCGCTGGCATGCGCCCGCGCTCTGAGCCAAGTCAAGTTCCCTTCAACGATTGTCTTCGTTGCCGTGGCAGGAGAAGAACAGGGCCTCGTCGGCTCTGAGCATCTCGCCAAGCTGGCGAAGTCGGAAGGCTGGCAGCTTGAGGCCGTGCTCAACAACGACATCGTCGGTGGCAACACCACCCCGGGCGACACTCTGCAAATGAAGGACCGCGTGCGCGTCTTCTCTGAAGGCGTCCCGGTCGCAGCCACGGCACAGGAACAGCAGCGCATCCGTGCTTTGGGAAAAGAGAACGATTCTTCAAGCCGCGAGCTCGCGCGTGAAGTTGCCGATGTCGACCGCACCTACTTGGCTCGAGCTGCATCGCCCAGCCGCTTCAGCGCCTTCCTCGTTGACCGGCCCGATCGATATCTGCGCGGAGGCGACCACAGTTCATTCAATCGCGAAGGATTTGCCGCCGTACGTTTCACCGAGTGGCGCGAGGACTTCAATCATCAGCACAAGAACGTCGTCCGGCCGCCTGCGGGCTCCAGCGATCCAGTACAAGGCGACCTGCCGGAGTTTGTCGACTACAAATACGTGGCGCAGGTCGCGCGACTCAATGCTGCAACTCTGGCGACGCTGGCATTCGCTCCGGGCAAGCCGCAGAAGGTCGCCATCGAAGCCAAGGACCTCGGCAATGGAACCACCCTGACCTGGGAGGCTCCGGCGGGCGGCGGTGTAGCCCATTATGAGGTTCTCTGGCGCGAGACCACGTCCCCCGACTGGCAGTACGTGAAAGAAGTCGCTCCATCTGAAGGCGGGGGCGATATCTCCGTTAGCCTTCCCATCTCGAAAGACAACGTGATCTTCGGGGTGCGGGCCGTGGATGCGAAGGGCCATCGCGGGCTGGTCTTGGTTCCGTAATTGAAAGCCGAAGGCCGCATCACCAGCTCAGGCCATGACACGCCTGTGCCGTTCCGTTTAACCTGTTCAAGACCATGGCCAGGATCGGCGCCACCCAACTTTCGTTTCCTAGCTTTCGCGGCGCCACCCGTCTGCTGGTGCTCGTCAACCTGGCGACGTTCTTCATCCTGCTCATCCTGAAATCGGCAAGCCCCGATGTTTTTTCATGGCTCCTTGTGCACGGAGCGTTGTGGCCCGAGGCGGTCCTCCATGGGTGGATCTGGCAGCCGCTCACCTACAGCCTCGTGCAATTGGGCGTCTCTTCCACTCTGTTCGCGCTGCTATCGATCTGGTTCCTCGCCGGCTTCCTTGAGAATCTTCACGCAAGCGATTGGGTCCTCGGCCTCTATGCCACCTCGGTCATCTTCACGGCGATAGCCGGAGTAGCCATTTGCGCCGGCGCTCTGATGACAGGCCACGCCATTCCGGCTGCACCGCTCTTCGGCTCATTCGGCGGCGTCTTCGGCATGTTGGTCGTCATTGGCGTTCTCTATGGCGATACGGAGTTCATGCTGTTCCCGTTGCCTATCAGCATCAAGGCCAAATACATCGCCATCATCTACGGCCTCGTCGCCATCGCATACTTCTTCACCGGCTCATGGATGTATGCGTTCGCGCAACTCGGCGGGGCTTTGGGCGGATGGCTGTTCACCCGCATGCGTTCAAAGCGCGGCGTCTCCTTCGTTGTCAGCGAGCGCTGGTACGGCATGCGCAACGCCTTTTATCGCTGGAAGCGAAGGAGAGCGGCGAAGAAGTTTGAAGTCTATATGAAGTCGCAGGGCCGCACCGTCCGTTTCGACGGCAGCGGCCGCCAGATCGACGATGAAGATCCCGAAGACAAGAAGCGCTGGAACTAATCAGCGCAGTTTTGAAAGGGCACGACTTCAGTCGTGCCGAAAAGCCGCGCAAACATGAAGTGGGCTTTAGCCCCTGAGGTAGGCTTCCATTCGCAAGTCAGCTTCAGCCCGCCGTGCCCTCATCGACCTTTCGCTCCATGATGGTTTCATCCATGGGCTCGTCCAGGTTGCCCTCCACAATCGCTTCCGAGCCCGCAATCGTCGTGTTCGGATGATGCCGCCGCAGGATACGGCTCGTGTCGTCCCGCCCCGGCTCTACGCTGACCACGCCGATGTCGCCCTGCATCGGATCAGCCTCAGTAAAGCGCGCCAGCCGCTCCTCGGCCGTGTCGTCTACGATTCGTCCCGAGCTGTCCCGCGTGCTTGGCGGATGGTCATCCTGCGTCAGATTCACGCGGAGAGCATCCACCTCTTCCTCGGTGCTCGCGGCCAGCTCCGAAAGCTTCTCGCTTATGTCGTCCGCTTCGACATCGTCGCTGCTCTCAGCGCCTGAGGCGAGCACCTCGACTCGTTCCACATCGCCTTCGTTGTCTAGTTCGTCGGGGGTCGTTCCCACCTGACGCGAAAGATCTCCGGCCTGTCCCGGCCGCACATCGGTTGCCTGCCGCTCGTTCCGATCCGCCATCTTCTCTGCTCCTCGTCTGCTTCTTCGCTCGTGCTCTCCCTTCTGATGCGTCCTGTGCGGTTGCCGCATGTCTGGCCAGCCATACCGCGAGACCGCCGGCACAATCCGGTGAACGGCCGTGGGATACAATCCTCTCTGGAATGAACAAGAAGATCGCATTTCTCTTTCCTGGGCAGGGTTCTCAAACCGTCGGCATGGGCCGCGAACTCGCCGAGCGCTTCCCCATCGCCAAACAAACCTTTGCTGAAGCCGATGAGGCTTGCGGATTCGCCCTGTCGAAGCTCTGCTTCGAGGGACCCGAAGAGGACCTCAAGCTGACCGAGAACACCCAGCCCGCCATCATGACGGTCAGCGTCGCCGCCCTTCGCGTTCTGGCCGAACACGGCATCAAGCCTGCGCTCGCCGCCGGGCACTCGCTCGGCGAGTGGTCCGCTCACGTGGCTGCAGGAACCCTCTCCTTCGCCGATGCCGTTCGCTCCGTCAAAGCCCGCGGCCGCGCCATGCAGCAGGCAGTACCGCCCGGCCAGGGAGCGATGGCTGCCATCCTGCAACTCGATGCCGAGAAGGTAGCCGAAGCCTGCGCTGCCGCTGCTCAGGATACAGGCCTCGTCGTCGCCGCCGCCAACATGAATTCGCCCGGCCAGACAGTCATCTCCGGCGCAGCCGCTGCGGTGGAGAAAGCCGCCGCCCTCTGCAAAGAGCGAGGCGCCCGCCGTGCCGTGATGCTTCCCGTCAGCGCACCCTTCCACTGCGCCCTGATGCAACCTGCTCAGGAAGAAGTAGCGCGCGTTCTTGCCGCCCTCAAGCTGAGCGATCCGCAGATCCCCGTCGCCGCCAACGTTAGCGGCACCATCATATCCACGGCGGACGGCGCACGAGAAGCGCTCGTGAAGCAGGTGACCGGAGCCGTTCGCTGGGTCGACTGCATGCGAGCCCTCATCGGCGCGGAAGCTGAAATCTTCGTGGAAGTCGGCCCCGGCAAAGTGCTTTGCGGCCTGCTCAAGCAGATCGACCCCGCGCAGAAATCGTTGAACGTAGAAGACGCTGCAAGCTTCGAAAAGACTCAGGCGGAGTTAGCCTCCGCCTGATCATTGCAACCTGGATGTGAGCGCCGACCTACGGCCCGAGGTACAGTTCCTCATCCGGCGGCGCGAAGTTCAGCGTGTGGTCCTTAGGGAAGTACGTCAGGAAGAGCGCCTTGCTTTTGCGCCCATTGATGAACATGCCCACCAGCAGAACGTTCTTGAAGACGCGCGCCGCTACGATGTCGTGGCTCTGAATCACGCCGTACTCGTTCTGGCTGCTGTTCGGTCCCCAGTCCTGTTCGAACCGCTGAAACGGGTACATGCCGAACTTGTCTGGATGCTGCTGCCAATTCGGGTCGTGCATCCAGATGCCGTACGCCTTCTTCAGGTCGTTCTTCTCCACCGACTCCATGAAGCTGTTGATGGCATGGCGTCCGCGCATGTGCGTGTACCAGTTCCACGGCCAGTCGGCAGGGTGCCCCGACGCCAGCCAGAACCCCACAATCAGAGCCAGAACCAGTCCACCGGCGCTGTAGACCATCAGGCGGTTGCGCCGGTCGCGCGCCTCGTCGAACTTCGGTGCATCAAGCAGCGTCATCGCAAACTTTCCTCGCACTCAAGAATAAGGCACACCAGTGAGCAGGGAGTAGTTAGTAGTCAGTAACGAGCAGGAGCGCAGAGCTCAGCACACTCACTTAGACACCAGTAAGTGCCACTCTGTTCCCTAATCCCTGCTGTACACGTTCCGCTGTTTCTCCCCCTGCCGCTCCAGCGCCAGCTCGATCAATCGCGTAATCAGGTCCGTGTACTTGATCCCGCTTGCCTCCCAGAGCTTCGGATACATGCTGATCTGCGTGAAGCCGGGCAGCGTATTCACCTCGTTAATGTAGATCCGCCGCTTGCCATCCGGCTCCATCAGGAAGTCGACCCGGGCCAGCCCCGCCAGATCGCACGCGCGAAACGCCGCAATCGCCATCTCGCGAATCTTCTTCGATTCGGCCCCCGTCAGCTTCGCCGGAATCACCGGCACCGATCCCTCTGACAGATACTTGGCCTCGTAGTCGTAGAACTCCTTGCCCGGAATGATCTCGCCCACCACGCTGGCCTTCGGTTCATCGTTGCCGAGCACGGCCACCTCAAGCTCGCGCGCGCCCGATTTCTTTCCGACCACGCCCTGCTCCACCACCAGCTTCCGGTCGTACTTCGCTGCTTCATCCAGGGCGGGCCCCAGTTCCCTCCGGTTATGAGCCTTGCTGATGCCGACCGAGGACCCCAGGTTTGCCGGCTTCACAAACAGCGGATACTTCAGCGCCGCCTCAATCTGCGCAATCGTCTTGCGCGGCGACCCCTCCCATTGCGACCGCAGCACCGTCACGTGCTTCACAATCGGCAGCCCCGCCTGCGCGAACAGCCGCTTCATCACGTCCTTGTCCATGCCGGCCGACGACCCCAGCACGCCCGACCCGACGTACGCGATCCCTGCCAACTCAAACAGACCCTGAATCGTCCCATCCTCGCCGAATGTCCCGTGCAACACCGGAAACACGACATCAATCGCGGAAGCCTGATCCGAAAGACGCCGCTTCAATTCGCCCGTTGAGGACGCAGATACAGGCACCGGAGCCAGAAGCGTAGGCATGCCCTCATGCAGCAGCTTCGCGCCCGGCGTCGTCTCCGGATCTCCAGCTCGCAGCTTGCGGCCCGCAGCGCTCTCCTGGCCTTCGAGCAAGCCGTGAGCGTCGCCTGCCCCAAGCCATCGGCCCTCTTTCGTGATCCCGATCGGGACCACGTCATATTTCTTGCGATCAATTGCCTTCAGAATCGAAGCCGCCGAGAGCAGCGAAACTTCATGCTCGCCGCTCCGCCCACCAAACAAAATGCCCACGCGCAGTTTCTTTGCCATCACGTTCATTGTCGCTCACACCAGCGTTATCGCGAGTGATGCCAAAGGTACGTGACGCTCACCCGTGTAGAACGACTCTTGGATTCACGATTGGAAGGCTAACCAGAACGGCTTGGACTAAGGCGGGAGTTTTAGGGCGGATTGGAAGGCTCGTGACGCGTCCTCCCATTCTTATGATATCTCTGCCTTCCAAAAAATAGCAGGCTGTATTTTCGCCGCAAACCCGCTATGTTCAACGAGCTGTTTTGAACACAGAGGATCGAACGAATGCAGGACTTCGCAGGAAAAGTGGCAGTGATAACCGGCGCCGCCAGCGGCATTGGCCGCGCCATCGCCGAGCAATGTGTGGCGCTGGGCGTAAAGACGGTACTGGCAGACGTGGAACAAGCGGCACTCGACCAGGCAGGATCAGACCTACAGGCTCGCGGCGGCACAGTGCTCTGCGTCCGCACTGACGTATCGAAGCGCGCCGACGTCGAAGCGCTCGCCGACAAGGCGTACGCCGCATTCGGACAGGTTCACCTTCTGTTCAACAACGCCGGAATCGGAGCCGGCGGCGTGGCCTGGGAAGCCACCTGGAACGACTGGGAGTGGGCCATCGGCGTAAACCTGTGGGGTGTCATTAACGGAATCAAGGTTTTTCTGCCGCGCATGATCGCACAGCAGACCGAGTGCCATGTCGTGAACACGTCATCGGGAGCGGGCCTGATCGCCGGCGCCGGATCAGCTCCCTACGTCACCACCAAACACGCCGTGGTGGCTCTTTCCGAGAATCTCCACCTGGGCCTCGAGCAGAGAAAGTCCCCCATCAAGGTCTCAGTACTCTGCCCAGGCACAACGCGCACCAACATCGCCTTCAGCGAGCGCAACAGACCCGAAGAGTTGCGAAATCCCGAACAGCCAATGACGCCCGAACGTCAGGCCGGCCTCGCTGCATTGAAGTCCATCCTGGAAAAAAGCACGCCCTCGGAAAAGGTGGCAGAGGACGTCTTCGATGCCATCCGCAAAGAGCAGTTCTACGTTCTCACCGATCCGCGCTGGATGGAGATGGTCCAGATGCGCGTCGAACGTCTCCTCAAACTCGAGAACCCGCTCGACCCCACACCAGCCGTGATAAAGCTGCTGGGTTCGCAAGCGTGATCCTCGCGAAGCTAACGATCTGGCGAGCAGCCGCAGCACCGACCCCTCAAAGAATCTTCTTCCCAAACGCCGAACACGCAAGCTCGACCGCCAGGTCCGCCGTCCGGTTATGTTCGTCGATCACCGGATTCACCTCGACGATTTCAAAGCTCAACATCCGGCCATGATCCGCCAGAATCTCCATCGCCAGGTGCGCTTCGCGGTACGTAGCACCGCCGCGCACCGGCGTCCCCACGCCGGGAGCATCCTCCGGATCGATCCAGTCCATGTCCAGCGACACGTGATAACCCGCCGTCCCGCGCCCAGCAGCCCTTAGCGCCTCCTCCATCACCGCGCGCATCCCGCGCTCGTCGATGTCGCGCATCGTGTACACCTCGCCGACACCTGCGCGCCGGATGTTCGCCCGCTCCGCCGGATCGATATCGCGAACGCCAACCAGCACCGTGTTCTCGGGCGAGATCTTCGGCGAGTAGCCCAGCACGTTGGTCAACTGCTCCGGCCCCATCCCCAGCAGCGCCGCGAGGGGCATCCCATGCACATTGCCGCTGGGAGACGTATCCGGCGTATTGATGTCCGAATGTGCATCGATCCAGATCACGCCGATCTTCTGATTTTGCCGCCGGTAAAACTCCGCCACACCCGAGACCGATCCGACCGCGATCGAGTGGTCCCCTCCCAGCACCATCGGTGTCATCCCATCCTCCAGCGCCTTTGTCACGGCCTTCGCCGTCCGGGTGCAGGTGTCCGCAATCTGCTTCAGGTATCGCGCGTTCGGGCTGCCGACGTTCTGGGTCTCCGCCACCTCGACTGCTACGTTGCCGCCGTCTTTCACCTGGTGGCCCAGCGCTTCAAGCCGCGCCTCCAGACCGGCCACACGCATGGCTGAAGGGCCCATGTCGACGCCCCGCCTGCTCGCGCCCATATCGAGCGGCACGCCGATCACGCGAATCTTCCGGGTTGGTAAGGATTGAGTTCCGCTGGGGGGGAAAGTGGTGATCAGGGGATTAAGTTCAGGGTTCGTCGCCATGCACGAGCTTCTCCGGGGTTCCGGCCTCAGAAATCATACCCTGCGACCCGTAGCTCCTGTCCCGATCCGGGACGAGTGTCTCGTTCTGGGCTGCTATCCCCGATGTAGCCTCGATTCCCCAAAAGGTGTACCGTCTGCGCCTCGGTTCCGACGTAACATTGAACGAAATTACAGCCTGGAATTTCGTGCTAAGTCTACCGATATCAATGGCTAACACGAAAGCAGTAGAGAAGGAACCCGGCGATGGATCTTGTGATCCGGAAGGCACGTGTTTTGCTCGGCTTGGCGCTCGCGATCGCGTCGATGCCGGCCCTTGCCCCCGGACAGAAACCTCTCACCTCTCTGCGTGCGATCCATGCCCTTTCGAATGCCCAGGCCAGCCACCAGCTCCCAGTCTCATTCGAGGCTACAGTCATCTACTACCGGGGATACGAGCGCACCCTCTTCGTCCAGGACGGCGACCTTGGCATCTATGTTCAGCCACGCGTACCCATTCAGCTTGCGCCTGGTGACCGAATCATCATCGAGGGAACCACACACGAAAGCTTCAGGCCTTTCATAGCGGGAGCCAACGTCACGGTGCTTCGCCACGGGGCTCTGCCGCGGCCGGTTCCCGCGACCTACGATTCCCTCATTCGCGCGATGTTCGATTGCCGACTCGTCACCGTTCGCGCTGTCGTGCGCAGCGTCGACCTCGTGCTCAGTTCCGACGTCCCGAGCATCTCCATGCAGATGCGCACCGAAGGCGGAGCCATCGATGCCGTGGTCGACAGCGCCGACATCCCGGCCGTCAAGCAGATGCTCGATGCCGAAGTCGAACTCACCGGAGCCGTTTCCGGTCATTTCGACGGGAAGATGCAGGTCACTGGCATTCTTCTGCACGCCAACTCGCTTGCTGCGATCAAGGTAATCAAGCCAGCCTTCAAGGATCCGTGGGACCTTCCGCTTACGCGCATGGATGAGGTCCTTGCTGCCTATCACGTCAACAATACGTCGGAGCGCGTCCGCGTTCACGGCACCGTCACTTACTACCAGCCCGGCTCTGTTGTCGTGTTGCAGAGCGGCTCCAGAAGCATCTGGGTCATGACTCACTCGAGCGAGCCGCTGCAGGTTGGCCATCAAGCGGATGCAATCGGCTTTCCCGGCCTTCACGATGGCTTTCTCACCCTCATGGGCGGAGAGATCGAGGACACAAAGGTCGCCAGCCCGGTTCAGCCGCGTTCCGTAACTTGGAGCGAGTTGGCGACTAGCCACTACCTGTTCGATCTCGTCAGCACCGAAGGCGTAGTGGTCGCGGAGAATCGCGGAGCCGCGCAGGATGAGTACGTACTCGACTCCGGCGGCAGCCTGTTCTCGGCCATCTACCGGCATCCAGCCAAACTGAGCACAAGAATCACGCCTCTGCCTGCGATGAAGAAGATTCCCGTAGGATCGAGGGTCCGCGTCACCGGAATCTGCCTGATGGGCGCGTCCAACCCGTTCGATACACAGGTGCCCTTCGACGTTTTGATGCGGTCCTCGGACGACATCATCGCGGTCGCTGCTCCTTCGTGGTTCAACGTCGGAAATCTCACGCGCATCATCGGCGTGCTTCTCATCATCGTGCTGCTGATCGGCGCATGGGGATGGACTCTTCTGGCGAAGCTCAAGCGCCAGACCGCTGCGATCACCGCAAACTCCGAGACCGTCGCAAAGCAGGAGCGGCACAACGCGCAGCTCGAAGCAAAGCGCAGCCGCATTCTCGAAGACATCAACAGCTCACGCCCGTTGCCGGAACTGATTGAAGCCATCACTGAGATGGTGGCCTTCAGCCTCGACTGTCCCTTTGCGTGGTGCGAGATGCTGGATGGGGGCAGTCTTGGCAATGCTCCCGCCAGTTCCAGCGGTTTTCGAATCGGTCATCTTGATATCCCGGCGCGCGCCGGTGGCTCGCTGGGAACGTTGTACGCCGCAACCGAATCAGGCGAACCCATTCACCCAGACGAAAGCGCGATGCTGGAAGCCGGAGTTCGCCTGGCAACACTCGCCATTGAAACTCGCAAGCTCTACAAAGACCTCGTATACAGATCGGAGTTCGACTTGCTCACCGACATTTACAACCGCTTCTCTCTGGATCGCTATCTGGAGGAGCAGATCGAGAAGGCTCGGACCGAAAACTCAATCTTCGGCCTGGTCTATATCGATCTCGATGAGTTCAAGCAGGTGAATGACTTTTACGGTCACCACGTTGGCGACCTCTACCTGCACGAAGTCTCGATGCGCATGAAACGTCAGCTGCGCACCGGAGACATGCTCGCGCGCCTGGGCGGCGATGAGTTTGCCGCGCTCGTGCCCGTGGTCCGCAGCCGCGCCGCGCTGGAAGAAGTCGCCCAGAGACTTGAACGCTGCTTCGACGCACCGTTCGCCGTTGAAGGGTACATATTGCGGGGCGGCGCCAGCGTGGGCATCGCACTCTACCCCGAAGACGGCACGTCAGCCGACAGCCTGCTGAGCGCTGCGGATGCGGCCATGTACGTCAACAAACATACCAAGCGTCACAAGACGGAAATGCCCGGCCAATTGCAGCAGGCTCTCTTCAAGCCGCGCCGCTAAGTCACACCCAAATAAAAGCGCCGATCCAAAATGGATCGGCGCCTTCATTTCCCCCCCGTGGTACAGTGCTGCGGGCCCATTGATCGTTGGACCCTGATCCCTACCGAACGTGCAGCTGCGAGATAGCGACCTTACCGTTCGTGAGGTCTGCTTTGCGCCACTGGCTCTTCTCATTGAGAGCCACCCAGCGGCGCTCCTCGCTGCGGTAGTGCCAATCCTTGTCGAGCTGGTAGTAGACCATCGTGCCGCTCGCTTCCATCACCTTGATGATGCTGTTGTCGTGCGAGTTCTTCTCGTCGTAGTCGGTGCTGGCGCTCTGCCCCATCTCGGAATAAATCTCGTTCAGTTCGAAGAGCAGCGCGTTCACATTGTCTTCCATCGGTTCGACGTTCAGGCCGATGCGCTTGGCCTCTCGCAGAGTGATTGGATAGTTGTGCGACGGGTAGCCCGCATTCAGATTGTTGCTGATCTCGCGCGCGCGGTCCTTGTCGCTCATGTGATAGGAGAGAATTTCTTCGCAGATCCGCGTCGAGAGCGCACTGGAGCGATCCACGGCGCCGATCACCAGCGGATGTACGTACGGGAACAACGCCGCGTATGGATTCGTTGTCGAGTCCTTCGCCTGCTCCGTCCAGAGGCGAATCACACGCAGCAGCTCATCGTTGCTCACGCTTACGCGGTCGTTGTCGCGATCGATCGGTGACAAGTCGTGCGTCAGCGAAGTGTCCACGGCCGAGAGATGTGCCAACGGCCCCATCAGAATCTTGTCCGCGCCCAGCGCGAGCATCGTCGCCGCCGACTGGCACTCCAGCGGAGCCAGCACCGTCAGGTGCTTCACATACCGGCGCAGCAGGTTGACCATCCGCAGCGACGCCTGCCCCGACCCGCCGTCGGACTTCACGAACAGCGACAGCCGGTCGATGCTGCCCATATTGCGCAGCAGCGCATAGAGGCTCGCGACATCGCTCTGGCAAATCGAGCCCTTGCCTGAAATCCAGTAGGTGATGACGGGTTCGCCGAGGAGCGTCGAAAGCTTGTCGAGGACCGGCTGGGTCCGCTCAATCAGCATCGGCGGCTTGGTGGCCGCGGGACGGATTACGGCAACTTCAGAGACAGATACAGAGACAGATGGATTAGGCAACTCGGGTACCGCTCAATATTGAATTGTCGTGAATGCCTAGATATTAGCACGATGTTAATTTCGCCAAAGACAAAAGAGCCCGGCTTGTCGCCGGGCCCTTCATCGCTTCTTGTTTGTACCAGCCGCGAACCAACCTGATTGCAGCTACTTGCGTGCCATGACGGAGCGGTAGCTACAAAGACACTTTAGTAAGCCAGCTTCTAGCGCCTTTGCAACTGGGGATCGTCGTCTCCTGCGTTCGACCCAGGAGGCGGAATCGTGACCCTCACTGTGATTGGCGACTGCAGCTGGAAGTTGACCAGCGTCTCCGTTTCAATCACCGTCTGCTCGCCGCGCGTTGCTGCGTTCACTCCTGTGCCCGCCGCGGCTCCAGCGAGTCCGCCGATTGCAGCGCCCTTGCCGCCGCCCGCGAGCGCGCCGATGATTGCTCCGAACGCCGCGCCGCCTCCCGCCTTGGTAGCTGTATTCCTGCCGCGCGCCGCGCCTTGCTTCGTGTACGCATCCGTAGTGACTGGAATCTTCTGACCGCCTCGTTGAATATCAGTCAATTCAAGACTCAGCAGCGACTGCCCTTTGAAGTGCGCCGCCTCGCGCGCCTCGATAATCCTGCCCACGACCGGCGCTCCGCGTCTCAACGCAATCACGCCCTGTGTTCCGAGATCGGCCGCGAGCGCGCCGTGGAAGGCATCGTTCGTCTGGGCCGTCTTGCTGTCCAGCGTCTCCGTGATTCGTACCGGAATCACCGTTCCCGCCGGGATGGTCACGTCTCGCACGACCGGCTGCGGCGGAGGCGGAGGAGCAGCCTGCACCGGTGGAGGCGGCGGAGTATTCTCTGCCTGCGCTGGACCGGGCTGATACGCGGGCGTCACAGGCGCGCTGATGGGAGCACTGTCCGCGCGGTCGGAGTCGTGCCGCTTCCGACGGTCCGCACGCGAATCCCGATCTCGATCCCTGTCTCGATCCCGATCGCGGGAAGTCGTCGGAGCCGGCGTCGGCTCAGCCACCGGTGTGGTCTGTTGCGGCGCCGGCATCGGCGCTGCTGCTGACGCCGGCTGAACCGTCAGATTGTTGATCACCGTCTTCACGCCGCCGATCGTGCCGCTGTCGTTCGCCGCCAGCGCGCGCGAAGCTTCGTCGCTGACGGTGCCGTTCAGCGTGGCAACTCCATTCGCAACGCTGACCTGGATATTCTGCTGCGCGAGCGCCGACTCGCCTTTGATCTTCGATTGAATGTCGCTTGCGATCTGCTGATCGCTTGGCGCGCCCGCCTGCTTCATCTTGCATCCCGCCGCAAGCCCGACCACTACAGTCAGAAGCACAACTCCTGCTTTGGGGAGCATGACTGCTGACCACCGAAACTGCGTACGACCGATGGTTCCCTGCTTCATTGCGAACCTCTTACTAGAAGAACTCGGCGGACTTGCCGCCTACCTAAGATTTAGACTTTCCCGGCCCCGCTTGGATGCGTTTTTCGCCGATATTCGCCCCAGCGAACCACAAGAATACCGGTCCGCTCAACTGCTATTTCGATTTACCAACCTACCCGGTTGAGCGTCCCGCAAAAGAAAAGGCCCGGCTTTTATACCGGGCCTTCTGATAACTGAAAACTGGTGACTGAGAACTGTCTTTACTCTGCCGCCATTTCTTCTGCTTCGCCTTCCTGGCGCATCATCTCGAGTTCGCGCTCTTCGGCTTCCTTCTCAGCATGCACTTCCTGCTGGACTCGAGCCGCCGCTTCCTCAAGCTCCGGAGAGAGCTGTACGTTGCGGTAGTACTCGAGCCCCGTGCCTGCCGGGATGAGTCGGCCTACGATCACGTTCTCCTTCAGGCCACGGAGATTGTCGATCGCCCCGTTGATGCTGGCTTCCGTAAGAACGCGTGTCGTCTCCTGGAAGCTGGCTGCCGAGATAAAGCTGTCGGTCGAGAGCGATGCCTTGGTGATACCCAGCAGGAGCGGACGGCCCAGTGCCGGGCGGCCACCCTCGCGCACCACGCGCTCGTTCTCTTCGCGGAAGCGGAACCGATCCACCTGCTGCTCGAGCAGGAAGTTCGTGTCGCCCACTTCGTCGATCCGCACCCAGCGCAGCATCTGGCGAACAATCACTTCGATGTGCTTGTCGCTGATCGCCACGCCCTGCAGACGGTAGACTTCCTGAATTTCGTTCACCAGGTAAGCCTGTAGTTCCTTTTCGCCCAGCACGGCAAGAATGTCGTGTGGGTTCAACGGACCGTCCATCAGTGGATCGCCGGCGCGCAGGCGTTCACCTTCCTGCACGTTGACGTGAGTGCCGCGAGGTACTGAGTACTCCTTCTCGTCGCCGTTGTCAGCCGTGACGTAGATCTTGCGCTGACCCTTGGTGACTTCGCCGAAGCGAACCACACCATCGATCTCGCTGATGATCGCCGTTTCACGCGGCTTGCGGGCTTCGAAGAGTTCGACCACGCGCGGAAGACCGCCGGTGATGTCCTTCGTACGCGTGGACTCCTTCGGAATCTTCGCAAGCACATCGCCAGGACCCACCTCGTCGCCATCCTGAATCATCAGGTGAGCGCCGCGAGGCAGCAGATACCGCTTGTGAGCCTTCGCGTTCTTCACCATGAAGGCAGGCTGGCGCTTCTCATCGGGAGCATCGGCAACCACCCAACGCGAGAGGCCGGTAACTTCGTCGACTTCTTCGTTGAGCGTGATGCCTTCCTGCAGGTCCTTGAATTGCACGGTGCCGCCGATTTCCGTGAGAATCGCGTAGGTGTACGGATCCCACTCAGCAAGCAAGTCGCCGAGCTTAACCGCCTGGCCATCCTTCACCCGGAGACGGGCGCCATAGACCACGACGTAGCGCTCCTTTTCACGTCCACGCTCGTCAACGACTGCAATTGACCCTGAGCGGTTCATGGAAACCAGAGCTCCGTCCTTGCTCTCAACCGTGTTCAGGTTGATGAAGCGCACGAAGCCGTTATTCTTCGCATCCAGTCGCGACTTGTCCTGCACACGGCTGGCCGTTCCGCCGACGTGGAAGGTACGCATCGTAAGCTGCGTTCCCGGCTCGCCGATGGACTGTGCCGCGATAACGCCGCAGGTCTCGCCGAGTTCCACCATGCGTCCGGACCCGAGGTTGCGGCCGTAGCAGAGAGCGCAGACGCCGCGACGCGATTCGCAGGTGAGCACCGAGCGGATCTTCACCTTCTCGACACCCGCACCTTGAATCGCCGAAGCAATGTCCTCATCGATCGGCTGGTTCACTTCGACAACCACGTTGCCGTCGTAATCCTTGATCCGCTCGAGAGACACACGGCCGATAATACGGTCGCGCATCGGCTCGATGATCTCGCCGGACTCGACGATCGATCCCACGTAGATGCCTTCGCTCGTTCCGCAGTCGTACTCCGTGACGATCACGTCCTGCGCCACGTCGACCAGACGGCGAGTCAGGTAGCCCGAATCGGCAGTCTTGAGTGCCGTATCGGCCAGGCCCTTACGCGCACCGTGCGTCGAGATGAAGTACTCGAGCACTGTCAGTCCTTCGCGGAAGTTCGCGGTGATCGGCGTCTCGATAACCTCGCCCGAAGGCTTGGCCATCAGTCCGCGCATACCGCTCAGCTGACGGATCTGCTGCTTCGAACCGCGGGCGCCGGAGTCGGCCATGATGTAGATCGGATTCATGGCTCCTTCCTGATCCGCGCGCTTCATGTTGCCGAACATCTCATCGGCAACCTGGTCCGTCACAGCCGACCACATCTGGATGACCTTGTTCGAGCGCTCGCCGTTGGTGATGGCGCCGTCCATGTACTGCTTCTGGACCTCGATCACCTTGCGGTCAGCATCCTCAACCACGGTGTACTTGCTGGCGGGGATGACCATGTCATCCAGACCGACCGACAGACCCGAGCGCGTTGCGAACTGGAAGCCCAGCTGCTTGATGCGATCGAGCATGCCCACCGTCACCTCGAGACCGAGGTTCTGGTTGCAGTAGTTCACCAGCTGCCCAATGCCCTTCTTCTTGAGCAGTCCATTGATGTACGGCATGCCCGCGGGAAGCGCGTCGTTCAGAATCACGCGGCCGACGGTCGTGTTGATGTACTCGTTGGTAAAGTCAACCGGCTCGGTATGCGTCAGGTCCTGATCGTCGTACGCCGTGGTCATGTCGAGAACCTTGCCCGTGTAGCGCAGGCGGATCGGCGTCAGCGTCTCCAGCTCCTTCGCTTCCAGAGCCATCAGGATCTCTTCCGTGTTCGAGAACACGCGGCCCTCGCCCTTGCCGCCCTTCTTTTCCTTGGTCAGGTAGTAGAGACCGAGAACCATGTCCTGCGTAGGCACGGTGATCGGCTGACCCGATGCGGGAGAAAGAATGTTGTGCGACGCGAGCATCAGCACGCTGGCTTCAATCTGTGCTTCAGGCGACAGCGGAATGTGCACTGCCATCTGGTCGCCGTCGAAGTCCGCATTGAACGCCGTGCAGACCAGCGGGTGAATCTTGATGGCCTTGCCTTCCACCAGCACCGGCTCGAAAGCCTGGATGCCGAGACGGTGAAGCGTTGGGGCGCGGTTCAGCAGTACCGGGTGATCCTTGATGACTTCTTCAAGAATGTCCCAGACCACCGGTTCCTGCATCTCCACCATTTCTTTTGCCTGCTTGATGGTGGTGCAGTGACCCGTCTGCTCGAGGCGGTGATAGATGAAGGGCTTGAACAGCTCGAGCGCCATCTTCTTCGGCAGACCGCACTGGTGCAGCTTAAGCTCGGGGCCGACCACGATGACCGAACGGCCGGAGTAGTCGACGCGCTTGCCGAGCAGGTTCTGACGGAAGCGGCCTTGCTTGCCCTTCAGCGTGTCGGAGAGCGACTTGAGCGGGCGGTTATTTGCGCCCCTCAGCACACGACCGCGGCGGCCGTTGTCGAACAGAGCGTCAACAGCTTCCTGCAGCATGCGCTTTTCGTTGCGCACGATCACTTCAGGCGCGTGCAGATCCATCAGCTTCTTCAACCGGTTGTTACGGTTGATGACGCGGCGATAGAGATCGTTCAAGTCAGAAGTGGCGAAACGGCCGCCGTCCAGCGGCACCAGCGGGCGCAGCTCTGGAGGAATGACCGGCAGCACATCCAGAATCATCCACTGCGGCTTGTTGCTCGACTTGCGGAACGCCTCGACGACCTTCAGGCGCTTGGCGTACTTGATCTTCTTCTGCGCCGAAGTTTCGGTCTTCATGCGCTCGCGGAGTTCCATGGCGAGCTCTTCAATGGTGACGCGCTTCAGCAGTTCCTTGATCGCTTCGGCGCCCATCATGGCCTTGAAGCCCGAGGGACGATACTGCTGGTCGAGTTCGCGATAGCGAGCCTCGTCCTTGATGATCTCTCGCTCCTTCACGGGCGCGTCGCCCACGTCGACAACGACGTAGGACTCGAAGTACAGAATGCTCTCAAGGTCGCGCAGAGAGATATCGAGCAGGTGGCCGATACGCGAAGGCAGGCCCTTGAAGAACCACACATGCGAGCAGGGGGAAGCAAGCTCGATGTGGCCCATGCGTTCGCGGCGCACTTTGCTCACGGTCACTTCAACACCGCACTTGTCGCAGATCACGCCGCGGTGCTTCATGCGCTTGTACTTGCCGCAGAGACACTCCCAGTCCGTGACTGGCCCGAAGATGCGGGCGCAGAACAGGCCGTCGCGTTCCGGCTTGAACGTGCGGTAATTGATGGTTTCCGGCTTCGTCACCTCGCCATGCGACCACGACCGGATCTTCTCCGGCGAAGCCAGCATGATGCGGATGGCGTCAAAATCGGTTATCGGGCTGGTGAGTTCAAACGGGTTTGAACGGAACAAGGCGACCCTCCTTGGCGGGCCTTGCGGCAACCGCCGCGGTATCTCCCGGGGATTAACTTCGTCGGGTCCTTCCTTCCCGGGAAGCGGCATTTACCGCTTTCAAGAAGGACACCGAAAACTCTGGAGCAGCTCGCAGCCTGCAGCCAGTAGCTAGAAGCTACCGGCTGCTACAAGCTCCTGGCTAGTCATCAGCTACCGCTGCCATCTCCGGCGCCGGAGCCTTCTTAATCAGGTCCGCACGCTTGATCAGTTCCACATCGAGGCACAGCGACTGCAATTCGCGAATCAGCACGTTGAACGACTCAGGCACACCCGGCTCGATTGCCGCTTCGCCCTTGACGATGGCCTCGTAGATCTTGGTTCGGCCATACACGTCGTCGGACTTCGCGGTGAGCAGTTCCTGCAGGATGTACGCAGCGCCGTACGCTTCGAGCGCCCACACTTCCATTTCGCCGAAGCGCTGTCCGCCGAACTGCGCCTTGCCGCCCAGCGGCTGCTGGGTGATCAGCGAGTACGGTCCGATCGAGCGAGCATGAATCTTGTCGTCGACCAGGTGAGAGAGCTTCAGCATGTAGATGTAGCCCACGGTTACCGGCTGCTCGAACTGCTCGCCGGTCATGCCGTCGAACAACGGAGTCTTGCCGGAAGACGGCAGTCCAGCCGAAGCCAGCAGCGCCTTGATCTCTTCTTCCTTGGCGCCGTCGAACACCGCCGTACCGAACCAGATGCCGCGCTCCATGCCGTGCGCGACCCGCAGCAGCATTTCGTCGTCAAGCTCTTCCAGCTGCCGCAGCGTTGCCGTGCCCGCAAACTCCTTGCGAACCTGCTCGCGAATGAAGTTCACGTCGCTGTTCTGCTTGAGCAGTCCGGCAATCTTCTTGCCGAGACCCGCAGCAGCCCAGCCGAGGTGCGTCTCCAGGATCTGTCCGACGTTCATACGAGAAGGAACGCCGAGCGGATTCAAGACGATTTCTACGGGTGTGCCATCGGGCAGATACGGCATGTCTTCCTCGGGAAGAATGCGCGCGATCACGCCCTTATTACCGTGGCGGCCGGCCATTTTGTCGCCGACCGACAGCTTGCGCTTCATGGCAACGTACACCTTCACGAGCTTGATGACGCCCGGAGGCAGTTCGTCGCCCTTCTGCAGCTTTGCGATCTTCTCGTTCGTGATCTTGCGCAGAACCTCGATCTGACGCGACGTCATCTCTTCGATCTCGTCGATCTGCTCGTTCACGCGCGGATCCTTGTCGTTATAGCGGATACGCTTCAGGTTCTTGGTCGAGATGCGCTCGATCGTTTCGCGATCCAGCAGTGCACCCTTCGTGATGAGGCGCTTGTTGGTGCGCTCATCGTGCAGATCGGCCAGGACTTCCTTGCCGCCCAGGATGCCTTCGAGTCTCTTCAAACGCTCATCGGTCAGAATTCGAATTTCGTCGCCAAGGTTCTTTTCCAGCTTTGAAACGTATTCCGCTTCGATCTGCTTGGCGCGCTCGTCCTTCTCCTGTCCCTTGCGGCTGAAGATGCGAACGTCAACCACCGTGCCTTCGATACCCGGAGGGCACGTCAGCGAAGCATCGCGAACATCGCCGGCCTTCTCACCGAAGATGGCGCGGAGCAGCTTCTCTTCCGGAGTGAGCTGCGTCTCGCCCTTCGGCGTGACCTTGCCGACGAGGATGTCGCCGTGGCTGATCTGGGCGCCGATGCGGATCACACCGCTCTCGTCCAGATCGCGCAGCGCGTGTTCGGAGACGTTCGGAATATCGCGCGTGATCTCTTCCGGCCCAAGCTTCGTGTCGCGGGCTTCGATTTCAAACTCCTCGATGTGAACCGAGGTGTAGTAATCGTCCTTCACTAGCCGTTCGCTGATCAGGATCGCGTCCTCGAAGTTGTAACCGCGCCATGGCATGAACGCCACCAGCACGTTGCGTCCCAGCGCCAGTTCGCCCTGCTCCGTGCAAGGACCGTCAGCGATGACCTGGCCCTTCACAACCCGCTCACCTTCGCGCACAACCGGCTTCTGGTTGATGCAGGTGTTCTGGTTCGAGCGCTTGAACTTGATCAGCGTGTAGATGTCCGAACCGACTTCGCGCGACAGCTGCGTGGGATGGTGCTCACCCTCGACGCGCACGATGATGCGCTCGGAGTCCACCGAGTCCACGATGCCGTTACGCTTGGCCAGCACCACGGCGCCCGAGTCGCGAGCCGTAACACCCTCCATGCCGGTTCCCACCAGCGGAGCTTCCGCTACGAGCAGCGGCACCGACTGGCGTTGCATGTTGGCGCCCATCAGCGCGCGGTTTGCGTCGTCGTGCTCGAGGAACGGTACCAGCGAGGCCGCAACCGAAACGAGCTGCTTCGGCGAGACGTCGATGTAGTCGACCTCAGTCTTGTTCACCAGCACGAAGTTGCCCTGCCGGCGAGCGTTCACCAGGTCTTCGGTGATCACGCCGTCGTCGTTGAACTCGATGTTCGCCTGCGCGATGGTGTGTCGGTCTTCTTCCCAGGCCGACAGATAGAAGCTGTACGGAATGTAGTCGATCGTCCGCTTGCCCTGCTTCTTCAGCGAGGCATTCAGCTTGATCGCCTCATCCTTCTCGATGTGGTCGCCCACGCGCATGCCGCTTTCGCCCGCGTTCACCACTTCCACGTAGTCCAGAATCTTCGAGTCCTTCACCTTGCGGTAAGGCGACTCGATGAAGCCGTACTCGTTGATGCGCGCAAAGCAGCTCAGCGAGCTGATCAGGCCGATGTTCGGACCTTCCGGCGTCTCGATTGGGCAGATACGGCCGTAGTGCGTCGGGTGCACGTCGCGGACTTCGAAGCCTGCGCGCTCACGCGACAAGCCGCCCGGTCCAAGTGCCGACAAGCGGCGCTTGTGCGTGATCTCCGACAGCGGGTTCGTCTGGTCCATGAACTGCGAGAGCTGCGAAGATCCGAAGAACTCGCGGATCGCCGCCATCACCGGCTTCGCATTGATCAGGTCGTGCGGCATCGCCGTCGACAGCTCCTGGTACACGCTCATCTTTTCCTTGATGGCGCGCTCCATGCGCACGAGGCCGATGCGGAACTGATTTTCCATCAGCTCGCCCACCGCGCGAACGCGGCGGTTGCCGAGGTGATCGATGTCGTCCACCACGCCGATGTTCTTGCGAAGCTTCAGCAGGTAACGAATCGTCCCGTAGAAGTCCTCAGGCGTCAGTGTCCGATGATCCAGCTGTGTCGCGTCCTGGTTCTCGTAGAGCTTGATGTTGAATTTCAGACGGCCCACGCGCGAGAAGTCATACTTGCGCGGATCAAAGAACATGCCCTCAAACAGCGCAGTCGCCGTGTCCAGCGTCGGCGGATCGCCGGGGCGCAGCTTGCGGTAGATCTCGATCAGCGCCTCTTCCGGCTTGTGCACCGAGTCGCGCTTCAGCGTGTTCGTAATGATGTTGCCCACGTCGTCGCGCTCGGGGAAGAACACTTCGACGGTCGTCGCGCCGCTCGCCATCACCTTGTGCAGGCGATCGGCAGTCAGTTCAACGTTGGCTTCCACGATCACTTCGCCGGTGTTCAGATCCACGACATCCGCCGCGGTCATTGCACCGTCAAGTTCGGCGTTTTCGATTTCGACCTTCTCAATGCCGGCTGCGCGAATCGCCTTCAGCGTGTTCGCCGTGATCTTGCGCCCGGAGTGCGCAATCTCCTCGCCCTTGTGCAGGACAGCATGAGCCGGCTTCGCGCCCAGCAGGTGCGTCGAGCGCTTCACATCCGACTGCACGGTCCACTGCAGCTTGCCGTTTTCGATCTGAATGCGATCAACGGTGTAGAACGTCTTGAGAATTTCTTCGTCCGAACGCAGACCGAGTGCGCGGAGGAAGATCGTGCCCAGGAACTTGCGCTTGCGGTCGATGCGGACATACAGCGTGTTCTTCTGGTCGTACTCGAACTCAACCCACGAACCGCGGTACGGAATGATCTTGCCAAGGAAGTAGGTGCGGTTGTTCGCGGTCTCAAAGAAGACGCCGGGCGAACGGTGCAGCTGCGACACGATCACGCGCTCCGTGCCGTTGACGATGAACGTGCCGTTCGGGGTCATCAGCGGGATGTCGCCGAAGAAGACTTCCTGCTCTTTGATGTCGCGGATCGTCTTGTTGCCGGTCTCCGCGTCCTTGTCGTAGATCGTGAGGCGAACCGTCACCTTCAGCGGTGCGGAGAACGTCATGCCGCGCTCTTCGCACTCCTGCTGGTCGTACTTCAGCTGCAGGCCCACAGGGTCGCCGCACTTGTTACAGAAGTCGGGAACGTTCTTGTTGTACGTTCCGCACTTGTGGCAGAGAACGTCGCCAGGAAGGAACGGGTCCGTGATCACCATCGCGCCGCAATGCACGCAGGCGGTACGCAGGTGGTGGAGGCCCTTGAGGTGGCCGCACTTGCACTCCCAGTTGCCGATCGCGTAATCGACGAAGTCGAGCTGCGAGATTCCGCGGAAGTCGGTGATGGGGAAAACGGAAACAAACACCGACTGCAGCCCTGAGTCATCGCGCTCGTTGGGCAGCTTGTCCATCTGCAGAAAGCGCTCGTACGAACGGCGCTGCACTTCGATCAGGTTGGGAATCTGGGTGGCTGTTGGAATCTTGGAAAAATCGAGCCGGCTGCGAATCGCGCGCTTCTCGTTAGGCATGCATCACTCCTGAGGCTCATCAAACCGGCCGATACCCGTATCGGATCGCGCCGGGCCGGCACCCGAGTCTCGAGGCACCAGCTGTTTGCTGTCGTCGAACTGAATCATCCGGACTGGCTCACTGCCCTTCACCAGCCCCGCTTCCAGAACCCCGGCGAATCGCCAGCCAAAGCTCCGGTCTCTCCCGCCAAGCGTATTTACTGTATTGAGGCGTCCCGAAAATCGCCTCGCAGGCGTTGTTGTTCCTCAGGACAGTGCGCTATAAGTGTCCGAGAGTCGCTGCCATCTGAATCCGGTCGTAACATGACCTTCTTCTTGCAGCGGCGATCTCAAAATCGCTTAAGCGCATCACAAACGTTGGAATTCCTCGTAGACTGGTCACAATCGGAAGCAGACCCCACCGGTGTTCCCCGGCTCCCAAGTCCGCAAACGCAACGCAAATTTTGCCCGAACGTCTAATTCGCTGCGACAGAGACACAAATGCCCGCGAGGACGCAATCCCTCACGAGCGCGGCTTAAAGCCTGTGCCCCCATCCGATTTTTGTTGAAATCCTGTCGCCGATCCCAAAGCTCGCTTCTGCTGCCCGTCGCCTGCCAATCGACATCCATCAACAGGAAGCCCGCCTAACCTGTTGACACTAGAGCACTTGAACTTCGCGCTTATGCCCACCCCGAGGCTGCTTGGCTCAGCCGCGAGACGAACATTGTGCCCTTTGACTCTTAATCAAGACGCGCCGTGTGTGGTTTTCGCCCGAAATTGCGGAAATGCCCGCAGGGCCGAAAAGACGCGCAACGATTATCGTAGCGCGTCCCGGCTTGTCTTGCAAGTCACGTACCAAATTACTTAACTTCGATGGTTGCAACGCCTTCGAACTTCTTCTTGATCGCCTCTGCCTCGTCCTTGGTCGCGCTTTCCTTCAGCGGCTTCGGCGCGCCATCGACCAGGTCCTTGGCTTCCTTCAGGCCGAGCGAAGTGACTTCGCGGACAGCCTTGATGGTGTTGATCTTGTTTGCGCCGGCATCCTTGAGGATGACCTGGAATTCGGTCTTCTCCTCGGCCGCCGGAGCCGCCGCCGCGCCACCGCCGCCGGCCACCATGACCGGTGCCGCTGCCGCTGCCGAGACGCCGAGGCGCTCTTCGAGCTTCTTAACCAGGGATGCAGCCTCGAGCAGGCTCAGGCCAACAATCTGTTCTTCCAACTGTGCGAGATCCGCCATGTCTTTTCTCCATTCAAATCCGAAATTGATATTCCCGGCCGCAAACCCAAACGGTAAGTTTCCGATGCGCCAGACCAGCGCCCTTCCCGCCCGCTTTACTGCCAAAACCCTTGAAAACAGTTTTCAGTTACCAGTCTTCAGTTCCCAGCGAGAGCTGGAAACTGGCAACTGGAGACCGGCAACTGGCGGCATTTATGCCGCCGTAAACTTTTCCTTCTCCACGCCCTGGTTCAGCACCACGGCCAGGTCGCGGCCAGTGGCATTCAGAACCGTAACCAAGCGCTGCGCCGGAGCATTGATCAGGAACAGCAGCTTCGAGAAGAGCTCTTCCTTGCCCGGCATGGTCGCCAGAGCCTTGATCTCTTCCACGTTGATCAGCTTGCCGTCAACGATGCCCAGCTTGAACTGGAACTCTGCATTTTCGCCGGCCCACTTCGCGAACACCTTGGTCAGCGCCACCGGGTCGCCCGAGGTGAACGCAACCGAGTTCACACCCTTCAGCCCCTTCAGCGCCGGACCCACCTTCGAGTCCTTGCTCGAAACGGCAGCCAGCTTGTTCTTCACCACGCGATACTTGCCACCCGCCTCGCGGATAACTTTGCGCAGCTCGTAGTCCTTGGCAACGGTCAGCTTGCTGAACGTGCCGATAATCGCGGTCGTCGAGGTCTCCAGTTCCTTCGCGAGCTGGTTCACCTTCTCCGTCTTCTTCGCCTTAGAAATCGCCATTGCCTTCGCTCCGCTCCGATGAGGGACTGAGGGACTAGGGACTAGGGACTAGAAAATCCCGATTCGCCTACTCTCTCGCCGCCATCTCGCTCTGCTCCGCCCCATCCGGGCGCTATCCCAAATCTCTGCGGACCCTGAGACCGGCTACTCTCGCCCGAAGGACTGCGGACCATCAAGTCCCTAGTCCCTAGTCCCTAGTCCCTGCTTCTTAGTGCTTGCCCGCCGCGTCCGCCACAGCTGAATCCAGCGGAACTCCGGGACCCATCGTCGAGCTCAGCGTCACGCTCTTGATGTACTTGCCCTTCGCCGCTGAAGGCTTCGCGCGCACGATCGACGTAATCACCGTCGTCGCGTTGTCGATCAGCTTCTGCGAGTCAAAGCTCAGCTTGCCCACCGGAACGTGCACCAGGCTGGTCTTGTCGGCGCGAAACTCCACCTTACCGGCCTTGATCTCTTTTACCGCCGCTGCCACGTCCTGCGTCACAGTCCCGGTCTTCGGGTTCGGCATCAGGCCCTTGGGGCCGAGCACTTTGCCCAGACGTCCGACGACCTTCATCATGTCGGGGGTCGCGATCAGGGCGTCGAAATCGGTCCAGTTCTCTTTCTGGATCTTCTCCACCATCTCTTCGCCGCCCACGAAATCCGCGCCTGCATCCTGCGCTTCCTTCTGGCGGTCGCCGGTGGCGATTACGGCAACGGTCTTGGTCTTGCCCAGTCCGTGCGGCAGAACCACGGTTCCGCGCACCATCTGGTCGGCATGCCGGGTGTCCACACCCAGACGCATGGTCAGATCCACCGTCTCGTCAAACTTGGCGAACTTCACCTGCTGCAGCAGGGTGACCGCTTCTGCAAGCGGATAGGCCGGCTTGGTAACAGCCGCGCGCGCCTTCGCAATATTCTTGCTTTGTTTAGCCATCAGATCCTCGTCTCCCACCGCAGTTGCCAGCCCCTTTTCGGGGAACCTGGAGGCCATACGCCTGAATCCCTGGCGCTTACCGCCTCGAACAGGTCCAAATGCCGTGGTGCAATTGACGGCCCGGAGCTATGCCCCGAGCACATTTGTAAATCTTATCGGAACGGAAGCGGAAGTGCAACAAACCCCTGAAACTTCAACCATTCGTTTAGATCAATCAGGCGCCCTGAACGATTCAGGCGCCGGAAGCTGGTTTGCTCCCCGGCGCCTGCAACCTCTTCGATGCCCTTACCTTAAAAACGCCGGCAGCTCCCGGCTTTCCTGAAACTGCGGCACAAACGCAGATCCGCCCAGGTCCGAGTCTTTGAACCCAAACACAAAGAACTGGTTCGGATTTGCGATCGTGTTCCCATTCGGATCCTGAACGGTCGGCAGAAAGTCGTTGTCGTTCGCCACCCACAGCGTATGGATCGTCTCGCCTCCACCCATAAGGTCGGGCCCAAAAGAAATCCCTTCGATCTTCGCCGGAATCTCGGCGGAAGAGATTCCCGCCGCATTTAACGACTTCACCAGATCCACAAACAGCGTCTTCGCAACCTCATGTGTAGCCGCCGTCTTCCCGTCCATCGCACTCACGTCGGTGGCTCCCGTCAGATCGATCTTGAAGAGCTGCTTCACCACCGCCAGGCTGCCGTCCGCGCGTCCATGACCATCGCGCTCGTCAACGAGGAACTCGTGGTTGTTCAGCGCCAGCAGTTCGCTCACGCCCGAACCGGTCGTCAGCCCGTAGGCGTACTGGCCCGTCACCTGCCCTGACGCGATATCGATCGTCACGATCCGCAGCAGCTTCGCCGCCGCGCCTTTTTGCAGTGCATCCTGAATCAGCGAGGCTTGTATGATTCCGACCAGCGTCTTGCCATCCGGCGTGATCGCCAGCCCTTCCATGCCCTTGTTCGCCGTTCGGCCAGCAGTATTCCCGCTGATCTCTGTCGCGCCCACCGACGAAAGGTGAGTCACAAAAAACGAAGCCGGCAGCGTAAACGTCCGCAGACGAACACCAGTGACCCGGTCGAACTGATAGACATACGGCCCGTACTCATCGGAGATGAACACACTCGCGCCATCATTCGACACGCGAATGCCTTCCGTATCGAAGCGCGCGTCATTTGGATCGCCCGAACTCTGGCTCGGATCGAACCCGTCCGACCGGCCCGTGAAGTAGTACCGCATCAGCCCGTTGACCGGCGGAACACCCGAGCCGTCCAGGTTCCCGTACACCAGTGGAGTCGCGCTCCACAGCAACGTGGTCTGCTGCAGCAGCGGCTTCAGTTCGAACGGCAATCCCGACCCGGAGTGATTCGGCGTGAGATTCAGATGCACTGTATGGAAGCGATTCACGTACGCAACCGTGTCGTCCACGGCAGGATTGAACGCCGCCGCATTCGGCCCGCGATCCGGAAGCGCCAGGAACTGATTGCCTCCCACGTACGTGATTGCCGAGCCGAAACCGCCCAGACTGTTCGCCGGAACGCCGTTCTCGAGCGTATAGGTCAGCCCTGAAACATCGGCCCAGGCGCCCGCCCGGGACTCATCGAGCGTTCCGACCGCCAGCAGCGGAAACTGCTGCGAATGAAGCTGAATACCTGAAGTCAAAATTGCCGCGCAGACCGGTACGGCCAGACGCATCATTGTCTGTCTCACGAAGCTCTCTCCTTGTGTGTGCTTGCTTGGGGTGAGTTGAGGTTGTACGTGCGACCGCAATCATCAACGCCACGCTACACACCCTTGTCAAAATCCGGTCAATATCTCGTGAAAGCCTTCAGCGCTGATTCCTGACGAGCAGGGACTAATGGCGCTAAGCGCCGATAGCCTCCGTCCACTGTCGGAACAGCTGGTCTCGCCAATCGATCCCCGCAGACGGACGTCTTCCAAGCTCCTCGTTACGTTCGCGATAGCTCTACCGCCGCAACAAAATCCGCCTAAGGGCATCTAAATAAGAAGAAAAGGACAAGAATCGGCCCCCAACATGCACTGTCGACCCCGGGGCACTAGATCTGAGGATTATTTATGAAACGGTTTGGTAAAGCAGCAATCGCACTCACCGCGGGCACCCTGCTCGCGACTTCCCCGGTTTTCGCACAGAAAGACGCGCAGCAAGGCCAAGGCCGCGCCATCGTCACGGTCCTGCCTTCAGCAAAGAACGGCAACGCCGGGCAGATTTCCGCGCAGAATCTGAAGGTCAAGGTCAACGGCAAAGACTCGACCGTCACCAGTTTCAATCAGCTGCAGGAAAGCAGCAGCCCCGTCGAACTGGTTTTGATGCTCGACTCCGGAGCACGCGCAAATCTCGGAACGCAGTTCAACGAAATACAGGCCTTCGTCAAGGAAATGCCGCCCAACACCAGGATGGCCATCGCTTACATGCAGCAGGGCCGCGCAGTCTTCTCGTCTCAGCTCTCCTCGAACGCGGCAGATGTGCTGAAAGGATTGCATCTCAGCTCCGGCATCCCGGGCGAAAATGCCAGCCCGTACTTCTGCCTCTCTGACTTGGCAAAGAACTGGCCTTCGCACGACCGCACCGCTCGTCGCGAGGTGGTCATGGTGACCGACGGCGTGGACAATTACGAGCGCCGCTTCGATCCAGACGATCCGTACGTTCAGACCGCAATCAAAGATTCGGTGCGCGCCGGCCTGGTCGTCTATTCGATCTACTGGCAGAACACGGGACGGCTCAACAGCACGGGGTACGAGACCAACGCCGGCCAGAACTTGCTCTTGCTTGTCACGCAGGCGACTGGCGGCAACAGCTACTGGGAAGGCCTTGGCAATCCAGTCTCGCTCCAGCCCTTCTTCCAGGACCTGCGCCGCAGGCTGAACAATCAATACGAAGTCAGCTTTACAGCACCGTCCAACGGCAAGCCTCAGGTGGAGACGTTGAAGGTCGATCTGCATGTTCCATCAGCCAAGGTTGCCGCTCCGCAGCAGGTGCTGGTCACAGGGCCTGTAAGCGCACGAGGCGAGTAACTACCTCATCCCGCAAACGAAAGGGCAGGCGATTTCGTATCGCCTGCCCTTTTTAAACCCGCTTAGATTCAGCTTAGATTCCAGCCGACTGGCTGTACGACCGCTCCGGCGAACGATAGCTCGAGTACCCTTCGCTCCCGCTCTGGTCCTGCTTGCGGCCGTCAGAACCATGTTGCTTCACCATCTTGTTGTAGATCCCAAGCAGCAGAAACGGCGCAGCCCACTGCCCGATGAACAGCGACTCGTCTCTCTTGCGCATCGCCTGAAACGTCGCCGAAACTGCCATCGACGCCAGCGCCAGCGCCAGGAACGCACTCGATGGAACTTTGGAGGTCGTGCTCTCGATCGCCGCTGTAAACTGATCCTCCTGCGACTCACCTCGACCGACTCGATAATCTGCCATAACCAAACCTCTCCTTGGCGATACTCCAGATCGCTCTGGTTGGGATGCGGCCCGACCGTGAGCAGCGGCCTTGAAAACTCCTCATTTTCGTCTCCCGAAATACCGCGGCCTCTACTCCGTCTCATCACAACAAGCGTTCGCTGCTGCCTATACCTCCCATTTCTTGAACCCAGAGTAGATGCCGTATAGTTTTCTCCAAGTCAGCACTTCTGAATCGGCTTCGTCTTCATTCCACTCCCATGCAAGGTCGTTCTTTGGGTTGCCGCTTCGGTGACGGGGCGATCGCTCGTTGCTCTTCGGATCGCTCAACTTAAGTGCCGGCTGAACTTCAACAGAAGGACACCATGCGACCAATTCGCCTCGCCTTGCTGCTTTGTTCATTTTCTTTTGTCAGTGCCGCAGTCTCCCTCCAATCACAATCGCTGAACACCAACTTCGCGCGCGACCCTCAGCAGCCCATCGATCAGGACTACACCGACCACATCCACAAGTACACAACCGACCCCACCTTCACCTCCCCTCTCGTCGACTACCTCCCCGCCTCAAAGACCGTTCCCACTCCCGCCAGAGTCCTCGGCGATGTCTCCGGCGCGCCTGACATCCTTCCCTACGCCGAGGATGTCTACAAATACTTCCGCCTCCTCGCCGCGGCCAGCCCGCGCGTGAAGGTCTACACCATCGGCCACACCGAAGAAGGCCGCGAGCAGATTGCTGTCGCCATTGCCGATGCCGACCTGCATAAGAACGCCGACGCCAACAGGCAGCGCCTCGCCCAGCTTGCCGACCCGCGCACCATCAACTTCGACGACGCAAAGGCCCGCACGCTCATCGACCAGTCCTACCCCGTCTACTACATCACCGGTACCATTCATTCACCCGAAACCGGCGCGCCCACCGCGCTCATGGAACTCGCCTACCGCCTCGCTGTCGACGACTCGCCCTACATCAAATTCATCCGCTCGCACATGATCGTCCTCATCACCCCCGTCGTCGAGGTCGACGGCCGCGATCGCCAGGTTGATATCTACCGCTGGCACAAAGCCCACCCCAACGAGAAATACCCGCACCTCCTCTACTGGGGCCACTACGTCGCGCACGACAACAACCGCGACGCCATGGGCATGACGCTGGACCTCACGCGCAACGTGCTCAACACCTACCTCGACTGGCACGCGCAGGTGCTGCACGATCTCCACGAATCCGTGCCCTTCCTGTACGACAACACCGTTGGCGACGGCCCATACAACGCCTGGGTCGATCCGCTGCTCGCCGACGAGTGGGCCGAACTCGGCTGGAACAATGTCGCGCAGATGCAGGGCTTCGGCATGCCCGGCGTCTTCACCCACGGCGACTTCGACACCTGGAGCCCCGGCTATCTCATGTTCCTCGCCGCCATGCACAACGGCATCAGCCGCCTGTACGAAACCTTCGGCAACGGCGGCGCTGACACCGAAAAGCGCATTCTTGATCCCGAAGAATACTCACGCACCTGGTACCGCCAGAATCCGCCGTGGCCCATCGTTAACTGGTCGCAGCGCGACAACAACAACTACGAGCAATCAGCGCTGCTCTCCACCCTCTCCTACTTTTCACAGCACACGCACCACTTCCTAGAGAACTACTACACCAAGAGCAAGCGCGCGACGCAGAAGCCGACCCTCGAAGGCCCGGCTGCGTACGTCATCTCACCCGACGCGGCCTCAGCCAATCGGCAAGTAGAACTGCTCAAGGTCCTTCAGCGCCAGCACGTCGAAATCCAGCAGCTCTCCGACGCGGCCACCTGCTCGATACCCGGCGAGAAGCGCGACGACAAACCGAAGCAGCAAACCTTCGCCACCGGCTCCATCGTCATTCGCATGGATCAGCCCTACTCCCGCATCGCCGACGCCCTCCTCGACCGACAGTTCTGGGCGCCGGACGATCCGCAGAAACACCCCTACGACGACACCGGCTGGTCCTTCACGCACCTGTTCAATCTCCAAGTTGTCCGCGTCACCGATCCCGCAATTCTCAAAGCAACCATGAAGCCCATCGACGACCCCGCCACGCTCGCCGGCAAACTCGACGGCTCCGGCTCCTTCCTCGTCCTCAACAACACCGGCCAGGTCTCGCTTCTCTCCGCCGTCTACAAGCTCAAAGGCGCGAAAGTCCAGGTAGCCGAAAAAGCCTTCGACGCGGACGGCAAGCACTTCAACGCCGGCTCGCTGCTCATCTCAAGCGCTGACGACAAAATCGCCGACACGCTTCGCACCCTCGCCCTCGACGCTACGAAGATCTCCGCCGCGCCGAGCGTCGCAACTCATGATGCGACCGCGCCGCGCATTGCGATGATGCATACCTGGCTCGCTACGCAGACTGAAGGCTGGTGGCGCTACGCATTCGACACCGCCGGGATCCCCTACTCCTACATCAGCACGCAAACCGCCGCCAAAGAAGACGACCTCCGCTCCAAGTACGACGTCATCATCTTCGCCCCCGTCGGCCACGGCTCCACGCAGGACATCATCAACGGCTTGCCCCGCTGGAACAACCACATGCCCTGGAAGAAATCCGACATCACGCCCAATCTACAGATTGGCGACGACGGCACCGACGACATCCGCCCCGGCCTCGGCTACGACGGCCTCGAGCACCTCCGCACCTTCGTCGAAAAAGGGGGCCTGCTCATCACCTCCGAAGACACAGCCCAGTTCGCCGTCGAAACTGGTCTCGCTCCCGGCGTCAGCCTCGCCTCAAAAGGCGATGCGCGCATCGTAGGCTCCGTTCTCAACACCACCTTCGTCGCCAAAGACAGCCCGGTCGCCTTCGGCTACACCGGCAATCTCCCCGTCATGAGCGCCAGCGGCATGGCCTTCAACATCAGCAACACCCTTGGCAGCAGAGCCAGTCGCATGCTGATGGATCCGTACTCTGAACGCCCCACCGGCCGCGGGGGCCTGGAGGACAACGACGAGCCCCTTGGCCGCAAAGCCGTCGAAGCCGAGAAGCTCGAGAAGACTCAGCCCTGGGAAGCCAAGAAGCTGAACGAAGAACAGATGCGCAACAACTTCTCCGTGATCCCCGAACAGCTCCGCCCTGAAGTGATCCTGCGCTTCAACGACAACAAGTCACTTCTCCTCGACGGCCTTCTCGACAAAGCCAGTTCCATCGCCGAACACGCCGTCGTCGTCAACGCGCACCTCGGCACCGGCAGCGTTCTCCTCTTCGGCAACAACCCCGTCTACCGCGGCGAAACCATCGGCGACTACCCCCTGGTCTTCAACGCCATCCTTAACCACGACCACCTCCAGCGCACCGCCTCACCAGCCGCTCCGAGCGGCGACCAGAAACCATCCACGCCCGAACCAGCCACCAAACCAACTGGCAACTGACACCTGGCAACTGATAACTGTTCGCATTCATCGGCCTTTCCCGATGAATGCGAACTATGTCAAACTGTCACACATGGGAAGCAAAGATAAAGGTCGCAAAGAAGCCAAGAAAGCTCCGAAGCCGAAACCAAAACCCGAGCCGACCCGGCGCGAGATCTTCACTCCGCAGCCTCCTTCGAAATAGCCGAAGCGATCTCCTCCCGGCCCGGATCAAACAAGACACAGAGAGCCCTCCGAATTCCGGAGGGCTTCTTCTGTTTTGGGCACAGGCTTCCTGCTGCGCCCACCCCCGTGACGGATTGACTGCGCCGCTCTCCGGAATCTCTCGTCAATCCTTGAATTCTCACGATATGCTGGCCGCATGCCTCAGCATGCTTTTCGAGCGGCACTCTGCTGCGCAGTGTTCTGTTGCATCCCTGCGGGCCTCAGCGCCCAGAGTTCGACGTCAACATCCCCATCCACGGCGACAGCAGCCGCAGCATCCGTGCTCTCATTGGAAGACCTCGGCAGGGGCCTTGCCCAAGTGGACGGAGCATGGCAATTTCACCTCGGAGACGATCCCTCTTACGGATCTCCAAATCTCGACGACACGGCGGGACACAATGGGTGGGAGGCCCTGACCACCGACAAGACCTGGGGCTCCCAAAGCCACCCCGCGTACGTCGGCTTCGCCTGGTACCGGCGCCACGTCCATGTGCAGCCGGCTGCAGGCCAGTCGCCCGATATGGCTATGCTGATCCGGAACGTCGACGACGCTTACGAGGTCTACTGGAACGGAAAGCTGATCGGCGGCTTCGGCAAGCTGCCCCCCGGCCCTGTCCACTACTACCGTCCACCGGCACAGACCCTCGGACTTGGCCCAATCACAGATGGCGTTCTCGCTTTCCGCGTCTGGAAGGCGCCGCTCAATTCGTTTGACTCCGATCAGCTTGGAGGCTTCAACTTTCCGCCTCTGATCGGAAGCCCCGCAGCCATCGGCGCTCGCAAAGCGCAATTGGATTACGAGTGGATGCGCAGCCAGCAGTTCATCTTTGCGCTTACATCCCTCTACGCGCTAGTCATGGTGCTCAGCCTGCTCTTCTGGTTGCGCGACCGCTCGCAACGACTGCTGCTGTCCATGGCTGTCTACTGTTTCGCACTCGTGGCGGGCATATTCCTCTTAAGCCTCCGAATTCCCTTCAGCAACGATTTCGCCCTCGGCTGGTTTCAGCCGTTGTTCGTTCTACAGGATGTCGGCCTCTGGTATGTTCTGCTCTACATACTCAAGCTCGATCAATCACCCGGCATCGCGCGTGCCACCCGCATCCTCGCTATCATCGCGCTCGTTGGGGGTTCTCTCGACGGCTTGCTGGTGCCCGTCACCTCTCCTCAATACGTGCCCATGGCGCAATTCGCGGACGCGGTTTTGACGGCAGTCACCACCATCATCGAGCCCTTCCCGCTGGTTCTCGTAGCCTTCGGGCTTCGCCAGCGGCTTGACGCTCCGCGCTGGCTGGTTGCCATCTTCGCTTCGCTCGCAGGCATGTTCTCAGTCCTCCGCATCGGGGTCCAGCAGGGAGCGCGCTTCACCCACTGGAAGCTCGCTGACAAAATCGACGCTCCGCTCTTCAACGTTCTTGGCAATAACGTCTCGATGCAAGGCTTGATGCGCGTCTGTCTGCTGGTGGCCATCGTTTACGGCGTCTATCGCTACTCGCGCGAGGCCAGCCTGCGCCAGTCCATCCTGGAGCAGGAATTCAAAAGCGCACGCGAACTGCAGCAGATCCTCGTTCCGGAAGCGCTGCCCGACATCTCCGGATTCACCCTTACAAGTGCCTACAAACCGGCAGCCGAAGTGGGAGGCGATTTCTTTCAGATCATCTCGCTTCCCGGATCTTCGACCCTCATTGTTCTCGGAGACGTCAGCGGAAAGGGACTGAAGGCGGCCATGACGGTTTCGCTCCTGGTCGGCGCCATCCGCATGGTTGCCGAGACGTCCAGCAGCCCCGCAGAAATTCTCGCTGCTCTCAACCGCAGGCTCGAAGGACGCATGCAGGGCGGGTTCGCGACGTGCATCGCGCTTCGACTTGATCCGGACGGCTCCTGTACCCTCGCCACCGCCGGGCATCCCGCGCCTTTCCTGAACCAGCGTGAACTCGAATTGCCGGGAGCTCTGCCTCTGGGCATCACACCGCAAGCCCGCTACGAAGAAACGAAGATTCAGCTTCGCGAAGGAGATCACTTCGCCCTCTACACCGACGGATTGCTGGAGGCCCGCAATTCCACCGGCGAACTCTATGGCTTCGGACGCCTGAACATCCTCTTCGGCACATACCCCACTGCGTTGAAGGCCACAGAAGAAGCCGTTGCCTTCGGCCAGAACGACGACATCACTGTGCTCACCCTCACGCGCTCGCAGTCTGCTGCACTGAATCTCGCCACAGCCTGATAGCTCTGTTTAGGACTATCGCTCAGACGCACGAAGGCCCTCCACTCGGGAGGGCCTTCATCACGACGCGCAAGCCAGTCCGGCTTTACCCTACAACTTCGATTCCCATCGATCGCGCTGTACCCTTGATGCTCTTGATCGCCGTCTCAATCGACGCGGCGTTCAAGTCAGGCATCTTCTGCGTGGCGATCTCGCGAACCTGCTTCTCCGTCACCTTGCCGACCTTGTCCTTGTTGGGAGTGCCCGAGCCCTTCTGCAGGCCCGCAGCCTTCTTCAACAGAATCGATGCCGGAGGCGTCTTCGTCACAAACGTGAACGAGCGGTCGCCATAAACCGTAATGACAACCGGAATAATCAGTCCGGCCATCTCCTTGTTCTGCGTGCGGGCGTTGAACTGCTTGCAGAACTCCATGATGTTGACCTGCGCCTGGCCCAGTGCCGGACCAACCGGCGGTGCAGGCGTCGCCTTGCCGGCTTCGATCTGCAGCTTGACCATCGCACTTACTTTTTTCGGAGGTGCCATATCTCGGGTTCCTTCGGAGACAGCTCTTAGCTCCTAGCTTTTAGCTCTTAGCTGTCGGGTGCAACATTTGAATTTTGGTGCGCAGCATTCAGCGTTCGCTTTTAACCGGCGCCGCCAGGTAGGCAAACCGGCTAGAAGCTAAAAGCTAATAGCTAAAAGCTGTCGCTACTCAATCTTTTCGACCTTTCCGAACTCCAGTTCCACCGGCGTCGAGCGGCCGAAGATCGTCACCATCACCTTCAGTGTCTCGCGGTCCTCGTTGATCTCATCCACCACGCCGTTGAAGTTGGCAAACGGTCCGTCCGTAATCCTGACAGACTCGTTCTTCTCAAACTTGATCTTAAGCCGCGGCTTTTCCTTCGCCGTTTCGCTGCGGAAGAGGATCGAACTCACTTCTTCCTCGCTCAGCGCTACCGGCTTGTCGCCGGTTCCCAGGAAGCCCGTCACCTTTGGCGTGTCCTTCAACACGTGCCAGAGGTTGTTATCGAGATCCATCTCGACCAGAACATATCCAGGCAGAAAGACCCGCTCCACCGTGCGTTTTTTGCCGTTGACGATCTCCGTCACCGGCTCGGTGGGAATCATCACGCGGCCCACCCGGTCCTTCAGACCAAAGGCCTGCACCCGGCTCTCGATCGACTCGCGTACCTTGCGCTCAAAGCCCGAGTAGGCGTGAAGGATGTACCACTTGAAGCGCTCGTTCGGTTGCTCGGGCGTCGGCTGCTGTTCGGCGGAGTTTTCGATTTCTTCTGCCATTGCTGTCTCGATTCGATCCTGCATTCTTACTGCGCGCCCAGCTTATGAAGTATCGCCTGAAGGGCCCTGCTGAAGACGCTGTCCGTCACCCAGAAAAAGAACCCGAAGATGAACACTGTGACGATCACGACCGAGGTCGTCGTCTGCACTTCCTTCCGGTTCGGAGTGACGACCTTCTTCATCTCCGCGCGCACATCGCTCAAAAAGCGATTGAGATTGCCCCACGCGCCAAGCGCACCTTCTTGCACGTTCGAGAGCGCTCCCGGCTGCTGACGCTTGATCGAGCTGTCGTCGCCCTTTTTGATCGCTGACTCTGTTGCCATACTTCAATCCTCTGCGGCCGAAGTTTCTTCCGCCGCATCTTCCTCAGGCTGACCTTCAGCCATTCTCTCCTCTGCAATGCCGTCAACTCTACAGAGGAGAAGCTGACAGCTAAGAGCTAATGGCTACTAGCTGTCTTTCAATCTGGCAGGGGCGGAGGGATTCGAACCCCCAAGTTCGGTTTTGGAGACCGACAGTTTAACCGTTGAGCTTACGCCCCTAAAAACAGCTTTTAGCTGTTAGCTTTTAGCCTTTAGCTCCATCCTGCCACGGAAACCGAGTTCGCTGACTCCGGCAAAATGAGCTAAAAGCTAATGGCTAATAGCTAAGGGCTGTGCTTTACTTCGTTTCCTTGTGCGGCTGGTGCTTGCGGCAGCGCTTACAGAACTTCTTGAACTCGAGACGGCCCGTGGTCGTCTTCTTGTTCTTCGTCGTCGAGTAATTCCGCTCCTTGCACTCCGAACACTGCAACGTAACAATATCCCGCATTTCAATTCCCTTCAGTCTGCAGTTTCCAGTCCCCAGTTGCCAGCGTCGAAATCAACTGGCAACTGGTAACTGGCAACTGAC
>NZ_QFFY01000004.1 GCF_003131205.1 Occallatibacter savannae
CCACTCGACTCCCCCACTGCAACAGTCTCACCGAAACTGCTGCTGATCTAGAGATACAAGGATGACACCCATTTTTGGCGCTCTGGCTGTGTTACCGGCGACTGAGACATTGAGGCCAATACCTTGACGATTCGCCGTCGGACGAAGGCTACTTCTGCGGTTGGGTCGTTTCAGTCTGCTCAGAGTACGTGAAGATTGGGGTCCGCAGAAGCATCGCCTCGTTCATGTCTCTCCACGTTCCAACGTTTGGCCAGCAGAGTCACCTACCCCATCAGGCCATGCTCGCAGGCAAGTTGGGAGAGATGCTCACCGGATCCCTGTTCCTGCTGCCATGGCTGGGTAAGCAATTCACCACTCGCGGCAGAAACCTGGTTCTGCTGGTTGCGTCTGGACTTCTGGTAGAGCAGATGGTTGCGGCGATTTATGTGCACCTCCAGCCACAGGTGCCGGCAAGCGTTCTTCCTCTCGGTATCTCTAATTCGAAGGAGCATTTCGAATTAGATCATGTATGCTGAATTTCAAAGGAAGCTCAGTTGGCGACTCCGAAGCGACGGAAAGCGGCGGGCACTTACCAGGCGCATCGCGAGCGGCAGCGCCGGCGAATCCTCGATGCTGCGTCGCAGCTTTTCGATGAGCGAGGAATCGACCGAGTGACGATGGCGGATATCACGTCGGAAAGCGGAGTCCAGGCTTCGACTATCTACCAGTACTTCTCCAGCAAAGATGACATCGTTTGGGCGATCGTCGGCGAGCTGATGGGGGAGAGAGGGAATCTGGCAGGCGCGGCGATGAAGGATGCGCCGAATGCGCTGGCTCGGATCACTATTTTGCTGGGTTTGATGGCCGAGGATCTCTCGCAAAATCCGGAGAAGGTTCGGTTTATGGCGCAGTTCGATGCGATGTATGCTCGCAACTGGCCTGTGGAGCGGCTCCTCGCTCTCGAGTCGCAAATTCACCCCGAGCCTTTTCAGTTCTTCAGAAAACTGATCAAAGATGGGATTGCGGACGGGTCTTTGAGGCCTGATCTCGACCCTGACCTGACGATGCATGCTGTTATGAACGCGGTGATCGGTGCGCAGCGGCGACTCGCCTCCCTAGGAAGCAAGGTGGAGGCTGAGTACGGACGACCGATCGACCAGTTGTTGCGCGAGAGCATCCGAATACTCCTGCTTGGGATACGTGGCGATACAGCTCAGGCGCGATCGAGCAAACGCAAATCTACTGCAAAGAGCAAAACGAGAAAGAGGTCATCATCATGAAGCCGAGACTCCGCGCAATGATTTTTCTGGCTGCCGCAGCGGCAAGTGTCATGCAATACGGGATGGGCGCGCCAAAATCGGTGACCGGCCGGCAGTCACTGGACGCAGATGCGGGATGGAAGTTTCACCTGGGCGACGCGAAAGGCGCCGAGGCTGTGTCGTTTGCAGAGGAGTCGTGGCGCAATGTCGATCTGCCGCACGACTGGAGCATTGAGAGCAAGCCGGAGAAGGACAATCCGAGCGGCTCAGGCGAAGGGTTTTTTCCGGGAGGAGTCGGGTGGTATCGCAAGACGTTTCATGCACCCGCGGAGTGGAGGACGAAGCGCGTGAGCGTGGAGTTCGATGGAGTCTACCGTGATGCGACGGTGTACCTCAACGGGCACAAGCTGGGAAACCATGCGTACGGGTACACGGCGTTCACGTTCGATCTGACGCCGGAGCTGAACTTCGACGGCGCCAATGTGCTGGCGATGCGCGTGGACAACTCCGCGCAGCCAAACAGCCGGTGGTACAGCGGATCGGGTATCTATCGGCATGTACGAGTGGTGGTGACAGAGCCGGTACACGTTGCGCACTGGGGGGTGTTTGTCACAACGCCGGAGGCGACGAGCGATTCGGCGAAGGTGTCGATCCGGACACAGGTGATGAACGAATCTGCCGATTCTGCGGACGTATCGGTTGAGACTGCTCTGCTGGACAGGGGAGGACGGAAGGTTGGAGGCACGGCCTCGAAGCTGAGCGTTGGAGCCGGCAAGGAAGAGGAGGCGGCCCAGGAGATCACGGTGGCAAAGCCTGCGCTGTGGTCGCCCGAGTCGCCGGAGATGTACAGCGCGGTGGCGACAATTCGCAAGGGCGGCAAGGTTATCGACCAGGTGAAGACTCCGTTCGGCATCCGATCGCTGTCGTGGTCGGCGGAGAAGGGGCTGCTGCTGAATGGCAAGCCGGTGAAGCTGACAGGCGGAAGCGTACATCACGATAACGGGCCGCTGGGTGCAGCCGCATTTGATCGTGCGGAAGAGCGCAGGGTGGAATTATTGAAGGCGGCGGGGATGAATGCGGTGCGGACGGCGCATAATCCGCCGTCAACAGCGTTTCTGGATGCATGCGACCGCATTGGCTTGCTGGTGCTGGATGAGCCGTTTGACGTATGGCAGGCGCACAAGGTCAAGTTCGACTACGGCAGCGACTTCGATGCATGGTGGAAGCAGGACGTCTCTTCGATGGTGCTGCGGGACCGAAACCATCCGTCTGTTGTGATCTGGGGAATCGGAAACGAAATTCCTGAACTTGAGGTGGAGCGCGGAGCGGCGCTGGGCAAGCAGCTTGCGGACCAGATTCGCGCGCTCGATGACACGCGGCCGCTGACGCTGGCGTTCCCGGGGACGACGACGAAGCCGACGGCACAGGCGGTGTTTTCGCAACTGGATATTACGGGATACAACTACAACATTCTGCCGACATACAAGAAGGATCACCAGCAGCTGCCATCGAGAATGATGCTGACGACGGAGTCGTGGCCATCGAAGGTGTTTCCGCTGTGGGAGGTTTCGCATGACAACCCGTACGTGCTCGGTGATCTGACTTGGACGGCGATGGACTACCTGGGAGAGTCGGGGATCGGCGCGTGGCAGTATGGGACGCCGCAGCAGGCGAAGGCGGCAAAGGGAATGGAAGGAATGATGGCCGGGACGGGGATGATCGATCAGATGTTCACGGCGATGGCTAACGGAAAGGACGTGATGGGAGATATGGCGAAGAACAACTCCGATCCGGCCTCGAAGGCCATGATGGAGCTGTTCTTTCATCCGTATCCGTGGCATGCAGCGGTGTGCGGGGATCTTGATCTGACGGGATGGAGGAAGCCGCAGTCGTACTACCGCGACATCATATGGAATGGGGGCGACCGTGTGTATGCGACGGTGCGACTGCCCGAGACGGACGAGAAGAAGATCATTGCGATTATGTGGGCGGACTACCCGACGCTGCCGAGCTGGACATGGCCGGGGGAAGAAGGCAAGCCGCTGGAAGTTGAGGTCTACTCGGGCGCAGAGAAGGTGCAGCTATTTCTGAACGATAAGTTGATCGGGGAAAAGCCAACGGGACGAGATCAGGAATTCAAGGCAGTGTTCCCAGTGCCGTATGCTCCGGGTGTGCTGAAAGCCGTCGGCTTGCGCGGAGATCGCGTAGTCGCTGAGAGCGTGCTTAGAACCGCAGGACCGGCAACGAAGCTGCGAGTAACGGCGGATCGCAAGACGCTTGCTGCCAATGGGGAGGATCTGTCTTTTTTGACCGTTGAAGCTGTGGATGCTGATGGGCGGCCGGATCTGCGGGCCGACCAGGAGGTCCAGTTTACGATCAGCGGACCGGGCGTGATTGCAGCGGTGGGGAACGGGGACGCGCAGGATCCGGATTCATATCACAACGAGCGCCGCAAGCTGTATCAAGGGCGCGCGCTTGTGGTTCTCCGGTCTTCGCGACAGGCAGGAAACATTGTGTTGACGGCTCGCAGTTCAGGACTGAGCGAAGGCAATGTGACGGTCGAAGCGAAGGTCGGGGCTCAACGGGCTGAGCTGAAATAAGGGACGGAAGTGCGGAGTTGGAACCGTTTTGTCTCCCAGAAGAGTGCGGTGAGATTAGGTCGTTTCCCCGATCCCCAAGTGCGAGGATCGGGGGCACCCGGCGAATCGGGGTGGTTGTCGAGAGCTTATTCGCTAACTGAGCAGGTCTTTTTGCGTTCTGGAATGAGGAAGTTGCGGGGGTGTGAAGTGGAGAGGGATTGACCGGCGTTAGCGGAAACCTCGATGGGGGTGGTGGGGGTGTTGGTCAACACCCGGCATTCACCCATAGGGAAGAGAATTCCGCTGCCAACACGGGCACTCTTCAACTCCAGTCACATTGCTGCCAGCCGAAGAGATCGACAAAAATTGGCTTCAGTGTCTCAGTCGGCGACCACTCGCTCAGGACGCATCGGGAGCGACACTGTGGCAGGTTTCGGATGTGTCACAAAGTGCGAACGAATTGTCGCCTATTGAGCTAACTTTGACTTGCATGAGAGTCGCCGCCCTCCTTGTTTTCGTTGTCACAATCTCGTGTGCTCAAGTGCCGATTGGTGACCAACGTCTTCCAAATGAAACGCGATCGCGTGCGTATTGGGTTGATACCTCTGGCCTGATGTGGGCCGCAAAGGACAACGGCAAAGACGTGAGTTGGCAAAAGGCAATGAAGTATTGCCGCGATCTCCGGCTAGCTGGGTACTCCGACTGGAGACTTGCGACGATTTACGAGTTGCAGGATATCTATGACGCGAACCTCGAAAGCCCGGGACTTGCTGGGTCCGGCAGGGCTATGTGGCATGTGAAAGGAAACCTGTTTCTCACGGGCCTTGAATGGAGCAGCAGTCGCAACCACGATGATCGCGGACAGCCTTCCGGGTCTGCACCGCGCTTCGATTTCAACAGCGGGAAGAGGTTCAATGACAACCTTGGGTACAGCACCTTCAAGCGTGCGTTGTGTGTTCGCAAGGCAGGTAGCTAAGCCGGGACGCGACTGAGACGAGCCAGTCACCGGCGATCTGGACAGTGAGGCCAAGAAGTTGCCAGGTTGCCGATGCTAACGGGCACCTGCGTGGTCAGGACGGTATCCTGACATGCGGAGAAAAAATGTGAGCGAACTGTTGCTGCCGACCTTCAAGTATCACCCAGACCCGATCTCGTCAGGATCTATTGTTGCCTCGGGCGTGAAATGTAAGGCATGCAATCAATCTCGCGGGTTTATGTACATTGGAGCCGTATATTCCAGCCACGAACTCGATGACGCGTTGTGCCCGTGGTGCATCTTCGATGGAACCGCACATCGACTTTTCGGAGCAGAGTTTATCGATCCCAAAGCAGTTGGTGATTATGGTCGTTGGGACGCGGTACCCGGCTCAGTAATGGATGAAGTTTGTTTCCGCACGCCATCATTCAATGGTTGGCAACAAGAGAGATGGTTCACTCACTGCGGTGATGCAGCCGAGTTCATTGCGCCAGTGGGATCAGCGGAACTGCAGAACTTCGATTCAAGCTTGTACAAGGCTATCGCGGAGGAATCGGGCTTCTCGACCGATGAGCTTGCTCAATACATGAAAAGTCTCGACAGGGACTCGGGGCCAACCGCTTACGCTTTTTGCTGTCGCGTTTGTGGCACATGGGGCGGTTACTCTGATACGCATTGAGCCAACTTGATTGTATGGGTCGAATCACCGGCTACTCGGAAGCTTGCAATTTCTTGCACTAGGGCCGACTTTGGCGACGATTCGCTAGTTGTGCGGTAACGCCTTAGTGGATTCTCGTTCGAGCGTGAACTTCACGTTGATCACCGATCTAAAACCGGCTGCTCGCCCGTCGATCAGATATCGGCGGTAAATCCAGCTTTTCACAGCTTCGAGAGCTGCCTCCCGGAGTTGTTCAGGGCCGCTGACCGCCCAAAGCAGATCGACCCTACCCGATCTGTTGATCTGCGCAAACACTTTGACGGTACCTTCTATGCCAGCGGCTTTTGCTTGTGGAGGATAGATTGGCGGGGAGTTCGGGTTCGACGGGCAGAGCGATGCAACTTGACCGAGGGGTATAGGTCTGCAGTTACGATTCTGCTGCGCGTGGGCAATCACGCCGTAGTCCGACCAATGGACCCGTTATCGTAGTTCGTTGCATGCCGTGTGTTCCGCAGGGTTGCGCGATTCAACGAGAATACTATCTGGAAATCAGGGCTGTTGGCGAGTCACCGGCAGACTGGACCTTGAGGCCAATTTCTTGGCTTCAGTGTCCATACAGCCGACCACTCACCAATTACGGCTTCTGCGACTCGAGGATGAGACACTTACCTTGTTCTCACATGGATTTCATGCCTTCCTTCTATCAGTTTCAGAGTCCTCGCAATCACCAGCTACTCGCCGATCCCGAAACGACGTTCAAGCAATGGGAATATAGGTCCTGTCCTGCTGGCGGAACGCACCCCAAAAGTGGTCGAAGAATTGGTCCTCTGCATTACACGGTGAAGCACAACAATCGCGAAGAGCACATCATATGGGGGCCGCAGATCACAGTTCATGTGACCGTTGTTGAACGACTCGAAAGAGAGGGTTTTACCGGTTTCCGAACTCAACCGGCTAGGGTGAGTTTTTTAGATGGCGGAATATCCGATCAATACAAGGAATTCACTGTCACAGGTTGGGCTGGAGTCGTTCGCCCGGAATCAGGTATGCGCGTTCTCGAAAGCTGTTCTGGATGTCTATGGAAGAATTACGGACCGATAGCAGACTTCGATAACGTCATCGACTGGGATCAATGGACAGGAGAAGACTTCTTTTTCGTTTGGCCCTTGACTGGACATCGACTGTGCACGGAGCGAGCAGCGAAGTGGCTTGAGGTCAGCGGCATCCGAAGCTTCTGCCTCGGACAGGGGTTTGAAAGTCTTCAGAGAGAAAAGCGTTCGCTGAACTTCGGTATTCCCAGAGGGCCGTTATCGAGCGTGCTTCCCGAAGATTTAGCTATCAAATATGGCAAGTCACTCGGGCTTGAGTAGCCTTCGGGTGTGCCAATTCTGGTCGTGTTACCAGCAATACGGAAGTTTCTTTCCGTTTGACTAGCAGCATGCTCGAGACCTAAAGAAGAGAATCCACATTGGGAACGGGGTATCGATCCCCCCGATGAAAGTCCTCGAATTGCTCCTTGGTCCACGTCCTGGACCAGAATCCGCGATAGCCTTCTGAAAACACTTGGGTCCACTCGCCAGGCTTGAAATTCAATAGCGACTTCAACGCTGCAGAGACGCTCTTCTCGACCAACGCGGGCTGTGGTTCGATTTCGGGCTTCTCGGCGTCTTTGACTGAAATGGTCCCGAGATCGTAATCGTACATGAACCAGACTCCAGAGAGCCTGACGGTTGCGCTGCTGGCCGGACAGATGTGTACTTCACAAATACCCCCTTGAGGATGAGAGCAGCACAAGATCCAACAAGGGCCATCATGACGGTATTTCTCAAGGAATAGGTTGTACTGGTGAGCAAGCGCGACCAGGGTTGGCCCGATCGGCGCGAAGAATCTCTCCAAGTCTGCCACTAGGTCATCTTGGGAAAGCATATTGCGACGGCCATCCATCATCCTGTGGCACCTAAGTTCACAATAATCGAATCGACTGAAACGTGTGATGGATTGGCCTGACGAGAGACTTCTGGACCTATAACCGGCCACCATCACTTTGAGATCAAAAGATTGCCAACGTCCCCATCGACTACACGGGAAATCGGAGACCCTTTAGACGTGCTGCCTTCGAGGAAACTGTGCGGAAACGATGATCATTACCACCGTAAGAATCCCGGCCCAACAGAGCGGTGCGATGCCCCTTTCGCGCCGGTCTTCAGACGCATAGTCCTCAAGGGAACTTGTGCTTGGGTCTGAAGGATCGAAGAATACGGTGACATGTTGTCCAGTGGATGGATGCTTTCCTACCCATCCGCCGAAACCTTCAAAGGTCCGCTCCCGAAACGAGAACTTGTAATGGCACCAGTTGTGATTGGACGGGTCGCACCCGGTTACAACACCTTCAGCTCTTTGTTCGCGGACCGCCAGAACAGCTTCCTTGCGTCCGTCGTAAACGGTGATGGCCAGCAGAGCCGCAAACGGAACAGCAAGAACTAGTGAGCGCCACTGAAATGTCTTCATCATTGATCCGTCAACCGGGAGCAACCCGATTTTAGCGGGTTCCGGTAGAGTCACCGGCGATTGTCGCTCTGAGGGTATTTTCTTGACCTCAGAGTCCCCATTGCCGACCGCTGACTAATGATCCGCTCTGCGCAGGGGCCGTAGGATATTCGATATGCGAAACGGTTTGAGAATTCTGCTGTTGCTGGGCTTTACTAGCTGCGCTTTTGCTCAACAGCCCGACTGCAAAGGCATTCAGATTTTCGAGTCCAAGCTGCCGATCTATCCGCCTATTGCCCGTGCTGCATACATGAAAGGTGTCTTCCACTTTGCGGTGATCGTCTACCCTGATGGCCACTCCGAGGTTCGATTTGTGGATGGCCCAAGTAAGGGCGCGTTTCAAGTGTTTGCAGTGAGCGGCCGTGATTTCCTTGAGAGCCGTCGATACGGGTGGGTTACTGGAGGCCAGCACCAATCGTGCAGCTACACGGCTGAGATTGAGTATCGAATGCTACCTGAGGAAGTGAGTTCGCCCAACAATTTCATGCGCGTCACAGACCTTGATCTTGGTCACACGCTCGTCGAAGTAAAAGCCACTTTGCCGACAATCAACACATCGGTGTCCACCATTCGCTAGAGCCTCGATACGTCGCCGAGGCATACTGCTGGTGTATCACCGGCTAACGGGATGTTGAGGGTATTCTTTTGCCGCGTCTATTGTTGCCGAGGATGTGATCCTCACTTCGCTTCAGAGAGGTGCTTTCGCATCTTAACTGAACATGGCAAGCGTTTCTGTCATGAAGGTGTGGTCATCCTGGCCTTTGCGCTTGTCGAGGATTGGCTGAGCGTCATCTCCGGCGGCGTAACGCAGTTGGTCAGAGCCGTCAGTGGCTGCGCGATAGATAACCTCTGCGACAATGACAGGCTCCGCGCCCTTTTCCATTAGGGGTCCCATGACGGTCATCAGTCCACCAACCAGCGGCTGGTATTCGGCAAGAGACTCATCGTTGCTGAACTTGAACGATCGCGTTGCGAAGTCGGTCTTGATCGCGCCAGGTTCAACGATTTTGACTTTTACGCCGATCGCGCCTGCTTCGTAAGCTAGCGATTCGCTGATTCCTTCCACGGCGAACTTGGTGCCGTGATAGAGCGTGCCGAACGGGAAGGTCACCTTGCCTCCGATGGAGGAGATGTTGATGATGACCCCTGAGTGCTGCGCGCGCATGTGCGGCAGCACCGCCCTGGTGGTCTCAAGCAATCCGATGACATTGGTGTCGAACTGTTGGCGGACGATCTCCATGCTTGTGGCCTCGAGAGGGCCGTAGGCACCGAAGCCTGCATTGTTGACGAGGACGTCAAGCGAACCGAAACGATCGATGGCAGCCGCAACTGACTGCTGGATGGTGTCCGGCTTCGTTACATCGAGCGCCGTAACCAGAATTCGATCCAAGGACTGCAGTTCAGCGCCGTCGGCTGGATTACGCATCGTGGCGACCACGTTCCAACCCTGCTGCTGGAAGTAGAGCGCTGTCGCCTTGCCGATTCCGGTTGAAGCACCGGTGATGAGTACAGTTTTTGTTGCCATGACTCGTCTCCTTGCTGCAGTTGAAAAGATTCAGCTTGGATGGATGTCGATGCAGAAGGTTCGTGGAGAAGTTGTGCCCTGATGGGCACTCTGGTTGCGCTGGGAACACGGGCAGGGAGCGCAGATCACCGCACTGTGCGCGGGATGGCAGTAGGCTTTCGTCTTCTCTGGTGACGCCCACTCATCGCAGCACACCCCGGTGCTGCGATGAATGGGGCACAGCTTTGGTTTTCGGTCCTGCTGATTACGGCCGAATTGGGGCTACTCGCTGATGGGGGCCATGGATTTGGTGAACTGGTAGGTGTACTGGATGCGGTGGATGACGGTGATGGTGGAGAGGACCGCTAATACCCAGAGGACGGGGGCCATGACGCCCCAGCGTTCGAAGAGGGCTCCGAGGAGGATGAGGACGATGCGCTCGGGGCGTTCCATGAAGCCGACTTTGCAGGCTCCGATCAGAGCTTCGGCGCGGGCGCGCGTGTAGCTGACCATCAGCGAGGTGACCATGACGAAGGCGACGAGGACGACATAGCGGAAGCGGTTGATGCGTCCGTAGTAGACGAGGAGGCCGAAGAAGAGGACGACGTCGGAGTAGCGGTCGATGACGGAGTCGAAGAAGGAACCGAAGACGGTGACCTGGTTGGTCTTGCGGGCGACGCGGCCATCGACCATGTCGAAGAGGCCGGCGCCGAAGATGACGCAGCCGGCGTAGAAGAACATGATTCCGGCGTTGGAGGCGTTGGCGTGGCCGAAGAAGAAGGCCGCTACGATGTTGATGACCAAGCCGATGAAGGTGAGTACGTTGGGAGAGATCTTTGTAAGGGCCAGACCATGAACGATCCGGTCAAGTAGCCAGCCGCAGGCGCGGCCGAAAGCGCTGGTCCAAGTCATCGTACTTCCCTTACTTATCCGTGCCGGTACCGGCCTCTTCTTCTTCGTCTTCGTCCGCTTCGTCGTGGACGGTGGTGAGCTTGAGGATTTCGAGTTCGCGTTTGCCGTTAGGCGTGACGATGGTGGCGGTGTCGCCGACCTGCTTGCCGACGAGTCCTCGCCCGATGGGTGAAGTGGTGGAGATGAGGCCCTTGGCTACGTCCGACTCTTCGCTGGTGACGAGGCGGTAGACGAGCTCCTCGTCCTTAGTGCTGTCGAAGACTACTACGGTGGAGCCGAAGCCGACCTTGTCACGCGGAATGTTGGCGAGGTTGACGAGCGAGAGCTCGGCCATGCGGCGCTTGAGCTGGCCGAGGCGGGCGTTGACGAACTCCTGCCGCTGCTTGGCCATGTGGTACTCGGCGTTCTCGGAGAGGTCGCCGAGGGAGGCCGCCTTTTTGATCTCGGCCGGCAGTTCGTGAGCGAGTTCATGCTCGAGAGCAGCAATCTCTTTGAGGAGCTGCTTTCTGATGTGGTCGGGCATTCAGTGATCCGTGGCGGCGGGCGGGGAGTGCTCAACCGCGAGAGATGAAACGTCCTTAGAAGGTTAATTATACGCGCCGTTGAGGACGCTGAATGCGGCGGAGCCAGGTGGATGCGGGGTGCGCGGGAGGATCGGTGGGCGGAGGGGCAGGATGAGTTTTTTCGTGGCGAGGGGGAATAAAGCGGCGGGTTGCTGGTTATCGACTGTGAACGGGCGTGAAGGATGAGCCGAGTTCGAGGAGAGGATGATGCGTGACTTGCAATTCGAGCAGATGGAGATGGCGCCGGAGAAGGGTTTGAGCGAGGACGGAGGCGTAAGCGCAGATGGGATCGACCGGCGTGGATTTTTGAAGTGCATGGCGTGGGCGGGAACAGGGCTGGTGTGGACCTTTGCGGCAGGCGTGCCGACGTCAAGGGCGTTTGGGGAAGGAGCGCGCGGAGGCGGGAAGTCGGATTTCAGCTTTGTGCAGATCAGCGACAGCCACATTGGGTTCAACAAGCCGGCGAATACGGATGTGACGGCTACGCTGCAGAAGGCGCTGACGAAGATCGATGGGGCGGCGCAGACGCCGGACTTTCTGATTCATACGGGGGACCTGACGCATTCGTCGAAAGCGAGCGAGTTCGACACGCTGGGGCAATTAGTCAATCGACGGCAGGTTTTCTATGTGCCGGGCGAGCACGATACGTCGGTCGATGACGGAAAGATGTACCTGGAGCGCTACGGGAAGGGAACGAAGGGGAACGGCTGGTACAGCTTCGACCACAAGGGCGTGCACTTTGTGGGGCTGAACAACGTGGTGCAGCTGGAGGGAATGGGGAAGCTGGGGCAGCCGCAGATCGATTGGCTCAAGGATGATCTGCGCGCGGTGAGGAGCAGTACGCCGGTGGTGGTGTTTGCGCACATCCCGTTGTGGGCGGTGTATCCGGAGTGGGGATGGGGGACGTCGGACAGCGAGCAGGCATTTGGGGCGCTGAAGCGATTTGGGTCAGTGACGGTGCTGAACGGGCATATCCACCAAGTAATGCAGAAGGTGGAGGGGAACGTGACGTTCCATACAGCGATGTCGACGGCCTTTCCGCAGCCCGCGCCGGGAGCGGCGCCGAGTCCGGGGCCGATGAAGGTGGCGGCGGAGAAGCTGGAGAGCGTGCTGGGCATTACAGATGTGAACTTCGTGGCACAGCGGCGAGAGCTGGCTGTGGTGGATGCGACGCTGGCCCAGGAGAACGCGGAGAAGCGGGTGCTGGGGCTGTGATGGTGGGGAAGATTACGACTGGATTTGCGGGAGCTGTGTTTGCCGCGGCGCTGGGATTGTCGTTTGTGCATCCGTGGGGCGATGTGCGGAATGTGGACGCGGGGGGCGAACTGCTGGGAGGGAGCGAGATTTCGCCGGGAGTAAGGCAGGTGCTGGAGCAGAAGTGCGGGGATTGCCACTCGAACCGGACGCACTGGCCGGTGTACAGCAGGCTGGCTCCGGGGTCGTGGGTGATGGAGCACGACGTGAGCGATGGGAGGCAGGCGCTGAACTTTTCGCGATGGCAGAAGATGCGCGCGGACCAGCAGATCGAGGCGCTGTCGCGAATTGCGGCGGAGATTCGCAGCGAAGAGATGCCGCCGACGGCGTACACGATGATGCATCCGACGCGGCACATCAGCGATGCGGAGAAGCAGGCGGTGGCGGCGTGGGCGCGCGCTGAGCGACGGCGGGTGAGAGCGGCGATGGAAGGGCAGAAGGAGAAGAGCGGGCAATGAGCGGCAAGGGAGCGAGGCGGTTCTGGGTGGTGCTGGGGTGGTCGTGGGGTGCGTGCACGCTGGCGATTTTGCTGTACCCAACGCAGGGAGTGACGGAGGTGGGACCAAGGGTAAATGCGGCGAATGGGAAGGTGCTGTTTGAGAAGCGATGCACGGGGTGCCACTCGCTGGATAAGAACAAGGAGGGTCCGCGGCTGGCGGGAGTTTACGGAAGGAAGGCAGGGGCGGTTGCGGACTTCAGCTATTCCGCGGAGTTGAAGGCGGCGAAGATCACGTGGGATGGGCCGATGCTGGACCGGTGGCTGGCGAATCCGGATGCGGTGGTGAAGGATAACGATATGGCCTTTCATGTGGCCGATCCAAGAGAGAGAGGCGACATCATCGAATTTCTTCGAGTGGTATCCTCGGGCAAATAGATGGGTGCGAAAGGTTCCGGATGGAGCGAGCGTTCTTCGAGCAGCTGGCGATGCCGCTGTTCGATCAGCTCTACAATCACGCATGCTGGCTGACTGGGGATCGCGCGGATGCCGAAGACCTGGTGCAGGAGACGTACGCAAAGGCGCTGAAGGGTTTTGGATCGTTTGCGGAAGGGACGAATCTGCGGGCGTGGATGTTCCGGATTCTGCGCAATGCGTTTTTGAATTCGCGGAGCGGGCTGAAGCAGAAGACCTCGTACCTGGAGGATGAGGAGACGGGGTTGGATGAGGCGGTTGCGCACGAGGTGACGCCGGAGGCGCTGCTGCTGGCGACGGAGAGCCAGGAGGCGGTTTTCAGGGCGCTGGAGAAGCTGCCGGTGGCGCATCGCGAGATTATCTTGCTGTGCGATGTGGATGAGATGTCGTACCGGGAGATCGCGCAGGTGCTGGATGTTCCGGCGGGGACGGTGATGTCGCGATTGGCGCGGGCGCGGCGGAATTTGCGCGCGGCGCTGGGCGCGAGGGAGGCAGTGCGATGACGGCGTGCGGTCAGGATCGCAATGCGCTGGCGGCGTATCTCGACGGCGAGCTTGCGGGAGAGCAGGAGCGGAAACTCGCGGAGCATCTGCGGAGCTGTCCTGAATGCGCGGCGGAGGTCGCAGCGCAGGTGAGGCTGCGGCGGGCGATGAAGCCTGCGGCGATGAGGTTTGCGCCGAGCGCGGAGTTCAGGCGAAAGGTGCAGGGGCAGATCGCGCCGAAGCGGAGTGCGGGGTTGCGGTGGTTGTGGCCGGCTGCGGTTGCGGCGTTGGCGATGATGGTGCTGGCCGTGGTGTGGACGCGGCAGAGCGCGGCGAGAAACGAGGCGTTTCAAGAGGTGGCTGATTTGCACGTGGCGGATATGGCGAGCGCGAACCCTTACGATGTGGTGTCTTCAGACCGGCACACGGTGAAGCCGTGGTTTCAGGGGAAGATTCCGTTTGCGTTTAACTTGCCGGAGTTTGCGGGGAGTGAGTTCACGCTGCTGGGCGGGAAGCTGGTGTATCTGCATCAGCAGGCGACGGCGCAGCTTGTGGTGGGCACGGGCAAGCACAAGATTTCGGTGATGATCGTGCAGGATGATGCGAAGTTCGGGACGGCGCTGCCGTTTGCGGGCGGGGTGTCGGTGCGGGATTCGTTCAATGTGGAGACGTGGGAGAAGAATGGGCTGCGGTTTTATGTGATTGGGGATGCGGAGCAGGGAGCGATTCACCGGCTGGCGCAGGCGCTGCAGGGGGCGAATGGGTAGGGATGTTTCCATGCCAGCTGTGGGGAAGTTCTACAAGTTTTTGCCCTCAAGTTCCGGATGGCCGGTGATTGGCTCCGTTGCCCTTAGATCGTCACCGCCTCCTCAAAAATGGGAACAAGGATCACCTGGGTCAAGCAGCTACACTGGAGCGGCGCGTCCGGCTTGCCCACAGAGAGGCTCGAGTGATGCATGATCCGAAAATCGACGGCGATTGCATTCGCTGGGCCGATTCAAGCCTTCTTCAAATTGAAGCTGGGTATGACAACTTCAGCATCCTTGTGCAGGAGGGGTCAGGAACAAAGAAGATCGTCACGTGCGCCGGATACATTGGCTACCAGATGATCGGCTTCTGGGATGAAGTTATCGTGGAGACAGCGAGAGTGCTTTCGGATCATCCCTTCCTTGTCGAGTGCGAGAAGAGATTGATATCTCTTCCGGCGAACGGTGCCAAAGATAGGTCTGCCGTTGGCAATCACCTCCTGGACATCGCGCTTATTGATGGCTGTAGATTTTGGGTCTGCGCACACCATTTCCGCTGCGATTCTGCTCAGTAACAAAGCCGAACAGAACGCTCCTCAGACAGCCTCGTCGCGCTGATAACGGCAACATCTTGCTCTCAAAGCGATGGTGGCCGGTTATTCGCCCGAGAGCGGCTCTTTTAAGGCTATTCGCCCTCATATATGCGCAGGCCGCAATTGTCACACTTTCTCCCTAATACGTTTCTTGGCGTGGCAATGAATCCTCCGAAGAAATTCTTCCCGCAGCGTGGGCAGGGATAACTTCGAAGCCGCGAGACTGTAAAGAGATACATGGCCCCAAGTAATCCTGAAGCGGCAAGGAATGCGGTATCGCCTGTAGGAAAAATGTGTTTCAATGCTCTCTCTGTTAAGGCAATGAAGGGAAAGAACGCGACGAACTCGACGCAGATAAGGACGGCAAGCCACATGCGGCGGTCCCTATAGGCTCGCCACTGAATTTGATACCGGTGCGCGTCGCTCTCCACAGTGTTGTCGGGCACAAATGAGTCAGATTCTAATGCCGCTGCGGCGAGGAAAAGCCTGCAGCACCCAATCGCATAGACGAGTTTATATCCCTGTCGACAAGATATGGGCCAGTGGTCGGCCATGGGGAACTTAACAATCTTTTGCTCTCAAGTTCAGCATCCCCGGTCACTCGACCTAGATCGCTCTTTTCCGTCCATCGCTACTTCGCTCGGCTCTATCATCGTGTTGAAAAGGGGGCGCGAGATTCGATGCTGGATGGGCGGCGGAACATGCTTTCGCAGGATGAAATTGTGGCCGAGAACGATAGGTTTTTCGCACCGATCGGTCCAACACTCGTCGATCTTGCTCGGCGCTACAATTTGTTCATTGAGAAGTACTACCACGATGCTCCTTGTTGGAGCCTAGGCTTCTCTCCGCCACAGGGTGGGTTCGCCAAAATAGACATCTGCCAAGAGAGCGAGACCACGGTTAGCATCGGTGGCGTCTGGTAGGTAGATGACTACGATCATGGAACTCGATCGCTGAAATGGACCGACAAAAAAGAGGTCGAACGCGAGTCGGGTTTGGTTGAGCAACATGTGATTGCACAATTCAAGACCCTATTGGCCTCAAAGGTAGGAGAGTATACCCAGGTTGCAACGGGTTACGCCGGATTCTGGTCGAGGACGTGGTCGAAAGAACAATTCGAGCAGTTGCAACAGGACGAAAGATTTCCGGTTCCAAACCTCAACTCTTTTGAGTTGTGAGCGGATGGTCGGCGACTCGGAACTTGAGAGATTTTTGGACACCAAGCGAGAGCAACTGCGGGTCTCTCCGCTGCGGTCGCCTGGAGGCGACCTCCGGTCGAGATGACAGACAGTGTTGGAGAAGGTAAGCCCGCTCATCGCAGAAAGCGCGATGAACGGGGCACAGTCGGACGTGTTTATTGATGAAGGAAACTGCTTGTCGAGTTAGTACGCGGGGGGGCCGCCGGCGATGGGGAGGGAGACGTCGGCCTGGTGCATGACGGCGGTTTCGAGCGTGAAGCCGGGGCCGGTGGACGAGGTGAGGAACGGAGTGAGCGCGGCGACGGCGGAGTGGGGGCCGTTGTAGACAGCGTTGAGTCCGTCAGTCGATTCGTAGTTGAGGTTGTTGGCGGGATCGGTGCTGGAGATGACGCGGCCGAGGACACGGTGCTCGGCTTCGACGCCCATGATGGATGCGGAGACTTTGGCGAAGTAGTCGAGCTGCTCTTTGGAGTAGGCGCGATCTGCGGGTTCGCGCCATGCGCCGTCGCCGCGATGGGCGTTGGCCGACTTGGCGGCGAATTCCTGGATGGCGTTGAGGTACGCGCCGATGAAGGCGTTCTCGAGGGCATCGAGCAAGCCGGTGAACTTGGCAAGGGAGTCGAAGGTGCCGGCCGGGAAGTAGAAGGTCTGCACCGGGTCTTGCGCTGCGGAGGGAATGCCGAGGAGCGAGCGGAAGAGCGCGGCGTGCTGCAATTCCTGCGTGAGCGCGGCGCGAAGGTAAGCGACGTTGCCGGAGTTTCCGGAACTGCTGACGTTGGTGGCTGTGCCTCCGGGGCCGGCGAGGTTTGGATCCTGAATGACGGAGCCGACGAGCGCGTTGTAGTAGAAGGTGGAGGCAAGATCTTCAGCGATGAGGGCGGCGGTGAAGATTTCCTTGACGGTATCCATGCCCTGCGCGGCTTCCTGTGCGGCTTCGGCTGCGGAGTCGTGTTCTTTGGCGAAGGCAGAGGTGGAGGTGGCGAGGGCTGCTGCGCCTCCCAGCGTGAAAATGCCGGCCTGGGCGAGGAATTTGCGGCGAGCAAGGCGCTGCGTGATGATCGCGTCTGCAGAGTGGGGCGAAGCTGGATGATTCATGTGACCTCCTGAGCGATTAGTCGAGTTTTGAATGCGCGGATCCGGGGAGAGCCGCAGGCGAACCGAGCGTTGCCACTAGCAGAACGTGGCTGGAGCGGAATTGGATTGGTGAATTGCCTGCGAGGAATGGAATGGCGGATCAGGACCCGTGCCCGGCGGGATAGAATTGCGCTGGTCAGGTCAATCCCCAGGCGATGTCGACTGAATCGAACAATCCGTTTCCGCCCGAGCGGCGTACTCATGGTGAGACCGTGAGTTCGCGCGCTATTGGTGCAGGCGAAATGGGCAGCGATCAGTCGCTGATGGCTGAGGTGCGCGCCGGTGGCGAGCAGGCAATGGCGAAGGTGTTCGATCGCTATGCGGGGCTGGTGTATTCGGTTGCGCTGAGGGTGCTGAAGGATGCGGGCCAGGCGGAAGATGTGATGCAAGAGATTTTCTTTCAGCTCTGGCGCAATCCTGACAGCTTCTCGTTTTCGCGAGGGACGCTGGGGACGTGGCTGCTTGTGGTGGCGCGGAACCGGGCGATCGATCAGCTGCGGCAGCGCAGGCCGGCAGAGCCGGTGGACGAAGTGGTGGTGGCTTCGACGACGAATCTGCAGAGCGAGGCAGAGCGCAGCATCCTGATGCAGCGGGTGCGCGGGATTGTCGGAGATTTGCCGCAGGAGCAGCAGCAGTCGTTACAGCTGGCATTTTTTGATGGGCTATCTCACTCGGAGATAGCGGAGAGGACAGGACAGCCACTGGGAACGGTGAAGACCCGGATCCGGTCGGCGCTGAGCAGCTTAAGAAAGAGACTCGAAGCATGATGGACGCGCAACACATATCGCCGGACGATCTCGCGCTGTACGCGCTGCAGGCTCTCTCCCCGGAGGAGATGGCGGCGGTGCGCGCGCATGTGTCGGGATGCGATGTGTGCAGGGCTGAGCTTGCCAGGGCGGAAGGCGATCTGGCGATGCTGGCGCTGAGCGTCGATCAGCAGCCGCTGCCGGCGGGTGCGCGCGAGCGGTTCGTACAGAGGATCAAGAGCGAGTCGAAGGCTGGAGCAGTTGAGAACAGACGTGCTGAGCCGATCGCCATTGATCGAGCGCCGAGGTCCAGAAGCACGGGGTGGATCGGCTGGCTGGCTGCGGCTGCGGCGTTGATTGTGGCTGCGGCGCTGGGATTTGAAGTGAGTTCGTTGAAGGCGCGTTTGCAAGAGAGCGAAAGCAGGATGGCGGCGCTGCAGACGAGCGAGTCGCGGGAGAAGCAGGTGGCTGAGGTGTTGACGGCTCCTGCGGCTCAGAAGGTGGTGTTGACTGCGCCTAAAACTCCGCCGGCTCCGACGGGGCGGGTGGTGTATCTCGCGGCGCGGGGCGGGCTGATTCTGCAGGCGAGCAATCTGGCGCCGGTTCCTGCGGGCAAGGCGTATGAGCTGTGGGTGATTCCGGCGGATGGGTCAGCGCCGATTCCCGCTGGAGTATTCAAGCCGGATCTTGCGGGTAATGGATCGGTGGTGCTGCCGGAAATTCCGCAAGGCGTGCAGGCGAAGGCGTTCGGAGTGACGCTGGAGGATGCAGCGGGATCGAAGACGCCGACCGCGCCGATTCTGCTGGCGGGGGCTGTGCAGGCGAGCGGGGAGTAGGGGCGAGATCTTCGACGAAGTTCGTGGGCAGATCAAATCATCCGAAAAGCAACTGCAGGTTTCTCCACTCCGGTCGCCGCAGGCGACCTCCGGTCGAAATGACACCCATAATAGGGAGTCAAGCTTAAGCGAGTCAGTTTTCTTTCGATTGCTGTGCCCGCTGTTCGTCCAGGAATGATTGCAGGATGAGGGTGGCGGCGACCTGGTCGACGAGGCGGTGATGGGATTGGCGCTGGTGGCCGGCTTCGTAGAGGATCTGGTGGGCTTCGTGCGAGGTGAGGCGCTCGTTCCAGAGGTGGATGGGGAGTTGCGCAAGCTCGCCTAGCTGGGTGGCGAAGGATTGGATTTTGGCGGCCTGTGGAGTGATCTGGCCGTCGGCGCCGAGCGGGTTGCCGACGACGATTGCGGAGACTTCGTAGCGGCGGCAGAGGCGGGCGAGGGAGCGGAGGTCTTCGCGCGGGTTGCGGCGGCGTTCGAGGGTGAGGACGGGTTGCGCGGTGAGGCCGAACTCGTCGGAGACAGCGACGCCGATGCGCTTCGATCCGACATCGAGCGCGAGGTAGCGAGGTGGGCGGGGCTGGTCCGGCATGGCTGGCCTGGGTTCAGGGTAAACCCGGGGGCGAGGGCGCGGGTGATCGCTGGCCGGACAATTAGAATAAGGAAAGGTTGAGAATCCAATAGGGTTAGCATTGCGTCCTATTGCAGAGGTGTTCTGAAACGGATGGCGTCAGGCCGCGGGAAACGAAAACGGAAAGGGCTTGGCGCTGCGGGGTTTCTGCTGGTGCTTTTGCTGATCGCACTGGCGGCGGCCGGGGTGGCAGGCTGGGCGATCTTCACGCCGTACGGTCCATCGACTGAGACGTTTGTCGATATACCGCCGGGTTCATCGACGACACATATTGCGCGGCAACTGCAGGCTTCAGGGGTGATTCGCAACCAGCTGGCGTTCGATCTGTGGCGCTGGGTGCGGCGGGGAAGGCTGAAGGCAGGCGAGTACAGGTTCGATCATCCGATGCCGTTGACGGCGGTGTATGAAGAGATCGCGCGCGGCGAGGTGTTCACGGTTGCGGTAACGGTGCCGGAGGGAGCGACGGTGTTTGAGGTTGCCAACCGGCTGCAGCAGGCGGGTATCTCAACGAGGGAGAATTTTCTGAACGAGCAGCCGAAGCTGGCGGCGATGGTGGCAGACCTCGATCCGCAGGCGAAGACGCTGGAGGGATACCTGTTCCCGGATACATACAAGTTTCCCCGGCGAGCGAGCGCGACGCAGGTTGCGTCGGCGATGGTGCGGCGGTTCAGGACGGCGGCGGCTGAGATTGGATTGAGCGCGAACGTGCACAGCGTGGTGACACTGGCGTCGCTGGTGGAGCGGGAGACGGCTCTGCAGGCGGAGAGGCCGCTGGTGGCGAGCGTCTTTGAGAACCGGCTGGAAAAGCATATGCCGCTGATGACCGATCCGTCGGTGATCTACGGGCTGGAGGCGCGCAAGGAGTGGCGAGGCGCGATCTACAAGAGCGATCTGAGCAAAGACACGCCCTACAACACTTACCTGCATGCAGGTTTGCCGCCGGGGCCGATTGCGAATCCTGGATTGCCATCGCTGAAGGCGGCGATGAATCCGCCGCAGACGAATTATCTGTATTTTGTAGCGGCAGGCGCGAATCCGCAGGGGAAGTCGCTGTTTTCTGCGACGCTTGAAGAGCATACGAGGAATGTGTCGGGCTACCGGCGCGCCATGAAGAAGGCGGGACAGCGGTGAGGCGGCGTACGGGCCTGCATGCCGCACTGGCGCTGCCGCTGGTGCTGAGCGGGTGCGGACTGATGCCGATGAAGCGGCATCTGCCGGTTCCCAAGCCGCCGGCAAAGGTGGAGGCGGCGACGCCGGAAGAACTGGTAGAGCAACTCGACCGGCGGTGGAACGAGTTCCAAAACCTGACGGCGACGGTAGAGATGCGGGCCACGCTGCTGAAGCAGCAAGAGGGGCTGGCGACCGACTATCCGTCTGTGCATGGATGGATCATCATGCAGAAGCCCAACCAGATGCGCGTCGTGGGGCAGCTGCTGGGGACCGTCAAAGTGTTCGACATGGCGAGCGACGGGAACCGATTCACGATTGTGATTCCGCCGAAGAGCCGGGCGATTGAGGGTCCGAATAAGCTGACGAAGAAGTCGGATAAGCAGATGGAGAATCTGCGGCCGGGATTCTTCTTCGACGCGATGATGGTGCGCGGGCTCGATCCCGAGGACTTCTACGCTGCGATTTCGGACACTGAGACGATTGAAGATGCGGCCAAGAAACATCTGACGCTGATGCCGGAGTACGTTCTGAGCATCACGAAACACGCGACGAACGGCAGCAAGCGGGACAAGCCGGTGCGCGTGATTACGTTTCACCGCGATGATCTGCTGCCCTCGAACCAGGACCTGTATGACGAGCAGGGAAACCTGGAGAGCCAGGTGAGCTACTCGGAGTACCGGGACTTCAACGGGAAGCAGTTTCCGTCGAAGGTGGTGATCAAACGGCCGCTGGAGGGGATCCAGCTGACGCTGAGCGTGGACAGCGTCCACACCGACATGAAGCTGCCGACGGACGAATTCACGGTGAAGATCCCAGAGGGTACGCAGGTCCAGCACCTCGAGTAGCCGTGGGCGCCGTAGCTCACTAAGGCGTGATTCCCTGAACACCTGAGAGAAGCGCATGATCCGGATGTGCCGCTGCGGGGCGGACCGGGGCGGTTCGTGCGGGAAATGAAGAATCCGTAGAATAGGATTGATGGCTTTTACGGAACAATACGATATTGCCGTTGTGGGCGCGGGGCACGCGGGGTGCGAGGCGGCGATGGCGGCTGCACGCATGGGGCTGAAGACGGCGCTGATCACGATGAACCTGGACCTGATTGCGCAGATGAGCTGCAATCCGGCGATTGGCGGCGTGGCGAAGGGGCACCTGGTGCGCGAGGTGGATGCACTGGGCGGCATTATGGGCGAGGTGGCCGATGCGGTGGGGATTCAGTTCAGGCTTCTGAATACTTCACGCGGGCCGGCGGTGTGGAGTCCGAGGGCGCAGTGCGATAAGCAGCTCTATCGCGTGAAGATGCGCGAGGTGCTGGAGGGGCAGGCGGGGCTGCATATCCGGCAGGCGGAGGTGGTCGATCTCGTCTTCGACGAGATCGAGGGACCAGGGACTAGGGACTTAGGGACTAACGAAGTGCTGGATGCTCCGGAGCTGCCGAGGCCTACTCGGCCGTTTCGGATGGTGCTGGGTCTGAAGCTTAGGGATGGGCGACGGCTGATGGCGGGGGCCACGATCATCACGACCGGGACGTTTCTGAATGGGCTGATTCATTGCGGGGAGGAGCGGTATCCGGCGGGGCGGAGCGGGGAGCCGGCGTCGGTTCTGCTTGGCGAGGCTCTGCGCAGACTTGGGTTGCGGACGTGCCGGTTGAAGACGGGAACGCCGCCGCGGCTAGATGGGCGAACGATCAAGTGGGAGATGTTTGAAGAGCAGCCGGGCGATGCGGAGCCGACTCCGTTCAGCTTCAGGACGAAGAAGATCGTGCAGCCCCAGGTGAGCTGTCACATCGCGTTCACGACGCCGGAGACGTTGAGGCTGATTCGCGAGAATGTGCACCGATCGGCAATGTACTCGGGGCAGATCGAGGGGATCGGGCCGCGATATTGTCCTTCGATTGAAGACAAAGTAGTGAAGTTCCCGGACAAAACGCAGCACCAGTTTTTTCTGGAGCCGGAGGGGCTGAATACGCACGAGGTGTATGTGAACGGGATGTCGACGTCGCTGCCGATGGAGGTGCAATGGCAGATCGTGCATTCGATCCCCGGGCTCGATGAAGCGGAGATGCTGCGGCCGGGGTATGCGATCGAGTATGACTCGGTGGATGCGACGGAATTGGATCGCAGCCTTCGCGTGAAGTGCATGGAAGGGCTGTATCTGGCCGGGCAGATCAATGGGACTTCGGGATACGAAGAGGCGGCGTGCCAGGGCATCATGGCGGGGATCAATGCCGCGCTTTATGTGAAGGGCGAGGCGCCGTTCACGCTGGATCGGACGGAGGGGTACACGGCGATTCTGATCGACGATCTGATTTCGAAGGGGACGAACGAGCCATACCGGATGTTTACGTCGCGCGCGGAGTTCCGGCTACATCTGCGGATCGATAATGCGGACCGGCGATTGACGCCGTATGGGCGGAAGCTGGGGCTGATCGGCGATGAGGCGTGGGCGGAGTACGAAGAGAAGCAGGCGCGGATGCGGGCGCTGGCGAACCTGCTGAATGCGCGGAAGGTCGATGCTGAAAAGCTGGCTGCGACGGGGCTGGGAGATTTGAGCGGTACGGTTGGCTCGACGTGGGCGCAACTGCTGAAGCGGCCCGAGGTGTCGATTGAACCGGTGTTGAAGGCGCTGCGCGATGAGCTTGCGGGCGATCCGCTGCTGGCGGAGCTGGCGCATGTGGATGAGGATGCGGCGGTGCGGCGGGCGGTTCTGCACAATGAGGCGCGCGCGGTGGAGACGGAGATCAAGTTTGCCGGGTATCTCGATCAGCAGAAGAAGGCGATCGAGAAACTGAAGGCGGCGGAGTCGGTTGCGATCCCGGAGTGGCTTGATTATGGCGTGATCAGCGGGCTGTCGCGCGAGATGCGGGAGAAGCTGGAGCGTGTGCGGCCGGGAACGATTGGGCAGGCGAGCCGGATTCCGGGAGTGACGCCGGCGGCGCTGTCGCTGGTGCATGTGTCGATAAGGGTGCAGGGGGCTGGAAGAGCGAAGGTGGCGAGTTAGGCTGGGTTTCGATCGCCGGTGTCGGAGTTCGGGGCAACGGCATTTGTTGTCGACACTAACCTAAATGGCATGAGTGATCGATCGAAGTAAAAGCCATGCGAATCCAAATACGAGTGCCCCACTCAGCAGAGACTGAAGACCGAGGGAAATGGGATCGAGGAACCCCATGCCTGAGGGATAGTACGACAGCTCTGGCGCTTCTCGACTGACTCTAATCTGAATTTCCTCGCCAACGTGATGATCGTAAACAAGCTTATCGGCGCTGGCGGCATCGACCTTGAAATCACGAAGTACCCGCCCGACATACTGGTGACCTTGGAACTCATAGAAGTACTTGATTTCCGCTCTCGCCGCGCCGCCTAGAGAGCCAAAACCCGTACGCTGAACCTTCTCAATTCTTGCATTCAATGAGCTGCCATCCTTTGTCTTATACCGAAGCCAAAGCTCTCGGATCCACAAAGCAGGAACGGATGAATTGAAATACGTAAACGGTGCGGTCGGCAGAGCACCGTACAAATCTCTTACCGAGGCAAGCTCAGATATCTCTGCGACCTGTTTTGACAAGCCACGTGCCTCAAGCTCGTCGCGGAGAGGATCGATGTCCTCATCTTTCAGCAAGTCACGTGCTCTCCAAAGCTGAAGAAGATTCTCATCACTTCTCCTGCTGAACCTGCCTGCTTCCTCGGCCATGCTCTTGTTCTCAAATCGATGAAGTGCTTCGAATTGTAGCTCAGTCGGCATTGTGGCCGTATTCGTCGTCAACTTGGACCTGTGGTGGCGCGAACTGTTGAAGAGCAACTGCGGGTTTCTCCGCTGCGGTCGCCGTTGGTGACCTCCGGTCGAAATGACAGTCTGAATGAGAAAAGGGCAGGTCGGATGGTAAGAATCAGAACCGCTGATTTCGATGATCTGGGTCATCGGAGAAAAAGCGGTTTAGGCAGTCGGCATCAAGCCTTTCGCGCATCGTGGGATCGAACACAACCTCGCCAATGGGTAGATAACCAATGAGGGTTCGTCGAGTTTCTTTCGGTATCCAATCCCCTCGAGTCTCGGCCGACCACTCCGTCGCACACGGCAATTCATAAACTGTGAAGTCATCCGGATACTCATCAAGTTTTTCGTCGAACGGGCTCTCGAGAAGCAGAGCTTTCCCGCGATAGCGTAGCAGAATGTACCGTGGGACGTCCCAAAAGCCACCGTAACGAAATGGAATCATCTGGCCCACGATCCATTCTCTCCCACCATCTCCCGGTTGCGCGCATGTGTAGTCCCGAATGCGAAAAGATCGTCGAAGGCGCTGCTCTCGAAAGCAACTGCGGGTTTCTCCGCTGCGGTCGCCGTTGGCGACCTCCGGTCGAAATGACACTCTGATGATTGAAAGATTGGTTTGGCGAAGTGAAGTGGCTGGAGAGTCGCGCTCGGAAGTTCGGAGAGAGTAATTCGCTGAAATGGCCCGTGGAACTGCTAGATTCTTCGACATGCGGAGACAAAGCTGGATTGCCATTTTTCTGCTTGGCGTGGCGGCGGCGGCCTGTGGGCTGAGCCAGACGACGGTCAAAGCCGATGCGCGGGCGCGCGATCTTGGAGTGCCGTTTGAGGGGAGTGCGGGGAAGCTCGATGCGATTACGGATGTGGCGGGTGTCGAGGTCGGCGCGACCACGCTGATTCGCGGAGATGGGCCGCTGAAGGTGGGAGAGGGCCCGGTGAGGACCGGGGTTACGGTGATCTTCCCGCGCGGCAAACAGAATACCGACAACGTCTATGCGGGGTGGTTCAGCCTGAACGGCAATGGCGAGATGACGGGCACGACGTGGGTGGAAGAGGCCGGGCTGTTGAAGGGGCCGATTGGGATTACGAATACGCACAGCGTGGGAGTGGTACGCGATTCGATCATCGCATGGGCTGTGCGGCAGAAGCTGATGAAGGCGGATGAGTGGTCGCTGCCTGTGGTTGCAGAGACATGGGATGGATGGTTGAACGACATCAACGGATTCCATGTGAAGCAGGCGGATGTGTTTGCGGCGCTGGATTCGGCGGAAGCGGGGCCGGTGGCCGAGGGCAATACGGGCGGCGGAACGGGGATGGTCTGCTACGGGTTCAAAGGCGGCACGGGCACGGCTTCGCGCGTGCTGCCGAAGGAGAGCGGCGGATACACGGTGGGCGTGCTGGTGCAGTGCAATTGCGGAAGGCGTCCTCAGCTGACGATTGCAGGCGTGCCGGTGGGGAAGGAATTGACGGAGAACGTGCCCTATGCGGAGCTGCAGCAGGTGCCGGGGAACGAGCAGAAGGGGGATGTGGGGTCGATCATCATCGTGGTCGCGACGGACGCGCCGCTGCTGCCGCATCAGTTGAAACGCGTTGCACGACGGGCTTCGCTGGGGCTGGCGAGGACGGGGTCGGTGTCGGGGAATGGGTCGGGGGATATTTTTATTGCGTTCTCGACGGCCAATCCGCATGCCGATGACGCGCCGGGGCCGAATGCGGTTCAGACGGTTTCGACGGAGCGGATCAGTCCGCTGTTTGAAGCGACGGTGGAGGCGACGGAAGAAGCGATTGTGAATGCGATGGTGGGAGCGAAGACGATGACGGGGGTTGAGGGACGCACGGTTGTTGCTCTGCCGCATGAGAGGCTGCAGCAGGTGCTGAAGAAGTACGGGCGGTGAGAAGTATGAGAATTTTCACGTACTGTATCGTCTCCCAGGTCTCCAAAAGCGGGAGACACTTCGGCTTCGCTCAGTGCAGGCTCTGGGGCACCCGCGTGGTGGTGAGACGGATCAGGAGATCGGAATCGTCGCTTCCCATGTCTCCAGCACCGGGAGATCCTTCGCTTCGCTCAGGACAAGCTATGGGGCACCCGCGCGACTGGTGGGACCGGCTACTTGTCGGATTTGCCGAAGATTCCGCCTTCGCCAAGGCTTCGGCGTGACAGGTCCACTTCGCCAAGGCTTCGGCGCGACAGGTCCGCAGTGCCAGGCTTCGACGGGCCGAGGAGTTTCTCGGAAAACTACTTGTCGGATTTGCCGAAGATGGGGATGTGGAAGGGGAGTTCGGCGTCGGACTTCTTTTTGCCTTTGCCGCCGTCTTCTTTCAGGACCGTGCGCTGGGAGTTGATGCAGAGCCAGCCGTTGTGGGCGCGCTCGAAGACGTGCGTGAAGACTCCCTTTTCGTTCACCTCGCCGGATGTGCCACGGTGATGCAGGGTGTAGGTGCCGTTGGCGACGGCGGTGTCTCCGAGCATGCGGACCGTGATGACTTTCTGTTCGAGGTGGAGCGACTTGTCTTCGGTGGCGATGATGAAGGCGAGCTGCTGGTTGCGGGTGGTGATGTCGCCGGAGCCTGAGACGTCGAGGAAGAGCGGAGAGAGCACGTTCTCAAGACCGTACTGGTCGCGACGGTTGACGGCCTGATCCCAGCCGTCTTCGATTTTCTGGAACTGCGCGATCTCGGGAGAGGCAGTGGAGGTGACGGGTGCCTGGGCCGGGGGGGTGGTGCTACTCGGGGCCTGGGCGAACGCGAAGCAGGGAAGAAGAAGAGCAGTGAAGCAGGTAATTCGGTTCATGAGCGTGCGGGAAACTCCCAGATACGATGATATCTCTTGGACGGGGAAGGGCAGGGATTGGGGATTAGGCATTAGGGACTAGGGAATAGGGGACGAGTGAGTAGTGAGGAGTGAATGACGGCTGCTGGTCTGCTGTACGGGCTAGATGAGGTTTTGGAGGCGGTCGGGCTGGTGGAGGGTGATGACGGAGTCTTCGATGGTGATGGAGCCTTCTTTGCGGAACTGGCCGAGGGTGCGGGTCACGGTTTCGCGGGTGGTGCAGGCCATGGAGGCCATCTCTTCGTGGGTGAGGAGCAGCGGGAAGCGGTAGCCGCCGTTGACGTGTTCGCCGATCTGGTGGGCGAGTTCGAGGAGGAGACGGCCGAGGCGTCCGGCGACGGTTTCGGCGAGAGCGATGCGGCATGCGTCCTGGAGGGCGAAGCGGTATTCCTGGCAGAGGCATTGCACGGCGCGCATCTGGGCTTCGCGATGATTGCGAAGGAAGGTGAGAAAGCGCTCGCGTTCGACGGGGCGGAGCTGGGCCGCGGTGAGGGATTCAGCTGAGACCTCGTAGACGCCGTGGGAGAGGGCTGCGTAGAGTCCGAGGACGGAACCGGGACCCGCGACGCGGACGATCATCTGGCGGTCCTGGGCGCGGCCGGCGGTGAGTTTGAGGTATCCGCCGCAGATGAGGTAGAGGCAGCGGGCGTCTTCGCCCTGGCTGAAGAGGGCGGCCTGCGGGGGCAGGCTGATGGTGCTGGTGACGAGTTCAAGGTCGGCGAGGACTGCGCTACCGAGGGAGCAGAACCATCCGGGCCGGCGATTGGAGCAGGCTGCACAACCGATCGGAGACTGACGACCAATGGTCTTCTGCCGCCGCGGTGTGGCCGTGGAAATTCCCAAATCCGCCATGTTCTTGCCTTGCATACAGTGTGCCGATGTTGCTGTTTCACCGATGTGATGGGGCTCACGCTCGCGAGTGCAGTAAAGCCAGTGCCAAGTTGCGGGTACAGGATTCCTGAGAAGAAATTTGAGGGCGAAGTCTCATGGAGATGGAGGAAAGTTCAGCGGCGTTCCGGGGTGTGACGAGCGGCATAAGAGTTGTTGCGGCGGGGGCGGTCTGGTTTGAGAAGGGGAACCGAATTGGGACTGGAGTTTTGCGAAACCGTTCGCAGCGCGTTGGCGGTTGTATGTCTCTGGAAATCAAGTTGATGAGGGAACGCGAGGAGGCCGGGGGTTTTGCGGGCGGTCTGCCGGCTGCGGTGTGTTTTGAGCCCTGTTTTCACTTTGGGAAGGCCGGAATCTGGATGTGATGGATGTCACCGTAAGGTGAGTTCCGAGCGGGTTACGATTCGCCCATAAGGTGATGCTCCGCACAGGCGCAGCCGAGTACGAGCAAGGAAATCGTTCGACAGAAAGATTCCCGCGAGGGATGCATCGGGCCGAAAGATTGCCGAACTGGTACTGAGGTGGCCAGGAGCACACCAAGGTGGACCTTGATGCATAAAGAACGGCTATTTGCAGGGAAGAAATGCAGTACGGGCCCTGGGATGAGGATGGTTTGGCTCGTCCTGTGCCTGATGATTCCGGTGCTGATGCATGCGGCGACCGGGAAGGGATCAACGCCGGCGGCGAAGAGCCAGGCTGCGGCGGCCTCCGCACCGGGCGATTTTGTGGGGCAGGAGACATGCGCGACGTGTCATGAAGAGGCGGCGAAGGGGTTCGCCTCGAATCCGCATACGAAGCTGGCGGAGATGCACGGCAAGTCCGGCGCGACCTGCGAAAGCTGCCATGGAGCGGGCAAAGCGCACGTGGATGGCGGCGGGGATGTGGCGAAGATCTTCAATCCGGCGAAGGCATCGGCGAAGGAGATCGATGCGCGCTGTTTGAGCTGCCACCAGGGACAGCATGCGAACTTCGAACGCACGGCGCATGGGGAAAACAATGTGAGCTGCATCAGCTGCCACAGCGTTCATCACAGCGCGACCCCGGAGAAGCTGCTGAAGGTCGAACAGCCGAAGTTGTGCTTCCAGTGCCACTCGGACACGAAGTCGCAGTTCAACATGCCGTTCCATCACAAGGTGGAAGAGGGGCTGATGAAGTGCACGGACTGCCACGATGCGCACGGCACGTTCAATCGCAAGAACCTGAGGGCGTCGGCGCAGATGGATGCGGTGTGCACCAAGTGCCACAGCGAGACGGCAGGGCCGTTTACGTATGAGCACTTTGTGGTGAAGACGGAGGGCTGCACGGCCTGCCACTTCGCGCACGGCGGTCCGAATCCAAGGCTGCTGAATCGCGCGAATGTGAACACGATCTGCCTGCAGTGCCATTCGCCATCGCCGAATTTCACGACGGGCGGATTGCCGTCAGGACCGGCGCACAACCAGGCGACGCAGTACCAAGCGTGCACGATGTGCCATACCAGTATTCACGGATCGAACACGAGCCACGTGTTCTTCAACATTGCGCAATAAGGGGCGAGCGATGACGAGACAGATTGAATACGGAAACAGTCTGGTTGGGTCGTCGGCCGGGAGAAGATTCTGCCGGTTGAGCGCCCTGGCTGCAACGACGATTCTGGCGTTTGGCGGAGTACTGAGCGGGTTAGGGCAGCAGCCCCAGGCTGTTCAGTCGGAGGCTGCGAAACCAGCAGCGGAAAAGAAGCCGGCACCCGAGGTGAAGGAGAGGATTGCCGGCAACTACACGATGCACTCCAGCGTGGAGCTGGGCGGCGTGATTACGCAGAAAGATGGCAGCAGCGCGATGTGGGCGACGATGGTGAATGAGGGCACGGGAATGCGCGTGCTGAACCAGTCGCTGGAGCTGCGCAGCATCGACACGCGCAAGACGCCGTTCTTTGACAGGCTGTCGACGGCGAGCTTTGGCTACGGCGGCGAGCCGAATAACGTGTCGTTCCTGAATGTCTCGAAGGGTCGCTGGTACGACTTTGCCGGAAACTTCCGGCGCGACCGGAACTACTTCGACTACAACCTGCTGGATAACTCGCTATTGTCGACGGCAACGGCGGCGACACCGGCGCTGGTGCCGGAGCCGAGTTCACTGCACGTCTTCAATACTGTGCGGCGGAACACGGACACGCTGTTTACACTGCTACCGCTGTCGCGGTTGAGCTTCCGCGTGGGATACAACCACAACACGAGCGAGGGCCCGACGTACTCGACCGTGCACGAAGCGGGCGATGTGCTGGTGCTGCAGTGGTTCCGAAACGGGCTGGATACGTACACCGGCGGAGTGGACTACAAGCTGGCAAGGCGTACGACGCTGAGCTACGACGAGCTGTTCGCGCTGTACAAGGGCGATTCGTCGTACGTGCTTGCTCCGACGCCGTTTACGCTGGCGAATGGCACTCCCACAACGCTGGGTGTGAACACGCTGGCGACGACTACGTGCGGATCCGGGGCGGCGAAGACGGCTGAAGTGGTGAACGGGATTGCGAATCCGTTCTGCACGCAGACGCTGGTGCAGAGCCAGGTTGCGCCGACGCGGACGATGTTTCCGACGGAGCAGCTGAGGTTCAGCTCGCACTACTGGGACAGGGTGTCGTTCAACGGCCGCGTGGCCTATAGCGGCGGTGTGTCAAACGTGAACCATTTCAACGAGACGTTCACTGGACTACTGGCACGCACGTCGCTTCGCCAGGAGATCGACACGGGCGGCCTCGAGAATGGGCGGCTCGCGCATAACAAACGCAACAGCCTGAATGGAGACTTCGGGATCGAGGCTGAATTGACGAAGTGGTTCTCGATTTCGGATTCGTTCGACTACCGCTATTTCCGTACCGAAGGGAACAAGACTCTGATTGCGCAGACGTGGGCGAACGTGGCTGCGACAACCGGCGGTACGGCACCTGTGCCGCCGGCGAGCTTCAACGTCAATACGCCGCTGAGCGCACTGACGAACAAGACGACGACGACGGCGGATGGCGACACGATCAATCAGAAGATCGAGCGCAACACTGTGCTGGGAGTGTTTACGATTTCGCCGGAGATCAAGATTTCTGGCGGATGGCGCTTCGATAACCGGCATATTACAGATACCGACGAGAACTTCACGTGGCACCAGAACGGGCTCGTTGCGGGTGTAGCCATTACGCCGTCGCGAACCTTCCGTGCCAACGTGAATCTGGATACGCTGAGCTGGAAGTCAGCCAATTCGGAGACGACCGCAAACACTTACACGCGGGAAGCGCCGAACAAGGTCTATCACGTGCGGGCGCGCGCTGTGGCTACTCCGGCGAAGTGGGTGAATTTTGCGATCACGGGAAATGATTTTGAGGGAAAGAACGACGATCCTCTGGTCAATCACAAGGAGCACAACCGCAACTTCAGCCTGGCAACTCAGGTGATTGCGAACGAGCAGGTGAGCTTCGAGTTCAACTACTCGCATGACGATGTGTTCTCGCAGACGGATCTCTGCTACGCCTTCGCGCCGACTGCGGCGTTTCCGCTGCCTGCGGGAGCACAGGGATCGGCGGGAACATGCCTGAAGACCCCGGATAATCCGGGCGGGACGTTGCCGACGCAGACTGCCGCAACGCAGTTGTATCTGGGCAATGGCACGTACAACGCTCCGGCGACGTTCTTTTCGGGAGCCTTCACGTACTCGCCTTCGAAGTATTTCCGGTTCAACGGCGGCGCGCGGCTGACGAACAATACCGGCAGCGCTGAGATGCTCAATCCGTTGATGGTTCCGGGAGCGCTGAATTCGAAGGTGATTTCGCCGTTTAGCGATCTGGTTATCAACATCGCGCCGCAATGGGCGTGGCACGGGAACTGGGTTCATCATGGGTACCAAGAGGCAGGCGGGCCTGGGCCGGCTGCGCGGAATTTCCATGGTGATGTTGTGACTCTGGGTGTGCGGTACGCATTCTGAGTGATCCGGGTGGGCCGGGCAAAGCGGAGTATCGCCGGCCCACGCGGTTGCAGTGAACATGACGCCGTAGAGTTGCCTGGGACGGAATTGCGGCGCCAACAACAACGTCCCCTCGCAGCGATCTTCCCCCGGTAGGCGGGGAGAACTCTGGGAGAGCAAGAGATGAGTCACATGGTTCGCAATGTTGGAGCGGCATTGATGGCAGTGATGATTGCCCGCTCCGCGGGCTTCGCGCAATCTGCAACCGAAGGGTTGTACAAGGCGAAGTGCCAGATGTGTCATGGCGAGAAGGGCATGGCGGATTCGGGTGCAGGCAAATCGATGAAGGTGAAGCCGGCGACCGATCCTGATGTGAAGAAGATGAGCGAAGCGCAGATGATCGAAGCGGTGAAGAACGGCATGGGCAAGATGCAGCCGTATCAGGGCAAGTTGACCGATGCGCAGATCAAGGATGTGGTGGGATACTTCAGGACTTTCGTGAAGTAGGCCGGCACAGCAGTAGAGCTAGAGAAGTCCTAAAGCAGTGTCGAGCAGTAGAAGTAAGTTGCGGTTAATGAAGAACGGGTCCGGCGCATTTTTCTCTTGGGGAGAATGCGCCGGCTCCAGTCAGACGAGCATCGGCGAGTTGTCACAATGAGCTACTTTCATTGAGCGCCGGTGTTTAAGGAAGTAAGGTTCTTAAGCAGTTTGGAACATGATTGGGCGTGGCCCCCAACGATCTGGCCATAATGCATTTTTGAAGGAGTCTTGCAATGACGAAGACGATGCGATCGATGGCGGTGCTGGCTGCGACGGTATGTCTGGCCGGTTCCATGGGCTTCGCGGAATCCGGTGAAGCGATCTACAAGGCGAATTGCCAGAGCTGTCACGGCAGCACCGGCACCCCGAGTGCGGGAATCGCGAAGATGATGGGCGTGAAGCCCGCGGCGGAGTACAAGACAACGGAGAAAGAGCAGATCGAGTCCGTGAAGAACGGCAAGGGCAAGATGAAGGCGTTTGCCGGCAAGCTGACGGACGAGCAAATCAAGGACGTCGTCACATATTTCCGCACATTGAAGTAGTCGCAAGTAACTGACCCGCTTCATGCCTCGTTGTTGGAAACGGGTCCCGGACACGTGCCGGGTTGATGAAGCGGGTTTCTTTTGTCTGGGAGGAAGACAATGACGCAACGATTCCGTGAGAACTGGGTGCGGCCGGCACTGTTCTTCGGCAACAATCCAATCAGCCTGGCGGGCGGAGCGATCACGAGCGCCGCCGGCGTGACCATGATCGGTTACTGGCTGGTGGAGCTGTTCGGCCGGCCGAATGACAATCCCTATCTCGGGATCATTTTCTTTCTGATTCTGCCTGCGGTGTTCATTCTGGGATTGCTGCTGATCCCGGTCGGCGTGTTCTTGAGGCGACGAAAACTGCAGCAGGTAGGGGAGATTCCGGCGGAGTTTCCCAAGATCGATCTGAACGACCGGGTGTTCCGGCACGGGCTGGATATTGTGCTGGTGGCAACGATCGTGAACCTGCTGGTGGTATCGATGGCGAGTTATCGTGGTGCGGCTTACATGGATTCGCCGCAGTTCTGCGGCTCGTCTTGCCACGTCATGCATCCGGAGTATTCGGCGTATAAGGTGTCGGCGCACTCGCATGTGGATTGCGTGGCGTGCCATATAGGGTCGGGAGCTGAGTCGTATTTCAAGGCCAAGGTGAACGGGACGAAGCAGCTGATCGAGGTTTCGTTCAACCGGTATCCAAAGCCGATTCCGTCGCCGGTGATGAATCTGCGCCCGGCGCGCGAGATCTGCGAAGGCTGCCATACGCCGGCGAAGTTTGTGGGCGAGAAGCTGCTGGTGAAGTCAACGTTTGAGGATGATGAGAAGAACACGGAGACGCAGAGCGTAGTGCTGCTGCACCTGGGCGGAATCGATTCGCTGTCGCATCTGACCGGCATTCACGGCGTGCATCTGGGGCATATCGAGTACATTGCGACCGATCCGACAAGGACGACGATTCCCTGGGTGGAGCGGACGTATGCGGATGGATCGAAGACGGCGTTCGGAACTTCGACGCTGAAGGGCGCTGTGCCGCAGGGCGAGCGGCGGGTGATGGATTGTATCGACTGCCATAATCGCGCTGCGCACACAATGCAAACTGCGGAAGATGCGCTGAACCGGGCGATGGCGGAAGGCGCGATCAGTCCGGAGCTGCCGTGGGTCCACAAGCAGGGCCTGGCGCTGTTGAAAGCCGACTACAAGACAGAAGATGAGGCGCGGCAGAAGATTCCCGAGGGGCTCACGCAGTTCTATCGCAACGAGCATCCAGAGGTGCTGGCGCAACATCCTGACCTGGTGAAAGCGGCGGGTGCGGGGCTGGTGCGAGTCTTCACGACGAATGCATTCCCGGATATGAAGGTGACGTGGGGAACGCATCCGAACCACATCGGGCATATGAGCTATCCGGGATGCTTCCGGTGCCATGATGGCGACCACGTTGCGCAGAATGGCAAGTCGCTCACGCAGGATTGCGCGGTGTGCCACAACCTGCTGGCAGTCGATGAAGCGAAGCCGAAGGTGCTGGCGGATCTCGGCATTCAGGCAGCAGCTAAATAGGTGTTGTGCACCGTTGGGGAAGGGGCGGCTGATTGCCGCCCCTTGGTGCTTTTGCAGGATCGGCAAGGGAGCGTGGTAGGCTGGCTTTTCGCGCCAGGAGGGTCCGACCGGATGCATTCCACGAAGAGTTTTAACTTCAATCTGATTGCGGCAGCGCACGCCGACATGATCGAGCATGGTTTTCAGCCGGATTTTCCGCCGGGTGCGGATACGGAGCTGGCAAAGATCAAGGCCGAGGGAGCGTTGCCGGCCGGGAACGACGTGCAGGATCTTCGTAAGCTGCTGTGGTCCTCGATCGATAACGACACGTCGAAGGATCTGGATCAGATCGAGTGGGCGGAGCAGTTGTCGGATGGGCGCATTCGCGTGCTGATCGGCGTTGCCGATGTGGATGTGCGGGTGCCGCATGGAAGCTTGCTGGACAAGCATGCACAGTCGGAGACGACGTCGGTGTACACGGGCGTGAAGGTATTTCCGATGCTGCCCACGGAGTTGTCGGAGGGCATCACTTCGCTGAATGAGAACGAGGACCGGGTCGCACTGGTGATCGAGTACGTGGTGGATGCGTCGGGGGCTGTGTCCGATGGGAAGGCGTACCGGGCGCTTGTGCGGAATCAGGCGCAGCTGGCGTATCCGAGCGTGGGTGCGTGGCTGGAGGGGCATGGGCCGGCGCCGGAGAAGGTGGCGGCAAATGCGGATCTTGCGGCGCAGTTGAAGCTGCAGGACAAAGCGGCGCAAAGCATGTTGGGGAGCCGGTTCCAGCACGGAGCGCTGGACCTGGAGACGATTGAGACGCATCCAGTCGTGGTGAAGGATGAGGCCGTCGACATCACGAAGCTCGAGAAGAACAGAGCCACGTCGCTGATCGAGGAGTTTATGGTAGCGGCGAATGGGGTGATCGCGCGGACGTTTGAAGACGGCGGCGTGGCGTCGATCCGGCGCATCGTGCGGACACCGAAGAGGTGGGATCGCATCGTCGAGTTGGCGAATGGGCTCGGGACGAAGCTGCCGGAGGAGCCGGATTCAAAGGCGCTGAATGATTTCTTGCTGGCGCAGAAGCAGAAGGATCCTGATCACTTTCCGGATTTGTCGCTGGCGGTGGTGAAGCTGATGGGGCCGGGCGAATATGTGCTGGTGAAGCCGCACGAGGAGTCGCCGGGGCACTTTGGGCTGGCGGTGCAGGACTACACGCATTCGACCGCGCCAAACCGGCGGTTTCCCGATATCGTGACGCAGAGGTTAATGAAGGCGTATCTGACGAAGGCGCAGCAGCCTTACTCGGAGGGCGATCTCAACGCGATTGCGCAGCGCTGCACGCTGATGGAGGATGCAGCGCGGAAGGTGGAGCGCGTGATGCAGAAGCGCATTGCGGCGGTGGTTCTGCATCCGCGTATCGGGCAGACGTTCCAGGCGATTGTTACGGGCGTGAATCAGTACGGCACGTTTGTGCGCGCGCTGGATCCCCACGTTGAGGGGATGCTGGTGAATGGCGGCAAGCCGGGATCGAGCAAGCTGGACGTGGGCGATCGGGTTACAGTGAAGCTGATCAATACCGACCCGCAGCGGGGTTTTATTGATTTTGCGCTGCAGGGGGCTGGGGGCGGAGTGGATAGAAACTAGCTTTTAGCTGTTAGCTGCTAGCCCAGACCTATCTCTAGGGATTGTGTATTGGGGGATAGGCCCGCGGGGATCTGTGAGAAGGCTTACGCCCGCTCATCGCAAAAGCGCGATGAACGGAGTGCAGCTGGTTTTCGGTGGAGTTCTATCCCCGGTCCCCGAGTGCGAGGGACACTTCGACTTTGGTCAGTGCAGGCTCGGGGGCACCCCTCGATGAATGGGGGCACAGCGGTGAGTTCACTACGAAGCTGAATCGTTCCCATGTCTCCAGAGTCGGGAGACCTGGGGCACCCGCGGTTTCGAGTATAAGCTCGTTCTCGCTTCGTGAAACGTCGTTGTTCCCGCCCTAGCAGAGCTAGGACGGGGCACCCGAGAATGTCGAGTATGAGCTTGTTCTTGCTTCGTGAAACGTCGTTGTTCCCGCCCTAGCAGAGCTAGGACGGGGCACCCGAGAATGTCGAGTATGAGCTTGTTCTTGCTTCGCGAAACGTTGTTGTTCCCGCCCTAGCAGAGCTAGGACGGGGCACCCGAGAATGTCGAGTATGAGCTTGTTCTTGCTTCGTGAAACGTCGTTGTTCCCGCCTTAGCAGAGCTAGGACGGGGCACCCGGGGCTTCGGGTTGGTCAACGCTGGGTTCGTCGGGCCAGAGGCAGACGATCCACCAGATGATAACGAGGACGTAGACGGCGCTGTTGGTGTTGAGGAGCTTTTCCTGGATGCCGATGACGTGTTCGTACTCTGCCTGGGAGTGCGGGGTGGTGTGGCGGGCGATGGTTTGCCAGATTCCTTGCGCGGCCATCTGCGCAAGCGAGGCGGTGGAGAGGCCGATCATGATGCGCTGGACGTGGCTGCGCCAGCCGGCGGCGTAGCGGCTGCCGACGGCGACCACGAGGAGGCCGAGGCAAACGGAAAGCACGTCGGTGAGCAGGCCGAGCTTGACGGCGATGAACTGCATGAACTGCAGCTTGGCGATAAGGGTGTCAAAAGCGAGGGTACGGAGGTTTGGCCAGGGGCCCCACTTCCAGACGACGAGACCGGCGATAACGAGAAGACCGAGGGTCCAGGCGAGCCATGCGCGGGCGGAGGCACGGCGGAAGGCGCGGCGTGCCATCTCGACAAGGACGATGAGGCTGACGAGGGCGGACACGAGTGCCAGGGAAATGGCGATCTTGCCCATGGTGATGGGCGGCAGGCGATCGTGAAGAAGGCGGTTGATCAGCAGGCGGAGGGTGACGAGGACGATGCCGGTGGTGAACCAGGGAAAGCGGCGGATGCGGTCGCGGCCCAGCAGGACGACGAGGAGGACGAGAAGGGCGGCGAAAGTCAGCGTCCACAGGATCTGGACGGCCGTGAAATGGTAGTTGAAGTGCATGGATTCCTTAAAGATGGGTTCGAAGCGGGCCGAAGATTCAGTCTAGGCCATTGGGCTGGACCAGGGCACCCTTCGTAATTGTCCGGCGAGAGCTTGCGGGCGAGCTGAGGTCCAGATAGGGTATCCTGATCATGCGCGCCCGTAGCTCAGCTGGATAGAGCGAATGCCTCCGGAGCATTAGGTCGGGAGTTCGAATCTCTCCGGGCGCACCATCCTTCTCCGATTCTCCTCTGCACAACCTAGGTGTTCTCTCTGCGGGTCAATTCCTGCTCGCGGCGTGTGCGCAGCTCTTCCATGACGGACTGGATGAGGGCTTTGGCGCCTTCCATTCCGCTGAGTACGGCCTGGAGGTCGAGGGCGGGGACGTTTGGGTTGCGGCTGGAGGTGCAGTAGACGCCGTGCTGACCAACCATGATGAGGGAGTCGGTGAGGAGGTCGAGGGCGACCGCGAGCCTGCCGCGCTCCGGGCCCATCATGAATTCGTGTTTCTCGAGGTCGGCGCGTTTTTCGTCGAAGATGCTCATGAGGCAAGCGTAAAGGATGCGGGCATAGCGTGCGGAGCTGCTTCGCAGACGGGAAGAGCCGGCCGGCGAGGATCGGGTTTACGGGTCCCGGGCGAGAGGGAGTAGACAATCTACTTCCAGTGCAGGTAGAGTGTCTACACCCATGAGCGAGAAGGATCAATACAAAAACAGAATTGAGCTGCTGCAGGGAACACTCGACATGCTTGTTCTGCAGACCCTGCAGTGGGGGCCGCAGCATGGATACGGAATCGTCCAGGCTTTACGTTTGCGGTCGGGAGACGTGCTTCAGGTGGAGACCGGATCGCTGTATCCGGCTCTGCATCGATTGGAGCGCCAGGGCTGGGTGCAGTCGGAGTGGAAGCAGTCCGAGAGCAAGCAAAGAGCGCGGTACTACCGGATCACGGCCAAGGGGAAGAAGCAGCTGGCTTCGGATCTGGGCAGATGGGAGCGGATCGTCGAAGCTATCGGATCGGTGATGTACGTCAAGCCGGAGGAGAGCGAGTCATGAAGTGGTTTTCCAGCTTCGGTTTTCAGCGGCGCAAGAACGAGTTGCAGGAAGAGATCGATGCTCATCTGCAGATGGCGATTGCCGATCGAGTGGCGCGAGGCGAAACGCCAGAGGCCGCGCGGCAAGCGGCGGCGCGGGAGTTTGGAAATATCCCTTTGGTGCAGGAGGTGACGCACGAGATGTGGGGCCGTGGCTGGCTTGAACAGCTGGGCCGGGATTTCCGTTATGCGCTACGGCAGCTGCGCAAGAGTCCCGGCTATACGATCACAGCAACAGCGATGCTGACGGTAGCGATTTGCGCCAACAGCACAGTATTCAGCTGGATTGACGGCACGATGTTGCGTCCCATCCCCGGCGCGCGCGACGCGGGCGACCTGGTGAGCCTGCAGCGCGGCGAAAGGAGTTTCTCTCCGACTCCGCCCTTCTCGTATCTTGACTATCGCGATCTGCGCGAGCAGAACCACACTTTCGCGGGGATACTTGCCTATCATCACGACTGGATCACGCTGACGGGCGGCGCACAGCCGGAACGTGCCTACATTGCGAATGTGTCGGCGAACTATTTCGATGTGCTCGGGATCAAGCCGGTGCTGGGGCGATTCTTTCTTCCTGAAGAAGAGGCGCGCGGCTATGCCGTTCCCAGCGTGGTGCTGGGCTACTCGCTCTGGAAGACGCGCTATGGCGCAGACATGGCAATTGTGGGCAAGCCGATCGAGATTGCCCGGCATCGGGTAACGGTGGTCGGCGTGGCGCCGGAGGGGTTTGTGGGAGCAATGCCCGGGATCCGTCAGGATCTGTGGGTTACGCTCGATCCCCTGGGGACGGATGCGTGGCGGATGACGCACCGGAGCGGCGGCGCGGTCTGGCTGAATGTAGTAGGGAGGTTGCGTCCCGGCGTGAGCCGCGGCCAGGCAGCCCAGGACCTCGACACGCTGATGCACAACATTGTGGCGGCGTATCCGAACGATCATCTGGGCGACAACCGGATCACGCTCGATCCGATGTGGCGCTCGCCCTTTGGGGCCAACGGATATATGGCGGCGACGCTGCCCATTCTGCTGGCCTTCGCCGGTGTAGTGCTGTTGCTGACCTGCGCGAATGTGGCCACGCTGACGCTGGTGCGATTCGTATCCAGGCGGCGCGAGCTTGCGATCCGGCAGTCGCTCGGGGCGAATCGCATGCAACTGGTGCGGCAAATGGTGCTGGAGGGAGCGATGCTTTCCACCGGTTCTGGAGTCGCGGCGTTGGCGGTGACATCGTGGACGTCGAAGACGTTCGCATGGTTATTTCCGCCGAACTCGAACCCCGTCGCACTCAATGGAAGCATGGATTACAAGGTGGTAATCGGGATAGCCGTGGCCAGCCTGCTGGCGGGGATGCTCTGCGGCGCGCTGCCTGCCCTGCGCTCGGCTAACGCTCCGGCCATTGAGGTGCTGAAGGCAGAATCGGCAAGTATTTCCGGCGGGTCGCGCAATCGGAGATTGCTTAGCGCGCTGGTGGTGGCGCAGATCGCGCTCTCACTTCCGCTGCTGGTGTGCTCGGGGCTATTCCTGCGGACACTGCGTAATCTTGCCGGCGCAAACCTTGGATTCGAACAGGACCATATTCTCACTGCTTCTGTGGGGTTGAATGGCTCCGGCTACAGCGGCGACGAGGAGCAGGTGATCCGTCGCAAGATACTCGATCGCGTCTCGGCATTGCCCGGCGTGAAGGTGGCGTCGTTTACAGACTGGGTTCCGATGACCCTGAGCCACAAGGGGGAAGATGCGTATCCGGAAGGATATGTGCCGCACCCGCATGAAGCTTTGCAGGTGTACCACGCTGAGGTAGGCCCGCGGTATTTCGAATCCCTGCAGATACCTATCCTGGAGGGACGCGAGTTTACGCCGGATGACAAGGAAAAAGCACCGAGGGTGCTCATCGTAGATCAGACTGCGGCGAGGCGCTACTGGCCGGGACAGGATCCGCTGGGAAAGAAACTGATGGTGTGGGGCAGCCCCTTCACGGTGGTGGGCGTTGCGAAGAACTCAACACACATGATGGTTAACGAGACACCGGAGCCAATGGTCTACATGAGTTTTTTCCAGGTGGGGTACGAGACGATTGTGCAGGTAAAGACCGAGGGAAATCCGGCGGACGTGGCGCCGGCAGTGGAAAAGGCCATCCACGAGATCGATACACAGCTGCCGGTCTTCGATGTTCGTCCTATGCGGGAGAGTACGCAGATGGCGAGCATCTTTGCCGTAATACAGAGCGCCCTTGCCGGAATGTTCGCGCTGATCGGGCTGGTTCTTGCGGCGACCGGGATCTACGGAGTTGTGGCTTATCGAACGCAAATGCGCACCCACGAGATCGGCGTGCGCGTGGCTCTGGGTGCCTCCCGCGTAGATGTGATGCGACTGGTGTTGCTGCAGGGAGCGTGGCTCACAGGCATTGGGCTGGCGCTGGGATTGGCGTTTGCGTTGGGGATGACGCGCGTCATTGCCGGGCTGTTGTATGGAATCAGCGCCAACGACCCGGCCACTGTTGCTTCGGTTGTCACGATTCTAGGAGCGATGTCGCTGCTGGCCTGCTACTTTCCTGCTCGTCGAGCGATGCGGCGGAACCCCGTTTCGGCGATTCGCGACTTGTAAGCTGCAGGGGTGAGTCGACCAGAAGTGTGCGCCGGAGCACGGTTCGGCATTTTGATCGCAGGGCTTCTCTGTGCGATGCGTGACGAAGCTCTCGGAAGTTCAAGTCGTCAGAAGTTGAGGCTTCTGATGAAGTCCGCGTCCTGGCGGAGCTCGGTCATGGGATCTTCCTGGAATTCTTCCTGCTCGATGAAGTAGTGCTTGAGGCCGGTGGCGGCGCGGAGGATGGGCTTGTAGTCGATGCTGCCCTTGCCCATGACGACGTTGCGCCATTTGCCGTCGGGGCCTTTCACGAGGTCCTTGATGTGGAAGAGCGGGAAGCGATCTGGCGACTTGCTGAGGTACTCGACGGGGTTGTGGCCGCCGGCGACGACCCAGCCGCAGTCCATTTCGAAGCAGACGAGCTTGGGGTCGGTACGCTTGAGGAGTTCGTCGAAGAAGACGACGCCGTTTTCGGTGCCGAACTCGATGGTGTGATTGTGGTAGCCGAAGGTCATTCCGGCGGCCTTGATCTTCTGGCCGATGGCGTTGAACTGGTCGGCGACATAACGCCAGTCGTCGAGATTCAGTTCGCCGGTGCGAGACGGGTCGCGATGAACGCCGGCCCAGGAGCAGATCATGTACTCAAGGCCGAGGGCCTGGCTATATTCGATGAGCTGAGATAGCTGCGACTTGAGCTCGGTGAGCGCGTGGTGCGTGCTGATGCACTTGAGGCCGGCCTTCTGCAGGGCGTTGCCGAAGTCGGCGGCGGTTTTGCCGAGGTAGCCTGCGGCTTCGACTTCCTTGTATCCAGCGGCGGCGAGTTGGTCGAGCGTGCCCTGGAAGTTTTTAGGAAGGAGGTTGCGGACCGAGTAAAGCTGCAGGCCGATGGGCTGCTTGAGGGTGGCTGCGGAGAGAGCGTCAATGCCGAGAACGGATGCGGCGGCGAGTGCGGTGGACTTTTTGAGGAAGGAGCGTCGAGAGCAGGAATTCATCGAATCAATTTCTCCGCCATTACATTGGCCATGCGTGGGCAATTCTCGCTTGATTGGCAGTTATGTGTCCACCGTACGGGCGTGATGTGCGATGGATGTCATAGGATGCTTGGGAGTTTGAATGTGACGAGCGGGGGCGAGTTGACGGATGGCGATGGGCGGAGAGGTTCGAGTGGGGCTGCGCTGTGCGGCGTGTCTGGGTGTGATGGCGGCGGCGAGTTTTAGTGCGGCGATAGCGCAGGCCGCAGCGAGCGGGAGAAGTAACGCGCGTCCGGAGCTTGGGGCGAATGTGCTGGTGTTCGATCCGTCGATGGGGGCGGAGAAGATCCAGGCTGAGATCGACAGGGTGTATGCGGCGGAGCAGCACGCTGAGTTTGGCAAAGAACGGTATGCGCTGCTGTTTATGCCCGGGGAGTATCACGTGGATGTGCCGGTCGGGTTCTATACAGAGGTGATCGGACTGGGTGCGACGCCGGATGCGGTACACATTATCGGCAACGTTCATGCGGACGCGAGCCTGCCGCGGAACAACGCGACGTGTACGTTCTGGCGGGCGGTGGAGGGGTTCAGCGTGACTCCCACAGGAAGGACGATGCAGCGGGCGGTGTCGCAGGCTGCGCCGTTCCGGCGGATGCATGTAAAGGGCGACGTGGTGCTGAACCAGAAGGGCGGCTGGGCGAGCGGCGGGTGGATGTCGGACTCGGTGGTGGATGGGAATGTCGGGTCGGGCTCGCAGCAGCAGTGGATCTCGCGCAACAGTGAGTGGGGAAGCTGGACGGGCGCGAACTGGAACATGGTGTTTGTGGGTGTGCCGAAGCCGCCGGAGGGCGAGTGGCCGCAGCCTCCGTATACGAAGGTGGCGAAGACGCCCGTGGTGCGGGAGAAGCCGTTCCTAACGGTGGATGCGAAGGGGAAGTGGTGGGTGCGCATTCCGGAGTTGCGCAAGGATAGCGCGGGGGTAACGTGGCACGGAGGGTCGACGCCGGGGCGGGATGTGGCGGTGAGCAGCTTCTTCATCGCAGAGGCGGGCAGGGACAGCGCGGAGAAGATGAATACGGAGCTGGCGAAGGGGAAAAATCTGCTGCTGACGCCGGGGATCTACGACCTGGACGAGCCGATCAAGGTGATGCGGGCGGATACGGAGGTGATGGGCCTGGGGTTTGCGACGTTGCGGCTCGTGACTGGGACGGCGGCGATTTCTGTGGCGGATGTGGATGGGGTGGATGTGTCGGGGGTGCTGATCGATGCGGGAGAGAAGACGTCGCCGGTGCTGATGGAGGTGGGGCGTGAGGGCAGTCACGCTTCGCATGCGCGAAATCCGATCCTGCTCCATGATGTGTTCTTCCGGGATGGTGGAGCGGCGGTGGGCCGGGCGAAGGTGAATCTGCTGGTGAACGCGAACGACACCATCATCGATCACACGTGGATCTGGAGAGCAGATCACGGCTCGGGCGTTGGATGGACGAGCAATGTGAGCGACAACGGGCTGGTAGTGAATGGGCGCAATGTGACGGCCTATGGCCTGTTTGTGGAGCATCACGAGCAGTTCCAAGTGTTGTGGAAGGGCGAGCGCGGGCGGACGTATTTCTATCAGTCTGAAATTCCCTATGATCCGCCGGATCAGCAGAGCTATACGTCGGGGCCGGGCGTGAATGGGTGGGCGTCGTACAAGGTGGCGGAAGGCGTTGCGAGTCACGAGGCGTGGGGGCTGGGGATCTACAGCGTGTTCCGGCATCCGAATGTGAATCTGACGCGGGCGATCGAGGTGCCGGTGAAGCCGGGAATGCGGTTCCATCACATGATCACGGTGGCGCTGGATGACAAGGGAGAGATTTCGAACGTGATTGATGACAAGGGCGGTCCGACGAAGCTGGCGCCGCACCGTGTGGATCCGAAGGTCGCGGAGTTTCCGGAACAGTGATTGGCCGATCCAGCGGAGTGCGGGACGTGAGTTGCTGGCGAACGATGCGTGGGAGAATGGAAGAGTAGACCTATGAGCAACGAGAGCGTTCCAGAGTCCAACCCCACGTCAGAAGCTTCTTCTACGAACAGCGAGCCTTCGGAGAAACCGGCAATTCAAATTCCGGTTGGCTACGGAATGGCCGAGTTCACGAGCGCACCTGCGGTTGAAAGCACGACGGCAGAAAACGCTGCGAAGGCGGCTGTTCCATCAACGCCTGAAGCCGCCCCGGCGGAAGAATCTGTGGAGCCGATGGAGGACTTCGCGAACATCCTGAGGGAGTTTGAGCGGGGGCATGCCCGCAAGCAGGAGGGCGGCGGGGCGAAGCAGATTGAAGGAACGGTGATTTCTGTTTCGGCCGAGCAGGTGTTCCTGGATATCGGCTACAAGATTGAGGGCGTGCTGCCGAGGTCGGCGTTCCGCAACAATGCAGAGGGCGTGAAGCCGGGCGAGAAGGTTCCGGTTTCGATCAAGGGCCGGAATGAAGAGGGCTACTACGACCTGACCCGGTTCAAGGTGGCGCAGCCGCACGACTGGACGGCGCTGGAAGAGGCGTTCAAGCAGAAGACCGCAGTGGTCGGCACCGTGACGGGCGTTATTAAAGGGGGAGCGACCGTCGATGTGGGTGTGCGCGCGTTTATGCCTGCAAGCCGGAGCGGCACGCGCGATGCGGCGGAGCTGGAGCAGCTTGTGGGGACGGAGATCACCTGCCGGATCACGAAACTCGATGTCACGGACGAAAATGTCGTGGTGGATCGGCGCGTGGTGCTGGAGGAGCAGGCGCGCGCGGCGCAGGAAGGCAAGCTGGCGGTGCTGCAGGCTGGGGATGTGCTGGATGGAACGGTGCGCAGCTTGATGCCGTATGGGGCCTTTATCGATCTGGGCGGGTTCGATGGGCTGCTGCATGTGAGCGACATCTCGTGGAATCGCGTGAGCAAGCCGGAGGATGTGCTGTCGGCAGGGGAAAAGGTGCGCGTCCGCATTCTGAAGATCGATCCGGAGACGAAGAAGATTTCTCTGGGGCTGAAGCAGCTTGAGCCGGAGCCGTGGGAGACAGCGCCTTCGAAGTATCAGGTTGGACAGAGGGTGACGGGTCCGGTGACGCGTTTGGCGGATTTCGGTGCGTTCGTGGAACTCGAGCCGGGCGTAGAGGGATTGATTCACATTTCGGAGATGTCGTGGGGCAAGAAGGTGCGGCATCCGTCGGACGTGGTGAAGGAAGGCGACCGCGTGGATGCCGTGATTCTGGCGATCAAGCCGGAGGAGAAGCGGATTTCGCTTGGGCTCAAACAGACTTTGACCGACCCGTGGTCGGATGTGACGCAGCGGTTTCCGGTGGGATCGCAGGTTGAGGGCCCTGTGACGAAGATGATGCCGTTCGGCGCGTTCGTTCAAATTGCTGAGGGCGTTGAAGGGCTGGTGCATGTGAGCGAGATCAGCGCGGAGAAACGCATTCATCATCCGCAGGACGTGCTGCGCGTTGGTCAGGTGGTGAAGGCGCAGGTGCTGGGGATTGCGCCGGAGAAGAGGCAGATCAAGCTGAGCATGAAACAGCTGGTGCCGACCAGTATCGACGAATACATCGCGGAACACAAGGCGGGCGATGTTGTGTCGGGGCGTGTTGTCGACGAGTCCGCGAGTGGAGCATCGGTTGAGCTGGGCGAGAATATCTTCGCGATGTGCCGCTTGAGCAAGGCGGCTCAGCCTGAGGCGGCGTCACCGCTGCGAAGTGGCAAGGCGGATCTGTCGTCGCTGAGTTCAATGCTGTCGGCGCGATGGAAGGGGAGCGCGCCGGCTCCTTCTGCTGGGCCCGAGCCGTTGAAGGCGGGGCAGATTCGGAGCTTCAAGATCACGAAGCTGGATGCCGACGCGAAGTCGATTGAGGTGCAGGTGGCCTGAGCAGGCCGCGTGTGCTGCTGGCTAGATGTAGACTTCGTCGATGTAGCACCAGCGCCAGTCTTCGCCGCGCTCTGCGGAGCGGATGAGCGGGTGCTGCGTCGAGTGGAAGTGGGCTCGGGCGTGGCGATTCTTTGAGGAGTCGCAGCAGCCGACATGGCCGCATTCGAGGCACATGCGGAGATGCACCCAAGTATCGCCAGTCTTTAAGCAGTCCTCACAGCCCTTGCTGTTCGGCTTTACGTTCTTCGCGTGATCTTTGACGTGGGTGCACTGTGCTGCCATCGATGGACCTCCCCGGGGAAGCGGGTTTAAACAGTGTACTGCTTTGCCAGGGCGGAGAATTCCTGAAGCTGGGCGGCGACCCATGCGTCATCGTGGTGGAGTTCTTGAGCTAACAACTTGGCGACTGGCTCGGCCATTTGCATTGCGGCATGCGCGTTGAGGAAGAGAGCACGGGTGCGGCGGGAGAGAACGTCTTCCACGGTGCGGGCCATCTCTGCGCGAGCGGCCCAGACGACTTCCGCACCGATGTAGGGCAGTGCGGGATGGAGGGGCTTGGCGAGGTCGGGATTCTGTTCTGCGATGGAACGTATCTCAGCGGAGTCGGAGCCGTAGACTTCGAGCGGATCTTCGTCTCCATTGCGGTCCGCGGGCGGTTCTGCGTAGCCGTGAATGCGCAGATTCTTCGTCACGCAGGTTTCGTCGCGGAGGCGGCCGAGGGTGATGGCGTGGTCGACGGTGTCTTCGGCCATGTGGCGGTACGTGGTCCACTTTCCGCCGGTGATGGTGAGCAGGCCTGAGGTGTCGACGTGAATGGTGTGGTCGCGCGAGATGGCGGAAGTGCTGGAGGCGCCGCCGGATTTGACGAGCGGACGAAGGCCTACGTATACCGCGAGAACATCGGAGCGGCTGGGAGGACGCGTGAGATAGCGGCCGGCAGTTTCGAGGATGAATTGAATTTCTTCGTCGAGAGGCTTGGGCTCGAGGCTTGGGCCATCGACGGGAGTGTCGGTGGTACCGGCAACGGCATGGCCGTGCCATGGGATGACGAAGAGAACGCGGCCATCGCTGGTGCGCGGAACCATGAGCGCGGTATCGCCCTTAAGGAAGGAGCGATCGAAGACGAGGTGAATGCCCTGGCTTGTGACCATTAGAGGTTCAGTGGCTGGATCAGCCATGCGGCGGATCTGGTCGGTGAAGACGCCGGTGGCGTTGATGACGATCTTAGCTTTGATCGAGAAGGCTTCGCCGGATTCATCGTCGCGGGCGATGAGCCCGTTAACGTAGCCCTCGTCATCGCGCAACAAACCGGTTGCAGGACAGTAGTTGATGACAGTGGCGCCCTGATCGGCGGCGGTCATGGCGAGGTGAATGAGCAGGCGCGAGTCGTCGAACTGGCCATCGTAGTAAACGACGCCGCCGCGGAGCTCTTCGGGCTCGAGCGCAGGCAGGCGCTGGAGGGTTTCTTCTTTGGTGAGAAGCTTTGACGCGCCAAAGCCGTACTTGCCGGCGAGCAGGTCATAGAGTTTGAGGCCGATGCCGTAGAAGGGCGCTTCCCACCAGGAGTAGTTGGGGACGACGAAGGCGAGGTCTTTGACAAGGTGAGGAGCGTTCTGGCGAAGGAGGCCGCGTTCTTTGAGCGCCGACATGACGAGCGGGATGTTGCCTTGCTCGAGGTAGCGTACGCCGCCGTGCACGAGCTTGGTGCTGCGACTGCTGGTGCCTTTGCCGAAATCGTGTGCTTCGAGGAGAACGGCTTGGAAACCGCGAGCGGCCGCATCGACGGCTACGCCCATTCCGGTTGCTCCGCCGCCGATGACGGCGATATCCCAGGGCTCGTTGCGCTGTGCGCGTTCACGAATCCTGCGCAGCATTTCTTCCCTGCGCATGTGTGTCTCCTAACTTTCTACCCAGTTTTTGGAGCGATCGACGGCGCGCTGCCAACGCGCGCGCAGGGCGTTTCGCTCGGGTTGTTGCATGTGCGGCTCGAAACGGGTATCGCCCTGGCGCTTCGCTTGTAATTCTTTCGGGCTCGGCCAGAAGCCTGTGGCGAGGCCAGCAAGATAGGCGGCTCCCAGCGCCGTGGTTTCGGTGACGCGGGGGCGGACGACAGGAACCCCGAGGAGATCGGCCTGGAACTGCATCATCAGATCGTTGACGGCGGCGCCGCCATCGACGCGCAGTGCATTGAGTGGAGTGCCGGTTTCGCTGTGCACCGCCTCGAGAACATCGGCGACCTGGAAGGCGATGCTTTCGAGGGCTGCGCGGGCGATGTGACCGGGTTTGGTGTCGCGGCGAAGGCCGATGATGAGGCCGCCGGCGTGCGGATCCCAGTGGGGAGCACCGAGGCCGACGAAGGCGGGTACGAACACTATCCCGCCGTTGTCCGGGACTCCTGCTGCAAGGGCTTCGACTTCGGCAGAGGAGCCGATGAGGCGGAGATTATCGCGAAGCCATTGGACCACTGCGCCGCCGATAAAGATGCTGCCCTCGAGCGCGTATTCGAGACGCTTCTGAGCGCTGGCGGCGACGGTGGTGATGAGCTTGTGTTTCGAGCGGATGAATTTTGTGCCGATGTTCTGGAGCAGGAAGCAGCCGGTGCCGTAAGTGTTCTTGGCTTCGCCGGGAGACCAGCAGAGCTGGCCGAAGAGCGCGGCTTGCTGATCGCCGGCTATTCCGGCGATGCTGATGCCGCCGAGGCCGAGGGTGGTGGTGACGTCGCCAACGATCTGGCTGGACCAGAGGACTTCCGGCAGCATGCTCTCAGGGATGTCGAAGATGCGGAGGAGTTCGGAGTCCCACTTGCCTTCGACGATGTTGTAGAGGAGCGTTCGCGATGCGTTGGTCACGTCGGTGACATGGCGCATGCTGCTGGTGAGGTGGTAGATGAGCCAGCAGTCGACAGTGCCGAAGGCGAGTTCGCCGCGCTGGGCTTTCTCACGGGCGCCGGTTACGTTGTCGAGAATCCAGCGGATCTTGGTGGCGGAGAAGTAGGGATCGAGGACGAGGCCGGTTTTGGTGGAGACGGTGTCACCGAGACCCTGCTGTTCGAGCGAGGAGCACATGGCAGCGGTGCGGCGGTCCTGCCAGACGATTGCGGGATGGATGGGCTTGCCGGTGGCGCGTTCCCAGACGATGACGGTTTCGCGCTGATTGGTGATGCCGATGGAGACAACGTCGCGGGGACGAGCGCCGACTTTCCCGAGGGCCTCGACGGCGCAGGAGACCTGGCTGGTGAGGATTTCAAAGGGATCGTGCTCGACCCAGCCGGCCTGCGGGTAGAACTGCTGGAACTCGTGCTGTGCGACTGCGGCGATGGAGCCGGATTCGTCGAAGAGGATGGCCCGGGAACTGGTGGTCCCCTGGTCCAGAGCGAGTACGTAGGCCATGAGCGGGAAGTCTTCCTTAGGCCACAAGTCAAACACGCGTGCCCACGGGGCTGCAAGCGTTTACAGAGAACAAAGAGGATTGTAGAGGGGAGGAACGAGCCTGGTTGTATCCCACCCTAAATCGGTCTTACGACCGATTTAGAATGGGGCACCCGATTGAAGGTGAATCGAGCTAGGCGACGTAGAGGTCGACGTATTCGCTGACGGGCTTGTGTTCGAGGGCGGAGCGATCCATCGAGGCGTCGAGAATTCGCTGCTGCGGTTGTGATGAGAAGCGGCGGGCCAGGTTGCGTTTGAACTTTTCGATGAGGAGAGGCATGCCCTCGGCGCGGCGGCGCTTGTGGCCGATGGGGTATTCGACGGTTTCTTCGAGGACCGTGCCGTCTTCGAGTTCCATGCGGAGCGAGTTGGCGATGGAGCGCTTGTCGGGATCGTGGTAGTCGCGGGTGAACCGCGGCTCTTCGACACAGGTGATGCGATCGCGAAGAGCATCGATGCGCTTGCCCCAGACGGGATCGAGCGCGACGGCGTCTTCGTAGTCGGCGGCGGTGAGGCGGCCATGGATGAGGGGAACGGCGATCATGTACTGAACGCAGTGGTCGCGATCGGCGGGATTGGAGAGCGGGCCCTTCTTGTCGATGATGCGGATGCAGGCTTCGTGGGTGCGAACGGTGATGGATTTGATGGATGAGGCGTTGAGGTTGCGGCGGGCGAGTTCGTCGTGGAGCTTCATCGCGGCTTCGACGGCGGTCTGGGAGTGGAATTCGGCGGGGTAGCTGATTTTGAAGAGGACGTTCTCCATGACGTAGCTGGAGTAGGGGCGCTGGAATTTGAATGCGTTCCCGCGGAAGGATACGTCGTAGAAGCCCCAGGTTTTTGCAGTGAGCGCGGAGGGGTAGCCCATTTCGCCGGCTTTGGCCATGAGGGCGAGACGAACGGCACGGCTGGTGGCGTCGCCGGCGGCCCAGCTTTTGCGCGAGCCGGTGTTGGGAGCGTGGCGATAGGTGCGGAGGCTTTGGCCGTCGACCCATGCGAGCGAGACGGCGTTGATGGTCTGTTCGCGCGATAGGCCGAGGAGAGAACAGACGACAGCGGTGGACGCAACTTTGACGAGGACGACGTGGTCGAGGCCGACATTGTTGAATGAGTTCTCGAGAGCGATGCAGCCCTGGATCTCGTGCGCTTTGATCATCGCAGTGAGGACGTCGCGCATGGTCAGAGAGGCCGCGCCGGATCGGCAGAGCCAGTCGGCAACGGCGAGGATGCCACCGAGGTTGTCGGAAGGATGGCCCCACTCGGCGGCAAGCCAGGTGTCGTTGTAGTCGAGCCAACGGATGATGGCGCCGATGTTGAAGGCGGCCTGCACGGGATCGAGCTGGTAGCTGGTGCCGGGGACGCGGGCGCCGTTGAGGACTACGGTGCCGGGAACGATGGGGCCGAGGAGTTTAGTGCAGGCAGGGTATTCGAGAGCTTCGAGGCCGCAGCCGAGGGTGTCGAGCAGGCAGTAGTGGGCCGTCTCGTAGGCGAGGTCGCTTTTGATCTGGTAGCCGAGGGCGTAGTCGGCGATGTCGGCGATGACCTGGTCGGGGACGGGGCGTTCGTTGCTGATGTGCGAGGACAACGGTGTTTCTCCGGAGCGAGGGATTGTGACGGTTTATGGCGAAGAGCAATTCCATTGAGAGTTGAAAGTCTCTTCGTCTGCTTTGACTAGATCGGCCACAGCAATAGTGTAGACACCACCGCAGGCTTGCCTCCATTGGTTGTAGCCTTCCTCGTAATCAGGGAGAGTACGTCCTTGCTCGATCAGCTTTGTCACGCTGCGGTCTAATGCTTCTCGGGAAATCGGTGTGTGGCCGATGTTCGTTGGGCTCGGCCCGCCGGAGCAGTTCTTTAAATGGATTCCGGATATCCGCACGTGGACGATGACGCCGGCGTTCGGAAGTCTTTCAATCCGAAGAACGGTGATCGTTGAGGACTCTTCCCCCCTGCGCGTTCGGTAGGACCACACCTGCCCGGGGCTGAACTTCGGGTCCGTGGCGGCTTGCGGCGCAACGCATGTTTTTGCGCGTCCATCTGTACCCTGCTGCGCCATCGATGAATGGCTGAGGATAACTAGCAATATGAAAATGAGGAAGGACCGTACTTTGGCCAAGGTCTCTCCTGGCAGGCACCGTCTGGTCACAAGCGAGACATGGCCTTATGTGCGCTGGTCGATGGGAACGAAGGGTTTTGGTTCGGGGCCGGTGTAGTTGGCTGAGGGGCGGATGATTTTGCCGTCCTGGCGCTGCTCGATGACGTGGGCGCACCAGCCGGCGGTGCGGGCGATGACGAAGAGCGGGGTGAAGAGGTCGACGGGGATGCCCATCAGGTCGTAGGCGACGGCGCTGTACCAGTCGAGATTGGGGAACATGCGCTTGGCGTCGTGCATGGTGGACTCGATGCGCTCGGCTACGTTGAAGAGGCGCATGTCTACAGCGATGGTTGAGAGGCGGCGGGCGACTTCTTTGATGATGTCGCTGCGTGGGTCGCTGATGGTGTAGACCGGGTGGCCGAAGCCGATGATGACCTCGCGCTCGCCTACGCGCCAGCGCATATCGGCTTCTGCTTCGTCAGGGCGGCGATAGCGCTTTTGAATTTCGAGAGCGACTTCGTTGGCGCCACCGTGCTTGGGACCTTTGAGCGCGCCGATGGCGCCGGCGATGCAGGAGTAGATGTCGGAGCCCGTTCCGGCGATGACGCGCGCTGTGAAAGTGGAGGCGTTGAATTCGTGCTCGGCGTAGAGGATGAGCGAGGTCTGCATGGCCTGGACCCACTCAGGGCTGGGGGCGGTGCCGTGCAGCAGATGGAGGAAGTGAGCGGCGATGGAGTCTTCGAAGCGTTCGACCTCGATGCGACGTCCGTTGCGCGCGTAGTGGTGCCAGTAGATGAGCATGGAGCCGAGCGAGGCGAGGAGAGCGTCGGAGATTTTGCGCGCGCCGGATTCTTTGTGGGCTTCGCCTTCGGGCAACACGCAGCCGAGGACGGAGACGCCGGTGCGGAGGACGTCCATGGGATGTGTGGAGGGCGGGAGTAGTTCGAGCGCCTGCTTGACGGCGGCGGGAAGACTGCGGAGCGGGCGCAGGCTGGCCTTGTATGCGGCGAGCTCGGGCGCTGTGGGGAGTTTGCCGTGAATGAGAAGGTAGGCGACCTCTTCGAATTCGCAATGCGCGGCGAGATCGTGGATGTCGTAGCCGCGGTAGTGCAGGTCGTTGCCGGTGTGGCCCACGGTGCAGAGCGCGGTGGAGCCGGCGGGTGTGCCGGAGAGCGCGACGGATTTTTTGGGCTTGAACGCGGGCGGCGTTGAGGTGGATTCGTTGCTCATGGGGATCTCCGCAGAGCTTGAAGCTATCGGATCAGAGGAACGGGTGTCTACTTCGCGTCCTTGTTGCGGGCGAAGAGCGCGTCGAGTTTTTGTTCGTAAGCGTGGTAGTCGAGGAATTTGTAGAGGTCGGCGCGGGTTTGCATCTGCGGGACGAGGTGCTTCTGCGTGCCTTCGCTGCGAATGGCCTCGTAGACCTGAAGGGCAGCGGCGTTCATGGCGCGATACGCGGCGCAGCAGTAGAGGATGATGTCGACGCCAGCGCGGGCGAGCTCATCGCGCGTCCAGAGAGGGGTCTGGCCGAACTCGGTGATGTTGGCGAGGATGGGGACGCCGACGGCCTTGCGGAATTGCGTGTACTGGTCGAGCTCGGTGACGGCTTCGGCGAAGATCATGTCGGCCCCGGCGGCGACGTAGGCCTGGGCGCGTTCGATCGCGGATTGAGGACCTTCGTTGGCGAGGGCGTCCGTGCGGGCCATCAGGACGAAGTGATTGTCGGTTCGGGCGTCGACGGCAGCCTTGATGCGGTCGACCATCTCTTCGGCGGGAACGAGTTCTTTGCCGGGGCGGTGACCGCAGCGTTTTGCGCCGACCTGGTCCTCCATGTGCACGGCGGCTGCTCCCGCTTTGATCATGGAGCGAATGGTGCGTGCGATGTTGAAGGCGCTGCCCCAGCCGGTGTCGATGTCGACGAGGAGGGGCAGTGAGGTGACATCGGTGATGCGGCGAACGTCGGTCAGGACGTCTTCGAGGGTGCTGATGCCGAGGTCAGGCATGCCGAGAGAGTTGGCTGCGACTCCGCCGCCGGAGACGTAGAGGGCGCGGTAGCCGGTGGCCTCGGCCATACGGGCGCTGTAGGCGTTGATGGCGCCGACGATCTGGAGGGGCTTTTCTTCGGCGACTGCGGCGCGAAAGCGGGCACCGGGGGTTGCGTTATTTGCGGAGGCTGCCATGGGCTTTCCGTTTGATGTCTCGGGGGCATCATAGCAGCCTGGCAATACGGCGGAATCGGGTTGGCTCATTTGCGGGGGTGAGCCGGCGGTGCGACAATCATTGCCGTCGCGGCCCGCTGTTCCCATCGCCGCTGGAGGAGAAACGAAACCTATGAAGCATCTTCTCGTTTGTGCCGGACTTCTATTTGCAGCAACCACCGTTATCGCTCAGCAGAAAGCGCCAGCCAGCCCTCCGCAGAAGGCGACTGGAACTATCGGCGGACATGAGGTAACAATTACTTACTCGTCGCCGGGTGTGAAGGGGCGCGAGGGCAAGATCTTCACCAAGGACGGATTGATCAGCCATAACCCGCATTACCCGGTGTGGCGTGCCGGAGCGAACGCGGCAACGACGCTGGAAACTGCGGGCGATCTGATGATCGGCGATCTGCATGTGCCTGCAGGGAAGTACACGCTGTTTGTCGACATTTCGGATCCGGATCAGTGGACGCTGATCGTGAACAAGAAGACGGGCGAGTGGGGCCTTGCATACGACGGGTCGCAGGATCTGGGAAAGACCAAGATGCATATGAGCAAGCCTTCATCGATGGTCGAGAACCTGAAGTGGGAGGTCAAGGGTGAAGGCAGCAAGGGCACGATCTCGCTGGCGTGGGAAGAGCACGAGGGATCGGTGCCGGTAATGGCTCATAAGTAGCTTGAACAAGAAGGCGGGGTGGAGAGGGCATCCACCCTGCCATTAAGATAGAGATAGAGGTCGATCGTTCCAGGAGACTAGAAGAGCCTTGCCCCTTTACCCATACCGCTGCACGTCGTGCGGCCATCGATTTGAGAAGATCCAGAGTTTTTCGTCCGAGCCGGAGAAGGTGTGTCCGAACTGCGGGAAGGAGACGCTGGTGCGGCCGTTGACGGCTCCGCGTTTCCAGTTCAAGGGATCGGGCTGGTATATCAACGACTACGCGCCGAAGGGCGGCTCGGAGGGCTCGTCGGAGACTTCGACGGAGAGCAAGCCGGCGGAGAGCAAGGATGCGGCAAAGACGGCCGATGCGCCGAGTGAAAGCGGGACGGCATCTGCTCCTGCGACGCCTGCTCCGGCAGCCGCGCCCGCTCCAAGCTCGTCTACGCTGAAGAGCAGCACTGACAGCAAGTAGGCTCTCACTGCGCCAATTAGAATCAGGGCTGTAGATGCCGCTCATCGAGCCCATTCCGTTTCCGGTTGAGAATGCCGATACGGTTTCCCTGGAATGGGAGCCGCTGCTGGCGTTTGTTGCCGGGTATGCGGCTTCGAAGGTCGGCAGAGAAGGCATTCTGAATCTGCGTCCTTCGACGGACGAGGCGTGGATGACGCGCCAGCATCAGCTCTGGAGCGAGGTCGCGCTGCTGCTGCAGGAGCAGGTGTCAATCCCGCTGGGCGGGCTCTTCGATCCAACACAACTAGCGGCGAAGGCGCAGATTCCCGACGCTGCGCTTGAGGCTGCTGAGCTGCAGTCCGTGGCGCGGCTGGCACATGATGTGGGGGCGTGGCAGGCATTGCTGCGCGAACCTCCGGCGCGGCTTGCGGACAAGCTGCCGGGGTTGACCGAGCTGTCGGCGCCGCTTGCGGGATCTTCGCTGAAGGCGCTGGCCGAGTCGATCGAACGCAAGATCATGCCGGATGGAACATTGGCGGACGATGCTTCGCCGGAGCTGAACCGCATCAGGCGCGAGCAGGAGCGGCAGCAGCGGGCCATTGAGGAGTCGCTGCGGTCGGCGCTACGCAGGCTTTCGGGTGAGGGATCGACGCAGGACGATGTGATCACGATTCGCGGAGACCGGTTTGTGATTCCGGTGAGAAGCGAGTTGAAGCGGCGCGTGTCGGGCGTGGTGCACGGGGCAAGCTCGTCGGGGCAGACGGTGTACGTGGAGCCGCTGGAGACGATCGAGCAGAACAACGAGCTTGTCCGGCTGATTGAAGAGGAGCAGGCGGAGATACACCGGATCTTTGTCGCGTTGACGCGGCAGGTGGGCGGATACGCGCAATCGCTGGTGGAAGGCGCGCGAGTGCTCGCGGTTGTGGACACGATGGCGGCTCGCGCGCGGTTTGCGCGGGACTACAACTCCGTTGTTCCTACTTTTGGACCGACTCAATTGCGGCTTGAAGAGGCGCGGCATCCGTTGCTGGAGCGGCATCTACGTGCGAACCGAGGGAGCGTGGTTCCGTTGACGCTGGAACTGACGGCGGATAAGCGGCAACTGATTATCAGCGGGCCGAATACCGGGGGCAAGACGGTGACGCTGAAGACGACGGCTCTGCTGGCGATGATGGCGCAGGCGGGGTTGCCGGTGCCGGCGGCGCGGGCGGCGTTTCTGGTGTTCTCGGCGTTTCTGGCGGATATTGGAGATGCGCAGTCGATCGAGGCGGAGCTGTCGACGTTTTCGGCGCACATCGTGAATCTGAACCGGCTGTCGCAGCTTGCGGATGAGCGGGCGCTGGTGCTGCTGGATGAGCTTGGATCGGCGACGGATCCGGAAGAGGGATCGGCGCTAGCCGTAGCAGTAGCTGCGCACTTCCTTGAGTGTCGCGCGTGGACGCTGATTTCTACGCATCACACCTCGCTCAAGGTGTATGGGGCGAACACGCCGGGCGTGTTGAACGCGGCGGCGGGCGTGGATGAGGTGACGCTGGTGCCGAATTACCAGCTGCGGCTGGGAGTGCCGGGGGCTTCGGCTGGAATTCAGACGGCGGAGCGGCTGGGGTTGAATCGCACGATCATTGCGGGGGCGCGCGAGCGGCTGGGATCGCAACAGGTGGACATTGCGCGATTTCTCGACCGGCTCCACAAGGAGCTTACGCAGCTCGAGGAGGATCGCAAGGCTGCGCGGGAGCAGCAGTACGCGCTGAACCGGGAGCGCAAGCGGCTGGAGCGCGAGGGTGATGTGGAGGTGCGGAACCGTACGCGCGAACTGGAGCAGAAACTCGCTTCGCTCATGAAGGAGTTTGAGTTTCAGATGCGCGAGAATGTGCGGGCCGTGGAGGACCGCGCAGCGCAGCAGAAGTTGTCGAAGGAAGCGGAGCGGCGCATTACGCGGCTGCGGCGGGAATTTCAGGAGAGCTTCAACCAGACGGTGGTTGCGCATCGGACCGGTGCGGATGCGGGAGATGCGAATGCACAGCCGCATGTGGTGCGGCATGTCTCGGCGGGCGACCAGGTCCGGCTGAAGTCGATGGGGAAGATCGCCGTGGTGCAGCGCGAGGTGGAGAAGGACGTGTTCGAGGTTGCGCTCGGGCCAATCAAGATGCGGGTGAAGCGGGACGATATCTCCGAGGTGGTAAAGTTGGCGGTACAGCAAGCGGAGCGGCCGGACCCGCTAGCGGCGGCGCGAAAGCAGAAGGGCGTGCATGTTTCGGTGAGCAGCGCGAACACCGACGATATGCGGATGGAGATCAACCTAATCGGGCGCACCGTCGATGAAGCGACCGAGGAGTTGGAGAAATATCTCGACCGGGCGTTTCTGGCGGGGTTGCCGCGCGTGCGGGTAATCCACGGGCACGGCGCGGGGATTCTGCGGCGCGGGGTGCGGGATTTTTTGAAGTCGCATCCGCACGTGGCGGGAATTGCAGAGGCTGCGCAGAATGAGGGCGGCCAGGGTGCTACGGTGGTGGAGCTGAGGCAGTAGTTTTCGAACCGATCTCAGCTGCGGCGATCAGCGGATCAGGCTGTGCCGTCTCGCTCTACTGCTTTGGATGATGCCGAGGTCCAGCTTTGACCTTCTGTAAGCGGCTCAACCGAGTGGGAGAGTCCAGCATGAGAGGCTGCGTTGAGCAGGCGCGGGAGCGGCTCGTCCATGGGCTCGCGGCCGAGGCGGAACGTGCCGTAGTGCATGGGGATCATGACCTCGGCTTTGAGATCGATGAACGCGCGGAAAGCCTCTTCGGGGCTGGTGTGGACGGAGCGATAGCTGTCCGGGAAATAGGCGCCGATGGGAAGCAGCGCGATCTCGGGACGAAGACGGCGGCCGATTTCGGTGAAGCCGTTGAAGTATGCAGTGTCGCCGGAGTGGTAGATGGTGGGGCCGCTTGCCGACGCGATTACATATCCGCCAAAGCCGCGATGCGTGTCGTTGAACATGCGTGCACCCCAATGGCGAGCGGGTGTTGCGGTAATGGTGATGGCCGCGGAGCTGGCATTCTGATGGCGCGAGTTGCCAGCAGCTAAATCGATGAGGCGCGGCTTGAGGCTGGCTGGCTGAGAATCTTCTCCGAGTTGAGCTGATTGCCACCACTGGAGAGTCTCGATGCGAGAGAAGCCGAGATCCTGCACGAGGTCTTCGACTCCCGTAGACACGATTGCGACGGGAGTAGCCAGCCCACGACGGCGCATCTCACGCGTGATGGCACGGAGGGATGGCCGGTTCAGGTGGTCCATGTGCGCGTGGGTGAGAAGGACGGCGTCGATTGGAGGGAGATCGGCGATGCGAATGCCGGGACGGCGCTGGCGACGTAGGACGATGAGGCGCGTGGCGAAGACGGGGTCGATGAGCAGAGCTTTGCCTGCGGTCTGGATGAGGAAGGACGAGTGCCCGATGAAAGTGATTGAAGTCTGGCCGTCGTTGATGATGGGCGGAGCTGACGGGGCGCCGGCGAGCGGCTGAGCGTGGCTCTCGCGTACCAGACGCCAGAGTTGGCCAAGTTTTCTCATCCAGAACGGGATTCTGAGCGTGTTTGCCACCTTGAATATAGATGTGTGAGCGAGGGAAAAGACGCGGAACCGTGGAACGTGCCTGGTGCGTCAGAGAGCGCGGGCGGCGGCAACGGCGGAGGCCCAGGCCCATTGGAAGTTGAAGCCACCGAGGTGGCCGGTGACGTCGACGGCTTCTCCGATGAAGAAGAGGCCGGGGATTGTGCGAGCTTCCATGGTGCGGGAGCTGAGGCCGGCTGTGTCGATGCCGCCCGCGGTGACTTCAGCCTTTTCGAAGCCCTCTGTGCCGGTGGGGTGAAAGCGCCAATGGTGCAGGCTGCGCTCGGCTGATTCGAGGGCAGGGTTGGTCCAGCGCTGGGGAGCGGCGACGTCGGCGAGGTGAGCAGCGAGGCGATGCGGCAGGGCTGACTGCAGAGCCGAACGGAAGGCGGTGTTGTCACGGCGAGCGCCTGTTTTAAGCAAAGGGCTGAGGAGGCTCGAGATTGCGGGAGCGAAGTCGATTTCGACTGGCTCGTCGTGGCGCAAGTAAGAAGAGGCCTGGAGGATTGCCGGGCCGCTCAGGCCGCGATGCGTGAAGAGGAGTTTCTCGCGAAAGGCGGGGCCGCGCGGTGCTTGTGCGGTCACGTCAGCGGAGACGCCGGTGAGTTCGGTCCAGCTTTTTTCCACGCCGCTGAGGAGAAGGGGAACGAGAGCGGGCCGGGGCTCGATGATTTGGAGGCCGAACTGACGGGCGAGATCGTATGTGAGGCCGGTTGCGCCCATTTTGGGGATGGAGAGGCCGCCGGTTGCGACGACCAGCGCAGCAGATTTGAACTCGCCCGCGCTTGAGCGGATGTGGAACTCGCCGGTCGTGTGCTCGACGGAGATGTCGCGCGCGTTGAGTTGGATGTCGACATGGCCGCGGTCGCACTCGGCGAGGAGCATGTCGAGGATCTGACGGGAGGAGTTGTCGCAGAAGAGCTGGCCCAGTGTCTTCTCGTGCCATTGAATTCGGTAGCGCTCGACAAGTTCGAGGAAGTGCCGGGGCTGGTAGAGAGCGAGGGCTGATTTCGCGAAGTGCGGGTTGGAGGAGATGAAGTTCTCGGGGGTGGTGTGGATGTTGGTGAAGTTGCACCGACCGCCGCCGGAGATGAGGATCTTGCGGCCCGGCTGCGGATTGTGTTCGAGGACGAGGACGCCTTTGCTGCGCTGGCCGGCGACTGAGGCGCACATGAGCCCGGCGGCACCTGCGCCGAGGATGATGATGTCGAACTGGCGCGGTGCGGCGGACACTTCTCCATTGTCGTCGAAGGTGTGGCTGCGAGTGTGCGTGAGAGGCAGATTCGGCGCAGGAATTATCTCAGGGGCTAATGCCCGGGACTCTTTAGCGGCTCAAGCAGCACGACTAAACGTCGTGCCCTTTCACTGAGCAGCTTCGACGAAGTTCTCACCAAGATATCGAGCGAAGCGGCTCACCGAGCGGCCTTCATCTTCTGGTCGATTTCGTTTACGCGGTCTACGGCTTCGGTCAGGTCGAGCTGGTAGTTCGAACGGACGAAAGCGACTGCATCGATCTTGCGCCCCTGCTGCAGGAGTGCGCGGATGGAGGCTTCATCATCGGGGCCGGGAGATTCGGTCTTGTCCATGTGGAGGAATTCGAGAATCTGCTTGCGAAGCTTCTCATAATAAGCGGATCTGCCTCCGTACCCGTCGGACATCGGGACCGGGTCGCCTGTCGTGAGGATCGTGAGTCTGCAGTGGGGTACGTTGCTGCTGCCGGCCATCTCCTCCACGGTGATGCCGCGCATTTCGCTGAACGGCAAGGTTCCGCTGGCCAGCCTGAACGCGCGTCGCCGAACCCATTGCACCTGCTGGCCGGCGAGATCGAAGGTGACGGTCTCTCGCCGCCATGTCAGGAATGCGAAGAGCGAAAAGAATCCGGCGGCAGCCCACCAGTTTCGCATGTTGTGAGCGAGTCCCAGATAGACGAAGAAACAGACAATGCAGAGGTAGACGACGGAGAGCCAGACGCTGCTGTCGACTACTACCAACTCCTGGTTTGTCTTGCGGGCAACGTGCATGGGCTTCAATATGGCATGAAAGCCCGCGAAACTCAGCAATTCTCTCGGGCGCGGGGATTCCGGGAGTCACCGGAACTGCTGCCGCTGCGATTGCGTAGTTCTCGACAGCATGGAGCGGTGCTTCAACTCGGCGTGGGTTCAATCTCGGATAGCGGACGCGGTTGGGGAGTGGGGCGCGTGTGCGGGAGCAAGCGGTGGGGGCGGCCCGCGATTCTCTTCCGAAGAGCAGCGGAAGAGAGAAGCGGCTTACGATGAGGCGCTCGATCGGGTGGAGCGAGAGGCGAAGTCTGCCGGGCGCGGAGGGAAATCACGAGCCGAGGCGCAGGGGCGCGTGAGGGAGGTTTTTCCCAGGTTCGCGACGGTTGCGCTTGGTCTCGAAGATGAAGCGGTGCAGATGCTAACGGACCGGTTCATTCCGCTCGGGACGCAATTTGCGCAATGGGCTACGCGCTTCGATCCAGCACTGGCGATGGCGGATGTGGTGCAGTCGTGCCGGAATGCGTGGACGGTGTGCGGGATTCAGCCGCTGGTTGGGGATTGCATGCAGATGACTCCGGCGATCATCGGCTACAGCCTGCTCTATCCGTATAGCGACAACTACCTTGATGACCGGAGGATTGCGAAGGAGCGGAAGCTGGAGTTCAGCGCGCGATTTCGAAACAGGCTGTGCGGGTTAGAGATTGCACCGCGAGACCGGCACGAAGCTGCCGTTTGGGCCATGGTGAGGCTGATTGAGGGGCAATATCCACGGTGGCAGTTTCAGCGCGTGTATGAGAGCTTGCTGGCGATTCACCAGGCGCAGGAGGACAGCATGGCTCAGCAGAGACGCGGCGGTTTGCTCACGCAGGCCGAGGTTCTGCGGTTGAGCTGCGCGAAGGGTGGGACGTCGGTGCTGGCGGATGCCTGTCTGTGTCACGGATATCTTTCGGATGATGAAGCCAGCTTTGCGTTCAACTGGGGAGTGCTGCTGCAACTCGGCGACGATCTGCAGGATGTCGAGGAAGATTTAAAGCAGCGGTCGGCGACGTTGTTTACGCGGGCAGTGGAGTCCGGGATGCCGCTGGATGGGGTGGTTCGGCAGCTGCTGGCGTTCAGTGAGCGTGTAGCAGATCAGGCAGACGCGCTGCCGCATGGGGATGCGGCGCTGAAGAATCTGTTGAGAATGAGCTGGCGGTCACTGATTGTGATGGCTGTGGCGCGAGCGCGCGATTACTTCACGCGCGGATTTCTAGATGAGGTGGAGATGCAGTCGCCATTCCGGTTTGGTTTTCTGCGTGCACGGAGCAAGCGGCTGTCGGGACGGCGAGGGTTGTATCGAGTTCTCTTCGAATCATTCCTGGAGAGCGCTGATGTTGATTTGAGCGATCTGCCGGCGCCGGAGAGCTGGATGGGCACTCCCGCGGATGTCCGATTGAATAGAGTGCGAAGGCTCGCGGCTTCGATTGGCTAAATCATCAGCGGAGCCTACGCAAAGCCACTTATTCGTCTTGTCCTTCGAAGCCGGGGGATATTGCACCCGCGTGAAAATTCAGCGTGAGACCGGAGCTTCGGCGTGTGCGCCAGCGCGCCTGCAAGCATCGAACTGGATTCGTACTCTGCTGTGCCACTAGCTTCCGCTGCTCTGAGGTGGTCTTGGCCGAATCAGTTCAACCGGGCAATCGGACGCTGCGCGCACTCGAGTGGCTGAATTTCTTCGTGGCCGATGTGCAGACCGGGCTTGGGCCATTTCTGGCGGCCTATCTTGCGGCGAGCGGGTGGAATCCGGCGCGAGTCGGGTACGCGCTGACTTTTGGCGGACTGGTGACGGTCGCGCTGCAGACCCCGGCCGGGGCGGTGGTGGATGCGGCGCGGCGCAAACGGCTTCTGGTCGGAGTGAGCGTCGCAGTGCTGGCTGTGGGAGCCATGTTGCTGCTGGCGCCGCTCCGCACATTTACGGTGTATGTCGCGCAATTTCTGATTGGCGGATCCGCACCGTTCCTGGCACCGAGCCTGGCGGCGATCACACTTGGGCTGGTCGGCACAGCGGCATTCGACAAGCAGTTCGGACGTAACCAGGCGTTCAACGCAGCGGGGAACGTCGTAACGGCGCTGCTGGTGGCTTACGTCAGCTACAAGTTCGGGTATAGAGCCATCTTTGTCGTGCCGATTGCGCTTTCGGCTCCAGCTGTTTTTTCTGTTCTGGCCATCGATGGTAAGGAGATCGATTACGAGAGGGCTCGGGGCTCATCGGGCGACGCGGCGACAGCGCACACGGAGGGGATCGGGGGCCTGTTCAGGGACAAGGTGCTGCTGTTGTTTCTGGTGTGCGCATTTCTGTTTCATCTTGCGAATGCGGCCATGCTACCTGAGCTGGGGGAGATGCTGGCAAAGGGCAATCCGAAGGCCGCTGCTCCGTTCATGTCGGCGTGCGTGATCGTGACGCAGCTGGTCATTACGGTCTCTGCGACATGGCTTGGGAAACGTGCGCAGACGAGAGGACGCAAGCCGCTGCTGCTGGTTGGCTTCGGTGTGCTGCCCATTCGCGGAGTGCTGTACACGCTGGCGAGAGCCGCACCTGCGCTGATCGGAATTCAGGTTCTAGATGGAGTAGCGAATGCGATCTTCGGGATTGTTTCGATTTTGGTGATCAAGGACCGAACCGAAGGCACGGGGCGTTTCAACCTGGCGTCCGGAGCTTTGGCAACGATGGTGGGGATCGGTGCAGCGCTGAGCACCACTCTCGGAGGCGTGTTGGTACAGAGGTTTGGGTATTCGGCGTCGTTTCTGGGATTGGCGGGAGTTGCAGTGATGGCGGTTGGGCTGCTGTGGGTTGGTGTGCCGGAGACGGGTTGCGCTCAGGCCGGGCCGAATCTTTCGCGGACGAGCGACATGGCCTGATCGGGCGTGGAGATCGCACCTTCGAGTTGGGCGTCTTCGACTGTTTGCAGAATTTGTTTGAATGCAGGGCCGGGCTGATAGCCGGCGGCGATCAGTTCGCGGCCGGTAAGGAGGGGTGCGGGGCGGACTTCCTGCTCGGGGAGAGTTTCGTAGCGCTCGCGCATGAAGTTGTAGATGTCGAGGTTGCGATGGGCAGCCATGCAGTCCATGCGATGCAGCGCAAGGTGTTCGGGAAAGTTGTTGAGGCGGAAGAAGCGCTTGAGGGTTGAGGCTTTCATGCGCGGTGCGTCGGCGAATCGCATGTGGTTGTCGACGAGGGCGAGAATCTGGTGCGTTTCGTCGTTGGAGAAGCGAAAGCGGCGGCAGATGTCAGCGCCGATGGCGACGCCGACCTCGACGTGGCCGTCGAAGCGGATGCGGTCGGGAGCTTCGCGGTACGTGGGAGGCTTGCCGACATCGTGGAGGAGCGCGCCCCAGGCGAGTGTCATGGGACAGCCGGGTTCGAGCTGTTCAAGCAGCATGAGGGTGTGTACAAAGACGTCGCCCTCAGGGTGGTACTGCGGCGGCTGCTGGACGCCTTTCATTCTGGAGATCTCGGGAAGTACCTGCACGAGAAGATCGGTTTCGTCGAGGAGCTCGAAGGCGCGGCGTGCATGGCCTTCGGTGAGCATCTTGCTCAGTTCTTCGCGGATCCGTTCGCGGCTGACAGCGTGAATGCGGGCGGCGAGTTTGCGCATGGCCGCGAGGGTGGCGGGTTCGATGTTGAAGCCAAAGCGCGCGGCAAAGCGGACAGCGCGCAGGAGACGGAGCTGGTCCTCTTCGAAGCGTTTTTCGGGGTGGCCGATGGCGCGGATGATGCGGGCGTCGAGGTCGTCGAGGCCGCCGACGTAGTCGAGCACGGCGGAGCGGAGTTTTGCACGGGCTAAAGCCCGCGCAACCATTTCGGCTGAAACGGCACGACTGAAGTCGTGCCCTGACGCTTCTTGCATCTTGCGTGACGGTTCCTGGTCCTGGCCGCACGCTTGCTGCTTCTGCTCTGGTGCTTCCTGGTTCTGGGCTGATGCTTCTTGGTTCTGGAATGACGCTTCCTGGTTCTGGTGTAACGATTGTTTGCCGGATGTGAGTGGAAGCGGATCGAGGAGGAGGCCGTTGATGGTGAAGTCGCGGCGCTGGACGTCTTCGGCGGCGGTTTTGGTATAGCGGACCTCGTCGGGATGACGGCCATCGGAGTAGACGCCGTCGTTGCGGAAGGTGGCGACTTCGGTGACGCATCGGGCAGCGACATTGCCATCGTCACAGTCTGCGCCGATGTCTGAGGCTACGAGGACAACGCCGAAGTGGGCGCCGACGGCGAAGGTGCGCGGAAACATATTGAGGACGACGTCGGGGGTGGCGGAGGTGGCGACGTCGTAGTCCTGCGGTTCGCGGCCGAGGAGAAGATCGCGAACGCAGCCGCCGGCGAGATAGGCTTCATGGCCCTTGGAGCGCAGAGTGCGGATGATCTCGACAGCGGCTTCGAATTGGGGCGATGACGGCATTGCGCTTTGCGTTCGCTCAGTTCGAGGATAGTCCGGCGGGATGGGTTGGCAGGGGCAGCTGTTGCGCCTTTTAGACTTGAGATATGGGGCCAGGGCTCATTCTCGGCATTGAATCGTCTTGCGACGAGACGGCTGCGGCCGTGGTGGAGCGCGGGGCAAAGACGTTGTCGTCGGTGGTGGCTTCGCAGATCGCAACGCACCTGCGGTATGGAGGGGTGGTTCCGGAGTTGGCAAGCCGGGAGCATCTGCGAGCGATCGTGCCCGTGGTGCGGGCGGCGCTGGCGGAGGCGGGAGTTGGTCTGGGGGATCTCGATGCGATTGCGGTGACTTCGGGTCCGGGGCTGGCGGGAGCGCTGCTGGTGGGGATTACGTATGCGAAGGCGCTGGCGTTTGCGCAGGGGTTGCCGTTGATCGCGGTGAATCATCTCGAGGGGCATATCCACGCGGTGTTGCTGCAGGAGAGGGAGAGTTCCCCGGTCCCCAAAAGCGAGGGAGCCTTCGGCGAGCTCAGGGCAGGCTTGAGGGCACCCGGCTTGGAGGCACCCCACGAATCCCACGTCTCAGAATCAAGACGTGGGGCACCCACGGCTGATCCGGATGACAGCGGGGTGGAGAGGGCGCTGGCGCTGGTGGTGTCGGGAGGGCATACGCACCTTTATCTCGCGGAGCCCAGGGATGGAACCTGGCGCTATTCGCTGATGGGGCGGACGCTGGATGATGCGGCGGGCGAAGCGTATGACAAGGTGGCCAAGCTGCTGGGATTGGGGTATCCGGGCGGGCCGTGGATTGATGCGCTGGCGGGGTTTGGGGATCCGAAGGCGGTGCCGTTCACATTTGCACAGATCAAGACGAAGGCGCATCTGGGCGGGAAGGCTCCGCGGACGAAGGGAGCGAAGACTGCGCCGATTGCGGAACTCGATCCGCACTTTCTGTTTTCGTTTTCCGGCATCAAGACGGCGGTGCTGCGGTACGTGGAGTTGCATGGGCTCAGGGGGGAAGCTGCGGCTCGGGTTCCTCGCATGCTGGAGGTCGGGAAGCCTCCGAAGACGAAAGAGGAGGCGCTGGAATTGCGCCCCCAGGGGACGCTGGATTTGATCGCCAGCTTTCAGCATGCCGTGATCGGAGACCTGCTGCGAAAGACGTTCGCGGCTGCGGATGCGGTGGATGCTGAGCGAATTCTGGTGACCGGGGGAGTGGCTGCGAACCGGGAGTTGCGGGAGCGTTTCATTGCGGAGGCGGGGCGGAGGGGCGTGCGGGTGGCGTTTCCGACGCTGGCGCTCTCGACGGACAATGCGGCGATGATCGCGGCGGCAGCGTGGCCGCGGTTTGTGGCTGGGGAGTTTGCGGGTGCGGAACTGACGGCGGAGCCGGGAATGGTGCTTGGGAGACAGGGGACCAGGTAACAGGGGGACAAGGGGACGAGGGGCTAGCGATTAGTGAGTAGCAAGTCGTGGAGTCAGTGGACCAATACAAAGGCCTGTGCGGGTGGCACAGGCCTGGTACGCCGGTTGGCGTAGAGGTGGTGGCGGAGGTTACGCCTGGCGAGGTGGCTCGGTGTTGCTGGCCGGAGGAGCCGGGGGCTGAGCCTGCGTGTTCTGCTGGGTAGTGGTTGGCGGAGGCTCGGTCACGCCTTTGATGCCTTCTCGGAAGCCCCGTAGTCCTTCGCCGAGGCCCTTGCCGAGCTCGGGCAGCCGTCTGGCGCCGAAGAGCAGAAAAGCAACGACCGCGAGGATGATCAGGTGAGTTGGCTGTAGTAAATCGCCCATTTGGGATCCTTCCGCGCGCAGGAGTGCGGCGCGCTCATCAAGCTCCATTGTCGCACAAAGCGAGAATGCCGGTGTGATTGATCGCACTCCGGGGGTGAGGAAGGTTTCCGTGCGGTGAAAGGGTGCGCCGGAAGGCCGGTGTGCCAGCAGATCCTTCCTGAACCAGGGGTGTAAGGGGCTCTGCTCGCAGACTTTAGTTGACCTGAGCCGGGTTTCCGAGTCGTTCGGTCACCATGTTGTAGAAGGTGCGTAGGTCCTCTTCTTCGCCATTCGTGAGGCGGCGGTAGACCTTCATGAGCGGGAAGAGGCGGGAGCCGCGGATCTCGACGGCGGGCACGGCGACCTGTCCGCCGGGATACTGGGTCATCTCCCACATGCCGGCATAGCGGGAGCGGATGACCTCTCCCAGATAGCTGCCCCAGAGGCGGGACTCGAAGTCGAGGTCGATGTCGACCGTCTCGCTGACGAGAACGACGACCTCATCGAGGACGTTGATTGAATCGGCGGAGTAGTCCAGGGTCTGGCGGTACTCGCCCTTTGCCGTGTCGACGGCGGCGTGCGCGTAGCCCTCCATCATGGCTGCGAGGGTGGGGAAGGCGTGAGACTCGAGCTTCTGACGAAGCTTATTCATATCTCATAAAGACTAACTCTTCGCGGATGGGGTAGCGCGCGACGAATTGTAACGGGCTCCCGGGTTCGCGCATCCTTATGACAGACTTTATTCAGCGCGCTGGAGGGATGACTGCTCATGAAAACGCCGAAGCTGTTGAGCTTGACCGCAGGGTTGTTGCTGGTGATTGTGGGCACGGCGGTGGCCGGCACGCGCGACATCTATCCTGACCCGGCTCAGGCCAAGACGGATCTTGCAAATGCGCTGAAGCAGGCTGCGGCGACACACAAGCGCGTTCTGATCGACTTTGGCGGTAATTGGTGCGGCGACTGCCAGGTGCTCGACATTTATTTCCATAATCCTGAGAACCGGCCGATTCTGGACGCGAACTACGTGCTGGTGCACATCAACATCGGGCACATGGATGAGAACGTCGACATCGCAGAGCGCTATGGCGTTCCGTTGAACAAGGGCGTTCCCGCGCTCGCGGTTCTGAGCGATAAAGGCAAGCTGCTCTACAGCCAGAAGAGCGGGGAGTTTGAAGCGATGCGGCGGATGCAGGCCAACTCGGTTACGAGCTTCCTGGTGCAGTGGAAGCCGACGCGTCCGGGATGCAGCGTAACGATGGTGACCTGCTGAGGACCGGGCCTAGGGGAGGACGGCGGGGTGTTTGACGGGCGTGCGCGTCGCGGCTGGTTCGGCTTGTTTCGAGTCGAGAAGACTCTCAAGCCTGGGCAGCCATACTGACGGGCCGCTGAGAATGGGAACGCAGAGATCGAAGGCGTTCTTGTAGGCCGATCCTGACCGGGCTTCAAAGAGGACGAGTGGTCCGTGGAAGTAGGACCGGGCGGCCGCGATTGCCTCGGGCGGAACACTGACGATGTCCTCGACCATGAGTACAGCGTCGGGCTTAGAGCCCTTCATGAGGCGGTCGCGAAGTTCGCTGATGGATTCGCAGACCTGCACGGTGAACCCGGCGAGCCGCAGCACCGCCCAGCGATGGCAAGCGTCATAGCCGAAAGTCAGGATCTTGCGAGACATCGCGCCCTCATCAAAGCAGAGTTGAAGACCTGGGTATGAGGGGATAGTAAAGCGGAATTCGCTGTGCATTGCAAGCGATTTCGCCTGTGGAGCCTCTCATCGATAAGTGCGGAGCATGATGAATCGATTTATCGAATTTCGAGAAACGGGAATTCCGCTGGATGGAGTCAATGGGAGTCGATGAAAGCTTTGAAGGCTGCCGCGACTTCGTCTCCGGTCATCTTCCACTGCCAGGACTCATAGTTCAGCTCGTCCTGATGAGGGCGGCGCGCGTAGTCGTACTGGGGCATGGGGCGGAAGGTTTCGTCGACGCCGGCGATGCTGTCGAAGTTACCCTGCGACGCATAGGCCCGGAGAGCGCGGCGTTTGCGGTCGACTTCGCCGGGTGTGGGATGGAGCGTGATGGCAGGGTGTGCGGGTGCCAGAAAGGTCTGCCATTTTCGCTCGACTTTCTTGAATAGAGGCTCGATGGGCATCTCCCATGAGGGAAGATGCTGCTCACGTGCGATCACGGACGTGATGAAGCTGCAACTGTCGTGGTCTGGGTGGCCACCTTCGTAGGCAATGGTGAGCAGCACGTCGGGGCGGATGCGGGCGACGACATCGGAGACGGCGGGAACGGCTTCGGGCAGGTTCTGGAACAGCTGCTGATCGATGATCGGTTGGCCAGAGCGGGTTTTCAGGAACTCCACGTTGCTGACTCCGACCTCCTTAAGAGCCGCTCGAGCTTCTTTCTCTCGAAGCTGACTATAGGCTTCGCGCGAGCCGTACGGTTTCCAGAAGTAGGGATCGAGAGGACCGCCGTCAGTACAGAAGAGCACGTGCGGTTCGCGCATGCGCTGCATGAGCGCGGCGCAGGCGACGGCTTCGTCGTCGGGGTGGGCGACAATCACGAGGGTGCGTCCGAGAAGGGGAGCAAGAGGGTCCATGCGTGTGTTGTGATGCGGGTGCGAGAAAGCGGGAGCTTGCTTCAGAGTGAAATAAAGCTGGCGTCGAAAAGGTGCGCTCAGGAAGAGTTGGCTGTTCGGGGAGCAGCACAGATTAAGATTTCGTCACTTTTCCACCCGTCTCCGGCTGTGTCCGTAGATCAGCAAGCATCCAAAGTGCAGTGGTATCTGCGGATGTTCGCCGGAGCGGTCGCTCGCAGACCCAACACTGTATTGGGGTCAGGGGGATCCGCATGGCCAGTTTTCATGAGAAGGTGGAGCGGCTGAAGACTGCGATTTCAAAGGCAGAGATGTTCGTGAACCAGGGCGGAGACCCGCAAGGGCCCGAAGCCGGAGGAGTCCGCGCGGAAGTGGTGGATGCGTGGGACGAGTTTGCGAAGGAATTCATTGACGCATCTGTGCAAGCCGACGCCTGATGAACGCGGGTTGACTGAGGGCCACGTCGATAGAGCACGGTAAATCCGCTGCTAAGAGAGTCAGGCCGCGGCGACGCGCTTGATGAGGTCGGACTGTTCGGTGTCGTTTTCTGCGCCGATCGTGAAGGCGTCCAGCACGCCGGTGCCTAGAGCGAAGCGAATTGCTTCGTCCTGACGCTTGCGCATGGCGCCCTGTCCGAGAATTTTCATCCCAATAATGCCCTTTCCTTGCGAGCGCATCTGCTTGATAACGCTGATGACGGTTTGCGGGTCGGCGTCCATGTGCGCGCCGACGGGATTGAGGCGGACGAGATCGACGTCGACCCAGGGCGAGGCTGCCGCGGCGCGGAGCGCTTCGATGCTATGGCAGGAGACGCCGTGCGCCTTGATGATGCCCTTCTGCTTGGCTTCAGAAAAGACGTCCATCACGCCGCGATAGCGAGTGGTCCAGTCGCCTTCAGTGACGCAGTGCACGAGCAGGATGTCGATGTAGTCGGTCTTGAGCTCACGGCGGTAGCGGTCGATGTCGGCCTTGGCCTGCTTGGGGTCGCGTTCGTCGCACTTGGTCATCAAGACGACCTTGTCACGCGGGAGCTTGGAGATGGCTTCGCCGACTTCAGGGTGCGAGCCGTAGGAGTCGGCGGTGTCGAACAGCGTGAGGCCGCGATCGTAGCCGGTGCGCAGGAGACGCGTGAGTCCGCCGGTGCGGGTCTGATTGGAGGAGCCTCCGAAACCGACGGTGCCGGTGCCCATGGCGAGACGGCTGGTGCGAATGCCGGTTTTGCCGAGGACGACGGTGTCGGTGGCCTCTGCGCGGTGTGGCGTGTCGATGACGAGCAGGTCGGCGATGGCGCGCGGCGTGAGACAGGATGCGCCGAGTCCGGCTGCGGCGGTGGAGAGGAATTTGCGGCGATTCATGCGACCTCCGGGGTTGGCGGTGACGTATCCCAGGTCTCCAACAACGGGAGACCTAGGGCAGCCAGGTGGGGAGATTCTACGCCGAAGCTGAGTGGCTGACTACGGATTGTGACGGAGAAAGGAAATGCCCGGCGTAGGAGCGCCGGGCATCGTTTCTTGTGTTCCTGTTTTCGATCGGAATTGAGCGGAAGCTATTGCCGGTCGTATCCGCCCATGAGGTGATTGATGCCGACCCGGTAGCCGCGACGGAACCCTTCGCGGTAGGCTTCGCGCTGCTCTGCGGGCAGGTGAGGGTGGCGGTACTCTTCACGATTGTCGACATCGGGGCGGCGGTGATTCTCGTAGTCCCGGCGCGCGCCTTCGATACCGTCGTGAAAGCCCTGACGGCGCAGGGCATCGAACTCATCGGGCACAGCGTCCCAGGGGCGCATGACTGGAGCCGGCGCCATGGGACCGCTCATGAAGTGCGCGATGCCGCGCTCGTATCCGCGCCGGAAGGCTTCGCGGTAGGCGCGGCGCATGGGGGGAGGAACGTCGTCGGGATGCCGGTACTCATCGCGGTTTTCGACATTGGGCTGGCGGTGATTCTCAGCGTCACGGCGAGCTCCCTCAATGCCGTCGCGAAAGCCGCGGCGCTGGATGTCGTTCCATGCGTTGTCGGGGCGATTCCAATCATCGCGATCGCGATACTGTGAGGAGCCGGGAGCGAGAGGCGATGGCGATGCGGCGCGAAGGTGAGGAATAGAGAGCACTATGAGTGCGGCGCAGGCGCCAAGAGATGCGATGCGGAGCCAGTTGAGATTCATCGAGCAAATCTCCTTTTCAAATCGAGTTGGTGCTCCTGCGATCCGGAGAACTCAGCAGGAATGCTAAATCGCGGATGGTGAATGCGCCAGCGCAATGCGCTGCCACGGGCATCGATGTGGATTACTTCGGAGTTTTGCGGGAAGGCAAAAGAATGCCCGACCTGTGCGGCCGGGCATTCGGGTTTGCATCAGGATGGAGTGTTAGAAGTGTGGCTGATCGTCGTCGCGGCGGCGGTCGTCACGGTCACGGTCGCGATCGCGGTCTCCACCGTTGCGCATGTGATCCATGGCGCGGCGGTAGCCTTCCTTAAATCCTTCGCGGAAGTCGCGCTTGGCTTCGTCGCCGCGGACAGGAGGATGCTTGTACATCTGGTGGTCGTCGGCGTCAGCACGACGGCGGTCCATGTAGTCGTGGCGGGCAGCTTCCATACCTTCATGGAAGCCCTGGCGCTGGGCGTCACGATAGTCGTCGGGGTAGCGTTGCCAGTCGCCGCGATCCTGGTCCTGATACTGAGGCTGGCTGTACTGCGGGTTGGCGGGGTACTGTTCCTGAGCGGCGGCCTTGATGGTGAGTGGGGCGGCCATACAGAGAGCAAGAGCGGGGACTGAGAACCACTTTATGTTTTTCATAAGATAAGGAACCTCCACGGGAGCGAGCTCCACGTATAACGCATTCAGATGGGGAGGGAGAGGTCTCCAGTTGCCCTCGATGGGTTGCCTGGTGTGGAAAGAAACACGCACCTGCAAATTTGCCGAAACACTTCGTTTGCGATGACCGCCGAATCTAAACCCAGGTCCCCAAGTGCGGGGGATCCTTCGGCTCTGCTCAGGACAGGCTCGGGGGCACCCAATGCAGATTGGAAAACGAAGGTCAGGTTACTGGCGGGAGTCGTCGTGAGGCGCTGCTGGGATTCAGTGCGGTGGGTCTGGCCTAAGATGAGCTTAAGCCTCATGAACAGGGTCGAGAGATGGGCGGGTCTTGGGCTCGTTGCAGTGCTTTGCGCTGGAGCGATGACGTGGACTGCGCCGTTCTGTGCTGCGCAATCGAAGCCGGCGCACAAGAAGGCTGTGCCGGTGAAGGAACCCACGGCCGAGGAGTTGTTCGCCTATCTGCGCGGGGCGCTGCTGCAGTACAGCGCTGATGATGGGGTGAACGACAACCTTGAGGTGTCGATCGATCCCACGAAGACGGTGCTGACGATCAAGCAGCCGGATGGTCACTGCGATATTTTCCTGAATGCTCTCGACGCGAATACGGTTGCGTGGGACGTGTACGACGCGACCGACTCGATGCAGACCCGCGCGCCACTGGCACGTCTGAATGTGGTGTCGGTCGCGGGGAAGAAGGCGCGGACGTGCTACGACGTGGAGAACAACATCGATCCTGCGCCGTCGGCGACGCGCGCGCGAATTCTTTTCTCATGGGAGAAGATTCCGGAGGGGTCGGGATTTCAGACGAAGTTCACGAAGGCGTTCAAGAAGCTGATCACGCAGAGCGGGGGCGGGGCGGAAGTGAGTTTGTTCAAGTAGCTACGGCGTCGCCCATCCGATGTTTGCAATTGACACCGCTGAAACCATTCATTAGGCTGGACCGACCAAATCGACCCACAATTTAGAACCGAAGCGAGTCATCGTTGATGAAGAAGCTGATTGTTCGATTCGTTGTCGCCGCGCTGTGTCTCGCCTTCCTGACTCATGCGACGAAAGCAGATGCACAGATCCCCGTCAGCGGAAAACAGGCTGCGGGAATATTCGGTGTCCTGATCGGCGTGGGTGTTGGCATCGGAGTTGGGGTGTACTTCCTTGTGCGCGCGCCGCACAACGTTACCGGGTGTGCGTCAGAAGAGGGCGGCGGACTTCAGCTCACGGATGAGCAGGGAACCAAACATTACGTGCTGCAAGGCGAAACCGCGGCAATCAAGCCGGGTGAGCGCGTGCGCATTTCGGGCAAGCCGGGCAAGGGTGCGAATAAGCAGAGGACTTTCGCTGTGAAGAAAGTGACGAAGGACTACGGGGCATGCAGTGTGAGCGGTGCAGCGCGCTGACGAGCTGCGAGGGAACTTTAGCCCGCAGTGCGGAAGCTCATCCGAGATGTTGCTGACCAGCCTGTCTTTCTTGTGAAAGACAGGCTTTATGGTCTGGGAGCGCAAGAGAGACAACTGCGGGTTTCTCCGCTTCGACCTTCCCTGCGCGAAGGGCTTCGATCGAACTGACACTCTTCTTTCTTTGCGTGGGAATCGGAGTTATCGACAGGTGTGATCGGGATGGAGTTGTGTAGATACACGACCGCCTCCCGGGTTGGATCGGGAGGCGGAGCGGTCACGAAAAACAGTTGCCAGTTCCCAGTAGCCAGTAACCAGAAGCTGAAAGCCAGAGGCTGAGCTTAGTCGGCGACGGCGGCGGCTGGTTCAGCGGCTTCCTGGGCGGCATCGGCGACGACGTGCACGCCGACGTGGGCGGTGACTTCGCGATGCAGCTTGACGGAGACGGTGAAGTTGCCGAGGCTCTTGATCGGCTCGGAGAGCTGAATCTTGCGGCGATCGATGTCGAAGCCCTTGGCGGCGAGTTCAGCAGCGATGTCGGCGGTGGTGACGGAGCCGAAAAGCTGGCCGTTTTCGCCGGACTTGCGGGTGAAGTTGAGGGTGAGGGGCTCGAGCTTGGCAACGAGGGCCTGCGCCTGAACCTTTTCTTCGGCGGAGCGGCGGGCGGCAGCGGCCTTCATCTGTTCAATGACAGCCTTGTTTGCCAGTGTTGCCTGCAGGGCCAGCTTGCGGGGAAGAAGGAAATTGCGTCCGTAGCCGTCGGCAACTTTCACCACGTCGCCGCGGTGGCCGAGATTGGCTACGTCTTCTTTCAGGATGACTTCCATGTGAAACTCTCCAAAATCACGGGCAGCTGAACGATAGGCCGTCCGTCCGTTGTGTTAGACACAGGCGTACATCTTTCAGTTGCGCCGCGGCAGATTCTATCGCGAATCGAGTGCGGCCGTCGCCTGCCAGATTGTTAGAGCGCTACAACTAAGGCGTCATTTTAGTAACGGGGACGCCGAAGCCGGAGCGGGCTATTTAGTGCCGGGTCGCGAAGGGCAGCAAGGCGATGTTGCGAGCCTGCTTGATGGCGCGGGTCAGACGACGCTGGTGCGTGGTGCAGACGCCGGTGAGACGGCGGGGTACGATCTTGCCGCGCTCGGCCACAAAGCCTTGCAACAGACGGACATCCCGGTAGGGGATGGCATCGATCTTCTCGGTGCAGAACTTGCAGACCTTTTTGCGGCGGAAAAACTTGCCGCGTCCGCCGGGACCGCCGGGGCCACCGGGGCGGGGTCCGCGAGGTCCGCCGGGACCGCCTGCCGGGCGATCGGATGGGGGACCGCTATGAGCGGCTGGGGCGGCTGGCGCCTCGGGTGCTTTTACCTGGTTCTCATCAGACATGTTGTTTCCTCTTCAGTTCTGTCGGGCTTATCGGCCAACAGGGGCTAAAGCCCAGTTGAATTCTTGCCAAGCTTGCGGCACGCTGAAGCCGTGCCCTTTCAAGACATCGCGAGGATCGATTAGGCGCTGGCGGGGGCGGCTTCCGCAGCGGCCGGTTCGGGGGCGGGCGGATGGGCAACCGGGGCGGCCGGAGCAGCGGCAGGCGCTTCGGCGCTTACCTTGCGACGGGTGCCGCGGATGGCCTTGATCTTGGCCAGACGCTTCTCTTCTTCGTCCATGCGCACGGTGATGAATTTGATCACCGGCTCAGAGACGCGGAGACGGCGCTCCAGCTCGAGAACCACGGCGCCACCGGCCTCAATGGTCATCAAGATGTAATTGCCGTCGTTAAATTTGCGGACAAGGTAGGCCAGCTTGCGGCGGCCCATCTTCTCGACGTTCTTCACCACGCCGCCGCCATTGGTGACGCTGGTAGTGAAGCCGGCGATCAGCTTGTCGACGTCTTCGTCGACCGCATCGGGCCGAACGATGAACATTACCTCATATAAGCGAGACATCCGTGTTTCCTTTCGCCGCGTAAACGGCAGGGGTCAGTTGTCAGTGATCAGTGATCAGTGGTCAGAACTCGCGATCCACTGTTCACCATCTGCTGTTGGGCGGCCGGGCAGTTTCACTCGCGGCAGTCCGTACACTTGCTTCCGCAACGATGATCGGGAGCTGTTTACCCCTGACCACTGAACACTGATCTCTGATCACTGCTCTTTGCGGTTAAACTCGTTCATCGCAGGGCCGGGACCGTCCTGGATGATGCGCCTGGTGGCGGTTGCCACCTTGTCGAGCACCTCATCCAGTTTGGCCAGATCCCCTTTGCGCATCGGCGAGAGCAGATAATCTCTGCCGGGTCGTTTGCCGCCAGCCTCTTTGGCTTCCGGCGGCAGGTCGAGCCCAACTCCTATGCGCAACCGCAGCCACTCCTGGCTGCCGAGAGCGCTGGTTACGCTGCGGGCTCCGTTGTGTCCCGCGGGCGAACCCCGCTCCCTGATCTTGAATGTCCCCAGCACCAGGTCCAACTCGTCGTAAATCACGAGAAGGTCTCGTGCCGGGTCTACTTCGAACTCGCGAATCAGAGCGGCAACGGAAACACCGCTTAGATTCATAAATGTCTCCGGCTTGGCCAGGATCGTTTCGCGTCCTGCCAGACGGCAGGTTGCGGTAACGGCCCGGCATCGCCGATTTTGCACCACAACGCCCTCTTGTTCGGCGATGCGGTCAATTGCCATGAACCCCGCGTTGTGCGGTGTCCGGAGGTACTCGAGTCCGGGATTGCCGAGCCCCACAACCAGAAAAGGCCCGCGCTTGTTTTCGTTCTCGAGCACCTTGTCCTGTTCCTACTTCTTGGCCGGTGCAGCGGCTTCTGCTGCGGGTTCGGCCTTGCCCTTCTTGGCCACTTCGGGTTCGGCAGGCGCGCCGCCGGCTTCTCCGGCTGCTGCTGCTTCGCCCTCGGCGGGAGCTGCAACTTCTTCCTTAATGCTGACCACGTGAGCCACGGTCGCGTCCTCATTATCGAGGTACTTGATCTTGTCGCTGTGCGGCAGATCGCTGACGCGGAGCACACCGTGCAGGCCGAGGCCGGTTACGTCGACATCGATGTGGTTCGGGATGTCGGCGGGGAGGCACTCGATTTCGACTTCACGCAGAACCTGATCGAGGATGCCACCTTCAGTCTTGACGCCGACCGGAGTACCGATGAGCTTGACGCGAACGCTGACCTGGAGGAGCTTGTCGAGCGCGATGCGCTTCATGTCGATGTGGATGAGGCGGTCCTTGATGGGCTCGCGCTGCCACTCGACGATCATGGCCTTGGCGGAGGGAACGCCGGCGACTTCGACATCGAAAATGGTGTTGTGGCCGGTCTCGGAGAAGAGGATCCGCGTGATCTGCTTGGGATCGACTTCAACAGCGATGGCATCTGCGCCCGCTCCATAAAGGACGGCAGGAATCTTTCCGGCGGCACGCACGCGGCGCGCGGCATTCTTGTTGAACTTGCCCTCACGGGGCTTAGCTACGACAACTTCAGGCATGTGCATCTCTCTTTTCTGTATTCGGGCACGGGGGAGACAGCTTTTAGCTGTCAGCTCTCAGCTTTCAGATCGGTATCGAAGAACTGGCTGAGTTGCTCCGCTCCCTTTGTGAAAAGCCAGTTGTCAGTTACCAGTCATCAGTTCTCAGTTGAGAACTCGATATCGAAACTGACTTCCAACTCCGGTTGATGTTGAGTCGCCCTGAAAACTGACGACTGAAAACTGGTGACTGGAGACTAGCTAAACAGCGTACTGACGCTGGTCTCCATGTGAATGCTCTCGATCGCGGCGCCTAACAGGCCGGCAATGGAGAGCACCTTAATCTTGGGGGTTTTCTGGGCGGCTTCGCGCAGCGGAACGGTGTTGGTGACAACGACCTGTTCGAGGCGGGAAGCTGCAATGCGTTCAATGGCCGGACCGGAGAAGATGGCGTGGCTGGCGCAGGCGTGCACGGTGGCCGCGCCGTTCGCATAGAGTGCGTCCACGGTCTTCACGAGGGTTCCGGCGGTGTCGATGATGTCGTCGATGATGAGGCAGGACTTGCCGTGGACGTCGCCGACGACGTGCATCACTTCGGCAACGTTGATGTCGGTGCGGCGCTTGTCGACGATGGCAAGGGGGGCTCCCATCTTTTGCGCGAAGAAGCGCGCGCGCTCCACGCCACCGGCGTCGGGCGAGACAACGATGAGATTGGGGAGATTGAGTTCGCGGAAGTAGCTGACGAGAACGGGGCTGGCGAAGAGGTGGTCGACTGGGATGTTGAAGAAACCCTGGATCTGCGCGGCGTGGAGATCGACGAAGAGTGCGCGGTTGGCGCCGGCGGTGGTGAGCAGATCTGCGATGAGCTTGGCGCTGATGGCAACGCGAGGGCGATCTTTGCGGTCTTGGCGAGCGTATCCGTAATAAGGAACGACGACGGTGATGCGGGCCGCGGAGGCGCGCTTGAGGGCGTCAATGATGATGAGGAGCTCGACGAGGTTCTGGTCGACGGGATAGCAGGTGGGCTGAACTACGAAAACGTCGACGCCACGGACATTCTCAAGCAACTGGAAGTAGACTTCGCCATCGGCGAAGCGCTGAAGCTTGGCTTCACCGACAGTGACGCCGATGTGGCGCGCGATCTCGTCGGCGAGGGGCCGATTGGCGGTGCCGCTGAAGAGCTTGAAGCGGCGATCCTCGCTGAGATTGCGGGAGCGCTTGCGCTCGGGGCTTGGCTTGCCGCTATTCGACTTCGAATCGGAGCCGCTGGGCGGAGTTGGACCCTTTCCGCCGTCTTTGTTCGAGTCGGACGAGCCGGGTTGTTTTTCTTCCAGTGTTGCTGTCGTCGTTACCACTTCCATCTCCAATACCTCCAAGCTGGTTGGCTTTGGCTGCATTTAGGCTTGCGATGGACAGGAGAGGAGTACTGGCTGGGCGACCTGGATTCGAACCAGGATAAATGCCTCCAAAGGGCATTGTCCTACCATTGAACGATCGCCCAACTCCGCTTCTGCTTGTCGCTGATTGACAGCCGATGGCGAGTGTCAATCCCGCCGTGAAGCGCTGTCAATCGATTACACAGGGACTATTCCACAATCATTTCAGACCAGTACTTCGATCGCGGGAGTGTCTGCGTCAACTGGCTCTGGACGCCTGCCGCGGTAAGCCGTTGCTGGGCTGCCTGTGCATGTTCCCGGGTCAGGTACAACCCGAAGAGTGCGGAACCGGACCCTGACAGCGAAGCATGGAGGGCTGCCTCCGGGGTTTCGTCGGCCGCAAGAAGACGCTTGATCTGAGCAAGGGAGGGATGCTGGGGAAAGACGACTCGTTCGAAGTCGTTCTGGATCCAGCTCGTGATCCCGGTGCGGACAAGCGCGGACTCTTGAGGTCCGGCGAGGTCCCTGTCATTGCCAGGGACACCGGAGGAGCCTTTGCCATGCATTGCCTCGGAAAAGGCGCTGGCATAGGCGCGGCTCAACTGTTCCAGTCTATCTTCTGACGCATCAACGGTCAAACCTTCTCTGGCGCAGAGGGCGTCCCAGTCGCGGAAGGCCTGGGGGGTGGAAACGCCGATGGGCGGGGTGGCGATGAGGCACCAGGTGGGGTCCAAGTCGGGGAGCGGGTAGACGACTTCGCCGCGGCCGCGGCCGAGTACGGCGCCACCGATGAGGAAGAGAGGGACGTCGGATCCTACCTTGGCAGCGAGATTGATCTGGTTTGAGGGCCAGTTCTCGACGTTGAACATGGGAGAGTCAAGCTCTGGAACTCCCATCTTTTCAGCAAATTGGCGGATATCGAGCCAGCTCGTTCTGCCAGCCCCGTCGGGTAAGACGTCCTCGCGGAATGGGCGAAGTTCAGTTTCAAGGGCGACGAGAGCTGCTATGGCGTTGGCCGAGCCCGCTCCGAGTCCGCCCTGGATGGGGAGGCGTTTGTCTATAAAGATGGACACGCTGGCGGGGGTGGCAAGATCCTCAAGGGCCAGGGCGACCATCTTCCAGGCGGTGTTGCGGCTGTCCGTAGGGACGCGGGGGTCGTTGGAGGTGAGGCGGATGGAGGTTTCGGAGGCGGGATGGGCGGTTACGGTGACGTAATCGTGGAGTTCGATGGTCTGGTAGACGGTGGCAAGGGGGTGGAAGCCGTCCGAGCGAGGCGCGCCGATGTAAAGGCCGAGGTTGATCTTGGCGTGCGAGCGGACGGTGGTGGGCATACCGGTCCATTGTAGAGGCGGGCCGGTTGGGGAGCCGGGTGCGCGGCCGGTCACGAAAGCTGAACATCTCGGATGAGGCGGGCGTAGTATCGAGTGAATTCCGGCATGGCAGGTGCGCGGATCGGGAGGTCGTTGTGACTCCTTTGAGCTGGGCTCTAGGAAACCGGGCTCGCATTGGCTTGTCGCTCCTGCCGGGGGTGTGCGGGCTCCTCTTTGCACTATCGAGCTGGGCACAAGAGCGGCCCGGGGTGATGGCTGCGACCGCGCCGATTGAATTGATCCACGATAAGCCGTATGTCGAAGTGATGGTGAACGGGCGTGGACCGTATCGGTTTCTGGTCGATACAGGAACGGGAACGCAGGCGCTGATTTCGCCGGAGCTGGTGCACGAGCTGGGGATTCCGACGGTGGGGCATGCACGGCTGACGGACCCGAGCGGCCAGGGCGAACAGCGGTCGGATATGGTCTGGGTCGAGTCGCTGAAGATCGGCGGCGTCGAGTTCGAAGAGGTGCAGGCGGTGGAGCATCGGCTGTTCCGCGAAGAGCAGAATTGTCAGGGCGTGCTGGGTTTTCCGCTGTTTGAGGATTATCTGCTGACCCTCGATTATCCGGGGCGGAAGATGGTGTTGAGTGCGGGGACGTTGCCGAAGAGCGCTGCCGGATCGGTGCTCCCGTTTCAAATGAAGGACGGTGTGCCGATCGCGAGGCTGCAGATCGATGGGCTGGGTGTGGACGCCCAGGTCGATACTGGCGGGAATGGGTTGAGTCTTCCCGATGCGGTAGCGGTGCAGATACGGTTCCAGACGACGCCGGTGGAGTACGGCACAGCGGAGTCGCTGGCTACACGGTTCTCACTGAGGGCGGCGAGGCTGCAGCCCGATGTGTGGTTCGGGCCTTATGTCTTCAGGAGGGCGTTTGTCGAAATCAACTCGGCGTTTCCGCTGGTGAATATCGGGTCGACGCCGCTGAAGAATTTCGTGATTACGTTCGACCAGGCGGAAGGCGTGATGCTGCTATACAGCAAAGATCGCGTGATGCGCCTGGATGCCTCGCCAGTACTGGTGGAGATGCAGAATGAGCCGCGGCATCAGGCGTCGGATGCGAAGCTGGTGCCGGTGGGTTGAGGAAAGCAGTCTGCAGTTCGTAGTCCACAGTTCTCAGTTCTCAGTTTCCAGTCTGTCGGAACTGCCTTCCGACCGCATCCGGATTTTGTTTGCGGGTGGTTAGCGTCTTTGCTTAGGCTTGGCAGTATTCTTCTGTTCCTTCTTGAAGATTCGGAGATTTGATGAGGCGGCGTTCTTTCCTAAAGAGTGCGGCGGCGTTGATGCCGGCCGTTGGGTTTGATCCTTTATCGATTGCAGCGGCGCCGGCACTGGGGCAAGAACATGTGATCGCGGCCGGCCAGGACAGGCTTGGAGAGGCCCATTCTCGCGGATACAGTTCAATTCTGTTCAAGGTGCTACCGCGCGAGACAAACAACGGGCTGTTCGTGGTCGAGCACATGAACCTGGTGAATGGAGGGCCTCCTCTTCACATTCATCCGCACCAGGAGGAGTACTTCTACGTGATCTCGGGCGAGGTGCGTTTTGCGCTCGGAGATCAGCGCGTGGTCCTAAAGGCCGGTGATTCCGTGCTGGGGCCTCGCGGGATACCGCATACTTTTGCGGCTGTAGAGGGGAAGCCGAGCCATATGCTGATTGCATTCTCGCCGGCGGGTAAGATGGAGGAGTTTCTACGGGCAACGGCGGTTCCGAACCCGCCGAAGCAGGATGCGGCATTTTGGCGGACGTTTGATATCGAGCTGGTGGGACAGTCGCCGTTCGCAAGCTGAATCGAACTGAAGATTACTGAAACAAAGTGTACATGTTGCGCGTACTGGTGGTAGAGCTACACTGGTGCCGCACAGGAGACCTGTGTCTACGGGCACGGAAAGGTGTTACAGGACAATGAAGATCATTCACGGGATGGCAGCGGTCGCATTCTTAGGCGCTGCGGTTGCACTGCAGGCGCAGGCACCGGCAGCGGCGGAGAGCACTCCTACGGCAGATGAGATTGTGGCGAAGCACATTGAGGCGATCGGCGGGAAGGCCGCGATCAGCCAAGTGAAGTCGCTCACGATTGAGAGTTCGACCTCAGTGATGGGCAATGATGCTCCCACGGTGACCACGGTTGTGGATGGCGTGGGCTACAAGAACGAGACCGACTTCAACGGCACGAAGATTGTGCAGTGCTACAACGACAAGGGCGGCTGGATGGTGAACCCGATGGCGGGTGCTTCGGATCCGACGCCGATGCCGGAGGACCAGTACAACCAGGGCAAGGGGCAGATCTACGTTGGCGGTCCGCTTTACGACTATGCGGCCAAGGGCAGCAAGGTCGAGTTGATGGGCAAAGACGGGAATGCGTACAAGATCAAGCTGACCTCGAAAGAGAATGCCGAGACGACGTTTCTGATCGATGGGACGAGCTACCTAATCACCGCAGCCATGGGCAAGGCGAAGATGCAGGACCAGGACGTGGATATTACGACGAAGTTCTCCGACTACCGGAAGACCGATGCGGGGTACATGATTCCTTACGCGATGGACATCGATCTTGGGCAGTTCCAGCTGTCCGTGGCGGTTAAGAAGGTGGAAGTAAACAAGACGATCGATCCGGCGGTGTTCCAGATGCCGAAGGCGGCGGAAGCGCCGAAGCCGGCGATGTAATCTTTGTGGGGTTGAATGTATGGGGCGCGGCTTCGGTCGCGCCCTGATGTTTTTGTGAAGGATCCGAGGCTGAAGGCGCTCTGGTCGTTGAGGTCTGATTCGGCAGCCTGAAGGCTGCCGCTCCCTCCGGAGTGCCCGTCTCGCTCTCGCGCAAGCTCAACAGTACCTCGATCTCAGAGGCTGTTCGCGACCATCTCTCTGGCCTTGCGAAGGGAGGCTACCGGGTCGCCAGTCGGCTTGAACTCCATCGCGACGTGGTGGCGGTACTTGAGCTGTGCGAGCTTCCAATAGACATTTGCAAAGTTGATTTCGCCGGTGCCGGGCTCGTGGCGCCCGGGGACGTCGGCGATGTGAATGAGGCCGATGACGTCGATGTGATTGTCGAGCTTCTCGATGAGGTTTCCTTCGGCGATCTGTTCATGGAAGAGGTCGTAGAGGAACTGGACCTGCGGGTGGTTGACGGCCCGGACGATCTCGATGGCCTCGGCGGCTGAGGTCAGGAAGTATTTGGGGTTCTCTTCGGGGTCGATGCACTCGAGTAGAAGGCGGACAGGCTGGCCGTCGATCTGCTTGCCTTCAACCAGAGCAGTAGCGCGCTTAAGGCCCTCAATGCAGCTGGCGTGCTGGTCGTCACGGGATAGGCCGGGAACGACGTTGCCGGAGAGGATGATCATGGCCGGGCAGGAGAGCCGCTTCATCGGAGTGAGGGCGTCCTTCAGTTCGGCGAGGAAGGCATCGCGCACGGCGGGATTGGCAACGCCATTGTGCAACCCGGCGGTTGCGTCAAATCGTATGCCGTGCTGCTTCGCGGCCGCGATAGCCTTCGGGTAGTCAGCTTCGGCCCATTTCGCGTATTCGCCGACGAGTTCCACATTGGTGTAGCCGGCTTCGGCCACTTTGGCGAGGCGCTCCTCGAAGGGCAGGTCGGTGAAGACGGTCCAGAGCATGATGGAGAGCGGGAAGGGTGGAGCGGTGCTCTCGGTAGCGGCGGCAGCTTCGGTAGGAAGGGTCGAGGCAGCGAGGGCGGCGGAAGCGATTCTCTGAGCGAATTGACGACGATTCATCGTGTCCTCTTTGGTACTTCAACCTTGCCGGAGCGGCGCAGTGTCTGCCAGTCTTTTTCGGTCTGGTCGGCGTAACGGGAGCCGAAGTGGGTGAGAGCTTCGGCGAATGCTTCTCCGTTGCCGAGGTAGCCGGAGATGACGAGCGGGTCGCCGGAGCGGGCGTGGCCGCGAGCGAGGAGTTCGCCGCAGACTTCAGCGAATGCAGTGAGGCCGGTTCCGGCAAGATCGGTGAGGTCGATGGAACCTTTGTGGTCGTTGAGCTGGCGAACGAGGAACTGGCGCGAGCCGATGTGCGTCCAGCCGAGGAAGGGGTCTGATTGCAACTGCATGGCGCGCTGCCCGGTGGCGACGCGCTGCCCGTTGTGATTGGCGGGGTGCGCGTGCTGAAGATAAGGGGTGTAAGCGGAGGGTGCTTCTTCCTTGATCTGGAGGAAAAGGGGATCGTTCGGTCCGTTGCCTTCGAAGTAGATGCAGTAGTCGCGCAGGCCTACGGAGCCGGTACCCACAACTTTGAAAGCGACATCGACGGGACGGTAAAGGGAGAGCAGATGCTGGCGCTGGGGCTCGAGAACTTCGCGGTAGGGCGCGAGGGAGTTGAGGATCTTTTCGGCCTGAGTTCCGGTGATGCGCGTGAGGTTCGGCTTGATTTCCTTGAAGCGGCGCGTGCCGGGCTTGCCGGGAACGGGCTCCGTGAGCAGGTCGAGGCTGTGGAGGGGAGTGGCGCGTTCGGCTTTGACGAGTGCTGAGTGCACTGGTACGACATTGCCGATGCGATGCACCTGGAACCTGGCGACTTCGAGCAGGGGCAGGCGGGCGAAGGCGCGCATCTGCTCGGTGTAGCGCATAATGCAGTGCTGAACGGCATCGCGGGCTGAGGCTTCCTTGTGGCGCGATTCGCGTCCGGCGAGGACGATGGAGGCGGCCATGCGTTTGAGGTCCCACTCGAAGGGGCCGCGGATGGTTTCGTCAAAGTCGTTGATGTCGAAGACGAGGCGACCGTCGGGCGCGGCGAAGGCGCCGAGGTTGCGGACGTGGGCGTCGCCGCAGATCTGGGCTTCGATGCCGGTGTTTGGGACGAGAGCAAGATCGGCGGCCATGATGGGCGCTGCTCCGCGGAAGAAGACGAAGGGCGATTGCGCCATGAGCTGGTGCTTGAGCTTTAGGAGCGCCGGAACACGGCCGCGTTCGGCGCGATCGAGCAGAGCAAGGGGTGATTTGCGGGCCTTGATATTGAGCTGGCCGTTCTGCTGGCGGCCGAGTTGCTTGCGGCGCGAGTGGCCGAGATTGCGCCGCTCTTCGGGTGTTGCCCAGGACATCGTCACCTCTCCACAAGGAAGGATAGTCGCTTGAAGCGGGGTTCGACGGGATGAAATGTGGTGACAATCGGTACGGATTTGCTCGGGTAAACTGGAGCCCGGCACAGCTCACAGACCTGATCCCAAGGGTGGTGGCCGCCTGAAGGAGGTTCCTTGAGGTCTCTTCTCTGCTGGCTTGCGATTGCTTCGACTGCGGTGGTGTTGCCTGGGTTCGGAGCACAGGGGCAGGAGCCTGCAAATGAGTTGACGGTGGAGAAGATCTTCGGCCACGGGCCGATGACCGGGACGCCGCCGAGCGGTGTTGCGTGGTCGCCCGACGCGCAGCACCTGACGTACATCGATAATCGCGAGCTGATCGAGATCGATGCGGGAGTTGGAAAGCCGCACATTCTGGTAGGCCACTCGAAGCTGGCTACGCTGCGCGCCAAAAGCGATGTGAACGAAGAGGACAAGGATCACCGCCAACGGTACGGGATGGCCAGCTATCTGTGGGCTCCCGACTCGAAGCATCTGCTCTTCGACTCGAATGGAAGCCTCTGGTACTACGAATTGGGCAATGGGACGGGCGTCGATATTGGAACGACGGGTTCGGCGGCGGGGGACGATCCGAAGTTCTCGCCGAACGGAGAGTTTGTGTCGTTTGTGCGCAATCACGGGCTGGCGATTGTGCCGCTGCGGAGCGCAGATACGCCGACGATTACGCTGGCAGGATCTCCGAATGCGAATGTGCTGAATGGCGAGGTGGACTGGGTGTACCTGGAGGAACTGGGAACGCGCAGCAATTACTTCTGGTCGCCTGACTCGAAGAACATCGCCTACCTGCAGACGCTGGAAGAGAACGTCCCGGAGTATCCGCTCACGGATTGGATCCCTACTCATGCGAGTGTTGAAAAACAGAGGTATCCCCAGCCGGGAGATCCGAATCCCGACGTGCGACTGGGAGTAGTGAGCGTGAAGGGCGGCAAGACGGCCTGGGTTCACATCCCGATCGAGCAGGGCCAGGACTACATTCCACGGTTTGGGTGGGTGGATCAGAAGACGCTGTGGGCCGAGGCGTTGAGCCGCGACCAGAAGCATCGCAGGATTTATTTCGCTGATCCTCGGATGGGTACGGCGCACCTGGTTCTCGAAATCAACGATGAGAAGTTCGTGAATGAGTATATGGATGTGTTTGTCGCGCACGGGTACATTGCGCTGACGAGTTGGGAGGATGGGCACAACCACATTTATCTGTACCGGTATGACGAGGGGAAAACGGATTCGACGCGCGCGACGCTGGAAAAGCAGCTGACGAAGGGAGACTTCGATGTCGCGGAGATCTATCGCGTCGATCCATCGCGTAAAGAGGTGCTGTACTCGTCGAACGAAAGCGATCCGCAGGAGCGGCAGGCGTGGCGCGCAAGCTTCGATGGAGAACGGAAGCAGTTGACGGAGGGCGCGGGTTTTCACGATGTGCAGTTTGCGTCGATGGGCGGAAATTATGTTGATAAGTTCTCAACGAGAAAAAGCCCGCCAGTCGTGAAGATGTGCGGTGTGGGAACGGCATGCGTGGCATTCTGGGGCTCCAGCCCAGTGGAGGGGCTCGCTCTGCGCGCTCCGACGCCGATCGAGGCGAAGACCAAAGACGGAACGGTTCTGTATGGGACGCTTCTGATGCCCGCAGATGCTGCGGGGCCGGGGAGCGTACCGCTGATTGTGAATCCCTACGGCGGTCCGTATGTGCAGACGGTTGTGGATCGCTGGAACGATTCGGTGTTGTTCGATGAGCTGCTGGTTCAACATGGGTTTGCGGTGCTGCACGGGGACAATCGCGGAATGGGTTTTCGTGGACGCGAGTTCGAGCAGGCTGCGTATCACAACTTCGGCCCGGTGCAGCTGGAAGATCAGCTGACGATGATTGACGCGGTGCTGGCGCAGCATCCGGAGTTGGACGGGCAGCGGCTGGGTTGGTGGGGCGGAAGTTGGGGAGGCACGTTCACGTTATATGCGATGACGCACTCGGACCGCTTCAAGGCCGGCGTGGCGCTGGCACCGGTGACGGACTGGCGCGATTACGACTCGGTGTACACAGAGCGCTATTTGAGCAGGCCGCAGGAAGATCCGGAGGGCTACAAAGACTTTTCAGTGGTGAATGCGGCAGCGAAGTTGAAGGGGCGGATTCTGCTGGTGCATGGGACCGGGGACGATAACGTGCACCTGGGGAACACTGTGCAGTTTGTGCAGAAGCTGATTGAGGCAAACGTGCCTTACGATCTGCAGATCTATCCGCGCAAGACGCACTCGTTTGCGGGGAGCGACGTGCGCGTACATTTGTACGGACGCATCCTGGCGCACTTCGAGGAGTACCTCAAGGAGGCGCAGGACTGATGAGCAGCGAACAAAGCGAAGAAGACGCGCGGGAAGAACTCCTCCGACTGGAGTTACAGCTGATGGAGCCGGAGTTCCGCCGCGATCGGAATCGAGTGGCAGAACTGCTTGCGCCCGATTTTGTGGAGTTCGGCTCGTCTGGGACCATCTGGAGCCGCGACGGGATACTTTCGCTTCTCGAGATGGAAGTAATTTACAGTCGGCCCGATGTGAGGGATTTTGTATGCCGGATGTTATGCGATTCGGTCGCTCTGGTTACTTACAGGACCGTTCATGCGAGCGTTGACGCGCGCGAGACGAAAGAAGTTGTGCGGAGTTCGATCTGGAGGAAAGATGGTGCGGGATGGCGCATCTGCTTCCACCAGGGAACGCGAATGACGGCGACTCCTTAGTCTGAGGGAGCCGCTATAGTTCGTGGCGGCTGAAGAACTCGTCTTTGTCGCGCTTTGGGCAGTTGGTGCATTCAAGGCAGCAGACGAGTAACACCGCTACACCCAGTGTGACCAGAATGGCCAGCACACTCGCGTAAGAACCGATGATTTGAGTAATCGAGTGCATATCCCCAGCTGGGCTGTCCGAAACAGCCTAAAACTTAGAACCCTTGGCGAGTAAAACGGTTTCGTTGTCAGATTTGTGGCAGCCCAAGTCTACCACTTATTGAGATGACCAAGACGTGACCGTTAGTTGTAAATGGGAGAACAAAGAGCGAATATAAAGGATCTATGGAATCAGGCAGTGGAAATCCGGGAACTGAATCGACACGGGACGATTGGCCCGAGGGGACGGTGCCTCATCCGGGCGAGAGGAATGTGCCGGATAGGAACGGGGGAGCCCCGGCGGTCAATTGGCTTTTCGTCGATCTGAATTCCTACTTCGCGTCGGTTGAGCAACAGGACAGGCCGGAGCTTAGGGGCAAGCCGGTGGGCGTGGTACCGATGCTGGCGGACACGACGTGCTGCATTGCGGCGAGCTACGAAGCGAAGGCGCATGGAGTGAAGACGGGGACTATCGTCGCAGACGCGAAGCGCATGTGTCCGAACATGGTGTTCGTCGAGGGAAGGCATGAGCTCTATGTCGACTACCACCACCGAATTGTGGAGGCGGTGGAGAGCTGCGTCCCGGTGACCGCGGTGATGTCGATCGATGAGATGGCGTGCCGGCTGATGGGGCGGGAGCGGCCGCTGCTGTCAGCGCTGGAGCTTGGGCGCAAGGTGAAGGCCACCATCAAGGAGAAGGTGGGGCCGATGCTGAGCAGTTCGGTGGGCCTCGCGACGAGCCGCTATCTGGCCAAGGTGGCGAGCGACATGGAGAAGCCGGACGGGCTGGTGGCGTTGACCCTCGACATGCTTCCCGACGCGCTGCGCAGGCTGGGTCTGCGCGATCTGCCAGGGATCGGCGTGCAGACGGAGAAACGGCTGAATGAGAAGGGCATCCACACGATGGATGACCTGTTGGAGCTCGATTGCGAGCAGGCGGGTGAGATGTGGGGATCGGTGTGGGGGCAGCGGCTGTGGTACTGGCTTCGGGGCGAAGACTTCGAGATGTCGGAGACGGAGCATCTGAACTCCATCAGCCACTCGCATGTGCTCTCGCCGGAGATGCGGACGCCGGAGAAGGCATGGGCAGTGGCGCACAAGCTGCTGCACAAGGCGGCGATGCGGCTGCGGTCGCACAAGCTGTGGGCAAGTTCGATCGGGCTTGCGGTCGGGTTCTCGGTGCCGCGCAACATGAATGCGCCGGTGAGCCGGTTTGGGGTGCCGACGCGTGGGTGGCACCACGAGATCCGGCTGATGGAGTGCCAGGACAATCAGACGCTGATCGGAGCGCTGTGCCGATTGTGGAACGAGAAGCCGAAGGGCAAGGGTTACGACCAACCATATTTTGTCGGGGTGAGCCTGAATGGGCTGGTGCCGGACAGGCTGCACTCGCTGAACCTGTTCGACTCGCTGGAGAACGCGAAGAGCCGGGCGAAACTTTTGCAGGAGATGGACCGGCTGAATCAGAAGTATGGGATGAGCACGCTGGCTCCCGCGACGATGCTGGCGGCGTACAAGGCTGCGCCGACGCGGATCGCGTTTCATAGTATTCCGGACTTGTTCTGAATGTCCGCTTGAAAGCAGAAGAGCCGCGCAGGGCGCGGCTCTCGGTTGAGTGGAGTGTGGAGATTAACGGCGTACGAGCGGCTGGACGATGAGGGACTGAGGGCCGCTGACGGCATAGGGCGAGCCGGGCGCGTGCGAAGTGTGCGTCGGGGTCACGGTGAAGACGTATAGCTTGTTGGTGGCCTGGCTGATGCCGTAGAGGTGATCGCTGTTATCCCAGAAGATCTGGCTGATTGGTTCTTTGGTGAGCAGGCCTGTGTACCTGGCCGCACCGGCACTCTCGTTGAAGAAGAAGACCTGAACGCCTTCCTGCCCGGCGACGGCGAGCAGCTTGCCCGAGGGGGACATCTTCATGTCGGTGGGATTGGCGATGAGCGTCGAGGGCATGTCGGCATAGGTGCTTTTGGTTCTGAGGACGCCTGACGAGCTGGCCGTGTAGGTTGCGATTTGCAGCGGTTCGTTGCTGCATCCCGGAGGGTTGGCCGGCTGCATGAGCACTGCGAGGTTGTTGTAGGGGTCAGCGGCGATGAGGTCTGGCACAAACCCGCGGAAGTTGGGAGGCGGGGTGGGCAGGTTCCCGAACGAATTGGGCAGATCCATGAGAAGCCCGTTGCTGCCGCGTTTAAACCCGTAGATCGTGTAGTACATGCAGTCGGAGTTCACGGCGGTGTAGGCGTACTTATTGTTGCCGGTGAAGAAGGCGGCGTTGTTGTCGCCGGGGAAGGCGCCGGTGATGTCTACGCCCAGGTAGTGGAGGTTTCCAGTGCTCTTATTGAGAGCGAACGAAGCGACACCCGTGTTGGAGCAGTCCGCCCTGAACTCCTGCACGTATAGCGAAGAGCCCGTGTGGTCGAAGAAGATCTGGTTGGCTGCGGGGCAATCTTCGTGCGGCGCATGAGTCGCGTAGTTGGTGGAAGCCTGATAGTGAAGCGTGCCGTCGGACTCGATTGTGAAAGTTTCGAGGCTGGGCTTGGAGCGGTTGACCGCGACGAGGTGGCTTCCATCGACGGCCATGTTCACAACGTCTTCGCGAAAGGGCGAGCCGAAGACTGGCTTGAGTTTTCCGTTGGCTTCAGCAGTGAAAGCGGTGACTTCGTTGGTGCTGCTGTTTCTAGGATTGTTGGCGACGTAAACGTAAGCCACTGCCTGGGAGAATGCGCTGCTGGCGACCAAGGCAAAGCTCAGGGAGGCAAAGAACTGCAAACTGCGTTTCATGGGGGGAGTCTCCTCTGGAGGGCAGACCCGCACACTGGCCCGGGTACTACTCACCTCATTCGAAACATTTTGCTCACTGGTGGTTGTATGCAGAGGCGGGAGCGTCCCGCCAAGTGGAAGAGGTTCCCAGAAAAGTTCACCTGAACATTTTTTCTTTCGCTCGCGTAGTTTCTGCATCCCGTTCCGCGATGTTCTGCGGATTAAAAGGTAGAAGCGAAACCGATGGCGCAGAGATGGCAGCCGGAGTTCGAGCAGCTGGTGGATGAACACCAGTCCATGGTGTTTTCGCTGGCGTGGCGCATGACCGGCGACCGTGGACTGGCGGAAGAGGTTGCGCAGGACGTCTTTCTGGAGTTGGACAGGCATATGGAGCGGATCGAGAGCCCGGAACACGCGTTGAACTGGCTGCGGCGCGTGGCGATGAGCCGGTCGGCCGACGCTCTGCGGCGCCAGCGGGTGAGAGGCGTTGACCTGTGGATCGAGATTGAGGATAAGCACGGGGCGCCAATCGAAGAGAGGCAGTCCCCGCTGGAGACGCGGCTGGAGCAATTGCTCTCGACGTTGCCGGAGGCACAGCGTGCGGCGCTTGTGCTGCGGTACCAGGAGGACATGACGCCGGAGGAGATTGCGGCGACAGTGGAAGCTCCGGTTGCAACGGTGAAGAGCAATCTGCACCGGGGATTGAAGCTGCTGCGGGCGAAGGCGACAACGCATTTGAAGGAGTACATCCGTGAACTTTGATTGGACTGATCGGCCGGAAAGAATCGACGGCTCCGAACAGGACCGGGAGTTCGAGAAGGAGCTGACGCAGGCGATGGTGCGGCGGCCCGCTCCTCCGGGATTGAAACGGCGGATCCTGCAGAAGCGGAGCGCGCGCAGGACAGAGCGTCACCACACGACGATGATCTGGTGGCAGAGATTGGCGGCGTCGCTGGTTGCCGGCGCGGTGCTGGCAGGCGGATTTGGGTGGCGACAGATGGAAGAGCGGCGCAAGGGTGAAGAAGCGAAACAACAGTTGATGACGGCGCTGCGGATTACGAATCAGGTATTGAACAATATGAACCGGAAGCTGGTGGAGCACGACCGGGACGACAAGTAGGTCGAACTGTTTCGTATCCCACCCTAACTGCAAAAGCGCGGTTAGGATGGGGCACCCAGAGATGAAGGTTGGACGCGGTGAGTGGATTGGAAGTTAAGGAGAGCTCGATGAAGAACAGGGTGGGAGGTTGGGTGTTGGCGCTGGCGGCGATGGCGGTTCCGGCGATGGCGCAGAGCGGGTTGCCGATGCCGTCGCCGATCGAGAAGGAACTCGCTGCGCGTGCCTCCAACGTGACCGAGGTGACGCTGGGAAAGAACATGCTGGGCTTCGCGGCGAAGTTTCTGGACGGCAAGGATAAGGACGATCAAGCGACGAAGCACCTGATCGAGGGTCTCGACGGGATCTACGTGCGGGAGTACGAGTTCGATAAAGAAGGGCAGTTCACGGCTGTGGACGTGGAGAAGCTGCGGTCGTACTTCGAGACGGGCGGCGAGTGGTCATCGATTGTGCGGGAGCGCGACAAGAAGAGCGGTGAGAGCACCGATGTGATGATGAAGATGGTGAACGGCCAGCCGCATGGATTGTTTGTTCTGGATGCAGAGCCGAAGGAACTGAGCATCGTGCTGATTCTCGGTCCCGTGAAGATGGAGGACCTGAGCAAGCTGTCGGGGATCGGCGGCCTTGGCGTGCTGGGCGATGTGGAAGGGAACGCGAACGGGAACAAGAACAAAGACAAGGATAAGGACAAGGACAAGTCGAAGGCGAAGTCCCCGCAGGGGAAGACCGGGGGTGAGGAATGAGAGAGCTGGTGCTGATTCCGATTTGCTTCCTGGCGCTGGCGGTTCCAGTGGTGGTGCTGGCGAAAGGAGTGTCGGGCGGGTTCGACCAGGTGGTGAATTCCATTGAGACGCGTTATCACGTGCACGCCGATCGCATCCCCGTGCTGGGGTTCGTCAGCCTGGTAGCGCAGGCGTCAACGCACGACGGAGTTCGCGGCCTGCACGTGGCCGAGATCGAGGACTTCCATGCCGATGTAGATGGAGAGGAGCTGAACAAGCTCGTCGCACAACAGCTGGGTTCGGGTTGGGAGCGCGTGATTCGCGAGACCAGCCGCAACGGCGGCGACCAGACGCTGATCTTCATGCGGCCTGAGGGCTCGCGGATGGGGATGTTTGTGATTGACCTGGGCGGGCACGAGATGGACGTGGTGCAGATGTCGGTGGATCCGGAGCATTTGAGCGAGAGGATTGGTAAGTATGAACATCATGAGAGGGATTAGGGATTAGGGATTAGGGATTAGGGATTAGGGATTAGTGAGTAGTGAGTAGTGAGTAGTGAGTAGTGAGTAGTGAGTAGTGAGTAGTGAGCAGGGAAGGGCTCGTCGAGCGGATGGCTTGGCGAGCCCGTTTGTCTTGGTTCGTTCTTCAGTCCTGGCGGAGGAGTTGAGCGGGGTTGATGGAGAGGGCGCGGCGGGCGGGGATCCAGGTGGCGATGAGGCCGATAAGGACCATCGACGCCACGGCGCCGAGGAGTACGAGCGGGTCGCGCGGGGATGCTTCGTAGACCAACGCGGCGAGCAGGCGACTGGCGAGAACGCCGAGGATCAGGCCGGCGAGCGATCCGGAGATGAGGACCAGGAATGGACGGGCAAGGGCGGCTCGGATGAGCTGTCCGCGCAGTGCGCCGAGTGCGATGCGAATGCCAAGTTCGCGCAGGCGGCGCGAGACGGTGTAGGCAGCCATGCCGAAGATTCCGGTGATGGCGAGCATGGCGGCGAGCAGTCCCATGACGCCGAGAGAGGCGGTGGCGATGCGTGCGGGGAAGAGGACGGGGGAGAGGCGGTCACTCCAGCCGCGGAAGTTGAATGGCAGATTGGGGTCGATGCTCGTGAGGGCGCGATTGAGGGCGGAGGCACTTTCAGCGGAGGAGAGATTGGAGCGAACGAGCACGTTTGTTGTCGCGTCTGGGATTTGGGCGAGCGGGAAGAACATGGCCGGGCTTGGGTCCTCCGTGAGCATCTCGTACTTGCCGTTTTCAACGACGCCGACGATCTCGTATTTGGTTTTGTCTCCACCGAGGAAGTGAAGTCCGACGGCGGGCCGGTCACCGAACATCTTGCGGGCGAAGGTGCTGTTGACGATCGCGACATTGGGCTTCTGCGGGCCATCATCCCAGGTGAAGTCGCGGCCTTGAAGCAGGGCGGTGCGGGCAGCTCTGATGTAGCCGGGCGTGACCTGGTAGACGCGGGGCGTCATGATGCTGTTGGAGGCGCGCAGGTCTGCTGTTCCTTCCTTGTAAACGGACCAGTTGCTGCCGCTGCCGCTGAGTGGAAGGGCATTGATGATTGCGACGTCGGTGACGCCCGGTATCTGCGAAACGGAATTGAGGATCTGTCGCTGAACGGGAAGAGCTGATTTGTTTGCGTATCCGGCCATATGCATGTCAGTTTGAGCGATCATCACGCCGCTGGGAACGAAGCCAAACGGGGCGTGCAGCGATCGGTTCATGCCGCGGACAGCGACGAGCGAGGCGGTGACGAGAAGCGCGCAGAGAGCGATTTGTATTCCGAGGAGCAGATCACGGAGCGTGATGCGATGGATTGCCTTTGCGGAATTTGATCCGCTCTTTAGAGCATCGCTGACATCCGTGCGCCAGACCTGTCGTGCAGGCAGGAGACCGGGCAGGATGCCGGCTGCGAGTGAGAGTGCCAGAGCAAGCGCGTAGGTGGTAGCGTCGGCGGCAACGGTGACGTGGATGGGGTACTCGGAGATCGGCTGCCAGTGGCTCAGAGCGCGGAGCATGAAGACGGAGAGCATAGTCCCCAGGAGGCCGCCAGCGAGGGAAATCAAAACGGCTTCGGTTAACAGTTGGCGAAGGATGCGCCAGCGAGAAGAGCCGATAGAGAGACGGATGGCGAGTTCGCGGCTGCGATCTGCGGACCGCGCGGCGAAGACACCGGCGAGGTTGACGCACGCGGCGGCGAGAACAAGCAGGGCGAGGCCCATGAGCGCGGCGAGAAAAGGCTTGGCAGGTCCGCCGAGGGTGTCGCCGAGCAGACCTGGCTTGACGAGGCGAGCGACAAGCGTGTCATCGTCGGTTGGGTTCTCGCGCTTCATCTGATGGGCAATTGCATTGAGGTTGTCCTGTGCCTGTCGCGCGTTGACGCCGGGCTTGAGGCTGCCGATGACGAAGATGCCGTGGCTTGAACGCCTGGTGATGAAGCTGTAGCCCTCGACCTGCTCTTCGTTCACCATGGGCATCCAGAATTCAGGCCAGAAGAAGAGCTCGGTTCCGTGGAAGTCTTTCGGCGCAACGCCAAGAATGGTGAAGGGGTGTTTGTTGAGGTCGACGGTGGTTCCGATCACGCGCGGGTCGGCGTTGAAGCGGTTGTGCCAGAGCGAGTCGCTCAGCACGATGTACGGGGCGGAGTTGGGACCGTGTTCGTCGTTGGGATGGAAAAAGCGGCCGATCTGCGGCTGAACGCCCAGCATATCGAAGTAATTGGTTGAGACCTCGAAGTTCCATGTGATCTGCGCGCTGCCCGCGGTGCTCAGGCCGGTCAAGCCCATGCGATAGGCGGCCATGTCGGAGAAGGTTGAGTTGCGCGCTTTGTAGTCGAGGAAGTCCGGGTAGGACTGGTTGTCGTCGCCGGGCTGCTCGTTGGCTATTTCCATCAACCGGTCAGGATTGGGAATGTTCAGCGGGTGCAGGATCATGGCGTTGAGAACGCCGAAGACGATGACGTTGGCGCCGATGCCGAGAGCAAGCGTGACGATCGCGGTTAAGGCAAAGCCGGGAGAGCGGCGAAGCTGACGCGATGCGTAACGAATGTCGCGCGTAAGACCGGCGAGGCTCAACGTCGTGTCGGATGCTGTCACGTGTTCCTTAGTCGCGGTGCGGTTGCCAAAGCGAAGAAGGGCTTCGCGGCGCGCATCCGCGGGCGACATGCCTTTGGCGAGATTCGATTCGATGCGGAGGTCGATGTGCGATTGAAGCTCATCGGCGATGTCGCGGTCCATTGCGGAGCGGCGGAAGAGATTGGTGAAACGGCGGAGGACGGACATGGGGAATCTCCTGTTTCGTTATTCGGAGCGCAGGGCCTTCATGGGTTCGACGCGCGATGCCTGACGCGCCGGGAACCAACTCGCAGCGAGAGCGATGCCGACGACGGTGATGGTGACGGCGGCAAATGTCATGGGATCGTCGGGGCGAACACCACGGAGAAGATTAGCGACGAGGCGAGCGAGTGCGAAAGCGAGGGCCAGGCCGATGACAAGCCCCGTGCCGGTGAGCCATGAGGCACGCCGGATAATCATGCGGAGCACGTCTTCTTTGGTTGCACCCATGGCGAGTCTTACGCCGATCTCGCGTGTGCGCTCGCCTACGAGGTTCGCCATTACGGCGAAAATGCCGATGGCGGAGAGAAGCAGTGCGATGAACGCGTCGAGCGCAAGCATCGAGTCTGCATATATGAGGCCGACGAGGTTGTCGCGAATGAGATTGCGATACGTCAGGACAGGGTCGAGAGGCACGGCGGCATCGATCGATGCGAGAGCTTTGCGAGCGGGTGTGGCGAGAGACATGGGCTCGCTCTTTGCGAACACCGTGATGACTGAGCCAGAGAGAGGCTGCTGGGCGAAGCTCGTGTAAACGGCAGGGGGAAGATCATTCTCCCAGAGCCCGTAGTTTGCTTCCTGTGAAACGCCGACGATGGTGAGCCAGGGTTGCGGAGTCTTGTTGTCGCCCAGCCTGATGCGGTGACCGATGGGACTGGCGCCGCTCAGGTAGAGATCGGCGAAGCGGCGGCTTACGATCGCGACCGGTGTGGAATGCATGGAGTCGCCCTGCGTGAAGTTGCGGCCATCGAGGATGGGAATGTGAAAGGCGTCGAAGTAGCCGGGTGTGACGGCGAGACGAACGGCAGTTTGAAGCTTGCCGGGAGCGGTGGGGCGGTTTTCGATAGTGAGGTCGAGCTGCCAGCCGGAGTCGGTGTAGGGGAGGGCTGAGGCGAGTTCCACTCGCGAGGTGCCGGGAAGGGAGCGAAGGCGATCGAGCGCGTTCGAATACCAGTCGGCTTGCTTTTCGGGAGTGTCGTAGCGCTTTGCGGGCAATTCGGGGTGCAGCGTGAGGATCTTCTCGGGCGAGTAGACGTCGGCCTGATGGAACATGGAACTCATGCCTTTGGCCATGAGCGCGGCGCCGATGACAAGCGCAACGGCGAGCGAGATCTGGGCAACGGCGAAGATGCTGCGGAGACGGCTGTGGCCTGTTGCCTGACGCGAGCCGGAGCGAAGCTGGTCGACAAGCCGGATGCGGAGCGCTTCGATTGATGGTGCCAGCCCGGCGACAATGCCGGAGAACACGGCGAGAAGAACGGAGAAGGTCAGAGCGCGGCCGTTGACGGAGATGTTGTCCCAGCCGGGAATGTAGCGGGCAACGCGCGCGGGCATGAGGACGAGCGTGAGGTGCAGGTAGATCGCCGCAAAGGCGATGCCGAGACCAGCGCCTGCAAGCGCGAGCAGGATGTTCTCTGTGAGCAGCTGTCGGATGATGCGCCTGCGGGTCGCGCCGAGAGCGGTGCGCATGGCGATCTCGGATCGGCGCGCGACGCCCCGGGCGAGCTGGAGGTTGGCGACGTTGGCGCAGACGACGAGGAGCACGAACATGGTGGCGCCCATGATGAGCTTGTAATAGAGCGGCGTGAGGTCGCCATTGATGTCGTTGAGAAGCGGCTCAATGTGAATGGTCCAGCCCTGGTTCGTTGCGGGGTAGGATTTCGAAAGTCGCTCGGAGATGATCTGCATTTCGGACTGCGCAGATTTCAACGTGGCGCCATCGCGCGCACGGCCGATGACGAGGTACGCGTGATCAGTGCGGTCGGAGAGCTGAGCAGGAGTCGGAGCGAAGGGCAAGAGCATATCGACGGCGGGCGGGTACTGCATGGTGCGGGGGAGCACGCCGATGATGGTGTAGTCGTGCTGGTCGAGCTGGATCTTCTGGCCGATGATGCTGGAGTTTGCGCCGAAGTGACGCTTCCAGAAACCGTAGTTGAGGACGGCAACGGCATCACGGCCGGGCTGGCACTCGCTCTGGTCGAACACGCGGCCGACAAAGGCTTGCGTGCGAAGGACGCTGAAGAACGAAGCGGAGACAAGATCGGCGTTGATCTGCGCGGCGTCGCCTGCACCGGAGAGGGTGTAGTCCGCGCCCTGAAGTACGGCGAGATCTTCAAAGGAGCGGTTCTGGCGCTGGAGATCGGTGAAGTCGGCGAGGGTGACTGGCTGCTTGCCGCGCTGTTGCTGCTCGGACAAGACCATGACGCGATCGAGTGCGGGAACGGCGAGAGGGCGGAGAACGACTGCGTCCATGCTGCTGAAGATGGCGACGTTGACGCCGATGCCGATGGCCAGGGTAGCGATGACCGTGAAGGTGAAGCCGGGTGACTTGCGAAGCTGGCGGGCTGCATATCGGATGTCTCGGCCGAAGCCGGCGAGAGCGAGGCTGGCGTCGAAGGCGGCTACGCGTTCGCGGGTGCTGGTGGGATTGCCGAAACGGAGGAGTGCGTCGCGGCGGGCTTCTTCAGGCGACATGCCGTCGGCGAGATTCGATTCAACGCGGAGGTCAATGTGCGATTGCAGCTCGTCGGCGATATCGCGGTCGAGGTCGCGCTGTCGGAAAAGATTGGTGAGTCGACGGAAGAGGGCCATGGGAGGACTCCGGATTGGTGGGCGTTCAGGCGTAACGCAGGACGGCGCGAACGCCGCGGACGAGCTGGTCGAAGCTTTCCTGTGCGGCCTCGAGCTGGCGGCGGCCCTGCGGGGTGAGCTTGTAGTACTTGGCACGGCGATTGGTTTCGGTGAGCGACCACTCGGAGGAAATCCAGCCGTTCTGCTCCATGCGGTGGAGAGCGGGGTAGAGGGAGCCTTCTTCGACGCGCAGGAGGTCGTTCGACGCGCTCTGGATGTGGAGGACGATGCCGTAGCCGTGCAGTGTGCCGTTCTGGTCGAGCGTTTTGAGGACGAGGAGGTCGAGCGTTCCCTGAAGATCGTTTTTGGCCATGTGCGGGTAGACCCCTAGATTTCTTTGTACATAGAAACCTAGGCCTAGATAGATAGGGGTGTCAAGGAAGTAGTGACGAGCGGGCTGGTAATCAGTTGTCAGGGGACTAGGGACTAGGGACTAAGGACTGAGGTTTAGGGACTAGAGGCAGAAATCAGTTTCGGGTGGTTCCTGTTTGCGTTGCGCGCGATGAATGGTCGGCGCGGTATTCTTCTGGGGTTGGGGTGAGGAATATGACTGAGACTGCTACGCGTCCGCAGCTTGCTTATTTGACTGGCGTTCTGGATGAACTGAAGGCGAAAGGAACGCACTTCCGCTTGCGCGTGCTGGATGACCAGCAGGCACCGGTGTGCCACTACGACGGCAAGGAAGTCATCAACCTGGCGAGCAATAACTATCTCGGACTAGCGAATCATCCTAAGCTGATTGAGGCATCGCTGAAGGCGACGCGGGAGCTGGGTGTGGGGTCGGGCGCGGTACGAACGATTGCCGGGACGATGCGGATCCACATGGAGCTGGAGGAGAAGATTGCTCGCTTCAAGAACGTTGAGGCGTGCGTTGTCTTTCAGAGCGGGTTCGCAGCGAATGCAGGGACAGTCAGCGCGATTCTTGGCAAGGAAGACTTCATCCTGTCGGACGAACTGAATCACGCGAGCATTATTGATGGAGCGCGGCTGTCGCGGGCGAAGATCAAGGTGTTTCGCCACAAGGACGTCGCGCACTGCGAGGAGTTGCTGAAAGAGATCGAGAATGAGCCGGGGCACAAGCTGGTGATCACCGATGGCGTGTTTTCAATGGACGGCGACATTGGGCCGGTGGACAAGCTGGCGGCGCTGGGGGAGAAGTACGGCGCGATCATGATGGTGGATGATGCGCATGCTTCGGGCGTGCTGGGGCGAAACGGGCGCGGATCTGTTGATCACTTTGGAATGCACGGGCGTGTGGATGTGCAGGTGGGCACGCTGTCGAAGGCAATCGGAGCGCTGGGCGGATATGTATGCGGTTCGAAGGACCTGATTGACTATCTGTATCATCGCGCGCGGCCGTTTTTGTTTTCGACTTCGCATCCGCCGTCGGTGGCGGCGACTTGCATTGCGGCGTTCGACATTCTGGAGCAGGAGCCGGAGCGGATCGAGCGGCTGTGGTCGAATACGCGGTACTTCCAGGGCGAGTTGAAGCAGGCGGGCTTCAACATCGGCGGGGTGAATACTCCGGCAACGGAGACGCCGATCACGCCGGTGATTATCGGCGAGGGTCGTGCGGCGATGGAGTACTCGCGCGCGCTGTTTGAGGAAGGCGTGATGGGGACGGGCATTGCGTTTCCGACGGTGCCGGAGGGGAAGGCGCGCATTCGGCTTATCCTGACCAGCGAGCACACGATGGCGCAGATGGATCGCGCGCTAGAGACACTGGAGCGCGTTGCGAAGCGGATGGGACTTCTACAATAGAACGCAATGATCGCGCATCTGCGGGGCAAGCTGATTCAGAAAGAACCGGGGCAGGCGATTGTGGAGTGCGCCGGCGTTGGCTACGACGTTGCGATTTCGGTGCCGACGTTTACGGCGCTGCCGAGCGTTGGCGCGGATACGTCGCTGCACGTTCACACACAGGTGAGCGAAGACCAGATTGCGCTGTTCGGGTTTCTCGATCGCGAGGAGAAGCGGCTCTTTGAGCGGCTGATTACGGTGAGCGGCGTTGGGCCGAAGCTGGCGATCAAGATTCTCAGCGGGCTGTCACCGGAGCGCACGGTGCAGGCAATTCGATCGCAGGATCATGCGCAGTTAACGCGGATTCCAGGGGTGGGGAAGAAGCTCGCGGAGAGGCTTGTCGTCGAGTTGAAAGACAAGCTGGAAGATTTCGCGGTGGCTCCGACGCCGAGCGCAGTGGCTGGACCGGCAGTGGACGATGTGCTTTCAGCGCTGACGAATCTCGGATATCAGAGGCCTGCCGCGGAGAAGGCGATCGAGCAGTCCGTGGCGAAGGAGAAGGAACTGGCTGCGGATTTCGACGGGCTGTTCAGGGCGGCGTTGAAGATCATTCGTTGAGCTGTCAGCCTTCAGCTCTCAGCTTTCAGCATCCACAACGCACGATCGTCCCAGGTTTCAGAAGCGAGACGCTTCGACTTTGCTCAGAGCAGGCTCTGGGGCATCCGCTTCTATTGCTTATCAACAGTCAATCCGATTTCCTCAGGAATTACGCCGGCTGTGCATGCACTGGGGCTTGCGCTTTTCTACACTGGCAATCGTATGCCAAGCACAAAGAAGGCTTCTGCAGCAGCACCGGCGGCGTATTTGCGGCCGGAAGCGATTACGTTTCTGCGCAATCTTGCCAAGCACAACGATCGCGACTGGTTTCAGCCGCGGAAGGCGGATTTCGACGCGTTGCTGAAGGAGCCGATGCTGGCGATTGTGCGTAAAGTGACTGAGGCGATGCTGGACTTCGCTCCGGATCATGTGCGACCGGCGGAGAAGAGCCTGTTCCGGATCTATCGCGACACGCGGTTCAGCCATGACAAGCGTCCGTACAAGACACACGTTGCTGCGTGGTGGACGCATACGGGTTTCGATAAGACGTCAGGAGCGGGTTACTACTTCCAGGTGAGTCCGAAGGGAGTGGTGATTGCGGCGGGCGCATACATGCCGGAGAAAGAGCAGCTGGCCGCGATCCGGCATTGGCTGCTGGAGAACCATGACGAATTTCGCAAGATTCTGAAGAAGCCGTCGGTGCGGAAGACGTTCAGCGATTTCGAGGGCGAGGCGTTGACGAGGCCGCCGAAGGGATTTCCCGCGGAGCATCCGGGGATGGATCTGATCCGCTGCAAGCAGTGGGGGATGAGCACGACTCTGCCTGCGGGGGCGGCGCAGCGGAAGGATTTCGCAAAGGTGCTGGTGAAGCACTTCAAACTGCTGGCGCCCATGGTGGACGCGTTGAATACGCCGATAGCCGCGTCGGTTGCGCCGAAGCGGAAGGTGCTTTTCGGGCTGCACTAGAGAAGCGGGGGAGGGCGGTTTTACGAGGGTTTTCTGACCCAAAGGTACTAGAAACCCGATAAAAACAGGCTTTTTCGGCTCAAAACGGCCAAAAACCCAAGAAAACTGTGGAAAAGCCGAAGATTTCGATTGACTTGGAGCCATCCCAGGCCGCATTGTTACGAACGACAGGGTTCTCGAGAACCCGCATGAATAAAGGGGTTTCGTGCACTACGTTGCCTCCGGGCGCTTCGAACAGAGGCTGAGAAACGCCCGAGGTCGCACCTCCCCCATGCGGTCGCTTAAAGCTCTCAGATGGATTGCTGAAAGGGCAGGGCGGCGGGATACCAGGCAACAACCAGCGAAGGAGAACATCACATGGCAACAGGACTGACGAAGACTGGGCTGACCCGGCATATGGCCGAGAAGCTCGAACTGACCAACAAGCAGGCAGCAGGATTCCTTGATCTTCTGGCAGAGACCGCGATCAAGGAGACCAAGAAGAACGGCGTATTCGTGATCCCCGGGATCGGGCGCCTCGTAAAGGCAGAGCGCAAGGCGCGCATGGGCCGCAACCCGCAGACGGGCGAGGCAATCAAGATCAAGGCGAAGACCGTGGTGAAGTTCCGCGTGGCGAAGTCGGCCAAGGACACCATTGCGCCGCCGAAGAAGTAGTTTCATTTCCTGAGGGGTGCAGTACAAGCTGGGGGAAGGGCGAAAGCTCTTCCCCTTTTTCGCTGCGTTGGAATGAGGCGCAGCCCGGACGGAAAGTTTGCGCAACTTTTATATGTGAGGACATCCAAAGAGCATGGCGACGCAGGTTCAAAATCTGTCGGCTACGGGCGGAGCGGTGACGGGGTCGGTGGCGATACTGCTCCGGCTCGAGGGCCTGGTGGCAGCGGGGGCGTCCGCAGTGCTGTATGCGCGGACGGGTGCGAGCTGGTGGTTATTTGCCGGCCTATGGCTTGCGCCGGATCTTTCGATGCTGGCCTATCTCAAGCGGCCGTGCCTTGGCGCGCGCTACTACAACGTGGCGCATACCTATCTGCTGCCGGGCGTACTTGCGCTGTTGGGGTGGCTGCTGCACGCGTACGCTCTGCTGCCGATCGCGCTGATCTGGGTGAATCACATTGGAGTGGATCGGCTGCTGGGCTATGGGCTGAAGTACTCGGATGGGTTCGGGTTTACGCACCTAGGTCGTCTTGGTAAACGCGAAGCGTCCACTTCTATTTCTGCGGCGCAGAGCTAAGGACGCTTCCGGGCAGGAAGGCGCGCACGATCACTGAGGCGCCGAATCCGATCAGGATGATGCGTCCGGCGAGCGCCAGATCGTAGTTGCGCGCGTATACGATGATGCCGACGACGGTGCCGATGGGGATGAGTTCCGCCACGCAAGCCCGCAGCCATTGCGGCGTGGCGCCGGATGAGGTCGGAGCACCGCGTAGGCGCGGAATGAAGCGCGGGACAGCACGCAGGTAGGCTTCATACGGCTCGCCGAGTTGCGTGGATAGGAAAGCTTCTTCGCCCAAGGTGAGCCGGATCATGAACACGGTGATCAGCACGAGCGAGAAGATCGCGCCGGTGGCAGGCATGAGAAACGCGAGTGCAGCAACCATGCACCAAAGTCCGATATAGAGCGGGTTGCGGACGTAGCGATATGGGCCGTCGGCCATCACGCGACCCGCAACCATGTTGATGCTGTTGACGACGCCGGGGCTGAGCCAGGCTGCTCCAGAGATGCGCAGGAGCGCCGCGATGAGCGCGAGAACGAGGGCGATAATCAGAAGAGCGGTGGTGCCGGCGCTAAAGCTGCCGATGCCAAAGCGGCTGAGCTGAAGTGCGAGCAACTCAATCACCGGGCTGCGCCTGCCGAAATTCCATCCCTCGATCCACGGCGCCCAGAAGCCGAGAATGATGATGACGGAATTGATCGCCATGCGAAGGCGAAACTCAATGGCTGTTGCCTGCATGCAGCTCCTCGCCGGAGTGTACCATCCGGCGAGAGGCGATCGTTGAGCGGCTGAGTGGATGGCTAGTCGTAGTGCAAGGTGCGTGCGATATCGAGGCGGAGTGCGCGGCGCGCCGGCAGCAGCGCAGCAATTGCGACGATTGCAGCGAGGACGATGAGTGCGGCGGCGTAGCCGATCGGATCGAGGTTGCTGACGCCGTAGAGCACGATGCGTAGCAGACGCGAGCCGAAACCTGCCGCGACGGTTCCGGCAATGAGGCCGAGCAGTACCGGCCACGAGAATTGGCGGAGGACTGCGGCGAGTACGGCGGCCGGGCGTGCGCCGAGAGCAATGCGGATGGCGATCTCCTTGGTGCGCTGCGATACCGTGAACGCGACAAGGCCGATGAGGCCGATGCCGGCCATGGCGACCGCGACGATGCCGACGGCGCTGACCGCGGTTGCGATCAATTCAAGATGCGACACGCTCTCGCGGTAGAGCAATTTGATCTGGCGTATCTCGGGCAGTGTTTTGGGATCGAGGCTCTGGCTGATGGACTTGATCGCGGGAGTGAATGAGCCGGGTTCACCGGAAGCGCGTGCAATCACGACCATGCCGGGCATGTCGTCCGGCTGCGCGGACCAGTACTGCTCGGCGGCATCGTCGTCGTTGAGTGCGTTGATGTGCGCATCACCAGCTACGCCGACGACGGTATCTTTCGCGGCGCCCTCGCCGATCTCTTTTCCGAGCGGATTCTGGCCTAGCCACTGCTGCCGGGCGAAGGATTCGCTTACGATGACTGCGCGCTTCTCTCCTCGCATGAAGTCGCGGCCCGTGATAAGTGGGATCCTCATGGTGGTGAAGAACCCGGGTTCCACCCAATTCTGGTAGATGGTGACGGTGCGGCCGTTGATCTGGGTGGTGCTGTTGGAAATGGTGTGGCCCAGGGGCGGCAGTCTTACGAGTGCGACTGAGGTGATTCCGGGAACGGAGCTGAGACGGGTCTGCATCTGCTGGAGGTAAGCGCGAGCAGCCTCGGGCGAGTAGCCATGCCTGCCAAGCTGTGAATCGATGGAGATGAGTTGTTCGTACCCGAAGCCGGGATCGGTGTAGATGAGGTGTTGCGTGGCGCGAACGAGTAGCGCGGCAACAATGAGCAGAACGCAACTGGCAGCGACCTGGGCAGCGACGAGGATCTGGCGAACGATGGTCTTCTGCTGACGCTGGCGGGCGATCTGCAAAGCCGGAGCCAGACCGAAGAAAGTTGCTGCAAGGAAGGTAAGCACTGCGGTGAAGAGCAGGATGCGCCAGTCCGGAACTGCGCTCACCCATTGAGGCGTATCGGGCAGCGAGAGGAGTACGCGCATGGTCACGCACCCGAGGGCAAGGCCCGCCGCGGAACCGAGCGAAGCAAGCATGAGGCTCTCGGTGAAGAGCTGGCGGAGGATGCGCGAGCGGCCGGCTCCGATGGCGATGCGAATGCCGATCTCGCGCTCGCGGGCAACTGCACGGGCCAGCATGAGACCGCCGAGATTGGCGCAGGAGACCGCGAGAATGAGGAGCGTGAGCACGCCTACGATCACGGCCGCTTCGTACATTCTGGGCTGCATGATCTGCAGATGACCGCCGGGGGAGCTCTGAATGAACTCGTTATCCCAGACGGCATTGGGATGTTGCTTGCGGATCTCGTCTGTGAGTGCGCGAAGATCCTGTTCCGCAACCTTCGAGCTGATGCCCGGAGCAAGACGGCCCCACATGTGGAGGGTGGAATCGTTCCAGTCGGTGAGTACCTTACTGCCTTGAATGAAATATGGTTGCTGGGCGATCGGCATCCAGAGCGCGGGGTGCTGCCCGCCCAGACTGGCGAAGTCGTACGGGAGTATGCCGATGACGGTGGCGGGCCGCTTGCTGATGCGGATGGTGCGGCCAATGATGGCGGGGTCGGCGGAGAAGCGGTGCTGCCATAGCTCGTAGCTGAGGACGACGGAGGGCTGCGAAGCCGGCGAGTCGTCGAGAGCGGGCGTGAACAGGCGTCCGAATGCGGCAGGTGTGCCGAGCTCGGTGAAGTAGTTCGGCGTGACAAAGGAGGCGCTGGTGGGCTGCAGATCGTCATCGATCTGCATGGGAGGCACGCCAAGGATGGCCATCGCGGCTGAAAGGGTCCGGGCGTGATCACGATAGAAAGCAAAGGATGGGTAGGCCATCTCGCTGGTGTAGGAATCGGAAGAGCGCCGCTCGAGACGCACAAGGGATGCGGGATCGCGTACAGGGAGAGGCTTGAGCGCGACCATGTTGAAGAAGCTGAACGCGGCAACATTGACGCCAATTCCGATGCCGAGGACAAGGACTGCAAGGACCGTGAATCCGGGGGAGCGGGCGAGGATGCGGGCGCCGTAGTGAATGTCTTGCAGGAGGCGATCGAGCCAGGTCCAGCCCCAGGCTTCTCGGGCTTGTTCGCGCATGCGGAGGGTGTTGCCGAAATTGTTCCGGCCTGCGCGGGTGGCCATCTCGCGGTGGAACTCCATGTCCGACTCAAGTTCGGAGTCGAGACGACGGCGGTTAAAAAGGTACGAGATGCGGCGCCATAGTTCGCCCATGGGGAAGCCTCCTAGGCAGTGCGAAGAACGTCTTGAATGGCCTGGGTCATGCGGTCGTAGCCTGCCAGTTCGGCTTTGAGCTGAGCGCGGCCCTGTGGGGTGAGTTTGTAAAAGCGGACCTTGCGGTTGGTCTCGGAGGTGCCCCAATCCGCGACAACCCAGCCTTTGACAAGCATCTTCTGAAGCGTGGGATAGAGCAGACCCTCTTCAACGGCAAGCACTTCACTGGAGAGAACGTGAATGCGCTGGGCGATGGCGTAGCCGTGAAGCGAGCCTGACTGGAGGACGCGGAGGATGAGCATAGGAAGCGCGCCGGGAGGCATTCCCTCTTTAGGCCTAAAGGACATAGGCATAATGATCTTATGCCTCTTGAGGAGAGTCAAGGGTTTAAGGTGCTGATGTGACGAGTGGAGCGGGAACGGAGCGATGAGGGGATGAGGTTGATGGGGACGTTTCTGGTTGCGGTGATTGCGGGAATGTTGAGTGTTTCGGGCGCGACGGCGCAGGGCGGACCGAATGAGCCGGTATTTGTTCGGGTGGATCTGGCGAAGAGCGTGGGGCCGTATACGCCGATGTACCGGTGGTTCGGCTACGACGAGTCGAACTACACGACGATGAAGTACGGCAAGCAGTTGCTGCGGGAGCTGCACGATCTGAGTCCCGAGCCGGTGTATATCCGCGCGCATCATCTGCTGACATCGGGTAATGGCGTCGCGGAGCTGAAGTGGAGCTCGTCGAACGTGTTCCGGCTGGATGCGAACGGGCAGCCGGTGTACGACTTTACGATCACGGACCAGACCTTTGACGAGTATCAGAAGGCCGGCGTTCGTCCGTTTGTTGAGCTTGGCTTTATGCCGAAGGATCTGGCGGCGGAGGTGCCGGGCATCAGCGAATATCAGCTGCACTATCCGAAGCCCACCATGGGCGGGTCGTCGAACAATCCCCCGAAGGACTATGCGATGTGGGGCGAGCTCGTGCGGAAGTTCACGGAGCACCTGGTGCAGCGGTATGGGAAAGAGCAGGTAAAGACGTGGTACTTCGAGGTGTGGAACGAGCCGGACATCATCTACTGGCATGGAACGGAAGCCGAGTATCTGAAGCTTTATGACTATGCGGTGGCGGGGGTGCGGCGGGTGTTGCCGGAGGCGAAGGTGGGCGGTCCGGCGACCACGGGGCCGGGTTCGGAGAAGAACTCGGCGTATCTGGATGCGTTTCTGCGGCATTGCTTGAACGATAAGAGCGCTGCGGATGGCAGGCCCGTGCCGCTCGATTTCATTTCGTTCCATCCCAAGGGGCATCCGGAGACGGTGGACGGCCACGTGCGAATGGGCTTTGCGGCGGAGCTGAAAGCGGCGAAAGCAGGTTTCGAGATTGTCGCGAAATATCCGCGGTTGCGCAGACTTCCGATCGTTTTGAGCGAAGCGGATCCGGAGGGGTGCGCGGCATGTTCGATGAAGGAGAACCCGGCGAATGCCTACCGTAATGGGCCGCTGTATGCGACGTATACGGCGGCGGCTATGAAGGGAATTTTCGATCTGGAGGATGAGGCGCATGTAAATCTGGCGGGGATGCTGTCGTGGTCGTTCGAGTTCGAGGGGAAGGATTACTTCGAGGGATTTCGGACGCTGGCGACGAATGGGATCGACAAGCCGGTGCTGAATGTCTTCAGGATGGCGGGTCTGATGGGAGGTGACCGCGTACTGGTGAGCAGCACAGGACGCGTGCCGACGGACGATGTCCTGAAGAACGGCGTGCGCGGCGAGGCCGATGTGGATGCGCAGGCCACGAAGGCAGAGCGCCAGGCAGCTGTGATGTTGTGGAACTATCACGACGACGATCTACCGGCTGCGCCAGCTTCTGTGAAGGTTTCGGTGACCGGAATACCGGCGGGTGTGAGCCGGGTGTTGCTGCAGCACTACCGCATCGATGAGACACACAGCAATGCGTACACGGTGTGGAAGCAGATGGGGTCGCCGCAATCGCCGACCCCGGAGCAGTATGCACGTCTGACGGCAGCGGGGCACCTGGAACTGCTGAGTTCGCCGCAGTGGGTGGATGTTCGCGATGGCAAGCTGCTGATCGAGATGGAGTTGCCGCGGCAGGCCACTTCGCTGCTTCGGTTCTCGTGGTGAGGATACGCCGCGAAGGGTATGGAATCGGCATCCAAACGTCCATATGTCTATGAAGAGAGTCTCAAGGCGTGAAGTACTGAGAACAGGGGCGATCGCGGGCGCAGCGGGGTTAGCCGGCTCGCTGATTCCGGGATGCGGATCAAAGGCCGGCACGAAAATCGGGCTGCCGGGCACCAGTTCCTGCGGGAAGCTCACGGATATCGAGCACGTGGTGATCATGGTTCTGGAGAACCGGTCGTTCGATCACTATTTTGGGTCGTACAAAGGCGTGCGCGGGTTCAACGATCAGAGCGCGGCTTACAACCAGCCCTATCCGAACAATACTTCGAGTGCGCCAGCGGGCGTGCTGCTGCCGTATCACCTGGATACGGCGACGACCAATGCGTCTTGTACGCACGACATTACGCATGACTGGGTTCCGCAGCACCAGAGCTGGGACGGCGGAAAGATGGATGGGTTTGTCACGTCGCGCCTGGCGATCAATGCGAACGATGCTGTGTTGTCGATGGGCTACTACACGCGCGACGACGTGCCGTACTACTACGGGCTAGCCGATGCGTTCACGCTTTGTGACAACTACTTCTGCTCCGTGATTGGGCCCACGGATCCGAACCGGCTATACACGATGGCCGCGTCGATTGATCCCGATGGCAAGAATGGCGGCCCCATTGTGCAGACTCTGGTGTCTACTCGTTCTTCCATGATCGGTAAGCTGACCTATACGACCATGCCGGAGCAGCTGCAGGCCCGGGGAATTTCGTGGAAGGTGTATAACTCACCGGACGCGAGCGTGCTGAACGGTGTCTACAGCGACAACGTTCTGCCGTATTTCAAGAACTTTCAAGATCCAGGCGGTGTGCTCTACAAGAATGCGTTCGTGCCGCAGTTTCCAACGGATTTCGTGGCGGATGCCGCGAAGGGCAATCTGCCTCAGGTGTCGTGGATCGTTCCATCGGTGGTGGATTCGGATCATCCACCGTCGCCCGCGCTCTTTGGAGAGGGGACGGTCTCGGCCGTGATCACGGCACTGACTGCGAATCCGGCCGCGTGGGCCAAGACGGTGCTGTTTATTACGTACGACGAAAACGGCGGCTTCTTCGACCATGTGCCGCCGCCGACTGCGCCGGCGGGAACTGCCGGGGAGTACCTGACGGCTGCGCCGGTACCGGACCCTTCGTATGGTGGAACGCCGCTTCTTACGGGACCGATCGGGCTTGGGTTCCGCGTGCCGATGATCATCGTGTCGCCCTTCACGCGGGGCGGACTGGTGTCGTCGGATGTGTTTGACCATACGTCGATGCTGCGGTTTCTAGAGACGCGGTTCGGGGCCGAGGTGCCGAACCTGTCGGCGTGGCGCAGATCGGCTGTGGGAGATCTTACGACGGCATTCAACTTCAGCAAGGTGGATACGTCCGTGCCCTCATTGCCGCCGATCAAGACGGCAACTGCAAGCACCATTACGGAATGCGCAGGGAACCTGCTCGGATTCTCACCGCCGCAGCTGCCGGCGCAGCAGACAATGCCGACGCAAGAGGCGGGTAGCCCGGTACGGCCGAACGGGAGCTGCTAGAAGCAGTTGTCGGTTGCCAGTTTTCAGTTGTCAGTGAGGGACGTGAAGTCCTCCAGAGGTGTACCTCTGCCGTCTGATCACTGAGGATGCGAGCACTTTGGGAAGTGACACAGGAGGGGTTCTTCGCGGCGGTTAGGGCTCTTATTCTAGGCACATGCAGAGGTCAATCGGTAAGGACGGAAGAGAGCCCTCAGTGTGTAAGGAAAGCGCGGAGAAGGTCCGCATCGCGCTGGCGGAGGAAGATGATCGCCCGCTGATCTATCGCATGCGGCACGATGTGTACGCCGCCGAACTGGGACAGTGCGAGGTGCGGCAGGATGGGATGTTGTCTGACGGGCTGGACGGGGGCAACGTCTACATCGTCGCGAAGATCGCTGGAGAGCTGGCCGGCTTTATCAGCATCACACCGCCGGAGCTAGGCAGGTACTCGATTGAGAAGTACGTGCGACGCGACGAGTTACCCCTTATGTTGGATGACCGCACGTATGAGGTAAGGGTACTCACGGTTTCGCCGGCACACCGGAACAGCGGCATCGCGTCCTACCTGATGTACGGCGCATTCCGGTGGGTCGAAGAGCACGGCGGTGAACAGATCATCGCCATGGGCCGCGACGAGGTGCTGAGCATCTATCAGAATTTTGGTGCACAGCTTCTCGGGCGGCGCATTGTTGCGGGCTCGGTCTACTACGAACTGATGAAGACGTCGGTGTCCGAGCTGCAGAGGTTCTCGATGCGAGAGCGCGCGCTGCTTGAGCGGCTTCAAGCGCGGGTCGAGTGGGAGCTCGGTTTTTCTTTCTCGAAGGCGCCCTGCTGTTTTCATGGCGGAGCATTCTTCGAGTCGATCGGGGCGGGATTCGAAACGCTGAGCCGCCGTGCAGAGGTGATGAACGCCGATGTTCTGGATGCGTGGTTCCCGCCATCGCCGCGCGCTCTGGCTACGCTCGACGAGCATCTTCCGTGGCTGATGCGGACATCGCCGCCGACGCAGTGCGAGGGATTGCGCGATGCCATCGCCAGGTATCGGGCAGTGAGAGCAAAGAACGTGCTTCCCGGTGCGGGGTCATCGGATTTGATCTATAGAGCGTTCCGGCACTGGCTCGATCGCAAATCGCGCGTGCTGATTCTCGATCCCATGTACGGCGAGTATCAGCACGTGCTTGAAAGAGTAATCGGATGCCGGGTGGAACGGCTGATGCTTTCGCGCCGCGATGGATACCAGGTCGATGCGAACGAACTTGCATGGAAGATCCGTGAGGGCTTCGATCTCGTGGTGCTGGTGAATCCGAACAATCCAACGGGGCGGCATGTTCAGCGGGCAGAGTTGGAGCGGGTAGTCAGAAGAGCGCCGGCTGAGACGCGCGTGTGGATTGACGAAGCCTATATCGATTACGTCGGCTCCGCGGAGTCACTGGAGCGTTTGGCCGCGGAGAGCGAGAACGTGGTGGTGTGCAAGACCATGTCGAAGGGATATGCGCTGAGCGGGATGCGCGTGGGGTATATGTGCGGATCTCCGCGACAGCTGGCGGAACTCGAGACGATTACGCCGCCGTGGATTGTCGGTCTGCCAGCGCAAGTGGCAGCGGTTCGCGCGCTGGAGAATCCAGCCTACTACGCGGAACGCTACGCGGAGACGCATCGGCTGCGGCTAGAGATGAAGGACAGCCTTCGGAGGCTCGGGATTAACGAGATTGTGCCGGGCGAGGCGAACTTCCTGATGTTTCATCTCGATGATTCGCAGCTTAGCGCGAAGGCGGTGATCGAGGCCGCAAAGAAGGCGGATGTATTCATGCGCGATGTCGCCGGCATGGGTACGGGGCTTGGTGAGCGGGCGCTGCGGATCGCAATCAAGGACCGTGCGAGCAATGAGCGGGTGCTGCAGGTGCTCGAAAGAATTCTGTCGCGAAAGAAGGTTTCAGGGCCGGTCGGGGAAGCGATAGCGATCGCCAGATGAAGGGGGATGCGCGCCCGTTCATCGCTTCGCGACGAACGGGGCACAGCCCCGAGTCAGACCGGAGGGGGCGCATCAGTTCACGGTGACGTTGAATGTAGTGGTGGGTGCTGGGGAAACGGCGGGGTTGCCCGTCGCGGTCACGGTAAAGGTGTAGACGCCGGGTGTGGTGCCGGTGGCGTTCGTGCCTCCTCCGCTACCGGAGTTTCCTGTGCTTCCAGTAGTGTTTGAGCCTCCGCCTCCGCCGCAGGCGTTGAGTCCTGCAAAGACAAAGAGAACGACGGTGAGGCCCAGGAAAGCGCGCGAGCTGCGGCGACGCACGGGTAGGAACCAAAACACAAAGGTTGCGAATGCTGCACCGCTGACAGCGCCGAAACCGGGAAAGACCGGGCGAGTGAGGAACGCGTTGGTAGCGGTCGTGGTGATCTGCACTTCGCCAATCGTGGTGATGTGAGAGTTGTCCAGGTAAGCGGATATACCCTGAGTGCAGGAAGGCAAGTTGATCGCACTCGTTGGGTGGGTTGTGAGTGCGCATGTAAAGCTGACCGTCCCAGTGTAGCCAGTCGTTGTGTTGACCCCGATGTTCACAACAGCCGACTGTCCCGCCTTGATGGAAGGAGCCGGTGGTTGTGCCGCGATCGAGAATGTTGACGCGGTGACGGTGATGGGTAAGGCAGCGGTGGAGGAGAGATACGTGGGATCGCCGCTATAGGTGGCGTTGATGGTGTCGTCGCCAGCCGTAAGTGAATTGGGATAGATGGGAATGGTGACGGTGCCGGCAAATACCGGCCACGGACCGGAGTTGTAGGTTCCGCTGGTCAGAGTCACGGTTCCAGTAGCGGGGCCGTTCCCGCCGGTCACGACTGCTGTTACGTTGAGCAACTGTCCGGTATTTGACGATGGGGATGCCGGTGTGAGCGAGAGAGTGGATGCAACCTTAGTCCACTGATTGACGACCAGGGTTGTCGATGTTGTGGCCGCGTTGAAGAATCGATCGCCCGAGTAGGTGAGAGTGATCATATCGGTTCCCGCGGCGAGGCTTCCCGCGGGAATGATGAAGGTGTACGGAGAGTCAAGGGTCCAAGGTCCAACACCCCCGAAGCTACCGGAGTACCCGCCGCCAGTGACAGAGATCGATCCGGTGGGTGTCACCCACGGGGCTCCGACGGGCTGTTGCACGGGGCTAGCGATGGATCCGGTCAGCGTAAGCGCGTTGTTCGTGAAGATGCTGGCCGAGGAAGGAGTGACATCGAATACCGGGTTCGCTTTGTTTACGGTGACTACGGTTGTCGCAGTCTGGGGTAGATAGGTGGTATCCCCCGAGTATGCGGCTGTCAGCGTATCTGCGCCACCATACAAGTAACCGGCAAGCATGGTGATGGAGCAGGAGCCGCCGGAGAGGGTGCATGTGAGCTGAAGGCCGTTGCCGAGAGTACCGCCGAGAGCACCGGCGAGACCTATGGAACCGGTCGGGGTGGGTCCGCTGCCGGTGACGGTGATTGTGATCGGGAGTGGGGTCACTGTATCTGGCGAGCTGACCGCTGGCGTGATTGTCACCGCAGGCTTGAGGGCGTTGACTGTTTCGGTTGCGGTGGCGGTCGCTGTCTGATAGTTGGTGTCGCCCGCGTATGTAGCCGTAATGGTGATATTTCCGTTGGAAAGGCTGTTGGACGGGATGGTGATCGAGCAGGCTCCACTCGAGAGCGTGCAGGCAGAGGACGTGTAGCCTCCGCCGCTCAGTTGTACTGTTCCTGTGGGCTTGGGATCGGTCGCGGCTCCCGCCACGGTGATGTTCGCAGTGATGGGCGTATTTGCGCCGATAGAGGTGGGATTGAGGGTCACTGAGACAGTCGGCGTGATTTTGTTGACCGTGATGGACGCAGTGGCGCTGGCCTGTGCATAGGTGGAGTCGCCCTGGTAGCTTCCGGTGAGCTTGTAGCTGCCTGCAGCGAGGGAGAAAGGCGGGATGGTGAAGGTGTAAGCGCCGGAGGCCAGCGTCTGTGCTCCGCCGTCGTATCCGCCGCCGACGATGGTGACGTTTCCGCTGGGAGTGCCGGACGATCCTGCGACGGTTATTGCGACCTGCAGAGGCTGGTCGAGCACGAGGGTGTTCTGCGCGGGAGTGAGGGTGATGCTGGCGGGGGTGGTGCCGAGAAGCGATGTCCAACCGTTGACGACGTTGGCGACGTTGAGCGAGCCGAGTCCAGTGGCCTGGTCGTAAGCCCTGCCGGCGCTGAATCCGGAGAGCAGACCCCACGTGTCGCCAGTGTGCGTCACGGTGCAGTCGCGAGAGCCAGCCTGGCAGGGCGAGGAGATCGTGCTGGAGTCGACGTCGTTGAAGTAGCAGGCGCTGCTGGTCTTTACGGATTCAGCGGTGCAGGCGGTCCAGGATTGTTTGGCGGCAAGCGCGTAGAGTTCGGGATTCGGGCTGCCCTGGTTGACACCGGCTTTCTGATTGATGAGAGCCATTACGCCGGCCATCTGCGGACTTGCGACCGATGTTCCGCCAACCTCCTGCGAGACCGGCTCGCCCGAGGTTGTCGTTCCGGTGACGCAGCTTCCAGTGGCGGAGACGCAGACGAGAGTTGCGCTGTTCCACAGGCCGTTGCCGGCAAAGAACGAGAGATCGGGAAGGTCGCGCTTTCCGTCTGAGGGCATGCCGGAGATGCCGGACTGCCAACTCGGTTTGGCATAGCCGCCGGAACAACTGGAGGGATCGGGAGTGGTGGTGGTGCCGCTGGTGTTGCTGGTGGTGCAGGTGCTCGCGCCACCGCCCCCGCCGACGGAGTTGACGAAGAAGGAGAGGTTGATGCCGTAGCGCTGGTAGATGGAGGAGTAGTTGTTGACGACGAAGTTGCAGGCCGTCTCGGGATCGGTCACGCCGGCGTAGCCAAGATACTTTGCGAGAGATTCCAGGTAAGCTGCTCCGGGCGAACTGGCGCAGGTGTCGTTCCAGGGGACTTCAGGGACGTAATTTGCGGCGCTGGCTCCGGTTGAAGCGGAGTTGGTTGCATTCCACCAGGGCGATGTTGACGAGCAGCCGACCTCCTGGCCGCTGGAGTTGATGCTGGGCTTGCACCAAGCGAAGTCGGTGCCACCCACGGCGGTGACATACGGACTGGAGGCGAGGCCGTTTACCGAGAGGCCGAAGCGCGCGCCGTAGGGAACGCTGGTGGCGAGATTCTGGTCGCACGTGGGCGCCGCGGCGTCGCCGGTAGCGACGAAGATGCTAATGCCTTCTGCGGCGCCGGTCTCCCAGAGGTTGTTGTAGGCGGCGTTGCCGCTTGTCCCCATGAACAGTTCGCAGAGACCGTAGCTGACGCTGAGGATCTTGGCGGTGTTGTTCTGGATGACGTAATTTGCGGAGGAGAAGACGGTATCGGTGGTGGGAGAGGTTGTGCCGGAGACGACGAGATCAATCTGCGCGTTCTTTGCGACCGCGCCGGAGACTTCGACGTCGAGCGTGTTCTCGAAGAGATCGCCGAGTGTGCACAGACCGGCGTATGCCGTGCATTGGCCCGGGTCAACGCCGTTGGCAACGATGGTGTTGACGGGCGGTCCTGCGGGAAGGCCGAAGGCGCTGCGGTAATTGGCGACGTCCTGCGGATTGATGTCGCTGGTGCCGGCGATGGCGATGGTCTGTCCAGTGCCGTCGGTGCCGGCGTTCCAGAGAGGAAAAACGTTGTAGATGGTAGCGAAGTCGTAGGGGGTGACGTCTTCGATGGGGTAGGCGCCTCCCGATGTCGAAACGGTGATGCCGAAGTCGGGATGCGGGACGATGGCGCTTGTTTTCGCTGCTATGGAGAGGGTCGGATCGGCAGGGAGGCGGCTCCACTTGCCGGTTGAAGCGTCGAGCTTCGCTTTGCTGCCGAGGCTGTGGAGGGGGTGGGGGCGGAAGTCATGCAGGGCCTTAACGCCGGCGACGACTGGAGCAAGCGCGATGGGAATCTGCGGATCGCGCATGTTGGCGATGTGCCTCTGGCCGTTTACCTGGAGATTGTGGATGTCGGTGTGAAAGGCGGCCTGTACCTGGGAGGCGTTTCCGCTGAAGCGGATCGACATCCGGTCTTTGGAGATCTCAGCGACGGTGAGTCCGTGATGAGTGAGCCATGTTGCGATGGTCGCGATGTCGGCGGTTGAAGGGCCGAATTTCTCGCCGACTTCGTTGGGCTCGAGCCAGCGATGGAAACTCGCAGAGGTGGGATCGTACTGGCTGGCTACGAGAGCATCAAAGGCAGCCTGCTGCTCCGGACCGCGGCTGAGGACCAGAACCAGATCGGTCATTGCGAGGTCGCCGCGGACACGGCCGAGGTCGTTCCCGGCATTGGCGACGGGGAGCGTGTTGCCGCTGAGCGGAAGGAGACGCTCGTCGTCAATCTTCTCGGTTATTCGATTGGCGCGTGACCGGGACGACGCGGATTGGGAGTGTGTACGGATTCCGGCGAGCGAAAGGGTCGTGAGGCAGACCAGGGCAAGCAAACGCAGAGAGCGCATGAAAGGTCCTTCTTTGAGCTTCTGCGCCGGCCTTTCAACGCATAGGTGCAGCCCGTTCCGTGCGGGCTGGCTTCTCTGCGCCAGTTCTTGCCCCAGTGCGAAGTCCCAAAACTACTGCTGTTCTGAATTCCCCGAATTGTAGCGTCTTTCAGCCTCGGTTGTAGCTGATCGGAAAGTGGGATTGGAATAAAAGGCTCTGTTATCCTGATTGGTTTACTTCAAGCCGCTCGGGAGGCGCTGATTATGCCGGAACACAGAGGAAGGAAACACCATCAGGACCGGGTGGCTGAGACGCTTCGCGAGGAGATTGGCGCGATGATCGAGGGGGAACTCTCCGACCCCAGGATTTCGTTCTGCTACGTGACGGAGGTGGCGCTCAACCCTGGTGGTAAGTCGGCGCGCGTGTATGTGGCGGTCGACAATGCCGTGCCGCACATCGAGAAGGCCGAGGAGGACACCATTGCAGGGCTCGAAGCAGCGAAGGGATACATACGGTTCGAGCTGAAAGAGCGAATGGGAGTGCGGCACGTCCCGGATCTGACGTTTCTCGCGGACCGCTCGGGACGATTCCAGGCGCGGATTGAGGAACTGATGGGTCGCGCACGCAAGCGGCAGAAGGCGCCCGTCGAGTAGGCCATGAAGGCGATCACGTCCATAGCTGGTTCAGCCCCTCTGCGCGACGACGCGGACGAGCCTATCGCGGCAATCCTGAAGGTGCTTGGGGAAGGCGAACGGTTCCTGGTCTGTTCTCATGCAGGGCCAGACGGGGATGCCGTGGGCAGCATGCTGGCCATGGGGATGTTGCTGAAGAGGATGGGGAAGCATGCCGACATGGTGAGCGCGGATCGTGTACCCATCGTCTTTCGGGCGCTGCCGGGGGCGGACCGAATTCAAACGGCGATGCGTGTGCATGGGCCGTATGACGCGGTGATTCTTCTGGAGTGCGACGGGGTGGAGCGTACGCGGCTGCAGGGGCTGGAGAGCTTCTTCCACATCAATATCGACCACCACGCCAGCGGAGTGGCATTTGCCGATCTGAACTGGATAGACCGTGAGGCGGCGTGCGTCGGCGAAATGGTTTACCGCCTGTTCAGGTCTGCAGGTGTGGCGCTGACGCCCGAGGCAGCAAGCTGCATCTACACGACGGTGCTGACGGATACCGGCGGGTTTGTCTATGGCGGCACACGAGCCTCAACATTTGAACTGGCTAGGGAATTGGTGGCGGCCGGAGCGGATCCGATCAGGATCGCTCAGCAGGTGTACTTCTCGACTCCGATATCAAAGCTATTGCTGCTGGGCGCGGCGCTGAAGAACCTGCATCGAGAAGGACGGGTTGCGTGGCTTTGGATCTCGCAGGAGGACATGATCCGGAGTTGCGCGGTTGAGGAGGATTGCGAGGGCATCGTGAACTACGCGCTCTCGACCGCAGAAGTGGAAGTTGCGGCGTTCCTGCGTGAACTCGAGGAGAAGCGGGTGCGGGTGAGTTTGCGCAGCAAGGGACGCGTGAATGTCGCAGCCATTGCGGGCAGACTTGGCGGTGGGGGACACGAAAACGCTGCGGGGTGCACGCTCGATGGACCGTTGAGTCGCGCGAAAGAGCAGATAGTAGAAGAGTTGAGGGCAGCGCTGGCTTGCGCGCGGGAGCGAAGCGAGGGCAGGAATCTGATAGCCTAGCTTCTGCGTTCCAGGGTCCTTCTTAGACGCAGAGGCTTTTCCTGCCAGTCGAGTGAACTTGTAAGCCGACTGGAAGACCAGCTTGAATTGCTGGTCTGGAGAATTTGCAGGAAGTGGAAACACAGTTGGAACCAGTAGTGCCTGAATCACCGGAGAGCCGACGATTCCGCCTGCCGACATGGGCGACCTTCTGCGAGGCCGCTGTGTTCGTGGCCTTCAGCGCCTTCTTCATTTTTTATGGAGTAGTTCCATTGTTCGGCGGGGACGGGCTGGGGCTCGTTGGGGCCGATGAGCCCAGGTATGCGCAGATAGCGCACGAGATGCTGGTGCGCTTTGACGGAGCGCATGCCTTGAAGGAGCGGCTCAGTGCCTGCGTTACGCCGTATCTGTACGGGCACCCGTGGCTGGAGAAGCCAGCGCTGTACTACTGGCGTGCGATGTTCGTCTTTCAGGAGTTTGGTGTTCACGACTGGAGCGCGCGGCTGCCATCCGGGAGCTTTGCGTTCATCATGGCAGCCCTGATCTATCTACATATGCGGCGTTTCAGGCCCGGGGGGCATTTGGATGCGGCATTGATCACCGTCGCCTGCGCAGGGATTATCGGGTTTTCGCGGGGCGCTTCTACAGATATGCAGATGGCCGCGCCGCTCTCCATCGGGCTTCTGGGCTGGTATGCGTGGTACGAGACGAACTCCAAATTCTGGCTGTTCGATATCTACTTCTTTACGGGAGTGGCGACGCTGGCGAAGGGGCCAGTGGCCCCCTTTCTTGCGCTGCTGATCGTCTGTGCGTTTGCTTTCCTGCGCAAGGAGTGGTCCATTGTGCAGCGGTCGGTCTGGTGGCCGGGAATCGCGCTGTACTTTGCGATTACGCTGCCCTGGTTCATCGCGGTGCAGCATCAGAACCCGACGTTCTTCCGGGAGTTCTTTCTTCAGCACAACCTGGAGCGTTTTGCGACCAATCGCTATCAGCATCAGCAGCCGTTCTGGTACTACCTGGTGGTCGTTGTGCTGGCAGTGATGCCCTGGACGGTGATTGCCGGACGGGCGCTGGTCGATGGCGTGCAGACTTCAGTGGCGGAGTGGCGGCTGCGGAGATTGAATCCGAAGCGGCGCGCGCCGAACCGCCCGGGGGACGCATTCCCTGAGTTTCTGGTCTTGTGGGCGATCATCCCGATTGTGTTCTTTTCTTTCTCGCAGTCGAAGTTGCCGGGGTACATTCTGCCCTCGATTCCGCCGATCACGATTCTGACGGGAGATTATCTGTTCAGGAAGCGGCAGGTGGGTTTGAACCTCTGGGAACTCGTGGGCCATGCGGCCTTGTGCGGGGTGATGACCATGTTCGCGCTGCTGATGCCATGGTTCGTGAACCATGGACCGGAGGTGCCCCCGACGCGAGCGTGGGCAGTAGCACTGCTGGCCTCGGTCGGCGCGGCGCTGCTCATCATCATTGTGGTGAAGGGATATGGAGTGGCGCGGCTTCGCCTGGCAACGACAGGCGTGCTGGTGGTGCTGACGTTTTTCCTGTACGGCGTGGGCCCGTTCTTCGGCGTACCGGCGATTGCCGCGACAAAGAGGGTAATCCATGTACTGGACCGGTCTTACTCAGCGCGGCCGCTCGCGCAGCGGTTGGAGCAGCTGGCGCCGCGGGATGAGACGGTGGCGGTCTTCCGTGTGCGGCGCGACGTGGAGTACGGGCTGGCGTTCTACCGCAACCGGGAGGTTGTGAACTACGAGGATCTGGGAGTGCCGGAGGGAGAGCACCTGCTGGTGGCGCGCGTGGCGGGTCGCGGCGGGGTCGATCTGCATACTCCGGCGGCTCTGCAGCAGTACCTGGAGGGCCGGCACTATGAGGAGGTCCTGAGCTGGCCGGAGCAGGGGCTGGAAGTGTACCTGGTGGGGCCGCGGTGAGTTCTGCGTGGTTTGGGCAAGGTTCGAGCGCTCTGTAGGTTGCGGGAACTGTACGAATCGTGTCAAAGTGACCGGAAGAGCCGAGTGGGCGCGGCGAGCCGTGGGGGCGCGCATAGGATAGAGAAGCATGGCAGCGGGCGTAAGTCTTGAGATTCTCGACCTTCGACATTTTGCCGCGCCGGTGCTTCGGCCCGTGCTGGACGCCGAGGGCGAGCTCTGGAGCAAACGGCTGCACTGGGATTACCGCTCAAGCGCGCGCCTGCTGATGCAGTATCTCGACAATCATCTTCTGCCCGGGTATGCAGCGCTGGAAGCGGGGCAGGTGACCGGCTACACTTTCTGCGTTTACGAAGAGACGAAGGCCGTCATTGGAGATGTGTTCGCGATGCCGGGGCGGAGTCCGGAGACCGCGGAGTCAGAACCGGAGCCTGAGCGCGAGGTTGAAGAGACGCTGCTGAAACATCTGTTCGAGACTCTGCTGAACTCGCCCAGCGTGGACCGGATCGAATCGCAATTGCTGCTGCATCCCTCCGGCACGCACGCAGAGATATTTCGAGCTTCGGGATTCGATCTGTACAGACGACTCTTCATGGTGCAACCACTGGCCGGACATTGGAACAGGCAGCGGGTTGAGATGCCGCAGGAGCTGGAGTTGAGGGCGTGGCGGGACGATGACTTGAATGCGGCGGCCCGGCTGATCTCAACCGCTTACTACGGACATCCTGACAGCCTGATCAACGACCAGTATCGGTCGGTGAACGGATCGATGAGATTTCTGCACAACATCGTGCGGTACTCGGGGTGTGGGGTATTCTCGCCGCATGCTTCGCATGTGGTTGTGGACCGCAGTACACGCGAGCTTGCCGCGCTTGTGCTGGGATCGCGGGTGAGTCCGCAGAGCGGGCACATCACGCAGCTGTGTGTTCACCCGAAGTTTCGCAGGCAGGGGCTGGCTCGCAAGATGCTGCTAGTGGCGGCAGCGCATTTTCTCTCCCAGGGCGTCAGCGAAATATCCCTCACGGTGACGGAAGCAAATGCGCAGGCGATCGAACTCTACAGGAGCGAAGGGTACGATTGCGTGCACACCTTCGATGCGGCTGTGTGGGAGAGGCGCTAAAGTCGGGGATTAGATTAGAGAATCGGGATTCGTTTTCAGCACACGAGCCGGGTCTACCACCTCGTTTTATCAAGTCGAATCGCTGCCGGATTCATTCAAAGCCTGCCTCCGCTGCTGGTAGGCTTCGATCATCCCTATGCTGAAAAAGCTCTCCCGGTCGTTCCTCCTGGTTCTCTGGCTGTCTCGTTTGACGGTCTCCACTGCGTGGAGCGAAGATGCAGCCTCGTCGCCAAAGCAGACGATCCTCAGAGCGGCCGATTTGCAGGCGGACGTGAAGGTGCTGCAGGAAGCTTATACGGAGCTGCATCCCGGGCTTTATCGCTACAATTCGCCGGCACAGATTGATGCGGCTTTCGCGGAACTGAGAAAGAAGCTGAATCACGATCAGCCGTTGCGCGAGGCGTACCTGGCGTTTTCAGTATTTGCGGCGAAGATCCGCTGCGGGCATACGTACGGAAATTTCTACAATCAGCCCAAGCAGGTGGTGGACGAACTGTTCAGCGGTCGCGATCGGGTCCCGTTCTACTTCGAGTGGAATGGGAGCGAGATGGTGGTGACGCGCGACTTCACCGGTGAGGGATTGTTGCCCGCAGGCACGCGTGTGCTGAAAGTGAACGGAACACCGACGGCAGCGATCCTAAAGCGGCTCATCACGGTGGCACGTGCGGATGGCTCGAATGACGCGAAGCGGGTTGCACTGCTCGGAGTTCAAGGAGATGACCGTTGGGAGACGTTCGACGTCTTCTATCCGCTGTTCTTTTCCGTCAAGGAAGGCATGTACGTTCTCGAGGTTCGCAAGCCCGGGGAATCCCGAACGTCGACGGTGAGAGCAGGTGCGCTCACGCCGGAAGAGCGGCTGCAGCCGATCAAGGCGCGTGAGGAGGCGTTGAAAGGCGGCAGCACCGAAGTTTTCGAGTGGAAGTATCTGGATGGAGGCGCTGCTTATCTCCGCATGCCGAGTTGGGCTCTGTATGACAGCAAGTGGGATTGGAACCGATGGCTTGGAGACCATCTGGACGAACTTGCGGCAAGACATGCGCCAGCGCTGATCATCGATGTGCGCGGGAATGAGGGCGGACTGGATGTAGGCAATGCCATCCTGAGCAGGTTGATCAATAGCGATCTCAAGCTGTCTGCTACACGACGGCTCGTTCGTTATCGAAAAGTCCCCGAGGATCTGTTGCCTTATCTAGACACCTGGGACAGGAGTTTCAGGGACTGGGGAGAAAGTGCGGTCGAAATGGATGAGCCGTGGCCGACCGCGCCCGCGGTTCACTACTTCCGGTTGAAGAAGTACGACGATGATGCCGATGGGGACGTGGTCAAGCCGGAAGGAACGCACTTTGGCGGGCGCGTCTATGTGCTCGTGGATGCGAGCAACAGTTCGGCTACGTTTCAGTTTGCGCAGACGGTTCAGCAGAATCGTCTGGGACCACTGGTAGGGACGCCGACCGGCGGGAATCAGCGAGGCATCAATGGCGGTGCGTTCTTCTTCCTGCGACTTCCGCACTCGAACATCGAGATGGACCTGCCTCTGATCGGAAGCTTTCCCAGCTCTGCTAAGCCGGACGCGGGCTTGACGCCGGATGTACTGGTGCACACGACCGCGCAGGATATCGCGGTCCATCGAGACGCCGGTCTGGATGTAGTGAAAGGGTTGATCGCCAGGCAGGCAGCGCACTAGCGCGCGATCAGGTACATGACCCAGCTGAGCACGATGGCCGAACCCACGAAAAGAGAGAAGCAGTAGAGACCGTAGCGGAACATGCGCTGTGGCGTTTCACGTTGCGTGATGCCGAAGACCGTCGAGGCAAAAAGACCGAATAACAGCACTGCTGTGAAGTGGGAAGGCGAGAACACTAGGACTTCCTCCCAGTGCGGATATTGTGTGCGTCCACTGCAGCGATGACATTGAGCAAACCTGCGACTACGATGAAGCGCGTACCCCAGTCCGCGACGGTGAGTTGTACCGAATCGGCGCCAAGGCCGGTCGCCCTTCCCACGAGGTAGAGCAACCCGCTGCCAAGATCGCCGAGCAGGCAGAGGATCTCGAGGATGTCGTGCGCATTGGCGTAAAGCTTGCCCTGCATGGCAAGCCCCAGGGCGAACATGCAGATGATGGAGATGGCCAGCGGTGCGCCCCGTCCCCACTTACGCAGCAGGAAATGCCCCGCGCCAGGAATCAGCCAACCTGCGATGAGAGGAAGGAATATGAAGCCGTCCTGGGAACTTCCTGGTGCCGCGGCTTTCTTGTTTTCGGTTTCTGCCATTCCTATCTGACTATATCGCAACGAGCAGGGTGATTCGGTTCAGGGATTTGCAGGATGGTGGTCAAAGCTGATCGCGCGTGTCATCTTCCATGAGCCATCTTTATGCTGCCAGAGCGTAATGAATTTTGCCTCTCCGAGATTGCGCGGATCATCAGGGTGAGTGAACCTATGGATGCCGATCTCCACCGCGCCGAACCCCTCCATCGGATAAATCTCGAGTGAGCCGGGTACGAGCTCTCGATGGACCTTACCGCAGATGTTGTTTTTGGTGGCCTGGATGAACGTCTGCCTGCCGACAGCGAGGCCGGTTTTGTCGTGATAGAACTCCAGATCTTCCGATACCAGAGAACCTAGCTTGTCGAGCTGACAGTTGTTGTAGGCGTCGAAGAGTTCGGTATCCAGACCGACGACTGTTTTGTACAACGGATCGGTCGGAGGAAGCCCCTGCGAATTCTGGGCATAGGCGAACGGAAGAGGGACTGTGAACGTCAGAACGAGGAGGACGAAGCTCTTCAAAGTTGACCTCGCGGGAAAAGATGTTCTTCAAAGACCTACGCGCAGCAGACTGCCTCAGTTCCCAGTGGGGATTATGCCCGCGTTTTCGACCATGAGAATCACGGTGCGTTTTGGGGCGCGGGTGCGGTGAACCACTCCGCGCGGAACGACCATGCCCTGTCCAGGATTCAGCTCTACCGTTCTGCCTTCGAGGTCGATGAGAAGTTGGCCTTCGACCGTAAGGAAGAATTCGTCGTCGTTGTCGTGCTTGTGCCAGTGGTACTCGCCTTCAATGATGCCGACGCGGACAACGGACTCGTTCACCTTGCAGAGGGTCTGGTTGAACCATTTGTAGTTCTTCGCGTCGGGAACGTTGATGTCGATGACCTCGAGAGGGCCATGCAGGATGTTCAGTCGGGTTTCGTAAGGAAAGTCGGCGGGCATGGGGAAGGCTCCTTGCGGGGAGGATAGCAGAACCGTGGCTTGGCTGATCGGAGCGCTACTGAGTGAGCGACGTCACAGAACGTTGATGGATTCCGGGCGAGATTAGGTCAAGCACTTCAAAAAATTGCTTCACTATTCCACGGATCTAGATACAGTTCGTCAGGATCAGGAGCTCTTGATAAAGGAGTTGCTGCTCCGTCCTTCAGATCCAGCGCAGGAAGGCCCGAAAGACAGTGCGCCTCAGCTGAAGTGATCGTATAAACCGACAGTGACTTCTCCCCACTGTTGCACCGGCGCGTCGTCGCCGTTTCACCAGGGGATTAAGCATGAGGAAGTTACTGTCTGCTGCAATGGCGCTCGTCGCATGGACCGTGCCTGCCAGCCAAGCCATCACTGTTTCAACGCCTTCCAATGGAGCTCAAATAACCTCGCCATTCACGGTGACGGCGAGCACGACTACGTGCGCGGGAGTCCCTGCCGTATCGATGGGCTACTCGATCGACAGCGGAACGGCCGTGATCGAGCCTACGTCATTTTCGGCAAAGGTATCAGCCGCAGCGGGTGCGCATGTGCTGCACGTAAAGTGCTGGGGCAAGAATACGCATGATGAAAAATTGCTCAGCATCACTGTGCTGGCTGCTTCTGTTTCCGACATCACCATTGCGACGCCCGGGAACGGCGCGACGCTCACGTCGCCTTTCACTCTGACTGCCAGCACCAGGACATGCGCTTCGAAGCCAGCAGTATCAATGGGTTATTCGATCGACAGCGCAACGGCTACCATCGAGCCGACGGCCTTCACGGCGTCCGTTTCGGCGGCTCCTGGCGCACATGTATTGCACGTCAAGTGCTGGGGACAGCAGGTGAACGATCAGGTGCTGTTGAGCATCAACGTCATTCAGCCGATGGCCGCAGCGCCTTCTTTCTCTCTGCCGTCGGGGACGTATAACAGCAGCCAGACTGTTTCGATCTCTTCCTCGACAGCCGGCGCGAAGATCTACTACACGATCGACCGGTCCACGCCGAGGCCGACGTCGCTGCTCTACACGGGGCCAGTCTCGATCTCAAAAACGACCGCGCTCAGTGCAATCTCTGCCGCAACTGGATATACGAACAGCGGAGTGTCGCAGGCGAGTTACACGATCTCGATCCCCAAGGGACCGCAAATCCCGTTATACGCGACTGTGCAGGAGCAGATAGACCTGCTGCCTAACTGGCGCATCAAACACGACCCGGCGACTCCGGGCACAGCGACTGGATCGATGGCGGTGGTGAGCGATCCGACGCTCAGCGGGCAATCGGTAAAGTACTACACGGCGTTTACGGACGCGGGCGGCATTCTCTACTCGAATACCTACGGCAACGACACGGATTCGACAAATTTTGTCTATGACGTGAACGTGTGGCTTGCAGCCGGCAGTGTCCTCAGCAATCTGGAATTGGACAACAACCAGGTGACCCGCAACGGCCACACGATTATCTATGGCTTCCAGTGTTCCGGGTATTCCGGATTCTGGGAGTACACGGAAAATGCGGGTACCGTCGATCAAACGCGGGCGCATTGGCTGAAGTCGACGGCGCCATGCAATCCGGCGAACTGGACGCGCAATGCCTGGCACCACATCCAAATCAGCCTATCGCGCGACGATCTGGGCAATGTGACGTATCACTCCGTCTGGTTCGACGGGCAGGAGCAGCCGATCAACCAGACAGTGATGTCAGACTTTTCGCTGGGATGGGCGTTGGGAGCGCTGGTGGCTAACTTCCAGGTAAATGGGCTGGGGACCAGCGGGTCGTCGACGATCTACGTGGACGATCTGAAGATCTCGCGCTGGTGAGTTGATGGTGAACGCCGGCGGATTGGGAGATCCGCCGGTTCTCAGCCTGGGGCTCGTGAGCTCAGCATGGCAGCATCATTTCCGGGAGCTCGGTATTAAATTCTTACGAGCTCGCGCTGGATGTTGCCGGTAACCCATGCTTTACCTGGAGCGGTGAGCATGTCGATTTCGCTGCGGATGCCGAACTCGGGGAGGTAGATGCCGGGTTCGACCGAGAAGCAGGTGTTCGGGAGAATACGGCGCTCGTCGTGGGTCTCGAGGTTGTCGAGATGCGCTCCGGGACCGTGGATTTCATGGGCGATGTTGTGGCCCGTACGATGGGTGAAGTATTCCGCAAATCCGGCGGCGCGGATGACGTTGCGTGCGGCGTCATCGGCCTCGAAGCCGCAGATGGCGCGGTTCTCCGAAAACGCGGTGCTTACCGCGCTGATGGCTGCGTCACGCGCGTTGCGGACAGTTTCAAAGACTTGTTGCTCGCGGTCAGATGGCTCCCGGCCGACGACTCCGGTCCAGGTGATGTCGTAGAAGATGCTGTCCGCCTCATCGGTCCGGCCCCAAAGATCGATCAGCAGGAAGTCGCCCTGCTTGATCTCAGATGTGCGCTCGGATGTGGGCTCGTAATGCGAGTCGGAGCAGTTTGCATTCACGCTCACGTTGGGGCCGTTCTCCCAGACGAGGCCGCCTCGCTTCATCGCTTCTGAAAGCCACTGAACCATGTCGAATTCGGTGACCCGCCCAGGGTTGCAGGTGACGGGGCGAAGACGACGGGCGATCTCGTGCCATGCCTCTTCGAGAATGGCGTCGATGACCTGCTGTGCGACAGAGTGCGACTTGATCTGGCGCTCGGTGAGGACGGCTTCGAACTGGCTGACGAGGTCGGCGGAACTGACGATGTGCTTGCCGAGGGAGCGGAGGAATTCAACGGTGCCGGCGTCGGCCATCGAGACATACATGATGTCGTTGTTCGGCGAGTACTGCATGGCGATGCGGCGGAAACCGGAGAGCATGGCTTTGAGCCCGGTGCGCAGCTCCTGCCAGCTTGAGTAAAGCCCCTTGGAGCCCGGCAGCGAGTCCAGCCTGCCCTGCTCGATGCGATGCATCAGCTTGCGCGGCTCCCCGGTAGAGGGGATGAAGTAGTACCAGCGCCGGGTGATATGCGCTTTGGGATCGAGGCCAAGGATGCTCTCGCCGATGGGATCGCGGTGGTGGTGATCATAGAAAAGCCAGCCGTCGAGGTTCGCATCGCGCAGCGCGGATTGAATCGCTTCCAGGTTCATACCGGAGATTGTAAGGCAGTTGCCAGTGAGCAGTTTCTGGTCGTCGGCTCAATAGTTCACGGTTACTGTCACCTGGTGGCTTCTGCCCACTCCTGTTTGGCGCGGGCGAGCATGGCGTCGCGGTCTTCAGGCAGGATCCATCTTTCCTTGATCAGCGCATCGAGTTCCTTTGTGTAGCGGGCCAGGTAGTCGGCCTCGCTCGTGTATCGCTCCGCAACCGACGGGCGCGGGTCGTTGGTGCGCTTGCGATCCTCGGCGGTTTTGGCGAAGGGGATGAAGGAGCCTTCGAAAGAGACCCGTTCGGTGGGCGCGCCGATGGATGGATCGCGCAGATTCCATCCGGTGATGGTTGCGAGCGGAACCGTGATTTCGGGCAAGCGGACTCCATCGCGCTCGTTACCGTCGGCGTTGACTTGAGGAACGAGTACGGGAAATGCGGGGCCGACGCGCGGCGGCTGAAAGGCCACGATGCCGCTGCTCCACTGTGGGCCGAAGTCGAGCCGCTGTCCCGCGTTGGCCTCGTGCGGCGTGTTTACTCCCGGCAAATGCGGGAACGCGTACTGCGCGAGCGGTACCAGGGTCCCATCCGAGAGATGCGGGTAGCTGCTCGGTGGCGGCGTCGTCCCGCTGCGAATCCACGCATCCATATTCGCGATCATCGAACGCCAGAAGTAGCGGACTGGCAGCGGCGTCTGCGGCTCCTGCCCATCGAGATCGCCCGTTCCCTTTGCAGGAGGGAAGGGACCGGAGAAGTGCTGCAGCCCGGTGAAGTGATAGATGCGGACGTTGTCGGAGATCTGCGCGTCGCGCCTGCCGTGGGCGTCGACGTGGATCAGTGCGGCTGCGCGGCCCCAATACTCGTAGGAGGTGTTGGAGAAGAAGATTTTGGGAGCAACGTTTTCGGCGCGAGCGCGGTCGAGGAGGCCTGCTGTTTTGTGGGTAAGAGGATCAGTCTCGGGTCGATCGGTGAACGGAAAGATGTCGACCGGGTAGTCGACGGACGAGGTAGGCTGCGCGTCGCGCGAGGGCTGAGCGAAGCGGTAGTTGAAGTGACCTCGACCGGCGCCGGCGACATGGGCGAGGACCCCGTCGAGAGCCATGCGCCCCTCTTCGTCTGCGTTGAACCCCTGATACAAAAAGTCGCGAAGAAAGCGCCCATTCTGCGAAATACCCTCGGCGATCACACGTTGAGCGGGTGTGACGGCATCCGGATTGTGCTTGGCATAAGAAGCAAAGTCTCGAAACGCGGCGAACCCGCCGCCGGCCACCACGGGATCGGAGGCGACATAGATATATTCGTAGATCCGACCCGGCTGAAAACCGCCGTTCAGATGGATTTGGCGATCGCTCGGAGTGAGCTTGCCGTCTACCGCGTGGGCAAACTGCCACTGCGTTCGCGGAATAACGGTGCGCGGCGCATTGCGGGAGTCCCGCACGGTGAGTGTGTTGCGCGGGTCATCGGGCGCGCTCACGGGATATTCTGTGCCGCCGATGTTGCCGAGAATGAGATGACCGAGCGGAATCTCGTCCGTCGGTCTTGAAAGCATCAGGTCGCCGCGGAGGAGTCCAGTAATCGTCTTGCCGTGGTCCTTCGCGATGGGTGCATGGAAGTGAAGCGCGTGGTTGCCGGCGGCGTCCCACTGCCAGCCGAGGCTCACGATGGTGAACCCCTGGCGAAGAAGCCACCCGTCGCCGGCGTCTTTGTCGACATTCCAGTCGCCTCCATCCACGAGCGAGATGATGCGGCTGCGGCCACGATTGGGATTCTCGAGCAGCATCGATCCGTTCCCACGCTTCGGATCTTTGGGCCGGATGGCGATGAAGTCTGCAGAGAACTCGACTTCACCGTCGTGCAGATTCACAGCATTTCTGAGATCCACAATCCGGGCGTTGTGTGGATTATCGACTGCGAGTGAGAAGTAGACAGTCCCCTGGATGCGTTCGTACGGCCCTGCATCGCCGAAGCTCTGGCCGCCCAGCACATCCTGCCGCAATGTGATCTCCACGCGCGTAACCCGCGCCCAAGCTGCAGCGGACGAGAAGACGAGCAGAATCGCGACGAAGACACCGGCACGTTTGGAAGGCATGAACCGGAGCATACCACCGCGCTCCGATTTGCCCTGTCAGAGCCGTAACCTCGAAGATGGCGTATTCTGAGGGCCGCGATCGAGGAGAATCGAGTGGCATCGAGTAAAGATGTGATTCAGGGTCGGTATTTCACCGATTTGATGAACCAGCCCGAGGCGCTGCGAGGTACCTGGAGTGCGCTGCGCGAAGCTGTCTCGCTGGACAAGATCGCTCGCGAGTGCGGGCGCGATCGTTTCAAGCGCATCGTCCTGACTGGCATGGGTGGTTCATTCTTCGGGCTGCATCCGCTCACGATAGAACTCGCAGCGGCCGGGTGGACTCCGATGATGATCGAGACATCGGAGCTGATCCATTACTATCCGGAACTGCTGTGCCCTTCCACCCTCGTCGTCGCTATCTCGCAGTCGGGTAAGAGCGCCGAAACCATCCGGCTGCTGGAGTTGAACGCGCGGCGCGCGAAAGTGATTGGCGTAACCAACGGGGCCGACAGCCCTCTGGCTCGCGAATGCGATTTTGCGGTCATGATCGCCGCTGGAGATGAGTACACCGTCTCCTGCAAGACGTATGTGACCACGCAGATGGCTCTGAGGATGCTTGGCGCTGCATTGAGCGGTGCTGACGCAGCCGTCCGCTTGCGGCAGTTGGAATCCGCTGCGCAGGTCTTCAGCGACTATCTGAGCGGATGGAGCCGTCGCGTCGATGAGTTGATCGAGATGCTGCGCGGAGTGCGCGATGTATTCCTCGTAGCCCGGGGCGAATCGCTGGCGACCGCTCAGACCGGAGCGTTGACCATCAAGGAGTCGACACACTTCCACGCTGAGGGAATGAGCAGTGCCGCTTTCCGTCATGGCCCCTTCGAAATGCTCAAGGAGGGGATCTTCGTCGGCGTTTTTGCCGGCGGTGCAAAGACACGTGAGTTGAATGAGCGGCTGGTCAGAGACGTCGCGGGCACCACTGCTCGAGCATTACTGTTCGCCGAGGACGCGGCGGGAGCATGCCGCATTCCCGCTGTTCCGGAAGCGTCGCGGACCCTTGTCGAGATATTGCCTGCGCAGATGATGACGCTCGCCCTGGCGGCGCTGTCTGGCCGCGAAGCCGGGAAGTTCGAGCGTGCAACGAAAGTCACAGCGGTGGAGTGATCGATGGCCGAGCGTGCAGGCAACAGAAGCCGGCTTATGGTCGGCGTCGTCTTTCTGATGTTTTTTGTCCTTTCGTTTCTGACCAACATCCTTGGGCCGATCATCCCCGATATCATCGACAGCTTTCATGTGAGCCTCGCCGCCGCGGCGTTCCTGCCGTTCTCCTTCTTCCTCGCCTACGGGGTGCTGTCGATTCCTGCAGGGTTTCTCGTCGACCGCTTCACCGAAAAGCCGGTCATGATCGCCTCATTCATCGCGGCGCTCGCGGGGGCTCTCTGCTTCGCAATGCATCCGACCTACGCCATGGCGATCTTTTCCCTCTTCACAATTGGCGCGGGCATGGCCATGTTACAGGTGGCCATTAATCCGCTGCTCCGGGTAGCGGGAGGCGAAGAGCACTTCGCCTTCAATGAGGCCACTGCGCAGTTTGTGTTTGGGGCGGCCTCCTTCATCAGTCCGCTGATCTACGCGTATATGGTCAGCAACGTTTCGCCGGGCGCCGGCGCGTTCCTGAGTCTCTTTGCGCGCATCACGCCAGCCGAGATGCGCTGGGTATCGATTTACTGGATCTTTGCCGTGGTGTCCGCCGCGGTGGCGGTGCTGCTCTTCGCAATTCGCTTTCCTCGCATCCAGCGCACTGAAGATGAACAGGCCGGCAAAGCGGAAACCTACGCCGCCATGCTGCGCCGCGGGATGGTCTGGGCCTACTTCGGATGCATCTTCGCCTACGTCGGCTCTGAGCAGGGCACAGCCGACTGGATTTCGAAATTCCTCATGCAGTATCACGGGTTCGATCCTCATACAGTCGGGGCGAGTGCGGTGTCGTGGTTCTGGGGAATGATGACGGCAGGATGCTTCCTGGGCATGGCGCTGCTCAAGGTCTTCGACAGCCGAAGAGTGCTGCTGGGGTTTGCGGTTTGCGCGCTGGCGGCCTTGACCGCTGCTCTCTTCGGCCCGGCCACGGTTTCTCGATATGCCTTCCCAGCTATCGGCTTTTTCGCCTCGATCATGTGGCCCACCGTCATCTCCCTGGGACTGAACTCCGTCAAGGAACACCACGGCTCGTTCGCCGGCATTCTGTGTACAGGCATCGTTGGCGGCGCGGTGGTACCACTGGTCATCGGGAAGATTGGCGATGCCGTCGGGCTGCGCTGGGGCATGATGGCGCTCTATCTGACCTTCGGGTGCGTGCTGAGCGTAGGCCTCTGGGCCAGGCCTATTGTGACCAACTCCAGATTCGGGGATCAGTCCTAAGGGCGTTGAACTGCGGACACAGCACAACAAAGTGAGGATTGCGTAAGGAATAGAGGGTTGTTCCTTTGGTCTGATAGACTTTGGGACTAACATGAGCCTCTTTCGCACTAAACCCCTAGCCACCTTATTGAAACAACTGGACGAAGGAGGGCTGAAGCGCACGTTGGGCTGGCCCGGCCTCATTGCCTTGGGAATCGGCGCGATCATCGGTGCCGGTCTGTTCGCGCGAACCCCTGCAGCCGCGGCGCAGAACGCGGGACCTGGCGTAACGCTCTCTTTCATCATCGCGGCGATCGGCTGCGCCTTTGCGGGGCTTTGCTATGCCGAGTTCGCGGCGATGATTCCGATTGCCGGGAGTGCCTACACGTACGCATATGTAACGATGGGCGAGCTGGTGGCCTGGGTGATCGGGTGGGCGCTGATCCTGGAGTACGGATTGGGAGCCGCAACACTGTCCATCTACTGGACGGAGTATTTCAATAACCTCTTCCCGAATTTGATTCCGTGGCAATTCAGGCATTCTCCGCTGCAGTCCGGTCCGGGTGGAATCCACGGCGTGGTGAATGTCCCGGCGCTGATCATTCTGGCCGTGATGACGCTGCTGTTGATCAAGGGCATCTCGGAGTCGGCAACGGTAAACGCGATCATTGTGGGCATCAAGGTCACGATCGTGCTGATGATCATTGCGATCGGCTGGCACTTCATCAATCCTGCGAATCACACACCGTTCGTACTGGCGCAGGACTCGCTGCACCAGGGCATGTTCCAGCACGGGTGGGGCGGTGTGCTGGGGGGAGCAGGGGTGGTGTTCTTTGCGTTTATTGGCTTTGACGCGGTGTCCACGGCGGCGCAGGAGACGATCAATCCGGGCAAGAACATGCCCATCGGAATTCTCGGCTCGCTGGCCGTTTGCACGTTCCTGTACATCCTTTTCAGCTGGGTGCTGACGGGAATCGCGCCGGTACTGGACTTTATCGATCCGAACAAGGGCATGGAGGCTTCTGTCTCGTACGCGATTCACACGTACATGCCGGGTTATGGATGGCTATCGACGCTGGTTTCGGTGGCGATCCTGGCGGGCTTCACCTCGGTGATGCTGGTGATGCTGCTGGGACAGAGCCGCGTGTTCTTCTCCATGTCGAAGGATGGGTTGCTGCCGAAGCTGTTTGCCGAGGTGCATCCTAAGTTTCGGACGCCATGGAAGTGCAACATGGTCCTGTATGTCTTCGTTGCGCTGCTGGGCGGCTTTCTGCCGGGCGACATCACGGGAAACATGACGAACCTCGGTACGCTCTTTGCGTTCGTGCTGGTGTGCATCGGCGTGTGGATCATGCGCAAGAAGAATCCGCAGCAGCCGCGTCCGTTCCGCGTCCGCGCGGTTCCCTTCGTCTCCATCATGGGAGCTCTGTTCTGCCTGGCGATGATCATCTCCGTCGATGCCACGTCGAAGATCGCGGCGGGCAGCTGGATGGTGATCGGGCTGGTGGTGTACTTCGTCTACGCGAGACACCACAGCAACTTGAACAGGGCAGATATTGGCGCGCTGGAGTCGAAGGCGGGCGACTAGTTCTCGGTTAAGGGTGGATCAGGAGCGCATCGGCTTAGCCGGTGCGCTCTTACTCTTTGGGCCCGAATTTGGAGGAACCTGCAGCTCGTCACTCTCGTATTGACGTTCTATAGGAGACGGCGGTACGCTCCTATCGAACTTCTATAGGAGCGGGACTGGATGGGCAGGCAGCAACGCAGCAATCTCTTGCAGGGGACGCTGGATCTTCTGATTCTGAAGGCGCTGGCATTAGGAGAATTGCACGGTTTAGGCATATCGAGGCGGGTCGAACAGATGACGCGGGGAACGTTCGCGGTGAAGCCAGGATCACTGTTTCCCGCATTGCACCGGATGGAGGAGGCGGGCTGGCTGAGCTCCAGATGGGGTGAGTCAGAGAACAACCGCAAGGCGAAGTTCTATGAGTTGACGAAGGCGGGGAAGGCGCAGCTTGGAGCGGAGAAGTCGGAGTGGGACCGGATTTCGGTCGCGATCCAGTGTGCGCTTGAGAGCTAGGCGGGGTCGGGTATCTCTCGGGTCGGCGAGAGGAGAGGCAGGATGAATCGAGTTGGATGGCTGTGGCGGAACCTGTTCCGCAGGCGCGCGGTGGAAGAAGATCTGGGTGAAGAGATCGAGTCCTATGTCGAGATGTTGACGGAAGAGAAGGTTGCGGCAGGGATGCCGCGGGAAGCGGCGCGCAGGGCGGCAAGAGTTGAATTGGGCAGCGCTGAGAGTGTGAAGGAGGCGGTGCGGTCGGTGTCGGCCGGAATTCTGCTGCGGCAGGTTTGGCAGGATCTGCGATTCGCGGCGCGGACGCTGAAGGGGCAGCCGGGGTTCGTTCTGGTCTCGGTGATCACGATTGCGATGGGAGTTGGGATCAACGGAAGCATCTTCTCGATCTTGAATAGCCTTTTGTTGCGTCCACTGCCGATGCCGCACTCCGGCGAACTGGTGAGCATGTATCAGCAGTTGAGCGGGGTGGACAAGCGCGCTTACATCAGCGGCAAGTATCGGTTCTCGTTATCGGAGTACGAGAGGTATCGAGACAGCAACCGTGTGTTTTCCGGGCTGGCGGCTTATCACCCGGAACTGGGCGCGGTAGTCAACGACGACGCACGGGAGACGCAGGTGCAGGCGGTGTCATGCAACTACTTCAACGTGCTGCAGCCGGCGATGGAACTGGGCCGCGGATTCGCAGCGGCCGAATGCACCGGTGCGGGAGCACCGAACGTGGTGGTGCTAAGCGATGCCTTCTGGCGCCGGGAGTTTGGAGCAGACCCATCAATTTTGGGCCGCACGATCAAGGTCAATCGCGTGCCGGTGACGGTGGTTGGCGTGGCTGCGCCTGGTTTTTCGGGGACAGACATGGTGGAGGCTTCGTTCTGGGCTCCGCTGCCGATGATGAAGCAGCTTAGCGGAGTGATGAGGGACATCGATTTCACCAGTAACCAGATCAGCTGGCTCGAATTGGTGGGCCGCCGGCGTGATGGCGTATCGACGGGCGAGGTGCAGGCGAATCTGGCCGTGATTGCGAAGGCGATCGATCATCAGGAGCCGAAGAGGTCTACTGTGCTCACCACATCTGAAGCGACAATGCTGGGCGCGCCGAACAAGCGCAAAGCACTGATGGGTGCGGGAGCTGTGCTGCTGATCGCAGTGGGCATGGTGCTGCTGATTGCTTGCGCGAACCTTGCAAACCTGATGCTGGCTCGAGCGATTGCCCGGAGCAAGGAGATCGCAATGCGGCTGGCATTAGGGGCATCTCGGAGCAGGGTGGTGCGTCAACTGGTGACGGAGGCGCTCCTTCTGGCTGCAATGGGAGGGGTGCTTGGAGCCGTCGTTGCGTGCTGGTCAGGTGCGGCTCTCTTCGGCTTTGTGCTGGCGCATCTGCCAGCGGAAGCGCCGCCGATTCACCTGGAGATCCACGCAGACTGGCGTGTTGTTGGATATGCGTTGGGGGTGACGGTGCTGACGGGTGTCGCATTTGGGCTGCTGCCGGCACTGCGCGCAACGCGTCCTGATCTGAATACGCTCTTGAAGCGGGAGGGCGCTGGATTGACGGCGGGTTCGCAGAGAGCCGGCCGAGGTGTGCTGGTTGGCGGACAGGTGGCGCTCTGCATGGTTCTGCTGCTTGCGTCTGGGCTGCTGGTGAGGGCGCTTCTGCGATCGCAAACGGTCGATCCAGGGTTCACGATGCAAAATGTCGCGGTGCTGCATTACGATCTGGGGCGCGTGGGCTATTCCAAGGCCGAGGCGAGGGCATTCAATTCATCTCTGTCGGAGAAGCTGAGGGCAGTGCCCGGTATCGATGGCGTTGTTCCGGCATTGGGGACACCCCTGGGCGATCGGCATTTCATTAGCGTGTTCAAAGCAGGCAGTCAGCCGGAGCAGGTTTCTCCCTATCTCGAAGTTGCGCCTGGATTCTTCTCGCTGTTGAATCTCCCGATTCTGCGCGGACGAGACTTCTCAGAGGGAGATGTTGCGCGCGGTGCGAAGTACATGATCCTGAGTGAAGCGATGGCGCGAGCGCTCTGGCCGGGAGAGGATCCGCTGGGAAAGGTTGTTGAGTACGGTCCGGAGAAGGCGAAGTGGGAGGTTATCGGTGTCGCACGAGATGCAGAGGTAGGAAACCTCGGAGACAGCGATCGTAAGTTTGTGTATATGCCGCCGGATCGCGCAGATGAATTGATGATGCAGACGGTCATGGTGCATTACAGGGGTGATTACGGGCCCGTCTCGAATGCGATGATCGCGTCGGGGAAAGGGATTGATCCGGCGTTGAATCTAACCGTGACAAAGCTGGAGGAGAACCTTGGGCCTTACCAAGCGATATCGCGACTGACTGCGGGAGCAGCCGGAATTTTGGGATTTGCTGCCCTGTCGCTGGCGATGATTGGACTCTACGGGACTGTGGCCTATGGAGTGAGCCGGCGGACCGGGGAGATCGGGTTGCGACTGGCACTGGGTGCGCGCGCGCGGGATGTGATGTCGATGCTGGTGAGGCAGGCAATGCGGCCGGTCGCGATTGGAGCTGGTGCGGGAGTGCTTCTCTGTGCGGGAGTTTCGCGGGTGCTGGCCGGATTATTGTTTGGAGTGAGCCCTTACGACGCTGTGACGTTCACGGCAGTTCCAGGACTGCTGGTCGGCATCGCGTGCGTTGCGGCGTGGATCCCGGCGCGAAGGGCGCTGAAGGTTGATCCCGCCGTGGCTCTTCGGGAGAACTGAACGGAAGTATGAAACGCAAAAGCGGTGCAGAGATGCAGCAAAAGGCCGGAAGGGATCCGGCCTTTGCTGTGACTTGTGATTTGGAAGAAGCGGTGGGGCCTATAGCGCCGCGAGGGCATCGGCCTGGGTCGGAAAGAGACCGGCGTATTTGGTGATACCTACCATGGTGAAGACCTTGGTGAAGTGGGGCGAGAGGCCAAAGGCATAGACCTTCTGGCCGGAGTTGGCCGCCTCGATCAGCATCTGGATAACGAGCGCGATCCCGCTTGAGTTGATGTAGTCGACCTTGGTGAAGTCAAGAAGCACAAGCTTGGCGGTGTCTTTCGGGAGCGCCTGATAACTGCCGAGGACCGCGTCCTTAGAGGTGCTGGCGATGTCGCCTTCGAAACGAAGGGCGGTCACGTTGTGCCCGGCTGGGGAAGTTAACTGGTCTACGCGCGCTTTGGTTTCGCTCTGCACGATCTTGTGTCTCCGTATTGATGTTAGTCGTGTTTAGTCCGCGTTTGCATTAACGTCCAGGCGAATAACCAGCCTGACATAACTGCTCTTTCCGTTGGAGCCCTTGACCCACTCCGCTTCATCGACGAGTGCCTGGATGAGGAACATGCCCATGCCACGCGGGTCTTCTTCGCCGTGAATCTTTTTGTCGATGTCGGGCCGGGGAGGAAGTGTTTTGAGTCCCTGCCCGTCGTCGATCACTTTCACCTCAAGTGCGTTGGCTCCTGTTGAAAGGACTACGCCAACGGAGAGGTCTTCGTTCAATTTATTGCCGTGCTCGATGGCGTTGATGCAGGCCTCTGCCACGGCAGTCTTCAAATCCTCGACGCGATCTTCGCGGAAACCCATCAGCTTGGCCACAGCGGCTGCGGTGCTCATAGCCACCTTTTCGTAGCCGAGCTGCGAAGGCAGCCGCACCTCCACTGAAGTGGATTTCACGTTACTCATGCAGGTATCTCCGTACCCCGCACACACCGGCACAGGGCCAGTGCGGTCATGTCGTCACTTTGAGGTCCGCCCTGGGCGAAGTCCTCAATGGTTGTCCACAATGAATCGAGGATAACATCGGCCTGTTCATGGGGGCATTTAGAAAATTCGTCCATAAGTCGTTCGGGGCCAAACTCTTCCTCGCCGCGAAAGACCTCGGTCAGACCATCCGTATAGAAGAGTAGACGGGTGCCGGGCGTGAACTCGGCCTCTTCGCTGGTGTAGTGCATACCGGGAAGAAGCCCGAGAGGTGTGCCGGCGGACTCGAACTGCCGGCTAGTTCCATCCGGCATGATGAGGAAGCCCGGATTATGGCCCGCGTTGGCGACTTCAATCTTGCCCAGGTCTGGGTAGAGGCGCATGAAGATTGCGGTGACGTAGCGCCTGCGTGCCTCTTCGCCTTCACGCCAATGGTGCTCGTTCATGCGGGTCGCCAGTTCGTCGAGAGGAAGACCGGTGATCGCCATGGCGCGGAAGGCTGCGCGGAAGCTGGTGGACATCATTGCGGAGGCCAGGCCTTTTCCGGCGACATCCGCTACAGCAAGCAGGAGGCTGCCATCGGGCTGCTCGACAATGTCGAGATAGTCACCCCCCACTTCGTAGCAGGTGACCGAGCGAAAGGCGACGGAGTAGCCGGCGATCTCAGGCAACGATTGGGGGAGAAGCGAGCGCTGGATGTTGCGGGCAGCGTCGAGATCCTGCTGCACGCGGGCCCACTGCATGTTGCGCTCGTGATTGCGGGCGTTTTCGAGCGCGACTGCAGCCTGGAGGACAAGGCCTTCAATGAAGTCGGATTCGTAAAGAGTGAGTTCGCGACCATCCGGTGGGGCGACGACCAGTTCGGCCATGCGCTTGCCTTCACGATCTTGAAGGAGATAGAGCGGAAGTGTCGGGCCATTTTCAGTTTGTTCAGCCGGATCGGGAACGTCGCCGTAGCTGAGCCCAGCCCCAGGAAACGCGGCGCCGGCCATTTCGAGCTCGCGCACGACGATGCGGAGTACCGCGCCGAGCACGGCTTCTTCGCGAATGGTGGAGTGCACCTGCCGCGAAGCCTCGAGCAGCGCCTGTAGCCGGGCTACCTGCTGCTGAAGATCGATCGTCTCATTGCTGCCGGGCAGATGGATGCCTGCTGCCATGACCTCACCCTTACACTTGCGGGAATCTCAATGTAACATGCGATGCCGTGCACGCGTCCATCGCTTTCAGAGCACAGCTTTTACGCAATGGTAAGTCGATCCAGGTTACGGCTGGTGCTCTGAGGAAGAGCCCGCGGAGCCGGCAGGCTGCTCCGGGATAAGAATCTCAATGAGCAGGCCGTTGGGACTGGCGTTCAGGGCGCGGATGGTTCCGGCATGTGCCCGGATTACCCGGTCTGAGATGGCCAGGCCGAGACCCGCTCCTCCGGATTGGCGATCGCGCGCGACCGCGACACGGTAGAAGGGCCGGAAGATGTTGGTGAGTTCGGACTCCGGCACGCCGGGCCCGTGGTCCCGAACCTCGATGCGCGCGGACGGCTGTCCGTACTCCGAGACGCGGCTCAGGTGCAAATCGACCTGGGTTCCGGGATCGGTGTAGCTGATGGCATTCCGAACGATATTCTCAATCGCGCTATGCAGGAGCTCTGGGTTGCCGTAGACAAGGCATTCGTTGTCGATCATCAGCTTGACGCGGTCACCATTGGCGTGGGATTCGAAGTTGGCGTTGCGAGCAATTTGCGTGACCACCTCGGCGAGCTCGATCTGCACCATAGGGATCTCGCGGGCAGATACATCCAGTTTGGCGATCGTAAGCAGACGGCCGATCATCTCGTCGAGCAGCGCGGTGTCCTGTTCGGCCTGATCAAACGCGGGATCGTCTCCCTTGCGCTGGCGCGCCATGTCGAGCGCGATGTTCAAACGTGCCAGCGGCGACCGCAGCTCGTGAGATACGTCGGAGATCAGCTGGCGCTGGCGCGAGACGAGATCCTCAATGCGGGCGGCCATGGCGTCGAAGTCGCGGACGAGATCACCGAGCTCGTCGTTGCGAGGAGCGATGCGCGTGCCTGCGCGCGTGGTCAAGTCGCCAGCGGCGAGCTGGTGGGCGGCTTCGCGCAATCGGAAGATCGGGGCAGTCAGGTAGCGCGTGAGCAGGTAGCAGACGAGAGCGGAGACGAAAAGCGCGACCGCCCACTGCAGCGCGAATCCCAGACGGGTAAGCCGCGGCCGCATCGGAGGACCCGGCGGAAGTTCGGTAGCGAAGATGTATTCGCGGCCGCTGGACCCCTTGAGGATCTGCGCCACGCGGCCCACTCCGGACTTGACGCCGAAGTCGGGCACTCCCGGTGCGCTCAGGTTGGGAAGCATGTCGGCAACGTCTTCGCAGTCGTGTCCGGCGAGCACGCGGCCGGACCGGTCAAAAAGGCAGGCGTTTAGGAGATTGTCACGCTTGAGGAGAGACAGGTACTTCACCGTTCCTACCGGGCCGCTGTCCTCATAGATCCGGATCGCGGTCTCACCTGAACTTCGCGCCTTCTCGATCAGTGAAGCGTGCCACTGGTAGGGAGAGCTATGCGCCCTAATCCAGAAAGTGAGCACCGAGGCGATACCGGTGATGAGCACGGTGGCCCAGAACCAGAGAAAGATCTTGAGGAGGAGACTGCGATGCGTCAGCTTCATCGCGCCTCTGATCGCGGGACGAACAGATAGCCGCTGCCGCGAATGGATTTGATCCGCTGGCCCAGTTCCGATGGGCCGAGCTTTTTGCGAATGTTGCTGACGTGGACGTCGATGACGCGATCAAACGGGCCAAGCTTGCGGCCGAGAACGGATTCGGTCAGCTGCTCGCGCGTGACGACGTGACCGGCCTGGCGGAGAAGGAGCTCGAGCAGAGTGAATTCAACGCTGGTGAGATTGAGGGAAACGCCGTTCAGCGACGCCTCGCGCGATTTTGGATCGAGCTGAATGTCTCCGTGATTGAGCGGTCCCGCTGACGCGGCGGTCATCGAGCTGCGGCGGAGGATGGCGCGAATGCGCGCGATAAGTTCGCGCGGGTTGAACGGCTTTGGGACGTAATCGTCTGCGCCGATCTCGAGGCCGAGAATCCTGTCGATTTCTTCTCCGCGGGCGGTCAGGATCAGAACGGGGATAGGCGACTTGGCGCGCAGGCGGCGCAGTACGTCGAGACCGCCTATTCCCGGCAGCATGAGATCGAGGATGACGAGCGCGTGCTCGAGCGAGAGCGCGCGTTCAAGGCCACGAACGCCGTCATGCACTGCTTCGAGCTCGAAGCCTTCTGTGCTGAGGCGTTCCTTCAGCAGCCGGCACAGTTGTACGTCATCGTCGACGATCAGAACGCGATCCATCCGCGCAGGCACCCCTCCACGCCTTCGATGTTAGTCCACGCGAAGTTTAGGGATGAGCGCATTTACAAATCTTTACCGTGCTTTGCCAATCTTGACCGCACGCGTATCGAACCGCTGCTGAAATCGTGATGTGCCACCGTCGCTGCCGCAAGGCGCGGATCGCACGAACGTCGGTCACATGAGTAGCGAGGAGGAGAGTATGAAGCAGGTTACATCGATCATGTCTGGGATCCTGCTGGCGTTCGTCATCGCTGGCGGATCAGGGGGAGCAAGAGCAAACGCGCAGGACGGAACGGGCGAAATCTTCACCGTGCCGTTCGCGTTTACTGTGGACGGGCACGACATCCAGCCGGGAACGTACGAGGTCAGGCGCGATTTAAGTCCGTTTCTGTTGTCCGTCGAAAATGTGAAGACGGGGGAGAAGGAGTTGTTCAGCGTTCGGCCGGAGCAGCGCAGAGCCATTCCAGCGAAGGGACTGCTGGTGTTCCAGCGGTGCGGAGATCGGAATAAACTGAGCGAATTTCATGTTCCGGGAACCAACCTCTACAGCGCCACCATCGATGCGAGACCAAGAAAAAGCACGGAGGTGGAAAGCTGCTCCCGAGCCGAAACGATGACGATTGCGGCTCGCTGATCGGAGAGCGCAATAAATTCAGGCGGCTGCTCGCATCGAGCTGATAAAAGTGGACCGATGCGAGCGTGCCGTTGCCCGTGCAACGACCCTCGTGATCAGAGCAGTCGTCATGTTCCAGAGCAGACTCTGATCCCGCGCTGAGAATTCGCTTGCCGGAACAACGCATATCACGGGTATGCTCGTTGGCATGGATTCCCTGAATTTACTGCGCGGGCGGCCGGTGCTCCGCAGCTTGTGGTTCGTTTTTGCCGCGGTCTGGGCCCTCTGTGTAACCGCGACCTGGGCAGGTGCAGAGTCGCAAGCTCCCTCAGCTCCTTCGATGAGAATCGAAGGTCTGGGTAAGGGCTCTGCGCCGCTTGACGGCGCGTGGCAATTTCATCTGGGCGACAATCCTGCATGGGCCCAACCGGATATCGACGATGCAACTGGCCATGACGGGTGGGAGCAACTGACGGCCGACGCTCCGTGGGGTGCAAAGACCCACCCGAACACCGAAGGCTACGGCTGGTATCGCAAACGCATCGATCTGACGCTGGCGCCGGGTGCGCCCAGCGACGTGGCGCTGCTGATTCGCGGAATCGACGACGTCTATGAACTTTACTGGAACGGTCAGCCCGTGGGGCATCTCGGCACGTTTCCGCCGCGAGTCGACTTCCAGACGGCGATTCCCGCGCAGACCTACGGACTTGGTCCGGCCCGGAGCGGGGTTCTCGCCGTGCGCGTGTACAAGGCGCCGTTTGCATCGAACGACGATGGCACGGCGGGCGGGTTCGAAGGGGTGCCGATCATCGGAAGCCCGCAGGCCATAGCTTTGGTCAAGGATTCACTGGATTACAAATGGCTTCAGCGACAGCAGATGCGTTTTGCGCTGACCGGACTGTACGGAATTGTCTGCCTGCTTAGCTTGTTCGCCTGGATGCGCGACCGCAGTCAGCGGCTGCTCTTGTGGATGGCGGTGTACGCGTTGATGCCGACGCTGGAGCTACTTCTAAACGGTTTGCGATTGCAGGCATCTTTCATCCTGCTTACGTTTGCGATGCAATTTGCAATTCAACTGCGCGAGATTTCGCAGTGGTACGTGCTGATCTATCTGCTGCAGCTTGATGATCGCCCGCGATCGATGCAGTGGATCAAGGGAATCGCTATCGCTTCGTTGATTGCCGGCGCGCTGGACGGCGCTCTGGGATTTTTCTTCGGCGGCATGGCAAAGTCGACGTTTCAGATTACGGATGCTTTTCTTACGGCGCTGATTTTGCCGGGAGAAGCGTTTCCAATCTTGCTGGTCTCGCTGGCCATGATGCGCCGTCGACGGCTCGATTCGGCACGATGGATCGTGGCAAGCATCGCTCTGTTGAACGACGTGATGTATGCAGTGTCGAACATCTCGCAGCAAGGCGAACGGTTCACCCACTGGCCGCTCGCGGGCTGGCTGCAGGATGCGCACGTGACTGTGCTGGGAAACAATATTGGCCTGCAACTGTTGTTGCGCACGGCCCTGTTTCTGGCGATCGTGTACGCCGTGTTGCGGTACGCAATCGACTACCGCAAGCGGCAGAATGCGCTGGAGCGCGAGTATCAGAACGCCAAGGAAGTGCAGCAGGTGCTGGTGCCCGAAGCGCTGCCCGCCGTTCCTGGATTCAACCTGGCCAGCGCGTATAAGCCGGCGCGCGAAGTGGGCGGCGATTTCTTCCAGATCCTGCCGATGGACGGAGGCGGGGCGCTGGTCGTCATTGGCGACGTAAGCGGAAAGGGCATGCCCGCGGCGATGACGGTATCACTGCTGGTCGGGACCGTGAGAACGCTGGCGCACTACACGCAAAGTCCGGGCGAGATTCTGACCGCAATGAACTATCGCATGCTAAACCGGAGCGCCGGGGGATTCACGACCTGTCTGGTTGTGCGCGTAGATCCGAATGGAAAGTTGACGATTGCGAACGCCGGGCACCTGGCGCCGTACCTGAACGGGCACGAACTGGCCGTGCACGGCGGCATGCCGCTCGGCCTCGAGGTGACGCGCAACTATGCCGAGTCGACATTCACGCTTCGGGCAGACGAACAGCTCACGATGCTGACCGATGGCGTTGTAGAAGCGCGCAACCGACAGGGTGAGTTGTACGGGTTCGACAGAACCGCCGGCATATCGACGCATTCGGCCGATGCGATCGCGAACATGGCGCGGGAGTTCGGACAGGAGGACGACATTACGGTGCTGACCCTGAGCCGCATTGCGCAAGCAGAAATCAGAGATCGTGAGCTGACGCCGGAGGAGCTATCGCCCTCCCCGGCATGATGCCAGTAACACTAAATTGGGTAACCTGAGTACCTTTTTGCTCTGTAATCTAGTACTCGGCCTAGCAATCCAGTAACCACCATCTGTGTATATCGCAGTAACTGCCTCCTACGTGGGATCGAGGTTACTGCCATCGGGGCATTCCGAAAGTACCGGGCGGGGTCGATATTCACTTCACTGACGCTCGGAAGAAGTCCCCCCAACCGAACGTCGAGGCAGTGTAAGGAGGCCCGCATGGGTTGGCTGCGCGACGAGAGCGGTTATGTGCTGGTGATGGGAAGACCCCGGCTGATGGTGGTTGGCGGGACTGCCGTAGCGAAAGAACAGCCCGTGAAGCCCGGTGAGGTGGCCGCGAAGCCGGCGGTGGTGGCGGCGTGCTCGGTGCCTCACTATTGCTTCTTCTGCTCCTGGTGTGGAGAACAGGTTCTTCTGCCAACGGACCGGCTGGGATCCCCGTTCGGCAATCCCGACGCGCGCAGGATCGAGGCACAATCGATCGCCTCTGTTTGTGCGAAGTGCAAGCACATATCGAACTACTCCATGTTCCGGAACTGCAGGGGGTTCGATACCCGCCACCGCCTGGTGCATGCACAGAGGAAAGGCGACACGGTGCTGCTGAACTGGCTGCGCTGCGAGGAGCCGCTCTGCGTTAAGCCGGTTCCGCTCTTTGTGAACACCCTTCCCGATGCCCCATTGGAAGAGGCCGACGCCGCCGCGTGGTACTGGGATGAACTGACCTGCTGTCTGGGACACTCCGCGAGGCAAATTCCCCTGGATCCAACCATGCAATTGCCGTTGCGAAGCGCAAGCTGGCTGCGGTGAAGATGGGATCGTAGCTCAGCGGTTTTCCGGTCACCTGCGTATGTGAGAGAATCCAGCCAATCCTGAATTCCCCGTTCCTCGAATCTGTTCTGGAAAAGGTAGGCGTATGGCCCAGGCCGCGGCGGTCTCTCAACTGACGCTAGAAGTTGAGCGTAATGGCGATGTCTTTACCGTGAAGTGCCACGGCAAGCTGGTGCTGGGCTTTTGCGACGTGCTCGCCAGCAAAGTGAAAGAGCTGATCCCGCAATCGAAGCGGATCGTGCTGGACCTGACCGACCTGACCATCATGGACAGTATCGGACTTGGAACGCTGGTACGCCTGTACGTGTCGGCCAAGGCGGGGGGCAGCTGCGTGGTGCTGGTGAACGTGGGGCCGCGGATCCGGCAGCTGCTCGGGATTACGAACCTGCTCTCAGTGTTGACCGACATGTGCGAGCAGGGCGTGAATATCCGATTCTGACGCTGTATCCAGAAGAAGATCCTGCACTCCCCTTATGGCTCCATTCAGGATGACAGCATTCGCTTCTCCGAGCTGTCATTTATCCTTCGGGGGATGCCCCGGAAGACCCTTTCGATTGCAATGATCGCCATGAATGAAGAGGCGAATCTGCCGCGCACGCTCGAAAGCGTGAAGTGGGCGGATGAGATCGTCCTTGTGGATTCGGGTTCGCGCGACCACACAGTTGAGATTGCGCAATCGTTTGGGGCGAAGACCAGCTTTCACGCATTCGGCGGGCACGGCGAGCAGAAGAATGTTGCCCTGGACCTGTGTACCGGCGACTGGACTCTGCTGCTGGATGCGGACGAGGTGCTCACCCCGGAGCTGCAAAGAGAGATTCAGGAGCTGCTTGCGGGAGAGCCCGCGTACGATGCGTACTGGATTCCGCGGCTGAACCTGTACTTTGGCAGGTGGATCCGGCACGGCGGTTTCCATCCGGATCGCAAGTTACGGCTGTTCAAACGGGGCGCGGCGCGACTAAGCGAAGGGGTGGGACCCCATTCAACGCCGCAGTTTGCCGGACCAAAGGGGAGATTGAAAGCCGACATGCTGCACTATGCGTATCCGACGATGGGGATCTATCTGGAGCACATGGATCGTTATAGCTCCGATATTGCGCCGCTGCTCCAGAAGCGTGGCAAGGTCAGCAAATCAGTCGGAGCCTTCGTCTGGAATGCGGTGCTGAATCCGGCAGCCACTTTTATTTACAACTACTTCTTCCGCCTGGGCTTTCTGGATGGACGCGAGGGGCTGATTCTGCACATCAACCACTCGGTCTACGTCCATTGGAAGTTCATCAAAGCGTGGAGGCTGGGGCAGGGGAAGGAGTAGTTGCCAGTTTCCAGCTACCAGTTTCCAGGCTGCAAATCGGACCAGACCTCCACTGGAAAAGGTGACTGTGAACTGGTGACTGTCTTCAAATGTGGCAGCTGGCCTGGCCGCGCTTCTCCAGATATTTCTGGTGGTACTCTTCAGCGCGCCAGAAGGTCTGTGCGGGTTCGACTTTGGTGACGATGCGCTTGGGCGAGTAGCGCCCAGAGGCGGTCAGTTGCTCGATTTTTTCTTTGGCCTGCTGCTCCTGCTCGGGTGAGTGAAAGAAGATCGCCGAGCGGTACTGGGTACCCCAGTCTGGCCCTTGCCGGTTCAGGGTGGTGGGGTCGTGGAGGCTGAAGAAGGCATCGAGCAATTTGTCGTAGCTGATCTTCTCGTTGTCGAAATCGAGTTCGACGACCTCGGCGTGACCGGTCTGGTCGGTGCAGACATCCTTGTAGGTGGGGCGATCGAGGCTTCCGCCCTCGTAGCCGACTGCGGTAGCGGTGACACCGGGGATGGCAGCAAAGGTCGCTTCAACACCCCAGAAACAACCCGCTCCAAATGTGGCTTTTTCGATGCTCATACACCTCTAGATGCGCGAGAAGCCCTCAAGGTGACAAGAAGGCTCCGGACTGGGGATCTCATTTGGGCGTACGCGATTTGCGGCGAGCCGCAGCCTGCTCCGCTTGCTTCGACACAGAAGCGAGATATTGCTGAAGATCCTGGAATGGTTCCGGATCGAAGCTGAAGAGGCGTTCGCGGCCGGATTGAGTGCTGGATACGATGCCGGCTCGCTCCAGAATGCCCAGGTGTTTGGTGATGGCTTGGCGGGTGATCTTCGACTCTTCCGCCAGTTTGGAGATGGAGGCGGATTCGCCAGAGCAGAGCTGGGCGATAAGGGCGAGGCGGGTCTTGTCGCCGAGGGCGGCGAATACGCGCGCCTTGGCTTTGGGCTTGGCGGTGATGCGCTTGCGGTCTTTACGGGACATGGCTAACGATCATAGGACGACCGTGACAGGTTGTGCAACTGCGGGGTTGCATGACGGCGGGGATTGGGAAGCAGGATGTCGGGATAAGGGAGATGCTTCGCGGCGATTCGGGAAATGCCGCGAAGCAGCTTGCGTCATGGGCGTTTGTTTGGGCGTTTGCCGTTGGGGCGATAGCCGGGGCGACGGCCGCTGCTGGAGCGACCGGTGCCCTGTTTGCCGCTCGACGCACCTGGTTTTCCAGGACGGAAGTTGGCACCGGAGCGCGGCGTGGACGGGCGCTGACCGCGAGCGCTGTCCGGCCGGCGCTCAGGGCGCCCGGAACGCGATTCGCTGCGTCCTTCGCCGCGAGGACCGCCTCGGTCGTCTCTGCGCGGTCGGTCAAAGCGCGGCCGACTCTCTCGCTCAACAGGTCGCTCGCGCCGCGGTGGGCGGTTTTCGTCACGCGGCCGGCTGCTGCGATCATCCACCGGTTGTATGTCGAGACGGGGACGAGCATCCCGCTCAGGACGTTCGCGCGGAGGAGTGCGATCCTGACCACGGTCTCTCGACGGGGAACGGTCGAAGCGAGGCCTGTCCTCTTGAGGGCCCCGATAGCTTCCCGATCGCGCGCCGCCAAATGGACGGGAACCGGTAGTGCCGCGCTGCGGACGGTCTTCGAAACGGCGGGGGCGCTCAAAGCGCTGGCCATCAGAACGCCCCGTGCCCGATTCCTGGCGAGAGGGGCGGGAACCAAAGCGCTTGGGGCCTTCTTCCCTCTGTGGTCGTTGGCCGCGGCGTTCGGCCTCGAAGCGGTTGCGATTCTCAGGTCTTCCACGGAACGACGGCCGGGCTGTGTCGTCACGCCGCGGCGAGCGCTGGGGGCGATCTTCGGTGGACCTGGGGTTCGGGCGTCCGCTGCCGGGTCGGAATTCGCGGCGAGGCTCACCAGAACCTGAGTCACGTCTGGAGTCACCGCGGAACTGGCTACGCTCCGGACGGCCTTGACCGCCGGGGGCCGAGCGGCGCGTAAAATCGGGTCGATCTCCGCGGAACGGGCGGCGCTCTTCACGGCTGCCGAAATCGCCTCGCGGCTTGCCGCCTTCGGCGCGGCGATCCTCCCAGCGTGGTCTCGATGCAGGGCGATCAGAGCGCGACGTGAATTCGCGATTGCGCGGTTCGCGGGTCTTTGGTTCTCGTGATTTCGGTTTGCGATATTTGCCTTCGGCGGCTTTGCGCAGGTTCTCTACCTCTTCGGGTTCGAGCTCGCGCGTCTTGCCGGGCTCGAGATCCAGCACGAGCGGGCCGTAGCCTACGCGACGGATCTTCTCTACATGATGGCCGATTTCCTCGAACATCTTGCGGAGTTCGCGGTTGCGGCCTTCGATAAGAACGACCTCGTACCAGGGATTCTCAGCCGAAGCCGCTGAGCCGCGCTGGCCTCGCGTCTTGCCGGGGCGGAAAGGACGAATCTCCGCGGGAGCAGTATGGACGCGGGAGGAACCGGGCTTACCCTTCGCGATGGGAACACCCTGGCGCAGGCGATCGAGATCTTCTTCGCTGGGCTGGCCGCTGACTTTGACGAGGTAGGTCTTCTCTACGTTTGAAGCGGCGCGCGTCAGCTTGTTCGCAAGCTCGCCGTCGTTGGTGACGAGCAGGAGGCCTTCGCTGAGATAGTCGAGGCGGCCGACGGGGTAGAGGCGCTCGCGAGTTTTGGAGAAGAACTCCATGATGGTGGGGCGGCCTTCGGGATCGCTGACCGTCGTGACGTAGCCCTTCGGCTTGTTAAGCATGAAGTAGCGATGGCGCTCGGAGCCTTGGAGGAGCTTTCCGTCGACCCGGATGTGGTCGCGAGCAGAGTCGGCCTTGCTGCCCAGCTCGGTTACGACTTTGCCGTTGACCTGCACTCGGCCGGAGGTGATGAGCTCTTCCGCATGGCGACGGCTGGCAATTCCGGACTTGGCAAGGATCTTCTGAAGCCGTTCCAGTTGCGGCTCGGGCTCCGGTGCGGTCTCATCGCCGCTTTCTTCTTCGGCGATCTCGGACACCTCGAGGCCAGCTTCTGCATTGTCATCTCCGGCTTGTTCGAAGGTGTCACTCGCGGCGGCTGCGGCTTCAGCGTTCGCATCGACGGCAGCGTCGACCTCGGCCACGGTGTTGAGAGGATCGTCGAGTTCGGGGCGATCGGCTTCGGGCTGATCCGGCTGCTGCTTGTCTTTGTCGGTCATGAGGAGATCTCGGTTCTGCCTCTTTGAGAGCGGTGAGGCGCGGCCGCGTGCAGAAAACCGGCCTATTCGGCCGGCTCTGTCTGGAGATTGGATTCGGTTGCTGGTTCCAGAGTCGGCGCGGAGTTGTCGGCCAGAGGAGCCGAATCGTTTTCGAGCTCTTTGCGCGCCGGTTCGTCCTCGGATGCGTTCTCGTCCAGTTCGGGACCATTGCTGCCTTCGGCGTCGTAGGCCTCGGCAGCAGCGGGATCGGTGATGGGGGCCGGTTCTGCTTCCTCGAGTTCGCTGGCCATCTTTTCAAACTCGTCCATCGAGGGCAGTTCGTTCACGTCCTTCAGGCCGAAACGCATCAGGAACTCTTTGGTGGTTTTGTAGAGGATCGGTCGGCCAATGACCTGCTTGCGCCCTGCGGTGGTGATGAGCTTGCGGGCGAGCAGGGATCCGAAGACGCCGGAGGAGTCGACGCCGCGAATCTCGTTGACCTCGGGTGCCGTGACAGGCTGCTTATAGGCGATGACTGCGAGCGTCTCAAGCGCGGGCAGAGAAAGCTTCAGTGCAGGCTTGAGGCTCTTGATGAACATGCGGACAGCATCGTGGCACTCGGGCTTGGTTGCCATGCGGTAGCCGCCGGCGATTTCGCGGATCTCGATGCCCCGGTCGTCGTTCGCGTAGTCGGCGATGAGTTCGTCGATGAGCTTGCGAAGAATTACCCTAATGTCGCGGTCGCGCTGGCGGGCGACGCGCTTGGCTTCAGCTTCGGGATCGAGGGGTTCAGCGGCGGACGCGGGCGTCTGCGGCTCAACAAATTCGTTAGCTACGGTGCCTTCGGGCAGAGCGCTTTCCGTTGCTTCAGTTGGAACGGCTTCGGTGTTTTCAGCCCCGGAATCAGGGCTGGTTTCAGCCTCATGGCCGGCAGCGGTCTCCGCTGAAGAGTCAGCGGCTGGAAGCACGGCAAAGCCGGGCTGCTCGAGGAGTGTGCCGTCTTCAGTGCGGATGTCCAGATGCTCCAGGGTCTCGGTTGTGATGGGCTGGGAGGGGTCGACGACGGCTGCATTCGCTGCGGCCTTCTGGGCAGCGGCTGCTTCTTCAGCCGCCTTGCGGGCAGTTTCCCATTCGAGCGCTTCGGCCCCGAACAGGGTTGCGAGCTGAGCGAGCGCGACCGGCTCCTCAGAGGCGTAAATAACAGCTTCCAGCTTGGATTTCAGGCTCATGCAGCAATCAGTACCTTTTGTATGGTACCGGATGAAGCTGGAGCGCGGAGACCCGGTCGTCCACAGGGGATGCTGCAAACAGACGAGGCGCCCGATAGCCGGACGCCTCGACAGGTGCAAGGCGAACTCTCAGTTGGTGAATTGGCGGAAGAGCGCGAATAGCAGGCCGGAAAGCAGCGCCGCGGCGGGCAACGTGAACACCCACGCTGCCGCGATGTTACGGATCGTGGACAACTGCAGGCCGCTCTTGTTGGCTGCCATCGTACCGGCCACGCCTGAACTGAGAACGTGAGTGGTACTGACCGGCAGGCCGAAGTTGTCGGCTGCAAAGATTGTGCCCATGGCGACCAGTTCGGCGGTCGCACCCTGCGCATAGGTCAGGTGCTCTTTGCCGATCTTCTCGCCGACGGTGACAACAATGCGCTTCCATCCGACCATTGTGCCCAGGCCAAGGGCCAACGCGACAGCCACCTTGACCCAGGGCGGAATGAACTTGGTCGCCTTGTCGACCTTCGCCTTGTAGTTGGCGAGCGCAGCATTCTCGTCCGCTGTGAACTTGGGATTGTGGCTCTTCGCGATCAGCCGAAGCGCCTCGCTCGTGACGTACATGTCATTGCGAACGTTGCTCTGCAGGTTGGCAGGAACGTTCTTGTACTCGCCAAATGCCCGCACGTTGCCTTCGAGATCGCGGATGTTCTCGCGGAGAGCGGTTAGGGTGTCCGGCTGCAGTTGCTTGGTTTGCAGGTAGACGGTCAACTCGGTGCGCGGATCGCCTGCGAGTATCGCGTTCCTGTCTACGTGTGCGTCAACTATGGAAACGGCTCGTTCAGAGGCGGCGATGAAGTCCTGCATGTCGTGCGCAGTAACGGCATGGTTCAATGCATAGGCGGTGGGAACGGTGCCGATGAGGATGAGCATAATGAGGCCCATGCCCTTCTGCCCGTCGTTGGAGCCGTGGAAGAAACTGACACCAGTGCAGGTGAGTACCAGCAGCAGACGGATGGGCCACGGTGGAGGCGTGTTGTCCCTGGGCGCCTGGTAAAGCTCAGGGTACTTGATGGTGAATTTCGCAATCAGAAACAGCAGAAACGCGCAGCCAAAGCCAACGAGAGGCGAGATCAGCAGCACTTTGAACACCTTCGCGGCCTGCTCCCAGTCCACACCGGAGGTCCCGCCGTAACTGCTGAGAAGCTGGTTCGCGACACCCACACCGATGATCGAGCCGGTCATAGTATGAGTGCTCGACGCAGGCAGCCCGAAATACCACGTCCCGAGGTTCCACAGGATCGCAGCGATGAGCAGTGCGAATACCATTGCGAATCCTGAGCCAGCGCTGACTTTCAAAATCAGCTCGACCGGAAGCAGCGTGATGATGGTGAAGGCAACCGCGCCTGCCGAGGTCATGACTCCCGCGAGGTTGCAAAGACCGGACCATACGACTGCGATATTCGGTTCAAGCGAGTGCGTGTAGATGACAGTTGCGACTGCGTTGGCAGTGTCGTGGAATCCGTTCACGAACTCAAATCCAAGCGCGATGAGAAGAGCGATTGCCAGCAGCACGAATGGCCACACGCTCGTGACGGAGACATTCTTGACATCGTCGGCGATGTGGAAACCTACATAGCCCAGCCCACCAAGAAGAGCGACGGCGACGATGGCGCCGGTAATCCAGCCGGGAAATGAGTGCTTCTTTCGATCGAGTAGAGAGCCGCCTATAGGAGGAGCGACGGCTGTGGTTGCCAGGTCTGCCATGACGAAACTCCGGGTTGAGATGGTTTGATCTGGCGGCAAGGGGAGGGCACGCGCCGGACTTGAGCAAGGATTACCGAGCCAGATGAACGCCAAATGAAGGAAAGGTGAATTTGCAGACCGCGCAGAAAGGGAAAAGGCCGCGACGAGCGCGGCCCTTTCCGCTTGAATGCGTGGATCAGATCAGGCGGAAGAGGAAATAGAGCGATCCGGAGAGAAGAGCCGCGGCGGGGAGTGTGAAGACCCATCCGGCGGCGATGTTGCGGATCGTGGAGAATCGGAGGCCGTTTCCATTGGCAGCCATGGTGCCGGCGACGCCGGAGCTGAGGATGTGCGTTGTGCTTACCGGCAATCCGAACTTGTCAGCCGCGAAGATGGTTCCCATGGCGACGAGGCCGGCGCTTGCCCCCTGCGCGTAGGTCAGGTGGTCTTTGCCAATGCGCTCGCCAACGGTGACCACGATGCGCTTCCAGCCGACCATGGTTCCCAAGCCGAGAGCGAGGGCGACGGCGACTTTGACCCAACTTGGAATGAACTTGGTGGCGTCATCGGCTTTGGCCTTGTAGCTTTCGAGTGCCTTGCGTTCTTCGACCGTGAATGCCGGGTTCTTGTCTTTGATCATGAGACGAAGCGCTTCGCTGGCAACGTACATGTTGTTGCGGACGTTGGCCTGCTCCTGCGGAGGCACCGACTTGTACTGCTTGTACAAGCTGATCTCGTGTGTCGTGTCGTCGATCAGTTTGCGCAGAGCGAGAACCGTGTTCGGCTGCAATTCTTTCGTCCGAACGTAGTCGGTCATTATCTGGCGAGCGTCCTCCGTGAGGACCGCGGTCGGATCGACATGTTTTTCGAGAATCTGGCCCGCGCTCTCCGAGGCGACGATGTAGCTCTGCACCTGTGCGGGGCTGACCGCATGATTGAGGGCATACGCGGTCGGGACAGTGCCGATGAGGATGAGCATGATGAGGCCCATGCCCTTCTGGCCATCATTCGATCCGTGGAAGAAGCTGACACCCGTGCACGTGCCGATCATGAGCGCACGGATGGGGAAGGGCGGCGGGGCATTGTCTTTGGGCGCTTCGTAGAGCCCGGGGTATTTCGCGACCTGCTTGGCGAGCAGGATGAGCATTCCTGCAAAAACGAAGCCGATGATCGGGGAGATGAGCAGTGCTTTCAGAACCTTAATGCACTGATCCCAATCGACGCCTGAGGTACCGGTGTGGGGCATGAGGAGCTGGTTGGCGATTCCGACGCCTATGATGGAACCGACCATCGTGTGCGAACTGGAAGCGGGAAGACCGAGCCACCACGTGCCGAGATTCCAGAGGATGGCTGCGATGAGCAGCGCGAAGACCATGGAGAAGCCGGCGCCGGAGCTTACCTGCAGAATGAGCTCGACAGGCAGAAGCGTGATGACAGCGAATGCGACCGTACCGGAAGAGAGAAGCACGCCGGCCAGATTGCAGATGCCGGACCAGACGACGGCGACATTGGGTTCCAGCGAATGGGTATAGATGACCGTGGCGACCGCGTTGGCCGTGTCATGAAATCCATTGACGAATTCGAAGCCGAGCGCGATAAGCAGGGCGACGCCCAGCATCATGTAAGGCGCATAGCTGGTAATCGAAACCGCATTAAGATCGTGCGCGACGTGAAAGACGATATAGACCACGCCGGCGGCAAGTGCGGTGAGGAACGCGAGAATGCCAATTTTGCTCGGCCGGTGCTTGATCTTGCGGTCGAGTAGGGAACGGCTGGGAAGTGCTGTTGCGGTTGTGGCCGCCATCAGATGTCTCCCGACGCAGTGGACAGCGACTCGCTACGTTGCGCGGGGAGGAACAACGCGAAGTCAGTGTGAAATTTTGGGGGGAAATGGAGATGGAACGATCTGGGATCGCAGCAGGAGGGACAATCAAAAAAGGATTGCATAAAACCCCAACAACTGTATTAGCGCCACAGTTGTTTGATGCGCGGCTCCTTCTCCGAGTCACCGCACTGCTGATTCTACATGCGATACGGGGCGCCAACAGTGACTGGCGGAGCCCGACGGATCGCAAATGGCCTACTAAGGCTATGCAGATCATGGGGTTAACAGAGATTTAAAATCCGGTTAAAAGATGAAGTCCGCACGTTAATTGCACCACTTTCAAGGCGGATACGCCTAAAAGCGGAGGGCGGACAAAGAGGGACGCTTCTCGCGCCAACCTGTATGCAACGGAACGGTTGCATATATGTCCGCTGGATGGATACGCAATCAGTTGGTTGCGTGACCTGAGTGCAGCAGGTCCTCGCGGGAACGCGACCGGAGGCCGCGTTCCCATTGCGGGGGAGATGCACATCACATTGCGGGCGCCATCGGCGTAACTCCGGCGACCGGCTGGTCCTGGGTCAGCAGAAGAGTGAAAGCCGTGCCTGGGGGATTGCTGCTGGGATTCGGATCCAGGGCGACGGCGGTGTAGATTGCGCCTGCGGAAACCGCTACTCCCGATGCGCCCGTGTCGATTGCCACTGTTGATGGGTCACCATGAACTGTAACGCGAATTCGATAGGTGCCTGCCGGAACCTGCAGGTACTTCGTCACCGTCGGGAACGTGAAGTTGGAGAGCACCGGAGCTACGGGGTTTTTGGGATCGTTAATGATGGTGTTGGGTGCCGTCACGTAGACATCGACCGCGCCCGCGCTGGGAGAGCCATGCACGACACGGATCTTACAGTTGCCGCTCGTAGGCGCCGTAAGGTCATCGTTCTCGATGGCAGCCTGAAGTTTGGTGGGAGTATTCAGAGCGAGGATCGTGTAGTACTGGTTTTTCGTGAAGGTCTGGCTTGCTGAGAGGACGGCGGTCGAATCCTTCCCGGCTGCGAAGACCTGAACCTTTTCGTTGGTTCCGGCGGGGACCGGCGCATAGGCAGAGGTGGCTGAGCCGTAGGCGGCATTTTGCGCAGCGAACTTGTCTTTGACCTCGACGTCGACGTTCGGTGCACCGGGCGATGCGTGGATGAACTTCACATAGGCATGGCTGGAACTGCCGCCGCATCCGGCGAGTGTGAGGAAGCCCGAAGTGGCCACCAAAGCGAGGCACAGCTTTCCATTAAACTTCATCGACTTTCAACCTCCTGAAAATTCTTTGGAACGAGATTGAGATGAAGGGAGGCCTGGTCTGGGAAGCAGAAGAGTTAGGCGGGGGTTTCAGGAAGTCGAGAATTCAGACAGGATTGTTGATCCTGTTTCATGGGCGGGATTTCTGAAGCTTCGGGTGGCGGGTCAGCGCCACTCGTCCGTAGCGGTTGCGATGCCTTCATTGACAACGGAGTCGAACCCGGAGTTCTTCTTGATAAAGATTTCGGAGAAGGCTTTGTCCTGGCGAAGAAGAATAGCCTGGAGGCGGACGAGCTCAAGAAGGGCCAGGAACATGGCGACGAGTGCCCGCGATGATTTGGTGTGGGCGAGGAGTTTGCGCAGCGCGAGCGGCCGATCCTCCATGGAAAGCCGGCGGGTGAGGAACTGGATCATCTGGCCAACGGTGACCGCATCATCCTGCACGTTGAAGGTGGGGCGTTTGCGGGCGCGATCGAGAATGTCGCGAAAGACGCGGACGAGGTCGACGGTGTCGGCGGCTATCTCCGGCTCCGCGGCTGCATCGTCTTTGAATTCGCGCACGCCAGGGTTGGTCCACGTGGCAGCCTCAAGCATCTGCTTCTGCTGCAGCATCTGCGCAGCGTTCTTGAAGCGCTCATGTTCGAGCAGACGTTCGACGAGCTCCCGGCGCGGATCTTCGGCGGCATCGTCCGGGCCTGCGGGCGCACGCGGCAAGAGCATCTTGCTCTTAATGTGGATGAGGAGCGACGCCGTGTAGATGAAGTCTCCCGCAACATCGACGTCTGAAGACTTGAGCTGGTCGACGTATGCGAGGAACTGCGCCGTGATCTTCGAGATGGGAATGTCGTAGATGTCGATGTCCTGCTTGCGAATCAGATCGAGCAGCAGGTCGAGCGGCCCGTCGTAGACGTGGCCAACGGTGACAGAGAACGGCGACTGCTCCGGGTTCTCCTCGGGTCTTTTCTTCGGCGCACTTGGAGCGGCTGCCGGTTTGGCGGCCTCCTTCTCCGGTATGGTCTTCGAAGTGAGGACGAGCGTTGGCGCAGCCTGTACGCCAGGTTCGTGTGTCGGCGGATCACCCTGCGGCGATTCCGGGCTTGGCTCGGGAGCATCAGGCTCCGGCTCGGGGCCTGGTTCAGGATCGTTCACTGGGCCGCGATGGCCGGGCTCAGGATCTTCAACTGGCTGCGGCTCGGGAGTGGGTTCCTGAACAGGGTGCTGATCGGGGTTAGCGGGCTCGATCTCCGGATTTTGGTTCTCTTCAATCAATGGGAAATCTCGGTGAAGGGGAATGGTCTGTATGGAGCTTACTTTGCCGCGGGTATCAGTTGCATAGCGGTGCGAACTTCGGTCATCGTCTGTTCGGCGCGATTGCGTGCCCGGTTTGCGCCGTCCTTGAGGATATCCTCTACTTCATTCGGCGTGTACTTCGCGCGGCGCTCCTGGATGGGGTCCAGAACCTGCACAAGCGCGTCGGCCGCCCAGCCTTTGCACTCGATGCAGCCGATACCTGCGGAGCGGCAGCCTTCGTAGACCTTAGCCAAGGTTTCCGGAGTCGAGAAGACCTTGTGCAGATCGCCTACTGGGCATTTGTCTGGGTCGCCTGGATCTTTGCGGCGGATGCGAGCCGGGTCCGTAACCATGGTCTTGAGCTTCTGGCGGACTTCAGGCTCGGGGTCGGTGAGCATGATGGTGTTGCCATAGCTCTTCGACATCTTGCGCCCGTCCGTTCCGGGCAGCTTCGGTGACGGAGTGAGCAGCACATCCGGTTCGGGCAAAACATCGCGGCCGTTGAGTTGATAGAGATTGTTGAACCGCCGTGCGACTTCGCGCGTGAGCTCGACGTGCGCAGCCTGGTCCTGCCCGACAGGGACGTACTTCGGCTGATACATCAGGATGTCGGCAGCCTGCAGCAGCGGATAGCCGAGGAAGCCGTAGGTGCTGAGGTCCTTTCCGACTAGGTTCTCCTGCTGTTCCTTGTAGCTGGGCACGCGCTCGAGCCAGCCTACGGACGTGATCATGCTCAGCAGCAGGTGCAGTTCAGCGTGCGCAGGAACATGACTCTGCGTGAACAGTACGGACTTTGCCGGGTCGAGCCCGGCGGCGAGGTAGTCGAGAATGACCTCGCGGGTGTTGCTCAGGAAGTTCGACGTATCGGCGTAATCGGTGGTCAGGGCGTGCCAGTCCGCGATGAAGAAGTAGCACTCAAACTGCCCGCTGTCCTGGAGTTTGACCCAGTTGGCAAGGGCGCCCATGTAGTTGCCGAGGTGGAGCTTGCCCGTGGGGCGCATGCCGCTCAGGACACGCGGACGAGAAGATGTAGCTGGAGATTCAGACATTCTGTTTTCTATACCGGAAGTATGCCGGATATCAGCCGTTTTGATCGGAAAAGGTCAAAGGGTGGCTTGATCCATTGTAGCGGGAGAGGCGTCTTTCAGCCCCGGGTCAGAATAGCGCTCACGATGGCAAAAGCAGGACCAAGGAAGAGACTCATGATGTAGCCGCCGACGACGAACATCAGAATCCAACTCACCCATACTGGAATGCGGTCGTAGGACTGCACGGCACTGTAGGGGAGCACGTTCCGCAGCAGATGGCTGCCGTCCAGCGGCGGTATGGGTAATAGGTTGAAGACGAGCAGAGCGAGATTGATCTGCACTGCAGCGATTCCGAGCAGAACAATGGCCTGGACCGAGGAGTTCGCATTCGGCAACAGCAGCCCGCGCATCGTGAAGACGACGACTTGGCGGCCATTTGGAATGAAGTGATCGACGAATAGCAGAATCAGCACCGCCGCGACTGCGAGGATGAGGTTCGATGCGGGGCCCGCGAGCGTGGTGAGGTTATCGTCGCGCCGGATCCTGGTGAAATTGCGTGTGATGACCGGAGTAGGTTTGGCCCAGCCGATGAGAACTCCGCTGAACATGGAAAACCCGATGAGCGGACCAAAGATAATGAGGGCGGGAATGATGAGGCTCCCCACCGGATCGATGTGATAGATGGGGTTCAGAGTGACACGGCCTTGAAGCCGTGCGGTCTGGTCCCCGAGGCGCGAGGCCATCCAGGCATGAGAGCACTCGTGGAAGCTGAGCGAGAAGATCAGCAGGACAAACTCAAAGACCTTGATTGCAAATACTGCAGACTCCAACGGCGCTCCCCTGATACGAGAAAGCTCAGGTTAGCATGATGGATCGGCGGAACCGGTCCGGCTCGTCACAGCTGTCGCTGCCCGGCAATTCCTACACTTTGAAGGCCGGGTAGTGGCCCACAACCTCGTTTGGAGCGATGTTGGTGCCGCCCATAATGATCTCGTGGCTGCCGATGCGGGCGCCATCGCCGATCGTCGTAGGCTGCAGCTTCACGTCCTCTTCCTTATTCGTCTCAGAGTAGCTGTGCGAAAAGATGCGTGCGTACGAGCCGATGATCGCGTTCTTGCCGATCTTGATGCCGCCGCGATCGTGGAGGAGCACACCCTGATGGATGACAGCGCCATCGTCTACGGAGAGCTTGTAGCCGTAAGTAAGATCCACGCCCTGATGAATTTTCACGCCGGAGCCCATGTGGTCGAAGATGTGGCGGCCCAGCATGCAGCGGAAGCGAAGGCCGAGCCAGACGTTGAGGCCGATGGGAGAGCGGTCGAACATCTTCCAGAACCAGATGAGCGGCTTGCGAACCGCGTACTCAACCGGATCGATGTTGTTGAAGTACTCGGCATCGAGGGTGACGTTCTCCGGGTCGAGCGAGTAGCTGAGCACGTTTCCGGGGAGTTCGCTGGTAAGCGAAACATTGGGCTTCGTCCCGTGGGGTCGGCCCAGATAAAGCTGATAGAGCTGATCGCGAACGATCTCGGCGCGGCGCTCGGGCGAACGGTGCCGGTAGAACTCCTCATCCAGAAAGCGGATCCAGCGGCGAAAGACCTCTTCGGCTTCGGGCGTAGGGTGCGGCTGAGTGGAAGAGGCCGGCTGCGGCTTGGTGGTCGCCATATGTGTATGGACGATAAATCACGGAGGCCGGATGCAGCGAGGGAGATCGAGATGACGAGCAGCGTTGGAGGTTTATCCTGAAAGGTCTGGAAAACGACGAGAGAGTAGAGCCATGTCTGAAGAAACCGCTGCCATCTCTGGATCCACTGCAACAACGAAACCCGCCGCCCCGGTTGCAACGATCGCCACACTCGGGAAGTTTGAGGGCCAGTCCGTGCAGATTCGCGGGTGGCTGTATAACTCGCGCGAGAGCGGGAAGCTGATCTTCCCCATCTTTCGCGACGGAACGGGTACGGTTCAGGGCGTGGCGCATGTGAAGAGCGTGCCGGCTGAAGTTTTCGAGACGCTGAAGGGGCTTACGCAGGAGTCTTCGGTGATCGTGACGGGCAAGGTGCGGGCCGACAAACGCGCGCCGGGCGGGTACGAGCTCGACGTGGAGAACGTCGAGGTGGTGCAGCGCGTCCCCGAAAGCGAGCCGTATCCAATCACGCCCAAGGAGCACGGGGTCGACTTCCTGATGGAACGGCGGCACCTCTGGGTGCGGTCGCCGAGGCAGTCGGCGATTCTGCGGATTCGTGCGGAGATCATGCGGGCGGCGGCAGAGTACTTCGACAACAATGGATTCATTCGCACGGATCCGCCGATTCTGACGCCGGCGGCGTGCGAGGGAACTTCAACGCTGTTCCCGGTAGATTACTTCGGCGATCCGGCGTTTTTGACGCAGTCGGGGCAGCTCTATATCGAGTCGACGGCACTGGCGCTGGGCAAGGTGTACAGCTTCGGGCCGACGTTCAGGGCGGAGAAGTCGAAGACGCGGCGTCATCTGACCGAGTTCTGGATGATCGAGCCGGAAGTTGCGTATTGCGATCTCGACGGGCTGATGGAGCTAGCGGAGAACTTCATCTCGCACATCGTGCAGAGCGTGGTCAAAAATCGAGAACCTGAGCTTGCCGTGATCGGCCGGGACGTGGAGAAGCTGAAGCAGATCACGCCTCCTTTCCCGCGGCTGCGCTATGACGAGGCGGCAAAGATGCTGAACGAGGCGCACGCGAAGGGCTTGTTGGAGCAGCCATTTGAGTACGGAAATGATTTCGGATCGCCGGATGAGACGTGGCTCAGTTCGCAATTCGACAAGCCGGTGATGGTGCATCGGTATCCGGCGGCAGTCAAGGCCTTCTACATGGAGCCCGATCCGAAGGATCCGAACTTCGCCCTCTGCGTGGATGTGCTGGCGCCGGAGGGATACGGCGAAGTAATCGGCGGATCGCAGCGCGTGTCTAGCTACGAGCTGCTGAAGAGCCGGATCGAAGCGCATAACCTGCCGCTCGAGGCATTCCAATGGTACCTGGATCTGCGTCGGTATGGATCAGTGCCGCACGCGGGATTCGGAATGGGCATCGAGCGAGCCGTCGCGTGGATCTGCGGGCTGGAGCACGTGCGGGAGACGATTCCGTTCGCCCGCATGCTGCACAGAATCTATCCATAGTTGCCAGCTGCCAGTCTCCAGCTATCAGGAATTGGTGCTCACTGGTCAGTAGTCATTGATCGTGGGCAGGAGCCGACGGGTTCGGACCGGGGTTGGATGTCCGCTGATTGTCCGATCCCGGACAGCAGGACCCCTACCCCCCCCATGTACCCTTTGAGGCCAAGTATCCGTTTGTGTGGCTTACGGCGAAGCGTCCGCTGCAGGTGTCTCAGTCCATTGGGCTTCTACACAAGCTGTCTCATAATAAAGGACTTAGAAACGAACGAGGGAAGAAGGGACAAGAGTCGCGAATCCCGTTCTTTTGACATAAGTTTTGCTCTGTACTCATAGCTCAAGTATGAAGAAAATGAGCGAATTGAGCTGCAAAAGGGGCAAAAGATTTTTCTGTTTGGAATCAGGAGCTTAAGGTAGTTCGCGGTTCGATGGCTGTTGACCCCCAGTGAGGTTCACCCCTGTGTCCCTCACCAGCCGCGTTTGCCTGATTGCCAACGAGGCGAGCTCTGCTCCAAGACGATGCGGTCCCGGATACCAAACAGAGCCGGCACGGGGAGACCCGTGCCGTTGTTGCTGACCACTGATCAATGGAAGCTGATCACTGCTTGATGAACTGGGCTTCGATGGTGATGTTCACATCGTCGCCTACGAGAATGCCGCCGGTTTCGAGCGCTGCGTTCCAGCTCAAACCGTAATCTTTGCGGTTGATCTTCGTTGTCGCTGAGAGGCCGATGCGCGTGTTGCCCCACGGATCTTTGCCCGGCGCTGTGGGGCCGTCAACGACGAAAACCTGCTGGCGGGTCTGGCCGTGAATCGTAAGGTCGCCCGTAACGTTGTATCCGCCGTCGCCGTTGGGCTGGACTTTGCTCGACCGGAAAGTCATGGTCCCAAACTGGCCGGCGTCGAAGAAGTCGCCGCTCTTGAGGTGCGCGTCGCGCTGGGCATCGCCGGTGCTGATGGTGTTCACGTCGATGGTGGCCTCGATGCTGGAGAGTGTCTTGTCTGTGGGGTGCTCGGTCAGCGTGCCGGAAAGGCCGTTGAAGCTGCCTTTTACGTTGGAGATCATCATGTGCTTCACCTTGAACTCGGCGTGGGAGTGGGCGGGATCGAGTTTCCAGGTGGTGAGGGTTGCGGGAGTGGAGGTGGTTGTGGCCATGGGGTGGCTCCTTTCAGAAGTCTTGGATGCGCGAAGGAGATAGTTGTTGCAACAAATATTTAGTTAACAGTTGCCAGTCTTCAGTTCTCAGTTGGGGGTTCGTGAAGGGGAAGGACTTGCGGCAGAAATGACGCCAAAAAGGGGTGAACCCGGACGCGGGGAGGGCGTCCGGATTGTTGATCAGTGGGGAAGCTGCTGGCCGCCGCTGATTGTGAATGTGGTTGACATGGTGGCGGGGCCGAGGTCACCATCGGGCTGGGATCCACCGACAGAAAGCTTGTATTCGCCAGCAATTACGGCGCGGACGCCCTTCTCGTCGACTTGCGAGAGCGTGCGCGGATCGAGCTTGAAGGAGACGTGCTTCGTCTCGCCGGGATTGAGGTGCAGGCGCTGGAATCCGGAGAGGGCTTGTTTAGCGGACAGTGCGGCTTGGGGAGGAATGAGGTAGAGCTCCGCAACTTCATCTCCTGCCAGGGAGCCGGTGTTCTTCACGTCGGCTTCGACGGTAAGGGTGTTGCCGGCTTTCAGGCTGGTCGTTGAGAGTTTCAGGCCGGAATAGGCGAAGGTGGCGTAGCTGAGGCCGTCGCCGAAGGCGTAGAGCGGCTTGCCTTTGAAGTAGCGGTAGGTCCGGTTGGCCATGGAGTAGTCTTCGAAGGCGGGCAACTGATCCACGCCAGTGTAGAAGGTTACGGGGAGGCGACCGGCGGGATTGTTCTTGCCGCTGAGCGTTTCAGCAATTGCCTGACCGCCGGACTGGCCGGGGTACCAGGCTTCGATTAGAGCGCGGGCGTTCTGCTGCGCCCAGTTCATAGCGAGAGCGCTGCCGTTGAGCAGGACAACTGTTATTGGTTTGCCGGCCCTGGCTACAGCTTCGAGCATTTGCTTCTGAACATCCGGCAATTCGATGTCAGTGCGATCGCCCCCGGAGAAGCCCTTTGCGTCCACCTTCATCTCTTCCCCTTCGAGACGCGGGGTAAGTCCGACGAAGGCAATGACCGCTTCGGCATTCGATGCTGCTTCGACGGCCTGCTTCTGGAGGAGTTCGGGCGAGGGAGTCCATTCGAAGGAGAGCCCGGCGCCGGTGATGCGACCCGACTGAATGTACTCGATCCGGAGCTCGTGCGGGCGGGTATCGGCAAAGGGGACAGCGAAGTGTTGCACCGCACCGTAGTTGCGTCCGGAAGGCGGCAGCTTGGTGGCAGTTGGCGTCGGCGGAGCGGCGGGCTCGAGCTTTTTCCCGTCGAGATAGACGGCGAACTTCAGCTTGTCCTGGCAGGGGTAGCAGATGGGCAGGCGGAACTGAAGATTCAGCGTGTCGGCCACGGGAGCGCGGAGAGCGCCGACCCAGCGGACCGCGAAGGACTGGTTGGACGTGTCGGAGGGTTCAACTGGATTGGCGAAGGCCCAGTCAAAGTCGATTTCCTTGTCGATGCGGACCATTGCGGGAGCGCCATCGAAGCTGGGCTTCGAGAAGTACTGCCCCTCAAGGCCATCGACCGTCGAATCCGTCGCTGCGCGCAGCATGGTGCGCGGGACGGGAAGGTCACCATTGGCGATGTAGGTTGCGCCTTGTGCGTAAAGGACGTGGTCGTGGCCGAACTCGGACTCGATGCCGTCAATTGGGAGAATGGGGTGGAGCGGGATCGCGTTGTAGTTGCCCTCAAGGGCGACGCGCGATCCGGCGAGAGGGCCGACCACGGCGATGGTCTGATGCTTTGCGGGATCGATCGGGAGGAAGTGGCCCTCGTTCTTGAGCAGCACCATGGATTCGCGTGAGGCGCGGAGGGCGAGAGCAGCGTGTTCGGGTGAGTTCACAAGCGTCATCGGCATTTTTGAGAACGGGACTTGTTCGGGTGGATCGAACATGCCTAGCTTCATGCGTGCGGTGAACAGGCGCTTGAGGGAGACGTCGATCTGCGGCTCGGAGACGAGTCCCTTGTGAACAGCGTCGGTAAGGGCGCGGTACTCGGTGCCGCAGTCTGTGTCCGTTCCGGCGAGGACGCCGGCGGCTGATCCAGCGGGAGCGTCGGGCGAGTAGTGATGGCCGTAGGACTCGTAAAAGTCGCCGATGGCACCGCAATCGGAAGTGACGAACCCGTTAAAGTGCCAGTCGCCGCGGAGAATGTCGCCGAGCAGCATCTTGTTCGCGCAGGCGGGAACTTTGTCGACGCGGTTGTAGGCGCACATGATCGAGTCGGCTTTGCTATCGACGATGGTGGCGCGGAAGGCAGGCAGGTAGGTGTCCCAGAGATCGTGCGGGGAGGGATCGACGTTGGCCTTGTGGCGGGTGGACTCGGGGCCGCTGTGCACGGCGTAGTGCTTGGGAGTAGCTATAGCGCGGAAGTATTTGGGGTCGTCGCCCTGGATGCCTTCGACAAAGGCGGTGCCCAGGTGCGCTGTCAGGAACGGATCTTCGCCGTAGGTCTCCTGCCCACGGCCCCAGCGGGGATCGCGAAAGATGTTGATGTTGGGCGACCAGATGGTGAGGCCGAAGTAGCGGTCGTGATTGTTGTGCGCGATGGCGTCGTTGTACTTGGATCGGGCTTCCGTTGAAACGACTCCGCCGATGGAGTGGACGAGCGGGGCGTCCCAAGTGGCGGCGTTTCCGATGGCCTGCGGGAAGAGAGTCGCGAATCCGGAACGAGCAACCCCGTGAAGACCTTCGTTCCACCAGTTGTAGGCGGGGATGTCGAGGCGCGGGATTGCGGGAGCGCGGTCGATGAGCTGCGAGACCTTCTCTTCGAGGGTGAGCCGTCTTACTAGATCGTCCACGCGTTTCTCGATCGGGAGAGACGCATCGCGGAACGGCATGACAGCGGCGGCTTTGATCTGCTCCGGTGTCGGAGCCGGCGCAGCAGTCTCTGCTGCCTGTTGTGCGTAAGTAGCGAGAGGAAGAAGAGCAACAGCGATCAAAACAGAAAGCGTGCGCATGAGGATGAGTGTCTCCGTGAGCATGGTACGAGGCGGGGATTCGAGTGAGCAAAAAAAGAGGGAGGGAGGACGAAGCCTCCCTCCCGGCACACCACAAACTCAGAAGATAAATTTGCCGCCGAGTTCGAGCAGGCGCGGACCGTAGTCCGACGTGACCTGACCGAAGTTTCCGTCATGTGAGGCACGATCAACACCCGAGTAGTTCGTGTGGTTGAACGTGTTGAAGGACTCGAAGCGAAGTTCGATGCGCGGTCCCTCGTGCGAGGTAAGCGCGAAGGCCTTGAACAACGAGAGGTTTTCATTGATCAGTGCCGGTCCCAGGACGGAATCTTTCCCCGTGTTGCCGAAGCCCTGGTTGGGGCCGCCGTTCCATGGGGCAATCGGATCCGCAAATGCGGTCTTATCGAACCAGGCAGCGGCCGTCTTCGGATACCTGACTGCGCTGACTTTGTTCGGCCGATTGGTGAAGCCGCCACCGAGTCCCACGGTGTCGGTTCCGTTATAGGTGATGGTGAGCGGAAGTCCGGTCTCTGCCGCGGTGATGCCGGAGATCTGCCAACCGCCAACGAGCGTGCGCGCCAGCAAGTTGCCGCTGTGCTTGAACCACGGCAGCCCATAGACGTAGCTCGCGTTGAAGATGTGGCGACGATCGAAGCTGGTATCCGAACCCCAGTCGTACTTGGGATTGTAGGGATTGGAGAGGCTGCCGAGATCGTTCGTCACCTCGTCGATGTTGTGCCCGTAGGTGTAGGAGAACTGCGTGGTGAGGCCCCAGCGATTCTCAATGCGGAGACCGGCCTGGAACGAGTTGTAGTTGAAGTGTGTTTCGTTTTCTTCCTGCGTGATGCCGGCATATCCGGGGTAGTTCCGGTAGAGGTTGGCATTGGCGCCGCCCGCAACCGCCTGGCGATTGGTGATGTCGTTCAGCGGGAGCGTGTTCACGGCGCGATCGTCGTTCTGATCCCATCCGTCAGAACCCACATACTGCATCACGGCAACAACGGAAGGAGAAACCTGCTTCTGGATACCCAGGCTGTAGTCCATGGTTCCCGGGGCAGGGTAGTTGTAATTGATTGAGGTGAGAGTGGACGGGAAGGTCTGTGACGTCGTTGCACCGGTCACAGCACTCGTGTGCGGATCGGAGAAGTAAACGTTGGTTGCCGAAGGCTGGTAGGCGAACGGCGGATTGAGAGCGGCGTTGTAGACGTCGTTGCCCTGCACGCGCTCATAGAAGACGCCAGCGCCGCCGCGAAGCACGGTCTTGCCGTCGCCGAAGATATCCCAGTTGAAGCCGACGCGCGGCTGCCAGGTAAAGTAGCGGTTTTCGACGTTGCCGCGCGGGAACCCGTTCACACCAGCTTCGCGGATTCCGTTGAGGTAGAACGGCTGAGTTCCAGCCTTCGGGAAGGTGGAGAGGAACTCTGGTCGAATGGTGCCCAGGTTGGGATCGCCGGGAGTGTTGTTCAGCGGGTATCCGGCTGATCTGTTGTAGTCGGCCTGCACGAAGTTAGCGAAGGCATCGTAGCGCTCAAAGGCGTGAGGCATGCCGTCGAAGCGCAAACCGATGTTCAACACGAAGTGCGGTGTGAGGTGCCAATTGTCGTTTGCATAGGCACCGTAGTTGTTATTGACCCAGTGCTTGCCTGCAAGATCGCGAAGCTGCGTAAAGCTGGACGCATCGCCAAGCAGGAAGTCAATGTAGGAGTCGCCCGAGAAGTTCTTGTTGCTGGAGTTGAACGCTGCGGTGCCCTGGGTGTTGGCCTGGAGCTGCTGGTTCTTGTAGTCATGGAGCCAGTTGGCGCCGAATTTGAACTGGTGGCGACCCTTGTTCCAGGTGAGGTCGTCACGGTATTCAAAGCCTTCGTAGCCGTTCTTCCAGGGGAAGTAGGATTCGGTCCAGGTCACGCTGAGAGGCGAGCCTTGCAGATCGATCTCAGGCATGTCGTTGCCGGCGTTGTTGGCCACAGGGAAGAAGCTCGAGGCTGTCCAGCCGGAGGGAATCTGGAATGATCCACCCTGCCCAGCAGTCGGCGTCAGGCGAATTTTGTTGCCCCCATACAGGAAGGCGGTTTCGTTGAGCAGGTTGGGCGAGTACGTCTGTGTGAGGCGAATCGCCGCAGTGTAGGAGGGATTCTGCATTGTTGTTCCCACCGTCGGATAGGTGCTCGAACTCCACAGCGGCGGGAAGAAGCTCTTGGTCATCGAGTCGTGCAGGAAGTGGCCCATCAACTGAAACTTGGAGTTGATGGTGTGGTCGATGCGGAAGACGTCTTCGCGCACGTTCTCTGGCTGAGGAATGGAAGCGATGTACTGGCTGGTTCCGAGATTGGGCTTCGGGAAAGTGCCGGAGTTCAATTCCAGCACCGAGTTCGGATCCATCACGGCTGCTGGAATACGGTACGTTCCGTCTGAGTTTGTCGGGAACGGAGAGCCCGGGGTGAGCCCGTTCGCAGTGTAGATCGCAAGCTTCGCTGGGTCGGTTGTCTTGGGCACGAGAGGAGCGTGTCCATTTGGCGATGTGTAGGAGAGATTCTGACCTGCGACAGCGAAGTTGCTAGCCATGATCGTGTTTGCGATCGATGGCGCGCTTCCCTGAATCAGGCGACGCCATTCTTCATTCACGAAGAAGAACGTGCGGCCGCCTGTGAAGGGAATGGGGCCACCGAGGTTCGCGCCGGGCTCATTGAGCTGGAACTTGGGGCGCGACTTGCCGGACCGTTTCAAGAAGTAGTCGTTCGCGTTGTAGTCGGTGTTGCGGTTGAACTCGTAAATTTCGCCGTGGTACTTCTTGGTGCCCGACTTGATCACCATCGTGACGGTGCCGCCGGAGCCGATTCCGTAATCGGGGCTGTAGTTGCTGTCGAGCGTGCGGAACTCAGCGATTGCGTCTTGCGAGGGAAGGTTCATGAAGCAGCCGCCGCAGCCGCGGTCGTTCTGCTCGGCGCCATCGATGAGGTAGATGTTGTGCGACTGGCGGGTTCCGTTGAACTCGATCGCGTTGGATGAGGTGAGCGCGTCGACGCCGCCAAACTGCGGCAGGTTATTGGAGACGCCCAGTCCAAGCGCAGCGAGCGAGGTGATGTTGCGGCCGTTGGTGGAGAGCTGCGAGACTTCTTCACCGTTGATCAGGTTGCTGACCTCACTGGTCTCCGTCTGGACCTGGAGCGAGTTGGCCTCAACCGTGACGGTCTGCGCCTGGCTGCCGACCGACATGGTCACATTTTCCTGGCGGGTTTGCGCGACGTTGAGGACGACGCCAGTTTTCGAGTACTTCTGGAAGCCCTGAGCGTTGGCAGTTACGGTGTAGTTGCCGTGTGCAAGGTTGGCGAAGACGTAGATTCCCGCGCCGTTGGAGGTGGACTGCCGCTCCTGCCCGGTAGCGGTGTCCGTGAGAACAACCGTAGCGTTGGGAATCACCGCGCCGCTGGGATCGGTGACAGTACCGGTCAGTGTTGCGTTTTCCTGGGCGCGCAGAGTCGGAGCGAACGCCGCAAGGGCGATGAAGATCGCAGTAAGCGTGAGAAGCCAGCGCCAGTCTCGAACGCGCGAGCTTTGCTGACCTGTGTCGGGGCTTTTCCGGCTGAGGGGGAAGTGATGCATTGTTTGCCTCCTGAGCAAACGACTCCTGATGCGTCCGGAGACCGCGTCCCGGGCGCCGATGTGCCGTTTCAGTAAGTGACTTGCAGTTCGAACCTGACCCGGCCGCAGTCAGAGATCCTGCGACTGCGGGGACCCGATCTCGAGATCACCTGAGCTTTGTCATGTTTTTCTTCGGACGATTCTCGATGCTTCTCACGTGCAACAGCCCTTCGTTACGGCCCTAATGCCGCAACAGAGGGTAGAGGAAGTCTGAGGTCAGTCGTGCAGGCCGTTCGTGCTTGATCGGCCGGTGTGCGAAGGGTCTTTCCTATCTATCTGCTCTACGGCTCAGTTCGTGTCGATCGCCGTATGGAACGCCGAGTGTTTCGTCTCCGTCGCTGCAATCACTGGACCGATCGCGAACTTACTCGACGGCAAGCGTTATCTTCAGCGCACGTATTCTTGCGCCTTTAGAGCACAGTTGTCAACGTTTTGTGACGAGATGGTTATAGACCCACATCTGGGCAACTTACCTTAGAAAATCACTTTACTCGCGCGGTGAAACGATTGATTGCTGAATCTTATGAAGGATGGAAGAAACCAAGAAATCGTTTACGTAAATCGAGATGTTTTGTTTCGATCCGGTGCGGGTGCATGGGCTGTCCACGTCATGAGCCGGGGACGAAAGCCTGTCCGGTTGTGAACGTTGCCGGGGCGAATCGGACGGTAAACAGGAAGTCCACGCTATCCGGAATTGTCGAAAAGGCCCGAGACAAATCGATTGCACCCTAAAGAAAGTGGGAACCCCGAGTGCTCCGATTTCGTCTTAGGCTGTGTCCCCGGCCCCACGATTTTGGAGGAATTGGATGCAGAATCTGCTGTACGACCTGCGGTATGCAATTCGGCAGTTGCGCAATACGCCAGGCATGGCATTGCTCGCGATACTCACGCTGGCTCTCGGAGTGGGCGCGAATACGGCGATCTTCACGGTGATTGACAGCGTGTTATTGCGGTCCCTGCCGTATGCACATTCCGATCGGCTGGTGTTTATCGGGCCAGGCGGCGACAAGCCGAGCTTCGGGTCGACATCGTGGCTTAACTACAAGGATCTTCAGACCCAAGCGAAGCTGATGGAGAGCGTTGCCGGTTACGCAGAAGACGTGAGCGTGCTGCAGGCGAGAGATGCATCCGTAAGCGTAGTTGCTCCGCGAGTGACCCCGAACCTGTTCCTGATGCTTGGGGCTCGCCCGCTGCTGGGCAGAACGTTCTCCGATGCAGAGGGCCAGTCGAGCGGACCGCCGGTCGTGCTGCTTTCGGAAGGACTGTGGCGGGATACGTTTCACGCCGATCCGAACATAGTGGGCCAGGTAGTCAAGATTGGGGGCAAGCCGAGCACCGTCGTGGGCGTAATGCCCGCCGGCTTCCATTTCCCCGACAACATGGGACCCGATCTGCAGAAAGGCGTGTGGCTGCCGGTTCAGCCAACAGCGGAGATGCTGAAGGAGCGCGGCTATCACTTCTTCAATGTGGTGGGAGTGATGAGGCCGGAAGCGACGGTGAAGCAGGTACAGCAGGAGGTGAGCGCGATCGCAGCGCGGATCCCGTTCGAGCATGAGCCGGTGACATTCCGTGTCGATGCGTACCAGGAGGTGCTGACAGGACCAGTACGGGCTGTACTGATCGCGTTGTTTGGAGCCTTGGGGCTGGTGCTGCTGATTGCGTGCGCCAATGTTTCGAACCTGCTGATTGCGCGGGCCCTTGGCAGGCAGCAGGAGTTCGCCGTGCGGGCGGCGCTGGGTGCAGGAAAGTCGCGGCTCATCGGGCAGATGCTTGCAGAGGGACTCTTGCTGAGTCTGCTCGGTTGCGGAGTTGGCGTTGCTGTGGCGGAACTGGCGATGATGGGGATCCGCAAACTGCCGGATTGGACCATCCCACTTGCGGGCTTAATCAGGATCCACTGGACGGTGCTGCTGGTGCTGGCTGGGATCGCCGCCGTGACGACGATTCTGTCGTCGCTCTTGCCCGCTCTGCTGGTGGCGCGCGCCAACCCGCAGGCTGCGCTGCAGGCCGCCTCGCGCGGAGTCGGATCGAAGTCGGCTGGAGGCAAACTGAGCGGATGGCTGGTTGTCGGCGAGGTGGCCCTGTCCACGTTATTGCTGGTGGGAACGGGACTGCTGTTCCGAACTCTCTGGAACCTGGAGCAGTCGCATCTTGGCTTTACAACCGAGCATGTCACCACGTTCACGGCCATGCCCGCGGATGCCGCAGGGTTCTCCGGGATGGCAGTCTCAGAGGACACGCAGAACGCGCCGGCCTCGGTTGCGACCATTACCTATGAGCCGGTGCTGGAACGAATCAGGCAGTTGCCGGGGTTTGAGGCCGCAGCTATGGCAACGTCACCGCCGCTCTCGGGCATGGACCTGCATTCAAGCTTCGATATCCTTGGCCAGCCGACGGACCGTTCTCATCACCCTGAGGCGCGGGTCTCCGCGGTGAGCGGCGATTATGCGCATGCCATGGGAACACCGATTGTAAGGGGTCGCATGATCGGCGATTCAGATGCGCTGACGACGCCCTTTGTCGCGGTCGTGAATGAATCGCTCGCGAAAAAGTATTTCGCAGATAAGGATCCGATCGGGAAGCAGATCAATCTCGGCGGCAAGAATACCGGAATGATCAAGCCCTACACGATCGTGGGTCTCCTGGCCGATCAGGTCGACTCCAATGTAGGCGGATCGATACAGCCGCTTGTGCTGTTGCCGCAACAGCAGATTCCGACGACGTCGCTCTTCTACCAGGCGCTGCTCAAGACGGTGGTCACCTTCGTCGTAAAGACGCGAGGAAATATTCCCGTGGCGCAGCAGGTGCGCACTGTCTTCCATGAGCTTGCCCCTGCATTCGCGCTCGACAACTTCCAGACCATGCAGGAGGCCGTGGACAAGAACACGTTCAGCCAGCGACTCGGGCTCTATCTCGTGGGATCGTTCGCGGGACTGGCGATTGCAATGGTGATCGCGGGGCTCTACGGCGTGCTGTCTCAGCTTGTGAGTTATCGGCGGCGAGAGATTGGCGTGCGCATGGCGCTGGGGGCGACGCGGGCGAGCGTGGCCAAACTGGTGCTGCGGCAAGGGTCTTTGCTGATTGGAGGAGGCCTGGTTGCCGGACTTCTGCTGGCGTTCGCGTCGGGGAGGCTGATCAAGGGTTTCCTGTATGAAGTGAAGCCCCTTGATGCGTCCACCTATGCCGCGGTCGCGGTGGTGCTCACGCTGATCGGGCTTGTAGCGGCACTCATCCCGGCGCGGCGGGCGGCTACGATTCAGCCGATACAGGCGCTAAGGGATGAGTAACGGACGGACTGGAGAAAAGTGATCAGGGATTAACAAACCATTTATCTGCAACGAATTCTAAGATAATGCCGCCCCTGATCGAGCCTTATCTTGCTCTGCGGTGCGGCGCGCATCCAAGCAGAGATGTGCGTTGGTAGAATCTGGCAATGATCTGTGAAGGCTGGGAAGGGCTCACAGTCGACGGAAAGTTCCCGCTGCTGGAGTGGCTGGGTGGATGGGCAGACCGCTGCGTCTTTCTCACGGTACGTCAGTCGACGCATACCGCGAACATCAAGCTGATCCAGGCGAGCGGCGCTGAGGCGGACGCCTGCGTTGCGAAGTGGGAGGCCGCCAAGGCGCTGCCTCACCCCTGCCTCGTGGAGATGATGGAGACCGGGCGCTATCGGCTGAACGACATCGATGTAGCGTACGTTGTGACTGAAAAGGCCGAGACCTTTCTCTCCGGCATTGTTCCGCGCAAGGCGCTCGATCCGGTGAAGGTGCAGGAGATTCTGCTGCCCGTAGTCGACGCCCTCACCTTCGTACATGAGAAGGGATTCGTGCACGGGAGCGTGAAACCGTCGAGCATCGCCCTGATCGATGAAGAGTGGAAGCTCTCGGCCGATGAGATGGAGCGCGCGGGAGAACCGCTGCGGCTGAATCGAGAACTCGATACCTACGATGCTCCGGAGCTTGGTTCCGGAGCAGTAACGCCGGCGGCAGACATGTGGTCGCTGGGCATGATCATCGTGGAGGCATGTTCGCAGCGAACGCCCGTGTGGGATCGAAACGCTCCGGGCGATTTAGGCGTTCCGGACTGGCTGCCGCAGCCATTCCAGGAGATTGCGCGCGAATGCATCCGCTGGGACCCTGCGCGGCGGATATCGATCGGAAAGGTGAGAGATCTGCTGTCACGAACCGCGATACCTGCGGCCTCAGCAAACGCTGCACCGTCGCGCGAGGCTGAAGCGCATCGTGCCGTCTCGGCCACCGCCGTCGCAACCGCGCCCGTTTCCACGCTGTCTGAACGTGTGGCGGCGGTCCGAGCGGCAGAACCTGACGAGTTGCGGCCCGCTCCAAAGAGGCTCATCGAGGATGAGCCTGGCGAACTCACACCGCGAACGCCGCGGCTCTTTGGCGATCTGGACTACGAAGAAGAGCGTCCGAGCCGTACCGGACCAGTGTTGTTCACTTTGCTGGTTCTGCTTGTGATCGCCGCGATCTTCGGCATTCGGTACAAGGACCGGATCATGCCGCTGATAGCAAAACGCAGTACGCCGGCGCAGAGCGAGCGTACGCCGCAGACGGAAGCGCCGCAGAATCCTGAGGGTGTGGCGAAGTCCGATCAGGAGCCGCCGCCAGGTGCCGCGCAAAGCTCTCAGTCTGCGAACCAGGCGAGCGGAACCGCAACGCCTGCGCAGAGTCCTGCGCCACAGGCAGCGGCTGATGCTGCCAAGGCTCCGGCACAACCGGCACCGCAGGCGCAGGCTCCTGCCGAAACCGCCGAAGCAAAGCCGCAGCCCGAGCCGGAACCTAAGGAAACTCCGAAAACTGAGGAGAGGAAGGCGCCTCCAGTTCCACGAGTGACGAACGCCAAAGGCGCAGTGCTGAAGCGTGTTCTACCCAACGTCGCACCTGGCGCTGTGGAAAGCATGCGCAGGCCGGTGCAGGTGGATGTGCGCGTTTCCGTGAACAGCAGCGGGTCGGTGTCGAGCGCCCAGTGCGTAACGCAGAGCCGCGGCAACTACTGGGCCAGGATTTCGCAGCAGGCTGCAGAGGGGTGGAAGTTCAAAGCCCCGGTAAGCGACGGCAAGGCACGCGACAGCTACTGGATGCTGCTGTTTCAGTACAACCGCGGACGTACCGACGTGGTCGCAACGGAACTGCGCTGAGTTGGCCGATGCAGTCTCGAGCCTAGGGCGCGGCGCAGGTGAAGTTTGCTGCGTCGCTGGTGTCACCGCTTCCTGAATACTTTGCCACCTTGGGATATGCGCAGAGCGGGCGCGTCATGACGACTTTGGGTGCTCCGTTTTCCCCCTGACCGTACTTCGTCGCAGTGATGTTCTCTTCCGGGGCACCCTTCTCGACCCAGTTCACAAGTGAGTCGAACAGACCGAACGTTGACCCTTTCGCCGTTTGCAACCCAAACTGGCCGAAGAAACTGGGGCCCGGTCCGCCGGCGCAGTGCTCCACGCCGGGAGCCATGTAAAGGCGGAGGAAAGATCCGGTGTCACCCATCTTCTGCTGGACATCCTGGTAATAGGCGACGGTGTTCCAGGGAGAGATGGCCTGGTCATCCCAGCCGTGATAGAGGATCAGCTTGCCTCCGTGCGATGAGAATTTGCTGAGGTCAGGATCGGTTGCGTCGAGGTCCGCGGCTTCCTTCTCGCGTGATTCGCGAAAAGAGGCGTCCGGATCGGCGGTGAGCGCGTTCCACTTGGGATTCCCCGTGACCATGTAACGGAAGTAGTTCTCAAGATAATGAAGGCTCGAAGCGCTGGTCGGATCCTGGCCAATGACCCACTCGCGCCAGCCCATCTCGTCTCCGGCAGTGAAGCCGGGCATGGAGAATTTTCCAGAGCTGCCTTTCTGTCCCTCGTAGATCAACTTGAGCGTGTTGATCTGCGGCTGTGTGAGACAGTTGAGCGTTTCTTCGCCCTTGCACAGCAGCACCTGCGGATCGAAATGGCACATCGAGGGATCATTGACGATGCCATCTTTCACACCGTCCAGCGCATCGCATGCCGCGAGAGAGGCTTTCTCGATCGCCGGAAGTTTGAGATCGGAGAAGTAGGCGCGCGGGTCGGATTGGCGGGCCTGGACGGCCTTCACTCCCATGCCGAGCATGGTGGACCAGGCGTTGGCGGGGGCTCCGGCCAGGATGCCATCGTAGTCCGTCGGGAAACGCTGTGCCTCGACCAGCGCTTCGCGGCCCCCATCGGAGCAGGAGTCGAAGTAGGCTTTGTTCTCGTGCTTGCCGAAGAAGGCGGAGATGATTTCGCCGGCGCGAATGCGGGTGAGATGAACCGATCGCCAGCCGAAGTCCTTCACTTTTTCAGGATGCCCAAAGGCCCAGGTGGCGTCAGTCGCATTGCCCTGGTGGCCGGCATCGGAACCTGCAACCGCAAAGTTGCGCTTGAGGTAAGAGGCAAGCTCGTCGTAGCCGATCGAACCGGCGAATCCGCCATTGCCTGCCCCAAGCAGCCGGCCATTCCAGTTCTGTGCAGGAAGCCAGACTTCGAAATGGATAGCGGAGTCGCTGGTGGGGCGCAGGACGCCTGTAACCCGGCAGAAGGGCGGAAGGCCGGAGTAAGGCTGACGTGAATCGGAGATCGTGAGCGTGCCGGAGTCGACTTGCTCCGCAAGCGTTATGGTGGTGCTGTCGAGCTTCAGGGACTTGAGCGAAGCGCAATCGGCTGCGTGAACGGATGTTGCGCAAGCAGAACATACGAGAACGAGGCAGCAAAGGCGGGCGATAGTTTTCAAGCGACCCCCATCGAGATGCGGAGAAGTACGAGTGGATTAAATCAGATGGGCGGTGCAGCCTGCCAGAGTGGGATGAAGGAGAGCTTGGATGTAACATCTTCCATTTGTGACGGAGCGCAGCCCTTCCAGGGCAGAAACTCGCGAAATGCGGCTACACTTTCGACAATGATCCCGAAACCGGTTCAGATTCGCGCAGCACGAGGCCGCGCACTCGCCGCACTGATTTGTCTAGGTAGCGCCGCTGCTCTTGCTCAGCAGATTCCGCAGATAAACCGGTCCCACAGTTTCGGCCCAGACCAGTGCGGTCCCGCTGATCCGGCGTACATCAAAACCGCAAACGAGACCGGCGGTGTGCCGCTGTTTCTGCAGCGGAGCGAGGTCGCCAAGTCGTTTCACGTGGTGCGGGAGTCGACGCGCGAGAACGTCGCGACGGTGTTGTGGGCCTCTGCGAAGCTGGCGGGTGCTGGGCAGAGCTTTGAGGTTCCGGTGGATTCGGTCACAGAGCGCATCACGTTCACCTTCTCCGTCGACACAAAAGGAACGAAGCTCGTGCTGCGGCAGCCGAGCGGGCAGGAGGTCGTGGCCGGATCTCCTGGAACGGAAGACACAGAGCTGAATTGTGGCCGAGTGATCACAGTGGTGAAGCCGCAAGCAGGAATGTGGCATGCGGAGGTGACCGGGACCGGGACCTTCTGGATCGAAGCGCAGGCGCAGAGCGAGATCTACTTCATCAAAGCCGAGTTCGTTGAGCTGCGCGGTCGGCCGGGGCACGAAGGGTTCTTCAAGATCAACGGGCAGCCGATTGCTGGACAGCCAGCGACACTGCAGGTCTCGATGTCGGCAACGCAAGTGGAAACAACGGAGTTCGAACTGGTGAATACCAAAGGCGAGGCCCTCGAGAAACTTCACCTGAAAACGATCGATCACGATCGAGAGTTTCTGGAACTCACCGGCGAGGTTAAACTGCCGGACCAGCCGTTCCGAATCGCGGTCACGGGTCGCGATGCCAAGGGGATGCCATATCAACGGTTCGACTCGCCTCTGTTTCACGGGGAGAGCGTTCAGGTTGTTCCGAAAGTCAGCTTCGACGAGATCGCGCCGGGAGAGAAAAGAACCGGCGAGTTCGAGGTCAGGAACTTCGGACCCGCGCGGACCTTCAAGGTGACGGTTACGGATGCACGGAAGCTGGTCAGCAGCTTTGAGCCGAAGGAGCTTACGCTTCCGACGCACGGGAGCGGCACTCTGAAAGTGCAGCTCGCGGTTCCTGCCCGCACAACCAATTTCGGAGACGACCTGGTCGTAGTAGTTGCCAGCACGTCGGGCGCACCAACGACGAACTCCGCGATTGTGCACCTGTTGGTCGCCAGCAAGCCAGAGGCCGAAGGGCAGCGCTGAGACCGCCCGCTTTCAGGCCTTCCACATGGAACGCTCTCGACCGGGACGTATGCTTGAAACACGTCCCACGTGAGTGATTTCGCCCAGAGCGTGAAGCAGCAAGTAGACATCGTCAAGATTGTCGAGGGATACATCCGCCTGCGCAAAGCCGGAGCGACGAACTACTCCGGGCTGTGCCCCTTCCACAAGGAGAAGTCGCCTTCCTTCAACGTGCATGCGGTAAGGCAGTTCTTCCACTGCTTCGGGTGTGGGGTGTCGGGCGATGTCTTCACGTTTGTAGGCAAGATCGAGAATGTCAGCTTCCCAGAGGCAGTGCGGATCGTGGCCCAGAAGGGCGGGATCCCGCTGCCCAAGCGGGAGTTCTCGTCACCCGAAGAGGCCGCCGAGGCCCGGATGCGGGGCAAGCTGCTGGACCTGCACGAGGCTGCGGCAAGCTATTTCGAAGAGCAACTCCGAGGAGGCGAGGGAGCTGTTGCGCGCGAATACCTGGCAGGCCGTGGCATGACGCCGGAGGGGATCAGGACGTTTCGGATCGGGTATGCGCCGGACAGCTTCGGGGCACTCAGGGACCGGCTGAGCGGGATGGCGGACGAGGCGACCCTCCGGGCATCGGGATTGTTTAGCTCGAAAGAGCAGGGTGACGGCAGCCAGGGGCCGATCTACGACCGGTTCCGGAAGCGAATCACTTTCCCGATTTGCAATGAGAGCGGGCGGGTGATTGCGTTTACGGCTCGGACGCTCGAGTCGGGCGAAAAAGCAGGGCCGAAGTACGTCAACTCGCCGGAGACGCCGCTGTACCGAAAGGGCGAGGTCCTGTTCAATCTCGACAAGGCGAAGAGCGCCATCCGGCAGGCCGGGTATGCACTGCTGGTCGAAGGGCAAATGGACTGTATCTCGCTGTTTCTGCGGGGCATCCAGCACGTCATCGCCACCAGCGGAACAGCCTTCACCGAGCAGCAGGTAGCCATCCTGAAGCGGCACACGCAAAACGTGGTAGTGAACTTCGATCCCGACGCGGCTGGGGCGAACGCGGCCGAAAAGTCGATCGCCCTGCTGACGGAGGAGGGGTTCAACCTGAAGCTAGTGACTCTGGACGGGGGGCTGGACCCGGACCGGTTCATTCGGGAGCGAGGGGTTGAGGCCTACACGCAGGCGGTGATGGGTGCACGGCGCCAGGCGGATTACCTGATTGAGCGTGCGCGGCAGATGTTTCCTGGGGCGACGGCAGAGCAGAAGGTGAAAGCCATGAACTACCTGCTGCCGCATATCCGGCGGATTCCGCAGAAGCTGGTCCGGGACCAGTTTGCGATGGATGCGGCGCAGAAGCTGGGGATCGATTCGGCGGTGCTGCGAGAAGAGTTGCGGCAGGCTGCTCTGAAGCGGCGCGAGCATATCGAGGTGCGGACAACTGCTCTGACCGAGGTGGAAAGGGTTCTGCTGCGGGCCCTCGCGATTACCGACCCCGAGCATGAGGAGGCGCGCCGCACGGCCGCCGATGCAGTGGTAAGACAACCGCAATGGTTTGAATCGCTTGGAGTTGCATCATCTCTTGGCGCGCTGGCGTTGCGGGGAGCGAGGGATCCCATGGACGTGGTCGGCGACCCTGCTCAAAAGGCATTGCTGGCTGAGGCTTTGCTGGCGGAAAGCGAGCCTCCGACGGCGGAGACCGTGGTGAGCACCATCGTCAGCCTGCAGCAGCGGGGCATTGAGGCTGAGTTGAGGTCGGTTCGCTCTCAAATTGCCGAAACCGAGCGGCGGGGCGACTCCGCTGAGCTCGCCGTATTGACGCAGCGAAAGCTGGAGCTGGACCGGGCCCTGCGGCAGTTGCGCAGTGCGGGAAACGGCGGCCGCTCCTAGGCGCAAACCGTCATCAACTTTGAGTCGCTTTAAGCCTTAACTTCGTCTAAATAAACAGAGCAGCGGGCAGTATTGGCGGACTGCCTGGCCCGGCCGCTACCAGCAGCATGACCGGTAGAGAGATCTGGGCCGCGATTTCACCGTTTTAGGGTGGAATAAGCTGTGTTAATCTATTGATCTCTGTGAGGATGCGCGCCCCTTTGCCCCATACATGAGCTGCGGCTCGCGGGCTTACCAGGCGAAACCTGAAGCGCAAACATCCTGCTCCGAGCGACCTACTTACGTTCCGCTTCTTTTTTTGCGGGAAACCGCGAGTTCGTGTCCGTACGCGCACGCAGGGCATCAAAAACATGTTGCGCGCGGATTGGGCCCAGGCACTGTTGCGCGATATCGGTGCTGAAACTTGATCGCGCTGGAGAACCATTTTGGCTATCAACGACAAATTCGAAGACGATATCGAGAAGCTCATCGACACGGGTAAGGAGAAGGGGTATCTCACCTACACCGACGTCAACGAGATGATGCCGGAGGACATGAGCACCTCGCCGGACGATATCGATGACCTGATGACAACTATCAGCGGCCAGGGAATCGACCTGCTGGACGCACCCAAGTTCGGAGCCGACAAGGATTTCGAGCTCGAAGAGGGCGAAGACGTCGAGCTCGATCTCACGCCTGGAACGCTGGAAAAAACCAACGACCCGGTTCGCATGTATCTGCGCGAAATGGGCACCGTTCCGCTGCTCACGCGCGAAGGCGAAGTTGAAATTGCCAAGCGCATCGAGCGTGGCCAGCTTCGCGTGCTGAAGGCGATCTCGCGCTCGTCGATCGTCATTCGCGAGATTGTGGCGCTGGGCGAAGACCTCAAGCGCGGCGTTCGCAACGTGAAAGAAGTGGTGATCTTCGACGAGGAAGAGCTCACTGAAGACGTGGTTCAGGCGCGCGTGCGTTCGACCGTGGGCCGCATCGACGCGCTTGTGAAGCACCAGAAGAAGATCGCGCAGCTCGAAGAGAAGCTCGAAGCCGCGAACAGCAAGACGAGCCAGAGGGAACTGCGCAAGACGCGGTGGCTCATCGCGCGCGAGAAGGTTTATGTATCGCGAATCGTCCGCGAGCTGAAGTACACGGCTCTGGAGCGGAAGCGCCTGCTCGACAAGGTGAACAAGACCGTTGACACCATGCGCACACTGGAGCGCCAGATCCGTTCGCTCGATCAGAAGTACGAAGCCTCGAAGAGCGAGGAGCTGAAGAAGGAGTATCGCCGGCAGCAGAAGAACTGCAAGATCGACCTTGAGAAGATCGAGGGCGATGCGGGCGTTTCCATCGCCGAGCTGAAGCGCACGCAGCGCGAGATGATCCAGGGCGACATGGACGCCGAGCAGGCGAAGCGGGAGCTGATTGAAGCGAACCTTCGTCTCGTCGTTTCAATCGCGAAGAAGTACACCAACCGCGGACTGCAGTTCCTCGACCTGATTCAGGAAGGCAACATTGGCCTGATGAAGGCGGTGGACAAGTTCGAATACCGCCGTGGATACAAATTTTCGACGTATGCAACGTGGTGGATCCGCCAGGCGATTACGCGCGCCATTGCCGACCAGGCACGCACCATCCGTATTCCGGTGCACATGATCGAGACGATCAACAAGCTGATCCGCACGTCGCGTCAGCTCGTGCAGGAACTCGGCCGTGAGCCCTCGAGCGAAGAGATCGCGCGGCGCATGGATATTCCCGTGGCGAAGGTGCGCAAGGTGCTGAAGATCGCGCAGGAGCCCATCTCGCTGGAGACGCCGATCGGCGAAGAGGAAGATTCGCACCTTGGCGACTTCATTGAAGATCGCCAGGCTGTTTCGCCGAGCGAGGCAGTCATCAGCGTGAACCTGAAGGAGTACACCTCGCAGGTACTGCGCACACTGACGCCGCGCGAGGAGCGGGTGATCAAGATGCGCTTCGGGCTTGAAGATGGTTCTGAGCACACGCTGGAAGAGGTAGGACAGAGCTTCCAGGTCACACGCGAGCGCATCCGACAGATCGAGGCGAAGGCGCTGCGCAAGCTGCGGCATCCGTCGCGGTCGCGGAAGCTGAAGGCGTTCGTGGATGGCGTGAAAGAGATGTAGCACCTGCGGTGCGGCCAACTGCGCCTTCGGCGCCATAGGTTGATCGCAGAGTACGTGGAGCGGCAGCGCAAAAGCCGCGGCCTAAGGACTGCGGCTTTTGTTTTGGCCGATTGAATTCCTTTTCGTCCTAAATCGGCAGCCTGCGTCCGCTTCATGGAATTAGCGCTTGCCACGTGCTTAACTCCTCTGCTAAAACGTTTTGGTTGTAGCAAGGAGTTCGAAATGAAGAGGATTTCCCGCCGTCAATTCGGCAAGGGTGTGGCGGCAGCGGCTGCTGCTGCGTATGCAGGTGTTTCGCTTCCACGGTTCGCATGGGGCCAGCCGCAGCCGGGCCATGTCGAGTACCCGAAGGGCTTTCTGTGGGGATGCGCAACGGCTTCGTACCAGGTGGAAGGCGGTGCGAAAGACGACGGTCGTGGGCCGTCGACTTGGGATGTGTTCTCACACACGGCGGGCAAGACGCACAACGGCGACACCGGCGATGTGGCGGATGATTCTTACCACCTCTACAAAGAGGACGTGCAACTACTAAAGAACCTTGGTGTGCAGGTTTACCGTATGTCGATCTCGTGGTCGCGGGTCTTCCCGACCGGTAAGGCTCCGGTGAATCCCAAGGGACTCGATTACTACAGCAAGGTCGTGGACGAGCTGCTCAAGAACAACATCACTCCATACGTCACGCTCTTCCACTGGGACACTCCGGCGGGGCTCGACGGCGGCTGGACGAATCGCGATACGTCGAAGGCATTCGGCGATTACGCGGCGTTCATGGGCAAGCACCTTGGCGACCGCGTAAAGCACTGGATGACGACCAACGAGTTCGTCTGCTTCACCGATCTTGGTTACCAGGTCGGACAGTTTGCGCCGGGCCTGAAGCTGCCGCCTGCGCAAGTGAATCAGGTTCGTCATCATGGGATACTGGCGCACGGTTACGGAGTCCAGGCTCTTCGCGCGAACACGCCATCGGGGACGCAGGTAGGTCTGGCTGAGAACGCAAGCGTCTATGTTCCTGTCATGGAGACCGAAGAGCACATCGCCGCCGCGCGGAAAGCGACGCGACTGATGAATGCGCCTTTCCTGACCGTGTTGATGGAAGGCAAGTATCCGGCTGAATATTTGGCGAAGGAAGGCGCGAACGCACCGAAGGTCGAAGACGGAGATCTTGAAAAGATTTCCAGCCCGCTGGATTTCGTGGGGCTGAATGTCTACACGCCTTCGTATGTTCGGGCGTCGGACAAGCCCGAGGGCTTCGAACTCGAACAGGCTCCTGCATCGTATCCGAAGATGTTTTCGCCATGGATTCAGCTCAGCCCGGAGTGCATCTACTGGGCGGTGCGTAACGTGTGCGATCTGTGGAAGCCGAAGGCGATCTATATCACCGAAAATGGAACGTCATCCGATGACGTCCTCACGCCGGAAGGGCACGTCGAAGACACGGATCGCGTGATGTATCTGCGCAACCACCTTACGATGCTGCATCGAGCGGTGAAGGAGGAGTATCCGGTGAAGGGCTACTTCCTCTGGAGCCTGCTCGACAACTTCGAGTGGGCCGATGGCTACTCCAAGCGCTTCGGCATCCACTACGTCGATTTCAAGACGTTGAAGCGGTACCCGAAGCTGAGCGCACAGTGGTACAAGCAGACGATCGCGGAGAACGCTGTCGTCTAGCGCAATCCGCTTCGAGTGAAAAGGCCCGCGGTCCTCATGGCCGCGGGCCTTTCCTTTCGTGCCCGACGGTATACTGCGAAGGCATTCCTGAAGGAGATTCCCCTTGCTACTTCGCTCCGCTGTGCGTCTGTCGAACTGTGCTGTTTCCATCCTCGCAATTTCGAGCGCTGCCTTCGGTCAGAATTCTGCGTCCCTCAAGCCGCCGACCATCGATCAATCTCTCGAGATGTACAACGTTGGTTCACCGAAGATCTCGCCCGACGGCAAACGCGTGATCTACGAGCAGGCGCGAACGAACTGGGATGCGAACACGTTCGAGACCGATCTCTGGATTGCCGACGTTGGTAGTCGCGAGCGGCATCTGCTGACCGCAACAGGACACTCCTGCAATTCCGCGGAGTGGTCTCCAGACGGGAAGTGGATTGCATTTGCTTCGGACAGGCCGGGCGCGCTGCCGAAGTCGCCGGACGGCAAGCGGCAGCTATGGATCATGCCGGCCGACGGCGGCGAAGCACAGCAGCTTACGAAGATGGAGAAGGGCATTGGCGGATTCGAGTGGGCTCCGGACTCGCGCCGTATCGCATTCAACGCGGAAGCGCCCGAAGCGAAGGCGCTCAAGGATCGTAAAGAGAGCTTCGGCGACTACCAGGTCGTCCACGCGGACTACCAGATGATGCATCTCTGGCTCATCGATCTGCCGAAGACGGACGCTGCGGGAAGAATGAGCGCCATCGCCGATCCGAAACAGTTGACGAAGGAAGACACGTTCACCATCGACGAATTTTCCTTCTCGCCCGATGGGTCGAAGATCGCATTCAGCGCGGCGAAAGATCCTGATCTCATTTCGGAAGGATCGAAGGACATCTATGTGATCGCTGTCGCAGGCGGTGCGCCGAAGAAGATCGTCGACACACCAGGGCCGGATGGAGATCCGAAGTGGTCGCCGGATGGAAAGCAGATCGCGTATGTGACGTCGAACGGCGCGAAGTATTTCTTCTACGCCAACCAGAAGATCGCGGTGGTCGACGCCGATGGCGGAACACCGCGTGTTGTGAGCGATGCATTCGATGAGGATGCCGATCTGCTGAAGTGGGCGCCGGAGGGGATTTACATCTCCGGCCTGCAGAAGATGAGCTCGACCCTGTATCTGCTCGATCCATCGAGCGCAAAGCTGAAGAAGATTGCGATGACTGGAAGCGAGATCGCTGCACAGTTCACATTCTCGAAAGACTTCAAGCAGGTGGCGTACCGCGGTGCCGGCACAAACCAGTATGCCGAAATCTTTGCGGGTGCCGTTTCAGGCGGAACTCCCGCCAAGCTGACCGCGGCCGGCGAGCAGGAGTCCGGCTTCACAGTCGCAAAGCGCGAAGTTGTGCGCTGGAAATCGGGTGATGGCACGGAAATCGAAGGCGTTCTCTACAAGCCGGCGGACTTCTCGCCGGAGAAGAAGTATCCGCTGCTCGTTGTTATTCACGGCGGCCCAACCGGCATTGACATGCCGCTGCTGAACGCGGATCGCTACTATCCCATTGAGCGGTTTGTGGCCAAAGGCGCTCTAGTGCTGCGGCCGAACTACCGCGGGTCCGCGGGATATGGTGAGAAGTTCCGCGCTCTCAACGTACGCAATCTCGGCGTCGGCGACTATGCCGATGTGATCTCGGGCGTGGACTATTTGATAGGCCAGGGGTTCGTCGATAAGGACCGCGTCGGTTCGATGGGCTGGAGCGAAGGCGGCTACATCTCGGCCTTCATCACAACATCGAGCGATCGATTCAAAGCGGTCAGCGTCGGCGCAGGCATCTCCGACTGGATGACGTACTACGCGAATACCGACATCACTCCCTTCACGCCGCAATATCTGCGCGCGACGCCTTGGGATGATCCTGAGGTCTACCGTGTGACGTCGCCTATCAGCTACATCTCAAAGGCAAAGACACCGACGCTGATCCAGCACGGCGGGTCAGACCACCGCGTGCCGATCGCGAACGGGTTCGAGCTGCGGCAGGCGCTTGAAGATCATGGCGTGCCGGTGAAGATGGTGGTCTACGACGGCTTCGGCCATCCCATCAACAAGCCGAAACAGCAGCGGGCTGTGATGGAAGAAAACGAGAACTGGTTCGGTCACTACATCTGGGGCGAACCGCTTGCGCCGGCTCTCACACCCAGACCGAGCGAAAAGAAGGACGACAAGGACGCAGGCACAAAGTAGGACTTCATGATTGCTGTTGCGAAGCCGCTTCGAGTCGTGCCCACTCGTCCGGGCCGATCTGAAGCGAAGCGGCCGCGACGTTCTCTTCCAGATGTTTCACCTTCGATGTGCCCGGAATGGGAAGAATTACGGGGGAGCGATGGAGGAGCCAGGCCAGGGAGAGCTGGGCCGGGGTGGCGTTGTAGCGGGCGGCGAGCTGCGAGAGAGTTTGCGAGAACGGGTGGTCGGGCTTGAGCAGTTTGCCGGCGGCCATGGGGTACCAGGGCAGGAAGGCGATGCGGTGCTGCTCGCACCAGGCGAGGGTCTGCTCGTGGCGCCGGTCGGCGAGCGAGTAGCGGTTCTGCACACTGACGATGGGAACGATCTTTTGCGCTGCTTCAATCTCGGCGGGTGTGACTTCGCTGAGGCCGACGTGGCGGATTTTTCCCTGCTCCTGCATGCGGCGAAGAGCGCCGAGCGACTCCTCGAGCGGTGTGCGCGAATCGATTCTATGCAACTGATAAAGATCGATGCGCTCGAGCTTCAAGCGGCGCAGACTCATCTCGACACACTGGATCAGATAGCCGGCGCGGCCAACGTATTCGGTTTTAGCGGGGCCCTGGCGGGTGATGCCACCCTTCGTGGCGATGACGAGGCCTGCAGGGTAGGGGTGCAGCGCTTCGCAGATGAGGCGCTCGGCGATCTCGGGGCCATAGGCGTCGGCGGTGTCAATGAGGTTGACGCCGAGTTCGACGGCGCGGCGGAGGACGCGACGGCACTCTTCGGGGTCGTCGGGCTCACCCCAGGCGCCCTCGCCCACGAGACGCATGGTGCCGTAGCCGAGTCGGTGGACGGGAAGGTCGCCGCCGATGTTGAAGGTGCCGGAAGCATTTGCAGAGGGTGCTGTCATGCTGGCTCAGATGCTAGAAGCAGTCTTCAGTTGTCAGTCGTCAGTGGGCGGTGATCAGAGCTGAGCCTGTCGTCAGTGATTAGAACAATCGGTGAAGTGATTGTCATGACCTACCCCCTCCCCCCTGGGTATACCTTGTGCGTAACTCTCTTCATTTGTTGAGCTTACAGCGGAGGGGTAGCCGCAGGTGTATGCAGCGATTGGAGTTAGCCGTAAGTGTATCTTGCGAATAGGCTTACAGGATGCTTCGATTTCCTGAGCTGCCGCATCGCCTCCGATGCCTCCTTGTGTAGTGGCGCCAGTGAGTGGAGCCTTTCGAGCTTTGATCCGATTATGCGCTTTCCGCTGGAAATGGACTGCAACGGAAAACGTGATGGGAGACACAGAGGATGGTGAGCAGTGGTCAGGAATCAGAGATCAGTCATCAGTTTGTCAGTTGTCCGCGGTCGGTGGTCAGGGGGCGGCGGGCCAGGCGACTGAGGGCTGAGGGCTGAAGGCTACAGCTAATGCTGATGGTCCATGCCATGGGAACCCGGCGGGAGACGGGTGCGTATGCTGTAATGCAGGGAACGCAGGGAGAAACAGTCATGGCCACGATGCCTTATGTGAACGCGCAAGCAGTGTTTTACCAGCAGTACGAGCAGGTACGGCGCGACGAGGTTGTGGGCATATTGCTGGCGCTGTTTCTGGGCGGGTTCGGGATCCACCACTTCTACCTGCGGCGGACGGGCTTGGGCATTTTGTATGCGTGCTTCTGCTGGACTCCGTTTCCGTGGGTACTGGGCTTCATCGAGTGCTTCTTCATGCCGGGAAGGGTGCGGGAGTTCAATGCGATTCAGGCAGCGGGGATTGCGGCTGCGCTGGGCATTACGATTCCGACGTACGCACCTCCGGTAAATGTCACGGTGAATGTGCCGGCTGGTACGGGATACCCGGCGGCGGCTCCGGCCTATCCAGCAACTCCGGCGTATCCGGCCGCTCCGCCGTACACAACTTACAATCCCGCGAACACCGCGCTGCAACCAGACACGTTGATCGCCTGCAGCAAATGCCAGAAGACGAATCCCGTCGGCGCGAAATTCTGCTCGGGCTGTGGGAACGCGCTGTAGGGCAGTTCACAGTTCGTAATTGTTGCCGTTATCCGCCCACACTTGAGCGTTTGGGTTTGCACCTCGTACAATCCCTCTACTCTGATACGGTCTTAGAATGAAACTGCGAGGCGCGATAAAACAGAGCGACCTTGTAGCGATCACCGCGTTCTCCTTACTTTTCCCGATATTGGAACTAACAACACGTGGGCTCTACTGGCAGCGCGTCGAAGGATGGCTGGATAACGGGAGCTACATCGAGATTGCCAATGTCATCCGATTCGGGGGGCCGACGGCAGAGCAGCACTTTTGGGGGCTACCAGCTGTAATCGCATTGCTGGAGCGCTTGTTCTCGGTTTCAGGATATGCCGCAATCATTGCGGTGTCGCTTGCCGGCTCGATCGTTGCCACATTCCTGGTTTATCGGCTCTACGGCGCTGCAGTTACCGCCGCTTTCATCATCCTCTCCCCCGAGTGGGTCCGCCTTTCCATTCTAGGGGGAAGTGAGCCACTATTCATGGCACTTCTCCTCTGCGCATGGCTCCTGTTCAGAAGAGATCAGGCGCTGTTGGCGGTGACCGTGGCGTCGCTTGCATCTATCGTCCGGCCGCTCGGGGTGATTGCAGTTTGCGCCTTCGGCCTCGTCTTGCTGATGAGATGGGAACTGCGCAGACTCGCGATTGTGATAGGTTGCTCTGCGCTGATTGCTTTGGGATATTTTGCCTGGGTGAGGCACACAAGTGGAGACCCATTCATCAACTTCAAGCTCTACACTTCAGTCGACTGGCCTTCAGGAAATCCCGTGTCCTTCCCTTTCGTTCGACTTATAACGAGCTTCATTCGAATCTCCAGAGACGGCTATTGGACTCGATTGGTACAGCCGCTGTTTTGTCTCATGCTTGTTTCGCTCAGCATCTTCTTCGCGCCAAAGCATGCTTTCGCGGTTATCCGGCGATTCCCTGCCGAACTGACGTTTGTAATCGGCTACCTGTGCTTCATCGTGTGTTGGAATTACAACGATCTCGCACGGTTCTTGCCCAGATTGACCATCCCCATTTACCCCTTCTTATTGTTTTCGGTGCAGGATCGGCTTCCTACAAATCCATATCTTCTATGGCTGCTTGTGATCATTTCGGCGCTCATCGCAAGCGTTGATCTGGTTGGTTTCAAAGCGGTCTTAGGCTTCGGACTCCATAATTAGCGGCCGGCCAGCTATGGATGCTTCACCGATCAGACACGACCACACCAGACAGTGTGCAACTCTCAGTGAAGTTTGAAATGGACCACGATTGACATCTTGATTGGGATGGGATCCTTGCCTTTTCTGGCTGGCTTGAACCTATATTTCTCCACGGCTTCCAGTGCCTTCTCGTTGAATTGCTCGTTGGTGCCCTGTTCGACTCTCAAAGCCTGCGGTTCTCCCTTGGCATCAACCACAAGGCGAACTAGACACAGACCTTCGACATTCCGCAGTTCGGGAGGCCACTCAGCCTCGGCTGTTGCGAGCGCAACAGGGGCTGTAACGTCTGATTTCACTTTCCCGAGTTGCTTCGCCAACTCCGGTGTCGCCGGAACTTGGCCCACAGAGGGCAAGAGGCCGGGTAGCGGTTCTTTCGGGGCAGGAAAAAGCTTTTGTATCGGCGCTGATTTGAGCCTGAGCCGAACAGAGGTTGTTCCGTCCTTACCCTCTAACTTGATCCTGCAAGCGGTCAGCTTAATCTCGAGTTCCTGCGCAATGGCCACTGCAGTTCCATCTTTGGTTCCGGGTGAGAAGCGATCAACCTCAGCAATACTCATCGCGGCTTTGTCGATGTCGTCATTGAACGGATAGAGCGGGGACACTTTCTCAGATCGCCCCTGTGCGTTGACGACCAGAGAGAGCCTGACGATTCCAGCCCCTTCGTATTCGCAACTATTCGAGACGACAGCAGAAAAGTCAGTTTGAGCCAATTGGGGAGACTGAATGCCATCTTCGCTGTAGAAGATCGCACCCTTCGGCACTGGCTCCTGAGTACTCTGTGCTGCGGCTCTGTCACACACAATCGGGAGACATAGTATCGGGAGAAAAGCCAGGCCGCTGCGTACAATCATTTGGCTCCTGAGATTGAATGAAGTTATTCGACCCTACCCCTTCGGGCGTAACGCCTCGCGACGTTCATTCGAAGCATTGCCGGCAGAGGCCGCACAAGGATACAGGGAGGATGGGTAGGACAGGCTGATGCTTTTTCTAAGCGGAGAGCTGAGGCTGAGCTGCCAATTCTGGATTTTCTGAGCTGGTTGCACCCATCCCCGAGTCGGTGTCACTTCCAATTCCAGAGTGTATTGATGTTCGAGTTGCAAGATCAGCTGACCTGGGCTATTCAATTGCCCTTGCATCTGAGAAACCCCGCCGCCAGTTGCTTTTGCAAAAATACTTAGAAAGGTCGGTCCAGCTTTTTCTTGAGGCGTAGCTGCATAAGGATCTGATTTGATAACGGCCAGTACTGGTACGCCAGCCCTGACTAGCTCATCCTGAACATCTACACGGGAAAGCCTGCCCGAATTGTTATCCCCATCCGAGATCACGATGATGACATCGCCCCGTCTATGGGGGGTCAACATCTGCAACGCGCGTCCGATGTTATCCCAAAGCGGCGTGTCTGGTCCGTTCGATTTACTGACGGGCTTCCAGGTGAGGATTTCGGGGAGCCGCTCCTTCAAGGGACCTAGATTCATGAAATCCGTCTGCTTGGAATCTTGACCTGCGAATACCAGAAACGCCACCGTGTCATCGACCGGAACTGCGGAAAGGGCTTCGCCCACAGCTTGATCCACGAGAAGCTTCGAACTGGTCATGCTGCGGCTGCGATCGAGGACAAACAGAATCCGGCGCGCGGCAGGTGGAGGATCTACTGCACGGATCGAAATCTCATAGCCCTTCGCAGTCGCCCGAAAATCATTCACAGTCAATATTTCGGTTCTGTTCCCGGAGAAAGCGATCACAGGAGCTGACGTCGGGCAGGACAATTGAGCCGAGGAGCTTCCGGTCTCGAGCAACGCAGCCAAAATAAGGCACGACAAATGTGCTTTCATGACGCCGCCCGGGCCGAAAAACTTCTGAATCAAATCGCGTGGGAGATACTACCACACCATGTCAGAGCCGGAGAGCATAGCACCGTGGGCGAATAGTCGCCGGTACGAAATCAATTCAAGCGATTGGCAGGAGAGCGTCTCTGCGCGCTGATATGAGCGCGAACAGCGTCACCGTTCGGAATTTCTGCGACGGCGTCATGCGGTAAGCATGACTTTGCCAGAGTTGTTGTCGCCAATGGGGTCAAGCACACGCTCACCCTTAGCGCTGACACAGTGACGTTAGCTACATGTTTGCGTGGCCAGCGCGCATGGCTTCGTTGAACTGGGGCTTGGTGAAGTTGAGCGCGGCGTCGCGAAGTGCTTCGTACTCGGCGGCGCGGGCCATCAGAGTTGGCGTGGCGGCGGCGTATTCGCCATCGAGAGTCATCAGGCCTTCGCCGGCTTCGTGGCTGGCCATGCGGAGCAGGTCGGCCTCGCTGGTGTTGAGGTACTGCGCGTCGCGCGGATCGGCGATCCAGACGGGCTTGCTGTTGCCCAGAACTCCGGAGAGCCAGTAGACCTTGCTGAGCAGGTAGCGGAGGCGTTCCTTGTCGTCGGTTTCGGTGAAGACAAATTTCTTCTGCCAGCGGCTGTAGAAGCGCGTGGTGACGGGAACGGGCTGGCGGTTGCCGGACTTGAGGAACTCGAGCTGGCCGAAGTCGACGGTCTTGCGGATCGCGTTGTAGATGAAGGACTCGGCGTAGGGCTGTTCCATCGCGGGGACGATTTCAGCGAAGGTGACGGTGACGGATGCGGCGACTTTGGCGTGCAGGTTGTGAGTGCCGCCGTCTTCGAGGCGGATTTCGCCGTGAACGATGTACGTGTCCGCGCCGGAGGTGGAGCGGTGGAACGGCCACTGGAACTTGCCGAAGGCGAGGGGCAGGCCGCCGAGGGTCACGTAGCACTCGGGGCGCGGGTTGCGCAGGCGCTTGGCCTCGGCCGCAAGGTGAGCGGTCATTTCGGGGAGCAGGTTCGGCTTGTCGAAGTCGAAGGCCTCGGTCAGTTCGAGCTGGAGGCGGCGTTCGTCGTTGCCGGGGAGGCCGAGCGAGAAGATCTGCGTGGGCTGACCGTTCAGATCGGCTTCAGTGGCGGAGACGAGCTTGAGACCGGCCTTAGCGGCGGCCGCTTCGATGGCGGTGACGAGCGATGCTTTCGTTGTCATGGATGACCTGCTACTGAGGATTGGTGCAGCTTCAATTTTAGAGCATGTGCGGAGCATTTCCCGACAGCACGTTGAGCCGGCCCCGGCGCCTGTGGGAGGAACTCGTTCCGCTGCAGGGCATTCGGCTTGTGGCACGGAGTTTTCGCGAGAGGCGTGACGGGTACAATGAGTGCTGTGCAGGCAGAAGCGTCGACACCCATCATTCTTGCTGACCGTTTGAGCAAGGTTTATGCGGCCGGCAAGATCATGGTTGCGGCTGTGCGCGAAGTGTCCTTTTCGGTGCAGCCGGGCGAGTTTGTAGCGATTGTGGGTCCGTCGGGGTCGGGCAAGTCGACTCTCTTCTACCTTTTAGGTGGATTGACGAAGGCCAGCGATGGGCGGGTGCTGATCGATGGCGTGGATTTTGCCACGCTGAGCGATGCGGAGCGAACGCGGCTGCGCAGGCGCAGGATTGGGTTTGTCTTCCAGAAGTTCAATCTGCTGCCGACGCTATCCGCGATCGCCAACGTTGAGATTGCATATCAGATCAGCGGGCGCAAGGAGCCGATGGACCGGCGATACCTGGAGCACCTGTCGGATCTGCTGTCGATTCGGGGCAGGCTGAATCATCGGCCGTCGGAGTTGAGCGGCGGAGAGCAGCAGCGGGTGGCGATCGCGCGGGCTCTGGTTACGCGGCCGGCCATTGTGCTGGCGGACGAGCCGACGGGGAATCTGGACACGAAGAATTCAGACGCGGTGTTGAAGATGCTGGTCAGGTCGAACCAGGAACTGGGGCAGACGACGCTGATGATCACGCACAATCCCGAAGCTGCGGCGATTGCGGGGCGCATCCTGCACATGCGGGATGGGGAGATTGTGAGGATCGAGGCGGGGTCGGGCAATTTCGGCGGGGCGGCCGAGGTTTCTCCGGCGGCGGGCGGGGGTATCCCTGCTGTTTGACCCTGTTTAGGGCGCCCGGTATACTCAGACTTGCAGTTAAGCGGGAGTAGCTCAGTGGTAGAGCATCGCCTTGCCAAGGCGAGGGTCGCGAGTTCAAATCTCGTCTCCCGCTCCAATCGCCCTCCGGCGCCAGCCGGGTTGGCTACGGCGATTTGGGGCGCACAGTAGGAAGACAGCCCTGCCAAGGCGCGGTACCCAAGTGGTAAGGGAGAGGTCTGCAAAACCTTTATGCGCCGGTTCGATCCCGGCCCGCGCCTCCAATTTCTCCGAAAAACCAAACAAGTGCGTAGCGCAGGCGAATTCGTCACATCGGGCCTAGGTTTGTTCTGGTCGAGCTCGATTGCGGTTCTTTCGGCGGAGTTTCACGGGCCGACGTCGAGGCCGGCGGCGGATTGGAGCTGGGCGAGGGCGTCGAGGTATGCGGCGAGTTGCTGGTGGTAGGCGAGCTGGGTGGCGCGGTAGGTGCGCTCGGCGTCGAGAAAATCGAGGACGGAGGCGCCGCCTTTATGGAAAGAGAAGTCCTCGATGTCGAGGGATTCTTTTGCGGCGCCGAGGTAGGTTTTCTCGTAGAGATTGAGCCGGTTCCGGGCGGAGTCGAACTGGGCGTAGGCGGAGTCGACGTCCTGAAGGACCTGGTTCTGCGCTGCCTGGGCGAGGAAGTCGGCGCGGAGTTGTTCGGACTTGGTGCGCGCGATCTCGCCCTGGTTGCGGTTGAAGATGGGGATCTGAATCGAGGCGAAGCCGAGGCCCATGGCGTTCGTCGTGCTGCCCTTGGGATAGAAGGGCTCGAACCATTGGGGGCCGGGCATTTCGTTGCCGGTGTGCAGGAATGAGGCGCCGATGGTGGGGTCGGGCCAGCGATTGGCCTGGGCGACGCGCACGTCCGCTGCGGCTTTCAGACGAGTGGTTTCGGCTGACTTGAGGTCAGGCCGATTCTGAAGGGCGAGCTTGCGCAGGTCGTCGAGCCTGGAATCGAATGGCTCGGCTTTGAGCTCTCCGCTCACGTCGAAGTCTTCGGGCAGCGTGGCATTGCCGAGCAGGCCGCGCAGAGTGGCCTTCGCTGTTTTCAGGGCGAGGGTGGCGTCGTCGAGATCGGTTTCAAATTGAAGAGTCTGCAACTGGATGCGTAGAAAATCGGCGCGCGCGATTTCGCCGGCCTGCAGCATCTCGCGGTTGAGGTCGACGGTGTGCTGATAGTTGGCGAGGTTGTCGCGGGCGAACTGCAGGTCTGACTTTGCCTGCAGCGCGGCGACGAAGGCCTGGTGCAGGTTTAGCGTGAGTGTTCGACGTGCATCTGCGGCGTCAGTCTGCGAGATCTGCGTCGCCAGCTTTGCGGAGCGGATACGTGCGGAGCGCTTGCCCCCGATTTCGAATTCCTGGTAAATGCCGATGGTGGCGGATGTTGTGTCGTTTTGCAGAGTGGGGTTGGGACGCGTGGCGGCTGTGATCTCGGCCGCCTTATTGGAGACGACGCTCTGCTCCTGCGCGCGCAGGGTGGGGTTCGAACGCACGAAGAGATCGTTGAGCTGCTGCCAGGTGTAGCTCTGTGGCTGTTGAGCGGAACACGAGGCTGCGAGGACTCCGGCAGTAGAGATCGCAAGGATGGTCGCGCTTGCTCTGAGACGACTCATGCGCGAGATGAAGTTGTTCATGGCTGCACCTCGGGCTCCGAAGCGGCGGTTGTGACCAGTCCCAGACTGGCGATGACGGGCACGACGATCAGGATGGCAAATGTGGTGGTGACCATGCCGCCCACCACGACGCGCGCAAGCGGCTGCTGCGCCTGTACGCCTATGCCGTGGGAGAGCGCGGCAGGGAGAAGCCCGAGCCCGGCAGCGAGACAGGCCATCAGCACCGCGCGCATCTCGCCAACGCTGGCGCGGATGATGGAGTGCTCCATGCCATGCTCGTGGGCCTCGGCGCGCCTGATTCCCGCAACAAAGACCAGGCCGCCGAGAGTGGCGACTCCGATGATCGACGCGAAGCCGACGGCCGCGGAGATGCTGAAGGGCGTTCCCGAAATCAGCAGCGAGAGAACGCCGCCTGCAATGCCGAACGGCAGCACAGACATGACCGCCAGTGCGTCGCGAAGCGAGTTGAACGAGACGTAGAGGAGGCCAAGGATCACGCCAACGGTGATGGGAATGATGATCGCGAGCCTTCGCTGTTCTTTCCTGAGGCTGTCGTACTCGCCGGCCCACTCATAGTGGTAGCCCTCGGGGAGCATCACCGAGCGCTCGAGTCTGCCTTGCACGTCGGCGATGGTGCCGGCAAGATCTCGGCCGCGAACGCTGAACTTGATCGGGATGTAGCGGCGGCCGTTCTCGCGGTAGATCATGAATGCTCCTTCGCGGAAGCCGATGCTGGCTACCTCGCCGAGCGGAACGCGGTTGCCGTCGGCAGTAGGCAGCAGGATGTTGCGCATCTCATCGGCGTTCTGGCGGTACTGCGGCTGATAGCGGACGACGAAGTCGAACCTGCGATCGCCTTCGAGGATCTGCGTGACGGCGCTGCCGCCGATGGCGGCCTGCACGGCGGTGTTGATGTCGGAAGCCATCAATCCGTAGCGCCCGGCGGCGGCGCGATCGATGGAGATGATGAGGTTGGGTTGGCCCGTCTCCTTGAACACCGCCAGGTCGGTGATGCCCGGGACCTTGTCCATCACATCCATGATTCGCTTCGCGGTGGTGGCGAGCACTTCAATGTCATCGCCGAAGAGCTTCAGCGAGTTCTCGCCTTTGACGCCGGACATGGCTTCTTCCACGTTGTCCTGAATGTTCTGGGAGAAGTTGAGCGAGACGCCGGGATATTTTGAGAGGTCCCGATTCATTTGCTCAATCAGCTCGTCCTTGCTGCGCGCCGTCTTCCACTCCGATTGCGGCTTGAGATCGGCTTCGAACTCGATGTCATTGAAGGTCGTAGTATCGGTGCCGTCATCGGGGCGGCCGACCTGCGAGACGACCTGGGATACCTCGGGGAAGGTGGTGATGATGCGGCGCATCTGGTCGGCGATTCCGGCTGAGTAGTCGAGGGAGACATCCTGCGGAAGCGTTGTGCGGATCCATAGGTTGCCCTCTTCGAGCGGGGGCATGAACTCGCCTCCGACCAGGAGGAATGAGCCGAGCGCTGCAACCAGCAAGAGGACAGAGACGGCCAGTACCAGCTTTCTATGACGCACCACGCGGATGAGCGTGCGCTCATAGTGCCGCTTAAGGAATTTCATCAGTCGCGGATCGGAACTGTGACCGCTGCGAACCGACTTGCGGAAAGACGCAAGCACCGGCGCAAAGAGCAAAGCGAAGAGCAGCGCTCCGGTGAGCGCATAGCCATAGGTGAGAGACATCGGCGCGAAGATGCGTCCTGGGACGCCCTTCATCGTGAACAGCGGAATGAAGGCGACGAGAATAATCAACGTTGAGAAGAGGACGGGCTTTGCCGCTTCAGAACTCGCTTCGGCGATGAGGCTGATGCGGTGATCGTCGCCCTCTGCTTCATGCAGACGGCGGTAGATGTTTTCGAGAACGACGATTGCGGAATCGACGATGATGCCGAAGTCGACGGCGCCGATGGAGATCAGGTTGGCCGAGCGGCCGGTTGCCGACATGAGTCCGAAAGCGAAGAGAACAGCGAATGGAATGGTGAGCGCGGTGACGAGGGCAAGCGGGACGTCGCCGAGGAAGACGAGAAGTAGAAGGGTGACGAGGGTTAGGCCGGTGACGATGACGTGCCACACTGTCTCGGTAGTCGTGTCGATCAGGGATGTTCGATCGTAGATGGTGTCGATCGTCATGCCCTTGGGCAACAGTCTGGAATTCAGCGCCTTGATCTTTTCGCGAAGAGCTTTCAGGGCGGGCAGAGACTGCTCGCCGCGCTGCAGAAGGACCGTGCCTTTGACGATGTTGTCTTGACTATTCCGGCCGACGCGGCCCAGGGGAGGCTGAAAGCCCTCGCGTACATTGGCCACATCGCGCAGGTAGACAGGTACGCCGTTGTGCTCGGCGACGAGGACCGCGCCCATTTCGTTGAGCCCTTGCAGCAGACCGACGCCGCGTACGTTGACGTTCTGGTCGCCGACCTCGAGATAGTTGCCGCCGGCATTCTGGTTGCTGGAGTTGATCGCCGTGATCACCTGCGGCAGTGTGACGTTGTACTGGAGGAGTTTGTTGGGATCGATCTCCGCCTGGTACTGCTTGGTGGTGCCGCCGAAGGTGCTGACGTCGATGATGCCGGGGACCTGCTTCAGCTCGCGGACGACGAACCAATCCTGCGTCGCCTTGAGTTCGTTGAGGCTGTAGTTTGCGCCTCTCAGTTGATAGCGATAGATCTCGCCGACAGCAGACCACGGGGAAAGCTGCGCCTGCAGACCTTGCGGTAGCGTGACCGTCTGGAGACGATTCAGCACCTCCTGGCGGTCCGCGTAGTAGTCGGAATCGAAGTCGAAGTAAAGCTTGACGTCGCTGAGTCCGAAGAGGCTTGTCGAGCGGACGTACTCGAGATGCGGAATTCCGTTAAGCGTAGTTTCAATCGGAACGGTGACCTGCTGCTCCATCTCTTCGGCGGACCATGCAGGATTTTGCGTGATTACGTCTACGAGCGGCGGAGAGGGATCGGGGTACGCCTCGATGTCGAGGCGCAGTACTGCCCAGACCCCGGCAGCAAGCCACGCAGCCATGGCGATGATTGCGATGACCCGGTAGCGAAGGATGGTGGCGATGAGAGCTTTCATGGCTGGGTGGCTCCTCCGGTGAGGAGTTCAGCGCCGTTGGCCGCGACGCGCTGCCCGGCTTCGAGCCCAGACGCGATCTCGACCTTGCCATCGACAGCCTGACCGATGGTGACGTTTTTCTGTTCGGGCTTGCCGTTGTTATCGATGAAGACGACCGTGTTCTGACCCTGATGGATGACAGCGGACGCCGGTACAACGATCGCGTTGTGGGTTCCCGTGTCGACGTGGATGGCGGCGAACATCTCCGGCTTGAGCTTGTCGCCTGGGTTCGGCAGAGCGACGCGGGCCTTGAGCGTGCGCGTCGTGGGATCGAGAGCGCCGGAGACCGAGCTGATGCGCCCGGACCATTTCTGGGTGGGGAACGCGTCGACGGTAACGGTGACCCGGGTGCCGGGCTGCACCTTTGCGATGTCCTTCTCGAAGACGTCGCCGACGATCCAGACTGTGGAGAGATCGGCGATGGTCATCAGCGGGTCGGCGTTGTCGAGAGACTTGGAGAACTCGCCGGGAGCGGCGCTCACGGTGAGGACGATGCCGCGCCCCGGCGAGCGCAGCGGGATGTCATCGGTAGTCGCCTGCGCGTTCATTCCCAGCACGGATAGGTGCTGCTTGGCCCGATCGAGTTCGGCCTGGGCGGAATCGGCTGCGGCTTTGGCGTCGATGTAGTCCTTTTCGGCGACCGCGCCGTGATCGAGCAGCACCTTCTCGCGCTGGGCAGCGCGCTGGGCGCGCTCCGCTTCAATCTGCGCCTTGGCAAGGTCTGACTGGGCTGCTCCGGCGTCGGCACTCTGGATGCTGGCCACTCTTTCGCCCTTGGCTACCGTGTCGCCTGGCTTGACCTGGATGGCGAGAACGCGTCCGCTGGCAGGCGGAAAAACACGGAAGGAGCGTGCGGGGTCTGCCTGCACTTTTGCGCCGAGCGTGAGCTGGTCTTCGACGGGCTGCTGCGCTACGGCAACAAACTGGACGGCGCTTGCGGCGGCGTCAGCATGGGGTGTTGCCGCTGGAGCAGGATCCTGATGGCAGGCTGCGAGCGCAAGGACAAGCGGTAGCGGAAGAAGTGCAGCAAGTATGCGATGGGGTTGCATAGTCTGTCTCTCTTGAAGCTTGGGTGGTCCAATGTGCCGGCGGGGGCTCACGACGCAGTCGCACACCGGGACGCAGGCGCGCTGAGTGCAACGTGAAGTTGTGCCGGAGGTGTGGCTAGAGGAAGAGGCGGGGAGGCGCGCGCGAGGAGGATGGCGCGCGGGCTGAGGACTGAATCAGAAAGCCTTCGCACCAGACCTTGATGGCGTTGGAACGATCTCGCGGCTGGACAGAAGTCTGGCGCGGAGAGCCGGCGTCGGAGACACGCGATACGGGGAGAGCGAAGACCGGCTGAAGCTGGCTTAGCCGGGCGTGCCAGGCCGGCGCTGAAGGGTCTGAGGACGGGTAGTCTCTGGCATGAACCTGGTGGAAGACGCCATGACCGTCGTTGAGATAGATTTGCAGGCGCTCGTGCGTGAAGGCTCTCTCGATAACGATGTCGGGCGATCCGTCGCGGTTTACGTCGAGGGCCGAGATGGCGAGACCCGATTCATTCGAGGAGAAGGTGATCGAGTCATTCGCGCCCGCGGTGACGTGAAGCTCGATGCGAAAGGCGCGTTCGCCGTTCAACAGGCCGGCTTCGCGAAGAAGCGCGCCATCGGGTTTCTGGTCATTGTCGAAGTCGGCCGCGGCCATCTGCGGTGAACGACCCGGCAGGGCGGTCGTTCGTTGCTCACCGGCAGAGATGGCTCCGCGCAGGCCATCCTGTGCCCTCATCGCGGGCACACTGAGGAGCGCGATGAGCATGAAGATGCCGGCGAGTGCGTTGCGAAGCTTCATCGGGAGGAGGATGCCGTGTATTCGAGCTGAATCCAAATCCATTATACGAAAGGGTCGATTCTCACGGTCGGTACGGGGCGGGCCCTTCGATTGGCGGTAAGTCGCAGGAGCCGGTGACGTCGAGCGCGGCAAGCATCAGATTTAGATTAGTGAGGTGAAGATGGTTAATCGCAGGAGCTTGCTCAAAGGCTCGGTCATCACCCTGGCGGGATGCGCAGGCGCAAAGCTGAGCGCCGAGCCGGCACCGCCAGGGGCTTCGCCGCTCTCCGCGTCGTTCTCTCTCGCGCATCCCGGGATATGGAAGGCGACGATCGCGACTCCGGAAAGCTACACGCCTGTGACCGGGCGGACGGTGGCGCCGGATGCGAAGGGGCTCGAGCAACTGCCTGCGGTTGCGAAGGCGCCGTTCACGGAGATTGCGGGAGAGGTGAATTCGCGCGGGTGCCTGCTCACGTTGCCCCTGGGTGAACACGAAGAGATCTTCGGCTTTGGATTGCAGATGCTGTCGTTCGCGCAGCGGGGCAAGAAGAAGACGGCTCGCGTCAATGCAGATCCCAAGGTGGATTCGGGTGATTCTCACGCGCCGGTTCCGTTCTATGTCAGCACAAAGGGGTACGGGGTACTGGTCGATACGTGCCGGTATGCGAGCTTTTACTGCGGAGACGCGCGGCTGAAGCCGACGGCTCGGAGCGCGGCAGCTTCAAAATCGGCGAAGGTGAATACGCCCGGTTCGGCCGGCGCAGAAAACGACCCGGGGCACGTTCTCGTCGATATACCGCGTGCAAGCGGCGTGGATGTGTATCTGTTTGCCGGGCCTACGATGCTGGATGTGGTGCGGCGGTACAACCTGTTTTCGGGCGGAGGGGTCGAGCCGCCGGAGTGGGGACTTGGATTTTGGTATCGGGCCGTGGGGACAGCAAACGCGAGCGAAGCTCTCGCGATTGCGCGGAATCTAAGGGACAGCAAGATTCCGTGCGACGTGCTGGGATTGGAGCCGGGATGGCAGTCGCATGCTTACTCGTGTTCGTTTGTGTGGGACAAGGGGCGGTTCGCTGACCCTGCGGGTTTCATGAAGGATGTGACGGGACTCGGGTATCGGGTGAATTTGTGGGAGCATGCGTTTACGCATCCGTCTTCGCCGTTGTTCGAGGCGCTTGGTCCGCACGCGGGGGACTACGGCGTATGGGGCGGGCTGACACCTGACTTTGCCGGCAAGCCGACGCGCGAGATCTTCGGCGATTATCACGGCAAGAACTTCGTAGACCTCGGCGTTGCAGGGTTCAAGCTGGATGAATGCGATAACTCGGACTTCACCAAGGGGTGGTCGTTTCCGGAGTTTTCAAGCTTCCCGTCGGGTGTGGATGGCGAGCAGATGCACTCCGTCTTCGGGCTTCGCTATCAGGACGCGATCTGGGATCAGTTCAAATCGCGCGGGAAACAGACCTACAGCCTGGTGCGCTCGAGCGGCGCACTGGCTGCTCCGTACCCGTTTGTGTTGTACAGCGATTTGTATGGGCATCGGGATTTTGTGCGCGCGCTTGTGAACTCGGGATTCAGCGGGCTCCTGTGGTGCCCCGAGGTGCGGGATGCAACGAGTTCCGAGGATCTGATCCGGCGGCTGCAGACGGTCGTGTTTTCGCCGCTGGCGATGGTGAATGCGTGGTACATCAAGAATCCGCCATGGAAGCAGATCGACCAGAAATTGAACAACGCCGGCGAACTCGCGGCGAACTGGCAGGAACTTGAGCGGCGCTGCCGCGAACTGATCGAGTGGCGGATGAGGCTCGTGCCCTATCTGCGCGGGGCGTTTGCGAAGTACGCGCTGGATGGCACGCCGCCGTTTCGTGCGCTCGCTCTGGATTTCCCGGACGACCAGAAGCTTCGTACAGTTGACGATGAATATATGGTGGGCGACCGAATGCTGGTTGCTTCGCTGTTTGCAGGGGAGCCGTCGCGGGATGTGGTGTTGCCGGCTGGAGCGTGGCAGGATTTCTGGACCGGCAAGGCAGTCCAGGGCGGGAATTCCTTCACCGTCTCCGCCGAAGAGGAAAATATCCCGGTGTTCGTGAAGGCTGGTTCGATTGTGCCGCTGGGCGGAGTGGGTATGACGACGGAAGCGGAGTCTACGCGCGAACTGACTATTGCGGTCTTCGGCGACGGGTCAATGCCGTGGAAGCTCGAGGGCGCGTCCGGTTTCGAATTGCGCAAGGGTGCCTCCGGGCGCGTGGAAGCAACAGCGACCGGGAGCAAGCCGCACGGCTACCGCGTCGGCGAAGTAAAGCAAATGGGCGCGAGCTGATCGCTCCCGTACTGAATCTTTGAGGTGTTTCTGATGTTGAATCGTCGTGAGTTTCTTGCCGTGGTCTCCGCGGCTGCGGGTGCAGCCTTGATCGACAACAAAGCTTCTGCTGCCGGAGTGCAGAACGGTTCCGCAGGTGAAGGCGCTGCATCGGAGGACTACACCCGCTATGTAAACGTCTTCGTAGGCACGGGCGGTCACGGTCACTGCTTCCCGGGCGCGACGGTGCCCTTTGGCGCTGTGCAGCTGAGTCCGGATACGGGTATTCAGGACTGGGACTGGTCGTCCGGCTACCATCATGACGACGCCACGCTCATGGGTTTCAGCCATACGCATCTGAGCGGTACGGGCGTGGGCGACATGCTCGACCTGTTGCTGGTGCCGCGCACCGGTGCCGTGGTGCTGAATCCCGGCGTTGATCCTGAAGCACGCAGCAAGCCGGAGGGAACGTATCGCTCGCGCTTCAATCATGCCGACGAGAAGGGTGAGCCGGGGTACTACTCGGTGCTGACCGAGAGCGCCGGCGGGGCGAAGATCAAGACGGAGCTCACAGCGACGGAGCGGACAGGGCTTGCGCGCTTCACCTTTCCGCCGAATGAGCCGGCGTACGTCATTCTCGACTGGCATCACGCGTACGGAGAGAAGAGCCCTGTAAAGACGGCTGAGGTGGAGATGGTGAGCGACTGCGTTATCCAGGGCGGCCGGCATGTGAGCCGGTGGGCGCCGAACCGCGAGATCTACTTCACGACGGAAACGTCGGTGAAGCCGACCAAGGTCGAAGTCTTCTCCGACGACAAGCCTGTAAGCGGTCGCAAAGCGTCAGGGCAAAATCTGAAGGTCGTGCTGCATTTCGAACCGGGAACGACGCTCATGTTTAAGTCGGGCATCTCGATGGTGAGCGCGGCCAATGCGCAAGAGAACCTGAAGAAGGAGCAGCCCGGCTTCGACTTCGACGCGACGAGAGCAGCTGCGAAGCGGATGTGGCAGAAGGAGCTTGCGCGGATCCACGTCGAGGATTCGAGCGATGAGCATAAGACTGTCTTCTACTCGAGCCTCTATCACATGATGTGCGCGCCGACGCTGGCGGATGACTGCAACGGTCAGTATCGCGGCCTGGATAAGAAGGTGCATCAACTTGGCGCAGGCGAGCACAACTACAGCACCTATTCGCTGTGGGACACGTACCGGGCTCTGCACCCGTCGTTCACGCTGTGGCAGCAGGACCGCGTCGCTCCGCTGGTGAACTGCCTGATCCGCATGGCGGAGGAGAGCATCTACGGATTCCCGGTCTGGCCGCTTCAGGATGGAGAAACCTATTGCATGCCGGGGTATCACGGCGCGAGCGTGATGGCCGAGGCGTGCGCCAAGAAGATCCCGGGAATTGACTGGAACCGCGCGTATGCAGGAATGCGCAAGCGCAACATGGTCGACGACTACATGGCGCTGGGCTACTATCGCCGCCTGGGCTATATCCCCGCCGACAAGGTGGATGAGTCAATCGGCAAGCTGGTCGAATACACCTATTGCGATTGGGCCTGCGCGCGGGTAGCCGAAGCCACCGGTCACGCCGACGACGCGGCGATCCAGAAGAAGCGATCGCAGAACTACCGCAACGTCTTCGACCAGAAGATCCAGTTCATCCGGCCAAAGCTGGCGAATGGCGAGTGGGCGCCGAACTTCGATCCCAAGGCGACCGGCCACATTCCGCAACATCGCGACTACACCGAAGCCAATGCCTGGCAGAGCACCTTCTTCGTTCAACACGACGTAAAGGGCTACATGCAGCTGTTCGGGGGCCGCGAGCCTTTCGCGAAGAAGCTGGACCAGCTGTTTACGGAGAAGCCTGGCGTGAGCAACGAATCGGTTGCGGATATGACGGGGTTCATCGGCCAGTATGTGCATGGCAATGAGCCGAGCCACCACATCACGTACCTGTACACATGGGCAGGGCAGCCGTGGAAGACGCAGGAGAAGGTACGCGAGATTCTGCTGACGCATTACCGGAACGACTTCGACGGACTGGACGGCAATGAGGACTGCGGCCAGATGTCGGCCTGGTTCGTCATGAGCGCGATGGGGCTCTACGCGGTGGACCCGGTGAGCGCGACTTACGTGTTGTCTGCGCCGCTCTTCAAGCGTGTCGCGATTCAGCTCGGCAACGGACGCCAGCTTGTGATCCAGGCGGACGGCGGCCAGGATCCGCAGAAAAGCAAGTACATACAGTCGGTGACGCTGAATGGGAAGACGCTGGACCGGCTATGGGTGCGGCACGAAGACATCGCCCAGGGCGGCGAGCTGATCTTCAAGCTTGGCGCGGAGCCGAATGAGAAGCTGGCGGTCACCGAATCCGACATGCCGCCTTCTCTGACGGCCTGAACCCACCGAAAGGCGGAGCCGCGAGTCATCCCTTCGATTTGGTCCTTCGATTTGGCAGCAAATCGAAGCCTCGTCACATTTGTTCAAATTCCGAATTATTTCCTTGACAGCCTGGCTCGCGCAGTTCTACCGTTCCGTTCGAACTTTGAACTATATGCAAAACTGCCGGGAGTCAACCTGGATTCTGGAGGTATCAATGATCGAACGCGCCCCCTGGAAATGGCTGATCGGGTTCGGTGTCTTCTCTCTGCTCTTGCTTGTGTCGCAGCTCGCGCTGGGACAGGCCGTCAACGGTACGCTGCTTGGGACTGTCTCGGATGCGACCGGTGCTGCCGTAGCGAACGCGAAGGTCACCATCAAGGAAACCTCCACCAGCTTGACTCACGAGACCGTGTCGAACGGAAGCGGGAACTACACGTTCCCTGACCTGCCGCCGGGCGCCTACACCGTGACCGTCGAGTCGACAGGTTTCAAGAAAACAACCCAGGAGAACGTCCAGATTCTGAGCAACTCCTCGGTTCGCGTCGACTTAACGATGCAGCCGGGCAATGTGACGGAATCCGTGACGGTGACCACTGCGCCACCCGTGCTGCAGACGGATCGCGCCGACATCAGCACCAAGATCGAGACGCAGCAGGTTCTGGACATGCCGCTGGGCACCAACCGGAACTTCCAGTCGCTGCTGAACCTTGTGCCGGGCACCGCGCCTGCAACGTTCCAGCACTCGCAGTTTTTCAATGCCGCGAGCTCGCTGCAAACCGAAGCAAACGGCTTGCCGCGCCAGGGCAATCTCTATCAGATCGAAGGCATTGACGACGACGAGCGCACGGGATTGCTGCAGATCATCATCCCGCCGGCCGAAGCCATCTCGAGCGTCGATATCTCGACTAACAACTTCGAAGCTGAGTTGGGCCGCGCCACCGGCGCCGTGACCAACGTGACGCTCAAGTCGGGCACGAACAACTTCCACGGATCGGCTTTCGAGTTCATCCAGAACAATGCTGTGAACGCCCGCTCCTACTTCGGTCCGAAGCTGGGCCACCTGTCGTACAACTACTACGGCGGAACGATCGGCGGTCCGATCAAGAAAGACAGGCTCTTCATCTTCGGCGATTACCTGCGCACCGTCGATCATGAACAAATTGCAAGCGTGTTTACTGTTCCCGATGCGCGCTGGTTTACGCCTTCGGCGACGGCGCTGCCAGGATGCAACGACCCGATGGGGTGCATCGACCTTAGCGGTGCGCTTAGCAGCGGCAAGGGCCAGATTTATGATCCAACCGCGTATAGCGACGGCACGGTACACGCCGGAACCAAGACGGATCCGCGCAAGCCATTTACGAATAACCAGATTCCCTACAGCCTGATCAAAGGGTCCGTGCCCGAGAACATGCTGCAGAATCTGGTGCAGGCTGCCACCAAATACGGAACCCTGGATTCGACCAAGCCTCTGAGCAATCCGGCGAACAACTACTCCACCAAGCTGCCGTTTACCAAGACGAGCGACAGTTTCGACATCAAGAGCGACTTCACGCCATCTGAGAGGAACCACATCAGCGGCCGCTACAGCTATCAGAAGGTAGTGACGTTCCAGGCTGCGGCATTCGGATCGTTCCTCGGCGGACCGCAGGGTGGTGGCTTCCAGGGAACCGGCAACCAGAAGTCGTATAGCGCCGGGGTCAACTGGAATCACGTTTTCTCGCCGACGTTCCTCACGGAAGTTCGCGTCGGCCAGGCGCACCTTGGAAACACCGCCACACCGGTCGACTACGGACATAACGATGCCACTACGATCGGAGTTCCGGGCGTCAACATCGACGGGCAGCCATTCACCAGCGGTCAGGTTGCAGTCACAATCAACGGCGGAATCTCGAATCCGGTCATCGGGTACTCGGCGTCTCTGCCCTGGATCCGCGCCGAATCGAACTTCGACGTCGTAAATAACTGGACCAAGGTCGCCGGCAATCACACGTTCAAGTTCGGCGCCGACGTTCGCCGGGTTCACGACGACCTGTTGCAGGATCAGACGTTCAGCCCCCGCGGCGCGTACACCTTCAGCGATGTGCAGACTTCGACCGCCAGCTCCGCGGGAACAAACATCGCCAACGACATGGCGAGCTTCCTGCTGCAGCAGCCGAGCCAGGTGGGCCGCGATCTCAACACAATCTTCCCGCGGTATCGCCAGTGGTGGGTCTTCGCCTTCGCCAGCGACAAGTGGCAGGCGACCCCGAAACTCACGCTCGATCTGGGGCTACGCTGGGATTTCTATCCGCCCGCAACTCCGAAAGAGAAGGGCGGCTTCTCGAACTACAACCCTGCCAACAACACTCTTGTGCTGGCGGGCATCGGCGGCAATCCCCAAAACCTTGGCATGAAGACGCAGTACAAGTACTTCGCGCCACGGACCGGGTTTGCCTATCGCGTTCGCCCCGATACGGTGCTCCGCGGCGGCTTCGGCATCAGCTATACGCCTTTCCCGGATAACACGTACGCGTACAACTATCCGATCCGCGCCAACAACAGCTATCAGCCGGTCAGCACATCGGGCTTCGCCCCGGCAGTGCTGGGGGATGGAACCACCGTAGCCACGTTCAGCGCCGGATTCCCTGCGCCCGTTCCGGTTCCGATTCCGGACAACGGCATCATCCAGTTGCCCACCGTCGGTACCACGCTTCTGCAGAAGCAGCTGATCGCGCAGGTGTACACCTACATCAACCTCAACTACAAGAACCCGTACGCCGACTCGTGGAACCTGGTGCTGCAGCAGGCGCTGCCCTGGGATCTGTCGATGCAGCTGGCGTATGTTGCCAATCACGGAACGGACATCTCCGGATCGCAGAACATCAACCTGCCCAGCTACTACGGCGGCGGCGCATTCTCTGATCCTGAAAACCACGATGCGAACGGCAACCTCACTTTTGGGCGCACGGCGGCGACGAACCAATTCTTCTTTGGCTTCTCGTCGAACTACCAGTCGCTCCAGGCGCAGCTGAACAAGCGCTTCTCGCGCGGCCTGACGTTCACGTCGTCGTTCACGTGGGGCAAGGGCCTGGGCTACATCAGCGGTGACGATGGCGGCCTTACCTTCTTCATCAACTGGCGCCGCAACTACGCACCGAACGACTACGACCGTACCTTGAACTTCGAAGAGAGCTTCACGTACGAACTGCCGTTCGGCCACGGGCACCAGTTTGCCAACCACGGCATACTGGACCAGATCGTCGGCGGCTGGAGATTGTCGGGAATCGTCTCGGCGGTCAGCGGCTTGCCATTCACCGTGACGGCAAACGGAGGAACACTCAACACGCCTGGAACCACACAGACTGCGACGCTGGCAAAGCCCTTCCACAAGACGGGCAAGATCGGCGCTTCAACGCCGTGGTTCGATCCGACTTCGTTCTCGCAACCTGCCGGTTGCACAGGACAGAATCCATGCAACCAGCCGGTTCTCGGCAACACGGGCCGCAACCAGTTCCGCGGGCCGGGATACCTCCAGGACAACTTCTCGATCTTCAAGCGGTTCACTGTGTATCACGAATCCGGTCTTGAAGTTCGTCTCGATGCGTTCCAGCTGAGCAACACGCCTCAGTTCGGACAGCCGAACGGAGGCTGCTGCGGATCGTCCAGCTTTGGTACGATCACGGGCACTCTGGGCAGCGGACAGGGTAGCGTAAATGGAGTAGGCGGCGGTCGCTCGCTGCAAGGCTCGGCGAAATATATCTTCTAGGCTCTAAACCGGCGGGGGCGAAGCAGAGATGCGTTCGCCCCGCCATCATCCGCGGCACAGCAGTACGGGATCTGGCCGCACGAGGAAATCACCAATGAGCATCTACTCCCGCCGGACATTTCTGATGGGGTCCGTGGCGGCAGCGTCTCTCTGCGCAATGCGGACCTTTGCAAAAACCGATAAATCGCCCTTCAAGATCGCGGTGATCACCGACGAAATCTCCCAGGACTTCGATCACGCCTGCCAGGTAGCCTCGCACGATTTTGGAATGCAGTGGGTTGAGCTACGCGCACTGTGGGGCAAGAACATGATGGATCTGAAGGAAGACCAGATCGGGGACGCGCAAAAGATCCTTCAGAAATACAACCTGCAGGTCACAGATATCGCGAGCCCGCTCTTCAAGACGGACTGGCCGGGAGCGCCGAAGTCCCAATACGGGTCGAAGGGCGACATGCACGGCGCTGCCGAAACGACCTTCAAGCAGCAGGACGAAATCCTGGAGAAGTCCATCGCGCTGGCGAAGCAGTTCAAGACGAACAAGGTGCGGTGCTTCGATTTCTGGCGTCTGGACGATCAGAAGCCGTACCGCGATGCGATTGACGCGAAGCTGCGCGAAGCGGCGGAGAAGGCCGGGAAGCAGGGCATCCTGCTGGTGCTGGAGAACGAGTTCGAGTGCAACACTGCGACCGGCCGCGAATCGGTGCGGACGCTCGGCGCAGTGAAGTCGCCCTCGCTGGCGCTGAACTGGGATCCGGGCAATGCGGTGATGCGCGGTGAAATGGATGCCTACCCGACGGCGTGGGAGATGCTGCCGAAGCATCGCATTCACCACTGCCATGTCAAGAACGCGGAAAAGAACGACGCCGGAAAGATCGTGTGGGCGCCTACAGGCAAGGGCGTCATCGACTGGACCGGGCAGTTCCGCGCGCTGAAAGCGGCGGGCTTTAGAGATGCCGTGAGCCTCGAGACGCACTGGCATGGAGAGGCAACGCCAGAGGCGTCCAGCAGAGTCAGCTGGGCCGGCATGAAGAAGGCTCTTGCCGACGCCGGCGCAATGCAGGCAAGCTGAAAACTTTCGGTCGCTGGAACCATCATTATCTGGGAGGGTACGTGATTACACGACGTGAATTTCTTGACACGCTTGCGACCGGAACGGCAGGGCTCGCCATCGCGTCGACCGCAAAAAGCTATGGACAGATCATGGGATCGAACGACCGGCTGAACTTCGCCGTCATCGGCCTGCACTCGCGCGCCTATGCGCATCTCTCGTCCCTGAAAGCGAATAAGGCCTCTGCCCGCATAGCGTACGTCTGCGATGTGGATACGAACACGATGAAGAAGTTCGCGGCCGAGACGGAAAAGGAGATGGGCGAGGCTCCGAAGACGGACCAGGACTTCCGAAACATTCTCAAGGACAAGGAAGTCGACGCGATCACGATTGCAACGCCCGATCACTGGCATGCGCCGATGGCCATCCTCGGCCTTGAGGCAGGCAAGCACGTTTACGTGGAAAAGCCGTGCAGCCACAATCCCGGCGAGGGAGCGATGCTGGTGCAGGCGCAGAAGAAGTACGGCAAGCTGGTGCAGATGGGAACGCAGCAGCGTTCGAGCGCGCATACCATCGAGATCGTCGACAAGATTCACAATGGCGAGATCGGCCGCGCCTACATGGCAAAAGCCTGGTACGTGAATACGCGCAAGTCGATCGGGCACGGCAAAGAAGCACCGGTGCCGCCGCAGTTGAACTGGGACCTCTGGCAGGGACCAGCGCCGCGCCGAGCGTATACCGACAACATCCAGCCTTACAACTGGCACTGGTTCAAGATCTACGGAACCGGCGAGACGCTGAACAACGGCACGCACGAGATCGACGTCTGCCGCTGGGCGCTCGGCGCGGAACTCCCGGAGCGCATCAGCGCGCAGGGCGGGCGGTATCACTACAGCGACGACTGGCAGTTCTATGACACGCTGGTCACGAACTTCGAGTATCCCGACAAGATGATTTCGTGGGATTGCCGCTGCTGCAACGGCATGAAGGTCTACGATCGCGATCGCGGATCGGTGATCATCGGCACTACAGGGTCGGTGCTGGTCGATCGCGATGGTTACGAGATTTACGATCTCAAAGGCAAGAAGACCGGCGAGAAGAAAGCCGGGTCCGAGACCTCATCCAACGATCTCATGGGGCGCGACTCGATGACCGACGCTCACTTTGCCAACTTCATCGCCGGAATAAAAAAAGGCGAGAAGCTGAACGCGCCGGTTTCAGTGGGCAATGTTGCTGTGACGATGCTTCAGCTTGCGAACGTGGCATGGGACGTGAAGCGTGTTCTGAACCTAGACACCGCCGAAGGCAAGGTGCAGCACGATCCCGAAGCGATGAAGCAGTGGAATCGCACCTACGAAAAGGGTTGGGAACCGCACTTGTAGCCCGAGTGCGCAACCGATGAGTTGCGCATCTGATTTTTTGAGCTTGTTCTGTTTCGCGCAGATTTGAGGAGTCGAATCGAAATGAAAGAAAACGTTTCACGCCGGCGTTTCCTGCAGGGAAGCGCGCTGGCAGCAGCCGGAGTGTCTGCGCCGGGCTTGCTGCCTGCTCTCGTTCCGTCAGAAGAAACCGGGAAGCCGAGTCCGATTCAGCTCGGCATTGCGACGTACACCTTCCGGGCATTCACGCGCGACAAGATGATCGAATCCCTGAAGCAGCTCGGGATCGATCAGATCAACGCAAAGGACATCAAGGACCATCTGCCGACTGACCCACAGCAGGAAGAGGCGGCGCTGAAGGACTACGCTGCCGCCGGAATCAAGCTGCACGCGGCAGGCGCCATCTACTTCCGCAAAGATGAAGACGACGACATCCGCGCCAAGTTCGAATACTGCAAGCGCGCCGGCATCGGAGTCATCGTGGCGGGCGATCCCACTCCGGAGACTCTGCCGCGGGTGGAAAAGTTCGTCAAGCAGTACGACATTCGGATCGCGATTCACAATCACGGTCCTGAGGATCCGGTCTGGCCCTCGCCCCTCGACATCCTGAAGCTGGTCAAGAATCTCGATCCGCGCATCGGCTGCTGCATCGACGTAGGGCACACGGTCCGCGCCGGCACAGACGTTGCAGAAGCCATCCATCTGGTCGGGCCGCGCCTCTTCAATATGCATATGAAGGACCTCTCGGACTTTAAGGCGAAGGAAAGCCAGGTGGCGGTCGGCCGCGGGAAGATGCCGGTGCGGGATATCTTTGCGGCGCTGGCGAAGATCAACTACAAGGGATTCGTCGATCTCGAATATGAGATCCACGAGCAGGATCCCTTGCCGGGCGTGATTGAAAGTATCGCTTACATGCGAGGCCTTCTGACCGGGATGGGATATCACCCGAACAGCTAGTACGCGAAATTGCGGCACTGTGTTCTGAAGCTGCTCAGAGCCTCTACGATGGAGTCAAAAAAAGGATTCACGGAGATGCTGTTACATCCAGATCGTCTTTTTCCAGCGGACCCGAGTGCAAGGAATATAGCTCGGGAACTTTACGCTGAGATCTCTCCTCTGCCGCTGGTCAGCCCGCACGGCCATACACAGGCGGTATGGTTTGCGAAGAACGAACCGTTTCCCAATCCTGCCGCGCTGTTTGTGCAGCCCGATCACTACATCTTTCGCATGCTCTACAGCCAGGGAGTCTCGCTCGACGATCTCGGCATTGGGCAGAAAGAGATTAAGGATCCGCGGAAAGTCTGGCGGCTGTTTGCGAGCCACTACTACCTGTTTCGGGGAACGCCGACGCGGATGTGGCTCGACTACTCGTTCCAGGAGGAGTTCGGCCTTGCGGAGCGGCTCTCGGAGAAAAACGCAGATCACTGTTACGATGTAATTGCCGAAAAGCTTCAAACGCCGGAGTTCAGGCCGCGTGCCCTCTACGAGAAGTTCAATCTTGAAGTGCTGGCAACCACCGACTCGCCGCTCGATTCGCTCGACGACCACCGGAAAATTCGCGAGTCGGGATGGAAAGCGCGGATCATTCCGAATTTCCGCCCGGATGCGGTTGTCGATCCTGACTTTCCGGATTTCGCCAGGAATGTCGCCCGCCTCGGCGAGCAGACCGGCGAAGACGCAGGCTCGTGGCGGGGATACCTCGCTGCTTTGCGCAAATGTCGCGAGCGCTTCCGCCAGGCCGGATGCACCGCGACCGACCACGGCCATCCCACGGCGCAGACGGCCAACCTGAACGAGTCCGAAGCCGGGAAGTTGTTTGCGGAAGTCATTGCGGGTAGAGCCGATGCCGCGGGGCGCGAGCTTTTTCGTGCGCAGATGCTCACCGAAATGGCCGCGATGAGCCTGGACGACGGCCTGGTGATGCAGATCCACCCAGGAAGCGTGCGCAACCATAACGTTGCATTGCAACAGCGCTACGGGCGCGACATGGGCGCCGACATCCCGCAGGCTGTGAACTACGTCTCGGCCTTGCACCCGCTGCTGTCGCGCTTTGGGAACGAAACGAAGCTCACGATTATTCTGTTCACCCTCGACGAAACGACATATGCCCGCGAACTGGCGCCTCTGGCCGGTCATTATCCGTGCCTTCGGCTGGGCCCCGCGTGGTGGTTCCACGACAGCCCCGAAGGAATGATGCGCTTCCGCGAGCAGGTCACCGAAACCGCGGGCTTCTACAACACCGTGGGTTTCAACGACGACACCCGAGCCTTCCTCTCCATCCCGGCTCGCCACGATGTAGCCCGCCGGATCGATTGCGCTTTTCTCGGCCGCCTGGTTGCGGAGCATCGGCTCGACGAGGACGAAGCGCGCGACGTTGCGCATGCGCTCACCTACAGGCTGGTGAAAGAGGCATACAAGCTTTGAGAGCCCCTACCGCAACCCGAACGGGAGTACGCGCTTTCGATGCGTCATGGCGCTGCGGCCCTGAACGGCCGGCGGGAAGGATGCGAAGCCGATGATGCCGATGCTCCTGTTGGAAGAGAAGCAGAGTGCGTCCAATCGAACCCCGCGTCAGATCAACCGCAACGTCATTTTCAATCAGGTTCGGATGCGCCAGCCGATTTCGCGCGCCGAGCTGGCGCGTGTCTCCGGCCTGCAGCGAAGCACGGTGTCGCTCATTGTGGAAGAGTTGCTGCGCGAGCGATGGATCGTGGAAGGGCTCATCGGCGACGCGCCGCGAGGCCGCAAGCCAACCGGTCTCCACGTCAACGAGAAGCGCACGGTTCTGGCTGTCGACGTGCACCCCGCGCAAACAACGTTGGCAGTCGCCGACCTGTCGGGGCGTATCACCACGCAACGGGAACTTCAGCTGCCGAGCGAGCCACAAAAGGTGATCCGTGCGATTGTCAGCGGAATCAAGAAGATTATCGCGGAGCATGCCGACTGCTCCTTTGAGGGCATTGGACTGACGGTGCCGGGCCGCTTCAGCCACCAGTTGAAGAAGACAATCTTCGCGCCCAACGTAGGCTGGCCGATTGCGCAGATCAAGTCGAAGGTCGAAGAGGCGACGGGTCTGCCTGTGGTGGTCGACAACGTCGCGAACGCATGCGTTCTGTCCGAGGTGTGGTTCGGAAGCACCGAGGAGATGCACGACATCGTGCTTGTGAACGTCTCCGAGGGCATCGGCACGGGCATCTTCGTCAACGGCGGCCTCGTGCGCGGCGCAGGCGAGATGGCGGGCGAGTTCGGCCACGTGCAGATCGACCGGGATGGCATTCCGTGCGGCTGCGGCAGTCGCGGCTGCTGGGAAACGCTGGCATCGAATCGCGCCGGGCTCAGGTATTACAAGGAGATCACCGGCGAGTCTCTGCCGTCGATTGACGTGCTGCTCGACCTTGCCGAAAAGAAAGATCCGCACGCGAACGAGGCGCTTACCAGGATGTTCCGGGCGCTGGGGCAGGGCTTGCACATGATCGTGACGACTCTTGCTCCCAGCCAGATCGTGCTCGTCGGCGAATTCACGCGGGCCTGGGCGCGGGCGTGCTCCATCATCAGTGATGAATTGCGCAAGTTTCCGCTTCCGGCGCTTCCCATGCTGCGGATGGCGACTGAGCCCGGCACGGCGCGGCTGCGGGGCGGAGTTGCTCTCGTCATGAGCGAAAAGCTCCTGTAGACGCCGACCTCCCGGAGCGGTCCTGACGAATAAAGCTCGAAAAACTGGAAACGAAGGACCGGCTGTTCCGTCTATCGGCATAGCGGTTCAAACCTGATTTCTCAATCCGCCCTGGATTTGGCTGGGTAAATCTCCGGCGCTATATTGAGTCAGCCCTTTTTGTTCGTTGTAGTCAGACGTGTATTCACGTGATGCTGGGAGCAGGCTGAGGTGAATAGCGAATTAGCTCCTCCAAAAGCGGAACCCGAGACGGTGCGGGAAGGCGCCCGACGCGATCGGCTGCGAAGTTTCTGGCTTTTGGGGTCGATTGCAGTTGTGATCCTGATTGCCGCCGCGACCTTCGTCATTCGCAGGCCGCAAGCAGCACCGTCCGATTCTGCGAAGCCGGTGCTTGCCGGTACGCGAGCCTCCGCTTTGCAGGTCCGGCTGACTGGGAAAACGCAGGCAGTTACGTCCAGGGCGATCCTGGCTCCGGTTCTGTCAGGGCAGCAGTTCAGCACGTTGACGGTCATCAGACTGGTTCCGACCGGGAGCAGGGTGAAGAAAGGCGATGTGTTGGCGGAGTTCGATCGCCAGACGCAACTGCGGGACTTCATCGATAAGCAGGCGCAGGCTGAAGACCAGAACGGAAAGGTTCTCCAGGCCCAGGCCGCTGAAGTGGCTGCGAAGGCGAAAGACCAGACGGAACTCGAACTGGCCGAGACGGCGCTGAACAAGGCTGAGCTCGAGATGAAAAAGGTCGAGCTGCTTTCGCGCATCGATGCGGAGAAGGCACAGGAGACCCTCGACGAGGCCAAAGCCACGCTGGCGCAATTGAAGACGACATTTGCATTGAAACGGAAGGCGGCAGCGGCGGCCATCCGCGTGCTTGAAATCCAGCGGGATAGAACGCGCGAGACGATGACGCATGCGCAGACAAATGCGGCCTTGATGGAAGTTCATTCCCCGATCGACGGAGTTGTTGTCTACAACACCATCTGGAAAGAAGGAACCATGGGCGAGGTGCAGGAGGGAGATCAGGTGCGCCCCGGGGTTCCTTTCATGCAGGTGGTTGATCCGACGGAGATGGAGGTGCATGTTCAGATCAACCAGGAGGATCTGGCCGGTCTTCAGGTTGGCGAGCAGGCGCGGGTGCATCTGGATGCGTACCCCGATCTTGGATTCAAGGGCAAGCTGGTGTCGATCGATCCGATGGGAAAACGGGGCGACTTCTCGGCGCGAGTGCGAAACTTCTCCGCGACATTCAGCATTGAGGGCAACGATCCGCGACTGATGCCCGACCTGTCCGCTGCTGTCGACGTAGAGCGCACGGCTTCCGCGCACTCGCAGGGAGGCGCGGAGTGAGCAGGCTGCGTCGCATATTCGCTGGGCACCGCAACATCGCGATCGCGGCGCTGATCCTGGCCTGTAGTGCCGGACTGTTTGGGTGGGTGCGCTCGGTGAAAAGGGATCCGACGGAGCCGGTGTTCCAGGTGCAGCGGTCTGAGTTTCTGGATGTGCTGCAGTTTCGCGGAGAGCTGAAGGCAGCGCGCACGGTATCGATCTCCGCTCCTTCTGACATCGGCAATGTGCAGATCGTGAAGATAGCCGCTGACGGAAGCGCGGTGAAGAAGGGTGAAGTCGTCGTCGAGTTCGATCCGTCGAAGACGAAGTCGGAGCTGGACCAGGATCGCTCCGTTTTGAAGTCGGCGGATGCGCAGATCAAGCAGGGGCAGGCCGAAGGAAAGCTCACCGAAGAGAAAGATACGACCGCCGTATTGAAGGCCAGATACGATCTGGAGGCTGCAAAGCTGGATGCGAGCAAGAGCGAGATTCTTTCAGAGATCGAAGGCGCTGAAGCCCGCCTCAAGGTGAAAGATGCTGAGCAGACGCTGCGCGAAGCCGAAGAAACGCTCAAGTCCGATCGCGCGAAGACCGAGGCCACGGTGGCGGCTTACCGGTCGGCCAGCGCCAAGGCGAAGTTCGACGCAGACCGAGCGGCGCACTCGCTCGATCGCATGGTTGTGACCGCGCCGGCAGATGGAACGATCCGTCTTGTTCCTGTGTGGCACGACGGTGCGGAGACGCCCTTTAAGGCGGGGGATCGTGCGTGGCCCGGATCGGAAATTGCGGAGCTTCCTGACGCGACCTCTCTGCATATCGTCGCGCACGTAGACGAAACCGAACGCGGACGGCTTACGGTTGCGCAGCCGGCCACCGTGCAGCTCGACGCGATTCCAGATCGACAGTTCACGGGAAAGATTCAACGCATCGGCACAATCGCGAGCATGGACTTCTCCGCCGGCTGGCCTTTTCCACGCAACTTCGACCTTCAGGTTGCAATCGACCAGACCGATCCACGGCTGCGCGCGGGAATGAATGTCCAGGTCACTGTGATTGTGGAACGCGTTCCGAATGCCATCTCGATTCCGGCGCAGGCGTCGTTCATGAAATCGGGACGTACAGTGGCGTACGTCTGGGATGGATCGAAGTTTTCAGAGCGAACGATTCAGATCGATCGCCGTAGCCGTGATCGTTGCCTGGTCTCCAACGGGCTCGAGCCGGGAGATCGCGTTGCCCTTAAAGACCCGCTGGTGAAGGAATAGCGATGCGAAAGCGCAGCCGGATCATCCTCGTGCTCATCGTCATCGCTCTCGCGGCGGTCGGGGGTTTGATCGCCATGAGCCGCAGCCGTCCCCTTGCTGGTGCCGACTCGATTCCCATCGCCGAAGTCGCACGAGGCGATCTCAGCATCGATGTTCACGCCACCGGAGAGCTGAACGCGACGCAATCGATGATGCTGGCGGCCCCGGCCGTCGGCGGCGATGCGCTGCAGATCACCCGGCTCGCCCAGACCGGCGATGTCGTGAAGAAGGGCGATGTGGTGATCGAGTTCGATCCGAGCGAGCAGCGCTACAAGCTCGAGCAAAGCCACTCCGAACTACTGGGGGCCGAGCAGGAAATCATCAAGGCCAAAGCGGATGCCGAAGTGCTCACAGCACAGGACAAGGTTGCGCTGCTCAAGGCGAAGTACGACGTTCGCCGTGCGGAACTGGATGTGAGCAAGGACGAACTGCTGAGCAAGATCGACGCCCAGAAGAACGAATTGGCTCTGCAGGGCGCAAAGCGCGCTCTGGCTGAGCTGGAGAAAGACATCGAGTCGCACCACGCGTCAGGACAGGCCGCGGTATATCTCGCACAGGAGAAGTACAACAAGGCCAAGCTGGCCATGGATCAGGCGCAGCAGAATCTCGAGCACATGCGCGTCACCTCGCCCATGGATGGGCTCGCTTCCATCCAGAAAAATATGAACGCCTCCGGCGGGTTCTACTTCACCGGCATGTCCGTGCCGGACTACCGCGCAGGCGATCAGGTGCAGCCAGGCAGCTCCATTGTGCAGGTGCTCAATCCAGCGAGCATGAATCTCACCGCGCGCATCCCTGAAGACCAGCACGCCAATGTAAAGCAGGGCGAGGCTGTGACCGTGCGTTTCGATGCGCTGCCGGACCGCGAGTTCAAGGGCACGGTGAAAGCTGTCGGCGGCATGACCATTGCTTCGGTCTTCGGCGGTCCGTCGATGCACGGCTCCGACGTGACCATCGATCTGGCCGGCACCGATCCCCGTCTGCGTCCCGGGCTCACCGCCGATGTTCTTATTCAGGGTTCGCCGCAGCGCTCCGTGCTCTCGGTTCCGCGCCAGGCGCTCTTCATGAAGGACGGAAAGCGAGTGGTGTTCGTGAAGAAGGGCGCCAGCTATCAACAGCAGGCCGTCACAGTAAAGGGCGAGAGCGAGAGCCGCGTGATCATCGACGGCCTGTCGGAGGGCACGCCGCTTGCGCTCCTCGATCCAACAGTCCCACAAAAGACCACCGGCTCCTCCGCGGCCGGAACGGGAGCAATCTGATGCCGGTCCTTGCGCCCGAACGCCGCGCCGTATTCGTTTCCATCTCTCAGGCCTGGGGGCGCGATGCCGAGCTTGGCTTGAACAATCTCCTCGTTCATCGAACGCGGTCTCTCCTGACGATGCTGGGCATGATCTTCGGCGTTGCGGCAGTGGTTGCGATGCTTTCCATTGGCGCCGGCGCCCGGCAGAAGGTGATGGCGCTCATTGAACAGATGGGCGTGCGGAACCTGATCGTCGAGGCGAAGGAGACGCTCGAGTGGCAGGCGCACAGCAAGGTGCGCCGGACCTCACCGGGTCTGACGCTGACCGACTATCGCGTCATCACCGACGACCTGACGGGCGTCCTTGCCTCCACGCCGCGCAAACGGATCGTACCATCGAAGGTGATCCCCAAGCCGCAGCAGGAGATGCCGACGCTCTACGGCGTCAAGCCCTCGTATCAGCAGATCGCGCGGCTGCAGGTTCTTGAGGGATCGTTCTTCAGCGAAGAAGACGAGAAGGCGGGAGCGCCAGTCTGCGTGCTGGGGTCGGCCGCGAAGTGGAGTATTTTCGGAACCGGGCGGGCTGTCGGCGAATACGTCAAGGTCAACGAACAGTGGTTTCGCGTAGTCGGCGTGGTGAGCCCGCAGTTGAGTTCGGCGTCCTCCGTGGCGGGCACGCCGGCGGTGGACTCGAACAACATCATCTATGTTCCGCTTCAGGCAGCAATGCAGCGGATCGAGGACAGCTACAGCGAGACGCGCGATGAGATCGACGGGATCTATGTGGAGCTCAAGGATGAGTCCGCTATTCCGACCGCCGCGCAACTGACGCGCGCCATTCTCGATTCGTCGCACCATGGCGCGGACGACTTCAGCATCATCGTTCCGGCCGAACTGCTGGCCGAGCAGAAACGCACCGAGCACCTCTTCAACATCGTCATGGTAGCGATTGCCGCGATCTCTCTTCTCGTCGGCGGCATCGGCATCATGAACATCATGCTCGCCAGCATTTTGGAACGTACTCGCGAAATCGGCTTGCGCAGAGCAGTCGGCGCGCGGCAGTCGGACATCGTGCGTCAGTTCGTTGTAGAAGCAACGATGATCTCGTTTGTCGGCGGCACGATCGGCGTGCTGCTGGGATGCGTGATCTCACGTGCAATCGCATGGTTCGCCGGCTGGTCCACGGTGGTCACGTTCGGCTCCATCGCGCTGGCATTCCTTGTGTCGCTTTCAGTAGGACTTGTGTTCGGAATCTACCCTGCTACCAAAGCTGCTCGCCTCGATCCGGTGGAGGCGATTCGCTACGAATGAAGTGGAACCCGGAGCGCTGATCCATCGCCTGCGCCTGTTCAGGCAGCGCTCATGCAGGATTTTGCGGAGAACGAATGATTCAAAGAGCCCTTGGTCTATTTCTGGTCGCCTGCTGTGCCCTGTTTTCAGCTTCTGCGCAATCTTCAGAGAGCTATCGAGGGATGCTCACTGCGCGAGTTCGTTCCGGCAAGCTGCCCACCTCAGATCGAATCAAATCGTATATGCAGGACGGAAAGATCCGGATCAGCCTGCGCGATGCCATCCTGCTGACACTTGAGGCCAACAGCAATATCCAGATCGAAGAAACGCAGATTGAGGCGAGCAAGTTTGCTCTGCTCGGATCGTTCGCACCGTTCGATCCTCTGCTGACGAGCAACTTCACGGTTGCCAGAACTTCGACGCCCACCTCATCGCAGCTGCAGGGTGTCGGCCAGACGAGCAGCTCGACGCTGAATTCGCTAAGCCAAAGTGCGCTCATCAACTATGCGCAGATGTTCTCCACAGGAACCAGCATCTCCGCCGGGCTGACCGGAAGCCGCTCGTCGACGAACAGCGGCTTCTACTTCCTCAATCCCAACTACGCCACGGGCCTCTCTCTCGGATTCAGCCAACCACTGCTGCGCAATTTCGGCCGCTCAGCAAATTTGGCCCAGATCCGCATCGCGAGACGGGCTCTTACCGAGTCGCGCTCTGTGTTCGCCGCCGAGGTCAACGACACCATTCAGCAGGTAATTGGCGTTTACTGGAGCGCAGTGCAGGCGCGGGGTGCTCTCGAAGTGCAGCAGCGCACGCTCAAGCTGGCCGAGACCAGCTATAACCGCGACAAGCGTTCGCTCGAGCTCGGCGCGCTGCCGCCGCTCGATATCAGCCGCTCCGAGTCGGAAGTCGCAGCGAGGCGTGTCGAGCAGATTCAGGCGCAATACGCTCTGCTGCAGGCGGAGGAAGCTCTCCGCCTGATGATCGGCGCCGATCAGGATCCGCAGCTCAAATCCGCAGACCTGGAACTGACCGAAAACGCGCAGCCGACCGGCGAGGTTGAAAACGTCGACTTTGATCAGACGCTCTCCACGGCCTTGAGTTCGCGGCCTGAGATAGCGGCGGCGAAAGAAGCGCTGGCCATCGACCAAACCACCATTGGTTACGCGCGCAATCAGCTGAAGCCGGCATTGAACCTCAGCGGGCAATACCTCTCAAACGGAATTGGCGGCAACCAGTACGACCTGGTCACCGGCCAGCTCACGTCGCAGGGAGGACTGGGATCCTCGTTCAGTCAGCTCTTCGGGTTCGGATATCCCAGCTACCAGGGCTCCCTCACCCTGAACTTCCCCGTTCGCAACCGCGCAGCGCAGGCACAGCTTGGCAACGCGCAAGTCAACCGCACGCGCGATCTCTACAGCAGCCGGCAGGCCGAAGAGGTGATCACGCGGCAGGTGAGGGATGCCGTCAATCAACTCAACACGGCAAAGCTTTCTCTCGCGGCCGCGAACACTTCGCTGGATCTGTGGAAGAAGTCGCTTGCTGCCGACCAGCGAAAGTTCGAACTCGGCGCGGAGACAAACTTCTTTGTGCTGGACGCACAGAACCGGCTCGCCCAGGCCGAACTGGCGCAGCTTCAGGCCGAGGTCAGCTACCAGCTTGCCCTCGCGGCAATTCGCCACGCCACCGGAGACCTGCTCACGCCTTACCAGATGCAGCTTGAGGCGGCGTCGAAGTAGGACGGCTCGCGGCGTTGCGGGATTGGGCGACCAGGGGCGAAAGCGGAGTTTGGCAGGTTTACCGGCCCTCAAAATCCTGGCAATTTTTTGACCTATGGAATTGGCCGCAAGTGCTGGAGAATGCGACAGTTACGGAAGAGTTAGTTACTTAAGTCTGTGGCACTGCTGGTTTGCGATTTCGTGTCGAACGCCTGCCTAACCTCAATCTTTTCAGTGATATTGCGGGTAATGTCATCCGGGCAGCTCGAGCTGCCCAGCGTCGCTTCGGGACAGTTTTGACCGAAAAAGGAACCTCCATTACCTAAGTGCCGTGGGAGCAATGCTTTGCTTCTCATATAAACGCCATGGGTTACGAGATGCGACGCGTCGGTGGCCCTTCGCGAACACGCTGGCGAAGCAGTGTTGACAAGATCCCACTCGGAGGAAAGATGAAGACCGGAAGATTCTCTTGGGCTGTGATGGTTGGGGCCGCGATCGCGCTCTCCGCCTCCTTCGTGTCTGCGCAGGGCATTAACTCCACCGCGCAGCCGATTACGCTTAGTGCAAAGCTGAACGAAACGCTTACCCTCAACCTGTCGTCGAGCACGGTGAATTTCAACCTGAGCGCCGGCAGTGCCACGAACGCCGGAACCTCGGGCGTTACCGCCACCACGACGTGGGTACTGGCCCCTGGCCGCGCCAACGTGAACGTCTACGCTTATTTCGCCAGCTCGACGGCTGCTCTGACTGACGGAACCAACAACATTCCGTCTTCCGCTTTCTACATCAAGGATGGAACGAACCCCGCGGCTGCGCTGACCAACAGCTACACGGGCTTCGGCGGAACAAATGCCGCACTGCTGCTGGGAACCACGGCGATCACCACCGCGAATCGCAGCTCGAATCGCACCGACGCCATGACGTTCAACATCGACCTCAGCACCGGCACGCTGCCGCAGCTCCCGGCGAGCACCTACGCTGGAACGCTGACCATCCAGGCACAGGCACTCTAGACCAAACGGCGGGGCGGCAGCTGCAGAACAGCAGCATGCGCCCCACTCACCTTGCGTTTGATAGCTGACGGGATAGAAACGCGCGATGCGGATGCTGGTCAAACTCGGAACCGTAGTGGCTGCAGCAATCTCGGCCATCCTCGTTTCGGCGCCGTGCTACGGGCAGGTGCTGAACTCGGGAGCGAGCCCCATTGCTCTGAATGCGGTTCTTCCGGATTCGATCACGCTGACGCTTTCAAGCCATGCGGTCAACTTCACGCTGACCGGCGGGAGCGCGAGCAATCCCGGCAGCACCGGTATTACTGCGACGACGAGCTGGGTGCTGAAGCCAAGCGTTGGCAGCCTGAACCTCTACGCGTTCTTCAGTTCATCCACAGCAGCGTTGACCGACGGCGCCGGGCATAACATTCCGTCGGCTGATTTTCAGATCTCCGATAACGGCGGCGCTTTCGCCGGGCTCACCAACACGGTGCCGTTCGGCGGAGCCAACGCTGGACTCCAGGTTTCGTCCGTGCCGATCCGGGGATACAACAAGACGGGCACGAACAGCGACCTGATGACGTTCAATATCAATCTGGCGCCGCTGCCGAATCTGCCGGCAGGCGTATACACCGGAACCCTGACGATCCAGGCTCAGGCATTCTGACTTCTCTGGGTAGGAATATGAAAGCACTTCCTCTGTTAGCGAGTGGGATTTGTGCGCTTGCGTTCACCGCGGGCGCGGCGGCGCAGACGGTACGGCCCGTGATCAGCGAGCTTGGCAATCCGGCTAAGGGCCGCGTGGAGTATGTCAACGACGGAGATACGCCGCTGAACGTGGTCCTGGAGGCAAAGAGCTTCACTGTTTCAGAGACGGGCAGCGTGGACTACAGACCGCTCGACCCGAGCATTCACTTGAAGCTCTCGGCAACGAGCTTTCGCATTCAGCCCAAGCAGAGCTACTACGTTTTCTATGAAGCGAGCACGACGCCCAATCCGAACTGGTTTGTGATCTATGCGTCGTTTTCAGGTTTTGCGTTTCGCACCGCGCAGGGTATGAATGTGCGGCTGCAGCTGCCGCATACCGTTTATCTGCTGCCCAAGGAGAAGCCGGAGAAGGCGGATGTGCGCGTGGTGCGCGCGGAGCTGGATGAGGCTCACGACAAGGTTCTGCTCGAAGTGGAGAATACCGGCAACAACTTTGGGCGCGTACTGCAGACCCAGCTCGCGAACGGCAAAAAGAAGCAGGAGGCGCCCGGTTTTCCCATCTTCCCGCACAGCAAACGCATGCTTGAAGTGCCGCTCGATGCGAAGTCTGTGAAGGACGCGTTTCCAACGGATGTAAGCCTGCAGTTTGAGAACTTCAAGGTCGAAGAAAAACTGCAGATCAAGCCGAACAGCAATCTCGAGCTCGCCTCGGCAACGCCGGCGGCCTCCGCGCAATCCGGGGAGAAGCACTAGAGCACTGCGATGCGGCCGCAAGCCCAATGCGCGCTCCTGCTCACTGCGATGCTGGCCTCGGCAGGAGCAAGGTGCCAGGTGTTTCGCGTGCAGGGCGGAACATCGACGATGCTGAATGCGCAGGGCGGATCGGTTGAGTTCAAGGCGCCCAAGTATGCCGGAAGCGTCAACCTTGGCTACTTCGACGGGCATCTGCGCTACGGCGCTGAGAACCGCTATCAGTTTCAGCGCTTCACGCTCCTCACCGGCGATGAGACGGTTCCGTACGTTCTGCCTACCGATGTCTTCGACGCGAGCCACTACTTCTCAGTGCGCGGTATCGGCCTCAGCCACAAGGATGCGGTGCTGAACTACTACGCCTTCGCAGGGACGACCTCGACGTGGCTGGGCACCGGAATCTTCAACGCGGCAACCAGCGACGATCCTGTGGGCATGCTGTTCTACGAGCGCAAAATCAGCGATCATTTCAAGTTCTTCTCGCGCAACATCCTTTCGCGCCGGCAGAGCCTCTTGCAGGGTTTGGAATACCGGCCCAACAAGGCGGTGAGGGCGTCGGCGATCGGCGGCGTCGGTTCGAACCAGAAGTACTTTGCAGCTGCGCTGGATGCTGAGACCCAGAAGCTGATCTTCAGAACAAGCTACGTGGTGACTGGCAAGTCGTTTCAGCGTATCTCTCTGGCGACTCCGCTCAGCTCCGAGGTCGATAAAGGAAATGCGCAGCTGCTGTATAAGCCTTGGGAAGGCGTAAGCTTCACGGCCGGGCACCAGAATCTGCTGGAGCCGGTGACGCTGGGCGGCACCATGCAGCGGGCATCTGTAAATCAGCTTTCAGCCGACTTTCGCCTCGGAAAATTCTACTTCGGAACCGGTCAGTTTTCTTCCACCAGCTCAGGGCTCGGCACGCAGGGGACAAATATGTACGCCGGCACCCGCCTCGGGCGTGTGCTCGAGGTGAATGAGAACTGGTTCAGAAGCAGGTCGGATGCGGGGCCGAGCACCACGATGCTGTCGGGAACGATCCGGGAGAATCTCTCATCGCGGCTGAGCCTGCTGCAACTCATCTCTCGTACGGCCGGACAAACGACCGTTTCTTTTGGAGGAGACTTCACTAGCAACCGTCTGATGCTGCAGGCCGACTATCAGAATGTCTACCTCCCCTTCCGGCCCGATCATCCCTTCGAGCAGGCGCTGGCGCTGAATGCGGCCGTGAGGGTCACCGGGCCGCTGCAGGTGACGGCGGCTTCCAATGTCGATCCGACCGGGCATGTGCGCTACACGTTTGGCCTGAGCACGTATCTGTATCGCGTAAACGGGATGATTTCCACCTCGCGGTCTGACTCGTTTTCGATCGCGAAGTTCGTCGTTCAGGGCACCGTAAAGGACGATCACGGCGATCCGGTCGAAGGGGCGGCTCTGCGCATCGGCAAGGAGACCGTCTACAGCGACAGCACCGGCGTCTTTCTGGTGCGCATGGGCAAGCATGGGCCGTTTGCGCTGGCGGTAGTGCCGGATGAATTCACCGCCAATGGTGTATACGAGGCGGTCTCTGCACCTGCTACGGTGAGGGCTGAGGCGGACGAGGCTGCGGCGAACGTAGAGGTCGTGATCCGCAGAGTGCCGCCTGACCGGCTGAAGAGCGTGGCTGCGAAGAAATAGCTCCGGCCGCGTTATCTTGATGAGGACGGCGGAAAGAGCCTTACGGGCTTCCCCCAAAATGAATTCTGGGTCTGGTCAGCAAATGCAATTCACCAAACGATTGCGCGAGGGCGTGCGCAGGGGCGAGATTACGTGCACGGTGCGGATATGGACGCGACTGCAGGTGCGCGTCGGCGGCCGCTACAAGATGGAAGACGGCGAAATCGAGGTGGATTCAATTGAGCCCATCGGGTTCCCGGATATCACGCCGCAACTTGCCCGGGCCTCTGGCTTCGCGGGCGTGCTCGATCTGCTAAAGGTGGCGAAACACGGCAAGGGCGAAAAGATCTACCTGATCCGCTTTCACTACGTCCCGCCACGCAAGAAGGCATCGGCCCCGCGCAAGGTGAGTTGAAGCCCAAATCTGCATCTCAATGAACATGGGGCTTCGTTTGTCTGGACAGTGCCGGCGGTGTGCCCGGTTGCCGGACCTCGGCTGAGTGCTGGATTATGGATACTTCTGCAAGGAGAACGACTTAACTCGAAGATGGCTCATCCTCAAATCAAGTTTGGAACCGACGGCTGGCGCGGCGTTATTGCCGATGATTTCACGTTCGCAAATGTAAAGACCGCCGCGGGTGCGATCGCCGCGTACATCCACGCGCAGGAAGATCCCGCGAAGGGGATCTGCATCGGCTACGACACGAGATTCGGCTCCAGGGCCTTCGCGCGTACGTGCGCCGAGGTCGTGGCCGCTACCGGAATCAAGGTTGCCCTGGCGAACGACATTACGCCGACGCCGGCGCTGAGCTACGGCGTGCGCGAACGCAATGCGGCAGGCGGCATCATGATCACGTCCTCGCACAATCCGGCGCAGTGGAACGGCGTCAAGTACAAGGCGTGGTACGGCGGGTCAGGCAAGCCTTCCATCATCGCTGCAATCGAGACGTATCTCGACAAGCCGGCTCCGCAGGCGAAGCAGGCGGCTGCGATTGAAGAGGTTGATTTCCTTCCGCCGTATCTCAAGGCGATTGAGAGCTTCGCGGATCTGGATCTGATCTCGAAGTCGGGGATGAAGTTCGCGATCGATTCGATGTACGGGGCGGGACGCACGATCCTCTCGGAAATCTTCACGCGCATCGGCGTAGATCATGTGCAGATTCGCGGAAACCCGGATCCGCTGTTTCCGGGAATCAATCCGGAGCCGATCGAGCCGCATATCCGTATGCTGGGCGAGACCTGCGTGAAAGAAAAGTGCGACGCCGGCCTCTGCACGGATGGCGATGCGGACCGCATCGGCGCGACGGACGAGCATGGGAATTTTGTCGATCCGCACAAGATCTTCTCGGTGCTGCTGAGCTGGGTTCTGCGGCGCAAGGGATGGCCCGGCGCGGTGACGCGAGCCTTCAACACAACCAAGATGCTCGACCGCATCGCGCAAAAGCATGGGCGGGAGCTGATCGAGCACGGCATCGGTTTCAAGTTTGTGTGTGACTACATGCTGGAGCGCGAAATCGTGATGGGCGGCGAGGAGTCCGGCGGCATCGGGTTCCAGCGGCATTTACCGGAGCGCGATGGCTTGCTCAACGCGCTGCTGCTTGCAAACGTGATGGCCGAGGAGAAGAAGACGCTGGGAGAACTGGTGGCCGATCTGCAGAGCGAGTACGGCGAACACCAGTACGGCCGCATCGATCTGCATATTCCCGACGAGCTAAAGAACGCGGCGATCGCGCGCGCGAAAGCTCTGAAGACCGGCGACACGGCAATCGGCGGAATGGCAGTGCTGCGGCAGGAGACACTCGACGGCGTTAAGTTCTACCTCGTAAATCCCGAGGCCAAATCGAAGCCGAATGCGGCAGAGACGTGGATTCTGTTTCGCGCGAGCGGGACCGAGCCGCTGCTGCGGATCTACACGGAGTCGACGTCGAAGGAAGCGGTTGCAAAGCTGCTGGAGAGCGGCAAGAAGTTCGCAATGGGGCAGTGAAGAGTAGGAGTCACAAGCTTTCAGCTCTCAGCCTTCCGCTTTCAGCAAGGGCTTGAGAGCCCGGTGCGGCTTAGCGATCGAGGGGTGACGTGTTCATACACATCTTTGGGTTTCGATGGAAGGCGAACGCGACGGACGCGGACAAGGCACGCGCAACGCGGGAGATTCGCGCGTTTCAGGGGACGATTCCCGGGTTGATCGATGTGGCGGTTGGCGAGAATTTATCGCCGCGCGGACAGGGGTACACGTTTGCAGGGCTGATGCGGTTTACAGATCGCGCAGCGTGCGATGTGTATGCGACGCATCCGATGCACATGGCACTGCTGGAGTGGCTGGTCCCGCTGATCGATCCCGTGGAACTGGACTTCGAGGCCTGAAGAACTGTTCTCAGTTCGTAGTTCACAGATCGGCTATTGCGGCGTCGTGGGCTGCGCCGGTTGCGTTGCTGCGTCCGTCTGCTGCGCGGCTTGCGGCTGCTGGCTTCTCGCTTCGAGGACCTTTGCCGTATACGGGCCGGGTAGAGAAGCGGGCTTCTCGTTAATTACCTGCGTAGCCGCTTGCGACGTACGCTTCGAGTAGATGCGGAAAGAGACAATAAGGTCGAGCGAAACCGGGACGGGTTTGCCTTCCTTCAGAGCGGGCTGGAATGTGGCGCTGCGAATCACCTTCTCAGCATTTTCATCAAGACCGAACCCGATGGGCCGGCCGGCAATGACCTGCTGAACTTTGCCGTCTGTGCCGATCACTGCATGATAGAGGGCCATTCCGGCGATGCCGCTCGACTGCGCAAATTCATTGGAAGGCGGATCGATGGCCGTGTTGAGCTTTGCTTTCTGATCGACTGCGCTTTGGCGGAAGATGCCCGGATCGGCCGCCTTGAAGTCCGCCTTCGCTGCGGCGGCCTGGTAGTAGAGACGCCAGAAGTCGGGCATCGCGGCGATCATGCGATCGTCGATGCCGATGGAGAAGACCTTGTCCAGCGCAGTCAGCAGCAGCTGCGAAGCGTGAGCGGGCGAGGTCGTCTTCGTGTGTTCCTTCTCGCCTTTGTCTGAAGGGTCAGCAACGGGCGCCTTCGAGAGCGACTCGTCCGACGACGCGTTTCCTGTCCCATCGGCATCTTCGCCCTTGTGCTTGTGTTTCTTTTCCTTCTTCGGCTTCTCCACCTGCTCGCGATCAAAGGAGATGCGGACTGTCTTCTTCTTCGGTGTGATCTTCACGCGGTCTGTGGCCTTGGTTGGATCTTCGAAAGGCGCCGCCCCAAGGAAGTGCAGGCCGTAGCGATCGCCCTGCAGTTCGAGCTTGTGCTTGGAGAGCTTGACCTTATTGATCTGAACCTGGCTCAGAGTGAAGGAACCCTGCGCGGACTTGCTGGTGATCTTGCCCTGCTCGTCGAACTCGAGATTATTGTCCTGGTATCCGTCGCGCACATAGAGCGTCTTGCCCACGAGAAGCTGCTTGAGCTGATCCTCTTTGAATTCCCCGGCGGTGGTCTGGAGCGAGAACGCTCCCGCGGTGAGCACAGGATTCGTTTCTGGAGCAGAGCGCGTGTAAGGAGCAACGCCTGAGTTTGCGTCAGCGCTCGCGGCGGGCGAAGAGGCAGCGGGAGCTTGAGCGAATGCCGTGATGTTCAGAGAGGCGATGGCGAGGCACGCATGAAGCACGCGGGGTGTCGGGATGAACTTGCGCATCCGGGTACCTTTCCTGATGGATCGAGGGCCTGAATAAATTGTATGAATCCGCCCGCATTTTGATATCACCCGTAAGTTGTTGTTGCATGAAATGTAACGTTACGAGTTTCTCCGGTCCTCAAGCTGGCGGAGAATCCGGCGAAATAGGCCGAGGGCGCGGCGCTGATCGGCGGGATTGAGGTTCAGCCTGCGGAGCATGAGGCGGAGGTCGTGCTCATTGGCTGCGCGCATGTTTCCCGGGGAGTAATTCGAGGCGAGCATGACCTGCTGGATGAGTCCGGTGAGCACGTCGAGGTTGCCGGAGGTGGCACGCGACGCAGCCGCAGGGCTGGGGGTATAAGGGTTTTCGGTTGCGTCGCCGGACCGGATGGCGATCTCGTAAAGGCAGACGGCCGCGGCCTGGCCGAGGTTCATGGACGGCTGACCCGCATCGGTGGGGATCTCGACGAGGTGATGGCACCAGGAGAGGTCTTCGCGGGTGAGGCCGTGTTTCTCTGGGCCGAAGATGATGGAGATCCTGCTGGAAGGCTGGTCGAGTTCGCGGGTAACAAGCTGAGCGATCTCATCGAGGCACACGACCGGCTGCTCGGGCTTGCGGTGAGTCAGTGTGCCGGTGCCGAGGACCAGAGTGCAGTCGCGAACGGCTTCGGCAAGAGTGCTGGTTTCGCGAGCCTTTGCGAGAAGTTCCGGCGCGCCGACGGCGGAGCGCGCTTCGCGCCAGTGCGGCTCGTATGCCGAAACCACTGCAAGATCCACGAAGCCGAAGTTGGCCATTGCGCGGGCGACAGCGCCGATGTTCAGGGGATTCCGCGGCGAGACGAGGACAATGGAGATGCGGTCGCGTTGGGCCTGAGTGAGCAAGGGATGATTGTAGAACCTGCGCGGGACAAGATCGGCACCGGATGAAAGTGTCGTTACGATGATGCTTGTTCCTCTCCCACCCTAAACGCAAAAACCGCGTTTAGGATGGGGCACCCGGAGGCCCGGCAGGATTGGCCGCTCTTTTATAGTCGAGAGAGCATGTCCTCTGCAGACCCAGGCAAGACCGTCCTCCTTCATTTTTCCGGGCATGACCGGCCGGGGCTCACGTGCGAGCTGACAGGCGCGCTTGCGCGGCATCCGATTGTCGTCCTGGACGTGGGCCAGGCGGTGGTGCATGAGGCGCTGTCGCTGGGGATTCTGATCCGGGTGCCGGAGCAGGGCAGTTTCGCGCCTCTGAAAGCGGAGCTGACCGAGCGTGCGCACGCACTTGATCTGCAGGTGCGGTTCTCGCCGGTTCGGGCAGATGCGATCCAGCACTGGATGCGCGGGCTGCATCACCAGCACTTCATCGTCACGATACTTGCAAGATCGATCGGCGCGGCGGAGCTGGCGCGCGTGACCAGGATCGTCTCCGCGCACCAGATGAATGTGGATCGCATCGATCGGCTGTCCGGAGAGCTCGCGCCCGCGGATCCGTCTGCGAACGCATGTGTCGAGCTGGCGGTGAGCGGCGATGGATCGCGCGAGGCAGGGATGCGCGCGGATTTCCTGGCGGCTGCGCAGGAGCTTTCCATCGACATTGCGTTTCAGCGGGAGAGCATCTTCCGGCGCAATCGGCGTCTCTTCGCCTTCGATATGGACTCAACCCTGATCCAGGGCGAGGTCATCGACGAGTTGGCCAAGATGGCCGGCGTGGGCGAGCAAGTTGCGAAGATCACGGAAGCGGCGATGCGTGGCGAGCTGAAATTTGACGAGAGCTTTACCAGAAGGGTAGCGCTGCTGAAGGGACTGCCGGCTGAGAAAGTGTACGCGCTGGTGGATGCGATTCCGATGGCAGAGGGCGCCGAGCGGCTGATCCGCACGCTCCGCATGCTGGGGTACAAGACTGCGATTCTCTCCGGCGGATTTACATTCTTCGCGCATCATCTGCAGACACGCCTCGGCATCGACTACGTCTACGCGAATGAGCTTGAAATCGCCGACGGCGTGGTGACGGGGCGCGTACTGCCTCCGATCGTGAATGGCGAGCGCAAGGCTGCGCTACTCGGCGAGATTGCGGATCGCGAAGACATCTCACTCGAGCAGGTGGTCGCAGTCGGGGATGGCGCGAACGATATCCCGATGTTGAAAGTTGCGGGCATGGGGATCGCGTATCGAGCGAAGCCACTGGTGCGGCAGAGCGCTCCACAGGCGATCTCGGCACTGGGGCTGGACGGGCTGCTCTACCTGATCGGCGTGCGAGATCGGGATCTGCACGAGGTGCGGTGAAAGCGCGGATGCGGCCTCACGTGACTCTCATTCGATCTGATGTTTGCTGAGCCATTCGACTTGTTTCTGCGCGAGCTCTCGATCGTGCGCGCGTTCGGTCTTGTCGCCGATTGCATCGCGCGGATCGAGCTGATCGTAGAAGCGCGGCAGAGTCGCGGGGTCGAGACCACCGATGATCTGCTGCGACACTTGAGCCATCTTCGCAGCGCATGAAGTCATGACGGCCTTGCCTAGTGCTGCGGAAGCCTGGCGTGGAGAACCGTAGTAGCCGGGCCAGTCGGGCTTAGCCGCGAGAGAATACAAATCCTCGAAGGTACTCGCGGTCAGAGGCATTGCGGACTTGTATCCCGCGTCGATGAGTTCCGGATGGAGGAAGAGGATCTGGCTGTGCTCGCCCGCGCCTGCATGCACCGTGAATCCGTCTTCCTCGGCGGCCTTCTTGTCGAGGACCTTTGCGACAGTGTCGTAGCACTCGTTCACAGTCGTCAGACCGAAGAGGTGCACCATCGTTCCGCCGTAGGTGTCGTGGAAGAAGGCGGAGACCTGCGTGAGCGCCCGGTTGTGCGCGGGATCGCCATGGTCGTGAACGACGAAGATCCAGCGAAAACCCTGCTCGCCCAGGGAACTGGCCAGATCCATATAGATGGCGCGGAACGTAGCGAGCCGGACCGTCACCGACCCGGGGAAGTTCCATTTAGCACCCATGCAGTTGGCTCCGCAGAAGCCAAGAGGAATCTCCGGAAAGACAACGATGGTCCACCCTGGTGTTCGTGCGAGCGACGTGGCGAGCTGTTCGGTGTAGTAGCGATCGGCATAGCCATCGGTGTAGACGGGCAGATAAGGACCGTGCTCTTCGAGGATGCCGCCGGGGATAAGAACGACGGTCCTGGCGCGATCAAGTTTCGCGATCTGCGTACTCGTCAAGTCGGTGAAACGGAGTATTTGGGCTGTGCCGACGGACGAAAGAAAAACGATGCAGAGAACAATCCGGAGAGCGAATACTTTCATTTCAACCCCAGGTAGCGTCATCAACAATGTGATCGTGTGTGAGAGCATCTTGCCCTGCGAGGCGACAGAAAAGCAAATGCGGGTTTTTGCGGACGCCGGATGAAACCGCCGAAGCGGAGTTCGGCCTTGCTACACTGCATTCACGTATGCTCCCCAATACGCCCGACCAGCAAACTCTGCAACGAGAGATCGAAGAACTCTGCGCCACGGCGCGGGATTGCTATGCGCGCGGGTGGGTGCCGGCAACGAGCGGGAACTTCAGCGTGCGCTCGGGCGAGCGGGTTTTCATCACCCCTTCGGGGCTGGATAAAGGAAAGCTCACGCCGGAAGATTTGCTCGAGATCGATATGCTCGGCAGCGTGCTGGGCGGAACCGGCAAGCCTTCCGCCGAGACAAGCCTCCATAGGGTTATCTATGGCGAGCGGAAGTCCGCGCGCGCCATCGTGCATGTCCACACCATATGGAACACGCTGCTGTCGGGCAGGTTTGAAGGGGATGGGTTCGTCGCGCTGCGCGGATACGAGCTGCTGAAGGGCCTTGCCGGCGTTGCCACGCACGAGCATGAGGAGCGGGTGCCCATCATCGCAAACACGCAGGAGTACGGGCCCCTGGCAGAGAAGTTGAAGGCCGTGTTACATCAGAACGCTGCCGCACATGGAGTTCTGCTCAGCCGACACGGGCTTTATACTTGGGGTGAATCGGTAGCTGAGGCGCGCCGTCACCTGGAGGCACTCGAGTTCTTGTTCGAGGTGGAGGGGCGGCGGGTTTTCGGGCACTGAGAGACGCAGTCGTGGCATGATTCTTCGGCGGTATGGGCTGGAGATCAGGTCGGAAACGACGGTCGTCTCCCGTTTTTAGAACAAGTGCAGCAAGTTAGCGCCGCTTCGCGGCGTAGCGAGTTAGCAAGTTAGCGGGTTCATGGTTCCGGCTGCTGCAATGCAAGGAGTCAGGTCATGGCAGTTCTTCGCTTCCCTGAAGCTGATCAGAAAATCGAGAACGAAGCGGAAATTCGCGCGGAGCTTGCGAGTCTCGGGATCGACTACGAGCGATGGAGCCTCGATCGCGTGGGCGCAGACGCTTCTGCTGACGACGTGCTGAACGCGTACGCAACCGAGATCGAAGAGATGAAGCGGCGCGGCGGGTATGTCACGGCCGACGTGATCGATGTGAACCCGGCAACCCCCAATCTCGACGCCATGCTGGCGAAGTTCGACAAAGAACATACGCACTCGGAAGACGAGGTGCGGTTCATCCTTGCAGGACGCGGGATCTTCTTTCTGAACATCCAGGGCAAAGTCGCTTCGGTGGAGGTCGGTCCGGGCGATATGCTGCGCGTGCCCAGGGGTACGACGCACTGGTTCACGCTGTGCGAGGATCGGCGAATCAGGGCAATTCGGTGGTTCCAGCAAACGTCGGGATGGACGCCAGCCTACACGGATTCGGGCGTGGACCGCAGCTATCAGCCGCTTTGCTTTGGGCCGGCGTACATGGGCCATCGCGTGGAGACCGGCATCAAGATATGAATGGGAGACCGCCGAAGACTCACCTCAGCGACAAGAGCGCGCCGTTGAAAGCCCCGAAGGTATTCCTGCTGGATGTCGAGGGAACGGTAGCGCCGATGTCGCTGGTTTATGAGCAGCTTTTTCCTTACGCGCGCATGCATTTCGAGCGCTATCTGCAGGGGCACTCCGGCGAGCAGGGAGTGATGAACGATCTCGCCGCGCTCGCTGAGGAGAGCGCGAACGAAACCGACGCCACGGCGCCGAAATTCACCAACCCGGATTACTGGGATGAGGCGTTGCCCTACCTGAACTGGCTGATGGATCGCGACCGCAAATCGACAGCGCTGAAAAGCCTGCAGGGCCGCATCTGGAAGATCGGCTTCGAACGCGATGAGCTGAAGGGAACGTTGTTTCCGGACGTGCCCGCGGCGCTGGAGCGCTGGTCGAGCGCCGGCCAGGTAGCCATCTACTCGTCCGGTTCGGTGGCGGCGCAGATGCTGCTCTTCCGGCATTCGAATTTCGGCGATCTGACCGACAGGATCTCCGGGTACTTCGATACGCGTACCGGACCCAAGACTGCGGCGTCCAGTTATGAATCAATAGCAAATGCCATGGATTGCCGACCGCAGGAAATCATGTTCTTCTCCGATGCAGTCCGGGAACTGGACGCGGCGCGCGACGCAGGCTGTCACACGCGCATCGTCATGCGCGAAGGAAACGCGCCCGTGGACGATGCGCACGGGCATCGCAAAATCAAGTCTTTCGATCTCCTCTGACCATCCCGCCGGGTCTACTTGGCCGACGCAATCACATTCGAGTCGGCCGGATTCAGCGGGATGCGCAGCGTTCCGATCTTCCCGTTGGTAAGATCGTGCACACCGACTTCAAGATAAACAGGCACCCGCGGCAGATCGATGTCGAACTGCGCGGGAATCCCCGAGCGTTGAATGTGCGCGAAAAGTTCCGGCGTGAGCTTCATCTCCTCGGTGCCGCCATTCCAGTTCAGTGCCTTGCCGTTGTGGTCGAAGGCCAGCAACTCGATCTGGAGTTTTCCATTGCGGTTTCCGTTGGGATCGAGCGCCAGCGCGACGTCGTTCCACCGGATCATGAGATTCACGGTGTAGCGCGTCGTGGGGCCGGATAGGCTCGCGTTCTTCCCCGCTGGATGCGCGCCGGACGCGGGCTGCGGCGATGCCGGCACGGCGCGAACCCCGAAGAGGAGCTGCGTGGCGTTGGGCGATCCGGGCCGCAGCAGCGAGCGAAGCGGGTCGGTTTCAGCCTGCTGCGGAGCCTTGGCGTCCTCATCCGCGCTGTAGCCACGGCGGTAGGCCAGCTTGTACTTGCCATCGACCTTCACTTCGATGGAGCGATACCTGCCGTCCATCTTCTTGTTCTCCGGCGTGTAGACGATGGAGTAGTAATGCGCGCCGTCCGCGATCGAGTGGCCGATGGCGGCATCCAGATCGTTGGTGTTGTAGATAGCTTTGCCGCCGGTGTCGGAGGCGATCTGGTTCATCGCCGCGATTTCAGTCGCGCGGTCGGAGTTGGCGGCAGTGTAGCCTCCCAATCCCGACCCGGCGGGAAATTTCCCCACACCGTTGGCCGATGCCGGGCCGCGGTTATCGGCCGACACGACGTCATCCGACAGAATGCCGTCGGCGTAAACCGGATACACCGCGACACGGGCAGTCGTCAGCAGATTGGCGGCTCTGCGAATTTCGCTCAGAGCGATTCCATTGTCCGCCGCTTCCTGGCGCTGATCGAACTTCGGAAGGATGACCACGGGGAAGTCGCCTGCGAACCAGACGAGGTTCTTGCGTCCGGGAATACCGGAAAGGTAGCGTGCGATGTCGGCTATGGCTTCGAGCGTCATGCGCGCGCGATTGTTTTCCTTGAAACCCCTGTAGTTGGCGAAGGCGTCTGCAACGGCAGTTGTCGCGGAGATTGGAACGGCCGGATTGTTCCAGCCTGCGCCAGACGGGCTGTTGCCCTGCGCGGGAGCAGCGCCGGTTGAAACGCCGCCGGGACCCGGTGCATTGCTGTTCAAGAAACCTTCGAGCTCCTGCTCGTCCACGACCTCGCTCTTGGTCACGATCGTTGGGCTGATGCCGGGCCCCGTCTGCTTGAATGCAACTTCGCGCAACACAGCGGCGTCACTGGTGAATCCCTGCACGATGCTCAGGTTCTTGTTCAACGCGAAGATGGCAATGCGCGTCCCCGGCTTGACGTGGTCCAAATAGTTCAGGATCTGGTTGCGCGCGTACGAAATCATCTGCGGCGGCGTGTTGAGGCTGTCGAGCAGCAGCACGTTGACCGCATCGTCTTCAGGAGCCGGAGGAACATTGGTGTAGACACCGTCGGGCATCTTGGGCAGGGGCTGCGCGGCTGCTCCAGAGAGCGTTCTGGCCTGATGCTCCTCGAAGAAGTCGATGGTCTGGGGCTTGCCGTCTTCGAAGATGCGGAAGTCTTCTTTGTGCAGAGCTTTGACGGGCTCGCCTTTTCCGTTGTCGACCACCACGTCCACAATCACCGCGCGCGTGCTGGTCTTGAAAACGGGCGCGGCCGCATCTTGCGGGGACTGCGCAAGGGCGGCTACCGAGCCGAGGAGGAAGAGAGAGAAAGCGATGGCCCGACCACTGCGTATAGGGCCCTGAGTTCGAGCAATGCAGACCATAAAGGGGCTCCCGGGGGTTATCAACTCAGACGGTTGAGGCCTGTTTGAGGTTTCGCGCAACGAGACACGTTGCGCGATTTCCTGGACCGAAATTGTACTCTGGGTATGCATGTATCTGCCCAACGGAGCGACGACCGCGCTGAACGAGATCAGGAACGCCGCCATCGTGCGTTTTTCTGTTCTTGCGCTGAGCTCCATCTTCTTCCTCGTCGATCCGTTTGCCGCCATCCCCAGCTTCCTGGCCATCACGGATGGCGTCGATGCCGTCCGGCGGAAGCGCATGGCCCGGAAGGCATCGATCACGTGTTTTATCGTCCTGACGAGCTTTGGCCTGGCGGGGCAGTTGATCTTCAAGATGTTTGGAATTACGCTGCCGGCCTTTGAGATCGCCGGCGGCCTGATCCTGCTGCTTATCGGGCTCGACATGCTTGAGGCGCGGCGGTCGCCCACGCAGGAGGCGCAGGGGGATACGGAAGAAGGTGCTGCGAAAGAGGACGCAGGCATCGTGCCGCTTGGCATACCCATGCTGGCGGGTCCCGGCGCGATTTCGTCGGTGATGGTGCTGGTGGGGACGGTCCCGAGCCTTTGGAACTGGGAGATGGCCGCCATCCTTGGCTCCATCGCGTTCACCTGCATCGTCAGCTATCTGGTGCTGGCTGGCGCCGGCCGGGTGAAAACTGTACTGGGAGAAACCGGAATTCGAATCCTGGTGAGAATCATGGGCCTGCTGCTGGTGGCGCTGGCCATGCAGTTTTTTGTGAATGGACTGACGGACCTGGGGATTATCGCTAAACAATGATTGCTGCCGGCCCCACTCTGAACCGCGGTGAATCGCGGTTTAGAGTGGGACCGACAGGAGAATTGCTCAGTTGTCGCCGAGTGAGCCGTTCGATGCATCCGGCGCGCCAGAGTTGCTGCCCCACAGGATGCTCGCGCCCCAGAGAATGCTGTCGCTGTTCACCGACCTGGAACCCCAGAGAATGCTGTCGGCCTGAAGTGAGCTTGCGCCCCACAGGATCGAATTTCCCTGGATGTCCACTCCCGAGAGCGAAGAGCTTCCCCAAAGGATTGAGCTTCCCCACAGGATCGAAGACCCTCCTAGAACGGAGCTGCCGTTTACCGTCGCGACCACATTGCCGGCGCTGTTGACTTTGGCCACGGGTGAGAGCGCGCTGCCGGCAATCGCAGGTGCCAGGTCGTTGTTCAGCAGAGCGGCCTGTATATCCAGCAGCCCCGCGCCGACGGTCAAGATGTCCGACTGCACCTTGTACGAGCCGCCGGTTGAAGTGTCCGTAACGGTAGCCGACTTGGCCATGCCTTTATAGGCCGTCTTCATCAGGCGCGCTTTCACCTGGTCGGGCGTCAGCCACGGGTTCTTCTGCAGCATGAGGGCCACAGCACCGCTGACCATTGGGGCAGCCATGCTGGTTCCGCTCAGGATGAAGTAGCTGCTCGAGCCCACTGAGGAACCGAACGTCTTGTACAGAGAGTACGGAACCACATTGTTCGGGTTTTGGTTTGAGAGCTGGAGTCCCGCTCCCTGCTGATAGAGAGAGATGACCAGGTTCCCGGGCGCAACCAGATCAGGCTTCACCACCTGATCCCACAGCGATGGTCCCTTAGAACTGTAACTGGCAGGAACCTGGACCGAACGAGTCGAAGAGCCCTTGGTGTTGGTTGCTCCAACGGTAATGACATACGGATCGTTGGCAGGCGCGTTGATCGTGCCGTAGCCGTTAGTGCCAATTGCATTGTTGCGGCCATCATTGCCTGCCGCGACGACGACAACGATGCCCGCCCTCCATGCAGCCTCGACGGCCTGGCAAAGAGGATCTGCGGTGTAGCTCTCATAAACGCCACGTCCGAGCGAAAGGTTGATGACGCGCAGGTTATAGACGTCTTTGTACTGAATGACCGAGTTGATTGCCTGAATGACCTGGCTGTCTGTTCCGACGCCATTTTTGTCCAGCACCTTCAGGCTGTAGATCTTTGCGCCCGGCGCGATTCCCTTGAAAGTGTATGTGTAGCCAAACCCGCTGGAGGATGCGCCAGTTCCTGCAATGATTCCCGCAACGTGGGTGCCATGTCCGTACTCATCGTAGGTAGATGCGCCCGGAACGACGTTGTAGCTCGACATATTCAGGGAGTTCAGGTCAGGTGACCACCTGACGATTCCGCTGTCAATCACCACTACCCCAATGCCGCTGCCATCGAGTCCAACGTTCCAGGCCGCAGGCGCATTGATGCTCAGCGTGTGATAGTCGTTGATTGGCGTGCTCATGCTGGTGAGCGGCCGGTCCGGCGAAACGTACGCGACGTCATCGTCGTCCGCCAGGTTCTTGATGGCCGAAGCCGGCATCCTGTATGCGCCGGCCTTGATGAGGCCGAGCTCGCCTTTCAGGCTGCCGCCGTGGTTTCTCACTTTCTGGTGGTGGAAGGCGGTCGGCGTCTGCTTGAACTGCACGATGACATCGACCATCTGCGAACCGCTGACGTTCTCGAGGTCGCGAGACGTTTTTCCAACCCCTGGATGCTTAGCCGGTGCGCCGGATACAAGTTCTGCGGTAAGAATGATGGCGAGCGCGACGACTGTCTTCCGTCCCCACATCCCGCTTCTTGATTTTTTGCGTGCCATGTTGCTTCTCCGTGTTTCCGTTTCTTGCCGCCGCGAGACCTGGTCAGGAAAGGCGGAGAGAGCAGTACAGAGGGCCCGGCAAACACCGATTCTCATCGGGGAGTAACTCGCCGCAAATACCACTTAGCGCTTTTTCTAGTTGCTCGTAACTTAGGTTTGGTTACTCAAGCAGCACAAAGTGAATACACGAAAGTGACATCACCTGTGTCTAACTCGCGAAGCATTCAATCAGAAGAAATCAACGATCGTTCGTATTGCGCAAGGCGAAGAAATGCAACCATCAGCAGAGCTGTGTGAGTTAAATCACAAGTTACGGTTTTGAGGTTTCCCTTTGCTCGGCCTGATGAGTGCTCATCGTGAAGAGAAATAATGATGACTCAATTTTAATCGATGTTGAAAGTCGTGGTTCTAGTAATGAGATACGCGTCAAGCATGACTTACCACCGTTACCTAAGCGGAAGAGATGCGCACACGGAAGTATTAAAGACAACGATTACTGCGAGTGTACGATAAGCAAGAATCACGACCGGTGAGGGATGTGCCGCTGAACACCGGGTGTCATGATGTCCAGTCAAACGCCGCTGATAGGTCATCTCCAGGCCGAGAATGCGTCGGCGGAATCCAGCCCTGATCTTCGCCGGTCGTTAGCAGCCGGCACAAGCGGGATCGATCAGGGGCAAGAGGGCTAAATGGGCTCGGGACTTCCTAAACGGACTATATTCTTCGTCGCCATCTCAGCCATGCTGGGCTCCATGGCTGTGGCGAACTATCTTCATCATTGGCAGTCGGACGATCTGCTCAAGTTCGCGTGCTATTTCGTGATCGCCATGCTGGCGGCCACGATGAAGGTCAAGTTGCCAGGCATCGACAGCACCATGTCCGTGCACTTCCTCTTTATCCTTCTCGGAGTGCTGGAGCTGTCCCCCCCTGAGACCATGGTCATCGGGTGCGCTGCGGCGGTGCTTCAGAGCTTCTGGAAGACGCAGCAGAGGCCGGATCCGATCAAGATCGTTTTCAACGTTCTCGGCATGACGGCGAACGCCATTTGGGTCACCGAGTTCGTACATCACCAGCTGGACAAAGTTCTGCACAGCAGCATGCCCGTCATGCTGTTCGCGATCGCCTCCTCTTACTTCCTGATGAATACGCTCCCGCTCTCGCTCGTCATCGGGCTGAGCCAGAAGAGCAGCATTCGCGAGATCTGGTCGGCAACCTATTTCTGGACTTTCCCCTACTATCTCTTTGGCGCAGCTCTTGCCGGGCTGCTGAGCCTGTGCGATCGATATGTCGGATGGGAAAACGCGCTCCTGAGCGTTCCCGTGATGTATTGGATCTTCCGTACGTATTACCTCTACCTCGGCCGCCTTGAGGAAGAGAAGAAGCGAGCCGAACTCGAAGCCGAGCATGTGGAAGCCGAGAGGCGGCACGTCGAAGAGGTATGCGCGCTGCACCTTCGCACCATCGAAGGGCTCGCGCTGGCGATCGAAGCCAAGGATCACTCAACGCACCGCCATCTCAATCGCGTGCGCACGTATGCGATTGGAATCGGCCGCGAGATGGGCCTGTCCGAGTCGGAACTGGATGCGCTGCGCGCCGCTGCCTTGTTGCACGACATCGGCAAGCTGGCAGTGCCCGACCACATCATCAACAAGCCTGGACGCCTCACGCCTGAAGAGTTCGAAAAGATGAAGATCCATCCCGTCGTGGGCGCGGAGATCATCGAGAAGGTCGCCTTCCCATATCCCGTCGCTCCCATCGTGCGCGCACATCACGAGAAGTGGAACGGCCAGGGATATCCGCATGGATTGAAGGGCGCCGAGATTCCGATTGGAGCGAGGATTCTGTCAGCGGTCGATTGTCTCGACGCGCTCGCGTCCGATCGCCAGTACCGCAAGAGCGTGCCGATCGAAGAGGCGATTCAGATCATCCGCGACGACTCCGGCAAGGCATTCGATCCGGACGTAGTCGACGTTCTGGAGCGCAAATATCTTGAGCTCGAACAGCTCGCGATCGCTTCGGACAGCGAGACGCAGGACTCTCTGAGCATCGGGCTGTCCGTAGAGCGCGGCCTGATGCCGGGGAACGGCTTCGAGAAGAGCGAGAGCAGTGCTGACGATCCCGGCGACTTCCTCGCTTCGATTGCTTCAGCTCGGCAAGAGGCTCACACTCTGTTTGAGCTGAGCCAGGACCTGGGCCATTCGCTTCGCCTTGAAGAGACTCTGTCGCTCGTTGCAATGCGCTTGCGCAAGCTGGTGCCTCACGACTCCATCGTGGTCTTCCTGCGCAAGGAAAATGTGCTCGAGCCGGAGTTTGTGAGCGGAAGCTTTTATCGCGCGCTTTACTCTCTCAAAATTCCTGTTGGCTCCGGCCTCTGTGGATGGGTAGCTGGAAATGTGCGGCCCATCGTGAATGGCAATCCGGCCGTCGAGCTGGGACTGGCAGACGATGAGCCTTTGGTAAAGGGTCTCAAGTCGGCGCTTGCCGTTCCGCTTGAAGGAGTGACGGGTCTCGTAGGTGTGCTGGCTCTCTACCAGGAGACGCCTGATTCGTTCACCAACGACCACCTGCGCATCCTCCAGGTCATCACGTCCCGCGTTGCAATTTTCATCGAGAACGCACTGAAGTTCAGAGAGGCGGAGTCGTCTGCCACAGTCGACTACCTGACTGGAATGGCGAATGCCCGTGCTCTCTCCATGCACCTGGAACAGGAACTGGACCGCTGTGCGCGAGAGAAGACCGGCGCAGCCGTTATCGTTTGCGACTTGGATGGATTCAAACAGGTGAACGATCGTTACGGACATTTGACCGGCGACAAGGTGCTGAAGACGTTTGCGGCCTCGCTGTTGAGAGTCTGCCGTCACTATGACTACGTGGCGCGCATGGGCGGCGATGAATTTGTGATCGTGGCTCCCAATATGACGCAGGCAGCATTCGAAGAGCGGGTAATTGTGCTGAATGCCCTGGCCCGAAGCGCCGGCATCGAAACGTGCGGCGCGGACTTCCTCTCGTTGAGTTCTGGAACGGCTTTCTTCCCCGATGATGGCTTAAATGCCGAGCAGCTGCTCGCCGAGGCTGATCGCCGCATGTATGCCGCAAAGCGCATGCACTATGAGGAGATCGAAGGCGCTGACATCGAGACAAGCCCCAAGAATCCGTCGGAGGATCCCGACGAGGAGTGCCATGTCGTCCTCGCCTATTGACGCGGCGGCTTCGCAAGCGCTTCTGATAACCCGCACGAAGTCGCACCACGCACCTTCGCATTCGGCTACCAGCGTTCCGTCGGGCCGAGCCGCAGCCAAACGCATCGGAGCAGCGGCCGTCGCCCTCTGCGCCAGGCTCGTCGTCCTGCTCCTCATCGGCGGCTTTCTATGCGCCACGCTTGTTCGCTACTCCCCGGGGTACGGTGTGAGCGAAGAGGAACTCGACAGCAGGCTCAATGCGGAGAGCCGAGAAGCACTCAAAGCGCAAAACAACGACGGCGGCCTGCTGAACTTCTACGTTGGCTACTGGAATCGACTGCTGCACGGGGATCTTGGGACTGCTCGCTCGCTCCAGGCGCCGGTCACAGAATTAATCCGCCAGAGATCTCCTGAAACGCTCACGTCTGCCGCCACGGGCGTTCTGATCGGGTGGGGTCTCGGGCTGCCGCTCGCGATCGCCGCCGTGATGACGCGTTCGGCCGCTATCAAGCTCAGCGCAAATCTGCTTGCGTCAAGCATGCTCTGCATTCCGGCAGGTGTGCTGGCGCTGCTCTGCATTCTCTGGCAGGTTCCGGGGCGCCTTGTGCTCGGACTTGTCGTGCTGCCGAAGGTCTTTGAGTACTCGCGCAAGCTGCTCGCGCGCAGCGCCGCGATGCCGCACGTGATCACAGCAACCGCAAAAGGAGTCACCCCAACTCGCATACTCCTCCGCCACATCATCGCGCCCGCGCTCCCTCAGCTGATTGCCCTCGGAGGAATCAGCATCAGCCTTGTCTTCGCAGCCGCCATTCCGGTTGAGGTGGTTTGCGATATCCCGGGGCTCGGGCAGTTGGCGTGGAATGCCGCTCTCGGCCGCGATCTCAACCTCCTCGTAATCATCACGCTCATGCTGACCGCCATCACTCTGCTGGCGAACTCGGTAGCCGATCTGTTCGGCGGCCGAAAGCCGCTGGAGGCTGCATGAAACGGCTCAGAAGAGCGGCTCTCGCGTTCCTGGCGATTGTCGTGCTTGCATCTCTGCTTGCAGGTGTCTTCGCGCCGGCTTCGTATGACTTTCAGTTCCGCGAAGTTTCCAACGCGGCCTGCTCGACGCATCACTGGCTAGGAACGGACGCGCTCGGCAGGGATCGCTTCTCACGCCTGCTCTTTGGCACGCGTGTCTCGCTTCTGCTTGCGCCAGCGGCAGCGCTGATCTCTACATTGCTAGCGGCCCTGATCGGGGGCGTCGCCGGATACATCGGAGGCAAAGTCCAGCGCACGCTTATGGCGGCCACCGATCTGAGCATGGCGATGCCGTGGATGTTTCTGCTGATCACGGTTCGAGCCATGCTCCCGTTGAACACCGGACCCGCCGCTTCGGTCGTCATCACCTTCGCCGTGCTTGGGCTCCTCGGCTGGCCTGCAGCGGCGCGCGTGGTGTGCGCGGATGCCCGCCGCCTTATCGAATCGGACTTCATCCTGCACGCACGTGCCGCCGGCTGCAGCGAAGCCTGTATCTTCCGGCGCCAATTTCTTCCCAACCTCCGGCCCGTACTGATGGCGCAGTTCTGGATATCCATTCCCGTCTTCATTCTGGCCGAAGCCAACCTGGGCATCCTGGGCCTCGGCGTGGCAGAGCCGCTTCCTTCCTGGGGAGGCTTGCTTCAGGAGCTGCAGGGTCTCGCGGCTACATCAGGAAGGCCGTGGCAATTCGCCCCGATCCTCCTGCTGATTGCCACGGTCAGCTGCTTCCATCTCGCAATCGAACGAAAGGAGAGTGAGGCATGAGGCGCAAAGGGCTGTTCCTGATCTGCGCTCTCGTTGCGTCTGCTCTCTCTGCCGGTGCTTACGCGCAGAGTGAGATGCGTTTCTGTCTTTCCTCGCAACCGAAGACGTTCAATCCGCTTGCCGTCGATGACGACGCATCGGAGACCATTCGCTATCTCACCGGCGGCGTGCTCATTCGCCTCGATCGCAATACGCAGCAGCCGGTCGGTGAACTGGCGACAGCGTGGCGCATCAATAAGGCCGGCGATGCCATCAGCTTCACTCTGCGCCCTAACGTCCGCTTCTCGGACGGCACGCCTTTCTCGGCCACGGATGTTGCTTTCACGGTCGAGCGGCTGATGGATCCTGACCTGCATTCGCCCACCGGAGATTCGTTTCGTTCCACTCCGGGCAAAGTCGCAACGAAGATCACCGACCCGTATCATCTGACCATCACGTTCCCAGGCCCCGTCATTGGGCTTGACCGGCTCTTCGATCAGGTAGCGATCATCTCGGCGCAATCGCCACAGAAATACATGGCCGTTCTCGGTCCGTACTATGTCGCCGATAACAAGGCCGGCAGCACACTGCTGCTGAAACGCAATCCGAATTACTGGAAGCACGATTCTGCCGGCAGGCAGCTCCCCTACATCGATTCCATCCGTCTCGACATCCAGCAGAACCGGGACAGGGAATTGCTTCGCCTGACGCGCGGCGAAATCGACCTGGTGAATTCGCTCAATGCCGAAAGCTTCGATTTGCTCAAAGGCCAGGCACCCTCAATGGCGTTCGACGCCGGCGTCTCTCTCGACTCTGAGCAGATCTGGTTCAACCAGGTCCCAACGTCGCCGTTGCCCGACTACAAGAAAGCCTGGTTCACTTCGACGCACTTCCGGCGCGCGGTTTCATCGGCCATCCATCGCGACGATATCGCGCGCCTGGTCTTCCACGGTTATGCGCAGCCGGCCGTCAGCTTGATCTCGCCCGCGAACAAGATCTGGTTCAACCAGAAGCTCAAGCCGCACGCCTATGATGTAAAGCTGGCTCTGCGCGAGCTCGAGCTGGATGGATTTCGCTTGCAGGGAGATACGCTTCGCGACCGCACCGGCCACGCCGTCGAGTTCTCCGTCATCACCAACGCCGGCAACAAGGATCGCGAGCGAATGGCTTCCGTGATCCAGCAGGATCTGCGCGCCATCGGTATTCGTCTCAATATCGTTACGCTCGATTTTCCATCCCTGATCGAGCGCATCACGCGAAGCTTTAACTACGAGAGCTGTCTTCTGGGGTTCGTCAACGACGAGCTCGACCCCAACGCGCAGATGAGCGTGTGGCTCAGTTCAGCGGACAACCACCAGTGGAATCCCAACCAGAAGCAGCCCGCCACCGCATGGGAAACAGAGATCGACCGCCTCATGCGCGAGCAGGCATCCTCGCTCGACCCGGCCAAACGGAAGCGGGACATCGATCGCGTGCAGCAGCTTGTCTGGGAGCAGGAACCCTTCATCTACCTGGTCAACAAGCATGCGCTTTCCGCAGTCTCTCCCAACCTGCGCAATGCTCACCCGGTCGGCCTGAGGCCGCAGGTCTACTGGAACATCGAACAGCTCGCGTTCGCGACGCAACCGAGGAGACCTCAATGAGCGCCGCACCTCTGCTCTCACTTCAGATATCGGCTGGTTACGCCGGACGAAATGAGGTTCTGCGGGATCTCTCGCTTGATGTCGAGCACGGCGAGATCCTGGGATTGGTGGGTCAAAGCGGCTGCGGCAAGAGCACGCTCGCGCTGGCTATCCCCAGGCTCCTCCACATGAAAAACGGAACTGTGCGGGGCGGCATCCGCTTCAATGGCCGCGATCTGATGGGGCTTAGGAAGAGCGAGATGCGCAAGGTACGGGGCAAGAGCATCGCACTGGTGCTGCAGAGCCCGATTGCGTCCCTCAATCCCGCGTTGCGCATCTGCGCGCAGCTTGAAGAATCGTGGCTTGCGCACTGCAGCGGCTCATCCCTGGAGTGCCGGCGTGCTATTGGGACGGCGCTCGAGAACGTCAGCCTCGACGCCTCGCGCGAGACTCTTCAGAAGTATCCTTCGGAGCTGAGTGTTGGGCAGGCGCAGCGCGTGCTCATCGCGATGGCGGTTCTGCACAAGCCTTTGTTGCTCATTGCGGACGAGCCCACCAGCGCTCTCGACGCCGTCACACAGTCGGAGGTCCTCGAGCTGTTCTCCACCCTGAACAGACGGTTCGGCATGGCCATCCTCTATATCTCGCACGATCTTCGATCGGTCGCTGCCATCAGCAGCCGCATTGTCGCCATGGCAGACGGCCGCCTGACCGAGACTGCTGATCCAGAGCGCTGGCTCGGGCAGGGCACCCAATCGCAGGCACTGCTGGCCCAGCGCTGACGCATCGCTTCGACCGCTTCGCCATTTGTAAAATGGAAGAGCTATGTCGAAACAGCAATTTCAGACTGAAGTCGATCAACTTCTCCACCTCATCGTTCATTCGCTGTACTCGCATCCGGAGATCTTTCTCCGCGAACTCATCTCCAACTCCTCCGACGCCCTGGACAAGCTGCGCTACCTCACGCTCACCGAGGAAAAGTACAAGGCCCTGGTCGGCAGCGGTATCGAATCGCCGCGCATCGATCTCGCGCTGGACGAAGAGCACAAGACCCTCACCATCTCCGATACCGGTATCGGGATGAATGAGGAAGACCTGATATCGCATCTCGGGACCATTGCGCGCTCCGGAACCAAGAACTTTCTTGCCAACCTCTCCGGCGATGCCCGGAAAGATTCCAACCTCATCGGCCAGTTCGGCGTGGGCTTCTACTCCGTATTCATGGTGGCTTCAAAGGTCGAGGTCACCACACGCAAAGCCGGAGAGGAGAAGACCTTCAAGTGGACGAGCGACGGCAAGACCGGCTTCGAGATCGAGGAGGTGTCCGGCGCTGAGGCGCGTACCAGCGCCGGCACATCGGTCCTCATTCACTTCAACGACGAAGGCGCGCAGTACGCCAATAGCTGGCGCCTGCAGGAGATCGTCAAAAAGTACTCCAACCACATCGCGTTCCCTATCTTCCTCACCTACGACAAGAGCGAGTGGAATGCCGAAAAGAAGGAGTCAACGAAGACCCGCGTTACCGAGCAGATCAACGCCGCCAGCGCCATGTGGCAGCGGCCCAAGTCTGAATTGAAGGAAGAGGATTACAAGGAATTCTACAAAGCGATCACCGGCGATTGGGAAGACCCGCTCTTCTGGTTCCATACCCGCGCCGAGGGCACGCTCGAATACACGACGCTCTTCTACATTCCGGCGAAGGCTCCGCTCGACCTGTACCAGGCGGACTATAAGGGCGGCATCAAGCTCTACGTGAAGCGCGTGTTCATCATGGACGACTCGCGTGAGCTCCTGCCGCAATACCTTCGCTTTGTCCGGGGCGTCATCGACTCAGAAGACCTGCCGCTGAACGTCTCGCGCGAGATCCTGCAGCAGAACAAGGTTCTCACCAGCATCCGGACGGCGAGCGTCAAGAAGATCCTCTCGGAGCTGAAGGCCGTCTCTTCAAGCGATCCGGAGAAGTATCTCAAGTTTATTGAGGAGTACAACCGGCCCCTGAAGGAAGGTCTGTACAGCGACTACGCCAATCGCGAGTTGCTGCTCGACCTGATCCGGTTCAAGTCGACGAAGGTGGATGGGTTTACGTCTCTGGCGGATGCGAAAGCGCGGATCAAGCCGGAGCAGAAGGCGCTCTACTACATCACCGGTGGCTCCGATTCGGTGCTGCGCAGCTCGCCTTTGCTTGAGATCTACAAGAAGAAGGACATCGAAGTTCTCATCCTCGACGACGACATCGACGAGGTCGTCTTCTCGTCGGTCGGCAAGTATGGCGACCTGGAGCTGAAGGCGGTGAACAAGTCGTCGACGTCAGAGGACCTGAAAGACGAGGATGCACCGCAGAAGGCCGAGGAGCTCAAGCCGCTGCTCGAGAAGATCAGCGCGGCGCTCGGGGACGCCGTGAAAGAAGTGCGTCCGTCCTCGCGCCTTGCCGACAGTCCCTCTGTGATCGTCTCCGACGAAGACGAACCGTCAGCGCGCATGCGCCACATGATGGAGGCCATGGGCCAGAAAGGCATGCCGGAGCTGAAGCCGGTTCTCGAGATCAATCCCGATCACGAGATCATCAAAAAGCTGCTGGCCGACCCCGGCGCGGACAAGGTGCAGGACGCCGCATGGCTGCTCTTCGATCAGGCCCTTCTGCTTGAAGGGGTGCCGCTGAAAGATCCGGTCAGCTTCGTGCAGCGCCTCAACCGCGTGCTCAACCAGGCGATGTGACGGGCTTGGCGAAAGGCGATCAGAGCCGCTCGCCCGAGAGGTTCTGATCGCCGGCGTTGCTGCATTGGCGGGCGCCGCCCTGGTAGTTTGGCCCCGCCTCAGCCGTCACAAAGGTATGTAATCCCCATCACAGACCGGCCTTTGCCGAAGCCAATACTGTTGCCACGTTCGTGGGAATTTGGATTGAAATAGTCCAAAAGCTGGATTCTTCAACCTCGTAAGGGGAGGTTCGCGCCTCATTTGCGTGATCCGCCAGCGGATTGCGCCTGGGGCCCGCCCCAGCACATGGATCTGACGTGGATCGCCATTGCGGCCAGTTTGCTCATGGGGAGCGGAGCCCTGCTCCTCTTCATTTGGGCAGTGCGGAACCACCAGTTTCAGAGCTTCGAAGACGTGAAGTACCAGGTGTTTTGGTCGGACCGGGAGATATTCATTCCGGGCAGTACCGAGGAAAACCAAGTTCAGGAGCAGAAGGATGGCAGTAGCGGCAACGGAAACGAAGTCAACTGAGCCGGAGATCGGGCGGCGTCGGTTCCTGGGATGGCTGAGCGGGGTGGGAATCGCGGGATCGGCAGTTCTGGGCTCTCTCGCGACCTTCTTCTTTATCCGTCCGCGCACCACCTACGGTCAGCCGAATCGCTTCAAGATCGGCAGGCCCGAGGAGTTTCCGCCTGGGTCGCGCATCGCCATCGATCCCAAGCGCGTGTGCATCGTCCGCGAAGGAAACAAGGTCGCGGCCATCTCCACCACCTGCACCCATCTGGGCTGCATCGTTTCGCCGTCCGCGACGGGCTTCCAGTGCCCGTGTCATGGATCGCGCTTCGATGTAGACGGAAACGTCACCGGCGGCCCGGCTCCCAAAGCGCTTGCGTGGTATGCAGTGTCGCTCACCCCGAGCGGGGAACTGGAAGTGGATAAGGACAGCGAAATTCAGACAGGTACCTATCTGAGCGTATGAGCAAAGAACCGAATTCCATAGGCAAGAGCGTGATGGAGCTGCCGGCGAATATCGTGCGCTCCGTCTTTCGCAATCCGCTGCCTTCGTCCGACCGCGGACGGGCAGCGACGAGCTTCACCAACTTCTTTCTGCACATTCAGCCCGTGCGCGTCAGCCGCCAGGCGCTGCGCCCCTCGTACACCATGGGCCTGGGGCTGATCAGCTTCTTTCTCTTCGTCATCCTCACGGCGACCGGCGTTCTGCTGATGTTCTACTACGTGCCGTCGACAACGCAGGCCTACGAGCGCATGCTCGACTTGCGCAGCTCGGTTGCCTTCGGCGTGATCCTGCGCAACATGCATCGCTGGGCTGCACACGGCATGGTGGCTTGCGTGTTTCTGCACATGTGCCGTGTGTTCTTCACCGGCTCCTACAAGCCGCCGCGCGAATTCAACTGGGTGATCGGCGTCTGTCTCTTCGGTCTCACGCTACTCTCCAGCTTCACCGGATACCTGCTGCCCTGGGATCAGCTGGCGTTCTGGGCTATCACAGTTGGCACCTCCATCGCTGGATACGCTCCGTTCGTCGGCAAAGCAATCAAGTTCATCCTTCTTGGCGACGCCACAGTCGGACAGGAGGCGCTGCTTCGCTTCTACGTGCTGCACGTCGTCGTGCTGCCGCTGATTCTGACCATCTTCGTCGCTGTTCACTTCTGGCGCATTCGCAAAGACGGCGGGCTGGCGAAGCCGGAAGCGGAAGCTGCTCCAAAGCGCATCCCAGTCGAGGTCGAGATTCAGGAAGAGCCAGCTCCCGTGATGGCCACCGCATCCGCGGCGATCGTCGCCCCTGCGCGCCGGTTCACGATTCAGGGCTTGGTGCGCGGGCCGCTCGTCAAGGTCGGCAAGCTCGAGGAGGACACGGTTTTCAGCTGGCCCAACCTGCTCGTCGCCGAGCTCTTCGTTCTGCTGCTCACCATCGCCGGCGTGATGCTGGTCTCGTTCTTCTTCAATGCACCGCTTGAGCAGCCCGTCAACGTAATGCATCCGCCAAACCCTGCCAAAGCGCCCTGGTACTTTCTCGGACTGCAGGAGCAGGTCAGCTATTCGGCATTCTGGGGCGGCATCGGCGTCCCGGGCATTGAAGTTCTACTTCTTCTGTTGATCCCGTACATCGATCGCGGCAGAGAGGGCGTGGGCCGCTGGTTTGCACGGCAGCGCATCCTGGCGAACTCGGTCTTCCTGCTCTTCGTTCTCGTGAATATTTATTTGATTGTGATTGGCACGTTCTTCCGCGGCGCGAACTGGCAGTTCGTGTCTCCGTTCTGAGGAGATTGAGGTATGCGACTGGCATTAGCCGTGGTGAGTCTCGTAGTGCTGGTGGGATCAGGCGCCCTGGTCTACAAGGAGACACAGGCAACTTGGCAAAATCACCAGAAGGCCTATTTCGCGGAGGCGAAAGCGCAGGCGAAGACCGACGCCGAGCGCGCTTCGCTTGACGTGAAATCCCCCAAGATCGAGCAGACCATCGTTACCGGTTTCGGAGCTTCTCGTGTCGAGCGCTGCGAAAGCTGTCACATCGCATCAGACGATCCGCGTTTTGCGTCCGGCAAAGAACCGGTCAGGACTCATCCGTATTCAGCGGCGATGGGCGACGTCTACAAAGACGGACACTGGGAGCGCAAGCACAAGTTCTCCGAATTCGGCTGCACCTCCTGCCACGACGGCCAGGGCCGCGGCCTCACCAAGGCGGACGCACACGGCGAGGATGAATACTGGCCGACGCCGATGCTCGGCTATACCGTGCAAGCCAACTGGAAGAGGGAGATCGCCGGGCACCTGCATGGCGCGGACTTCATGCAGGCGAATTGCGCGCAGTGCCACAAGGAAAAGAACTTTGCGGGCACGGCGCTGGTCGCGCGCGGGCGCGAGCTTTTCTTCAAAGAAGGATGTTTCGGGTGTCACCGCATCCAGGGTGTGTCGTCGGGAACGATCGGGCCGGATCTGACTGAGGTAGGCAAAGAGCGCAAGCTCGACTATCTGTGGGGGCACATTGTCGATCCGCGTGCGTACACCCCCACTTCGGTCATGCCGCAGTTCAAGCTCAGCGACGATGACAAGAAGGCTCTCGTCATCTTCCTGAAGAGCCGTCGCGGAACCAGCCCGTCGGAATCTCCCGTCGAGCAATACGCGCGCGAAACCAGCACGGTCACGCCCGTGCCGGACAGCGTGGCGGAGGTCCAGACCGCGATTACCGCGGCGAAGACATCGGTAGCGCGCGGAGAGCAGCTGATCAACGGTTACGCATGTCTCTCGTGCCACAAGCTTGACGATCACGATGGAGGCATCTCACCGGACCTCACACACGAGGGTCTATTGCGCGACCCGGCGTGGCTGATGGATCACTTCCGCAATCCGCGATCGCGCATCACGGACTCCAATATGCCTGCCTTCGCGCTTCCAGAGCAGGACTTCCAAGACATGTCCGCCTACCTGATGACACGCACCTCCGCATTGCCTGCGATGACGCCCGCCCAGACCTATGAGTCGCTCTGCGCGCGCTGCCACGGTGAAAAGGGCAACGGCAAAGGGTCGAACGCGATCTACCTCGATCCGGCCCCACGCGACCTGACCCGCGCAGAGTTCATGGCGACGAAGCCAAGAACGCGGCTTGTTGCCTCGATCCAGAACGGAGTCTCCGGAACCTCCATGCCGCCGTGGGGCAAGACGCTGACGGACGCGCAGATCCAGGGGGTTCTTGACTACGTGTGGGCACAGTATGTGAAAGAGAAGCCCCGCCAGATCAAGGCTCGCAAGCTGCCCGATACAAATCCCGTTGCGATGTCGGCGGATTCCATCCATCGTGGCGAGACCATCTTCCTGCAGCGGTGCACCGGATGCCACGGCCGCAAAGCCGACGGACACGGGCCGAATTCCATCGACATCACGCCGCGTCCGCGCAACCTGACCAACGCAGCTTTCGTGCAGAGCGTCTCCGACCGGCGTCTCTTCGAGTCCATCGAGTACGGTGTAGACGGAACAGCGATGCCTTCGTGGATCGATTACGGCTTGTCGCAAAGCGACGTGGGCGACATCGTGAATTTCATTCGTAGTCTCAACCAATCGAGTAAGTGAGCAGCAGCGAGAGTGGGCGACCACTCCGGGAGGAAGGAATGGCAGTACAACCAACCCTTGCATCTGCCCCAGTGGCCGCAGGGCAGGACATCCACCAGGACACCACGGTGAAGATGTTTCTGCTGGGCGCAGTCGGATACTTCGCGATCGTAGGAGTAATCGCTCTGATCATTGCGGCCAAATTCGTGTGGCCGGAGTTTCTGGGCACCATCTCCTACTTCACCTACGGCCGCATGCGGCCCCTGCATGTGAACGGGATGCTCTTCGGCTGGCTGCTCGCGGCAGACATGGGACTGGCCTACTACATCGTTCCCCGGCTGTGCGGCGTCAGGCTCTGGAGCGAGAAGCTCGGCGTCGCGACGTCGATCCTCTGGAACATCATCATCGTCAGTGCCATCGTCTCTCTGCTGGGCGGATATCAGAAGGGCCTGGAGTATGCCGATCTGCCCACGCCGGTTGCGGTGCTGGTTGTGATCGCCTGGGTGATGTTCGGCGTCAATATCTTCGGCACCATCGCCACGCGGAAGTACCAGCAGATGTACGTCTCCACCTGGTACCTGATGGGCACCATTCTCTGGACGGCGTTCGTCTATCTCACCGGCAACTTCGCCACACTGCTGCCTGGTATCACAGGCGTGAACCAGGCAAACCTGACCTGGATGTACACGCACAACGCAGTGGGACTCATCTTCACGCCGGCGGGTCTCGCGGTGGCCTACTACTTCATTCCGCGCGCATCCAACACACCCCTGTTCAGCCACAAACTGTCGATGATCGGCTTCTGGTCGCTCGCGTTCGTTTATGTGTGGACGGGTGCTCACCACATGATCCACGGTCCGATCTCGCAATGGCTTCAGACGATTTCGATTGTCTTCTCGGTCATGCTGCTGATCCCGGTTTGGGCCGTGGTCTACAACTTCATCGCCACGATGAAGGGCCAGTGGCATCAGCTTGGCGATAACGTCTCGCTCAAATTCCTCATGTCAGGCACGGTGTTCTATCTGCTCACCTGCTTCCAGGGACCAATGCACAGTCTGCGCTCGGTCAACGCCATCGTTTCCAAAACCGACTGGATACCAGGTCACGCGCATATGGCCGTCCTCGGCACCTTCTCCTTCATGGCCATGGCGGGCGTGTACTACGTGATTCCGCGTGTGTTCAAGACCACCCTGCACTCCGAAACTCTCGCGAACTGGAGCTTCTGGCTGTTCCTCATCGGCGGCCTGGGCATGTTCACCGCACTCTGGCTGGGCGGCTTCTGGCAAGGGTGGCAGTGGAACAACCCGGCGATCCCGTTCATCGATACAGTGGTCGCGCTGAAGCCTGTGTGGATGGTTCGGTTCCTCTCGGGAATCATGATCTTCGGCGGAATTGTGCTCTTCATGTTCAACATCATCTCGACAGCGATCGGCGCTGGACAACGACAAGCCATTCCGCAGCCGGTTGCGGTAAAGGCTTAGGCGGAGGGAGATCGTATGCTGCAGAAAACTGATTCGAACGCAACAGGTTTCGTGGTGGCGGCTCTTGGCCTCTTCTTTATTGGCGGCTTGCTCACCACCGTCGCTCCGCCGCTGCTCGACAAGAGCTGGAACAAGCCCTTCAAGAACAGCGATCCGGCGAAGGGGCCCACCGGCAAGCTCGTCGGCTACACCGAACAGGAGATGCGCGGCTATCACATCTATGTTCGCGAGGGCTGCAAATATTGCCACACGCAGCAGGTGCGCACGCTGGCGAGCGACGTGAAGCGCTCAGGGTGGAAGGGCGTCGATGCGCCTGTTTCCACTCCCGACGAGTTCGTTTACGACTGGCGCCAGACCTTCGGGACAAAGCGTACCGGACCCGACCTCGCGCGCGTAGGCGGCAAGTACAACAAGCAATGGCACGCGGCGCACTTCCGCAATCCGCGGGACCTGGTGCCCGGCTCCATCATGCCGCCATTCCCGTGGATCGCGGACAATCCGCAGGAACTTGATGATCTCGTCGCTTACCTGCAGACACGCGGCCGCGCCAAGGACTGGCGTCCTGACAACGATTACGAGAAGTGAGGCGCAGCCATGACAGACGCAACCTACGCCAGCGTTTACTTCTCGTACTTCCTGTTCTTCCTGCTTGCGGGCGGTGCAGTGTTCTTCTTCGTGCGTTCGCTGCGCGACGGGTATCTGGGAAGCGACAGCGAAGAGCCGAAGTTTCGCATGATGCAGGATGACGAAGGCGATCTACCAACGAACTCGCGGAGAACCTTATGACCGAAGAACAGAAACCGGAGCTCACCGAATACGCCGATGGGTGGATTACGGAACGAAAGGGCACAGGCATCCCGGGCTTCCTCAAGCTCGCCTACCCCATCATCCTCCTTGCTTGCGCCGTTTACCTCTTCGTCTATATGAACGGGGAGATTACTCACTCCACGCGCGGAACCCTCGTGCAGGAGTTGAACGCGGTGACGGGAAATGCGAACACCTTCATGTATGTGGTGATGGCCTTGATCGCCGCATACGTCGTGGTGCTGCTCGCGTTTGTCTACAAGAAGAGCGATCACTAGGGAACAAAGGGAAGAGATGGCGGAAGCAAACGGACAATTTGGGCTGATTGGCGGGGCAGGGTACTGGATGGAGATGGTCAAGTGCCAGGACGCCTGTCCCGTGCACACCGATGCGTGCGGATATGTGAACGCCATCGCCCTAGGCCGCGACGAAGATGCCTACCGTATCGCGCGCGCGACCAATCCGTTTGCCTCGATCTGCGGACGCGTTTGCGGCGCGCCGTGTGAGGCGAACTGCCGCCGCGGCAGTCTCGATCAGCCAGTCTCCATTCGCGCTCTCAAGCGATTTGTGACCAGTCAGTACGGGCCCGAGTCCGGCGATGTCTCCCATTACGTAGCCGGCTGCAATCGCGAGATGCTGCCGCCCAATCGAGGCGATTACGAAGCGGTCGCGATCATCGGAGCCGGCGTCGCCGGCATGACCGTAGCGCACGATCTCGCCATCCTGGGCTACAAGGTCACTGTCTTCGAAGCACATTCCACGCCTGGCGGAATGCTCACTGCCGGAGTGCCGGTATTCCGCCTGCCGCGCGATCTGGTGATGGCTGAGATCAATGCGATTCTCTCCCTCGGCGTTGAGCTCAAGTGCAACCAGCGTCTCGGTCGCGATTTCAGCATCGCGGAGTTAAGGGCCCAGGGATACAAAGCGGTCTTCCTGGGCGTCGGGTTGCCGAAGGGCCGCAAGCTTGACCTCCCGGGAGCCGATCTTGCCGGCGTGTACGATGGCATGGATTTTCTCCGTGCCTTCAACGAGGGCAGTCCTCTTCCTGTCGGCAAACGCATCATCGTCATCGGCGGCGGCAACGTCGCTTACGACGTGGCGCGCTCCGCGGTGCGTCCGCTCGAAGCTCTCGAGAAGCACGAGACGGTTGCCGACATGGAACGCGGCGAATCGGTCGCCTACGATGTCGCCCGCTCTGCGATGCGCCTCAGCGACGACAAGGAAGTGCATGTCGTCTGTCTCGAAAAGCGCTCAGAAATGCCCGCCGACGAGATCGAAGTCACCGAAGGGGCTGAAGAAGGCCTGATCCTGCACAACTCGCGCGGACCGCGCGGGATCGTTGGCGAGAACGGCAAGGTTGCAGGACTTCGCACCGTCGAGTGCACCGCTGTCTTCGACGCGAATGGTCGATTCAGCCCGACCTTCGATGAAGGCAACGTCGAGGTCATTCCCGCTGACACGATCATCTTTTCGATTGGTCAATCCTCCGACCTCTCGTTTCTGCAGCCTGAGGACGGGGTCGAATCGCTTCGAGGTCTCATCAAGGTCGATCCGCAGACGTATCAAACCACGGCACCCGACGTCTTCGCCTGCGGCGACATCGCGCACGGGCCGCGGCTCTTTATCCACGCTATCCGCTCCGCGCAGATCGCGGCGCGCTCGATGCACGACTATCTGCGCGGAACGCATACGCAGGAAGTGGTCCAGTCGTCATGGGAGAAGGCCTCCTACACCATGCGCGAAGGCTGGGATCAGCTTCGCCGCGCTCACCCGCCGGTGGCGGCAGCCCGCGAGCGCGCCAACTCGCTTCAGGTCATCGAGGACGTCTTTCCGGCCGATGCCGCGCGCGAGCAGGCTGCACGTTGTCTTCGCTGCAATGTAAACACGGTTTTCGAGACGACCATCTGCGTTGCCTGCACCGGCTGCGTCGATGTCTGCCCCGAGAATCTCATTCGCCTCACCGGCCTCGACGAGCTGTGCACAACCGGCGAGGGTCGCGAATACGTCGCTGGTCTGCTCGGCGTGCCGCCCCCGGAGCTTGACAAGGTAGCGACGGAAGAACTCAAGGCGCTTGGCGGAGTTCTGCTCAAGGACGAATCGATCTGCATCCGCTGCGGCCTGTGCGCGGCGCGCTGCCCATCGCATGCGATTACCATGCAGCGCTTCAACTACCGCCGCCAGTGTGTCAGCCTACCCGGCGGGAACCCACGGCTCAAGTACGCGGCCGAGTCCGACATGGCAGCTCAGAGTCGAGGCTGAGCATGAATCCTGGCGACCTCTCCCTCGTGCTGACCTTTGGCTTCGTCAGTAGCCTCCATTGCGTACAGATGTGCGGACCCATCGTACTGAGCTACAGCGTTGCCGCCAACGCAGCGCAGGGCCGCAGGTCGTTTCTCGGTTTGCACCTCGCATATAACGCCGGCCGGTCCATCACCTACATGCTGCTTGGCATGGCTGCGGGCTTTGCAGGTGGAGCGATGGGCTGGGTCGGTCAGCTTGCCGGCTTCCAGAACGCCGCGGCGATCGTCGCCGGTACGGCGATGGTCCTCACCGGGATCGCCATGTTCGGCTTTGCCCCCGGCCTGCAGGATTGGCGCGGCTTCGCGCTGCCTGCGCGATTCCTTCGGCCCGCCGGCAAACTGATCGCCTCGCCAACACCCTCGGCGAAGTTTTCGCTCGGCCTGATGATGGGCTTTCTCCCCTGCGGGCTGATCTATGCAGCTCTGATGAAGGCTATCGGAACTGCTTCTCCCGTCCAAGGCGCACTCACCATGCTCGCGTTCGCGCTCGGCACCAGCGTCGCACTCGTCGTCCTCGGCATTGGATCTTCGGCGGTGACCACAAAGGTCGCGCGGTGGGGCACAACCGTCGCCGCCCTGACCGTATTGATCATGGGCCTGGTGCTCATTGGCCGTGGCGCCTTCGCCGGGTCCATGACACACCACCACATGATGCACATGTTGTAAGTGGTTGATGGGTTGAGATGAGCATGCCAATACAGGTGCAAAAGCCGAAGAAGCCGCGAATCATCATTCCGGGTACGCACTACCATCGCGTGCGCAAAACCGTGCAGATGATCTGCTTCTGCATCTTCGTCACACTGCCCCTGTTTGACATCATGCGCATCGATCTGCCGCGCCAGCGCTTCTACTTCTTCGGCGCGGAGCTGTGGATCAGCGAGTTCTCCATCGTGTTTCTCACCCTGATGTTCCTGTGGATCCTGATCGCCGCCATGGCCATGATCTACGGACGCTTCTGGTGCGGCTATCTCTGCCCGCAAATGATCTTCAGCGAAACTGCCAACAACCTCGAAAAGGCAATCATCCGCTTCGTCAATAAGAGGCTGCCGAACGCCGGCCCCCAGCTCCGTCGCGTTATCGCAGCCATTCTCTTCGGCCTCGTACTTCTGCCCGCCTCCATCTTCGTCACGTTTGTCTTCGTCTCTTACTTCGTCCAGCCAATCGATCTCTTTCACCGTCTTCTGAGTCTCGACATTCGCACAGCTGGCGGAATCGTTGGCGCAAGCGTCACGCTGGTCACCTTTCTTGACTTCGCCCTGCTGCGTCAGCGCTTCTGCACGGCAATCTGCCCATACGGCTACCTGCAGAACATGCTCAAAGACAAGCACACGCTCCTCGTCCACTTCCACGACCCCAACGAGGAGTGCATCAAGTGCAACAAATGCGTGCGCGCGTGCCCCATGGGCATTGACATCCGCAAATCGTCGCATCAGCTCGAATGTACGCATTGCGCCGAGTGCATCGATGCGTGTTCCGGCATCCTCGGCAAACTCGGCACGCACACGGTCATTCAGTACGCGTGGGGCGATTCCGGGTCAAACACCCAGGCCCCGGCAAACTGGTTCCGACGCATCGGCCTGCGCGACGGCAAGAGAGTGGCGGTCCTCGCATTGCTTCTGGTCTATGCAACAGGACTCTCGATCGCAATCAGTGTCCGACAGCCGGTCTTGCTGCGCATCATGCCCGACCGGATCACGCTCTATTCCGTTGCCGCGGATGGCAAGGTTCACAATCGCTTCCGGATGCTGGCTTCCAATCGAGGCCGCATTCCGGCGAGCATCTCCCTTTCTGTCGCCGGGCTGAAAGACGCGACCGTTGAGGAGATCGAGGAGCACCGAACACTCGAGCCCGGCGAAACCATTCAGCAGCACTTCGATGTAGTTGCCCCCGCCTCGTCGCTGCATGGCGGGATTAACAGGATGAGGATACTTGCAGACGTCACGCCGGGCAAAACTGGGCAGCAATTCTCTTAGACGTTCTTTGCGCCGCAGGACCCGGCGCCGACATCCGGCGCAAACAGGTAGAAGTTCGCTTATAGATTTCGAAGTTCTTGAAGAGCAGTCCAGCACTGGAGGAAAAGTAGATGAACCCGAGCCAATCGATCGAGATCGCGCAGCCTCGGCGCAGCTCTGTCACACCGCTGACCGTCTTTCTCTGCTTCATCATGGTCTTCTTCTGCGCTGTTCTGGTGTTTGTCTATGCCGCCACGAAACGCGCAAACCCGGTGATGCTCGATCAGCAAGGCCATCCCCTGCCATCGACCGCTGAACGGGTGAAGTGATGCCAAGCGTCGCAACAGCTTGCGGCCTCTGCGGACTTGATTGCAACAAGGCTGCCATCACGCGTACATTCGACGCGAACAGGCTGGACTTCTGCTGCATCGGGTGCGCGAACGTCTACGCCATCCTGCTCGAGAGCGGCGTGATCGCGAGCGGCCAGGACATTCGCGACACGGAAGTGTTTCGCCGCAGCCTTGAGCTTGGATTGATCTCCAATCCTGTATCCGAACACAGTCCTGCTCTCGAAATAGACCCGAGAGCGCCGACCGCTGAAGTGTTGCTTCAGATCAATGGCATGTGGTGTTCCGCCTGCGGCTGGCTCATCGAGCACGCATTGAACAAGCTGCCTGGCATCGTCTCTGCTGAGGTTCTGTTCGCTTCCGATCTGGCAAAGATCAAATACTGCCCGCTCTACCTCCCGGCAGAGACCATCGTCACGCGAATCTCTAAGCTTGGATACCGCGCAACCGAGTTTGCCGGAGACAGTTCCGCCGCGAAAGCCGACATCCGTGATCTGGTCATGCGGCTCGGAGTTTCGGCGTTCCTCTGGGCCAACATCATGGCCTTCAGCGTCATCCTCTACGTCGGCTACTTCGAGCAGATTTCGGCAAGCGCAAGCCGCATCCTCCCCTGGATGCTCTTCGCACTGACCACGCCGATGATCTTCTACTGCGCGCTCCCGATTTTGCGCTCTGCGGCCATCGGCCTATGGAACCGGCAAATCCGCATGGAGGTGCTTCTCTCGCTCGGCATCCTCGCAGCGTACGGCTTGAGCATCGCGCAAACCATTCTCGGCCGCACCCACCTTTACTTCGATACCGCGGCAGCCCTTGTCACCCTGGTGCTCGCCGGAAAACTGATCGAGCGCGGAGCCAAAGAGCGCGCCATGCGCTCCATTGCGATGCTCTATCGACTGATGCCGAAGAAGGTGCGCATCGCCGACAGCGGCAGGGAACACTTTGTCTCAATCGACGCGCTTCAGCCCGGCGCAGTCTTCATCGTCAAGGCCGGCGAACGCATTCCGGCGGACGGAACCATTGAGGAAGGAGAGACGCAAGCCGACGAATCTCTTCTCACCGGCGAGTCCACGCCCATCAGCAAGAACGTTGGGAATCAGGTGATCTCGGGCAGCCTGAACGCTGGTGGCGTCATCCGGGTCCGCACCCTGCGCACCGGCAACGACAGCACGCTGGCGCAAATCATCCGCATGGTCGAGAACGCCATGAGCAGCCGCGCTCCCATCGAGCGTACCGTCGATCGCATCTCCCGTACATTCGTCCCCGTAATCATCGCGCTGGCGTGCTCCACATTCGTGGTCCTCAGTCTCATGCACCTTCCGGTCGGGGTTGCCCTGCTTCGCGCCATCTCGATTCTCGTGATTGCCTGTCCTTGCGCACTGGGCCTTGCCACTCCTCTTGCGATTACGGCCGCTCTCGGCTCCGCGGCCCAGCGCGGGATCCTCATCTCCGACAGCCGCGTGCTGGAGTCGATGAGCAAGGTCGACATCGTTGTCCTCGACAAAACCGGCACCGTCACGACCGGCGCATTTCGGCTGCTCGATTTTGTGTTCGCCGGGCAGCATGCAGATCCAGCAGAGGCGTTCCTCCTTGAATTCCTGCCCGCCCTCGCGGGAGTCGAACTGCTCTCTGAGCATCTGGTCGGCCGCGCGGTGGTACAGTTCGCGCGCGAGCACGGCGTGTTGCCCGCCGATGTCTCGGGCGTTGAAGTACGAAAGGGGCAGGGAATCGTTGCCTTGTGCAAGGGCCGCCGCGTCTTCGTCGGGAGCAGTGCGCTGGCTTCCGCGATGGGTGCTGAGTCCGATGCGCAACTCGCCGCAATCGCATCCAGGTGGCAAGAGGCTGGCCTCACTGTCTCGTGCTTCGGCTTCGAAGGAGAACTCGCGGGGCTGCTGGCCTTTGGAGATCGCATCAAAGAAGGAGCCCCTCACGCCATCGAGATGCTCCGCAAGCGCGGCATTGCTGTAAAGCTCGCGTCGGGAGACGCCAAAGCCACCACAGCAGCCATTGCGGCAGAACTCGGGATCACTGACTTTGTCGGCGAAGCTACGCCCGATCAAAAAGTCTTGCTCGTCTCTGACCTTCAGCGTAGCGGCCGCAAGGTTGCCGTCATCGGCGATGGCGTCAACGATGCTCCTGCCCTGGCGCAGGCAGATCTCGGTATAGCTCTCGGCACCGGTGCAGACATCGCCATGAGTGCCGCGCCAATCGTGTTAGTCCGAGGCACTCTCGGCGCCATCGATGAGACCTTTCGGCTTTCGACCAGAGCCACTCGCATCGTGCGGCAGAATCTCTTCTGGGCATTCTTCTACAACATCGCGGGGCTCACGCTCGGCATCGCCGGAGTTCTGACGCCGATTGTCGCCGCGGCCGCGATGCTCCTGTCGAGCGCCTCCGTCATCGCCAACTCGATGCGCCTGAGCCAGTCAAGCTCTCCGCCGTCGGCCTCCTGACATTCCCCACCATCAAGTTCACGGAACCGTCAGGCCTCACGGCTCAAACGACGGCGGTGCATCCTCGGCAGCGGTTCCCCACGTCTTCTCCGGCGTTCCGCTCAGATCGAAGTCGATGTTCCCGCCGTGTTCCACAAAGCTCTCCGGCAACCAGGTCTTGCTCCACGGCTGCCCGTTTACCTTCACGCCGCGTACATACGGTGCGTTTGTCCCCGCTCCACCCGCCGAGATCACGATGTCTTTCGAAGGCCGATGCAGCGTCACCTTCGAGAAGAGCGGGCTCCCCAGCACGAGTTCAGCTCTGCCTGGAATCTCCGGATACATCCCCATCGCCGACCATACATACCACGAGGACATCTCGCCCAGATCGTCGTTGCCGGGCATGCCGTTCGGTGAGTTTGTCCAGATCGTATTCAGCACCTTGCGGACCGCCTCCTGGGTCTTCCAGGGCTGACCGATAAAATCAAAGAGCCAGGGCGTTTCGATCGAGGGCTCGTTATCCAGTTCGGCGTGTAGCCCGCCCGCTTTGGTCACAGCCAGGCTGCCGTCCGGGTTGTAAAAAAAGGCATTCAACCGCTGGCTCGCCTTCTCCGGTCCGCCCAACAGCGTGAATAGCCCCTTCTCATTGAACGGCACCATCCACAGATACTGCGCGGCGCTGCCTTCTACGAATCCATCGTCTGATGCAGGATCGAACTTGGGCCACGTGCCGTCCGCATTGCGATTCTGAATATACCCGCCGTCCGGAGTAGCCTGCGGATTGAAGATGTTCTTCCAGTACTGCGCCCGCTCCAGGAACTGCTTCTGCGTTGCCTCGTCTCCCAATCGGCGCGCCAACTCAGAGATGGCGAAATCGGCGGTCACATCTTCCAGCGTGTCCGCCGCAGGACCCCACGCATTCGCCCCCACAGGAATGTAGTGAAGCTTCAGATACTTGTCGAGCGAGGGCCTCTGCCCCACGCACTCCACCTCGCATCCCTCATTGCTCAGATCATGCGCAGTCGGTACCGTCGCAGCCTTCAGCAGCGATTGATAGGCAGCCTTGAAATCGAAGTTCTTTCCGCCGAATGCCAGGATGTCGGCAATGGCCGGTGCAGCGGGGTCACCATTCATCACGTGCGTGATGCCGGCATTATGCGTCCACCGGTCCCACTCGCCTCCATTCTGGTCAGCCTGGTTGAGCATCGATTGAGCGATGTCTCCCGCAACATCAGGCGCAAGCAGGGTCAGTAGCTGCAGTTGCGAACGATAAACATCCCACCCGGAAAACGTGCTGTACTGCGCCTTCTGCGTTGGAGCCAGTCGGTGAACTTTGTTATCCATCCCGAAGTAGCTTCCATCCGCATCGCTGTACAGGTTCTCGCCCATCAGCGTGTGATAGAGAGCGGTGTAAAAGACGACCTGCTCATCGTGGGTGCCGCCCTCAATTTGTACACGGCTGAGTATCTCGTTCCACGCGGCGTGAGCCTTCTCTCGCACGCTGTCGAATGAAGCGCCTGCCGGATTCTCAGCCTGCAGATTCGCTTCGGCGTTCCTCTCACTCACGTAGGAGATGCCAACTCGCACGCTCACAGTTGCGGACTTCGACGTGTCGAACGCGACCCACCCGCCAGAGCCTTTGCCTGCCGGCACAAATCCTTTCTCGCCGTATGTGGTTCCTCCGCTCGCCTCCGATGTGCCCGGACGCACGCTCGCATCCTGCCACGTTCCCGTGCTCAGAAACGGCGCGTCAAAATGCGCAACGAAGTAGAGCGTGTAGTAGCTGCGCCGGTCAGCGGTGCCAAGATACCCGCAGAAATTTCCGCTTGTCACCGAACCCGAAACGGTCCTCGTCTTCGCATCGATCCGGATGTGCGCGTCCGAGCTGCCCGTCTCCGAATACGCAGTGCGGATCAGCATCACTGCAGGCTTGCCCTGAGGATACGTGAATCGCCCGGAACCGGTACGAAGTGTCGAGGTCAACTCCGCAATAACATCATCATCGAGCTTCACCTTGTAGTAGCCGGCCTGGGCGGTCTCATTTTTGTGCTTAAAGGTGCTGCCGTAGGCCGCCGCTCCCGCGTCATCTGCCGGCGACGAAGTCACTGTTCCCATGTACGGCATAAACGGAATATCACCGCTGGCTCCGGCACAACCGGTGCCCATCAGATGAGTGAGAGAAAATCCGCTGATGCGATCCGCCGAGTATTCGTAACCGCCCGGCGCTGCAGGCCTGCCGCGATCGTCGCGCATTGAACCAGGAACACCCTCCACCTGCCGGCGCGGACGATTCCTTGGCTCCTCCGGGCTCCACGCCAGCATTCCCAGCGGCAGCGTCGCTCCCGGATAATCGTTGCCTCCGTTAGTCGTGCCGATCAGCGGATTCACCAGCGCAGCGGGATCAGGACTGCTGCCGCTCTTCTGCGAGATTGCCGCCGTTGCTACAAGGAATCCCAACAAGCCTGCGAGAACAAAACCGCAGCTCTTTAGCGCGCGATCCATCATTTCTCCACTCGGAACCGTAATGCGAACATCGAACCAATCCATCATCGCATTCGAGGCGAGTAAACCGATTCACCGCACGCGCGCAGAGAACAGAGCATGATGCCCCAGGATGAAAAGGGTCCGGTGGTCCGCGCCTCCAAACAAAAGTTGCAGGGGCCTCTCCGGAACGTCAATCTCCGCAATCTGCTTGCCGTCCGGTGCGTAGACGAAGATCTGGCCGTTTGCGACGTAGACGTTCCCGTGCTCATCCGCAGCCACGCTCTCGCCTCCGCGCTGCGCAAACGGTTTCAAGTCGGTCAGCGTGCCATCTGGCTTCACTGTGCCCTTATACGTGATGTCTTCGGACTCGCTGCTCACGTAGACCTGCTGCCCCGGCCGCGCGACGGTAAAGCCGTAGGTGTCGAGGTTGTCGCTGAACCTCCAGCCTGACGTGTCGTCTGCCGGACCTTGCTGGAACACGCGCCCGGCAGGCAGCACCACGCTACCATCAGCGGATACATACTGCCGCTTCTGCGGCGTCGTCGCATCCTCTGCAAACATCTCCGCCAGTGTCGTAAACCTCATCGTCTCGAGATCGAGCTGATCTTTGAACTCGCCATTGTTCCACCAGTTCACCGGCAGAATGACTCCAGCCTTTTCGTTTGGCTTCGCGGGCCGGGGCTCCAACATCGTCAGCTCTTCCGCCGAACTGCCCGGCCGGAATGAATACACCGTGCCCTCCGGCCCGGCCGAAGACAGCACGATCAAATTCCCGGATTCGTCGAACGCGAGATTCACCGCATCTAGCGGATTGTCCCGCTCGATCGTCAGCCCTTCCTTCTCGCCCCACCCGTAGATGCGCTGGTTGTGGTGGTCCACGAAGTAGAGCTTGCCTGCACGGTCCACCGCAGCGCCTGAGATGGAGAAGAAGCCATCCTCCAACTTCTTGACGGTTGCGCCTGCATCCAGCACGGCGGACGCATTGCTCTGAGGCGGCCGCTGCGGCTCTGCCGGAATGTCCAGCGAGGCAAATTCACGTTCGCGCACTTCGAGATGATGCGTCACGTCCTCAATCGCGTTCTCATAAGGAAACTTGCTGAGGCGCAGAAATGTGCCGCAGCCGTTCGCGTCGCAAATCCCGTACCCGCTCTCCGCATTCACGTGAACATTTCTGAAGTGAATATCCGACGAGTCGTAGACGCGCACCGCCGCGGGAAATGGCGCCCGCGAACGCGTCACACGATACCCGTGATAATTCGCAATCGTCAGATTCCGGCAGTGCGCAATCTCCAGCGACAGCGCCTCGGGGCTTTCTCCAGCTTCCTCTTCCGTTTGCGGAGCATTGATATCCCAGTTCTCCACGCGGTCGAACTTGATCTCATTCCGAACGTGATGTTCGTTGGAAAGCTCGTACACGTGTCCCGGTGTCTTCGTATTCGACACGACGAAACCCGACTGCGCGAACGTATTCGGCGTCCAGATGTCGGCGAACGTTCCTCCGCCTCCATCAGCAATCCAGAGACTCGGATACTGCCCGTCCCATCGCTTGTGCAGATCGAGGTCTGCCGTGTGGTTGTTGTTATAAGGATTGGTGCCGCTGCCGTGCCCGCCGAGGAAGCGCACATCGTCGATCAGCGATTGCTCTCCGGCTTTCCAGAGCACCGCAACGGCCCGTGAATTCGTCCCGCCTGCGAACACCCCAATCCCGCTCAGGATGTTCTCGCCTCCAGTGGGCGCGAGAATCACGGCCTTCGGAGCGCCGACACCTTCATATCCGGGCGTACCATCCAACAGATCGATTTGCGTAAGCGTCGGATGCAGCCCGATCAGCGCAGTGTTCGGCTTGAGGGTGATGGTGTCGCGCACAACATAATGACCACCAGGGAAGTAGAGCGCGTGATGCGTATCGATTGCCTGTTGCAGCGCCTTAGTATCGTCGCTTGTTCCGTCGCCCTTCACGCCCAGCGTATGCACATTCACCCATTCAGAACTCGGCGGCAGCGCGCGAATCGCTGGCGTCAAATCTGTGGGCAGCGAAGCGATCGGTGCAGCATCGTAGTGCATTCCAACCGCACCCATCCTCCCTTCGCCCGGCACGATCAATCCATAGATGAAGTTCTTCACCCGATAGGAGGCTCCCTTGCCTGCCACTGACTTTCCGCTCTCTCGAAGCCTGGCAAACACGGGCGCATTGCTCAGAACCGCATTCTCAAACCCGATCTCCGTCAGCGGGCTTTTCTCCAGGCTTATCGTCACCACGGGACCGCTGATGTTTTCGAACCTGCAGTCTTTTACCCACAGCTGATCCGGATAGCCCTCATCAATGTCGATCGCCTTCGGCACGTTCCGGAATGAATCCCGGATCAACGTCAGTCCAGCTTCATGCTCGCGGATCGCCGCCTCCTGCTGGCCTTCGAAAGCAGAGTCAATCAACGTGAATTGCCAAGCAGGAGAAGTCTTTTCCGTCAGGATTCCGTAGCGCCCGCCATAGAAGTGCAGATCCTCCGCCTCATTGCCCGCCTGGTATACCCCAGCCAGCCCCGAGCCGATATGAAAGTCGATGTGCGTGAGAAACGAGTGCTGCGCCACGTGAAAGCGCACCGCCACCGCCGCCGGATTGCCGTCGCCGATCTCGAAGTTGATATTGCTCACCGCCGAATAAAACGTATTCGGATTCGCATCGGCGATGTTCTCGTTCGCTGGTGCCGACCCCGGTGGAGGAAACGCAATCCGATCGCCGGCACGCGGGCGTTCGTGCGGCGACAATCCGGTAAACATAACCATAACGCCCATGCCCTTTTGAAATCCCAGTGTATGCGCAGGCAGAACGAAGACAGGCCTGGCCGCTCCATATCCGATCAGCCGCACGCCCGGCCACAGATACACCGTCCGCGTAATCGAGTAGCGGCCCTCGCGAACGAACACGATGCCCTCGCGCCCCGTGCCCGATGCCTTATCGATGGCTGCCTGCAACTCGGCAGAGCTGTCACCGCCCGCAGGGCCCTCAATGTAAACCGCCTTCGGGTCGTCGAGGCGAGCGGTAATCACCGAAGCCGCAAAAGCTGTGGGACACAAAGACAACGCGAGAGCAATCGACAGAGCTTTTCTCATAGATTTCCCGAGACCTGGAGTGGCGATCCGAACTGCGGAACCAGCATACTTGAACGATTTACCCGCGATGCATGCTAACATCACTCATCCGGCTCGCCCCACCGGCTTGAGCCGCGGAGGTCGAAGATGAGTCCAACTACCCGCCGTAGTTTTCTCAAGACAGGTCTGGCCGCTGGAGCCCTGGCCACCGTAGGCGCTCTGCCAGCCGCAGCCAAGCGCACCGCCACCGATACGGTGGTCCTCGGTCGCTCAAAGATGGAAGTCACCCGGCTCGCCTTCGGTACAGGTACTGATGGCGGCGCCGTTCAAGCAGGGCTCGGTCAGCAGGAGTTCACGCGCCTGGTGCGCTACGCCTACGACCACGGCATCCGGTTCTTCGAGACAGCCGAGGCCTACCAGACCCCCGCCATGCTCGGCGAAGCGCTCAAAGGGCTGCCGCGCGACAGCTATCAGCTCATGAGCAAGGTGACCACCTTCCACGAAGGCATCGATCCCCAGTCGAAATTCGACGAGCTGCGCCGCACCTCGCAGACCGAATACTTCGACATCATGCTCCTTCATTGGCAGCACTCTGCTGACTGGCCGGAAACGACAAAGCGGTGGCAGGACGGAATCCTCCAGGCACAGCAGCGGAAGATCATCCGCACTCACGGCGCCTCGGTCCACGGATTGCCGGCACTGCAGCAGATGCCGGGCACCCAGTGGCTCGATGTAGGTCTCATTCGCATTAACCACAACGGCGCGCGCATGGACGGCCCCACGTACGAGGACACGAATCATCCCGCCAATGTCAGCGAGGTCGTCGACCACATCCACCAGTTGAAGAAAGAGAACCTGGGCGTGATCGGCATGAAGCTGTGCGGCGGCGGCCAGTTCACAAACAGCCACGACGACCGCGTGAAGGCAATGCGATTCGCATTCCAGAATGCTGGCGTCGACTGCGCCACGATCGGTTTCAAAAGCACGCAGGAAATCGACGAAGCCATCGCCAACATGAACCTGGCGCTGGCCTGAGGCTCGAGCACAGGGCCGGATAGCCGGACCCAGTGCAATCCGCGACACACCGATAGCGTTCGACCCCTACAGGCCGAACGCCATCGTTTTTAGTAGCGAGATCAGGCGGCGTTCGACCGCGCTCCGGCCGTTGTGACGCGTTCGTAGTTCGGCTTCGCTTTGCTCTTGATTCTGTAGTTCACCATCTTGGCCGATTTCATCAGCAGCCCAAACGGACCTGCGTCCACGCCGATCTGCTCGTCTGCCCACGCCTTCTTCTGGGCCGCGTCCGTGCGCGGCCCCAGTGCAAGAACCTTGATCGGTGGCCGCCGCTGATGTGCAAGGTTCGCCAGCATCTCATTCTCGTCCTCGCGCAGTGAATGACAAAGAATCATGAGATCGAATTGCATGGCCTGTAGCTGAGTTTTTGCTTCCGAGGGTCTTCCCACTCCCGTGGCGTGAAAATAAGCGCCAAGTATCAATTCCCGAGTACGCAGCAGCATTTCATCCCTGCTCACAATCAGGACTCGAATCTCCGGTTTCATCACCAAACTCCAATCGACGGAATTATTCGAACCGATGCTTGCCAATTGCGTCGGACTTGTGCCGACACCGTGATCATAGCCAAACCTCCGCCGAAATGGTCCTAGGTGAATTCCCGGTCTTTGGCGCAAATTTTTCAACAATTTATGAGGGTTTATCCCAGTTCAAATCCGCTGCAGGTTGAATTACCTTCAACGCGTCGGTCGATCCCTCGTCACTCTCAAGCGTTCGGAAGGTCCCCATGAGAAGCCCGCTTCTGTCTGCCGTTCCCTCATCTCCGGCAAGTGCACTTCCAGCGCCGCCGCTGTGCGAGCCGTCGATTCAACGACAGGCAGCCCTGTTCAATGGCCTCGATCCACAGAGCTGCGGGGACCATCCTGCCCTTCAGCCGCGTTCCAAAACCGTGTTGATGCTGAGCAACGACACCTCTTTCTGCAAACTCGTTCGTTCCTACCTCGAGCACGTAAGCATCGGTGTACTTAGTTGCACCGCCGTCGATCGCGCCGAGTGCTTCATGCGCCAGCGCACCGGCATCGACCTCTGGGTGATCGACGTAGAGGCGATCGGAATCGAGGGTCTCTACATCGCCACGCGGCTGGATGAATGCAGACCGGAGATGCCGATCCTCGTCCTCGAAGGTGACCGCCCCGATAACGAACTGCTCGCCAAGTTCCTGTCCGACGATTGGGCTCGCATCGATAAGCGCGTTCCCCTGCCCAGGCTGCTCTCCACCGTGCTTCGACTCCTTGAGCAGGGCATCGCGCGCAAGCGGTGTCGGTCCGTGGGTGTGAGCGCGACCGGCAGCGACCGGAACGTCGCCTGAACGCCGCGCCCCGTCTCCTTTCTGGATGACCCTTCCTGAAAACCAGAGCGCCTACTGATTCTTCCTCCTGCCCTGCCGATAGAAGCGTTAGAGCGACGACAGCGTTGCAAGCTCCCTCAGTGCCGGCAAATCACAGGAGACTCCCTCCTGTCCTCGAGCCGCGCTAGTCCCGGGTGAACGCACGCTGGCGTCGCCGTTTACGCGAATCCGCTCAAGGTGAGCCTCCGGACTGGAGAACAGTCTGGGCCGTGCATGCATGGATGAAGCGGATCGGAAGAAGGCATGATGACCACCGCAATCGCCGGCGAAATGCAGGCTCGAGTGAATGCCGCAGACGCTCCTCAAGCCATGCAGGGTGCCGCAATGCAAAGCTTGTCTGGAGTGAAACCGCTGAAGCCGGAGATGAGAACCGCGTCTGCGGATCAGCGCACCGGTAAATACCTCACCTTTCTGCTCGGCCCCGAAGAGTTTGCCATCCAGGTGCTCAAGGTTCGCGAGATCATGGGCATCCAGGACATCACCGCAGTGCCGCAGACTCCCTCCTACGTAAAGGGAGTCATCAACCTGCGCGGCAAGGTGATTCCGGTTGTCGATCTACGCCTCAAATTCTGCCTGCCTGAAGCGGAATACACGCAACGCACGTGCATCATCGTTGTTCAGGTGCAGGCCGCCGGCGTCACTCTGCACACGGGCATCATCGTCGATGCCGTCTCAGAGGTGCTCAATTTGGCATCGGCCGATATTGAAGACACGCCCGACTTTGGCGATGGCGGCAGCTCTGCCGCGACATATCTGCTCGGAATGGCGAAGGTCAAAGGCAAGGTCAAAATCCTGCTCGATATCGACCGCGTCCTTAGCGCGCACGAAGTGCACGGGCTCGAAGCTCTGTCGCAGAACTGATCGGAAAAGGAAGAGAAGAGGAACAGGCAATGGCATCGCAAATGACAATCGGAAAGAAACTGTTCGGAAGTTTCGGCGCCTGCGTGGCGCTGACCCTCGTGGTGGGCGGCACCTCGCTCTGGCTGATCAGCAATCTTGGTGCAAGCCTCAAGAAGACGGTGAATGCAACCGCCCGCAAGCAGCTGCTGGCTTCGGATATCGACACGCGCGAATCAGACATGCTCGCCGCCGAGCGCGGCATCCTGCTCAGGGCCATGATGAAGGACACAGCACTGGTCGCCAAGTACTCTGGGGACTACCAGACGGCAACATCCAAATTGAGAGCAGATCTTGATGAGATGAGGCCCTTGATCGAGACAGCGAGCGGGCACCAGGTCGTGAATGCGATTCAAAGCGATCTGGAAACTTCCATGCGGCTTCACCAGGAATTCCTCGGGCTGGTGAACGCCGGCAAGGATGTGGAAGCAGCAGCATTCATGAAAGACAAAACCATTCCCAGCCTCGATGAGCTCAGCAAGCAGGCTGCCGAAGAGAAACAACTTGCGGCGGATCTCATGACAACGGCCCTGAAAGATGCGTCCGACAGAGTCACATTGGGCAACTGGACCACCATCGTCATGCTGCTTCTGTCCTTCGCTGCCTGCACCGTCATCGTCTTTGTGGTCCGCCAGATCAACTCCTCTCTTCGCAAGGCGATCAGCGACCTCTCTGAAGGCGCCGGGCAGGTGGCCAGCGCCGCCGGCCAGATCTCCTCATCCAGCCAGTCGCTGGCGCAGGGCTCCTCGGAGCAGGCAGCCTCACTTGAAGAGACATCGTCCTCGAGCGAAGAAATCAACTCCATGGCGCGCAAGAATGCAGAAAACTCGCAAGCCGCGCACGCGCTGGTTCTGCAATCACAGCAGAGAGTTGAAGAGACCAATCACTCGCTCGAGAGCATGGTAGCCGCGATGTCGGATATCAAGAATTCAAGCGACAAGGTATCCAAAATCATCAAGGTGATCGATGAGATCGCCTTCCAGACCAACATCCTTGCGCTCAATGCCGCGGTCGAAGCGGCGCGCGCAGGCGAGGCGGGCATGGGCTTTGCCGTCGTCGCGGACGAAGTGCGCAATCTCGCGCAACGGTGCGCTCAGGCTGCCAAAGATACGGCCGCGCTGATTGAGGAATCAATCGCCAAATCCGATGAAGGCCAGACCAAGGTCGAGCACGTGGCAGTCGCCATCCATGCCATCACCGACGAGTCAGCCAAGGTGAAGACATTGGTCGACGAGGTGAGCGTCGGAAGCCAGGAGCAGACGCGGGGCATCGAGCAGATCGCGAAAGCGCTCACGCAGATGGAACAGGTCACACAGCAGTCGGCTGCGAATGCAGAGGAGAGCGCGGCTGCGGCAGAAGAACTCACGGCGCAGGCGTCGACGCTGATGGAAGTGGTTCATCAACTCAGCGCCATGGTCGGCGGCATGCAGGAAGCCGAACATCGCCGCGCGCCCCGTCCGGCATGGAACTCCGCGGCACATCATCCGGAAAGGCCGGCCGCGCGAGGCAGCATGCACCCCGGCAAGCTGAGTGCCCGATCGGAATCCATACCGATGGATGCGGACTTCAAAGCAATGGCCTGATCTGCATTGCCCGAACCGATCTCTGCGGCGCGCCAACTGCGTTCTCTCATTGAGCGCGCCGCTCTCCGTGCGCCAAACGACAAGGATCCCGCGAATGTCAGCCCCGGAACAAACTGCGAATGAAGACGGTGGAGCCGCCGAGCTTTTGTCGGCTCAGGTTGACAGCGCTGCCGTGCAAATTGTTCTCGGCGCACTCGACAGGGCAGAACAGATCGCACGCCTCGAAAGCATCGCAGCTACCGCTGAAACTTTGGGCCGCAGCGATATCGCCCGCCTCATCTCATGCGCAGCCCAAGCCGCATCTCGCACGCAAGACCCAGCTGATGCGGGCAGTCTCCTCTCCGACTGCATCAGCCGCGTGCAGCAAGCGCTGCAGGCGGCCGGCCCCGCTCCAGGCCCGAGTGCAGCTCAGGAGAGCACATCCAGTTCTGTCTCGCTCGGCGAAGATCGCGAACTCCTGGCGGACTTTCTTCTCGAAGCGCGGGAACACCTCTCCCAGGTCGAGCTGCAAATCATCACGCTCGAGAAAGAGCCTCATCAAACAGAAGCGATCAACGCCGTCTTTCGCGCCTTCCACACCATCAAGGGGCTTGCCGGTTTCCTTGCACTCGACGACATCCGCGAAGTCGCGCATGAAACCGAGACCCTTCTCGATCTCGCGCGTAATCGCAAGCTCATCGTCTCTCCGGCCATCGTGGACGTCGTGCTTGCGGCAGCGGACTATCTCAAAGCTTTACTGACCAACCTCGAAGAGCGTCTTGGCGGGGTCGAGACCGGGCCTGTCCCGGACAAGATCGGCTTGCTGGAACGCATCCAGCGTGCAGGATCGTCTGCTGTCGACGATGCGAACGCATCCCGATCACCAGACACCGATCCGGATGCCCCCGCCAGCGACCCGGCTTTCGCAACATCCGCGGAACCGGCCATGCCGGAGCGGCGCAGCGGCGAAGATCGCAGACACCGCGCATTCGACGCCCAATCTGTAAAGGTGGAAACGGCAAAGCTCGATTACCTCGTCGACATGGCGGGCGAGTTGGTCATTGCCGAATCCATGGTCCGCCATCGTCCTGAGCTGGCCCAGCTGCACAGTCCCGCGGTGCTCAACAGTCTGGCTCAGCTGGCCAGGATCACCAGCGAGCTGCAGAAAACCGCGATGTCGATGCGCATGGTCCCCATCGATGCGCTCTTCCAGCGCATGAATCGGCTAGTTAGAGATCTCGCTCGCAAGACGGGAAAGAAGGTTGAACTGCAGTCAATCGGCGGCGAAACCGAGCTCGACCGCAATGTCGTCGAAGAGCTGGCCGATCCGCTGATGCACATGGTGCGCAATGCGATCGATCACGGGCTCGAATCGGAGAAGGAGCGCGTTGCCGCGGGCAAGCATCCGGCAGGGCGTGTCCGGCTGCGCGCCAGCCATCAGGCCGGTCACATCGTAATTGAAATTGCGGACGATGGGCGCGGATTGAACCGCGACAGAATTCTTGAGAAAGCCCGGACGATGGGCATTGTCGAGGAAGCCGCCGCCTTGAGTGAGTCTGAGATCTTCGATCTCATCTTCCACCCGGGTTTCTCCACTGCGGCCCAGGTCACCGATGTTTCCGGTCGCGGCGTGGGAATGGACGTCGTCCGGAAAAAGATTCAGAAGCTTCGCGGCCATGTTGCCATCGAATCGGCCTCAGGGCAGGGCACTACCTTTACTCTTCGTCTTCCTCTCACTCTGGCCATCATCGATGGTCTGGTCGTCGGCGTCGGCTCAGAGCGCTACGTTGTTCCCATCTTCTCCGTGCGCGAGATGCTCCGGCCCGAGGTAGGCGCCATCTTCACGGTGGAAGGCACGCACGAGATGGCGATGGTTCGCGAGCGCCTGCTTCCGGTGGTCCGTCTCTACAGGCGCTTCGGTGTGCGGCCGCGTTCTGAAGAGCCCACGAAGAGCCTGCTCATCGTTGCCGAGGCGGGCGGCCGCTCATTCTGTCTCATGGTCGACGACCTGATCGGAAAACAGGAAGTGGTCATCAAGTCTCTGGGGGAGACCATCCAGAACGTTCCCGGAGTTGCCGGCGGCGCGATCCTCGGCGACGGAAGGGTCGGCCTGATTCTCGACCTCGAAGGAGTCTTCGACGGAGGCCGCAGATGACAGGACCACCTCTGCAAACTGCCGCCGAGAGCCAGCAGAAGCCGCTCAGCATTCTCTCGCTCAGCCGCAAGGAATTCTCTGCCATTACAGATCTCGCCAGAAGAGAGTTCGGCGTCGAACTCGGACCGGGCAAAGAGCAGCTGGTAGCCGCGCGCTTGGGCAAGCTGATGCGCCGCCTTCACTTCTCCTCCTTCCGCGAGTTTTACGATCAGCTCCAGGCCGATCGCAGCGGAGGATACCTCGTCCAGCTCATCGACAGCCTCACCACCAACCACACAAGCTTCTTCCGCGAGCAGCCTCACTTCGATTTCCTCGTTGAACGCATCTTCGCGCGGCGCGAAGCCGATCGTCCCCTGCGCATCTGGAGCGCCGCGTGCTCCAGCGGAGAAGAGCCCTACACGATCGCTCTTGTAGCGCAGGAGTACTTCGCAGCGCGCGCCGCAAGCCTTCCCACCATCCTTGCCAGCGATATCTCAACGCACGCGCTCGACATCGCGCGCAAAGGCACTTACCCGGCCAACCGGCTTCAGCAGTCGTTTGCTCCCTGGCTTCGCAAGCACCTTCTCCGCGGCGAAGGCCGATGGGAAGGCTGGTTCCGTATGCGGCCCGAGATCATGAGCATGATCGAATTCCGCAGGGTCAATCTCATCGAGTCCTTTCCGGATCTGGGCCGTTTCGACGTGATCTTCTGCAGAAACGTGATGATCTACTTCAGCCACGAGACTCAATCGCGCCTCATCCAGCGGTTCGCGAACACCCTGAACCCCGGTGGCTATCTCTTCGTGGGCCACTCGGAGACCCTCACCGGGATGCAGCACGGGCTCGAACACATTCAGCCGGCAATCTACCGCAAGCGAGGCATACGGAAGTGAAGGAATTTGTCATCGGCGTTGGCGACGGCGGCGTCACCCGCGACGCGGACGCGATGCTCATTACGTACGCGCTCGGCTCATGTATCGCGCTGATGTTGCATGATCCCGTCGCGCGCGTCGCAGGCATGGTTCACTACATGCTTCCCGAGTCGCCCGAGTCTCAGCAGGGCTCCAATGCGCGGCCCTGCAAGTTTGCCGACACGGCGATACCGTTTCTGTTGCAAGCCACGCTTGCGCAGGGCGCAGACAAGCGCCGGCTCGTGGTCTTCGCGGCCGGCGGCGCGCAGGTGATGAACGATAACTCGATCTTCAACGTCGGCAAGCGCAACTGCCTGGCGCTCCGCAAAGCGCTCTGGAAGTTCGGCCTGGTCGCTCACGCTGAAGACATTGGCGGAAACGTGGTCCGCACGGTCCGCATGGAGGTAGGAACCGGGCGCGTGTGGCTGCAGACACCCTCAGGCGAACGATGGGAGATGAGCCCGCGTCGAGCGCGTGCTGCGGGCGTCAGAGAGGAAGCTCCATGGCGTTGAACATCATGATCGTGGACGATTCGCCGGTGATGCGAGTCTTTCTTCGCAAAGTCGTGCAGCTCACCGGGCTGAGCGTCGGCGAGTACTGCGAGGCCGGAGACGGCGCGTCGGCATTGAAAAGCCTGCGGGAACGCTGGGTAGACCTCATCCTCACCGACATCAACATGCCCGGCATGAATGGCGAAGAATTTGTCCGACAGCTGGACAAGGATGAAATGCTCCGCGACATTCCCGTCATTGTGGTCTCCACTGACGCGAGCAGCGACCGCATCGACCGCATGTTCAAGCTCGGAGCGAAGGGGTACATCTCGAAGCCGTTCCAGCCCGAGACGCTGCGCGACGAAGTCGAGAAAATTTTGGGAGCCGAGTATGCCTGAGCACGAGTGCGCGGAGCTTCTTTCGCCCGCTGTGAACAATGTCCTCGAAACCATGTTCTTCTCCGAGACCTTCGGCCCCGGCGAACCGGACGACTCACCATCCTTGGAAGCGCGCGTCGCCTTCTCGGGCGAAAAATCCGGATCCGTTGCCGTGCGCATATCTCTTGCCAGCGCGCGCTGCCTGGCGGCCTCGTTTCTCGGTGAATCCGAAGACCTGCTCGAAGATGCGCAGATCGCCCAGGTCGTCTGCGAACTCGCCAATATGCTTTGCGGCAGCATCGTTACCCAGATCGAGTCGCGAGGATGCTTCGATCTCGGCGCGCCCCAGCTGCTCCCGGATCCGGCACAAAGCGAGATCGCCGGCGCCGAGCTGCGCCAGAGCTTCAGTGTCGAGCACGGAACCCTAACCGTTTCGCTCACCTTCTTTTGAGCCCGCATGATCGCGCAGAACCGAATCAGAGTTCTCATCGTCGACGATTCCGCCATCGTTCGCAAGGTTCTTACGGACGCGCTCTCGGGCGAGCCCGACATCGAGGTTGTCGGCACCGCACCCGACCCCTACGTGGCCCGCGACAAGATCATCGCGCTGCAACCGGACGTCCTGACCCTCGACATCGAAATGCCGCGCATGGACGGTCTCACCTTCCTCAAAAAGGTGATGCACTACCGGCCGATGCCGGTTATCGTGATCAGCTCGCTCGGCACCGCCTCAAGTCGAACCGCCCTTCAGGCACTCGAAGCAGGAGCGATCGACGTCCTCGCCAAACCGGGTGGACCCCAATCGGTCGGAGAACTGCGACTGAGCGTCGCCTCGAAGATCAGAGCCGCAAGAATCGCGCGCCTGCGATCCTCATCTGCCACATCGTCGTGCCTGTCTCCTTCCCGCGCTGCCGTAAAGCCTCCCGATCCGACACCCGCATTCCCGTCCTCGTTCGTTATTGCCATCGGCGCCTCCACCGGTGGCACCGAGGCAATCAGGACGGTTCTCGCCGCTCTTCCCGCAAACTCGCCCGGCATCGTGATCGCACAGCACATTCCGGCCGTCTTCTCTCGCTCCTTTGCTAACCGCCTGAACGAGCTCTGCGCCATGCGGGTCCGGGAAGCGAAAGACGGGGACAGTGTCGATCCCGGCCTGGCCCTCATCGCACCCGGCAATTTCCATATGCTCCTTCGCCGCTCCGCGTCGGGTTACCGTGTAGAGGTCAAAGACGGCCCGATGGTCTGCTATCAGCGGCCGGCCGTCGACGTTCTCTTCCATTCGGTTGCCGAGGCCGCTGGAGCCAACGCCACTGCCGCTCTTCTTACCGGGATGGGGTCTGACGGTGTACAAGGCATGCTGGCCCTGAAGAAAGCGGGTGCCCGGACGATCGCGCAGGACGAGGAGACATGTGTCGTCTTCGGCATGCCCAAAGAAGCCATCAAGGCCGGTGCCGTCGACCGCGTCCTCCCTCTCGCCGCTATCCCTGACGCCCTGCTCGCCGAGTCCAGGCGATAGCGCGTTCCTCACATCGCAGCAGAAAGAGAGACATCATTCGTCCGAGTTCTGCATCCAACCCTTCGTCACCTTTATGCCCTCCCGTAACAGGAAACCCATCGACATCTCTGCCGCAGCCCAGAAACTGCTCGGATTCAAATCTCTCCGGCCCGGCCAACGCGAAGCCATTCAAAGCCTCCTCGAGGGGCGAGATACACTGCTCGTTCAACCTACAGGATCAGGCAAGTCCGCCGTGTACCAGATCGCCGGCAGCCTTCTCGCGGGCTCAACCGTCATCATCTCTCCGCTGATTGCACTCCAAAAAGATCAGGCCGACTCCATGGAGGCCAGCGAACTCGACGAGACCGTCGTGCTCAACTCCACGCTCTCCGCCTCGGAACATCGCGAGACACTCGAGCGCATAGAGCAGGGAGAGGTCGAGTTCATCTTCCTTGCGCCGGAGCAGCTGCGCAATCCTGACACCCTCGATAGATTGAAAAAGGCAGGCGTCTCTCTCTTCGCCATCGACGAGGCTCATTGCATCAGCCACTGGGGCCACGACTTCCGGCCCGACTACCTCGAACTCGCTCACGTGATCGAAGCGCTCGACCACCCCGTCGTTCTCGCCATGACCGCCACCGCCTCGAAAGAAGTCCGCACCGAAATCGTTGAGCGGCTCGGTATGGAGAATCCCAAGATCTTCGTGCACGGCTTCGATCGCCCCAACATTTCGCTTCGCGTCGATCTCTTCAGTGAAGAAGATGAGAAGCTCGAAGCCGTCGTCAAGCGCGTCGAGTTTGCCGAGAAGCCCGGCATCGTCTATGTTGCCACGCACAAGCACGCAGAGAGCCTTGCAAAGGAACTGAAGGAGCGCGGAGTGGACGCGGTCTTCTACCACGGCGGGCTCAAGGCGAAAGACCGTGACGAAATCCAGGACAAGTTCATGAAGGGCGAAGTCCCCGTGATCGTCGCTACCAACGCCTTCGGCATGGGCGTAGACAAGCCCGACATTCGCTTCGTCTATCACGCCGACGTGAGCGACTCCGTCGATGCGTACTACCAGGAGGTAGGCCGGGCCGGCAGGGATGGAGATCCCGCTGAAGCCGTTCTCTTCTATCGGCCGGGCGACATCTCTGCCCAGCGCTACAAGACTGGTGCAGGCCGCGTGAATTCCGCCGATCTTCGCGCCATCACCGATGCGCTCGTCTCCAAAGACAAATCCGCGAGCCCCAAGGAACTCAGTCACGATACCGGACTCTCTCAGCGCAAAGTCATCAACATCGTTCACAAGCTTGAAGAAGTGGGAGCTGCAGAGAAGCTGAGTTCCGGTGAAATCCAGCTCCTCGAGAAGAAGACAACGGCGCAGATGATGGACGCCGCTACGGAGCAGCAACAAAGCCTGAAGGAGCTGCGCAGCCGGCGCCTGCAGCAGATGCAGCTGTATGCAGAAGGTCGGAGCTGCCGCCGCGCATTCCTGCTGCGCTACTTCGGAGATGATCCCGGCAGCTCGTGCGGCAACTGCGATCGTTGCGAGGCCATGGGCGGAATCGCAGTAGCGCGATAACCTGCGGGCTCCCTGCCCACCCTTTCTCTTCGCCTGCATCTAAAGCGGCGAAGAGGAGGACACTGATGTCCGTCGCCAACATTGCCCTGAACCAACTTGAAAACCGCCTTCCCAAGGTGATCGATGCCCGCAAGCACGGCATGATCGATTACTGTCATGCCGCATTCTTTCTCGGAATGGCTTACGTCTGCCGCAAAAGCGAGCCGCGAGCCGCACTCGCCGCTCTGGTTACCGGATCGTTTGTTCTCGTCCAGTCGCTGCTCACGGATTACCCGCTCGGCGTCAAGAAGGTGATTCCGTTCAAGGTCCACGGGCAGATGGATGCCGCGTTCGCCGCTTCGTCCTTCATGGTGCCCCGGGTCTTCGGGTTCTCCGATTCTCCAGCAGCTACCATCTTTCAGGGGAACAGCTTTGTAGAAGCTGCAGTCGTAGGCGCGACAGACTTCAGCAGCGAACGGGCGCGGAGCGAAGAGTCGGACTATCCTCTTTGATCTGTACTGAAATCGAGTGCACGTTCCCGTGGGAAACTGCATCACACCGAAATAGTGCACCACAAGGTCACGTCCGGATCCGTATCCTTTTACACGATTCCAACCGACTCCCCGGAAGCAGATGGAACCTTCAGCTGGACCAGCACCTCCATGGTGCTCGTTCAGCTTGAATGCGGCGCGGTCCATGCTCTTGGATATACCTACGCCGACCACTCCACCGCCGTACTCGCTTCCAGGCTCCTGAACGAGATCGTCGTCGGCTCAGATGCTTTTTCGCACGGAGCCACGCTGCAGAGACTCCTTGCCGCAATTCGCAATCTTGGCGAAACCGGAATCGCCATGATGGCCGTATCCGCCATAGACAATGCGCTTTGGGATCTTCGCGCTCGCATCGTCAGCGTTCCGCTGGTCAGCCTCCTCGGTCAGGTGCGCACATCCATCCCGGTCTACGGCAGCGGCGGCTTCACCACCTACTCTGACAAGCAACTCACGAGGCAGCTCGGCGGATGGGCAGAGCAGGGCTTCTCAATGGTAAAAATGAAGATCGGCTCGCAGCCGGAGCGCGATCCGGAACGCGTCATCACCGCGCGCCAGGCGATCGGCGCGAACTGCAAGCTGTTTGTCGACGCCAACGGCGCCTACACCGTCACGCAAGCAGTCGAACTGGCCCACTGCTTCGCACAACAGAGCGTCAGCTGGTTTGAAGAGCCTGTCAGCTCCGATAATCTCGTCGGTCTCGACCAGATCCGTCGTCGCGCGCCGCTGGGCATGGATATCGCGGCCGGCGAATACGGCTACACTGCCTGGTACTTCCGCCGCATGCTCGATGCCCAGGCGGTCACGATTCTTCAGGCAGACTGCACGCGATGCGGCGGCATCAGCGGATTCCTCGATGCTGCCTCGCTCTGCTGGGCTTACAACATTCCGCTTTCATCGCACTGCGGTCCGAGCATGCACCTGCACGTGTGCTGCGCAGTGCCGCGCGCCATTCATATGGAGTTCTTTCACGATCATGCGCGCATCGAGCGCATGTTCTTCGATGGATTTTGCGAGCCTCGCGAGGGACAGATGACGCCCGATCTGTCGCGTCCCGGCATGGGGCTTGAATTGAAAACACAGGATGCCGAGAAGTTCCGCGTCTCGCTGTAAACCACGTGCGCAGAGGTCGCGGCATCCAAGCCGACAGAACAAGGTGTGAGGAGTTTCAATGGCCAAGCAGGTTTCTGATCTGATTGTGGAACGGTTGATTGATTGGGGTGTGGACACCATCTTTGGTTTGCCGGGAGATGGCGTCGATGGCTTTTTTGAAGCATTGAGAACGCATCAGGACAAGTTGCGTTTCATTCAGGTCAGGCACGAAGAAGCGGCTGCGTTCGCTGCGGTCGGTTACGCCAAGTACACAGGACGGCTGGGCGTTTGCGTCGCGACATCCGGGCCTGGCGGCATTCATCTTTTGAACGGTCTCTATGATGCGAAGTGCGATCAGGTGCCAGTTCTCGCCATCACCGGTCACACTTTCCACGACCTCATCGGCATGGATTACCAGCAGGATGTAGACCTCGACAAGCTTTACATGGATGTTGCCGAGTTCAATCAGCGTGTCATGGGACCTGCGCACGCTGTAAACGTTGTCGACATGGCCGTGCGCACTGCCTATGGCCGACGTGGTGTCGCACACATCTGCATTCCCAAAGACATTCAGGAGTGGCCCGTCTCCGACAAGATGCGCAGCGCCGCGAACGTCAAAGGACATAGTGGAGACTGGGAGCATCCGCCCACATCGGTTCCCGCCGATTCGCTGCTCCGTCAGGCGGCAGAGATAATCAACGACGGATCGCGCGTCGCCATTCTCGTTGGCCGCGGCGCATTGAAGGCGCGTGAAGAAGTTGCGCAGCTGGCAGAAACCGTGGGCGGTCCGGTCATCAAAGCGTTGCTCGGCAAAGCAGTGCTCCCCGACCACAGTCCATACACGACTGGTGGCATCGGCTTGCTCGGCACTGCGCCTTCTGTCGATGCGATGGAGGAATGCGACACGCTGATCATCATCGGCAGCAGCTTTCCGTACATGGAGTTTCTGCCCAAACCCGGGCAGGCCAAATGCGTGCAAATCGAAATCGATCCGACCCGCGTCGGTCTCCGCTATCCCGCAGACACAGCATTGGTCGGGGATGCAAAAGCCATCCTTCATCACCTGTTGCCGCTGCTCAAGAAGAAGAACAACAAGTTCCTGAAGAAGTCGCAGGAGCGGATGAAAACCTGGAACGATTTGATGACGGAACGCGGCACTCGGACCGACATGCCGATGAAGCCGCAGGTAGTCACCTACAACCTGAACAAGTTCCTTGATGACGACGCCATCGTCACCGCCGACAGCGGCACCATCGCCACCTGGACCGCGCGTCAGATTGAGATGCGTGGGAATATGCAGTTTTCGCTCTCCGGCTCGCTTGCGACCATGGCGAATGGACTTCCCTACAGCATCGGCGCCGCAGCGGCTTATCCCGGCCGCCAGGTCGTTTGCGTCGTCGGAGACGGCGGTCTCAGCATGCTGATGGCTGAGCTCGCAACGCTGGTCAAATACAAGATGCGCGTTGTCGTTGTCGTCGTGAAAAACAATGTTCTCGGGCAGATCAAATGGGAGCAGATGATTCTCGAGGGCAATCCGGAGTTTGGTGTTGAACTCCACCCGATCGACTTCGCCAAGGTAGCGGAAGCGTGCGGCGCGCGAGGGTTGACGCTTGAGCGGCCCGACGAAGCCGAATCGGTGATGCGTGACGCGCTCTCGCATCCCGGCCCCGTTCTCGTCCAGGCAGTCGTCGATCCGAACGAGCCTCCCATGCCTGGCAAGGTGACCACGGAACAGGCCTACAAGCTTGCCAAGTCGCTCGCGCGCGGACAGAAGGATGCAGCGAAGATTATCGCGACCATCGCCGAAGATCAACTGCGTGAGGTGATCTAGGGGCGCCGATGACCGACTCGATACCGCAGATTCTCCATCCCGTAAACGAGCTCAAGTCGCTGGAGAATCGTATACGGGAAGGCAGGTTCCAGCGATCGCTCGCGCTCCTCACCGCCGCAACCAGCATCTTCAGCGGCCTTGAGGTCGCCTACGAGCACTACCGCGGCAGCTACAGCCGGCGCGTCATGTACACGCCGGTTATTCTTAGCGGCGTGCTCGCCGCCGCAGGTGTCGCGGCATTCTTCAGCCGGCGTGCCGCACGCACGGTGCTGCGGCTTGCTGCGGCCGTCACGCTCGTCGATGCCGGCGTCGGATTCTACTTTCACGTTCGTGGAATTCAGCGCAAACCCGGCGGCTGGCGCCTCCCCATGACCAACATGATCATGGGGCCGCCCATCTTCGCACCGCTTCTCTTCGGAACCAGCGCCTACCTCGGACTCATCGCCTCCTACCTGCAGCGAGAAGACGCCAACGACATCGAACGAGGAGACCGAAGCGGTGACGACACTTGGCTTGCTCGCCTGCTGCCTCCGCGCGAAGGGCGCGAGCTGCTCTCGGAAGAGCAGGACATTCGCGAAGGCGCATTTCAGCGGCAGGTCGCCATCATCACCGGCATCAGCGCGCTACTCAGCGGGTTCGAGGCCTACTACTCGCACTATAAAAACAACTTCCGCTACGCAGTGCAGTGGACACCAATCGCGATCGCACCGCTGCTGGCGGCCGCATCTTTCGCGGCGATCCGGAGCCGCCGCATTGCTACGACCGCTCTACCGGCAATCTCCGCCGTCGCCGCTGCCGACTCCGCCATCGGCTTCTACTATCATGCGCGCGGTGTGCTTCGGCGTCCGGGTGGGACCAAACATCTCATCTACAACATCATCTATGGCCCGCCAATCTTCGCTCCGCTTCTATTCGGCGCCGCAGGAATGCTCGGCATTCTGGCGAGCCTTCTCCGCAGGAGACGCCCATGACCAAAAAGCCAAAATCTTCCCGCCGTCTTCCGCTCGACATCGATCCATCGCTTCTGCCTTGCAAAGCCGGCAGTGGCGAAGCCATCCTGCCCTCGGAGCAGCCCGGCTACTATCCCGGCTACAGCAACCTTTCACAGCAAGCCTTCTGGGACAAAGCTACCCGCGATCTGATCAACGACCGCGTCAACAACGTTCCGCGCATTCGTCACTTCAGCGCCGAGTCCGCCCTCTTCTGGCGCGTTGTCTTCGAGCACGTTCTGCCTCAGTCCGACCGAATTCCCGAGCGCCGCATTCCGCTCGTCGAGCGTCTTGACGAGCGTCTCCACAACAAGCGCGGCGTCGGCTATCGCTATGAGAAGATGCCGCCTGACCGCGAAGCCTATCGTCTCGCAGAGATCGCCATCAACGAAGAATCCCAATCGCGATTCAACGCCCACTTCATCGATCTTCCGCATCTGCAGCAGGACATTGTTCTGCAAGCCATCCACGACGGAAAACCTTCCGCCGCAAAAGCCATCTGGAAGCAGATGTCCATCGGCCGCTTCTGGCTGCTGCTCATGCAAGACGCTATCGAGGCTTACTATGCGCATCCGTGGGCGTGGGATGAAATCGGCTTCGGCGGCCCTGCTTATCCGCGCGCCTACACCCGTCTTGAACGCGGCGAGCCGGAGCCGTGGGAAGTGGAAGAGCAGCGCTATGACTGGGACGCGCCGCGCTACTCCGTCTCCGACTCCACTGAATCCACCCACCACCTCCACACGGAATCGCGCCAGAACGAATTCCTCCCGGATGAGAGCCAGTGAAAACGCCTCTGCTCGGTTCTTTCAACTCGTCAGGCAATGGCCATCACATGCTTGGCCCGCTCCAGCACATCGACTTTCCCATGCGCCGCTACCGCGACACCGAGGAGATCGACTACCTCATCGTTGGTTGCGGCTCCGGCGGCGGCGTACTGCTGCAGCGCCTCGCCCGTGCAGGCTTCAAAGTGGTCGCACTCGAAGCCGGACCCTTCTGGGATACAGAGCGCGACTGGGTCAGCGACGAATCCGGCTCCCACAAGCTCTACTGGGAGGACCTTCGAATCACGGGCGGCACCGATCCTCTCGCCTTCGGAGCAAACAACAGCGGCAAAGGCGTTGGTGGCGGCTCCGTGCATTGGGCCGCATTCACGCCGCGTTTTCATCCTTCTGACTTCGAGGTCTACACACGCGACGGTCTCGGCGCCGACTGGCCCTTCTCCTACGAAACCCTGCGCCCCTACTATGAGCAGCTCGAACTTGAAATGCCCGTCGCAGGCCCCGCCTACTTTCCTTGGGGACACCCGCACGGCTACCCCTACGGCCCGCACCCAATGGGCGGAGTCGGCAACGCACTGATCAAAGGCTGCACCGCGCTGGGAATCCCCGTTTCGATCGGCGGCCCCGTAGCGATTCTCTCCGGCTCGCGCGCAGACCGCCCCCATTGCATCTATCGCGGCTTCTGCATTCAGGGCTGCAAAGTCGGCGCCAAGGCAAGCACACTGGTTACGCACGTTCCCGATGCCATTGCAAACGGTGGAGAAGTGCGCGAGTATTCTATGGCGCATCGCATCGAGCTCGGTAGAGACGGCCGCGTCACCGGTGTTCACTATTTCGATCGTGACGGCGCCTCATGGTTCCAGCGTGCAAAAGCTGTCATCGTCGCCGGATATGCAATCGAAACTCCGCGCCTGCTGCTCAACTCCGCATGCCCCGGTCATGAGAACGGACTTGCCAACTCCAGTGACACCGTGGGCCGCTACCTCATGGCCCAGGCAGGCAACGTCGTGCTTGGCCGCTTCGATCAACCGGTGCGCATGTACAAAGCGCCGCCCGCGCACGCTCTCACCGAGGAGTTCTATGAGACCGATCCGCGCAACGATTTCGCCCGCGGCTTCGCAATTCAGACTGTCGGCCCGCTGCCCATCGCTTTTGGCAAGCAGATGGTCTCTGCCAAGCGCGCGTGGGGATGGGGTCTGCGCCGCGAGATGATGGACTACAACCACTGGGCCAGCTTCGGCCTGCTCGGCGAAATCCTACCCTGGGCCGACAATCGCGTCACCCTCTCAGAAGAACGCGACCAGTTCGGCATCCGCGCACCGCACATCTCTTTCAACCTGCACGACAACGATCACAGGCTCATCAAAGCTGCAAAGAACAAAACCATGGAAGTGATGCAGGCCGCAGGTGCCACAGAGGTCATTCAGGAAGCCCGCTATGCGCATCTCGTCGGAGCAGCTCGTATGGGCAAGGACCCGCGCACTTCAGTTGTAGACAAGTTCGGCCGCACGCACGACATTGCCAACCTCTTCGTGTGCGATGGTTCGATTCTCCCCACACAAGGGTCGGCAAATCCCGGTCTGACAATCCAGGCGCTCGCGGCACGAACAGCCGACTACCTCATCGCGCAGGGCGACACCGTCTTCAACAGCAACCGACGAGACATGAACGAACCACCCATGAGCCGCGAACTCGCACCGTCCGATACCTGGGGCCACGGCGTTCCGCGCGTGAAGTAGCTACGCAACAGCTGCATTCTCTTCCAGGCTGAAATCCGCGAGTAGCGGCAAATGGTCCGACGCCACTAGGGCTCTGCGGCTGCGCCATACCGTCGTGTGTTCCAGCTTTAAGGGCTCTTCATAGTAGCAGTGATCCAGACTGAGCAAAGGCAGCACACCCGGATAGGTCCGCTCGAATCGAAATGGCGGACGGGGGCGATGGCTTAGAAAACTTCTTTGCAGGACTTTGGTCGTTCTCCCGCGCGTCCACTCATTGAAGTCGCCGATCACGATACGCGGGCCGCTCAGATCCGGCTTAGCCAGAATCTCGTCACCGATGAGCGCGTCAATCTGCATCCTGCGCTCCATATAGCCCGTCCCGAAATGCACATTGAAGATGTTCACCCTCAGGCCGTCACCCACCTCGATCACGCAGTGCAGCACGCCGCGCTCCTCGCGCCGCGCCTTCGGCAACTCATGGGTGTGCGCTTCTACGATGGGGAAGCGCGATAGCAGCATGTTGCCGTAGCGCCCTCCGTGCAGCGGCCGTGTCTTGCCGAATGCCATGTGCAGCTTCGGAAATGCCGCCGCAATTTGGTTAGCTTGGTCAAATTTGCCCGTTCCGCCCGGCGCATCGACGATCTCCTGCAGGCACAGGATGTCCATATCGAGCTCAGCGATTACGCGGATCACGCGATCGGCCGAGATCGCCCCGTGAATTCCGCGGCACTTGTGCGTGTTGTACGAAGCTACCCGAAACCGAACCGAAGGTTTGCTCATTGTTGTCTCTGGATTACCAACCCCATCAGTTCTGTCGCCCGTTCCGTCACCGGCCTGTGGTTCCATTCATCAAGAGTCACGCGCCGGCTCTGCTCCAGATCGAAGGCCATGTCGTTTTCAAATCGCATTGCAACGTTCGCGTCCCGAATTGCCAGGTTCACTTCGTCATTGATCCCAAAAGAACGATTATCGAAGTTCGTCGAGCCCACAACAACCCACAGATCATCGATGCACAGTACCTTGGCGTGAATCATTGAAGGCTGATACTCGTATACCTCCGCGCCGGCCTTTAACAGCTCGCCGTATCCCGCGCGGCTGGTGCTCCTCGTAACCATATGATCGCTCTTCAGGCCCGGTACGAGAATCCGAACCTGCAGTCCGCGTTTCACCGCCCTGCACAACTCTTCCATCAGGCTCTTGTCCGGCAAAAAATAGGGCGTTGTGATCGAGATCCTGTGACGCGCGGACGCAACCAGAAGCTGGAACAGGATTCTTGCTCGCGTGCCCCCGCCCACCGTCGGTGTGCTGTTCACCACCATCGCTACCAGTGGGTGCTCGTTATGCACGCTCGGAAAATACGCATCGCCCGCCAGCAGCTCGCCTGACGTTGCCAGCCAGTTCTCCGCAAACGTGGCTTGCAGGTTGCACACAGCCTCACCTTCAATGCGCACGTACGAGTCGCGCCAGCGCGGGTGTCCCTTCGTCCCCGTGTACCATTGGTCCGCAATGCCGGCCCCGCCAATAAATCCAATCCGTCCGTCGACGATCGTCAGCTCCCGATGCGTTCGATTGTCCAGATGCATCAACCGGTGCCAGCTCAGCCCGTTGTACCAGCCAACCTTGCCGCCCGCTTCGAGGATCGGGGCCAGATAGCGGTTCGTCGTCCCAGCGCTTCCAATCGCATCGATGACGAGATTGACTTTGACTCCAGCTCGCGCTCGCTCGGCCAGAGCCGAAACATATTGATCCGCGATCTTACCCTTCTGAAAGATGTACGCCTCAATATTGACGCTCTGCTTCGCTCCCCTGATCGCCTCGAGCATCGCCGGGTAGAACGATGGTCCGTTTGTCAGAACTTCCAGCGAGCCGGTTCGATTCACCTGCGCATCGGTCAAAGCCTCGAGCACCTGAAGAAATCGGTCTGAATCATTGGGTGGGATGCCGTCGCGGTCGGCAAGCTTGTACTTCGGCGTAGGACCGACGAGCCCTCCCAGAAGGGACGACGCAACCAGCAGAAGCGCCACAACACCCAGGATGGCGAAGCCGGTTGGCACCGAAACGGCCATGAGGCAGACAAACACGTCAGCTTAGATGCGCACCGGATGGCAGAGGTTCGGGTCGGAAACAGGGCTTTTCTATTCGCGTTCCGGCAGGTTCTGCAGGTCGATTCCCAGCTGCTGGCACTTCTTGTAGAGATGGCTGCGTTCCAGGCCCAGCGCTTTTGCGGTTTGCGTTACATGCCGGCCGTGGCGCAGCAGTTCCGCCAGCACAGTTTGCCGCTCAAAGGCCAGCACGCGCTCTGCCAGCGGGACATCCGTGCTCACAGACGGCTGCACCTTCTCCGCCCTTTTGCTCACGGGCAGGGCCATTTGCACATCCTCTGCTTCTACTTGCGAGTCAGCCAGCAGCAGAAGGCGCTCCACCACGTTCCGCAATTCTCGGATGTTCCCCGGCCAGGAATACGCCTTCAGTGCGTCGATTGCCGCGTTGCTGAAGGGAACGGGCTTCCATCCGTTTTGCGCGCTCACCTGGCGAGCAAAGTGAGACACAAGCGCCGGCAGATCTTCGCAGCGGTCCCGCAGCGGCGGCAGTGTCAGCGGAAAAACAACCACACGGTGATAGAGATCGCGGCGGAAGCCGCTGCTTTCGACAAGCTGTTCCAGATCGCGATGCGTCGCCACCACAACGCGCACATCCACCTTGGTGGGCTTGTCCGCGCCGATCCGCTCCACTTCTCCCTCTTCCAGAACGCGCAGCAGCTTCGCCTGCATCGCAATCGGCATGTCTCCGATCTCGTCCAGAAAAAGCGTGCCGCGATGCGCCTGCTCAAATTTGCCGTTGTGCCGCTGGGCCGCGCCCGTGAACGAGCCCTTTTCATGACCGAACAGCTCGCTCTCAATCAGCTCAGCCGGCACCGCCGCGCAGTTCAACGTAACAAACGGCCCACCTGCTCTCTGGCTTTTCTCGTGCAGTGTTCGCGCGACCAGCTCCTTTCCGGTGCCGGTCTCGCCGTAGATGCAGACCCGCGTTTCGCTCGCCGCAACACGTTCGATCTGTGCCATCACGCGCCGCATCGTTTCGCCCGTCCACACCATCGTGTGCTTGCCAACGCGCGTGCGCAGATCGCGATTCTCCGCCTCCAGTCGCGTCAGCTTCATTGCGTTGTCAAGCGTCACCAGCAGCTTTTCCGTCGAGAGCGGCTTCTCCAGAAAATCCAGCGCGCCCAGCCGTGTTGCTCGCACCGCCATCTCAATGTGCGCCTGCCCGCTCATCATCACCACGGGTGCCGCGACTTCAGCCGTCTTCAGGTCCTCAAGCAGCGCAAGCCCATCGCGCTTCGGCATCACCACATCGCTCAGAATCAGGTCGAACGGCTGCGCCTGCGCCAGTTCGAGCGCGCGCGCGGCGTTGTCGCACACCACCGCCTCATGTCCGGCGAGCCGGAATGCACGCGAAAGGGAAGCGAGCGTGTTCGCCTCATCGTCAACGATCAGAATCTTCGCGCTCATCCTTTAGCCCTCGGAAGCGAAATCACAAACGTCGCGCCCTGTCCCTCCCGGCTCTCCACCGATATGGTACCTGCGTGATCGGCCACCACGCTCTGCACAATCGCGAGCCCCAGCCCGGTACCATGCTGCTTGGTCGTGTAGTAGGGGGTGAACAGTCGCTCGCACTCCTCCGGAGTCATCCCCTGTCCCGTATCTGAAACACGGATCTCGACATTGCTCCCGGCGTTCCGGGCGCTGATTGTGACGGTTCCACCCTCCGGCATGGCGTCCTTTGCATTCAGCACCAGGTTCGACAGCGCCCGATGCAAAAGCTCCGGGTCGGCCATTAGCGGCATCGCGGCGTTCTCGAGCTTGGTGACCACTTCAATCCTAGGTCCGTCTTCCGCCGCCGCTGCGTAGAGATTGCGCACCCGTGCGATTGCGTCTTTTGCATCGATGCGCTCCAGCTCCGGCTTTGGCATCTTGCTGAAGTCGCTGAACCGTCCGATGATCTTCTTCAGATTTCCGATCTCCATGCTCAGCGTCTGCGTGCTTTCGTTGAAAACCTCATCGAATTCTGCGGGAGGCAGTAGGCGTGCCCGCGCCAGATTCTCCACCGTCAGCTGCAGCGGAAACAGCGGGTTCTTTAACTCGTGTGCGAGTCTCCGCGCCAGCTCGCGCCACGCGGCCACGCGCTCGCTCTGCACCAGCCTCTCGCGCTGATTCTCAAGCTGTTCCGTCATGTGATTGAAGCTGCGCGCCAGTACGCTCACCTCGTCGCGCCCGCGCACAGGCACGCGCGCGTCCCAGCTTCCGCCGGCAACTTCCTCCGCGGCGCGGGCAAGCTCTTCCACCGGTCGCGAAACGCGCGCGGCTATCCACAGACTGAAGATGATCGCGAGCAGAATTCCCCCTGCCGCCACGCCATACGCAGTGGCCTTCACCTGCTGCTGCTCGGCCACCAGGCCGCCGCGCGAAATCGCAACCGTCAGCACAGCCAGCACCCCTCCTGCTGAATTCTTCAACGGAATGGCTGTTGCGGCAACGCTGTCCGCGCGGTCCGGCGTCATGTAGAGGATGCCGCTTGCGTCGTGCCCACTCCCCCGCGCCGCCTTGATCAACCCTGCATATTTGGCGCCGCCCGGCATCGTGCCCTCCGGCCCAACAAAGTGCTTCTCTGCGAATGTGCCCCCGTCCTGCGCGTCGCCTCCCGAACTGTTCGTCTCGGTATACAAGCCGACCTGCATGCCGGGAACGACCGGAAGATCTGCAAGGAAAGCCTGATCCATGCGCACACCGCCGATCAGCTTCACTGCCGGCTCTGACCCGCGGACGGTCTGGACAGCAAAGAGTCCCAGCGCCGTGCTTCCATCCGCCAACTCCTCGCGTTTCAAAAATGCATTGCGCGTCGCCTCCCGAACCGCGGGCTCCGGATAGCCAAACCTCGCCGGCCATTGCGCTGAACTGACGATGTTCCCATCCGGCCCTACGACCTCCAGAAAATCCAGCCGCGCATCTTGCGCCAGCGTCTGCGCTTCGCTCAGGAACGGCGCCGCATCTCCCGACTGCACCAGCTCGAACGCCATGTTCCGCACGCGCTCCTGGCCCGCGATGCGGTCGATTGCCGCAGCCACATCCGCCGACCTGTGTTGAAACTCACGCTGAAACTGGTTGACGAACAGCGCCGTCTCATCCCGGTCGCGCTGTTCGAAGACTTGCCGGATGCGCAGGAGCACAGTCCACGCCACCGCCGCCACCGCCGCCGCCACGGTCAGCGAAAAGAGCAACAGAAGCTTCTGCCGAAGGCTCACCGCACGTCCTCCAGCGAGGCGCCGGCCAGATCGAGCGACCCGTCTGCGCGCAAACGCAGATCTCTCACCCGAGGCCCGCTCGCATATCCCAGAGGCAGATCGACCAGCGGGATGATCCTGTAGTTCTCAAGAATCGTCCGCTCGCGCTTGTAGAGATCAGCCGAAGATTGCTCGCTCACAGCAGCAAGCTGTCCTGCATCCCACAAGATTCTTTCCAGCGCCGCTGCCGGATCGTTCCCGCTGATCGTGAATCTTCGCAGCATCAGGTCAGCATGGCGCACGCCTGCCGGCACCATCTGCACATTGATGCCAGACTCGCGAAGATTCAGCGCAATGCGCTGCGCAGCCAGCTGCATGGCCGCATCGCCGTCCGCGCTCATCGTGAGCGTGCCGGCCGCAAGACCTCCGCGCAGCGCCTGTGCCTTGTTCAGATCCCGCTCGGTCGGAAACAGGAAAGAGTACCCGCTCATCCTTTGCGGAAGAAGGCTCGCCGTTACCTCGCCCTGCTTCTGGAAGATGACGTTGTAGAGCGCGCTTCGATCGACAGCAGCTGCAATCGCCGCTCGCAAGTTTGTATTCGCCAGCGCGCCGGCATCGCCCAGTTCGAGCGCGACCAGCGTGATCGGAGGAGAAGAGATCACCGACAGCCTTTGCTGCTGCGCCTGCCGCAACTGCTCCGCCGGAACCTCTACCACATCCGCGTGTCCCGAGCCCAGATCGAGCCACTGATCCCGCACCGGACGACGCACGCGTATCTCGATCGCATCCGCAAACGGCCTCCCCAACCAGCAATTCTCGTTCGCCGCGAGCGAGAGCACACCATTATTGAAGCCCGTCACTTGGAACGGTCCCGTTCCAGCCGCGGTCCCGCCGTTTCCCGTCCCTGTCAGCGCAATCAGAAACTGATCGCTCGCCAGCAAAGCCGGCAGATTCGGCATGGGGTTATCGCTGGTGAAAATGACCAGCGGTCCAACAGCCTTCACCGCATCCCATGGGCAAGCCGAGCCGCACGACGTCGCCAGCGAAGCGGCAACCACCGCACTTGTAAGCGCAGTCCCATCGTGAAACCGCACTCCCAGCCTCAGCCGAAATTGCCAGCGATGAAAGTTGTTGTCCTGCTCCCATCCGACAGCCAGCGCCGGCGACAAGGCCCCGCCCGCATCAAACTGCGTCAGCCCATCGTAGACAAGCCGCCGCGCAACTCCGGTCGGCCGCTCCCACGGATCTCCCGCGATCTCAACATGCAGAGTCCCGCCATAATGCGGACGCGTGCGCGCACCCGCATCCAGCGCCGCTCCAGCCAGCAGCAGGCTAATTGCAAGTCGCCGAAACACGGTCCACCTCGTATTCACCCGCACCGTTGCGCACAACGGTCATCGCGCTCTTTCCATCCTGCGCCGTCCACAGCGCAGTCACCGTTCCGTCCATCTGCAGCGTGTTGCTCTCCGGTATCGCCTCCAGCGCCGGAATCGCAAACGCCCTCAGCGTATCGCTCACCGCCTCGCGCGAACCGGATGCAATCACCTGTGTTCCCGCCCCGCATCCCGACCGCACCGCCGCAAAATCGCTGCCCCAATCCCTCGCGCCCGATACAGTTCTCAGTGCGCCGTTCTCCACGATCTGCAGTTTGCCATCGACGCCCATCAGCAAAACCGCCGCCCCACCGGCCGCACGTGGAATCATTCCCGCCGCATAGAAGACCGGCAGATCCACACCGATGTTCGGCGTCACCACCCCCGTGAAGAAATCGCGCGCCGTGTTGTAGAAGGCCTTCAGCGCCGGCCCGCTGCTCGCGTCCGCACTCTGGTACACCGGCCACGGATCGTCGCTCACGCGGCACCGCACGGTCCATCCGCTCTCCTGTGTTCCGCCGTTCAGTGGCAGGGAATAGCTGCCGCTGCACTGCGTGCCCGCTGTGTAAGCCGCAAACGACCCCCCATCCGCAGCCGGCACGATCACCCCGCGCGGATCGCGCGACATCTTCGGATTCATCGCAAATGTGTTCGACTCTGTCCAGCCCCCGGCAGCAGATGAGTACACCGAAATGCGATCTGCAAACATCACCACAAAGTGTCCGTTGATCTCGGCAGCGGCAAGCACAGCAACATCTTTGCCGCCAGCCCCGGGCCTGCCCGCAATTCCGCCAATCTTTTCCTTGCGCAACACCACCCGCTCGCTCGACCCATGCGTCGCTGCCGCCGCTTCACCTGCTGCAACGTGGACCATCGCGATCCGCGTCCGGTCGCCTTCCACAGTCTCCGCAACCCACAGCCGCTCCCGCGCATTCTCGCTCAGCGTCACCCGAATCGCGTTGGCGCTCTCTGGGCCGCCGACAACAACGCCGCGCGTCTTCAGATCCTGTTCGAGCAGCTTGCGAATACCCGGCACTTCACCTGCGGGAATCGTGGACAGGCTGCGCACCGTCAGCTGCGCCTGTCCCGGCCCAAGAAGATCTGCGATCTGCCCCGCGAGCTCCGCAGCCGGCTGCGCCCATTGCGACGAGATCGGCGCCGTTTGCGCAGTACACGCCGCGAGCCCGGAGATCCAGCACACCACCAGCGACACTGCCCCGACCAGCTTCATTGCCCTCATCGCTTCTCGCTTGTTCTTGCGCGGATTATATCGTCTGCGGAGCTTCAGTTCCGTGCCTGCAAAACCCCGCCGCCGCCACCGGTAACGCGGTCCGACAAACAACACGGCCCGAGAGATGCGCAGTCCCTGCCGCACCTCCCGAGCCGCACCCACCCCTGGCCTCAATGTCCCGCCTTCGGTTCCGTATCGCTCTCCGATTCCATCTCCTGTTTCACCACCGGCGCGTTCGCCATGTTCTTGAACACGTCATTCGCGAAGAAGAACTTCCCGTCCGACGGCACCATCACCACCTGAATCTTGTCCGACAGCCTCTCCGCCACGATCTTGTTGATCAGCAGCGGCGATTTGTTCAGCAGCGATGCCTCGCTCGTCATCCGCTCCGCATTCGCTTGCGCAATCAGCTTGATCCGGCTCGCCTCCGCATCCGCCAGCAAGTTGCGACGCTGCAGCTCAGCCTTGCTGTCGATCACTTTGGCCTCGGCCTCGGCCTGCGCATTCTGGATCGTCGCTTCCTTGCGCGCTTCCGCTTCGAGCTTCGTCTGCTCAATCTGCTTTTGCTTCAGCGGCAGCGTGTATTGCATCGCGTCCGACTCGCCCTTCGCCTCGATCACCCGTGCCTGCGCGTTGCCCTCAGCCTGCTTCGCTTTCTGTTTCGCTTCTGCTTCAGCCTGCAGTTCCGCGATCCGCACCTGCTTCTGCTGGATGTCGGTATCCACTGTCATCTGATCGTCCTGCTGTTCCTTCAGCAGCAAGCCCTCAAGTCCCTTCGCGTACTGCTCCGGCAGCTGAATGTCCGACAGCATCACCTCTTCCACTACGATTCCATCTGTCGACAGCTTCTTCGTGATCATCCCCGCAGCCTTGTTGCGCACCTCTTCGCCCTTGCTCGAAAAGATCTCGCGCACCGTGTACCCCGGCGCCAGCTCCCTCCACGCACTCGCAACCACCGGCGGCACCAGCTGCTGATCTGCTGGCTGCGGCAGATGCGCCTGCACGCTCGCCAGCTTGTTCGGATCGAGGCGATAACGGACGGTCACCGCCAGCCCGATGTTCAGTCCCTCGCGCGATTGCACCATCAGATTGTTCTTCGTACCGGGCTTGCCTGCATCCGCAACGCCGGCCGTGAAGAGATGATCGCGCAGGTCGAACATCTGCACGCTCTCGATCATAGGAGTCACGAAGTGCAGCCCTGGGTACAGGGTTCCCGGCTCCGTCCCTCCAATCTGGCTCACGCGCACGCCGCCCATCCCGCTCGGCACCACCACCATGCTCCCCGCCATCAGCATCGGTACGCACGCCACCAACGCCAGCGCCGCCGGCACTCTCCATGCAATCGGCGCGGGCTCAGGTTCCGCCGTGCCGCCGTCCGTCAGCATTCCTTCGCCGCGCGACTTCTTCTTCATCACGTAGCGAATCTGCATCCACAACCCATGCAGCGGAATCCCCGCCGCCACCGTCATCAACAGCACGCCCGCAATCATCAACATCGTCTTCAGCGCAATCATTGTCCGCCCCCTATCGCCCGGATCTTCAGATCTCCGGAATCCCCGCAAACCGGTCCCTGGTTGGTGGGGTGGTTTCTGTGCTCTTTCCGTCCGCGTCCTTTGTGGGCCGCCCCGTCTCTCCTGGATCCCGGCCGTGGAGCAAGCAGCAGCCGGACCAGCCCGCCAAACGTCAACTCCTCAAACAGCAGCGCGGCCGCCACCGGCAACAGCGCTGCTCCCATCCCGCTCATCGCATCCGCCAGCACACTCATCGCCGCGTCTCCTCAGTTCTCTGCGGCGACCGCCGCAACCGCATTCGTATCGGTCTCCGCCGCGGCAGCAGCGCTCGCCACCACCACTGGCTGTTCAGCCGCTGCAGGCTTCTGTTCGCCGAACAACTGCGCCGTCTCTTCGTTCCGCTGGCCAATCAGTTCCACCGTGTCGCCCACTCGCACCATCTCGTAGAACTCTTCAAGATCCTTCCGCGCCATCCGGATGCACCCATGCGAAGCGGCTTTGCCAATCGACTTCGGTTCGTTCGTTCCATGGATCCCGTAGCCCTTCACGCTCAGCCCCATCCACCGCGTCCCCACCGGATTCCCCGGCCCCGGCTGAACAACCTTGCCCTCGTGCTGGTAAACCGGATTCTTCACGCGGCGCTGGATCGCGAACGTACCCACCGGGCTCGGCTTCGACGGCTTGCCGACCGCCACCGTGTAAACCTTCTTCATCGCGCCGTCTTCCACCAGCGCCAGCTTCCGATCCTCCAGGCTCACCACGATCGTTCTCTTCACCTGCGCCGGAGTGTCCTGCGTCGCCGTCGTTGCTGTCTGCCCCATCGCGTTGATCCCCATCAGCATTGCCGCGCTTACCGCCACCGCCCACTTGCACAGTCCGTTCGCTTTCATCGCGTCCCCCATCCGGCCCTTAATCTCTCAATGCACAGGGAGATTGCAGCCCCCGTGCCAACCGGTTCTGCTCTGAAAACAATGGAGTTAGTTCGGGATCGAAGAGCGAAACGCGTGTTCCCAGCAACACGCCTGTGTCACCGTTGACACATCATCGCTGCAGGGGGGAGCCACGCCCCGAAGGGGCAGCTGGGTAGCCGAGTGATTGGAAACCGCAGTGGCGAAGGAAGCGCCACCATGTGGGTGCCCCATTCTAACCGCCTTCTGTCGGCGGTTAGGGTGGGAGACGAAAAAGCCCCTCGCGGAATCGGAACGGCCTTGCCTTTGAAAACGGGAGCCCCATCCACACGAACAGACTTTGCCCAAGTACTCAGCCTGTTATGTTGGCTCCAGTGATCCCGCACCTCTCCATCGCCATCGACACCGGCGGCACCTTCACCGACTGTGTCTACCGCAACCGCGGCCGCATCGAGGTTCTCAAGCTTCCCTCAACCCCCGACGACCCCAGCCGCGCCATCCTCGAAGCTGTTCGACGTGTCTGCGAACTCGTGCCCGCCCGCCGCGTCGAAGTTCGCCACGGCACAACCGTAGCGACCAACGCGCTGCTCGAACGCAAAGGCGCCCGCGTCGCATTCGTCACCACCGCCGGCTTTGAAGACACCCTCGCCATCGCGCGTCAGGCCCGGCCCAACCTCTACGACTGGAACCAGCACCGCCCCGCGCCCATCACCAGCCTCACCTTCGGAGTCCCTGAACGCATCGCTCCCGACGGCTCCGTCCTCCTCGCCCCATCGAAGTCGGCACTCGCTAACCTGCGTGGCGCGATCAACGACAGCGAAGCCGAATCAATCGCCGTCTCTCTCCTCTTCTCCTTCGCAAACTCCGCGCACGAACAAGCCGTAGCGGAAGCACTGGCGTCCCTGCGCCTCCCCATCTCGCTCTCCCACCAGATCCTCCCCGAGTTTCGCGAATATGAACGCGGCTCCACCGTCGCGCTCAATGCCTATCTTGCCCCGCGCATGCAGAGCTACATCCGCGCTCTCGAACGCGGCCTGGAGAAACGCAGCGCTGCACTCAGCATCATGCAGTCCTCCGGCGGCATCCTCTCCGCCGCATCTGCCGCTCGCGAGCCCGTCCGCACAATACTTTCCGGCCCCGCCGGCGGCGTCATCGGCGCGCTCAGCGTTGCGCGCATCGCAGGCATCGATCGCATCCTCACCTTCGACATGGGCGGCACATCGACCGACGTTGCCCTACTCGATGCGAACCGCGAACCGCCCACCACCAGTGAAGGCCAGGTGGAGGGACTCCCCGTTAGCATCCCCATGCTCGACATTCACACCGCCGGTGCGGGCGGCGGTTCGCTCGCATGGATGGACTCGGCTGGTGCTTTGCACGCTGGTCCGCAGTCGGCAGGGGCAGATCCCGGGCCCGCATGTTACGGCCGCGGCGAACGCGCCACAGTTACAGATGCAAATCTCGTCCTCGGCCGCCTGCATCCCGATTACTTCCTCGGCGGAGCAATGCGCCTCGACGAAGCTCGCGCGCATAAAGCGCTCTCCGCCATTCCGCATCGATCGTTCGCCAGCCTCGAGCACTTCGCGGAGGGAATCATCCGCGTTGCCAATGCACGCATGGAATCGGCACTTCGACGCGTCTCTGTCGAACGCGGCTTTGATCCACGCACGTTCACCCTGCTTGCATTTGGCGGCGCCGGCCCGCTCCACGCCTGCGCACTCGCCGAATCGCTTGGCATCCGCCGCGTTCTTATTCCCGCTGCGCCTGGTGCGCTCTCTGCCCTCGGCATTCTAGACGCCGATCTCCGCCGCGAGTTCTCGCGCACCGTGATGCTCGCACCTGCTTCGCCGCAAATAAGCGAAGTCTTCCCCGCGCTCGAAGCCGAAGCCCGCGCGGCGTTTGCATCTGAATCTGCCCGCCCGATCCTCAAGCGCTCTGCCGATCTCCGCTACCACGGCCAGGGCTACGAACTGCGCATCGACTGGTCAGCTGATGCCTTCTCTCGTTTTCACAAATTGCACGAGCAGACCTACGGCTATTCCGACGCCGCGCGATCCGTCGAGATCGTCACCCTCCGCGTCCAGGCCATCGCCCGCTCACCAAAGCCGCATGTTCCCCAAGCGAAGAAGGGTAGTGAGAGCTGTGCCCCATTCATCGCACAGTCTCATCGTGCGATGAGTGGGAATACTCATCGCATCTTCGAGAACGGCCGCTGGCGCAAAGCCGCGCTCTACGATCGCGCTCAGCTCGCGCCCGGCAATCGTCTCACCGGTCCCGCGGTCATCGCCGAACTCAGCGCAACCACATATCTGCCGACCGGCTGGGAAGCCTCAATCGACGCACAGAGCAATCTCATCCTCACACCGAATGCAAGGTCCCGCCAATGACAACCAACCGCCAACTCGATCCCGCCGAAATCGCCGTCATTGGCCACGCGCTCCACTCTGTCGCAGTCGAGATGGGCGCGGCCCTCCGCCGCACCTCTTTCTCGCCGAACATCAAAGAACGCCGCGACTACTCGTCCGCCATCTTTTCCGCAGAGGGCTACCTCATCGCAATGGGCGACGACATGCCCGTGCATCTCGGCTCCATGCCGATGTCCGTTGCCGCGGCGCTCGCCGATCTGCGCCTCATGCCCGGCGACGTCGCACTGCTCAACGACCCTTACCGCGGGGGAACGCACCTGCCCGACATCACCATGGTCGCTCCGGTCTTCATCCCCGGCCGCAGGCGTGCAGCTTTCTACGTCGCCAACCGCGCGCATCACGCTGACGTCGGCGGCATGTATCCCGGCTCCATGGGGCCGTGCCGCGAAATCGCACAGGAGGGCATCCGCATCCCGCCAGTCAAGCTGATGAACTCCGGCAAAATGGACACTCAGCTTCTCGCCACCATCCTCGCCAACGTGCGCACACCACGCGAGCGCGAAGGCGATCTCACCGCGCAGCTGGGCGCATGCCGCATCGGTGCGACGCGCATGCTCGAACTCGTCGACCGCTTCACGCATCCGCGTCTGGTCGCAGCAGTCGCCGCCATGCTCTCCGGTTCTGAACGCCTCATGCAGAACGTCCTCGCATCGCTTCCCGCCGGCGAGTGGTCTGCCGAAGATTTCCTCGATGACGATGGAGTCATACCGGACCCGATCGCGATCCGCGTCAAAATCGCCACCGACCCCAAACGCCGCCGCGCCACAGTCGACTTCGCCGGCACAGACCCGCAGGTTCCCGGCTCCATCAACGCCGTCTACGCCATTACATGGTCCGCTGTCTTCTACGTATTCCGCTGCCTGCTTCCCGCAGAGGCAATCGCAACCGCGGCACTGATGCGTCCCGTCAACGTACTCGCGCCTGAAGGCTCCATCGTTAACGCGCGTCCGCCCGCCGCAGTAGCCGGAGGCAATGTCGAAACCTCGCAGCGCATCGTCGACACCCTCATGCGCGCGCTGGCCCCGGCGATCCCCGATCGCATCCCCGCCGCAAGCTCCGGCACCATGAACAACCTCACCATCGGCGGCATCGATCCCAGATCCGGCCAGCCCTTCACCTACTATGAAACCATCGCCGGCGGACTCGGTGCCTCTCCGCAATCTGCCGGCGCAAGCGGCCATCATGCACACATGACCAACTCACTCAACACGCCCGTTGAAGCGCTCGAGTACGCGTATCCATTCCGCATGATCCGCTATGGCATTCGCCCCAACTCCGGTGGGGCAGGGAAGCACCGCGGCGGCGACGGCCTCATCCGCGAGATCGAACTTCTCGGCGACGCGCAGGTCACGCTCCTCGCCGATCGCCGCGCAACCTCACCCTGGGGACTCAACGGCGGCGCTCCCGGCGAAAAAGGAAAAACTCTGATTGTCAGGAGCGGCGAAGATGAAAATCTCCCCGGCAAATGCACCCGCGAACTCAAACGCGGCACACGCATCCGCATCGAATCCCCCGGCGGCGGCGCCTGGAAAACTAAAAGCTAAAAGCTAAGTCTCTCTCTCAGAACTGCCCCTTCGCACCCGGCGTCAGCTTCTTCAGAATGAACTCCTGCACCACCGTGTTCACCATGCGCTCGCCCGTGCTCAGCGCGAATCCAGTGAACACCAGGCTCGGTCCGCGGTTCGACTCCGGATAGTACGCATTCGATATCGCGCCCGAAATCAAATCGCCGCCCATGCTCGAAAAGTTGATTTCGTTCTTGCCGTTGTCTCCGCGGCAAATGAACGGAGCAGAGAGCGCATGCATCAGTCGCGACCTCGTCGACCCAGTCCCCTGATAGAAGTACCTCGGATCTTGATGCAGCAGCGAAGGCAAAATCGCTCCGCCGAACATGATGTCCGTTACTCCATCGCCGTACGCCTGCCCGAATCTCTCGCCATATCCGATCGCGCCCTGCCGGTAGTTTGGCGTATCGCCCGCCTGGTTCATTCCAGCGAGCGTGGCCGCGCCCACAATGCTGATCGGGTCGGTCGCCGCTTTGTACGCCATCTGAAACTTCAGCTTGGTCGTCAGAGGCACCGCGTGTGCCGAGTCATACACGACATAGAAGTTCGGAATCACTCCCAGCACGCGCTGCTGTTCCTCCAGCCTCACCTGCTGCGTCGCAATCTGTTCCGTCGACGAATACACCGTGACCGACGAGACACCCGCGTCAAACTTCAACTTGATATTCGTCACGCCGAAGAACTGCCCTGAGGCCAGCGTAATCGGATCAGAACTCCAGCTCTGAAATCCATTGGCCGACACAGTCACGCGGTAAGGTCCGCCCGGCTTCAATCCTTCGAACTGGAAAAATCCGGAGTCGTTCGCAGTCTGCGTGTGATGAGACGGCGCGTCAGGCCCTTCCAGCACGATCGTCGCTCCCGGAATCAAATCTCCGTTCGCGTCTGTCACGGTGCCATTCACTTCAGCAGGACTTGCATCGGGAGCAGCAGAATCTGCCGCACTCAACGTCGAAGTCGACACCACACCCTGACCAGCATCTGCCGGCCCTGTGACCCGGTCCTGCCCTTTGGCAGAGACGACAATAAACGCGGATAGAACCGCGGCAACAAAGACAAAATGATGGCGCATCCAATTCACCCACGGGGGAAATTGGCGCATCCGTCCATCCCAATCTTGACCAGGATGAACAGACACACCTGAGGGTGCATCCGCCACTCGCGCGGCGGCGGATGCGTCAACTCAAAGGAGGTAATCTCCTTGGCATTTAGACGTAGTTTGCCATGGATGGATGCAGAAAGTTGATCCCCGCCGCGCCGTCGCCTGCTACTTTCGTCACCTAGGCCGCGCCTTTACGGCTCTTAAGTTCCTTCAGCATCAACTCGATTTTGTCTTCGTTCTCCAGTGCGCGGAACCTGTCCTCGAGTGACTCCGGCGTCAGCACTTCTGTTGCTGCGGCATTCTCGGCAGCCGTCACATGCACCTTGCTCTTCATGCGTCCGATCGTGTTTTCCTGCTCGTTGCCCACCACATGCTGCGCCTTCGCGGCTCGGCCTACAACCTTTGCTCTGCGATGCTCTGCAATCAGCATCTCGCAGTGCGCGCGCGTCTCGGCCAGTTTCTGCTCCAGCTTGCGCAGAGCCTGGCGCAGATTGTCAGCCTCGTGCTTCTGGTCTTCCGCTTGCGAACTGAAGCCCACCGCAAGCTGTTCCTGGCTCAGCGCTCGTTCCAGCGCAGCGCGCGCAAGGTCATCCTGACTCTTCTCCACAGCAAGCTCTGCCTTGCGATGCCACTCCGCGGCCTGCTGCTCGTGTTCCGTCTTCTTCTTCTCCAGCAGATGCTGATCTGCAATCGCAATCGCCACCTGCGTCTTCACCTGCATAAGCTGGTTCTCCATATCAAGGACAACCTGTTTCAACATCCGCTCCGGATCCTCGGCCTTTTCGACAAGGTCATTCAGATTCGCTTTCAGCAGCGTGCTCACTCTTTCCAGTAACGACATATCTCCTCCTCGCTCTGAATCTTTGTCTTGCTCGATCTCACTCGCACTACTTCGGCGTTGTCTTCGCCGGACCCGCTTTTGCCGCGGGCTTTGCGGCTGGTTTCGTCTGCGGCGCCACCTCCGCCACCTCGCGCATCATCTCTCGCATCATGGTCTGGCTTCTCTGGCCCACCTTGCCCATCACCATTGGCATGTACTCCTGTGCGATCACCGGCTGCGCATCCAGCAGATGCTGTCCCGCCGGCGAACCGTAAAACGCAATCAGCCCTTCCACATCGTCCTTGCTCAGATGCTTCTGGTAGATCGTGGTCATGTCCGCCAGCATCTCGTCAGCGGGATACAAATCCATCGACTTCGATACGTATTTGTTGATCACCTGCTGCATCTTCTCGCGCTTCTCTGGTGTCAGATTCGATCCCGCCGGAAGCTCAGCCTCACTCTGTTTCATCGCCGAGTGAACCTGCTGCTGCACCATGCCGGAAACCATCGACTTCATCGATTGCATCTGCTGCTTGATCCGCATCACGTCAAACAGCTTCGCCACCTGCTCCGGCGATGCCTGGTTCTCCGGCGCTATCACGGGCGCCGGTTTCTCCTGCTGCATCGATCCGTCCGCGCCCACCGCAATCGCCTGCGCACCCATACTCACCGGAACGGCTGCGAACGCCACTGCCATCAACAACACAATCTTCTTCACCTTCATCTCACTCCTCTCCCTCTCTCGCTACCTCGCGCCGGGTGCCCCAGGCCTCGCTCCTGCGCTCTGGGATCCACCGCGCCCACATTTCGATCACCGGGTCCCCCAGGTCCCTCGCATTTGGGGACCGGGGATCTTCACCCAACCACTCTCGGGTGCCCCAGGTCTCGATTCTGAGACCTGGGATACGACGGAACCTCCCGGCTTAGTGTTGTTGTGCCGCATCACCATTTGTCTTCGGCTTGTCCTTGATCGCCTGCACACTCGACATCAACTGCTTGATGTCCATCCCGCTCAGCGCCTCGAACAACGCCGGAACCTGCGCCGCGATCTTCGTCATGTCGCCGGTAATCTTGTTCACCCCGGCGGCGCCGTTTTCTCCCGTGGACACGATCGTGATCTTGTCCACCTTTGATAGCGGCTCGCTCATCGCACGGACAACATCGGCCATGTTCGTGAGCAGCTTGTCCACAACCGCGGCCTGGTTCCACTCCTGGTAAGCTTCGGCCTTCACGTTCATCGCCTTCGCTTCCGCCTCTCCCTTCTGGAAGATGATCGAAGCCTCCGCCTCGCCCTGCGTACGGATCGCCGCAGCGCGGCCTTCCGCTTCAGCAGCCAGACGGTTCTTCTCAGCCATCGCGAGCGTCTCAATCCGCTGACGATTGATCTCCGCTTCTTTCAAAATCGTTGCGATCAACTCCTTTTCGTGACGCGTGATCTCGGCTTCCTGAACCTTGATCTGGCCTTCTTTCTCCACCTGCTGCACCTTCACCTGCTCAGCGGTCACCTGCTGCTGCATGACGTTGGTCTGGATCTCGTACGCCTTATCGGCCTGCGCCTGCTGCTTGCGGCTCTGCTCCGCAAACTGCGCCTTCTTGATGTCGAGATCTCTCTGGGCCTCAGCCTGTTTCGCCTGCGAAGCCGTCTCCGCAATCACCCGCTCCTGGTCAGCCATCGCCTTTGCAACAGCAGATTCACGCAACGCAGTCGCACGCTTGATCGCCGTATCGCGCTCCGCATCGGCTGTCGCCATCTCCGCGTCTCTCTTGATGCGCGCCACATCTGGTTTGCCCATGTTGGCGATGTACTCGTTCTTGTCGCGAACCTCCTTGATCGTGAACGAAATCACCTCGAGCCCCATCTTGCTCATGTCTTCAGCGCACGTCGCGCGCATCCGCTCGCCCACCATCTCCGGCTCTTTCACAATCTGCTCAACCGTCAACTGGCCGATGATCCCGCGCAGATGGCCTTCCATCACCAGCCGAATAAGTCCCTCACGTTGCGGAGGAGTCTTCGTCAAGAACTGCTCGGAAGCAGTCAGAATCGAAACCTGATCGCTTCGTACCTTGATCTGCGCCACGGCTTCCACCGTCACAGCAACACCTTGCTTCGTGTAGAGATCCTGTTGCGGAGCCACGTCGAAACTCATGAGCTCAAGGGAGAGCTCGCGGCAGTTTTGCACCATCGGCAGAATTATGGCCCCGTGGCCTTTCACTACTTTCGTTCCCCCAGCTCCGTAGATAATCAGAGCCTCGTTTGGGCCCGCCTTCCTGTACATCCTGGCCATGATCCCCATCGCAACAAAAACAGCTAATACGCACAGCCCCACAATTAAGAGAATTTCTGGTCTCATTCGATCCCTGTCCTTTCAACAGGGGTTGAATTCGGTTGATGGTTGAACTGCAATCCGCAGCAATCGGTTCCTGCCGTCGTGATCTGTCTAACTGAACTCCCTGATCACTGACCACTGATCACTGTTTCGCCTTATGCCTGTTCTTCGGAAACAACTTCGCAATCAGCCCCAGCAGAAAGATCCCCACCAGGACGCTCATCTCCGTAACTAATGCAGCCGAATTGCTCATACACCCCGGTCCTTCGGCCGGGCACAGCTTGTTGTCAGTTGAGGGTAACCGGGGTTCTATGTCCCTACTCCCTTTGTCCCTCAGTCCCTGATTTCTTCCCACCGCTTCACATACGCAATGCCTCTTTCGTAGCGCAGGACGTATACCTCTTCTTCCTTTCCGATCGCGGCACCATCCTCTGATCGCGCGATAGCCGAGCGCGTCGCTCCCAGTTGCTCGTACACAATCTCGCCCGTGCCACCGGCCCGAATCGGAGCGGAGACCCGTCCCACGGCACCGACAACCTCGGTTTCGAAGGACGTAAGTTCGCGTTCATACTTCATCAGAAACTTGTTCATGAACATGAAGATGATCGCCCCGCCCGCAACACCGCAGATCGCCGCCAGCACCACCACCACGCCCGCAACAAAACTGCCGTACTTCGTCAGCAGATATCCCGCCGCTCCAAACCAGCAGAGAAAAATCATGATTGAGAACGCGTTCCACCACGGCACCTCCGGCCCAGCATTTACTCCCGTACTCCCTGTGCCTCCGGTCGTATGCACCGCGCCCGCGCCATGGGGAATGTGTACGTGCCCCGCATGCGGCACATGAACATGCGGAAGATGCACATGCCCCCCAAAGTGCCCCATCCCTCCCAGCAGAGAAACAAAGCTCAACATCAGCCCCGCCAGAAAGCACACCAGATAAAACGTCTCCCAGTTCATACGCCTTGCCCCCAAGTTCACTGCCGTTGACGTCGTCTGAGTCCCAAGTCCCTGGTCTTTCTCTTCCCTAGTCCCTAGTCCCTAGTGCCCGTCTTTTCTGACCACTGACCACTGATCACTGTTTTTTCAGCACTTCCATCAGCCTCGGCGCCAGCCCCGGCGTCTTCAGAATCCCCTCCAGCAGCAGCAGGCATTCCCGCGATTGCTCGTGCTGCGCCAGCGTCAGCAGCGCGCTCTTCAGCTCCGGATCGCGCCTGAACCGCTCCGCCCCCGACACAAGCCACAGATCGAGCTTGTCCTCAAGGTTCCGCACCTCGCTCAGCAGCTCCGGGTGGTAGCCCTCCGGATCGTCCACGAGATACCCCGGATGCACCTTGAAGAACTGCGCCAGCGTCTGCCGCGTGGTGTTGGTCAGGTGCGGCCTTGCCCCGCTCTCAATCTGCGACAGGTAGCTCTGGCTGATCTTCGACCCCGTCTCCGACTCAATCGCCCTCGTCAGCTCCAATTGGTTCATCGCGCGGTTAAGGCCCCGTAAACTGCCCTCCACCTCCCGCAGATACCTGATCTTTTCGCCCAGCCTCATCCTGTTCCCGTCAGCGACTGGCTTCGGTGCGACGTAGAAGCCAATTGCAAATCGCAATAACAATATCGCAATTTGTAATAGACGTCAAGCGAAATCGGAACCCTTTCGTATGTCCCGCACCATCAGCGGATTAGCCTTCGGAGGCTCTCACCCCACGGCGCCGGGAGCGCTTGTCAAGCTCCGCCGTTCGTAGAAGCGACCGTAAGTCACAGAATTCACAGGGAAAAGAAGCCGGCTCCAGAATTGCAGTCTATTAACCCGCTCCGGCGCATACTGGTCAATATGCAGGACGTCCTACCAATCCGCCGGCACAAGGCTGCCCGCTCAGCCGCGTCTGCCCGGCTTCCCCGTCGTCCCCAGGATCGGTCTGGATCTATCTCCCGTTCTTCGAGGATCTTGGAAGGTGCGATCCAGCGCTCATCCCGAAGATCCTCCGCGAAGTACTGTGCGATCAGGAACTTGCCAGAAAGACCCACCAAAACTATTTCCCCGACATGGGGTGGGGTTAGAGAACTGAGAATTGCACCGTGCCAGAAGCTGTCCCGGCCCAACCAGCTTCCGACCCATGCCGTAATCTTTTCCCATGCCCCGTCGGCGCCTCCACAGTCCGGAGACGATCGCCCGCATGCGATCCGAACTCCTCACCTGGTATCACCGCAGCCGCCGCGACCTCCCCTGGCGTCATACCAGCGACCCCTACGCCATCTGGGTCTCTGAAATCATGCTTCAGCAGACACGCGTCGCGGTGGTCATCGATCGCTACACCGCGTTCCTGCAAAGCTTCCCCACCATTCAGTCCCTCGCCGAGGCAGGCGAGCAGGACGTCCTCGCGCTCTGGAGCGGTCTCGGCTACTACCGCCGCGCGCGCATGCTCCACAAAGCCGCCAAGGCAATCGTCTCCGACTACAACGGACAGATGCCGACCACCGCCGCCCGCCTCCGCGAGCTCCCCGGCATCGGCTCCTACACCGCCGCTGCCATCGCCAGCATCGCCCACAGCGAGCCCGTTGCTGTCGTCGACGGAAACGTTGAGCGCGTACTCAGCCGCATCCAGGGCTGGCACTCCCACGACACCGTGTCTGAAGCCGCCGTCCGCCGCAAAGTAGATGACTTCGCCCAGGCACTGGTCGACCCCCGGCACCCCGGCGACTACAACCAGGCCATCATGGAACTCGGCGCCACAGTCTGCACGCCTCGCAACCCGCAATGCCTCGTCTGCCCCTGGGCATCAGAGTGTCGCACGCTCGGCGAACATCGCACCCCGAAACGCGCCGCAATGAAGACCGGCGAGATTGTCTATGCTCTCGTCCTCCGCGAATCGTCTTCTGGAACGGAGATTGTTCTTGAACAACGTGCCGCAACAAACTCAGTCATGCCCGGCCTCTGGGAACTGCCGGTTCTCAAGCCTGCTCAAAAGCCCGAACATGAACCGATGCTGACCGTTCGCCACGCGATCATGCAGGTCAACTACACAGTGCATGTCCACGCGCTCGACGCCCAAGATCTGCCCGAGCCGTCTCTCGAGCGCCGCTGGATGAGCGCCGAACAAGCCTCGTCGATCGCGCTCACCGGTCTCGCGCGCAAGATTCTCACCAAGGCTGGATTGATCCGCACCAGCCGCAACGCTGCAGTCATTGCTCCATCGCCAGTGCTCGAAGTACTCTGAGCTTTCTCACGGAGACTCCATGATCGATTCGAAAGCCGCCTTTTGCCTTCTTGCCGCCACGCTCGCCGCGCCATGCGTAGTCATCGCACAAACCTCTCCAGCACACAACAACAAGATTCCTCAGGTTGCCGGATTGCCGGCCTCTGCTCGTGCCGCTGCAGCGTCCATCGACGCGGAGAAGATCCGCGCTCACGTCCGTTTCCTGTCTCTGGATCTGCTTGAAGGTCGCGGCCCCGGCACACGCGGTGACAAGCTCGCCGCCGAATACATCGCCACGCAATTCGCCCTGGAAGGCCTGCAGCCTGCGGGCGAAAACAACAGCTACTTCCAGCAGGTTCCGCTGATCGCGGTCCACACCATTGAAGACAAGACGAAGTTCTCCTTCGTTCCTGCCGCAGGGCAGCCGGTCGACCTCGCCTACGGTTCGCAAATCGTCTCCAAAGATCAGACCGGCCAGTCTAGTGCCGATCTCGATGCGCCGCTGGTCTTTGCCGGCTATGGCATCAGCGCGCCAGAGTACAAGTGGAACGACTACGCTGGATCCGACGGCAAAGACATCGACCTCCACGGCAAGATCGCCGTCGTCATCGTCAACGAGCCACCCTCCGACGACGAGAAGTTCTTCGACGGCAAAGCGCTCACTTACTACGGCCGCTGGACCTATAAATACGAAGAGGCCGCACGGCGCGGAGCCGCCGGCGTTCTCATCATTCATCGCACCGATCTCGCCAGTTATGGTTGGCAGGTCGTGCAGAACTCGCAGGCCATCGAAAAGAGCTATCTCGCCGGCGACCCACTCAACACTCTTCGCGCCGCAGCATGGATCCAGCACGATGTGGCTCAGCATCTCTTCCAGCTCGCGGGCCTCGGCGATCTCGACCAGGCAATCGACCGCGCCGGCAAGCCCGGCTTCCATCCGCAGGAACTCAACGTCCGCCTCAAAGCTCACGTTGAAAGCCGCGTCCGCCATTACAACTCAACCAACGTCGTCGCTCGCGTGGCAGGCGCCTCGGCAGGTCCTGAGAATGCGGTCCTCTACACCGCGCATTACGATCACCTCGGCGTCGATCCGGATGCCAAAGGCGATGGCATCTACAACGGCGCCGCCGACAACGGAACAGGCTGCGGCATCCTGCTCGAGATGGCCCGAGCCTACGCCCAGGCCACCACGCGGCCGCCGCATCCCGTCTACTTCGCGGCCGTCACAGCAGAAGAACAAGGCCTTCTCGGTTCGCAATACCTCGGCGAACATCCACCGGTGCCCGCGCGTAGCATCACGCTCGACCTCAATTTCGACATGCTGCTGCCGATTGGAGTTCCTCGCTCGGTTACGCTGGGCGGCGCTGAACGAATGGACTTCTGGCCAACCGTGCAAACCGTCGCGAAAGACTTCGACCTGGCGATCCAGCCGGACTCGCAGCCCTCCGCCGGCCACTACTACCGCTCCGATCATTTCTCGCTGGCCCGCGTCGGCATCCCTGCGTTCTCCATCGATCCGGGTGTTCTCTTCGAAGGCCATGACGAAGCGTGGGGCAAAGCTCAGTTTGAGGATTATGTGGCGCACCACTATCACCAGCCGTCCGACGAGTTTCAGGAGAGCTGGAATTTCAGCGGCAACGCAAAGCTTGCTCGCTTCGGCTTCGTTCTCGGCTGGCTTGCGAGCGCGCAGCCGCACTCCGTTGAATGGCACAAAGGCGACGAGTTCGAAGCGCCTCGGAAGAAAAGCGAGGCCGCGAGCAAGTAAGAGAAGTTCTGCGAAAAAAAGAGGGCGGCGCACAGATCGCGTGCCGGCCTTCTTCTTTTCGGCTCAGTGCGCCGCGCCGTCCGCGTCCGCTTTGCCCTTGAATCGGCTGTACACAAATACAACGTAGGCTACGGCAAGGAGCATGCCAAATGACCACCACGCAAGACCCACGGACAATGTGTGCGGACCCGAGATGGCGCGCGTCAACGTGATGTCGCGATCCGCGCCCGTTGTGGAAGGCAGCAGTGTTGGATAAACGCCCCAGCACGCGCCTGCCAGCATAAAGAAGAGGTATGCACTCGATGAAAGAAATGCCTTGATGCTCTGCCTGTTGCGGTTGAACCACCAGATGCTCGCGAGCGAAGCGAGCACTCCGGCAGGGACAACAAACGTGAAGGGATAGCGATAGTAATTGTTGAGACTCTCCGGCCGCACCGCGATCGTGCCGATCAGGCTCACGACGGTCAGAAGGAACAACGCAAGCAGGAGAGGATTAACGAGCTGCGCGGCTCGCTGTTCCAACTGGCCGCTGACTTTGATGGTGAGCCACAGCGCGCCGTGAAGAGTGAGCGCAACGAGAGCGACGAGGCCGCCGATAACGGTGTACCAGTCGAGAATGCCGGGATGAACGCCAGGTTTGAAGTTGGTCCAGAGCGGCAGGAAGAAGTAGCCATCTGCTCCGAGCGGTACTCCGCGGAGTACGTTGGCAAGAGCGGCGCCGTAGAAGACAGCGAGGAGAGCGCTGGCTAATCCGAAGACGCCGTCGAGAAGAGAAAGCCAGACACCGACATCGATGTGGTTGCGAAGTTCGAGTGTGACGCCGCGCAGTACCAGCAGCCACAGCACGATCATCAGCGGCAGATAGAAGCCGGAGAAAGCCGAGGCATACAGCAACGGAAACGCGAAGTAGAGCGTGCCGCCGCCTGCAAGCAGCCACACCTCATTGCCGTCCCATACCGGTCCGATGGAGCGGAGACTGGCGCGGCGCTCGCTTTCAGTTCGCGGAAGAAACAGGTGCAGAATGCCAACACCCAGGTCGAATCCGTCGAGGACTACATAGCCGACGATCATTACAGCGACAAGCCAGAACCAGATGAATCCCATCATGATGAAGCCTCAGATAAACAGTTCATAGTTCATAGTTCACAGTCCAGCGTTGCCTCGGAGTCGGAAACGATTCTTCAGGCGACCACGGCGGTTTCAACAGCTGCGTCCTTTGGTACTGGTCCATGGCTGATCTCGCGATAGACGAGCACCGTAAACAGTAGGCCGAGCAGAGCGTAGAGACCCATGAAGCCGATCAGCGTGAACAGTCCGTTGCCTGCAGAGACCACATGCGAATAGCCATCGCTGGTGCGCATCAGCCCGTAGATGAGCCAGGGCTGGCGGCCGATCTCAGCCGTCATCCAGCCGGCAGTGTTGGCTATGTAGGGAAACGGAAAGCTGATGAGGAGGAGCCAGAGTATGGATCGCGAGGTGTAGAGTCTTCTCCGCCAGAGCAGAAGCGCCGCTACGATCATGAGCACGACGAAGTAAGTCCCGAGTCCGGCCATGATGTGGTACGCGTAGTAAAGCAGTGGAAGAGCTGACGGCCATTGATCGCGCGGAATGCGATCGAGGCCGGTGACCTCTGCCTTTGTGGTTCCGTAGATCAGAAAGCTGAGGACGTTGTTCACGACCAGAGGATTGTCGATCTGTCCGGTCTCTTCGTTGGGCTGGCCGATCAGCACGAGATCAGCGCCCTTTTCAGTGTGGAACAGGCCTTCCATTCCCGCGATGGCCGCAGGCTGATTCTTCGCAACATATTTGCCGTGCAGATCGCCGGTAGGGAAGATGATGAGGATCGTCGAGATGAGCCCGGCGACAACGCCAACGCGAGTAAGGATGCGGCCGTAAGACACGTTCTTACCATCGAGGAGGTAGAAGGCGCCCACCGCAGACATGACGAATGAGGCAGTCACAACTGCGCCGGTCATATTGTGCATGTACTGGAGAAGACCCCAGGGATTGAGAAGGAGCTTCCAGAAACTGACCACTTCGAACTGTCCGTTCGGAAGCCTGTTGTAGGCGACGGGATGTTGCATCCATGCGTCGGTGACGATGATGAAGAACCCCGAAATCCACGAGCCGAGCCAGACCATAACCGCTGAGAACCAGTGCATGCGCTTCGAGATGCGCTTTTCGCCATAGAGAAAGAGTCCGAGAAAAGCGGATTCGAGAAAAAAGCTGAACACGCCTTCCATAGCGAGAGGCTGACCGATGACGCCTCCGGAGAGTTGCGAGAAACGTGCCCAGTTGGTGCCGAACTCGAACTCCATCGGAATCCCGGTCACGACTCCGAAGACGAAGTTGATGCCGAAGATGCGAGCCCAGAAGCGTGAAGCGCGATCCCACTCTTCGTTGTCTGTGCGGAGAGCGACTGTCTTCAGGACAACGATAAGCAGTCCCAGGCCCATGGTGAGTTGCGGGAAGAGGTAGTGGAACGTAATAGTGAAGGCGAAATGAAGCCTGTGTATCAGCTCTGGTGTCATGCAGACTCCTGTTACGTGCGAAGGGAAAGAAGCCGGCCACGTGCGACGGCTTAACGTGGCTGATCGGGAATGGCTTTACGATCAGCAGAATGTGTGGATTCGACAAGGCTGATTATCGGCGGCAGCAGGGTTATGCCGATGTGATTTAAATCACTTCATGGCGTGTCTGCAGGATTGATGCTGTACCTGAGGCAGGCGTCCGAAACCCTGGTCTTTAGGGTTGAAGTCGAGTGAAGGTCTGCTGTGTTATCAAGAGACTGAGGTCGGCGATGCGTGTAGCGATTATCGGAGGCGGAATTGCAGGGTTGGCAGCTGCCTATGAGCTCGAGAAAGCGCGGAGTGCCGGTGCGGACATTGCGTACACGCTCTTCGAGTCGCGCGATCGGCTTGGAGGCTCACTCGCATCGGAGACCGCGAATGGAGTCGTGCTGGAGCGCGGACCGGACTCATTCCTCAGCGAAAAGCCCGCGGGCGCAGAGTTGTGCCGCGAGCTTGGGCTCGGCGATCAGCTCGTTCCGTCGAATGATGCGAATCGCAAGACGTACATCGTGGTGAAGAACAAGCTTGTTCCACTTCCCGATGGGCTGATGTTTCTGATTCCGACCAAGTTGGTTCCCACGGCGCTGACGAGTTTGTTTAGTCCGGCTACGAAGATCAAGATGGCTCTGGAGCTGCTGCATCCGCCGAGACCAAGCGAGAACGACGAATCTGTCGCGGCACTTGTGGAGAGACACTTCGGAAAGGAAGCGGTCGATCGGCTTGCGGATCCGCTGCTCTCCGGGATTTATGGCGGCGATGCAACACAGCTGAGTGCAAGGACCGTGCTGCCGAAGCTCGTCGAAATGGAAACGCAGTACGGATCCCTGACTCGAGGGATGCTTGCGGCACACAAACAGATGCGGGCTAAGATGGCAGCGATGCGCGCTGCCGCCGGCAACGGCACAGCCGGCCAGGGCAGCGCAAAACCAGCCGGTCCGCGATCGATCTTCACCTCGCTGAAAGGTGGCATGCAGCAGCTGGTGGACGCGCTGGAAGCACGCCTGAATCCGGAGTGGATTCGAAAGTCGGCAGCAGTTGCGGGTTTGTTGCGCGAAGATGATAGCTGGCGGTTGCAGACGAGTCTCGGAGAGGAACAGTATGATGCCGTGATTCTGGCTTCGCAGGCGTTCGCGGCCGGAAAGCTTTTGGCGACGACGGATGCTGCGCTGGCAGATGAACTCTGCGGGATTCCTTACTCTTCGTCGATCACAGTGAACCTCGTATTTGATGAGTCGCAGCTTGGGCCGTTGCCGGATGGGTTTGGATTCCTGGTTCCGGCGGTGGAAGGGCGCGCGATGCTGGCGTGCACGTTTGTGCATCGCAAGTTTGCTGGGCGAACTCCGACGGGTAAGGCGGTGCTGCGAGCCTTTCTCGGAGGAGCGAAGAATGAAGCGCTGCTCGATCAGAGCGATGATGTACTGATCGCGACGGTGAGACGCGAGCTGAGTGAAATTCTCGGAACGCGCATCGTTGGTCCGCATATTCCGGCGGAGGCAACGCAGGTTTCTCGGTGGCGCCGGGCGATGGCGCAGTATGCAGTTGGCCACCAGGAGCGAATGAAGCGCGTTAAGAAGCGAGTGGCTGCGCTGCCAGGGTTACGATTGGCCGGGAATGCTTACGAAGGCATCGGCATTCCAGATTGCATTCGCACCGGGCGGAATGCGGCGAAAGAGCTCGTTGCGGAGAGACAGCTATCAGCTACTCGCTCCTAGCTTGTATCAGAGTTGCCAGTCTTCAGTTCTCAGTCTTCAGTGTCTCAGCGGACCTGTTGCTCGCCATCCGTTCTCGCAATGTCATGGTTAAAATGCGGATGTAGCCGGCCCGCGTTTGAGGGCGGACGAGAAATCGAGCGGTGACGACGCCGAAGAGGAAGCCGCCGATGTGGGCCAGGTAGGCTACGCCACCGGTATGCACGGTGGCGACGCTGCCGAAGTTGAGGATCTGCATCAGGAACCAGAAGCCGATGAGGAGTACGGCCGGGATAAATGTTATGCGGACGAAGATCAGGAAGAAGATCACCGTCTTGATGCGGTCGCGCGGGTAGGTGACAAGAAATGCGCCCATGACTGCTGCGATGGCTCCGCTGGCTCCGAGGCAGGGAACGCGCGCGAAGGGGTCGCCGAGGATCTGGCACATCATGGCGACGACGCCACCGGTGAGATAGAAGAAGATGAAGCGACCGGTGCCCATGGCGTCTTCTATCTCGCGGCCGAAGGCCCAGAGGTAGATCATGTTGCCGATGATGTGCATCCAGCCGGCGTGCATGAACATCGAGGTAAGGATCGTGATCCAGCTGGAGCCGTGCACGATCCGGTAGGGAACGACCGACCAGACCCAGACGAAGCGGTCGCCATAGGCCAGTTCTTTCAAGAACACATACGCGTTCAGGATGATGATGCCGAGCGTGGCGACGGCGAAGCGCCGCAGAGGACGCGAGGCGTCGCCCAGAGGTATGAAGCCACCCACTTACATTCCGCCTTTGCCGAGAAGAATTCCGATGCCGTAGGTGACGGCGCCTTCGACTGCGCCGACGATGGTCATTTCGAGACCGGAGGACCACCAGGAGCGGATGGTGATGAGGCTCTTGGCCGCGCCGACTGCGAAGTGGGCGATGAGAGAGACGACGGCAGCCGCGATCACGGCCGGAACTCCGCTCAGGAAGAAGAAGGGAATGATCGGGATGAGAGCGCCGATGGCTGTTGAGATTGCTCCGGATGTCGCGGAGACCATCGGGTTGGAAAGAGCTTCTTCGGAGCTGCCGAGGCGCTCGCTGGCGAGGGCGCGCAGCATCTGTTCCGGGTCGCTCGAGATGTGGTTGACCATGTGGTCGGCGTCGGCTTCGGGCAGGCCTTTGACCTGGTAGTAGAGCGAGAGGAGCTCGCGGGCCTCGGGGCCGTTCATCTGAATGGCCTCGCGTTCGCGGGCGATCTCGGCATGGTAAATTTCGCGCTCGCTTTTGGCGGCGAGGTAAGCGCCGGATCCCATGGAGAGGGCGGAAGCGATCATGCCGGAGAGGCCGGCGAGGAGCACGTATTTGCTGTCGCCAGCGGTGGCGCCGGAGACACCGGAGACGATGCCGAAGATCGCGCCGAGGCCGTCGTTTACGCCGTAGATGGCGTCGCCGATCCAGGCACCGGGCTGCTTGCGACCCTGATTGCGCTTGGCGAGGAGTTCTTCGAGGACGGCTTTGGGGTCAACTTTCGGAGCGCCTGCGGGAGCCTGATAGTGGCCGCGGAGGAGAGAGCCGAGCTCGCGGTGATGATCCTTCTCGTCTTCGATGACATGTTCGAGGATGGCGATGGAGCCTTCGTCGCCGAGTTCCTTGAGCTGAGCGCCGTATTTGGCGACGTCGCGGCTCTCTTCGATCTCGAGGCGGCGAAGGGCCATGCGGACGCCGCCGGCGCGGCTGGCGAGGGAGTCGGCTTCGCCGCCGGGCGTTCCTTTGTAGGTGGGCTCGGGGCCACCGAGCTCGATGATGCGGCCTTTCCAGAGAGCGGCGTGTTCCCACTCGGCGGAGGCGAGGTGGCGGAGGACCTGAGCGCGGACGGGCTCGGTGTCGCGGTCTGCGAGAGCGTTGTAGGTGTGAAAACCTTCCATCTCGGCCTGCCAGTTGGCCTCGAGGGCAGCAAGAACCTTCTTTAGCTTGGCGCTGCTCAAAGTGCTGGTGGGCACGGCGACTCCTTGGGTCTTTCTTTTGAGAATACGGCATTTCGAGTCGAAAACAGAGGCTCCGGGTTGCTGCAGGCGGGCGACGTGAGAGCGAGGCCGAAAACGGGAAAACGTATGCTGCGAAAACGTTTTGGGAGCGGGCGGAGGCGTCACTTCCCCAACGCGGGGTTTTCCGTATAGTGTGGTGTGCAGCAATTTGCCGGGAAACCGGAGGTTCAGAGCAATCCCAGCGAAACCAAGCTGGTTCCAAGTAAGCGCCAGGGACAAAGGCGCGCCACACCACTCTTACCGGGTGAACTTTTTTCAGGAAGCAAGGGAGCAAACAACGTATGGCAACTCGATCGACGCCGGCAACGGCAGCAACGACGCCGAACTACACCGGGCCATTCATTACGGTTACCGCGCTTTACTTCATATTCGGATTCATCACGAATCTGAACATGCAGTTGGTTCCTCACCTGCGATCGGTATTCGATTTGCCATGGTTCCAGGCGGCATTGGCTAATGGCGCATTCTTCACTGCGTACTTCGTGGTTTCATCCCCTACTTCGAAGCTCATCGAGTCAATTGGCTACAAGAGAACTATGGTTGTGTCCCTCTTCGTACAGGTTGCCGGGGCGCTCCTATTTCTACCCGCCGCGAGCATTCCAAATTTCTGGTTGTTTTTGACTGCCGTCTTCATTGTCGGCTCGGGTGTCGCAATGCTTCAGACGTCGGCTAATCCCTACGTCTCTGCGTTGGGACCTGAGTCGAGCGCACCCGTAAGGCAGAATCTTGCGCAAGCGTTCAATTCAATTGGCGGAATGATCGCGCCGCTTGTTGCGGGAGCGCTAATTCTCAAGCACAAAGTGGTGTTGGATGCCGCTACTCTGGCCACCAAATCCGCACAGGAGCAGCTTGCTTACAAGATCAGTATCGCCAGTACAGTGCGAATGCCTTATCTTGCCATCGCAGCAGCACTAGTGTTGCTGGGAGTCGCTGTTTCGTTTGCACATCTCCCAACCATAAAAAACACTCAGGAATTCCGGCCGACAAAAGAAGGCATTGGCCTCCTTGATCAAAGCATCTGGAGCTATCGTCACACCGTTCTGGCAACTCTAGGGATCTTCTTCTACGTTGGAGTGGAAGTCGGCTTAGCTCAGTTCATGGTTGGCTACTTTGGGCTTCCTGAAATCGGCGCAATGACAGCCGCCGCAGCCGCTGCCTTCACGTTTTACTACTGGCTTGGTGCGCTCATTGGAAGGCTTCTCGGATCGTGGATGCTGACCAAGATCAATGCAGGAAGACTTTTGGGCATCTTCGGGCTCATGAATGTCTTGTGCGTTGCTTTCTCCATTAGTACAAAGGGGAACGCGGCCATATACAGTTTGGTGCTCTGTGGTTTCTTTAACTCCATCATGTTCCCAAATATTTTTGCCCTAGGGATTACAGGACTGGGACCGATGACGAGCAAAGGATCAGGTCTCATCATGACTGCGGTTGTTGGAGGAGCCGTGATTCCCGTTTTGCTGGGTAAGTTGGTCGACAACTTCGGATTCAGACCTGCCGCAATACTCCCGATCATCTGTTACCTGTTCATTGCGTACTACGGGTTTGTGGGGCATAAGCCGTCGAGGACGGTGACGGCGTAGCTGTTTCCCTTTCACCCAGTTTTGGTGGTTGATCTTCTCCCTGGTCCCCAAATGCGAGGGACCAGGGGCATCCGGCAAGGACACCGGACTTACTGAATGCCTTTCGGCTTGTGCCGGAGGGCATTCGCTTTTGCGGGCGGGTACCCCACCCCCATGTCCGGAAATTGTTTTTGGGGGTCTTTCTCTTAAGTTCCTGGAACTGCATGGGCTTAGGTCCAGATCTTTGCATAGCTGCTGCCGTGTTCCAGATCACCTGACTGATCGTGAGGGGATCGGTGCTGCTTAAGGTGGTTTCTCATCGTTCGTTGACTCTCCCCGGTCTGCGCGACTGCCCGTCCCACTCAACGCGCGAAGAGGCTGCGCGATGAATGGGGCATAGCTCCTTGTGAGACCTTCCCGGTCCCCAAAGGTGAGGGACACTTCGGCTTCGCTCAGTGCAGGCTCGGGGGCACCCGGCACGGTCCGCGTTTACCTGTGTTCCTCACTTCAATTCCATTGTGCCGAAATGAGGGGTAATTGACTGCAAAACGAGAGCGAGGAAATTTGCGAGTGGAATGAGCGGTTTGCGGAGCGGCGCTTTTCGAGAGGGCTTGTGTACCGCAATGTGGTTTGGACCGTATGGTACCCTCGCAGCAGGAGAGGGCTCTACTCATGTCTGCAGGAACGTTCCAGAACGGCCGTATCTATATGGATGCCAATGCTACGACTCCGCTTTTGCCGGAGGTAGTGGAGGCGATGCGGCCCTATTGGACGGAGCAGTTTGGGAATGCGTCCTCGATCCATCTGGACGGGCAGACGGCGAGGACGGCGATCGACCGGGCTCGGGAGACGCTGGCGGAGTTCTTCAACTGCCATGATGCCGAGGTGGTGTTCAACTCGGGGGGCACGGAGGGCGATAACACGGCCTTATTCGGGTTGCTGCATCCGGGCGACCACCTGATTACGACCTCAATTGAGCACTCGGCGGTGCTGCAGGCGGCGAAGAAGCTGGAGCGGTTTGGGGTGACGACGACCTTTGTTGCGCCGCAGCCGAGCGGTCTGATTGAGCCGATGGACATCCTGCGGGCGATCCGGCCGGAGACGCGGCTGATCAGTGTGATGCTGGCGAACAACGAGACAGGCGTGGTGCAGCCGGTGGCGGAGATTGGCAAGATTGCGGCGGATACGGGAGCCTTCTTCCATATCGATGCGGTGCAGGGCGCGGGCAAGGTGAAGTTCGATGTGCGCAAGTGGGGTGCTCACCTTGTCTCGATCAGCGGACATAAAGTTCATGGGCCGAAGGGCGTAGGCGCGATGTTTGTGCGCAAGGGAACGCCGGTGGATGCGCTGATTGTGGGCGGAAGCCACGAGCGGCGGCGGCGCGCGGGAACAGAGAATGTGCCGGGAATTGTGGGGCTGGCGAAGGCAATTGAGATCGCGATGCACAGCGTGGAAGACGGCACGATGACGCGGCTGGCGGGATTGCGGGACAAACTCGAGGCCGGTGTTCTGGCGCTGCCGGGGACGGGTCTGAATGGAGCGCTGGTGGATGGTAAGGCGGCTCCGCGGGTGGCGAATACGACGAATATCTGGTTCGACAACCTGGAGGGCGAGGGGCTGGTGATCGCGCTCGACCTGAAGGGGATTGCGGTTTCGGGCGGGTCGGCGTGCCACTCGGGCGCGACGGAGCCGAGCCACGTGCTGATGGCCATGGGGCTCAACAAGCATCGGGCGGGTGCGAGCCTGCGGTTCAGTTTGCTGAAGTCGGTGACGGAGGCGCAGGTGGACCGGGTGCTTGCGGTTCTGCCGGAGGCGGTGCAGAATTTGCGGGCGCTGGCGCCGGTGAGTGCGGGGACGCTTGCTTAGCGGCGCTTCGCGCCTGTTAGCGGAGTTAGGAAAAGCAGATCCTTCGCTTACCACCCCCGGGCTCGAAAAAACGCCCGGGGCCCCTTGCGCTCAGGATGACAGCGCTGTTGATTAAGTAGGAGCGCTCAGGATGACAGCCTCTTTTGAGAATCACGAATCGTAAAAACAGAGAACCTTCTTTATGAGTGAGAAGCGCACAATTGCGGTGGCAATGTCGGGAGGGGTGGATTCCTCTACGGTGGCGGCGATGCTTGCGCGATTGGGCGATGGGAATCGGGTTGTGGGGTTGACGCTGCAGTTGTGGGATCAGACGCGGCTGGCGGGGAAGCATGGGATTCCGGAGGCTCCGAAGGCGGGGCGATGCTGCTCGCTGGACGATGTGTATGACGCGCGGAGGGTGGCGGAGCACCTGGGTATTCCTTACTACGTGGTGAACCAGGAGGAGCGGTTCGAGAAGGATGTGGTGCGTCCGTTTGTGAGCGAGTACCTGGCGGGGCGGACGCCGATTCCTTGTTCGCTTTGCAACAACCATCTGAAGTTCGATCAGCTGCTGAAGACGGCGCGGTCGATCGGGGCGGATGCGATTGCGACGGGGCACTACGCGGTGAACGAGTTCGATGAGAAGCGCGGGCGCTGGATTTTGAAGCGGCCGGCGGATCTGGCGAAGGACCAGACGTACTTTCTGTTCGGGCTGACGCAGGAGCAGCTGGCGCATACGTTGTTTCCGCTGGGGAGTTTGACGAAGCCTGAGGTGCGCGAGGTGGCGCGGCAGAAGGGGCTGGCGCTGGCAGAGAAGCCGGATTCGCAGGAGATCTGTTTTATTCCGGGCGGAGACTACAAGCAGTTTCTGACGGCGTATCTGGAGGAGCAGGGCGAGGAGATTCCGGATACGGCCGGCGAGCTGGTGGCCTCGAACGGCGAGGTGATTGGAAAGCACGCGGGGATTTCGAACTTCACGGTTGGGCAGCGGAAGGGACTGAATGTGGGATCGCCTTCGCCTTTGTATGTGTTGAATATTGATCCAGCGAGCCATCGGGTGACGGTGGGAGCGGACGCGGAGCTGGCGACACAGACGTTGAGGGCGAACCGGCTGAATTGGATCAGCATTCCGGAGCTGACGGAGCCGATGCGGGTGAAGGCGAAGATCCGGCACAGGCACGAGCCGGCGTGGGCGACGCTGGAGCCTGCGGGAGCGGATGAGGTGATGGCGCGGTTTGATGAACCGCAGCGGGCAGTGACGCCGGGACAGTCTGCGGTTTTCTACGACGGCGATGAGGTCGTGGGCGGCGGGTGGATTGTTTGACTATTTCCGCGAAAAAGTCAGGTTCGAGTTGTGCTGCTCGCTCTTTCCGGTGACCGGAATCGTGAAAGTGCCGGGTGGCAACATCGATGGCGCTGCTGCGGCGACATTTTGCGACAATCGAGAGGGTTTGAGCGTCAGCTAAATAGCGCCAGAACTCCGTTCATACCTGCCGGTTATGTTGTTTTCGATCACAGAGTTTCAGGCGGGCGGGTTGTTAACATGAGTGCTGCATTGTTCTATGGATTTCGGGCAGTCCGGGAGTGACTGCGTTCGGGTGCGGCGCGCGGGCTGACCGTTTGCAACGAGAATCAACTTCAGCCAGAGACACCTAAGGGATTGCGATAACGGCGGGGAACGCCGGTAAGGGGTTCGAAATTTTGAAACGCGTTTATTTTGTTTTTGCATTTGTACTTTTCCTGGCGGTTGCGGGATGCCAGAAGGATCAGCCGAAGGCTCCGGCGGGTGCAGGGGCGGGGATGCAGGCGATGCCGGTGAAGACGGTCGCCGTGTCGCTGCAGCCAGTGGCGCAGAGCAGCGAATATATGGCCACGGTGAAGTCGCGGCGGTCGGCAACGATACTGCCGCAGGTGGCGGGGATGCTGACTTCGATTCGGGTGCACAGCGGCGAGCATGTGAAGGCGGGTCAGGTGATGATGACGATCGATCCGCGACAGCAGCAGGCGACGGTGGCATCGCAGGCGGCGACCGAGCAGCAGAAGAAGGCTGCGTACGACTTCGACAATGTGCAGCTGGAGCGGCAGAAGAAACTGTTTGCGGCCGGGGTGACGAGCAAGGAAGCTCTGGACCAGGCGCAGCAGGCCTACGACAATGCGAAGGCCGATTACGAGGCATCGCGCGGCACGCGGGATATGCAGGAACAACTGCTTGGGTATTACACGATCAAGGCGCCGTTCGACGGAGTGGTGGGCGACATTCCAGTTCACGTGGGTGATTATGTTGCGCCGACGATGGGCGCGAATTCGACGGGGCTGACGACGGTGGATCAGGGCGGGGATCTCGAGGCGTACATCTACATTCCGACGGAGCGGGCCGGGGAGGTTCACCAGGGACTGGCCGTGGAGCTGTACGACACGGCGGGCAAGCTGCTGGAGAAGTCGAAGATTGATTTCGTGTCGCCGCAGGTGGATCCGAGTCTGCAGGGGATTCTGGCGAAGGCGCCGGTTCACCGGACGGCGGAGATGACGCGCAATGCGCAGCTGATCAAGGCAAAGGTTATCTGGAGCACGAAGCCGATGCCGGTGATTCCCGTGCTGGCGGTGACGCGGCGTGGAGTGCAGAGTTTCGTGTACGTGGCGAAGGCGGCGGGGAACGGGAAGTTTGTGGCGGATCAGTTGCCGGTGACGCTGGGCGACAGCATCGAGAATTCCTATTCCATCACGTCGGGGCTGAAGCCCGGGGACCAGGTGATTGTGTCGAGCACGCAGTTCCTGGTGAACGGGATGCCGGTGATGCCGATACCGGGATGAGTCCGGCGTGACGGTCTGCCGATGAGACGGAACTTGAGCAAGCAGAAGAGCTGAAAGCAGGATCATTGTGTTTGTAGATTTCTTTATTCGCAGGCCGGTGTTTGCGACGGTTTGCGCGCTGATGATTATTCTGGCGGGCGCGATCTGTATTCCGACGCTGCCGGTATCGCTGTATCCGAAGCTGACGCCGCCGCAGGTGTCGGTGACGACGAACTACATTGGTGCGAATGCCGGGACCGTGGAGAAGGCGGTGACGATCCCGCTGGAAGAATCGATCAACGGCGTGGAGGGCATGCGGTACATCACGTCGTCGAGCACGAACAGCGGGATCAGCAGTATTACGACGACATTTCAGACGGGCTACGATCTGGATCTTGCGGCGGTGGACGTGCAGAACCGCGTCGCCAGCGTGCAGGGACGGTTGCCGGCGGCTGTGAACCAGACCGGCATTTCGATCACGAAGGTCAGCAATAACTTCGTGCTGGCAGCGGGATTCTTTTCGCGGGACGGGCGCTACTCGAACGAGTTTGTGTCGAATTATCTGGACGTCTATGTGAAGGACGCGATCAAGCGCGTGCCGGGCGTAGGCGATGTGATGATTTTCGGCGAGCGCAAGTACGCGATGCGTATCTGGCTCGACCCGATCCGGATGGCGGCGCGCGATTTGACGGCGCTGGACGTGGTGAGCGCGCTCCAGGAGCAGAACGTTGAGATTCCGGCCGGCCAGCTGGGGCAGCCTCCGGCGAACAAGCAGCAGGCTTATCAGATTCCGGTGCGCGTGGTGGGAAGGCTGAGCGATCCGGCGCAGTTCGACAAGATCATTTTGAAAAACAGCGCGAACGGCCTGGTGCTGCTGAAGGACGTGGGACACGCGGAGATTGGAGCGGAAGACTATAGCTCGACGTTGAAGTACAACGGACAGACGGCGATGGGCGTGGGCGTGCAGCAGCTCTCGACGGCGAATTCGCTGGATGTGGATCGGCAGGTCAAGGCGGTTCTTGAGCAGTTGAAGACGAGCTTCCCGCCGGGGCTGGAGTACGTGATTGCATTCGACACAACGACGGTGGTGGGCGATTCGATCCGCGAGGTGCTTTGGACGCTGGGCGAAGCGATCTTGATCGTCATCGTGGTGATCTTCCTTTTCCTGCTAGACTGGCGCGCGACGATTATTCCGGCGGTGACGATACCGGTTTCGCTGATCGGCACGTTTGCGTTTACGAAGGTGTTCGGGTTCTCGATTAACTCGTTGACGCTATTTGGAATCACGCTGGCGACCGGGTTGGTGGTGGACGATGCCATCGTGGTGATCGAGAACGTGCAGCGGCACATTGCCATGGAGCACTCGGACCCGCACGAGGCGACTTCGAACGCCATGGGCGAGGTGACGAGCGCGGTGATCGCGACGTCGCTGGTGCTCATTGCGGTGTTTGTGCCGGTGTCGTTCTTCCCAGGCACGACGGGCATACTGTACCGGCAGTTCTCGCTGACGATTGCGTTCTCGATTGCGATTTCGGCGTTCAACGCGCTGACGCTTTCTCCGGCGCTGTCGGCGCTGTTTCTGCGCGGCGAAGAAGAGAGACCGCATCAGCTGGACTTTCTGCACGTCCGGCCGTTGTCGCGGGCGTTCTCGGCGTTCATTCACGGCGCAGATAATTTTGTGAGCTGGCTGGGCAGAACGTACGGCCGCGTGATCCATGTCGCGCTGCGAGCCCGCTGGGTGTTGCTGCTGCTGTTCTTTGTGGGTCTATGGGCTACGTACGAAATTTATAAGACTGTGCCGACGGGGTTTATTCCGCAAGAGGATCAGGGCAATCTCTACGTGATTGTGCAGGCGCCTCCGGGATCGTCTCTGGAGTACACGACGAACCTGGCAGATCGCGCGACTGCGATCATCGGGCAGGATCCGGATATTGAAGGCGCATTTTCGGTGATGGGCTTCAGCTTCAGCGGCGGCGCGTCAAATGCCGGGTTGATGTTTGTGCACACCAAGGACATCAAACAGCGGCAGAGCAAGAATGACACTCCGGGAGTGATCGTCGAGCGGCTGAACAAGAAGCTCGGAATGCTGATCATGGATAAGAATGGCGGGCTTGTGCGCGCCATCGAGCCGCCCGCGGTGCAGGGTGTGGGTACGGCAGGCGGTTTCCAGTTTGAGCTGCAGGACACGGGCGTGAATACGCTGAGCGATCTGGATCGAGTGGCGCACCAGATCATGGGCGCCGGCGCGGCGCGCAAGGATCTGACGAACATTTACACGACCTTCTCGGCGAACGATCCGCAGGTGCTGGTAACGATCGATCGCGAGAAGGCGAAGGCGATGAACATTCCGCTGGCGCAGATCACGACGACGCTGGGCGTCTTTATGGGCTCGCAGTACGTGAATGATTTCGATTTCAACAATCGTACCTATCGTGTGTTCGTGCAGGCCGATCAGCCGTTCCGCATGACAGGCGGCGATCTGCACAGCTACTACGTGCGTTCGAATACCGGCGAGATGGTGCCGCTGGATAACCTGGTGACGATTGCGCAGAGCTCAGGGCCGCCGGTAATCAGCCACTACAATCTGTTCCGGTCGGTGGAGATTGATGGATCGCCGGCGCCGGGCTACAGTTCGGGGCAGGGCATCGCGGGCATGGAAGACCTGGCAAAGCAAAACATGCTGCCGGGCATGACGTACCAGTGGACGGGCTTGACGCTGGACGAGATTGAGTCGAGCGGCAAGGCGATCATCATCTTCGGACTCGGACTGCTGGTTGTGTATCTGACGCTGTCGGCGCAGTACGAGAGCTTCGCGCTGCCGTTCATTATTCTGCTCGCGGTTCCGATGGCGGTGCTGGGCGCACTGGGACTCGTGGCGCTGCGCGGAATGTCGAACGACGTGTATTGCCAGATCGGACTGGTGATGCTGATCGGACTGGCGGCGAAGAACTCGATTCTGATCGTCGAGTTTGCCGAGCAATTGCGCGCACAGGGACGGACGATTGCGGAGGCGGCTATTGAGGCGGCTGAGCTACGTCTGCGGCCGATCCTGATGACGTCGTTCGCATTCATTCTCGGTGTATTGCCGCTGGTCTTCGCGACGGGAGCGGGAGCGCTGGGACGGCGGTCAGTGGGAACGACCATCGTGGGCGGAATGCTGCTGTCGACGCTGCTGAACCTGGTGTTTATCCCTGTCCTCTACGTGATGTTGAGCCGGCTACTGCGGCGCGGAGACAAGCCGCGGCATCATGGCGAGGTGGAGGAAGAGGCGCACGTGCTTACCGGGCCTGCCGGTGTGCGATGACGCTGTCGCGGATGCGCGCGTAGACGCCGGCTGGGATCACGCCGCGGTCGAGGAGCTCATTCTTCCCACGGTAAGGGCGATAGCGGATGATGCGCGCTGCCCAGACGCGGCCGAGGCCTGGGAGACTGGTGAGTCGATCGAGCGAAGCTGTGTTGATGTCGACCGGCTCCGAAGGAACGGTGTCGTGTGTGGCAACCGGCTGAGAGTGGCGCGTTACGGCCGGGTGGAGAGCGGACGCAGCGGTGGTGAATGCCGCAACGGTGATGGCCGTGAGCAAGCGTGCATGAAGCGTCACAAACCTATTTTGAATTGAGCCGTGCTCGCGGGTAAGTGGTCCTCGTCACGCGAGCAGATTGTTCTGGAGAGAGGCGGTCATCTCCTGCAACAATGAGGCATGGCAATCCCCCAAATTGCTTCCTCTGCAGGACAGAAGCTGCGCGCGAGGGTATTCGGCAGCACGCGGCTGACGATTCTATTGACGCTGATCGTGATTTTTGGCGCATGCCTGGTCTTCACATGGGAGACGGGCGACGTAATGAGCAATCTCTCGTTCCTGAATCCAAGGAACAATCCCAACCGTACGAGTGGGACAAAGAAGGCGATTGTCGACACGAAGCCGTGGCAGACAGCGCAGGCGCTTGCCGCCCTGGCATACACCGCGGAGGAGAAGGAGTATGCGCAGGAGGCGGAAAGGCTGGCAGACCACGAGGTTGACCAGGCATTTGCCTCCGCCCTGCGCCAGGCCACTTTGGATGCGCAGCATTTGACGTTGAGCGGAGACGCTCTGGCGATGTCGAAGAAGGTAGCGCAACTGGAGCAGCTGATCGCGCAGGACAAAGAAGAGATCCAGACGATCACCGAAGCCTTAAAGGCGCCGCTGCCCAAGAACGGCAAACCTGCGGAATACGACGAGGGGGATCTCGAGGTAGCGAAGGCCCAACTGGGGCTGGATACGGACGAGCTTGCCGACGTGCAGCACGATTTCACGCAGGCATCGGGCGACCAGACGTCGCAGATACAGGCGGAACTGGCGACGCACGAGGCTGCGATGCGCGGGTACGACAAGCAGGTGCGCGAGGGAGGCCAGATTGCGACGGTATCGGCGCGGCGGTTCGGGACCCTGGCGGGGAGAGTGGGAGCGTGGCAGCGGCTGAGGACCCGGACGACCTTGCTGCAGGAAGCCGTGGATCAGACGCGCAGGGACATCGGGATTTTGAGCGCTCAGCAAAGATCGATTGAAAGCAAGATCAGCGCCATGGGCGCGGTGCAAACGAACGATCTGGATGAGAAGTTGCAGGGGCTGAGAGACCGGACCGCGCTTCGTCAGATTCTGAGCATCACGGATGATCGCATCCAGACCGAGCAGCAGCTTGTGAACGTGTACAGCAAATGGGTTGCGCAGGTGCTGCTGCAGCGGCGGATCATTGTGCACCTGCTGGTGCAGTCGCTGGCACTGATTGCGTTTATCGGGATCTGCATGGTGGTGGCCGATGGGCTGGTGCGGCGTGTGATGGCAAAGCCGGGGCTGGACAACAGGCGCTCTGACACACTGCGAAGCATCCTGGAACTTTCGATTCAGGCGCTGGGCGTGGTGCTGATTCTGATTGTGATCTTCGGACCGCCCAAGGAGACGCCGACGATTCTGGGGCTCACGACGGCGGCGCTGACGATTGCGTTGCAGGATTTCATTATCGCGTTTCTCGGATGGTTCGTGCTGATTGGGCGCAATGGGATTCATGTGGGCGACTGGGTGGAGATTAACGGCGTGGGCGGCGAAGTGACGGATGTGCGTCTATTTTCGACGACGCTGTTGGAGACAGGAACGCTTGCGGATCGCGGGCTGCCGACGGGGCGGCGGATTACGTTCATGAATGGATTTGCGATTCGCGGAACGTACTTCAATTTCTCGACGAGCGGGCAGTGGATGTGGGATGAGATCAAGATCAGCCTGCCACCGAGCGACAACGTGCAGCAGGTGCTTGCGGAGATCCAGAAGGCAGTGGATGCGGAGACGCAGAAGAATGCGAGCCAGGCGGAGGCGGAGTGGAAGCGTGGAGCGCGCGGCAGCAGCCTGAGCCGGTTTACGGCGACATCCGTGGAGAGCCTGAGGCCCTCGGGAAGCGGCATTGATGTGCTGGTGCGGTACGTGACCCGAGCTTCGGAGAGGTTCGATCTGCGGAACAGGCTGTACCAGAGGCTGATCGAGGTGCTGCGGGAGCCGGGGGCGGGGTCGGGCGCGGCGGTGGTTACGACGAAGAGTTGAGGATTCGATTGACACTCTGAGAGTGATACCGTAAGTTGAAGAGAGATGCAGATCCACCGCCATCACGGTCATCATCACCATCACGGGACCAATGTGCCGGCGGACTGCCATGGCCTGAGATAAAAAAGGCCAGAGAGATCGAAGATTCAGAGCCCGCCGGCGCAGACGCCGACGGGCTTTTTAGTTTTACGGCAGATGTGAAATCCAAAAGTTCAGGAAAGATAGATGACGACGCAACCGAAGGTTGATTTCGAGAAGATGGACGGGCTGGTGGCGGGGATTGTGCAGGACGCCAGGACCGGCGAGGTGCTGATGCTGGGCTTTCTGAATCCGGAGAGCTACCAAAAAACAATTGACACGGGCTTTGTGACGTTCTGGAGCAGGACGCGGCAGAAGCTTTGGATGAAGGGGGAGACCAGCGGGAACCGGCTGCGGGTGGTGTCGGCGGCGACGGACTGCGACAACGATGCGCTGCTGTTTCGCGTAGAGGTGGAGGGCGACGGGCTGGTGTGCCATGAGGGCACGGTGAGCTGCTTTACGAAGCCGCTGACGTTTGCGAATGCAGTGGAGGTGAAGCGTGGGTAATAAGCTGCGACTGGGGTTGCCGAAGGGGAGTTTGCAGGACTCGACGATTGCGCTGTTCAAGCGCGCGGGGTGGAACATCTATGCGGATGGGCGGTCGTATTTTCCGTCGGTGGATGACGCGGAGATTGAGTGCATGCTGATTCGCGCGCAGGAGATGGCGCGATATGTGGATCATGGCGTGCTGGATGCGGGGCTGACGGGAATCGACTGGGTGGTGGAGAGCGGGCTGGATGTAACGAGCGTGACGACGCTGACCTATGCGAAGCAGAGCCGGAGGAAGGTGCGGTGGGTGCTGGCGGTGCCGGAGTCGAGTGGATTCTTAACTGCGAAGGATCTGGAAGGGAAGATCATTGCGACGGAACTGGTTGAGGTTACGAAGAAGTATTTTGCAGACCGCGGCGTGAATGTAAAGGTGGAGTTCAGCTGGGGCGCGACGGAAGTGAAGCCGCCGATGCTGGCCGATGCGATTGTGGAAGTGACGGAGACGGGGAGCTCGCTGAAAGCGAATCACCTGAAGATTATTGACACGGTGATGGAGAGCGAGACGCACCTGATCGCGAACAAGGTTGCGCTGGACGATGCGTGGAAGCGGGAGAAGATCGATCAGATCGCGGTGATGCTGCGCGGTGCGATTGATGCGCAGAGCCAGGTGGGGCTGATGCTGAATGTGAAGCGCGAGGATCTGGAGCAGGTGCTGGCGGTGTTGCCGGCGTTGAATTCGCCAACGGTTTCGCAGTTGAGCAATTCGGAGTGGGTGGCGGTGAACACGATTGTGGAGGAGCGCGTGGCGCGGGATGTGATTCCGAAGCTGAAGGCGGCGCGGGCGACGGGGATTGTGGAGTATCCGCTGAACAAGGTTGTGCTGTAGCGATGTGTTGCAGACGTTTGTGCAAGAGCGAGGCGGGATGAGGCTGATTCGAACGCAGGGACGTCGGGCGCGGGATGCGGCGGCTGCGCTGGCGCAACTGGAGAGGCGCGGAGGTGCGGCGCTGGATGCAGTGTTGCCGGCGGTCCAGCGGATCGTGAAGGATGTGCGGCGTGGCGGGGATCGGGCGATGTTCCGGTATGCGGCGAAGCTGGATGGGCTGGAGGATCGAGCGCGGTTTCGGGTGACGCAGGAGGAGATGGCTCAGGCGTGGGCTGCGACGGATGCGAAGCTGCGCGATGCGTTGTCGACCGCGGCGATTCTGATTCGTAGTTTTGCGAACGGGCAGATGCCTAGGTCGGGATGCGTACGGGCGACTGAGGGATTGGCGGTTGGGCAGGTGGTGAGGGCGTTGGATTCGGTGGGGTGTTACGTGCCGAGCGGGCGGCATCCGCTGCCTTCGACGCTGCTGATGACGGCGATTCCGGCGCAGGTGGCGGGGGTGGGGCGGATTGTGGCGGTATCGCCAAAGCCTGCGAAGGAGACTCTGGCGGCGGCGCACCTGCTGGGAATTACGGAGTTCTATCGCGTGGGCGGGGCGCACGGTGTGGCGGCGCTGGCGTATGGGACGGAGACGCTTGCGCGCGTGGACAAGATTGTGGGGCCGGGAAATTTGTACGTGACGGCGGCGAAGCGGCTGGTTGCGTTTGATTGCGCGATCGATATGCTCGCGGGGCCGACGGAGATTGTGGTGACGAGCGAGCGCGGGGATGCGGCGGAGATTGCGGCAGACCTGGTGGCGCAGGCAGAGCACGATCCGGAGGCGGTGGCGATCTTTGTGACGACGCGTGAGGAGTTGGCGCGGCGGGTGATGGCGGAGGCGAAGACGCAGAGCAAGGGGAATGCGGTTGCGAAAGAAGCGCTCGGGCGGAACGGGGTTGCGATTGTGGCAGGGACTGTGGAAGAGGCGCGGGAGATTACGAATCGGCTGGCGCCGGAGCATTTGACGGTGGACGCGGCGGAGGATGTGGAGTGGGTGAGGAGCGCGGGGTCGGTGTTTGTGGGTGGATGGTCGGCGCAGCCGTTGGGGGACTATATTTCGGGGCCGAATCATACGCTGCCGACGGGGGGGATGGCGCGCGTGCGGGGCGGGTTGAGCGTGAATGATTTTGTAAAGCTGATTACGGTGCAGGAGTATTCGGCCGAGGGGATCGCGGCGTTGGGGGAGAAGGCGGCGCTGCTGGGCGATGCGGAAGGGTTGACGGCGCATGCGGCGGCGATCCGGATGCGGGTGAAGAAGGCTTCGCGTGCTAGGAGGGGCCGTGGATAAAACGAGAGTCGGGCCGGTTCCTCGGGCGCGGGTCGAGGCGATGAAGGAGTATCACCCGCCGCTGGGGAATCGCGATGCGATGCGGCTGGATTTCAACGAGAACACGATTGCGTGTTCGCCGCGCGTCAAGGAAGTGCTGGGTCGGATTTCGGCGGGGGCGCTGACGCGGTATCCCGAACGCGAGCCGGTGGAGCGGATTGTTGCGGAGCACCTGGGGGTGGCGGCGGAGCAACTGGTGTTGACGAACGGCGTGGATGAGGCGATTCATGTGCTGTTCGAGACGTTTTTGGACGAGGGTGACGAACTGCTGCTGCCCGTGCCGACGTACACGATGTACGAGGTGTATGCGTCGGCGACGGATGCGCGAGCGGTGACGGTGCAGGCGGCGGAGGATCTGCAGTTTCCGTTTGATCGGCTGATGGATGCGATTACGCCACGGACGAAGATTATTGCGATTGCGAATCCGAACAGCCCGTCGGGGTCGGTGGCTACGCGGGAGCAGATCCTGGAGATCGCGAAACGTGCGCCGGATGCGGTGGTGCTGGTGGATGAGGCGTACTTTCATTTCTTCGGCGAGACGGTGATGGATATGGTCGGGTCGGTGCCGAATTTGATGGTGGCGCGGACATTCTCGAAGGCATACGGGCTTGCGGGATTGCGGCTAGGCGTGCTGGCGGGCCCGGTGGAGCTGATGAAGTGGGTGCGGCGGGTGCTGTCGCCGTACAGCGTGAACTCGCTGGCGCTGGCTTGTCTGCCGGCGGCGCTGGCGGATACGGCGTATCTCGACTGGTATGTGGGCGAGGTGCTGGCAGCGCACGGTGAGTTTGAGAAGGCGCTGGATGAGGTGGGCGTGCGGCGGTGGCAGAGCAGGGCGAATTTTGTGCTGGTGGAGATTGGGGAGAAGCACAAGGAGTTTGTGCGGTTGATGTCGGCGGGTGGAGTGCTGGTGCGGGATCGATCGAATGATCCGGGATGCGATGGGTGCGTGCGGATCACGATCGGGACGCGGGAGCAGATGCGGGAGGCGGTTGAGGTGTTGAAGAAGACGATGAGTGAGATTCGAGGTCAGGAGTAAGTGATGGTGAAGGTGAGAGGGAAAGAATTATCCCCGATCCCCAAAGGCGAGGGATCGGGGGCACCTAACAAGGTCGGCGGAATCATCCCCGGTCCCCAAAAGCGAGGGACCGGGGGCACCCGCCGTCGAGGTGTGGTGGTGCGGGATACGAATGAGACGCGGATTTCGATTGTGCTGACAGTTGAGGGGAAGGGCGTCTACAAGGTTTCGACGGGGATCCGGTTCTTCGATCACATGCTGGAGCTGTTTACGCGGCATGGGGCATTCGATCTGGAGCTGACGTGCAAGGGCGATCTGGATGTGGATCAGCACCACACGGTGGAGGATGTGGGGATCGCGCTGGGAGAGGCATTTGATCGGGCGCTGGGAGACAAGCGCGGGATTCTGCGGGCTGGGTATTTCCTGATGCCAATGGATGAGACGCTGGCGATTGCGGCTGTTGATTTGAGCGGGCGCGCGGCGTTTGCGGTTGACACGAAGGTGAGGACGCGGCTGGTTGGAGATCTGCAGACGGAGTTGGTGACGGATTTCTTTGAGGGGTTTGCGCGCGGGGCACGAGCGAATGTGCACGTGAAGACGATGTATGGACGGTCGAATCATCACAAGATCGAGGCGATCTTCAAGGCGTTTGCGCGGGCGCTACGGGTGGCGTGCTCGAGAGATAAGCAGCTGGGGGAGACGCTGCCGAGCACGAAGGGATTGTTGTGAGTTTTGTCTCGGGTGGTGTTTTGTTTCCCGCCCAAGCAAAGCTTGGACGGGGCACCCGAGATTCATGCCAATCCGGTGATGATCCAACTCGGCGTCTGATGTTTCCCATGTCTCCAGAAGAGGGAGACATGGGGCACCCGCTGTGATTGGTTAGAGTCAGATGATCCCACATCTCAGAATCGAGATGTGGGGCACCCGGAAGATTCAGTTTGATACATCCCGGTCCCCAAGTGCGAGGGACCGGGGGCACCCAGAGTCGTTGAAGGGTTGAAGGATTGAGATGCGGGTTACGGTGATTGATTACAAGGCGGGGAATGTGACTTCGGTGCTGAAGGCGCTGCGGCATCTGGGTGCGGAGCCGGTGGTGACGGATTCGGATTTGTCGCTGATTGCGAGGGCGGAGCGAATTGTGCTGCCGGGCGTGGGGCATTTTGCGGCGACGGAGCGGCTGGATTCGACAGGGATGACGAGTGCGATTCGTGAGGCTGTGAAGCGGGGAGTTCCGTTTCTGGGGATCTGCGTGGGGATGCAGTGGCTGTATGCGGGTTCGACGGAGGCTGCGGGACAGGCGGGGCTGGGATGCTTTGGCGAGGAGTGTTCGCGGTTTCCGGAGGGCGCAGAGAAGGTTCCGCATGTGGGATGGAATTCGCTGGAGGTGAAGGGATCGCCGCGGTTGATGGCGGGCGTGAAGGATGGGGAGTATGTGTACTTCACGCATTCGTATCGGGCTCCGGTGGGGGCGGATACGGCGGCGGTGGCGAACTACATAGAGCCGTTTGCTGCTGCGGTGGAGCGCGGGAATGTGATGGGGGTGCAGTTTCATCCGGAGAAGAGCGGAGAGACGGGGCTGAAGATGCTGCGGAATTTTCTGGAGCTCGAAAGATGAAGCTGGAATACAAGCTCACGCTCAAGGACTACAAAGCGGCCTTCAGACTTCATCGCCGTCGAAGAATGTCACGACGACTGGTCGTGTGGCTCGGACCGATCCTGCTGGTGATTGGCGTTGTAGGATTCGTCGCTTGCAGCGTTGCGAATAACACACCTCTTGCCGCACAGGCTGCTGCTCTCACGGCCGGATCGCTTGTGTTCACGATTGGAATGCCGATCTCACGGTCCTGGAACATTCGCAGAAGCTTCAATCGACTTTTCCCGTCCGGTGAGAAGGATCGAATCAGCAGAATAGCCATCGACGATCAGGGAATCTGCCGCGAGCTGTCGGGAGTGGCGGAGCTGAAGCTTAGTTGGAACGGAATCTACGACTTCGCTCAAGACGAGAAGATCACTCTGCTGTACACGAACAAAGACTGCTTTCTACTTTGGCCAACTGCGTTGATGTCTGCTGAACAACGGGCTGAACTGAGCGAGTTGGTTGCTCGCCATTTGGTGAAGAGGTGACGATGCTGACGAAGAGGATCATCGCGTGTCTGGATGTTCATGGCGGACGGGTAGTGAAGGGCGTGCAGTTTGTGGACCTGGTGGATGCGGGGGATCCGGCGGCGCTGGCGGCGCGTCATGCGCGCGAGGGCGCCGATGAGATTGTGCTGCTGGATATCACGGCGACGCATGAAGGCAGACAGACGTTGCTCGACACTGTGAGACGGACGGCGCGGGAGTTGTTTGTGCCTTTTACGGTGGGTGGGGGAATCAAGAGCGCGGAGGAAGCGGCGCAGGTGTTTGAGGCGGGAGCGGACAAAATCAGCGTGAATTCGGCGGCGCTGAGAGATCCTACGCTGATTTCGGAGATTGGTAAAAACTTCGGCGCGCAGGCAGTGGTGGTGGCGATTGATGCGCGGCGTGACCCAGAGGCGAACGATCCAGTGCGGGATGCGCAGGCGTTTGTGCAGGGCGGACGCAAGCCGGCGGGGCGGCGCGTGGTGGAGTGGGCGCGCGAGGCGGAGGAGCGGGGAGCGGGGGAGATTCTGCTGACCTCGATGGATTCGGATGGGACGCGGGCGGGGTTCGATTGCGAACTGACGGCGGCGGTGAGCGAGGCGGTGAATATTCCGGTGATTGCTTCAGGAGGCGCGGGAACGGTGGCGCATTTTGCGGATGTGTTCGGGAGAGGAAAGGCGGATGCGGCGCTGGCGGCGAGCATTTTTCACTTTGGAGTATCGAGTGCGCGGTCGCTGAAAGAAGAGCTGGTGGCGGCGGGCGTTCCGGTGAGGCTGCCATGCTGATTCCTTCGATTGATCTGCTGGGTGGGCGCATTGTGCAGCTGGTGCAGGGCGAGAAGCTGAAGCTGGCGTTTGATGATTTTGAGTACTGGATTGAGAAGTTTTCGAAGTATCCGCTGGTGCAGCTGATCGATCTGGATGCGGCAATGCGGCAGGGGAATAATTCGGTGCTGGTCGCGCAGATTGCGAAGAGGCTGCCGGTGCAGGTGGGCGGCGGGGTGCGTTCGGTGGAGCGGGCGCGCGAGGTGCTGAATGCGGGCGCGCAGAAGGTGATTGTGGGGTCTTCTTTGTTTACAGAAGGTGGCGCGGTGGATGTGAAGTTTGCCGCGGAGATGGCGGAGGGTGTTGGGGCTGAGCGCGTGGTGGCGGGGATCGATACAAAGAATGGGCGGATCGCGGTGAAAGGGTGGAAGGCGCAGGTGGCATTGACGGCGGATGATGCGATTCCGCAACTGGAGCCGTATGCGGGGGCGTATCTGTACACGCATGTAGATGGGGAAGGGATGATGCAGGGGTTCCCGATTGATGTGGCGGTGCGGTTAAGGAAGTTGACGAAGCGGCAGTTGATTGTGGCGGGCGGGATCCGGAGCCAGCAGGAGCTTGATGAGCTGCATGCGATGAAGGTGGATGCGGTGGCTGGGATGGCGGTGTATACGAATTTGCTGGCGGTGTGATGTCCCTTAAAGAATGTAACGATTCGATTGGAGTCTCGCGAGTCAGCAAGAAGCAGATCCTTCGCTTACCACCCCCAGACTGAAGAAGACGTCTGGGGCCCCGTGCGCTCAGGATGACAGCTCCTGGACTAATTTAGGCTTCGCGGGCTGTTTGGGCCTGAAGGCCGATGCTCCTCTGTTTCTTCAGATGGGCTTTATCGGGCATCAGATATGCTCAGGTTATGAGAGCGAAAGGAAGCGCGTGGACCATGCCGAAGCAAAGCGGGATTCGACTGGCAAAACGACTGGATGAGGTTGGGTTCTCAGACATCGTGCAGATCCGCAACAAGGTGATGGAACTGCGGGCGGCGGGGCAGCAGGTGCATGCGCTGCACGGGGGCGAGCCGTATTTCGAGACGCCGGAGCCGATCAAGTATGCGGCGGTGAAGGCGCTGGTGGAGAACTATACGCATTATGCTCCGTCGTCGGGCGTGATGCCGCTGCGCGAGGCGCTGGTGAAGAAGCTCGCGGCTAAGAACAAGATCAAGGTGACGACGGACGAGGTGATTGCAACGGTGGGCGGGTCGCAGGCGCTGTATGCGGCTTTCCAGGCGGTGCTCGATCCGGGAGATGATGCGCTGGTGTTTTCGCCGTATTGGACGCCGATTCGTGACCTGGTGACCGGGACACAAGCGAGGCCGCTGCTGGTACCGACGACGACGGCGCGGCGGAATGGGATCAGGAAGACGCTGGAGCAGTTTTCTACGCCGAATACGCGGGCGATCTACTACAACACGCCGCAGAATCCGAGCGGGCTGGTGTTTACGCGGGCGGAGGCGGAGGAGGTTGCGGCGTTTGCGAAAGAGCGCGACCTGATTGTGATTGCGGATGAGGCGTACGAGGACCTGGTGTATGAGGGCGAACATGTCTCGATTGCGTCGCTGCCGGGGATGCTGGAGCGGACGATCACGTGCTACACGTTTTCGAAGACGTATGGGATGACGGGATGGCGCGCGGGGTACGCGGTGGCGAAGGAACCGTTTATGACGGCGCTGCGGAAGATTGTGCTGTATTCGACGAACGGCGTGACGACGTTTGTGCAGCAGGCGATGATCGATGCGCTGAAGATTTCGGAGGCGGAGATTGCGGCGCATCGCGAGGAGTATCGCAAGCGGCGGGATCTGCTGGTTTCGGCGCTGAATGAGGTGGGGTTGAAGTGCGAGCCGCCGGCGGGTGCGTTCTATGCATTTCCGAATGTGGAGAAGATCAACAAGAACAGCAAGAAGGCGGCGGAGATTTTGCTGGAGAAGGCGCACGTTGCGACGATTCCGGGATCGGTGTTCGGGGCGCAGGGTGAGGGGCACCTGCGGTTCGGGTATGCGATTTCGGTGAAGGAGATCGAGGCGTGTGCGGAGGCGCTGCGGAAGTTTCGGGGGTAGCTGGTTGGCGGTGATCAAGTCGAGGTTTGATGTCTCCCAGGTCTCCAGAACCGGGAGACCTGGTGCACCGAGCACTCTCGTAGATAAAACCGCTGTGATCTGGCATGTAGCATGGAAGGCATATGGTGCGTGTTGGATATTCGGCGAATCTTGCGCCGGAGTTGCTGAAGGATTTTCCTGAAGGTGTGGAGTTGATTGCGCTGCCGCGCGATCTTGATCACGATATCGACATTGAGGTGTGGCTGCCGGATCCGTATCCGACGCGGAATACGAACATCTATCCGCGACTGCGCGGGTTGAAGCTGGTGCTGTCGCTGATGGCGGGGACGGAGTGGATCCCGGCGGCGGTGGGGCCGCATGTGACGATATGCAACGCGCGGGGTGCGCATAACATTTCGACGGCGGAGTGGACGGTGTCGGCGACGCTGGCGATGCTGAAGCACTTTCCGTTGTTTCTGGATGTGCAGAGGTCGGGCGAGTGGAAGCGGCGGTTCGAGGCGACTACGGAGTATGAGCGCGTGTCGGGAGATGCGCGGCAGCATTATCCGCCGGTGATGCTGGAGGAGCTGACGGGGAAGAGGGTGCTGCTGGTCGGGTACGGGTCGATTGGGAAAGAGATCGAGCGAATGCTGGAGCCGTTTCGCGTAGAGCTGACGCGGGTGGCGAGGAGGGCGCGGGAGAACCCGAAGGTGCATGCGGTACGCGAACTGGATGCCCTGATTCCGCAGGCGCAGGTGATCATGCTGATTTTGCCGTCGACGGCGGAGAGTCGCGGCTTGATTGGGGCGAGGCAGTTTGCGCTGATGGAGCAGGGGACGTTGCTGGTGAACGCTGCGCGAGGTCCGGTGGTGGATACGGATGCGCTGGCGGCGGCGTTGAATAGTGGCAAGATTCGCGCGGCGCTGGATGTGACGGAGCCGGAGCCGCTTCCGGAAGGGCATCCGTTGTGGAAGTGCCCGAATCTGTTGATCACGCCGCATGTGGGCGGGTCGAGTCCGGAGTTTGCGCGGCGCGCGCTGAAGGTGGCGGAGCTTGAGCTTCGGCGCTATATGGCGGGCGAGCCGCTGCTCAACGTGGTGCAGTCGGCGGTTTGAGCGGAGCGGGCGGCGCGGCGCCAGTCGCGCAGGCCGAGGATGGCGAGGACGACGAGGCCGGCGTAGAGGACGGCGGTGATCCAGAGGTCCTTGTAAATGTACTCGCCGATGTAGACGAGATTCACGACAATCCACAGAACCCAGTTGGCGATGTGTTTGCGCGCCTGCCACCAGCTGCCGACGAGGCTGAAGCTGGCGAGTGCGGCGTCGAGCCATGGGAGCGCGGCCTGAAGGTGCCTGGCGATTTCGCCGAGGACGAAGGTGCCGGCGATGCCAGCGGCGATTGCGATGAGGGCCGCGGGAAGCGCGAGAGGTTCGACGCGGACTTCGCCTTCTTCCTGGACGCCGCGCCACCAGTGATACCAGCCATAGAGGGTGAAGGCGATGAAGAAGAGCTGGAGGAGCGAGTCGGAGAGGAGTCGCGCGCGGTAGAAGACGACGAGGTAGAGGATGTCCGAGGCGAGGACGACGGGCCAGCAGATGAGGAGCCGCTTGGTGGTGAGCCAGATGCCGAGGGCGGTGGTGATGAATCCGGCGAGCTCGACCCAGTTGGCGATGAGGTAGTGGACGATGGCGCTCATGGGCGGGTCGCGGCCTTTTCCGGGATCAAGTGCTTGCGGGATTCGGACCAGCGGCGGATGGGGTCGAGGAGTTTGTCGCGGCCGGGGCCGGCGAACCATTGCGCGTGAGCGAAGAGGTAATCGTGCGTGGCGACGCGGGCTTTGGCGGGGGAGTGGAGGACGCCGAGAAAGTAGTCGGCTTCAGAGAGAGCGAACTCGGCGTGGCAGAGGGCGAGCATGGGAGCGAGGGCGGCGGATTCGGCGGCGGAGAGTGGGCGGATGTGTTCGTAGCCTTCGAGGAGAGCCCAGAGGTGATCGAGGTAGACGGGGACACGGTCGCCGGCGGCGGGGTCGTTCATGAGAACGAGCCATTCGATGATGTTGCGTTCGATGCAGTGGGCGAGATCGTGGACGGAGTTGGTGCGATCGGCGAGGCCGAAGTCGATGACGGAGAGGGCGGAGGCGTTTGGAGTGGTGTCGCTCCAGAAGAGGTTGGAGGCGTGGAGGTCGTTGTGGGTCCAGAGGGGAGTGAGTGAGGGGAGGAGCGGTTCGAGTTCGGCGTGAAGAGGAGTGAGGAGTTCGAGTGCGTGGTCGGCGTCGGTGCGGGTTTGGGGATCGTGGGTGATGGATGGGCGGGCGGCGAGGTATTGAGCGAGGGAGTGGGCGGGATTGGGTGAAGCGAAGATGATGAAGCCGGCGACGAGGGGCCGGATCTTGCGTGGTGGAGCGATGAAGGATGCGGCGGCCAGGTGCATGCGGGCGAGGAGTTCGCCGGCGGAGCGCGCGTGCGCGGTGGAGCGGAAGGGCGTCCAGGAGATGGCGTCTTCGTAAAGGTCGATGCCGGCGGGGAGAGCGTGGACTTCATAGGTCCACTGACTGAGCGCGAGCGCGGTGTCGCCGGTGGTGGTTGCGAAGACGGCCGGAACGCTGATGCTGTTGTCGCGGAGGTGCTGCATGAAGCGGTGTTCTTCAGCGAGGCCGGCGATCTCGCGGACGGCGCGGGAGTGGCGCTTGATGAAGATGCGGCGTTGAGTGGTTTGAACGACGGCTGCGGCGGAGAGCGGGCGGGGACTCGTGGAAATGATCTGGAGAGGTTCGCCGGCGGAGGGGAACTGCTGGAGCACGGAGCGGGTTCCATCAAGCGTGAGCGCGGGCCAGTCGGGCTGGACGAGGGAGCCGTCGAGTCCGTGGGCCAGCGCGGGTTGTGCTGATTCGTTCACGTTGCTTCGAGAGCTCGCTAGAAAGTGTAGTGCGCGGAGAGGCGCACGGTTGTGGGTGCTCCCTGGTGAATAAAGGTGTCGCCGTAGCTGGCGCCGGTGTCTTTCCAGTAGCGCTTGTTGAGGATGTTGTCGGCGTAGAGGTGAAAGGTGAGGTGGCCGGCTTCGCCACGGGGGGTGTAGCGCGCGCCGAGGTTGAAGAGGTTGTATCCGCCGACGGTGACGGTGTCGTCGCGTGTGGCCTGCTTGCGGGAGATGTAGCTCCAGCCGGGCATCAAGTGCAGACCGCGGCCGTGGGGGACGAGGACGTCGGCGAATAGAGCGGAGTGGAAGCGCGGGACGTTGATGACCTGCTGGTTGTCGTAGGCGGGAGTGCCGGTGTTAGTGGAGATGGCGCGGATGGTGGCGGCTGAGGCGCTGAGCTGCATCCATCCGGCGGCTTTGCCCTGCGCGTTGAATTCGAAGCCGTCGTGGGTTTCGTGTCCGGCGGATTCGAAGCAGAGGTCGCCGGGTGCGACGTCGACACCATAGAGAAGGTTGGTGGTGCAGAAGCTGTCGGCAGACTGGATGATGCGCGGGTAGAAGAAAGGCTGGCGCATGCGGAAGTAGTCGGCGGTGAGGAGGATGCCGTGCTCATACTTCGCGCCGATCTCGGTTTGTCGGGTCATGAAGGGCGTGAGGAAGAGGGCGGAGTTATCGACCCACCACGGGGCCTGGGGTCCGAGCGAGAGGAGCGAGCCGTAGTTGCTGTAGAGGGTGAGGTTCTGGATGGGAGAGTAGGTGATGGCGTACTGCGGGAGCCAGAGGGTGCGTGGATTTGAGTAGTTGAAGTCGGAGACGCGGACGAAGCGGCCGCCAGCCTGTAGAACGATGTTGCGCGGGAGGTGGGCGCGTTCCTGAAGGATGGCGGAGGATTGGTGGTTGAAGTCGGCGAGGGTTGAAGGGCCAGCCTGCTGGTAGGGATATTCAGGAGCGTAGGGGATGTTGGGCTGGTAGATGTTTTCGACACCGAGGGCGGTGTAGACGATGGAAGGCGAGAGATCGACAGAGCGATGGAAGAGGGAGCCGCCGCCGACTACGTCGTGGCTGATCTTTCCAGTCGCGAAGTGGCCGATGAGGAGGGCTTCGCCGGTTGCGTCGATGCGGAGTTCGCCGGGGCTGCGATAGTCGTAGATCTCGTAGCTACCGTCGGGGCAAAAGAAGTAGTAAGGCGAATCGGGACAGAGGGAGTTGCCGCTGGAGTCGAGCGCAGGACCGTAAGGGTAGATGACGTTGTCGTCAATGAGGGAGTGACTGTAGGAGGCGGCGATGCGGGCGATCCAGTTGGGCGAGAAGCTGTGCTGGAGTTTTGAGCCGGCGTTGAAGGCGTCGAAGGTGTTTGGTTTGGACCAGGGCTGAAAGCCGAGCATTACGGACGGGTAGACGGGCGAGGGCACGGTAGTGCCGCCGAGGAGCTGGTAACCGGCTTCAGAGCGTTGGACCTTGTGCTGATATTCGAAGTCGGTGGTGAGCTGCGTTGCGGAGCCGAGCTGCCAGCGACCGTCGGCTGCTCCCATCCCGCGCCAGCCATTGGCGTGCTCGACGTAGGTGTGGATGTCTTCGACAGCGGTGGTGATGAGAACGCTGTCGCGCAGGCCGGGCACGGGAAATTGCGTGGAGCCGTACGATGAGCCACGATGATCGGTGGCGAGATCGACGGAGGGATGCAGTCCGCGATAGGGTTCGTCTGTTGCGTAGTTGATGACTCCGCCGCTCGAGGCGATTCCGCTTTCGAGGCCGGCGATGCCTTTGATGACTTCGATGCGCTGCTTGTTTTCGAGGGGCACGTCCTGTTCTCCGGCGATGGTGAGACCGTTGATCTGTAGGCCGGTGGCGAGGTCGAGAGGGAATCCGCGGATTTCGAAGTCGCCGTAGTAGCCGACGGGGGCGTAGTCTTCGCCGACGGAGGCGTCGTTCTTGACGACATCAGAGAGCGTGCGCGAGATCTGGTCGCCCATGACGGCTCCGGTAACGGAGGTGACTGAGAGGGGCGTTTCCTGAAGGGATGTGCCGTCGAGCGATGCGGCGGTGCGCGGGTCGGAGGCGTAGTCGTCTTTTACCTCGCCGTGCACGACGACGGTGGTGGTGACGCGGTCGGGCTTCTGCGAGGGCGGATCGGGGGAGGCAGGATTTTGCGCGGCTGCGATGGACGCGGCGAGGAGAGTCAGCGCAAAGAGTGTATGTCGTCGAGAAAAGTATGTAAGCGTACGCATGCCCTTGTTCCCACTTTCATGAAACAAGGGAGTTCAAGCTGAAGCTGGAAGGAAGTTGGCTAGACTGGCTTCGAAAGCTTCCCACGCCGGCATTATCCGGATCGGGTTCGAGGGTATCTTCTCAGCCCCACACAGTGGAGCACCCCTGTTTCAATAACCTGATTGAAACATTTGAGGCGTGCGAATGCAAGGAGGCTGTCTCATTGTTTTGGTGACGCTGGAAAAGTGGAGGGCTATCGTGGATTTGGATTCGCACGCGATGAGAAGGGGAGAAGAGGGTGCGGTACAGGCACAACGCTGCAGACGGAAAGCCTGCGCTTGAAGGTCGGAACAGATGCGAAGAATCCGCGGCTGAAGCCGTGCCGAGATTTGCCTGCGCATTCAGCAGCCTGAAGGCTGCTGCTCCCTCCAGGCCAAATAGGAGCGGCTATCTATTTTCCTGGTCGGCGTTGCGGGCTTTGACTTTGAACCAGATGGGGGTGCCTTCGAAGCCGAAGGCGGCGCGAATCTGGTTCTCGAGGAAGCGCTCGAAGGCGAAGTGCAGCTTGATGTTTCGATCGGTGAAGAGGACGAAGGTGGGCGGGGCGACGGCGGCCTGGGTCATGTAGAAGATGCGGATTCGCTTTGCCATCGGCACGGGTGCGCGCTGGAAATCGATCTTGTCGAGGAAGCGGTTCATCTGGCCGGTGGTGACGCGCTTGCGGCGTTCGGCGGCGAGCTTCTTCACCTCTCGGAGAACGCTCTTCATGCCTTTGCCTTCTTTTGCGGAGAGGAAGAGGACGGGGGCGTAGTCGAGGTACTTGAGAGCGCGGCGGAGTTGCTGCTCGAAGATGTCGCGGTCCGCGGGCGGCTTGCCGTCGGTGCGGGCGTTGGTGACCGCGTCCCACTTGTTGACGATGAGGATGACGCTGCGGCCGGACTCGTGTGCGTAGCCGCCGATGGTGGCGTCGCTGGCGGTGACGCCTTCGGTGGCGTCAATGACCAGGAGCGCGACGTCGGCGGCTTCGAGGTGGCGGCGGGCCATGACGACAGAAAGCTTCTCAGCCATCAGGTTGGTCTTGCCCTTGCGGCGGATTCCGGCGGTGTCGACGAAGCGGAGGGTGTCGCCTTCGTACTCGACGGTTTCGTCGACGGCGTCGCGGGTGGTTCCGGCGATGGGTGAGACGATGGCGCGGGAGGTGCCGGTGAGGGCGTTGAGGAGGGTTGATTTTCCTACGTTGGGACGGCCGATGATGGCGACGGCGGTTTCGTGTTGTTCGAATTCGCCGTGGGTTCTGTGGACGTTTTCAGGGGCTGAAGCCCGTTCCGTTTTTTGGGGGCTGTTTTCGGCACGACTGAAGTCGTGCCCTGACGCTTCTTGCTTCGGCGTGCGGATTTTGGCGGGAGAGGCGGAGTCGGAGTCTCTGGAGAGAGTCTTGTTCGAATCCTGTTCGGTCGTTGCCGAAGACGTCCCAGATTCTAAGGGGATGGTGGCGGTGACGGCGTCGAGGAGTTCGCCGATGCCGAGGCCGTGTTCGGAGCTGATGGGGTAGAGATCGCGGATGCCGAGGCGGCGGAAGTTCTCGGCTTCGAGGGCCATGGCTTCGCCTTCGACTTTGTTGACGGCGAGGAAGACGGGTTTGGAGCCGCGGGTGAGGAGGCGGGCGAGGTCGTAGTCGGGACGGGCGAGTTCGGTGCGTGCGTCGACGACCATGATGATGGCCTGGGCTTCTTCGAGGGCAACTTTGGCCTGGTTGTAGATCTCGGTGGGGATGAGCTCGGGGTCGTCGGGGATGATGCCGCCGGTGTCGACGAGGCGGAAGCGGCGGTTGTTCCACTCGAATTCGCCGTAGATGCGGTCGCGTGTGATGCCGGGCTCATCGCCGACTATGGAGCGGCGGCTGCGGGTGAGGCGGTTGAAGAGGGTGGATTTGCCCACGTTGGGACGGCCGACGATGGCGATGAGAGGGAGGGTCTCGGCGCCGGGGCGGGAGGGGATGACGGATCTGCGATAGGTGGGCACGTCTTACTCCGGACGGAACAACCACTGCGAAAGCGGCTCTTTCAGTTTACGGGAGATGCGCTGCGTGGTTCCCATGTCTCCAAAGGCGGGAGACCCTTCGGCAAGCTCATGGCAAGCTATGGGGCACCCGATCCTTAGTGGTGCTGCTGGCTTTCGGAGGACCGGCCAGTTCCGATGCGTGAAGCTTGCGAACATGGAGCTGATCGAAAGGGGCGGTTGAACTCGTAGGCGATGCGCGGAGATCCAATTCGGGATTGATTGGAAACGAGTTGAACGGAGTGGGATTTCGCATTTCATTCGCCATTGGAGTTGGACCTATGATGGAGGGAGTATCCGGCGCAGATGGCCACCTCGCAGACCTCAACTCGAACACTTCCGACGCTGCATGAGTTCTTCTCTCCGGGGGGAATTCTGTCGAAGTCGCCGCTGCCGTATGAGTACCGGCCGGGGCAGCTGGAGATGGCGAAAGCTGTGGAGCGGGCGCTGAGCGAGCGCCGGCACCTGATTGTGGAGGCCGGGACGGGAACGGGGAAGACGCTGGCTTACCTGCTGCCGGCGTTGCGGACGGGGCAGCGGGTGATTGTGTCGACGGGGACGAAGGCGCTGCAGGATCAGCTTTTCTTCCGGGATGTGCCGTTTCTGGAGTCGCTGCTGGGAGAGCTGCGGGTCTGCTACATGAAAGGGCGGGCCAATTACCTGTGCAGGCACAAGCTGGTGAAGCTGCGGGATCAGCCGATTTTGTCGGGGCTCGAGGAGATTGACCAGTACCGGCAGATTGCCGAGTGGGAGAAGGTGACGGAGACGGGCGACCAGGCGGAGCTGAATGAGCTGCCGGAGACGAGCGCGCTGTGGCACAAGCTGGACGCGCGGAGCGAGGCTTGCCTGGGATCGACGTGTCCGGATTACAGGCGGTGCTTTATCACGGAGATGCGGCGGCGGGCTCTGGAGTCGGACATCATCATCGTGAATCATCATTTGTTCTTTGCGGATCTGGCGGTGAAGCAGGAGGCGGCGGGGGCTCCGGATGCGGGGATTCTGCCGGAGGCTGCGGCGGTGGTGTTCGACGAGGCGCATGAACTGGAGGAAGTGGCGTCGAACTACTTCGGGCTGTCGGTGTCGAATCTGCGGTTTGAAGAGCTGGCGCGGGATACGGAGATGCATCTGCGGGGGAAGCCGGGGGCGGAGAAGTTTCCGGCGGCAACGCAGCAGCTGCGGGACCGGGCGAGGATGTTCTTTGCGAGTCTGCCGATGGGCAGCGATGGGCGGCAGCCGTTTGAGAATCGCGAGGAGTTTCTGGAGACGTCGGGCGATTTGTATCTGTCGCTGCGGAACACGCTGCGGCTGCTCGAGTCGGAGATGGAACTGCTGGAGGATATCGATGAGGCTCCGGGGCTGCGGAAGAGGGTAGCGCGGCTGAGGTCGGAGCTGGAGTTTCTGCTCGAGTCGAACGCGAGCAACATGGTGTATTGGCTGGAGCGTAGGGCTGTGGGGGGTGAGGGTCGGAACCCTGGTCCCCAAATGCGAGGGACCAGGGGCACCCAATTGCGAGGCGGCAACCGGCATACGTTTGTGCAGGCGACGCCGATTGATGTGTCGGAGTTGCTGCGCGAGATGGTGTTCGAGACGATTCCGACGGTGGTGCTGACGTCGGCGACGCTGACGGTGCAGGGCGGATTCGAGCATGTGCGGAAGCGCGTGGGGATGACGGAAGCGCGCGAGCTGGTGGTGCCTTCGCATTTCCGCTACGGGGAGCAGGCGCTGCTGTATCTGCCGCCGACGATGCCGGATCCGCGCGATCCGGAGTTCCCGGAGGCGGCGGCGAATACGATTCGGCGGGTGCTGGAGATTTCGAAGGGGCGGGCGTTCTGCCTATTTACGAGCTATGCGCAGATGCGGGATCTGTATGAGCGGCTGATGCCGGTGCTGGATTATCCGATATTGCTGCACGGGACAGCTCCGCGAAAGGCGCTGCTCGAGGAGTTCAGGTCGACGCCGAATGCGGTGCTGTTCGGGACGTCGAGTTTCTGGCAGGGAGTGGATGTGCAGGGCGAGGCGCTGAGCTGCGTGATCATCGACAAGCTGCCGTTTGCGGTGCCAAATGATCCGGTGGTGATGGCGCGGATGAAGGCGATTGAAGAGGCGGGCGGAAAGCCGTTTTTCGACTACCAGGTGCCGTCGGCGGTGCTGACCCTGAAGCAGGGGTTTGGACGGTTGATCCGGTCGCTGGAGGATCGGGGGGTGTTGGTATTGCTCGATCCGCGGATCAGGAAGCAGCGGTATGGGCAGACGTTTCTGCAGAGCCTTCCGCCGTATCGGATGACGGCGACGATCACTGATGTTCAGGCGTTTTTCGAGAAGCAGTGATCAGTGATTAGAGAACAGAAAACAGAGAACAGGAGTCTAGACTTATTGCATGGGCAGCAGAACACCGTATTTGGCAACGACGCGAGATATAGCGGTTAGCGTTGAGCCGTCGTACATGGAGGAGAGGTCGTCGGCGGACAGTTCTCAATATTTCTGGGCATATCACGTGACGATTGAGAATCAGAGCCGGGAGACGGTGCAATTGCTGAGCCGGCACTGGATGATTACGAATGCGCGCGGCGAGCTGACCGAGGTGAAGGGGCCGGGAGTTGTGGGGGAGCAGCCGGTTCTTGCACCGGGTGAGAGTTTCGAGTACACGAGCGGGGCGCCGCTGAATACACCTTCGGGGATGATGGGCGGGGCGTACCAGATGGAGACGGCGAGCGGAGAGCGGTTTGATATTGAGATTCCGACGTTCTCGCTGGATATTCCAAATCGGGGTGGGCTGGTGAATTAGGGGGAATACAGGGGACGAGGGAACAGGAAACGCGCGGGCGGGGGCTGTAGGGAATAATGGGTTCGACCTAGGCGCATGTCTTGAAGTGTGACGACTGTGGGCCTGGTTCACGAATCCTTGTTCAAGGTTGGGGGCATGTCAGCACAAATGCGAAATATGGGGACGGGCTTTTCGGCGGTACTTCTGATTGCTGCGGCGATTGCGATGGCGCAGGGGACACAGGCGGCAGCGCCAGCGCCGCAGCAGGCGCCAGGCAATCGACCGGCCATGACGTTTCCTCCGCTGCCGAACACGGCTCTGGGGCAGAAGGCGGCCTTGATGGGTTCGCTTGCTCCCAAGTGGAACAAGGTTCCCGATCTCGAAGGCTCGGGGAAGTTTCCGGCGAGCTATGCTGCGGCTCCGAATGGGGCTGATTACGTCATCTATGAGCCGAAGGACCTGGTCGGGGCGGAGGCGAAGGGCAAGCTCGGTGTCTACGTGTGGGGCAGCGGCGGGTGCTCTCCTGATGCGGCGGGCTCGCGGTTCCACCTGACGGAGATCGCGAGCCATGGGTACGTGGTCATTGTGCCGGGGAAGATTCTCAGCGGTCCGAAAGCGCCGCCGCAGACAGAGGGCCCTCAGGCTGGGCCGGGCATGCAGGACCCTGCAGAGCGCGCGACGGCGGAGAAGATGGTTGCCGGCATCGATTGGATTCTTGCCGAGAATCAACGCAAGGGGAGCCCGTATTTCGGCGCTATCGATCCAGCGCATATTGCGGTGGCTGGGTTCAGCTGCGGTGGACTAATTGCACTGAAGGCTGGGTTCGATCCGCGGGTGTCGGCGGTGTTGATTGAGAGCAGCGGGATTCTCAAGAATCCGCCTCCCGGTGGACTGGCCGGACTCCCGCAGATGACGGCCGTGAAGAAAGAGGATCTGGACAAGCTGCATACGCCGGTTCTCTACCTGCTCGGAGGCCCGGAAGACATTGCCGAGCCCAATGGGCTGGATGATTTCGAGCAGATTCATAAGTCGCCGATCTTTCTTGGCGATCAGCCCGGGGCCGGCCATGGCGGCCTGATTTCTGTTCCGAACGCAGAGGGGACGAAAATCGAGTTGGACTGGCTCGATTGGCAATTCAACCACGACGCGGTCGCAGGGCACACGTTCACGGGTCCTGATTGTGAACTGTGTCATGACTTCCGGTGGCAGGTGAAGAGGAAGGGAATTTAGAGGGGTAGGGGACGAGGGATAAGGGACGAGGGAACGGGTGGAGCGCCGGGCGGGAATCGAACCCGCGAGTGCAGGTTTTGCAGACCTGTGCGTTAGCCACTTCGCCACCGGCGCGTGAAAGGAAGAACAAAAAATCAGGGAACAAGGGACTAGGGACTAGGGACAAGGAACAAGGGAACCAAGGTCGGGGTAGAACCGGATCATCGTTGTGGCGCGATGTCGGGTTCTACCCTGAGCTGTTTTAGAACTGCAGTTTGGCGCCGAACTGGATCTGGCGCGAGGTGGTGGAGGTTGAGGTAATCACACCGCCGGTGGGAGAAACGTCGAGCGTGAACGGCGTGTCTGTGGGGGCTGTGGCGTAGACGACGGGATTAGGCGTCGAGAAGTTCGTCTGGTTCAGGATGTTGAAGAGCTCGGCTCGGAACTGGAGGCCCAGGTGCTCGGTCAGGTGTGCAGTCTTGGCCGCGGAGAAGTCCAGCTCAGAGCTGCCGGGACCGGTGAGCGAATTTCGTGAGACGTTGCCGTAGGTCCCCGTCGCCGGAGGTGCGAAAGCAGTGGGGTCAAACCACTTTCCGGGAGTGTGAGGGTAGAGCTTCCCCTGGAAATCCGGATTCCAGTTGGGACGCACGGGGTTGCGGGTGTCGCCATTGCCTGTCGGGTTGTAGCCGAGTTGAGGCGTGAAGGGGAAGCCAGTCATCGCGTTGAAGATTCCGCTGAGGGCCCAGTCCGCCAACAGAGCATTGGCGGCCTTCGGGCCATTCTTCAGGAAGCGACGCTTCGGTCCAAAGGGCAACTCCCACGTCCCGTTGAATACGAACAGGTGACGGATGTCGGTGGCCGCAGGGCCCCAATCGAGCTTTGGCCGGAGCGGGAACATCACGTAGCCGGGCGAATTGACGCTGACACTGGTATTCCACGCAGTTCCGTTGTCGAGGTTCTTGGCGAAGGTGTAGTTCGCGCGGAACTGCACACCCTTGGCGAACGATCGCTTCAGATCCGCTGTGAAAGCGTTATACATGCCGATTCCGTTTGAAACCCAGGTGGTGGTATTGGCCAGGTCGGGGTTGACGTTGACCGAGCCGGGCGGATAGTAGGCGGAGCCATCGGGCAGGAAGGTGGGGACCGGCTCGTTGGCGTCTAAGTTTAGGATCTGGTGGTAGCTGTGCGATCCGAGGTAGCCGAGAGTGAGCGAGGTCTGAGGAGCGACCTGTTGCTCAACGCGCAGGCTCCACTGGATTACGGTCGGAGTCTTGGGATCGGGCTGGATGTTACTCGGCGAGACGTTTGCCGTGGCGCAAGAGGGGAACGGCTGCCCTGGCGTGATGTTCAGGCAGGAGACCTTTGCGTTCTTGAGCGTGTAGATGGTGTTGAAGGGCTCGGTTGAGTCGGTCCGATAGTCAATGGTGTCGAGAAGGTTGCGATAGAAGCCAGCTCCTCCGCGAACTGCCGTTTTTCCATTGCCCCAGACATCCCACGCAAATCCAAGACGAGGCTCGGGGAGAAACTTCGCGTTGTTCTTTGTAAGCGGCGAGTCGGCGATCACTGGAGTGGTCTGGATTACAGCGTCGACGAAGCGGTAATAAGATGCGCGGCCATTCGCTTCATTCCAGCCGTTGGTAGATTCGAAGCGGAAGCCTGCCCGCACTTCCAGGCGGGGAGTCACCTTGATGGTGTCGTCGACGAAGGCAGCGCCTTCCAATACGCGCCAAGCCATCTCCGTGGGCTGCGGTATCACTGTGAAGGTCTTCACCTTCCCTTTGAGGAAGGAAGGCAGGTCACTGAACGAGGCCTGCCCGTTCTGATATTGCGCGAGCAAGCTGTTGGATTGAATTCGCTGCAGCCACCCGCCGATTTCGATCTGCTGGCGACCGTGCGACCAGTAGATATGGTCATCGAGAGTGAACAGGTTGCGCGCCTGCGAGTTGTTGTTGCCTACGTTGGAACCGGCTTGGGTGAGTGTGGAAGCGCCGTTCGAGGCAGTGCTTCCGCCGATGACCACCGCGCCGATGCCACGGCCGGCCACCCAGCCGGGTAGATCGACTGTAGGGAAGCCAAAGAAGGAGAAATTCGCGCGCGAGAAGCCGAAGCGAGCCGTGTTCAAAAGGGTTGAGCTAAAGGAGTGCTGTTCCTGGACGCTCGCGACCTGCGCACGAAGGCTCTCATTGATCCGGCTGAAGGGGTTTTGCGTGGGGGTGTCTGCCGTGCTGTCGTCGATGGTGTAGACGGCGAACAGGAGGTCCTTCGCACTCAGATTGTCATCGAGGCGGGTTGTGCCGAAGTCTTCGCGAATATGCTGCTTGGGGTTGCTGTAAGCGACAGCGATGCCTTTGCCGAGTTCAGGTCCGTTGGCTTGAGGCCAGAGAGCAAGCAGCGGAGCGACAGATGGATCGACGCCGACGTATTGCTCAGTTCCGTTCGAAGTGGGCAGATAGCCCTGGCGAGCCCTATCGTCGGGAACGAGCGTGACGGCGCTCAATCCCCATGCCTGACGGAATCCTTCGTAGTTGCCGAAGAGCAGGAGCTTGTTTTTGACCAGGGGTCCGCCCAGAGAGCCGCCGAACTGATTGCGCTGGAACGGCGGGATGGAGCCGTGATCGAAGTAATTGCGGGCGTCGAGGGCGCTGTTGCGGATGAATTCGAAGGCGGTGCCGTGCAGTGTGTTGGTACCGCTGGTGGTGACGATGCTGACCTGGGCTCCGGCACGCTTCCCATATGAGGCGCCGTATGTGTCGGTGGATACATTGAACTCGCGAACGGCGTCCACGCCGAGGAGCTGTCCGCTGGTGCCGCCGGGCGTGACGTTGGTGAGCGAGGCTCCGGTGTACTCGATTCCGTTCAGGAGAAAGAGATTGTCCTGCGGACGGCGACCGGAGACTGAGAACATGTTGCCCACGGAGGAGTTGGAAGTGCCCACTCCGCCGGCGCGCTGGCTGGTGTAGTTTACCGTGCCGGGATTGAGGGTCATGAGGCCGTCGTAGCTGCGGCCGTTGAGAGGAAGCTCTTTGACCTGGCGTTCGTCGACGAGTCCGGCGGTTTGTTGGGTGGAGATGTTGACGGTGGGGCCATCGGCGGTCACTTCAACGGCTTGTTCGACGGAGGCGACGCCGAGGACGATGCTGAGCTGAACGCTCTGACCGACGACGAGCGTTGCAGCCTGATGTCCGGGCGCAAAGCCCTCATGCTCCGCAGTGATGGAGTATGCGCCGATGGGCAGCGATGGCGCGAAGAAGCGTCCTTCGGCGTCGGTCGTGAGCTTGCGGGTGGCGCCGGTTTCCGTCTGCCTGACGGTGACGGTGGCGGCGCTGATGGATGCGCCGGAGGAGTCGCGGACCATGCCGGTGACGGTGGCGCCGACAACCTGAGCGTGGAGCGGAAGCGCGATGAAGAGAAGCAGAGATGCAGAGATCGCGGACAGCCGAAGGGAAGAGGTCACTTGGTTCTCCTGAAAGGACTTCGAGTAGGTGTGGAGCTTTTTACTGACGTGATGGGGTGCTTAGAGCCTGGGTGTTCTGGGCGCCGGGGATTTCAGCGACAACAACAAGGGCGCGTCGACATGCGGAGGGCGTCGCGAAGGGTGCGCGAGTTGTCGACCAGATGGCTCATAGAGGGGACTTGCCGTAAAACAGAAAAGCCGCATTCAGCATTGCTGAAGCGGCCGTGTGGGTATGGTTGGAACCTTCAGTTCATCCACACGACCGATCGAACGCGCGACAACACGCGACGCGACAGACCGGCATGTGAAGAACAACCATGGTTGGAATATACCTTTGTAGCCGGATCGAGTCAATGGAGCCGGGATCCTATCGGATCTGAGAGTGATGGAACGGCCGGCCGGCAGCGCTATTGTTGGTACAGGTGAGCGATGAAGGTCTTGTCAGACGACGTGCTGATTGTGATCGATGTGCAGAGGGATTTCTGTCCGGGTGGCGCGCTGGCGGTGCCGGATGGAGATGCGGTGATTGGGCCGATCAATCGTGTGGCGGAGCGGTTTGAGCATGTGGTGCTGACGCAGGACTGGCACACGCCGGATCATGCTTCGTTCGCTTCGGCGCATGCGGGTAAGAAGGCGTATGAGCAGGTTGAGTTGAGCTATGGGATGCAGACGCTTTGGCCGGATCACTGCGTGCAGGGCACCGAGGGTGCGGATTTGCATCCGGAGTTGCAGCTGACCCGGGCGGAGCTGATTGTGCGGAAGGGGTTTCATCGGACGATCGACTCGTATTCGGCGTTCTTTGAAAACGACCATGCGACGACGACGGGGCTGGGCGGGTATTTGAAGGAGCGCGGGTTCGGGCGGGTGTTTCTGGCGGGGTTGGCGTATGACTTCTGCGTGGGGTATTCGGCGCTCGATGCGCGGCGGTTGGGGTTCGAGGCAGTGGTGCTGAAGGATGCGTGCAGGGCGATCGATCTCGATGGGTCGGCGGGGGCGATGGAGCGGGAGTTTGCGAGGGCGTTTGTTGAGCTGATGAATACGGGGGAGCTGGCGGGCTAAGCGGAGAATAAAATCACGGTTGGAGCCGGGCTTCGGGGGCTTATTTGAGTCCGTTAAACAAGAGCAGAGAGTTAGCGCCGATTTGCGGCGATAGCGAGTTAGCGGGTTTGTCGGCAGCCTCGCGAGCACAAGCCGATAGCGTCTTCTCCGGGGCAGGTCAATCACGATGATGTCGCGGAACTTCTACATTCTGGCTGGGGCGCTGGCGTTTTTTGCGCTGCTTTCGGGGGCGATGACACTGGTGCCATCGAGCTTTCAGCCGGGGCTGCCGGCGAACGGGTCGCTCTGGCGGATGGTAGCGCTGGTGATGCTGCTGGGGGCGCTGGGGTGCGCGCTGGTTGCGGTGTTCAGCAATTTGTTTGAGCAGGTGGATCGAAGGAGTGAGCAGGAGCGGGTGGAGGCAAGACGAAAGCGGAGGGATCTGCGGGATAAGTGAGAGTAGTGTGTCGTTCCCACCCTTGCTTCGCAAGAATAGGGCATCCGGCACCCGGCTCGTGTCGGCCTCGTTGTGTCGGTCTCCCATGTCTCCAAGAGCGGGAGACATGGGGCACCCGGCGCGAGAGAGCAGGACCGGTGCGATGGGGAAACAACTAGAATTAGAGATATGGGATCTTGTCCCTGCAAGGATGTGAAGGCCGATGTTTGAGGTTACTGTGGAGGGCGGGTTCTCCTCTGGACATTATCTAAGGAATTACAGGGGCAAGTGCGAGAATCCGCATGGGCACAACTACAAGGTGCGCGTGACGCTGCATGGCAAGGAATTGGACGAGGCCGGGCTGTTGCTGGACTTTAAATTGCTGAAGCAGGTGATGCGGCCGGTGATCGACCGGATCGACCACCAGATGCTGAACGATCTAGAGCCTTTTACGACGCTCAATCCCTCCGCGGAGAATATCGCAAAATACTTTTACGACCAGACCAATGAGCAGCTCGCCGAGATGACGAAGGGGCGGGTGCGGGTGAAGGACTGCACGATCTGGGAGACGGACACGACGACGGCTACGTACTTCGAGTAGTTTCGCTTTAAGAAAGCCTTGCCGCCTTTCTGTTATGGCCGGGAACGACGGATTATTCGGAAACGGTGCGGATGCAAGGCGCTGATTTCGGGTTGTAAAACCTTTATAAGTTATTTGCGCCCCTGTACTTGCCGCCGCGTAACTTTTCTTTTCCTGTTGCGGCGGGATGGGCTAAACTGCCTTCATCTGTAAGCGGGTGTACGTATGAAGGAAGCGGGTCTGCTGTTGCTGGTCGAGAACGATCCTAAGGACTTGAAGAATGCCGCAGACTCGGCGCGAGCCGTTGGATTCGCAGAGGTCGAAGGAAAGACGAGCCCCTATGCAGCGCGGATATTTCTGGAAGATCGACTTGCCAATGGTCCGAAGCTTCCGGACGCGATCCTCCTCGATCTAGATTTTGGAGTTGAAAGCGGATACGAGTTGCTGCGCTACTGGCACAGCACTCCGAGGCTGCGTGCTATTCCGCTGATCGTGTGGTCGATTCTGGGAGAAGAGCAGAGGCATATGTGCGCTCTGTTCAAAGTGAACAAGTACGTTGGTAAATGGGAAGGTAGCGAGGCATTGCAGGACGCCTTGAAAGAAGTCACGCAAGCGACGAATTAGCGCAAGAGTTGTTGTTCAACGGAAATCATAGGGCCAACCCGCCTGACCGCTCCCCTTGTGGTTTGCAGCACAATCATCATCAATCCAAATCAAAGCAGTCTGGGAGAATTCAATGAACGATTTGGCTGAGATCATTTCTCAGAATGAAGACAAACTTCGCTCGGAATGGATTCGCACGATGTCGAGTGCGGTGGAGCGAGCCGATCTGATGAGCAAGGCCGAACTGGACGAGCAGTGCGGCTCGCTTCTCAAAGAGATTGTGGATGGGGTCAAGACGAGCGGCCCTGAAAACCTTGGCGGTGCGGGATGGAACGGGACGCGGGAGTTGCTGAGCGCGATCTCAGCTTCGAGGGCCCGGCAAGGTTTCTCGCCGACGGACGTGGCGACCTTTGTGTTGTCGCTGAAGCAGCCTTTGTTTGTGCTGATCCGCGAGAAGATGGGGAAGAATCCTGACCTGCTTTTCGACACCGTCTGGTCGTCGACGCGGCTGCTGGATAGCCTGGCCCTGATCACGACTGAGGCTTACACTTCTACGCGCGAGGAGCTGATCATGCGTCAGCAGCAGGAGCTGCTGGAGCTTTCGACGCCAGTGGTGAAGCTGTGGGATGGGATTCTGGCACTGCCGATTATTGGAACCCTGGACAGCGCGCGCACGCAGGTGGTGATGGAGAGCCTGCTGCAGGCGGTTGTGGCGACGAATTCACGGTACGCGATCATCGACATCACGGGCGTGCCGACGGTGGACACGCTGGTAGCGCAGCATCTGCTGAAGACGATTACTGCGGCAAGGTTGATGGGCGCCGAGTGCATCATCAGCGGCGTGCGGCCGCAGATTGCGCAAACAATTGTTCATCTGGGCATCAACCTTGAGGATGTGATCACGAAGGCGAAGCTGTCGGATGCTTTTGCGCTGGCGCTACAACGCAGCGGGCGCGCGGTGGTGAAGACGGCTGCTGCAGCGGCGGCCAATCCGCTGAGTCAACTGTTCGGCAAGCGGGAGGAGTAATGGAACGCATTCCTGTTTTGCGGATGGGGTCGCTGCTGCTGATCACTATCCAGGTGGACATGCACGACAAGCTGGCGCTGCAGCTGCAGGATGACGTGACGGAGCGGATCTCGGAATGGGGATCGACCGGCGTGTTGATCGATATCTCATCGCTGGAGATTGTCGATTCGTTTATCGGACGCATGCTCGCGAATATTGCGGGGATGTCGCGGGTGCTGGGGGCCGAGACGGTTGTGGTGGGAATGCAGCCGGCGGTGGCGATCACGCTGGTGGAGCTAGGCATGTCTCTTACGGGTGTACGAACTGCGCTGAGCGTTGAAGCGGGAATGGAGTTGCTCTACGGTAACGCATTTACTGGATCAGAAGATGAGCAGCGTACAGAAGCGTGAGGTTCTTCCAGTAAAGACCTCGAACGACGTGGTGATCGCGCGGCAGAAGGTGCGGCAGCTTGCGGTGGAGCTTCGCTTCAGCCTTGTGGATCAGACCAAGCTGGTGACGGCGGCGAGCGAGCTGGCGCGCAATGCGCTGGACCACGGCAAGGGCGGCACTATGACAGTGGAGGTCCTGGTCAACGGCGCGCGTTCGGGGCTGAAGATGGTGTTTGAAGACCAGGGGCCCGGGATCGCGAATATCGAAGACGCACTGAAGGATGGTTTTACGACCGGTGCGGGTATGGGCCTGGGGCTTGGCGGAAGCAAACGCCTGGTGAACGATTTCAGCATCGAAACAGAGGTGGGGAAGGGGACCCGCATCACAGCGGTGCGATGGAGATAGTTTTTTCGGAAGGCGTTGCAATCAAGGATGCAAGCTCCGTTGGAGAGGTGCGGCGAGCGGCGGCTGCTGCCGGAGCGAAGCTGAAGCTGGATGAAACTCGCGCGGGCGAGCTTGCCATTCTCACAACGGAAGTGGCGCGCAATGTACTGATCCACGGCGGCGGGGGGCAGGTGATTGTTTCAGGGATCGCAAGCCAGGGCGGACCGGTCGCGAGGATTCTGGCTCTGGACACTGGCGGCGGTATTGCGAACCTGGCTGAAGCGATGAAGGACGGGTTCTCGACGGCAGGGACGATGGGGGCCGGCCTCGGCGCGATGAAGCGGATGGCCAAGCGGTTCGAGGTGTTCACAGGGCGCGGCGGGACGATGGTGCTGCTGGAGGTCGGTGAGGGATCAGTGACGGAGCATTTGACGTTCGCCGGCGTGACGCTGCCGTATCCGGGAGAACGCGTGTGCGGAGATGGATGGTACTGCGAGCACACGCCGGCACGAACGGTAGCGGTTCTGGCGGATGGACTCGGCCACGGGCTGGGTGCGGCCGAGGCCGCGCAAGAGGCAGTGGAGACCGTGCGGCAGAGGATTTCGAAAAGCCCTGGAGAGATTCTGAGCTACATGCATGATGCTTTAAAGAAGACGCGAGGAGCAGTGGCGGCGGTTGTCGAGGTATGTCCCAAGGAAGGCAAGCTGACGTATGCAGGCATTGGGAACATCGCTGCTTCGGTCGTGAGCAAGGGACTGTCGAGGAGTCTGGTTTCGCACAACGGAACGCTCGGGGTGACGATGTCGCGTGTGCAGGAGTTCCACACGGAGTGGAAGCCGGATTCCGTTTTTGTGATGCACTCGGATGGGTTGCAGTCGAAGTGGGATCTGCTTGCATATCCGGGATTGCTTTTGAAGCATCCGGCTCTGATTTGTGGAGCGCTGATCAGAGATTTTCGACGCCAGCGCGATGACGCCGGCGTGGTGGTGTTGAAAGCAGCGTGACGATGTCAGTACCGATTCTGCAACTCGCGCTTCAAACTGAGCGGGATGTGGTTCAGGCAAGGCAGCGTGCGCGCGAGGTTGCGGCCGAGCTTGGGCTGGATAACCAGGACCAGATCCGTCTGGCGACGGCGACCTCGGAAATCGCGCGGAATGCGTTCCGGTACGCAGGCAACGGAAAGGTTGCATTTTCGCTGGATCTGGAGCAGCAGCGGATTGAGGTAGAGGTTTCGGACTCGGGAGCAGGCATACCTAATCTCGAAGAGGTTCTCGAGGGTCGGTACCGTTCGATGACCGGGATGGGCATGGGGATCATCGGCACGCAGCGGCTGATGGACCACTTCGAGATCGAGACTTCGGAGCGGGGCACGAAGGTCCGGATGGGGAAAGCGCTGCCCCGGTTCCGAGATAACTGGACGGAACGTACCGCACGCGAACTGAAGCAGAAGATGAGGGAGCGGGTTCCCAGCAACCCCTTCGAGGAAATCGAGCAGCAGAACCAGGAACTGCTGAAGACGCTCCAGGAGCTGCGCACGCGCCAGGAAGAGCTCGAGCTGCTGAACCGCGAGCTGGAGGATACAAATCGCGGTGTTGTAGCGCTCTATGCGGAGCTGGACGAACGGGCAGATTATCTGCGGCGGGCTTCGGAGCTGAAGACGAAATTCCTGTCCAATGTGTCGCATGAATTCCGGACGCCGCTGAATTCGATCATCAGCCTGGCGCGGATGCTGATGGACCGGCTGGATGGGGATCTGACGGGCGAGCAGCTGAAGCAGATCCGGTATATCGAATCGTCGGCGCGAGTGCTGCAGGATCTGGTGAACGACCTGCTGGATCTGGCGAAGGTGGAGGCCGGCAAAGTTCGAATGCGGCCAAAGCGGTTTGAGATTCATGAGCTGTTCAGCGCGCTGAAGGGCATGCTGAAGCCGCTGCTGGCGGATAACACATCGGTGAGCCTGATCTTCGATGCGGCTGATGATCCGATTCCGCTCCGTACGGACGAGGGGAAGGTCTCGCAGATTCTCAGGAATCTTATTTCGAATGCGATCAAGTTCACGCCGAACGGGAGCGTAACGGTATCGGCGACGATGCTGCCGGAACAGGAGGTTGAGTTCCGGGTTGCGGACACGGGCATCGGAATTGCGCCGGAGCACCACGAGACGATCTTCAAGGAATTCAGCCAAGTCGATAATCCGTTGCAGGACAAGTACAGGGGAACAGGGCTGGGCTTGCCTCTATGCAGGAACCTGGCGAAGCTGCTGGGTGGCAGCATCTGGCTGGAGAGTGAGGCCGGGAAGGGGTCGACGTTCTTTGTGCGAATTCCGGCGATCTACGTTGGCGAGAAATTGGAGGCCGACGATGCGGAGATGCCTCCAGCGCCGGAGTATCATCGGGCGCCCGTGTTGATTGTCGAAGACAATGCGGAGACGGCCCGGCTGTTGGAGTCGCATTTGAGGAATTCGGAATTTCAGGCGATTATCGCGACAAATGTGGCCCAGGCAGAGATATGGACGGCGCGGCATGCACCGGTCGCTGTGATCGCCGATGTGTATCTGGAGGAAGAGGTTTGCTGGGGTTTCCTCGAGCGAATCCGCGAACGCTGGCCGGACCTCGTGTGCATTGCAAGCAGCGCGAGCGATGAGTCCGCGATTGCCAGGGAGAACGGGGTTGAGGTATTTCTGCAGAAGCCTGTGGAGCGTGACGCTCTGCTGAGAGAGCTTCGCAGCCGTGTATCGCAGACGGAAAGCCGGCGCATCCTGCTTGTAGACGATAACGAGATTGCGCGTTACATACTGCGCGACCTGCTCGACCAGCCGTGGCTGAACATTCGAGAAGCTTCCAACGGGACCGAGGCGTTTTCGGCGATCGAACAGGAGTTGCCAGACGCGATTATCCTCGACATCCTGATGCCGGATATGAGCGGATTTGACGTGCTACGGAAGCTGCGCACTGCCTCTGCAACCGAGAGGTTGCCGGTTCTGATTTATACGTCAAAGGATCTCTCCGAAGCGGAACAGTCGGAGCTCGCCACCCTCAATGCTTCGATCATCAAGAAGGCGGAAGTCTCTTCCAGGCTGTCGGCGAAGCCGTTTCTTGAGTGGGCGAAGTCTGCCGGTATCTCTCCCGAGGCGATGGCACCCGAGGCGAATGGCTGAGAATTCCCCAGGACGGATCATGATCGTGGACGACCGGGAGGAAAACCGGTACGTTCTAGAGCGCATTCTCGGGAATGCGGGATACAAGTGCCAAGGGGTGGACCGGGGCTCGCGAGCGCTGGAACTGGCACTCACCGATCCGGATTTGATCATTCTGGACGTGCAGCTTCCGGATATGTCGGGGTATGACGTGTGCCGGAAGTTGAAGTCGAATCCGGATACCAGCTCGATCATGATTTTGCAGGTTTCGGCTTCTTTCGTGTCGAATGACGACCGCGTGAAGGCGCTGGATGCAGGTGCCGATGCTTATATCACGCACCCGATCGATCGCATGGTGCTGGTGGCGACGGTGAGGGCGCTGCTCAGGCTACGAAAGGCGGAGGCGGCGTCGAGGAAGTCGTCGGAGCAGTGGCAGACCACGTTCGATTCGCTGTCAGAGGGTTTGGCGCTCATCGACGAGGACGGCTGCATTGTGAGGTGGAATAGCGCGTTTCTGGGAATGTGTGGAGCCGGGATGCAGCTGAAAAGGGGAGAGAGCGCCGGGCTCCTGCTGAAGCGAATCATCGGGACCAACGAGCCACTGACGCAGAACGAGCGGCGCTTCAGCGCGGAGTTCGCTTCGGGCAAGCGGACGTTGCAGGTATCGGTGAATCGTATCGATGGAGCCGTTGGTCCGGGGGAGAAGATATTGATCCTGGCGGACACGACGGACCGGAAGCTGGCGGAGCATGCGCTACGGATGGCGGAGCGTCTATCGGCGAGCGGCAAGATGGCGAATGCGATCGCCCATGAAATCAATAATCCGCTGGAGGCGCTGACAAATCTGGTGTTCCTGGCGCGATCGACGGAGACGGTGGACAGGATGCAGCCGCTGCTGGAGAGCGCGGCGAAGGAACTGGATCGTGTGGCGCGAATCACGAAGCAGAGCCTCTCTTTCCATCGCGACACGGACAAGCCGATTGAGGTTGATCTGGGAGAGTTGCTGAGAGACGTGATCGGCATGATGGACCGGCCGGCTGCGGTTCATCGCGTGAAGCTTGCACTGCAGAGGCGACCGGCGGGAATGGTTCGAGGATTTCCGGGGCAGCTTGTGCAGGTTTTCAGTAATCTGATCCGCAATGCGATCGAGGTGAGCCCGGAGGGGTCTGAGGTGACGGTGCGCCTGCATACGGTTCAGCGTGGAGGCGGAGCGGGGAGCCGCATCACCGTGCACGACCGCGGGGCGGGGATACCGATGGACATACGGGCGAACATCTTCGATCCGTTCTTCACGACGAAGCAGTTGCGCGGCTCGGGGCTGGGGCTTTGGGTATCGAGGTCGCTGGTGACCAGACACCAGGGTACGATCCGGTTTCGCTCGTGCCAACTGAAGGGGAGAAGCGGCACGACTTTCGAGGTGTTCCTGCCGGTGATTGCGCCAGGCCCGGATCCCGCAGCAGAGGGCAGGTAAGCAGTCTCGAGCAGAGACCGCTGGCTGGCGAGGCTCGTCCGTAGACAATTGCGATTTCGAGGTGAGAGACTTCTTCTCTCTGGAAGGGTGCCCTCGGCGCGTTTCTCAGCCGCCTTACCGGAAGAAAACGATTACAGATTTGAGCGCAGCATTTTTGGGGAGTAGTCTCGGTTGCCTACATTGCTCACGGTGCGACGGTCGAAAGCCCGATCTCTTCGAGGCGCGTTTAATCTCGGTGCGGCGATTGCTGTAGCGGCTGTGGTGGGCGTGTCTGGTTGCCACCGGACGACGACCGTACAGGCCGGAAGAAAAGTGGATTTCAATCAGGATGTGCAGCCGATACTGGCGGCGCGGTGCTTTGCGTGTCACGGGCCTGATCCGGAGATGCGCAAGGCGGGGCTGAGGCTCGACCTGGCAGAGTATGCGGAGAAGAAACGCGACGGACATCCCGATGCGATTGTGCCGGGGCATCCAGAGCGCAGCGAACTGATTAAGAGGATCGAGTCGCACGACCCGCACTACCTGATGCCGCAGAATCCGCAGGGCGAAGCTAAGCCGATGAGCGAGGCGGAGATCGCCACACTGAAGGAGTGGGTCAAGGAAGGCGCGGTGTATCGGCCGCACTGGGCGTTTGAAGCGCCGACGAGGCCGGTGGTTCCGGAGTCGAAGGGGCATGCGGATTGGGCGGTAAATGCGATCGACAAGTTTGTTCTGGCAAAGATGGAGAAGGCAGGGCTGCAGCCATCGCCTGAGGCGGACAAGGCGAGCCTGATACGGCGTGTGACGCTGGACCTGACGGGACTGCTGCCGACTCCCGAGGAGGTTGCGGCGTTCGAGAAGGACAACTCGCCGAACGCGTATGAGCGCGTGGTGGATGGGCTGCTAGCGCGCAAGACGTATGGCGAGCAGCGGGCGCGGTACTGGCTGGACTATGCACGGTATTCGGATACGTATGGGCTGCACTATGACAACAGCCGCGATATCTGGCCATATCGCGATTACGTGATTCGCGCGTTCAACAGCAATAAGCGGTTCGATCAGTTTGCAACGGAGCAGATTGCGGGGGATCTGCTGCCGGCGAAGGATCTGGATCCGCTGATTGCGAGCGGTTACGTGCGGCTTGGAGAGAGCAGCAACGAGGGCGGGACGATCGCGGAGGAACTGAAGTTTAATATCGCGCGGGACCGGACAGAGGCGTACGGCGCGACGTTTATGGGGCTGACTGTGGGCTGCGCAGTGTGCCACGACCACAAGTTCGACCCAACGACTCAGAAGGATTTTTACTCGCTGAGTGCGTTCTTCAACAATATTGACGAGAAGCCGTTTAATGGAGACCGGCCGGTGTGGTCGCCGGTGGTGCGGATTCCGCGGGCGCAGAACCGTGCGGCGTACGACGCGGTGTATGCGAAGAGAGCGGAACTGAAGGGGCAGATTCGGTCGATGCGGCTGCACGAGCGGGATCTGGTGCAGGCGTGGATTGCGTCGCACAAGAATGCGCCGCAGGGAGTTTCGACGGACAAGCTGCTGGTGCGGCTGAGGCTCGATGAGGGCAAGGGCGATGTGCTGCATAACAGCGCGCCTCATGCGAGCCCGGCGGAGTTCAAGGCGACGATGGTGGCTCCGCAATGGGGCGAGACGACGTGGCTGTGGCCGGACTTCAGGATGCAGTCGAATACGCGGGTGGTGCTGGATAAGACGGGGGATTTCGAGGGAAACCAGGCGTTTTCAGCGGGCGGCTGGTTCATGTTCCGTTCCGCGCCGTACTTTGCGGTAGATGACACGCCGGGCGCGATGATTTCCAAGATGGACACGACGCAGCATAACCGCGGATGGGATCTGGCGGTGCGGAATGGCGTGATCGCGGTGGAGCTGGTGAATTCGGCTCCGAAGAAGATGAAGGACAAGAAGCATCCGGATACGAAAGAGGCGTTCCATTATCCTTCGCCGCAGAATCTGACGAAGAAGGAGCTGTCGGCGTACAAACCTCCGGAGAAGAAGGAGCCGAAGAAGAAAGAGGAGAAGAAGAAGGAAGAGAAGAAGCCGGAGAAGAAGGAGACACCGGATACGACTCCGCTGGTGGCGATTCGAGTGTCGACGGTTGCGCCGCTGCCGACGGACGGGGAATGGAGACACATCTTCTTCACCTACGATGGGTCGGGTCGCGCGGCAGGAGTGAAGGTCTATGTAGATGGGAAGGCCGCGGCAACGGAGGTTGAGACGGATACGCTGCATGGCGAGAGCATCCGGACGAGCGCGCCGATGCAGCTGGGGTGGCGGGCGCCGCAGGAAGATCCGGCGAAGGAGTTCCGGTATCAGGATGTGCGGCTGTACGGGCGTCCGCTCACGGCGGATGAAGCGGGGCGGCTGCCGTTTGAAGATTATGTTGCGGAGATCTCGGCGAAACCGTTCGCGCAGTGGACTGAGGATCAGTGGCATGTGGCGAGCGAGTATTACCTGAACAATGTCGATCCGTCGTTCAGGGCGGCGTACGCGCAGATGCACGCGCTGGATGCGCAGCTGGATCAGCTGTCGGCGGGCGGCGATGTGACGCAGGTGGCATGGGAGAAGCTTACGCTGGCGTATGCGAGCGTGCTTGCGCGCGGGAATTATGCGGCGAGGACGGAGCGCGTGGAGGCGAATACTCCCCATTATCTGCCGTCGCTGCCGGCGGATATGCCGCGGAACAGGCTGGCGCTGGCGAAGTGGACGGTGAGCGCGGAGAATCCGCTGACCGCGCGGGTGACAGTGAACCGGATGTGGAACGAGCTGTTCGGCACGGGCATCGTGGAGACGACGGAAGACTTCGGGATTATGGGGCAGAGGCCGTCAAATCCGGAGCTGCTGGACTGGCTGGCGGTGGAGTTCAGGGAGAGCGGCTGGGATGTGAAGCACATGTACAAGCTGATGGTGATGTCAGCTGCGTACAGACAAAGCGCGAAGTCTACGCCGGAGCAGTTGAAAAAGGACCCGCGAAATTTGTTTTTGTCGCATGGGCCGCGGTTTCGCATGGATGCGGAGATGCTGCGGGATGTGGCGCTGCAGTCGGGCGGGCTGCTGGTGGACAGGATCGGCGGGCCAAGCGTGAAACCGTATCAGCCGGCGAATGTGTGGGAGCAGGTGAGTTATCCCTCGAGCGACACGTTGATCTACGTGCAGGATCATGGGCAGGCGTTGTACAGGCGGAGCATGTACACGTACTGGAAGCGGATGGCATCGCCGCCGAATATGGATGCGTTTGACGCGCCGGTGCGCGATGCGGTGTGCACGCGGCGGCAGCGGACGGATACGCCGCTGCAAGCGCTGGTGACAATGAACGATGTGCAGTGGATTGAGGCGGCGCGAGGGCTGGCGGAGAGAGTCATTCATGAGGCGGGCCCGAAGGCGGAGGATCGGATCAACCGGATGAGCGAGATCCTGCTGGCGCGCGCTCCTTCGCCAAAGGCGATGACGGTGCTGGAGGATTCGTTGGGGCAGATGGAGAAGCACTATTCGTCTGATCCGAAGGCGGCGCATGCGCTGGTGCATGAGGGAGAGAGCAAGCCGAAGGGCAGTACGCCGGAGCCTGAGCTTGCGTCATGGACGATGATTGCGAACGAGATGTTGAACCTGGATGAGACGCTGAACAAATAGCAGAGGAATGAGATGAAGCAGCATCCACTTTGTACCGATTGCGAACGCGAAGTTGACGTGAACGGCCTGCCGATTCCGGCGGGGCTGAAACGCGAGTGGTCCGCGGTGGAGACGCGGCGGCAATTTCTCGGCAGGTCGGGGAAGGTGCTGGGTTGGGCGGCGCTGGCGAGTTTATTCGGTGAAGCTGCGCTGCGTGGACGCGCGACGGGTGCGGATGCGAATGGAGTGGTGACTTCGCCCGGACGGGGGAACCTGGGATTGCCGCATTTCGCGCCGAAGGCGAAGAGGGCGATTTATCTGTTTATGTCGGGCGGGCCGCCACAGGTTGATCTGCTGGATTACAAGCCGGGTCTGGCGGCGCAGTATGACAAGGACATGCCGGATTCTGTTCGAGGCACTCAGCAGCTTACGGGGATGACTTCGGGACAGGCGCGGTTTCCGATTGCGCCGTCTCACTGGGGATTCAAGCAATATGGGCAGACGGGGACCTGGGTGAGCGATCTGCTTCCGTACACGGCGAAGATGGTGGATGATCTCACGATCGTGAAGTCGACCAACACGGATGCGATCAATCATGAGCCTGCAATCATGTTCATGAACACGGGGAACATGAATCCGGGGAAGCCGTGCCTGGGAGCGTGGCTGGCGTATGGGCTAGGCAGCATGAATGACAATCTGCCTACGTTCATTGTGCTGCAGACGAAGACGAATCCGAAGGAGAACAATCAGCCGGTTTCTTCGCGGTTGTGGAGCAGCGGGTTTTTGTCGTCGGAGTATGCGGGTGTGGGATTGCGGTCGGGCGGTGATCCAGTGTTGTATCTGGCGGACCCTGATGGGGTCGATCGCGAAGTGCGACGGAAGATGCTGGATGCGGTGGAGGAAATCAATCGGCAGACGCAGGCGGATGTGGGCGATCCGGAGACGAACGCGCGGATTGCGCAGTACGAGATGGCGTTCAGGATGCAGGCTTCGGTTCCGGAGCTGACAGATCTGAGCAAGGAGCCGCAGTCGACGTGGGACCTGTATGGGCCGGACGCGAAGCAGCCTGGAAGTTTCGCTTATAACTGCCTACTGGCGCGACGGATGGCGGAGCGGGGAGTGCGGTTCACGCAGATCTACAAGCGCGGCTGGGATGTTCACGGCGATGTGGTGGGTGTGCTGCCGACGCTCTGCGCGGAGACGGATCGGGCGAGCTATGCGCTGGTGACGGATCTGAAGCGGCGCGGGCTGCTGGATGACACGCTGGTGGTGTGGGCGGGCGAGTTTGGCAGGACTGTGTACAGCCAGGGCGGATTGAGCAAGGAGAATTATGGGCGCGATCATCATCCGCGGTGCTTTACGACGTGGATGGTAGGCGGCGGAGTGCGGCCGGGACTGACGTACGGAGAGACGGACGACTACAGCTACAACGTGGTGAAGGATCCGGTGCACGTGCGGAATTTCAACGCGACGATTCTGGCGTGCCTGGGGATCGATCACAACCGGCTGACGTTTGACTATCAGGGACTCGATCAGCGGTTGACGGGGCCGCAGCCGGCGACGGTGATCCAGGGATTGCTGGCGTGATCGCTCAAGAACGAGCAGCGGGTGCCGAGCGCGCCCGGATGAAAAGATCAGCGTGGGCGTGGGTTGTAGCGGCGAGTGTTGCGCTCGCGGCGCTGCCGTTTGTGTTGCGACTGGATGGGCGGGCGCACGGGGACTCCTTGCAGTTTCTGGGGCGGTTTCATCCGACGCTGCTGCATCTGCCCATTGGGCTGATTGTTCTGGTTCCAGTGCTGGAGATTGCGGGAGCGAAAAGGGCGGCGCTACGCGAGGCGGCGGATTTTGTTCTGCGTGTGGCGCTGGTGCTGGCGCTGCCAACGTTTGCGCTGGGATACATGCTGGCGTATGGGGCCGGCGATGCGGGAGGGACCGTTACGCGGCATGTGTGGGGCGCGGTGGTGCTATGCATCGGGCTGATGTTGTGCATTGTGGTGCGGCCGGCATGGGTCGCGGGCGAGAAGAAGATGGTGTATCCGGCGTCGTTGAGCGTGAGCTTGCTGGCGCTGCTGTGGACGGGGCATCAGGGCGGCTCGATTACGCATGGGAGCGGGTATCTGACGCAGTATGCGCCTAGGCCGCTGCGGATGCTGATTCCTGGTGCGTCGGCGGAAGACGCAGGCGGGAATTCGTTCTATGCGCTGCATATTCATCCGACGCTGGATGCGAAGTGTGTTTCGTGTCACGGGAGCGGGAGCGCGAAGGCTGGGCTGCGGCTTGATACGTACGACGACCTGATGAAGGGCGGGAAAGACGGAACGGTTGTTGTGGCGGGCAAGCCCGAGGCGAGCATGCTGCTGGCGCGCGTGACGCTGCAACCGGGCGATCCGCATTTTATGCCTGCGGAGGGAAGGACTCCATTGACGTCGGAGGAGATTGGGTGGATACGGGCGTGGATAGGCGCGGGTGCGTCGGCAACGGCGACGAGTGTGCCGGGAGTGAAGATTGCGAATGTGGAGGCGGAGCCTCCGCCGCAGCCGGTGGGAGACTATAGTGCATTGGTGCCGGAGATCGCGCAGATGCAGCACGGGCTTGGAGCGAAGCTGGTGCCGGTGTCGGCGAAGGCCTCGGACGGGATGATTCTGAGGACGGTGGATGTTTCGTCGTCTTTCGGGGATGCGCAGCTTGCAGAGTTCAAGAAGTTCGCGCCGTATATTGTGGAGGCGGAGCTTGGCCGGACTGCTGTGACGGATGCGAGCTTCGACACGCTGAAGACGTTCACGCACTTGCGAGCACTTCATCTGGAAGGAACGGCGGTGACGGGGAGCGGACTTTCGAAGCTGAGTTCATTGACGCAGTTGAGATATCTGAATCTGAGCGGGACAAAGGTGACGGCGCAATCGGTGGAGGCGCTGAAGAAGATGCCCCAACTGCGGCATGTGTATCTGTTCAACACGGCTGCGGAAGGCGATGGGACTACGGCAAGGAGTACTCCATGAAGAACGATTTCGACAGATCGCGGCGGACGTTCGTGGCAGGTGTTGGCGCGGCGGCGCTGAGTTCGGCGGTTCCGGTGAAGGCGATGAGTCGCGACGAAGGCCCGGCTGCGGGGAAGACTCTGATGACAGGCAATGGCGAGTGGACGTATGAGGTGGTGCCGGGATGGGGAGCGCTACCGACGGGGACGAAGTTCGGAGGGACGCATGGGGCAATCGCGCAGGACAGTGCGGAGAACATCTACGTAAGCACGCAAAGCGAAACAGGCGTGCTGGTGTATGCGGCCGATGGTCGGCTGATCAGGACGATCGCTCAGGCTTTTCCTGAAGTGCATTCAATGGTGCACGCGGAGGAGGACGGGGCCGAGTACTTCTACACGACGGTGCAGAAGGGAACGCCAAAGGAGAGCTGGCTGTTCGTGAAGATGAAGACCGACGGGACGCCGGTGCTGAAGATTACGGCTCCGGCAGAGGCTGGATTCAAGGCTCCGAATGAGTGGCGGATCACGGCGGCGGTTCCGGGAACGGATGGATCGATCTTTATTGCCAATGGGTATGGAGATTCGCGGATCTTTCATTTCGATGCGAAGGGGAAGTATCTGCGTAGCTACTCGGGGAAGGGGTCGGAGCCGGGGTCGCTGAACTGCAGCCACGGGCTGACGCTGGATACGCGCTATGGGCAGCCGTTGCTGCTGGTGTGCGATCGGGAGAACCGGCGGCTGTGCCACTTCGATCTCGATGGGAAGTATGTGGATACCGTGACGCAGCATCTGCGGCGGCCTTGCCAAGCTTCGCTGCATGGGGATTATGCGGTTGTGTCGGAGTTGGAGGGGCGCGTGACGGTGCTCGATAGGGATAATGCGCCGGTCGCGTTTCTCGGGGACAATCCGGACAAGAAGCAGTGGGCGAATTACGATGTCGATCCGGGAAGCATTGGAGCGGCGGCGTTCAGCGCGGCGCATGGGTGTTTTGTGGATCGCGAGGCGAATGTGTATGTGTCGGATTGGAACCATGTGGGCAGGGTGATGAAGTTGAAGAGGTGGAAGGCCTGAGTTGTATCTCACGCTTCAAAAGCGAGACACTTCGACTTCGCTGAGTGCGGGTTGTGGGGCACTCGGCGTTGTTTCTCATTTCTTCAGGACAAAAGCAGCGAGTTAGCTGGCGCTTCGCGCCGATAGCAAGTTAGCGAGTTAACGGGAGACTTGTTGATCTGACGCAGGATTGGACATGCCGCTCTCGTTTGCACATTTGTTTCCCACATCTGAAAAACGAGACACTTCGGCTTCGCTCAGTGCAGGTGTGAGGCACCCGGCGTAGTTTCCATTTCTTCAGGACAAAAGCAGCGAGTTAGCTGGGGCTTCGCGCCGATAGGAAGTTAGCGAGTTAGCGGAAGCCTTGTCGATCAGGTTGCTGAGGCAGAGCCGGTGCTTTCGTTTGGCATGACAGCGTGATGGCGGGCACGGCGGTCCGGAACGGGTGGGCTATTCTGCGCGTAATCTCTAACGCGGGGATACCGGATGAAAGCGATAGTGCGCCACCGTTACGGGGCGTCGGATGTTCTGGAGCTTGCCAACCTGCCGAAGCCATCGCCTGGAGAAGGCGAGGTGCTGATCCGGGTGCGGGCAGCGGGGCTGAATCCATTTGACTGGCACATGATGCGGGGGATGCCGTGGCCTCTGCGGCTGGTTGCCGGGGTGTGCAAGCCGAAGAGGATTGGGCTGGGAGTCGATGTCGCCGGGACGGTTGTGGGTCTCGGGCAGGGTGTGACGGAGTTCCGGCTTGGCGATGAGGTTTTTGGAGCGGCGGATGGGGCGCTGGCGGAGTATGTCTGCGCGCCGGCTTCAGGTCTGGTTGGCAGACCATCGATCGTAAGCTGCGGAGCGGCGGCTGCGGTACCGATCGCGGGGCTGACAGCTTTGCAGGGGCTGCGCGACAAGGGGCACGTGACGCCCGGCGCTCGAGTGCTGGTCAATGGGGCGGCTGGAGGAGTGGGGACGTTCGCGGTGCAGATCGCGAAGTGGCAAGGCGTGCACGTGAGTGGAGTGTGCAGCACGCGGAATGTTGAGATGGTGCGGAGTATCGGGGCCGATCGAGTGATTGATTACACGAGGGAAGATTTCGCGGCGGGCGTTGAGCGGTATGACGTGATCTTTGAACTGGTGGGGAATCGGACGTTGGCGGACTTCAGGAGAGTGCTGAAGCCGGATGGAGTTTTCATCGGGTGCGGAGGCGGTGGTCCGGAGAAATCAACTGCCGAATTTTTTTCAGGGATGCTGAATCAGATGGTTACCGGCTGGTTTACGAAGCAGAGGCTCGTGGGGTTCATAGCGAAACGGAGCAATGCGGATCTGGAGATCCTGCGGGAGCTGCTTGCGAACGGGCTAGTGAAGCCGGTCATCGATCGGACGTATTCGCTGGCCGAGGTGCCGGATGCGATGCGGTATCTCGAAGAAGGGCACGCCCGGGGCAAGGTCGTGGTTCAGGTTTGAGTGTTGCCGGGCCTCAGGGATGAGGCGCTGGTGTGGGCTGGGCCTGCGGCTTGCGGATGTTGCGGGTCACGGTCATGGCGAGGATGAGCTCGGACCCATTCGCGAACTGGATGCGGTCGCCGTCGGTTGAGATTCTGTCGCTGCATTCGGGGCCGGCGGTTGGTTGCAGCTTGATATTCTTGATGCCGACGACGATTCCTGGGTGGATGGTGTGCGGTGGGCCGCCGGGGTTGAGGTCCTCGTCGAGCGCAGCGGTGCCGGAGATTGCCTCGCCAATTTGCCGAACGCCTCCGCGGACCTCAGTGGGCATGTCCTCATGCACGTGGTGCGCCTCGCCGGGAGGGCCAACGAGGGCGATGACTCTGAGCTTAAGCGGCTGCTGGTCGCGGTGGTTGCAATCGGCGCGATTGAAGTCGAGTGAGATCTCATTGGGGCTGACGGAGACGACGCGGGCGTAGACGACGGAGTCTGCATCGAGTGCGCATCCGGGGTAATAGAAAGGTTTGGCGAGTTTGAACCAGACGTCTTTGCCGGCTTTGAGGTGTGCGGAATCGAGGCTCGTGACCTTGGCTTCAATAGCGGCACGGCTTGGAATAGCGATGTTGGCCATCGGCGGGCAGGAGGAATCAGCAGCGCCGGCGGAAAGCTGAGTTGATTTCGCGGGATCAGCGGATTGCGATGCCGCGGTGAGAGTAGAGAGAGCCGGGCACGAGAGAAGCAGGGCTGAGGAAACGAGGGCGCGAGCAAAGGAACCAGCAGGAGTGCAGAGCATGAAGGGGGACGCTCCCGAATTTTCTTTCTGAACAGCTGTTCTACCCGTAATGACGGGTGAGCGCGCATCTTCGTTTACAAAATAGTGACGAGTCTTATCTTGTTTCGGTCAGGGCGAGGATGAGTTCGGAGCCGGGAGCGAGCTGAATCTTGCTGCTGGTGCTGGTCAACTTATCGCTGCACTCGGGACCGGCGGTGGGCTCGAGCTTGAGGTTGGGAACGCCGACGACGATTCCGGGGTGGACGGTGTGGGGCGGACCGCCGGGGTTGAGCTCCATGTCGAGGGCGTTGGTGCCGACGACGGCGTCGCTGATCTGGCGGGCTCCGCCGGCGACCTTGGTGGGCATCTCCTCGTGCATGTTGTGCTTGGCGTCGGGCGGGCCGACGACGGCGATGACGCGGAGCTTGAACGGCTGCTTGTCGTGCCCGGAGCAGTCGGCGCGGTCGAAGGAGAGGGAGAGATCGGAAGAGGGAGCGCTTTTACCGCCGCTGGCAGAGAGGACGTGGCCGTAGACAGCGGAGTCGGGCTCGAGGGTGCAGCCCTGGTAGATGACGCCGTGGGCGACCTTGAGCCAGATTTCCTTGCCCGGCTTGAGCTTGGAGGAGTCGATGCCCATGACCTTGGCTTCGACGGTGGAGTTCGTGGGGATGCTGGTGTCGGCAAGGGGGGCGCAAGCCGGATGCGCGGGAGCGGCTTCTTGAGCGAGCGAGGCGCTTGCAGTAAACGCGAGTACGGCGGCAAGGCGGATCAGGGAAGCTTGAGAAGGCAGCATTTGAACTCCCAGGGTTGAATCAAGAGGGAGTATACATGCGGGGCGATGGCAGGCTGACCAAGCGCGAGAGTTTGTGATGAGCGGATTTCCACAACGCCTGGCCGGAGGAAGCCGATGAGTCGGGCAAGAGATGAAAGCTGTTGCTTCAAATGTGCTTAGAAGCTGGAGAAGGGAAGCTGGGGAGGGCCGATGTGCATTTTGTCTTCCAAAGGCGGCGGCGTTTCTGCCATACTTGATTGTGCCCACCAGGTACGGCCAATCACCACAATTGAATAGCGAGGTTGCAGCGATGTCGGCAAAGTACGTCTTTGTGACGGGCGGAGTTGTGTCCAGTTTAGGCAAGGGTCTTGCCGCGGCTTCGATCGGATGCCTGCTCGAGAGCCGCGGATTGCGCGTGAATCTGATGAAGTTTGACCCTTACTTGAATGTTGATCCGGGAACGATGTCGCCCTTCCAGCACGGGGAGGTGTTCGTGACGGATGATGGCGCCGAGACGGACCTGGACCTGGGGCACTACGAGCGGTTTACGCATGCGCCGTTGTCGCGGGACAACAACCTGACGACCGGGAGGATCTACGAGCAGATCATCCTGAAGGAGCGGCGGGGGGATTACCTGGGCAAGACGGTGCAGGTGATTCCGCACGTGACGAATGAGATTAAGAACGCGATGCGGAAGGTCTCGGCAAACGGGGCAGACGTGACGATCGTCGAGATCGGCGGAACGGTGGGCGACATCGAGTCGCTTCCGTTTCTGGAGGCAATCAGGCAGATGCGGCAGGAACTGGGGCGTGAAAATACGGTGTTCGTCCACCTGACGCTGGTGCCGTGGATTGCGGCGGCGCAGGAGTTGAAGACGAAGCCAACGCAGCACTCGGTGAAGGAGCTGCTGAGTATTGGGATCCAGGCGGATGTGCTGCTGTGCCGGAGCGACCGGAATCTGGGCAAGGACATGCGGCAGAAGATTGCGGCGTTCTGCAACGTGGAGGAGCGGGCGGTGATCGGGGCAACGACGGTGCCTTCGATTTACGAGGTGCCGCTGAACTTTGCGCAGGAGGGGCTGGACGGGCTGATTCTGAAGTACCTCCACAAGGATGCGCCGGAAGCGGATCTGAGCAAGTGGAAGGAACTGATCCATCGAGTGCATCACCCGAAGGACGACGTGAACATCGCGATCGTGGGGAAGTATGTGGAGTATGAGGACAGCTACAAGTCGCTGAAGGAAGCGCTGACGCACGGGGCTATTGCTGAGAACCTGAAGCTGAACGTGACCTGGATCGAGGCGGAAGGGCTTGAGTCGAAGACGCCGGAAGACAAGGGCTATGAGGCGCAGCTGGAAGGGTTCGATGGGATCCTGGTGCCGGGCGGATTTGGGAAGCGCGGGATCGAGGGAATGCTGAATGCGATTCGGTATGCGCGGGAGAAGAAGGTTCCTTATTTCGGAATCTGTTTAGGGATGCAGACGGCGTGCATTGAGTATGCGCGTAATGTTTGCGGCCTAAAGGATGCGAATTCGAGCGAGTTCGATCCGGCGACGCAGCACCGAGTGATCTACAAGCTGCGCGAACTGCTGGGCGTGGAAGAGATGGGCGGGACGATGCGGCTGGGGGCGTGGACATGCGTGATTCAGCCGGATACGCTGGCGCATCGCGTTTACGGCGCGACGGAGATCAGCGAGCGGCACCGGCACCGGTATGAATTCAACCGCGAATATGAGGCGCTGCTGACCGGCGGAGGATTGCAGATCAGCGGGTCGACGCCGGACTCGACGTATGTAGAGATGGTGGAGATTCCGGAGCATCCGTACTTTATTGGGTGTCAGTTTCATCCGGAGTTCAAGTCGAAGCCGCTCGAGCCGCATCCGCTGTTCAGAGAGTTTGTGAAGGCGAGTTATGGGAAACGTCGCCGGAACGCGGCAGCCGAGCTGGATGGAGTCTCCACGTTAACCAGCACTCAGTCCTCCTGATTCAAATCGGCAATCCGAATCACAAGCCAAGAACTGTTTCATGCTAGAGTTCTCGCGAAACGGGGTGCGGCGTGGATAGTCGAGTACGTTACCTTGTAACTCTTGTCTTTCTCCTGCTGGCAGGAGCGCGTTGGGTTTTGTGTCTGAGCGTCTCAGTGGAGGGACCGCCCCAAAGTCCAATTCGCGTGAAACAGAGAGCGCACATCCAATTTGTGGTTGACGGAGTTCCCATCGCTGCTGTTCGTGTCAACCTCTTTTCAGACCGGTCCATGGTCGCAACTCTCGCGTCAGGCGATGACGGCGAAGTAGCGCTTCCGGAGCTTCCGCCCGGAAGATACTCCCTCATGTACCCTAATTCGCCGCTCCATTTTGCGGTGCACTCCCTCTCTCTTTGTGTTGTCCCATGTCCAGACATGGGAACCGAAACTACAATTCTGGTTCCTACCACTCTGCACGGTCCTCTACAAGTGCTCGATCGGGATGCTCTGGCACCCAGCCATATCGACGTGGAGATTGGTCACACGAAGGATGTGGAAATAGAGAGGTTCCCTTCGTCGATTGGCACGCAATCATCGGCCATTCGTACGTCTTCATTGCAGGGAGTGATAGAGGATCAGACAGGGGCTTTCATTCCGAACGCACTGATTCAGGTAAGGGCGAAGGGGACAGGCGGGAGGGCGCACGTTGTTGCGCTGATCTCCGCCGATCGCAATGGCAGGTTTTTAGGTCATCTACCGGATGGGGAATATCTTGCTTTCATTTCGGCTCCCGGTTTCACTGTTCGCGTCACGCCGTTCATAGTAGCTTCGACGGCATCTGCAGCCGATGTCCGGTTCGTGCTTGAAGTTGGTTCGACGAACTAGGCGATCGCGTTGAGTTGAGCTGCACCCTAGTTTCGGCACAAAGAATGAGTGTCCAGCTTCATTTCGAAGCACCTGTTTTTACCACCAGCATTGTCGAATGCGATCACGATCGGCGAAGGACTTTGTGGCCCTTATCACAGGCGTATGTGACAAGGGCGGATGGTGCTTGACAGTCGTTTTTGAGCGGACCTAGATTTGCTGGCGTTTTTCGCTATGCAAAGGAGGTTGACGTGACTACTCAATTTGAACTTCAGCCGAAGGAGACGGAGCTTCAGAAACTGGCGGACCAGTGCTGGGAGGAGGCTCCGAACCGGGAGAGGCGCCTGGAGGAAGAGGCGTACGAGGCCGGGGAGGCGATCCGGAGAGGCGAGTACTCGCTGGCCAACCTGGAGGCGATTGTCCGATGGAAGTCGGAGCGGCTGGTGGTGTATGTCATTGCGAACAGCACAACGAGCATCCGACGGGCGCTTGAGGTTGCGGCGACTCCGGAGAGCACGACCGCCGAGGCGATGAGTGCGCTGCTGGCGCTGAAGGGTGTGGATCTGCCGCTGGCGACGGCGATCATGGCGGTGATTCATCCGGAAAAATACATCGAGTTGGATATGGGCGACCTGGAAGCGCTGGGGCAGATGCGGCAGGATGTGCGGTTCTATGAGGAGTACCTGACGTTCTGCCGGAGGCTGGTGGAGCGGGGGTTCGTGATGCCGCAGACGGAGGCGCCGGGGCCGACGCCGCTGCATGCGCTGGATCGGGCGCTGGTGCAGTGGTCGCGGAACAGGTCGTTGTGAGTCGGACTTAATCGTTTCTCAAGTCTCCAACGGAAGGAGACATGGGGCACCCGGCAGCCGTTTTTAGTTGAGATGTTCTCTCCCCGGTCCCCAAAGGCGAGGGACCGGGGGCACCCGCCACTTATGGGGCGCTTACCAGATAGAATCGGGGTCGTGAGCCATACGTTTGAGATTGGACCGGTAAGGGTGGGAGAGGGCCGGCTGTTTTTGATCGCCGGCCCTTGCGTCATTGAGTCGGAAACGCACGTGAGAAAGATGGCTGAAGCCATTCAGCGGATCACGAGCGATCTGGACGTCCCTTACATTTTCAAAGCGAGCTACGACAAGGCGAACCGGACGAGCGTGAAGAGTTTTCGCGGGCCGGGGCTGGTGGAGGGCGCGAAGATTCTGGGGCGGCTGGCGAAGGATACGGGACTGCCGGTGCTGACGGACGTGCACGAGCCGGGACATTGCGAGGTGGCGGCGGAGCACGTTGATGTGCTGCAGATTCCGGCGTTTCTTTGCAGGCAGACGGATCTGCTGGTGGCGGCGGGAAAGACCGGTCGCGCGGTGAACATCAAGAAGGGGCAGTTTGTTGCGCCGTGGGATATGAAGCATCCGGTGGAGAAGGTGCGCTCGACGGGAAATGAGCGCGTGTTTCTGACGGAGCGCGGGGCGAGCTTTGGGTATAACACGCTGGTGGTGGATTACCGAGCGCTGCCGGTGATGCGGGAGATGGCCCCGGTTGTTTTTGACGGGACACATTCGGTGCAGCAGCCTTCGGCGGCAAATGGGGTGAGCGGGGGGCAGCCGGAGTTCATTCCGCTGCTGGCAAGGGCGGCGGTGGCGGCGGGTGTAGATGGCGTGTTTCTTGAAGTGCATGACGACCCGGCTCATGCGATGTCGGATGGGGCGAATGCACTGCGGCTGGACTTGCTGAAGGGGTTGCTGGAGAGGTTGCTAGCGATTCAGGAGACGGTTAGTAGCCAGTAGCCAGTAGCCAGTTCGAACCAGCAACCCAATGGTTGCTTGAATTTCTGGGACCAGGCAGGCCAGTGTCCCGTTTGGCCTGAAGCCCATTCCATACAAAAAATTGGAACTTTTAGATGATCCCGTCCAGGACGGGGTTGACTGTTTCCCACTTCATCCGCGGTTGGGCGGTGAAAAGGGTCGGGCACGCGGCTGGTCCCGGCCTCGGTGTGTTGGTCTCCCGTGTCTCCAAAGACGCGAGACAGGGAGCACCGGGCTTGATTGTGTTGCCATCCCCGATCCCCAAGAGCGAGGGATCGGGGGCACCCGGCGCTTTGCGATCCTCGGTTCCCAAATGTGTGGGCCCCTTCAGCAGGTTCAGGGCAGGCTCCTGGGTACTGACTGTCATGAGCGAGGCTCCGTAAGCTTTCAGGCCGTTGATGAACGCGTTGCGAAGGAATGTGTACCAATCGAATCGGCTTGTGGGTGTCTGCTGGGCTGCCGGAATCAAAGTGGAGTTCGCCATCGAGTTGAACCTCCCTTTCATTCGCTGCTTTCTGTTTGGGGAAGAGCGAATGACGGGAGATTAGCGAGGAATGAAGGCACAAACTGCCGGCCCGGGACAGTTTCGAAGGTGTCACAAGGAACGGCAGGCCAGGGGTGGGCGAGGCAGCGGAGCAAGCGGGAGTAAGGGGGCGAGCGTTGTGCGAGAGAAGCATCCCTCAGGGGCTGAAGCCCGCGGCCTGACGGAGTTATGCGGCATGACTGAAGTCGCGCCCTTTCAAAACGAGTCCCGGATTTTTCAGCCACGTGTGAGGCGCGGCCGCAAACCTTTCAGGAGAAACGGGCGAGTTCAGCGCGGGCGGCGTCGGCGAGGAACGGGAAGACGCAGATGCGCGGGCCGTTGGGGAGTTTGCCGGAGGCGGCGGTGCAGGCGTCACAGATGATGGCGGCGGTTTGATCGAGGCCGCGGACCCAGCGGGGGCGGGTGACGTTGCGTAGGACGAGGCGTTCGTTTTCGACGCCGGCGGCTTCAAGGACAGTGCGGGCAATTTCGACGAAGTCGGGCCAGCGGGAGGCGACGCCGATGAGGCCGCCGTGAAGCGAGGAGAGCCAGGAATCGAGCCAGGCGCGTGCGGAGTTGATTTGCAGGGTAATGAGTTCGACGCCCATGGGGAGCAGGGGCCGGACAGTGTCGGCCTGGCTGGGGCGGCAGAGGGGCACCGCGGCGAGGACCGTTTCAGGGTTGGCGCATTCTTCGAACGAGGCTGCAGTGACGGGCAAGATCGCGAGCTGGCGAATTTCGGTCAGCAGGATCTCGCGGACTTCGGGGTCGGGCTCGATGAGGAGGAAGTGGTCGGGGGGCGGGGAGGCGAGCCATTGAGCGACGCGGTGGCGTACGTGTGCTGCGGGCATGTTGAGCTCGCGGACCGCGCGGAAGAATCCGGCGATGTGCTGATCGAGGATCTGTTCGGGAGTGGAGGGGGCGGCGACTTTGTTTTTGACGTAAACGCCGCTGCCGTGGCGGAATTCGGTCCAGCCTTCGCGTTCGAGCTGGCGGTATCCGGCGCTAATGGTGTTGGGGTGGATGCTGAAGCGGCGGGCGAGCTCGCGGGTGCTGGGAAGGCGGTCGCCGGGGCGGAGATCTCCCGCCAGGATCGCAAGCGAGACCTGGGTGACAAGCTGGCGGTAGATGGGAACTTCGCTGGCGGACGAAAACCAGAAGCGCACGGAAGCATTGTTACAGGGGATAAGGGAACGAGGGAACAAAGGAACCAATGGGAGGGGTGACGAGAGAGGGACATAGAAGCAGGGATCAGGGATTAGGGATTAGAGAACAGGGACGTAGGGACCAGGGGGCGAGGGGACAGGGGAACAACGCTAGAGGTTAGCAGCAGGGAAATAAATCCGCCTATTTGACAGTTAACTGCCAAAAGTGGCAATGTACTGTCATGAAGCAAGGATCAATCGAATCGCTGAGAGAAAAGCATGCGGAAGCTACCCGGGAACACATTCTGGGCAAGGCTTACGAATTGCTGGTGGAGCATCCGGAGCAGCCGTTCTCTCATGAGGCGGTAGCGAAGAGGGCTGAGGTGGGAGCGCGGACGGTTTACCGGTATTTCCCTTCGCAGGCTGATTTGTATGAGGGCATGTGGTTGTTGCTTCGGAGGCATTCGGGGACAATCTTCCCGCAGACCGAGGAGGAGATCCTGCCGCAGGTGCCGGTGCTGTTTGGGAATTTCGATCGGAATGAGAAGGTGATCCGGGCGGTGCTCGAGTCGCCGATGGGGCACCGGGTTCGGGAGCGGGGGATTCCGGAGGGGCGTGAGTCATTTCAGAAGAGTCTTGCCGGACTCACGAAAGGGATGAGCGCGGCGAAACAGCGGCAGGTGATTGCGGTCTTTCTGGCGGTGTATTCGGCACCGTTCTGGGAGTTGTTGCGGAATCGCGGAGGTCTTGATGGCAAGGATGCGATTGATGCGGCGGAGTGGACGATGAGCACGCTGCTTGAGGGTTTGAGAAAGAAAGCACGGAAGAGCAAAACGAGGAGGCGGTGATGGGAGTGCAGATGGAGACAGGAAATACTCTTGTACTTGATGAGGCGGAGGGCCGGACGGCGGAGCCTCTCGACATTCTGGGACAGACGGTTCTTGTGAAGCTGGCGAGCGGCGATACAGGAGGGGATGCGGCTGAATTTCATCTGACAGTGCCGCCGATGTCGGGCCCGCCGCTTCACCGGCACGCGCGCGAGGATGAGTGGTTTTATGTTCTCGAGGGAACGATCACGGTGGAGATTGATGGCGCGCGAAGTGTGCTGAACCCGGGTGGTTCGGCTTTTGCGCCGCGCCGGACGGTGCACGCGTTCCAGAACTTCACGAGCGAGACAGGAAAGATCCTTGTGATGACGACCCCGGGCACGGATTTCAACCGCTTCTTCGTTGCGTTGTCGGCGCACAACATGGGGCTTGCTGCGCCGGACCTTCCGGGCAGCGTGCAGATCATGATGGAACACGGGATTGAGATGATGGGGCCGCCGTTGTCGTGAGCGATGTCGTTCGCTCACTCATCGCGATGGGTGGGTACAGCTTTCGGGGTGCATCTCGAAATAGAATCTTGCTGGAGGAGTAAGGGGAAATGTCGGAAGCTCAAAACATCGCCGCGCTCGATCGGTTTGTAGAAGAGGTTATCAATCAGGGCAAGTACGAAGTATGCGATGAAATTGTGGAGGAGAATTTTGTAGAGCTCGATCCGTTGCCCGGGCAGCAGCAGGGGCGAGAGGGGCTGAAGGACGTGATCCGGATGCTGAGGACGGGTTTTCCCGACATCCACTGGGTTGTGGAGGAGACGATTGCTTCGGGCGATAAGGTAGTGTCGCGTTTCAAATGGACGGGTACGCATCGTGGGGATTTCCTCGGAATTCCTGCGAGCGGAAGGAAGGTGGCGGTGCCGGGAGTCGTGATCGATCGGCTGCAGAACGGGAAGATGGCGGACAGTCGCATTCTGATGGATACGATGGGAATGATGCAGCAGCTCGGGGTGATACCGGGACCGGGTGCTGCTTAGGAGTGGTGGGATTTATTCCGCCAATTGAGTGCCGACGATGGAGTAGCTTGCAGACTGCTGCGTAGAAAGACTGGCAGCTTCGTCCTCTTCGATGAGTTCGAGCAGGCGAGCGTGACAGGAACGGTCGTAGCTGGTTGATCCTGTATTGGGCAGTGTTGAAAGGTGGTCGGCGCCTGGTTTCCAGGCTTGGCGGGCGAGGTCGAAGCGACGCTCTGACCAGTGGTAAGCGCACTTTGCCTGCCAGTAGTTGGTGTCCTGCGAATCGAGCTGTTTCGCTTGCACTGACTGCCAGTAGGAACGCGCGGCTTCTGCATCGCGCCGGGTCAGGGCGGCATTGACGACCATGCAGGCGTGAAGACCGGGACGAGCATCAGAAGCAGATTTCTTGAAGACCTCTTCGGCGTGGCTGAAGGCGATGGAAGCTTGCTGGAACTCGCCGCGATCGAGGTGGAACTCGGTTGCCCACAGGCGAAGCAGCAACGCAATCTCACCGGTTGTGAAATGAGCCGAAGCGCGGTCGAGGGCAGCGATATCGAAATCTTTCGGGCGGATCGCGGACAGGTAACCACCGCCTGCGATTCTTGCGCAGCGTTGGTAGTCGTAGAGGGGGCCGCCGCGGAAGATCTGAAGGATACGTGCGCCATCGGAGTAGAGGCCATCGGGGCGCAATGGAACAAGGTTGATGACTCCGGCGACGAGACTGATGGTGGCAAAGAGCCCGACGGGCTCCCAGAGGAACTGCCAGGGGGCGCCGACGGCGGACCATGCGAGCACGGCTGCAATCGCACCGGTGAGCAAGTTCACGAACGGTCCCGCGGCGATGACGGTGACCTCGTTCCAGCGGCTTTCGTTGGGGTCGACGGGGACTAGGCCGGCGGCACCTGAGAAGGCGAGGAGTTGGGAGGGGCGAAAGGAGAATGTCCAGCGTCCTTCGAGGGCGCGCCACTGAAGCGGGCCGACGATGAAGGCGCGAAGCTTCATGCCTAGGGCAATACCGGTGAACGCATGGCCCGCTTCGTGGAGCAGGGTGGCGAAGCCGATTACGAGGAACCATTGCAGCCATGCGTCCAAACCGTGCGTGAAGGGCAGATCGTGTTCGTAGCCCCAACGGGTGTAGACGTTCATGAGCCAGACAGTCGCGGCTACCTGGAGGATGATGCCGATGGTGTCGAGGTAGCGGTGGGTTCCGTCTCCGGCGATGCGTTGAGGAGTAGCGAGCGCCTCGAACTCATCTGGTTTAGCTGACTTTCTGAACGCTACAAGCCCCGAAATTCCTGCTGCCGTAGAGACAATGATCACGCCCACAACCGTGTAGGAGATCCAACCCGGGAACCCAGGACTACGGATCATGTCGTAAACGGCGGGAGTGAGGGGAATGGCTGAGAGCAACATGAAAATGCTTGCGATGAATCCCCAACGCCGTGCCGATCTGTGCCCGGAGCTCAACCGCCACCAGGCGATGCCGAAGATGGTGGCGAGAATAGGAGGTATAGCCATGATGAGACGCGCCAGAAGCAGCAGCAAGATCGAGGAGGCTCTCAACGCCAGGCTTGTCGGATGGAACTCATCTATTGTTCGCGGAAGAGGAGCGAGAAACAACGACGGAATGGCGTGCACGGAAGCGATCAAATAGATCAGTGCCGCGTTCGCAAAGCAGGCGCGCAAAAGTTTGCGGAGTGTGAGCACGAGCAGCGATCTCCGGGTGAATGGCGGTGGGCCGGTGGAGCAACTATAGCGCAGGAAGGAAGATCTGGATCTGGCCCGGAAGTACCGAGCAAGGTGAACCTCGAGGGCTGGGCGGATGTTACCGCATTTGATGGAGAGAGTTCATTTGCGGCTGGTAGCATTTTGAACATGTGTCGAAGACCTTTTCGGATTGACGTGCGCGCCGTGATTGCTGCCGGCGCGTTTTTCTTTTTGAGTGTTGGAACGGTTGCGATGGCGCAGTCGGGCGATGGCGCGGCGCAGAACAGTCCGGATCGGGCGCACATTGAAGAGGTGCTTCGCGGGTTGAACCGCGGACGGGGAGTGGGGCAGGTGGCGATCTCTCCGGATGGGAAGCGGCTGGCGTGGATAGAAGGCGGACGCGGAGGCGGAGAGATTCGGGTTGCCTCGCCTGAGGATTTGTCGAAGAGCCAGCGGGTGACGGCGGCGGCGACTCCGGAGCAGCATTGCGCGGAAGGCGAGCTGACATGGGAGCCGGATTCCAAGGCGCTGGCATTCTTTTCGAGTTGCGGCGATCAGGCGGGGCGGCAGGAGGATCTGTATCTGTCGCGGCTGGACGGGAGTCCGGCGAAGCGGCTGACTGCGGCGAAGGGATATGTGCATGAGCCGGCGTTTTCTCCGGACGGGAGCAAGATTGCGTTCCTGTATGTAGAAGGCGCGACGCGGCCGGCGGGAGCGCTGGCGGCGATGAAGCCTGCGGCGGGAGTGATTGGCGAGGACAACGTTGAGGTGCAGCGAGTGGCGATGGTGGCGGTCGACGCTTCGGCTGCTGCGCCGACACAGGTGAGCCCGGCGAATCTGCACACGTATGAGTTTGACTGGGCTCCGGATTCGAAGGGGATGGCGTATGTTGCGGCTGAGCCACCGGGGGAGAACAACTGGTGGGTGGCAAGGCTGTACACCCAGGCGCTGGAGTCCCAGGTACCCAAAGGCGAGGGACCCTTCGACAAGCTCAGGGCAGGCTCTGGGGCACCCAGAGTAGTGTTGGCTCCGGCGGAGGTGGCTGGTCCCTTGCATGGACTGCAGATTGCGGTGCCGCGGTGGTCGCCGGATGGGAAGTACATCGCGTTCATCGGCGGTCTGATGAGCGATCAGGGGTCGACGGGCGGTGATGTGTGGATGGTGAGCGCGTCGGGCGGCGAGCCGCGGGATCTGACCGCGGGGAGGCCGACTTCGCCGGCGTGGGTGGAGTGGGGGAGCAACGATTATCTGTTTGTAAGCGAGCTGGCGGGTGGGAACAGCCAGCTGATTCGGATGAAGGTGGATGCAGATGTAAGGAGCGGGTCGAAGCCTCCGTCGTTCGGATCCCCGATCTTTTCGATTCCTGGCGGCGTGGGAGACGGGCGGTTGTCGCACAGCTTGTCGAGCACGGCGGATCGTTCGGTGTTTGTGTTCACGGCGAGCAACTTTGAGCATCCGACGGAGATTTACGGGGCGAAACCGGGAACGGTGATGACGTCGGGGCTGGAAGGCGTGATGCAGCTGTCGCACTGGAATGACGGGGTGAAGCCGGGATGGGGGAAGGCGGAGTCGCTGAGTTGGAAGAGCGACAGCTTCAGGGTGCAGGGGTGGCTGCTGTTTCCGAAGGATTATGACGAGCACAGGAAGTATCCGCTGATTGTTGAGGTGCATGGCGGACCTGCTGCGGCGGCAATGGCGCGGTGGGGCGGCGGCGGTGGGATCAGCGGTGTAGCGCTATCGGCGCTCGGGTATTTTGTGCTGATGCCGAATCCGCGGGGAAGCTTTGGGCAGGGAGAGGCGTTTACGCAGGCGAACCGGAAGGATTTCGGGTACGGCGATCTGCGGGATATTTTGGCCGGAGTGGATACGGTGGAGGCGAAGTACCCGGTGGATTCGGATCGCGTGGGAATCACGGGCTGGAGCTACGGTGGGTTCATGACAATGTTTGCCGTCACGCAGACGCAGCGGTTCAAGGCGGCGGTGGCGGGAGCGGGGTTGTCGAACTGGCAGAGCTACTACGGGGAGAACTCGATCGACCAGTGGATGATTCCGTACTTCGGGGCGTCGGTGTACGACGATCCGGCAGTGTATGCGAAGAGCTCCGCGATCAACTTTATCAAGAAGGTGAAGACGCCGACGCTGGTGGTGGTCGGGGACCGGGATGGGGAGTGTCCGGCACCGCAGTCGTATGAGTTCTGGCATGCGTTGAGGGATGAGCATGTGCCGACGGAGCTGGTGGTGTATCCGAACGAGGGACATGGATTTGTGAATCCGGAGCATCGTCGGGATGTGATGGACCGGGCGGTGGAGTGGTTTGAGAAGTACATGGGGAAAGGCAGGGATTAGGGAACAGGGATTAGGAATTAGCCGCCAGTAGCCAGTAGCCAGTAGCCGGTAGCCGGTAGCCAGTAGCCGGTAGCCGGTAGCCAGCAGCCAGTAGCCAGTGGTCAGCGGTCAGCGATCAGAGATCAGAGACTGTGAATGATGGATCTGCTCGCCAATGAGGGTTTGGCTGAGTCTATGTAAATACAGACATTTGGGGGTGGGAGAACCCTGCCCTGATACACTTTCGTTTGGAGCAAATCGAGCGTGGTCACCAGACCGGCTGCATGGAACAGCGATATGCCGAAGGCCGGAGACCTGTGCGCGACCTTGGTTGGGCGCGGGGAAGACTCGCTTTTAACCCTCATTTTCTAACGAATTTGGATAGACCGTTCCGCGGTGGGATAGGGCGGGGCGGGGAGGATTCATGCGGCGGTATCTGACGCTTGTCTTCATGTTGTTCCTGGTCATACCAGCCGGGATTTCGTTTTCTGGCTGTACCCGCAATCCGGCCGGCAACTATTGCAACGGCCTGGGGTACGGGTTGAAGGATACGGACGTATACAGGATCGATCTGGAGCCAAAGACCACAGGGCTGTCCCTGGCGTTCGGACAGGAACAGCAGATCAGTGCTCCGCAGGCGTTCACGTGCAAGGGCTCGAACGCAAACGCATCAACCTACAACTACTCGACCACCGATAACAAACTGGTTGACGTATCGCCGACGGGCAGGATCTGCGCTGGAACGTGGAATCGTAACTCGGGCGGCGGCATTCCGGACTTTACGATCTGCAATCCGCCCAACCCGGCGCCTTCCACGAACGGGCTGCCGTATACCTCTGCGTATGTGTCGGCCTCGGCGAATGGAGTGACTTCGAACCCGGTGCAGGTATTTGTTCATGCGACGGTGAGTTCGGTATCGCTGGCTCTGGCCGGGAATGCTCAGTGCTACTCGCAGGGAACGAGCACGCAACTTGACTCGGAGGCGTGCTTCTCGCAAAACGGGAAGCAGTACGAGTTCTGCGCACCGGCTTCGGTATCTCCGGCGAACTATTCTTGCGCACTGCCTGCCGGAGTGACATCGGTGCCGGCGTGTTCGAGCTCGATTGGAACGCTGGCTTACTCGGTGAGCACCGGCGCAGTGGCGACGCTGAACGCAGCGACGAACCTGATCACGGCGGCGCAGCCTGGTACGACGGCGATTTCGGCTTCCATTGCCGGATCGGGGTCGTCAGCGGGCTACTTTACTACCTGCCCGCCCAAGTCGATCTCAGTGACGCTGAACGGCAACACGAGCGCCACGGTTACAAAGGGCGTGACACAGAATCTGGTGACGACCGTTGTGGACACAAACGGGAACACGATCTCCGGACTGACGCTGGATTACCAGTCGACGAATCCGCTGGATATTTCAGTCGGCACGGCGGGGTCAGTGCTGGCTTCTTTCCCAGGTGCGGCATCGGTTTATGCAATCTGCCAGCCCTCGGTGTGCAATCCAGCGCCGATCAACCAGGTGGGGTTGTTCGGGACGGGAGTTCCGATTTCGAGCAATGCGGTGAACATCACGACTCCGGGAACAGCCAGTACGTATGTGTGGTTCGGAGCGCCGGGGCAGTCACAGTATTTTGTCCCGTACGATCTGGTGGGGAACTCGCTGGGATCGACGGTGCGGTTGCCGTATGTGCCGAATTCGATGGTGATGGACCAGGCCGGGACGACGATTTACTTCGGATCGTCGCACGCGCTGATGTCGTACACGACATCGAGCAACGTGGCGGCGAATCCGCCGGACGTATCGGTGCCGGGAGTGGTGCTTGCGGTCTCCCCGGATAACAAGCAGGTGCTGATCAACGATCAGACCAGGCAGGTGTTCTACCTCTACAACACATCGGGCTCGGTGGCGGCCACGTTCGCAGGTGTGGGAAGCGCTGCGCAGTGGACTCCGGACGCGAAGACTCTGTACATCACCGACAGCGCCTCGCAAGGAACCGGGCATAGCAATACGCTCTATGTGTACAACGCGAACACGGGGTGGACGACGTACGATTTGAGTTCGTCGGGCGGCGGCAAAAATCTGACGCTGGCGATTCCGAGCGTAGGCGCCTATATGAGCGGCAACCCAACGGTTGCACATACGTGGTGTCCTTCGGGGACGGCGAGTAACTACAAGAGCATTGTGTTCTATCCACAGGGTGACTCGGTGCCGACGCAGACGGATGTGCTGGCGACGACCACCGACGGGCAGCACGTGCTTGGTGCGGCACTGGTAGGGGGCGGAGTGCAGCTCTCCGATATCGGCGTTTCGATCCCGTTTACCACGGGAAGCGGAACGACGACGGGCGGGTCATCCGGGGCCGTGAATTTGCCGGATCCTTGTCCCCAGACGGGTTCGCAGTTGAATCCGCTGGTGCTACAGCACACGCTCAATCAGATCGGCGTGAACGGGATCAATGCGACGGCACTGAATGCGATTGTGACTTCTCCAGCGCAGAATCTGGCGTTCCTCACGTACAACGGGACAACGCCGGGCGGGACACTGCCCTACTATGTCCCGGGCGCGAAGGGAACGACCGGAACGCTCAACTACATCACGCTGACCGGGGGGAATGCAGTACTGGCGCCGGTGGCGGGGACGTTCAGCCTAGACAACCAATATTTCTTCGTGTCGACGGCGGGAGATGATTTGATTCACTTCGTGAAGACATCGACACTGACGGATACACAGCAGATCAATCCGGGGTTGCCGGCATGCAAACCGGGAAGCGATCCAAGCTGCGTGTTCAACAGCCCGACCACGACGCCGCCGGCTTCGGGGACAGTGCCGGCGACAGTGATCCTGGTGAAGCCGAGAAATACGGTGTAGCGGGAAGTCAGTTCCACAATGAGAAGGCCGGCGTGATGCCGGCCTTTTTCGTTTTGCGGAGCGAGATCAGTTGGCGGGTTTCTCAGCGCCTTCCTTTGCTCCGTTCACGGCGCCCTTGGTCGTGCTCTTCGTTTTGTTCCAGACTTTCTTCGTGCCGTGAGCTGTTGCGTGCGCGGCTCTCTTCGTGTCCTGTTCCGTGGTGGTCGCAACCTTCTTTGTTCCGTTTTCGGTTGCGTGAGCGGCTTTGACGGTGCCCTTCTTTACAGCGTGTCCCGTGTCCTTTGCTGCGTCTTTTGTGTCGTGGCCGGCTGCTTTCAGATCCTGCTTGGCGCTGCCGTCCTGTGTTGGGGAATACGGTTGACTCCATCCGAGAGCTGACGTTAACACCAGGGCTGCTCCCAGAAACTTGGCAGTGAGAGTTCGCTGTATATGCATGGTTTCGGGAGCATATAGTGCGGCAGTGCCGACAGACAAGACTGAATTTCAGAGCGGGTCGAGGCGAGATGCAGGCGGGAGTTTAGCGGGGCTGCACGATAGAATCAAAGCATGATCAAAGGGATTTCCATTCTTCGCCGCGCCGAAGAAAAGGCTGTTTATGAAAGGTTGAGCAGCTTTTTCTCCGCGATTGGATTTGCGCCGGGAGCGGGATGGAAGGACGCGGTCAGCACGGGCGCGTCGTTTCTGGCGCCCCTGGGAAATCTCGAATTTGTGCACGGGAAGTTTCCATCGGTTGCGGACGTGATGTTCGAAGTGACTTCGCTGGATCAGGCTTATCAGGCCGCTGAGCGATGGCTGCGAGCGAACGGTGGAGACGCGGCGGTGAAGCGGCTCGGCGAGCCGACCGACTCCGATTGGAAGGCGCGGCTTTTTACCGTGGAGCCGGAGCCGGGATTTGCGTTTACCTTCTGGGCGTGGACAGATCCGCTGCGGGGCAAGCCGATTGCGATGGAAGGGGATCTGTCGGCAGAGGGGATGAAGTTCGCGATCGTGGTGGCGCGGTGGAATGCGGTGATCACGGACCGGCTGCTGGAAGGCGCGCTGGACGCGCTGCTGCGGAGCGGGGCGAAGCGCAATGACATCCAGATTGTGCGCGTGCCGGGAGCGTGGGAGGTTCCGGCAGCGGCGACAACGATCGCAGAACAGAAGAAAGTGGATGCAATTGTGACGCTTGGGTGCTTGATTCGCGGAGAGACGGCGCATTACGAGGCGATCTACAACGAGGTTTCGCGCGGGATCGGCCAGTCGCAACAGGATACAGGTATTCCGCACGGATTTGGCGTGCTGACGTGCGAGACGCTGGAGCAGGCATTGAATCGCGCGGGGATCAAGGCGGGGAACAAGGGATTTGAAGCTGCGTCCGCGGCGATCGAGATGGTGAGTGTGAAGCGGAAGATCGCGGAAGGTGGGCAGGCGTGAGCGCTGGTTCGCGGAGGAAATCGCGAGAGCTGGCGATGCAGATGCTTTTCCAGGCCGAGATGGGGAAGCAGTCGCCGGACCATGTGAGGGCGACGTTCTGGAAATCGGTGGATGCGACGGAGCCGGAGGTTCGCGGATTCGCGGAGGACCTTTTTCGTTCTGCGATTGCGAACCAGGAAAAGATTGATGAACTGATCTCGGCCAATTCGCGTCACTGGCGGCTGGAGCGAATGCCGGCCGTGGATCGGAACCTGTTGCGGATGGCAGTGGGAGAGATGATCGGATTCAAGGCGACGCCGTTCCCGATTGTGATCAATGAGGCGCTGGAGATTGCGCGGCGGTATGCGGCGCCAGAGTCGATCAATTTTCTGAACGGGATCCTGGACGCGATTGCGCATGGTTTGCTGCCGAAGTAACCGGGACCGGGGCAGCCGAGCGGAGTAGAATTGCGAAGCGCCGAAGTTGGGCGTTTACAACTGAATCAGGGCTGCCGGCGTCCAATGCCAGAGAGCCGGAAGGAAGGATTCCGAGGGCTAGCGTTTGGCTTGGGACGGCGCAATTCAAGCGGAAGCGAAGGTTTGCGGCGTAACATGGATTTTTGGCTGGCTCGGGCCTATTGGTGAACCCGGCAATCGAACCGTTGGCGGGATTTCGGCGTACTGAGCAGAAGAAGGAGATGGATTATGAGCGAAGAGAACAATGGAGTTCAGGGAGTCGCGTGGTTTCTGGCCGGGCTAGGTGTAGGCGCGCTGATCGGCATTCTTTATGCCCCGAAGAGCGGCCGCGAGACCAGAGAAGATATTGCCCAGGGAGCCCGCGAAGGTAGTGAGTATCTTCGGGCGCGGGGTCGGCAAGCTGCCGATCAGGTAGGGCAGTATGTAGATAAAGGCCGCGAACAGGTGAACCAGTACGTCGGCCGCGGACGCGAGATTGTAGATCGCGGGCGCGCGCAGTGGGAAGACTTTGTCGAGCGCGGAAAGAACATTGTGAACGACCAGACAAGCCGGGTTGGCGCGGCGGTGGACGCCGGCCGCGAGGCTTTCCAGGCGAATTCGCAGAAGTCAGAGCCAACTGCGTAAGAGTGATGGGAAAGAGCGCCGGGGCTGACTCTGTCGGTCCCGGCGATTCTTGTATGCAGGGATACCGGCGTTCTCTTGAGTGCGCGGAGACGCTGAACGAATGACGAACTTGAAGACTGCGTCGGTGCCGAGATGAACTACAACAGCGAAACATTCTGGTTGATGATTTTTGTGGGCCTGACGGCGGTGGCACTGCTTGGGCAGTTCATCGTGATGCTGGCCGCTTTTTTCATGGTGCGCAAGAGCATCAAGACGGTGCAGGACGAGGTGAGTGACGTTCGCTCGACCGTGATGCCGATGCTGAACCGCTCAAAGGAACTGCTGGAGAAGGTCGCGCCAAAGGTGGAGTCAGTGGCGGCAGATGTCGCGGACATGGCGCAGTCGGCGCGCGAGCAGACGGCCCATATTCGATTCACAGCCGACGAGGTACTGGCGCGGGTGTACCGGCAGACCAGCCGTGTGGACAATATGATCACGAATGTTGCAGATGGCGTGGAGCACGCAAGTACGGTCGTCGCGGACTCGGTGACGAGACCGGTGCGACAGGTGTCGGCGGCGCTGGCGGCGGCAAAGGCCTTCCTGGGCGTGCTTGCGACGGGACGGCGACCGGAGCGGCAGGACGTGCCAACCGACCAGGACATGTTCGTCTAGATCGCTAGGCAACCTCGGACGTGGTGTACCGGCCTACAAGTGTTTGGTGTAGTCTCCTCTACACCATGAGAAGCTCTTCACGAATTGCGATTCTAGCGGCGTGCGCGACTGTATGTGCGGCGGCCGCGTCTGGTCAATCGGCAACTCCTAAGACATCACTTTTGGTGCTTTCGAAGCACGATCACACACTGGCGATCGTGGACCCGTCGAGCTTGCGCGTTGTGGCGCGAGTGCCTGTGGGGGACGATCCGCACGAGGTGGTTGCGTCAGCGGATGGGCGGATTGCGTATGTGTCGAACTACGGGTTTGGCGCGTTTCACACGTTGGCGGTCGTAGATCTGGTCGCGCAGCGTGCAGAGCCGCCGATCGATCTGGGAGCACTCCGCGGGCCGCACGGACTGGCGTTCGCGCAGGGTAAGGTGTGGTTCACAGCGGAGGTGGCGAAGGCAATCGGGAGCTACGATCCTGGGTTAGGGAAGGTGAACTGGATCATGGGGACCGGGCAGAATCGCACGCACATGTTGTATGTTTTTCCCGATGCGCAGAAGATCGTGACGACCAATGTGAATTCCGCGACCGTGACGGTGCTGGAGCACTCGGACGGGCAGGCGAGTGGACCGCCGCCTCCGCCTCCGCCGCCGGGAAGCGGACCGGGCTGGCAGGGTGCGGGAGTGCCTCCGCCGGGAGCGCAGGGCGGTCCGCGACGGATGCCGGGTCCTCCGGGTGGCGACTGGAACGAAACGGTGATTCCAGTCGGAGGTGGAGCGGAGGGGTTTGACGTTTCGCCGGACGGCAAGCAGGCCTGGGTGGCGAACGCGTGGGATGGGACGATTTCAGTGATCGATCTTGCGCAGAAGAAGGTGACTGCGACGCTGCAGGCAAATGTGCGCGGAGCGAACCGTCTGAAGTTCACTCCGGATGAGAAACGGGCACTGGTGTCGGCGGGAGGCGAACTGGTTGTGTTCGACGTCGCAACGCAGAAGGAATTGAAGCGGCTGCGGATCGGCAAAGGCGGAGGTGGCGGTGTGCTGGTGCAGCCGGATGGAGCGCGGGTGTATGTGGCGTATGCAGAGGATGGGTTCGTGGCGGTGGTCGATCTGAAGACGCTGGAAGTTGTGGGGAGGGTGGAGGCGGGAGCTAATCCGGATGGGCTGGCGTGGGCTGTGCGGGAGTGAAGTTGGCACAACCCATTGACTCCTCGTAAGGGTGGCTACGTCTCCACATGGCAGGGAAGCCGCTAAGCGGGGCACAGCTCCGATCAGGTTAGCGATGTATGGTTACTGCAGAAAAGGGCCGGACTCGATGGAGTTCCGGCCCTTGAGTTTCGGTGCGTCGCCTAAATGACGAGAATTTCTAGCTGAGCTGCCACTAGGCGGCCGAGTGTTAGGACCCGAACGCTTGACATTCGGCTTATCTAGAATATACAGTCGATCATCGATATAACGATCATCGAGCATGGATGCTTCGTAGTGAGGTGGTCAACTGGATGCCAAAGAGAAGACTCGATCCACTGCCCTCCGCTGCCTTTCAGATTCTGCTCTCGCTTGCGGAAGAGAGTCTGCATGGATACGGCATCATGCGGCAAGTGGAGCAGCAGACAAACGGACGCATGCGATTGGGGCCGGGAACTCTGTACAGCTCGATTGAGGCGTTGCTGGAAAATGGGTTGATCGAGGAAGTGGATCGCCGTTCCGCGCCGAACGAGGCAGAGGAGAGGCGGCGGTATTATCGGCTGACGTCCGTAGGGCGGAAGGTGGCTCGATCTGAAGCCGAGAGGCTGGCAGATCTTCTGCGTGTTGCGAGAGCCAAGAATATTCTCAGGGGGGATTATGTCTGAAAAGATCTATGCCTTCCTTCTCCGGTTGTATCCATCTGCTTTTCGCAAACGGTATGAACAGGAAACCATGCAACTGCTTCGCGATCGGATTCGCGATGAGCCGGGCGCGTTTCCGCGACTGCGACTCAGCCTCGAGTTGATCGTCGATGTAATGCAGTCCTTGCCGCAGGCTTATAGGAACTCTTATGCCGAGGTGGCTAGCCCGGTCGCTGCTGTCGAACGCATCGATGGTGTTCCGTCGTTCCATATGATTCACGATGAGCCGATTCGGCGGGGAACGTTCGTTGTCGCAGGAACGATGACCATAGCCGCGCTGATTGCATTTGGATTTGTGATGAGACTTCCGATCCCATCTGAAATCGTAGGGCTGAAGGGTAGCAGGTCTCCGGTGGAATCGGTGCTTGATCGTTTGAACAGGCAGGCGCCGCCGGATTCGGCAGAGCATGTTTCTTCCGCGAATTCTGACGAGGCTCAGACGGACGCGAACGGCGACGCCAAGCGGTCGGTGGCTTCGCAGAGTCCCGGTGATGGGATGGCGAGCGGAGGCGCATCAAAGGCGGATGCGCGAATGCTTGAGCCGGTGAAGCCGGTTCCGAACGCGGGCACTTTTAATCCGGGCTCCTGGACATCCGTGAAGGGGCGAGTTTCGCAAACGCGTGCCACACAAGCTGAAGCCTCTCGAAGCCAGGCGCAGTCGGCAACATCTTCTGGACAGATCCTTGTCGATGCGCCTGCGGACCTTTCGGGAAGGTGGTTTGAATCTCAGGCAGCGGGCGCGGATGTTTTGTTTTCGGGTGGGTTCGTTCTGGTGCAGCATGGCCCGGTGCTGAATGGTTTCGCAGGAGTGGGCTCACCTGAACAGAGCGCCGTCATTCGTGGCTCAGTGACGGGCGATTCGGTGAAGTTCGAAGTCTCCGACGGACGGAAGAGCTTCCTCTACAACCTCAAGCTGGAAGGCGAAGAAATGCGAGGAACTGTGACAATCGTTATCGGGAACGAGATACGTGGCGTCGAGGTCGAGTTGCGAAGAGTTCGTTAAAGCCACAGCATGAGTTTGCCTGCGGAGGGAACTATGCAGTGGAAGCGGCAACTGTTCGGTTTGGCTGCGAGCCCTCTTGCGTTGATGTTGACAGCGGCGGCAGGGGAGAGCCAAGTACCGAACGAGCGGGCCTGGGAGCAAGCAGCAGGCGGGAAGATGGCGTTTGAAGTAGCCTCTGTAAGACTGAACGCGGAGCCGCTTCAGTCATCGAATTTCAGATTGAGCCCCGATGATGCATACGCAGAGACCGGCGGGCTGCTGGACGCTGTCGCACCTGTTGGGAACTACATCGAATTTGCCTACAAGCTTCAACCAACTCGGGAGCAGTGGGAGGCCATGTACGCGCATGTGCCGCAGTGGGTGACGACATCGAATTATGAGATCCACGCACGGGCGCCGACGTCGAATCCGAGCAAGGACCAGATGCGGCTGATGATGCAAAGTCTGCTGAGGGAGCGGTTCGGCTTGGTGGTGCATTTTGAATCGAGGGAGACTCCGGTGTTGGAGATGAATCTTGTGAAGCCCGGAAAGCTGGGAACGGAGTTGCGTCCGCATCAAGACGGTCCGCCGTGCACCGTAACAGCACCTCCTGGATCGGGGATCTTAAGCAATTCGGCTTCAGGCGGGGTTGTCCTGAAGGGGCCTGAGGTTTTTCCTGCGAGGTGCGGAGCTGTCGAGGCTCGTTTCGAGTCGCATGAAGAGATGCTGATGGGGGGACGAGACACGACGATGGATACGATCGCCAACTATCTTTCGATCGGCAGGTTAGGGCGCCCCGTGGTCGACGTGACGGGATTGACCGGAAGATTCGATTTGAAGCTGAGTTGGACACCCGATCCAGGAACATTTAGAAGAGGGTCTCGAGATTCGGAATCGCAGGACGCAGCTTCTTCCGAGTCGCCTCAGGCTCCTCCATTTCTTGAAGCGGTGAGAGAGCAACTCGGACTAAAGCTGACTCCTGCGAGAGCCCAGCTTAAGACATTGGTGATCGACCATGTGAACAGGCCTTCGGAGAATTGAACACACTGTATCCCAGTAAGCGAAAGGCCGGAACTTGGGGGAGTTCCGGCCTTTGAGTTTGTTGCCATGATTTGAGTTCAGCGCAGATCGAATTGGATTGCCTGGATGGAGTAGGGCGGCAGGGTGATGGAGAAGTTGCTGCTTGCGTTGTGAATCGTGGACTCGACCGGGGCAATGCGCTTGGGATCGTTGATGGAGTTGGTGGTTTGCGTGTCGGGTGCGCTGATGCGAACGACTTTCGCTTCGGCTGCGGGGTGGGATCCCGGAAGCGCCAGTGTAAGCGGCTTGGGATCGGATGATGCGTTGACGAGCTTGAGGTAGAGCTGCTTCTTCTGGCTGTTGATCGTTGCGGAGTAGAAGAGCTTCTCTCCGGCGTTTTGGATGTCGGACGCGATGGTGTGATCGCCGAGATACGAGCTGAAGATGACCTGGGCGTAGTAGGCGGGCGAGCCGTAGCTCGTCGCGGTGTTGTAGCCGATGAGGTCGGTGTCCCACTGCATGCCGCCGGGGTTGACGTTGACGAAGAGCGGCGCGTAGCAGGACATGACGATGAGGTCGCTGTTGCGCTCGAGGCCGGTCATCCACGCGGCGTCGCCGAGAGCTGCGCCCATGTTCGGAGTGGGGATGCCTTCGCGCGTGGCCCACTCGCCGACGAAGATCTTAGGGCCATTGCGGTCAGTCTTGTCGTAGTGATGCGCGTCGGCGAAGTTCTGCGTAGCGCGAACGTAGTAGTGATCGTCCTGCACCTCGGGCCTCATTAGCTTGAGAGGCATCGTGGCGATGAGCTGAAGGTCGGGGTACTTGGCCTTGATCGCCTTGTAGAACTGCGCATAACGGCCCTCGTAGCTGCCGGAGCGGTCGAACTGATCTTCGTTGCCGATTTCAACGTAGGTGAGCTTGAAGGGAGCGGGGTGTCCGTCTTTGATTCGCTGGGCTCCCCACTTTGTTTCGGGACCGCCGGTGACGTATTCGATTTCGTCGAGCGCGTCCTGGACGTAGGGCTCGAGATCGGAACCCGGATTGACGTGCTCCTGCGCGAGGGAGTAGCCGGCGTAGACGGCGAGGACGGGATTCATGTGCAGGTCTTCGCACCAGCCGAGGAACTCAAGCAGGCCCATGCCGTCAGAGGACTGGTAGTTCCATGGGCTGCGGTGGGTGGGACGATCGACGAGCGGGCCGATGGTCTTCTTCCAGTCGAAGCGCTCCTTGATGTGGTCGCCTTCAAGATAGTTGCCGCCGGGGAAACGGAGGAACTGCGGATGCATTGCGGCCATCTTCTCCATGAGATCAACGCGGAAGCCGTTCTGGCGATCGTGATAAGTCGGCGGGAACAGGGAGACGAGCTGAATCCAAAGAGTGCCCGCGTGCGGCGCGGTGATGGAGAGGTGATTGGTGACGGAGGGCTGGATGGCGCCCGTCTTGAGCGTGAAGGTGTATTGCTTCCACTCGGAGCTGATGGCGGGGACGCTGGCGGAGGCGACGGGTTTGCCGGTGTTGCTGTTGACCAGGCTGACGCTGATGGGGCCGATGGCAGCGGTGTCGGACTTGGCGTAGAAGGAGCCGTGATAGGTGGTGTTGGGATGCAGAGAGTATCCCCACCATCCGGTGTTGACGATCCCGGCGGGGCTCTGCGGGTCGGCCTGCTTGATTTCGATTTTGAGACTCGAGGTCAAAGCGGTGCTTGGTCCGGTCGACGGATCGTGGACCATCTTGGCGATGGCATTGCCGCCCTCGTAGAGGTACCAGTTGTGAATGCCACTCCAGTCGCCGAAGAATGTGCGGTTGCGGACCATCTCGGCGTAGAGGCCGCCGTCGTAGGAGTAGTTGATTTCTTCGGTCATAAGGCCGTAGAGGGTAGGGCTAATCGAAGTGGTCGGGCGGTCAGGGTGGAGGGTGAGGGTAGCAGGGGTGTTCTGGGCAGAGATGACCAGCGATGTCGCAGCAATAAAGGCAGCGAGAGGCAGAATGCGGGCAAACGTTTTCTTTAGCATGCGTAGTGAACTCCGGAAATGTTGACGGGCCAGTATAAATGGCCGGCTCTTGTGAGAGTTTTTCGCAGGGGAGCGGGTGAATCTTTGACAGGTAAGTTGTGGGTTGATACGCTTTCAAAGGGCGCATCCCGGCTGATCTGCCGTTCTCATCTGCCCTTCTCAATCAGCGTCCCCGTCGTCTAGCCCGGCCTAGGACACCGCCCTTTCACGGCGATAACACGGGTTCAAATCCCGTCGGGGACGCCAATAAAATCTATAACTTGCAAGTGGATTTCCATCCGGTTTATCTTGGACGGTAACGCTGTGGTCACGACCCGGCCAGAACCTTGAGAGGTTCAATTCATTTCATTGGGATCAATTCCCATGGCTCGCATTGTGGCTAGACTGACCAGCTGGATGTGCTCGGCTTGAGCTTCTGGGAAGACATACGCGATCGGCCGCAGGTCCTCTAAATCGGTCATGCTCACTGGAGGATCAAAGCAAGCTTCATCATCGGGATTTGCATAACCATCTTCCCGCACCAAGTTGAGGAACTCTGTCTTGCTCTGGCCATCCCTAAAGGAGAACCAGAGCTCGTAAGCATTCATCTCCGGGTCACCGAGCTGCGCCAGCATCCGGGTATCGGTCGCGAGCGCAAATGCGAACAACCGCCCAATGTAATTGAGGTTTATCTCGGAGTGCTTCGGTTCGTCGTCAGAGACCATCACAACATCGACCAGCCAATCAGTCTCTTCCTTCCAATAGGCTGTGAATCCATCATCGAGGTTAGTTGCCATCTTGTGCGACCTCTTCCGCCGACTTGGCAAATGCTGTGTCCAACAACTTCACGGCGTCAGACAGGTGTGCAGGAGAGAGATGCTGATAGCGGGCAGCCATGCGTAGGTCCTTGTGACCTAGCAGCACAGCCACTGTGTGAATATCGGCGCCCTTCATTCGCATCCAGCTAGCAGCCGTATGACGCAAGTCATGGAAATGGAAGTCATGAATTTCAGCCGATCTGCAGGCCCTCAGGAAACTCAGAGACACGTTCTCGGGCGTGACGGATTCGCCCTGGAAAATCCTATCAGTTGGCTTTGCATGCACCTGTGTTCCGATAGATTGCAGAGCTTGTAGGGCAAGCTCATTTAGATAGACGATGCGCCCCTCGCCATTCTTCGTTTGCGGCAACAGGAGTCTCGAGTTCTTCATGTCGATGTCCAGCCATCTAAGGCCCAATATCTCGCCTCTACGCATTCCTGTGCTGACGGCCAGAACCGCGATTGGACGGAGCCACTCCGGACAAGCTTCGAGCACCGCTCGGAGTTCACCAGGCTGCAAATAGCGCACTCTTCCGGCCGGCGCCTTTGGAGCTTTCACTCCATGCGCGGGGTTCGCAGGGATCAATTCCCACTCCACCGCAAGAGACATCAGGTGTTTCAGTACATTCAGTTCCTTAGTGACAGATGCGGCCGAGACCTCGCCGCTTCGCTCCGTCACATACCGTTGCACATCCGCGCGGCGAACGCTGGCGATCTTTGTTTCGGTCCCAAAGAAAGGCTTGATATGGCTCTCCAATATGCCACTCTCGCGAACGTAGGCAGCCGGTGTGAGTCGCGCTTTCTGATGTTTTAGGTAGCGGTTTACAACCGTAGTTAGCATCTCAGCGGATGGTGGCGCATAGCCGAGAGTCAGGATCTTTTCGACGCGTGCCTTCTCCGCGTTTAGAAGTGAGCGAGCCTGTTGCAGAGTGTGAGCTTGCAACTTTCGTTGACGTCGCTTCCCGCTCGCGTCGATCCACGAGCCCCACCAGGTACCCGGCCTGTCCCTCCGCTGGTAGATTCCGTCTCGGTCCTTCACTTTGCCTTTAGGCACGTGCTCCTCCCATCGTTCAAAAATAATTTGAAAAATAATCAGGTGGCGCAAAGTGGCGCAATCACCTCTCGAACGAAGTGCTATCTACGTCGAGCATCCCAGGAAAGTTGCTGATTCTATGGCGCGCCTTAAAAATTTGAACTCCCGACCTTCTGATTCGGATTCAGAATGTCTAATCGTAAGCGATTGATCGTTAACAACTTAAACGTCACATGGGGCTCTTTGACATTGACATCACGACTGCGCAAAATGGGGCTACTTAAGTGATGCAAACGTAGCAACGGAGGATAACGGTAGTGAGAACAAAGGTCAATCGAGTCAAGGGCAAACCCGAACTGGAGCGAGCAACACTACTAAGTGTTGATGAGTGTGCTGAGATCGCAGGAAATTCCGCGTTCTGGTGGCGGCGGGCTGCATACTCCGGGCGCGTTTCGAGTGTGAAGCTTGGAAGTTCTCTTCGCATCTCTCTGGATGAAGTGAACCGGATCATTTCTGAAAACACTCGTCCTCGCGTTGCTTGAGGGGCCAACGATGCGAGCAGAAGAGTTGTTGCTTATAGAATCCGCCGCTGCTGATCCTACATCGCGCGAATTTGAAATTCTAATGGCGACTTTCGATCTCAGCGAAAGCTATCGCGAATGCCTAATATCCGTACTAGGCGCGCATACGTGGGAGACGTCACAGAAGCCCTTAAGTGCTCTGCGGCGGAAGGTCCTTTCGGCTGTATTCAGCCGCCGCGGCCGCCGAGATCGACCTCAAGCGGTCGCACTTGGCTTATCGGAAGCAGCGATGAGCTTTGCACACCTTCGAAATGCGGAAGCCTTTCCGGTTCGCGAACTGGATGGAGTATGGAGGTCGGGTCGTGGGCTCGATCCATACTGCGAGGAGCGAGCCTCTACGATCCCGCTCTCGTTCCGATTGCGAGAGAGCCGTGGCAAACCGATCGATTGGCGCACGATCGCTGATTCGTTGGATCATGCCGGGCTAGACGAGTTGGAAATGGCATTCGTGATGTGCTATCTCGGCCAGAAACGCGCCCGAGCTCGGTTCGTCGCGGACCAGGGATCTGACGAGAGCGCACGTAGAGCCGCCCTAGCTGCGGTAAAGCGCGTGCAACGCAAGATGCCCAAAATCAGACGCGCACTGCTCAATGAATAGTGTTTTTGCACAGGGTGAGTGTCCCAGTTTGATGTCCAGCAGGGGAATAAGTGAGAGGTCACACAATGAATTTCAGCCTATACGTGGTGTTCGAGGGGGCGAGCGGTCACGGGCCCACACCCATGTGCAGAATCGCTGATCGCACGATCACAAGAGACGCGATCCAGCGCGCGCTAGCAAAAGCCGAGGCCACTCCACTGTCCAGCGACGATGCTATACGTGCTGAGCTGCTTCACCAACGCACCGAGCTTCGCGAGATTCTTTCTCTGCTGTAGACGCAATTTCGACAAACCGGCCACACACTTAACGTGCGCACGCGCGGCGAAAAAGTGTGTCCACAAAGAGGGCATGCCATTGGGTCGCATCCGCACAATCAAGCCGGAGTTCTTCAAGCACTCAGGGCTTTTCGATTTAGAGCAGGAAACTAGGTTGCCTGTCCGCCTTGCCTTCGCCGGGCTGTGGACATGCTGCGATCGCGAAGGGCGCTTCAAGTGGCGACCACGCGAATTGAAACTAGACATCTTGCCGTATGACGAATGCGACTTTTCACGTGTACTCGACGCGTTAGCGACGCGCGGATTCATCGTCAGGTACCAGTCTGGAGACGAACTGCTGGGGTGTGTGCCGACGTGGAAGCAGCACCAAGTCATCAACAACAAGGAAAAACCGAGCACACTTCCAATGCCACAGAGGAATCAGCAACTTGACGCGTCAGCCACGCGTGAGTCACGCGAAGGCGACGCGTCGCACACGCGAGGTGTTAAGGAAGGGAAGGGAAAGGAAGTGGAAGGGAAGGGGAACGCGCGTGCTATTCGCGACGCGCGCCCAGTGGTCCCCCCCTCTCCCGGATCAGGCGGAGAGTTCATGCTTGCCCAGGAGCTCGGCAAGGAACTCAAGCTTGCCATGGGCAACAGCGACATCCGAATCGTCGCCGAAACGATCGCACTCCAGGCAGAAAAACACGGCGGTCCTCTGCAGGCGAAGGACTTTATCCGCGACAAGGCACTCGAGGCGCGCTCTCTGGGCACACTGGTGGATTGGTTCTGGGTTAAGGACTGTGAATTTAACCAGACCAAGCCGATGACAGAACGAGAACGGAAACGTGCAGAATTCATGCGCGAAACGGAGGCAGAGTATGGTGAGACCCCAAGAGCTTAGAAACTTGTACAACCGGTGCTGCGACACGAAGAACTACACGCCGAGCAAGGGGCAGCTTGAGGAATGGCGTCAGCAACTCGGCCACCTGGAAACCGGCGATCTCGATCACGCGATTTCGGAATGGTTCTCGAACAAACCCCATTTCCCAGCGCCATCTGACCTCCGGATGCTTGCAGTAAAGCATCAGCGTTCACGGCTGGTCAGAGCTCAGGGTCCGGAGGAGTTGAGCTGTTGGGAATGCGCCGAGTGTGGCACCCGAATCACCAGTTTCCAACCAGGATGGTCGCCCCGGGTGTGTAGTGGCTATATCCCTCGCGGGCCGGAACGTGGGCACGAATGCGTCAGTAGGACGTTTCGCCTGCTGTTTCGTGATGGGATTGATGATGCCGCGGCAGGGCCAAAGCGGCGAAATCTGCAGATCCTGCCTCGGCCCTCAGTGAGAGATAAGGGTGCGGCAGCCGGCGATGATGCCGCTTGAGCGCGAAAACACCTGATTTCGGTACGGGACTCAATTCCGATCAAAGCTTTGACACTTCCGAGCCTAGGGAGGAAAAGGATAGTCGATCAGATCCCACTCCCAAGGCGTTTTGCTACCACCCTCTGCGTTGGGAATGTAGCAGGATCGTGTATACATTGCGGAATTGATCTTGTAATTGAAGACGCTGCGAAGTGCCGCTCCGCTCCCATCTGTGGCATTCGTTGACCCGCCGCTAAACTGTGCCGTGTGCATAATGACCGCTGCGGCGACGGCATTGACCGCCCTTCCGAGAGTAGCAACGAGGAGGTGCCCCTCTCGATCATGCTTTGTTTTGTTATAGGCATCGTACCAATCGAGTGATTGTGTAGGTGCTTGTGGATCCCATCCGTGAAAAGGGATCATCCTTGGAAATCGAGGGTAGGACCTCAACTCTAAAATCCAACGATCCAAGAGCATCGGTTGAAGTAATTTCACGTAATCCCGAGTTGTATACCGGCCTCTTACGTAATCGTTCGCCTTCAGTACGGCTACCCAAGAGGCTTCTACTTCCATACATGCAAGCAGCAACAGCTCGCGAATCTTATGCCCATAGCAATGTTGATTGGGCAGTCCTGGCTCCACTGTCTCGAAAATGTCTTGCATCTTCGAGACGAGTAGTCTCAGCGCGACAAAGCCCTGAGCCATGGCTTCAAGGTCGACAGCTTGTTGCAGGTTTCCACTAGTCGCGAGAGGCAGCGAAATCCGTTTGAAAGCTGTTCCGGGGCGGTAGTCTGAAGCTTCTGGGCTAGCATCTCCAAATACGTTTAGAATCCACTCCTTCAATGCCGCCAAGTCCTGCTTCTCTATGGGGACCACTCGCGCTGACCCGCCGTAGTTCACTCCGGAATACCACCATTTTCCTGCCGAGAAGTACGCGACGCCCTCCGGAAACGGATGCATATTTGGCGTCGCGGGGTCGAGCAAAACATTACGAAAGAACACAGTTTGCTGCATGATCAGATTCCTCTTGCAACGCGCGATCGCACGACGCGGTAGCCGCATCAGTCGCAGCTCTACATTTTGCCATTTTCGCAGTTCTGACGTGATCTGGACGCCGTTGGGCGCGTTCCAAGAACTCGTACATCGACGCGGAAGTGCCTGAGACTTCCTCTGGAACCATGATTGTTCCAAAAACCGTCTCAAACCTAAAGCGGCAATCGTCTCTAACATCGATACTTTCGATCCCCGGCTAGCGTGCCTGTAGTCATGTGTTTTCGGAAACCTATGACGAAGACCGCAAGGAAGGAAATGAATAGGACCCCAGAGGGCAATCTTCAAGGTCGCCGCTCGGGTGAGGATTGATTGCATCATCGCAAGTGCAAATGTGGCGAAGAGGGCCATGAAGTGAAGCCCAGATACGATCTGCGATCGCGGTCTTTGTCCCTTCGACATCTCCCTCGTAGTCATGTTTCAAAGTGACCCTCAAGCTGACGTGAGCCTCTTGCCCATCCTCAGGCGCATGTCGTACTTCAGTGGTCTCAATCTCGGGGAGTTCTGCCTCGAGCCTTAGGTTTCCAAGCGCGGCGACTGGTAATTGATATGCCCCACAATAGATCTTTCGATTTTTGGGCTTTACTTCGCCTTTTTCAATCCTTGTACGCTCGTTCATTCGGGAAGCCAGATCGCACCCAGATGAGTGTAGATCAGCCTCGCTAGCAAGGAACTTTTCCCAAACGAGCGATGTTTCAATCTCGCGTTCACTGAGGGTGGTCAAGTTGATCATCTTGCCACGAGAGAAGGATTTTCCCTTGAAAGCGACTGGATGGACGACCATTCGGAACACACTGTCGTCATCACTGAGGAGTTCGCCCATCTTGGGTGCGCCTCACCAGATTCGTCGGTGCTGCTCGGAACTGACTCCTGTGTCCATGACTTCATAAGACACCGGGGCCTCGGAGGACGCTTGTGCTAGAAATCTGAGCGGCATCTCACGAGACAGGAGCTGCGAAATTCTGTACTCACACCTCTTCTCTATTTTGCCTACTGAAGAGACAAGAATCGAGACCGCATCTTTGCTAACAGTCATATACCGATTCTTTTCGTCAAAGGACCAGTTGAATACGACAGATCGAGCACCATGCGAGCTTATCTTTGGAGCTGGGATCTCCCCCAACGCAAGATGAGCGGCCATTGCGCACGCCCAAACATAAACCGAATCATCAATTCGCCATTCATCATCGGTTTCAGAGTCAGAAAGTTGGTTTAGGGCCTCTCCCAAATCTTGATAGCCGACGGACAGCGCTCCAGCGCTGCATTCGGTTGTGACCGCAGCGGTGCAGACTATGATTTCCTCAACCGCTAAATCTTGGACATGTGACGTCTGAGAGCCTTGGAATACAACCCCTGCCTGGCTCAGCGGTCCACCTGTGTTTGCGTTGGTGCCCGTCCAGATTCTAAGAGCGATCCCATCGCACTGAGTATTGCTCGTGTTCAGTAGACGCAATTAGAAACCCTCCACGTTAAGACCCGTTTCTCTCTGGCCGACCTGGATGGTACTCAATGACTCCAACAATATCAATCGTTGATTCTCGATCGATATCGGCTCGAGAGTTGGTACATTGTTTACCTCGAAGTTGACGGAAGCCCCAATAGATGTCTGTGGGCCCATAGCATGCGACGAATCCCCAAAAACTACCGGGGGGTAGCCAGCATTTGCAGCGACTGCGAAATTCAATACTTGGAATCGAACTGTGCTCCAATTACGAACGAAATTCAATGACACCGACGCGACGCTTTTACTTACGAAAGGGGTATTGACCTGAAACACAAAGTCATCTTCATCTTCTAATTTCAACGAATACTGCCTAGGAACTACGCTCTGAAAAATGCCATTCGCTTCGCGGACGCTTGAAACAAGAGAGACAAATTGGATAGCCACAGCTACTCTTGCAGCTCTCAAGCTTAATGCCCCACCCACCGATTCGATTGATTTCAGGAGGAGCTTTTGAAGATCAGGCGCTGACTCGATTGTTGAGAAAGCTGACGAATCTTCATCAGCCCCGGGTTTCGCACCGGGAGCGAAGTTGATGTCCACTCTAGGAATCGCACAAACTAGGTTTACCTTGATCCCGTCTATCAAACCTTGTGCAGAGCTGGCCGCTAAGGGGTTCGTCTGCTTATTGAACGCTTGAGGGTCTTGGAGGAAGATTGCCCGAAACATTTCTAGCGGCGATGCCCCAGCCGGGAACATGGCGGATGTGGGTAGAAACGTAATTCGCGCTGTTAGAGGCTTCCACTCGGTCATTTCTCTCTCTGGTGCACTGTATGTTTTACCAGCCTCCGAATTATACCGAACGGCTGAAGCGAGCTGCGCTCAAGAACGCGTCTAAGGTCGGTTTATTCCGAGCATTTTGATGAATTTTGTAGGGGCAAAGATTCACGAGTTCACGTTAGGCACTGAAAAGCAAGAGGTTATGGAATAATCACCTATTCCAGCATCCCACAAACTTCCGATTCTGGCACGCCTCTCAGGCACTGTGCTTGACCAATCGCTTAAAGGCTCTGAGATGGCATAAGGGACGAGAGGTTTTTGGAACAGTTGCGCTGCCGAGAAAACTAACGACGGGTCGACTTCTCGTGACATTTCTCGTCTGCCGTAAAAATGATTTTGAGAACCAGCTTCCTATGCCGGCTCTGCCAGGGATTCCATCGATTGCCAATCCAGAGTGATCACGGTGATGTCGTCCTGCTGACCGAATTGATGCGCTTGGGCCGCGATCTCCGTTGCCCCGAGGTGGCTGATACGGGACGTGCGATCGAATCCAAAAAGTTCACCCGTGCGCGAACGTGCTTCCACAACACCATCGGAGAGCAGCATAATGCGTGCAGAGGGCGGAAGGGTGAAAGATGCCTGCTCGTATGTCGATCCTGAAACAATCCCGAGTGGAAGACCGGACTCAAGCGGTAGTTCCCGGCCATCCAGATATGGCGGCAGATGGCCGGCATTGGCCACCTCCATATCTCCATTCGAAGAAAGAACGATACAAAGGCAGGTTACAAATCCACTGTGTTCCTGCTGGAGCAACGTCTGGTTCATCCGCTCAAGTACGCGAGCGGGCGGCACCAACTCCTCAGCAAGGGAACGAAGCGCGCCCACGGCAACCGCGCCAAGCATGGCTGCCTGCAAGCCCTTTCCGCTCACATCTCCAATAGCGATGAAAGTGGATCCATCGGCCCGGGGCAAGATCTGGCAGAAGTCGCCGCCTACCTCTTCGGCGGCGCGATAGGCAATCTGTGTGCGCAGACCTCCGGCCGAAGGGAGATCGGCCGGCACCAAGCGCTGCTGGATATCCCGTGCTGCTTGCATGGCCGAGGCCAAGCGCTGATTTTCGCGGCTGGTGCGCGCAAACCGGTATACAAGCACCACAAGGAAGGCGAAGAGCACGACGACATCAATGGCCTGATTCAGGGCGACGTTGAACGGCGCTCGGACGACCGTGACGCGATACGGAACGATCTCCAGCCCCCAAGAGACCTTGAAGTCGCTCAGCATCAAGCCCAAGTTGTTGGACACACTCCCGAGTGTTTGCAACCCGATCGGAATGAAGAGCAACCTGGCGTAGGTGTTCCCCGCGCGCCAGCCTCGAATTAGGTACCACACAAACACTAGCCTCGTGGAAGCCTCTGCCACGCAATACGCAACATCCCCAAACACGAGAGGCACAACGTGCCACAGCACAAGAAGGATGCCCAGCTCAGCGACTAATTTGAGGATCAGTGGCAGAAGGGTCAGCTTCCATCTGCCCGGAAACACTGCATCCACGACGAACAATATGTATGCCGCCGCGGACAACACGTCCAAGAAGATTTCGAAGTAAGTGTAGAAATAGAAATCCCACGCCTGATGTTGCGCTGCGTAGTCGACAGGCTGGAACAAAGCCTCACATGCAAGCGAAAGAGCAAACCAGAGGTAAAAGCGTTCGCGTGTGAGCCAGAAGAGGATGACCGCCGACACTCCCACCAGTAGCGAAACCAGGTTAACGCTATACAATGCTCCGTCGGAGAGCAGCGCCATGGCCTTCGAGGCGGCGAAATGCTGCATCACTTGATCCGACTCGCCGACAAAGACCCCTCCGTTGACTCTGCTGTTGCGAGAGCCTGCAAGAGAGGGGTCTTGCCAGGTGCGCAGAGCAAGCGTGACATCTTTCGGGGCGGCGTGGGCTCCAACCGGAACGGTAAATACGCGGTCGGCTGAGATCACGTTATGGGCCGGCCCTGGAGGAAGGGTGCCAACCTGGCCTATGAGTTTCCCGTCGGCGAAAAGCTGATAGCTCTTGTGGATGGTGGGCAATTCCAGAACCAAAGACGGCGTATTGGTTGGAACGCGCAGATGCCATCGAAACCAGACGAACCGCGCAGACTGAGCGATATCCTGGCTTGTCCAGCTGGTAGTCGGTCTGATACTTGGCCACCCGGAGTCGTCGAAAGCGGGGCCTGACCAAGCCGGATCATCTCCAAGATGGAAGCGCCAAGCAGCGTCGACCTCCGTGATCGGTAGTCGAGAGGCATCGACGTCGAAGGTCTGCGCACGAGCTGATATGGCCGCCACTTCGCACCACGGCGACAAGCAAGCAATCACAATCGGCAGCCACTTGGTCATGAAATCGACAGTCACCCGGTCCAGGTCACGCTATTCTCGCACACCTAAGCCATAGGTATAGAGGTCGGTTTCTACAAGTCAGATTGCGGGTCGTCCGGTTCAGCACTGGGCCACAATCCACCGAGCTTTCAACGAATGCGACCAGCCCCGCCGACCATCAAAGGCGAATTCCGGGCGGGTGCTGTTCCGGCGGGCATGGTCAGCCGGTAACGAGTGCCTTGCCTATACGCGTCAGTCGACAGCCGAACTGGCGGCATCGCTGAACACTGGCTCCTGGCGGTACCGATTACACCCCGAAGGCGAAAATTCGTCAAAGTTCCGAGTTGCCGGTGACTCAACCCCGATGAAGATTGATACGCTGAATGAGATCATGTTCTCGCATCAGGGCCAAACTCAGGTCTCGGTCATGACCGGTTCTCCGCTATAGAATTCGCCTTGTGACCTACGAAGAGCGAATTGTCGGACTGCGAGCGCAACTCGGAACGCTTAACTCTGGGCTCGATGGTAATAGGACGCCTCATCTCAAAGCGAGAATAGCCTTCGCAGGCCGCTGCTTAGATGATGCGGAATCTGTACTCCGCCACGCCGTGTCCGCAGGCCCAAATGCGGCCACCTTTTGCGCCTTCGCTGAGCAAAGTATCAGCTGTGCCGCAGGTGTTTGTCTTATATCCACTGCGATCATTAAAGATTTCGGACAGAATCTGGAGGGATTCTGACAGGAATCCGATCATCGATGGCACTTGAATCAGTCGCTCAGGACGCTTGCAGTGTCTGCTCCGCATTCAACCAAGTGAAGTCATTTTCAGTGCGCTGGAACTCAGCCCAGGTAGCCGACGTGTATCTCAGCCGGCGCTGGTTGGAGACGCCTGTCTTTCTCAACTCGCGAACCAGAGGAGAAAGCTTCAGTTCGTGAAGCAAGAAGCCAGTGGAATGCCAGAGGTCCTCTGCTGTTCAGCGAGGCTGAAGCTTGCGGTTTCTTCGCGGTGCGTCGATGAATGGTGTTGGAGGGATTGCGGCGCTCAGGGTGACGATGGGACTCGATGGTTTGAGTCCGTTTCTGCGGTTAGTTCCGAGTAGCCGTGACTCGCCCCGAAGCTGAGGTTCTGGGCCTTTCCCCAAAACAAATCTCCAATTCTTCTCAGCGGACGATACCTTTCCACGGGCCTCCCGGAACTCGAAGAGGTATGGATCCAGAATGGGCCGACGTCGGGCAGCAGAAACGAAAGCAACACTCCTCAAACGCGCGACATCGAAGAATCGGACCATAAGGACACTCAATCTGGACGAATCCGCTGCAGCTACCTGCATTGACTGATTGTTCCTCATTAACGTTTTTATCCGATTGGCCATATGGATCACCTTCCAGGTCAACTTTCCATGGCTTTTCTAGAAGCCTATATCCTCTTCGGTACTGCGGTATCGCTTCTGCCGAAGCCAGGCGATTTCATCGCATAACCCATAGAGGTCAGAGCCTTATGTCCCCAGTAGGTTGTCTTTCTTCTTGCCGGTCGCGTAACATTGTAATCACACGTTCTCGCTGCTTGCTGGCCCGGATAGTTCGTGGTCGTCTTGAAGTGCTGCTCTTTTGTTTGCTCCCGTCCTGGGTCCTGGCCCAGACGCCGACTCCTGTTCCGGTGCCAACTTGGCGGTACGACTTGACTCATGCCGGGCAGAATACCAACGAGACCGCGCTGACTCCCACCAATGTCAATGGAACATCATTTGGCAAGCTGTTTTCCGTTCCAGTTGACAGCACCGTTTATGCGCAGCCCCTCTATATGCCGGGCTTGAAGATGAATGACGGCCTCGTACACAATGTGCTCTTTGTCGCCACTGAGAACGATTCCGTTTACGCGTTTGATGCGGATTCGAATCTAGGCGCAGATGCTCATCCCCTCTGGCAGAGCAGCCTGCTTACGGCGGCGCACGGCGCGGGCTCTGGCGCAACCGCAGTGCCTGATGCCGACACCGGATCGGCAGATGTGGCGCCCACGATCGGGGTCACCGGCACGCCGGCCATCAATTCCGCCACGAACACCATGTATTTGGTGGCCGCCACGAAAGAAAACGGAGTTTATTTCTCGCGACTGCACGCCATCAACATCATCACCGGAGCGGAACAGACAGGCAGCCCTGTGAATATAACAGCCACGGTCCCGGGAACAGGGGCAGGCAGTTCCGGAGGGCAAGTCACTTTTAGCCCGCTGTGGCAAAACCAGAGACCCGCAGTTGATTACTACAACGGATATGTCTACTTCGGCTACGCCGCGCATGGTGACAAGAACAATTGGCACGGATGGCTGTTTGCCTACGACGCCACCACGTTGAAGCAGACATCCGTACTCTGCCTCACTCCGAACGATATCGGCGGAGGAGTATGGGGCTCGGGCTCGGCTTTCCCCATCGATACCAGCGTCTCTGGTGGGCGAATGTTTGTGGTTACTGGCAACGGGGGCTGGTCCGCCCCGCCCTTCACCGCGAGCACCGATTTAGGCGAGAGCGTGATCGCGTTCAACATTGCAAACGGCAAGCTGACGCCGATTGATGAATTCACGCCTTTCAACTACGCAAGCCTGAATACCCACGACTGGGACCAGGGTTCTGGCGGGCTCTTGATGTTGCCGGACCAGCAGGGTGCCAATCCGCACCTATTGATCACTGTCGGCAAAGAGGGACGGATCACGGTCTTGAACCGGGATAAGCTTGGCGGTTACGCTTCCAGTGCTTCATCCAACACCAATGCCGTACAGGACATTTCGAATGTTGTCGGGTCCGGCCAGGGATTCTGGATGACACCCGCCTACTGGAATGGGAATGTCTATCTTTGGTCGGGCGGCTCGGATTCCAGCGGCACACCGAACAAGGGCATGCTCTTCAAGATGAACAGCGGGGTGCTGGATTCAATTCCTGACAGTAAGACCACGTTCACCGCCGCGTATCCCGGTGCTTTCTTCTCAATTTCTTCCAATGGAGCTCGAAACGGGATTGCCTGGGCAGCGAAGACGGATCAATACAAAACCAATGGCCCGACCGTCCTGTATGCATTTGACGCCACAGACCTCAGCAAAACTCTTTACGAGAGCGACAGCAATCCTTCCCGCGATTCGGCGGGACCGGCGAACAAATTTGCCGTTCCGGTCGTGACGAACGGGAAGGTCTATGTAGTCACTCGCCGTGAAGTGGACGTATACGGACTGCTGAACGGGGCAACCGCCGCGGCGGCGCCGGTGATCACTCCGAACGGCGGCACATTCTCTGCTAGTCAGACTTTGACGATGTCGACGGCTACCTCTTCGGCTTCGATCTACTACACTCTCAACGGATCGACTCCAACCACGGCCTCGACCATGTATATCGGTCCGATCACGATCGGTTCCAACACCACCGTCAAAGCTATTGCCGCCGCCTCTGGATATCTGCAGAGCAGCGTGAGCAGCGCGACGTTCACGTTCAGCACGAGCCGGTGCTCCGCCCCGTCCGCCAATGGCATAAACGTCTGCTCACCGAACGGCGCAAGCGTTACATCGCCGGTTTCCATTAACGCTGCCGCAACCGTCAGCGGGGGCGTGTACAGGTTCGAGGTATGGTCGGGCACCATCAAGCTGGCGAGCGTGAGCAACAGCGGCGTCATGAACCAGACACTCTCGCTGGCGCCGGGAAGCTACCATCTGGTCTTTACCGCCTACAACACCGCCGGGACTCATGTGTACGCGACGCGAGATATCGCCGTGGCTGGCACTAGCAGCGCTGCTTTCTCGCTTTCGGGCAGTTCCTTTGTAATCGGATGGCGCGGTGGGGCGATACACGTTCCCGTCAGGGTGACGCCGAGCGGCGGATTCACAGGGCAGGTCGTGCTTGGTTGTTCAGTAGGCGGGCCTTCGGGCGCAGTCAGCAATCCCGCCTGCACCATCTCGGCACAGCCAACGGTTATCACGGGGAGTTCCTCTGTGACGGGTTACGTCTACGTGACCACCCAGACGACAACCACGCTTGGAAATTACACCCTAAAAGTTAAAGGATCTGCTGGAGGTCTTGGTAGCTCGGCCAATATCCCGTTCACCGTGAAATGATCCCTGACGTTGGTGTTCATGAAATTGGCCCTTCGGGTCCGAAGAGCGTGATAAGCACTTTCGCCTCGACACGCGCAAGATCACGGTTCTGCCCGGATCGACCGGCATGACCGATCCGCGATGGTCGCCGGAGGGGCTGTACATCGCCGCAAACTCGTTCGACTTGCTTACAACGAATATCCTCGATTACGAGACGCAGCGATGGTCGACGCTGCCGCCGAGACTAAGGATGATCCATCCCGAGTGGTCGAAGGATGGCAGCTCTATCTACTTTAGGCACGATTCGGACGATCCGGCACTCTTTGGGGATTGCGGACTCATGGTGATAAATAGTCGCACAGCTTCTGAGAAAGCGGCAGATCGAAGTTTGTGATCTACGTCACATCACTTGCCGACCCCAGGGCTGCAAACGAAGAAGGGTGAACGTGCACATCTCAATCGATCCCGCATACGCGTTCATCTGCTGTGACGCATATCACAAACATCTCCGGCACAGGACTCCGGACGGTGCGAAACTACAGCGAGTCCCCCGTTATGAGCAGTCCAAAGTCAAACCGTCTTATCGAGGTCCTGAAGGCCACTCTCGATCATATCGAGAGCAGCGGTGACTGGCGGCAGGAGGACGTTGCCGTTGTCGAACTGAAAGCCATCCTTCAGCGGCGGATTGACCAGGAACTTTCGAACAATCCGCACACCGAACTTATTTGACCCATCTCATAATCGGCAGGAGAACGCGATGTTGGTGCCCACGCTCCCTGAACTCGCCATTTATCTTGATGATGCCATGAAGCCGGTTTCGGGAACTTGCAACCTCTGCGGAGGGCGGATGCCCCGGCCTCCCGCAAACCTCATCGACTCCTGCGAAATCGTCATGTGGCTGTCCGCTCAGTTCCTTGAGCATAAGGATCGTTGCCACACCCTGAGAGATTTCAAGTCCCTCTGACCACCTGCTTCGCGTCCTTGTCAGTCCTCAATCCCCACGAACGTAGCGAGGCGAAGCCGTTCGTCGGGGGTCTACTCTGCGAATTTGTATTCCGCGACGATTAACGGCTTCAGGCAAGTACAGAGCGCCATCTTTTCGCGTGTGATTCCTTGTCCAGGCCCCGTGCCGCCTATGTTTGCCGTGGTGTGTCAGCATGACGCATAAGCTTCTGAGTGCCTGAGCAGTGCAGCGGCCTTTTCCGATCTAGTTGTAGGGCGGAGGAGCAGCGGGTGTTTTGGCCACCTCTTTCTCGGCGCAACGATGCCTTGAGAGAAGAGTGTTGCGGCTGGTCCGGGCAGTCTCCCTCCCGACAGCTTGGAAGCAATGGATACAGTGAACAGACTCTCCTGAAGCAAGTCGAGGCTTCTGATTTTTGGTCTGGCCGACAGGTGTCATAGTTGGTTGCATATAAATCCCTCCGGATTTCCCAAGGACGAGGAGCGACCAGTACGCGTTTCGTGGTTAGTCTGGGTTACTTGATTGAACCCAACACTCATCCATGTAACGAGTGAAACCCTGCGATCGGAGCGACTGATGAGCCTGGGCTTTATTGAACCGATCCGCCGCAGCGGAAAAGTGACTGTGGAAATAGTGGGCGAAATTCCTCTCGAAATCAAGCTATGGATTGCTGTCTCAGCGAAGAATTTGCCAATCCTGAGACGATCCTTATGCTGAAAACGTTTGCGGGATGGGAGCGGCCTCGCACCCGGCCAATCCCTTGTGGCTGATGCCTGTGCAAATCCTTGTGACGCTCAAGCAACGCATCCAACCTTTTTAGAGAGGTGCTTTATGAGTGATCAAAAGAGCAACGATCTGCCCGAATTACCTGAAGGGCGCAATCCAGGGCGAGCAACCGTACTGCCCAACCCGAAGTTCATCATTCGGCACGAGCAAGCAATTCAACGAAACCAGAGTGAAGATGTTGAGAACACACGGCAAGAGGAACAGCCTGACAGTGAAGGGCGATTTAGAGAAACAGTTGAACCCAAATGATGGCTGCAAAGGGCAATATGGGATGTGCTTTAGGAATTTGAAAGATAACTCAATTTCACAGCGAAAATAGGCGGTCGGGATGCAGACTGTTTAGACGCTGAACGTACAAAGCTACAACGGGTACAAACCTTCTGACATCCGAATGAGCAGACACGCGCCGCTTCTCTGCGGGGCGGCACCTGTATCAGCACCACAGATTGTGATCACCTAAACGATCGCAATCTGTGGCTTTTTTGGCATGCCTTCGTTCTGCGGCCCGATACCCACAGCAAAAGCTCTCTCAACGATGATGCTGCGCACACTGCGTGCTGGGTTCATCCGGAACGCCACTGCTTTCTGTACTGCCGCGATCTGCTCTATCTCTCGCCTGATCACTTTGTCGTGCAGGCATAACAAATCCCGAATCACCCCAACAGCACAGCCGGCGTTCAGCAATGTCTTCGACACAGTGGAACCCTTTCAGGCCGGAATCGCACTTCATTGGAGATTCTGAGTTGGGTGCGTCTAGGGAAACGGAGGTCATCAAATTACTCATGCTTACGATTACAATCGCCTAGAGCGCGTTCTTCCACTGAATTCGACTGATGAGGTAAAACTGAAGAGTGAAGTCACTCTTCCCCCTGTTGTTAGCATTTGTGTCCATCGCAGCACGGGGCCAGGCAAATCGCGGTGAATTGCGGTTCACCATCTCCGACCCCTCTGGGGCTGGGCTCCGCTCTAAGATCCAATTGGTTTCGCAGTCCACTCACTTTTATGAGTCTCGCGAGACGGACGTCACCGGGCATCTGACGTTTGCGAACGTACCCTTTGGTACATACGTGGTCTCCGTCGAACGAAGCGGGTTCGCCTCATACCAGACGAGGATCGACGTTCATTCAACCGTACCTGAAGTACGGCGAGTGCAGCTGTCTCTAGAAGGCGTGAAGAGCGAAGTCACGGTCAGAGAACAGAACACGCTAATTGATCTTCATTCCACTTCGGGTAGCAGCCCTATTGGCTCTGAGCAGATCCAACAGAGGCTCTCCTCATTACCTGGTAGATCTGTCCAGGATCTTGTGGTGTCTCAACCGGGTTGGCTTTACGAAGGCAACGCCGTTCTCCATCCGCGCGGATCGGAATATCAGACACAGTTCGTGATCGATGGCATTCCTTTGACTGACAACCGATCACCCAGTTTTGGACCTGAGATCGGGGCCGATGATCTGGAGTCGATCAGCGTCTACACGGCAGGTTTTCCGGCGGAATACGGTAGGAAGATGGGCGGTGTGGTGGAACTAAACACACGACGCCAGACAGATCCAGGGCCACACGGCGAGTTCGTATTGTCGGGCGGCAGCTACGATACGATGTCGGGCTATGGAAGGCTGCAGGAGACTCGGGCGCACGACTCCGTCTCGGTTTCGGCATCCGGTTCGCGCACGGACCATTACCTTAACCCGGTTGTGCCTCACAACTTCAACAACACGGGTACAAGTGCGGGTCTTGCTGCAAGCTACGAACGCGATCTCAATCGAAGAGATCGACTGGAAGTCAGTGTTCGCCGCCAGATCTCGCGTTATCGAATCCCGAATGAGCTCATACAGCAGCAGGCTGGCCAGGTACAGAACGGTGGGACTTTCGAGACTCTCGGATCAATCCATTTTCAGCATGTTGCATCTCCCGATAGCCTCATCCTCTTGTCTGGAATGCTGCGCAGCAATTCAAAGAGGCTGGAGTCCAATCGCAATCCCACTCCGATCGCAGCGTTTCTGAACAACAAGTTCACGGAAGGATACTTCAAAGCGACGTACTCTGTTCATCATGGACGTCACCTGTTTAAAGCCGGTCTGGAATCCGATGTATCGTTTCTACGCGAGAGCTTCCGCTATTCGATCACGAATCCCGAACAGTTTGAACCAGGAACCGCACCAGAGCTGAGTTTTGCCGACGCGAGACCGGATCTCGAACAATCAGCCTTTATAGAAGACCTTGCACGATTAGGGAATTGGACTGCCAGCCTGGGGCTGCGCTGGGATCACTATCAGCTCCTTCTCAACAGGTATGCTCTGAGTCCCCGGATCACCATAGGACGCGGCTTCCCCGGACAAAATCTCGTGCTTCACGCGTCGTACGATCGCGTTTTCCAAACTCCCTCATTTGAAAATATTCTGCTCTCGAGTTCTTCGGCGATCAGTTCGATCAACGATGAATTTCTGAGACTGCCAGTTCAGCCGTCAACCGGCGATGATTTCGAAGTTGGGCTGACCAAGGGGTTCTTGAATCACATGCGTCTTGATCTCGCAACATACCGGAGACATGCTCGCAATTCAGCCGATGACGATCAACTTCTTAATACGGGTATCAGCTATCCAATCGCTTTCGATCGGAGCATAGTGTACGGAGCCGAAGGGAAGCTCCAGGTGATTTCAGCGGGTCCTCTGAGCGGATTCGTGAGTTATTCCTATATGGTCGCCATGGAATGGTTCCCGGTGACAGGAGGGTTGTTTCTGGGGCAAGATACGCAGAACGCCGCCTCCGAGGTCACCGGTCATTTTCCAGCCACCCAGGACCAGCGAAACACGGTGGCCACGCGCTGCGAATCGCGAGTCACCTCGCGTTTGCGACTTGCTGCAGGAGCAAGCTTCGGCTCCGGTTTGCCATTCGAGTACGGCGGCACTCGTGATGAAGCAATGGGAAGTCATAGGTCGTCTCAACTTCACTCGCGGTCGCATCCTGCCCCAGTTCGCACTGAGCACCTCGTTAAGTGCAGAGTTTTATCACCGCGGCCATTTCCAGTCCAATCTGCACGTCGATGCTGAAGACCTAAACAACAGGCTCAACGTTCTGGATTTTGGAGGGCTGTTCTCCGGCAACGCCATCGCACCCCAACGATCGGTTTTTGTCCGCTGGGATAATCGGTTTTAGAGAGTACGGCTGTATTGTCGGCAATTTGGAACCAATCGCAAAATCGGTTTGGTTCCGAGTTGCCGGTGATTCGAGAGCATTGTCGGAATTATTCGGCTCGAATCGCGTATTCCCTATAAGGAGGGACTGTGTTTCGGAAACTTGCCTTTGCTGCTCTCCTGTGTCTACCCGCACTCACCGTGAAGGCCCAAGCTGCAATCAACGACGAAGTCGGCGTTCGCCAGTTCATTGATCGGTGGAACGCCGCCTACACCGGGCTGAATGCCAAAGATCTCGCAGCCCTCGAAACCGCAGACTACGAGATGATCGATCGCTTCGGCCATTGGATCAAGAGCGAGGGGCCTCAGTTCAACGAGAATCTCTGGCGCGTCGCGTTCACCGAAATCTACAAAGGCAAACCTGGCCCAGCCCGCGAGATCGAGAGCATCCGGTTCCTCTCGCGCAACATCGCCATCGTGCAGGCCCGTGCAAACCATGCCGATGGAGTGACGCTCGATGACGGGTCGAAGATCCCACCCTTCTGGGAAATAAACACTTACACGCTGGTAAAGACTGATGTCGGCTGGCGCGTTCTCCTGCTGAACATCCACAACCAGATCGGACCGGAATTAGAGGGTCAGGGGCAGAAGGTGCCTACCATTACCAATCAACCAAAGTAGATCGAATAACACCGAGACAGAACGCGGCTTCGACTTGCACCTTGAGTCGGAGCGCAATCTGTGTGACCGTCCCAATTCCCCGAGTCCGAGCATTTCAGCAGAGAGAGCACAGGGGCTATCTGGGTCGTCTGCGCAGCCCCGAGAGAGCAGACCGAACAAAAAACGAGGTATGAAGCAAGCAAGATCTAGAGCCTTTCCGCTCCCTCCCGGTGCTAACTGGCGTATGGTCGCCTACTCGGACGCTATAAAGAATTGCCAGTTCCGGAGAGGCCGGAACCCGATCATCGCTCTTCAACTTCGCCGTATCCAGACTCGCTCGACTGTGGTGCCCCGCCGCCGGTTGAGTTTTGACTTGACTGCCCTTGACCTGAGCGGAACAATGAGGTCCCTGAGCACGAAAACAAAGACTGGAGGCCTAATGTCACGCACAAGTTTCAGGATCATTGCCTTCTCCGCCTGCGCCGTTTTGATGGCATCTTGTTGTCAAAGCGCGATCGCCAAGAATCTCTGTGTCAACCACTCCGGATCAGACGGCTGCTACTCGTCAATCAGCTCAGCGGTGGCAGCAGCTTCCGCGTGGGATGTCATCAACGTCTGGCCTGGCACTTACAAAGAAGCGGTAGTCATCGGAATGCCGCTTTCGCTCATCGGATCGGGCGCAAACTCAACCATCATCGACGCCATTGGTCTCCCCAACGGCATCTTCGTAGATGGGTTCGATAACGTTGGTCTCGCCCATGTCATCGTTTCCGGCTTCAACGTCAAGAACGCGAACTATGAAGGCGTTCTGGTTGTGAGTGCTTCCGATGTGACAATCCGCAACAACAACATCAATAACAACGATAAGACTCCTTCTAAGTTCACCGGCGCGCCCGAGGGTTGCCCCGGACAGCCTGCGTTTGAGCTCGATGAAACCGGCGATTGTGGTGGTGGCCTTCACCTGATCGGCGTCTCGGAATCCATAGTCTCCGACAACATCATCACGCTGAACGACGACGGAATTCTGATCAGCGACGAGTCCGCCGCGAGCCACGACATCGTCGTCACACGCAATAAAGTTGTGAACAATCCGGGGGAATGCGGCATCGTAATCGCGTCACATCCGCCCGTTGGCGCGATTGGATCGAAGCATCATGGCAACCACCACATCACGGTCAGCGAGAACGACGTGGAGAACAACGGCGTGATGGTGGGAGGCGCTGGGGTTGGCCTGTTCTCTGACGGCAACGGAGAAGGGCGCGCATCGCAAAACGTTGTGATCCACAACCGCTTGATCGGCAACGGGTTGGGTGGAGTTGCCCTGCATTCGCATGTCGGGCCGCATTTCGGACTTCCGGCTGACAACATGGATGGTAATCAGATCATCGGCAACTACATCGCGAAAAATCTTGCGGACCTAGACGACACTGCGACCGGCGGAAAAGTGGGAATCAACATCAACAGCGGCGGTGGTGGAACCCCTGTTCGGGGCACCCTCATCACCGGCAACACCATCACCGATGAGGACATCGATGTTGCGGTCAACACGCCTGCGCTTGTCAAGATACATCAGAACAACCTGCTTGGCGGAAAAGAAGGAGTGGCTAACGTCTGCAGCCTCGACCCGCCCGCTCCGTGCAAAGGCGGAGCCGTTGCAACCGAAAACTTCTGGGGCTGCTCGAGCGGTCCCGGAGCAAAAGGATGTTCGACTGCGAATGACGCAACCATAGTTACAACTCCCTGGCTGCGTAGACCGGTTGGCGACGATGATCAGGATCAGAAAGAGCGAGACAACTAGATCACCGACAGGGCGGTTTGAATAAGGAGCCAGCGGCACTGAGCAGCCGCTGGCTCGTTCTTTTCAGGGTGTAGTCGGCATTTCGGAACCAATCCAAGATCCGATAGGGTCAGAGTAGCCGGTGATTCGACCCCGACGCGGCCTTGGTACAGATTAGTCAGGCAACTGGGTGTTGTGCGATTCAGGCGGGCGCCTCGGATCACCCTTATGAGTGGCAGGACTTGGATGGGAGGCCGTCAGTCGGCTCACTGTCCATAGATCATGAGCGTGAAAGTACCGGGCTTCATTTCGGGCCAGGGATGAGGATTCTTGGGAGTGGGCGCGGGTGGAGGCCCGAACTCGGCACTTACGGTATAGATTTTGTGATTAGCGGTGTCGAGCGCCATGGTTCGTGCACCTTTCATCGTCGAAATGGTTTGTACTACGGTGAACTTGTCTGGTGCGTCTTCATGCGCGACGGTGATCGTTCCGTCGCCTAAGGAAGCAAAGGCAAGTCCCGTCCCAGGATCAAAGCGATTGGCGTCGACTCCCTTGCCGATCGGAACAGTTCCGGCTACTTTACCAGTTGCATAATTCCAAAACTCCATCAGCCCATTGTGGCAGCCAATGATGAGAAGCGAATGGGCTCTATCGATCGCCTGACCGGAAGGGTTTTGGCAGGGCGCCAAAGACCAACTATGCATGACTGCAAAGTTTTGGCGTCGATTTCGCGCAACTCACTCTTGTCTTCGATGTTCACGTAAATGTGGCCTTGGCCGTCTGCCTGAGCAGTCTCAGGCTTGCCTCCGAGCGGTACTTCTCCCACAACCACGCCCTTCAAAGCGTCGATCGCGGTGGCGTCGTTTCCTTTGCCGCCATTGAAAGTGAACACCCGCTTGGAAATCGGCTCGTATTCTATGTCATCTGTATCCCGATTCGGGATTTTCACGTCACCAATCACTTTCAGAGCCACAGGATCGAAGATCGTTACTGAACCGCCGCCTCCGTTGCTGGTAAACGCACGTTGAAGATCGGGCGCCAGCGCGACCGCATGCGCTTCGTTCAGCTTGCCCACGTCGAGCTTTCCAACCACGTCTCCATCGGAATCGAGCATCATGACGTAGCCACCTCGCCCAATGAAGATGTGGTGCGTCCCTGGATCCACTGTGAAGTAGTCCCATCCTCCTTCGCCTCCAAGGGCGACTCTTTTGATCAGATGATATGGAGGAACGGAGTAATTCTGAGTCCAGACTTCGGAAGAAACACTGAAGGCAGCAATGATCAATACGGCAATCAAACCTAGCTGGTGGGGAAACCGATCGGTCCTCATGGTTGCATACCTCCCTGCGAATGCGATCAGGCAATGTTACAGGCGGCGGCCTTAAGCTTGCCTGAAATGCTTGGTGAGGCCGAAAGAATGGATCTGAAATTGTTTGTCGCCAACTCCAAGCCAAAATCCGTTAGGTTCCGAGTTGCCGGTAATTCGTCCAGAACCGTCGTGGTACCCTGCATGCACTATGAAACGCCGGCAGCGTGCAGCGGAATCTTCGATGAAGCTCAACGAAGCTGTCCTGACAAAGGCGACTGAGCCAGAGGAAGTCGATGCTTTTATGCGAACGCTCACGCATCCACTAGCTAACGTTGTCGAAGCATTGCGAAGGATCATCTTGAGCGCAGACCGTGAGATTGGCGAAGAAATCAAGTGGAACGCACCGGCGTTTTTCTTCTCTGGAGAGATGAAACCCTTCAATCCCAAGGAGCACAAGCGGCACGTAGTGGTCTTCAACCTGCACCAAAAGGATTGTGTTCGTCTGGTATTCCTCAGCGGAGCGCGCGTTGACGACAAGTCTGGCTTGCTGGAAGGTGACTACACAGACGGGAGAAGGCTGGCACTGTTCCACAACACAGAAGAGGTGAAATCAAAGAGGACGGCTCTGCTATCAGTCATCAGAAAATGGATTGATACTCTCGACAAGAACTGATGATTCAGAAGCCCCAAAATTCCGGCTTTCGCGGTTTCAGTCATGAGTGGTCAGTGCCAACTTGCAAGCTAAAGCAAGGAAATGTAGGTTCCGAGTTACGCTGAAAATGGGCTTCCCGCAGGCATTTTCGACGGAGTAGCCGGTTATCGGACGAATACATTCATAGTGGGAGATAGTCGGCTGCGTGAACTTCGTGAGATGGTTCTTTTCTCCGCGCTCGAAAAATGACTGGAAGTCATGGAACTCTCTTTTCCTGACCCTTCCATTGGTCTTCGGCTTAGTTGTGGTTTTGCCCAGTGCCCATCGAGAACATTTAATCGCAGCCCGACAAGAGTCGACGATAGGTGTCGTGACCGCCTACGAGCCGTCAAATCACAACCAGTGCAGCTATACATTCGCCGTTCTGGGGAAGCGGTATACAGGTGAAAGCTCCTCGCCGAACTTGCCCATGACTATCGGGCAGCAGGTGACGGTCTATTTCGATCGAGATGCGCCGATGACAAACTCGCTCACCGACTACGAGGCTGCTAGCCGCAACAACGTAGGATTTTCTCGGTTCCTAATCGTAGGCATCATTGTGATCATCGCTTCCATCTTGTACGCTAAGCGCCGCGCGATCAGGCATTAGGAGCCCGAAATTGATGCTCGAATCGCGAAGTTGATGTGTCGTCGCTACTCGGACCCTAAAAGGCGAAGGATCGTCAAAGGTCCGAGTTGGCGGTGATTCGCTCAGAACCCTTGATCAGTTAAGACGCGTTTGAGGGCTGTAGTCAATGACGCCGGACAGATTGGTGATCGAGGGATACGCTGAAGCCCAACTGGTCGCATCTTAATGGACATAGCGTTGTTACCATCGACGCTGTCCCATTCCGTGCGAAGCGGAAGGAGCCATTTGCTTGCAGCGTCTTCCAAGCCGAAGAAAACGGTACTAGTCGTCGACGATCACGACATCATAGCGAATACGTTGGTCATGGTGCTGTCAGCAGAAGGCTTTCATGCTGTAGCCGCATACAGTGCTCAGCATGCGCTGTGTCTCCTAGAGTCTGAGCCGTTGGATCTTCTGCTCAGTGACGTGATGATGCCGGGAATGACAGGAATCGAGTTAGCGATCGATTGCACGAGACGGCAACTTGTGCGCAAGGTTCTCCTGATGTCGGGTGTGTCCTCTACAGCGGATCTACTAGGGAACGCCAGGAAGCTTGGCTACAGCTTCGAGGTTCTTGCGAAACCCATCTACCCGACCGATGTCATTGAGAGGATTCACGCGCTACTCTCTTAGGGTGACAGTGCCTCAGAAATCCTTGATTCGGCAGCTTGAGGCAGCAGAACGCAGCTAGGACAAACCCGTGGTAAATCAGACCGTTACGCCGGGTTATATTACAATGACGGAACAGTATTCACCGGAGCAGTACAGATGGGCCAACAAGGGTTCAAGCTAAGAATTCTATTTGTGGATGATGATGCAGGACTCCGGGAGAGTTCTGCTCTGATCTTGAGAACCTTTGGTCACGATGTGCGAACGGCTGAAGATGGCTTTCAAGCACTCGTGGAACTCCGGTCCGTTCTGCCGGATCTGATCGTCTCGGACTTGCGAATGCCCGGAATGAGCGGGTTCGAGTTGCTGTCAATCGTCCGACAGCGATTCCCGCATATTCCTGTCATAGCCATCAGTGGAGAGTTCTTCGGTACAGGAATCACGGCTCCGCTTGCGGATGCCTTCCTGTTGAAGGGTGCGTACAAGCCGCCAGAACTTGCGTCGAAGATTGAAGAACTGATTGGACTCTCTCCGCTGAGGCCGCATCTCCCAAAGCCGGCTAGGGCTCCGGTCTGGATTCCGATCAACGGCAAGGACTACGTGGTATTAACTTGTCCAGACTGCCTTCGCTCATTCTCCGAACCGCGTTCAGAGTCGGAGAAAGTATTGGAAGCGAATTGTCCTGCCTGCATGACCAAGATGCGCTACATCCTCGACGCTATTTCCGATAGTCATCACTGAGAGTTCAGACGCCGCATAGCCCACGGCAGTAGCGATTATCGAATCGCACATCACACGGGAAGCGACTCACTGATTATTCAGCACACAAGGGTTTTGCCTAGTTACGAAGAACGTTTGTGATCAATACACTCCCTCTCAGACCAAAGCCTTCTGGGCTAGTTCCTCCGCCAGCCGAAACAGCTCACGGCTGGCGTCATTTTTTCAAGAGAGGTTCCTCAAATGAAAACTGTTGACGCGTTCGCTCCTGAAGCTCAGACTGATCGCACCTACCAACAATCCCAGTCGAGCGAACCCAGCCCCGAGGCCAAGAAGATGGACTTCGTTGATCGTGATATGAAATGCACTCAGTGCGGAGCAGAATTCGTCTTCTCAGCAGGAGAACAAGAGTTCTTCCGCGCAAAGGGCTTCACTCACCAGCCGAAGACTTGTAGACTTTGCCGGTCGAAGAAGACGCAGAGTCATGCGAGGGCTGACATCCCAGTGAAGTGCGCTGACTGCGGAACAGCTACTACTGTGCCGTTCACGCCCCGCCACCATCGTCCTGTCTACTGTCGAGCTTGCTTCAGTGAACACCGATCTCTGCAGACAGTTTGACCTTGTTATGCAGCGCCCCCTGAGCGAACACATTGCTCATCTGGAGCAGAAGATAGAGGCATACAGGGCTGCGGTGAGTGATCCAGAACGCAGCGAAGTCGAAAGGGCGGACCTTTGTCTGGATCTGGATATGGCGTTACGTGCATTGGCTCACTATCGAAAGGCGTTCGACCTAGAGCAGCGACTCTCGACGAGATAAAACTTTTCGTTTGCAAACAGAATCCCACTCTGATGGATGGCCTGTCAGGTTTACGAGGAATTACTTCTTGAGTGGAAATGGCTGGTCTTTCACGATCCAGGGACCAGCAGCGGGACTGACACTCCGACTGTGCGAGTCTTCTGGCTAATTGATGAGCATCGAAAGAGGTGTAAAGCTTGCCGAGAGGACGAGATTAAACAATGTCTCTTCCCGCCTTCCGACGCGCCACACACCTAAAGCGGAAGAGATGCCCGAATGAGCGCATTCACAATTGCTCGGAGCAAGTCACATCGTGCGCTGCTCCCATTACCAGCGTTCTTAACTTTGTGATAGCAGGCTTGACCCGGTCTAAGTGCTGAGACAGAATCCTTTCGTGGCATCACGGGGCCAGTACCTTTTCGCCCCGCATAGACGCTTGTCTTCGGCCCAAGACGAGCGTGGCTCGCTACTGTCCGTAGTACCCGAATTGTCATAGCTGACGCGGGCAGTAGCGGGACCAAAAGGCTTGCACCTGATGACTGAAGAAAAGCTAATGCTTACAGGGAGCGATCACAGCGTTTATGGCTGAGCAGACGTAGATTCTGGTCAGAAGTGAGGTCTTCTGCTGTCAGTCGGGAAGTTCGCGCTCAAGATCGTATGCCTTGCGGTACAGATCCAGAGCGCGTTCTGCGATGTGAAGGTCAATCTGAATCTTTAGTCTCTCGTGAACGGACAAAGCGTCATTCTTCAACGCCTGCCGCAGGGCCTTCACCTTGCCCTGCAGCTTACAGATATGTTCGGCCAGCGTTCTCTCCATGACAGTAAAGAAAAAATGGGAATACCTATCACGAAGGAGAGACGATTCCGATCCGGCAAGTGTTGTCTAGTGGATGCAGGAAAACCCTGCGACCACTGGAATGATTGCGGGACGAAGGAGACCTGTTCACCTACCTAAGACGTTTGCGTTCGCTCGCTGGACGGGAACTCCTGGAGCGATGAATGCCGGGGCCTCGGAGCAGCAGACATTCTCTCGTAAATGTCCGCGCTGAGGCTCGGGCGCTCTAGCGTGTGCTTGGAGCAATGATGGCATAGATGCCAGAAGAACCTTCAGCAAGCGTTTCGTCGCGGCACACCTCACAACTCGCTCGGTGCTCGACCGCCTGCCAGTATGCGCCGACTGCGGCTTGATCTGAGTGTGCGATGGTGATCACGATCATCCACTCGGTAACAAGACGCCTATACGCAATGCAGACCATCACCGATGCGCTCCGCTTCGACTTCGCTTTGACCGTCGTCTACGAGCCTTGGTGGCCAGACGAGTTCCCAGCCGACAAGAGCCATCGCACATCCCAAAAATCGCTTCATGCTCCAAAGAACGGCCGCGAGGACTGCGAAGAACGGAACGACGATTACAACCGAAAAGCTTTTAGGGGCCCGCTTCATTGCACACACGAGATCACATTCGTGAAAGTGATGTCAATGAAATCTGAATGGATCGGCTATCGTCGTTTCCGCCATCCGCAGATCCCTCGATGGAACTGGGGTTTCGTTGAGTTGCCTGCCATAGTCCGATGATTCCTGCCAGACTGGCCAAAGCAAAAGGAACCTCGAAGAAGTTAACCCCAGCCGAGCCCTGGCGAGAGCGGCTGAGGCTTTTTCTTTTGCTTCGGAGTGCATCACATTACCTGGCTCTCAGTTGCGAGAGCACGGCTCTTGGACACAAGCCCTAGGAGCCCCTGTCAGGGCCTCGGTTCAGTTGATCCCGAGATCCGAACCTTAGAGGCCCTGACGCAAAACACCTTGACGCTAAATCTACCACCGAGCAAACTGGTCTCATCTCCACTGGTCCAGTGGAAGCCGAGTGTAATGGTCTCTGAACAAGAACAGCTCAAGAACGTCGAAGTGGAGTGCCGAGCATGTGGTTCCTCCTTTGTCTTCTCGAAAGAAGAGCAGGAATTCTATCGCATGAAGGGCTTCACTCACGTTCCCAAAACATGTCCGAGTTGCAGGTCGAAACACAGGCAGAAGCCGATCCGCACCGACTGGCATGTTATGTGCGCCGATTGCGGAGAGAAGACGACAATTCCCTTCGTTCCGACGAAGAAGCAAGCAGTTTACTGCTGGGCTTGCTTCACCAAACGAAGAAGTCCTCCAGCTTAATCTCTAGCTATTCGGCCTTCTATCCTCGTTCGAGTGCTTCAGCGTGCGATGTTCGATGAACTCCATCGACATCCACATGATGATCTCGCCCGAGTCCCTCAAGTTGGCTGGCACATCAGGCATCTTCTCCCCGCACAGCGAGCACCACGCTGAAACGGGCTTCATCTCTGGGTCATACTTGAGCTTCAGCTCGCCTGCTTTGATCAGACGGTCGTCAAATCCGTCACTATCGGTAACCACGCTGCACTCCTGTGTGGGGAAAAAGGGGAAGTGGGGAAGATTGTGCGTCTTCCCCTTCAGGACCGTCAATTGTGAATTGGTAAGGTGAGCTTAGGGCATGCACGAGCAACGTGGTGTGATTTGCGTCACTCCACTCTGCACAGTCTTCGACGCACTTCATCAGTGGTTTGCCGCGTACCGAGCGTGTGGTCGGCCACTCGGACCCTAACGGCGAAAATCCGGCAAAGTTCCGGGTTGCCGGTGATTCGCCCAGAACTCAGATTGCGCTACCTCCGGGCAGTAACTCATTAGTGCTTATCATCTCAGATCAAAAGCGATGAACTGCTTCGAATGGCTGATGTAAATGCGCCCAAAGAGCACAGTAGCCAGCACCCCATCCTCTTCGTGATCTGAACTGTTCGCCGCTGCACTGGATGGAGTGACAAAGGGCACTCCGCGAACTGTTCGACTGCCGAGCTTCATATCTTGAGGGGGGAGTAGGGCAAACGGCGGCCGTGCTTCTCCTCCTTCGGTTCCTGGACGAATCGCTCTCTTGAGGAGAGATTTCTCCAGGTCCTTGTTGCCGGCAAAGAGGATGGGGCCGTCGCTCCCGGAGTCGATCTGAAGCAGGATCGGCCGCGCTCCGGTGTCAGAGAGTCTCACCGAAATCACGAGGCGTTCTGAAAAGGGCACGTCAGGGTCGGCGTGGTTGGATGGAACGAATGGAATGCGCTCCCAGCGAAGATCCTTCTCTATCGCTCCCGCCTGGTCGAAACATAGCAAGTTACGCCGGTAGTCGATGAGCAGATCGAAGTGTCCGATGAAGTTCTCACCGAGCACACCGCGAATGCCTGGGTCAGCCGATTGAAGCATCCCGAGATCCTGAACGGCAGCGAGAGGGTGCTGAATTGCGTATGGGCCTGCCTGCAGCGAATCGATGACTGCCACCGATGCCTCTTTGACGCTCGCAGCGGTGACTAGTCCGACGTGGGCTTGTGGTTGGAGATGCAGCTGGTCGGCAAGCAGAGGATCGAGGACATTGAGTTGGCTGCCGGTGTCAACCATGAAGTCGTACGGTCCGGAGCCGTTGACCGTCACCGGAATCACGAGCAGCGCGCCCGCGATCAGACGCGGATGTAGGTCAGGGAGGCCCGCCGGGCAATGGGCTTCTGCGTGGCTGAAGGTGCAAGTGAAGGAGAGTAGGGCAGCAAGAACGATCTGTAGAGATGGGCGGATCGCTGTGAACTTCATGTCGGCCTCCGCTCGCGGGTTGCGAGCCGAGGCGACATTGGCGGCTATATCTAGCTACCTCAATCGATCAGGGGTAAAATGCGTGTCAAAGATGTATTGAAAAGATGTTGATTGCCATAACTGCAGGGCATTGTTGCAGTTGAGAGATTGACGCCAGGACTGCCGCAGTTCAGCAAAGACTGGCGTGAGACCACAAGAAGGCTTCCCCGATGGCTGAAACTGAGTCACCGCCCCGGCTTATACGGTTCGGCGCATTCGAAGCCGATCTGCAAACAGGCGAACTGCGCAAGGATGGAGATCGGCTGAAGTTCGGCGGACAGCCGTTTCAAGTGCTGGCTATCCTGCTGGAGCGCCCGGGTGAGGTCGTGACGAGGGAAGAGCTGCAAAAGCGGCTTTGGCCGGACACCTTCGTTGAGGTCGACCGCAATCTCAATACAGCCGTTAACAAAATACGAGAGATCCTGAGCGACTCGGCCGACAGCCCGCGATTTGTCGAGACTTTGCCGCGGCGCGGCTATCGGTTTATTGGGAAACTGGACTTGCCGGCGTCCGAATCTACGAGCCCTATACATAGTTCCGAGACACGTCGCTACAAAGTGTTAAAACGTTGCATCTGGGTGCTGGCGATTGGCGTCGCTGTGGCCTCGATCTTTTTTGGATACCAACGCCTATCTATTCAGCCACCTCTCGCTGAGCAATTACTGAGCGCAGTTCCCTTCACAACGCTGCCGGGCAAGGAAGTCTCTCCGGCACTTTCTCCGGAAGGATCTAGAATCGCGTTCGCGTGGAATGGTGAGTCACCGTCCCGCAAGCAAGGATTCGACCTGTATGTCAAAGCGATTGGCAGCGAAACACAACTCCGTCTCACACGAAATCCAGCTGAATGGATCAGTACGGCCTGGTCTCCAGATGGAACACAGGTCGTATTCCACCGCATTGCGGGCCAAGATACCGGGATCTACGTAGTCCCTGCACTTGGCGGTCCAGAACGAAAGTTGCGCTCGACTCAGATTCATTCTGCGCAATTCAGTTCAGTTAGCTGGTCTTCAGATGGCAGATGGATCGCGTTCAATGATTTCTTGCCCGGAGAGGACAACGCGAAAATCTTTCTGATCTCTACCGTGACGTATGAGACCCGGCAACTTGAAACTGTTCCTGGGTGCCTTTATCAGAGCCAACCTACATTTTCCCACACAGGAGAAAGCATCGCGTTTTGGTGTTCTCGAAGCGGAGATCAATTCGACCTTATTTCCATGAACCGTTCGGACGGTAAACCACTCAAGGTGCTATCCCTTGTCGGCCTGCAGAACGGGATGGTTTGGTCAGCCGATGATAAGCGACTCATCTATTCCGTTGGGTTTGGTCTGCCGTCGAACGAGCTTGGTGAAGTGACAATTGCCACCGGCTCAACCAAGCGACTTGCCTTAGCCGGAGAGGTTGAACAGCCGACAATCTCATCCAGCGGGGACAAACTCGCCTTCACCTCATATGCAGAAGGCACAAGCATTTGGCGCACGGACCTACAGAACCTTCAACTTCCAGCCGTGGAACTTGCCCCCTCGACGCAGAGCCAGGATAAGTCACAGTTTTCCCCGGATGGAAAGCGCATAGCATTCGAATCTGAGCGGTCCGGAGGGCTGACCGTGTGGGTCAGCCGTACCGATGGCGGGGATTTGTTTCAGATATCCGACGTACATTCCGGCAGTGGCAGTCCGGCGTGGTCGCCCGATGGAACAGCGATAGCTTTTGATTCCCGTCCGACAGATCACTTCGGGAAACCCGTTGATCGCTGGGGGATATACGTGGTGTCGCCCATCGAAGGGAACCCGAGAAGACTCATGACAAACATCTCTGGCACGATTCGACCTCACTGGTCCCATGACGGGAGGTGGGTCTATTTCAGATCCTACGAAGTTGGCCGATCTGGCATTTATCGTTGCCCAGCGTCCGGTGGAGATGCGGTTGTCCTTTCCAGAGACCCCGAGGCCTTCGCGCCCCAGGAATCGCTCGACGGGACCACAGTCTATTTCGTCAGTCACGAAATCAATTCAGTGTTGAAGAAAATTCCGCTAATCCCACGGCCTGGCGCAGAATCGGAGGTTGGTGGGGTACCTCGTCTCCGCGACTCAACCATGTGGGCCCTGGCCCGGGGTGGCATCTACTTCGTTGCAGCAGACGCCCCCAGATCGATACGCTACTTCGATTTCGCCAGTAAGGAAGTCCGTCACGTCTTTGACCTCGATAAGGATTTTGGGAAGGGCCTCTCTGTTTCGCAGGACGGTCGTTGGATCATGTACTCCCTCGTCGGCGACGTAAACAGTGACATCATGCTCGTCGATCATTTCCGATGACCGCTCAAGAAAACTAACAAGATCGGGCCGGACTCAGGCACAAACGGAATTTGGTTCCTCAGCGATCCTGCACGGAACGAACAAACTGTAGAAGGTCCTTCGGCTTCTCGGGACCCTAGCCAAGAAATGGTCAACTTCCGAGTTGCCGGTCATCCAGGCCCTACTCGCAAAATGCGCATGATTCGGCATACCGGCATGCCGTTCTTCAAAGGTAGAAATGAAATGGAAGACAAGCGTCGGGCTGCCCTGTCCGGACATCATCGCCCGGGATTCAGAATCGTAGCCCTTGATCCAGTACTATTTGCCGGTTTTAACGAACTGGATACACTGTCCTTCGTTCTTGAAACCGAAATTCTCCCAGCCGCTGTTTTTGCAAAGGTTATCGCTGGCAGGAGTAAGCAAAAATGGACCGTCTACACCACTGTGCGTGCCGATGCCAACGATCTGCCCGGCATCGTTGATGCCAAATGCCTGCTGTAGATCCCATCCGGAATCTGGTGGAACTAGATTATTGAGATCATTCATCAGACCCCGGCTGAAGAGGAAGGCGTGTACGACTTTGCGGTCGCTGGTGTAAGAAAATCCGACCACCTGGCCCGACTCATTGATAGCGATGCCATAACTTTCCGCTCCCAGCGTGCCGAGGTCATCTGTGGCGGGATTGATGGGCAGGTTTGGAGCCGTGCGAAAAGCATGGAGGGTTGTGTCGTCGCTGGTCAAAGCATAGCCGACTACTTGGCCTACGTCGTTGATAGCTGTGGCAGAACTCTCCGTGCCGCCAAGTGTCCCGAGATCATCCGTGGCGGGATTGATGGGACGGTTTGGAGCTGTGCGAAAACCGTGGAGCAAGTGGAGGTTTGTGCCGCCACTCGTGGAAGCATAGCCGACCACCTGGCCCAAGTTGTTGATGCCAAAAGCCGCGCTATCGGTACCCCCCAGCGTGCCGAGGTCATCGGTAGTGGGGTTGATGGGACGGTTTGGAGCCGTGCGAAAAGCGTGGAGGATTGTGTCGTCGCTGGTCAATGAATAGCCGACCACTTGGCCCAGACTGTTGATACCCCATGCCCCGCTTTCCGTACCGCCAAGTGTGCCGAGATCGTCGACGGCGGGATTGATGGGAACGTCAGGCTCCGTACGAAAGGCGTGCAATGGGGCACTATCCGTAATTGCGGCGGCCCCGGCCACCTGGCCCAAGTCGTTAATACTCTGACCGTAACTCTGGACGCCGCCGAGCGTGCCGAGAGAGTCAGCGGCCTTGATAGGAAGATTGGGCGCTGTTCGAAATGCCAGATAACCATTGTTTCCGCTGGTCAAGCTTGAGCCTGTCACTTGGCCTTGAGCGTTGACTGCGTATCCGAAACCTACGGTGCCGCCGAATGTGCCGAGATCGGTTATAAAGTATCGGATCTGAGCGTGAAGGGGTGGGATGATACTTACGAGGAGCAATGCCGTCAGCGGCCCCACTCTGTGCAGGGCTGAAAATCGTGTCATGGTTTGAGTTCCTTTCCTCGGAAAGTCCGTTAAGCTGCAGCCGATTGATGGGTGGAAGTTGATACTCCACGCTAATGCCAATGACTGGCTTGGACGGCTACTGGCTGTGCGACTCGTCGAAAGTCAGTTCATTCACAACGAGAATACCGCCGTTTGGCTGTGCTCCGGGAGTGTAGTCGGCTACTCGTCCCTTTGACAGATTTTCGCCTGCTCGCGGGTTAGGTTCCGAGTAGCCGGTGACTCACCCGCAACGGACCTCACACTAACCGAAACCTGCGCAGGAGGTTCGAAAGTTCACTCCGTTCTTAGCGCCGTTACCGGGTTAAGCTGGGCGGCCCGCCATGCCGGAACCACGCAGGCCGCAACGGCAACCGCCAAGAGCGTAAGCGCGACCACTCCGAAGATCTCCGGATCGAGGGGCCCAGTTTGATACAGCATGGATGAGATCAACCGTGTTACTCCGGCGCTGATGATGAGCCCAACGACCAAGCCGATTAGGGCCGGACGCAGCCCATCGCGAAGAATGAGCGTCAGTACCTGATTTCGTTGTGCTCCGAGCGCAATCCGAACACCGATCTCTGTCGTACGTTGTGCGGCGAGGTAGGAGACCACTCCGAACAGACCCACGGCAGCAAGTACGAGTGAAACCAACGCAAAGATGAGCAGCAGGGTCGCATTGAAGCTGGCATCGAGAGTCTGCGCGCCAATCACCTGGTCCATCGTGAGGATGTCTGACACCGCCAGATCGCGATCGAGGCTCTGGAAGATCTTCTGCACAGGGAGAGCAAGTCGAGTGACGTCCTGGCCGGATCGCACTACCAGTGCCGACCCGGAGACAAAATCCTTTGGATTTTTTGAGTTGAGTGTGTAGATCGGAAAATACATCATCGGACGCGCTTGCTCCCCGATGGAGTAGAGAGTGTCGCCGACGACGCCCGCAATCCGATACGGACGTTCGCCCATGGTCAGGATGGTTTTACCGACGGGATCTTCGCGAGGGAAATACTGCCGTTGAAAAGCAGCGCTGATGATGACCTCGGATCCGGGCACGAGGAACTGATCATGGTCGAACGCATGTCCGCTCTGGAAAGGAATTCCGAGAGCCGCGAAATACTCTGGATCGACCCAACGAGTCAGTGCGAGTTGTCCATTTCCTTCTGCAAGCGGAGGCCGTCCCTGAATGGTAAATCCGCTGTCGCCGCCATAATCATCGCCAGGCAGCGTAGTCACGAGTCCCGCGGCCTGAACGCCTGGATAATTGCGGACGCGAGTGAGGAGTTCCTGATAAAAGTGCACGGCCGCAGGAAAGTCATATCGAGCAGCGGGCAACGACACCTGCATCGTCAGCACATCGCGGGTGATACATCCCAAATCGGAAGAGCGCAAGCGGGCATAGCTTTTCAGCAGCAGCCCGGCGCCGATGAGCAGCACGACAGTCAATCCAACTTCGACCGTGAGGAGTACTCGCCGCAACTTCGCCCGTGCCTGGCCGCCGCTATAGGATCGTGACGACTCCTGGAGTGCGCTGAGCACCTGGTCGTCACGACTTGAAAATGCTGAGACCAGCCCGGCAGAAAGCGCCGTCAGGAGCACGAGGCCCGCGCTGAAGGCTAGTACCACGCCGTCCATGTGGATCGCGTCTGCGCGTGGTACATCATGGCGAAGTGTCACGAACCACTGCACCATTTCATAAGCCAGAAAGAATCCAAGCGCGCCGCCGGCAAGCGACAGCAACAAGCTTTCCGCGAGGTGATGGCCCAGCAGCTCGGCGCGGCTGCCACCGAGGGCGGTCCGAATCGCCAGCTCACGGCGGCGACCGAGGGAACGGGCCACCAGCAAGTTGGCGATATTGAGGCACGCGATGAGCAGAACGCAGCCTGTGGCACACAACAAAATCAACAACGGAGTGCGGACGTTGCCGACGAGGGACTCGAGGAGAGGGCGGCCGTGCGCTTCAGAGCTGATGAACGGATTATCTGCATGGGCATTGTGGATGCGCAGAGTTATCAGCGAGAGTTCGTTGACCGCTTCGGTCAGAGAGACACCAGGTTTCAGCCGGCCCACGGCCTGGAAGTTGTGATTATCGAGGGCTTGCATTTCCTTGGTGGTACGCTCGTGCGAAGCCGCTGTCCACAACTGGACGGTGCTGGAAGGGTAGGCGAACCAGGAAGGCATGACGCCGATGACGGTGTAGCCGCGGCCATCAAGAAGAATCGTTTGGCCGACAATGGACCGCTCTCCGCCGAAGCGCCGTTTCCAGAGATTCCAACTCAGAATCACAGTTCCATTCGCCGAGGGGCTATCCTCGGCAGATGAGAAATTACGGCCCAGCGCCGGCTCGACTCCGAGAACCGGGAGCATCGATGCGGAGAACAACGAGGCCTCTAGATTCTCAGGGAGCTGACCGCCGGTGCCGGAGAGATTGTAAGCCGAATGACGGCTGATCGCCATTCCGCTGAAACCATGGCGCTGCTTTTCCCATTCTGCAAAGATTCCGGCGGCACTGCTGTTGTAGGCAAATCGATGGTTGAACGTGTCTTCATAGAGTCGCACCAGCCTCTGCGGATCGGCGAAGGGCAGCGGCTTCAGCAGTACGCCACGCACCACCGCAAAGAGCGCCGCGTTCACGCCGATGCCGAGAGCGATGACCACGATTGAGACGACCGCGAACCCAGGCGACCGGCGCAGGGCGCGAACGCTGTGTTTCCCATTGCGCCAGAGGCTGTCGAGCCACGAGATGGTGCTCTCACGCCAGAGCCGTTCGCGTACTTGTTGCGGATTGCCGAACTTGCGCAGCGCCGCTCGTCGCGCCTCTTCAGGCGAATATCCGCGGGCAATGTTGTCTTCGATCTCGTTGGCGAGGTGAGCGCTCATCTCTTCCCGCAACTCTGCGTCTCTGCGACGACGGCGAAAAAAGCGAAGCCAGTTCATGATTCGCCTCCCTGCAATGCTTCTCCCATGACCATGCCGATGGCGCGTGTGATGCGTTGCCACCGCTGTGTTTCGCGCAGCAGTTGCTTTCGCCCTGCCGCTGTCAGCCGGTAAAACTTCGCACGACGATTGTTCTCAGTCGGGTTCCAGTACGAAGAGAGCCAGCCGCGATCTTCAAGCCGATACAGTGCGGGATACAGGGATCCCTGCTCTACCTGCAGCACATCCCCGGATGATCGCTCGATGATTGTTGCAATGGTGTGACCGTGAGCGTCACCCAGCACCAATGTATGCAGGATCATCATGTCCAGAGTGCCTTTCAGCATTTCCTCTTCAGGCCTGGTTTTTTCGGGCACGCAGTTCTCCACTCGGACTTCTAAAGAAGAGAAGCATACATCTTTAGAAGTTCTAAAGGAAGAAATACTATCGCGGAGATTCGATGGGATCAAGTATCTTAAATTCGTATTTGGACGCCTGCGGCTGCCCCTTTGAGGCGAAGGATAGTCTGGAGGCGATACGATTTTGCCACCATTCCCTCAGTTCTGGGCGGATGGTCGCCAATTCGGAAGTTAAACCAAGAAATTGCCACTTTCTGAAGTTCCGGTGGCCGGACCACGGCGCAACGTTTAGAACAAGCGCGGCGCGGAACCTGGACTATTCTGGGTTTGGCACACTTTGCATTGGCGGCTGCAAGGACGAAAAGCATGGGTGAGAACAAAACCAAACCAACCGCACTGAGCGTCGAAGCGTTTCTTAACGCGTGCACTGACGAGCAGCGGCGTACCGATGCAACGGCTCTGGTCGAACTCATGCAGAAGGTGACCGGCTCTAAACCAGCCATGTGGGGACCTGCGATCGTCGGCTTCGGCAGCTATCACTACATTTACGAAAGCGGACGCGAAGGAGACATGCCAATCCTCGGTTTTTCACCGCGAAAGGCAGCAAACGTTCTGTATGGTGCGATCGGCTTCGATGGAGCTGATGCGCTGTTGGCAAAGCTGGGTAAGCACACAACTGGCAGAGGATGCCTTTACATCAAGAGACTCGCGGACGTGGATTCGAACGTCCTCGAGAAGATGCTGGAAAAAGCCTTCGCTGCGAAGAAAGCGACGCCGTAGCTGTCAGTTCCAGTCCAAAAAACGCCAAGGGACGAGTAGCCGGTGACTAAGCCCCTGCCATCAGCGGAGGCTTTCAGGTGGGTTTGCGGGCTGAGGGCGATAAACGAATACTACGGCAGTGCACACCGAAACCGTATTCCGGCACGGATCCTGCGCTACAAATACGTTGAAGCTGGTTTACGACAAGCAATAGCCTTGTCAAAGTCAGCGAGTGGGCATTAACGGAAATGAGAATTATGAATCGAGGGTGGCGTCGTTGGTTGGGTAGGTTGGCTGATATCTGAATGAGGATATAGTCATCGTTCAACGAACAGCGGCGCTGCTTTGCGTTGGGACTGACGGCACTGGCAATCGGTATTCCCCTGCTGCCGGAGAGGAAACGCATTGCTATAGAGATGATTCCAGTGAGCGAGCCGATGTTCGGCGGGGGAGAGTGGTCGACCACATCCTCAAAATTCAACGTCGCTAGATCTTTGCTCAGCCAAGGTGGTGCTTGCTGAGTCGGTCTAAAACTGTGTTTGGGTAAAGTGTGAAGTCGATTCTGATGATCTTCGAGGACAATCGATGCTGTGAATGAGCACCTTTCATCGGCCTCGATGGGAGGCGAAATGCACAGAACAACCTGCTCGTCCTCAATTACATCCGGTCTGATACTGATCGTTTCGATAAGATCCATGCGTTGCCCTTCGATGTACCCAGCTAGGACGTGTAGCACCTCATCCGTGTTGCTGGACGCCAAACTTATTCGACCTCCAATTCGCATGATCCGCTTTGTATCCTTGCGACCTATTTGCCAAAAAGTCTGCGAGTTGTTCCACACCCCGTGCAGTCGCGGCCCTGTGCTGGTGAGTTCGACAATCTGCTCTTCCAGATGATCTTTCTCTCGCTGAAGTTCAGTGAATTCAGCCATTCGATGTTCCAGCCGATCGTTCTCAGCCCTAAGATCCTGATTGCTCGCCTCAAGCACGGCCTTGCTGGCCAGGAGCGATCTCGTTAGAACTTCTAAATGCCTACGCTCCGACTCAATAGCGTCATTTTGCGATCGCAAATCAGAAATGATTTTCCAATATCGATATAGCTTTACTGCCATAAATATCCCGATGACTAGTCCGAACAAGAAAAGCCAAAAGAGTATCGGAGCCGAAAAGACGAGCAGTTGCCCTGTACTTGAAAATGAACACATCAGCATGGCTGCTGAACCTCCTTTGCGTGAACACTACTAAGGAGAGACGAATGCGGGCTTTTACCCCTCCATTGGATGCAGAATTAGGTTGGTTCCGAGTGGCCGGGCGCTCGCCCACTTCCGAGTTTCCGGTCAATCTGGCAAACTACGCTGACTCTTCAGATTCGAGCTTTTCTAGAGTGCTCAGCTGGCGCCACAGAATACGCAGGTCTTTTTCATTCTCAGCAACCCTTTCGGAAATCCAAGCAAGATTGACTTGAGAAGTCGCTAGCATTCCGAGGAGCCAGCGACGATCTGCCTCGCAGTCTTTTATGCGAGACTTGATTCTTTCAATCTCCAGTGTGCGCCTCAGATTCACCCATCGGCCCTCCGTCCGGGGCAAATCATTGGGTGCTTCGATTCACCGTTGAGATGTTTCTGATTCGGCGAGTCTGGGGGTACAAACCCAAATCGCTCTAGCGCCCGAGTAGCCGGTGATTCTACCGCGAGACCATTTAAATCGCTGTTGTGAGTGAATGCTATACTTCAGCCTCTGATCTTGAGGGTTGGTGAATTCCATATGGCTAGACGTTCGTTTCTCCGCCAGATGTGTGCCCTGCCGTTCATTGGCGCCGCTGCAAGTCTAGGGCAGACCAATAGCCACAAACAGCTGAACATCATGATGAAAAGCGCATGGGGATCGGATGATCCAACCAAGGCCGCTTTCCCGTTTCTTCACGGTTTCGCCCTAGCCGAGGCGGGACACTCTGTACAGATCTTCTTGCTCGGCGAAGCAGTTTCACTCATGCGTGCCTCAGTTGCGGCGGCAGTTGTGCCCGTAGGCTGGCCCCCTTTGGGTGAGGCCCTCCGGAAAGTGGCTGACAAGAAGGTGCAAATTTATGCATGTGGTGCATGCAGCCGCGCACGCGGCATCGTACAAACCGATCTTGACCAGTGGGGTGCGAAGTTCGGGAGCCCGACAATCTTCGTTTCGCTCGTGGAATGGGCGGATCGGGTTATTACGGAATAGAACTCGATTGCGGGAGACTAAGGTCCGAGTAGCCGGTTATTCACTCAGAACGTCGAACTCTGAAATCGTTCTCTACAAAGACAGCGGATTTCTCTTCTGACAATTTCACCTTTTGAAGTCCCCTACATAGAAGCAGAACACGCTGTCTAGAGATTCACTTTTTCTAAAATCCGTACGGACTCTCCCACCTGCTTCTCGAAATAACGCCGCATGAGATCAAGCACTTTCCAGAGAAGTGGGTCGCGCACCGAATAGAACACTTGGTTTCCAAGCTTACGGGTACGCACGATCTGCCGTGCCCGCAGTACTGCAAGATGCTGCGAGATGTTCGATTGCTCGGCCTCAAGCCGCTCCGAAATCACGCCCACGGTAAGCTCGCCATCTCGCAACTCATCGACGATTGCAATCCGGGTGGCATTTCCCAGAGCTTGGAACATCTCAGCCTTGAACTGCCGCAGTGAGTCGGGCATTTGCGTTAGTATATGCGAAGACTCGCATATTCCTTCCCTTGAGATTTCCTAATGTGTGCTGCTGACTGTGCCAGAAAACCGCGTGTTCTGGTAGCCGACGATGAAAAGATCATCGCTGATACGCTGAAGCTCATCTTAACCGGGGCCGGATACGAAGTCTCCGTTGCTTACGATGGTATCGCAGCCTTAGAGAGGGCAAAAGAGCGGTCCCCGGACCTCTTGCTGAGTGATGTCTTCATGCCTGGCCTATCAGGAATCGACCTTGCGATACAGGTATGCGACCAACTTCCGACGTGCAAAGTGCTGCTCATGTCTGGACAGGCGAATCTGGAGTTTCTGCGCCACGAGATCAAATCCAAATGCCGCGAATTTGAAGTGCTTTCAAAGCCGACTCATCCCACGGACTTGCTTGCTCAGATTGGGGCAATGCTACCTCGCGGCTCAGGGGTACGTAATGGCCTTCATTGACATAAAAGTGAAGTGCAGCCATTGCGGTGGAGAATTTGTATTCACTTCGGGCGAACAGCATTTCTTTAATGCGAAAGGCTTCACTCACGTTCCGAAGACTTGCCGTAGCTGCCGCGCGAAAAGAGCGGGAGGAAAACTTCGGACTGACAACACCGTAATTTGTGCTGATTGCGGAGCAGAGACCGCGGTCCCATTCAAGCCATCGCAAAACCGTCCGGTGTACTGTCACGCGTGTTTCGAGAAACGAAGATCACCCCTCGGACGGAAGTTGATCACCATTCCCAAAGTGTGACCCGAAGATTACCCGAAGATTACCGGAGCGCCATTGCAGGGAGATCGCGACACAGATACCGTTTGGCTGTGATCACCCAACTCACCTGCACACACGATTGAAAGGAGTGTCATGTTCACGTATTCTGCTTCCTCCACGTCCCGGATTCTCCGTAGCTGCCTCCTGAATGTTGAACGAATCGGTGACCCTCAGGATTCTGTCATATTGCAGTTGAAAGGAATCCTGTCGCTCAGGATTGCTGAAGCCGAAGGGCGCGCGTGCCAGGATCGAGACCTAAGGAGGTCTATGCCCCGAGCGGGATCGATTGCGCATCTTCTTGAGAAGTGCTAAAAACCTCTGGGAGCCGCTAAGCCGCGTATTTTGATGACATCCGTCTGTTCTGTCGTGCTTGAGGGCTTTACGTTGGTGCTCCGCGTTGAATCCAATGTCTCAGGTGATTGGACTTGGACCTTGCGCCTTTCCAAAAGCGTCGTGATCTTAGACAGAGGCTCGGATATCAGCAAGGAGGCCTCTCAGATCGCTGCTCAACTAGCGGTTGCGGATCGGCTTCGGATAGCTGGTCTGAAGGCACCTGAAGAGTACAGATGGAGCACGGAAGCCCCGACTTAGGTCTCTCATAGCTCCGGTGGGGAAAGGAAGCATCTAAGTCCAACTAGGGTGCAAGCCTATCTCAACTCGGTGAGGACAGTCCTCGTCGTTGACGACAGCGAAATCATCGCAGACACGCTCGTGATGGTTCTTTCAGCGGAAGGCTTCCAAGCTGTCGCAGCGCACAACGCATCCCATGCTCTTAAGCTCCTCCAGTCCGAATCATTCGACCTTCTGCTCAGTGACGTAATGATGCCAGGAATGACGGGGATTGAGCTGGCTATTGAAGCTAGGAGAAAAGGCTTGGTCCGAGCGGTTCTCCTGATGTCAGGCGTGGCTTCGACGGCCGATCTGCTGGAGAATGCTAGGAAGCTGGGTTACACTTTCGAGATTCTTGCGAAGCCTGTGTACCCGACAGAGGTGATTGAAAGAATACAGGCTCTACTCGCAAGAAGCGATGGAGCATCAGCAATCACCTGAAGCCACCGCAGCCAACAGAGCTGGGTGCGCGGAATTAAGAAATTGGCCCGAGCAGTGCAGAGAGCTGCTTGGGCCGTTTTTTGATTTCAAAACGCATCTAAGTACATGCGCTCTCTCCTGCGATGAGCGCATGCCACTGGCGATATCACCCCCTCTGTGCCAGGAGGCTCGCAGGGCCTCGGAGTCGCAAGTCTCTCATCCAATTCGCGGCTCCTTGAGGCTCTGATGACGTTAGCCAGCTAATCTGCTGTTCAGAGTCTGCAATTGCTGGGGAGAGGGATAGAGTTGTCGGCTACTCGGACCCAAACCAAGAAATTGCCAGTTTCCGAGTTGCCGGTGATTCGGGAGCTACCTCGATTTACTACACCTAGAGAATAGCTTTAGATCTTCTATCGCTGCATTGTAGGATGAGCCATGTCGTCCGGATTCCATTACCAGTCAATCGTCTGGGTAGCATTGGCCGTGATGACGCTGATTGTTCTTGTGCGGACACTCTGGGTCTATCGCGGGTCCGCCAATTGGCCTGTGGTGGAGGGTACGATTACAGGGCTCGACGTCCAGCAGATAAGGGACGCGGACGGTCGCTACAGCTGCGCAACTTTCATCTACGAATTTCAGGACTGCGAGGGTTGTCAGAAGTCGGGAACCTGGCACAAGAACTTCTCAACCGACGAAGCCGCCAAAGACTTCGCAGGTAGAGAATTACCTATCGGGAAGCAGGTGATAGTTCGGTTCAACCCTAAGAACTCCGCTATTAACGACCTAGAACTGGATGCGTTCACCTATACAGACGATCGCCCCACTTCGCTCAATCTCTGATATTCGCCCCGCGACTGCATTCACGACGAACCAACAAAAGTGTTATGTCCGAGTTGCGGTTAATCGGGAGTTTGCAAGTTTCCCGGAAGGCTAGGGTCCGAGTTGCCGGAGAAACTCTCTTGATCTACATCTCGAACCGGCAGGTCGTACGCGTATGACGCTAGGATTTGTCCGAGTTACATTGTTTCGTCACTTGCATTACGCTTTTGAAGATCAAGGTGCTCTGAGGCCCATCATGCAACATCAGTTCTCTGTGTATTCCTTCGCTCATCGCAGCAATCGGGATGGAACAATCGACTCCATTTGTTCGCGCTGCTTCAGAACAATCGGCTCTTCGACATGGGAAGCTGACCTAGATCGCATCGAGAATGCGCACCACTGCGAGCTTGGTAAATTAATCGAACGAAGTCAGTCGGATGCGGATGTGCCTGTCGAAGAGGAACACCGTTGGCAGATTCACGCTATCGAACGGGCTGCTAGGGTTCTCACGAATCGAATTCACTGAGTGCCCAGTGCATCCTACTCTCCCCTCGAAGCGTTCCTCCACACATCGGATCCCGTAACGAGAACCGCCTTGATATAAGGCAATCAAAATGGGCGCCGCGGGTGAGTTGTCGGCCACTCGGACCCTAATGCAAGAAATTGCCATTCTTGTTGTTCGAAGGATTCAAGGCTTCGAGCCGAAGTATTTGTCGAAGAGCCGTTTGGAGTGCTTCTCACCTTCCGCGGTCAGCAGAACCGATTTCTGCTTGCCCCGCGGATCGGAGATGAATTCTTTTGAATGCAGGCGCTCCATCGTCTCCCAGTCATGCCCTTTCCAAGCTCGGGCGCTGCCGGCTTCTTTGAAACGAGTCAGCCAAAGAAGTGCCAGAGTCACTTCATCTACTTTGTCCCGATCGTATTCCATTCCTAACCTCATTCGTCCGGTTCAATCCCGATATGGTCGTTGACGGCTGAGCGCAGACGCTGCTTACTCCCAAGATATCGTTCTGTAGTCTGAATGGACACGTGCCCAAGCAGAAATTGAATTTGCTCAAGCTCGCCGCCTGCCGACTGGCACAATCGAGCACACGTTCTACGCAGGTCGTGAGGAGCAACATTCGACAGGCCTGCTCTCCTCGCTGATTTCCTGACGATGTGCCAGATCGCTTTCTCTGAAATATGATCTCCCCTGACTTGTCCGGATCTATCCACTCTCCGGAAAATGCATCCCTCATTGATCTGGGCTGCGCTAATCCAAGATTCGAGTTGCACCCGTACCCAGTCAGGGATTGGAACTGTTCGGATGTGTCCGCCCTTGCCGACCAGATCGACGATGGCCCAACGTCCCTCTCTCTTTTCCAAATCACGCAGCCGTAACGAGACCGCCTCGTGTCTTCGCAGGCCGCATGCCAGCAGAAGTGCGAGCAGGGCTTTATCGCGCTTGTCCTTCATCCGGCCGGAATCGGGGGCTTCCCAGAGCGCCCTGCTTTCTTCTGCCGATAGCCAATTTCCGAGACGAACACCAATCTTCCTCAGCCCATGGACGCGGCGAATGCCTGCTGCGAGATCGGCGCTAAGAAGCCCACAGTCCGCCGCTTCGTATGCAAGCCTGCGAACCGCGCCAAGCCGCAGATTGATCGTTCCTGGTGCCAAGCGTCGCGATTCCAGATGGCTTCGATAGCGAAGGACTACTAAGCGATTGAAGGCCAGACGCGGTTCCGAACAGTACCAGTCCACGAACTCATCAATCGCGTGGCTGTACCCTCGTTGTGCATCCGCATTGCTTAGACTGCTAAGAACGGCAGATTTGGCGTGCTCCAGGTCCGGCAGGCGCAATACGCTCTTCGCCTTCTTGCCGTGTCTTCTAGATTTCAGCTTTCTTTTCATGGCTAGGGACCTCCGATTCAGCCATGATGCCGCTTTTAGGTTAAGGCGAAGAACTGGAAAAGGTCCGAGTTGCCGACGACTCACTCGCAGACGTCAACAACAATGTCATTTTGCGACAAGTAAGCGACTATGAAGGCTTTTGAGAGTTCGAGTAGACTGCATGGCGTTCCGCGTAGGGCTGAGAGATGAGGCTTTCACGAGTAGTTGCAGGAATGCTTGCTATTGGACTTCCCGTTTCGGGTGCTTCACAGGAACAAACTCTTGAAGCTCCGGGCGCGAAGCCGAGTGTTTATGAGGTTATCTCCATCAAACCGAGCAAACCTGGAACCCTTCCATCGTCGAACATCATGCCGAACGGCTTTCGAGAAACATACACGACGCTCGACTCCTTAGTGCGCGACGCCTTCCACATCGTCTATGACAAGCTCGTCGTGGGCCTGCCGTCTTGGACTGAATCTGAGCCGTATGACATCGATGCGAGAGTTGCCCCGGATACGGTAACGAGATGGCGGAAAATTACCAGCGCGGAGAGACGTAAAGAAGAAGAGCCGATGCTTCAAGCCCTGCTGATCGATCGATGCAAACTGAAGTTCCACTACGAAAAAAGGGAGTTGGCTGTGTACAACTTGGTAATCGCCAAGAGTGGACTGAAGATGAAGGAGGCACCGAGAGACGAGGTAGAAACAACGCAATTAGCGGGCACTGGCGGTGTAATACTGACCGGACACGCACTCTCAACTGAAAGTCTGATCAACACTCTTTCCGGTACTGATGGTCGCCTCCTCATCGACAAAACCGGTTTAGGCGATAAAAAGTTCGACTTCACGCTGCATTGGTCCCCTAATCAACGCGCCAACAACCCTGATTCTGGCCCATCGCTCTTCACCGCTCTTGAAGAGCAGCTCGGATTGAAGTTGGTCCCCTCTAGAGAGACGGTTCAGGTGCTTGTGATCGATCAGATTGAGAGACCGTCACTAGACTAGACGCACTTATGATTGCTGGCCAGTAACCAGCAACTCGGAAATTGGAAATTTCTTGCTTTAGGGTCTGATTGGCCGACAACTCCAGATCAGATGCTCAAGTCATCTGACATTCAACTGGCGCTGATAATCCGCTTCATCGAAATGTCCCCTTGACCTCAGAATCAATCCAGTTCCTCCGAACTGCCAAATCTCATAGCCACCGATCTGAACCGCGTTGCCGGTTCCTCCCGGCCCAGTGTTCGTTCCGGCAAGGGTCCATTGAAAAATCGCTCCGTCTTGGTTCGCGCTCACATCGACCATTGAAACGACCATATCGGGGAAGGCTGTCATGAAGGACTTTGCCGTCGCCGCAATGGATGATCTCCCTACTGACGGTAACCCCAAATTGATCTGGAGCGAACCGCCTTCTTCATAGAACTCCGCCACACAGGCGGCACTCTGACTGCACCAAGCGGCTGCATAGCTCATCCCGAAGCGTTGCAATTCAGCGTGGTCCATCGCACCTCCCTACATGTATGCTGCGCTCACAGAATCGCACACGTCCCTCTAAGGGCAGCTGATGGAACGGGTCGCGGGTGGATTACCGGCTACTCGGACCCTAACCGTTTTTGGGTCGGTTCCGAATTGGCAACCATTCGCCCACGTATCTCGCGGCAAATCACCAGCGCGTAATCGTGAGCTGGTCGAGATAGACGGTCGCGCTGCCGTATCCCCCCATGCCGTCGATTTGGAAGTTGGTGAGGAGCACCTGTCCCCAGCCGAGCGCGAAGGCAGACGGGACTGTTTCGTTGATCTGCTGAAGGATGCCATCAAGGCTGACGCTTCTGTAGGTGACGTTGCCGGCGCTGTCGCGCGAATAGTTGATGACCAGATGATGCCAGGTGTCGGCGGCCCACTGCTGTGGGTTGCAGGGAGCGGTTGAGTGGATCCATTGGTCGACGGGTGCAGCAGGTGTGCCGGCGTTGATGGTGTAGTCCCATGTGCTGCTGTAGCCATCGCACTGGACGCCGTAGATGACGGTCTGGCCGTTGGCCATGACCTGATTCATGTCGAATTCGAGGTTCGCGATGTCGTTGGAAGGCGAGGGATGTAGACCTTGACATCGTATGTGAAATTGGTAGCGGCGGCGTCATTGCCGAAGACGGACCAGTAGCGTTCACCTGCGGAGTTCTGGAAACTAATGCCGAACTGGCGGGCAGCTCCGCTGAGGGACGGGCTGCTAACGAGGGCCATGGCACCGGTGGCGACTCCGCTGCCGGTTGCGATGTCCTGGGTCATGGACCAGGCGTAGGCGGACTGAACGTTTCTGACAGTGGTGGTTTGTGGACGGCTGGTTCTGGCGGATACCGGGATGCAGATGAGGGTGAGAACCGCAGCGGCGGCCGTGAAGCGCAGTGGTAGAAGACAAATCGACTTCATGGGCAGGGATCTTTTCCTCTTCGGAGAGATTTCCGAGCGCTCGAATAACGGCTTGCAAGATCACGCTTGCTCGAGGTGGGCACACCCATGGCATTCCGGCGTGCGGGCAGGTCGATACTGATCTACTCGAAGATCGAACCCTGGAGTTGTTGAGAAGTTAGCTTAAAGATGCTCTAAGAGTCAACTTCCCGCTCGGGCTATTTTTTCCAGAGTGCGGGCGTCGATCAGACCGGCGGAACGGATGCCTGATCAACGTCCACTCCGCCGGCAGGAGTCCCGATGCTGACGGGATACCGAGCAGATGATTGCGAGTTCCCGAAGGTTTCTTCATTGTCCAAAAGAAGGCTGACCTGACAGATTGGTTTGAGGCACCCGAAGTGATGCCATGTCCACCAGGGCCTGCAAGGCAATGTCTGCTGCTTTAGGGGTGTGTAGTTTCGTTGATCATGCGTGGTACTATTCCGCGAACCTCAAGCGATAGGAGACTGGTTATGGATCAGACCACGATCATCCGTATCGTAAGTGGCGTGCTATTCCTGCTTGTCTTGGCAGAAGTGATTGCCTACGTCGCCCTTCTCTCGCGTGTGCTAAAGAAGTGCTCTCCTCAATCCCGCACCATGCAGCCTGGAAGGGTATGGCTGGTACTTGTCCCTTTGTTCAATTTTGTGTGGATCTTTTTCGTTGTCAACGCGCTCGCTGACTCCCTAGAGAATGAGTTTCGCCTGCGGAATATCGCGGCGAGCGAGCAGAAGCCCGGTAGGACACTTGGTTTAGCAATGGCCATTTGCATGGCCTGCGGCATTATCCCCATCATCAACCTGGTCGCGATCATACCGCAGTTGATTTTGTGGATCATGTACCGCGTCAAGATCTCAGGATATTCGAAGTTGCTCGATCGAGTACCTGTGCCGGTTGGGCGTACAGCCTAGCGGGACCGCACAAAAGCGAAAAGAGCCTGCTCCGCCTCCGCTCGCCCATGAATCAACGTTCCATAGCGATGGTCGGTTACAGCGTTCTCGGTGCGCAGAGAAGCATGCGCTCTGGCATGCCGTTAATTCTCAGCCGGCCGATCGAGGACCACAGTCAGGGCTCTGACTGAATTACCGGCCACTCGGAACTTTGACGTTTATTCGCCCAGCTCAGGTAGGCGGTATGCGCATCAAGATCAGTACTGATAACCGGGCTGGTGGGAAATCGCATGATACACTACCTCGTGTTCCAGAACCATGTGTTTTTGAGGCCTGGGCTCCGGGCTGAATATCCGCATAGGATTCTGCGACTTGCAAAAGCGGGGCGATCGAGGATTTTGGGACGCTTCAGCTGCCTTTGAAATGGGTCGATGAGCACTCTCCATACAGCTGTCCGGAATGCCACCATAGCATCACGGCTCAAATAGAAACATGCGCTCATCGAAAACAGTCCAATGTTGCTGAGCTCGCATTCTCCCCGCCGTCAAGCAGGTAGGTAGTGAGCTGATGCGCGGCCACCGGCCCACTATTCGCCCTCTAAGAATGGCGGCGATGGTTTTTCGAACTCCAGGGCTGAGTTGTATCTAAACAGTCGGACAACTGGCCAGAGCTCCCCACTCCAGCCTTCTCGAACCTGATCCCTCAGATCGAACCCAATCTGGATCGCCGCAAAGGACCCGAGTTCGCTTGGATCGAGGTCGAGATCGTAGAGGCACAGTTTCTTCCATAGCGCATAGAGCATTCGACGCCGATCCGCGGGGGTCGAGAAGCGATATGGGCTCCACCCTTCCGGCTTCCTGCCCATCTTTATCGCGAGCTCCCGCATGTGATCGTTGCCCCGATTGTTGGCCTCATATCCCACGCCCGGTGGAACGGTTTCGTTGTCGAAGAGAAATGACGAATGACCAACACGCGCCCGATTCAGACCACATAGCATTCTCTCGATTTTGCGGTCGAGTTCATCATCGGTCAAGTGGCTGAAGTCAGAGTTCGTCGTGGGAGCACCAATGCTGATCGCTACTTTCGTGCCGGCGGGGCGGAGCTCTCCACTCAACCGCGCTAGCAGTTCCACTGCGCTGAGCATCTGGCGAGCGAGCGATGCAGCCCCCGACCATTCGTTCTCTTTGCACGCTCGCTCATACGCCGATTCGAAGCTCGATTTGTAGTTTTCTAGCACCTGTAACAACGATGTTGCTTCGCTTGCTTCTGCTGCTTGTTTCGCCTTCACCAAGCCCTTCTCAATGTGTCGTTTGTGTCTGTTTACTGAGCTTGAATGCAACCCAAACTGTTTCGCGATGTCTCGCAATGAGCGCTGTGAGACGAGCGCTTTATCGATATCGGCGCGTTTCGCATGATTGCAGACGGTACACGTCATCATTCGACGAGGCCCTCCAAGTACGATGTTCACAACCTTTTCGCCTTTCTGAGCAATCACACGGTTGTGTCGGATAGAACCGATCTTTCCTTCACCTACGACGAAGACAAGAGGCTGGTGTTGGCCCGATGCACGGCATGCGGCCGAGTGATGGCGATGCCGGAATCGAAACTGTTGAAATTGATGCAGCCGAGCGAAGTGATCGCGTGGGTCTCACAACGCTACATTGAACATCGCCAGCTCGAGCATTCTTCCTCGCCGGATGACGTCCGGCATCGACCTTGATGCTCCTTCGAAACTCCGTCTCGCTCGCGTAGATCGTTGCCGAGTCTTCAATCTTCGCAGCGCTTAGCTTCCCCGGCGTGCTGAGGCTCAGTCTGGCTCGCTTTTCGCTCCGGTACCACCGAACTTTCTTGTGGATTCTGAGCCCGGTCCGTGAAGCGCATGCGTCCGATAAGCTGGTCATAGTCACTATTTCTCCTTTGCGGTGGATGTTCCAAAATTAGTGGGGACCTTCTCCCCGTGTAGTACGCAGCGAATTCCCGGAATTGGCTCCGCCTGAAATGATGTCAAAAACAGGTGATATTGAGGATCAGCCCGTTTTGATGCTTTCTGAAAATTTTTCAAGAAGTTAGAGCCGTTCCGACCCTTTCTGGCACAATGGGTCAACAATGATCTGACCAAAGGAGCTGCCATGAAGGATCACGCCAAAAAGATCAAGGGAACTCCGAAGATGAAGTCCGGCAAGGGGTGGAGTTTGCAGAAGGGAGATAGTGGGCGCGCATTCTCCGGGACATTAAGGACGACGCTCCACATCGGCGGTCAGCGACTTGCGATCTTCAGCGTTCCGAAGAAATTCAAAGCTTGAGTTCACCGCGGATCTCAGGCAGGAAGGGCCTATTGAGTCGAAAACAAAGAGCCCGCTTCGCAGCGGGCTCAATGCTCAAACTCGGAAAACACCGGGTTCAAGCGCATGCACTGTTGTGAGGTTAGGCCCGTCAGCAATCGGCGTCATCCCCCTCCGGTAACGTCGCGTCCTCCCGGATGGATGTGACTACGCCTCTGCCCAGAGCCAGCCGAGATCAAACTCCGGCCAGATGCGCTTTGCGAACGCCCGCACGTGACAGGTGAGGCGGCTGTAGTGGATGAGCAGCTCCAGAGCCGCGTCAGTGCCATCGCTGTCAAAACCCGCGACCGCGGGATTCAGTGCGAGAGCCGTAGAGTATCGGCAGAGAACTCCAGCTACCAGCCCCACGAAGTTGCTCCTGAATTGCGCCAACTCCGAAGCGGAAACCCTCTCCGGTGCTTCTGTGGCAGCGAGCGATGCCCGCTCTCCCACAGCAACCCACCAATCGAGTTTTGGCAGGACGTCGCCCAGGTAGGTGCCGTCGATCACCGAGATCCGGTGCATCTCGATGTTGGCGCCGGCGACGATCTCATCCAGTTCGCCCACATCGAAAGAGAAGTAGCGGGGCGCGAACTTCCTAAGGTTCTCGACGTCTTTGTACGTGAAGCTAGCGAGTGTCATTGGATGCTCCTCTGAGGCGACCTTACGGCCCTGCACGCCGTTCCGACGCCGATGCGTAGTTGTTTGGCGATCGCGCGCCAAGAAAGCCCCTCTGCGCGCATTTGCTGGACCTTGGAAGGGTTGACGTACGTCCGAGGCCTCCCGAGCCTCGCACCGCGCTTACGGGCTGCCTGGATGCCTGCTGTGACGCGTTCGCGAATGAGCTCGCGTTCAAATTGCGCCATCGCGCCAATGATGTGCATCATCAGTCGGCCGGAAGGTGTGCTCAGGTCGAGATTGTCCCGCAGGCTGACGAAGCTGACTCCGTAAGCTGCGAGGTCCTCGATCGTCGTGACGAGATGCTTCAGCGATCGCCCGAGCCGATCCAGCTTCCAGCACACAACAGCGTCGAACTTCCGTCGATGTGCGTCCTGGATCATTCGGTTGAGCTGAGGTCTCGACTCCTTTGAGCCTGAGATGCCGAGATCGACGTACTCGCTGACGATCTCCCATCCGCGCCGAGCTGCGTACTCGCGGATCTCGTTGAGCTGCAGCTCCGGGTTCTGGCCGTTCAGGGTGGAAACGCGCGCGTAGACAGCGATTCGTGAGATGTCCATCAGAGGCCTCCCTTCTGAGCAAATTCTGCTAACACGGCATGACCGTGTTCCATTCCGGCCCAGTGAGCGTCCGCCGCCGCGGTGCCTCTCTTGAACCGCGCAATGATGCCGGATCCGAAGATCCGTTGGCAGAGTAGGTCGATCATCCCTAGCCTGTATTCCGGACTGCACACATGCTGTTGCTCCCGGATATAGGCGTCGACCATCTGAGCAACATCCTGGCGGGTGATCCGGACCACTTTCCGCGAACGCGGGTTTTGAGGAAGAGCTGATGATTGGTTCATTGCAAGCCCCACTTTCCGGCTGCAAATCCAACCGCGAGTAGGCTGCCGGCGACAACCGCGCGTAGCAGCACATTCTTCAAAGCCTCAAGATGGATCATCGCGCCACCCCACCTTCGAAACCGCGAGAGTGGTTTGAATCGAGCAGCACCAGCTGCTGGTTTTCCCAGTGACCATCTACCGCCCAGGCGAGCTGTTCATATGCCCGGTCGAGGTCGCAGCTGGATACGTTGCCGGTCGTCTCGAGCCGGAAGATCTCGGCGTTGAGAACTCCAACCATGGCGCGCAAAGAGCCCATCAGGCGCGTACGTGAGCCCAGGATCTCCGGCGTGTCGATTGAGGGAACGGGGATGCTACGCTTTTGTGAAGCCATTGTTGCCTCCTCATAAGGCGACTTTGGTTAGCGCTCGTCAGGTGCTTCCAACACCGGGCGGGCGCGCTTCTGTTTAGGCCGTACTCGAGGAGAAATGCGGCCAGCTTCGGGTTCAGGTATACCGATCTCGCACCCGAACCGTCAATACTTGGTAACGCTGTGGTAACGATCAGAGCGGAAAATGCCGCTCATCTCATGCAAGCCAGTGTAAATCCTTAGATACCTGTAAACGCGAGTATTTTCTGAGGTTTTGTTTAAACCAGCTCAATGCAGCTCACTCCAGCTAGAGCATCCACAATCGCCCTTTCACGGCGATAACACGGGTTCAAATCCCGTCGGGGACGCCAGATCAATCGACAATCTAAGCAAGTAACATGTGAGGCACATCGCTGCACTCGGAGGGAGTGTCATGCGAACAGCAGATCATTGTGATGCTGAGGTCAGCAGGAAGCCGGAGTGAAGACTGCACAGCTCTGCTGGCATGGAATGCCGGAGTAGGTTGATGCCGCGGACGAGGCCTGCTGTGACTTGGGGCGGGGATTATGGCGTACGGGTGGCAGCCGTATCCAGAAGCCAGATCTGCTGCGGATCGGCTTTGCGATCGAGCGGAGCAAGGGACTTCCCGAGTGGACGGCGAGGGATTGGGAAGAGCCAGCGAATGAAGGTCCGGGCATGAACACCGACCAGTGATGGCAGTCACGGTCCTCAGAATCAGGCCGCTTCTAGTATCGCTACGTGAATATCGATACGAAATTATCGATTCATGCAGCTCTCGAAGCGGGCAGCCGCGCCGGAATTCCCCAGCCGAGCCTCAACCGTCTTCCGCAATACCATCACTATCTCGCCGAGCTTAATTCCAAAGGAATCAGCCGAGTCTCCTGCAGTCTCATCGGAACCGACCTCAATCTTGTGCCCGTCCAGGTTCGGAAAGACCTGCAGTACACCGGTATTGTCGGCAAGCCGAAAACCGGTTACTCCGTGCCCGAGCTCATTCAGGCGATCGAGAGCTTTCTGGGCTGGAACAACGTCAATGAGGCTTTCCTCGTCGGCGCCGGTAATCTCGGTACGGCCCTCCTCGGACACGAGCGGTTTTCCAATTTCGGTCTCAGCATCGTGGCAGCGTTCGATGCCGATCCGGAGAAGATCGGGCAGTGGATACACGGCAAAGCTGTGCTCCCGCTCGAGAAACTCGCCGATCTCGCTCAGCGCATGAGCATCCACCTGGGGATCATCACTGCACCTGCTGAATTTGCCCAGGCTATCGCCGATGAGATGGTCAGGGGAGGTATCCAGGCCCTCTGGAACTTCGCTCCGGTACGGCTCAAAGTCCCGGCACACATCATCGTCCACAACGAGGATCTGTACTCGTCGCTCGCCTCTCTTTCCTGGAAGCTTGCTCGGCGCTACAGGGTTCCAATCCAGCAAGATGGAGGCTTTCACTAGATGGCCGCTGCGCCCGGTGCAGTTGATCGCGCAAGGAAATTTGAAAAGTTATGCAACATCCTGGACCGCTATGGATACCGGCCCTCCGGATTGATTCCGATCCTTCAAGCGATCCAGCATGAGTACCAATATCTGCCGGAAGAAGTCCTGACCTATGTCGCTACATCTCTCGATGTGCCTCCGGCGCGCGTGTTCGGGGTAGCCACCTTTTATGCTCATTTTGCCCTGGAGCCAAAGGGCAAGCACGTCATCCGCATCTGCGACGGAACGGCATGCCACGTAAAGCACTCGCTTCCCGTGTTGAGCGCGCTGCACGAGAAGCTTGGCACCGATGAGAAGCGAAAGACTTCCGCTGACATGCTGTTCACGGTGGAGACGGTCGCCTGCCTTGGTGCATGCGGGCTCGCTCCCGTCGTGGTTATCGACGACCAGGTATTCGGCGGGATGACCCCGGAGCGAGCGCTGGCTCTGGTCGAAGAAATTAGGGAAAACGAGATTGCTTCGGGCTCGAGTTCACCTTCTGTCGAGCAGCCGGCAAATGGAGAAGCTCATGTGCAGTAGCGGTGACCTGGTTGTCCTTGCTCAGCATGCAAATTCAGACGTTCAGCTTAACCAGTTGAGGCGCGTCATTCTCTGCGCCGGTACAGGCTGCATGGCCAACGGCGCCATGAAGGTCTTCGAGCAGTTCAAGTGGGAGATGGAGGGTTCCGGCCTCAATGTCATCCTCGAACTTCGCGCCGAAGGCGATGCCCACGACGTGAGGCTGTCGAGGAGCGGTTGTCAGGGCTTCTGCCAGATGGGCCCGCTGGTATCCGTGGTCCCTGACGGCATCCTCTACACCAAGGTCCGACCGGAAGACGTGACTGAGATCGTGCAGCAGACACTGATCTCCGGCCAGGCTGTCGACCGCCTCCTCTACAAAGATCCCGCTACGCGCAAAGCCTGCCGCGGTCTCGAGGATAACCCCTTCTACGCGCGTCAGAATCGCCTCGTGCTGCACGAATGCGGGTTCCTCGACCCTGAAGACATCCAAGAATTCATCCAGCACGGCGGATACAGCGCCGCAAAGATGGCATTCCTGGAAATGCAGCCCGAGGACATCTGCAAGAAGATCACTCAATCGGGGCTGCGCGGGCGCGGAGGCGGCGGTTTCCCCACGGGTCGAAAGTGGGAAGCTGCGCGTATTCAGAACTCGGCGAAGAAGTACGTCATCTGCAATGGAGACGAGGGCGACCCCGGTGCATTCATGAATCGATCCGTCATGGAGGGTAATCCCCACAGCGTCATCGAGGGAATCATGATTGCAGCGCGCGCGATCGGAGCCAGTGAAGGCTTGATCTACGTACGCGCCGAGTATCCACTGGCCGTCGAGCGAATGCGTCGCGCGGTGGCGGATGCGGAGAGAGAAGGCATCCTCGGCGATAACGTCTTCGGCAGCGGGCTCCCGATGAAGTGCGACGTGATGGAAGGAGCGGGTGCGTTCGTATGCGGCGAGGAAACTGCGATGATCGCCTCCATTGAGGGCCGCCGCGGTATGCCTTCGCCCAAGCCGCCGTTCCCGGCTCAGAGCGGCCTTTGGGGTAAGCCGACCATTATCAACAACGTCGAGACGCTGGCGCACGTGTCGCGGATTCTCAGTAGCGGACCTGAAGTGTTCAGCAGTGTTGGAACCAAAGATTCACCCGGCACGAAGACTTTCGCTCTGACCGGGCACGTCGCCAACACTGGCCTTGTCGAAGTTCCGTTCGGCACAACGCTTCGCGAAATTGTTCTCAACATTGGCGGCGGCGTGACTGACGACTACGGCAAGCTGCTGAAGAGCGGCTTCAAAGCGGTCCAGATTGGCGGTCCTTCCGGAGGATGCCTGACCCAGGAACATCTCGATCTCCCGCTCGCCTACGAATCACTGCGCTCGGTGGGCGCGATGGTAGGGTCTGGCGGCCTAGTTGTCATGAACGAGCGCACCTGCATGGTCAGCATCGCCCGGTTCTTCATGGAGTTCACGCAGCGCGAGTCCTGCGGCAAATGTGTTCTCTGTCGAGAGGGCACGAAGCAACTGCTGGCACTCCTCGATGACGTCATCGAAGGGCGCGCCGACGCGGGTACTCTCGATCTGCTTGAGAAACTCGGCCGCGCCGTCCAGGTTGGCTCGCTCTGCGGGCTGGGTAAGACTGCGCCCAACCCAGTGCTTTCCACGTTGCGCTACTTCCGCAAGGAATATGAAGAACACATTTTTGAAAAGCGCTGCCGGACGGGCCGCTGCAAGGCGCTGCTCAAGCCGGAGATCAACGCGGAGCGCTGCAAGGGGTGCGGCGTCTGCATCAAGGCGTGTCCCACGGGCGCAATCACGGGCGAGAAGAAGAAGCCGCATCGCATCGATCCCGAACTCTGCATAAAGTGCGGCGCATGTTCGACAGCCTGCAAGCTGCAGGCAGTGGAAGGGGTCTAGAGGTGAACAAGCCTACGCAAGGGACCGTAACGATCGATGGCCGGACCGTTCCCATGGAGGGAGAGCGCAATCTGCTCGAGCTTATCCGCAAGGCCGACATTGATTTACCGACCTTCTGCTATCACTCGGAACTCAGCGTCTACGGGGCATGCCGTCTCTGCCTTGTTGATGTGGATGGCCGCGGCATCATGGGCGCCTGTTCCACGCCTCCAGAGCCGGGCCTGAGGGTGAAGACAACTACACAGGAGATTCGCGAGATTCGCCGCATCGCGGTGGAACTGCTTCTTGCGAATCACGATCAGCAATGTCCAACTTGTCCGCGTAGCGCAAACTGCCAGCTGCAGTCGCTTGCACAGCGTCTCGGAATCCGGAAAGTTCGGTTCAAACCGGTACATGAGCCTGTGCCGCTCGACGAGTCCTCGCCATCGCTGATCCGCGACCCAAACAAGTGCGTCCTCTGTGGTGATTGCGTCCGAGTTTGCTCTGAGATTCAGGGCATCGGCGCAATCGACTTCGCTCATCGCGGGCACGACGTGATGGTGAAGCCCGCCTTCGGAAAGCAGCTCGGCGAGGTGGAATGCGTTAACTGCGGTCAGTGCGCGAGCGTATGCCCAACGGGCGCGCTCACACCGAAGCCTGAAGTGGATCAGGTGTGGTCGCTGCTCGCTGATCCCACCAAGAACGTAGTCGTGCAGATTGCGCCGGCCGTCCGCGTCGGTCTGGGCGAGTGTTTCGGGCTCAAACCCGGCGAGATTACGACCGGGCGTATCGTTGCCGCGCTTCGGCATCTTGGATTCGACCAGGTCTACGATACTTCTTTCGCCGCCGACCTTACGGTCTCAGAAGATACCCCGCACGAGAAAGAACTCGAAGGCGCCTCGCTCGATGCTGTGATTCCGTTCTCGAATCTGTTTCGCCGCGTACTCGATTCCGGAGAGGACATCATCAGCCACGACATTCGATACGACCGCAGCATTCTGAATACCAACATCTTCGTTATTGAACCGCACACCGTTCTGTGCGGCACATTCCAGGACATCACCGAGCCGATCTTTCAGAAGGAGCAAATAATCGAGCGGGCCCGCGATGTGATTCAGAAGAACTTGAAAACCGTCCAGCAGATCGCCTATCTGCTCGGCGAGAATGCCGCCGAATCCGAAATCACTCTCAACTCCATCGTTCGTTCCTTCAGCCCCGAGGACATGAACGGCAAGGGACTGAAGTGAAAGCCACTGGGGAAAGCTTCATCGAGATCGACTACTGCCAGCGCGCCAAGGATGGCCAGTTGATCTCGGGCGATGTGTTCCTCTCTGAGAAGGTCAAGGAGGAAGGCCGCATCGTCTCGGTTCTTTCCGACGGCCTCGGTAGCGGTGTGAAGGCAAGCGTTCTCGCCACCATGACTGCAACTATGGCCCTGAAATTCACGGCGAGTCCGATGGACATCCGATCCTCTGCCGAGATCATCATGGATACACTGCCCACATGCAGCGTGCGCAAAATCAGCTACTCTACCTTTACCGTTGTCGATATTGCCGCGACTGGCGAGACACGCATCATTGAACACGGAAACCCGCCTTTCCTTCTCATCCGGCCAGATGGCGAAGCGTCGATTATCAAGAACGAACTTCGGCCCGAGCGCTGGCACGATCGCGTGATCAGCTGTTCCAGCTTTGACGCCCAGCGAGAGGATCGCATCGTGTTTTTCTCCGATGGAATATCGCAGGCCGGCATGGGCGAGTTCAAAACGCCATTCGGCTGGGGCGTTCCGGACGTCGAGAAATACGTTCGCAATGAGATTCGGGAGCATCCCCACATCTCCGCTCGCGAACTGTCCCGCCAACTCGTCGCGCGTGCCGAACAGATCGACGGTCTCTCAGCGAAGGACGACATCACTTGCGGCATCGTCTACTTCCGCAGTCCCCGGCAGCTTCTCGTCCTCACCGGCGCTCCCTTCAACCGCGCCCACGACAACGACCTCGCCCGCATGGCTGAAAAAGCACCAGGACGCAAAGTGATCTGCGGCGGCACTACCGCTAACATCATCTCCCGCCAACTCAATCGTCCCATCCACATTGACATGCGCCAGGCCCGCGACTCTCGCGTTCCCCCTTCAGCAAAGATGGACGGCTTCGACCTGGTTACGGAGGGAATTCTCACGCTGGGCGAGGTGCTTCGTCTGCTCGAGGAAGACATCGCCCCCGAAGAACTGAGGTCCAACGCAGCTGTCCGTCTCACCGCGATGCTTCTTGATAGCGATGAGATCAAATTCGGGGTTGGGACCCGCATCAACGAAGCCCATCAGGACCCGAACGTTCCCGTCGACCTCGAACTGCGCCGTAATATCGTTCGCCGCATCGCCCAGGGACTCGAGACTAAGCACATGAAGCGCGTCAGTATCCAGTACCTGTAGGCGTTGAAATCTCAGCTCCGGATCGCCCTGATCTCTTGTTGCAGCCTTTATTTCTCGACCACAGCGCGCATCCAGTAGTTCTTTTCGGCGTCAACCTCGATGCCGTGCACCTCCCGTTCGAAACCGGGAAACTGTTTTCCGAACTGCTCCATTGCGAGGATGAGTTTAATAACGGGGGACTCTGAACTTCCAAGGCGCTCTCCCGGCATCGACATGGGAATACCGGGCGGATACGGAACGAGCATCGCCGCAGCGATCCTACCTGCCATCTCCCGGAAGGGAAGCCGTTCCGTTTCCCGGCAAACAAGTTTTTGGTAGGTCTGCCAAGGGGTCAGAACGGGATCGAAATCCTCATCGCAGGCTGCATTTACCAGGCCCGCAAGATCGAGGTCGATCATAGCGCGGTGCATTTCGTCTGAAAGTTCTCTCAGAGTGAGGTCGCGATAACGGACGGGAAACCGCTGGACGAGTTCGGGGAGAGCTTCATCGAGAGTCGCGTCGGAGTCGTAGAGGCGTTTGAACTCGAACAGATTTTCCAGAAGGCTGCCCCACTTGCCTTTCGAAGTTCCAACGGAGAAGAGCACTAGAACCGTGTAGTCACCCGTACGAGCAATCTCGACTCGACGGGAATCAAGAAACTCGGTAAGGATGGCGGCTGGGATTCCCCATTTTCCCATCACCCCCTGTGCGTTGACGCCGGGTGTCAGAATGGTCACCTTGGTCGGGTCGAGCATGCAGTAGTCGTCGGGGGAATCGGGGTCGTTGAAGCCGTGCCATTCCTCTCCTCGCTTGAGAGTCCAGCACCCGGGCTCTGTTTTCAGGAGCTCATCTTCAGCATCCTCAAACAGGATCTTCTGGCCGGAGCCTGGATCAACGACGCTATCGGGCTGAAACAGCCGGAAGAACCAGCCGTCTCCGTTCTCAGCTTCAGCACGCAACCGGTGAGCGACCGAACTCATTGCCTGACGGAAGCTGATGGCATCCGCCAGGGTTTCGTCCATCAGAGTCGGACCGGCGGGGTCGTCCATCATCGCCGCGGCTACATCAAGAGACGCAATCAGGGGATAGAAGGGCGATGTGGTTCCGTGCATCATGAAGGCTTCGTTGAACTGATCGAACTCGAGCGAACCGCGCTCCGAAAGCTTGACATGGATCATCGATCCCATCGAGAACGCGGCAAGCATCTTGTGGGTCGATTGGACGGAGAAGATTGTGGGGCGATTTTCCATCTCGTCGGGTACGCCCATCGCATAACGTTCGCGATAGAGAGGGTGAAATTTGGCATATGCGTACCAAGCCTCGTCAAAGTGGACGCGAGCGACGGAATTGCTAAGCTGCCCAACCACTTCATTGACGTTGTAGCAAAGGCCGTCATAGGTCGAATTGGTGACCACCGCGTATGTTGGTTGCTGAGAGCGGGCGCCCGGCGAGAAGGGGCTGCGCGCAATCAGGTCCTTCACTGATTGGGATGAAAAACGCGCCAGCGGGACAAGACCAATCATGCCGTAACCATTGCGAGTTGGCTTGAAGTACACCGGGCGCGCGCCAGTGACGGTAAGGGAGTGGCAAATCGACTTGTGACAGTTTGCGTCTGCCAGGACTATGTCGTCCTGTGCGATCACTCCGTGGCCGACGATCTGGTTTGAGGTACTCGAACCTCCCAGGACGTAGAAGGTCCAGTCGGCGCCGAAGATGCGCGCCGCGTTGCGCTCGGAATCGCCCGGAGGCCCGATATGGTCCAGCCAGGAGCCCAGAGGGGCTGATGAAATACCGAGGTCTGAGCGCAGCAGGTTCTCTCCGAAGAAGCGATGAAACTCCTGTCCTACTGGGTGCTTAAGGAACGCAACACCGCCCATATGTCCCGGCGCATCCCAGGAGTAGGCCGACTGGTCGTTGTATTTCAGCAGCTCACGAAAATACGGGGGAAGCAGTTGCTCATGATACCTTTCGATGGCCGTATCGAGACGAGAAGCGATAAAAGCCGGAGTGTCTCCGAAAAGGTGGATGTATTCGTACACCTGCTTGATCACTTCCAGCGGTAGTTCCGAGACCAGAGTTCGGTCCGCGATCAAGAAGATGGGGACCTTTTTGTTGCGGTGACGGACATTGCGAATGATCTCGAGCGCTGCACGCTCCTCGAACTGCGACTCGTGCTCCAGGTCCCAGTCAAGGAGGACCGCGGAATAGCTAGGGTCGGAAGTCACGAGAGAAAGGCCATCGTCCGGGGAGGTGGTACGAACAACCTCGTATCCTTCCTCGCCAATTGCGTTCACAAGCCGCTCCATGGCGCGATCCGAGACAGAATCAGTCTGTCCAACCTCACTGGCAATCAACAATACCCAACGTTTTTCAGTCATCCATACCTCGCGCCCGATTTTCGACAGATACGTGCAGGAGCAGTTGTCGTTGTGGTGGACGCTTCTTAAAGAATAGCAATGGAATGTTCCGGATCCGGGTTTGACCGATCGTGTGCCCGGCGAGAGAGCGAGGATTAACACGTTCTTGATGTAAGGAGAAACGACGGGTCGCACGCTGGCACCCGGCTGGAATGCTGATGCTACTTTGCCAGCTCAGCAGGTGCGGGCCAGCTCTTCGCGGCGAAATCTCTCGCGAGAACTATTGGCTTGACCGCCCACCCAGTGCACGCGGCGAGAAGTTGCTAGGAAAAACCCTTGCACGCCCACGGACGGGCGGCTCCTTCTTGCTCCTGGAGCGTGTGCGCGGGTGCAATCAAGCCTCCGGAACCTGAGAGTACGCATCTCATGATCGTGCTTGAACAATTCACATCAGTGAAACGATGTTCCGTGCTGTGTTTTTCGCACCTGAGGTGGAACTTCGTCTACCAAAGGCCCCAGCACCTACTCTCGCGCTGTCAAAAGATGTGTGACGTCCATTTCTGGGAAGAGCCTGTCTACAGGTCTCTTGAGACACCCGAACTGCAGATTGTGACCGATGCTTCCGGCTTACGGGTTGTAACTCCTCAGCTGCCGGAAGCTGTTGAAAGGGCGGTCGCTTTCAACCTGGAGCAGAAGTTACTCGATGAATATCTGAAGCGCGAGAAGATCACGGAGTTTATCAGCTGGTACTACACCCCCATGGCGCTCGCTTTCTCTTCTCAGTTGTCGCCCCGCGTTGTGGTGTACGACTGCATGGATGAGCTTTCAGCATTCCAAGGGGCGCCTCCGGAGCTCATCGGCATGGAGGATCGGCTTTTCGCTCGTGCGGACATCGTCTTTACTGGTGGCGCGAGTTTGCATGAAGAGAAGCGAATGCAGCATCGCAACGTGCATCTGTTTCCAAGCAGCATCGATCGAGAACATTTTGCGGCGGCTCGCCTTCCCCTGAAGGATCCTGTAGATCAATCAGGAATAGCCCACCCAAGAGTCGGCTACTATGGCGTGCTGGACGAGCGGCTGGATCAGCTACTGCTTCGGGAAGTCGCGGAACATAACTCGGATATTCACCTCGTTCTGGTTGGGCCAATTGCAAAGATCGATCCTAACCTGTTGCCCAAGGCGCCTAACATCCACTATCTCGGGCAGAAGAGCTATCAGGAGTTGCCGCAGTACGTGGGCAACTGGGATGTGGCGATGCTCCCCTTTGCGCAAAACGCATCGACCAGGTTCATCAGTCCCACTAAGACTCCGGAGTATCTAGCGGCAGGCAAGCCTGTGGTGTCGACACCGATCCGGGATGTAGTTCGGCCATATGGTGAGCTCGGGCTTGTCGAAATAGCAGGAGACGCTCAAGCGTTCAGCGAAGCAATACGTGCGTGCCTGGACCGAAAGGACGACCAGTGGCGTTCGCGGGTGGATCAATTTATCGGAGAAATGTCCTGGGACAGGACTTTTGAACGGATGTGGAACGAGATCGGGCGATGCATGCAAGCCAACAGTATGCCCGGCGATAGCGATGTGTGTTTGAGGCGTGGGGAATCCTATGTTTGATTATCTGATTGTCGGAGCTGGTTTCGCAGGCAGTGTACTGGCGGAGAGGTTGTCATCTCAGCTCGATGCGAGCATTTTGCTGGTGGATAAGAGAAACCATGTCGGCGGAAATGCATACGACTGTTACAACGAAGCGGGAATCCTGGTGCACAGGTATGGCCCGCACATTTTTCACACAAATTCTGAACGAGTGTTCGAATATCTATCCCGCTTCACCGCGTGGCGGCCGTACGAACACCGGGTACTTGCAAGCGTCGATGGCCAGTTGGTGTCGATGCCGATCAATGCAAACACGCTGAATAAGCTTTACGGTCTGAACCTGAGTTGCCGTCAAGTTGATGAATTTCTCGCAGAGCTGGCGGAACCATGTGAGATTCGCAGCTCGAGAGACGTTGTGGTGAACCGAGTTGGACAGGAACTGTATGAAAAGTTCTTTCGAAACTATACGCGCAAACAGTGGGGGATTGATCCCTCCGAACTGGATGCGAGCGTGACAGCTCGAGTGCCTGTCCGGACTAGCCGCGACGATCGCTACTTCACAGATCGATTTCAGGCGATGCCCCTTCACGGCTACACGAGGATGTTCGACCGAATGCTAGCCCATCCGAATATTCGCATTCTTCTGAACACTGACTATCGCGATATCGTCGATGAGGTTGAGTGCAGGGAAGTGATTTTTACCGGGCCTGTGGACGAGTATTTCGACTACTGCTACGGAAGGCTGCCCTATCGCTCGCTTCACTTTGAACATCAGACCCATGATCGCCAGCTCTATCAATCCGCGGCAGTCATCAATTATCCAAATGAGCATGCATACACGCGCGTGACGGAGTTCAAATATCTCACAGGACAAGAGCACCCCAAGACAAGCATTGTCTTCGAATACCCGCGCAGCGAGGGCGATCCATACTACCCGATTCCGAAGGCGGAGAACGCCCAACTCTACGCGCGATACAAAGAGCTCGCGGATACGCTGGATGATGTTCACTTCACCGGCCGGCTTGGAACCTACAAGTACTACAACATGGACCAGGTAGTTGCTCAGTCACTGAGCCTCTTCGAAAAACTGAAGGCTAAGCGTGCACGTTCGCTACCTTCACGTCCGGTGGTGGTGTTGTCTTCAGAGCTTGACGCTGTGCGACCGCCTTCGTCGATGCGGGAAGAGCCCGACGAGGCAGCCTGAAGGTATGAGGATCGAGAATAGAGCGGAACCGCTCGTGCACGTGCCCGACCCGCTTACAGGCGATAAGTCGATCGCAGTGTGGGGCGGGGTGGAGTGCACCTGCAATCGCGTCGGTGATCGCTACTTCGATCAGCTTGATCTATCCAGGCACCATGAACGCTCCGGCGACCTGGAAGCGATTGCCTCGCTGGGTATCGGTACGCTACGGGTCGGCATTCCATGGGAGCGGCACGAGCGAGATCCGAAGTGGGTGAACTCCGATGCTCGTTTCGAGATGATGCGGAGCATCGGAATCCGTCCGATCGCCGGCCTGGTTCACCACGGCAGCGGTCCTGCACACACAAGTCTCCTGGATCCCAGATTCCCGGATTTGCTTGCTGATTATGCGGCGCAGGTGGCGCAACGGTATCCGTGGATTGACGCGTACACGCCGGTGAACGAGCCGCATACAACGGCGAGGTTCAGCGGGCTTTACGGTGTCTGGTATCCGCATCACACCAGCCAGACCAGCTATTTGCGTGCCTTGCTCAATCAAGTGAGGGGCACTGTGCTGAGCATGCGGAGAGTTCGCGAGATCCATCCGGAAGCAAATTTGATCACGACGGAAGACGTAGGGTTCACGTCGGGCACGGAGGAGCTTCGGCAGGTGTGGTCGCTTCTAAATCTGCGCCGTTGGCTCCTAATCGATTTGCTTTGCGGTGCGGTCGGACCCGAGCACCCCATGTACGCTTACATGGTGCTCAGAGGCATTGCACCAAGCGAGATTCTCTGGTTTCGGGACAATCCGTGCCCGCCAGATGTCATTGGGATCAACTACTACGTGACGAGCGATCGGTATCTCGATCATCGAGTAGAGTGCTATCCGGCTGACCGCGGTTCTGCTGAAGGGCGTTTTGTCGATGTCGAAGCGGTGAGAGCGCCGTCAGGTGTCTTCAGCGGATTCGAAGGGGTGCTGATCGATGCGTGGGAACGCTATCGAATCCCGGTGGCCATTTCAGAGGTGCACCTGGGAGGCACGACCGACGACCAGATTCGATGGGCGGCCGAGGCTTGGAACGGTGTGATGAAGGCGCGCAAGCAAGGGGCGAGTTGTGCTGCCATCACTTTCTGGGCGCTGCTCGGCTCCTTCTACTGGGACAAACTGGTCACCTGCGAGAACGGGCATTACGAGCACGGAGCTTTCGATCTTCGCGACGGTGTGCCGGTTGCTACGGAACTGGCGGGCGTTATAAGGGAGCTGGCAGCCGGCGGCACGCCACGCCATCCGGCATTAGCGCGAGCCGGATGGTGGCGCAACGAGGACAGGTTCTGCTTCTATAAAGAAGCAGCCTGAGTCATCGAACGGTGCGCATCAAGTGATCTCTCCACAACGTATCAATCTGCAGATCCGGATCCGCTGTAGGTCCAGCCGTAGCTTCCGCAATCTTCTCCAAAGGAGCCTTAGGAGTGCGGTCTTCATATAGGAGTCCATTGGCCTCCTGGTAGGTATCTGTAAATTGCGTGTAGCAGAAGCCGGCGAGCGTAGGTAGATTGCGAACAGTTGCAAGAAGGGACGTGTATTTGTTGAGCAGTTCTTCAGAGGACACGACCTTTGAGTAGCCCCAGAAATTTCCGCCTTCGCCCGCATAGGCGATCCCGCCAAATTCGGTGAGCACGATCGGCTGATTCCAGGCAGCTTCAGGATCTACGACCAGCATGCGACCTCCAGGCCGCTCCCTGCGCAGAAGACGAGATTTGATGTCGTCGATCCCATAGCGTCTGCCGATGCGTTCCGGATCGTAGTCGTAATCATGTATGCCGATGATGTCCGTTGCGATGCTCTCCCAACCGTCGTTGCCAAGAACGGGCCGTGTCGGGTCCAGTGACTTGGTAAGGTGATAGAGTGCCTGCACGTAGTGGCGCTGAGCCGGGCTCTCGGGAAGGTCCGGCACTCCCCACGATTCATTGAAAGGCACCCACGCTACGATGCACGGATGACTAGAGTCGCGGTGGATGACATCCGTCCACTCGCGAGTGAGCCGCTCAACAGATCTCGTTGTGTACCGGTAAGCACTGGGCATCTCTTCCCATACGAGGAGCCCTAAGCGGTCTGCCCAGTAAAGATACCGGGCACACTCGATCTTCTGATGTTTTCGAACCCCGTTGAACCCCATCTTGCGTGCCAGCAGGATGTCCTGTACCAGGGCTTCATCGCTCGGCGCAGTGGATCCAGATTCGGGCCAGTATCCCTGATCGAGCACGAGGCGGAGAATCAGCGGCCTACTGTTGAGCAGGAATCTGTCTCCTTGCACACCCACCGAACGGATCGCTGTGTAGCTGCTCACGACATCCAACTGCTCTCCTTGTTCGTTTAGCAACTCCAGCTTTGCATCGATCAGAGTCGGAGAGGATGGGCTCCAGAGCAGGTCATTGCGGAAATCATCGATACCCGGATCAGACAACGCGATCCGGCGGTGAACTTCGTTCGAGACTACTTCGTATGAGTCTGACGCGAGTAATTGGGTTCCCGCACTGAGCGTGACTCGCAGCCTCGTCTTCTCTCCGGAGCCATCGGTCCGGATTGTCGCATCCACTCCGATGTCCCAGCGTTCGAGACTCGAAGACCACTGCAACGTATCGATACGCGTGGCGGGGACGACCTCAAGCCACACCGGTTGCCAGATCCCGGTCGTCCGCGGATACCAGATTGAGTGGGGCTGCAACTTCCAGTCCTGTTTTCCGCGAGGCTTGGCGAGATCCGCGGGATCGTCTTCAGCGCGGAGAATGATCTCCTGATCTGAGGCAGATTCGAGGACTCTGGTGATATCGCCGTAGAACGGGGTGTATCCGCCTTCATGCGAGCAGATTCTCACCCCGTTCACCCATAGGGTCGCTCGATAATCGACCGCCTCGAAGTGCACAAGCAGGTGATCCCCGGGTCTCATTTCGGGCTTTTTGAAGGTTCGTCTGTACCACACTGCGGAGTAGAAGCCGGGTTCGCCGATGCCGCTGGCCTTTGTCTCAGGGCTGAACGGAACCAGTATCTTTCTGCTCCATTGCACATCCTGTGGCAGGATCAAAGAAGCATTTTCATCAATGTGAAAGTCCCATTCTCCATCCAGGGATAACCAGCTTTTACGTTGTTGCAGTGGTCGGGGGTGGAAATCAGTCAATGTTCGCTCCGGGAGATTGTGGGGGTTCGCGAGCGGAAGTCCGCCCAGTCAACCCCTTGGATGCGCATGGGCCAGCGAGAGTCGGAAGATGCAGCGATGAAGATGGCGGATCCCTGTGTCCGGCAGCCATCCCAGCGAAGCAAACATGGCGGCGGGATCGACATCATAAACGCAACACGCCGTCATGAAGCCCTCCGAAATCGCCCCGCTCTCCCCTCTTGAAAAGCTACTGGGTTATCACCGCTTACTTCGGCTGATCCAAGAAGAGTCATCTGAACTCAATGAAGAATTCACAGCACAATTAGTAGCAATCATCCTTGATCGTATTGAGCAGCTTGAATTGCCGGCCGCTACTCAACTGGACAAGGCGCGCGAAGAGCGCGGATGCTCCATTTGAAGCGAGTCATCAACAACAGGAAGAGTGCAACTGATCGCGACTGAATCTACAGAAGTAAGTTAGAAACCTGCCGTTTGTCAGGAGCAAGACGTAAAAAGAGGCCGCTGCACTTCGAGGAGATGCAGCGGCCTTGAGTTTTACTTACAACGCTGGTGTTGTCTTACTCACCCTTGTCGGTGCTCGGGGCGGGATGAACCACCCGGTACGTTGAGCCGCCGTGCGACCACACGAGCAGGAGAACGTCTTTGCCCGCGGGGATCGCCTGAACGTCCCTGGCGAATTGCTGAGCGCTTGTCACGGGCTTGCGGTTGACTTCTTCGATGACGTCTCCGGGAGCGAGGCCGGCATCGTCAGCGGGGCTCCCGGGGCGCACGCTTTGCACTGCCGCTCCCTTGACTTGCGAAGGAAGGTTCATCTGCTGGCGAACGTCGTCGCTGAGGTCGCCGACGGATACGCCGAGTTTGCCCTTCTTCTGCGAACCGTTGTCGCCGTTTTCAGCAACCTGCTTTTCGCCTTTGAATTCGCCGACTTTTACTGTGAGTGTTTCCGGTTTGCCGTCGCGAAGGATGCCGAGTTTGATGTCGGATCCGGGCGCGGTCTGGCTGACTACTACTTGAAGAGCACCACCGTTCTTGATCTTAGTGCCGTTGAGTTCGCGGAGGACATCGCCACGTTTGAGGCCGGCCTGGCTTGCGGGTGAATCAGGCGTGACCTGGCTGACGATGGCGCCGGTGGCGTCGGGAAGGTTGAAGAAGGTGGAGTTGTCGGGCGTGACATCGTTCATGCTGATGCCGAGATAGCCGTGGTGGACTGTGCCGCTCTTGATGATGGACTCGGCGGAGGCGCGGACGATCTGCGTGGGAATTGCAAATCCGGCGCCGGCGAAAGATCCGTTGTTGGTGATGATGAAGGTGTTGATGCCAACGAGTTCACCGCGTGCGTCGACGAGCGGACCCCCGGAGTTGCCCGGGTTGATGGCGGCGTCGGTCTGGATGAAGGCACCGGGGCGGCGAGGATCGTTGGAGTACGGATTGGGCCGATCGAGCGCGCTGACGATGCCGCGGGTGACGGAGAACTGGAAGTAGCCGAACGGGCTACCAAATGCGAGCACGGTTTGGCCGGGGCGGAGTTTGGTGGAATCGCCCCACGCGACGGTGGAGAGATTGTTGGCGTTGATCTTGATGACGGCGAGGTCGTTCAGCTTATCGACGCCGACGAGCTTGGCGGGATAGACGCGGCGATCGTTGAGCGTGACTTTGATCTGCGTGGCGTCGTTCACGACGTGGTTGTTGGTGACGATGTAGCCGTCAGGCGAGATGATGATGCCGCTGCCGATACCGTGCTCGATCTGCTGCGGATTCTGGCCGCGGCCCATCGGGCCCATCGGACCGAAGAAGCGACGGAACTCGGGAGGAATGGCGTTGGGCGGAATCTGCTGGCCCTGAGCACCGCCGCCATTGTCATTGTCCTGTGCGTTGTCGTCGTCACTGTCGGCGTCCTGGCCGTTCACGCGCGCGGTGACGGAGACGTTGACGACTGCGGGGGTGACGCGGGCCGCGACGGCTTCAACGGCGTTGTCGAGTGCGACGAGGGAAGAGACGCTCTGGTCGTCCATGGGAGCGGCGGTGTCGAGGCCGTGCATGAATGCGGCTGCGTGAGCGGTGTGTCCGATGACGAGGGCGGAGGCGATGAGGACGGCTGCGGCTGCGGCCGCGGGGGCGCCAAACTTTCCAGCCTTTTCTCTTAATGAATTAGTTGGTGCTGACATGAGTGATTCTCCGTGGGTGATTGAAGTTGAGCTTACAGTTGGATAACGAACCAGCCGTCGCGGACCGTAGCGATGGGCGGCTGGGTGGAATTTGAATTCGGGTTTGCTGGTACTAGGCGCAGGATCAGCTGCGTGACGGTGAAGTGATGGGTTTGAGACGCCGGCTGACTCTGGCTGTTGGCAGATTGCACGGGCGCGGTCGCGAATCCAGTTGCTGAGGACGCCTGCGTTGCCGTTTGAGAGCTGGCGGTTGTTGCTGGAGCTGGAGTGGGCTGGTTCTCTGGTTCGAAGTCAGATACGGTTTGGGGAATGCGGCTGGCTGAGCTGAACTCGCGCCACTCGGTGACGACCACCCATTGCTGCGGCTGTGGCTGGGCTGGGATTAGACTATCGCCGAGCTGATCGGATTTGGCGATCTGCGGTGCGGCGTTTTGAAGAGCATTAGATGTTGGCAGATTTTGTGGCTCTGGTCGTGCGGTGGCAGAGCGTTTGCGCGTGTGTGCTGATGCGGTGGATACCCGACCGGGCAGGACGGCTTTGGTTGCGACTGCGCGGTAGCTTGTCGGCAGCTTGAGCTTGGAGTCGGCGTTCTCGCGGGCGAGCAATGCGTCGAGCTGGGCCTGGTGAGCGGGCGTCGTGGCTTGCGTGCCGTGCGCGGGTACGAAGGAGACAAGCTGCGGGATCCGGGACATCTCGACGGAACCGGCGAGGAGCATAGAGCCCAGCGTGGCGAGGAGCGTGCCTGCGGCGGTGGAGCTCATCGTGCGCTTGCGAAGGAGTATCTGGTGGACGCGGGTGACGAGCTCGGAGCGGCGATGCCAGGCACCGAGGGAGAGGGCTTCGGCACGGCGTTCGAGACGGCGCTCGGCCAGGCTGGCGAGGCAGGCGGCGTAAGCGCGCGGAGCGTTGGTGATGCGAACGACGCCTTCGTCGCAGGCCATTTCGCGTTCGCGGCAGAGACGATGCTCGATCCAGGCAAGAGCAGGGTTGAGCGGGAAGAGGACCAGACTGAGCTTCTGGAGGAGGTTGGTCCAGTCGTCGCCTCGGCGAAGATGCTCGGCTTCGTGCAGGACGATCTGCTCAAGTTCGCCGGGTGTGAGGCGTGAGAGCAGCCAGCCGGGGATCAGAATGCGAGGCGACAAGAAGCCGATTACGCTGGGGCGATCGAGGAGTTGTGTCGTGCAGATGGCAACGCGGCCGCGGCGAAGTGCGCTGAGATGAGCGGATAGTGAGCCGGTGATCTCGACCGGCTCGGCGGCCTTCCACAACCGCCGGAGCCGGAGGGAGTGCGCGGCGAGTGCGGCCGCGCGGATGAAGGAGGCGACAAGCCAGAGAGCAGCGATCGCGAGTCCCCAGCGAGAGTCGATCTGGAACAACGGATGGGTTGAGGGCGCGAAGTCGCCGGAAGCTGATGCCAGGGCGGCTCCCCGGTTTCCGCTGACCGCAATCAGCGGGATGACCGGCAGTGCAAGAGCGAGAACGAATCCTGCCGTCCAGAGCGCAAATCGATGCGCGGCAGAGATGCGGGGCATGAGGCGGGCGGCGATCTCGAGTACGCAGACGATTACGGCGCCCTGCCACAGAGCGGTGACGAGCATGGAGCCGGCGGATGATGCGAAGGGCTGCGCATGCTCCACGACCCAGGCGAAGGCAGCGGAGGCGGTAACGGCCAGTTCGGCTGCAAAGGGCATGGCTAGATCTCGCCTCCGTTGTCGGGAGCGGCGGAGTTGATTGCGGCTTTGAGCCGGTCGAGTTCCTCGCGGGAGATTTCGCTGTCGCCGATAAGCGAAAGCAGGAGTTGTTCTCTCGAGTTGCCGAAGAAGCGGCTGAGGATGTGCTTGACCTCGGTGCGGCTCGCTTCGTGCTCGGCGATGAGAGGGCGGTAGATGAAGGCGCGGCCTTCCTGACGGTGGTCGACGTAGCCCTTTTGCTCGAGGATGCGGATGGTGGTCAGAACCGAGTTGTAGGCCAGGTTTTCACCGTCGGGCATGGCTGCGACGAGATCAGTGACGGCGGATTCACCGCGACGCCAAAGGATCTTCATGAGCCTGAGCTCGGCTTCGGTCAACGTGTTTGATTTCTTCGGAGGCATGCTGTAAGTTGCTGAATCTACGTTAGTGGAATGGGCGGCTTTCTCTCCCCTCCCACTGGTATAGACGTGCAACTAATGGATTAGTTATCACGGGAGAGCTGTAAATTTCAAGGGTGTTTTGGAGGGGTGAGCCTGGGTGTCGAGGAGGAACGTATAGTGGGTGGATTGGATGGAGACTTCACCCAAGGAGGGCAGGATGGGAGCACTTTCAGACAAGGAGATCCAGGCGAGAATGGTGGCAGTTCCGGACTGGCAGGTAGACTCCGGTGAGCTGGTACGGACATACTTGTTTGAGGATTTTCGGGGGTCGCTGAAGTTCGTGAACGAGGTGGGTGAGCTGGCAGAGCAGGCAGGGCACCATCCGGATATTGATATCCGATACAACAAGGTTCGGCTGGGGCTGGTGACGCACGATGCGGGCGGGATTACGGAGAAGGATTTCGATCTGGCGGCGAAGGCGGACAAGCTCTGTTGACGCGGTGCGATTCGAAGGGATCGTGAGCTGGATTGGCAACTCCGCAGTTGCGCGTCGACTCCTATGCGCGAGCGCAGTTTGGTAGCGCGAGAGGAGTTGCGATGAAGTACATGTGGATGGGATTCTTGTTGGCCGGCGCAGTGGCGACTGCGGGTGCTCAGCAGTCCGGCCAAGTGCCGCAGACCGGAAGCGGGCAGCAGCAACGGCAGACGGGCGGTACCAGCAGCGGGAGCATGCAGAACGGTGGGCAGAGCAGCGGGAGCATGCAGCAGGGTAGTGAAGGCATGCAACAGGGCAACGCGAGTTCGATGGATAAGAAGTTTGTTGAGCATGCGATGGCGGGGAGCTCAGCAGAGATCAAGTTGGGACAGATGGCGCAGCAGAAAGCCAGCTCGGAGCAGGTGAAGCAGTTTGGGCAGAAGATGGTTGAGGATCATACGAAGCTGAACGACCAGATGAAGCCGATCGCAGAGCAGATGGGTGTGTCGATGACGTCGGGCGTTCCGTCAGAGGATCAGGGACTGCAGGCAAAGCTGGACGGACTTTCCGGAGATGCGTTCGACAAGGCGTACATGAAGGCGATGGTGAAGGACCATGAAAAGGATCTCAAAGAGTTCAAGAAAGAGTCGAAGAGCGGAAAGTCTGCAGCGGTGAAAGATGCCGCAACGCAGGGTTCTCAGGTCATTCAAGAGCATCTTCAGATGGCGCAGCAGGTAGCCCGGCAAGTAGGCGCGGTGGGCGACAACATGACCAACAAAGAGGGGACGAGCGCAACGAGCACGCCTGCGGGTCCGCAGTGACGGTTTGAACATCGGCGGTCAGGATCCGGCGCGCCGATTGTTCAGTTCCGGACGGTTGCAGGCAGAAGCGGACGGAAAAGGAAGTCAACCTCGCCGCGAAGAAAGAGTTTTGCGGTTCTTTGTGGCGGGCGAGTTGCTAGCTTACTTGGGTGAGCTTGTCGAGCGGCTTCATCCGCATACGCAGATCAGCGAGAGCATTTGCACGGGCGCCGGGGCTGGCGCTCGTGCTGCTGCTTACGATTGCGCTCGGGGTGGGGAGCAATGCGGCGGTCTACGGATTTCTTGAGGGACTGATTAATCCGGGGCTGCCGGTGCGGAGCGGGGAGAAGCTGGTTTCGGTCTTCGAGACGGATCGCTTCCGCAATGCCGGGGCCCTGTCGCCGGAGGCGTTTGGGCAGCTTGAGAAAAGCCACGAGGTGTTCGCGTGGGTTGGGGCAGTCCGCGTTATGCCGCGAACTGCAATTGTGGCTGGACACGCGAAGATTCTGAGTGTTGCGGCTGTGACGCCGCAGCTCGGCGAAGCCTTGTCTCTGCCAGTTGCCAAGGGTGCGGTGATCAGCAGCAATTTGTGGAAGCGCGAGTTTGGCGGAAGCGCGAGTGCAGTTGGGTCCCGGCTGCAGGTTGATTCGGTCGATTTCGAAGTCGGCGGAGTAGGGCCGGAGCGGCTTGACGGCTTGTACAGCGATCAAAGTGTCGACGTGTGGGTTGCGGCCAAGCCGGAGGATCTGGAAGGAGCCGGTCGAGCGAGACGGGATCTGTGGGTCGTTGCGAGACTGCGCGAACGTGTCTCGGCGGATGAGGCGCAGGCGGAGGTTCGTTCCGGAGGTGCGGGACTGAGCGACGTCAGTGTAGTGCCGTTTACAGGATTGGCGCCGAGCATGGCGCGGGGGCTGTCGCAGGTTGGTTTGTTTCTGACGTTCTCAGCCGCGGCGGTGTTCCTGGTTGCGTGTATCAATGTGGCTTCGTTCCTGCTGGGACGAGCGCTGCGGCGGTCGCATGAGACGTCGCTGCGGGTTGCGCTTGGGGCGACGCGCGGTGAGTTGTTGCGGGATCTGCTTGCGGACAGCGTGGTGATCGCGGTGGGCGGCTGGGCGCTGGGATTGCTGTTGGGAATTCTGACGGCGCGTGCCCTTCGGGCATTTTTATTCGAAGGCGACGCAGCGAGACTTACGTTTGCGCCGCACCTGTTGCCGATCTGCGGGGCTTCACTGCTTTGCGTTGTGGTGACGGTGCTCTGCGGAATGCTGCCGGTGGTGGGCACGGTCACGGACCGGCCGTGGATGGTTTTGCAGCGCGAGACGGGTTCGCCATCGCGGGGGGTTCTGCGGCTAAGGTCATTGCTTGTGGTGGGACAGATTGCGGTGTGCTGCATGCTGGTGGTGTGCACGGCGGTCCTGCTGACGGGACTTCACGCGGCACTGGAGACGGGCGCGGGACATCGGCTCGGGAATCCGGTTTTGCTGACGGTGGAGGCGCAGCCTATCGGAGGACCGGAGATTGACCCAGGGTATTTCGATGCCGTGGAGCAGAAGGTGAGTACGATTGCGGGTGTGCGGCCTCTGGGCTGGACGGAGCGGCTGCCGGGCAATGGGCCGGCTTGGCAAAGCTTCCGGATTCAGCAAGCCTCAGCGCAGTATCGCGAGGTTGCGATGGACATCGCATGGCTTACGCCGGAGTCGCTGGAAAGGCTAGAAAAGCTGCCGGTAGCGGGGAGGATGTTCGGGATCGGCGATCGGACGGGCAGGGTTGCTGTCGTGAATGAGACGGCAGCTTCGGAGATTTTCGGTGCGAAGACAGCGGGGATGAGCATACGGGATGCAGGAGATCATCCGCTGGAGATTATCGGAGTGGTGAGAGAGGCAGGGAACGAGGGGACGAGCGGACAAGCGGACGACGTATCCAGGGCGACGATTTACTACGGGTATGTGAATGGAGCTGAGGCTCCGAGTACGATCCGAGATGCTATGTTTCGCGTGCCGGTTGCGGAGCCGATGGCGGGTATCGAACTGAACGCGAATGTGGTCTCGGCGAACTACTTCAGCGTTCTGGATATGCCCGTTGTGGAGGGGCGCAGGTTTGGCGCGGAGCGGGTTGCTGATGAGGGCCGCGTTGCGGTGATCAATCAGGAGGCGGCTGATCTCTATTTCAATGGCAAGGCTCTGGGTTCCGCGGTGATCGATGACAGCGGCGTGCGAAGGGAGATTGTGGGCGTGGTGAAGTCGCAGGTGTTCGGGACGTTCGAACAACATGCGGAGCCGACCATTTATTTCCCTATCTGGCAGAATCCTCCGGCGCGTATGACGCTGATGCTGAAAACTGCGAAGTTGAACAGGGAAGTGGCCGCGGAGCTGCGGCAGAGGGTTGCACTAGTGCCGGGAGGCAGCACGGCTCCGAGTGGGGTGACGACGTTCGATGCGCAGCTTGCTCGCTCCGGTCTTGCGGGATTGCGGATTGCGACGCTGATTGGGGGCGCGTCGGCCGCGATGGCATTGCTGCTTGGACTGATTGGCACGCTGAACGTTCAGAGCGATGCAGAGCGGCAGCGGCAGCGCGAGCGCGCCCTTCGCATTGCGCTGGGTGCGCAGCGCTGGCGCATCGTTCTGCTGGTGATGAGAACTGCAGGCGGCCTTGCGCTGGTGGGGACGGCGATTGGCGTTGTTCTGTCGCTGGCGGTGATGCGATTTGTGATCGCGGAGGCGGCGACGGTTGCGCCGCCGTCGATGGAGGTTTGGCTGATTGCTCCTATGCTGCCGGTCATTGCGGTGGTGATGATGAGCCTTGTGCCAGCGGGGCGCGCTTCGATGATTGCTCCGGCGGTGATCATGCGCGATCTGTGAGACTCTAGGGCGCTATCCCATGAAGCCGAGGCCTTTTTGGATGAGGGCCGGGGATTCGTTTGGGGTGGGGGATACTTCGCGAGTTGGCATCTCTCCCCGGTCCCCAGAAGCGAGGGACCGGGGGCACCCGGTGGTTTTCGCGCGTGAAGCGGATGCTATCCCATGAAGCCGAGGTAGGGGCTGGAGCCGAAGTTGGCAAAGTTGGGGAAGATGGTTTTGATTTGACCATCGGAGAGGCCGAACCAGCGAGCGAGGGTTCCGGCGTACTGATCGACGGAGGTGGTGGGGATGAGGCGGCCTGCGCCGAGATCGTCGGCCTGATTTGCTCCGACGACGGGGTAGGTGCCGTACATGTCCTGGCCGGCGACGGAGCCGCCGACGACGAAGTGATGGCTTCCCCAGCCGTGATCGGTGCCGTCGCTGTTGGAGGTGAGGGTGCGGCCGAAGTCGGATGCGGTGAATGCAGTGACCTGGTTGCCGACGCCCATAGCGACCATCTGTGTGTCGAAGTACTCGAGCGCCGAGCCGAGTTGGGAAAGAAGGCGCGCGTGCTGCACGGCCTGTCCGTCATGCGTGTCGAAGCTGCCGAGCTGAACGTAGAAGATCTGGCGGTTGACGCCGAGGCTGGCGCGGCCGGAGATGATGCGGGCCACGGTCTGGAGGGAAACAGCGAGATCGTTGTTGGCCAGTTTGTTGGTGACTGGGTCGAGGTATTGCGGAGGATCGGGAACGCCGGTGGGGCCGGCCGCGGCCATCGCGGTGGCGAGGGTCTGTTGCGCTTGAATGGAGCGCTGCACGACGACTTCGTATTCCTTGGCGAAGAGATTGGTTTCGTCGGCGGAGAGGATGGACTGGAGCGCGCTCGAGCCGGCGGAGTTGCCGAAGAGGGGATTGGATGTGCCGTAGATGGGAATCGGGCCGGCTGAGGTGACGTTGAGTTGGTAGGACTGTTCGCCGGAGAGGAAGAGCGCGATGCCTGCAGTGGAGATGCAGGTGAACATGGAGTTGGAGTTGACCTTCATGCTTTCGAGGACATCAGCGACGGAGCCGCCCCAGCCCACGTGTTCGGAGCTGCCGCCGTTGGAGGCGATGGCCTGCCACGCGGCGGTCTGATCGAAGTGCGAAAAGAGGGAGGCGGGAAGCGGAACTGAGTTGGACTGGATTTGAGTCTTTGTGGCCGGCGCGATGAGAGTGCCGGTGTTGGCGACGACTGCGGCTCGACCGGCATTGAAGAGGTTCTGGAGCCCGACGAGCGCGGGGTTGAGAGCGAAGGTGCGGCCCCCCTGGGATGTTCTGGGAAGGATGGGGAGCAGGTCGGCGAGAGGATAGGCGAGGCCGGGTGCGCCGGAGCGGGCCTGCGTGAAGGCGCTGAAGGATGTGGGATCGGTGGCGATGACGGTGCCGTGGCCGTCGTTGCCGCCCTGGAGGAAGACGCAGACGAGGGCGCGGTAGTCGGTGAGGCTGGTGCTTTGCGCCATGGCGGCGAGCGAGTTGAGGCCTATGATGAAGGGGCTCGCGTAGAAGCCGGACATCGAGGCGAGCGACGCAGTTCTGAGAAACGATCGGCGTGAGTGATCAAACTTGCACATGCTTTGCTCCTAGTTCTGCGCGCAATACGAAGGCGATGCGAGGGTAAGGAAAACGGCGGTTCTAACGCGGGCTGCGAGGGCGGCGTTAGTTGCGTCTGCACTGCCGGTGGGAACCGAAATCGAACTGACCGCGCTGAGGATCTGGCTGTAGAGAGTGCTGTCCATCTGGCCGGACATGAGCAACAGGTTCACGCGATCAAGGAGCGCGCCGGGATTGTTGGCGAGATTCAGCTCCGCGGCGTAGCTCGAAAAGATGTCGAAGCCGTGCGTGTCGTCAGAGCCAACGGCGGTCTGCATGTAATTGAGGTAGCCGACGACGGAGGAGACGTTGGTCATCTGGAATTCGGGTCCGGTGAGTCCGGCCTGCTCAATGCTGGTGCCGGGCGGAACGTAGCCGGGCGCGAACCAGTTGAATACGGTTGGCGAGCGGAGGGTCATCTGGCCGAGTCCCCAGATCGGGTCTTCGGCGCTGCCAATCCAATAGCCGCCGGTGCGCGATTGTGCGGTGAAGGCGCGCGCCCAGTGGGTGTAGCGGATGAGTGCTTCTCGGACTTTGCCGTATTGCGGATTGCCGGCGGCGGCTGCGGAGTCGCGGGCTTCGGGGTCAAGAAGGATCGCAGTGATGACGGCTTTGAGGTCGCCGCGAACGCCGAGGCCGTTGTCTTTGAAGACGGCAGCGACACGGCTGATGTAGGCGGGGCTCGGGTTGCTGGTGACCAGATGCTGAATCATCTGCTTGGAGAAGAAGGCGGGCAGGTTGGGATGATTGAAGAGCGTGTCGAGTGCGATCTTGAGATCGCCGTTGGGATCCCCTGTGCCGCTCGGAGCGATGGTGACACCGAGGAAGATTTTCTGCGCAGTCGAGTGATGGCTGGGATAGCTCTGCATGGGGAGCAGGTCTTCGCCAATGCCGGGGCCGACGTACATGCAGCAGTCGGACCATGCGGCGTCTGAAGTGTTGCCGGGGACGTTCCAACTGAAGCCGGTGAAGACTCTGGCGAGACCCATCACGTCGGCGTTTGAGTACGTGGGGATGGGCTTGCCGGTGGAGTCGAGCTTCTGCGTGCCGTCGTCGTTGAGCTGGTAGAGGCCGATGGTGAAAAGCTGCATGATCTCGCGAGCGTAATTCTCATCGGGATCAGTGTTGGCATTGCCTTTGTCGTTGCCCTGCATGGCGAGCCACTGGCCCATCATGGGGTTGAGCGTTACATCTTCGAGGAGCTGGCGGAAGTTGCCGAAGGAGTCGGCAGCGAGGGTGTCCCAGTAGTGGGCTGTGCCGCGCGGCATGCGTTCTACGCCGGTGGATGCCATCGAAATAACGAGCATCTCGTGGAGGGAGTATGCGACACGTTGTCGTAGCTGGTCGGGGGCGGTGAGGCTCTGCTGCCAAAAGGCATTCTCTACGTAGTCTTGGCCGTCGCGGTTCTGGAGGAAGGTTTCGGCATTGCACTTGACGTCGGTGGTGGAGCGGGTGGGCTGCGTGTTGACGATCAGAGCCTGCTCAACGCCGGGAGTCGTCAGGGTCTGTTGCGCGGCGAATTGCTCATTGAGCCAAGGCTGGTATCCGATCAGAGAGAGGTGATGGATGTCGGCATCGGTGGCGCCAAAGGTGGCCTGGTTGAGGAAGCGCGCCGCGTCGGACAAGGGAACGATGGGCACCGGCGGCGTTCCATTGACGGTGCCGATCAGGTCTGCGGAGGTGGCAGGGCCGGGGCTGGGGTTGAGCACCTGCAGGTCGAGATTGCCGGGCTGCGTGGGACTGACGCTGGCGGTCAATTGCGTTCCGCTGTTGAAGGTGGTGGGGACGGCGGAGCCATTCACGAGAACCTGTGCGCCATTGATGAAGTCAGAGCCGGTGAGAACGATGGTGGTGGCCGGTGGGCCGGGGTTCATGGTGAGGGGCGTGGCCGAGCTGAGGACGGGGATGGGGTTAAGGACAGAGATGTTCTGGCTGACGGAGACTGATGGATTGTCGACGCTGGTGGCCGTGAGTGTGACGACGTTGTTGGGCGTGGGGACGACGGAAGGAGCCTGATAGGTGATGCTGCCGTCGGAGTTGGAGACTGCAGTGCCGAGGGTGGAGTTGCCGCCGGGGACGCCGTTGATGGTCAGGGTGACGGATTTGTTGAGGGTGCCGGTGACGTCGAGGCCCAGGTTCAAGGCGTTGCGAACGCGGACGTCGCTGCCGCTGTAGGCGAGGACTTTGAGTTTGACCTGGCCGGGAGCGACCTGAACCTGAAGGGTTTTGGAGTTTGCGGAGCCGGGGTCGGGGTTAGCGACGAGCAGCGGATACGTGCCGGGGTTCGCGGCGGGGATGATGGCCTCGAGGTGCGTGCTGGAGACGTAGGTGGTGTCGACAGCTTTGCCGTTCCACATCACCTTAGCGCCGTAGACGAACTTGGACCCGGTGACGGCGACCTGGGTGTCGCCTTCGGGGAAGCCGGAGGGAGTGATGGAGTCGATGATGGGGATGGGATTCCAGATGGCGAGGGCGACGGTGCCCTTGGGGTAGTCCGGGTGAGCAACCGAAGCACTCGTGATGGTGATGGAGTTGGGAACGGGCACGATGGCCGGAGCAGTGTAGAGGCCGGCGGCGCTGATGGTTCCCACTTCGGAGTCTCCGCCGAGTACGCCGTTCACATAGAAGGAGAGCTTCGTCCCATCGAACTGCGTGTGCGTAGCGAGCTGGGCGGTTTCTGTTACGCGCAGCGAGCTGACCGTGGCGGAGATGGCGGTGAAGCTGGCCGGATCGCCGACGGCGACGCTGGAGGAGCAGCCGGTGACGAGCGAGACAGCGGCGGCGCTCAATGCAAGGGTCAGGGCTAGTTTAAAGACAGAAAGACGTACCGGGCGTGGGTGCAAGGAATCTCCTCGTGCGGGGAAGACAAGAGATCACTGCATCTGCAGAGTCAGCTTTTTTATTGGTCTTGGGCGAGCATAGCCGTCTGCCCTGGCCGCGCAAAGGTCAATCTGGCATTTTGTGCTTTTGGGCCCGGTACAAAGGTGCAGGTGGGAGCGACCCGATCAGATGGGAATAGAGGGCAGCGACCCGGTATGCCGCAGATCAAGAGGAAGGTAGCCGTGGAGTCTTTTTCGGAGGAAGTGCAGGGAGGTAGAATCAGGCGATGGCTGAGTTCGAGTCTTGCTCTTTCTCCGCTTTGGACTCTTCGGGATTGTCGGAATTGACGAGGTGGATCACGGACTCGGCTCGCGCTTTGTCCGTCTCGAGTTCGATAATCCGGTTGAGCAAATTGCACTTCAGATCGACAAACGCAGCCCCGTGCGTGTCGATCGTGGGATCGTCCTCAAGTTGCTGAATCGTTCTACGTAAAACGTCTGCGGTTTTTCTGTACGGTGTCTGGCGACCCATTACAACTCCGGAAGAATAAAATCTGGCTCGCGTGTTCTTGGATGCCAGCAAAGGTTTCCTGAGTGGCCCGAAGTAGCTGAAAACGATCCCTTTTGCAACGGCTACTCCGACTGAGAAGCCCTCAGTTTCGTGCCCACATCACCCAAGTAGCTGTTCTCACAGGTACTTACCGGAAACGTATACATTGCGGGAAATGGCACTGGCAATGGCGAAGTCGCCTGAGGTGTCCGAATTGCAACTAAATCGCTGTATTTTTGGTGAAAATCTGGTTTTCTGCGGCTTCGAGCAACCTTTTGTCGTCTAATGGGAACAGATGGGCACCGTCTCCGCCATTCGCGCCTTGTTCACTCCGGCATCCGTCTCGCCGACGGAGGAGCAGGTCAGGCGCGAGAATCTCGCTGTATCCGAAGGTCTTAAGCGCAAAGACACAGCTTTGCTCGACCAGCTCATCGTGCGGTATCAGCATCGTCTCCTGCGGTATCTTTTGTTCCTGACCGGAAATCGCGAAGAGGCTGAGGATCTGTTTCAGGAAGTCTGGATGCGGGTTCTCACGCGCGGGACGCAGTTTAACGGCAAGTCGCGCTTCGAGACCTGGCTTTTTACGATTGCGCGAAATCTCGTCATCGATCAGCGCCGCAAGCGCACGATGTCTAGTCTGGATGAGCTCTTTGAAGCTGGCGGGGAGGATGATCGCCCGCTTGCTTTCGAAGTCCCGGACCACGGGCCCGGTCCCTTCGACCGAATGTCGAATGTAGAGGACCGCGAGCAGATTTCGGCCGCGCTTTTGCAACTCGATACGCTCTACCGGGAAGTGCTGGTGCTGCGGTTCCACGAGGATCTTTCGCTTGAGGAAATCGCGAAGGTTACGCGGGCACCGCTGTCGACGGTGAAGTCGCGGCTCTATCGCGGAATGGCGTCGATCAAGCCGCGCCTTGAGCGGGCGCAAAACCGGCGCCCGGAGGCAGTGTGACTCCTTCCGGGTCGGTGGCGGGCAATCACGAGCCATCGCAAAGCGATCTGATTGGGGCAGTCTCTGGACTGCAGGGCGATCGCGACCGTAGTCTGGGCGAGAAGACGCGCCGCGTGGTGATGGCCTCCGCAGGCGTCATGCAAGATCAGAAAGCAGGACGGAAGAGGATTCGGGCGTGGGCGATTGCCGCGACTCTGGTGGTCTTTTTCATCGTTGCGCCGCCGATCTGGTGGCTGATCGAGAACCTGATTGAGGAGCAGCATCTGAACAGCACGTTCGGAGAGATCGCGATCTGGGGGTTCTTCTCCATTACTGCTCTTCTCGGCTCTGCATTACTTGCGGGATGGCTGCGCCGCAGGTCCTAGGCACTTCCGGTCTATACTAGGCGCAACTTCAGCGACGTTGATTCCGTCCATAAAGCAGAATCAAGCTGCTGCGAAGCAGCGGGCCCTCCCCCGAGGGGGCAATTGAGCTATGCGAGAACCGGAAACGATCAACCCGAACGACGACACTCGGCTGGTGCCGCTATGGTCCATCGTCATTGCAGCCGCCGTTTTCGTTCTGGTCGAGTACTACTTCTGGATCGTGTTTCCGAAGTCGCAGCACCACCAGGTTCCGCTGGGACTGCGTGCATACTTCGACATTACCTGGGGGCTCCTGGCATCGCTTTACATCCTGATGGTGGGATACATCAGCAAGGATGCGCCACGGCGCGCTATGAGCTCGCGCTTCTGGATGCTGATCTGTTTTGTAATGCCGGGCGGAATCGGGGCTGTTCTGTACTTTCTGCTGCGAGCTCCTCTCGTTTCGACGTGCGCGGCCTGCGGCACTCATGTGCAGAGCGATTTTCACTTCTGCCCTCAGTGCAACTATCAGCTGACAGCGAGCTGCGGGAATTGCTTCCGTTCAGTGCGGGCGACGGATCAGTTCTGTACCCGCTGCGGCCACGAGCTGGAGCGCGATCATATGCCAGCCAGGCTGCGCGTTCACGCCGGACGCGAATAGCGCCACCCTCCTCTCAATGTCCGCCAATGCAGTTCACGGTGCGTCTGCCGCCGCTCAGCGCGGGTGTGTTTGACCCCTGCGGTTCAGCTACCTACAATCAAGCTTCGGCCTGCCAGCGATGACTATCTCTGCCCTCATCATCGATGACGAACAGCTTGCTCGCGATGAGCTGGCGTACCTGCTGCAGGCGGCGCCGGACGTCGATGTGGTGGCACAGGGCGCGAATGGTATCGAGGCGGTAGAACTGATCGAACGGCATCATCCGGATATCGTGTTTCTTGATGTGCAGATGCCGGGACTCGATGGATTTGCGGTGATCCAGCGAATCATGGACCGACATCGCAAGCTTAAGGACAATCAGGGCTGGCAGCTGCCGCAGTTTGTCTTCGCGACTGCTTACGATCAGTACGCTGTGCGCGCCTTCGATGTGAATGCGGTCGACTATCTTCTTAAGCCATTCGATCGCAATCGCGTGGACAAAGCTTTGGAGCGGGCGCGCGCGCGGATCAATAACGGTGCGGCTGGGACGCAAGGCGATTCGCCGATCGAGTCGCAATTGGATGCGCTGCTAGCCCTGCTCAAGAACGGATCACAGGCAACAGGGCGGGGGGCACAGCCGGCGAAGCTGATTGTGCAGGCGGGGAGCCGGTTGCTGCTTGTGGATCAGGCGGAGATCTGTTTTGCGGAGATAGACGAGGGCGTGATCCGAGTGGTTACGCATCAGTTCGAGGGCCAGTCGAAGTGCCGCACCATTGAGGAATTGCTGGATCAGCTGGATCCTGCAATCTTCTGGCGCGCGCATCGCAGCTTTGTGGTGAATATCAACCAGATTCGCGAAGTGGTGCCGTGGTTCAAATCGACTTATCAGCTGCGGATGAACGACAAGAAGCAGACGGAGATTCCGGTCAGCCGGGCACAGACGAAGCGGCTAAGAGAGCTCTTCAATCTGTGAAGCTCTTGCTAGTCGTAGCGCTCGAAGATGATCTGCTTGCGGTGCCAGCCGTAGCTTGAGAGCTTTTCGCGGACGCCGGCGACCATATTGTTTAGGCCGCAGATGTAGGCGTAGATGTCGAACTTCAGTTCTGAAGGCAGGATGTTTGAATCGGGGGGAGGAACGGGCAGGGTCTGGCCGAGTTTGGCGGCGCGTTCTTCGACAATGCGCGCCACGTGGTCCTGCACGTAGCCGCGGAGGCCTTTCCAGCTCTCATCGGCACGGCTGAGCGTGGGGAGGTAGTGGAAGTTCGGCTTGCGGGCGGCGAGCGCTTCGAACTCTTCGCGGTAGTAAAGTTCACTCTCGTATCGCGTGCCGTAGACCATCCAGATTTCTTTGCCTTCGCTGCGATCGATGCCGGCGTCGGGACCAGTCTCAGGGAAGAGCCACTGGGCGTATCCGCGCATGGGAGCGATGCCTGTTCCGGTAGAGATGAAGATGGAGTCGGTGACGGGCTGCTTAAGAACGAAGTGCCCGTGAGGGCCGTGCACCTGAATGGATCCACCCGGCGGCAGATCGGTGAGGTCGGCGAGGTGATTGGAGAAGAAGCCTTCCGGTACGCGGTTCACACATAGCTCGAAGCGATTTTGATTCGCAGCCGAAGCGATTGAATAAGCGCGAGTCTGCTGCTTGCCGTTAGCGTCGGGCGCGACGGCGGAGATGAACTGGCCCGAAATGAAAGGAAAGCTCTCCAGGTCTTCAAGAACAAATTCGAAGTGATAACACTGGGCCGATTCAGAGATGCACACCTTTTTGAGAAGGCGTGCCGTATGCAGTTCACGCGCCAAGGTCAACTCTCGCTTGCAGGTAATGTTGGAACAAACCGAGCACTACGAGAAGTATATCGTCCGGGCGCAGCGGGTAGCGTGGACGGGCGTGGCTTTACGCGAGCGCGTGCCAGCAGAGCTGGACGCCCATTGCCAGCAACCATAGCGAGAGGGCGAGGCGCATGGCGCGAACCGGAATGCGCGAGGCGAGGCCGGCACCGACGATGCCCCCGAGTACGCCACCGACGATCAGATTGATGAGCAGGGCGGAGTTCAGTCCAGCGCTGTGGAGATGCAGTGACCCGCCGATGATGGAGAGGCAGAGGCCGAAGGCCAGGTCTGTTCCCACCACGCGGCGTGCGTCGAGAGGAGTGAGGCCGAGAAGTGCAAGTGACCCGAGAGCGCCGGCGCCGGAGGACGAGAAGCCGACCTCGGCTCCGATGGGCAGCATCACGGCGGCGAGCCAAGCGGGTGAATCGGTGCGGCGCGCGATTTCACCGCCAGGCCTAAAGTGGCGATAGATGTGCCAAGCGGAGGAGATGACAATCATCAGGCCGAGGGCCATGTAGAGCCAGAAGTTGTTGGCTTCATTATGGGCGACGCGCTGAAAGATATAAGAGCCGATGGCGACACCGGGGATGCCGGTGGCGAGGATAAGGCCGAGGGTCTTCCACTCAACCTGTCGTTTCCAGATTTGTACGGGAACGACGATGAATTTAACGGCGGCGGAGTAGATGAGCGCAGTGCCCACGGCTTCTGCCACGGGCACATGCAGGAAGAGGATGAGCAAGGGCGCGATCAGCGAGCCGGCACCGACGCCGGTGATGGCGATGATGACGGCAATTGCAAATCCGAGGATGAGTTCCATCTTGCTTACCCTTTACTTGGCCGCTTACTTGGCCTGGAGGTGAATGCCGCACTCGACTTTTCGGCCGGACCAACGGCCGGACCGCGCATCTTCTGGATCGAAGGGCAGGCTGGTGCAGGGGGCGCAGCCGATGGATGTGTAGCCCTTGTCGTAGAGGGGCAGCAGAGGGATGTTGTTTTGCTCGGCGTAGCGCCAAACGTCGCGGGTGGTCCACTCGGCAAGTGGGCTGAGCTTGGCGAGAATGTGGCCGGTGGGCAGCGTGAAGAACTCGCGGGGCTGCAGGTTGGCGCGGGTCTTCGATTGCTCGCGGCGCAGGCCGGTGACCCATGTTGTGTATCCGCCCAGCGCGCGGAAGAGCGGCTCGACTTTGCGCAGTCCGCAGCAGCGGTCTGGCGCGGTCTGGTTGAGGATGCCGAATTTGGATTCCTGCTCGGCTACGGTGATTTCGGGCTCGACGTTGACGAGGTTCAGGTTCCACTCCGCGGCGATGCGATCACGGTAGGTGAGCGTCTCGGGGAAGTGATAACCGGTCTCGAGGAAGAGCACGGGGATTTCCGGCCTGATCTGGCGGGCCATATGGACGACGGCCACGTCTTCGGCCTGGAAGCTGCTGGTGATACAGGCACGCTGCGCATCTTCCAGCTGCTCTTGAAGGAAGGTGAAGGCTGCTTGTGCGAGTTCGTCAGATGCCGAGACCGTTGTCATTGTCATCCTCTCCTGTGGGTAGTGAAGCGATTCTTTCGATTTCCGCGAGGAATTCCTCGGGGCGCGCGAACTCGAAGTCCGCGCTGATTTCGTAAGGCTTGCCGCTGAGCGAATCTGCGCGGAGGAAGGCGATGGGAGCCAGTTCGTCGGACTCGCTGATGATGAAGGCTCCGACCCGAACAAGATTCAACAGCTGTGAGGTACCTGCGAAGCGGGTGCGCAGGACGAGGGCGCCGGTAACGAGGAGCGTCTGCTCGAGCTGTCCGGCGAGGAAGGGGCGATCGCCTACTTTAAGCAACCCGGCAATTGCGCGTTTGTGATCTTCGGAAGCTTCTTGAATTTGCCGGATCATGCCGGCGCCTGCGGTACCGTTGTCGACGGCGTCGATCAGGATCAAGCTGCCGGTGGCGCGGCTTTCGCGGTAGAGGTCAGCGAGGAGCGGCCGACTGGTCTCGATGACAACCTGGCCGATGTCGTTGAGACCGAGCTGTGCGGCGGAGTTCTCGGCGAGGTGCTCTACGTCGATGCGCGACCTGAGCTCGACGACCGTGGCCTTGACGGTCTGGCTGGCGTGCTTGAGCAGATAGGTTGCGCCTACGCGGAGAGGTTTCGAGTGCATCCATACGACGGTGGCTTCGAAGCGCGTGGTCTTGCGGGGCGGAGCCTCAATGGCGGCGATCATGTCGCCACGGCTGAGATCGATCTCGTCTTCGAGAGAGACGACGACTGACTGCGGGGCGTGAGCGCGAGCGAGTTCGCCTTCCCATGTGGTGATGGACTTGACGCGCGAACGCCGGCCGCTTGGGAGAGCAAGGATCTCGTCACCCGGATGGACAGCGCCGGCCGTGATCTGGCCGGCGAAACCACGGAAATCCTGGTGGGGTCGGATCACGCGCTGGACGGGCAACCGGAAGGTTGCCTGTGTGCGCTCGATGGCGAGCGGAAGCGTCTCGAGGAGTTCGAGGATGCTGGGCCCGTCGTAGAAGGGCATGCGCGTGCTGCGGTGGACGACGTTGTCGCCGTCGAGAGCACTTACCGGGACGGGGATCAGCCGCGGAATTTCAAGCTGGCGGGCGAGGGCCTGGAGGCTGTCGCTGTGCTGCTTGAAGACCTCGGGCGAGAATTCGACCAGGTCCATCTTGTTGATGGCGGCGATGACGATGGGGATACCGAGGAGAGACGCGATGCAGGCGTGGCGGCGGGTCTGGTTGAGGATGCCTTTGCGTGCGTCGACCAGGACGATAGCAACGTCGGCGGTAGAGGCGCCGGTGGCCATGTTGCGGGTGTACTGCTCGTGGCCGGGGGTGTCGGCGATGATGAATTTGCGTTTCGGCGTGGAGAAGTAACGGTAGGCCACATCGATGGTGATGCCCTGCTCGCGCTCGGCGCGAAGGCCATCGGTGAGCTGCGCGAAATCGATGGCGGCGTTGCGGGTGACGGACTTGATGTGGTCGTCGTAGACGTTATGCGAGTCGTAAAGAAGACGGCCGATGAGCGTGGACTTTCCGTCGTCGACACTGCCAGCGGTGGAGAAGCGGAGGAGGTCTTTGCGGAGCTCGGCTTCGAGGCGCTGCTCGATAGGCAATCGCTCTTCGTCTGACTGGGCTGCAACGGTTACTTCGAGGACGTTCTTCTCAGTGGTTGCCATCAGAAGTAGCCCTCGCGCTTCTTGATCTCCATGGAACCGTCCTGGTCGTGATCGATGATGCGGTTGGCTCGCTCGGAATTCCGGACCTCCATGAGCTCCTCGATGATCTTGGGAACCGTGTCGGCGTCAGAGCGGATGGCGCCCGTGCAGGGGCTGCAACCGAGCGAGCGGAGGCGGCACTTTACAAGCTGTTCTTCGCCGGGAAGACCTTGGATGAAGGGCTGTTCGAGAGGGATCAGCGAGTCGGCGCGGACCAGCATCTTGCGGGGCTTGGCGAAGTAGAGGGGAACGATCGGGATGTTTTCGAGATGGATGTAATGCCAGATGTCGAGTTCGGTCCAGTTGGAGAGGGGGAAGACTCGAATGCTTTCTCCGGGGCCGATTTTTCCGTTGAAGAGCGACCAGAGTTCGGGGCGCTGGTTCTTGGGGTCCCACTGGCCGGCGCCGTCCCGGAAGGAGAAGATGCGCTCCTTGGCGCGCGACTTTTCTTCATCGCGGCGGGCTCCGCCGAAGGCCGCGTCGAAGCCCTGGGAGCGAAGACCGTCGAGGAGGGCCTGGGTTTTCAGGAGGCCGCAGCAGCGCTGGGTTCCGAGCTTGATGGGATTGGCGCCGTTCGCGAGCGCTTCTTCATTGCGCCAGACGATGAGCTTGAGGCCGAGCTCGGCGGTGTAGCGATCGCGGAATTCGAGCATCTCGCGGAATTTGTACCCGGTATCGACATGCAGAAGGGGAAACGGAATGGGACCGGGGTGGAAGGCTTTCTGGGCCAGGCGAAGCATCACGGAGGAGTCTTTGCCGATGGAGTAGAGCATCACCGGGTTCTGAAACTCGGAGACGACCTCGCGGAAGATGTGGATGCTCTCAGCTTCGAGGAGCTGGATGTGATTAAGCCGGTCCCGCGAGATGTCCGCGGCAGAGGATGCGGAGAGATGGCCGTTGCTGGCTGAATCGGGTTCGATTGCGGCGGTTGCTGTCATGTTTCTCCGGATGTTGAAGGCAATAAAAAACCCGCGGCGGCAGGATGGCTGCAGCGCGGGGTATGGGAGATTCCGGTAAGTCTTAGTGGCGGCTTATCCCATAGTCCGGCGCGGCGCACAACAACATGCGCAACAAGCGACCGGCATGGAACAGCACAAAGCCATTGTGTCCACTATACGGCTCCGTGGATGTGAGGTCAATCACCTGAGGCGAAGAGGGGGCGAAGCGAAACGATTTACTATCGCGATTCGGGCGGAAGGTCAATCCTCGTGGAGAACCTTGAGTGGGTCGACTCTCGTTGCACGGACGGCAGGGATGAGGCTGGCTGCAAAGGAGACGAAGACGATGATGATTGTGGCGGCCGCGAATGTGGAGAGATCGCGGACGCTCACTCCGTAGATGAGGCTCGCGGCCACGCGGCCGAGGGCGAATGCAGCGACGAGGCCGATGCCAACACCGACGAGGGTGGGCTTCATGCCTTGCGCGATGACAAGGGCTACGACGTCTTTGAATGAGGCTCCGAAGGCGAGGCGGAGACCGATCTCGCGCATGCGGCGCTTCACGGAGTAGGCGAGCACGCTATAGATCCCGATGCTGCAGAGGAGGAGCGCGAGCGCTCCGAATATGGCGAGGAGCTGCATATTGAAGCTGCGCTGAGTGAGCGTGGTGCCGATGAAGTCTTCGAGGGTGATGACGTTGTCGACGGGGATGTTGGCGTTCACGTCAGCGATGGTCTTTGTGATTGTGGGCGCGAGATTCTGAGGCGGCGTGGAGGTTCGAACAACGAGGGAGAGGCCGAAGGAGCGCCAGGGGCCTTGCGCGGAGTCGCCCACTTGGGCACGCGGCCAATAGAGGGTGGCGATGCCGGAGGTTGTGTCGAGGCCGTTCTGCTTGACGTCGCCGACGACTCCGACGATGGTGCGTTCTTTATCGGGGAAGAACGTCAGCTTGAGGTGATGGCCGATGGGGCTCGCGTTCGGCCAGAACTGGCGGGCCATCGATTTGCTGATAACGACCACTGCGTTTGCGTCGGCGGTGTCACTGTCCTGAATCCGGCGGCCCTCGAGCAGAGGGATCTTCATGGCGTCGAAGTAGCCGGGCGTGACTTCACGGACGGAGACTTCTGGCTGCTCGGACATTGGCACGAGAGGCTGGCCCTCGACGGCTACGGGCTGGTTGGAACCGCCCGCGAGTGGGAGGTCGTCGATGCCGCCGGCGGACTCGACGCCGGGCAGGGCACGGATGCGCTGAAGCAGGGCTCCGAGATACTGATGTTCTTCGGCGGGCTTTGTGAATTGATTCTTCGGGACCTCGAGGGCCATCGTGAGGACATTGCGGGCCTCGAAGCCGGGATTGGTGTTCTGCAGGTTCCAGAGGCTACGCAGCATGAGGCCGGCGCCGATGAGGAGCACGATGGATAGAGCAACTTCGACGGAGACGAGAGCTGAGCGTGTGAGGCTGCTGCCGGTGTCGGAGTCCATGCGGCCCAGGCCTTGCTTCAGTGCTTCGTTCACGTCGCCTTTGATCATGCCTAGCGCAGGGAGGAGACCGGATAGAAGTCCGGTGAGGATGGAAAGGCCGAGCGTGAACCAGAGGACGGATTGGCTCAATCCGATGTCGGTCATACGGGGCAGCTGGTCTGCGAAGAACTTGACGAGGAGTTGGATTCCGAAGTGAGCGAAGAGCAGGCCGAGAGCTCCGCCCGAGACGGCCATGAGCACGGACTCGGTGAGCAGGGGCTGCACAATGCGGTTTCGGCTTGCGCCGAGTGCTGAGCGGATGGCGATCTCTTTGCGGCGGCTGAAGACGCGGGCGAAGATCAGATTTGCGACATTGGCGCAGGCGATGAGGAGGACGAAGCCTACGGCTCCGAGCATCATGAGCAGCGCAGGGCGGATTTCGCCGACGAGGTCCTCGCGCATGGAGATGACTGTTGCGCCCCAGCCTTTATCGTCGGCGGGGTAGGCCTGCTCGAGGCGATGGGAGATGGTGTTCATTTCGGCCTGGGCCTGGGAGAGGGTGACGCCGGACTTGAGGCGGCCGATGGCGAGGAAGTGGTGTTCGCCGCGAACGGCTGCTTCCTGGGCTGTGAGGCCAAGAGGAGTCCAGACGTCGGCGTAGTCGGGCTTGGTCATTTTGGGGCCCATGACGCCAACGATGACGTAGGGGGAGTCGTCGAGGGTCACGGTTCTACCGACTACGTTGGGATCGGCTGCGTAACGTGTCTGCCAGGTTTTGTAGCTCAGGATCAGTTCTTTGTTACGGCCGGGCTGGTCTTCTTCGGGGAGGAAGACGCGGCCGTAGATGGGTTGGACTCCGAGGACAGAGAAGAATCCTGAGGTGACGCGTCCGGCGTGGATCGTCTCGGGCTTGCCGTGGCCAGTCAACTCGTAGCCGCCGTGGCTGTAGAGAGCCATGCCGCTGAAGACGTCGTTCTGCTTTTGCCAGTCGAGGAAGTTGGCAGCGGAGACGGCAAAGCGCGTCATGCCGGGGAAGCTCGACTGCGGTGGTATGTGCCAGAGCTGGACGAGGTGGTCGGGATCCTGGAAGGGGAGAGGCTCGAGAAGGACCGCGTGGACAACGCTGAATATGGCGGTGTTCGCGCCGATGCCCAGGGCCATGATGAGGACGGCGACTGCGGTGAACCCGGGGCTTTTGAGCAGATGCCGGATTGCGAATTTGAGATCCTGGGCGAATTTGGACAAGGCGAGCCTCCAGCTTTGGAGGAGGGATGATGCAAGCGGCGGACCAATTTGTCCGGAGACTTCGAGCTTTGCAATCAGCGCGATTGAAGATCGCGTACGGGAACCACGTGTTCGCGCGCGGACGCGGTGTTCACGAGCGAACAGTGGATCGCGGATGCGCTATTCGCAGCGGAGGGCGATGAGCGGATCGACTTTGGTTGCGCGGCGGGCGGGGAGCCAGGCGGCAGCGAAGGTCATGACACTGACGACGACTGAAGCGGTGAGGAAAGCGACCGGGTCAGTGGCGCTGACATGGAAGAGCTCGGTTTGGAGGAAGCTGGTGAGCCCTTTGGCAATTCCGAGCGAGACGGGAATGCCGATGAGGAGGCCGGCGAGTAGGAGCGTGAGTGATTCGCGGAGGACCATCCAGAGAAGGGCGGGCGCCTGTGCGCCGAGCGCCATGCGGACGCCGATTTCGCTGGTGCGGCGTGCGACCGAGTAGGAGATGAGGCCGTAGGTTCCGATTGCGGCGAGAAAAACGGCGAGGGATGCGAAAAAAGCGGAGAGCCATCCGATGAGACGCTGCGTGGCGATGGAGCTTTCGACCTGAGCGGAAAGCGGCTCGGCTTTGGCGACGGTGATCTGCGGGTTGACCTCGGCGATGATGCGGCGGACAGCAGGGATGAGCGAGGCGGCCAAGACGGTGGACTTGACGGAGAAGTTGCCGAAGTACTGCACGCGCTGGGAGTACGGGAAGTAGGCGGCCATATGCTGGCCCTCGCCGATGCGCATGTATTTGGCATCGCGGACCACGCCGATGATCTCGATGTCGAAATCGAGCTTCTGGCCGTGAGCATTCGGATCGCAGATGCACACGTGATGGCCGAGGGCCGATTCGTTGGGAAAGAAAGTGCGCGCGAGGGTCTCGTTGACGATGGCGACGTGCGGGCTGGTGGCGTTGTCCTGCGCTGTGAAATTGCGGCCGGAGAGCAGGGGGATGCTGGCCGTCTGAAGGTATTGAGTGCCGATTACGTTGTAGAGGACGTCGTCGCTGTTGAGGGTGTTGGGAGTGACATTCTGCGCGGTCATGGGGCTGGACCACGCTCCCTGATTGAAGGTGAACATGGAGAAGGCTGCGGACTGGACACCAGGGAGCGACTGGACTTTTTGCTCGATCTGCTGCTGAAGCTGAGTCAGGCGAGCGTCGAGCGGGAGATTTGCGGAGTACTCGTCTAGCGAGAAGACGGTGACGTTTCGGGGATCGAAGCCAAGATCGACGCGGGTGAGATTGCGGAGGCTGCGGAGAAACAGACCCGAGGCGGCGAGGAGGAGGATGGAGAGCGCGATCTGTCCGACGATGAGCGAGCGCGAGAGTGCGCCGCGCGAAGACGCGGAGGATGCGCCGCGACCGTCGCGAAGAGTAGGCGTCAGGTCGATGCGTGTGGAGCGAAGCGCGGGAGCTATACCGAAGAGCAGCGCAGTGAGCACGGTGACGAGCAGGGTAAAGCCGAGTACGCGGTGATCTGGCGAGAGGTCGAGCAGGGGCATACTCCGCGTGCCTTGCGTATCGAGCGCGAGAAGGAGTTGAAGGCCACGGAAGGCGAGGAGAGTTCCAAGCGCTGCGCCGAGGCCTGCGAGGAGAAAGCTTTCGGTGAGGAGTTGGACTACGATGCGGCGGCGGGTTGCGCCGAGGGCCTGACGTACGGCGAGCTCGCGGGCGCGTGCAACTCCACGGGCGAGAAGCATGTTCGCGATGTTGGCGCAGGCGATGAGGAGCACAAGTGCGACGATGCCCATCAGGACAGTGAGCGGAGCGGTGTAGCGAAGCTTGAGGCCGGGAAGACCGCCGGATGCGGAGACGAGGTCGATGCGGGCTCGCTGGAGTCTGGCAAGGTCATCTTGGGAACCTGCGCCGCCGAGGAATTCAGAGCGCACCAGTTGGCGCAGGAGGAGCGTCGCGGACTCGGCGGCCTGCGTCAGCGGCATGCCGGGCTTGAGACGTCCGACGAGATAGAGAGACTGAAATTTGTAATCGTCGAGCCCGTTCCAACCGGGAGAAATCTCTTTCTGCATCGAGAGCGGGATCCAGAGGTCGGCCGGATCCGCGGGCGCGAGTCCGGTGAAGCCGGGTTTGGCGACGCCGATGATGGTGTAGTCGTGGCCCTGGATGTGGACGGATCGGCCGATCGCGCCAGGATTGCCCTGGAAGTGACGCTGGAACCAGCCCCAACTTGCGACGGCGACCGGGCCGGCGCCGGGAGCGCCGTCATCACTCTCGCCGATGAGACGGCCGAGAGCCGGAGGGACCTCGAGGACATTGAAGTAGGAGCCGGAGACGAGGTCGATGTGGACCTGCTCGGCTGCACCGCCGCCGAGGACGATGTGGCTGCCCATCTGGATGCTGCTCTGTGCGGCGATGCCGGAGAACGGCCGTGTCTGCGCGGAAAAGTCTTTGAAGAACGGATAAGAGAACAGCTGCCACGGGCGATTTGGCATATCGTCGACGCTGCCAACCCAACTGCCTTTTCCGAAGAGATAAAGCTGCTCGGGGTGTGAGACGGGAAGCGGACGAAGCAGAACGGCATTGATGAGGGTAAATATTGCGGTGTTAGCGCCGATGCCGAGGGCGAGTGACGCGAGCGCGACGATGGTGAAGGCGGGAGTTTTGAGAAGACCACGGATGCCGATGCGAAGGTCATGGAGCAGCGATTCGAGGCTGGATTCCCAACGCGAAGACCAGACCTGATGCTTGACGGCATTCCGACTGCCGGTTTGAAGGAGGGCGGCGCGACGGGCATGCTCAGGAGACATGCCGCGGCGCTGGTTGTCAGAGGCTGCGGCTTCAGCGAAGGCGGCAAGCTCGTCGTCGAGTTCGGATTCGATGCGGCGTTTGTGGAACAGGGAATGGAGGCCCGTGATCAAGCTCTTGATGATGCCCATGGCAGACCTCCTGGATGATTACGCTTCGAGGATGCGCGCAATGGCAGCGGTGCGGCGCTCCCACTGTTCGGTTTCGGTTGCGAGTGCTTTGCGGCCTTTGGGGGTGAGGCCGTAGTACTTGGCGCGCCGGTTGTTTTCGGTCGAGCGCCACTCGGACTTGACGTTGCCGGCGCGTTCCATGCGGCTGAGCGCGGGTAGCAGAGATCCGGCATTGACGCGGAACACGCCGCCGCTGATCTGCTCAATGCGCAAAGCAACGCCATAGCCGTGCATGGGCTCGAGGGCGAGTGTTTTGAGGATCAGCATCTCGAGCGTGCCCTGGACGAGATCGCCGTTCGCTTCCTGTTTAGGCAATGCCTTTCTCCTCTAGACGGACTAGAGTAGAAGGATTGCGCGATTCCTCTAGATTGTCAAGAGGTGTCTGGGTTGCAGTTGTCAGTTTCCAGTTGTCAGTCGTCAGTTCCGGTTTCGCACCCCGCGTTCGATCGATCCCGACATTACGCATGGCTCCGTGAGCTCGAGTGGAATGTGATGAGTAGTGACAAGTCGGGCGCTTGGGGAGTTGGTGGAACAGTTTCGTGCGAAAATCGATGGACCGGGCTTCCCCTTGGAGGTCGTCATGGAGAGTCGAACTGAGCGCGGGCGCGGTTCTCTTCGCGGCGTAATTGTCTCTGCTGCAATACATGGAGCGTTCTTTGTCTGCGTGTTCGTGTTTGGCGTGCATGCGCCGGTTGTGATGGTGAAGAGCGTGCATCCGCAGAGGGTTGCGGACCTGGCTTATGCCGGCGGCTCGCACCGGATTCGGATCGTGCTGCCTGCGGCGGAGACGTCGGCTCATGTGAAGGATCCGGACGCTCACGTTGAAGCTTCAAAGAAGACGGCGATCCCGATGCGAGTGCCTGAGCAGTCAAAATCGGGCGGCGGTTCGACAAAGGACCCGCATCATGGCGACGGCACGGGCAAGGCGATGCGAGGCAATGGGGCGGACCGGATCGATATGACGCCGGCGTTCCCGGTGTATTCGCCGCATCCACCGATTCACGATCGCGCGTTACTGCCGCAGACCGCGGAGAAGATCGTGATCGATGTGGATCTGGATGAGGCGGGGCTGGTGGTCAAAGAGACGCTGGTGAAAGGCCTCGGAAACCAGCTTGATGCGATGGTGCTGGGTATCGTGAAGACCTGGAAATTTCAGCCGGCAAAGATCGATGGAAAGCCGGTTGCAAGCCAGGCTGAGGTGGTTTTCCCGCTGGACCGGAACTATCCGGTGGCTTAGGGGCAGTTGCCAGTCTCCCGTTTTCAGTTGTCAGTTCAGTTTTCAGTTGCTCGGAGGCTCGCATCCGGCGTTCTGATATGCGAGGCTCTTAGGCGTGTGCGCTGAACTCGATCCGAAATTGACGAAGACCTTCCGCGCGAAGCTGCTCGTAGCAGAGACATCGCCGCGGTGGGTGTTTGCGCGTGTACCAGTCAATCTCAAAAAGGCGTGGCCTGCGTGGAAGAGCAGGCGCGTCTTTGGAGAAATGAACGGGTTTGCGTTCAAAACGGCGTTGATTCCGGCGGGCGGCAAGGGATTCACGCTCATCGTAAACCGCAAGATGCAGGCGGGGGCTGGCGCGCGTGCGGGCGACACCGTGGAGATCAGGCTTGCGCCGGACCTGGGCGAGGTCGCGATCGATTTGCCGGCGGAGCTCGCAACAATTCTGAAGAGCGACCGTTCGCTGAAGAAGTTCTTTGAGGGGATCAGTCCCTCGATGCGAAAGGGGCTTTCAGACCTTGTCGCCGATCGCAAGAGCCGGGAGGCGCGACAGAAGCGGGCGGACGCGATCGCCGGGGCGCTGATGATGGCAATGGAAGGGGAAACGGAGCCGCCTCCGATCCTGCGCGTTCAATTCCAGTCGCACCCAGGCGCGCAACGTGGATGGGAGTTGATGACGCCCACGCAACGACGAAATCATCTGCTGGGAATCTTCTTTGTCCAGACGGTGGAAGGGCGCGAAAAACGGACAGCGAAGGCGATCGAGAACTGTGTCGACGTGGCGCGCAGACGTTCAGCTTCGGAACAATAGTACGAGTTCTCAACCATTTCCCCCAACTCCCCAGCCGACCGCGCCAAATGAAGTTGCAGGCATCCGTGTCCCAGATGCTGGTTTGATCGGAGCGTTTGGAATTCGGCAATAGACTAGAGCAATGGACGTTCTATATGGCGTGCATCCGGTGGCGGAGGCGCTGAAGGCTGGACGAAGACGCTTCGATCATGTGCTGGTTGCAGCTGAGCGGCACGATGACAGGCTGGCGAGCTTGGTGGCTCATTGCAAACAACTCGGCGTGCGGGTGAGGCAGGAGGCACGCGAACATCTGACGCAACTTGCGGGGACCGCTGCGCACCAGGGCGTGGTGGCGGTGGTGCGTCCGAAGGAACTGCTGACGATTGAGGATTTGCTTGAAGCGCCGGAACCGGGGCAGGCGAGATTGCTGCTGGCGCTGGATGGAGTGGAGGATCCGCAGAACCTGGGGGCACTGCTGCGCGTGGCGGACGGGGCCGGCGTGGATGGCGTGATTGTGACGGAGCGGAGGTCGGCGCCGTTGAGTCCGGTGGCGGTGAAGGCGAGCGCGGGAGCAGTGGAGCACCTGCGGATTGCCAGGGTGGTGAATCTGGTACGCGCGCTCGAGGAGTTGAAAGATCACAATATCTGGGTAATTGGGCTGGATGAGCGCGGCGAGACGGATTACGACCGGTTCGACATGACGGGTGATTGCGTGCTGGTGATGGGGCGCGAGGGCGCCGGGCTGCACGATCTGGTGAAGCGGACCTGCGATCATCTGCTGCGAATTCCGATGTCGGGCGGAGTGAGTTCGCTGAACGTATCGACTGCAGGTGCGGTGGTGCTGTACGAAGCGGCGCGGCAGAGGCGGGCAAAAGCCCGAGATGCGGTTGGCCATGGGGCGGCTCCCGCGTCCAAGAAGAAGCAGAAAGGTTTAGGTTCATGAGGTTGTTTTCCTGCCGTTGCATGGCGTTGTTTTTTGCCATGTTCCTCTTCGTTTACCCGATGAGGGCCCAGAACCCGGGGAGTACCCGTCCAAATCAGGAGAAACCGAGTGATGCGCAGGGTGGCCCTGAGCAGGTGAAGAAGCCCGCCGGGAAGGTCCTGTTTCAGCGATCGCTGGATGGCAGCGGCAACGTGGTGAGCACGACGGGTTCAGAAGCGACTGCGCAGGCGAAGCTGCTGGCCGCTTCCGTTGCGAATGATAGCGAACGTTCTGCGACTGCGATTACGCGGATGGACCTGGATGTGCGGCTGAATACGGAGGCGCAGCAGATAGCGGTGCGCGGCCTCGTGACGGTGCGCAATGCGGGAAGCGCACCGTTGAAGAGGATACCGCTACAGATTTCTTCATCGCTCAACTGGGAGCGGATTCGCGTGGCGGGGCACGACTCCTCGTACTCTGTATCTACGCTGAACTCAGACTCGGATCACACGGGTCGACTGCATGAGGCTGCAGTGGACCTGGCACAACCGCTGCTGACGGATGCGTCCATCGATCTGGATGTTTTGTATTCCGGAAAAGTTGAAGCGACGGGACAACGGTTGATTTCGGTCGGAACGCCGGAGGATGAGGCGTCACATTCGGACTGGGATGCGATCGGAGCAGACCTGACCGGGTTGCGAGGTTTCGGGAATGTGGTCTGGTATCCCGTTGCAAGTAGGCCGGTGATACTGGGAGACGGCGCGAGCCTGTTCGAAGAGATCGGGCGGCAGAAGCTGCAAGCAGAGGGCTCGGCGTTCCGGTTAAAGCTGACCGTCGAGTTTCCGCGTGACCACGCGCCGACCCTCGCAGCGGTGAATGGGCATGCGTTGAACCTGAGCATCTCGAATACGAAGGAGCTCAGCGCTGATGTTGAGGGCATCGCAACCGCGGATACGGGCGACACGAAGCTGAGTTTCGAGTCGCCGAGCTTGTTTGTCACCTCAGAGACGCCGCATACGGGAACACATCTTACGGTTTATTCCGCGACGACGGATGAGATTGCATCGAAGAGCTGGCTGGCTGCGGGGAGCAGGACCGCCCCGATGCTGGAACGTTGGCTGGGGCCGCAGGCTCGAACTGAACTCATCGTCATCGACTTGCCGGATGCGGAGGATGCGCCGTGGGAGTCAGGGCCGCTGCTTGCGATTCCGGTGCGTAATGGTGAGCAGGGGCAGATTGAATCTCTTCTCGCGCATGCGATGACCCATGCGTGGATGGCGCCAAGTCCCTATTGGCTCAATGAGGGCGCGGCCAACTTCATGGGCACTGTGTGGGACGATCAGCAGCATCATCGGGATCGGGCGCTGACAACACTTGAAAGCGGCAGGGGTGCGCTCGCGCTGGCTGAACCCGAGAGCCCGGGCAAGGCGCCTGGCCAGCCGCTCGCACGCGCGAGTTCTCCCGTCTACTACCGCACGAAGTCTGCATGGGTGCTGTGGATGCTGCGGGACATTTTGGGCGACGAGCCGGTGAGTACGGCGCTGCGGGCTTCGAATGCTGCCGGGGATGCGGGTCAGGCTTTCGAAAGGGCGTTGAAGGCCGCGGCGCCCATGAGGGATTTCAGCTGGATTTTTGCGGACTGGATCGATGCGGACCACGGGCTGCCGGATCTGAGTATCGAAAAGGTGTATCCAAACGCGGTGCAGTCGGGAAACTGGCTGGTGTCGGTGACCATCTCCAATGCGGGGTACGCGGCGGCTGAGGTTCCGGTGACGGTGCGGTCGGCGACGAATATGACCACGGAGCGCGTGCTGGTTCCGGCGCGGGGGACGGTGACGCCTCGGCTGCTAGTTCAGGGAAAGCCGACGGAGGCGCAGGTCAATGACGGTACTGTGCCGGAGACGCAGGCGACGGTGCACGTGATGCATCTGGATGAGACCGCGGATGCGCATGCAGGGGCGCAACAACAAATTCGGTAAGGCTCCTTTGCCGGTCCATCCAAAGACCGATGCGCGGCTGTGCCTCGCGTCGGATACGATGAGCAGACCATGAGAGCCGGTTCTGAGTCTTCTGCACAGACAGCTGTAATGCCTGAAGTGGCTGCCTCCGCTGCAACTTCCGATGCTTCGCCGAAGCGGCGGATGGGCGTGTGGGCGGCGACTGCCGTGGTCACGGGCGAGGCGATCTCGTTGGGTATTTTTCTGACCCCGGCAGGTATGGCGAAGTCGCTCGGATCACCGGCTCTGCTTATCGCCGTGTGGTGCGGGATGGCGCTGATCACGCTCGCAGGGGCGCTCTGCTTCACGGAACTCGCGGTGCGGAATCCGGAGGACGGTGGCGAATACGTGTACCTGCGGCGCGGATTCGGGCGGCATGTGGCCTTTCTGTATGGATGGATGGCCGCGGTAGTGATGTACCCGGGGGTCGCCGCGGCGTTATCCGTGGGAATCGTGCCGTATATACAGGCGCTCATTCCTCTGCCGGCGAAGCTTGCGGTATTCGTGCCAGCGTTGGTTCTGGTAGTGCTTGGAGCGCTGAACTACTTCGGCACGCAACTGAGCAGCGGTGTGATGGCAACGCTGAACTGGCTGAAAGTTCCAGTGCTGGCGGCGCTCATCGGATGGGCATTCTTTTCAGGGCACGCAATGATGGCGAATGTCCTGCCGTTCGCAAACCGGCGAGCCGGTTCGGATCCGCTGGTGGATGGAATTGCGGGCGCGACAATCAGTGCATTTTTCTGCTTCGGAGGGTGGTGGGAGGCCGGGAAGATTGCGGGAGAGGTGAAGAATCCTGCGCGCAACCTTGCGGTCGCGTTCTCTGGCGGAGTTTTGATCGTCACGGCGATTTATCTGCTGCTCAGCCTTGCCTTTGTGGCAGTGGTGCCGATGGAGCAGATCGGGTCAAATACGGCATTTGTAGCACTCTTCGGAAAGGCGCTGTTCGGGGCAGCTGGTGGACGCGTGTTGGCGTTGTGCGTTGTGCTGTGCGTTCTGGGAGGGCTGATGGTGCTTACCATGGCGGTCCCGCGGGTGACGCTGGCGCTTGCTCAAAGTGAGGCGGGCAATGCCGGGCGCGGTGCGATGGCCGCGTTTGCAAGGCAACACCCGATATTTGGAACTCCGGCAAATGGTGTGCTTCTGCAGACCGGGATGGCGCTTGTCGTTGTTTCGTTGGGCGCTTTTGACAAAATTCTGGCATACATCATCTTCCCGTCAGTGGTTTTTCTCGCGTTGACCGTTGGCACACTTTTTCGCACCATCTCGCCGGTGAAACGCTGGTGGTACCCTCTGGCGCCGATTGTGTTCATCCTGGGCAGCGGCGTCTTGGCTTTGATGCTGCTGATGCACAACCCGCTCGCGGCGCTGCTGGGGGCCGCAATTGTGCTTTGTGGTTTACCGGTGCGGTTTCTCGTCCGGCGACGAGAAGCCTAGATACACTGCATGCCAACGCGTGCCACCGATCAGTGCTTGCTCCAGCCGTGCATCCCCGCTTTGAAGGCGCGACGGTCGAGAACAGGTTCTTCTGCTTGCAGCAGAGCGAAAGTGAGCTGTAAGAGCCCTTACAACGGGTTGGTCATTCTTTCGATAGCGGTATGCGTGTTCGAGATCTGTCGAGAAAGCGCTTCATGCGGTTTGCCTCCTCGAGTTGGGACGCGACCAGCCGCATATGTCGCCGGATGTGATCGGGATTCTTTAGATCCCGGGCGGCGAGTTCGTCACGCGCAGCATCGAATTCCAGCCGAAGAATGCGGCGTTCCATAAGCTGTCTGAACCGGCTGCTTATCTCGAATCGCTCCTCGACAACTTCTTCTGTGCCATCGTGAAACATGCAGCCTCCTCGAACGACATTTCGCGCTGTTCGACCGCGAGCTCATTCCTGGAGCTGATGCTAAGGGCAAGGCTATTGTTCGGGCCAGATTACGCGGTCGCGAGCCTCGGTAATTCAGGTGCCCTGAAATGGCGCAGGGCTAGAGAGTGACTCTCCAGCCCTGGGGAAGGCGCTGATTGAAGCTGGACTGCTTACCTGCTCATCCCACTGCCATTGCTTTGCGGGGCCATCGCCACCCCGAGAACCATACGCGTGCCGCCATCGAGGTGAACGTCCCGCCGCGCGCCAAGCAGCAAGCCCGACGCGTTGGAGAAGGGCAGACCGTGGATGTCGTTTGCGAGTAGCACGCCGGGTACCGAGGTTGTGCGGATCGCGACATTTCCGTTGCGCGCGACCAGAGTGCCGGGCGCGGCGGGGCTGGCGCTCTGCTGGGCAGAGCCGGGCTGCATGGTCGCATTCGATCCGTTACCTGCGTTGGCTGTGTTCTGATTCATGGTGCCCGTTGACGAAGTTCCACTGGACGAATTCGCCACTGCTCCTGAGGCTGCGCCGGGGGCGGAGCCCATCGAGCCGGTCGGGACTGCGGCGGATGAGGACGCGTCGCCATAAGTCTGAGGAGGGTTGCTGGTGCCGCTCATGCCCTCTGCACCGACAGCGGGCGCAACTGACTGGATCACGGATTCGATCGGGAGGGTCTGGCCGCCTTTCAATTCTGCCCTGTCGAATTGGATCGCGATCTGCGCGTTCTCGTGCCCGTCGCTTCGCGGCTGAACATTGGTGATGCGGCCGATCAGCTTCGAGCCACGCGGGATTTCCGTGCCTTGGCTTATTTGGAGGTTTTCATCCGTCTTCACGACGACGCTGTCGCCCTGCTTGGCAGATTTGGAATCGAGCTTGTCGACGAGCTCCGCGCTGACCGGTTTCAGTGCGTCCGCAGCCGGGCTTTTCACCGCATCGGCTCCCGGTTGGCCGGGCGCCTGAGGAGTTGCGGTCGGAGCGACGGGGGGAATCTGCTGCTGTTGTTGCTGCTGAGAAGTTGGTTCCTGCTGAGCTGTTCCGGGGAAACTTGAGAAAGTGGCGAGGCCCACTGCGATGAGAGTAGCGGCTTTCATGATCAGGTCTTCCATTGAGACACCGTCCGGGGGAGGGAATACGCGCGCAGTCGATCGTGTACTGGCACGATCGTTGCCAAATGTGAGTAGATGCGGAATTTAGTCAGCAGGCGACTGAATGTGCAAGAAATTGAGTTACTTCATGAGCCGCTTGCGAAAGCTGCAGGGGGGGCGGTTGGCTTTTACAGGTGCCACTTTTGTGGCATGCGTGTAATTTTCGCTAGGTACAAATTGCCGAAGAGCCCGCGTTTTGCGGCGATTGTTGATCTGGGATTACCGGTAGTGACCGGGGGATGAATCGACGTACTGTTGACATGAGTTGGCTCGTTCGGGCAGTCTCATGCGAACGACTGCGGATTTGGTCGGTTTCCGCGGCGGACCAACCCTGGAGACTAGCGAAAAATGAAAATGAGAATACTACCCCTGCTGGTGTGTAGCGGAGCACTGGCCATCACTGCCACAGTGCAGGGTCAGGGAAACAGCCAAACCGAGTATCTGGATGCGCAGAAGGAACCGCCGATGCTGGGCATCCACTGGGCGCGAGGATTCCAGCCCAATGCGAGAGCGGCGGAAGAGGCAAAGGACGCGAAGGCAGCTCTCGGAACTCGCCGCAGCCCGAACATGACCAACCATGGCGGCGTAATCATGCCTCAGGCGAACACCACTGCAATCTTCTGGGGAACGAGTTGGGGAAGCTACTCCGGCGACAAGATAACTGGCATCGACTCCTGGTACCAAGGATTCAGCAATTCCAACTATGCCAAAACGTCAGATGAGTACACGGGTACGAACGGACAAGTGGGCCCCGTTGTGAATCACTCCGGTCATCTCATCGACACTTCTGCTTCTTCAGGCGGAGGGAGTACTTCTACCATCCTGTCGGAGGTCTGCAAGGTCATTAAGAACAACCCAGATCCGAGCGGGAATGGATACTACGCCGTTTACACGGACACTCCGCGTGGGAATGCCGGCTATTGTGCATGGCATAGCGCGGGTACTTGCAGCAACGGTGTCCGGCTGCAATTCGCCTATTTTTTCAAGCTGGATGGCGATGCAGGTTGCGATCCGCAGGACACGACCACGGGGCATTCACAAGGCCTGGCTGCGATCGCGAACGTGAGCGGTCATGAGCTATCGGAAGCGAGAACCGACCCGGCGAGCCCGGGCGCATGGTACGACTCGCAAGGCGCGGAGAATGGCGATAAATGCGCGTGGACGTTCAATGTGCCGTCTGTAACGTTCTCGAACGGAACGGTATGGAAGATTCAAGGCGAGTGGTCGAATGCGGCCTATACCGCTGGGACCGGGTATCCGAACAACTCGGGACAGAAGGGCTGCGTCGACGGTCATTGAGATCTGGACTTCCTGTAACCAAGAAAGGCCGCCGAAACTGGCGGCCTTTTCTTTTGCGGGTGCGGGCAGCGGTTTTACTTCTGCTCGCCTTTGGGGGCGTAATAGCCGCGGCGGACCTGGACCTTCATGTCATCGCCTTTGCACTGGACGGAGATATGACGGAAGGTGCCATCCTGTTTCGCATTTGTCGGCGTGTAGCTGGCGAGGTACTCGGTGCGGAGCTCTTCCTCGATTTGCTGGAAGGCCGCTTCGAGCTTGCGGCCATTTGTGCCGACGTTGATGAGGCGGCCGCCGGTCTCTTCGGACAGCTTCTTGGCGGCGGAGAAGCCCGAGTAGCCGAACCCACCGTAGAAGCTGGGCTCGGCAATCAGGATCACGTACACGATGGTGTTGGCCTTCTGCGCGGCGGCGATGGCTTCCTGAATTTTGTGATCGCTGCCCTGGTCGTCGCCGTCCGTCAGGATGATGAGAGCTTTACGGCCGTTCTGGTCGGCCATCTTTTCATTGGCGGCGAGGAAAATGGAATCGTAGAGCAGCGTGCCCTTGGGGCCGCCGTGGGTGGGAATGGTGCCTCCGCCAAGGCCCGGGATGCCTGAGCCGCCATTGCCGCCCGCGGTGTTGATCTGGGCCTTGTTCATGGCGCGCTCAAGCATGCGGGGGCTGTTGGTGAAATCCTGGAGCAGATCGATATTCACATCGAAGGAGACGAGAAAGGCCTGGTCCTTGGATTTGAGTACGCGCTCGAGGAACTGACCGCCGGCCTGCTGCTCGAGGGGAAGCACGTCGATTTGGCTGCCGGAGGTGTCGAGCATCAGGCCCAGGGTCAGGGGCAGATGGGTCTCAGCGCTGAAATTCTTGAGAGTTTGCGGCACCTTGTCTTCGGCGACAGAACAGTCGTCCTTGGTGAGGTGCGGGACCAACTCGCCCGAGTGGTTTTTAACGGTGAAGAACAAATCAACCAGGTTGACGTTCAGGCGCAGGGTCCCCACGGACTGGTCGTCGTCAGGTGGCGGCGGGGCGTTGCTTACAGGCGGGGCGTCGGGCGATGGAACAAGCTGTCCCCATGCTGCCGCCGAGAACAGCGGAAGGGCGACAAGAAGAAACACGAAATAGCGGGGGACTCGCATCTTGGTAAGTTGGACGCCAAAAGTGGCATGAAAGAGAGCACTCCCATTGTAATGAGAGATGCAAGCGAGGCTGTTTCCGGGGCTTGGGGGCAACCTGCAGGCCGTTGGTGCGTCTGATAATCTGACGGTTGCGACTCATGTGGGGGAACTCAAGTGGGGCGTGCTGCGCGCCGGGGAACTGTTCGGCGCAGGGCTGTATGGGGAGGAAAGAACACCTGTGGACCGTGGCTTAAGAGCACTGGCGCTGACGGCAGTTTTCAGTACGTGGATAGGTGTCGGCGCGGCGTGTGCGCAGTCGACGGATCAGCAGGTGCCTGACGCTCCGAAGCCGCAGCCTTCCACGGCTCCCCTGAAGGATATCGGTCCGATTACGCCGGGTATCGGGGCATCGGCAGGACCGACGAGTTCGAGCGCGGACGTGCCGCAGCAGGCGGCACCGAAAGCTCCGCCGACGCCGCCTACGGACGTGCAGACGACGCCGCCGGAAGGCGGGACACCAGAGGAAATCGCGTCGGTCGTTCGTACGTACACAACCTACGTCGAGGTTCCGGTCACGGTGAAGGATCAGAAGGGCAATCCGGTGGCGGGACTTACCTGGCGTGACTTCAAGGTGTACGAGAACGACAAGTGGGAGCCCTTGAAGATTTTCTCCGTCGACCCCGCACCGCTCTCGATGGCCTTTGTTGTCGATCAGAGCGTGACCATGGACGTGATGGAGAAGGTGAACAACTCACTCGGGGCGATCCAGGGTGCGCTGTCTCCGTACGATGAGATTTCGGTGTTCACCTACAACAACGGTCCGAGGAAGCTGACGGAGTTTACGGGAGCACAAGGCAATCGCGTGCCTGTCGTCTTGGCCATGGCGAAGGCAAGCGGTCGCGAGGAAGCCACGCCAGTGAACAGCGGCCCATTTGCGGGGTGTTCGATCAGCAAGAACGGCGGGTGTCTTGATTCGAACCCGACGATTCAGCGCGGCGGAGCCACGGGAAACTCCTCGTTCATCACGATCCCGAAGGAAATCCACACTCTGAACGATGCGATTCTGGCAGCGGCGAAGGAACTGACGAATCGGCCTCAGGGACGGCGCCGGATCATTTACGTGATCTCCGACGGCAAGGAGTACGGAAGCAAGGCCGCCTACCGGGACGTGCTCCGGTACCTGCAGACCAACAAGATTGCGGTGTACGGGACTCTGGTGGGCGATGCCGCGCGTTGGGGCGAGGGGTACATCAGCCGGCTGCATCTGCCGTTCACAATGTATGACAACCGGCTGTACGGATATGTACAGGCGACGGGCGGACTCCTGCAGTCCGAGCGCGATCTGAACGGGATTGAAAAGAGCTACGCCCAACTTGCGGAGCAGGCACGCAACCAGTACATGCTGGTGTACGCCAGCCACGAGCCTCCCTTCGACAGCAAATACCGCAAGATCGAGGTTCGGGTGGATCGGCCCGGCGTCGAGGTTATCGCGAAGAAGGGCTACTACCCGTCGAGCCGGGATAACGTCCAGCACTAATCGACGACTGCAAGGTCCAGACAAGATGGTTTCATCCGGGGCTACAGCAGGCCTGAGCCTGCTCTCTGCGGCTACGTGGGGAGGGTCGGATTTCGCCGGTGGGTGGGGCGCGCGCCGGGCTTCGAGCCTGCTGATTACGGCTTCCGGACAGGTCGTATCGCTCGCGGCGCTGCTTTGCATTTGCCTTGCGCTGCGGCTGCCGGTTCCTGCGACGAAATACCTGGTCTATGCAGGCATCGGCGGGTTCGAGGGGGCGTTTGCGCTGGCGATCTTCTATCGGGCACTGGCGATGGGCGCCATGGGATTGACGGCTGCGCTGACCGGGCTGCTCACAGCGCTGGTTCCGGTGGTGTTTGACTTGCTCCATGCGGGATGGCCGGGGATGTTTACGACTGCGGGTCTCGCGCTCGGGCTAAGCGCGATCTGGATGATTTCGCAGTCCCAAGGCGCGTCCGGTTCGGGAACACCGGCCAGGGCGCTGTTGCTGGGGGCATGTGCCGGCACCGGGTTTGGGGCTCAGCTGATTCTTTTCAAGATGGGCGCCGAGGGTGGGGTGCTCTGGGCCCTGACCTCAGGCAGAATTGCAGGCGCAGTCGCAATTCTGCTTACCGTGGCGATCGCGCGCCCGAAGGGTGGCTGGAGCGGATTCTGGCTTGCCGGGATCATCTCAGGGAGCCTGGATGCGGTGGGAAACCTCTTCTACATGCTGGCTTCGCAGAAGGGCAGATTGGATGTGGCGGCCGTGATCTGCTCCATGTATCCGGCGGGAACGATCGTGTTGGCAGGGCTGATCCTGCGCGAGCGGCCGACCAGAAAGCAGCTTGCGGGGATGGGCCTGGCGCTTGCAGCCGTCGCGCTGCTCAGTGCGTAGCTTTGATCCACCATCTACATGGTGCACCTATTGCACTCGACAAACTCCTCCGTTGGCCTTCCTCGAAGTCTCTTTGCTGGTCATGCGCTATAGTCATGGGACGATCGCTCCAGCGGTGAGGGAGATGGATCGGGAGGTGATCCAGAATGCCGTCACTGAGTGGAAAATCTGCATTGGTTACAGGTGGCTCGCGAGGGATCGGCGCTGCGATTGCTTCGCGGCTCGCCAGACAAGGAGCCGATGTGGCCGTGACCTTTAGTTCATCGCCGGAACGCGCACAGCGGGTCGTCGACGATATCAACCGAGAGGGCGGTAAGGGCCTGGCCATCAAGGCGGACGCTGCGGATCAAAGTGCTGTGAGGGCTGCAATTCAGCAAGCGGCGAAGGAGTTCGGGAAAATCGACATTCTAGTGAACAATGCTGGAGTGCTGGCCCTTGGGCCAATTGCGACATTTTCTGCCGAGGATTTTGAGCGAGCGCTCTCAGTGAACGTGCGCAGTGTCTTCACCGCGATCCAGGAGGCGCTGAAGCACATGCCTGATGGAGGACGGATTATCACGATCGGTTCGGTGAACAGCGAGAGAATGCCGTTCGAAGGAGGGTCGGTGTACGCCCTGACAAAAGGCGCGGTCGCGAGTTTCACAAAGGGGCTTGCACGTGATTTAGGCGCAAGAAAGATAACCGTGAATAACATCCAGCCGGGTCCAGTAGACACGGAAGCGAATCCGGCGAGCGGCCCGTTCGCGGATACGATGATGGGACTGCTGGCAATGAAGAGATATGCTCACGCGGAAGAGATCGCTGCCATGACGGCTTACCTGGCAGGGCCCGAGGCAGGATACGTGACGGGGGCTTCCTTGCTCATCGACGGTGGATTCGCGGCATAATCGTGAAACTGGAAGCATTCGCGCGAACCTGCTAGACGTGGCGTATCTAGAGACTCAGCAGCCGTTTGCAGCAAGAGCCATGGTTATGCGAGCTAAGACGTTGTTCACAGGTAACAATCGGGGAAGACCTAAGTTCCGCCGGGAGCAGTTACTGAATGTCTTGACGTGCGATAGAGACCTAAGGATACTAAGCAGAACCTGCAAAAAAAGGGGTTAGCGCGACTTTGGGCTCACAAACATCTCCCTCGCTATCATCATGGCTGGCTATCGCGCTGATCGCGGTAATCGCAGCTATTCTGGTCGCGCCCGATGTCGAACTGCCCGACACTACTTTGCAAGGCAACAACGCGCCCGTCGCCCTTCACATAGTTTCTCATCATGTGCCGCACGGGAAACAGCAGCTTCGTGGAGTGCCGATCAATGAACTGAGTGGATGCGTGCAGACGGCGAGCAGGTGCAGATCTCGCGTCACTGATTTGGCCGCGCCTCCTGAGCCACATCCGATCTTGCGCTGCTAGGGAAGTTCTCGTCGTGACAGGACCCCTCCGCTTCCTACTTACGATTCTCATCGTGAATTCACCTGAGTGTTTCAATCCTTAAGCATCATAGGCTGAGAGCGCCGCAGGATTGCCAATCGCACGCTTTCTGACCGACCCAGCGACAGGTTGGGCGCAGCCTAACGCAGGAGACCATCTATGGGCGCCGGAACTGTTTCGTCGTCTCTGCTTGTTCAGGAATTAGACCGTGCCCGATCTGACCTTTCCGCATTCAATCTGGATTGGTGGCTGGAGATTGCCCGAAGCTTTCCGGGATACCGTGAGGCGACCTTCATCCGCGGGAAGGAGACACTAGGAAGATTGCCTTATGTTTTAAGGAAGAATCGTATAGGTCTGACGTTCGGACACGATCCATACTGGGCGCACCTTGGCGGGCCCATCGTCCAGGAGAGACTGAGCATCTCCGAGCAGGCAGATGCAATCCGCTCTTTGGTTCAACAGCTACCCAAAAGAGCCTCCTTAACGTTCGTCTGCGATCCAACCGTGAGTTATGCCGGCTTGGTGAGGAGCGCCTTTATTCAGGCCGGGTTCGAATATACGAGCCAACTTACCTATGTACGCCTGCCTGAAGACGGCGACGTTCTGAGTGAGAAGAGCCGCAAGCATCGCGGTCATATCAAGCGCGCAGCCAAAAGCCTCGACTGCATCGACGTAAGTGCATGCGAATTTGTGCAGTTCTTCAAGGAGAACCTTGATGCGCGAGGAAAACAGAGTTACGCTCCGCTGGATATGTTGCCGCAACTGATCGGGCGAGCTGTTGAACGCGGCTGCGCGCGTGCGATCGCTGCAGTGGCAAAGTCGCAGAGCCCGCAGGGGCCCCGGCCAACTCTTGATGCAGCCATCGTATATATCTGGGACGATCGCCGATGCTACTACTGGCTTTCAACACATCGAGTAGCCGGGGCGGGAAGCAAACCTCACCCCGACGCGGTGAAGCTCTTGCTTGTGAATGCCATGGAGCACGCCCAGAGCATGGGACTGGTATTCGATGCGGACGGAGTTGTGACGCCAGGTGCGGACCATCTTTACCGCACGATTCTTGGGTTCAGGATCGAGGAGCGCCGAGATGTATTCGTGCGCCTGAATGCGCTCGAACGGATGTACCAGAAATCAAGACTCAAATTGATGCGAGGTCGGTCGGATGCAGGTTAACCCTCGGGATCACGGTTTGCGGAAGGTGAGGCAGTAGAGCTTTCCTCCGCAAATTTCCCGTGCAGAGACGTCTCTCATCTCCGACGGCACAAGATCGATGGGGCAGCGGACCTTTTCCGAACCTGGCGGGAAGCTGCTCCTAACACCTGGTGTGCGCTGGTAATTATCGCGAATGGTGCGCTCAGTTTCGTCGACAATGACGATCTTCGTGCCGGGCTTGGCGACCCATATCATCTCCTTGATCGCCCGAAGCCTGTCAGTGAAGAAGTTGATGCCACCCGCGTGGAAGACGCAATCGAATGCGCCGGCCTTGAAGGGAAGCCGTTCGGCTTCGGCCTGAAAAAGGTGAGCATTGCGGCGCCATTTCAGAAGGTTCCGCTGGCATTTGTTGAGCATTCCCCAAGAGATATCCACTCCATAGAACTCGATGTCATGAGGAAGGAAGCGAAGGTTCGCGCCGGTCCCAACGGAGACTTCAAGGACGTTGGCTTGAGGCTTGAGCTCAAGTTCGCTCATGAATTCATGGCGGTAGCTGGGCTTGCGCGTAAACCAGTGATACAGGCGTTCGGCGAAGTCATAGCCGGGCGCGATCCGATCGTATAGGGTTTGATATTTAAGGTTGGGCCCAGTGACTGTGCTGACGAACAGAGGGATGCCGTCTCGAATGGGATAAATGCGGCCCGTCGCCGTATTACGCAAGTTGGTGCCAGCGCGCTCGAGTGCGTAGCGCGTGTCGGGATCACACAGTAGTGATAAGACGAGATCTTCCATTTCACCGATTTTCTGGCGCCGGCATGCAGGGGCTTCCAAGCAGAATACGCCGGATATGGGGTCACCTGGACTGGGCGCAAAAGTAACGTGGAATCCCACCCGTAATCCCCGCTGCTACAATCGGGTAGATCGAATGACCCTTGATTTGACTGAGGAAATGAGCTCCCTGCCCGCGACGACGACCTTGCGCTTGTTCAATACCCTCTCAGGAGAAGTGGATGAACTGGTTCCTTCCGACGGCAAGGAACTGCGGATGTATGCCTGCGGGCCTACGGTCTACGACTACGGGCATATTGGAAATTTCAGGACGTTCCTCGAGATCGACGTCCTGCGGCGGTTCCTGAAGCTGACGGGCGTGCAGCTGCGCCATGTCATGAACATCACGGACGTCGACGACAAGATCATCCGCAACTCATCCGCCGCGGGGATCTCGATCGGCGACTACACGAAGAAGTATGTCGAGGCGTTTTTCGAGGACCTGGATGCGCTGGGTGTGCAGCGGCCAGAGATCATTGCGCGGGCGACGGAAAACATCGACCGCATGGTTGAGCTGATCGAGAAACTCAAGGAAGCGGGAGCGGCTTACAAGACCGAGGACGGTTCGTGGTACTTCAAGCTGAAGGCGTTTCCTGAGTACGGGAAGCTGAGCAAGAAAGACCTGAGCGGCATGGAAGACGGCGCACGCGTCGACGTCGATGAGTACGAGAAGGATTCTGCGCGTGATTTTGCGCTCTGGAAAGCTCCAAAGCCAGGCGAGACGGCGTGGGATACGGTGATCGGGCGAGGGCGACCAGGCTGGCACATTGAGTGCTCGGCGATGTCCATGAAGTACCTGGGCGACAGCTTCGATCTGCATGCGGGCGGCGAGGATTTGATGTTCCCGCACCATGAGAATGAGATCGCACAGAGCGAGAGCGTGACGCACCAGCCGCTGGCGCGGCATTGGATGCATGTGCGGTTCCTGCTGGTCGACGGGAAAAAGATGTCGAAGAGCGAGGGGAACTTCTACACGCTCAGGGATCTGCTGCTGAAGGGGTATAAGGCTTCGGCGATACGGCTGGCGCTGATTTCAGTGCCGTATCGTCACCAGTTGAACTTTACGTTCGATGGGCTCGTGGATGCGACAGCGGCGATCGACCGGCTGCGGACATTCAACGGTCGGCTGACGAAGGGGAAATTCGAGGCGGGCGAAAATCCCGAGGTGCAGGCTGCGGTGAAGAAGAGTCACCAAGACTATATGGCGGCTCTTGCAAATGATCTGAATACCGCTGAGGCACGTGCACCGATTTTCGACCTGGTGCGGCTGTCGAACACGGCGATGGATCAGGGGAAGTTCTTCGAAGCCGATCGCGAGGCAGTGAAACGCGTGCTTGCGGACTTCGATGCGGTGTTCGCGGTGATCGAGGATCGTGACGCGGAGCCGATGCGCAAAGCGGTGGAGTGGGCTAAGCAAGAGGGGCGCGAAGCCGACGTTGCTCCGGAACTGCTGGCCCAGGTTTCATTGACGGATGACGCGATCAATGCGCTGCTTGCGGAACGGGATCAGGCTAAGCGGCGCCGAGACTTTGGGCGTGCAGATGCGATCAGGAAAGAGCTGACCGAGAAGGGCATCGTCATCGAGGACTCGAAGGATGGGGTCAGGTGGAAGAGGAAGTGAAAAGGCTGGGAGTAGAGAACCGGGACTAGAAAGTAGACGATCCCCTCTGGGTCACTTTGGGAGAGCGAGAGGTCGAGTCGTATGGAAGCACATGAGGTTCAGGAACTGAAAGAGCACGCGGAGCACGGGGCGCACGAGTCGGAGTTGCGGCCGGTGGCTTTCACGATGAGCGTGTTGGCGGTGCTGGTAGCGATTACGACGGTGCTGGGGCACCGAACGCATACCCAGGCGGTCCTCTTCCAGAACAAGGCCACGGATCAATGGAACGAGTACCAGGCGAAGAAGATTCGTTCGTACAACACGAGCCTCGCGAGCGATATGCTGAACGCGGTCACGATTGGTGACAAGGAGAAGGCTGAAAAAATCGCCAAGGGCTATGCCGATCACCAGGAGAAGTGGAACGAGGACCTGAATGAGGAGCAGGAAAAGGCGAAGGGACTCGAGGAGAAGGTAGAGCAGGCAGAGGCTCGCGCAGATCGCTACGATCTGGCAGAAGCGCTGCTGGAGATCGGGCTCGTGATCACCTCAGTGACGCTGCTGACCAAAAGCCGGATCTACTGGTACTTCGGAATGCTGTTTGCGCTGGGCGGTATTGCTTCTGCGTTGTCGGTGCTGGGGCTTAAGTAGCCCGGAACAATCCGAGTTGTGAGCGATGCGCTCGGGTTTCGCGGTGCGACAGAGTGATAGACTGACCGCGCTATGAATGCTCGTCTTCTTCTACCGGTTTTCTCTTTGGTGGCACTCTGTGCAATGGGACAGCAGCAGCAGGTCCCTCTTCCGGCGCCGACACCCGATGACTTCGGATTTGAATACCACGTGCCATCCGGGTGGGATGCGATCGATGCGCAGTCAACGCTGCCCGAGGTAAAAGCGCAACAGAGCGCAAATGCGAAGACGGACGAGGAAAAGAAGGAGATCGCCTGCATCCAGGTGCCGGTGAGTGCGCGCAAGGGACAGCCACCCTCGTTCCTTGCGACCATGGCTCTGCCGTTCGATTGCTTCGGACAGATCATGACGGAGAAGGATCTGCCAGGTTTTGCGGAAGGCGCATCAGAGGGGCCGCGAGCGTTTTTCGATTTCAGCGATCCGACGTTCGGGTCGTACAAGCTGGGAGATCACAGCATGTGGATCGAGCGCGCAAAGGGGAACCCTAAAGGCCACCCAGAGATGGGCTATACGCTGGAAGTCGCGTGCAGCCTGCTGAAGCGTGCAGCTGTGTGCTGGATGACGGTCGCGGGAGATGAGGCTTCGCTGAAGCAGTTTGAAGGAACTGCGGTGACTCTCGACGGAGATTTCAATGCGGAACTGGTGCCGGCGAATGCGTTTGAAAAGAAGCCCGGAATGTAGAATCCGGGCTTCTCTCGTTTGCTGTTATTGACCCGCAGCGACGGATGAGCCCTTGATCGGTTCCAGGCGGAACTTGTATTCGTAGGCTACGGCGGGAAGTGAGAACTCCTTGTGAATGGGAGCGCCCCAGCTGTCGTCGCCGCCCACGCCCATCTGCTTGTAATCGAGATTGACGGTGATGTCGTCGGAAAAGACGATCTCAGAGGGATGTTTGTGGCCGATGTTGACCGGCGCCTTCTCGTGCTCGATCTCTGACATGCGGAATGGCCAAGCGCTGAAACTTAACAGAGGCATGCCGGTTGCTTTGAGGCCGAAGCCGTTATCGTCGGTAAGCGTGACCCAGCGGGTGTCGGTGCGGTTGCCGGTTTCCTGTGGCTCAATGTAGGGGAACCACATGTCGTCGACTTTGCTCTTGTAGATCCCGACTGCAGCGCCGAGATTGCGATCCCAGTAGTTCTCCTGCGGACCGCGTCCGTACCACTGGACGTTGCGCAGGGATCCGGAAATGCGCATCTGCATACCAACGCGGGGCAGGTCGGGCGCAGCGCCCTCGCCGGGTTTGAATGAGCTTTCGACTTCGACAGATCCGTCGCCGTAGATGGTGTAGACGTAGCTCTGGGTCGAGTTCGCTGCCGGAAGCGTTGAGGTGGAGGTCACCTTGATTGTGCTCGGCGAGACCTGCTCAGCCTTGACTTCAGCGCGTCCGCGGTTCACGGCTGCAAGCTGCCAGATTCCCTGGCGGGCCGGCATGCCATTGCCGCGATCGTTGTCGGTTGGAGCGCGCCAGTAGTTCGGCTCAAGAGGAGCGGTGAGCAGTTCCTTGCCACCGACGTTATAGGAGGAGATTGATCCGGAGTTGCGATCGATCGCGATCGAGAACTGGTCGTTGGAGATAACGAAGTGGTCGGGGATCTCGGCGAGCTTCATCGCAGGCGCGCTGTCGACCGTGCGTTCAGGAGCGGCGCTGGCGGAAGGCAACTCGAACTGATCCCAGGCGAGGACGTGGCCTGCCGGGGCCCAGAGCGTCTCCTGGGCGAGTTTGAAGGTGACGGTGAGGAAGTATTCGCCTCCAGCCGTTGGAGCGGGCTGCTTGAGGTCGAGGGTGACGTCCTTTGCCTCTCCCGGCGCCACATCTTCGACGGGCAGGTCACCGCTTTGGACGATTTTGCCATCTTCGTCGAGGGTCCAGGAACCGCGAACGAAACCTAACGTGGTGAAGAGGTACTTGTTGCGGATGCGGATTTTGCCGGTGGCCAGATCGACAGGTTCGACCTTGATGCCGGCGTAGGATTTTTTGACTTCGGTCAGACCCGGATGGGTGGTTCGGTCGGGCAGGACGAGGCCGTTGGTGCAGAAGTTGTCGTCGTTGGGCTTGTCGCCGAAGTCGCCGCCGTACGCCCAGAAATCCTTTCCGTTAGCGCCCTTTTTGCGTATGCCCTGATCGACCCAGTCCCAGATAAAGCCGCCGTGAGCCCAGGGTTCTTTCTCGAAGAGGTCCCAGTACTGCTGGAAATTTCCGGTACTGTTGCCCATGGCGTGCGCGTATTCGATTTCGAAGAAGGGGCGGCCGTTGCCGAACCTTTTGTAGTACTCGATGATGTTCTGTGGCTTGGCGTACATGGGCGAGAGCGCGTCGCCATGAACGCTGTCGTGGGGCTCGTAGGTAATGAAGAATTCAGGATGGTGCGTGTTGCCCCATTCCTTGGCAGCGACGAAGTTTGCACCCCACCCCGCCTCGTTGCCGAGCGAGAAACCGATGATGGAGGGATGATTCTTGTCGCGCTCCATGGTGCGGCGGAAGCGATCGACGATGGCATCGCGGAAGTCAGCGCCGTCGGAGATGGGCTGCTTCTCGCCTGAGCCGTACCCGTGGGATTCCACGTTGGCTTCGTCGAGGATGTAGAGACCGTATTCGTCGGCGAGCTCATACCACTCGGGCACGTTGGGGTAGTGGCAGGTACGCACGGCGTTGATGTTGTTCTGCTTCATCAGCTTGATGTCTTCGATCATCATTTCGCGAGTGACGACCTGGCCGCGGTCGGGATCGAACTCGTGGCGGTTGACGCCTTTGATCATGAGCTTCATGCCATTGAAGAGAATCTGATCGCCTTTGATTTCGGACTGGCGGAAGCCGACTTTCCAGGGAACGATTTCGAGGACGGTGCCTTTCGCGTCCTTGAGGGTGAGGACAAGTTGGTAGAGGTAGGGAATCTCGGCGGACCACTTGTTGGGCTTCGCAACGGCCTGTTGCAGGTCAATGTCGGCGTCTTTTCCCGCGGCTATGTTGAGCTTCTTGGCCAGGGTCACTACGGGCTTGCCGCTTGCGTCGATGAGCTTAGCTTCGAGAGATGCGGCAGCGCTTTTGGAAGCGGCGGAGTTCTGAACACTTGCATGAAACTTGAACGTCGCGTTCTGGTAGGCGCTGTCGAACGGCGTGAGGACCTGGAAGTCGCGGATGTGCAGCGGAGCGCGAGAGACGAGCGTGACGTCACGGAAGATGCCGCTCATGCGCCAGAAGTCCTGGTCTTCCATATAGCTGCCGTCGGACCAGCGGTAGACCTCGACGGCGATGGTGTTTTTGCCGGGCTGGAGGTATTTAGTGATGTTGTACTCCGAGACCATGCGCGCGTCCTGGGAGTAGCCGACCTTCTGGCCGTTGATCCAGACGTAGTAGGCGGAGTTGACGCCATTGAAGAGCAGGTAGGTCTGGCGGCCGCTCCAGGAGGCGGGAAGCTCGAAGTCGCGGCGGTAGGAGCCGACGGGATCGCGCTGATCGTATGCGGTCCAGGAGTGGTCGTCAGGAGTGCTGGTGACTCGAGGCTCGTCGCGTTTGAAGGGATAGGTGATGTTGGTGTAGATGGGCGTGCCGTAGCCCTGCATCTCCCAGTTGGAAGGAACGGGGATTTCCTTCCAGGAACTCACGTCGAAGTCGGGCTTGTAGAAGTCGACGGGACGGAGGTCAGGCTGCTTGACCCAGTGGAATTTCCACGCGCCATTGAGCGACTGCACCCATGGTGAGTTGTGGGCGTCTTTGAGGGCGGTGGACTCGTCCGGGAACGGCGTGAAGGTCGCGCGCGGAGCCTCTTTGTTGATGCCGAAGACGTGCGGGTTCTCCCAGTCGGGCGCCGCGGCGGCCTGAGATTGCGCATGGAGGCATGTTGAGGCGAGAAGCGCGAGCGGCAGCAGAGAAGATGTAAAGGCTTTCATTCTTGGGCTCTTCAGCTTTCTTTCCGGATGTTCCAGGACAAGGAAATGGGTCGCGTGGGAATTCTACTATCCGGCAAGCTGGACGCGCCTATGAGGTTGCAGCGGGGCGAATCAACCCGCCGCCGCGGAGCGGCATCGGACGGGTGAAAGAGCGACGAGGAGCAGCAATGTCTTCAGTAGACGGCAGCAAAAGTGGCAGTCCGGCGACGAGCACGGCGACAGGCGGCAAGGAGAACGTGTCAACGTCTGTGCCTCCGGCGATGATGCCGGAGAACAGCCCCGAACATCGTTCAGATACGCAGGCGATGCAGAAGGAAACGCAGAGGCATTCAGAGGAAATCCGTAAGGGAGAAGACGAGCGCGGGCAACCGTGAGATTGTTCTTAGATCGAGTTTGATGGGAGAAATGGGAATGGCAAAACAGAAGTCGCCGCACACGCAGACGCAGCAGGACACGCATTTCGCGCAGACGGACGTGAACTCTGATGAGTTGGAGCAGAGCACGGGGAACGCATCGGAATACGAGAACATGGAGGGCGCGGAGACGGGCGGCAAGCGCTCGCCGAAGACGATGCCGGAGTCGGCGCATCCGCACAATACGGAGGATCAGCAGGTCGCGTACGAGGGCACGCTTGCGAGCCGTACGTTCGATGATGACACCAAACAAGGCGTGACGACGGCGCCGAGCAGCAAAGAGGCCGAGGGACAACGGAAGGTTGTGGGTGAGCGGGAAGACGCGCAGGCGGGAGTGAATCACAGCAGCAAGATTCCGGAGAGGTGAGCCGGATCCAGTTGCTTAGGTAGATCCACAGACGGGCAAATCCAACCGGGAACAATCCTCCCGCATCCAGTTCCACTGGACCGGGAGGAATTAGTCCTTCATGATCAAGATCGGGGTCACTGTATCTGTATTTCTCATTTGTGCATGCGCTGTCGTGGGGCGCGCGCAGAGGCGCGTTGAGGCGGGAGCATTTCTGGATTATCTGAGCGTGTCTCAGACTAATACGCGCAATGTTGGACTAGGTGGGCGAATTGGCATTCGCGTACACCGCCATGTGGTGGCGGAAGGTGAACTCGCTTACGACTACGGCGTGAACTTCCATGAAGTCTATACCGGTATCGCAAACGGCAGCGTCACGGCCATTGAGAACACTTCGATCGGAGTAACGGAAGGGCTGTTCGGACCGAAGATAGAGCCGGGGCGCGGGTTTCTGCGGCCATTTGTCACACTGAAGGGCGGGTTCGTCGATTTTCGGCTGAGCCCAAGCCTTATCCCGTATAGCGGTGTCGTGAGCACGGTATTTGGGATTCGCGATTCGAATCTGAATGGTGCAATCTATCCGGCTGGAGGGATATCGCCGAGCCTTGGTCCGGTGGGACTACGCCTCGAGTTTGGCGACGTGATCTATTTCAACGAAGGTGCGCACAACAATCTGCGAATTACATTCGGGCCGATTCTGCGGTTCTGATGAGCTAGCTGACGTGGACAACGGGGCGGCGCTCAATGTCTGGGACGGCCTTGCGCAAGACCTCGTGTGTGAGGGGCGCGACGTCTCCTTCGCCGAGGAAGAGGAAACGGAAGATGTTGGCGACTGGATTTCCTTCTGTCCACTTGAAGTAGATGTGCGGCACGCGGCCGGTGACTTTCTCGATGTGAATGAGCAGCGCGGCGATGGAGTTGGCCACGATGGGACTGCGCAGGTGGAGGATGCAGTGGCGGCCCAGCGTCGCTCCGTCAACCTTCAATTGTTCTTCGAACTCTGAAGCGTCGGTGCGTTCGACCTCGAGGAACAGTATGTGCGCGTGCTCTGGGAGGCCCTGGAATTTTCGAACGAGCCCCTCGATGCGATCAAGATTCTCGACGCTTGTGATGGCCTTGGGCCGGCGCGCGATGAGACGAACAGGCTCCTCGCCACTGTCGTGAATGAGACATTGAGCCACGTGAGTTAGATCGACACCAGTGATGCGGAGTTCAGTGGAACGCGTGGCTCGGGAGATGAATGACGTGAACATGATGCTGGCGATGAAGAAGCAGGATATCTTCAGACCTTCGGGGCGCTCCCAGATGTTCATGGCCGTGGTGTAGACAAAAATCAGTGCGACCAGCAGGAAGGGCCAGCGGGCTCGCGTCTTCCATGCCGAGATTGTGACGGCGCATGCTGCGGATGTGATCAGGACCAGCACACCGGTGGCGTAAGCACCGCCCTGCGCGTCTACATCGGCGTGGAACCTTGCAGTGACGAAAAATGCGACTACGACAAAAACAAGAACGAGAGGCCGAGATGCGCGCGCCCACTCAGGCGCCATTCCAAAACGCGGCAGGTAACGCGGGATCAGGTTGAGCAGTCCGGCCATGGCGGACGCTCCGGCAAAGCCGAGGATGAGAATGGTGCTAATGTCGTAGACGGATCCAAACGCGTTTCCGAAATACTGGTGGGCAAGGTAGGCCATGGCGCGGCCGTTGGCTTCGCCGCCCTCGGCGAATGCGGCGGCCGGAATCAGCACCGTGGTGATGAAGCTGGTGGCGATGAGGAAGACGCTCATGATGCAGGCTGCAGTCACCAGCAACTTGCGCGTGTTACGCACCCGCTCCTCGATGTTTTCGCCGCGAATGAGGGGCATGACGGCGACTCCGGTTTCGAATCCTGAGAGGCCAAGAGCGAGGCGCGGAAAAAGAAGCAAGCAGATGGCGACGATGCCGATCCAGTTTGGATGCTGCGCGAAGACCTCGTTCTTCCAGATCTCGATGCGGATGGGATGCCGGAGCACCTCGATCAAAGCGCGTACCGTGACGACAGCATTAAGCAGAAGATAGGCGCCCACAAGGACCACAGCAATGTTGATGGCCTCGCGGAAGCCTTTGAGGAAGATGATTCCAAGCAGGGAAAGGATAAGCAGGGTGACAAACATCTGGCTGCTGAGCCAGTGCGGCGCAAAAGGATTGTGGATGAAGTGCGCGGCAGCGTCGGCCGCAGATAGCGTCATCGTGATGATGAAGTCGGTGGTAGCGAAGCCGAGCAGGACGAGAACAAATATCTTGCCGCCCCACTCGGGGAAGAGCCTCTCGAGCATAGCGATGCTGCCCTGGCCGTTCGGGCTCGCCTTTGCCACTCGTGCATAGAGAGGCAGAGCGGCGAAAAGGGTAACCAAGACGAGCACAAGGGTCGCAAAAGGCGAAAGGAAGCCGGCGGCGAGGAAGGCAATGCCCGGCTGGTAGCCGAGGGTGGAGAAGTAGTCGACGCCGGTGAGGCACATGACGGCCCACCAGGGATGTACCGGTTCCGCAACGCTGTGAACGCCCTTGGGCAGCTTGAGGTCTGCGAGGAGCCAGTCGCTTAAGCCTAGCTTTGTCATTCAGATCGAGTGCCTCTTGCGGGGTCAGTCAAGTTCAGTTGGATGCGTGTTCAAGTCCAGGTGAGAGATACCGCAACGAAGTTGATGGACCAGAAGAGATGACAGTCGCGTACGCTGCGCACCGGGAAACCATTGGAAAGCAATTGTAACTGCGTGCTATGCTTCGGCCAGAGAGGCTCATGAGAGGACCAATTTCAGTTGCGGTGCAGCCGGTGCCGGTAGTGAAACGCTGGTCACGGGCGCGGGTGCGCTCGATCTGTCCTCGACGTCACATGCGAGTGCTGCCCTCCAGCACTCGACCTAGTCTCTTCGGCGGCGATTAGTTTCTGACTGCCGAAGGTCCTCGCCTGCTTTTCAAAGAAAATGATCGCCCCTTCCGCAGGGTCGCGGCCGCGTCTTTCTTTGCAGCCGGCAACCGAATCGCAAACGGATCGAGGAGGAGACTAGAGATGAACAAGCAAGAGATGCATACAAAATTCGGGCCCAAGCTGGTCGGTCCCGTGCCCGGCCCGAAGGCAAAAACGGCTGTCGAGGCCGATGGACGGCTGATCTCGCCGAGCTACACACGGTCCTATCCGCTGGTGGCCAAGCGCGGACGCGGGTGCCGCATCGAAGATGTGGACGGGAATGAGTTCCTTGATTTCGCGGCTGGTATTGCGGTTACATCGACAGGACATTGTCATCCCGAAGTCGTCGGGGCGATTCAGAAGCAAGCGGCAGAGCTGATTCACATATCGGGGACGGACTTTTACAACGAGCCTCTGACGGAACTGGCGGAGAAGCTGTCGGCGATCGCGCCGATGCGCGGACCACACCGCGTGTTCTATGGGAATTCTGGCGCGGAAGCGGTGGAGTGCGCGATCAAGCTGGCTCGATACCACACTGGACGGCAGCACATCATCGCGTTTCTTGGTGCGTTTCATGGGCGCACGATGGGAGCGCTCTCGCTGACTGCGTCGAAGCCGCAGCAGAAGCGGAGATTCGGACCGCTGATGCCGGGCGTGACGCATGTGCGGTATCCGTATGCCTATCGCGGATGTACAGGCGGGCCACAGGAGGAAGAGGCGTTTGCGCTGGGATGCGCGCGGTATATCGAGGAGAAGCTCTTCAAGACGATTCTGCCGCCGGAGGAAGTAGCGGCAATCGTAGTTGAGCCGATCCAGGGTGAGGGCGGATACGTCGTCGCACCGAATAACTTCTTGCGCGAACTCAGAGCGATCTGCGACAAGCACGGAATCATGCTGGTAGCGGATGAAGTGCAGTCGGGTGCAGGACGCACGGGCAAGTGGTGGGCAATTCAGCACTCTGGCGTGGAGCCGGACATTGTGTGCTCGGCGAAGGGTATCGCAAGCGGGATGCCGCTGGGCGTATGCATGAGCAAGGCCGAGGTGATGGACTGGGTGCCGGGGTCGCATGCTTCGACCTTTGGCGGGAATCCGGTTTCGCTCGCGGCGGCCCTCGCGACGATAGACATTCTCGAGCGCGAAGGCATCGCAAATGCGGCGATGGTTGGCGGGAAAATGCTGGAGCGGCTCCATGAATGGAAGAAGACGCATCCTCTGGTTGGCGATGTGCGCGGCCGTGGGTTAATGATTGGCATTGAACTGGTGAAAGACAAGACGACGCGCGAGCCAGTGACGGAATTGCGCAATCGCGTGGAGGCGATCGCTTTCGAGAAAGGGCTCGTGATTCTCGGATGCGGAGAAACTTCGATCCGGCTTTGTCCGCCGCTTGTTGTCAGCGAGGAGGAGGCGATGGTCGGACTCGATATTCTGGAAGACGTGCTGACGCAAGTGGAGAATGAGTTCGCGGGAGCGCGGGAACTAGCGGGCACGAGTGCGTAGGTCGATCGATCGCTGAAATGAGAAGGCCGGAGCGAGAGTGCTCCGGCCTCGTTGGTTCACGCGCAGTTTCGGTGCTAGTTGGTCGTCATCCAAGTCTCAGAATCCAGACCCTTCGGCTTTGCTCAGGGCAGGCTTTGGGGCACCCACGCGTTTGTGCGTTTGCTACTTAGCTGAGCAGGGCTTGTTGCGTTCGGGGCGGGCACCGGCTGCCTTGGCGTCAGCTTCAGACATGTATTTGCCGGCCTTGGTGGTTCCGTAAAACTCAGTGCCGTAGCAGTGGTAAACGTTGGTTCCGGAGTTTACCCAAACGAGTCCGGGTCCGCCTCCGGGAGCAGGGGTCTTATTGGCTCTGGAGCCGGAGGACTTCGGTGTGGAAGCAGGTGCTGCTGATGCTGCGGGAGCTGCAGTTTGCTTCGGAGCTGGGGCAGGTGCAGCGGCCGGAGCGGGAGTTGCGGCGGGAGCGGCGCTCTTCGCAGAGCTCTTGGCTGAGCCCGTATCGGCGGCGTACCAGGTGTCGACGCCCTTGTGGCCGCGGCAGGCGCCCTGCTTGGTGGCCTGCGAGGTAAAGGAGCCGTCCTTGCATTTCCCGGTTGTGCCGGCGGGCGCGCCAGCAGGGGCCTGAGCGATCAGAAAACAGGGAGCGAGGATCAGACCGGCAAACAATGCACTCACAAATCTAGTCTTCATATTCACCATCCTTTGGAGTGGGCCAGAAGGGGAGCGGCCCCAGCGCCCAAATAGTACAGCACGACAGAGTAGATGCGCACTGAGAAACCGGCGTAGACGCATTTAACGAGAATTTGGATTGCCTGAGGCGAGGTTGAGCCTTTAGTGTTTTGCAGTCTCCAGAAAGGACGCCAACTATGAGCATTTTTGATTCAGTAAGCAATATGGTGAACCAGGCCGCGGGCAGCGGCGATCATGCGGCGGTTGCGGGCGGGCTGCTGGAACACCTCGGAGGAGCAGGTGGGGTCGCCAGCCTGATCCAGTCGATGCATCAGAATGGGGCAGGTGGGCTGGTGCAGCAATGGGCCAACGGGCAGACGCAGCCCGCGGATCCAAATGCCATTCAGCAAGCTGTAGGCGGGTCAGGACTGATTGACAGCATCGCGCAGAGGACCGGGATGTCTCCTGATGCAGTTAAGATCGGCTTGGCCACGGTGCTGCCGCTCGTCGTCAGCCATCTGACCTCGAACGGGCACGTGACGACCGATGGGCAGCTGACTGGCAATCCAGCGCCGGCGACGGGAAGCTTGTTGCAATCGGTGCTCGGAAAGCTGCTTTAGGTAGCTCGTCGGGGGCGCGCCGGTGTGAGCGGGGATACGGCGGTGCACCGCTCCACAAAGCAGAATAGACTGCATGGAGTCGTTGCGCCTATTGCGCGCGCGGTGGATGGAGCGGGCGCTTGCGGGTCTAAATAGGGTTGCGCGCTCGCGTGGCAGGGAATCAGGGCCTGCTCATCTCACGATTGGCATTGAGGGTGAAGACGCGGTCTTTTTCTACCTGTTGCGGAAGGGGTACACCGTCGTGGCACGAAGATGGTCCTCAGGCGAGGCGCCGGGCGATGTGGACCTGATTGCGTGGGACGGGCCGATGCTGTGCTTCGTCGAGGTGAAGACGAGGACGGCACGCGACATGACTCCTGCCGAGACTGCCGTGGATGAGCATAAGAGGCATGTGCTGCGAAGGCTGGCACGACGTTACGTGCGCCTGCTGCCAGGGAGTGAGATGCCTCCGGTGCGATTCGATGTGGTGAGCGTGTACGCTGTACCGGGACGGGAGCGGGAGTTCGTGCACTTCGAGGGTGCGTTCGGTCTGGATGGTGGATCGCGCGCCTGAGGCGTCCGTCAGCCTTTTGCGTCTTCGAACTCTTCGTGCCAGGCCATCTGGATGGCCTCAAGACGAGACTCATTCGACTTGGCAGGATCGTCCGCGAAGCCGTCGAGTTCTGTCACGTACTTGTGCAGATCGGTAAATCTCACGGTGAGGGGATCGAGATCGGGGTACTTCTCCTGAAGTTGAATGCCGATCTCTTCGGAGTCGGTCCACATGATTTCCCGGGGCATTTTCTCTCCTGTGCTAGTGAATCTGCGTCCTGGTATCCCGTATCTCCAAAGGATGGAGACTTGGGGCACCCAGATTCCTTGCTGATCAATCGCTTCAGAATTGGCTTGGCTACTTTTTCTCAGCGAGGGCTAGGGGTTTGCCTTCAGAGGTGTAGTTGCGGTTCCACTTGGGGATTTCGACAACGTAGTTGCCCGGCTTGGTGATGACGGCCTGGCAGCCTAGGCGTGAGTTGAGTTGCTGGTCGGCAGCCATGTCGAGGCGGTCGAGCTCGTCGTCGTCGGCTTCGCTGATTCCTTCTTTTCCGTCCTTCACCCAGATGTGACACGTGGTGCAGGCGCAGGAACCGCCACAGGCGTGGTCGAGAAAGATGTTGAAGTTCTCTGCAACATCGAGGAATGACATCGGCTTGCCGTGGTGGTCGTAGGGCAGAGTGCCAAATTCGAATTCGACGGTCTTACCTTCGGGCATGAAGGTGACGCGGACAAGTTTGTCCGCGGGGATATTGGTGGTTTTCGCTTCGCTCATGATCGTGATCCTTAGTTCGTTCTTGTCTCAGGTCTGAAGAGAAGGACCTGGGGCACCCAGCTAGTTCGCTCTACTTAAATTCTGCGGGCGCCATAGGGTGAGGCGCAGTTAGTTCTTCATTGAGTTGTTCGCCGGCTTCGCCCATGGTCTTGCCGCGAATGGCGGAGGTCACGGCAGCGTCCATCATCAGCTCGGCCAGGCGGTGCGTTGACTTGTCGACAGCCAAAGTCGCTTCGCGGATGGCGTTGAGGTCCTCGCCGGATTTCACGGAGGCGAGGTGACCACGGGCGGCGTCGATGGCGGAGATCTCTTCGCCGCGCAACTGTCCCCATGCAGGGTTGGTGCGCGCCTGCTCGACCTTGGAGAGGATAGTGTCGGCTTCGTTGCGGGCCTCAATCAGGAGCCGCTTGGCAAAGTCGGCTTCAGCGTTATCGAAGGAGTCGAGGATCATGCTCTCGACCTGCTCGTCGGTGAGGCCGTATGTCGGCTTGACTTCGATCTGGGCTTGCTGGCCGCTGCGCTGTTCGCGCGCGGAGACCTGAAGAATGCCGTCGGCGTCGATGAGGAATTTGACTTCGATACGCGGCAGGCCGGCGGTCATGGGCGGAATGCCTTTGAGATCGAAACGCGCCAGAGAACGGCAGTCGGCCGCGAGTTCGCGCTCGCCCTGCACGACGTGGATGGCTACGTTGGTCTGACCGTCGACGCCGGTGGTGAAGTGCTCGGTAGCGGATGCGGGGATGGTGGAGTTGCGCTGGATGATCTTCGCGACAGTGCCGCCGAGTGCCTCGATGCCGAGCGAGAGAGGAGTGACGTCGAGGAGGAGCATCTCTTCGGTGGTCTTGGAGGCTCCGGCGAGGATATCAGCCTGCACGGCTGCGCCGAGTGCGACGACCTCATCGGGGTTGAGTTCGATGTGCGGCTTCTTGCCACGTGCGGTCAGGTGAAAGAGGTCTTCGACGAGGCGGCGGACTGCGGGAATGCGGGTTGATCCACCGACGAGGACGACTTCATCAACTTGCTCAGGCGTGACGCCTGCATCAGCGAGGGCCTGTTTGCAGGGACCAGCGGTGCGGTTGAGAACGGGCTCGATCAACTGCTCGAAAACTTCGCGGGGAATCTCGCGCTGATAGCGGTCGCCGTTGGGGAGTTCGAAATCGAACTGGGCGAATGGCTCGGACGAGAGGCGAATCTTGGCATCGATCGCTGACTTTCGCAGGGCCTGAACGGCGCCGGGATGCTGGCGGAGATCGATGCCGTGTTCGGAGTGGATCTCGTCGAGGGCAATGGCGAGAAGGAGATTATCGATGTCGTCGCCGCCGAGGTGCGTGTCGCCGTTAGTGGACTGCACTTCGAAGATGCCGTCGCGGAGCTTGAGGATCGAAATGTCGAAGGTGCCGCCGCCGAGATCGTAGACGGCGATGAGGCCTTCTTTGTTGCGGTCGAGGCCGTACGCAAGCGCGGCTGCTGTGGGCTCGTTGACCAAACGTAGCACTTCGAGGCCGGCCATGCGGCCTGCATCTTTTGTAGCCTGGCGCTGCGCGTCATTGAAGTATGCAGGGACCGTGATGACAGCCTGCGTGACCGGCGAGCCGAAGAAACGTTCGGCATTGCGCTTGAGCTGGCGCAAGATGTACGCGGAGATTTCAGGAGGAGTAAAGCGCATTTCGCCGAGCTGAATGCGCGGGACTTCTCCGGCTTCGACGTCATCGGCGAGGCGGAAGGGAAAGAACTTTAGTTCGCTCTGGACTTCTTCGAGACCGCGGCCCATCAGTCGCTTGACGGAATAGATTACGCGCTCAGGAGTTTCAACCAGCGTACGCCGGGCGCTGTTGCCCACGGTTACGGTTGGCCGGCTGCTGCCATCGTTCGGCATGGGATCGAGCGCGACGACGGATGGGACGAGATTCGATCCGTCTACGCCGGGAATGACGACGGGCTTATCGCCTTCCATATATGCGACCAGGGAGTTGGTCGTTCCCAGGTCGATTCCAACTACGCGTCCTTCTGCTGCCATGAGAGATCTAAATACCTCAAAGTTCCTTTTGGGAGTACTCACGGGGGCTAAAGCCCCAGCCCGTTTGAATCTTCGCTCGGCACGACTGAAGTCGCGCCCTGACGCTTCTTCTAACTTCGCGGATGCCTTCTTTAGCTACCAAGTGTTTCAGTTACGTCGCGGACCAGGTTATTGATGTAGCGCCGGCGATCGAGAAGCGACACCATCTTCTTTTCAGCTTCCTTGCGAGCAGGCTCGTCTCCGTTGTCCCAGACCTGCCATTGCGCGCGCAGATCGCTGTCGACCTGGTCGAGCATGTCGTTGTATTTCTTTCTCGCCTGTTCGAGGCCGGACTGAAGATCGGGATCCGTGTCGCCCATCTTCTTCGACATGCGCATTTCTTCAAGTTGCATGTTGAGATCGAAGGCCTCTTCGAGCAGGTCAGCGGGAACGCGCGATGGGTCCTTACGGTCTTTGCCGGCGTGCTCTTCGCCGATTTCTGCGCCTCGCAGCTTCAGCAGGTATTCGGTTCGGCGGATCGGGTCGCGCAGCGTGCGATAGGCGTCGTTGAGCAGAGCTGTGTCTGCCAGGCTCCAGTCCTTCTCGTGCACCGAGGCGCGCGCGAATCGGTCGGGGTGCAATTTGCGGCTGAGCTTGTGGAACTGGTGCTCGAGCATGCCCAGATCGAGATCGAGCTTCGGCACAAGAGAGAAGACGGAAAAATAATCGCCTCCCGGAGGAGGCTGAATCTTGCTGCAATGCGGACAGAAGAGAGTGGACTCGTTGTGTGCGACGGCACACGACCAGCATTCAACCGGTATTGCAGAATCGATAACTTTCAACATGAGAAAACTCCGGCAAGATGAGAGACCTACGACGAGAAAGATGATCCGCAGCCGCAGGAGCGCGAGGAGTTCGGATTGATGAAGTTGAACCCCTGCCGCATCAGTGTCTCTTCGTAGTCGAGCGTCATGCCGTGCAGGTAGATGAACGACTTGGGATCGACAAAGATGCGGACCCCGTCGAATTCGTAGATGCGATCGCGCTCGCGGGGACGTGTGTCGAACTTGATCGAATAAGAAAGCCCGGAGCATCCGCCGCCAAGCACGCCGAGACGCAGTCCGCCTTCTTCGGGCGAGATGCCCTCCTTGGCGATGGCGATCTTGATGCGCTTGACCGCGCGATCGGTCACTTGAATTCCGGTTGAATTCCCATGCGAAGCCGGTGCAGCAGCGGGCTGCACAGGTGTAGCGCTTGCTCCTTCGGCCGGCTTCGATTCGATGCTTACAAAGTTCGACATTGTGCCCTTCTTACTCGACCTCCGGTGCCCCACATCTCGAAAACGAGATGTGGGGCACCCATCAGAGTGATTTACTTCGCCTGCGCGGCGACGGCCGCTTCTTCCGCGACACCGTTCTTCTTCTTCCAGTCTCCGATGGCTGCGCGGATCGCGTCTTCAGCGAGCACGGAGCAGTGGATCTTGACGGGAGGAAGCGAGAGTTCCTTCACGATGTCAGTGTTCTTGATTGCGAGCGCGTCTTCAACGGTGCGTCCCTTGATCCACTCGGTCGCGAGCGAAGAGCTGGCGATTGCCGAACCGCAACCGAAGGTCTTGAACTTGGCTTCTTCAATGACCTGGGTCTCGGGATTGACGCGGATCTGCAGGCGCATGACGTCGCCGCACTCGGGGGCGCCGACCAGCCCCGTGCCTACTTCAGTGGAGCTCTTGTCGAGCGTGCCTACGTTGCGGGGATTGTTATAGTGGTCGACTACCTTGTCACTGTATGCCATTGTTCCGATCTCCTTCTGCGGGAAGCCGCAAAACCAGTTCTCAGTCTTCAGTTCCCAGTCGTCGGTAGTTTGATGACCGGGGCCGGTCCTGGGACGCTTTAAGCCCTCGGACCGGCTGCCAAATACCTTAGTGCGCCTGCCACTCGATCTTGGTCAGGTCAATTCCTTCTTTCACCATCTCGTACAGCGGTGAGAGTTCACGAAGCTTCTTCACAATGTCGATCACCTTCGCGGCTACATAGTCCACCTCAGCCTGAGTGTTGAAGCGCCCAAGGCCGAAGCGAATGGAGCTATGCGCCACGTCATCGCCGAGACCGAGAGCTTTCAAGACGTAAGAAGGTTCCAGAGTTGCCGATGTGCAGGCAGAGCCGCTGGATACAGCTACGTCGTTGATGCCCATCAGCAGCGATTCGCCTTCAACATAGACGAAGCTGACGTTGAGGTTGCCGGGCAATCTGTGTTCCATCGATCCGTTGATGTGGATGTAGTCCAACTCGGACTCGAGCTTCTGCTGCAGGCGATCGCGGAGGCCGCGAAGGTAGGCAGCTTCGGTGTCCATCTCATTGCGGGCGATCTCGCATGCTGCGCCGAGGCCGACGATTCCGGGGACGTTCAGAGTGCCGGAACGCATGCCGCGCTCGTGGCCACCGCCGTCGATCTGAGCGGCAATCTGCACACGCGGATTGCGGCGACGAACATAGAGTGCGCCGACTCCCTTGGGTCCGTAGACCTTGTGGCCGGAGAGCGAGAGCACATCGATGTTGTCTGCGATTACGTTGACCGGAACCTTGCCAACGGCCTGCACAGCATCGGTGTGGAAGAGCACGCCCTTCTCGTGGCAGAGCTTGCCAATCTCGCGGATCGGCTGGATCACGCCGATTTCGTTGTTGGCGTACATGATGGAGACAAGGATGGTCTTGTCGTCCATTGCGCGCTTCAGATCTTCGATGTCGATCAGGCCATCTGCCTTCACGGGCAGATAGGTAACGCGATAGCCGTACTTCTCGAGGCGCTTGCAGGTGTCGAGCACGGCCTTGTGCTCAGTCACCTGCGTGATGATGTGGTTGCCGCGCTCGCGGTACATCTCGGCGATGCCCTTGATGGCGAGATTGTTGGACTCGGTGGCGCCGGAGGTGAAGATGATTTCCTTCGCGGTGGCGCCGATGAGCTTGGCGATCTGCTCGCGCGCGGTTTCAACGGCCTGCTCGGCTTCCCACCCGAAGGAGTGGTTGCGGCTGGCAGCGTTGCCGAACTTGTTGGTCAAGTAGGGCATCATCGCTTCCAGCACGCGGGAATCGAGCGGGCTGGTGGCGTGATTATCCATGTAAATCGGCAGTGTTACGCCTGCCGGAACTTCGATCTGACTGGTAACTGTACTCATCCCGACCTCTCCATCCTTCTGGCTCCGCTCGGCACGGAGGCTCTTCGCAATGCGAAGGTTTGACAGCTAAATCGTGAGCGTGACGAGCTTCGGCTCCGGCGCATGTCCGGGCTGATGCTCGTGCTCCGCAAGATCCTGAATGCTGATGCTTTTGAGCACGCCGGCGATGGTTTCATTCACACGGGCCAGCGGCTCCTTAATCGTGCAACTTGGTGTCAACTCACAGCCGTTTGCGCCCTTGGTGCACGAGGTGATGAAGAACGGGCCGTCGATGGCCAGAATCACCTCGTAAGCCGAGATCGACCCCGCGGACTTCGCCAGCGCGTAGCCGCCATTCATCCCGGCGTGCGACTTGAGCAGGCCTTTCCGGGTCAGTTGTTGGAGGATCTTGGCCAGCAATTGGGCCGGAATCCCGTAGGCATCGGCGATGTCTTTGGCGCTCAGGGCAGCAGTCTCCGGGCGTTCGGCCAGATACTTCAGAGCCATCAACCCGTAATCCGCTTTTTTGGTGAGCTTGAGCATAATATGCGACTTCTTAGGTCCGTATTCAGTATACGACCAATTATGTCCGTGTTCAATTCCGGTTCGGAACTTAGCGGTTATAAAGCCGCGCGGGCCCAAAAGACCCGAAAAGATTCACCAAAATGCCGTTTGAAATTACGGGAAAGCTCGCTACAATCTGCGGCAAGCGTTTCCAAAATCCGAGCCTCTCCAACTAAAGATGGTCATCGCCTGCAAACACCCCAGGGTTCGAATAGTCTCCCGCCACGAAGACACGGAGTACGTTGAGTGCCTCGAATGTGGCGATGTGTTTGATTCTGAAGAGTTTCACGACATGGCTATCGAGGAGTCAGTCGAGAAGGAAGAGCCGGATACGAATACGAACGACGAGTAGGGCTTCTTAGCCCGAAATCGATTCAATTCTCCAGAGCGGACGTGAGGCCTATTGCGGGGCCGACCCGCCGGCTTGTGCGCTGCTGCGATGTGCTGCGATCCAGGCATAGTGCAGGCCTGACAGGATCGTGAGCCCGATGGTCGCGTCGAGGGCGATCAGCCTCAGAACGGCGACCCATTTCGCGGTTACAAGCTGGTGCAAAAGCACCACTGCCACCGCCATAATCTCAGCGAGAGTATTGGCCTTGCCGAAAATACTCGGTCCAAAGTCCCGTCGGCCAACGACTGCATACATTACGGCTGCCACGATGAGGATCGCAAAATCTCGTCCAAATACGAGCACTGTGACCGTCGTCGGTATCAGGCTCTTGTACGTGAGAACAACGAAGAGCGTGCTCAGGAGCAGTTTGTCCGCGATCGGGTCGAGGTATTGTCCGAGAGTGGTGCCCTGCTTGAGAACGCGGGCGAGGAACCCATCCAGCCCGTCCGTTATACCGGCGATGACGAACAGGATGAAGGCGACTTCAAAGCGATTCTCGAGGATGCAGGCGACGAGGAATGGAGCGAGACAAAGACGAATGATTGTGAGGAGATTTGGCGCGGTGCTGAGCGGGTTGCGGCGCGGAGTGGAAGAATCCGTCATCGTTCCAGTGGATGCTGATCGAGGGCCCGCGGTTCCCAAGCTGCACTAAGCTTTGTCGCAGCTTGCAGTTGCGGCGCTGACATCCGACAACGATGGTACAGCATGCGTCGCCTCGGAATGTAGAACTTCTTCAACCCTCAGCTACGCCCTGGAGAATCCGCTGGAAGCTATGCCTTCGCGCCGAGGGTAGCGGAAGCCAACCTGAGGTCAGCAACCAGCATGGATCGCATTTGCGCAGCGCGTTCCGGATCCGTCGCGCGCAGAATCGCGGAGGGGTGCAGGGTTGCAATCACTCGTTCAGCGTAGGGACTGGAGAGGATCTTCCCTCGATCGCGCATTAGGCCGAAGTTAGGCCCGAACAGAGATTTTGATGCTGTCGCTCCAAGGCAGACGACCAGCTCAGGGTGAACTGCTTCAAGTTCGGCGAGCAGCCACGGGCGACACGCAAAGATCTCCGACGCGCGTGGATTCTCGTGAAGGCGCCGCTTGCCACGCTCCGTGAACTTGAAGTGTTTCACCGCATTCGTGACGTACACCGATGATCTGTCGATTTCAGCTTCTGCAAGAAGCGTATCCAGCAATCGTCCCGCGGGCCCGATGAACGGCTTGCCTGCACGGTCCTCTTCATCGCCTGGCTGCTCGCCGACGAACATCATTCGAGCCGTTGAAGGTCCGGCTCCGAACACGGGCTGTGTCGCGCACCGGTAGAGTTCGCATCCCTGGCAGGTGTGGATCGATTGCTGAAGAATTGGGAGGGATCGCTCAGAGGGGAGGAAAGACGCAGCCGTAACCTTCGGCTGGCGCGCGAGCATCGCCTCTACGCGGCCCTCCGCTTCGGTCAAAAGCCTTGGCAGGCTGTCGATTTCGGGTAGGTTCTTCCAGTAGCGGACCGGCATCTCCGAACGCATGGCATGCAGGTTGGTCCGGGCGGGATTGAAAATGGAAGAATAGTAAGTCCGCCAGAGCGCCTCGAAATCATCCGTCACAGGGGCGCGTTCGCGGGGAACTCCAGTGCCAAAAGTGAGGCGCTTTTCATCCGGATCCCAGTTGACCGACGCGTCCGGCGTGAGAATTGCCCATTGCATGATGGCGAAACGCTCAGCAAAGAAGGGCGCAGCCAAGGCGAGAACGTGATGGGCCGGCTCATACCATGCGATGTAGTGAACGCCGGTCTCGTCCTCAACTTTGCGGAAGCGCACGAATGCATGCATCTTATGCAGATCCCGCTTGACCTGGTGCTCGAGCCGTCGGAATTCTGCGATGTCGTCGTCAACATCAAGCTTCATCAGGTTGCGGTCGGACTGCAGGCGAAAGAGGATTCGGTAGAGCAGGTTCCAGCGATCGGCGCTGCGATGACAGGCGACGATCTTTGCGCGCTCGATAAACGAGCGTGGAACGTGAACGGGGGTACTTTCAGAGACCGAGTTGCGCGCGGAGAACGCAAACAGCGAGTCGGAGACGCCGGAAGCGGTATCGGCCAGGTCGATGGTCGCCGGGTGCGCAGCGGCAGATAGCAGGGGACGCACGGCCTCGCGCCATGCATCAAAGGTCGGGGCAAACGAAATCGACTGGCGCAGTATCGCCTGAGGCGATGTACCCTGCTTCATAGTTGGCCCGAGAAAGCGGAGATGCCGGCGAAGAGATCAAGCTGCACGGCCTGCACCGGCTTCGGTGAATCGACGGCAATAAGATGCGCCAGGTTTGGAACGGTCGGAAGATGATCAGCAGCGATAAGGTACTTCTCGGCGACTTTGACGCGCACGTTCAGTTTGCGAAGGTCGTCGAGCGAAAGACGATGATAACGGCGGATGCGCAGAATGCGGCTTACATTGCGATAGCCTATACCGGGAACGCGCAACAGAGCTTCCCGTGAGCCAGCGTTGACATCGACTGGGAAGAACTCTGGATGAGCCTCCGCCCAGGTGAGCTTCGGATCCTTCTGCAGACTGAGATTCGGCTGCTGATCTGTGGTCAATTCCGCCGCCGTGAACCCGTAATACCGCATCAGCCAGTCGGCCTGGTAGAGACGATGCTCCCGGACCAACGGTGGCGCTGCCTGAGGCAGGCGCGCATCTCCCAGCGGAAAAGGACTGAAGCTCGAGAAGTAAATGCGACGCAGCTTGTAGCTGTCGTAGAGGTGAGACGCGGTGGAAAGGATCTGGCGATCGCTGGTTGCAGTTGCACCGACCACCATCTGAGTGCTCTGACCTGCTGGGGCGAAGCGCGGAGCCGAGCGATGGCGGTGTCGGTCTTCATCGATCTCTGCTTTTCGCTCGGTAATCTGGTTCATCGTGCCCTCGATTACCTTCACTTTTTTCTCCGGGGCGAGCTGAACGAGATCCTGCTGAGTGGGCAGCTCGATGTTGGCGCTGAGCCGATCCGCGAAACTGCCGGCGCGCTCGATGAGAGCAGGTGAAGCTCCGGCAATTGCCTTCAGATGGATGTATCCGCCGAACGCGTGGTCTTCGCGCAGAGACCGGGCAATCTCAATGACCTGCTCCATCGTGTAGTCGGGAGACTGGATGATGCCGGAAGAGAGGAAGAGGCCCTCGATGTAATTGCGGCGGTAGAAGTCTAGCGTGAGATTTACGACCTCGACTGGAGTGAACCGGGCGCGTGGTATGTCGGAGGAGACGCGGTTTACGCAAAAGACGCAATCGTAAGTGCAGTAGTTTGTCAGCAGAATCTTAAGAAGGGAGACGCAGCGGCCGTCAGGAGTGTAGCTGTGGCAGATCCCGGTGCCATCGGAGTGGCCGATTCCTTTGCCATTGCCGGCCCGTTTGGAACCGCTGGACGCGCAGGATGCATCGTATTTGGCTGCATCGGCAAGGATTGCGAGTTTCTGCTGGACCGTCATCATGGGGAAAATCCGACGTCTGCAGGCTTGCCGGTCGAGCCGACGTTAATATCCATTCTAGCGAAGAAAAAGAGAAAGTACTCTGGATCGCAAGGCAGCCTTGAATCTCCTAAACAGGAACGATGACTCCAGTTGACCCCGCGAAACCAAAAACCTTCGGACTTCCAGAGGGGAGCTGCGGTACATCCGATCCGTACGGACCGGAGTCTGGCCGCAGGTGAGAGTTTCGAGACGGGGCTCAGATGAGTTGCTGCTGGAAACGGCAAAACGCGCGAGCCTCGAAGCCTCACCTCTGGTGGGAACGGAATCGCCCCGGGAGTGTGTTCGCCGTGTTCGAGACCTGACGCGCGAATTCGCAAAACAACTCGGATCGCGAAGCGAGATCAACGGTGGTTCTGTCTAAATGCACGCTCACAGTGATTACCAAATGGGGATGTGCAGTCCAGAGGAGTGTTCGTACACTGCACATGTTGCTGGACCAGGGCACAATTCGGACTGCTGGAAACTTGGATATCTCAGATGTCAGGCTCTTGCTGAGCAAGTGGATGGACGAGCAGACATCGCTGCTCTGCCTTGGCTCCTTCAACGAGTGCCGCCTGGTACTGAAGGCGCGCGTCTTCTCTGTTTCCGAGGAGTCCTTCACTCTCCATTCCATCAGCTCCGATTCAACGTTGTCGTTCAGCTTCGGAGCGGTCGGCACGCTGTTTGATTATGCCGAGCAGCGCGAATTTGGAATGCCCGAACTGCCGCCAAAGCTCGCGCAACTGGCTTCCATTGCCATCATGTTTCCAGCGCGTGTGCCGGTCAATCCGATGACCGAGTCAACCGAACGGGAGACCCTGATCATGATCGAGATGTGGGATGGCGATCGCGAGAACTGGGGCGAAGACAAGTAGCCCGGCAACAGGTTCCAGCGGACAGCTTGTCTTTCGTTGTTCTTCCTTGAATTCTGGTTGCAGATTCAGCGCGGCGCGCTGAGTGATGCTTTACCCTTATCGGAGCGTCCCACTCCCGATCGACGGACCACTCCTTGCGAATCGTCCTCTCGAACATTGGTACTTACGGCGACATCAATCCGCTGATCGCGCTCGCGCTCGAGTTGAAGCGGCGAGGCCACGCGCCGGTAATGGCGCTCCCTGCGGTTTATCGATCGAGGATCGAGCCAGTAGGCTTGGAGTTTCACGCGATTCGACCCGACATTGATCCCACCAACAATGCGCTCGTAGAGATGATCTACGACATCAAGCATGGAACAGAGCATGGATTGCGCAACTTCCTGTTTCCGGCTCTGCGGCATACCTATGACGATCTGCTGGATGCTGCGACTAAGCCAGCGCGCGCGGATCTGCTGCTTCTGGGAGAACTGAACTATGCAGGGCCAATTGTCGCAGAGGTGACGGGTATACCGTGGGCGAGTTACGTGCTGGCACCCCTGTCGTTCTTCTCCGCGTTCGACCCGCCCGTACTTCCTCCCTATCCAAAGCTCGCCAAAGCGGACAAGCGCGTACCCGGCTTCGGACGCGTGATCAAAAGAGTGGCGCGTTTTGTAAGCCGCAAGTGGCCCGAGCCCATCTACGAGCTCCGCAAAGAACTGGGACTGCCACGCGGCGAGAATCCATTGTTCGATGCGAAGCACTCGCCCTATCTGGTCCTTGCGCTGTTCTCCCGGGTGTTGGGAGTGGAGCAGAAAGACTGGCCGGCGAACACCGTGATTACTGGCTTCGCCTTCTACGATGCAGACTCCGGGAATGCGAAGCTGCCGCCTCATCTTGAGGAATTCGTCACCAGCGGAGAGGCTCCGCTGGTTTTCACGCTTGGGTCGGCTGCTGTGCTGGCGGCGGGAGATTTCTATGAGGTCTCTGCAAGTGCGGCGGCAGAGCTGGGAAAACGTGCCGTGCTGTTGATTGGGAGCGACCGGCGCAACAAACCGAAGCAGGAGCTCCCCGATTCCATCTGCGTTGCGGAGTATGCGCCGTACTCAAAGCTGTTTTCAAGCTCGTCCATTGTGATTCATCAAGGTGGCGTCGGGACCACCGCGCAGTGCCTCGCAGCAGGGAAGCCGATGCTCATCATGCCCTACTCGCACGACCAGCCGGACAATGCGCGGCGCATGAAGAGGCTCGGCGTGGCCAAGGTCATCCAGAAACACAACTACACTCCGCGAAAGGTTACGCGCAAAGTGCGCAAGATTCTCGATGCCCCCCAGATCGCGCTGCAAGCCAGAAGCGTCGCCGAGGAGTTACGGAAAGAAGATGGCGTAAAGACGGCATGCGACGCGCTTGAAAAGCTGTACCTGAGTTCCCGTCGATCGTAAGTTCCTGCGTCTTCATCAATAAAACGCCCCCTCCCCGACTGTTCCACCCTGCCGATTCGAACGCGAGATGCGGCAACCCCGGAGCGCTCTGCGGGCATCGGAGAGGGGATGCGTGCGCAGGCCCTGGCCTCGTGCGCAATCGGAGGTTTATGGAAATGAATCTAAGGCGGATAGCTTATACAGTTTCGACAGGCGCAGGAACCGTTTTGCTGGGCGCGGCTGTTTCCCTGGCCCAGGCACCAGGTGGAGGCGCCCCGCAGCAGCCGAGCATGCCTCAAAGCCAGTCCCCAAGTTCGCAGTCTCCCAACAGCAATTCAAGCACAACACAGAACGCCGGAGCGCCAACTTCGGCACAGGACTTTTCAGAGCGCGCTTTCATCAGCAAAGCCATGGAAGGTGGAATGGCCGAAGTTCAGCTGGGACAACTGGCACAGCAAAAGTCACAGAGCAATGATGTCAAGCAATTTGCCGCCAAGATGGTGAACGATCATGGGCAAATGGGCGACAAGTGGCTCAAGCCAGTGGCAAAACAGATGGGGATCAATGAACCCTCTGGGCCCTCGAAGAAAGACAAGAAAGAGATGGAGAAGCTGCAAGGGCTTTCAGGTCAGGAATTTGATCGCGAGTACATCACCATGATGGTCAAGGACCACCAGAAAGACCTGAAGGACTTCCAGAGCGAAGCTCAAGCGGCACAGGATCCCACCGTTAAGGAGATAGCGGACAAAGGATCGCAGGTGATCCAGCAGCATCTCCAGATCATCGAGCAGATCGCGAAGGCTCACAATGTCGATGTCGGCGGCAAGGAGATGTCGAGCACCAGGTAACTCGGCTCAAGATAAAGCGAACAGCTCTGATTCATAGGGCCCTTGCAGTTGCGGGGGCCCTTTACTCTTTGTTCAATCCGCCGGATATTTCTTTGTTGCGCCCGTCCGCGTGTTGGTGACAGTGAAGCTACCATCCCGATCAGCAGCAACCTTGAAGTAATGCCCCTCGCCGTCACCTCTTGGATTCGCGATCATATCTTCAGCGCTGTTGTGCGCGGTGTCTGAGCCTTCCGCTGTATGCAGCATGAAGAGGTTCTTGGCGCCAACGCTTTCGCTTACACTCTGCCACGCAGTAGGGCTCCCGCCTTTGTGTGCCCCGTTGTTCATGATCGCTGCGCGAGCGTGAATGGAATCAACGAGCGATTTCGAGTTCGACTGGTCAAGCCCGTGGTGGCTGGCCAGAAACAGGCTGACGTGGCCAAGCGGACTGTTCGGGCAGACAAGATCCAGTTCCTTCGGCTTGGTAAGGTCGCCGAGGTCGAGGAAGCTGAACTTACCGAAGCGAACAAGGATGCCGACCGAACGTGGGTTCTCGCTCTGGTCGAGCGTCCACTTGGGCTCGCTCGCACAACTCGGATTTGCTTCAGGCTTAATCCCGGGCACTGATGCAACGTGCTCGCCATCAGCGGTGACCACAATGACATCCAGACCAGGAACCTTGATGGCGTCGCCAGGATGCAGCGTGTGCCGTGGCGTGTTGCCGATTGCAGCGATGTAGGCGGCGAAGTCTTTCCGCGTGATGTCAGAGTCCTCGCGGTTCACGCCGTGATCCAGGAACTCCCCAACCTTCACTCGCTTGACCAGTTCAGGCACTCCGCCGACATGGTCGGTGTGAAAGTGAGTGATGAGCACCTTGTCGATCTGATGAATCCCCGCATCTTTCATTGCGGTCTCAATGCGTTCGGCATCACGGCCATTGCTGCCGGGCCAGCCGGTATCGACAAGCATGGATGCACCAGATGGAGACACAAGAAGGGTGGCCTGCCCGCCTTCTACGTCGATGGAGTAGATGAGCAACCGTTGGTTCTTGGCTGAGGCGGCGTGTGCCGGGATGTTCGCCGATGCGAGCACAAGGAGGAAGGGAACAAGAAGACTGCCGAGGGTGCGATTCATTTGCGACGAGTGTATACGCTGAAGCAGGTCGTGCGGTATGCATTCCGTTCTAACCGGAATGCGGGATGAGCAGGTCAAGAGCATGAGCTCTGAAAGTAACCAGAGCAGCACACGCTCCATCCAACTCACATTGCGTTCACGATTTACGCGCAATTGGGTCCCAGGTGGCTGAACCAGCAACTCCTTTACCCCGCACGCAAAAACATGAGCACAGAATGCTGCGGTCGGTGGGCTTGGGCCTCATCACCGGAGCGGCGGACGATGACTGCGCAGCGGTAGGCACCTACGCCCAGGCGGGCGCGCAGTTCGGCTACAACATCCTGTGGATGGCCCCGCTCGCTCTACCCATGATGATCGCGGTTGTCTATCTTTCCGGGAAACTCGGGCTGGTCACCGGAGAGGGCCTCTTCTCGGTCCTGCGGAGGCGGTCTCCGCGCTGGCTGCTCTTTCTCGTGCTCGTTGGCGTCATCATCGGGAACATTATCGAAGCCGGAGCGGATATCGGCGGCATGGCAGCAGCCCTGGGGCTGCTGGTCCCACTGCCCCGGTGGGCGATCCTGGTGGGCGTAACATCGTCCGCACTCGCTTTTCAGATTTGGGGTTCCTACACGTTCATTCGCAATGTGCTGCGTGTGCTTGCAATGTCGTTGCTGGCCTATGTCGCGTCGGCGTTGATGGCCAAACCCAACTGGGGCGCAGTTCTTCGGGGCACTTTGATGCCTCATCTGCACTTCGACCGCGCCATGCTCACGATGATCGTGGCAATTATCGGTGCATCGCTGTCGGCGTACATCTTCACCTGGCAATCCAACGAGGAAGTTGAAGAGAAGATCGCAGCAGGGCACCGCACTGTGCGACAGCGCCGTGGCGCAACACCTGCGCAACTCAGACAATCATTATGGGACGTGATCTTCGGCATGCTGTTCTCGAATGCCGTCATGTACTTCATCATGCTGGCAACCGCGGCGACGCTCTTCGTCTCCGGCCATCATGGAATCGAATCGGCAGCTGATGTTGCAATCGCTCTGCGGCCGGCGGCTGGAAGGTTCGCATCCGGATTATTCGCGATCGGCATCATCGGTGTCGGCATGCTTGCTGTCCCGGTCATGACCACGGGCGCCGCTTACGACGTTTGCCAGGCAGCGGGGGCGCGAACAGGCCTGAGTCTCAAGCCGAACGAAGCGAAGCTCTTCTACTTTGCGATCACGGTCTTCACCGTTGCCGCAATGGTGCTGAACTTTCTCGGCATCAACCCGATGCATGCCCTGGTCTTCGCCGGAATTGTCCAGGGATTCTCCACACCACCGCTGATGGTGCTGATTATGGTGATGACGAACCAGAGAAAAATAATGGGCGATCGCGTCAACCGGCGCCTTATCAACATCCTCGGCTGGGGAACGACCGCGGTAATCTGGGCTGCCTCCCTTGGCCTGATCATCAGCTATCTCGTGCATTGAGAAGACTAAAGGATAGCGCTGAGGCTGGAAATTCTGCTGGATTGTTGTTGCTGCTAGAATAGAAAGTGCCGCACTGTGCGGCTATTCATCGCATTTTCACACCGATCCGGTGGCCGAGAGCGGCCGCATCCCAGCGCAAATCAAGATTTGCCTAGAAGAAAAGGAACATTGCCCCTGTGAGCCAGACGATACGCAATATCGCCATCATCGCCCATGTCGACCACGGTAAGACCACACTTGTTGACGCCATGCTGCGGCAGTCAGGCACCTTCCGCGCCAACGAGCAGGTTGCCGAGCGCGTGATGGACTCCAACGAGCTGGAACGCGAGCGCGGCATCACCATTCTGGCCAAGAACACCGCCGTGAACTATGCCGGCGGCAAGATCAACATCGTCGACACCCCGGGCCACGCCGACTTCGGCGGTGAAGTGGAACGCGCTTTGAAAATGGTGGATGGCGTGATGCTCCTGGTAGATGCCGCCGAGGGACCGCTGCCGCAGACGCGCTACGTGCTTGCCAAAGCCCTCGAAGCGAAGCTCGCGCCGATCGTGGTGATCAACAAGATCGATCGTCCGGACGCGCGGCCGCAGGAAGTGCTTAACGAGATATACGATCTTTTCATCGATCTCGATGCAGAGGAATCGCAGCTTGATTTTCCGGTGCTGTATGCAGTAGCCAAGGCGGGAACCGCGACCCTCGATCTGAATACGCCCGGTGAAAACCTGCAGCCGCTGTTTGAAACCATTGTTTCGACGATCCCGGCAGCGACAGGTGATTCAGAAGCGCCGCTTCAAATTCTCGTTACGAACCTCGACTACTCAGAATACTTTGGTCGCATCGCGATCTGCCGCGTCTTCCAGGGGACATTGCACGCAGGCGATGAGGTGAATATCTCGAAGCGCGACGGGTCACTGCAGAAGACTAAAATCACCAAGCTGTTTACATTTTCTGGTCTCAAGCGAACTGAGATGACGGAAACAGTGATGGGAGACATCGTCGCAGTCGCCGGGGTCGAGGGCATCACCATCGGTGAGACCATCACCGCTCTCGAGACGCCCGCGCCGCTGCCTCTGATCGTGATTGACGAGCCCACCATCGCCATTCAGTTCAGCGTGAACAACTCGCCATTCGCAGGCAGGGAAGGGCAGTACGTGACGAGCCGCAACCTGCGCGAGCGACTCGAAAAAGAATTGCTGACGAACGTCTCAATTCGCGTGGAGGAGACCGGGTCACCCGACACCTTCAAAGTACTCGGCCGAGGTGAATTGCAACTGGCCATTCTGATCGAAATGATGCGGCGAGAGGGCTTCGAACTGATGGCGGGACGCCCCGAGATCGTGACCAAGGTTGTGGACGGCACGCGTATGGAACCCGTCGAGCACCTCACGATCGACATTCCGGAGCAGTACACGGGCGTCGTCATTGAAAAGCTCGGACCCCGCAAAGGCGAAATGACCAAGATGCACAACCACGGTTCAGGCCGTGTGCGGCTTGAATTCCGCGTCCCCAGCCGCGGCCTAATCGGCCTGCGCAGCGAGATGCTCACCGAGACGCGCGGAACGATCGTGATGAACTCTCTTTTCGATGGCTATATCCCTTACCAGGGTGAGATTCCGCAGCGGCCTACCGGAGCGCTGATCGCCGATCGTCAGGGCGTGACAACGACATACTCGCTGAATGGTCTGCAGGAGCGCGGGATACTGTTCCTCGGCGCCGGCGTGGACGTATACGAGGGCATGATCGTCGGCGAGCACTCGCGCGACAACGACCTCGACGTCAACGTGGTCCGCGAGAAGAAGCTCACAAATATGCGCGCATCGAGCGCAGACGAAGCTCTAAGGCTTGTGCCCTACAGAACACTGAACCTGGAGCAAGCGATCGAGTTCATTGCCGATGATGAGCTCGTCGAGATCACGCCGAAGTCGCTGCGCCTGCGTAAGAAAATACTGCAGGCGAATCGTCGGCCAAAGCGCTGGGAAAACGCCGAACAGTTCAGCGTGTAACCCGGGTACAAGGGGCAAGGAAAGAGATCCAGATGCCCCACATCCCGCGCTGAGCGAAGCCAAAGGTTCCTCCCTCTGAGACGTGGAGGAAGGCTAGCTCTCGCCCAGCATCCGCTTCTTCGCGTCGAGCACCCTTTCCAGTGCTTCCTCCGCTGTTGCACCGACCGACGATAGGTGTCCCATCTTACGTCCCTTTTTGGCTCCTCGTTTTTCGTAGAGGTGCAGGCGTACGCCGGGGACGGAGAGCGCCGCTGGGAGATTCGGCGATGACGTAAGCCAGATATCACCGAGCAAGTTCACAATGGCGCAAGGTGTAATGAGAGTGGTATCCCCCAACGGCAGATTGCACGTGGTTCGCACAAGCTGTTCGAACTGGCTTGTGACGCATCCGCGCTCGCTCTGGTGATAACTGTTGTGGGGACGCGGCGCCATTTCGTTGACGAGCAATCTGCCCTGCTTGGTGATGAACATCTCCACACAGAGCAGGCCCTCAATCTCGAGCTTCGTCACGATGTCGGCTGCAAGCTTTTCCGCTTTCGCCTCCATCTCGGGCGATATGCTCGCAGGCAAAACGCTCCATGACAGAATCTGATTTTCATGGTGATTGCGTGCAGCGGGAAAGCTGCGCACCTCGCCCGACGGAGTCCGGGCAGCCATCACGCTGATCTCATGCGCGAGGTAGAGAGCCTGTTCGGCGACTGCTGGTTTCTCGCCGAGAGTGGTCCAGGCATCCTTGATCGCTTGCTGGGTGGATGGAGTTTCCAGCCCGAGCCTGACCTGTCCGCGGCCGTCATAGCCGCCGCGTCCGATCTTCAGGTAAACCCGACCGCCCAGCGTTTCAACCGCATCATGCAGTTCTGCTTCGCTTCGAACCACCCGAAACGGGCCTACAGGGAATCCATTCTCTGCGAGCCAGGTCTTCTGGATGGTCTTGTCCTGGATGATGCGCACAGGCTCCACGCCAGGGCGCAGAGGCGCGAGCTCCGCAACCTGCCTGAGAGCATCGACGCCGATTTGTTCGATCTCGAGTGTCAGAGCGTCAGATCCCCTCGCCAGCTTCAACGCTGCGGAAACATCATCCCAGGCTCCGACGATGGTCTCATCGACCACAAAGCTTGCAGGACATTTCGGCTCCGGGTCCATTACACGCACGCGATACCCCATTGTGCGAGCGGCCATCGCAGTCATGCGGCCGAGTTGGCCGCCTCCGAGAATGCCGATCATGCCGCCAGGTTCAACAACAGGAATGGAATTATCAGGCACTAGGGAAGCTCCTGGATCATCACTTCATCGGTGCGAGCCTTGCGCCAGGCGGCGAGCCGATCGTAAAGCGAGGCGTCGCTTGCAGCTAAAATTTCCGCCGCAAAGATCGCGGCGTTTGCCGCTCCCGGCTTGCCGATCGCTAGCGTACCCACTGGAACGCCCTTTGGCATTTGCACGATGGAGAGCAGGGAATCAAGACCGTTGAGCAAGGTCGCCGGAACCGGAACGCCGAGCACAGGCACCAGAGTTTTTGCCGCGAGCATGCCAGGGAGGTGAGCCGCGCCGCCCGCGCCGGCGATGATGACGCGTAGTCCTCGATCGCGCGCTGTCTCAGCATATTCGAACAGCCAGTCGGGAGTGCGGTGGGCGCTGACAACACGCGCTTCGTGGGGAATGTCGAGGGCGCTCAGGAGTTCAACGGCTGCTGAGAGCACTTCGTAGTCGCTCTTAGAGCCCATCACTACGCCGATTAACGGCTTCTCGCTCATGGGGTGATTATAAGAGGATCCACTCGACCCAGACTGCCTTGAGCTGCTGAGTCGAAACTCGTCAATGCCGATGCCAGGCTTGCACCGCGACCTCTACCACTGTCAATACGACGCTGAAGGCCGCCAGGAAGCCCTTGGCCCGGTCCCAATTCTGCTCGTGAACCTCCATGCGCCGTTCGAGGTCGGCGATTCGGCCGCCATTGCCATCGCCAGTCAGGGCGTGCATTTGGGATTTCAATACGCTGAGGTCACTTAGCACCTGTGCTTCGAATTCATTCATCATTCGCATCCGTTTTGCTCCGTTCGCTGCTGTCTACGAAGCAAGCGGAAGGTTAAAGATCAAAGCCGCTGAGAATTCCGAGTAGTTTGGCGGCGTAGAACCGTCGGTACTCAGTGCTGGTTGTGCCGTCGCTCATGTGATAAATGGCGGTATAAAACAAGCCCGCTGGGCTGGACCCGAGGTTCGGCGCTAGGTTCACACTGACAAACCCGTCGGCCCCAATGTTTGTGGTCAGCTTGCCCGCGGCAATCGCTTGATTCGTCGCCGTCGTAAATGCAGGCCAGCTCACCTGCAAGGTGCCCGATCCCGTAGATCCGTTCGCCAGATACACCGTTCCCTGCACAGTTGTTGTGCTGATCGCCTGGGCGGACGCTACGAGCCCAAAGGCGGCCCAGATCACTCCCCAGCGAAGAATGGCGCGGATATTACAGTTTCTAAAAAGCGTCATGAGAAATCAGTCCTCTTCAACTGCAGCAGGATTGATTCCGGTCCGGTTTCGAACCGGTTGCTTCGTCTGTGCAGCTCATCGTTCAATTTGCCGCTCGAGTCATACGAGTGCGATTAACGCTGCGCATATGCGCGTCTCGTACATCTCGCATTCACTTCCCGCGTCGGGAATGTGATAGGTATTCCATCTGAGGCCGTCCGCCGCGCACGCTGTCTCTCGCGTACTGGCCGAGTATCGAAATCGCCTCATCTTGCGACTGCTTTCAGCTTAGCGAAAACCCACTAAATTGACTGCAAATGGACTTGAGCGCTTCTAATACAGTGAAATCAAGTGCTTACCCCAGTGTGTGCCGGTGGGAGATCTTGACTTTCAAAATCGTGGTTCACCCACCCCTGCGGGATTGATCGACTACCATTAGCCAGTGAGAACTGCCACACACAAACCTGTCCTGGTCGTTCATGGTGGAGCATGGGCCATTCCCGATGAAGCTGCCGCAGACCACGAGTCCGGCGTTCGCAAGGCTCTAGACGCTGGCTACGCCGTCTTGTCTCGTGGCGGCACGTCTGTCGACGCCGTCGAAGCGGCCGTCACCATCATGGAGGACGATCCCACGTTCGACGCAGGTCGCGGAAGCTTCCTGACTTCCGACGGCCGCGTGCAGCTCGATGCTCTTCTCATGGACGGTGGCCGGATGAAGGCGGGTGGCGTCGCTTGCGTCGAGCGCCTTCGAAATCCTATCCAGGCCGCGCGCCTCGTGTTAGAAAAAAGTCCTCACGTTTACTTCGTCGGTACAGGAGCTGAGCAGTTCGCTCACGCGCATGGCATGACTCTGATTGAAAACTCTGAGCTCGTTCTCGACCGCGAGCGCGAACGTCTCACACAGGCCAAGCAGCGGGAAGCCGCTGGACTCGCCGACGATACCTTCAGCGGACTGGAAGATGACAAGAGCCCTGAAACCGCCGTCGCGCGAGCCTCAGAAGCGGAAGACTTCCAGAGTCATGACACCGTTGGAGCTATTGCTCTCGACATCGACGGCAATCTGGCAGCTGGCACTTCTACAGGCGGCACGCTGAATAAGACTCCCGGCCGCGTTGGCGATTCCTCGCTGATCGGCTGCGGGTGCTACGCTGACAACCTTTCGGCTGCCGTCTCGCTCACAGGCTGGGGTGAACCGATCATGAAACTCGTGCTCGGCAAGTGGGCCGTTGATCGCGTCGCCGCCGGAACTGCCCCTGAACTCGCCACCCGCGAAGCCATGTCATATCTCTACAGCAGACTTGGCGGACGTGGAGGCATCATTCTGCTCGGTCCGGATGGACGATTCGGCATTGCCCACAACACCCCGGCAATGGCGTGGGGTGTGGCAACCGAAAACTCAATACAGACCGGCCTGCGACTCTAGAAACAGGTATGGGATGCAAGTCGGTCCCTCCGATCGGGCTTTCACCATTCGAAGGGAACAGAACAGTAGCGCGCTCTAGTTGCGTGCGGGCCAAGTCATCGACAAGCCGCGCATCGCTTGAGCGCAAACGCCGCTCCCACAATCCCTACACCGAGCAATACCGCCCCCAGTGCACCCGCATGCCTCTCTGCAAACGCCTCTGCGCTCCAGTTCTTCGCACGACAATCAAATGATCCGTGAGCTCCGTGATCACCCGGCAGCGGATGATACAGGTTATTCGGACGATCCGGATCCTCCCCCCCGTCGTACTGCTGCGAATCGTATCCGTTCTTCGCAAGGTAATGATCGGCATAAGACGGCACAAGCTTGTTCCCGAATATTGCCTTCACCACGGACCACGACGCGTACCACTCGCGCCGCTCAGCATGGTGCGCCGCGTGGTAAATCAACCGTGCAGCCACTTCCGGCTGATAGATCGGCGGCACCGGCTGTGCCTTTCGCGGCAGGCGGCTCTTCACCCATCCGAATTGCGGCGTATTCAGAGCCGGCATTTGCACCATCGTGGTCTTCACGTTGCTTCCATCGTGGATCAGCTCCGTGCGCAACGACGCAAAGAACCCGAGTATCGCATGCTTTGAAGCGCAATACGCAGCCTGCAGGGGAATGCTTCGATAGGCCAATGCCGATCCAACGTGCACAATGGTCCCGCGATCACGTGGCAGCATGTACTTCAGCGCAGCGAGCGTGCCGTACACATATCCAAGGTACGTCACTTCTGTGACCCGCTTGAACTCCTCCGCCGTCATCTCCTTGATGGGAGAAAACACCGAAGCCATCGCGTCGTTTACCCAGATGTCGATGGGCCCCAGCTTTTGCTCCACCTCGTCTGCTGCGCGCTGCACCTGGCCCGCGTCCGCAACATCGACCGGTAGAATCAGTGCTCTCCCACCCTGCTCCTCTACCTCGCGCGCCGCTGCCTCTAGCCCGTCCGTTCCGCGAGCAATCAGCCCGATGTCGGCTCCGCGCTTTGCAAACTCCCGGACCGCGGCGCGTCCCACTCCCGCGGACGCACCCGTGATCACCACAATCTCCCGTTTCTGCACCTGAAGACTCCTCTCTTCAGGTTGGGATGCAGTTTCTTTCGAACGAGAAGCCGTCCTCTCGCAGATGGTGCTTCACTTACGCGAGGACGAGCTTCGGAGCCTCGCCTCGCGTGTCTGCGTCTCTCATCTGCACGGTTATAGTGCGCGACTCACCCGGCATCAGTGCGATGTAGTTATCTGAGTAGATGGCAGGCAGAACCCGATCTCCCGATTTCTCTCGCACCGCCTTAACCCGCACCATTAAAGCTGGCGATTGTCCCGTGTTCTGAATTTCCGCTCTGAGCTGCCATTCATCCCCGTTCTTCCCTCCGCTTGTGTTGATCTCCAGCTTTGGGGCAGGCAATTCGCGAATCGCTTTGAAGTCGTTCTGCTTCAAACCTCTCCAGTAAAAATTGCTCGAAACTGTCTCAGATCCGCGCATGAGTGACAATCTCAGGAAATGAACCGGCGTCAGCCCACTGGGATAGCTCATGCGTATGCACGAAACCGTCGCGTCCTCCGCGCTGTCCAGCGTTGCCGTCTTCTGGTCGACTCGCTTCCCATCCATGTTCAATATCTCGACAGACGCCTGCAGACCGGCGGCCTTTCCAGCGCTGTAGTTCACCACTTCTATCGTGTCTTCAAGGCTGTTCCACTGGATGTGCAGCGGCTCCGATCCCTTTTTGCATCCGTAGTAAGCGGCGGTCGGTTCGAAATAGTAGTCGTATGTCTGCCAGACGAACGACGGCCAGCACGAGTGGCTCATCCAAAGCAGCACGCCCATTCGATACTTGCTCTGAGCCTCAAACATCGCGCGGTACGTGTCGTAGTTCACGAATTGCGCAAGCTTGATCCACTCCTCCGCGCTGTTCGCGCCTCCGTAGCTGTTGTCCACGATCGATCGGAAGGCTGCTCCGCCCATCGCGCCTACAAGGCAAAAGTCGTGTATTCCCCAGTCGAGCGCCTGCGGCCACAACGCCTTCTCCGGCATCATCAGCTTGACGCTCTCAATCGGCGGGATATTTGGCGCGCCAATCTCGCTGTGCAACTGCTTGTCCGCCACCTGGAAGTAGAACGGCGCAGGATTGGCCCAATACGGCCCATGCCCGCTGACAACCTTGTCCGCAGAACTCGGAATGTAGTGCAGCATCGGATGCAGATCGCTCAAAATCTGCCGCAGCCCCGATTCGAGCGCAGGTGGCGGGAAGCCCTCATTCCTCCCGCAATACAGCCCAACGGAAGGATGATTCCGGATCCGAAGCACGAGATCCTTTGCGTTCTTCAGGAACATGTTGTTGTCGTTCGGCTCCGGCCCATCCCATGGATTCGCGAGCCAGAAGTCCTGCCACACCACCACCCCGTGCCGGTCGCAAGCTTCGTAGAACGCCTCGTCAGGAATCTGCCCCACCCAGTTGCGGATCATCGTGAAGTTCATCTCACGGTGATAGCGGACTGCAGCATCGTACTCGCGCGCGCGATACCGCAGCATCGATTCCGCAAATCCCCAGTTCCCGCCGCGAGCAACGAACCTCCGTCCATTCACCCAAATCCGCAGATCGCCGCCGTCCTCGCTGTAGGTCATCTGCCGAATTCCAGTCTTGAACGACTTCGAGTCGAGCACCTTCGAGCCCGCTCGCACCGAAATCTGCACGTCATACAGGTACGGATCGCCATATCCTGTCGGCCACCAAAGCTTGGGATTCTGCACCTTCAGAGCCGGCGTGTTCGACGGGTCAAGCGTGATCGTCCTGCGTTCGTTCCCGGCTAGCTTCACCTTCTGCTCGAAGCTGATCTCGCCAATCTGGCCATGAACAACACCGCTCCAGGCGTGAGCCTGATGATTGATCACATCCGCCTGCACCGTCAGCTCTGCAGAAGACACATCGGGAAGCGGCAGCTTCGTTGAAACGAACGGATTCTCAATCGTTACCTCATCTGCGATCTCAAGCGAAACATTTCCCCAGATGCCAATGTCGCGGCCACGCATCGTGGAGATCCAATCCCATCCCACGGTCGAGTGAAATGTCGGATTATCCGCCCCGAGCCCGCCGCCGTTCTTGCTGCAAACCTCATAAGTCTTCTGGTGTACGCTACCCGGGTTCGCGTTCTTCTCAATGCGGACTGCCAGAGCATTCACTTTTCCCGAAAGCAGCTTCTGCGTCACATCGAATCGTCCGCGAATGAAGCCGCCCTCAATCCTTCCTAGTTTTTCGCCGTTGAGGAAGACATCGGCCTCCCAGTCGATTCCATCGAGATTTAGCCAGGCAGTCTGCTGTGCCGTTTTAGCCGGCGCAGTGAACTCGGTTCGATACCAAAAGTCTGAATGGAAATAGGAATCGGAAATGTGCAGCTGATTCTGCCCGAAGTTTGGATCCGGAATCGCCCCAACATTCAGATAAGAAGTCAGCACCGTGCCGGGCACCGTAGCCGCGAGCCACTCCTCGTCTTTGAAGCCGGTCTTCGACACCGTCGCACCGTCTTCGGCGACAAAGTTCGCTCGCTGCAGCTTCCACGATCCTCCCGCAAGCACGAGCTTGCGATCCGTCGGGCTTTTCGCGGCTGGCTTGGGCTTTGCAACGAAACCTCCGCGTCCAAAAACCTCGATCTCGCTCAGGATGTACCCGTACTCGGTCGCGGGCTGCTTCATGAGAACTCGGACATATCTTCCAGATGCCGGTTGCGCCAGCTTCAAATCATCTGTGAGCTCCGTACTTCCTCCCAGCGCCTGAACGTCATGCCAGGTTTCCGCATCATCAGACACCTGCAGCATTCCTTGCGAAGCTCGCGCGATCCAGTAGAGCTTCACATGGTCGAACTCACATCTGGCTCCAAGATCGACATACACCCACTCCTCGCCCAAACCCGCGCTCATCCACGCGCTCGTAAAGCTGTAGGGGCCGCCGATCTCAACCCGCTCATCTCCCTTTGAAAAGACAACCTGCCCAATACGCCAGCTCGCACCAAATGCCGCCGTACTTCCGTGCGCTCCCGTCGAACACACCACGCGATACATCCGGCTTTTCGATGGAGAGTTCAACTGAATCGTCGGTGTAAAAAAGTGATTCGGCGCGCAGAAGTCCGGAGGATATCCTGCGGTCGATGTCGGTTGGGTCGAAGCGGCATTGCCAACCTCCTGCCATGTCCGCCCGTCGTCCGAGGTCGAAATCGTAAACTTCAGGGAACTCGCCGAAGCAGTCATCGGAGAGACAACGAAAAGCTGAATCCTGTCCACCTCCGGCGCAGCCTCTCCGCCCGCAATCTGAATGTCGATCTGCGCCGTTCCCCCCATTACCTCGAGCGTATTCATCGGGCAATGATCGAGCACGGTCTCGCGTTCCGTCTTCGGTAGAGGCCCGCGTGTGCCTTCTGACACAACCACCCAACGGGGCAGCGTAGTCGCCTTCATTCCGTCGGTTACAAGCTGAGCCGTCAGGTTGTAGTCATAGCTGCTCGAGTGAAATGCCGGTCGAAGCAGGGCTAGGTTCCTATACTTCCCGCTCGTGTCCGGCGCGAGAACCGGATCAAAATTTTCGCTTGGCTCTCCGGGATAAATGCCGATCCCCGCAGTATACGTAGACGCCGATTCTGCGCTCGCTGTCTCTGTTGGCTGTCCAGCAGTTGAATTCGGGTGACGCGCTTGCGCGAACGTCGAAACTCCATCCACCGCTACTGCAGCTCCCGCAATCATGGTTGTCTTCAGAAAATTCCTGCGCGATGTGCTCATGCCTTTTTTGGCGTCCTTCCTGTATCGGCTTCGTTCGCGACGAGGTCGAATTAAAGCCTGCTTCGGGGGTCCATTCTAATCGAATGGTATCGCTCCCATTGCCCTCGAGATCGCCCGGGCAGGGCAATCGGACGCGAGCCATCGATGGCCCGCCTGAATTCTAGTGAATTACCGCGGGAGTCTTGAGCTTGCATCCGCAGGATCTTCGCAGCACGATCTCCACGGGCAGGACGATTCGGTTTCCCGTAACCGGCAGCTCACCTCGCGAGATGCGATCCAGCAGCAGGTTCGTCGCGACGCGCCCCATCTCCTGCGCTGGTTGCCGAACCACTGTGAGCGAAGGGGATGTCAGCTCCGCAAGCTCAAAATCGTCAAACCCTGCCATTGCAAGGTCGCCCGGAATCCTGATGCCCATCAAGACCATGGAACTCAATGCATAGCGCGTTGCAAGAGTGTTCGACGTAAACACAGCCGTTGGTGCGTCGCTTGCTTTCAGCCTCTGCGAGAGCCAGATTGAGGTGTCTTCGCGCGATACGCACCCGAAAAACGAGTCTTCCTGCAGTCCCGCATCTTGGATTGCCCGACGATATCCAAGGAACCGCGCATTAATCGTGAACAAGTCGCGGCTCAATCCCAGAAAGGCGATCCGCTTATGGCCGTGTTCGATCAGGTGTTGCGTAATGCGATGCGCTCCAGCCGTGTTTTGCACAAGTACTGTATCGAACTGCTGATCTTGCACTGGCCGGTCAAACGCAACCACGGGCGTCTTGCCAAAGAAGGAGCGTGTCAGCCTGCTCTGTCGAGAGCGCGAGGGAATCAGCACTAACCCGTCCACGTGCCTTTGGAGCATCCTCTCGGCCTCAGCAAACTCAAGATCGGGATCCTCATTCGAGGTCGTGATGATCACCGAGTATCCGTGCTCTTTGGCAACCGTTGTCACCGCGTGCGCGCAGTTCGCGAAAAAGGAGTCGTAGAGGTAGGGAAGGATAAGGCCGATCGAGTTCGTTCGTTGTCCCCTGAATGCGCGCGCCAGTTCGTTCGGTCTGTAACCCAGTTGCTCCACCGCTGTCTGCACTCGCCGCGCGGTTTCCTCGGTCACTCCAGCCGACCCGCTCAGAAAGCGTGAAACCGTCATAGTTCCGACACCCGCGAGTCGCGCGACATCGCTCATCGTGGGCTTGCTGTGAACGGGCCGCTGCCGTTTGCTGCCTTTCGAATTCGGGCCCGGGTGAGTCTTTACACTGTCGGTCAAAGGCGTGGCTCCAGCCGTCCGCAATTCGAGATGTCTTTGGCTTGTCGACCATGGTATCTGCTTTCGCCTCAGTTATGTCCACCACTACCTTCCGGGCACTTCACCGTCCGAATCCGCACAGCAGGCCGGAAACTGCACCCGCCCCGACTTGCCGGCGGTGTCCGGAATCGGACAAGCCGATGCGAAATTGAACAGAGCCCCACCGGTCAGCGATTTCGCGTTCTGCCTAAAGCGCCTGAAATGAGCACGAGTAGCCACACGGAGTGGCACACCGCTTGCCACTCTGATCGTGCAACTCGCTCTTCCCCCCTTCGGGAGTTTGAACAAAAACGACGTTGAGAGGACGATGATGGCTACGCAAACCGTGATCGCGCAAGATCGAATGATCTCGAGTCATGAACTGCATCAACTTGTTCGCCAGGACTTCAACCAGCCCCTGGCCGCCCAGGCCGCCGTTGAACTTCCGGCAGAGTGCCACGATTCCGCTCCCGCGCATCCTGAAGATCCAGGTTCCCGGCAATATACCGGCAGGCTGGTCGTGAAATCTCGCGGGCGAGTTCTATCTCTGCCCGTCTCCGAGATTCGCTGGATTGGTGCAGAAGAAAATTATGTTCGCATCAGCACTGCGACTGAATCGCATCTCCTGCGAGAGACCATGACTTCCATCGAACGGAGCCTCGACCCCAGGTCCTTCCGTCGCATTCATCGCTCCGCCATCGTCAATCTTCGCTACGTGAAGGAGGTTCGAAGCGAGTCGCGAGGTGATTTCGCCATCTACCTCGTCAATGGTCAGAAACTCGCAATGAGCCGTAGCTATAGAGCAAAAATGGGAGCTCACCTGAATCACCGCTAGTGCCCGGCGCAGCTCCTCCGGAACTGCGCCGCAATTCCTCGGTCTCCCTCACTCGGCATCGCGTACGCATCGGAATCCCACGGCTCCCGATCGGTCGTAGCTCGGCCCCATCAGCAGCAACTTCCCGTGCTGCGTGTTCTTATACGCCTGGGGGAAATACCAGATCGATCCAAGCGGTCGATAGTGGCTTCCTCCTCTGAGAATCGCCGCTCGCGTGTGCTCGTCCGCAAACTCATCCGTCCACTGCCAGACATTGCCCACCATATCCATCACACCGGACGGGCTCGCCCCGAGAGGATGTGCATCCACATCGCTCGCTGCCGGCATCATGCGCCCTGAGTCCATGAGCGGCGCAGGATAATCTCCTTCGTTCGGCCCCCATTGGCAGGCAGTGGCCTGCGGCGCGGGTTTTGGCGCAGCGCTCTTTGCACTGTCAGGCTCCGGCAAAGCCGCTCTACTGGGCAAGGTTGCTGCGGCTTGTGTGGTCGCGACAGGCCGCAGTCCGGTCCGCTGCCAGTCACAGTTCCCCCACGGATAGATCCGCTGGTCTTTCCCTTGCGCTGCATATTGCCACTCCCATTCGTGTGGCAGCCGCTTTCCGGCCCACTTCGCATAGGCTCGCGCATCTTCGAGTGACACCCAGGTCACAGGCTTCTTCGCCGCACCCTCTGGATACCTTCCGTCCTTCCAGTCCTTCAAAAAGTTCAACGCGTCCTTCGGCCGATAACGCGTTTCATCCAGAAACCTCTTGAACTCAGCATTCGTTACCGGATACTTGTCGATGTAAAACGACTTCACCTGCATCGGGTGCTCGTGGAATCGTCTTGCACTGTCCTCCCACGGATACTGCAAATCGACGCCTACATCGTCAGAGCCTTCGATTTCGATCCCTTCGACCTTGAAGTCGAAATCGCCGCCCTCGACCTTCACCATCCCTTCCGGAGTCGTCCGCGCAGGGGCAGTCGCTGCAATCTCCAGCAGCTTCTGAGGAAGGGGAGTCCACTCGTGCGAGTAAGTGACGAGCGGCTTTGCCGTCATCTCAGCCATCTTCGCCATCAGGTCCTTGATCTGTGCATTCGGCTCACCAGCGGTGGCCAGAATCGCTCCGTACCCATGCGGTTCCGTCGCAAATTCCAGCACCGCATCTCCTCCCTTCATCACTGGCTTCAACTCCACGCCATGATAGAGATCGAAGTACCGCATTCCATCCTTGTGCGCAACGGTCATCTGCGGTCCGCTCACGTTGTATTCATTCCGATTCACAATCGTCCACACCGTCTGCTCGCCCACCGGCCACCTGCTCGCATACACTCCGTAGTGGTGCATCGGATAAAAAGGTTCCCAATCCTGGCTCGCAAAGAATGGAGCCACGGCGCGCTCGATCGTCGCCACCCTTCTTGTCGCCTCGGCATCGCGCGGAGTCACGCCATTCCAGATGCCCCACACGTTCTCCCAACTCTCCCACCCCTCGCCATTGAAGAACGCAAACTGCAAATCATCTGTCTTGTCGCGAAGCCAGCGCCCCTGGATGTTGACCTGGTGCCGCGGCTCCAGCCATCGATAGCGGTCGACCGTCGGAACGAACTGAAACGTGTATTGTCCCCATGTCAGCACATTCCACGACAGCCCCTCGTCATGCGGCCCACCCTCCGGCTCGAAAACGAGCGGATGTTCCAGCTTCTCCGCCGCCAGTGAAAATGCCAGGGGCACCCCATCCTGCGTATCGCCGTTCACGCCATCCGCATCCACCTCTTTCATCAGTTGCGCGACAGCCTCAGGCCACGGCATCCCTGGATCATGCGTTCCCTGATCCCACATCATCATCGGGAAGAGCACACGAACCCCGCGCCGATGAAAATCGTCCACCATCTTGCGAACGCCCTCAACACCGCCCGGCATCGATCGCACCATGTCCAGCTGATTACGGTCGTCGATCCCCATATTCGGATAGGTCGCCCAGATCAACACGGCATCGATTCCGCCATACCGTTTCGTCAAGTCATCCAGATAGCGATCCACCGTGTACCCGTTCGCCGGGTCGTAGAAGTATCGGTCGTGCACCATCATCTGAGGCTGCATAAAGGCAGACTGCGCCCATTTGAATGCGGGTAACTCGTACCGCGCTGGGTCGTACCCTATCCGGATCCGTCTCTCCATCCGCCAATGCGTCACGTCCGCGAGCCACTGCGCATGCGTCTGCGCTGTACAGGGCGAGTACCCGCCTTCCCACGCGCCGCGAAGAGTCAAACACGAAGGCGGTGGAATCTGCTGATCCTTCGGTCCATACTGTGTGTCCTGTGCAGCTGCCGTCCGCGCCGCCGCAACTAAACCAAGCCCCATCATCCACAACAATGCATGCGTGCCGATTCTTTTCGCGCCCATAAAATCCTCGGTTGTAACAGACATCAGCATTGAAGCATGCCTCACGGCAGTCAATGCAACCGCTTGTCATTACAAGGACGCAAAATGCGCCGGCTTTCGGCGCCTGTCTTCTCAGCTTGGCCCGTGCTTACTGCGGCGGCGCGTGCCCGATAAACCTATCTGCCCACTCGATGAAGTACTTCATATTCGGAGCATCCGTGTGTCCGCCATCGTGCTGCCGCCACGCAAGCTCCCCATCCAGCAGCCCCGTATCCATCGGCGGCATCTTCGCCGTTTTGTAGTCGCCTTCCACTTCTAGGCCCTTCGCACCCAAAAGCTTCCAAACGCGATTCGCATCTACGGTCGCCATCCAGCTTCCTTCATGGTCCAGCCACTTCGCATCGCCCTTCGCCGGAATTCCGTAGCTGATAAACGTCAGCCGCGGCGCGCACAGCGCAATCAGTTCATTCGAGTCGACCGGAATGTCTCCCGGCGTCATACTCCCGAACGTCGCCTCCGAAGCGCCATACTTCATGAAGTTCCCAGCCATCCAGTAGTACTCGCCGCCTGTCAGGCTCTCCACCGCCTCGCCGAAATTCCTTCGCAGCAGCGTCGCTCCGCCCTTCCCCGACGAGCCGACCAGCACCATCGCAAACCGCTCATCGTACGCCATCGTCACCAGCGCCGCCTTGCCGTAGCGCGAAACGCCTTCGATCCCCACATGCTTCGCATCCACCGCCGGATCGGTCTCTAAATAATCCAGTGCTCTCCCTGCTCCCCACGCCCACGCCCGCAACGCGCCCCAGTCCTCCGGCTTCCGCGGCTGACCTTTGTTTACCAGCCCAATGATCCCGCGCGTGATTCCCGCACCGTCATCTGCCTGTAAACTCGTCGGATCCAGCAGCACGAATCCCCATCCCGCCGCCGCAAGCTGCCACGTATTCGGCAGTCCTCCATCGTCATTCAACTCGGGTCTTTGGAAAAATGGCGCTTCCTTCAACGGTTCCCACGCGGGGTGCCGGTCGAACACCTCCTTGAGCGATGGATCCTGCTTTTCCAAAAGCTGTTTGTACGCCGCATTCACTCTCGCCAGCTCTTCACCGCGCGGTTCATTCGGATTTGGAAACTTGGCCGGCCCAAACATGATCAGCAGCGGAACCGGTCCCCTCGCGCGCGCAGGCAGCACCTCGATCATGTGAATGTGCACGTTGATCGCTGGATACGTCGAGTTCTCCACCACTCCCTCGATGTCCTTAGCCGTCACCGGCGTAAACCCGAGGAATTCGTGATCTACCGTGTTTACCTTCCAATGCACCGCAGGAACATTTATCGGCACACGGCCGTACACATACTTCGAAAACATCTCCAGCAACTCAGGCCGGCGCTTGTCCCGCCACACCTCCGCTGAGGTCACCTTCTGCCCGTTGTTCATCGTCAGCGGATCAGGTACATTCGGAAACGGATTCGCCTTCGACTCGTCATAGTTCGCCTTATTTGGTGCATTCTCATTCCCGCTCGGCCCGGGCCGCAAGGCCTTAATACCCAGCTGGTCCATCATGCTCTGATGATCCTGTTCGCTCGTAAACGTCACCGGCCCTGATGTGGAACTTTGCCCTCTCGAATTGAAGCTCGAACTTGCAAGCATGAGCACGACGCACGTCCCAACAATCAGCCTCACGTTACCCCCAAATCTCTTCTAGTGGAACTTCCTGGCCCGCTCACTCTTCTCACCCGGCTGTTATCCCGAGCGCAGCCCCGAGGAACCGCAGTTCGTGGTCCCCAAAACGGAACTGTCGCCGCCGAAAGGGCACTGCGCGAAAATGATATCGGGTAGATGGCAAACCGCAAAATCATCCACGTCGACATGGACGCCTTCTACGCGTCGGTTGAGCAGCGCGATGATCCTCACTTGCGTGGCAAGCCAGTCGTTGTCGCGTGGCGCGGCAAGCGCTCGGTTGTCTGCGCCGCTTCCTACGAAGCCCGTAAATTCGGGGTTCGCTCCGCAATGCCCGCCGTTCAGGCCGAACGCCTCTGCCCCGATGCCGTCTTCGTCCCGCCCGACTTCACGCGCTACCGCACCGTCTCCCGGGCCGTTCGCGAAATCTTCCTCCGGCACACCGATCTCGTCGAGCCCCTTTCTCTCGACGAAGCCTACCTCGATGTCACTGAGAACAAATCGAACCTCGGCAGTGCTACCGAAGTCGCTCAGACTATCCGCCGCCAGATCCGGGATGAACAGAACCTCACCGCCTCCGCCGGTGTTGCTCCCAACAAGTTTCTCGCCAAAATCGCCTCAGACTGGCGCAAGCCCGACGGCCTCTTTGTAATCAAGCCCGCCGACGTATTAGACCTCCTTACGCCTCTTGCCGTTGAGCGCATACCCGGCGTCGGCAAGGTCACTGCCCGCCGCCTGGCTCAGATCAACATCCGCACGGTTGGAGACATACGCGCCCTCGACCTCGCGGAGCTCAACCGGCACTTCGGCCGCTATGGCACACGCCTCAACGAACTAGCCAGCGGTATTGACAACAACCCCGTCGAGCCAAACCGCCCCACGCAATCCATCTCCGCTGAAGACACCTTCGAAACCGACGTCCTCCTCCGCGAAACCGAACCGATCATCCGCCGCCTCGCCGAGAAAGTCTGGAACGCCTCCCGTAAAGAAACCCGCATCCCGCGAACTGTCGTCCTCAAACTCAAAACCGCCCAATTCAGCATCCTCACGCGCAGCCTCACACCTCCAGTCACCCCTTCATCCTGCGAAGAACTCATCGACACTGCACTCGCCCTCCTTGCAAAAGTCGGTCGTGATCCCAATCAGAGGTACCGCCTCGTCGGCGTCGGCCTCTCCAACTTCCGCGATCCTGCGCAATCCCCTAATCCACTTCTCTTCGATTAGCAGCGCAACGAGCATCTAACAATTAAACTGCGATCAGGCGCGCTCTCATCCTGCTCAACGCCGGACTCAAGTTTCCCGCTCGTAATACAGGAGCAACACCCTCTGCTCTCCCACACCCTCATCTGGACCATCTCCGCATTAAGCATCGCCCTGATGCTCATCCGACCGCTCAAACTCCCAGAAGTCGTCTGGGTGGGTGCGGGCGCCATTCTCCTCTGCGCTCTTCATCTCATCCCGCTCAATCTCGCAGGCAAAGCCGTCGCAGAAGGTCTCGACGTTTATCTGTTTCTCACCGGCATGATGCTGCTCTCGGAACTGGGACGCGATCACGGAGTGTTCGACTGGCTTGCCAGCATAGCTGTCACGCGCGCCAACGGCTCAGCGGGACTCCTGTTCACGCTCATTTATCTCGTCGGGACTGTCGTTACCATCTTCATGTCGAACGACGCCACCGCTGTCGTGCTCACGCCTGCCGTACTCACCGCAGTCAAGCGCGCCAAAGCGAGGCCCATGCCCTATCTCCTCGCCTGCGCCCTCATCGCCAACGCCGCGAGCTTTGTCTTGCCCATCTCCAATCCGGCCAATCTCGTCGTCTTCCATGCCAACATGCCGCCGCTCGCCCGATGGCTCGCCATGTTTACACTCCCATCCATCGCATCCATCGTCATCACCTACTTCCTCCTTCAGTGGCTCTCTCGCAGCGAACTTGAAGTCCCATGCGACACCGCAACCGAGATCTCCCCGCTCTCTCCCGTTGGCCGCACCTGCCTCGTCGGAATCATCCTCACCGCCGCCGTCCTCATCGTTGCCTCCGCGCTCAAGCTCGATCTTGGGCTTCCCACCTGCCTCGCAGCAGTTGTTGTCGCGGTCGTCGCCACGATCCAGAGCCGCACCAATCCATTCCGGCTCGTCCGTGAAGTCAGTTGGAGCGTGCTCCCACTTGTCGCTGCTCTCTTCGTTATCGTCGAAGCCGTCAACACCGCCGGCGCCACTCAGCTCCTCCGCGCTTCGCTCGAACGGGTGATGCAGCTCCCTCCATCCCAGGCCGCCTACGGTGTGGGCGCGGCCGTAGCATTCGGAACGGACCTCTTCAACAATCTCCCCCTCGGCCTGATCACCGGCTCCACACTCCGCACCATCCCATTCCAGCCCCTCTTTGCGAAGATCGTCCTCATTGCCATTGACCTCGGCCCCAACCTCTCCATCACCGGTTCGCTCGCCACGATCCTCTGGCTTATCGCGATCCGGCGCGAAGGTCTCCACATCAGCGGCTGGCAGTTCTTCCGCATCGGCATGCTCGTCATGCCGATCTCCTTACTTTTCGCAATTGCCGCGGCGCTTTTCACCTAACCTTCAACAAACGCCGGCTGCCGGTAAACATCTCCCCTGGGGACCCTTGCATCCAAATGACTCACGCCCGCGCGCCCATTCCCCCCAGGTGAAAAACAGCAACTATGCCCCGAGTGCCACAGTCGACTTACCGTCTTCAACTCCATGCAGGCTTCACATTCGAAGACGCCATCAAGATTGTCCCGTATCTCAAATCTCTCGGCGTCTCGCATGTCTATTGCTCGCCTTACTTGCAGGCAGCTCCCGGCAGCATGCACGGCTATGACGTCGTCGATCATCAATGCATCAATTCGGAACTGGGTGGGGAACAAGCTCATCAGCGCTTCTGCGCTCGCCTTGCCGAACTCGGCCTCGGACAGGTTCTCGACATCGTTCCCAACCACATGGCCATCGGGCCGCAGAATAAATACTGGTGGGATGTGCTTGAGAATGGGCCATCCAGCCGCTTCGCCACTTGGTTCGATATCGACTGGCACTCCTCTGAGGTTCGTCTCCAGAATAAAGTGCTCATCCCCGTCCTCGGCGATCAGTACGGCAAGACACTCGCCGACGGCCAGATCAAGATTGAACGCGACAGCGAAGCCCTTCGCGTGCGCTATGCAGAGAACATCTATCCACTCGCTCCCCGTTCGCTGCCCATCATCCTCGAGCGCGCCGGCAAAGCCGTAAACAGTCCGACTCTCGGCTTCTTCGCCGACAGCCTCTCCCGTCTTCCTCTTCCGGATGCCACAGACGTTGAAGGCATGCAGATCCGTCATCGCGACAAGGAAGTCATCTTCGGTCTTCTGCACCGGTTCTGTGACGAACATCCCAAAGCCTCCGCCGCCATTGATCAAGTCATTGCCGAGCTCAACGCGAATTGCGATGAGCTCGACGAACTTCTCAATCAGCAGCATTACCGGCTCGCCTACTGGCGCACTGCCGATCAGGAACTCGGCTATCGACGCTTCTTCGACATCAACACCCTTGTCGGCGTTCGCATTGAGCGGCCCCACGTCTTCAATGCAACGCACCGGCGCATCCTCGAGTGGCTCAACAATGGCGTTCTCGATGGTGTGCGGGTAGACCATCCCGACGGCTTGCGCGATCCGCTGCAATATTTCACCCGTCTTCGCGAGCGCGCTTCTGACGCCTGGATCATCGGTGAAAAAATCCTCGAGCCCGGCGAGTTCCTTCGTTCTGATTGGCCCATTGAAGGCACCAGCGGCTACGACTTCCTGAATGTCTGCAACGGCCTGTTTATGCAGCCTGAAGGCCTCCGCGAACTCACTGAAATCTACCGCGACTACACCCAGGAACCCACCGACTTCAGCGCAATCGCTCACGACAAGAAGCTCACCGTAGAACAGGAGGCTCTCGGCAGTGATGTCAATCGCCTCGCCGACCTGTTCCTCCGCATCTGTGAAAACAATCGCGACCGTCGTGACTACACCCGGGCCGAGATTCGCCGTGCTCTACGCGAAACGGCAGCCTGCTTCCACGTCTATCGCTCCTACGTCGTGCCGGATCGTGACGAGATCACCGATGAAGATCGCCGCGAGGTCCTTCAAGCAGTCGAATGCGCCAAACAGAAACGCAACGACATCGATAACGGCCTCTTCGACTTCATGGCTGAGGTGCTGCTTCTCCGCACCCGCGGCCAGCTTGAAGCCGAATTCGTCTATCGCTTCCAGCAGTTCACGTCCCCTGTCATGGCGAAAGGGGTAGAAGACACAGCCTTCTACTGCTACAACCGCATGGTCGGGCTCAACGAAGTTGGCAGCGCGCCCGGTCACGATGGCCTGTCGCTTGCTCAATTTCACGATTACTGCGGCACCATGCAGTCATCGCGTCCCTCTACGATGACCACGCTCTCCACGCATGACACGAAGCGCTCTGATGATGTGCGCGCGCGCCTCGCCGTCCTGACTGAAATGCCCGGAGAGTGGCGCCGTTTCCTCAGGCGCTGGATGCGCCAGAATGCGCAACTTAAGACCAATGGTTTCCCCGATCGCAATACCGAGTACTTCCTTTACCAGACCATGATTGGCGCGTGGCCTATCGAGCCCGATCGCCTCCACGCCTACATGGAAAAGGCCGTACGCGAGGCCAAGCAGCACACCACTTGGACACAGCAGAACAAGGAGTTCGAAGACGCGCTTCACGCGTTCATTGATCGCCTCTACGAAGACGCTGAATTCCTCGCTGCTCTCGAGGAAATTGTGCGCACGATCATCACCCCAGGTCGGGTGAACAGTCTTACGCAAACGCTCCTTAACTGCGTTGGGCCGGGTGTCCCGGACACGTATCAGGGAAGCGAACTGTGGGCGCTCCACCTCGTTGATCCCGACAACCGCCGCCCCGTTGATTACGAGACCAGGGCTGCGATGCTTGCCGAGATCGAGTCTGGAATCGCCATCGAACAAGTCGTCCAGCGCATGGACTCCGGTCTCCCCAAGCTCTGGGTTCTTCACCGGGCTCTAAATCTGCGTACTAAGCGTCCAGACTTGTTCGGCCCCGCCGCCGAATATACTCCGCTCATGGCTGCAGGTCGCAAAGCAGAAAACGTAGTCGCGTTTCTTCGAGCCGGTCGAATCGCTGCCATCGCTCCTCGCTGGAATCTGAAACTCGCAAACAACTGGTCGGGCACCTCCGTTCATCTTCCCAACGGACGCTGGAAGAACCTGTTCACCGGCGATCTGCTGAACGGAGGTATCACCCCCATGCAGATCCTGCTGCAGCGATTTCCCGTCGCACTTCTCCAATTAGAAGAGGCCTGATTCAAATGCAACGCTTCGAAGTTTGGGCGCCGCTCGCGAAATCCCTGTCCGTTCAGGTCAACGGCAACACCTACTCCCTGAATGGCCCTGACAGCCAGGGTTGGTGGCGCGCCAGGGTTGACTCTGCAGTCCCCGGCGATGACTACGGCTACCTGATCGACGACGATCCTAAGCCCTATCCCGATCCGCGTTCGTTGTGGCAGCCAAACGGAGTCCACGGCCTCTCTCGCGTCTACGATCACTCCGCATATCGATGGAACGACCACAAGTTCCAGCCCGCGCCAATTGCCAGCGCCATCATCTACGAACTCCACATCGGCACCTTCACCCTCGAAGGCACACTCGATTCCGCAATCGCGCGCCTCGATCACCTTGCCAACCTCGGCATCACGCACGTCGAGCTCATGCCCGTGAATTCATTTTCAGGAAACCACGGCTGGGGCTACGACGGAGTAGATCTCTTTGCCGTGCATGAACCCTATGGTGGTCCGGACGCCCTCAAGCGCTTCGTTGACGCTGCACATCAGCGCGGCCTCGGCGTCCTCCTCGACGTCGTCTACAACCACTTCGGCCCGGTCGGGAACTACACCGGCAAGTTCGGTCCCTATCTCACTGAGGCGCACAAGACCCCTTGGGGCGGCGCCGTCAATCTTGAGGAGGGAGGCTCGCATCAGGTGCGTCGCTTCTTCTGCGACAACGCCCTGATGTGGATGCGCGATTACCATATCGATGGACTTCGTCTGGACGCAGTACATGCCTTTGTCGATCGCTCCGCCGTTCATCTTCTCGAACAGCTCTCAGCAGAAACTGAAACTCTCGCCGCCATGCTTGCCCGCCGCAAGGTTCTCATTGTCGAAAGCGACTTGAACGACCCGCAGTTTGTCATGCCGCGCTTCGGCGGAGGCCTCGGCATGGACGCCCAGTGGAACGATGATTTTCACCACGCGCTCTTCACCGTACTCGTAAAAGAAGATCTGGGTGGCTACTACAACGACTTCAACTCGCTCGAATATCTTGCCAAGACCCTCAAGGAAACTTTCGTCTACGACGGCATGTACTCGCAATATCGCAATCGCCATCACGGCCGTCCCGTCGGTAATCTTTCTCAGCATCGCTTCATCGGCTTCATCCAGAATCATGATCAGGTCGGCAATCGAGCCATCGGTGACCGTCTCTGCGAAACGGTCGGAGTCAATCGCGCAAAAATCGCCGCCGCCTTTGTGCTCCTCGCGCCTTTCACTCCGCTGCTCTTCATGGGAGAAGAGTGGGCAGCGTCAACGCCTTTCCAGTACTTCGCCGATCACGAAGACAAAGAACTCGCCCGCCTCGTCTCCGAAGGCAGAAAGCGCGAGTTCGCTTCGTTTGGCTGGGATGCAGCTGTCATCCCCGATCCTGAGAAGCCTGAGACATTCCAGCGCTCAAAGCTGAACTGGGATGAACTCTCAAGATCCACGCACGCAGAGATGCTCTCCTGGTACCGCGATCTCATCCGGCTCCGCCGCTGCACGCCTTCGCTCAACAACGGTGAGCCAGGCAACACCTCCGCCAGCTTCAACGAAGAAGAGAAGTGGCTCTGCATGCGCCGCGGTTCCATTGTGGTCGCCTGTAATCTTTCAGAGGAAGAACGAACCACGCCCGGCTATCCGCAGATGCATCTGCTGCTCGCCTCTCGGCAGGGCGTCGCGCTTCAGGAGAAGTCCGTCAAACTCCCCCCCGAATGCGTCGCCATCATCTCTCTCCCCGATCCCGATTAGAACGGAGCGACAGTTTTGAAAGGGCACGGCTTCAGCCGTGCCGCAAACCGGAATCGCATCACCTCGGCTTTAGCCGCTGAGGAGTGGTTCTGAATAAGTCGAAATCTCTAAGCGACACACCGGGTCTCCTGCTTCTCTCACGAATGAAACCTGCGAAGGTGATCGCCATTTCGACCCATGAGGCTGCTGAGAGCTGACGGCTAATAGCTTAGAGCTGTTCTCAAAAGTGCCTGATCGTCTCATGCCGAATCGGTTCCACCGGCTTCGGCACAACCTCCGGCGGCGGCACCCTCTCCGGCCTTGGTTCTGTGCGTCCCTCCAGCGATCTGCTTACCAGGTCACGCGACCCCAGTCCGACCGCCAGCGCCAGCGTCAGCACAATCCCGCCAAACAGAATCCCAAACGCCAGCTCCACGATCTTTCCGCCCACCTCGAGATGATCCAGCACCATCGCTGCGGTTAGCACCAGCACGAGCCACTTCACCCCCAACGACAGAAACCGCGCATACTGCAGCTGCGCATTTACCGCCCCGATCAACACCGAACGAGCCAGGAATCGCGCAATCACCGTTCCTGCAATCATCACCAGGATCGCTCCCACTAGATGCGTGAGATACGGCAGCAGCGAAATCGGCAGCGGCGTTCCAGTTGAATACGAAGCATCGAACGCCGATACCCCAATCACCAGGCCCAGCAAAACACAGCCCCAGAATGCACCTCGCGCAATCAGCATCGTCGGTGAACTTGAAGGGCTCCACTCTGGATTTCCTCGATTCAGTCGCTCGTCGAACTTCACCAGCGCAAGTCCGCGCCGCAACAGCAGCGATAGCCCCATCCCGATCAGCGTGAACAACGTCAGAGCAACGAACACCGCAAGGATGCCCGGCAATACCGCGATGAACAGCGAAAGCACGCGATAAACCGATTGCTGCAGCGCATCCGAAATATGCGTCCACAGGGGCACGCTGTTGTTCGTAATCGGAGGTGGCGGATTGTAGTTCTGCACCGTCTGCAGCATCATTCCGATCAATCTCTCCATCACACTCTCTCCTTCGCCAACTTCACCAGCGTCCGTGGACAACCCAACAATGAACGCTTAAGGGCCCGCGTACTTACGAGTTGAATCGGTCCGGCCAGCGCCAGCGCGACACGATGTACTGCTTCTCCGACTCGAACGCCGCGGCCACTGCCTCCACATGAACCTCCGCGTCTGTCCCCGAACTCACCACATTCAGGTGTCCCGCGACCCACGCCAGGTACAAAGGAATCAGCGCTCCCAACAGGTGTCCGCGATTGATGGTGCGCAATCGGTACGCCACCAGGAAGTCGAATACAACTCTCGCCCACAGCGTCTCCGGCATTCGAAACGTCGCTGGCTCCACAACCGACAACCGCTTTAAGCCAAGCAGGGAATTGGGTGCAAGCACCAGTCCCCAGATCTCCTGCAAATTCGTGAAGGCCAGCCGGAACGCCTCCACCATCGGCGCAATATCGACAGCGCCTTCCGCTGCCGGCATGGGGGAAAAGGACCGATGCTCCGGCAGCAGCCTTCTCGGCCTTTGCCAGAAGGCCGCCTTCGCCTCAATGTCCGCAAAAAGCGAACCCGTAACCAGCGACAAAATCGCATTGATATTTGGCTCCGCTGGCTGGGGCAGTTCGCGTGTTCCCACATCGACCTCGTCGATGCTCAGCCCAGCCACCATCGCCTCGCTCACCGGCCAGACAATCGCGTCCGGTTGATTCTGATTCACAAACTTCTGCGCTGTGCTACCCAGCCGTTCCGCCATTCGCAGCGACAGCGCCATATCGATTGACAGCGGATACCGTACACGCGAAGCGAAAAGAGCTCGTGTCAGCGGATAGATGATTGCGGAATTTACCAGGCCAGCATTCACCGGCAGCGAATAATGAGGCACCGCCAGATCCGACTTCGACTCCGCCACGCTGTTCACCATCCCGCGGAGTGCCGCAGCGCTCAACGAGTCAGCACCCGGCCCCAACACCAAAACAGCCTTCGCCTCGTTCTCTTTCGCAACATGCAGTGCGTTGACGAAATCGACTGCGGCGATCGGCCACACCGCGTTTGTCGACTGCACCGGCAGAACCCGGATTTCCGCGTACGCGGTTCCGGCCGGGTCATTCGCAGTTGCCACCAGCAGTTCCTCACCCCGAAACTCCAACGCAAGGTTCCCCAGGATGCTTTCCAACTGCTCTGGAGGCATTGGAGCAATAAAGACCACCAGGTCTGCGCGGGCAGCTGTCGCTGTCGCCTGATCACTCGAGATTGTGTTCGCTGTTGCCATTGAGCTGATCCGGAGAGCTAACCAAAGCGGGAGCCGATCTTCAGCCGATCGTCAACCACGACAATTAGATGCAGGTCCGAACTACGACCCTTGCAAACTTAGGATACCTGTAATTGGGATGTGCAGCCACGTGGGCCGGTTGTTCAACTCGTACAAGAGCTCGTACAGCGCCTTCTCTAATAAATACGCATCCAGCAGCTTCTGTGTCTCATCAACTCCCGGCAGTAGCTCCGGCTTTGCGGCAATTGTCTCACGGTAGGCGCTCAGGAACTCGCTCGCCGCCGCATCCTGCCAGGCCCTTGCCCAGCCATGCATGCGATCCGACGCAGTCTCCGCATGCCCTTCCGCATGCTTCTTCAATCCAGCAAAAGCTGCATACGAAAACGACCGAAGCATGCCCGCTACATCCTTCAACGGCGACTGTTTTCGACGTCTCTCTGCAAGCGTCCGCGCCGGCTCGCCTTCGAAGTCCAGCAGCACGAAATCTCCTCCAGCCGAGTCTCCCTCGCCCTTGGCCGACTTTACGCGCAGTGTCTGTCCGAGATGGTAGTCGCCATGAATCCGGATCCTCTCTCCCGCTGCCTCCAGGTTCGTGATCTCCCGGCTGTGTCCAATTAACTTCGCTCGTTGAGACAGCAGGTAGGCAGCAGAATCCGCCGTAGCGTCATCGAGCGTCGCAAACTTGCCTTTCAGGGCATCCAATGCCGACTTGGTCTGCGCCTCAATCTGCCGAGCAACAATTTCCAGATCTTCCTTTGTCGTTTTCTCCGGCGCGAAAGCAGGCTCGCTCTTTGAGCTGCTCAGCGCAAGATGCATCTCGGCTGTTCGCCGCCCCAGCAGTGCTACCGCATCTATCGCCGTTGCAGTCAGCTTCCTGAACCCGTCCGGCGATCTCTGCGCTCCTGCAAAACTAGAGGCCGAGATATCGGGCAGCGAATCTTGATCGGCGACCTTGTTGTAAAACTCGCTTAGCTCATGCAAGAACCACGCCCAGCCATCTCCTTCGTTGGCAACAAGCCCCTGCAGCATCGCTACAGTCGTCTTCTCGCCCGTGCTCGACGTGATCGACATTTCGCCAAGAAACGGCGCGATCCGCTCAAAGTGCGCAACCTCCGTCAGAAACCTTCCGATCTCAACATCCGGGTTCTCGCCAGGCTGCAGTCGTCTGAAAAGCTTCAGGATCAGCTTGTCTCCATACAGGATCGACGTGTTCGATTGTTCCGCCGATCCTACGCGCGACTCCATCGCAGTTGGCAGCTTCAGTGCTCGAAGCGCCGTCGAAGCGCGTGCTGCCAGCACACCCCCGGCAGTCCTCGCTGCATCTGCCGCGGGAGACTCCCGGGGCTGTATCGTCTGTCCGCTAGCCGAAGCCGTGCTCGCATCCGCGCTTGCCGTCGTGGCGGCCTCTCCCGGCTGCACGTCCAGTGGCAAAGGCGCCGGCGGAGTCACAGTACTCGAGTCGGCCTTGAGCGCCTTCGCTTGCGCGGCGTCCGGCAGCTCACCGGCGTCCTGCACCGCCTCCCCTGGCCCTGACGCCACCACCTGGTTCAGCGGTACCGACTCACTCAGTTCGATCAACTCCAGCTCGCACTGCCGAAAATCTTCGCGCGCCGATGCATCGTGCAGAATCGCGATCCCTGTCGCCGCCGCCAGGGAACTCAGCACGCTATCCGGTCGGCTCGTGGTCACCTCATCCGCTTGCGTTCCCATGCTGATTGCCAACGGTATCTGGTACACATCTGCTGCGCCCTCGAAGTACCCAATCTCCACCACAAACACCGCTGGCGGAATCAGGTGCGGCTCCAGCCTGCTTCCTCTTTTGCCGTTTGTAGTCGCGAGATTCCCCCAACTCAGCACGCGAACCGTCTGTATCCTCCGGCTCTTTGCCCCGAACCACCGTTGTCTTGGCAACCACGCAGGCAGAGCCGCCTCAATCTGCTGCAACCCATTCGCGGCCAGTAATCCTGACCATCCCGCTGCTACCAAATCGACTGCCTGCACCTCGACGCCGTGGGCTTCTTCAACCGGCATCAACTGCGGTTCAGGCACAGGCCTCGCTTCGTTCGTTGCCGCCTGCAGTTCCAGCCAGATGAACGAATACGGAGCCAGCGTCAGGTGATACATCGACTCGCCGATCGTCGGGAAGGGCACATAGCCCAGCATCTCTACCGGTTCCATTCCCGCATAAGCCGAAAGATCCAGCGACACCGGCTGCGCAAACCGGCTCAGATTCGCGACACACAAAACGGTCTGGTGGGTTCCGTCCTCAAGCTCCAGATCGCGTAGATACGCCAGGATCTTCCGGTTCGTCGGGTTCAGGAAACTCAAACTGCCGCGCCCGAACACTTGGAATAGCTTCCGCAGCGCAATCATGTTGCGCGTCCACTGCAGCAGACTCGATTGATCTGCCTGCTGTGCCTCCACGTTCACAACCTGGTAGCCATAGATTGGGTCCATGATCACCGGGAAGTACAGCCGCGCCGGATCGCACCGTGAGAAGCCCGCGTTCCTGTCCGACGTCCACTGCATCGGCGTCCGTACCCCGTTCCGGTCGCCCAGGTAGATGTTGTCTCCCATCCCGATCTCATCGCCGTAGTAAAGGATGGGCGTTCCCGGGAAACTCAATAGCAGCGAATTCAGCAGCTCGATCCGTCGCCGGTTGTTGTCCACCAGCGGCGCGAGTCTGCGCCTGATCCCGACATTGATGCGCATCCGCGGATCGGCCGAGTACGCGAAGTACATATAGTCGCGCTCATCATCGGTCACCATCTCCAGCGTCAGCTCATCATGGTTGCGCAGGAACAATCCCCACTGGCAGCTGTCCGGAATCGGCGGCGTCTGCGCCATGATGTCTGTAATCGGCAGCCGGTCCTCCTGCCGCAGTGCCATGTAGATGCGCGGCATCAGCGGGAAATGAAACGCCATATGGCACTCGTCGCCATCGCCGAAATACGGCCGCACATCCGCCGGCCACTGGTTCGCCTCCGCCAGAATCAGCCGGTTCGCGTAACCTCTGTCGATCTCTGCGCGCAGTTGCTTGATGATCGCGTGCGTCTCAGGCAGGTTCTCGCAATTCGTGCCGTCCCGCTCCACCAGGTAGGGAATCGCGTCCAGTCGTATTCCATCCGCTCCCATATCAAGCCAGAAGCGCATCGCCTTCAGCACCTCTTCCATTACCAGCGGACTCTCCCAGTTCAAGTCCGGCTGATGCGAGAAGAACCTGTGCCAGTAGTAGGCCCTCGCCGTCTCATCCCACGTCCAGTTCGATTTCTCGGTGTCCGTAAAGATGATTCGGGCATCCTTGAACACCTGGTCGGTGTCCGACCACACGTACATCTCGCGTTGCGGCGATCCCGGGGGCGCCAGTCGCGCAGCTTTGAACCACGGATGCTGATCGCTGGTGTGGTTGATCACCAGCTCGATCATCACCTGCATGTTTCGCTGATGCGCCGCGTCCAGAAATTGCTTGAAGTCGCTCAGAGTTCCGTACGACGGATTTACATCCACATAGTTCGCAATGTCGTATCCATCGTCGCGCAGAGGGGAAGGGAAGAACGGCAGTAGCCACAGGCACGTCACGCCAAGGTCCTGCAGGTAGTCGAGCTTCGACATCAACCCCTGGAAATCCCCGATTCCATCATTATTAGAGTCGGCGAACGCACGCACGTGGATCTCGTAAATGACCGCGTCTTTATACCAGAGCGGATCAGTTGCGCTTGCAATCTTCTTCACTCAAAGGGCTCCAAGCTGTTTGGATGCGGCGTCAGCGGGTTGTGCTAAGTACCGCTTCGAGAAAACATTGCGTGCCACGCCATGATCTTCGAGGATCTACGTCACGGAACGAGTCTTGAGAAAGCCATGAAGGGTCAGGGCACGACTTCGGTCGTGCCGATGTTGCCTTACATTGCTGGAGGGCTTCAGCCCCTGCATTCATTCGCGCAATCTGGCCCCGACCGACTAAAGGAAGTACTCGAAATCCGTCTCCACCCTCATCCGCCGGTGAATCTTCAAAATATGTCCTGACCGCACCGCCGGATTCAGCTCCACATAGTTGCGCGGCCCCTGCCACAGATACCGCTCGCCCGAGAGTAGATCCTCCGCCTCATACGAACGGTCATGCGGAATCTCCAGCTCATCCAGCGGTAGCGTCACAAAGCCCGACTGCGTATAGTGCGGATCGAGATTCACCACTGTGACAAGAAGATTCGATCGGTCGTCCGACTCCTTGCTATAGCAGATCAGCTGATCGTTATCCACGCTATGAAACCGCAGCGACCAGTCATTCTGCAAAGCCGCATTCTCGTTCCTCACCGCATTCACCCGCGCGATCAGATCCTTCAAACTATCGGGCCGATTCACATCCCAGTGCCTTACTTCGTACTTCTCCGAATTCAGGTACTCTTCACTCCCGTGCTTCACCGGCACATGCTCCTGCAGTTCGAACGCCGGTCCATAGATTCCGTAGTTCGCGCCCAGCGTCGCCGCGAGCAGCAGCCGGATCACGAACGCCGGTCTCCCGCCCATCTGCAGAAACTCCGTCAAAATATCCGGCGTGTTCGGCCACTGATTCGGCCTGAAGAACTCCCGCACCGGGGTCTGCGTCAACTCCGTCAAATACTGCTGGATCTCCCACTTCGCATTCCGCCACGGAAAATACGTGTACGACTGGCTGAACCCCAGCTTCGCCAGCCGGTACATGATCTTCGGCCGCGTAAACGCCTCCGCCAAAAATAAGACCTCAGGCCGATCCTTCTTGATCTCTGTGATCGCCCACTCCCAGAACGGAAAAGCCTTCGTGTGCGGATTATCGACACGGAAGATCGTCACTCCCACGCCAATCCAATATTCAAAGACGCTTCTCAGCTCCTTCCACATCCCCTCCCAGTCTTCGCTCTCAAAGTCGAAGGGATAGATGTCCTGGTACTTCTTCGGCGGATTCTCAGCATACTGAATCGTTCCGTCCGGCCGCTTCTTGAACCACGCCTCGTGGTCCTTCACGTATGGATGATCCGGCGCCGCCTGGAACGCGATATCCATCGCCACTTGCAACCCCAGATCGTCAGCCTTCCGGATAAACCTCTTGAAATCCTCAACCGTACCTAGGTCACCGAGAATAGCCTTGTGTCCGCCCTCTGCGGCTCCAATGGCCCACGGGCTCCCATCATCTCCCGGCTGCGATTGCGGATTGTTGTTCTTTCCCTTGCGGAACGACCGCCCGATCGGATGGATCGGCGGCATGTAAACCACATTGAAGCCCAGCTCCGCGGCATACGACAGCCGCTTCTCCGCATCCGCAAACGTTCCGTGCACTCCGGCCTTCTCTGCCGTTGACCGCGGAAAGAACTCATACCACGAGCTGAACCGTGCTCGCACCGGATCCACCACAATCGGCAGCTCTGCACTCTCCGTCACGAACCTCTTGTCCGGATAGCGCAGCATCAGCTCGTGCAGCATCGGATCTGTCGCATGCGTCCTTGACTGCACAGGGTCTTTTCCCGCCTTCAGCACTGCTGCCCGTTCACTCAGCCACAGCCCATCCCCGCCCGCAGCCCGCTTCGCAGCCTCCGATATCAGTTCTGCTCCGATTAGGTAATCGAGGCTCGTATCGCTCTCCGCCTTGATCCGCTTCAGTAGGTCCCGCCGCCACGTCTCAAAGTGATCCACCCACCCCTGCACTTTGAACGCGTAACGCCCTAGCTCACCAACCCGGAAGGCCGCTTCCCAGCGATCGTTCACCAAAGCCTTCATCGGGATCTCAATCCAATCCTTCGATCCCTCCCGCCGCGCCAGCACTGAAGCCGCAACCAGATCGTGGCCGTCTGTAAAGACATCCGCCTCGACCCGCACCTGGTCGCCCACCGTTCTCTTGGCAGGAAACCGGCCGCAATCCACCTGCGGCGTAATGCCCTCAATAATGACGCGTCGGCGTCCTTCCGATAGCTTCTTCATCGCCATATCAATCCAATCACAAACCCGAGACATCAACGCAGCTTTGAGACTACCCAACAGCGACTGTCATCCCGACCGAACCCTGAACGAAGTGAAGGGGAAGTGGAGGGATCTGCAGTCCGTGCTCCTTAATCTGCGGTTCGTGCACCTAACCAAAGTCTGCCCCTCAACCTCGCCGACCAGCTGACCTCTCCTCAATCAACCGCCCGTACAACTCGATAGTCTGATGCGCGATCGCCGTCCAGCTGAAAATATCCTCTACGCGCTTCCGCCCCGCACCGCCAAATCGCCGGCACTTCTCCGCATCTCCAAGCAGCACATTGATCTTCTCCGCCAGATCCCGCGCAAATTTCTCCGGATCGTTCGGAAAACTCGTGACTGGGTCCTGATCGAACGGCACCAGGTATCCAGTCTCGTCCTCGACAACCACCTCTTTGATGCCGCCCGTCGCGCTCGCCACCACCGGAGCCCGGCAAGCCATCGCCTCCAGATTGATAATCCCGAACGGCTCATACACCGACGGACAACAGAACACCCTGCAGTTGCTGTAGAGCTGGATCGTCTCCTGCTTCGTCACCATCTTCTCGATCCACACAATTCGCGGATGGTCCTTACGTGCCGCCTCCACCTTCTCCCGCAGCTCCGTCGCAATCTCCGGAGTATCCGGAGCACCCGCGCAAAGTACGACCTGCGTCTCCTTTGGCAGGTACCGGATCGCATCCACCAGGTGCGTTACGCCCTTCTGCCGCGTGATCCGTCCCACAAACAAGACATACGGCACCGTTGGATCCACCCCGTAGTCCGTCAGTGCCTTTGTTTCTGAAGTCCTCTGGTACTCCTTCAGATCGATCCCGTTATAGATGACGTGAATCCTGCTCGGATCTACATCCGGATATGCCCGTTCAATATCAGCCTTCGTCCCCTGCGAAACCGCGATCACTGCATCCGCATCCAGAATCGCCGTCCGCTCCATCCACGAGCTCATCGCGTATCCGCTGCCCAACTGCTCCGCCTTCCATGCGCGCAGCGGTTCCAGTGAGTGCGTAGTCAATACGAACGGAATCCCATACAGCTTCTTAGCCAAATAGCCAGCCATCGACACATACCACGTGTGGGTATGGGCGACATCGATCCCCTGTAGCGCCTTCACCTGCGTCAGGTTCAGGCTGAACGCCTCCAGCGCACCCTTGAACTTGCCCTCAGTCCCGTTCGAGATCTCTGCCCACGGCTCCGCTCCGCGCACATGCAGGTTCCCCGCATCGCTCTGCTGCGGCCCCCAGCAGTGCACCTCCACCTCAATCTCCCGCGCCAGTTCCCGGCTCAGGTAATCGACATGTACCCCCGCGCCCCCATAAACCAGCGGCGGATACTCGCGTGTAAAAAGCCCAACGCGCATCAGTTCTGACCTCCGGCCCAACTCGAGTCGGGCCTGCACCTTCCGATGTTTGCTGAATGTTGCGTGAACAGCAGGGCCGCTGGACGAGACAATTTCGAGTAGCTTTCAGCCGCTGTCGCTCGCCTTCCGACCCCAATCTTACTGCACCGCGCAGGGATGCACGCACACCAGGCATCGGAATAACCGGCGCAGCCTCCAGTGACCTCTAGGCCCGCAGACCGCCAAAGACCGATTGCGAATTAGCTTCAATCTGAAGTCCCGCTCCGCCCGTTCCGCAGTAAGAACCTACTGTTCTCCTTCGGCATAAAGCGCGCGGATCGTGCCTGCCCCGTTCCTGGCCGTGGAGATACGCTCCTGAGTCCCCGTGCGATCCAGGTTCCGGAATGAACCCGGAATGCGCGCCGGCACAAGTGAAAGGCGTAGCGTCACAAACATCAAGGCGAGATCGCTCCACAGCGTCGCCCGCCGCATATAACGCAGGTCGATGCGCTCCTTCACAGGCTTGATCCGCCGGAGATAAAAGTGCTCCATCTGCCCCGGATGAACCTTCTTCAGTATCTCTTCCTCTGATCGAAAGGCGAGTGTGGCAGCGCCCGTGATCCCAGGGCGATATTGGGCTGTCAAGCGTTCCGCATACTGTGGCAGTTTCGGCCTTGGTCCCACCAGGCTCATATCCCCGCGAAGCACGTTGTAGAACTGCGGAAGCTCATCAAGCTTGAACTTGCGCAGCCAATATCCGATTCCCGTAATGCGGCCATCCCCGTCTTTTGTGAGTCCCGGTCCGGCCTTCGCGCTCACCATGCTGCGGAACTTGTAGATCTGGAAAGGGCGTCCCCTCCGTCCGATTCGACTTTGAGCGAAAATGACCGGCCCGTCTGAGCAAAGCCAAATCAGCACCGCAATCGCGAGCATCGGCAGAGAGAAGAAAGTCAGAACGATCAGCGAAACCAGGACGTCGAACAGTCGCTTTGACGCCGAGACGCTCCATCGGCTTTGCGGTTCCGGCACAACCCTGAGGTTGAACGAACGACGTTGACTTCGGGAATCTCGTGGAGGCCGTACTGCTCTATCCAAGGCTTCACACTTCGAGTTATAGGCCCGGCTGTACATTGTTTCTCGCTACGATCGAATCTAAGTTGTGAGGGCGGCCGGGTCACTGCGCGCACTGAACGCAAATGTAGCCCGGCCCGAACTGAGAACAGGCAGAACGTTCATTGTGCCCTTCCTCCCCTCTCCGAGCTGGTGAGCCATGACACACCTGTTGGTGACGTAAGAACCCCGATGACCGCGCGAGATCCTACCTCCCGCGATTAGTTCTTCGAGCGCCCCTCAAAACTCACAAACGCAAAGTGTTTTCCGTCCGGAGCCCAGTTCGGGGTGTTATCGCTCCCCGCTCCACCGATCACGTTCACGATGGTCCGAATCTTTCCATCCCCAAGATTCAGTACCCGCAGCGCAATATCCGTGTTCGTCGGATGTCCCTTCACTCCTTGAGGATAACTCAGAATCAGCACTGACTGACCGTCGGGTGAGGGATGCGGCGTCCAATTGGCAAATTCATCGTTCGTCACCTGCTGCGCTCCCGTCCCATCCGGCTGCATCTTCCAGATCTGCATCGACCCACCCCGGTCCGAATTGAAGTAGATCCATTTTCCGTCTGCCGAGTAATCCGGGTCATCGCTGACCCCACTTCCCGTCGTGAGCGCCTTCTCCGCCCCGCCCTCCGCTGGAATCACGAAGATGTTGCCACCGCCCTTATGATCCGGTCGCGTAAATGCGATTGTCTTTCCGTCCGGCGACCACCCGTGAAAATAGGACCATGCCCCTTCCGTGACCAGCTTCGGCTCGCCGCCGCTCGCCGCCACCACATACACCCGGGTCTCCGGTTTGCCAGGCATGCTGCAGCTGATCGCTAGCAGCTTCCCATCTGGCGAAAATCCATGGCTTCCCGTGCACTTCGTCGCCTCTCCCGTATTGACCACCGCAGCCTCGCCGCCCTCCGCCGCAATCCGCCAGATCTTTCCGTCACGATTGAAGACCAGCGTCTTCCCATCCTTGCTCCAGTTCGGAGCCTCCATCCTCCCCGCCCCCGTCGCCACCACCAGCGCCCGCCTGAAGTTCTCCTCAATTCCCTCTGTCTGCAGAGTGCTTCCCTCAACTGCCTTTGCCGATTCCTCCACACCCCCTGTCTCGAACTTCACGTTGCTGAATTTCGCCGTTTCCACCTGGTCTTTGTTGTGCGAACACACCCCGATCCCCGCGTAGAAAGGCTCCTGCAAGTGCAGCTTCGTCGTCGCTCCCACACTGTGCAGTGGCTCACCTTCGTAACTCAGGTACATTGTGAACGCATCGCCTTGCTTCACCAGCTTCAGCCGCTTCGGCATCCGCTCCATACTCAACTCGATGTCTTGCGTCGTCGCGCTCGGCTCAGTCCGATACTGCAGACCCATCAGCCCCGATCCATGCTGCGCCGCATCCACGTAAATCGCATTCGCATCCAGCGACTGCCTGAAGATCAGCACTGCCTTCCGGTGTGGATCCGGTTTTTGCGAATCCGCAAACGTGATATCCGCACTTAGCGCGGCGTCTCCCGACATTTTCTTCCACACGAAATGGAACGCATCCTCCCGCGCCCACATATTCGCCCCGGCTGCCGACACCGTATACACCCCGGCCTCAAACTTGGCCGTTCCCGGCGGGTTCACCGCACCTACATCCGACTGCGCTTCGAATACGCCCAGTGCCCCAGCTTTCTCCTGCGCCAAACCGGCACGTTGCCCCGGCACACACAGCGCACCAGCTACAACTCCTGCCATTACCCACTTCGACCTCTGTCCCATCACGATCTCCTCAGTCACTCTGCTGGTGTCTTGTCGGTCTTGAAGTTGATCACCGTGTATACCGCTGGCTCGCTTCCCACGTTCCTCAGGCCGTGCAGTTGATTTGAAGCGTTGAAGATCACCGATCCCGGCCCAACCCGCTTCCACTCGCCCTTCACCAGCGCTTCTAAAGTACCCTGGCGGATCACAAGCATCTCCTCATTCGGGTGCTTGTGCGGTGGATGCGGCATCTTCCCCGGATTCAGGGTCGTCTCGTGCACCTCAAGCTGTTCCAGCGTGGGTGTCCTCATCGTGAAGAACGATCGCACCGACCCCACCGCCGTCTCCTTCGCCGGAATCGACTCCCGATCGAACGCTGCTGGACCCAGCATGGGCAGCTCATCCGCCACAGCCAGCCCTCCCACCGTGCACGCAACCGAAAACAGCGCAACCGCAACATCTCTCCGCGTCAACATCGTTCAGCCCGCCTTTCCTGCCCGCAACTCGCTCAGCGAACCGTTTTACTACAACTTGCTTCGGATCGAACACCGCAACCCGTTTGCCCCCTTCGCTTCAGCCCCATTTAATCTTGATGCGTACATAATCCATCCGTGGAGAGTTCTGCCATGCGCGTGCTGCTCGTCGAAGACGAAGTTCGTCTCGCCGACAATCTCTCCTCCGCCCTCCGCGACGGCCCCGGTTTCGCTGTCGATTGGGCTGCCGATGGCGAAGCCGGCGACGATGCCGCTCGTCAGCTTTGTTACGACCTCGTCATCCTCGATCTCATGCTTCCCAAATTGGACGGCCATGGCCTCCTGCGCCGGATGCGCGCGCGCCGGGACTCCACCCCCGTACTCATCCTCACCGCCAAAGAAGGCAAAGACACCATCATCCAGCTCCTCAACGCCGGAGCAGATGACTACCTTGCCAAACCCTTCGATCTGGGAGAACTCATTGCTCGCGCCAAGGTCCTCATCCGCCGCGGCAAGGGCGCGGCCCATCCCACGCTCAGGGCTCTCGACGTTGAGTTGAACTCTCTCGAGCAAACCGTTCATCGCGCAGGCGTACTCGTTGACCTATCGCCCACCGAGTACCACATCCTTGAATACCTGCTTCATCATCCGCGCAAAGTCGTCAGCAAGCAGGAACTGCTCGAACACCTCTACGACTACAACTGGGAGCATCACTCCAACGTCATTGAGGCTCACGTCTCCAATCTGCGCAGAAAACTCGATGCCGCAGTTCGCAATCCGGACACGGTCATCGAAACCCTCCGCGGCCGCGGCTATCGTCTGTCCCCAGAGCCCTCGTCATGAAACGCCGCTCCAGCATCGCCTCGCGCCTCATCACTGCCGTTCTGCTCGTTGAGATTGCCTCCGCGGTTCTGGTCATTCTGCTCGCCTGGGGATACGAACGCCACACCCACTTCCGCTCTTTCGATGTCATGCTTCGAGGTCGCGCCGACTCCGTCCTCGGCGCCGTGCAGGACGCCGAAGATGTCGGTGACAACGTCATGCTCGACCTCGCCGACCTGCACGTTCCCTCGGAAGACGTCTACGAGGTCTGGGACGGCCGCGGGCACCTTCTTGGACGCTCATCCAACTGGTTGGGCAGTGCTCAGATCCATTCGCCGGGCGCCAACGGATTCTTCCATTCCGAGATAGGACCGCACCGCTACCGCCTCCTGCGTCTTGCCGGAACCCGCATCGTCGACCCCGGGGAAAAGGGAGGCGGCCACCTCCGCTTCGTCACCATCCTCTACGGCTCACCCACAGACCACGTGTGGCGTTCAATCTACGGAGCCGTAGAGTTCTATGCCATCGGCATGCTCGTGCTCGTCCTTACCACAGGCCCGCTGATCGCGTGGGTCCTGCACCGGGGCCTTGCTCCGTTGCGGGAACTCGCCGATCTCGCCGCCAGAGTCTCTGCAGATTCCTGGAGCTTCGATCCGCCGGCCTCGGCGCGCGAAACCTCCGAGCTTGCCCCGCTCACACACACCCTCGAGACCGTCCTTCAGCGGCTCGAGCGCTCGTTCAAGCAGCAGCGCACCTTCATCTCCGATGCCGCGCATGAACTCAAAACCGCCGTGGCCGTCGTCAAGTCATCTCTGCAACTCACCGGGATGAAACCGCGCACTTCAGAGGAATACCAGGCCGGAAACCAGCGCGCCCTCGCCGACACCGAACGCATAGAAGAACTCGTCGCCAAAATGCTCATCCTTGCGCGCTTCGAGAACACCGCCACAGCATCTCAACCGCCCCTCGCACCCAGTTCTGCAGAACTCAATCAGTGCATCGCCCGCACCCTCTCTGATCTCGAGACCGCTGCCGCAGTCCGGCAGGTCAGCCTTGTGCTTTGCACCATGCCGACAGGCCCCTGCACCGTCCCGCTTACTCCTGACGATTGCTCCCTTGTTCTCAGCAACCTTCTCCTCAATGCCATCCAGCACAGCCCACCCCAAACTCAGGTTGAGATCCATCTGGCGATTCAGGGTAACTTCGCGCAACTCACCATTCGCGATTTCGGCGAAGGCATCGATCCTGCCGATCTTCCTCACGTGTTCGAGCGCTTCTACCGCGCCGACCCGTCTCGCGCCCGCACTACAGGTGGCACCGGCCTGGGCCTGGCCATCTGCAAAGCCGCAATCGAGAAGGCAGGCGGCACAATCACTCTCTCTAGCAATCCTGGGAAGGGAACAACTGCCGCTATTTGCCTGCCCTGCAGCGACGATTCCTCGCGCAACTAGTAACCAGCCACAGCGTTGTCGCGCTCCGATCCCGCAAAGCTTCAAACGATTTCTGCAACCGTGTAAATAAACCGCTCCAATGCGCTTCAGTTGCGGGCTTCTGTGCACTTCTTCTCACCTGCTATCCGGGTGCGATGTGACATAAATCACACGCGGATCGGCAAAATATCGCCCACGATAGGGCCTGTATACCTCCCCGGTAACCGCGCAACCCCTCGAACCAAGCACCTCTTGTGAGTACAGATAGCTCATTCCCGGACACATGCGTTGTATTGTTCCGATTCCGGCCTCCGCTTAAAAAGGTCCTACGCACTAGCCGCAGTGAAGGTGCAATTTCTCCCGGTTTTCAAGTCTGCGGTTCACTGGCTTGAATCGGAACGAGGCTACTTATGATCAGCTTGCTTTCTTTCCCCAGATCTGAGAATCCGACACTCGACATTCGCTCCATCTGCCATCGCCTTCAGAAAGCGCTCACCGCCAACGACCGCGGCAGCGCGATCGCTGAAACGGCAGTTGCGATGCCCATCATCCTTCTCGTAATGACCGGCATTTTCTCCTTCTCGGTAGCGCTTCACCAGAAGCTGGCTCTCGCAGAAGCCGTAAGCGCCGGGGGCCGGGTCCTCGCCGTCGAGCGTGGCGACACCGATCCCTGCCAAAAGGCAACGGATGCCATCTATGCCGCTGCACCTACACTTTCCAGATCCAACATGACCATCAGCTACGTGCTCAATGGCGTTGCGATCGGATCCGGCGTCACATCATGCCCTAACACTCCCAACATGGTTGCAACCGGTTCCGCCCAGATCACCGCAACCTATCCAGTTTCGGTATCGATCTACGGCAAGAGCTTCGGAAATTTGAGCTTGCAAACCCAGCTCAGCGAGGCAATCCAATGAAACTCACCCTCCCCCCGCTCCACTCACGCTTCTTTGCCGATCAGAAGGGACAGGTCCTTCCCTGGATGGCGTTCCTTCTGTGCCTCTTCATCGGAGCAGCCGGTATCACGGTCGATCTCGGTCATGCATACGCGTGCTATCGCGAACTCCAGGCATCCACCGACGCCGCCGCCATGGCCGCCGGCTATGCGCTCTCTCAGTCCACCGCCACGGTGGCTTCCGTCAAGGCCGCTGCCGGCAGCTATGGATCGGCCTCAAACGGCGCCAATGTTAACCAGAATCTGCCGAACACCACAATCGCGACCGACCTCAACTGCTCGACCAGCGTTGCCAACCTCGGCATCCTCTGCTCCAGTTCTCCCACGGGGTACAACGTCGTGCGAGTCACTCAATCGGTCGTCATTCCAACATTCTTCATGAGAGGCTTCGCCATCTTCGGCGTTCAGGGCGCAAAATCCGTCTCGCTCACCGCTGTCTCAACGGCCGCAGCGCGCGGCGCCAGCGCTTCTCAATACAATGTCGCCGTCGTCATCGACACCACCGCGTCCATGAATACGCAGGACAACGATGCTGCCTGTGGCGACACGCGCATTCACTGCGCGCTCCAGGGTGTCCAGACGTTGCTGAAATCTCTTTCTCCCTGTTCCAGCAACGGCTCCGGCAAAGACTGCTCCGGCGGCAAAGCATTTGACGCGGTCAGCCTTTTCACTTTCCCAAACATTCAGGCCAATCAGGCCAGCAAAGACACGTCCTGCCCCACCGGGAATCCAGCCATACCCAGCTACTACACACCGGTCCGTGGCGCAACGTGGTCGGCTCCTTCAGGCACCAGCGCAACCTACCAGGTGACCAGCTATCTCTCTGACTGGAGCTCCACCGGAAAGCAGAACGGCGCGTTGAACACCTCTTCATCGCTTGGAATCGCATCGGGTGCTTCCACCGCTTCCAACTGCAAAGGCCTCCAGGCTCCCGGCGGCGACGGCACCTACTACGCCGGAGCTATCTACGCGGCGCAATCTTCGCTGATGGCCGCTCAAGCCGCCAACCCAGGTTCGCAGAACGCCCTCGTCATTCTCAGTGACGGCGATGCGCAGAGCACAAAGATCAACGTCACTGGAACCGTCCAGAAGGCCGGGACAGGCACCCCGGCACTCTCAGTCGATTATCCATCGAGCTCGAATCAATGTCAGCAGGCCATCGACGCTGCGAGGTTTGCATCTTCGCAGGGCACCACGGTGTACACAATCGCCTACGGCGCTTCCAACGCGGGCTGCTCGCAAGACAAGTCCGGTCCCCTCGCCGGCATCTCGCCCTGCAGTGCTCTCCAGAAGATGGCAACCGCTCCCGGAAACTTCTTTTCCGACGCGAATGCCTCCCAGAACAAAGGCCAGTGCACTTCTGCCCAGAACCCAAACCTCAGCCTCGATCAGATCTTCAAGGCCGTCGGAACCAGCCTGAGCTTCTCCCGACTCGTTCCCAACAGCTATTACAACTAAGCTGGAATGGGACAAAGGCGACGCCGCCATCAACTCCTTCGGACGGCGTCGCTTCTCTTTTCAGGACTCCTTCTGCAAGCCACGCAGAAACGCCTCCAACTCCGTGTGGCGCTCGTGCCTCGCCCAATCCGCCGGCGTCCCGTTCCACATCAGATCCCGCGTGTTCGGATCTGCTCCCCGATCCAGCAGCAATCGCACCAGCGCATCATTGCCGATCAACGCAGCCTGGTGCAGCGGCGTTGTATGCGAATGCCCGCCGATGGGGTTATACCGGTTCGGGTCCTCCCCCGCATCGAGAAGAACGCGGACGACCTCAATCCACCCAATCTGGCTCGCCATTGCCAGCGCAATATGCCGCTCGTGTTTGCTCGCCGAGCCTAGCAGCCGCCGAACGCCCTCAACATCGTTCAGAGCTGCCGCTACCGCCAGCGTCATGCGCGCGCCGCGTTGAAGCAGGGCCCTCACCGCCAGCAAGCTCCCGTGCAGAGCCGCGGCATTGATCGCATCATTCGGATCGGCTCCATACTCACACAGAAGTTCAATAAGGGGAACCGTCGCTCCCGTCTCCAGCGCAACGCTTCCCGTCGCCGCCAACGCCAGTGTCGTATCGATCGATGCCTGATCCGGGCCCGCATCCAGAATCACACGCGCAACATCAACGATGTTGTTCGGCAGCGTTCCGCGCCGTATGGGATTCTCCGCAACAAACTCCAGCAGCGTCGGATTCCGGAAGTAGTTCCAGCCCTCAAACTCAACACGCTGGTGCACCAGCTTCTTATGCTTCTTTAGATGTTCACGCAGTCCTTCTGCATCACCCGCATCAAGTAGATCCACTGCATGCCGGAACGCCGGGTCCTCGATCAACTCGTGGCGCGGCTTCTTGATCCGCTCCGCAAGCTCGGGCTTGTCGACATACTCCTTCAGCCTCGGCCAGCTCTTGAACCCGCGCTCTCGCGCGATCGTCAGCTGCGCGTCTGACAGGCTCAGCTTTCGCGCGAAAATCGCCTCATCATTCAGTTCTCTGCACTGCGGATGAAACTCCCTCATGCGCTGAGCCGCTCCGCGATCGCGCGCAGCATGCAGCTTCTTCAGGTCACGAGCCTGATATTTCAGGTGCTCAAGATTTGGATTGGGTGGTAGGGGTCGAACCGGCATGACGAACTTCCTCTCAGCATGCCCAGGTCCGCATGTGTTGGGCAGAAAGTCAGTTCGCTGAACGAATTGTCTGAAACCAAGGTGGACTTCTGTCCTTCCCGCGGACCGGATGCGCCCTTCTTGCGCTGCTCAGAGCCTACCACGCCCCTTCTCCGGGCGAACAAGGAACCGAGATCAGCCCGAACCCACCCCGGCAGACTCCGCAAAGAAGACCCAACGCAAAATGGATGCCGCTTCCCGCCGCCAGTCTCTCCCGAGGCATCCAAATACCTGACGGAACAGGGAGTTCTGCAGCGCAAATACCTATGGTTCACCATCGAAGGTCTTGCGTAACGAACCTGGGTACAAATTCGATCGGCATACGGTTGAAATACCCGCCGCCCGGAGCGTAATAATGAGTTCTCACCGCGTTCGCCATAACTCCGCACGCTTCATTACGGCAACCGATTCCGCCCCCGAAAGGAATCTGCCATGAGTAGCTTTCCCGACCATCAGTTTCCGCACGACCCGGTGGCCGCTCGCAACTCCACCACGGCCTCATGGCGTCAAATCATCAAACGCGCCCTCGATCAGTCCACATGGAAACTCATCAAATCTACACACCCGGAATCCCGTGACGCAGTGAAAACACAATCCTCCCCCTCCCGCGCTCCCCGAATCTTCATTGGCCTTGCCGTCGCCGTTCTTCTCCTCATTGCAGTCCCCATCGTGCTCATTATCCGCGCTGAGTCGAGCCGCCCGCATTATTACCGGCAGGGAAAGAGCGTCGTGTCCCGCGGCGAGTCCCTCCTTGGCATGAACCAGATCTCCACAAAGCCCAAGCCATCCCCATACAAGTACACGCTCGCCACCCCCGTCACGAAACCATCGGCGTCAATCGTCATTACGCCGCACCCGCAGGCTCAGTACGCACCGCCAACCACCGCTCAGCAGCAGCTTCCGAACCAGGCTAGCCCGGTGACGCCCGCGGTTCCGCAGACTGCCATCAATATGCCCCCGCCTCCTCCCTCTGCCGCCGGAGCGCGGGTTCCGTTCACGCCGGTGGTCTATTCCGCCCGCCACGACAAGCACTTCGGCGGCTGCTCGGGCCAGCTCACGCTTAATGCCGGCGGACTGAACTTCAATTGCGCGTCCGAGCCAGGCGACAGCATCAACGTCGGCCTCAATGATATCGGCGCTGTCGATGAAAACGGAATCCAGACCACCTCGGGCAAGAAGTACCATTTCACGATCACCGGGATGAGCAAGCCCGGCGCACAGCAGCTCTTCTCCAACTGGCTCCATCAGGTGCGTTGATTGTGAAAGACGCGTGAATCGCTCCTTCAGATTGTCTTAATCCCGTCGTGACACAATCCTCTCGCTGATCAGGACTCCACTTTCTCCTGCACGAAAGGTTTTGCTATGCGCACAGACTCCACAGTTCGCCGGTTCGCTTCCGCTCTCGTATTCGCATCCCTCTGCTCTGCCGCCATCGCACAGGGCCCTTACAAGGTCCTCGACCACTGGAAGCTCTCTGACCCCGGCGGTTGGGACTACCTGCTTGTCGACTCATCCGCACATCGCGTCTACATCACACGCGGCGATCACGTCGATGTTGTCGACGCAACCTCAGGTAAACTCGCCGGCACCATCAGCGGTCTCCACGGAACGCACGGTGTGGCCCTCGACCCAGACGGCAAAACCGGCTACCTCTCCGATGGCCGGGGCAATGCCGTCGCCGTGTTCGATCGCTCGAACCTCTCGATCACTGCAACGATTCCTGCCGGCACCAACCCCGATGCGATCATCTGGGAGCCTGCCACGAAATCCGTCTGGGCCTTCAACGGCCGCAGCAACGATATCTCCGTCATCGATGCGGCATCTCGGAAGGTCGTCGCCACGATCCCCGTTCCGGGCAAACCCGAGTTCGCCGTCTCCGACGGAAGGGGAAGCGTCTACAACAACATTGAAGATAAGAACGAAATCGTGAAGATCGACGTGCACTCGCACAAGATCGTCGCGACCTGGCCCGCCTGCGACTCTCCCTCCGGTCTTGCTCTCGATCCCGGCGGCAATCGTCTCTTCGCGGTCTGCGACGGCAAGAAGATGTCCGTCCTGGACACCGCCTCCGGCAAGGCTCTCGCCACCCCCGCCATCGGCAACGGTCCAGATGCCGCCGCCTACAGCGAGAAGAATAAGCTCGCTTTCGCCTCATGCGGAGAGGGAGTCCTCTCCGTCGTTGACGCCTCCGGGTCCGACTACAAAACAGTCCAGACCCTCGCCACAAAGCGCGGAGCCCGCACCATGGCCTACGACCCCTCCACGGATCGCATCTACACTGTGACAGCCGACTTCGGTCCCGCGCCAGCCGCAACCGCCGACAATCCTCGTCCGCGGCCGGCGATGGTGCCTGGCAGCTTCGAAGTCATTGTCATCGGACGCTGACCCAATCAACGGCGAGTTTTGCGCTTCGCGTCTGCACGCGGCCAGTACTGCAACTCATCCGCGTAGAGCTCACCATTCAAATCCGCCACCCGCTGCGTCAGGCGGGTTTGCGCATCAGCGATGGCCCGGTTGTAAATGACCGGGCCAATCTCTTCTAAAACGAAATTCAGCAGAAGCCCCGCCGGGAGATCGCCGATAGGGTCGAGATTTTCCTCGAAGTAGCGCTTCAGGGAGGAGATCGCAGCCGCGCGCTGCTGCTTGTCGAGTTCGAGGGTCACCATCGGGTGAATCTCCGGAAATAGGATGAGTCGATGTTATCCAATCTTCTGTGCAGCCGGACACACGCCGTAGACCGTCAATGAAGTAGCTTGATAAGGCGGTTGATTGGTACGGAAGGTGCAAGCATGGCAGGAAGTGTGCCGGGTAAATTCAAGCGTGGCCAGTGCGTTGCAATTCTTTTTCTCGCGGCTCTCGCCTTTCCGATTGGGGCGCAGAGCGACAAACAGGACAAAACGAAGCAGGAGCCGCCTGATCCTACGCTTTCACAACGTCCCGCTCCCAGGCCGCAGAGCTTGCTGATCCCCGAAGGCAAAATCAAGCTCGACGTAGTTGTGAACGACACGGCAGGCGATCCGGTGCTTGGGCTGGAGCCATGGGATTTCAAGATCCTGGACAATGGTCAGCCGCGCAAGGTGCTATCGTTCCGCAAGTATGACGGCGTACAAACCAAGCCCGACCCGCCGGTTGAAGTCGTCCTGGTGATCGACATGCTCAATCTGCCGTTTCAGCAGGTGGCGTATGTGCGCACACAGCTGGATGCCTTTCTTCGCCAGAATGGCGGGAAGCTCAAGCAGCCGGTGAGCGTGGCTCAGCTGACAGATGCGGGATTGCGGGTCCAGCCTCGGCCCTCCACAGACGGAAACGCGATTGCAAGCGTAGTGGCCGGAATCAAGGAACACGTGAGCACCATCAACCCGGCAATGGGAGGCGAGGGATGGGTGGAGCGCTTTCAGCGGTCTGCGCGAGCGATGGACAACATCGCGCAGAATCAGCTCAAGAAGCCCGGCCGGAAGCTCGTCATCTGGATCGGGCCCGGATGGCCGCTGTTGAACAGGCCATCCGATGGCTACACCGACAAACAGCAGAGGCGCAACTTCGACTCCATCGTCGAGCTGTCAACTGCGCTTCGCGAGGCGCGAGTCACGATGTACAGCGTATCGCCGGTGCTCGTCATCCAGAACGGGCCCAATCCGATGCTCTACAAACGATTCCTGAACCCCGTAAGAACAGCTCACGACGCCGAGGCCGGAGATCTGGGATTGAAGGTGCTCGTCACGCAGACGGGCGGCAAAATCATGGGACCGGATAACGACATGGTCGCGCAGATCAATCGATGCATTGACGATGCGAATGCCTTCTACCGCATCTCGTTCGATCCCCCCGCTGCAGAGCAGCCCGATGAATACCACGACCTAAAGATTGCCGTCGCCAAGCCGGGGACGACGGTGCGGACAAACACGGGATACTACGACCAGCCGGCGAATCGGTAAGATTGCCTCGCGGAGTTCTCGAAGATGCGGCAAGCTCGGCTGTCGATCGGATGTCTTCTTCTCACTGCCGCTGTGATCGCTTTGCCGGCCGCACTGCCCGCGCAGGCTGTGGACCAGGACGGGCGTTTCCACTTGAATGTCGTAGTCACCGATAGCGCCGGAAAGCTCGTCGCCGGATTGCAGGAAAATGATTTCAAGCTTCTCGACGACGCCAGGGAGCGAGCGATTGCTTCATTCGCCGCCCACGACGGAGTAACCGCGAAGCCCGATCCTGAACCGAAGATAATCATCGTCATCGATGCGGTGAACAACGGCTTCATCGAGATGGGTTATCTTCGGCAGGGGCTGGAGAGATTCCTTCGCGAGAATGAGGGCCGCCTGGCTCAGCCTGTCCTAATCGCGCGTCTCACTCCTTCGGGCATTCAATACCTCTCCCAGGCGTCGCGCGATGGCAACGCCCTCGCGACGATCGTAGCGACCGTCACTCCCAGCGTCAGACCGCGCGGCCTCGATGCGATGCTGGTCTCGTTCAACGGGCTCACGGCCGCCGTGAAGAAGGAGATCGGCGAACCCGGACGCAAAGTTCTCGTCTGGCTCGGTCCCGGATGGCCTACACCGGGACCGCCGCAGGGTACTTTTACAGCTGTTGATGAACGCAATCAGCGCGCCTATGCGGACGCGGCGATGCAGATTGCAAAGCTTCTGCACGACGCGCGCATCGTCCTCTACGGCGGATATTCAGGCGCCGAATTCTACATGCGCGCTGCGCTCAAGCCGATGAAGAAAGTCTCTGACGTGGATGGACGAGTCCTCCGGCTGAATGTTATCGCGATTAAAAGCGGAGGCAAAGGTGAGCTGCCCGAGACGAACCGCGACAGCATCGTGACGGACGTACTCGATCACTTCGCTGCCGAAGCCAATTCGTTTTACGAGCTTTCGTTTACGCCGCCCAAAGCAAAGAACCCGGACGAGTTTCACGAGTTGCGCGTCGAGGTGAAGCGGCCGGGGCTGACCGCGCGAACTGCCATGGGTTATTACGACCAGCCGGAGTTTTCGCGCCCGGAGCAGGCAAAGCAAGCGCCTCCGCCAATGTTGGAACAACCGGCTGCCGACGAACCGCCCCACCCCGGGCTTGTCACCGTAGCGCAGCTATCGCAGGCCATCGACGCTGCGAAGAACAAGCGAGACGGAGAGGCAGCCAAAGAGCTCGAGCACCTGCAACTGACGGAGCGCTTGAGCAGTCCGAAACTTGCGCTCCTCAGCAATGAGCTCCCCGGCTCGAAGTCCAAAACTGCCTTGAGGGCGGTTGCCGACGCATCGGTCTTTTTGGATTTGCCAAAGAGCGAATTTCCAGACCGGGCCGTTCCCGAGGTGGCCGAACAGAAGCGGATGGTCTCGCTGGCCGTTGAGTACCTCGCCAAGACGGTCCCAAAGCTTCCCAACTTCTTTGCGCGGCGAACAATAGAAAGCTTCGAGGCAGTCGGCATGGTGAAAAGCGAAGGCACTTCGAACGACGGTCCGCTTCACCCGAGCGGCGAGGCTACCGGAACGATCCTCTATCGCAACGGCAAAGAAGAAGTGAAGCAGAGTGGGGCGAGCGACAAGCAGCTTGGGTTGATCACGAAGGGCGTATTCGGGCCCGTGCTCTCCACGGTCATCGTAGACGCCTCCCACGGAGAGATGAAGTGGAGCCACTGGGAAGATGGTCCCACCGGGCCGATGGCGGTATTTGCATATCGCGTGAACATGCGCCAGTCACACTACGAGGTTTCCTATCCCGCGATCGTGAACACAGGGCTTGACATGACGAACTTCAAGACCGCGTATCACGGAGAAGTTGGAGTTGACGCTGCTACCGGAACGATCCTCCGCCTGGCTCTCGTTGCCGATCTGGGCCCCGGCATGCCCATGCAGCGTGCCGACATCATGGTTGAGTACGGAACCGTCGACATCGGAGGCAAGATCTATACCTGCCCGGTGCGCAGCGTTTCCATTTCCAGGGGAAAGTCCGTGTCGGGCAGCGGCGGCCCGGGGCTGGAGTCATTACGTGAGGTCACGCGTCTTAATGACGTCGGGTTCAGCGACTATCACGTGTTTCGTTCGGAGATGCGCATCGTTCCGTAGCGAGCCCGCCGCTTCGAGTTTCCGGTACCGAGGTGCACATCTGATGAGCGGTGCGCCGCCCGGCGAGTGAAGATTGGCGTAGAGTATCAGCAACGCTTCTTCCCAAAGTTGAGAGTGAACCATCAATGCGCAAGCTGGGCTCGCTGTGCTTCATCTTGTTCTCGTCTGTTTTCGCCGTCTCCCACGCACAACCCAGCAGTCCTGCGACTGCCGACTCTCGGCAACAGAAGCCGATCTTTGTGGATGTCGTCGTCACTGACGCCACACACAAGCCAGTGGCCGACCTGGAGCCCTTCGACTTTTCGGTTCTCGATGAAAATCATCCGCAGAAACTGATGGGGTTCAGGCGCACCGACGGCAAAGCAGGGTCAAAGATCGATCCTCCGGTCGAAGTCATCGTCGTGCTTGACGCAGTCAATCTCCCCTATCAGTGGGTCACGAGGCTGCGGCTCGAACTCGCGAAGTTTCTGCGCGCCGATGGAGGGCGCCTCGCCCAGCCAACATCCATCTACCTTTTTGGCAGCGACGGTTTGCATGTGCAGCCCGCTCCTTCCAGAGACGGCAACGCTCTCGCGGCTCTTGTCGATCAGGCAGGACCGATGCGCGCCCGGGACATCACGGGCGGCGTCTACGCGCTTGAGGAGCAGTACAAGGACTCATACAAGGCGATCACCGGCATCGCGGAAAACCTCTCCCATCGGCCTGGAAGAAAGGTGCTGATTTGGATGGGCCCCGGCTGGCCGCTTCTCAGCGAGAGGTTCTTCATCCAGACGAATGTCTCGCGAAACACCTACTATCATCAGCTGGCCGTTTTGCAGAACAAGCTGCGCGAAGCGCGTGCGACGATCTACTGCGTCTACGGAACCGCAGGAGTCACCAATACCCTGTACGAAAAGTTCCTTGACCCTGTTCGTGAAATCAAGAAGATGGAGATCGGCAACATGGGGCTGCAGGTGTTCGCGCTCCACACCGGCGGTCGCGTGCTTGGTCCAAGCAACGATGTCAAGGGACTGCTCGACGACTGCGTTGCAGAGATAGGGGAGTACTACACGCTTGCGCTCGTTCCGCCGCCCGCAACGAAAGCGGATGAATATCACGATCTCAAGGTCCAGGTGAATCGGCCCGGAGTCACGGTCAAAACGGAGACCGGCTACTACAACGAGCCCATCGATTAAAAGAACTGCCTTGCTGCGCGTGTCGGTCAGTAACTCACCGGATCTCTTCCGCGCCTTTCGACCCTTTGCGGCCTCGATGCAGGACGCGTTTGCGCAGCAGCCACAGGCCCACCGCAACGGTGAGCCACACGAAAGTCGCCAGTGGGAACACGACCCATACACTCGCGCGCGGCAGCCAGATCCAGAAAACACATGCGAATGCCGCCAGACCGATGCAGCCCATCGCAGCGCCGTACGCGTCGATGGCGGCCACCACGCGTCCCCGATTTGTCCCGTCGTAGCCTGCGCGTGCCTTATGTTCTTTTTCGTGCGTTTCCACCAGGCTGGCCCCCGCAGGAAAGATCGCAGGGAAAGCGAGGAAGAGTCCGCCCACAACCGGCCCGTAGTGCTCGGCGATGAGACCCGCTGCCACGCATACGGCTCCTCCAAACACGAACCGAATAATCCACTCGTGCGGCTTGATGCCCTTAATCGCTGAGAAGCGGGCCCCGATGATCATGTCGTCACCGGACCGCCAGCCAGAGAGCGAAAGAAACACCGAACCAGATCGGCATCAACGACAGAGTTGCGGTGAGCGTTCGCGGTTTATAGCGCCACAGCAGCCACGTGGTCGCGGCAGCGTAGCAGAGAAACGCAGCAGCGCCCAGAATCATCGACCGCGCTTCCGTTGCCGCATACTGGGGCCCCTCGGACGCGATGGTCAGCCCGAGCGTGGCGAGCGCAATGGAAGGCGCGGCGCCAAAAAGTCCTGCAAAGCTTTTCGGTCGGAACATCTCCGCGAGCACTGCGAACAAACTGACGATCGTGCCGCCGATGAAGAACCGCGCCAGAGCATGTGTGAATTCGGCTGACATGTTCTCTCTTCACGCCGCGCGCTGAGCTTCCTTGATTGCCCGCATCGCGACGTCTGCCCCCTTGCATCCCAGAAGCCTGTACTCTTTGCCTTCAAGTTGGTGGTAGTTCACAAAGAACTGCTCGAGCTCGCGAACAAATTGCTTGGGAAGATCTCCGACTTTCTTGATATACGCGTACTCGTGGTTCATCTCGGCAACGGCCAGAAGCCGATCGTTGCGAGTCTTCTTCTTGCCCTCGATCTGCTCCCCCTGGATCACTCCGATAAGGCGGGCGCGCACCGCGATACCCGGAAACGCGGGCTCATCCATCAGCAGGAGAACGTCGATAGGATCGCCATCCGGAGCCTGAGTGCGGGGCAGGAACCCGAAGTCATAGGGAAACGACATCCCGGCTGGCAACACCTTCTTCACAGTGAAGATGCTCTGCTCCTCGTCGTAAGCAAACTTGTTGCGGCTCCCCTTGGGCGTTTCAATGATGACCTGAATGAGACCCTCATTCTTGTCGACCGGCTTGAGCAGAATGGGATTGCTCAGGCTCTTGGCGATCTTCTTTGGCATGGGTAACTCCGCTGTAACATTCCTTTCACAATGGGTAGAAGATCAATGGGCTGTTTCGGTTGCCCTGCTTCCGCAGCAGGACGCAAGCTGCAAGGGTTAGCAGTCGAGCCTTGACACTGCTGATGTGAGATTCCTAAAATTAAGGGAGTGAGCCTTGAAGAGCGTGGACCGTAAGCGCCACATTTCCCGAGGTTTGCTCCGGCAGGGGGCGCAAGCGGCCGGTGCTCAAGAGGTAGCTGAGCGATGCCTGAGATACGTGTCAGTCCGCGCGAGCGGCTGGTCCTCACGGGGATCATCGAGCTCTATATCGCCACGGGTGAACCTGTGGCCTCCCAGGCTGTCGCCGATCATTTTGCGCATAAAGAAGGATTAAGTTCCGCCACCATCCGGAACGTCATGGCCTCCCTCGGAGACGCTGGCCTCCTTGAGCAGGCCCATACATCCGCCGGGCGCGTCCCCACCGCCGCCGCCTTCCGCTACTACGTCGAGCAGATTACCCGTCCCGACGCCCCACTCGGGCGCATCGGAGTTTCCACTTCCATCCCCGCAGGCGGAGCCTCTCTCAGCGAGCAGCGGCGGGGCCAAATTGAGGAGATTTTCTCCGGTGTCACAAGCTCCAACGAGTACCTTGAACGGACCTCCCACGTATTGGCTCTCATCTCCAGCGGGCTGGGTGTAGCCCTGGCGAGCGGCACGGCAGATCAGATCCTGGAGCACATCCATTTTTCGAGGCTCTCCGCTGGGCGCGTCCTCGCAGTCGTAGTCACCCGCGCCGGCGCCGTCCTTGATCGCGTGCTGGTGCTCGATCGCGAAATGACGCACCTCGAACTCGAGACCGCCGCACGTTATCTGAATGAGACCTTCCACGGATGGCCGATCGAGCGGATTCGGACCGAGATCTCGCGGCGTATGGACGAGGAGCGAGCCGCCTACAATCAGCTGCTTACGTCCGTCGAGGAACTCTGTCGCAAAGGCGCGCTCACCGTAGGCGAAGGTGCCCAGGTGCTCTACATGGAGGGCATGGCGAACCTGATTGCAGCTGAGGCGGACCGGGAGAGATTGAAACAGATGCTGCTGGCCCTCGAGGCCAAACAGCGGCTGGTCGATCTGCTTACAGCATATGTCAACGGAAGTCAGCAGGAAGTACGCGTGGTCGTCGGTCTGGATGAAGCTTCCCCAGCGATGCAGGATCTGGTGCTCATCGGGTCTCCTACCCGCCTCGGCGAGACCAGCCTCGGTACAGTCGCGGTCATCGCACCCACCCGCATCCAATATCAGGAGATGATCCAGGCAGTGCGGTACGTCGCGCGTCTCTCAGAGCGCATACTCGAAATACCGGAGCAATAAGCTAAGAACGGATCCCGGAGGCGCACCTTGCCAACGGACTCGAGCGGCTTGGATTCGCCGAAACTCCTTCGAGGTGAGTAACTTGCCGGGTTTCCGGGACTCATCTCGTCCAGACTGCTGGTTCGGCCTCGGGCGCTCAGGAACTGTTCGGAGTGGGAATGAACGTTGCCCGTCAGCGGCGTCAAACCGCAAAGGAATTTATCATTGAATAAGAAGCGAAATATTTGGGGATTACGCAGAGATATGCCAGAGAAGGAAGCAGAGTTGTCGACATTAGAAGCCGCCGAAAGCGCGTCGCCGGAGAGTGCCGTCGAAGCCGGGGAGAGCCCGGCCGCGGATGTCAGGAATCAGGACGCCACCATCAGCAGAGGAGAGTTGGACCAGCTCCAGGCAGAGTACGAACAGGTTAAGAAAGAGCGCGACGGCCTGATTGATCGTCTGGCCCGCCTGCAGGCTGAGTTCGAAAACGCCCGTAAGCGCGCCGAAAAGGAGAAGGCCGACTACCGCGATTACGCTACCGGGTCGGTGGTGGAACAGTTCCTCCCCGTGCTCGATAACTTCGAGCTGGCGCTCAAATCCGCCGGCACCACCCAGCAGTTGAAAGCCGGCGTCGAACTCATCGTCAAGCAAATGGAGGAGATCCTGCGCGGCTTCCAGGTGCAGCCGGTGGCCACAGTTGGACAGGAGTTCGATCCCCGCCATCATGAAGCCATGGGATCGGTCGAGCGCGATGACCTGCCGGATCAGCACGTCGCCGAGGAGATCCGCAAAGGCTATAAGCTGCGTGAAAAGTTGCTGCGTCCGGCCTTGGTCCGCGTAGTCAACAACCCCAAACAGAAGAGCGAGTGAGCGAACACGGGCCACGGTGGCCCCTCGTGCCCAGGGGTTTGAGTCCGTTTGTGTCTCTGGCCCATCTGAACATTGAGAGAAGGTAAAGACAGGTTTGAATACAAGAGTGAGTAAAGCTGACTATTACGAGGTTCTCGGCGTGTCGCGGGGTGCCAATGAGCACGAGCTCAAGAGCGCATACCGCAAACTCGCGCTAAAGTATCACCCCGACCGCAACCCGGGTGACCATGCCGCTGAAGAAAAGTTCAAGGAAGCCAGCGAGGCCTACCAGGTGCTCTGCGATCCCGACAAACGCGCCGCATACGACCGCTTCGGTCACGCGGGCGTGAGCGGAGGCGGTCCCGGTGGTTTTGGCGGCGGCTTCTCCGGCGCGGTCGACCTGGGCGACATCTTCGGCGATCTGTTCGGCGAAATGTTCAACATGGGCGGCCAGCAGCGCGCCTCCCGGCAGATGCGCGGCGATGACCTGCGCTACGACCTCACCATCGACTTCCACGAGGCCGTCTTCGGAACGGAAAAGAAATTCGCATTCGCCGGCTCGAGGCTTGCGACACCTGCAAAGGCTCCGGAAGCAAGTCGGGACGCGGTCCGGTCACCTGTCCCCAATGCCAGGGCCGCGGGCAGGTCCGGTATCAGCAAGGCTTCTTCTCCGTTGCGCGCACCTGCAATGCTTGCGCCGGCAGAGGATCGATCATCAGCGATCCGTGCGACACATGCCGCGGCGAAACGCGCGTCACCAAAGAGATCAAGCTCACCGTCAAAGTCCCCGCCGGAGTCGAAGAAGGTACGCGCATCCGCTACGGAGGCGAAGGCGATGTTGGCCGCAACAATGGGCAGAGCGGGGATCTCTACATCGTGCTCTCCATCCGGGCTCACGACTTCTTCCATCGCGAAGGACAGAACCTGCACTGCGTCATCCCCATCAGCTTCCCCCAGGCGGCGCTCGGTGCGGAGATCGAGATTGAAGGCGTTGATGGCCCGGTCACGCTCAAGATTCCCGAGGGCATTCAGAGCGGCAAAGAGATCCGCGTCCGCGCCAAAGGAGTGCCGTTTCTAAACGAGAAGGGCCGCGGAGATCTGATCGCGAAGGTCGTCGTGCAAATTCCCAAAAAGTTGAGCAAAGCGCAGCGCGATCTGATCACGGAACTGGGCAAGTCCATGTCGGTAGAGAACAAGCCGACCTCGCCCGGTCTCCTCGAGAAGATGAAGGATCTCTTCAGCTAAGTCAGACAAGAATTCGCGACGAGCCGCCACGACAAGGCGGCTCTTTTTCTTCCCTCAAATCGCCAGAAGCACAATCACTAGGACGCATACACCCATTAGGATGCTGGCAAAATCTCTCAGCGCAAATGCCACCGGATCTTCGTTCAGTTCTCCGCGCGAAGCCAGTAGCCACACCCGCGATGTCCACAAGATCATGAACGGGACAATCAGCCACAGATACCGCGCATGGTGGTAGAGCTTGATCACGTCCTGGCTGCTGATGTAGTTGGCGAAGATCACCACGGCGGCGAAGGCGCTGGCGGTGCCGAAAGCACGCATCTGCTCTACGTCGGTCATCAGATAACCGCGGCCGTTCTTGAGCTGCTTGCCGGCGAGCCGGACACTCTCCAGTTCCGCGAACCGCTTCACGATTGCCAGCGAGAAAACAAAAAAATTGCGAAGCCTGCGAGCCAATGCGAGATCGCCGTATTCGTCGCCGCCCCACCGGCTAGAATGCGAACCGTGTACAGCCCCGACAAAACCAGCACATCCACCAGCGCCACCCGCTTCAGGTACAGCGAGTATGCGAGCGTGCTTACGATGTACGTCCCCAGCCACATCAGAAAATCCATCGGCAGAGCACCCGCCAACGCAACGCCAAGCGCCAGCAACACAGCCGATGCAATCATTCCCGACGCTGGGCTAAGGTCCCCTGAGGCGAATGGTCGCGATCGCTTTCGAGCGCTCCGTCGATCCGCTTCGATATCGAGAAGATCATTGAAAAGGTAGGTGGCCGAAGCTGTGCAGCAGAAACACGCAAAAGCCAGCAGCGCCTTTCCGAGTACCGGCAGGGAATGATCGTGCGCCAGCAGTGGTGGCAGCACGATGAGTAGATTCTTCGCCCATTGATGTGGGCGAAGCGCCTTAACGAGTGAACGAATCGAATTGGCCCGCTCTTGAAAAACACGGGACGGATTGATCCCCCTTTTCCGGATACCACTGCGCAGTGCGGCACTCGGGTTCGCCAGCATCTTCTCAGACGCGTCTGCCAGCAAAGGCAAATCTGCTGAGCTGTTGCCGATATACGCAAAGCCTTCCTCTCCAAAACGGCTGTGGAGGAAGGCCAGCTTCTTCTCGCCGGTCAGGTTTGTTGTGCCGTCGCTGCCCAGGACGCCGGAGAAAATCCCTAGATGCTTCGCAACGCGTTCTGCAAGCCGCACGTCCGCTCCGGTAGCAAGATACAGCTTGCGGCCCCGCGCATGCTCTTGCTGCAAGAAGTGCAGGAGCCTGCGGTTGTAGGGCAGGTGAGCGACGTCCAGTTCTACGTGCGACGTAACAAACGCTTTGAAACCGGCCTTTCCCCGCAACAGCGCGCTGGGTATCTGCAACAGAAGAACAGGTCGGTTACGCGCCAGCACGAGAAGTGAGTCGACGAGAGTGTCGGATTTGACCAGCGTGCCATCCAGATCGACGCAAAGCGGTTTGGCCCCCGTCCTCGCCGCCTCCGTCTCGGGTACTGCTTGCGCCAATCGACTCCCCCCGATCAACCCGCTCAGATCCAGGCTGAACTCCCGCCCGAAATGGCTAAAGTATACGCGACCGATTCACCGAGCCTCCCGCCTTCCCAGCCCCGACAAGATGACAAAGCCTTCACCATCCGGCTCACATATAGCCTGTTACATCAAGCCGTTACGCCAGAAGTGCGGCGTATAATCGCGCAAGATGCCGTTGGGGGAACATCAGTTCATTGATCACTACGAAATCCTCGCGCTCATAGGAGCCGGGGGCATGGGTGAGGTGTATCGAGCCCGCGATACGCGACTCAATCGCGACGTAGCCATCAAAGTCCTACCCGGCTTCTCCAGCCCTGAGCCGGACCGGCTCCGCAGATTCGAGCAGGAGGCCAGAGCAGCAGCGGCGTTGAATCACCCTAACATCCTCGCCGTTTACCAGATGGGAGTATTCGAAGACGCGCCTTATCTGGTCTCCGAATTGCTCGAAGGCGAGACCCTTCGCGAACGACTGAAACGCGGCGCGCTGCCTCTGCGTAAAGTCATTGATTACGGCGTGCAGATCGCAAAAGGCCTCGCCGCCGCGCACGAAAAGGGAATCGTTCATCGCGACCTGAAGCCGGAGAACCTCTTCCTCACCAAAGACGGTCAGGTAAAGATTCTCGACTTCGGCCTCGCCCGCCTCACGCAGGCCACGCCCTCCAGCTTCGCGCAGGCCCCACATGAGGTCGAGACCATCCCCGGCATCATGATGGGCTCGATGGGCTACATGTCTCCCGAGCAGGTCCGCGGAAGCGCCGCCGACCAGCGCTCCGATATCTTCACCTTCACTGCCGTGCTCTATGAGATGCTCACCGGCCAGCGGGCATTTCAGCGCGCCACCTCCATTGATGCCATGAGCGCGATCCTCAATGAGGAGCCGACTCCGCTCGCGCAGTTGAAGCCAAACCTCCCTGTCGGCCTGGAAAAGATCCTTCAACGCGGTCTCGAGAAGAATCCGGAGCAAAGATTTCAATCGGCGTCCGATCTCGGATTCGCTCTGGAGTCCATGTCCGATGCGACGCACTCTACCTTCGTATCTACCCGGAAATTCCAGCGCGAGTCCGCCGATGCTTCGCATCGAACTCTCTTCTGGTTCATCGGCATCGTTCTGCTGATCGCCGTCGGCGTGGTCGCGTGGCTCTGGATGCGGCCTGTCTCTGAGCCGCAGGTCGCAAACTATCTGCAGTTGACACACGATGGCGTGCAGAAATCGCTCATAGGCACCGACGGATCGCGGATCTTCCTGACACTGGGCGACGGCGGCAGGGAAGAAACAGCAGCCATTCCCGTAGGTGGTGGCGAGCCTGCTCGTATCACGATGCCCGGGACAGACATGATCCCGGTAGACATGTCGCCGGATGGTTCATCCTTCCTCGTCGTAGACGGAACCGGGTATCCCGAGACCGGGCCTCTCTGGAGCCTGCCCGTCATCGGCGGCTCGCCGCGGCGGCTTGGAGACGCCACCGGGCACACAGCAGCGTGGACGTCTGACGGAAAGCAGCTAGCCTACGCGAACGGGACCGACGTATTCATCGCCAACGCCGACGGTTCCGGCGCGCGCAAGATCGCGACCATGAAGAACTTCGTCTCCGGGCTCACAATCTCGCCCGATGATGCGGAGGTTCGGATTGAAACCGAGGAGATCTCCCAGAGCGGTTCGAATGTCGTGGTCGGAGAACGCACCATCTGGCGCCTCGCTGCAAAAGGCGGCACTCCCGAGCCGCTGGTACCCGAGTGGCCGAACACGCGCGACGAATGCTGCGGCCAGTGGAGCTCCGATGGCAATTACTTCGTCTTTCAATCGCAGGGACAGATTTGGGAACTGCCCCGGAGCGGCGGGCTCTTCGGCAAGCGAGCTAAACCAGTTCAGTTGACCGCCAGCCCCATGAACCTGCAATCGCCGCTCCCTAGTCGCAACGGCAAGAAGCTCTTTGTCGTGGGCATGACCTTCCGGGGCGAGCTCACAAGCTTCGAAGTAAAGACCGGCAAGCCCTCAGTCTTCATGGGTGGAGCTTCAGCAGACTGCATCGAAGCATCGCGCGATGGCAAGCAGGTGGTGTACATCTCCTACCCGCAAGGCGACCTTTGGAAAAGCAACGCCGATGGCACAAACCGTGTGCAATTGACATTCGCGCCGTTCAAGCCTGTGTTGCCGCGCTGGTCGCCCGACGCCCAGAACATCATCTTCTTCGAGTTCCCCGGTGGGCCCAACCACCCCGGAAAAATCTACGAGATCCCTGCTGACGGAGGCTCGCCTCGGCCGCTCCTTCCCAATGACAATCAGAACGAGCAGGACCCAACCTGGTCGGCTGACGGAAAGCGTATCGCCTTCGGCGGCGACGCAAACGACGCGACGCGGGCTCAGGGGCCGGCCATCAAGATACTGAATCTCGCCAACGATGAAGTATCTCTGCTTCCCGGCTCTGACAGGATGTTCTCTCCGCGGTGGTCTCCTGACGGCCGCTACATTGCCGCAATGACCAGCGACTCGAGTCGCCTGATGATCTTCGACTTCCAGACGCAGAAGTGGAACGAGATCGGAAAAGGCACCTTGAGCTGGCTCAACTGGTCTCGCGACAGCCAGTACATCTACATGAAGAACCTGACAGGCAAGGGTGCAGTGCAGCGAATCCGCGTCTCCGATGGCCAGGTCGACAAGATCACCGATCTCAGCAACTTCGTATTCACCGGCGTAGGCGGCGGCTCGGTCTCAGTGGCGCCCGACGGATCTGCACTATTGCTTCGCGACCGCGGCACCCAGGATGTCTACGCCCTCGACTGGATGGAACCCTGATCGCCCGCACAACGCTGAGAAACGTACGCACCTTCATTGCAAAACAGGTTTCGATGCAGCTAGAGAAATGTGGCGGGAAAAATAGGAGGGAGTTGGTGGAGCTGAGCGGGATCGAACCGCTGGCCTCCTCGTTGCGAACGAGGCGCTCTCCCAGCTGAGCTACAGCCCCACAGACTCTTAATAGTCTAACAGCGAGCAGGAAAACAGCAAAATTGCCGCCCGCAGCTTTGTGGCATTACCTTACGGCATCTGGGACCAGATCCTTCACCTCGGCGCCAAGCTCGGCCGGCATCGTCGCGAGCGGCCAGTCTCCGATGCTCCGCTCCGCGCGGAACGTCCTCCACTCCACGATCGACAAACCCCCGCTTTGGATTAAGCCGATAACGCTGGCGGGATCGATGCTTGCATCTCCATTTTGAAGCTGTAGAACTCCGGGGCTGGTGATCAGGCTCCATCCGTTGTCCATAAGGGTGAGCGCAAAAGCACAAAACAGCACATCGATGGCAATCGCCATTCGCTGCGCCTGCGGCATGCGCCCCTCCGATGGATTGGGGACGAGTTTGGCAACGGGCCGAGGGTCCAAAATCAGCTGCGGAAGTTCGCTCATCTTTCGAGATGCAAGGAACGTTAGGAATGGAGCTACCTGTTCGCGCCATGAAGGCACATAGATATCCGCTCCTGCAGTCTCCCAGTTCAACGGCTTCAGCTCAGCCGCCGGAATGTTCGGGAGTACCTTTCTGAGGATGGCCGCTTGCACGGCCTCAAGCTCGTCAATCAGCGAGATCATCGGCAGCGAGGTGTCGATCCGCGTGTCCGCCGGCATTGGCCGGTCGTAGCCTCGTGCCAGTTCGATCCTCTTGCCGAGCGAAGGGTGCGAATCGAAAGCCGAGACTCTCTCCTGCGACGACTCCTGAGCGACAAACTCCGCCATCGCCTTCTCAATATGGGGAGCCCGCATGAACTGCTGGAATCCGAATGCAAGATCGGGCTGATATCCGCCCATCGCAACCGGCAGCACGAACGAGTCCCAGTAAGCATTCAAGCCTGCGGAGCACTTGCGAATACTCTCCAGTCCGTCAATCAGAGCCCGGGACCCCGCGATGTGGCAGGCGAGTTCATCCGAGCGGATCTCCTGCCGTCGGGAGATTGCCTGCGTAATCCGCATGAAGATCTTCCAGTACGCGCGCAGCGCCCCCATGAGGATCGAGTAGAGGCCCGCGATCACTCCCCACTGTCGAAGAAATCCCATGATCTTCGACTTGCGGCCGAGGTTCTCATACACCCGCGACATGGCGCGCCTCGTGTTGTAGACCGAAGGCCCAAGCCGCGTGTCGCCCGCATAGTAGTGAGCGAATTCGTGGGCCAGGACGGCCCGAAACTGCGCAATCGAGAGCATCTGCAGCAAAGGCAGCCCGAGAGCCAGAATGCGCCGTTTGCCCTCTGGCCCCGGTATCTCGGTCACGAATGCGTTCGCATCCGCGACGACAAAAACTTCAGACGGCATCGGCTCCCTGAGCGTGGTCGCTATAGCTTTGATCTCTGCCGCGAGCCGGGGCTGTCTGGCCAGGTCAATACGTACGCCATTCGCATCGAAAGGCGGATTCTCGGGAATGAGTGACCACAGAATCGTGAGTGCGACCACAACGCAGAATGCCGACACGAGCAGGCGGCTGATGATGTTGCCGCCTTCGCCAACCGGAAAGGTGACCAGGAGCAGGATCGGCAGGACGAGGCATCCGATTGCAAACGCGATCGCAAGCAGATACGAGAAGATGACTGTCGCCATACCCGCCGACGCGAGTGCAACGATCGACCACTTCCGGGAAGGCAGACTTCCAGCCCCGTTTGTCATGGATGGTGCAAATCGTAGCACAGGTTTCGATTGCCGCATCCATTGTCTCGGAGCGAGGCTATGACCGGAGTTTGATCCCCGCGCTCGAGGTGGCCCTAAGGACGGGTAAGCAATTCCGGCAGGGATGCGATCGCATGGAGAAAAATCTTCCTGTCGCCGGTGACGCGCGAGAGAACCAGAGAGCCTTCAATCTGAATCAGCGCTTGGCGCCCTCGTTCTTCCGCAGCGCGGCTGCTCATGCCGGAGTCGCGGGCGATCACAGCGAACGATTCGATCCAAGCTCGATAAGCCCCGCCGAGAGCCGCGGCGAGCTCAGGCGGAGTGCCGCGTAGCGAGAGAGCATCGAGGATGCAAGGCTTGGCTCCATCGCCGTAAAAGAGACGAAGCTTGCGGGTGATAGCCCTTACGCGGTCGATAGGGCGTCCGGGCTCTCTCAGCTGCAGAAAGATATTCTCTTCAAACCACTCGCCCACATACGCCGCGGCTGCAAGAGCCATGTCCCTCTTTCCGCCGGGAAACCGATAGTAGAGGCTCGCCTTCTCAAGCCCTGTCGCCGCGGCGAGGTCGTTGAGGCTGGTTCCTTCGTATCCCTGCTGTCGGAAGAGGTCGAGAGCCTTTTCGGCGAGATCAATGTCATTGAGCCGGGAATGCGCCATGCAGATTTATTTTACCGTTTGTTCGGAATGTCCGAAACTTTACCGATCGTTCGGTATCTAAGAGGATAGATGCTGCCGGGAACGGATGGATGCAGGGCAGCTCAATACTTCTGAAAAGGAATCCTCATGGCAAACTCCACACTGCAACTTGAAGATCGAGCAACTTCCCTCAAGCAACTGCCGCGCGTGTTCTATCGGACTGAGACGGTGGACGGTCTGAACATCTTCTACCGGGAGGCGGGCTCGAAGGACGCGCCTGCTGTCGTGCTGCTGCACGGGTTTCCATCGTCTTCGCATATGTATCGCAACCTGATCCCCATACTGGCGACAAAGTACCACGTGATTGCGCCGGATTATCCGGGCTTCGGGTATAGCGATGCTCCGGCTGCCGGCGAATTTGAGTACACGTTCGATCATCTGGCGAAGATTATCGAGCGCTTTCTCGAGCAGAAGGAGATCGAGAAGTATTCGGTCTACATTCAGGACTACGGTTCTCCTGTCGGGTTCCGCCTCGCGGCAGCGCACCCGGAACGCGTGCAGGCCATCATCTCGCAAAATGGAAACGCCTACGAAGAAGGGCTCTCGGCTTTCTGGGGCGAGTATCTGCAACCGTACTGGAAGGATCGCAACGAGACGACAGAAGCGAAGATGCGTGGCCTGCTCTCACTCGAGGCGACCAGAATGCAGTATCTGACTGGAGTGCGGAATCCAGAGCAGGTGAGCCCTGATGCCTGGCAGCACGACCAGGCGTTGCTCGACCGCGCCGGCAACCCGGAGATTCAGCTGGATCTGTTCTACGACTATCGAAACAACTTGCCCCTGTATCCGGCATGGCACGAGTATCTGCGCACGAAACAGCCCCCGGTGCTTCTTGTCTGGGGAAAGAACGACCAGATCTTCATCGAGCCAGGAGCGCGGGCGTTTCTGCGCGATCGGCCGGACGCGGAGTTACACTTGCTCGATACCGGGCACTTCGCGCTGGAGGAGGATTCCGAGACGATAGGCGGGCTGATGCTGGATTTTTTGAAACGCAAGGTGAAATGAGAGCAGTTATCAGTTGTCAGTTGTCGGACGCCCTCTGACAACTGACCACTGACAACTGACCACTGTTCTGGTCGTGAGGAGATTTCGAATGCGCGACGTCTATGCACGAACAATGTTCTCCGAGCCGGCGAAGAAGTTGCAGGAGCGGGCAGGTTCGCGGAAGCAGTATGAGCGGATGGTGAACTCTGGTTACTTCGAGAATGGGCTGAGCGAGTTCGAAAAAGAGTTCATCGAGGCGCGCGACAGCTTCTATATGGCGACGGTGACACCCGACGGGTGGCCCTACATCCAGCATCGCGGCGGACCCAGAGGATTTCTGCAGGTTGTGGGTGAACGGACGCTCGCATTTGCAGAGTACAGCGGAAACAAGCAATACATCTCGGCAGGCAATCTGAGCGTGAGTGATAGGGCGTCGCTGTTCCTGATGGACTATCCTAATCAGGCTCGGCTCAAGATCATCGGGCATGCGCGGCTGCTGAAGCCGGGCGAAGATCCGTACGTCGACAAGTGGCTGGTCAAAGAGAAGGCGGCGAAGGCGGAAGGTGTCGTTCTCATCGACGTAGTTGGCTTTGACTGGAACTGCTCGCAGCACATTACGCGACGATTCACCGCGTCCGAGATTCAGCAGTTTAACCCCTGAATACTTCTTTGCGTATTCCATGGCACTCCGCGACCAAACAGAAAGGCCGGGGAACTTGTCCCCGGCCTCCGGCCAGTCTCTGGAAATTTAGTACCACCTAGACCCCAGAGCTGGAATCTCTGAACTTGGTTGCGGCTTACTGGATCGTCGTATTCGTGTCCGTCGCATTCTGGATTGGATGCAACTGGATTTCGGGCTCTCCTTCGAGTTCCCACTCTATTGAGTCGAACTTCCCGAGCTGAAGTGCCGCTTCGATGATCTTGTCGACATCGAGTTTCATGCCGCCGCCTTCTTCGTTCGACTGCATTACGTCCTGCGTGATGGGAACCGAGACAGTCGTGGTCTCGGTCCTCACGCGGCGAAGCCGCACCGACATGGAGAGTGTCGAATCCATCATGCCTACAGCTGGTTCATGTTGGTAAGGAACTCGGCGTTGTTGCGAACCTTCTCGAGCCTGCTGATCAGCAGTTCCATCGCTTCGGTCGGCGACAACGGGTTGAGCACCTTGCGCAGAATCCAGATCCGCTGCAAGTCCTCCTTGGGAATCAGCAGCTCTTCCTTACGCGTTCCGGAGCGCTGGATGTCGATGGCCGGGAACACGCGCTTGTCCACGAGTTTGCGGTCGAGGATGATTTCGCAATTGCCTGTGCCCTTGAACTCTTCGAAGATGACTTCATCCATGCGCGAGCCGGTGTCGACGAGGGCGGTCGCGACAATCGTCAGTGAGCCGCCTTCTTCGATGTTGCGGGCCGCGCCGAAGAAGCGCTTCGGACGCTGCAGCGCGTTGGAGTCGACGCCGCCGGACAGCACCTTGCCCGAGGGCGGGACGATCGTGTTGTAGGCGCGGGCGAGACGCGTGATCGAGTCAAGTAGGATGACAACGTCGCGCTTGTGCTCGACCAGCCGCTTGGCCTTCTCGATGACCATCTCGGCCACCTGCACGTGGCGGGCTGCAGGCTCATCGAAGGTCGAACTGATCACCTCGCCCTTCACCGAGCGCTGCATGTCGGTGACTTCTTCCGGACGCTCATCAATGAGCAGAACGATGAGCACCACCTCGGGGTGGTTCGAAGTGATGGAGTTTGCGATCGACTGCAGCAGCATCGTCTTGCCGGTACGCGGCGGAGCCACGATCAGACCGCGCTGGCCTTTGCCGAGCGGCGTGAGCAGATCCATCACGCGGCCGCTCGTCGCCTCCCGCACCGTCTCCATCTTGATCCGTTCCTGCGGATACAAGGGAGTCAGATTGTCGAAGAGGATCTTATTGCGCGTCTCTTCCGGCGACTCGAAATTGATCGCCTCGATCTTGACCAGCGCGAAGTACTTCTCGCCTTCATGAGGCGGGCGCACGTTGCCGCTGATCGAGTCGCCTGTTTTCAGGTCGAATTTCCGGATCTGCGATGGCGACACGTAGATGTCGTCCGGACCCGGCAGATAGTTGTAATCGGGCGAGCGAAGGAATCCGTAGCCATCGGGCAGGATCTCGAGGACGCCATCAGCGAAGATGTGTCCTTCTTTTTCGCTCTGGGCCTGAAGGATTTTGAAAATCAGGTCCTGTTTGCGGAGGCCGCTGGCACCCGGAATGTCGAGGGTGCGCGCAATACGGCTCAGCTCCGTAATGTTCTTTTCTTTCAGTTCAGCTATGGTCATGATCACCTGCGGAGAGGAGGTAAGTGGGGGACCCGAGAGGGGGAAGTGCTCCAGGAAGAATAGGCGGGGGTTGATGAGTTGCGGTTGTTAGACCATGCACGGATTCATGCATGGTGAAAGCGGCCAAATACTACGTACGAAATGACCGCCCAGAAAGGTTTGTGGCTTAGCTAACTCGATAATACCGCAGATCGCTTAAGCCGCGCGCCGCGTCTCCATCGGCCGGGCCGCAGGTTTCTGAGCCTGGGGCAGATCGCCGGGGTTGGTGGAGTGGAAGCGGACAAGCACCTCGTTAGTCGTGTCCTGCAACCGCGTATTCGGCTTGTGCAGCTTCCGGGTCGCCTTGCTGGCGAGCTGGCAGAGCTGGTAACGGTTGGACACGTGAGAGAGTGCCCCAAAAACTAGATCAGAACGCATGAAGTGAATCTCCTTCCAGAGCTGTCCGGCGAGTGCTACCTGGCACTGCGGTACAGAGAACAGATAGTTATAAGGTTGAGCTGCCCCAGCAGCCTGTCCTCCCTTTAGACGCACGAAGCGGGCATGAAGTTCAAAAAACTTTCGCTTCGAAACGTTGTTCTGTGGAAACAGGCAGCGTGCCTTGCAGGAGGTCGAAGTGCTTGCGTCAAAGCCCTTTGCGCCTTGTGTGCCCACCTCTCACGCTGGCTCCGGACGCACTATAACTGTGTGTCGCTCCGTGCGCTGAGATGAGGTGGGAAAAGCAGAAACGCACAATCGCGCTGTGCAATCTTACCCCTGCGGATGGCACTCATGAATGTATAACGGAGGCCGAATAGGGTCAATATTTATTTTCAGTCAAGTACCGCCTTGTGACGGATGGATTTCAACACTGGATTCCGTCCATAAACCTTTCATCTGCAATGGTTTGAATCACGTCACGAGTCTTTCGTCTCGCACCAGCATGCTTAAGCCCATGGTCCGCTCAAGTTAACGAACCATTTGAGTTAGCGTTGGTAGGTGATCCGGGTCACGCTTGAGTGTTCACGGCTCGGAATCAGGACCAGTAGCTTCGATCCAGCGTCCGATACTGAATCGCTTCGGCCAGATGTGGCACAGCCAGTTCTTCCGCACCATCCAGATCGGCTATTGTCCGCGCCACCTTCAAGATACGGTCGTGCGCTCGGGCCGTAAGTCCCTGCTGCTGCATCGCCCGTTCCAGCAGACGCTCGGAGTCGGCCCCGAGTTCGCAGTGAGCCCGGATCTGCCGCGTCGACATCTGTGCATTCGAGAAGATCCGGTCGCCCGTCTTCTTGAACCGTGCCCGCTGCCGCTCCCGCGCAGACAGCACCCGGGCCCTGATCTCCGCTGACCCCTCAGCAGCCGCCCCGCCCCGCAGCTCCTTATATTGAACGGCCGGCACCTCGATATGGATATCGATCCGATCCAGCAGTGGGCCGGATATTTTCGCCACATACCGCTGAATCATCGGCGGAGTGCACATGCACTCCCGCGATTTGTCATTGAAGTACCCGCAAGGACAGGGATTCATGGCAGCCGCCAGCATGAATCGCGCCGGAAAGCTCAGCGACATCGATGCCCGAGCAATCGTCACAGTGTGATCCTCAAGCGGCTGGCGCATCACCTCCAGCACGTTGCGCGGGAACTCTGGCAGCTCATCCAGGAACAACAATCCATTGTGCGCGAGCGACACCTCGCCGGGGCGAGGAACAATCCCGCCCCCGATCAGCCCCGCATCTGAAATGGTGTGGTGCGGCGACCGAAATGGCCGCTGCGTCACCAGCCCTGCGGCGGAATCGAGCACCCCGGCCACCGAGTGAATCTTCGTCGTCTCCAGCGCCTCTTCAAAAGTCAGCGGTGCCAAAATCGACGGCAGGCGTTTCGCCAGCATCGTCTTTCCCGATCCCGGCGGCCCGATCATCAGGATGTTGTGGCTCCCCGCTGCCGCAACCTCCAGCGCGCGCTTTGCCGTCTGCTGCCCTCGCACATCCTTGAAGTCCACTGAGAACTGCTGCAGCTCTCCCAGGATCTCCTGCGCACTCACCGTAAATGGATCCCGCGGAACACTCCCCATTAGCGTCGAATTCAGAAGATCGATCACGTCCAGCAGCGAAGATACGGGGTACACGTTCACGCCCTGCACCACCGCCGCCTCTGCTGCGTTCGCAGCCGGAAGTATCAGATTAGGAATCTTCTTCTCGCGCGCCAGAATCGCTACCGGCAGCATCCCCGGAACCGGCCGCACGCTGCCATCCAGCCCAAGTTCCCCCACCAGCAGAAACTGATCTACATTGTCGACGCGCAGCGCTCCATAGGCACCCAGAATTCCCACAGCGATTGGAAGGTCGAACCCCGACCCTTCCTTCTTCAGATCTGCTGGCGCCAGGTTGATCGTCGTGATCGTAGGAGGGATCAGATAGCCCGAGTTCTTGATCGCCGCGCGAACACGGTCCCGGCTCTCGCGCACGGCTGCATCGGGCAGGCCCACCGTGTGGAACACATCCTTATCGATAACTACGCCGCTGTAATCAACCTCTACATCAATTAAGTTAGCGTCGATTCCATATACGGCTGCACTCAGCGCTTTGAAGAGCATGGCAGTCTCTGGCTGTATTTTGCGGGAGTGTACCAGATGACATGCGCAAAAGAATGGGCTGCCCGTCACACCTGTTCAGGCAGCCCGAGTCGTCCTACTTGTCCACTACTTGGACGAAGTGACCGTCTCCCCGGCCATCGTCGCCTGCCGGCCCGTCTGTGCTGCATTCTCAACGTGCGGAATCGACTTCTTGTCGACGGTCTTCACCGTTGTTGCCGTCGTTGCCTTCTGAGCATCATCCTGCTTGCCCCGCGCTTCGTACCCGGCAACGCCGTCTACCGATCCGTTAGAGAGCCCTTGCCCGCCGACCATCGGTGACTCCACCGGATGCAACCCGAACGAAGTCTGCCACGGAGCCTTCTTGATGTCCGTGTCTCCCTCATCTCCATCTCCGGTCGAAGCGTTGAAGTACTCGTTCACCAGCTTCGGAGTTGCTGCCAGCCGTCCGATCGAGAACGGAGGCTTCTCCATGCTCTCCAGCGCCGCCGCAAACGCCTTCATGTGCGTGATCTCCCGTGTCATCAGGAACTGAAGCGCATCGACGGTCCCTGCGTCGTCCGTGTGGTTGATCAGCCGTTCATAGACGATCTTGGCGCGGCCCTCAGCGGCAATGTTGCTGCGCAGGTCGACATCAAGTTCGCCGGTGATCTTCAGATAATCTGCGGTCCACGGATTTCCCATCGAGTTGTTCAGAGAGACGCCGCCACCACCCGCGATGCAGACCAGCGGATCGGCTTCAGCAGCCTCCCGCTTCTCCTTCATGGGTTTCAAATGCATCCGGATCAACGCTCCCACAATCTCCAGATGGCTGAGCTCTTCGGTTCCGATGTCGAGCAGAAGATCGCGACGGGCCAGGTCGTCAACGCAGTTCCAGCCCTGGATGGTGTATTGCATCGCGGCGGCAAGCTCGCCGTTCGCCCCGCCAAATTGTTCAAGAAGCATGTTGCCGAACCGCACGTCAGGAGTCCCGACGTTAACCGTATACATAAGTTTCTTAATGTGGTGATACATCCATTCCCTCCGATCGAGATCGCTCCCGAAGTGCTCTTGGATGCGCGAACAGCCGAGGTACGTTCGATGAAAGTCTCGCAACACGCCGACGCAATCTGACGGCCATACCTCCTGAGGAATAGAATCTTCTCCGGATGACGAGTCTCTTCGACCTCTACAAAATTGGCGTCGGCCCCTCGAGCTCCCACACCATGGGGCCAATGCGCGCAGCAGCTCGCTTTGCGGGTGAACTGGAGCAGAAAGGCAAGCTGAATCAGGTTCACCGCGTTCAAGTCGAACTATTCGGTTCTCTCGCTCTCACCGGCCTCGGCCACGGAACCGACCGAGCAGTTCTCCTCGGCCTATCCGGCAACGAGCCGGCCTCCATCGATCCCACTTCGATCGAGAGCACAGTCTCCAAAATTTGTTCTACAAAGCAGATCTCACTAGCCGCCAAACGAACGATCACCTTCGATGAAGCCACTGATCTCCTCTTCCGTCGCGAGACCATGTTTCCGCCGCACGCCCGCACCCAGCATCCCAACGGCCTCAAGCTCAAAGCCTTCGACGCATCCGGAGAAACACTAGACGAGAGGACCTTCTTCTCCATCGGCGGCGGCTTCATCGTTGAAGACGGAGCGGAGACAAGCAAAGCAGACCGGCCCGCGTTCCAGCCCCCGTATCCCTTCAAGAGCGCCGCAGAGTTGCTCGAGAGCGCCCGCACGCATGGACTTAAGATTCACGAAGTCATGATGGCCAACGAGTGCGCCAGACTTCGGGCGGACCTTCCAGCTCTCACCGATGCCGAATTGGAGGGTCGCATCAGATCCGGCATCGACACAATCTGGCAGACCATGAAGGGCTGCATCGAACGCGGAATCGAGGCAGAAGGCATTCTGCCCGGTGGCTTGAAAGTACTCCGCCGCGCCCACCGCTTCGCCGCTCGTCTTCGCGAGACGGAGAAGACTGACCCCCTTGCCCCGCTCGACTGGGTCAAGGTCTACGCCATGGCCGTCAACGAGGAGAACGCCGCTGGAGGTCGCGTCGTCACAGCTCCCACCAATGGCGCAGCCGGTGTGGTGCCCGCAGTCGCCCAGTACTACGAGCGATATGTGCCGGGTGCCGATCGCGAGGGGATCATCCGTTTCTTCCTTACATCCGCGGCCATCGGCATACTCTACAAAGAGAATGCTTCCATCAGCGGCGCGGAAGTCGGTTGCCAGGGCGAGGTCGGCGTTGCATGCTCCATGGCAGCCGGAGGACTCATCGCGGCGATGAACGGCACCAACGGTCAGGTGGAGCACGCAGCCGAGATCGGCATGGAGCACAACCTCGGCATGACGTGCGATCCCATCGGCGGCCTCGTGCAGATCCCCTGCATCGAGCGCAATGCGATGGGCGCTGTGAAAGCAATCCACGCCTCCCGCATCGCAATGAGCGAGTCGGAAGAGCACAAGGTATCCCTCGACCAGGTGATCAGGACCATGTATCTCACCGGCCTCGATATGCAATCGCGGTACAAAGAAACCTCTCTTGCCGGCCTCGCCCTCAACGTCATCGAGTGCTGAGTGGTTTTGTTGCCCGAACCTCTTCTCGTCTACCATCCAACTCAAGATGGATTCGACCAACGAACAGCCGATGGGCGCTGACCCAGGTACTCAGCTTCTGAACTTTTCGCCCGACCCCTCGCCCACTCAACAAGCTCCCATCGCGCCGATGTGGCATACGGTGCTCCTCATTCTGGCGATCGTCAGCGTTTCATGGCTCGGCTTCGTGAGGCACAACGGACCGCACGGCGCGGTCGTTGCCGGTCGCCTCGAAACCTACGCCACCACCGCGATTCTCGAACTCGTACTGATCGGCTGGGTAGCCTTCGGCCTCAAGCTGCGCGGCATCCAGCTGCGCTCCCTCTTCGGCAAAGTCTCCATCAGCTTGAAAGCCGTCGTCGTCGACTTCGGCATAGCCATCGTCTTCTGGATCCTTTCCATGATGGCGCTCGCCACCGTCGCCATGATGTGGATCAGCATCGAGTCATGGATCACGCACAAGCCCATTCCCGTCCAGACTGACAAGAACGGCAGACCCACAATGGCCAACCCCGCCGATGACAGAGCAGCGAAGGCGGTCGTGCAGCTTGCGCCCGAGAATGCCAGGGAGATCGCAGCCTGGCTGATGCTCTGCATGTTGGTCGGTGTTGCAGAAGAGCTTGTGTTTCGCGGCTATTTGCAGACTCAGTTCACTGCATGGGCAAAGGGCGCGGCGGCTGCAGGCGTAGTCTTCTCTGCCATTGTCTTCGGCGCAGCGCACGGATACGAGGGCGCCCGCGCGATGTTCATGCTCACCATCTTCGGAGCCTTCTTCAGCCTGCTTGCTCTCTTCAGAAGAAATCTTCGCGCTGGCATCTTCGCTCACTCATGGCACGACGCTTTCGCAGGATTGGCTGTTGCTCTTCTGCACGCGCGCCATGTTCTCTAATCACCCCGACCATGCCGGAGAGGTCGAAGAGATTGTTGCCACTTTTTCCACTCCATCGTCGTTTTTTTCTTGACACTGACTTCGCATGAATCTATACATTTCCTCAACTGCAACAAATGTTGCAGAACTCGATGCAAACCATCGAAAAGGGAGAATAGGCAAATGGCAACTAAGAAAGCAGCCAAGAAGGCACCCGCAAAGAAGGCCGCGAAGAAGACCGCGAAGAAGAAGTAATAGCGGGACTCCAACCAAAAGGCAACACTTCGGGGGACGCAAAAGCGTCCCCCGAAGTGTTTTTGCGTATCAACGAAAGGTGCATGGATACTGGCGATGACGCGACGTCGATGGATTGCCGAACGATGGGACAAATCAACCGCGAGCCTCGCGGGAGCGCAGGCCGAACACCTCATTCGCGTGCTGCGAGTCAAAGAAGGGACGGAGGCAGACGTCGTCGCAGGAGGCCGAGTCTTCCATGCTGTCGTCTCCAGATTCTCCGATGCTGGAGCAGGCGCGTCTCCGGAAGTGAGCTTCAATCTGCTCTCCGAACTCGAGTCAGAGCCTGCGATGCCCGTTACGCTGGTAATGTCGATTTTCAAGTTCGATCACATGGAGTGGGCGATCGAAAAAGCGACCGAACTCGGCGTCGCTTCCATCGTTCCCGTCATCGCCAGAAGAACCGACAAGCATCTCGCGCAGGCCGCAATGAAGCGCGTTGAACGCTGGCGTCGCATCGCGCACGAAGCTTCTCAGCAGTCGCGGCGCTCCGACGTCCCTCTCATCTGCGATCCCGTTAAGCTCGCAGATCGCATCAAGGCAGCATCCAATCTGAAGCGAGTCGTCCTCGCAGAGCAGGAGCGCGCCACCACTCTCCGTCGCTTCCTCGAAGCTGCGCTTGCCGCTCCCGCTGTGGATCTGCCGCAGTTCGAGATCGCCATTGGCCCCGAGGGCGGATGGGCTCCCGAAGAGGCGGCCCTCTTCGACGCGAATGTTTGGAAGGCTGTTTCCCTGGGCCCGCGTATATTACGTGCCGAAACCGCCGCCATCGCGGCGCTCTCCGTCATCGGTTCGATGTTGGACTAGATCCGGCCTCACACTCTGCGGCACTCTCGCCGGAGAGCGACCATCTCGGCTACAAAGAAACCCCGCGCTTCCAGGGAATGAAGTCGTTCTGCCCGAACTCCTCCGCCTTGGTCAGCCGCGTCCCGTTCGCCACCTCGATACACAACTCGAGAAGCTCCGCGGCGCACTCCGGAATCGTCTTCTCTCCGGTCACAATCCCGCCTGCGTCGAAGTCGATGATGTCCGCCATGCGCTCCGCGAGCTGCGAATTCGTGGAGATCTTCATCACCGGAGCCACCGGATTGCCGGTCGGCGTTCCCAGCCCTGTCGTGAAGAGAACCAGATTCGCTCCGGCTCCCGCCTGCGCCGTCACGCACTCCACATCGTTCCCCGGCGTGCAGAGCAAAGTCAGACCCGCCTTCGTCGCGTACTGCGGAAAATCAAGCACGTCTCGAACCGGAGCCACTCCGCCCTTGCGCGCCGCCCCCGCCGACTTGATCGCGTCCGTGATCAGCCCGTCCTCGATGTTGCCGGGTGAGGGATTCATCTCAAACCCGGAGTGCACCGCCTTCGCGCGCGCAGAGTACGCCTGCATCAGGTCGTAGAAGCGCTGCGCCAGTTCGTCCGTCGCACAGCGATTGATCAGCTCCTGCTCTACCCCATGCAACTCCGGAAACTCGCTTAGTATCGATTTCCCGCCAAGCTCTCCGAGCAGATCGGAGATGTACCCCAGCGTCGGATTCGCCGAGATCCCGCTGAATCCATCCGATCCCCCGCACTTCAATCCCACCGTCAACGCCGACAGCGGTGCCGGAGCCCGCGTCGCGCGATTCGCTTCCGCCAATCCTGCAAACGTCTGCTCCAACGCTCCCGTCATCAGCACCGTCTCGCGTCCTGAGCGCTGCTGGTCGAAAAACAGCACAGGCTTCGTCAACTTGGGATCCCGTGCTCTTAGCTCATCCATCAGCATCGACGATTGCGCGTTCTGGCACCCAAGACTCAACACCGTCGCACCCGCGACATTCGGGTGGTGGATATACCCCGCGAGCAAACCGCAAAGCGCCTGCGCGTCCTGCCGCGTCCCGCCGCAGCCTCCCTGGTGGGTCAGAAATCGGATGCCGTCCACATTTGGAAACACGCGCTCAGATCGAGGCGGCGCTTCCAGAGCGTGCCCACTCGCGGTCCTCGCGTGCTTCGAAACCATCTCCCGCACCAGCCCGCGATAGCTGTTATGCGAACTCCCATAACCGAGCTCTTCTTCCAGAGCCTCGCGCATCCTGTCCACGTTGCGGTTCTCGCAGAACACCAGGGGAAGCACAAGCCAGTAGTTGCGCGTGCCCACCTGCCCGTCGGCACGGTGATACCCCATGAAGGTTCGCTCCGCCCAAGCCGTGGCATTCGGCAGCTCGAACGAAACCGGATTCCGCTCCGCCGTGTACCCGCCGGCTCGGTGCCGAGTGTTCCGGGTTGAGAGCAACCCGCCTCGCGAAACCGGCTGAGTCGCTTCGCCCACCACCATGCCGTACATGATCACCACATCACCCGGCGCTAGGTCGACCAGCGCGAGCTTCTGCTTGGCGGGAATGTTTTCCGTGACTGGGCACGAGGATGAGTCGTAATAAACGGTGGTGCCCGCCGGGAGCGGAGAAAGCGCTACCAGCACATTGTCACGAGTGTCGATCTGCAATACGGTATCGGGCATAGATGAACCTTCAGGACGCATCGATTTGACCGCGCCCTCGGCAAGAATACAACCTCGCAAATCGAGGCGGCCTGCGCGGTTCGGTATCATCGAGAGTTCGCAGGGAGTTCACAATGAAAGCAATCATGCTCCAAGCCCCAGGTAAAGCTGCCGTGCAGGAAGTAGCAGAAGCAGTCCGGCGCGACGACGAGGTCCTGCTGCAAATCCGAAAGATCGGCCTATGCGGCAGCGATCTCAATTCCTACCGCGGTCGAAACCCGCTTGTCAGCTACCCCCGCATCCCAGGCCACGAGATTGCTGCAACCGTCATCGACGCAGGCTCAAATTCGGATTACCCTGCCGGCACGAACGTCACGCTCTCTCCCTACCGTGGCTGCGGCCGCTGCGCCGCCTGCGAGCGCGGACGTCCCAACGCCTGCAAGGATAACGAGACTTTAGGCGTACAGCGCGACGGTGCGCTGACGGAGTTCATCTCCGCTCCAGTTGCCAAGCTCTTCCGAGCAGATCTCTCGCTCAAGGAGCTGTGCCTCGTGGAGCCCCTCACCGTCGGCTTCCACGCAGTTGGACGTGGCCGTGTCACCGCGGGCGACACTGTCGCTGTCTTCGGTTGCGGCGGCGTAGGCCTCGGAGCAATCGCGGGAGCAGCCTTCCGTGGTGCCCGCGTTATCGGAATCGACGTCGACAACGCCAAGCTCGACACAGCGCGAAAGGCCGGCGCGACAGACGTCATCAATTCCAAAATCGGCAATCTTCACGATCAGCTCTCCGACCTCACAAACGGCCGCGGCCCCGACGTCATCATTGAAGCCATCGGCCTGCCTGCCACTTACCGCGCAGCGGTCGAAGAAGTCGCCTACGCCGGCCGAGTCGTCTACATCGGCTGGGCCAAGGAGCAGGTCGCCTACGAGACGCGCCCCTTCGTGCACAAGGAACTGGACATCATGGGCTCACGCAACGCCATGCCCGACGACTTTCACGAGGTCATCCGCATGCTCGAAGCGAAGCGTTTTCCCGTTGAGGCCGCCGTCACCCACACCATCGCGTTCGACGAGACCCCCGAGATCCTCGAATCATGGAACCACAAGCCCGAGCGCTTCACCAAGATAATGGTCGACGTAAGCTAATACGGCTTCAACGTACGCACCCTTCACCCACTAATCTGAACACTGACCACTGATCCCTGACGACTCACAGGTGTGCGTAGTGCAGGAACACTCCCGCCAGCGCCCCTCCCGCCAGCGGACCCAGCACCGGAATCGGCGCATAGCTCCAGTTCGATCCGCCCTTGCCCGGGATGGGTAGGATCGCGTGCGCAATCCGCGGTCCTAGATCGCGCGCCGGATTGATCGCGTACCCCGTCGTTCCGCCCAGCGACAGGCCGATCCCCCACACCAGGCTGGCCACCAGCCACTGTCCCACTCCCGCCGACGGTGCAACACCGTGCGAGAAGATCGCGTTCGCCACCAGCACCAGCATCATCGTCCCGATTGCCTCGCTCGCAAAATTCGCCGCCGGGTGATGCACAGCGGGTCCGGTGCAAAAAATGCCAAGCTTCGCGGCAGGATCCGGCGTCAAAGACCAGTGAGGCGCGAAGTGCAGCGCCATTACCGCCGCACCGCAGATCGCCCCCAGCATCTGGGCCGACCAGATCGAAAGAAGCTGCGAGTAGTTTCCGTCTACAATCGCCGTCGAAAGAGTGATCGCAGGATTCAGGTTCGCGCCCGGACTCCCAAATGCCTGCGCAACCAGCACTCCGCAGAGCACCGCAATCGCCCAACCGGTCGTGACCACCATCCATCCGGCGTCAGCCGCGTAGGTCCGGCGCAGACTCACGTTAGCGCAGACGCCATTGCCAAGAAGAACGAGGACAAGTGTCCCCAGGAACTCGCCAAACCAGACGGAGTGCATAGTTTCTTTCCTGTGTGAATGCGGAATGAGTGTCGCAGATAGAGAGGGGATTGAGCAATATCGCGTTTGGCCGATCAGAACCACGTCTTCCGTTTGTACTCGCGGTACTCATCCCCGAACTTCGCCTCAAGCACCGCTGATTCCTTGCGGCTGCGAACAATCTGCACAGGAATGAGAATTGCAAAAATGAGAAGAAAGGCGAACTGTCCTGACCAGATGATCACGCTGAGGATCGTCAGTGCGCTGAACACATAAATCGGATTGCGGATTCGCGAGTAAAGGCCGGTGGTAACCAGATTGGAAGCTTTCGCGCGGACGCTGAAGGCACGCCCAAGCTGAATGCGAGCCGTGAGCAAAAGCAGAAGCGCAGGCACCCCAATCGCCAGGCCCGCCACGCGGCTCGGGGTCAACGGAAACGCCGTCGCCCTCCAGAGCAGGACGATCGCTCCGAAGATGATGATCACAAAGGTGACAACGTTCGCTCTCATAGGTCCCGATTCTCCAGCCCTGGATTCAAATCGTCCTCGCTTCTACGTGTGCCAGCTTCACCGGGACAGAAAAACGAAGAGTGTTCTGAATCTCCGCAACAGTGTCGGTGTGTCGCATAAGGTTAAGCAACTCCTCCTGCGAAGCCCTGCCGTCCACCGACGCTCGATAGGAAACGTTTTTCGCTCCCTCGCCCTCGGCACCGAACTCGCCGGTCACCTCTACACGCACCGAATCAAGCTCGATGTTGCGCTTCTTGGCCTCGCGGTACAGATCGTTGCAGTAGCACGTTGCGAGCGCCAGGAACAGGAGCTCGCCTCCATTCACGCTCGAACCCAACCCCTCTGACTTCGGCGCAATCGCCAGCCCATGCTCTCGGCCGTTGGCGGCAAGAGAAACAGCATGGCTTCCCCGGCGATTCTCAACTGTGGCGGAGATATTCATTGGCTCTTGTCTTTCCCTTCTGTGCCCTCTTGCTCCTGTTCGCTGTGAATCACCGGGGAATCAGGCCATCCCCGCAACAAAGCCTCCACAACGGAGTGCCCAACTCTGTACGCCGCTTCGAGCGATGGTAGATACGCGCTGTAGGTCCCGATCCGCTGATGTGACAAGCTCTCGGCCGCCGTCATCCCTCGCGGCTGCTGATCGTAGTTGCTCACGCTCCGCAGCACCAGAATGCGCCGCCAGTCTACGCGGCCGGCGTTCGCCAGAAACTTCAGCGACTGCAGCGTACCGGTGTCCTCCATGCCCGTCGTTGTGAACTGGCCCTTGCCGTCCGTGAAGTAGCTCACCCACTCATTCGCCCAGGCGTCATTCAGCTTGCCGTGCCAGAACGTCGAACTCGAAATCGTATCCCCCATTGCCACAAAGGGTGGCTTCTGTGCGGCAGCTCCATCGAACGCCGCCCTCGCCGTCTTCAGCGCCTCGTTGTCGGGCAGCGCAGTGTTGCGGCTGGTGGCAAACGCCCATCGCGTCAAATCCTCGTCAAGTTCAAAGGCCTGCCCATCCGGCGGAACAACAGGCCTTTCAAATGGACGCGTCTTCCGCAGGGGAATGTAACCCGTCGTCCAGTCTGCCGGCGCCTCGCGCGAGTCGATCTCATACCCAAGATCGCCGTCCACAACAAAACGCGCCCACGCCGCCGATCCCAGTGAAATGCGATTCGGATTACCACCCGCAATCCCGGCCACCATCCAGAACGCGTGACTGAAATCGAAGCGCGGGTCCAGTCCCACCGCCATCACCGTCGCTGCTGCATGAGCCGTCCCTGCTCCGGTAAGAATCGCCATCTCGCCGCGGTCGTTCATCCGCACAGCATGATACGCATCCGGCATCGGATACACCCTGTCGAGGTGATCCCGCTCCACCCAATACTGAAGTTCCCCGGGATTATCTCCCGTATCGTTGCCCACCTCGAACATCGCGATCACCACCACTTTCACCGCGATGGGTCGCGAGGCCTCTTCCGCTGAGCAGTGCAATACCGCGCTCACCACGAGGGCCAAAGTCAGGAATATCCGGATCATGGTTGCGATCTTAGTGCATTTCCATCGCGAATGTTTTGTGCAGCCATTGAGGTACAGCGCCGAAATCATGCAGCATATGATTTCCGGAACTTGGAAAGCTCACTTCATTCTGTTTCGTGGAGATTTGCCTGCAAAACCGACGTTCCCGAGCGCGGCAAATCATCGTCTATTCACATTCTTCCTGCTTTCCAAACCGCGATTGCGATAAACTTAGGACATCGCAGATACAGTTGAATCGCACCGACATGCCAACAGGTTTGCGGGCGTACAGTTCACATTTCCTCGCATAGGATCGAACGCCAGACTCCCTTTAGTCGTCCGTATCTCAGGCGTTCCCCTTCTCTTTCACGAGGCAAAGTACTCATCCATAAATTGTCCAGGCGCTACCCAGCACCACTTTCAAGGAGATCCAGACGCATGATGTCCAGTGTTTCAATTGGCACAAATCGCCGCGGTTTCGCTCTCAGTGTGCTCGCATGTTTCTTCATGCTTGCCATGATGATCAGCCCACTGCACGCGCAAACTGCAGGAGCCGGCACGATCAAGGGCACGATCACAGATTCCAGCCAGGCATCTGTCGCCGGCGCCACTGTGACCGTCACTGATGTGGATACCGGAATAACCCACGCGTACACATCGAATGAGTCGGGCCTCTACGTCGCGCCCTTTCTCCAGCCCGGTCATTACACCGTCACCGCGACGGCCTCAGGCTTCGGCAAAGTCAGCGCCGCCAATCTCATCTTGCAGGTCGGCCAGACCATGACCATCGACCTGAGCCTCAAAGTGCAGTCCGGCTCCACCACAGTTGAAGTGTCGGGAGAAACACCGATCCTCAACGTGGAACAAACCGAGGTCTCGCAAGTCGTCGACCAGCAGATCATTCAGAACCTTCCTGTCAACGGCCGGAACTGGAGCGACTTCGTGCTCCTCACGCCCAACGTTGTGCAGGACGGCGGCACCGGCTTGGTGAGCTTCCACGGAATCAGCGGCCTCTACAACCAGAACTACGTCGACGGCGCAAACAACAACCAGATGCTCTTCAGCGAAGCCCGCGGGCGTTCATCGGGTGCTCCCTTCGTCTATAGCCTTGATGCCATCAAGGAATTTCAGGCCGAAGCTTCGAACTACTCGGCTGAATTCGGACAGGCTGCCGGCGGCCAGGTCAACGCCATCACGAAGAACGGCACCAACGACATGCATGGCGATCTCTTCTACGCCCTTCGCTACCCGAGCTTCAATGCCCTCGATCCCGTCAGCAAGTGGTCAGCACTCTACAACCACGGCAACCCCTTCCTGCTCACGCAGCCGGTTCACCAGCAGCAGGGTTTCGGCGGCAGCATCGGCGGCCCGATCAAGAAAGACAAGCTGTTCTACTTCCTCACATCGGACAACTTCCGCCGCACAGGCCGCGCTCTCTATTACGAGACCAACACCGTAACCCAGACGCCCACCGGCACCTTCACCTCAACCAACGTTGTTTCCCCCACGCAGTGCCCCACCACAATTACTGCTGCGCAGTGCACCTCGGGAATCAACTTCCTTCTCGGGCTACAGAGCGCGCCTCGCCGCTTCGCGAAGGAGACTCTGATCTTCCCGCGCATCGACTACCAGCTCAATTCCAAAAACCTCATCTACGCGAACTTCAATTTCGCCAACTTCGACCAGACATTTGGCTACGCGCCCAACCCCACCTACTCGAACACCTCTGCCAGCACCAACGCGCCGACCAGCTATCACGAGCGCTTCCTCATTGCCCACTGGACCTCCACGATTACCAACACCGCTGTGAACGACCTTCGTTTCCAGTGGGGCCGCGATCTCGAGACCGCCGGTGCCAACGCCTCAGGCCCCAGCATCAGCATGGGTGCGGAGATCTACGGCATGCCCAACGCTCTCCCGCGTACCGCCGAGCCTGACGAGCATCGCTTCCAGATCACAGACGTGTTCAACAAAGTCTTCGGCCGTCACACCGTCAAGTTCGGCGGCGACGTCAATATCGTCCATGAAGTCATGATCAACCTCTTCCAGGGCGGCGGTATCTACGGCTACTCCGGCAACGTCACGCAGGAATTCCAGAACTGGATCGTCGATGCCTTCGCCGGTCAGCCAGGCAACACCGACCCGTATGCCGGCTCGCACTACAACACCTTCGTGCAGACCGTCGACAAGATCAACTCCACGCAAGGCGGCAAGGCCGGTGCAGACGACTTCTGGATGAAGATGTACGACGGCTTCGCCGAAGATACCTGGAAGGTCAATCAGAAGCTGACCCTCAACCTCGGCGTGCGCTACGACATTCAGCTGACGCCAAACCCGGCACTTCCAAACACCTCGACAGCGTTGGCCGCCAAGTACAACACCACCATCAAGAACGTTACCGATCGCGTTCAGCCCCGCCTGGGCTTCTCCTTCAGCCCGCACCCCGATACCGTGCTCCGCGGCGGATACGGCATCTTCACCGGCCTCAACCAGGGCAGCACTTACTACGCGATGCGGGTGGAGAACGGCATTTACCAGATCAACTACAACTTCAACGGGTGCAACGCGACCTGCACCAAGCCGGCCGCGCTGATCTTCCCCAACGTTCCGTTCCTGCCGCCCGGTCCGCCGCTCTCCGCAGCCCTCTATCCGAATGGTGGCACGGCGCCCACCGTCACCGGCGTGAACGCAAACACCTCGGCCAGCTTCCACGGCCTCTCGCCCGACTTCGTTCCGCCCATCACGCACGAGATGGATCTCGCGCTCGAGCAGGCGATCCCGGGCAAAATGTCTCTCTCCATCGGCTGGGTCGGCACGCGCGCTCTGCGCCTGCCTGTGTTCCTCGATGCCAACCTCGTTGGGCAGACGCCGCATGGAGTCCGCTCCTTCAATATCACCTACCCCAACAAGACCACGAAGCTCGTAACCGTTCCCTACTATCTCGCCACGGACCGTATCGATCCGACGCTCACCTCCATCAACGCAGGCTTCAGCGTTGCCAACTCCTGGTACCACGGCATGGCAGTCACCGTCCGGCGTCCCTTCGATCACGGGCTCGAATTGCTCGTGAACTACACCTGGTCGAAGGCTCTCGATGATGACCAGGTGCAGGGCGCGTTCGGCACCTTCTACGGCGGAAACCCCGTCCTCGATCCCAACAACCTCAAGGGCGAATACGGCCGCTCGGATATCGACATGCGTGAGCGCTTCGTTGGCACCCTGATCTACAAGCCTTCGGTTCCGTTCAGCAGCCGCATCATGAAGGAAGCAGTGAACGGCTTCACCTTCTCCGGCACGGCTACTGAGTCAACAGGCTTCCCCATCGTCGCCTCCATGAACAGCCCGGCATCGGTCGTCAAGAGCACGCCAGCCGCGGCCGACGGCAACATCTACGGCGGCGCGATGAGCTCCTCCTCCGGCGCACCCACCACTGGGCGTCCGCCGCAAATTCAGCGCAACAGCCAGCCCGGTCCCGGAGTCCGCAACATCGACTTCCGCGTGACCCGTGAGGTCCCCGTCCATGAGCGGATGCACTTCGAGTTCATCGCCGAGGCCTTCAACCTCATGAATCACACCATCATCTCCGGCACGAATACTGCATTCGCGACGCAACTCGCACCGACCGGTGCAACCGGTGCCTGTCCCACCACTGCTGTAGGTACGGGCTCGCAGTTCGCCGGATGCATCGTGCCCTTCGTCTCGTCGACTCCCTCGGGAGCCTTTGGCGTGATGACCACAACCAACAACGCACTCTACGGACCTCGCCAGCTGCAGCTCTCCGGCAAGTTCTTCTTCTAGGTCCACACCCACACACGCAGGGCGTGACGGCGAATGCCGTCGCGCCCTCTTCTTTTTGAGCCACAGCGGCCGGGCAGAATAGCATTGCATTGCGAAGCAATATCCAATAATTCCGATCCAACTCGAGGTGGAGAAGATGCAGAAGCCTTTGGCCGCTCTGGCCGCTGTTATGTTGATTAGTTCAGCCAGCTCAATTGCAGGCGCGCAGCAGCAGGGCGGGCATCACTGGGCTCTGGTCGTCCACGGCGGTGCGGGCGTCATCGAGAAATCCCAGCTCGGCCCCGAGGGCGACAAAGCCTACCGCGCTGGTCTCGACAAAGCTATTCACGCCGGCGCTGCGGTACTCGACAAAGGCGGCTCTGCGCTCGACGCCGTCGAAGCTGCCCTCCATGTCCTCGAAGAAGATCCGCACTTCAACGCCGGTAAAGGCGCCGTCTTCACGCGAGAAGGCAAAAATGAGATGGATGCCTCGATCATGAATGGATCCGACCTGAAAGCGGGTGCCGTGGCCGGCGTTCAGCGCGTCCACAGCCCCATCAGCGCCGCCCGCGCAGTGATGGAGAAATCGCCGCATGTGATGATCGCCGGCCGCGGCGCCGACGAATTTGCAGCCAGCGTCGGCCTCAAGATGGAAGAACCGAGCTACTTCTTCACCGAGAGCCGCTGGCAGGGCCTCGTCAAAGAACTCAAGAAGAAAGGGCTGCCCATTCCCCCGCGCCCCGCCGGAGTGCCGAAAGAAGGCGAGCAGATTCCTGTTGCCGTCCTCGATGAAGCCGAAGACTCAGGAGTTCACGGCACCACAGGCGTCGTCGCTCTCGATCGCAACGGCAACATCGCCGCTGGCACTTCGACCGGCGGCATGCAGGCCAAGATGCCTGGCCGCGTCGGCGACTCTCCCATCATCGGTGCAGGCACATACGCCTCAGATCAGTCCTGCGCCGTCAGCGGCACAGGCACTGGTGAGTACTTCATCCGCCTCGGCGTCGCGCGCGAGGTCTGCAATCTTGTCTACTTCAAAGGCATGAAGCTCCAGGATGCCGTCGATCACGTGATTCACAAAGAGCTCGAAGATCTCCATGGGGACGGTGGTGTCATCGCCATCACGCCCGACGGGCAACTCGCGTGGAGCTTCAACACACCCGGCATGTTCCGCGCAAAGCTCGTCGAAGGCGGCCAGGTTCAGATGGGAATCTACAACGACGAACCGTAACGGATGCGTTCGAGCTTCTACTGACAACGGCGGGAGACGACCTGGATAGGTGACACATGGCTCTGCAATTCACGACCTCCTACATCGAAGACGCGCTCGCCATCTTTCGCCAGTACAAGCAGCTTGGCGAAAGGGCAATCGCCCAGGTATCCGACGACCAGCTCTTCGCTACTCTTGATGACGAATCGAACTCCATCGCGATCATCGTCAAACACATGACCGGAAACATGCGCTCTCGCTGGACCGACTTCCTCACCGCCGACGGAGAGAAGCCTTCTCGCAACCGCGACTGCGAATTCGTCGACCCGCCGGCCACGCGCGAAGCGCTCCTGCAGGATTGGGAACACGGCTGGGCCTGCGTCTTCTCCGCGATCGAGCCCCTGACCGACGCCGACCTGCCCCGGACTGTCTACATCCGCGGCGAGGCACACTCCGTCCTACAGGCCATCAACCGCCAGCTCGCGCATTACCCCATGCACATCGGCCAGATCATCCTGCTCGCCAAGCACTACGCCGGCGCGCACTGGCAAACCCTGAGCGTCGCCCGCAACCGCTCTGCCGAGTACAACCGCAAAGTGGCCGCCGGAGAAGCCAGCCAGCGCTGACCCGCTGTTCAGCTACCGGATCACCTCAAACTTGTCGAAAGCGAGGTTGCAAACAGGGCAGCGCTCCTGCTCCTTCGCTGTTCGCGTCGTGTACCCGCACGCTGCGCACACATAGAAGTCGCACGCACTTCCTGCCCACGATTCCTTCACGCTCTTCGCCACCAACTCGATAGCTTCGGCGTACAGCTGCGCATGGGTTTTCTCCGCTTCCATCGCCCACGCGAATGAGCGCTTCGCGATCGGCAGATCGCTCTCCGTGGCCTCGGCAATAGACGCCGGATACATCGTCTCGATCTCATACAGCTCGCCGGCCAGCGCCGCCTTCAGGTTCTCGAGCGTACTCTTCACCTCAGCCGCATGGATTTCGCACTGCGCCTCCGCGCCCAGCTGCTTTAGCACTCGGGCATGATTCTTCGCGTGAATCTCCTCCGCACGCGCCGCTGCTCTGAACAAACTCGCGGCCCCATGCCAACCCTCTGCGTCTGCCTTCGCTGCAAACCCGACATACTTCGCGTGTGCATTCGACTCCCCCTCATACGCCGCAAGGAGGTTCGCTACGGTAGCAGTGTTCTCCAGAACTGAATTCGGCATTCTCACCCTCCGGTTCTTCTCATCGAAAGGGTAGAGACCCGGCGCGCTCGCAAGCTGTGACGGGCACTACAAACAGAAAGGCCATCCCGTTAAGGATGGCCTTCTCTGACGAACCCGGTCCGTCTATTGATTCGTAGCGCCGCTGGCCCGTGCCTCTGCCTTTTGCGCCAGAACCTTGTGCGCTGTGTCTTCCAGAGCCTGGGCTTCCGGTAGATACGAGAGCGCTTTCTGGATCATCGGATCCCAGTCCGCCATCACGCGCAGTCCCTGCTGCTGTCCGAACTGGCTCGTGATGATGTTCTCCTTCAGATTGACCTTGACCCAGTCCAGATTCTCGTCGATCTGCTTGTCGCTCACCGGAATGTCATCCTGCGTCGCAAGCCACTGTTTGAAGTCGCTCAGTACGGCATCATCCACCTGGAAGTTCCGGTCAACCGTCCGATTCGACAGGTAGTGAGCCGCAAAGTGGAAGAACGCTGCCTTGTAGACCAGATCATCCTGGAAGCGATTGTGCTTGGGCGGCTCGATCTTCTCGTCAGGCGTGATGCCTCCGCCGCCGTATACGGTGCGTCCCGAGTCCGTCATCTTCACTTCGCGGTTCGCCGATCCAGGAGCAGTCGCCCCCGCGTGGTTGTAGTAGTAGTCGTAGAGCGAAACGCCCGAGTAGTTCCGCTGAATCAGCCGTCCCGACGGGGTGTAGTAGTGATACGTCGTCAGCGCAAGCCCGGTGTTCTCGCTCAGGTTGTACACCGTCTGCACCAGCCCCTTGCCGAACGTGGTCTCACCCACGATCAGAGCGCGGTCATGATCCTGCAGCGCCCCCGACACAATCTCCGCCGCCGAGGCCGTGTTGCGGTTCACCAGCACAACAATAGGGAACTGCTTCCCTCCGTTGCCGTGAGTAGCCGTGTAGTTTTGGTCCGGATACGCGCGTCCACGCTGCGAAACAATCGTCTGCCCCTTCGCGAGCAGGTGATCGCACACCTCAACCGCCTGGCTCAGCAGTCCGCCCGGGTTCCCGCGAAGATCCAGCACCAGCCCCTTCAGGTTCGGGAAGCTGTCAATCGCCTGGTTCACTTCCTGCGCCGTCGTTTCCTGGAACTGCGTCAGGTGGACATAACCCACCCCAGGCTTGATCTCGTATTTGAGGTCGACCGAAGGATGCGGAATCTCATCGCGCACCAGGTCGAACGTCAGTGGCTTGGTCTGCCCGTCGCGCACCACAGAGACCTGCACGTGCGTTCCCTTGGGCCCCTTCAGATTCTTCGCCACCACATCCGACGTCATCCCGTCCGTCGACTTCCCGTCGATCGCCGCGATAACGTCGCCTGGACGGATACCGGCTCGGAACGAAGGAGTTCCTTCATACGGCGTGATCACGTAGACCTTATTGTTCTGTTGCTGAATCACCATGCCGACGCCGTAGTAGTGCCCGCGCTGATCTTCGCGCATCTTGGCATAGGCCTTCGGGTCATAGAAGTTGGAGTGCGGATCCAGCACCCGCAGCATCCCCGGAATCGCTCCATCGTAGATAGCCGTGTCCGCCCGGTCGCCCGAGATAGGCTCGGCATAGTTCTGCTCCACGATCGCGTACACATCCGTGAACGACTTCAGGCTGTCGCGAATCTGGCTCTCATCCTGAGAAGACTGTGCTCCCACCCTGCGCTGCAGAAACGTGCCGGCTACGGCACATACGGCGAAAAAGATGATGAGGCTGAAAAGTGCCCGGCGGGCAGGGGGGGTCATGCGGGAGGGTCCTCCGAAGTGCGACTGCTACAGGCGCCTCCGAGGCACCTCGCAGGCCAAACCTGGGCTAAAGTATAGCACTGGCTCATTTGACGCCGGCTCCACGCTTTCGGATAGCTGATTACCGAGGTGGACCACTCACTCGCCGTGGTCCCGAATCCGGAAATCAGCCCTGAGCAGGTCATTCCAGCTCACCTCGCACTCTTTTGCTGCCCCGGGATTTACAATGACGTCTATGCCTTTAGTGGTCTCCGCAGACCGCTTTGTTGTGTGCCAACTATGACTTTGAAAATCCTTCGTGTCCCCGGAGCCCTCGCGCTCTCTGCAGTCCTGTTCACCGGTCTGGCCCTCGCTCAGCAACGACCCAGTTCCACCGAAAGCCCCTACGGCGGCTCCACGGTTGAAGAGATCGTCGCGCGCGTCAACAACCAGATCATCACGAAATCGGACTACGATCGCGCCCAGAACGAGCTCGACCAGGAGATGCGTCAGCGGGGATCGACCATGCAGGAGATCTCGGACGCCCACCGCGACCTCCTCCGCAACCTCATCGACCAGCAGCTCTGGCTCGCCAAGGGCAAGGAACTCGGCGTCACCGGCGATACCGAACTGATCAATCGTCTCAACGAGATACGTAAGCAGTACAACCTGGCCACCATGGAAGACCTCGAAAAGGCCGCCAAAGACCAGGGCGTCTCGTTTGAAGACTTCAAGGCCAACATCCGCAATCAGATCGTCACCCAATCGGTCATGCGCGATCAGGTAGGCCGCAAAATCCAGCCCACTCCCGGCGAGCTACAGCGCTACTTTGAGGCGCACAAAAGCGAGTACGCCCAGCCCGAAAGCGTAAAGCTCGGCGAAATCCTCATCTCCACCGGCTCCAATCCAGACGATCAGCAGAAGCTGGCCGAAGCCAAAGCCAAAGCCGACGACATCGAAGCCCGCCTCAAGGCCGGTGGTGACTTCGCCCAGCTCGCCCGCAGCTTCAGCGAAGGCACAACGGCGGCTACCGGCGGCGAACTCGGCACCTACAAAAAAGGCCAGCTCGGCGAGCCCTTCGAAAGCAAAACCTTCGGCCTCAAAACTGGCGAGATCACCGAGCCCATCCGCACCAAGCAGGGCTACGTCATCCTCAAGGTCCTTGACCACATCCAGGGCGGCGACCCGCAATTCAAGGACGTCCAGAACGAGGTCGAGCAGAACTACTTCGAAGCCAAGGCCGGTCCGGCCATGCGCCAATACCTGGCCCAGATGCGCGACGAAGCCGCCATCTATATCAAGCCCGGATACGAAGACAGCGCTGCTACGGCCGCGGAGAAGCACCCCAGCATCACCTTCAGCGCGTACCAGGCCCCCACCGCCAAGAAGAAGCGGAAGGTAGAGCGGACCCGTTTCCGCGAGACCACCCACGGCTTCCGCCAAAAGACGGCGGTCAAACCGCTCCCCAGCGACACAGCCAGTGCGGATGCGGCTGCTCCCGCCAAACCGGAGAAGGCCAGCAAGAAAAACAAGAAGGCCAAGACCGAAGAGGCTTCCATGAAGCCCGGCAAGAAAGAGAAGATCCGCTTCGGCAAGGCGCCGCAGGAAACCCTGCCCGCAGCACCTGCCAGCCCCACTGAAGACGCCGGCGCGGTCGGCCAGGTTGCAGCCGGCAACGAGCCCGAGAATCCGCTTGAAGCCGACTCCAAACCTGAAAAGAAGACCCGTTTCAGCGATCGCGCCAAGCTGCCCAAACAGCCAAAGCCGAAGGGCCCGCAACTCGATCCCGAAGCGCCCACGGCTGCCGACGCGGCAGAGGTCGCCGATCGCCAGGCGCAGGCTGGTCCGCTCGGACTCGGTGGCAATCAGACCGACAAGAAGAAAAAGAAGAACACCACCACCGGCGACAAAACCCGTCTGAGCGACAAGAAGAAGGATCAGCAGCAGGAAGACACAGGCGACCGCCCCCTGGGACTCGCTCCGCAGCAGCCGGTGAACGGCACCACCCCGGCTCCTCCCATCCCGGGAACTCCCGGAGTGCCTCCGCAATAAACGGCAATTCGAATCGTTAATTCACTCGGGCCTGAGAGCAAATCTCAGGCCCGAGCTATTTCAGCTTCCACCGCAGCAGTGCTCATCACTCCGGCCGCTGCTTCTCATACACATGCGACAGCTTCGTCAGCGCATAACCGTTGCGCTCGTAGAACCGGTGCGCATCAAGGCGCGTACTGCGCGAAGTCACGCGCATGACCTCAAGACCCTGCTCCCACGTCCACCGCTCCACCCGCTCGCATAGCCTGAGCCCGATCTGCCGGTTCCGATACCCATCCTTCACCACCAGCCCGCCAATCAGTGCATGCGGTGCGGACTGGAGGTGATGCTGAACCGACACCTCAATCCACCCCACAACCTCGTCGGCAATACATGCCACAAACGCCGCCTGAGTTCTAGCGCGATCCGTTAACCCCTCGATCCAGTCTGTAATCTCCGAAGCAGAGCGCTTGTATCCGAGCTGCTCCGTAAGCGCCGCAACCGCCTCAGCGTCTCTGCGCTCAATCCCGCGAATCAGAACTTCCGAAACCTGAAAAGTACCTGAATCGTTCACGTCAACATGTTCTCACGCACTCGAACGCGCCCTGCACTCCTGTGATCCCGCGCTTTTGAGGTCGACTCCTCGTTCCTGTATCCTTCCCGCAGAATGAAGGAAATCTATGTAGCCGATCTCGCCTCCTTCGACGAAAGCCGAGTCTTCGATGCTTTCTTCCTGGTGCTGAGCAAGCAGCAGCGCATGACCAAGGCCGGCAAGCCCTATCTCAGCCTCATCCTCGGCGATAAGACCGGCCAGATCGAATGCCGCATCTGGGAACCCGGCGATCCGCGCATCGCCAAAGACTTCGACCGCGGCGACATCGTGAAGGTCCGCGGCTGCGTCTCCAAATTCGACGAGCGCCTCCAGATGCGCATCGACAATCTCCGTAAATCTACTGCCGAAGAATTCGACCGCCGCGATCTCCTCCCCTGCACCTCCTGCGACGTCGACGAGCTCTGGCAAAAGCTCCTCGGCTTCGTCGAAAGCTTCACCGATCCCGATCTCAAGCTCCTCCTCAGCACCTTGCTCGCAGACTCAGGCCTCGCCCAGGCCTACCGCGAAGCCCCCGCCGCCAAGCAGCTTCATCACGCGTGGCTCGGCGGCCTGTTGGAGCACGTCGTCAGCCTGCTGACACTTGCCGATCGCGTCGCTCCGCACTATCCCATCCTGCACCGCGATCTGCTCCTCACCGGAGTAGTCCTTCACGACATCGGCAAGGTCCAGGAACTCACCTGGGAAATCGGCTTCGAGTACAGCGTTGAGGGCACACTCCTCGGCCACATCCAGATGGGTATGGCCCTCGTCGAGAAGACCATCGACAAGCTGCCCAGCTTCCCGCCGCGTCTCAAGACGCTCGTCCTTCACCTCATCCTCTCGCATCACGGCAAGCTCGAGTTCGGTTCCCCCAAGCTGCCCATGATCCCCGAGGCGCTCGTCCTCAACTTCGTCGACGACCTCGACGCCAAGATGCAGGCCATGATGAGTGAATTCGAGAAATCCGCTAGGGAAGGGAAGGGCTCCGACGAGCTCACCAACCGCATCTGGGCTCTCGATCAGCGCCAGATGCTCAATACCCGCGAGTGGCTGAAGAAAGACCCAAAGCCGACCACCGGCTCCCTATTCGACGAACCAGCTCCACTGCTCTTCGGTGAGGGGAACAACGGATAGCCGCCCGATCTTTACCAGCGGCGAATCGCGAAAGATCGCCGCAGTTTTGATCTGATCCAGCGTCTTCGGCGTCTTCAGGCGCTTCCCCACCTTCACCCGCACAATCGGCACCTTGGGATCCGTCGCGTCCACGCTTACCACCGAACCCGTACCGACCGCCGTCCGTTCATCGCCCGTGTGATAGAAGATCCACTTCGTCCCCGGCTTCATCTCGCGCAGGTTCTTCACCGCCGTCGGATTCGTCACCCCGTCCCAGTTCGTCTCCTTGTCGCGCAGGAAGTCGTCGAAGGAGTAGGCGTCAGGCTCAGTCTTGAAGAGGAAGTAAGCGGACATGGGCTAAATGGTATGCGAGAGGGGCGAAGGCAGGGAAATGAATTCCTCGCTGCTCCAGCTACCCTCTCCCGTTGACCGTCAGGTCCGAATACCGCTGCGTTGCCGGATCGTACACCGCGTGCCAGAAGCACTTCCCGCCATCCATCGCGATCACGAGGCGCTTGCGCCAATTCGCATTCTGGTCGGTCGAGCAGACCGCGTTCAGGAACAGCTTCCTCTTTCCGTCAACGGCCACAGCAAGGTACTGGCGGTAGTAATTGCGGGGATCGTCAACACGCCTGTTTGCGTCAGCATCGTTCTTGCTCAGATCGGCTATCTGCCCCAGCGCGCCTTCTGCGTCATTCATATCGCCCAGCGTGGGCTCCCAGCCTTCGGCGTGCGTTCCCGAACCGAAATACTTGGTCCATAAATTCAGCTCGTCTGCTGGCAAGAGGACAAAATCGCGTTCATGACTTCCCGCCGCGGGTCCGGGCGTTCGTGCGACCGGCGCTGAGCCGCTTCGTAAGTGCCACAGCTCAAAGCCCAGCGCTCCGCAGCACAGCACCAGGAGAGCGATCTTTGGCCAGATCGATTTCATCTTCTCACCAGAGCTGAATTATCGCTCCCCGCCACCGTGCTTGCTAGCGGCTCACGCCTCACCACTTGCTCCCATTTACAATCAATACAACATGATCCGATTCTCAACCGCCGGCGAATCCCACGGAGAAGCTCTGATTGCCCTCGTCTCCGGCCTCCCCGCCGGCCTGGCGGTCGACCTCGACTTCATCAACCGCGAGCTATGGCGTCGCCAGCAGGGCTATGGCCGCGGCGGCCGCATGAAGATCGAGACCGATAAGGCCCACATCCTCTCCGGCGTGCGTCACGGCAAGACCATTGGTTCCCCCGTCGCCATCCAGATCGTCAATCGCGACTGGAAGAATTGGGAAGAGAAGCTCCCCGTCGAAGCCGGCGACCCCGCGAAGCACCAGGCCGTCGCCTCTCCCCGCCCCGGGCACGCCGATCTCGCCGGCGCCCTCAAGTACAACTTCCCAGACGCCCGCTACGTCCTTGAACGCGCATCCGCCCGCGAGTCCACCGCCCGCGTAGCCGCCGGTGCCTTTGCCAAGCTTCTGCTCCGCTATATCGGCATCGAGGTCTCCAGTCATGTCATCCGTGTCGGCCGTGTTGAACTCGAACGCCCCGCCACCTGGGAAGAGATCGCCGAAGTAGCCGAGCGCAAAGAGATCGTCCTCAGCTGTGTCGACGCACTCACTGAAGCCCGCATGAAAGAAGAAGTCGAGCACGCCTCCCGCACCGGCGACACCGTCGGCGGCGTCTTCGAAGTCGTCGTGCACGGCGCTCCCGCCGGCCTCGGCACCTACGCCAACTGGGACGAGCGCCTCGATGGCCTCCTCGCCTGGTCCGTGATGAGCCTCCAGGCCGTCAAAGCCGTTGAGATCGGCCGCGGGGTCACCGCCGCCGAGTCCTTCGGATCCACGGTCCACGACGCCATCCACTACGCCAAAGAATCAACCGAGAAGCCCACCCGCTTCACCCGCGAGCAGAACAACGCCGGCGGCGTTGAAGGCGGCGTCTCCAACGGCGAAGACATTGTCGTCCGCGGATACCTCAAGCCCATCTCCACCCTTCGCCGCCCCCTCGAGTCCGTCCGCTTTGACACCCGCGAATCCACAAGCGCAAGCTACGAGCGCAGCGACATCTGCGTCGTGCCCGCTGCCGGAGTAGCAGCCGAATCCATGGTGGCCATGACCGTCGCCAACCTCGCCCAGCAAAAGTTCGGCGGCGACTCCGCCGACGAGATGAAACGAAATTTCCAGGGATACATCGAACAGATACGGAGCTTCTAAATCAGGCAGATCCGGAGTTGTAACACACAGTCATGATTCTCAAAGTAGTCAAGTACCCCGAGCCAGTGCTCTCCCAACCCGGTGAGCCGGTTACGGAATTCAATGACGAGCTCAAAAGGCTTGTCGACGACATGTTCGAAACCATGTATGCCTCCCAGGGCATCGGTCTCGCTGCGCCACAGGTTGCCGTCTCCAAGCGCGTCACAGTCATCGACCTCAGCCAGGGCAAGGACCCCGAGCAGAAGCTCATCCTCGTCAATCCCGAGATCATCTTCCGCGAAGGCAAGCAGTACGAAGAAGAAGGCTGCCTCAGCTTCCCCGAGATCCGCGAGAAGGTCCAGCGCGCCTCAACCGTAAAGGTTCGCGCTCAGGATCTGAACGGCAAATGGTTCGAGATGGACGGCGAAGAGCTGCTCTCGCGCGCCTTCCAGCATGAGATCGACCATCTCGACGGAATGCTCTTCATCTTCCGCATGAGCTCTCTCAAGCGTGACCTTGTGCTGCGCAAAATCCGCAAGATGCAGCGCGAAGGAACCTGGTAGCTCCGTGAAGCTTGTCTTCTGCGGGACCCCTCAGTTTGCGGTTCCCACGCTCCAGGCTCTCATCGCCGCGGGCCACCAGATCGCATTGGTCGTCTCGCAGCCCGATCGCCCCGTCGGCCGCTCGCAGCAACTCACAGCGCCGCCCGTAAAACAAACCGCCCTCGAAGCGGGTCTCGAAATTACGCAGCCCGAGAAGATCAAGAACAACGCAGACTTCCGAGCGCGCCTCGAAGACCTCGCGCCCGATGCCATCGTCGTCGTCGCCTACGGCCGCATCATCCCGCCCTGGATGCTCGCGCTGCCTCGCCTCGGCTGCATCAATCTGCACGCGTCGCTTCTACCCAAGTACCGCGGAGCCGCCCCTATCCAATGGGCCGTCGCCATGGGCGAAACCGTCACCGGCAACACGACCATGCTTCTCGAAGAAGGCCTCGACACCGGCCCAATCCTCCTTCAGCAGGAAATCCCCATCGCCCCCGCTCAGACCGCCGCGGAACTCTTCGATGTGCTCGCCAAATCGGGCGCTCCGCTCGTCGTCAAAACTCTGGCCGGCCTCGACAGTGGCTCCATCACCCCACAACAGCAGGACCACTCCCGCGCCACACTGGCACCCATCCTCACGCGCGAAGACGGCCTTATGGACTTCGCAAAGTACACCGCCCGCGAACTCTGGAACCGCTGGCGAGGTTTTCAGCCCTGGCCCGGCGCGTCCACTACCCTCGAGGGCAAAAAGCTCATCGTCCATCGCATGCAGATCGCATCGCAGGATACTCCGAATGAACCCGGCTCTCTCGAAATCGCCGACGGCAAGATGCTCGTCGCCTGCGCGCAGAACACGGGTCTGGAACTCCTCGAAATCCAGCTCGAGGGCAAGAAGCGGATGACAGCCGCAGACTTCCTCCGCGGCACACCCCTCCACTCCGGCACCCGCCTCGGCTAGTTGATGAGCCAGGTCATGAGCAAGGTGTCGCCAGCCCGCAACGCTGCCTTCTCCATCCTCAAGACCATGGAGAAGCACGGCCACTCCGACACTCTCCTCCGAGCCCGCAAGGTCGAAGCCCTCTCCGCCGCCGATCGCAACCTGACCACCGCCCTCGTGCTCGGTGTCCTCCGCTGGCAGGTCGAACTCGATAACCTCATCCGCCCGCTCCTTAAGCACCCCAACGCAAAGCTCGACGCCGACGTCCTCATCGCCCTCCGCATCGGCGCATTTCAGCTCCTCCACATGGACCGCATTCCAGCGCGAGCCGCTATCGACGAAAGCGTCGAACTCACCAAGCAGGCAGGCCACCGCTTCGCCTCTGGCATGGTCAATGCCGTCCTCCGCAAGCTCGCCGCATCCCGCCCCGACGCCTCAAGCGAACCCGATCCCAACCACTGCAAAGCCGGCTTCCCATCCTGGATGGTCGATCGCTGGATCCAGAACTATGGCGAAGACGCCACGTGCTCAATCTGCCGCTCCGGTCAGCAGCAGCCGCACTTATCTGTGCGGCTCACCAGCGACGCCGTCCAACAGGAACTCACTGCCGACGGCATCGAACTCGCGCCCGGCGAACTTCTCACCGCATCCCGCCGGCTCATCGCAGGCGACGTCACCAGAACCGCCGCGTTCCGCGGAACCGGCACCCTCGGACGCAACCCCGAAATCCGCCACCGCCTTCGCCCCGAAGACCTGCCTCGACAAGCAGAACGTCAGATCGCGATCCTCGCCTCAGCCCTGCGCGCCGCGCGTCCCGGCGGCTACGTCCTCTACTCAACCTGCTCTCTCGAGCCCGAAGAAAACGAACAAGTCATCGCCGCCGTGCTCTTCGGCCACCCAGAAGCAAATCTCGTTTCACTCGCGACGCGAATCGAGGAACTCCAATCGCAAGGCATTCTGGTACCGGGCGCCTCTCAGCGTCTCCTCGCCTGCATCCAGCGAGACGGCGCCCTCAGGCTTCTTCCCGGCCTCTTCCAGACCGACGGCTTCTTCGCCGCCCTCATCCAGAAGCAGCCCTGACCACTACTCCGCCGCGAGCTTCAACTCCTCGTACTTCCGTCCCAGCACCGCACACAGCGCCTCAACCACAAGCTCATGATCCTGCCGCATCGGCAGACCCGAGACAGTCACGCTGCCCACCACACCCGCGTTCGCAACCCTCAACGGAAACGATCCGCCATGCGTCGCGTACTCCGCCATCGGCAGGCCCTGCTCTCGTAAATCGTCTTCCCCTTCAGCTTCTCGTTTAGCGCTGCAACATACGAGCTCGAGTGAAACCGCGCAACCACATTCCCCTTGCGCCGCACCCACTCGGGATTATCCGGCGTCGTCTCATCCATCGCCGCATAGAACAGCTGCTGACCGAATCGCCGCACATCGATCACCACCGGCAGTCCACGCTCCGCCGCCATCGCCCGCAGCTTCGACCCAATTTGCCATGCCATCTCAGCATCCAGCCTCGGCAACACGAGCTCGCGCTCCTGCAGAGCGATGCGCTCCAGATCTTCCTTGAGTCCCATGCCGTCACTTCCTCGAGCGCAATCATACCGGATTAGCTCTCAGTCGCTTCCTCCAGCGGCGCCGCCGGAATAATCCCCAGCCGCTCATAAATCGGCCGCATGTCTTTCCGGATTGCCGGCAGCTGCGTCGTGAACCAGATCCCACCTACAATGCACGCCACGCCGCTGACAATCACCGTCCGCGGCGCCCCCATTGCATGCGCCATCGCGCCCGCCAGCAGGCTCCCAAACGGCGCCATCCCCACAAACGCCATCGTGTAGTAGCTCATCACGCGCCCGCGCATGTTCTCATCCACCAGCGTCTGGATGATCGTATTGCTTCCCGTCAGCCCCTGCATCATTCCGAATCCCGTCACCAGCATCATCGCCATCGAAAGCCACAGCGTGTGCGAAAAACCAAACGCAATCAACCCAATCCCAAAGATCACCGCCGCCACCGGAATCACCCGCGTCAGCCCTCGCACTGACCTTCTCATCACCAGCGACAACGCCGAAGCCAGCGATCCCACCCCCACCGCCCCCATAAGAAACCCAAGCGTGTGCGGGCCGCCGTGCAGGATCTTCGCCGCGAAGATCGGCATCAGCACCATGAAGGGCCACCCCATCAGGCTCAGCAGTGCAAACAGCAGCAGAATCGAGCGTATCGGCACAAATCCTGCAACGTACGTCCACCCCTCTTTCAGCTGCGTCACGGTCGAGGTCCGCGCCCGCTTCTCCTCTGCTCGCGCCACGCGCATCATCAGTAGCGAGACAATCACCGCGATGTAGCTGATGCCGTCCACCAGGAAGCACCATCCCTCACTCTTCACCGCGATCAGCAGACCCGCGAGCGAAGGCCCCACCAGCCTCGCCATGTTCACCATCGACGAGTTGATCGCAATCGCATTTGACAGATCCCCGCGATCCTCCACCATCTGCACCATGAACGACTGCCGCGCCGGCATATCGAACGCGTTGATGAGTCCCTGAAAAGCGCTCAGCACCAGCACTTCGCCGATCGTGATTCGATTTGAAAGCGTCAGCGCTGCAAGGGCGAGTGACTGAACCATCGCCAGAGCCTGCGTCCACACCAGCACCTTGCGCCTGTCGATGCGGTCCACCACCACGCCCGCCAGCGGCGCCAGCAGAAACGTCGGAATCTGCCCCGCGAAACTCACCGTGCCAAGAAGAAGCGCCGATCCCGTCAGCCGATACACAAGCCACGACGTCGCCACCCGCGTCATCCACGTGCCGATAACCGAGATGCTCTGCCCACCAAAGAACAGGCGAAAATTGCGATGCCGAAGCGCGCGCCACGCGTGCGAGAAATCACGACTAGGCACACTCTTCTCAGATGCTTTTTTGGAATCCGGCTCCATGCGTCTCTTGTTAGATGATCGTCAGAGCGCGATGGCTTTATTTTGCCGCGACCAGCTTGATCGCCGTGTTCTGATCCACGCGCGCCCCCGCCAGCGGCTGCTGCGTGATCACCGATCCCGGAGCCACAGGAGGAGCCGGCGTCGTTCCCGCACTTCCCACAGGCGGAATACTTACATCCACATACGTAGGCGCATCCACCTTCAAACCGATCCGCGTAAGTTGCTCGATCGCCGTCGTCACCGGCAAGCCCGCAAGATCCGGCATCACGTACCCGTCCGGAACAGCGCTGTCCGGCGCCGCAACCAGAATGTTCACGCTTGGCTGCGCAATACCATGCGAGTGCGCCGGCGGATCCTGCGCCAGAACCGTGTTGTCCTCCGCCCCGCTCCACGGCAGCTTTGCGGTCACTCCAACTTGTAATCCCGCCCTTCGTAGACGCAGCGCAGCCACCCGCGCGTCAGCGCCCACCGTCTCCGGAACATCAACCTTCTGCGGCCCCAGGCTCTCCGACACGCGCACATGCCACTCGCGCCTTACCACTGCGCCCGCCGCCGGCGACTGCGAAAGAATATGTCCCGCCGCCACATCCGAAGAGTAGTACCGATTATCGACATCCAGGTTCAGCCCCATTCCTGCCGCCTGGCTCCGCGCCTCCGCCACCGTCATGCCCTTCAGTGCCGGGATCTTCACCTCTGCCCCATGGATCGCGAAGTGCATCGTCGTGATCGCCGACACCATCGCCACTGCGACCAGCAGCATCACCACCGACGCCATGCGAAACACCCGAAGCAGCAGGCTGCCTCTCATGCCTCAGGCTCTCCATCCGGATACACAATGTCGTACTCGATCGTCATCGCCTTCTCCAGCATCTTCGACACCGAGCAATATTTGTTCTTCGACAGCGAAACCGCATCCTCCACCGCCTTGCGGCTCAGCTTTCCATGCACCGCGTAGATCAGCCTGATATGCGTGAAAACCCGTGGCGGCGCGTCCGCCTGCGTCGCATGCGCCGTCACCCGCAGCGCCGTCAAATCCTGCCGTTTCTTCTTCAGAATGTTCACGACATCCACCGACGTGCACGAACACAGAGCCATCAGCACTGCCTGCATCGGACTCGCCCCGTGGACGTGTGCCGAGTTTCCATCCATCGTGATGGTCTTCCCGTCCTCGGTCGTCCCCTCGAACACCTCGTCAAACTTCCAATCAGAGTGCGCTAACAAAGATCGCTTCCTCCTCTGTTTGCTGTCTGCATTATCCGACCGCCGGCTATCATCACCGCGTGTTATCAGTCACCGGCTCGGGATGGATCGTCACCCGATGCACTTCCGGACACTCGAGCTTGAATCGATCCTCAAGCGCCGTAATCACCTCGTGCACCCGATGCATCGAAAGCTCATCCGGCAGCGTGCAATGGCACGACAGCGAAATGTGCTCTCCCATGCGGCCCACCTTGATCTGATGGACATCCACAATCTCGCTGTCCGTCGCCGCCGCGCTGCGAAGAGCTCTCTCAATGCGCCTGTCCGACTCCACCAACTCCTCAGGCTGCTCGATCGTCGCCGGCTCGCTCTCGATATGCGTAAGAATCGAATCGATCTCCGGCGTCTCCCGCATGATCTCTGCTTCGAGCCCGCTTACAAAGCTATGCGCCGCGATCAGCGGCAGATTTTCATCCAGCTCCACATGCAACTCCACATGCAGCTTCCCCTGGTGCGACTGCACGCTCAAGTCATGCACCGGCACATTATTGCGCGCCGCCACCGCCCGCACGCGATCGAAGATGCTTTGCGCCCGCTCCTGCCGCGGAACGGTGTGAATCACCACATCGGCCTGCGGCAGCACATGATGCACCGCCTCCGTCGCCGCCCGCACCAGTTCGCCCGTATGCTCAAACGTGGTCCGCGAAGGCATCGCCAGCGTCAGGTCCGCAAAATAGTTGGGCCCTGAGCGGCGCACGCGCGCCTGCTCCACCGCCAGAACCCCCGGCACCTTCTCCGCTTCCTGGATCACCTGAAGCCGCGTCTCCGCCGGAATCTGATCCATCAGCACGCCCACCGTCTCGCGCGTCAGTGTCGCCGTGATCCGCAGAATCATCAGCGAAACAAAAATCGCCGCGACCGGATCCGCATAACGCAGCCAGTCGATGTGCCAGTACACTCCGGCCCACGTCGCCAGCAGCCCTGCCAGCACCGCAACGGAAGCCCAGATGTCCGAAGAGAAGTGAAATGCATCCGTCGCCAGCGCCGGCGATCCTGTCTTCTCCGCCACACGCCGCAGCGCGCGCGATCTCCAGAAGTCCACCGCAATTGAGCTCAGCACCACGAGAACCGGCCACACAGAAAATCTGAGTTCGTACGTATTCAGCCGAATCCGCTGCACGGCCTCCCAGATGATCCACGCGCACGAAAGCGCCATCAGCCCGGCTTCGAAAAACGCCGACAGATTCTCCACCTTGCCGTGCCCGTAACTGTGATCCTCATCTGCCGGCTTGTCCGACACCCGCACTGAGAAAAACGTCAGCGTTGCTCCAGCCAGATCAAGTCCCGAGTGTGCCGCGTCCGACAGCACGCCCAGCGACCCCGATATGATCCCCGCCGCCAGCTTCAGCGCCGTCATGCAGGTGGCCGCCATCATCGAATTCAGCGCGACCCGGCGCTTCAGTGCTGAGTTCTCTGCCGTGGTCGAGGCAGGCTGTGTTGTCGCCGCTGCGTTCATCGCGTACCTAGACTACAGGCGGCCGTACCGCCGTGTACAACCCCGCAATTCCAAAGGTGTACGGCTTCCAGCTGCACTCCGCATACCCAACCCCGCGCATCATCTCCATCAGCTCGCGCGGCGGCGGAAACGCCCCAACTGACGAGGGCAGATAACTGTAAGGCCCGTTCTTTCCGCAGATGAGTCTCCCAATCACCGGCAGCACTCGATGAAAGTAGAATCCATACGCCTTCCCGATAGCTCCGCCCGGCTGGCTGAATTCGAGAATGCCCAGACGGCCGCTCGGCTTTGATACGCGATGAAACTCGCGCAGGCCTGCCTCATAGTTCGCCAGATTCCGGAACCCGAACGACGTAATCACCAGATCGAGAGACTGCGAACGCAGCGGCAGGTGCAGTGCATCGGCTTCCAGCGCGATGGCGTGCGAACCATTTCGCCGCTCCTGCCCGAACTTCCGCACGCCACGGCTCAACATCGCATGCGCGAAATCCGCCGCCAGAATCGGCCGGGCTCCATCCGGACGATGCTTCAAAAGCGCCGTCGTCAGATCGCCCGTCCCGCAGCAGATATCCAGAATGGCTGCATTCGGATCCGCAAGCGTCGTTCGAAACGCCGATGCCGCGCGCCTCCACCACAGCCGATCAATATTCGCCGACAGCACATGATTCAGCAGGTCGTAGCGCGATGCAATCGCATTGAACATCTGCTGAACGGCTTCGGCTGCGCGAGACTCATCCTGCGCTCCCGTCGGCTTTGAGCCTGATGCGATCATCATGCGCGCGGTTCTTTTGCTTGCGACAGCATGTAAGTCACGGCAGCCAGCAGTTCCGGTTGCGTCAGATCCTCAATCACGCCCGCATCTCCGATCCCGATCGGAACCACAAACCGCCTCACGCCGCCCACATTCTTCTTGTCGCTCCCGGTAGCCGCAACCAGCCTCGAAGCGCGCAGATCGAGCTGCGGCAGGGGACCGTACAAATGAATAAGGTTCTCAATCCGCTCTGCCTGTGCCCCCGTAATGCTGCGACGCCGATGCGCAATATACAGCGCGACGATCATCCCCCATCCCACCGCCTCCCCATGCAGCAGAACCTTGTACTTCGTAACCTGCTCAATCGCGTGCCCAACCGTGTGCCCCAGATTCAAGATCATGCGCAGCCCGTTCTCGCGCTCGTCCTTGTTCACGACCTCAGCCTTCATGCGAATCGAAGCGCCGATTACCTTTTCCAGCGCCTTCGCATCGCGATCGAGAATCTCGTCTGCATGCTCTTCCATGAATCGCACCAGCGACCGGTCGCGGATCACGCCCGCCTTGATGCTCTCCATCAGCCCCGCACGCAGCTCCCGGTCCGGCAAAGTCCCCAGCACATCGATGTCCGCGAAGACAGCCGCAGGATGGTGGAAGCTGCCCACCAGGTTCTTGCCCTCAGGCAGATTCACGCCCGTCTTTCCGCCTACCGAAGAATCTACCTGTGCCAGAAATGTCGTCGGAACCTGCACATACCGGATCCCGCGCATGAAGATGGCCGCGACGAATCCTCCAACATCCCCCACAATTCCGCCGCCAAACGCAATCAGCAGCGACCCCCGGTCACCGCCCGCTCGCAGCATCTGCCGCAGGATGCTCTCCACGCTCTTCACGGTCTTGTGCTTCTCTCCCGCATGAAGAAAGAGCACCGTGGGCCCTTCGGCAAACGATTGCAGAAACGTATCTCCCCACAACGCCCAGATTTCCGGTGATGTCAAAACGAAAACGCGGCGCGGCAGCTTGCCGGTCGCGCGTTCAATGCGCGGCGCGAGCGCAGCGATCAATCCGCTGCCCGCGAAGACGTTGTATTGAGCAGAAGCAGTTTCAACCCGTATGGTTTGCACGTTGAAATCATTCTATCGGTTGCAGCGGGACGTACCGCCAGCACCCCGCCCGACGCGAGAATACACATCGAGCCGCTGATAAAGCCCCGCTCCTCCCATCAGGTAAGACGCGCAATCTCGCAATCGGAAGAACATCACGAAACATCGATGACATGAACATACTGTCTTATGTTGTGTCCTCCGGGTATCTTCTCGACTCCGGGCTACATCTCAGCAAGTGTGGTTACTGGGCTTTTGCAAATCTTTCATTCACCTGGGGTTTTCCCTAGTTACTGCGGAATAAGTGCTCGAACTAGCTCACATATTCTGCCTCTTTCGAGTTGTTAGTTATGAATTCTCATGCTCGTGTGCTGGTAGTAAGTCGTGACGAGATGCTGCTGAGATCGAGAGAGATGATTTTAGGTGCATTCTTCGCCGTTCGGGGTGCTGGCCGTTTCATCGAGGCCAGAACCCTCCTAACGAACAATGTGTTCGATCTCATTGTGCTCTGCCACTCGCTGACTCCCGATGAGTGCGAGCGGCTGGCCGCCATGGCGCATGATCGCTCGCCGCGATGTCAGGTACTTGCAGTGACCTCTTCATCGCGCGGCAGCATGAAGCCATGGGCAGACAAGCAGCTCGGCGTAGACGCAGGCCCGTATGGACTGCTCAAAAAGTGCGCGGAGATGCTCGGCTACGTCCTCAAGAGCAAGGCGCGCGCTGCCTCGCACGCCGCATAGCGCGCGCCCTTCGAGTCTCCCGAGGCGGGTGATAGCCTCGAAGAGATGGCACTACCTTCCCCGGTCGACTTCATTGTGATGGGTGCCGGCGTCGCAGGATTGCGCGCCGCAATTCAACTTGCAGAGCACGGCGACGTCCTCGTCGTTACGAAGGAGTCGCTCGGCGAATCGAACACCTTCTATGCGCAGGGCGGCATCGCTGTAGCTTCATGGGAAGACAGCGACGACGTAGCGCTGCATCTCGACGACACCTTGTCGGCGGGCGACGGCCTCGTCTTCAAGCCCGCGGCTGAAGTGCTCGTTGCCGAGGGGCCCGAGCGTGTAGCCGAACTCATCGACTGGGGAACGAACTTCGATCGCAGCGGCGGCACACTGCTGCGCACCCGCGAAGGCGCGCACTCTCGTCCCCGCATTCTGCACGCCAACGGAGACGCTACCGGCGCGGAGATCAGCCGATGCCTCGTTGCGCAATCGCACACTCATCCGCGAATCCGCTTTGCCGAGTGGACCATGGTCAGCCGCCTCTTCCTCAACAACGATCAGGTGATCGGAGCGGAGCTCGTCCCCGCAGGCCCTCAGAGCGAACTCGCCGGAACTCAGCACACCGTGATCTCCCGCGCAGTTCTCGTCGCTTCCGGTGGTGCCGGCCAGGTCTACAGCGACACGACCAATCCACCCGTCGCCACCGGTGACGGAATTGCACTCGCCCTCGAAGCCGGCGCGGAGCTCGCGGACATGGAGTTCTACCAGTTTCATCCCACGGCGTTCTCTTACCCGGGTGCGCCGCGATTTCTCATGTCCGAGGCCCTTCGCGGCGAAGGCGCATACCTTCGCAACGATCGCGGCGAGCGCTTTATGGAGCGCTACCATCCTCTGCTCGAACTCGCCCCTCGCGATGTCGTCGCCCGCGCAATCACCCGCGAAGGTCTCGATGACCAGGGGCAGGCTCGCCCTGTCTACCTCGACATGCGCCACGTCGCGGGCATCGACCTGCATAAGCGCTTTCCCGGCATCAGCGCGTTCCTCGCGCGCTACTCGCTCGACCTTCATCGCGATCTCATTCCCGTCCGCCCCGCTGCGCATTACCTCATGGGAGGCATTCGCACCGACCTCATGGGAGGCACCAACGTCAAAGGCCTCTATGCCGCCGGTGAGGCAGCCTGCACAGGCGTTCACGGCGCAAACCGTCTTGCGTCAAATTCGCTGCTCGAGGGGCTCGTCTTTGGTGCGCGAGCAGCGCAGTCCATGCTCGCGGACAATCTGCCGTTGACCTCCACCCCAGGCTCCGCCGCAGCGCAGCCCCGGCAGTCCGACGACGCAACCGAGATCGACGATCACGTCGCCGCTCTGCAGCGCGTCATGTGGGCCGACGGAGGTCTCCTGCGCGAAGAATCGTCCTTGAACGAAGGGCTCCAGTTCCGCTCTGACATTCAGGCAGCTCTTGAACACCCCGATATCGGGACCAGCCCCTCCCGGCCGCTCTTGGAAGCGCACTCCCTATGCGCCGTAGCCAAAGCCATCCTCTGCTCAGCGCTGGCCCGCAAAGAAAGCCGCGGAGCGCATTTCCGCAACGACTACCCGCAGCGCAACGACGCCGCGTTCCAAAAGCACTCCATCTTCACCGCCGACGGCCTCGTCAGCTTCGAAGAATTCAAGGCTTAGTGACCCGTGCTGTGTCCGGGCTTGGGCCCCGCAATCACCGACCACACTGCGCAGATGGTGAGAATCGCACCCATGACCGCGAGCGAAATCGTGATCGAAATATCCAGCCAGTGAGCTGACAGCATCTTGAACGCGATAAACGCCAGCATCGCCCCCAGGCCGTAGTGGAGATACCGCAAGGTATCCAGAAGCGAAGCAAGCGCAAAATACAGCGAGCGCAACCCCAGAATCGCAGCGATGTTCGACGTGTACACCACGAACGGATCGTGAGACACAGCCAGCACTGCGGGAATCGAATCGACTGCAAACAACAGATCCGTCACTTCCACTGCCAGAATCACTGGCAGCAGCGAGCCCTTTGCCGGCTGCAGTTTGCGTATCCAGTCTGGAACAGCAGCCTTCGCCGACCCTCCCCGCACCAGCCTGAACGCCGCATACAGCAGAATCGCCCCGAAGATCCACGTGATCCACTCGAAGTGCGCGAGCAGCGTCACACCCGCCGCAATGAACAGCGCTCGCAGTACCACCGCCCCGCCAACTCCCCATAGCAGCGCCGTGTGCTGCCGATGCGGGCTGATGCGAAATCCCTGAAAGATCACCAGAAAAACAAAAAGATTATCGACGCTGAGCGAGGTCTCGATCGCGTACCCCGCAACAAACTCCAGTGCTCGCTGCCGCCCTTGCACGTGGTAGAGCCATACCGCAAACGCCCCGGAGGCCACCACCAGCACGGCAGTCCACAACCACGCAGCCGATTGCTTGCGAGGCTCCTTACGTCGGTTTGCGGGCAGCAGTGCATCGACCACGAGCAGCGCAACCACCGCGACGTGAAAGCCGATCCACCAGCCCCAGGTTGCGCCGGCAATCATAAGCTGAATGCTACTTCATGAACCTTTCACTTGGATGCGGATCAGGAAGCTATCGCTGATCGATCAGGCGGATCGTTTCCATCAACACGTCGCCGTCAATCCCCAGGCTTCGCGCGCTCACCTTGTCCATCGTGTCCTGCGCCGTATGGTGATAGCTGTTATTCGGACCGTAGTCCAGGTCGATCACGTCAATCGACGGAACGCCCCGCTTCACAAACGGAAGATGGTCGTCCTCCACAGGCTCGTCCGACTTGAAAAAATACTTCTCATCGCCGAACTTCTTCGCTGCCTGCCGCACAAGATCCACAAGCCATCCAGTCGAGTTACTCTCGCGCTGAATGTCGAGGTCCTTGTCCCCTATCATGTCCGCCAGCATGAAAGCTTTGATCTTCCCCAGCGTGCCGTCCCCACCCCACTTCGCCGCGAGATGCCGGCTCCCATAGGTCGAGTCCGATCCTGACCAATGCTCGATCGCCTCTTCTCCATCGAAGAAGACCAGCCACACAGAGTAGCCGTCGAGCTTCTTTCCGCGCAGCTGATCGGCAATCGCCATCAGCAACCCCGTGGTCGCAGCGCCGTCGTTCGCCCCCACAAAGTTGATGTTGCGCAGGGGATAGTTCGTCTCGTAGTGAGTCCCAAGAACGATGATGCCGTCCTTCTTTCCCGGGAACCGCACGACGAAGTTGTGCAGCATCACCGGACCGATCGGCGTGTTGGCGGTGAAGGTGTCTTCTTCGACCTTGTCCTGCTTGAAGTGATTCCGAAGGAAAGCTTCCGCCTTCACATGCCCCGGCCCGGTCGGCCACCGCGGCCCGATCGCCGCAAATGTTTTCGCGTACTCATACGCCTTCTCGCCATTGAAGCGTCCCTGAGCGCCGGCTGGGTATCCCGCAACGCAAAGCACGGCAAGACAAAACAAAACTGCGAAGCGACTCCTCATGAAGCCGCCGCCTCTTTCGAGCGCTTGCGATCCGGGTGGACCCACCACGCGACCAGAATCCCAACGACATACAGCGCCAGCATCGGAATGGCATAGATGCACATCGTCCACGGATCGGGGCTTGGGCAGATCACCGCCGCCACAATAAACACCGCCAGAATGGCGTACCGAATGTTTTTCCAAAGAAACCGCGGGCTCACAATCCCAAACAGTGCAAGAAAGAAGATCAGGATTGGCAGTTCAAAGCTGATCCCCAAACCGAGAATGATCGAGAGAAAGAAGCTCGAGTAGTCCTCGATCGTGATCATCGGCGTGAAGTCGTGCCCGAAATCGATGACCAGAATCTTGATTGCCCCCGGCAGAACATAGTAGTAGCCGAAGGCTGCTCCGAGCAGGAAGAGCGTCACGGTCGCCCCCATAAAGGGCCACACAAACCGTTTCTCTTTCTGATAGAGGCCGGGCGCAATGAAAAGCCAAACTTGAAAAAGAATGAACGGGCTCGCGACAATGGCCCCGGCCAGCAGCGCGACATAGAGATACAAGTTCAGCGCATCCATCGGATGCGTGAAGACCAGGCTCTTGCCTACCTTGAGCAGCGGTGCCTGCAGAAAGTGAAGCAGACGAATCCGGAAGATCCAGGCAAAGGCGAATCCCGCGATTAGGTAAGCAGCCGAATGAACAATCCGCCGGCGCAACTCATCCAGGTGCTCCATCAGGCTCATGCCTGGAAGTTCCGCGCGTTCTGAAACCGCTGCGCGTGCTTTGTCGATTGCGTCCGCCGCGTCAACCATGCGGGTTCAGTGCCTCCGCGGCCTCCGAAGAGTTGGCATTCGATTCCGTTTCTGCGATCCCGGTCGTCTGCTGCTGCGAAGAGCCTGGCTCCTCGATCTGCGGCACGTCCTCAGGCGACCCATACGCACGGTTTGGCCTCGCCGCCGCAACAGTCTCCCCAACCGAGGGAGGCATGATCCGCGGCTCAGTTTCACTCGGCTTCGCCTCTTCGGCGGGCGTCTCCGGCGGGTACTGCTCGGGATATGTCGTCTCACCCGCATAAGGCGACTCGGCCGGCTTCGCCACCGGCACCGGGTCGGCGGACACCGAGGCCTGCTCCGACGCAGCCTGCGCCGCCAGCACGCGCTGCCGCTCCTCTTCCTTCTTCCGCCGCTCCGCCTCTTCCGACTGCCGCAACTCCTCTTCCATCTGGAACTTGAAGTCGTTTGAGGCCTTGCGGAATTCGTACATAAGCTTGCCGATCTGCCTGCCAATCTGCGGCAGACGGCGCGGTCCGAACACCACCAGCGCCATCACCATCAGAATGACGGAATCCACCATCGAGATCGTTCCCAGCAGAATGGGCGGATGCGGGCTCATGAAGGCTAATCATAACTGTCGGCGCGCTTCGCTCACAAACGCACGGGTCACTTCGGTTTAACCTCACCGGCCTTCAGGTGAGCCCCATGGGAAGCCTTTGCTAAAATTGGGTTAACGGAAACGTCCAGACCGGGTCAGGAATCTTGAGTCCCCCGCGATCAGGACGCATCCACTGAATGGGGCTGCAACATCCCCGAGGGTGGGGTCGGAAACGACAGCGCATCCTCTGCAGCCGCTGAGTGCTTTCAACATCCCCGTTCGCCAGCTTCCACAAGAGCTGGGCGGACTGAAGGCGGCAAAAGGTGAATCTGGTTCTTGACGAAGTCACGGCGATCTCGCCGGAAAATGGCGTTTCCTGCAGCCTGGAAAACTACCTGGCTCTTCCCGACAACAGCATGGACGACCGCATCGCGGCAGCCCGCCAGCGGCTCGGCTCCACCACCGTCCTCCTCGGACACCACTATCAGCGCGACGAAGTCATCCGCTTCGCCGACTTCACCGGCGACAGCTACAAGCTTTCCAAAGTCGCCGCCGAAACCGACGCGAAGTACATCGTCTTCTGCGGCGTGCACTTCATGGCCGAAAGCGCCGACGTGCTCGGACGCCACGATCAGCAGGTCATCCTTCCCGATCTCAATGCCGGCTGCTCCATGGCCGATATGGCCGAAATCTCCCAAGTCGAAGCCTGCTGGGAAACTCTCGAGCGCCTCGGTCTCGCCTCCGACACCATCCCGCTCACCTACATGAACTCAACCGCCGCCATCAAGGCGTTCTGCGGGGAGCGCGGCGGTCTGGTCTGCACCTCATCGAACGCTCGCGCGGCATTCGAGTGGGCTTTCGCGCGCGGCAAGCGCATCCTCTTCCTTCCCGATCAGCACCTCGGACGCAACACCGGTTTTGCCATGGGCATTCCGATGGAGCAGATGCCCATATGGGATCCCTGGGGCCTTCAGGGCGGCCAGACCGCTCCTGCTCTCAACGCGAGCCGCATTCTCCTCTGGAAGGGGCACTGCTCCGTTCACCAGCGCTTCCTTCCCAGCCACGTGGATGAAGTCCGCGCCAAATATCCCGGCATCCAGGTCATCGTTCATCCCGAATGCCGCTGGGAGGTCTGCCAGAAGGCCGACGCCCTCGGCTCCACCGAGCGCATCATCAAGGTAGTCGAAGACGCGCCCTCCGGATCCACCTTCGCCATCGGCACCGAGATCCACCTCGTCAACCGGCTCGCGAAGCAATTCGCGCCGCAAGGCAAGAAGATCATCAGTCTCGAAAGCAACGGCTGTCTCTGCACCACCATGTACCGCATCAGCCCCCAGCACCTCGCCTGGGCGCTCGAGAACCTGGTCGAGGGGCGCGTCGTCAATCGCATCAAGGTCCGCGACAGCGTCAAGCACTGGGCCCGCGTAGCCCTCGACCGCATGCTCGAAATCAAGTAAGGGGTTTTCGACAACACTTTGGGTGCCCCATCCTAAACCGCTGCTGTTGCGGTTTAGGGTGGGATACTTAAAATCCCAAACGAGCCGTAAACCGGATGAAAACCAGGTACCGAAGTGCCTCCTGTGCGCAGCGCATTCGTCGTATCCTAATCCCAGAGATTCCAGATGAAGACATTCACCCTCGAAGAGGCACAATCCCTGCTTCCGGTTCTTGAGTCGCTGCTCAAGCGAGCCATCGAGGGCAAGCGCGCCGCGCAGGCCGTCGAGGAGCGCATCGCAGAACTCAGCCGCCGCATCTACCTCAGCGGAGGCATGCGCGTCGATGTTTCGGCCGTCGCCAAACAGCGCGCCGAAGTGGAAGCTCACTCGCAGCAAGTGCGCGAGACTGTCGCGGAGATCGACTCCATCGGCGTGCAGGTCAAGGATCTCGACACCGGCCTTCTCGACTTTCCCTGCAAAGTCGACGACCAGGTCGTCCTGCTCTGCTGGCGCATGGGCGAGACAGCCATCGAACAATGGCACACGCTCGAAGATGGATTTAAAGGCCGCAAGCCCCTCGACGAGCGCTTTCGCCGCCGCTCCAATTCCAGCAATCGCCCCAACTGATCCGCCGATCTCCGTCGCCGCCGATATACACTGGCACCCTCCATGTACATCTCCGAGCAGGAAGTCCGTGCCGTCCTTACCTACGACACACTGATTCCGGCAATCCGCCAGGCGCTCATTGACTTCTCTGCCGGACGCGTCAATCAACCTCCGCGCATGATCCTGCGCGCTGGCAACGCAGAAGGTCATCGCAACGGATGGTTCGCCATCATGCCCGTCGTCGCCGGCGATTTCATGGCCGTCAAGACCGTTACCTGGTATCCAGCCAACGACGAACTCGGCCTCCACACTCACATGGCCGTCGTTGAGCTCCTGAACCGCGCCACCGGAGAGCCGCTCGCCCTCATGGACGGCCGCCTGATCACAGAAATGCGAACCGCCGCCGTCTCCGCCGTCGCATTCTCCGCCCTCGCACCGGCCCACTTCGAAACAGCCCCGCGCACCCTCGGCATCCTCGGCTCCGGCGTCCAGGCTCGCGCGCACATCACTGCTCTAAGACAAGTCTGGCCGGAACTAAACGACATCCGCATCTGGAGCCGCAACCCCGCCAACGCAAAGAAACTCGCAGGCGAAGTAGGCGCTACCGCCGCCACAATCGAACAGGCCTCCTCAGCCGAAGTGGTTCTCACCGTCACCTCCGCGCAAACCCCCGTCCTCCGCGGCGAGTTGCTCCGGCCCAACGCACTCATCCTAGCCGTCGGAGCCACGGGCGCAACCATCCGCGAACTCGACGACGCCGCCATGCTCTCCAGCTTCATCGTTGCTGAATCCCGATCCTGCGTAGAACGCGAATCCGGCGACCTCCTGCTCTCCGGCGCGAAGGTCCATGCCGACCTCGGCGAAATCCTCGCCAACCCCGCCGCCGCCAACATCCCTCGCGACCGGCGAGTCATCTCCAAGTCCGTCGGCATGGCTGTCGAGGACCTCACTGCAGCTCGTCTCGTCTGGCAGGCGCGTCAAAGCATCTCTCCTGACAACGCTTGAACCTGAGCGCTTTCTCCTCTCCAAGCGTCCATGCTGCAGATGTAAAAATAGGGAAATCCCCGTTCGAAACTCCATCGGGACAGGAATGCCGGCAGGCGTTACGCTTAGTACAGACAAGCAACACCGGCGTAAAAAGGAGCGGCCATGAGGACGCGAAACTGGGTGTGCCTGGCATTGGCGGCGCTGTGCCTCACCGGCTGCAGCGGGTTCTGGAAAGCATCGTCAAATGGCGGCGGCAGTGGCGGAGGCGGAGGCACTACCCTCAGCAGCGGCAACTTCTACGTCATCAATTCAGCCACCAATGAGATCGCCGGGCTCTACGTCAAAGCCGGCACCGTCACCGCGCTCGGCAGCTCCAGCAAACTCGCCGCATCCCCCATCGCCGTCACCGTAGCGCCCAACAACGCATTCCTCTACGTCAGCACGCTCGGCGGCATCTTCGTCTACACCATCGACGCAACCTCCGGCCAGCTCACCGTCGGAAACTCCGGTCAGCCTATCTCCTCCGACCCCGCAACCACCATGCAGGTCGACTCCACAAACTCCTGGCTGGTCGAGGGCTTCTCCGGAACCTCAAATCTCTTTGCCATCCACGTGAACCCCAGCACGGGAGTGCTCCAGTCGAATCAGGAGCAGCCCGTAGCCCTTCCCAGTTCCGCAATCACCCAGGTCGCCATCTCGCCCGACAACACCACCGTGCTTGCTGCGCTCGGTTCAGGCGGCACAGCAACCATCCCGTTCAACGCCGCCGGCGCAAATCCGTTTGGCGCCGTTGGCATCCTCGGCGTCAAAAACACAGGCGGTGCAGCCCTCTCCGTGGCGTTTGACCCCATTCCAACCGGCGCCAATGCGCCGCGCCTCTTCTACATCGGCGAAACCGTCGCCGTCGGGGCGACCAGCACCGACGCCAACACCGGTGGTCTGCGCGCCTTCACCTACAGCAACAAGCAGGAGATCACCGGCTCCCCCTTCCGCATCAGCGGCCTCGCTCCCTACGCCATCCTGCCCTTCTCAGGCGGCAGCTACGTTTACGTCCTCAACCGCCAGACGGCAAGCAACAGCACCGGAGTCATCGCCGGCTTCTCCATCGCCACCACGAACAACGTGCTCGGCCTCACCGCTCTCGGCAGCACCTTCAAAGCAGGCACAAACCCGCAGATGCTCGTCGAAGACAACACTAAGCAATTCGTCTTCGCCGTCAACTTCGGAGGCAATCCCGATCTCCTCGGCTACACCATCGACACCAAGAACGCTGGCTATCTCGTTCAGTCGATCTCCAGCCAGACCGGAACCGATCCGGTACAGGCCAACTCCATCGCGGCCGCGCATTGATGTAGCGCATTAGATAACCCCGCCTTCTGGGGAGAAGCCAGCCTTGCTGCTATCCTCAGAGAGATCCCCCTTTGCTGTGTTGACGCGATCTCAAAATTGGCCCGTCCCGCTTTTTCGGCGCATCGATGCCAGACTTCCAGTCCTGCTCCTTGTGTCCTCCCTCCTCTTCGCATCCGGCTGCAAGCATCTCCGCAAAAATAATCGTGAAATGGTCTACGTCGCGGCGCGCCAGATGTATTTGCACGATCGCGTCGCAGCCGTCTCCAATCGCGTCGGCGAAGTCTCCAACGGTCAGCCACTCGAAGTTCTCGAACACGGACGCCGCTTCCTCCGCGTCAAAACCGATAAGAATGAAATCGGCTGGATCGAAGAGCGCGCAGTCATCGATGCCGGCGAGTACAAGGCCTTTCAGGATCTCGCCGATCAGCACAAGAAAGACTTCGTCGTAGCCACCGGCACCCTGCGCGACGATGCCTACCTGCACGTCAGTCCCGGCCGAAACACCGACCGCTTCTACCTGCTCCCCGAGAGCGACAAGCTGCAACTCCTCGTCCGAGCCTCGGTTCCGAAGGTCGCACCGGGCACCCCCCCGCCGGCGAAGAAAACTCCTCCGCCCGCCCCCGCGTCCACAAAAAGCCCGGCGTCACCCTCCGCAGAGGCGCCCCCTGAAAAGCCTATAAAGGACGAAGACGAGACCAGGCCCGCGGAGCCTCAGCCCGAAATTCCCATGGAAGACTGGTGGCTCATCCGCGATGCCCAAGGCCGCGTCGGCTGGCTGACCTCCGGCCGCATCGACGTTGACGTGCCCGACGAAGTGGGCCAGTACGCAGAAGGCCAGCGCATCGTCGGCGCTTACATACTGATGAAAGTCACGGACCCCGAGGCCGACGTTCCCAATCATCAGGTTCCCGAATACGTCACCGCGATGAGCCCGCCACGCTCCGGCTTGCCCTTCGACTTCGATCAGATTCGCGTCTTCACCTGGAGCGTCAAGCGCCACCGCTACGAAACCGCATTTCGCATCCGCCCCATTCAGGGCTTCCTGCCGGTGAAGGTCTCGTCGCAACCCACAGCCGCCGGGACCGAACCGGTCTTCAGCTTCCAGATCGCCGGTACGCCCGACATCTCCATCGACCCCAATACCGGCATCGCCAAACCCGCCAGCCTCCGCACCATCACCTACGCCATGCGCGACAACATGGTCCGCCGCGTCGGCCCCGACATGGCTCCCATACCAACCACGCGTACTCCGGGCGAAAAGGCAAAAGCCAAAGCCGCCAAAAAGAAGCGCAGGTAGCCGCGCGACTCACGCCATCGAGACGGATCTCTCGATCCCCGCTTCCATCTTCGGCAAAGCGCTCTTCGGAATGCGCGTCCGTTCCGCGATCCATCCGATCATCCCTGGCGCCCTCGTCAACACCGCCGGCGCATGCGCGCGTCCGCTCCGCGTCACCATCGCGCGCGACAACAGCGTCGCCAATCGCATCCCCCGCTGCAGATCATTCCGCAGTCGCGCAAGGTACTCCTCCGGTGCTCTCCCCCTCAGGAACATCTCCGCCGCAAGTTCCCCGCTATGCAGCGCGATCGACATCCCATCTCCGGTGAACGACGGAATCACCGCAGCCTGATCTCCAATCCTCCAGATCCCGTCAGCCTGTTTCGCGATATAGCCATAAGGGATCGGCGAGATCGCCAGCGGCTTCGGCCAGCATTGCGCGCCTTCGCGCAGAGTCTCCGCTACCCCAGGACACTCCTCGCAAATCGCCCGCACCATCTCCGCCCAGCCGCCCAGCTCCGCCACCCGCCGCCGCCGCACCACAAAACACAAGTTCGCCCTGTCGTCCTCAACCAGCGCGATTCCGCCATAGCCGTCACGAAAAAGGAAAAGTTCCATCGCTCGCCGGATCGCATCCGTCGACCGCTGCGTAAGTCGCCAATGCATCTTGAACCCGACGAGATCTCGATGGGTCCCCGCGCCCCGCGCATGTTCAGCCACGTCGTGCTTTCCCGTCGCGAGAAACACGTGGCGAGCGTCCATCGCCTCTCCATAGAGTACGCGTACCGAGAACCCATCGTGACGCGCAGCCACTCTCTCCACAAACGCTCCGCGGCGCACCTCGCATCCGGCAGCAGCAGCCTTCGCCAGCAGAGCCTCGTCGAGAACCCGACGCGACAACGACATCGCCGCAAACGGCAGCTTCACCTGCACTGACCCCGATCCGCTGTGAACACGCACCCTCTCGATCGCATGCGCGCCCAGTGCCCGCGCATCCACGCCGGCTCTCTCCAGATATCCAAGCGCCTCCGCGCTGAGAAACTCCCCGCAAACCTTGTCGTGCGGCCCACGCTGCTTCTCCAGCAGCAGCACCTCACGGCCCGCAGCCGCAAGCCTCAGCGCCGCCATCGAGCCCGCCAGCCCGCCGCCAATCACCACGTGATCCACTGCACCGCTCATCGCCTCACCGCCGGCTTCGTTCTCCCTACGCAGAGCCGTGCCGGCACAAAACCCTCGATGCGAACATCACCCGCACCAAGCCCCGCCGCCGAGCACATCCTCCGCCAATCATCCTCAACAAAGGCCCGCGCAATCGACACCGGGCCATCGTGCTGAACAAACCGATGCAGGTGAGCCACCCTCGCAAAAGCCTTGAACAGCCCGTAGGGAACCGATGCCCGGGACAAGTCGTTGATGAACCACCCGGTCCGAGCCGTCCGTTCCATCCAGCCCAGAAAGCGCACGATCTCGTCCTCTTCCAGATGGTGCGTGAAGAGGGAACTCACAATGATGTCCACGGGTCGATCGAACTTCAGCGCAAACACGTCCGATGCAATCCACCGTATCCTGCTCCGCGCCGGACTCGCCTCTCTCGCAATCGCAATCGTATCCGGATTCAGATCGCATCCCGTTAATGCAACCTCCAGGTTGCGCTGTTGTGCCCACCGCTCGATCCGCCGCAAGCTGTCGCCGTACCCGCATCCCACATCCAGAATGTGAACTGCCCGCCCGCTACTTCGCAGCTCCAGCGAGTCCAGCCATTTCAGAGTCGGCCTGTACGCCAGAAACCAGCGGTTCACGCGCGCCAGATCCTTGAGGCACGCACGCATCTCCTCGCGCGAGCACGGTTCGTCCATCAACTCCGGAAATTCCGCCAGATCCGCGCGGCGGCTCAGGTCCGGCGCTTCAGGCGGCATGGAAGAGCATCGTCTCCGCCGTCACTCCCGGTCCGAACGACATTGCGCATCCGCGCTGTCCCGTGCTCGCTGCCCGCAGCACATTCTCCAGAACAAACATCACCGTCGCCGACGACATGTTGCCGAATCGCGCCAGGATGTCGCGCGAATGCCGCAGCGCCTCCTCCGGAAGTGCGAGCCCCTTCTCGACGGCATCCAGCACCGTCCGGCCACCCGGATGCACTGCCCACAGATCGAATTTGAGAGGATCCTCTCCCCGCGTGATGTGAGGCCCAATCTCCCTCATCGCCCGCGAAATCTCCGCCGGCACCTGCCCGGAGAGAAACATGTCGAACCCGCCCTCGCGAATCTTCCACGTGATCAGGTGGCTTGTCTCCGGGATCCTCAGCGCGAGAAAGCTGTCAATTGCCAGCCCTGTTGGCCGCGCGCTCACCAGGCACGCAGCGCACCCATCCGCGAACAGCAGATACGAAAGCATCTGCTCCAGATTCTGCGTCTCCTGCAGATGCAGCGTACACAGTTCCAGGTTCAGGATCAGCACCACCGACTCCGGCTCAGAACGAACAATGTGATGCGCCGACTTCAGCGCATTGATCGCCGCATAGCATCCCATGAACCCGATCATCGTGCGCTCGACCGAAGGATTCAGCCCCAGATGATTCACAATGTCGTAGTCCAGCCCCGGCGCGTACAGTCCCGTGCACGAAGTCACAATCACGTGCGTCACTGCCTGACGCTCCTCGCTCGACAGCGCCAGCTTGTTCAGCGCGCACGAGGCCAGCTGCGGCGCGAACTTCTCAAACGTCTCCATCCGCCGCGCCGTCCCCGGAAAATTTCCGGTCGCATACAGGTCTTCCGCATCCCTCCACTGCCCGTTCTCGCACGCAATCGGTTGCAAGAACGAATACCGATGCTCGATCGCCGACATCCGCGCCATACGCTTGAACAGCGAGCGCTGCGTGCCTTCCGGCATCATCCCCTCTGCAAAAGCAACAAACGAGCGATGCACATCATGCGGCGGGACCGAGCTGGCGATTCGATTGATGTAAGCAGTGGTCACATGCACCTCGTTGTGTGGGATTCAGGGCCTAAGAGATTGTTAGATTCCAACCGGCCCCCTCGTGTCATCTGAATGTAAATCCGGTTTCAGCGGATCGTCGCATCATTAACCAGCTGTTCAATCCGTGAATAATCATCCGATATTCACCATTGCACCCCGGGATAGAGGCTTGGCCATCGATACGTGTGAAACTGATCCCCGCTCGGCGTCGCCCCTTGCCACACAACCTGCGTCGCATCCGGATTCAGCTCCTGCGCAAAACCACCATTCACCGTCGACCCGAAATTTGTGTGAATGTCTCCATTTGCAAGCAACTCCGCATTCCCGCCAAAAAACGTGAAGAAACTCGGCGGCGGCGTGTAATGCTTCGCCAGCGTCGCCGTCATGTTCCCCTCATTCAACTCCAGCACGGGGACTGTAGAGTAGCAGTCCGCACTCGTCGGCGCGAGCGGCTTGCAACTCACCTGCCTTCCGGGAAACATCCGGTCGTTCCCGTTATCCATCATCCCCAGCCGGTATACCCCCGTCGTATGCGGCGAGAAGAAGCTCAAGCCATGCTGTGCATAAAACCAATCCGTAGGATCAGCGCCGCCCAACAGCTTGAAGTCGCCACCCTCTCCCAGCCGCCACATCACCGCACCCGATCCCTGCCCATCCTGAAAATTGATCTTTATCACCCAGTTCTGGTGCCGGATCGACAGAAGCAGGTTGTGGTCATCGCTCGAATAGAGCAGTCCGTTCGAATGCGTCCAGTCCGGAAAGTTCATCGGGTGCCGATGGATGTCCAGATGATCGAACGTATTCCACACCCAGTCGGGATTCCCACTCTCGTCCACATCGACAATCGCATCTCCCAATACCGGCGTCACCCCCGGGTACCCCGGCAGATCCGTATAGCTCTTCCGGTAGTCCGTCAACATCACCCAGTGCCCGTTCGGCAGTGCCACCACGCTGTGATGAAAGCCTCTGAAGTTGTAGACATTCCCGTCACCATCCCGCAGGTTCGAACCCGCCAGCTTCTGATTCAGCTGATCCATCGTGAGACTTCGCACCGTGTTGCCCGCCAGGTCGATCTCCCGGATCTCATTCACCAGCCCCACAGTGTTCGTCACCGTAATGGATGACAGATACGAAATCAGCATCAGCATGTCCCCATTAGGCAGCTGCTGGATGCCCTGGATCAAATCCGCAACCGACCCCTGGTACTGATACGTCCAGATCACGTTTCCATCCAGATCCGTCGCAAAAGCCTGCAGCACATTCGACGGAATTGCCGTATTCCACATCTCGATGCCCGGTTGCGGTGTCGCTCCATTCGCGGTCGTCGCCTTCACCGCCGTTGTCGGCCCCGCCGCCCCCGTCGTGCACGTATGATCGGCATCGGTGTGCGTCGCGCCGTTATTCAGCACAACCCGCGCGCGCATGTGGTACACCGTCTTCGCCATCATGCCCGCTACCAGCACCCTCACCGGCCCGCCGTTCGCCCCACTCGCGACCTGCCACGTGTTCCGCCCGTAATCCGTCGTCTTCCCAAACTCCACCGCGACCTTCCCCGGCAGCGGCAGCTTGATCGAGTAGGCCGCCACCAGCGGGCTGCCCGTCACGTCGGGACACGACACCTGCGCCGCAGGCATCAACGCCACCACAGCCGTCGCATAATCCCGCTCCGGATCCGACGCAAGCGCCGCCGTCACCGAAATATTGGTCCCCTGCGCCACCACTGACGGAGCAACGTAGTTCCCCGCGCCATCGATTTTGCCCGTCTCCCGCTTCCCGCCCGCCGCAGCGTTGACGAGCCACTCAATGGCCCCGCCGCTCGACGACGATGCTGTGAATTGAAATTTCTGGCCCGGCGCCAGCGCCACATACGTGGGCGAAATCGTCACACTCCCGCTCTGGCTCGGTGTCCCCGGCCCCGACGGCGCCTGCGCATGTGGATTGATCCAGTACCCGCATCCGCCCAGCGCCACGGCGACCGCAAGCAGAGCGAGCATTACCAGAAAACGGCGGACCCGCATTCCGCCCCTAGGGGAAGATCTCATCAGGTACTCTGAACCTATTCGCGAAGAGAAATAAGCGACCGTGGGCCCTGCTGAAGCTATGGACGGTTCGCACCATCGGAAAGGTGCCTTGCCCTACGCCTTTTTGCCCCGCCCATTCGACGCTGCCGGCTCCTTCGGCGTCAGCTCCGCCCGCTTGCGCAGCTCGTGCTCCACCACCTTCAGCATCTCCGACTCCGGCGCCGGCTTGCCCGTCCAGATCTCAAACTGACGCGCCCCCTGCTGCACAAACATCTCCAGCCCCGTCACCACCGGAATCCCCCGCGACTTCGCCAGCTTCAGCAGCGGCGTCTCCAGCGGGTTGTACACCATGTCGAACACGAGCCCTGCGTTCAGCTCGTTTTCGGCTATCGGCATCGCCTGCTTGAATCCCGCCATCCCGCACGGGGTCGCATTGATCATCACGTCGAATCTCTGCTTCCCCAGTAGCTCATGCTTCAGCGACTTCGCCTTCGCCTGCCGCGCCAGCGTCACCGCATGTTCATGCGTGCGATTCACCACCAGCACTTCCGCGCCCTGCTCCACCAGCCCGAACACCGCGGCCCGCGCCGCGCCGCCCGCACCCAGCACCGCCACCCGCGCCCCCTTCAGCTTTAGCCTCCGCTCCAGGGGACGCACAATTCCAGCCACATCTGTGTTGAACCCGTAGAGCTTTCCGTCCGCCCCCATCCGCAGCGTATTGCACGCGCCAATCTTTGCCGTCAGCGGATCCGTGTTCGCCAGATGCGGCAACACCTCCGTCTTCAGCGGCATTGTCACCGCGCACCCCGCCAGCGGCAGCTCAGCCGCCAGCGTCAGCAGATCCTGCACCGACTTCGCCTTCAGCGGCAGCAGAATCGCGTTCAAATTCTCTCGCCGGAACGCGGCATTCTGCAGCAGCGGCGAAAGCGAGTGGCCTATCGGATTGCCCGCAACTCCGAAAATCCGTGTCGCCGGATCCAGATGCTCCAGCCGGTACAGATCCCTGAGCGTTTCAGCCGTCACCTGCCCCGGAGCCGTCTCCGCACCCTCTGCCCACGATGCAAACGTGAACGCCGCCCCGGCCCGCGGACCGAGTATCCGGCTCACCAGCCCCTCTTCGCCCATCGCGATGCCGACCACATGCGAGCTAACCGAGCGATCCTCGATCAGCCGCAGCACCGCTAGATTGTCCGCCAGGCTCTTGGCCGTCGACACCACTTTCACGAAATCCGGCTTGAATGCCTCAATGCGCTCCGCAGCCTGCTCCAAACCCTTCGTCCGCGTGAAGTCATGAAAACTCACCAGCAAAGCCGCTCCGGCAGCCCTCAGCTTCGCCACCTGGCCCGACTTCGCCTCCTCCGCCGACTCCACCTCGAGATCCACGATCTGGCAGCCGCATTGCGCCGCCTTCGTCAAAATCTCCAGCTCCGCCGCCAGCGGCCCGTCAAACATCCCCCCGTGAGCCTTGCGCCGGCAGGTCGCAATCACCGTCACGTCCTTGTGCTCGGCCAGAAACTGCTTCACGTAGGGCAGGGCATTCGCCGGCTTCGCCACCGAATCCAGCCGCAGCTCCAGGAACTTGAAATCCTTCCAGGCTGCCTCTGCCCGATCCATCAGCTCAGCCGGCGTCTTCCCCTGAATCGCAACACACATCTTCCCCAGCCTCAGGCGGGGAAGCGCTGGAGCGACAGGCGGCGGCGCTGGTGCAATCGCGTGCGTCATTTTCGTTCAATTGACGCATCTTAGTTGCACTTGGTTTCGTATGCAACAGCAACATAAGACCTTCCGTAACCGTCAGTGCTCCGCGACCGGTTCTCCAGCCTTTCCCGCCGCCCCATTCGTCACAAATCAGATTGACCCGATACTTAGATATCTATATAAAGACTTCTGAGTATGGCAAAAACCGACGCACTTCAGGGCTCTCTCGACCTTCTCGTTCTCAAGATCCTCTCCCGTCGTCCCCGCCTCCACGGCTATGCCATCATGGCCGCCATCGCCAACGCCTCCGGCGAAGTGCTCCGCGCAGAAGAAGGCTCCCTCTACCCAGCCCTCTACCGGATGGAAGAGGCCGGCTGGATTCGCGCAGAGTGGGTCAAAAAGAAACTGGCCGCCGCGCCCGCGTTTACGAACTCACCGAAGCCGGTCAACAGCAGCTCAGCTCTGAAGAGTCCCGCTGGCAGTCCGTCAGCCTCGCCATCAACCGCGTCCTCCGGGAGGCCTGAGCGTGTCCCTCACCTCGCGCGTCCTCAACGTCTTCCGCTCCGATCGCCTCAATCGCGAAATCGACGAAGAGCTCCAGTCCCACATCGACGAAGCCATTGCCTCCGGCCGCGATCCCCATGAAGTCCGTCGTGCCTTCGGTTCGCCCCTCCGCACTCGCGAAGCAGCCCACAACATCCGCGCCGCCGGATGGCTCGAGTCGCTCGTCGCAGACACTAGATTCGGATGGCGTCAGCTCTGGCGCAACAAGGTCGCCTCCGCTGCCGCCATCCTCTCTCTCGCCCTCGGCATTGGTTCCTGCGTCGCCGCCTTCCGCCTCATCGACGCTCTGCTCTGGCGTCCGCTGCCCGTCGCCAACTCCAGCAGCCTCTACGTCCTCTCCCGCAAAATGATCGGTCTCTACGGCCGGCCCATCGAAGACGGCTACTGGTCCACCCCCGATTTCAAGCTCATGCGCGATGCCGTCAAAGACCAGGCCGACCTCATCGCCGTCAGCGACGCCGACCGCACCGACATCACCTGGTCCGGTCCCGATGCAAGCGGCGACGACATCGAAAAAGCCCACGTCGCCTACGTGTCCGGCAACATGTTCCCGCTCTTCGGCCTCGAGCCTTCCCTCGGCCGTCTCCTCACTCCGGCCGACGACCGCGCCCTCGGCCTCTACCCCTACGCGGTCCTCTCCTGGGACTACTGGAATCACCGCTTCGCGCGCGATCCCCACGTCCTCGGACGCTCGCTCCACTTTGGAGACCAGACATTCCAGATCATCGGCGTAGGCCCGCGCAATTTCACCGGCACCGAGAAGGGCACCGTCACCGACATCTTCCTGCCCCTCAGCATGAATCCCATGGCCACCGAGGATCGTGCCGACTGGCACCGCGTCTTCGTCATGCTCAAGCCCGGCGTCACCTCCGCTGGTCTTGAGCCCCTCCGCCAGCATCTCGCCGCCGTCAACCACGCCTTCGGAGCCGCGTGCTCCACCTGCTATCGCGGCCAGACCCAGGCCTCCATCGCGCGTTATCTCAACCAGACCCTCGTCCTCAGTCCTGGCGGAGCCGGCATCTCCGACCTCCAGAAGGAGTACCGCCGTCTACTCGCCGCTCTCGGCCTGATGGTCGCGCTCGTTCTCCTCATCGCCTGCGTCAACGTCTCCAACATGATGACCGCGCAAGCCGCTGCCCGCGCCCACGAGATGGCCCTCCGTATCTCCATCGGCGCAGGCCGCCGCCGCCTCGTCCAGCTCATCCTCGTGCAGAGCGCGCTTCTCTCCCTCTTCTCCGCCGCCTTGGGCGCAGCCTTCGCCGCGTGGTCGGCTCCCTTTGTTCTCGGCCTCGTCAATCCGCCCGACAATCCAGCCCGTCTCGACCTCCCCGCAGACGGCCGCGTCCTCCTCTTCGGCCTCGCGCTCACAGTTCTCATCGTTCTCGTTCTCGGACTTCTCCCCGCCCTCCGCGCCTCCGGCGTCCGCCCCGTCGCCGCTCTCAAAGGCGGTGAGAACCCGCACTCCCCACGCCGTCTCCTGCGCGGAGCCATCGCCCTTCAGGTCGCTTTCTGCGTTCTCGTGCTCTTCCTCTCCTCGCTCTTCGTTACCTCGTTCAATCGCCTCCAGAATCGTCCGCTCGGCTTCTCCACCGACCGCCTGCTTCTCCTTCAAAGCGTCGCCGGCAAAGGCCAGCTTCCCATTGTCTGGGCCCAGACCGCCGAGGCCCTCCGCGCAGTTCCCGGGGTCGACTCCGTAGCCATCTCCGGCTGGCCCATTCTCGGCCGCATCAAGATCAACAGCGACGTCTCCATCAACGGCGCCCCGCCAAGCCCCACGCCCGCCTTCTTCCTCAACGTCTCTCCCGGCTGGCTCTCCACAATGAAGATCCCCCTCATCGCCGGCCGTGACTTCCGCCCCCAGGACACCTCACCCGGCGAAGCCATCGTCAATCAAACCTTCGTCAAGACCTTCTTCCCCAACCTCGGTCCCGGCCAAGACCCCATCGGCCGCACCTTCCAGCGCAGCGTCAACGCGCCTGTGAACAAGATCATCGGCATCACACCCGACATCCCCGATCACGACCTCCACGAACCCAACCGCGCCCTTTTCTACGTTCCGCTAAACGTCACCGACAACAAGTCCGCGCCCGAGCCCATCGGCTTCTCCACCTTCGTCATTCACACCGAAGCCAGCAACCCTCTCGCCCTTGCCGACTCGCTCCGTCAGGTCATCGCCCGCCAGCACAACGGCATCCGTGTCTCCAACGTCGCCACGCAGCTCGACCTCGTTCGCGACCAGACCGTCCGCGAACGCCTCATCGCCACCCTCGCGGCCTTCTTTGCTGCCGTCGCGCTGCTGCTCGCTGGCGTCGGCCTCTACGCCGTTGTCAACTACTCCGTCCTGCAGCGCCGCCGCGAGATCGGCATCCGCATGGCCATCGGCTCGCCCCGAGTCGGAATCGTCCGCCTCGTCACCCTCGACGTCTTCCTGATGATCGGGCTCGGAGCCGGTGCGGGTATGGCGCTCGGCTTCGGAGCGGCCCGGTACGTCGCCTCGCTCTTCTACCAGGTCAAAGCTACTGATGCCGAGATGATCGCGCTGCCCGCCTGCGCCATCCTCTTCACCGCGCTCCTCGCCACGCTCCCGGCCGTCCTCCGAGCCCTGAGCACCAACCCGACCGAAATCCTTCGTACCGAGTGAGCTTCAAAAATCTTCGCGGCAATTTGCAGTCAATTAACCGCGGATTTTGCATAATCAAGACATGCTGCAAATCTCAAGAATCCACCCGCGCGCGCCGCGCTGCGCCGGAGCCTCGTCGTCCGCCTGCGCGAACTTCTCGTCGTCACGCCTCCAGCTAACTCCTTTGTTAAGAGACACCCAAGTCATAAGTTCAATGGGGAGATACACTTAGCGCTGCTCCTGCTCCGCAACCCTATGAATCTACGGAACTTATGCGCAAACAGTAGGGGGTGGGGGCGGGGGTACCCGTGTTCGAAACCGGACACATCCCCGCCGCTCCGCGAAGCGCATTCTTGACACTAGAAGCAAGCGGAACCAGAAGCGCTAGGCGACGAAATCATTCGCGAGAACAAAAGCAAACGGAACCCAGAAGCGTCAGGGCACGACTTACCCATGCCGCAGAATAATTCACACGCAAACAACCATTCGCGACACCAGAAGCGAGCCGAACCCAGAAGCGTCAGGGCACGACTTCAGTTGTGCCGAAAAGCCCCTCGACACGCTCTGGGCTTTAGCCCCTGCGCCCAACCCTCACCGCGGAAACAACTCGAACTGCCGGATCGCAATCTTCGGCGCTACAAACGTGTGCTCGATGTCCGGCAAGAACATCAGCGTCATCTCGTCGAACTGCCGCAGCGATGCGCTCGCCGGCACCTGAAACCGAATCGTCTCGTACACCGGACTCATCTTCACGTAGTAGTGTTCCGGCTCCGTCGACGCGATCGGCTGCTGCCCAACGTAAAACGTGCGCTCCGTCCCCGAGCTTTCATCACCAAGAAACAGTCCCAGCGAAATGATGCCCGCCTTGTTGTCGCGATTCTCGATCTCCACGTCGATCTCGCGGCATCGCGCTAGAGGAATCGGCTTCGCAAGTTTCTGGTGCGCATTCATCACCAGCGCAATGGCATTGTTCGACTGCAGATCAACGCTGACCGGCGTGCCTTGCGCGCGATGCGCGTGAGGCCCCGGCGTTCTCAGCGGTGGCTGCAAAACCCAGTACGGACCATTGAACCGAATCACGAGCGGACGCTGCACTCCCCGCTTGAAGAACGAGTCATCGGCCAGCACCGGCGGCACGATCTCCTTCTTGCGCGGAAATGGCCACAGCACGACGCTCTCGTATCCACCCGCGCCGGCAGCCCCGATCGGTGTCTTCGAATCCGCCTGGCTCTTCTGATCCGCATGTGCAGCAGCACTCGCCTCCACCGCGGCTGAGCGATGGGCCATACCGTCAATCAATGCCCAGACCGTCAAGAGCGTCGCCGGAACGATCGTGATCGCAACCCGCCGGATGCTCCGCTTCATCGCGGCCGCTGGCTCAAACTGCCCGTTGCGCGGAAGCGTGTTCTTCCACGCGAAGACTGATCCGCTCGTGGCCAGCATCAACATGGCCGTGTACATCGAATGGCTCAAAACTGCCGCGCCTCCCGCAAACAGCGAGAGCGCGATCAGATATCCGTAAGGTTCCTGAGGTGAGCGCGAGAGCGTCTCTGCAAAAAGCTCATCTCCGTTCCACTGCGGAACAACTGTAGAAGAAGGTTCGAATGCAAACCAGGATTCTGTCTTCAGCGCGCTCGTCAGGGCGAAGGCGCCGACCATGGCGACGAAAGCCGTAGCTGCTGACACCTGCTCTGCAAGCAGCACCAGCGCCGGAATCCAGATCCATCCAGCGCTGCATGTGAATGCAAACAACCCGAAAGGCAAAGGAGATCCATTGCGCAGTGGGCTTACAGGGCTCTTCCAGTAGAGCCACGATCCAAGGATTCCGCCGCCTGTGCAGATCGCAATAAAGCGCAACGCCATTCCGAACAGCGAGCCAGGATGAACAAAATCGGTTTCAGGCAGGTGGCAAAAAAACACCGCCGCAATCATCGAGTTCACCAGCCCCGCGCCGACCATGAGAGTCAGCGAGCGATGAAGCGATTGCGAATCTTCGACAGTAAGCGGTCCTTCCGCGGCGGGGAAAGAACTTGAGAAAGCCGCGTTCTCGTCGCGCTGAAGACGACGCACCGTCCCCCACAGTGCCACTGCCATCGCAATGAAGTAAGGAGCCCGGATCAGGTTGGGAAAGATGTCGAGATCCAGAACCAGTCCCCAAGCATTCGCCGGAAGCTTTGCTCCGGCGAGGCCCGGGACCGAATACCAGTAAAGCGTCGCAAACAGGAAGCTGAGCCCGTAGACCGGCGGCAGAATCAGCGTCGCAACCCAGAATGCCCGCGCCATATCGCCTACGTGAATCGGCCTTTTCAAGACGATGTTCGCAACTCGGTACACCAGAAGCCCGGCCCACAGAAATGCAGCATGGAGAACCACCCAGATGATCAGAACCAGAGGCAGCCAGAACGGACCGAAGATGTGCTCGCCCCGATCGAAGTTCTGCGAGGTATCGATCCTCTCCAGGATCGCGTACCAGACCGGCGCCAGGATCGACCAGAGCAGCGCAAACGCAAGCGGTGCCCTGCGCGCAAACAGATTGCTGCACCACGAAACAGCACATGCGACGATGACCTGCCGCCAGTACCACCCGTCCGAACGGCCGAAATGGAACACTTCCAGAAGATCGCCATCCAGCGCTTCATCGCGATCCTCAGCGCTCAGATGCCGCAGCATCCATGTGGCAAGCGGTGGAGGTTCTCTGCGTCTCATCGCGTCCGCTCTCCTTGAGTGATCTGCTCGCTAGCGCGCGATCCTGGCCGGTTGCCTCGAACTGGATTCTGTCCACTAGAGTGCGCAGAGCATCCCGAGGATATTAGGAATGAAAGGTGCAATCCCGAACACGCCCAGATTTGCAATCGTGCTCCACCATGTGAGTGTGCGCCAATCAGCTACTCGGAATGGAGGCATTGGCAGCATCAGTGTGACGATACCGATCCAGCAGGCAGACGCGGCACAGTAACCGACGATGCTCAAACAGAATCCTCTCGTGAGAACGGAGAAGTGGAGACGATTTCGAAGGAATGCGAACAGTGTTATGTAGGCAAGCGCTCCAATCCATACAAAGAGGAGATCTTCAAAGGACGCCCAGCCGAAATCACAGAGCGTTGACCACGGCCACGGCATCCGCCAGATGTGACTCGCGAAATCGCTCCGGTGGAATCGCGCGAAAAGTACATTCCATTCAGGCGATAGAAGCGACCACGCAACTGCAAAGGCGAGAGCCGCTTTCCTGCGAAACAGGCTCTGCATGAACCCGAACGATGTCGCAGCGATGGTCTGCCGCCAAAACCAGGTAATCGAACGCCCACCATGGAATTCTTCGAGAAGATCGCCCGTGAGTTCTCCGCTCCGATTACCGGAAGTCAGATGCTCCAGGATCCAAATCGCAAGCCGAGGTTTTCTGCGTTGCATCAGTTGTCTCCTACTGCAGGTCAAGCTTCAAGTCCGGAATCGCCTGCCACAGACGCGTGAGCACGCGCCGCGTCTCATGCACCTTGCGCAGTCCTTCCTTCGTGATTTGGAAATAGCGCTTCGCCTTGCCCCCGCGCTCCGGAGTCGGATCTCCCAACGCCGAGATCACCAGGTCCTTGGCTTCCAGCCGTTCGAGAGCCGCATACACGCTTCCGATGGCCACATCCTTGCCGCGATGCTTCTCCAGTTCGCGCGAGATCGGCACTCCATATGCCTCCTCGCCAAGATGGATGATCGCGAGAAGAATCATGAGCTCGAATTCGCCCAGATAGCTTCGGTCTGACATTAATTCAATAATAGAGAAGAAATGCGGGCGCTGCAACGAGATTCGTACCCGTTCTCGTTGGGAGCACCTTCGGCCTGGTCATTCCTCGCGCAACGTCTGTGCCGGATCGATGCTCGCGATCCGTAACGCAGGAATCGTCGCCGCCAGCAACGACACGATGGCAAGCCCAGCAAGGACCGCCGCAAGGCTCGGCGCGTCGTACACTCCAACGCCGTACAACACGCTTCGCATCAGCGGCAGAACCGCCGCGCATAGCCCAAGACCTAGCAGCAGTCCCGCGCCAGTGGCGCCGACACCCGATGCCGCAATCTGTCCCACTGCCTGACGCACGCTCGACCCAAGCGCGATGCGGATACCGATATCCCGCGTACGCTGCGTCACCAGGCTTGCAACCAGCGCGAAGATTCCGATCGCGCTGAGTCCAAGTGCAAGCGCTCCCATCGCGCCAAGCAGCGCAACCTCGATGCGCTGCATGGAGAGTGCCTTCGCCTCAAGATCGCTCATCCGGTAAAAGCCGGAGAAAGGAAGATCCGGTGCTGCCGAGGAGAGCGCATGCTGCATCTGCTCGGTCAGGCCCTCGACAGGCGCTGATGTGCGGACAATCCAGCTCGGCTGGAACCACACATGAACGGCGAGCAACTCCGCCGGTGTCTGCGCAGCAGGAATATAGATCGTCTCTTCGCTTTGGATCGGAGCGCTCGCATCGAGGCCTGAGACGAGTTGGATATCGGAAACTACACCAACAATGAGCGTGTTCTTGTCTATCGTGAGTCCTACAGGATTGAGCCCCGGAAAGAATTTGTGCGCGAAGCTCGCGTTGATGATCGCGACAGGACGTGCGTTCGGCCCGTCGCCATCCGTGAAAGCGCGCCCGCGGCTAAGCGGCATCTGGAGAACCTCGAAGAACTTTGGAGTGACGTACACAAAATCTGCTTGAACCGTCTTCGTGGCTTCCGGTCCATCGTGCACAACCATGCCGCTGTTGAGCGTGCGCTCGTACGGCAGAGTGAGCCCCACGGCAGCGGACTGCACGCCGGGAATGCGCTGCATCGCATCGATGCTGTTCCTCATCAACTGGCGGAATTGAACCGGGTCCTTGTACCGCACATCGTCGAGCGAGGCCTTCGCCGTCATCACTCCTTCGGCCTTGAAGCCTGGTGGCAGTGTTTGCAGGTGGATAAGAGTCCGAATCAGCAGTCCGGATCCGGCAAGCAGTACAACCGTGAGTGCTACCTCGCCGGCAATCAGCGCCTGCCGCAGCTTCGTCGAGTGCCCGTATGTCGTTCCGCGGCTCGCGAACGAAGAACGAAGATCGACGCGTCGCGCGCCGAGCGCGGGAAGCATTCCGAACAGCACACTGGTAAACAGCGTCACTCCGGTTGTGAACACGAGTACGCGCCCGTCGAGGCTGACGCTGGCCACCGGCAGAAAATCTTCAGGCAGGAGTGAAAGCAGTCCGCGCAGTGCAAGAAATCCAACACCAACTCCGGCTGCGCCGCCGATACAGGCGAGCAGCAGGTTCTCAATCCAGAGCTGCCGCAGAATTTGCCAGCGTGACGCCCCAATCGCAAGGCGCGTCGCAATTTCCGGCATTCGCCTGCCCATCCTCACCAGAGTGAGACCCGCGAGATTGGCGCACGCGATCAGCAGAATGAATCCCGCTGCAGCCATCAGCCCGATCGCTTGCGGGCGCAACTCCGACGTGACGCCCTTCTGGAATGGAACTGTGTAGAACTGGATCCGTGTGCCCGGAACCCGCGATTGAAGCTGCGCAATGCGAGCTGCCCACGCCCGATTGATCTCGGCATCGGCCTGCTGCCAGGTTGCGCCAGGAGTCAGTCGAAAGATGACCCCGAAGTTCGTCCCGTTGCCCTCGCCTTTGGGACTGGGCTGCAGCGAAGTGTAGATATCGGCATTGAGAGGAGTGACTGCATTTTGTGGCAGTATCCCGATGACGGTATAAGGCTCACCCTTCAGGCGGATCGCGCTTCCCACGAGGCCGCGCTCTGCATGGAAGGTGGAGCGCCAGAACTCGTAGCTGAGGATAACGGCCCTCGGCCCGTTCGGTGCGTCTTCGGCCGGCGAGAAATTGCGGCCCACCGCCGGATGGATTCCAAGGACATCGAAGTAGTGCGCCGATATCCGTCCGTTGTGAATGTAAGCCGCCTGCTTGGAACTTGATTCAAGATTTGCGCCGCTGGCTAGCGGCGCAAATACAGCCGAGGTAAGCGCAGGCACGTTGTCGCGAAGCTGCTCCCACTGGGTTCCGTCAATCCAGCGGAGCTCACTGTCCGAGCTTGCACCCTCGCTCCGCTGAAACAGAGTGCCAATCCGCTCCGGCTCGGGATACGGAAGGCTCTTCAGGATCAGAGCATTCACGATCGAGAAGATCGCAGTGTTGGCGCCGATTGACAACGCAAGGGTCAGGACCACCGTAAGCGTGAATCCCGGATTGCGAAGTACTTGGCGAACAGCAAACCGAAGATTCTGTCGGATCGAATTCATCGACACGCCTCCGTGCGGAAAGGTAGCAATAAACGAACATGCAATTCAGTCGCCCGGCGTGGCCGAACGGATCGTGAATAGATTCTGCGTTTCAGGCTGGCTTCACGGACCCGAAGTGTCCGATTGCAGCAGAGAGCGTTCGGGAACGAACACCCTCGCGCTCCGTCTCGACCCATCCTTCCGTTACGCTTGGGTGGCAATCCGCGAGATTTCACGGCTCTGCCATTTGCCCCGCGTGAAGTCAGGGACCTCAATCGGAGCGCTGCCCTGTGCCACGGACTCCACGCTCAGTGGCCCGACCGCCGACCAGGCCGCCGCATCATAAACATCCATATCAGGCGGCAGCCCTTCCCGGATGCATTGCAGCAGCCGATAAATCATGATGAAGTCCATCCCGCCATGACCGCCGACCTTTTGCGCGATTTCGCCTTCTCGCGCCCACAACGGATGTTGGTACTGCTTATAGCCGTCGATCGTGCCCCAGGCCTCGTCCTTGTTCATTCCGTCAATGTAGATGCGCGGCGGATAGTCCTCAAAGATTGCTTTGGTGCCGGCGATCTGGTTGATACGGCTGTATGGATGCGGAGTTGAGACCGCATGCTTCACCGTGATCGTGCGTCCTGCCGCTGTCTTGATCAGAGATGTATTCAGGTCTCCGCAGACGTACCGCTCTCGTTGCCGTGGATCATCGGGCTGCAGTTTCTGCTTCCGATATGCATCGAGCCCGCGCTGCGGTGAACTCATTGACACCAGATGATCGAACCGGTCGCCGCGCTGGATCCGCATGTAGTTGGCGACTGGTCCGAGTCCGTGCGTGGGATACAGGTTGCCATCGGCCCTTGTATGCTCCGCTCTTCGCCACAAGCCCTCGCCCGCATGAGAGAACAACTCATCGCGTAGATCGTGGAGATAGGCGCCCTCGCCGTAGAGTATCTCTCCGAACTCCCCGGCGTGAATCATACGCAGCACCAGCGTCTCGTTGTACCCGTAGCAGCAGTTCTCGAGCATCAAGCAATGCTTGCGCGTCTCTTCCGAAGCGCGAACGATCCGCCAGCAATCCTCCAGGGAGACCACCGCCGGAACTTCAACAGCGACATCTTTGCCGTGCGCCATGGCAGCGAGCGCCATCGGCGCGTGCCAGCGCCATGGCGTCGCAGCGATAACGAAGTCGACATCACTTTTAGCAACCAGCGATTCAAAGTGCTGAGGACCATCCGTGAAGAGTTCCGGCCGCTTCTGCCCAGCCGCAACCACGAGACCCGCCGCATGGTCAGCCTTCTCCTTCACTACGTCGCAGAGGGCGACGATTTGGGCGTTGGCAGCCAATAGGTTGCCGAGGAGAGACGTTCCTCGACCGCCGACTCCAATGAGGCCGACCCTGGGTTCCCGCTTCTGGAAAGGGACGTCAGCCATCGTCTCGCGGTCAGCTGGAAGCGGCGATTCCTGTGCAGGTGACGTCTCGACGGCGCCTGCAATCGCAGCCGTGGCAAGGCTGGCCTGCATGAAACGGCGCCGCGACCAGGAGTGCGGTTCTGGGGCGAAGCTCTCACTCGTCATTGAACTTTTCTCCGCATTTCAGACCTGTCCGACACTCGCAATTCAGAAACGAGAGCTCAAGAGGTCGAGGTGTTTCGAAGCACAGAGAAGAGTAGCACCTGTGGTCTGACGCACTGAAGCGCAGCGATTCCTGAATTTGAGCGGGCTTCAGCCAACCCGCGCAACCCAATCAGGTTCTTAGCTCATTACATCCGGGATCCAGCTGTCAATCTGCTCAGAGATCCGCTTCAAAGAGGGTTGCGATGGGTTGGTTCTTCGCGTTCTTCTTCCTCTCCGGCTTTTGCAGCATCCTTTACGAGCTTGTCTGGCTTCGGCTTACGATGGCCGAGTTCGGCGTAACTACGGCATTGACCTCCATCGTGCTCTCGATGTTCATGGCAGGTCTCGGCTTGGGATCTTGGTGGGCCGGAGCGCTCGTCCGGCGCTATGGCCACCGTCTGCCCATTGCGCCGCTCAGCCTGTACGGCGCATGCGAGTTCCTCATCGGCTGCTCATCGCTGGCTGTACCCGCTGAATTGCAGTGGGGACACAAACTGCTGGAGCGAATGACAGCCGAGAATGCATACTCATCCGGCTCCTACTACCTTGCTTCGGGACTGATCGTAGCGCTGGTACTCCTACCCTGGTGCGCCTGCATGGGCGCGACATTCCCTCTAGCCATGGCAGCCATACGAGATCGATACCATGGTGTATCAGGACGTTCGTTCAGCTTCCTCTACCTCGCCAATGTACTAGGAGCAGTAGCCGGTGCGATCGCTCCGCTCTTTCTAATCGAGTTGTACGGGTTTCATCGGACGATGCTGTTCGGCACCCTTTGTAACTCTTTGATCGCGCTAGCCGCCATATGGATGGCGATCCGGCACCCGCTGAAATCGGCGCGTCCCGCCGAAAACATCGACGAACCGAAGCGCACAAACGTCAGTCAAAACGGTCCGCTCGCATTTCTGTTCCTTACCGGCCTGGTCACGATGGGAGTTGAGGTGATCTGGATCCGGCTGTTCACCCCATATGCCGGCCCCGTTGTCTATTCGTTTGCGTTCATCCTCAGCTCATACCTCCTTGCCACCTTCGCAGGGTCGTTGGTCTATCGCCGCATCGGCGCTGGTGCGGAATCGAACGCTCCGGTGCTTTGGGTGGTGCTCGGCTCTCTCGGGATGCTTGCGCTACTCTCGGCCGACCCGCGAATCCATCTGTTCACGCTGTTGCGCGTATTGCTAGGTGTTGCACCCTTTGCCGGACTGGTGGGATACCTGACACCCATGCTGGTCGATCGCTGGTCTGGAGGCGATCCAGACCGAGCCGGACGAGCATACGCGGTCAATGTTCTCGGATGCATCTTGGGTCCACTGCTAGCCGGGTTCTTCCTACTGCCGGTTTTTGGCGAGCGCGTGTCGACTTTGCTACTCATGCTGCCGTGGATGGGAATAGCACTTCTGCCGACGTCCCCAAGAAGTTCCCGAGCGGGCCTGCAGGTTGCGTCGTATGCCAGCATTGCGGCAGGTCTATTGCTGTTCTTCGGTACGAAGAACTTCGAAACGTTGTTTCCGAACCGCGAAGTTCTTCGCGACAGCACAGCGACCGTGATTGCTACTGGAACCGGCATGCACAAGCGGCTTCTGACCAACGGCATCGGCATAACTGAGTTGACGCCAATCACGAAGATGATGGCTCATCTGACCCTGGCATCTTTGCCGGAACAGCCGAGCAGGGCATTGGTGATCTGCTTCGGAATGGGAACAACGTTTCGGTCTGTCATGTCGTGGAACGTTCCGACTACGGTTGTGGAACTGGTGCCCAGTGTTCCGCGCCTGTTCACTTTCTACCATGACGACGGCGCACGTTTACTGGCATCTCCCTTGTCGCACGTCGTGATCGATGATGGACGGCGTTATCTCGAGCGCACACCTGAGAAGTACGATGTAATCATCATCGATCCGCCTCCACCAGTCCGGGCTGCAGGATCCAGCCTGCTGTATTCGAAGGAGTTCTATGCGCTTGCAAACGAGCATCTGGAGAGCGGCGGAATACTTGCTCAGTGGCTGCCGTCTGGAGATACAGCAGTCCAGGCGTCTGTAGCCAAAGCTCTACAAGAGTCTTTTGCGTACGTCAGGATGTTCAAGCCCGTTCAGGACAACGGCTGGCATTTTTTGGCGAGTATGAAACCGATAGCTGACCGTACGGCCGAGGATCTCGTGGCTCGGATGCCGGCGAAGGCTGTCGACGACATGATGGCCTGGGGTCCCGCAGCTACCCCTGTTGATCAATTCAACCGAATGCTACATACAGACCTGATGGTGGGTGACCTGATCGGCCGCTCGCCTGAGACTCCGGCGCTGGACGATGACCGACCTGTGAACGAGTACGACATGCTGCGGAACTGGTCGCGGCTGATGAGATCAGGAACGCAAACGTGGAGACCGGGCCAGTACGGAGCCGCGATCGAGCCGGACCCGCAGAAGCAATCGGTTTCTGAGAATCACAAGTAAATAGTCCTCCAGAGAAAATGGGGCACATGCAGTTCGAATTGAGGAAGCATTAGCGCGAACGGATGTGGCAACCTAGTATCTGGAGGTCGTCTTCATCATGGCTGTGAATTCTTCCCCGTCTGCGACTCAGGTCACGAGTGATGTTCATGTCTGGGAGGCAGGAGGAGCGAGTTCTCCTGAATTTCTGAGTGCATGGGTGAGCGCGAGGCTCGAAGCACACGAGGCGGCGCTCGCAGCGCTTCTGGCCGTAGAGGGACCACGCACGACGGAGAACACGCTGCGGCTTTATGACGTAGCAATCGAACAGCTAAGCCTTGCGGGTGCGCAGGCGGGCGTGTTGAACTCCGTCGCGCCGGAGAAGGCGGTTCGCGACCAGGCGCAGATGGAAGCGCAGCGGGTGGCCATGGCTGGAAGCGCGCTTAGCCTGAATCGTGAAGTCTACGATGCGCTGGCTTCCATGAGCCTGAAAGGAGCGAGTGCGACGACGCGGCACTATGTTGAGCGTACGCTGCTTGGCTATCGGCTCGCCGGCGTGGATAAAAGTGAAGAGACCCGGAACAGGCTGCAAGCGCTGCATGAAAAAGCGACCAAACACTCGCTTGACTTCAGCAGGAACATCCAGGAAGGCGGCAAAACGATTGTCGCCACGCAATCGGAACTTGAAGGATTGCCGCCCGATTACCTTGGGCGTCATGAGCCGGACGCGCGCGGACAGATTACGCTGACGACAGATCAACCGGACATGCAGCCCGTGATGACGTTTGCGTCCGATGCAGCTTTGCGGGAGCGGATGTTTGTCGCCTACAATACGCGCGCCTATCCCGCCAACAAGCAAATCCTGCTGGACATGCTGAGTACGCGGCAGGAGATTGCGACGGTGCTGGGGTTTCGAAGCTGGGCAGATCTGGCGACGGCTGACCAGATGATGGGCTCAGCCGCGAACGTTCGGAAATTTCTGGCACGACTTGAGGAGGCAAGTCGCGAGGGTGCTGTGCGAGAGCACGAACTGGTGCTCGAGTTTGCGAGAACCAAGCAGCCCGGGCTGAAGGCGATCGACATCACGAGCCGTGGGTATTGGTATGAGCAGTACAGGCGTGCTGCATTTGATTTCGATTCGCAGTCTGTGAGGCCCTATTTTCCGTACGAACAGGTTGAAGCCGGAGTGCTGGAGACGGCGGCGAAGCTGTTCAGGGTGGAGTTCCGGCCAGCAGATGCAAAGGGTTGGGACCCGGCGGTGAGCGTCTATGACGTATACGAAGAGGGACGGCACGTTGGGCGCTTCTATCTCGATATGCATCCGCGCGAAGGGAAAGATAAGTGGTTTTCGGCGGCGCCGGTGGTCACTGGTGTGCGCGGGCGGTATATGCCTGAGGCGGCGCTCATCTGCAATTTTCCGGGCGGAGACCCTGAAGATCCTGGTTTGCTGCAGTACAGCGATGTGGTCACATACTTCCACGAGTTCGGCCACCTGATGCATGCGATCCTGGGCGGGCAGACGGAGTGGGCCGGAGTGTCCGGCTTCGCGACGGAGGGCGACTTCATCGAGGTGCCGTCGCAAATGCTCGAAGAGTTCTTTCGTGATGAGAAGCTGCTACAGAGCTTCGCGAAGCACTATGAGACGGGCGAGGTACTACCGGCGGAGATCATTCGAAAGATGAAGACGGCCGGTTCGTTTGGACGCGCGGACTGGGTGCGGACGCAGCTTTACTACACTACTCTCTCGCTCGATCTGCATGATCAGGATCCGTCTGGGATTGATTTCGACGAGATCACGAAGCATCTGTATACCTCGCTGGTGCCGTGGACCTGGCTCGAGGGCAACCGCATGTATGCGAGCTTTGGGCATCTCACCGGGTATTCGTCAAACTACTACACCTATGCTTTTGACAAAGTGATTGCGCTGGACTTCTTCGCGCAGTTTGATCCAGCCGATCTGCTCGGCGGGGATGCGGGTGCAAGATATCGCAAACTGGTGCTGGAGCAGGGCGGATCGAAGCCGGGACGCCAGATGGTGCGGGACTTCCTGGGACGCGATGAGGAGTTTGCGGCTTTTTCGAATTGGCTGAATGAAGAGTTCGATAACCAGTTGATAAGTGCTACGACATGAGAGATCAGCCTTCAATTCTCAGCCGTCAGTTTTCAGTCGCGCTCTACGCCGATTCACTTTTCTGGAGGTCCAAATGCCGCGGTACAACGTTGCGCAGGTGAATATCGGGCGGATTCGAGCGGAACTCAACGATCCGATCATGGCGGGTTTTGTGAACCGGTTGGATGAGATCAATGCTCTGGCGGACTCAAGCTCGGGATTCGTTTGGCGGCTGATTGAGAGTGAGGGGAACGCGACCTACCTGCGGCCTTTCGACGATCCCTGGATGCTGTTGAATATGTCGGTTTGGGAGTCGATCGAGGATCTGCGCCGGTTTGTTTATGAGACGTCGCACCGGGAACTGCTCAAGCAGAGGCATGACTGGTTCGAAAGGCTGGCGGAAGTGTATTCGGCGCTGTGGTGGGTTCCAGACGGACACATCCCTAGCGTGGATGAGGCGAAGCAGAGGCTTGCGCATTTGCGGAAGAATGGGCCGACACAGTTTGCGTTTACGTTCAAGACGGTGGTCGAGCCAGACGAGGAATTCCAGAAAGGGATCGACTGGGGCGCGTTCCGGCCCTGTCCGGCGGTGTAGCGCGTGAATGCAGCGGATTTTCGTCGACTGGCTTTGAGCCTGGAAGGTGCGGAGGAAGGATCGCACTTTGGTGCGGCGGATTTTCGTGTAGGCGGTAGGATCTTCGCGACACTTGCAGCCGTGAAACAGGGTTACGGAAATCTGATGATCACGCCGGAACAGCAGGCCGCGTTTGTGGCTGAGGCGCCTGAGATCTTCGTTCCGATTCCCGGAGGATGGGGCCGCAACGGAGCCACACACGTTGTGCTTGCAAAAGCGAGTGAAGACGTGCTGCTCGGCGCCCTGCGCACTGCGTGGAAGCTGCGGGTTGAGAAGAACCAGAAATCTAAGCCCAAGCGCGCGGGGGCGAAACCTGCCGCTGCCCAAGAACGGACGAAGCGGAACAAGCGCTAATCGACAGGCGCCGCTTGCATCGGCCGTGCTGCTGCACGACAATGACGGGCAAAGGACCATCCGCTTCAATACAACATTGAAAGGCCGGTGCCATGAAGCTTCGTGTGCAATCTGCTGTTCTAGCTTTGTTTCTCGTCGCAACAGCTTCATCGTTGGTGTCGCAATCGGAGAAGAAGACAACGCCGGGAGGAGGACCTGGAGGTCTGGCGCAGTCGACGTTTGTTTCGCACCGGCTGGGAACGGATCACGCCGAGGCGGTCACGACGATCGACATGAACGGCGATGGTTTCGCGGACATTCTGAGCGGAGCTTACTGGTATGAGAATCCTGGGGCGAAGGGCGGCGAGTGGACGAGGCATCAATACCGGGAGGTCAGTATTACCGGTGAGTTCGTTGCGGACTGCGGTGAATGGGCGATTGATGTGAACCATGATGGCGCGCTGGATGTCGTGACCGCAGCGTGGCAGACGAATGGGGTCGTCTGGTACGAGAATCCCAAGCAGGCCGGGGCCGAATGGAAGAAGCACTTCATCACGGACAGCTATGACACGGAAGGCGGCGTAATGGCCGATATCAACGGTGATGGCGTGCCGGACCTGATCTTTGCGCATTACAACCACGGAGGGCTGATCTGGATCGACTTCGCCGGAGCGGAGCCAAAGGTGCATCGCGTGGGAGACAAGGAGATGGATGGTCACGGCGTCGGCGTCGGCGATATCGATGGAGACGGAATGGCGGATATTCTCACGCCGAATGGATGGCTGAAGCAGGTGGATGCGAACAAGGGGAATTGGGAGTGGCATCCGGACTGGCAGCTGGGCGATGCGGGATTTCCGATTGTCGGCTACGACGTGAACAATGACGGAAAGATGGACATCATCTACGGCGAAGGACACAGTTACGGACTTTACTGGCTGGAGCAGATCGGCGAAGGCGATACGCGTCACTGGGTAAGGCGAGCGATCGACGAGTCGTTCTCGCAAGCGCATGCGCTGAAACTGGTGGACATCGATGGCGATGGCGAGCCGGAACTACTGGCGGGAAAGCGGTATCGAGGGCACAACGGGCACGATCCGGGATCGTACGATCCGCTGGTCATCTACTACTACAAGATCGATCGCAAGACGGGAACGTTCAGCCGCTATCCGGTGAGCGTGGGCGGAACAGCGGGAGCGGGAACGCAGTTTGTTGTGGAGGATATGGACAAGGACGGCGATATGGACATCGTTGTCGCCGGAAAGACTGGAGTTCACTTCTTCGAGAACCTGAAGGTGGATCGAGTGCCTAAAGAGCAGAGGGAGAAGGAAATTCTTCTCGAAAAGAACTGGCCATTTCCGGGAGAAGGGCAGGAATTGAAGCGGGAAGATCCACCTGGGACGCCCAAGAAGTAAGTGTAGGTAAACAGATGACTTAAATTCTGGAGAGGAGCAGTCCGAAATAGGCCGTTGTCGGTTTGCGATCGCCAGGAGGGTAGGCCGGGGTATTTTTCCACAGGCCTAGGAAGCTGCTCCGAAAATAATTCTGCGGCCAGGGGGCAACGTTTCATCTAGAGCCGCATCTGACTTAGTAATTAGCAGAGGCTTCCTCGAATTTGGCCCATCCAAGAAAGGTTATCTACTTCCTTTGAGGGTCTTAACGGACCCCATCTCTCGACCCCTTCAGGACCTTCCCTCCTATAATGCCTCTCGAGCGGGCCCGCTGGAAAGCGGGCCCATTCGCTCGTTTGGGCCAAATATCCGCCTTCGCTACAGCTTCCGCCTACGCTAAAGCTTCGGCGCGACGGGTCCGCATGCGCTCGCCGCTACAATCGAAAGCGTGACGCGATCCAAAACTTCCTCTCTCTCACAAACCGAGCAGAATCTTCAAGAAATCGATAAAGACTTTGCGACGGCGGGACTGGTGCGCCATCGAAGGGGTACGCCGGGGGGCATTGCGGCGAAGCTCCGCAGCGGCCGGAAGAATGCCTCCGCGAAAGAGGAGCTGGCGGGAGCAGCGCCGGCGACGGTGGGTTTTCCGAACGGCGTCGAGTTGCTCCAGGTCCCGGGTTGGGTCGAAAACAAAGCACTGAAAAAGTGGCTGTGGCATGGATTCAGCACCAGGCGCACGGGGGTGAGCCGGGCGTATTGCGCCGAGGACGGGCCGGGGGACCTGAATCTCGGGTTTACTGCGGCCGATCGCCGCGAGGACGTGAAACAGAACCGGCGGCTGCTGGCAGAGGCGGTAACGGGCAAGGAACAAACTCCGATCATTGCGGTGCGGCAGTTTCACTCAAACCTAGTTGTCGTCGCCGACAGGCGCGACGTGAAGCGGGCGACGCCGCGGAAGGCGGACGGTGTGATCTCGGCCGTGCCGGGGTTGCTGGTCGCGATTCAGACGGCGGACTGCATTCCGGTGCTGGTGGCGGACCGGAAGCAGAGGGTGGTTGCCGCGTTCCATGCCGGCTGGCGAGGCACGGTGAAGCGCATCGTCGAACTTGGCGTGGGCCGCATGCGAGTTGAGTTTGGCAGCAGGCCTGCGGATCTTGTCGCGGCCATAGGCCCCGGGGCTGCGCAATGCTGCTACGCAGTTGGCGAGGAGCTGCTGTCGGAGTTCGAGTCGCAATTCAGCTACGCGCGGGAGCTGTTTCGCGAGGTGTTCGATTCGGATCCGGTCCGGACGAGATATCCAATGCTGTTCATGACGCAGCGCGCTCCCGGGCATTCGCCGATCGGGCCGCAATTGCATCTCGATCTGATCGAGGCCAATCGCAGGCAGTTGCTGGATGCGGGCGTGAAGGCGTCGGCCATCAGCACGACTGGCGGCTGCACGAATTGCCATACGGATCTGTTTTTCTCGCACCGCGCCTCGCGGGGGCACGCGGGGAGGATGATGAGCGTGATCGGAGTGCGGCCGTAAGACAGCGGGTCTGGCCTCGAGAGTCGACGGAATCAACAGCCTTACCATCCCCCCGCCCCCCTCCCCATACACCTTGCTCAAAAGCTCCTTGTTTTGTTGGGGTTACGGAATAGCTACCGCTGTAAGTGTGTCATATCATTGAAGTTGCTCGCAAGGTGTTTGATAACAGAGGGGTTAGGGGCTGAGGGACAGAGGGACAGAAGGACATAGGGACATAGGGACTGGGACATAGGGACAGAGGGCCGGCGTAGCTGTGCCGGGAGGCTCGACAGGTGGCTGGAATTTGAGTTCATGGTTTAAGTATGACGAATTGGGTGCAATAAACTGCAAAGTCGGCGGAGATTTTTGCCATTTGGAATCAGCGAGTTAGGGTTGGGATTCGTGGATTCGGGGTTGACCGCTATTCAGGTGCACCCCCGGAGTGGGGGTTTTCGATCCCTACTTCGACAGATCCGGCTATTGCCACGGTCCGGTGCAGGTCTGACGGATACCAGGCACTTACGGAGACCCACCGACGAGGACCCGTCTGCGGGACCCAGTGGGCCTTTCTTCGTTTTGGGGCCTAGTTCGTGAAGTTCGGTGACGGTGTCCTGAAGGTGTGCGAGGGGAATGCCGCTGGCCTCTGCGAATTCGCGGAGGACGGACTGCTGGCGGTCCAGTGTCGGCGGTGGCGGCTGGGGATCTTCGAGCCAGGAGATGGCTCCGGCGGCGGGGTTTCTTCTCGGGCGGGGGTGCGTTGGGCGGGGTCGGAGTCGAAGAGCGGGTGCACGGATGAGAATACCGAGGTCGTGGTCGCGCCGCACGACCACAATAGCTTGCGGTTTACTTTTTAATAACTTCCGAGTGGCCGATCACTCGCCAGAAGCGAGCAATTAGACTGCAACAGGGAGCGTTGTTGCCGAGTGGACGCACTTCTTCTCCAAACAAAGATTGAGAGAGCCAAGGAGTTGGTCCGCGCTCGCGATATGGCCGCAGCCGCACTGCTGGCGGATGAGTTGACCAGTTCTCACACGGAAGACATTCGAGTCTGGGTTCTTCGTGGCTACGTTAATGAATCGGTCAACGATCATGCTGCCGCTGTTTCAGATTTGAATCGCGCACTTGATCTGACCTCGGATGAACCTCACCTGTTTTTTACTCGTGGGAGGTACCGCTTCCAGCTTGATGACAACGCGGGCGCTGCAGATGACTTTACCTCTGGGTTGAAACTCTGCGACAGGCTCGGTAACGATTACTACCGCGAAGCATTGCACTTCTGGAGAGCCGAGACATTGATCCGCCTAGGCAAGCTGAACGATGCTTTACAGGACCTCGCTCACGTTAATGATGATCACCGTATGTGGACCTACAAGCTTCGTACAAAGCAGGACTTGTTGCGAGACTGCCAACGCACAAAAGCCTGATGATCCCGAGTTACCGGCT
>NZ_QFFY01000005.1 GCF_003131205.1 Occallatibacter savannae
GGAATGACACACTTATTTGCGGGCGGAAGGTGTAGGAGAGGGTAGCTCTCGGGCAGGCGTCGATTAGGAAATCAGGACGTCAGGCGAATGCCCGATTCGCACTCGAGAGGCCAAAAGCAAGAGGGACGGCTGATTGGCCGCCCCTTTGGTGTTTCGGAAACTTTTCAGCTCTGGATTAGAGAGGCTGAACGTTCTCTGCCTGCCAGCCCTTGGGTCCCTTGACCACGTTGAACTGAACGGCCTGGCCTTCCTGCAGTGAGCGGAAGCCCTGCGCCTGAATGGCGGTGTGGTGGACGAATACGTCCTCGCCGTTCTGACGGGTGATGAATCCAAAACCTTTTGCGTCGTTAAACCACTTCACTGTGCCCTGTTCCATGAGAGGGAAACTCCTATTTCTGATTTACCGCCGAATTGCAATTGGAAGTGTTGCTGTGGAGCGGTAACTCGGAACAGGCAAGTACTTCTGAATCGAATTCTGGGATTGGAATGAGTGTAGCATGGGTGGGGAGAAAGCCGTGGAGCACGAGAGTAACCGCGTCCTTGTCATCAACCCCGGATCGACATCTACCAAATTCGGTGTATTTACAGGCAATGGGCCGGAGTGGGTTGCGACTGTTCACCATGGGGACGAGGAGCTGGAGCGCTTTCGAGGCTGTTCCATGCTGGCGCGGACGGGGTACCGGGCTGGGGTGATCGAGAAGGCTCTGGTGGAGGCCGAGTACGATGCAAAACAGTTCGCCGCGGTAGGCGGACGCGGCGGATTTCTTCCGCCTATGGCGTGCGGGACCTACCTGGTTGACGATGCGATCATCGAGGAGCTGCGGGCAGCGCGGCGAGGCGAACATGCGAGCAACCTGGGAGCGGTACTGGCGCTGCGGTTTGCGGAGGCCGCCGGTGTCAACGCGTACGTCGTTGATCCGGTCACGGTGGACGAGTGGCAGGACTGCGCGCGGCTCTCAGGCACCCCTTCGATCGAACGGTGGTGCGTGGGGCACGCGCTGAATATCAAGGCAGTCGCGAGGCGGTTTGCGGGGGAGTCTGCGCGTGCGTATCCCGACCTGCGGTTGATTGTCGTGCATATGGGAAGCGGGATCACGGTTTCAGCGCATCGTGATGGTCGGATGATCGACAACAACACTCCTGAGGAAGGTCCGTTCGGGCCGGATCGCACAGGGTCTCTGCCGGTTCGCGAACTGATCAAACTCTGCATGACCGGCGAACACACGGAACGGCAGCTCGACCGGATGGTCTTCGGGGAGGGCGGGCTGTTTGCTTACCTGGGCACCCGCGATCTGCAGGAAGCGGAGAGACGGATCGATGGCGGAGATGCCAGAGCTGCGGCTGTGTACGAAGCCATGATCTACCAGGTGGCGAAAGAGACCGGAGCGATGGCGGCTGTGCTGGAAGGTCGCGTGGACGCTGTGCTGCTCACGGGCGGCATGGCTCACTCCGAGAGGCTGATCGGCAAGCTTCGCAAGTACATCGATTGGATCGCGCCGGTGACCGTGTACCCCGGCGAAGATGAGTTGCGGTCGATTGCGGATGGCGTCTTTCGTGTGCTGCGTGGGGAGGAGCAGGCGAAGAGACTTGAGACGCACCTGACGGAGGAGCAGCGGCGAGACGCTCTGGTCATCGGACTGGAGTAGGAAATTGGAGTAGGGCGTTTGTCGCGAAGTGCGGCTCTCAGCGTGAAAACATGCGCAAACTCGTCGAGATGGGAAGGCCGATGAGGAACATGTGCGCGACCAGGACCTGTACCAGGCCTCGATAGGTGTATGGACCCATGGCGTGATAGGCGCTGAGCGGGAGAACGACCAGGTTCATGAACAAGAAGAACACGATTCCGAAGACCAGACCGCAGACCAGGAAGTGTTCACGCAGGAACGTGAGCTTTTTGCTCGCGAGGCAGTAGGCGGCTGCTGCGGAGAATGCGATCAGGTAGTGGATGGCAAGTCCGAGTATGTACAGCCCGGGGGAGATGTGACGTGCAGCCGGACCGACGAGGCCGCCGGCGATTCCGATCGGCATGTAGCGGCCGAATGTCACGTAGGCTGAAGTCATGTCGAGCAGGCCGGCGATGAAGCCACCAACCAAGATTGGAAGCATGAGTGGTTGCTGCGACACGGGCATCGCAACAGAAGTTGTTGTCATCGGCGACCTCGGGGGAAGACGTGCTGACTTCTGCTCTGATCGTCTACGGGATCCCGCTCGGTAACAATGTCTTTGGCGCAGAACGGATATGCCGCCGGGCAGAGAGGCTCGAGCCGCCTGCCATGCGGAGATTCCGCTTATTTGAGATTCCGCGAGAAGAAGTCCAGTGTCCGCTTCACAGCGTCGTCGAAGTCAGGCGGCAAAAAGCCGTGGCCCTGGTTGGGATAGATGTGGCTCTCGCATGTGAAGTTCTTCATCCGACATAGCTGGACGAGTTGCTGTGCATTGGAGACGGGGATGTTGTCATCGTGTTGCCCGTGCAGGATGAGCAGCGGAGGCATGCCCTTGATCTGATAGAAAAATGCATCCGGAAGGCTTCCATACCACTCGGCGACGGCGCTAACGGGCAACATCTGCGATCCGGCGGCGAGCGCTACCGAGGCACCGAGGGAGAAGCCGAGGATTCCGATTTTGCGATTCGACCACTGAGGGCTTCTTCTGCATTCGTCGACGAGGTCCGCTACGACTTTCTCCCACGCCGCATGATTTTGCGGCGAGGCGCGAAAGGTGTCGGTTGCGTCGAAGTAGTGAAGGAAGAGGACGGTGTAGTTGTTCTTTGTTGACAAGTCATCGGCGAGTTGCCGGTAGAGAGGTGCGTCGGGTCCGCCCACTCCGTGGAGCATAATGATGAGCGGGCCGGAGGATTGCGATCCGTAGACGTCGTACGCGATCTGGCGTTCACCGCTTGTGAAGTGTGCGGTCTGTGGAGTAGCGGCAAGAACCGAAACAGTCGGGACCATCAAAGCGGCCGCAACAAAGGTCTGGCAGAGCTTCATTCGCAATCACCGGAGACTAAGCTGAACAGCGATGATTGTACTGCTGACCTGAACCCCAGATCGGATCGCGCTATACCTTTTGAAGGTTGGCGAATTTCTCCATCAGCTTTTTCATGCCGTGTTGCGGGAAGAGTACGGTGAGCTTGGCTTCATCGCCTTCGCCTTCGCGCATGACCACAGTGCCTTCGCCGTATTTGCTGTGGCGCACGCGCTGGCCTTTCTTCAGACCCGCTGCGCCGGAGGCTTCGGGGATGTCCATCTTAGGGCGCGACGGACGAGCGAAGGAGCCGGGCTTTACGCCGCGGCCGCCGAAGAAGCGGGCGATGTTGTCGATTGATCCGCCCTCTTCTGATGTCTGGGACGGCTTGGCCTTTGAAGCCTGACTATACGAGAAGCGCGATGAGTCCTGGTTTTCGTCTTCGTAGTTAAAGTGTCGGCTTTCGAACTCGTTGTACTGGCCTTGGCGGCGGTTTGCGCCATAGCCGCGGGCGTTGCCAAAGGAGGGAACTGACCAGGCGGGAGAGCGGCCGCCGAGATTTTCGACAAGCTGGCTGGGCACTTCTTCGAGGAAGCGCGAAGGCACGCTTTGCTCGGGCGCATCGTTGCCGTAGCGGCGGCGGTAGTGGGCGCGGGTGAGGATGAGCGTGTTCATGGCGCGTGTCATGCCGACGTAGCAGAGACGCCGCTCTTCTTCGAGTTCCTCGGGATTGTTGAGGGTGCGCGAGTGAGGGAAGAGGCCTTCTTCGAGGCCGGCGAGGAAGACCAGCGGGAACTCAAGCCCCTTGGCTGCGTGCAGGGTCATGAGCGTGACACGGGCGTTGGGATCGAACTGGTCTGTGTCAGAAGCGAGGGCTGCGTGATCGAGAAAGTCGGCGAGTGTTTCGCCGCGTACTTCGGCGTCATGGGCGGCGTTGGCGAGTTCTTTCAAGTTTTCAATGCGGCTGAAGGACTCGGGGGATGCTTCGGACTCAAGCGCCTTGATGTAGCCGTAGCGGTCGATGATGAAGCGAATGAGTTCAGGAAGGGTGGCGGGGTCGCCTGGTTTGCGGAACGGATTCTCATTGTCAGAAGGCGGGCCATCGATGTCTGAGAATTCTCTGCCGCCCAGTTCCTGCGATGCCGAGGTGCCCCGCGTGCTGGAGAAGCTTGAGGTCCGCTCTAACCGATTTGCGCGATCTTTCGAGAAAGGCGATATCTGGGGTGTCCGTGTCGATGCTGCTGCGGACGGACTTTCTTTCGGCATTTTCAAGAATGGCTTGACGGGCTTTTCGGCGAAAGGCGAAAAGTGACTTGGGTCGAGCAGCGGAATCTGGCCTTCGTTGTTGCCGAAGCTGAACTCCGCGGCTGCATCGAGCGCGTCGGCCACTTCCTGCTTCTCTTCGGTGCTGGGCTCGGCTGCGCCGAAGCTGAAGTCGGTATCCGCATCTTCGGAGCCGATGTCGGCTGAGAGCTTGCCGGCGAAATCGGGATCCATCATGGCCTGGGCATCGAGGATGAGCTGGCGAAACGAGCTGAGCGCCATGCCTGCGCGGCTGGAGATCAGATTCTGCTCGATGGCGGCTTTCATCGCGTCCCAGGTCGACTGGCCCGTTTCGAGGGCGAGCCGTTCGAGGGTGGCAAGAGTGGTGGCGCCGATGCCGCGCGCGGGCGTGTTGATGACTCGGTTGAGCGCCATTGAGTCGTGCGGATTGCGAACGAGGCGGAGGTAGCTGAGGAGGTCTTTGATTTCGGCGCGCTCGTAAAAGCTGAATCCGCCAACCATGGAGTAGCTGACGCCATAGCGGCGCAGGGCTTCTTCAACCAGACGGGACTGCGAGTTGGTGCGGTAGAGTACTGCGCACTGTGCTTCGTCACCCGATTCTGTGGACTCGCGGAGGAACTTCTGAATGCGGTCGGCGATGAAGAGGGCTTCGTTCTCGCCGTCGGGTGCTTCGTAGTAGCCGATCAGCGATCCGCCCTGGCGGTCGGTCCAGAGTTTTTTACCCTTGCGGCGGAGATTATTGGAGACGACAGCGCCGGCGGCTTCGAGGATGACTTGCGTAGAGCGGTAGTTTTGCTCGAGCCGGACGATCTTGGCGTTCGGAAAGTCATGCTCGAACTCGAGGATGTTGCGGATGTCAGCGCCGCGCCAGGAGTAGATGCTCTGGTCTTCGTCGCCGACGGCGCAGACGTTCTTGTGCTCGCCTGCGAGGAGTTTCATTAACTCGTACTGGGGGCGGTTGGTGTCCTGGTATTCGTCGACGAGAACATATCGGTATTTGCGCTGGTAGTACTCCCGGGTAGGCGCGGAAACCTTGAGCAGGCGGACGGCTTCGAGAAGCAGGTCATCGAAGTCCATCGCGTTGTTCTTGCGGAGCTCGTCTTTGTAGCTCTTATAGATGTGAGCGATGCGCTCGCTGTCCGGATCCTTGGAGCCGAGGTAATACTCCTGCGGGTCGACCATGTGGTTTTTGGCCCAGGAGATGCGGCTGAGAACGGTGCGGGGCGTGAGCTGCTTGGTGTCGAGGCCCATGCGGCGCATGACCTGCTTGACGATGTTCTGCTGGTCGGTTTCGTCGAAGATGGCGAAGGATCTGGTCAGGCCCTGGTTGTTGACGCGTAGGGCTTCGATGTCGCGGCGAAGCATGCGCACGCAAAGCGAGTGGAAGGTGGCGAGGAGAGGCTTGCTGAGCGAGGAGTGACCGAGGTGCTTTTCGACGCGTTCGGCCATTTCAGCAGCGGCTTTATTTGTAAACGTAACCGCGAGAATGGAATCCGGTGCGACGCCCTTCTCCTGGATGAGCCACGCGATGCGGCTTGTGATGACGCGCGTTTTGCCCGAGCCGGCACCGGCGAGGATCAGCAGGGGGCCTTCCGTCGTCTCAACGGCTGCGCGCTGTTCTGGATTGAGTTTTTCGATGAGCGACTGCGACAAAGTGAGGCGTCCGGAGGGAAAGATTCCTTGTCTAGTTTACCTTTTCGGAGACCCTCGTGCGCGGGCCGCGGCGCCGGCACTCTCCATCTCTGGCGCAAGCGAGAGGGCCAAGAGCCACGCCGGTCCAAAACAGATGTGCTCGATGAACACAGTGCTGTGACCCTTGACATAGCCCGCTCTACATACCGGAGCTACTCTGCGGCATGTAGTTCAGCTATCCGTTGACCTTGCGCCAGATGTAGCCCACGAGACCCCTGAGCGAACACCCCGGTGCAGGGGGAGTGCGTCATGGGCTCTCGTTCTCACGCTGTCTGGTTCCGACTGGTTTTCTTTTCTTTTGCGCTGCTGCCCTGCTTCGCCTCTCCATCCAACAGTAAGCTGCTGTGGCTTGTGCCGCCTGGCGCCCAGATTGTTGCCGGATTCGAGAACTACAAGGATGAACATCATCACGGCCAACTGTTGCTCACCACGCGCAACAACCGGCTGGACCTGGCCGACTGGCAGTCGATTGCAGGCGTGGATCTTCGATGTTCGTATCAGGAGGTGATCGAGGTTGCGTCGTCTGCGCAGGGCGGCGAACTGACGGAACACCTGCTGCTCGTGGCGGGAAAGTTCGATCGAGAGGCCATCTTTCGGTCTCTGCGGGGTCGCGGTGCGAAGGAGACGCAGTATCAGGGGCACACGGTGGTCCTGCTCGAGCCATTCACGCGCGAGCGTGGGATCATGAAGGGGACGCGCTGGCTGGTGATTCTCGACGATTCGATTGCGCTATTCGGAACACCGCCGAGCGTGATCGCCGCGATGAACCGCTACGCACAACACGCGGATGTCGATGCTGTGTTGCGGGAACGTCTGACACAGTTACCGGTTGATGTGAGTTCGTGGAATGTGCTGAGCTCGCTGGCGAAGGCTCCCACACAATACGTCGCGTCGCGAGCGTCTGATCCATGGGCCAGAGTCCTGGCCGGTGCAAACGTAGTGATGGTCGGGGTGCGTTTTGGCGGGAAAATCCGGGTGCACTTTGCGCTGCACGCCAATGAGAATCGAGGCGCGGAATTCTTTGCGCAGAAAGCTATATCGTTTGCAGAGGTGTTTGCTCGGGAACGAACCGGCATTTCGCGGCCACCGCGGATGGCAGGTGTGGAGTTTGGTCCGGACCGGGTGCAGGGCTCGATACAGCTCTCGCGCAAACAGTTCGATGCGTGGAGCGAGTGGACCAACAACTTCGGCCACCCACCCGCAGTTCCCGAGCGGCAGATCGCTGCCGGGCAGTAGGGCGTAGTCGCCGCGAAGTGCATGTCCCGATCGTCGCCGCCATCAGGCCAGGCGATCTTCACCGATGCGCGAGCGGTATCCTGACTTCACGATGACAGTGAAACGAGTGGCCGTTTACTGCGGATCGGCGAATGGCAACGATGATGCTTTTCTCGCCGAGGCGAAGAGGCTTGGCGCGGCGATCGCCGAGGCGGGGCTGGGGCTCGTATACGGCGGCGCGAGTGTGGGGTTGATGGGCGCGGTGGCGGATGCAGCGCTGGCCGGAGGAGCCGAGGTGATCGGCGTATTGCCGAAGATTCTGTCGGGCAGCGATATCGCGCATCGAGGGCTGACCAGGCTCGAGACGGTGGCCACGATGCATGAGCGGAAGGCGCGCATGGTGAAGCTAGCGGACGCGTTCCTGATGCTTCCAGGCGGCTACGGCACGCTGGACGAGATGATGGAGATCGTGACGTGGAAGCAGCTTCGGCTGCATGCGAAGCCGTGCATCCTGATCAATACGTTGCGCTACTGGGATGGGCTGATGTCGTTTCTGGATGGAGCGGTGGAGGCGGGATTTCTGAAGGCGGAGAATCGGGAACTGCTGGAAATGGTGGGGACGGCGGAAGAGGCGGTCGAGCGGCTGAGGCCGTCGAGGATTATAGATGGGCGGGAGAATCGATAGTTCGCAGGATAAGCAGCAGAGTGACTGTGTGCACGGCAGCGATGACCAGATTGCTGATGACGACCGGATTGGAGATCGTGCCCACGGTGAACGGCGTGGTCACCTTGTAGACCACCTGCACCAGCAGCAGCGGCGCAACCAGCAATGGGTCAGGTCGGAACAGCAGGAACACGGATACCGCGCAGATCGCCATGTAGATCGAGAGCAGGATTCCTCTGGCCGGAGAAGCCTGGCCGTAGGCCTGCTGCGCCCAGGATGCGTTCGAGATCAGTCCGAAGCAGACAGGTATCAGAACGAAGATGTTGATAAGCAGAGAAATCCAGATAAACTTGCGCATCCTGCCTCCGCATAAGGAGCCGATTTCAGAGCCTAAGGGCGTTCTATCATGGGCAGACAGAAAGCGGTCCGTCGCTCTTCGGAGTTTCGACGTCATCGAAATCGGTGTTTGTTTGGATGGGATGTTTTGTAGCGACGCAAACCTGGTGAGCGACGCACATCTCCTGATCGCGAAACGCATCGTCGCCGCGCCTGCTATGATTCGCCTTCATTTTGAGGAGTCCGAACCCGATGCTTTTGCGCGGTCTGTTGTTCCTTGTTGCGGTTCCTACTTTTCTTTGTGCGCAAACACAGCCAATCTCTCCTGAGTATCGCGAGGCACAGTCGCGGCTAGCGCGCGGATGGAACACATGGGATGTGCACAGCGTGGCGACCCAGGTGCTGCTGCCGGAGGGGCTGGCGATTCATGTGGGGATGAAGCATAACTCTTCACTGAATGGGGATGCATGGCTGGGGGATGCACTGATCGGGAGGCTGGATAAGGGTGCAGAGAAGGTGACGCCGGGGCCGCACGCGTGGGATGGATCGTATACAAGGGCTGACTACGAGTGGAAGGGGCACAAGTGGCGGGTAGAGAGCGCGCATGATGGCGATGATCTGGTGATGCTGGTGACTCTGCTAGGAAACAAGAACGGGTTGCTGCCCACGGTGGTGTTTAGCGTTGCGTCGATCTGGAACCGGCACGCGGGTTCAGCCGGATTCGGCGGCCATGGAATTGTAGTGACGACCGGTGATGATGCTGCGATCGAATTCCATTGCACCTGCGACAATGCGAGCCCATTCAGGCCAATTGCTGTTCCGGTCCCATCTCCGTACTTCGCCGCAGATCTGGCGCGCTCGGTCGGCGTGAGTACGCGTCATCTAGGAATGGACGTCGAGTCGAAAAAGCCGCTGACAATCGAGGAAATCCGAATCGTGATAGAGCGACAACGGAAGGCTTACAAGAGGTCGATTCTCGCAGCGGGCGCCAAAGGGCCGATTCTCGATGCGATTGAGACGACGCTGGGGTGGGACACGATCTATGAGCCGGAGAAGGGGCGGGTGATTTCGCCGGTGTCGCGGGTCTGGTCAGTGGGATGGGGCGGGTACGTGCTGTTTGATTGGGACACGTTCTTCGCGGCGACGATGGCTTCGATCGGGGACAAGGACCTGGCGTATGCGAATGCGCTGGAGACGCTGCGCGAGGAGACTCCGCAGGGCTTTGTGCCGAACTATGCGCGGGCTGGGAACTGGAAGAGTACGGATCGCTCGGAGCCGCCGGTGGGGGCGATCACGGTGCTGGGGCTCTACAGGAAGTTTCATGAACGGTGGTTCATCGAGGATGCGTTCGCGCCGCTGCTGAGCTGGAACCGGTGGTGGAATGAGCACCGGCAGATGCAGGGCTTTATCGTGCTCGGAAGCGATCCGCAGAATGAGCCGGTCAACGTGGATGATGCGTCGAATGGGACGTGGCAGGGCGCGGTGTACGAGTCGGGGCTGGATAACAGTCCGATGTATGACGGGACCTTCTACAACAAGCAGACGCATCTGCTGGAATACGCGGATGTGGGCATGACGAGCCTGTATATCGCTGACTGCAAGGCGCTGGCGGAGATTGCGAGTGCGCTGGGCAAGCAAGCGGAGGCGAAGGAGCTTCGGGAGCGTGCGGAGGAGTATCGGGCGAAGTTGCAGATGTTGTGGGATGAAAAGAGCGGCATCTTTCTCAATCTGAATTTGCACACGGGGGAGAAGAGCCCACGGCTATCGCCGACGAATTTCTATCCGCTGCTGGCGAAGGCTGCGACTCCGGACCAGGCGAAGACGATGATCGAGAAGCACCTCACGAATCCTGACGAGTTCTGGGGTGAGTACGTGATTCCGTCGATCGAGCGCGACGATGCAGCGTTCAAGGATCAGGAGTACTGGCGCGGCCGCATCTGGGGCCCGATGAATTATCTGGTCTATCTGGGACTGCTGAAGTACGACGTTGCGGCCGTGCGGAAGGAGTTTGCGGAGAGGTCTTACTCGCTCTTTGTGAAGGAGTGGCGCGAGAAGGGGCACGTGCACGAGAACTACAACGCGATCAGCGGGACCGGAGACGACGTGTCGTCGAGCGACCGGTTTTATCACTGGGGGGCGCTGCTGGGCTACGTGGAATATCTGGAGCAGAGCGAGGCTTCTCCGGGTAAATAGGGCTTGCGGGCAGTGGAGTGGAATCGTTACCATTTCTGCGGTCGGATACCGTAAGATTCTTCGGGGAGCGATTCGCCATGAAACGGACACGCCTTTTTGTTTTCCTCTGCTTGCGTTGCACTGCTTGGAGCCGCACTTCTGCCGAACCGTCAAGTTTCCGCGCAAACAGAGGTGGAAGCGAAGAAAGTGGCGGCGGAGATCGACCGCGTTGCCCACAACCTTCCGCCTGAGTCGCGAAGCGTGATTACGCGTCTGACGCTGATGCGCGAACTTCCCGACGGAACGTGGAAGACGCACTCCGGCGATGTGGCGCATGGCGAGGCAACGGACGTCGACGAATCAAGCTGGCAGGATCAAAAGGTCCCGGGCGAGGCTCCCAACGATGCGGTGTGGTTTCGGCAGACGTACACGGTTCCCGAGACGCTCCAGGGCTACGATCTGACCGGGGCGCGGATCTGGTTTGAGTTTCATGCTTACGCGAACGGACCGATGCCGGAGATTCTTTACTTCAATGGCCGGCGCGTTGCCCTCGGAGATGACCTCGAGCCCGTCGTGCTTTTCGACAGCGCTAAACCCGGCGAAAAGGTCACGGTAGCGGTGAAGCTTCTGCACACGGTGGATAAGAAGAACATTGGCGGCGCAACGCTGAAGATCGACTTCCCGGAGAACCGGCCGAATCCCGAGGATCTTCGCGAAGAATTCCTGGCTGCTGCCGTCATGGTTCCATCGCTCGCTCCGGCGGGTGATACGCAGCAGATGTCAACTCTGAATGGCGCAATCTCGACAGTGGATCAGAAGGCGCTGGATGCGCATGATCAGGCGAAGTTTGACGCGAGCCTCAAGGCTGCACATCAGAAGCTGGAAGCGCTGCTTCCGCTGATGCAGACGATGACGTGGCACCTTACCGGCAACTCACACATCGATGCAGCGTGGCTGTGGCCATGGACCGAGACTGTCGATGTGGTGAAGCGGACGTTCGGAACGGCGCTGCAGTTGATGTACGAATATCCGCAGTACACCTATACGCAGAGCGCGGCCGCCTACAACGAGTGGATGCAAGAGAAGTATCCCGACATGAACGACGAGATCAAGAAGCGCATCAAGGAAGGGCGCTGGGAAGTCGTCGGGGGTATGTGGGTTGAACCGGATCTGAATATGCCGGATGGGGAGTCTCTGGTGCGGCAGTTGCTGGTGGGCAAGCGCTGGTACCAGAAGAACTACGGCGTTGATGTTCGGATCGGCTGGAATCCGGATTCATTTGGATATACTTGGCAGCTTCCGCAGATCTACAAAAAGAGCGGTGTCGATTACTTCGTCACGCAGAAGATGACATGGAACGATACGAATCAGCTTCCGTTTAAGCTCTTCTGGTGGGAGTCGCCCGATGGCTCGAAGGTGCTGACGTACTTCCCGCACGATTATGCGAACGGCAACCTCAGCCCGCTGCGTCTTGCGCATGACACGGTGCAAGCCCGCGAACGTGCGACTGGCCTGAGCGACCTGATGGACCTCTACGGCATCGGCGATCACGGCGGCGGTCCTACACGCGCGATTCTTGATGAAGGTTTCCACTGGGCTACCCCGTCCACTCCGGCAAAGGTGATGCCGAAGATCGAATTCGGTCTCGCGCAGCCCTATTTCTCGAAAGTGGAGAAGGAGGTCGCGCCCGAGAGTAAGGAGTGGGACTACCAGTCAATCGCAAAGGGCTATACGCCTCCGGCAGCTGTGGAGGGTAAGGTCGCAATTCCGACATGGAAGAGCGAACTGTATTTTGAGTACCACCGCGGTGTGATGACTACCCAGGCAACGCATAAGAAGAACATGCGCGACTCCGAGGTGCAGGTTCTGGATGCGGAGAAGTGGGCTTCGCTGGCTTGGCTAGATGGGCGGCAATATCCGGGAGACGAGCTGACCGAGGATTGGAAGAAGGTGCTCTTCAACCAATTCCACGATCTTGCGGCAGGGTCGGGGATCGGCATCATCTACAAGGACGCGCAGAAGGACTACGACGTCGTGAAGTTCTCGACCAACGAGATCTCGCGGCATGCACTGGCGACCGTCAGCGAGCGTGTGAACACGGCAGGGCAGGGAACACCGGTGGTGGTCTTTAATCCACTCGGGTGGCAGCGCTCAGGAGAAGTCACGGTTCATCTGCAGGCCAAAGCCGGTGTGACGGCAAGCGGTGCGCAGGTGGTCGAGGTGAAGCCTGAGCAGAACACTGGCTTTGCAGATGTGAAGCTGCACGTGCTGAATGTGCCCGCGATGGGCTACAAGGTGGTGTGGCTCGGGAGCGGCAAGGGCACCGCTGAGCCGGCCGAGAAGGCCGTCATCGCAAAGGACTCGGGCGACACGATCACGCTGGAGAACGCGAAGCTGCGCGTTGCAGTGAGCAAGCAGACCGGATGCATCACGAGCCTGTTCGACAAGAAGACCAACTTTGAAACCCTGGCTTCGGGTGCCTGCGGCAATCAGCTGCAGTTCTTCAAGGACACGCCGAAGGATTACGATGCGTGGAATATCGATCCGGGCACGCTGGATGCAAAACCAGAGACGATTGAGAAGGCGGATTCGGTCGCGTTGCTGAAAACGGCAGAGCCCAGCATCAAGATCACGAGCCACTACGGCAAGTCGAAGTTCGAGCAGACGATTGGCTTGTCGGCGGAAGGCGATGAGGTCAATGTTCGCAACCGGTTTGACTGGCAGGAATCGCACATTCTGCTGAAGGCTGCGTTCCCTGTGGCTGCGTCGGGGCCGTTTGCGACCTACGAGATTCCTTATGGCTCGATCGACCGGCCGACCACGCGTAATAACTCCTGGGAGAAGGCGCAGTTTGAGGTTCCCGCCATGCGATGGGCCGATCTTGGGGACGGCAAGCATGGCCTCTCCGTCATCAACAACACAAAGTATGGATACGATGCGGTGGGCAACATGCTGCGGCTTACGCTGCTGCGGTCGCCCAAGTGGCCTGATCCCGACGCTGACATGGGACAGCAGAACTTCGATTACGCAATTTATCCGCACGCCGGAACTTGGAAAGACGCCATGACAGTACGGCATGGATATGAGTACAACTACCCGCTTTCGGGTGAGGTAACGACGGCTCATGCCGGATCTCTGCCGGCGACGCACTCGTTTGTTTCCGTCACGCCTGAGAACGTGGTGCTGACGGCGGTGAAGAAGGCCGAAGACGCAAATGGGTTGATTTTCCGGGTCTACGAGTGGGCGGGGAAGGAATCGACGGTGGAGTTCCATGTTCCGCCGGGTGCTGCAAGCGCTACGGTCACCAACATGCAGGAGAAGCCGGGGGGCAACGCTCTCACGGTTTCAGGCGATGTGGTGAAGGCGCCCATACACCCGTACGAGATCCTGACGGTTCGTGTCGATTACAACAAGAACGAACAGGCATCTGGAAACGGTCAGTAGAAGACCGAAGTATTCTCCCTTGCGGCGCGGCTTCGGTCGCGCCGTTTTGTTTGCGCGGAATGCTTCGTGGGGCTCCGGAGGAGTCCGTTAGCTCTTCTTTGAGGTAACGGCGGAGAATGCAGATACAAGTTGGTGCACATTCTTGCCGCCGCAGTTGGGGCACTTGATCTCGGCTTTCTCGACGTCGGAGATGTGGTGTTGCTGGGTAAATTCCTTGTTGCAGTCGGCGCAATGATAAGCGTATTGAGACATGGCGGTTCTCCGAGGCCAACATCATAGCGCCGTCCGTCCAGAGCGGCTGTGCATTTTGGGGAAGAAGGGTGGAAAGTTGGCAGTTGCCCCAGGCGAGTGATCGCCCTCTTGGAGGGGCCGGAGACCCGACAGATCAAACGCTGCAACGGCGGTCAAGACGGCATTTTACCGCCATTCGCAAGCGGGCACAGGCGCGATGTTCCGTTTGATCCATTGCAGGCGATTGAACTAGACTGCGGTCGACCCCCCACCTCACAGAAATTGGAAGGAAAACGCGGATGAAAGCCGACCGCCTTCTCTATACCTCTGCTGGCGCCATCTTCCTGGTCCTGACGGTCGTAGGTTTTCAGCACTACATCTTCGGAGGCAAACACTTCGACGGCTCTCCCATCGACCCCACGATGCTCGTCATCGTGGTAGCGCATAGCACGGCCATCTTTGCCTGGTTCTTGTTGTTCTTTCTGCAGTCGCTCTTGATTGCGACGAAAAATCGTCGCATCCATCAGAAACTCGGCTGGAGCGTGCTCGTTATCGCTACAGCAATCGCAGTGACGGGACCGATTGTCGCCACTCACTCGGTACGTCTCGTGCCACAGCAGGTTGTCTTCGACTGGCCTGGGCCGCGTTTCCTGCTGGTCATGTATGCGGAGATCGCACTCTATGTCGCATTCGTGTTCATCGGGGTGCTGAACCGCAAGAGACCACGGGTTCACCGTCCGATGATGCTCATGGCTAGCCTGAGTCTTATCAGTGGTGCCACCGGACGGATACCCCTGGTGAGTTCGATTTTCGGAGAGCACCACTGGATGGGAATCTTCGGGCCAGTCGTCGGTATTGGGGCCGTTCTGCTGCTGCTGCATTGGGCGCTTACCCGCAAACTTGAACGCGAATTTGCCTTGAGCTTCGCCGCGCTGCTCTTCGCGACGGTCGTTGCTTCAACGCTGGCGGATACCGCCGTTTGGTCAAATCTGGCAGGAGTGATACTGAGGCCATAGCCCAGCAAGACTCGACTCTCATCCTCAGCGATCTTGCGAGAACCGATTCCGTCCCAAGTCGACCCAAACGCAACAAGGCCGTCCCGAGCGGGACGGCCTTGTTGATGAAGAGAACCAAGGAGTGGAGAGTTGGAACCCCACTCTCCCAGGAACTAATTAGTCGCCGGCGACGGGCTCGGCTTCTTCGCGGTGGCGATTGACCGGTGATGCGGCGTTGTTGGTTGCGGGGCGGATGCTGTCGAGGCTCACGAGGCCTTCGACCGGCTTCTCGCCAAGTACGTGTTCGCGATAGAGCTTGGCCATGCGGGCGTTTTCGGCTTCCTGCTTCGCCTTGTCCACCGTCGAGGCCTGCGCATTGCGAGCGCGAAGTTTTTCTTCGCGGGCGTTCTTGGCGATGCCGAGTTCGTCGAGGGTGTGATTGGCTTCGGAGTTCACGTGCTCCATATTGAGCTTGAGCTCGTGTCCCACGTAGGTCATGCCGACCTTCTTGCCACCGGCGAAGATCTCGTGACGGCCGTGCTCTTCGTACCACTTGGTCAGCGTGGCAGTCATGTGCATCTTCTCGATAATGTTGCGCCAGCCTACGCCCGTGTTGTATGCGCAGAAGCTGATCTCGCCTTCCTGCGTGGCGTAGGGGATGATGCACTGCTCGGTGCGGCGGAAGTCGTAGTTGAAGAGATCCTGGAACCACATGCCGGCGATGAAGAGGAAGTTCCAGCGGTCCTGACGGCGCTTCTGGATATCTTCCATGGTGCGGTCGCCTTTCACGCTGCCGTAGTTCTTGCCGGTCGCGTTGAAGGTCTTGTCCATCTTCTTGAGCATGTCCGAGATCTTGAAGTGTGTCGGAGCCTGGAACGGGTCGTAGTTGCGGAGCAGCGCAAGTCCGAATCCGATGACTGACATCCACTTGCCACGGGCGGCGTCATTGACCTTGGCGAGGTCCTTGGCGACCTGGTCCATGTGAAGGAAGGCAGTGACAGGCGCGGCTTCCTTGGTTTCCTTATCGATCATCAGCGCCATGCCGATACCGCAGTTCGGGTGGCATCCGCAGGAGAGCTGACCCCATTCGGCTGAGGGTCCGTGTACGAGATCGGCCCAGTCGGAGAAGGTGCTCATGAAGCTGATGGGGAACCAGTCGCGCTCGGGGACGCCGATACCGACCTGATTCTTGACGTCATGCGCCATGTGCGAGAGGGTGTAGCGCTGAGCGAGACGGCGCTCTTCGCTGATGTCCTCGTCGCGTCCGGTGAACGAAACCGGCTGGAATGAGAGGAAGCTGATCTTCTTGGGGTTGTCGAGAGCGAACTCGATGATGCGGCCAACCTGCTCGTTGTTGATGCCGTTGATGATCGTCGTAACGGGGACTATCTCGACGCCGGCTTCATGCAGGTTGTTGATGGCCTGGAGCTTCACGTCGAAGAGGTTGCCGACCTTGCGGTGCGAGTTGGCAGCGTTGCCGATACCGTCAAACTGGAGGTAGACGTAGCGAAGGCCCGCTTCTGCGGCGGCGCGGCAGAGTTCCTTCGACTTGGCGAATTCGATGCCGTTCGATGCGGCCTGCACGGAGTTGTAACCAACCTTGCGCGAGTAGGCAACTGCATCGAGGAAGTAAGGGGAGAGCGTGGGCTCACCGCCGGAGAACTGAACGCTCATCTGACGACGCGGCTTGATGGTGATCGCGTTGTCGAGCATGGTCTTGATCTCGTCCCACGTCAGTTCGTGCACGAATCCGACCTGGTTCGCATCCATGAAGCACGGATCGCACATCATGTTGCACCTGTTGGTCAGGTCGATGGTGAGCACCGAGCCGCGGCCGTGGGTGACGGTAGACGTGCCGTGGTTGTGGAGCTTGCCTTCAGTCTCACCGTGGGCGCGGATGTCGCGGCCGGGGAAACTCTCTTCAAGATGCTTAAAGAACGCCGGATCGATCGACATCACGTCTTCGAAGTGGCCGTGCTTGGGGCAGTCCTTCACCATGAGGATCTTGCCGTCGCGCTCGATGATCTGAGCCTTGATTTCGCCGACCTTTTCGTTGAGAAGGACTTCGTGGGGAAGCTTGCCGTCGAGGATCTGCTTGCGGATCTCAGGGACGCACTTGGGGCAGAGCGAGTCGGTGGTACGAGGCCAGCCCAACGGGGGCTTTTCCTTCTGCCAGCTCTTCAGGAGGGGTTTATCGCTCCACTTCGGGGTAAACGAGGGGTTCGGGCTGATGCGATTCAGCCGCTCGTACACGCTCCACGCTCCCTTGGCCGCGTAAACGGCTACCTTCTCGGCATATTTCACTGCTTTAGACATGTGGTGCGATCTCCTTAAGAAAGAATGCGCTGCGTCGCCGCGGAGCCTCAGACAATATCTTGCCAGGGCAAAGAAACTCATTCCAAGAGTAACCACGTACCCCAGTCAATCCAACCGGGGTGCAGCGAACGGGGAAAAAGGGGTGTGAATGGGGATTCGCGGCGGGTGAACGGAGGCATTCAGGACTGAGACAAAGCACTGATCTTACAGGAGTTTACGAATTTGAGTCCGGGTTAGAAGATGCTGGGCGAACCTGGGCTGGAAATCTGGTTGATGATCTGCTGCACGAAGACGATCTGGACGTGGACGCGGCGGGCGACGTCGGGGAGGAATTCGGTGACGAAGTTGTCGGTCGGGGCCAGGGCCCAGCCCGTGACGACGCGTGCGGCGGTGGAGGGCAGGTTGCTGTGGATGCCAGGGACGTAGAGGTCGGCGATTTCCGCGTCGATGGGAGAGGCGATCAGGGTGGAGTAGTTCGGCATGCCCTTGCCGGAGTCGCTCCGGGTCCACCCCACCTGCATGATGGAGTTCAAGATCCTTCGGGGAATGGGCGCATGCGGCATACGGTGGTAGTGGGGATCCTGGTGAAAGATCGATGGGATGAGGAATGTGCCAAAGAACTCGCTGGTCATGTCTTCGGTGTAGCTGACGCCGGTGTAGCGCCAGAAGCCCGGAATTCCGGGTCCATAGGCTGAGTGCGAGTCGGAGCCGATGGCGATTGCAGCGTTTCCGGCAATCGTGATTGCGTTGAAGGGATCGAGCACGTTGCGTGCAGCCAGCCTTGCCTTCTCTTTGGGCGTCAGAGGCTTGATCTCGGGGCCGTTAATAAAGCGCTGGTAGAAGTTGATGAGCGGGGGCGGCAGGCATGCGGGAAGATTCTGAACATCGTTTTGATTTGACGGAGTTGGACCTCCTGGTTCCGGGAGCCCAGGGAGGGTCGCGATGTAGAACGCCCCGAATTTCGTGAGCGTTCTTCCAGCGGATTCGCTCTTCGGAATCACGCGGCAAGGACCCTGCTTTTGATTCTTGATGATGGGCAGGGGAGCGGCAGGGATCGGCGCCGCAGGGTTGATCGGCTCACGGGCAGCCGGCGCTTGCGGGTAAGCAGTAGCGACAAGAAAGAACGAGGAAATTAACCGGAGGAGAGCCGAGGTGAGAAGTCGGACCGAGATTCTGGTGGCGTTCTGCGGCTGGCAGCTTGCGGCCTCGTGCAAAGAAGGGTTCCTCGCTGAGATGGAACTTTTCCTGTACCGCGTCGTACATGGGTGAAGGAGCCAGGGCCGCCTGTTGCACCTCAACGCAGACACTCACTTACTGGGACGCAAGATATTCAGAAAAGGGTACTTCGAGCAGAGAGAATCGGTGACGAAATGGGTCGAGTGAGCTCATGTTGTCCCTGGAGGCTCGGTGCAGCAGTTGAGGCATTGACGGTCGATGGCGCGCAGTCGAGACTAGAAAGCGAGGCTTACGGTCATGAGCTCTTATCCTCCTCCACCACCTTCCGGCCATACTGTCGGAAGTCGCATCGACGAAGCAATCGAGCTGATTGAGATGGAACTGCGGCACGCAATCGCGTATGTCAACGATGCTGTAGTGCCGCAGGTGCGCGGTGAATCGATATCAGCAATGCGCAAACTTTCAGAGAAGCTGAAAAATCTGGCAGACAAGATGGACCAGCAGCAAAGAGGCCCGCGCGGCTGATGCGACTGCTCATTCCCCCGAGCACGTCGCGATTTCGATTTCTGACTGGGCTGCTGGTGGTGGCGATTTTCGCTGCAGGATGCGGTCACAAGAAGACGCGCGCGACTCCCCGCGCTACTGCACCCCCTGTCTACGTGCCGCCACCTTCCACGCCAACGAGAAGACCCGTTCCGGAGCCACCTGCGCGCGGTTCGATTCCTGTGACTCGCGTGCCTGAAGGCGGCATCAGCGCTGAAGACAAGGAGTTCATCCTTTCGCACCGGCCGATCTACAGCGAAGAAGGCAAGGCTACCTGGTATACGGCAGCACGGGGCCGGAAAGCCGCCAACGGGCAGCTCTTCAGCGACGAGGCGCTGACGGCTGCGCACCGAACGCTGCCGATGGGATCGCTGATCGTGGTTACAAATCTGAAAACGCGACAGGCTTCAGCGATGCGTATCAGCGATCGCGGACCATTTGTGACCACGGCAATCCTGGACCTGACAAAAGCTTCTGCGCAATCAATCGGGATCTGGCCCGGATCGGCCCAGGTGCGGATCGACGTCTACGAGACACCGAAGCCCATGGATATTGGAGGCCGCTGGTGCGTGCAGATTGGCCCGTTCACCAGCGAGCACAAGGCGATTCGCTTTAAGGAGAAACTCATTGACGAGTATGCCGGTTCGAAGGTGATCGAGTTTCCCGGCGAGCGCAGCTACTGGGTCCGGATCAGGCCCGCGGGTGACGATCGGGAGCAGGCTGAGGAGATGGCGCGAAGACTTCGCCCCGAGGAGGGCGTCGCTTATCTGACTCGACTGGATTGAGTTCGACATAAAAATACGAAGCCGCTCCCTATGAGCGGCTTCTCAGGGAGAGCTTCGCGAACTACTCGCTGTAACGCTTGGCCTGGTAACGATTCGGAACGGCTTTGCGCGGTGGGTACACGATGGTGGGCCAGTGCTTCTCAGGAGTCCACTTACCGCTGGTGTCTTCTACTCCTACCTTCTGGCCGCAAGTCTCACAGGGATAGATGCCCCAACCCGCACGGCTGCGGCTATTCTTGAGCATCTCCTGTGTCTCTTCGCTGAGTTTTCCTTCGCATGGCTTCGTAAGTATTGGCACAGATGTCTTTTCCGGCTCTGGATTTGTAATCTCGGGCCCGTTGTTGTGAAACGGATGTTTGTCTGGGATCGATCAACGAGCGGCGAACCCGCTTCAGGCTGGGGGAGGGAAGCACCTTCGAAGCCCTACATATGCTTTGATGCAAGAGGAGCCAGCTAGGTAGCCGGGGGCAGGAAGAAGCCAATTCTTTGTTGCCCGTTATGGGGCCATTAGCGCGAATTGGCGGCGGACCCGGGCAGGTAAGGGCCTGATCTGAATGAGCAAGGCCGCCTTGTCATTGGTTCCGTGCTGCTCACTCCGGCGCGGGGTAGTAGGGCAGCTTGTCGTTGGTTTCGTTGGCGCGCTTAACGGTAACGTCGTCGAAGAGGAGGGCGGGGGCGAGAACGGTTTCGGGGACTTCGGTGGCGTAGTTGGCGACCCAAAGGTTTTTGCCCGCGGCGACAACTCCAGAACGGAGGGCGCGCTGATCGAGATAGTCGAGAACGGCTCCGCGGACGAGGGTGCGCTTGCCGTCAAGGTCTATGCGATAGAGAAGGCGCGGGGTGCTTTCGGCGCCGAGGGTCTCGACGTAGTAGACAGAATTAAGGCCGCGGTCTTTTGCTATCTGGACCAGCTTTGCGTTTAGTTCGTCGTTGGAGAGGCCCTGCTCCGCGGTGATTTTGAGTACGCCGATGACGGGATGCGGGGGGCCGGTGAGGCCGGCGCGCGCGTGGCCGTTGGATTCGGGGAAGTCGCGCACGGGCGTGCGACCGATGAGGTAATTCTGCAGGTGGCCGTCGGAGACGAGCTGGACGGTCTTCGCGGGTACGGCTTCGTCGTCGACGGAGTAGGAGCCGACGAGGTCTTTGCCTTCCCATGTCTTGAGCGCGGGGTCGTCGACGACGGAGAGGAAGTCGGGCATGATGCGCGCTTTGTAGCTGGAAGCAAAAGGACCATTCGTGCGAGCCTCGGTGCCGAGCTTCGGCCGCGTCGCAATTACTCCGGAAGCGAGAAGATTGTGGAGCGTGTCGGCGCTGGCATCGGCGGAGAGAAGCACTGGGCCGTGATACTCCTCTTCGACCAATGGAGCTTTGCGGAGATCGCTGAGCGACGAGATGAGCGTGACGGCGTGTTCATGAAACTTTTCGGAGCTGTCGAGGTCGGTGAGAGAGACGCCGCTGGTTCCGTAGGAGCGGTCGAGGTGCATGCCGTCGTCGGCCTGTGTGCCGACTCCGAGGGATTCCGAGTAGCTGCTGGAGGACTTGCGCACGATTGCGCCCTCGCTCGAAGCGATCCAGGTGGTGGTGACGCGAGCGTGGAAGATGGCATTAGAGTACTGGATCTGCTGTTGCGTCGCGTTCACGGCGGGGTCGGTGCGGTAGATGCCACTGGCATTCGCGACGCGATCGGACCAGGCGTTTTCGTCGACGGAGAGCTTGAGGGGATCGGCGAGGGAGACTATGGGTTTGGTTTTGCTGAAGTCGTCGGCCTGCGGGGGAGTCTGCACCTGCTTGAGTTCGGCCTGCTTTTGTGCGTAGGCGGCGAGCGCGGCTTTATAAGCCTGGTCGGTGCCGGCCCAGAGAGCGGAGCGGAGCGCTACGGGGTCGTCATCGATGGCGGCGAGCTGAATGGCTCCGTCGCCGCGGGGTCCGGAGTTGTCGGTCTTGTAGTCGCCTACACGAACGCTGATGCGGGCGATGCGCGCGTGGCCCCGGTGCGAGCCTTCAGTTGAGCCGAATGCGGCGCGGGTTTCGAAGTCCTGTACGTCCTCGATCCGGTATTCGATGAAGTAGGGTTTCTCGAAGCCGGGGAGTTGGAGGTGCGTCATGCTGCGATCGAGTTCTTCGAGCATAGCTTTGAGGACGGGGTCCTTTTCAGCATCGGCGCGTGTGGCTTGAGCGGAGGCAGAGTTCGGAGCAATGGCAGCGAATGAGAGGAGTCCCGCCGCGAACAGTGCTGAGATGTGGCGAGCGAACTTCATTGGCCCTCCTTCGTTGCTGGGGTTGCTGCCGCGCCGGGGATGGGAAGGATCGGCGGGCGTTGCGTGCCCTGCTGCTGGCGCTGCGTTTCGATTTCGCTGACGAGCATGGCAGGAGCAACGGCGCTGACGGGCACGGTGCCCGACTCGGCGCCACATTCGCCGTTGAAGACTTCGCTCTTGTCGCTGGTGGCAAGGATGCGCTTCATAGCGGCGAGCGGAGTGCCAACGATGCTGACGCCGCGGACGAGTTCATCGGGACGGCCGTCGACGTAGACGCGCCAGACTACGAGCGGGATGACCTGGAAGGCCTGCGGAGCGCTGCGCGTGGTGACTGCGAATCCGGAGGAGATGTCTTCGAAGTAGAGACCGTAGGGTTTGCCTTGTTTTCTCGCTTCTTCGATCAATCTCCTCCGGAGTTCCACCTCTTGGACTGAATTTGTGGAAGTCACAATGAGGTTGCCCTGGCGGCCAGTGGGCATGCGGCCGGTCTGGGCGCGGCCGTGGCCGTTGGAATCGGCGAAGCTTGCGATGGGAAGGCGCGACATGAGGAAGGTTTTGAGCACGCCGTTCTGGATGAGATCGACGCGGCGGGCCTTCTGGCCTTCGTCGTCGAAGGCGTAGGTGCCGCTGAGCCAGGTGTTGTTGAAGGTGCTTATGGTCGGGTCGTCCGAGACGGAGAGAAACGGCGGAAGAACTTCCTTGTTCAACTCCTTGGTGAAGGTCTGGCCTTCTTCGTCGCCCCGCTGGCGCTGGCCTTCGAGACGGTGGCCGAGAACTTCGTGGAAGAACACTGCGGAGGCGCGTCCAGAGAGGATTGCAGGCCCGTTGAATGGTTCGGTAACGGGAGCTTTGCGCAGGGCTTCGAGGCTTTTGCCCAACTCGCGAACGCCGGCTTCCATTTGCGATTGCGAGGGGAGACCATCGGCAGTTTCGGCTTCGAAGGTCCTGGCCCGGAACAGGTCCATTCCGTCTTCAGCGCGCGTGACGGCGAAGACGACCACACGTGCCTGCTGATGGGGTGCGACGATGCGCGAGCCTTCAGAGGATGCGTAGTAGTCGGTCTGGTTCTGGACCGTGAGCATGGCGATGTTCTGGTAAACACTGGGGAACTCGCGGAAGACCAGACTCAATGACTTGATGCGCTGTTCCCAGGCGGCGCGATCGAGTGCGATGGAAGGCGCAGGTGCGGAGACGGAGACTTGCGGAGGCTCTTTGCTGAAGTCGGGGGATGAGTCTTCTTCCTTTGCGCGGACCTGTGCCTCGGTTTTTACGCGGAGGTAGTTGTCGAGAGCAGTGGCGTAGCCGGCGTTTGTGGCCTGCCAGAGGGTGCGCGAGAGAGCGGCGCGATCGTCTCCGAGGGGCATCTGCAGGCTGTTGACGGCCGAGGCGCGGTGATTGCCGTGGGTGTTGTCGAGCTTGGGATCGCCGATGCGGACCTGGACATCCGCGACGCGGACGTGGCTGGTGTTGCTGTCGGCCAGCGCGCCGTACTGCGCGCGAATGCTGACGGAGCTGTTGTCGCTTATGGAGTAGCTGAGGAAATACGGCGGTAGAACTCTGTCCGCGTCCTTCTGGTTCTGCCCGGGCTTGCTGAGGGAGGTGAAGGCGCGTTGCAATTCGCCGGTCATGGTGTCGAGCAGGACGGGCGAGCCGGAAACGGCGTCTTTCGCCGCTGCATGAACTTTGCCTGCCCGTTGTGCCGGAGACGAAAGGCCGGTGCATAGCAGCGAAGCGGCGAACGCAGCGAGCGTCGCAAGGAATCCGCGACCGAGTACGGAACTACGACGAGGGCTCCTGGATGGGGAGCAAAACTTCTCAGCGATGAACATCGGTAAACTTGATTGTCTCAAATTCCTGATTCTCCCGAGGGAAAACTGGTGTTGCTCCTTCGCCGCATCTTGGCCGCAGGTACTCTCGCCGCATTACTCGCCTTAGCCGGAGCGCCCGGCTTGGCATCGCAGGCTGGGGCGCAAGAGACGCCGGCGAAGATGGCAAAGCCGAGCCAGACGAATCCCGCCCCGGCAGCCGGTGCAAAGCAGACATCCGAAGTCAACAAGGGTCCGCGCTCTGACCAGGCATACTCGCTGCCGCCCGACAAACTTGTCCAGGCGAAGGCGCTGAACCGGATTCGGGTGTGGGTGGCAATTGCAGGTTCGGTGTGGGATCTCGTGGTGCTCTGGGTTTTGCTGGTGACGGGTTCTGCTACGCGGTTAGACGTGTGGACGAGGGAAACGCTCAGGTCGCGATGGGTGCAGGGGGTGGGCTTCTTCGGGCTGGTGCTGGTGATTCTGGCAGTGGCGGATCTGCCGCTGGGCATCGTCGCGCACACGGCAAGCCTCAAGTATCACGTGAGCGTTCAACCGTGGGGTGCGTGGTTTGTGGACTACGCGAAAGAGTTGGGGGTGTCGCTGGCGATCGGGGTGCCGGTGGCGTTGTTGCTGAACTGGGTGGTGCGGCGATCGCCTCGGGGCTACTGGATGTGGACCTGGTTGATCTCGCTGCCGCTGATCCTGGTGTCGGTGTTTTTGGCGCCTCTGGTGCTCGATCCAATCTTCAACAAGTTCTCGCCGCTCGAGGCCTCGCATCCGGCGCTCGCCGCGAAGCTCGAAGAAGTGGTGGCGCGGACCGGGACGCGCATTCCCCCGGAGCGCATGTTCCTAATGAAGGCGAGCGAGAAGAGCAACGGAATCAACGCCTACGTGACCGGGATTGGATCCAGCAAGCGGTTTGTGATGTGGGATACGACGATGGACCGGATGCCGGACGACGAGATTATGTTCATCTTCGGCCACGAGAGCGGCCACTATGTGCTGAACCACATTCCCAAGGGGCTGGCTTTCATGATGGTGGGGCTGCTGTTCCTGTTCTGGGCCTGCGCGCATATTGCGGAATGGATGGTGCGCCGATTCGGGGAGAGTTGGAGGGTGAGTGCTGTGGGGAGCCGGACGGGATTTGTGGTGCTGTTCTTTGCGTTTTCGATTGGCAATTTTGTAGCGACCCCGATTGCCAACAAGGTGAGCCGGAATTTTGAGCACGAGGCCGATGTTTACGGGCAGGAGGCTATTCATGGCCTAGTGGCCGACCCGCGAAAGACGGCGGTTTCGGCGTTCAACCATATGGGGGAGGCTTGGCTGGAGGACCCTGCGCCAAACGCATTTGTGGAGTTCTGGATGGACAGCCACCCCTCCGTTCAGCAGCGGGCCGATTTCGCGGAGCATTATGATCCGTGGGCGAACGGACGAGTCGGAGAGTTTTTCACGAAATAGGAAAGCAGCTGTGTCAGGTGGACAGAGGCGAAAGGCGATAAGGCCTTCGTCGCGCGAGAACTGCGAATCCCCTAGAATAGAGGCAGGCATGGTCGCGGCTTCCCTCATTCCACCCATCTTCGCCAAGGCTGCGGGCTCTGTGCTCGTCGCCGGAGCGGGGGCCGTTGCCGTCGTTATCTGGCGGCTGCGGGAGACGCGCAGCGCCGTCTCGCTGCGAAAGATCATTATTCCGCCGCTGGGCATGGCGACGGGGTTTTCCATGTTCCTTGACTCCGCCTTCCGCGTCCCGTGGACGTGGGCATTGAGCGCGTTTCTGACCGGAGCGCTGATTCTTGCCTGGCCACTGCTGTTGACTACCCGCCTCGAGCGCCAGGGCGAGACCGTCCGCATGAAGCGGTCGAGCGCTTTTCTGGCGGTAATTCTGGTACTGGCCGCGATCCGATTTTTTGCGCGCGGCTATTTCGATCACATCCTGACGGCGCAACAGACGGCGGGAATCTTCTTTATTCTTGCCTTCGGCATGATCCTGATCTGGCGGGCGAAGATGCTGGTGGATTACCGGCGGCTTACGTCGGGTCTAGAGGCCAGCGCGGCTTGAACTTCCTCGCGAGCACCTGGAGCACTTACGTATGCAATTCCTGACCCTTTCGCGCCGGCGCACCGATGCGTTTCCGGCAGAGGCCTTCACTCCCGAGCTCATCGCGCAGGAAGCGAATCGCGTAAAGGAGATGTATGCTGCCGGCCAGCTGCGCCAGATCTGGAAGCGTGGCGACATGCCGGGCGCTGTGATCGTCTGGGAAGCCGCGAGTGAGGCGGATGTCCGCTGTGCTGTGGCAACTCTACCTCTCGCCAAGGCTGGAATGCTGGAGCTCAGCGCGATTCTGCCGCTTGAACCCTACGCAGGCTTTGGCCCATCAAAATAAGACCGGCCGCCAGACCGCATCACAAAGCGCCGCCTTTTCCTCATCGAACGGCGAGCCTCAGCAGGTCGTACACTGTAGCTTCGTTGTTTTCCGCTCGAAAGGAGCTTTTCTCTTTATGGCTTATCCCGCGAACTACCGCTACACCAAAGAACATGAGTGGATCTCGCTGGACGGAAAGATCGGGACCATCGGCATCACGGATTACGCGCAGAACTCGCTGGGCGACATCGTCTATGTGGACGTGCCCAAGGTCGGCGACTCCGTGACCGCGAATAACTCGTTTGGCTCGGTGGAAAGCGTGAAGGCAGTCAGCGATCTGTTCTCGCCGGTGAGCGGAACCGTCAGCGCGGTGAACGAGGAACTGAAGACTTCGCCGGACAAGATCAACGAGGCTCCGCACGAGACCTGGATCATTAAGGTGGAACTGGCGGACACGGCTGACTTTGAGAAGCTGCTGGATGCGGCGGCGTACGAGAAATTTGTGTCGGAAGAAACAGGCGCGTAGCGACAGTGCTCATGGCTATTAGCTTTTAGCTCTTAGCTGACATGCAAGTAAATCCAACTTTGTATCGAGCTTTTGCTAAAAGCTGACGGCTTATAGCTAAAAGCCAGGAGCTGAAAGCTCAATGCGTTATCTACCCAAATCTCCCGCTGAGCGCGAGCAGATGTTGAAGGCTATTGGCGCGCAGGCAATTGACGATCTGTTCGCCATCATTCCTGCCGAGTACAGGCTCACGCGCGATCTGGACGTTCCGCGCCAGCAGGGCGAGAGCGAAATCGTCTCCTACTTCAAAGCCGCAGGCCAGAAGAACGCGACCGACTACGCCAGCTTCCTTGGCGCGGGCTGCTATCGACACTATCGGCCGGTGGTGATCGATTCGCTTGTGCAGCGGGGCGAGTTCCTGACGAGCTATACGCCGTATCAGGCGGAGATCACGCAGGGGACGCTGCAGGCGATCTTTGAATTCCAGACCATGATCGCCGAGCTGACCGGCATGGACGTGGCCAACGCCAGCATGTACGACGGATCGACGGGCGCGGCGGAAGCGATGCTGATGGCCATGCGCGTGACGGGACGGCAGAAGGCTGTGGTGGCGTCGACAGTGCACCCGGAATATCGCGAGGTGCTGGCGACGTACCTACGGTATCGCGATCTGCCGACCGCTGAGATTGGATATGTTGCTGACACGGGCCGCGTGGATCTTGAGGCGCTTGCCGCTGCGGTGACGGAGGAGACGGCAGCTGTGCTGGTGCAGAGCCCGAACTTCTTCGGCGTGATCGAAGACATTCCGGCCATCGCGGAGATCGCGCATAAGAAGGGCGCGCTGCTCATCGTATCGATCGCCGAAGCGATTTCGCTGGGCATCGTGCGGCCTCCCGTAGAGGCGGACATCGTGAGCATGGAGGCGCAGTCGTTTGGAGTTGCGCTGAGCTACGGCGGGCCGTTCTGCGGAGTGATCGCGGCGAAGGAGCAGTACCTGCGGCAGATGCCGGGGCGGCTTGCGGGGCAGACGGTGGATGGAGACGGGAATCGCGGATTTGTGCTGACGCTTTCGACACGCGAGCAGCACATCAGGCGCGAGAAAGCGACGTCGAACATCTGCACGAATCAGGCTCTGGTTGCGTTGATGGCGACGATCTTCCTTACCGTCTACGGAAAGGAAGGCGTGCGGGAGCTGGCGGAGCACAACCTCGCAAAGGCGGCATACACGGCGAAGGCGCTGAGCGCACAGCCTGGGGCTAAGCTGCTCTTCAAAGACTCGCCGCGATTTCATGAGTTCGTACTGCAGACGCAGGAGCCCGCGGAGCAATGGACGCAGCGGTTGCTCGACGAGAAGATCGTCGGCGGGCTGGGCCTGGGCCGCTGGTATCCAGAGCTGAAAAATGCGACGCTCTGGTGTGCCACAGAAGTGATTGCAAGAGAAACAATCGACCACGCTGCGAAGGTTTTGGCGGCAGCGCCGGTGGAGGCGTAGAGATGGCGGCGACAGTGGAGCAGATTGAGCGTAAGACGTTGGGGAAGGTTCGGCCGCATCAGACGCAGAACGAAGGATTGGTGTTCGAGAAGTCGGCGGCTGGGAAGCGCGGCTACAAGCTGCCTCCGCTCGACGTGCCTGAGGTCGACGCGAAGGCCGCGCTAGGGCCGGCGTATCGCGTGGAGAAGGCGGGACTGCCGGAACTGAGCGAGATTGAGATCATTCGGCACTTTACGCGGCTTTCGACGTGGAACTACGCGATAGATCTGGGCATGTATCCGCTTGGCTCGTGCACGATGAAGTACAACCCGCGCGTCAATGAGTACGTGGCACGTATCGAGGGGCTGGCCGACGCGCATCCTTACAGGCCGGAGTCGCTGGCGCAAGGGGTCCTTGAAGTGATCGATCTGCTGCAGCGCTGCCTTATCGAAATCACCGGTATGGACACGATTACGCTACAGCCGGCGGCGGGCGCGCATGGCGAGTTCACGGGCATTCTGCTGGTGCGCGCATGGCATGAGTCGCGGGGAAACGCGCGGCGCAAGATCATCATTCCTGACTCGGCACATGGTACGAATCCCGCGACCGCGGCAATTTGCGGGTACCAGGTTGAGAACCTCAAGTCGAATGCGCAGGGCGGCATCGATCTGGAAGCGCTGGAGCGGCAGGTGGATGAAGACACTGCGGCGCTGATGCTGACGAATCCTTCGACACTGGGTGTTTTCGAGAACGAGATCCACAAGATCGCGGACATTCTGCATGCAAAGGGCGCGCTGCTCTACATGGACGGGGCGAACATGAACGCGCTGGTGGGCAAGGTGCGACCAGGCGACTTCGGCGTGGACGTAATGCACCTCAATTTGCACAAGACCTTTTCGACTCCGCATGGCGGCGGGGGGCCGGGATCGGGCCCGGTGGCGTGCAAGAAGTTTTTGGAGCCGTTCCTGCCCACCCCTGTATTGGTGAAGAAGGACGGCGAACTCCATTGGGAGTACAACCGGCCGCAAACGGTAGGCCGCGTGCGCGCCTTCTACGGAAATACCGGCATGTTCATTCGCGCGCTGGCCTACATTCTTGCGAACGGGCCCGACGGATTGCGGCAGACGACCGAAGACGCGGTGCTGAACGCGAATTACATTCGCAAGAACCTCGAAGATCTGTACGAGCTACCGTACAAGACACCGTCGATGCATGAGGTGGTCTTCAGCGACAAGCGGCAGGCTGCCAAGGGCGTGAAGACCGGCGACATCGCCAAGCGCCTCATCGACTATGGCTTCCATCCGTACACGGTCAGCTTCCCGCTCATCGTGCACGGCGCGCTGATGATCGAGCCGACGGAGAGCGAGTCTCTGGAGGAACTCGATTTGTTCATCGAGGCGATGCGGTCGATCGCAAAAGAGGTGGAGGAATCGCCCGATCTGGTGAAGTCGGCTCCTCACTCGACCCGTGTTTCGCGGCTAGATGAGGTCCAGGCGGCGCGCAAGCCCGTTCTGCGCTGGCGGCACGAGAACAAATAGTTGTCACCGACGGGTGAGAGCTAAGTTGAACCTTCTCTGCGGATAGCGCCTCGGAGTGCTATCTTGTGCGCCGGAGTTGCCGCGGAAGGTAACTCCGGAGATGTGACTTTCTTTCCTCGTCGAGTTACTCGGAGAGCCTTGTAAACACGGGCTATCCTGCACATTTTCATTGCTTTTCAGACTCGCGCAATCGGATAATCAGGCTCTCAGGTGGATGTATTTAAGCGCGGCGATTGAGGCCGTTTCTGGCGGTGAACGTTGCGCGAGGCCCAGCGTGTAGTGTTTCGCTGATCGGTGTGATTCTCGGGGCAAGTTCAGAAAAGATTCGATGAGAAGCCTGTCAAGCGACGAACGCGACAGGGAGGTCTACAGATGATGAAGCTGTTTCGGGAAGAAGAAGGACAGACTCTGGTTTTCATTGCGCTGTGCACGACTGCTCTACTCGGCTTCCTGGCCCTCGCAGTTGATGTGGGAATGCTCTTTCGAGCCCGGCGCAATCTGCAAATCGCAGCGGACGGCGCAGCGACGGCCGCAGCGCTGGACTACTACTACAACTCGATGAACACTGGTGCTGTCGCAGCGGCAAACGGTGTCGGTGCAGCAGCAGCTACGCTCAACGGAGTGACAGCTGGGAACGGCACGACAGTCGATGTCCATTGTCCGGTCGTGAACGGTGCTTATAAGTCCAGCACGTGCAACGGGTACTTCGAGGCTGTGCTTTCGCAGCCGAACCCGACGTTCGTCATGGGCATGATCACGGGAATCGGGTCGACGAACGTGGCTGCGCGAGCTGTGGCCGGGACTCCGTATGTGTCCAGCTACTGCATTTACGTCCTGAACCCGAATGGAAACCTGAAAGCTGGCGGTGGAAACGGGCCTGGCACAGGTGGCACTTCTTCCATGTGGCTGCAGGGTTCCTTCACGGTGAAAGCCAACAAGTGTGGCATTGTCGATAACGGCACAGCAAGTAATGCGCTCGATCTCAATGGCAATGGCGGCACACTCTCGGCCGGGTCGATTGCCGTCGTAGGTGGGTGCAGCGGATGCAACCCGCCAGCTTATACGTCAGGGGTCGCCCCAGTTACTAACCCACTGAAGAAACTCTGCGTGCCGTACACCGGCAACCCGAATGACAGCAGCTGTCCGATGCCCACATGTTCATCGGGCGGTCCTGCTGCGGGTACAGCGAGTAACCCGACGGTAGTAGGCAATGGAGGGTCGGTCTGCTATACCGGCGACTCGAATGGGAATTTGACTCTGAGCAACGTAAAACTGAATGGCACGTTCATCTTCAACGGCAAAGGGACGCTGACATTCGGCGGGAACGTCACGAGCGATGCAACCAACGGGTCGACCATAGATCTCGCGTATCCGCAAACCGATTACTCAAAAGTCGTGATGACTGAGAATTCGGGTACGGTCTTCAACCTGAGTGCGCCGACAGCGAGTACATCGCCCTACCAAGGCGTAGTTTTGATGGCGCCGACGAACAATTATGGCGCGGCAGAATTCGATTTCGGACACTCGAACGGAGACCTGACCGGCACGGTGAATGGGATTTTCTATCTTCCGAGCGGCACCTTGTTCCTGCATGACAGCGGCGGCGATCACAGCGGCGGATTGACCCTAAATACTGACCTGATCGTTGGCCAAATCGACGATGTCACGGCTTCTCTGACGATCAACAGCTACAGCACGAGCAATCCCACGGCCACACCGTTACTAGCAGTGGCGCTGGTCGAATAGAGGACACTATGAAGCGTCTGATATGGGATGAGAGCGGTGGGCCGCTCGTTGAACTGGCATTGGCGATGCCCCTCCTAACGGCGATCCTGCTCGGGGCGATTGGTCTCGGCCAACTCGCCATGGGCGCGATCAACGTTTCGAATGCGGCGAAGGCTGCGGTGCAGTATGCGGCGCAGGACAGCGGCACGGCTGTCGATACAGCAACGATGCTTTCGGTCGCGAAGGCCGACATCGGAAACACCATCGGCCAGACCGGGACTTTGGACATGCCAAAGCCCCTCGGCCTGCCGTCGGTTGCTTCCTGCGTGTCTACAGGCACTAGCCCGAAGTCGTACTCGTGCTCGTACTGTCAATGCTCTTCTCCCAATGCCTCGGTAGCTCCTTTTGCCTGCAGTACAGCAGACCCGAATACTGCCTGCGGGGTGAATTCCACGTCGCAACTCGAGCAGGTGATTGTGGTCAGTACGCATATCAACATGAGACCCGTCGCTGCCATCCCCGGTTTGCCGGTGAGCTTTGACATGTATGGCAACGCGACAGAGAAGAGGCTGCAATGAAAAGGTCAGAGGAAGGCGCAACGCTGGTTGAGTTTGCAATCTCCGCCTCGATCTTGTTCATGGTTCTGTTCGGGATGATCGAGTTTTCGATGGGGCTGTACGCATATAACTTCCTGGCGTATGCGACCAAGGACGCGGCTCGCTACGCCATGGTGCGCGGGTCGAACTGTACCGTTCTGAACAACTGCGGGGCGAAGAATACGGAAGTGCAGGCCTTCATCAACAACGAGGGCTATCCAGGGATCTCGAATTCTATTACCACCACCACGAATTTCACATGCGAGGCGATTCCCGACCCGAGTTTGCAGAATGCTAATTGCAATGCGCCGGGAGATCTGGTGACGGTCACGGCGACGTATCCGTTTACCTTGAACGTTCCATTCATGAAGCCGATAACGATGCAGTTCAGTAGTTCTTCGGCGATGATCATTTCGAACTAACCAAGATCTTGGTGTCGTCGGGAGGCGGGTTAACCTGCCTTTTTAGCCGGGACGTTCGCTGAAGCATCACTCGTCGCACACGTTCATTGCCGGTAGCCTGTAGGGTCCGCCAGGACCTTCAGAGGCGCGTGCCCAGGCGCAGTAACGTGCCGGGCGTAACGGCTATCCTGGTGAATCTATTTACAGAACGTAACCTCGTGTAACTGCATGAGTAATTAGCTCATTAGTGGCATTGCCCTCTCTGTGGCGCGGGAGCATTCTCGTCTTTGTAGGGGAAGTTCTCGTCGAGACTGGGCCGCATCTCCACTGGACCTAGGTAACCCCGACGAAAACTGGACAGCTGCGGAACTCCCGATCGGCGAGGAATTGCGGATTGGAATCCACAGTGCGCGAGTCGCAAGCAGAGATTCAGGGGTGCACTGGAGGTGGTCGATGAAATGGTTCCGTGAAGAGAGCGGACAGACGCTGATTCTCACCGCGCTGTGCATGACCTGCTTTATGGGGTTTATGGCGCTGGCCATCGACGTTGGTCTGCTTTTTAATGCTCGGCGTAAGCTGCAAACTGCCGCGGATGCTGCCGCCACCGCTGCCGCGCTGCGCTACCTGAGCCTGTACGACGCGAACAATGCGAATCAGTCGACGGAGATCACCACTGCAAACCAGGCCGGGCAGGACGCAGGCCAACTCAATGCACCCGAAGCTACCTTCGCTGTCTCCGTGAACACAAATGCAGGATCGCCGTCGGCGCATCGGGGATGCGTGGCCACGAACTGCTATTTTGAGGCGATCGCCACCGAGACGAATCCAACCACGTTCTACGGCACGTTCTTCAGCCTCTGGCAGGGACAGTCTGCATCGCCCTTTACGGTGAAGGCCAGGGCTGTTGCGGGGACCCCGAACGCAAGTGACTTCTGCATCTATCTGACGAACGAGACTGGGTCGGCCTACGACGCGAACGGGAAGTACCGGATCAACGCCTCTACGTGCGGCATTTACGTGAACTCGAAGAGTTCCTCCGCGATGACGGGCAAGGGCAATTCGGGCCTGGTCGACGTGACCAAGGTCGCCGCCGTCGGCTCGACGAGCGGGTACACAGTCAATTTCGCCACGAACACACAGGTAGTGGGCGGTGTGACGCCGTCTACGATCCCGTTTAGCTGGATTACCAAACCAACTCCGACCGGGTGCAAGGCTCCTTCGGGAGGCGTTCTTACGGGAAATGTCTCTCCAGGGTGCTACAGCGGCAACGTCGCTATTCAGGACGTGGTGATGCAGCCGGGGCTTTACGTCTTTACAGGGAACGTCTCGATCAAGAACAGCAACGTGACCGGGAACGGCGTGACGCTGGATATCGACAGCGGCAGCTTCACCATGGATCCGGGCAACGGCACACTGAGTCTGACGGCTCCTGGCAGCGGAGACGGGACGAACGGGACCGGCATCGGCGGAGTTGTGATCTATCAACCACCCAGCAACAGCCACGGCCTGAGCCTGCAGGCTGGCCGTTCGACGATGACGCTGACCGGCTTTATCTATGCTCCGAAATCACAGGTTTCCGTTCAGGACAATGGCGGCAGCACGACGGTGGGCGGCCTCGTTGTCGACAGCATTTCGAGCGGTCCCTCCCCCATCAACGTGGCCGGCTACACGCCGTCCACCTCCGCACTGAAGGTCGTGACCCTTGTTGAGTAATCAGGTGCTGCCTATGTTGAGGAAATTCGCGCGTGAGGAGGGCGGAGCGCTGGTAGAGACTGCGCTCTCGATGACGCTTCTGATCGTGCTGCTGCTCGGCGCTGTGGAGTTCGGCCGGCTGGCCTATGCGGCGATTCAGGTGAACAGCGCGGCGAAAGCGGCCGCTCAGTACGGCGCGCAAAGCCGGGCCACTGCCGCCGACATCTCCGGAATGACGAGCGCGGCGCAGAGCGAATACTTTGGCGGTTCGACGCTACAACTGATTTCGCCTACTTCTACGACGGGCACGTCCTGCACCTGTGCTGACACGGGGTCGGCCGCTGTGTGCTCGAACAACAGCGTTACCTCTCCGGCCTGCCCAGGATCGGTGATGGAAGTGACGATCACCGTTCAGACGCAGACCAGCTTCAGTCCGCTCTTCAACGTACCAGGGATGCCGGGTCCGTTTACGATCACGGGGACTGCGAAACAGAAGGTGCTGCAATGAAGCCAATTCGCAATGAAGAAGGGTCGGCGCTGGTCGAGTTTGCGCTCAGCTCGGTGGTCCTGTTCATGACGCTGTTCGGGCTGATGGCGGTATGCACGGCACTGTACTCGTATCTGTTTGTTGCGGAGGCTGCGCGCGAAGCCAGCCGGTACGCGATCGTGCGGGGCAATAAGTGCACAGGGTTCTCCGACTGCAAAATCACCCAAGCGCAGTTGAATACCTATGTGCAGGGGCTGAGCTACCCCGGCATCAACAAGGGGAATTTGTCAGCAACGGCCAGCTTCACGCCGGACAATTCCCCGGGGAGCGTGGTTTCCGTGACTGTGACCTACAACATGGCGCTGAACATCCCATTCTGGCCGAAGACGGGAAGGGCCATGCAGCTGAGCAGCACCTCACAGATGGCGATTTCGCAGTGATCCAGGCCCTCCCCCGGGCTTCGATTTGCGGCCTTGAAGAAGCGTGACGCTTGTCTAGTACCATCCGGCGGGCAGGGGGCGTGCGGATGGTTTGCGGAGCCGGCAAGTCGAGCAGAAAGAGTGAGGGACTGCTTGGATGCGGTCACCGTAGGTGACGTTACGTTACCGCAGGCTTTACATTACCCTCGTTAAGGCGGCACTTAGGTAATCAAAAGGTACTCAAAACATCTTGTTCCTTCCTCTACTTACTTCCTAGAATTCACACACGTTCCGCTTTTGGGCTCCCCTTGGGAAACGCGCGATTCGCGCTGCACTTAGGCGCAGATTTCGCGTGGGTGCGGAAGGTCTTGAGTTCAATTTCGTCGTTTGTGTGAAGGAAGCGCATGAGAATTCTTCGCGAGGAAAAAGGACAAGTGCTTGTGATGACAGCCTTCTGCATGGCCTGCCTGCTGGGTTGTCTAGGCCTTGCGGTGGATGTGGGTGTGCTCTTCAATGCCCGTAGGCAAATGCAGGCTGCGGCGGACGCGGCCGCCATGGCGGCGGCTACAGAGGCGTATTACAACGGGACCTCTTCGGCCAACATCAAGCCGCGAGCCTACGCCGCAGCAGCGGCAAACGGGGTGGACAACAGCGTAACTGGAAATGTTGTCATGGTCACCGTCAGCCCTACCCTTCAGCCCGGTAGCGTGGTCTGTACGTCGTGCGTGGAAGTGCAGCTCTCGAAATCGAGCCCAACCATCTTCATGGCGACCATGAGCCAATGGATGTTCAAGAGCAATCAATGGAACGGGATCAACGTCTCTGCGATGGCCGTGGCAGGGTGGCCAGGTACGAGCAACAACTGTATTTACCTGACAGGAGCCGCGCTCTCTAGTGAATTGACTATGCATGGCGGCTCGTCAATCAACGCGCCGGGCTGCGGCGTCTACGTGAACTCCAACAAAAGTGACGCTGTGGACTATAACGGCAACGCAACCCTGACTACTCCGAGTCTCGCGATCGTTGGCAACGACAACTCGGGGCTTCCCGGGCCAACCGTGACATCGTATAACGCCCCGGTTCAATCGCCACCCATACCACTGAATATTCCCGCGATGCCGTCATCAGGGTGCACAAGCACGATCACGGCTACTGAAATCACAGTTTCAACCACCGGCAGCGGGAAGGTCACTCAAAGCGCTGCGAGCGGTTCGTCGTCGAACAATGTTGTCTGTTTCTCGAATGCCGTCACGATTGATAGTGGAGTGACGTTGTCTGGTGTTGCTGGGAATGGAGTGCTCTATGTCTTCCAGAACGGCGTCACTTTAAGCGGATCTGTGAGCTTCGGAACTGGTACAGCAAGCCCGTCTGGATGCATCTACACCTGCACGTCCTTCAGCGGCGAGCAAAGCGCCACCCTCGTTCTTGCCGGGGGGAAGCTGAACCAGGGCAACTCCGATTTGAGCGTCTTTGCCCCGACATCCGGTACGTACAATTCGATTGGACTGATGGTACCCACCACGAACACGACATGGAGCGGAAGCTGCCCGGCCTCGCCGGTGACACCCTGCATGCTGATTCAGCGTGGTTCATCGAATTCGACCTTCGATGGAATCGTGTATGCGCCGAATGCATACATCGAATTGCAAGATGCGGGCGGCGGAGCTGAGGCGACTGGCGTGGTCTCGCAGGGACTTTATACGAAAGGAAGCGCCGTTCTCAATATCCCGAGTTACACAACCGCCCATCCCACCACTTCGCCGTTCGATTTGATCACTCTTGTGCAGTAGGAGAATGAAATGATTGGCAGACTATTCAGGAATGGCAGGCAGTCGCGATTGAATACCGATGAGGACGGCTCGGCCTTGGTTGAACTCGGGCTATCACTACCGATGCTGTGCCTGATGCTTCTGGGCGCGGCTGAGTTTGCTCGCATTGCGTATGCAGCGATCGAGGTGACCAATGCGGCACACTCTGCAGCGGTCTATGCAGGCTCCAGCGCAGCCTCGGCCGCCGACACTACCGGAATCACTAATGCTGCTAACAGCGATTCGCCGAACCTGACCGGAAGCAACGCAATTTCGGTTGTCACCCCACTCACCTACACTTGCACGTGTTCCAACACGAATTACACGCCGACCAGCTGCTCTGACAACAGCACCTGTCTCAGTCACAACGCTGCAATGATTACGACGGTGACGGTCAAGACCCAAACAACGTTCTCTCCCATGGTCACCGTTCCCGGTTTCAGCCCGACGGTTACGCTGCAAGGTAAATCATCCGAGATTGTGTCGAATAACTGAGGAATTCTATGGTGTTGAAAGTAAGAAGCAAATTCCGGAGTTGGCGTGAGCGCAGCGAGGAGGGCAGTTCACTGGTGGAGATGGCCTTATCTTGCCTTATCCTGATTCCTGTGTTGTTCGGAATCATTCAGATGACGTTCGCGCTCTACTGCTACCACTACGCTGCCGACGCGGCGAGAGAAGCCACTCGCTTCGCGATTGTCAGGGGTGCAAACTGTGCGAAGTTTTTGAAGAACAGCGCCTATTGCTCTCCGACCGACGGAGATGCGTACGGTGCGACGGGCAATGACATCGCACAGTACGTAAAAACCCTCGGATACCCTTACTCGGCGACCGCCACCACGAGCGTGAAGTGGTGCACGAAGAGCGGTTCGACCTGGATCAATTGCTCCACGTCGCGAAGCAACAGTATTGGCAATCAGGTTCAGGTTACAGTCACGTATTCCTACCCGTTCATTGTCCCGTTCATGAAGACCGATAACCCTCTGAACATGGGAAGCGTAGCGAGTATGACGATCGTTCAATAAGCTCAGCAAGACGGCTGGCGGGAGACTGAGTGTTCGGTGCCCGCGCCGTCGTTCTAACGCTGCAGGTTGGCCCCTTCTCGTTGAGTTGGGGCCTTCTCGTTTCTTGCGATGATGAGCCACCCCGCCGACCGGCGAATCGGGGCGTGTTTCTCACAACAACGCCTTGCAATCCACATGGGCGAATGCCCCACCTTTGGCCCTAAACTCAGGTAAGGCCATCCGGCCGACTTGAGCTATGGCCACCCTGCCTGATCTGACATCCCTTGATGCCGGTTTGCCGGCGAATATCGACGCGGAGAAGACGATTCTCGGCGCGATTCTGCTGGACAACGCTTTCCACTCGGAGGCTGCCGAGAGGCTGGAGGCTGACGACTTCTCGCTCGATTCGCACAAGCGCATCTTCCAGCGCATGAGCGACTTGATGAACGAGCAGCGGGCGGTGGACATCGTTACGCTGTCGCACGAACTCTCGCGGTACAAGGAAGTCGAGTCCGTCGGCGGGGTCGCCTATCTGGCGTCGCTGACGGAGGGACTGCCGCTTCGCCCTGTCATTGAAGATTACGTCCGCATTGTGAAGGATAAGAGCCTTCTGCGGAGGCTGATGCTGATCTGCTCGGCGGCGATCGCCCGCGCGGCTGACCAGAGCGAGACGGCACTCGAGGTGATCGGCGCAGCAGAGACTGCGCTTCTGGAGGTCAGTGAGAAGGGCGTTTCGGGCGGCCTGGTGGCGCTGGACCGGATTGTCGCCGACTCCTTCGGGTCGATTGACAATCTTTACAACAATAGCCGCGCAGTCACTGGCCTTGAGACGGATTTCACCAAGCTGGACGAGAACACAAGCGGGCTGCAGAAGGGTGAGCTGATCATCATCGCGGCGCGTCCTTCGATGGGCAAGACTGCATTCGCGATCAACATCGCGCAGAACGCAGCGGTGAATCACAACGCCATCGTTGCTGTGTTCAGCCTAGAAATGAGCAAAGAGTCGCTTTTGCGACGCATGCTCGCGTCGCAGGCATGGGTTGATCAGCGCGCTTTGCAGACAGGATTCATTCGCCGCGAAGATCACGACAAGCTGGTGCGCGGACTTGAACAGCTGGTTGAATCCCGCCTATTCATTGACGACACTGCCGGTATTTCGCTGGCTGAGATGCGGGCCAAGGCCAGGCGTATGCGCCAGACGCTGGGCGGGCTCGATCTTGTTGTCGTCGACTACCTGCAGTTGATGAGCGCCACGCTGCCCACGGCGGGCGGCAAGCGATATGAGAACCGTACGCAGGAAGTGTCGGCCATTTCTCGCGGGCTGAAGGCACTGGCGAAGGAACTGGATGTGCCGGTAGTGGCGTTGTCGCAGCTCTCTCGTGCAAGCGAGCGACGCGGAGATGATAAGCGCCCGATGCTGAGCGACCTGCGCGAGTCGGGATCTATTGAGCAGGATGCCGACGTGGTGATGTTTATCCATCGCGAGGCCTACTACAATCGGGATGAAGAGATGAGCGAGTCTGACCGGGCGAAGTCCGAGATCATCATCGCGAAGCAGCGCAATGGTCCGACGGGCACGGTCCATCTGAACTTCATTTCGCGGTACACGCGCTTTGAAAACGCCGATATGACGGCGGAGATGTAATTCAATTCATCCGGCAATCATTGGAAGACATTCAGGATCATCACGATGCGCCCGACGATGTACCTGCCGGGATCGGTGTTTGGCTCGAGATAGATCACCCTCGGTCGCAGCCCGGCTGTGGGCGGATGAATTACCAGGTTCGTTCCGATGGCATCACCGTATCCAAGTACCAGTTCTCTGCCCATGACGGCACCGAACAGGCTCTGTTGCTCTGAGTGGCTTGGACGAATTGTGCCGTAGTGTCGGTCGATGACAAGCACTGCTCCCTCATTGGCAAGTCTGTCCATGGTGCTCGCCTCCTCCCGATTGAGGCGTACGGCAACAAATCTTCTCCAGGACTCTCTGCTCCGAACCCCGCGGCGTTGGAACTGGTCGAGAATCTCAAGCGAAAGTGGCAGCCACTTCTCGATCGCACTCGCGCCGAACGAGGCTTCCAGCAGCGCTGATCTGTGCGAGACGAGTGGGATGAACTGCGTGATCTCGGTGCGAGACGAAGGCTTGGAACCCTGATCGACCAGAAACTTCAAGTCAAGTTTCTGGGCGCGCATGATCCGGTCCATCGCTGGGACAGAAACAGTAGCTTTTGCTTGCAGAAATTTGTAAACGTGAGACTTCCCCAAAGAGCTGTCTTTTGCAAGCATTTCAACGCTCAGGGCGCCGCGTTTCATTCTGCTTTTCAATACCGTTCGTAGCGTTTCCGCCAGATCTAGAACCGTCTTCATTTGTCCCACTTCCAGTGGCAGGCGACAGCAGAATCAATGGCTGTCGCTTGTGAGGCGACTAATTTGAGGTGTTTTCCTTTCATTTCTCGTGCTCGCTTGTTTGAGATTGGGGATTGACTGCAGAATTGCTGCCCGATGCGATTGACGCAGAAGGTGCGCCATCCTAGAGTGGACTCACTTAGAACTCGGGCAGTTTGAGACATTCTCCGAGATGCAAAGCGGTTGGGCAATGAGACTGGGGTGTTAGAAAAGACCTGCGGTCGAGCCGTTTTCGGGGTGGTCGAGGCGCACCATCATTGATCTGTGCTGCCGGCTGTCTGAGCTGTTTCCAGATTTCGCGAGCTTATCGTGTCAAACGCATTCCTTCGAGCAGCGTCAGCAATTGCACAGCAGGGCAGCAGAACGCTGCGTGCAGAGGCCGCGCTCCTTTCAACCTGCCAGGCAGTCGAGGAGCAACTGGGGTGGCGGGAGAAAGCTTATAAATCGAAACGTTATGCAAGAAATAACTCTGGGTTTAAAGATCTGCGAAGGCTGCGGCTGTTTGTGGTGCCGCCCCTCGCAACATACTTCTGCTTATTGCCTTGACTGTCGGGACAAATTCGAAAAGTTCCCAGATCCGCTGACCCGCAAGAGACGGGGTCGTCCGCGCACGAAGAATCTACCTAGGGTGTGGGCCGTCGCTGCCGCCGAGGGAGGCGCACTGTGAGCGCAGCCCTGCAGTTGCCACAGATCTGGGCTTCGGAGAAGCTTCAGCAAGAGCCAAGTTCCACTCTTGATCAAACCGCATCGGTCCGACATGACAGCGGTGGTGATACCAGTCTGGCTTTCTACCGCAAGCACACCGAAAAGACGCTTCAGAGATACCTCTACGCTTCGATGCTGGTAGGGCGAGCTCCCGCAATGCTGGGCGAGCCAATTTCACGAGGGTGGGCATCGAGTCGTCCGGTACGGACTTTTGAAGATGCGGTGATCTTCGTGCTGGATGTGGAGCGCTGCATCAGCCGACTGGATAAGCTGGATCGCGACCTGCTCAGCCGAATTGCACTGCAGGAGTACACCTATGCAGAGGCTGCTGAACTCCTCGCGTGCAGTGTGAGAGCTGTGTTCTACAGATACCCGTTGGCGCTGGATCGCCTTACTGCGTTGTTGCTGAAAGCGGGGCTGCTGTTCCTTCCGAAGCATTGAACGGTTCGACGGGGCAATGGGAAGCGTTGCGAGCGCCTCCCATTGCTATCAGAAACAGAGTGCGTCAGCAGGTCAGTCCTACCAAGCCGTGCATGGATTCGATTTCGTAATGAGAGGCGTGGCTGTCGTGTCGCAACAAGTACTTGAGCCGTTCTTCCGGAATGATCGATGCCGTGTAGTTTGCGCCGGTGACAGCCTTGAGTGCTTCAATCGATTCCCATATCAGGATGGTGATGAATTCGACCTCTCCATCCAGATTCCGCCGCATTAGATAGCTGCCGCGGTATCCAGGAGCCTTGCTTATGCCCGGCAGTAACTCAGGTTTGAGCATGGACGCGTATGCATCAGCGTCTTCGGGCCTCGTGGAGCCGCGCCAGATTCGAGCGATCATTCAGACCTCCTCCAGATTCAGCTAATTCGTCAACTCATGACTATGGCACAGAATGCGGTTGCTTCGCCGAAGGGTAGTGTGGAGGCCGTCACTGCCGCACCTTCTTCTGCTATGGTGAACAGTTCAAGTGAATCGCTCGCCGGGAGTTACGTAGAGGTACCTCATGATTGCTCGACATGTTCGCCGAATCACGTGCTTCGCAATCGCCCTCGCGCCCATTCTGGCGGCGCAGCAACCAACGCCGAAACCTACGACAGCTGCGGAAGCTCCAAACCGCGACACCAGCTACATTGACGCGAACGGCACGGCTCATGTCACGCGCGTGGTTCCAGTGCCGCAGACGATCAGCCCGGAGGCGCAGAAGTCGCTTGGCCGCCGGGAGCCGGACCAGGGGCCACCGCAGCCGCTCGAGCAACGCCGTAAGATGACGGACGCCTATACCGCAAGCGCTCGCATAGAGTGGACGAAGATTTGTCCCAACACGATCGTGGAACAGAAGATGGCCGGAGTGCCGGTGCGCATCGTTACGCCGGAGGGGATGCCCGGCAGCAACGACGATAAAGTACTTCTCAATCTGCACGGCGGCGGGTTCAATTCAGACTCGGGCTCGTACACGGAATCAATTCCGATCGCCGGCTACACTAAGATCAAAGTGGTCGCTGTTCTTTATCGGCTCTCGCCGGAGGTAAAGTTTCCGGCCGCGGTGGATGACTCGATCGCGGTGTACAAAGAGCTGCTGAAGACGTATCAGCCGAAGCACATCGTCATCTATGGAACGTCAGCGGGCGCGATTCTTACTGCGGAGGTTGCGGCGAAGATCAAGCAGCTTGGGTTGCCGATGCCGGCCGCGCTTGGAATTTTTAGCGGCATGGGCGACTTCGCGCGGAATGGCGACTCCATCGCGATGTACGCGCTGCGTGGGCTCGCAGGCCATCTTGATCCGCCGGAGCCGGGTGCGCACGATCCCTATTACGTGGCCAGCACTGACCCGAAGGATCCGGTGCTCTCGCCGATCTATGGCGATCTGCACGGCCTGCCGCCAACGCTTTTTGTGACCAGCGGCCGCGACCTGCTTCTCAGCGGGACGGTGAATCTGCATCGTGCGTATCTGCTGGCGGGAGTGGACGCGCGGCTTGTGGTGTATGACGCGCTGACGCATGCGTTCTGGTATGACCCGAAGCTGCCGGAAGCCATCGAAGCGAACCACGTGATGGCTGACTTCTTCGTTCAACAACTCGCTAGATAGCAGTCCGCGTGGTCGACGGCTGGCTGCGATGAACGTAGCGGACCGCGTTCAGCGAAGTCACTGGCTGACGGAATCTGCCCGCACGCGCTGCATGATGCCAAGGTAGTAGGAGAGATTGTGGATTGAGTTCAGCGTTGCAGCGAGCGGTTCGGCGCACTGCACCAGGTGGCGCAGATAGGCACGGGAGTAGCGCCGACAGACCATGCAGTCGCAATTCGGATCTGGTGGTCCCTGGTCTTCGGCGTATTGTTTGTTTTTGATATTCAGGCGTCCCTCGCTGGTGAAGAGCAGCGCGTGCCGGGCGGCGCGTGTGGGTAGCACGCAATCCATCATGTCGACGCCCATGCGCGCGTACTGCTCAATTTCATCCGGGTATCCGACGCCCATGACGTAGCGGGGCTTGTCCTTTGGCAGGAGCGGCAGAACTTCGCTGATGACTTGCATGGTGAGCTCGCGCGGTTCGCCCACGCTGAGGCCGCCGATGGCATAGCCGTCGAAGTTCATCTCGACGAGGCGCTCGGCGGATTCGCGGCGCAGGTCGTGGTACATGCCGCCCTGGACAATGCCGAAGAGGCTTTGCGAGCGGCCCTGGAAATCGTTGAACCAGGAGACTTCGCTCTGATGCGCGCGAAAGTGATCGAGCGAGCGGCGGGCCCATGCCATTGTGAGGCGGAGGCTCTCCTCTGCGCGAGCGCGATCGGCCGGATACTCGGTGCATTCGTCAAACGCCATGCAGATGTCGGCGCCGAGCGCGATCTGCACGTCCATGGAGTGCTCAGGCGTGAAGAAATGGCTGGAGCCGTCCAGGTGCGAACGAAAGCGGACTCCTTCGTCTGTGACTTTGCGCAACTGCGCAAGGCTGTAGACCTGAAATCCGCCGGAGTCCGTGAGCATCGCGCGATTCCAGCTGATGAAGCGATGAAGGCCGCCCATGCGGCGGATCGCTTCGTGGCCCGGTCTGAGATACAGGTGATAGGTGTTGCCAAGAATGATCTGCGCGCCGAGTGATTCGAGGATGTCCTGCGGTACTGCTTTGACGCTGCCGGCGGTTCCCACCGGCATGAAAACGGGAGTCTCGACGGTCTGATGCGGGAGGTCGATTCGCGCACGGCGTCCGCCGGAGTCGGTCGTGTGGAGCAGGTTGAACTGGAGGCTCACTTGGCTATTTTATCGATCGGTCATATCCTACCTGGCTCCGCCGAACAGGAGCTGAAGCCCTGCCCGAGCGAGGCGCGGCGTTGCAAGCGTGGTATTGGGTGTTTTGGAGACTTCGATGGCGCGGTCGAACAGGTTCTCTCCTGAAGCGAACAGGGTGAGATGCGCGCCGAGATCGTGGGAGGCGTATGCATCGAGTCTGAAGTATCCATGCAATGGAAAGAGGTTCGCGTCGTCATCGTACTGGCGTCCGCTGATGCGGCTTTGCAGGCTAAGCGTGCCGAGTCGCGGCTTAAAGGCGCGGAGATTCAGCGTCCCCATGTTGCGTGCGACCTCCGGGATCCAGTTGCTGAGGTCCTGCGAACCGCGCGATACGATGGCGTGCGCGTATTGGTACCCGCCCTCGAGCGCCAGCCAGTGCTGCGGCGTGACTTCGAAGTCAACGCTGAGACCGCGGCTCTCGATCTGGCCGAGGTTCTGGCGTTTCAACAGGAGCGGATTCGCCGGATCTAGTGTTACGGCAACGATGGGCCGATTTACCTGAGTGTCGAAGTAGCTGGTGCGGATGATGCCCCAGCGGCCTTCGCTGGCCACGCCAAACTCCCATCCCGTTGCTCGTTCACTTTGAAGCGTGGGGTTGGGCAGCGTAAGTTTGCTGCCGACCTGGGTGGAACGATAAAGCTCGCTCGGGGTGGGCGCGCGAAAGGCGCGGAATGCGGAGCCGGAGATGGCGAAGTGCACTCCGAGCTTGCGCGAAATGCCCAGCCTTGGATCGAAGATGTTTTCGCTCATCGCGGGCGGTTGTGTTGCAGCGGGCACCCATGCGAATCCGTTCCAGTTGACTTGGTGCGCATCGAAATTCCGGAACCAGTCGAGGCGGCCGGAGGCGGTCGCCGTCCACGCCTGGTGAGTCCACATGGCTTCGGCGTACGCGGCAGAGTCGCGCTGGCGATCATTGAGGTTACTGAGCGTGCCGGCGCCGCTGAAAGTCTGTTCGCGGTCCCAGACACGCACATCGTGAACGTCTGCGCCAGTGACGATAAGAAACTCCGGCCCGATCGGCTGGTTCCAGTGGGCAGCCGCGCCCAGCTCGTTGTCGGGAACGCGTGTGAAGCGTGTGGGGCTTTCGCCGCAGCGGAAAGTGCAGGCCGAGTTCGCAAGAGAGGAGCTTTGGATGCTCGAGAATGTCTGCCGGTAGTGCTCGGTGGAACCATAAAGGCGCAGTGCAGCGCTCGCGTTGTGCGGAGCCTGCCAGTCACTTCCCGCTACATAACGCCACAGACGGGTGCCGTTCTTCTGATACGGAGTTCCGTTATCACGAGCCTCGTTGAAGCCGCTGCCGCGTACGAAGAACCGCAGCGGATTGCTGCCGTAGTCGAGGTCAACCAGCCCGTTCTGGCCATGCATGTTTGACGGAGTGTCCACGGGGCCGCGCTGACCAGGTGCGATCTGGATGAAGCCGTCTGTGCCGAGCGCTCCACCCGATGCGAGAATTCCCAGCTTTCCGGAAGCCGCTTCGAGCAGAGCGCTGGTGTCATAGGTGCCGAGCCTGCCGTAGCTTGATCGCACTTCGCCCGTGGATGCTGAGGAACGGGCGGGGACAACATTGAGGACGCCTCCAATCGCGCTCGAGCCGTAAAGGTCGCTCGCGCCGCCGCGGAGCACCTCGATGCGATCGATGGCAAGCTCGGGCATTTCATTCCAATGGATCCACCCGCCCACTGCATCGTTCAGTGGAACGTCGTCTTCGGTGACCAGGGTACGGCTCGCGGAGGTGGACCCCAGCCCGCGAAGACTAACGCCCTGCGAAGTGGGGTTGGCAACGAGGGAACTGGAGCGCCGGAAAAGCTCGACTCCGGGAAGCTGTCTAACCTGGGCATCCACTGTGAACCCGGCAGTCGTGCTCAGCGTGGGCTGCGACAAGGTGCGAGTGGTTACGGGGCTCTCCAGCGATGCGAGGGGCGCACGATAGGCGGTGACGGTGACCTGCTGGCTGGCGGCGGCGGGGTCGAGCTGAACCGTGATGTTGGCGCTTGCCTCGACGAACTTGTCGCCGAAGCCCTTGGCGGCGATACGCAGGCGGCAGGGTGTGCTGCAACTTACCGTGACCTGGCCGCTGGTGTCGGTGCGGCCGAGCAATTGGCCACTCGCCTCCTGAATGTCGGCGCCCGCGATTGACGCACCCGATCTGTCGACGACCCTGACGGTCAGCGAGACCGGCTTTTCGGCCCGGAGAGTTACGGACCCGTCAATTGAGACGAGCAGCAGAAGAAGGCTAAATGCGAGCCGCAATCCGCCACATCTCGTTCGCGATTGGCACAACGGCATCGACGTCACCTTTGCGAGTGGTTTGGAGTTTCTGAAGCAGCTCGGCGATGTTTTTCGCGGAGCCTGGAATCAGCAGGTGTGGCGCAATCTCGGCCAGGGGCACCAGCACAAAAGCCCGTTCAGCCATGCGCGGGTGGGGAAGCTCGAGTCCGGGCTCGCTCACTTCAAGCCCGTTCCATAACAGGATATCCAAATCAAGGGTGCGCGGCCCATTGGGAATTCCCGCACTACGATCCCGGCCGAATTCTCTTTCAATATCGAGTAACTCGTTGAGCAGTCGCCGGGCCTCGAGAGCGGTTTCGAGAGCCACGACGGCGTTGAGGAAGCGGGGCTGATCGGCATAACCGACGGGCTCAGTGGTATAGAGCGAGGATTGTTCCCGGACGTTGCCCAGCAATCTGAGACGCAGCACAGCGGCGGCAAGGGTCGCGGCTGGGGGGCCGGCGGGGCTGGGTAGGTTGGCTCCGAGTGCGACGTAGGCGGTGTGCATGGGCATCAGGGTATCTCAGCGGCTCCCGGAGGCCTAAGCATTGGATTCCCATTCGCCGCTGACGTATAAAGCCCGGATTCGCAGGAGGGTAGCTATCAGAGCGACGAGTCCGGTGATCCAGGCTGCAAACGCCATTGCCACAGCCCAGGCAGGAGCTTGGCCTACGCGGCGCAGCAGAAATGGCAGGAAATTCCAGGTGGTGATGTGAACGTAGTCCCAGGGATCCTGGGTCATGGGCGCGTTGTTCAGGCCCCAAGCCTGCATCTTGTTGAGGGTAAAGGCGGCGATGTTTTTGGCGCGGAGGGCCAGGACCCAGGTTGGATGGCCCAAGGTCTCCTCCTGGTAGATCTCGAGCGGCAACCAGAACATGAGTGATTCAATCTGGATTGCGACGCTCGCAAACAGTATGAACAGGCCCCCCTTCCAGACGAACCTGCTTGTCTCGCGCCGGTAGCGGAGCAGCAGCGGAACCGCAAGAAGCGCGAGAAGTTGGACCGCTGTCGAGACGTACCGATCGCCCCACGCGAAATCGCCGGCCCATGCGAAGTAGCGCGCGTAAAAGCTGAGATAGTCGGCGAGCATCAGCCCTGAAGCCAGCGCATATGCGCGAACTGCTGGGGCTAAGCGCCGCCAGTGGAGGACCAGCAGCACAAGAACGAGAACGATGAGCGGATCGAAGAGGAAGATCGACTTCTCAGGCGCGAACAGGGCTCCAAGAATTCCTTCGTGCCATGGAGTTGTCCAGGGCCAGTTTCGCGGCAGGCTCGGATCGCGCGCGATTGTTTCCCTGGCCACGAGGCCTGCATAGGTATTCGTCCATGAACCGAATCGGTAGCACTGATAGGCGCGATCGAGGAAGCCAAAAACGCAGAAGACCGGAATAGCGGTTGCCGCATACCGTTGTACCTGCTTCCAAAGGGCCGGCCCACGCGCGCCATCGAAGTACAGTAGTAAGGGCACAAAAAGCACCCCGGCGAGCAGGTCCATTCCGGTGGTAATACGCGTGAGCAGGTTTAACCCGAAAGCGCCGGTGCCGATGAGCAAAGCGCGCCGGCTTCCCGTCTTCAGCCACTCATGCTCGAACGCGAAACCCGTAAGCGTAAGCAGGCAGATGTAGTTGTTCTCCTGCATATTCTGGGTGTAGTGCAAGTGAGATGTGGCCACCAGTAGCGCCAATACTCCCGCAACCGAATGGTTGCAGGAAAATCCGAACCCCCGAAGCAGCTTGAAGCAGACCAGCGCGGTGAGAATCGTGATCAGAATTTGGGTGGAATAGACAACCACGATATCGCGGACAGTGGGGTCTGTATCGCCGTAGCGAGCGAAGATCGGCAGCTTCTCGATGCCGGTCCCCACAATGTCGAAGGGCAGCAAAAGAATAGATTGCCCGATACCAAACCAGCTTTGAATTGAGTGATTTCGCCCGTGGACGCCAAACTCCGGGTACTCACCGGGAAAGACGGGCGGCTCTGAGGTCCAGAACGAGTGCGCTGACTGCAGCCGGTGCGTCGTATCGGACGTCCCCAGTTCACCCGACTGCACCACAAAGGCGATGAGCGCTGCCGCGACCGCAAGGAGGAAGACCGGGTTTCGAAATGTTGAGATGGCGCGCACCGTCATGAGCACGATTGATTGATCGTACGGGCGAACCTATGTCCGCTCATCTCAATGTTAATCGGCTGTAAACCTCCGGTCAGCTCCGCGCAAACCACTGCGCGCTCCATCTGGTAGCATCATTTTTCGGAGACTACTTGGCTATGGACGGTATCAATAATGCGGGTCTCGGCGCCCGCCGCAATGAAGACATCGCGCTAGATCTGCTCAAATTTGTTGCGGGCACTACTGGTGTAGGTCGTCAGGCGGCCGGCGCTACCGGTTTTAGTGGCGCATCTGCCCCGAAGCCTGAGGAGCATGTAAACCACCTGCTTGAACTGTACGGCCGCTGCCTCAAAGCGGTCGAAGGCAAAGGGGCATAGTAAGATCGCAAGTCAGGGCAAGCTGCGGGTAGCCGCTGTCGGCGCTGGCGCGTTCGGCCGCAACCATCTTCGTGTCTACCGGGAGTTGGAGATCGCCGGCAAAGGAACTGCGCTCGTTGCAGCCGTGGAGCCGGACGGCGCCCGTGCTGCCGAGACCTCCGCCAGATTTGCCATTCCCGTTTTCGGCTCGGTCGAGGAATTACTCCGGGCGGACCTCGAAATCAATGCGGCGTCGGTCGCAGTACCCACGGTCCAACACCATGCTGTAGCGTCAGCGCTGCTTGCGGCTGGCATCGATGTGCTCGTCGAAAAACCTCTCGCTTCAACCACTGCACAGGCCGACGAACTCATTGCACTCGCCGAGAAGAATGGGCGCATCCTGCAGGTCGGTCATCTTGAGCGCTTCAACCCCGCCGTATTGGCGGTCGTACCGGAGTTGAAGCGTCCCATGTTCTTCGAGGCGCATCGGCTATCCATCTTCACGCCCCGTTCCCTCGATGTGGATGTCGTACTTGATCTAATGATTCATGATCTCGACATCGTTTTGAACTTCGTCAAGTCACCGATCCGCGAGGTGCGTGCGGTCGGGCTGCCGATCCTTTCGCCGAAGGTCGACATCGCAAACGTGCGCGTCGAGTTTGAATCGGGCTGCGTGGCCAACTTCACTGCTTCGCGTGTTTCCACTGAGCGCGTGAGGAAGCTGCGGTTCTTCCAGCCGCGCAGCTACGTCTCGATCGACTATGCGCGGCAGGATTTGCTCGTGATCCGACTGGATGCAGACATCACACCTGAGATCGCGGCAGCCATTGCGGGCGGGCAAGTTGATCCCGCTGTGATGGCGAAGATCGCGGCTGCAAACACGGCAGGGACGGCGGAACTTGGCGCGAGCCCAAATCCCGGGCTATCTTTCCTGAAGCCCCCCGTCACGCCCGGCGAGCCTCTTCGCCTCGAGATCGAATCGTTCCTAGGTTCCGTGCGGAGCCGTCGGCAGCCGCTCGTTACGGCGGGGCAGGGAAGGGATGCACTGGCGCTTGCGCTGGAGATACAGACGGCTATGGCCGCGCATGCGCATCGAGCGGGCCTGGGCGATTTCTTCGCGTCGGCGTAAGCGTGAACGTTATTCAGAGCACTGATGTCTATAAAGTCTTCAGCTCTGGGCCGGACTGGACAAGTGGCTGAGCCATTCAAAGTCGAGGATCCACTCTGAAATGCTGATTCAAACCTCGGCTTCAACGTGGGCGGCTGTCCAGACTTTCGGGTCTTGGTTCTTAGTCGGCCAAAAGGATTCGCCTCCTTGGCTCGCGCAGATTCTAGTCTCGACTAAACGGCCTGATCAGATTCCCGCGAACCAGGCGTAGTCGCCTTGATACTTGAGGGAGTCTGTGGCGGTGATGCGCGTGATGTATTTCACGCTCTTGTAACCAAGCTGTCGAGGGACGCGGAGGCGAAGGGGGCCGCCGAAGCCGACTGGCAGTTCGCCGTCATTCATCCCCAGCGTAAGGAAAGTCTGTGGATGGTGCGCGTCGGCGATGTCGATGCTGTCGGACCACTCAGGCTGAATGGAGAAGTACTTCAGGTAGCGCGCCTGAGGGAGCAGTCCCGCTTCCCGCAGGACTCCGGAAAGAGGCGTCCCGATCCACTCTGCCACGTACGACCAACCCTCTTCGCAAACCACTTCCGTGATCTGGCTGTGGGTCGGCATGCTGCGTAGGTCGGCAAGCGATAGCGTCATGGGATGCGCCACCATGCCATCAATCGAAAGGCGCCAATCACTGAATCCATCCGCCTGCAGCTTCTTGAATTCGTTGCTGGGCGGAGCAACTTCATTCGCAAACGGCGTTTTCGAGATCATGCTTCGGGGGAATTCGCGTGCCATTGCATCGCGCGTGAGCAATCGATGGGCTGCGTAGGTCAGTGTTTCTCCGGGGCCATAGACTCCGCGGCAATCGGGAGGAACTAGGCCATGCCGCCGCGCGATGCGATCAGCGGCGGCGAGTCCAGCAACACCTGCCGCAGCAAGACCTGACGTAATCAGAGCCCGTCGAGATATGGGCTTCATGCAACCTCCTTTTCTGCGACCGCCGTTTCGGTTGTAGAGGCGGTTCCGATCGTCATAGCGCGCATTCTGGCCCAGAAACCTGAGACCGCAACCATCACCACATGTACGACCAAGAACAGCACGAGAGCCCAGGTCAGGAAGAAGTGCAGGGTCCGCGCTGTCTGGCGTCCGCCGAAGGAGTTGACCACGAATGGGACCGCCGCGTTGAAGGAGGGCGAAAGCGCAAGCCCGGTCAGAATCACCAGGGGAAACAGCACGAAGATCACCAGCAGGTATGTTGATCTCTGCAGTACATTGTATGAACTTGTCTCGTCCGCCCCGGGAGGCCTGCGCTGCAGATACTGCCTCATGCGTTGCAAGTGCGCAGTGAGCGATCGATTTCCGCGTTCAGGAATCAGGTCGCGTCTGAGATGTCCGTTGAGAAGGCTCGCGAATCCGTATACGAGACCCGTTAGAACGAGCACCCAGGCCGACTCGAAGTGTAGATAGCGGCTCCACCCGTTCTGGTCCGGCATCACGTACCCATATCCGGTGGGGACGGTGTCGCGCGACGATGGAATCGGAATTGTGAACAGGGGCTTCATGTTCACATTTCCGGTTTCGCCCCAGTAGAACCGCGGATGCGAAATGACGATCTCAAGCCCGGTCACAAGCAGCGCGACGAAGCTGATGACGGTCAACCAATGCGTCACCCGTACCAGTGCAGAATGCCTTGGAGTCTCCATGTATTTTCTCGAGAGCCAGGGGAACCTTGCCGGAGGGTAGCACAGCGCGCAAACGCTCGTGAAGGCGAATGTTCTGGACGGGCAGCAAAGCGAGAGATGCGGACATCTTCCGAAGCGGCTTCTATCCGGCAGGCAAGATCACTGAATCGACAAAAGAGCCGCTCAGCAAGGAGCGGCTCTCTGAGATTCATCAAGCGGTGAAGTTTTAAAGAGCAGTCTCTCCGCGTTCGTCGTTGCGGATGCGGATTGCATCTTCAATACGGCTCACGAAGATTTTGCCGTCGCCAATGCGTCCCGTGCGGGCTGCCGAGCCGATCGCGGCAATCGCCTTGTCCTTCATTTCATCCAGTACCACCATTTCAATTTTGACCTTCGGCAGGAGGTCGACCGTGTATTCGCGGCCACGGTAGAACTCCGTGTGTCCCTTCTGACGGCCGTGTCCGCGGGCCTCGAGAATGGTCATTCCTTCGATTCCCGCTTCGAGCAGGGCATCCTTCACTGCATCCAGTTTTGATGGTTGAATAATCGCTTCGATCTTCAGCATTGCTTCTTTGCCTCGTCTGGTAGCGTAACAGGCCGGATGCTCCGGGTGGACAGCCAACCTCAATTCGAATTCTGTCTCAGGAATTCAGGTCGTAACCTTCTTCGCCGTGCTGCGACAGGTCCAGGCCTTCCATTTCAGCTTCGGCCGAGACCCGCAGTCCGATGGTTTTGTCGACCAGAAACAAGAGCACCAGGGTGCCGATTGCTGACAGCACCCATGCGACGGCGACGCCGGCAGTTTGATTCAGTATCTGGCCCCAGTGCCCATCCATGGCACCCGTGCTTATGTTGGCGCCGAAGGCGGGATTGATCAGCTTCGTCGCAAAGAGTCCAGTCAGAATCGCTCCGAGTGTGCCCCCGGCACCGTGAACGCCAAAGGCATCGAGGGAGTCATCGTACCGGAACCACGCCTTTACCTTGAAGACCATCAGCGAGCAGAACAGCCCAGCAATCAAACCGATCAGCAGCGCAGGGAAGGGCTGCACATAGCCAGACGCTGGAGTGATCGCCACCAGTCCCGCGACTGCGCCCGAGATTGCTCCGAGTGCCGTAGGCTTGCCGCTGTGGAACCACTCGTAGATGGTCCAGCCGACTGCGGCGGAGGCAGCGGCAAAATGCGTGTTGATGAACGCGCTCGTGGCCAGCGGACCGGAGGCGAGCGCGCTTCCGGCGTTAAATCCAAACCAACCCACCCAGAGTAGACATGCCCCGATAAAGCTCAACACCATGGAGTGGGGAGGCATCGCGGTATGTGGATAGCCGATTCGCTTCCCAAGGTACAGCGCCGTCACGAGGGCTGCTACGCCTGACGTGACGTGGACGACGGTGCCACCCGCGAAATCGAGGCTTGGAATGTGGTTGCCGGTTGCGTTCAACAGGCCGCCTACGCCCCACACCATATGCGCCATGGGGCTGTAAACAACAAGAGACCAGAGGGAAAGGAACACTGCCATGCCGCTGAATTTCATCCTCTCCGCGAAGGCGCCCGTGATCAGAGCCGGCGTAATGATGGCGAACATGAGTTGATAGACCATATAGGTCTGCTCAGGAATGGTGGCGGCGTAGTCGGGGTTTGGCGCCAGGCCCACGCCGCGAAGGAAGAGGTGTTCAAAACCGCCAATGAAGGCTGTCCCGTGCGCGAATGCCAGAGAATAGCCCAAGACGGCCCACAGAATGGTGACGAGCCCCATCATTGCGAAGCTCTGCATCATCGTACCCAGGATGTTTTTCCGCCGGACCAGCCCGCCGTAGAAGAGGGCCAACCCCGGTCCGGTCATCAGCAGAACCAGTGCAGACGAGACCAGCATCCATGCGTTATCTGCATTCATCTGGGCGGAACGAACGGCGTCCTGGAGTGCTTTGATGTCCGCCTGCGTTGCGGGAGAGGATTGCGCGATTGCGAGACAAGGGCAGAGCAAAAGAAACCCGGCAAGAAGAGCCCGGAGGCGAGTACTGAACATATCTACTCCGAAAAGGTGAGCCACGGTTCACGCGCGTGCAAGACACGGTCCTTACTGGCCCGCAACTGGTGCGCAATCTGTAACGTGAACCCTCGAAGGATATCTCAGTGAAGCGCAAGAACCTATAAGGATGGCATAAAGAAACTCATTTCATCCTTATGCGTTTGGAGTTCAAGTCGGCGACCGAAATGGCACACGAAAACGGCGGGAAGGCCACCCCTGCAGACGTCCTGCCATCCATCAACGCGCGTCAACAAGTGCGAAGAGGTTAAAATCAGATTCATGGCGGAAATTCAAGAACGCGATCGTTATCTCTTTGGTGCGCTCGATAGCAGCGCAAAAAATCGCGCCAAGCTGCAGGAAGTGAACTATGGCTTTGAGCAGCCCGAGGGCGTGTTTCTCACGACGCTTGATTTCGCCGTCAACTGGGTTCGCAAAAGCTCGGTGTGGCCGGTAACATTTGGCCTCGCCTGTTGCGCGATCGAGATGATGTCTATGGGGGCATCGAGGTTTGACATAGCGCGTTTTGGCGCGGAAGTGTTCCGTCCCTCGCCTCGGCAATCCGATCTCATGATAATTGCTGGCCGCGTAGCGCAGAAGATGGCTCCGGTGATCCGCCGCCTCTATGACCAGATGCCGGAGCCTAAATGGGTTATCTCGATGGGCGCTTGCGCAACTTCGGGCGGTGTTTTCCAGAATTACGCGATCGTCCAGGGTGTCAATCAGGTCATCCCGGTGGACGTGTACGTCCCAGGATGTCCGCCCCGGCCGGAGCAACTCCTGTACGCCATCACATTGCTTCAGGAAAAGATTCAACGTGAGCCACGTAGTTTGCTCAAGACCCTGAATGTAGAGTAAGTCGGCTCCGCCGCCAGTGCCTCCCTGTCCGTCGTTGAACAGGTTGGTCGGTCGTGCCGGGGGATGCTAATTGCGATGGATACCAAGTGGTAAACCCCTTCAGAAAGTAACCTCTAGCCCCAACTTCCTATGTTACGTTTATTGGTGGTGAGCTCCGGTTTCGCGGAAGGTCAGCTGTCAAGGAGCCAGTCACTTTAACCGGAAAACGGTCCTCATGAGGAGCCGTTTCCAACCTGTTTTCCAGTTTCGATTGCGGAGGAGAAACGCATGCACTCGCGAGTTTCAAAAATTGCCCGCTTGGCGTTGGCACTGGCATGTTCCGGCTTGGTTCCTGTTGCCCTGTCTGCCCAGGATGCTCCCAAGCCGGCGGCGCCTGCCACTTCGGGGCCCTCAGCTGATGCTCCCTCACGTTGGGACATCTTCGCCGGATTCAGCTATCTCGCGCCACACGGCGCCTTGGTCAAGGGCGCTCAGCAGGACTCAGCGAAGGCGATTTCCTGCTGCGTGGACTTCAGCGTTGCCCGGTACTTCAACAAGTTCCTTGGCGTCCAGGCAGAGGGTGATTTCCATAAGAACGGTGGCAATTACGGGGCGATTGTGCACAACCAGTTCAGCGGAGGTTCGGGCGGATTGATCGCCCGTTTCCCGACTGAGGACATTACCCCGTTCGTGCATGCCCTTGTGGGTGGTGAAAGCGTTTCGAGTACCTACTATCCGAGCAATCAGTGGGGTGTTGTTCTCACTGCCGGCGGTGGAATCGACTACGAGACCCCGTGGCTCGACCACCACCTGGCGATCCGCGTGTTCCAAGCGGACTACCAGTACACACACGAAAACTTCTATCCCGTGGCTCGCGCGAACTTCAATATGGCGCGGCTGAGCACCGGTCTCGTGCTGCATATGGGCACGATCGCGCCTCCAGCGACGGTCACCATCTCCTGCGCGGCGCAGCCTACGTCGGTCTTTCCCGGCGAGCCGGTCACAGTCACTGCTACCGCCGGACAGCTTCTTCCGAAGGATCACGTTGTTTACAACTGGTCCGGTCAGGGCGTAACCGGGACGGACACTACGGCCAAGGTGGATACGACGAACCTGGCGCCCGGCAACTACACGGTGAACTGCGGCGTGAAGGAAGGAAAGCCCGGGAAAGAGGGACTGAAGCCTTGGGAGAGCGCGAGCGGTACGGCGAACTTCACAGTCAAGGAATATGAGCCGCCGACCATCAGTTGCTCAGCGAATCCTACGGACCTGAAGCCGGGTGAAACCTCCACGGTCACCTGCCAAGGCGTGAGCCCGCAGAACCGTCCTCTTTTCTACACCTACCAAGCTTCGGCGGGTACGGTAACTGGAAGCGGACCGACAGCTCAGTTCTCATCGCAGGGCGCGCCGACAGGGCCCGTTCAGATTACCGGCAATGTTGCTGACGACAAGGGTCACACCGCGTCCGCAAACACCAGCGTCAACGTGCAGGCCCCACCCCCGCCGCCGGGACCGTCTCCTGAGCAGCTGCGTCTCGAAGCCCGCCTTGCGCTGCACAGCGTGTTCTTCCCGACGGCTCTGCCGACGGAGAAGCATCCGGAGCGGGGATTGGTCGAGAGCCAGCAGGCCACGTTGCAGACATTGGCAACGGACCTCAAGTCCTACCTCCAGATCAAGCCTGACGCGCACATTACACTCACCGGGCACGCCGATCCACGTGGTTCCGATGAGTTCAACCAAGCGCTGACTCAGCGCCGCGTTGATGCCGTCAAGCAGTACCTGGTGCAGCAGGGCATTCCGGAAAGTGCAATTGCAGCCAACGCAGTCGGCAAGAGCCAGGTCCTCTCCAAGGATGAAGTGAAGGCTCTCGTTGACCAGAACACCGAGCTGACGGACAAGGAAAAGAAGAACACCCTCCGTCGCCTCAACGTGATCTACCTGGCCCAGAACCGCCGCGTCGACCTCACTCTGACCAACACGGGTCAGCAGTCGGTGCAGCTCTATCCGTTCAACGCGAAGGACGCCTCCACTCTTCTTTCTGTCAGCAAGCCGGCTACCGGCGGCAAGGGCGGTGCGAAGAAGGCGGCCCCGAAGAAGAAGTAAGATCAACCCCACCGGGAGCGGGCTTGAATGTCCGCTCCGCATGACTCAAAGAGGCTGACCCGCAAGGTCAGCCTCTTTTGTTTTCTTTAAGATTGCGACGCTACGTAGCACCTCATCCTCTAACCCATCAAAGTTTCACTCCCTACTCCTTTCTGCCCCGATCATCCGATCTAGACCCTTTCGGTCGTTCTGAAGCAGAACTAGCGGGCCTTCCTGCATCTCAGCCGAAGTTACCGGGAGTACTGGATGTATCGTCCTTTTCGTTCTTCTCTTTCCTTCTTTTGTTCGTTCGCAATTGGGTTTTTAATCATGGTTCTGGCGGGCTGTGGTGGATCACCCTCAAAAACAAGCTCACAGGGTTCCGGCGGCGGATCGGGGAGTCCCGGCAGTGCAGTGTTCGGGGGCGACCCGAGCAAGAGTAGTCCGGGATGTGGCGGGGCGGAGTCCGGATATAACAACCAAAATGGTTCTATAAGCGGCATCTGGATACAAAGCCCGTCACCCGGTGTGAATCCGGGCAATGTGACTGTGAATGCAACGGCATACGCCAGCGATGCGATTACGCAGTGGACGGTTTGCCTCGACGGTCAAGCTGTATACCAGGCGAACAACTCTGCAACCTCTATTTCCCAAGCCATCACGGTTCCAAACGGCCAGCATCTTTTGTGGGCGAGCGTTACAGACGCCAAGGCCGCTACCGACAGATCTGAGCTCAGATTGATCCAGGTGGGAACGCCACCGCCCACCACCGTTCCTATCCCCACTCCGCCAGCGGGAGCAACGGTGCTGTCGCAGATGCAGAATGATAAGGCAAACTGGAGCATCTGCAGTGCCTGCGCCGCCGGGACAAACATTACCGACAAATACACGATGACGTTCGACCAGAGCCAGCCCTCGCTAAGCGGCAGCAGCCTGGAGATGTACGCTGGCGGGCCGCTATGGAGCAACGTCCTCTTCAAGGACATAATCCTGGGCACTACGAAGAGTACTCATTTCTTATGGGATTTCTGGGTTTACCACGATCCCGCTGTCGAATCGAAGTTCTGGTCTTCAGAGCTCGATTTCTACGTGGTTCTGGGAGGCAAAGAGTTCATGGCCGGCACTCAGTGCGACTATGGAGACGGCTACTGGGCGACCTGGGACAGCAACGGCAACCGATGGCTTCTGGATGGAATCCCTTGCCCGCACTGGACACCGGGCTGGCACCACGTCCAGGAGTACGACGAACTCGTCAATAATGCCACGCAGTATCGCTACGATACGCTGGTCCTGGACGGTACAGCCTATCCCCTCAACCAAACCTGGAACACCAACCCTACTGATTGGCAGGATCAGCTAGGAATTCAATTCCAGCTCGACGAGGATCCCTCGGGAACTCCGCTTCATGAATGGGTGGACAAGGTTACGCTGACGGAATGGTGAGGCCTCATCACGCCTTCCAAGCGCAGCTGCCACAGGCACCCCAATTTTGGGGGACCTCGGAGACAAGACGCTTGATTAGTTCAGCAACTGCAGTGCCCCGATCGCCGCTCCCAATGCGCCGGCACAATCTCCGTTTGGAATCACATGTATCGGAATGCCGGCCTGTTCCGCACGCTGGGCCGGCATGCCTGCACGAATCTGCTCGATGAACCATTGGCGGAATTCGTCAGTGGCCTCGAGCACGCCGCCACCGATGATGAGGGCGTCGGGGTCGAAGGTGTTGATCATCTCGTCGAAAAACAATCCGAGCGCGTGTGCCTGCACTTTGAAGATGGTGCGACAGAGCGGGTCGCCTTTTGCCGCCAACCCGCGTGCCGCGTACGCAGCTTTCGCGATGTCCATTTGAGCGAGCTCATGTTCGGGATGCTGTTTGAGCAAGAAGGGAAGAACGTTCATCCGGATTGACGTAAGCGAACAGAGCGACTCGAGATCGCCGATGCGTCCGCAGTTGCAAATCGGCTTCAAGCCGGCAATCTCCGGGATCTCCGAGTAAGGCACCAGGACATGCCCCAACTCGCCGCCGAAGCCGTTCTTACCTTCGATCACCTTGTCGTTGACAATCACGCCACCGCCGTTTCCGGTCCCCACAATGATTGAAATGGACGTCTTGCCGCTGTTGGAGCCGAAGAGGGCGAAGTGACCCCACAGAGCCGCGGCATTCGCATCGTTGAGATAAACAACCGGCTTTCCGAACTCTTTCTCGAGCGCACCACGTATATCGAAGCTTGCCCAGTCGTTGTGCACGAAGTTTGTGGATCCTTTGGCGCTGAGTACACCTTTCGCGCTGGCGGGACCGGGGGTGTCGAGTCCAACGGCCGCAACATCTTCCATCGAGATACCTGCGCGCGCCAGGGCGGGCGCAGCGCCATCCGCGATTTGGCTGATGCAGATCTTTGGGCCTTCGACCGACCGGGCCGGATGTTCGCACAATCCGCCGACCAGAATGTTTTGCTTTTCGTCCATGACCGTGTAGTTGATGGCGGTTCCGCCCAGATCGATACCCATCACATAGCGCATGCTGTTCTTCTTCCCCTTTTCTGTTGACACATATAAATTTACCGCGTGATTCCGGCAGAGAGGGTGGATGTGCAGGAAAAGAGCTTACGTATGCCCTCCCAGAAATGACCTGATCGCTTAAACCTCTATCATTGTTGAATTTACAAGTGCAAGAGCTTGAATTGGAGTCAGGGTTATGCTGGCGTTCTTCGTGCCGGACATCCGGGCTCGGCGCCTTCTAACGCGCCCGCCATCATGCTGGATATTCGGTATCATCGAGCTATGCAGCCTGTCGCAGCACTCTCGGGTTTTCGCAGCTATGATCCACACGTTGAGGAGATTGCCATCAAGGTCAAGGCGGGCACACGCCTGGAAGCGGCGGACGGCCTTGCTCTGTATCGGTCAAAGGATGTCCTGGCCGTTGGGTGGCTGGCGAACTACGTGCGCGAGCGGATGCATGGAGATGTCACCTATTTCAACGTGAACCGGCACATCAACCCGACGAACGTGTGCGTTGCCGCTTGCAAGCTCTGCGCTTTCGGCCGCAAGAAGGGCGATCCGGCGGGATACACGATGGCCCTGGAAGAAGCCTGGCAGACCGCAGCTTCCGGCTACAGCGAGGCTGTGACGGAGTTCCATATTGTCGGCGGGCTGCATCCCGATCTGCCGCTCGAGTATTTTCTTGACTTGGTACGCGGGCTTAAGCAGCGCTTTCCGAAGGTCCACATCAAGGCTTTCACGATGGTGGAGGTGGCTTACCTCGCGCGGCGTGCGAAGCTCTCGATCGAGGACACACTCATCAAGATGCGCCAAGCCGGCGTGGACTCGATGCCCGGCGGTGGCGCAGAAATCTTCTCGTCGCGTGTGCGTTCGATTATCTGCGACCACAAGATCGACGGTACCGAGTGGCTCGATACAGCGCGGCTGGCTCACAAGCTTGGGTTTAAATCGAACGCGACGATGCTCTACGGGCATATCGAGAACGATGAAGACCGCGTGGACCATCTGCTGAAGCTTCGTGAGGTTCAGGACGAGACCGGCGGATTTCAAACTTTCATTCCGCTGGCGTTCCATCCGGAGAACACGCCTCTCGATCATTTGCCCGTGACGACGGGGCTGACAGATATACGGCAGATCGCCGTGAGCAGGTTGCTGCTCGACAACTTCCCGCATATCAAGGCGTACTGGCAGATGATGACGCCAAAGATTGCGCAGATCGCTCTGCGCTTCGGGGCCGACGACCTCGACGGAACCGTGGTGGAGGAGAAGATTTATCACGATGCCGGCGCAACGACGCCGCAGGGCATGACACGGAAGGAACTCTGCCGGCTCATCACCGAAGCGGGCCGCGTTCCGGTGGAGCGCGACACTCTCTATCACGCGGTAACCAGGAACGAGGACACCTTCACCGTCGCCGTGTAGGCGGCAAAGGAAAGCGCAAGTATGGGTGAGCTAAGCCTCTACGCGGTGGTTGGCCTGTGCGTAGGCTTCATGTGGGGTATCGGCTGCTCGCTCGCGATTCTCTACTCCATCTATCTCGGCGGCTACCGCAAAGCTGTAGAGGACTCGCTCGCTACGCAGAAGTCGCAGCGCTTCCTGACTGCACTGAAGAGAATCGAGTTGCGAAGGGCAAGGCAAGCCGCTACTGCCGCAACACCTTCCCGTCCTTCATGACGAAGCTCACGTGCTCGCAGGTTGAGATGTCTTCGAGCGGATTCGCGGGGACGGCTACGATGTCTGCCAAGTAGGCGGGCTTCAGTTCGCCGATCTGGCCGCCCCAGCCCAGCAGCTTTGCGCCATTGATGAGGTCGGCCCGCAGCACGTCTGCCGGCTTCATTCCGTATTGCACCATCAGCGTCATCTCGCGGGCCTGCGTTCCATGAGGAAATGGGCCGACGTCGGATCCGACGGCGAACGGCACGCCCGCGGCAACCTGCTTCTTGAACTCCTTAATTTTGTAATCGAGCATCTCTGCCTGCGTGGCGGCCTGATCCTGCGAGTCGCGGTTCTTTGCGAAGTACTCAAAGATCGCAAACGTCGGTACGGCAAAGATGCCCTTCTCCTTCATCAGCCGCACTGTCTCATCACTTAGCTGGGTAGCATGATCAATCGAAGCCACTCCAGCTTGCGCGGCATATAGGGTTCCGGGCTCACCCATGGCGTGAACGCCAACGTTCGTTCCCATGCGCCGCGCCTCTTCAACCGCCGCGGCCAACTGCGCCGCTGTGTACTGAAAAGGTGTATGCAGCACGCCATCGATCATCCGGTCTTTGCCGGTCTCGTAGATTTTGGCAAAATCAGACCCTTCTTTGTGCTGCTCGCGCATTACTTCAACGAGTTGTTCGGCGGAGTTGGCGTAGTCAGCGTTGGAGAGAACATGCTGTGCAGGGTTGTACTTGTTCGCGTCTTCATGACCGCCGAGGATGTCGATGGCATTGCCGCTGAGGCGCAACCGCGGACCGGGAATGATGCCCTTGTTGATGGCGTCGCGAATGGCTGTGTCCGCCGATCCTGCGCCTTCGGTTCCCATATCGCGTTCGGCGGTGTAGCCGGCCATCACGTCGTCTTTGGCGGCCTGCTCGGCCAGGATCACGCGCCAGGGCACGGACTCCTCAACGGTCTGCAGGTCCTCTGCGCCGGGATGGAGGAAGAGGTGGATGTGCGCGTCGATCAGTCCCGGCATCAGCGTCGCGCCGCCGAGGTCGATGACCTTGGCGCCCGCGGGATGCTCGACACTCTTGCCCACTGCCTTGATGCGGTTGCCCTCGACCAGCACCTCGCCGGGCTGAATCACCGTTCCGCTGTCAACCTGAAGCAAACGCGCCGCGTGCAGTACGACCGGTGTTTGAGATTGCTGTGCACTCAATAGACACGGCGCGAACGCCAGGCACACTCCAAGAATCCATGAACAAGAACGCATGTTGTCTCCGATACGGATATGAATATACAACTGCGAACGCAGCGAAACGGATCAAGAAATTGCACTCATTCGCTTTTCACAAACATTCATTCAGTCCTTAGCTGGCAATCAGCGGACGGATGGTATGATCCCGGCAAAGGATTCCAAAAACATCATGCAGAACGACTCTTATGTACTTGCGCACGAGCAGGCCGGCAGGGAACGTGCGGAACTTCGTGCCCAGATCGAAAAACTTCTCGCCCGCGACGCAAAGCTTGAAAAGCTGGTCGAGATTCTGAAGGAACTACTCCCAGAACAGGCTGCCGTCGAAGTACATGGAGACGGGCACCACGAACAGAACGGTTCACACGAGCATCACCACGGCTGAGTCTCACCGTCCCACTCACCTGAAGATTAGTACGCTGAGACTCCGGTGATGTGCTGACCGAGGATGAGCGAGTGGATGTCGTGCGTGCCTTCGTACGTCTTCACGGATTCAAGGTTCATCATGTGGCGCATGATGGGGTAGTCCTCCGTGATGCCGTTCGCGCCGAGGATGTCGCGCGAGATGCGCGCGCACTCGAGCGCCATCCACACGTTGTTCCGCTTGGCCATGGAGATGTGCTGGTGGCCGACGGTTCCCGCGTCCTTCAGGCGTCCGACCTGGAGCGAGAGCAACTGCGCTTTTGAAATCTCAGTGACCATCCAGACCAGCTTGTCCTGCACGAGTTGATGGCTTGCGATTGGCTGGTTGTGGAATTGCTTGCGAGCCTTGGCGTATTGCAGCGCCGTGTCGTAACACGACATGGCTGCGCCGATCGCTCCCCAGCTGATTCCGTAGCGCGCCTGGTTGAGGCACATGAGCGGGCTCTTCAGCCCGCCGGTGCCCGGCAGGAGATTCGACGCCGGCACGTGTACATCCTGCAGCGACAGGCCGCTGGTGACGGATGCGCGCAGCGACCACTTACCGTGGACTTTGTACGCGCGGAAGCCGGGCCGATTCGTCTCGACAAGAAAGCCGCGTACGCGATTGTCTTCATCTTCGACCTTGGCCCAGATGATGGCGACGTCGGCAATGTTGCCGGAGGTGATCCACATCTTCTCGCCGTTCAGGATGTACCCATCGCCGGATTTATGCGCGACCGTGGTCATTCCGCCCGGGTTCGATCCAACCCCCGGCTCCGTCAATCCGAAGCAGCCAAGCTTCTCGCCCCTGGCCATTGCGGGCAGCCAGGTATTCTTCTGCTCGTCGGATCCGAAGGTGTAGATGGGATACATGCAGAGCGCCGATTGCACGCTTACGAAGCTGCGCAGGCCTGAGTCGCCGCGCTCCATCTCCTGCATCACCAGGCCGTACTCGACGTTGGACATGCCCGCGCAGCCATAGCCGTCGATGGTGGCGCCGAAGAAGCCCAGCTCACCCATCAGCGGAACGAGTTCGCGCGGGAACCGCTCCGTCCGGTAGCACTCTTCAACGATCGGTATGACGTTGTCTTCAATGAAGTCTCGAGCAGTGCGCCTCACCAGCAGTTCATCTTCGCTGAAGCTTGCGTCGAGGTGGAGAAAGTCAACACCTTGGAATTTGAAAGCCATGATTACACCTTGCCATTTCTGTCGTGCTCAAACCTCGAAGGCTAACAGACGGGCCTCAGTTGGTTCCAGAGCGGCTATTTGCAGGACTCTGGTTCCTTCTCGAGTTTGTTGATTGCCTCAACCTCCGAGGAGTTGAGCGCGCGCCGATAGACCCGCACGGAGCCGACGTCGCCCGAGAAGAAGAGACCATCGTCGCGCTGAGCGCCGATGAGGATCGGGCCCTTGCTCGAACCCCAGGGGCCAAGGTCTTCGCGCGTCTGCACCTCGCGTCCGTTGATATAGAGGCGAAGCTTGCCAAGCGTCTGATCGAAGACTGCGGCGGTGTGAACCCAGATCCCGATCGGGAAGCCATCGCCGTTGACCCAGTAATCAGTCCATCGCGTGCCGAAGGTGGTCGCGCCCCATTGGGCGGCTGGATTCGGTCCGAAGCCGAGGCGCCACTGCGAGCCCCATCGCGGTCCTACTTGCGACACCCAGGCTGTGTACGCGGCGGGCTTATGCGGCTTCACCCACGCTGTCACAGTGATTGATCCCGCATTGTCGTAATCAGCGTTCTTCGGGAACTCGATGTAAGCTCCGGAGCCGTTGAATGCGTACGCCATATTCGCACGGCCGTGCCGATCGGCGGTGAGGGTTGCGCCGTGGATTATCGATTTGCTTTCGGGATGGCAGACGTCTACAGCAGAACCATTCAGCGGAAGGAGGGCAACGAGTCCGGACTTCAGGTCGACTGCGGAACCGTAGTTGTTGGTCACGCCTGCTTCGGCGGTAAATCCAGGAATTTCCTTAAGCCGTGCCACATCCTGTTGTCGTCCTGCTGCAGAGAGAGAAGCGATCAGGTTCTCACCTTCCGACGGATCGAACCGGAAGTCATCGCCGTACTCAGCCTTCAATCCATTCCAGAAGGCTGTCAGATCCGTGTTGCCCGCGCTCAATTCATCCAGCATCGGCCGAGCAGCTGAGTACTGTGGAAGCTTGTCATCGGCGTAAGCGGACCCGAAGCGCCTCACCCATGCATGACGCCGCCTCTGCGCCTCGGTGAGGTAGCGCGCGGGACCATGGGAGACGTGCGGGTCCGGCTCGGCAAGCAATTCGAGCCCTCGGTAGAACGCCCGAAGGCCGACGGTACCGTGTGTTTCGCCGGGGAAGACCTCGTAGTGATACTCAACATCGGCATTCGGACTGCTTTCAAATGTCTTCGCGAACCGCAGTGCCCCGACGGAGATGTCGGCTTCTTCATCGCCGCCTGCGCCGATGAATACGAAGCGCGACCTCGCCGCCGGCTTTGCGATCGCTTCGCTCAGAAGCGCAACGAACCTATCATCAAGCCCGTAACTGGGGCTGATGGCGAGATTCGCCTGGAAGACCTCGGGCCGGCGGATGAAGGCGTACAGCGAGAACATCCCTGCGTTGGAATGGCCGAGAAGGATGTGGTAGTTCCCGAGCGAATACTCCGAGGTGAGCTGAGGGATCAACTCGTCGGCGAGAAACGAGAGGAACTTGTCGGAAGGACCGTTTGCAAATTCGGCGCCTTCAAAAGTCGGCATCAGGTCGCGTCCGCGGTTGGTATTCACCACGCCTGCGACGACCATGGGTGGAAGCCTGCCGTTGCCGGTGAGGTGGTTCACCACGACGGCGACGTTGCTGAAGGTCCACTCACCGTCGAGCACGATCAACAGCGGCATGTTCGGCTTTGTCTGCTTCGGAACCGAAACGAGAATCTCGCGCTTCTCGCCGAGGATTTTCGATTGAACGCTTTCGCGCTTGCCTAGTGTTACGGCGGAGTCCTGCGCAAGTGCGATCGAGGCAGAGCAGAACAATAACGTGGTGGTCGCAAGCACAAAGAAGCCGCGAGGAAGTGAGATCATCAGACGCTCCCGTTCGACCTAATTGATCGAAGCAGGAAGTATAGAATGCCGCCTGTGATTTCGAATGTGAGGTGCGCGGTCCCCGATCTTCTCGGCGATCGATTCAGGCCGCTGCCTTCAAGCGCCCTTCCAGCAAGAACATGAGCTGCACCTCTTCGTCACGCAGCGAGTGCTGATTGGCTCTCATCTTCTTCTCCGCAGTTTCCAGGGTCTTGATCAGCTCGCCTGTCATGTAGCTTTCTAGAACGGTGGGATGAACGTAGCACTTGCGGCACACGGCGGGCGTGTTGCCGAGTCGTTCGGCGACCTTTTTGATTGCCTCAACTACATTCTTCTTGGCCTGCGTCTGTGTCTCGCACGCCTCGCACTCGCGCAGCGCGAGGCAGGCGAGCACGGTGCCCGCCCAGGTTCGGAAGTCTTTCGCGGTAAACGGCTGCTCAGTGATGGTCCGCAAGTACTCGTTTACGTCGGAGGAGTCGACCGTGTGCAGCGAGCCGTCCTCGTCGATGTACTGGAAGAGTTCATAGCCCGGCAGGTCGAGGCACCTCTTCACAATGCGCGCCAGCCGCCGATCGCTCAGGTCAATGACATGCTGCTTGCCACTCTTCCCCTTGAACTTGAACCGGACCGTCGCACCTTCGACGTCGACGTGCTTATTGCGCAGCGTCGTCAGGCCGTAGGACTTGTTTTCTTTCGCGTACTCCTCGTTCCCGATGCGGATGAAGGTCGTCTCCAGCAGGCGAACGATGGTCGCCAGCACCTTTTCCTTCGGCAGGCCGGGTAGGGCGAGATCCTGCTCGACACGTTCGCGGATGATTGGCAGGGTCTCGCCGAAGAGCTTCATGCGCTCGTACTTGGTCTCGTCGCGCACCTCGCGCCATCGTGGATGGTACCTGCTCTGCTTGCGGCCACGCGCGTCGCGTCCGGTTGCCTGGAGGTGGCCGTTGGCGCGTGTGCAGATCCAGACGTCGGTCCATGCCGGGGGAACGACTAGAGACTTGATGCGGGCCAGAGTGTCCTTGTCCCGAACCGGCTTCCCTTCGGGGTCGAAGTATTGGAAGCTCTTGCCTCTGCGCCGCCGCGTGATGCCGGGAGCGGAATCGGTGACGTAACGTAAGCCGGCTAGCTTAGAAGCTTCAACGGGATCTAGAACGATTTCGGTAGTTGTAGACATGGCCCTGAACTGGAGGAACTTACCTTCTTCGTTCCTGACAGGGTTGGATGCCTCAACTTCCACATTGGTACGATCACGCCCGCAAGCATCTACTCGTCGCCATCTTCCGTTTCGAGGTCGGGGATGACCGCGGGGCGAGTACTCGTCGGCATTGTCGCGATGGTATTCAGATCAGCAAGGACCTGTTTCCAGCGCTCAGGGTCCTTCTTGGTTGTAATGGGAAGTTCGAGATTGGCGTAGTACTTCTGAATGTCTTCCTTGATTCCCGGCGGAATGGGCTGCGACGGGTTCTGGACGAGTCGATGCAGAAGTTCAGCATAGGTCGCGTCGGTTAAGGGATAGCCGCCGGCTCGAACCACTTTCCCAGTATCAAGATCGCGATTCGGCAACGGATGATTCGGATCGCGCCGCGTCGGTTCGCTCGAGTACGGCCGGGTAAGACTGGCCAGAGGAGGAATCGGCCCCTTGAAGCGCGAAGCTTCGGGCGTATACCGCGTCAGAATCCGGCGCATGGACGTGATTGAGACAGCTACGCTGTGCGCGTAGTCGGCCTCGGTCTGCTCCGTCGGGCCCTTCACGTTGACCAATGCAAGCGGGCCGACCTTCGGAAGGATAAAGAGCAGCGCCGCCAGCAGGTGAGTTTCGATGCCAGCCTTCCGCCTGTAAGCATCCCAGTCTTCTTCTTTCGCTACGGCGGCCGACTCCTTCTGGAGTTCAAGGACCTCCGGGGTCGTCGGGTCAGCCGGTTCGTGGCTGCGGTGCAGCAGAGTGACTGCGTAGGCGATTCGCGGAATAAAGGTTCGCGCCGCGAAGCGGTAGTCACGCACGTTGATCCTTCGGCGCCCTCTGAAGTTTTCCGTCAATCCGTAGGTCTGGTAGAAGGCCTGCGCGAGTTGCCGCATCGAGACGCGGAATCCGATTCGGCGCATATAGCGCAAGGGCGCCACGCGATGATGGGTGATCTCGTTGATGTCGAAGGCGAATTCGGTCTGGACGTGCTGGTGTTTGCCTTCTGCATAGCTGACCGACTTGCCGTATCTGGCTCCAAGCTTCGGGAACTCGATCGACACCGCAAGGTTAGTCGCTTCCGCATGGCCGACGGAATCGCCGATGTAGTGCGAAAGTGCCCCAACGGCAAACGCAAGCTCATCGGCATCATGCGCGTTGCGAAAGAGATTCACGACGAAGTCGCCCGAGCGCACGTAGTGGGTCAAATTTGAGAATGATTCATCGCCGAATGGATAGTAGCCGATGTCCTGGATTACGCAGCCGCCATAAGCGTACGCGCGAGCGCGGTCGAGATCAGCTTTGGTGAGATTTGGATAGCGGCTCAGAAGCAAGGGAACGATCGAGTCCTGCCACGTAAGGTCGATCAGCTGCTCGTGGGTCAAAAGAGAGTACGCGTCAACCGATCGCGGGCAGATCAGCACCAAGACCAGCACGAGTGCTGCAAATATTGCCGATCGTGTGCGCTTCATTTATCTCCAATATAGAAGTCTCAGTACGAGCTATTCGATGAACTCGCGAACGAGGGGATTGTCGCTGTTTACCAATTCATGAAGAGTTCCGTCGAAGATCAGCCGTCCTTCCGACAGCATCAAAAAGGTCGTGTTGACGTCGTACTGGCCCTTCGGCAGCGGAACCATGCGGTCCTCCGCCGGCTCGAAGCGATGGCTGCACATGGTGAACGCGTCCTGCAGGCGGTGTGTCACCAGGATGGAAGGGGTTCGATAGACGTCGCGCTGCTTCACGATCAGTTCGATGATGGTCGTCGAGGTCACCGGATCGAGGCCGCCGGTTGGGGAGTCGTAAAGAAGCAGGTCAGGCGTATGAATCAAGGCTCGGGCGATGGCAACGCGGCGCCGCATGCCCCCGGAGAGACTGCCGGGGTATAGGCTAAAGGTTTGTTCCAGGCCCACGAATCGGAGGGACTCTCGCACGCGAACATCAATCTCGTCGTCGGCAACTTCTTCCTGTATCAGCTGGTAAGCAATGTTGTCGCGGACCGTCAGCGAATCGAAGAGAGCGCCTTCCTGAAACACAAAACCCGTGCGAGTGCGCAGAGAGAAGAGCTCCTTCTCCGGCATCTGAGAGATCTCATGGCCGAAGAGGTGGATTGCACCACTGTCGGGGCACAGCAGACCGTTCGCCAGCTTCAGCAGTACGCTTTTGCCAACACCCGCAGGTCCCAGTAGAACGCGCGACTCATTGGGACCGACCTTGAAGCTTACGTCATCGAGGACGGAGTTGCCGGGAAAAGAAATGGAGACGTTGCGGAACTCAACGATCGGCTCCGGGCCGGCTGCCGGACTCCTGTTCGGATCAGCCGAGATCGCTGACGCGGTCATTAGGGAACCACCGTCAGCATGATCTGCGTGAGCAGAAAGTCGACGAAGATGATCAGCACGGACGAGACGACGACGGCCTTGATGGTCGACCGGCCAACGCCCTCAGTGCCGCCGGTGGTTCTGAGGCCGTAGAAGCACCCGATGCTGGCGATGATGAATCCGGAGAAGATGGGCTTGATGAGCCCCTGCATGATGTCGCCGAGCCGCAGGTACTCATACGCCATGGAGAAGTACTGCGTGCCGTTCTGATGATTCATGAACACCGTAACGGCGGCTCCGCCTAGGATGCCGAAGAAGTTCGCCACGATGGTGAGGAAGAACAGCATGGTGACGCAGGCGAAGATGCGCGGAGTCACCAGCTTGCGCATCGGATCCACGCCGAGAGCGCGCATGGCGTCGATCTGCTCGGTGACGACCATTGAGCCAAGTTCGCTGGCCATGGAGGAAGCGTTTCGGCCGGACACCATGATTCCGGTCAGCACCGGGCCCAGCTCGCGGATCATGGAGGTGCTCACGAACCGCCCGGTTACAGAAGTCGCACCAAATTGCGAGAGCGTAGCGGCCGACTGTAACGCAAGGACGCCGCCGGTAAAGAACCCAGAAAGCAGTACAATGGAGGCTGAACCCACGCCGATGATGTCGGCCTGGATCAGGAAATCGGGCCAGTAGATGGGCGGGCGAAAGAGGTTGGTCGCACCTCGCCAGGCGAACAGGGAATAATCCTGCACCGTGCCCACGATGTTCTTGGCGGTATTCTCGATCGATTGGAAGGCCATCTGGTTGCCGCAGTGTAAGTTGCGGAATGTGGGGTTCTTGCTCCCGTCCTGCACAGAATAGCGCATGCCCCTGCACGGCTCGGTCTAGAGAATCACCAAACCCGTGCATTACTGAACCGCAACTGACGCTGAAAGTGATCCGCCGGGACTGCTTGTGAGCGCGTAAGTTCCTCATCGAACAAGGGCTTGGTCCAGCACTGCACGACGCAGAGTAGAAGTTTGGCATCTAAGCAAGAGTGCCCGACAAAGAATCCTACGGGGAGGCTGAATGCATTCGTTTCGCTTGCGATTGATCCTTGCTTTGATTGCAGGCGTAACCATTGTGTCTCTCGCCTCAACCTACTTCGAAGTCCTTGAGCATAAACACATCCTTCGCCAGGAACTGGAATGGCGTTCGACCTGGATCGGCACCAGCCTGAAGCCACAGATGCGCCATGCCCTGATTCAGGGTGCTCAGTCGCAGGGAGATCAAGCTGGCTTGGTGTCCCTGGCGAGTCTTCAGGCCCTGGTGGCGGACGCAAAGAACCAGACTGGCGCGCTGGGCATAGGAATCTACGACCCGCAGGGCCATCTGATCACTGAGGCCGGCGCGCCGGAAGTTTTCCGTGCGCTGGAGCACGCGCCTTTTGAGTCGCTGGCCAAGACCGGCGTACAGTCGCTTTCGCGCACACGGGTCGCTCAGGCGCTGCAAAAGGGGGCCCAGGTCAACGCCTTCGGCCGCACCGGTGACGTGCAGTGGCTGGAAGAGGTATTCCCGCTCCACGACGGCAACAAACTTCTTGGCGCGCTGGTGGTCCTCATTGACTCGGGCTACATTCGAGATCAGAGCTACGACCTCTGGCGCCGCAGCTTCTGGTGGATTGTCGCGACCGTTCTGCTCATCGTTGCGGTCACCTTCGCGATGGTGCGCTGGTTCCTCATGCGTCCGCTGATGCGGGTTGCCGACCGGCTGCGAAGGTTGCGTATGGGCCACTTTGAAAAGGGCCTCAGTGGAGGAACGAACGAACTGAGCATGTTCAGCCCGCTTGCGCGCGAAGTGGAGACGATGGCTGAAAGCCTGATAGCGGCTCGTGCAGCAGCAGCCGCAGAGGCACGGTTACGCGACGCAGGAGAGCATTTCTGGACACCGGAGAGGCTCGCCGTCCATATGAGGAACAAGGCAAGCGGGCGCATCTTCGCGGTCTCGAATCGTGAGCCCTACATGCACGTACGCGACGGACGCAAGACGGTCTGCGTGGTTCCACCCAGCGGCCTCGTCACTGCGATCGAGCCGGTGCTGCAGGCCTGTGACGGCGTGTGGGTCGCTACGGGAAACGGCAGTGCTGATCGGGAGAATGTCGACGCGTCCGACAGACTTCGCGTTCCGCCCGATGATCCCAAGTACACGCTGCGCCGTGTGTGGCTGACGCCGGAGGAAGAGACTCGCTATTACGACGGCTTTGCGAACGAGGGCCTATGGCCGCTCTGCCACATCGCTCACACGAGGCCTACATTCCGCTCAGCCGACTGGGAGGCCTATCAGTGCGTGAACGAGAAGTTCGCGGCAGCCCTGCTGGACGAGATGAAGGGCAGCAAAGAGCCGCTCGTCTTCGTGCAGGACTATCACTTCGCCCTGCTGCCCCGGCTGATCAAGACAGCTCGACCGGACGCGCGCGTCGCGATTTTCTGGCACATTCCCTGGCCGAATGCCGAGGCATTCGGAATCTGCCCGTGGCAAGCGGAGTTGCTCGACGGGCTGCTCGGCGCGGATCTCATCGGCTTCCACATTCCGCTCCACTGCAACAACTTCCTCGAAACGGTCGATCGCGCACTCGAGTCGCGCACCGACCGCGAGCACATGACCGTCCGGCGAAGCGGCCACACAACGGCGGTGAAGCCCTATCCGGTCAGCGTTGCTTTCAGTGGCGGCATTCCCAGCGCTCTGCGGTCCATCGTCACAGAGGTTGAGGAAGATCGCGTCGCAGAGCGGCGCGCTCTCCTCTCGGAATTTGGTGTGCATGCTGAGACGATCGCAGTCGGCGTGGATCGCCTTGACTACACCAAAGGTATCGTCGAGCGGCTCCTAGCCGTCGAAGAGCTGCTCGTCGAGCACCCGTGGCACAAGGAGCGCTTGACGATGGTGCAGATTGCCGCGCCGAGTCGGACCCGAATTCCTAGCTATGCGGATTTGCATCGCCGTGTCGACGAGGAAGTTCGCCGGATCAATCACCGCTTCCAGACCTCACGTTGGAAGCCGATCATCCTTATCGAGCGTCAGTGCAATCACGAAGAGGTGAACCGGTGGTATCGCATCGCCGATGTCTGTCTTGTTACATCGCTCCACGACGGCATGAACCTTGTTGCCAAGGAATTCGCAGCCGCACGTGACGATGAAGATGGCGCGCTGGTTTTGAGCAAATTCACCGGCGCTGCTGTCGAATTACGTGATGCTCTGATTGTTAACCCGTATGACATCGCTGAAGTGGCAGAGGCGATCCATCGCGCACTCGACATGCCGCGCGAAGAACGCCGGGTGCGCATGCAGCAGATGCGCAAGCAGGTGATGGAGCACAACATCTACCGCTGGGCCGCGATGGTGCTCGGAGATCTACGCGACGTAAGACTGGAACTCTACGACTCTGACAGCTATTCCGGGTCGCTGCCTGAGCCAATTCCCATCGACCCTTACCGGAAAATGGCATAGAAAGCGAGGAGTATTGAACCCGACCGAAGCAGAGCAGCTCGACAACTTCTTCACTACCCTGCGAAGTGTTCAAGCGCCACTACTGCTACTGGACTACGATGGCACGCTGGCCGACTTCCGCGTCGACCGCTTCACGGCTCGGCCCTGGTCAGGGGTCAGAGAACTCCTTACACAAATTCAGAACGACGGACGAACTCAGATCCGCATCATCACCGGACGCCCTGCGATTGAAATCAATCAACTCCTGCAGCTTCCGTCACCGGTAGAGGTGTGGGGACTTCATGGCGCTGAACGTTTGTTCACTGATGGCCGCCGAGAAATGCAGTCAATTGCGCCTGAAGCGCTCCGCAAACTGGATGAGCTTCGGGTTCTGTTGCGCGCGGATGCGTTCGGGGGCCTGTTCGAGGACAAACCGAATGCCGCTGTCATGCACTGGCGCGGACATTCACCTCAACGCGCGAAGGTGATTGAACAGAAGACGCGAGCACTCTTTGAGCCCGCGGCACAGGTGAAGGGACTTGCGCTGCTGCCGTTCGAGTCGGGCATTGAACTGCGCGCCGGCCGAGATAAGGGCGGCGCCGTACGAGCGATCGTTGACCAGATCGGTGCGGGCAATCCTGTGGCCTTTCTTGGCGACGATCTGACGGATGAGCCAGGCTTCCGCGCCATCAATCGGATGAGCGCGCCACATCTCAGCATTTTGGTGCGTCGCGGGTTGCGGGACACCAATGCCCAGGTCTGGTTTAAACCGCCTGAGGAACTGCGGTGGTTTCTACGGCAATGGATCAACTGCCTGCAGGGGAGACCGGTCGAACATTTGCATTCTCGCCACGACTCGCACGTGAGCGATGATGCCAGCAGGTCGTCCGAACTTGATTCGCACTCACTTCTTCATGACCGGGCTGATCACCTGTGAGATGCGAACACTGAACTGAGAGCCTAATCCCGCTATTCGCGGTTTCGTTTGCGAATCTCGATGTTGAGCCGCTTGATTTTCTGATTCAGAGTCGAGAGCGGAATATGGAACTGCTCGGCGGCATCTGTCTGGTTCCAGTTGCAGCGCTCCAACTTCTCGATAATGATCCGGCGTTCTATATCCTCGAGGATGTCGAAAAGAGATGCGTTTGGATTGTGTTCCAGAAGCGCGTCCTGAAAGCTTCGTCCCGTAATGTGTCCCGGCAGCAGCTCCGAGCCGATGATGGGGCCTGAGGAAAGCACTACTCCACGCTCGATGGAGTTTTCAAGCTCACGCACATTTCCCGGCCACTCGTAATCAATCAGGGCCCGCAGTGCGTCGGCAGAGAGGCGGCGCGGTGCAAGCCCGTTCTCATTTGCATAGAACTCCAAAAAATGATTCGCGAGCAGCGGAATGTCTTCACGCCGGGAGCGCAGCGGCGGCAGGTCGATCGTGATCACGTTTAAGCGGTAGAAAAGATCCTCGCGGAACTTGCCTTCGCGGACCGCCTGCCGGAGATCGATATTTGTGGCGGCGATGATGCGCACGTCGACCTGAATCTCCTGGATGCCGCCGAGGTGCATGAAACGCCGGTCCTGTAGGACACGGAGGATTTTAGCCTGCGTGTCCATTCCCATCGTCGCGATCTCGTCAAGGAAGAGAGTGCCGCCGTTAGCGACTTCAAAGAGACCTTTCTTGGATGCGACTGCCGACGTGAATGCGCCTTTGACGTGGCCAAAGAGCGTGGATTCCAGAAGTTCGGTAGGCATGGCGCCGGTGTTGATGGGAACGAAGGGCTTGTCGCGCCGCGGAGAATTCGAGTGGATCGCTTTGGCGATGAGTTCTTTTCCGGTTCCGCTCTCTCCCTGGATAAGGACCGTAGAGCGGCTTGGCGCCACCTGGGCGACCAAATCGAACACGCGAAGCATGATCTCGCTCTTACCCACGATGTTCGCGAAGTTGTACCGCTGCTTCATCGTGCGCTTGAGCTGAAGATTTTCTTCCTCGGCTTTGTAGCGCGCGACTGCAGACCGGATATCGGCGAGAAGCTTTTCGTTGTCCCATGGCTTCTGGACGAAGTTCTCGGCTCCGGCGCGAATCGCTTCAACGACATTTTCCACGGTGCCGTAGGCCGTGATCATAATGACCGGCGTTTCCGGCGCTCGCTCTTTGATCTGCGGCAGAAGGTCGAGTCCGCTCTGGCCCGGCAGGGCGAGATCGAGCAGAACGAGATCGAAGTTCTCCATCTCCAAGGTTCGAAGACCCTGCTCGCCATCATTCGCCGTCTTAACGGAGTAGCCTTCGAGCGACAACAAAACCTCGAGCGACTCGCGAATACCTGCTTCGTCGTCGATAACGAGAATGCTTCCGCTTGCAGAACTGGTGGAGAAGACAGAACCTGCGCCAGACAGGTTCAAAGACTGATCAACATCAGACATGTACCGACTTCCTTAAAAGCGGGAATTCAAGGTGGAAGGTTGTGCCGGCACCGACGGCGCTCTCGACGTGGATTTTGCCTGCGTGCTCCTGAATGATCCCGTAGGAAACCGAAAGGCCCAGACCTGTGCCACGCCTTTCGCCGGGGCGAGGCGTAGTCTTTGTGGTGAAGAACGGATCATAAATGCGTTTCAGATGCTCCGGCGCAATGCCGGAGCCAGAGTCGGATACTACGGCTTCAACATGCCCATTCGCCAGAGTGCAGATTCGCAAGCGTCCACCTCCGGGCATCGATTCCTTCGCGTTCAACAGCAGGTTGAGGAACACCTGCTGCAGTTTGCCCGGGTTGCCGTGAATGCCCGGCAGGTCGTCGGCTAGTTGTGTATCCACAATCACCTGGGCCGTCTTGAATTGGTGCTCGAGCAGCGAAAGCGTATCGCGAATTACCTGGTTCAGATTGGTCTCTCGCATCTCCGTCGTCGATGTGCGGGAGAAGTTCAGCAGGCCGTTGGCGATTTCGGAAGCCCTGAAGCTTTGCTGCGTGATCTTCTCGAGGACCGGTCCGAGCCGTGGATCTGTCCGCATCTGCTTCTGCAGCATCTGCGCGTACGACGAGATCACCGCTAGCGGCGTGTTGATCTCATGGGCGACGCCGGCCGCCAATAGGCCAATGGAACTTAGCTTGTCAGCTTGCGCGAGTTGCGTTTCGAGCGACACGCGCTCCGTGATGTCGTCAACGAGGATGATGCGGCCAACGATGACGAAATCGCGCGACAGCAGCGGCGCGATGGCAACGTTGACGGTCCGCTGCTCCCCGGCTTTCGTCGTGAGCGGGAACTTGTAGAGATTGTGAATGCCCGGCTCGTTCTGGAATCCTTCAATAGCCGAAACAAACTCGTCCGGGAAAACTGAACTGAGCTTCTCGCCGATTGCCTCTCCGCGGCTCACGGCGCACATCGCCTCCATCTGGGCGTTCCAGCTCTCGATACGGCCTTCGAGATCGAGCGCCAAGATGCCCACATTGATGGACTCGACGATGTTTTCGTTAAATTCTTTCAGTCGTTCGAACTCTGAGATTTTGTCCTGCAGGCGTGAATAGAGGCTTGCGTTCTGAAGTGCGATGCCGATATAGCTGGCCAGCGACTCGAGCAATTCCACGTCTTCGCTGGAGAGAAAGTCTCCGCCAACCGTGCGGCCAAGGCCGATCACTGCAATGGTGCGAGCTGTCGCGCCGTCCTGTACCCGGCAGGGAAGGTAGTAATTCAGGTCGAGCAGCGCTGCAGTGAGTTGTTGATCGGGCGGAAGGTGCAGGGCTTGCTGCGCATTCTCAAGGAAGATGTGCGAGTGGTCCAGCGCCGCGCGATCGAAGTCAAGGAACCCGAGAGACAGCTTGCGCTCTGTCGCGGCCGAGAGCAGCCCATGCGATGCCGCAAGGCGAAGACCGCCGGTGGGTTGGGCCAGGAAGACTGCGACCCGCGAAACCAGCAGGGTTCGCGGCAGGCGCTCAACAATCGAGTTGAGCAGGGCATCGAGATTGGTTTCCGAGCTCAGGCTACGGCCAAACTCAATGAGTGCCTTGCGGTAGTCGTACTTCTGGCGGTCGAAAGTCTTATCGACCCAACCCTGGATTCGTCGCTTGAGAGGATCGAAGACAGCCGCGGTACCGAGAATCGCTGCAATCAGCGCCCACTCACGAATGGCTTCGCCTGACCTCTGGTGCACAATCTCGGCAATGAGGGCAATGACGCCGAAGTACGCGCCCAGAATCAGGCCTGTTGCAAGCGTGTAGGCGACGCCTCTCTTGAAGATAAGGTCTGTGTCCATCAGCCGGTAACGGATGATGGCCCAGCAGAAGGTCAGCGGGAGGAAGACCAGCGACAACGCAGCCAGCTTGGTGAATATCGACCAGACGCGAAAATCGAGAACGAATGGGATTGCGTAAAGCAGCGTGAACGGCAGGACGGCAACCAGCGTTCCGCGCATGAGCCACTTCAGCTGCTGACGCAGAAGCGGGGTGCTGGCCCGGTTGTAACTGAAGATGAAGAGAACCGCCGCGAGTACATAGAAAGCTGCGATGTACCCGAAATTGAGCTGCTCCAGCCTATGCTTGAGGATTCCCGTCGCCTGCCACTGGGTGAAGGCCGTAATCCAGAGTCCGACAACCGCAAGTCCTGGCCCGTAGATGAATGGAAGGAGCCATCGGCGGCCAGCTCCCTTCAGACGCTCCTCTGGAAAGCTGATGGCAAAGTGCAGGAACAGCGCTGGTTGGAGGGCGCTAGCCACAACGTTGGCCCAGAAAACCGTCTTGTCGACGAAGTTCCATTCGCCCGTGTACTTCAGAGCGTTTAGCGCGAAAGAGACAAGGCAGAACAGATAGAAGTGGGTCGCGCGTGGTGCCGTCCAGCGGCGGAATAGGACGTAGAGGCCGATTCCGAGATAAATGAGGCCAATCAGCCGTAGTCCCACGTAGCTGCTGCGGTCCGGAGGCTCCGGAATGACCACGACTGGGGAGTCCAGCGGGATGCCCGCCCGGACGATCGAGTAGTTTGCCTTTACGTAGACACCAGTTCGATAGAGCGCCCGCTCGAACTCTGGCAGGCGAGTTACAGGAATGTCATTGACTCCCGTCAGCAGGTCGCCTTTTTGGATTCCGGCGAGCTGGCCGGGGCTGTCGGGAAGGACCTTTGTAGCCAGAAGGCCGCCGCGAGTCTCGGCCCACCACACGCCGTCATCAGGCTGCTGGAATTGCCTCTCCTGCCTGAAATTCAACACGGCAAGGAGAACCAGCCCGGCAGTCGCCAGGGCCAGCAGCGTCGCTTGCAACCGGTTGAACAGGCTCGTTTCCATATAGCCGAACTCTCGCTTTACTTGGAATCATGCACGTAGATTGCCATGACCTCTCAGCATCTGAGTCACAGCTTCCGTTCGTGCAACTTAATACACATCCGTAATTTAGAGACGGTGCCTGGAGTTAGATGTCAACGATTCACAGGCGCAGATATTCTCAGAATGCAGAAAACAATAGGCTCCATACGCGCAAAGGTATGGGCTACGGAATTCAGTATCGCACCCGAATTCTGCTACTTAGTTAAAGAGAGTCGACTTTGGAGAAATGCAGAGGAAATCCTGGCTGTTTCCTATCGCTGGCCGTAGGTTGCTTTGGGGCCATGCTTCCGCTGGTAGTGGTGCTCGCTCACGTAGGTCGGAATCGCGCAAGCCGACCCGTTTAGCGTCACCGTCCGGAACGCCAGCCGGGCGATGTACTCCAGCACGTCCGCATGCTCAACCGCGTCCATCGCATCTTTGCCCCAGGCGAACGGCGCATGCCCTGCGACGAGCACTCCGGGGACCGCCACCGGATCCAGGCTCTCAGCCCGGAACCTCCGCACGATCACAGCTCCGGTATTCCGAACATACCCGGCCGAGACTTCTTCAGCGGTCAAGGGCTCGGTGACCGGAACCGATCCATGAAAATAGTCCGCATGGGTCGTTCCGAAGCAGGGAATCGACCGGCCCGCCTGGGCCCAGGAGGTGGCAAACTCCGAGTGCGTATGCACCACTCCCCCGATCTGCGGAAACTCCCGATAGAGCAGCGTATGCGTGTCGAGATCGCTCGACGGACGCAGCCGGCCATCAACAATCTTTCCGTCCAGATCCGTAACCACCAGGTCCTCTGGCTTCAGCGTCGCGTAATCCACTCCGCTCGGCTTGATTACGACGAGGGGTTTGTCTCCGGTGCGATCTACCCCGCTGGCGTTGCCAAAGGTGTGCGGCGCCAGCCCGCGCCGGGCTATCTCCTGGTTGGCAGCCAGAACCTGTTTGCGGAGCGACTCAAGCAGCATTTCTCATCTCCCGGAAAGCGTTTACGTGGCGAGTCTATCAGGTCGCGCTTGCAAAGCTTTTAAGCGGGCCCTCTCGGACGGTTAACCCGGAACAGCGACAAATACGCGCTGATTTTCGTCTGTAGCGAATAGGTCCATCGAAGCACACCATAAATCCGCAGGTCTGTAATCCCGGAATCAGAGCTGCCGTCTACCAGAGTGATGGCAGCCTGCACAACACTGGAGCCAATGATCAACGCCACGGCAGAAGCCAGCGCAGCGCAGGAGTTTGACAGCGTCGTTGCGCTGCATCGTGCGCAAATCTTCAGGTTTCTCCTCGCATCCACGCGCGACGTGGATCTCGCGGAGACGCTGACGCAGGATTGTTTTCTCAAGGCGCATCGCAACTGGGCGAGCTTCCGCGGCGAATCCAGCGTGCTGACCTGGCTGATGCGGATCGCCATCAACTTGCACAAGGATCATTGGCGCAATCGCCGCCTGCAGTTCTGGCGCCAGACGCGGACCAATGCGGTTGACCTGGACGAAGCCAGCGACTGGCTGCCAAGCGGCGAACGAACCGCCGAGCAGCGCATGCTGGCCAAAGAGCAGGTGGCCCAAATGTGGGTTGCCGTGGAGAACCTGAGCGAACGCCAGCGGACCGTGTTTCTCCTCCGCTACGTGGAGGAACTGGATTTGAAAGAGATTGCTGATGTAACTGGGATGGGAGAAGGCACAGTGAAGGCGCATCTTTCGCGCGCGCTGGCCAGAGTTCGTAAAGAGCTGGGAGAAAAGAAATGAATCGCGCTGATGCGAATTTGAAGCTGGATCGAGGAGAAGACGGGCTCGAGATGGAACCCGAGTTGCGCGAAGCGATTGGCAACTTCAAGTCCAGTGTTGAGGCCTGGAGCGATGCCGCGCTGAGCCGCCCGCGAGAGGCAACTGCACCGGCCCGCAGCGATCGCGCATGGATGACGAAGTGGGCGCTTGGGTCTCTGGTGTTTATGGCTACCGTCTCCGGCGCGGTTTACGAGAATCACAGGCAGCAGGACTTCGCCAAGGCTGAAACGGCTCGCATCGCCCAGCAGCAGCAAGAGATGATTGCGCAACGCGCCAAGGAGGAAGCCGATCTGATGGCTCGTGTAGACAACGATATTTCGCGCGAGGTTCCCAGTGCGCTTGAGCCGCTGGCATCCCTGATGGACGAGAACCAGGGAACAGGAAATTGATGTAGATGCTGATTCGAGGAAATTCAGCAAAAGGAGAACGAGGATGAAAGCACGTTTTGCAGTTCGATTTGGAATGATGATCGCCGCTACTTTTGCCGCCGCGATTGCAAGTGCGCAAGGGCCAGGCGGTCCCGGCGGACCAGGCTTTGGCATGCATCGGCCCCCGATGGAGCGGGCCATGCGCTCGCACGGCGAGTTTGGACGCTGGTGGAACAATCCTAAGCTCGTCGAGAAGCTCAAGCTCACCGACGATCAGCGCAAGGCGATGGACGACATCTTCCTCAAGCATCGCGAGAAACTCGTAGACCTTCGCGCAAATGTGGAAAAGGCTGAGATCGAGATGGAGCCGCTCGTCAAGGCCGACCAGCCGAACGAATCCGCCGTGATAAGCCAGATCGATAAGGTCGCCCAGGCGCGCGCCGAACTGGAGAAGGCTAACGCCCGCTTCCTCTTCGCTCTACGCGCCAAACTCACGCCGGATCAGTGGAAGCAGGTGCAGGAGTTCCGGCAGAACCACGAAGGAATGCGCCGTGATTGGCGTCGCGATGGACGCGGCCCCGGCGATCATGACGAGAAGATGACGCCGCCGCCTCCCGGACCGCAGGGCATGCTGGGTGACGGCCCAGCCGAAGAAAATTCTTCTTCTGCTGTAAACCAGTGAACGAGAAAACCCGTCAAGGGGAGTGTAAGCAGAGAGCAAATGCGGTTGTAGTCAATACCGGTGGCGGCAGAGGGCAAGCCTTCTGCCGCCGATTTATTTGAGAGACAGGGACTAGCGACGTAGGGACTTAGGGACAGAGCGACGTAGGGACTAATCCTAAAACCTGTTCTCTGTTAAGAAGTCGTGAATTGAGGCGGCGGCCTTTCTTCCAGCGCCCATGGCGAGGATGACGGTTGCTGCGCCGGTGACGATGTCGCCTCCGGCGAAGACGCCGCGCTTGGATGTGCGCAAGGTCTGCGGGTCGGCAACGATATAGTTCCGTGAGTTCGTGGCCAGGTCGGGTGTTGTGCTTTGAATCAGCGGATTCGCGGTTGTGCCCACGCCTATGATCGCCACATCGACCGGCAGAATAAATTCCGAGCCCTTGATCGGCACCGGAGACCGCCTGCCGCTCGCGTCCGGCGCTCCCAACTCCATCTGCATGCAACGAGCACCCTCGAGCCATCCGCGCTCGTCCCCGACGAAGACGACGGGGTCGGTGAGCATCCGGAACTCGATGCCTTCTTCACGCGCGTGCTTCACCTCTTCCGCCCGCGCCGGCATCTCCTTCTCAGATCTGCGATAGACGAGCGTCGCCGTTCGCGCACCGAGCCGGCGCGCAGTGCGCACCGCGTCCATTGCCGTGTTGCCGCCGCCCACCACCATCACATCGCGTCCGTGACAGTCGTAGACGGGCTCGTCGTACTCCAGCGAGCGGTAGGCACGCATCAGGTTCACACGGGTAAGAAACTCATTCGCGGAGTAAACGCCATTCAGGTGCTCGCCGGGAATTCCCAGAAAACGCGGCAGCCCCGCACCGGTTGCTACGAAAACGGCATCGTATTTCTCGTCTTTCATCAACTCGTCGATGGTTACGCTCTTGCCGACCACGACGTTGGTCTCGAACCCCACGCCCATGCGCCGCAAATTTTCGATCTCTTCGCGCACGATGGTCTTCGGCAGGCGGAACTCCGGGATCCCGTAGACCAGCACTCCGCCGAGCTCGTGCAGAGCCTCGAAGACGTGAACGCGATGACCCTTCTGCACCAGGTCGCCCGCTGCTGAAAGCCCCGCGGGCCCGCTGCCAACGATCGCGACAGATTTTCCCGTCGGCGGCGCGATCTGAGGCAGACCGAGCCTTCCGCTCTCGCGCTCGTAATCTGCGACGAAGCGCTCGAGATGCCCGATTGCCAGAGGCGTGGCTTTCCGGCCCAGCACGCATCCTCCCTCGCACTGGTTCTCCTGCGGACACACGCGCCCCGTGATCGCCGGCAGCGCATTGTCTTCGCGCAGCTTTGCGGCGGCGCCCAGGTGGTCTCCCGCGTAGATCAGCGCCACAACCTGCTTCACATTCACGCCAACTGGACACTGCTCTACACATCCAGGCTTCGCGCATTCGATACAGCGAGTCGCCTCAAGCATTGCATCCGCCGGCTCCAATCCGCAGTTCACCTCTTCGAAGTTCCGGCTGCGCTCGCCGGCCTCAAGCTCCGGCATCTGTACACGCGAAATCGTCATCCTCTCCTTGAGCGAGAGCGTGTTTTTCTCAGGCATGGTGCGCCTCAACAGGTGAACTCAGCTCAGCGATATCAGCCCGCAGATCTTCGAGCTCCGCTTCTTTTGCGGCCAGCTCTTCGCGCAACTGCTTAAGCTCTTCCTGCTTGTGCTCCTCGAAGTCCCTCAGTGACTCGCACTCCTTATCGCGGTACATCGAATTGCGCTGCATGAGCACCTCAAAATTCACCAGCGATGCATCGAACTCCGGCCCGTCCACGCAGGCGAACTTGCTCTTGTCGCCCAGCAGCACGCGGCAGCCACCGCACATCCCTGTGCCGTCCACCATGATTGAGTTCAGGCTGACAATAGTTCTGATTCCCAGTGGGCAGGTGATCTGCGAGACTGCCCGCATCATCGGAACCGGCCCCACTGCCAGCACAAAATCAATCTTCCGTCCGGCCGCAAGCAACTCATTCAACTTCGCGGTCACCAGGCCCTTCTCGCCGTACGTGCCGTCGTCCGTCATCGTGTAGTGCTCGTTCGATGCATCTCGGACCTCGTCTTCGAAGACCACCATTTCGCGACTGCGCGCGCCCTCGATGAAGATGACATGATTGTCTGCGGCCTTGAGCGCTTTCGCTGTCGGCAGCGCCATCGCCGTACCTACGCTTCCAGCGAGAATCAGCACCGTTCCGAACTTCTCGATCTCCGATGGCTTACCCAGCGGGCCAACGATGTCCATGACGGAGTCGCCCGCGCTCAGGCAGTTCAGCAGGCTGGTCGTCTTTCCCACGCCCTGCACGACGATGGTTACGGTGCCTGCTTCGGGGTCGGCTGCCTTGATGGTGAGCGGGATGCGTTCGCCCTTTTCGCGAAGGCGCAGGATCACGAACTGCCCTGGCCTTTGTTTGCGGGCTATGCGCGGAGCTTCGATCACAAACTGCTTGATGTTCAGCCCTACCGGTTGAGCTTTAACGATTCTGTACATGGCTCCCGCAATCCGATGCGCGGCCAACTCGGCGGCGCTGACGGACGAAGTCCTCGCCGCGGCCTAAGGCGACGCACATAGAAATGATTCAGCAATGCAAGGCCGCCAGCATGTGACACGGGTCACCCGGCGGAGAACGAAAGTGATCGGGACGCAAGCAAAGCCCGGAGCAGAAACAAAAACGCGGGCAGATCTTCAATCCGCCCGCGCGTTGTGCTGGTTGAGAGACTTACTTCGGAAGAGCTTTCGTTCCCTCGACCGTGAACCCGGCTTCTGCCTTGGCTTGCGTCTCTTCCGGTTGCGCTCCGCCGAGCGTCAGCGTGTACTTGCCGGCAAGAATTGAGCGGTTGCCCTGATCGTCCACGCTCGAGAGCGAACGCGGATCGATCTTGATCGTCACTTCCTTGCTGCCGCCCGCCTGGATGTTAACCCGCTCGAAGCCCACCAGCGAGTGAATCGGTCCACCCTCCTGCGGAGTCTTCAGGTACGCCTCCACCACTTCATCGCCGGCCATGCTGCTGCTGTTGCTGACCGTCACAGTCGCCGTGATCGGATCTCCAGCCTTCAGAGACGCCGCCGATAGCTTCACCGGGCCGAACCTGAAGGTGGAGTAGCTCAGGCCGTATCCAAAACCCCACAGCGGTTTGCCACTGAAGTAGCGATAGGTGCGGTTCTTGAACGAGTAGTTCGTGAACTCGGGTAGCCCATCGAGCGAAGAGTAGAACGTCACCGGCAGACGTCCGGCAGGATTGTTCAACCCGGCCAGGGTGCGTGCGATTGCTGTTCCGCCATCAACTCCTGGATACCAAGCCTCCAGCACCGCGCCGGCGTGTTCGTTTGCCCAGTTCAAAGCAACAGCGCTTCCACTCTGCAGCACCACAACCAGCGGCTTGCCCGTCGCGCCGAGAGCTTCCAGCAACTTCTGCTGAGGCGCAGGCAGGTCGAGGCTGGTGCGATCACCTCCGTTGAAGCCGGGAATCTTGATCGGCATCTCTTCACCCTCAAGTTGCGGCGAGAGCCCGACGAACGCGACCACTACAGAGGCTTCCTTGGCTTTCGCTACTGCCTCATCAAGCTGAGCCTGCGCCGGCGCTTCCCACTTCAGCGTCGCGCCTCCTCCGGCCTGATCGGAAGAGTGCGAGTATTCGACCTGGATGTCGTGCGGCTTCGTATCGCCGAAATCGAACTCGACCTTCGGAGTTTTCGCAAAGGTTTCTACCGGTGGAGCAGTCGGCGAGGCCCCCGGAGCGGCTTTGAAGCTGCCCATCACTGACATGTCATGTCCCGTGCGAATATTCCCTTCGCCCAGCACCTTTCCGTCGATGGTGAACCGGAAACTCTCCGAAGGGGAATAGGGGAAGCTGTCCGCGACTTCGAGCGTAAAGATGTAGTGTCCCGGTGCCGGAGCCTGAATCGTGCCGCTCCAGCGTACCGAGTAGTTTTTGGTTTCTACTTGCGGCGCTGGCTGTGCATTTCTCCAGTCAGACTGGATGATCGGCTGCGTCTCTGTAGCGACGGGACGACCGGTCCAATCCGGCGTTGCAAAGAACTCAGTCTTCAGCCCTTTCCCGAATGCTGTGCGCGGAACTGGAATTCCGACCCCTTCTGCGAGTGTGGAACCTTGCGCGTAGAGGATCGTCGAGCCTTTGAAGTGATTCAACATTCCGTCGAGCGGGGTAACCGGGTGCAATGGCGTTCCTTCATAGTTGCCCAGGATCGACGGAAGAGAATCTGCTGTTGGCCCAACCACTGCGATCTTGCCGGGCGACTTCAGGGGGAGAACGCCCTTGTTCTTCAGCAGGACGATGCTTTCCTCCGCTGCCTTGCGCGCGATCTGCCGATGCGCGTCGGATGCGACTTCGGAGAAGGCGACGCGATCGAGCGAAGACCCCTGTGGATCGAAAAGTCCGAGCTGGAATCGTGCAGTGTATAGCCGTTCTGCCGCTTTCGTCACCAGATCTTCAGGCACTAGCCCGTCATGCACTGCTTTCGCCAGCGAGTTGAATCCAGGCGTCCAGATGCTGCAGGAGAGGTCGGTGCCCGCTTCCAGCGACATCGCGGATGCGTGCTCGATGTCGCTCGTCTTCTTGTGTCCCTGGTAGACGTCAACGATAGCTCCGCAGTCCGAAACGACAAAGCCCCTGAAGCCCCATGCATTCCGCAGGTGCTCTTGCAACAGCATCTTGTTCGTGCATGCTGGGAACCCATCGATGGAGTTGTAGGCGCACATCACCGATTGCACATGCCCTTCCGTAACCGTTGCTCGGAAGGCGGGAAGGTAGGTCTCTTCGAGATCGCGGGCGCTGGGATCGACGTTGAAACCATGCCGCAGCGACTCGGGTCCGCTGTGGACCGCAAAGTGTTTGCTCGTCGCTATCGCACGCGGATGCTCCGGGTCGGTACCCTGCACGCCGCCGATAAAAGCAATCCCCATCCGCCCGGTCAGGAATGGATCTTCGCCGTATGTCTCTTGCCCTCGTCCCCACCGAGGATCGCGGAAGATATTGATGTTCGGCGACCAGAAGGTCAACCCATAAAAGATGCGGTGGTTTCCCTCGCGCTGCGCCTGGTTGTACTTGGCGCGAGCCTCCGTCGAAACCACATCTCCCATGTTGTGCAGCATGTTCTTGTCCCAGGTTGCCGCCATGCCGATCGCCTGCGGGAAAACAGTCGCATAGCCGGCGCGCGCCACGCCGTGCAGCGCTTCATTCCATGTCTGATACTCAGGAACTCCCAGCCGCGGAATTGCCGTCGCCCAGTCCTCAAGCTGCGATGCTTTCTCTTCAAGCGACATGCGCCCGACCAGGTCATGAGCCCGCTCCTGGGGTGACAGCTTGGTGTCGAGGTATGCAGGTTGCTGCTGAGCTCGTGCGATCGGCACAAGGTTGGCAATAATAAGAGCAGTCGTTGCAAGAAGGCGCTGAATCTGCATGATCGTTCCTCCCAAAGCTGCATCTCTGCGCGGCTCATTCAACTTGGCGCGGGAAAACGGAACACGACGGAAGTTAAGGCTGGTCGCGCCGCCGTTTCAGAGAGAAATCGCAGCCTGGAAAACTGTACTAGGTCCGGCCGAATCTTGACTAGCTTTATCGCTTTACTACTGATCGTGGGCGGCCTTTCGTCCGCCAGCAGCTTCCATGCGTTCCAGTGACCTCTCGATCTTCACGACCTCTGGCCGTTCGCGAACCGGCTCAATCCTCGGGTCAGCCAGCATCTGGAAGAGCCATGGACAGCGCGCGTCCGCAGCAGACTCCAGTTCGGCCACGGCGGAATCCAATTCTCCGAGTGCGACGCAAACGGCGGCTGTAAAGGACGTTAGTACGAAGCGTTCGCGGCTAAGCCATTGCAGACGCTCCAGCATCGATCGCGCTTCCTGTTCGCGACCTGCCTGGGCCAGCGCATATGCGTACAGGGCTGAACCGATGTCGAGATACGGGGACCTGCGCACCAGGCTCTCAGCCACAGCAACGGCTTTCTCGGCGTTTCCATTGAAAGCCATGATGATCGACGCGTAAGCATTCGTGCTTTCATGCTCTGGGAAAAGTTCCAGAGCGTGCTCTGCCTGCGCAACGCTCTTGTCGCGCTCTCCTGACAGGTGATAGGCCCATGCCAGCCGGGAGTTGAGCCACGGAGAGTAGGGATCCGTGCGCAGCGCTTCCAGAATCAATTCGATTGCTTCCTTAAAGCGCCGGCGACTAAGCGCAAACATGGAGCGAGCCCGCGTCACGGACGTCTCGTGCCGCAGATGAGAACTTGTAGAGAAGGCTCGCAAAGCACCGGGCAGGTCGTGGTCTACGTGAAAGCGAATCCATCCGAGTGCCGGAAGCAGCGCTTCAGCACCCTCGACTGAGGTGGGAACCGCGTCCGCGGCTATTCGCACCTGCTGGGCTGCCTGCTGCGGCGAAATGAAACCGGCGAATTCCTGCGTCACCGCTGCATTTGCCAGATCTACGTGAGCGGCATAGAGAGTGGGGTCGAGTTCGACTGCGCGAATCAGGTGTTGAATTCCTTCCTGCATGCGATGCCTTTGCATCGTCTGCCACTCGTGATGTCCACGCAGGAATAATTCCCATGCTTCGCGATGGAGGCGGCCGTTCCGGCCGGCGGGGCTTTGATGCTTCTCACGAGGGTTGTACCAATCCGTTGCGCTCAGCCGAATGAAAAGGCGGTTCGCCAATTCTGACTCAAGGTCGGCTGATCTTGCCTGCGGTACGAGCATGTCTTCCACCCAGATCTGCGTGCAATCCGAAACTCGAATCATCTCTGCACGAAGCCTGAACTGGGCGGGAAGCATGCGGAGCGTTCCCGTCAGCACAAGGTCTGCCTGTAAAGCTTCGCCTACCTGATGGGCCGTCAAACCTCTCGCGGCCAGTGAAAAGGCGGAGTCCCGCGCCAGAACATGTGCGGGGGCCATACGATCCGCCGTTAAGAGCGAGATTGTTTCTTCGGCGATGGCGGGTCCGAGATATGCCGCAATCGAGGGATCAACTGCGAACGGCATGATCGCAAGTCTGGCAGGAGTCTCCCGACTTTCCTCTGACTGGGGCCTCACGGCTATGGAGAAGCGATAACCGCGCTTATACACGGTCTGGATGCAGTCCGTAGGCAACAGTAGCTCGCGCAATGAGGAGACACACTTCGGAACGCTATCATCTGTAACGTGAACGTCACCCCAGAGAGCCTGTTTCAGTTGCTGCACCGTGACGATCTGACCGGCATGTGCGAGCAGGAGACGAAGTGCGGCAAGTTCCTTTGGAGGGAGGTGAATCACCTCATCTCCACGGGTGAGAACACCCTGAGCATCGAGTCGTAATCCACCAAATAGAAAATCGCGATCAGAAAGAACTGTGGGTTTTACTTCCAAATACTGCACCATCGTCTTCCTCGGTGAACCGGACACCTGCCTCCGGAGTCCCTCGGTTCCAGAGACAGCAGACCTCCAATGAATTTAAGTGTGGCCATTGAGACCACGGGGAAGATCCGAAGTGCATCCGCCGTCGTTCGCTGCTGCTCTTGGTACTGGCAGTTAACGGACGCGGCCTCATTATGTATCCAAGCTGCAATAAAGACGTGTGATGTTCAATCGTTTTTATCAGGCGAATTAGTAACTTTCTAGGAGAGTTACCAGATGAGTTTCGCATCGGGAAAAGCAACTCTGGCAGCGTTAAGCTGAATGAACTTTGCTTGCCTTGTCACCTTTGTTTCGCAATTTCCAGATCAGTACTTTGACTTGATCGCGTACGTCATCCCCATGGTGAACTGGAAGGAATTGCGTTTCGTAGGAGGAAGCGAAGCAGGCGGATTGTTTAGATAGCTGTCCAGCGTACCGAGCGAGAAGCTGAAGTTTTTGTACGCCGGAAACGCAAGCGTGTTCGTCTCGTTGGCCGAGTAAGCGTGAGGGTTGTTGAACGCCGGAATGTACGCCAGTCCTTGCGTGTACGTTACAAACTTGTGGTGCAGGATGTACGTCAGCGAGATCGTCGAGCCGATCAGGTTCTCATTCGCCGATCCGCTGGATATGAACTGCTGCTTCTCATATTGAATCGTGGCCTTCAGATCCGCTTCCTGTTTGGGAGTCTTCAGGAAAGTCCAGCCGAATCCGCCGCCATAGATCTGCTGCAGCTCCAGATCCTGTCCGTAGTTATGGTCGAATGCAGTCTGTGCAAGCGCGAAGAATCTGGGCGAGAAGTACTGATCGCGCTCTGCGTCCGCGTGGTAGATTGCCGACTTCGTCACCACGGCCGGCACTACGATTCCCGATACGGGATCGGTGTAGGACGGCTGCGTGATTTTTCCAAACGAGCCGAGGAAGTCAATAGACGTGCGATCTCGAGTCGTGAGCCAACTCACGGTGGGCACAAGACGGACCAGTCCGATACCTCCTGAGAAGGTGTACTGGTTTTCTGTTGCGGTGACGATGGCGGCTCCGGCCGTTGCCGCTCCGTTCCATCCTGTGAAGAACCCGGGCTGATGGTAGAGCTGCTTGTCCAGCGTTCCGGCATCCATAATGTACTGCGCATTCGCCACCGGAATCGGAGCCGGTGCGGCCCCTTTCTCTGAATGAACGGTGATGGATTTGTCCGCAACCTCCAGCTGTCCCTCCGGAATCGACCCCGCATTCTTCTTGCTGTGAATTCTGACCGTTTTGTCTATTACCGCGTAGCTGCCCGTCGTGCGAAGCTCCTTGATCTTGTCCCAGCCGACGGAGAGATCACCGAGGGCGTCCGAGTGAAACGTAATGCTCCCACCAGAAGAGTTCACCAGCTTGCCGTGCAGCGTGTCGCCATTGTTCAGCACCAGGACGTCTGGATCAGTTCCGGCATGTGCGATTGCCGAGAACAACATCGAAAGCAGGAGCGCCGATAGAAGTGCGAAGGTGCGCCTTGCGCGCGCAAATGAAGACAGAATGTGGCTGAGCACATAGGAGAAAACGGAAGGCATGGGGGGACATCCTTTCGAGTGGACTTGTTAGGAGCCCAGGTGTATCAGGTTCTCAGGACTCTTTCATGCTAAAACTGCCGATCCGGAAACGCATCCCGTGACTTTCAGGAAAGCTTCAAAACTCTGAAATAGAAATTGCGAAACACTGCGCCTGAGGTAAAACCGATGGCAAATGGACCGTCTTATGCACGCTGGTCACTCGAGCCGTATAGCATCGGCATGAAACTTCGCACGCTGCGAACGCAAAAGCATCTTACCCTTTCCCGTCTCGCTGTCGAGACCGGCTTGTCTACCGCTCTTCTTTCAAAGCTTGAAACCGATCGCATGATTCCAACTCTGCCCACCCTTTCGAACATATGTCGCGTCTACGGGGTGGGGTTGAGCTACTTCTTTAACGAGGCAACCAGGCACACGCTGGCCATCACCCGCAAGGCGCATTTGGGAGGCAATGGCCGTGGACAGGAATCGATCAAGCATGTTTCGTTGCACGCGGTCACGGCTGGCGACAAGCTCTTCGCCCGCATGGTCGAACTACCTGCAGGTGTCTCCGGAATGATGAGCGAGGCGGGCCGGGCTCTTTGCGCTGTCGTCTACGTTCTGGAAGGAAAGCTCCAACTCGATGCGGGCGGTATGCACGAGTCACTCGAGGCGGGTGATTGCATCTTCCTTGATACGGAGATGGCGATCGGCTGGAGCGCCGCGGGCACTGAACGCTGCCGCGTTTTGATGGTCACCCCCGCCTCCCGCGAATCTCAGTAATCCAAGGCGGCCGGAACTTCCTTAGGTCTCGGCCGCTTCTCTTCCGAAGCCAATGCCATTCCCGGTTTACCCAGGCAGGTTTGTCTCTGTAGGATGTCTTGGTCACACCGAGGACAGCCATTTCCATGCGACCGAACCTGAATCTGATGAAGGCGACCCTCACCGGCGCCCTTGGAGGCCTGCTTTTCGGCTTCGACACTGTTGTTATTGCCGGTGCCATTGGCGCGCTCGTTAAGCTCTACGACCTTGATCCGCATAAGGAGGGTCTGACCGTCGCCATTGGCCTGGTCGGCACGGTCATTGGAGCTCTTGGCGCCGGTCAGATCGGCCAGCGACTGGGCAGCCGCGAGACGCTTCGGCTGACCGCGGTCCTTTATGTCATCTCCGCCGCCGGGTGCGCCTTCGCATGGGGCTGGAGTTCGTTTCTGGTCTTCCGCTTCATCGGAGGTCTCGGTATCGGCGCGTCGTCGGTTCTCGGTCCGGTCTACATCGCCGAGCTTTCGCCAGCCAAATGGCGCGGACGCTTTGTCGCTCTCTTTCAGTTCAACGTTGTCTTCGGCATCATGCTGGCCTATCTGTCCAACTATGTGATCCGCACCATGCACCTTGGGGCAACGGAGTGGCGTTGGCAGGTGGGGATCGCCGGCATCCCTGCGGTCGCGTTCCTGATCATGCTCTTCGGCATCCCGCGCAGCCCGCGTTGGTCGGCATCGCGCGAGCGAATCGATGAGGCGCTGGAAGTGTTGAAGCTGATGGGTGATCCCGATCCTGAAGCCGAACTGGCCGACATTCGCGAAGCCCTCAAGCAAGAGCACGCCTCGGCTCACGAGCGCGTCTTCAAGTGGAAGTACCGCTATCCGCTCTTTCTGGCGATTTCGATTGGCGCATTCAATCAGCTGGCGGGAATCAACGCGATTCTCTACTACATCAACGACATTTTCGGCGCGGCGGGGTACAGCCAGCTCTCGGGCGATCAGAAGGCAATCGCGATCGGCGCGACCAACCTTCTCTTCACCATGGTGGGCATGAGCGTCATCGATAAGCTTGGGCGAAAGACGCTCCTACTGATTGGCGCCGCCGGAACCGCGACCTGCCTGGCAATTGTGGCGTGGATATTCTCGTCGAACACGCATCAATCCATGCTGGTCTGGATCCTCGTCACCTACATCGGCTTCTTCGCGCTGTCGCAAGGCGCGGTCATCTGGGTCTACATCGGCGAAGTCTTCCCGACTTCAGTCCGCTCCAAGGGCCAGGGAGTGGGCTCCGCAAGCCACTGGTTCATGAACGCGGCGATCGCAGAAACGTTCCCGATTGTCGTTCACTCGATGAGCACGGCAACCCCGTTCGTCTTCTTTTCGATCATGACGGCGGTTCAGTTCTTCACAGTGCTGTTGACGTATCCGGAGACGAAGGGGCAGACGCTAGAGGCTCTGCAGCGGAAGCTGGTCGCGGCGGATTGAACTGCCCGGCCCGACGTCACCTTTCGGATCCTGACGGGTGACCCGTGTCACCTCCGGCCAGACTCGATCGGACCTATATCTAAAGACAGGGGCCGAGTGCATGCCCTGAGGTCGTAATGTCACAGGTCGCCAACCCGGTAACGGACAAGGTCAAGGAAGTCTTCGAGGCCGTCGTCGACGCCCTCCGCGTCCCCAAACCGGAAGAAGGCACCCCATCGGCGGTCTTCCGCTCCTTTGAGGCTGAAGCGCTCCGCGAGGAGATCATCCGGACCGGTCGCAAGCTATGGGAACGGCAGTACGTGGACGGCAACGGGGGCAACATCAGCTGCCGGATCGGCGGCGAGTACGTCCTCTGCACCCCGACGATGATCAGCAAGGGCGACATCGCCCCGGCCGACATCTGCCTTTCAGACATGAGCGGAAACATCGTCGCCGGCAACCCTCACCGCACCAGCGAACTCCTCCTGCACCTCGAGATCTACCGAGCCAATCCGCGTGCCAGAGCAATTGTTCACTGTCATCCGCCTTACGCGACAGCCTTCTCGCTGACCGGCACCCCTCCACCCTGCGGTTTGATCTCCGAGTACGAGATCTTCATCGGCCCCGCCGCTCTCGCTCGCTTCGAAACACCCGGTACCCAGGCCTTCGCCGAGACCGTTCTCCCCTTCGTTCAGGATCACAACACGATCCTGCTTGCCAATCACGGAGTCGTCTGCTGGTCCGACACCATCACCCATGCCGAGTGGCTGGTCGAAATTCTCGAGTCTTACTGCAAGACCTGCGTCATCGCCGGCCAGATCGGGAAGCCCCTCATTCCCATACCCGAACCCAAACTCAAAGAGATCCTTGACCTCAAACGCCACCTCGGGTTCCCCGATGCCCGCATGAGCAGTTCCTCTTCGGATGTATCGCCGGACGTTTCTAGTGCCGAGGTGGACCGCCACTTTCGCGAGGTCGTTTCCCGGCTCTAACCGGCCCCGCCCACCCCGCGAATCGAGAAATCTCGAACCATGTTATACTTAGCTTGCGCTCAGTGATTTGGTCGTGAGCGGCGGTCAGCCTCAACGGCGAACGCCTGGCACAGTTTCCCCCAAGCCCCCTTAGCGTAACCACCTCGATTGCGGCCCGGTTTTGAGACCAGGGCTGGAGTGTGGAGTCTGCCGGCGCTGAAGCCCGCAGGCGTACCTATGGCGGCGTGTGGCAGATTCGGGCCGTTCTGATTGCTGACTCAGCGAGCACCGGGCCGAAAGAACCCCAAAAGGTTCAACCCTACGCATAAAACGTGAAGAGGCCCATCGTGGAGCCTCATGATTCGGTTCCGACTGCAAGCCGCAGGGAAGACAGGCTCCGGAGCCAGGAAAAGACAGATTTTTTTGAACATCGAATTTTCGCAGTTCAACCTCTCATCCACGCTTATGTCGCGGATGAATTCCAATAAATTCATTACTCCGACTCCCGTACAGGCGCAGGCCATTCCTCCGGCTCTCGACGGCCGCGATGTCCTTGCTACCGCGCAGACCGGCACCGGCAAGACGCTTAGCTTCCTGATCCCAATCGTGGAGATGCTGCAGAAGGTACAGGACCGGAACGCCGCACAGGCGCTCATCCTGCTGCCCACGCGCGAACTCGCCATGCAGGTTGAGACCGCGTTCAAAGCTATCCGGACCAGTCCAGAGCAGACCGTCGCCCTCGTAGTCGGCGGTATGCAGGAACGTCCTCAGCTCGACGCGATCCGCCGCGGCGCGCGCCTTATCGTCGCCACCCCGGGACGTCTTGAGGACTTCCTCAAGCGCAAGCTCGTGCGTATGGACCAGATCAGGATGCTCGTCCTCGATGAAGTGGACCGCATGCTCGACATGGGCTTTCAGCCTGCCATCGCGCGCATCGCGACTATGATCCCCGAAAACCGCCAGACCCTCTGCTATTCCGCCACCCTTGAGGGCGCGGTAAAGCAGGTTGCAGCGAAATACCTGAAGAGCCCCGTGCGCGTTGAGATTGGATCGGTTCTTAAGCCGGCCGAGAATGTCGAACTTCGCACCTTTGAAGTCGAACAGAGCGACAAGCTCGAACTCCTTCAGCACCTTCTCGATGCCGAGGAGGGCAGCTTCCTCGTCTTCGTTCGTACGAAGCACGGCGCAGATCGTGTTGCCAGCCGTCTGGCTCGTTCCGGCTGGTCGGCTACGCAGATTCACGGCGACCGCTCGCAGTCTCAGCGGAACTCCGCTCTGCGGAGCTTCTCAGAAGGCCGTCATCGCGTCCTCGTCGCCACTGATGTGGCCGCCCGCGGAATCGATGTCGCCCATGTGGCGCACGTCGTGAACTACGACCTGCCTAAGATGGCGGAAGACTTCGTGCACCGTGTAGGCCGTACGGGTCGTGCCTCGGCAAAGGGAGTCGCATCGACGTTTGCCGGCCCCAACGAACGCGGAGAGCTCAAGAAGATCGAGAAGACACTCTCGATCCAGATGAAGCGCTTCCGGGTCCGCTCGCTCGAAGGAAGTGCCGCGTAAATAGTGCAGAGGCGTGCGGAACCCAAAGCTCCGGACGCCTCTTTGACGCACATTTCGTTGACTCTACAGGGTGGTTCGGGTATCCTAAAGTCCTTGTGCGGAGTTACGTCTGGGGTCTTGAGACGGGCACTCAAAGTCTGATTCAACTCTTTGAGAATGAAGTAAGTTAGCCCAGACCCAGCCGATCGGATCCTGAAGTTCTGATTCTGACCGGTACAGGCGCCTTCTGCGGAACCGCAGGTTCGTTCCACAGAGTCAGGAGCCCTGAGAGGGCAAACCCCGCAGTCCTCACCCGAACAGGATTGTTTGGAAGTGGGTGAAATTTGTTCCCATGCGCGGATGCCATGGGCCAAGGCGCTTTGCGTCGCAGTTTTTGTTTAGAGGGCAGGAGAGAGATGAGCACCTTCGTTCCGAGCGGCAAGGATATTGACCGCAAATGGTATGTGGTTGACGCCAGCGGCCAGACCCTTGGACGGCTGGCAACCAAGGCGGCCGACGTGCTGAGCGGCAAGCTGAATCCCAAGTACGTGCCGTACATCGACATGGGCGATCACGTCATCGTCATCAACGCCGAGAAGGTTCGCCTTACCGGTCTGAAAAGCCAGAGCAAGGTCTATCGCCGCTACACCGGCTTTCCGGGCGGACTGCGCGAAGAGGAGTTCTCACGCCTCCTCGCACGCCGCCCCGAGAAGATCCTGGAAGAGGCAATCAAGGGCATGCTGCCGAAGTCAAAGATCGGCCGCGCCATGGGTACAAAGCTGAAGGTTTATCGCGGTGACAAGCACCCTCACCAGGCTCAGCAGCCGGTGGCGTTGAACGTCGCCTAAAGGTAGCCAGTAGCCGGTAGCCAGTAGCTGAATCGAAGTGGAGACAGATTCTGGCGAAAGAAGATTGAAGTTCGAATTTGCGAGCTACTGGCTATTGGCTACTAGCTCCAAGCTTAAGAGGATTGAATGGCAGATTTGGTTCAGTATTACGGGACGGGCCGCCGCAAGTCGGCGATTGCCCGCGTTTTCCTGCGTCCGGGCACCGGCGAGTGGAAAGTCAACGGCAAGGCCTTCGACGAATACTTCGTCACCGAGCAGCAGCGTGTCTCCGCAAAGAAAACGCTGCAGGTCGCTGACCTCGCATCCAGCTTCGACGTGGTCACCACTGTCAGCAGCGGGGGAGTCGCATCGCAGGCCGACGCAGTGAAGATGGGCGTGGCCCGCGCACTGATCCAGTTCAATCCGGAGTTGAGGAAGGCGCTCAAGGCTGAAGGCCTGCTGACCCGCGACGCTCGCGTTAAGGAGCGTAAGAAGTACGGTCAGAAGGGCGCGCGCAAGCGGTTCCAGTTCAGCAAGCGCTAGCGCGTTTGCAAGCTCTTAGCCATTAGCTTTTAGCTTTGTTGAGGCGAGACGAGCCAAATCGAAAGCTGAGGGCTAATAGCTAAGAGCATGGTAGTTAAATCCCCGCGCAAGCGGGTTCAATCCGGGCCAGACGAAGGTTAGCCCGGATGCAATCCACGAAGGAGGCCAATGGCCACGATCACCATGAAGGAGCTGCTCGAAGCAGGTGTTCACTTCGGGCATCAGACGAAGCGCTGGAACCCCAAGATGAAGGAATACATCTTCGGCGAGCGCAACGGAATTTACATCATCGACCTGCAGAAGACGCTGAAGCTTTTTAAGGACGCGTCCAAGTTTGTCACAGACCTGTGCGCCAGCGGCAAGACGATTCTCTTCGTCGGCACCAAGCGCCAGGCCCAGGATGCGGTTGCCGAAGAGGCGGGCCGCGCCAGCATGCCGTACATCAACCAGCGTTGGCTGGGCGGCCTGCTCACCAATTGGGTGACCGTGCAGAAGTCGGTGAAGCGCCTTCAGGAACTGGATGAGATGGCTGTTGACGGCCGCTACGAGCTGCTGACCAAGAAGGAAGTGATTCGGCTCGAGCGCGAGCGCAAGCACCTTCAGGCCAATCTCGCCGGCATCAAGAACATGAAGCGGCTCCCCGACGCGCTCTTCGTGATTGACTCGAACAACGAAGCTATTGCCGTTAAGGAAGCTCGCAAGCTGGGCATTCCGGTCGTCGCCGTGGTCGACACCAACTGCGATCCGACCGTCGTTGACTACGTGATTCCGGGGAACGACGATGCACTGCGTGCGATCCGCCTGTTCACCTCGAAGATCGCGGACTCGGCAGCCGAAGGTGTCAACCTCGTAGGCGACAAGGCATTCGCAGCGGCCGAAGAAGTTCCCGCAGCCGAGGGCGAAGGCGAAGCGCCGGCAGAGGCAGCCTCAACCGAGGATGTCGATTTCGAAGCGCAGGTCAGCGGCGTCCGCAAAGCTCCGGCAGCGGAAGCGGCGATCGACGAAGAGGAAGTGGCCGAACGCGCCCTTTAAGTTCTTAGTTGAATTTGGAGAAGCGTGGCCGATTGAACGTAGCCACGCTTTTTCTTTGACACCTGCAGCGCGGCTGAGTGCGCCTTCGGCGCAATAAAGATAACGAGAACAGGAGACCTGTTCTAACAGAAGGAAGCGTGATGACTGTGGCAGAAAAGATTGATGCAAAGTTGGTGAAGGATCTCCGCGAGAAGTCTGGCGCCCCCATGGGCGACTGCCTCAAGGCTCTGCAGGAGACGAAGGGCAACATCGAAGACGCGTTTGTTGTTCTCCGCAAGCGCGGCATGGCCTCCGCTCAGAAGAAGGCCGCCCGCACCACGAACGAAGGTGCTGTGGGAACGTACATCCATGCCGGCGGAAAGATCGGCGTCATGGTTGAAGTCAACTGCGAGAGCGACTTCGTCGCGCGCACTGAGGATTTCCAGGACCTTCTGAAGGACATCGCCATGCACATCGCAGCCAGCGATCCTCGCTACGTGAAGCCCGAGGACGTCAGCCCAGAAGACATGGAGCGCGAGAAGGAAATCTACCGCGCCCAGGCTGCCGCGACCGGCAAGCCCGCGAACATCATCGAGAAGATGCTTGAGGGCAAGATGGCAAAGTTTTACGAGGAGGTCTGCCTGCTCGAGCAGCCCTTCATCAAGGACCAGGCCATCAGCATCAAGGAGCTGATCGCTCAGAAAGTCGGCAAGCTCGGCGAGAACATTACCGTCCGCCGCTTCGCCCGCTTCAAGGTCGGCGCTCCTGACTGGACAGTGGCGACGACCAAGGCGACTGAAACAGCCGCTGAGTAACTCTCCACGGTGGGGATGTAGTGAAAGCCCGGAGCCGAGTGCTCCGGGCTCTTGCTTTTCTGCTCAAATAGCGACGGGCAATTGCGAAGGGACCGGTGCCGGAACGGCTCCAAACCGGCGTTCGCGACGGCGGAACTCATTCACCGCGGCAGCCAGGTCTGACCTGTCAAACTCCGGCCACATGCGATCAGTAAAGAACAGCTCCGCGTATGCTGATTCCCACAACAAATAGTCGGAGAGTCGCTTCTCGCCACCGGTGCGAATCAGCAGATCTACATCACCGGACTGTGCGGTTAGCGTCTGGGTGATGATGGCGCGCATCCGCTCCGCGGTGAATCCTTCAGCATGTTGAAGGGCGGCAGTCGCGGCGTCTGCGATGGAGCTTCGCGCTGAGTAATCGATTGCGATCCGCAGGTGCAGTGTGCGCTCCATTGCTGTCGCCTCTTCCGCGTGTTGAATCTCGCGCAGCAGCGCTCGGGGAATCCGGTCGCGCCGTCCGATCACTTCCAGCCGCACGCCGGCCTTGCGCAGCCGTTCGCCCTCGAGCCGCAGAAAAGCGCGGATAATCCAGAAGATGCTCTCCACCTCCTGCGACGGCCGCGCCCAGTTGTCTTCCGAAAACGCATAGACCGTCAAAACGCGGACGCCAAGCTCGGGCGCGCTCTCAACGGTTCGCCGCACAGCGGCTACACCGGCGCGGTGACCGGCCACTCGCGACAATCCCTGGCGCGTCGCCCAGCGCCCGTTTCCGTCCATAATGATGCCGACGTGTATTCCAGATCCTTCTCTAATTTGCATAATCATCTACCTTTCGGGGAGGGCTGATTCATCAAGCAGCAGGTTGTTGGTTCGGTGCGGTTGCATCGGGCAGCGAACCATACCAGTCGATCGAACGGGTCAGGTACATCGCAACGGCAACCGCAACGAAGCTTGCAACTGCACCGACGAGAAGCGCGTTGTCTTCAAGCCGCAGCAGCATGTAGATCAGCGAATAGAGAACGCTGAACACGGCCAGAGCGCGGACGGCCTGAAGCTGGCTGCGAAGATCCACCCAGCATTTGTCGACAGCAGCAGTACAGTGGCAGCGCCTGCGATGAGAAATCCGAGATCGAATCCGATCCGTTCCGCGAGCGAAAGCAGCAGAAGGTAAAAGATGATCTGCGCAACTCCAACAAGCGCATATTGTGCCGGGTGCACACGCTTCCCGGTTGTCACTTCGAAGACGAAATAGGACAGAAAGATCAGGCCATTGAAGAGCAGGATGAACTTGAGGGAGCGCGTGACGGACTGGTAGGGATCGGCAACTTCGATGAACGAGACTCCCAAGGCCGTCGCATCGAGACCCGTGAGGCTATCGATCGTTCCTTCAGCGCGCACTCCTCGCGCGATGAAGGGCACGCTCCAGTCAGCGTTGAACCCTGACTTGGTGATATTCCTGTTCATGGGTAGAAATCCTCCATCGAAACTGGGATTGGCCCAGTCACCTTGAAGCGACACTCGCGTGCTCTTTCCGTTGGCAAGCAATGCAATTCGCTGCGCTCCGGAAAAGCGCAACGCTGCGGTTGCGTTGAATTGCGTGTTCGGCTTGATCTCAACACCTCGTGTGCCAAACAGGGTCAGCTTTGTCTGTCTGGTGAGATCGGTGCCGAGGGAGAGGCCCTGAAGGATGTCGGCAGGAGCGAGTGTCATTGTCTTTCCGCCGAAAGTCATTGTTCCATCGGTCAAGGCTCCGCGCGCATCGCTTACGCCGACAATGAACTCCGCACGGCTCCAATCGAATTCAACGTTGGCCCCAGCCGCGGATGGAACACCGCTCAGATCGAACGACGCGCTGAAATTCAGATCAGCCTGAAAGACAGGCACTTTGAAGAGCGAACGCCGTCTCTCTTCAGTCTGCGTCTTCACCGTGGCCGAACCTTGCGCCGGGAAGACAAGGTAGACGCCGTGCCGAGTCTGACCATCGGCTGAAAGTGCAGGAATCGTGTAGGGAATCGCCAGAGTCGGCCCGAGAAAGGTTTGCTGTCCGCCAACATGATTGCTGATCTCTTTCACCACGTCGTTTTCGCGGTGCGTCCGTTCATCGACCAGGTCGTCAACGAAAAAGGCCGGGATTGTCATGACCAGCGCAAGTCCGCAAACGATGAAGAGTTTCAATCCCATCGACCGCGATCTGGTCCGCGCCTGCAGCAGCGGTTGGAATGTCGGAGCGTCGTTCAATGTGGTCCTCCAGAGGCAGTTACTTTGTAATGTAAAGTTAAAGGGCAAAATTTTTCAGGCACCTGAGGGTTCGAGGCCCTTCAGAAGGTCTGAAGCCGTTGCATCGGACGTTTCAACTCCAGCAGCGTCGCGGACGACCTGTTCCAGCGTTTCGAGGTACTCCAGGTACCGCTTGCGGCCGGAGGGCGTGATGCGGCAGATCGTCTGGGGCCGGTTGCGATCGTGTCCGCGAATGATCTCTACCATCTTGGCTTCTTCCAGCACGCTCAAGTGCCGGCTCAGGTTGCCATCGGTAAGCGCGCATAGCTGCTTCAGGTCGTTAAAGCTCAGCCCCTTCGGATTCGTAATCAGGGAAGTGAGTACGCTAAGGCGTGCGCGTTCGTGGATGACGCGATCCAGGCCTTCGTATGCAAATCGTCCTTCTGAATTTCCCGCCTTAGATTTCATCACGATCTTTCTTTGATCCCCAGAGCAGCACGGCTGCGACGATTAACTGACCAACTCCATACGCCAGGCCCATGGTCCACGGCGAAAGCGCGCGGGCGTCTCCCAGTCCGATGCAGATCAGGCCGGTAAGCAGATACCAGGCTCCGGCGGCGGCCATCGGCTTCGGCAGGAAGCGGCAGGAGGCAAAGACGCCGAGGCTGTACGTGATCTGCCACATTGCCGGCAACATCCAGACGTTCGCGGGAACCAGCCTAAGCAGCACGATCGAGATGAGCGCTCCGGCGCCAAGCGAGGGCAGAAACTGCTCAACTGCCATGAGGATCATCTCATCCGCAAGACCCGAGTGCATGCGTCGCGAACGGGTCAGCGTCTGCACTCCGATCAGCACTGCCGACACGATCGCGGTCGTCACCCAGATGCGGAGATACGTGCCGATGTGGCTGGCGGGATCAGGCAGCAGGAACGATTGCGCCAGGGCGGCGAGTCCTGCGAAGAGACCGGTCGACGCGAGCGTCGCTGCACCGTAGCCGCGAAACTCGGTGCTGCGCGCGACCTGACGGCGGATGCTGCTGATGTCTCCGAGAGCCTTGTCGAGAGGGTGAACGGGGAAACTCATCGTGCCTCACTTTACGATGCAAAGTAACGCAAGGCTGCTATAGCTGTCAAGTTACGGCTCTGGTTCTCGGCAGCTGTAGTGCCAACCTGGACGTAATGTGTGCGGGGACGCGGCTATTCCGCACCTACCCCCGCCCCCTCCCCCTACTACTTGTAAACAAGTGTCCTGGTTTCAACGGCTTGTAGAAGACTGGTGTCGCTAACTGTATCTTGTAATTGGATTTACCTGTAAGTGTATCTCCCTGCTCGACTTAGAGTGGGCCGTCTTGCTAGTTCCACGATTCGGCCGGTGCTGATGAGTTGTCGGGCACTGATCCATACGGTTCAAGTATGAACGAAAGCAGTGAATTAGACTGCAAAGCGGATGTGGGATCTTTGCCTTCTGAAATCAGTACGTTAGGGAAGGCGGCTGGCGGAGGGCCCTTGACCTTCTTTAGAGTGAACAGCTGCGGAGCTGGTCCGAGCGGCCGCCCGAAGCACGCCAAACAAACGAGTCACACGATCTCTCGGCTCAGTTCCGTCCGCCAGTTTTCAGGATTGCTCTCGGCGTCTGGTCCCGTTCTATAGACTTCCCAGATCTCCGGCGATACACGCAGCCCCATGCGTTCGATCTCCGACATGAACTCGCCCCATCCCTGTGCAAGCCCTGCGTACGAGCCGTGATAAACGGTGCGCACCATCTTTATGGCAGGCCATTCACCCGGCTCGACTCTGCCGTTAGCCCTGATTGGAGTTGCGACGGGAAAACAAACTTCGAAGTCGAAGTATTCCGCCGGTCTCTTTAGATGGTGGGTAAACCACGGCCCTGCCGGCGCAATCTGCTGCTTCTCGAGTTCAGCCGAAAGCTCCTGCAACAAACGGCCCATCTCTGATTGAATCTCGCGGGTGGGGATCTTTGCGTAGAGTTTCGCGATATGCACCTGCTCGGTGGTGACAACGACGGGCTTCTCAATGGATCGATTCGACATAATTTCGCTCACGGTTCTGCTCCTTGCAGGGTTTCGACCTGCGCTATGCGAGTTGCGATTCCAGGCGGACATAGCTCGCTTCCATCCCAGTCTCCATGCCGGACGAGAGCATCTGCTTGCGAGTCTCGGCGTCGGGCAATGTCATACGCATCGTCATCAGCGTGCCGTCGCCGTCAGAATCGAATGTGGTTTCAACGTGGTTGTCCGGAGTCTGGAAGGGAAGAAACATGCGCTCAACGTGGACGATGCGACGGCCGGGCTCGAGCGCGTGGAACTCGCCGGTGATGTAGAAGCCTGGCTTGGACTCGTGAGCCCATTCATACCGGAAATGACCTCCGGGCCGCGCTTCACACACGCAAACCGGCATGGTCCAGCCTTCCGGCCCAAGGAGCCACCGCTGGATGATCGCGGGATCGGTGTGGGCCCGGTAGACGGTCTCAGGCGACGCATTGAACCGTCGAGTCACGACAATTGTGTGTGTCGCCTTCCGTGCGGAGTGACAGTTTGTTCGCAGTGCTCTTCATTTTGAACCTCCGGTTTTTCTCTGGTTGGGGGTTGAGTCAGGATTTCGGTCCATCGCAGCGAGTACCTGGTCGAGCCGGTCGTAGTTCGCCGCAAGAGCCCGGCGCAAGGTATCGAGATACTGATCGATGTTGTCGAGAGCGGGCTTGGCCAAGCGGCGAGGACGACGAGTGCCGTCTACGCGCTGTTCGATCAGGCCCGCCGTCTCGAGCACCTTGAGGTGACGCGAGATGGCCGGCTGGGTCATCTGGAAAGGTTTAGCAAGTTCGAGGACCGTCGCCTCCCCCAGAGCCAGACGGGCTAAGATCGCGCGCCTTGTGGGGTCAGCAAGCGCACCAAAACTGGCATCCAGCAGTTCCATAATTTCTAAGTTATATAACTAAGACGTTATTTATGCAAGCACAGGAACATGTATGAGGAGAACTCATGCAGGCTGATGCTTATTTTTGGGGAATGACTTGCGTGCTAAGTCCTACAATTCATAGACTTGGTCCGGGTCGGTCTTCTCAGGCGGCAACCAAGCCCGTATCACTGTTTCACGATCCGAGCAGCCTGCTCCCGAGCACGAGCAGCACGATGCCGAGAACAATCCGGTACACCGCGAATGGCGTAAACCCGTGCCGCCGCACCCACGCCAGGAACCACTCCACGACGCCAAGGGCCACGATGAACGAAACCACGAATCCGATTGCCAGCACGACCCATCGCTGGCTGTTCATGTTTACCTCGGCCATGGGCACCGCGCCCGCGGCAAGAGCCGTCTTGCCGGGGTGTATGGACTTCAACAGATCCCATGCCGTTGCCGCAATCATCGTCGGAATCGAAAGCAGAAAGCTGAACTCAAGCGCCGAGGGCCGGTCCATCCCGACAAGCTGTCCGGCCGCAATGGTGGACATCGATCGCGAAGTGCCCGGAAACACCGCCGAGAGCGACTGGCAGATGCCGATCCAAATCGCCTGGAGCAGGCTCATCTCTTCCACGTGAATTGTCGTCGGCTCAAATCGCGAGGACCGCGCGTCGATCACCCACATGACGATGCCGCCGATCAGCAGCGTCCACGCCATGACCGCGATGCTCTGCAGATGCTTTTCTGTGATCTTGTGCAGCGGCAGAGCAATCACTGACGTGCAGACAAACGCGATCAGCGTCAGCGAAATCGGATGATCCTTCCATGTTTTGTCGCCGCTCTCGCCGTGCGGAAAGCTCTTGATGAACGCAACGATGCGCCCGAGATAGAGCAGCACCAGCGCAAGAATCGCACCTGCCTGGATCACGATCGTGTACATCTTCCAGTACGCATCGTCCAGAGGAATCCGCATCGCTGCTTCCACGATCCGCAGATGCGCCGTAGAACTCACCGGCAGAAATTCCGTTAGGCCCTCGACGATGCCCAGAAGGAGCGACTGAATGTAGACGTTCAAAGAGCCTCCGCTCAATATCGTACGGGCTAGCCGGCGCAGCCTGTATCAAAGTACGGTCTATTCCTTCTCGATTCCGTACACCGGAATGCCCTGATCCAGCTTAAACACCAGCATTGCCGCGCGCGCCGTGTAATCGGACTGAGGAAACTTATCCTTCAACCTCGCAGCCAGATCGCGGGCATGCCCGCGCGCCGCTTCGCTCTTCTTTTCGTTGTCCTCGCCCCCGTACATATCCTTCAACACCGCCTGGCGATAGACCGCGAGATACAGGGCCTGCGCGGTTCGTGGGCCATCCGGATGTTCCGACGCGAACTTCTCGTAGATTTCAGACTCCTTCTCCGGGCACTTCGGCTGACCTTGCCAGTCGCCGCAGAGTTTGTTGTCGAGAAGCTCGAACGCTGCGTAGTCGGCCTGCTTCGTATGCGGATAGTCCTTGATCACGTGCTTCATCGCATCCTCATCGATCTGCTGCCGCAGATACGCGTCTCTCTCCTTGGCAGATGGGCGCGACGAAGCATCCGCCTTCTGGATTTGCCACGAGATATCGGCGGCCCGCCACGCTGCCTCTGCAGCCAGCGGCGAGCTAGGGAAGATCTCCGCAAGTCGGCGATAGATCAGGTGCGCCGTCTGCGCGGCATTCGCGGCTCCGCGCGGATCGTTGGCCTGCGCCTCCGCATCGGCGCCCGCTCCCATCAACACCTGGTCGCCATTCGCAGTCGTCTCGATCACGACGCCTCTTGCCTGCATCCATCCAGAGATCGGAGGCGGAACATCGCTGGTATCGAAAATCGGCTGATCTGCCCTGTGCTCTTCTTCGACATCCGTATTCGCGTAAACCCGCAGCCACTCACCGCTCTTTTCGGCAACCACAAGCTCGCGTCCCGGCTGAACACGATCCACCTTCTGCGCCTCGGTGCTCGCCGAAACATAGAGCCACGTAACCCTCAGCGCTGTGGCTCGAGGCCCCGCGATCGGCTTCTGGATCTGATCCTTTTTCTTCTGGGCACAAAGCGGAAGCGCACACAACAACAGAAACGTCCCAAGCAGCCGTGCACTGCGGAAAGGAGTCTTCATCTCACTCAAGATCATAGTTCAAGGGACGTTAAGTGCCGGACTCCGTAAGCACCTCGGCCAGCACCTTCGGGTCGACGTTGCCGCCGCTGACTACCGCAACAGCGGTCCGAAACGCCGGCAGCTCCGTCCGATGGAACAGCATGGCAGCCGAAGTCACAGCGCCGCTCGGTTCGGGCACAATGCGCGCAGATCCAACGATCGCCCGCATTGCCGACCGGATTTCCGCTTCCGTCACCGTGATGATGCCGTCCACGAACTGCCGGATGTGAGCGAAGTTTCTCTCGCCGAGGCTCTGCGTCCGCAACCCGTCGGCGATCGTCCGCGAGGTTTTTTCGGCTGGCCAAGTCGTGAGCTTGCCCGTTCGGTAGCTCTCCGCCGCGTCGGCTGCCAGCTCGGGCTCGACGCCAAACACCTTCGTCTGCGGGCTGATACTCTTCACCGCAGTCGCGATGCCGCTCAGCAGCCCACCGCCAGAGACGGGCGCGAGCACCAGGTCGACATCGGGCAAAGACTCGATGATCTCAAGCCCGCAGGTCGCCTGTCCGGCGATGATCTGCTCATCGTCGTAGGGCGGAATCACCACATACCCATGCTCGCCGACCAGCTCTTCTGCCTTGGCAAGGCGCTCACTCGAAGCCACGCCGACATCCACGACTTCGGCTCCCAATGCCAGCGTCGCTGCTCGCTTGATCGCCGGAGCGTTGGACGGCATTACGATCACGGCCTTCGCGCCCACCTCGCGCGCCGCATAGGCAACACCCTGCGCATGGTTCCCACTCGAGTATGTGATGACGCCACGCTTTATCTCGTCCTTTGAGAGCTGAAGGATCTTGTTCGCCGCGCCGCGCAGCTTGAAGCTCCCGATCGGCTGCAGGCTCTCCGCCTTGAGCCAAATCTGCCCCGGAACGTCGGGCAAGTATGCGCGAACCAGCGGCGTCTTTACCGTAACGCCGGCGATGCGCTCCGCAGCTGCGCGAATCGCTTCGAGAGTTACAAATGATTCATTAGAGGTGCCACGCATGATTACGCAGCCGTGTAGGCCTGAACCTCGCGTTCAATAGCGTCGCTCAGCTCAAGCCTTGCCTTCGAGAGATCATGCATTTGCTGCAGATTCAGCCAGAACTCTGGACTGTTCCCAAAAAACCGCGCCAGTCGCAAAGCAGTGTCGGGAGTAATTCCCCGTCGACCATGAATGATGTCCCCAATCCGTGTCGCGGGTACACGAATCTTCAGCGCTAGCGCATTCTGTGAGAGCCCAAGCGGCACGAGAAACTCCTCTCGCAGCATCTCGCCCGGATGCGTTGTAGTCCCCCGAATGTTCCAGCCGGCAACCGGCCTCTTGATCGTCATGTGAGCCAATTTCCCTTAACTTCAGTGGTAGTCAGTGATCTCGACTTCGTGCGCTCCATCCTTCTTCCAGATAAAGCAGATTCGATATTGATCGTTGATTCTGACACTGTGCTGGCCAGCCCGATTACCTTTCAAAGGTTCCAGCTTGTTCCCCGGAGGAACCTGGAGATCCTTCAGGCTGGCGCTTGCCTCGATCTGATCTAGCCGCCGCAAAGCTGGAGCCACAATTGACGACCACCTACGGCTCTTTCGAGTCTCAAATAACCTCTGAGTCTCTCGGTCCCCGAAGCTTTGGATCACACGAAGAGTATATAACGGAAGACGTTATATGTAGAAGGTTAATGACGCCGACTCAAATCTCCAAAATCACGGGAATGATCATCGGCCGCTTGCCTGTCGATTTCTGGATCAGACGCTTCAGCTCCACCCTGACCTTTTCCTTCACCATGCCGTAGTCGGTTCGCTGTTCGCCGCTCAGCCCGTCGAGCGTCCGCAGCACCACCTCGCGCGCCTGCTCCGTAATGTCTGCGCCACCAAAACCGCGCATCACAATCTCCGGCTCGCGCTCCACCTTACCCATGCGCTTATTGATCGCCAGGATCGCCAGCACAATTCCGTCCTCTGACAGAATTCGCCGGTCGCGAACTACGAGGTCCTCAACGATATCCGCCGTAGAGCCCGAGTCGATCAGCACACGCCCAACCGTTACCTTGTCCTTCTTGCGCGCGTCAGTCGCATCGAGTTCCAGAACATCGCCGTCCTCAATCACCATGGCATGTTCGACAGCGCCCGTCTCCATTGCCAGCTGCGCGTGACGCCGAAGATTACGGTAATCGCCATGAACTGGAACAAAGAACTTTGGCCGCACCAGGTTAATGAGCAACCGCAATTCCTCCTGCGATCCGTGACCGCTCACGTGGATCAATCCATGACCGCCGTCATCGAAAATTACGTTCGCTTCGCGACGGCTCAGGTGGTCGATCACGCGATAGATGCTCTTCTCGTTCCCGGGAATTATGCGCGAACTCAGCACCACCGTATCGCCGGCATCGATTTTTGCGTGCTTGTGCGTATCTACCGCCGCGCGGCTCAGGGCGCTCATCGGCTCGCCCTGCGTCCCGCTAATCAGCACCAGCAACTGCTCAGGCGCGTAATCGCGCATCTGCCCCGGATTGATGATCAGTCCCGGGGGTGCCTCGATGTATCCGAGGTCCTGCGCGATCTCCGTGCTCTCCATCATGGACCGGCCCAGCACCACGGCCTTGCGCCCATGCTTGCGCGCCAGCTCAAACGCGATCCGAATGCGATAGATCGACGACGAAAAGCAGGCGAAGAACAGCTTCTTCTTCGTCTGCGAAAAGATCTCGTGCAGGCGCGGGATCACGGCCCGCTCGCTGGGCGTATATCCCGACCGCTCGACGTTGGTCGAGTCCTGCAGCAGCGCCAGCACTCCGCGCTTTCCGTACTCCGCGAACGTATGCAGATCGAACGCCTTGTCATCCAGCGGCGCCAGGTCGATCTTGAAGTCGCCGGTATGGATGATCACGCCCACCGGCGTCTCCACGGCGAGCGCCACGCAATCGACCAGCGAGTGCGTCACCCGAATCGGCTCGATCGTGAATGGCCCGATCGAAAACTTCTCCTTCGGAGTGATCTCGATCAGGGTCGTCTCGTCCAGCAGTTCATGTTCTTCGAGCTTGCCTTCTACGTAGGCAAGGGTGAACTCGGTGGCATAGACGGGAACCTTCAACTCGCTCAGGATCCACGGCAGCCCGCCAATGTGATCCTCGTGTCCGTGGGTTAGGATGATCGCGCGAACGTGCTCCTTGTTCTCGATCAGGTATGTGATGTCGGGGACAACTACGTCCACACCGAGCAGTTCCGTTTCCGGGAACATCAATCCGGCATCGATGACGATGATGTCGTCTTCCCAGCGAATTGCCAGGCAGTTCATTCCGAATTCGCCCAGGCCGCCAAGTGGGATGATTTTCAGTTTTTTAGTTTGCATCTTTCAGCTTTGATGCTAACACCCGCGTTTGTGCTTGGATGCGCCGTCCACAGCGCCCAAGTTGCTCGAAAACACGCGGAAAACGCCCGCCCACGCCGACCAAACCCTTTGCGCACTGCCGGGCAACAAGGACTATGCTGTTGACGCGGCAAATATCCCGCTCCGGAGCTATCGATGAGACTGAATACCTATCTGAACTACGGCGGGAACTGCGCTGAAGCATTCCGCTTCTACGCCGAACACCTCGGCGCCCGGATCGGCATGATGATGAAGCACGGCGACATGCCCGATCCCAGCAAGGTCCTCCCCGATATGAAAGACGCCGTTCTCCACGCCCAGATCACTATCGGCGACAGTGTCATCATGGCCAGCGACGTGCCCGCCGATCGCTTCAAGCCCATGCGCTCCGCTTACCTAGCCCTCAACGTCGAGAGCGACGCGGAGGCGGAACGCATCTTCAAGCTCCTCGCGGAAGGTGGCGAGATCTACATGCCCATGCAGGAGACCTTCTTCGCTTCGCGCTACGCCATCCTCCGCGACCGCTTCGGCACCTCCTGGATGATCATGCACGAGCGTCCGATGGGCAATCGTCCCTAAGACGAGTCTCGAATGAGTAATCCTGGTGCCCAGGTCCGTGTTTTCGGACCTGGGATACCGACAACTCCGATCAATCCGTCGTTTTGCGGTTCGAGCAGGGAAGCAGGAATGTTAGCTTGAATCAGAACTAACCATGCTCCGCCTCCCAAACCTTCTCCTCGCCCTCGCGCTCCTTACCGCCGTCTCTTGCGTCGCGCAATCTCCGCCAACGCGCCCGTTCATCATCACCGGCTACGTCTTTCCTCGCGGTGCCGCGCTCACTCCCGGCCAGGTGGACGCCTCCAAACTCACGCGCATCAACTACGCCTTCGCCAACATCCAGAGCGGCCGCATGGTGCCCGGCTATCCAACCGACGCACAAAATTTCGCCTTGCTTCGATCTCTTCGCAATACAAACCCCAATCTCACTCTCCTCGTCTCCGTCGGCGGCTGGCTCTGGTCTACGAACTTCTCTGATGTGGCGCTCACCCGCGAGAGCCGCGCCGTCTTCGAAGACAGCGTCATGCAGTTCCTCACCCGCTACGATCTCGATGGACTCGACATCGACTGGGAATACCCGGGCATGCCCGGCTCGGGCCACCCCTTCCGCTCGGAAGACAAGCAGAACTTTACTTCACTTCTGCGCGAGCTCCGCGAACGCTTCGATGCCTCAGCCCGCCGCGGACGCCGACTGTATCTGACCATCGCCATGGGCGCGTCCGATGAAGTCATCGCCAACACCGAGATGCAGAAGGTTCAGCGCTACGTCGACACCGTCAACCTGATGACCTACGACTACTACGAGCCCGGCTCGGAATCCATCACCGGCAATCATGCGCCACTCTTCCCCGATCCCGCAGACCCCAAAGCCGCGTCTTCAGCCGAGACCGTCCGCGCCTTTGAGAAAGCGGGCGTTCCCGCTGAAAAGATCCTGCTCGGCGTACCCTTTTATGGCCACGAGTGGGGCCAGGTCAAAGACCAGAACCATGGGCTCTTCCAGGTGGGCAAACCCGTACCCGGCGCAGACGCGTCCTTCAACGCCATCGAGTCCACCATGTTCGGCCACGGCTTCGCGCGCTACTGGGATGAAGCTGCGAAGGTCCCTTATCTCTATAACCCGCAGCAGAAGATCTTCGTTTCCTACGAAGACTCAGAATCCCTCAAGCTCAAGTGTCAGTACATCCGCGCGCAGAAGCTGGCCGGCATCATGTTCTGGGAGTACTTCGGCGACTCCAATGGCACGCTGCTTCAGACCATCAACACTGAACTGCGCAAACCCTGAAGCTCAGGAGCGGTAGCGTCTGGCAAATTCCGTCCCACCGACCCGCCTGACGAAGGTCGTTACGGCGATTGCGATGAGAACCTCGCGCATAGCGCATGTCTTTTCCCGTGCGCGACTGAAGTGACTATGCCGGCGCTTGTTCTCGCGAGTAACTGAGCCAGGCGGAGAGGATCCAGGCGGCGGCTACGGCGGTGAGGTTGTAGGCGTTGCTGCCCCACGGCACGTGATTGTGCGGAGAGGCGAAGGCTCGCGGGGCTAGAACGATGATGGTAAATAGCAGCAACATAAGGCTGAGAAGACGGGCGGCGAGAACGTTGAGGATTCCAGTGATGAAGGCTAGGCCGGCGAGCAGAAATGCGATGCCTGTGAGGATGGTCCAGAAGGTCCCGCCGAATGGAATCCAGTGAGGAATCATGGCGGCGGTGGCTGGAATTCCTGTGAAGTGGCCGAAGGCGAAGTCGATGCAGCAGAGGCCGAAGAGGATTCGCGCGAGGAGGGTGACGCTTCGAGGAAAGCTGCCAGGGTTCGTCAGGTGAAGCCAGAGAAGCAGGGCGGCAATGAAGAGGATGAGTTGTTGCGCGACGCTGACGAGGACTCCGATGTAGACGGCTGGGTGGTGGCCGAGATAGTGCGGTGCGGAGACGAGGCGCGGCAGGGGAAAGAAGCAGAAGATGCCGTAGAGGATGGCCAAGGCAGCGGCGCCTATGCGTGCGGCGGGGCGTATGAAAAGAGCGACTCCTGCGCAAATAAGCCAGATCGCGGCGATGCGGGCGAGGATGGAGACGCCCGGGATGTGATCGCTCCAAGCCTGGATCGGTTGGTGTGCGGGTTCGAATTCACCCCAGATGAGGTCGAAGAGGCCGGCGAGTGCTGAGGCGATGCCGAAGAGCCAGGATGCGAGTTTCATGGATCACCTCTGATGCGGAGTTACCCGATCCTAATCTCTCAACTTGGAGTACTCAGACATTTGTTGTGAAGCGGATCGTGTCGATCCTTAAAATCAGCATTGATCGCGAGGCAGCAGGCACTTGTGGGTATTCCGCACAATCGGAGTGTTCCTGGCAATGAGCTTAATCATTGCGATCCCCGCTGGATTGGCGTCGATAATCGTGACCCGATCCGGTGACTTTGCCTGGAAGATTCCGGCGCATGATGGAAGACCGGAAATGCGAATGCCTTTGCGCAGGCTGATCCTGGCCGGCTGGTCGGGCAGCTTCGCTGGAGTGATCCTTTCCTTCTTATCTCTCTTCGTTGCCTGTTACTCGGACCACTTGCTGTATCCAGATCGAGTTCAAGATGGGCAGGCCCCATTAGCTCTAATCTTTTCGGCTCCAGTCTGCGGGATCCTCGGCAGCATCTTTGCACTAGTCGGCGTTCGTCTATTCAGTTGTTCTTCAACCGAGAGGCTTTGGTGCGCCTCGTCGATGTACTCGGGGCAGAGGCAGCTCACTAACAGGTTGACTGTGGTTGCTATTGCTGCAGGATTGTGCGGCAGTGTTGTCTTTTGCGGTGTTCTGCTCAACTGGGTGCTCGTTCATCCCCGACCGTTCTAGCTATAGAGAAACTGAGTTGCCAAGCGGTCGAGGACGCCGCCTGTTTCGTCGCAGACGCCGGTGTGGATCGGTGAGGGCTGGATAATGGTGCTGCGCGGCGCGGTGATCCAGTGGAAGCGCTCGCGCTGCGATAGCTTTGCGATGGGCCCCGCAGCGGGGTCGCCTTCGCAGATGCGTCGGACAGCTTCAAGGTGTTCTCGTGCCAGGTCGACGTCTGCCTCGGGCCAGAGTGCGCGGAGGCGATCTTCATCAAGGTGGATGTGTGCGGCGAGATAGCGCTTTTCCAGGCAGAACACGACGACACCGGCGTTGATGAACTCCTGCCGCTCAACGCGGGGGACGACCCGCAGAATGGCGTAATCAAACGAGGCCGGACTGGGCACGGATGGCCTCCTCTTCGAATGCGGCTGAGGCTGCGAGCCTCTTGGTGAAGAATTGCATGTACCCGGCGCGGCGGTCGGCAGGAGAGACGCCGTCCGGGATCGCTGACAGCCATTCCTCAGGAATCAGATTCACAATGCCGGCGAGGACGGGTCCCGTGAGTCGCTCATGTGCGACGGTAGCCGCACCGCGAATATCTTTCGCCCAGGGCAGGAGGACATGGTCCTTAATCTGAGAGAAGGGCGAAGCGATCTTCTGCTGCATGGTGGGCCAGTCGTGATGGAAAAACAGGGTCGCCCCGTGATCGATCGGATACAGCTTGCGGTGCCACACCAGCAGGTTCGCATTGCGCGGCGTGCGATCGATGTTCTGCGTGAAGGCGTCAAACCAGACGAGAATGGAGGCTTCGTCGACGGGTGCGGTGTCGCGCGCAGCAGGATCAAACATGGTGGAGCCGGGGAGGTAGTCCAGTGCGAGGTTCAGGCCGGGGCTGGCCTTGAGGAGCTGGCGGATCTCGTAATCAGGATCGTTGCGGCCGAGTGCCGGGTCAATCTCCATGAAGACGATCTCCGGTACGCGCAGACCCAATGTGCGGCCAATCTCGCCGGCCAGCAGCTCGGCGATCAGCGCAAGGATCCCCTGGCCAGCTCCGCGGAATTTGACAACGTAGAGGCCGAGGTCGTCGGCTTCTACAATCGCAGGCAGAGAGCCGCCTTCGCGCAGGGGCACGACATAACGCGTCGCTCGCACAGTTCTCAGCATCGAAGATTCAGTTTAGCGGGACGGGCTCCGGCGGCAACCCCTTCTGTTACTCGAACGTGACGCTCCGGCACTGTAGTTCCCCAGGTTCCCAGGTGCGAGCGACACTCCGACTTCGCTCAGTGCAGGCTTGGGGAACCCACAACGTAAGAAGCAGATCCTTCACTCCGCTGAAGAACGCCGCTCCGTTCAGGATGACAGCCGCGAGGATGAAATTTGCAGTCGAAAGAGAAGAGAGGTTATTGATGAGAATCGGTTTTCTTGGATTAGGCAAGATGGGCGCAGCCATGGCGCACCGGTTGATTCTCGCCGGACATGAGCTGGCAGTGTGGAATCGGACGGAAGGAAGAACCGAGCCTCTGGCGCGCGAAGGCGCGATCGTGGCGGGGACACCTGCCGAGGCTGAATTGGGCGCCGATGCGGTAATCACCATGCTCTTCGACGATCACGCGCATGAAGAGGTCCTGTTCGGCTCGAACGGGCTGATGGAAGCGCTGACACCCTCGACGCTTCACATCGCATGCAGCACGATCAGCGTGAAGCTTTCGGAGCGTCTGACGCAGGAACATGCGAAGCGCGGGATTCCCTTTGTGGCTGCGCCGGTGTTCGGGCGGCCCAGCGTGGCAGAGGTGGGAAAACTCTGGATTGTGGCCGCAGGCACAACTGAAAACGTGGAGCGCGCTCGACCGATTCTGGAGCCGATGTCCCGAGGCATGTCGGTCGTTGGCACAGAGCCGTGGCAGGCGCATGCGCTTAAAGTAGGCGGCAACTTCCTGATCAGCACCATGATTCAGTCGCTCAGCGAGGCGTTTGTGTACGCAGAGTCGCAGGGCATCGATCCAGGCGTATTTCTTGAGGCAGTAAACAGCGCGCTTTTTCAGTCGCCCTTCTATGCTTCGTATGCAAACGTGATGCTGCATCCGCCGGAGCAGCCCGGAGCGACGATCGACCTGGGTGCGAAAGATACGCGCCTGCTGCGTGAGGCTGCGGCAGCACGAGGCGCGCGGCTAAGCATGGCCGATAGCCTCGCCGTGGTCTTTGAAGAAGCAAAGAAGGCGGGCTGGGCCAATGAGGACTGGGCGGTGGGGCAGTATAGGGTGGCGAAGAAGAGAGCTGGGAGCTTGTAGCCGGTAGCTTGTAGCTTTCAGTTGTCAGCTATTAGCCAGTAGCCAGTAGCTTGCATCACGTTTTTTGGAGCTCGAGTTCGTTAGGATGGTGACATGAGCCTGAAGGGTAAGATCGTTTTCGTTACGGGAGCCAGCGCGGGAATTGGCGCGGCCACGGCACTCGCATTTGCAGATCAGGGAGCGAAGCTCCTGCTGGCAGCGCGGCGCGCAGGACGGCTCGCTGAAGTGGCATCAAAAGCCAAAGAGCGCGGCGCACCGGCGGTGCACTCGATTGATCTCGATGTGCGTGACCGGCGCGCGGTGCAGAACGCGATCGACAGCTTGCCCGCGGAATGGGCCGAGATCGACATCCTGGTAAACAACGCAGGATTGAGCCGCGGACTCGACAAGCTCTACATGGGCAAAATCGAAGACTGGGAAGAGATGATCGACACCAACGTGAAGGGTCTGCTGTATGTGACGCGCGCGGTGGTGCCGGGCATGGTGGTGCGCAGCCGCGGGCACGTGATCAATCTCGGATCTACGGCGGGAGAGCTTACGTATCCCAATGGCGCGGTGTATTGCGCGAGCAAGGCGGCGGAGCGGTCGATCAATGACGGACTGCGGCAGGACGTACTGGGAACGCCGGTTCGCGTCACGAGCGTGGATCCGGGCATGGTCGAGACCGACTTCAGCCTGGTTCGCTTCCATGGTGACACCGAACGAGCGTCAAAGGTCTACAAGGGCGTCAAGGCGCTCAGGCCGGAAGACGTGGCTGACGTGATTGTGTGGGCGGCGATGCGGCCTGCGCACGTGAACATCGCGCGCGTGCTGATGACGCCGGTGCAGCAGGCGAACTCGCTGCTGTTTCATCGGGACGAGTAGGCGCTACTACTCAGGCTGGATATGCTTGCGCATGGTTATCGATTCGATCAGGCGCTTCATGATCCCTGAGGTGTCGAGCGGCGCGTCGATTTCGAGCCACTGATCGCGGAGCATCACGACGCGATCCTCGCCCTCGCCTGCTGCCGCGTAGCCACCATGCAGGCAGTAGATACGATGCTCCTGTTCGCTGACGTCGAGAACAGTCACAGACTTCATACGGCTGGCCTTCGCTGTTGGGCAACGGCTGGAATCCTGCTCACCGCAGCGGCACTGAAAGCCATAAATCCATGAGTCGCCGCACTGGACCATTTTCGTAGGGCCCTCTGGTGCGCCGGTCCCGCGGTGGATCAAAATGTGCTGGTCGAATGCGATCTCTGACGGATTGGGACATGTGAGGGTGATGGAGTCATCACCGTTGGACTTATCCAGATGCCAGGACGCAGGGTAGGAAAATGTCACGGGCCAGTCTGGATCTTCGAAACGCTTCCAAGGTCCTTTGCCATCGCAGCGCGGTTCGGGAATAACAGTGAGATCGACCCGCTCGGGTTGACTGGTGCCGGATTGCGTCCAGATTCCCTTCAAGTGGTTTTCGCGAAGGGAGGCGGAAAGGTGAGCCGTCGCGGGATGATCATTGGCGGCATCCGACGCGTCGATCGAGTCATGACTCCACGTTCCGCCGAGCAGCGTTGTCTGCCAGTCTGCTCCGATGTCGAAGAAGAGGCCCACGACACCGGACCCGCCGCGATCGAGATACATGCGAACGGGACGCTTGCCGATGGTGCCCTCAAGGAAGAACTTCTGGGAGGGCTCGACTTCGAGATCATGCGTCTGCGGGCAGTAGGCGGTCTGCAGGTTCTGCGAATCGAATGCCGCGGGCTTCTGAGCAGAGACAGCAATGGCCGATATCAACAGCAGCCAGAGCGCGTGGATGAAGCGCATGCGGACATCGTACAACGGCGTGCGAAATGAGAAGCGCCACTGCGCTCTGTGAAACCGCGCAAGGCTTCAAGCGGCAGAGGCTTGATCTTGCCGGCGGAGAGAGGGTGGGATTTCGTCATCCGGTGGGACCGGAATTAGTCGAGTGCGGCGAGCTGCGACTCGATTTCGGACAGAGCTGACTCCAGGGCGGCGCGGCGGCCGGGGTTGGAGGTGCGCTGCGAAAGGATGTTTTCGCGCTGGAGGGTGAGGGCTTGTTTGCGGCGTTCGGTGGCGGCACGTTTTTCAGCGGCGATACGCCGTTCTTGTTCGCTCATTGAGGCCTCTCCGGCGCGCACGGGCTTCTCGGTGGCATTAGCGATCTGCTCTTCCACCGATTTACTTTCCCAACCGCGCGCCATATGTTCATTCTACGAGTGAAGTCAAAACGGCGTACCACTCGAGAGACGGCATCGAACCACTTTTAATATTGCTTTGAACGGAGAACCAGATATGCGCGTGTGGCAGATTTCGAGTTTCGGTATTGATTCTCTTGAGCTTGTTGAGCGGCCGACGCCGCAGCCCGGACCGGGCGAGGTGCTGGTCAAGGTCCATGCGGTCTCGCTGAACTATCGCGACCTGATGATGGTTAAGGGGTTCTACAACCCCAAAATGAAGCTGCCGCGCGTCCCCTGCTCCGATGGCGCCGGAGAGGTGGAAGCTGTCGGTCAGGGCGTGACGCAGTGGAAGCGCGGCGACCGCGTGTGCGGAATCTTCATGCAGAACTGGATCGAGGGGCCGCCGACGCCCGAGAAGATCAAGGGCGCGCTCGGCGGGGATATCGACGGCATGCTGGCCGAGTACGTTGTCCTGAAAGAAACCGGGCTGGTGCGCATTCCCGAGCACCTGGGCTTCGAAGAGGCCGCCACACTGCCCTGCGCCGGGGTGACAGCATGGAACGCGCTCATGGCCGGTGATGTTCGCCAGGGAACCACGGTGTTGATGCAGGGGACCGGGGGCGTCTCGATCTTCGCGCTCCAGTTTGCAAAGCTGAAGAGTGCGCGCGTACTGGGCATCTCATCCAGCGACGCGAAGCTGCAGCGCGCCTGCTCGCTCGGGCTGGATGAGGCGCTCGATTACGGCGAAACCTCAGAGTGGGACAAGTGGGTGGTGGAGAAGACGGGCGGCGCGGGCGTGGATGTGGTGGTCGAAGTGGGCGGAGTGGGAACGCTGCCGCGTTCGCTGCGTGCCGTGAAGATGGGCGGGACGATTGCGCAGATCGGAGTGCTGAGCGGCCCTGCGGAGCAGATTCCGGTGCCGATGATCCTGCACAAGCAGGTGCATATTCGCGGGATCTACGTGGGTTCGCGGGAGAACTTCGAGGAGATGAACGCGGCTATCTCGGCTGCGAACTTGAAGCCTGTGTATGAAAGCCACACATGGACCGAGGCGCAGAAGGCTTTCGAGGAAATGGAAGGCGCGACGCACTTCGGGAAACTGGTGTTGAAGGTGGGTTGAAGTTAAAGCGCCAACTCTGAATTGCATACGATGTCTCTGGAAAGTGTATGGCCCTCTTCGTCGCTGCATCTGATGAAAGCTATTCTCGCGGAAATTCCAGAGGGCATTTTCTCTATGGCGGATTTCTCGCGCCATACGATGACTGGACCGGGGATTTCGCACAGTCATGGGACAAAAACGTATTATCGGGGCCGCCTCCTATTCCGTACCTTCACATGTCGGATATACGAAGGCCGGAATGGAGAGAAAAGCAGGGGAACGGCATTACGCGGGCGGAAGGGGAGCGTCGTGTAAGGGCGGCCTTTGAGTTGATCGCAGAAACCTCTAGCCTCACCCCTATTGCCACCGAGCTTAACGCTGGACATATGCTCGATACATTTACGCAACGAATTCATGTCAGAAGCGGAGGTAAGAAGAAATTCCTGCCTGATTACCTTGCCTTCATAGCATACGTGTATTTGGTTTTGGAGTTCTGTAGCAGGGCGCGGCCAGAAGCAGAGAAAGTTGACTTCCTAGTTGAAAAAAGCGGAGAAATAACCAATCACATTCAAGAGTTTTACGAGACCATGCCGAAATCGCTCTCGTCAATCGGCGCTGAACACCTCGTGCGACTCCTCGGGGAGATAACCCCAGGCGGAAAAGAACGCGCTCCGCTGCAAGCGGCAGATGTTTTGTGCTGGTATTCGCAGCGGTTCCGCGAGAAAAACTTGGACGATAAAAACATCCGAAGATACAAAATGATTGCAACGCGAAAAGGGGTTCGAGTCGACTTAACAGACCATAACGTAAGTCAGCTATGGGAAGCCATCACCTCCTAATCAAACGGGTGGGGTATCGACGGATGCAGCCAAACCGAGTCTCTGCCGCAACGCCGGCCTTAGCTGAAGCCGAGGACGGGGTGCGGGGCGTAGGGCTCCTCTAAGGCGGCGATCTCTTCGGGAGTTAACTTCAGAGAGACGGCCGTTACTGCATCTTCAAGATGGTTGGGTTTGGTCGCCCCGACAATCGGTGCTGTCACCTCCGGCTTATTAAGGAGCCAGGCTACGGCGATCTGGGCCTGGGGAACTCCGCGCTGCTTTGCGATTTCGCCGAGGCGGTCGACGACGCGCTTGTCATCTTCCTCGGTGCGAGAGTACATCGTGTTGCCGAAGCGGTCCGTCTCCGAACGCTTCGTCTGTTCGGATTGCCACGGGCGGGTCAGGCGGCCGCGGGCGAGCGGGCTCCAGGGGATTACGCCGATGCCCTGGTCCTTGCAGAGCGGCAGCATCTCGCGCTCCTCTTCGCGATAGAGCAGGTTTAGATGGTTCTGCATGGAGACAAAGCGCGTCCAGCCATGCAGGTCAGCCAGGTAAAGCGCCTTCGCGAACTGCCACGAGTACATGGAAGACGCGCCGATGTAGCGAACCTTGCCGGCTTTCACCGCATCGTGCAGCGCTTCGAGCGTCTCCTCGATCGGAGTGCCGTAATCCCAGCGGTGAATTTGATACAGGTCGACGTAGTCGGTCTCGAGTCGTCGAAGGCTCTGGTCCAGTTCAAACGTGATGGCTTTGCGCGAGAGGCCGCTGCCGTTGGGCTCGTCGCGCATAACGCCCTGGACTTTAGTGGCGAGGACGATGGCTTCGCGGCGGGCGTTGGCCTTCAAAAATCTCCCGACCACGCGCTCGCTGTCGCCGCTGGAGTAGACGTTCGCCGTGTCCCAGAAGTTGATGCCCAGGTCGAGAGCCTGACGCAGGAAGGGCTGGCTCTCCTGCTCGTTCATCGCCCAGAGATGGCGCCCGGCTTTGGGCTCGTCGGGCGCGGGCGGTCGGCCGTAGGTCATGCAGCCAAGGCAGATGCGGGAGACTTTCAGGCCGGTGCGGCCGAGATTGACGTATTCCATCATTGCTCCTGTGGAGATGGGATTGGGAGGCCGGATCGGCCGCATTGAACTGTTTCAGACTTCTGCTGGATGTGCAGGCGCGGCGAGGAGTTTGTTGTAAATGTCGAAAGTTCTGCGATCGAAGCAGACGAAGTTCACTGTCTCCACACCGCTGTGGTCGACGTGCTTACGGACCGTGTCGACGGCGATGCGGGCTGCTCGATCCGGCGGAAACGAGTAGACCCCGGTGCTGATGGCGGGGAACGCTAGGGAGCGGACCTCATGTTCGCGGGCCAACTCAAGGCACCGGCGGTAGCAGCTTGCGAGCAGGCCGTCTTCATCGCGATCGCCTCCGTACCAGACCGGCCCCACAGCGTGGAAGACCCACTTCGCTGGAAGCTGAAATCCCGGAGTAGCCTTCGCGTCTCCGGTTGAGCACCCGTGGAGCTTACGGCACGCAGCCAGGAGTTCCGGGCCTGCGGCACGGTGGATGGCGCCATCCACTCCGCCGCCGCCAAGAAGCGAGGTGTTTGCCGCGTTCACGATCGCATCGACCGGCTGTCTGGTGATGTCTCCCTGCAGGGCGACGAGTTCAGCCATTTCGCATCTCCGGTTTCGACAATACACCACACTGCGCGTCCGGCTCACCGAACCGGATTCATCTCATTCTGAGACGATCTGTGCTGGATTGAGTCTCTTAAATAGGCGTTTTCAGGGAGACCCCCTCGGTCCGTGAACTCAAACGCGGCATGTCAACGGCCGGTACTTTTGCTCCAGGGCAACGACAGGGCTGTCTGAACCTGTAGAACTAAATGAGCTAACCTGAAAGCTGAGCCGCTGGACTCCTTAACCCGCAGGCGATTCATCCTTTGATTTCCCACAGGCAAAACCCGTCGAAAGAAGCACATAGCCTCCCGCAGCACTCCAAATCGGGTCTGCAGAGGATGCTACTACGGGGTGCGATTCTCGCTCTCGGGCCCGTGGCGACGATCCTTGCGGGCTGCGGAGCCGCACCAGTGACGGCGCATTCAACCAATTCCATGCTTTCGATCTCGCCTGGGGCGAGCGTAATCGACACAAACTGCTCCGGTTGCAACGGGAAAAACTCCCACGGCACTCCTGTACACAGGTTTTCGGCGACGGTGCCGGGCGGAGAAGCGGCGGCAGTCACCTGGTCTGTAAGCGGCGGCGACCCGGCTGCGGGTGCCGGCAACATCAGCGCAACCGGACAATACACGCCGCCCAACTACCTGAGCCGCGATCGGGTAGACGTGGTTGTGACGGCGGCATTGAAATCCAATCCAGGTGTTCGTGCCGATTCCGTGCTGACTCTGACCCCCGGTTTCCTGCAGCCGCTGACTCCGGAGAACGCCGCTCTCGGGCCCGGCGGGAGCGTCACCATCGCCGGCTATCTTGCCGAAGCGGGCGGGTCGAACGAAATTCATTTCGCGCTTTCGAACACCCCGATTGGTGACAGCGGAGGAGAGGGTTCGCTGGGCCCGGTGAATTGCCAGAGGACGCACCGCGCGTTCACTTCCTGCTCGGTCGTGTACACCGCGCCTCCGGCAGTGGCTTCGACCGGGGTGACGTACGTAGTGGGATCGGCGCCCGGGTCTGCGGCGCGAACAGAAACCGCCATCCTGTTGAACGCGCCCGGGGTTGCCAGCAATCCGGCAACGCACCAGAACGCGCTCGCGTTCCCGACGCTGCTGGGCAGTTCGGGCGGCAACAACAACGATTTCGACGAGAAAGGCAACACGATCGTCGACTGCTGCAGCGGAACGCTTGGAGCGCTGGTGAAGGATGACACCGGGCGCGAATACCTGCTCAGCAACAACCACGTCCTGGCGCGTAGCGATCAGGCCTCGGTCGGAGACACGATTGTGCAGCCGGGCCTGATTGATAACAATTGCACGCCCAACGGCGATGGCCCGGGTACAGTACCAGTCGGCGCGCTGACCGCGTGGCTGCCTCTCCACTCGCCCCAGACTAATGCCGACGCCGCTATCGCGCAGGTTGCGTCGCATACGATTGACCCCTCCGGCAGCATTCTGGAGCTTGGTTCGCGACTTGCTGACGGCACCCTTGCCTCTGCGCCGCCCGGAACTTCATCGAGTCAAGGCAAGGGCGAGAGCGCAACCCTTCAGTTGCGTGTTGCTAAGAGCGGACGCACTACAGGCCTTACCTGCGGGCGCGTCACGGCCTTGGATCTGGATGTCGCCGTCGACTACTACCGCGACTGCGCGGAAACAAAGCCCTACCTCACCAAGACTTTCAGGGGGCAATTTGCCGTGAGCGGCGATCGCTTCAGTGATGCAGGCGATTCAGGTGCTCTGGTTGTCGATTCCGTCAATGCCGAGCCGGTGGGACTGTTCTTCGCCGGCGGAATCGATGCAGATGGAGTCAGTCACGCAATCGCGAATTCCGCGGCAGATGTTCTGAACGAGCTGTCCGGTCAGATTCCCGGCGGATCAGAGCTTTCGTTCGTAGGCACGCAGGACCATGAAGTCAGCTGTCTTAGCTATGGCGACAGTTCTTCCTCTGCGGCGCAGTCGAAAACTCTAAGCGGCTCGGAGATCGCAAAGCAGCAGCAGGCCATGGCGCTCGCGCGTGGTCTGGTCAACCAGTCCGCGGGTATCCTCGGCATCGCTCCGGGAAAGAGCACAGACCAGCCGGGCGCCCCAGCCGTGGTGGTCTACATTGATCCGGCATCCTCACCAAATGTACCTAGCTCAATCGGTGGAGTCCGGACCATCGTAGTGCCGGCCGACTTACGTGCCGCAACGCTTGGTTCAGCACCAATGATCGCAGCTGCTGGGACTACTCCTCAGCTGTCCCCATCTGCGCTCGCAACGGCAATCGCCTCCAAGCGCAGAGTTTCACGCGCATTGATGCAGCAGAATCCCGCCTTCTTCGGCATCGGCGTCGGACAGAGCCTGGATGACCCCCGTCAGGCAGCGCTGGTTGTATATGTCGACCGCAATCGCATGCCCTCGGAATTGCCCGCAACCCTCGCCGGTATGCGGACGCGCTACATCGTCATGGATAGATTGCACGTGACCCGCTCGTATGCGCAGGCCTTCCCCGCGGCGCACCATTGCGTTCCGCACGAGACCGGGAATCAAGCGGCAGATCGTTTGTGGATCCCGCAGGGTATCGATTTGCCCTGATCTACCCCGATCAAACCCGTCGGCGGTGCAGCCAGAGCGCAATCATCCCGCAAAGCAGTGAAAACGGAACGAAAGCTCCCGAGAACTCACGCAAGACGAAGAGGGTGCAGATCGTGGCTGCAAACGCGATCAGAATAAGGATCGCCAGACCAGCCTCAACAGCCGAGGGAATCAGAACCAGGAAAGCTCCGACTGCCTCAAGCGCGCCGGTGAAGTACCGCAGCCACTGCCCCAGCCCGATCTTCTCAAAAAGAATCACCCAGGGCGCGCCAGGGTCGCTCTTGAACTTGGCTGTTCCGAAGTAGAGGAAGATCACAAAAAACAGGGCACGAATCGCCCAATCAGCTGCAGAGTTCGGAAACCGCAACCGGCGCGGAGCTTCGTCTGGCTTGGGAGCGGGTTCAGGCAGTTCCTGGATAGCATCGGTCATCTGATATCACAAGATACTCATCGAGCGCTCGAGATAAAGGGCGCCGAAGCGCCCTTCTTTATCTACTGCTGGATTCGCCCAAGATCGTAAACGACGCCGAACGTAAAGCCGTTCGGGTTGAGATCGTGAGGGCCGAAAATCTGATGCCAGAACTGATATTCATATTCGCCGCGTGCGGAGAGCCGCCCTACGAGGCGGACGTCGGCTCCGGCTGCCGGCGCGAAGATAACTCGGGTGTCCTGCTGATAGCAGCAGCTGCCCGGGGGCCCCGGGAAGTCGATGTTGCCGAATCCGATCAGGTACTTCGCATAAGGCCGAATCAAGCGGTCACGACGCCACTGGTACATTGGCCCGCCCAGTCCCGTTGTCATCCGATGACCCGCAATATAGGAAGGCGTCGCGTAGTTTACATCGCGGCCTTCAATGTCCAGACCCAGTCCCTGCAATTGGCGAGGCATATGTGGCAGACGCCAGTCGATCCACAACGTCAGGCCGATCTGGCGAGGATTCTGGACACCCCAGTCGTCACTGAAATCTGCAACGCCGAAGCCCACACTCAGAGGCGTTCTGCCCTCGCGAGCCGAATACGTGACCTGGGCCCCCAGATGCGCAGCACAGCCCAGCAGGATCAGAAACAGAGTCGGTATCAAGACCGGCTTACGAACCATGGTGCATATCCTCCCAAAAACAACGGACTGGAAAAGCAGAGACTGCGTCTGTTCGCAACGAATAAGTCTGAGGGGCAATGAAGCAGTGACGCAGAGCTGGTGCCAAGTCAGAATCGACTAGTAGAGCTGATCTCCGGCCTCGTTCTTGATGGCGTCTAAGAACGAGCGTAGCATCTCTACTCTCGATTGAGCGATGACCTTAGTTTGTGTTAGGCGCATTTTTCCGGGCAGCTCTTCAGCAGCAGACCTGAGCACGGGAAGAATCGAACTGAATGAGGGGTACCGGGTATCGCGGCCGACCTTGGCCGCCGCTCGCATAACGGCGATCGCACCCAGCTGTTCGAGAATATCCGCATCTCTCAGCAAAGTTGCTTCCACGCTCAGCGGTTCGTCCTTCGACTGATGGTGCAAGATGGCTTCAGCCACGCCCTCCATTTTCTCTCGAGGAAACCCCCATCCGGACAGAAGGTCCCTGCTTCGCTGGATGGTGTATCCGACGTGGTCCCAGCGGGAAAGTTGCTCGGGATCCTGAGGGCGGTGCCCGAGAAACACACCAAGGTCATGCATCCAGGCTGCCGCGAAGAGGATGTCGTCATCGTAGGCCATTCCCCGGCCGATCTCAGTGGCAAGCGAGTACACCCGTGGCTGGTGGCCGTATTTATCCGCCGGTGTGGCTTCGGCTCGAATGTAGTCGACAACGCGTGCGCGCCAGGTCGGGCTCATTGCACGCTTCCGGGCATGCGCGCGGAGATGCGAATCAGGTCGAGCCCACCCAGATCTTGAATGGCGAAGACGGGCGAGGACGCGGGAATCGCCACAATTCCGCGCTCCGGAAGTTCGAGCGGTTCGAAGCTCGGGCTGGTGAGACGCGCGCTTCCGGCCGCGGCAAAAAGATAAGACAGATGGGGAGAGGTTTCGTTCGTACGCTCAAGCGTGGTGCTCGAACGGCTCACGTCTACAGGAATCCTCTCGACACAAAAATAGGTGCTATCCACAAGCACGGTCCTGTCCGCCAGAGCACGCGCTTCCACCTTGCCCGCCTTTGTCGTGAGTCGCGTGGATTCGATCGATCTCTCAATGTGCAGTTCGCGGCCGCGCCCATAGTCGTACATGCGGTACGTGATGTCCGAGTTCTGCTGCGTTTCCAGAAGAACAGATCCGGGCCAGATCGCATGAACGGTGCCCGCATCAACGAAGATGAGATCGTCCTTGTGCACGGGCAGCAGATTCAGGCTGTCTTCGAGCGTCCCTGCATCGATCTTCGATTTCACTTCATCCAGCGTCACTCCGGTTTTCAGCCCCACGGCAACTCGCGCATCGGGTTCAGCGGCGAGCGCGTACCAGCACTCCGTTTTTCCTCGGGGCTGACCGTATCTCTGTGCGAGCCGGTCGTCTGGGTGAACCTGCACGCTCAATTTTTCGCGAGCAAAGATGACTTTGATCAGGAGGGGCGATCCAGAGGATGCGAAGTCCGGGCCTAGCAGCGCGCGCGGTTGCTCATCGAAAATGGCTCCCAGAGTCTTGCCGCGATGCGATCCGGTGGCGATCTTGCATTCATCGCCCGTGAGCCAGACCTCGCCGATGGGCTCCTGCTCCGCGATGCGATCGTACCAGGGTCGAAGGTCCTTCCATCCCCATACTCGGCCCACGAATTGAGGCTCGATGCGAAAAGGCGTGATTTCGATGAAGAGTGGATCGGAAGCAACAGACACGCGGGTAAGACCTCCGAGAACAACTGGCGTTTTCACCAGCCGATGAGCAAATGCTTGAGCGGATTCTACCGCAGAGCGCCTCGTTTTCTATCTCGGTACGGGTCGAGCTGAATTCATCGGTTTGCGCCGGAAGCAGGTATACGCTCGCAGCATGATCCTCGTCCCCATGCTTGACAGCATGTTCCACCTGCAGCTTACGCTTCTAGAGAAGGTAGTGCGCCCGGTCATCGTGTATCTCGTCCTCGTGCTGCTGCTCAGGTTGTTTGGAAAGCGCGAACTGGCGCAATTAAATCCATTCGATCTCGTGGTGCTGCTGTCGCTCTCAAACACGGTGCAGAACGCGATCATCGGCGACGACAACTCCGTCACCGGCGGAGTTGTCGGAGCGTTCAGCCTGCTGGCAATCAACTGGCTTGTGGTGCGGATGCTCTTCCGGTCGCCGCGGCTCAACCGCGCGCTCGAGGGCAAGGCCGCGGTCCTGATCCGGGAAGGGCACATCGACCGCAAAGCGCTCGAACGCGAGGCGCTCACACGCGAGGAACTGGTCGAAGTGGTCCACAGGCAGGGATTCGAGCACATCCACGACGTGCACCGCTGCGAACTGGAACCGAACGGCACGTTCTACATCGAGGCGCGCGATCCATCGATCGCAGATAAGCGGCACGAGGAATTGCTGGCGAAGATCGAGAGCCTGGTGCAGCAGGTAAATGCAATGCGCGGGACAGGAGCAGCCTAATCTGCCAGGCCGAATTCAGGGTTTCACTTCTGATATCACTGGTACTTCCCGGGATGAGCCCGATTCAGCGCGCAGCGATGAGCGGGCGTGTAGCTTCAAGCTGCTCTTCAATGACCTGCCTGATGTTAGCCGGCGAGTAGGTGGGTGCCTTGATAAACTTGCCGTCCTCCCGCTTGTGAACTTTCAGGATCGTCTGCCATGAGCCGCCGTGGGCATACGAGTCGCCGGGATGGACCAAATCGGAGCCGGATCCACGCTCGAGGACAGCGTCACAGACACTGCAGTGCGGCCATGCTTTGCTCATGTTGCTGCGCTGGACTTCGTCCCAGGCGCTCTGAGCCTCGATGCCGGCGGCGTTCAGCGCGCCGTAGGTGACAACAAGCTGGTCGATGCAGCCGTCCACATACTCAACCAGGTCAGGCGCACCGTCCGCATCGAGCTCCACTGCGATTTCGTCAATCACTGAAGCACCCGCGCCAGACTTGACCGTGCACCCGCATGCCCGCACAAATTCGAGAGCCTCTTCAAAGACCAGACGTGCGCGGAGAAGACGTGTGGCGGCGTCAGGCAGTTCCGGAGACTCCTTCACTTCCTGCTCGAATTGCTTCATTAGGGTGACGATGTCGTGCTGCGGCTGGTAGGGCTTGTTCATGAGGTCCTCAGGAGAACTGTAGCGGAGAAACAGCAGGGTTGGCCTGTGCAAAGAGAGGTACGAAATTGCCGTAGGTGATTGAATCAGCAGAGATCAGTAAATCTGGATTGGCCGCCAATTGCGTGATAATCTCCCCCTGACATGTCGCACAAGCTAGGGTCTTTTTTTCTGCTCACGGCAGTTGTGGCCACGAGTCTGTCGCAGTTGGCTGCAGCGCAAAAGTTTCAGCCCAAATCCATTCAATTCAAAGGAGCAGAGGGATATTCGGATGAGGACCTCATCTCCGCAGCCGGGCTGAAAAAAGGCGTGGTCATGGATTATGCCGAGATGAACGATCGCACGAAGCAGCTGCTGGATACCGGCCTGTTTTCGACGCTAGCTTTCAAGTTCGATGGTCAAAATCTGATCTTTACCCTTACCCCCGCTACCAATCTCTATCCCATCCATCTGGACAATTTGCCTCTGGACCAGGGTGCGGAGCTGGATGCCAAGATTCACAATCTCGTTCCGCTCTACTACGGGAAGCTCCCTTCGGAGGGTGGAATCACAGAAGCGGTCCGCGGGGCTCTTGAAAAGATTCTTGCGGAGCAGGGCTTCCAAGCAACCGTCACGGCTATTCCTGGCACGGTAGCGGGACAAGGGAGCACTGTTCACTTCTCAATTTCTGCGCCTCCCGTGTTCGTTGGGTCGATTCAACCGACAGCCAATTCCAAGCCTCTTGATCAGGGAGCATTTGACATCGTCTCAAAGATGACGTCCTGGGCAGTGCGAGCCAGATAATCACGTATCTCGGCAATTACTATCATGACAAAGGCTACCTAGAAGCCTTGGTGGAGGCCAAGCCACAAAAAGCAGCGCTCGCCGATGGCTCCATTCGCGTGCCATTTAGGGTTTCGGTGGAGCCGGGCAGTCAATATCGACTTGCCGCAGTACGGCTGGCGCCAGAAATCGTCGTTAGCCAAGCCGACTTCGATAAACAGGCTCATCTACATTCCGGAGATATTGCCGACGGCCAGCATGTGACAGAGAACTGGGAGTATATAAGCCGTCAGTACCACAATCATGGATACATGAAGGCCAGCGTGCATCCCACCCCGACGTTCGATCGAGTAAAAGGGACCGTAAGCTACGACGTGATGGCAGATCCGGGTCCGATTTACGCGATAGGCGCACTTTCGATTGAGAACGTGAGTGACGACCTCCGGGCTCAAATGATGGCAGCTTGAAAAATGCCGGCAGGCGCAACCTTTAATGAAGGGGCAATCCGGAGCTTCTTCGCGATCGATGGGACAGTCAATCCGAAGCTTAATCGAATATTTGCAGCAACCAGCTGTAGCTACACGCTGCATTTGAACGACGAGAAACGAACGGTTGACGTGACTTTACGCCTGGATCGAAAGAAGTAGATTTCTAGTAATTGGAGGGAAGAGGCATCCTTTTCCCTGTGGACGAGGCCAGGAGATCCAGAAAGCTCGCACTACTCCCACTCAATGGTTCCGGGCGGCTTTGAGGTGATGTCGTAAACCACACGATTGATCCCGCGAACTTCGTTTACGATCCGGCTTGAGATTCTTTTCAAAACCTCATGCGGCAGGAAGGTCCAGTCCGCAGTCATGCCGTCTTCAGAGTGCACGGCGCGGATCGCGCAGGTGTAGGCGTACGTACGCTGATCGCCCATGACGCCGACGCTCATCACCGGAAGCAGAACGGCAAAGCTCTGCCAGATGCGGTTGTAGAGACCCGCGGCCTTGATTTCGCTGACGACGATATCGTCGGCCTCCTGAAGCAGCGCGACGCGATCTGCCGTCACCTCACCGAGGATGCGCACGGCGAGTCCTGGGCCAGGGAACGGCTGGCGGCCGAGAATGTCTTCGGGCATGCCCATGTCGCGGCCGATACGGCGCACTTCGTCTTTAAAGAGGTCGCGGAGAGGCTCGATGAGCTTGAGCTTCATGGTCTCCGGCAGACCGCCCACGTTGTGGTGGCTCTTGATGGTCTGGCTGGGGCCTTTGACGGAGGATGACTCGATGACGTCGGGATAGAGCGTGCCCTGGACGAGCCAGTCGACACCTCCGGTTTCTGCGGCGATGCGGTGGGCCTCGTCGTCGAAGACGGCGATGAACTCTGCGCCGATGCGTTTGCGCTTGGTTTCGGGATCGGTGACTCCGGCGAGCTGCTTGAGAAAGCGATCGCTGGCGTCGACGGCGACGAGGTTCAGGCCGAGTTTGTCGCGCAGATTCTTCTGGACGTTTTCAAATTCGTTTTTGCGCAGGACGCCGTTGTTGACGAAGACGCAGGTGAGCTGGTTGCCGATGGCTTTGTGGACGAGGACGGCGGCGACGGAGGAGTCGACACCACCGGATAGCCCGCAGATGACGTGACCGGAGCCGACCTTTTCGCGGATGGAGGCGACGGTGGACTCGATGAAGTGGGCAGGCGTCCAGTCGCCGCGCGCGCCACAGATATTGAAGACGAAGTTCTTGATGAGCTGCGGACCGAGGGGCGTGTGGTGAACTTCCGGGTGGAATTGCACGGCCCAGATCCGGCGCTCTTCATTGGCGATGGCTGCCAGCGCGTTCGAAGTAACCGCCGCGCGCTTGAACCCTGCAGGCAGTTCCAGGGCTTCATCGCCATGGCTCATCCAAACCTGGATCGCTTCCGGCAACCCCTGGAAGAGCTTGATGGATGTGTCTTCGAGGGCGACTTCGGCATGGCCGTACTCGCGTTTGGGGGCGGTCCTGACCTTCCCGCCGAGGTGGTGAACGATGAAGTGGAGTCCGTAGCAGATGCCGAGAGTTGGCAGGTTGAGCTGCAGAAGGGCCGGGTCGGCCTTCGGCGCGTCGGCGTCATAAACCGAAGACGGGCCGCCCGACAGGATGATCCCAAGGGGCTTGTAAGACTGGACTTCAGAGACCGGTACCGTGCAGGGAAGCACGACCGAGAAGACGTTGAGTTCGCGGATGCGGCGCGCGATCAGCTGCGTGTACTGCGATCCGAAGTCGAGGATAACGATGGTTTGGGTGTCCACCTTTCAGTGTGGCAGGGGGCGCGACGGGCTGTAAAGAAAGTTCCTGGACTCAAAGATTCCCGATTTCTGCCGATATACGCACTGAAGGACCCTGCACAATGGAAAACTCGCTGATAGACGATCCGCGGCCGGTGCGCTTTGCGACCAGACAGCCCATTCTCGCTGCTGACGAGACCGTAATCGGATATAAGCTTTTGTTTCGCACTGACGTCATGATTCATTTCTCTTCTCAGCGGGAACCGGATGCGGCTCGGCGGACGATCGATATGTCGACGCTTCTCGGTCTGGACGTCCTCTGCGATCACCGTCTCGCCTTCATCGGATGTGGCCGCGAAACCCTGCTGGAGCAGGGACTCGCATTCCTCCCTGCCAATCGGGTAGTCGCTGAAATCGAGCGTGGTATCGAGGTAGACGATGCGGTGCTTGAGGCCTGCTGCGCACTTAAGAATGCCGGCTATCGGATTGCCCTCGACGATTTCACCGCCGACGACCGGAGGCAGTCCATCGTGCATCTCGCGGATTATTTGAAGGTCGATTTGAAAGCTCAGGGATGGAGGGACATTCCGGAGTTGGTAGGACCCGACAACTGGAAGAACGCGGTCCTTCTTGCGGCAAACGTAGATTCGCGTGAAGACTTCGATCTGGCCCGCAAAGAGGGCTTTCAGCTGTTTCAAGGCTACTTCTTCCGCAAGCCGGAATCACTCCGGACGCGAACAGCGCCTACGAATCGATTTGTTTACCTCCGCTTGCTGCAGGCCGTGATGCAGCAGGAGCTCGATTGGGATCGCGTCGAAGAACTGATCAAAAGCGACCCGACTCTCTACTACCGGCTGCTTCGATTCCTGAATTCTCCACTTTTCGGCATCCGCGGCGAAGTGCGCACCGTCCGGCAGGCATTCACGCTCATGGGCGAAGACGAATTGCGCCGCTGGTGCAAGCTGGCAGGAATGTTCGAAATGTCGAAGGGGAGGCCGGGAGAGCTCCTGCTCTCAGCCCTGGTCCGAGCCAGATTCGCCGAATTGCTCGGCCCGCGCATCCAGAACAGCGGCGCGGACCTGTTCTTGCTCGGGGTACTGTCGATGATGGATGCAATCCTCGAGATTCCCATGAGCGCAGTCATTGAGGGACTGCCCCTCGATCAGCGCGCGCGACAACTGCTGCTGGAGCACGATGGAGATCTGGCGCCCATGTTCGAACTCATCTCTGCCGTAGAGGCAGGAATGTGGGAGCTCGTGGTCCGCTGGTGCCGCGAAGTTGGGATGGCAGAGGATTTCGCCGCCTCTTGCTACGGAGAGGCCATGCAGTGGGCCCAGTCCCTCGCGGCCCTCAGCTAGACGTACTGATTCAACGAATCTTCACAGATCCGTAACAGCGGCAGTGCTGTCCTTTCATCGGCTCTTAAAACGCAATTCATATAAACGATGCGGACGAAGGAAAATTCCGCGATCCAAATCGCCGGAATCACATCCTGTCCCCGGCACTGTCTCGAAATCCTTCCACCCTGAAGAGGTCTATCCAGATGAAAATGAAGCAAGCCGCTCTAGCGCTTCTCCCCTTTGCGCTGTCCAGCACCTTTCTCGCCGCTGAGAAACCCGAGCATGACCGCGCTGTACCGCGGATCGATCATGCGTTCGTGATTTTGATGGAGAACCATGCCTATAGCCAGATTCTCGGAAACACCAACGCTCCTTTCATCAACAGCTATGGCAAGTCTGCAAACCTCGCGACCAACTACTACGCCGTCGGCCATCCGAGCTTGACCAATTACCTGGAGATCGTGGGCGGTTCGAACTTCGGCATCATTAACGATGATTCGCCCGATTGGCACAACACCTCGTGCACGCCGAACATCGTGAGCGGCATCCCGGCCGACGAAACGGCAACCACCAATACGTGCCCCATCAAGGGAGCTGGCTGGGACGCGGCGACGCCCGCCGTTGACACAACCAACGAAGGCACCCCGCAGGAGCCGGTCTATAACTTCCCGCTGTCGCCTGCGTTCACGCGCGGCATCAGCATTGCGGATCAGCTGGTGGAAGCCGGCAAGAGCTGGAAGTCATACCAGGAGAACCTGCCGCCCTACGGTGCAGACGGCGTGAACAACAGCGACGGACTCGTTTCCGACGTCACCGAGAAAGAGCCGGGTATGCCCAAGCTCTACGCGGTCAAGCACGATCCGTTTGCCTACTTTGCCAGCGTTCAGTCTGGAGAGGATCGCAAGCTGAGCCTGAAGCAGATCGTTGGCTTTGATCGGCTCTGGGCGGACCTTGAGAGGGGCGACGTACCGGATCTGGCGTTCATTGCTCCGAATCAGTGCCACGATCAACACGGACGTGGAACGAGTGAAGTGGGCACCGGATGCTCTGTCGACCAGAACGCGATCGCGCAAGGCGATGCGGGTTTGCACACCATCATTGACGGCATCAAGAATTCGAGGGCCTGGAAGCACGGCAACAACGTAATCGTAGTGGTGTGGGACGAGAACGACTACAGCAGCCTGCCCAATCAGGTTGTCACGATCGTCGACACGAACTATGCCCCCACGGGAATCCAGAGCAACGTTCGCTATAACCACTTCTCCCTGCTGAAGACGCTGGAAGCGGGCTTCGGGCTGCCGTATCTGAACCACGCTGCAGATCAGGATGTGAAGCTGATGGGCGACCTGTTCACCGGACAGAAGTAAAGCTGCAAACGTAGAAAGCGCCGGTCAGCGGAAAGCTGGCCGGCGCTTTGGCTTTACAGGCTGTGCGCCGTTCGTCGCGCTCTTTACGATGGCGTCGCTTATCGGCGACTTGACTTATCTAATCTCGGCGCCGTTCTGCTTGTAGACCACGCCGGCCTTCATCACGAACTTCACGTCCTGCAAAGTCCGCACGTCGTCTATCGGGTTCTTATCGACAGCGATGATATCCGCCCACTTGCCGGGTTCGAGCGTTCCCGTCTTTGCCGTCAGGCCGAGGAGGTCGGCGGCGTTGATCGTCGCCGTTTGCAGCGCCGCAAGCGGCGTCATTCCGAGTTGATTCACGTAGACGTCAACCTCATGTGCGTTCAGGCCATGCGGATAGACAGCAGCATCGGTTCCGAGAGCAATCTTCACGCCGGACTGCATTGCATGCTTGATGTTCTGCTTGGCGACCGAGCTTACGTCGACCATTTTCTTGTGATAGAACGCAGGGAGCTGGCCCTTCTCGATCTGCCAGTCCTCGAGGTAGAGGGTAGGCACCAGATAGGTCCCGTGCTTCTTCATCATGGCGATCGCGGCATCATCAATGTAGCTGCCATGCTCGATGGAATCGACTCCTGCCTCACTTGCCCACAGAATGCCCTGCGCTCCATGTGCGTGCGCCGCGACTTTGCGGCCCAGGCGATGAGCGTCCGCCACAATGGCCTGCATTTCTTCCAACGTGTATTGCGAAGCCTGAGGGTCGTCGCCTTTCGAGAGGACTCCGCCTGTAGCGCAGATCTTGATTACGTCTGCTCCGTACTTGATGTTCTCGCGAACTTTGTGTTGCACCTGTGCGATGCCGTCTGCCACGCCATCCCCGACAGAGTGGTATTGCGCGGGCAACAGGTTGTCATCGCAGTGGCCCCCGGTGATGCCCATGGCGGGTCCGCTAACCAGCATGTGCGGACCAGCCACCTGGCCGGCATTCACCGCGTCGCGAAGATCGACATCCGTAAAACCGCCGGCTCCCACGTTTCGGACCGTGGTGAAACCCGACATTAGCGTCTTGCGGGCGTTGACGACTCCATTGATCGCTTCTTTCGCGCTAGTCGAAGTGACTTCGCGGAAGGGATCGAAGTCGGGGTTCATGGTCAGGTGGGTGTGCACGTCCATCAAGCCGGGGAGAACCGTCGCGCCGCCGAGGTCAATCACCTCGTCGCCGGGCTGCTGCGACACGGAAGCGGTAGCGCCGATGGACTGGATGGACTCGCCCACGACAACGATGGTCTGAGCGTCAGAGAGCTTGCCGGTTTTGACATCGAGCAGGTGCCCGGCGCGAATGAGGGTTCGCTTCCCCGATTTGGCGTCCTGCTGAGCAGGTGAGGAGGTCGAGGCGGCAAATGCGTACAATACAACGCACGAACAAAGAGTGAGCTTCAACTTCAAGAGCATGGATTTTCTTTCTCCGTCTGAGGCTGTTGACGGAGTTTAGCAAAGCGCCGCTCTTGTGCGTCCAGCCAAATCTCAGTCTCTTGCGTAGCCCTATAATGCGGAATGCGGTGGCGTAGTCGTCTCAAAGGCCTCTAAGCCGCCATGCATGGCCTACTTCTGGCGATCGCACGTTGATGCCACGAGGCGTAGCCAATTTCCGTCTCATCCCAAGGAGAACGCAATGCACGTATCCCGGGTTGTCGTCCCTGTCCTGCTCGCCGCAGGAATCACTTTTGGTCAGTGCCAATCGAAAGAAGATGCAAAGCCGGCGCCTCCAGTGGCGCCGAAGAGTTTTGATGAATCGGCAATCGATAAGAGCGCCGATCCCTGTACCGATTTCTATCAGTACGCTTGCGGGAATTGGGTGAAGAACAATCCCATTCCGAATGATCAAGTACGGTGGGGAACATTCTCGATTCTTGCCGAGCGCAATCGCTACCTGCTTTGGGAGGAGCTCGATGCCGCAGCGAAGGATCCGAAGACCCCGCTGCAGAAGAAGTATGGCGATTACTACTCCGCGTGTATGAACACGGATCTCATCGACAAAAAAGGTACCGAGCCGATCAAGCCTGCGTTGGATGAGATAGCCGGCCTTCAGGACACGAAGCGCCTGGCATCCCTGGTAGGCGAACTCGCACAGAAGGGCGATCCGGCGCCGTTGTTCCGATTCGGCGTTCAGCAGGATGAGAAAGACTCAAGCCGCCAGATTGCGAGCCTCTTCCAGGCAGGGCTCTCCCTGCCCGATCGCGATTTCTACCTGGTGGACAACAAGCGCTACACCACCATCCGGCAGCAATATCACGAGCACCTGACCAAGATGTTCACGCTCGCTGGTGACACCCCGGAGCAGGCGGCCAAGGAAGCCGAAGCGGTCATGACGATCGAAACGGCGCTCGCCAAGGTTTCGACACCGCGCGTTGAACTGCGCGATCCAGCCAAGCGGTACCACATCTATACAGTGGCCGACCTCCGGAAGCTGACACCGGATTTTGACTACTCGGTCTTCTTCAAAGACGTAAACGTAAGGCCCTTCGATACGCTGAACGTCGGAACGCCGGACTTCTTCAGAGGCCTGAACGAACTGATCGCTTCACAGCCGGTGGACGCCTGGAAGTCGTACATGCGGTGGCATGTGATCCACGGTTCCGCGGGCGATCTGCCGAAAGCGTTCCGGGACGAGGATTTCGCATTCTTCGACAAAACGCTGAGCGGCCAGGCAGAACCCACTCCTCGCTGGAAGGAGTGCACCGCCGATACCGACCGCGCTTTGGGAGAAGCCGTGGGCCAGGACTGGGTGAAAGCTCACTTCCCGCCGAAGTCGAAGGCCAGCATGGATCAGCTTGTCGCCGCGCTGGACAAAGCGCTCGGCGACGACATCAAGACGCTGCCCTGGATGAGCGACGAAACCAAAAAGGCTGCCGAAGCGAAGCTCGCACTCTACCGGAACAAGATCGGCTATCCGGAAAAGTGGCGGGACTATTCTTCTCTGAGCGTCAACCGGGACGACGCCCTGGGGAACGGGCATCGCAGCGCGGTTTTCCAGCGGAACTACAACCTGAACAAGCTGGGCAAGCCGGTCGACGAAAAAGAGTGGGGCATGACTCCCCCGACCGTCAATGCGTATTACAGCCCGTCAAACAACGACATCAACTTCCCGGCCGGCATCCTGCAGCCGCCGTTCTTCGATCCAGATATCGACCCGGCGGTAAATTTCGGTGGCATCGGCGTCGTCATCGGCCATGAAATGACGCACGGCTTCGACGACCAGGGATCGAAATACGACGGCAAGGGCAATCTGCGCGAATGGCAGACCGCCGATGACCGGAAGAAGTTCGAAGAGCGCACCGACTGCGAAGTCAAGGAGTATGGCGGCTTTGAGACGGCGCCCGCACATGACGGAATTCCGGCGCAAAACCTCAACGGCAAGCTCACCCTGGGCGAAAACACGGCGGATAACGGCGGCCTGCGTATCGCTTACATGGCCCTGCTGGATACGCTGGCCAGCGAGCATAAGACGATGGACGAAAAGATCGGCGGCTACACCGAGGCGCAGCGTTTCTTCATCGGCTTCGCGCAGGTGTGGTGTTCGAACCAGACTGAGCAGTCCGCGCGGCAACTGGCGCTGATCGATCCGCACTCTCCGGGCAAGTGGCGCACCAACGGAAGCGTGCAGAACTTCGACGAGTTCAGCAAGGCCTTCGGCTGCCATAAAGGCCAGCCCATGTATCCGGAGAATTCCTGCCGGGTCTGGTAACGAATTGAGACAAGCCCGGAGCCGCGACAACTCCAATCGGCGGCTCCGGGCTTTTCATTTTCCGCTTGAGGCGCCCGACCTCGCCGCCGCTCAGTTTCGGAAGTGACCTTCGGGTAAGTTCCCCGTCCAATTGCCATCGGCAATGGAAGTGAAATCAGGGGTGACACGCCCCTCTCCGGAGGAGGAATTCAGGCTCGATTTTCGACCTGAAAGATCTTGTTTCGGAGAAGGTTACCGCGAAATTATGCACAACATGCCCTAGCCTTTTACAATGCATCAGGGACCCATCCCAACCCAGCTCTGCTGCGGAACAGCACACTTGGCGGCGCACGCCGGACCAGGATGAAGGAATCGCATGAAGTTCAGGAAATTCGGCAAGGCACTTCTGATGACCGCCCTCTCTGCAGGCGCAGTCTTCGGAGTTACGTCTTGCGTGCAAAGCTATTCGGTCGGCTTCCTCTATGTGGTCGGCACCCAGACGGCATCGACGAGCGGCGCCGGGGTGATCAGCGGATACAAGATCGATCACAATACCGGCAATCTGAAGCCGATCGCCGGCCTGCCGGTCAGTTCCGGCGGATCCAATCCGGGGCGCTCCGTCCTGCTCTCCGGAGGGCGTTTCCTTTATGTGCTCAACCAGGGTAGTGCCGCAAACGGCGCCCCCTGCAGCGCGACAAATGTCTGCTCGAACGCTAACATCGTTCAGTTTGCCATCGGCGGAAACGGCGTCCTCTCCAGCCAGCAGACCTTCTACACCCAGGGACACAACCCCTTCCGCATCCTTGCGGACGCATCCGGAACGCACCTCTTCGTGCTTGACCATGACGCTCCAGACAACGTCGGCTGCCAGCTTGTCTTCGGAAGCGGAGCATCCGGTTGCGGCGACGTGACCGTTTTCCAGATCGACTCGTCGACCGGGCGCCTGAGCTACGTGCTCAACTCGCAGGTGACCGCGGCAAGCGGCTCGCCCCTGACCTACTTCCCGGTTCCAGGTAACCCCATCGACTTCGCGTTCTCCTCAAATACCGTTCTCACCCTGAGCGGAACCCCGGCCACCGGCGACTCCGTCTTCCCCTACGCGTACAACGGAGCCAGCGGGCAGCTCTCGGTCAACCAGAACAGCTCCCAGCCTCTCGGCATGCATAACGCGACGGCCCTGCAAGTGGCCAGCAGCGTGGTGTACGTGCTCGACAACGGCGTGAACACGAACGGCACCCACGGTCAGATCTTCGCCTACTCCTCGGGTTCGAACGGCGCACTGCAGGCCGAGGCGGACGGCTACTACCCTGACGATCCGACGATGAGCAATCCGAATCTTGTGCTCGCGGCCAATAACGGCAAGTGGCTCTATGTTCTGAACCAGGGCGACAACACCAACACGAACAACGCGCAGAGTGGAATCGCGGCTTTCATCATTAACCAGCCGTACAAACTCGTTCCGATTCCAAATGGCGGTCAGACGGCAGGCACAGGCGCCGGACCGCAGTGCATCCTTGAGGATCCATCGAACCAGTTCATCTACACGGCGAACTTCAATGATTCGACGGTGACCGGACTCTCGATCGACGAGAACCAGGGCAATCTGAGAGCTCTCAGCACTGCGACTCACGCCAAGGGCAGCTATCCATTGCCGGGACCGGCCACGTGGTGCATCGCCACCGGACGCACGAGTTAGTGACTGTTGGCCGCCCGCTGCATGGGCGGCCAGCGCAATTTACCTGTGAATCGATTCCGATTCGCCGCTGAATTTCAATGCAGGCAGCTCGATTCAGGCCGGTTCTGAAGGTGTGGATGTCGGCTCAATACGAAAGATGCGCATGAAGTTGAACAAACCGATCCAGTTGCTGGCGATCTCCGCGGCAAGCATCGCGGCAGCCGCGTTCCTGTCTGCCTGCGCCACCCTCACCGTGGATTTCGTCTACGTGACCTGCGCGAAGGCTGCCGGCCCGAACAACTACGGCGAGGTGAACGTCTACGAGATCAACTCGCAGTCGGGCCGCATGCGCCAGATTCCGACTTCGCCCTTCTTCTCCGGCGGACGTAACCCGGTAGCCGAAGCCGTCGCGCCGGACCAGGGCTCCCTATACGTGGTGAACCGCGACGACAACACCATCGTTCAATTCCAGATCGGTTCCGACGGAAAGCTTTATCCCCAAAACACCGTAAATACGCCGGGCATCTTCCCCGTGGCCGTATCGGCCGCCAAAGGATTTTTGTTTGTCGCGGACACCTACGCGCCTCTGCCGACTTGCTCCCCGGCATCCCCGTGCTCGGGCTCCGTCGCGGTCTTTCCAATACTCACCGCAGCGCAGGCGGGAGCGTTGAAGCCGGCGCAACCCGCGAACACGCTTGGGCCGGCGGTCGTGAACACATCCATCAGCGCAAGCTACTGGCCCCTTACACTGCCTGGTGCGGCGGCTGCGGACACATTCGTACCAGCGGCCATTAACGTTGCCGCATCCGGATCCTATCTTTACGTGGCCGGATATGACGCGAACACTAACGCCGGATATGTTTTCGGTTTCGCACCTGGATCCGACGGAGCGCTTTCAGCTCTTCCCGGCTTTCCAGTCCAGGTCGGCGCGCATCCCTCGGGAATCACCAGCGACAGTTCGGGCAGCTATCTGTATGTCACCGACTCGGCGCAGAACGCAGCCTATGGCTTCCGGATATCAAGCGGCGCCCTGACACCGCTCAGCGGCAGCCCGTACGTCACGGGTGCGCAGCCCGCAGCAATCGTGCTGGATGCATCGGCAAAGTACGCGATCGTCGCAAACACGCAGGACTCGAACGTGACAGTGTACTCGGTCAACTCCGGAAGCTTGAGCAAGCTCGGCACCTACACCACCGGCACGCAGCCCGTCGCGATTGGAATCGACCCCTCGCTCAACCAGTACGTCTACACCGCCAACTTCCTGGGCAATACCGTATCCGGCTTCCAGCTGAACTTGAGCGACGGTTCGCTATTGAACTCGCAGTTTTCGCCGTCGGCCTCCAATCCCAACCCAACGGCGGTTGCGGCGATTACGCATAACGGCAACAAGAAGTAGCTCGGTAGCAGCATCCTTTCAGGGTTTTAGAATGACTGAAAGGCATTCAAACAGGATTCTTCGGGCCGATTGTTGACGGCCTGTGATGAAGGAAGCGCATGAAGTTCAAGAAATTGAGACAGCTCGCGGTTGTCTCCGGAATCGGCCTCGGCGTGGCTACGCTCTTCTCTGGTTGTCAGCTTGTGACGATCGACTATCTGTTCGTGGCTACGTCAGCGAGCACAGTCTCGGGAAGCAGCACGACCTGCCCCGGCGGCGAGATTGAGACGTACGCGATCGATTCGCAATCAGGCGCGATCCGCAATGGCGCTCCTGCAGTCTGCTCCGGTGGAACGACGCCGACGGTGCTCGCGATCTCTCCGGGCTACCAGAACCTCTACGTCGCCAACCAGGTCGACAAGAACATCGTTCACTTTTCGCTCGCGACGACCGGAGTTCTGACCAAGAAAGATACGGCGACACTCAACGATCCCGTGACTGCCATGACCGTCAGCCCCGACGGCAACAGCCTCTATGTGCTTTCAGGAACCTCTACGGCAACGCTCTCCGTATTCGGCCTGTCATCCGGAGCTCTCAGCAGCGCACCGCAGTCGCAAACCAGTCTGACGATTCCCGGAAACGCAGGAGATCTCGTTGTCCCGACTGCGATAGCCGTTCTGCCAAGCGGCAAGGCTGTCTATGCAACCGCCTACGACAAGTCGTCCTACAATCCAGGTGGATCGATCACCAGTTCCGCAAACCCTGGCTGGCTTTACGGATTCGTAGTGGGTTCAGGCGGCGCGCTGACGCCAACACCCGGAAGCCCCTATACAGCCGGCGTCAAGCCGACCGGAGTCGCTGCCGATCCCTTGAACAGCTACCTGTATGTCACCGACTTTGCGTCGAATCAGCTGATCGGTTACGGAGTGTACAGCGGTTTCTCCGTCAACTTCCTGCTTAACGGTCCCTACAGAAGCGGAGGCCAGCCGACAGCAGTTGCCGTCGATCCACGCGGGCGCTTCCTCTATATCTCGAACTCACTCGACTCCAGCGTTGGCGCGTACGTCATCGATCTTCAGACAGGCACTCCCTCCTCCGCGGTCAACACTACCGGATCGCAGACCAACAGTACAGATACGCAACCTGTTGCGATCGCCGTGGACCCTGCGCTGGGCCGGTTCGTTTACACGGCGAACTACCTGGGCAATTCGATCTCCGGCTTCCGCCTCGATCCCACTGCCGGTACGCTGAAGCAAACGCAGGCCACACCCTATCCGACAGGCGTTCACCCCTCGGCAGTCGCACTTGCACCGCACGGCAACCACTCCACGCAGGTGGTAACACCGTAACTCGATCCATCAGCAAGACGAAGCCCAGCCAGCCGGCTGGGCTTTCGTGTTTCCAGGCGAATCCTACCGCCAGACGTGCAACCAGTTGCGCAGAATGCGCTGAGCGGGCTTCTCCACAAAGTGCAGCGCCATCAGCGCGAGACCAACAAGGAGCACGTAGCTTATCCACGGATCGAAGCGCGCCAGCCCGAAGTGGTCGAGCACATGCGAGTCATGGATCATATTCCACAGATTGAAGTGCAGCAGGTACAGGCAATAGCTTGCCTCTCCGACAAAGACCAGAGGCGCGAGGCCGAACAGCTTCGATAGCGGATTGATGCCGGCAAGTCCCAGAACAATGCAACCAAACAGTGGCATGAAGAAGCCGTCGTGGAGCAGAGGATAGGGAAGGTGTGAGGCCTGCGTGAGAACAAAGAACGTTGCCGCGAATCCGAACAGGCCCATCACGAGACGGCGCTTGCCCATCCGCGGAACTACTTCATCGAACTCGGCAAGCAGCACTCCGAAGACAAAACTTGCCAGATGCGGCAGCGGAGTGTACTTCAGCGCCTGCAGCCACTTGCCATAGCTGAAGCGGTCCACATGCGCCAGCCCGTCGGGGTTGTAAATCACATAAAGCGTTCCCGGCACAAGACCGATCAGCCACACGAGCCCCATCTTCGCGACATGTCGGCCGATCCGTTCCGGCTTTTTCCATCGCGCCATCCACGGGAAAAGCACATAGTAGAAAGACTCCGCGGACATCGTCCATGCCGGCGTGTTCAGGAACGTCGCAATCTCCGGTATCCACCCCTGCAACAAAAGTGGCGAAAGCACGATACCCGCCCAGAACATCCCGTGCGTGTGTGCTTCCCACTCAATCGGAATCAGCTTGAAAGCGAGGATCAGGCTGAGGAGATAAACCGGATACAGGCGCGTGAAACGGGCCTCGTAGAAGCGCATTGTCTCGAGCTTGCCCGCGCGCGCCCGTGCGTTGTAGTTGTAACCAAGAACGAAGCCGGAAAGAAGGATGAAGAAACTCACCGAAGCGTAGCCCGCATTCACCACCGGAGCCAGCGGACCAAACCAGTCAGGATTGGAAAAGTGGAAGAGAACGATGTTCACTGCGGCGAAGCTGCGCAGGCCGGTGAGAGCATCGAGCCGCGCTGGCTTCTGCATTTCCACTGGCTCGTTAGACGTTGTTTTGCCTTCGCGCGACGCTGCGGCCGGTCGAATTGAAAGCTTCATAACCAATCCGCCCCAGCCCAAGCAGCTTTGAATGTGCTGTGTTTTGGAGAGCCCTAAGCTGTTACCAGCGAACCGACCTTCTCGCCCTGCACGACGCGGCGAATGTTGCCGGGATGGTTCATGTTGAAGATGATCATCGGAAGGTTGTTGTCTTTGCACAGACTGACCGCGGTCAGATCCATCACCTTGAGACCTTGCCTCAGGATCTCCATGTACGTGATCTCGTCGTACTTCACCGCATCCTTCACCAGGACGGGATCGGCGCTGTAGACGCCTTCAACCTTGGTTCCCTTGAGGAGAACGTCCGCCTTGATCTCCATCGCGCGAAGGCTGGCGGCGGTGTCGGTCGAGAAGAACGGATTTCCGATCCCTGCAGCGAAGATGACGACGCGGCCTTTTTCCAGATGTCGGACTGCCCGGCGGCGGAGATAGGGCTCGGCCACCTGGTTCATAAAGACGGCGCTCATCACCCGGCACTGCACGTCCCGCTGCTCCAGCGAATCCTGAAGAGCAATGGCATTGATCACCGTGGAGAGCATGCCCATGTTATCGGCGGCCACACGGTCCATTTCCCTGGCCTGTTCGGCCACCCCGCGGAAGAAATTGCCTCCTCCTACGACGATCCCGATCTCCACGCCAAGGCTATGAACATCAGCGATTTCGTCGGTAATGGCAGCGACTTTGGCAGCGTCGAGGCCGAACTTATTCTGCCCTGCCAGCGCTTCTCCTGAAAGCTTGAGAACAATACGCTTGTACATTCCATTTCGAGTATCGCATACGCCTGACACACCCTAAATCCGCTGCTGAGCACGAGTCCGGTCCGAGGCCGAGCGTCCCCGCGGGAATGGACATGTTGACGGTATTTGGTGGGGTAGGAGGGAGTTTGGTCGGCGCGCGGTATGGCTGACGGGCAGACATGCTGTGATACCTTGCGGCTGATGCGTACTCTGCGCAAGCGGAAGCTGTTTGGGGCGTTGCTGCTGGTGGGGTTTGCGGTGGCGCTGGTGACGACCTCGGGGCTGGTACTGCTGCATGATGAGATTCTGAACGCCTCGTTTGAACGGCGCGATGTGGCGGTCGAGAGCTGGGCTCACGGCTTTACGAATCCGATGCTGACCGAGGCGATGGAAGGGCTGAGCTGGATCGGTTCGCCGATTGCGCTGGTCCCGATTATCACGGTGGCCGTAGCGCTGATGTGGCGGCTCGGGCGCAGGGACAATGCAACCGTGGTGGCGGCGGCGGCGCTGGGAGGGGTTGCGCTGGATGAGGTGATGAAATGGCACTTCAAGCGGCTGAGACCGGACGTGCCGTGGGCCTTTGTGCATGAGCACAGCTTTTCGTTTCCGAGCGGGCACTCGGTGCTGGCGATCGTGATGTATGGCGTGATTGTGTATAAGACACAGGATAAGTTGCGCAGCCTGTGGGCCAGGGCGGCGCTGGTGGCTGGGGCGGCGTTGATGGTGGCGGGGATCGGATTCAGCCGCGTTTATCTGGGGGCGCACTTTCCGAGCGATGTGGCGGGAGGGTATTTTGTGGGGGCGGTGTGGCTGGCGGCGGTGATCGGGTCGGATCAGTGGATTCGAGCGCAAAGGAGATGACTCTCACTCATCGCTGCGCGATGAGTGGGCACAGTTCCATGTTCGGAGTGTGGAGGATCCCATATCTCCAACACCAGGAGACAGGCACCCGACTTCTTGGAACAATGTAGAGTTCGCCTACATCGGCGAACAAGGCTGTCATACATGGGCCACAGCCTTCTTCTCGGCTTAGGGAGTCCTCTGTTCCCGCCCTTGCGACAAAGGCAAAGACGCTGCAAGCAGATGTTCTATGTGAAAACGAGGCCCAGGGGTTCGCCTGGGCCCTTCATCTGTCCTCCGTCAGGTTGATTGAGCGGGCGTTAGTGCTACTGAGCGCCGGATGCTCCGAGCGGATTTGTCACTCCCCACAGCTGGCCGGTGATTTGCCCGGTTGCCGCGAGGTAGACAGGATTTCCAAGTGCGTCGGTGAGCACGGGCACAACTTTCTCGGTGAGTGTGAGTGTGCCGGATGCATTCGCGAGTCTGCCGGTTCCACCCGTGACCTGGAACTGAAGCACGCAATGCGCGCTATTCACGGAGAAGTCGATGCAATCGTCTCCTTGAGTCATTTGAACGTACAGCAGGCTGCCATCGCCGAAGCGGAATATGCCTCCGCCAGCCGGTTCCGAGAAGTGGAGTTGATTTATTCCCGAGCAACTTGCGGACGGTGATGGATTGTTGGAGATGGCGCGCACTTCGCCCAAGTTGAAGGAGCCGAGCGTACTGATTCCGGTGAAGTGGTCTTCATCGTTGCTTGCGTTGGGCTGGAGAAGATCGTTGGCGGTGTTTTCAGAGGTTCCGGAGAATGTCATCTTCACAGCCGTCTGCGCTGACAGATTTACAGCGCCGAGAAGAAGGACAACTACGGATGCGGCAATGCCTTTGAGCAGGGTTTTCATAAGCTCTCCTTGAGTTTGATCTGTGCGGTTGTTTAGCAGGGAAGCAGGTGCCCCGACTTGCATCGGATGAATCGTTTACTAGCCGGTTTCCGGGCTGCGAATGCGCCCGATCATGGATTTGAGACAGAGGAGCGGCGCACCTTCCGGGGTGAAGGAACGGTGCAGTTGTTCGGACTGGATCCAGGCTTCTACTTCGGCGGGAAGCAGATTGGAGACGAGGCCGAGGCCCTGCAATGGGATCATCTGGACCTGCGCGCCGCACCTGACGCACCAGGCCTTGAGCGACTGTCCAGCGTGAAGAACCAGAAGGGTGTCGGTTTCGATTGTGATGTTCGTTTGCTTTGCCACTGAGTTCTCTTTCGCGCTGGCGCAACCGGTGAGGCATGCCCGCCAACGAAACTGGACGCAGCTTGTCCGAAATGCCCGGAAAACGTCCTTGCAAAGCAGATGAAAAGTTCTGATAAGTTCTCGCAGTACGCCATATCCCACAAAACAAAGCAATTGGGAGTAGGGTAGAACGGGGATTAGAGGGTCACGACGATAGACTCTTCGTGCTAGAATCCCTTCGCTGCCCCGACTCATGGCCCAAAAAGGACGACTGAATGGCCGCAGACATAGAGCAGGGAACGAGACAGCTATACGAGTTCGGTCCCTTCCGCGTCGACACGGAGAAGGAGCTTCTGCTTCGCGGGCACGAGTCTGTTCCGCTCACGCCCAAAACGTTCCAGATTCTGCTGGTGCTCGTACGCCGCAAGAAGGAGCTTGTCACCAAGGATGAGTTGATGAAGGCAGTGTGGCCAGACACCTTCGTCGAAGAGGCCAACCTTAGCCGTAATATCTTTCTCCTGCGAAAAGCCCTTGGAGAGACTCCGCAGGATCACCAATACATCCTCACAGTGCCGGGCCGAGGGTACAGGTTCGCCGAGGATGTTCGCCTGGTGCCGGAACACGACGTAAAGATCGTCTCCGCGAGCCACACCAAGATCCGCATGGAGGTAAAGGAGAGCTCGCGTTGGCCATGGGTTGTGGTGACGGTTGTTCTGGTTCTGGTAGGGACGGCAGCAGGGCTTCGCTTCTTCGGACATCGCGAGCCGAAGCTCGGACAGAAGGATACGGTTGTGCTCGCCGATTTTGTGAATTCAACCGGTGACCCGGTCTTCGACGGGACGCTGAGACAAGGGCTGGCGGTGCAACTGGAGCAGTCGCCGTTTTTGAAGATCATGGACGACGCCGACGTGCAGCGATCTCTTCGGCTAATGAATGTTGCATCCGGAACCCACGTCACGAATGCGATGGCGCACGACATCTGCGTACGCGAGGGAGCATCGGCAACCATCGACGGCGCGATCGCGAGCCTCGGGAAGATCTATGTGATCACCCTGCAGTCCACAACATGCCAGAAGGGTGAAACACTGGCTCGCGAGCAGGTGGAGGCGCCGGACAAAGAGCACGTGCTGAGCGCCCTGGACAAGGCCGCGACCGGGCTGCGCGGCAAATTGGGCGAGTCTCTGACGACCATACAGCAGGTAAACCTGCCTCTCGAGCAGGCGTCCACGCCCTCACTGGAGGCCCTGCAGGCTTACAGCGACGGTATGGCTGTGATGAGCCGAGGGCAGTTTAGAGCGGCTATTCCGCTTTTCGAACGCGCGATCGCTACCGACGCGAAGTTTGCGATGGCCTACTACATGCTGGCGATTGCCTGGGAGCAAGCAGGAGACGTGCAGAAGTGCGCCGAGAATGCCGCCCGCGCCTTCAGCCTGGTGGAGCGTGTATCCAGCGCCGAGCGGACAGAATTGACTGCATACCACTATCGAATCACGGGAGAGCTTGATAAGGAGATCGATGCCTATCAGCAGGCGCTAAGAGAGAATCACCCGCGCCCGTGGAGTTTTCATAACCAGTTGGCGGTTATTTACAACGATATGGGCAGGTTCGAAGAAGGGTTGCACGAGGGGCAGGAGGCGCTTCGGCTGCGGCCCGATGTGGAACCCCCGTATCGGCGGGTGCTCGATGCATACATGTGCCTGGAGCTTTTGAAGGAAGCCGACGAGACAGTCAAGCAGGTTCGGGCACACGGAATCGACGGGATGAGGATTCACCAACGTTTCCTGGAACTGGCGTATTTGGAGAACGACAAGGAGGGCCTGAATCGCGAGATCGAGTGGTTTAGGGGCAGGCCGGATGAATATCTCAGCTCCGGATTGCAAGCGGCAATGCTCAATGTGCAGGGACAACTGAGGGAGGCTCACGCTTTATACAAGAGGGCTGCGGACCAGGCGCGAAAAGAGGGCTTTCCTTACATTGCGGATGGTTTCGAAGAGGCAGACGCGCGCGCGGCTGCCCTGGCGGGTGATTGCCGGCCGGCGCGGAAGTTAGGGCGTCCGGCGTTGGCTCTAGCTCTGTGCGGCGACGGCGCTCGAGCACAGAAACTCGCGGCGGAGTTCTCGAAACAGGAATCGAACAACACCATCTGGAATGCGGTTCAGCTGCCGGAGATTAGCGCCATAACTGCAATGGAGCGAGGCGATCCTGCAACCGCCGTTGAGATGATGATGTCGGCCACTCCCTATGAGAGAGCCTACCCGGATGCAATCTACATTCGGGGACTGGCGCTGCTGAAATTGCACAAGGTTACGGAAGCCGCAAAGGAATTTCAGAAGGTCGTCGATCACAAAGGTGCGAGTTGGGGAGCCACATGGGACCTCCCGAACTGGGGACAATATTACGTTCTTTCCTATCTGGGGATGGCGCGGGCCTATGCGAGCGTCGGCGATCGAGCCAAAGCCAGAGACGCATACGATGACTTCTTCGCACTATGGATAAACTCCGATCGTAATATCCCGGTTCTGGCGAAGGCCAGAGAAGAATATGCGCGCCTGAACTAGTTGGATGGGACGCAGGTAGCACTACTGGGCAACCCCTTTTGGGGGTGGATTCGGTGGTTCCTGTGGAGGGATTTGGGCGTAGATCGTAGTTGGCAACGGGGATAATGAAGGCTGCTCTGGGATTGTCAGCGCCTGGCTGCCTGATCGCATCGGTTCCTGTTGATCGCGCGTCGAATGCGGGGCGGTCCGGGGCGCGGAGGCATCCCTTCGATGAAGCCGATTCCGATCAGTTTGTCGCCGACACGCAGCCGGGCGCTGAACGTGTTTCTGGGCGCAGTGCTGACGCTGTCGTCGATTCTTTTGTTCCTTGCGCTGGCGACCTATCACCCTTCTGATCCCTCGATGAACACGGCTACGGGGCCGGAGCCGGGAAATGCGGTTCACAACTGGATCGGGCTGCTGGGATCGTATCTGAGCGACGTGCTGCTGCAGGCATTCGGGCTGACGGTGTTTCTGTTCCCGGTGTGGATGGGCGTGCTGGGATGGAACTGGATCCGGTCGCGCGACGCGGGGACGGCGATTCTGCGCTGGATGGGCGTGGCTCTGGCGGTGATCTTTACGCCGGCGCTGTTCGGGCTGCTGCCCTGGCACTGGCGGTGGATGCACGCGGTTCCGGTCGAAGGCGTAATGGGGCGTGTGATTTCGGGGCTGCTGGTGGCGTACCTCAATATTCAGGGGGCGTGGCTGGTAGCGCTGGTACTGGCCGGGGTGGGGATCTACTTCGGGTCGGATATCAGCCTGAAAACGATCAAGACACAGATTGAAGATCGCTGGCTGAACATGGTGGCCTGGCACGACCGCTATCGCAACTGGAAAGAGGATCGTGCGGAGCGGAAGCGCGAACTCGAAGAGCGGTGCATGGAGACACAGCCGGGGCCGGCGCAGCGGCTGTTCTCCGGGGCGATTGGGGATGCGCAGGAGGCGATGCCTGAGGATGTCGCTCCGCCACAGACACTGACGAGTAAACTGGCGGCGCTGTTTGCAAAGAAGCGGGCAGCGGCGGTGGATGAGCGCGATCCGGTGGAGGAGATTCCGGCGTTCCAGCGTACGGGGAAGGCGGCCGAGGAGCCGATTGCGCCGCGGAGGTCGAGTATCTGGGAGCCTGCGGGACCGGCGGTCAGCGGGAAAGCGGCGGAGGCTGCGGGTGGGCGGAGCGTGATTGAGATGAGGCCGCAGGCCGTTCCGGCGCAAGCCGCGGTTCCGGCTGCTGTGGCTCCGGTTGCCCCGGTTGCGCCTGCTCCGGCAGCAGCGGCCGCTTCGAGTCATCCGATCGCGGCAAGTGGAGGGAATGGAAGCATCGCCATCCACGAGCGGGCGGATGTGGATGAGAAGCAGGTGACGGTTGCGCCGAAGCATGTAAGCGGGTACAAGCTGCCGCCGAGCACGCTGCTGAACTCGGGCGATGGGCCGCATGTGGTCCGCGAGGATGAGCTGCGCGATGAGGCCAAGGTGCTGGTGGAGAAGTGCGCCGAGTTCGATGTGATGGGGCAGGTGGTGCAGATCAATCCAGGGCCGATGGTGACGACGTACGAGTTCAAGCCTGAGGCGGGCGTGAAGTACTCGCGCGTGACGGGGCTGGCTGAGGATCTGTGCCTGGCGATGCGGGCCGAGAGCATCCTCATCGAGCGCATGGCGGGCAAGAGCACGGTGGGCATCCAAGTGCCGAACCATGAGCGCGAGACGATTCATCTGCGGGACGTGCTGGAGTCGGAGACGTTTGCGAAGGCGAAGTCGCGGCTGACGCTGGCCATGGGCAAGGACATCAACGGGCGGATTGTGACGGCGGATCTGGCGTCGATGCCGCACGTGCTGATTGCAGGCTCGACGGGATCGGGCAAGTCGGTGGCGATCAACGCGATGATCATGAGCCTGCTGTACCGGACGACTCCGGCGCAGGTGAGGCTAATTCTGGTGGACCCGAAGCGGGTGGAACTAGGCATGTACGAGGGGATCCCGCACCTGTTCACGCCGATCATTACGGAGCCGAAGCTGGCAGCAAATGCGCTGAGAAATGCTGTCCGTGAGATGGAGCGGCGGCTGAAGCTGCTGGCGAGCCGCAGCGTGCGAAACATCGACCAGTACAACAAGCTCTTTGAGAGCGCGATGCCTTCGCTGTTTGACGATGGGACCGAAGAGCAGCCGCTGCCCTACATCGTGATCATCATCGATGAGCTGGCGGACTTGATGATGCTGGACCGGGCCAACGTGGAAGAGTCGATTACGCGGCTGGCGCAGATGGCGCGAGCGGTCGGCATCCACCTGGTGCTGGCGACGCAGAGGCCATCGGTGGACGTCATCACGGGTCTGATCAAGGCGAACGTGCCGACGCGGATCAGCTTCAGGCTGGCCACGAAAGTGGACTCGCGGACGATTCTAGATACGAACGGGGCGGAGGCGCTGCTGGGACGGGGCGACATGCTCTTCCTGCCGCCGGGGACGAGCCGGTTACTTCGGTTGCATGCGCCGTATGTCAGCGAGAAGGAAACGGCCGCAGTGGTGGCATTCTGGAAGGAACAAGGGCAGGCCGAGTACGTTGAGGGCTTCCTGGAGTCGCCGAAGGAAGAGCGCCAGAACAGTCTGGAGAGCAGCAGCGACAACGAGGACGACAATGATCCGATGTTCGACGACGCTGTCCGGCTGGTGTTTGAGTTTGGAAAGGCGTCGACTTCTTTGCTGCAGAGAAGGCTGCGGATCGGCTATGGCCGGGCGGCGCACCTGATCGATCTGATGGAGCGGGATGGTCTGGTTGGTCCTGCGGATGGATCGAGGCCGCGGGAGTTGTTGAAGGCACCGGGTTGGTTGCACGAGATTTCGGTGGCTGAGGAGTAAACCCACCCGTAATGAATAGGCACGGGGGTGGGCAGTTGGGCTTCCTTGAATCCCACCCTAAACGCAAAAGGCGCGTTTAGGATGGGGCACCCGCGATCAAAGGTGGCCCGGGATATAGCAGGCAAGAAGTTATGCTCGGGATTGGCGAGAAGCACGAATTAGCTACGGTTTTTCTGATTGATGATGATCTCATCAGCCGTGAAGTAATCGCCACGGTCCTGACGCTGCACGGGCACCTGGTGCACACGGCTGAGACGGGCGACAGCGCGCTGGAGTTGCTGGGGGCAGGAGTGGTGGAGCCGGGTGTGGTGCTGATGGATGCGCAACTGCCCGGAATCAAGGGAACCGAATTGATCAGGAAGCTTCGCGAGGGCTGCGATGCGGAGATCATCCTCATCAGCGGGAGCCAGCCTGCCGATGAACTCGTTAAGGAAGCAGACGGGTTTCTGCTGAAACCTTTCGGGCCGGAGGATCTGGCGCGAGTTATCGGGGAGCACAAGCCGAAGCACCCACAGATCGTGGAGGATGCCGATCCTGTGATCAATCCTGAAACGCTGGCGCAGTTCCGCCAGCTGATGACGGAGGCAACGATTCGGGAGATTTATGCGGCGGTGGTGAGCGACTTACATAAGAGACAAGGTGTTCTGGAAAAGGCGATTACTGAGGGTAACTCTGAGGAAGTAAGGCGGCTGGGGCATGCTATCAAGGGGGGCTGCGGCATGGCAGGGGCGATGCAGGCGGCGCGTATAGGTGCAACGCTGGAGTCGAAGAGTGACCAACTGGATAACTGTGCAACGGCGGTTGACCAGTTATACATGGCTACGCAAAGACTGGAGCGTATGCTTGAAAAGGAATTTCCTGCGTAGGTTACGAGAGGTGTTTGGTGTTTGCGCAGGAGCGTGAGATATATGTATGCGGGCCACTTCGGTTGCCTGCTTGTTAGTTTTGGGCCTATCGGAGGTTTAGCGCTCTCGTGGAACAGCCAATCCGCATCGTACTGGCCGACGATCATCCTGTAGTTCGCATCGGCGTCCGCAACATGCTGACGGAGCGCGACGGCTTCGAAGTAGTGGGCGAAGCCGATGATGGCGATGAGGCCATCACCCAGACTCTGGAGCAGACTCCGGACATTCTTCTTCTCGACGTGCAAATGCCGCGCCTGCCGGGCCTCGAGGCCATGCGGGCGATCATGAACGGCTCGCCGACGGTGAAGATCATCCTGCTTACCTCGACGATTACGACGCAGCAGATTATCGAGGCGCTGCACATCGGGGCGCGCGGCATCGTGCTGAAGGATGCGCTGGCGGGTGCGCTGCACACGGCGATCCGGACGGTATATGCCGGCGACTACTGGATCGGCGGCAAGCGCGTGGTGAACCTGGTTTCGGCTCTTCACGACCTGATGCGGCAGGCCCAGCCTCCGCAGCGGAAGACGTACGGGCTGACGCCGCGCGAACTGGATGTGGTGGGCTGCATCGTGGAAGGCTGCAGCAACCGCGATATCGCCAAGCAGTTCTCGCTGAGCGAGGAGACGGTGAAGCGGCACTTGTCGAATATCTTCGATAAGACAGGGGTTTCGACAAGACTGGAGCTGGCGCTGTTTGCGATTGCGCACCAGCTGGTGGCGCCGCAGGGGCAGCAGACGTAACGAGAGCCGGTAGCTTGTAGTCGGTAGCCAGTAGCAAAGACGTAAGCAAAGAGGCGCCGATAGACGGGCGCCTCTTTACGTTGGTGCGAGTCGCTAAATGCCAAGAGTCAGGATTAGTTGCAGCGGTTGGCGGGTTCGTTGGGGTAGTTGCCCTGAACGCAGGGAACGGCGCTGAGGTATTCGTAGATGGCGCGCAGGTCGTGTTCCGAGAGGTCTTTCAGGTTGGGCCAGGGCATGACCTGGAGCAGGTTGCCGTCGAAGGGTGCGGGAATGCAGTTTGCATTCGGCGCACCGGTGCAGGGCGGATGAAGATGGTCGGGGTCCATGCCGGTGCGGATCACCTCGACGAAATGGTCGAAGGTGTCGCCGCCGATCGGAAGGCCGCTCGCGTCGGGTGTGAGGTTGCGGGAGATGATGTGCGCTGAGTTGGGTATGAGTGCGCCGAAGTCTCTGCCGCCGCCCAGATAGGTTTTGGGGTTCACCTGTTTGGGCTGGTTCATGTAGGGATTGCCGCCCTTGGCGTACTGGGTGGGCGGGCCGGCGGAGTGGCAGCCATTGCAGTCGCCGACTACGTTGACGAAGTAGCTGCCGAGACCCACGAGGGCGGGGTTCTTGTTGGCCATATTGAGCGGAACGGGCGCAGCGGCGAGGCCGATTTCGACACGTGAGTCGCGCCCGGATTGCGCGTTGGCGACTTCCGACGGGGCTGTGGATGCTGCAATGGCAATGGCGACTGCGACGGCAGAGGCTAGAGCAAACTTGATGCTGAGATGTTTCTTCATGAAGTGATCTCCTCCCGGTTGCGATTGGGGGATACCGGCAAGGGAGGCAGGTTCGCGCACGCTGAGCCGGGCATCTACCCTCAAGGCGCAATTGGGAGGGAGAAACTGTCATGGGATTGAAGATTTTTGCGTGCGACACAGAGGCTGAGGCCCAATTAGCCTCGCTGAGGCCGTGCCCTTGTTACAAGGAACTCTCGCCTTGCGGGAAGGAGAGGCGGAAGACGGTACCCTGGCCGACCCGGGAGCGTACGCGGATAGTGCCGGCGTTGCGTTCGACAAGTTGCTTGCTGACCCAGAGCCCGAGGCCTGTGCCTACGCCCACCTTCGAAGTGAAGAAGGGCTCGAAGATCTTTTTGAGGTTTTCGCGCGCGATGCCGGAGCCGCTGTCGGCGACGGAGATGTTGATGCGCGATCGGGAGTCGTCCGTGGAGATTCTGCGCGCGCGGACTACGATGCGATCGCCGTGGCTGGAGGCGTCAAGCGCGTTGCCGACGAGATTACAAAGCACCTGCCTGATCTCACCTGAAGACCCGAGGAACTGAATGCCGGCGGGGATGTCGAGTTCGAGCCGGATGGAGCGGCTCTCGAGGCGGCGACCGAAGATGGCGAGGACTTCGTCCATGAGGGGCAGGAGCCGGACGTGTTCCTTGGGGGAGTTCTCGCGATAAAAGGCGAGGGTCTGGCGAAGGATGTGCGAGACGCGCCGGAGTTCGTTGTCGGCGGTGTGGAGGAGTTCTCGGACGTTTTCGGGGAGGTTTTCGGTGAGCGACAGCACGTAGTGGATGTTGGTGACGGCTGTGAGCGGGTTGTTGACCTCGTGGGCGACGGTGGCTGCGAAGCGACCTGCTACGGCGAGCTTTTCGGCGCGAAGCAAAGCTTCCTGAGCGAGTTTCTTTTCGGTGATGTCGGTGTTGGTGCCGAACCAGTATTGAATCGCACCGTCTTCGCCGCGGATAGGCGTTCCCCGGACGAGGAACCAGCGATACTCGCCGTCTCGGCCGCGGATCCGGAGTTCATTCTCGTAGTCGACGCCGTTCTGGTTGGCCTGTTCCCAGAGACGTTGGTTGGGTTCGAAGTCGTCGGGGTGGATGAATTCGCGCCAGTTAAAGCCCAACCCGTGTTCCGGGGTCTGCCCGGTATACGCGTACCAGCGACCATTCTGATAGAGCGTTGCGCCCGCGGGGTCGGTAATCCAGACCATCTGCGGGATGTTTTCGCTCAGGGCCTGGAAGCGGAGTTCGACGTCCCGGAGTTCCCTGGCGGCCTTGTTCTCGGCTGTGACATCGCGGCCGATGCCGATGTTGGTGCCATCGGGTAGGGCTACATTGAGCCACTTGGTGTCGATGATGTCGCCGGACTTGGTTCGGGTTTTGAAATCGCGGGCTTCGCCGTCCGCTTCAGCGATCAGTGAGCGCACCTTGGCGAGTTCTTCCGGATCCGGATACAGAAGGGCCGCGGTGTCACCGTTGTTCTCTTCCGGGGACCAGCCGATCGTGCTGGTCCACGCGCGGTTGACCCACTGCACTTTGCCGGGCTCGCGCATGTAGCAGATCATCACCGGGATGTTGTTGATGATGGTGTCGAGCATGGTGTGCTGGGCGAGTATTGCGGAGCGAGCCTCATCCAGCTTCTGATCGCGGGCTTTGTGCTCCGAGATGTCTACGTTAACGCCGAGGAGATTGATGGGCGTTCCGGCAGGGTCGTAGGAGAATTTGCCGCGCGCGTAGATCCAGCGCGTTGAGCCATCAGCATGAAGGACGCGGAACTCGTCCTCGTACTCGACTGTTTTGCTGAGGCAGAGAGCCTGAATTTTCGTTTCCACGCTGTCTATGTCAGCGGGGTGGACGTGAGATCGGAAGCCAGTGACGTATTCGGCATCCGGTTCGCCGCCGAAAATCGCGATTGGATCTCCGAAGTAGATGGTTTTGTTCTGCTGGATGTCCCAGTCCCAGGCGCACATCTTGGCGCAGGAAAGCGCCACCTTCGCGATCTGGAGCATGCGCGTGCGATCGTCATCAATCGGAAGCGGGGCTTGCGGAGGAACAAGGGAAGGGCTGATTACTGGGGTGGTCACTGGCTTACACTTTGTGCTTAATGCAACAGATGCGCCCTCGTGGGAGAGAGTTGCCCAGGACAGGACCCAGTTAGGTGATCGCAGCGAACTGAAGTGATCGCATCCCTCTTCTGCGTCTACGGCTTGGGTGGCGTGGTCTGCTTTTTCTTACCGAAGAGGCCGCCGAGGATCTGCTGGGCAGCGCCGGCAGGAGATTGCTGCTGAGACGGCTGCTGGGTTGTTGTCTGGCCGGGAACTTTGCCGCCCAACAAGCCGCCCAGTGCGCCCGTGATGGAAGTGGGGTTGTTCATGTTGGGGATCAGGCCCTTGAGCCGCATCTGCGCCAGCTGCTGGACGTCGGGCTGGAAGTGCGGGTTGGAGAAGGTGCCGGTGATGATGGCGGGAATGACGAGCTCACCCTGGTTGTTGGCGAGGGCCGTCTTCATGAATCCGCCGATTTGCTGACCGCCCACCTGCTGGCTGACGTTCTGTGCGATGACGGCAGTGGCACGCATGTTGAGGGCTTCGGTCGCGAGGTTGGCGGTTCCGGCGAGGCCAACGTTGCCGATGTCGAGCGTGGCCTGAAGGTCCTTGGTTTCGGCGATGCCGTCACGGACGTTGATGTTGCCGGTCATCTTGGAGATGGTGGTCATGCCGGAGGTGTTCTGCGAAGAGCCGGGTCGCAGGAAGCCGGCGATCTTGCTGAGCTCGCTGCTCATGTTGGCGCCGGAGTATTTCACGTTGTTGAAGTTTACGTTGACGGTGCCGTTGAGGGTGCGCTCGATTTCTTCAGCGGTAAGGGACTTCACGGCGCCGGAAGCATGCATGTCCAGATTCAGTGTTCCCTGGCCGGTGACCTTGTCGAGCGATTTGACGCCGTAGGCCTTGGCCATGGCGAGAATGGCGGGGAGCTGAGCGTTGGCGGCTTTGAGCGTGGCGTCGACGGTAGCGGAGGGCGCGGTGTAGTTGCGCATGGTGAGCTGCGCGTTGGCGCTGGTCTGGCCGGAGATGATGGTGAATGGGTTCGACTGGATCTGCGACGGCGTGAGATTCAGGTTGATGGACTGGATCTGGACGGGCTGGGGCAGGTCCTTGCCGCTCGCCTGGAGGTTGGCTGCGGAAACGGTCCCGCTGAGAGCAGGCTTGTCTGCTGATCCGACGGCGTGGATGTTGGCATTGACGGTGCCGGTGACGGTGGTGCCTGGGGTGAGGGCCATGCCCGCGGCGGCTGCGTACTTGGCGGCTTCGGCGACGGAGACGTTGTTGGCGCGAAGGTTTATGTCGATGTGGGCTGGCGTGGATTTGGTCTGCGCGGTTCCGTTGAGATCGATGGGAGTGGAGCCCAGCTTAGTGGTGAGGTTGCGTATGGTGATCGCGCCGTTTGGCATGTCGTCGGTGAGATCGTATTGGGCCGAGACGGGGAAGCCGAGTTCCATACCGCGGACTTTGGCCTTGTCGATGCTGGTCTGGCCGTTGGCGGTGACTTTCCCGCCTTCGCTATCGATTTTGGTTTCGCCGGTGAGTACGCCGTCGGTGCCGGCTGTTGCCGGCGAGTTGAGGAACTTAGTGAAGTCGCTGACGCCGACGTTCTTGAGCTGGAGGGTGCCGTGGAAGGGCGTGAGAGTCGCGTCTTGCGCGTTGATGGGGCCGCCCTTGCCCTGAAGGGTAATGGCCTGTTCGCCCGCTCCGGCCATGTGAACGGTTGCGTCGACGTTGAAGGGAGTGCTGGGCGAGAAGTCGGAGAGCTTGACGTCGATGTGGTTGTAGAGAGTGGGCGTGCTGCTCTGGGTCTGGTCGAGGAGGGAGATTTCACCGTCTTTAATGACGAGATCGCCGAGGGAGAACTGTTGATTCGACGACTGCGAAGATGATGACTTGGATCCAGAGCCGATGGAGGCGAAGTTCCACTGGCCGGCTTTGTTTTTGATGAGATTGACGGTGGGCTGCTGGAGATTGAGGGATTGAATCTCGACGTCTTTATGCAGTAACGGCAGGAGCTTGACGGCCACGTCGAGTTCGCTGGCTTTAACGAACGGCGCGTCAGTGCTGAAGCGCGGATCGTCGGCGATGGCGAGGTTCTGCACGGTGATGCTGGGCGGGAAGAGCTTAAGATGCATGTCGCCGAGTTGAACGGGGCGGCCGAGATGCTGCTGAAGCTGGGCCTGGATCGTGCCGCGATATCGATTGACATCGAATGTGGCAACGAAGATGGCTGCTCCGGCAATGATGACAACCACGATAACGGCGATGGCGATGAGAACTTTGCGCATGGCGTATGTCCTTTCCCGTCCGCGAGTTCGTTTAGATGATAGCTGGGGTGGGGGGTATGCCTGGAAGGACAGGGACTAGGGAATAAGGGAACAAGGGGACGAGGGGACGAGGGACAGGGATGGTGAGTAGTGAGCGTGAGCGGCTGTGGAGGCTGGATGCGGTGCGGAATCATTCCTCGGCGGGGAAGCGGACGCCGAGGGCTCGGCGGGCTTGTTGAAGGAGATGGGCCATTCCGAGGGACATGGAGTGCGGGATGACGTGGCTTTCCATGTGGCCCTGGCGCAGGAGGTCGCAGAAGTGTTCGGTCTCGTAGTTGAAGCCGCCTGCAGTGTAGGACTCTTCGAGTTCGACCATGCGGCCGTCGACGTAGTGCACCGTAGCGCGTGCGGGATTCCACCAGTTGGCGTGCAGGATGACGTAGCCGCGGGGAGCGGATAGGAGTGCATCTCCGTGGCTGAGCAAGTCGATGCCGGTGTGGAGCTGGGCCATTCCGCGCTCATGTTCGGATTGGAAGATGGCGAAAGTGTCGACTCCTGCCGTACTGACGCGACCCATGGTTTGGAGGCGCTTGAGCGGTCCGAGCCAGTCGAGGGCGAGGAAGGCTTCGTAGGGACCGATGCCGAGAATGCCGCCGCCGCCGAGTTCGGGGAAATGTAGGGGGTAGTCCGGCCCGATGGAGGAGTCGCAGTGTCCGGCACGGACGAAACCGACTGGGCCAATGGGGTCTGTGTCGAGGTGCTCGCGCAGCCGGCGATAAAGCGGGAAGAAGGGCGGCTTCATCGCTTCCATGAAGAGCCGGTTGTGCCGTCGGGCGGCGGCGATGACGTGCTGAACCTGTGCGACGTTCAGCGCTGCCGGCTTTTCGCAGAGGACGTGCTTGCCAGCCTGGAGCGCGGCGATGCAGAGATCCGCGTGGGTGTCGGGATGGGTTGCGACGTAGATGGCGTCGAGCTCAGACGAGAGCAGGGCAGCGAGCGTCGGGGCTACTGTTGGAACGAGAAAGCGTTCGGCATAGTTCGCGGCGCGTTCGGCGTTGCGGCCCCACACCGCCGCGATCTCCGCGTGCTGAACTGCTGTCATGCCCTGGGCAAACCGCGCGGCGGCACGGCCAGGGCCGATTACGCCGAAGCGGATGACCTTGGAAGGATGCGAAACCATCCGGTTTACCGGAGCAGATCTTCGAGCGTGGTGCTCAGGTCAGTCTTCTCGTCGCGGTACTTGACGATGACCGGAGCGTAGAGCGAGAGGCCCCAGCTCTGCGCGTTTGGATGGCCCTTTCCAGAGCCGATGGCGCGGGAACCAGGAACGACGACTGCCTTCTCGGGGATGATGAGCGGGGATTCTGGTGTAGCGCGGAGCGTCTTGCCTTTGACGAGGTCGAAGACGGGCGTGCCACGGGTCAGGATCGTGCCGGGGGCGAGGACTGCGCCAGAGCGCACGATGGTTCCTTCATAGACGCCGCAGTTGCCGCCCACCATGGCGTCGTCCTCGATGATGACGGGGCTGGCGTTGATGGGCTCGAGTACGCCGCCGATTTGGGCTGCCGCGCTGAGGTGCACACGCCTGCCGATCTGCGCGCAAGAGCCGACCAGGGCGTGCGAGTCGACCATTGTTCCTTCGTCTACCCATGCGCCGGCGTTAATGTACATGGGAGGCATGCAGACGACGCCTCGGGCGACGTAAGCTCCGGCTCTGATGGAGGAGCCACCGGGGACAACGCGTACGCCATCTTCTGCGGTAAACAGCCGGACGGGGTAGGTGTGCTTGTCGACGAAGGAGAGGCCGGCCCCGGTGAGGTCGTGTAAGGCGCCGAGCCGGAAGCCCAACAGGATCCCTTTTTTCACCCAGGCGTTGACACGCCAGCCGGTGGGGGATTGAGGGTCGGGAGAGGCGGAACGCACGACGCCTTGCTCGAGAGCGTCGCGGAGTTCAAGGAAGGCCGCCATTGCAGCCGGGTCGGAGCTGGCGGCTGCTCCCGCGGCAAAGTGAGCCTCAATAGCCTGTTCAAGCTGAAGGGTTTCCATGTCTGCATCGAGTTTATCGGAGGCAGTGGACTCACGAAGGTTCAAGCTGAGGAGAGTGGCAACGATTCCACGTCTAAAACAAGAACGGCGCCAAGTGCTGATTGGCGCCGTGTGCGAGGAGAATAGGGCCCGGAACTACGCAGCTGAAACCGGAGACACCTTGCCGCGGGGGCGGGGGAGTGCCGAAACCGGCTGCAGCTGAAATGAATTCTCGCCGGAGGGAATCATTGCCATGGGCACGGTGCGATTTGCCGTTCCATGATTTTTCGATTCCAGCCAGGCGCAGAGCCTTGGGTCGTAGATTTCCGGCTGGCCCTGCCAGAAATCGGGCTTGAGTCCGCACTGAATGCGGAGATGCCCAAGCTGGAGTTCAATGTTCTTCGTACCCTTCGGGAAGTATCGGCGCACGTTGCCGGAGCCGACGTGCAACCCGGTCACTCCGTGACCTTTGCTTTGCGTTTTGACCACCATAGGAACCTGCTCTTCATGTCGGTTGAGAGTTGAACAAACGAGAGGAACCGAGAACAGCGAGGAAATAAGCCGAAAGGGATGCCTCAACTGCGTTGAAGGTCCGGTGAGGCAAGAGTCTGGGCTGAAAGGAGAATGCTGGGCGCGTGAAAGTCTTTTGTGAGGAGGCGGCCTGCGCCCATTGGCACATGCCCACACAGAACAAGGATGCCTGCGACGGATGAGAAGGTTGTTTCAGGTTTGAAAAATTGTGAATAAGGTTGTAGACCCCGGCGGGAGAGGGTGGGGTGGAAGTTACCTCTGGAGGAGAGCCTGACGCAGGCTGGTTGCCACTTCCTGCTGCTCTTCCTCGGTGATCCTGGTGAAGAAAGGCAGAGCCAGGGTGCGCGGCCCCACGGACTCTGCGACGGGCATCGGTTGACGATTGAACCGGCTCCATGCCGGCTGCTGATGAATCGGCTCAAAGTAGGTTGCGGTCGCTACTCCATCGGCCGCAAGACATTCTCTCAAGCGGGTCCTATCGACTCCGACTCCGAGGCGAATGACGTACACAAACCAGCTGATCTCGATTCCGGGCAAGGCGATGGGCGGCAGTTCAATCGCATTGATGCCTTCGAGCAGGCGATGGTAGCGTTCCGCAGCCTGGCGGCGCTTGGAGAGGATCTCGTCGATGCGCTGCAATTGCACTCTGCCCAGTGCACATGCAATGTCGGAGAGGCGGTAATTGAATCCGATGTCCCAAGTGCCGGGAAGGTCTGGAGAGTTTGCAGGGTGGGGCTGGCGTGCTCGTCCCTGATTGCGCAGTTGCTCAAGGCGCTGGGCATGGATTTGAGAGTGCGCCAGGACGGCTCCTCCCTCGCCAGTGGTGATCTGCTTGTTGGGGTAGAAGCCGAAGATCGAGAGGTCCCCGAAGGCTCCGGCGCGCTTGTCTCCGATCTTCGCTCCGATGGCCTCGCAGGCGTCCTCAATAATGACCAGGTTGTGCGCCGACGCCAGCTCGCGCAGACCGATCATGTCGGCCGGAATTCCAAACGTGTGGACGGCGATGATCGCGCGGGTGCGTGGCGTGATCACCTTTTTGACGCTTTCGGGAGTCAGGTTGAGAGTCAGCTCGTCGACATCGGCGAAAACCGGGGTGGCGCCAACCTGCGCAACTGCGTTCGCAACGGCAATAAAAGCGAAGGAGGGCACGATGACTTCATGGCCTGCGCCGATGGCGAGCGTGAGGAGGGCCATCTGCAAGCCGGCCGTTCCGCTGCTGACAGCAACGGCGTGCGGGACGGAGTGGTATTCAGCCATGGCCTTCTCAAACGCGTCAAGTTCGGGGCCCATGCAGAGCTGCGGGGTTCGGAGCACGGCTGTGACTGCGGCGATCTCAGCTTCTGTGATGTCGGGACTGGAGAGGGGAATCATCTAGCGAATGGACCTCGGTATCGGCGCGGGCGCTTTTACCAGCAACTTGCGGAGCGGAACAGAGGCGAGCACCCTGACGATGGTTTTCGAGGCCGTGCCGCTGCCGTAAGGGTTCTGCATTCCGCGGAGCCCTGCTCGAAACGACAGGTTCATCGCTTTTTTGAGAGAGCTGAGAATCTCGCTCGTGTCGGCGCGCGAGTCGATGACGTTGCGGCCGCGCTCGCGGCCCTGCTGGCGCATGCCGACGTTGACTACAGGGAGCGCGAATGACGCGGCTTCCATGATGCCGCTGGAGGAGTTGCCGATCATCGCATCGACCTGACCGAGGAGGCTCCAGTAGGTCACAGCATCGAGGTTGACGAAGAGATGTGCGTCAGCGCGGGATGAGACCAGCGCTCGCGTGCGATCGATGAGCGCGTGGCTGCCTGCGTCCGTGTTGGGATAGACGAAGATCAGCTGGCCTGGTGCTTTTTCCAGTGCCGTAAAGAGGGCGTCGGCTTCAGCATTCGTGTTCTTGAGAATGGTGACTGGGTGCCAGGCGACCAGGATGCTTGGTTTGGCCAACTTCAGACGCAGCTTGGACTGCAGATCGGCGCGGCGAAGGAGCTTCGATCTCTTCAAATGATCAAGAGAGGGAGCGCCGGCGTGATGCACGCGCCATGGTTCCTCGCACATGGCGATCACGCGGCGGCGAGCGGTATTGGTCGAAGTGAAGTGGACGTGGGCCAGCTTCGTGATTGCGTTGCGGACCTGGTCGTCGATGGCGCCCTGGCTTACCTCGCCGCCTTCGATGTGCGCGATTGGGATGCGCATGGCGACGGCTACGCTTGCGGGGGCCAGCATTTCGTAGCGGTCGGCGATGAGGAGGAGGAGGTCTGGACGCCAGGCAGTCAATGCGTCGGACAAAGACTGGATGGCGATTCCGATCGTCTTTGCCATGCCGGTGTCCGTGTCCGAATTGAGGAGGCACTCAATGCCGGCTTTGATGGGGAATCCGTTGCGCTCGATCTCGGCAATGGTGTTGCCGTACTGCGGGGCAAGATGCGGTCCGAGGGCGAAGACCCCGAGGTCAATGGATGGATGCTCTTGAAGTTCGCGCAAGGGCCAGTAGAGATGGCTGAAGTCGGCGCGCGAGGTGGTGACGACGGCGATTCTTCTGCGGCCATCGGCTTGCTTACCCATGAAGAACCGCCGAAGTGTTTGCCAGGGCAAGCACGGCTGGGCTGGGCTCGTAAGCGGGGACCAGCTCGGTCAGTGAGTGCAGAGCCGCTTTGACGTCGCGTGTCTTCAGGCTGTCCTTAACAGATTGCAACTGGTGATGTATTGAGCGACGCGCAGTGGTTGCCGCCGCGATACGAACGATTCCGGAAGCAGGGTCGCCATTCGCGATTTCGTCATCGGCCCAAAGCTGCTCTGACATCTTTTCGCCGATGCGAAGGCCGGTGAACTCGATAGCGATGTTGCGTTCCGGCGCGAGGGCCTTTGCCATAAAGGAGGCGAGGTCTGCGATGCGATGGGCCCTGGTGAGCAGAGGGATGATGATGGAGGCTCGGTCCGGCGACGATGCCGCAGAGACAAGCAACTCCACGGCTTCCGCAAGCGTGAGGAAATAGCGTTCTGCGGCGCTGTCTGTTACGGTGAGAGGCCGGCCGGCAGCGATCTGTTGCGCGAAGACTTCGCTGACGCTCCCGCGAGAGCCGAGCACGTTCGCAAGCCGAACCACAACTCCGTTGGAAGCGAGGACGATCTTCTCCGCGACATGTTTTGTCGCGCCCATGACGGAGCGTGGAGCGACGGCTTTGTCGGTGGAGAGCAGCAGGATGCGAGCGCCGTGCTCGACTGCGGCATCGGCTAGCGCCGCTGTTCCGACGACGTTGTTGGCGATCGCGGAGAGGGGCTGCTCTTCCAGCATGGGCACGTGTTTGAAGGCCGCTGTGTGAATGACCGTGGCCGGTCTGTGTCTTGCGAAGATCTCTGCGAGGAGTTCACGATCGGCGACGTTGCCGAGGTAGGAGGTGTGGCTGCCCCATGATGGAAGCGAAGGTTGAAGCTCGTAGAGGCCGGCCTCGGAGGAATCGAGGAGAATGAGTTCGACGCCAGCGTGCGCCAGCCGGGAGACAACCCCTGAGCCAATGGATCCTGCGGCACCGGTGACCAGAACGGGTCTTTGCCTAAGCTCGGCGAGATTTTCCATGGACGCTGCCGGCAGCGGCTGACGCTGCAGGAAGGCGTACCAATCAAGCATGCCGGACGAAGGGATCACTGAGCGAAGTATAAATTGACGGCGGATGGCGCGATTGCCGCTGGAGCGGCCGAGTTGAGCCCCATGGAAACGCCTGCTTATAGCTTTGGCGGTATGGAAGCCGCTCATTTGCTGCGGCTTCTGACGTAACCCTCAACTCGCATACACTGAGATGTTCCGCAATATGCAGTCTGTCAGTGGCCGGCTGCTCGGGAGTAAGACTTGGCAAACGACTCTATGCGACGGACCCTGCAGTTCACACTTTCCATCCTGGCTGTCGCCCTTACGGCCGAGGCGCAGGCGCACTTCAACCTCGACGCGGTGCGTTTGAATAATCGCGGTGTCGCGCTGATGGGGCAGCAGTTTACGGAGAAGGCAGAGCAGTCGTTCGCGGAGTCGTTCCAGAAAGATCCCAAGCTTGCGCAGGCCGCGATCAACGAGGGCATTGCGTTGATGACGCTGCAGAAGGTCGATGAGGCCAAGAAAGTGTTGAAGCAGGCCATTGCGCTCGATCCCAACAATCCTCAGGCCTGGTACAACCTGGGGCTTGCGCAACACGCGGACAATGAGCTTGACGATGCTCTGAAGAGCTTTCAACAGGCAGTGAAGCTCGATCCGCATGATGTGGATTCCTACTACTTTGAAGGGGTGTGCTATCGAGAGCTGAAACAGTTCGACAAGGCGATTGAAGCGCTGAAGAAAGCCTTATCAATCCAGCCACTGCATGCTTCTTCGGAGTTCGCGCTGGCGCGAGCGTTGCAGGCGACTGGAGACAAGGAAGGGGCCAAGGAGCACTTCAAGCTCTTTCAGCACATGACGAGCACGAAGATCTCGGCGGCGATCGGGCTGGCGTATGGAGAGCAGGGGCACTACTCGACCGTGACTCCAGTAGAGGAGCCGCAGGAAAAGCAACGAGCGATGATTCCGGTGAAGCTGGCGGCGGAGACCATGGGCCCGAGAGGAACGACCGCCGCGACGGGCGGAGCCTGCATGCTGGATGTGACCGGCTCGGGGCAGATGGACTTAGTGCTGACGCAAGCGGGCCCGAAGGCGATACGCGTTTTGCATCGGACGAAAGGGGGAGCATTCGAAGATGTCGAAACGACGGCTGCGGGGCTTGGGCTCTCGGGGCGCGCGGTGGCATGCGCGGTGGGCGACTATGACTCAGACAATCTGAATGATCTCGCGGTTGCGACGGATGAGGGAGTGCACCTTTTTCGCAACCTCGGAAAAGGGAAGTTTGAGGATGTGACCGCGGAGGCGGGCCTCGGACAACGGAACCACTCAACGGGGATCACCTTCATCGACTTCGACCACGATGGCGATCTCGATCTGTTCATCACGGGATCGGCTCTGAAAGACGGCGACGAGTCGAACGTGCTGTGGCGCAACAACGGCAACAAGACATTCACTGAATGGACGGAACCTGCAGGTCTGGGTGGCGCGGGAAAGACAGCATCATCGATACTCACGGACTTCAACAACGACCGGGCGGTGGACATTGCTGTGACGGGTGAAGGGCCCGCGCCCGTGCTCTTCGTGAATCCGCGCGAGGGGAAGTATCCGCAGCAGCCGCTGTATAACGAGAAACTCTCCGCTACGGAGGGCATCGCGGTTCTCGATTTTGACAAAGACGGGTGGATGGATATCGCGGTTACCCATGCCGGCGCGCCAGGTGTAACGCTGTGGCGCAACGTCGCGGATCCTCAGAATGGGGGGCGTAGATTTGAGCGCGTCGCGCTGCCGCTGGCGGGTGCAACAGGCGGGTGGGGCCTGACGGCAGTTGATATCGATAACGACGGGTGGATCGACCTTGCCGCGATCGTGCAGACGGGCGCGGGGCCGCGCGCGAAGGTCTTCCGCAACAGAGGGGATGGCTCGTTTGAGGATGTTAGCCGTGCGCTGGGGCTGGACAGCCTGGTGTTGAAAGCTCCGCGCGGATTGATCGCGGCGGATGTGGATGGCGATGGCGCTTCGGATTTGATGGTGACGCAGGTGGACGCTGCTCCGATTCTTCTGCGCAATCAGGGAGCGAACAAGAACCACTTTGTGCGGCTTGACCTGGGCGGATATGCAGACAACAAGACTGCGCTCGGGTCCAAAGTGGAGATCTTTGCCAACGGGCAGTGGCAGAAGTGGGAACTGGCCGGCGCATCGGGGCTGGCGACGCAGGCCCCGCCTCAGATTCTTGCGGGCCTGGGCACAGCGGACCACATTGACCTGCTGCGCATTCTGTGGCCCACGGGCATCCTCCAGGATGAAATCGATCTGCCGCACACATCCGTGATCGCGATGAAGGAGGCGGATCGCCGCGGAAGCTCGTGTCCGGTTCTGTTTGCATGGGATGGCCACAAGTACAAGCTGGTGACGGATGTTATCGGGGCGGCGGTGGTAGGGCACTGGTTCACGCCGACGCGCCGCAATATTCCAAATTCGGGTGAGTGGATCAAGGTGGACGGCGATCGGGTTGCGCCGGTTGACGGAAAGCTTAGCATGCGTTTCATTGAGCCGATGGAAGAGGTGAACTACATCGACGAGCTGCGGCTTGTTGCGGTGGATCATCCGGCGGATGTGGAGGTGAACCCGGACGAGAGGTTCCTCGATGACCCGCCGTTTGCTTCGGGCCGGGTGGTGGCATCTCGCTCGGCAAGGCTGCCGGCTGCAGCATGGGATGGGATCGGGAATGAAGTCACGCAGATTCTGAGCCGCCGCGATCACAGGTTTGCGAGCGGATTCACGGCTACTCCGTACGACGGATTTGCGAACACGCACTCTCTGACGCTAGATCTCGGTGAGGTAGACACTCAGGCGCCGCTCAGGCTGCTGATGACCGGGTATGTGAATTACTTCAGCGCAAGCTCGCTGTACGGGGCATGGCAGGCGGGCATCAAGCCTATCTCGCCCTACGTTGAAGCGCAGCGAGCGGACGGGTCGTGGCAGAGAGTTCCCGGTGAGGCGGGATTCCCGGCCGGCCTGCAGCGCACGATCGTGGTTGATTTGACGGATAAGCTGGCGGCTGGAACGCGGAAGATCCGGCTGGTTTCGAATCTGGAGATCTTCTGGGATCAGGTTCTGATCGATAACAATCCTGAGGGTGAAACGCGCGCGACGGATGTGCCTTTGGCGCTGGCGACGGAGCGCTTCCGTGGTTATCCGACGCAGATCGACGGGAAGAGCCCGGGCGATCTCGATTACGATTACGATCGCGTGAGCCTCACCGGGCCATTCCAGCATCAACGCGGCAACTACACGCGGCTCGGGGACGTGACCGCACTGGTGAAGGGGATTGACGATCGCTACGCCATCTTCGGCAGCGGGGAAGAGATTGCCGTCGAGTTTGATTCGTCGAAGCTGCCATCGTTGAAGCCGGACTGGAAGCGCGATTACTTCTTCTATGCAAACGGGTATGTGAAGGATATGGACTGGTGGGACGCCATGCCATTTACGGTGTCGCAGCTACCGTTCCACGAGATGAGTAAGTATCCGTATCCCGCGACGGAGAAGTTTCCGGACGGCGCATCCGCGATCGACTACCAGCTGGACTACAACGACCGGTTTGACTCGGGAGAGCCGGTGCGCTCGTACCGGTTCGATTACAAGCTGATGCCGTCGACTCCAGCGGACGACACGAATTGCGGGCCTGCGAGTCCGGCGTGTCCGTCTGCCTCGGCGCGAACGAAACCATGACCGATCTGGTTCTGCAACCTGCAACTGCTCAGTTGCGGATGCTCGCGGCTGGCGAGGTCTCGATTGCGGAGCTCTCCGAAGCCCATATCCGGCGGATTGAGCGGCTGAATCCGGCGCTCAATGCTTTTGCGGATTTCGACCCTGAACGCGTGCGCGAGCAGGCTCGCAGGCTCGAGGAGCAGCCGAAGGCGACACGCGGGCCACTGCACGGAATCCCTGTCACGGTGAAGTCTTCGATTGCGACAGCGGGGTACAAATGCGAGATCGGGAGCCACAATCACGAGGGTGAGATTCCGCGGGAGGACGCGGTCGTTGTGGCGCGGCTGCGCGCAGCGGGAGCGTTGATTCTGGGCACCACGAATTGCCCGGAGTTTCTGATGGCGTATGAGACGGCCAATGATCTACATGGGCGGACAAAGAATCCTTGGGATCTAGAGCGAACGCCGGGCGGGTCGAGCGGCGGAGAGTCGGCGGCGATTGCGGTGGGGATGTCGGCCGCGGGATTGGGCTCTGACAGCGGCGGATCGGTTCGCGTGCCGGCGCACTTCACGGGCATTTGTTCGCTGAAGCCGACGCCGGGACGGTTCCCGGGGCGGGGTCACCTGCCGCCTTGCGTAGGGCCCTTTTCGACATTGGGTGCGATTGGGCCGATGGCACGGACCATGGAAGATGTTCAACTGATGTTCGAGGCGCTCGGAGGGCAGGACGATGCCGATCCATCGAGCCCTCCGGTGCAAAGGCGCGGGCCGACGCTAGATGATCTTCGTACTCAATGCGTCGGATTTTTCGAAGATGACGGCATGATGCCGGTGACGCAGGAAACGCGTGCGGCGGTGACCGCAGCGGCGGATGCGCTGCGAAAGGCTGGATTCCGAGTGGAGCGGTTCCGACCGAGTACGCTTGAGCAGTTGCGAAAGCTTTGGTGGACGTTTTTTGTTCAGTGCGGAGCCATGTTCTACGAGCCGGAGGTACGCGGCAGGCGGGAGCGGTTGAGCCCGATCTTCCGGGAGTTTCTTGACATCGCAGATGAGTCTGGTCCGCTTACGGCTGGAGAACTGCTCAATGCATGGGCCGAAATGGATCTGATTCGAGCGAAGACGCTGGAAGAGATGCGCAACTATCCGGTTGTGCTTTGTCCAGTGGCGAGTGTTCCGGCCTGGAAGCATGGCGAGCGCGAATGGATGATCGGTGGGCAGCGCGTTCGTTATCTCGATTCTGTTCGCTACACCCAGTGGTTTAATGTGCTGGGTGCGCCGGCGGCGGTGGTTCCAGTAGGGCGCTGGGGCGAGGGGTTGCCCATCGGAGTCCAGATCGCCGCGCGACCCTTTGAAGATGAAGTAGCTGTGGGGGTCGCGGCAGTTCTTGATCGGGAATTCGGCTTTTCCGCTCCGCCGCTAGCGCGCGGGCAGGAATTCCGGCGCGATATCGGGTGATTTCATCAAAAGCAGGCGAATTCGCTGTCACAAACGTTCGGACGTCTGTTTCGATCAGGTCAACTGAACGAGGCTCCAGACTACGATCCCGTCATGTTTATCCATCACAGACAGGTGATAAGAGAGGGGTCTAGAACCAGAGTGTGAGGTGCGGCAAGTTGTTGATTCTGCTCCTCAACCTTTGGATGGAGGCAGGCCAGCGCTGCCGGCGCTACTCTGAGCCTTCCCCGGAATGGAGCGCATACGGGTGCGCGCAAGTTGGCAGGAACGTTTTGCCGAGGCCAGTGATGTTCTGAAGAGTTCACAACGCCAGCAGACAGTTGTGCGGGTGTTGGATCTTGAGATCGGTGGCAGCGACTTCATCACCATGGCCGGTCCCTGCTCGGTAGAAACCGAGCAGCAGATTCTCTCCATCGCTGCCCACGTGCGCAAGCAGGGCGCCCGGGTTCTCCGCGGCGGGGCGTTTAAACCGCGCAGTTCTCCCTATGCGTTTCAAGGACTCGGCCTTGCGGGCCTGAAACTGCTCGCGAAAGCGCGTTCTGAGACAGGTCTTGCCATCGTCACGGAAGTGATGAGCGAGGATGATGTTCCGCTTGTCGCCGAATATGCAGACATTTTGCAGATCGGCTCGCGCAGCATGGAGAACTACACACTGATCGAGGCGGCGGCGAGATCAGGTAAGCCGATCCTGCTGAAGCGCGGCATGATGGCCACGGTTGAAGACCTAATGCGATCTGCGCAACTGGCGATCGGCGCCGGGAATCCGAACGTAATTCTGTGCGAGCGCGGGATCCGCACCTTCGATAATGCTCTGCGCAACACCTATGACCCGGCGGCTATTGCGCTGCTGAAGCAGATTTCGCATCTTCCGGTCATCGCGGATCCCAGTCATGCGTGCGGACACCGTGAACTGGTTCCCGCACTGGCCCGCATTGGAGTTGCGGCCGGAGCCGACGGCATGATCGTTGAAGTGCATCCGCAACCGGAAAAGGCGTGGAGCGATGGGGAGCAGTCGCTCAGCTTTGACGAGTTCGACGGGATGATGGCAATGCTCGAGCCCTACATCGCTCTTCGCGGAGCAGCGAACCGCACACTTGTGGGGAGAGTTGGATGAAGCTCGGGTTCAAAGTGCATTATGCTGTCGGCTGCCTTGGCATTCTGAGCTTTTCGTGTGGGTTCGCGCCTCCTCCGTCACAATCGATTGGCGCAGACGTGATTGTCACGGCGGCTCCCATTTACGAGGAACTCGCTGCTGTGCACGGCGGCGAACGATTCCCGCACGGCGCGAGGCTACTGCTCATCCACAACGGCACGGCGACGCCGCTGCTGCCCGGATTTGCAGGCAGCGCTGATGCGAGCGTTTCGTTTGATGGCTCGGCCGTGTTGTTCTCCGGCAGGAAAGATGCGGGAGATGCGTGGCAGATCTACGAGCTTACTCTGTCTGATCGCAAGGTACGGCGCATCAGCGAGTCGACGAGCGATGCCATTCGCCCGCTGTATTTGCCGGGCTGGCGGCTCGTATATGCGCAGAAGAGCGGCGCTCATTTTCAGATGATCTCGGCGCGTCTCGCTGACACCGAGGCGATACAGGAGATTGAAGGCAAGGGAGTGCCGACGGCTTTTCCGATCTCCTTTGCGGCGGTGAGTGCCATTCCTTCGGATGTTATGGCCGACGGACGCATTCTTTTCGAGTCGGGGTTCCCGCTGGGGGAAGGAGGAACTCCCGAGCTATACCTTGCGTACTCCGATGGGTCGGGCGTTGAGTCTTACCGGTGTGATCACCCCACGAAGGAATTGGACGCTCGTTATGGCGGCCATCAACTTACCTCGGGTGATGTGGTTTTCACACACGGCGCGCGTCTCGCGCGATTCAGCTCACCGATGGCTCAGGAAGAAGGTATCCCCGCTCCGCCAGCTGACTATGCGGGACGTATCGCCGAAGCCGGATCAGGTGACTGGCTCTTCAGCGTGCGAAAATCTGTGACCGACAGCTTTGCGCTGAAACTCTGGAGGCCCGGCTCGCCGGGCTTGCGATCCTTCTTCGCGCAGACCGGGTCGAATCTGATTGATCCGGTCCTCGTGGCTGCACGCAACAGACCGCGCCGACATCCCTCTGCTTTGCACGACTGGGATTACGCCAATCTTCTGGCGCTCGACACTCGAATTTCTCGCGACGGTCCGCTTACTGCGGCTCCGGCGAGCGTGCGGCTCGAGACACGAGACGATTCCGGACGCGCCGTTACGATGGGCACTGCTCCGGTCGAGGCGGATGGATCCTTCTTCGTCAAGGCTCCGGCGGATCGACCGATTCGGTTCGCGCTTCTTGACGCGAGAGGAGAAATTATCCGCCAGGAGCACGGCTGGTTCTGGAGTCGCCGCGGCGAGCAGAGGTATTGCGTAGGTTGTCACGCTGGCCCTGAGCATGCGCCGGAGAATCGCGTGCCGGCTGTTCTGACGCGAACGACAATGCCGGTGGATCTTACGGGCACGGCTTCGCAGCAGCCGCAAAGGGGAGGGAACTAGGATGCTTTGGCGCACGGTGTTGGTCTGCTTCCTCTTCTCGGTGATGAGTGCAGCACAGAGCCCGCCCACTGCTGGAAATGTGGCGGGCGGTCCGGAGACGGCGACCGGCAAAGCCTTCATCCGGTTTGAAGACGCGAGCGAAAAGGCGGGGATCAATTTCACGCACAGCTTTGGTTCGGCGAAGCTTGGGTCTTTGCTCGAGGGAACTGGTGCGGGCTGTGTTTGGTTTGACTACGACAATGATGGTCTGCCGGATCTCTACATCGCAAATGGCCGGCCGCTCGAAGATTCGATGCATCCGTATCCGCTGAAGCAGAAGCCTATTCCGGCTCCGCACAATCACCTGTACCACAACGACGGAACCGGACACTTCACGGATGTGACGGACAAGGCCGGCCTTAATCCGGATGTGTACTCGATCGCAGTTGCCGCCGCTGACTACGATAACGACGGTTCGGTCGATCTGCTGGTGACGGCGTACGGCAAGGCGATTCTGTATCACAACGATGGGAACGGCCACTTCACGGATGTGAGTGCCAAGGCTGGGATCGAGTTGGAAGGTTGGGCCATCAGTTCCACATGGTTTGACTATGACAGAGACGGTTGCCTCGATCTGTTCGTGGGGCGCTACGTCAAATTTGACCCGAAATACCGCGCCTACTATGCGGCTGATAACTATCCGGGTCCGCTCGACTACGAAGGCGAAACCAACAAGCTCTACCACAACAATTGCAATGGGACGTTCACGGATGTGAGCGAAAAGTCGGGGATCAGCAACTTTATCGGCCGCACAATGGGCGTGACTGCCGCCGACTTAGATGGCGATGGATGGGACGACATCTATGTCGCGAACGACCGCACGGAAAACTTCCTGTTCCACAACAAGCACGATGGGACGTTTGAGGAGATCGGGAACGATTCGGGAACTGCGTACGGACAGAACGGAGAGTCTACTTCATCGATGGGACCGGTGTTCGCCGATATTGAGGGGCGGGGTGTGCTGGACCTGTGGGTTTCCGACGGCCACTATAACCGGATGCTTCGCAACACCGGCAAGCTGGCGTTCGAAGACATCGGGGCGAGCAACGGAGTGTCGCAAGCCAACGCGCAATACGTGAGTTGGGGAACCAGCCTTTACGACTTCGACAATGATGGCGCGCTCGATCTGCTGATCTTTCACGGCGGGCTGATCCATCTGATACCGCAGGAGCATACGGTCTTTAAAGGGCTAGGCAACGCGAAGTTCGCCGATGTTTCTGAAGCCGCGGGGAGTGTGATCAACGAGCGCACCGTGGCGCGCGGAGCATGCTTTGCGGATTACGACAACGACGGCAAGGTTGATGCGTTTCTCGTGAACCTAGGCGCGAAAGGCAAGCTGGTGCGCAACGTCTCAACGAATACCGGGCATTGGGTGGCCATCAAACTCGTCGGCACAAAAAGCAATCGCGAGGGCATTGGGGCTAAGGTTGAGGTTTTTGCAGGGCCGAAGCATGAACTGCAGGAGCGCGTGGCAGGGTCGGGCTACCTATCTCAGAACGAGGCGCGGCTGCACTTCGGGCTCGGAGAGGCGGCAACGATTGACAGGATCGTGGTCAAATGGCCGAGCGGCCGCGAGCAGACTCTGGAGAAGCAGCAAGCTGATCGAGTACTGACGATCGAGGAGCCGAAGTGAGTTTGCTTCGCTCAGGCTCCGCCCGTGCTGCCGCCGTGACTGCGGTGGTGCTGGTATGTAGCTGGGCGATTGCCGTATGGAAGGATAGCGGCACTGTTGTGAGCGCCGCGACCTCGAGAGCGCAGACAGGCGAAGTGCTCGAGTATGCGTCTCCCGTGGAAATGCTTTTCTCTCTTAGCGGACGACAGCTGTACGTGCTGTGCCAAGGAACCGGCGAGGTTCGCGTCCTGGACGCCACAACATATGCGGAGAGGAAACGGATCCAAGTGGGTCGTTCGCCGCGCGGACTCTCTCTTTCGGCCAATGGCGAGCTGCTCTACGTTGCAAACTCCTGGGATGACACGATCTCCGTAATCGACACGAAGAACCTGTCTGTGAGTGCAACCTGGCCGGTTTCCGCGGAGCCATCGAGTGTGGTCGCCGACCGTACAGGAAGATACATCTACGTAGCGAACCGGATTTCGAACGATGTTGCCGTGCTTGACGCCCGAACTGGAATGGAAGAGAAGCGGCTGGCTGCAGGACGAGGAGCAAGCTACATCACGGCCTCGCCGGACGCGAGCAAGCTGTACGTCACGCACGTCTATCCCAATCTCACGCCGCTCCGCACCGCACCCGAGTCTGAAATAACGGTGATCGATGTACGGCGCGCTGTGGTTGCGGAGCGAATCGCTCTTCCCTACATTGCGCACGGCTTTCATGTCACGTTTTCTGCTGATGGAAATCTTGGCGCAGCAGCAGGGCTGCACCCGAAGAACCTTCCGCCGCTGGCACATCTGGAACATGGCGGTGCCTTTGCCGACAGCATCACCGTGTTCGGGTCTGATGTGGGCCAGCCTGTCGAGCTGCCCCTGGACGAACTGGAGCGCTATTCGGTTCGCCCGTTTGGTGTCGCGATCACGCCGGATAAGTCGCGCCTCTTTGTCACATGCGGCGGCTCGGAAGAGGTCACGGTCATCGATGTGCCGCGGATGCTCCGTTACGTTCACGCGCATCCTGGGTCGCACGCCACGGATCTTTCGGCCAGCGCTAACTATGTTGTCGCCCGAGTGAAGGTCGGACATGATCCACGGGGCGCTCTGCTCGCGCGCGGCGGTACGAAGCTGCTGGTCGCCAACCGGCTCGACGATACGATGAGCGTGATCGATACGCGCACGAACAGAGTCACGTCGACTGTCCCTCTTGCAGGGCCGAGAGAGAATTCCGTTCTCCGCAATGGCGAGCAGACGTTCTATACGGCGCGCTACTCGTTTCAGGGGCAGATCGGGTGCGCAAACTGCCATATCGATTCCACCTTCGATGGGCTGCAGTGGGATCTCGAGCCTGACGGGTTCGGACGCGACATCGTCGACAACCGGCCGATCGAGGCGGTGAAGGATACCGAGCCGTACAAGTGGAACGGTGGCAATCCGAACCTGCCCACGGAGTGCGGGCCGCGTACGGAGAAGTTCTTCTGGCGCGCGGAGAACTATGACGATCTGACGTTGACCGATCTCGTGGTCTACGTACGAAGCCTTCCGCCACGTCCGAACCGATCGAGGCCGGCTAACGGCGAGTTTTCTGCGGCTCAGGAGCGCGGGAGAGCCCTGTTCAATCGCACGACAGACAAATTTCACAACCCGATCGCCGAGGGAAATCGCTGCGGTTATTGTCACAGCGGGGCTAAGGGTACAAATCAGAAATCCTTCGATGTTGGGACGAAAAGGGCCAGCGATAACACTGGTCTTCTCGATACGCCGCAACTTATCAACATCGCCATCACTGGCCCGTATCTTCACGATGGATCGGCGCAGACGCTGGAACAGATCTGGACCGTTTTCAATCCTGAGGACAAGCATGGCCGTACAAACGACCTGACTAAAGACGAACTTAACGACCTGATCGAATACCTGAGGACGCGATGAAAGCTTTCGTTAAAGTCGCAACGTTCCTATTGCTGCTGGCGCCCACAGCCATCGCTGTTCAGGCGCAGGCGCATATTGGAGCTCCGCGGATCAAAAAGGCTGCGGCATCGGATCTCAAGCCGCAGGTTCAGGCAATGCCGCGGTTCCGGTTTGAGAACTTCACGACAGCGAATGGGCTGCCGGACGATCACGTGTTCAATGTGCTGGTGGATGGGGATCGCATCTGGGCTGCGACTGAGAACGGCCTCGGGCTCTATGAAAACGGGAAGTGGAAGACGTACACCACGAAGGATGGGCTCGCGCATCGCGCTGTTTTGTCGCTGGCGCTCGACAAGCGGACAGGCGACGTGTGGGCCGGCACCATGGGGGGGCTGAGCCGCATCTCGGGCGGCCGCATTGACAGTTTCAACCAACTGAATTCTGGCCTCAGCAACGATGTTGTGTACGGCGTGTCGGTAGAGGGCGAGCACGTGTGGGTGGCAACGGCTGCCGGCGCTTGTATGTTCGATCTCCGCACCCATGCATGGTCGCTCTTCAACGAGCGCAATACGCCGATGGCGGAGATCTGGGTATACGGAGTTTCTGCGACTCCGAGCAAGGTGTATTTCGCCGTGTGGGGCAGCGGACTGCTGGAGTACGACCAGCAGAAGAAGACGTGGGACAAGTACGACGATCCGGATGGCGAAACGGAGATGGTCCTCTTTAGAGATCAGGGCCTCATACACGAGATCACGACGTCGGTGAGCTATCTGGAAAAGGACAAGATTGTATGGGTGGCCACCTACTTTGGCGACAGCCGTTACGACGGCCGCAACTGGCACAACTTCCTGACGAAGGACAGCGGACTGCCTTCGAACTTCACCAACGTGGTGAAGGGAGTGGACGCGAATCACGCATGGTTCGGGACCGACAAGGGGCTTGCGTACTACGACGGCGTGAACTGGGTCGTTTACCGGCCGTCTCTCACTAGCGGCAAGCCAGAGATGACGGTCCGAGACAGAGACGCGCAGGTTACGCCGGTAGAGGTGAGCACCGCGCCCGCACACAACTACATTCTGGGAATTGATTTCCAGGGGAGCGACATATGGGTCGCTACCGCCAAGGGTTTAAGCCACGGGATACGTCAACCATAAGGAGCTATAACGCCATGATCGATCTTGCAGAAGTTCTGGAAACCATCGCCAAGGCGCCAGTCAAGAAGCGCGCCATGACCAACCACGGAGTACTGAACGAGGCGTACGCATACGCGAAGCCGAGCTCGTTTTCGCGCGGCATGCGCATCGACCTGAACGGCCTCACCATTCTTCTGATTTCAGGGACCGCTTCGATTGATGAGCATGGGCAAAGCGTGCACATCGGCGACTTCCGCGCGCAGCTTCGCCGAACGTACGACAACATTACGGGCCTGTTGGCAAGCGAAGGCTGCACCTGGCATGACATCGTGCGGACGACCTGCTATCTGCGCGATATCGATCGCGACTACGAAGCTTTCAACGAAGAGCGCACAAAGTTCTTTGCCGAGCAGGGCCTTGATCCTCTGCCAGCCTCGACAGGGATTCAAGCCCATCTTTGCCGTCCCGAACTCCTGATCGAGATTGAAGCGATCGCGATGTTCCGAACGGAGAAGACAGCGAAGTAGCGAAGGAGCAGCGCCATGCGCAGACAGTTGTTGATCGGCTTAGTCGCTGCCGCGATGAGCACCGCATCTGCTCAGCAGACGAGGACTTGCGAGTGCGGGAAGAATCCACCGGATCCCCCGCGAGACCGTGTGGTGAAGCCTTACGCGGGCGAACCGACGGATCTGAGCCCCTATGAGAAGTTTGCGCAGCCCTACGACCTGAACTACGTGAAGCGCAATATCTATGTCGGTGCGGGACGAGATATCCCGGAGCCGAAAGATTTGACGGAGGTCCGCATCGGATTCTTTGCACCGGCGGAGCATAGCCCTGAGAAGCTCTTCGGAGTGCGCATGCTGCACGGGGTGGAGCTGGCACTGGAAGAGGTGAACGCGCGCGGCGGTTATGGCGGCAAGCCGTTCAAGTTGATGATCCACAATGACTACGACAACTGGCAGGCGATGACGGTCTCCGGCGCCGATCGTCCGACGGATGCTGCGATCTGGGGGTCTGCGTCCGACGAGACAGTAAAGATGGTGTACGACGACCAGGACTGGGCGATTTTCGGATCGATCAGCTCGGAGTCAACGCACATCGCTTTGCGCGTTGCGCTGAAAGCGGAGATTCCGATCGTGAACTCTGCGTCCACAGATCCGACGATTCCCGAGACGTATATTCCCTGGTACTTCACGGTTCTGCAGGATGATCGGGTGCAGGGGCTGACGCTAGCGCGGCATATCTATACAGAGCTTGGATTTAAGCGGGTGGCTCTGCTGCGCGTGAACAGCCGGTACGGACGCTTCGGTGTGATCAAGTTTCGCGATGCTTCGCGGCGCCTTGGGCACCCGGTGGTGATCGAGCAGAAGTTCCTGCCCGGAGATAGTGATTTCACGCGTTCTTTGAAAATCATTCAATCTTCGCGCGCCGATGCGATTGTGCTGTGGGCCGACGAGATTCCGGCTGCCAACATCCTGAAGCAGATGAAGGCGCTGGGCATGAAGCAACGCGTATTCGGTGCGTACCGTGCGCTCGGTCCGGAGCTTCTGGCAGAAGCGGGCCCGGCGGCAGAAGGGTTTGAAGCTGTGTTTCCGTACGACCCGACGCGAAAAGATGCAAAGTGGCTCGAGTTTAACCAGCGGTTTGAATCTCGATTCCAGGAGAAGCCGGAGCAGTTCGCGTCGCTCGCGTATGACGCGATGAACGCGCTGCTCGAATCAATTTGCAGGGCAGGGCTGAATCGCGCGCGCATTCACGACGCGCTTGCGGACGTTGAGGAGTACGACGGCGTTACCGGGCATATGGTCTTCGATCCAAACCAGAAGAATGTGGAACACATGTTTCTGGGAACGGTTCATGATGGAGCGATCACGTACAAGCCTGCCACGATGGAGAAGGTTCACCCTGTTGATGAGAGCCGCCCGTCGGAAGCCGGGCAGCAAAGGCCGGATCAAATGCCTTATGCTCGCGTCGGAGAAGACGGGGTGGAATACAACGGTCCGCGCCGGCTTGGAACGGGATTGGCGGGTGTGAAGATCATCGTGTTCGGCAAGCAGGCGAGAGCGGTTGTGGAATCGGAGGAGATGCGCAAGGCACTTCCGGCGGGAAACCGCTGCCAGTTGTTGCCGGTTGCGAGCAATCAGAACTGGGGCGCAGCTTCGACGGAGTTGGTCCGCGACCTCTATGACGAGCATGCGCTGGCGATCGTTGCGCTGGATCGCGATGCCGCTCATCTCGCCGAGCAACTCGCGTTGAAGGCACTCGTTCCAGTGATCGCGATCAGCGATGACAAGAGACTCACGTCGACCAATGTTCCCTGGATTTTCCGCCTGCCGGGATCGGCAACTCCGGTAGAGGCAGTGCGACTGATCAGGTCCGCTTCGGGCGAGGGTGTGCTCAGCGCAGATCGGCTTCGCGAGGTGCTTGCTTCGGGCCGTGAAATCGAGGGGGTTGCGTTCGTCACAACCGGTGAGCCGAAGTGAGAAGAGTAGAGGCGATATAGATTGAGGGGTACTGCGACGCATCGGTCGCCCCTCAGGATGTCCTAAAAGGGAAGGGGCGATCCGTGTGGATCGCCCCTTCGTGTTCTGCCCGTGGCTTGTGTTTACGGGAGGTAGTAGCGGAGCGAGGTGAAGAACATGTTGTCTGTTCCGTTTGCACGGCCGCCGGGGTTGGCGGTGCCGCCCTGTCCGGACCAGAGATCGCGCTCAAACCATGCGTACTGCAGGCCGTAGCGCAGACGTCCCTTGGGGCCGTTGTACATGTTGTACCAGTAGCCTGCGGTGAACTCCTGGACGTCTTTGTTATTGCCGCCGCAGTTGGCCGGGTTGCTGGGGCTGGTAGATCCACCGGCCTTCACTTCGACACGGCAGCCGCTCATGTTGGTGGTGTAGGTTCCGTAGCCGACTTCGGAGTTGCCAACAATCGCGTAGTCACGACCGATGTAGTCGCCGCCGTAGTTTGCGTAGATGGAGAGGCGCGGATTCGGGTTGACCTCGAGAGTGCTGAGAGCCGAGAAGCCGTGCAGCGGGCGGATGGTCGCATCGGGACGGAGCGTGATGTCCGCGATGGTGGACGAGCCGTAGCGACCTACGCCCTCGCCATAGAGACCCTTGAGCCCGACCGAAAGCTTCTTCTTAGCCATTGGAACGCGGAAGCCGCCGCCAACGCCGCCGCCCCACTTGGTGTCGTTGTAGGGTGAGCCGGTGGTCGGGTAGATACGGTCACGGAAGCTCCGGCCGATGCCGAAGAGTTCCCAGTGTCCCCAGCCGGGTTCAGCTGCGATCTTGGCGACGAAGTCTGGCGTGGCGTTGAAGGAGTAGTTCGCGTTCAGGTTGTACAGACCTCCGCCCGTTCCGGGCGAACCGATCAGCAAATTCGTGGGCAGTCCGGAGCCTGAGGGGAAGAGGGCTTCAGCATTCTCAACCGAGATGCCGGCAAAGAACTTCTTGCCGAAATCCTTGCTCGCGCGGAAGCTGTACTGCCGTCCCCAGACGAAGCCGGCTGTGTATTGCGCATCGATGGTCTGCGGCAGGATCTCGGTTCCGCGCGTGAGGCCCGCGGTGGTTTCGGTGGCGAGTGACCATCCCTGACCGCCGGAGAAGTCCCATCCGTTGGTGAATTTCGCATCGGCCCAGAGTTGCCGCTGGCGCATGGTGTAGCTGTTGGACTGATTGTTGTTGGAGGTTACGCCGGCGCTGAGCCAGTCCAACTCGTAGTAGCCGGTCAGCGTGACCTTCTCGAGTTTGCCGACAGCCTTGAGGGCGAGACGCGACTGACGGCCGGAGCCGTAAAACTCGCTTAGGTTGTGCGCGTCGGCGGAGTTCAACGGTACGGACGTGAAGGGCGTGTTGATGTCGCCGCCAACCGCACCCTGACGCCACACTGTTTCCGCAGCCAGGAAGCTGCCGGCTGGCGAGATGGTGATGCCCTTGTAGTGGAGCGCATCTGGATTGTTGAGGCTCTTCTTGATGGCAGAGGTTTCGTCGGAGATGTTGTTCACGATCGAGACGTCTGTTGCCTTGATGTCATTCACCGTGCTCTGAAGGGTAGAGACGGCTGACGCATTGTCGGTGACTGCCTGCTGCTGCGCGGTGGCGTCGGCCTGGGCCTTTTGCGCGGCGGTCTGTGCGTCAGCGGCGGTCTGCTGCGCCTGCTTCAGTTGCGCGTCCTTGGCCGCCAGATCGGACTTGAGGCCGTCGATCTGGGTTTGCATCTCCTGGCGAAGAGCATTGATCTGGTCTTCGACAGTCGGCTTGGGCGGCTTCTTAGCTGCTGCATGTTTCTTCGCAGCCGCGGGGGGATCACCGGCGTAAGCTTGAGTGCCAACGAGACTGGCTGCCAGAACTGCCGCGGCAACCACTTTCATTTGGTATTTCATTGGGCGTCGTTTCCTCTCGAATACTGGTTGATACGTGCAGGCGCATTTGCATCCATCGCGCCTTTGAACTGGGTTCAAACAACATGAAGATGAAGCAGTAATCCGGGTACGAACTGCTAGCGACGAGTCAGGCTCTCTGAGAAGAGCAAGACAACACAGGTGTGGTCTGTTCCTCGTGCTTCTGAGTTCACCCTCGCAGATATTGATGAATATTTGACGAATTCACGTACTTTTAACAGCACTGGAGAGGCAGCAGCGGCGCATGTTAAAGCGGTGTAAATTTACATGCGCGTCATTTTCGGCGCGGCAGAGAAAGGACTTCTTCTGCCGTGCCGCCGTGTCGAGGAGCTGTTCAGTTACTGTGAGGGAAGTCAGTGAGCTTGTGTTCCGCTCGTGCCGGCGCTCAGCAAGTTCGCGAAAATGCGGTAGGCTCCGGGGACTAGTTCAGGGAGCTGACGATAGAGGGCGTAAGCGACGTAAATATAGGTGCCTTTCCCCTGGCGCGTGACAAGGAGCCCGCCACGCTGCGGGTCCTGACCGGGGTCGGCGGTTTCGGTGAGGGCTGTGTAGCCGGGGTCCCATGAGTCAAGGAAGCCGTGTCCGCGTTCTTCTACCCAGTCGCTGAAGTCAGCGGATGTGATCGTGTTGGGCGTCGTCAGGATCGGGTTTGAGGGATCGAGCAGCTTCACAGGAGAATCTTCGTCGACGACGCGCTCGGGCATGCGGCCGTTCATGGAGAGAGGCAGCGGGGCGGGGAAGTCGCCGCTCTGATACTGGACAATGACCGTGCCGCCATTGCGAACGAATTCGTCGAGACGCGGCTGAGCTGTGGTGAGTTCAGGGCGGACAGAGTAGGCGCGTATGCCCACGACGATCACGTTGTAATTGCTGAGATCTCCGGAGATGAGGTCGGCTTTTGAGAGAATCTGAGGCGTGAGGCCCATGCCTACCATGGCCTCTGGGACGAGATCGCCCGGGCCCATCACGTATCCAACGCGAAGACCAGGCGCGAGCTTCACGTCGACCTTTCTGGTTTTGAGCTGTGCCGGCGAGTACTGGTTGTAGGGGCGAAGGCCAGGGTATCCGATGCTGCGCCAGCCGGATTCGTAGGAGCGTCCTGCAGATCGAGCGACTGCCTTGATGGCGTACGCGCCCGTCTGCGCGGCCGCGGGCGTGACGGAGAAGACGATGGGGTCGGAGTCGCCGGCAGCTTTGCGGTGGAAGTCGGCAGTCGCGGGTTCGGAGCGCCATCCTTGCGGGAGATTCAAAGAGACAGTGCCATCCGCAGCGCCTTGTGTGTGGATGGAGACACGTACGGGGAGTGTTCTTCCGTCGAGAGGGAGAATTCGTTCTGAAGGATCGACGCTCACACCGATAGCGGGAGTTACGACGAGCGGCTCGTAGAAGCTGCCCTGCCCGGCGATGTGCTGAAGGGCCTGGACGACTTTGCCGATGCGGATGGGAAGACCGTCGAAAGAAAACTCCGCCCAGGCATCCAGCGGGTACGGTGCGAAGGAGCGGCCGCGCCACTGCGGATTGGAGACGTCGTAGTAGGGCTGCTCGATGTCGGGGCGGGTGAAATAGGGCTTGGTCGGTTCCGCGTTGTCGGCAACGTGGACGGTAAAGACGGGGTCGGAGGTTGGAGCTGCAGGATTGACGGACCCTCCGGTGATGCTGCTCTTCCAGGTGTCCCCGGTGCGGCTTTCAAGCCAGACCTTGTCGAGCTTTGTTTGTGTTGTGGCCTGATAGGCGTGAACTTCGATGTAAAGGTCCTGCCCCGGAGAGACGCTGGTGGCGCTCTCATCGGCGGAGGCACCCCTGAAGACCGAAGCGCCCTGCGCGCTCGGCTTGTTGTTGCGGAAGGCGATCATGTCGAGGCCGAGCGCATCGGCTAGGGCGGATTGGAACTCGTTGATCTTGGTGTCGAGTTCGAAGAGGAGGCCGGCCTTGCTGTGCGCCTCGAGAGCGCTTCCATTCACCTTCTCCCGAAGGGCCAGTGTCTGGCGGTAGATCGGGGCGAGTTGTTGGGCGGTCTTAGGTCCGGAGTTGCACGGGCAGCCGGATGCGAGCTGGTGAACGTCGTTTTCGATGGACTTGAGGCTGCTCGTGAGCCACTGCGGCGGCTCTTTCAGGGAGCTGGCGATTCCGGAGATCGAAGTGTCGATGTGAACTCGGGAGTTTGCGTAAAGGCTGCTGTTTGTCGCGGTCTGTGATGTGTTCGCGGTTTGCGCGCCTGAAGCGACTGCCCAGAGATGGTAGTTGCCTGTTGCGGGACTGCTAAGCAGGGGGGCGGCTCCGCCATATTGAGATTTCTGCTCACCCCAGCCTTCGTGGGCTATCTGGCCGTACGTGCGCCCAAGGGTAAAGTCGAATGAGCCGACGGGAAGCTGTGCATCGCTTGAGGGGGAGGTGGAAGAGGACTCGCCAGTGATGTAGTTGCGGAATTTCGCGGGCGACCACTTGCCCGTTGCGTAGTCGAACATGCCTTTGCTGGTTACGGGCGCGAAGGGGGTGCGGGAGTAGACGGCGAGCGGCTGCCAGGGTTGCAGACCGAGTCCGCCCTCGGAGACGGGCTTGAGCTGATCGGGGAAGACGTTGGGGTCTGGCGCGGCTTTGAAGACTTCCTGCGCGATCTCGCCGGAGACCTGATGCTGGCCGTGACCATCGGTGATGCCGCCGACGAAGGTAGAGACGATGACCTGTGGGCGCTCGCGGCGCACGGCGAGGACTGCGTCGTAGAGGACGCGATCGTGGCCCCACTTCTGAAATGCTTCTTCCTGTGTTTTGGAAAAGCCGAAGTCGACTTCGGTTCCCCAGAGCTGTTTGGCGCCGTAGAACTCGTCGGCTCGGAGGAGCTCATTCGTACGGATGATGCCGAGTGCGTCGTAGGTATCGGCGGACATGGCGTTCTGTCCGCCTTCGCCGCGGGTGAGGGTGAAGGAGGTGACGCGCACTCCGAGGCCGCGCGAGAGATACGTGAGCAGAGATCCGTCTTCATCGTCGGGATGAGCGACGATGAACATCATGCTTGCGGTAGTTCCGAGCCGCTTGAGAGTTTGCTCGAGCTTTGCTTCGCCGCGGTCTTCGGGCAGGGGGAGCGCGACGAGCTGCGGCTCTGAAGAGGGCAGTTGCGGAGCGGGGGCGGGTTGCTGCGCTGGAAGGGGCGGCAACAGGCTAGCGAACAGAGCGGCCAGAATCGATGCTGCAGCTGCGTATTTGGCCGAGGCGCGAGAGACTCCCGGGGCGAAGAACATGGTTGTGGTCAGTGTACAATCCGTGCAGCACCGCGGTTCATGAACCCACCTGTGTCGACCTCCAGCGAATCAGCCCAGAAGCAATCCGGAAATCTAGAACGGCGGATCGGGCTGCGATCGGCAGTGCTCTTTAACATGCTGGAGATGATCGGCGTGGGGCCGTTCATCACGCTGCCTCTCATCATTGCGGCTGCCGGATACAGGCTCTCGGTGTGGGCGTGGATTCTGGGCGCAGTGATTGCGGTGGCCGATGGGCTGGTGTGGGCCGAACTGGGCGCGGCATTTCCGCGAGCGGGCGGATCGTATGCGTTTCTGCGGGAGATCTACGGGCCGGACCGTGCGGGAAGCTGGCTGAGCTTCCTTTATGTATGGCAACTAAGTTTCTCGGCGCCGTTGTCGATTGCGTCAGGGTGCATTGGGCTGTCGAGCTTTCTGGGGTGGTTCTGGCCGGGGATTAATGGTGCGCCGATTGCGGGGCTACCTGGATTGCATTATGCGAACTTTGCGGCCGCGACTGCGTGCCTGCTGGTGACTGCGCTTCTGTATCGCAGGCTGAGTGTGGTGACGGGAACGGCGTGGGTGCTGTTTGTGGGCGTGATGGCTGCGATGACGGGCGTGATCGTTTCAGGATTTGCGCATGCAGCGGCTAGCGGCGGATGGCACATGCCGCCTTCACCAGCAATGGCGGCGGGGGCTGCTGTAGGTGGTCTGGCGCAGGCGACGCTGATTGCTACGTACGACTACTGGGGCTACTACAACATCACCTTTCTGGGCAGCGAGGTGCGGCAGCCGGAGAAGACGATTCCGCGGGCGATTCTGCTTTCGGTGTTGTTCGTGGCGACTCTGTACGTAGTGATGAATCTGTCGGCGCTACCTTCGATGCATGATGCAGCGGTGCATGTGAAGGAAAGCGCAATCCTACGGTTGCAGTTAGTGGCGGAGATAGCGCGGTCGGCTTTTGGGCAGTGGGCAGGGTATACGGTGGCGGCGCTGGTGATGTGGACGGCATTCGCTTCCGTGTTTTCGCTGTTGCTGGGCTACTCGCGCGTGCCGTTTGCGGCGGCGCAGAGCGGGAACTATTTTCGGTTCCTAGCCGCGGTTCATCCCAAGCATGGGATTCCGCACCGATCGCTGGTGGCGCTGGGACTCGTGGCGTCGGTGTTCTGCTTCTTCAGCCTGCAGCAGGTGATTACGATGCTGGTGATCACGCGCATTCTGCTCCAGTTCTTTCTGCAGCATGTGGGCGTGATGATCTTGCGCGTGAAGCGACCGGAGATGGAAAGGCCATTTCGGATTCCGCTGTATCCGTTGCCTCCGCTGCTGGCGATGGCGGGATTTGTGTTTGTTCTTGTGAACCGGAGCGAAGCCCTGACGGGACTGGCGGTTGCGGCGGGGATCGCGGTGAGCGGAACGCTGATCTACTTTGTGCGGGCGCGCCGGATAGGGCAGTGGCCGTTTAAAGCAGGGTTTCGGGAGTAGGAGACGAAGGGACAGAGAGACAGAGGGATGCGGTGAGCTAATCCTTGGAAGGACGGCGAGCGATTTCAAGGTTGAGGTTCTTGATGTACGGGCTGGGGATTGGGGCGGGTAGGTGTTGATGGAAGGCGACGGCTCGCTCCGGGTTCGGGAGGTGCTGGGGGGTGCGGTCGGCGCCGTACTTGAGGCGGCCTTTCAGGCTCATCAGGGGACGTTCGATGCATAGGTAGGTCAGATACGAGAGCACGAAGGTCGTGCAGAGGGCCATGCCCGCAGATGCCAGAGCCGCGAGCGGTCGACTCATGTAGACGGCCAGTTCACTTTTCACCTTGATGAAAAAGAAGTCTACGTATGTCAGGTGGAAGACATAGAGGCTGTAACTCAGTGCGCCGACCATGCAGATCCACTTTTGACTGCACATCCTGTTCAGCAGACTGCCCTCTTCGAGGACGGCCACCACGACGGCTAGCGCAGTGAAGTTGGCCAATGTAATCCAGGTTTCCTTGCCGGCATAGGTCGACATTGCCCAGCTCTCGCCCTTGATGAAGCCGAGTGAGGCGGTCAAGATGGCGCCGCCGATGACAACCCACTTCGCGAGGGGAGTGCACTTCTGCATCCAATTTGTGCCGCTCACCAGGTTCAGCAGCACTCCGAGGAGCACTGCATCGACGCGATTGAACGTGACAAAGCTCATATCGCCGACGGAAATCGGGAGAAGCGGGGACGCAAGCCGCAAGACGCAGCAGGTTGCGATCAATCCACTGCAAATCCAGATGAGCTTGGTTCTGTCACGGAAGCGCCAGACAATCAGCGGCCAGAGAAGGTAGAACTGCTCCTCGACGGCGAGCGACCAGAAATGGGTCATTCCGACGGAACCGTTCATCCGCGCTTCGTAGCCGGGAAACAGATTCTGTACGTAGAGATAGTGGAGCCAGAAGTAGCCATCGACTTGCATGCGATGGATGACGAAGAACAAGAGGATTGCAGTCAGGGTGAGGTAATAGACGGGGAAGACACGCAGAATCCTTCGAAAATAGAAAACCTTGAAGAAGCCTTCGCGATTGCGTGTGTGATACAGGATGCCGCCGATCAGATATCCCGACAACACGAAGAAGGCCGGGACGGCGAAGACGCTTATGGATCGGATTGCTGTGCAGAACCTGAAGAGGAAGGTGTCGGGGCGCAGCTCTTTGACCGGCGACAGATAGTGTCCGCAGAACACCAGAAGAAAACCGTATCCGCGAATGCCTTCGAGGCACGGGAGATATCTTCTTTTGGGATCGATCGTCTGGTCCTGGCGCATAGATGTGTTGAAACCCATTCCGTCCGCGGTGCAGCACAGCGCCGTCAAGCAGCGTCGGATAGGCGTTCCCTCGACTCCTGAACATGAACAGCCAATGGAATCGCGATCGTTTACACGAAAAACCGCAGATGATCGCCGTGGATCAACGTCATTGCTCACTTTAGCTTCAACGCGGGCGCGATGAACTAGCCAAGTGGTCGTATTGGGTCACACGAAGGTGTTACGGGATATCCATTAGCAGGCGAGCCGGATTTGATTCAAATGGGCAGCACGTCTCAGTTGATTGCTGGTGAGGATCAGTCTGATGCGGCCGGTTGAGCGATCGAGGATTGGCGGTAGGAAGTCGAAGATTGATCTCTCGAGTTCTGGTGCATGCGCCGCCAGATGATGCGGAGGATGGCGGCGACGGGAACGGAGACGAGCGCGCCGACGACGCCGGCGATTTCGCCTCCGGCGAGTACGGCGAAGATTTGCAGGAGCGGATTGATCTCGAGGGACTTGCCCATGATCCGCGGGGCGTTGACATAGTCCTGGAGAAGTCGCCAGATTGCGATGAAGGCGAGGAGAAGCAGCATATGGGAGTAGCCGGCGAGTGCCGGGATGAGCAGGGCACAGAGAGCGGCTATCGCTGGACCGACGACGGGGATGAATTCGAGGAAGCCGGCGAGTGGGCCGAGGATCAGGGCGTATGGGACGCGCAGGACGGAGAGCACGAGGCTGTAGGCGACGAGGGTGAGCAGGGCGAGAATCATCTGCGAGCGGATGTAAGAGCCGAGCATGACGTTGACGTCGGCAGTGAGGCCATTGATGAGGATGCGGTCTTCCGGGTCGGAGGCGATGCCGCCGATGTTGGCTGCAATCTTTTCGCCGTCCTTGAGAAAAAAGATTGCAAGGATGGGGATGAGGAGGAGCCACCAGATGTGGGTGGCAGGTTTGGCGAGGGAGCGGCCGATGTCGGCGCCGATAGTCGAGAGCGCGTCGCTGTGGTTCTGGAGAATCGACTGGATTGCGTTGACGCGGTCTGCAGGCCAGTGGTGTTTCTGCGCGAAGGCCTGGAGGAGTTCTCCCGATGATGCGCGATTGAGAAGTTCGGGGAGTTTGACGGCGAGGTCGCGTGTCTGTTCAGAGAGCGTGGGGGCGAGGAGGAAGATGAGGCCCGTAATTACTCCGGCGAGCAGGAGATAGACGGCGCCGATCGCGGCGATGCGGCTGCGAAGCGGCTTTTCCAGGCGGTTGACCAGGGGAGCGAGGAAGTACGCGAAGAGGATGGCGAAGAGGAAGAGAGTGAATGTTTCGCGAGCGGCACGGACGAGGTAGAGGATGAGGATGATGATTGCCGAGGTATAGAGGACGCGGGCGGTGGTCCAGTGCCAGAGGCGGAGAGGGAAAGGGGGGCGAGCATCCTGCATGATGGGTTCGCGTCGCCGCGCGATTAACTGAGCATCTGGTTTGGGACTGGGCGGCACCGGTTCTCCTTGCAGGACATGATGGACTGCTGCGGGTCGGGATCGTCTTGGGTTGGAGGGTTGTGACGGGCTGGGGGTTGTGCGGGAGAGACAGTCGGTTGAACCGCAGGTCTCCACGGGGCGGAGCTGTCTTGTATCCAGGTCTCGAAAAGCAGGGGACCCTTCGACAAGGCTCAGCCAGGCTCTGGGACACTCGTTCCCACGTCTCAAAAGCGAGACGTGGGGCACCCGGCTTCGGCTTCGGGCGCTTAGTAGTGAGGGATTCAGCTTCCCGATTGCTTTAGTTTGTTCCCAGGTATTCCATCCTTCCACCAGTTTGCCGTCCACAATGCGAGCGATATTGATGCCCGGCAGCGATTTCCTCTCACGTTGCCGAGATTGCTAGCGGCTTGTGCCGGTGGTCGACGGGAGCTTTTCGACGGTGAGGAGACCGTGCACGCGGAGCCAGGTTTCGAGGAGGATGGGCCATTGGTCGAGGGCCTGATCGCCTTTGCCCAGGCCTACGCCGTGGGGGCCGCTTTCGAAGACGTGGGCTTCGGCCTGGACTCCGGCTTTGAGTTCGGCCTCGTAGAAGCGGAGGCCCTGTTCGATGGGGACGGTCTGGTCGTTCTCGGTGTGGAACCAGAAGGTGGGTGGGGTCTTGGCGGTGACGAAGAGATCCGGCGAGTAGGCTTTGCGGAGGTCTTCGCAGCGGTCCATCACGTTAAAGAGCTTGCAGTAGCTGAGGTGGGAGGTGTCGGACGAGATGGCGCCGATCCAGGGATAGCCGAGGATGAGGAAGTCCGGGCGGGATGAGACGCGCTCGATGGGGTCGGTTGAGTCCGGAGAGCCATCGACGGGTTGGGTGGCTGCGAGGGCGGCGAGGTGTCCGCCGGCGGAGAAGCCGATAAGGGCGATGCGGTTGGGATCGACGTGATAGTCGAGTGCGCGGGCACGGACGGTCTGGATGGCGCGGCGAGCGTCGAGTAGGGGGACGGGGAGGATGTAGCCATCGGAACTGAGTCGATAGCGGAGGACGAAGGCGCGGAATCCGCGGGCGTTGAACCAATTGGCTATTTGGCGGCCCTCGAGGTTGGTGGCGAGATGGGCGTAGGCCCCGCCGGGGAAGATGACGACGGCCGAGCCGTTTTCGTGTCCGGGCTGGGGATCAAAGATGGTGAGGGTGGGGACGTCTTCGCAGGCGGTGCCTTTCGACTGCCGGGCGGCCCCGGTCCAGAGGCGGATGGTCTGCACGCCGAGGAAGGGGTTGTTTTCGCCGGGAGTTGCGCAGGGGGCGTTCTGCTTCTGGGCCTGGGCGAGGAGGGCGCTGGAGAACAGCAATGCAATCAAGAGCTTCATGGATGAGAACTCCGGTATGGCGGAAATTATAGAGGCAGGGAACAGGGGGACAAGGGAGCAAAGGGACAAGGGGACGAGAGAGCAAAGGGACAAGGGGACGAGGGGACGAGGGATTAGGAATTAGGGATTAGAGATCAGTGGTCAGAGATCAGAAGCAGACATTCAATTGGGTTGGTGTGCCCCCGCCCCCTCCCATACAGCTTGTAAACAAGTGTCCTGTTTTCTTCTACCTGCACAAGAGCGTGCGCTCCAAGTGTGTCCAGGGATTGGACTTAGCTGTAAGTGTCTCTAAGGTAAGAGGTTTTGTTCCTCGTGCGATCGTTCCTCCTTGTATCCGGAGCCCGCGAATTGAGCTGCGTCGAGCTTTGATCCAAGTATGCGCTTCTGGGTGGAAATTGACTGCAACGGAAAAGGTGATGGGAGGCACAGGGCGAGGTGACGAGGGGACAAGGGGATGAGGGGATCAGGGAAGCTGATCGGAGGGGACGTTACTTTTGCGGGCGGGGTCACGACTTTTGGTCAACGTTACCTATGAACCTTTGGCATGAGTGACGTTCTATGTACGACAGTGCAACACTTGTGGGGTGTTGCCGTGCGCTCAATGCGAGGAGTTCCTGGACGGGCTGAGTTTCGAGAAGCCGCGGGAGTACCTTGAGTTTGCATTGAGAGTGCTGAGGGTGGCGGAGGCGGGAACGCTGGAGCTGCTGGAGAGCACGTGCACTCTGCAGGATCTATTTAAAGAAGAGTGGCCCGCCGATATCGTTGAGCACAACTTGGAGTGCGCGACGTGCGGCAGGAAGTTCCAGCTCTTTGCCGATACCTATCGGGGCCATGCGGGGTGGGGATTGACGGGACCTCCTGTCAAGCTGGCCGCGTTGGAAGAGGCGGCCAGCTCGACTTAAGTTCGGTCACAGAGTGCTTCGGAGTTGAAGCACCGACGCTCCCGCTCATCCGCGATGAGACTGCGGATGAATGGGACCCAACTTAGGAGCAACTCGTCTTCGGTCAGCTTTCGTCTTCGGGATCTGCGATATCGAGAATCTTCAGCTCATTGGTGAGGCGGCGGTATTCCTTTTCGAGCTCCTCGGCACGCCAGGAGATCTTTCCGAGATTTGCTCCGGTGGTCGTTAGGATCGAGAGGAGCTTGCGTCTCTCCTCTTCGCAGATCTCCAACCGCGCTTTGAGGGCGGCGATCCTGCTTTTCCGCCGGTAATCCATGCGCACGATTAGAGCCAGATTCGCGCTGACCGTCAATAGAGGCGAAGATCAGAGGCTTAAAGCCAGACGGCTTTGTGACCGGGACAGGGATCAGATGCGAGTCCGGTGAGGGTTTCGTTGAGTTCGAACCCGTAGCGCGCGAGGTAGTAGGCGGCACCGTGCACGCGTTCCTGTAGTACTCCGCCGGGATTGAGCGCGCGCTCAATGGCATCGGCGTGGCGGCGAAGCGAGCCTTCACGCTGCATTTCGAAGTTGGCGGCGAGGCGGCGGAGGCGGTTCATCTGATAGCGCATTTTGCTGGCAGCGGTTTCGGCGGAGCGGCCTAGTCCGGGATCCATGGCGCGCATGTAGTCGAGAAGAGGCTGAAGTTCGGCATCGAGAGCGTTGCCGGCGGAGGAGAGCTTCTGCTTGCCTTCGACGGGCATGGCGCGAGCGGCCAGGATCTGCGCAAGAGAGTCGGCTGACTCGCGGAAGATGCGGTCGATGCCGAGGTCATGCTTGTGGAGGAGCTCTGCGATGGCCGGCTCGATCAGCGTAGCTGAGAGGCGAGGCTCGGCTGCGGTGGTGCGGCCGAGGATACGCTCGTAGAGCACCGCGGATTGGGCGAAGTAGGCGATCTCGGCGGGGCCTCCGATGATGAGCGAGGTGCCGAGGAGGTAGTCCTGGAAGATGGGGCGCAGGAGTGCGGCGGGAGAGATGCGGTGGGGCTCTGCGGCCAAGATGCCGAGGAGGTCGGCGGTGGTGAAGCGATCGCGGCCAGCCTGCCATAGGCCCTGTGGCTCGGCGGTGCTGGATGAGGTGCGCTTTAGCGAAAGGCGCGCGCCGGTACGCTCGTCGAGCAGGAACAGGAGGCTTGATTCGGATGTGACGGCGACCTGGACGTGGTAGCCGGCCGCTTCGAGAGCCTTGTTCCGGTCAAGGAGCGCCGCGTGCAATTCGTCGCCACGTTCGATGGCGGCCTTGAGGACGGGCGAGCCCAGACGGTGAATCTCGGCGCTGGAGGCATCGAGTATGAGAAGTCCCTGGTCGGCGAAGGCTCTGGAGTAGAAGTCGGCGAAGGCCTGACCGAAGGTGCGGCCCGGCTTGTACGCAGCGACGAGCGCGTCCATGGCGTCAGAGGCGCCGAGGAGCTCCCATGCCTGATCGACGAGGGGCTCGATGGCTTCATCGATGACGACGCCACCGGCGGGGACGGGAGCGGCGGGAGATTTGGAGTAGACGAGCTTGCGGAGTTCTTTGCGAGACGGAAAGACGACGTGGTTGATTTCGGCGAAGTCGTGGTCTTCCGTCGCGAGCCAGAAAATGGCTGCGTGCGGTTGTCCGGCATTGGTGGCCTGGCGGGCACGGGCGAGAGCAGTTGCGGCTTTGAAGGGCGTGTAGAGAGGCCCGCCGAAGAGGCCGACCTGCTGTCCGGTGAGTACGGTGGCGGCTCCGGCACGGAGGGCAGCGATCGGGGCGGATGCGGAGGGATTCTGCGTGGCGAGGATGTCTACGATTTCGCTCCAGTGGTCAGGACGCGGACATCGCTGCTGCCATCCGGTTTCGCGAGGGAGAGATGGGTAGAAGGGCCGAACGGCGGGTGCCGCGGCGCAGTAGTCGAGGAAGAGACGACTCTGTCCGGGAACGACATCGATGGGGAAACAGTCGGAACTCGGCAACGCGTACCTTCTGAGTGGATTCGTCTGGCTGACCCTTGGGGACAGATCCGGTCCGGCTTCGCGAGACGGCTACATTGCTGCGCAAGGCGGCTGGGTTAAGGATGCCATGAAGGGGGGATTCGATGCACGAAGACGGGGACTAGGTGACGAGGTGACAAGCGGGAAGGGGATCGGGTAACAGGGGTAGGGAATAGGCAATAACCAACTCTTGCCCGCGGCAGACGCTGGAAGAGAGAGACTCGCGCTCAGGCGTAGGCTTTTTCGGAAACGGGGAGGCGGACGGGTTCGGCGGGGCGGGAGGTCAGTTCAGCCTGCTTGATGCGCCGGAGGAGGATATTGCGGAGCCTATTGGCGGCCTCGTCGTCGAGACCGAGGTGGGAATTCTCTTCCATGACATCAAGTGCGTAGCGGAGTTCGTTGGCGAGTTCCGGCTTCGGTGCGCTGATCGACATGAGTCCATTGTAGCTGGGCGGTCAATCGGTTTTCTTCGCTCGATTTTCCACAGAAGTGGGATTTGCTGGTATCGAACGGGGAATGAACGAGTTGGAGAGGGCACAGGAGGCAGGTTCGTGTCCTGACGAGCTGTTTGGGCAGGGGATAGGCCCAGAAGAGTGTGGATTCCTTTCTATGAGATTCACCATCACAGTGGATATGGACGGAAGGGCTATCAGGCGACGTCGCAAGGTCCGTCCGACGACCGAAAAGATTGCGATCTAGACGAGAAGAACGGTTTGTCATAAAGGCTAAAAAGTAGAGATCGAGTTCCATCGAGATGGCGTGTCGTACATTCGTGATTCTGATTTTGTCGGCGATGATTCTGGTGTTTGTCCTTGCCGCGCGGGTGTTTCCGCGTACGAGCTGGATTAAGCACCATCATGAGCCCTGGTCTGCGGCGCATAGGAAGTGATTTGTCGCAGTGCGATCATGTTGGGTTCTCCTTCGAGAGACGTTCCCACTCATGGCACGATGAAGCTGCGCGATGAATGGGGCACAACTTTTCTATCGATTGAGCTCGTCGCCCGGTACATAGATTGAGGGACCGCCGGTGCCAAAGTGCGAGCGACAGAGGGCACCCGGTTCGGTCTGCATAACTCCGCCCATCGTGTTGCATATACTTTGAATGAGTGGAGAAGGAGAGCTTTCCTGCGATGGCGAAAAAGTCCGCGAAGATGAAGAAGTCGAAGGCACCGAAGGAGAAACCACACACGCCTCCGGCGAAAGAGAAGGCGAGCAAGCAGGGAGCCGAGACCGAGGAATTGTTGAGCTCGGAGGTGGTGTACCAGGGAAAGCTGTTCCGGGTTCTGCACGACAGGCTGATAGAGCCGGGCGGTAAGAAGAGCGAGCGCGATGTGATCCGGCACAACGGAAGCGTAGTGATTCTGGCGATCGACAAGTCGAAGAGCAAGAAGGATCCCTGGATTGTGATGGAGCGGCAGTACCGCCATGCGGCGAAGCAATATCTTTGGGAGTTGCCGGCGGGAAAGCTGGATGCTGGGGAAGAGCCGCTGGTGGGCGCTCAGCGGGAACTCGAGGAGGAGACCGGGTATCGCGCGAAGAAGTGGAAGCCGCTTGTGGAGTACTACGGGAGCCCCGGTTTTCTGGGTGAGTCGATGAAGGTTTTCCAGGCTGAGGGTCTGATCGCGGGAGACGCGCACCCGGAGGAGGACGAAGAGATCGAGTTCCGGCTGGTGAAGCTCTCCGAGATCGTGAAGATGATCGAGAAGGGCGCGATCAAGGACGGCAAGACGCTTTGCAGCGTGCTGCTGTACGCCAGGAAGCTCGAGAAAAAACGCAAGAAGTGAGCTAAGGTAAGTACCTTTGGTCAGGGGGTTTGGACGGGGCCGGCGAGATTCGCCGGCCCGATCATTTTGTCAAACTTGTGGATGAGTCAATAAACCTTTGACAAAGATTGAGCGTCATAGTCGATAGGGTGGGCTGGCTTCCCCATTGTTTGCTCACCAACCCCCTAAGAGGCAAGAAAGGCAAACCCTGTGGCTCAGTACAAAGGCAAAGTCAAGTGGTTCAACAACGCCAAGGGCTACGGATTCATCGGACGTGATGACGGGCCAGATGTTTTCGTCCACTACTCGGCAATTCAACTGGATGGTTACAAGACTCTGAAAGAGGGCGATGATGTGGAGTTCGACATCGTCCAGGGGCAAAAAGGTCCTCAGGCGGATGCGGTTATACGTCAGAGAGACGCGGCCACCCACAACGCTGCCTAGCAGTACGGGGACTCTGGGGCGTTCTTCCCCAGCCGCTTACTGGCGGTGCGGGAGCACGTTGCTCCGGGCCCAGCTTTCGCTCAACTGAACTAAACTCACGAAGCTCGGTTCTCCACGTGCTTTCATTCTGGACTCACAGGGCCAGGGAGGGTGTACCTTCCCGGCCCTTTCCCTTTTCGGGGCGCCTAGAGCTTACTCGCCTATACCTTCGGACCTCGAATGACATAGATCGAGACTGCGATGAGCCATAGAAAGCCCAGAAAGCGGGCGATCGGCAAGCAGGGCGAGAAGGCGATGCTGAGCAGCACCGGTGTCGCCGCCGCCGAGACGAAGGTCAGGAAGTAGCCGGCTACAAGTAGCCAGCGGGGCAGAAGGTCGCGACTCCCGATCGTGATTCCGGTAAGGAAGACGGTGAAGAAGCCGGCCCATCCGGGTCCGCCAAGCAGAAATGGGATGAACTGAAAAGCGTGGAGAGCAGGCCCGAGATCGGCCGCTCCCGGCGCAACGATAGCCCATGAGAAAAGAGAGGAGAGAGCCAGCATGATGGCTGCGCCTGCGCCTCCCACGGCGGTTAGCCACTTCGATGTATCCCGAATATGAACTGGGGGTAGTGCGCTGCTGAAGAGAGCGGCGGCAAAACCTAGACATATCGCGGACGCGAGCTGAAGGAAGTCGCTGACTCGAATGGCGGAAGCGGCGGTGAAGAAGAATGTGCGCGTGTTTGCGTCGTTGGCGAATGGGTTGGGAATCCTTGAGCCGGGAGCGAGGATGGGAATGGCGACGAGGCTCGCGAAGAAGAAAAGAAAGTGAAGAGCTGTCAATGTGAACAGAGTCTTCGCGGATCGAGAGGTTGAGATCGTCACGGTGTCGCCTATCATCGATGCCTCAGGTGGTATGGGATTGCTTCAGTAGACCAACGAGAGACGGCGCAGTACGTAAAGGTCGATCAAGACTTGTAAAGATTCGTGAAGTGGGTCGATGAAAGATACTGATCGCGGAGAGTCTTTCGATGGATAACGCGAGGATGGCTGGTCTTCTGAATGAGACAGCCAATCTGATGGAAATCGATGGGGCCGATGGCTTTCGCGTGCGCAGCTATCGCAATGCGGCGGATGCGGTGGAGCAGACTACGGTGGACCTGGCGCCAGTGTCGGGGGATGTGGCGCAGCTGCTAGCGATTCCGGGGATCGGAAAAACGATGGCGGCAAATATCCAGGCGATTGTGGCGACGGGATCGCTGCCGGTGCGGGATGAGTTGCTGACGAAGTATGGGGCAGCATTGCTGGAGCTGCTGAAGCTGCCGGGGATGGGTCCGAAAACGGTGGCGCTGCTCTGGGATGCAGGGAAGATCAAGAACATCGATGAGCTTGCGGAGGCGATCGAGGCGGGGCGGTTGAAGGGCCTGCCGCGGATGGGCGAGAAGCAGATCGAGAAGATCAAGAAGGGAATCGAGGACTATCGGCGACAGGTGGGTCGGTTCCGGATTGATGAGGCGGAGGATGCGGCGGAGCGGTTGACCTCGTACCTGATGGCGATGAGCGGAGTGGAGCGAGTGACTCCGGCGGGATCGTTGCGGCGTGGACGGGAGACGGCGGGTGATCTGGATCTGCTGGTCACAGGGCCGGCGTGCGCGCAGGGGTGTACGGATGCGGCGGTGGAGTATGTGGCGGCGTATCCGGGAATCCACGACATGATTGCGAAGGGTGAGAACAAGGTGAGCTTCCATCTCGCGAACAGACTGCAGGTAGATGTGCGGCTGCTGCCTTCGAGCTGCTACGGGGCGGCGCTGCAGTATTTCACTGGATCCAAGGCGCATAACGTGGTGCTGCGGCAACGGGCGCTGAAGATGGGGTACACACTGAACGAGTGGTCGTTATCGAGACTTGATGACGAGAGCGTGGTAGCGTCGGCGACGGAGGAGGAGATCTACGCGGCGCTCGAGATGGACTGGATGCCTCCGGAGATGCGGGAGAACTTGGGGGAGATTGAAGCGGCGGCGAAACGTGCGGTGCCGAGGCTGATCGAGGCGGGGGACATCAAGGGCGACGTGCACATGCACACGACGGAGACAGACGGCCGGAATTCGATTCTGGATATGGCAGAGGCGGGAATTGCGCGCGGGCTCGAGTACATCGCGATCACGGAGCATACAAAGAATCTGGCGATGACAAATGGCTTGGACGAGAAGCGGGCGCTGGAGCACATGAAGCGGATTCGCGAAGTGGATGCGCAGATGGAGGGGCGGATCCGAATCTTGCCGGGCCTTGAGGTGGACATTCTTGCCGACGGCAGCCTCGACATGGATGACGAGGTGCTCGCACAGTTGGATGTCGTGATTGCGAGCGTGCACAGTCACTTCGGGCTGCCGCGGGAGGAGATGACGGGGCGGGTGCTGCGGGCCGTCGAGAACAAAAATGTACGGATCCTGGGGCATCCGACAGGGAGACAGATTCTGCGGCGGGAGCCGTATGCGATGGATACAGGGGCGGTGATCCGGCGGTGTGCGGAACTGGGTGTCGCCGTCGAGCACAATGCCGCTCCGGAGCGGCTGGATCTGAGCGACAAGGATCTGCGGCTGGCGAAAGAGTGCGGCTGCAAAATCGTCATCAATAGCGACGCACATCTGACGCGGGTGGTAGGGGAGTGGAAGTATGGGATTCGGCAGTTGAGGCGGGCGTGGCTGACGAAGGAGGATGTGTTGAATACGCATGGGGCGGGGGAGTTTCTGGGGGCGTTGCGGAAAAGGTAGGGCTGAGTTACTTGTATCCCAGGTTTCAGAATCGAGACCCTTCGACTACGCTCAGGGCAGGCTCTGGGGCACCCGCACCGCTGTGGGCGATGGCAGTGGTGGATTGTTCACAAGCGGTGGGGCTAAGATAGGGGCGCTATGAGTCTGCTTCAACAGGAATCGCGAGAGGCTGCGGGGGAGTCGTACACAAAGGGTACGAGCCACGTGATTATGGCCACGGTGATTGCGGTGGTGCTGGTGTCGGCGGCTGTCACGATTTACGTGATCTCCGGGGAGAAACCGCCTGCTGCGACCGGCGAGATTGCGGAAGTGTGGGCGCATCCGATGCATACCGAGACCTCTGGGTGGGACGCGAACGGGGCGGAGATCCCCAAGGAGTCGATCGATCAGGTGCTGCTGTTTACGCATGTGAAGCTGCACAATCAGGGCAAGCAGCCGATCTTTCTGCACCAGGTGCTGGCGAATTTGACGCTGCCAGACGGAATCCACTCGAGCTACGCTGCAACGCCGTCCGATTATGAGCGCCTGTTCAAGGCCTACCCCGCTTTGCAGCAATGGCATACGCCACCGATTTCGCCCGACCTGACGATTCAGCCGGGCGAAACGAAGGAAGGAACCTTTGTGTGTTCGTACCGCATGACGAAAGCGGATTGGGAGACGCACAAAACGCTGAGCTACACGTTCAACTTCCAGTATCTGCCGGCGCTGACCGTCGACTGGAAGGGCGCGGTTACTGAACGTTAGGCGGTATCGGTGCGCCCTTTGGCGTAGAGAGATAGCCGGAGATCGCGTTCTTCGACGTGACCGAGTTCACGACGATCTCGTAGAGTGCAGGGTCTTTGCCGGCGTAGAACTGGAGCGGTTCATTCACGTACCGGTCCTTCTTGTCGTACTGCTTGTCATCGGCGAAGACAGAGAGGGTGAACCGGCTCTTCTTCTGATCGGCCTTCTTTAGCTCAAGGCTGACGGTGCCAACCGGCTTCTTTTGGCCCTTGGCCAAGGTGAATTCATAATAGTTTCGATCACCTTTGTGCTTGAGGACCTCTAGCTCGTCGCGATTGCGGGCGATGAGGCTTGAGTGGCTGTCGAGGTCGCCCTTCATGGATTGAAGCTGGTTTACGGCCGTGGCGAGGTCGGTCTGGGTTTTGGTCAGGTCGGTTTTGACGCCGCCAACGTCAGTCTTGACGCCGGAGACGTCGGACTGGACGGCGCTGACCTGCTGAGCGGTCTGTTTCTGCTCGGCTTCGAGGCGTCGAGCGTCGGCTGCCTGGCGGGCAATGATCTCGTGGGCGCGTTCGTCCAGCTGCTTCTGGGTGAGTCCGACGCTGCGGCCGAGCTCATCGGTAGCGACGCGGAGGCGCGCGTTGGTTTCGCGGAGTTCGGCCCCGAGTTTGGCGTTCTGCTGATTGGCTTCCGCCAGGGCGGTTTCTTGATGAGCGATGCGGCCGCTCAGGGTATAGGTCCAGATGAGGCCGCCGATGGCGGCAAGGACCGCGACGGCGATTGCGGCAAGCAACGCGCCGCTGTAGGCCGGAGTGGATTCAATGACTGTGGTTCTGTCGTCGCTCATCGTTCGAGTCTCCTCTAAACAGCGGGGTGAGTATCGGCCGCGATCGGCGGAACGCAGTCCGGCCAGATTCGCGACAACTCAGAAGGCTTGTGGAAGGCTACTGAGACTATAGAGGAGAGGTCCCGAAAAGAGGAGGAATTGCTGCGCAGCGGGAGCCATGGAGGTAATACGGCAGCTGTCAGCTCTGAGCTTTCAGCCTGGAGTTCTCAGGTCGAGCAGAAGTTCGCGACGCACCGGCAATACGGGTTCGAGCGTCTGGCCGTCATAGCGCGATGCGGCATGGGCCCGGGTGGGCAAGTGACAACCCTAGATTCGACCATTTATAAAGGCACTTATCGAGGGTTCACCCCCTTCTTCGCCTGGCCCCGCTTTGAGCCTGCGCGAATGCTGAATCAAGATCGCATCCAACCACCCAAAGAGGGGAGTTTTAAGAGGCCTATGTCTACCGCTGTCGCTGGCAAGGGACTTGAAGGAATTGTTGCCGCCAATTCCGGGATTTGTTTCATTGATGGCGACGCGGGCGTGCTTGCGTATCGCGGGATCGACATCCACGAGCTGGCTGAGCGGTCGAACTTCGAAGAAACGACATACCTTTTGTGGAATGGGCGATTGCCGAGCGAGCTGGAGCTGCGGGAGTTTTCGTCGCAGCTAGCGCTGGCGCGCGAAGTGGACCAGCGCATTGTGGAGATGCTGAAGACCTTTCCGACTTCGGCTACTCCGATGGAGGTGCTGCGAACCGCGGTGTCTGCACTGAGCTTTTATGACGCCGACGAGAAGGACAACAGCCATGATGCGAATGTCCGGAAGGCCTACAACCTGACAGCCCAGATCGCGATGCTCGTGGCGATCTACGACCGGATCCGCAAGAAGCTCGACATTGTTCCCCCCGACCGCACTCTCTCCCATGCAGGCAATTTTCTCTGGATGCTGAATGGAGTAAAGCCGTCAGAGACGGCTACCCGCACTCTGGATATTGCGCTCATCTTGCATGCGGACCACGAGCTGAATGCTTCGACGTTTGCGGCCCGTGTGATCGCGGCGACGCTTTCGGATATTCACTCAGCGATCACGGGGGCCATCGGCGCGCTGAAGGGGCCGCTGCATGGAGGCGCCAACGAAGGCGTAATGAAGCTTCTGCTGACGATCGATAAAGCCGGCGCCGACCCGGTGGACTACGTGAAGAACATGCTGGCGGCGAAGCAGAAGATCTCCGGCTTCGGGCATCGCGTGTACAAGACAGAGGATCCGCGGGCGACGCATCTGCGGCGCATGAGCGAGAAGCTGGGGAAGGATGCCGGTCAGCCGAAGTGGTATGAGATGTCGCGGGCGATCGAGCTCTATATTAACAAGGACAAGAAACTGAACGCGAATGTCGATTTCTACTCGGCGTCTACGTATGCGACGCTGGGAATTGATATCGACCTGTATACGCCGATCTTCGCGGTGAGCCGCATTGCGGGGTGGGCTGCTCACGTGATCGAGCAACTGGATGACAACCGTCTGATCCGGCCAAGGGCGGATTATATCGGGCCGGTCTATCCGTCGAAGTATGTGGATATGAGCGAGAGACGGTAGAAGCTGAGTCAGTTTGGGAAGCTGGGGCTGCGGCTCCCGTTTTCATTTCTGCGAGCGTTGAAGGGTAGCCCCGGTCCCCAACTGCGAGGGACCGGGGGCACCCACCAGCAAGGCTCCGCGTCTTTCTACTGGGGCAATAGCACGGTGTCGATCACATGGATCACTCCGTTGCTGCACTGGATGTCAGCCTTGGTGACATTCGCATCGCCTACCATCACTTTGCCATCTTCGGCCATGATCTTCACTTCCTGACCATTCACCGTCTTGGCTTCATGCAGCTTCACAACATCGCTGGCCATCACCTGCCCGGGAACGACGTGGTAGGTGAGGATGGAGACGAGCTTCTGCTTGTTTTCCGGCTTGAGCAGATCTTCCACGGTACCCGCAGGCAGCTTGGCGAATGCTTCGTCGGTCGGTGCGAAGACCGTAAACGGCCCTGCGCCCTTGAGCGTATCGACCAGGCCGGCTGCCTGCAGCGCGGCAGCAAGGGTTTTGAAGTTCCCTGCGGCGACAGCGGTGTCGACAATGTCCTTGGCGTCGGCGGCGAAGGCGCTGCTGCTGAAGGTCAGCGTGAGCAGCACGGCAGTACAAATCATCATGCAGATTCGTTTCACTAGAGTTCTCCGTTCATGAATCAGCGGCTTTGCTGTCATGGATTGGTTGCGATCGCGTGAAGGTGCAGCCTGCGCCCTCACAGGGTCTGTTGTGCTCGTGCAGGTCGGTTAAGCAGCGGAGCGGCATGAGCACTGTTGATTAGAGGCAACCGAGTTTCAACGGAATCGAAAAGAAAACTGCACTCGTGATGAGAAAGGAGAATTGATCGGTTTTGTCGATTGCGTGAAATTGCGGTGGAAGACGGTAAGGACAGCAACTAATTGCGGCCGAGGAGAGGTGGGCCTTGGCAGACTGTTGAGGGGACTGGCGCTTCACCGGATCTGTGGGAGCAGGCTAGAATTCGAGGCACGTACCCAGGACGGAGGTTCTGGATGGGGACAGATTCCGAACTGTTTTCACTGGTTTACTTCAGCCGAAGTACGGTTGAGCCTCGCAAGGTTGATGCAGAAATACGCAGCATCCTGGACAGCGCGCGGAAAAAGAACCCGGAATATGAAGTGACCGGAGCTCTTCTGTTTTCGAGAGGGTTCTTCGCACAGGTTCTCGAAGGGTCGCTGACCTCAGTGCAGTCGACGCTTGAAAAGATTCGTAGCGACCCGCGTCATACAGAGATCTCCGTGCTGAGTTGCAGACCTATCGCGAAGCGCAATTTTGCAGACTGGTCGATGGCCTATGCAGAGCCTGATCGGGACGGTACGGTATCGGAGAGAATCAACGGGATACTTGAAAATGCGTCCTGTATCGATTGCGACGATGCAGGGAGTGAAGTCCTCAGCGTTCTGCAGATGTTGATCACCGGGAGCGAGACGATATCGAGCGGAACATGAGATCGGAAACGTGGAAGGCTCTGCTTCTTTCGGCCGGAAGCAGGGCCTTTCTATGCGGGATATAGGACTCGAGGGGAGTGCCTACTCGTGGTCTGTGTCGCTGTCGTCCGCAAGATGAATGACGACCTTAGCCGTGCCGATCGGCAGTCCGCCCTGGAATGCAGAAACGTGAAAGACGCTGTTGAGCGTGGTTGCAGCGCCGCTTTCGAGCGAGAGGCCAACACCGTTGAGGATGATGCGGCCGCTGGATGGCGCAAGCGGGAGAGTGAGTCCGGCGGGCAGAGTGAGACGGAACAGGGGCATGCGGCCGATAAGTCTTTCATTCACAGATACCAGCGCAGTGATGACGGGTGTTCCGGTGGTGGTGAGGATGAAACTCTGCAGCGTCACTTTCGTCTGATCGGCGTTGGATGAGAGGGTGAGGCCGCCTGAGTGAAGCAATTGGCCCGCGGCGGTATCGAGGTCGAGGGCTCCTGAGTTGATAGGGAAGCTGACAACTCCGTCATGCCAACGAGTCGGTGTGACTGTTCCTGGGGCGACGTCGAGTGCTCCAAGTGCGGAGATGAAGTCGCTGCTGAACGTGACGATGGTGTGGCCGGCTTCGACGGTCTCCGTGTTTTGTGCCGATGCGATGTGCGCGGAGACGAGCATAGCGAGAGCTGCAACGGGAGCGGCGAGGAACAGGCGGGTGGCGATGCGCATAGCGGACTTCTCCCTGGGTTCGATTGGCTGCATCGGCCGATGTTCGCGTCCGGCGGGTGAGCTCATTGGTTAGAAGCAGATTGATTGAGTGCGGAGAGAAAGAACGTCCGAAAGGTCATGAGAGAGCAGGATTGAGGCTTTTTGTGGACGGCATGAAACGCACCGGGAAGCAACGATTCTCGGAAGGACGCCAATGAAGCGAGCCTTACCGCATTGCACGTCTCCAAAGGGGGACGTGGGGCGAACGGCTTCACTGAAGCGACAGCGGTGCAATCCCGCTTATCGCTTTGCGATGGACGGGCACAGCTCCGCCTTTCTTCACTTGCTTAGGAGGCCGAAGACAGCCACGCCTTTCGGAGTTCCGACGTAGACCGTGCCGTTGACGATGAGCGGAGTGATGAACTTGTTGCCATTACCGAAAGTGTCGCGACCGCCGGTGGCCTGGTTGCTGTTGTAGAGCTCTCTGGTGAGATCGGATGCGTCATAGGCATGGAGGACGGCGGGCGAGCCGGTGTGGGACTCGAGGGCCCAGACGATTCCATTCTGTGTGCCGTTGGAGGAGACGGCGGGCGAGGTTCCCGGGTAGGCGAATGAGATCGCGGTCTGACTCGACGGCGATGTCGCGAACTTGCCGCCGGTGACGGGGAAAGCGCGCAAGGGGTTGCCGACGGTGCCGAGGTAGAGGACTCCGTTGTAGAAGGCTGGGGTGGAGAAAATGGAACCTACGCCGGGGAGTTCCTGGTAGAGATTGTGGTTGTCGGTGCCGCCGGCGTTGAATTTGCCGAGATTGTCGCGGTCAGCGATGTAGAGGTTTTGATCCTTGCCTCCGCCGACGAGGAGATGGCGCGCGGCGCCGGTGGAGTCGGTAACGTCGGGCAGGAGGACGATGCCGCCTGAGCCGAGGTCCTGATCTGCACCGGAGGCCGAGACGGTGTTGTACTGCGCGAAGTAATCGGCGACGGAGATTTTGCCGGTTGCGGCGCTGAGCTTGAGTATCGAGTTGCCGAAGTCGCCCTTCGAGGGGAATCCGTTGGCGTCGAGCGCAGTATCGAATTTGCCGTTGGCATCGAGCAGGAAGAGGTTGCCGCCGGAGTCAGCTGCGATGCCGTCGCCGCTCATCCAGATGGAGCCGTCGCCGCCGTTGGGCGTGAGGTTGAGAACGGCGGTCTGTTTCAGGGTGGACTCGCTGTAGGCCATGACCCACCCGGTGTACGGCGAGAAGTCGCAGTGCGAGGACCAGCCCATGTAGATGTTGCCTCCGCTGAGCAGCAAGGCGGCACGGTCCTTGTACATTTTGGGATCGAAGGTGAGAGTGCCGTTTGCTGAGCCGTCGCCGTTGCCGGGGTAGGTTGCATTGACTTCTGTGGGGCTGCCGGAGATCTCGGCGCCGGTGGTGATGTCGAGCGCGTGGAGACGATGGTGGTAGTTGCCGGTTGAGTCTTTGGTCATGGCGACGACGTAGATGGTTCCATTCGGGCCCTGTTTGCGGTCGATGACGGGAGTGGCGGTGATGCCGATTTCGGGGCCTACCTGGCCGCATCCGCGGTCGTCGCTGGTGGTTTCTCCGGAGCCTAGGACGGAGGTTTTCCAGATCTGCGTGCCGGTGTCGGCGTCGAAGGCGTACACGCTGTCGTGTTCTGTGGCGACATAGAGGACGTTGCGCGTGGACCCGCCTGCGTTGACGCCAGACAGGAAGAGCGGCTCCGCGTCCACGAGGCCATCAACGGTGTCGAAGCCGACTTTGCCAAACTGGGTGGAGTTCACGTTGGCGAGAGTGAGCGTGGTTTCCTGCGCGTTGAGGCCGTCGCGCATGTTGTTGTCGTGGTAGGTGGTGATGTCCGGCGCGGGATTTGTTGTCGGAGGCTGCGATGCTGACTGAACGGTTGTAGCGACGGTCGCAGAGTGTGAAAGGCCGGGCGATGTACCGGTGAATGTGATGTTGGCGGTTGCACTGGAGGCAGTGGAAGCAGCGGTGAGAGTGACCTTCTGCGACGCTGCGGGCGTGACGCTCACTGTGCTTGGAGATGCGCTTACGCCTGGCGGCAGCCCGGTGATTGCGACGGAGACCGATCCACTGAAGGAGTTAATGGCGTTTGCCGAGACTGTAATGTCAGCGCCGGAGCCCCCGGCTTGCAGCGTTACAGAGGTCGGCGAGACGGCCAGTGAAAAGTCAGGCGAGGAGGATGAGGAAGGCGCGCCGGTGTTGGAACTGCCGGATTTGGAGCTCCCGCACGACGTGAGGAAGACGACACAGCACAGCAGAGATGCGAGGGAGCAGAACTTTAAGGGAGACGTCACGCCAGGAGACCTCATCACTAAGTAGGTATCTTCAACCTTGTAATCCAACGAACTTGGAATGGGGCAGACGGCTGGCGGGTTGGCCGGGGCGTCTTCATTTCGAGAAAGGTCCTAAAAACTTAGTTGACGCGGCGTTGGAATGGGAGTAATGTCCTAAGACTATAGGAGGTCGGCATGGGCGGAAGGCCGGCAAAGAACGGGCTGACGAGACTGGAATTGAAGATCATGCAGGTGATATGGCGGCGCGGCGCCAGCACGGTGACCGATGTGCAAGAGGAGTTGGAGCCGGCACTGGCGTACACGACGGTACAGACCATGCTGAACATCCTGGAGCGGAAAGGGAAGCTCGAGCGCGAGCTGCAGGGGCGGGCTTATGTGTATCGCGCCAAGGTGAGCGAGGAGAAGGCAGTGGGGCAGAGCCTGCGCGACATGATCGACCGGATGTTTGGCGGGTCCAGTGAGGAGCTGGTGATGAGCCTGCTGAAGAGCCGGCAGATCGATGCGAAGCGGCTGGCTAAGCTGACGGAGAAGTTCAGCAGGGGCGCGGAGGAGGAGAAATGAACGGAGCGGAATCCATTGTGATGGCGTATGTTGTGAACTCGCTCTGGCAGGTTCCGCTGATAATGCTGGCGGCGTGGATGGCGGCGCGGGTTGTGCGGCCGCTGGGGCCGGGAGCGGAGCATCGCGTGTGGGTTGCGGCGCTTCTGGGCGAGGCAATGGTGCCGGCGATTTCGCTGCTGCCCTGGGAGAGCATGGAGGTGGCGTGGCCGTGGCATCTCCATGCGCAGCAGGCGGAGCAAGGCAGCGTGATGGTGCAGGTGGGCGGCGGCACCGCGTCGGGTGGGATGGCGATTCCTTCTGTGCTGGTTGCTGCTGTGACCGGGCTGTATGCGACGGGAATGCTGTATGTTGCGGCGCGGTTTGCCTGGCGATGGATGCGGCTTGCTGACCTGCAACAGAGCGCGCAGGCTGTTTCGCTGAGCGGTGTTGCGGGGATCGCCTGGGAGCGCGGAGTGCAGCGGATTGGTGCGGCGTCCGTGGAACTGGCCTCGTCGCGACATATCTTTGCGCCGCTGACGATGGGGATTGCGAAGAGATGCGTGCTGCTGCCGGCGGAGATGATTGCGGACCTGGCGGACGGCGAGATGGAAACGGTGATCGGCCATGAGCTGGCGCATGTAAAGCGCATGGATTTCGCGAAGAATGTTGCGTATGAGCTCATCTCGCTTGCAGTCAGTTACCACCCCGCCGTGTGGTTCACGAAACAGAGGCTGACCGAGACACGCGAGATGATTTGTGACGCGATGGCGGCTGAGATTTCAGGAAGCAAAGTGTACGCGCAATCACTGCTGCGGCTGGCGGAGCTGCTGCTGCAGGGCAAGACGGTTCGAGTTCCGTATGCAATTGGAGTGTTCGATTCAAGCACGCTGGAGAGGAGACTTATGAAGCTGACAGAGATGAAAATGGAGATCGGACACGCGCGCCGCGTTATGGCACTCGGCGCATGCGTTGTACTCGGAGTTGCGGCGGCAACTTCGGCGGTGGCGTTGCGGGTTGGCGTGGATCAGAAGGGCTCGGGAGAGAAGACGGCTTCCAAGAGCATTCCCACTTCGGTTCCGGCGCAGAAGATGCAGAACAATCTGATCACGAAGGTCCCGCCGGTATATCCGCCGGAGGCGAAGGCAGCGAGGATTCAGGGCAAGGTCGTGCTGAACGCGGTTATAGGCGTGGACGGGCATGTCGAGAACCTGAAGGTGGTCTCAGGGCCGAAGGAGCTGCAGCAGTCGTCGCTGGATGCGGTGCGGCAGTGGGTTTATAAGCCGTACACGGTCAATGGGAATCCGGTGGAGGTGACGACGGATATCAACGTGATTTATTCGCTGGCGAAGTGAGGGTGCACGAGCGGAGTCTTTCCCAGGTCTCAGAAGCGAGACCTGGGGCACCCGTCAGGATAGAGTACCCGCAACCGAAAAAGCAGATCCTTCGCTTACCACCCCCACGCTGAAGAAAACGCGTGGGCCCCGTGCACTCAGGATGACAGATCTGATGTAGGCCGAGCTTTTTCTAGCTAGTTGAGGAACATGGTGCGATAGAGGGTGTCGCGCTGGACCGGCTTGAAGCCGGCGTCGCGGATGATGCGCCGGAGTTCTTCTTCCGTTGTGCAGTTGGATGTGCCCGCTGCCTTGACGACGTTCTCTTCGAGCATGACGGAGCCTACGTCGTTGCCGCCGAAGTGGAGGCCAAGCTCGAGGACCTTGAGGCCCTGCGTGACCCACGAGGCCTGCACGTTCTCGATGTTGTCGAGATAAAGGCGGGAGATGGCGAGGACCTTGAGGTACTCGACTGAGGTAGCTTCGTCCCACCCGCGGCCGCCAAGAGCGGTGTACTTGGGCTGGAAGCTCCACGGGATGAAGGCGGTGAATCCGCCGGTCTCTTCCTGCAGTCGGCGCACGACCTCGAAGTGATTGATGCGTTGATCGAAGGTCTCGCCGACGCCGAACATCATGGTGGCGGTGGTGCGCATACCGAGCTGGTGGGCTGTCCGGTGCACGCTGAGCCAGTCTTCGGTGCGGCACTTGAGGCGGGCGATGCGCTTGCGGACGTCGTCGTCGAGGATCTCAGCGCCGCCTCCGGGGATGGAATCGAGGCCGGCATCGCGAAGACGCGCGATGGTGGTACGCAGATCGAGCTCGGAGTACTCGGCGATGGCGAGGACTTCGGATGCCGAGAGGCAGTGGAGCCAGATCTTGGGGAAGCGCTGCTTGATGCCGGTAAAGAGGCGTTCGAACCAGTCGATCTTGAGGTCGGGGTGGATGCCGCCCTGCATCAGCACGCCGGTGCCGCCCATCTCCTGGGTCTCGGCGATCTTCTCGTAGATCTTTTCGAACTCGAGGATGTAGCCTTCGTCAGCGCGAGGCCCCTTAAGGGGGCGATAGAAGGCGCAGAAGGTGCAGTACTCGGTGCAAAAGTTGGTGTAGTTGATGTTGCGATCGATAATGTAGCTGACGACGCCCTCGGGATGCAGGCGGCGCCGCACGGCATCAGCCTCGAACCCCAGGCCGATCAGGTCAGGGGAGTTGAAGTAATCGAGGGCCTGGGCGCGCGTGATCGACATAGAGACAGTTTACAGTCGTCAGTTCTCAGTTGTCAGTCGAGGGGATGCGGGTATTCCGAAGAGCTTAGTGAGTCGTGAGTAGAGACCCTCGCGTGCAAACTACTTGGAATTGCTGCGAAAGAGGAAGAGGCCTCGGCGGCGAACGGGGTCGCGACGGGTGCGGGAGAGGTTGGAGGCGGTGGAGATGCCGCTGAAGAGGACGAACCAGTCCCAGAATGCGCGCCAGCGGGATTTGGGTTCAATAGCCATTCAATCCTGTCTCTTCAAACTATTAGATTCAGTGGGACGAGGAAGGGTGCAGCTCTGCGGCTAGTGGTCACGGGCGAGGATTGGGTTTTGAACTCGAGGCCGGCTTCTTTGAGCTGGAGATGCCGAAGCTCATGAGAAAGAAACGGAAGCCTTTGCGGAATGAGTCGAGAAGGGACATGGGAGTTCTTCATTAAGAGTATCGCAGAGTGTAGAAATCTAAGGCTGAAGCCCGCATGTCCTTTTCTACTGGTTTGTCCGAGTAGCATGAATGCCACTGTCCCCTCCGGTTCTCCACTTCGCTTCCCATGTCTCAAAAGAGGGAGACCCTTCGGCTACGCTCAGGGCGGGCTATGGGGCAGCCAGCGCTAGTCCTGGTGGGCTGGTTCGGCGGTGCCGGGGTGGGTAGGCGCTTCGCTGGGTGGAGAAGGGGCGCGGTTCAGGATGTCGAGAGCGGGCTGCGGCATGGGTTTGCTGGCATTGGCGAGGAAAAGGCTGACCTGCCACATCTCGGGATCGCTGAGCTGGGTTTTAAAGGAGGGCATGCCCGTGAGGCGGATTCCGTTCTCGACCTTCCAGTAGGTTTCGCCAACAGGGTCATCGCTTACGCCGACGATTTCGGGCTTGTTGCGATGCGGCTCGAGCAGCTGAGGTGCGTCGGGGTACATGTGAGCGCCGAGCGCGGATGGATGGTTGTGAAGGCCGTGGCATACGGAGCATCGTTCAACGTAGACGCGGGAACCGGCGGTGAGGTTCTGTGCGTCCGGCTCCATGTGGGTGCCAGCCATTTCGCGCTGGACACGGGCGTCGAGGGGAATATGAACAAGTTGGCGCTCATGCGGGAAGGCCGGGTCATCGACGGCCACCGGCACCTTGCCATACATCAAGTACACCAGCACGGCAAGGGGGATGAGAACGAGCCCGATGATCAGTCCAAGAATGAAGCGCATGCGTTTGTTAACGCCTCCTCAGAATTTCATCGTAGAGCATGACGGCGGAGTTGGCTGCAAAAAGCACCGGTGTGCGTCCAAAAGAAGTCAGTCGCGGTAAAGGTTGGTTTGGGTTCGGTTTGCGATAATTAAGGCAGGAAAATCGCGCGCGAGAATTTGCTCGGGTTTTTCGCTCGAGCGGTCAGCGTATTACCCCACGGATGAGTATCCGAGGGCATCCGTGTTGGAGGTAAGGAAAGTTCGATGTTTTCGTTTCGCCGTGCTGTAGCAACTCTGGCGTTTATCTCGCTTGTTTCTGGCGTCGCAGCGTTTGGCCAGGATTCCAGCACCAGTCAACCGACACAGGAGCAGACCCCGGCCCCGCAGGCGCCGGCTGCGCAGGGCGAAGGTCAGAAGCCGGGCCCGGTAAGCGTGCAAGGGCGCATTCGCGCGCGCAGAGAAGCCCGGCGAGTGCAGGCGATTCGCGACACCTACTCGCAGCGATACGAGCTCTTCATCGGATCTGGATACCAGCGTTTCAAGCCCGGTCCCGCACTGCAGAACGCGACGATGTACGCGTTCGATCTCGGGCTGACGCGGTGGTACAACGATCGGCTGGGGATCACGATTGACGGACGAGGCAATTACGGGACGGCCTTTGTAGGGCTGAACTTCAGCTCCATCACGCGTCCGGCGATCAGCACCTACGACTTCATGGCGGGCCCGGTGTACCGCTTCAAGCTACGGCCGAAGTACTCCATAGCGGGGCGGGTGCTCGGTGGCGCGGGGATGGGCAATTTTGAAGCGGATACAAACGGTTTTGGAAGGATCTGCCCGCCAGGACAGCAATGCCGGCTGTATCCAGACAGCACGACCTATGCGTTTTCCGCTGCGATTATCGGTGAAGCGAACTTGACGCCGAGCATCTCATTGCGGCTGGCCCCAGAGGCGATGGGAACGGGATTTGGCTCGTTCCAACGCAATCTTGGAGCGACGTTCGGGCTGGTTTATCGGTTCGGGAAACAGTAAGAGCAGTCGTCAGCGATCAGTTCTCGGTGATCAGTTAAGCGGCGCACCCACTGGGCGCGCCGCTTTTGTCATGGGTGCCAGTTGATGTAGCTGAAGAAGGGCTGGTCTGGTGGGGGGTGACTAGGATGCGTGTACGAGCGATACGAAAACGAGTCCAAGGATCATGCCAAGGAAGAGTGCATCTACGTAGCGGACGATTCGAGCGCGCATGGTTCCTCCTGTGAGGTGAGGTTTGCGAATAAGATTCGGTTCTTGACTGGTAGTTTCTGAGCCAGGTCAGGGGCGCACTTCAGGTCTGCGATAGATCTCCACTGCCCATCGGCCGATGTCGAAGGCCAACTGCAGGGCGACGATTGCGCACACTACGGAAAAGGCCAAGTACAGGCCGTAGTTGACCTGGTGCAGATTCTGACCGTAGTGCAGCTGGTCGGTTACAGGGTTTTTGAGTAGAACGTAGCGATGGTCAGTAACCGAAAGTAGAAAGACGATGGGGATGAGCCCGACAGCCTTGCTGACTATGCCGAGGAAGCGCGAGGGCCATTGCCAGGTGCCGCGGCCGAGCTCAACGCACTTCCATGCGATCTGCATGATGTTGACGGCGATGAGGAGCCAATAGAATGTCCACCATTCGGGCGCGAGCAGGAACGGTCCGGCCTCAAGGTAGGCAGCGCCGGGTCCCATGAGCAGGAACGGATGATGGGGAATGATCAGCAGCCAGCCCAGGAAGAGAACTCCCATCACAATCTCGATGACGATCTGCGTGAATGATCGCGGCTTGCCGGAGTGAGGTGCTTTCTCGAGCGGGGGGAGAGAACTGGGATTCCAGTTGCGGTTTACGCCGGGGATCTGCGCGCAGGTTTCTGGGTAGCGGCTGCGGGCGAAGTCGAACGCGGCAAATACGAGCGTGATCCATGCGGCGGTCTGAATGAGAATGCCGGGAGTGCGGAAGAGCGCATCGATAACAGCCTGCCCACCAGACTGCGTGAGCGGCGTGACAACGGCTGCAACGATCATGCAGACGATGAAGGCCCAGAGCAATGCGAGGCGCAGCACGTAGAAGTACATGGGGAAGAGCGTCGGGCCGATCAGGTATTGCTGGGGTTGGTAGCGCGAGGCGACGACGAGGGGGTGACCCATCTTGCGCAGGAAGTCATCGAACTCGCCCTGGGTGAGGGGACGGTTGAGTTCGGACTCGCGGTCTTCGATCTGCGACTCCATGTTGGCGCGGAGTTCGGCGATGATGTCGTCCTGACGGCGGAACGGCAGGTATTTTCTGACGGCCTGCAGGTAGCGATCGAGGAGTTCCATAGTGGTGTCCTTACTGGTTGTCGGCATGGGGAGCGACCTTTTCTTGAGCGGCGTCGAGGATGCGGGAAATCGAGGCGTTTATCGCGTTCCACTCGTCCAGGAGGCGAGCGAGAATCTGTTCGCTATCGGGTGAGAGGCGGTAAAAGCGTTTGTTGCGCTTGTCTTCTTCGCGCCATTGGCTGACCAACAGCCCTTGGGTTTCGAGACGGCGGAGGAGGGGGTAAAGAGTGCTTTCGTCGATTTCAAGTCCCCGCTCGGCAAGGTCTTTGCGGAGTGTGTAGCCGTAGTGTTCCTGCCGGAGCTGAGCGAGGACGGCGAGGGTAAGGCATCCGCGCCGGAGCTCGAGCCGGAGGTTCTCAAAGGTGTTTTCGGCTGCGGACATTAATTGCGCCCTCGTACTGTACTTCACATACTGTATGTCGCATAGTGTGTGATGTCAAGTGGAATGATTAAGGATCAGAGATAAGGGTCAGATTCAGATCGGGCAGGGAGCAAGAAAAGGGAGCAGCAAACATAAGACGGACATCAGTTCGGGGCTACACTCTCGGGCATGGATAACGAGCGGGTTAGAGAAATCTGCATGGGCCTGCCGCATGTGGCGGAGACGCTGAACTGGGGGCACTACCTGGTGTACTGGGCCGCAGACCGGGAGATCGGGGGGAAGATGTTCGCGATGACGGACCTTGATGGAACGGGCGCGGGAGTGCTGATGTTTCACTGCGGGGCGGAGCGGTATCACGAGTTGCTGGAGAGCGATGGGGTCGTGCCGGCTCCTCACCTGGCGAGAGCGCACTGGGTGATGCTGGAGCGGTGGGATGCACTGAGACCGCGCGAGATCGAGGCGGAGTTGAGGCGGGCTCATGCACTGACGCTTGAGAAGCTGCCGCAGCGGACCAGGACGTTACTTGAGTTGGTGGAAACGGAGCGGAAGAGGGTGATCCGGGACCATAGGGCGGCGCGAGCGGGAACTGGAGAGAAGCCGGCAAAGTCAGGAGCGGCCGCCGGCCGCAAGAAGACTGCAACGGTGAAGAAGTAACGGAACTGTACGGCGCCACTCGACGTATGTGTGGTTGACCGAGTTTGGGGGACGCTATGATCAAGTTTCTGTTGTGGTGCATTCTGCTGGTAATGTGCTGGCCCCTGGCGCTGCTGGCTCTGATTGCATACCCGATCGTGTGGCTGCTGCTCATCCCGTTTCGGATCGTGGGGATCGCGGTCGGCGGAGTGCTGGAGTTGGTGAGCGCGATCATCTTCCTGCCGGTGCGGATGCTGCGGGCGATCTAGGGCATATATTGAAACGCCCACTCATCGCGCGGTGAGGCCGCGCGATGAACGCGCAGAGTATCGGCCGTCAATTGGGCACAGCCACGCGCTAATCTGGCAGCCCGGCATGACGCAGATGGTTGAGATTGGACGTCGGTAATCACTCAACTAAACCTCTGCAGGCCACCTTGGGACGACTTCTGCGTCCATAGAGGGTTAAGGCACGTGACCGGATACGGATTAGGTACGTTTCTGGACAATCCGGGCACGTATTCGGGCCCTCGCGAGCGCTCCCCTATTCCGCGCATGATCGCGAGAAAAGCATCCAAGAGGAGATGAAAATGCGGACATTCTTTCTTCGAGCATTCCTGCTTCTTGTCGGGTTGTGCATGATGAGCCTTTCGGGGTCTGCGCAGACGGACTTGGGGCTGAGCCTGTACGGGGCGTTCAGCGGACGCACGACCGGGAACGGAACGGTTGAGAGCCCGGCGAACTCGGCAGGCGGCATCATCGAGCTGCGGCACATCTCGAATCCGCTGGTGGGGTATGAGGCGACCTACTCCTATAACCGCGCCAACCAGACGTATTCACGTCCGGCAGGCACGGCTACGTGCGCGATTGGAGTGCCATGCACGCCGGAAACGGTGAGGGCGAATGCGCACGAGATCACGGCGGACTGGCTGGTCTCGGTGCACGTCGCGAATCTGCGGCCCTTTGTTCTGGGCGGCGCAGGGTTGCTGTTGAATCAGCCGGACAGCAGCCAGACGAACACGAGTACCTCGACGAAGGGCGTGTTCGTTTACGGCGCGGGGTTGGACTGGGGAGTGTTCCCGCATTTGGGACTGCGGTTTCAATACCGTGGAAATCTCTACAAGGCGCCGGATCTGACCAAGCTGTATACGTCGACCGATCGATTTACGCACACGGCGCAGCCGATGATTGGGGCGTATTTCCGCTTTTAGAGGCTAGCTCTCAGCCTTCAGCTTTCAGCTCTCGGGAAATCAACCGGTGAACATTTTCTCCCGTACGACGTGACGTGCACGCGTCCACCATGGGTTCAAGGATGCTGTGCGGTGTTAAAGGGCCCGGTGGAGGCGTGGTGAAGGCCGCGAGCGAAAAAATCCATGACGCGCTCGTGCGTTCTGGGGCAGAGCGCGTCATGGTTTGGAGGACTGTCAAGTCGTCGACTAGTCGACGGGCGGCACCGTGATTCTGACGATCTGGCCGAGGCCGATCGGGGGAGGGCCGAAGCCGACGTTCGAGACATAGAGAGCGCCGTCTGGTCCAAAGGTCATCCCGGTGGGCAGGAAGAGGCCGGTCGCGATCTCTTGCAGATTGCCGTCAACCACTCTGAGAACCTTGCCGGTGCCGGGCGTGGGGAAGAGATTGCCGGTTGTGTTTTCCAGGATGTACATATAGCCGTCGTGATCGAAAGCGACGCCGAGCACGGTGGTGAGGCCGGTGACAACTGTCTCAACCTGGCCGCTGGGCGTGATCTTGAGAATCTTCGATGATCCTTCCTGGATGGGGAACGGGTTGAGATTCCCGACATAGAAGTTGCCGTGATAAGCGACTGCCGCGGGGACGATGTGGCCCTGCGTAGCGGAGATGTCGGCGATTCGCGTAATCGTTCCGTCGAGCGAGATCTTGTCAATTTCGCCGTGGTTGGCTTCAACGGCATAGAGCGCGCCGCGGACGGCGACCATGCTGTACCAAGTGCCATCGGGTTCAAAGTCGTCGGGGTCGGGGACGGCAACGGGGTTAGCCTTCTGGAAAGCCGAGAGGTCGGCAACCATGGTCCAGGTGTTGTTCGAGTTGATTTTGAAGATGCCGTTGGTTGTGCCTTCGAGGGCGTGAGAGCAGCCGGATCCGCCTGTAACTGCGTAGAGAGTGTTCCCGATGAACTTGATGTCTGCTACGCCGCTCACCAGGTTGCCCTGATTGGTCTGGCTGGAGGGGAGTCCGTCGATCACGGTCATGCGACTTCCGTGTGAGTCGATCTTTGAGATCCGAGAGGTGTAGCCTCCCGTGTAAGGTCCGATGGGATCCGGGACCTGTTCACAGGTGCCGACCGTGGAAGTTTTCCCGGCAGCGCCGCCTTCGGCTACGTAGAGGAGACCGTCGGAGCCGAATGTGAGGCCGCGTGGGTTGTTTAAGCCTGTGGCATAGACGCTAACGTTGGGGGAAGGGCCCTGGGCAACGGCGAGAACCGCACACACGAGCGCCATTAAGGCAAAACCTGCACATGTTTTCAATCGACAGAACCGACTCATCTCGACCTCTCGTTTTGACAAGAATTTGTTGCTCACCGAGGACCGGGTGGTGAAGTTTACGGGCTGGGTCGAGATTGCAGACTCGGCTGCTCGTTTGAACGTCCTGAGAAGCAAGGAGATGGCGCGAAGCTAAGCGCAGCATGGCGGAGATGGCAATGGAGGACAGGTGAAGCGGAGATAAAGGAGGGGTGAACCCGGAAATCCTTTCAAAGCCTACAGATCCGTGGTACACCGTTGGTTAGGTTTTCCCCTTCGACGACTTCTAACAAGTGAGTTTTGTGCCGGGACCCGTGTTTCAATTCGGTGACTTCGAACTGGACTGCGCGAGATTTCAGCTTTCGCGCAAAGGACGCGCGCTGCGCATCGAGCGAAAACCGATGGAATTGCTGATGCTGCTGGTGACACGCCGGGCGCAGCTTGTGACGCGGGCAGAGATCGCCGAGAAGCTGTGGCCGAAAGACGTGTTTGTGGATACCGATCACGGAATCAACACGGCGGTGAGGAAGCTACGGCAACTGCTGAAGGACGATGCGGACATTCCTGTCTACATTCAGACCGTGACGCGGATGGGGTACCGTTTTATCGCGCCGGTGGAGTCAGATTGCGAAGTACAAACTGCCCATCGGTCAGAGCAGACGGAGCCGATCGCACATGCCAACTCGTCGCCAGAGGCCCTAGTGCCGAAGCCGGCGGCTGCTCCGGTTTCAGTGCCGAAGCCGTCGGCTCGTTGGGGGTGGATTTCGGCGATGGGACTGCTGTCTGTCTTCGGCGCACTGTTTGCGGGCCGGCTGCACCGGACTGACTTCACACCCATGCGGATTACCCACAGTCTTCAGCTCACGAGCGATGGGCGCGAGAAATTCCCCATGGTGGCCACCGACGGAGTGCGGGTGTACTTCGCCGAGGTGGTGAACGGGCATTGGGCATTGTCGGCTGTTCCGGTGGCCGGCGGAGAACCGGTCGCTCTTCCGCTTCCATTTGCCGATGCGCAACTGTTGAGTATTTCGCCGGACAGATCTGATGAATGATTACAACGCAAGCTGGTCTCCCGATGGTAAATCGGTCTTATTCACTTCAGATCTAGCTCCGGCGCTCCCGCACCTTGAGATATTCAATATCGAAACTCGCCAAGCATCAGTGGTTCCAGGATCGGAGGGCTCATGGTTGGCGCGGTGGTCTCCGGATGGGAAGCATTTGGCTGCTCTGAGCGTTGATGGCGAGCTGAAGTTGTTTGATGGGAAGAGCAGCACATGGAACAAGGTTAGAAATGACGTCAACGGGCTCGCTTGGTCGCATGACAGCCGGAGCATGTATGTGATTAGAGAAAAGCCAACCCCCGCCATACTCCGCCTGTCCCTAGCGGGCAAAAAAGAGCAGGAGGTAGCGAGCCTTAAAGAGGTGCAGATTTCCGATACCGTCGGCGTACCGCTATTTGTTACTCCGCGAGATGAGCCGCTGATCCGACAACAGACCGCCCTTGAGACAGAGATCTACGCTTTGTTCTGGGACCCGCAATGACGGTGTGGGATGTGCGGCATTTCTGTGCGATGACTAATTGCATTTGACGCGATTGTCCTGCGACGCGATGATCTGCCATTTGTCATTGCGTTTGAGCCATGTATCGGTCCAGATCTGGCAGACCTTCGCGTCGGGGCGAGTTTTGTCTTTACCGGTGGCGTGCTCGCTGCCGTAGACGATGGCGAGCGTGTTGGAAAAGAAGCGCACTGTTGTCTTGTCGAGTCCGCAATTGCGGGCTGAGCGGGGTGCTTTTTCATCGCGGAGTTCGTCGGACTTGGTGAAGCGGGCGCCAGTCGTGGATGTGCCCTGAAAATCATCGGCAAGGAGGTCTGATACGACGCCGTTGTCCACGCAGACCCCTTCGGCCCATTTGCGTTCCATATCGATCATGTACTGAGCGGTTTTGTCGTCTGGCGAGGCCCAGTGGCTTTGCTGGGCGAAGCCAAAGGTGGACTGGAGCGCAGCGGCGATCGTCACGAGGACGGAAACAAGATGCATCTTTCGCATGGGCGAATGATACAGCGCGAACGGGCGGCTCCAATAGCGGAAGCCGCCCGTTCGGTTTGCACTGCCTCGGGGGAGGGCAGAAGCTACTGTCCGCCGGATTCGCGCTCCATATCGATGGACCGTTGCTGGTCGATGCGGGGCGTGATCTTCGATCCGTACTGGACAGACTGAAGCACATGGGTGCCGTTACGGTCGTCGAACTTCAACGCAATCTTCCTGTCGTATTCGGAAGGGCCGGGAGTCAGAAGCCATGTGTAGCTCTGGTTCGAATCGAGGCTACTCAGGGTGACGAAGCCGCTGCTCGACTCGTGAACGAGATGATAGCTGCCGGCGGGGAGCATCTTCCCGGCAACGCTGAAATTGAAGGGCACGTTAATTCTTGTCGCTGCCATGGCGCAGTTGCCTGCGAGCGCCACCGCGACGCCAGCTGCCGATGCCAGGATAACTTTTCGGAAAATCGATCGCATGATGTGTGAACCTCCTTGCCGTATTCACACGTTAGCGATGCTAGAGAATTTAGTCGTCAAGCTTTCGTCCAGATAACGTCAAATCTTCAGCCAGCTTTTTGCTGCGTCGCCGCGCTCTCGCTGAGGGAACGCAATTCGTTTTTGACTTCGTTAACCACGGCGGCGCGATCGGGCTCTGGGAGATTTTCGGCGAGGCCCAGAGCGTGATGCAACAACTGCGTTGATTCCTGATACGCACATCTCTGTTGCGCGTGCAGTGCGCCCAAGCGGAGTGCGCAGACGGTTCTCTGCCAGTTTCCGGCAGCCTCGAAGTGCATTGCCAGTTCGGTTGCAACGACACCTTCGCGTCCCGCGAAGAGCGCCTTCAGTCGCTCGGCGATGCGCGTGTGACCCTTGGCGCGGCGGCTTGTGGTTTGCCGAGCATAGAGCACTTCACGATAGAGCTCGTGCGCGAAAGTATAGAAGTCGGAGCGCGTGCCGTCGGGAAGATCGTCGTGACCAGCGCGCCGCACGAGACCGGTGCGACGCTCGATGGTGTCACAGATGTCGTTGACGGTTTCAGGATCTTCTTCGAGGGCTGTAGCAACGGACCACACCGGGAAGGCGACGCTCATCAGACTGGCGGCTTCGAGAACCCTCTGCTCCTGGGGGCTGAGCCGGTCGATCTCTAATTCGATGAGTTGCGCCAGGTTCTGAGGAAAGCTGATTTCGAGATGGGAAACGGAGCCTGTCTTATGCCACTTTACTTCGCGTCCGTCGCCGCTCTGTACTATCCATCGCTCCGCGATCATGTGGTCGAGGAGAGCGTTGAGGAAGAGCGGATTGCCGCCGGAGCGCTGATAGACGAAATCGCTGAAATATGGAGGCGGATCCAACTCACCGAGTTTACGACTGAGGAGGCGCCTGGCTGCATCTTTGGAAAGTGGTTCGAGCGCGATCTCGGTGCACAGTTGTCTGATGAGCAGATCCTGCTTTACGGACCTCAATGCGAATGTCGTTGACGAGTGTTGAGGGCGATAGGTCGCCAGAACCACCAGCTTTGCTGGAGCGCTGCGCCTGGCAAGAGCAGAGATCAAGTGAAGGGTAGCTTCATGCGCCCACTGAAGGTCTTCGATGACGAGCACGAAGAGTTTATCGCGAGCGAACTCTTCCAGAGCCTCGCAGAGCTCACCCGGACGGTCGTGAAATGTACGCGGACGCGTAGAGTCAGGCGACGATATGCCCTCGTGATCGGGCAACAGCATGGATTGCCCAATTGCTTCGATGATGGCGTAGTACGGTTCCTTTTCGCTGACGCCCTCGACACAGTGGCCGGCAACCATGCACATGGGAGACAAGCTACGAAAGTTCTGGACTATCGCGGTTTTGCCGATGCCAGCTTCTCCGGTGATGAACACAACTTGCCGCTGTCCGGCTGAAGCGTTCCGAGCAGTGGTCAGGAGCCGGCGCAATTCGTCGTCACGACCGAAGAGATCAACTGCAGCAGTAGAAATCGTGCCAGGAGACGGGGATGGAGCTGGGCCGTCGTTCACCGCTGCGATAAAGCTGTAACCGCGTTTCGGGACGGTCTGGATGAATCTCGGCTGTCTCGCGTCGTCGTCCAGAATTTTTCTGAGTTCGAGAACGTAGGTCCGCAGTACCTGTGGCTGCACGTAGGTCTCAGGCCAGAGCGCATCGAGCAGTTCGTCATGCGTGATGAGGCGGTTAGGATTTTCGACCAGGTAGCGCAAGACTGCGAAGGGCTTGCTGGCGAGTGGAATCTGCCGGCCCTGGTGCCAGAGGCACTCGTTAGCCGTGTCCAGCGCGAACGGTTCGAATCGCTTCATTAGCAGGAAACCCCGGGGAAGGTGAATTCCAACACTTCGAATAGCAATTGACTTTCCAATTGGAAACGGGCCCTGAAGTCGCTACTACTCCTGACTGCTGTGAATGATGACACCGCAGACGGAGAATAAGTGCCTACGGCGTTCATTTCCGAACACTGGTGTCCTCACACGAACAGTTCATGGTGACGGATATCTTCGACGCCAAGATCAGATCTCAACATCGAATGAAGCAGTGCATGTTGGATGAGAGCTGATCGATAAGGTCGCTTTAAGTTCCGCGAAGCGGAAACGGCGGAACAAATGCAACCGAAGTTGCGACGATCTGCGGATAAGAACGTGAGTGAGGCTACTGCAATCTCGTCACATTTCACAAAGATTCCTCAAACGGGGTTAACCGCGTTACGTCATCTTCGTTGTAAGAGCAAGGAAGATGATTTGCAGTTCCTTGACCCGCTTCAAGCCTGATCGCCGCACGAGAGGCGATCCCGATCCGAATTTTTTCGAAACATCTTTACGGGTCAGAACAGTTCTGCAATCAAACGTTACAAAGCGTAACGTTACGAATTGTAACGTAGTGGCTGCTGCATTGATCGTCTGGAGGAGAATCATGTCTGGTCGACGCGCCATCAATTGCGTTCTCGTTGTTCTGCTGTTTTGCGCTGAAGCTGCCGTCGGAGTGCGAAGCGATCCGCGGCTGCTGCAGCTTGTTCCTCCGCAGAGCCGGCTGGTGGCGGGGACCTCGCGCGCGGCTGGACAGGGCACGACCGGCAGTTTTATGGTGCTCACGGCCGAGAACAAGATTGATTTGAAAGATTTTTATGCCCTGACGGGCGGGGACGCGTCACGCCGGTTGAGCGGGATGGTGTTTGTGTCGGGTGCTCGTGGCGAATCTGGAGAAAATGAGCACAGCCTGCTGGTGAGTGGTCACTTCGATCAGAAGGCGATCTTCAGATTTGACGATGCGGGTGCGAAGCGGGTGAGCTATCGAGGTGTTGCGGTGCTGGTGGTGCCGCCCTTCGCGCGAGAACGCGAGTCGTTCGTGGAAACACGTTGGCTGGCCATTCTCGATGAGGAGGTAGCAGTGTTTGGATCGGCGGAGAGTGTGCGCGCCGAAGTCGACAGGTGGGTAGAAAAGAGTACTCCGGACTCGCTGATTGCTGATCAGCTTCGCGGGCTCGAAGGGATGGATGATTCGTGGTGTCTGCTGCTGGCGTGGGATCGGCGGCGGGTTGCAGAGGGCGCCTTGCGAAAGCTGGACGAAAGGCTCGGCGCAGTGGAGTACGGCCCGGGCATGTTGAGCTGGGGGATCAAGTTCGGGCGAAAGATCGAGATCGCCGTGAGAACGACGCCGTTTCGCGATGCTCCGGAAGAGATGGAGTTAAGGGAGAGAGCGGCGGCCAGCCACTCCTTCTCATTTCTGCCGAGTGCAGGCCAGAGCTCTCACATCATTGTGAAGGTTTCGCGCGGCCGCTATGAAGAATGGATCCGGGAGAGTGCTCCGCCAGATCCGATGCTGCCGGGCCGCTGATGCAGTGAAAGCGTTCAGATCAACGGCTGCGGATCAGCAGTGCAGTGGCGTCGTCCGTGTGCTGCGAACCGTGACCAAATTTCTGTACTTCGGCGATGAGGCTGTCGACGCATGCTTCGGGTTGAACGAAGTGTTCAATGAGGCGGGCGGGGCCATACTCTTCGTTGGTGGCGTTCATGGCTTCGGTGATGCCGTCGGTGTAGAAGAGGAGCCGAGTACCGGGGCCGAGGGTGATGGTGGTCTCGGGATAGGATGATGCACCGAGGCCGAGGGGCAGGCCAGTGTCTAGATCGAGAAAGGCGCAATGGCCGTTGATGACAAGAGGCGGCAGGTGCGCAGCGCTGGATACGGTGATCTGGCGCGTCGAGGCGTCGAGGATTCCGTATACCATGGTGACGAACTTGCCAGTAGGGAAGTCTTCTGTGAGCGACCGGTTCAAGTGCTCGAGGGTCTGAGCAGGCGATGTGTAAAGCGGAGCGATGGAGCGGAGCAGGGCACGCGTTGCGGACATCAGCAACGCGGCGGGCATGCCTTTGCCGGAGACATCGGCGAGCGCGATGCCGTAGCGCTGATTGCCGAGGTCGATGAAATCAAACCAGTCGCCAGCGACGGCTCCAGCGGGATGCCATGCGGTTTCGAATGCGAAGCCGGGCACGAGAGGTTGAGGTTTGAGGAAGAGGGCACGCTGCATGGCTCGCGCTTCTGCGTGTTCGCGCTCGAGACGTTCGCGTTCGACGCGCTCGTTTTTGAAAAGACGCGCGTTCTGGACTGAGATGGCGATGTGGCCGGCGAGGGCTTCAAGGATCTGGAGCTGGTCATCAGAGAAGGCGTCAATTTCGCAGTGTTCGATGCAGAGGGCACCGATGAGTTCGCCGTCGGCTTTCAGGGGAATGCTGACCGACGAACGTGTCTCAGGTTCGCAGGGAATGTAGTAGGGGTCTTTGGAGACGTCGGGCGCGTAACGCATTTTGCCGGTTGCGGCGACGTGTCCGACCATGCCTTCCTTACCGATTTTGAGGCGGGAGCCGAGCTTGTTCTTGGTGCAGCCACGGACGCCGGACAGGACGAGCTCGTTCGAATTTCGATCACGGAGCCAAACGTCGACTTCGACATTGCCGATCGAGGTAGCGAGGTCGTTGACGACGCGGTCCAGGAGGCAATCGAGATCGAGTGTGGAGGCGACGAGGTATGTGGCGCGCTGCAGCTTCATGAGAACTTGCGAGAACTCGCAGGAAGACTGCACACGAGGAGGAAAGGCGTGCGTGGCCTGGACGGTTGCTGGGAGTGTGGCCATAAAGGCTCCCTCTGCCCAGGGGTGGGCTGGGTATTGGATGGGGAGGGAGAAAGGGAGATGCAGAATGTTCGAGCTTCCAGCTTCTAGCTGTTGGCTGAGCTTGCGGCTTTTTGGGTTTGTCAGCGCTAAAGAGCCCGATCGGGGGCAAGGGATACATCGAATGGACAGCTGGGACGGTGAGGTTTTAGGTTGGGCTTATGGCTGGTGTTTCTTTAGCGATGGATGGGAAGGTGGCGCTGGTCACGGGCGGATCGCGCGGGATTGGCGCCGAGACGGTGCGGCTGTTTTCGGCCGCCGGCGCGCGGGTGGTCTTCAGCTACAAGCAGGCGAAGGAGCTGGCGCTGACGCTGATGGATGAGTGCGGGGGGCCGAGCCGGTGCGTGCCGATCGAGCAGGACTTGAGTTCTCCCGCAGATGGACGAGCGCTGGTGGGAGCGGCGATCAAGGCTTTCGGGCGGCTGGACGCGCTGGTGGTAAACCATGGAGTTTGGCCGAGCGACGATGCTCCGATCGAGATCATGACGGAGGAGCAATGGCGCAGCACGATTGCGATCAATCTGGACTCGGTGTTCGGGCTGGTGCAGGCGGCGGTGGTGCAGATGCAGCTGCAAGGTCCGCCACCGACAGTTGAGGACGGGCCGAAGGGGCATATCGTGCTGATCAGCTCCACGGCGGGGCAGCGGGGCGAGGCTCTGCATGCGGACTACGCCGTGACGAAAGGCGCGCTGATCAGTCTTACGAAGAGCCTGTCGAGCGAGCTTGCCCCGCGCGGAATTCTCGTGAATTGTGTGGCTCCGGGATGGGTGGCGACGGATATGTCAGCTGGAACGCTGGGCGACCCGCTTCTGGGTGCGAAGATCAGGGCGGGGATTCCGGTCGGACGCGTTGCTTCTGTTAAAGAGATCGCTGGGCCGGTGCTCTTTCTGTGCACGCCGATGGCCGGGTTCATCTCGGGCGAGGTGCTGAACGTGAATGGAGGAGCGGTGCTGGTTGGGTAAAGGCAGGATTAGGGAACTGGGATTAACAAGAGCGGGTTCGTGGAGATGTGGATGAGGAAAACTATCGCGGCAGCGTTGGTGGCAATCTGGCTGGCGGTGCCGCTGGGCTTGAGGGCGCAGGAGAGCGATGGCAAGCCGGCGGACGCGCAGCAGGCGGTGGATCCGGCGGCGGGCAAGAATGCTGCGAAGGCGCGCGCGGTGCTGGATGCAATGGTGAAGGCGCTGGGCGGAGACGCGTGGCTCAATTTGAAGAATACGGTTCGCGAAGGGCATCTGGCGGCATTCCATCATGGCGATCCAGATCCAGGGACACTGCTCTTTTATGACTGCCACATGTGGCCCGATCACGACAGATACGAGTACGGGAAACACAAGGACGTCTACCAGTTCTATATCGGGCGCAAAGGAACTGAGGTGACGTATCGCGGCGCGAAGGAGTTGCCGAAGGATCAGCTGGATGATTTCCTTCGGCGGCGCGATCACTCCATCGAGATGGCGGTGAAGGTCTGGCTGAAGGATCCGAAGACAATCCTCGTGTACGAAGGCCAACGGATGGCGGAGCGGCACATGGCGGACCAGGTGACGCTGATCTCGGCGGAGAATGAATCGATCACGATTCAGGCCGACGTGCAGACACATCTGCCGCTGAGCCGCAGCTTCCAGTGGCGCGATCCCGAGTACAAGGACAAGAACACCGAGCTGGAGGAATACGCGGACTATCACGATGTGCAGGGCCTGCCTACGGCGTACTCGATTACGCGCATGCACAACGATGAGACGGTGCGGCAGATGTATATCGATAAGGTGCACTACAACGTGGATCTGCCGGCGGACTACTGGGATGTAGCTGGGATTGCGAAGAGGGTGAAGAAGTAACACCTCTCTGTTCTCAGCATTCAGCCTTGAGTCGACCTGGTCAAAGATCAAACTTGTACTTGATGGCGATCGGCCGAGGCTATGCCATCGATGCTGCTGACCGCGAGTGGCTGATTTCGCGAAATGGCTTCAGAAGCAGAAGCAGCCGTAGCTTCGAAAGGCTGCGCTGGGTTCTCAGTACGCTTCGTTATAATCCACAGGGAGCGCGGGGAGCCGTGTTTGCGCGCTTTCTGGAGCTAGAGAATGACGTTCGATATCCAGGAGATCCTGGAGTTTCTTCCTCACCGCTACCCGTTTCTGCTGATCGACAGGATCACCGAATTTGAGCCGCAGAAGCGGCTCGTCGCGCTGAAAAATGTGACCATCAATGAGCCTTTTTTTCAGGGACATTTTCCCGGGTATCCCATCATGCCGGGCGTTCTGGTGGTGGAGGCGATGGCGCAGGCGGGCGGCATCATCATGATGCACGAGCTGGAAGATCGGCATTCGAAGCTGGTGGTGTTTACGGGGATCGAGCGCGCGAAGTTTCGCCGACCGGTGACGCCGGGAGACCAGCTGCGGATCGAGGTGGATGTGCTGTCGTTCCGGACGCGGGCGGGAAAGATTCAGGGCCGGGCAACGGTAGATGGCAAGCTGGCTTGTGAGGCGACACTGACCTGCGCTGTGGTGACGCGGGAGCGGGAGCGCAAGGCGCATGGAGAGGGTTCGGTAGCAGAGGCACAAGCGGAGGCAGCATCTGTAAGCGCGACGGTGAACGAGTGAGCATCCATCCTAGTGCCGTGATCGCGGAGGGAGCGGTGGTTCCCGACTCCTGTGAGGTGGGTCCGTTTTCGACGATTGGGCCGGATGTGGTGCTTGGCGAAGACTGCCGGCTGATTTCGCATGTGGTGCTGGATGGGCATACGCGAATCGGGAACAAGAACGTGTTCTATCCGTTCTGCTCGGTTGGGATCGCACCGCAGGATCTGAAGTATGGCGGCGAACCTACGCAGACGGAGATCGGCGATGACAATACGATTCGCGAGTGCGTGACGATCAGCCGCGGAACGGTGAAGGGCGGTGGGATTACGCGGGTGGGTTCGAAAAACCTGCTGATGGCCTATGTGCATATCGGCCATGACTGCCGGGTGGGTAGCGGGTGCATTCTGGCGAATGCGGCAACTTTGGCGGGACACGTCAACATCGAGGACTTTGCGACCGTGGGCGCGTTCAGTCCGGTGCATCAGTTCTGCACAGTGGGGAAGTACGCCTTCATCGGCGGCGGCACAATCGTCACGCAAGACGTGCTGCCTTTCTCCCTGACTTCAGCGAAGCGCGAGAACCGCGCCTTCGGCATCAACAAGATCGGACTGGCGCGGCGTGGATTCTCTGAAGACCGGCTGAAGACACTGCAGAAGGCGTTCCGCTACCTGACCTCGTCGAAGATGAATACGACGCAGGCGCTCGAGCAGATTCGCGGGATGGAAGGCGAGGATGCGAAGCTGCTGGCGGAATTTATCGAGAAGAGCCAGCGGGGAATTATCAAGTAGATGAAGCTCGGATTGATCGCGGGCAATGGGCGGTTTCCGTTTCTGCTGCTTGATGCTGCGCGCGCGCAGGGCTTTGCCGTTACCGTTGCCGCGATCCGCGAAGAGACTGATCCCGAGATCAATGATCGTGCTGCGTACGACGACAAGATTACAGTGCATTGGCTCTCGCTGGGGGAGCTTTCTCGTCTTATTGAGATCTTCCACAAAGAGGAAGTAGAGTCGGCGGTAATGGCCGGCCAGGTGAAGCATAAGCAGATTTTCTCGAGCATTCGGCCGGACTGGCGATTGGCGAAGCTGCTGCTGAACCTGCGGACGCGCAATACAGACATGCTTCTCGGCGCCGTAGCGAAGGTGCTGAGTGATGAGGGGATCGAACTGATGAGCTCGACGCAATTTCTGGAGCCGCTGCTGGCACAGAAGGGAGGGCTGACGGAGGCTATGGGCGGGCGAGGCCCGACTGAAGATGAGCGGAAGAACATCGAGTACGGGCTGGGCGTTGCGCGGGCAGTCGCGGGCTTCGACATCGGACAGACAGTCGTGGTGGCGGCGCAGGCGTGCGTGGCGGTGGAGGCCATGGAGGGAACGGACGCGACGATTGAGCGGGCAGGGCTGCTGATGAAGTCGCTGGAGGAGGACGGAGCGTCGCCGGCCTCGACGCTCGAAAGGAAGCTGACTGTCGTAAAGGTCGCGAAGCCGAATCAGGACATGCGGTTTGACGTACCTGTGATCGGGATCAAGACGATCGAGACGATGATCGCTGCAGGAGCGAGCTGCCTGTCGGTCGAAGCGGGTCGGACCCTGCTGTTCGATCGCGAGACACTGCTGAGGCGAGCGGAGAAGGCGGGAATTGCGATTGTGGCGGCGGAGAGACAGGGAAGCGGAACTGGGGATTAGGTACCAGGGGAACGCATGCTCTAAGTCTGAGACCGGCGCGGTGACAATAGATCCGGTGTCGGGAACTATACTGGGCTGGCGGAGTCTCCTCCCTGTCGAGATCCGTCTGTATGAACGCCGGTGTTTTGGCCCGGAGGCGAAGCAAAGGTTCCCCGTTTTCCAAAAATGAGGAGGTTCGAGGTGAAGAAGTCCATTCTGTGTGTTGCGGTGGCCGCTCTGTCTCTTCTGGCGCCGCAGTTGACGGTGCATGCGGCCGATGATGCGGCGATGCCGACTGCCGGGCAAAAGGCTCCCACGTTTACTCTTCCATCGCAGGAGGGTAAGCCGATTTCTCTGGACAGCTTTCACGGCAAGTGGGTGGTGCTGTACTTCTATCCAAAGGACATGACACCTGGGTGTACGGTGGAGGCGCATAACTTCCAAAGAGATCTGACGAAGTTCGAGGCGGAAGGTGCCGTCATCCTGGGCGTGAGCGTGGATACGGTCGACAGTCACAAGCAGTTCTGCACCAAGGATGGATTGACGTTCCACCTGCTGGCTGATCCCGATCACAAGGTAGTGGATGAGTATGGTTCGCTGGGCCACTTCGGAGAGATGACGATTGCAAACCGGAACACATTTCTGATCGATCCGAGCGGTAAGATCGTGAAGGTCTGGACGAAAGTTGATCCTCGGGTCCACTCCGAAGAGGTGCTGACAGCACTTCAGCAGTCGAAAAAGGGGTGATAGGCTGCCACCTGCAGACGTAGCGTTATAGTCTAGGATTACGACCTGAGATTCTCAATCTTAAAACCCGGGTTCGATTCCCGGTAGCGCTACGAGATATCTGACGCTAAGGCCCGCTAAATCAGCGGGCTTTTCCTTTGCCACGAAGACGTTCTAACGCGTGTTTGTGGCACAGAGCGCGAAATCTGTGGCACATCCGGTGGCACAGTCGACGGTGAGACGGTAACCGTCGATGTGAAAATACTGGCTGCTTGGCGAGGCAATTTAGGCGAAGATTCGGCATAGTTCCGAGTTACGCATGGATCTTCGATCCACCCATATGGATGAAAATCGGTTCAGCGCAGTGCGTGTGATATCGAGGCGGCGTGGACGGCGAAGGTCGTGGCTACTCTGGATCAGTTGAAGCCGTTTCCGAGTTTGGCCTGGGTTGCGTGTTTGGACCAATCTGTGTCGCGCCTCCAACCTCCGGGTTGCTGGTAGCACGTGACGGTGTCTGATTATCTTCGCGCACGCTTCCTGCCGTATCCACGCCGGAGGATGGTGTCCTACAAGCTCGCTGGAATCGATGTGCACAAGAATGTTGTCATGGTTGTGGTGATCGACAGACACAACCCCGGCGCGAAGCCGGAGCGGCGACGCTTTCTGGGCTCGACCCCTACGTGGTCTGCGGTGGGTGTCCTCAGGATCAGGTGCGGTGCACATGCCCAATTTCAAGGGATGTGAAGGAGGACTGCTGATGACCCGCGCAGTGATGAACGTCAGCTTAGCCCTGCTCATCGCTGGCGTGCTCTTCTTCTCGTACCGGAGCAGGCAGGCCGAACGGTTCATGCAGTCAGCAATACGCATGCAGCTAGAGACCGCGACTCGGCGTATGGACCCACCCTGGGGCAGCGTGGGGTTCTACATTGAGGATGTGGTTGCGATCAGCTCATTCGCGCAAGACAAGCGCCGGGTAGATCGGATCACCTCGGCACGTCGTTGGATTAGCACCTGATTCCGGATGTGCGATCGGCAACGCACGTGAACGCTAATTCGAGATCACCATCTGTGCGGTACTGTGCATTTGCAGCCGCGTCGCCTTCCAGTACGGAACCGCGATCGGAAACGTGTAGTAGACGTCCACCTTCACGTTGTGCCCAACCGCGTTGTCCCCGTCCGGCAGGGATAGTTGCGCGGTGGTGTTCGCGCTGTTAATCCCGGGGTATCCCAAGCCAGCCACCAGCGCGGTGATGCGCGTGTTGTCCCCCGCGCCCGTGAGGCAGTAGTCGGCCAGGTTCGGGTTGGCCGTGGTGCAGGCATTGCTGCCGCGCACCGATGCGTACCGCGCCGCTTCCTTGGCCGCCTCCGCCGTGAAGTGATAGCCGTAGAAGGCGAACGAGAACTCGATGATCCCGAACAGCATCATGATAAGCAGGAGACTCGCGATCGCGAACTCCACCAGGCTTCCACCCTCTTCATTCCCAAATTTCACGATCGTTCCTCCTACTGCAGTCTCTTCACAACAGCGTGGCCGTACATGTTCATCGGTCCATCCATTCCCGGCACGGTGACAACGGGGCTCACGGCGATGCGGGTCTCGATGATGATGTTCTGCTCCAGGTGGGAATTGCCTACACACCTGGTGAGCGCATCACCGGCTCCGCAGGCGAACGGCGGGTACTTCATCTTCGCGGGATCGGTGCCCGGCGGATCGATGTCCGGCGACGAGCACGAGCAATACGAGCAGGAGTAGGAACTCCCCGACGCATTGCACACCGTTCCCGTGGGCAGCGGCGAACCATCGGGCATCGACGTGGGCTGATCGAGGCTCAATGACCCAACCAGCCCAGGGACAGTGGCCACCTCATTCTGCGCCGCAGCCAGGATGCTTCCCGTCTGAACCGCCGTGCTCGTGTTCTGGGCGGCATACTGTCCGGCGGCCTTGGCCGCGTTCGACACATTGATGGAGGCGTAAGCGATGTGGCCGAGTTCCGCCACACCCAGGAGCAGAACGAGCAGGAGTGGGAGCGTCAACGCCAACTCGACCAGGGATTGTCCGTCTTCATTTTTCATCGTGATCTCCTACTCGACCAGGGCCACCGCTTTGAGCGGAGTCGTGGTGGGGTTCGCAGCACTGTAGCTGTTGACGGTGAGCGTCGCGGCCTGATCATCGATCTCACCGACAACCAGGTCGGCGTTCACGGTGAGGCTGCCCGCGCTGTCGTGCAGGTAGAGAGCGGCATTCGGCGCGTAGACGATCCCGTTGAAGCTCCCCTGACAGTTACCGAAGGCGAATTCAAGGATGCTGGAGTTCGAAGGCGGAGCCATCAAAGCGATGCCCGACAAGGGGCCTGAGCCCGGAGCAGAAAAACCGGCAATCCCGTTTCCGGTCGTTGAACTACCGGCGAAAGTCGTCCCGCTGGTTTCGGTCATGCCTCCGCTCTGCAGGTAGATCGTCGCACCGGTGGTGCCGCTCGTAATGGTGCCACCGAGACTAATGCCTCCCGTTCCCGTCACAAACAGCGTGCCGCTCATGGTCTTGTCCTTCACCGATAGCGGCTTCTTCGGATCGCTGCCGCTGTCGATGTAACAGTTGCTCCAGACGCTGCCTGTGCACTGTGTGGTCGGCTTTGTTGGCTGGCCCACACCCTGCAATGGGTCCTCAACGGGGGCCACGCCGGTGGTGAGCGGAAGTGAGGTGCAGTTCGTACTCTTGTTGCTATCGCAACCCCCGGTGACCGCAATGCTTCCCGCCGTGATCCTGTCCTTGGTGTCCTGCAGGTTCAGGGCGTCAGAGGACCTTCCATTGATGACGATCCCGCAGTGGGGCGTGATGACCGTGCTCGAACCGAAGAGGTAGAAGCCTGAGGTGCCCTTCCCAATGCCATTGCCATTGCCTCCGTTACCGACGTCGCCCTGAGACTTCAGTGCGTACACGCAGTAGTTGGAGGCGTAGGGCGTACCAGCCACGGCGCGAGCCGCGACCGTCACGAAGTTGCCGGTGAAGATGCCCATGAACATGGCATGCACAGGCTTCCGGATGATGGCTTCGAAATACCCATCCCGCCCGGCGAATGCGCCGTCCCAGGCCGTGTCGACCGTGATCGTGTCGGTTGCCGCCATTCCGTCCGTCAGCGCGGCTGTCCTGCCCACCGCTGAAGCCGCCGATGCGGCTGCTGTGTCGATGCTGCTGCGGGACGTGGACGCGTTGTAGTAATAGTCCAGCGCAGCGGATGTGGCTGCGGCGTCGGCAGCGATCTGCACGTTGCGTTTGGCCCGGAACAGCAGGCCTACGTCGATGGCCAGGGCGAGGAACCCCATGAGGATCACCGCGCACAAAGCTGTAAGGACTAGCACCTGGCCGCCCTCTCTCTCTCGAATCTTCATACACCTCTCTGGCGGGGCATTTGGCAGCGGGTGGATGGAAATGGAGTACGGGGCGAAATTCAGCTCACAGCCAAGTGTTCGCATGGCACCTTCCCGAACACAGCTCCGCCATGCAGGCAAGCTGCGAAAGTGGCCCGAGTCTTCAGGAGGGAAAGAGAGCTTCGAAACGAGGCTCCGGGGTGGCCCGTGGTTGATGGCAAGTTTAAGACTAGATGGGTGCCTGTCAACTTGTTTCTAGTCATGTCTAAGTCTTGCTTTTAGTAATTGCTAGGTAATCGGTTTTTCTAAATGTAGCTCGATGGAAACACTCGATGTCTCTCGTTTGAACCTATAAAAGTTCCTGCTAAAGAAAATGTAATGCTCGCTTCAGCGTTGAGCACATGCCTTGGACGTCAGCTACATCGCCGACCGGAAGTGGAGAGTACAACGGCGAGTTGTACTACCCGTCGCAACAGAATGGAAAGAGAGTTGTTGATCGAGAAGCTGAAGCAGCTAACATCGCGAAGGCGACACTGACCCGAATTCTAGGGATTGGGCGGACAACGAGTCCGGCGGGATCATACCAACCAACGCGGTTATAGGTTGACTCCGAAGAAATCTGCTGCGTTAAGGACGGGATTCGGCATCCCGTGCGTAGTTGCAGGTGAGGTCATCAAATCCGAGGCTGCTCTGGCAACAACGATGGGTATCGTGAATCAATTCGAGGACGAAGAAATAGTTGAGGTCCCAGTCGTCTGCCGCCGTCACAACCGCAACCACCGCCAACAACGCCGCCGATGACGCCGGCTTTAGCGATCTCGACGTAACGCATACTGGAACGGTCTGGATCGTACCCAGCCCGCCGACAAGAACTCCAAGGTCCGCTGCGCCGTCCTGACGCAGGTGGTTAAGACCAAGATGGGCTGGGTGCACTTTATCCAGAAGCCAGGCGAAGACAAGAAAGTCGTCTACCGCTGCCAGACCGTCCGCGACCGCAAGCATCTCCCAGTGGGCGAGCTTGCCGAGTGCTGCAAGAAGCTGAACAACGACGAGAACCAGAAGGCGCAGCTTGTCTTCGCGACTCTCGCTGTCCGGTATACGGACGCCGATCCCGCCGAGGGCAAGTACCCGAAGCCCGCAGAGGGTCAGCAGGTCGCACCACCGAAGTGGGAACTCGGCTGGTTGAAGCTCTCCCGTGACAACTTCAAGGACATCCGCGAACTGCTCGTGGAAGGTGAGTCGGAAATCGACTTCGACTTCACCATGGGTTACCGGGAGAACAAGATTGGGTAACCCCTGGAGTACGGTCAAACCTAAAACCTGCTAAGAGGGAAGTGATCCCGTCTATCTCGACGACGCTCGGCTGCGATGCCGGGCGTTGCTCGTTGTGGGCGAAATTTCTTGGCGACATAAGGATGGGCTTTCGCGGCCCAGGCGTATTAGCTGGCATGAGTGAGAAAGCCACCACTGTTCCCAAGCTCTACGACCTCTCCATGATCAGGAAAGCCGTTGAGGTGCTGTTCTCGCATGTAAAGTTCGGAATGGGTGAATGCGCCGAGGTCAGAATCTTTGATAAGAACAAACGGCTGACTGTCTCGGGCTGGTTTGATGATCTTGAGGCCATGGCCAAACAAGTAGGTCGCGCAGCTCAGTTCGGCGTCGGCGATAACAACAGCAGTCGGCACCTACAAGAGTCGGTTTCCCGACTTTGAAGCGCTGTCCACTCCCAAAGCATATCCGACAGCAGATCACATCACATGCCTCTTGTGCCGGGGACAATAACGTGCTTGCCTTTATGCGTAGGGATGCCGAACGCAAAGTACGTCAGGTGTGCTGATCCACTTTCGATAATTCTGGAGGAGGTGCAACCGTGGCGCTCCGCTCTTATCCAACGCGAAAAGTTCAACATCGAGTACGGTCCCTTCTGGGAGCGTATCCAGTTCAAGAGCAACCTAAATCAACTGGCTTGTGAGGAGCTTGCCCTGCTTTGAATGGACGATAACGGTATCGGCTGTGCGAACTGCTTCCATCCGAGCTTGAACTCATACGTCCAGCGCTCGACAGAAGGGAGCTTCTTCACGGGGAGACACTCCATCGGCTTGATCAATCCAGGAATTGGCACAAAACCGCTCATTATACTTCGCTTGTTTGGACATACGTCAGAAGTTGAGGAGGAACTGTATCAGAGCGGGATCGCGTTGCCAACGTGCAGGTGTGGTCGCGGGACACAAGATGTTCAAGGCTTTCTGGAATCGCTGAGGAGTCAAGCGCAAGTAGCGTTCAGCAGACTCTATCCCTGCGTTTCCCATGTATGCGGATAAGGCGGGCAGCATGACATCCAAATCCTTCTTCTTCTTTATCCATGAGGTAATCTGATGGACCGCGAATGTTGCTCTCAAGTCCCTCACGCAAGGTGTTTGACTGCTCACGCGGACTCCTGCAAAGCCTGCCTTTTGTCGAAGCCGTACAAAGTTCCGCTCAACCGCTTCTGACGTAACGACGGTCCCGTCGATTCGTGTAAACAAATTATCACCGACCGTTCCGCTTCGCTTACGCCATGCCAAATACTGACGCAGCACCCGGGCAAGGTCCTTGCCGATGGGAATAGAACGCTTGGTTTTGAGTCTGGTACCGGGAAGCTTCACGATGTTGTTATCGAGGTCGATGCTGTCGCTCACAAGCCTCGTAATCTCGCCCACTGTAGCTCCGGTCGCATACAACATCACAAGTATGACGCGAAAAGTTCTGGGGTGCATTTTGTCGTTTGAGGTTGTGCATGTGGGAGCGATTCTCAATAGGCGTCGCAATTCCTCCTTTGAATAGATGTAGGCCAGGAACTTTGATCTCTGTGCAGGTCTGTTGTCCGGCATTGGCGGTTCTAGAAGCTCGCCATGACCAGCCCAGTATTCAAAGAGATTTCGGAGAAGGCTATGCTTCACTCGAAAGACGGTCGGAGAACAGTAAGTCCGATTGAGGAAATCAGAAACGTCGTCTGGAGTGATCCGACGCAGCTCTATGTTGCCGACCGCCTTCAGGAAGGCTCCATAGGTATCTGTTCCCTTCGAAAAGGTCACGCCGGTTGCTTGCTTCCGCCGAACGTACTTTTTGATCGCTTCCTCGAGTGTCATAAAATCCCCCGTAAGCTAATCGCAGCGACGGACCTCAAGCTGGCGGGGTCAAATTTGGCATAGATACCTACAGATCGCAAGTCACTATGCCCCAAGAAGTCCGCAATCTCTCGGAGGGACGTTCCGTTTCTCAATAGCTGTGTGGCGCAAGTTCGGCGTAACATGTGTGCCCCGTATCGCTCAACAACGATGCCTGTCCGCTTTATACGGGGGTTTACGATGACAGACATCGAATTGCCCCCCACGGGACGGTAGGGTGGATTCAAAGTCAGAAACAAATTCCGACACTCGCATCTCGGCCGTACCTTTTCCAAATAAAGCGCGATTGCGTCTCCCACCTCATTCTGCAAAGGAAACTGTTGAGTCTTTCCTCGCTTGGCTCTGTACACCGTAATCATTCCCTTACGCCAATCGATGTCTTCAAGCTTCAAATTGACAACCTCGGCGGACCTTAGTCCATAAACCGAAAAGAGGAGAAGCATCGCCTTTGCTCGCAGGTCAGAGGGCTTGGTCCCATCAATCAACGAGATTGCGGTACGCACCGTCTCCCAAGGTGGACCGATAAGATTTTCTGCAATGCGCGGTAGTCGCGGGCAGCGGATGACACCCTTTATTCCGTAGGAGCACAAGCCTCGCTTCTCGCAATATCCGAGAAACCTTTTCAGGGTTCGGCAGTGAACAGCAACCGAGTTTCGGGACCAAGTGCGTTGCTTCTCATCGATATATTCCTCTAAATCTACGGCTCGCACCTTCGAGAAGTCTGCACAACGAGGTTGGAGCCACTTCAAGAAGGTTGATAGTTGTTTGCGATAGCCTTTCAGAGTCGCTTTTGCAACGCCGTGCTGAGAAGTCGTGTCCCTGATGAACTCAGACAGGAGTGCCCCAAACGGAAGGCAAGGCGGCGGCGGTGTCACAAACATCCCCTGAAAACGCAGCCAATTCGTGGCGACCAGCTTGAAGTGGTACTGAGATGCCGCACCAGGTCTGCGGTGTCTACGCGCTTCTGGATCGCAAACCCAACGATCGCAAGCTTGTCTTATTTCGAATTCGTCAACCGACCGAGGTTCTTCAAACTCAAGCAGCCTCATGACGTGTAGGAGCATAGTGGCGACGTTTCGAACCCGCTCTCGACGTGTACCTATCTGGAACAAGTAGTTCAGATACTTCTCACGTTCGCGCAGCAATGGCGCGCTTTGATGCTGCTCACGAAGGGTGTCGATTTGGAAAACGGAGTCGATCGTCCGGCTTTGCGGCAGACACGTAAAAGGTGTCGAAGTTCCAGACGAGACGGATCGCAAAGGAGAGACGCACTTTATTGTCATGCGTCGGGATCATAATTGGACATCATTGATCCCCGTCAAGTGCCTTCTACAGCCCGATTTGCTGAGGAGGTGCTCATCGTGCGATCACCGCGAGCACCCGACAGGCGGCGTCACCTGCAGTGCAGAACACCACTGCATCTGTATTGAGGACGATGCAATCTCCTGGCGAAAGAACCTCGTCGCTGCCCGCGCTGTTCACTCCGAGATTTCCCTCTAGCACGTAGGCGGTGATTTCGGTTCTTTTGCCCTGTTCGCTCATCGCTAAGGTGGAGCCGGACGGAATTTCGAACACTCTAGAGACCTGCTTGCCGGATGCGGTTGGGACGTGTAAGGGCATTGTCCCGATGCTAGCCTTTTCTCTGCGATCCTGCGCCAAGTGTGCTGCGCGTGTGATCGAGCTAGAGTGATGGTCTGCATCATTGAAGAAGTATCCGAGACCTACACCGTAAACGCTGCAAATCTTGGCGAGTGTCGGAAGCGTGGGGACCATCAGATCGCATTCGAGTTTGGATAGCAATGCAGTTGACAAGCCAGTTTCAGTCCCTAGCCTATGGAGAGTGAATCGCTTCTCGCTTCGGAGCGCTTTCAGCTTCAGCCCGATTGAGTACGACGCAAGGAGAGCATCGCGATGGGGTCTGGGCTTTACAGGCATTTCGCCTCCCGACGCTTCGCACTAGTCTCGACAGTGGCCACTCTCGCTGCTCTCGTCTCCGCAGCGAGAATCCTTAGAACATTAGGCGAGAACATTGCCGCAAAGTCCTGTTGGTGTGTAGGCAACGCATTGAGCATTAGCGGAACCCTTGTTCACAATTCTGCTACCCGTAGGGCATTTCGTGGAGTGACTCAGATCACATAGGTCCGGTCAACCCTGGAGATGGTCGAGTCCAACGTGAATATCGAGATTCGCTCAATCATCAATGAGAATAGAGATTGCCCAGTCTGCGTGATCGATCTGCTCACCGCAGAGCCCCACGGTGGCCACTGCAGGGCACAGCTTGCGCCCGAAAACGTCGATCAACTCATCGTCGCATTGACCGTATGGAAGGTGCTGCGCTAAGTGCGACAACGTCGGCAGCTAGTCCAGCGGATCATGCAAAGACACATTCCGCAGCAGACGACGGAGCTGGAGCGGGATGCGCACTACCGATGTCCGGAGTGCCTGGCGCGGTCGATGCAATGTGAACTGTAGTCAGTAGCGAATCGCGACCCATTAGCGCCTGACACTATTTGCGTCAGAATAGGGTCCGATTCGAATTAGCTTGACACTATCCCGCAGAGGTCATGGAGTTCATCCTGACAATCAGGGGTGTGTCGGTCGATGATGTCAGCAAGACGGGGCGTAAAACGTATCGGATACGTTCGGGTTTCGAGTCTGGATCAGAACGAACAGCGTCAGCTCGAAGGGATCGATGTAGACAAGAAGTTCACGGACAAGGCCAGCGGTAAGGACATGAACCGTCCCCAACTCAAGGCCGCATTGGACTACCTTCGCGACGGAGATGTCCTGGTGGTCCATTCAATGGATCGGCTGGCGAGAAACCTGGACGACCTCCGCAAGATCGTCACTGATCTAACCGGACGCGGTGTTGTGGTCGAGTTCGTAAAGGAGCATCTGACGTTCACCAGCGAAAATAACGCGATGTCTAAGCTGTTGCTCTCAGTGATGGGAGCCTTCGCAGAGTTGGAGCGGGCGCTAATCAAAGATAGACAGCGCGAGGGCATACGTGATCCAAACGGTTAAGCCGTGGATGTCGTCCGAGGACATCAAGAAGGGAACGCGATGGAGTCCGGCAATCGCCAAGGAATTGGCGGAATCTAGAGCGGCGATATTTTGCCTGACTCTCGACAATGTCGACTCGCCGTGGCTAGATTTCGAAGCAGGAGCAGTGTCTAACACGGCATGGGCGGCGAATGTGTGCACATACTACTGGGAGTCTCCAACGCCGACATCTCCAGTCCGCTTCCGCATTTTCAATCAACGGTTGCAACGAGCAGAGACACCTTCGAGCTATTCTGCGCGCTTGATCCGTGACCGCAATTCGGGTGTAGCGCAGTACCTGTAGTCCAAGAAATCCGCCACATTGCCACAGAGACCGTGGAGAGGTTTCTCGGGTGCGACTCCCCCAGTGCCGGAAGGTCCGGCACCTCGGCCAACTGAACTGGGTGCCGAGCTGGCACCCCAGGATTTGGATTTAGCGCTTGGGAAGTAGATCGCACGTGTTCGGGACAAACGGGAATCGTACAAAAGGGAAACAGCGACTTAGATTCGAAAGGGGCGGCTGTCAGCCGGTGCCGTCTTTACACTAAACCGTCCAAGCGTCACTATAAAGTTTCGGCAACTCGCACAGTAGCACCGTTTCGCCTGTCTCGACGTTAATGACTGGCAACTCGCTGATCATTTTCAGCCGCTGTTCACCGGTCAGGAAGGTAAGGCATCCTGTCTCATTCCGAGATTCTCGGAGGTACGATAGCCGGCCGTTTCGATTCGCGATTGCGCCTTTGAGGCGGGCGGCATAGTCATGGCGAACAAAGAATGCGTTACCACCTGAATTGTTACTGCCAAGGAACTCAAAACCCTTGCGTTTAGCAAGACTCTCCAAAGCTCGGATAGAGGCACCGAAGTACAGATTGCTGAAGTGTTTCGCCGTTCTAGAGAATTGTGAATCATAGGGGATCGAAATCGGCCAGATGTCACCGAATACCGCGTTATATTCACATACGATTATCACTGGATTTACAGCAGTAATGGCTTCCCAAACCCAATAGTCATTCCCGTCAATATCAATACTGAGCAGTCCGATATCTCCATCAAGGCCAGCCTCCTGAATTAGCTGATTAATGTTCTCTCTCGTGATGAAGGCCGTTGTCGCACGGATGTCGTGCCTCCAGAAAATGCCTTGGTGTATCAAACTTTCTCGGAGTCTCGGATCCCCATCCATTACAAGCCCGCGCCAGTTACGATTCTCGAGCAAAAAACGTGTATTTGCTTCCTCATAAAGTTCAACACCGAACTCGATGAAAGTCTGCAGATGTGAAGGCAAATCCAGCCGTTCGATTAACCAGTCGATAATGCCGTCTTCACCCCATTGGGAAAAGACCGTGAACTCTACCTCGACCAGCGATGAGATCGATTTGCGCTCGCGAACAGACAGACTAGCCAGCTTGCCTTGCAGCAACAAGGATTTCAGCGCATGTTTCATCATCGGTCGGATGAAGTAACCCCTTGCCCGTGAACTTATCTTTTTGAACATTTTGGCTCGGTCCTTTCCGAAACGCTGGTTACGTACTTCACGTCGGACCTCTTCAAGATATCGCGTCAGGATGCCCCACGGGATTCGTTCCCAAAGAGGGCTCGATTCGGAGTGGGGATCGAGGGCCGGCTTAGGCTAGGTCCTGGTCTTCCGGGTGCAGAGAAAGAGCATCAGACCCTGGATTGCTGCGGGGATCAGGACACGCCAACTGCTGGAGACAATTTCACCGGGTTCAGGGGAGTCTCTGGGCCAGTCGAGCGGTTTGCCACGAAGGCGGCGAAAGAGGAAGCGGACTAGACTGATGGACAGGCCGGGAAACTCAGTCAGAAGCAGGAGCAGGTAGGCGAACGAGTTTCGAGCTTCGCGGTCGACCGGTGTGCGGCGGAGCGGCGGGTGATGAACGATCGCTGATGGGGTGTAGACGACGCGATAGCCGCGTGAGAGCAGCCACACGAAGGCATAACTCTCCTCGCCGATCTCAAGAGGAGCTCCGCGACCGAGGCGCTCGTCAAAGAAGGGTTGGGTGGGGAGAGCGGATTTTAGGAATGCCATGTTGGCGCCAAAGCCGAGCCCACCAAATGCGGCGATTTCAACCCACTGTGGATTCCGATTACTGACAGATCGTATCTCTGCTGGTTCGGCGGAGAGCTGTGAGTCTTCTGCAATTACGTTTCCTGATGTTGCTCCGGTCTTCGCGTCTGAGAACGGAGCGAGCAGATGAGCGAGCCAATCCGGCTCTGGAGTTACATCGTCGTCGAGGAAGGCGATGATGTCGGAATGGCATTCTCGTATACCGCGATTGCGAGCGCGACTCAGTCCGCGGACCGGCTCGACGGAGTAGCGCGCACCATTATCCTGCGCAACACGGCGGGTTGCATCATCTCCGTCTGTGTTATCAACGATGAGGATATCGGTGGGGCGAGGATTGAGATTGCGAACCGCCGCGAGGCACCTTCGAAGAAACTCTGGACGCTTACGAGTACAAATGACGACGGTGGAAGTAATGGGCTGCTCGCTGGGTTGCGTCCTTGGAGTCGCGTTGTCGTGAGCGCTAGCCAATGATTTTCAGACCTCGATTACGTCATATGTATGTCCAAATCGAGTCATTGGCGCAATCCGATCCGGGAAGGCTGCACACACACCGTTCGCGGTCCAACTTTCAAGTCCGATTGTATCGGATTAAGATTGAGGGCGAAGACCACGTCTCCCAGGGGCTGTCTTAGCATGCCGGGCCTAAGTTCCTGGTGCAGAGGGCGGCTGCGGTACTTGACGGCTCTTTGAGAAACCAGATGCTCTGCAACGAGCTGTGCGCGAAGCACGCCGGCTGCGTTTGTGGGTAGCTTTGATCAAATGACCCTGGCGGGTGAATGCCATGGTCCATTCCATTGATTGAGCAGGAGTGGCGATGGCATCGAAAGCTGATCACTTCCTCACCTTTGTTATTCAACTGGACAGCCGACGCGGCCGTGAGCGGCGGATCATTACTGTAAGATGACGGCTTGGCATGGAAGACGCGATCTGGGAATATTATCCCGCCATAACGGCGTAACAGAGGGCGTTGCTGAGCCAGTCGTCTTTCGCGATCTGGCCTTCTTCAGCGCGGCAGTGATTGAGGCGGAGATCGTGACGGCGTTGATCAGCGCAGGGGAGAAGAATGCGTCGCGATCACCCATTATAGATGAGAGGGATGAATACGCTTTACCGATCTCGCGGGAGCAGCGATTATCTTCGCTGTCAACAGCTGAGGTGCTGGAAGAAATTGCTGATTTGGACAAGGTTCAGCGGAGCCGATTGGCGAGCATGTTTGTTTCTAAGATTGCTTCGGTCGTGGCAGACTTTTGCATCGACTGTGTCCCGGGAGTCATTTTTGGAAGGGATGAAGGCGGTTCGCAACGAGATCCATCCTCGCAATGACGAAAAGGACTTCATGGAGCGAGGAGCGGCCGCCGCGGACCGAACGCTTGCCCGAGTCGAGGCGATCGGAGCCAGGCCTTGTCAACTTGGTGAATCGAACTTCTTTTCTGCAATGTGTCCTCGGCTTAGAGTGCAGGGCCTTGAGATATCCAAAACTTCACCAGCTAATTGGCACCGCGAAGGAGGCTGCTCTTTGACGTCACAGTGAAAATTATCCGACGGATGGAAGTGAATGGAGTCGAGCTACTTTCGAACGTGGTATTCACGATCTGCTAGAAGCTCTGCGAACACGCGAAGAGCCTCTCCACTTCTCCGATGGTTCAGTAGCTGGCGGACTCGAAATCTCTCAAGATTGCAGCGCGAATTCGAATTGGGACAGCCGAGCTGTTCCGAATTACAATCCAATCGAAGGGCTTGAGGTCCTCGCATTATGTCTGAAAATTTTCAAAACGAAACGGGAGTACACTTGTGAAGAAAGCGCTAATCACCGGAATCACTGGGCAAGACGGCGCATACTTGGCGCAGCTTCTGCTCTCGAAAGGCTATGAGGTGCATGGAATCAAGCGCCGGGCATCCTCATTTAATACAAATAGGATTGACCATATCTATGAGGATCCTCACAATCACGGCCGACATCTCGTGCTCCATTACGGCGATCTCACCGATTCGAGCAGCCTCATACAAATCGTACAGGAGATCAAGCCTGATGAGATCTACAACTTGGGGGCCCAGAGTCATGTGAAGGTCTCATTTGAAGAACCTGAATACACGGCAAACTCTGACGCCCTCGGGACACTGAGACTTCTTGAAGCTATCCGGATCATCGGGCTTGAAACTGCGACTCGTTTCTATCAAGCGTCGACCTCAGAGATGTACGGACTGGTCCAAGAGATTCCGCAGAAAGAGACTACGCCCTTTTATCCCAGATCTCCTTATGCAGTGGCAAAGTTGTATGCGTACTGGATCACTGTGAATTACCGCGAAGCGTACGGATTATACGCGTGTAACGGTATTCTCTTCAATCATGAGTCCCCCACGCGAGGCGAAACGTTTGTGACGCGGAAGATTACCCGAGGTTTGTCGAGGATCAAGGCTGGGTTGCAGGAGCGTCTGTATATGGGGAACTTGGACGCACTGCGAGATTGGGGGCACGCGCGAGACTATGTGGAGATGCAGTGGCTCATGCTTCAACAGAACGAACCAAAGGATTACGTGATTGCGACCGGCGAACAACACAGCGTACGTGAATTTATTGAGCTTTCAGCGAGCTGTCTTGAAATGAAAATCACCTGGAATGGTTCTGGTGCTGAGGAGAAGGGCATAGATCAACACGGCAGAGTAGTGATTGCGGTTGATCCAAGATACTATCGTCCAACGGAGGTACAGACGCTGTTGGGCGATGCTTCCAAGGCGCGGCGCGAACTTGGATGGCAGCCAACGGTCACCTTCGAGGAACTTGTGAAGGAAATGACGGAGGAAGATCTCAAGGTTGCGGAGAGAGATGCACTGATTAAGAACCACGGCTATTCGGTCTTCAATCACCACGAGAGCTAGACCTGGGAGATACCTAGCAATGGAGAAGAGCAGCCGCATCTACGTTGCGGGGCATCGAGGGCTGGTAGGATCTGCGATTTTACGTGCGCTGGAACGTGCAGGGTACGAAAACCTAGTTCTGCGCACGCATGCAGAACTAGAGCTGGTCGACCGAGCCGCGGTCAGAGAATTCTGCGAGCGAGAGAAGCCGGAGTATGTGTTTCTAGCCGCCGCGAGGGTAGGCGGAATTCTGGCCAACGATAAATATCCGGCAGATTTCATTCGGGAGAACCTGGAGATCCAGACAAACATTATCGATGCGAGCTATCGCAGCGGAGTGAAAAGATTGCTTTTCTTGGGGTCCAGTTGCATATACCCGAAGCTTGCACCACAACCGATCAAAGAAGAGTACCTGCTTACTGGGCCCTTGGAGAGCACGAATCGTGCCTATGCTCTGGCAAAAATCGCCGGGATTGAGATGTGCTGGTCATACAACAAGCAATACGGGACGAAGTACCTCGCCGTCATGCCGACGAATTTGTATGGACCTTACGATAACTTCGACCTAAACGGATCACACGTGCTTCCCGCGCTCCTTCGAAAAACCATTGAGGCGAAAGCAGCTGGCGAGAAAAAGATCATTGTATGGGGCACTGGTCGACCACGCCGTGAATTTCTTTATAGCGATGATCTGGCTGACGCTTGCCTTCATCTGCTGGAACTCCCGGAAGAAAAGTATGACGGACTGCTAAGGGTAGACGAACCTCCACTGCTCAATATCGGATCCGGTGTGGATCTTACGATCAGGGAACTCGCGCAATTGATTGCACGAGTAGTAGAGTTGGATTGCGAACTAGTCTTTGACGCCAGCATGCAAGATGGAACACCTCAGAAGCTGCTGGATGTGAGCAGGATGTGCGCACTTGGCTGGAAGCCCCAAGTGAGCCTTGAAGAGGGTATTCGACGCACCAAGTCCTTCTTCCAATCTCAGTTCCGCAGCGTTCTCAGGGAGTCCGTCTAGCTTTGCCGAGCTGATCAGAGTGTACCCGCGTTCCCCTGCGTGATCCGATCCCGTGATTAAGACGTCCTTCCTCCCAAGAGCAACAGCTCTGAGCTCCCGTTCGGCGGCGCCGTTCTCGGTCTCGATCATGCCGATCGTAGGGCCCGGACCTTTGCGTAGCTGGAAGGCAAGGCGGACGCTTACTGTTAAACGTGGGTCAATTCAGATGCTGATGGGAGAGCCGCTCGATGATTGAGAGCCATTCGTCCTTCGATTTGGCCATTCTTACAGCTTCTTCAAGTTCTCTCAGTTTGGAGCCTACAAGAAAGCGGTACCAGAATGCCTGAAGAACGTGGTATGTGAGCCCATCCCTACCGTCCAAAAAACCAAGTCGCAGGATATAGCGATATAAGAAATACAGGACGGACGAGATCTCAAACGGGACTCGGTCATAAACCGATTCTTTGAGAATTCGCTTGACCTTTGCTTGCTGAGATGTGACCCCAGCGACGAGAGATCTCTGGGAATCGAGAAGGTACAACCGTCGACTGAGAACCTGGAGCGCCTCCCGGCTCGCATACACATTGTGCTTCGCCGTAAAAAATGTGAGGTCATTCAGATTATGATCTGCAAATCCACCTTTGAAGCCCACTGCGCTGCCCTCAGTGAGGTAGATGTGCTCGTCCATCCAGCGATCTTCCACCCGAGCTTTACCTCTTCTCCAAATTCGCAGCAACGTCAACGGATATCTTCCCCCATGCCGAATAAATTTGCCTCGAAAGATGGTCTTTCGATTCAGATTTATTCCGGTTACGTGTTCGGGTAAGTTCGGCAGCCTTTTCCTGATCTCGTCCGCCAAGTCGGGTTCGACTACCTCATCGGCATCGAGTTTCATTACCCACTGCGCCGTGATAGGAGCATTCTCAAGGGCCCACTGAAACTGCTGAGCGTGGCTCTGGAAGGGATGCAGTATCACCTGAGCTCCACCGACTTTGGCTAGCTCAGCCGTGTTGTCCGTCGAAAATGAATCGATGACGAAGATTTCTCTTGCAAATCCCTTGATATGGTCGAGAGCGCGAGGAAGATGAACGGATTCGTTAAGTGTCAAAATAACTACTGCGATATCGACGCTTTCATTCATGACTATGAATCAAAACCGTCCCTCATGCTCGTGAGAGTCCTGCAGGTTTAGCGATCACCGTTTCGAATCCTGACCTGTGGCATACCGCTGCGATCTGGAGGAGCTCGGAAACATTCGATCAGGCAGAGTTTTGGGCTCAAGTGTAAACATACCACAGTGAGATGATTGTAATTCTACTCAGCTCTGCTGATGGCGCAATCTCGAGGATCAAGCACATGAGGGCGTGAGAAGGCAATCGAGTCAGAGACTTATCTGAATCCGATGGTTCGCATGAAGTCCCGAGAAGCGGTCTCCACATCAAAGAATTTTAAGAATCCCGCTCGAGCAGCCGAGCCCATTGATCTTCGCTGTTCATCGTCGAGACTGCAGAAACGCTCGATCAGTTCAATAGTACCCACTTCGGTGTCCGGTGCCGTGAAACCCCCTTCGCTCCACTCAACCTCCTGCCAGATATTGACTGCCCGGCTGATCAGAACCGGCGTTGAACATGCCATCGCCTCCGCGACGGCAATCCCAAAATTTTCTTGGTGCGAAGGCAAGATCATCGCCTGAGCTGCACGCAGTGCTCCCCATTTGCGGTCCCCCTTCAGCATGCCGAGCCAGTGTATCCGGTGTGAGACCCCGAGCGTTTCTGCCATTGACTGCAACTGCTGCGTCCAACCAACCTGGTCGGGCCCAGCCACAGCCAACTGCAGGTCAGGTAGGGATCCCTTCAAAGCCCTTTGGAAAGCATGGATCAAAATGTCACAGCCCTTTTTAGGGTGAATCCTGCCGAGAAACAGCAAGAATGGCTTTTCGCTCAGAACGGGAAAGTCTTGGTAAAATGCACCAAGTTCTTCTCCGGCTTCTCCGGGAGGGCCTCCTGATCCATATCGGACCACTCTCTCTTTATATGTGTGGCCACGGAACACTCCGCGCGCACGTAGACGTTCCTCCTCGCTGGTAAACAGTACGGCTTGCGCCTCGTGCAGAACCCGGCCTTCTAGCAGCCACCAGTACACCTGCTTGGCGATGTGCTTGAGCGGAGACTCCTGGCTGAACCACGGATCCATCATTCCATGAGGGTAGATGTAGAAGGGAGTAGATCCTCCCCTGAGGCCTTTCCAAGCGCCTACAGAAGAGTAGTTCCAGAGGCCATGCAAAACGACTGCGTCATATCGGCCTGCGTTCTCCCTCACCCACGATTTCAGGCGCGGATTGAAGCCGTAACCCCCAAGTCCGTTCCCCACGCCAATCACAGGGAAAGGATAGTCTCTCAGTACTACTGCTTCCCTTGCTTCAAGGCAGACGAGTTCAACCTCGTGCCCAGCCCGAAGAAGGTATTCGGAGGTGCGCAGCAGTCCCTCCACAGGGCCGCCCGTCTCCAAACTTGAGCTATGAATTACGCGAAGTAATCTCATATAACAATCCGCAGAAGCTTCCTCAGCTTAAGTGTCAGAGTTCCCGCCGCGCTAGTAGTTTCTGCGCGCACCCCCCAAGGGAGTAGCCGGGTTCTCAGTAGCACGCGAGTGCAGTTTCACCATAGTCAAATCAAGCTTGTTCTTGCGGCCAGAATAGAGTGATCCTCTGGAGTCATGTTGCGGTTCCCAAGTTGCCGATAGTACGCTCGAAAAGTTGTCGCTGTTGCTTTCCAACTGAACTGCGCTACCTTGGCGCGAGCCAAGGCCACTAGGTTGGTGCGCAATGATTCATCTGTCCAGAGTCGCTCGATAGCGTCCGCCATTTCTTCTACGTTGTCCGGATCGAAGATGAGTGCAGCATCGCCGGCCTGCTGCGGCAACGAAGTAACATTAGAGCACGCCGCTGGTGCCCCCGCTAAGAATGCCTCCCAGAGCGGAAAACTTGCAGCTTCAAACTTCGTAGGAACCAAAACACACCTACAGCTCGCATACAGGCATTTCAACTCGAGTGGTGAAACGAACCCCAAGAACCTTACCTGTGATTCAAGCTTCAAATCGTGAATTACCTTTTCGATACTGGGAAAGAAACTGTTCTTGAATCCGGACGAAACGAATGGAATCCGGAGCCCGCGCCGGTCGCGAAGCCAAGCTAAGGACTTTAGCAAAGCAGTATGATTCTTATGCGGCCATGTCTGTGCAGGGTAAAATGCGAATGCGGGAGGAAGAGAGAAGCGGGTCTGCGTATCTCGAATTTCGAGAGCAGTTGGCACCGCATATGCACTGGACGCAGGAGCAAGTGGTACCACCTTCACCTTTTCATCCGAGATCCCATACTGGTGTACTACGTCTTGCTTGCACCACGTTGAAGAGACAGCGACCAGTTTGGCCCGGTTCGACAGGGTTCTCTGATAGACGCGCGACGCTAAGCGCTGGCGGCGGCTGAAATATCGAGGGAGATGTAGGTACTGAAGATCGTGTGGATGGTAGATGCTGGGTATATCCGTTATGAACCCGAGTTGCAGTGTCATGTGCATTACGTCTATTTGAGCGCGCTCGATAGTCCCATCAGAGACCGGAACCGTAACTGTGACATCGCCCAGAGCGGGACTAACCCAGTCCCAAACTAGACGAACGGATCGGATCGAAGCAATAGAACGCTTCAGATTTTGGCTCTCGGGCCTTCTCGTTTCCAAGAGCCGACATCGACCTCCAAGGAAGGGTGTAAGCCATGACGAAGACTCTCTGTCTACGAGAAAGTGGTACTCTTCATCACCGTCGCACAGAGATGAAAGCCCGGCCGCCATTCCGATGACAAACTGCTCAAGCCCGCCCGATTTTCCCGGGTTTACTCGTGCATCTAGGCAAACTCTGAGAGGCCGTGTCATAGGGTTAAGAATCCGATCAGCTGCTCTCCGTCCGTGTCTTGGAACTTGTAGCCGAGCGCCTTATAAAGTTCAATGGCGGACGTGTTCCTCTTGTGAACCTTGAGCCTGATTCTGCTCGCGCCGTTGAAACGGGCCGCAACATGCAGCATCGTGATCATCGCCCTTCCGATTCCGATCCCTCGCCATCTCTTAGCAACCGCGATTCCGAGGCTTGGCGTATCGAATCCTTCATCCCAGCCGCGAAGCATCCCATAGGCTATCACAAGTTTGCCGACAGTTAGCGCGTAGTACAAATCCATACCCGCGTAGCTCGCAATCGTCGCGGCATGTTCTCTCGTCAAAGGATGGGGATGGAAGAACTCTTCATCTGCCCCTTCGCTCAAATCGACAAAGAACTCAGCGAGTGCATGGTGCATGCCGTCTTCTATATGACGAAACTCAAGTGCCGGAACCAATCTAGCCTCTGGTCCCGTCATCTTCGGCCTGACCTGATAATCTTGCAAATCCGCTCGATATGGGTATCGTCGAGATTAGTGAACGTAGGTAAGTTCATCCCCGTACTCGAAAGATGATCGGTAACAGGCAAGAACTCCCCACGTACTCTTGAACTCTCTCGAAATGGCGGAAGGCGATGGAGTGAGAGGAAGAACGGACGCGTCTCGATCTGCTGTTCGTCGAGAAGGGTCATCAACTCATCTCGCGACCTTCCATAGGCTTGCGCATCAACTGTGATACAAAACAGCCACGGAGATGTCCGAGCCCAATTTGCGATCGGTTGAAAGTGAATGCCATCAATGCCCTGCAATAATTCCGTGTAACGGCTGAACACTCTCTGCCGACTCTCCAGAATGTGCGTTTTTCTTTCCAATTGCGCGCAGAGAATCGCGCATGCCACGTTTGTGAGTCGGAAGTTATATCCTGTGACCGGGAAATAGTATCGTCTCTCAGGGTCCATTCCTTGTCCCCTCAGGGTTCTAAGCCTCAACTCGAGCTGCGAATCATCAAGGGTAAGTGCTCCTCCCTCGCCACATGTAATCATCTTGTTGCCGTAGAAGGAGAAAGTAGCGATCTTTGCCAAGCTCCCTACGGGGCGCCCTTTGTAGGTTGCGAGGTGAGCTTCCGCGGCATCTTCAACTACCCACAGGCCATGAACTGCAGCCACATGATTGATCGAATCCATATCAGCCGGATGTCCGTACAGGTGGACCGCAATGATGCCTTTAGTGCGGCGACTGATGCTCGCCTCCAGAAGCTTTGGATCAATACACCAGGTATCCGGGTCTACATCCACGAAAACGGGCTCAGCACCAACATACCGAACGGCGTTCGCTGTCGCGATGTATGTAAGAGAAGGGACGAGCACCTCATCCCCAGGACGCACGTCCAGCGCTAGAAGAGCAAGGTGCAGTGCTACAGTACCATTGCATGCAGCGATCGCGCATTTTGCTCCACAAAGTATTGCAAATTCCTCTTCAAATCGGGAGATGAATTTACCTGTGGACGATATCCACGAACTTCGTATCGCCTCGACTACGTACCTCTCTTCGCTTCCCGATAGATCAGCTGATGCCACTGGTATATAGGGCGGCGTCTCTGAACCTCCAGTCATTCAACATCCTCCTTTTCTAAGTAGCGTTTCCATGTTCAGTTACGTGAAATCATAGTGAGGATTTGCTGTCTCGCCTATGTTCAATTCAGTTCCACCTCTAACGAGATGAGTGTTTGTCTCTCAGTTGCATGAGGCGGCCAGTTCCTTGAGCGTTCGCTGAGTCACCCACGTAAGGGGCAATACTCCGACAAGTGCCAGCGAAATCACTGTGCCCAAGACCGCGCCGATAATTCCATAGTGCTTCACCAAGAGGATGGATAGGGCGAGATTAAGGGCCGCCATCGAAATCGCAGCTATGACCTGCACTCGGAACTTGCCGATTCCGTTCAGTAAAAACGTCACGGGCTGAAGATAGGCAAAGAGGACGCACTGAACGCCAAACGTGGTCAACAAGGGCGTTGAGGCCGTCATCTGTCGTCCCACCCAGATCCGGAGAATTGACTTCCCAAAGAAAATGATCGCCAAAGTGGCTAAAAGAGTTCCGGCTGTTCCAATACAGGTGACGCGAAGAAACGTCTTTCGAATCCAATTTGAATCGCGCCGCGCAAACGCGTCGGCATAGGCAGGCCACATAGCTCCGGAAAGCATGACGAGCAGCGATGTGACAACATTGAACAACTTTGCAGGGACGGCATAATCTGCGACAGATTTTGGCCCCAGAATTTGTGCAATCACTATGTTATCCGTCTGCAAGCCAACAGTGTAGGCTAGTTGGAGCAGAAAGAACATCATACCGGTGCGGAATAGCCTTAGAGCTGGTCCCTTGGAGAACGCCCTTGTTGCCGGTGCAAGCTGTGGATGCAACCGACCAAACAGATCCAGAGCGTTAATGATAGATGCCAGAACTGCCGGGCCGGAAAGGCATGCGACGAGCAATGGCAGGCCTGCCCTCATCTCGATCGCAACCATAAGAGCGACTAGAGAAGCTATGGACCCGACTGAAGTCCAAATGCTGTTGACGTAAGATTCCTGCAGGCCGGTGTGAATGCCTCGCACCGTCCCTAACGGGAGATTCAGTGCGAAGCAAACAAAGAATGCCAGGAACGCTGGTCCTGCCTCGCTGGTCGCCAGAGCGCTTCGGACGTTGAAGATGCGGCTTGCATTGATAAATGGATAAGTGCAGAACACCAGGATTAGAAGAACGGCGGCCATCGTGCTAAGCATCCAGAATGCGCTCGCAGAGGCTTGCTTCGCCGATGCGATATCATTATGCCCCACAGCATCTGCGATCTGGTTTACAAGTCCGTTGCTCATACCAAGATCAGCAAATGTGAACATCATCACGATGGACGTAATCGTCATCCACATCCCGTACCGTTCCGCACCAAGATATTGGAAGGTGAGGCGTACCGTGAGCAGTGAGGTGCCGATTGAGATCGCCTTACCCGCAAGGGAGGCGAGGCCTGAAAGGGCAGCACGCCGATAGCGTTCGTGGGAGCGACCCTCTGCAGACGCCAATGACGCGGGCCGGTATCGCAAAATAGAAATCGCTCTGCTGAACATTCTGTTCTCGAATCGCGGGCTTATGTTCGTTTCTGCATTGTGGTCAGTGGCGAATTTGAGCAAACAAAACAAAGCTCTTGCATTCGTCCCAGTTCAGGATGCAACTCCGGTCGAGCTTGACCCATATGCATGGTAATTCGGTTGTTGGTGCCTCTGATCACTCTAGAAATCAGACCATTGATAGGCAATAGGGGATGAATGCGGCCAACCCAAAATGCCTGGGCTGCTCATACACCTAAGGTGATTTCAGGATATTTTCTGAATAACGGTTCAACCGTCTCCTAGGATTTTTGATCCGCGGAAGAGTTGTGCCGACCAAGCTTGGGGCAGAGTGAAGCAGATCACAGACGAACACGATGGCGAGGGAATCCAATATCCGCGCATTGAGACCGAAAGGAGAGAAAAAGATGTTCCAGAGTGCATCTAATAGCAAAAATGCATACAGAGGAGCAGAGGCTGAGCGCTCCAAAGCGATCTGAAATATTCCTCTACACACAATTCCGATAACATAGAACCAAAACACAGCTCCGAGAATGCCTGCCCATACCCACGCTCCCATCAAGTGCGAGTGAGTTGGGATGAGATCTGTTCTCAGTTCATCTGTGGCCGTGGGATCCGAAACGCCACTTCTCACCTGGATATCAAACAACATCTCCACATAATTCGAATTTTTCGGCCAGGATCCATACCCGACGATCGGACTCTGCATCACCGCGACGGAAGAGACAAGAATCTCGGGTCTGCCTCCAAGTAACAACGATCCTCCCTTTCTTTGAGATTTGTTCTTGGCAGCAGCGTCTTCGCTGAGCAGTCCTGAAGAGGTAATTGCATCGATGAGGCTACCAGCGAGCAAGACCGCGCAGAGTGCAAGCCCGAAGGACAGAATCAAGCGCATCTTGGCACCGGCGCGCGAGAGGAAGCGTAGCCTGCCAACCCTCTCTGGTATCAACGGAAACACAAGTGCTATCAATAGGAGAAGCTGGCCTACCTCATGCCGGTAATTCTCAATCAGGTTGATACTTGCGACAAAGAGGATCAGCAAAGCCGAGATGATGTACAGCCTTCGCTCGTAGAAATAGCAACTTACCAGGAGTACCAAATTGACAACGCCAAATGCATAGCCAAACTTCCAGGGATCATCCTGAGCGAGTTCAGAAGGACGAGCTATGGTGACCACGATCGAGCCGATTGCCGCTCCTGCGACAAAGATGAGTTTGCGTCGATCATTTCCACTGAGAATGACGATGAGGCCGAGCAGATCTAGTCCAAAAAAGATGATGGCAGCGTCACCACGTGCCCAATCAATGAACTGGGAATGACGGTAGAGGTCGGAAATGACCTGTCCAAACAGCCAAAGCGCGAGAAGAGAGTAGACGATCTTGAATTGCGGGCTCCTTAATCTTCTGCCCCGCATAGCGACTATGATGGGCAACAAAGTCAAGAGAATGATTTCGGAGACGGGCAGGTCGCCAATAAACTTGACTGTGAGCGTTGAAGTCAGCCCGATCGCGAGCGTGACGAGATCCGCCAAGTTCGAGACGATGCCGCGACTGAGCAGCCCAGTCAATAGATCTCTGCGGGGCGCGCGATTTACGTTCTGGCGGTAAATCAGGCTATTGTTCATCGATGGCTGCGCTTCTGATACCTTTGTGCGATTTGGGGTGTGAATCAAGCGCGCTCGTTCGGGTCGCGCTCGCCGTAGTACTGGTAATACTTGCTTCCGTAATATTCCGTGTAATCGGGAGAAGCCAGGTCGACTGCATTGATCGCGACCCCAAGCAGGTGGGCTCCGGCACGTTCTAGCATCTCGGCTCCCCGAAGCACGACCTGTTTTCGGGTCATATCATAGCGGACAATTAGGATCGTCGCGTCCGCCAGACGGGCGAGCAGGGAAGCATCCGTTACGGCCAGAACAGGAGGTGTATCGACGATGACAATGTCATATTCCTCTCGAGCCCTTGAAAGTAGGCTCTGCATCTCTCTCGAGCCAAGTAGTTCAGATGGAAGTGGCGGAACTGGGCCTGAGGGCAGTATGTGGAGATTTGGAAGAGGGGGCCAATCAACTATAGCTTCCTCGAAACGGGCCTTGCCGGAGAGAACGGAGGAGAGGCCCACTGCTTTCGATATTCTGAACCGAAGGTGCACGGACGGGCGGCGCAAGTCGGCATCCAGGAGGAGCACTTTTGAGCCGTTCAAGGCGAACGTGATCGCTGCGAGGCTCGCGACCGAACTCTTGCCCTCCGCGGGCCTGGTACTCACGATCAAGATGACCTTGGGAGCAGATCCCGGACTTGAAAGGAGGATCGAGGTCCGCATGCCGCGGAGGGCCTCTGCGATTCTCGACCAGGATGATACTCCTTTCGATGCTGCGTGGTCTCTGAAACTCTCCGCCAAGAGATGTTCGGAATCGACCCGCGGGATTGCGGCAATAAGCGGCAGATTGAGGTTCTGCTCAACGTCTGTTATGGTCTTGAGGTTTGTGTCCATTACCTCAAGCAGGATCGCGAGACAGAGACCGATGAAAAAGCCTCCTCCGAGGCCCAGAGCAACATTGAACCTTTTCCTGGGCCAGCTCGGCGCAACGGGAGTATCGGCATTATCCACTATGTGAACAGCGGTCGAATGGAGCCCCGACACAATACCGGCCTCCTGCAGACGTTGCTGCAGACCGTCATAAAGGAGACGATTTGTCTCATAGTCCTGCTTCGCAAGCTCGTACTGCATTGCCTTCTGGCCAACTCCGAACACTTGTTGCTCCTGCTGCTCGAGCGCTGCACGAAGCTGCTTCTCATGGTTCTGGGAAGCTTCGAACTCTTTTTGGAAGCGTGTGACCTGCGCTTTCTCCTCGCTGGCAAGTGCGGTCTGCAACTGGTTCATTTGAGCGTTCAAGGTCTTGACTCTGGGATACTCAGGACCATAAGTTTGGATCAGGGAATTGTATTCTGCTTGGGCTTGAACCAACCTCTGCTTTACCGCTTGCAGGGCCGGGTCGGCATTCCCTAAGGCTGCGTCGATCACATCCGGCGACGAAGACCTCATCTGCTGGAGTCGAGATTCCTTTAGCAACCGATCCACTTCAGCGTCGGCGTACTGCTTGTTCAATTCCTCTAAATTGGCAGAAATAATGCTGTGCGATTGATCGATTCCATAAACACCGATGTCTCGCTGCAAATCAAGAATTCTTTTTTGGCTATTCTCCAGATTAGTTTTGATACTGTTCAACTTCGAATCAAGCCAGCCGGATACTTTGACGGTGGCAGCGTAGTTGTCACGAAACGAATGCTCGATGTAACGATCGACAAGCGTATTGGCAATCAAGCTCGCCAGTTCTGGACTCTTTGATGTAACCGCAATGTCAATGATGCTAGTGTGGCCGAGCCGGGACACCTGAATTTGCCCCAAGAATACCGATACGAGAACGTGACGATAATACGCTTTGGAAAGATCCCAAGGATGCCCATTCTCCAGAGGCAGGAAATCGGGATTGGACTCCAGATGCAACGCTCGGATCGTTTCGAACGCAAGATCTCTACTTCGCAAGATCTCAATTTCAGTATCGAGGCGTTCGCTTGTGTCGACGGAAGCTGCTATATCTGGCACTTGCTCCAGGCGAAATTGGGAGGACATGTCCTGCGCTCTGATCTCAATACTTGCCTGCGCTGTGTACAGTTTGCGTTGAAAGTGGTTCGTTGCAATCGCTGCTATGAATCCGAGAGCCACCACCCCAAGGATGACCCAACCCCGCTTTTTCAGAAATCTTAGGAGAGCCTGGATCGGATCGTCGTCAACTCCAAGCGCATTGCCCGGAAAGGAAGATGGATCTCTATTCGTAGATGAGAAAGTGTCAGATATTTGCCTAGGTTCCTGTTGCACGGACTATACATCCTCGTCTTTGTTTGCCTGAAGCGTGGCGAACTTGGGAATGCCAATCGCTTTTTTAATGGACGAATCCAGTGGAGCGCGTGAAGTACCCCATTTTCGTCGATAGCGGTTTGACGGGCTTGGCAGGATTGCCCGCATAAAGCACGTACGACTCAGAATATTGTTTGTTTAGCAGCGAACATGCGCCTAGGACGGAGTAGTCGGGCAATGCACATCCTCCAAGAAGTACGCACGCAGTGCCCACAAAGCAGTACTCACCTATGACTATCGGTTTAGAAGTCTGACGAGACTGATGCAAATCGATGCTGTGGGTCAGAATCTGTGAACGAGTGCCCGCAACCGTAGTGAAGTTCCCAATACGGACGCTGTTTGTGCAGTCCAGCATGTGCCTATTGGTGACTGCCGAATGTGCGCCAAGGATCAACTCAGGTCTCCTACCCACGTCAGCCTTGAAGAAGCTTTCGTCGTCCATCGGGAATCCCGTTATCCAATTCAGATTGCCAATAATCGCTTCGACTCCCATTTGTATTCGCCATAACCCTTTGGACACCGTCAAGTGTCCAATAGAGGAGTGGGCACCCATTTCGAGCTGCTCCGGAAAGACGAACGAGAAGCCGATGCGAGCAGTGGGATGTAGTTTGTAGCGAAATATCTTGATCAGCACAATTCGTCGAAGCGACCAGGGCAGGAATACGATCAGTATCGCAAACAGGTTTTTCATTGGCTCGTAGGCATGTTCGATATGCGAATTGGAGTTGATCATAACTGAATATCATCGATGGACCGCCCAAAGACCGGGCCTCGAAGTACTCTCTCGATCGTATCGCGAGGATTCGACAAATGTTTCCAGAATTGAAACACTCGGTTCAGAGTTCGATCCCATCTGTTTGGATCACGGTTCATCAGTTCTCTGAAGTTCCTCTTCTGCACCAAGTTTCTCCCCTCCTGCAATCGTTTGGAGGCAGTGACGCTGTCACGATGAAGCCGGTAGCCACTCCAGATTTGATTACAGCGCCCGAACTTGCAACCGGCTCTTGCCATATCGAAGAAAAGTTCTCCGTCCCAAGTTGCCCGATTCGCTGAGTTAAAGCCCCCCGCTCTTTCAAATGCCGAACGTCTGAAAAAAGTCGACGGCTGGATTAATACCGCGCCTCCATAGACATACTTATAAGGGGTGAAACGATCTGAATACACGACTCTATAAACGCGGTCGTCAGGTCCAATTACGTTTGCATTCCCCGAAACAACATCTATTTTCGGGTGCTGAGATAAATAGTGTTTTGCCGCCGACACGGCGCCCGGGTAAAGGATGTCATCAGAATTGAGGAAAGCGAAGACCTCACCTGTAGCGGTTGTGAACCCTTTATTTAGCCCATCTGCTGGACCGTTATCGGGCTCAAAAATCGCTCTATGGAGATGCGATCGGTAGCCATCAATGATCGCTCTGCTGCCGTCCGTAGATCCGGGATCGACGATGATGTATTCGATATCGCAGGACTCTTGTTGAAGGACGGATTCGATCGTTCGTGTCAAAAACTTTGCCTGATTGAACGAAATAGTAACGATGCTGATCTTCATGCCGCTCCGTAGAGGTCGAGGAGATAATCAAGGGCTGCGAGTTGCGGTCTACGGGTGATAGACGTATAGAAGCGATGGAGTAATGGCAAGAGCAAAAGAGGCGGCGTTTTTCAGCACCGATTTGATTGGGCTGGGAGAGACATAGATTATGTCATCTTCGCGGATGATCGGGTCAGAAGCACGCGCGGTCAGCACTCTTTTCACATCAATTTGTTCCACCGCTTTCGTGCCGTCCGGAAACGCACGTACGAGATACGTTTTGTTCGTCGCAGCATTCGGAGCAATTCCGCCCGCTAGCGCCATTACTTCAGATAAGGTCACATTTGGCGAACCGCAGAGGGAGTAAGCCCCTGGCTTGACAACATTTCCGCCGACATACGCAATTCCGCAAGCCCGAACAAGCACCCTATCGCCCGGGTGCACCACTCTGTCGAAGTTCTCGGTGTTGTGCATGGTCGGATCCCAGGTAACAAACTCTTTTTTACCCGGGTTGAGATCATTCGTGATCTCAATCACGCGACCGGTATTTGCGGTCAATCCTCCAGCGGTGGCCAGCATGTCGGAAAGTTGATGCTTGCCGGGCGGTGGATATACACCAGGGCTGTGCACCTCGCCCAGTACGGTGATCCCGGTGTTCGCGGAATCAACGGTCACCGTGACCTCCGGGTCAATCATCAGTTTTCGGTCCCTCAAGATCTTCGTCAGTTCATTTGCAGCTGCTGCGCTGTTAAGGCCAGCGATATGAAATGACCCAAGAATCGGGTACGGGACGTAACCGTTCTCAGAAACCCTTGTGACCAATGAAAAGTCCGGAGCGTCGAACACATTGATATGAACCATCTCTCCGGGCGTGATTGGCCCTTCAGAGAGCCCTCCTATAGAGGCGCTGGATGAGGATATGGCGTTGGGTGATGCTCCACCACCCTGCGCCATAGGCATCAGCGCTGGACGCTGTTCCTGTCCATGTAAGAGGACAGACTGCAGAACCAGAATTCCAGAAATGAGAAGTACCGTGTTCCTGAGGTTCATTTTCCTTCTTTGAGTCGAGTCCAAAAATCAGAGGAATGCTCGGCTCGTTCGAATGTTGAGCGATTCTCAATTCCGCATGAGCGTACCAAGCGGCGTCTGGAAGCGCAATGACCGCACCTTGTCGCACAGCTTTTCAGCGAGGGAGCATGAAACTCCGGCGTTCAGAAAAGTACCTGCGAAATAAAGACCTCGGGCTCGGTTTCGAGTGTCCTCAGCAGGAGGAATCTTACGGCCGTTGAGAACGAGACAGGACGGCTTTTTTAAACTTGCGCTCCGCTCAATATATCAAAGAAATGCTGTAAGGATCACTCCGACCCAGGGGTAATTTGGGTTTGTAAGATGCCAAGAGGGTGCTATTTCAGCACACTTTAAACAAAAAGGGATCAGCGGCGCGGCCCGGGGCACCTCTGTAAGTTGGGGCTAGGCACTGCCCATTGAAGCGGATGCTGGGTTGAATCAGCCAAGACCGCGCCAGTAGTTGGTCTCCGGGGCAGGTCAACCTCGTCCGGTTCCCTCTACCCATACGTCTGGACTGCATGCGCTAAGATGCTCCCAAGTGGGGCATTTTGGTGCTGCAAACAGCACACCGGCCAAAATTCTTGTCTATCTGAGGATGGTTGCCGCCCAGTTGGTTCTGCTGGCTTTTCGGAATGATACCGAATCCGAACTTTCGGATTGAAAGTTGGATTCTTACGGTACCTGCCTACTCTTTGCGACACCCGACTCCTTTGGGATCGGCCGCCCGTGCAACATATCCGCTGGTCTGTGTGTGGCCTTGATCAGCCTCCCTCGCCGTGTAAAGGTCATAGACCACTCCATCGGATGCGGGCGTGCCGCGATGTCATCGAACGTGATCACTTCCCGACCCGCCGCATTGTTCAGCTGAATAGCGATCGTCGCCCCTAGCGAGGGTACCGGCTTCTGCGCAGTTGGCCAAGCGTCCGAAGGGGAGATCTCAGGCTGAGCACCAGATAGAGCGGCATAGCAAAGCGCGTTGCCAAGCCAATCGCGGTTGGCCACTGAGCCCTCCTCTTCTCTAATGTGATTGAACGCGGAGATCGTGATGGCATTGATCGGAGCGGGAGAGAAAAGGGAATAGCCTCGTTTCAGAAGCGGTATGACACGCACTTTGCCCCCAGTGCGAGGGACCGATGCTGTGAATGCACTTCGGTCACTCGTTGCCTGGTTCCGGCTGAATTGCAAAAACAGGTGGTTGGGGAAGCTTGAACAATCGATTTTGCGATACCTCCAACCGCCACCTCCGCCGTACTCTAATCCGGCGGATCTAGCTAACTCAGTTATGGCTGACTCTGCGTTGTCCACCAGTAGCCGATCCTGTGGCGATAGCGCGTCAAACATACCGATTCTGACGCTGTATGAACCGTCCCGTACAACCGTATCCGCAGCGAAGGGCATTGGCTGCACAGGAGCAGGGACAATCCTCCCTTTCCCCGAAAACTCGCCTGATGCGACCTGGCAGGAGGCGGATATAGAACAGCAGACCACAAGGGCAATGAAAATCGGAGGGAGATGGCCAAAACGCGTTCTAAACCGCGACATGTCGATCAAGAATATCACTGCTGCAGGCTCACTTAGGTGCCCTAGTTTGCGGATCTTAATCACCTAGGCCATGTGTAGATGTGTTCTATTCGACGCTCCCGAGGTCAAATCCTACGAAGTGACGGTGGCAGCCTATAGTGCCATTAGGTTGCTGCGGCAATCGGCCACGGTACGCCAGCGATGATGGGATCGATAAGCAGCGACCAGAAGAACTTCACTCTTGCGCCCCTTTCGTGCGGCGCGCGATCTAGGAGACGCGGCATTCGAAAGGCCCCACGGCTTTCTGCTGCCGCATTAATTCTCCTCTGCGGCAACCCCGACTCCCCAGGCCCGCGTTCGTTTTCTCGACGGATTAGTACCGAGACTTCCGACCAGAAGACAACTCAGGCTCGGCGCCATTCCGGCGATCCGCCGAATGTTCGGCTCGGAAGCTGCGAAGCCCTCGCAGGTGTACTCGTTCGCATAACCCCGTTTGCCAATCCCTTCGCTCTCTCAACTTGCAACCGCAGGACTTGACCTTCGGCTTAAGCTGGCCCGAGAGCCTTGTCGCGAGAAGAGCCGGCCCGAGTTTTGGGAAGACACCGCTGAAGACGGTCATCTCATAAATGTCAGGTTGCTTGTCGAATGGAAGAGATCGCACATCAGGCGTATCGCACAACTTAGCCAGAAGGCGGGCCCGCTAGGCTTCTTTAACCCTTGCCCTCTGCTTGGCAACCAATCGTTGGATGTACCGGGCCCCGTCCTTTTTCAACCCCTCAACGCCTTCGTACAGGAACATCTCACAAATCTGAGAGAGAGCCCTCTGTTCATCGTTGGCTATGCGTTCCAGTTCCCGTTTGAGGTTTGGAGCAACGCGAAAGGCAATAAATTCAGTCTTGGCCACACCAGAAATATAGATGCTGACGTAATCGACGCGCAATATCATTTGACAATGATTACGATGTTATCTATGTTATCTATTAATCACAGAGGATTCCATGAAAGCTCCTTCAAGCGCTTCTGGCGCCAATCCGGCTTCAAGGAGGAAGCGGTTGCTCCGGGAAAATCTTCGAATTGCCAGAAAAATGGCGCTCTTCTCCTTCCGAGCCACCGACCTTCTCACCTTGATGACAAACGAATTTGAGTTCTCTCTGAAAGCCGGGGAACTCCAGGTCATCGACGGCAACTGGTACGTAACCCACATCGGACTCTTGCGCCTCGCGCGTCGGAAGAGATGCCGGGGCATACAGGTTGAAGCCGTCGACTCGCTATGCGATTCGTCAGCAAATCGGTTCGTCTTGAAGGCAACGGTATTCCCGTCAAAGGATTCATCGGGCTTTGTGGGCTACGGCGACGCCGATCCCTCCAATGTTTCCTCGGTGGTTCGCGGCGCTGAGATGCGCGTGGCCGAGACTCGAGCGGTAAATCGGGCACTGCGCAAGGCGTACGGTATCGGTGTCTGCTCGGTCGAGGAGATCGGAGCAACTCCGAATGGGAGTGAGAAGTTTCCTCCACAAAACTCAAACGGGAACGGGCATCATGCCGGGGCCAAGGTCCGCGACCGGTTGTGCCAGATCATCCGCCAGCACAAGCTCGACCCCGAACTGGTCAAGGCCTACGCGGTCGACTTCTGCGGTACGAAGTCGCTCAAAGAAGCCAATCGGGAACAGGTCGAGAACTTTGTCCAGCAATTGGCCGACTCCGCGGCAAAAGACCGCAGCGCGCTGCTCTGTCAGCTGAATAGTTACGCGCAACCGCGCGAGGACGGTGCCGCATGAAACGCAAGATCTCCGGTTTGGCTGAGACGGCTCGCGATACTGATCCCCAGATTCCCGATGGTGTCTATCTTGTACGAGTCGCGGGCGCCCGATTCCGCTGGCATGCCCAAAAGGCGTTTTATATTCTTCGTTTTTCCATACTGGAGCCCCTCACGATGGCCGATCATCCCATTGTCGGACGGCTCTACTGCACTGAGAAAGCAATGTGGAAACTGGGCTGGTTCCTCCGGGACTTTCTCTACGACCCGGAACTGCTGGCGCACGAACAGATCGATGAGAAGGCGTTAGTTGGACTTGGCGGCGTGATCAAGATAAGCCACACCGTAGTTAACGGGATCTCGCTGACCGACTTAGAGGGCTTTGCCCCGGCGAGCGAGTGGGAAGAGCTGGGCGCAAATCCGTTATCGAGTTCGAACCTCGAGGCAGTCTCATGACGTACTCCTATACCCAGATAAGCCAATATCTGAGCTGCCCGCGTCGCTACCGGCATCGCTACCTCGACGGTTGGCAAGAGAAGGACACCCGTGCTGCCATGCTCTTCGGTCGAGCCTTCGAACAGGCCATTGCGGCTCTGTTTCGTCAGGAAGATCCAGCAGTCGTTTTGTACGAGCAGTGGAGCCAGTCGAAGGATGCGGGCCTGAGCTACTCCGCGAACGATACCTGGGACGGCATGTTGCAGCAAGGCATTCAGTTGCTCGAGCGCTTTGTTCAGGACGGCCGGGTTCGGATTCCGCATCCTCGTCTCGATCAGCAAGTCCAGTTCCGGCGGGTGCTCGGCCCCGGAAATGACTTCGTCGCCTACGTCGACGCGATCGGTGAGCTCGATGGCACGAGATGTGTTCTCGAATGGAAGACCAGTTCAGCGCGGTATCCGGAAGAGCCGGCCGGCATCTGCTCGCTCGATCCGCAGCTGGTCTGCTACTCGTGGATGACCGGGATCAACGAAGTCGCTCAGGTCGTCTTCGTGCGCAAGCGGCAGGTGGAGGTTCAGTACCTGAGAGCCACGATCTCTGAACAACATCAGCGGGAGTTTGCAAGCCTTGTCCAGAACACCGTCCTGCGGATCGAGTCCGGACTGTTCTTGCCGCACAGTGGGATCCGCTTTCCGCAAAATCCGTGCACAACCTGCCCCTTCATCGGGCTTTGCCTCGACCAGTCCGAGCTGGTCGAAACCGCACTGGTGCATAAACCTGGAGTGGACCTTGGTATGTTTGACGAACTTGCTTTCTAAGCCGATGCCGATGACGCCCAAACTCAATCCGAAGCGTGCGCTCTTTGTCCTGACCAAGATTGACGAAATCCTTGCCTGGGAGAAGCAGAAAGAACAGGAGCACGACACGCGTTTCGTGGATCTGGGTAGGTATCTTTGCGAGGTCCGTGCGGGACAGTATTGGAGGCTCGAGAACTTGGGGTCTTTCGATGAATTCCTGCAAAGACGCTTTCCCGATTCCCGCCGCACCGCCTACTACCTAATGTCCATTCACGAACAACTGCCGCCCCACGTTCGGAAGGACTTGAAACAAGTCGGCTGGACGAAGGCTGCAGAACTAACGAAGGTTGCGCGCTCGGATGGAAAGCACTTCGATTGTGCAGCATGGATGCACAAGGCTCGCACGCTGCCGCGAGATCAATTCAAGCGTCAGGTTGATCAGCACCTCACCGGCAAGGCCAGCGAGCCGACCGAAATCATCTACTTCAAGTTCTACAAAAGCCAGGTTCCGGTCATTGAGCAGGCTATTGAGACGGCGGCTTTGATGCTCGGTTCGGACAAATCCCGCGGTTATTGTCTGGAGATGATCTGCGCGGATTTCCTTGCGGGTGCGAACCTCGAAGGCGGAGATCCCGATGTGCTTCTGCTCTCCATGTTCCGGTTCTTCCGGTTCTTGCGCGGCGAACAGCGGCAGGCATTTATTGAACAGATTACGGAGAATGCGCATGAACCCGATTCCGCTGAAGAATCCACGCCTCCGCCTCGATCCCCAAGCGTACGAAGACCTGCGCCACCGAGTGTTGCGCCGGGACAGGTGGAGGTGCCAGAGTTGCGGCGCGCTCTCGCATCTCGAGGTACATCATCGGGAGCTGCGTAGCCACTCTGGAGATGACGCCGAGGAAAACCTCATCACGTTGTGTCATGAATGCCACGCTAGGATGCACGGGAGAGCCTGATGAGACAGATCTGTCTTCGAGCCTCACGCCGCTTCTTCATCTTCAGAGGCTTCGGGTGTGAAGCCTGCGCGGTTACTGTGGGCGGAGCTGTGGACCATCGTCTCGCGCAACACGTCAAGAGCGCGGAGGAGATCGGCTCCTTCAATTTCGTTGTTGCGCTCGTCGGCGAACTGCGCTGAGAGCACCACGGCTTCCCGCAATTGGGCGAACGAGAACCCCTTCGAATTTGCGACAGCGTCACCGAGAGCCTGGTAATCAAGGCTGAGGTTCATTTTCAGGAAGAACTGTTCTCTCAGACTGCGGTGCGGGTTGCCGAAGCGAACTACTCTGTCAAAGCGGCCGGGGCGTCGCAGAATCGCCGGATCGAGAGCGGCAGGCTCGTTCGCGGTCGCCACAACAACCAGACCCTCGCCTGTGGCAACGCCATCAAGCGCATTGAGCAGAGACTGCAGGCTGATCGGGCATTTCGACTCGCCGGTACGTGGGAAGGCGCGATCGAGATCTTCGAAGATGACGAGTGCGGGGCGCTGGCTGAGAGCGTCTTCAAAGAGTTCTTGCAGATCGGCATCGGTCACGTGCGGCACGAACAGACTCATCGTAAAGGCGCTCAGGCCACGGCTCGTCATCATGGCTCTAATCGCCGTCGACTTGCCATTGCCGGGTGGCCCGTGTAGGAGGTAACCGCGGCGGAAGGGCAGATGCCGTTCGCGGAAGAAGGCCTCTCTGCCCCAGAAACTCTCGAAGTCTTTCTGCAACAACGAGCGCACGGATTCGTTAAGGACAAGGTCCTCCCAATCGCAAGGGATGATCTTGCGCGGCTCGGAACGAAGGGGAGTCAGGGTAGGAGTGGTGTCGCGTGCATCGAGCAGCTCTAACAATCGGATTACGTGTTCGAGCGAGCGTCTGCTGACGATCAGCAGCCTGGCCTCGGTTTCGGCATTGGCATCGGGGCCGGGCTGATAGAAGAGGTTGAGTGCCACGATCGGATCGGGTATCGAACGAAGGGAGAGACAGACAGGCACGTCTTGCCACTCTACTCGCGAGCGTACCGGTTTCGGGTCAGAGCCAAATACAGCGTCAAAGCGAAGCTGAGTTGGACGCTTGCTGTAGCCAAGCACTGGGGGCAATGCCGACGGAATCTGCGCGCCAACGAGAAACGTCTTCAGGCGTCGAGTGATTCTGGAAGCTCCCGCGCGGCTCTGCTCGACACCGAGAACGGTTTCGACAGCAATTTGGGCGACGTTATGCTTGATCTCAAGAATCACGGCATCGGACAGACGGCAGCCGATCTGCGACTCGATCCACGGGCCCCAGGCTTCGACGGCATCTCGAATGAGCGTGGGTCGAACAGCGAAATTGTGAAGTTGGTAGTTCATTGGATCGTCTCGCTTTCTTGATGAGTGGCGCTAAGCAGCATCCCCTAGTTGCGAAGCAGCAGGCCGGCATCATCGGTGTTCCTGCTCACCAGTTGGCCCTCGCCGTTGCGTGTGTTGCCAAACGTGCTGCTTGTACGTCCAAGAATCCTGCCGTCCCGGTCACGAGCGACGACGTCGCCGTTGTCAAACTGTGTCTCGTTGGCAATGATCTGGTTCTGGCCATCCCGGATGAATTGTGTCTTGAGCATTGAAAGATCTCTCCTGATCTACTCTTGGTCGGAACCAAGTTCAAAATGGAGTGAAGCCAAACATCGTTTGGATACCTCTCTCTTTCTCTCTCGCACGTCATTAAACCTGGAGAGGGGAAAAAGGAAGTCCTCTGCATGAATCTTTGGGTCTAAGCGCACCGAAATGGAGCCGAGCGAATCAGAAGCCGGCTGGGGGCGAAGGACGACTTGCGACCTCATCTAGTCATGAGCGACTGGACCTTGAATAGAAACCCCAACGACATACACGAAAGACAATTCGCGCTACTTCTCTGACCTCGTGTTCAAGGGGCGCTTTTGGGTTTTGGTGCCAGGGCAGGTCCCCCTTGCAGCAGCGTGTTTTGGGGCGGGCGATCCACCGAGACTGTATCCAATGCAAGGCAGTTGCCGGCCGGAGATCTCTTCGGAGCCTCCGGTGGTGAGGTGGAGAATCCCTCGACTACGTAGAAGGCGAGCTCTGCTCTCGCCTGGATTGCCCGCACAAGTCCCAAGGCCGCACCTGCGTCGATCAATTTAAGGATGGCCAGCCCTGGCCAGGCAAAAAAAATCGAGAAGTTAGGGGGGAAATTTCCGGTTTGCGGCGTATTTGCCACTGTGACGAGGTTATGAGACGACGGCTTACATCTGGCGCCTCACGGAACCGAGTCCCAAATCCGACTTTCCCGGTGAAGTACGAGAAACACTGTCCGGCGCTGGTGCAATCGGATATCTCAACACAAGGAGCCAATCAATGGCTAAGACCGTTTCAGAGAACTCCCGCGATCCTTTCAGCGATGCAGATCGCCTCATCGTATACGCGCCGCCCACCCCGGTGCCGTTCGATCCAGACAAGCAGAACGGGATCAAACTCCTTGCGGAGTGGATCGCAAAGCACGACGTGGATACTGACCTGACCACCTCGATCCGCGAACAGGAAACGCTGAGGGCGGCATACCGTATTCTGCGCCGTCTTGCTGGCCATCCTGAAGTGCCGGTGGTCTGCGTGCAAGCTCATGACGCCTCACAGAATATCCATCGGATCTTGTTTGAGCTTTGCGCCTCTCTCTCCTGGAGAGACTAACCCGTCGCCGTCTCAGGCGCAATTTACTGCACCTGGGGCGGTACGACCCGCTCTTGAAGTACTTCGGCCGCTACGATCTAGTGTTCGGCATCACCGACTACCTCCAACGAGCACGAAATTCTGTGTTCTTGCACAAACCAACTTCCAGGTTCCTATGCAGGAGAGGAAGTGCGCAGCGATAGGCCACTTCCTCCCCGCAAAGGAGGGACAATGCCCAGCATCCTCGATGAGAAGCTCTCCGCCCCGGTGCTCGCCACCGAGGACGCCACGCCAACGCCGGCCAAAGAACGCCCACGTGCGGCAAGCACGGCGGCTGAGATATTCAACTGGACCAAAGCGCTCCTCTTATCGCAAACACATCTGTCAGAAGAGGAAGCCGAGCTAGTCACCTTCTGGATGATGTCAACCTGGTCTCAAGACGCTCTCAAGGTGCTTCCTTGCCTGGTGATCAACGGCCCCGCCCACCAGGCAATGCGGGTCATGCAGGTGCTGAACAACCTCTGCTATGTGCCGGTGCTGGTACCAGGCTTTCGGCGCGGCGACCTTGAAGCACTTCGCTGCTGCATGACGTTTCTGATTCTCGAGCCGAGCTTGAGCAGGCGGACTGCCGATCTGCTAAGCGCTCTAACGGAGCCGTCGTCGCGGGTCGTGGCCGGCTCCAGTTTTCTTTATTGCTCCAGAGCCATCGCCGTCTACGCCGGCGAGGATCCGGAAACTCCTGAAATCTGGAACTGCCTCCACATTCACATGAGCAGGAGCAGTCGAAATTTCACCTCTCCCTCAACGACGGTACAGGCCATTATGGAGCGGCTGCCCGGCCATTTGAATGAGTATCGTGAGAGGAATCTGGAAGTTGTCAAGAACTCCGCCTGGAGACCTTCGGGCCTGCGTGCGGAGATTGAGGCGGTTGCTACCGAACTTGGCAGGTGCATCGTTGATGCGCCCGAGCTTCGGGAGAAACTGGTGACCTTGCTGAAGGCTCACGACGAACAGCGTCTCTCCGATCTTTCCAGCAGCACCGACGCCGTGCTGCTGGAGGCGGTCCTCGCGCTCATCCACAAGGGCAAATCCCAATCCTTCGCGCGTGAGATCGCCGAGGAGTTCAATCGCATGCAGAAAACCTACGGCGAGCGCCTCAGCTACACCCCGGAAAAAGTCGGCCATACCTTGAAGAAGCTTGGCCTCTTCACACGCCGGCTCGGAAGAGAAGGCAGAGGGCTCGTGATGGACCTTGCGACCATCAAGCGCGTCCATGAACTCGCGCGCATGCATGGAGGTGCAAGTCTAGATCTCAGCGAAGGAAGCCTGCACTGCCCGCAATGCAATGAAAGTGCAAGGATTATGTAGGTTATGCAGGTTATGCACGATTTCTGAAGTAGGCCCTGAGCCTATTCGATTGCGCTTTTCACTCTGCGCGCGGAGCCGCCTTTACGCGATTCCGAGTAGGCGGTTGACGAAGCCGACCACGTACTTCCATGCGAGATAGTAGGCAGTCATTCCGACGCCCAGGAACAGAGCGATCAGAGCGTAGGGTACGGTGACCGCGCTGAACCATGTTACCGACGCTGTTCCGAGGGTCAGTACGCCGCCATGAATGCCGATAGCTGCTCCGACCGGAATCATGAGGGGCGGGAGCAAGGCACCGTGCGCTCCAAGCGCAAGGTGGGTTCGCTCGCGTGAAAGCTGCCAGAGGATGTTCCAGAGGCCCCATAGGGCGGGAACAAGAGCCATCGGAAAGATGAGTCCGCGTTCGATGGGGAAGGAGACCTGCATGCCAACCCGAAGCACGAGGAAGGCTGTGAGCAGCAACGGCAGAACCAGCGTGGGAACGAGTGTTCCTGCCATGAAGGCCCGGAGGTAAGGATGGGTGTTCATTGTGATCCTCGCTTGCGTTAGAGGTAATAGAGGATGACCGGAATGGTGCGCGGAGCAATGGCCGCGAGAGCGAGCAGCGTGCCGCCAAGAGCCCAGTCGAACCAGGGCACGCGGGCGACACCCCGCGAGGCCTGTTCGTCCATGTGGCGGAGCATCGCGGGCCATAGATCTCGAGACAGTTCCGGTTCGGTGCCGACGGACGGCAAAGCATTCTTCAGGAGCTGACTGAGGCGATCTGTTGCCAGATCTCTGTTATTTGATTCCTGTTCTTTGTCATTCATGGCGTGATCCCCTGTTGAGTCAGGTCTTTCCGTAGTAAGCGAAGCGCGCGGAAGATCCGCAACTTCACTGCTCCAACCGAAATGCCCAGCGCCTCGGCGACTTCCTTGTGCGGCTGCTCTTCGACCACGCCGAGCAGTGCGGCAACTCGAAGTTTTGCCGGGAGCCGCGCGAAAGCCTGAACTGTCTTGGCCCGCAGCTCGGAGGTGATGGCCGGATCGCTGGCGGGTCGCGCCGGAACGATGTCCCATTGCTCGGGACATAACCCACTCTCCGGTTTCTGCCGGCGCAGCCAGTCGATCGCTGCATGAGTAGCGATGCGCCGTGCCCAGGGCTCAAACCCGCGTTCAGGATCAAAGCGAGCGTGAGCCTGATGCATGCGCCAGAAGGCTTCGATGGTGACGTCCTCGGCTGCCGAGAGATCACGCACGATGCGCAGCACCCAGCCCTGAACGGAACGCTGGTGCGTGCGGAACAGGGTCTCGAAGGCGTCGATATCGCCATGCCTGAACTTCGACAGGACGCTGCTGGCATCGTCCCGCATCCCTGGGGCTTTTCCTTTCTGATACTGATTGCGTAGCGCGTCGCGGAAAGGTTACACCCGCGGAGCTTGGATTCCGAGAAAAGCGATTTTCCAGACAGTTTCAAGAGATGCAATCCACTTGACCAAGCCGGGTGGCGGCGGTTACCGTTGGCTCCCGGCGGGAGTAGAGAACGTTTTCTCGATTTGAATCAGAAGAAGGCTCCTGGCCCCAGAGGAACTCCATGAAGACTCTTCGCATTGCTTCTCTTTTCATTTGCGCAGCAGTGATAACCGCCGGTGCGCAGGACAGCCAGAAGACGCCCTTTTTGAATACGAGTCTCTCGCCGGAGCAGCGCGCGCAGGACATCGTTCACCGCATGACACTGGAGGAGAAGGCCTCACAGCTTGTGAATCAGTCTCGGGCGATTCCGCGGCTCGGGATTCCGCACTATGACTGGTGGAGTGAGGCGCTGCACGGCGTGATCAACCAGGGCACGACGGAGTTCCCGGAGCCGGTGGGGCTGGCGGCGACGTTCGACCCAGCGGCGATTCACCAGATGGCCGAGGTGATCAGCACAGAGGGGCGCATCAAGAATGCGCAGGCGGTGCGCGAGAAGCGGGAGAACATGTTTTTCCAGGGGCTGGACTTCTGGGCGCCGAACATCAACATCTTTCGCGATCCGCGCTGGGGTCGCGGGCAGGAGACCTACGGAGAAGATCCGTTCTTGACGGGGCGGATGGGTGTGGCTTTCGTGACCGGCATGCAAGGGACGGACCCAAAGTATTACAAGACGATTGCCACGCCGAAGCACTATGCGGTACATAGCGGGCCGGAGTCGACGCGCCATACGGCCGATGTGAAGGTGAGCAAGCACGATGAGCTGGACACATACCTACCGGCGTTTCGCGCGACGGTGACCGAGGCGAAGGCCGGATCAGTGATGTGCGCTTACAACGACATCAACGGCGAGCCCGCGTGTGCCAGCCAGTTCCTGCTGGAGGACCAGCTACGGGGAAAGTGGAATTTCCAAGGCTATGTGGTGTCGGATTGCGGCGCGGTGGTGGACATCTTCCGCAATCATCATTTCAAGCCATCGCAGCCAGAGGCTTCGGCGATCAGCCTGCAGCGCGGAATGGATAACGAGTGCGTCGATGGCGGCTTCCTTGTGAAAGACGACAGCGATTACAAGGCCTACGTGGATGCGGTGAAGCAGGGATATCTCAAAGAATCTGACATCGACAAGACTCTGGTGCGGCTCTACGAGGCGCGCATCAAGCTTGGCATGTTCGATCCGCCTGAGATGGTGCCCTACTCGAAGATCAGCGAGAGCGAACTGAACAGCTCGGCGAATCGCGAACTGGCGCGTAAGATTGCGAACGAGTCGATGGTGTTACTGAAGAACGATGGGATTCTGCCGCTGAAAAAGGGCACGAAGATAGCCGTCATCGGTCCGCTGGCGGATCAGACGAAGGTGCTGCTGGGGAACTACAACGGACAGCCAACGCACACGGTTTCGATCCTTGAGGGGCTGAAGAAGGAGTTTGCAGGCGATACGGTCACATACGTTGCGGGAACGCAGTTCCTGGGTCATGATGCCTCGCCGGTGCCTGCGTCCGCGCTGAGCGTGGACGGGAAGCCAGGCATTAAGGTGAGCTTCTCGAAGCTCGACATGAGCAACATCAACAATCCTGAAGCGATGAAGCCGGTGGCGACGCGGGTTGATGAAACGGTCGATGCCGGTGCAAAGCCGCTGCCGACGGAGACGGAGAATGTGCGGCCGCTGGTGATGCGCTATGAGGGAATGTTGACGGCGCAGGAAACAGGTGACTATGCGCTAGGACTGAAGGCGAGCGGCTTTTTCCGGATCCAGGTTGATGGCAAGAATGTGACGTCGGCTTACGATGCTGATCCTTCGGAGCCGAAGCTAGGGCAGGTGCACCTGGAAGCTGGCAGGCCTGCGAAGCTGCAGGTAGAGTACACGGCGCCGGAGAAGGGCGGCCCGAATGCAGTTCTGATGTGGAACAAAGTTGACTGGACACCCAGGCCGGAGGCGGTCGAAGCAGCGAAGAAGGCTGACGTTGTCGTGGCAGTTCTGGGAATCACAAGCGAACTGGAAGGCGAAGAGATGCAGGTGAGCGTGCCTGGGTTCAAGGGCGGTGATCGCACCAGCATCGATATGCCGAAGGCCGAAGAGGATCTGCTGAAGTCGGTTGCGGCTGCGGGCAAGCCGGTGGTGCTGGTGCTGACGAACGGAAGCGCGCTGGCAGTGAACTGGGCCAACGAACATGCCAATGCGATTCTCGATGCGTTCTATCCGGGCGAAGAGGGCGGCACGGCAGTTGCGGAGACGCTTTCGGGGAAGAACAATCCGGCGGGACGGCTCGCGGTGACGTTCTACAAGAGCGTGGACGATCTGCCGCCATTTGAGGATTACGCGATGAAGGGGCGGACGTATCGCTACTACACGGGAACGCCGCTCTATCCATTCGGCTACGGGCTCAGCTATACGAAGTTCAGCTATAGCGGCTTGGAGGTTGGGAAGGCGAGCGTGAAGGCTGGGGATTCGGTGACGGCGGATGTGACAGTCACGAACAGCGGGGATCGCGATGGGGATGAGGTGGTGCAGCTCTATCTGAAGTTCCCGAATGCGCCCGGTGCGCCGCTTAAGGCACTGCGCGGATTCCAGCGTGTGCATATCGCGAAAGGCGCGTCGCAGAAGGTTCACTTCGAACTGAAGGACCGCGATCTGAGCATGGTGACCGAAGCCGGCGAACCGGTGATTGCTGAAGGCGATTACTCGATGTTCGTCGGCGGCGGGCAGCCGGATACTTCAGCACAGACGGTGAACGCGAAGTTCCACATCAGCGGGACGAAGAATCTTCCGGAGTGAGCCGGATCAGTCTTCTTCGCAAGGGCGCTTCGATGAGAGGCGCCCTTGCTTTTTGCGAAGACTCCCTTCGTTCTTCAGGAACATTCCTAGAACACGCGGTGTCTACATTGAGCACAGTGGTTCTGATGGGATTGATCGGAGCGAGCAGGAACTCCGCTCACGCGCCGCCGTAGAGGGGCGGCCGAAGCGGCTCGGGCGGTTGCGTCCTGAGATGATCCGCGCTTCCCATCGGCAAGGCTGCTGATGGGAGGCTGATCATGTTTGAGGATTCGACGTTTGAATCAACGGGGAAGATCAAGACACGCAGCCGTCGCTGGATGATGGCAACACTCGCGCTGAATGGGACGATCCTTGCGATCCTGGTTCTGATGCCGCTGATCTATCCGGACGCGCTGCCGCGGCATATTCTTACGATACTGCTGGTGGCGCCGGATGCTCCAAAGCAGTTGCCGCCGGAACCAATCGCGGATCGGAGAATTGCGACACCCAATCGCGAGTTCGTAGACGGTCGAATCACTGCGCCACCGACGATTCCGACAATCATCAGAATGATCGACACTCCGGAGCGTCCTTTGCAAAGCGACTTTGCGGCAAACTTCTCGCCGGGAGAGCCGGGAGCAGACGGCAAGAGTCCATTTGGAGAGGGCCAACATGTGACGGTTATCCATCCGGTGTCCGCATCCATTCACCTCTCGTCGAGGTTGGTGGAAGGAAATCTGATCTACAAGAGCGTTCCGCAATATCCGGTGATTGCTAAGGCAACGCACACGGAGGGAACGATAGTTCTACAAGCAATGATCTCGAAGACTGGAACCATCGAAGGCCTGCATGTGATCAGCGGGCCGCAGATGCTGCAGCAGGCTGCGATCGACGCGGTGAAGACGTGGCGCTACAAGCCCTACATGCTCAACGGACAGGCTGTCGAAGTGGAGACGACCGTGAACGTGATCTTCAAACTGCAATGAGCGAGAGCAGAAGGTCGATCAGGTCTCCACTTCAGGAGCAGGCGCATCCAACCAGATGCGCCTGTTCTTGATCTTGCTTGAAGTGGCGCTGAGCGCGTGCCATCGGCGACAATCGCTTATGCCATGCGAAAACTGAATCGCCGCGAATTTCTGATGTCCTCTTCAGCCGCTACACTCGCTGCCGCAACCGGTCTTGCTACCTTCCGGCCGCAACGAATCTTCGTAGCCTCGAATACAGCGGAAGGGATTCGGGCCTTCAATTGGGATCCGGCAGACGGGACGTTGGTTGATGCCGGAGTCGCTGCGAAAGTCGATATGGTGGACTGGATCTGCTTCTCGCCGGACCGCAGATACATCTATGCGGCGTGCGAGGTGGACAGCTTCAATGGAAAGCCAACGGGAGAGCTGGCAAGCTTTCACGTTGTAGATGGGAAGCTGGAGCAGCTCTCGGGAGTGAACTCGGCGAGCAAGGGCACGTGCCACTGCGCGATCGACCACACGGGCAATGTCCTCATCTCGGCTGACTACGACGGCGGAAGCGCTGCGAGCTTCAAGGTGACCGACGGCAAGTTGAGCCCGCTTGCGTGGAGCGAGCACTACACCGTGCACGGACCGAATCCCGACCGGCAGGAGTCGGCGCATGCGCACTTCGCTTCGTTCTCGCCGGACAATCGGTTTGCCTATGTCAACGATCTGGGCGGGGACATGATTCACATCTATACGTTCTCGACAGAAACAGCCGAGTTGAAGCGCGCAGGTGCGTATCACTCGGCGCCCGGAGCGGGGCCGCGCACGCTGCACTTCCATCCGAACGGGCACACTGCCTACTCGATGAACGAGATGGCTTCGTCAGTGGACGTGCTGAAGTGGAACAAGGCGGACGGCAGCTTAACGCGCGTCAATACCGTGCATCTGCTTCCGCAGAATGCGCCACTGCCGGACAAGAAAGATGCGCCGCAGGGAAACACCGGCTGCGACACCGTGATCACGAAGGATGGACGTTTCGTCTACTTCGCGAATCGCGGGACGGACTTTCTGTTCAGCTTCAAGGTCGACCCGGCGACTGGCGCTCTGACGCCGATGGAGAAGACAGGCACGGGCGGTAAGACGCCGCGTAACTTCACGCTTGATCCGTCGGAGCGCTGGATGCTGGTTGCCGATCAGAACTCGAATAATCTGGCAATCTTCGCGCGGGATGCAGCAACAGGAAAGTTGGCGAAAGAGGCCAGGAAGGTGGATTGCCCTACGCCGATGTGCATCCTTTTCTGAGCCGAGACGTTCGCGTTTGAGTAATTAGGCACCGAGGAGTGCGGGGCGGCTCATAGCCGCGACGGAGAGGTGTTCGTCTGACGGTTCTGTTGCAGGCTTAGCCGGGACGTGCACCATCTCCCAGGTGGAGCGGTCTTTCATCAGTTTTGCTACGAGGGCCGTGTGCATGGCATGGCCGGCGCGCTCGGCGACTACGAGGCCTTCAATGCGGCGGCCTGCGAGAGCGAGATCGCCGATGAGGTCAAGCACCTTGTGGCGCACATACTCATCGCTGAAGCGCAGCGGGCCGTTTTCAGGACCTTTCGGTCCGAGGACGATAGCGTTCTCTTCGCTGGCTCCACGAATAAGGCCCATGTCGCGGAGCTTCTTTTCGTCAGCCTTGTATCCGAAGGTGCGGGCGGGAGCGATGAAGGTGCCGTACGTTTCGGCGGCGAGATCGATGCTGGTTTCCTGTCGGCCGATTGGAGCGGGGAAGTCGATGGTGTACTGGATCCGGTACCCGGTGCCGGGGTAGAGGCCTATAAATTTGTCGCCGTCGCGGACTTCAATCGACTTGAGGACCTTGATGGACTCGCGCTTTCGCCGTTGCGTCTTGATGCCGGCGTCGCGGAAGGCCTGCACGTAGGGTAGAGCGCTGCCGTCCAGGATAGGGAGTTCGAGGTTATCGAGCTCAACGATGACGTTATCAATGCCCATTCCGATGAGGGAGCTGAGCAGGTGTTCGGTTGTCGAGATCAGAACGCCCTGTCGCATGAGGCTGGTGGCGTAGCTGACCTTGGCGACGTTGCGGCCGGTTGCCGGGATTTCGAAATTGTCGAGATCGGTGCGGCGGAAGACAATTCCGGAACCGGCGGGGGCGGGCAGCAGCCGCATGGTGACGGGAGCGCCGGAGTGGAGGCCTACGCCTGTGAACTCCAGCGGGGCGGCAATCGTCTGCTCCAGATGGTCGGATTGAACCAAGGCCTATAACTCCAAAAGAACCGGCTACAACAAACCTGGGGTCGTAACCGCAAGATTAGACGCGGAATAGCGAGATGATAGTGTGGTAATTTTGCAACACCCTGTGCGGTTGAGGCCGGAAAACGCCAAGAACTGTACCGAACTCTCGGCAGATCAAGGCGATAGGCTGGTCACTCTGAGGTAACACAGCTGCAACAAAACACTGCCGCGTGCCGCCGGAGGAAACCGGGACTGTGGGGGTGCCGGGGTTTTGCCTGGGTGAGAGTCCGGGGGCTCAGGCGGTTTCCATGGCGGCGAGGATGGCGTCGGCGAACTGGGTGGTGCCGCAGGTGCCGCCGACGTCGCGGGTTAGGCATTTGCGCTCGGAGTAGACGGTTTCGAGCGCTTTCTGAACTTTGGCGGCGGCTGCGGATTCGTCGAGGTGATGAAGCATCAGAATCGCAGACTGAAGCAGCGCGGTGGGGTTGGCGAGGTCTTTGCCGGCGATGTCGGGGGCGGAGCCGTGGACGGCCTCGAAGATGGCGCACTCGTGGCCGAGGTTCGCACCGGGTACGAGGCCGAGTCCGCCGACGAAGGCAGCGCAGAGATCGCTGACAATGTCGCCATAGAGATTCTCGAGCAACAGGGTGTCGTACTGGTATGGATTCATGACGAGTTGCATGCAGGTGTTGTCGATGATGTGCTCGCCGTAGAAGACCTCGGGGTAGCTTTCGGAGATTTTGCGCGCGCAGCGAAGAAACAGGCCGTCAGAGAGCTTCATGATGTTGGCCTTGTGGATGGAGTGGATCTTTTTGCGGCCGTGCTTGCGCGCGTAGTCGAAGGCGAACTTAGCGATGCGGGTGGAGCCTTTTTCGGTGATGACCTTGATGCTTTCGACGACGCCGGGAACGACTTCATGCTCGAGGCCGACGTACTCGCCTTCAGTGTTCTCACGAACGATGATGAGGTCGACGCCGGGCCATTTGGTTTCAAGGCCGGGGAGGTTACGGATAGGGCGGAAGTTGGCGAAGAGATCGAATTGCTTGCGGAGCGTGACGTTGATGCTCTTGAATCCGCCACCGATGGGCGTGGTCACGGGGCCTTTGAGCGCGACCTTGTTGCGGGCGATGGAGTCGCTGAGGTCGGCAGGGATGTATTCGCCGAAGATCTCGAAGGCTTCAGCGCCGGCGGCGAAGCGCTCCCAGTCCCACTTGATGCCGGTGGCCTCGAGGATGCGAACGACAGCGTGAGTGACTTCCGGGCCGATGCCGTCGCCGGGGATGAGCGTGACTTTGTGGGATTTGGTTTCAGGCATTTGTGAAGTGCGAGCTCCTCGCTATTAGCTTATCCGGGTGGGCTGATCCGACGGAGAACGGCCGATGCGGAATCTAGCTTGTCAGTACTCTGTTACCAAAGGCCCTATTTGAGGAACAGTCCCTGATGTTTAAAACGATTGAATAGAAATGACTGCGATTCTTCACTTTGGACGGGAGGTGGAATGCTTCCCTTTTCTAAGGTCCAGAGGCTATACCATCGACTTCTTCCAGCACTCGATCGACTTTCGCGCAATCCGGAAGTCGGCGGTTGAGTACGATCTGGTGTCGCTGGCAGAGGCTGCGAGCGAGCGGCTGTTGGGTGCGGCAACGGAAGCCAGAGAGCGCTTGCTGGTTCCAGCCATTCTCTTTCGCACGAGCATCGAGGGCGCGGAAGCTGGAAGTGCTTCGCGGGGTTCTGACTACGACATGGAGTTTCTTCCGGACGAACCGGCGGGCATCTGGATCAGCGAACTTGATGATCTGGTGGCTCGCGGGCGCAGGCTTCGGCGCGCCACGAAGAGAATCGTTGCAAGATCCGTGGAACTCAGAGAGGCGTCCGCAAGGGTCATCGAAAAAACGAGGCTGGAGATCGAGAGAGCGAAACAACTGAGCGACTCGAACGAGATGATGAAGCCTATCGCGAACATGCTCGCTGACCGGCTGCTGGCGTGCAGAAGATGTGGAGAAAGCTTCGTTTTCACTGCGGGCGAACAGCTGCTGTTTCAGCTTCGCGGCGCCGAGCGCATGCCGGAGAGATGCGGGAGATGCCGCTTGGAGCCTGCGATCGGATAAGCAAGGTCGAACGGGGCCAGTTCGTGTTCGGATCAGAATCCAGGCGGGAAGCCAGCGGTCGGATGCAGAAAGGACTTCGTTTCAATGTGAGCCCGGTCACGTCGTGACGACGGGACATCCCCCTCCCCCCCCCGGTACTCCTTGTAAACAAGTATCCTCTTTTCAATAGCTTGCGATGCGGCAGATATCCGTAACTATGTCATTCGGAAGGACTTATTCGCAAGCTGTGTGATAACAAAGGACTTGGAACGACAAGGCGACGGCGAAAGCGGACGAGCGCACCAGGGTGCTCAGACCTGAGCGGGCGTGTGGAACGGTGCGCGAAGGCGAGGCTGAGAGTGCTGCGTGTGCGATTCACATATCCAGTATGACGAAAAAGGTGAAATAGACTGCAAAACGGGCTGAAGGTTTTTCCGTTTAGAATGAGGAGGTTAGGACCATTCAAAATGGACCGAGCTTGACCGATCGCGTTTGGAACGAGCCATGTTCGAGAGATTCAGCGAAAATGCGCGGCGAGCAGTCTTCTTCGCGAGGGCGCAAGCAAGCGCGTTTGGCGCGGAGGAGATTACGCCCGAACTCCTTCTGCTGGGCATGCTGCAGCGGCCTGCGCTGGAACTGATCCGTCTCATCCACGAGATGGACGAAGATGGTCTCGACAGAATGCGAGAGCAGATTGAAGCGGAGATCCCGCGGGGAAACCAAATCTCCCTGAGTGTGGACGTTCCTGTTCCGCAGGAGCTGAAACGCGTTTTTGAGTACGCGATCGAGGAATCAGATACAGGTCTCAAAACGGTTCAGCCGGGGCATTTGCTCATCGGGATTTTGCGCGAGGCGGGCTGCCAGGCTGCGGGATTGCTTCGGGCGAATGGGGCGGAGTTGGAAGTTCTGCGTCAGCGAATGCTGAGCGAGCGGTAGGGGCGGCGATGATGCTCGAGCCACCGCTCGCGTGTATTTTACTGGTTGGTTATTGAAGGTGGGGGACCACACGTCCGCGATCAGAAATATGATCGAGATCGGACCAGCTAACATTTGAGCCATGGACACGTTGCGGTTGTCGGATTCTCGGGGACGAGACCAAACGAACTACCGTGAAGAGTGGGCCTTTTACTATGCAGAGAGGCGGCGGCTCTTAACCCGCCTGACCTTGATGGCTGGCGGGCTTGGCACTTGTGTGTTCTTGCTCTTGACTACTCGAGTAGACAAATACCCGCGCATTGCGCAGGCCCTACTCGTTCTCCCCTTCGGTTTGCTTCTAATCGTCTTGCCCCTGCAGTGGTTCAAATTTGTTTGGGAGTTCAGAGCTTGGCCCTGTCCGAGATGCGCAGATCGTTTCTTCACTTCGGCTTTTGTCAACAATCCGTTTGGTCGTCGTTGCCGACATTGTGGGTTGCTTCGCCTGAAGAGATCCGAAATCAAGAAACTCGAGACCGAAAAGGGAAGCTGAGCCTAGTAGCCGCGGTTGACAGTCCATTCGGAAGAGACTTCCGGATTAGCGACATCAGGCCCTTTTCAAAAAATAGAATCGATTTCGATGGATCGAACGGAGGACCACGTTGTTCGACGCTTATACGCGCAAGCAAGTACGCGAGGATGCCATCGAAGAATCTCGCATGAACGAGGAGGCGGAAGCTCGAGCCGCAGCCAAGTTGAAGAAGTTCTACATCGCTGCGGTGGTGTCAGGTGTTCTGCTGATTCTGACGATCGTAACCATAGTTCCATTCCTTGCGGGTCACTCGCTTCATAGTCGTTGGGAGGACATCGGGCGGTATCTCGTGATGCTCGCGATGGGGCTACTTCCAGTGTTCATGTTCAGTGCTGCTCTGTCGTTCGGCTTGTGGCGGTATTCGCGGGGACTGAGAGCAATCCACAGGAAATATGCGCCGCCCTTGAACAAACACCGAACCGGTACACATTCGAAGCAGGACTGAAACGCCATTGCGGGCAAATGACCGCGTACATGGAGGTAATGCAAAGCTGGCTTCGGATATCCTTCGGCACGACTGAAGTCGTGCCCTGACGCTTTTCGTTTTCAATGAGGAGTGCGCCCTGTGCGTCCAGCATCGCACAAAACTGATGATGGCTGTCCCTGTCAGTGACCGGCACAAACTTATTGCGGGCGGAATGATCGTTGCGCTCATGCTGAGTTGTGCTATAACTACGTGATGCGAAGTAGTACGCGACACGTAGTAGACGCGAAATTACGGCCGGAACATGGCCATTATTCCGATCCTCCGCTTCTGGTTCTGGCAAGTCTGGCGAGTGGACCCAAGCATGGACACGCCATGATCGATGACATCGAGAGTCTTTGCGGCTCGCGCTTGGGCCCCGGAACGCTTTATGGCGCCATCGCTCGTCTTGAAGAGCAAGGCTGGATCGAGCCGCTTCCTCCAGAGGATCGCCGCCGTCCTTATCGCATAACGACGGAAGGCGTGGCGGTATTGCAGACAAAACTCGCGACCCTGCAACGATTCGCGAAAACGGGACTGAAACGCCTGGAGGCTTTGTGAAAGAGCGAGTCGCCCACTGGATAACGCGTCTGTACCCGCGGCTGTGGAGAGATCGATATGGTGAGGAGTTTGAAGAGCTCCTCACTGTCCAGCCTGGCTCGCTGCGCAACATCTTCAATGTGGTGTGGTCTGCGTTCCGAGAGCACATCGCTCATGGAACTGTGGCCGCCGAGAATCAGCTATGTCCACGCTTTGGCTCAGTTGTGAGGATGCCGAGCGCAGCGATTCCGATGATGATGTCGTTGTCGGCATTCATCGTTGTACTCGTGCATTTAGCAGCTTCGGGAATTGCTCGCCAGGCGGACGAGGGCGCAGCCGCACACATCTGGCAGATGCTCATGGCCGGGCAGATTCCTGTGCTTCTCTTTTTCGCAATCAAATGGTTGCCCAAGGCGCCAAGGCTGGCGCTTGTTGTGCTTGCTTTGCAGGCCGCTGCCATCGGGGCTTCAATGGCTCCTGTGTTCCTTCTCAAGTGGTAGTTCAGGAGAGAAGATGCGGCCACTGAGAAGAGTTGCGAAAATTCTGACTGTAATCGGAATTTGCGCTTTGGCCGCGCTCGCTTTTGTGCTGTGCGGGTTGTGGGCTGATCATCGGCAAGAAACAACCCTGCTCATGCCTACGGGCCCGTATGCCGTGGGGCGCATCACCTACGACTGGCGCGATGCCACTCAGCAGGAACTGTTGGCGCCACGCGCTGGGATCCATCGAGAGATTTTCGGGTGGATCTGGTATCCAGCGTCGACGCAAACTGGGGCGAAGCCTGCAGACTACTTTCCGCGTTCGTGGCGGAATGCGCTCGACCAGCAGCGCGGATGGTTTTTGACAACCTTCTTGTGGAGAGACTTTTCGCGGGTCCGCGCACACAGCCTGGATGCGCCGGCTATCGCGCCATCGCAGCAGAGCTATCCAGTTGTGCTCATGCGTGCCGGCGCGGGGGCGGAGATTGCCAATTATTCGAGTCTTGCGGAGGATCTGGCCAGCCATGGTTACATCGTGGTGGGATTCGACGCTCCGTATCGCAGCACGATGGTTGTTTTTCCTGATGGAAGGAGCATTGTTCGAACTTCGCAGAACAATGCGGACCTGGTGAGTGGAGAACAGCAGAAGCAATTGGGAATCAGGCTGGTGCAGGCGTGGAGTTCTGATATGCGGTTTGCGCTCGATGAGCTGAAGGAACTGAACGCGTCTGATCCGTCAAACCGTCTCAAGGGGCGGCTTGATCTGGCGAAAGTTGGCGTCTTCGGACACTCGCTCGGTGGGGCTACCGCACTGCAATTCTGTCACGATGACAGCCAATGCAAAGCCGGTGCTGACGTGGACGGTGCTCCGCTGGGCAGCGTAGTAGATGAGGGTGTAAAGCAGCCGTTCTTGTTTCTGCTGAGCGATCACAGTCGCGAGGCGAAATCTGAAACTGCTCCAGTGTTGACGGATCTGCATTCAATTTACGACCGGTTACCGGCTGATCGAAGGCTGTGGATCGGGCTGAGAGGCGCCGGGCACTTTGGCTTCACGGATTTGACCGTCTTGCTGATGGATATTGCTCACGTCTTGAAGATTGTGCCGATGAGCAATAAGCGCCAGATAGAACTCAGCCGAAATTGCCTGCGCAGTTTCTTCGATGTCTACCTGAAAGGTGCGCCTCCGTCTGAACTGGGTTCCCTAAGCGGGTACCAGGAAATCGAATACTCACATTGAGGTGGGCCTCAGGGGCTGAAGCCCACGTGTTTTTGGGCGGTTGGCGGCACGACTGAACAGGTTGCTGAAAAATACACCGGTCTTGGTGGGACTCGTCGAAGCCGTCCCGCGGCGGCTAAAGCCGCGCTCTATTTGTACCCCTTATCGGCACAGATAAATCTGTGCCCTTTCAAAACAAAGCCGTTTCGGACTTCTGCAGCAAGCTGTGAAGTCGTGCGTTGATACAAAACTAGTCGAAGCGGTGGGGAGGTCGTGCATTGATACAAAACAAATCGATGCGGCGACCGAATGCTTAAATACCGCGCGGGAAGCGGGTGTGGTTCCGGGGCTGCACGGTCAGGAGGCAAGGGGCAGTATGCTGGCGTTGTGGCTACTGAAAGTCGTGAAGTTCGTCTCGCCAAGCGTCCACAGGGAGAACCCGGGCTGGACTGTTTTTCATTCGCAAGCGTGACTCTTCCGGATCCGGGGCAGGGCGAGGTGCTGGTGCGAAATCTCTGCATGTCGGTGGATCCGTACATGCGGGGGCGAATGAATGAGGGCAAGTCGTATGTGCCCCAGTTTGAGATTGGCAAGCCGCTGGAAGGCACGGCGGTGGGGCGCGTGATTGCGTCGCGCGATGAGAAGCTACCGGTGGGCACGCTGGTGCTGAGCATGTATGGATGGCGCGATGCGTATGTTGCGCCTGCGGCTCATTTGCGGGTGGTGGATGCGACGGCGGCTCCCGCGTCGGCTTACCTGGGAATTCTGGGTGTTACGGGGCTCACGGCGTGGGTTGGGCTGTTTACGATTGCGAAGCTGAAGGACGGGGAGACGGTTTTCATCTCCGCAGGTGCGGGAGCTGTGGGGAGCGCTGCATGCCAATTTGCAAAGATGCACGGATGCCGGGTGATTGCGAGCGCGGGTTCAGAGGACAAGCTCCTTTTTCTGCGCAATGAACTGAAGGTGGACTACGCGTTCAACTATCGCAATGGCGATGCAAGGGAGCATTTGAGCAAGGCTGCTCCGGATGGCATTCACGTTTACTTCGACAACACGCAGGGAACGCAACTGGAGGCTGCTCTGTATGCGCTGCTGCCTTATGGGCGGGTAGCGATGTGCGGCGGGATTGCGGGCTACAACGTGCCGGTGCCGGGGCCGCGCAATTTGATTCAGGCGGTGGGGAAGCGTCTGCGGCTGGAGGGATTCATCGTTTCGGATCACTTCAAGGAGATGCCCGCGCTGCTGGCTGAGGCGGTGCCGGCGCTGGCTGCCGGGAAGCTGATCAACCGCGAGACGTTTGTGGATGGGCTGGATCGGGCGCCGGAGGCGTTTCTGGAGCTTCTGCGGCCGGGGGCGGGGAATATCGGGAAGATGGTGGTCAGGCTGGCGGAGTGATGGGGGCGGAGTTGATGCTGTTACTTTGCACCCGAATTCTTGCCCAAGCCAAGCGTCGGCGGCACTTCTAGCGCGGCTTGCTTGTTTCAAGCACTCTGCTTTGAGACCTACCGGAGGAACAAAGCAGATTCTTCGCTTACCACCCCCAAGCTGGATAAAACGCTTGGGGCCCCGTGCGCTCAGAATGACAGGTCACTTGAGAACGTAGTCGAGGTTGTGTACGACCATTACTTCTTTGTTTTGCCGGTGCGGTGGCTTTCGAGGAGGCCTTCGAGTTCTTCCTTGAACTCGCGGACGTCTTTGAAGTCGCGGTAGACGGAGGCGAAGCGGATGTAGGCGACGGTGTCGAGGCCTTTGAGGTGTTGCATGATGAGCTCGCCGATTTCGGAGGTGGTGCGCTCGCGCTCGGGAGCGTCCATGAGGTAGGTCTCGGTGGCGTCGACGACTTTTTCGAGTTGGGTGGAGGAGACGGGGCGTTTTTCGCAGGCGCGGAGGAGGCCGCTGAGAATTTTCTGGCGATCGAAGCGCTCGCGGCGGCCGTCTTTTTTGACGACCATGTAGGGGATTTCGTCGATGCGTTCGTAGGTGGTGAAGCGGCGATTGCACTTCTCGCACTCGCGGCGTCGGCGAATGGAGTCAGCTTCTTTGCTTTCGCGCGAGTCGACCACGCGATCCTGAAGAAATCCGCAGTAGGGGCACTTCATGCTAAGGGGATTCTAAATGGGTTGGAGCAAGCAGCCGGAAGCCGCTCACGGGAGAGTCAGATCAAAGCTGTTAGCTATTAGCTATTAGCTGTTAGCTGCTGGTTTCAGGAGAGGAAGTCGGCGATGGCGGTGACCACCGTTTGCTGTTCGTCTTCGCGGAGTTCGGGGAAGATGGGGAGGGCGAGGACTTCGCGGGCGGCGCGTTCGGCTTCGGGGAAGTCGCCTTCGGCATAGCCGAGGCTTTTGAGTGCCGTCTGCAGGTGGAGCGGGACGGGGTAGTAGATCTCTGAGCCGATGTTGCGGGCGGACAGGAAGTCGCGGAGCTGGTCGCGGCGAGCGCAGCGGACCACATACTGATGCCAGACGTGGTGAGCGCCGGGGACCTCGGTGGGCAGGACGAGTCCTCTGGCGGGATAGGGGCCGGGGTTGGCGATGCCGGCTTTCCGGAAGAGATCGTCGTAGCGATGGGCTATGGTGCGGCGGGCGTCGTTCCAGCCGGCGATGTATTTGAGCTTGATTTCGAGAATGGCGCCCTGAAAGCCGTCGAGGCGGGCGTTCCAGCCGAGTTCGTCGTGGTGATAGCGGCGGCGCATTCCGTGCTGGCGGAGCATGCGGGCGCGCTCGGCGACCTCGTCGTTATTGGTCGTGACCATGCCGGCGTCTCCGGCAGCACTGAGGTTCTTCGTGGGGTAGAAGCTGAAGGCGGCGGCATCGCCGAGGGTGCCGGCGGGTTTCTTGTTCCAGCGGGCGCCCCAGGCCTGAGCGGCGTCTTCGATGAGTTTGAGGCCGTGGTCGTCGGCGGCTTTGGTGAGGGCGTCCCAGTCGGCGCACTGGCCGTAGAGGTGGACGGGGAGGATGGCCTTGACGTTGGAGGCGGAGGGCGAGTCGAGGGCGGTGCGGATGGCAGCGGCATCGAGGTTGAAGGTGGCAGGATCGATGTCGGCGAGGATGGCTTCGGCTCCGGCGCGGAGGATGGCGCTGACGGAGGCGAAGAAGCTGAAGGGGGTGGTGATGACGGAGTCGCCGGGTCCGATGTGAGCAGCGGCGAGAGCGAGCCAGAGGGCGTCCGTGCCTGAAGAGCAGCCGATGGCGTGACTTACGCCGAGCTGGGCGGCGGCGGCGTGTTCAAAGGAGGCAACCTGCTCGCCAAGAATGAATTGCTGCGTCTCTAGGACATGCTCGAGGGCGGCGAGGAGTTCCTTGTGCAGGGGCTCGTATTGCCGTTTGAGGTCGAGCATGGGGACGGCAATGGCCGTCTTGTTGTGGGATGGTGCTGATTGCGGATGGTCTGGCACAGATCATGGTAACAGCAGGTTCCGTATCAGATCGGTCAGGCAGGGCTGTCGGATTGGGACAGGCGTGGCGATCTCTCCCAGGTCCCCAAGTGCGAGGGACCTGGGGCACCCGGGGCAGCCGCGTGCCGGATTGTGACGAGAGGCGTGACTGGCGGGAAAGATTGGCCGGGGAGAGGTTGAAAAGGGAAGGGAACCTCTATATTGTGGTCACATTGCGGGAATTGGCGGCAGTGGGGCTTCCGATGCCGTCCCCGTCGTTTTGTCTTCTAACAAAGGGCGCAGCGCGTTTGCATCCAACAAAATCTAAGTAAAGAAGCAGGAGATCGGCATATGGATAACAAGCCGGCACAGAACATTCAGGACACCTTCCTGAATACAGTTCGCAAGGACAAGACCCCCATCACGATTTATCTGGTCAGCGGCGTGAAGCTAACCGGAAAGATCCGCTCCTTCGACAAGTACTCCGTACTGCTGGAGAACAACAGTCAGGAGCAGTTGATTTTCAAACACGCCATTTCGACCGTAGTGAGCAATCGGAGTGTGATGCACGCTGAGCATCGCCCTGCGATGACCGGCATGGGCCCCGCCGCAGTTCCGGCGCCCGCACCGCCGGCAGCGAACGCCGAGCAGCGATAAGACAGGGAGCGCCGTAGTTTTGGCAGTTGAAGGCGGTACCGGTATTCAAGGCCGGAACCCCTCGATGGCGGATACGGGCCGTTGGGAGGGAAGGGCGGAGCGCGCCGTTCTGGTCGGGGTAGACCTGACGACGAGCGGACGCAAGAGCCGGCCGGCTCTTAATGGCGCGCGCCGGGCGGCAGTGCGTCCCAAGGAAGAAGATATTGAGGCGCTGAGCGGCGCGGACGGCGAGCGCCGGGAAGCGGTGGAGTCTCCGGGGCTCGATGCCGAGGAGTCGCTGGCGGAGTTTCGGGAGCTGGTGCGGAGCGCGGGCGGGGAGATTGCGGCCGAGCTGATGCAGCGGAGATCGCGGCTCGATCCGGCGACCCTGGTGGGGCAGGGCAAGGTAGAGGAGATCGCGGGTGTTGCGGCTTCGACGAATGCCGACCTGGTGCTGTTCGATCATGATTTGAGCCCGACGCAGTTGCGAAATCTGGAGGCGGCGCTGCCTTGCCGTGTGCTGGACAGGACGCAGCTGATCCTCGACATTTTTGCGCGGCATGCGCGAACGCGCGAGGGCCAGTTGCAGGTGGAGCTGGCGCAGCTTGAGTACATGCTGCCGCGGCTCGCAGGGCGGGGCAAGGCCATGTCGCAGCTTGGCGGCGGCATCGGAACGCGCGGACCGGGCGAAACGCAGCTGGAGACGGATCGGCGAAAAATTCAGCGAAGAATCGATCAGCTGAAGTCGGATCTGGAGGCGGTGCGGCGCGTCAGGCGGCAGCAGCGGCAGCGGCGCGAGGCGGTTCCGGTGCCCACGGTGGCGCTGGTGGGTTACACGAACGCGGGCAAGAGCACGCTGTTCAACCGGCTGACGGGGGCGCACGTACTGCAGTCGTCGCGGATGTTCGCGACGCTCGATCCGAAGTTGCGGGCTGTAGAGTTGCCGAGCAAGCGCAAAGTGCTGTTGAGCGACACGGTGGGATTCATTCGCAATCTGCCGCACACGCTAGTGACGAGTTTTCGGGCGACTCTCGAAGAAGTAGAGCAGGCAGAGATTCTGCTGCATGTGCGCGATGCTTCGTCAGGCTATGGCGAAGAGCAGAAGGCGCAGGTGGAGAAGGTTCTCGATGAGCTTGAGGCGCTGAGCAAGCCGCACATCGAGGTTCTGAACAAAGTGGACTTGCTGGATGCGCATGAGCGCGAGGGATTAGCGGAACGGGAGCAGAATCGGCATCCCGAGGTGATGGTGTCTGCGCAGACGGGTGAGGGGCTGGATGCGCTGCTCGAGGCGATTGACAAGGTGCTGTATTCCGATCCGCTGATTGAGACGGAGATGCGTGTTCCGCAGAGCGATGGGTCGGCGCTGGCGGCGATCGATGCGGGGATGGTGGTGCATGAGCGGAAGTACGAGGGGAACTTAGTGTGGCTGAAGGTGAGCGGGCCGGCGTCGCTGGTGGGGCGGTTGCGGAAGTATCGGACGCGGGATGTAGGACCTGCGGAAGCTGGTGCTTAACTTGGCTGATGGTTTCATGCGATAGGCTTGCTTCGTGCCCGGATCGCGCCTCCGACTTCCGATGAGTTTCAAAACCGTCAGCTCTGATGACGGCAGCATGTTCGCGTGCATCGGGCGGAGGGTGAACGTCTTCAGCGCGGCCTCAGGTGAGCGAGTGCTTTCTAGTCGCCCATTTCCAGATCCCTCATATGCGGCCTTCTCTCCCACCAACAGGGAACTTGCGCTCGCCTTTACTGACGGGCGCGTGCTGATCGTCGACCTTCCAGAAGGCAACGTCATGCGTGATCTCAAGAAGCAGAAAGAAGGGGAAGGAACGGAGATATTCTTCTCTCCTGATGGCACGCAGCTTATTCATGGTATCCGGAAAGGTTTGGTGGCGAAGAGGGAAGTGCAGGGCAAAGGAGTCGACACACGGCAGTTTCCAGGGGAGATGATTGACCGTCTCTCAACGGATTCTCTCAAGCGTCTCTGGTTGATCGAACATCGAAGTATCCTCCGGTCGGAACAAGAGCTGCGGGACTGGGACTATTTGGCTCTATATAAATGGCCTCTGTTCAGCCACGAACCAAAATTGTTCGCAATGAAGCTTTACATGGAATCTGCCACCATCTCGCCAGACGGAACGCGTATTTGTCTGATCTGCTGGAGCCGTGGAGAGAAAAAGAAGGTCCGCATCCTGCAGATCTCCGACGGCACGTTTCTCTCGCACGTGGCCGATTATGAAACTGGCGGAACTGGAAGCGAAATCGCATGGTCGGCAGACAGCACCCTGATCGGCGTAGTTCAGAAGGAACGTTTTGTTTTCTATCAAGCATCTGAACTCGAGATGATTGCCGATCTGCCGTGCCGTTATCCAAGCAGTATTTGTTTCCTGCCGAATCAAGATTTGGTTGTGCTCGGCACATGGAATGCTTCGGTGCTTGCGAGCGTTCCAGACGTGCTGAAGGGCAAGGTGAAACTGAAATGACGTTTTCGGATCCGAGGAGAAGTCCGGTGAATCAAACCCACTCGATCGCTAGGCTCGAAAGCCGTGAGATCTATCGCAACCAGTGGCTGCGGCTGCGCGAGGACCGGATTCTGCGCTCGAATGGGAAGGAAGGGATCTACAGCGTCGTGGATAAGGACGACTGCGCGGCGATCATTCCACTGCAGGATGGGACGGTGTGGCTGGTAGAGCAGTTTCGCTACACCATTCAGGAGCGAGCGCTGGAGATTCCGCAGGGCGGATGGGAGCGGGAGATCCATGATCCTGAGGAACTGGCGCGCGGCGAACTGAAGGAAGAGACGGGACTGCACGCGGCGGAGATGACCTACCTTGGGTTTCTGTGGATCGCGTATGGCTTCGCCCAGCAGAAGCAGCATGTGTTTCTGGCGACCGGATTGACGATGCAGGAGCGCGATCCGGATGAAGAAGAACACGACATGATCATCCACACGGTTCCGGTTGCGGAGTTCGAGCAGATGATGGTGGACGGGCGGATTCGGGATGCGTCGACGGTGGGGGCGTGGGGGCTGTATCTGATGTCACAGCGGTCAGTGGTCAGGAAAGGCAGCCGGTAGCCAGGAGCCGGTAGCTTGTAGCCGACGGACTTCAGGTGGCAGAGCCGGAACTACCGGCTACGAGCTAAAGGCTACCGGCTCTCTCACCAGATTTGGACGCGGGCGTTGGGGGCGAGGTAGAGCTTTTCGTCGGGTTTGATGTCGAAGGCTTTGTACCACTCGTTTTGATTGCGGACTTCGAAGACGCGCCAGTGGTCGGGGGAGTGCGTGTCGGTGAGGACTTCGTTGCGCAGCGCTGAGGGGCGCAGCTTCTCTGCCCACGACTGGGCGAACGCGAGATAGAACTGCTGATCGCCGGTGAAGCCGTTCTCTTCGGGAGCGGTCTGACCTTTCAATGAGGCTTTGTAGGCGTCGTAGGCTGCGGCGAGGCCGGCATCGTCGGCTATGTTTTCGGCGAGGGTCTGTTTGCCGTTGAGCGCGAGATCGGGGAAGGGCTTGTAGGCGTCGTACTGCTTCGCGAGGCGGTCGGTGACCGCGTTGAAGTGCGCGAAATCGTCCTTCGTCCACCAGTTGCGGAGGCGGCCCTTGGAGTCGAACGCGCTGCCTTCGCTGTCAAAGGTGTGGCTGATTTCGTGCCCGATGACTGCGCCAATGGCTCCGTAGTTCGCTGCTGCTGGGGCTTTCGCGTCGAAGGACGGGATTTGGAGGATGGCAGCGGGGAAGTTGAGCGAGTTCTGCAGAGGCAGGTTCACGGCGTTGATGGTTTGCGGCGCCATGCACCAGCGTTTGCGGTCGACCATGGTGCCGATGAGGGCGCGTTCGCGCTGGTACTGTGCAATGCGGCTGCGCGAGAGGTTGCCGATGATGTCGTCGGGTTTTACTTCGAAGTTCTCCTCGTCCCATTTATCCGGATAACCGATGCCGACGTAGAGAGCTTCGAGCTTGGCGATGGCCTGGGCCTTGGTTGCGGGCGCCATCCAGGTGATTCCTTCGAGGCGCTGGCGGTACACGGCGATGAGGTTTGAAACCATCGCCTGCACCTGGGCCTTGGTCTGGGGCGGGAAGTAGCGCTGGACGTAGAGGCGGCCGAGTTCGCTGGGAAGGTGGGCGTCGGTGACGGCGACGGCGCGCTTCCAGCGTGGCTGCTGCACGGAAACTCCGTTCAGGGTCTTGCCCCAGAAGGCGAATTGCTCTTCGGCGAAGGGTTTGGGGAGAACCGACGCGAACTCGTCGATGGCATGGAAGGCGAGCCAGTCTTTCCAGTCCTGGAGCGGCGTGGAGGCGACGAGCGCGGACTCTCCGGTGAAGGCGCTGGGCTGCCAGACGTAGAAGTCGGGCTGCTTGTCGAGACCAGCGCCGCGGAAGTACTCGGACCAGTCGAGGCCCGGGGCTTTGGAGGCGAAGTCGGCGGCCTTCCAGATGTTGTTGGCCTTATGGACGTCATTGTCTTCGGCGAGAGTCCAGTGGGTCTGCGCGATGGCGTGCTCGAGAGCTACGATGCGCTTTGCGCGGTCTTCAGGGTTATCGAGGCCGGCGAGCTTGAGGAGAGTGGCGATGTGCTGTTCGTATTTGGTGCGGATCTCGCGCATCGACTCGCTGTCGGATAGATAGTATTCGCGGTCGGGAAGGACGATGCCGCCCTGCATGAGGTAGGCGTGGTAGTGGTCGGAGTCGTCGAAGCCGGGGGCGACCCACATGCCGAAGAGATTGTCGGTGTGGAAGTTGGTCATGTTGAGCGCATCGACGTCGGCGCGAAGAGTTTCGCCGAGGGAGCGGGCGAGCTGGCGCTTGTCGGAGATAGCAGCGATGGCTTTGAGGCGCGGCTCGAGCGGCTTGAGGCCGACAGCTTCGATGGCGGTCTCGTCCATGTAGGAGTGGTAGAGATCGGCGATTCGGCGGGAGTTGGAATCCTGCGCTTTGGCGGCGGCGAGGATCAAATCTTGAAGGCTTTGCTCGTGCTGGTCGTAGATGTCGGAAGCGGGGCTCTCGCCGGCGCGATCGGGACGGATCTCCGCGTTCTTTTCCCAGGCGCCGTTGGCATAAAGGTAAAACTCATCGCCGGGGCGGACGGACTTGTCCATATAGGAGGGAACAACGGCGGGGCCGTGGGCGGGGGGCGCTTGGGGGAGGGCGGAGGTGGCTAGAAGAATTGCGGCGGAGCAGAGGAGGAATTGGATTGCGCTACGGATGGCTTTCAAGAGGACTCCACGATGAGGTGAACCAACGGAATGCTACATCAGGCCAGCAGAGAAGCTGTGTGATTTGGGATGAGTGGACGGGGAGAAGGGACTAGGGACTAAGGGACTAGGGAAAAGGGAGTGGGGACTATGTTCCCTCACGGGTCACTTGAGGTTGAAGAATTCGCCCATGTCCGAGGAGATGGCTGCGGTAGCGGGTGGGTTGGGGAGGCTGAGGACTTCCATCACGGTGCGGAGGAGGTTCTGGTGCTGGTATGCGTTTTTTGTGGTCTGGGTATAGCCGGCTTTAACGATGGGTCCCCAGAGGGCGCAGACGACGTGGCCTCCGCCGTTGGCGATGTCGATGCCTGAAGACTCGTCGAAGACGACAATGAGCAGGCCGTCGCCGCCGGTCTGGAAGGCGGGATTGGCCGCGAGCGGACCGATGATGTTGGACTGGAGCCAGGTGTCGGCGGCCTGGGGGGTGCCGTTGTGCGCGTCGTCGTTGAGGTTGGGGACGACGAAGGAGAATGCAGGCAGGGTTTTGTTGTTGACGTCCGAGGTGAACTGGGTGAACGGCTGGATGACCTGGTTGGCGACCTGCTGGTTGGAGGCGACGTCAGACAGCAGCGCGAACGGGTTGTGGCGGATCACATAGAGACCGGTGTTGCCGCCGAGGTAGCCGGCGGTGATGCCTTCGGCGTAGACCTTGAAGCTCATCTTTTGAGCGAGCATGCGACGGGCGATGCTGTCGACGTTCTGTACCTGAAGCGAGCTGTCGTCGAAGGTGACGGGCTGGCCGGTGGTCAGCATGAAGTAGTTGGGGATGGAGGGGTGCGCGTCGGCGAAGTAGTTATTGGCGAGAGCGCCGGCCTTGATCATGGCGTTGAGGTGCGGCCATGCAGGGTTGGCTGCGACGGTGGGGTAGGCCTGGTTTTCTTCCATCACGAGTACGACGTGCTGGCTGGTGGGCATGCCGGTGGTGGGTGCGGGGGGCGTCGGCGAGGGGGAGGCGGGTGAGTTTGCGGAGATGGAGGCACTGCCGCCGCATCCGGCGAATAGAGAAGTGAGAACGAGCAGGAGCGCGGGGAGAAGAGCTGAGAAGAGAGGTCGGCAAGGGGTGTGGGAGTTCATGAAAATCCGCCTGTTCTCCATAGGGTGGGCCCGCAGGAGGGTGCGCGCAGAGCAGAGACTCGCGCACAGCAACTTGGATGCGGGTTCAGGATTCGCTGGATAGCGCGGCTGAATTAAGATGCAGTCATCTTTGGAGGCAAGCGGGAGATGCAAGGGGTTCGACTGGCAGCAGTGTGGGTGATCGTGGGGCTGGGGTGGATGTTGCCAGTACCGGCTGGCGCGCAGGAGCGACAGGCGCAGACACCGGCAGCGCAGCAGTCGGGGCAGAAGCCGCATGAAGGCGGGGAGGATCAGAAGGACGGCAAGGAGACGGCAGTTCCGCCGGAGAAGAGCTCCGTTACGCAACATGAGCTGGCGCTTGGAGGCAAATCACTGAAGTACACGGCGACGGCGGGGACTCTGCTGATTCGGGATGAAGAGGACAAGCCGTACGGCAGCATGTTCTATGTGGCTTACACGCTGGATGGGGCGGAGGCGGGGACGCGGCCGGTGAGTTTTCTGTATAACGGCGGACCGGGATCGGCAACGTTATGGTTGCATATGGGTTCGTTCTCGCCTGTACGCGTTGAGACGGACAGTCCGAATCCAACTGCGGGGCCACCGTTCAAGCTGATTCCGAATCAGTATTCGCTGCTGGACAAGACTGACCTGGTATTTGTGGATGCGCCGCTGACGGGGTATTCGCGTGCGGTGGGTAAGGGACAGGCGAAGGACTTCAACGGTGTTGACGCGGACCTGAAGGCGTTCGACCGGTTTATTGCACGATATATTTCGCTGAATCAGCGGTGGAACTCGCCGAAGTTTCTGATTGGCGAGTCGTACGGGACGACGCGCTCGGCGGGGCTGTCGGATCTGCTGGCGAATGACGGCATTCAGTTGAATGGAATTGTGCTGGTCTCGTCGATATTGAACTATGCGATCCGGTCGCCGGGCTACGACATGCTCTACATCGGCAATGTGCCAAGCTATGCAGCGGCGGCATGGTACTTCAACAAGGTGCAGAACAAGCCGCCGGATATTGCGACGTGGGTGCAGCAGGCGCGGGAGTTTGCGTCGGGGCCGTATGCGCAGGCGCTGTTTCAGGGAGACAAAGTGCCGGCGGCGCAACTGGACTCGGTTGCGAAGGAGATGAGCCGGCTCACGGGGCTGAGTGAGCAGTACATCAAGGAAGCGAACCTGCGGGTGTCGCCGACGCGGTTTCGGAAGGAAGTGATGCGCGGGGATCGGCGGACACTGGGGCGGTATGACATGCGGTTCGAAGGGGTCGATGCGGATGCGGCTGGGGAGAACCCGGCCTACGATGCGTCGTCGACGGGGATTACGGGAGCCTTTGTTGCGGCGGTTCACGACTACCTGGAGCGGGAGCTTAAGTACGAGACGACAGACGCGTATCGGCCGAGTGCTGGGTCGATCGGCCAGTGGGAGTGGAAGCACAAGCCGGCGAGTGGAGGCCAGGGGCAGGGCGGCGAGCAACTGGCTCCGTGGGTGGCGGGGGATCTCGGCGAGGCGATGCGGAAGAATCCGCATCTGAAGGTGTTTTCGGCAAACGGGTATTTCGATCTGGCGACGCCGTTTTATCTGACGGAGTATGACCTGGACCACATGATGCTGGAGCCGGAGCTACGGGGGAATGTGCAGTTCGGGTATTACCCATCTGGACACATGATTTATCTGAATGTGGATTCGCTGAAGCAGCTGCGGGCGGATGTGGCGAGGTTTATCGAGGGGGCGGCGAAGCGCTGATCCGGATCCCAGGTCTCCAAAAGCGGGAGACCTGGGGCACCCGAGCTTGTCTGTTTTAGTTCTGGGGCTGAGGGGAGGAGTTGTCGGAGGGAGGAGGCGGGGGCGCGCCGGGGCCGCCCATTGAGCGATTGCGGCGCATCCGTTCCTGCATGGCCTCGAACTTCTGTTTCTGGTCGTCGTTCAGCAGAGCCTTGATGGAGTTGCTGGTGCCTTCCATGATGCTGCGGGCCTGGGTGCGGCGATCTTCAGGAGCGGCGGACTGGTCCTGCATGAGGGCCTGCATCTTCTGCTGGCGCTCGACGAGGAGCGGCTTGATCTGGGTCTGCTGATCGGTGGTCAGATTGAGTTCGCGGGTGAGGCGCTCGAGCTGGCGATCGGGGTCCATGCGCATGCCGCGTGCGCCGGGGCCTTGTGGGGGAGGGCCGGCCTGGTTCTGGTCCTGACTTGGAGTGCTGGTTGGGGGAGGGGGAGGGGTGTCCTGAGCGAGTGCGGCCAGTGTGCCGCCAAAGGTGAGGAGGCCGCCGAGGGCCATGGTGATCAATCTAGTTTTCATATAGGTTCTGAAATCCTCCGATTCTGCGCGAGGCCGGTGATGCCGGGTTGTTCGCGTCTACCGCGGGCGGTGGTGCTGCCGCGCAGAACGTACAGCAGGGTAGACGCGGATTCGCGGAGCAAGATGCGGTGAGGTTGCGGATTTCATGTGGTCGCTGCCGGATGTAAACGTGATCTGCTGGGGCTAAGAGGCCGCAGGTTATCTGGAATCTGCGGCTTCGGCGGCGTGCTATTCGGCCTGAACTTTTTCTTCCTGGTACTCCTGAATGTGGTCGTAGACCTTCTGCGGGAACTTGAGATTGCGGTAGACGTTGCCGCAGTCGGGGTCGTCGGGGTTGGGCAGGATGGGGAACTGCTGCTCGGACTGCCAGGCGAGGATGCGTTCGCGGCGCGGAGGATTGTAGTCGCGGCCTTCGACTTGGCGGAGGAGGGCGGCGGCTTCTTCGGGGTTGGTGCCGGGGTCGCGGGTGAGCCATTGCAGCATGGTTTCTTCCGGGAGGAAGTGGTGGGCAACCATGGCAAAGACGAGGCGGCCGTAGTGGCCGATGTCCTGCCCGGAGTCGAGTGCATTGAGCAGGTGGTCCATCATGGGCTCGTTGCGGAGGGCCGACAGAGCATCGTTGGCTTCGTTCTCGTCGAGTGGGGCTGAGGGGGCGTCCGGTTCGAGGGTGCGTTCGGGATGTTGATGGGTTTGCTGCGAGAAGCGGGATTGTTCGAGGGCTTCGAGGCGTTGTTCGAGCTGGTCGGCGCGGCGCTCGGCGGCTTCGGCGCGCTGTTCGGCGTTGCGGAGGGCTTCGGAAGTTGAGGTTTGTTGGGGAGTGGTGAGGCGGGACATTGTTCTCTCCTTCGCTTTTTCTTTGCCTTCTGATGCGGGGGAGAGGGAGGGTGTTGCACAGATGGAAGGTGGTTCCGAGCCTTGCGACAAAAACAAAGGCGTAGCAAAGGATGGGTACCCGCAGCCGCGTATTGGCAGGGGAGTATTTAGATTCCCAGGTCCGAACATACGGACCTGGGGCACCCGATCCGGCTTGTCTCCCATGTCTCCAAGCTCCCACCCTTGCGACAAAAACACAGGCGTCGCAAGGATGGGGCACCCGATTGTCTCGTTTCCCACATCTCCAACCCAGGAGACATGGGGCACCCGCGCATGACCGGTTGTGATGAAGGAAGAATTTTGTCCAGAAACTAAGAGGCGGGCCGGTCGGTAATGGGAGTGGAAGGATTTCCCAAAACCGACTGCCCGCTGGACCCTGAACCGGGTCTAGGTGGTATGTTTAGTTTAGGCTTGTTTGGCGGGAAATCAAGCTCTTTTTCGCAACGAATTCCCGGTTCGTGATCGCAGTCACAAGTGCCTCCCACATAACGCCATGCGGCGTTGACCGTTGGGCTCTGCCCCTGATAAAACAAGGTGTTCTACCTCTCCGGAAAGACCCTGTCTGCCTGAGTTAATCGAAAACAAAGCATGGAAGATATCGTTCAACAAGTCGTTGCGCTCCTGCTCGGTGCGATCCCCACAATTCTGCTTTTTGTGGTGCTGGTAGCGGCTTATCAGCTTCTTGTGCAGGGGCCGCTGAATCGGGTGTTAGCGGAGCGCCGCGCGCGGACCTCGGGGGCCGTGGAAGACGCTCACAAGGCGATTGCAGATGCGGAGGCCAAGGCAGCCGAGTATGCGGACAAGCTGAGGCTGGCGCGGGCTGAGATCTTCAAGATGCGCGAACAGCGAGCCAAACAACGGAGTTCTGAGCGCGAAGCTGCTCTCGATGAGGCGCGGAAAGCTGCCGGGACGAAGGTGGCGCAGGCGCGGACGGAGATCGATGCGGAGACCGACCGGGCTCGCCAGGCTATTCAGGGATCGGCGGGAGAGTTGGCCAGTCAGGTGGTTCGAGCGTTGCTTCCGCTGGCTGCCGGGAGTTCCCGTTGAAACATCGTTTGACGCGTTTCGGAATTGAAATCAAGACTTACGGAGCATTGCTGCTCTGCCTGCTGACGCTTTTTTCAGCGGCGCAACGGGTGGCAATCGGGCAGCAGCATCCCGAGCCTCCGGCACAGCCGTCTATCGAGACTCCGGCGGAAGAGGCGAAGAATCCGCCGCGCACCGCTGCCGCGAAGACTGAAGAAGAAAACAACGATCAGTACCGTCACGCGCCGATTGTGGAGTCGCTGGCCAAGCTGATGCACATGGACGTGGAGACGGCGGCGCGGACGTTTGAGATTTTCAACGTCAGCGTGGTGGTGCTGGGCATCGTGATTCCGCTGATCCGGATCATGCCGCGGCTGATGCGCGGGCGCACGCAGAAGATCCAGGCCGATATGGAATCGGCGCGCAAGACGACCGAGGATGCGAACCGGCGTCTGAGCGCGGTGGAGGCGAAGCTGGCCAGTCTCGACAGCGAGATTGCGAAGTTCCGCACTGAAGTCGAACAGCAGATTGCGCAGGACGAGCAGCGGGGCAAGGCGGCTCTCGAGGAAGAACGGACGCGGATTGTGGCCTCGGCCGAAGCGGAGATCAGCGTAGCGGCTGCGCAGGCGAAGCGCTCGCTGCGGACGTTTGCGGCGGACCTGGCGATCGATCAGGCGGCGAAGCAACTGGTGCTGACGCCGGAGACGGATCGCGCGCTCATTGCTCAGTTTGTGAACGAGGCCGGTCGCGACGGAATGAATGGCGGAGGTAGAGCCTGATGGCCGCGGCATTTGCAGCACGATACGCACGGGCGTTCGCCGACGTTGTGGCTTCGGCGAAGCTGGACGCAGCGGGGCTTGATCGTCAGTTCAATGATTTCCTGGGCACGTGGGACGGCAGCAAGGAACTGCGGGATCTCTTTATCAACCCGGCGGTCCCGGCGGCGCAGAAGGTTGCGATTCTGGACAAGTTGAACACCAAGCTGGGGCTGCAGCGCGAACTGCGTAACCTGATCGCGGTGCTGATCAACAACGACCGCATCGGCGAGGTGCATGAAGTGGCTGCCGCGTGGCGGGCCGAGATGCAGGAGCGGCTGGGAATCCGGCAGGCAGAGATTGTGACAGCAAGGCAGTTGAACGAGGGCGAGCGCGCTGAACTGGTGGCTGGAGTGGGCAAGCTGGCCGGAGCGCGGATTGAGCCGACGTTCAAGCTGGATCCGGGAATTATCGGCGGTACGGTGGTGCGGATCGGATCGACGGTGTGGGATGGGTCGGTTCGCGGCAGGCTGGAGAGGCTGAAGGAAGCATTGGTCAGCGGCTAATGCCGCGGTTGTCAGTCGTCAGTTTTCAGTTGTCAGTACATAACGAACAGATTGAAGCAGTCAGTTTTTGGTGGTCAGTAGAAAGAGATTCTCGGAGCCCGCGGTGCAGCAGGTGATCGGCAACTGAGAACTGTGAACTGAAGACTGAGAACTGCAAGGAACTTGCAAAATGGCTCAGATCAAAGCAGACGAGATTACACAACTACTGCGCGAGCAGATCGCGAACTACGACTCGAAGGTCCAGGTGGACGAGGTCGGCACGATCACCTCGCTGGGTGACGGCATTGCGCGCCTCCACGGGCTCGACAAGGTGATGGCGGGCGAACTGCTTGCCTTCCCGCACGGCATTGCCGGACTGGCGCTCTCATTAGAAGAGGACCAGGTGGGCGCCGTCGTACTGGGCGACTATACCGAGATTCGCGAAGGCGACGAGGTCAAGCGGACGGGCAAGATTCTGTCGGTGCCGGTTGGCGATGCGATGATCGGACGCGTGGTGAACGCGCTTGGCGCTCCGATTGACGACAAGGGGCCGATCGCGACCACGCAGATGAACCCGGTGGAGCGCATTGCACCCGGCATTATCGATCGACAGGGCGTTCGTGAGCCGATGGCGACGGGTCTGAAGGCCATCGACGCCATGATCCCGATCGGCCGCGGACAGCGCGAGCTGATCATCGGCGACCGGCAGACCGGCAAGACCGCCGTGCTGCTGGACACGATCATCAACAATGCGAAGAACAATCTGATTTGTATCTACTGCGCCATCGGCCAGAAGAGGTCTTCGATTGCTCAGGTCGTGCAGACGCTGACCGAAGCCGGCGCGATGGGGCACACCATCATCGTGGCTGCTTCGGCTTCAGAGCCGGCTCCGATGTTGTATCTCGCTCCGTATGCCGCGACGGCAATCGGCGAGTATTTCCGCGACAACGGCAAGCACGCGCTGGTGATGTATGACGACCTCTCGAAGCACGCGATGGCGTATCGCGAGATTTCGTTGCTGCTGCGTCGTCCGCCGGGCCGCGAGGCGTATCCGGGCGACGTGTTCTATCTCCACTCGCGCCTACTGGAGCGCTCGTCAAAGATGAGCGAGAAGCGCGGCGGCGGTTCGCTGACGGCCCTGCCGGTGATTGAGACGCAGGCGGGCGACGTTTCTGCGTACATTCCGACGAACGTGATTTCGATTACCGACGGGCAGATCTTCCTCGAGACAGACCTGTTCAACTCCGGCGTGCGTCCCGCGGTGAACGTGGGACTTTCGGTATCGCGCGTGGGATTCACGGCGGCGATCAAGGCGGTGAAGCAGGTTGGTTCGACGCTGAAGCTGGATCTGGCGCAGTATCGCGAACTGGCGGCATTTGCGCAGTTCGGTTCGGATCTCGATCCGCTGACGCAGAAGCAGCTCAATCGCGGACAGAGATTGACAGAGCTGTTGAAGCAGCCGCAGTTCCACCCGCTGACGTGGGAACAGCAGGTCACGATTCTGTTTGCGGGTACGCAGGGGTATCTCGACGATCTCGAGGTCAAAGACATTCGCGCATTTGAAGACGGTCTGCACAAGTACTTTGCGAGCGCGCAGACGGCGCTGATGGACGACCTTAGCAAGAAGAAGCAGCTGGACGATGATGTCCGCAACCGGCTGCACGCGGCGATGAAGGAATACAAGGCGAATTTCCAAGCGGAGTTGCAGACGGCGAAGGCATAAGAGTTGCCAGTTGCCAGTCTCCAGTTGTCAGTTAAGAGCATGGAGATTGGCCAGGAATCGACTGAAGACTGACAACTGGTAACTGAGAACTGATATGGCAAACGTACTGGATCTACGGCGGCGCATACGCAGCGTGAAGAACACGCGGCAGATCACCAAGGCCATGAAGATGGTTTCGGCGGCGAGGCTGCGCCGCGCACAGGAGCGCACGCTGGCGGCGAGGCCCTATGCGGAGATGATCACGAGCGTGCTGGAATCGCTGACGCGGCGCGTGGACATCTTTGACGAGGAAACCGGCAATCTGCGGCATCCACTGTTTGCCACGCGGCCGGAAAAGCGTGTCTTGATCGTGGTCATCAGCGGAGATCGCGGCTTTGCGGGCGCCTTCAACGCCAACATCACGAAGACCGCGTTCCAGTTCATCAAGGGCAATCCCGAGATCGAGATCGATGTCGAGGCGATCGGGCGCAAGGGACGCGATCTGCTGCGGCGCAGATATCCGATTGCGTCGTATAGCGAACAAACTGACGAGAACGGCACGAAGCGTCAGGTTCGGAACGAGCGCAAGGGTAAGGTGGAGATCACGGGCGATCACCCCGGGATGCTGATCAAGCTGGAAGCGAATCGCGTGTTCGACCTGGCGCAGAACATCATTTCGCGCTATGTGCACGAGGAGATCGACGCCGCGTATATCGTCTACAACGAATTCAAGTCGGTGATCGCGCAGAGGCTGGTGGTGGAGCGGCTGCTTCCGATTCTGGAGATTGGCAAGCCACAGATCACGGGCGCGGAAGAGCCGACCGCCGAGCAGAAGGAACGCGCTGCGCACGCGGCGCTGAGCGCAGGGATCACGCTCGAAGAGGCGGATACCGAAGAGGCCGACGAGGAAGCGAAGAAGTTTGGCACGGCAAACGTGGACTATATCTACGAACAGCCGGCGGAAGAGCTGTTCAACGGATTGCTGCCGCAGTATGTTTCGGCGATGCTGTATCACGCGATGGCGGAGTCAGTGGCGGCGGAACATGCAGCGCGCATGACGGCGATGGATTCGGCGACGAATAACGCATCGGAGATGATCGACTCGTACACGCTGCAGATGAACCGGGTGCGGCAGGCGGCGATTACGAAGGAGATTATCGAGATCGTGAGTGGAGCGGCAGCGGTGTAAGAGACAGCTATTAGCCATTAGCTTTTAGCCCTTAGCTGAATTCGAATCAGATCGAAACTAAGAGCTAACAGCTACGAGCTAACGGCTTGGAACGAGATCTAGAGGCTCAAAAAGGCATAACGATGGCAGAAAACATTGGCAAGGTGATTCAGATTTCCGGTCCCGCGGTGGACGTGCAGTTTGAAGAGGCGACGATGCCGCCGATCTTCCAGGCGCTGCGCGTGACGAGCGAGGGCTTCAACGTGCCGACGCCCATTAACGTGATTCTCGAGGTGCAGCAGCACCTGGGCGAGGGGCGCGTGCGTACGGTCGCTATGGAAGCGACTGACGGCATGGTGCGCGGCATGAAGGCGATCGACCAGGGCGGTCCGATCCGCGTTCCGGTGGGCAAGGAGACGCTGGGCCGCGTGATCAACGTGATCGGCGAGCCGGTGGACGAACTCGGCCCTATTGGCGAGAAGCAGCGCGATCCCATCCATCGTCCGGCTCCGCTGTTCGATGAGCAGTCGACCCATGAGGAGATGTTCGAGACGGGGATCAAGGTTATCGACCTGATCCAGCCGTTCTTGAAAGGCGGCAAGATCGGCCTGTTTGGCGGCGCCGGCGTGGGCAAGACCGTCGTCATCATGGAGCTGATCAATAACGTTGCGAAGAACCACGGCGGCTATTCGGTGTTTGCGGGCGTGGGCGAGCGTACGCGCGAAGGCAATGACCTGTGGACGGAGATGACCGAGTCGGGCGTGATCAAGCCCGGCAAATGGCAGGACTCGAAGTGCGCGCTGGTGTACGGCCAGATGACCGAGCCGCCCGGAGCGCGTCTGCGCGTGGCGCTGACTGGGCTGACGGTCGCTGAGTATTTCCGCGACCGCGAAGGGGCGGACACGCTGCTCTTTGTGGATAACATTTTCCGGTTCACGCAGGCGGGTTCTGAGGTATCGACGCTGCTGGGCCGTATGCCTTCGGCTGTGGGATATCAGCCGAACCTCGCGACGGAGATGGGCGAGCTGCAGGAGCGCATCACGTCGACGACCAAGGGCTCGGTGACGTCGGTGCAGGCTGTGTACGTGCCGGCCGATGACTTGACCGATCCGGCGCCGGCGACGACGTTTGCTCACCTGGACGCGACGACGGTGTTGAGCCGTCCGCTATCGGAGCTGGGCATCTATCCGGCCGTCGATCCGCTGGCTTCGACGTCGCGCATTCTGTCGGCGCGCGTGGTTGGCGACGAACACTATGCTGTGGCGCAGGGAGTGAAGAGGATTCTGCAGCGGTACAAGGATCTGCAAGACATCATCGCGATTCTCGGTATCGACGAGCTCTCGGAAGAGGACAAGCTCACGGTGGCACGTGCGCGCAAGGTGCAGAAGTTCCTGTCGCAGCCGTTCCATGTGGCCGAGACGTTTACCGGCATTCCTGGCAAGTACGTGAAGATTGCAGACACGGTGCGGAGTTTCAAGGAGATCATCGAGGGCAAGCACGATGATGTCCCCGAGCAGGCCTTCTACATGAAGGGTGGCATCGAGGAAGTGCTGGAAACCGCCGAGAAGCTGAAGCAGACGGCGTAAAGAACGAGTTGCCAGTCAACAGTTTCCAGTCGCCAGTCACTTCGACAACTGGAGACTGACAACTGGCAACTGAGAACTGACTTATGGCTGACGAGACGAATTCGCTGCGGGTACGGCTGGTGTCGCCGGAACGCGTTTTGTTTGACACCACGGCGGATGCGGTTGAGCTCCCGGCGAAGAATGGCTACATGGAGGTGCTTTTCGGGCACGCTCCGCTGATGGCCGAACTGGGCGCGGGAGATGTGCGGCTGCATGGCGGGCGCGACGGCGGCGATCAGGTGTACAACGTGAGCTGGGGATTCGTTGAGGTTCTGCCGGATCGCGTGACGATCCTGGCGAATGATGCGCTGAAGCCCGGGGAGATCGATGTACAGCGGGCGCAGCAGCAGCTCGATCGCGGCCAGAAGGAATGGCAGGAGGCCGGCGACAGCGAAGAGAAGTACACCGAGGCTCTCCATCGGATCGCTGAGGCAGAGGCCAAGCTGGCCACGGCACACGAGAAATAGGGTTCCGCACCCGCAGAAGCGGAAAGAAAGACGAAGGCCCTGCTCAACGAGCGGGGCCTTCGTGCGTTTGGCTACTGCGGCTGAGGCGAGGTGGGTACCTCTGCGGTCTGGTCTTCGAGGATGCGTGATGTTACGTGGGTCTTTTCGAAGTCGCGGTTCTCGGCGTTGAGGAAGAGCTGGCGGTGAAAGAAGTAGAGGACGTGGATCTTGAATTCGGTGGAGAAGGTGACGGGGAACCAGACGCCGTCGGCTTGAGGAGCGTAGGTGACGGTGAAGCCTAGGCCAGGGACATTGGTGCCGAGCAGCGTGCGAACGGCGAAGGGGATTTTGCGCGCCATTCCGGTGGTGATGAGCACGGGCTGGTAGGCGGCCGTGTCGATGTAGGCGTCGCCGCTCCAGCCGAAATCGTCCTTGTTTTTGGGGCGGAAGGTGATGTGGAAGACGTCGTGATTGTTGAGCCGCTCGCGGCCGATTATGCGAAACGTGTAGTTGGCCTGGTCTTTTGAGGTGAGCGGGAAGAGATGGGCGTTGATGCCGTCCTTCGATTTGTCGTGGATGAGGTTCCAGCGGATGTTCTCGACGAGGTCGCGGTCGATGGTTTCGTCGCTGTCGGGGTCGAAAACTGGATCCTTATCCTTGTCTTTGTCTTTTTTCTTTTCTTTCTTGTCCGCGGATTTCTGATCTTTGCTGTTGTCAGGATCTGAGTCCGGGCTTGAAGCCTGAGCTTCTTTCGTCTGCTTCTGCTGTTCCTCTGCGGCCTTTCGTTTTCTTCATCGCGCAGCAGCAGTTTGTCGTAGGTGACGTACTTGTTGTTTTTCAGCATGCGGCCGTCGACCTTGAGCAACTGCTCGTGCGTGTCGCCCGTGGAGGGGGTGAAGCGGTAGTCGGTGATCTCTTCGCAGAGGATGGTTTTGCCTTTGCGCGAGGACATGCGCGCGTGCTGCACGTAGACGTAGCGCGTGCGCTCGGCTTCAGAGGCGTCCTGGTTGGCGGCGACGCGGGCCATTACAGATTCCGGCGAGGGGAGCGGATCGGTGGCAGCGGACTTGTTCTGAGCGGCAGCCAGGCATGCAGAGAGCAGAGCGGCTGACGTCAGCCTGCAAGGAAGGCGGTGCATCTTGAAATCACCCCCGGATGTTCTTTTGATTATGAACGGCTGAGCGCGGAATAAGGGCTGTCTCTCGAGGGCTGTGACACAGGAATACCGGAAGAGTTGCTGGGGCCGCATATGATTGTGACGAACTGTATGGAGAACGAAGCATGAGATTGCGCATAGGCGCGGTAGCTTTTTCCGGCTTTGTAACCTCGATGCTGATGGCGCAGCCGATTCCGCCTGCACAGGTGGACAGCTTCAGCGGCAAGCCGCGCGTGGTGGTGATCAGCGATATCGGCAATGAGCCCGACGACCAGATGTCGTTTGTGCGGCTGCTGATGTACTCGAATGAGTTCGATATCGAGGCGATGATTGCGACTACTTCAACGTGGCAGCGGGAGAAGACACATCCGGAGACGATGCGGGAGCTGATTGACGCGTACGGCGAGGTGAGGCCGAACCTGCTGCTGCATGCGAAGGGCTGGCCGGAAGCGGCGGAGCTGCGTGACAGGGTCCATACGGGCCAGAGCGCGTACGGGATGGGGGCGACAGGCAAAGGGAAGTCGTCGGAGGGGTCCAAGGCGATTGTGCAGGCGATGGAGCGCGAGGATCGGCGGCCGTTGTGGACTTGCATCTGGGGAGGCGCGGGAACTCTGGCGCAGGCGCTGATGGATGCGAAAGCGGCACACACGCCCGAGGAGATGAAGAAGCTGCTGGCGCGGGTACGGGTGTATTCGATCAGCGACCAGGACGATGCGGGGCCGTGGATACGAAAGGAGTTTCCGGAGCTGTTCTACATCGTGTCGCCATCGACGCCGACGAGCGGCGAGTATGCGGCGGCGACGTGGACGGGGATCAGCGGCGACAAGTACTACCGAAACGGTGAAGGCGCGGATGCGACGACGGTGACGAATGAATGGCTGGAGGCGAATATCCGGAACAAGGGGCCGCTCGGGAAGAAGTATCCGAAGTTCATGTTCATCATGGAGGGCGATACGCCTTCGTTTCTGAATCTGATCGCTAATGGACTGGAGGCGTATCGACGGCCGGACTGGGGCGGTTGGGGAGGGCGGTATGTCTATCGCCAGCCGTATGGCGAGACGCACGAGATCTGGACGCAGGGCGGAGACGAGTTCAAGCGTGTGGATTCGCGCGACACGGTGGTGGGCATGGATGGGAAGGAGCATACGTCGGACCAGGCAACGATCTGGCGGTGGCGCGAGGCATTCCAGAACGACTTCGCGGCGCGGATGAGGTGGACGGTGGCGGATTACAAGCATGCGAATCACAATCCAACTGTGGTGGTGAATGGGAAGGGGGGGACGGAGTCGATCGAGATGGATATGCAGGTTGGTCAGTCGATCACGCTGGATGCAAGCCAGAGCAGCGATCCGGATGGGCAAGCGATCCACTACCGGTGGTTTCACTATGGCGAGGCGGGGTTGATGGATGGGAATCTTGCGGCGGTGACGCTGAGCGGAGCTGACACAGCCCGCGTGACGGTGCGGGCGGATGGGGCATGCAGGCCGTTCTGGCTGCCGATGATTCCATGCAAGGGCGATGGGGTGGCGCATGTCATTCTGGCGGTCACGGATGAGGGGGCGCCGAGGCTGACGTCGTATCGAAGAGTGATTCTGCGTGTGCGGGGTACGGGATCGAAGTAGAGTTCCACTGGTCTCAATACAGGTATTTAGACACCCGTCCGTTGGAGATTGTGGTCTCCCACATCTCAGAAGCGAGATGTGGGGCACCCGGCGCGCGAGGGTCTCTTCTGTCGTGAGTTGAGGTGCGTGGTTTCCCAGGTCCGAACACACGGACCTGGGGCGCCCCGGCTACTTCGCTTCCCACCCCTTCGACAAAATGCGCCGCAAGAAAAGGGCACCCATGGATGGTGGAACTAGATCTTTTTCAGTACGAGCGGGAGGTCGTTGCCCATCTGGGTGAACTGGCCGCCGATGCTGGAGTGGTCGGCTGCGATCTTGCCTTTGTAGGTTGCGCCGAAGGCGTTGAAGGTGACTGAGAGCTGATTGCCTTCGCGGCTGATGGAGGTGGCCGGTGCCCAGTTTGGAGATTGATCGGGGCTCTGGATCTGCGCGGTAAGTCCGCTGTCCATGTTGGCGACTTTCAGGTTGATGGTGAGGCTGCCGCCGGGTGTGCTGAGCTTGCCGGTCCAGGTGCCGTCGATGTCGATGGGAGCGGCTGGCTTGGAAGCCGCGGCTGCTTGCGGCGCCCCGCGCTTGAAGTTGAGTTCGAGCGCCTGGCCCTGGGTCCAGGTTCCCTTGATGTCGTCTTTGTCGACTGTGCCTTCGTAGGTGCCGTTCACCGCGGCTACGTTGAGCTCGAGTTTGCCGTCTTTGAAGCTGACCGTGCTGATCGGAATGCCATTGGCTCCCTGGTCGATGCTGTCGAGAGTGCCGGTGAGGGTACCGTCAGCGTTGGTCTTGATGTGCAGAATGAGGCGAAGCTGGGCGGGGCCAGCCTGGAGCGTGCCGGACCAGTCGCCGAGGACGGAAGCTTGCGGGGAAGATGAGGCTGTGGGCGGAGCGGCGGCTGGTGCGGCGGTTTGAGCGGCGTGCACGAAGCGGACTTCCAACTCTCCCTGCTGGGGCTCGACCTGGGTCCAGGTGCCTGTGACCTCTTTGGAGTCTGCTGAGACCTTGCCGGCGAAGGAGCCGAGGAGGTGGAGATCCTGCCCATTGGCCTGGACGGTGTCGTCGACCGAGAGGGCCACGTCAGAGCCCTTGATAGTCGTCGATTTCACCTTGATGCCGTAGACACCTTCGTCGATATTGTCGAGCGTCGAAGTCGGGGCGCCGTCTGGCGCGATGGTGAGGCGCCATGCAACGTGGACGATATTTCCGCCTGCGTCGAGCGTGCCGTTCCAGTCTCCGGCCAGGTTGGCCTGCGCGGTAGAGAGGGGCGCAAGGGTGAGAGCGAACAAAGCGGGAACGAAGAGCTTGAGGAGAGAAGCGACTTTCATGAGTCTCCTTATCGCGAGAACCGGGACAGGGTTATGGGGGAGGAATAGACATCCTGAAGAAATGTACGCTCGAGGCTGCCGGAATGTTCAAGCTTTCTGCGAACCGCCGGCCGGTTCAGATGGGGCGGGTGGGCCTCGGTGTGGCGGGCGCTTGGCTGACCCAGCCGGAGGGCCTAAAATACCCTCTGTTATGGGTAATGAAAAGCCAGACACATTCCAAGTCGCCTGTCCGGACTGCGGGGCGATGATCCTGGTGGATGCGACGACGGGGCTCGTGATCAGCCACACGTCCGCTCCGCGCAAGAAGATGTTTGAAGACCTCGAGACCGCGGCCAAGGCCATGCGCGAGCATGATGAGCGGAAGGAGTCGATCTTCCGGCAGTCGATTGACGCGGAGAAGAACAAGGAGGACTTGTTCGACAAGAAGTTTGCCGAAGCGCTGAAGAAGGCGAAGGATGCTCCGGCGGGCAAGCCGCTGCGCGATTTCGACCTGGACTAGCGTGGGCGCGGGAGGCGGAGTTCTCTAGCTGCCCGTTCGACCAGGCCTGCATCTGAGTGAACCAAGGAGACTGCATGAATATCGCCTCTTTTCCGAACCCAGAGAACCGCACTTCGAGGATGACTGCAATGGCGCACAACGAACAGTACGACTGGGCAAAGGTGGCCGCCTGCGGTTCGCTGGTGGCGGGTGGATTGCTGCTGCTTACAGGGCACAAGAAGGCCGGGCTGGTGATGGCTGCCTCGGGCACTGCGATCGCGCTGATGGATCACGAGGAGACGCTGAAGCGCTGGTGGGAGGCGCTGCCGGGGTATGTGGACCGCGCGCAGAATATGTTCGAGCAGGTTCGCGACGTGATGGAAGGCGTGGCGGAGAAGGGCGAGGCCCTGAGGCGGGCTATGGGAAGAGCCGCGGAGACGCATATCCCGGTTTAGGTTTGTCTGGTTTGTCCGATCCCACCCCTAACCAAGGCTTCGGCGTGACAGGTGGAGCACAGCTGCAGGTTTCGGGGAGGGGTGTAGTCTCCCATGTCTCCAAAGGCAGGAGACATGGGGCACCCGGCGTGGATGAGCATCCGAATTCTCAGAGGCCGAGCTGCTTGCGGCCGGCTTCGCTGATGCGATGGGGAGTCCAGCGTGGTTCCCAGACAAGATCCACTTCCACTTTGCTGATGTCGGGAATGGTGGCGAGGCGATTGTGTACCTGCTCGATGATGAGGCCTGAGGCGGGGCAGTACTCAGTGGTGAGCGTCATGGTGATTTTGACTCGCTGGCGCGGCCATGCGGGCGCGGAGTCAGGGTCGGGTTCCGTCTCGACGCGGTAGATGAGGCCGAGGTCGACGAGGTTCAGCTTGACTTCGGGATCGAAGCAGTCGCGGAGCGCGGCGAGGATCTGGTCTTCGGTCAGCATAGTTGGCCGTACGCTTAAGACTTTACCTCGACGATCTTGTTCTTCGCGTCCACGAAAACGAGCTTCGGCTTTGCGGCGGCGGCTTCTTTCTCGTCGAGCCAGGCGAAGCTGGCGATAATGACGAGGTCTCCGGCCTGAGCAAGGCGGGCGGCGGCGCCGTTGAGGCAGATTTCGCCTCCGTCTTTTTCGACGGGCAGCGCGTAGGTCTGAAGGCGGCTGCCGTTGGTGACATTCCACACGTGAACGGCTTCAAAGGGCTGAATATCGGCCGCTTCCAGCAGCGTTGCGTCTACCGCGATGCTGCCTTCGTAGTTCAGGTCCGATTTGGTTACGGTGGCGCGGTGAATCTTTGACTTCAACAGCTTGCGAAACATCTACTGCTCCCGGCCGCGACTCTCGTCGCGTCCTCAGCTGGTACCGCGGCCGTTGGGCCTGCAGTCCTCTGTGGTTGATTAGATGTGGGGTCAGTTCTTTCGATCCACCAGGTAGCGAGCGACGGCTTTGAGGCCGTCGGCGCGGGAGCCATAAGGAGCGAGAGCGGCAAAGGCTTCATCGATGAGGGCTGCGGCGTCGCGCTGGCTCTGCTCGATGCCGTAGACGGCGGGCCACGTGGCTTTTTCGGTGGCTAAATCTTTGCCGGCAGTCTTGCCGAGGTGGGCGGAGTCGACAGTCATGTCGAGGACGTCGTCGACGATCTGGAAGGCGAGGCCGGCCTTGCGTCCGAAGGTGTCGAGGCGGGCGACGTCGTCGGGAGTGGCGCCGGCATAGACGCCGCCGGTGACGACGCTGACGCGAATGAGTGCGCCGGTTTTGGCGCGATGGATGGCTTCGACGAGCTCGGGCGTGGGCTTCTGATGTTCGCTTTCAATGTCGAGGACCTGGCCGCCGATCATGCCGTCGACGGTGCCGATGGCGTGGGCGATGAGGCCGATGATCTGAACCGTAGCGGCGGGTGGGGAATCGAGGCCGGCGAGAATTTCGAAGGCGCGGGTCTGGAGCGCGTCTCCGGCGAGGATGGCGATGGCTTCGCCGAATGCGACGTGGCAGGTGGGCTTGCCGCGGCGAAGGTCGTCGTTGTCGAGGGCGGGTAGATCGTCGTGGATAAGCGAATACGTATGCAGCATTTCGATGGCTGCACCGAGCCGTTCTATACCCGCGGGAACGGAGCCGGAGATGGTTGCGGCGGCCTGCATGGCAAGCACAGGGCGGAGGCGCTTGCCGCCTGCGAAGACGCTGTGGCGCATGGCGCCGTGGATGGAGGCCGGGACGGTGTCGGTGGAGGGGATCAGGGACTCGAGCGCACGATCGGTGAGATCAGCGCCTTCCTGAATGAGGGATTTCACATCTGTCGGCATCCTGCATTCATTTTAACTGAGTGACGGATTGCTAAGGCTGTGACAAGAACTGCGGAGCGCGCGAGAGAACTGCTTTCGTGGGAGTAGAAGCATCCCTCAGGGACTAAAGCCCGCGTTCTTGCCGGGCATGAGCGGACGACTGAACAGCTTGCTGAAAGATGCGCCGGTCTTGCCAGGACTCATCGAAACCGTCCCTCAGCGGCTAAAACCGCGCTCTATTTGCACCCCCCTTATCGGCACAGATAAATCTGTGCCCTTTCAAAACCCAGCCGTTTCGGACTTTTGCAGAAAGCTGTAAAGTCGTGCCTTTCAAAATAGTGGCTCATTCAAGTTCACAGGGAGACCTTGGGAGGCGGAGCGCTGGGTGAGGAAGCTCTTCGCTCTGCGATGTAAAGCGCGGCGAGGAGCAGGAGTGAGAGGAGGCTGAGCCAGCGGCCAATGATGACGTCGCGCGTCGTGGTCCAGTCGATGGCGAGGTCTACATGACCTTGCGGGACGGGGACGGCCATCATGCCGTCATCGCGTTGCGGCAGGGGCGTGAGGGTTGGGTTGGCGCCGAACGCGAGCAGTCGGTCGTTGACGCGGACCTGCCAGGCGGCGTAGTCGCGGAGGTGCAGGATCAGGAAGCCGGCGTGGGGAATGTCGGCGACAATCTTGCGATGTTCGGGGTCAACCGAGCCCTCATTGCGAAACCACGAGTAAGTCGCGTCGCAGTGGCCGTTCGCCGGATCCCACTCGGGTACGGTGCCGTCCTGCGAAGCCGGTGCGAGGACAGTTGTTGCGTTCGCAACCAGGCATGCGTCCGGAACGCCAATGGGAACAATGGAGTTGTCGGCGCGCGGAGGGGCGTACTCGTCGACACCTTCGAAACCCTGGCCGCTGCGGTAGGCGGAGAGCATGCCGGAGACTCGATCTTCTGCGTCGCAGCCCTGGTGAAAGATCTGGAGCGATGCCGCGGTGGTACCGAGAAACAGCAGCGTGCAACCCGCAACCACGAGGTTGCGAAAGAGGAGACGCGTTGGCCAGAGTGCGGCGGCAAAGAAGATGCCGGTTGGGGCTTCGAGAGCGACGAGCCACCGCCAGGGGAATTGAAGGAAGCGGAGCTTGGGTAGGGCGTTCCAGATGGGCAGCGAGACGGGGAGCTGGAGAAAGAGGATGGCGACGGGGATGAGAGCGAGGGGGATCCAGAGAGTTCGGTCTTTAGGCAGCTTGCCGCGGCGCCCTGCGATGAAGACACCGAGCAGGGTGATGGCGAGCATGATGACGGCGATGATGGAGACGCGCATGAGCTCGACATCGTGCAGTTCTAGATTTGGGTTGGCGTGGCGCGCGAAGAGGAAGCTGTTTTCAATGGCGAGGCCGGGGTCGTCAACTGCCTGGCGGATTTGCACCCAGCGCTGCTCGACGGCTGCGGGAACGAGATAGAGCGCGAAGAGACCGATGCCCAGTGCTGCTGCGATGGTGGCGCGGAGGATTGGAGACCAGGAGCGGCGGATCAGTGCGAGGACGAGTGCGATGGCGGCGAGCAGATAGCTGGCCATCACACCGAGTGGAGCATTGGAGAGCCATGCGCCGGCAACGACGAGCGCGAGAAGGAAACCGGAGCCATTGAGAGCGCGGCGGAATACGGGTGCCTGCGAGTTGCCGTCGCGGAGGATGAGGAGGAGAAGCAGCGGGATCCAGAAGCCGCCGGCGAGTTCGCCGAAGGCGGAGCGCTCGTAGGCGGTGAACATTGAGTAGCCGGAAAAGAGTGCGGCGCAGCCGGCGAGCGTGGCGGGGCCGTCGGAGAGGCCGAACTGGCGGGCCAGTGCGCGGGTGGCGAGTCCAGTAAGCGCGAGGAAGGAGCAGAGGATCGCGAGTTGGACGCCTTTCCAGGGGAAGATGGTGCCGAATGCAGCGCCGAGCATCCACGTGAGCGGCGGATAGAAGACGAAGCGCGGTTCTCCTGCGCCCCAGTTAGGGCTGGGAGCCCAGTGCGGGTAGAAGAGGCCGTGACGCCATGCGGCCTGTGCGTCTATCCACGAGGCTAGGTGGAAGTCGAAGTCGTGGCCGCAGGAGTTGCCCCAGATGAGGTCGGGGGTGGTGGCGATAAAGGCCGCGAAACAGATGATGAGGGGGCCGAGGAAACGCTGAACGACATTCCGACCATTGAAATCTCTCCCAGGTCCCCAAGTGCGAGGGACCTGGGGCACCCGGTCGTTGGTGGGGTCTGATCCCGGCGTGTTCATGGAAGAAGGCGCAGAGTGTGTTGGGTGTCGGCGGTGACGGCCGCGGGCGTGAAGGGGAGCGCGAAGGTGCGGCCGTTGTAGTAGTCGCTCCACTGATCGCGATAGTAGGGGCTGTAGACGTTGCCGCTTTCGCCGAGGACGATGTTCTCGGTTGAGCCGTCGATGTTGCTCCAATCCATGGTGAAGCGCTGCGACGGACCGAAGGACTCGCCGACCTGCTTCACGGTGATGGTGTCTCCGCTGAGCGGCTGGCGGCCTGTGCCGGCGGTGCGGCCGATGAAGGGTAGGAAACCTGCGAGCGGATGTTCGATGTCGACGACGTGCCAGCTGCCGTAGGTCCACTTGCCGAGGTCAGAGGGAACGTTGTTGTCTTTGAGAACGCGGCGGAGTGCGTAAGTAAGGAGTGCGTCCCAGTCCTTGTAGTCGGGCGGGAGCCAGTCGGGGCTGGCGTGCATCACGATTTCTTCAAAGGCGAAGTTCGATTCGGACCACTGGTAGAGCTTGGAGAGATCTTTGCCGAGCTTCGGTTCGAGCAGCATAGGGCGCAGGGCGTAGCGCGTGTTGACTTCGATCGATGCGGCGACGGAGTCGGTGGTGAGGCGTCCATCCCAGTTGCGCAGCAGGTCGGCGGCCTGGCGGAGCCGCGCGTCGGCCTCTGATGAGTGATCGATGGCGGTGGCGAGACGGTGCGCGAGTTGCTGGTCCGCTTCGCTGTAGATGTCGGTTTGCACGGCGAGCATGTCGGCGGGAGTTAGGTGATCACGGCCCTGGAGAAGTTTGTAGATGCGCTCGGCCCGGTAGGGATCGGCCCACTCGTTTGTGAGCGGGTACTTCGATTTGACGGACGTGACACGCGAATTGGCGGTGGCGAGAAAGCCGGAGGGCGGGTCGAAGGCGTTGGGCAGGTCGTCAAACGGCATGTAGCCTTGCCACTCGTGCTTCGCATCGCCGATGGGAACGCTGGAGATGTCTGCGGGGCGGATAGGCAACCTTCCGATTGCGTGATAGCCGATGTGGCCCTGGTCGTCAGAGTAGACGACGTTCTGCGAGGGCCAGGACCACTGCTTGAGTGCGGCGCTGAAGTCGGTCCAGTTGGATGCGGTGTTGATGGCGTAGAGCGGGATCGAATTCAGAGACGGATCATAGAGGTTCCATTTGAGCGCGATGGGACGTGGGTCTTTGGTGAAAATGGGATCGATCAGTGGGCCATGGTCAGTAAGGCGCACATCGTAGTGGACGTCTCGAGCGCCACGTACGCGGATGAGTTCGCGATCGATGGTGAGCGGATGCCACTGTGCGTCTGCGCCTTCGTATTTGTCGGTCTGGACATTCTCGATATAGAGGTCCTGCACGTCGGCGTAGAGAGCGGTGAATCCCCAGGCGACGTGTTCGTTGTGTCCGGCAATGACGAAGGGCATGCCGGGGAGCGTGACGCCGGCTGCGTGAAAGCCGGGGGCGCGCAGGTCGGCCATGTACCAGATGTTCGGCTCGTTGAGACCGAGGTGCATGTCGTTCGAGAGCAGAGGCTTTCCGCTGGCGGTGTGCGCGCCGGAGATGACCCAGTTGTTGGAACCGGGAGTGCAGTCGGGGCAGCGGCCGTGGTCGAGGAGAGAAGAGAGTTTGCGGACGTCGGCTATGTTGGATTCCCATCCATGCGCTGGGACATCCGATGAGTTTGTCAGGTCGGCAATTGTGCGCTCGTCATCATCGTCCGCGCTGGCTGCGGGTTGTGGATGCGGCTCGGCGCTGTTGATCAGTTCTCCGGTTGGCGGATGATCACGCCAGGAGCCGACGGGGTAGAGGTCCGACTCGAGCTTCGGGTTGTTTAGCTGCGCGGAGATTCGGCCGCGAGCGAGCTTTGTGTACCAGTGGGTGTCGAGCATGTCGACCATCATCATGCCGATGGAGATGGAGTCGACGCCGGACCACGGCTGGGGTTTGTAGTGGAGCATGCGGAACTCGGGGGGGAGCGAGTCCTGATGCTGCGCGATGTAGATGTTGACGCCGCGCGCGTAGGCGTCGAGACGGGCGCGCTCGTCGGGCGGGAGGTTTCCATAGATGCGGTGCGCGACGTTGCGGAACTGAAGGACGCGCTGCATCTTGTCGTGGCGCACGAGGGAGGGGCCCATGAGTTCGGCGAGCTCGCCGTTCGCGGTGCGGCGGTAGGCGTCCATCTGCCAGAGGCGGTCCTGCGCGGTGATGTAGCCCTGGGCGACGAACATGTCCTCCTGCGATGCGGCACTGATGTGGGGAACGCCATGCTGATCGCGTTGGACGATGACGGGAGCGGCAGGGCCCTGAATGCCCTGCGCGGCGAGATGGATTTCGCCATCGAGTTGGGGCAGGGCTGCCTTCGCGGCGCTGCGAAGCCAGACGACGAAGATGGCAACGAGGAGAACAAGTGTGGTCAGAAACCAGAAGCCGCCGATGAGGACGATGCGCGGCCAGCGGCGACGTGCGGATCGGCGATCCGTCGGTTCAAGAACTTGTTCCCGATCGGCAGGCGGAGGCATGATCTAGAACAGGATAACGCTGACCCCAATTGTGTCGTCTGAAGGAGCCACATGTGCTACTCGGTGGGCGAGGTCATCAGCACTTCTTCGCGTTTGCGGAGTTCCGCGATGGCAGTGTCGCGGAGAAGGCGGAAGACGATTGGGTGCGAGCCTTCGGGCAGATCGTGTTCGATGGCCGCGTCGCACACGACAGCTCGGGCGGTGTTGAGGCCGCGTTTCCAGCCGGGCTTTGCGGCGTCTCGAACAAGGAGGCACTCAGTCGAGAAGCCGGCGGCGACGAGCATGGTTTGCGCGATGCGCTGGAAGTCTGACCACCGCGAGGCGATGCCGATGAGGTCACTTGAGTGTGCGGGCATGTAGCGCTGCAGGTACGACTGCAGTTCGGGGGAGACAGGATGAATCTGAAGGGTCGCGAGTTCTTTTCCCGCGGGCAGCAGCTTGCGGACCTGGGCGGCCTTGCTGGGAAGGACCGTAGGCATGGAGCCGTCAAGGATCGTCGGCGTTGCGCACTCATCGAGCCCACAGCCGAGGACGGGCAGTGAGAGGGCCTGTTCCATTTCGCAGAGGACGATGCGGCGCAGTTCGGGGTCGGGTTCGATGAGCAGCCAGCGCGCCGGCGGTTCGAGCGCGAGCCAGCGGCGGAGGCGCGATTTGATCAGGGCTTCAGAGGCGCCGAGCTTGCGGGCGCGTGCGGCGAGATCGCCAATCATCTGATCGATGGCGATCTCGGGGGTGAGCGGCGCTTCCGGCCGCGTGGAGCGGACGAAAACTCCGCTGCCGTGGCGCATCTCGACCCAGCCCTCGTCTTCAAGTTGTTTGTAGGCGACGCTGGCGGTGTTGGCGTGAATGCCGAAGCGACGGGAAAGATCGCGGGTGCTGGGCAGGCGCTGGCCGGGGGCGAGTTCCTTCGAAAGAATGCCGAGCACCACCTGCGTGATGAGCTGCTCGCGCAGGGAGACTTCGGCGGTGCGGTTGAGCCAAAGGCGCATCATCTACCAACGCGACATCATCTGCATAGCCTCAGCTGTAGACATTTTGATCTCCCTGGGGCGCCGGCTATGGAGGAACAACAGCCAGGCGAGAAGCAGCAGCACCACAGGGATGACGAGGAGGCTGCCTTCGGGGCCGTCTGCTCCGCCGCTCCAGAGGGGGTTGCCCATGGGCTTGGTGGAGAAGAGATGGCCGGGAGCGACAAATCCGCTATCGGCAGTGCCATAGAAGTAGGTTTCGGCCCAGTCCCAGGCGGCGTGGCAGCCGATGGCCCGGATGGACGCTGGATCCACTTCGCAGTGAACGCCGCGAATGGCTCGATCGAGGGCAACTATCGTGACGTGCAAGGAAGGCTGTACCGGATGAACCCGGAGTCCGGAAAAATCGAGCGGCTGGGATCGTCGTTCGACGGATCTTTCGATCAGTATGTGCTGCTGGCGGACGGACGCGAAGTGGCAGTGGGTCTGAAGGGCACAGAGGCGCAGCTATACCTCATTGAGGGAGACAGGGCCACCAAACTGGCTGGGCTCGCTGGTACCTACGCGGGACTGGTTTCGGCCAAGGGAGCGAACTCCCTGCTCGTTCAATTTTCGACGATCAACAATCCCCAACAGGTCTACCTGATGACCGATCCGCAGCAGCCATTCAACTTGAAGAAGCTGACCGACTTCAATCCTCTGTTTGCAGAGCGCGCGCAGCCGGAATGGCAGCCCTACACATGGAAAGCGGATGACGGCCAGAGTGTCGAGGGCGTGCTGATCTTCCCTCCCGGCGAGAAGGGCGCGAAGCATCTGCGGATGTTCACCTTCATACATGGAGGTCCGGCGGATGCGGATGGCAACCGCTTCGGCGCCAACTGGTATGACTGGGCGACGCTGGCCGCCTCTGATGGCTGGCTCGTGTTTCGGCCGAACTATCGGGGATCGAGCGGGTATGGAGACGAATTCATGCTCGGGATCGCTCCGCATCTCGTGTCGAAGCCGGGACGCGACATTCTCGCCGGAGTCGATGCACTTGTGAAGGACGGGTATGCCGATCCGAACCATCTTTCGATTGGCGGGTACAGCTATGGCGGGTACATGACGAACTGGCTGATCACGCAGACCACGCGCTTCAAGTCGGCTGTGACCGGCGCAGGAGCCGTCGAGCACGCGGCCAACTGGGGCAACGACGACATGACCTGGGACGACGCGTGGTACCTGGGCGGACGGCCCTGGGAGAATCCGCAGCTCTACCAGTCTGAGGCCGCTTTGTTCCAGTTCAATAAAGTTAGAACGCCAACGCACCTGGTCCAGGGCGGCGCGGATATTCGCGTTTCGTACGTCGAGGGCGAGACAATGGAGCGCGCACTGCAGTCGCTTGGAATTCCGCACACGTTCCTGGTCCTGCCGGGCGAGGGGCACGGCCTGGGCAAGAATCCCTGGCATGGGTACATCAAGGTACGTGAAGAGCTGAAGTGGCTGGACAAGTACGATAAGCAGTAGGGCTATGACAACTTTGGCCAACGCCAAGCGAAAGCAAACTGCGGCCATGCAGGCGCATCGCACAACCGGGTATGCGGCTGCGCCCACGCGCCAACCGTCGATTCTGTTGAAGCTGAGTTGCTGAGGAGCGCATCCTATCCTGTAGGAAAGAATGAATCCAGTCCTCGACCAGGCTCGTCACAACTCGTTCCAGGAAACGCTGCTGAGCGCTCGCCGCACCATGATGCTGAGCGAGATCCTGAAGCTCGCGATTGACAGCTTCGCTGCCAGCAAGCTGCGTTTTGCGTTGACAGCTCTGGGCATGGTAATCGGCACGGCTTCGGTCATCCTGGTGGTAACGATCGGGCTCACGGGGCGACAGTTCATTCTGAATGAGATTCAGAAGATCGGCACAAATCAGGTCGAAGTCGAATACTCCGGCGGGGGAGCGGTAGGCGCGGAGAAAGTGTCATACAACGACTTCCTCACTCGCGACGACGAAAGAGCCGTTCTTGCTCAGGTTCCGAGTGTGGTGGCCTCATCCCCGGTGTTGGAATCACACGATCGCATCAGCTTCGGCGGGGGCGTGGTCAAGGACACACTGGTGCTTGGCGTGAGCCCGCAGTACCGCGACGTACGCAATCTCATCGTGCTTACCGGTCGCTTCTTCGACGAGCAGGACGAAAATGCACACATCAAGTGCGCGGTTGTGACCGTTCCATTTGCGCGGGAGATGTTCGGCAGTTCCGAAGAGGCAGTCGGAAAGCAGTTCGCGATCCAGGGAATTCCGTTCACGATCATCGGAACCTTCAAGGAGAGCGTCGATACGTTCGGCGAAACGGAGATCGCCGACCAGACGATTCTGATTCCGTTCTCTGTGGCGCGCTACATTACCGGAACCGACAACGTGAAGCAGATCTACTTCACGATCCGCAGCATGGATGAGGTGCCCGACGCTACGCGAGAGATACAGAGCATCATTCAGTCACGGCACCGTCCGAATTCCGTCTACAAAACCTTCGACCTCCGCGAATTGCTTGCCATGGCGGATCGAATCTCAATTGCCCTGATCGCCGTACTGGTGATGGTCGCTGCCGTCACGCTTGCGGTAGGCGGTGTTGGCATCATGAACATCATGCTTGCCAACGTGCGCTCGCGCATCCGCGAGATCGGTATACGCAAGGCGCTCGGCGCAACGTATCGCGAGATCAAGCTCCAGTTCCTGGCGGAGGCGGTTATCATCTCGCTCGCGGGTGGCCTGGTCGGCTGTTTCGTTGGCTTAGCAGTGCCGCTCGCCATCCGGTTGTTCTCGGATTATCCCCTGCCGATCTCGATGTGGTCGGTAGTGATCGCGTTGGCAGCTGCGACAGCGGTAGGTGTCGTATTCGGAACTGTGCCCGCAACACGCGCGGCACAGATGGACCCGGTGGAGTCCTTGAAGTATGAGTGATGAGAAAAGACCGAAACCCGGCCAGAGCAACGATCCCGAAGCACCAATGCAAGGCGTCAATTTGAAGCTGATTTACAGCCTGATTGCGCTCGCAATCCTGGCGGCAATTGCAGTAGCGTTTCTCATTGTGCTGCCGTTCTACCGCCACTAGGCCCGTGCCTGTTCGGAACGGAGTCCTTCACTTCCTGCGGACCGGTTCGCCTTCGATGACGGGAGCCGGATACCGGGACGGCTCGTTCGCTTCGATGTGCTTCGACTTCCGCCAAACGTTGCCCACCGCCAGACTCCAGAGCGGGACGAAATCTACGCCGGGCACGAGTTTGCCAATGAAGGAAGGCGCAAACTCCCAATGCCAGCCAAGCAGATACGTCAGAATTCCAGCCATCGCCAGATCAAGGACATCGTCGACTGGAGAGACCCCGCCTTCAATGAAGAGTGGGAAGAGGGCCATTTGCAGAATATCGGCAACGACGGCAAGGGCCATCGCTGCGCGCATCTTCATTCCCGAGGAGACTGTGATTCCACCTGTTTCTACTGCGACCATGGCAGCGAGACCTCCACTCCTCGATTATCGGCCTTTCTGACATGCAATGCCACTTCAGCGAGCAGCTACAAGCGCGCGAGACGGCACCGTAATGGACCCTATGCGGCCGGAGGTGACGTCAACCACCACCACGCGTAGTGAGCCCTCCATCTGCTTAGACTCGATCCGTTGGTCGAACGTGAGCCCCTGCGTCATTGCGCGTTGATACGTGTTGGGCTTGAGGTGAAGCCCGACTGTGAGGCCGGAGACCTTGGCGCGAAGAGATTCCTGGTCTCTCTGCACGAGGAAGATATCGAGTTTGCCGGCCCAGACCGCGTTCTGCTGCTTGAGCGCCAGATCCGACCCGGCGACTGTGACCCGGAGGGCTTCGCCTTCGGTGTCGCTGACGAGCTTTGCTGTCACTCCGATTTCGCTCGCATCGACCGGCTGCCAGACCGTTTGCGCGAATCGTTCCTTGAGATTGGCGGCCTCCCTGTCGTATTGATAACCGGAGCGGAACCGGAGTGTCGCATCGCGATGGCCGACCAATTTCACAGTTAGCATGTGGTACTGATTATCCGCGGGCTGGCTTGGGGAGAAGCCGAGCAGATACGTCGCGTGGCCGTCTGCCACAACGGCATTGAGTTCGCCGATGATGTTACCGGAGCGTCGGAACGTATGGCCACCGGTTGCATCGGCTACTTCGCGAAAAACGCCCTGGATGGAATGAATGTCCTGCTCGAGCGAGGCGGCGAGCCGACTGCCGTTGCCAAAGTTGCGGTTCTGGATAAGGGGATTTGTGTCAACTCCAGCCTTTTCCTCCGTTCCCTCCAATTCGCGTTCAAGAAAGGGAGGACGTTGATACGTTGGCGTGAGTTCAACGTTTCGGCGACCAATGTCGGCGGTCACGACGTTTGCTTCAAGCCGCGAAGCATCGAGCGGATAGATGCTCACGTGCGCGTTGTTCAGAGCCTCCTGCGCGCGCAGAGCGATGGGTTCGATGTATTTGCTGCCCTTGTCGATGTTGTAGGAAAGCTTGTTCCAGTCCGCGAGCGCGTTGTCGCTCGTGACCCAGATCAGATTCTTGTGGCCTGGTACCGCGGCGAGATGGTGCGCCACTTCGACGAGAAGCCCGAGCGCATTCGGGCCAGGGCGGCTGCCGAGCTCACGCAGCTTGGGGTCCTGCGCCTCCTGCTGCGTAGCCGAATCCATCGTGTAGTTTCCATTCACGCTCAAGTGATCTTCCGGACTCCGCACCGTTTCGATCTGCTGCCGGTTGCGCTTCTCTTCATCCTGCGCATTGGCTACGTCCTGTCCATCAGGTTTCCAGTGCGCGAGTTGCTCAGCCAGTGCCTCGTGATCGGTGGTCGCTTCGTGGAGAACCAGGTAACTGTGGTACCGCATCACGTAAAGAGCTACCCGTTCGCTCGGCGCGACGGTCCGCAAAAAACGCAGCATCTGCTGGCGTGCGTCAGTGAAGTCACCAAAGCTGAGGTTGCTCGGATCGATGAGAAGGACAACAGAGCTTTCCTGGGTTCGCGCCTGCAGATCCGGCGCAGCGTGATTTGAAAACTCGGCCTTGAAAGGAGTTGAACTAGCTGCGGCTTGTTTCGGGACCGCTTCTGCAGTGGTCTGCATGAATGACCGCACGTCCTGCGTCACGCCGTTGTCGTAGACCTCGAAGTCCTGCGGCCTGAGATCGGTAATTGGATGGCCTTTCTTGTCGAGTGCAACGACATTCACATCGACCAGACGTGTATTCACGCGGAGGGTAGCTTCGGCTGACTGAGGCCCGTCCGCATTTGGATCGGGTATCTGCTCCGGACGGTCGGGTAGACGTGCGGCTTTTGCAGTCGAGATCTCCTGCGTATCGCCCTCGGGTGCTGGAGTTGCCTGATCGGAACTCGCGGCCACCACCGCAGCCGAAGGTTTCGCGCTGTCTGAAAGTTCTTCTTCCGCTGGCAGCATCTCGGCAGGATCAGGCTGAGGCAAAGTTGCGTCCGGAGCAAGTCCCGCAGCGCGCTCCTCATCGGCGCTGAGAAGACGCGCGTCGGAGCGGAAGAGATGGTATTGCGAGAAGCTAACATCGTTAAGCAGGAGTTGCTCGGGTCCCATCACCGTCCACGATCGGCCGGTAGAATCCTGGGTTTTGCGTAGAGTTTGTGCGAGCGATATCGACACGCTACGCGTCGGACAGACGTAGATAGAGCCGCCGAGCTCGACTGGACCGTACTCGACAACAAGAGCCGCGCGAGAGATTGGCTCGCCCTTTTCAAGTTCCGCCTCGATGCTGAGGCGCTCGATCACGCCCGTAGCGGGATCGACCGCGATCTCGCCGCGGTAGGCGCTCATCTCAGAGAAGGGTTTGCTCTCCAGGCCGAACGAAGACGCTACACAACAGTAGCGGACCTCATAATGCGATCGCGCTTTGGGCACTTCGTAACGGAAGACGGCTGCATTGCCCGATCCAGCGCGTTCCCACCGGGCGAACGAAAGCTTGTTCTGGGCCGCGTCAACGAGGACGAGACCGAGGATCGGCCCGAATGTTCCCCAGGTGCGAAGTCCGGCTTCATTGGACTTGGCGGCTTCCGGAATCTGAGCGTTCACTTTGAAGAGGCCGGGCTCGACAACCTCTTCGCCGTTACGATACAGAACAGCATTTCTGGAGATGCGAACAGGGCGCAGGGAATCAGTATCTGCCCAGGAACCAGAGCGGGTAGCGGACGGATCATCCTCGAAGTGCGTGACCGTTCTTGAGGCATAGAACCGGGGCAGCTGGGGAATGGATTTGCCGACGTACTTTGCGACCAAATTCATGATGCGGCGCTGTTCGGCAATGTCGGGCACGGCGGTCGCGGCAAGCTCTTCCTGTGGCGGCGAAAGAAAAGCGGAGCGATCCGCCAGTCCGATAAGAGCCCGCACGGAACGAGCGCCGGGAAGTGATGGCGTCCAGTGCTGAAGACGCGTGGTGCTGAAGCGCTCAGTCAGCTCAAGCGCTGAAAGACGCGAGGCCAAACCATTGTCTGGTTCCGCGCCTGCTTTCGCGAGAATGGTTTCGAGCTGCGACACACTCACGCGTTCGCCTGCTTGAGCAGCAGGAGTCAAAGAGAGAGCGAGTAAGAGTAGTGCTCCGGTGCGGATCATCCCGTGCCTCCAGAAGCGCAAAAGACTGCAAAGATATCGAAATCGAATTGCCGGTCTGGCGGGGTCTTTGTACGCAGAACGCGCGAACGGGTTCCAGATCGTGCCTTGGCCTGCAATTGTATGCCGATCAGCAAAGGCTTTTCACGCGCAAAAGATGCGAGACGATCTGCAGCACTTGGTTTCCGGATTTGCGTTTCCGTTTGGCGCAGGTTTCGAAGCTATGATTCCGAAAAGCGTGCTCTATCCAATTTCGATCCCGGAGTTCCCATGATCAGCCAGGCCGAAAAGGCGGTTCTCTTCCAGAAGCTTCATGAGCGTAATAAGCCGTTTGTCGTTGGTAATCCGTGGGATGCGGGATCGGCGCGTATTCTCACAAGTCTGAAGTACGAAGCGCTTTCGACCACAAGCGCTGGGCTGGCCTTCTCTCTCGGGCGAAAGGATGGAACCGGGGCGGTGAGCAGGGCTGAGGCGCTGAGCAACGCAAGGTGCATCGTAGAGGCTACCGATCTGCCGGTGGCGGCTGACCTGGAAAACGGATATGGACACCGCCCAGAGGATGCGGCAGAGACGATTCGGCTTGCGGCAGAAGCAGGACTCGTCGGCGGATCGATTGAAGATGCCACGGGAACCGGGACGGATCCGATCTACGATTTCGATCATGCTGTTGAGCGGGTTGCCGCAGCAGCGCAGGCGGCGCGTGCGCTTCCCTTCCCGTTTATGTTCGTCGCGCGCGCTGAGAATTACCTGCACGGCCGGCCAGACCTGGACGACACGATTCGACGGCTTCAGGCATACGAGAAGGCAGGTGCCGACGTGCTGTATGCGCCGGGCCTGACATCGGCGGAGGACATCAGAACTGCCTGCTCATCCGTGACGAAGCCGGTGAATGTGCTCATGGGATTGAAAGGTGCAAATCTTCTTACCGTGTCGGAGTTGGGAGAGCTAGGCGCGCGCCGGATCAGCATTGGATCGGGATTCAGCAGAGCTGCGCTTACCGCATTTCTGCATGCTGCTCGCGAAGTGATCGATGAGGGAACGTTCACCTTTGCGGATGATGCGATGTACATATCCGAGTTGATGACAATGTTCCGGTAATCAACCTACTTCCGGGAACAGCCTCATAAAGTCTTCGCAAGAGCCTCGAAGGCCGCTCGGATCACCTTGTCGGAGATGAGCTCGGGAGTCAGGAGCCGCTGAAAGGTAAAGCCTTCGATCATGACGTGCAGCACGCGCACAAACTGGCCAGCCGACATGGGAAGCTGGTCAGGCGCCAAGACAGAGGATATCCACTCTTCGCCGAACGCGTAGCTTTCGCGCGTAACGGCGAGTACGCGCTGGCGCATCTCTTCGTTGCTTATGGCGTAGGCCATGCCGGTGAGTCGACCGACAACGACAGACTCGCGCTCGGAGATTGCCGCAATTGTGGCGTCGGCAACGGCGCGCATCAGGTCGGCAAGCGTCGCTCCTGGTTTTACCTTCGGCTTGATAGGCGCCCAATAGGCCTGCGCGAGGGCGATGAAGAGGTCTTCGCGATTCTTGAAATTGCCGTAGATAGCGCCAGTAGTCATTCCAGCGCGCTCGGCTATAGCTTCGAGGGTTGCGCCGTCGTGGCCTTTTTCCCGGATCAGCTGGCGAGCGGCTTCGAGGAGGGTAGCGCGAGTGCGCTCCCGCTTATCACCTTTAGTTCTGGGCGGCTGAGGGGGCGTTTGCTCGGGTTCGGTCATTTCGCTTGATTTTATAATAGAATTATTTTATATGTAATCTATAAAAAGGAACGATCACAATGCAACGAGATTCTAAGTTGGAACAAATTCTGTGCAAAAGTGTCGCCGAGGGTCAGGTTGCGGGAGCCTCTCTGCTGGTACTGCGCGCGGGACAGACGCACTTTGCCGCTGCCGGCTGGCGCGACATTGAGAGAAAGCTGCCGATCGAACGGGGCACGATCTTCCGGATCGCCTCCATGACCAAGCCGATCACTTCGGTTGCGGCGTTGATTCTGGTGGAGGAGGGGCGCATTGCCCTCGATGAGCCAATCGCGCGCGTTGCGCCCGAGTTCGCGAAAATGCGGGTGCTCCTGAGGCCCGACGGTCCGTTGGACCAGACAGTTGAGGCAAATCGGCAGATCACGTTTGACGATCTGCTGACGCATCGCTCGGGGCTGACGTACGGAGATCCACACCGCAGCCCCCTATCAGCTGCTTATCGTGAGAGGCTCGGCGGAGACATCGACAGTCACGTTGAGCCCGACGAGTGGATCCGCCGCCTTGCAGAGCTGCCCCTTGTTGCGCAGCCGGGAAGCGCCATGTACTACGGGAATTCCACTGACCTGCTGGGTCTGCTGGTTGCGCGGATCGAGGGCCTTCATCTCGGCGAGGTACTGCTACATCGCATCTTTGAGCCGCTCGGAATGACGGACACTGGCTTCTGGGTCCCTCCGGAGAAGCGGGAACGCCGCGCCTCAGCGTACGGTTTCGACGAGCAGGGTCGGCTGATGAAACGTGCAACGTGGGGCGGCGTGGTAGTCGAGGAGCGGCCAAAAGAAATGGCGTACGAGTCGGGCGGGGTGGGGCTGTGGTCTACGCTCGACGACTACTTGAAGTTCGCGCGGCTTTTTCTGGGTGATGGCGCAGTGGATGGAGTTCGCCTGCTTCGGCCTGCGACGTTGCGGAAGATGATGACCAACCAGCTGACGCACGAGCAGCGCGCGAACTCGGTGTTCCTTGGACGCAAACCGTTTGCGGTTGGTCGCGGGTTCGGGTTAGGGGTCTCTGTCGTGCTCGAGCAGGACGAGTCGGACATGTTTCGGCGCGGCAATCCTGGAACCGTAACCTGGCCCGGCGCTTATGGAGGATGGTGGGAGGCTGACCCGACTGACCAATCGGCATTTGTGTTCCTCGCGCACAATATGGCCGATCTCGCGCAGATGGCCCGCGGGATCGGAATCGGAGTGTGGGCGCTGATTGATGATGTGCAGAGGGCGATCGCCCAGTCGTAAGATCCGGAGAGCCTATATCGCTTAGAGGTGCACGAACTGTGACAGAGAACCAAGCTCGCCCCGAGGTGACGCTGCATATTGTCTCGAGCCTGGACGGATTCATTGCGCGGGAAGACAACAGCGTGTCCTGGCTCGAAGACAGCTCAGGCGTGTATGAGGCGGGTGTCTCGATCGCGGAGGAGGAGATAGCCGCCTTTGTGAAAGGCGTGGACTGCTACGTCATGGGTTCACGTACCTACGAACACGCGTTGGAATTGGGCTGGCCTTACGGCGATACTCCCTGCCTGGTGCTCACAAGGCGACGACTGCAGCCGGCCAGACCGAGCGTGGAGTTCCATTCAGGAGACGTGAAGGCCTTTCTCGACACCGAGGTCGCACCAAGGTTCCGAAATGTCTGGATCGTGGGCGGAGCAATACTGTCGCAGAGCTTTCTGGGACGCGGCCTTGTAGACGAGGTCAGGCTGACCATAGCACCGGTGTTGCTGGGCAGCGGCCTGAGATTTGTCGGAAATCTCGTCAACGAGCAGAGGTTGGATTTGCAAAACGTCAGAGCGTACCGGAACGGCTTCGTCGATCTTCACTATTCCGCGCGCGGCTAATCAAAAAGAGAAGAGCGGCAGACTTAGATCGATCTGCCGCTCTTGTGCGAAGGAGTTTTTGATTAGTGGTGATGACCGCCGCCGGAGTGACCGCCGCCGCCGGACGAATGTCCTCCGCCACCCCCGAAAGAATGGCCTCCACCGCCGCCTCCAAAAGAGTGGCCTCCGCCACCACCGAAGGAATGGCTGCTGCCGCCTCCGAAGTGCGAACCACCGCCACCACCCCACGAGCGTCCGCCACCGCCGCCAAAGGGTGAACCGCCTCCACCCCAGGAGTGGCTGCTGTAGCTTGGGGCTTTGGGCGCTCTGAAACCGCCTCCCCCGAAGCTGCCCGAGGAGTGTCCGCCGCCGCCGAAAAAGCCGCCGCTGGACGGTGCTCGAGCTATGCTCGATGATCCGCCGTACCCATTCGAGCGTCCGCCGTAGTTGTAGCCGGAACCCGGAATCCGGTACTGCTGGCCGCCACCCATGCTGGGACGCGAGCCATACATCCCTGGATAGGCGCCACTCTGCCGCCCATAGTTGCCGCCGTAGACATGCTGCGGAGCCGAGTAGCCATAACCTTGATGTCCGACGGACTGGCCACTCCCATATTGCGGCTGCTGCGGACGCCCGATGACTTGGGGAGCGTGATTCCAGGCTTGCTGACCGTATGCCCCATACGGTTGCTGGGGACGCCCGATCGGCTGAGGCCCGTGATTGTAGCCGTGTTGGCCGTACCCGTCGTTGGAACCATTTCCGAACCCTAGAGTCCTGCCATTGGGCACTCGGCTCTCTACTCCGCCGTGGCTGTAAGAGCCTCCGCTCGGCATCCCATATCCGCCGCGTCCGGAGCCTCCATTCTGACCGCCTCCGTTTCGGCCCCAGCTTCCGCCGTTCTGACCGCCGTTCCCGCCTTGGCCGCCGCCATTATGGCCCCACGAGCCGCCGCCATTCTGGCCGCCGGATCCGCCCTGCCCACCGTTGCCGTTATGGCCATAGCCGCCCTGGCCACCGCCGTTGTGGCCCCACGACCCTCCATCGCCCCCGCCGCCGGTGTGGCCCCATGAGCCGCCCTGGCCGCCATAGCCGCCGCGATTACCCCAGCCACTGCCTCCGTCGTGCCCCCCGTTTCGTCCCCAACGACCGCCGTCGTAACCGCCGTGACCCAGACGCTCGCGGTCCAGACCGGAGCGGAAGGTGTGCCCTTCCCATCCGCGGCCACCCCATCCATCGCGCCGGCCCCAACCGCCGCGCTCGCGCCACCGGGCCATTTCGCCGTGATAGCCCCAGTAGCGAGCACCACCGTGCTCAAAGCCCCAATCACGGCCGACAAAACCGTGCGGACACCAGACATCGCCGCCGAAGAAAATTGCGTGAGCGGTCCAGTCGAGACCCCAGCCGAGCCAGCCGAAGGGAAGCGCCGCGAACGCATCAAGGTAAACACCGGAACTCCAGCCAATGTAAGGGCCACCAAATCCACCTACCCAAGCGAAGCTGGGATATGGGTTTAGCGGACGGCCATACACGACCCATGGGTCGTACTGCGGAACGTAGACTACTTCCGGAGTTGGCGGCGCGATCTGGATCTCGCCCTGGTCGACAACAACTTCCTGCTGAGGTGTTTGCTGCAGATTACCGGCAGCCTGAGCGCGACCACGCAGGACCTGGATACTCTGCATTACGTCCTGGGGCTGGTTGTAATAAGCGTTGCCAAGGTCCGTCGTCCACTGCAGGTTCTCCGCGAGCATGTCGAGAACCTGGGGAAAAGCTGTCAGGGCCTTAACACTGGGATCCCACCCGGTCTGGGCGTTTGCCCCGGCTGCGATCTGCTCCGGGGGCGCTCCACCCTGCATGTGCAGCCACTGATCTGCCGATGACACCTCTGCAGGATATGTGGAAGCCGCCAGCACCATCGAGACAAGGTTGTCCGGGTACAGGGCGATCGGCGCGAGCAACTGTTCGAGACGATCGGGAGTGAGGGCCTGCTGTGGCTGATAGTTCGGAGCGGGGCCTTGGTCGGGAACTCCCCAGGTCTGGTCCGAATTCGGGTCTGGAGCAGGCGCGTACGCATACTGCTGCTGATCACTCGGCGCCTGCTGGTACTGCGGCTGTTCGTTTTGCTGAGGATAATCGGGCGGCTGCTCGTACGCGGGCGGCTGCTCCACCTGAGCCTGATCCGACGGCTGCTTGGCGTAGCCGTACGCCTGGTTGGGGTTGTACTGGCCTGTCGAAGTGCCCGGAGAGGACGGGGTCCAGTTGGGAATGGGTGATGGTTGTTGACCACTGCCGTACGAAGAGGCGAGAACCAGGGCGAGGGCAGCGAGCGCCGAGCTGCTCGACTTCCATCGGCGGCTTTGAGCCAGTTGCTGAGTACGTGAAATCAAAGAGCAGGAGACCGTGCGCGGAGAGCTCAAAACCGACAGGGGTGACATTTTCCCTCACAGAATTCGCGCGATGCGCTGGTTCTAGATCGACCGGACCGCCAGCATTGTCGTCGCCGAATGCTCTTGTGCCAAGACTCGGTTACAGCGAACTCAAACCGGACGAGGTACCTAACTAGCAACCCTGGCCGGGAGAGTTAGTTTCGCGAATGTAACAATTTTGTTCGCGCGGCAGGCGGCAGGGCAGATCATGGGCGATCAGTTCCGACACACACCGAACCGGGACGCTTTGTTCCGCCCGAGGCTCTGGCACGAGCCATACGTACCTGGACGCAGCGTCGGCGGGCTCTAGAAAAAGCCTCTCCACTGCGAGTTGGTGAGTCCAATGACAGGCGGCTCCGGCCGCACCGACCCCCACCCAGAAGGACTACAATCGTTTTCGCTATGGCAACTGTGACTCTCCCCACCCAGATACAGCCGCGCTCGCCCAAGGGCGAGTTCCGCAATGAGCCGTTTACCAACTTTAAAGATCCTGAGACAGCCCGCGAAATGAAGGCCGCGCTGGATCTTGTGGCGAGCCGTCTAGGACACGAGTACGACCTCATCATCGGCGGACACCGCCTGAGAACCGACGGGAAGATCAGGTCGTTGAACCCCGCCCGCCCCTCGCAGGTCGTTGGGATCCACCAGAAGGCGGGAGCCGAGCACGCCGAGAAGGCAATGCAGGCGGCCTTGGAGGCGTTCGAGACGTGGAGCCGGACTTCCGTCGAGACGCGTGCCTCATTGCTGCTAAACGCTGCGTCGATCATCCGGGATCGGAAGTTTGAGTTTTGCGCCTGGCTCACCTACGAAGTAGGCAAGAACTGGGTGGAAGCGGATGCCGACGTTGGAGAGACAATCGACTTTCTCGAGTTCTACGCGCGCGAGGCGCATCGGCTTGCCAAATCTGAGACCCCGATTCAACTTCCGGGCGAACACGACCAGCTGATGTACATTCCATTGGGAGTGGGCGCGGTCATTCCGCCCTGGAATTTTCCGTTCGCGATCATGGCCGGTATGACTGTGGCTTCTGTGGTTACGGGGAATACGGCCATCCTGAAGCCATCGAGCGACTCGCCCACAATCGCAGCGAAGTTCATCGAGGTGTTGGAAGAAGCAGGAATGCCCGGCGGCGTCGTCAACTTCTGCCCTGGATCTGGAGCAAGCTTCGGGAACGCAATTGTCGAGCACGCCAAGACGCGGTTCATCGCCTTCACAGGCTCGCGTGATGTGGGGCTCGAAATCCACCAGCGCGCGGCGAAGCACCAGAAGGGACAGATCTGGATCAAGCGCACCATTTTGGAAATGGGCGGCAAGGATTCAACTGTCGTGATGGCGGATTCAGATCTCGATGCAGCGGTTGATGGCGTCGTCGCGGGTGCTTTCGGGTTTAGCGGTCAGAAGTGCTCCGCCTGCTCGCGTGCGATCGTGGACGCTCCGGTCTATGACGTCTTCGTCGAACGAGTGAGAGAGAAGGTCGCAGCGCTGAAGGTCGGCGATCCTGCTATCAACCCGAACATGGGGCCAGTCATCAACAAAGCGGCGATGGATTCGATTCTCAATTACATCGAGATCGGCACGAGGGAAGGCCGCCTGGTCGCGGGTGGAAAAGCCGTCGAGAACGCCGAGGGCGGCTTCTTCATCGAGCCGACTGTGATTGCAGATATCGCTCCCGATGCAGTGATCGCGCAGGAAGAAATATTCGGACCGGTGCTGGCGATCATCAAGGTGAATGGATTCGAAGAGGCTCTTAAGGTCGCGAACAATACGGAGTACGGACTCACAGGCGCCATCTATACAGGTTCTCGTGAGGCTCTGGATGTGGCGACGCGCGAATACCATGTCGGCAACCTGTACCTGAACCGCAAGTGCACAGGGGCGATGGTGGGCGCCCATCCATTCGGCGGATTCAATATGAGCGGCACGGATTCAAAGGCCGGCGGCCCGGATTACCTGCTGCTGTTTACACAGGCCAAAAGCGTCGCTGAAAAACTCGGCTCGGCGCCGTCACGGGTAGGAATCTAGAGCCCAGGGAAAGCAATTGTTCGTGAAGGTCCCGCTTAGCTCGGGACCTTTTTGTTACGTTGCTCAACGCCACCGCGGGACAACCACCATTTCATCGAAGAATTCATGAATGAACCGCACCCTCCGCCTCTCTGCTTCATCCAAGGCGCGGAGGAAGGAAGAAGAATGCCGACAGTTGTTCGCTTTCATGAACTTGGTGGACCTGAAGTCCTGAAGATCGAAGATGCCGCGCCCCAGCAGCCCGGAAAAGGCGAGTTGCGGTTGCGTGTGCAGGCGGCGGGACTGAACCGCGCAGAGGCATTATTTACGCGCGGGCAGTATCTGGAGCAGCCGAAGTTGCCGGCCCGGATCGGGTACGAAGTTGCCGGCGTTGTAGATGCCGTTGGCGAAGGCGTGGATCAGGCCTGGGTCGGTAAAAAAGCTGCAACAATCCCCGGATTCTCGATGAACCAGTACGGTACGCTGGGCGAGCAGGCACTCGTGCCGCTCCGCGCCGTCACCGAGTATCCGTCCAACCTGACCGCAGAGCAGGCAACTTCGGTGTGGATGCAATACCTCACCGCCTATGGCGCACTGGTGCTCTACGGGAACGTGACGAAGGGAGACTACGTCGCCATACCCGCGGCGTCTTCAAGCGTCGGACTCGCCGCAATCCAGATTGTTCGCGATGCTGGAGCCACAGCCATCGCGGTCACGCGCCGCTCGACAAAGAAAGCCGAGTTGCTCGAACTCGGAGCTCATCACGTGATCGCCAGCGAAGAAGAGGATTACGTATCGCGCGTCATGGACATCACCGGCGGCAAAGGCGTGCGGATCACCTTCGATCCAGTCGCTGGACCGTTCGTCGAGAAGCTCGCCGCGGCCGCAGCCAATGAGGGACAGATCTTCGTCTACGGCAATCTCTCCATGCAGCCAACACCCTTCCCGATTCGCGAGTCCTTCCGGAACGCATGCATCTTGCGGGCCTACACGCTCATGGCGATCACGTCAGTCCCCGAGCGCCTCGAAATCGCCAGGAAGTACGTCTACGATAGACTCGCCGACGGCCGCTTCGTTCCAAAGATTGCGAAGTCGTTCGCGTACAAGGATACGTCGAGGCATACCGATACCTCGAGTCGAATCAGCAGGTCGGTAAGGTTGTGATCACCATTCCGTAAGGCCTGGAAAGATCTCAGCTGCCTGAAATGACCCGGAAGTCCGGCACTGCGCCCGGGAGTTCTTCTCCCTCGCGCAGTGCTCCGAGCCAGTTCCGCACCTGCTCACGAAGAGACTCGACGTCGATGTAGCAGAAGGCAGCCGGGCTTGCGTCGAGACGCCGCAGTGAACGCGCCAGCAGCGAAATCGCGCCGATACGGTTTTCACGGCCGAGATGATGAAACGCGGCGGAGATCTGCACCAGGGCCTGCAGGAAGCTCTTCTCCGGCTCAGCCAGGGTGAGCCATACAAGCTCCCAGTGTTCGTGAGCTTCAAAGAACTGCCCTGTCCGGTAGCAGTGTAGCCCCTCGGCCAACGAGCCCGAGTTCCAGTCAAAATAGGTGCTCATAGGAGAAAACAGCGAGGCCGCTGAGTGGATCAGCGGCCTCTTTTAGGTCGATGCAACTTGACGTAGGTTGACTACGACTGAGCGAGCGCGGGCGAGTTTGACGCTACGGGAGCCGGAGCCTGCTGCATCTCGGCCTCGAGCTTGCTTCCCACTTCCGCCGCCGCCTGGGCGAGCACGCGGTGATGAATGGTAAACAGAGCCAGTTCGAGACGGTCGCTGACGCCGGTCTTGTCGTAGATGGAGCGGAGGTAGTTCTTGATGACCTGCTCGGTCGTCTTGAGGCGCAAGGCGATTTCGCGGTTCTTGCAGCCCTGAACGATGAGCGCCACGATGCGCATTTCCTTGGGCGTAAGACGGTCGCGAACGCGTGTACCCACCATATCTTCTTCGGGGGAATCGGGGAGCTGAAGCTGCGGGGGAGCCCAGGTATCGCCCGCTGCCACACGGCGAACGCACTCAACGAGGGCCTGTCCGGTTACATTGCGGAAGACCACGCCGCGGAAGCCCTGCTGCAGGTAGCTGGACGCCGCCTCGGTGTTCTCTGCGATCACGATGCCGCGGCTGTTGGAGGCTTCCAGAAGCGTACGCAGACGGGCCATATCGGGTCGGAGCGATGCGGCAAACACCACGATGGAGCCAGGGAACGTGGTAATCGCATGCATCATCCTGTCAAGGTCGGTGCACTGGGCGATGATCCGGAGATCTTCGTCCATTGCGAGGACCTTGGCTGTCCCCGCTCTGAAAATTGCCTGTGAATCCGCGAGAATGACTTTGTTCATGTTTTGCGCCTCATCGCCTGTAGAACGTCAACTTTGGGCCGAAACCGGCTTCCCTTCTCTCACGGGCCGGGTGCTGCCAAACATCGGGCGGTGCTTCTTCTGCCTCACTTCGGTTATCGGCAGACGCCCCTCAAAACGTCGGGGAAAACTCCCACTAGGTGCAGTGGAAATCATACACAGGACTTTCGTCACTCTCTTTGCTCAAGGGTACCTGCACCTTAGTAATACCCCGAAACTTAGAGTACCGCCCAAGTGACAAATCGTCACGGAGAATCCTTCCGGGTTGCCCGCTCATCCTGTTTACCGTTTTGGCACAAGGTACCTGTAGTGTGGTTTATTGAAAGCTAAATTGCGACCGTTTTGATCGCGTCCAGCGCGGCAGCTTTGATCGGAACAAAAGCCGATTGAGTTCGGCTGAAACATTAGACTGGGAAGAAGATGGCGAGGCCGAATCTACTGGCAGTTGACGATGACGTAAGCGTGCTGGAGGCCGTTGTCCAGGACCTCCGGCGGCAATATGGCGCAGATTACCGCGTGATGCGGGCGGCGAGCGGGCAGGCTGCGTTGGACACCCTCAGCCAGTTGAAAGCTCGCGAGGAGCCCGTTGCGCTCCTGCTGAGCGACCAGAGGATGCCGGGAATGCCGGGCGTAGAGTTCCTCGAACGTGCCCGGGAGGTCTATCCGGAGGCGAAGCGAGTCCTGCTGACCGCATACGCGGATACAGAGGCAGCTATCCAGGCGATCAATACCGCCCGGATTCACTACTACCTCAACAAGCCCTGGGATCCGCCGGAGGAAAAGCTCTATCCGGTTCTGAACGACCTACTGGATGACTGGAAGGCCGGGTACCGCCCGCCTTTTGAAGGATTGCGTGTCATCGGGAATCGGTGGGCTCTCGCCGACTACAAGTTGCGCAACTTTCTCTCGCGCAACCACGTGCCCTACCGCTGGATGGATGCGGCCACGTCAGAGGAGGCGCAGAAGGTCCTGAGCGACAGGCAACTCAAGACGGATCAGTTGCCCGTGGTTCTGTTCGGTGACGGCAGTGCCCTGTCGGAGGCCAACCCTGACGCTGTGGCTGCCAAGGTTGGCCTGAGCACGCATGCCACGCAGGAGTTCTACGACATGGTCGTGGTGGGTGCCGGTCCCGCGGGACTCGCCGCGGCTGTCTACGGCGCAAGCGAAGGCCTCAAAACACTGGTTATCGAGCCCGAGGCGCCTGGCGGACAAGCCGGGTCGAGTTCCCGGATTGAAAACTATCTGGGTTTCCCCTCCGGCATCACCGGCGCCGATCTCGGCCGCCGCGCTCATGTACAGGCTGCGCGGTTCGGGGCCGAATTCGTCACCCAGCGGGCGGTCGGGCTGCGCATCGACGGTCAATACAGGTTCATTCAACTCGCGGACGGACGCGAGGTTTCCTCGCACGTGGTGCTGCTGGCCCCCGGAGTTCAGTGGCGAAAGCTTGGAATTCCCGGCTCCGACCGGCTCACCGGCAGGGGAATCTACTATGGAGCGGCGCTGGTTGAGGCCACCTCCTGCAGGGACGAAGAGGTCTTTGTCGTTGGCGGCGCCAACTCCGCGGGGCAGGCGGCTCTGCACTTCGCCAAATTTGCCCGGAAAGTCACGATGCTCGTCCGGGGAACCGGTCTTTCGGCGACTATGTCGAAATACTTAATCGATGAGATCGAGCGCACATCCAATATCTCGGTGGAGACGCAAACCCAGGTAATCGCGGCAGAGGGCGAAGAGCGGCTTGAGGCCTTGCGCTTGCGGGGGCCGAAAGGCGAGTATTGCGTAAACACCAACTCATTATTTGTATTTATCGGTGCGGAGCCGGGTGTGGAATGGCTACCTGACAGTATCCTGCGCGACGAAAAGGGGTTTGTTTTGGCCGGACCCGATCTGATGCAGGACGGCAAAACGGTCGGCGGATGGAAGGAAAATCGCGGTCCGTTCCTGCTCGAGACCAGCGTTCCCGGAGTTTTCGTGGCCGGGGATGTCCGGCACGGCTCTGTCAAGCGAGTGGCGTCGGCCGTGGGGGAGGGATCGATCGCGGTGCAGTTCGCGCATCAATACCTCGCTGGATTCTAGATGGAGAACGAAGCAGCAAACATGAACGAGGGCGGAAAGAGCATCATTGTCGACTCGATTGCCTTTCGGCAAATCGCAGGAGAACTGACGAAGACCCGTCCCTTTTCTTCGACCTCGATCGATGCGCTCCAGGGAATCGACGCCGTAGAACGCATCACAGCGAAGGCCGGAGCGACGCTGACAGAGCCCGGCAACACGTCGATGTTCTACTGGTTGCTATTACACGGAAAGTGCCAGGCTGATCGCGTGGAGCCGGATGGCTCGCGAACGACTGTCGGAACAGCGCAGAGCGGCGAAGGCTTCGGTGAGACTCCGTTTCTGACCGGCAAATCGCATGCCGCCTTCCTGATCACCGCCATTGAAGATTCGACCCTGGTGCGCTTCAGCGGCGAGCAGTTCTGGCAACTGATGTCGTGCTGCCCCGGAGCGCGCAAGGTAATCCTTGCGGACATGGCAGCCCGCCTGTCCGCTTATCAGGCAGAGGCACTGCATCGCGAGAAACTCGTATCGCTCGGCACACTGGCAGCAGGACTGATGCACGAGTTGCACAATCCCGGCTCGGCAGCAAAACGAGCGGCATCGCAGTTGCGCGAGAACATGTTGAAGCTGCAAGACCTCAGCCTGCGCTCCTCCAAGAGATCCAAAACCCCCGAACAACTCGACTGCATGCACAGGCTGCTCACACATGCGGTGAAAGGCTGCCAGTGCAGAGCGCTCAGTTCTATCGAGCAGGCCGATGAAGAAGAAAGGCTCGGCGAGTGGCTTCAGGAGTCCGGCGTCGAGAATGCTTTCAACATTGCTCCCGCGCTCGTATCCATGGGATTTGAACAGGAGGAGCTGAAGTGTGCGCGGGAGTTCTTCGATGCGCAGAGCTTTTCAGACACTCTGAATTGGCTGGGCGCGCTGGTGTCGAGCGTGTCGCTCGTGTGCTCGATCGAGGAAAGCATTTCACGCATCTCCGACTTGGCAATGGCTGTGAAGAAGTTTGCGTACGATGACCGTTCTCCGTTAAAAGAACTGGATGTACACGACAGCCTGCAGAGCACGATCACGATCCTGGGACACAAACTGCGCGTAAAGCAAATTACAGTCGAGAAGACTTTCGAGGCATTTCCATCCGTGATTCAAACGCGGGGATCGGCACTAAGTCAGGTTTGGACGAATCTCATCGACAACGCCGCCGACGCCTCTCCGGCACAGGGGCGCATCGAAATCGCCACTTGGACCGAGCCAGCAACCGGGAAGGCCAATGACCCCGGCTGGCTGGCCGTAAGCGTGACCGATCATGGGCCTGGGATTCCTGCAAATGTTCTGCCAAGAATCTTCGAGGCGTTCTTTACAACCAAGCCGCAGGGGGCTGGAACTGGCCTGGGACTCGAAATCGTACACCGCATCGTGACGCAGAAGTTCGGCGGCAAGATCGATGTGAAGTCCGAGCCGGGCAATACGCGATTCGAGGTGCGTCTGCCCATGAAAGGCATTGCCTCCGTCAACGGTAAGTAGCTGCTACGAATACCCGGATGTTCGTTGGGCTTTCAGTTTTGACCTCAGATTCACTCCCCATCCTCGGTTCTCAACTGATTCCTCGACCCCTACTCTAATCGCCGTTCCGATCTCTATCGTGCTAATTCCCTTTTCTCCTGCGCCGATGAACGGAGTGGAAGGAACCCGTGCCTGCCGATCGCACCACTCTACTCGAATCAGCTCTCGACGCTCTGGCCGAGGGAGCTGTGTTGGCCGACATCGGTGGGGGCTTGGCGTACTGGAATCGTGCGGCGGAGACGATTACCGGGTATGGCAGCGCAGATGTGATGGGCAGGCCGGTTCGTGACCTGCTCGACCTGATGGTGGTTGGTGGGGCCAGCCGGTGGGTCCGTGCTACAGATATCGAAGCATCGCATGATCGCGGAAGTATGGTCCGGATGCGGCACGCACTGGGTTACGAACTGCAGGTTTTCGCGCGCGTGATGACGCTCCGAGACGGGATGGGAAGCCGAATCGGCTCGGCTGTGTTGTTCCATCCGGCGGACAACATTGATTCCCTCCCGCACGGAGACTCAAACGACGCAAGGATCAGCGAAAGCCAGATGCAGCTGGAAGACCGTCTGACGCGCCTGCACGAGGACTTCGATCGCGGAGATTTGCCGCTTGGCGTGATATGGATCGCCGTTGACCAGGCTGCTGAACTGCGCCGTACCCATGGTTTGCGCGCGTGTGAGGCAATGCTTGAGAGCATCGAACGCACGCTTGCCAGCGGGCTCAAGCCGACTGAGGAGATCGGCCGGTGGGGCTCAAGTGATTTCCTGGTGCTCTCGCACGAGCGCAATGCAGCCGCCCTTGCAAGTCACGCACAGACGCTCGCAGGCCTGGCCCGAACTGCGGAGTTCCGCTGGTGGGGCGATCGCGTTTCCCTTACCGTGAGCATCGGTGCGGCACAGGCTGAATCGGGTGTGCCCCTCTCTTCGCTTCTGGAACGAGCGCAATCCGCCATGCTGAACAGCATTCATTCAGGCGGAAACCATGTTTCATGTGCACAGGGGAGAGGGTAATGTTCGCAATCATCGGCATTGTTCTTGTGTTCGGCGCGGTGGTCGGAGGGTTCCTGATGGAGAAGGGACACCTGCCCGTTCTCGTGCAACCGGCTGAACTGCTGATCATAGGCGGCGCCGCACTGGGCAGTTTGCTGATCGCCAATCCCATGCACATCCTGAAAGGGATCGTCTCGAGCTTGATGGGCGTTCTGAAAGGTTCCAAACTCACGAAAGATCGCTACCTGAACCTGCTGAAGATGATGTACCTCTTCCTGAACAAGGTCCGCAAGGAAGGCCTGCTGAGTGTGGAGAGCGACGTGGAGAAGCCCAATGAGAGTGCGATCTTCAAGGCTTTTCCTGACTTTCTCGGTGATCATCACGCGTTGAGTTTCGTTTGCGATACGCTGCGCATGGCGATCACCGGTGGCGTCGATCCGTTTGACATGGACCAAATGATGGAGCTGGATATGGAGGTCCATCACCACGAGGCGACGGAGCCGGTCAACGCGCTCACCACCGTGGCAGATGCTTTGCCCGGACTTGGAATCGTCGCGGCAGTGCTCGGCGTGGTGATCACGATGGGTGCCTTGGGAGGACCGCCCGAAGAGATCGGACACAAGGTGGCGGCAGCACTGGTGGGAACCTTTCTTGGCGTGCTGCTGTGCTACGGGCTCGTCGGGCCGCTCAGCGCCAACATGACGAAAGCTGCAGAGGAGCACAATGAGTATTTGCATGTGCTGCGCGTCTTGCTGCTGGCTTTTCTGAAGGGTTCGGCGCCTATCATCGCCGTCGAGATGGCGAGGCGCGCCATCCCTGCGCGTGTGCGGCCAACCTTCGACGAGATGGAGAAGTTCTGCAAGCAGCAGGGCGAAGCGCCTGCAACGAAGGCAGCCTGAGGGCGCGGCATGGCTTCAAAGACAGCGCCCATCATCGTCATCAAGAAGAAGAGCAAGCACGCAGGGCATCATGGCGGAGCTTGGAAGGTGGCCTACGCCGATTTTGTCACGGCGATGATGTCGCTCTTCATCGTGCTCTGGCTGATGAATTCGAGCGAAAAAATCAAGAAAGCAGTCGCCGGCTATTTCAACGATCCAAAGGGAACGGCATCGCTGATGGGAACCACAATGACGGGAACAGGCGAAGCCGTCAGTGCGGCAGCTGCCAGGGACATGCAGAAGCTGAAAGAGAAGCTCGAACAGCAGATCAAAGCAAAGAAGGATCTCGAGAAGCTTTCAAAGCAGATTGAGATCACCATCACCCCTGAAGGGCTGCGCGTTGAGTTGCTGGAGGATCGAAACGGAACGTTTTACCAGAGCGGCAGTGCGCGTCTGAGCGACAGCGGACAGGAACTGCTGGCCCTTCTTGCCAGCGAACTGAAGACCCTGCCAAATTCCCTTCTTATCGAGGGACACACCGATGCAGCACCTTACCTGGAGGCTGCCACTTACTCGAACTGGGAGTTATCCGCGGACCGCGCCAACGCGGCGCGACGCCTTATGCAGCAGGATGGAGTCCGAACAGATCAGGTCACGCAGGTGCGCGGCTACGCTGATCAGTTGCTGCGGGTGAAAGGAAATCCGTACGATGCATCGAACCGCCGCATCTCCATTCTGGTTAAGAACCAGCCAGGCGTGCCGGTCGAACAGAACAAGCCGATCCACGATCTGTCCGGCGTGCAGCCATCCTCTCCTGCTGCGCCGGAGGAGATCAAAGGCACATCCGAATCAGGCGGAGGCTCGGCATCTCGTTCCGCAGAACCCGCTCCCAACGCCCAGTCAAAGCCCGCTCCTGGTCAGAAAGGATGGCTGGGGCGCGTTCGGAGCATGCTGCCCAAATTCGGAGACAAGTGAGCAAAATGGAGGCTCCTTGCGCGCCCCGGTGCTTGGTGTAGTCTGGTCGACAAGCAGGAAAGCGTTTACCGCAGGAGCAGGAAATGGCTGTAGTAGCCGGAGTGGATTTCGGCACGTTAAGCGTGCGCGTGACATTAGTAGACAGTGAATGTGGTCCTGCGGGAACGGCGTCGGCATCCTACCCGCTGCACCGTCGGCGTGAGGATCCAGATTTTGCAACTCAATCGCACGCTGACCAGATGGCAGCATTGGCAGTGGCCACCCGGGACGTGCTCGCGAATACGGGAATCAGTGGCGACGCCGTACAGGCGATCGCTCTGGATACAACAGGATCGAGCGTCATTCCAGTAGACGAGCATCTCGAGCCCTTGGACGAGTACTACCTGTGGTGCGATCACCGTGCGCACGCTGAAGCCGAAGAGATCACGCGCAAGGCGCACGAGATGGGACTCGAGGCGATCGACTGGTGCGGCGGAATCTACTCGCATGAATGGGGCTTTGCCAAACTGCTGCACTGGCTGCGCCATAACCCCGGTAAGCGCGAAGCGTTTGCCACGGCACTCGAGCACTGCGACATGGTGGCGGCCACGCTGAGCGGCGTGAAGAACGCGCACGACGTAAAACGCAGTATCTGCGCGATGGGCCACAAGTGGATGTGGAATCCGAAATGGGGCGGACTGCCACCCGAAGATTTCCTGGTTGCGGTCGACCCCCTGCTTAAGGGCGTCCGCGCCAAACTCGGCGGCGACTATCAGACCAGCAACAAAATCGCCGGACATTTATCGCCTGAATGGGCTGAGAAACTCGGGCTTCGCGCCGGGATTCCCATCCCGGTCGGCGCCTTTGATGCCCACTGGGATGCCATCGGATCGAACATTCGTGAAGGCGATGTGGTCAACGTAGTAGGAACTTCGACCTGCATCATCGGCATTGCCCGTGATGCTCAACTCGTACCCGGTGTGTGCGGAGTGGTGCCGGGCAGCGTTCATCCCGACTACATCGGCATTGAGGCCGGACTCTCCGCAACCGGAGACATCTTCGAGGCTATCGCGCAACGCGCTGGAACGCGGGTACACGATCTGTCGAAAGGACTTGAGTCGTTCAAAGCCGGACAGACAGGCTTGCTGCGCCTGAGTTGGGATAACGGAGACCGCACGGTGCTCGTTAATCCGGAGCTTGGCGGCGTCACCCTCGGCTGGAACATGGTGAGCACTGCTCAGGACGAACTCTTCGCGGCCATCGAAGGAACGGCATTTCACACGCGCATTATCCTCGAGCGCATGGCGGAGCACGGAGTGCGCGTCGACCGCGTAATCAACGCCGGCGGAATTCCGCAGAAGAATGAAGTCCTCAACCAAATCTATGCCAACGTGCTGAACAAGCCAGTGCTGGTTCCTGCAGGCATCCCCACCAGCCTTGGATCGGGCATCATGGCCCTGCTTGCCGCGGGGATCTACAAGACAGTGGAAGAGGCGCAGGCCGCAGTCTGCCTGCCTTTCCGCACAGTTGATCCGGACCGCCAAGCGGCGGCAACGTACGACCGACTCTACACGCTCTACAAGGACGTGTACTTCGCCCTTGGGCGGCGGCGCGAGGCGGCTGCCATGCCACTTGGGCGCGTTCTACCCGAGCTGCGCGAGATCGCCGCAGCAGCCCGGAGCGCAGAGGCCTGACTCGACGTATCCGCGACAACACCTCAAAAAGAAGAATGCCGGAAGAGCAATGCTCCTCCGGCATTTCCGTTTTGGTGCTGCTTAGAAGTCGTAGCGCAGGCTGAACTGCTGCCGGCGCGGCGCCGTCAACAGCGAGCTTGCGATACCGAGGCTACCGTTCGTGAGACCGTTGTCGATCGACTTGGGATCGAATCGAACAGCGTTCGTCACGTTGTAGACTTCCCACGCAAATTTCAAAGTTCCAAACTCGCGAATTTTCCAGGTCTTGGCCAGGCCCGAGTCGATGTTGAAGTAGCCATCGCCGCGGAAGTTGTTGCGCTGACCGGTTTCACCAGGATACGGCAAACGAATCGGACCGCCAGTTGAAGTGCCTGCGTTGATCCCGGCGGCATCTCCGAAGAACTGAGGATTACCGTTCTTGTCGATGTGTTTGTGGATCTTGGCGTTCCCTACGTTTACGCCATAGCTTTCGATCTGCCAGTCGGTTGACCAGCCAGGCTCAAAGACTGAGAAGGGCAGCCCGCTCGACCACCGATTGATGCCGGACCACTGCCACCCACCGATGAACGTATCCAGAAGGGTGCTGCTGTTCCCGAGCACTTGCCGCCCTCTACCGAACGGCAGCTGATAAACCCAGTCGGCCGTGATCAGATGCTTCGTGTCGAACGCTGAAACACCTCGATTCAGGTAGGGTTTCCAGGTGTTGATGATGTTGTCGAAGTTGTACTCGCCGGTGAACTCCGTGTCGCGCTCAGCATCCGATCCCCAGTCAATCGACTTGGACATCGTGTAGCTGAAGTCGAACTGGAGCCCGTGGCTCATCGGATGACGAAGGGTGATCTGGCCCGCGTGATAGGAACTTCTCCCGATGGTGGAGAGTGCATATAGCGACGAGAACTGATCCTGCCAGAACTTGGACTGATAGTTCGAGCATTGTGCCGAGCTGAGGTAGACGCAGAAAAAGTCCAGGTCCGCAAGCGCGGTCGTTGCACCGTACTGAGCGCGATACGGGGCCCATTCATAGTTGTAGATCGCCTGGGTTGCGCTCTCCCCGACAAAGTCGAAATCTTTCATGAACGGGAAGATGTCTTCGAAGTAGGGAATAGTCGAAACTGCTGGGTAAGAAACGGCATTGCCGTTGTCGTCATAGGTGACCGAAGCGGCGCCTCCGTTTTGATCGACAGCCTTGGACAATGCCGTGCCGGCTGCATAGTAATCCCCACCGCCTTGAGGATCGACGAAGTCGACCGGCTCAGTCAGGTCGAGGTTCTGTAGCAGGTGCCGACCCAGGCGGCCAACATAGGAAGCTTCAATCGTGAACCCGCCGACAGTCTGACGCTGAATTGAGAAATCCAGGCTTTCGGAATACGGCGTCTTCAGCTTGTTGTCGAGACCCCAGGTGATTGCGAAGTTGCCCTGAGGAGCAGTGAAGGGATACGTCTGGGTCTGCGCCGCCCCGCCATTGTCGATGTTGGGTAGAGTGTTCCTGCCGGTGAAGCGAGGCGATGGTGGGTGCTTTGCATTTCCCTCGATCCCATATACGCCGGCCGAGTTGGTAACCGACGAACTGATTCCGAACGAGCCCTCACGATCAAAGATGTTGACCAGTGATTCGCCGTAGTGGTCGTAGTAGATACCAGCTCCGGCGCGGATTGAGGTCTTCGAATCCGGCGAGTAGGCCACCGAAAGACGCGGCGCGAAGTTGTTCTTAGACTTCGGCCAGAACCCGGGTTTGCCGTAATTGGGACCGCTGGGCGAGAACTGCATGTCGGGCTCATACACCTGCCCCTTCAGTGCGGCTGATTCGCGCTGCAGGTACCAGGAGTGCGTGTCGATGGTGGGCGCCACCTGCTGGCCGCTGCTCTCATACGGAGTCTGCAGCAGCGTATGGCGAACACCAAAGGTGAGCGTAAGGTTCGGTTTTATGCGCCAGGCATCCTGTATGTACCACTCGAACTCATTCGCCTTGAAGTGACGATTGAGGAATGATCCATCAGCCAGAAGAGTTCCAGTTGTCGCGCTGTCGACATGGTAGTTGAACGAATTGTCCAGTTCAGGAACGGTGCCCACGAGATTGGCAAATGCGATCTCGTAGGAATTTGCGAATCCGTCCGAAACCCCTGCTGCCGGCGAAGGCGGATTCCCGCCAAGCCAATACGGATTCGTGGTCGCGTGCTGCCAGGTCGTTGAGTCCGACCTGTGATTCTGATGGATGAGCCGCCAGTTCCCGCCGAGTTGGATGCTGTGTTTAGATTTCGTCCAGCTCAGGTTGTCGACAATGTTATTGACCGGAACCGTGGTGAACGTCGAGCGAGTCTCAGCGGTCGGAGAATCCATGAACCGGAAATCGACATAATCGCCCTTACCCACGCCCGTCGCGCTGTTCCCCTGACGAACATAGCCATAACGAATGTCGTTGATCAGGTTGGACGTAATGGTCCAGGTGTCGCCAAAAACAATTCCTTTGTTATTGCTCTTGTCGGTCGAAGACGGACCCTGTCCCGGAAACTGCTCCGGCTGGAGGACTGTATCTTTCTGCAGGTTGCCGCGGACGAAAATGCGATGGCGATCGTTCGGAGTGAAGTCCAGACGCGCGATCGACGTGTTGTTGCGGACCGGATTGGGAGAGGCAAACGAAAATGAACCGCGGTTATATCCGTCGCCGGTGAGCGTCCCATTCGCCTTCGGCATTGAATTGAAGTAGGCCAGCGAATTGGGATTCGGTCCAGGAGGGTTTGGATAATCCGGACTGTTGCAGATCTGGCAATTTGCATCGAGTGCAGTAACGGCGGCACTACTGAGTGTCTGCACATTTCCGTTTGCATCAACGAAGGTGAGGTTTCCGGCCGCATAGCTTGAGGTTGCGACGGTCCTCACTTCCTGCGCATCTTCCGCCTGCCGGGTAGCTTCAAAGTTCCCAAAGAAGAAGAGCTTGTCTTTCTTGATCGGGCCCCCGAATGATGCTCCAAAGATGTTGCGAAGGACCTTGGTCGGCACGTTCGGCAAACCCTCATTCACCTGAGCCTGCTTGTTAAACCAGTTGTTCGCAGCCGTCAGCGGTGGCCGATAATACTCGTATGCCGCTCCGTGGAATTTATTGGTACCGGACTTGGTGACCATGCTGACCTGCGCGCCCGACGAGCGGCCCGCGTCTGCGTTGGCGTTACTGGTAGTTACGCGGAATTCTTCGATGGAGTCCTGCGTCTCACGCAAGACACCCTGAAACGCGTAGCCATTAACCTGATCGTTGTCGTCAACACCATCAATGGTCACGTTGCCCTGGTCGGCTCTTCCGCCGTTCACTGCACCGGTGCGGCTGTCAGAAGAGTTGGGGAGGTACAGAACACCCGGTTGCAATGAGAGCAGGTCCGGAACATTGCGTGTCTCGCTGGGAAGCGCCTGGATGAGCTCGTTGTTAGCGGAGTTTCCAAGCGAAGCGTCGCTGGTATTCAGGGTCTGCGCTTCAGCAGACACGTCCACCGTGACCGTACTCGATTGCACGGTGAGTGCGAAGTCGATTGTTGCCGGCTGGTTTACCAGGAGTTCAGCAGACTTCGTCTGCTCTCCAAAACCTACCGCAGCGACGGTGATGTTGTAGTGGGATGGTGCGATTTGCGCAAAGGCGTATTGCCCGGCGTTGTCGGCCATTGCCGAGATGGTTTTGCCAGTTGCCTTGTCGGTGAGGGTGACCTTGGCGCCCGGAACGAGCGCTCCGGAAGGATCCTTGATTGTTCCGCGGAGTGAGGTGGTAGCGAGTTGGCCGAAACAAAGAGTGGCGGTGGAAAGGATACAGAGAAGTATCCATCCCGCGAGGGGTTTCTTCACGGCTGTTCCTCCAAAAAGGGACGTGCTTATTCGTTGTTGTTCTCTGCAATGGACCGCTGGACCCGTACCCGCGCAAATGCCTGAGTGAAACTGGAGAATCTTCGCTCTCTTTCTTTCGAGAACAGGCCGCGGGATCAGATTTGTCGCTTTGGTACTTTCACTGCGGACGCAGGCACCGATCGCCGCGTCGGGGGATTTCACCTTAATTTATTCGCTCGACCGATCAAGATTCAATAAGAATTCCTGCTTCCCTTGCAGGCCCAGATTTCGTCACGCGAAAAGCGGGTTTTGTCTCATTGTTGTTGCTGCATTTGCTGCAAATCGATTAAAGGAGCGGGGGAATCGGGCGCCTGTTGGGCGCGCTCCACGAGGACCGACCAGTCCTCAGGAATGGGCATTTTGCTGTCGAGCGCCGGGGCAGTTTCTCTGGCGTCCACGTGAACGGCGACGTAAAGCTCGCTCGAGGTCTTGCCGCGGTAGATGCCGTGCGTGGGCGGAACATCCGCATAGTCACGTCCCACGGCTGTACGAATATGCCGATGATGCGCCACCAGATTGTTTGTAGGATCAAATCCGACCCAGCCGAGGTGCGGCATCAGGACGTCGAGCCAGGCGTGGCTGGCGTCCGGAGTGGATCGGTCATGATCTTCCCGGGAACGGTAAAGGTACCCGGAAACGTAACGGGCCGGAATGCGGACATGGCGAAGGAGCGCAATCATCGTGTGCGCAAAGTCCTGGCAGACCCCGCGCCTGTTCGTAATTGCCTCATCGATCGGCGAGTCCACCCGCGTCGAGCGCGGCACATATTCGAAAAATTCGAAGAGGCGTTGATTCAATTCGTGAACCAGCATGAGAGGGTCATCCCGCCGGGTAACATCCAGTTGCGCGGCGAGGTCGAGCAGAGCGGGAGTCTCAGCGGCAAACTGGCTGGGTAACAGCATCTCCCAATAATCGCCAGAGCTGACCATAGAGTCCAAAGCCTGCCACGCATCGAACGAGAGGAACGCCGGGACGTCTGGAACCGTCTGCTGTTCCACAACAGACTCGGCCACGATGACCAGTTGGCTGTGCTCCCCCGGGATGTCGAAATGATGGACGTTGTTGCCGAAGTGATCGCGATAGGTGAAGACGCGGCAGCGGGGGCTGACGGAAAGCGAAAAGGCCAGGCAATGCTGCTGCGAGTCGGACCGCGGATGCATACGCGTTTCCATGATGCTCTCGCTTACCGCCTGCGAATAGCGATAGCGCGTCAAATGGCGAATGGAGTAGAAGTTCATCGCGAAGGGCTCTAGATTGCCAGGGCTGATTGGATCGAATACTGGATGTAGAAGCGGTACATGAGCTCGTGAATGCTCATGCACTGCTGGCGAATGGTATGGAGAAACGCGGCGGCGTCTCCGTTCAGGATTTCGTTGATGGAGGTGAAGCTCAACATGGCGTGGAGGCGGCCGATGTTCGCGGTGAGTTCGTCAGGCGGACGCCGACCGCCGGTGTGCTGGATCGACTGAATGGCCTGCCTCACGCCATCGACCGAGTAGCGAATGGCGTGGGGGAAATCGCGATTGAGGAGCAGAAATTCGAGAATGCGATCGGGGCTCAGGTCCGCCGTGTAGACCTGACAGTAGGCCTCGAAGGCTGTGCAGCATCGCAGCAGGCCAACGAGTTCGAGGTACTGATAGCCCGAGATCTCTCCGCCTGAGCTGTGAAAAAGGTGCGGTTGATAAACCTCGAGGAGCGTCGCGATTGCGTAAGCGCGCTCGAGATAACGGCCCAGCCGAATGAAGTGCCATCCCTGGCCGTGAATCATTGTCGTATCGCTGACGCCTTTGAATAGGTGGATGGCATCGATGATGGAGCCCAGCACGTCATTCTGGTTCGCCCGGAACTGAGTCTCCGTACTGGGCGCATGCATCTGGTGGTAGAGGCGGTTCAGCCGCTGCCATTGTTCGGTGGAGATCTCTTCGCGAATCTGACGGGCATTCTCGCGAGCCGCATCGATGCAGCAGGCGACGGATGCCGGGTGATGCTTGTCGAACACGAGTTTTTGCGCGTTGGAGTTTACGTCGCCATTCCACTCAAAACCGGCAGGCTTACCAAGGGCCGAAAACAGGCGGTTCCAGTGCGTTTCGGCGCTGGCTCCGCCGGAGTCGAGCATCAGGCTCATCGCAACGTCGAGTTGGCGCACGGTGTTTTCCCCACGCTCGAGGTAGCGGCTCATCCAATAGAGGCTGTCCGCAACGCGAGAAAGCATCTTTGTCGCCTCCGGTGATCGATGAATGACGATTACTCCAGCACCCATGTGTCCTTGCTTCCGCCGCCCTGGGATGAGTTGACGACGAGCGAGCCCTTTTCGAGCGCAACTCGGGTCAAGCCCCCGGGCACGATATTGATCTTGTCGCCGTAGAGGATGTAAGGCCGCAGATCGACGTGCCGCGGCTCGAGACGATCGCCGATCAGGCAGGGCGCGCGTGAGAAATCGAGAGTCGGCTGGGCGATATAGTTGCGCGGATTGGCTTGGATACGCTCCGCGAATTCTTCACGCTGCTTCGCCGTGGAGTGCGGACCGATGAGCATACCGTACCCGCCACTCTCGCCGACCGCCTTGACGACAAGTTTGTCTAGATTGGCAAGCACGTGCTGGCGCTCGCTGTCTTCTGTCAGAAGGTAGGTTTCGACGTTGTTGATGATCGGGTCTTCGTTCAGGTAGTAGCGAATGATGCGGGGCACGTAGGCATAGAGGGCCTTGTCGTCAGCCAGCCCGGTCCCGAAAGCATTGGTCACAGTAACATTGCCGGCGCGGTAAGCATTGAACAGCCCGGCACATCCAAGGATGGAATCACTGCGGAAGATCAGCGGATCGCTGAAGTCATCGTCCACGCGGCGGTAGATAACATCAACACGCTTAAGGCCATCGGTCGTCCGCATGTAGACGATGTTGTCGTGGGTGACGAGATCGCGACCTTCCACCAGGTCGATGCCCATCTGGCGCGCAAGATATGTGTGTTCGAAATAGGCAGAATTAAACACGCCCGGCGTGAGCAGGACGATATTCGGCTCAGGACGGCCCTCTGGAGCAAGCGAGCGAAGCGTCGAAAGCAGGACTTGCGGATAGTGCTCGATGGGACGAACACCGTAGCTGTGGAAGAGCTGCGGGAACGTACGCTTCATCACGCGCCGGTTGGTGAGCATGTAGCTCACGCCCGAGGGCACCCGCAGATTGTCTTCAAGAACCACAAATTCGCCGCTGTCGAGCCGAAGAAGATCGGATCCGACAACGGAGATGTATACGTTACGCGGGACCTGCAGTCCCCTCATCTGGCGTCGATAGTGCTTGCAACTGTAGATCAGTTCGCGCGGCACGACCTGATCGTTGAGAATCTTCGCCTCAGAGTAGACGTCGCGCAGAAACAGGTTCAGCGCTGTGATGCGCTGAGTAAGTCCCCGTTCGACACGATCCCATTCCTGCGACGTGATAAGCCGTGGAAGCAGATCGTAGGGAAAGATCTTCTCGGTGCCTTCGTCGCGGCCGTAAACGGTGAAGGTGATCCCCTGGGTTAGAAAGGATAACTCCGCAGACTGCTTCCTTCGCTGCAGTTCCTGCTGCGGCAGACGGGCGAGCGTTTCAGCCAGTGCCCGGTACGCAGGGCGCACTTCACCGGCCGGCTCACGCATCTCGTCGTATGCGTGGTCGAGGGGATAATCTCCGTAGAGTTCCTGCAGTTCTGCGACAGGCCCGGAACTCATGCGTCTTTCGTCTTTCTTGATCCCGCTTCTAAGTAACGGCTATTGCTCATTCCCCAGCCCGGATATGTTGCCATTGTTCTTCTGCTTGTAACACGCGGAGCATAAGGGCACAATCAGGGAAATATTTTGCTGCGATTGTGGGGCTATTTCTGCCGAACGAGAGAGCCAGCGGCAGGACGAAGGGATAGCATCTGAATATGAGTTACGATCTGATGGTCTTCGAGCCGGAAGCCGTTCCAACGGGACACGACGAGTTCCTGGAATGGTACTCGCGGCAGACCAAGTGGAACGAAGACCACGGATACGATGATCCGGCCATCGCCTCTCCGCATCTACAGGCATGGTTCAAGGACATGGCTCAGTCATTTCCCCCCATGAACAGGCCGATCTCGTTGGATGATCGCCCCCGCGACGACGGTTCCAGCACTGACTATGCAATCGGCAGGGACTTCATCTTTGCGTCGTTCTCCTATTCGAAGTCTGAGGCCGCCTATATGACGGTAGCTCGGCTTGCGGAGAAGCACCAACTGGGGCTCTTCAATGCCAGCTCAACTGGCGAAGAAGTCTGGCTCCCCGCAGGCGGACGCATGGCGCTGGCACATGACAAAGAGCCGCCGACAATCGCCGGCAGAATCAAAAGCTTTCTCAACTTTGACTGACGGTGCACCGCGGGCGATGAGGGCTACTTCCCTAGAGTGGGATAACCTGATCTTTTGAGGAGGTCCCCGCCCTGATGCTCTCGTTGAAGCGATTTGTTGCGCAATCCCCTGTTCTTCTGCTGATGGTGCTAGGCGCTTCCACCGCGAGTGCTCAGAAAGCGCCCATCGAAATCACAGCCGACCTGTCGGATGCCCCACGCAAGCTCTTTCATGCCGAAATCGACTTCCCCGTCTCCGCGGGGGCGCTCACTCTGATCTCGCCAGAGTGGATCCCTGGGCACCACATGCCGTCCGGCACGGCGAACGCGATTACGGGCGTCGTGTTCACTGCCAACGGCAAGCCACTCGAGTGGCGGCGCGACGACGTGAATCTCTACGAATTCCATCTGACTGTTCCGGCGGGTGTGACGACACTGCACGCTCATCTCGATTCGATCGTCACCCGACGGGTCTCGCAGCGTCTCGCGGCTCTCGAGTGGGAGGCGCTGATGCTGTATCCGGCTAACGTGCCGGTGAAGGACATACCGATACAGCCGTCGGTGAAGGTGCCCGCGGGTTGGGGTATCGGCACAGCGCTCAAACCAGTCAGCGGCGGAGATTACCCGGTACCAACGGCCGGGGCAACCACCAAGTTTGCGGCGACCACTGTAGAACAGCTTCAGGACTCGCCCATCCTGACAGGGCTCTACTTCCATGAGTATCCGCTTGCGCCAACAATCTCGCCGAAGCACTATCTCGACGTCGCAGCCGATGCGCCGGAGGACGCAAATCTGCGCCCGGCGGTGCTGGCCGAAGTCGCCAACCTCGTGCGTGAAGCGGATGCGCTCTATGCCTCGCACCACTACAACGATTATCACTTCCTGCTGACACTCTCGGACGTAGCCGGCGGAATGGGACTGGAGCACGGGCAATCGTCGGACAACGGCGTCGGCGAGAAGGCATATGCCGATGACGTCCATCAGCTGCCGGACTCGGATCTGCTCTCGCACGAGTTCACGCACTCATGGAACGGTAAGTATCGTCGGCCCGTAGGGCTGTACCAGCCGGACTTCGCGACACCCATGCAGGGCGCCCTTCTGTGGGTCTACGAAGGTATGACGGAGTACTGGGGCAATGTGCTGGCGGCGCGTTCGGGACTGAAAACGCCTGAGGAATACAAGGACGTGCTGGCAGCAACAGCCGCCGAGCTGGACTACACACGCGGTCGTGAATGGCGACCGACAGAGGACACGGCGGTCGCGGCCAGCATACTGCGCGGCGGCAACAGAGCATGGGAGAACTGGCGTCGCGGGCAGGACTACTACTTCGAAGGCGAGCTGCTTTGGCTCGACGCCGACACTCTCATTCGGAAAATGACCGGCAACAAGAAGTCGCTCAACGATTTTGTAAAGATCTTCCTGGGCAAGGGCGGCAACACCGGACCGCTCATCGTGACCTACACCTTTGATGAACTGGTGCAGGACCTTGATCAAGTGGTCTCGTATGACTGGGCGAAGTTCCTGCACGATCGGGTCAATCGCATCAATCCACGCGCCGATGTTACGGGCCTGGAGCAGGGCGGTTACAGGCTGATCTATCGCGACAAGCCCACCAAGTCCGAGCGCATGATCCAGGCAGCTGAAGGACACCGAAGCGGCATCGATTGCTGGTATTCGATCGGGCTGCAGCTCGCCGCCGATGGCACGATCGGGGATGTTCTCTGGAACGGACCTGCCGATAAGGCTGGGCTCGCTCCCGGCGAGAAAATCATAGCGGTGAACGACAACATCTACTCAGCCGATGCGCTACGTAACGCGATCCGGGACGCGAAAAATTCGTCGAAGCCTATCCGGGTGATCGTGCAGGCCGATTCGTTTGTCTCCACCATGCAGATCGACTATCACGACGGAGAGCGCTATCCGGCCCTGGAGCGCGTAGACGGCACGCCGGCGTATCTCGATGACATCATCAAGCCGCTGACCACCCCGGAGAAGGCTCCGGAGCAGAAAAAGGATGAATCGGAGTAGCCTCAGTGCGGTCGGCCGGGGAGAACAAAGTGCTCGTCGCAGCGGGGCTCATAGTTGTCGCCGGCCATAATGATGGGGCTGTCATAAGGTGCAGGCTTGCCGTCGACGAGCCGCTGCGGGTAGAGAGCTTTGGCTCCGCAACTGCAGTACGCGACAAGCTCTGTCAGGTTTCCGGCGTACGTGCGAATAAGCCAGGAGAGTTGTAGCATTTCGCCGAACGGCATTCCGCGGAAGTCAAGCTCGAGCCCAGAGACAATTACATCGTGGCCCCACTGCAGCAGGCGCTTCGTGAAGAGAAAGAGGTCAGCAACGAACTGACCTTCGTCAATCGCGATGCACTCGACGCGCTTGCCGATCTGCTGCTCGGTAGCCTCGAGAATCGGCAGGATCGACCACGGATCGGCTGAAGGAAACTGCACCGCTTCCATCTTGCCGCAGCCGCTTCGATTCCGGCTCTCGACCCAACCGGCAGCTGCCTTGGTATCGGCACTGGGCTTCAGCAACAACACGTACTGATGCGCGTACTGGCGGCGGATCTCGATGCGTCGCAGCAGTTCTGCGGTCTTGTTGCTGCGCATGGGCCCGACAATCATCTCCAGCTTGCCAACCACATTCGTCTCCTGCGAGTTGTGCATCAGCCGAAACGGGCGCGCTTGACGCTCTGCCGGAAATCTTCACCGGTGACTTCAACCTTGATGCACATCTCAGCAAGACGAGATCGCATGCGGTCGCCGATTCTATCGCCAAGAGTTTGCTCGCGCGCTGCTCGTTCCGCGCTGCTGAGCGCTGAGCCGCCCGCGGGTAGGTCGGAATAGTTGGTTGTAATGATGGTGGTCTGCTTGTCGTTGTAGCGCGTATTGAGAATCAGAGCAACCGTGTCCCAGACCCACTCGTTCGGCTTCTGCGCTCCGAGATCGTCAAGCACCAGCACGTCGGCATTGAACACGGGTTTGAGCAGTTCCAGTTCCGTAGTATTAACCTGCGGGTTGTAGCTATTTTGGATATTTTTGAGCAGTTCGCGATAATCGCAGAAGAGCCCTTTGCAGCCTTTCTCCTGAACGAGCCTGCGCAGAACGCCCACAGCAAGGTGCGTCTTGCCGACACCGATCGATCCGGTAAAGAGCAATCCCTTGCCGCCGGTATCGTGCGGAAACTCGTCGACAAAACGGCGGGCAGTCAGCAGCGCTTTGCCAATCGACGGATTGGCTCCGCGAAAGTCCGTTTCGTAGCCGTCCAGCGTGTAGTGACGGTAGCGCTCCGGGATGTGCGCCGCTCCAACGCGCCGCTCTTCGCGCTGGGACTGCTGGCACTCGCAAGGACGCGACACCCACAGGCCTGCGTCGGATTTCACGCGGATCAGGCCGATGCCGTCGCAGATTGGGCAGGTGGTCATTGCTCCTATCAGGCTAGCGCAGTTTAGGGTAGCGTGCTGCGGTGGGAAAGACGGCCATGATCGTGGAAAAGCATTTCTCGATTTGCAGAGGCAATGCCCAAACATGCGTTGAAACTGACTAGCGAGAGAGCTGGGCACCCACTGTAAGATTGTTAGTTCGCCAATTTCTTTTCCTTTCCAGAGGCTTTCTGTTATGACTCGCGCTTCCATCCGTTTTGCAGTTGCAGTGCTCGCACTCGCCGGTGCGTCCGCCTTCAATCGCACCTCCGCGCAGGAGCCCGCAAACCTTCCGGAGACAAAGGCGCCAGCTCCGGCGCCCACTGTGCAGAAGCATCCTGATAATGAGTACTGGCGTAAGCACGATGCGCAACTCCTCACCGACTTCCCCTGGCTGGCTCGGTTCAAAGAAGCCGACGAAACATTGGGCGCTCCAGGAGCCGGCGAAAAACGCGTCGTCTTTTTGGGCGACTCCATCACCGAGGGATGGCATTTCGACAAGCCCGGCGGCGTCTTCGCATCGAAGCCTTATATCAATCGCGGCATCAGCGGGCAGACCACGCCGCAGATGGTGCTGCGTTTCCACCAGGATGTCATCGATCTGCATCCGAAAGTGGTGGTCATTCTGGCCGGAACTAATGACATCGCCGGAAATACCGGGCCGATGACCCCGCACGAAACCGAAAACAACATCGCGGCCATGGCAGAGATGGCGGCCCAGAATCACGTCGCAGTGGTACTGTGCTCCATTCTGCCTGCGTACGATTACCCGTGGCAGCCGGGGCTCATGCCCGCGCCAAAGATCGATGCCTTGAACGCCTGGATTAAGGATTACGCGGCGCAGCACAACTACGTTTACGTCGACTATCACTCCGCGATGAAGGACGCCCGCGATGGGCTGCCGGCAAACCTGAGTAAAGACGGCGTGCACCCCACGCAGGCGGGATACGACATGATGGTTCCGTTGGTTGAAGCTGGCATCGCGAAGGCAGAGCGGCCTTAGCTGAGAGTTCGAGCGTAACGCTCCCCTTTAAACCGGGGCTACTCGATCGTACTTTCCTGCGAGTGCTTGTGCAATGCCCATTCAGCAGCCGTGCGGAGCGCTGGGTCAGCGTCTTCAGACCATAGCTTCAGGCGTTCCAAAAGGCTCTCATCTGCACCGGGAGCGTTGCCCATTGCAACCGCAAGGTTGCGCTTGAACCCGAGAAAACCGGAGCGGCGAACCGGGGAGCCGTTGAAGAGGCGTTCCCATTGTTGCTCGTCGAGGGAGGCGAGCCACTCGAGCGAGGGATTGACGAGTTCTTCGCGGGGCTGGAGTTCGGTGTCGGCGCTGATGGGGGCTTTGCGGTTCCAGGGGCAGACGTCCTGGCAGATGTCACAGCCGAAGATCTGGCGGCCCATGCCGGACATCAGTTCAGGCGCGATGGGAGCTTTGTGCTCGATGGTGAGATAAGAGATGCACTTCGTCGCGTCCATCTGGTAGGGAGCGGTGAGCGCGTTTGTGGGACACGCATCGAGACAACGGGTGCAGGTGCCGCAGTGATCCGAGACCATCTGCGGAGTGCGATCTTCGGCGGCTACGTCGAGGGAAGTCAGCAGCACGCATAGAAATCCAAACGACCCCAGTTTGGGATGTATAAGGCAGGTGTTCTTCCCTGTCCAGCCAAGGCCGGCGGCGACGGCAAGTGATCGCTCGACGACGGGGCCGGTGTCAACGTAGGCGCGCGATTCGAATTCGCCGCAGCGCTCGCGGAGTTTTGCATCGAGAGACTTGAGCCGCTTCAGTAACACTTTGTGATAGTCGCTCGGGCGGCGCTCGCCTTTTTCGTCGATGCGGGATGACCATGCATATCGCGCAATCCATCCGCTGCTGCGTGGAGCATCTTCGGTTGAGCGCGGATGCGCGGAGTTGTAACTCGCGAAGCAGACGATCGCGGAGCGAGCCCACGGGAACGGAACAGCGACACGCGCGCGAACGAGTTCGCTGGTTTCACTTACGCGTTCGAGATAACGCATACTCCCGGCGCGCCCTGCTTGTATCCACGATGTGAAACGGCTCGCATCACGAGACTCCGCGGCGTGCGGCAGAGGGACCAAGCCGGCGTTAGTGAAACCGCACCCGGTGGCTAGTGCGTAAGCTGCCTCTCTCGTGAGGTTTGTAGATTTGGAATCCAACAATGCACCCGCTGAATCAAATATATGGAAAATTTCCATACATTTTTGGAACTCCAGCGCGTCATCCTTGCGTAGTGATATGCAGGATGATCCGGACAGAAGAGCGACACAGGCCAGATCCTTCGGTGGGACTGTTCGATTGTGAACGTGAAACAGGGCGATCGAACACTCAGCGGAGAAAGCCAGAACCGAGGCCGGTTGTATCCCGTGTGGATTCAGCAGATTGGGTTTGGCGATCTTTGGCTGGGAAGGTGCAAGAAAGAGGACAAGAGAAGCTGACTCCCCTGGATCAGTTGGCTTTTCCTGAGACACGCCCCTGTTGGGCGTATCAAAGGAGGTTTCGATTTATGACACGCAATTATCAATCCGTCGTTGAGCCGCAATTGGCGGTACCGGGCAATCTTCACGAACTGGTGCGCGGGCAAGAACAGCGCCTGCTCAAGGAACTGGAGCCCGTGGTGCGGCAGCACTCCGTGACACTGGACATGCGGCAGATCGAGCGCATCGATGCGGCGGGAATATCTTCGTTGATTTCGCTGTATGGCGTCGCGCATGCCGCAGGACACGAGTTCGCGATCGTGAATGCATCGGCGCGCGTTGCCGAGATTCTCGAAATCGTTGGCCTGGATCGCATTCTGATTTCGCACGTAGGTGCCACCACACTTGTGCCCTGCCCCGAAGGCGCAAACTGCTACGAGATGCCGGCCGCGTAGAACCTGACGCGGCTGGTATCGAAGTCCCCTTCTCCATTTCCTTGCCTATCGATCAGAGCGAGCCCACTGAACTTCCGATCATCGCGTAAGTTTGCGATGAATGGGGGCAGAGACCTACGTCACGTTTCTCTTGCCGAGCTCTTTCTCGAGAAGCCACTTCGACTTGGCTTGCATTCCTGTCAGACTTGATTGAATGCTGGAGCGTTGGAAGGCCAGGGCGCAGGATATCCGGCGGGACGTAACCGCGCTTTATCTCGCGAGGCGAGACCCGCGCGTCCCACGGTATGCACGCCTGCTCGCGATTGCGATTGTGGGCTATGCTCTCAGCCCCATCGATCTGATTCCTGATTTCATTCCGGTGCTCGGGTATCTCGACGACTTGATCATCGTGCCTCTTGGCTTACTTCTGCTGGTCAGGATGATCCCGCCGCAGGTGCTCGACGAGTATCGGATGAGGGCGGAACAGTCGGATTACGTCGTCGCGAAAAACAAAACCGCCGCGGTGCTGATTGTAGCCCTGTGGTGCTGCGGAATTGCCGTTGCGTGGTTTGCAGTGCGGCGGCACCTGTGGCGAGGATTGTCAACGAGTGCAAAAGAGGCTGGCGGCGATCTCGTCGTTGGTTTGTCGCGCATCTCCTTTGGTGATACGCACCTGCGATCAGCCGCGTAGAATCTGAAGTTGAAAGCACGCGTAAGTCCAATTACACGTTGAGGGTCTGTGACGAGTGGCACATGCAAGTGTATACTTGCCGCGCTATTTCTACTTGCGATAAGGAATAGCCGAAAAGACACAGCCCTGTGCCGGGATGAGCGTTCGCACCTGGTCAAATCAGCTCTTAAAGGCTCTGAAGCCAGACTTTCGTTCTGCCCGTCGAGGGGTAAGCCCCAGCGAAATCTGGGCGCTGTTCTTTCCGGGCTATTCGTGAAGAAATCAACACCGGAGGCTTTAATTCCATGACGCAGGGCGTAGTGGATCAGCAGTCCGCCGCGGCGGGCTCAACCTCAACCACAACCAAGTATGTGTACTCGTTCGGCGACGGAAGAGCTGACGGCAACGGCAAAATGAAGGACGTTCTGGGCGGCAAGGGCGCAGGCCTCGCCGAGATGACTCTTGCTGGGCTGCCGGTGCCTCCGGGATTCACGATTCAGACGGAAGCCTGCCGCGAATACATGCGTGCGGGAAAGGTCAGCAAGCAGGTCGACACCGAGATGCTGGCTGCGCTCGAGAAGCTCGAAGAGTTGCAGGGCCAGAAGCTCGGCCAGGGCGACAATCCGCTTCTGGTTTCGGTCCGCTCCGGCGCCAAGTTCTCCATGCCGGGCATGATGGACACGATCCTGAACCTCGGCCTGAACGACAAGGCCGTGGAAGCGCTGGCGAAACGCACCGGCAACCCGCGGTTTGCTTACGATTCCTACCGTCGTCTGATCCAGATGTTCGGCGACGTGGTGCTGGATGTCCCGAAGAAGCAGTTTGAGCACATCTTCGATGCAATGAAGGCCAAGCAGAAGGTTAAGTTCGATTACGACCTGTCGCCTGCGGCGCTGAAAGACATCATTGCTGAATACAAGAAGCTGGTGAAGAAGGAAACGGGCAAGGACTTCCCGCAGAAGCCGCTGGAGCAGCTCGCCGCAGCGCGCGATGCCGTGTTCCGGAGCTGGCAGAATGAGCGCGCGAAGACCTATCGCCGCATCAATCACATCGACGACTGGTTAGGTACGGCGGTCAACGTGCAGGCCATGGTGTTCGGCAACCTGGGCGAGAACTCCGGCACCGGCGTGGGCTTCACGCGGAATCCTGCAACGGGCGAGCACGTGTTCTTCGGCGAGTACCTGATGAACGCGCAGGGCGAGGACGTGGTTTCGGGTGTGCGCACACCGATGCCAATCAGCGAACTCGAGAAGGCGATGCCGCAGGTATACGACCACCTGAAGGCGATCACCTGGAAGATGGAAAAACACTATCGCGACATGCAGGATTTCGAGTTCACCATCCAGGATGGCAAACTCTACATGCTGCAGACGCGCAACGGCAAGCGCACCGGCCTCGCGGCTGTTCGCGTGGCTATTGACATGGTGCGCGAAGGCCTCATTACGCAGGAAGAAGCCATCTTCCGCGTAGAGCCCAACCAGCTTTATGACTTCCTTGTCCCGCGCCTCGTCGAAAAGGGAGAGAAGATAGAAGTCCTCGCGACCGGTCTGCCGGCATCGCCGGGTGCGGCTGTGGGACAGATCGTGTTCACCGCTGAGGATGCTGTGAAGCATCACCAGAAGGGCGACTACAAGACCATCATCCTGGTTCGCGGCGAAACCACTCCGGAAGACATCGCCGGAATGGAAGTGGCATCAGGCATTCTGACGTCGCGCGGCGGCATGACTTCTCACGCTGCGGTTGTTACGCGCGGCATGGGCAAGTGCTGCGTCGCCGGTGCGGGTGACTGCACGGTTGACGAATCAAAGAAGGAACTCCGCGTAAAGGGTCGCACCTTCAAGGCGGGCGACTGGATCTCGCTCGACGGAACCACCGGGCGCGTGATCGCTGGCCAGTTGAAAACGCTGCCTGCACAGCCGGATGATCCGGATCTGGTCAAGTTCATGAGCTGGGTCGATCCTGCCCGCAAGCTGAAGGTTCGCGCCAATGCGGACATTCCTCGCGACGCGAAGCAGGCAAGGATGTTCGGCGCAGAGGGTATCGGGCTCTGCCGCACGGAACACATGTTCTTTGCAGAAGATCGCATCGGTCACATGCGGACGATGATTCTGGCGACGAACGAGAAGGATCGCCGCGAAGCGCTGAAGAAGCTCCTGCCCATGCAGCGGGCTGACTTCGTGGGTCTGTTCAAGGCAATGGAAGCTCTGCCGGTGACGATCCGCCTGTTGGATCCGCCGCTGCACGAGTTCCTGCCAAAGCGCGAAGATCTGCTGGTTCAGATCGCGCGCCTCGAAGAGTCGAAGCCAAAGTCGCCGAAGCTGAAGGAACTGCGCACGCTGCTGGCGCGCGTGGAAGAACTGCACGAGATGAATCCCATGCTCGGACTGCGTGGATGCCGCCTCGGCATTACGTTCCCCGAGATCACGGAGATGCAGGCTCGTGCCATTCTGGAAGCGGCTGTCCAGGTGAAGTCGAAGGGCGGCGATCCACATGTCGAGATCATGATTCCGCTCATCGGCTCCATCGAAGAGATGCGGAATCAGGCTGCGATTGTGCGGCGCGTTGCTGAGGATGTCTTCAAGGAAAAGAAGACCAAGGTGGACTACATGGTCGGGACGATGATCGAGCTGCCGCGCGCTGCGCTGACGGCAGATCAGATTGCGGAAGAGGCCGAGTTCTTCAGCTTCGGAACGAACGACCTGACGCAGACCACCTATGGCATCTCGCGTGACGACATCAACAACTTCCTGCCTGCGTACCTCAAGGCCGGCATCTTCAAACACGATCCGTTCGCCACTCTCGACCAGAATGGCGTTGGCTCGCTGGTGAAGACGGCGACGGCGAAGGGACGCAACACGCGGGCGACGCTGAAGGTTGGTATCTGCGGCGAACACGGCGGCGATCCCGAGTCCGTAAAGTTCTGCCACAAGATCGGGCTGAACTACGTCTCGTGCTCACCGTTCCGGCTCCTCACCGCCCGCTTGGCTGCGGCTCAGGCTGCGGTGGAAGAGGCGACGGGAACTTCGCACACGAACAAGTAAACACAATAACAAGGCCAGTGATGAAGGGCGTCCGCAACGCGGGCGCCCTTCTTATTTCTACGTTGAACTACACGGCGCGCAGAGCTTTGACCGGATCACTCGAGGCAGCCCGGGCCGCAGGCACAGCAGATGCGAGCAGCGCTACGACGATCATGATGATTGCGCCGCCGGCGTAGATGAGCGGGTCGGTCGGGCTCACCTGGAAGAGGAAGTTGCCGACAACTCGAGATGCAGCGTAGGAGCCGATGAGGCCTGCGGCGCATCCGACGAGAGCTAGTTTTGCGCCGGAGAGCAGGACGAGGCGCGCGATGCTGCCCCGCTGCGCACCAAGAGCCATTCGGATGGCAATCTCCTGTGCACGTATGGAAATGGAGAACGCGACGACCGCATAGATACCCGTAACCGCGAGAACCAGCGCTCCAAACGCGAAAGCAGTGATAAGGTCCGTGTTGAATCGGCGCGGTGCCTCAACGTCGGAGACTACCTGCGCCATCGACTGCACCTGCTGCAGAGGAAGAAGCGGATCGATCGAGGCGACTGTCTCGCGAAGGGTCTGTATCAGTTGCTCGGGGGGAAGCGTCGAACGGAGCGTGATGAAGCCTCCGGTTGGTCCTACCACGTTTGTCGATGGATCCGCGCCGAACAGAGTCGCAGGCTGCTCCGTCGGCACATACCACTGGTCTTCGCTGGGCGCGTCGGGTGCGGCAACCTTGGCGTCGGCTACTACGCCGACGACAGTAGCCCAGGGCAGGCCTTTGTGGGGATTGCCGACGTGCATGCGCTTGCCGATAGGGTCCTGTCCCGGCCAGCAGTGCTTCGCCATTGATTGATTCACAATGGCCACGAGAGGCGCATTAGCGCGGTCCGCGGACGTGAAGGTGCGACCTTCGAGCAGCGGAATGCCAAGTGATTTGAAGTAGTCGCCAAAGATCGTCGCGAAGACGGCCCACTGCAGTTTCCAGCCTTCGATGGGCTGGCCCTCGATGGTGTAAGCACCGCGACCGTAATTGCCGGAGCCTGGCACCATGCTCGAAATACCGACTGCAACGGTGCCGGGCTTCGAGGAGAGCCGGTCCATCAGTTCGCGATTGAAATTGTTCTCGGCAATGTAGGACCGGTACTGATCTTTGGGTAATTGGAATCCGGCGACGAGCACGTGATCGGCTCTGAAGCCCGGATCGACCGCCAACATCTTCTGATAGCTGCGCAGGAACGCGCCGCATGTTGTAAGCAGTACGAGCGCAATGGCGATCTCCGCCGCAATCAGCGACGAGCGCAGCCACGCATGCTGCCGGCCGGTCGAGCCGCCGCGCGTTGACTCCTTCAGGGCGTCCGTGATGTTGGCTTGCACGGCCGCAAACGCCGGGGCGAGGCTGGAGAGGATACCGGTGACCAGCGCGAGGGCGAAGGCGAAGACGGCAACCCGCCAGTCGATGGCAACGGAATTGACGCGCGGCAGTGAGTCGGAGAGAAAGCGGAGCGAAAGCCGCAGCGCGAGGGCGGCGATGCCGATTCCGAAGACCGCGCCAATCAAGCTCAGGACCAGGCCTTCGAGGAACGATTCGCGTACGATTGCCGAGGCTCGCGCCCCCAGAGCAAGGCGCACCGCCGATTCGCGGCGGCGACGAATGGCGCGGACCAGCATCAGCACGGCGACGTTGACGCACCCAATCAGTAGAACAACCGCCACCGCTGCGAACAGTCCGCGCAGCGCGGGACGAACCTGACCGACAACGTAATCACGCAGCGATGTCACCTCGCTGCGGATGCGAACGGACGACATCGTAGCCGGGTAGTTGCGCATCACCTCGTCCGAAGCACGCTCCGCATCCTGCGCGGCGGAGGCAAGGCTGACTCCATCGTTTAGGCGCGCGATAATTTGATATCCGAAGAACCCAGCATCTGCGTCGGAAAGTTCCTGCGCGGTAAGGCTGAGCGGAACCCAGAGTTGCGCCTGATTCAGGCGCGTAGTGTCCACGGGAAAGTCGAAGCTGCGGGGCATGACGCCCACAATGGTGTAGAACTTGCGGTCGAGCTGGATGCCAGTGCCGAGAACACCGGGATCGCGATGGAAGCGATTCTGCCAAAGAGCGTAGCTGATCACCACAACCGGCTGATGTCCTTCGTCCTCTGCGCGGGTGAAGAAGCGGCCCAGCACCGGGTGAACGCCGAGCGTATCGAAGACGCCAAACGAGAGGCGGGCTGCAGGAATTGCTTCAGGCGCTTCGCCTCCGGAGAGTTCGTAGCCGGTCGGCTCGTAGCCCCCCATCGACTTGAAAGCCGTTGTCGCTTCGGAGTAGATACGAATCTCGCGTGCGGTCACAGGCGTGCCCACTCCAGCACCGATGTGGTCTCCAAGGATGACAAGCCGCTCAGGATCAGCAAACGGAAAGGGCCGCAGCAGAACGCGCTCCACCAGAGAAAAGACGGCTGTGGTTGCGCCAATGCCCAGAGCCAGCGTGACGATCACAATAAGCGCAAAACCCGGAGACTTGCGCAACTGCCGGATTGAGAAGCGAAGTTCGCGCATGATCTTTGACATGGGTTCTCCAGTGCCGCTCCCCTAAATCCTATGTTTGAAGCGCCCCTCGATCGACAAGGATGTGACGAGCCGCTTCGTTTTGCAGGAACCTGCTCGGAATGGCGGAGATTCTGCCCATCCCTTCCAGATTCAGTCTTCAACTTGCATCTAAGTACAGGTAATGCTGATTCGCCTGGGCTATGACATACAATTTGACCTTCCTGCCATCACGCCGATGGTAGCGCTTCTTCACATTCACCCTTCGCGCGAGCCGGACCTGCTGGAACCCGATGTACTCCAGATCGATCCGCCGATCGACGCCACGGAATACATCGATGGCTTTGGAAACCGCTGCACGCGCTTTGTCGCCCAGCCCGGCCGAATCCGGCTGTCCAACTCCACCCTGATTGCCGACTCCGGCCTGCCGGACGAAGTAAACGAGCACGCCCGCGAGGTGCCGGTCGGCGATGTGCCCGACAATTTCCTCTGCTATCTGCTTAATAGCCGCTATTGCGAGGTTGACCGCTTCTCGAGCATTGCCTTCGACCTCTTCGGACACGTGAGTCCGGGGTGGGCTCGCGTGCAGGCGATCTGCAGCTGGGTCAATACCAAGGTGCGTTTCAGCTACCCGCATGCGCGACCCACAAAGTCTGCTCTGGACGTATACACAGAGCGCATCGGGGTATGCAGAGACTTCCAGCATCTCGCCATCACCTTTTGCCGCGCAATGAACATCCCGGCCCGGTATGCGACAGGATACCTGGGCGACATCGGCGTGCCCTACGGCGGCCCCATGGACTTCAGCGCGTGGTTCGAGGTGTATCTTGAGGACCGCTGGTGGACTTTTGACGCCCGGCACAACACTCCGCGCATCGGTCGCGTGCTAATGGCAGTCGGACGCGATGCGTCGGATGTGGCAATCACGACCTCGTTCGGAGAGGCGAATCTAAAGCACTTCAGCGTGGTGACGGACCAGGTGCAGGCCGATGCAACGGAAGAGGCTGTGGCAGCAGCCTCCTCCATCGGCCGGTGATCAGTTATCGAGAGTCCCCGCCCGGAGCGTAGTAGCCTTCGCGCGTGGTGACCTGCAGATCGCCTTTCTCCGCTTTGACAACGACCTTGTGGAAGCCGCCGTCGGTGTCGGCCTTGTCGGGTGTGTACGTGAGCACGTACTGGCCCTGCAGCTCTTCGCTGATGAGCTTGTAAATCGGCACCACGTCGTCTCGTTTCTTCGCTTCGTAGCCGTGGCCGCCCGTTCGGCGGGCGATCTCTTCCATAAGCTTCTTGCCATCAACAATGGGCTTCGGCTCGCGGCGCTGGCCGCCACCACTGGGGTACCCACCGCCTCCACCCGGATAGCCGCCGCCTCCGCCCCCGGGGAAGCCTATCCCTCCGCGGCGGTTGCGGCTGAATCCGTTATTCTCCTCTTCCTGCTGGCCGCGCATGTGCACGGTGTAGACGGCGACGTTGGCGCGATCAGCGGCGTCTACTGCGTCATTCAGCGTGTCTTTGCTGCCGCGGTCGATTCCATCAGAAAAGACGACGATGGCTTTGCGGCCCTGCTGGTTCTTCATCAACTCGTCACACGCAAGGAAGATGGCGTCGTAGAGCTGGCTGGCATTGCGAGTGCGGGTGGGGCGGTCTCGGTCTTCCCCGGTGGTCTCGGGCCCTTCGGTATCGTCATGGCGCTCGCGGGTAGCGCTGAGGTCGTCGAGTTCCTGGTGGAGTTTGTCGCGCGAAGCGGTGAAGTCTTCCGAGAGTTCGACCTGGCGATCGAAGTGAATGAGGAAGAGCTGGTTCGCGCTGCCGGCGGAGGCTTGAGCCGGCAGCATGGCGTCGACGAACTGGGTAGCGGCCTTGCGAACCTCCTCGAGCGCGGAGCCGACCGGGCGTGCGGTTTCCACCAGAAGCCCAAGCCTCCAGGGCTCGGTTGACTGGCGGGTGAGGGTCTGGATCACCTGTGGTCGGCCGTCCTCGGTCAGGGTGAAGTCGTTCTTGTCGATGGTAGGAACAAGGGCGCCCTTTTTGTCCCGGACCGTGACGGCGAGTTGGACCTCGTGGCCCGGCGTGCGAAGGGTGTGTGCCGGCTTGTCGGCAGATTGGGCTGCGGGTGCGGGATTTGCGTTGCCGGAGGGGCTCTGTTGCGCGGCGAGCAGTACGGACGCAGAGGCGAAGAGCAAAGCCGGCACGGCCAATCGGGGGAGATGTCGTTTCGGTGTCATGGGTTCAGAGCACACTTTCAGTTAGCTTAGACGCCGCAGACCGTGGAGGGTTGATTGCCATGCGAGATGGACGGGGACCCAGAGGAGGAGGGCGAGATACCAAAGCCAGGCCAAACCAGCGAACAAAGCCGGAATTCTTGCAAGCGATTGAGTAATCGGAATGATCGCAAGAGCTGCAGCGATTGCAGCAGATGCTGTAATGAGTGCTCCCGGTTCAAGCCACCAGCGTTTTGGCTGAATTATTGGAAGTCCTCCAACGAGCAGCCACTGGGTTGATATCAAGATGGCGAGACAGAGACAGTCGAGAACTTCGGCGCTATGATTCCTTCCACCAACCACTCGCGCACTGAGTCTTCCGAGTCGCGTTTGGGTCAGGCATGGATCATGCCAACCTGTTAATAGCGCCGTGGGCAGATTCGCGAACCCTCCGACCTCTATCAAACGTGAATGGCCGAGATCGGACCAATTGCACGGATCCAGAGAGATTGGTACCCCCTCTTGAAACATCACGTATTCGACGCGACTCGGTGATGCACGCGCGACGCTGCCAGCTGTGTTCTGCCAGAACTGCATTGACTCTCGGACCACACCGGGCATTGCGATCGCCACGTTGATCCCAGCCAGCAGGAGCCCACGATGCCAGTTCATGGGTGCAAGGGTACTCTGGGCGGGTCGGGTCGGCAACTGACTATGGACTTTGGCATTGATTCGGGAGAATCGGTGCGGACCGCAGACTCCCGCTCGCCGTCCTGTTCCCTTTCCTTCCAATCCGGATTGAACCAGAATGCGTGACGCACTGCACATTCGCAAATACGGTGAGTAGAACAAAATCAGCTTTCATCAATGAGGTTTCTATGGATCGCAAGACTTTCCTGAAGAGCCTGGTTGTTCTGGGCGTGGCGGTGCCGTGCGGGCGGATTGCCGGCGCTGCGAACGACGGGGCGTGTGAGGACGCGAAGTGCATGGCGGATGCGGGCGCGGTACGGCAGTTCCTTTCGGATTTTCTCCGCAAGGAAGAAAAGAACCTGGATCGAGCGACGCTGGTGAAACTGATGCAGCAGCGGGGGCGCGCCTGCTGCAAAAATCTGAAGTTCAGACAGGACCTCATCGCGGAGAGCGGCGGCAGCGTCGACAAACTGGTTGAACTGATGGGCAAAATCGTTGGGCCAACAAATTGCACGCGGTCGGGGAACACAATCTCACTGGTTTATCCCGTCAGCAAGTGCGTTTGCGGGTGGAGCCCCGAACGCGCGCCGATGCCTGATGATCCCTACTGCGAGTGCTCGGCGGAGAACAACCGCACGCTGTTCGAAACCGTCGCGCAACGCCCTGTGACCGCGAATGTGCTGACCTCCCCCCGCCGAGGCGGCGCGCACTGCACTTTCGAAATCAAGCTGGCGTAGAGGGGACGGCGGGACCCGCCTGAGTCAATTACGCGTTTAAGAATAGACGCTCATCTGCCGCTCAGGTTGAGGGCTGCCGAGGAGGAATTCTACAGCGGTAACTCCTGCCGGCCTGATCCCGCCTTGACATAATGGAACGCAAATTTTCATGAGCAACGACCCGCAACTTTCGAGTTGCGCGCGGTGTTGGCGCAAATACAGGGACACAGCCCACAACTCAAAAAGAATCAGTACCCCTCGATTGCTGTGTGCCATCCCGCGAACTCCGTGAGGCCACGGACGATCGCAGAAAGCGCGGAACACTGGAATGTTGATTGCAAGAACTGGAAGACGTACCTTCGCTTCGGTGGCGGCTTTGGTAGTGGCAGCAATCTTTGCAGCCGGATGCGGCAGCTACAACTCAACCTCCGTTAACACCAACTCGCAGGCAAAGACGGGAGCATCGTTTGTGGTCGGGACCGATGCGCCGATGGCGAGCGTGGTCTCGTTCACGGTTAACATCGGGATCTCGGCAACAGATACGAACGGAAACACGGTCCAACTCACAAGCGGGACGCCCACGGTAGACTTTGCGCGATTTAACGGATTACAGACGCTGATCGATATGAACCAGGTTCCGGAAGGTACATACAGCAAAGTATCGATCGCCCTGTCGAACGCAACCATCGGCTATCTCGATACGACCACGGCGGAGCCGACCATCAAGACCATGGCCGCAACGCTGAGCAGCAGCACAGTCAGCTATACGCTGCCGAATCCGATGGTGGTGGCGCAAGCGGGTGCGCCCGTTGGGCTGCACCTCGACTTCCTGCTGCGCAAATCGATCGCAGTCGACAGCAACGGGCAGATCACTGGCACGGTCAATCCGACCTTCGATATAGAGGCGGTCAACAACAACGACAAGGGCGCGTATCTCGACGAATTTGACGCGGCCGTGGTGAGCTTTAATGCGGGCACCCAGTCATTCACCATCCAGGGGCCGCACGGGCGCCAGTTCACCGTTAACGTGAACGGGCAAACGGAGTGGGACGGCAACGCGCAGTTCAGCGATCTGAATTCGAGCACGATTGTGCAGCTTTCGGGAACGCTCGATCGCGCGGATGCAACCATCAACGCGGATGAGATCGCGATTCTTTCGAAGAGCGGGTTTTACGCGAGCGGACAGGTGACCTACGTGAATCCGTCGAGCGGTCCGGCAACGAGCTTCGATCTTTACGTGCGCGGATTGCTGCCGACAACAACAGGGCTGAGCCTCGGGCAGATTGCGACGGTAGACCTGAGCGGGAGCGAGACCTACTCGATCTATTGGGGGCATGGGCGGCTAGCGCAGTTCCTCTTAAACCAGAGCCAGCTTCTGCCCGGACAGCATATCTCGGTCGGCGGCCCGGCGAGTGGCGCGACAAATCCGGATGCAGTGACGGTGAAGCGCGTCGTGCTGCGGCACTGGGGCTTCAACGGAACGGTTATGCCCGGCTCGGTGAACGCTAACAGCAACAGCTTCCAGATGCAGGTGAAGGGATTTGCGGGGCTGCTGATTCCGCAGACGGTCACCGTTTACATAGCCGACAACTGCGAGTTCCGCGATGGATTCGCCCACCTTGGAGATGTTTCATCCGCGACAAATGTGCGAGTAGTCGGGTTGCTGCTGAAGAATCCGACGAATGGCAATACGGTGCTAATCGGACACTACGTGGACGATCTGGACTGATCGCTGCTGCTGATCGAGCGTAATCCCGGTCCCTGAACGTCAGGGGCCCCGGGGCTCGACAGGAATTCAGAAGCCGTGCTGGAGATGGCCGGAGTACATGGCCTTATCCAGCATGGCTTTTCTATCTTTGTCCTTGTCCTGATCGGTGCCGGCTTTGTCGCCTTTGCCCCACGTCCAGTAGAGGCCTAGATAGCCGTAGTTCTCTGTCTGGCCGGCGATCGAATGGCCGTAGGCGAAAAGAAGCTGCATGGTGTCTTCACCTTTGAGGTGCCAGTATCCGCCCGCATCGAGCATGGTGGACGACTTCGTCTGTGGCGTGACGGGCCCTTCTCCGCCGTGCGAGAATATCTCGGCGGCGAGTTCGAGCTTCTTGGCAACTTCACGCTTGACGAGGAAACCGCCGTAGGGGAAATCGTGGAAACCGGTCTGCGGAACGACAACCTCGCCAGCGCCCCCATCGAAGAGCCACTTCCCGGAGTTCTTCTGCAGCCATACTGGAAGCTTGTACCAGACTTCGCCTACGCCGAGGCCCTTGTCGGCGTTGCCGGTTGGTACTTCAAACATGGTGAAGGTGCCGATCTGCGGAATGTGTTTCGACTCTTTGATGATGGCGATCTTTGCACCGAACTCCATGTCGAGAAGGCCGGTTGCCGATGCATCGTCCGACGGATGGATGCCGCCCCACGGCAGGACCATGTGAAGCTGAACGCGAGGGATGGCGCCCCAGTTGAACTCGAACCCCGGGCCGGCGTAGTCCGTTTCAAGCGGAGTGCCGTCGGTGGATCCGAAGATATAGAACTCGTAGTGTTTGAAATCAACAGGCACCGGATCGTCCACCTGGAAAGGCGGCCCCTGCGCGGAGACGCGCGCGGATGCGCCGAGCGCTACAACGAGCAAAAAGAGAGAGACAGCATGACGGGGAAGGTTCATGACCGCTCCTGTTGAGGAAGACGCGAACAGCTCCGGTTTAGATGCAGCTACCCCGCGAGGGCGTTTTTCACGGCTTCGCTCACTATGCGTCCTTCCGCCCGGACACCAGCCTGCTGGAGTCGCGTCTGCACAGCCTTAATGACAGGGCCCATGTCCTTCGGCGTTGGAGCCTTACCTGTCGCATTGGCGTGTTCTGCGATGACTTCCGCAACGAGAGCGCGAAGGCCGGCTTCGTCGAGAGCCTTGGGCAGGAACTCCTCGATGATGACGATTTCAGCGGCTTCCTTGGCGGCGAGCTCGGGGCGATTGCCTTTGGTGTAGGCGTCGATGGAGTCGCGTCGCTGCTTGATCATGGTGGCGAGCGTCTGCTGTTCTTCGGAGGGAGTGAGCGGACCGCGCTTGTCGATGGACTTGTTTTTCAGCGCGGTCTTGATGAGGCGAAGCGTGCCGGTGCGCTCGGCATCGTGGAGCTTCATTGCGGTAATGACCTGCTGGCTGATCTGCGCTTCCAGTGCGCCTGCTTCACTCATGGGTTTCCATCCTCACTGGTCGATTTTAAACGAGCAGGTTTGCGCGGATCATTTCGCCTCTTCGATGAAGACCAGCTCGGAGCTGAGCGGATTGGCGAGATGTACCCGGGCCCCACGCATCATCAGTTCCCCGCCCTCCGCTGTGCGATCTGGAGCTGACCCGTCATTGCAGTGGAGGCGATAGCGCTTCGTTGTGTCGAGGCCGGAGAGAACGAAGGTGTGATTGTCCTCGTTATCGATAGTCCCGCGGAATGCGAAGAGGACGCCCTGTTTGCGCGCCGGATCCCAGTACTGCATTCCATCCCAGTGAACGCCATCTGGCCGCATGGAAACGTGATAGAGCTGCGCATCGCGGATCAGAGGCCGGATCCTTTCTTTGTAGAGTGCGATCGCGATTTTGGCGGTCTCATGCTGCTCGGGAGTCCACGCTGTCGTGTCGATCATAATCGTGAACCAGCCCATTAAGCCGCTGCGAAGCATGTAGAGGAAATTGTCGGTGTTCGGAGTCGGCCACTTCTCGACGTAGCTCTCCAGCATGGCGGGCGGCAGCATGTAGCTGGTGTCGTAGAAGGCGCGGCGATTCGAGAGTGGGTCGTAGGTGTCGGTTATAGAGAAATAGTCGGCGTGCGCGGCGGACCCGAAGTCGACCATACGTCCGCCGTCGTTGCAGACTTCGAAGATGAGGCCGGGATGCTCGCTCCGCATCTTCGCGTAGATGTCGTAGTACGCGCGTACCGCGTGGTAGCTGACGTCGGTCGCGTTGTCGGCCATGACGAAGTCGAAGCCGGAGTCATGAATGACCTTTTGCGTGCTTTGGTTCGGCGGAGCATGAGGATGATCTCTGCGAATGCATCCCTGCGCAACGAGGTAGCCGTCGTGCTCGAGCATGTCGAGATGGTTGTCGGTGATGATGCGATCGACTTCCTTTTCAAGATAATCGTGCGCCGCCGGCACGCCAAGATCGACAGTCTCGCCTTTAAACTCCTCCGGCTTCCAGTCAGGTGCGAGATCGGTGACGAGCCAGTCGCGGACTTTAGGATCGCGTACGTTAAGCGCGCCGGGTTGCGTGTCGAGGCCGGCCTGTGTCCAGTCAACCCAGAGACCGAAGCGCATGCCTTGCTTGTGCGCCGCATCGGCGATGGGGGCGAGGCCATGGGGAAACTTCCGCGGGTTGGCGTACCAGTCGCCTACACCCCGGAACCACCCGGCATCGACGTGGAACATCTCAAAGCCAAGCTGCTTTGCGTCGGCGATCATGCGGAGCGCGATGGCTTCGTTCACCTGCATGCCGCCGCCCCAACTGTTGTTGACGGTGAGCGGGTATTGCGGATCGCGCCATGTGCCTGGGTTGCCGAGTACGTTGCGCACCCAGGTGTGGAGTTGGTTGGCGGCGCCGTCGGGTCCGCCAGTGAACGTGCCTAAGAAGACCGTGGGCGTCTCAAACTTTTCTCCGGGTGCGAGGCGGGTGCGGAAGGGACCGGGTTCGGGGTTGAGACCGAGGACCGTCTCTACGGTGTTGCCGGTGCGATGGAGGGAGATGCGGGTGCGGCCGCTGAACTCGATGCCCGCATACCAGCCCGATTGCGGCGCTTCAGCGTCGAAGACGAATTCAGCGGGGATAATTTCGCGGGCTTCGCCGGGTTGCGGGAATGCGTAGGTGGAGGATTTGCCGGTCCACGAGTAGCCGTCGGAGATGTCTTCGAAGTGCGTGCCGGTGGCGGAGGGAGTGTCGGCGCCTTTTTCGACGTAGAGGTGGCGGAGTTTTTGTCCGGATTCATAGGGGATCTGCAGGCGCAGCGAGTCAACCATAGGGAGCCATACCTCTTCCCCGCTGAGGTTCTGGACAGTGATGCAGTGCTCGACAGGGCCGTGGTCGCCGCGAGCCTGCCACTCCCACGAGAGGCGGAGATGAGGCGTCGCGGATTCGTAGACAAAAACAACGTGCTTCGTGTTATCCGTTGACCTCGAGATTACGTGCCAGTGCAGTGAGACATCTCTGCCATTGATTTTTACGGCGGTGGGCAGATTCTCAATCGCGTAGTTGGTGAAATGCAGTCTGTCAGGACGATCCAGCAAAGTGAGCCTTGGTCCGTTCGGCGCATCCGTGAGAAACAGTGTCTGATCCGAATTGATTATTAGCGACTGAGGAAGAGTCGTCGTTGCAAGGGCGCCGGTGGTGCATGCTGCCCATGCAAACAGGGAAAGACAGTACTTCAGCCATAGAGCAGATGTTCTCGCCACGCCCAACATCATCGCAGAGTTCGACGCACTCGAAGTAGGTGAGGCTCGCCGGTGATCCCTGACGCGCTTTAGATTCATTGCCAAACGCTCTGTAAAAGCAATTTAGTACATGCTCGCCTAGCTACCCTGGACCGCAACTTTTTGTGTCAACAACGATCTAATGAAACAGAGGTATCAAAGAACATCATGCAAAGCCGATTGATGAAAAGTGCAATGGTTGCGCTGCTCGGCTTGGGGCTCATGGGAACTCCGCTGTTCGCTGCGGACATAAATAATGGGAATCAAGCAACGCAGGCACGGCAGGCCGTTCCGGGAACGGTGAATTACATAGAAGGTGCTGTCTATCTCAACGGATCGCAGTTGAATACGAAAGACCTGGGCAATGTGACCGTTGAGCCGGGGCAGGAGATCAGCACAGAAAAAGGTAAAGCAGAGGTGCTGCTGATGCCGGGCGTGTTTCTGCGGCTCGACGACAACAGCACGGTGAAGATGGTTTCGCCTGACCTGGCGCTCACGCAGGTGCAGCTTGAGAAGGGCCGGGCCGCCGTCGAGGTAGACGAGATCCACGACCAGAACAATCTGCAGGTGATTGATGCGGGCGTGACCACGCGGCTGAACAAGCGCGGCTACTACGAGTTTGACGCCAACCGGCCCGAAGCCATGGTCTTCAAAGGCGAGGCGCACGTGCAGGTGGGCGACAACAAGTGGGAGAAGGTGAAGGGCGAGCACCAGGTCGTGCTAAGCGCTGGAGCGGAACCGAAGCCGCAGAAGTTCGACAAGGACGACGCAAAGGACGATCTCTATAACTGGAATAGCCTGCGCTCGCAGTACATGGCTGAGGCCAATAACCAGATGGCTTCCGAGTACACCGGTCCGTACGCGGGCCCGGGCTGGTACTGGAATCCGTGGACGTTCGGTTACGCCTACATGGGGGCGGGGCCGTTCGCCAGTCCGTTTGGCTGGGGCTTTTATCCCTTCGGCTGGGGTGGCTACTACCCCTACGGCTTCTATGGCGGCTACTACGGGCACCCAAGGGTAATTCACCGCGGCGGGTACGTGGGCGGGGTTCGCCACGGGTATGTGGGCGGTGCGGTGCGCGGGAACCCCGGGCACTTCGGCGGCATGCATAACGGCGGCTCGATGGCGCCTGCAGGTGGTGCGCATCTCGGGGGCGACCTCCACGGCGGGGCTGCGGCCGGTGGCTTTCACGGCGGTGGTCGGCGGTAAACTCCGACATTCGAGAATCCGGCTTCGGGAGCAATCCTCTCGAAGCCTTTTCCTTTGGAAGCGGAGAAAATAGAGAGCTGTACGCCAGTTTTTCACATCGGAGAATTCACAATTCACAAAAATCACAATTTTGTGTATTCTGTGATCTCTAGAGCGCACAACGTCTCGCCGGTTCAGCACTTCAGAATTTCCAGCCCAGAGAGGTATCTCCATGATTCGAAAAACCCGCCTTTATACCCCAGGACCGACCCCCCTGCTCCCGGCGGCGCAGTTCGCTATGGCAGCGGCGGATATGCACCACCGCACGCCGGAATTCCGGGCGCTCTTCCAAAAGGTGTTGGCTCAGCTCAAGGTCTTCGTCGGCACGAAGAACGACGTGCTGCTGCTGTCGAGCTCCGGGACGGGTGCGATGGAGGCTTCTGTCTCCAACCTGACTTCTCCGGGGGACACGGTGCTGGTGCTCACGGCCGGCAAATTTGGCGAGCGCTGGACGGGGCTGGCCAAAGCCTTCGGCTGCGAGCCCGACGTGGTCTCCGCTCCCTACGGCCAGACGTTCGAACTCGGTCAGATCCGGGCGGCTCTGAAGCCGGAGCACCGCGTCGTCTACATGCAGGCGACCGAAACCTCTACCGCCGTAAAGCATGACGTTGAGGCCATCGCGAAGCTTATCAAGGAATTGGCGCCGGAGACGATCCTGGTGGTCGACGGGATAACGGGGCTAGGCACGACGCACTTTGACGTGGATGGCTGGGGCATCGACATCCTGATCGGCGGATCGCAGAAGGCGGTAATGATTCCGCCTGGGCTGGCGTACCTGAGCGTGAGCGAGAAGGCGTGGGCGGCCATGGAAAAGTCGAAGAACCCGCGCTACTACTTCGACCTGCGCAAGGAACGCAAGAACGCCGTCAAGGGAGAGAGCGCTTACACACCGGCTGTTGCGCTCGTAGCCGGGCTCGGCGCTGCGCTCGACTACATCGCCGGACAGGCGGGCGGCGATCTCGAGAAGGGCCGCGACGCGCTCGTGAACAACGCGATTGTGAACGCGGAGGCGACGCGGGCTGGGCTGGTATCGCTCGGCTTCACGCTGTTTGCGCCAACGGCACCTGCAGCTGCTGCAACGGCTGTAGCGGTTCCGGAGGGAATGGACTCCGGAACTGTCGTCAAGGCATTGAAGTCGAAGTTCTCGCTGGTCACGGCAAACGGCCAGGGCGAGATGCAGGGGAAGATCTTTCGCGTGGCGCACCTCGGGTTCTTCGACTATCTGGACACGGTCGCGTTCCTCGGCGCCATGGAGCACATCGCGAAGGACACGCTGGGACTGAAAATCGAGTTCGGCCAGGCAGTAGCGGCGGCGCAGAAGGTTTTTGCTGCGCGAGTGGTCAGTGGTCAGTGATCAGCGGTCAGAACGCTTGCTGAATCCAACATCTTTTCTGATCACTAAGCAACGAACACTGTTCACTGCTCCGCAGGAGCTTCAATGTCCGAACTCACCTTTGGCGAAAAACTAGTCATCGCGCGGCGGCAGCTCGACCTCTTCTCGTACCAGATGGCCGAGTTGCTGGGCGTGCATCCGAATTCGATCACCAAGTACGAGCGGGGAGAAGGGAAGCCGCATGCAGCAGTGGTGCGCATGTTCGACCTCCTCTGTGAAAAGCACAACATCCGTTTCGATGAATTTGTGGCCGGGGCGGACCCAGCTGCCAAGGGAGAAAAGATGAAGATTGTTCTCGCGGAAAAGGTATCCCCCGCAACTCTTGCGATCTTCCAGGCTGAGCCTGGATGGGAAGTTCTGACCCACGACCAGCTGCCCAACGGGCTGCCCTCAGCGCTGGCCGACGCGGATGCTTTGGTTGTCCGCAGCGCCGTGCAGGCAGATGACGCTCTCATGGAACACGCGCCGAAGCTGCGTGTCATCGGCCGCGCTGGCGTAGGCGTGGACAACATCGACGCCGATGCAGCAACGCGGCGCGGCATTGTGGTCATGAATACCCCGGGCGCCAACGCAGTTGCCGTCGCCGAACTGACCATCGGCCTCATGCTTGCGCTCGCGCGAAAGCTGCCGACGGCAAACGCCACGATGCATGCCGGTAAGTGGGAGAAGAAGAGCCTGCAAGGCTCGGAACTGCGTGGAAAGACGCTCGGCATCCTGGGCCTTGGCCGTATCGGTCTTGAAGTCGCGCGCCGGGCGCGCGCGTTCGGCCTGGAAATCATCGGCAGCGATCCGTTCGTTTCCGCAGCCGTCGCGCGTGAAAACGGCATCCGGCTGGTCACGCTCGATGAGCTCTTCGCCGGCTCGGACTATCTCACGCTGCACGTTGGCCTCACGCCGCAGACGCACGGCATTATCAACGCCAAGACGATCGCAACCATGAAGAAAGGCGTGCGCATCATCAACTGCGCGCGCGGTGAACTGGTGGAGGATGAGGCATTGCTTGCTGGGCTCAAGTCCGGCCAGGTTGCCGGCGCCGCGCTCGATGTCTTCACCGTTGAGCCGCCCAAGGACTCGCCGTTTGCTGCGCTGGAGAATGTGATTCTGACTCCGCACATTGCCGGATCGACCGCGGAAGCCCAGGAAGCCGTTGGGGTGCAGATCGCGATGCAAGTGCGCGAGTACCTCAAACTCGGCGTGGTGCAGAATGCAGTCAATCTGCCATCGCTGAGCCACGAGGAATACGTGCAACTAGCTCCCTTCATCGATCTCGCGGGCAGGCTCGGTGCATTCCTGGCGCAGGCGGGCAAGAGCGGCATCGAAGGCATCCACCTTACCTATGGAGGCGCACTCGCGGAGTCGAAGACCGACCTGGTGCGCAACGCCGCAATTGAAGGCTTGCTGCAGGGCTCAGAAAATGTGAACCGGATCAATGCGCTCGCAGTTGCACAGGAGCGCGGCATCCGCGTGCACGAGGAGAAGGAAGAGACTCGGCGCGGCGGTTCGGCAACACTGCTGGCAATCGAGCTACACACAGCCGGTGGACGAAGCCACGCGACAGCCACCGTGATTCACGGCGAACAGCCACGCCTGCTCGAGTTCGACGACATTGATATCGAGGCGCCGCTCGAGGGGAATCTGCTGGTCTGCCGCAACCTCGACGTGCCCGGCGTTATCGGAAAGATCGGAACGATTCTCGGCGAGCAGGGCGTGAACATCGCCAACTTCGCACTCGGCCGCGAGAGAAGCGGAGCGAAACCGGTGAAGGCGCTCGCGGTGGTTCAGGTGGATGCACCGGTGCCGAACAGCACGCTCGATGCACTCAAGACGATTGAGGCGCTGCTCGAGGCGAAGCCGGTACAGCTGGGGTAACTCCCACGTCTAAAGGTCGAGATGTAGGGCGCCCAAAAATCCAAATCCTGACCCTTGCTCTTCAGCCCATCACGCTCTGCTTGCCCAGCCAGGAGCGGATATATGCGGCCTGGCCTACGTGGTAGGTCTCATGCAGAACCATGAAGTTGATGGTCCCGCTCAGCTTGCCATCTGCGCTCGGAGGCCCGGGTTTAGCTGCCGGCGTGTCGAGCAACTCTTCCGTTGCGGATTCGAGAGCATTATGAAGACGCACGCAGCTCTCATCCCATGCGGCAAGCACTTCACTCGGCGACGGAGCATCCGGACACTCAGTGCACTTCTCTCCCCGTGCATAGAGCTTCATCCAAGGCAGTCTCCACTGATCTCCCAGCCGCGCAAGCACAGCGGAGCGCGACCAGATCAGGTGGCCAACAATCCACAGCATGTGATTGGTACGATCGTTCGGGCGCTTGAGCCAGTCCTCGTCGGTGAATCCAGTGAGGCCCTGCTTCAGGAAGTTCGAATTGGTCTTGAAGTTCTGCGAAGCAATTTCGAGCCGAGGCGAAAGGGGCATAAGGATACGATCTCCTTTTTGCCCCTAAGATTACACCTCAGACATGCGCACGAAAATGTCGAACGGAAGTGGAGTTACTGAACCGGACGCGCCTTCCCGTCTTTCATGCTCTCGTCAATGATCGACTTCACTTTGCGATCTGCGTCTTCAGCGATTCTTCCCTGCTGTTCGCCCAGTTCACCCATCTGCTCGCCGAGTTTGCCCATCTGCTCGCCCAGGGCGCCCATCTTCTCGCCGAACTCGCCCTGTTTGGAACCGATCTCGCCCTGGATATCGCCAAGGCGGCCCTGTAATTCGCCGAGCTTTTCCTGCAGTTCACCGAACTGCTCCTGGGTCATGTTCTTCCCCTGATTCGCTTTCAACTGCGCCATTGCCTTTTCGATCTCAGCGATCTCTCGGCTCATGTCGGGAGTGGGAACGCTGGCCTGCTCCTGCTGGTGGCCGATCTCCTCCTGCTGCTTTCCAAGGGCCTCCTGCTTTTTGCCAAGCTCTTCCTGCTGGCGCCCGAGATCTTCCATTGGCTTGTACATCGTTTCTATCCGCGCCAGCGTTGCAGGGTCGTCAATGACGTAAGCCTTGCCTTCACGCTTGAACCAGAGAAAGTCTTTGCCGCCGGCCTGCTGGCGAGCCTTCTCGATTTCGTCTGTATGGATCTGGCCGTTCATAGTGATGTGATCCGATCCTCGAACGATGGCGTAAGAGTCGCCGCCATCGGAGACGTAGTAGCGATATCCCGATCTCTTTCCGTTGTTGTTATTGCTAAGGGTCACGGTTCTGCTGTGCCCGTCCTGCAGAAACGCGAATCCGTGACCACCGCCCACGAGCACACCCGGAGCTACAAGAGCAAACGAGGAATGAGGAGGAAGTGGAGCGAGTTGTGGAACCGTGAGCACCCGAGCGTGACCGGGAGCAGCCGGAGCGATCATCGTGATCGAGCGGCCCGGAGAGCCTGGAAGGACCAGTACGCGCGGTGAAACCGCAATGTGCGCCGGCGGGACCGGAGCTACATCGGCAGGACCTTGTATGTGTGCCGGTGGAGCCACAACATGCGAGGGAGCGCAATCTTCACAGGCCCGTGGAGCGAGCACGTCGTCAGAAGCCGTCGGTGCGAGCGCCGGCGCTGGGAGATTGTCGCTTGAGGATCCCGGTCTGGCGGGCTTCTGTGGTTCCTGCGACACGGGCAGCGCGTCAGGTGCGATGGCCTCCGTTACCGGCAGCGTCACCTTGTCTGGCGCCAGCGCCTGCTGGCTTGCGGCTTCCACGCGAACGAGAGCAGTCGCAATGAATAGAGCGACGGGAACAACGGCAAGCGCGGCCAGTCCCCGGCGGGTTCCAGCAAAGGCCTGGCGAAACGATGCATCGTTGAGAAGGCGTTCAATGCGTTTGGATACAGATCCATTGCGGGCCATGGCAACTCCGATGAGGGTTGGGCGCGGTGCGGCCGCGAATTCAAGCAGGATCTGCGCGTAGGCAGCGCGATCGGAGGCTTCTTCAAGCCCCGCGCGATCGCTGATGGCCTCGGCTAGATCGGACAATTTGCGTTTGAGCCACCAGCCAAGCGGGCTGAACCACACCGCGGCTGCGTAAACTCCGGCGAGCAGTTGCAGGTAGAAGTCACCCTGGCGGATGTGCGAGCGCTCGTGGGCGATCACCACGCGGAGCTTGTTGCTGTCCCAGTTCCTGTAATCAGCGGGAAGTACGATGCTCGAGCCGATGGTTACGGGAGAAGCAACTCTGGTGCTGCTGCGCAGTTTTAAAGATTGGGCAGTCGAGATATGAGACTCGATGACGATCGGCTCTGCGGTGTGCAGCAGGTGTAACGCAGAGTTGAGGCCGTTGAGCAGACGGAGCATGAGTACGCCGGCAACGGCGATGTAGAACCAGAGAAGTCCAGTCAGAATTGTTCTGGCTGTGATGTGCGGAGCAGGCGGAGGCTGCGGGGCAGCTTGGGGGACGAGGACTGCATTGTTCTGCGGCGCGTTCTCTGATTCGTTGAAGCTCACCTTTTCCGGATCGGCAGGTTCGGGTTGGGCGGATGCCGACAGCTGACGCCCGGGGCTATCGCTTCCCACACGTACACCGCTTTCGTCCGCTGACGATGCAGTCTGCGTGGATGGAGTCACTTTTGACGCAGGCTTCGGCTGTGGTGAGGTCTTGATGCGCGCCTGCAATTCTTCAAGCAGCGTCTGCGGATCTTCCGGGATGACGACGCGCACGTTGGCAGGCAGCACGCTCCAATGCGCCGCATAGGGCAGCAGCATGGGCATGCCCAGCGCCGAGACGAGCACCAAGCCCCAGGCGGCCTTCTGCGCAAGGACGTTCTTGATGCCGAAAAGACGAAGTCCCGCCCATACGGCAAGGGCAAGGAGAACGGAACGAAGGGCAGCTTCCAGCAATAGTGAGGAGATCATGGATTAGGCCTCCTTATTCGGCTTCCCGGAATGGTTCGACTTCGCAGATTGCTTCTGCGCTTCCGCGATTCGCGCTGCAAGGCGCTGGAGTTCGGCGCGGTCGAGAACTTTGGAGTCGACCATGCCGACAAGCAGAGCCTCAACCGACCCATCGCAGAACCAGTCCACGATACGCTTGACTGCCCGGCCGGCTACCTTCTGCCGTGACTCGGCAGGCCGGTAGATAAACGTGCGATCTTCGACGCTGTGGGCCAGGTAGCCTTTCTCTTCAAGGCGCCTTAGAACAGTGCGAACGGTGGAGTCCTTCAGCGGCCGATCCAGCTCTTCGCGTACGCGCTCCGCCGTGATCGCGCCGAACCGCCAGATGATCGACAAGACTTCCCGTTCCAGTTCCCCGAGTTCGGCGGGATCATGAGTGTTACTCGCCATAGTGTTACAGACTGTAACACAAAGTCTGCGGGTAGCGGAAAAGAATTTTTGCGCGGCTTTTTGTGACGAATGGTGACGAGCCGAATTTCGGACACGTTCGGTCGAGCTCACAGCGTCGGTGCGCGGCATCACCTTTCCGGCGCCAGCCGTGCAGCCTGTGCGTCATCACAGTGCGCGAAACCCCGAATCATCTACATTCGAGGGAACTTTCCGTGACTGGTTGTCGTTGTCGGTTGAAGAGGAACCTATGCAGACGTGGCTACAGAATCTTCGTTTCGCTTCTCGCAGTCTTTTAAAGGCGCCGGGGTTTTCTTTGGTCGTGATCATCTCGATCGCCCTGGCTTTTGCCGCGAATGCCACCGTCTTCAGCGTCGCCAACGGCCTGCTGTGGGGTGTGCTGCCCATCAAGAACTCTCAGGACGTGGTGATGTTCTCGGAAGGGCGTTCCTTTTCGTACCCCGATTACATTGACTACAACGCGCAATCGGGTGACATTTTTGAAGGCGGCGTTCTGGCGCACTTTCCCTTGATTCCCGCCAGCATGGGCGGCAAAGGAACCCCTGAGCGTATCTGGGGCCAGACGGTGAGCGGAAATTTCTTTCCGGCTCTGCAGACTCCCATGGCTCTGGGACGGCCGATCCTGCCCGAGGATGATCGCGTGCTGGGCAGCGGGCATGTGGTGGTGTTGAGCCATGCGCTCTGGAAGCGACGCTTTAACGGGAATACCGGGATCATCAATCAGCAGGTGGTGCTGAACGGGCATAGCTACACCGTCGTAGGCGTCGCGCCTCCGGGGTTCTACGGCGTTGATCGAGGGATTGTCTCGCAGTTCTGGGTCCCGCTGAGCATGACGGAAGAGATGATGCCGGACCTCGCAGGCTTGGCAGGCAGCCGCAATAACAGGGGCAGCAACTGGCTCATGCTGGATGCGCGGCTTCGTCCGGGCGTGAGCCGGGCCCGAGCTGCCGTGCTGATGAATGTCGTCAAGAAGCGGCTCGATGATGCGTATCGGAAAGACGAGAAGAATCATGAGAAACTCACGCTCCAATCAGCCGGAGCATTGATTGCGGGCTCAATTACGCCGGCATATGCGCTGATGGGCGTGCTGATGGGCGTGGTGACGATGGTGCTGCTGGTAGCGTGCGCCAATGTAGCGAACCTGCTGCTGGCGCGTGCTACAGGCCGACAGAAAGAGATCGCGATACGGCTCGCCATGGGGGTGGCGAGGCGCCGGCTGGTTCTGCAACTGCTGACCGAGAGCCTGCTGCTTGCGCTTGCCGGAGCGGCAATCGGCTTTGCGCTGGCGGCAGTCGCAGCGCGCGCAATTTCGAATTTCAGATTGCCTCTTCCCTTCCCGATTGTTTTCGACTTCAACGTTGATTTGCGTGTAGCGGCATTTACACTCGGGCTTTCTATCGTCACAGCTCTGCTGTTCGGCCTGGTGCCGGCGTTGCGCGCATCGAACCCGGACCTCGTCTCAGCGCTGAAGGACTCCTCGCCGACGCTGGGGCATGAAGGGCGCTCGCGGCTGAGGAACTCGCTGGTTGTGGTGCAGGTCGCGCTGTCGCTGGTGTTGCTGGCAACTGCGGGCCTCTTCCTGCGCAGCCTCGGTAATGCGTCTTCCATCGATATTGGATTCACGCCGGACAAAATGCTGCTGATGAGCGTTGATCTGAAGTTGCAGAACTACTCGAAGGAGAAAACTGCGGAGTTCCTGAAGCAGCTTCGCGAGAGGAGCGAGGCCGTGCCTGGAGTGCGGTCGGTCAGCTTTATGAGCGTGGTGCCACTCAGCCTGGGCACTGCCAACTTCGATTTCGAAGTTCCGGCGAGCAAGGATCACGGCGCCAAGAAAAGCAATGCAAATGTGAATAGCGTGGGTGCGCGCTACTTCGAGACGATGAGCATTCCATTGCTGCGCGGTCGCGATTTCAGTGTGCCGACTGACGATGAGCACGCCGCAATCATCAATGAAGCGATGGCCGCTGACTTGTTTGCGGGGCAGGATCCGATTGGCCAGACATTCAGCGATGAGAAGAAGGCGAAATACACGGTGATTGGCATAGCGCGGAATTCGAAGCTGCGTACCATCGGTGAGCAGCCCGTCAATTGCGTCTATCTTCTACTCAATGCGGCACCACAGAAGGCGATCAGCTTCTTCGGGATCACAGTACTCGTAAAAACCAGCGGCGATCCCGAACGGGCATCCAGGGCCTTGCGCGAGCAGATCGGGGCGCTCGATCCCAATATGGCGATCTTCAACTCCGAAACGATGAACGATCACGTCAACAAAGCACTGCTGCTGCCGCGCATCTCCGCTCTGCTGCTCGGGATCTTCGGCACAGTTGGCCTCACGCTCGCATCGATCGGGCTGTACGGCGTGATGAGCTACTCAGTGCGGCGCAGGACGCGCGAGATCGGGATCAGAATGGCGCTCGGGGCAAAGCCGCCCATGGTGCTGGGGATGGTCTTTCGACAGGGGATGATGTTGACCGGTATCGGCCTCGTGATTGGAATTGCGATCTCGCTGGTGCTGGGGCGTTTTACCGCAAGCCTGCTCTACGGAACCAGCGGTTCAGATCCGCTCACGTTCCTGCTCGTCTCATCGATCCTGCTGGTAACGTCGGTCGTTGCGATCCTGGTGCCTGCGGTTCGAGCCGCCCATGTGCAGCCAACGATCGCGCTGCGTTGCGAGTGATGGTGCAAAGACAGAAACGCCGGGATTAGCTCCCGGCGTTCCGATTTGCGCTTGAAGGGAACTATGCGCGGCTGAGGTAGGCGCCTTCGCTCGTGTCGACGCGGATCTTCTCCCCTTCGTTGATGAAAGGAGGCACCTGGACGACCAAGCCGGTCTCGGTCTTGGCGGGCTTGGTGACAGAGGAGGCCGTTGCCGATTTGAGGCCGGGCTCGGTCTCGACGACGGTTAGTTCGACGAAGGTGGGCAGCTCGATACCGACCGGGTTGCCGTCGTGATAGCTGACGCGAATCTGCAGGTTTGGCGTAAGGTACTCGACTGCGTCGCCGAGGGTGGAGCCTTTGAGCATAGTCTGCTCGTAGTTCTCCGGATTCATAAAGTAATAGTCGTCGCCGTCAGAGTAGAGGAACTCCATGGCAACCTCGTCAACGACGACCTTCTCGATAGCGTCCCCGGAGCGGAAGCGGTGTTCGAACATAGCCCCAGATTTGAGATTGCGAAGTTTTGCCTGAATAAAAGCGCGCAGGTTGCCCGGAGTGCGATGTTCCACTTTGAAGACGAGGTGGAGGACATCGTTGTGCTTAATGATCATGCCCGGACGCATTTGGGTGGCGGGAATCGCCATAAAAAGAAAACTCCTTGCTCTACCTGGAAAATAGGCGATCGCGCGCCACTGCACGGATCCGGCCCAGGTTCCATTGTAGCTTAGGGGAGATGCGAAAGGTTCTCTCGAACTCCCCGACCCCGAAGCGTAAGTTAAGGCGAAGGTTGCCACGCAAGTTGCTGCCGCTCGGCGCGTTGTTGGCGCTCTGTATGTTCTGGGCTCTGGGGTGGGTCAGGGCCGATCTGGAGCCAGGTGCGTCAGGTCTATGGCTGGTTTCCTCCCTGGCAGCGCAGACTGCCGTACTTGGGGCCCTGGCAGTCGTCGCCTCAGGTGCTGCGCTGCTGCGTCGCGCAGAATGGCCGGCCTCGGCGATGGTACTGAGGGCGACGCTGGTTGGAATTGGGCTCTTCGCCGTCCCGGCGCTTGTGGCGATTGGCGGCAGCGGCCGAGTCGGCGATACGACCAGAGTCGCGTTGTTCTCGCTGACGCCATTGTTTGCCGTCATCTTCGAGCCGTACCTCGGGATCAACGCGGCAGAGGGAGATGAAAGCAGGGGAGCCTTTCTGGCCGCCATGGCTGCTATTGCAGGCACGTTCCTTGTCTTCCCTGTGGAACTGCCCCACTCATACGCCACCGCTTTCGTCATGCTCTTGGTGGTCGCAACGGCTGCACTGATCGCTGCAGCCAACTGCGCAGCGGTGCGCATGGCGCGGCAGAGTCCCTCGATATTTACGTTCACGGCCGCCGCATCAGGATCGGCGGCCCTGGTACTCGGGATTTTGGGATTGGCTGTTCGCCAACAGGCAGCCGGCAGCGCAGCCTTGGGCGCGTGGTCGGCTCTCGATGTGAGTGCTCTTGCGCTGCTGTTCTGGCTTATGCCGCGGATGAGTGCCGTACAGATCACCACGCGATTTTTGATCGCGCCGCTGATGGCAAACGTGATGAGCCTCGCGTTGCTCCGGCCGCATGTGGATGTGCAGTCCTGGATTGGACTGTTGCTGATCGCAGCCGGTTCGGCGCGCCTGCTAATCGCACCAGCGGAAAGCGGCCAGTCTGGACTCTTCAGAGTCGGAGACGGTTGAGCCCTCGAGCGCCACAGCCGATGTTTTGTAAGTGCAAAATAAACGATCAGATCGCATATCTTGCAGGAACCTGAATTCAATCCGAATCGTCACAGTTCGAGAGGTACAGATGAAATTGTGGAGTGCGATTTTCGCAGCTTTGCTGCTGGCACCTTCGGGAGCGCATGCTGCCGGCGATCGGTCCTCAGATGTTCAGGTTCGTGAGGCGTTGACGATCTTCCTGACGGCATTTGACAATCTGGACTGGCCAGCCTTCCGTGCCTGTTTCGGACCGGATCCGACGATGTTCCATCCGGCTGCTCCAAACACGCGACGCGTTGAGACAGAAGAGCAGTTTGATAAGGCTTGGGCCGGCGTGTTCGACAGGATCCGGAAGTCCTCCGGTCGGAGTAGACCGCCATTCATGCAACTCGAGCCAAAGGACCTACGAATCGAATTCCCCAGTGAAGACGTGGCCATTGTTACATTTCACATCCTCAACCCAGGAGAGATCGACCGGCGGACGATCCTGTTCAAGCGTTATGGAAGCGCTTGGAAGACCGTTCACATCCACGCATCGAATCTGCGAACCGATGCTGAACACCCTTGAAATTCAATTGCCGATACGGGTCAACGGTACCGTCTGTCCCGTGCGGGCCGACTCGCGGGCGGCATCCAGTATCTGCGTGACGATCACGTTCGTATCGAGCGCGCTGAGGTCGCCTGTCGGTGCGATCTTCGCACGGAGCACTGCGGCGAGGTAGGAGAGCGAATCGCGTTCGTTGGCTGGAAGTTCGGGTGCCGTCTCTGTGCGCTCCTGGTTCTCGTGCTGGTGGCGCACACGCACGTCATTGGCGGCCACAGTGATGACATAGCCATTCGCCCCATAGATTTCCATATCTTTGCGGCTGAAAGGCCAGTTCCACGACGCCTGAATGACTGCCTGAGCGTGGGGATATTTCAGGACGATGGTCGCGTCGTCATCGACGTGTGGGTAGATCTCGGGCTTGTCCTGATTCGTCACCGCGGTGACGGATTCAGGCGTTTCGCCGTGCATAAGCCACGTCATGAGGTCCACGCCATAGCAGCCGAAGTCGTAGAGCGCGCCGGCCCCGTTCTGCTGCGGGTCGGTAAGCCACTTCAGAAATTCCGGCTGAACATTGATCTCTTTAGGCCCTTCGTGCCCGTCGTGGACGACGACGCGGCGGATCTCGCCGATGCGGTTGTCGCGAACTTCGTCGTACGCTTCGCGGTTGCTGGGGTACCAGGTGGTTTCGTAGTTCACGAGAACGTGGATTTTCTTCTCGCGCGCGATGCGGCGGATGGCCTTGGCATCTTCAAACGAGATGGTCAGCGGCTTCTCGACCATGACGGAAACGCCGTACCGCGCGGCAACTTCGATTGCAGGGCGATGCTGGGCGATCGAGGTGTAAACGAGCACCGCGTCGGGCCGCGCACGTTCGATCATGTTCGCCTCGGTCTTATAGAAAAGCGAATCGGGCAGCGAGAACTGCTTGCCGTATTTCGCGCAGAGGTTTGAGTCCGCATCGGCAATGCCGACGAGTTTCACGTCAGAGTGTTTAGGTAGTTGCGAAAGAAAGCCGGCGACATGACCGTGCTCAAGGCCAACGATAGCCACCTTCAAGGGCGCGGGTTCCTCGGCGGAGATCGAAACAGCACAGGCGGCGAGAAGAGCAGGCACGAACATTGAGATGAGGCGGCGAGGCAAGAGACGACGCATGGAATCCGATTCCCCCTGAAGAGCCGATTGTACAGACAAGAACTCTGAAGACCTGACGTGTTGAAAGGCCCAGAGGTTCGGGATCCTAAGCTGTAAACTGCGTCGCAGAAAACTCCGTCCATTGAGTCATGGGGACGGCAACGCTGCGCTTTCGATGCCCTTGCTGTGGATTTCGTACTCTGGATGCGCCGGACAGCCTGGCGCTCTGCCCGGTCTGCTGGTGGGAAGACGATGGACAGGAAGATGGCGACGCCCAGGAAATTCGCAACACCGTGAATGGGGACATAAGCCTCGCAGAGGCGCGAATTCACTACTCCCGATGCGGTGCATCACACCCTCGTTTTGCCCGGTACGTGCGCAAACCGGACGTCTCAGAACAGTAAAGTGGCATGTGCGGTGCAAAGCGCAAATCTGCCCATTCGGGCGGTTTGACCTCCCTCCGTAAACCCTCTTACCATTAGTTGAGGAAAATCCCGCCACACGACGCTGTTTCCCCATTGGCGACAGCCCGCAGGGCAGTAGATTTGGCGCCTGTCGCGCCCGGAAGGCAAACCACGTTGAGCACCACTGACACTCTCGAAACCAATGAGCCTTCGGGAACTCCCGAAGAAGCCCACGGCCACGAAGATCACGATCACGAGCACGATCACAACCACGATCACCAGCATGGCCCTGTACTGAATCCCGAGGTCACGCGTGAAGTCGTGATCGACGCCCCTGCAGAGGACGTCAGTAAAGCCTTCCGCACGGTTACGCGCAACTACCAGCGCTACGCCAAGCTCCCCGGCTTCCGTCCGGGCAAGGTGCCGGAGTCGGTCGTCAAGCGGAAGTTCGCGAACGAGATTCGCAAAGACGTTATTGAAGGCCTGCTGCCCGAGCGCTTTGCCAGTGCAGTCAAGGAACTCGGGCTTCGTGTTGTCGGCCAACCGCAGGTCACAGAGCTGACCATTGAAGATGGGCAGCCGATGCACCTCAAGGCCGTCTTCGAGTACATGCCTGAGGTCTCGATCGACGGATACGAGCAGGTGGTCGTTCCCAAGCCGTCGGTCGAAGTGACCGAGGACGAGTTCAAGCAAGAGATGGATCAGCTACGCGAGTCACGCGGCACCATCGAACCGGTCGAAGAAGACCGGCCGCTGGTCGACGGCGACTGGGCGCAGATCTCCTATTCAGGCACGATTGCGGACGACCCTGAAGCGGCACCGATCGCCGGCGAGGATACGCTGGTCGAAGTCGGCGGCAAGGACACCGTGGATGCCTTCACGCAGGTCCTGCGGGGCGCCAGGGCCGGCCAGGAACTCAAGGCCGAGGTCATCTACCCGGCCGACTACCCCGAAGCCAAGCTCCAGGGTAAGACGGTGGCCTACGACCTGACTGTGAAAGCCATCAAGAAGCGGGTCCTTCCCGAGGTGAATGACGACTTCGCCAGGGAGATGGGCAATTACGAAAGTTTGGAGCAGTTGGAGAACGCCGTCCGGGAGCATCTGGCCAACCGGAAGCGACGCAGCGTAGAAGGCGAAACCAAGGATCGGCTGTTCGCCGCCTTGGTCGAGAAGTTCCAGTTCCCGGTGCCCGAATCGATGGTGCAGGACCAGGTGGAGGCCCGGCTCGAGCGGGGCCTGCGCGCTCTGGCAGCCCAGGGCATGAGCACTGAGCAGATGCGGAAGCTGGACTTCGGCCGCCTTCGGACCGCCCAGCGCGACTCTGCCGTAGCCGAGGTGAAGGCGCAGATCCTGCTGGACCGGATCGCTGAAAAAGAAGGGGTTAGCGTCAACGACGACGAGTTGGACCGCGAAATCCACATGGCTGCACTGCAGTCGCGTGAACCTTATGAAACACTCCGCCAGCGTTTGACGGAAGATGGCGGGCTGGCTAGAATCCGGGAACAATTGAAAAGGGAAAAGACCGCGAGTTTGCTGTACGAACGACTGCCGGCTTAATCACAGGCCGTGTGGACTTTAGCCTGAACCGCAAAAGCCCATACGGCCATCAAAAAGAACGGGGAATACTGCCGATAACAGTATTGACCTCGCAAGGATGAATTCCGAATGGCATTGGTTCCCATGGTGGTTGAGCAGACGAGTCGGGGCGAGCGAGCCTATGACATCTATTCCCGTCTGCTGCGCGATAACATCATCTTCCTCGGCACGCCGATCGACGATCAAATAGCCAATCTCGTCGTTGCCCAGATGCTCTTCCTGTCAGGCGAAGATCCGGAGAAGGATATCCAGTTGTACATTAACTCCCCCGGAGGCAGCATTACCGCCGGATTGGCGATTTATGACACAATGCAGTTCATACGGAACAACGTGGTGACATACTGCATTGGTCAGGCGGCCAGCATGGGAGCGTTCCTTCTACTCGCCGGTACCAAGGGCAAGCGGTTCGCACTGCCAAACTCGCGTATCCTGATCCACCAGCCATCCATGGGGGGGCTAAGCGGACAGGCCACAGATATCGACATCCATGCACGCGAGATCCTGCGTATCCGGGAGATCACCAACACCCTGATGGCGAAGCACACCGGCCAGCCACTCGACAGGATCGAAAGAGATGTAGAGCGCGACTTCATAATGAACTCGCAACAGGCGAAAGAGTACGGCATCATTGATGAAATTATCGACCGGCCCCGGACGTAGAGGCCGCGCAACGGAAGCGGAATCAAATTCGTGAGGTCAAGGGGAGTCCAACAATGAAAACGCGCACGGGACCCGAAGAAGCGCTGCGCTGTTCGTTCTGCCATAAATCGCAGGACGCGGTAGCCAAGCTGATCTCGTCGCCCAGCGACTATCCACGGGCATACATCTGCGATGAGTGCGTCGCTGTTTGTAACTCCATCCTTGAAGACGACCGGGGAGATTCCGCGCATCCGGCAACAGCCGCCGGGCACCTGCCCAAGCCGCAGGAAGTGAAAAGCTTCCTTGACGACTATGTAATCGGGCAGGACCAGACGAAGAAGAAGCTCGCGGTAGCGGTTTACAACCACTACAAGCGCGTGCAGATGAACCGCATGCGCAATAACGAAGTCGAGCTTGCGAAGTCGAACATTCTGCTCATCGGGCCAACGGGATCAGGCAAGACGCTGCTCGCGCACACGCTGGCCAAGATGCTGGATGTTCCCTTCGCCATTGTGGATGCGACGACTCTCACAGAAGCCGGATATGTCGGCGAGGACGTGGAGAACATTATCCTGAAGCTGCTTCAGGCAGCCGACGGCGATGTGACACGAGCGCAGCAAGGCATCATCTACATTGACGAGATCGATAAGATCGGCCGCAAGGACGAGAACCCGTCCATCACCCGCGATGTCTCAGGCGAAGGCGTGCAGCAGGCGCTGCTCAAGATCCTGGAAGGCACGGTTGCCAACGTTCCGCCGCAGGGGGGACGCAAGCATCCCCACCAGGAATTCACCGCTGTTGATACAACCAACATCCTCTTCATCTGCGGCGGCGCATTTGTAGGTCTAGAGCGCGTCGTCGGACGACGCATCGGCAAGAAGGCACTCGGCTTCAGAACTGCGGATGCAGAAGCGGACCAGGCGACTTCGCGTTCGCATCGCGACACCGAGCTGCTCCGTAAAACCGAACCGCAGGATCTCATCAAGTACGGACTGATTCCTGAGTTCGTTGGACGTCTGCCTGTGATGGGCGTGCTCGACGAACTCGACGAAGCAGCGCTGGTTGAGATCCTCACCAAGCCGCGCAACGCCATCGTCAAGCAGTATCAGCGGCTGCTCGAGTATGAGAATGTTCGCCTCCACTTCAGCAACGACGCAATTGGAGCAGTGGCTCGCGAAGCGCTGGCGCGCAAGGTTGGCGCTCGCGGACTGCGCATGATTCTCGAAGAGCTGATGCTCGACCTGATGTATCACCTGCCTTCGAGCAAGAAGGTTCGCGATCTGGAGATCACGAAGGACATGGTGGAGCGGCGCGATCTTTCGCTGTGTCTGCTGGAGAAGGCCGGCTAAACCATCGCAAGTTCAAGCACAACTCAGTTTCGTATGCTCAAAGGTCACGTTCCATTGCGGATGTGACCTTTGAGTCTTTAAGCCCGTGATTCTCCCCCGCTGAAGTAAACGGCTGTACAATCCCAACAAGACGCGCGGCACCCGGCTGAATCGAGAGTGTCGTTCGCGCGTCTAAAACTTACTGGTGTCCCTATGACTTCTTCAAAAGAAAAGAACGAGCCGCGCAAACTGCCCATGATGCCCATTCGGGACATGGTGATCTTTCCCTACATGATGACGCCGTTTGTGGTTGGCCGGCTTTCCAGCGTGCGCGCCCTGGAAGAAGCGCTAAATGGAGACCGCAAGATATTTCTGGCCACGCAGCACGACGCATCGATCGATGAGCCCAAGGCAAAAGAGATCTATCAGGTTGGTTCGATCTGCAACATCGTGCAGAGCGTCAAGATGCCGGACGGCAACATCAAGGTGCTCGTTGAAGGAGTGGAGCGCGCCAAGTCCACCGAAGTGAACGACAAAGACGGATTCTTCGTCGCCACGGTGCGCACCGGCAAAACTGACTTCGAAATGACGCCTTCTGTCGAGCAGTTAATGCAGCGCGTCACCGGTCTCTTCGAGCAGTACGTGAAACTCCAGCAGTCGCTCAACTACGAGACCATCATCGCAACTGTCCGGATGGACGAGCCCGCGAAACTGTCTGACACCATTGCGGCCAATCTGCAGCTCGGCATCGAGGAGAAGCAGGAACTGCTCGCGATCTTCGACCCCGCCGCGCGCCTCTCGCGCATCGCCGATGTGCTCGACATCGAGATCGAAAAGCTAGACCTCGATCGCAACATCCAGTCGCGCGTGAAGCGCCAGATGGAGCGAGCGCAAAAAGAGTACTACCTCAACGAGAAGATCAAGGCCATCCAGAAGGAACTCGGCCGCGGCGAGAAGAACGAGTTCGACGAGTTGCGCAAGAAGATTGAATCCGCCGGCATGCCGAAGGAAGTTCTCGAAAAGGCAGTCCAGGAGCTCAAAAAGCTCGAGGCAATGCCGCCCATGTCGGCTGAATCCACCGTGAGCCGCAACTACATTGACTGGCTGCTCGCGGTGCCTTGGAAGAAAAAGTCCAAGGAAACGCGGTCCATCGACTTCGCCGAAAAAGTTCTGAATGAAGATCACTACGGCCTCGAGAAAATCAAGGAGCGCATCCTCGAGTTTCTCGCTGTCCGCCAACTCGTGAAGAATCCGAAGGGCTCGATCCTTTGCTTCGTTGGACCTCCCGGCGTGGGCAAAACCTCGCTGGGTATGTCGATCGCAAAGGCGACAGGCCGCAAGTTCGTGCGGCTATCGCTGGGGGGCGTTCGAGATGAGGCTGAGATCCGCGGACATCGCCGCACCTACATCGGCGCATTGCCGGGGCAGATCATCCAGCACATGAAGCGCGCGGGTACGAAGAACCCCGTCTTCCTGCTCGACGAAGTCGACAAGATGGCTTCGGACTTCCGCGGCGATCCCGCATCAGCTCTTCTTGAAGTTCTCGATCCCGAGCAGAACACCAGCTTCCAGGATCACTATCTCGACGTCGACTACGACCTCTCCCAGGTACTCTTCGTCGCCACGGCAAACGTCCTGCACACTGTCCCCGCTCCGCTGCAGGACCGCATGGAAGTGCTGCGGCTGCAGGGCTACACCGAGCAGGAGAAGCTCGAAATCGCCAAGCAATACCTGGTCAAAAAGCAGCGTGAGCAAACCGGTCTGAGCGAGAAGAACATTGTCTTCACCGACGAAGCCATTCTCGAGATCATCCGCAAGTACACACGCGAAGCAGGAGTTCGCAACCTCGAGCGCGAGATCGGAAACGTCTGCCGCAAGGTCGCGCGGCGAGTCGTGAAGAAGGGCGCAAAGCACAAGGAAGAGATCACGGCAGCGAGCATTGCAGAGCACCTTGGCGTGGCACGCTTCCGGGATTCCGAGGTTCACGAAAAGAGCGAAGTGGGCCTGGTCACCGGCCTCGCATGGACCGAAGTGGGCGGCAGCATTCTCACCACCGAAGTTCAGGTGCTCGACGGCAAGGGCAAAATGACCATCACCGGCCAGCTTGGCGATGTGATGCAGGAATCAGCGCAAGCCGCCCTCGCCTACATCCGCAGCAAGGCCCAGGCGCTCGGGCTTACGCGCGAGTTCTACCGCAACGTCGATCTGCACCTGCACGTACCTGAAGGCGCGATTCCAAAGGATGGCCCGTCAGCCGGCATCACCATGGCGACTGCACTGGCGAGCGCGCTCGCCAAAATCCCAGTTCGCCGCGACATCGCCATGACCGGCGAGATCACGCTGCGCGGGAAAGTCCTGCCAATCGGCGGACTCAAAGAAAAGCTGCTCGCTGCTCTGCGCGCCGGCATCTTCGAAGCAATTCTGCCGCGCGCAAACGAGAAAGACCTGAGCGAGCTTCCCGACAACATCAAGAACTCGATGAAGCTGCACTTCGTCGACACGATGGATGAGGTGCTGGCGCTGGCGCTGGAGAGCCCGCTGCCCGCGCCGAAGACCGAGGACGAGGTGATTGCCGCAGTGCCACCGCCAAGCGACGTTGTGGGTGGTCAGGTAGCTCGGCAGTAGGCGCATCTCATCGATCGATACAACGGAAAAGGGTAAGGCTCAGGCCTTCCCTTTTTTCTTGCGCGGGGAATGCAACCCCGGAACCTGTCAACTCAGCGCAATCGGCTCGGAATCGCAACTTTTATGGAAGTAGCTCAGTGAGGTCATGAAGTGTTGCGTTCTGACCGTCGAGACGAATCGAATACGGTGATTCGTCAGATTCACGCACGCACTTCCAATCTCCCGGTTGGCGCATCCAGCGGTCCCGGCTACGCTGCCGATACTCAACGGCATGGATCCGCCTGTCCTTTCCAAGCACTTGGTATGTGGTGTCCTCATCTACGTCGACTAAAACTTCGCTTCCATCTAGCTTGAATCCACCTAACTGAAAGCGTACGTGTATGGGTGCCTGCGCATGCTTGTACTCTTCTGCTATCTCCTGCAGGAACTGTTCGCGATTTCGGACTGTCTCTGAACCTTCTCGCGTCTCGATGAACTTGGCTGCAAGAAACCGCCGCATTCGCTCAGGGTGACGCTGCTCGAATGCGTGAGCCATGAACCGGTAGGCGGAGCGGATCGCTGCCTGCTCTGTTGAGGAGATCCCTTTGTCGAGTGGGGGAGTTTGCACGGTACTGAAAGACCCGAGAGCGAATAGCAGAAGCGCGTTAGCGAGTATTCGCATGGGCCTTTATAGCAAATTTCACGAGGTCACTACGGTACTGCCACGAACTTCTAGCCTCGCAGACTGCCCCGGATCATCAGGCGCTGTACTATTTGCCTTCCGCCACAGGTGTTTCCTGACTGGCGACAAGGCGCCATTTTCCAGCACGACGGATAAAGACATCCGTCACGCATGTTTTCTCAGCGTGGGTCTGTCCATTCGGGAGTTTCTCCGTGTCGAGAATGCGAGCTGTAAAGATGGCAGCGTTTCCATAAACTCGCACTTCGGGATCTTCGATCTTCGTGTCTCCTTCGCCACTCTGTTCAAGAGTGCGCTTCAGATCATCCTTGTTTCTGCGAATGCCTTTGAATGACCAATACTGGAAGTCATCCGCGACCATCATGCTGATGGTGGCCCAATCATGTTTCAACCACGCCTTGGCCTGAACCTCTTCGAGCCGGAGGATTTCTTTTTTGTCAGCCAGCGTGTCAGCACCTGATGAGTTCGCTGCGATCAGCAAGACGCTGCAGACAAGTGCGCCCGCTCCATTTGTCAGCAGTTTCAGAGCCATAGTTCTCACTCCGCAACTAAACTCCGCCCGAAATGACGGTCCCGGTTCGACGTGCAATCTAACGAGTCTGGACGTCTTCGTAGGCGTGGGCCCAGGCGTTCATTACATCGTCGAAGGTTATGCCAGGCTCCATCTTGCAGTTGGAGAATTTGCCGTCTTTCTTTTCGCACTGGGCCACTCGGTCCCCGTTTGCGTTGAAAAGAGTGAGGCGATCGGGGCCTTTGGAGCCCTCAACGATGGCTGGCCTGGTAACGGGCGGCTCCGCAAACTTGATGGCGTGAACGTCAGACCCATTGAAGGTAGCGGCGAGCAGACAAATGGCAACAAAAGCGTGCACGTTTGACTCCAGTTAGGTTGTAGCGGTGAGGCCAGTATAGGCCAGGTCCCGCCACACGCAAGCAGCTTTCTATGTTCATCCGTCACCGATGATTACTTCGGGCACGCGGCGCGATCGGGAACATGGCTCTGCGTAGTTCGATATCCTGAAACCTGGAATGCGATACCAGACAAAGTTCCTCCTCTCCGCGCTTGATGCAGCTCACTTCCCCGCACCGTCCGTGCCGGAGATCGCCTTTTTAGGCCGCTCGAACGTCGGTAAGTCGAGCCTCCTGAACGCGCTTGTCGGAGAGAAGGCCGCCAAGGTGTCCTCCACTCCCGGCCGCACCCGTGCCATCAATTTTTTCCAGCTTGTCGACGACAAGGGGCGGCCCCAAGTCGTTCTCGCCGACCTTCCCGGCTACGGCTACGCCAAGATTTCGAAGTCGATTTCAGCAGAGTGGCCGAAGTTCATCGAGCCCTATCTCGCTGAGCGCGAAACCCTGAAGCTCTGCGTTTGCCTCGTCGACTCAAACATCCCGCCGCAGCAGAGCGACGGTAAGCTGCTCGAATGGCTCCGCCACGTCGAACGCGATTTCCTCGTCGTCGCGACGAAGACGGACCGGCTCAGCGGCAATGAGAGGACGAAGAATTTGTCAGCCATTAAACGCGAGTTCGACATTGACGAAGTTCTCCCTGTATCCGCCAAGACGAATGCCGGAATCAAGGAGCTTTGGAAGCGTTTGACTGGTCTCGAAGACTGAATCAGTTTCAAGCCGCAGGTTTGAAGTCGTGCGTCTCTGACCTGCCGTTCGATGCAACGGATACTGTCGCAGCCACACCGATCTCGGCTGCCTCAAACGCGCGCCGTAGGCGTACAAGGAAAGCCGCGGCGAATTCCCGATCGGACCATACGACGCGAAGGTTCGAAGCCGCCCGGCCCAGGTAACGTGGCGATCGCTGAATCCAGCGGCGGCTCCATTCGTCGTCAGCGTCGAGAGACTCGAGCGCCAGCGCATCAATCCTGGGCAGCCACTTCGCCGGTAGAGACTCCACCGTCCATTCAACAATGGCCTGCGATCGCATCAGGTCCGCTGTGCCGGCCGATGCCACATTGGCAGACCTTGCCTGATCCGCAGATGCATCCTGCCGAGTGAAGTCGGCCTGCACACCGCGCTCCAGCATCTCCCGCTCAACCGGCTCTGCTTGCGAAGCAATGCATACCGCCACCGTGGAACGCTTGCGCACCTCGTTCTTCAGTATCCGGAGAGCTTCGTCGAGCGAGTTGACCACAAAATCCACGACCCCATCTCGAATCGCTGACTTCTGAACTTCGGCATCCGCTGTGATCGCAAGCGTTGCGCAGCCCGCTACGTTACCGGCGATCACGACTGACCGGCCCTCTGTGTCGAGTTCACCGGCGTAGAGAAGTTTGCCGCCCAGGCTTTGCTCACCGATGCCGGGTCGGCTGGCAGCCTCGATCAGCCGTCGATAGGCATAATATGCTTTGAGCGCCAGAGAGGCGGAATCGAGTACAGGGGTTTCAGATCGCACTGAAGACGATCTTAATCCTTCCCCTTCTCGAACCAGTTCTTTTCACGCACAAAAAGAATCAGTTCGCCGGGAAGCGCTGTGGTCTTGTACTTCTCATTTAAATGAGCATGACCGCACCCGTTCGCCATGACCATACCCTCAGACATGATCTGCGGCACTAGGTACCACACATCGCCGAAAGTCGGCTTCTGCGCATCGCAGTTGACATAGACGTCCATCGAGTTGTCGTAGGCCAGGTGTATGGAGACTTCGTGAACGTCCGCGGGGATGGTCAACTCCGCAGAGCCGTCGTCGTTCGGCTTCACCCAGTCCGTGTGGATCTCTTTCAGATGATCGGCTCGAACCTGATATCCCGTCGGCATCACCGGATGGCCGCTCTTGCCATCGAAGACCTTCAGCGTGATCGTCTTTGTGTCCTGGGCAAGCACAGCGCTACAAAGCGCAAATAGACACACAAACAGCAGAGAGCCAGACGTCCTTCGAGCCATTTTCCCTCTCGCAACTACCAAGTGGAGTAAGGCTGTCCGTCGGATCCTGTCTCCTGAGAACCGGAGTGCACGTCGTCGATTCCGGGATCGGTCTGGTCGAGCGAATGCAACGAGTCGCTCGTGTCCGTGGTCCAGGTGTCGCGCGCCTTGGTCATTGGATCTTCTGGGATGACCTTCAAGTATCCCTCCTGCACCAGGTCCTCGAGCGATTGGGGAGCTTTGTTCTTATCCATGGTGTAGGAGTCAATTGCCGATCGCATCACGCGCAGGTCTTCCTTAAGCACCGCCTCCTGCGCGTTCTTGATCGCAGCTTTGAAACTCGGAATGGCGAGCGTCGTCAGGATGCCGATGATCATCATGACGATCATCAACTCCATCAGCGTGAAGCCGGCCTCGTTCTTCCTCTTGCTGCGCATAGCTGACTCTATTCTCCTACATCCATTGGTGTTTGCACCGTTCTGGCAAGCCCCGAGCCGTTACCTCGGGTGAGCCATTTGGGCCGAATTGCGGGTTCCGCTACCAATCTGAGTACTTTGTTCCGTCCAGGGCTGTCCCCGTCGACTTCGAATAAACGTCAAAAACGCTCTGACCTCCATACGAGTCCGACTTGGGATCGTCCTGCATTGAATGCAGCCCCCACTCCGCCTTGCCGGTCATGGGATCGACCGGGATACGGCGGAGGAACTTCACCTTTTTCCCCTGTATGTCTACACCGTTTACCAGCGTGTCCAGATCAGGCGGATAATTTTGGCTGTCCACCTTGGTCTGGATCGCTCCTTTATCGGCTGCGTCCTTGTAGTGGTCGATCGCGTCCCGCATCTCCCACAAGTCGCGGCGGAGTTCCCGCTCTTTGTCCCGTTTGACCTTAAACCGCGCAATGGGGATAGCTGCCGATGCCAGAATCGACAGAATCGCCACCGTGACGATTAATTCGACCAGCGTCAGGCCCCGCTCCGAAGGTTTTCGGATTGGCCGTAGCGGTTTCATCAATTCGCTGCTCCTACTGCACGTTCAGCGTGGCTTGGGAGGTCTGCGCCTGCAGGGGTTTGCCCGCGCTGTTCATCGCCCCGCCACGTGTGATGCTGAGGTTCGTAGACCCTGAAGCCTTCGCCTGAAATGTAAGGACGCAGACGACCCCCGCACCGCTCACGCCCGGTGCTCCCGGGGCCCGCGCAACATTCACGGTCAAGTCTCCAGGACCGTCGTCCCGGTGGGCCATCTGGACCACCTGGCCATCCCGGTTCAGCAGATCGCCGTCACCCACGTTCACAAGCGACAACTTGGACGGATCGTACTGAACCTGTAGAGGAACCGCCGAAACGTCCGTACCGCCGGTCAGCACCACCGGAACCTGGAATGTAGTCCCGTTAGCCACCGTTCCTGGCGAGTTGAGCATCAGGTTCACGTTCCCTGGGGGCCCCGCCTGCGCAGGAGGCTGGGCAGCAGCGGGTGAACTGGCCGCCGGAGGCGCCAGAGCTGCATCCTGTGTGCTCTTCATCTGATTCAGAGCGGTGTTCGCCGCACCCTCGGCACTGGCTCCCTGGACCGTGCCATAGTTAGGCCGCGCTGCCGCGGGAGCAGCCTGGCTTACCGGTGGCTGCACTGGAGCCGAAGCGTGCCGCAACTCGACGTTCAACCCCGATCCGGTGTCGATGGAACGGAGATTCAGAGGCGTCAGATCCTGCGAACGTACCACGTGGGGAACCACAAGGAAGACAATCTCGTCATCCTGGCGGATCTTGTCATGTGATCCGAAGAGATAACGCAGAATCGGTATCTGGCTCAGCCCCGGGATCCCGCTCCAGTTGTCCTGAATCTGCTGCTCGTTGATGCCTCCGAGGATGTTGGCCTCGCCTTCGCGCAGCCGGATCGTCTGCTCTGCAACACGCTGGCTCAGAATCGGCTCTGTCACGCCGCTGATGGTCACTGAACCGCTCTGCGCCGTCACTTCAATCCTCATCTTCAGAGTAATGTCGCGATCGTAGTGAACCGTCGGTGTGATCTCGATGTTGACGCCCACGTCCTGATATTGGAATTGCGTATTCACCAGCGAACTGACGAGTGCCGTCGCCGCGCCGGTCTGGTACGAACCGGTCGCGATGGGGATGCGCGAACCGATCTTCATGGTCGCCTTCTGCTGATCGGCCGCGCGAATCCGCGGGTTCTGCAGAATATGCGTGTTGTTATCCGTGAGCAGCGCGTTCGCGGTTGCCTGGCCCACCGTAACAGCGAAGTCATTGGAATTCAGATGCGCAAGGTTGTAGAGCGTCAGATTGTTCGTGCTTGTGGTCGGAGTACAGTTCGTGCTTCCTGTCGGGCAGGTTGTGCTGGTACTGGCCGAGGGCGACTGCAACTGCACACTCGCGCTCGATGGCCAGGAGATGCCGAGATTGCGCTCCCAGTTCTTGCTCACCTCGAGAACGCCGATATCGACCACAACCTCAGGCCGTGCCTTATCCAGATCGGTGACGAGTTTCTGTGCAAGCAACAGCTCATCTGGCGTCGCGCGCATCACGATCGCGTTCTGGCTGGCGACACCATAGACCTTCGCGTTCGGCAGTACGTTGCGCAGCGCGGTCTGAACATCATTCAAATCGTTCTGCTGCCACGCGTTCGAGAGATAGAAGGTCTGCACCGCCTGCTCATCGAGTTCCGCGCGCTTCGAGCGCGTGTTCGCCGCAACGAAGATGGTGTTCTGTGTGATCGGCCTCCAAAACGTGCCGGAGAGCGTTCCGACGATACGCAGCGCGTCCATCAGCGAGACATTATTGAGGTCGACCTGGATGCGCTTCGAAATGTAGTCGGGATCGAACAGCACGTTGATGCCGGCAGCCTTACCGATGGCCTGATAGACCGTCTTCGAGTCCTCTGTCATGCGGAGCAGGAAAGGCTCATTATTCATCGGCCTTAGCTGTACAGGCGAGCCAATCGCATCCATGTCGGCCTGCGTGGTCGCGCTCACGGGAGAGTTGGCCTGCACTGGCGCTTGTCCAGAGAGCTTCGTCCGAATCTTGGCGATTTCCTGCTGCGCGGCCTCGTTGCTCGGATCGATCTCTGCAGCACGAAGCAGTTCCACCAGTGCCGCCTGTTGATCGCCGCTCGCTTCCAGGCTGCGGCCCTTCGTCACGTGCATCGCCGCGTCGGTAAACCGCACCCTCAGGTAGGCGGTGCGATACACCTCGTTCTTCGGCGCCATCGTGTAGGCCTTCTGGAAGTTCTGAAACGCGCCGTCGAAGTCTTCCCGAGCTTCGGCATCCTGACCGCGCTTGTAGAAGCTCTTCGCCGACTGCGCAAAGCTTTCCGCCGAACCTGCGCATAGAAATGCAAGCACGCCCGCGAGCACAATCCAGAGACGGGCTTTCGAAACGACGGACACAGAGTGCGCAGGAAAAAGGATGCGGCTTTTCATCGGACTCCCAGGCGTTAGAGAAGAATCGGGATCTGCTCCGGGACTGGTCGTGCGAGGAGAGATCCTTGAAACGCTCTGTCTACTACACTTCCCGAACTCGGTGGTTACGGCCAAAACGAATGCCCCATTCTAGCAAAGCCTCACTGCAATGTGGCAGTTAGGTTGCGATGCTACGATGAAAGTTTAAGGGTATTCCCCCCATGCCGCGCCAAACCAGCCACACTATCGTACCCCGGGACACTTCGGCCCCGCAGAAGGAGGCCAAGCCCCGGGACCCGGTAGCCTCCGGCGAGCGCGACGCCGCTCACAACCGTGCCGCCGGCCACAACTACTTCCTCCTCGAGAAATTCGAGGCTGGCGTTGCCCTGCGCGGGACCGAGGTGAAGTCCATTCGCGAAGGAAAGGCGAACCTGAAGGACTCCTACGGCCTTGTCAAAGATGGTGAAGCCTTCCTTCTGAACATGCACATCGGTCCTTACTCGCACGGGAATATAGCCAACCATGACGAAACCCGTACTCGGAAGCTCCTGCTTCATAAGGACGAGGTTCGGCGGCTTATGGCAAAGACGCAGATCAAGGGGCATACGCTCATCCCCACCCGCCTCTACTTCAAAAACGGCAAAGTAAAGTGCGAACTCGCCGTCGCCAAGGGCAAACAGGACTGGGACAAGCGCGAAACCGAAAAGCGTCGCGAAGCCGATCGAGAAGCCCGCTCCGCCATCAACGCAAATAAACACCGCATGGGGCGTTAACCCCAAGCCGTGTCATCCTGAGGCGCACGCGAGATCACACCGGATCGCAATGAAATAATGATCCAGTATGCGCACTGAGATCTCCTTCTCTCCTTTAGCCCAGATTCAGACCGAACTCCTTGCGGTCTTCGCCACAGACACTCAGACCGCCAAGGGCCCTGACGCAAAACCGCAGCCCGTTCTGCTGACCAGCGACGAAAAAGTGCGGTCAGCCGCTGCCGCCGTGCTCTCGACCGGCGAGTACAAGGCAGGCGCAAACGAGACGATCCTGCTGCATTCTCCCACCGGCCTCAGCGCAAAACGCCTGCTCATCGTCGGCCTCGGCAAAAAAGCCAAAGCCACCGTACACGCCGTCCGCAACGCCGCCGGCACGGCCGTGCGCTACACCAAGCCGCGTGCCATTCGCGAGCTGACCATCGCTCTGCCCGAGAACGTCGCGGACTCCGGCGTGTCCCTTGCCGCCGAGACCAGCGCGCGCGCTGTCGCCGAGGGTTCGTTCCTCGGCAACTTCGATGCCGACACCTATCGCACCGAGCGCAAAGACATCAGCGTGCAGTCTCTGACGGTCGCAATTCCGGCGGGAGCCGATCAGAATGCTCTGAAAACCGCGTTCAACGAAGGCGTGATCGTCGGCGAAAGCCAGAACTTCACCCGAACGCTCGTCAACGAACCCGGCAACAAATTGACCCCAACCGTCCTCGGCCAGCGCGCGGCAGAGATGGCCAAAGAAGTCGGCCTCAAGTCGGAGATTTACTCGACCGACAAGCTGCACGAGTTGAAGATGGGCGCGTTCTGGAGCGTCTCGCAGGGCTCCGCCGAGCCTCCGGCGCTGATCGTTCTGAAATACGAGCCCGAGGGCGTGAAGGACGGGCCCGTTCTTGGACTCGTAGGCAAGGGCATCACCTTCGACACCGGCGGCATCTCCATCAAGCCTGCCGACAACATGGAAAAGATGAAGTACGACATGGCGGGCGGCGCTGCCATGCTCGGCGCAATGCGCGCCATCGCTCTCCTCAAACCAAAGGTCCGCGTCATCGGCATTGTCTGCGCGGCGGAAAACATGCCGGACGGCAAAGCGCAGAAGCCAGGTGACGTTCAGACCGCAATGTCCGGAAAAACCATTGAGATCATCAACACCGATGCGGAAGGTCGCCTCGTCCTTGCCGACGGCATCACATATGCGAAGAGCCTCGGCGCAACCCACCTCATCGACGCCGCTACGCTCACCGGCGCCTGCGTTGTCGCCCTCGCCATGATCAATGGCGGCGCGTTCTCGAACGATGACGCCACCTTTGACAAGTTCCAGACTGCGCTTTCGACGTCAGGAGAGAAGTTCTGGCGTATGCCGCTCGCCGACGAGTACTACGACCTCATCCGCAGCGACATCGGCGACATCAAGAACACCGGCGGTCGCTGGGGCGGCGCAATCACCGCAGCCGAGTTCCTCCACGCATTCGCAGAAGACACGCCCTGGATCCACCTCGACATCGCCGGCCTCGCCTGGATCGAGGAGAACAAGCCTTTCATCGCCAAGGGACCGAGTGGCGTGGGCGTGCGCTCGATCCTCGAGTGGGTGCGGAGCTACGCGAGTTAGCTTTCAGCTCTCAGCGGTCAGCTTTCAGCAGCGGGTCGAGTTTCGAAAGCGGCGCTCTGGTCAGGAGGCGATCTCCTGACGGCTGAAAGCTGATAGCTGACGGCTGCGAAAGACAACTCCAGGAAGACCACCGGCTCCTCAAACTCCAATAATGTTTCCGTCAGCATCCACATCGATGGACATCGCCCGCGGGCTGCTCGGCAAGCCCGGCATCAGCATCATATTGCCCGCAATCGCCACCACGAACCCCGCGCCCGCCGACAGCCTCACGTCGCTTACGTTCAGCGTCCAGCCTTTGGGCGCGCCCATGCGCTTCGGATCGTCAGTCAGTGAATACTGCGTCTTGGCGATGCACACGGGCAGCCGCTCAAATCCCCACTCCCTGTAGCGGTCGAGCTTCGCGCGCGCAGCTTCGCTGAAGATAACTCCGTCTGCGCCGTAGACCTGGATAGCCACCTTCAGGATCTTCGTATCGAGCGGATCCTCGAGCGGATACACGGGCTGTATCTCGGGCCGCGGATTGGTCTCGATCGCCGAAACCACCTTGTGCGCCAGATCGACTGCGCCCTCGCCACCCCTTGCGAACGCCTCGACGAGCGCGCATGGCACGCCCTGCAGCGAGCACTCCGTCGCGATCATCTCCAACTCTTCCGGCTTGTCCGCCGGGAACCGGTTGATTGCAACCACAATTGGCACACCGAAACCGCGCAACGTCCGGATGTGATGATCGAGGTTTACAAATCCAGCTTCGACTTTGCCCTCACCCTGCGCACGCAGGCTTTGAACACTGACTACCAACACTGCGGCCGAAGGCTGTATTCCGGAGCAGCGCATCACGATGTCGAAGTACTTCTCCGCCCCGAGATCGGCAGCGAATCCGCACTCATTCACAACGTAGTCCGCCAACCGCACGCCCATCTTCTGCGCAACAATGCTCGACGTACCGTGCGCGATGTTTCCGAACGGGCCCGTGTGCACCAGCGCCGGCGTGCCTTCCGTCGTCTGCACAAGATTGGGCTTGATGGCATCGTCCAGCAGCGCGAGCATGGCACCGGTCGCTCCAAGATCAGCGGCAGTCACCGGGCGACCCGAACGCGACGACCCTACAACGATGGCATCGAGCCGCTGCCGCAGATTGGCTCGGCTCGAAGCCAGCGCCATGATGGCCATGATCTCCGAAGCAGCCGTGATCACAAATCCGGTCTGACGATTCGCCCCATCGTGCTTCCCGCCCACGTCCACCGTGATCCGCCGCAGCGCGCGATCGTTCATGTCCATGGTGCGCGGCCAGGTAATCTGCGCCGGGTCGAGATCGAGTGCATTGCCATGGAAGAGATGCGCGTCGATCATCGCGGCAAGCAGATTGTGCGCCGCTGTGATCGCGTGAAAATCACCGTGAAAGTGCAGATTGATCTTCTGGCTTGGCTCAACCTGCGAGAGTCCTCCCCCGGCCGCCCCGCCCTTCATGCCGAACACCGGACCCAGCGATGGCTCGCGCGACGTGAGGATTGATTTCTTGCCGATGCGCTCCAGACCCTGCGCCAGTCCGATAGACACAACAGTCTTGCCTTCTCCCGAAGTGGTGGGCGTCGTCGCCGTAACCATGATCAGCTTGCCGCGCACGGGAAAGGCCGGGTTATCGAGCAACTCGAGCTTGAGCTTCGCGCCATGGGCGCCGATCGTCTCGTACTCCGAAGGCAGCAGCGAGAGCTTCTGAGCGATCTCTTCAATGGGGAGCAGAGTATGTGTATGCAAGGCGCTATTTTCCATGGCAACCGGTCCTTCTATTCAAGCCGGTGAGCACTATACTCCTGATGCCCGAATCCCTGTTTGTGACGCACACTACATCCCTGATTGCTCAGAGAACTTCGACAACATCAACCGCCTTACATTGCCTCCGGGCTTTCAATGCCCAGCATAGCAAGCACCGTAATCAGTTCGCGCATCGTGATCGCCGCCGTCGCCAGCAGAAACATCCGCCGCTCCGGATCGATCTCCGTCAGCACATGATGCTTGTGGTAGAAGTTGTTGAACTCCTGCGCAAGCTGGAACGCGTGCTTGGCCAGGTAAGCCGGCTCTGAAGTCGCAATGCACTGCTCCAGCACAGCGGAACGCCGCCCGGCGCGCAGCCACAGCGACCAGATATCGTCGCCTACCTCGCCCATCAGGAACGCACCCGGATCCGATCCTGCAAACTCGCGCAGCACAGCCTCCGGAGTGATCGATCCCTTGCGGAAGATATTGCGCGCGCGCACCACCGCATACTGGATATAAGGGCCTGTCTCCCCCTCGAAGCTCAAGGCATCTTTGAAGTCGAATGCAATAACAGAATTGCGCGTGAACTTCAGCATGAAGTAGCGCAGCGCGCCGATCGCAATCTGCTCCGCAATCTGCTGCCGCTCCTGGTCGTCGCGCGAAGTCTGGCGCAAGTCAACTTCAGCGCGAGTTGCCGCGATCAGCTTATCGATCAGATCGTCGGCCTTCACGCCAAATCCCTTGCGTCCGCTCACTTCAATGTACGAACGGTCGCGATCCTCAACCGGCACGTCATAGCCCAGTTCCGCCGCGCAGCGCGGCGTCAGCGCCACCATCTCGTAGCCGAAATGCGTGTAGTTGTCTGCCTGCTTGGTATAGCCCATGCCGCGCAGCGCCTGCACTACATTGGCCTGCGGATCCGATTGCCGTGAATCAATCACGTTGTAAATAGCCTGCGCGTCGCCGAAGTGCGGATGGTCAGCCTCGCCGCTCTCGGCAGAGATCCAGCACTCATGATTGGGATAGGTGAAGAACTTCTTGTATCCGAAGTCGCGGCCCAGCAGACCAAACTTCCAGAGGTGGTACGCAATGTCCTTGCCGACATACGTGACCGTGCCGTTCGACCGGACAATAACTTTGGCGTCTTCATCCACTTCGCCCGCAGCCGGCTGCGTTCCGCTGCGCGACATAACCCAGCAGCCTTTGTTCTTGCCCTCATTCTCGAAGTAGAGAACGCCCTTCTGCTTCAGCTGCTCAAACGCGAGCGCCCAAAAGTTCAGGTGCAGAATCTCGCTTTCGCGCGGCAAGAAGTCGTACTCAATGCCGAGTCGCAGCATCGTTTCCAGGTGCCGCCGCAGAATCGCCGTTGAAATCAGATCGGCAACAGCCGCCGTCTCATTGCCGCCATGCTCAATCTCGTGCAATGTCTGGTAGCGAAGCTTCTTGCGCTGCTCGTTCTCTGCATCGCTTCCGCTCGTGTACCACTGCGACGTGCGCGCGTAGAGGTCCCAGCAATAGTAGTCGACACGCTGGAAATGAAGCTCCAGATCTTCGATCAGCGTGCGAATCTCAGCCAGCGCTTTCTTTTCGAGATAAAGGAACCCGACAACCACATCCGCAACTTGAACCCCGGTGTTGTCAATGTAGTTCTGCACCGCAACCTGCCGCCCCGCTGCCTTTAGCAGCCGGACAAACGTGTCTCCCAGGATTGCGTTCCGCAGGTGTCCGATGTGCGCGGCCTTATTCGGATTGATGCTCGTGTGTTCGACCAGCGCGTGAATGTCGGACTTCGCGGGCTCCGAGTCCTCGCCGCTGGTCATCATCCTGATCGCAATCGTCCGATCGAGGTGCGCGTTGATGTACCCTGCGCCGGCGATCTCAAATGAAGCAAACCCGCGCGGCGTGCCTAGCTCCGCCACAATCTCCTGCGCAATCGCTTTAGGAGCCTTGCGCAATTTGCGCGCAAGCTCAAATGCAATCGGCGTTGCAAGCTCGCCAAACTTCAGATCGGGCGGAGTCTCCAACGGAATGTTCTCAACCGCCAGATCGTACTTGGCTTTGAGCACATCGCGCAGATGCGACTCGAGCCGGTTCTTCAGTTCCTGATACACGCCTGGATGCCTCGGAAATCCTTGATTATCAAGCTGATTCTAACAGAACAACTTCTTGCCGATTCAGCCGCCGCGAACGTCAGTAACGCGACAAAAGGCACGTCGTTTTGCGCCTGCGGCGCCCGAATCTCCTCCCTCCGCGCGCACTCGAACTAGAGCGTAGCTGCGGGGCGCCGGACAGGCTGAAGCTGCCGACTTTCTCGTCCCGCAGTGCATGTAGCTGTCACTGCAGCGCCTGAAGCGCAGCACTCTCAATGCCGTAAGATGAAGAGGACGCAGCTTCTGGCATCGTTTCAGCCTCTTAGCTGGAAGCTGTCCCTGACTCGATGGCAAAGACCGATTCCAATTCAGCCCATTTTTACCTGACGACGCCCATTTATTACGTAAATGCGCGCCCGCATCTGGGGCACGCCTACTCGACGATCGTGTGCGACGCGATCGCGCGGCGGAAACGGGCAATGGGAATCGACACCTGGTTTCTGACAGGCACTGACGAGCACGGCCAGAAAATCGAGCGCTCCGCAAAGCTTGCGGGCCGTACTCCTCAGGACTTCGCCGATCACATAGCTGGTGAATTCCGCGCCCTCTGGGACCGCCTCGGCCTCACCTACGACGACTTCATCCGCACCACCGAGCCCCGCCACAAGCGCGGCGTTCAGAGGCTCTTCGCAACACTGCGCGATCGTGGGTTCATCTACAAGGGCTCGTACACTGGCCAGTACTGCGTCTCCGACGAGGCATGGGTAGATGTCCCTCCCGGCGCTCCCTGCCCGGACTGCGGCCGCATCACCGAGACAGTCAGCGAAGAAAACTACTTCTTCAAGCTCTCCGCCTTCGAGCGCAAGCTTCTCGAGTTCTACGAAGAGAATCCCGGCTTCATGCAGCCCGACTCCACGCGTCGCGAAGTCATCTCCTTCGTTCGCAGCGGCCTCAAAGACCTCTCCATCAGCCGCAGCAGCTTCACCTGGGGCATTCCGGTTCCCGGCGACGAGAAGCACGTCGTCTACGTCTGGCTCGATGCGCTGGCGAACTACATCACTGCTCTCGGCTACGGCTCCGATAATCCGGCCGACCAGGCGCGCTTCGCAAAGTTCTGGCCCGCGGACATTCACCTCATCGGCAAAGAGATCAGCCGCTTTCATTGCGTCTACTGGCCTGCCTTCCTTATGGCTGCCGGCATCCCTGTTCCCCGCTCCATCAAAGCCAACGGCTGGCTGCTCTTCGATCAGGGCAAAATGTCCAAATCGCGCGGCAACATCGTCCGCGCTGACACCGTGCGCGAAGTCCTCGGCGCCGACGCCCTGCGCTACTTCCTGCTCCGCGAGATCCCCTTCGGCCAAGACGGCAACTTCAGCTTCGATGCGCTGGTGCAGCGCTACAACGGCGATCTGGCCAACGGCTACGGCAATCTCGTAAGCCGCGTCGTCAACATGGTCCACAAATACTTCGGCGGAACTGTGCCTGAGTCCAGCCCTGAGACGGCCGCCGAATTTGCTCTTCGCGAAAGCACAACCCGAACAATCGCCGAGTTCGCACCGCTATTCGACGAGCTGAACTTCTCTGAAGCTCTCAAGTCGCTCTGGAACCTTGTCGCTGAAACTGACGGCTACCTGACCGCCAACGCGCCATGGAAGCGTCCCGCCGACCGCTCCGAAGCCGACCACGCCTCATTGCAGGCCCGCGTCCTTTCCACTGCAGCCGAAGCCATCCGTGTCATCACGGCGCTCGTCTATCCCATCCTGCCGGATGCGGCATCCAAGGTGTGGCAGCAGCTTGGACAGGGCGACATCGCCGACGCTGCGAAGAATGCATTTCTAACCAACGTTGCGTGGGGCGGATTAAAGCCCGGCACGAAACTGGGCGAGCCCGCACCGCTCTTCCCGCGCGCTGAAAAGGACGCAGTCACCCGTATGCAGAATCTCGAAGACGAAAACAATAAAAACGCCGTGGAGGCCGCCAGCAAGCAAGAAGGGGCGAAGCCCGAAGCGCCCACCTCGGCTCTGCCGGTCGCTCCCGCCCCACCGCCGGCATCTCCGTCCGTGAATCAGGTTCAAGACCCAAGCATGAAGCCTGGAGCAGGAATTCCGAAGCCAACTGAGAGCACGCCGCATAGCAACGAGACCGCGCCGACCCAGGCCCCGGGCTCTGAGAAACCGGTGCCCACGACCCATGTCAGCCAGGTGCAGCCGGAGTTAACCAGCGTGCGCCTCGACTCGGCTCCTCCGCCGGCGGCCTCACAACACAAGCCTCTCGATACGCAGGAGAACAAGGGAAACCCTCCCGAGGCGCCGACACAGCCGGCGCAGACAAACCACATCAGCATTGATGACTTCGCCAAAGTGGAGCTGCGGGTAGCGCAAGTGTTAGTGGCGGAGCGAATCCCAAAAGCAGACAAGTTGCTGCGTCTCGAAGTCGATCTCGGCTACGAAAAACGCCAGATCCTCGCCGGCATCGCGCAATACTACGAGCCTGAAAAGCTCATTGGCCGCAAGATTGTGATCGTCGCCAATCTGGCTCCGCGCAAGATGCGCGGTCTCGAGTCAAATGGCATGTTGCTCGCGGCATCACTGCCTCCCGACGGCGCTCCCGTACTCGCAGGCTTCCTCGAAGATGTCCCTCTTGGTGCGCGTTTGAAGTAGCTCAATGATAGGGGCGATCAAGTCGCATGCAGATTGAGTTCTTGTCGGATGTGAACGAAATCGACCCGGACAACGACAACATCGACGTAAGCGTGACTCTCGATGATGGCCATGTATACACATTCCTTCTGGCCACTCCGAATAACATCTATCGCTGCATGGAGAATGAGGGTGTCGGCTACTTCTTTGGATCCCCGGCGATCTTTGTTCGCCGCCTCACGTTGAGCAACGTCAGAGAAGCAATCGAAGCTGTCGTAAAAGAGCCAAAATGGTTGGAAATTTACGGTAGGTGAACGAAGTCCTTGAGGCTGCTCATTGCTGATTGATTCCCACGCCCACCTCGACAGCCCGCGCTACGACGAAGATCGCGAGCAAATGCTTCGCCGCGCGGCGGAGGCCGGAGTCGGCGCAGTTCTCTCGATCGGCATCGGCGAAGGCCCCGCCGAGATGCACCGTGCCTCGGAGATCTGCCGCAAATACAACGGCAAAGCGGGCTTGCCCCGGCTCTATGCGAGCGCCGGCATCTACCCCCACAACACGCCCGAAGCCGACGAAGCAGCCCTTGCTAAACTCGACAACCTGCTTGCCCAACCCGAAGTCATCGCCTGCGGCGAGATAGGGCTCGACTACTACCACGAAGGCGCTCCTCATCCCGTTCAGAAGGAGGGCCTGATCGCTCAGCTTCTGATCGCTGCGAACCGCAAACGACCGATCCTCATCCATTGCCGCGGCGCCAAAGAATCAGCCGACGCTTGGAACGATCTCTTTGAGGTTCTCGACGAGCACTGGGCGTCCACTGCCCTCGGAGGCGTAATGCACTGTTTCGGCGGCGGTTGGGAGCAGGCCCGCCGCTCGCTCGATCTTGGATTCCTCATCTCCTTCGCCGGAAATGTGACCTACCCCAAAGCGCAGCCGCTCCGCGATGTGGCCGGACGCGTTCCCCTCGACAGTCTTCTCGTCGAAACCGACGCGCCCTGGCTTGCCCCAAACGCGCTTCGCGGAAAGCGCAACGAGCCTGCGTACATCGTTCAGACGGCACAAACCATAGCCGAAATTCACGCCGTCTCTCCCGAAGATCTCGCCGCCGCAACGACAAGAAACTTCTGCCGATTGTTCAACCTTCCCCTTGGCGTGGGAAACTGATAGTGTTGCACCGCCCTCAAGAGCGGACTTGAGCAACCCGGCAATCTGAGGAACGGAATCATGGCCCAGGACAATTCATTCGACATCGTCAGCAAGGTCGACATGCAGGAAGTGCGCAACGCTATCGACCAGGCAATCAAAGAGATCCGCCAGCGCTTCGACCTGAAAGACTCCCACTCCGAGCTCAATCTCGAGGGCGCCGACACCATCCAAATGGCCTCGGCCAGCGAGTACAAGCTCGAAGCGGTCAAGGAGATCCTCGGCCAGAAGCTCGTCAAGCGCGGCGTCTCTCTCAAAAACCTGACCTACGGAAAGGTCGAGCCCGCAGCCGGGCAGAGCGTACGCCAGAAGATCACCCTGCAGCAGGGCATCCCCACCGAAAAGGCCAAGGAAATTGTCCGTATCGTCAAAGACTCAAAAAAGAAGGTGCAGGCCAGCATTCAAGGCGATACCGTAAGAATATCCGGCAAAGATCGCGACGACCTGCAGGCCATCATCGCAACCCTGCGGGGGCGAGATCTCGGCGTTGAGCTGACGTTCACCAACTACCGCACCAACTAAAAGGCGCGAGACGACTTGAGCACCCTGGCGATAGCGACGGCGAAAGAGGTTTTCGAACTGCTGCGGGAAGACCTCGTAGCCATCGAGCAGGAGCTCGGCCGCGATGCCGCCTCCAGCGTCAGCACCATTACAGAAATCGCCGAATATCTGCGCGAAGGCGGAGGCAAGCGCATTCGCCCCTCGCTGCTTCTGCTCACGGCTCATTTGCTCGACTACTCTGGCCCGAGCGCCATCCGACTCGGCGCCGTCGTCGAAATGGTGCATACCGCCACTCTGGTCCACGACGACATCATCGACGCCGCGCAGACCCGCCGCGGACGCCCATCGCCGAACACCACTTGGGGCAATGAGAAATGCGTGCTCGCCGGCGACTGGCTCTACATGCAGGCATTCAAGGTTGCGCTCGAAGAGAAAAACCTGCGCGTGCTCGAACTGCTCATCGGCCTCACGCAGCAGATGGTTGAAGGCGAACTCCTCCAGATTCAGAAGCTCGGCAAGGCTGTCTCTGAGGCCGAGTACTACGACCTCATCTTCCGCAAGACCGCCTGCCTCTTCTCAACATCCATGCGCCTCGGCGCCGTTCTCGCCGGAGCGACCGAAGCTCAGGAAGAAAAGCTAGCCGCCTACGGACGGGCCGTGGGCCTTTCCTTCCAGATCGTCGATGACGTCCTCGACCTTACCGCCACCGAAGAAGTCCTCGGCAAGCCCGTGGCCAGCGACTTGCGCGAAGGAAAAACCACACTTGCAGTGATTCACGCCTTCGACCATGGCACCGCGCGCGAACGCCAGACCATCCAGCGCGTGCTCGATGACCGGAGCTTTGAGTACGTCAGCCGCGAGCAGATTCGCGAAATCCTGCGCCGCAACGGCTCAGTTGAATACGCCATGGCCGCGGCCGACCGCTACGCCGAGCAATCCCGCCATGCGCTCGCTTCATTCGCTGACTCGGACTTCAAGCGGGCCCTGCTCTGGGTTCCCGACTTCGTAGTCGCGCGCGACAAGTAGGCCCTCTCGAACTCTCGATAGCAATCGCGAACTTCACTTCCCGGAGACTCGCTTTGCCCGACAAGCCGATTGAGATTTGGGACAAAGTCGACAGCTTCTTCACCGACGCGCTGATCCCACCTGATCCAGCGCTCGATGCCGCAACTGCAGCGAACCGCAACGCTGCTCTTCCAGCCATCGATGTCACTCCCCTCCAGGGCCGGTTTCTGGAACTCATGATCCGTGCGACCGCCGCGCAGCGCGTCCTCGAAATCGGCACACTCGGCGGCTACAGCACCATCTGGATGGCGCGCGCTGTCGGCCCAAACGGAAAAGTCATCACCCTCGAACTCGATCCGCATCACGCAGAAGTAGCGCAACGCAATTTCCAGGAAGCGGGCGTCTCCGATCGCATCGAGCTGCGCCTCGGCCCCGCATCGGAGTCTCTCGCTGCTCTCATCCGCGAAAAATCCGCACCCTTCGACTTCATCTTCATCGACGCCGACAAGTCCGGCTATCCGGAATATATTCAGCAATCCCTAAAGCTCTCGCGCCCCGGCACCCTCATCATCGCCGATAACGTGGTGCGCGATGGCAAAGTCATCGAACCCCACAGTCCCGACCCGAACATCCAGGGCGTCCGCCGCTTTACCGAACTCATCGCAGCCCAGCCGCGCCTCAGCAGCACGGTGCTGCAAACCGTTGGCAGCAAAGGCTACGACGGCTTGGCCATTTCGATCGTCCTGTCCTGAAGAGTCCAGCGAATCGCTATCTCCCGGCGCCCAACTCCCTCACCGCCAATCACAAAGCCAGCGCCTAATCGCCCCGATGCGTGTATCCTCAGCACGTTCCCCAAAACCTGCTGGATCGCGCTCTGTTTAGCCTTCCGGTCGAAAAGGAAACCTGCCAATGCTCATCGCCTCCCGAGTGGGTCGCCTCTTTCCCAAGCTGTTCATGGCGTCGTCTATCGCTGCTGCACTTCTGTTTTTGAACTCGCCCGAAACAGGCACCGCCGGCCAGGCTCAGGCTCAGACCGCGCCCGCTTCTCCGCACGACATCGCCGACACTTGGCAAGGCACGCTCCATGCCGGCCGCGATCTACGCACCGTCGTGAAGGTCACGAAGAACGACAAGGGGGCATATGAGGGCAACTTTTACAGCATCGACCAGGGTGGACAGCCGCTCAAACTCGACTCCGTGACTGTGAACGGCTCCGACGTGAAGATGGAACTGAAGCTGATTGGAGGCACCTTCACTGGCAAACTCAGCCCGGACGGCAAAACAATCGACGGCAATTGGAGCCAGGGACCGAATCCGCTGCCTCTCGTGCTGACCCGCGCCACACCCGAGACCGCATGGGAAATCCCCAAGCCGCAGCCGCCACCGAAGCCGATGGCCAAAGAGGTCGATCCCAACTTCGAAGTCGCGACGATCAAGCCCAACAACTCCGGCGCCACCAGCATGCAGGGCCTAACGCTCCGGGGACGCAACTTTGAAACGCGCGCCTCGTCTCTCGCTGACCTGATCTCCTTTGCCTACGAGGCTCAGGTGAAGCAGATTGTGAACGCTCCGGAGTGGTACGACAAAGATCGATACGACATTTCAGCCGTCCCCGAACAGGAGGGATCCCCGAATCCTGAACAGGTTCGCATCATGATCCGCAAACTTCTCACGGATCGGTTCGGCCTTAAGTTCCACCGTGAAAAACGCGAGATGTCGGCGTACGTACTGTCTGTCAGCAAGGACGGCTCCAAGCTGAAGCCAACGCAGATTCAAGGAACCCTCCCAGGCATTGGCATACGGCCCGGCACTGGCGGAATCACTCTGAACGTCATCAACGCAGCAATCCCCAACTTCACTGGCTTCCTGCAGATCCTTGTGCTCGATCGGCCTGTGGTCGACAAAACGGGCCTTACAGGCCGCTACGACTTTCAGTGCACCTTCGCCCCTGACGACTCACAGTTTGGTGGCCATCCGCCTCAATTCCCGAATCAGGGAAACAATGGCTCGTCGGAGGCCGCGGCACCATCGGCTCCTAGCCTGTATGACGCGTTCCAGCAGGAACTTGGATTGAAACTGTCGGCCGAGAAGACCGGCGTCGATGCGATCGTAATCGATCACGTCGAGAAGCCGTCAGCGAACTAGATCGCCACAGCAGACTACGTCCTCGACTTTGTGACGAACGGCGTTGACCCGAAACAAACAAGCGTGGTACCTATTACTACATATGTAGGAGATTAGGGTGCCGCAGGCGAAACTGTCCAAACTCGAATTCAAAATCATGGAAACACTCTGGGCAAAGACTGAGTGCTCCATCCGTGAAATTCAGGAGTCGTTCCCAGAGAAGAAACGTCCCGCGTACACCACGATCCAAACCACCGTCTACCGCATGGAGGCAAAAGGTGCATTACGCCGTCTCAAGAAGGTAGGCAACTTTCACATCTTTGCGCCCGCAATCTCGCGCGACTCCGCGCAGCGCCGCCTCATGGACGATCTACTCGCTCTGTTCGGCGGCCGCGCTCAGCCCGTGATGACGCACCTCATCGAGTCCGGCAAGTTGTCGCTTGAAGACGTAAAGGAGGCAGAGCGTCTTCTCAAGAGCCTCAGCAAGGAGCGTGAATCAAGATGACATTCGATCTGTTCTCTTCCGGTTGGCCTGCCATACTGCTCAACCATCTCTGGCAATCGACAGCGGTCGCGCTGCTTGCGTTCTTGCTGACTCTGGCGCTTCGCAACAACGCCGCTCGCGTACGCTATGGTATCTGGCTGCTGGCTTCAATCAAGTTCCTGTTGCCCTTCCAACTGCTCAGCTCGCTGGGAACGCATCTGGCCAGACCAGTCTCAATCCACGACGCGCAACTCTACACAATCATCGAAGAGTTCACGCGTCCTGTCCGCCAGGCCCCGATCGCGCCGGCTCAGACCGTGAGTGCCGCGTCATACGTTCATCACTTCTCTACCCTGGTTACAGTTCTCTTTGCGGTCTGGTTCCTCGGCTTTGCTGTGCTCCTTTTCAAGTGGATCTCAGGCTGGCTGAGCGCATCAAGCGCGGTAAGCACAGCGAAAGAGATTTCCCAAGGTGACGAGTTCGACGCGCTCCTCCAGGCTGAGCGCCGTGCAGGCGTCCAGTCCCGCATCAAGCTGCTGCTCTCCTCTCCCGGAATGGAGCCAGGCATCTTCGGCATCTTCCGTCCCGTCCTGCTCTGGCCTGCCGGACTCTCACGCCGTCTCGATCGCGCGCAGATCGAAGCGATCATGGCGCACGAAATAGAGCATGTGCGCCGCCGCGACAATCTAACCTTCGCAATCCACTCCTTCGTCGAAGCCATCTTCTGGTTCCACCCTTTTGTCCGGTGGATGACTGCCCGCCTGAGCGAAGAACGCGAGCGCGCCTGCGACGAGCGAGTACTCGAGCAGAGTTCGCAGCCTGAGGCCTACGCGCAAGGCATACTAAAAGTCTGCTCCTTCTGCATCGAGCCGTCCGCAGTATGCGTCTCCGGCGTATCTGGAGCCGACTTGAAGCAGCGCATCTTCCGCATCATGTCGCAGCGCTCTGGAAGAGCAATGAGCTTTGGACGCAAGTGCATGCTCTTCGCCGCAGCGATCATCCTTGTCATAGCACCCCTTGAATACGGCGTGCTGCACGGACAATCTTTCGTTGGCCAGGCAGAAGGAGGAAACCCAACTCCAGACATTCCGAAATACGAAGTTGCCACCGTCAAGCCGTCCACCGATCAGGACGGACGAATCAGGATGATGATGACGCCCGATGGTGCTGAGTTCAACGGAGTTCAGGTCCAGATGCTGCTGCAGCAGGCCTTCGGAGTAGAACGCGATCGCATCGACGGTGCGCCGGACTGGGTGCGCTCGAAGCGCTTTGACATCGCCGCAAAAGTCTCTCCTGAAGACGCGCCAAAGCTCGACAAGCTCAAGATGGAGCAACGGCGTACGATGCTGCTGCCCCTGCTCGAGGAGCGTTTCGGCCTGAAGTACCACCATGAGACTCGCGAACTGCCGATGTATACACTCCTCATCGCAAAAGGCGGTCCCAAGCTTAAGGTCTCCACTGCGCCTCCCCCACCTCCGCCCGGAGCACCCGGTGCGCCCGGCGGACCTGCAGCACCCGATGGCCCCGCGCATCCGGCTGGATTATCGCGGCAAGGTCCCGGCCCCGGTGGTCCCGGCATGATGCGGATGAGCCCCGGTGAAATCGACGCGAATGGCGGAGGAATGCCCTTCCTGGCACACGCGCTCTCAGCGCTGGTAGGACGCTCGGTTGTGGACAAAACCGGGCTGACCGGCAACTACGATTTCAACCTGAAATGGACCCCCGATGAAAGCACGATGCCGCGCATGGCTCCCGGCGCAGGCGGACCGCCTCCCCAGGCTGATAGCTCCATCGATCCGAATGGTCCGACACTCTTTACCGCTCTTGAAGAACAACTCGGCTTGAAACTCCAGTCGGAAAAGGGCAAAGTGGATGTGATCGTAATCGACCACATCGACCTGCCCACAGAAAACTAGCGAGAGGCCTTCCCCAACTTGACCCGGCTCCGCAGTGGTGATTGGAAAATGCGTGCGCGCAAAATCATCAGACTCCTGATCATCGCATTGAGTTGCGCCGGTGCATCGATCCCAGCCCTCGCCTCTGCCTATTCGGGACAGGTCAATTTTGGCGGGCTCCCCGTCCCCGGCGCGACCGTCACCGCGACGCAGGCCGACAAGAGCATTAGCGTCACTACCGACGAGGGCGGAACCTTCCGTTTCGCCGATCTCCCCGATGGCGCGTGGAAGATCGAAGTGAAGATGCTTTGCTTCGAGACCATCCATGCCGACGTGACCATTGCGCCGCAGATGGGTCCGGCTAAATGGGAGCTGAAACTGCTACCGATTGCGGACCTGAAGTCACTCGCGGCCGCTCCTCCCCCGCTTCCTGCTACTCCAATTCCAGCGCTCACACCATCAGCAGCGAAGAAGCCGGACGCTCCCGCAGGACAACAAGCGGCGGACATCCCCAAGCCGGCCAGCGAAGCCAGCCAGGACAGCAGCGATGGCTTCCTCGTCAACGGCAGCGTCAACAACGCCGCCACCTCGCAATACTCGCTCGATCGCGCCTTCGGCAATCGCCGATTCAACAACAAGAATCTCTACAACGGAGGCTTGCGTTTTACCTTCGACAACTCCGCGCTCGACGCACGGCAATATTCACTCAGCGGCTTTTCAACACCGAAGCCCGTTTACGACCGCTTCACCGCTGGATTTGAATTCGGGGGTCCGCTCAGAATCCCGCATCTGCTCCCGCGCAATGGCCCCAACTTCTTCGTCGGCTATCAGTGGATGCGCAATCATAACGCTTTGACGCAGTCCGCGCTCGTGCCTACGCTCGCAGAACGCAATGGCGATCTCGCCGGAGCCCCAGGCCAGCCTGCAACCATCATCGATCCGAACACGGGCCAGCCCTTCGCCAACAATCAGGTCCCGGTAAGCCCGCAGGCCGCGGCCCTTCTCGCCCTTTACCCCCTGCCGAACGTCACCGGCAATCCGCTCTATAACTTTCAGATTCCCGTACTGAACAGCAGTCATCAGGATGAGCTCCAATCGCGCATGGATAAAACCATTGGCAAGCGAGACCAGGTGTACGGCACATTCAATCTCGAAAGCATACGCGCAGACAACGTCAGTCTCTTCAGCTTTGTCGACACCACCGACACGCTGGGACTGAACTCGAACCTCAACTGGTCGCACCGCCTCAACTCACATCTTTTTTTCTATGCCGGTAATCACTTCAGCCGTCTGCGTGCGCTCGTGCGGCCCGAGTTTCAGAACAAGCAGAACATCTCCGGCGCCGCCGGTATCACCGGCAACAATCAGGACCCTGCAAACTGGGGACCGCCCGCCCTCGGCTTCAACAGCGGCATCGCTTCCCTCTCAGACTCGCAGAGCGCCTTCAATCGCAACCGTACTGACGGCTACTCGGCCTCGATCGGGCTCTATCGCGGGCGCCACAACATCACTGCAGGCGGCGATCTGCGCAAGGAGCAGTTCAACGACTTCTTCCAGCAGGACCCGCGCGGCAGCTTCGGATTCACAGGCCAGGTCACGGGCTCTGATTTCGCCGACTTCCTCATCGGCGCACCCGACACCAGCTCAATCGCATTCGGCAATGCAGACAAGTATCTTCGCCAGACTGTCTATGACGCATACGCAACCGATGACTGGCGCGTGATGCCGATCCTCACCATCAACGCCGGCGCTCGTTACGAATACGGCGCTCCAATGACCGAGCTTAAGAATCGTCTCGTGAATCTCGATATCGCGCCCGGCTTTGCGCAGGCTGTTCCAGTGCTCGCATCCAACCCTGTCGGTCCTGTCTCCGGCCGCGCATATCCACATTCGCTCGTGCATCCTGATCGCTCGGGAATCGAGCCGCGCATCGGATTTTCCTGGCGTCCCATTCCCGCATCGACAATCGTGATCCGTGGCGGATACGGCATCTACCACGACACCTCGGTTTATCTCTCGCCCATGCTGCAGCTCGCGCAGCAGGCGCCGCTCTCGAAAAGTCTCAAGCAGCAGAACAGCGCAGCATGCCCCCTCACGCTCGCCGACGGCTTCACCCAATGCGGCACAACCACTCCCGACACCTTCGGCATCGATCCGCATTTTCATGTCGGTTACGCGCAGGTGTGGCAACTGGCAGCTCAGCGCGACCTGCCCTGGGCACTGCAGATGACGGCAACCTACATGGGCGTGAAGGGTACGCACGGGGTTCAGCAATTTCTGCCCAACAGCTATCCCCTTGACGCTGCGGATCCATGCCCCGGCTGCCCGTCCGGCTTCCTGTACGAGACCTCCGGCGGGAACTCCATCCGCGAATCTGGCCAGCTTCAGTTGCGTCGTCGTCTTCGCGCAGGCCTTGCCGCTTCGCTGATGTACACCTACTCGAACTCGATCGACAACGACGCATCGCTTGGCGGACAAGGCTATCAGACCGGCGCAGCCCAGACGCAGTTCGCGGCCCAGCCAGCTCAGAGCTCAAGTTCACCAACCGCTCAGGTCGCGCAGAACTGGCTCGATCTCAGATCCGAGCGCTCGCTCTCCTCGTTTGACCAACGGCATCTGCTCAACCTTCAGGCGCAGTACACGACCGGACAAGGGCTCGAAGGCGGCACGCTGCTCGGCGGATGGCGAGGCCGTGCGCTGAAGGAGTGGACGCTAATGACGCAGTTCACCGTGGGCACCGGCATGCCGCAGACCCCGAGCTTCCCCGCCGCAGTTCCCGGCACTGGCTGGATCGGCCCGCTCCGTCCCGATCTGACCGGTGCTCCCATCTACGGCGGCCGGAACGGCGCGCACCTCAACTCAGCCGCATTCACCGCACCGGTTGCCGGCACCTGGGGAAACGCGGGCCGCAACTCCATCAACGGCCCCAACACCTTCAGTCTCGACGGTGCGATGCAGCGCACATTCCGCCCCAACAAGCACTTCTACCTCGATGCCCGCATCGACGCGAGCAATCTTCTTAACCATCCGGTGTTCAGCAGCTGGAACACCATCGTGCAGAGCACGCAATTCGGTCTGCCTCAGTCGGTCAACTCAATGCGCAGTCTTCAAGGCACAATGCGGGTGAGGTTCTAGCATGCGCAAGCTCGCCGCGGCATTGCTCTCTCTGACGCTCGCCGGATTTTTAAACGCGCAGCAGATCGGCCAGAATCGCCCCAAAGATGCGCAGGAGAACTACACGCTCTCTGTCAAGGTTCAACTTGTCGTCGAGGCCGTAGTCGTCAAAGACAAGCAGGGCAACCCTGTTCACGGGCTTACGGCCAATGACTTCACCGTCACCGAAGACAACGTTGCACAAACCATCAAATTTTTCGAGCACCAGGATCTCGCCGCGAACGCAAAGCCACTTCCGGACTCAAAGCGCTCCGACGAAGACGTCAGAATCTATAAGCGTCTAGCCCGCGAGCGCATTGCGCCCGAGACTACTGAAAACCAGCGTTACAAGAACCGCCGTCTTCTTGCCCTCTACTTCGACATGTCCGCGATGCGGGCCGCAGACCAGATCCGCGCACTTCAGGCGGCGCAGAAGTTCATCCGCACCCAGATGACCTCCGTGGATCTCGTTGCGATCATGCGCTACCAGAACGGCTCGGTCGACATCCTGCAGGACTTCACCGCCAATCGCGATCGCCTGCTCAGTATCCTCGAGACGCTGATCGTCGGCGAAGGTCAGGATTCCGCGCAGGACGCCGACGATGCAAGCAGCTCCGACACTGGATCCGCTTTCGGCCAGGATGACAGCGAGTTCAACATCTTCAACACCGACCGCCAGCTCTCCGCATTGCAAACTGCGGCGCACATGCTCGGCAATCTCAATGAGAAGAAGTCGCTCATCTACTTCGCCGGCGGTCTCCGGCTCAACGGCGTCGACAACCAGGCGCAGCTCCATGCCACCGTTGATGCAGCCATCAAAGCCGGAGTCTCCTTCTGGCCTATCGATGCGCGCGGCCTCGTCGCCGAGGCTCCGCTGGGAGACGCAACCCAGGGCTCGCAAGGCAACGCCGGCATCTACACCGGCGCAGCAGCAAACGCAGTGAGCTTTGAGTTCAAGGCATCGCAGGACACGATGTATTCGCTCGCAGCCGACACCGGCGGCAAGGCGCTGCTCGATGCGAACGATCTCGATCGCGGCATCGTCCAGGCGCAGGACTCCATATCCGACTACTACATCATCGGCTACTACACGACAAACCCCGCGAAGAACGGACGCTTCCGCCGCGTAAAGATCGCCCTCAACAATCAGGCCACTGAAGCGAAACTCGATTACCGGCAGGGCTACTACGCCGACAAAGAGTTCAGCAAGTTCACCGCCGTCGATAAGGAACGCCAGCTGGAAGATGCACTGATGCTCGAAGACCCCATCACCGAGTTGTCCATCGCGATGGAGATCGACCACTTTCAGCTCAATCGCGCGGAGTACTTCGTTCCCATCATCGTCAAGATTCCCGGCCGCGAGCTCGCCCTTGCCAAGCGCGGCGGCGCCGAACACACGCTCATCGATTTCGTGGGCGAAATTAAGGACATGGTTGGCGGCACCACAGTCTCGAACGTCCGCGACTTCGTAAACATCAAGCTCTCTGATGCTACCGCCGCGGAGCTCGCCCATCGTCCCATCGAATACGACACCGGCTTCACGCTCCTCCCCGGCCGCTACATGATCAAGTTCCTCGCTCGCGACGATGAAACTGGACGCATCGGAACTTACCAGACTACGTTTGTCATCCCCAACCTCAACAAGGAAGACAAGCGAGTGCCCATCAGCTCCGTGGTCCTCAGCAGTCAGCGCATCGACATGAAGGACGCGATCTATGACGCAGCCAAAGCCAAGGAGCGCGCAAAGGACAACGCCGTGAACCCGCTTGTTCAGGACGGCAAGAAGCTGGTCCCCAGAGTCACGCGCGTCTTCGCGCAAAATCGCGACATCTACGTCTACCTCCAGGCCTACAAGCCGTCTGCCGGCGCCTCCGCGGCCGCGTCGACGCCGGCTGCCTCTCCGGCATCCTCCGTCCCGCTGATGGCATTTGTCACTCTCTATTCCAACGGCTCTGAAGCATTCAAGACGCAGCCCATCGCTGTCAGTCCGAATCCGGCCACCCGTCTCGGCGTAGCGTCATTGAGCTTCGATGTAAGCGCAGCTGCCCTCAAGCCGGGCCGATACGATTGCCAGGTCACGGTACTCGATCCGGCCGGCGCAAAGGCCAACTTCTGGCGCGCCCCAATCGTCATCGCTCAGTAGCCTTCAAATCAGCTGTTTGGATCGTGTGACCAAAGTCGCTGCCTGCCTCTTTTCTACCCTGTACGGTGTGGCATAAGAGGCAAGAACCATGGCCACCCAACCCGCCCCTTCGGTACAACAACCCACGAAGAAGCCCCTCATCCGCCGCTTTGGCCACGACAAGTCACAGCGCATTCGACACATCGTCCAGGGGCTTTTTCTTCTCCTCAACGGCTGGCTCGGAATTCAGTTCTACCTATGGGCGCGCTTCTACGAGCGCGGCGGCGCAGGCTTCAGCGTATCGAGACCAGCAGGAGTAGAAGGATGGCTTCCCATCGCGGGGCTGATGAACACCAAGTACCTCCTCCTCACGGGCCGCGTGCCTGCTATCCATCCAGCCGCCATGTATCTCTTCATCGGTTTCATGCTGATGAGCATCCTGCTCAAGAAGGCCTTCTGCTCCTGGCTATGCCCCGTCGGCACTTTCTCTGAATTCCTGTGGCGCATCGGCCATCGCTTCTTCGGCCGCAATCTCCGCCTGCCCAAATGGTTCGATATCCCCCTGCGCAGCTTGAAGTACATACTCCTCGCGCTCTTCGTTGCCGTCATCGGTGTCATGTCTGCCGAGGCGCTCGACGGATTCATGCAGACGCCCTACGGCCTCCTCGTCGACGTGAAGATGATGAACTTTTTCCGCGACATGGGCATCACCGCTGCCGTCGTGATCGGACTTCTCATATTGCTTTCCACGCTCGTGCAGAACTTCTGGTGCCGCTATCTGTGTCCTTATGGCGCGCTGATGGGCCTTGCTTCTCTGCTCAGCCCCGTTAAAATTCGCCGCGATGAACAATCTTGCATCGATTGCTCAAAGTGCTCGAAGGCCTGCCCTGCCGGGCTCGCGGTCGATCAACTGGTGCAGATCCGCACCGTCGAGTGCACAGCCTGCATGGCGTGTGTCTCGGTCTGCCCCGCACAGGACGCACTTCAGTTCGCGCTGCCTCCTCGCAAAGCCCCGACAGCGGCTGCGCGTTGGCAGTTCCGCTCCATGACTCCGCTGGCGGTCACCGCAGTTCTCGCCTACATCTTCTTCGGAGTCGTCCTGCTCGCGCGCGCCACCAACCACTGGCAGACGAACCTTCCCGAGCAGGTCTACATGCATCTGGTGCCCCGCGCGAATCAGCTCACGCACCCCGGCATGTAGCCAATGCTCTCCTTCTACTTACGGCAAAACAAAAGGCGGATCTCGCATGAGGTCCGCCTTGGTTCCTGAAAAGCTTGCTACGAACGCCTCGCCCGAAACTCCTGGCCGATTTCCGCAAGCGCTTCGCGATCCAGCCCTTCCGCCGCACGGGGGAATACAAGGTTCTCTTCGACACGGATGTGTCCATCATAAAGCTGCTTCAGCCTCTCCGTCGCCGCACGAAGCTGCTCAAGCTCTTCAGGGCTGAGTGCTCCGCCCTCAAGCCACGAAGTGTACAGCTTCTCCACGGCGGCGTGCAGATCGTCTGCCTGGCGATGATCGGTCTCCAGCGTCTCAATCTCCTTCAGCGCCGAGGCAGTTCTCTCGTCGGCGCGCATCCGCGGAAAGAGCGACTCCTCCTCATCCGCAGCGTGCCGCTGCCCGCCAACCCTGAAGTAATTGAGCGCCGACTTCACCGCATTCGCCTCTTCGTCAGTCAGTGCCCGCCCTGGCGCACGCTCCACCACAAGGCAAAGAACATGCAAAAACTGCTCGATGCGCCGGTGACAATCCTTCAGCATGCCGATCGGATCATCGAAGCCTGCGTCCGGCTTCGCGCCTATCTGAATTCCCATCACGCTCTCCACTTCTATCTCGAGTTTAGATGTGTCTTCGAGACAAACGAGATCCTTTTGCAATCACAATCCTGGAACCCTTCTCCCTGCAGTGACCAAAGTCTCTCCCTGCTAAAATCCGAGCGTGACCACGCCCCGCATCGATCTTTCTCAGGTACTTGCAAAGGGCCCGCTGCTTGCCGATCTCTCGCCCAACGAACTCCAGCTGCTCGCCGCACGCACGGTCCGAAAGCTCTTCGTCTCCGGCGAGTTGCTCTTCTCCGAAGGCGAGCCCTGCAACGGCCTGCACATTATCGCGCGCGGCAAGGTGCGCATCTTCAAAACTTCCGTCAACGGCCGCGAGCAGGTTCTCGCCGTCAATGGACCCGGCGACACCGTGGCCGAATTGCCCGTCTTCGATGGCGGGCCCTACCCCGCCTCCGCCAGTGCAACCGAAGCCGCTGAAATCGCCTTTATCTCCCGCCGTGACTTTCACGCCTACTGCCTTGAACACCCTGAAGTAGCCCTCAAAGTTCTCGCCCAGGTCGGCGCTCGTCTCCGCAGGCTCGTCGGCATTATTGAAGAGCTCTCCTTCACCACCATCCGCCAACGCCTCATCGCTTTGCTGATCAAGCTCGCGCAATCGCAGGGAACAAAAAGCGATCGCGGCATCGAATTCCAGCTCCCTTCCACGCACCAGGAGCTTGCAAGCCAGCTCGGCACCGTGCGCGAGCTCATCTCCCGCAACCTCATGCGCCTCCAGGCCGAGGGCCTGCTCGAAGTCGACGCGCGCCACATCGTCGTTCGCGACCTCAAGGGCCTTACCGCACAGCTTGAACCCGCAAGCTGAACAAATCTCCGCACGAGTGACATAAGTTACTGGCTTCCTGCTCGCAACTCACTACCGTTGCAGGTGGAGAGTTTCCATAATTACAGCCACTCAATCCATACGTGATATCGTCGCTTCCCAGGCTTCAGCAGCTTCGGTGCTGCAACGCTTCGAAATTGATCTCTGTTCCAGCGCCGGCCAGTCTCTCACCCAGGCTTGCTCCAATCTGCAGCTCTCGGTCGAGCAGGTGCTTGAAAAGCTCGAAGCAGCTGAAGCGGATCGGAACAGCGCTCCGCCTGTCGATCCCGCCTCTATGTCGCTTGAGAAGCTCGTGCAGCATATCGTTCGGCGTCACCATCAACTCGTCCGGCACGAGATTCCCAGGCTTGCATTCCTCGCACACAAGCTGGCAACAAAACATGGCCAGCGCGCGCCGCAGTTGGTACCGGTCGACAGACTTATGGAACAGCTCCAGCAAGAGATGATCGCGCATATTGAAAAGGAAGAAAATGTTCTCTTCCCTTTTATTGTCCATCTTGATCAGCATCTCGGCCTCGCGCTTCCACCCGCAAGCTCATGCTTCCGCAGCATTACTCAGCCAATTCGGATGATGATGAACGAGCACGAGACCGCGTCGAGCATCATCGCCGAACTCCGCACGCTCACAAACGGATTCACCGCTCCCGAATGGGCTTGCGCCAATCACGTCTCCTTCCACACTGGCCTGCGCGCATTCGAGAAAGACCTGAAGCAACATATTTATCTCGAGGACGACATCCTATTTCCAAGGGCCGTGGAACTCGAGGATTCCACAGGCGCTCTGTCCGGGCTTTAGTGCTGCCTCCTCTCGCTCCGCGGCGTAAAATGCTCTGCAAATGAATCCGCGCGTTGAAAAGATCCGGCAGCTTCTGAGCGAGTTGGAGAGTGAGGTCGCCGCCCGACCGCGCGGCGACCTCGGCTTCAGCGCGCTGGAGCTTCCGGACATCATCGGAGAAGTAGTCGACGATCTCCAGCCCATCCTTACGGCTCACGATGCGGCTTTCTACTGGTTCCTCTTTCGCCACTCCATCGCGAAAGATGGCAATCCGCAAATCCGCGTAAGCCACAGCACGCTCCGTCGCGCTGTCGTCAAATCTTCCTACACCGACGCAGAGGAAAACATGATCTCTTTTGGCAAGGTGCAGGATACCTTGCGCGCTCTCGAAGAGATCGGCGCAATCCAGAAACTTGGCGAGCCCAATCGGCAAGGCACGCTCTATCGCGTGCTCATCCCAGACGAGATCGAAGCCTGCCGCAGGTTCCGCGCCCAGCGCATGGCCGAGGAGACGGAGCTCTTTCCTCTCTCAGACAATGGCGCGCACAAGAGGCGCATGCAAGTATTTGAGCGCGACGGATACAGATGCCGCAGGTGCGATAAGCAGCTCACACGCTTCACCGCGACGATGGACTACATGAAGTCTCCGGAGGAGGGCGGCGACGAAAGCGCGGAGAATCTCGTCACGACATGCGCCGAATGCAACACGCGCGGCCCAAACAAGCTCTCCTGACCCAGATCGGAAAACATGCGGAGTTGTTTTGAAAGGGCACGACTTCAGTCGTGCCGAACAAGGCCAACTAAGGCACTGGGCTTTACAGGTTGCTGGAAAAAGTCCGAAACGGCTGGTTTTTTAAAGGGCACAGATTTATCTGTGCCGATAAGGGGTGCAATTAGAGCCGCTGCGGGACGGTTTCGATGAGTCCTGGCAAGACCGGCGCATTTTTCAGCAACCTGTTTAGCCCCTGAGGGCTCTTCCCGTTCAGCGCGAATGCCGCTCCGTCATGATCCTTCGCAGCGCATCCGCGTAATGCTCCGGCAGCGGCTTGCGCTTGAGCTGATCATCGCAGACGACGTGAACCGTCTCACCCTCCGCCAGCAGCGTCGGCTCTTTGCCGTCCGCACCTTTACGCAGGATACGATAGGCAAACTTCAGCACTGAGCCCCGCAGCAATGCGGGCCGAGTCTCGATCAGAATCTCATCGTCATACCGCGCGGGCGATCGATACCGGCAGGTCGCCTCAACCACAGGAAGAATGCACTCGTGCTCTTTTTCAAGCTGGCTGTAGGCCAGCCCCAGCGACCGCAGCAGTTCCACGCGCCCCAGTTCGAACCACACCAGGTAATTGGCGTAGTACACAATCCCCATCTGGTCCGTCTCCGCATACCGCACCCGCACCTGATGAGTTGTCACTGGCATCGCGCGCAATCTTCCATTGCTTTTCTAATCAGTGACCCCTGACGACTGATCACTGCTTTTACGGTTTCAGGTGATTGAACATCTGCAGCTTGCTTACATCGTTGAACATGATGAACGCAAAGAAGGCTACCAGCACCACAAACGCCGCCTGGTAGATGCGCTCCTTCACCATCATGTTGATGTCGCGCCGCATGATGCTTTCAACAGCCAGTAGCAGAATCAATCCGCCGTCCAGAATCGGGAACGGCAGCAGGTTCAGGATGCCGAGGTTCAAGCTGATGCTCGCCGCAAGGCCAAACTTCGCCGACCAGTAAGGCTCCTTGACCGCCTGGCCTGCCGCAACGGCGATGCCCACCGGGCCCGACAACTGCTTCACCGAGACCTTATGCGTCAGCACTTTTTTCAGCACGTTGACGATCAGCAGCGAACTCGAAGCGCAGAAATCGCGCGACTCCGCAACCGCATTCGAGAAGCTCATCGGCTCAGCGCGCACCGAAAAATCATCCGGAATCGCGCCCTGGAATCCCAGCCGCCAGCTTCCGTCCTGCTGGTAAGGCTGAACCGCGATCGGTGCCAACGTGGCCCCATTGCGCTCGATCGAGAGCGTCACCGGCTTACCTTTGTCCACGTGCTGCATGTAGTCCACAAGCGGCAGCACAGAGTGGAACGAGTGACCGTCAATGGCAAGGATCTTGTCGCCCTTTTGCAGCCCGGCCCGCTGCACTGGAGAGTCCGGGCTCACCTGCTCAATCGCGATCGGGCTCTGCGCATCCTGAATAAACAGACCAGCCTTGTCGAGATCGTAGTGCTGCGGATCTACGTTCGCAGGCAGCTGCAGTGAGCTCTGAAACGCCCCGCCATCGCGGTTCACGGCTAGGGGAATTGCGCGCCCTTTGTTTTCTGCCGCGACGTCGTAGAACGTTTGGTAATCCGGATTCGAGCGGCTGTCGATCTTCGTGACCACATCCCCGGGCTTCAACCCCGCCTGGTCCGCCGCTGAGCCGGGCGTGACCCATTCAATCTTTGTCGTGCGGATGTCCGGCACTTCGTGGATGAAGTTGAAGTAAATCAGCATCAGCACGAACGCCAGAATGAAGTTCGACACCGGCCCGGCCACGCCAATCAGCATGCGCTGCCAGCGCGGATGGTTCATGAACGAGCCCGGATCGAAATCGCTGACATTCTCAGGCCCGCTGCCGGTCTGGATGCCGTCAGGGGTTTCGCCCGTCATCTTCACAAAGCCGCCCAGGGGCAGCAGGCAGACCTTGTAGTCGGTCTCGCCATACCTCACGCCGAAAAGGCGTGGCCCGAAACCCACCGAGAATGCCTCGACGCGAACTCCGCAAAGCTTGGCGACGATAAAGTGGCCAAATTCGTGCACCACCACCATCAACCCAACAAGGACGATAAAAGCTACTGCGGATACGAAGAAATCATGCATAAATGTAAAGATTCAAACCTCAGCACCGCGCGATCGACTCGGGCGGCAACTCGGACTCAGGCTACGAGCGCGTGAGCCTTTTCCCGCGCTTCCCGGTCCGAAGCCAGCACCTCTGCGATGGTGGCGGGGTGCGACTCGGGGGTGGACGCGAGCACTTTTTCAATTGTACCCGCTATCCCAGTAAATGGGATTTGGCGGGCCAGGAAGGCCTCCACGGCCACTTCGTCGGCTGCATTCAGGGCAATGCAGTGGGCCCCGCCCTTCTCCGCCGCCTCATAGGCAAGGCGCAGACACGGGAACCGCTCAGAATCCGGCTCCTCGAAATCCAGATGCCGCAGCGCGCCCAGGTCGAAGGTCAAGTTCGATGCCGGCCGTTCCGGGTAGGCCAGCGCATATAAGATCGGCAGCCTCATATCCGTGACCGAGATCTGCGCCAGGATCGACCCATCCACGTACTCCACCAGCGAGTGCACCGTCGATTGCGGATGAATTGTCACCCGCACCTGGCTCGAAGGCACGTCAAAAAGCCGGCACGCCTCAATAATCTCCAACCCTTTGTTCAGCATGGTCGCCGAGTCAATCGTGATCCTCCGTCCCATCACCCACGTGGGGTGCTTCAAAGCCTGCTCCGGCGTGATCGCCGCGAACTCGGCTAGCGGCGTCTTCCGGAACGGCCCTCCCGAAGCCGTCAACCAGATAAACTTCACTTCCCTGTGGTCGCCTACCCGCATGCACTGGTGCACTGCGTTGTGCTCGCTGTCGATGGGCAGAATAGGAACATTCCGCTCCCGCGCCGCCGCCGTCAGAATCTCTCCAGCGGCAACCATGCATTCCTTGTTCGCCAGTCCGACCGGCTTCCCCGCCAGGATCGCCGCATGTGTAGCCTCGAGCCCCGCAACACCCACAATCGCAGAGACCACGAAATCAGCCTCAGAGTGTGTCGAGCAGGCCACCGTCCCCTCACTGCCGTGGACAACCTGCGTTCCGGAGACACCTGCCTCGTCCAACCTCTTGCACAGCCGGGCTGCTAGTTCTTCCGTCGCCATGGAAACGACCTTCGGCCGCCAGCGCACCGCCTGCGCAAAAGCCTCATCGACATTGCGGCCGGCTGCCAGCGTCGCCACCTGGTAGCGATCCGGAAACTGCTCAACAATGGAGAGGGTGCTCTGGCCGATGGAGCCCGTAGAACCGAGAATGGCGAGGCGTTTCAACGTTCAGCTAAGTCCAGTGAATGCAACGTTTCTAGAAGCGAGTCCGTATCACCTGAGCGTACCATAGCACCGGAGCCGCCAGCAGCAGCGCATCAATCCTGTCCAGAATGCCCCCATGCCCAGGCAAGAGTGTCCCTGAGTCCTTCACGCCCGCCGACCGCTTCAGCGCCGACTCCGCCAGATCGCCCACCTGCGCCGCCACATTCACCACGACCGCCAGCCCCAGCCAGTACCACCACGGCGCGTCCGAATACGACAGCTTCACGGAGTTCCACTGCGCCAGATACGTGCTCAGCGCCAGCAGGATCCCCGCCACCGCCATCGCGCCCACAACCGACCCGACCGCCCCTGCCCACGTCTTATTCGGGCTCAGATTCGGCGCCAGTTTGCTTCTCCCAAACGCCCTGCCGGCATACATGGCCACCGTATCCCCCGCCCAGACCGTTAGAAACAGAAATGCCAGCAGCGACGGCCCGTTCGTCGCCTCGCGCAGCATGGGAATTGGCAGCAGAGTCAGCCCCAGATAGAACAGCGCAAACACCGATGAAGTCGCATCCGCCAGCGCCCGCTCCACCGGCGACGCAAACGTGCAATACACCAGCAGAACAATGCAGAACAGCCCGAAGACCGTCGCCGTCTCATCCGGCCACTGATAATTCCCGGCGAAAAGCAGGGCAATCGTGCCCAGCGTCAGCACCTTCGGCGGCTTTGCCCCACGCTGCTCAGTCAGCGCCAGAAACTCCCACGCCGCCAGCATCGCCACACCCGCGACGACTGCTGTTATCAGCCACTTGGGGCCGATAAACACCAGTACCAGCACCAGCGGCGCCAGAATCAAGGCAGTGAGAACTCGTTTCATTCCAGGGTTGAGAATACACGCCGGACCCGCCCTCGCGAAGAACCCAGGCCAGTGCCCCTATCGGCGCCCTACCGCTTCGGCCACTCCCATTTGGGAGTGTTGAAAAGTGTCGCTCCGGCCAGCACCGTTTCCCCAAACGACTTCTCCAGGTGCAGCCGATTGCACCGCGGGTTCTGCCCCAGTGCCTCGATCAGCCGGGGCGAATGCGACACCACAATCAGCTGCGTTCGCTCCGCCGCATGCGCAATCAACCGGGCCAGCGCCGGCAGCAAATCCGGATGCAAACTTGTCTCCGGCTCGTTCAGCACCATCAGTTCCGGAGGCCTCGGCGTCAGCAGCGCCGCAGTCCACAGCAGATACCGCAGCGTCCCATCCGAAAGCTCCGCAGCGGCCAGCGGCCGAAGCAGCCCATGCTGTCTGAGCTGAACCTCGAAACGCCCGGCCTGCTGATCGACCACGACGCGGCTCCCCGGAAACGCATCGTCGATGGTCCGGTCCAGTTCTTCGCGGGCGCCGAACAGGCGAATAGTCTCAAGCGCCGCTGGCAGATCGGTCCCGTCATTGTTCAGAACCGGCGTAAACGTCCCCACCTGCGGAACTCGCACTGGCGAAGCCGTATCCGTTCTGAATCCCTCATAGAATCGCCAGCCCCGGATCGCCTCGCGCACCGCCAGCATCTCCGGCGCGCGCTGCGGATCAGCAATCGTCGCCAGCATGCTGTCCGTCGAACTTAGCTCCTTCGTCAGGTACTCCGGCTCTTCGTGCTTCGCGATCTTCGCCGGCGCGGTCTGCACCAGCCGATTGTTGCGATCCACCAACACCGCTGCCCGCCGATACACGCCTCCATGCCAGATGCACTCGCGCTTGATCGCCGGATCGAGCGGGAACGCCAACTGCCCCGGTGGTGGATAGCCGAGATCGATGCAATAGCCGTAGGGATCGCCGGAAAACCCGAGCTTCAGGCTCACCGCATTCTGGCGCGGAGTTCCCTCCACCGGATGCTCACCGCGCCTCACGCTCTTCGCAATCGTCTCCGGCCCTGCCCACAGTGTCGAATGCAGCCCGCCCTCATGCGCCAGCGCCGACACCACCGTATTCAGCGCGGCATCTCCCAGCAGCCGTAGCGCCCGGTACAGACTCGACTTGCCCGTGCCGTTCGCTCCCGTCACGAGATTCAACTGCCCGAGCGGCAGCACAAGCTCCCGCAACGACCGATAGCCCGACACCGCGAGCGTGTGGATCATGTGTTGGAAAGAATACTTGGTGCAAATGCGCGATGGAACGGCGGAGAAACTTCTTCAGCTCGCCGCGATCTTGATCCGCTCAGCGTCTTCTTCCACCTCGCCCACGCTGTCGCTCAGTCCGCCGTATCGCCGCTCACGGCGCTGGAACGCTGCGATCGCCTCGAGCAGATGGATACCGCGAAAATCGGGCCACAGCCGCTCCGTCACAAAGATCTCGGTATACGCAATCTGCCACAGCAGGAAATTTGAAATCCGCATTTCGCCCGAAGTCCGAATCAGCAGATCGGGATCAGGCATGTGCGCCGTGTAGAGATGCCGGTGCAGATCCTCTTCTGTAATGCGCTCGGGGGCAACGCCCTTCTGCTGCATCTCGCGAGCCAGCGCGCGGCAGGCATCCACCATCTCTGAGCGCGCACCGTAGTTCAGCGCGAGCGTCAGCGTGGTGCCGGTATTGCGCGTCGTCGCTTCCTGCGCCCACTGCATCTTGTCTTGCACCTCGCGCGGCAGCTCGTGCACGCGTCCGATGTAGCGAATGCGCACGTTGTTATCGTTCATCCGCTGTACATTGTTTTCGAGGTAGCTTTTCAAAAGCCTCATCAAGAAATTGACTTCAGCCTTCGGCCTGCGAAGATTGTTCTCCAGCGAGAATGCATACAGCGTTAGCCACGGCAGCCCGATGCGCGACGCAGTCTCCGTCACCAGCTGAACGCTTTTTGCGCCTTGCTGATGCCCGAGAAATCGCTTGAGCGAACGGTGTCCGGCCCAGCGTCCATTGCCATCCATGATGATGGCCACGTGTTCCGGCAGCCGCTCCGGCTTGAGCGTGTTCCAGATGGCGCGCTCGTCTGCGCTCAGCTCATCGATCCGCAGCATGCCAGTTGGATGCAAGGAAAATGCCTCAGTAGAATTCTTCTACGTAACCGGGCATGGGGCCCGTTCCGCACTTCGTGACAGGGTTGCCGGACGGCTCACATGCCTGGCACAGCTTCCGCCGTCACCGCGTTGTCTTGCCATTTCAAGAGCCTCGGCAGGCTAGTGAAATCCGGCGACACATTCGAGCCTAGCACAAAGAGGCGAGGCTTATGCGGTCACACTTGGCACACATGAATCGATCGTCATCTTCGTCAGAGAAGATGGCCGGGCGACTGGCATTTACTGCACCCGTCGCCCGCCAAAAAGGAGTCGAAAAGAGATCGGTCTTTGCCGCGGACTACGCGGTCCTGCGCCGTCCCGTAGCCATATCGCGCACCGACCCATACAGCAGCGTCCGGTGCAGCGAGTCGAGATGCGGAAGCATCGCCGCAATCTCCGCCAGGAAGGGATCAGCCATGATCGCCGACACCTCTTCCTCGCGACGGCTGCGTGAATCGCGTACCAGTTGGCGCATATCCACCTCGAGCGCCTCGGCTAGTCGCTCCAGCGAACCCAGCGTCGGAATCGCCTTGCCATTCTCGATCTTCGAGATGTAGGTGCGGGGCACCTGCATCCGGCTCGCCAGTTGGCGCTGGCTCAGGTGACGTGCTTTGCGAATCTCGCGCACCTGCGCCGCAACCTGCAAGCCTGCCTCGGCCGAGGCCGCTGCCGGTGATGGCTGCACAAGTTGGGGGGCTAGGGGTGCCGGCTCCTCGATATCGAGGGGTCTGCGACATTTTCTGCACAGTGAATTGGTCGTTCTGTACTGCACCAAACTGCAGAAATCGCAACGCACGACTTCGCGTGTGTCCACGCTAACAAGAGTGGTAGCCATCGTTTAAGTTGCGGAGTGCCAGAGCGAGGTACTCCTCGCGATGCAGATTGCACCGCGATAAGTGCTACTTTCGGCTGCGGAACCATAATTGTCAAGTACAAATTTCGGTGCAAACCGAAGAAAGCCGGAACAGACCCAAAGAAACCCAATAAAACGCGAACCACACAATGCAACACGTAAAATTCACGACATGACTCTGGCCGAAAACGCTGACCTGAAATTCGATCGCGAACAAGCATGGAAGCTTCTCTGCGAGTGGACGCAAACCGAAAACCTGCGCAAGCACGCCCAGGCCGTTGAGATCTGCGTCTCTGCCTACGGCGAAGCAGAAGCCGATCGCCTCGGCCTCACCGGACCGGAACGGACCCGTCTGCTCAATCTCTACTCAACCACCGCCCTGCTTCACGACTTCGACTACGAGCGCCACCCCACTCCCGAGGAGCATCCCTTCGTAGGAGTCAAGGAACTTGAGCGGCAAGGCTGGCCGCAGGAGATGCGCACCGCCATCCTGGGCCACGCTCAGTATTCCGGCGTTCCCCGCGTCACTCATCTCGACAAGGCCCTCTTTGCCTGTGACGAACTCGCTGGTTTCCTTACCGCCTGCGCCTTGGTCAAACCAACCAAAAAGCTCGCAGAAGTCGAAGTCCCCGGCGTCCGAAAAAAGATGAAAGACAAGGCGTTCGCCCGCGGCGTCAGTCGCGAAGATGTCATTCAGGGCGCAGCTGAGCTAGGCGTTGACCTCGACTCCCACATCGCCTTCTGTCTCCAAGCCATGAAGAGTCGCGCTGAAGAGTTAGGACTTTAACCGTCAAGAAGCAACTCTGCTACAACTCCAGCAACGAAATCTGAATCTCTTTATGTATGAAGAAGACCCTACAGATATCTACATTGCTCCTCGGGACCGCCCTGGCGGTTACACCCATGATGGCGTTCAGCCAGCAACCCCATCCCGGTGAAGACCACACCGCCAAGCAGGATGCCAAGCGCGCCGGCCAGGAATCAAAAGACGCTGTCAAGGACAGCGGTCGCGCCGTCAAGCACGGCACGCAGAAGGCCTACCACTCCACTAAGCGCCACACCAAGCGCGCTGCCCACCGCACCAAGAACGCGGTCAAAGGCGGAGCCGAAGGCGTGAAGGACGGGGCCAAGAACCCGTACTAGAACTGGACGTGGTCAGAGAGCAAAACGCCAGCCTCGGTCAGGGGCTGGCGTTCGTGTGTGTGCTCGGTTTCTGTGAGAACGATCTCATTTCATCGGATCTTTCGCTCTAAGCTCAGCCACGATCTCCGCCGCAGCCTCTCTTGCGCAATCGCTCTGGTCCGGCGGAAAGCTGATGGCACCCACCCGCGCGTGTCCGCCGCCTCCGTAACGCTCGCACACCTGCGCCAGGTTCACCATCTTCGCCGGATCAGCCTTGGTCCACGGATTCGATCCCACCGACACCTTCGTTCGGAAGCTCGACTTCGACAAACCGATCGAATACGTCGCATGCGGATGCAGATAGTAAGGGATGAACTTGTTGTATCCCTCCACCGGCCTATCCGTAATGTCGAAGAAGATCGTGCCATCTACATCTTCGCTCCGCTGCCGAATCAGCTCGATCCCCTCGCGATGCCGCTCCAGCAGCGGCGGCAGCAGACTCGCCACAAACGGCTGCGCGAGCACGTCCGCAAGCGGCATCTCCGTCAGCAGGGGAATCAGCTTCGGAATAAACTCCGGATCCTGCGTCGCTTCGATGATCAGCGTCAACTTCATCGCCGGCGCCGCCATCTCCACCGCGGCCTCCGGACTCTCGTACAGCGCGCCATCCACGATATTCGCCCAGTGAATCAAATCGGCAACCGGCTCCGTATTGAACCCAAACTTCGTCGAGCCGATATGCGCCAGAAAGCTGGTGCACGACGTATAGTTCGGATCGAAGAACTTTCGCATGCTGCACTGCGCGTCGCGTTGGCAGGCGAGGAAGTGCTCATGATCCTGCGGCGTCAGAAACGCCGATTGATGGTGATCGAACCACCAAGTGATCTTCGGCGACGCCGAGTACTTGAAGTCGACGATGGCGTTCTCATCCCCCGTGAACTCGCTCTCATCGAACAGCGCGCCGGCCCGGTGCACCAGGCCGTGGTAGTCATACGCGGCATCCTTCGCAATGCACTCGCGATGGAACCGCGTGAACAGCGATGCGGAACAGGCCCCGTCGAAGCACTTATCGTGATAGAAAACTTTGACCCGCAACCGCACCAGCTCCTCTCGTGCCCCTTCCGGTAAACCCGGAAGAGTAAGAATCATACGGGAGGCCCGTTGTGTCAAGGAGCGCAGGTCGAAAAGCGCCATGCCCGCTCGCCATCCCGGCCCTGCGGCGCACTCTGCTCGCTGCACTTTGGGTAGAATGCATCGACGGCACCTCGCCGCCGTAAGGAGAAACTTATGGAACTCGAGCCTGAGCCGCAGCTCCCGCAAACGACCGAACTGCACGCGCCAGAGCCCGATCCCGCAGCCGACGCACCGCTCGCGCCCGTCACCATACCCGCCGCAGAGCAACCAGAGCCTTATCGCGGACTGAAATGGATTTTCATCGGCCCCTATGGACTCCGCTCCGGCTGGTCCGTCCTCATCTTCGTCCCTCTCCTGATCGGCTTCATGTCCGCTCTCGCCCTCCTTTTCGCCAAAATGCACCTCATCACGAAGGGAGCATTCACGCCGAAGAATGCAATCTTCAGCGAACTCTTCCAGCTCATCGCTCTCATCGCCGCCGCAGCCATCGTGGCGCTCATTGAACGCCGTAGCATCCTGGACTACAACCTCCGTGGCTCGTATCGCGCCATCCACTTCTTCAGCGGATTCGTAATCGGCTTCCTGGCTCTCTCTGCGCTCGTGGGCGGTCTGGCAGCAGGCCATTGGCTCAGCTTCGGCCCTTCAACCCTGAGCGGTGGTGAAATCGTCAAGTACGCCCTGGTCTGGGGCTCGGTTTTCCTGATGGTGGGCTGCTTTGAAGAAGGCACCATGCGCTGCTATCTCCAGTACACCTTCACCCGCGGCCTCAACTTCTGGGGTGCACTCGGCATCATCGGCTCCATCTGCGGCCTGCTGCTGTGGCGTACGAAAGGCGAGGCCTCCTGGGGCGTATACATGATTGCTGGGCTCGGTCTCTTCCCCTGCCTCTACCTCCACCTGAGAAAAACGCCGCAGAGTGGCTTCTGGTATGCGTCCTGGCTCACTTCAGTGCTCTTCGGCGCCGCCCACACCGGCAACAACGGCGAAAACTGGATCGGCATCTTTGCCGCCGCGCTTATCGGCTTCATCTTCTGCGTCAGCATCTGGGTTACCGGCTCAGCATGGTGTCGACCAGCGCAGGTTCGACTCCATTGCCGCATTGTGCGTCAGCTGCTTCGGGGCTCCGCCGTCAGTGTCGACCAGGAAGACCTCATAGTCGGCCGGATTTTCGATCCGCTTATGAATCGGCTCCGTTAGAAATGCAAGCGCTTTGCCATTCGGGGCCGGTGCAATCTCCGCGATTGCGAGGTCAGATTTGGCTACGGTCGTTGCCCCTTCCGGGAGCTTGGCTGAAGGCTCAGCATCGCCTGCCGCCTTGCCAGGTATCGTGTTCGCCAATGGCAAAGCTACAGCCCGAGCCAGCGCGGGTGCGATCGCGATCTTCAGAAGGAGATCGCCACGATACTGCTCCCGCCAGCGCACTACGTCCTTCCACTCGTCGGTCTGCTTGTCTTCCTCTTCGTGGGTTTGGGGCGCCTTGGCTGAGATGTAGATTGCCGATCCATCCGAGGACCAGGCAAACGCGTGTACGTCAAGCTTTTCTTTATAGAGCGGCAGTGCCTCTCCGCCCGAAGACGAGATCAGCCATACGCGGTTCGGCTTGTCGCCGTCAGAGTCGCCCGATTCACTTGAGCCGGACGGAGCACGATCCGAAGTGAACGCGATCCACTTGCCGTCGGGGCTCCACTGCGGCCGCTCATCGGTTCCCGATCGTGTCAGGGGCTTCAGCCCGTCTTTTGCAGTCCACAACCACAAATCGTGGCGAAAATTGTTTGCCTTCCAGTCGGGCGCTTCCGTCGCTATGACAGCCGATGACGCATCCGGCGCCAGCGTCGTGCCGGTGATCTCTGTCGTATTCAGGTATTCGTCGAGAGTGATCTTAGGTTTCTGAGCCCCAACAGAAAAGGCCGAAAGAAGACAACCGCAGGCCGCTAGAACGGTCCGGATGCGAAGGGAAGACATATACGCACTATAAATTGCGCTAAACAGGCCGCGTTTGAAAAGAACAGCCTGCGTTACCAGGATCTGAAGCGCATGACATGAGCAGGTGTGAGCTTCGATCCCGCCTTTACGTTGCCGTGGTCGTCCAACTCGCTCCAGCCTGAGTTTGCGATGTAGAAGTAGTCGTTCCCCACAGAGAGGCAGTGCGTCGGGTCGCCAAGAGTCGGCGTATTCTGTTCGATCACATAGCTGCGGACTACATGCTGCAGCGAAGTGTCCAGGAAGGCGCGAATGACGCGTTCGGGCGATGTTCCATTCTGTATGAGCAAGAGCATTCCGCGGTCGTAGTACATTCCATCGACACCACTCAAAGCCGTTCCATTCGAGAGGAGCCATCGTACGCTGCCGACCTCGAGGTCAAGAACGGCGATGCCACGCAGGTAATCCGGAACGAGCGCGTGTTTGCCATCCGGAAGCACCGCGGGTGTTTGCGGGGATATGAAATCCGTTCCATTCAACAATCGCAACTGCCCATGCTTGAGACGGTACACTCCGCCTCTCTCACCGTCGCTGACAAGCGGATCGCCTTCTTGATCGAGAGCCATGTCGCCGAGCGCCGAACCTGCCGGGCCCTCAAATCTATGCAGCAGCTTGCCTGATTTGAGGTCGAAACATACAACAGCCGATCTGCCCCAATCAGATTTCGGAGCCACGGTAAACCCATCCAGCGCGGCCTCCGTAGCCCATACCAGATTCCGAACGCCATCCACCTTGATCGCGAGCATCGGCCAGCCGCTCGGAGACGAAGCGAAATCTGTCGCAGCACCTTTTTCGGTGACCCGAATGATTTTCTTCTCCAGCACGCTCGTTACTAGGAATGCTCGGGATGACGGGTCGTAATCGATGTCTTCCGCCACCAGTCCAGGATCCGGAAGGTCGAATTGAATCTGCGTTCCAGAAACGGTCTTCTTGTTCTCCTCAAATCTCTTAAGCACGTCTTTATATCGGGGTGACTCGACAAGCGAGGCGAAATCCTTGTTGCTGCCATCGAGCATGCCGGTATCAACCTGGCCCAGATCGGCAAACTGCACCAGGGCATCAAGCGCTTTCTCGCTTTTGCCGGCCTCCATGTAACCGCGCGCGACGGAGAGGATCGCGTTTGGATTATTGTTCAGCAGCTCTCTTGCCTTCACTGCCTCCTGCAAATAGCCGGCGTGATCTCCAGCGGCACGTCTTGTATGCGCCTCATTGCGCAGCGCCGCAAGTTCATCGCGCACGTTGTTCGGTGCCTGCGCAAGCAACGCCACCGCCGCGGCGATCGCCATCATTCGGATCATGCGACCGCATTCTATCCGCTGCACCTGAGGGGTTTACTCTTTTCTGTGACGAACCGGCAATCGCGAGGACCGATGACTACCCGACTGGATGCCCATCAGCACTTCTGGAAGTACAGCCCGGCGGAATATGGCTGGATTGGCGACAACATGGCTAGCTTGCGCCGAGACTTTCTGCCACACGACTTGCAACCGCTGCTTGCAGAACAAGGATTTGCTGGGTCGATTGCAGTCCAGGCGCGCCAGAGTCTTGAAGAAACCCGCTGGCTGCTGGAACTCGCCGCGCACAACGACGTTGTCAAAGGCGTGGTCGGGTGGGTCGATCTCCGGTCTCCCGACCTCTCAGCCCAGCTTCATCAATTTGCGCAGAACCCCAGCCTTGTGGGCGTGCGCCATGTGGTGCAGGACGAGCCCGACAACGATTTCATGCTCGGTGCTGAGTTCCGCCGCGGCATCGCCAGGCTTGGCGAGTACGATCTCGCTTACGACATCCTCATCTACCCTCGGCAACTTCCAGCTGCCATCAAACTTGTCCGTGATCTCCCGGAACAGCGGTTCGTTTTGGATCACATTGCCAAGCCTCCCATCGCGGAAGGCCGTTTGAATCCATGGAACCGCGACCTCCGCGAACTGGGTAAGTCTGAGAACGTCTTCTGCAAGCTATCCGGAATGGTTACAGAGGCGCGCTGGAACGACTGGAAGCCCCAGGATTTTCGCCCCTATCTTGATGTGGTGCTGGACACGTTCACCCCCGCCAGACTCATGGTAGGGTCGGACTGGCCGGTCTGCACCGCCTCAGCGTCATACAGACGAACGATTGCACTGGTGCGCGACTACATCGGCGCGTTGACGTCGGCTGAACAGGACCTGATCCTTGGCGAAAATTGTGCTCGCTTCTACCGAATCCGAGAGCCAAACCAGCCGACTCTTGCCGGCAGAGCTTGATCGGGTAGCAAGCAGGGCCGAGGAACTCCAGGTGCCGCCCAGCTTGTCTGGTCGTGCTCTCCGGGGTGGCATGATCATAGGCACTGCACAGCTCATCAGGATAGGCGTGCAGTTTTGTTCGGTCATTGCTCTTTCGCGCCTGCTTTCACCGCAGGATTTCGGCTTGGTGGGGTGTGTCACTCCGGTGATCACCTTCGTCGGTCTTTTTCAAGACCTTGGTTACGGCCAGGCCATCGTACAGCGCCGCGAAATCTCCCAGGATCAGATTTCATTCATTTTCTGGATTACTGCCGCTCTCGGTATTCTCTGCGCCTCGGTTGCAGCCGCACTCAGCCCCGCGGTGGCCTGGTTTTTTCACGACAGCAGACTCGTCTTGCTCACGCTGTGTGCCAGCGCCTCGCTTCTGTTTGGCAGCCTTGCTGCGGTTCCCAGCGGTCTGCTGAACAGGCGTATGAACTACCGTGGTCTCGCCTTCACGGATGCGTCCGCGGCAGCTTTAGCCCTGACTTCAGCAATCGTCTCGGCGCTTCTGGGAGCGCGCTACTGGTCGCTCATTATCGCAGCTATTGTGGCCAACTCCTTTACGGCCGCAGGCTACTGGACCTTTGCGCGGTGGAAACCGGGCCGCCCCACCCGCAAGTTCCTCGACAAAGATATCGGCCTTTTCGGCGCGAATCTCACAGGCTTCACTTTCGTGAACTACTTCTCGCGCAACCTTGACAACGTCCTGATTGGTCGCAGGCTCGGAACTGCCGCTCTCGGCTACTACGATCGCGCCTTCAAGCTTCTCAGCTTTCCTATTCAGCACCTCAACGCGCCGCTTCACAGCGTAATGACCCCGCTGCTTAGCCGCGTACAGGACGACAAGCCGCGATTTCGAGCGATGTTCCTGCGCGCCGCCGGTCAACTCACCCTGTTCGTCGTCCCTGCGATGGCCGCGCTTGTTTCGGTATCGGACGATTTCGTCGTTCTTGCTTTCGGGCAGCGCTGGGCGCCGGTCTCGCCGATTTTCTTCTACCTGGGTATCGTGGGCATGGTACAGCCTCTCAGCAACGCCACCGGCTGGATACTTATTGCGCAGGGCCGAACCGACGTGATGTTCCGTTTGGGGATCGTCACATCCCTCATCACTGTTGGCTCGTTCTTCTGTGGACTGCACTTCGGCGGCGCCGTTGGTCTAGCCGCTGCATACGCTCTGGTCGAAGCGTTCCTGAAAGCCCCTATCCAGTACTCAGTGCTGCACCGCGTGGGTCCCGTCACGGCTGGAGACCTGTGCGGTCTTGAGATTCCGCTGCTACTGTCCGGGGGCTTCACACTCGCAACCGTTACCCTGGTCCTGCGCGGGATTCTCGCGATGCATGGCGTTTCGCTCATTCTCTCGGCAATCCTCATCTCCTTCGGCTCGGCGATCTTCATCACGGCAGTCCGGCCACAGGGCAGGGAAGTCCTCCATGAAACGGTGATGCTCTTCCGCCGGCTTTTACGATAGCCGGCACCAGCGGCATCCATCAGGCCGGGCTTTCCGGCAACGTTCCCGTGCCCTGCGATGGGAATCCGATTATCATGGGATTAGTGCGGAAGTGGTGAAATGGCAAACACACTAGCCTTAGGAGCTAGCGCCGAAAGGCTTAGGGGTTCAAGTCCCCTCTTCCGCACCAATCGAACCTCGCTCGCAAAAAGATGACCAGCACTCACTCCTGCTTAGATCAACCCCTCAAAAAACAGCAGGACTCAAAATGGCGTTCTGCTTGTCAGCAGTTGGAGCTTTCGAGCACAGCAGTCTGAGCCGCGGAGCTAAATGGTTGTTCCTGCGAAGCAGGCCCGACATGTTCGGCTGCTGCAACGGCCTGTGTCCCTCCCGAGCTGCATGAGATCCAGCGATCCCCGAATCGGTGAAGCAACAAGCCGCAAATCTCAGTGGGTCCGTCGCCTTGGCGACAGTACTTACAGTCGGACATAAACACTACAACCATTTCTCAGTCTCATCGCTATCGCGGACTGCCGCTCCATTGTGCAACTCGTGTGTGAGGCTTTCATTGCGGCGAAGTTAATGTTGTCTGAACTCGGGCAAGTTCAAACACCCGACCTCGCCTTAGATCGAGATAATGGTTTTGCAGTTGGATGGGATTCTCTAACGACGCGAGAGTGCAGTCTCTGGGGGTGAGCGGTGGAGAGATTTCCACCCAAACCTTGTAAGCTGTAGGAACTATGCCTCCTACCCCGCAACAGCCTCAGATGAATGTCGTGCAGACACCGGATTACCGGGAGTCGTATGCAAACAGCGTGCAGGTGCGCGTCAGCGTTTGGGATTTTTCGCTCGTCTTCGGCCTTGCTTCCAGCGATAGTCCTGATCAGGTTACCATCCGCAATCATCAGGCCATATTCCTCAGCCCGCAGCAGGCCAAGGCACTGTGGAATGTTCTCGGGCAGAATCTCTCCCAATATGAGCAGGCGTTTGGCACGCTGAACTTGGAACCGCAAAACGTGAACTTCCCGCAAGGACCCGTCAATTAGCAGCGCGGGATCCGGACGCTCCATACTGCCGTTCCTGCCAAAAATGAGCCCTCAAAGAAGAGTGGGATGACCACGCGATCGTTACTCCGAAAGATCTTCGAGCCGCGCTTGGACGCGCCCTTTCCGCTCTGGATGGTCTTCCCGGTCATCTTTGCGTCTCTCTACGCGAGCCACTTCTCTCTCCTGCGACTGCCTTACTACTGGGACGAGGCGGGCTACTATGTCCCAGCAGCGTGGGACTTCTTCCGCACCGGTTCGTTGATTCCGAGCACAACTCTGTCCAACGCCCATCCACCTCTACCGAGCCTTTACCTGGCGCTTTGGTGGAAGCTCTCGGGGTTTGTGCCGGAGGTGACGCGAGAGGCTGTTCTGCTCATCGCATCGTTCGGTCTGCTTGCGGTGTGGCGCCTCGCTCACCGTCTCTCTGGGTCCGGCGCGGTCGCTTTTTGGACCGTGCTTCTAACCGCCGTCTATCCCGTCTGGTTTGCACAGAGCACTCTGGCCCAGGCCGACATCTTCGCCGCCGCTTTTAGCCTCTGGGGTCTGGTGTACTCGCTGCCGGATGATCGGCGGCCCGGCCTTGCGGCGCTGTACTTCACCGCCGCGGTGCTCGCCAAAGAAACCGCCATCGCCATCCCGGTGACACTTGCGGCTATCGCAGTGATTCAAGCTTTCCGCGCCGACACCGCTGGACGTACGCGCTTGCTGAAGGAAACCGCCTGGCTGCTATCCTGTGCTTTGCCGCTTGCCGGCTGGTACGTCTGGCACTACGCAAAGACTGGGTTCGCTTTCGGAAATCCCGAGTTTCTTCGCTACAACGCCCAGGCGAATTTCGCTCCCGTCCGCATCGTTGCCGCGTTCGGGCATCGCCTCCTACATCTCACGGCGCACATGAACATGTTTGTGCCGACTCTGCTTACCGTGGCGTCGCTCATGCTCAATCCCCGGCTAGACAGAGAGGGCCGCGAGAAGCCTCGGATCAGAAACGCGGCTCTTTGGCGCATCCTCGTGGTAGTTCTCGCCAACGCACTGCTTTTTAGCGTGCTCGGCGGGGCGCTCTTGACCCGCTATCTACTTGCGATATATCCGCTGATCATCCTGATCGCGGTTTCCACCTTCGCTCATCGCGTCCCATACTGGCCATCGCTCGCCCTTCTTTCCGCGGCAGCTTTCATCTCCGGGCTCTTCATTAATCCTCCGTACCGTTTCGCGCCTGAAGACAACCTGGAGTACGCCCGGGTGATCCGTCTTCACATGGCCGGCATTGCGCAGCTGAATAAGCACTTTCCGGGCTCAACGGTTCTTTCCGCGTGGCCGATCACCGATGAACTCAGCAAGCCGGAACTCGGTTACGTCAAGGCCCCCTATGAGGTATACCGGCTCGACGACTTCACGGAGGAGCAAATTGAGAAGGCCTCGGCAGATCCGGGCGGTTACTCCTCGGCCCTGGTGTTCTCAACCAAGTACGACCCTTCATCTACGCTTCTCACTCTCGGAACCAGAAGCCAGGCTCTGGATGAACAATATTTCGGCCTCCACCACGACCTTGCTCCCGAAGCCATCGCGCTTCGCCTTCACGGCACTATGGTCTGGAAACGAGAAGACCACAACCAATGGATCGCACTGCTCCGATTCAATCGACAGTTCGAAGCCAGCCTGCAGGTGCTTCACCCTGTACGCAGAGCCCGATAGCATCGATCACATCACTGCCAACCAAAAGAAAAGCACCTATAATTTGGCTGTAGTGGCCCATCTTCTTCCATTCCGCAGAGGCACGAGGCAGACCCGCGCTATCGTGATCTGTATTTTCACCCTGATCTTCGCAGGCGCCCTTCGCTCCAACGCCCAGCCAACTCCCTCCGATGCCGCAAGCGCGGGAAAAAATCGGATACTTCTTGTCCTACCCTTCGACAATGGGACCGGCCAACTGAACCTGGAGTGGATACGAGAGGCTGCCCCTGCCATCCTCGATGCCCGCTTCTCTTCGGCCGGATTTGCGCCTATGAGCCGCCCCGATCGCATGTACGCTCTCGATCACCTCGGGCTTCCGCAGCAGTTTCAACCCTCCCGTGCCAGTGCGCTGAAACTTGCCCAGACGCTCGATGTCGACTCCATCGTAGTGGGTAACTATCGACTCGAAGGCACAAGTATCGTCGCCGAAGCACGCGTGCTCAATGTTCCTCGTCTCCGCATGAGCGACGCCGTCATGGCGCGAGGGGAGATGAAGGATCTGATCGCCATCTTCGACTCGCTTGCGTGGCGGCTTACGCGGGTCATGGATCCCGCGTTCAGCGTGGCCCAGGAAACCTTCCTTGCTGCAGGCGCCAACCTGCGCCTCGATGCATTTGAGCAATACATTCGCGGAATATCAGAACCCGACCAGCAGGAGCGCCAGCGCCACCTGAAGAAATCCGTCGAACTCAGCCCCAACTTCAGCCCGGGCTGGATGGCTCTTGGACGCGAAGATTTCAATGCGCAAAAGTACGAGGAAGCGGCGGCATCCTTTGCACGAGTAAGTCCCAACGATCCAGAAGCGCTCGAAGCCAGCTTCTATCGCGGCCTGTCGCTGCTCTACTTCGGCGCCTACCCGCAGGCACAGGAAGCATTTGCCAACGTCGCGAAGGAACTGCCGCTCGCTGAAGTGCTGAATAACGAAGGCGTTGCCGTGAGCCGCCAGGGCAAAGACGCGACGAGTCTCTTTGTGCAAGCAGCCGCCGCCGACCCCAACGCAGCCGACTACCACTTCAACCTAGCGATCAGCCTAAAGAGGCACGGCTCTACTGCGAACGCCGCCAACGAACTGGCTCAGACACTGAAGCTTCGACCCAGCGACACAGAAGCGCAGAAGCTGCAGGCAGCGTGGAAAGCGCCGGGCTCGCCCGACGCGGCAAACGATTCCGAGACCCTGGAGCGGATCATTCGGACATTCGATGCCGGAGCATTCAAGCAGGCAGCACAGGTGATGGACTCGATGGAGGCTGCGCGCCTTGCGGCACTTCCGGCTCACGCACGTGCCGTCAAACTCGCCGCGCGCGCAAAAGAATACTTCAATCGCGGGCTTCTTCTCGAAGCTGAGCGCCTTTATCAGTCCGCTGTCTCGGATGACACAAGGCTCGCCGAGGCGCATGCAGGCCTGGCTACCGTACGCGAACGGACCGGCGATGCGGCCTCGGCGCGTAAAGAGGCAAATCAGGCCCTTGAGATCGCGCCTTCAGCCGACGCCTACATCGTTCTCGGCCGTCTCGACATCGCTGAGAACCACGTGGATGAGGCTAGCCGCGAAATCGGTCAGGCTTTGAAACTTGATCCCTCCAGCCGCGCGGCCCAGGAGCTGAACCGCGAGATCGCGGCTAGAACAGGGAAGAGACAGTAGCAACAAGATCGGGGGAGCAAGACATGCGAGAGCAAGTGCCCGGATCAACGTATCAGCAATGGTTCCGGAAAGCTTCTGTCCTGTTGATTGTTATCAGCGCTCTACTCGTCACTCCGGTAACAGCCTCTCCCCAGCAGCCCGTAGTCGATAAGCTCATCCTCGACGAGACGATTCAGCCCGTCAGCGCAGGTATGCTGGATCGCGCTATTGCCCGCGCCAACTCCAGCAACGCGGCAGCGCTCCTGATCCAGATCGATACACCGGGCGGCCTCGTCACCTCAATGCGTACGATGGCAGGCGCCATTCTGAGCTCCCGCGTCCCAGTCATCATCTACGTTGCGCCCGCCGGCGCTCGTGCTGGGTCAGCGGGCTTCTTCCTGCTCGAAGCTGCCGATATCGCGGCCATGGCTCCAGGCACGAACGCGGGAGCCGCTCATGTCGTGTTTGAGGGCGGCAAACCTGACGAGACGCTGAGCCAGAAGATCGAGAATGATGCGGAAGCCTTCATGCGTTCCTACGTATCACGCCGCAATCGCAACACCGATGCTGCAATCGCCGCTGTTGCTTCATCGAAGTCCTACACCGCCGAAGAAGCGCTGAACCAGCGTCTCATTGATCTGATCGCCCCCAGCGACACCGAACTGCTCAATGCGATCGACGGCCGCCAGGTAGCGCGCATGGACGGCACGAAACAGGTCCTGCATACCAGAAACGCGCGCATAGAGTTCGTACAACCGACGTTGCGCGAAAACCTCCTCACTTGGCTGGTCAACCCCAACATCGCCCTGCTGCTTCTCGTCGGCGGAGCGCTCCTCATCTATCTCGAGTTCAACACTCCTGGAACCATCGTCCCCGGCGCTCTTGGAACCCTGATGGTGCTCCTTGGCGTCTTCGCGCTTGACCTGTTGCCCATCCGATTCACTGCCGTGATGCTGCTGCTTGCGGCGTTCGGACTGATGCTGCTCGAAGCGAAATTTGGCGGTCACGGAGTTCTCGCCATCACGGGCGTCATCTGCCTCACTTTCGGCACCCTGACGCTGGTCGCAGCCCCGATCCCCGAACTTCGCATCCATCCCTGGGTCGCTGTTGGTGTCAGCCTGGGCTTCGGCACAATCACAGTCTTTCTTGTCAGGCTGGCTCTGAAAGCGCGTCGCATGAAGTCCCGGCTTGGAGCCGATGCCCTCGTGGGCAGCGAAGCCTCCGCCATGGAGCCGCTCTCGCCTGAGGGTCACGTACTTGTTGAAGGAGAGATCTGGCGAGCTGTGGCGAGCGAACCCGTTGCGCAAGGCGCGAGGCTTCGCGTTATAGGCCATGAGCAGTACCTGCTGCGGGTTACCCCGGTTGAGTCGGCAGCTACACCGCGCACCGCCGCCTGAATTGATGCGGGAGTACAATCCGTCCTGAATGGGAGAAAGCCATGCCCGATATCTCGATTCCGGTCCTCATTGCGATCGCCATCATTGTTCTCTACCTAATTAACTCCATCAAGATCCTTCGTGATTACGAGCGCGCCGTGATCTTTCGGCTCGGCAGGGCTCTGCCTACTCCCAAGGGCCCCGGTATCATTCTCGTTTTTCGGCCTTTCGATCAGATGGTGCGCATCTCTCTGCGCCAGGAAGTGCTCGAGGTCCCCGCGCAGGACGTCATCACCCGTGACAACGTCACGCTCAAAGTCAACGCCGTGGTCACGCTCTATGTCGTCGACCCGAATGCCGCCGCAATCAAAGTGGCGAACTACGTCTATCAGACTTCACAGTTCTCGCAAACCACGCTTCGTTCGGTGCTCGGCGAGGTCGAACTTGATGAGTTGCTGAGCCACCGTGACAAGCTCAACCTCCGAATTCAGAGCATCATCGATCAGCGCACCGAGCCGTTCGGAGTTAAGGTGACTTCTGTTGAAGTGAAGCAAGTTGACCTTCCCGAGCAGATGCTTCGCGCCATGGCCAAGCAGGCAGAAGCCGAGCGCGAAAAGCGGTCCAAGATCATCCATGCGGAAGGCGAATTCAACGCCGCACAGAAGCTCGTCGATGCCGCCCAACTGCTCGCTACTCAACCCATCACCCTGCAGCTCCGCTACCTGCAGACACTCACCGAGATCGGAGTCGAAAAGAACACCACCATCGTGTTCCCGCTACCTGTCGAGCTTTTATCTATCCTGAATAAACTTAGTGCGGGATCAAAGCCCGCGGAACCGCCCATCGGCGAAGCCGTATAGCTCCTAGAGCACCATTTCGCCGAACGCCGCGCGGATTCGAGGCAAACGCATGATTCGAGATTTCAGCCGGGAAGACTTGGAACCGGTCGAAAGCAATCACACAGAGCTTACGCTTGGCCTTGGAACTGTGCTCGGCCTCGGCGTGGGCCTTCTTCTCCTATGCGTCGTCTGCTTCGCCCTGGGCTATCTGGCCGGCCATCGTTCATCCACGAGGGAGACTGCCGCAGTTCTGGTGCCCGATTCGCCCGCCGGAATTCCGCCGGGGAGAACCGGTGCAAAACCGGGAGCGACCCGACAAGCTCCAGCCCAACCTTCTCCCGTGACCACAGTAAATGACGCGGACCGTCCTCCGTCATCGACGGCTGAAGCTGCCAGCGGTTCGCTCGCTGACTCGTCTGCGGCGCAATCGGCGGGTGCACAGGTGCGGCCGGCCCTGCAAGGCTCAACTGACAGTCAGGCCCCAGCTCCACTTCACGTCCAGCCAGCCACTTCGCAGGTCCAGGGCTGGATGGTTCAGATTGCCGCAGTCTCGCGCACCGACGATGCGGACGTTTTGATCGGAGCACTCAAGAAACGCGGTTATGCGGTTACTGCCCGACGGGAGCTTGGCGATAACCTTATTCACGTCCAGACGGGCCCGTTCACCAGCCGCAATGACGCAAACTCGATGCGACAAAAGCTGCTAAACGACGGCTACAACGCGATCGTTCAGTAGCGTCAGCTCCTCATCCACTCCGGCAATCCCGACGCAATTGCCGCTCGTACCGCACCCATCAGTTCTTCGCGGGTCTCATAATCACCTGGGTTGATCGGCGGGTGAAAGATCACGTGCGCTGTTCCGGGACGAATGCGGACGCTACCCTTGGCCATCATTGTCTCCGTCCCCCAGATCGAAACCGGTATGCACGGCGCGCCCGTCTCCTTCGCAAGGTAGAACGGCCCCTTCTTGAAGGGCAGCATCCGGCCGTCGGGCGAGCGCGTTCCCTCGACGAAGGTCATGATGTGAATGCCTTTGACCAGAATTTGGCGTGCAGCCGCAACGCTGTCTGCCGCACTTTCGCGATCGCCCGAGCGCTCCACTGGAATAAACTCCGCCAGCTTCAGCCCCAAACCGAAGACCGGAATCCTGATCAGCGATTCCTTAATGAATGCGGAGACCCGCCCCGGAATATTGGGCAGCAGTGCAGGCGGATCGAGGTTCGATACATGATTCGCCATGAAAATGCACGCCATCTTTGCGGGAATCAGTTCTCGCCCACTTACCTGAACATTGATACGGGCCAGCGCATAACCGGTGCGAACGATGAACGTTGATGCTCGATAGAGCGGCTGTACATTTCCCGTAAGGATCGCCCATGGCAGGCAAATGATTGCGGCAGGAATTCCGAGGATGACAATCCATGCGATCAGGAGCAGCGAATACGTCATGTCGTGCTTCCGCGCTCAGCCTTGCCGCTCTCTGAGTCGCGCAGGCAGTTTCTCATAGATGCCGTCAAAGCCGCCATTCGAGAGAATCGCGACAACATCGCTCTCTACAAGCTTCGGCGCAATGCTTGCCACGATCTCCGCTGCATCCGGATGCAGTTCCGCCGGAGTGCCGCCCGCATTGAGTGCATCCACAACATCTTCGGGATGCAGGCGCTCTGCATCGGGTACACGTTGCTGCTGATAGACGCCTGCAAGAATCACGCGATCAGCCAGACGCAGGCTCTCGACCAGGTCGTTCTCCAGCACTTTCCGTCGCAGTGTATTCGATCGCGGTTCCAGCACGGCCCATATCCGCGACTTCCGATAAACAGATCGCAGCGCGCGCAGTGTCTCGCGGATTGCCGTCGGATGGTGAGCGAAGTCATCGATGATCGTGATGCCGCGAATCACATCCCGCACTTCAAGCCGGCGTTTCACGCTTTTGAAACTCGCAAGCGCGGAGCGGATCGCGTCCTTTGGCACGCCCTGACCGAATGCAAGCGCTGCAGCCGCCGTTGCGTTCAATGCATTGTGTTCACCCGCAAGCTGCATTGCTACATCGGACCACAGCTCACCGCCGCGCCAGATCTCCCAGCGCATGTGCCCGTCTGCGTATCGCAGATTACGCACCTGCCAATCCGACTCCGCCTTGAACCCATAACGCTCGACCCTGCAAAACGCCTTGCTGATGCACTCAGTCACGTTCTCGCTGCCGTCAAACGCAACCAGTAAGCCACGTCGCGGAACCAGATTCACCAGCCGCTTGAAAGCCGTCTTCACCGCTTCCAGATCCGCGTAGATATCCGCGTGATCGAATTCGACATGCGTCAGGATGAGCCCATCGGGGAAGTAGTGCAGAAACTTCGGTCCTTTGTCGAAGAATGCCGTATCGTACTCGTCGCCCTCGATGATGAAGGTCCGCGTTGGCCGTAGCTGAAAACTGGTTCCGAAATTCTCCGCCACTCCGCCAATCAGGAAGGATGGCTCGAACTCAGGATGATCGTGCGAAGCCACCTGGTAAATCCACGCCAGCATGCTTGTTGTCGTGGTCTTCCCATGCGTCCCCGCAACGACCAGGGACTCACGCCCCTTCAGAAACTCATCGTGTACCAGGGCCGCCATTGAGGCAAACGGAATGCGCTCATCCAGTACCCTCTCAACTTCAGGATTGCCGCGCGACAAAGCATTGCCGATGACGACCAGGTCCGGCGTCGGATCGAGATTCGCTTCCGAATACGGTTCCATCACAGGAATCCCAAGCGACCGCAGTAAGTCGCTCATCGGCGGATAAGCCGCTTTATCTGACCCGGTAATCCGATGCCCCTGCAACTGCAGCAGCCCGGCGATCGATGCCATGGCCGTGCCGCAAATCCCGCTGAGATGGATGTGTTTTCTGGATGTGCTCATGACTGTACGGCAGGCTCCAATAGCGCAAGCTGCGCCTCATCTCCGGCCCGCAACTCCGCTTCAACTCCAAAGGTCAATGTAACGTTCTGCCGCGACACATGCCCGCTACGCAAACCGAAAGCAATTGGAACATCCAGTCCGGCGAGCGCCGACAAGATTGCGCTCTCCAGCAAATCGTCAGCAGCACCCGGCGACGAGCAGTCCAGCATCTCGCCGAACACAATGCCCAGGACCCCTTCCAGCTTGCCCGCCTGGCGCAAGTGCCAGAGCATCCGATCGATCTGATAGGGTTTCGCGCTCACGTCCTCGATGAACAGCAGTTTGCCCTCGGTCTGCGGCTCCCACTGGGTCCCGAGCATGGCCACGAGGATGCTGAGGCACCCGCCATAAAGCGTTCCGCGGGCAGTCCCCGGCCTCAACGTTCGCAACCCTTCCGCCTCGCCTAGTGAGTATGGACGGCCAGCAATCGCGGCCTGAAAACTTTCCAGGTGCACCCCATTTTCAAGGTAGAAATCAGCAGCAACCATTGGGCCGTGAAACGCGGGTAATCCAAATTCATCCAGAAAGTGGCACTGCAGTCCGGTCATGTCGCTGTATGCAAAGAAAGGCTTCGGATTGCTCGCGATCAGCTTCCGGTCAATGCCCTCGAGCAGATAATTTGATCCATATCCGCCGCGAACGGCGACAACAAAGCTCGTTTCCGGATCAACAAACGCCGCGTGCAGATCGGCGAGTCTCGATTCGGCAGATCCTGCGAAAAACAAGGGTCCGCGAGCCTGAGTGTTCATGCCGGTCCTCGGGGAAAATCCAAGCTCCCTTAGTCTGTCCAGTCCGCGGTCTACGCGCTCAGGAATAGCGAACGATGCGGGAGAGATAACGCTCACCTTAGCGCCTTCGGAAACCGCAGGCATCCTGATCAATGGCTTGGCTGCCTCACTCATCCGACCCACGCCTCTCCGCGTGCAATCAGGGTCGCCGGTCCCGTCAACTCCAGTTCTGTACCTGTTCCGTTCCAGACCACACTCTGCGCGCCCCCCGGTGCTACGACACGAAGTGGTGACACACAGTTGTGAAATGCGATCGCCGCGGTCGCCGATGCCGAGGTCCCAGTTCCTGAAGATGTCGTGGGTCCCACCCCGCGTTCGAAGATACGAATTTCGATCTCATTCCGGCTCAGCACCCGCACAAACTCCACATTCGTCTGATTTGGAAAATCCTTGTGCGTACAGATCTCTGAGCCGATCGTCTCCCACGACTCTCCCGCGATTGAAAAGGAGGTGTCGTTCACCAGAATCACAAAATGCGGGTTCCCTGTGGAAACCGCGATGCCTTCTACCACCCTTCCATCAGCAAGCGTCACGGATTTCGGTCTGGCGCTTGGAATTCCCATTCCGGTGGTTACCTCCACCGAATATCCTGCGCTGGAATCGATACGGTTGATCCGGCACACGCGAAGCCCGGCGTCTGTCTCAATCCGCAATTCGTCTCCCGCTTCGGCGGGAATCATTGCGGCCATCCACGCAGCCACGCAACGCGTGCCGTTGCCGCTGATCTCCGCAATCGACCCATCGGCGTTATGCAGCCGAATTCGGCCAGACTTGGATCCAGTCCAGGAGAAAAACTCCACCCCATCCGCGCCCACTCCGGTATTGCGCTCACAAAGCTTTCGCGTCAGGTACGCCCAGTCGCGACCGGCGGCCGCGCTCTCCGTTACAACCAGAAAGTCATTGCCGCACGCATGTGCCTTTGAGAAAGGAATCAATCTTCCTCCGGATCGCGGAAGTTGAGCAGCGCATTGATGCCGGGCTCTGACAAGAGTCTTCCGTGCAAACGCTCATGCTGTCTTTTCGTTGCTACGACGTTGAAGGTCACTCGCTGCAAATCGCCGATGGCGTTGGCTGTGTAGTCAGACAATCGCTCTCCGGCCTTGTCCATCGCGTCCAGTATCGAATGAAGAATCGCCGCCTGGTCGTTTCCTCGCGCTTCATAGATAAGCGAATAGATCTTGATGCTTGCGTTGCGCTCGAGAAATCCGACCAGTTCCAGGGCGATTACGACGATTACGGTTGCGATGCCGGCCGCAGCGAACAATCCTGCACCGCATGCCATGCCGATCGAAGCGACGACCCACACGGTCGCAGCACTCGTCAGGCCGCTGATCCGGCTGCGATTGTGGATGATAAGTCCGGCACCGAGAAACCCGATTCCCTGCACAATGTTCGAAGCCACCTGGCCTTTGTTGGCATTCGCATCTCCAGCCAGCACCGCCGAGAGCAGCGTGAAGAATGCCGCGCCCAAACAGATCAACAGATTCGTCCTTACGCCCGCAGACCTCCGCTTGTACTCGCGCTCCAGGCCGATTACTCCGCCGAGGAATGAAGCGGCAAGCAATCGCGGGACAGCGCCGTTGAACACCGTGATCTGCTGGAACCAGCTGAAGTCGAAGGGCGCCGAAATCGAGGCCAGTATCGTGCTCATGGCTTTACCTTGGCTGATGCTATCACCGCGTTGACTGTACTGCGACGGGCGGGGTATCGGAGACGTAAACTGCGCCGGGATTCTGATGATCACACTCGAATCTTTGCACTAACCGCAGGCCCTGAGGGTGACGCTTCACCGCCTTGTCAATCTCGTCCCCCTCAAACGTAAGGACGATCGCTGCATGTTTTGCCGGAGCCGCAAGCGCATCAGAGAAGTAGCCCCGGTCGCTCTCGTTGATCGTCTGCCTCAGGGGAATTCCTGTGAATGCCACCAGGTTTGGGTATACCGACGTACCCATCAGGACCGGCGCACCGGGATGCTCCGCCACAAGTCTTCGCAGCACCGGAGGAATCTCTTCTTCGAATTGCTGTCGCGATTCGATGTTTTTGGTGCCCTCTACGTACGTCAGAGGACGATCCCGCAGCACGGCCCGGTCGCATAGTAGGGCAACAGCGAGCAGGCACGGGGCCGCGAGGGGCACCAACCTTGGCTTAAAGTCCCGTATTGCTGAAATGAAAAAGCTGGCTGCGAACGCCACTCCCAGCGCCAGCGCGGGGAGCATCTCCATCCCATAGCGCGTGTTGTAGTAGGAGTGGGGCCACCACACCGGAAGGAAGATCGGCACCGAGCCGAACGACACCGAATACGCATAGAAGGGAACCGGTAGCCATAGAAACAGCGCCCAGGGAAAACCCTTCCGGCTGCACTTCAACAAACCCCATGCGGTCCCCAGCAGAGAAGCAATCAGCAGGAAGTTGCCCCACTCCTCCGGCGCCGCATCCATCTCGCCGCATTTTACAAAGAACAGCAATGAAGCCCAGGGATCGTGCCAACCTGGGTGCGGAGGTCCCGAACCGGTTGTCGTCCTCGCCTCGATCGCGGCCGCAGAGTAGGGTCCTCGTGCAAAATCAAGCCAGTCGCCAAAGATGAAACCGTTGTACGCAAACCACAACAGCGGGGCAGCCAGGACTACTCCGCTCATCCACCAGAACGTCCGCGACCGCAAAGAACTCTTTCGCATCTGCCGGAGCCCAACGGAAGTCCAGACCAGGAACGCCAGAACCCACCCGTCGTACCGCGTGAAGACCGCGGCAACCAGCGCCAGGCAGATCAGGCGGAGCAGCCGAGCCGCACCATTCTCATCGTTCCCCAAGGCCGCATGCCACTCCACTAGCCACACTGCAAGCCAGATCATCTCGCAGAGAAACAGCGGCTCTGTCATCGCCGTCGTTTGCAGATAGAGAAGGTTCGGATTCAGCGCAAAAAGCGCGAGCCCCACCAGTGCCGCCGGCCATCGCAGCCAATGCCGAGCCAGTCTGTAGATTCCGATGCATGAGGCGATATACGCCAGAGCCGATGGAATCAGCCCCGCCAGCCCATTCGCCCACCACGCATACACCGCCACAAATGGAATCATCAGCAGATGCGGAAGCGGCAACCAGACAGATCCAAACTGCGAAATCCCCGGCTCATGGGCGTCGATCACGCGTCGCGCGATGTGCAGGTGCGCTACCGCGTCGCCGTAGTTCAACATCGCGTGATTGCGCCAGCTCCACACGCCGGCGCTCACAGACGCTATCAAAGCGAGGGTCCCCGCCAGCAGCCGTTCCGAGCCGCTGATAGGCGGAGACCCGGGTTGCTCAGTCAAGGTGCGTCAGCTCGCGGAAGAGCTTGAAGCGGTGATCGATCTCTTCGCGCGTCAGTTCCTGCAGGCGCTCCGTCCCGAACCGCTCCACCACGAACGAGCCCATCACGCTGCCATAGAACATTGCGTAGCGAAACGACTTGGGCGTGAGCTCCTTTTGAGAGGCGAGATACCCGAAGAATCCACCGGCGAAGCTGTCACCCGCGCCTGTCGGGTCCACGACCTCCTCCAGTGGCAGCGCGGGAACGTGAAAGGCGCGATGCGCCATCCGCTCCGACCCATCCGGCCGCTTGGGCGCAAAAAAGGCCGTGGCGCCGTACTCGCCGTGCTTCACCACCAGGATCTTCGGCCCGAGTTCGAAGATCTTCGCTGCGGCAAGTGCAATGCTCCGCGCACCGGTAAGCATCCTTGTCTCGGTGTCGTTGATCAGCAACACGTCGAGCCCCTTTAGTACCTCAAGCAGGGCTGGCTTGTGATCCTTGATCCAGTAGTTCATCGTGTCTCCGCCGACGAGCTTCGCAGTCGGCATGGCCTCGCGTACGCGGCGCTGCAGCACTGGATCGATGTTGGCGAGAAACAGATACTCTGAATCGCTGTACGAAGCCGGAATGCTGGGCTCGAACCCCGCGAAGACATTCAGTTCCGTATTGATCGTCTTGGCCTCGTTCAGGTTCTCCATATAAGAGCCCTGCCAAAAGAAGCTCTTGCCGGGGCGGTGCTGAATGCCAGCCGTGTCTACGTTCCGCGCGTCAAACACCTTCTGCTGTTCGGGACCGAAATCGTCTCCGACAACAGCGATCACACGCACATCGGTGAAGAAGCTTGCGGAAAGCGAAAAGTAAGTTGCCGCTCCCGCCAGGCAGCGTTCCCTGCGTCCCGCAGGTGTCTCGACAGTGTCGAACGCGACGCTGCCCACTACTGTGATTGCCATGAGACCTCTCTCGTCAGGTTTATCCTGAACAGTTTCTACCAGCCGTGGTACTTCCCGAAGAGCAGCTTCAGCTTCTCTTTCGTCGCCGCCGGAATCGCATCTGCTTGCGTTAGCACTGCGTACTTGGCTGCTGATGCGCAAGCGCAGCTCCGCTCTTTCGGTAATGCCGCCACTGCCGCCTTGACTACCGTACATGCGTTTGAAGCATTCTGGTGCAGGACCGCGACGATCTCTTCGATCGTCACCGCATCGTGTCCCTCGCGCCAGCAGTCGTAATCCGTAACCATCGCGACCGTTGCGTAGCAGATCTCCGCTTCTCGCGCCAGCTTCGCTTCCTGCAGATTAGTCATGCCGATTACGTCGGCGCCCCAACTGCGGTAGAGATTCGACTCCGCCTTCGTCGAGAACTGCGGCCCTTCCATGCAAACGTAGGTTCCACCGAGTTTCCCGACTACCCCTGCATCATTGCATCCCTTCGCGGCCGCGTTCGCAACCACCGAGCACACCGGATCGCCGAACGCAACGTGGCCCACAATGCCGTCACCGAAAAATGTTGAAATCCGATGGAAGGTACGGTCGATGAACTGATCTGGAATCACGAAGTCTGTTGGCTTATGTTCTTCCTTCAGTGAGCCCACGGCTGAAACCGAGATGATCCGCTCCACGCCGAGCTTCTTGAAGGCATAGATGTTGGCGCGAAAGTTCAGCTCAGACGGAAGAATCCGATGCCCGCGTCCGTGCCTCGCCAAAAAAGCGACTTTGCGCCCTTCCAACTCGCCGAGCACAAATGGGTCGGACGGATCGCCGAATGGGGTCTCGACCTTCTCTTCGTGTACATTCGTGAATCCGGGCATCGAATAAAGCCCGCTTCCGCCAATAATTCCGATTTCCGCCTGAGGCACGCTCGCTCCGCATCATGAGATCGACGGGCCGCAGCCAGGCGGCCCATCCATTGCAAACATCTCATTATAAAGTTCGGAGCGGGCCGATCCGCATGATACCGATCCCGCTTTGGTCCAGGCACTGACTTCCGCTACCCCTGCAACTCGCGATTCGCAACATGGACAAGCGCTGAATCCGGAGACTCTTGCAGCGCCCAACCCGCAATCAGCAGACTCGGCGAAGATGTGGCCCGAGCCTTGCCCAACTCGCCCAGAGTTGTCCGCTGGACCTGCTGCTCAGGCCGCGCGGCATGTGACACGATTGCGCACGGGAATTCCGCGGGCAAGCCTTCATGCAGCCACTCAAGAGCCAGAAGGGTGAGGTCGCGTCCCGGCATGTACACGATCCGTGTCGCATCCTCCCGCTCAGGGATCGCCGCCTCGTTGTGCGACTTGGCGTGATGGCCAGTCGAGAAAATCACGTTGGAAGCAGCGTGACGGTCCGTCAGAGAACAGGGAATAGCTGCTGCCGCCGCAAATGCCGCCGTAATGCCAGGAACCACCTCAAATTGAATTCCTGCTTCGCCCAGAGCTGTCATTTCTTCAGCCGCTCTTCCGAAGATCAGAGGATCGCCGCTCTTAAGCCTAACCACAATTCGATGGTCGGCTGAGTAGCTCACCAGCAGGGAATTGATCTCCTCCTGGGTAATGTTCTTCATCCCGCAGCGCTTGCCCACATTTACGATCTCCGCATGGGGCCGCGCTAGCGCGAGAATATCCGGCGTCACCAGATCGTCGTGCAGGATTACATCAGCCCTTTCTATCAGCCGCTGCGCTTTCACGGTGAGCAAATCCGGATCACCCGGTCCCGCTCCTACGAGAAAGACATTGGCCGTCCCAGCTTGCGTTCCAGCAACTCGCCGCTCCGGCTGCAAAATCCGCCGCTTGGCAATCCGATGGAGCAACGCTTTTCTCTCTTCACCCGCAGGATGTGTCGCCAGAATCTCCCGGCGTAGCCTTCCGATCTCTAACAGCCAAGGCCCAAGGTCCTCCGGCAGTCTTTCGTCGATCTCCCGGCGAAGCTGCTGCGCAACGGATGGGCTTTCTCCAGCTGTAGAAATTGCGACCTGCAGATCTCCCCGTCTCACCACCGATCCGAAATAGAAGTCGCAATGAGGCGGATCATCCACGCTGTTCACCAGGATGCCGCGCTCAACCGACTCGCGATACACAGTCGCGTTTACTTCGGGATCATCCGTTGCCGCAATCACGACGAAGTTGCCTTCCAGATCATCAGGCGTGAACTTCCGCTCTACCAGGACGATCTTGCCCTCAGCCGCCAAGGCCCGAATCTCCGCCTTCACCTCCGGTGCAATCACCCGTAGCCGCACGCCGCTAGAGAGCAGCGTGTTCAGCTTCTCAAGCGCTACATTGCCCGCGCCTACAAGCAATCCGGGGCGCCCCGCTAGCTTCAGAAACACCGGCTGCAGGTTCATCGAGCTCAGTCCCCCACCGCGTGCGGAACGGGGCCGGTCGGCAGATCGCGTTCTACTGCCGCGAGAGCTTCTCCTGCAAGAAACCCGCGCAACTCGTCGTTCGTGTGCCGGGAGAACCAGACGCGCAGATTTTCGTTTGTCTCGCGCGTGATCAGGTATTTCCTCAGCAGGCGTGCGATCGCTTCAGGCACGAGCGTCGCCGGCGTCCTGTAACCGACCGGACGCGAAATCCCCGAATTCTTACCCACAGCCCCGCCCAGGCAGAAGTAGTAAGCATCCACCAGCTTGCCTTCGTGCTTGATCTTCTTGCCCTCGATACCGATGTCGGCGATCCAGTGCTGCCCACATCCATTGGGGCATCCGGTCACGTGCAGCCGTAGCTGCTGATCGAACTGCGGAACCTGCTCCTCCAGTTCATCCACCAGCCACCGCGTGAATCCCTTCGTCTCCGTGATGGCCAGCTTGCAGAATTCAGTACCCGTGCAAGCCACGGCTCCGCGCCAGAAGGGCGAGCCCTCAACGTGCAATCCAATCGCGCCCAGTTCACGAACCAGCTCCGGCGCCTTCTCATTCGGCACGTCGATGAAAATCAGGTTCTGCGCGACCGTCGCACGCAACGCACTGCTCCCGTACTTGTCCGCGAGGTCTGCCGCAGCTTCAAGCTGCTCGCCGCTCAGGCGCCCGCGCAGCACGGATGCGCCTACGTAGCTCAGCCCCGGCTGGCTTTGGCGATGAATCCCGACGTGATCTCGAAGTGTCTCGTCCGGCACGTTTTCTTCCACGTCAGGCAGCAGCTTGTAGCCGAGCCTTGACTCGATCTCGCCGAGGAATCTTTCCGGAGTCCACCCTTCACGGGTAAACAGATATTTCAGCCGCGCGCGATCCCGGCTCTCGCGCAGTACCTGCTGGTCGCGGAAGATCTCCGTGATCACCCTGACCACGGCGAGCGCCTGCTCGGGCAGGACGAAGGCATTGAGCCGGACGGCGAGGTGCGGCTCATTCGACAGTCCCCCGCCGACACGCAGGGAAAACCCATGTTGCCCATCGCGCTCCGCCCCGGTCAGAGCGATGTCGTTGATCTCGGGATAATTGCACCAGCTCCGGCATCCGCTTACTGAAATCTTGAATTTGCGCGGAAGATTGACGAACTCGGGATTGGCCGTAAGATGATGCGCGATCTCCAGCGCGATCGGCGAGGCGTCGAAAATTTCGTCGTGCGCCACGCCTGCCAGCGGGCAACCGGTGACGTTGCGAACCACGTCTCCACAGGCTCCCTTGGGCGAGAGGCCGATTGCGTCGAGCTGATCCACAACCTCCGGCAAGGATTCGATGGTCAGCCAGTGCAGCTGAATGTTCTGTCGAACCGTGATATCCGCAAGGTTGCGCGCGTACTTCCGCGTTATACCGCCGATCGTCCTGAGCTGATGTGACGAGACGATCCCGTTGGGGATGCCGATACGCATCATGAAAAAGTCGGTCGCGAGCCCCTCGCCGCCTTTGCCGCCGGTCGCGCCAACCCCGTCGCCCTGGGTGTATACGCCCCACCACTTGAAATACGCACTGGCCCAGTCTGGTACCACGCTCGAGCGACCCTCGCGTGCAAAGGCGCGGACTTCATCGAACGCCTCCCACGGGTTCTTCGCCTTCTTCAGGCGCTCATAACGTTGCGCTTTGGTTTCTTTCGGTTGGTTCGGTTGTGCAGGTTCAGTCATTAGACCTCTTAGAATTTGCCAGAAAGAGAAAGCCCGCGTCAGCTAGGGCTGTCTCGCGGGCTTTCAGGAAACCTTGAAATGTGGAGGAACTATTTCGGTCCGAAGGTCACCTGTGCGCGCGATCGCGGCATACACAGGCGACAACAAGTCCGAAAGTGCATATGTCGATAGTCGCAGGATGTCGTCCAAATTGCAAATCAATTGCAACAATCGTCGTTCCCCTCGGCCCGTGTTCTCGTCGCCAAATCCCGTCCCCAGGCGGAACTGTCGCATCGAGCTAACCGGGACGCATCTACAAACGTATGTACGTTTTGCCGCCCGGAGAATTACGCCGGGAGCCACATTCTTCACGGTTTCTTGCATCCAACCGGATAAGGACCCAGAGGCTCCGACCCCCCGGGAGTGGATCTATGAAAATCGCGCAGGTTGCGCCCTTATATGAGAGTGTGCCCCCAAAACTATATGGAGGAACCGAGCGAGTCGTCTCATACCTCACGGAAGAACTTGTTCGGCTGGGCCATGACGTTACGTTATACGCAAGCGGCGATTCCCAAACCGGCGCGCGCCTGCGATCCATTTGCGAGAAGTCGCTTCGATTAGAAGGCGGAAAGCTCCTTTCGCCCCTCGCCCATCACCTCAATTTGATCGAAACAGTCGCGCAGGAAGCGGACAAATACGACCTGGTTCACTTCCATCTCGACTACTTGCCGTTCTCGCAGATCCGACGTCTTGATATCCCGGCCGTAACCACTCTGCACGGCCGTCTCGATATTCCGGATCTCTATCCCCTCTTCCGCGAATTTGACGACATGCGCCTCATCTCCATCTCCGACGCGCAGCGCGCTCCCATGCCCTGGGCCAGTTGGCTTGCTACCGTGCACCACGGTCTGCCCGCGGATCTTCACGAGCCAACCTTCACGAAAGGGGACTACCTTGCCTTCCTCGGACGCATCTCTCCCGAGAAACGCGTAGACCGCGCAATCGAGATCGCCAGGCAGGTCGGAATGCCGCTGAAGGTCGCTGCCAAGATCGACGAAGCGGACCGCAGCTATTTCGAATCCGAAATCAGCGATCTTCTTGTGAATTCAGACGTCGAATTCGTCGGCGAAATCGGCGAGAAGGATAAAACCGAGTTCCTCGGCAAGGCCGCTGCTCTGCTTTTCCCTATCGACTGGCCCGAACCCTTCGGGCTGGTCATGATCGAAGCCATGTCCTGTGGGACCCCGGTCATCGCATTCCGCGGCGGGTCCGTCGCAGAAATAATCGACGACGGAGTCACCGGATTCGTGGTCGAGAGCGTCGAAGAAGCCGTGGAGGCTTGGAAGAAAGTTCCGTCGCTCGACCGCAGGGGTGTTCACCAGCGCTTTCTCGAGCGGTTCACTTCACGCACAATGTGCGAACGCTATCTCGAAGTTTACGAACTCGGAATTGCAGAAAAGAAGCGTGCTGCACTTGGCAAGCGCGGGCTTTCGCTCGCAATCTAACTGAGGAGTTCTTGATCGATGCTTCCGTCGGTACAGAAAGAACATCACAAGGACGTCATCGAGGTCGGCCACCAGTTCTACATCCGGGCGTCATCGGCACTCGCCGACGATCGCACGCGCGTTCTGCTCAATGGAGACACCTTCGCCGTCTTCGATCGCAGTGGTGATGTACAGCCGGTAGGGTTTGGACAGCAGGGAATCTTTCATGACGAGACGCGTCACCTTTCGCGCCTCGAGATGCGTTTCTGCGGCGTGCGCCCGCTGCTGCTTAGCTCTACGGTGCGCGAAGACAACATCCTCTTCGCCGCCGACCTCACGAATCCCGACCTCGATCTCGAAAGCGGCTCGCTGCTCGCTCGCGGTACGGTCCACATCTATCGCACCAAGTTCCTTACGGAAACGGTCTGCTACGACCAGATCACGGTGAACAACTACGGCGAGACAGCTGTCGACATTGAGCTTTCTTTCGAATTCGACGCCGATTTCGCCGACATCTTCGAAGTTCGCGGCCAGAAGCGTCAGCGGCGGGGAGAAAAGCGCCCGGCCAAGGTCACTCGAAACTCCGTTGAGCTCTCTTACGTGGGTCTGGATCGCATTCACCGCGCCACCTTCATTGAGTCCTCCATCCCATGCGAGACTCACGACGGCGGCATCACCGTACCGCTTCATATCGAATCGCACGGCGAGGCCAGCTTTACCATTAACATGGCCTGCATCCACGGCGGCGATGGCCAGCAGCTTCATCTGCCGACCTTCAATGACGCTTTGCAGCGCGTGAATCAGGAGCGGAGCACCGGGCCGCTCGCTGATCTCGACATTCACACATCGAACGAGCAGTTGAATGAGTGGATACGCCGCTCACGTGCCGATCTCGCGATGATGATCGCGCAAACTCCACACGGTCTGTATCCCTACGCCGGCGTCCCCTGGTTCAGTACCGTGTTCGGCCGCGACGGGATCATCACTGCGCTTGAACTGCTCTGGCTGGTTCCGGACGTTGCAAAAGGAGTCCTAACCTACCTTGCTGCGACGCAGGCCACCAGTCACGACCCCGAGCGCGATGCCGACCCCGGTAAGATCCTCCACGAGATGCGCAAGGGCGAGATGGCGAATCTCCGCGAGGTTCCTTTCGGGCGTTACTACGGCACAGTCGACGGCACTCCGCTGTTTGTTCTCCTAGCCGCCGCGTACTATGAGCGCACGGCAGATATCGACTTCCTCAAGGAAATCTGGCCGAACATTCTCGCCGCCCTTGAGTGGATCGATGTGTACGGCGACTCCGATCACGACGGCTTCGTCGAGTACGCTCGCGCTACCGATCACGGACTCGTTCAGCAGGGATGGAAAGACTCCAATGATTCGGTCTTTTACAGCGATGGTCGCCTCGCTCAGGGTCCGATCGCGCTCTGCGAAGTTCAGGGTTACGTCTATGCAGCTAAGAACGGCATCGCGTCTGTCGCTGCCGATCTCGGCCACAAAGATCTGGCTGATAAGCTCCGTACCCAGGCCGCCGACCTGCGCTCCAAGTTCCAGTCCCAGTTCTGGTCCGACGAACTTGGGATGTTCGCGCTTGCGCTCGACGGCGAAAAGAAGCAGTGCCGGGTGCGCAGCTCCAACGCCGGCCAGACGCTGTTTTCCGGAATCGCCAGTGATGCGCAGTACCGTTCCATCGTCGGCAACCTGCTCTCTCCCGCGTTCTTTTCCGGATGGGGAGTGCGTACGATCGTCACCGGCGAACGCCGTTACAACCCCATGTCGTACCACAACGGTTCAATGTGGCCCCACGACAATGCACTCATCGCACTCGGCGCCTTGCGCCGCTCCGACAAGGACCTGGCGTTGCGCATAACGTCCGGCCTGCTTGATCTCGCTTCGGAGGTCATGTTTCACCGGCTTCCGGAACTCATCTGCGGATTCGGCCGCCGTCCGGGCAAAGGGCCCACGCTTTATCCGGTGGCCTGTTCGCCGCAGGCTTGGGCTGCCGGATCGGTGTTCATGGTTCTGCAGGCGTGCCTCGGGCTTGAGATCAAGGCTAACGAGTCACGTCTCTACATGCATCACTCGGCGCTACCCGAAAAGCTTCAGCACGTTCGCATTCGCAATCTCAGAATCGGCAATGGCAGTGTAGATCTTTCCTGCGAACGATACGCGGACACCGTGAGCGTCAACATCCTTCGTCGCACTGGCAACGTTGAGATCGTAGCGATGCGCTGAGTATCCCGACGAATTTTGAGTGACCCATGTCTCCCTTCTTTGGAGACATGGGCAACTCAGAGCGTCCGAAGGAACGCCGCCAGGTCCGCCTTTTGCTGCGAAGTGAGCGCAAGATTGAAGCGCTCGTTATAAAACTCAACCGCATCAGCCAGCGTCTTGGCTCCGCCGTTATGGAATAGGGCGCCCTCGCAGCCAAACCCCTTAGCACTGGTCCTTTCACCTTCCCGATATCTGCGCATTTGCCCGAGATCATCGCCCGGCCGATATCGGTGACCTGTGTCGTCTCTCCCGTGGCGAGGCACTGCACCGTGTAGACCGGGAGCCCCGCTAAATCCAACGCGGGTTCCGCAGGGTACGCAGTGGTTCCGATTCCCAGCGGAACCGAAAACGAGTGATTGCCCGCATTTGGGCTGTCGTGGCAAGTGGTGCACGTGCCCATAATCACCGGTTGCTTCAGCGCATCATTCAGCCCTGCTACTCCTGTGATGGGGATCGGAAGGTTATTGAAAAGTGCCTCGCCGCGTGCAACCGATTGCCTGTAGAGTGAATGGGAATGCATCCACGATTCGTATAGCGTAAACACGTTGGGATTGAATGCTGCGCCCGTCGGATCGCCGCCCAGTGCATCATTGATCCCGATGTATGTGTTCTGCTGGGAAAGCGCGACGGGACCGCCTTTGGCTCCTCCGGCATCAAGCCTGCCGGCACGTACGTCGAACACCTGTGCAGTTGAGATCGCCTTCTCGAACTCCGCAATCTGTGCCAGTTGCTCAGTACTCGGAACATTGCCCTGCGCATGACCCGTGATTGCATCGAGCGCCTGGTTCTCAAGACTCTGCTCAAGGTTCAGAGACTTGCCTGCAATCGCGCCAAACACGGTTTCGCGTCCATCCCACATCACTGCGCTTAGGAAACTCAGGTTTGTCGAGGGGAGCGGTCGGCGGTAAAAGGCTGGATGCGAAGTCGTCGTCTCAGGGCAGTTATACGGGTCGTCGATATCGATGATCTGGAACTCGGCGTTCTCCGGCATCGGGAGCGCGATCCGCAGAACTGCCTTATTCAGCAGCATGCTGTATGCGCTTGAGCGAGCTCTTGGCGTGGAGACATCCGCGCTCGGGCAATTCGACCCGTCATTCGTGCGAAAGATCGGATCCATACCCTTGGTCGCATCGAACTTCGCGTGCACATCAGCAGGCGTAATCGACCAGGCCGATGCTGCAAGATGACACGAATTGCACGTACGCCCGTTTGTTCCTAGCGGACGAAAGAACGGGTTGGTGGTGTCGATTTTTCCGGAAGTGCTGAGGATGCCGGAAGAATCAATCGAGAAGAACGGATTGGGGTAGATGATTCCCGCTGAAAGGCCCAATGATCCAGCCAAAGCGGCGCCGAATACGATCGGGAGCTTGAATCGCGCTGTACCAAGGAAGGATTTGCGACTGAAAAAGCTGGACTTCCATGACTCCGTGTTGGCCATTGCTCGTTAACTCCGGGGGAGAGTTTCGATTGTTGTCTGTCTCACTAGTGAGCCAGAGGCGCACTTGCGTTTCATCCAGCCGCGAGAAACATCTTGGGCTGTTTGCGTTTCAGTAATGAAAAACATTGATCGGACGACAGGGAAGCGGTATCTACTACGACAGAAGCCGAAAGTAACCCCAAGGAGTAGCCCGCGCGGCATCTAAAGGATCTGCTTCTTCTTCGACGCATCGAGAGCGTTTTTCTGCTTGGCCGATTCGATCTCTTAATCAGCACGGGCGGGCCGGGCGTCGGATTTCACCGCCGGAGCTGCTGGCAGCGATCCTTCCCAGCGCCTCTTCAGCCGCAAAAAACGGCTCTCAAACCACCTGAAACTCGCCCAACTTAACAGCCACACCCACCCAAATATTGCTGCATGAATTACGATCGCCGGAACCTTTGGCTTTACCGCGTCAATCACGATGCGATCGCAATCCCAGAACAACAGGTGAAAGACATAGAACCCGTAGCTGACCCGTCCCAGATGCAGCAGCGGTTTCCATGTGAGAACCGGCTCCAGCCACTTTGCTCGCAGACTCAACGCAAGCGCTCCGCACGAAACAGCAGCTACAGCGGTCAGTCCCCACGTCTGCATCCAGCCCGAAAAAGTTACGCCCGTGAAGAGCCCCCAACGCCATTGAGCCATCGCGAGCGTGGCCACTGCTGTGAACGTGCCGGCTGCCAGCCAGCCCATACGCAATCTCTCCAGAGCGCCTGGTCCGCGCACCCACAGGGCAAGCGCTGATCCAGCCAGGAGAGAGTCGCCCCGAGTCATTGTCCAGAAGTAGACCTCGTTATAGTGAACCCACGGGGCGGGCAGCCAGAAAAGAAGCGCAGTTCTCAGCGCTGCCCCTGCCGCGATAGAGCCAAGACATACCCTGAGCAGCCGTACGCGTCGCCGCACGAGCCACACCACCAGGGGCCAGGTCAGGTAGTACTGCTCTTCAACGCATAACGACCAGTAAGGCCCTACCTGCAGCCGTAGCGTCTCTCGTGCGACGTGCACCGCGGTCGGCAACCGGTTGAAGTGCTCGTGGTTCCATCCGGCCCACAATGCATAGGATCCGAGATAGTTGCCGAGATATGCCGGCCAAGCCAGAAAGCCCGCCTCGAACCGTCCCTGAACCAACATGAACACGATCAGGACGCACCACAATCCCCAGTACAGCGGGAAGATCCTAAGCGCTCGTCTGATGTAGAAGTTGCGGAAGTAGTGCTCGTCGCCGATCCTATCGAAAAGGATGCCCGTGATCAGAAAGCCCGACAACGCGAAGAATAGATCCACGCCTACCCAGCCCCACTCTCCCGGTGAATGGGGCTCGATCCGGTAGTGAAAGCAGAACACGGCCGTAACGGCCAGACCGCGGAGGCCATCCAGCGGTGCAAAGCGCCGCGTATCCCCCGACAATGAAGGCCTACCGTGCGTGACTGTCTTTTCTCTCCTAGTTCGATTGCAATTTGAGATGGGCCGCGGCTCAGTGCCGTTGCTCCTCGAGCCGCCGCGCAACGCCTGAAGCATCGCTCAGCGTCGCATCGGAGTAATGACTGGCTGTCCAGATTGAACTCTGGGGTGACAAGCTACTGGACAAAGCCCATCCAGCATCTAACAATTATTGCCATGGGCCCTTCGACACCGCGCGACGCCATCAGGATGCTGCGCGAGATGGACAAGACAATCGCCGACACTGCCGCACGGCTCGAACACTGCCGGGCTCTGATTCGTGAAAGCGATCGACTCCTCGAAACCCTCCGGGGCCTTCAGTCGCCTCCACTCGAAAGCACCGACATCGACGATCATTAAGGTGCGATCTTTCCATCGTTCAGCAAAGCACATTGGCGGCATCCGGATCGGGAGGCTTTCGGAGGCTTTACGCGGAAAATGAATCGAAGCTAGGCCCTCTTCCGGCCCTTCGTCCGAGCAGCCCCGTGTCGGCCTTTCCCGCTCTTTCCATGGCGGACGGTCGATCGCGCTGATACCTCTCGCGCAGCTACACTGTGCCTTCCCCTGCGGTGCACCACAGCGGGTCGAAGAACCGCACCAACCCGCTGCTCTGCCGCAGTCGGATCGTCGCTGTACGCCGGATCAAGCATCGCAATCACCGAGATAGCCCGGGTGCGGTATTTGTGCGCCCACTGGCTGCCCATGAGCGACTGCTGAACTCCCAGCCAGTACTCAGGCGATTGATCGATTGCTCCTGCCGGAATCGGCGTTGCTGTCGCCGTCGCATCCTGCATCGCCTGCGCCAACATCTGGGTGTCTGCTGCAGAATCGCTTGCTCCGGTCTGAGGATTCGCGGTGGCCACTTGCTGACCTCTGGGTGCCGGCCCTGGGTTGATGGTCGTCAAAAATGCGTTGAAGTGTTCCAGGTTTACGCCCATCTGATAGACGAGCTGAGCCATGGCCATCTGCTGAGGCCCATTCAACTGATCGAAGTTCCGGCAATATGCCTTGGCGTTGTAGACCGCCTGGATAGCTCCCACCCGCACCAACTGGATCGCATCGTCGTCTGAAATCTGTGCCGGAAGGCTGAAGAGCTTCTTGCGCCAGGTGCGTCTGGTCCAGGTGCGCCGCCGTTCGTAGAAAACCGTGAGAATCTGATCGAGCCGCGCCGGATCAAACCCGGCAGCTTGCCACAGGTCAGCCGACGAGGGCTCCAGGAAAGGGTGCGGATTGTTCGCATCGAGCTGTGGATGCTCGCGTTCGGGAAGGTCTAGGCTGAATCCCGCTCCAATCAACGGCTGCGCAGTCCGAGGATCAGGGTATGCTGCCAACACCCAACCCTCATGCCGCCGGTCCCGCAAAATGTCCACCAGTTCGTTCATGTCGAACTTTACGTCGGTGTCCTTGAACTCCTGCATCATGCGGAGTGCCGGGCTGGGTGCGACGATGGGAGTGGGAGCCGCTACCGCGGTCTGACCGGATGAGGTGCCTGGAGCTGGGGTTGGATAGGTCCCCTGCGACAGAGCGGGGCTCGCGAAGGTTGCAGCTGCCAAGGCAAACGCACATGTACCAGCAATTCTCACTAGACTTGTCCTGCTCCCAGATTGACGGCTTTTCGCTTTCAGCGCAATCATCTCCGCGCCCGAAAGTCGAAAAAAGTAATTGCTTTATTCAACACCAGTTACCCCAGGGGGTTGCTCCCGCGCGGTGAAAACTTTTATTCACCCGGCCGTTCGCCGAGGTTGACCATCGGAGCCTCAGGTTCGACAATGGTATTTCCGTCCGGTGCAGCCGTAACCGGCATCCTTCCGTAAACCAGAGGTGTCCATGCCTGCTTATCTGCTGCTGGTGCTCGCCGTTCTCACGCGTGTACTGCCCCACCACGACCTGCTCAACTTCACGGCCGTGGGAGGCGCGCTTCTCTACTTCGGCGCGCGGCGTTCCTGGCGCGAGATGCTGGCTCCGCTGGCTGCCCTGATGGCCACGGACTACTACCTTACGGTCTACAGCTACCACTACGAATTTGTTTGGACCGCTTACGTCACCACCTGGGCATGGGCCGTGGCGGTGATGATCCTGGGCGGCGTTCTGCTCAAGGCAAAGACGACATGGCTTCGCGTCGGTGCGGCTGTAGTGCTGGGACCCACCTCCTTCTGGCTGATCTCGAACTACGCAGTGTGGACGGGCGGCACCATGTATCCGCACACCCTCGGCGGGCTCGCTGCTTGCTACGCCGCGGCGGTGCCGTTCTACCGGAACGACCTGCTATCGACAGCGATCGTTGCCGGCCTGGCGTTTGGCGTCCCGGCGCTTATCCGCAAAGCCAGGCTTCAGCATGAAGCCGGCGCAATCGAAGCTCGTTAGTGCTCGGAAATCCGAGGCGAAGGTGCTGTACTTGCATCCTTGTTGAAAGACAGAGCACACCCGCTGATCCCACTCCTGATTGCGTGAGCTCTCATGCATGAGCAAGGGCCTCACATCGACGTATATGAGTACATCCTCGAGAAGCTGGACAGCGTGCCCCATCTCGAGGCGATCATTCTTCTCTGGAACAGTCGTCCGGTTGGCTGGGCCGCTGACGAGTTGGCGTCTCGACTGTACGTTCCGACCGACCGGACCTCTGAAATACTCCAGGATCTGATCCGGCAGCAATTTGTTCAACAAACGCCGGGACCTCCGCCGCGCTTCTCCTACCTGCCGCGTTCAGAAGAGCAGAACGAGTGGATGTTCCGCGTCGACACTGCGTACCGGCGTGAAATTGTTCGCATCTCCACGATGCTTCACGCGAAGGCTTCTCCCTCCGTTCGTGAGTTCGCTCGGGCATTCCGCTTCAAAAAGGATCGGGATTGATGACGATAGCACTCGATATCCTGACTCTTCTGACGACCATTCTCTGCGCCGGACTGCTTCTGCGCGCCTACCGCAACGTACGCAAGCGCCTCCTGCTGTGGAGCGGCCTGTGCTTCGTTGGGCTCGCGGTTTCTAACGCCCTGCGCATCGCAGACCTGCGCATCTTCCTCGCGTCGGACCTCTACACCTATCGTCTCAGCGCAACAGCGATCGCCATGTGCCTGCTTCTCTGGGGGCTGGTGTGGGAAAGTCAATGAGCCCGATACTCTTTCCAAACCTGGACAACTTCCTTCTTGGTTTCATAGCTGGCTGCTCTCTCGTCGCCGGGCTATTCTTCCTTCGTTTCTATCGCTCCACACGGGATCCGCTGTTTCTCGCTTTCTTGATCTTCTTCGTGGTCCAGGGGTGCACAAACGCTGTTGTGCTCGAACTGCCGCAACCAAATATAGGGACGCCGATGATCTTCCTGATCCGGTTGCTGTCGGTCCTGGTCGTTCTGGTCGCTATTCTCTGGAAGAATCTGGCAAAGGACTGAATGAGGGGTTAGCCTCGCAGCGGATGTTCCGGAATCTCCCCGGACTTCCGCTTTCGCCGCCACCAGATCGCGAACCCGGCCATTGCGATGCCGCCGACCACCAGCAGTACCGTCAGCGCATGGTGCTGAACCACCCCGACCGCGCCCGGTCCCAACTTGATTACGAGAACGGATAGGACCAGCCAGCGGACAAGTCGGCCGGTAAACACCGCCAGCATGAACGGAAGCACTCGCATCTCAAACACGCCGGCGGCGAAGACAAACGCCTTCCAAGGTGTAGGGGGTGGCAATGCCGAGGGAATAGCCATCGCCAGGAACTCCTGCTTTTCGAAGCGCAGCTTCATTCGCTCGTAGCGCTCGCGATTCACGCGTTTCAGGATGAACAACTCTCCGCCTGCCCGGCCAATTGCGTATGGGAGCAGACCGCCGATTGCCGAGCCCACTGCCGCCATCAGGCAATATGCCCAGAAGTGGTTCTGGTCCTTCCAGACCCAGACCGCGATCAGCGCGTCCATGGGAACGGGGATTGTCGATGAATCCATCAGGGCGACAGCGCCGGCTCCGGGGATTCCCCACTTGATCAGCACAGGAAGGAAGACAAGCTTCCACTTCGACCAGATTGTCTGAAAAAAGTGCTTCAAGAACGTCCTTTTCGCGCCGGAAAACGTCCAATTCCCCAGCGCGAAATGTTCAACGGGGTGGAGTTTCGCGCTCCTCCTACTTTCGGGGCGCGAAAGATCATTGTACGGTTAGCATCGCGCACTCCGGTTCCGATTGGCCGCAATCCTTGGGAATGAGAGAATAGAAGAGAGTTGAAGCAAGCTGGCCCGGAATGTGCTCGCCCGCGGCCGTCATTGCCCCTTACGCATGCCGACCAGTGAAGCCCAACCTACCGCGAATGAGCAGGATAAACACGCGGTACCTTCCCACCCAGCAAAGGCCAGCACAGGCCCACTCAATATCAGTTACCCCGAAGACGAACGCATCTGGGCAGAAGATGCTCCAGCCCTTGAGGAATCTGCAACACCGGGCTCGGATTCAAGCGGTTTTCCAAGCCGCCGCCTATTGCGCGGGGCCGCTACTTCACGCTGGGTAGACTACGACACCCACGAGTTGCTGATGATGATCAGCGAACTCGAAGACGAACGTCGCTGGGCACGGCTCCGCGAAGGAATTTGGATTGCACTCCTCTTCCACATTGCCCTTCTGCTCGCCGCAATTCTGCTTCCGAAGTACGTCTTCATGCCCCGCGTCATCGATCCTTTCGACGCGATCAAGCAGCGTAAGGACCTTACGTATCTGGATCTGCCGCCCGACGTGATCAAGCGATTGCAAGCCAAGCCGAAGGTCGCTCCCGCTCCGACACAGCGCCAGCCCCGCGTCGATAAGAAAACCCTTGAAGCTCTGAACAAGCCCGCGCCGCCTCCGCCGACGCCCGAACCGACGCCTGAGACCGTGACACCCCCGGCCAATCCAGCGCTCGCATCGCCGGTTCCCAAGGTCGAGCCGGCACCGGCTCAACCTACGGAAGCTCCAAAGCCGCAGGCTGTTCCCGCTCGACCGAGCTTTGCGATGGGTTCCGCGAACCCCGCCGACCAGCTTCGCGAAGCCATGAAAGGTGCGCGCTCAGGACCCGGCGCGGCAAGCATACCTGGCGGCCCGGCCCAGATGCCGATGCATCCAGGTGCAGGCTCAGGCGGCGTGCAGGTCCTCAGCGATACCCAGGGGGTCGACTTCAGTTCCTGGCTTCTCCGCTGGCATCGGGAGACGGAGCGTACCTGGGATCCGCTGATTCCGGATGAGGTCAATCCTCCCATCTACAAGAAGGGTGCCGTTGTCATTCGCTTCAAGGTTCTGCCCAATGGACGTCTGATGGAAGGGGGCATGGTTCTCGAAGGTCGCTCCGGCGATAGCGGCCTGGACCGCGCCGCATGGGGAGCCCTCACCGGCTCGAACTACCCACCGCTACCCCGCGACTTCCACGGCCCCTATCTCGAACTCCGCGCCGTCTTCCTCTACAACATGGAACCAGGCAAGCAGTAAGAATCGCCAGCTTGGGCTTCAACTTCCTCTATTAGTTCACGACGAACATTGGGTTCAGAGAGACGGGATTCATCTCGAACTGGAGCTTAAGATCAATGATCGGCGCTTACTCGAAGGCCCCTCTCTGGTTCCTGTTCTTCCTGATCGCAATGGGTCTGGGATATGCCACTCTCAACCGTTACGACCCGCGCGATGTCCCCGGCCTCTACGACGCCAAAGCGTACTGCGCGATGGTGATGAACCAGTCCCTGCAGGAGGATCAGCGTGATCTTGGCCACCGCATCCTTGTGCCCTATTTGGCCCGGCCCGTCTACTGGCTCGCCAAAGGTCGGTTGCACAGCTGGAATCCTGCTTTCTTCGCACTGCTGACGGTCAATGCATTCTTCACCGCATGGACGGCGCTACTGATCGTGCTTGTGGGCCGATCGGTTGCAGGTCAGCGTATCGGCCTGATCGGCGCGTTGCTGTTCCTCGTGAACTTTGCAACCGTGAATTTGAACCTCGCGGGCTACGTCGACTCGGCAGTCACTTGCATGCTGATGGCTATGGCATGGGCCATGCTCAGTAATCGGTGGTGGGTGCTTCCGTTCGCTGCGACTCTCGGTGCGACAGCCAAGGAGACTTTCGTGCCTATGGCGATCATCATGGCATTCACATGGTGGCTCTTAGATCGCGGCACTCTGAAACTGATCTGGATCACCGCGATGGCATTGGCTTCGGTTTCGGCGATGGTGCTGGTAATGGTCCCTGAGACGCCCGCCGCCTTCGTCTCATCGAGGCAGGCCGCCGGCGCGGGATTCTTTTACCTTGGTGGACTCTGGCGTTGTCTGACGGCGCGTGAGTTCTTATTCACGTTTTTGTGGCTCGCGCCGCTGGCACTCGGGAGCCTGAGGCGCCTGCCGCGGCCCTGGGTGATGGCTTCGTTTACTGCCGGAGCCTCGGCGCTTGTGATGGGTGCATACGATGATGCCCTGGGCAATGCGGCTCGCGCAGTGTTCAGTGCGGTGGGTCCCGTGCTGAGTCTTGCTGCGGCGCTCACGCTTGCAGATTGATTCACATACAACTTGGCACGAATGGCGAATGGAAAACGTTGATTCACACCAACTCAAAAAGGCGGTCATACAGGTCGACAGTTTCTCTCATCATTTGTTGGAGCGAGAAACTCTCCTGAGCACGAAGGCGGCCAGCGTCTCCCATTGTTGCCATTACATCCGGACTCTCGATTAAGAGCCGAATTTTCTCCGCAAGAATGGTTGGATTTCCTGGCGGCACAAGAAGCCCTGTCTTTCCATCCACTATCAGTTCGCGGAGACCTCCGGCGTCACTCGCAATCACCGGCAATCCTGACGCCATTGCCTCCAAGACTGATACCCCGAAGCCCTCATCGAGAGAAGGTTGGATGAATAAGCTCCAGGAATGGTGTAGCGCGGAAACGTCACTCCGCCAGCCGAGGAAGGCCACGTTTTCCGAGATGCCCAGAGCATGCACGCGCTCCTGCAAAGCAGTTCTTAAGCTTCCCTCGCCGGCGATCTCAAGGCGAATGGCCGGATGTTGTGCTGCAACAATCGAGACTGCGTCGATCAGAGTCGCGACGTCCTTCACGGGTTCCAGACGGCATGCCGTTCCAACAGTAAGCGTCCTTCGTCGGATCTTATCGGGGCTAAATTCGTTCACGTCGACACCGGGATAGATCACAGTTACATGCCGACTTCCGCAGGCTTGGGCGACGGTTCTGGAATTCGCGACCGTTACATCGCTCTCGGGCAAATTCAGAACGAGACTGATCTCGCCCGTCTCCTCGGAGGCGCGCCCGTGAACGTGTCTCACAATTTTCGCGTTGCTGAACAGGCGGCATAGCTTTGTGAGATATCTTCCTCCCGTGTGCAGGTGGATGAGGTCGTACTTTCCTGACAACAAGACTGCTGCGAACCTGGCAGCGCCTATCGGGTTGCTCGGTGCCCCGTTCCATTCGACACAACGGGACTTGATTCCGATCGTTCGAAATCGGTCATTGAATTCTCCGCAACGCAAGTAGCATGCCTCGATCTGATATCTGGTGGGGTCGAGTGAGGTTGCGAGATATTCAACGATTTCATTCACCGCTTTTCCGGCAAAGTCGGCCGTTCCCAGCACATGCAATGCCCGACGTATCGCCATTACGCGATTCTAATCGGAACGAATCGTAACAAACATGTGCTCCGCTTACCTCTCAAAGAACGCGTTAAAGGAAGACAAGCAATCAGGCCGGGAAGAATCCCCGAATCGTGTCAGAAACTCGCGAGTCCAAACGCCCATATAATGGCTGAAATGCGCGTACTGATCACTGGCGGAGCAGGGTTCATCGGGTCCCATCTGGCGGAACGCCACATCGAACTTGGCGATGAAGTCGTCGTCCTTGACGACCTCTCGACCGGGCGAATTCAAAATCTCCGGCTAATTTTGCAGCACCCGAAATTCTCGTTCCAGCAGGGTTCGGTGATGGACCTCGACGTAACATCGAAAGCGGTGGAGAAATGCGATATCGTGTACCACCTGGCGGCTTCCGTGGGGGTGAGGCGGGTCGTTGACGATCCAATCGGCACAATTGAGCGAAATGTCTCCGGAACGATGTGCGTGTTGCGTGCGGTAGATCGGTTCAAGAAGCGCCTCCTATTTACGTCCACTTCGGAGGTATACGGAAAATCCGCGAAAGTGCCATTCTCGGAGGACGATGACATTGTTCTGGGGCCGACCGTAAAACCTCGCTGGGGGTACGGATGCTCGAAGGCGGTGGATGAGTTCCTGATACAAGCCTACATGCGACAGCACGGGCTGTACGGCGTGATTGTGCGCTTGTTCAACACGGTAGGTCCGCGGCAGCTTGGCAACTACGGAATGGTGATCCCGACACTCGTGCGGCAAGCGATGAAGCAGCAACCTCTAACCGTGTTCGGTACCGGAGAGCAAATGCGCTGCTTCCTTCACGTCTCCGATGCGGTCCATGCGTTGACTCAACTCGCAAGCGAGTCTAGCGCGAAGGGTCGTGTTGTGAATCTTGGCGGAACCGAGGAGATCTCCGTAAACGACCTTGCAAGAAGGATCAAGGCGATTACCACATCCTCGTCCCAGATTCACAATATCCCTTATGACGATGCATTGGGACCAGGATTCGAGGATATCGATCGGCGTGTGCCCGATTGCACAAGGGTGCGGCAACTGATTGGTTTCTCACCGAAGTTTGATATCGATGCCATTCTGCGAAGTGTAGTTGGGCACGAACTTTCGGAGAAGGAAGGTCAGTTCGCCTCGGGAGCGCTCCAGTGAGCTATGTGGGCAGGCTGAAGACGAACGCTCGTACAGCCCGGATGTTGCTGCAGAATGACGTAAGGTTAGGGAGCGCTCTCTTTTACCCACTCAGAAGGCAACTACATCTCGATAATCAATTAATCCTGCGGGGCGGCATCAAAATCTCGGCCCCTTCATCGGAACCGCTCTTACATCTTTTTAAGGAGATTTGGGTTGAGGGTCAGTACAGGATTCCAGGTTTTTCAATAGGAGATGGGAAAGTCATTGTCGACGTAGGCTCACATGTCGGCATGTTCACGATGTGGGCTGCAGTGCCACATCCGGGCGCAAGGGTCATTGCAGTCGAGCCTTTCTCGGAATCCCTGGCCTATCTCCGTCGAAACGTCTCATCAAACCACCTGTCGAATGTACAGGTCATTGAGGCGGCCTGTGGCGCATCCGACTGCATGGTAGACCTTCTTGCGCGCGGCCCCGCAGCTTGCAACACGATCTACTCAACCGACCGGTACGGAAACAGTTTCAGGACAACTCAGCAAGTAAAGATGATCACTCTAAGCACACTCTTTTCGGACTGTGCGATCGAGCATTGCGACATGTTGAAGTTGGATTGTGAAGGGGCCGAATACGACATCCTATATTCTGCGGGACGGCGAACGCTGGATCGTGTAGAAAACATCGCGATGGAGTATCACCTGGGTCTGAATCAGCATGAGCCGCGACACCTCGCTGGGTTCCTGCAGGAGGAAGGGTTCAGAGTCGATCTCAAACCACCTTTGGATCAAGAAGGCGGATACTTAATTGCGACCCGGAGCTGAGTCAGCGGATCCCTCCGATGTTCCAGCCGTGCAGTGGAGCGAGCGTGTCCGCTTGTTTCGCGATAGCACGTGGAACATCGCAAGCCTTGCCGTCTCGGGCCTTGTCGGGTTGGTCCTGGTCCCCATCATGTTCCGGGGCCTCGGTACGGAACGTTATGGTCTTTGGCTGGCAGCCAGTTCGATGGTTGATATCGCTGGCGGCCTCGGCTTCGGACTCGGCCTTTTGATCGTGCGCGAGGTAGCATCTAGCGCCGGCGGCTCTGAAGCGAACGGTTGCGAGAGGCTTGTATCTACGTCGCGTCTGCTTTACGCTGCCCTTGGGCTTGTGGTACTGATTGCGATCTCAGCAATTGCAAAGCCCGCATCTCATCGTCTGCACCTCTCCCATGAAACCCAGGTTCTTGTCGGGCCGATCTTCATCCTCGTGGGAATCGCGTTTGCAGGTGAGCAAATCAGTGCGGTCGGGTTAGCTGTTCTCGCCGGGTTGCGACGATTCGATCTCATTGGAAGCGCCGCCATTGCTCTCACGATCGCCAATGGCCTGCTTACTTATGAATTGCTCCGCACGGGCCACTCGATCCTCTCAATTGCGTGTTTGCGTGTCGGGCTCTCGGTGACCGGAGCCATTGCAACATCTGTCATGGTCTATGTCATTCAGCCAAGTCTCGGAAAATGGGATACTAAGTTTGAACTTCGAACGCTCCGTAATCATGCGGCGTTCATCTTCGCAAGTCAGGCAAACACCGTCATAAGCAAAGCGATCTTCGACGGTGTTACTCCTATGATTGGTTTTGTACTTGGAGCAGCAGCGATCGTGCCGTACCGAGTAGGGCTGAAGTTTCCACAATTTTTGGCTGGAGTCAGCGGTCGGATCGCAGAAGTACTCTATCCTGCGAGCAGCGAATATCATGTGAGCGATTCCCTGCACAGGCTTCGCGATGTACTGCAGTGGAGCACGCGCGCCCTGACACTGGTGAATGCTCCAGTACTCGCGGTTCTTTTCGTGCTAGGACCTACTTTGCTGCATGTGTGGATCCCTGCGGCGCCACCTGAATCGGTTCAGGTATTGCGCATTTATGTTTTTGCGGCATTCTTCGATGCATTGGGATACGCAGCGGACAGCATGCTGTGGGGAGCGGGAGAGGCCAAAGCATTGCTGATGATACTTCTCTCCAGCGGGACGGTGACTCTCGTCGTCGGATTCGCGTGCATGCTCCATTTCGGGGTTGCAGGAATGGCGATTGGGGTCTCGGCGGGTTTCGCAGTTGGGACCGCTCAGTTGATCGCATTTTCTTGTAAGAAGTTTGAGATTCCTCTGAAAGCTCTGCTCCGATTCATCTTTCGCGGACTCGCATTACCAACAGCTGTCTGCATCCTGAGCGTATGGGCGATCTGCAGGGCCACCCATCCAACACATGTCTACGTGCTGGGATTGATCGGAGCTGCAGGCATGATGTTATTTATGGGTTGCCATTTGTCTCTCCGGTCCTCCTGGGAAGAGCGTGAGATACTGCTCCGCCTTTTCAGGCGCCGATTGGCTCACGACGGAGGAGAGAGTTGATTCAGCTCAAGGATTCGTGCGGGACGCGATGGATAAGCTCCTTCGGAGTTTCCGACTGACCCATCCCGGGAATTGAGTTCCCGCGTTTGCAATAGCGTAAACCGGATCTATGGACAGCCCTTCAACAAGAAGGCGCAGTCCCATCCTGCGCCGCCGAATAAGGTTCGAACAACCACTGCCAAACAGGATTCTTGCGGTGTACCGTCTCGCGGCTCTCTTGTCCCCTTCCTTGAGGTCACCCCAGTAACGTCTTGAAATCTTGAATTGCTCCATAACCTGCAAGGCATTCCCGGAACAGGTCTTCGAGTTCTCGTGAAGGCGGAACAACGCTACCACATCTCTAACATGGGTGACTTCCGCATGGTGCAACGCTCGCAACATGAAGTCGTAGTCGAACCCGAACTGGTGTGATTCATCGTACGGACCGATGATGTCGAACAGTTTTCGAGTAATGAAAACGCCAGGTTGATGCCAATTGGGTTCCGTCCAAAACTGAATAAGTTCGTTAAGCTTCAGTCCCGACTGGTCCACTCGTTGAACGACCCGATCCTGCGTTTCGCGGAATTCGATCACATCCCCGGCCACGAGGTTTTCCGGAGCGCGGAGATGAGCTTCGGCAATGGCAAACAACGCCCCGGGAGCGAGGAGATCATCACTATTCAGAAACCCAAACAGGGTTCCGGTCGCCATCTGCAGCCCTTCATTGATGGCGCTGGGCTGTCCCCGATCGGGCTTGCTGACCCAATAGGAGAGCCACGGTCCGTACTTCTGCAGAATGGACAGGCTCTCATCGCTGCTGCCGCCGTCGATCACAATGTATTGCAGCTTCGGATAGCCTTGTAACAAGACCGAACGGATCGTTTCTTCGAGATATTTCCCCTGATTGAATGACGGTGTCACGATGCTAATCAAGGGTAGGTTGCAGACGCCTGAGTTGTTTGGCATCGATGATGGGACGGTCCAAGGCCAACCAGTGCTCTTCCTTGGCACATGCGGAAACTCACCTGAGACTTGGACCATCGTTAGCCACCCTCGTGAACGTCCGATAGAATTGCACTGTCGCAATTATTCTACGAGTGAGAGATGATGCAGGATGGCGGTTGATCTTCGTAGGATGCGAATAATCTTGCGGAACGTGGCCTGGTTGAGAAGCTTGTATCACTTCGCTAGAGCGCTGACTGCCGCCGCCTTCGACACGCCAGCCCGCAGTCGCTCGAAGCTTGATAGACTCCACTCGGTTTCGACCGATGTCTGGCAATACTCCACAGTTGGACAATCTGGAAAAGACAGATTCCTTCGAGAGTCACGGATGCTGGACAGAGTCCGCAACGGACAACTGTTTCCCCGTGCGCTCGAGATCGGCTGTCACGAAGGAGCATTCACTGAATACCTCGCCTCCCGGTGCGGCAGCTTGATCGCGGTTGACTTTTCTCCCGTAGTGCTGGAGCGCGCTCGGCACCGCAGAAACTGGGAAAACGTAGAGTTTCAGAACTTCGACTTGAGAACGGAAGCAGTCCCAGGCACTTTCGATCTTATCGTGGCCACAAGTGTTTTGGAGACCTACTACCGCCCTGGTGATGTCCGAGCAGCGAAGGAGAGGCTCATAGCCGGATTGCGAACGGGCGGCTATCTACTGCTCGGGAACGTGCGCGGAAACGATGTTTTCGAATCATCTCGTTGGGCGAAGTGGCTTATTCGAGGGGGGGTGCGCACAAGCAACTGTTTTTCCGCCGATCGTAGGCTCTCGCTGATCACTCAAGAGATGGATGATCTGTATGTAGACACTTTGTTCCACCGACGCGACGCCCCCGAGGGGTCAACCAGATGATGGTTGAACAACCCAGCGGCCCGCTCTTCTCTGTCGTGATGGCGACGTTTCAGAGGCGAGACGTACTGGCGATGACGCTGCCGAGTGTCTGCGCCCAGGATTTTCCCGCAGACCAGTTCGAAGTCATTGTTGTTGTTGACGGCTCGACCGACGGAACCCTTGAGATGCTCAGAGAACTCAAGGTGGCACATCCTTTCCGAACCGTGTCTCAACAAAATCGCGGTCCGGCAGCAGCAAGGCAGGCTGCTCTCGAAACCGCGCGCGGTCGGTATGTCTTCTTCACGGACGACGATATTCGATTCACTGAGCAGGTGTTGAAACACCATCTGACTGTACACGAGAGATCGACGGGTCCTGCGATGGTCCGAGGATCGATCTTTGTGGCTCCCGAGAGTCCCCAAACACTGGCAACAGATGCCACGCGTCAATGGTATGAGCAGCATGCAAGCGTCTTCAATCCTGAGAAGAATGGAGTTCAACTGCCTCAGGACTTCTCGATCTTTGCTAATACTTCGGTTCTGAGAAGCGAAATTGAAGCGTGTGGCGGCGTGGATCTCTCCGTACCGTTCCCCTTGGAAGGATTCGAACTCCTCTACCGCCTCATGAAGCGCGGGGTTGTCTTACGTTCGGCTCCAGATGCATTGGTCTTCGAGATCTTCTCGAAGCCAACCCGGAAGATGATCACGAGCGACGCTCGCGGCCTCGGCAAAGCAGAGTGGCTGTTCTGTCGCAAGCATCCGGAGTACCGCAAGCTCTCCGTCTTCGCAAATTTGGCTCGGGGTGGAACTGCAAAACGAGTCCTCCGCTCAGCAATTCTCTCGGCACCGTCTTTGCCCGCTTTGGTGCTCGATATTCTCATCGATCTAGCAGACAGACACCGCGATCTTCCGCCCCTCCGCAAGATAGGTCTTCGCGCCTTGGCGCACCGGCACCGCATGGAAACGCTATTGTCCGGCATCAAACAGGCGGGATCGTGGGAAGCGATCGAGGACTCATTCGGAGCCGGTGTCCCCGTACTGATGTACCACCACATCGGCCCGAGGAACCCGTTAACGTATTACGAGTTGACTATCGAACCCCAGCATTTCGAGCGACAGATCAGCTACCTCGCTCACAAGGGCTACAGGACCATCAACATTTCCCAGTTGTCTAATTGGCTGATCCACGGCATCCCTTTGCCCAAGAAGTCGGTGATGCTCACGTTCGACGACGCCTACGCAGACACATTTGCCTTTGCGTTTCCAATTCTGGAGCGGCATGGGTTCTGTGCCGTAAGTTTTGTGGTGTCATCCCTGACCGGAGGCATGGATGTGTGGAACGAATCGGGCAACAACAGGAGCGTCCTGAAACTGGCCAGCGTTGACCAGATTAGGACTTGGGTATCACGCGGGATTGATATTGGAGTTCACACCCGAACCCATGCGGATCTAGTGCAGTTGGATGTGGCAGGACAGCTCTCTGAGATTGTGGGCGCAAAGGAGGCACTCTGCAAGATCATCGGAAAGAGCCCGGAGTCTTTCGCTTATCCGTTCGGGCACTATGATGCCGGGTCAGTCGAGATCGTGAAGGAAAACTTCGAGTTGGCATTCTCCGTGATTCCAGGACTCAACCACCTCGAAACTCACCCCCACCTGCTTCGTAGGATTATGGTCGATCCGCGCAATTCTCCGCAACAGATCGGGCGAATGCTCAAGGATGGGCGGAATCGTCGCCCCTCGCTCCTTGGCCGAATAAGAAGGAGAATCTGGCTAGCAAAAACCTAGCGAGCTGTCTCTGTCACTTGCACAAGAGAACATCACGCTTATCGCGGCGCCATAAGCGCTCCTCTAGCTATCGGAATGCCCTCTCCTGTAGGCTCGTCCTATTGATCAACTCGCCAAAGAGAGCTGGTCAGGAAGTTGACGCCGCAAGGTAATCCGGCGTAAGCTTCTGAGAGTGAGTAATTTAGCGGGAGTAGTTCAGTGGTAGAACGTCAGCTTCCCAAGCTGAATGTCGCCAGTTCGATCCTGGTCTCCCGCTCCAATCCTTTTCGGACAAACTCGCTCGCCACGCGTTCCCCCGCAATTCCAGAGCGGTGACCTACCCGAGCGTTGCGGAGGTACTTCGTGACACGCCGGATACATGCGCCCCAATCTGAGCGCTGTCCCAGTGAGATTCGTTCTGCCTGTTCTTGAGGTCCGAGAATCCATCTTTAAAGATAGATACCCAGCTAACAACAACTACGCTTGCGCAGCCGACAAGTCCAATAAAGAACATCGCGGTTACTATGCGCTCCGAAAAAATGATCAGTGCATGAGCCATACCGAAGCGCATTAGAACGGAGGGCCCGTAAAGATGTTATGAGTTTCGTGCTCTTTTCTGGCTATACAAAGGTATAGCTTGTTCCGCGTATCCCTCCTCAGTAGATTGCGAATACGCACTCGTCCATCGTCTCGCTGAATGGCAGTGGCTCTCCCCAAGTCTGCGGTTTCTGATCGCAGAACTTCATTTGCACCGAGCAGATTACGAGAGCGGAGGACTCAGTACCGTCCGGCAGTTCGGCTGAAGGCAACAACACCAAAACAATCGGAGGAGCTACACGATGAAATCCATTGTGCGGCGAGGGAGATCCCTATCTTTTTCGCAGAAGCTGACGCGGCTCGCAGAACGCTTGCGTCAACCCCGGTGGCAAAAGTATGGCGCCACCATGCTCGTCGGCAAACTCGCCGGCGTCGGACTCACGCTGCTGATCATGGCCGGCATGACGGCCGTGTTCTTCGCGAAGGTCTACGCTGCCGACACGCCGATGAAGGCTGCGGACGTGATCAACCCCATCAACACCGCATGGACGCTCATCGCTGCCTTCCTCGTTTTCGGCATGCAGGTCGGCTTCACCATGCTGGAAGCCGGCTTCTGCCGCTCGCGTGAAACCGTGAACGTGCTGATGGAGTGCATCGTCGATACCTGCCTCTGCGGCATTCTCTTCTATGCCATCGGCTTTGCATTCATGTTCAGCCATGGCAACGGCTTTATCGGCTACCACTGGTTCTTCCTGCAGGATGCGCCTGAGACGTACGAGTCCACCGGTGTCGCGTTCCTTGCGGTCTGGATCTTCCAGTTCGCGTTTGCCGATACCTGCTCGACAATCACGTCCGGCGCCATGATCGGCCGTACTGGATTCATCGGGGACCTGCTCTACTCGCTCGGTGTTTCCGGATTCATCTATCCAATCATCGGCCACTGGGCGTGGGGCCCGGATGGCTTCCTCGCCACGATGGGTTCGGCCGGTAACTTCCTTCCAAACCTTGGCACCAGCTTCCACGACTTCGCAGGATCCACCGTCGTACACACGATCGGCGGTTTCATCGCTCTTGCAGGCTCTATCGTTCTGGGTCCGCGTCTCGGACGCAAGTTCAAGCGCGACGGTGGTGCTCCGATGCTGCCGCACGACCTCACGATCGCGGCTTCCGGCGGGCTGATCCTCTGGTTCGGCTGGTACGGATTCAATCCCGGCTCGACGCTCTCCGCAATGGATCTCGCAGGTATCGGGCGCGTCTCAGCCAATACAACCCTCGCAGCTTGCGCTGCCGGGCTCACGGCAATGATGTATGCCTATTTCCTCACGAAGAAATGGGACGTCGGCTTCACCGTCAACGGATTCCTGGCGGGCCTGGTTGCCATTACATGCCCCTGCTACTGGGTCAGCCCGACCGGCTCGATCATTCTCGGCGGCATCGCCGGTGTGGTGGTTTGCCTGGGCGTCGAACTGCTGGAGTGGCTGCGAATCGATGATCCCATCGGTGCGGTTCCTGTACACGGCCTGTGCGGCATCTGGGGAACTCTTTCCCTTGGGCTTTTCGCATGCGGTAAGTACGGCGCATCTGGGCCGACCGGTCCTGACAACTCCGCTCCTCTCGCAGGTCTCTTCTACCACGGCGGACTCACATTGCTGAAGGCGCAGTTCATCGGCAGCGCCATCGTCACCACAGCAACATTCGCAGTAGCGATGGTGCTGATGTACGTCGTGAACCTGACCGGCACGCTCCGTGTGTCGGAAGAGGGCGAACTCTACGGCCTCGATCTCCACGAGCATGGCATCTCGGCGTATCCGGAGTACGTCATCTCCTCACTGGCCGCTCCGGCCGGTATGCCCAAGGACGTAACCGGCCAGTCTCTCGCCCACGATGCTCATGCCTTGCGTAGCGCCGCCACGACCGGTGACTGATGTACAGCTCAGGAAGGACCAGAGCGTAAGTGCCCTGGTCCTTCCATAACCAGAGAGCGAGGAATCCATGACAAAGCTTGAAGCTATAGTTCGTCCGAATAAGTTTGAAGCGGTTAAGGCTGCTCTCATCGAACTGGGAGTGGAAGGAATGACGGTATCGGAAGTTCGCGGGCACGGACGTCAGAAAGGCCACACCGAAGTGTTTCGTGGCCGTGAATACGATGTCGATCTGCTTCCGAAAATTAAACTCGAACTCGTACTCTCCGACGAGACCGTAGAGAAAGCGATTGAAGCCATCTCGAATGCCGCCTACACCGGCAAAATCGGAGACGGCAAAATCTTCCTCTACAACGTGGGAGGCGCCATACGCATTCGCAGTAAAGAACGCGATCTCGCGGCGATCTGAGGAAGCCTGAGTGCTTCTGTTGCCCGGCCAAAACTACCGAGCGCGCCATGCCCGGCAACTCACCCAATTCGACCCAGTCGGGACACTACCCATGTCTTATGCGAGTCCTATTCCCCCCTGTGAACTCGATCCCCAAGACCTGGGTTCGCAGGGTAGTTCAAGGCTGACGCAACAGTTCTGCCGCGTCAGCCGTTTCGTTCGCGAATTCAAAACAGAATTGCGGTTCGGAAGACTCTCCCGGTCTCCTCTCTACCTTGAACGTTTGCTGATCAAAGACGGAACCGCCGAATGCGACTGCGTCGCGCGCAATCCGGACCCGTGGGACGTCGATTTGGCACGCGAGATCAGCAGGAGGCATGCCGCCCTGCAGGCGCTTCGGGATGCGATCGATCTGCGCGCCCTTTTGTTCGCGAGCCTGCCGGAACTGAGCAGAGCGCGGGTGCGGTTCTACCGTGCTTCTTACAATCAGTTTCGCGAACTGATCATCGTCGGCAATCTGCGTAGCCAGGATAGCTCTCATCGAAGCGTCCATTCCTTAGCCATGAGGGCAAAGCTCGTTGGCCTTCGCTTCGAGTTGGACAATGGCTTCCTGCGCAGGCTTCCGCGCGAAGAGCAGTTCGGTTTCGGCGACTAGGTTCCAACCCACGAAGCGAACTTCACCTGTTCGCATAATTTCACTAGATCGGCCAGCGAACCTGCCTGCATGCCGTCCATCACTCGGCGGCGGTGCACCTTCACCATGATCTCGCTGATGCCGAGTTCCGCCGCGATCTGCTTGTTCAGCAGGCCCGCCGTCACCATAGCCATCACCTGCTTCTCACGATCGGTCAGCGCGTTGATTCTCGCCTGAATGCCTTCCAGCGTCGCCCTTTCACTCCGCCGCTCAGCATCAATCGCGAATGCTTGCTGTACAGCCTGGAGTAGTTCTTCTTTTTGGAATGGCTTGATGAGAAATTCGATCGCTCCCGCCTTCAACACTTTTCGCACCATCGCCATGTCGCCATGCGCCGTCATGAAGATGATCGGCAGCTCGCAACCTGAGCGACGCAGTTGATCCTGAAATTCGGGCCCGCTGATCCCCGGAAGGCGCGCGTCGAGAAGAATGCAGCCAGCGAGCGCAGTTCCTATCTCTTCTCGAAACTGCTCGGCAGATGAATAACACCTTGCACCGATGCCGATGGCGTCAAGCAGGTTCAGGAGTGCATCGCAGATGGATGCATCGTCGTCGATGATGTGCACGATCTGATCGACGGAGCTTGTCATCCCCTTGTCCGCACCGTGAACTGAAGTGTCGCCCCGCCGAGTTTGTTCTCGTACGCCGAGATTCGGCCGCTGTGCGCTTCAACGATACTTCTGCAGATTGCCAAACCGATACCGGTTCCGTTCTTCTTCGTTGAGAAGAATGGCTCAAAGATGTTCGCGACGATCTCCGGAGCGATTCCGGGCCCTGTGTCGCTCACGATCACAAGTACTTCATCTTCGCTTGCGGCGCGCGTAGAAAGTTGAACGACGCGCTCTTTCCGCGATCCCGCCATCGCTTCAATCGAATTTTTGGCAAGGTTCAGAATGACCTGCTGGATCTGGATCGGATCCATTTCGATATCGGACAGTTTATCTTCAAGATCAAGATCCATCTGGACCCCATGTCTCGCCGCATCGTCGCGAAGCAGGCGCGCGGAGTCCTGGATTAGCCGGTTCAGATCTGTTGCAACTCGTACCGGTTCGTCCGGGCTGAACAGCGAACGAACCCGCTTGACCACCGCGCTGGCCCGCGTGCTCTCCTGCACAATCTTTTCCGCCGTCGCGGATACCTTCTCGAGATTCGGAGGTGTGGAGGCTGCCCATTCGCGGCAGGCATATGCGTGTGTCAGCAGCGCCGTCATTGGCTGATTGAGCTCGTGCGCTATCGAGACAGCGATCTCAGACATGCTCAGATCCCGAGAGATGCGCGAGAGCCGCTCCTGTCGTGCGGTGAGCGACTGTTGCTCGCGTTCATGCTCCTCGATGTCGATGTGCAGACCATACCAGCGAACGATCCTTCCGTTTTCGGCGCTCTGAGGAAACGCGCGAATCAGAAACCATCGTGATTCCTTCTGTGCATTCAACACTCGAGCCTGAACTTCAAGCGGGGTTCCGGTTTCGAGCGCCTGTTGCCAGGTTTCTCTTAAGACAATTGCGTCGCGAGGATCGAGAGCGCGAAAAAGGCCTTCCTTCAGTAGCTTCTCCTCCGGAGATCCGAGGTACTCGCGAAGATTCTGATTGACATATTCGATTGCCCCGCTGGCATCGGCTCGCCATATCTGTTGAGGGATAGCTTCCGTCAGCAGTCGTAGCTCCCTCTCGCTCCGCTGGATTTCACGGGTTGATTGCTCGAGTTCTGCGGTGCGCTCCTGTACGCGCGTTTCCAGCAGATCGCGCGCCTGCTTTACCTGCGTCTCTGCGCGCTTCCGGGCTGAACTGACGAAGCTCATGGTGATCGCGAACAGAATGAACGCAGCCAGGAAACTCTGCGACTCCGCTGCAACAGAGATGGAATAGAACGGTGGGATGAAGAAGTATGTGACGAGCAGAGAAGATAGAACCACCGCAATTACCCCTGCGATGCTGCCGCCGAACCATGCGCTCCCCATGATTGCGCCGAAGAAGAGGAAAACAAAGGGGTAATCGATGAGGTGCTGCAGCGGAAACGTCCACAGCAGGGCTACGAGTACGAAGACAACCGCGATTCCAGCCGGCTTTAATCCGTACTCAAAGGCCAGCGCCGAAACAGCGCCGGATCGCGGCTCGCCCATAACAAGATGCTAGGGACAGGATCGAGTCGAATCAATGGTTTCGGCATAAAGATAGATCCCTGCATGAAAGCTCAAACGAACAGCAGGCTGACGGATCTTCTTAACGTGAGATTTACCAGAGGTTTGTACTCTTCAATCATAAGCAGCAAACCAGGGCCGGAGCCTTTATCAACAGGAATTGCAGTCCGGACCTTCAAGTTTGTTCGAACTTGTGACAAATGACGATTGACATCGGTTTTGGCAGGCCCGTAGGGTATTGCAGAGCTTTCCCGTGACGAAAAAGTCATCTTCGGGCTGGTAGCGAGTTCTGGCATGTGGATCCCCTTGTCTACGCGCCCTTGGACCCCCACCAGTAGAGGTTCTGGAAACATCACGCAACACACTTTAGGAGCAACATCGTGAGACGCAAACACTTCCTTGTAGTTCTACTTCTGCTCATCTGCGCGTCAGTCGGCTGGGCTCAATTTGAGACCTCTGCTGTCCTTGGTTTCGTCCGTGATTCGAGCGGAGCACCAATCGCAAATGGTAAGGTGACGCTCGTCAACGTCAGCACCGGAGCGACCATCGCAGCGACCACTGACAACGATGGCCACTTCCAATTCCCCGACGTGCACGTCGGCCGATACAAGGTCAGCGCTTCTGCTCCTGGGTTCAGCGATTCCGTGACCGACCCCTTCGCAGTAAACGTCAGCACACGCCAGCGCGTCGACGTCACGCTCAAGCCCGGCAGCGTTGCCGAAACTGTGGTGGTATCCGGCGCCGCGACTCAACTGGAGAGCGAGACCTCCTCGACCGGAACCATGATCTCCGAGACACAGGTGCACGACCTGCCCCTCAATGGGCGAGCCTACGGCGATCTCATGTCGCTCGCACCCGGCGTTCGCCGCAACAATCTCGAGAATCAGTCCGTGACCAGCCGCGATGCTTCGTACAACGTGAACGGTCAGCGATCCGAGTTCAACAACTTTCTGCTCGATGGCTTGGATAACAATGCGTACGGCACGTCCAATCAGGGCTTTTCCAACCAGGCAATTCCGCCGTCTCCTGACGCGATCAATCAGTTTCGAGTGGAGACCAACAATTACTCCGCGGAGTTCGGCCGCGCGTCCGGCGCCGTGATCAATGTTTCGATCAACAGCGGCACCAACCAGGTGCACGGCAAGCTTTGGGAATATCACCGCAATACGATTTTCAATGCGATCGGACCCTTTGCGGCACCGACGAATAAGCTTACGGGCAAGGCACAAAAGCCCATGCTGATCCGCAACCAGTTTGGCGGCGACATCGGTGGCCCGATTCTGCGCGATAAGCTGTTCTACTTTGCGGACTATGAGGGCAACCGACAGGTGCAGGCGCAGTACGCGGCCGCAACGGTGCCGACCGATCTGCAGCGTCAGGGCATCTTCCAGACCACTACAGGAGCCCCGGTTCCGCTACGCAATCCGATCACCGGTACGGTGTACGCAAACGGCGTTGTCCCGCAGTCGGATTGGACACCGCTGGCACTTTCGGTTATCAACGCGCTTCCTTCGCCCAACGTCGCTGGCTTCTCCAATAACTATGTCTCGTTCCCACGCGCAACGCTGACAGATAACAAGGGCGATGGCCGGCTCGACTACATCATGAGCACCAAGACGACGATTTTCGGCCGCTTCAGCGATCACAAGGGTGACATTGTCGACGCAACTTCGATTCCCGGTCCTGCCGGCGACGGCGGCAACGGTACAATTCACGCGTACAACCAGCAGATTGCTTCCGGTGTGACCCATGCCTTTGGGCCGAACTCAACCCTTGATGCTCGCATTGGGTTTACGTGGACGCACGGCGGAAAGGCTCCGTATCTTGCCGGTCAGGAGAGCCTCAATGTGCAGGCGGGCGTTCCGGGCCTTCCCACTGACAAGACAGTCGTTCGCAGGCTCAGCAATGAGAGCGTGAAGAACTTCAGCACCTGGGGCGCACAGACATCGAATCCGCAGTTCCAAAACCCTTTCGTGATCAACCCAAAGGTGAATTACGGACTGATCAGGGGACGCCACAGCATGAAGTTCGGCTGGGAGTATCTCTCGATCAACACCCAGGTGGATGACTTCAATCCTGTCTACGGTGGCGAAACATTCAACCAGGGATTCAGCCAGAATGGCGGAGGTACAAGCGACGCCGGCGCGGGGACTGCCGCTTATCTCACGGACTTCCTCACGGGCGCGCGCGACAGCTATCAGCTCAACAACTTCCGCATTGTGAACTATCACCAGCAGATGAACTACTTCTATGTGCAGGACGACTGGAAGCTTTTGCCCTCGCTCACGGTCAATGCGGGTCTGCGGTATGAACTGGTAACACCGCAGTATGTTGACGGCAATCACCTGGCGAACTTCGATCCGACAACCAACACGCTGATCCAGGCTTCGGGTGGCTCACTGTACAAGCGCGCTCTCGTCAACACGCCGAAGACAGATTTTGCGCCGCGCATCGGTATCGCGTGGCAGGTCGATCCGAAGACCGTTGTGCGTTCTGCATACGGCATCAGCTACGACCAGTTCAACCGTGAGGGCGGTGAAAACCTGCTTGCCTACAACGGCCCCTACATCATCAACTCGGCTGTAAACCAGGTGGCGCCCTTCGCCTTTACGGGAACCAAGCAGCCGCTCTGCACAGGCGACAATTACACCAACTGCTTTCGCACGGTGATGCAGGGCTACCCCTCGAACTTCGTGGCGGCCAGTAACTTCAACACGCTGATTGCACAGACTCGATATATCCCGAAGAACATCCCTACGGGGTATGTTCAGGCATGGCACGTGGATTTCCAGCATGAGCTCGGGCACAACAGCGTTTTCACAATCTCCTATGTCGGCGAACACGGTGTCCACATCTGGGTGCTTGCCGATCTAAATCAGGCAGCGGCAAACGCGGCGAAAGGCACGCTGAGCGTACAGGCTCGTCGACCGATCGCGACCTTCACCACGATCGAAGAATCCATTCCCGCGGGGTTCCTTAGCTACAACGGACTGCAGGGCAAATTCGAGCACCGTTACGCGGGCGGCATCTATCTGCTTAATTCCTTCACATGGTCGCACGCGATCGACAATGCGTCTGGCCACCTGGACACGCCCAACGGTGACAATTCGCGCGTGAACCTGGCCAACCTCGACGGAGAACGCGGACAGTCTGCCTATAACCAGCCGATCAACAACACGCTGAGTCTCGTCTGGGACCTTCCCCTCGGCAACGGTCGCCGCTTCGCCGCCGGCATGCCGCGCGCTGTCGATACAGTGCTCGGCGGATGGCAGCTTACGGCCATCAATACAGACACCAGCGGTCAGCCATTCAATCTCACGTACAGCCCTTCTGCTGCTTTCCAGCTCAGCCCGTTGCTGAACCAGCGGCCCAATCAGAACGGCAACGCCATCAACCCGGCAAGCAGTTGGGTCAAGACTGCCTCAGCTCTGAACGGATACCTGAGCACAACTGCCGTCACGCTGCCCGGCGATCCATCGCACCCCTACGGAACCGCGAGACGCAATTCGCTGCGCGACATGACCTTCAACCAGTTTGATCTTGGATTGCATAAGAGCTTCCGCCTGTGGAATGAGCACTCCTCGTTCGATCTGCGCGGCGAAGCGTTCAACGTGCTGAACAAGGTCAACTACACAGCTCCAAACTCGAATCGCAGCTCAGGCAGCTTTGGCTCGATCACCGGTTATTTCCCGCCTCGTCAGCTTCAGGTCGCGGGCAAACTCAGCTTCTAACCTGGAGAAGTTTGCATGGCGCATCTCACACGTCGCAGCTTCGGCGCACTCACCGCCGCGGCCCTCACCGCAAATCTCACGCGCTCGCTCTGGGCGCGTGAGGTTGCGCCACAATCCGGCAGCCGCAAATTCTATATCGCACTCATCGCAGACACACACATCATCGACGACTTCTACGTGAAGGGCAGTGAAAACGGAGTCGAAGATAACGAAAGCATTTTGCTTACAACGCCGCGTCTGATCGCTGCCCGCGACTTCATCAACTCGCTCAATCCCGCAATCGAGCAAGTCTTTCTCCTTGGCGACTACTTCCACAACTACCCGTCACAGGATTACGACTTCTACTTTAAGAACAAAACCCGACTGGACAACGCGAAGGCGATCACGGATCAGTTCAAGATGCCGGTCCACATCGGCTGGGGTAATCACGATTATGACGTGCGCCGCGTGCCGCGCGAGATGAGCCATAAGCTCTTCAAGGCTAAGTTCAACACTGAACCGTATTGGGCGTTTGACTACAAGGGCTACAAATTTGTTCACCTGAATAACTTTTTGGGATCAACCCAGGACAACAAAGCGCCAAATTTCAACCCGAGTATGGGAAGTCTCGGGGAGGAGCAACTCCAGTGGTTCGAAGCGCAGCTTGCGGAAGGTAAGCCCACATTCGTCTTTGTTCATTACCCGCTGATCGCGGTGCAGGATGTCGAGTTCAAGGACTTCGGGTTGCATCCGCTGCTTCGCAAACATCAGGACACGATCCAGTTGGTTGTTTCCGGGCACGTGCACAAGTGGGTCGACTTCGCCCATACCTACGGACCGCAGCACTACATCATGGCCGCCACGCGATACGATCCGAACGCGTACATGCTGCTCGAGATTGATCCCGACCAAGGCAGCTGGCGCTTTCTGAACGCAGGCTTGGTCCAGTGGTCCACGCACTACAGCAAACCCTATCACTCATCTTGAGGTTGGGGGAGCGCTTGGGCAGTAGCGCCCTCCTCCCGCTCGACCGCGATCTGGTCCTCGTTCTAGCTATCCTCCGAGCGCCCGAGCGACCGCATATACTCGTATTCACTGCAGTGAGACATCTGGCCGCACAACCGAATCCTCCTTCGCGCGAACGTTCGCGCTGGTACTTCGCCAGGCTCGCGGTAAGCGCGGTTTTGCTCCTACCGGCGATCTGGTTCACTTGGCAGACGGTTGATGGCTTGAGTCAGCGCCGCGATCTTCGCGTCGACTTGGCCGAGTTGCAGCATGTGCGGTACGGCATCTTGAGCGCAGACCGGTGGCGGGGCATCATCGGACCCATTCTGAATGCGCAGGTAGACAAGCTTGATCTTCAGGCGCAGAGCAGGGGCCTTCGGCCCATGGTTGAACACTCGCTCAACAACCTCCTCGATAACATCCAAAAGCAGATGACCGCACCAAAGCCGGCTGCGGGGAAGCCAGCGACCGGAGTGAGTGCGAAGCCCGCGGCTCCCGGGTTCGCCGCTCCGCCGATGCTGGTAAACATGATCGTCAATTCGCTGCGTCCGCATATTCCGGAGTACACAAATGTTGTGATGGCCGAGATAGCGAAGCCACAGAACCAGAATGCGTTTAAAGAGTCTATACGCACAGTGCTGAACGATGCGGTGAAGAACACGTTCAGTTCAGTTGACATGACGACGTACAACGCCATTCTGAGGCGGTACGGCTGCGCAAACGGCGCAGAGTGTGAACCGATCCTGAGCAGTCGCATCCAGCAGGCTGACGGGCAATTGACCAGGGACTACATCGTCGTCCTCGCATCGGCGGCGCTGGCGTTCATTTTGCTCGCCGCCACGCGCGCGCCTCTGTCGCGAAGTGCGGTTGTGGTGCTTATGCTGTTCTGCCTGGCCATGCTTGTGGGCGGTGTTTTGAGCCCGATGCTTGAGGTGGAAGTGCGCGTCACCAGGCTCGATGCGACACTGCTCGGCTCGCCTATCGAGTTTCGAGACCAATCACTTTACTACCGCAGCAAGACGGTGCTTGAAGTTTCGCGAAGCCTGTTGGAGATGCGCCGTCCCGCGATGTCGATTGTCGCGGTGCTGGTGATCCTATTCAGCGTAGTGTTCCCGGCTCTGAAGATGCTTGCCTTGAGCGCCTCGCTGTTTCGTCCGTCGTTATTGCGCAACAGCCGCATCGTGACGCTGCTTGCCTTCGACCTTTCGAAATGGTCGATGGCCGACGTAATGGTGCTCGCGATCTTCATGTCGTTCATCGCCTTCAACGGAGTGATCGAGAGCGGAATGGGCGGCATACGGTCGCAACCAGCCATCCAGCAACTGGTGCTTCCTACAGACAGCTCGACCATCCTGCCCGGCTACTATCTCTTCATCGGCTTCTGCATCTCGAGCATCTTGCTCTCGAAGAAGCTGGAGCGGGGGATCGCGTCGCGTGCCTCTCAACGTGAACCACTTATCGACTCAGGCATTTCGGCCTAGCGCGTCTCTTCCGCCTTCACGACGAAGTACGTCACTGTATCGCCATCTGCGACAAGCGTCTGGTGCGGCATGCCCGCAGGAATGTGGACGACGTCCCCGGCCTTCACCTCCTCGCGCGTCCCACCCTCTACGGACTTGCCGCGAATCTCTCCGGGTCCGACGATCTTCTGATCAACGACGCTGCCGCCTGTCACGACAGTCGCGCGTCCATCGAGGATGACGAACATGTCGGCGAAGTTCTGATGCAACTCGCCCCCACCGCTCTTCTCGCGAAAAGCGAGCATGGTGTAATGATGAGGGTACTTCTCGAGGGTCTCGCTTGCGGAGCCATCGCCCCTTGCAGCTTCTTGTTCGAGGTGTTTCGCGCGTTCCAGTAGCTGTGCTTTAGACCAGTGATCCAGTTTCATTGTTTGCGCCTGTGCTCCCACCGTACTAAAAACGAGAACTGAAGCCAACAGCTTTACAGTTGCGAATCGCATCTCGACCTCCGGCAAAGATACCGCCAGTTGGAAGAATACAGATCCGTGCCGGTTCGGCGACAGCTACTCCAATCCTGCAAGTTCGCGCGCCCGCATGAAGATCTTCAGGAACATCACCTTCGTCAGCTTGCCGGTGTTGGTGTTCTGAAGTGACGGGTGATAGCTGGTGAGTGCCTTGATTCCGCTGGGCAGCGTGAATTCGTTGCCATGACCAAAAGGGAATTCGGCGCGAAGTAGACGCGCGCCCACTCTCTGCTCGTGGGCGAGCAGGCCGTCGAAAGCAATGCGTCCCAGACAGACGACCACGCGAAGGTTCCTGAGAAGGGTCATTTCCTGGTCCAGCCAGGGAGCGCAGTTGCGCAACTCTTCCGGAGTCGGCTTGTTTCCCGGTGGAGCGCAACGTCCCACGGACGTAATCCAGAGGTCGCGGAGCTTCATGCCATCGTTCAGGGACATGGCCTTCGGCTGAGAAGCAAATCCTGCATCGTAGAGAACCGGGTACAGAAAGTCGCCCGATCCATCACCCGTGAATGGGCGTCCCGTTCGATTTGAACCATGTGCTCCGGGAGCGAGTCCCAGAGCGAGCACGCGAGCTTCAGGATCCCCGAAAGACGGCACCGGCCGTCCCCAATACTCCCAGTCCATGTAAGCGCGGCGCCGCACGCGCGCGACCTCCGTGCAGTGCGCCCGCAGGCGCGGACAGAGATCGCATTGAACGATGCGCGCGTTCAGCGCTTCGAGCGTTTTCGGGGGAGAAACCATTTCTTACAGGTTATAACGATCGGTGAATCGCGATTTGGCTCACACTCGATGAGCTTTTCACAACCTCGTCTTCACCCAGATCGCTGCATCGGATAGCATGTGTCACACGGAGAGCTATTGCGATGAAACCAGCGAACATTCTTGTTCTGGCCGGCGACTTTGTCGAGGACTACGAGATTATGGTGCCCTTCCAGGCGTTGCAGATGGTCGGCCATACCGTTGATGCCGTCTGCCCCGGCAAGAGGAAGGGCGAACAGGTCCGCACCGCGATTCACGATTTTGAAGGCGATCAGACGTATTCGGAGAAGAGAGGACATAACTTCACGCTGAATGCCACGTTCGCCGAAGTAGATCCGGCCACGTATGACGCTCTTGTCGTCCCGGGCGGCCGCGCACCGGAGTATCTGCGGCTGAATGAGAAGGTCCTGGATGTAGTTCGGCATTTCGACAGAGAAGGGAAGCCCATCGCGGCGCTCTGCCACGGTCCGCAATTGCTGGCGGCGGCCGGCGTACTGAAAGGCCGCAAGCTGAACTGTTATCCCGCATGTGCGCCGGAGATCGGGCTGGCGGGAGGCACATTTGTTTCGCTTGAGATGACGGATGCGATGATTGACGGCAATCTGGTCACGGGACCTGCCTGGCCGGCCCATCCAGCATGGCTGGCGAAGTTCCTGCACGTGCTGGCTGCCCATCTGGAGCAGGACGCGGCAGCTTAGGCAGGGAAGATCACGCCTTGGATGGCACACTGGCCTGCACTGCGCGAACCTGGCGCAGCGGCAGTGCGGATCCATTACTCAAGGTCTGCTGAATCTCCGCGATGATAGAGAGCGCGATTACAGCGGGGGTCTCAGCGCCAATGTCAAGGCCCGTGGGAGCGTGTAGATCCGCGAGCTGTTTTTCAATTTGCTCCTGCCCGTCTTCGCGGCCGAGAAGACGAAAGGCTTCCGCGAGCACTTCGCGCGTCCGCCGCTGCGGTCCGAGCACGCCGACGTAAGCAGGCGGGGTCTCACGAGCTAACAGCGAAGCGAGTATGCGGGAATCTTGCTCGAAGCTGTGAGTCACCAGGACTGCCGCGTCCGTAGACTTCAGCTCACTGAGGACAGGCGCTCTCCTCTCCGGCATTTGCTCGATCGGGAGCGTCAGGACAGAGTCAGCGGTGGGGAATCGATTACGAGTGGCGAGATGGCTTCGTCCATCCGCGACCGCGACAAACCATCCGAGCTGCCGCGCGAGATGAACGATGGGCTTTGCGTCATCTCCCGCGCCATAAATCCAGAGCCCCGGCCGCGCTGCGCGATAGTCCACCCACACTCGGGTTGTTAGATCTCCGGCTTTGACGCGCTGGTCTACGGTCTGCATGCCTTGGAGCGCCTGCAGGGCCATACCGTTCAGAGTCGAGTGAACCTCCTCTTCAGCTTCGCGAATGCCGGAATCGCGTGCGATGGTTGGACCTGCGAAAGCCCGTGTGCCGATTGCGGCACCTTCCAGGATGGTGGCAATCGCCAAGGGCGCACGCGCGTGGAATGCAGCTTCAAGCGCGCGCAACAGCGGATCCGCGGTTGCGCGACGCTCAAGCAGAACGTAGACCACGCCGCCGCATCCGGAGCCGTAGGGCATCTCGCCATCGTCTGCGACTGTGGAGTACCGTCCAATCACAGGCCCCGACTCGGTGAGCCACCAAGCCCGCTTGGCGACCTCGGCCTCGAGGCAGCCGCCGCTCACGGTTCCTGCGCGCCGGCCGTCCTTCGCAATCAGCATGCGTGCCCCGGGCTTGCGGTAGCTCGGGCCTTCAACCTCGACGACAGTAGCGAGCACATACTCCGCCCCGGCTGCTTCCAACTCCTGCCAAAGCGGGAGAATGTTTTCGAGATCCGTCATTCCCAAATAGCTTACGCCTGCAGGATTTTCGACTGAAGCAGGTCTTCAATCTTCACCGGCAGCTCACGAACGCGCACACCGGTCGCGTGATGCACCGCAGCGGTAATGGCCGCGGCAACGCCTGCAAGCCCGATCTCACCGACCCCCCGCGCACCGTACTCGCCCATTGCGGGATCTGGGTAGTCGAGGAACGTCACGTCGATCTCGGGGCTGTCTGCGCAGGTGGCCATCAGGTAATCTGCCATGCTGCCATTGATCGGCTGGCCTGTGCGCTGGTCGTGGACCGTCTCTTCCAGCAGGCCCATTCCGACGCCCATCACCACAGCGCCGGCGATCTGGTTCGCCGCAGCTTTGGGATTGATGATCCGGCCGGCATCGATAACGGTAACCACTCGGCTCACACGCAGGCGCGCGATGTCGGGCTCCCACTCAACTTCGACAAATTGCGCGCCATACGAGTGAAGCGACTTGTCTTTGGATTGCGGATCTTCCCAGGTGGGAACAGTCTTGCCTTCGGCACTAAGACCGTCAACGCGAGCGAGTTTAAGAATCTCCGCGAACTCCGGATCGCCTGCGGCAGAGTCCTTCTTGCGAATGCGTCCTTCGGCAAATTCGAGTTCCTCCGCTTTCGTCCCTTTGAGCGGCGAGCCTTCAGTGCCGGTCGAGAGAGCGATCATCTTCTTCATGGCTTCGGTGGAAGCGTTGGCGATCGCATTCAACACCGAACCTGTCACCATTGATCCGCCGGACATCGGCCCGTCGGGCAAGGCGCTGTCGCCGATGACCACGTCGATGCGGTCGAGCGGAACGCCGGTCTTCTCGTGAACGACCTGCGCAAAGGTTGTGTAAGTTCCGGTGCCGATGTCCTGCGTACCGCTGCGAACGGAGACGCGTCCGTTTGCGTGGAACTCGACATGCGCGGTGCAGGGAAGGCGCAGCGCAACCCAGCTTGCTCCGGCCATGCCCCAGCCTAGAATCTTTCCATAGCGCCGCATCGACCCGATACCAACCGTACGTTTCTCCCAGCCGAACTTCTTCGCGCCAACTTCGAGGCACTCACGATAGTGTCGCGACGAGAAGGGAATGTTCTTGTCCTCATCCTTCTCGGCGTCGTTGAGGATGCGAAGCTTCACGGGATCGATCTTGAGTTCGTCCGCCAGTTCGTTCATGGCAGCTTCCATTGCGTACAGTCCAGGAACTGCTCCAGGCCCACGCATGTACATCGGCGCGCCGAGGTTGCGGCGCACGAGTCCACTCGTGACGGACAGGTTGGCGACGCTATAGAGATATGGAGTCGCCTCCGCGCAGCCTTCATCGTAGTCGTCGAGTAGCGACGTGGAATTCAAATAATCGTGGCTCAGGGCCAGCAGCTTGCCATCCATCGATGCGCCTAGACGCATGCGCTGCTCAGTTCGCGGTCGATACCCGACACTCGAGAACATCATGCGACGCGGGAGACACAGCTTGACGGGTCGGCCGAGCTTGCACGCAGCAACGGCGTTCATTGCACAATGAGGCCAGGGGAACAGCTTGCCGCCGAATCCCGATCCCAGGAAACGCGTGACTACGCGCACGTTCTCAATCGGAATACCAAGCGTCTGCGCCATCACGACGCGGTGATTCACCACACCTTGCGTGGTTTCGAACATGGTGAGTTGGTCGCGGTCCCAAACGGCAACGGAGCCATGCATCTCAATCGGATTATGCGTCTCAATGGGGGTGACGTAGGTCTGATCGACCTTGACCGGAGCGGACCCAAAGGCGGCATCGAAATTGCCGCGGTGGCTGCCTTTCTTGCGTTCGCCGGTGAAGTCATCGAGGCTGGAGCGGAGCTTCGGCGTTTCAAGGTCGTACTCTGCGTGAATCACCGCTGCGGCTGACGTCGCCTCCTCGAATGTCTCTGCAACAACCAGTGCGACGTACTGCCCCCAATGACGGACGATGTCGTCCTCGAATGCCGGACGCACTTCGCTGTTGGTCGCGTCACCATCTCCAGGAACCGTGCGGTAAAGCTGGCCGATATTCCCCCGATGCAGCACGAGCAATACTCCCGGCATCTTTTCCGCTGCAGAGGTGTCTAGATTGCGTATACGCCCGCTGGCGATGGACGAGACGAAAGGGACCGCATAAGCCATGCCGTCGATGTGGAAGTCGGTCGCGTATTTGGCGGCCCCTGTCGTCTTCAGTGGACCGTCGATGCGCGGGGTTGGACGTCCGATAATGCCAGAGGGTGTCGTGCTCATGCGTGCCTCTTTCCGTTCTTTGATCAAGCCTCGTGGACAGTCGACTTCAACAGGTCCTCGATTCGTACCGGTAATTCGCGCACACGAACACCGGTGGCGTGGTACACCGCATCCGTGATCGCAGGCGCGACTCCAGCCATCCCAATCTCGCCGATCCCGCGCGCCCCGTACTCATTGACGATGTAGTCGGGATAGTCGAGGAAGGTGATGTCGAGGTCCGGAAGGTCAGCCATCGTGGGAACGATGTAGTCCGCGAAGTTGTTGTTAATCGGCTGGCCTGTGCGGTGGTCGTGTACTGTCTCTTCGAATAGACTCATGCCCAGCCCCATAATCACGGCGCCGAGCATCTGGTTTGTGCCTGCGCCCTTGTTGATGATGCGGCCGCAGTCGAAGACGGAGACGACGCGGCTCACGCGAAGGCGAGCAATCTCGGGCTCCCACTCCACCTCAGCGAAGTGGCAGCCGTAGGAGTGGAGCGAGTACTGCTTCGCTTTGGGATCTTCGAACGATGGCGCGGTCTTGCCGGTCGCCGTGATGCCGCTCAGGTTCGCCATCTTCAGCACCTCTTCGAAGGGGACGCCGTTTGCTGTCAGATCGCGGCTGGAGCTCATCGAGACACCGACGACCTTCGGCTGCTGATCGTTCTTCTGCATCACGCGGCCGTTGGCGATGGCGAGATTTTCAGGCTTGATGCCATGAAACGGCGAATCTGGAAGGCTGGTGGCGATGTGGAGCAGACGCGTAACAGCAGAGTTCGTCGCGGTAGTCGTTGCGGGGAGAACGGCGCTTGTGGCCATCGATCCACCAGAGGTGGGACCATCGGGGAGCGAACTGTCGCCGAGGAAGACGTCGATGCGGTCGAGCGGCACGCCGGTCGCCGCATGAACTACTTGCGCAAAGATCGTGTATGTGCCGGTACCGATGTCCTGCGTCGCACAACGCACGCAAACTCGTCCATTAGGGCAAAGCTCGACGCTGGCGGTGCAGGGGATTCGCGCGGCGGACCAGGAGGCGCTGCCGAGTCCTAGGCCGACAATCTTGCCATTGCGCCGCATCGAGCCCACTCCGGGAGTGCGGCTCTTCCAGCCGATCTTTTCCGCGCCGGTCGTCCAGCACTCCTTCAGGTGACGCGAAGAGAAGGGCAGGTTCTTGCCTTCATCGCGCTCTGCGTCGTTCTTCAGTCGGAGTTCTAGCGGATCCATCTTCAGCTTTTCAGCGAGTTCGTTCATCGCCGATTCAAGGGCGAAGAGGCCGGGGACCGCTCCAGGACCGCGCATGGGGGCGGGAGCGCCAACGTTACGGCGAACCATGCCGGTTGTGACAACGAGATTCGGCGTGCTGTAAAGGAACGGAGTCTGCTCACCGCAATGCTCGACGAAGTCATCGAGCTGCGATGTCTGGGTGAAGAAATCATGCCGGATCGCGGTCAGCTTGCCATCCTGCGTGGCGCCGAGGCGGATGCGCTGCTGCGTGCGGGGCCGATGCCCGGTATTCGAGAACATCATGCGCCGATCGACGCTGATCTTTACCGGGCGATTGAGCGTGCGCGCAGCGGAAGCGGCGATCGAAGACTGAGGCCACGGGAATAGCTTGCCGCCGAATCCCGATCCAATAAACCGCGAGATCACGCGCACGTTTTCGCGCGGGACCCCAAGCACCTGCGACATCACGACGCGGTGATTGACCACGCCCTGCGTGCATTCGTAGAGGGTGTAGTTGTCGCCGTCCCACACAGCGACGGTGCCGTGCAGTTCCATGGGATTGTGCGTTTCTACGGGAGTAACGTAGGTCTGGTCAAAGGTGACGGGCGATGATGCGAGCGCCTTGTCAGGATCGCCGCGCTTCCAGCTTTCCTGCTTCTCGCCGTCAAAGTCGCTCAGGTCCGGATTAACGTCCGGAGTCTCGGCGTCGTATTCCACCTTGATCGCGGAAGCAGCGGCCTTGGCCTGTTCCAATGTCTCGGCGACAACCGCGGCAACGAACTGACCCCAGTAGTAGACCTTATCGTCAGAGAACGGCGGGCGCGCCTCGCTGATGGTGCCGTCTGACTCATGCGGATAGAAGCGGTAGACGTTGTCGATCTTGCCGTGGTGCATGACGAGCAGCACGCCGGGCATCTTCTCCGCTGCAGAGGCGTCGATGCTGCGGATCCGGCCTTTGCCGATGGTGGCCTGCACGGCAACCGCGTGAGCGATGTTGGGGAAGTTGTGATCGACTGCGTAACGCGCCGTGCCGGTGGTCTTCAACGATCCATCGATGCGAGGCACCGCCACACCAATGATGCCCGATGCGTGAGGAAGGGAATCCGTCGCCATAAGCAACTCCATAATGCGCAACTATGCGGTTGCTGTTGCGGTTTTTAGCGAGCGCACCAGGCAGCGCTTCGCCAGTTCCACTTTGAATGCGTTGTCTTTGTGCGGCTTGGATTTCGCCAGAGCAGCCAGCGCCGCCGCTTTGAACGAGGCTTGGTTCGCGGGCTTGCCCATAAGGGCCGCTTCGGCCTCGTGCGAGCGCCACGGCTTTGTGCCGACCCCGCCCATCGCAACGCGGATGTAGCGGATATGGCCGCCCTCGACACGCGCCACGACGGCCGCTGATGCGAGCGCAAATTCGTAACTGGCACGGTCGCGCAGCTTGAGATACGTGGACTTCGCTCCCTCCACGGGCTTGGGCAGATCGACGTGCGTGATCAGCTCCCCCGGCTCCAGCGCGTTTTCGATGTGCGGTGTGTCGCCGGGCAGTTTGTGAAAATCTGCGAATGGAATTGTCCGCTTGCCTTTGGGTCCTTCGACGTGAATCACGGCTTCCAGGGCGGCCATGGCCACGCACATGTCAGAGGGATGCGTCGCGATGCACTTGTCGCTCGTGCCCAGAACGGCGTGCATGCGGTTGAAACCGTCCAATGCAGCACAACCTGAGCCGGGAGTGCGCTTGTTGCAGCCATAGCCGCCGGGAGTTCCCGCATTGGGCTCGCGGAAGTACATGCAGCGGGTGCGCTGCAGCAGGTTTCCGCCGGTTGTGGCCATGTTGCGCAACTGCGGGGATGCACCGGAGAGAAGAGCTTCAGACAGCACTGGATAGGACTTCTTCACCTCGTCGCTCCAGGCGAGATCAGAATTTCGCACCATTGCGCCAATGCGCAGGCCGCCATCGGGCAGCTTTTCGATCTTTTCGAGCGGCAGCAAGTTGATGTCAACCAGGGTCTTCGGCGTTTCGACGTGCAGCTTCATCAGGTCGACGAGGGTGGTGCCGCCCGCGATGAACTTTGCCTGCTCCGCCGAGGCTAGAGCCTTCTCGACATTCGGAGCTTTGACGTAATTGAAAGTTTCCATCTGTCAGTCTCCTCTTTAGGCCCGCGACGACCGGACTTGTTTCACGGCAGTCAGGATGTTCGTATAGGCGCCGCAGCGGCAGATATTGCCGGACATCGCCTGCTTCAGTTCGTCATCGGTCGAGCCAATTGGCTCCTTAAGCAGCGCCACTGCGCTCATGATCTGGCCGCTGGTGCAGTAGCCGCACTGGTATCCGTCGTGTTCGACAAAGGCCGCCTGCATGGGATGCAAATTGCCGGGCTGGCCGACTCCCTCGATCGTGGTGATCTCGTCGCCCTCATGCATCAGCGCAAACGAGAGGCAGCTGTTCACGCGGCGGCCGTTCACGTGCACGGTACAGGCGCCGCACTGGCCGTGGTCGCAGCCCTTCTTCGTGCCCGTGAGGTGAATGCGCTCCCGAAGCGTATCGAGGAGCGTGGCGCGCACGTCGAGGTTCTTCAGCGGGTAGTCTTTGCCGTTGACGCGCAGTGTGATGGTGTTGCCGCCGATGGCTTCTGTCTGCTCCTGCGCCGGGGCCTCAACCGGAGCAGCAGTCGCCAGCGGAGCTGCGCCGGCCAGCAGACTCGTCGCGCCGATGCCGGAGAGGAAGGTTCGACGGCTCACCCGCACCTTCGCTGATTCGAGACCGATCGGCTCGAGATCCACCGACTGCTGATCGGGAGCGAGTGGGTGGTTCGAGTGCTCGGGCGTGCGCGAGCGTAAATGCTTGAAGCGCGTGTCAATGCTGTCTGCCACAGGTCGACCTCCTCGGACAGGACTGCCATTTAATTGTTTCGGGCTACCGGCGAACGCGAACAAAAAGCATGAAAAGCGCCGTGCCGATATCCTACCCCCACGGCCTTGCAGGTGGGAATCCGGGACTTTCAGCACACGGAAATGGCTCGGATGTTTCTGCTCCACCGCAGACAGTGATGGCCCGGTCAGCCGGGCCATCGTGCTTTCATCTAGCTTGCTGTTGCCAGCTCGGTGTGCTCTTCCGGCTCAACCAGCCGCGGGCCGCCGATCCGGGTTCGATCTTCAACTGCTTTATAGTTTGCAATCTTGTGCGAAAGCAGGTCGTGCGCCTTCTGGAGCTCGGCGATCTTTTCAGCGATGCCTGTCTGGTGCTCTTCCAGCAGCTTGCGGCGCTGGAGAGAAGTGGAGTCGCCCTGCGCTCGGAGCGCTGCGTACTTCTGCATCTCGCGGATAGACATGTTGGTGGCTCTCATGCAGTGCAGAAAGTTGAGCCAGGCCTCGTCTGCTTCGGAATACCTTCGGTGACCGTTGCGCGCGCGGCCGACTGGTTGGATCAAGCCAACGCGCTCGTAGTAGCGAAGAGTGTGCGCGGTCATTCCGCAACGCTCAGCCATGGATCGGATAGTGTAACCAGCGTCTCTCATCACTTCCCACGCTACAACTTTGAGCGCACACGAAGTCAACGCCACTAGGCTCTTGAAATGAGACGTTTACGCGATCTTTATACATAGGGTCTGAGAGTAGATTTCCGCAATTTACCCCTTTTCAACGAGATAACGTTATCAGCCTCCTGCGAAGCTCGATTTTGGCTTAACAATTCTTAAGGAAGGAGCGCAACTGATAGCCTCAGCTGATCAGGTTTCAGATTCTTGTCCGAGGTGCGTGGCGGTCTCGATTCTCCACTCGTGCTCTTGGCTCTGCCGCGCATTGATCCCCTATGATCGTTGCTGAAATGAACGACGATCGCGAACGTTATGAATCGATGCTGGCCGTTGCACTCCAGGAAGCGCGCTACGGCCGATCTGAAGGTGGAATTCCCATTGGCGCCGCTCTCTTCACCCTGGATGGGAGACTCGTGAGCAGCGGGCACAATCGCCGCGTTCAGCAGGGTGACCCAACCATGCACGGCGAGACGGACGCCTTCCGCCGCGCGGGCCGGCAGAAGAGCTACCGCGATCTCATCATGGTTACGACTCTTGCGCCATGCTGGTACTGCTCCGGCCTTATCCGGCAATTTCACATCGGCAAGGTGATCGTGGGCGAGAGCCGGACGTTTTCCGGCGGTATCGAGTGGCTTCGCGAAAACGGTATCGAAGTCGTGGATCTCGACGACAGCGCCTGCCGCGAACTGCTCGAGGGCTACATTCGCGAACATCCCGAGATCTGGAACGAGGATATTGGGGAGGAGTAGTTTGGCAGTTCTATCTGCTTTACTGGAGAGATCATGGAGCGTCGCGATTTTCTAGCAGGAACTCTCGCTGCATCCGCGCTGGCCATTGCACCCGGAGCCGGCGCACAGACCCAGGACAATCAATCAAAACAGCGCGAGTACTACCAGATTCGCCGGTACTTCGTGCAGTCGGGCCCGCAGAGCTCGATGACAGAGAAGTACATCAGCGAGGCGCTGATTCCGGCGCTGGCCGGAAGGGGTGGGCCGGTTGGAGCATTCCGCCTCGATATCGGACCGGAGACGCCGACCTTTTACGTGCTGATCCCGCTGCCGTCGCCGGCGGCTGCGGCTTCTCTGGAAGTCGATCTCAATCAGAATGAGACGTACATCAAGGCGGCCGAGCCGTTCTGGAGCGCGCCCGCCTCGTCGCCCGGTTTCATTCGCGTGGAATCTTCGCTGCTGGCGGCCTTTGAAGGCTGGCCCAGGATCACGCCGCCTGAAAAGGGCAAGCGCATCTTCCAACTCCGCACCTACGAGAGCCCTAGCTTGCGAGACCACGTACGCAAGGTCGAGATGTTTCACTCCGGCGAGTTCGACATCTTCAAGAACGCAGGCTTCCATCAGGTCTTCTACGGAGACACCGTGATCGGTCCGCGCATGCCGAACCTTACCTACATGCTCAGCTTCGCGGATCACGCAGAACTAGACGCCAAGTGGGAGAAGTTCCGCAACGATCCGACGTGGAAAAAGCTCTCGTCTGATCAGAAGTATGCCTTCGAGCCGATCGTCAGCAACATCACGAACCTGATCCTCAGCCCGTTGGCAGCTTCTCAGATCTAGCGCAGACTGTTTTCGTCAAAAAGCCGCAGCCCGCTGTGCTCCAACGCGGGCTGCGAGCTTCAGCAGGCTCTCATCCTCCTCGCGACTGGCAGCGAGCTGCATCCCTCCAACTGTGCAAGGGATCGTGACAACCGGATAGCCGCCAAGGCTGAACGGAGTCGTGTACCGCAGGATCTGCTTGCGTGCGCGGCTGTGGTCTCCGCCCGCGGTCAGTCTGGCGACAGGAGACGCGGGCAATAACAAAAGCTGATGTTCACCGAGCAGTGCATCGATTCGCGCGCTAAATTCCTCGTGCTGCTCACGACGGACCCTCAGTTCCGCGTCATTGATCCCGGCTCCCCACTCGAGGCGCTCCCGAATAGCGGGCGGGAAGTGCGCGTAGTTCCCTGCGTGAATCTCCGCCGCTTCCCGCGCCTGGATCGCGGCGTAGATCTCAAAAGATGGCCGCCACCAGGACACATCGATCTTGGAACTCCTTAGGCCGAGCGCCTGCAACTCCGCAGTCACACTGCGCAGGTTCTCGGCAACGGCCGGATCGCAGTCATCCAAAAAACCTTCATCCACGACGGCAAACCTCGTGTACTCGCGGATCTCTGGCGGCTCCGACTGAGCGAATGTTTCTGCCAGCAGAGGCGCGTCTTCAAGATCGCGAAAGAGCCAACCCATCGTGTCGAATGTCTGCGAGAGATGTGCGCCTCCCCGCCAGTCTCCCCGGCCGATGGACGCCCGGTAGCCAACCAGGCTGCAAAGAGCCGCGGGCAATCGGATGGAGCCGCCCGTATCGGTGCCGATCGCAGCGAGGGCGGAACCCTCAAGCACGCTGGCAGCCGCGCCGCTTGACGACCCGCCCGTAAGAGCGTCAGCATCGCCCGGTTGCACACAGTCGCCGAAATCGGGGTTTTCGCCGGTGATCCCGAATGCGAGAGGATGCAGATGGGTCTTGCCAGTGATCACGGCTCCGCTCCGACGAAGCCGCTCGACCAGCCACGAATCGTTTGCTGCAGCACCGTTCGATACGCGGTATAACTCGACCCCGCAACTCGTAGGTGTTCCGGCCAGGTCGAACAGATCCTTCACAGAGACTGGGATGCCCCAAAGGTTCGATCTACCGTCCCCGAAGAGGCCGAGCGGTGTGGCAGCCAAGGCAGAGGCGTTCGCAGCCTCCTTCGTCGTCCATTGCGGATCTCGCCACAGATAGGTGTTCTTTCCGGCGTTCCCATTGGCGCGCGCCAGTGCTGCCTCTGCAATCAACCCGGGCGTAGTGGCCCCTGCGGCGAGTAAGGCTCGCGCTTCGCGTATTGTTGGCGGAAACTCCATGACCGGATTGTAGGTGCGGGACCCGGACCAGCCGGCATTCGTTTCTCTCCACGCGTGCACGGTACGATGAGGCAAGCCCAAACTCTTCATTGCTATGACGAAATTTGCTGAACGAGGTCTGCCGTGACCATCCGTTGGACAAAATTGCTTTTACTCGCAGCCATGGCTCTCTACTACACGCTGGTGGTTCTCAACAACCTGACTGACTTCAACTCGAATTATCAGTTCGTGAAACACGTGCTTGCGATGGACTCCACCTTCGCCGGAAATCGGGAGATGGGTCGAGCCATTCACTCGCCCGCGATCTATCTCATCTTCTACTGGACGATCATTCTGTGGGAGCTCGTCAGTACGACTCTTTTCTGGTGGGCTACAGCGAGCCTCTTTCGTGCACTTCGCAAGCCCGCGGCTACCTTCAATACACAAAAGCGCGTAGCCGTCGCCGCGCTCGCGGTGTCGCTTCTGATGTGGCTTGTTGCCTTCCTCGATGTGGGCGGAGAGTGGTTCCTGATGTGGCAATCGCCAACATGGAACGGACAACAGCAGGCGTTCCGAATGTTCGCGATTCTCGCCCTTGTGCTGCTCCTGCTCGTTCAGGCAGATCTGGATCAGCAAGCGTAAGCGCCTCGTACACTGATCCCCATGAAAGATGTCGCCGCAGTCATCATCGCCGCCGGGGCCAGCAGGCGACTCGGCCAACCGAAACAGCTCTTGACGCTGAATGGCGAAACCCTTCTTGCGAGGTGCATCCGGACGGCCCGCGCAGCGTGCGCTGGCCCTGTATTCGTGGTGCTCGGAGCACATCGGCACCAAATCGAGACGCAGGTGGATCTTTCTGCAGCCAACATCGTGGTCAACGATTCCTGGGAACAAGGGATGGCTAGTTCGATCACCGCTGGCGTCCAAGCGCTCATGGAACACGAGCCCGATGCCACCGGCGTTCTGTTGCTGGTCTGCGACCAGCCCGCGGTCACCCCTGAGCACCTGGGCCGAATGTTCCGTGCTTTCCGACAGAACCCGACCAACGTCATCGCTTCGACTTATGCGGGCAAGCGCGGCATTCCGGCCATTTTCCCGGCACAAGCCTTCCAGGATCTTCTTGCGTTGCGCGGCGATCAGGGTGCCCGTCGTCTGCTTGCTGAAGCGGACCGATCCGTCGCTGAAATTCCCCTCGAAGGTGGTGAGCTGGACATCGATAGCCCCGAGGATGCCTCCCGGCTCATAGGCCTCCCGGACCGCATGCAATACTGAATCTGCCTGCAGCCGAAATTAGCCTGCAGCCCGACCCACGGAACAATGTCATTCAGTCGCCAGCCAAATCTGGAGTTTCTTCGCCAGGCAATCTCGCTCGCCACGAGCAACGTCAGCACCGGCAAGGGCGGGCCGTTTGGCGCGGTTGTGGTGCGAGATGGCAAGGTGATCGCTGAGGGAGTGAACGTTGTTACGGCTACGAATGATCCGACCGCGCACGCCGAGGTCACTGCGATCCGGAACGCCTGTAAGGCGCTGAGCACTTTCACCTTGACCGGGTGTGAGCTCTACTCGAGCTGCGAGCCCTGCCCCATGTGCCTTGCAGCGTCGCATTGGGCGCGACTTGATGCGGTGTTTTTGCAGCAAGCGCGGAAGATGCGGCTAAGGCTGGTTTCGACGACGAGTTTCTGTACGGAGAATTCCGCAAAGATCCGGCCGATCGGTTGCTTCCTGAGGCTCAGTTCCTGCGCGAAGAGGCTTGGGCAAGCTTCGAAGCCTGGATTGCGTCCGCGCAAAAGATTCCCTATTAGACGGGCTCGAACTCTCGAGCGCTTTTCAGGTCACTCAGCCTGCCATCCGGCGCCAAACCAATCGGAAGTGCTTTTAATGCAACGTCCCGCCCTTGCTCAAGTTGATTTCGGTACGATAACGTCTATTAACTCATCCCTTTTCATACGGGAGTCTGTCGCTGGATACTCGATAAGGACGGCAGACCAGAGTACGCGCGCTTCCCGAGGTCCTCATGAGTACCACATCCATCCCTGACGATCTCCTCCTGCGAGAGCGGTTCACCGAGATCAGGCCCCCTCTTTCGCCGCAGGCAGCTGTCATTGAAGCCAATCGTTGCCTCAACTGTTTCGACGCACCCTGCACTGCCGCTTGCCCGACCCATATCGATGTTCCGGGATTCATCAAGCGCATCAGCACCGGCAATCTCCGTGGCTCTGCTCTCCGCATCCTCGACGCCAACATCCTGGGCAGCAGCTGCGCAAAGGCCTGCCCCGTCGAAGTGCTCTGCGAGGGCGCCTGCGTAATGCACCGCTACAACACAGAACCGATTCAGATCGGGCGTCTGCAGCGCTATGCGATGGATTCGTTCCAGGCGACGGGCGAGGAGTTGCTCACCGCGCCGCGTGGATCGCGGAACGTGCAGGTCGCCTGCATCGGCGGCGGACCGGCATCCCTGGCCTGCGCCGCGGAGTTGTGCCGGCACGGCGCGCACGCCATCATTATCGAGCGCAATGAGCTTCCCGGTGGCCTTAACACCTACGGAGTAGCTGAGTACAAGCTGCGCACATCCGACAGCCTGCGTGAAGCCGAGATGATCCGCCGCATGGGAGTCGAGTTCCGCACCGGCGCGGCCATCGAAACTGCGGAAGCGCTGGAAGAGCTTGAGTCGGAGTTCGACTTCCTCTTCCTCGGCGTCGGCCTCGGCGCCATGCAGCGCATGAACATTCCCGGCGAGGATCAGAAAGGCGTTTTGAATGCGCTCGAGTTCATCGCGTCCTACAAAACCGGTCGCCTGAAAGAGCTATCCGGCACAGTTGTTGTAGTCGGTGCAGGGAACACAGCGATCGATGCCGCGAATGCAGCTCGGCGTCTTGGCGCCGAAACCGTCTACCTCCTCTATCGCCGCGGCGAACGCGAGATGACGGCATTCGACTTCGAATACGAGCACGCCAAGCACGAAGGGGTGCAGTTCCTCTGGCGCCGGCAGCCATACCGGATCCGTACCAGCGAGCGTGGCCGTCTGCTGCTCGACACCGTTCAGGTTAATGAGGTCGACAGGTTGCTCCAACCCGTCGACGGCTCCGAACAGGTCATCGAGTGCGACTACGTTATCCCAGCCATCGGACAATCGCCTTTCGCTCAGCTCGTACAGGAGCTTCGGCGCATCGAGTTGCGCAACGGAGTCATCGTCGTAGATCCCGAGACCGGCCAGACCGACAATCCACGCTACTTCGCTGGCGGTGATTGCGCTAACGGCGGCAAAGAGGTGGTGGATGCCGTAGCCGACGGAAAGCGCGCAGCCCGTGCGATCCTCAAGATCGCGGAGGCGGCCTATGCCTGATATCCGTGTCCATCAGTTCGCCGGCAAAATCGACGGCCCGAATCCCTTCTGGCTCGCGTCGGGACCTGTCTCGAACAAGGGCGAGCAAATCATGCGCGCCTTCGATGCAGGCTGGGGCGGAGCGGTGTGGAAGACCATAGGCGACCCTGCCACGAACACCAGTCCGCGTTACTCCTCGGTCGATTGGAACGGACACCGCATGATGGGCCTGAGCAGCATCGAGCGCATCAGCGATCGTCCGATCGAAGAGAACTTGCGCGAACTGGCGGAGGTCAAAAGGTACTACCCTTACCACCCGATCATTGCCTCGCTCATGGCTGAATCGGTACGCGAGTCGTGGCACGAGATCGCGCAGCGGGCCGAAGACGCCGGCGCCGACGGGTTGGAACTCAACTTCAGCGGTAGTCAAGCTGGCTCCCTCTCTCAGGATCCCGAGCGTACGGAAATGATCACTGCCTGGGTCAAAGAGAAAGCGCGCATCCCCGTGCTCGTGAAGCTTTCGCCGAACGCGACGAATATCCGGGTGGTCGCGGCGGCCGCACGGCGAGGTGGCGCGGATGGTCTTTCCGCCATTAACACCGTCAACTCAATTCCGCGCATCGACCTGGACACGCTCGTTCCCGAGCCGAATGTCGGCGGGGCTGGCACTTACGGCGGGTTTGCCGGTCCAGCCGTTAAGCCGATCGCGCTGAACATCGTCCAGCAGATCATGTCCGACCCCGCTTCTGCTCTGCCGCTCTCTGGTATCGGCGGAATCTCAACCTGGCGCGATGCCGTCGAATTCATGCTGCTAGGCTGCACGACCGTCCAGGTGTGCACCGCCGCGATGCACTACGGCTATCGGGTGGTCGAAGACATGGCCGAAGGGCTCGAAAACTGGATGCGCACCAAAGGTTTCGCAACCCTCGAAGATCTTCGCGGACTCTCCTTGCAGCGGGTCACCGGCTGGGAAGGCCTCAATCGCGATTACAAGGTTGTAGCGCACATCAACGAGCAGAAGTGCATCGGTTGTGGCTTGTGTCAGATCTCCTGCTGGGATGGCGCAAATCAGTGCATTCACTCGGATCGTGTGTCAGGTCCCGTGAATGGGCGCATCGAGCTGCATGATGGGCCCCCCACAGTCGAGTTTCGATCGCGCACTTCAATTGCGACCACGCCGGTCACGCGGCAGGAGCGTGCCGCCGCCGCCTCGAACCACGGCCCCTACCCCACTCCGCTTGCCAAGATCCCCCGTGTAGACGAAACCGAGTGTACCGGCTGCAATCTCTGCGCGCTCGTATGTCCTGTGGACGAGTGCATCACGATGGTGCCGGTCGGCCAAAACGCTCGACCGGAACATCGCGGCCAGAGTTCGCTTGCTTCCGAGATCGCAGCGGAACCGCAGCGGTCGTGACCTCGTCCGGCCGCTTTATCGCAGTTCGTAATCGTGCTGCGTACCAAAGCAGAAATCGGGTTCGTTCCTGTGCGGCTACAAATTCCTGTCGCGGCATGCAAGTTCGGTTACCTCAAAGTGCATCAAGGTGACTTTGGCCATGACAGGAAAATCGGTTGACCGATTAAAATGAAGCCAGAGAATGGCTTTCAGCACTCCAGCGGCTGCCGGGCAGGCCATCCGCTTTACGCGGCAGACAGACGTGCGGGTACAGACCGCATCTCCGCTCGTTCAGGTTCGCAATCTTGAGAAAACCTATCGCACTTCCCGAGGAGCGCTGACGCTCTTCAAAGGTCTTGAGCTTACGGTCGATAGCGGAGAACTGATTGCAATCGTTGGGCAATCCGGCACAGGAAAAAGCACACTTTTGCACATTTTGGGCGCTCTTGATGCGCCAACTGCGGGCACTGTACACTGCGCTTCAACCAACGTGGCAGCTCTCAACGCCCGGGAGGCCGCAGCTTTTCGCAACCGCGAGATCGGCTACGTGTGGCAGTTTCACTACCTGCTTCCGGAGTTTTCGGCTGTCGAGAACGTTGCCATGCCCCTTCTGGCGCGCGGAATCGATCGTCGACAGGCGCTAGATGCTGCATCTAATTGGCTTAGAGAGGTTGATCTGGAGGACCGCAGCGAACACCGCCCAGGAGAGCTTTCCGGTGGAGAGCAGCAGCGGGTTGCGTTGGCGAGAGCTTTGGTCGGGAACCCTCGATTGCTGCTGGCCGATGAGCCGACGGGCGACCTGGACGAAACCACAGCGAGACGAGTTTTTGAGTTGCTTGAACGATTGCACTTAACCCACGGGCTCACCTCGATATTGGTGACCCACAACCTGGATTTGGCCGCGCGCTGTACGCGGACTCTGCGCCTGGAGAGCGGGCGCCTTCACGCAGCGGCGTGAGTAACCTCGGACGAGGTATAAAGCACCTTTCCGGGTGGTTTTTGAGTCTGATGGATATGTGGGTCCGGTCGCAATACCGGTCTCGCGAGCGGTGGGTGGGGTGCTTTCGGACGAGAAATTCCGGGGCGGCCGGATCAGGATTTCGAACTCCGGTCCATCCAAAAGAGCTGTTCGGGGCGCAGTTATTGAAGACTTTCCAGAGGCTTCCGGCGGCGTAGTTTAAAGAAGGGCACGGACAGAGAAGTTGAGGCCGACGCACAATCGGACGACTATCTCGTTCCCAAGCCTGAAGTAAGAGGAGAACAAAATGTTCGAACGCTATACGGAGAAGGCACGACGCGTGATCTTCTTCGCGCGATATGAGGCCAGCCAGTTCGGGTCGCCTTATATCGAAACCGAGCACTTGCTGCTTGGCCTGTTGCGCGAGGACAAGGCTTTAACCAATCGCTTTTTGCGTTCGCATGCCTCGGTAGAGTCGATTCGCAAGCAGATTGAAGCGCATACGACCATTCGCGAGAAGGTCTCGACCTCGGTCGACCTGCCGCTCTCGAATGAGTGCAAGCGCGTTCTGGCGTATGCGGCAGAAGAAGCCGAGCGCCTGGGCCACAAACACATCGGAACAGAGCACCTGCTGTTGGGTCTGTTGCGCGAAGAGAAGTGCTTCGCCTCAGAGATCCTTCAGGAGCGCGGCCTTAAACTCGCCCAGATTCGCGACGAGCTGGCCCGCGTCACGCAGGAGAAGGCTCCGGCGCAGCAGCGCCAGCGGGAGTCCAGCCTTCTGGCCGAGTTCAGCCGCGATCTCACGCAGGCCGCAATGGACGGTCAGCTTGATCCGCTTGTTGGGCGCGACGGAGAACTGGAACGGGTGATTCAGATTCTGTGCCGCCGCACCAAGAACAATCCGGTGCTGATCGGCGAACCAGGCGTCGGCAAGACAGCCATCGTCGAAGGCCTCGCTCAGCGCATCGCCGACGGCGAAGTGCCCAGCTTCCTCGCTGATAAACGGGTGCTCGCCCTCGACCTGTCGCTCATCGTCGCTGGAACCAAATACCGCGGCCAGTTCGAAGAGCGCCTGAAAACCATCATGAAGGAACTGATGGAGAATCAGAACTCCATCATCTTCATCGACGAGCTTCATACGCTGGTGGGTGCCGGCTCCGCCGAGGGGTCCCTCGACGCTGCCAACATCCTCAAGCCGGCTCTCTCGCGCGGCGAAATCCAGTGCATTGGTGCAACCACGCCGGGCGAATACCGCAAATCGATTGAGAAGGACCGGTCACTTGAGCGCCGTTTCCAGGCAGTCAAGGTTCCGCCTCCGAGCGAATCCGATGCGGTCAAGATCATCAACGGCATCAAGGACCGGTACGAAAAATTCCACGCGGTCAGCTATACCGATGCGGCCATCGAGTTTGCCGTGTCGCATTCCAACCGCTATATACCTGATCGCTTCCTGCCCGACAAGGCCATCGACCTCATTGACGAAGCCGGCGCCCGTGTCAAGCTGCGCCAGACCTCGCTGCCTGAGGAGATCACCGAGGTCCAGAAGCGGATCAAGTTCATCGTCCACCGCATGGACTCGGCGATTGCGAATCACGAGTTCGAGAAGGCCCGATTCTACTCCGATGAGGAGCGGAAGGAGCGCGAAAACCTACGCGCTCTTCGCGACAAATACCACCTCGATGACTCCGCCGCCGGCATTGTCGGCCGCGAAGACATCGAGGATGTCGTGAGCCGCTGGACCGGCGTCCCCGTCACCAGCATCAAGGAAGAAGAGACGCAAAAGCTGCTACGTGTGGAAGAAGAGCTCCACCGCCGCATTATCTCGCAGGAGAAGGCGATCTCTGCCCTCGCCCGTGCAATCCGGCGTTCGCGTGCAGGCCTCAAGTCGCCGCACCGCCCGATCGGCAGCTTCCTCTTCCTCGGACCCACAGGCGTCGGCAAGACGGAAATGGCGCGCACTCTGGCGCAATTCCTCTTCGGCTCAGACAAGGCGCTTATCCGCTTCGACATGTCGGAGTTCATGGAAAAGCACTCGGTCTCGAAGTTGATCGGTTCGCCTCCGGGATACGTGGGCTACGAAGAGGGTGGCCAGTTGACCGAACGGGTCAAGCGTTCGCCGTACTCCGTGGTCCTGCTCGACGAAATCGAGAAGGCGCACCCCGATGTGTTCAACATCCTGCTGCAGGTGTTTGAGGACGGCCAGTTGACCGATGGACTCGGCAACACGGTCGACTTCAAGAACACCATCATCATCATGACGTCGAACATCGGCGCGCGGCACCTGCAGAAAAAGCAGGGCCTCGGCTTCGCCAGCGATCGCGAAGATCTCGTCACCGAGAAGGTGGAAGAGCTCGTCAAGAATGAGGTCAAGAAGACCTTCAATCCCGAGTTCCTCAACCGCCTCGACGAAGTGATCCTCTTCCAGTCGCTTTCAGATGCCGACCTCATCCAGATCGTCGAACTGCTCGTGCAGCAGCTCAACTCCAACCTGGCGCAGAAGTCGATCACCATCTCTGTCACCGAGGAAGCAAAGAAGTGGATCCTCGACAAGACTCTCGGAGATCGCAGCTACGGTGCTCGTCCGTTGCGTCGCGCTCTGCAACGGTACGTGGAAGATCCTCTGTCGGAGGCGCTCATTGCGGGTGGCATTCCGCAGCGTCCCGCCTTCCTCGAGGTCTACCTCGAAAACAACCAGCTCTTCTATCGCCCCGTCAGCTCTGAAGAAGGTGGCAGCGAAGAGAAAGCCGCTGGCATCCTGCTCTACAGCGCATAGCGAGATCAACTGTTTCCAATCAAGCCCCGGCAGTTTTGCCGGGGCTTTCTTTTGTTCTCCACTTGGTGCTTAGCGCAGCGAGACCTCGCTTGCGGAAACCGAACGCTCCGCGCGACACGGCTCATCCGCATCGATGTTGTACTCTTGTGCCATCCAGGGTTCTTTTCATTCCACCTGGATCAGCCCAAGAGAGGCCATGAGAAAAATCCCCTTTGCCCTAGCCGTTCTCGCTCTGTTGTCCATCGCCGCGTCCGCTCAGCAAAACAATCTCCCGCCTGACGATCTGGATCCGAACTTCAAGGCTCCCGCACAGCCAACCGACTTCGAGAAGCGCGTAGTCATGATGCCCATGCGCGACGGAGTCAAGCTTTACACGGTCATCGTTATTCCGAAGGGCGCAAAGGACGCGCCCATCCTGCTTGATCGTACCCCCTACAACGCGGCGAAGCGCGCCGAGCGTTCGGAAAGCCCGCGCATGATCGAGGCTCTTCCACTCGCGGACGAGGTCTTCGTCAAAGCCGGCTACATCATTGTCTACCAGGACGTGCGCGGAAAGTGGGGCTCCGAAGGCCCGTACATCATGACGCCTCCTCCGGTGAACTCCGGCTACAATCCTGGCGGCGCCGACGATACCACTGACGGATACGATTGCATCGATTGGCTCGTCAAGAACGTTCCCGAGTCGAACGGCCGCGTCGGCATGATCGGCTCCAGTTACGAGGGCTTCACTGTGGTGATGGCCCTGCTCCATCCGCATCCCGCGCTGAAGGTAGCCGCGCCGGAGAGCCCGATGGTCGATGGCTGGATGGGTGATGACTGGTTCCATTACGGCGCATATCGCATTCCCAACATTGACTACATGCTGGGGCAGACGACGAAGCGCGCCGGCGGCTTTGACGTGCCGCATCCCAACTACGACGAGTACACCGGACTGCTCAATGCGGGGTCTGCAGCAGCATTCGCGCACAAACTCGGCGCCGATCAGCTTCCTTTCTGGAAGGTCACCGTCGAGCATCCCGCGTACGACGGCTTCTGGCAGAGCCAGGCTCTCGACAAGCTCATCGTCAAGCAGCCGCTCTCAGTCCCAACCATGTGGGAGCAGGGTCTGTGGGACCAGGAAGACATGTGGGGCGCCAACCACAGCTATCGCGCGCTCAAGTCCGCAGGCACACCCGATGCGATGAACCATATCGTGATGGGCCCGTGGTTCCATAGCCAGGTCAATCGGCCGGGCCGCAATCTAGGCCCGCTCGTGTGGGGCACGGACACAACGGCCTGGTGGCGCGAAAAGATTCTGCTGCCGTTCTTTAATCAATACCTCAAGCCCGGCTCACCGAAAGCCGAAACGCCCAATGCGCTCATCTACGACACAGGCCTGGACAGATGGGACACCTACTCTACGTTCCCGCAGTCTTGCGAGAAGGGATGCCCTACGCTGTCGAAGCCGCTCTATCTCCAAGCAGGCGGCAAGCTTTCTCTCAAGCCGCCCACCGGTTCGGAAGAGAAGTACACAGAGTATGTCTCGGATCCCGCAAACCCAGTGCCGTATCTGCCGCGCCCTGTCACCCAGGCCAACTGGCGCACGTGGCTCGTTACGGATCAGCGCTTTGTCGACGGCCGTCCCGACGTCGTCACCTATGTTTCCGATCCGCTGGAAAAGTCGATCAAATTGTCCGGTGAGCCCATGGTGCACCTTGTAGCTTCGACGTCAGGCACCGACTCCGACTGGGTCGTGAAGATCATTGATGTTCAGCCCGAAAGCGTCGTCGAACCCACACAGCAGATGAGCGGCTATGAACTGCCCATCGCAACTGACATCTTCCGCGGACGCTACCGCACCAGCTTCGAGCACCCCGAAGCACTGGAGGCCAACGCGCCGCTGCCATTCGTATTCGCGCTGCCGCTGGTCAACCACACCTTCCTGCCCGGCCACCGCATCATGATTCAGGTGCAATCGACGCTCTTCCCGCTCTATGATCGCAACCCGCAGAAGTTCGTGCCGAACATTCTCACCGCCCAGCCGCAGGACTATCAGAAAGCCACGCAACGCATCTGGCACACACCTGACCATGCAAGCTACATCAGCCTCTCCGTCGTTCCTTCAGATGCACAGTAAACAGTAATACCGATAACCAATCACGGACTTCGGGTGCCCCAGGTCTCGATCCTGAGACCTGGGATTGAAAGCGCATGAATTCAGCGCAGTAATTGATGGCCATCAGTCAGCGACTTGGGAGCTGGTAGCTCGAAGCTATCGAAAGCCATAGCATTGAGCCATACTTTCCGCGAGGTGCGGTATGACCGAACCCCTTCGTCCTCCGTTCACGCCCGACGAGATAAGCAGCTTCACGCGGGAAACCAACTACGGAACCTGGCGCGTCCAAAAGACCTGGAAGCCGCTCTACATCGCCGACGCTGAGGGCTGCTGGATCACCGACGGCGCAGGAAAGCGCTATCTCGATTTCAGTTCGCAACTCATGTGCGTCAACCTCGGCCACAAAAACAAGGCTGTCGTTGAATCAATCGCGCAGCAAGCGCGCGATCTCGCCTTCATGGGACCGGCTTACGCCACCGAAGCACGCGCCCGCCTCAGCGCCAAACTCCTGGAGGTCCTACCCGCGGGCCTTGAAAAGTTCTTCTTTGCCACCAGCGGCACCGAAGCCAACGAGGCCGCCTTCAAGATCGCCCGCATGGTCACGGGAAAGAGCAAGATCATCTCGCGCTACCGTTCTTACCACGGCTCAACGATGGGTTCCATTGCCGCCACCGGAGATCCGCGCCGCTGGGCCATGGAGCCCGCCGGCAAAGGCCAGCACGTCGTCTTCGCGCCAGAAACGAATTGCTACAAGTGCCCCATCAAGCACACCTATCCCGGCTGTAACGTGGCCTGCGTCGACTACATCGAGCACATGATCGAGAACGAAAGCGACGTCGCTGCCATCATCCTCGAGCCCATCGTAGGCACCAATGGCGTGCTCATTCCTCCTCCGGAGTACTTTCCCCGGCTGCGCGAAATATGCGATCGCCACGAAGTTCTGATGATCGCCGACGAAGTAATGACCGGATGGGGCCGCACGGGAAAGTGGTTCGCGGTCGACCACTGGAACGTGAAGCCGGACATTCTCGTCACTGCGAAAGGAATCACTTCCGCCTACGTTCCTCTAGGTCTCTGCGCGACCACGAAGAAGCTCGCCGATCACTTTGAAGACCGCTACTTCTCCCACGGACACACCTATGAGGCGCACCCCATCACGCTCGGTCCTGCGGCAGCGACAATCGAAGAGATGCAGCGGCTCAAACTCGTCGAGCGAGCCGCCGAACTGGAGCCATATGTCAGCCAAAAACTGCAAGCCCTCAAAGAGAGGCACCCGTCCATCGGAGACGTGCGCGGCATCGGCCTCTTCTTTGCCGTCGATCTCGTGAAGAACCGCACGACAAAGCAGCCCTTCAACACGATGAGGGACAAAGTCGAAGGCAAGCCGATGATCGTGGATCAGATCGCAGCGAAGATGATGGCCGATGGCGTAGCCCAGCAATCTTGGATCAGTCACTTCGTTATCGCCCCACCGCTGATCGTTACGAAAGAGGAGATCGACTTCGGCATCGCAGCCCTCGATCGTCATCTCGGCATCGCCGACGAACTCGTTGATTAGTGGGCTCTAGCCGCTTCGGGTACTCCAACCAGATCACGGCCGCCGCTTCATTTCAACCCCGAGCAGATACACTGTCCACGACAGGAGACCTCATGCAGACCCGGATCCAGGGCACCACCATGCCCGTTCTCGACGTGCAGCTTGACCCCAACGAGAGCATCTTCTCAGAGAGTGGCGAACTCTCATGGATGACCGCATCCATCCAGATGACCACCCACACCCAGATGGGCGGAGGTGGAGGCCTCTTTGGCGTACTCAAGCGCGTCGCCGGCGGGGGCAGCATCTTCATGACCGAATACCGTGCCGTGCAGTATCCGGGCGAGGTTTCGTTCGCCACGAAGGTACCCGGCCACATCGTTCCAGTGCAGGTCGCGCCCGGTCAGGAGTATCTGGTTCACCGCCACGGATTCCTCTGCGCTACACCGCAGGTCACCATCAGCGTGGGATTCCAGCAGTCGCTCGGCGCCGGCATCTTCGGCGGCAGCGGATTCCTGCTCCAGCGCATCGCGGGTTACGGCATGGCATGGCTCGAACTCTCCGGCGAACTGATCATGAAGAACCTGGCACCCGGCGAAACGCTCCTGGTCCATCCAGGCCACGTCGGCGCCTTCCAGGCTTCCGTCGGGTTCCAGATCACGACCGTCCCCGGCATCAAAAACATGATTTTCGGCGGCGATGGAATCTTCCTCGGCGTCCTCACCGGTCCGGGAACTGTATGGCTGCAAACGCTGCCCATTTCGCGCCTCGCTCATCAGATCAGCGAGTACCTCCCGCATGTGGAAGGACGTCAGGTGGGTCCTGCTGCCGCAGGAGGTGCCATCCTCGGAGGAGTCCTCGGTTCAATGTTCGGCAACGACCAGTAGCGATCCAGGTGATGATCCGACCAACAGAAACATGCACCCAGGTACGGGAAGGGTTCATACGTGACAGAGACTGAAGGCACGAGACGCGACCTACGCGGCGACATCCTGTTCGTATTCGCGCTGGGCGTCCTGTGTTACCTGGCCTGGATGCTGCGCCACGTACTGCTTCTACTCTTCGTAAGCGCTCTCGCTGCCGTCGTCCTCACGCCGATCGTTCGTGCAACCTCGCGGTTTCGCATCGGGAATCGACGGCCATTCAGAGGCAAGGCAATTCTCATCCTCATGCTCCTGGTGGTCGGAGCGCTCACCGCGTTCGGATTTCTGGCCTTCCCGCCGGTGATCCGCGATCTCAACGAGGCGGGGAAGGAAATGCCGCAGCGGCTCCCCGTCTTTCTCGAGAAGCTGAAGAGCGTCCCGTTCGCCGACCAGGTCAACACCGATGCCGTCAATGAAAAAGTGCAGGACTTCGTCAGCAATGCGGCGACGTATCTCCTGCTCTCCATCAAGAACTGGGCAGGCGCCATCTTCAGCATCGCCATGGGCGTCATCCTCACCGTCTACTTCATCCTTGAGGGCGACATCGCCTATCGGTGGTTTCTCTCATTCTTCCCGCCCGGTAGGCGGGCCCGGCTCGATGCGGCGCTCCAGCGCTCCGACATTCGCATGGGACAGTGGCTGTTGGGGCAGGGAAGTCTCATGCTCATCCTGGGCATCGCCAGCACCGCAGTTTATGCCAGCCTCCACGTGCGCTACGCCTACGCCCTTGGCGTTTTCACCGGACTTCTGAACATCATCCCGGTCGTAGGCTCTGCCATCAGTATCGCCGTTGCGTTGCTGGTCGCCGCCGTCGATTCATGGGGCCGCGTCATCGGAGTCGCCATCTTCTACGTAATCTGGGTACAGGTAGAGAATTCGTTTCTGATCCCGCGCATCATGGGAACCCGCGTAGGCCTTCCCGGCATTTCCATCCTGGTGGCACTGCTTATCGGCTCGGAACTGGGAGGCGTGCTCGGCGCCATCGTCTCCGTGCCCACCGCCGTCTTGGTCTCCGTCCTGATTGACGAATACCTCATTCAAAAGACAGTCGACGAGGAAACAGAAACCATCTCCGCGAAAGCCGAGACGGGCTAGACGGATTTCCAACAAGAGGGTTCGTCAGAACAACGAGGCGGGTCCGGTTCTACGGGCCCGCCTCTTCTATTTCTGTGCGTGTCTTTCTCTACTGGCTTACAGCCACATCGCTTGCCACCGATGCCGTGAGCATCATGCCCGGCTCGATCTTCGCCTGATTGCCCGGCGGCAGCGGTCCGGCCACATGCACAAAGCTTGTATCCGCGATGTGATTGATCTCGGCTCCGATGTCCGGTGCGACCAGCGTGTAGATCCCATCAAGAGGGATCCGCACTCCGTTTGCAGAAAGTCCCGCCAGCCTGAATACGATCATCCCCGATCGGCCATTCTGTCCGGCCTGCTTCACCGCAGTCACAATCGCATCCACAGACATCCCGCGATGCGCGATCATTTTGCCGTTCACAATGATGTTCTGGTCGAGCAGCACGTAGAAGTGGTCTCCGACGTTTGCCGTCTCTGAAGAGAGTCGATTCCCGGTCTGCAGCCGAATCTGCGTTCCCTTCGGCACGGTCGAACCGCTGATTGCTTCATCCGTCGGAAGCGGTGTAGGGGCGCCGCTGAGTGTGTAGTTCCCGGCCACGATCGGGCTTGGCGCCTTCCCCGGCTCCACGGCAAACGCTTGGATGCGCGTGCTTCCCAGAATCGGGATCGGCGTCTCATATTTGCTCGAGGACTCAGTGGGCGTCCATCCGTCCGCCGTGTAATAGATCACCGCATTCGGATTAGGGCTCGTGAGAATCACGACCGTGCCGGGAAGAACGTCTTTAGGGCTGGGCAGAAACACGGGCGGCTTGGCGCAATGGCAATCTGCCTGCCCACGGTACGCATCGTTCACAACCAGCACCCCGCCTTGCTGCGGCAACCCTGATCGTGACAGCGGCGAAGTTGGAACGGCAGTGGCCGCTCCCGTACTGTGCAGCGCGGGCTGACTCAACTGGATCGACTCACCGAAGGCCTGGCCTGCGGCCGTGCGTGCAAGCGCGAGGGCACAAGAGACGAAGAGAGGTGTGGCTTTCATGGGCACCCTCCGCTGGGGGATTGTTCTCTCTCAGAACAGCAGAATTCGCCTGGCCAAGGCAAGCACAAATTGCCATCTGCAAGTTACCGTCAGAGCTAGTGAGTCATCCTCCGGGTGCTTTGCCGGGCGCCGTCGACAACGGCCTTTGCAACCCCGCAGTTCGACATGAACCGGACCAGCGGCCCCGAGAGACTCCCTGGACGCGAACCGTCGTCGTCGACAGGTCGAAACCCGACCGAAGGCTCGACCGAGGCGTTCTGGAGAGGGCCGTTTGCCTGCGACTCCAGAATCAGCGTCGCGAGCTTCCGGGCCACCGGCAGATCGAAGCTTTCCGCCACGAATACCAGCTTCCCCTTCTGCGTGATCACGGCCGGGCCCTCATCGGTGGTCCAGACCTTTTCCGTCACGTCAGCGGGAGCCTCCGCATCCTTCTCTGCCGCTGCGTCGCGCTTCACTCCAGAGTACTTGCGACCCAGTTCCTCAGCGTAAAGGTCCGCAAACGACTGGGCAGAGCTCTCGTTCTTCCACGCCGAGAGGTAAAAGAAGGTGATCGATTTCGTCGTGGCCTGCTCCGCTGGAGTAGCGCTAAGCTTTTGCCCGGCCCAGTAGACTCCCCCATCCCATGCCGGAGTCAAGTTTCGCGCTGCTTTTTCACCGCCAAACAGATTGGCGAGAATCTGCACGTCCAGTTCGCCCACCTGGCCGATGTCGTACGGCCGATATGCCGAATCCAGAAGCGGATGGATATCCGGTAGATAAGGAACAGAGGGCGCGCGTCCGCGCTCATACTCGCGTGGATTCATAATCTCCCATGTCGACGACGGAGGCCGATCCAGAGCGCCCGTGAATGCAGCGCCCTGACCGCGGTCCATCCACACGTCCTGCTCAAAGCTCAACCCCTCCCGGTAAGGAAACAGAAGCGACTCCGACAGTAGCAGCGGAGCCCGCGCCAATACGGGCGAATCCTCTGAGCCGTTCATCTTCTGCTTGATGATCTCCACAACTTCTGGATCGCCAACCAGGCTCTTTCCCATCGGCTTCAAAATGTTGTCCATCATCACCGCTGTCGCCTGGCCTTCCGTGACAGCGTCGCGCGCGGTGTCGATCTCATCCTTCGCCAGGTGCTGTCTGTCTTCAGCGGCCGTGTGGGACACATCAGGCGGTGTCTGGTCGCTCCACTTGTCTAGATTCACGTGCTGATCCTGCAGAGCGTGCGTGAGCTCGTGGGCAAGAACAGACTTCTGATCGTCGACGGACACCCAGTCCAGAAGGTTGACAGTCTTTTCCTTCGGGTCATAGTACGCGGCAATCTGCTCCTTCAACAGCTCCAGCAGAAACGGCTTCAGATCGAAATCGCGATCTAGAAGACCAAACTTCTTCAGCACAATCTCACTGCGCTGCATCCGTTTCGAGTCTTCGTCGTCTTCAAATTTCTCCTTCAGGTACTTCTCGACCGCGGTCCGAGTTGTGAGCTGCCGCTTCACTTGGCTCTTGATTGGCAGGCCCGTCTCCTGCGAAGAAAACTTGATGAGCTCATCCACGAGCCCGAAGAGCTGCTTCGCCTCCTCGGGTGTGATGTGCGTCTCCGGTTTCACCGGCGATCCCGGCTTGGCCTGATCGGGAGTTGATGGCCTCCCAGCGGCGGGCGAATCCTGCTGCGATTGCCCATGCGCAGCCTGCTGCCCCAGCAGCAGCACCACCCCCGCAATCTGCACGACGATACCCTTGCGTAGATTATTCATTAAAAACCACTTGCTCATCTATACTCCTCAAAACACGGGCATCGCCAGCCAGCGGCAATCTGCATCTGATCTCAAGGCTATAATCAGGATGCGTCCGGGCGTACGTCGATGTGATCGAGAACTGCGCCAGACGGTTTAGTAGCTCCCCTATGACCGATCATCTCGCTGTTTCCACGATTCTCACTCCCCTCGCTGCTCAACTCACCACCGGCTCCAACAAGCCTCAACTGATGGAGTTTCGGGGATTCATAACTCCTCAGCAATTGGACGCTCCAGCTCTCGAAACAGCGGCTTTGGCCAAAGGAGCCGCAGCTCACGATCTCGGTTGGATGCGGCGGGTCACTGTCCGGGGTGAAGATAGCACCCGCTGGTTGAGCGGCATGGTCACGAATACGGTCAAGGATATCCCGGAAAACGGCGGCGCCTGGAATCTCGTCCTCAATGCGCAGGGTCGCATTCAGGGAGATCTGACTGTGTGGCGCGACGGTGACTCGCTCGAGCTCGAGATTGCCGCGGACCAGTACGACAAGTTGATGGCGCACTTTGACCACTTCATCATCATGGATGACGTAGAGCTGGTCGGGCACGACGTCTCCGCCGAGACTGTGTTGGGGTTGACAGGTCCCAAGGCAACTGAGGTTCTCTCACGCATGGGCCTGCCTGCTCCATCCGAGCCCATGACAACCCTCAGAAGCGAGTGGAATGGATTCGACCTCACGATCCGCCGCAGCTTCGGTACTCTTGCCCAGCATTTTGAGATTCATACTCCGATCGCGGGATTGGGACTTCTGTGGCGCGCGCTCTCCACCGCAGGAGCAACCCCGGTGGGTGCTGCCTCGCTCGATGCATTCCGCATTGCCGAAGGCATTCCAACCTATGGCGTCGACATCGCCGAGCGCGATCTGCCTCAGGAAACCTCGCAGACGCGCGCCCTTCATTTCGACAAGGGCTGCTACCTCGGCCAGGAGATCGTGGAGCGCATCCGCTCGCGCGGCAATGTTCACCGTCACCTCCGCCAACTTGAAATCGACGGCCCGCTTCCCGCTTCCGGCACCGAACTCCTCCTTGACGGCGCCTCAGTCGGCCAGATCACCAGCGCAGCCGAGCTGCCGCTTTCTTTCGGCCCCCGCCGGTTTGCGCTTGCCATGGTTCGTGGCGAAGCCGAAACCAAAAATCAGCCCCTCGCCTGCAAGGACATGCCGACAACTGGCAGAATCCTGGCCCAACCACCTGAATTGTGATCGACGCATCACAGGCCTATATCATCGATAGTGACGGTATTTGAATAATGAGCGACACACCCAAATTCGAAGTCATCGATCGCCGCAAGATGAAGAAGGACGAGGAGCAGGAAGGCCCCTCCTCCCCCGACACGTCTTCCCAAGCGAAGCCAGCCCCAGAACCCGCGCAGAAATCCGCCGGACCTCGTCTGGTTGAGCCGGAAGAGGCCAGGCCGCCGCAGCAAGAGCCACCCTCGCTAGGTCCAGAGGACGAACTGGCTGCCGAGATGCCCCCGCTGCCCAGCGAAGAGGAGATGCGCGAGCAGGAATCGGCCTATGAGGCTTCCGCACAGCGTGTCGAAGACCTTCTTCGCGCCCAGAACCCCACGATGGGTGCGCAGCCTCCGATCAAATTCGAGCACCTGGTCCAGCAGCTCTATCTTTCAGCCCTCATGCAGATGGGTGCTGCGACGCCGGAAGGCCAGCGTCCCCGCGTGGATATCATCGGGGCCCGCCAGAGCATCGACCTGCTCGGCGTGCTCGACGAAAAGACTAAGGGCAATTTGACCGACGTCGAGGCCCGCATGCTCGAGACAGTGCTCTTTGAACTGCGCATGACCTTCCTCGAACTCAGCAAAATGATCTCTCTGCAAGGGATGCAGGCCCCGCCTCCTAAACCGGAAAAGCACTAGCCGCCATGCAGGGCCGGCTCACATTTCTGGGCACCGGGACTTCCATGGGAGTCCCGACCCTGGGGTGCGATTGCGCCGTCTGCACCTCTTCCGATCCCCGCGACCGCAGGTTGCGACCATCCATCCTGCTGCAATGGCATCATGACGGCCGCGACCGAGTGGTCCTGATCGACACAGGCCCCGACTTTCGGGAGCAGGCGCTGCGCAACAAACTTACTCGCGTTGACGCCGTCTTCTACACCCACGGCCACGCCGATCATATCTTTGGGCTCGACGACCTTCGCCCCATCAGTTTCACCGTCGCGCGCGAAGGCGGCCGCATTCCGCTCTACGCGTCCGCCGAGACTGAAGAGACTCTCCGTCGGGTCTACGACTACACATTCTCCCCCGACGCCACTTATCCCAATCGCCCCCGCGTTCAGATTGAGCCGCTCAACGATTCGATCTGTGCCTATGGCGTCGAATTCCTCCGCGTGCCTATCCTTCACGGTCACCAGCAAATCTGCGGCTTCCGTTTCGGACGCACCGCTTACCTGACCGACGTCAGCGATATACCGGAGGAGAGCTTTGCGCTCCTTCGCGGCCTCGATCATGTCGTGCTCTCAGCGTTGCGGCATAAGCCGCATCCCAGCCATGCCACCGTAGAGCAGGCCGTCGGTTGGGCACAGCGCATTGGCGCAAAGCATGCCTGGCTCACTCACATCGCTCACGAACTCGGTCATGAAGAGACGAATACAAACCTGCCTCCAAATATCCGCCTTGCCTACGACCAACTGAGTTTCTCGATCGAACTGGGAGCGGCATGCGTATGACAGAGCAGATGATTGCGACCGTCCCTGTTTATCGCTCTTTATCTGAGATCCCGTCCGACTTCGGCCCGTCCATCGCGGCCATCGGCAACTTCGATGGCGTGCATCGCGGGCACCAGGAAATTCTAGGCGCGGCTGCAGCCGAAGCCCGTGAACGGCGAATGCGATCCATCGCGGTCACCTTCGATCCGCATCCGGCCCAGGTGCTCTACCCAAAAGAAGCGCCGAAGCTGCTCACATTCCTGCCGCAGCGTATCGAATTGATGGCTCGCACCGGCGTCGATGCCATCTTCGTTCTGCCTTTCAATGCCGAGCTCTCCCGCGTCACCGGACACGAATTTGTGCGCGACATTCTCGTAGGGCGCCTCGGAATACGCGGTATCCATGAAGGCGCGAACTTTCGTTTCGGTCACGGAGCGAAAGCCGGAGTAGAAGAGCTTCGCGCATTTGGAGAAGAGTTCGGATTCAACGTGCACGTGCACGGCGCCGTCAGCGTGCATAATCTCCAAATCTCGAGCTCAGCGGTGCGCAGCGCAATCGCTTCCGGCGACGTTCGGCGCGCCCGCTGGATGCTGGGCCGCGTATTCGGCGTACATTCAAATCCGGCGAAGGGACGCGGAGTTGGTACAAAGCTGCTCGTTCCTACCGTCAATCTTGCTCCCTACGACGGGCTGCTCCCCGCTTTCGGGGTCTACGTGACGCGTTTGACCATCGGCGATCGCTGCTTTCAGGCAGTCACGAACGTGGGGAATCGTCCCACCTTCGAAGACATAGGCTTCGGGGTCGAGACGCATATCCTCAATTTCGACCCCGTGGACCTGTTCGACGACACTCCTCTTTATCTCGAGTTCCTCTTCCGTTTGCGCGGCGAGATGAAGTGGCCTTCCACCGACGCTCTGAAGGCGCAGATCCTCAAAGACGTCTCGCGCGCACAGCGCTATTTCCGCCTTGCGGCGCCTCGCACAAGGTAATCCGTCACACCGGTTGCAATCCATTGCTGGCATACAATTCCCTTATGCCTTTTCCTGAAATCCGCCTGCGCCGCCTGCGCCGCACGGAATCGCTTCGCGCACTGGTTCGTGAGACCTCACTGGATCCCGGCGACCTGATCTACCCGCTGTTCATCTGTCCCGGAGAGGGTGTACGCAACCCCATCAGCTCCATGCCCGGCGTCTTCAATCTGTCCATCGATCAGGCGGTGCGCGAAGCAGAAGAAGCATCCTCACTCGGTATAGGCGGACTTCTGCTGTTCGGTCTCCCAGACAGCAAAGACGAGAAGGCAACCGGCGCCTGGGACGACAATGGCATCGTGCAGCGCGCGTTGCGTGCTCTCAAGCAAAACTCCGCGGCAAAGAAGCTCGTCCTGATGGCCGACGTGTGCCTCTGCGAGTACACCAGCCATGGCCATTGCGGTGTCGTTCTCCAGTCAGGCGACACCTACGAAATCGACAACGATCCGTCCCTCGAGCTTCTCGCGAAAACTGCTGCGAGTCTTGCCCGCGCTGGAGCCGACATCGTTGCGCCCAGTGACATGATGGACGGTCGCGTCGCCGCGATCCGCCGCGCACTCGACGCCGACGACAACACCAACACGCCCATTCTGAGCTACGCCTCTAAATTTGCCTCAGCATTCTATGGACCGTTTCGTGAAGCAGCGGACTCCGCACCGCAGTTCGGCGATCGGCGTAGCTACCAGATGGATGGAGCGAACCTGCGCGAAGCCATGCGCGAAATCGAGCTCGATCTGGTGGAAGGTGCGGACATGATCCTCATGAAGCCTGCGATGCCCTACCTCGACGTAGTGCATGCCGCACGCGAGCGCTTCGGCGTCCCGATCGGGGCCTATCAGGTTTCTGGGGAGTACTCAATGCTTCACGCTGCATTCGAAAAGGGCTGGCTCGAACGCGACCGCACCATGCTCGAGTCCCTCGTCGGCATCCGCCGCGCTGGCGCAGACTTCATCGTCACCTACTTCGCTAAAGACGCCGCGAAGCTGCTGTAGCAGATCAAGCTGGGTGCCCCAGGTCTCGCTCCTGAGACCTGGGACAAAAACCTATTTGCGCCTTCCATTTCCGAGCTTCGCCAGCACTCGATTTCTCAACGTGCAGCTTGCCTTTTCTGTACGATGAAATCACCGGTCAAAACCTGCTGCTGTGTACCTGACCGGGCTGAACGCGCATGAGCACACTCGAGATCCTCAGCCTGCTGTTCCTTACGGCCGCACTATTCGGCCTCGTGAGTGCCCGCTGGCTGCGTGTGCCCATCACCATCGGAACCATGATGCTGACCGTGCTTGTCTCGGCCACCCTGATGCTTATCTCTTCGCGTGTTTCCGGCATCCACGATTGGGCTGCGCACCTGATGCAGCAGATCGACTTCGAAACGCTGATCCTGCACGGCATGCTTCCCCTTTTGCTGTTCGCTGGCGCGTTTCTTCTCGATCTTGAGCATCTTGCCAAAGAGAAGTTCACGGTATCGTTACTCTCGATTGCCGGCACCACCATCTGTTTTCTTCTCGTCGCAGTTCTGATGCACTGGCTGACCGCGGGCCACCTCTCGTGGTTGGAGTGCTTCGTCTTCGGTGCGCTGATTTCACCGACCGATCCCATCGCTGTTCTTGAAATGCTGCGCCGGGTCGGCGTGTCGCGGCGAATCGAAGCCCAGCTTGCGGGGGAGTCCCTTTTCAACGATGGCATCGGGGCCGTCCTGTTCCTCACGATGCTCGCGATTGCCCGCGGCAATGCTCCCACGCCCTGGGCGGTTGGCGGCCTGCTCATTGCCAAAGCAGGAGGCGCTGTTGCTGTCGGTACCATCGCCGCATGGCTCACCTCGCGCTTCATGCGCATGCTCGACTCCTACAAGATCGACATCCTGTTCACCGTGTCGCTGGCTTTCGGCGGATACGTGCTGGCCGACAGACTCAGCCTCTCCGCGCCGCTTGAGGCCGTTGTCGCCGGAATTGCGCTGCGCCATTTCAATCGACGCCTGCCCGAAGATCGCATCGCACACGAGCAGATCGATCGCTTCTGGGAGGTGATCGACGAGATCCAAAATTGTGTGCTCTTCGTGCTGCTCGGTCTTGAAGCGATGGCCATCACTCTCGATGCCAATGCTCTGCGCGCCGGCATCACCGCAATCGGCGCAGTGAATGTGGTCCGCTTCGGCGCGATTGCCTTCCTGCTCTTGATCGCCCGCCTGTGCCAGCCCGAATACAAGAGTTCGCTGTTCGTCCTCACATGGGGCGGACTGCGCGGAGGACTCTCCATCGCACTCGCGCTCTCGGTTCCGGAAAACCTCGGCCGTAGTTGGATTCTCGGAGCGACCTATCTCGTGGTCGTCTTCTCCATCGTCATTCAGGGCGGCTCTATGGATTGGATTCTCCGATCGCGCAAAACCCGCCGGCTCGCCGCCTGAGTCTTTATTTCATCTTCATCGCCACTGCACAAATCACTTTCGATCTGACCGTCCATATGCTCTCCTGAAAGCAGCCAATGCTCTCCACCCTGGAACGCTATTTCGAATTCCGCCAGCTGGGCACAAACTGGCGCACCGAAATCCTTGCCGGCGTGACCACGTTCCTCACGATGGCCTACATCGTGCTCGTCAACCCCGCGATTCTCTCCGCCGCCGGCGTTCCCATTCACGCCGCCACTGCCGCTACCTGTCTTTCTGCTGCGTTCGGTTCGCTGCTCATGGGCATAGTGGCGCGATATCCCATCGCTCTCGCCCCCGGCATGGGACTCAACGCATATTTCACGTACACGGTCTGCCTCAAGATGCACGTGCCGTGGCAAACTGCGCTCGGCGCCGTCTTCATCTCCGGCGTGCTCTTTCTTGCGCTCACTGCCGCCGGCATCCGCCAGATGATTCTCAGGTCGATTCCTCACGAACTTTATGCCGCGGTTGCGAGCGGCATCGGTCTCTTCATCGCGTTCATCGGATTCCGCAATGCGGGCCTCGTCGTCGCGGATCCCGCAACTCTGGTCAGCCTCGGCAACATCCGCAACCCGGCCACAGCCCTCGCCATTTTCGGTTTGATCCTGATGGTCGCGCTTGAGGTGAAGAAAGTCCGCGGCTCAATCCTCATCGGAGTTGTCGCTGTAACCGCAATCGCCTGGAGCATCGGTCTGGTGCACTGGACGAGCCAGAGCATCGGCATCCACGACTTGACGCAGACCGCGCTGCAACTTGATCTTCGCGGAGCCCTCAGCAGGGGACTGCTTGAGATCGTCTTCGTCTTCTTCTTCGTGGATCTCTTCGACAATCTCGGAACGCTCGTCGCCGTCACCAAACGAGCCGGTCTCATCGCCCCGGATCATTCCATTCCCCGTCTCAATCGGATTCTTTTTGCCGATGCGGCCTCTACCATCTTCGGATCGCTCTCCGGAACCTCCACCGTCACCAGCTACGTCGAATCCACCGCAGGCGTAGCCGCAGGCGGACGCTCCGGCGTCACCGCCATTGTCGCGGGGCTGATGTTTCTCCTCGCCATGGCCGCGGCCCCCTTCGTCGGCCTCGTTCCCAACGCCGCAACCGCTCCCGCGCTCATTCTGGTTGGTTCCATGATGCTCGCCACCATCACTGAAATCCGCTGGCACGAGCCCCTGGTCGCCATCCCCGCATTTCTTACGCTGGTCCTGATCCCTTTGACCTATTCGATCGCCAACGGTCTCGGCTTCGGCGTCATCGCCTGGGCAGTTCTGCATCTCGCCACCGGCAACGGACGCCGCCAGGACTGGCTCCTCTACACGCTGGCCGTCCTCTTTGCCCTGCGCTTCATCTACCTCGGCGCGAGCTAGTTACTGCTTGGCGCGCAAACGCCGGCAGTAGTCAGCGCTGGCCGTTCTCGATAACCGAAAGTCCAGATCGAACGTCCTGCTCTGCGCATTCCAGACGTAGGCCTTGACGCCGCAACTCGCGACCTTTCCTGCGCCATCGTTTTCTGTGAAGCGGTCGTAAATAGCTTTTTGTTCTGCACCAAGTTCCACGAATCTCGAGTGCATAGCTGACGCGCCACTCATGAACTCGACTCGAATAGCTTTGCCGTTTGCACCTCGGAACCGCGCCTGCGCAGGTTTACCTTCAACGAGCAACATCGGAATCAGCGAGTCCGTATAGGCACCTCCAGAGCAGTAGTCAACGAGCGCAACCGACAGACCCTCCTTGCTCGATCCAAACGCATCAACGATCTCTGGAGCCGGTGCCCCTCGACAATTCTGTTCGTCGCTTGCCTCGAGTAACTTCTGAATTTCCGGCACGCGAGCCCGCCACTCCGCCAGCGCTGCAGCATTAGGCTTCTGAACGCCTCCAGGAACTTGAGCCGTCGATCCCTGCCAGAAGCTCACAGCGGCTAAACCAATGACCCAACCACGCAGGATGTCCATAGCGCTCTGTACCCGACTATACCTTTTCGCTTCATGAATTCAGAACGGCGTGCAGCGTCGAGTACTCTACCCCCGATTCAGGCTGCCCGATTTACCATCTACCTCATCATGCTGCAGATCATCAAGAACCGTCGGATCCTGATACTCTGCACCGCCACGCTTCTCTTTGTATTCAGCGCAACCGTCTCTTTTTCGCAGCACTTCTCCCAACTCGCGACCCCTGCACCCCTGCCGCCGGGATCCACTCTCGTCATCGGCTTTCTCGGTGGATACGACCTCTGGGATGATCCGCACCGGAGCGTTCGCCGGCTTATTCTCAAACTTCGTGAACAGCCTGGCGTCTATGCGGAATCCATCTCGAACCACCGCCGTGCCCTCGCACTCCAACTGATCCGCCGCGCTCTCGATACCAATCGCAACGGACGTCTTGACCCGGAAGAGAAGACCGATGCCCGCATCATCCTCTTCGGTCAAAGTTGGGGCGGCGCCGCTGCCATCGCGACAGCCCGCGACTTGCAGAAACTGGGCATCCCGGTTCTTCTCACAATCCAGATCGACAGCGTTGGCTTCCACGACGACATCATTCCTTCCAATGTTCGAGCAGCCGTGAACTTTTATCAGCACGATCCATTCACAACCATTCACGGCCGAGCGCGCATCCGTGCCGCCGACCCATCACGAACCTCAATCCTCGGCAACTTCGAATCTACTTACGTGTTTCGCTCCGTAGATGAGTCCAACGCATCCAAAGCTCGTCGGGTCTTCGGAGGAAGCCACACAAAAATGGAACTCGACCCAGTTGTCTGGAACCGCGTTGAGCAGTATATTTTCGATGCAATCGCAAGGAGACCTCAGCCATGATCCGCGCCCTACTCTTAACGCTTATCGTGTGCGCTATTCCGCTCTCCGCGCAGACTCATGAATTCGATGTCCAGCCAGGAGCCGGCTGGATCGACACAAATATCGACGTCACCGCCGGCGACTCGTTGCACATTAGCGCTACCGGCCAACTGCAGTACTCGAATGCGCAACAGCCCAACAGCCCCGCCGGCCTGCCCAGAGGCTTCGCCGATCTCCTTCGCAACCTGCCCGTCAACTCCGCAGGCCGCGGCGCGCTCGTCGGTCGCATCGGATCCATCGAAGCAGCCCGCCCCTTCCTGATCGGAGAGTTGATGAACAGCCAGGCTCCCGTCACCGGCCGGCTGTTTCTCTCCATCAACCAGATGAGCCTCGACCAGGCAACAGGTTCCTATCACGTCACGGTTGAACGAAAGGCGGCAACCACTGCGCAAGCCGCCGCGCGCCAGAATGTGCATGTTCCTGCTTTTCCGCAGTCGCTCATCGACTCCATACCGCGCCGTGTCAGTGACCCCAACGATGCTCCCGGCGATCGCGTCAACTTCATCCTCATCGGCTCGCAGGATCGCGTACAGGCCGCTCTCAAGGCCGCGGGCTGGGTCGCGGTCGATCGCAGCGACAAAGACGCGATCGTGCGCGGTATCTTCGCCAGCTTGTCGAAGGAGGCCTACGTCACGCTGCCCATGAGCGAACTTCGTCTCTTCGGCCGCGCGCAGGATTTCGGCTATGCCCAGGCCGACCCGCTCCGCGTTGTCGCCTCGCGGCATCACTTCCGCATCTGGAAAGTTCCGCAAACGCTGAACGGCCAGACTGTCTGGGCCGGGGCTGGCACCCACGACATCGGTTTCGACCGCGACCAGCGAAACAACGGAATCACGCACAAGATCGATCCCAACGTCGACGGCGAGCGCGACTACATCCGCGACAGCCTCACGCAGACCGGCATGGTCGTGAAGACTGACTACATCACGCCCACAGACCCCGTCACCACCGCACGCACAGCAACAGGCACGGAGTTCAAATCCGACGGTCGAACTCTGCTCGTTTACCTTTCTGACGATGTCGGCAACGTCTCGGCAGGCTTCGGCGATGTCTTCTGCTCCGTTCTGAAGCAGAAGAATCCCGGAGGCGGGGACTGGGGTCCATGCTCCCGCTACATCGACTCACCCGGAAAGGAAGACGTAAGCCTCTCCCCGATGTCGAAGAAATATCGCGTCCTCATTGTTCCCGGCATCCTCAGTTCTTGCGTGGCGGATTCGCCCGCATTTCAGGAAGGGCAGGCCACCCTGAAAGCCGAGGGTGTCGATGTCGAACTTCTTCAGGTTCCTAACGACTCCAGCGAATCCAACGCAAAGATGATTGCGAATTATCTGCGCGAGCACAGCGCCGGTGACGCTCGCAAGTACATCCTCGTGGGCTACAGCAAAGGCGGACCCGACATCCAGGTAGCGCTGGCGCAGGAGCAGGGAATTGCGGACAAGGTCGCCGCTTTCGTCACAGTCGCCGGAGCATCCGGCGGATCACCCGTCGCGGATCTCCTGCCATCGATTGCAGAAAAATACATGCACACTGTTCCGATGAAGAGCTGTCAGGGCGATCTCTCCACCGGCTTCAAAAGCCTTCAGCGCCAGGCACGACAAGCCTTCCTCACGGCGCATCCCACGTCACCCGTGCCCACCTATTCGCTCATCGCCAAGTCCGATCAATCAACGACGTCAAAGTCCCTGCTCCAGACCTGGCGCGTGCTCTCCTCCTATGGATCGGCTGAAGACGGCCAGCTTCTTCGCGACGACGCCATTGTGCCGGGTGCGAAGTTCCTGGGAGCGGCCCTTGCTGACCACTTTGCCGTTGCGCTGCCGTTCGACAAATCACCCGACGCAAGCATCCGCTCCGGTATGGACAAGACAACTTATCCCCGGGCGGCACTGCTCGAATCGCTGATTCGGTTCGTCTCGAACGATCTCGATCATCAGTCCGGGAACTGAATGGTGCCGGCCATCTGCGTGAAGATCGGATCCAGATCGCTCATCTTTGATTTCTGGCCCGCGAGCGCGGCGTACCACAAGCCCGACGGGCGCGCGATGGTGTAGAGATAAACCACCTGATCCGGATCCTGTTGCACGGAGACCTTCGTCGTGAGACGCGTCTTCAGCGCCGTCTTGTTTCCGATTTGAACGCGCTGCGATTTCTCGGTCTTCAAATTCGGATCGCCCTTTTGCAACCCATCCAGGAACTCCTTCGTGCTCGCGTCCAGATTGGTGCTCCCCGCTCCTGCCTGCGGCACGTAGTAGTCGATCATGGCGCCATTAACCAGCTCCACCCCACCGTTCTGGCCCTTCGACACCCCGCCCTGCGGCACCACATACAGGCTGCCACCGGGTTCTGCTTGTCCCGCCTGCCACGTCGAGGGATACGCGATGGAAAATCCATTCGCGGGATAATCCTTCATTCCCGCCGGAACGGTGGTCCGGCCGCTTGCATTCTCCTTAGGCTGGATCAGCTTGCCTGGCTGTGGCTTCGGAGGAGGAACCGTCGCGACGATCTTCTTGATCCTCGCGAAATCTCCAGTGCTCGCCTTGTAAGTGCGCTGTGGGTAGAACTGGATATCGTCTGACACATACTTGATGCGGCTGCCCGTCGCCGGATGCGAGGCCATCCATAGCGCCAGGCCCTTTGGTTCGGCTGCCGTTCCCTGCGTCTTCTCGAGCTTTTCGAAAAACTGCGGAAGCTGAATTGGATCGTAGCCGGCCGACGACATCATGCGCGCACCGTTCAAGTCTGCGTCGTGTTCGTAACCGCGCGAGAACTTCATGAGCAATGAATTCTGGCCGAGGCTCGTTCCCGCCTGCGTGATCTGGCAGACCATTCCGCATTGCCCATTCTGATCGGCAGTGAGTGTACCGGCCGCAAGTCCGACGATCTGGAAGAGCGTTCCGTAGGTCTGCTGCTTGCTGATCTGCGCGGCGCTGTGTCGCAGCGCGACGTGCGACATCTCGTGAGCCAGCACTCCTGCCACCTCGCCCTCGCTGTCCGCGGCCTTCAGCAAACCGGTATGCACGTACATCGGCCCGCCTGGCAGCGCGAACGCATTGATGGAGTCGTCATTCACCAGCTTGAAGTAGTAGGGATAGGCGTTTGCCTGCGGAGTCTTCGCGAGGTTCTGCCCAATCTGGTTTAGCCACTTTTCGATATCGGGATTGTGGACAACCTCCATTTCGCGCTCTACCTGCCCGGCAAACTGCTTGCCGAGTTGCATCTCCTGGTCGCGCGAAAGGGACGTCTTCTGGATATTGACCTGGGACTGTTTGGGAACCTTCTGGGAGTACGCAGCGAAAGGAACGATGAGAGCAAAGACAAGCAGACAACGACTCATAAGCCCTCCTGAATAACCGGGGGAGATTTGTGACTCGATTCTAAACCGGGGTCCGCTCGTTTGCATGCAGCTGGCAGCAAGCGCCCAGCAACCCGGAATTGGGCGTCTGGGGCAATGATCCGGGTGGTGGAATCAAGTGGTCCGCGCGGAAGACGCAGATATTGGAAGTTGATTGGATCCGATCAGCTTTCCCTTGGGCACGATTGGTCCTGTCTCAACCAAGAGATTGGGCCCTTCGCGTCGGGATCAGTATCAGCAATCAACAAAGAGGAGAAATACACGATGAGGTACGTAAAGGCGGTAACCGCAGCCGCGCGGGCTGCTCTGTTAGGAGTAACGACTCTGCTCGCAACGCCCGTGATCTATGGGCATGCGCAAGCGGGTCACACACACGCATTGATTCAGCAGCAAGAGTTGTCTCCCGAACAGGGGCAACTACTCTCTATCGTGCGCGAATCAACGGAGCGATTCAAGAATGTGAGCGTGGCGCAAAGCGAACAGTACAATCTGCTGTTTGGCTGTGTGACGGGGCCAGACTCTGGCGCAATGGGCCTGCATTTTGTTAAGCAGGAGTACCTGACAAAACCGCCCACGCTGCCCAACGGCGACATCGATCCCACTCGGCCAGAGATCGTCATCTATGAACCTGTTCAGGGCGGGGGGCTGCGCCTGATCGGTGCAGACTACATCCTCTTTGCCGATGCATGGGACAAGGCTCATCCTGGGAATCCACCACAACTGATGGGACAGCTCTTTCACTACTTCGAGTCTCCCAACCGGTTTGGGCTGCCGCCCTTCTACACCCTGCACGTTTGGGCATGGAAAGAGAATCCGAACGGCGCGTTTGTCAATTGGCACCCGAATGTTTCGTGCAAGGCATTCAGCGGTCAGCTTCCCTGATCCAACTCTGATGAAGTTGAGAAGTGGTCGGTCGTCGCCTGGTGTTTGGCGACGACCACTCACGTTTATACGCGCGTTGGGAACGACGGCGGAACGCTCTAGAATCGAAAGTGATGCGTTTCTTCCTCGTCTTCGCGATGACGTTGTTCTTCGCTTCCAATGGCGGATCAGCAACCTATCGGATCCTCCAAGCTTATCCACACGACGAGCACGCATTCACGCAAGGGCTTCTCTACATCGATGGCCATCTCTACGAGAGCACGGGAATCCAGGGTCAATCTACGTTGCGCGAAGAGGACCTCGAAACCGGGCGAATCCTCCGCATGCAGCTAGTGTCCGATCAGTACTTCGCAGAGGGGCTCACCGACTGGAAGAACACTCTCGTTCAACTCACCTGGAAGTCGCACATCGGTCTCGTCTATGACCGCGCGACCTTCCAGCTCCTGCGCACATTTCGCTACGAAGGAGAAGGTTGGGGGCTGACGCACGATGCCAAGTCCCTCATCCTCAGCGATGGAACTGCAGACTTGCGGTTCTTCGATCCAGATACCTTTAAACAAGTCCGGCGCATCACGGTGAAGGATCACGGCAAGCTCGTGACCAAATTAAACGAGCTCGAGTTCATCCACGGCGAGATCTACGCCAACGTCTGGTACTCCGACCGCATCGCGCGCATCTCTCCAGCCAACGGGCGCGTACTTGGTTGGATCGACCTGAAAGGCCTGACGCCTCGCGATCAGCTCTCCAGCGATCAGGCCGTGCTCAACGGCATCGCTTACGATTCTCAGCACGACCGCCTCTTCGTGACCGGCAAGCTCTGGCCCAAGGTCTTCGAGATCGCGGTCACTTCGAACACATCTGCCTCGGCTCGGCACAGAAAATAGACTCATTCCCCCATGCTCCGCATCACAAGCGGGCTCGTTCCGCCCGGCTATACTGCTGGCCGAAGGAATACCCATGGACGTCTTGTCGGTTCCGAGCATCTTTCACGATGCGTTGTTTATTACCATCAGCATCGCATTTGCCGGGTACCTGATAACCATCATTGGTGCGCGAATGCTCAATCAGCATCGCGACAAACTGGAGCTGGTCAACAAGCGGCTGAACGAGTTTTACGGACCCCTCTACGTCGCATCGGAAGCGGGCAACATCGCGTACCGATCCCTGCTCAACCGCCAGGGTAAGACCGTCAGTGAGCCAATCCTCGACTCCGAACTGAAGGAGTGGATTCTCTGGATGAACACCATCTTCATGCCGCTGAATGACATTCGCGAGAAGATCATCATCGAGAAAGCCTACCTCGTGGTCGAAGAGCGCATGCCGCAGTGCTTGCTCGATTTCGTCACCCATGTCGTGGGCTACAAGGCCGTGATGGCCAAATGGGCGGAAGGGGATTTCACCGAGCGCCGCTCCACGATCGGCTGGCCGCCGGAGTTCGATATCTATGTCAAGAAGTCGTACGCTGCGCTCAAAGCCGAGCAAACCAATCTGCTGCACAGCGCCCCCTGGCGTTTGTGGAACCGGCTCTTCGGAAACAAAAGCTGAAGAGTCACTCTCGTCCTAAAGCAGGGCCTGCACAAACGTCGATCCCACATTGCTGAAGTCGAATGCGTGCAGCCCAAGGTGATTCGCCAGTTCCTTTGAAGCGAGTATTCCGCGAACGCTGTTTCCCTGCGCATCCAGCTTCGGCGAATACACTGCAATCCCGAACTGTCGATTCACAACGCCAAAGATCCCGCCCGACACGCCGCTCTTCGCCGGCAGACCTACTTCGAAGGCCCAGTTGCCCGCATAGTCATAGAGTCCGCAGCTGAACATCACGGCCATAACGTACTTCAGGTACTGAAAGTCGAAGACCGGCTTACCCGTGAGCGGCTGGTTGCCGATGTTGGCCATTGTTGCCGCCATCATCGCCAGATCCTTGCAGTTCACCAGCATCGAGCACTGCGCAAAATACTGGTGCAGCGTCTCGTGCACCTCATCGTCAATGATCCCAGAGTTGAGAAGCATGTACGCAATCGCCCTGTTGCGATTTCCCGTCGCGGTCTCAGACGCCAGCACAGCATGGTCGATGCGCAACCTGCGCCCCGCAGCGTCGCTCATCTTGTCGACAAACTCCTCGATCCCAGCCTGCACCGGCTTCTGCTTGATCAGCGACGACACTGCGATCGCTCCTGCGTTCACCATGGGATTGAAGGGGCGGCCCGTCTTCTGATCGAATTCGATGGAGTTGAAGGCTTCGCCACTCGGCTCTACACCGACGTGGCGCAGAGTCTCCTCAGTGCCATGCCGCTGCATCGCAAGTTGAAACGCAAACGGCTTGCACATCGATTGGATCGTGAACTCCGTGTCCCAGTCGCCCGCAGTGAAGACTTCTCCCTCAACCGTGGCCAGACAAATCCCGAATTTCTTTGGATCGGCTTTGCCCAACTCGGGGATATAGGTCGCCACCGCCCCGTCATCGACGTCCTTGTACTTGCGATAGATACCGTCGATCACCTTCTGAATCTGCGCGCCCAGCCACGGCGATACATCGCTGGAGACACTTCCACTGTGCTGTGAATTCGTCACTTCTCGAACCCCACCTGTCTTAAGGAAAGCGGAAACCCGCGGCCGAGAGTCGCGGGAAACTCGCTGTTCAGGAGCGCTTCAGTTCAGCGAATGCGAGCGTTAAGTGTCGCCATCCTAAAGCAAGACAAATGAAATCCAAATCAGGAACGCATAAAGAAATTCGCCGCTTCCAAAAAGAAGCGGGCCGGGATCTCTCCCGGCCCAACTGAAAGCTGACAACCGACGACTGACGACTGACAACTGGTTCTTAGTACCTGTAGAACTCCGGCTTATACGGCCCTTCCACCGGCACGCCGATGTAATCCGCCTGGCGCTGCGACAGCTTCGTCAGCTTCACGCCGATCTTTTCCAGATGCAGCCTTGCCACTTCCTCGTCCAGCTTCTTCGGCAGCGTGTAGACGTTGACCTTGTAGCTGTCCTTGTTCTTCCATAGGTCGAGTTGTGCCAGCGTCTGGTTCGCGAAGCTGTTCGACATCACGAAGCTCGGGTGACCCGTCGCGCAACCAAGATTCACCAGGCGGCCTTCAGCCAGCATGAAGATCTCGTGCCCGTCGTCAAATGTGTATTTGTCCACCTGAGGCTTGATGTTCGTTTTCCTCGCGGTCTTGTCGTTGTTCAGCCGATCGATCTGAATTTCGTTATCGAAGTGTCCGATGTTGCAGACGATCGCCTGGTCCTTCATCTTCTGCATGTGCTCAAGCGTGATGATGTCCACGTTGCCTGTGGTGGTCACGTAGATATCACCGCGCCCCAGCGTGTCCTCAACCGTCGTAACCTCGAAGCCTTCCATGGCCGCCTGCAGTGCATTGATTGGGTCGATCTCCGTCACAATCACGCGAGCGCCCATGCCGCGCAGCGAGTGCGCGCAGCCCTTGCCCACATCGCCATATCCGCAAACCACGGCAACCTTGCCCGCCACCATCACGTCGGTGGCGCGCTTGATGCCGTCTGCCAGCGACTCGCGGCAGCCATACAGGTTGTCGAACTTCGACTTGGTTACGGAGTCATTCACGTTGATCGCAGGAACCAGCAGCTTGCCTTTCTCCATCATCTGGTAGAGGCGGTGCACGCCGGTCGTCGTCTCTTCGCTGACGCCGCGCCACTCCTTCACAACCTTGTGCCAGTGCTGCTTGTCTTCGGCATAAACACGCTTTAGCAGATCCTTGATCACCTGCTCTTCGTGATTGCCGGAAGCCGTGTTGACCCAGTCGTCGCCCTCTTCCAACTCATAACCCTTGTGGATGAGCAGAGTAACGTCGCCGCCGTCGTCGACGACGAGCTCCGGGCCTTTGCCGTTCTTGTGGCTCAGTGCCTTGTACGTGCACTCCCAGTAGTCTTCAAGCGTCTCGCCCTTCCACGCGAACACCGGAACGCCGCTGGCCGCAATCGCTGCCGCCGCGTGATCCTGCGTCGAGAAGATGTTGCAGCTGGCCCAGCGAACTTCGGCGCCAAGGCTCACCAGCGTCTCGATCAGAACCGCTGTCTGAATGGTCATATGCAGGGAGCCGGTGATGCGAACACCCTTCAGCGGCTTATCGGCTGCGTACTTGTTGCGGATGGCCATAAGGCCCGGCATCTCGTGCTCGGCGATGGAGATCTCTTTGCGGCCCCAATCAGCCAGCGAGAGATCTGCAACTTTGTATTCGGTAAGTTCGAGGGTTGAGGAAGCCATTCAGTTCTCCTTAGTAGGCGAGATCGACGACCTAATGCATCGACGAATCGTGATATATTGATATGTACCAGAAACCCATGGCCGCGTCAATTGTGAAAATGCTCCGCGTTGTAGCCGACCCCAATCGGCTCCGCATCCTCCTGCTCCTCAAAGCCGAAGAGCTTTCCGTTGCCGAGCTGCAGGAAATCCTGGTTATGGGCCAGAGCACCATCTCCACCCATCTTTCCCAGCTCAAGCAGGCCGGTCTCGTTGAGGACCGCCGAATCGGCAAGAACAGCCTTTATCGCCTCACGTCAGGCAACGGGAACGACGTCCTCACTGACCTCCTGGCTCGTGCCCAAAAAGAGATCCCTGAGGCGCCCCACGACCGCGCTACAGCCCGTCGCGTCGTCAAGAAGCGCCAGGACAAGATGCGCGCCTTCTTCGATAGCGTCGCCGGCCGCCTCGGCAAAGACTATGTCCCCGGCAAATCCTGGAAGGCGATGGCCGAAGCCCTTCTCCGCCTGATGCCTCCGCAAACCATCGCAGATCTCGGCGCCGGTGATGGCAGCTTCTCGCTCCTCCTCGCTCAGAGCGCCGAAAAGATTATCGCCGTCGACGCCTCCGCAAAAATGATCGAGTTTGCCCGCGAGCAAGCCAGCCGCAATCACGTCAAGAACGTCGACTATCGTCTAGGCGACATGGAAGAACTCCCCATCGACGACGCCTCGGTCGACCTCGTCTTCTTCTCGCAATCGCTCCACCACGCGCTGCATCCCGACCGGGCCATCTGCGAAGCCGCCCGCATCCTCAAGCCCGGCGGTCGCATCGCTATCCTCGACCTCGCGAAGCACCGCTTCGAAGAAGCCCGCGATATCTACGCCGACGAGTGGCTCGGCTTCAGCGAAGCCGAACTCGAGTCCATGCTCGAAGATGCAGGCTTCTCGAAAGCTCACACGTCCGTCGTCTACAAAGAAGACAAGCCACCGCACTTCCAGACGCTGCTCGCGGTCGCCCGCAAAGCGCAGTGAACGCGCGTGAACAGTCCTCGTGCATTACCATTGCATCCAATCCACCGAAGTAGACATGCCAACGCGTAAACCAGAACCGACCCCCACCGAGCCCCCCAAGCCGGTCCGCCTCACCCGCGCTCAGCGCACCGCTATCCTCAAAGCCCTCTCTGACCCCAAGCGCTTCGAACTCCTCGAGACCATCGCGCGCTCCCAATGTCCCCTCGGCTGCACTGCTGCTCACGAAGCCCTCTCCATCGCTCCCGCCACTCTTTCCCATCACATCAAAGAGCTCCAGACCAGCGGCCTCATCGACGTCCGCAGAGAAGGGAAGTTTGCCTTCCTCTCCATCAAACCCGGAGTCCTCGAGGCCTTATCCACCTACCTTCAATCCCTGAGCCCCGCCGGCTGTCCCACCCGCTGACAGCGTGTGACACGCTAACGCGCTAACTCGCTTGGTGCGAAGCGCCGCTGACACGCTAAAAGATTAAAAACTCAAAAATCCACAATCCTGCTGAATCCATTCCCCGCTCCCCACATCAATTCGATAGTTGTCGAAACGTCGAACATGAACGGCGCCGGACAGCAACCGATCGGAGGATCAGAAAATGAGCAAACTTCAGGGCAAAGTCGCATTGGTAACTGGCGCATCCAAGGGCATCGGAGCCGCAATCGCAAAGGAACTCGCCTCGCAGGGCGCCGCAGTGGCGGTTAATTACTCAGGCAGCAAAGAAGCCGCGGACAAGGTCGTAGCCGAAATCAAGCAGGCCGGCGGTAAAGCCATCGCTGTGCAAGCCAACGTTGCCGACCCGGCCTCCATCAGCCCGTTGATCAAAACGGTCGTCCAGACCTTCGGCCCCATCGACATCCTCGTCAACAACGCAGGCATCTACGAGCCGAGTCCTCTCGAAGCCATCACCCCCGAACACTTCCATCGCCAGTTCAACATCAATGTTCTCGGACTCCTGCTCGTTACCCAGGCCGCAGTGGCCCACTTCAACCCGAAGGGTGGCAGCGTGATTAACATCAGCTCTGTCGTCAAGGATGGCGCGGCAAACCTCAGCGTCTACAGCGCAACCAAGGGCGCAGTCGACACCATTACCGCATCTCTGGCCCAGGAACTTGGTCCCAAGAAAATCAGGGTCAATTCGCTCAATCCCGGAATGATCGAAACCGAGGGCGCGCACGCCGCTGGATTCATCGGAAGCGACTTCCAGAAACTCGCAGAGTCCCGCACTCCTTTCGGCCGCATCGGCCAGCCAAAGGACATCGCCACTGCGACCGCACTGCTCGCCTCAGACGACTCCGGCTGGATCAACGGCCAGGCCATCTACGCTGCCGGCGGCTTCCGCCTGTAAGCGAACTGCATTCCGGCTCCACGATCTGGAGGCCGGAATGCACGCTGCACCTCACAAAGGAAGCAATCATGGTTCACAGCATTCTTTCCACTCTTTCCGTCGCGGCTTTTGGAATCCTTGCCGCCAGGGCCGGCGATCTTCTTCGCCGTCCATCCATTCGCAGCAAATCCTGCGATGATCCTCAGTCGACCAGTTCTGTCTGGAGCTACCAGGCAGAAGCAGCCCAGCCGGAAAAGACTTGGCTCAACGTCCAACGCCACGGAACCTGCTGATAAGACAATGAACTCGGGTTTCCCATCCAAGCCCTGCTTGGGTGGGAAACCAAAAAACTCAACCGGTCCATGATTCTTGGGTGGCCCCGGAGCTTGCACCAGGCGGAGCCGAAGTGTCTCGAATCTGTGACCTGGAAGCTCAGTCCCGTTCCGCGGCCAGCAACTCCCTCTTCCGCTCCACGCCCCACCGATATCCCGTTAGCGATCCATGCGATCCCACCACACGATGGCATGGCACAATCAGCGCTACGCGGTTCGTCGCGCATGCTCGCGCCACCGCGCGCGTCGCGTTTGGCTCGCCCATCTCACGCGCCAGTTCGCTGTAGCTCCGCGTCTCGCCGCGCGGAATCTGCCGCAGAGCCTGCCACACCCTGAGCTGAAACACCGTTCCTCGTAAATCGAGTCCCGCTCCCAGTGCGCCCAGCTTTGTAAGATCGGAACCCTCGCGCACGCTGGCCAGCGCCGCATCCACCATCTCTGCAAGAGAAGAATCTCTGCGCAACTCGGCCGCCGGAAACTCCTCGCGCAAACTCGCCTCCGCCTCTTCGCGTGTCGATCCCAGAGACAGCCAGCACAGTCCTCGATCCGTGCTGCCCACCACCATCCAACCGAACGGCGACCTGGCCGAGCACCAGCGAATCTGCTCTCCTTTGCCGCCCTGCGCAAACCTGGCAGGAGTCATTCCCAGTTGCGTGCCCTCATAGGCCCGGCTCGATGAACCAAACCCGGCGTCGTAGATGGCGTCGGTCACGCGGCCCTGCTGCTTCAGGGCGTCGCGCAGCCGGCTTGCTCGCAGCGATCGCTGATACTGCAGCGGACTCACACCGATCTCCTGCTTGAATGCCCGCTGCACCGTAAACGGGCTCATTCCGGCGACTTTGCCAAGCTCCGCCAGTGGCACTGAACGATCGATATTGCTCTCGAGATGTCTGCGAATCAGCTCCAGAGATTTGCCCGATGCGGCCGAAAGAGGCTTGCATCGCTTGCACGCACGGAACCCTGCCTTCTGCGCCTCATCCGTCGTTGCAAAAAACCGGACGTTGTCCCGCAGCGGTCGCCGGCTCTTGCACTCTGGCCGGCAGAAAACGCCCGTCGTCAACACAGCGTAGAAGAAACGCCCGTTGCGGTCGCGCTCGCAGAGCTGCTGCCAGGCTCGCTCCGCATCGATTTCGTTTAGGCTCTCTGCCATCGTCCTGACTGCTGCAAGTTGAAGGTTGTTCGTCATGCACTCATACTGGGCGATCCGCGACTCCAGTACACTCCGATTCTTGCGCGCAATTCTCAAAAAATTAGCTGTCGCCTTCGCGTCCGAACAGAATCAACCGACAACCGACAACCGACAACCGACAACCGACAACCGACAACTGGCAACTGGCAACTGACAACTGACAACTGCCAACTGGCAACTGACAACTGCCAACTGGCAACTGACAACTGCCAACTGGCAACTGACAACTGGCTACTGCCCGCTCGCCTCGCGCGAAAACAGCACCGCCTCTGCCCGTACGAGATCCTCTTCCGTATCGACTCCGATCGTGTCCGCCGGAGCGCTGGCAACGTAGATGTCCATCCCCGCCTCTAGCAGCCGCAGCTGCTCCAGCTTTTCAATCGACTCCAGCCAGCCCCCCGGCAACTCCGCAAACTTCTCCAGCGCTGCCCGGCGATATGCGTAGATCCCGAGGTGCTTGCGGTACCCGGAGAACCCCGAGCTGTCCCGGTCGTAGGGAATCGTCGCTCGCGAGAAGTACAGCGCCTTCCCATCGAGAGCCGTAACCACCTTCACCGCATTCGGATTGTGTACGTCACTCGCCGCGCACCGCACCGCCAGCGTGCCCACCTGCACCTCGGGCCGCTCAAAAAGCGCCAGCAGGGGAGGGAAGAACCCTGCCGTCAACGTAGGCTCGTCTCCCTGGATGTTCACGTAGACATCGCTCTCGATCTGCCGCGCCACCTCACGCACCCGATCCGAACCACTCGCACAGTGGGTCGAGGTCATGGCTACCGGGATCCCTCGGTCCCGGCAAACCCCCGCGACCTCGTCCGAGTCCGTCGCCACCACAACCGGATCCATCAGCCCGCTCCCCGCGGCCGCCCTCCATACCCACTCCACCATCGGCCGGCCGGCGAGCCCCCGCAGGACCTTTCGTTCCAGCCGCGTCGACGCGAGCCGCGCCGGAATCACCCCCGCAATCCGTAACCTGCTCATGCACGCGAGTCTACAGGACTAGCCAGCCCGGTTACCTGCGCCAAACGACCGGCTCGTCAGGAATTGACCCAGCCTTCCGATCACCCGTATCATCAACAGTGGCGAAGCATTACGCCGTCGGGAGTGCCCGCGCGTTCAGCTCGTCTCCTCCGGCGGGGTAGCTCAGATGGTTAGAGCGTGGGATTCATAACCCCAAGGTCGAGAGTTCGATTCTCTCCCCCGCCACCAGAAGCCTCCCGCCTCCTTCCACAGCCATTACTTTCGCCGGCCATTGCGGATCTCTGATCCTTGTTCTCTCACCCCTCCGAATCACCCCTTGCGCTATCATTGCGTCTATATAACAGCGGCCCGCTCTCCACCCAATGGGCCGTACCGGTGGTGTGTGTGTCTCGATTCTTTCAGCGCCTGTCTTTTGTTCTAGCTGCAACCATATTTGCCGCCCTGGGCCTCGGCTTTGCCCTCGGCGAGTTCGGCATGTTTGGCGTTCACGCCGAGCAGGATGGTGCCTACCGCCAGATGCACGTCTATGCGGAAGTCCTGAAAAGAGTCCAGAGCGACTACGTCACCGAGCCCAATATCAGCACCGTTACCACGGGCGCGCTCCACGGTTTGCTCGAGTCCCTCGACGCCGATTCCAGCTATCTCACACCCACCGAGTACAAGATCTACAAGGATCGTCCCACCTCCGGTGTCGCCCAGATCGGCGTCACCGTCTCCAAGCGCTACGGCTATGCGACCATCGTCAGCGTCGTTCCCAACTCTCCCGCCGACCGCGAGCACCTGAGCGACGGCGATGTCATCGAGTCCATCGGCGACACATCCACCCGGGAGCTCTCGCTCGCCGCCATCCGCCTGATGCTTGAGGGCAAGCCCGGCAGCACAGTAGTCCTTTCGGTCGTTCGCCCCCGCAAGCCGGATCCGGACAAGCTCACCCTTACCCGCAGCGTCGTACCCGCTCCTGCAATGAGCGAGCAGCAGTACGAGAACGCCAGCATCCTCTACCTCAAGCCCGGATCTCTCAGCGCTGACCGGGTCGATCAGCTTGCCTCCAAGATCAAGTCAGCTGGAAAGTCTCGAAAAATCCTCCTCGATTTGCGCGATGTCTCCGAGGGCGAGCCAGAGCAGGGGATCCGCCTAGCCAACTTCTTCATCAATTCGGGCACAATCGCTGTCCTTGAAGGTCAGAAATTCCCCAAGCAGACCTTTAGCGCAGATGCCTCAAAGTTCCTGACCAGTGCTCCTGTCTCGGTCCTCGTCAACCGCGGAACCTACGGCGCGGCTGAAATCGCAGCCGATGCCATAGTAGGTGCAAAGCGCGGCGACGTTGTCGGTGAGCGCACGTTCGGCGAAGGTTCGGTCCAGAAGACCATCGAGCTTCCCGACGGTGCAGCTCTCCTCCTCACGGTCGCCAAATACGAGGGACCCGACGGCAAGAAGATTCAGGACGAAGCCGTTGCGCCCACCGTTCTCGTCGGTCAGAACCAGGACGAGGACGTGGACGACGACACGCCGCAGACCAACAAGGGCGACGAAACCCTCAATAAGGCGCTCGAACTGCTCAAGGCCAAAAATAGCTAATTAGGCCCGCATCTTCCCAAATTGCACCCCATGGTTCGCGGCCGTCCGTGCGCACGGCAGCCGATTTGAACCCATGCTAGCCTTGAGAGTAGGCATTCCCCCTTCAGCGATCACCACCGCCTGAACCGAGAGGATTGCCATCGAGGCTTCTGTCTTGGCTGCCCCCTCTGCACACTCGGTGCCCCCGTCCGGCCTTGGCCGAACCCACCGCTTGCGGCCCGAGCCAATGCGCAGCAAGCAGCCGCGGGGCAAGCCGAAGCTTGCAGGCCGTGCAGCCCTCATTGTTCTGCTGCTTCTCGCCATCATCACCGGCTCGCTTGCCGGTCTCATGCTCGTCTTCTCCGTCAATTTGCCCCAGATCAACGATCTCGAGCGCTACCGCCCTTCCACGATGACGGACCTCTACGATGCCAAAGGTCGCATTATCGGGTCTTTCGCGCTCGAAAAGCGCGTCATCGTCAACTACAACGACTTCGCTCCCATCCTTCGCCAGGCAGTCATCTCCATCGAAGACAAGAACTTCGATTCCCACTGGGGCATCAATGTCTTCCGCATCGCCGGAGCCCTCGTCCACGATCTGCGCTCCCACGGCCGCGCACAGGGAGCCTCCACCCTGACCATGCAGCTGGCGCGTAACCTGTTTCTCTCTGCAGATCGCACCGCAGCCCGCAAGGCGCAGGAATCCATGCTCGCCATTCAGATCGAGCGCGCCTTCACCAAGGAGCAGATCTTCACCCTCTACGGCAATCAGATCTACCTGGGCAGCGGCATGTACGGCTTTGAAGCCGCTTCGCAGTTCTACTTCAGCAAGCACGCCAAAGATCTTTCGCTTACCGAGGCCGCTCTCCTCGCCGGACTGCCGAAAGGCCCCGTCGCCTACTCGCCGCTCGTGAATCCCGAAAAGGCGCTCCGCCGTCGCAACCTCGTCATCAGCGAAATGGAGTCCGACGGTGTCATTACGCACAAGGAGGCCGATCAGGCTCGTAAGTCACCCCTCGGTCTGCACATCAACCAGCCGGAGATGTCCGTCGCTCCCTGGTTCCAGGAAGAGGTCCGTCGGGAACTGGAGAAGAAGTTCGGAACCGAGCAGGTCCACGAAGCCGGGCTCCGCGTCCAGACCACACTCGATCTCGACCTCCAGAAGACAGCCAACAAGGCGCTCGCAGATGGTCTCGCCGCCTACGAACGCCGCCACGGCTGGAAGGGCAAGCTTGAAAACGTTCTGGCCAATGGCGCAACCCTCGACGACTATAAGCACCCTGACTGGGCCACCGCTTCGCACGCCGGTGACTATGTTCACGTGCTGGTCACCGAGGTGCGCCCCCTCGAGATACATGCCCGTATCGGTCCCGATCCCGTAGTGCTCATGCCCGAGGACTGGGCCTGGACCGGTCAACACAACGCCGATGCCCTCGTGAAAGCCGATGACATCATTTACGTGCACCTTGCCGACGCCTTCGAAGGCCTGGCCCGCCGCGCCACTCTCGAACAGGATTCAGGTGCCCAGGGCGCCGTCCTTGCCATGGACAACACCACCGGCGATGTCCTTGCCATGATCGGCGGCCGCGACTGGGCTACTTCAGAATTCAATCGCGCCACGCAGGCCGAGCGCCAGACCGGCTCCAGTTTTAAGCCCTACGTGTACACGACCGCCGTTGAAGAGGGTACCAAGCCCGACGACATCATCGTCGACGCTCCTGTCAGCTTCGGCAGCTATGCGCCGCACAACTACGAGAACGACTTCAAGGGCGCGATGACCATCACCAACGCCTTCGCGGAATCGCGCAACGTTCCCGCCGTCAAACTCGCAGCCCGCGTCGGCATTCGCAAGGTCATTGAAACGGCCCACAAGTTCGGCGTCACCACGGACATTCCCGCCTATCTTCCCGTCGCACTCGGCGCGGCCGAAATCACCCTTGAAGAGCAGGTCACTTCCTACTCCGTGTTCCCTAACGACGGCATTCGCGTCAAGCCGCGCCTCATTCGCAAAGTCACTAACGCCGATGGCATCACGCTTTGGGAAGACGCACCCGCCGTTGACGAGATCATCAGTCAGCAGACCGCCCGCACCATGATGACGCTCTTTCGCGCCGTCACCGCGCATGGAACCGGAGCAGCCGTCGCGCAGATGAACCATCCTCTCGGCGGCAAAACGGGCACGACGAGCGACTACACCGACGCCTGGTTCCTTGGCTTCTCTCCGTCGGTCACCTGCGGCGTATGGGTCGGCTACGACAGCCGTCAATCTCTCGGCGAAAAGGAAACCGGAGCCCGCGCAGCCCTCCCCATCTGGATGCAGATCATGAAAGTCGCCATCACCGGCAAAGACGATGAGCAGTTCCCCGGCGACGTAGAGGATTCAACGATTCAGAAAGCCTCGCTCGCACAAACCGCGCGACCCATAGCACTGCCGCAACTGTCTGCCGCCCCTCACCAGCAATCCCCGTCTCCAGCATCTTCTGCTACGAAACAAGCTCCTTCCCAGCTAGTTTCGCCGTCGGTCAACTCAGGGGCCCAACCCCATGCCGGCGGTCAGCTTATCAAGCCCACTCTGCCTCCAGCGCAGATCGCCAAACCTCAGCAGCCTTCCCCCGCACGTCCCTCCGCTCGCTAGGTTTTTACTTCAACCGAGTTCTTCGTCCGTCCGCTGTTCGTCACACTCGTGTTGACATCCGACCCAAGCTAGGCCGATACTCGTGTCGAATGCCGACCCAAGAGAACAACGACGATCGCATCGCCCTCCTTCAGGGCACCCTCGATCTCCTGATCCTCAAAACACTCCTCCTTGGCCCCTGCCACGGTCAGGGAGTCGCCCGTTCCATCCAGCGCCAGTCCGAAGAAGTTCTCTTCGTCGATCACGGCTCCCTCTATCTCGCCCTCCAGCGCCTCGAAGACAAGAATCTGATTCACGCGAAGTGGGGCGTCAGCGAGAACAACCGCAAAGCTCGCTTCTACTCGCTCACAGCAAAGGGCCGCGCCGAACTGCTCGAGAAGACCAGCCAGTGGAAGCGCCTCACGCGCGCCATGGGTCTCATCCTCGAACCGCAGCGTGAGGAGGGCTGAGCATGCCGAAGAAGAAGCGCAGTGCCGAGGATTTCGCCGAAGAGATCCGTTCCCACCTCGAACTCGAAGCGGAAGAACTGCGCTCAGAAGGGTTCAGCCCCGAAGAAGCCAGCCGCCGGGCCCACGTCGAGTTCGGCAGCGTCCGCGCCGCACAGGAGCGTTTTTACCTGCGCGACCGCATTCAGGCTCTCGATAGCATCGTCCGCGATCTCCGCTACGCGCTTCGATCTCTCGCGCACAGTCCCGGCTTCGCCATCACAGCAGTCCTGACCCTAGCCCTCGGCATCGGGGCCAACACCGCCGTCTTCAGCGTCATGAACGCTGTTCTCCTTCGCTCGTTGCCGGTGTCCGATCCCGACCGCCTGGTCTACCTCCGGACGACCAACGTCCCCAAAGGCACCGGTACTATCAGTTCCAGAGAGACCTTTTCCTACCCTGTCTATCAGGCACTGCGCGATCAGCATTCGGCCCTCTCCGATGTAATCGCATACGTCCCTCTCTCTGTGAATAAGGTCGCAGTGCGCTACGGATCACAGCCCGAGGAAGCCAGCGGCGACATGGTCAGCGGCGCCTTCTTCACCGGCCTGGGCGTTAAGATCCCGCACGGGCGCAGCTTCACGGAGCAGGAGGAGAAGGAGCACGCTCCAGTTGCGGTGATCAGCTACAACTACTGGACGCGCCGCTTCTCGCGAAATCCCGGCGTGCTCGGTACAACGCTCTTCGTCAACGGCGTCGGTTTCACAGTCGTTGGCATATCCGGCGAAGGTTTCGAGGGCCTCGAAGCTGGCGGGTCAACGGACTTCTGGATCCCGCTGCAAAGCCGCCCTGAACTGAACGCTTATGGAAACGCCGTCGAGGACGGCAAGATCTACATCACCAATCCAACCTGGTGGTGCCTGCGGCTGATCGGCCGTCTCGCGCCTGGTGTAAGCAAACAGCAGGCGGCTTCCGCTCTTAACCCGCTGTTCCAGAGAGCCGCGTACATCGGCCTCGGTACTCCGGCGGCCGGTGAGAGGCCGCCTACTCTTCAGTTTGAGGAAGCGCGGGGATTTCCCGGGTACAGCGAGGAATACGGCCGTCCTCTACGCATGCTGATGGCCATGGTTGGCTTTGTTCTGCTCATCGCATTGACCAACGTCGCGATGTTGCTGATGGCGCGTAATTCAACCCGGCGGCGCGAATTCAGCATGAGGCTCGCTCTCGGTGCGGGACGTCGCGATCTTCTGCGTCAACTGCTCGCCGAAAGCCTCGTGCTGGTCATTTCAGGCGGCTTGTTGGCATGGACGTTCGCGGTTCTTGCCACTCGCGCACTCGCTTCATGGGCACAGATCGAAGCCAGCCTCGCACCCGATCGCACAGTTCTGCTTTTCGCTTTGGTCACGCTGGTTGTGGCGGCGCTTCTCTTCGGTCTCGCGCCTCTTCGCATCGCACTCTCCGCGGGGCCGGCGTTAAGCCTGAAGACGTCAGCTGCGACTTCAAACACTGAGGCTGGCCGGTCGCGGGCTGCGCGCATCATGGTAGCCCTGCAGATGACACTTTGCGTCGTTCTGCTTGTTGGTGCCGGCCTGCTCATCCGCACCCTCCGCAATCTTGAAAACACCCCGCTCGGCCTGCGTGTCGAAGGCCTCGTCGTCTTTGGGCTGAATCCGCACGTCACTTCGGTCCCGCAAGGAAAGGCCTTTTATGTCGATCTGATTTCCAGGCTCCGCCAACTCCCCGGCGTCGAATCCGTCACCTTCATGGAAGAGCGAATTGGCTCCTGGTCATCCAACAACAGCGACATGACCGTCGATGGTCGGCTGCCCGATGTTCCCAACGGCAGCTCTCGAACCGTCCGCGCTAACGTCGTTGGCCCCGCGTTTTTCACCACACTCGGCGTACCAGTTCTCTCCGGTCGCGACTTCGCCGACTCCGACACCGAAACATCGCCTCACGTTGGCATCATCAATGAACAGTTCGCAAAGCGTTTCTTCCCCAATCGCAATCCACTCGGCCACAGGATCGGCACCGAAGATGGACGCTATCAGATGACTGTCGTAGGTGTCGTCAAGGATCACAAGTACCGCAGCATCGATGAAGAACCGATCCCGATGGCATGGTACGAATACGCGCAGATTCCCATCGTCGGAAGAATGGATGTCGAGATGCGCGTCCACGGCGATCCGCTTGCCATCCTCCCCTCCGCGCGCAAGGTTGTCCAGCAATTGGACCCGAATCTTCCGCTGATCAAGCCCATGACGCAGCGCGCCCAATACGATCTCACCATCTCCAGCCAGACTCTCTTTGCGCGGCTCGCCGGGTGCTTCGGCGTGCTCGCTGTCGTCCTCGTCGCCACCGGCCTTTATGGAACGCTTGCCTATCGTGTGAACCGCCGCACAGCGGAGATCGGCGTCCGCATGGCGTTGGGCGCGGGTCGTAGCCAGGTCGTGTGGATGATCCTCCGCGACAACCTCCTGCTCACCGCTGTCGGAGTGCTTGCAGGAGTTCCACTCGCTCTTGTGATGGGACGCGCACTCTCTTCATCTCTCTACGGCGTGCAGCCTGTCGATGCGCTCACCTTCGCGCTCGCGATCCTGGGCGTCATCATCGTGGCTTTCGTCGCCAGCGCCGCTCCAGCCAGCCGCGCCGCCGGCGTCGACCCGCTGAAGGCGCTCCGAACGGAATGATCTACGGCAGCGGCTCCTGCCGATACAACTCCGCAGTATGCCGCGCCGTAATCACCACCGCCATCGCCACCATCGAGACCGTCGCGATCACGCCTCCCACATCGAACAGCAGATACCGGTGCCCAAACAGCACCGCATACGGGCTGCGCAGCAGAGCCAGGTTCCCGGCTATGAGTAGAATCCGAATCTCTGTCGGCCCAAACACCCCCTGCGACATCTGAAAGCGCGAGAGCGTATACGTCGCAAGATAGCTCTCTGCAGACAGCAGCAGAAACCCCACGAGCATCGCGATCGCCACCGGCCAGTGTGCAAAGCCCGAATGCCCCAGTCCGCACATCAGAGCGGTCGCTCCGAGGATGTCCACAACGTGGTCCACGTAGAACCCGTAACGTGGCCTCTGCTGATTCCTTACCCGCGCCAAGGTTCCATCCATGCTGTCTCCGAACCAGTTCAGCACGATGCATCCGATCACCGCTGTCAGCCAGTACCTGTTCACGCCAGCTAGTGCATAGAACACACCCGCCCCGATCTGCGCGCCGAGCCCCAGCAGAGTCAATCCATCGGAGGTGACCCAGACGGGAAGCCGCTCCGCCATCCACGTCAAAGCCCGCTTCTCCGCGGCCGCAGTCAGAGACTGGTTGACCCGTCGCGCTGTCGCAAATCCCGAAGACCCTGCCATAGCCGTACTCATTGCCCTCTCCTCTTCGTCAGCTCCCTGCATGTATTCCGCAAGGTGAACTCAAGCGACTCGCGCGGTACGCTCTCCACAAACGGGCCGATGGCCCAAACCAGCCCGGCTGGAATTCCCCTCGTCAGCGACACCGACTCGATCTGCATGTACAGCCCGCCGTCGCGTTCTTCGTAACTCCAGTACGTGTTCAGCCGCCACAAAAAGCCGTGCTCTTTATCCGGCGCAAGCACCCGCTCCTTCTGCGTACCCGCATCCTCGATCTCAGAAATTCTCGTGCTTCTTGAAGTGCTGTACCCATGCCTCGTATCCAGCCGTCCAAACGTCACGTCATAGGTCGTGTCCATCACCACCGTGATCACGTGCTTCTGTTTCACCCGCATCTCGGCTGTGAACTGGTCGGGTACAGGCCGGGTCTGAGGAGAGACAATCCTTGCCCGTACCACCTCGGGTGAGTACATCTGGGGATAGCTGCTGAAGTTCTTCATCAGTTGTTCAAAGTCAGCCGCTGTAGCCCCTTCAACAAACGCGGTTCCCCTCCAGTCATGCAGCATCCCTCCCGGAACCTCACCCTTGTCTGGCGTCAGCTTCTCGATCACGACCTGGCCTCGTCGCAACTGCTCTCCCGGATTACCGGGCCTGTTCGCGTCCGACTTAACCTCAGCCAGGAACCCAGCAGTTGAACGATGCTGCTGCCCAAGCCGGGCCTCAACGTTGGCGACGTACGTCTCAAATGCATTCACTGCTTTCTGCGGCGCCTCCGCCCTGCCGTCTGGCACAGCCGCAACGAAGCCCCACACCAGAAGAATCAGCACGCATACGCGCCACCCTCGACCCCTCATCTGCATATCTCGCAATCTCCCACGGCACCGTCGTATCGCGCAATACTCAGGGGCTCCCTTGCGTCACTAATGAACCTCACCGTCTAAACGCCTCCATCCACGACGTTTGTACGGAGTTGTACCAGCCGTTCAGTGCCCAGCTCAGAGGCGGACATCGGTTAAACTGAGGCTGGAAATGCCAGACGCCGCGCCACCCTCGCGCTATCGCTTCGGAGTCTTTGAGGCGGATGCGTCTACCGGAGAACTGCGCAAGCAGGGAATCAGGATCAGGCTCAACGCCCAGCCGTTTCAGGTCCTTCTCATGCTCCTCGACCGACCCGGCGAGGTACTCACACGCGATGAAATCGCCCAGAACCTCTGGTCCGACGGAACATTTGTGGACTACGAGCACGGCCTCAACTCCGCTGTGAATCGGATTCGCGAAGCCCTCGGCGACTCCGCCAGCAACCCCCGCTTTGTGGAAACACTCGCCCGGCGAGGCTACCGCTTCGTCGCGCCGGTCCAGCGAGTAGCGTCCCAATCAAATGCCGCAGCCTCAACTGAACCCCCAATGTCACCCGGCAACCCAGTCGAGACGCCCGGACAAGTTTCTGCAGGAGTCCTCCCCACGGCCGCAGAACTGCCGCAGCCTCCGCACACGGCCGTCCGTGCAGCGTTCCTGCTTCTGCAACTGATGTATGTGGGATTCTACGTGGGTGCTCTCGCCAATCTGCGCGAGATTGAGGACCTGCTCTCGCCGCTTCGGGCAGCGGCAGCAGTCGTCTACATCCTCATCGGCACCGCCGCGATTCTGATCGCAGTCCGCGCCTACCTGCTCTCCGCCATCGCTCTTCGCGCACCGCACATGCGCGGCCGTGTTCTGCGGATCTGGCCCTTCCTGCTCCTGGCCGACATTCTCTGGGCGCTCTCACCACTGCTGCTGCTGCACCACATCAATACCGGCCTGGCGCTCGCGTGCATGGCTCTTCTGGCCTACTCGCCATTCGCGCAGCGATCCCTCATCCTGATGGGAGCGGCCCGCGACTGATCATCAAAGCTGGTCGTACAGAGTCGTGTTCCTGTACCCAAGTAGCGTGACCAGCGTCCAGATCGCCAGCGCGGTCCCGATCGGGATCTTCAGAATGCTTAGAAACGCCGCAACGATGGCCACAACGCGTCCCCAGGGCGCACGTTCCATCAGCCCCCATCCCGCAACAAACGCCAGAGCCGCCCGCAGGATCACCATCACCCACGCGAAGTGCAAGATCGCCGGGCCAAATTCCGGTCCGAACGGGAAGCCCCCGTGTGCCCAGGGTCCGCGCATCCACGGTCCAAACCCGCCGTTGAGGAACGAACTCGCAAATGACAGGCCAATCATCCCGGTCACCAGCACCAGTCCGCCATAGATAAACCACACCGTGCTTAAAGCGCGCACGCGGTTGGCATAGTTCGCCAGCTCAAACGCAATGTTCGGAATTGGCGGAGCAGGCGGAGGAGGGACCGAAGCTGTGGGACGGCCGCAATGCGCACAGACCTGCTGCCCTGGTGTAATTTGCTGACCACATCCGCTGCAGTACATCTTCGACCTCCCCGCGTGAACCGCCATTCTAATCGCCGCAACAGCACAAAGGCGACCCGGGCCCGCTCGGTTCCAGGCTGCCCTACTCCGGCTGATTGTGGTTACGCAGTGCCGGCTTGATTCGTTCCCAACGCTCCTCATGGCGGTCATCGCGCAACACCAGCCCCGTGACCCGCCCCTGCGGGTCCCGTTCCACGCCGATTCGCGTGATGCTGCTCCCATTTGGGTAGAACAGTACGTTCAGGGACTCCGCCGCCAATTCGGTGATCTCACCGTAGTGGTTCTTCTGGAACAGATCGTCTCCCTGGTGGAAAAGGGACACCACCACAAGCCCGCGCTTGTCCACGAAATCTCCTGCAAATGCATCCAGCTGCGCGGGTGCCAGCTTCAGTGCCGGCGGATGCAGCGGAATGACGGTTCGTTCCGCAAAGGGCGGCGCGCTTTTCGTCTCCACGTGATGTGAAAGCAGCCACTTGGGAAGTTCCGGCTCAAGGTACGCCCGGGTCCAGCAATCGTGCCTCAGTCCCAGGTACAACCAGAACCGAACCCGGCCTCCAGCCGACTTCAGCGCAGCGTACAGCAGTTCGTCCTGCCGGGGAACAACGATGTTGTCGTCCGCTCCATGAAACAGCCACATTGGAATCCTGCTCGTCGCCTGCGCATACTCCGTTGCCAGCTTCGGAGCTTGCTGCCAGCGTTCCGGAGCGTAACTCCAGAAGATCCCACCCGCCGCAATCGCCGCCGCCGCCCAGCGCGTCGGATACGTCCGCGCCAGTTCCCACGCGCCATAACCGCCCATCGACAACCCCGACAGATAGGTTCTGGCCGGATCGCCGTGGAACTCCGCAGTCTCCTGGTCGAGCTCAGCCATCGCCATCGCCAGCATGTCTTTGTCGGTCCAGTATCGGTCGATCGAGCACTGCGGCATAACCACCACGAACGGCCACCGTTCCGGATGATCCCGCATCGCCTGCGGCAGGCCGATCTGAGTCTGCCACATGCCTTCCTGTCCGCGCTCGCCTCGGCCATGCAGGAAGAGGATCACCGGCCACAGCTTGCGATCGTCACGCCGCCACTCTTCTGGGAGGTACACCTGGTACCGATATATGTTTGCGCCAATCTGGATCCTGCGATTGAGGAAACCCGTCTCCTGGGCCGGATGTCTGCGCGAGTCTTCCTTCCCCGCGGCGGCACACATCCGTGGCGCGGCCGCCCCCCACAGCAAGATAAGGAGGGCCGCGAACATTTTCAGAGAGCGGTGCATAGGCTCACAACATCATAGTGCTTCGCGAAGTTGGCGGAGTCACTGTCGCGCGGCTAGTGTCCATCTTCAGTCGACTTGATGAACCCCGCTACGTCGCCGCGGAACTGCTTCAGAACATCCTCGTTCACGTAGATCATGTGGCCCGCCTCGTAGTAGTGGTAGCTGATGTTCGACTGCAGCGCCTTGGGAATCTGCAGATGATGCATCTCGTACACACCCTCGAAATATGGCGTGGCCAGATCGTAGTAGCCTCCCGCCAGCATGATCTTCATCTTCGGATTCAGCTTCATCCGGAAGGCAAGATCGGGCATCACATTCGCGCCCGTCTCCACATCGTTTGCGGGCGGCCCTTCTGGAGCATGGTGCCGCAGATCCCAGCTGAAGTCTCCACCCGCCCCCGCGAAGTCCCAGTACGTGCTCTCCTGTCCGTACTTCAGCTCCCGGTGCAGATAGTCGTTAATAGCCGCGGTCCACGCCGAACTGATCCCTTCGCTCTGCGGATCGTACTCCGCGCCTTCACTCAGCGGATTCAGATCCGGCCCCTGAAATCGCGTATCGAGCCTTCCAATCGTCGTCTCCTCATCCAACTTCAAAGCCTTCGAGAAGTCGCCTCCCACTACGCGCAGATCTGACCGCATCAGGTAGTCGACACTCAGCCCCGTGTAGCCGTGAAGCTTCTCGGCAACGGCACGTTTCTCCTCGTCCGTCAGCTCACTCCCTTTCAGCAGGGCAGTCATATACTCCCCGAGTGCGTACTTCTCCACCTCTTGCAGAAAGGGCTTCAAAGCCGCCGGCTGCGTCGGCAGCTTTTTGAAGTAATAGGCCGTCGCTGCATACGTCGGCAGCGCGAGCGCATACGCCTGATCTACGCCCGGATTCCATCTCGGATCATCGACAGAGTTGTCGAAGCTCAGGATCTGCGAGAGCAGCACGATTCCGTTCAGGTCCACGTCGCGCAGGTCCGCCGCCAGCACTGCCGAACGCGGGGTTCCATAGCTCTCTCCGAACAGATACTTCGGCGAATTCCAGCGATCGTACTTCGAGAGAAACCGGTGAATGAATCTCGCAAACGCATGGCCGTCTGCATCGATTCCGTAAAACGCCTTGGCCTTATCCTTTCCAAACGTGCGGCTCAATCCTGTCCCCGGCGCATCGATGAACACCAGGTCACACGTGTCCAGCAGAGAATACTGATTCTCGATTACCGAATAAGGCGCCGCAGCCTGGTGCTTCGTGTCCGGAACCACCACCCGCCTCGGGCCAAACGTCCCCAGGTGCAACCACATCGTTGCCGATCCCGGCCCGCCGTTATACAGGAACATCACCGGCCGATGTGCGGCTACGGCGTCCTTCTTGAAATAGGCCACGTAGAACATCCGCGCCGTCGCGGGCGCCTCATTTAGATCGGCTGGCACTTTCACGCCCGAATCAGGCAGAATGCTCCCGTTCGCCGCCAGCGTCGCGTCCTGTGCGCTCGTCGATCCCACCGTGATCGTGCCTGCAATCGCACGGTAGGCCACCGCCTGCCCGCCAATTGTTACCGTGCCTTCTGTGATTGAGTCGGGAGGAGCCACGGTCTGAACCGCCGGACTTTCCTTCGCCTTGTCCTTGTCCTGAGCGACACCCTCAACACACAGCAAAAACGCGCCTGCCGCCAGCACCAGTGCCGCGGTATTCCTGAGCCACTTGGTGGCCATCGATAAAACCTCCGGGAGAACCAATTCTGTTGAGTATAGAGTCTCTGTTTTCCTTCACTCATTCCTTATGTGACAGTGTGAAACAATCGAGCCATATCCGCCCATGCCTGACCTCGCGCCCGGAGATGTGCTCGACCACTACCGCATTGACGCGGTTATCGCGCACACGCAGATGTCCACCCTGTACAAGGCGACAGATCTGAATTCGGGCAGAGAACTGGCGATCAAGCTTCCCACTCCCGAGATGGAGTCCGATCCCGTCCTCGTCGAGCGCTTCGAGCGCGAGCAGGAGATCGGCCAGCAGCTCGAGCACCCCGGCATTGTCATGACATTCAACCACGAACAGCGCAGTCGCCCCTATATGGCCATCGAATGGGTCGCGGGCCGGCTACTGCGCACAGTTCTGAATGAAGAGAAGAAACTCTCCGTGGAACGCGCATCGACTCTCGCTCACCGCATCTGCGACGCGCTCGACTACATGCACAAGCACGGCATCGTGCACCGCGATCTGAAGCCGGAGAACATCATGGTCGACGACAATGATCAGATCAAGCTCATCGACTTCGGCATCGCCATGAAAGAAGACGCCCGCCGCCTCACGTTCGTAAACGTCTCATCTCTGCTCGGCACTCCCGACTACATCTCTCCCGAACAGGTAAAGGGCGCGCGCGGCGATCAACGCAGCGACATCTACTCCATGGGCATCATCTTCTACGAGATGCTCACCGGCCGCGTTCCCTTTGTTGGCCCCAACCCGCTCGCCGTCATGAACGAACGCGTCCTCAACGACGTCAAGCCACCGCGCGACCTCAATCCCGAGATCTCGCCCGAACTCGAAGAGATTCTCTATCGCGCCCTTGAGCGCGAGCCGCGTCATCGCTACGCCACCGCAAGCGAGATGATGTGGGACCTCGAGCACCAGGAGCAGGTTGGAGTCGAACCACGGGGCGTCCGCTCCACCGCTCACACAAACAAGCGCTCCGCATCGCGCAACAAGCTCCTGCTCTACGCCGCGCTCGTCATCGTCCCCATCCTGCTGTTCGCAGTGATGCTTATCCTGTCCAGGCGATAGCTACTTGAGTTTTGACCGGCAAATAACGCCTCAGAACTGATAACCGAAAACTGGTGACTGATAACTTCCCTCACGCCGTCAGTCTCTTCAGCGTCTTCTTCGCTCGTCGCGACCACGGTCTTTCCCGCCGCCGCAGGTACCGCGGCATGGTCGGCTCCTTATCAAGCACCTTCTGTGCCCATTCGCGCGCCTCGGCATTGCGCCCTTCCGACGCCAGCAAGTCCGCGAAATTGAGATACGTCTCTGACAGAGTGGAGGTAACAGTCACGCGCCGAAAGAGCGCCTCCGCCTTCTCCTTCTGTCCTGTCAGCGCATAAGCCTGCGCCAGCAAAGCGGGAGCGCGATTGAAGTCGTAGTCCGGCTCCTTTGCGACCACTTTCTCGAGATCGGGTAATGCCGCCGGGGCATCGCCCAGCAGAATCGCACACACGCCCCGCCGGTAGAAGCAGTCGAGCGTCGTCGCCCGCGCATCGATGGCTCTGCCGAACGCAGCCCGCGCCTGCTGCAGCTTTCCATCCTCCATGTAGAGCTCGCCAAGCTCCTCAAGATTTCCAACAGATGGATTGTCGCGAATCATCAGCTCGAGCGCCGCAATCCGTTTCCGCCGCGAGATTCCCTTGAAAGATTGGTTCAACAGTCCAGCGTCCGGAATCACTTCCGCGAAAATGTAAACCAGCGCGCCGACGGGGCCTAGAAACAGAATGATGTAAAGCCAGTACGTATCAGGCCGCCTGCGGATAAAATGCACGATCGCTACAATCTGGAGAATCAAACCCAGGGGTAGAAGAGACGCGTCAGCATTCCCATTGGACTGACCCTTTACGCTGAACATGGATTCCTGCCGCCAAGCTTACCCCAAATCCACCCCGCCAGCGCAGCCCACTTTCGTGCGATGCGTCGCCCTTATTTGAACCGACAGCCTCTATCCACCGCCTTGTTACTCCCTACTCTCTCTTCCGAGTCTCGAGTCCCGAGTCCCTAGTCCCTGCTACTTCACCGGTACGACTCATCCCGATGCACCACAAACTCCGGGTACGCATTCCCGCCCAGTTCATGCAGGTCCATCCCCAATCGCTCCCCATCGGCATCCACACGGAATGCGATCACCCAGTCCAGCAGCCAGAACAAACCGTAGACGACAGGCAGCATCAGCCCCAGCAGCGTCGACACTCCGACCAGTTGCGCCGCAGCCTGCCCTGCCGCCGGCGCGAACACTCCAGCCGCGATCAATCCCCACAGCCCCGCCGCTCCATGCACGCTGACCGCACCCGAGGGATCGTCAATCGATAACACCAGTTCGAACGACTCAACCATCAGTGGAGTAACGATCCCCGCTACCAGCCCGACAAACAATGCAGCCAGCGGTGGAACAACTCCGGCACAAGCGCTCGACGTCACCAGTCCCGCAAGCCATCCGTTCGCGCATAGGCTCGCATCCGGCTTGCCGAACCGAACTCGCGTAACAGAGAACGTCGCCACCAGCGCAGCCGTCGCAGCCAGCACTGTATTGATCGCCACCACCACCAGCTTCGACGGCGCAGCGTTCAACCACAGCAGCGCTCCCGCCATGTTCCACGCCAGCCACCCCACCAGCGCCACAAGCGAACCGAACAGCACATACACAACGTTGTGCCCCGGCATTGCCGTCGATAACCCCTCGCGCGGAAACTTGCCTTTCCGTGGTCCCGCAATCCAGATCACCGCCAGCGCCGCCAAGCCGCCCAGCATATGAATCGGGCCCGCTCCGCCTCCATCTGCAAATCCACCCGCCATCGAGAAATTCGTTCCCAGTTGCGCGAGCCAACCGCTCCACGCCCAATGCGCTGCCAGCGGAAACACAGCAGCTCCAAGTACCGCCGCAATCCCCGCTCCTGCCGGAAGCCGCAGCCGGTCTGCACCCGATCCCCAGGGAATCATCGCTACCATCGCCACCGACAGCACCTCGAACAGCAGCATCAGCTGATCGCGTGCCGGCGCTGAAGCCAATCCCGCGCCGAAGAGTCTTCCCGCTCCAGCCCAGTCCCACGCCTTTCCAGCCGCGTGCAGCACCAGATCCTTATCGCCTCCGCTCGCGATCGCCCACCCCGCCAGCACAAACGCAATCACCGCCGTCGAAATCACCACCAGCGTTCCCAGCGCCGACTGCATCGCCGAACGCGACCGGCCCAGTCCCACATTCACCAGTGCCAGCCCCGCAATCGCCATCGGCGCAAGCAGCAGCAACACGAGCGTCAGAGCGAACGAAGTTTCGGGATAGGGAACCGGCGCAAGCGGCGTCATCGATTCTCGCTCCGTAACTGCATGTGTCCGCGCACTGCTACCCCCAGCCCCATCGCCTCCACCGCGAGACCGCACAGCACAAACGCGGTGCGCTGCGCCGCGCCCGGAAACAGCACGATCGCTGCCACGGTGAGAAAAAAGCCCGCTGGCATCACCAGCAATCCTGCATATTTCATGATTTCGTCCCTTCAGAAAATCAATTGACTGGACAACTGCGCGCAGGCAAAAACCCGCAATGCAATCAAAAGAAATGTCTGGAAGATAACTGGATGTGGAACTTCTTCATAGATTCTAAATGCGTCGGTTGCTACTGTTAACGTGATTTGCGCCACACTTCGAAGTGCTTCGTAGAGCGCTTCGCATTCCCCTTACCCCGGAGGCTGTACTCATGTCGCTACTCAACCGGCTGATTCAAAATCTGGTTCAGAACCAGCTGGGAGCTATCTTTGTGCTCATCGTAGCCGCATTCCTTGAGGCATGGGGCGATTCCTTCTTTCAATCCGCTTTCTACCGCTCCGCCGGAGCATCACGCGTCATCGCAATCTGTTCAGGAGCGCTCGTGCTCGCACTCTACGGTTCCACCGTGAACCTTCCGCGCTGGGACTTCGGCAAACTCCTCGGCGTGTATGTCGTGCTCTTCTTCCTCGCGGCCCAACTCCTTGCGAAGATCCGTTTCGGCCAGTCGCCCACGATGCCCATCTACGCCGGAGGCTCTCTCATCGTCATCGGCGGCTTTGTCGTCGCCTTCTGGAAAGCATGAGATCGCCGCGCGGTTCTAGTCCATCGCGATAGACTTCTGCCTGTCACAATGAACCCGAAAAACATATGTTGAAGCCCGCCTCCGCCTTTCTCTCGCTGCTTTTCATCTCCGTTGCTTGCACTGCGCAGCGAATCGAAGTGACCATACCGTCGGCAAAGCCGCTAAACGGTCATCTCATCCTTGTCATCGCAAAAAATGACAATCCTGAACCGCGCAACCAGCTCAGCGAAACCTACGACTCCGCGCAGGGTTTCGGCGTTGATGCAGAGAACGTCGCGCCCGGCACCCCCCTCGTTATCGACGCCAAAACCTTCGGCTATCCTCGTCGCTCGCTCGCCAGCCTCGACCCCGGCGATTACTACGTCCAGGCTGTCTTTAACGTCTACGAGCAGTTCCATCTCGCCTCAGGTAAAACTGTTTGGCTTCCGCCCGACAAGGGCGAAGGCCAGCACTGGAATCTCAAGCCCGGCAATCCCTTCAACAAGCCGCAGAAGATCCATCTCGATCCAAAATCTACCGCCTCCATCAAACTCACCCTCGATCAAACCATTCCATCACTCGAAGGAACGCCGCGCGACCCGCTCGTCATCGCGCAACAGCAGCCAACCGCGAAGTGGCTTAGATACGAGCGCTTCAAGAGCGACAAACTTAGCGCCTTCTGGGGACGCGACATGTACCTCGGCGCCTGGGTCCTGCTTCCCGACGGCTTCGACGAGCATCCCGATGCGAAATACCCGGTCATCGTCTATCAGGACCACTACCATCCAGCCATCGGTCCCGCGCAGTTCACCGCCGTTGCTCCGACCGATCCCAAGTCGCCTGACTTCCGCCGCCAGCAGATCGGCTACCGCCTCTATCAGGACTGGATCTCCGGCCGCCTTCCGCGCGTCATCCTCATCTACGTCCAAAACGCGAACCCTTACTACGACGACTCCTATGACGTAGACTCGTCCAGCGTCGGCCCATACGGATCCGCTATTAACGACGAACTCATTCCCATGCTCGAAAAAAAATACCGCGGCATCGGCCAGGGATGGGCACGCGCCACGTTCGGCGGATCGACCGGCGGCTGGGAGGCTCTCGCGACGCAGGTCTTCTATCCCGACTTCTACAACGGTGCCTTTGTCGCCTGTCCCGACCCCGTAGATTTCCACGCCTATCAGGGCATCGATCTCTATAACGACACCAACGCATTCGTCCGCAAAGGCAACTTCGGCGAGGTACCCATCCCCGGCGATCGCAAAACCGACGGCTCCATCATCGCGTTGACCGGCGACGAATACGCCTTTGAATACGTCCTCGGCACACACGGCCGATCCACGGAACAGTGGGACATCTGGCAGGCAGTCTTCTCCCCGATGGGCAACGACGGCTATCCCGCGCAGATCATCGACCCGCAGACCGGCGTCATCGATAAAAAAGTCCTCGCCTTCTGGCACGATCACTACGACCTTGCCGCAATCATGAAGCGCGACTGGCCCACCCTCGGTCCCAAGCTCGAAGGCAAACTTCACATTGCCGTCGGCGATGCCGACACCTACTTCCTCAACAACGCCGTCCACATGCTCGACAAGCAGCTGCAGGCAACGCGCAACCCGCACTCTGACGCCACCTTCCAGTACGGCCCGGGCATGCCTCACTGCTATACCGGCGGCCCCGGCGAATACACAATGCAGCAGAACAATGCCGACTGGCTCCAGCGCATTCTCCCCGTTATGACAGACCACATGCTCGCTACGGCTCCCGCCGGCGCAGACGTGAAGTCCTGGCGCTATTAGTCACTCTCAAAGGAGACATCTCGCAAATGAACGAACTCTTCATAGGAATCGGCGCCGGCCCGGGCATGGGTTTCAGTACCGCCGCGCGCTTCGCAAAAGAGGGATTTGACCTCGTTCTTACTTCCCGCAACATCGCCAAAATCCAGCCCCTCGTGGCCGAACTCAAGGCCGCCACTGGCCGCAACGTCGAGATGTTTGCTCTCGACTCCACCGATGCGGCGTCCGTGCAGAACCTCGCTGACCGATTCGGTGACCGCGTCAGAGTCCTTCACTACAACGCGGCCGTGATGCAGAAATCAGACCCGCTTGCGACCTCCGTCGCCGCGTTCATCCACAATCTTCAGGTCGACGTCGTCGGCGCCTACAGCGCCATCCAGTCCTTTGTTCCCAAAATGCAGAGCCGCGGCAAAGGCACCATTCTCCTCACCGGCGGAGGCCTCGCGCTTGCTCCCCATCCCAACTACCTCTCTCTGAGTATCGGTAAAGCGGGAATTCGCTCCATGGCAAAAGCGCTCTTCCGTCCCCTCGGCGCCAAAGGAATCCATCTCGCGACCCTCACCGTCGCCAAGATCGTCGCCGCCGGTTCCGCGGACGCGGATGCCGCTGCCGAAGCATTCTGGAGTCTGCACTCAGAACAGGAAGGGAAGTGGACCTGGGAGGCCACGCTCAGCTAAGTCCGCTAAGTCCGCGTGGACATGCGCGGCGCCTATTGCCGGATCTGAAACACACCCTCGTTAGCAGCAGGAATAGTGCAAAAACAGGTCGTCACTCATCCCAGTTTTTGGGACACTTCGAGTGCGCGATCACTCCACTGCTTCCTCGACCTCACGTGAGCGAACCTGTTTACCTTTCAGTGCATTACAAAAAGTTAAGCAGCATAAACATTTTTTAGTCCCTCAACTGTTGACCCCGTTACAGATAGGCCTCTGGCTGCTATATTGAACTTTCGGGGTCGTCCGCCTTTCAGGTGGGTTTTATCCGAAATCGAAATCTGACCATATCCTGTGTGATCGCCGGCACAGCGCGCACAATCGACTGATTAACGAACAACAAGCAGGAAAGCATTCATGGCGCAGATCTTTGACCGCAGCTCCAATGCTTTGGCTCGAGCGAGCCTGGTGCTGACGGGTCTTATCGTGATCGCTCTCGGAGTCACACTCGACCAGTTGCAGCGCTCCCCATGGGTAACTCGCCAGGGTCAACGTCCCGAACAGCCCGTCCCCTTCAGCCACAAGCATCACGTCACAGGCCTCGGCCTCCAGTGCCAGTACTGTCACACCAGCGTTGAGAAATCCAGCTACGCTGGCATTCCTCCTACCAAGACTTGCATTAACTGCCACGCACAGATCTGGACCAATGCCGCTCTCCTGCAGCCCGTACGCGACAGCTGGGCCACCGGCGAGTCGCTTCCCTGGATCAAGGTTCACGACCTTCCCGACTATGTCTACTTCAGCCACCAGATCCACGTGAACAAAGGCATCGGATGCGCAAGCTGCCACGGCCGCGTCGATCAGATGCCGCTGATGTACGCGCAGAACACGCTGCAAATGGAGTGGTGCCTCGACTGCCACCGCAATCCCGCCAAGAACCTCCGCCCCACTGGCCAGATCTACAACATGGCGTGGGAAGCGCCCGCTCCTGAGCGTCCGGTGTGGTGCGCGGTTTCCGGAGAGAAGGCCGGCGTGCCCACTGCGCAGAGCGCCAACTGCACCACCAAGGATCCAACCGGCGCCGGCCCGCAGATGGCCGCATTGCAGAAGCCCACGCTCGAACCCGAGAAGACTGCGACAGACGCGTCCACCGGCACCATACCCGCTTCACTGCACTACGAGAAATTCACCAGTCAGGATCAGCTCGGACATTTCCTGCTGAAGCAATACCACATTCGCAATCCGTACGAACTCAGCAGTTGCGAGGTTTGCCACCGATGAGTCGCGAGCCTTTGAACGGAACGAAAGCAACGGGGAACACCGTGGAGATCGAAAAGAGCAAGGCCAGCCTTGCTGAGAACGAAGCGCCGCTGACACTGGAGCAGGTGCGCGAAAAATTGAAGGGAACCACCGGCAAGAAGCTCTGGCGTTCGATCGATGAGCTCCAGAACACTCCGGAGTTCCAGGCGGCCGTCGAGCGCGAATTTCCTGCCGCAGCGCAGGAGTGGGTCGATCCGGTATCCCGCCGCGGCTTCCTCAAGATCATGGGCGCCTCCATGGCGCTTGCAGGCCTCGCCGGTTGCACCAAGCAGCCCGATGAACCGATCTACCCCTACGTCAAAGCTCCCGAAGATCTGGTTCTTGGCAAGCCGATGTACTTCGCGACGGCGAACCCGTTGCCGACCGGAGCTGTCCCTCTTCTCGTCAAGAGCGATGAGTTCCGCCCGATCAAGGTCGACGGAAACCCCGATCACCCCTACAACCACGGATCGTCCGACGTCTTCTCGCAGGGCTCGCTCCTCGATCTCTACGATCCCGATCGATCGCAGCATTCCACCTATCAGGGCGAAAACAGCGACTGGGCCAACTTCGCGCGCGAGTTTCGCGACAAGGTTGCAAGCACCAAGGACGGCACCGGGATCTATATCCTCAGCTCGACGGTCACCTCGCCCACTCTCGCTCGCCAATGGAAAGCCGTGCAGGCTGCCTACCCCAAGGCGAAGCTCATTCAGTACGATCCCGCACTTGCCGGCACCTTCCTCACTAAGGGCTACAACGTTCAATACGACCTCACGCAGGCTGACGTCATCGTCTCGCTCGATGCCGACTTCCTTTCGAGCGCCTCGTACCCCGGCTTTCATAAGCTCGTCTTCGACTACGCCAAGCGCCGCAAAGACCCTGCGAGCGGAATGAATCGCCTCTACTCGGTCGAAAGCACGCCCACCACGACCGGCATGAAGGCCGAGCATCGCATCGGTCTTCGCGCCAGCGAAGTGCCCGCGTTCGCCGCGGCACTCGCCGCGCAGGTTGGCGCGTCCGGCGCAAACGCGCCTCAATACGCGTGGACCGCCGAGCAGCAGAAGTTCCTCGCCGCGCTCGCCAAGGACCTGAAGGCCAACGGCGGCAAGAGTGCCGTCATTCCCGGCCTCTACCAGGACGAATCAGTCGCCGCGCTTGCTCTCGCCATCAACCAGGCTCTCGGCAACGTCGGCAAGACCGTCACGGTCTCCTCCGAGCCCGCGATTCCAATCCCCAGCGATCAGATCGCCGACCTCAAAAGCCTCGTCGCCGATCTCAACGCCGGCAAGGTCGACTGGCTTGTCATCATCAATTCGAACCCTGTTTACTCCGCTCCCGCAGATCTGGGCTTCAACGACAATCTGCTCGGCAAGGCAAAGATGGTCGCCCACATCGGCTCGCACTACGACGAGACCGGGCGCGTCGCGCAGTGGCACATCCCTGCAGCGCACTATCTCGAAACGTGGTCCGATGCCCGCGCCTACGACGGCACCGTTTCCATCGTTCAGCCCATGATTGAGCCGCTCTGGGGCGGTGTATCAGCACACCAGGTTCTCCAGGCGCTCCTCGACAACCCGCAGCTCAGCGCCTACGAAGCCGTCCGCGCCACGCAGAAAGACAACATCAAGGGCGACTTCGAAACCGGCTGGCGCAAGGCTCTTCACTCCGGCTGGATCGAGAACACCGCATATGCCTCCGGCGGCGCTCCGAAGATCGATGCTGCGAAAGTGCCGACGCCGAACTCCAAAGACCAGCTCGAAATCATCTTCCGTCCCGACCCGAACGTCTACGACGGCCGCTGGTCCAACGTTGGCTGGCTTCAGGAACTGCCTAAGCCCGTCACGAACCTCAGCTGGGATAACGCCGCCATCTTCTCCGGATACACCCGCGAAAAGCTCAATGCAGAAGAAGACGACATTGTCGAGATCAGCGCTGCTGGCGGCACCGTCAAAGCTCCAGTCATCGCGGCTCCTGGCCACCCTGACAACTCGGTTACCATCTACCTCGGCTACGGTCGCGAAGCCGCAGGCCGTGTCGGCTCCGGTATGGGCTTCAGCGCCTATCGCGTGCAGTCCTCGTCCAACCCCTTTGTCGCGACCGGCACTGTAAAGAAGGTCGACGGCAAGTGGGGAATCGCGATCACGAAGAGCCACTTCCAGGACCATCGCGCCAAGAACCTCACCGAGCACAGCAACGAGAACTGGTCGCTCGAAGGTGTCGAAGCGATCGGCCCTCGCGCCATCATCCGCTACGCGACCCTCGAAGAGTTCAAGGCGAATCCGAACTTCGCGCACGAAGGCGAAGGCCGCGACACTCCAGAGCCTGACACCACGCTGTTCCCCAACTGGCCCTACCCCGCCAACAAGTGGGGCATGTCCATCGACATGAACAGCTGCACCGGCTGCAACGCCTGCGTCATGGCTTGCTACGCCGAGAACAACATTCCTGTCGTCGGCAAGCAGCAGGTGCGCATCGGCCGCATCATGCAGTGGCTCCGCATTGATGCTTACTACGAAGGCGACCTCGCAGCTCCCCGCGCTCACTTTCAGCCCATGACCTGCCAGCACTGCGAAAACGCGCCCTGCGAACAGGTCTGCCCGGTCGGCGCAACGGTGCACACGCCGGAAGGCCTGAACACGATGGTCTACAACCGCTGCGTGGGCACGCGCTACTGCTCCAACAACTGCCCCTACAAGGTGCGCCGCTTCAACTACCTGCTCTACTCCGATTACGAAACCGACAGCCTCAAGCTCATGCGCAACCCCGATGTTTCGGTTCGCTCGCGCGGCGTCATGGAGAAGTGCAGCTACTGCGTCCAGCGCATCAATGCCGCAAAGATCGAAGCCGACAAGGAAAATCGCGAAATCCGCGATGGCGAAATCGTCACGGCCTGCCAGCAGGCGTGCCCGGCCTCGGTCATCACCTTCGGAAATCTCAACGACAAGAACAGCAAGGTGGCAAAGCTCAACGAGGACAAGCGCATGTATCAGGTTCTCGCCGACCAGAACACGCGCCCCCGCACCCGCTACCTCGCAGAAGTTCTGAATTTTAATCCTGAACTCGAACAGAATCCGGTCGAACACGCGCCGGAAAAGGGTTGAAGTCACGATGGCGACTAGTGAAATCAGAAGAGGCGACCCTGGCATCGATCCCGCAACCGGAGAGTTCCGCGTTGTAAACCAGGCCGAATCTTTCAAGTCAGTAACAGAGAAGATCTCGCGCATTGTGCTCACCCCGCACACGCCGCTCGGCTGGCTGGCCCTGTTTGGAATCGCAGGTGCGGTCGCAACCGTCCTCCTCGTTGCAGTCACCTGGCTCTTCTTGAAAGGCGTCGGCATCTGGGCCATCACGCAGCCCGTCGCCTGGGGCTTCGCGATCATCAATTTCGTCTGGTGGATTGGTATCGGCCACGCCGGCACTCTCATCTCCGCGATCCTTCTGCTCTTCAAGCAGACCTGGCGCAACTCCATCAGCCGCTTCGCCGAAGCGATGACCATCTTCGCCGTCGTTTGCGCCGGCATGTTCCCGCTGATTCACGTGGGCCGTCCCTGGCTCGGATACTGGCTCTTCCCGCTCCCGCTTACCATGAACGTCTGGCCGCAGTTCCGCTCGCCGCTGCTGTGGGACGTCTTCGCGGTATCGACCTACGCCACCATCTCGGTCGTGTTCTGGTACATCGGCATGATCCCCGATTTTGGAACCTTCCGCGATCGCGCCGACAATAAGGTAGCCCAGTACTTCTATGGAATCTTCTCGTGGGGCTGGCGCGGATCTGTGAAGCACTGGATGCGTTATGAAACGGCCTCGCTCCTTCTCGCCGGTCTCGCAACGCCCCTCGTGCTCTCCGTACACACCGTCATTAGCTTCGACTTCGCGGTCGCGGTCCTCCCTGGATGGCACACCACCATCTTCCCGCCCTACTTCGTCGCCGGCGCCATCTACTCCGGATTCGCCATGGTGCTCACGCTGGCCATTCCGCTGCGCAAGTTCTACCACCTTGAGTCGATGGTGACCGAGCGCCACATCGACAACATGGGCAAAGTTATGCTCGCCACCGGCTTCATCGTCGCCTACGGCTACGGCATGGAAGCCTTCATGGCCTGGTACTCGGCTTCGCACTGGGAAGCCTTCATGTTCTGGAACCGCGCCTTCGGTCCGATGGGCTGGTCCTACTGGACGCTCATCATCACCAACCTCGCGATTCCGCTGACGACTCTCTGGATTCGCAAACTGCGCACCAACCTCGCCTATATGTTCTTTCTCTCGATCGTGGTGAACACGGGCATGTGGTTCGAGCGCTTCGTCATCGTTGTAACCAGTCTCTATCGTGACTTCCTGCCCTCCTCGTGGGGCACCTATCGCGCAACCAAGTGGGATTACATGACGTTCATCGGAACGCTCGGCTTGTTTACGACGCTGTTCCTGCTGTTCGTCCGCTTCCTGCCCATGATCCCCATGAACGAAATCCGCATGATTCTGCCCTCGGCCAAAATCAAGCCGAAAGCGGCAGCCGGAGCTGATTAACGATGCCTTCTCGTGAAGGAACATACGGCCTGCTGGCCGAATTCGATAACCCCAGCGACCTCGTCCGCGCTGCGCAACAGGCGCGCGAAGACGGATGGCGCCGCATGGATTGCTACACGCCATATCCGGTGGAAGAGGCGGCTGAGGCCATCGGCTTCCACCGCAATCGCGTGCCGCTCGTCACGCTCATCGGCGGCCTCATGGGTCTCGCTGCCATGTTCTCGATGGAGACCTGGATCTCGGTGATCGCCTACCCGCTGAACATCGGCGGACGCCCGCTCTACTCGTGGCCCGCCTTCGTTGTGCCCGCGTACGAGTGGACGATTCTGTGGGCCGGTCTCTCCGCTGGATTCGGAATGCTCGCGCTGAACGGACTGCCTCAGCTCTACCATCCCCTCTTCAACGCTCCCAACTTCCGCAACGGAGCAACCACAGACAAGTTCTTCCTCTGCCTCGAGGCAATGGATCCCAAGTTCGACCTGATCGAGTCCAAGCGCTACCTCGAAACCCTCAGCCCCGTTTCCGTAGTGGAGGTGGACTACTGATGACACAGCTCTCGGTCTTCAGGTCTCAGTCTCCAGCCTCCTCACCCGTAGTTCGGGTGCCCCATGTCCCCTTCTTTTGGGCACGTGGGAAACAAAGAAATGTCTTAGCCTTGACCGGCCTCGCCGCCATCCTCCTCATCTCCGGCTGCCGTCAGGACATGCACAACCAGCCCAAGATGATTCCGCAGCGCGGCTCCGACTTCTTCGCCGACCATCGCGGCGCGCGCCCGCAGATCGTCAACACCGTCGCTCGTGGACAGCTTCAATCCGACAGCTACTTCTACACCGGCGTGGTGCAGGGCTCCAACGGATACCGCGAAGAGAAGGACCAGCTTCCTTTCCCCGCGACCATGGAAGTCCTCGAGCGCGGCCAGGAGCGCTTCAATATCTACTGCACTCCCTGCCACTCGCGTGTTGGCAACGGCCTTGGCGAAATCGTTCAGCGAGGTTACAAGCCGGCGGCAAACCTCAACGATCAGGTCCGCCGCTCGCAGCCGGTCTCGCACTACTTCTACGTAATGACGCACGGCTATGGCGCCATGCCCGACTACGCCGAGCAACTCACGCCTGAAGATCGCTGGGCAGTTGCCGCCTATATCCGCGCCCTTCAGCTCAGCCAGGCCGCTACGCAGGCCGACGTTCCCTCCGGCGCGCAGGTTCGGGACTTGAAGGACCTGGCCACTGAAGCGGGCCATCCCGACTACGCGCAGCCGTGGACGCTGCCGCAGTCTACCGGCGTCGAGAACTACAAGGTTCCTTCGGAAGGAAATCCTGGCAACGCACCGGCAGGTCCTCCGAACCCGAAGATCGTTGTTCCAGCAACCAAGACGGCTCCCGCGGCCGCGAAGTAAGGATTGAGTTCAATGGCTCACGACACACACGGTTCATCACACGCCCGAGCGCTCCCGGCAGATCTTAGCGCTCCTGCGTTTGTCGACGGCTGGCGGTCACGCGCAAGCATCGTCGGCATTGTCGCTGCGGTTGTCGCCGTGATTCTTGCTCTTCTCGGGCAGGCCCAGGACCATCTCGGCTGGGAACACTTCATGCGCGCCTGGATGCTCGGCCTTGTCTTCACATTCGGCTGGTCCGTCGGTGGCCTCGCGCTCCTCATGGTCCAGTACGTCTCCGGCGGCAAGTGGGGCCTTCTTCTCCGCCGGCCGCTTGAAGCTGCATCGCAGGGGCTTTGGCTGGTGCTCATCTACTGGCTCATTTCCATTCCGTTCATGAAGTACCTCTATCAGTGGGCGAGATACACCACCGTCGCGGAAACCGCCGACGCCCTCAAAAACGGTCTCATCAACGAAGCCCAGGCGCACTGCCTCGACTTCAAACGCCCCATGCTCAATCCCACCACTTACCTCATGGTGATGGTGATCTGCTTCGCGATCTGGATCTTCTACGCGTGGCGTCTGCGCAGCCTGAGCATTGAGCGTGACAGGCAATCCGCCGACACAACGCCCTTCTGGATCAAGAAGCTCGAAAACATCAGCGGCCCCGGTATTGTGATCTACTCGCTCACCATGACCGCCGCCGTCATTTACTGGGTCATGTCGATGGACGTCACCTGGTTCTCCTCCGTCTACGGCCTGCTATTCCTCGTCGGCGAAGGATACTCGGTTCTCGCTCTTTCCATCCTGACCGCCATCAGCCTCTCGAAAGCTGAGCCATTCCGTACTATCCTGCGCACCACGGAGCAGCATGACCTTGGCAAGTTCACCTTCGCCTTTGTCATGCTCAACATCTACCTCGGCTTCGCGCAGTTCCTCATCATCTGGTCCGGCAACCTGCCTGAAGAGATTAACTGGTACCTCGATCGCATTCGCGGACACTGGGGCATCATCATCACCCTCGACTTCATCTTCCACTGGGTGATTCCGTTCTCACTGCTGCTCTCGCGCGACATCAAGCGCAACAAGAAGCGCATGATTCGCGTCTGCCAGTGGATGATCTTCGCCAAAGCCTTCGACCTCTTCTGGCTTATCGAACCAAACTTCAAGGACGCAGCCCGCAACCTGCACTTCAGCTGGGGAATCCTCGAGTACATCGCGCTTCCCGTCGCCATGGCCTCCATCTGGGTCGCCTATTACAGCCACAACCTGAAGACTCGCGCACTGGTGCAGACCAACGATCCACACGTCGCAGAGATTCTGGAGCCCGAACATGTCCACGCTTGATCACAACGAACCTCACGAGGAGAAGATGCTCGGCTCACACGGCCCCAAGGACATCGACGCCTCCGCCGGCTATGAGCAGTCCGACGTCAAGGTCACGGGCATCATTGTCTTCCTCACTTCGCTGGCCATCTTCGTCGCCGTCTGCGGAGTGGTGACCTACGGCATCGGCAAGCTAATCAATGCCGAGCTCAATCGAGAAGACGGGCCGAACACGAAGTGGACGACCGACGCCGATGCAAAGATCCGCACGCTCGGCAATCTGCCCACCAACCCCGAGTTGCAGAACAAAATCGCGGAGATGACCCAGAAATTTCCCACCCCGCGCGTTCAGACCGACGACGGCAACGTCGATGTCGCCGATCTCCACGCGCGCGAAGATCTCCTGCTCGACGACTACAGCTGGGTCGATCGCTCGCAGGGCAAAATAAGAATTCCCATCGAGCGCGCTATGCAGATCGTCGCGCAGAAGGGACTTCCCGTCGCTCCGGCAGCGCAGCAAGCTCCGCTCCTCGCAGAAGACCAGAAGCCGCAGGTCACAGTGCCGCTTACTAGCGGCTTTGCCCGCACCGGCTTCGAACAGGATCTAGCCGCATCGCAAAAAGCCGAAGAGCTGTACACGCATGAAGGCGAAGGGAACGGAACAGGCAACAGAGTCCAGGAAACCAAACCCGAGTAAAAAACAAAATTTCAGAGGAAACGACAAAGCGTCAGGGCACAGAGATAGGTTCTGACGCAGAAGCAAAGGGAAACGATAAGCATCAGGGCACAAAGATAGGTTCTGATCCAAAGCAAAGGGAAACCAGAAGCGTCAGGGCACGACTTCAGTCGTGCCGCACACAGCAACAAAGCGGGCGGGGCTTTAGCCCCTGAGGTAACAGCAGTCATGTACAGCACCAACAGCGCGAAAAAAACGAGGACGGTCACCCGCTTAGCGGCCACCGCCCTCCTATGCCTCGCCGCGCTGACCGCATCGCAGGCCCAGGTCTCCCGCTACGACGAGAAGCAAGTCGGCACGACCAACGAAAAGCCGAACATCCTCAACGGTGTCGGAATCGCCCAGCACCTCAATCAGCAGATCCCGCTCGACCTCACCTTCACCGACGAGACCGGCAAACCTGTCCAGCTCGCGAGCTACTTCGGCACCAAGCCCGCAATTCTCGCCCTGGTCTACTATCAGTGCCCGATGCTGTGCTCCGAAGAACTCAACGGCCTCAGCAGCGCGCTGCAGATGGTTAACTTGGTCCCCGGAAAAGACTTCAACATCGTTGTCGTCAGCATCGACCCGAGCGAAGGCACCGATCTCGCCGCCGCCAAAAAGCGCAGCTACCTTCGGCGTTACGGCCGCCCCGAAACAGCCGCAGGCTGGCACTTCATGACCGGCACGCAGCCGAACATCGACGCGCTCACGAAGACCGTCGGCTTCAGCTACGTCAAAATCCCCGGCCCCGACGGCAAGCTCACCCAGTTCGCGCACGCCAGCTCGATCCAGATCGTGACGCCTCAGGGCAAACTCGCCCAGTACTACATGGGCGTCGAGTATTCCCCCAAAGACATTCGGCTCGGCCTCGTCGAGGCTTCCGGAAACCACATCGGTTCGCCGGTCGACAACATTCTTACGTACTGCTACCACTACGATCCGCAATCCAACAAGCACTCGCTGATCATCGCCCGCGTCGTTCAACTCGGCGGCGCTGTCACCCTGGTCATGTTGGGCGGATTCATGTGGATCATGTTCCGTCGCGATTACCGCGCGGCACACGAGAAACTTGCTTCAGGAACAAAGGTGAACGGATAACGGAATGTCGCACATAAGTCCAGTACTCTGGCAATTCCTCGTCAAGTGGTTGACGAATTTTGCGCTCTATCCGCCCCAGGCGTCGAAGATTGCGCCTCAGTTCGACGCACTGTACTTCTTCATGGTGCTGGTCAGCCTTATCGGTCTGACGATCGTTATTCTGCTCATCACCTCGTTCTCCATCATGTACCGCCAGAAGGCTCATCCCGTCCCGGTACAGATCGAGGGCTCCACGATGCTCGAGGCCACGTGGACCATCATCCCGCTCGGCCTGTTCCTCATCATGTTTGTATGGGGCGCGCTCATCTACTTCCGCGTCTACACTCCGCCGGCCAACGCCATGAACATCTACGTCGTCGGGAAGCAGTGGATGTGGAAGGCAGAGCATCCGGGCGGCCAGCACGAGATCAACTCGCTGCACATCCCGACCGGCCGCGCCATCCAGCTCACGCTCATTTCGCAGGACGTCTTCCACAGCTTCTCCATTCCTGCCTTCCGCGTGAAGCGTGAAGCCATCCCGGGCCGCTACACCACCGTCTGGTTCGAAGCCACGACACCCGGAACCTACCACCTGTTCTGCACCCAGTACTGCGGCACCGATCACTCGCACATGATCGGCGACATCGTGGTGCTCACCCCCGATGACTACAAGCGCTGGCTGGCAACATCCACCAGCGGAGCATCGCTCGCGCAAAACGGCGAGCGCCTCTTTGCCAGCCTCAGCTGCACGGCCTGCCACAATGCCCGTCCAGACGCCCGCGGCCCGAATCTCGCCAACGTCTACGGCTCGAAGCTCACGCTCGCCAATGGGCAATCGCAGCTCGCAGACGAAGCCTTTCTGCGCGACGCAATCCTCAATCCCTCGCAGCACGTCACCCAGGGATTCGCTCCGATCATGCCCACCTATCAAGGCCAGGTCAGTGAAGATGGCGTGATTGCTCTCGTTGAATACATTAAGCAACTCAACTCTGACTACCGCATTCAGCAGACGACGAATACGACGAGTCTGCTGCCGGAAAACGACGGCAAGGCAACGCCCACCGGACAAAAGCCCGCTGGGCAGGGGATGGTGAATCAATGAGTACCGCAACAATCGTCAGTCTTCCCGATCAGTCCACGGCCCGCATTCCTCGCATGAACTTCATGTCGAAGGAAAAGGGTCTGCTGAGCTGGCTGCTGACCGGTGACCACAAGCGGATCGCAATGCTCTACCTGGTCTCGATCACGTTCTTCTTCTTCATTGGAGGAGCAATGGCGGGCCTGATCCGGCTTGAGTTGCTGACCCCGCAGTCTGATCTGATGGCTACCGACACCTATAACAAGGTGTTCAGCATGCACGGCATCGTGATGATCTTCTTTTTCCTGGTGCCCTCTGTCCCCGCAACCATCGGAAACTTCCTCATCCCAATCATGATTGGCGCCAAAGATCTCGCGCTGCCCAAGATCAACCTGCTGAGCTGGTACCTTTACATGGCGGCCGGCATGCTGGGCCTTTACGCCATGGCCACCGGCGGCGTCGACACCGGCTGGACTTTCACCACCCCGCTTTCCACGCACTACCTCAATACCAACGTCATCACAACCGGCCTCGCCATCTTCATCGCCGGATTCAGCTCCATCTTCACCGGGCTCAACTTCATCGTCACCATCCACAAAATGCGCTGCCCCGGCATGACCTGGTTCCGTCTGCCGCTCTTCGTATGGTCTAACTACGCAGCCAGCATCCTGATGGTGCTCGGAACCCCGGTTCTCGCCATCACCCTCGTCCTCGTCGTACTCGAGCGCACTGCAGGCATCGGCGTGTTCGACCCCGCCAAGGGTGGTGACCCACTCCTCTTCCAACACCTCTTCTGGTTCTACTCGCACCCTGCCGTGTACATCATGATTCTTCCCGGCATGGGCGTGATCTCTGAAACCGTCTCCACCTTCAGCCGCAAGCGCGTGTTCGGCTACACGGCCGTCGCGTTCTCGTCGGTCGCAATCGCCGTCTTCGGCTTCTTCGTTTGGGCGCACCACATGTTCATCATGGGTATCTCCAACTACTCCATGCTGGTGTTCTCACTGCTCACAATGCTCGTCGCCGTGCCTTCCGCCATCAAGATCTTCAACTGGGCCTTCACCCTCTACAAGGGTTCCATCACCTTCGAAACGCCGATGCTCTACTCCTTCGGCTTCATGGGACTGTTCACCATCGGCGGACTCACCGGCGTCTTCCTCGCCTCCTCCGGCACAGACATCCACCTCACGGAAACCTACTTCATCGTCGCCCACTTTCACTTCGTCATGGTCGGCGGCATGTTGATGGCCTTCCTCGCAGGTGTGCACTTCTGGTGGCCCAAGATGACCGGTCGCATGTATCCGGAGAAGATCTCGCAGCTTGCCGCGCTGGTCACGTTCATCGGATTCAACTTCACCTTCTTCCCGCAGTTCATCCTCGGAACCCTCGGCATGCCCCGCCGCTACGCGACCTACCCGCCGGAGTTCCAGGTGCTCAACGTCTTCTCGACCGCAGGCGCAACCATCCTCGGCGTAGGCTACCTTCTGCCGATCCTCTACCTCACCTGGTCGCTCAAGTACGGCGAGATCGCGGGCGACAACCCATGGCAGGCCACCGGCCTCGAGTGGCAGATTCAGTCTCCGCCTCTCACTGAGAACTTCCCCGCGATCCCCATCATGGATCACGAAGCGTACGACTACGAATGGCTCGAAGGCCAGAAGGAGAAAGTAGCCAGTGTCTGATAGCCAGGTCGTTGTTCACGGCGCAGCCGAGGGCGCTCACCACGAGCACCTGCCCTATCAGCGCCACCACTTCGAGACCTACGCTCAGCAGAGCGACGCCACCAACTTCGCCATGTGGCTCTTCCTGCTGACCGAAGTCATGTTCTTCGGCGGACTCTTCACCGCCTATCTCATCTACCGCAACTGGTACTACCCCGCGTTCGTCGAGGCGTCTCATCAGCTCGACATCTTCTGGGGCACAGCCAACACCGCCGTCCTCATCACCTCCTCGTTCACAATGGCCATGGGCGTCTGGTGCGCGGAGATGAAGAAGCAGGGCGCTCTTGTCCTCTGCCTCGTACTCACTTTCATCCTGGGCCTCGGCTTCCTCGGCATCAAGACCATCGAGTACAAGGAGAAGATTGAGAAGCACCACGTTCCCGGCTTCCACTACAGCGTCCAATCCTTCGTCAACCCTTCGTCCGATCCTGAAGTCCACAAGAAGAATCCTGAAGATAAGCCGCTGCCGTACGACATGGCCCGGCATACCGAAATCTACTTCTTCCTCTACTTCGCAATGACGGGCATGCACGCCCTGCACATGATCATCGGTATCGCACTCCTCGGATTCATGATCGTGCGGGCGCGCGCGGGAGCCTACACCACCGGCCACGTGACGTACGTCGAGAACTTCGGCCTCTACTGGCACTTCGTCGACATCATCTGGATCTACCTGTTCCCGTTGCTTTATCTCATCAGCCGTCACTGAAAATGAATTGGGTGCCCCGTCCAAGCTCTGCTTGGGCCGGACAGACAGGGAGTACATCATGCAACACGATAAAGACTTCGAATCGATTGAAGAGCACGAGCACCATCATCACGTCGTTCCGCCCCGGATCTACATCACCATCCTGCTCGCGCTCCTCGTCGGCACCGCGGCCACCGTTGGTGCTTCCTACATCGACCTTGGCCCGCTGAACCCGGTCATCGCCCTCGCCATCGCCGCAACGAAGATGATCCTCGTCGTACTCTTCTTCATGCACGTCAAGTACTCGACGAAGCTCACCAAGCTCACCGTCGGCGCCGGCCTCTTCACCTTCCTAATCCTCGTCGGCATGACCCTCTCCGATTACTGGACTCGCGCATGGGGCCGCTGGTAGGTCCGCTTTCTGCATAAGTACAAAGGCCGCCCACACGGGCGGCCTTTGTTTTTGATCCTCGGCCAAGACGGCATCGAAGAGCTACTAACGACTGGACAGTCATGCAATCGCTTCTCTCCGCCAAAGCAGCGTGTCGTTCCGACCGGAGCGCAGCGGAGTGGAGGAACCTGCATTTGTTTTTCGCCGGATGCCTTAGGTGCGATGCAATTGGGCACGGGAGATAAGCAATCTCAACCAGCTGTCACTCTGATACTGCAGTTCCGCTAAACCCCAGCTGTATCCGACTCAGCCTTCGGCAGGTCCGGCAAATCCACAATGAACGTAGTCCCTCGGTTGCGCTCGCCCATGCCGCTGCGAACCCGAATCGTGCCATTCAGCTTCTCGACAATCCCCTTCGAAACCCACAATCCCAGCCCCGTGCCCACATCCTTTTTCGTCGTGAAGAACGGCTGGAACAGCCTCCGCCTGTTCTCCGCTGGGATGCCCGGTCCATTGTCCGCAACCATCAGCCTGACTCCGCCTTCCCCCTTGCGGCGCAGCCGCACGCAAATCGTCCCTCGCGACGCCACTGCGTCCACGGCATTCAGAAGAATGTTTGAGATCACCTGCCGGATCTCGCCCGCTCGCGCAAACACAATCGCCTGAGGCTCCACGCGCAGGTCCACCTGAATGTTCTTCGACGATAGGCGGTACTTGTAGAGTTCCAGCACCTCCCGCACCGCATCGGACACATTCACGTCTTGCGGATTCACGCTCTCTCTGTAGAAGCCCAGCGTCTGCCGCGTGATGTGCGAGACCCGGCCTAGCTCCTGTTCCGCCTGTTCGAGATACCCGCGAAGATGCTGTGCCAGCGCAGGATCCTGCTGGCAAAGGAAGAGCAGGTTCGTCACCGCTTCGAGCGGATTGTTAATCTCATGCGCCATTGTCGCCGCGAGCCGTCCTGTTGCGGCCAGCTTTTCAGATTGCCTAAGCGCTTCTTCTGTCTTCACACGCTCAGTGGCTTCCAAAGCAATCCCGAGGATGCCCGTTGCTTCTCCGCTCTGATCGCAAACCACCGCGCCGCGCGCTGCCAGCCAATGCACCGACCCATCTGGCCACAGGACCCGAAAATTCACCTCATACGACTTCTTGCTCTCCAGCGATTCCTGAATCGTCGCCTGCACGCGCCCAAGATCGTCTGCATGAATCCGGCTCGCAAACTCATCCAGCCTGATCTCGTGTCTCTCCGCAGCCAGTCCCCACAACTTCGAAATCCCCGCAGGCCAGTGCGAGATCCCCGTCTTCACATCGAAATACCAGGTGCCTGCGCCAACTGCGTCCTCAATCATCTGCAGTTGCTCTACGGTGGAACTCAACTCGGCGCGCTCTTTCTCCAGTTCCGCCATCAGAAGATTGCGCTGGATCTCAGCCACTTTTCGGGCGGTGATGTCCTCGCCCATGCCAAGCAGCTGTCGTGGTCTACCCGCCTTGTCAGGCAGAACGTTCGTTCCCGCTCGGATCCAGACGATCTCCCCATCCTTCCGGATGTAGCGCTTCTCGAGAGTAAAGGAGGGAATCTTGCCCGACATCAGTTGCTGATAGAGCTCGACGTTGTGACCCAGATCATCCGGGTGTGTGAGTTTTTGGAATGTCGTCTTCCTCAGTTCTTCTTCTGTATAGCCGGTCAAACGGCAATACGCCTCGTTGGCGCGAACAATATTGCCATCCAATTCGGTCACGACCATCGGCACGCTGGCGTTCGTGAAAATGCCTCGGAAGCGCTCCTCGCTGCTCCGCATCTCTTCAAGAATTCGCCTTTCGGCGGTTACGTCTGAGATAAACGCGACGTAGCCGTCGTTTCCACTCGCCTCTGTGCGGCGTGGCAAATACACCGCGCGAATGTGACGGGTTCCACCATGGATAAAGGGAACTTCCGCTTCGTACTCCTGCTTTTCCCCCGCAAGTGCTCTCTCGATATACGGCCGCCCCATCTCATACGCCGTGTCGCCCACTAGCTCGCGAATAGTCGTCCCGGTTAAATCGTGCGTTACACCAAACCACTCGGAATACGCGCGGTTCACAAAAAGATACCGTTGCTCCCGGCTGACCACCGCCACGAGCGAAGGAAGCGTATCCAGAATCAGCTTCTGCTCCACTTGCTGCGCGCGCAGTGCCTGGTACAGTCTGGCATTGTCGATGGCGATGCCGGCCCGCCGTCCGAGTTCCTCTCCCAGTCTCAGGTCGCGTTCATTGAAGATGCGCCGGCTTTCCGCCGAAATCAGGCGCAGCATCCCGATCACCCTCTGTTGGGCCAGAATCGGAACCTCAATCACCGACCGAATGCCAAGCTCCTTGATCGCCCGCAATTGTTCAGGATCGGGCATCGACTTAGCCAGAATCTCTTCCGGGATCACCGGGTACAGCCCCGACTCGCCCAGAGTCAGCAGCCGCTCCGTCGGTGAGCCCGGGCGCAGCGTCTCGGGGAACTTCCGCCGATACTCCTGTGCCAGCGCCAGCTTCGCCGGGTCCTGGTGAGCCACGGCAATGTTCTCCAGCTTCCCATCCGAATAGGTATAAACGCTGCACCAGTCCGCGATCGCCGGAACAGCAAGTTGCGCCACCTTCTCCAGCGTCGTCTCAAAATCAAGAGAAGACGCCAGCGCCTCTCCGGCATTTGCCAGAAACTCCAGCCGCACGCGCTCTGACGACTGTTCCTCATACAACTCGGCAGTACCGATCGCCGGTCCGGCCAGGCTTCCCAGCAGCGAGCTCGCCTCTACCTCGTCTTCGGTGAACACGTGCCGCTTGCGAAAGTAGAAACAAAGTGTTCCCCGCGTCTCTCCCGCGAAGTTTAACGGAACCGCAAGCAGCGACACGATGCCTTCTCGCTCATAAACGGTTGATCGCGAGCTCAGCTCTGCTGAAGCCTGAACATCCGGCGCAACGATCGGTCTCTCACTCATTCCGCGAGGAGATGCAAGATCGATCCTGAATTCGTAGTCGCCCGAGAGGCCTTCGGCCGCAACGGTATGCCAGTGCGATTGCGTCGCGTCCGCGCGCCATATCGCGTAAGCATCCGCCTTCAGCACCGCGTCTGCCAGCTTCAGCACCTTCGGCAATACCTGCTCCAGCTGCGGAGATGAGAGCAGATCGGAAGCGCCGTGCAGAAGAATCTGCGCAGGGTTGTTGGGCCCGAAACTTCGTTGCTGACCTGAGGTGGACACGTTCGTTTGTTTTGTTGGGGAACGAATACTAAGATACCGGAACTAGCCCGGCTTCTGCTTCAAATGTACAGGTTTCAGCCAGTTAGTCATCCATCCGGAATTCCAGGTTTTCACCACACTGGATCGGGCTCCGGCGACTCTCGCTGGCCCAGGCCGCAGCCTCCCCAACCCAATGCCGTATCCTTCTTCACGAATAGAACAATGCGAATGCGAAGTCTCTGGAGAAACATGCGATATCCGCTTTCATCTCAATCCTGCACGCCCTCGCCAGGCTCCCACATGATGCGAATCGCAACCTCTGTCGTCCTCGCCGTGTCCGCAGCTGGATTGTCTTCACAAGGCACCCAGTCCTTCACGCTCCAGCGCGAAGGTCGCACCATCTCCGTCGAGCCCTACGGTCCTGACATCGTTCGCATCACGCTGAGCACAAGCCAGTCAGCCGCGCTCGACCATCCTGGTTATGGCTTCGTCGCCATCCCCTCCAACTCCGGCTGGAAGCACACGCAGGACACTCAGAACGACATCCTCCGCTCCAGCCGTCTCGAAGTTCGCGTAGCCCTCACAGACCAGCACCCCATCCCGCATCTCCCCTTCGACGCCGTCAACCAGCAGCTGCGCGACATCTACTTCCCGCCCGGCGACCACCGCCACGCTCCCTTCGACGACACCATTACCGTCACCACCGCCTCCGGCAAACAGCTGCTGACAATGTGGCGCTGGTCCATGTTCCCCAACCATCCGGACGCATCCACCGCCACCACCATCGAAAAAGCCGATCCCAGCTCGCGCATCTCCGCCACCTTCGACTCGCCCACCGGCGAAAATTACTACGGCCTCGGCCAGCAGCAGCAGGGAAGTCTCAACCTCCGCGACCACCGCGTCAACTGCTGGCATGACTACTCCCACATCGGCGGCGAGAACGTCTGCGTCCCCTTCATGGTCTCCAACCGCGGCTACGGGCTCATCTGGGACAACCCCTCCAAAACCACCATTGACCTCGGCTTCAATCAGCAGAACGTCTGGTCCTCCGGAATCGGCGACCGCGTCTCCTTCTTCGTCATCGCCGGCGACACCACCGACGAAATCTACTCCGGCTACCGTCAACTCACCGGCGTCACCCACATCCTGCCCAAAGCCACCTACGGCTACATCCAGAGCAAGGCAATCTACCCCACGCAGGACCAGGCCATCGCCATCGCCAAGGGCTATCGCGACCGCAATCTCCCTCTCGACGTCCTCGTCGTCGACTTCCTCAACATGACCAAACAAGGCGAGCTCGACCTCGATCCGAAACGCTGGCCCGACCCCGCCGCCATGAACCGCCAGCTCCACAGCGAAGGCGTCAAGACCCTACTCAGCGTATGGCCGCACTTCGCCGCCGACACGCAGTTCTACCCCATGCTCAAGGAGAAGGGCTGGCTCATTCACAAAGCCGACGGCACGCCCGACGGCTCCGGATACGCTCCCGTCATCGGCCCCAACATCGACACCACCAATCCTGAAGCTGCCCGCTGGTGGTGGGAAAAAATACGCGACCGCTACATCAAGCCCTACGGCTTCGACTACCTCTGGCTCGACGAAACAGAACCCGACATCGATCCAGCCGCCGACTTCTTCTCCATCGGTTCAGGCGCGCGCTACTACAACGTCTACCCCCTCTTCCACACCGCATCGGTTTACGATGGCTTCCGGCGCGACTTCGGCGACAGTCGCCGCGTCATGATCCTCGCCCGCGCCGCCTACCTCGGAGCCCAGCGCAACGGCACCGTCTTCTGGTCCAGCGACATCACCGCCACATGGGACATGCTCAAGCGCTCCATCCCCGCCGGACTCAACTTCACCGCCACCGGCCTGCCGTATTGGGACACCGACATCGCCGGATTCTTCGCGCCCAGCATCTACCCCACGTACCACGCCGCACACAAACCCCTCGTTGACGGCTCCGACGCCCGCGAAAACATCGACGGCTACGAAGATTACCCCGAGCTCTTCGTACGCTGGTTCCAGTGGGGAACCTTCCAACCCGTCATGCGCGCCCACGGCGAACGCATGCACAACGAAGTCTGGTCTTACGGTAAGCAGGCTGAGCCCATCCTCGAGAAGTACCTTCGCCTCCGCTACCAGCTCATGCCCTACACCTATTCGCTGGCGTACAACACATACAAAACCGGTGCGCCCTTCATGCGCGCCCTCTTCATGGATTTCCCCAGCGACCCAAACGTCGCCGACATCCCCGACGAATATATGTTCGGCCCCGCATTCCTCGTCGCTCCTGTCGTCGAGCAGGGAGCTACCACACGCAGGGTCTACCTTCCCGCCGGCTCCGACTGGTACAACTACTGGACCAACGAGCGACTGCGCGGCGGCCAGACCATCACTGCTCAAGCCCCCATCGACACGCTCCCGCTGTTCGTTCGCGCCGGCTCCATCATCCCGCTCGGCTCGCCGAGCCTCAGCGCCGACCAGCCGCAGTCCATCGCCTCCGTGCGCATCTACCCCGGAGCCAACGCCGACTTCACCCTCTTCTCCGACGACGGCACCACCTACGCCTACGAAAAAGGCGCCGGCTCCATCACCCATCTCCACTGGGACGACACAACACACCAGCTCAAACACGAAGGCCCCGCCGCATGGACGGAGCCCGATTCCAAAATCATCGACATCATTCACCCCTAATCACGGTGCGGCGAAAACTCAGTGGGTGCCCCATGTCTCCCTCTTTTGGAGACATGGGAAGCAAGGATTGCAGGGGAGCCGGGTGCCCCCGGTCCCTCGCACTTGGGGACCGGGGATCTCACTACATCTATTTCCCACCCCACTTGGCCGAAAGCGCCGCCATCTTCTCCTGAAAACTCACCGGACTCGGCGCAGTCGCCTTCTTTCCCTGCTGCGGCCTCTGGCCTGAACCCGGCCCCGGCCCCATCAACGCCTTCATCGACAGCCCGATCCGCATCGCCTTCGCATCCACGGTCAAAACCTTCACCTTCACAATCTGTCCCGTCTTCACGGCCTCCGCCGGATCCTTGATGAACTTGTTCGAGAGCTCGCTGATATGCACCAGACCGTCCTGATGCACGCCGATATCGACAAACGCTCCAAACTTCGTCACGTTCGTGACCACACCTTCGAGCACCATTCCCACCTGCACATCCGCAATCTCGCGAACCTCTTCGCGAAACTGCGGCGCAACAAACGTCTCGCGCGGATCGCGCCCCGGCCTTTTCAACTCCGCCAGGATGTCCTCCAGCGTGTACTGCCCCGCAGTCAGACCCTTGCGATCTATCCTCTCCACCAGCTCCGGCTTCTTGATCAGATCCGCGACACTCGCCCCCGCCGCTGCTGCGATCTGCTCAACCACCGGATACGACTCCGGATGCACCGCCGTCATATCCAGCGGATTCTCCCCGCCGCGAATCCTTAAGAAACCCGCCGCCTGCTCAAACGTCTTCGCGCCAATGCCCGGCACCTTCAGCACCTGCGTGCGCGACCGGAAGCTCCCATTGTCGTTGCGATAGCTCACGATGTTCATCGCCGTGCGTTCGCTGATGCCCGCAACATATCGCAGCAGCGTCCACGATGAAGTATTCAGATCCACGCCCACGCGATTCACGCAGCTCTCCACTGTCTTCTCGAGCGACTCCGCCAGCTGCCGCTGATCCACGTCATGTTGATACTGCCCCACGCCAATCGATTTCGGATCGACCTTCACCAGCTCCGACAGAGGATCCTGCAGCCGCCGCGCAATCGAGATCGCACCGCGCACCGTCAGGTCCAGGTCCGGAAACTCCTGCCGCGCAATCTCCGACGCTGAATACACGCTTGCCCCTGCCTCGCTCACCGTGACCGAGAAAATCTCCTGGATACCCTTCTCGCGCAGGAACTCGCGCACAAATGCATCTGTCTCGCGCGAAGCCGTCCCGTTCCCAATCGCAATCGCCCGCACGTTGTACTTCCGCAGCAGTGCTTCGAGCTTAGGCATCGCCTCCGCATTGCCGTGCTTCGATGTGTGCAGATAGATCACATCGTGAGCCAGCAGCTTGCCCGTCTGGTCCACCACCGCCAGCTTGCACCCGGTCCGCAATCCAGGATCGATCCCAAGAACAGAGATGGACCCCGCTGGCGCGGCCAGCAGCAGGTTATGCAGGTTGTCGCGAAATACCTGAATCGCCTCCGTATCCGACCTCCGCTTCAACTCCAACCTGATCTCCGTCTGGATCGACGAGTTCAGCAGCCGCTTCCACGCATCATCAATCGCCAGCTCCAGCTGCGCCGTCCAGTCTCCCTGCGCGCGCAACACATGTCTGCGCATCAGCGCCAGTGCCCGCTCCTGCTCGATCTCGATCAGGAAGTAAAGAACCTTTTCCGTCTCGCCGCGCCTGATCGCCAGCATCCGGTGCGAGGGAATCGCCTTCACCGGCTCCTTGTACTCGTAGTACATCTTGAACTTCTCGCGCTCATCCACCGCGTCCATCGCCTTGCGGCTGATCACCACGCCTTCATCGAACACGAGGTTCCGCAGCGCCTTCCGCAGATCCGCATTCTCGCTGATCCACTCCGCCACGATGTGCCGCGCGCCCTCCAGCGCCTCGTCCACACTCGCCACACCCAGCTCCGCATTCACAAACTTCGGCGCCATCACCGCGAGTGATTCTTCACTCGCCTGCTGCGCCCAGAGATACGCCGCTAATGGCTCCAATCCCTTCTCGCGCGCAATCGTCGCCTTGGTCCGCCGCTTCGGCTTGTACGGCAGATATAGATCTTCGAGCTCGTTCTTATCGAGCGTCGCTTCGATCCGCTTTTTCAGCTCATCCGTCAGCTTGCCTTGTTCCGCAATCGAAGCCAGAATGCTCTCGCGACGATCCTCAAGCTCGCGAAAGTACGCAAGCTTCTCCTCAATCGCGCCGATCTGCACCTCGTCGAGATTGCCCGTCGCCTCTTTGCGATAACGCGCAATAAACGGAACCGTACCGCCGTCATCCAGCAGCTCAATCACCGCCGTGATTCCGCGGAGTGGAATATTCAGAAGATTGGAAATATGAAGAAGAAGGGCAGGGGAGAGAATGCGATTGTCAGCCATGGGTTCAGTCCCATCCTAAACGCGAGTGAGACCGGGCCGGGAGCACGGGATTGTGTAAAACGAGCTTCGTCCTTTAGATTGGGCCGTCTCAGAGGGGTGTGGAATCGGATACTCCATCCTGCGTCCTTGCCCAACTGTCAACCCTGAAAGATTACGACCAGCAAACCGCACTGTGTGCGCCGGGTATCACGCTGATTCCCCGTGCGTAGTGCTAGACTTCGAATGCTCCGAGAGCAACGCCGAGGCTGACCATGAGCAAGATCCTGACGTTAAGTACAAAGCTGCTGATCCTCGCTGCCGCACTTACCGGAACCGTGAACGGCAGCAGCAATCCGGGCTCAGACGACATCGTCGCTCGCAACCTCGACTCGATCGCTCCGGCGAACGTGCGCACAGCCGAGAAATCCAGAGTCGTCCGCGGCGATCTGCAATTCCACATCCTTGTCGGCGGCAGCGGAGGCGCAGCCGGATCATGGGACCTCGTCTCGTCAGGACGCGAACTCGACCTCGTCATGCAATTCGGCATCGGCGACTGGCGCGGCGAGCAATTCACCTTCAACGGTTCGAAGGTCGGCATCGCTCTGCCAACCTCATCGCATCACCGATCCGTATTCGGCGAGTTCATCGCAAGCCAGACCTTTGTCATCAAAGAAGGCCTCCTCGGAGGAGAACTCGGCACCGGATGGGCGCTCGAAAATCTCGCAGCCAACGGCGCACGCTTGCAGAGCCTCGGCACCAGAAAGATCGATGGTCAGCAGGCCCTCGCGTTTCAATACAGCTCAAAGCACAGCAGCGATATGCAGGTCTTCCTCTACTTCGATCCCGAAACGGGCCGCCATCTTCACACCACCTACACCATGAGCCAGCAGGAAGGCCCCACGGGCGACATCCGCAGCACGCCATATCAGCGCGAGATCAAGTACCGCATGGAAGAGCAATTCAGTGAGTTCCGCACCGAACACGGAATCACCCTTCCCACGCACTACAACCTGCAGTGGTCGCAGGAAACGCAAAACGGCAGCACGCGCCTCTTCTCCTGGGACCTCGTCGCCAGCCAGATCGTTCACGACGTCGCTCTCGACCCCGCCAACTTCGAAATGAAGTGATCAGCAAAAGAATTTTCTAGACAGCTAGCCAAGCGAGCCGGTTCCTCACTACCCACTACTTACTGTCAACTGTCCATTAGTCCCTAGCCCCTAGTCCCTAGTCCCTAAGTCCCCAGTCCCTTAGCCCCTACTCCCTCGCTCCTCACAGCGCCAGTGTGAGCACAGAATACGACCGCGCCGGAAGCTTCACGCTCATCTTCAATCCCACTGACGGACTCGGCGCCGTCTGCGGCACCACCTTCTTCGGGTCAGCAAATGTATTCAGCGCCTTCAGATCGCTGCCCGTCATCGTCTCAAATGCAATCACGCGCGACGGCGTCAGATCGTGCCAGTTCAACTCGAGCTCCTGCTCGTTCTCAAGATCCCGATTCAACGCAAAGATCGTCGCAGTCTTCTGCTCCGGCTGGTACGTCGCCATCACATCGAGATACTGCACCTTGCCGAATCCTGGAACCGCCAGCCCGATGTCCTCAATCGGCTTGCCGAGCGAAGCCACTTCGTAGCTTGGTCCCTCAGGCTCAATGCTCAACGCACGCCCGCGCCCATACTTCAAACCCCACGAGTACGGATAGAAGATCGTGTTGCGCAGGACTCCATCCTTGTTCGTCATAATCGGCGCAATCACATTCACCAGTTGCGCCAGGCAGGCTACCTTCACGCGATCCGAGTGTCGCATCAGCGAATTCACCAGCCCGCCCACCAGCAGCGCGTCTTCCAGGTTGTAGGGCTCTTCGAGCAGATGCGGAGCCTCCGTCCTGCGCCCGTTCACTGCATCCCCGCTTCGCGCGCGATACCACACGTTCCATTCATCAAACGACAGGAACAGCTGCTTGCCCGACCGCTTCTGTGCCCGCACCGCATCGCAAACCGAGATGATCTCCTCGATCTGCCGGTCCATCGCCAGGTTCATCGCCATGTACTTCTGGCTGTCGTGCCCCGTCTCGTCCGTATTCCCCCAGTAGCGATGAAGCGAAATGCCATCCACGTACTCATAGCACTGCTCCAGCACCGTGCGGTCCCACGTAATGTACGTCGGCATGAACGGCCCGCTCGACCCGCATGCAACCAGCTTCACCGTCTCATCTACCGCGCGCATCTGTCGCGCTGCATCTGCCGCCTTGATACCGTACTCCCGCGCTTCCATGTGCCCGATCTGCCAGGGCCCGTCCATCTCGTTCCCCACGCACCAGTACTTCACGTTGTGCGGCTTCTCGTAACCATGCGACCGCCGCAGATCGCTCCACTTCGTGCCTTTCTCCACGTTGCAGTACTCAACCAGAGCCGCCGCATCCTCTGCCGACCCCGTCCCGAAGTTCAGCCCGAACAGCGGCTCCGTCCCCACCTTCCTTGCCCACGTGATGAACTCATTCGTTCCAAACTGATTCGTCTCCAGCGTGTTCCAGGCCCGATCCAGCACCGCTGGCCGATCCTTTTTCGGACCCACGCCATCCAGCCAGTGATATCCCGACACAAAGTTCCCGCCCGGCCATCGAATGATCGGCACGCCCAGATCGTGAATCTCCTTCATCACGTCCGTCCGGAACCCGTCCGCATCCGCAAACTTCGACTTCGGATCGTAGATCCCCTCGTAGATCGCGCGCCCCAGCTGCTCCAGAAAGGACCCGAACAGATGCGGATTGATCTCCGAGATTTGCCGATTCGAATCGATCGTCACCCGAGTCACGCGCTGCGTCTGCGCAATCCCGAACCTGCCCAGCGCCGAAGCCGCCGTAACGGCCAGGCCCGTCCGGCCCGCCTGCTGCAAAAACTGCCTACGAGAAACCTTCTTCATCTGAGACCCCTTCCTTACTAACCAGCACGTCGGCGCTTTCGATCAACACTCGCCACGTCGCGAGAAAACTTCGCTGCATTCGACTGCTGGTAAACGTTTGCTCGCCAAGCATAAAAACAGCACCGCGCCTTGTCAAAGGGGCATTCGGAAATCTAGCGGCGATGGTGCGGTCCTGCGCACAGTGGCAGATTCCTCCCACGGCTGGAACGGGCCCGATTCATCTTTCGTATTTCTCGACAGGACATTGCCGCGCGACCGATGGAAGATCTGTTGGGCTTCATCCTCGAATTGTTGGCCGAGGCGATATTGGAGATAGGGTTCAGTGTGATCGTCGCTGGCCTCCATCACCTTCTCCGTCGCTTCTGGATAACCGCCCGCCGGGGAAACGCTGGCATCGCCGCTCTTATTTTGATCCTCATCGGAGCGGTTTTCGGTCTTCTGACTGCCGTTGTCTTCCCGCATCCGCTGGTTCCTGTTTCGAAACTGCACGGAATCAGCTTGCTTGTTAGCCCGCTGATCACCGGCTTGGTCATGGCCGCGATCGGAGATGGAGTACAGCGCCGCGGTCGCCTTCCAGTTCGAATTGAAAGCTTTGCGTACGGCTTCGCATTTGCGTTCGCCTTCTCTGTGGTTCGCATCGTCACGGTCCGCTGACGCATCTCTTAAGTACCGGATATGAGACCGCGCCCCAGGGAATCACATTCCCCTTTCCGCTATACTGAGAACACAGCAATCAGTGCTCCTGCACGACCCTAAACCATGCCAAACACAGTAATTAGCCGCGAAGCAGCCCCGCCCTCCGTGTCTTCCGGTGCGAGCGCGTGGCACATCATCAGCTTCACAGCTCTCAGCTTCGTGGTCTACCTCGCCATCGGACTTCCCCTCGCCATCCTGCCCGAGTACGTTCACCTCCGCATGGGCTATCACGCGTCCCTTGCCGGCGCCGTCATCAGCATCCAGTACATCGCCACGTTCCTCAGCCGACCCTGGGCGGGCCGCATCTCCGACCACAAAGGCGCAAAGATCTCCGTCCTCTGGGGAATGGCCGCCTGCACGCTCAGCGGAATCCTGCTCTTCGCCGCCGCCTCGCTCCATCGCAACCCCGCCTGGCTCAGCCTCGCCATCCTCATCCTTAGCCGCCTCGTCCTCGGCGTCGGCGAAAGCCTCGGTTCTACAGGCGCGACCTTGTGGGGCATCTCCAGTGCCGGCCCCGAGCACACAGCCAAAGTAATCTCATACAACGGCGTCAGCACCTACGGCGCACTTGCCGTCGGCGCGCCGCTCGGCGTAGTGATGGAAAGCCACTGGGGCCTGGGCTCCGTCGCCCTTCTCACCATCCTCGTCTGCGCCGCCTCATACATCTGGGCAGCCCTCAAGCCTCCCGTCCCCGTCACCCCCGGCGAACATCTTCCGTTCCGAAGCGTTCTCGGCCGCGTGCTGCCGCATGGCACAGGACTCGCCCTCGGCGGAGTCGGCTACAGCGCTCTCGCCACCTTCGTCACGCTCTTCTACGCCAGCCGCCGCTGGGACGGCGCAGCCCTCTGCCTCACCGCATTCGGGTTCGCCTTTATCGCCACCCGCCTCGTCTTCATCCGCACCATCGGAACCTTCGGCGGATTCTCCGTCACTAAGATCTGTCTCATCGTGGAGTCACTCGGCATTCTCGTCCTCTGGCTCTCTGGCTCTCCGTGGATGGCCCTTGCCGGCGCCGCCCTCGCCGGTGCCGGATACTCGCTCGTCTTCCCCGCGCTCGGCGTTGAAGCCGTCGCCCGCGTGCCGGTCGAAAATCGCGGCACCGCTCTCAGCGTCTATACCGTCTTCGCCGACGTCTCCTTCTTCATGGTCGGCCCTGTCGCGGGCGCCGTCATCGGCGCCTTCGGCTACCGCAGCGTCTTCCTCTTCGCACTCGTCTGCGTTATCGCCGCCATGGGCATCGTCTACGTCCTCGCAGGACGAAAAGCCCGCACCTTCGCCCCGATCGAGCAATCGCAACCTCGCGAAATTGAAAGCTGCCCCTCCTGAAGTGAGACAACGTGGGTGCCCCATCCTAAACGCGTCTTCTGCGTTTAGGGTGGGAACGAAGAACCGGGTGCCCCGTCCAAGCTCTGCTTGGGCGGGAACAAGAAAACTTCAATTCACGATGTAGCCGGGTGCCCCGTCCAAGCTCTGCTTGGGCGGGATCGACACTCTCCGACTCCGCTAAACTGAACCTGTGGCCCCCACCTTCCACATCGAGAACTTCGGCTGCCGCGCCGCCCGTGCCGACGGCGAAGCCATAGCCGCCATCCTCCGGAACTCTGGCGCCACCGAGCACTCTCCCACCGAAGCCGACGTCGTCATCGTCAACACCTGCAGCGTCACCGGCGAAGCCGATCGAGAAGCCCGCGCCTACATTCGTCGTACCCACCGCACCAACCCCGCAGCACGCATCATTGCCACAGGCTGCTACGCCCAGCGCGCACCAGGCGAACTCGCCGAACTCCCCGGCGTCTCCGCCGTCATCGGCAATAGCCACAAAGCCCTCGCACCGAAAGTTGCGATCGGACTGATGCCGTTTCGCTCCACGGTTGCGGACAATCTGATCCAGATCCAGGCGGCGTCAGCCGCGGCTGCCGCACCGCAGGTGCTTGCCGACGACACCTTCGCGCACTCCTTCCTCGAAGAAGCCCCCATCACACCCGGCGCGCAAACCCGCCCCAATCTCAAAATCCAGGAAGGCTGCTCCAACCGCTGCTCCTTCTGTGTCATTCCGCAGACACGCGGCCATTCGCGCAGCCTTTCGTCATCCGCAATTCTCGCCCACATCTGCAGCTTTGTAGCCGCCGGCGGCAACGAGCTCGTCCTCTCCGGAATCAACCTCGGCCGATGGGGCCGCGACCTCGATCGCTCCGGCTCCGAACCACGGTCTCTCGCTGCCCTTGTCCGCGTCCTCTTCGACCAGACCGTACTGCCCCGCCTTCGCCTCAGCTCCATCGAGCCCATGGACTGGGACTCTGATCTGATCGCCCTTGTTCGCGACTTCGCCGGAAACCATCCGGGGTTCCCACCGACAGGTCCACGTCGCTGGGGTGGTCGTCTCGCTCGCCACGCACATCTCCCCCTTCAGTCAGGCTCCGACTCCGTCCTCCGCCGCATGCACCGCCGCTACCGGCCCTGGCACTACGCAGAGAAGGTCGCCGAACTCCTCCGCGCCGCAGGTCCCGCCCTCACTCTCGGTGCCGACGTTATGGTTGGCTTCCCCGGCGAAACCGACCGCGAGTTCCACGAATCCTACGACTTCATCCGGTCTCTCCCGTTCGGCTACTTGCACCTCTTTCCGTTCTCGCCGCGCCCCGGTACGCGAGCCTGGCACCTGCATGCGGAAAACCCTGTCCCAACCAGCGTCGTCAATGAACGCATCACCGCTCTTCGCGCTCTCGGCTCAGACAAAATTCACGCCCACCGCTCCCGCTTCATCGGCTCCGAACTGCCCGCCATCACCCTGCACACCCCTGCAGCCCTGGCCGCATCCGGCCGCACCTCCGCCCTCACGGACAACTTCCTCCCCGTCGAGCTTGCCTGCTCCCTCCCGGCCAATCAGCTGCTTCAGATCCGCATCACCGCCATCGCTCCAGACCACACTCTGCTCGCGACACCGGTTCAGATCGACCAATTCGAACCATCTCGCCCCGTTCTGGTCGGCGCCTGCTAAGTCTCACCTCTGCAAGGGCAACCCGCACCAAACCAGTGCTATACTCAGGGTGCGTTCGCGCGCCTCGTAAGAACTCCGGACCTCGTCCGGATCCGGGCGCCCGGCCCACCTGGAGGATGTACCATCGCACTCGATAAACGTTCGGCCAAGTCCTTTATCCGCATCAACGATCGCATTCGCGCCCGCGAAATCCGCGTAATCGACGAAAACGGCGAACAGCTCGGCATCCTGCCGCCCTTTGAAGCGCTCAAGATCGCCCGCGAGCGCGGACTCGACCTGGTCGAAGTCTCCCCCAACGCGGTCCCTCCCGTCTGCCGCATTCAGGACTACGGCCGTTATCTCTACGAGAAGGAAAAGTCCGAACGCGCCGCCCGCAAAAAGCAGAAGGTCATCATCGTCAAAGAAGTAAAGTTCTCCGTCACGGTGGACGACCACGACTACCAGACCAAGAGAAATCAGGCGATCAAGTTCCTGCAGGGCGGAGACAAGGTCAAGGCAAGCCTCCGCTTCCGCGGACGCCAGATGGCCCACCGCGACCTGGGCTACAACATCATCAATCGCCTCATCCAGGACATTGGCGACATCGCGGTAGTCGAGTTCATGCCGCGCATGGAAGGCACCATTCTCCACGCCATCCTCGCGCCCAGCAAAAAAGCTGAAGGGCAGAAGAAGCCCCAGCCTCCCGCTCCGCAGCCCCCGGCTCCGCGCCCACCCGCTCCCGCAGCACAATAGCTAATTGCAACTTAAGGCCGCCTCTTGCAGGCGGCCTTCTCATTTGCAGCTAGCCTTGCGACACACCTGCTAACTTGCTGACTCGCTACGTGCGAAGCACGCTAACTCGCTAAGAGACTAAAAGCCGCTGTTATTCTGACCGCATGCTTCATCTCAGGAACGCAGTTCTTTCCCTCGCGTGTCTTGCTGTGATCGCCGCGCCGCATTACTCAGCAGCCCAATCCAGCTCCGCGACCAGTACCCCTCATTTCCCCACCAACGAAGACCTGCGCCACCTGAGATCCCTCTCCACTCCGCTGCTCTCGCCCGACGGCAAACAGATCCTCTTTGCCGTCACCAACTCCACGGCCGACGAAGCGGCCACCCATCTCTGGATCGTCCCTGCTCCCAGCAACGGCGATCAGAAGCCGCGCCAACTCACCTTCTCGCCTCCCTCCGACAAGCGCGGGGAACACAATCCGCAGTGGGCGCCTGACAACTCCGCCATCTTCTTCCTCGCCAAACGCGGCGACCACACCCAGCTTTTCCGCCTCGACCTCCGCGGCGGCGAAGCCTCGCCCTACGATTTGAAGATCATGCCGCCCGTCGACGTTTCCAAAGACAAGGACGCGATCAACCCTCCGCCTCCTCCCACCTCGAACACCAAGAAGGACGAAAAGAGGCCCGAAGAAACTAAAGTCGAGCCCCTCCCCATCGATGTCGCAGGCTACGCGATCAGTTCAGACGGCAAATACCTCGCCCTCTGGGCACACGACCCTGAAACCCCCGGCGAAAAGAAACAGAAAGACGCAAAGATCGATGCTTCATGGGTCAACCACGAACGACACTTCACGCGTCTCTACATCGCAGCTCTCAAACCCGACGGCTCCGTCGACGGTGACCTCAAACCCGCCGCAGTACCGCCCGATATTCACGGCGTTCTCTGGTCGCCTGTAGACAGCAGGCTTCTCGCCGTCAGTGAAGCACCCAACGGCGCGGCCGATCTCGGCCCCGCTGCTCAGGCCTTTGTCCTCGAAGCCGCCACTCCCGACAAGCCGCAAAAACTCAGCGCAATCCCCTCATCCGTCAGCCGCGCCGAATGGTCGCATGACGCAAACACGATTGTGTTCCTCGCGCAAACCACGCAAGACGCGCCTCCCGGATACGAAGAGCTGTTCGCGCTGCCGAAAGAGAGTTCCAGCCAAAAAGTAATTCCACTCTCCAGCCGCTTCGACGGACAATTCGGTCCCTCGCCTCTCATCTCCACTCCCGACGGATCGCTCATCGCACAGGCAGGCATCGGGACGCATGCCTCCGCCGTTCGCATCAAGATCGACGGCAGCGAATCACCTCAGGTCATCGACCTCGGCACCTCCATGGTCCTGGCTCTCAACACCAATCCCCGGCAGACCGGCTGGGTCTGGCTCTCGGACGCTGGCGGCAAGTCAACGCATCTTTGCTACGCCGCGAAACTCGGCGACAGCTGCACTGCTGTCCAAACGCCCGACCTCGCCCCCGCGAGCCTCCGCAGCGTCGAACCCAAACTCGTTCAGTGGAAATCCGGCGCCTTCACCATCGAAGGCTTGCTTTTCCTTCCACCTGACGCCGGCTCCGCGAGGGTGCCCCTCATTGTCGACGTGCACGGCGGTCCTTTCGGCGCGTGGTTCAACCAGTACAGTCCCTTCCACGACTTCCTCATCGGTCACGGCTGGGCCGTTCTGCTTCCCAACCCGCGCGGTTCATCCAACTACGGCGTCAAATTCGCCGCAGCCAACAAGAACGATCTCGGCGGCGGTGACTACCAGGACGTAATGGCTGGCGTCGACTACGTCCTCGCTCACTATCCCATCGACCCCGCGCGCATGGCTCTCATGGGCTACAGCTACGGCGGCGAAATGGCCGGCTTCGTCGAAGGCAAAATCGATCGCTTCAAGGCCATCATCAGCGGCGCGCCCGTCATCGATCAGTTCAGCGAATACGGCACCGAGGACGAGTCCTGGTACGACCGCTGGTACTTCGGCAAGCCCTGGGAGCACATGAACGATGCATGGCGTCAGAGTCCGCTCGCCGGCGCCGCCCACGCCAAAACGCCGTTCCTCCTCCTGCAAGGCGAATCCGACACCACCGATCCCGTCGGTCAGGCACAGGAGATGTACCGTGCGCTCCGTCAGGCCGGGGTCCCCGTCGAACTCGTCACCTATCCGCGCGAGAACCACGGCCCGCTTGCCACCGGCATGTTTGGCCGCCCCTCGCCGGAACCATGGCACGGCTTCGACGCCCGTCAGCACATTATCAAGTTCATCGAAGACGCGTTTTCACCGGCCCACTAGGCTGACTTCGCATAAGCCGCGCCAAGCGAACAGAACCGGGTGCCCCATGTCTCCCGACTTTGGAGACATGGGAAGCGAAAGCCCCGGGGTTCGTTCCTGCGCCGTGCTAGACTTCGTCCGTCATGAGAAAGACCCTCGGCGTCCTACTCTGTTTCGCCTTCTGCTCCAGCCTTCAGCTCCCAACCCTCGGTCAATCGAACACCGCGCCTCATCTCGAAAAGCGCGGCTCTACAACCCAGCTCATCGTCGACGGCAAGCCCTTCCTCATCCTCGGCGGAGAACTCCACAACTCTTCGTCATCGAGCCTCGAATACATGAAGCCCCTCTGGTCCGGCCTCGCCGGCATGGGCCTCAACACCGTCATCACGCCCCTGAGTTGGGAACTCGTGGAGCCCACCGAAGGTCACTACGACTTCGCCCTCGTCGACGGCCTGCTTGCACAAGCCCGCGAGTCGCACGAGAAGATCGTTTTCCTCTGGCTCGCCTCCTGGAAGAACGGCATGTCCAGCTACCCGCCCGCCTGGGTCAAACAGGACACGAAGCGCTTCCCGCGCGTCGTTCAGAAGGGCAGGGAAATCGAAGTTCTCAGCCCCGCTTCGGCAGATACTCAAAAAGCCGATGCCCGCGCCTTCACCGCGCTCATGCAGCACATCAAGCAGGCCGACACCGATCACACCGTGCTCATGATGCAGGTTGAAAACGAAGTAGGAGTCCTCGGCGACTCACGCGACCGCTCCGCCGCTGCCGATCGCGAATTCAACTCGCCCGTCCCGGCCGAACTCACCCGCTACCTCAAGTCCCATCACGACTCCCTCTACCCGAGCCTGCGCGCGCTTTGGGACGAGGCAGGCTCAAAAGCCTCCGGCACCTGGCCGGAAGTCTTCGGCGACAACCCCCACGCCGACGAAGCCTTCATGGCCTGGCACTACGCCCGATTCATTCAAGCCGTCACCGCCGCGGGCAAGTCTGCCTACGACATCCCGATGTACGTAAACACCTGGCTCGGCGAAGAGGGCGGCATGCCCGGCAATTGGCCCAGCGGCGGCCCGGAACCCTGGGTCGTGGACATCTGGCGCGCCGCCGGATCTGCCATCGACCTCTACGCCCCCGACCTCTACGCCTCCAACTTCGTCGAGTGGTGCCGGCGGTACCACCGGGACGGCAACCCGCTCTTCATGCCTGAGACGCGCGGCGGCAATCCCGGCGCAGCCAACGTCTTCCACGCCGTCGGCGAGGAGGCCGGCTTCGGCTTTTCGCCTTTCGCCATTGAGGACGACATGAACCCGAAGCAGGATCTCGCCGTGAGCTACCGCGCCATTCAGGGCATCGCTCCCATACTCCTCGAGCACCAGGCGGCGGGAGACGTCCACGGCTTCATCCTCGACAAGCAGCATCCCGATCAGACGTTCACCATCGGCGCCTACTCCGTGCATGTCTCGCTCGACTCCATCTTCGGCTCTCATTCCGAATCCGGCTACGGCCTCGTCATGGCCACGGGCCCCGATGAGTTCCTCGGAGTAGGCAAAGGCTTTCGCGTCCTCTTCACCGCCCCCGCCCAGAGCAAGACCAGGGTCGGCATCGCCGCCATCGATGAAGGAGCCTTCGAAGACGGCAAGTGGACCCCTGGCCGACGTTTAAACGGCGACGAAAACGACCAGGGGGCCTACTGGCGTTTCGACCCCCGCAATGTAAGTACAGAGAAAGTCAAGCTTTACCATTACGAGTGAGTCGCAACGATCTGCCCGGCAATGCTGTTGGCTGATAGCTGAGAGCTGAAAGCCGGTAACTAGAGTCAAACTGGCTTTTCCTGTATACTGACTGAAGCCTCGCAGGGGCAGGGAAGCCCCTGTTCATCAGAGGCTTGCGACCGGGCCACTAAGCCCCGTCCGAATTACGAGAAAACAATGCCCAAGTTGAAAACACATACGGGCGCGAAAAAGCGCTTCAAGAAGACTGGTACCGGCAAAATCAAGCGGGGCCAGACCAAGGTGCGCCATATTCTTTCGTCCAAGTCCCCCAAGGTGAAGCGCAAGCTCGGCAAGATCGTGCTTGTCTCCGACGGCGACTACGCGAAGGTAGCGCGCATGATTCCCTACGCCTGATCGTGCGAAGCTCCTTCGTGGAGCGATGCATTCGGGCCGATAGGCCCCCACTCTGCGAGTTACGTCCTCTGGGGTGAGAGATCAAGGCAAGTGAGCGAGTGAAGAGGTTCCGAGCGCAACAGCGCCTCCTGCCTCCAGCCGCCTGATAGACGAAACGCAAAAGGAGAAACGCCATGCCCCGTGTGAAACGGAGTACCAAGCGCAGTGACCGGCGCAAAAAGATCCTGAAACGCGCAAGCGGTTACTTCCTCACAAAATCAAAGCTCTACCAGGCAGCCCAGGAAGCAGTCGAGCGCGGACTCAAGTTCGCTTACTCCGGCCGCCGCCAGAAGAAACGGCAGTTCCGCTCTCTCTGGATCGTCCGCATCTCCGCCGCCTGCAAGCTCAACGGCACAAGCTACTCGCAGTTCATCAACGGCCTCAAGAAGGCCGGCGTCGAACTTGACCGCAAGATCCTCTCCGACATCGCCATCCACGACGCCGCAGGCTTTACCAAGCTGGTGGAGCAGGCCAAGGCCGCTCTCGCCAGCTCAGCCGCTTAAGCGACGGGCGCATTCAGCCGCACCAACGGCCCGGAGCTTCGCTTCGGGCCGTTCTTCTTTTTGCGCTGAAACCATCACTCAACCAGTCATTTATCCTTTGGATACCGCAATGACTCAAGATGCAATTCCCGCTCTGCCGGACTACAACGACTCCGCGCTCGATCAGGCCTTTGCCGCCCTTGCAAAACAGGCCACAGATGAAGCCGCCGCCATCGGCTCCCCCGACGACCTTGAAGCCTTCCGTCTACGCTGGGTAGGCCGCAAGCAGGGCCGCCTCAACGACGTCTCCGCGCGCTGGCTCAAAGCCGCTCCTTCCGAAGCCAAAAAGTCCGTCGGCGAACGCTTCAAGTCCCTCAAGGAACTCATTGAAGGCCTCCTCGATAAAGCCGCCGGCACAGGCCCCAGCCACGCAGCACTCGCCGCCGAGGCCATCGACATCACGCTCCCCGGCACACGCCATCTCACCGGGGCCGAGCATCCCATCACCCGCACGCTCAACGAGATCGTCTCCGTCTTCGCGGCTCTCGGCTACTCCGTCGGTATCGGCCCCGAAGTCGAAACCGACTTCTACAACTTCGAGTCCATGAATTTCCCGCCGGGTCATCCCGCGCGCGACACGCAGGACACGCTCGTCATCGCCAGCCAGGAGCGCCGCCCCCTCCGCGACCGCCTCCTCTTGCGCACACATACTTCGCCCGTGCAGATGCGCACCATGGAGCAGCAGCCACCGCCCATCCGTATCGTCATCCCCGGCAAGGTTCACCGGAACGACGCCATGGATGCCACGCACTCACCCATCTTCCATCAGGTTGAGGGCCTCTGCGTCGACACTAATATCACCTTCTCCGATCTCAAGGGCACGCTTGATCACGCCATGAAGGCCCTCTTCGGCTCGTCCGTCAAGACGCGCTTCTTCCCATCGTTCTTTCCGTTTACCGAACCCTCCGCCGATGTCCAGATAAGCTGCATCTTTTGCGGTGGTAAGGGCTGCCGCAAATGCAAACACTCGGGCTGGATTGAGCTTCTCGGATGCGGCATGGTCGACCCCGCTGTCTTCGCCTTCGCGCAGGAGAAGCAGCCCGCCTACGATCCGAAGAAGATCAGCGGCTTCGCCTTCGGCATGGGCGTTGAGCGCATCGCCATGATGAAGTACGGCATCAGCGAAATCGGCCAGCTCTACGCCGGCGACATGCGCTTCTTGAATCAATTCGCATGAGCAGGACACGACACTACCGCGACCTCATCGCCTGGCAGAAAGCCATGGACCTCGCACGCAAGATCTACGAGGGAACAGAGGAGTTTCCAAATTCTGAAACGTTCGGGCTCCGAATGCAATTGCGGCGTTCATCTGTAAATGTGGCAACTCACATCGCAGAAGGCCATGGGCGTCTGACCGACGCCGAAAACCGTAAGTCCCTGAGTATTGCCAGGGGTTCTCTGAACGAATTGGAAACGCAACTTGAGCTCGCAGTCAGCTTGAAGTTTCTCAAACCTGAAACTGCGCAACATGTACTCGAACTCGCAACTGAAGTGGCAAAGCTCATCAACGGCTTGATCAGTGTGCTCGATCAAGAACCCCGCTGACTTGCTAACTCGCTATCGCGCGAAGCGCAGCTAACTCGCTAGGAGATTAACAACCCGCAATGAAGATACTCACCAAATGGCTGCGGACCTACCTTCCCGAACTACCCGTCTCTGACACTCAACTCGCCGAAGATCTCACCCTCCGTGGCATCGCCGTCGAAGGCATCTTCAATCTCGGCTCCGGCAACGGCTCCCTCTACGAGATGGACATAACCACCAATCGTGTAGACGCGATGAACCACTACGGCATCGCACGCGAAGCGGCGACGATCTATGGCGTAGAACTCCGTCACCTCGATACAACACTTCCAAAGCACCAGCCGTCCGCTCAGAACCTCCCCGTCAAGATCGAAGCCGAAGATGTCTGCGGACGCTTCACCGCACGCGTTCTTCGCGGTATCACCATAGGCCCTTCCCGCGACTGGTTCCCCGGCGCTGAAGTCTCAACGTACTTCAGCCTCCTCGAGCAGAAGCAAATCTCCAACGCCGTCGACGCCACCAACTTCGCGTGGCTAGCCATGGGCCAGCCCACTCACGCCTTCGACCTCGACAAAATCGAGGGCGGCATCATCGTCCGCCGAGCCCGCAAAGGCGAAAAGCTCAAGACCCTCGACGGCATGGACCGCATCCTCGACCCGGACGACCTCGTCGTAGCCGACCACACGAAAGCTCTCGGCCTCGCCGGCGTCATGGGCGGCTGGGACACCATGATCACAGCAGAGACGAAGAACGTCCTCATCGAAGCCGCATGGTTCGAACCGATGGCCGTCCGCCGCACCGCCCGCCGTCACGGCCTCCACACCGACGCCAGCCACCGCTTCGAGCGCGGCGCCGACTTCAACGCCGCTCCCGTCGCCTCCGCTATCGTGAGCCGCATCCTGCTCGCCAACGGCGGCCACATCGATGGCGATCTCGTGGATGTCCGCGTTCCTTCATGGGAAGCCCGTACCGCACAACGCCCGGCGATCTCGCTCGCATTGAGCGAAGTGCATCGTCTTCTCGGCAGCACCATCGACAAAGAAGGCATCACCTCGTCCACGGTCGAATCGATTCTTACCGGCCTGGGCTGCACACTCAGCTCCGCCGCCACGCAATCAGCATCATGGCAAGTCCAACTCCCCAGCTGGCGCCTCGATCTCGAACGCGAAATCGACCTCATCGAAGAAGTCGCACGGGTGTACGGCTACAACCGCTTCGCCAACACCCTTCCCGCGTTCGCCGGCGGGGTCAAATCGCTTTCATCGGCAGAACCAGAACTCGTCGCTCGACGCACTCTTCTCGCCGCCGGCTTCCACGAGACCATCTCCAGCACCTTCTGCTCTTCCGCTGAAGCCGTACTCACCGCGCCCATCCCCGGCCAGATCGTACCGCTCGGCAATCCCCTCAGCGAAGAAGCTGGCGTGATGCGCCCATCACTCGTTCCCGGCCTGCTCAACGCCGCCTCCGGCAACCTGAATCGAGATGTCGCCGACGTTCGCCTCTTCGAACTCGGCACCGTCTTCAGCGGTACGACAGAAAAAGTTGATGAACGCCCGGCACTCTCTTTCGCCGCTGCTGGCAACCTCCCCAGCCAAAGCTCGTTGCATCCGACACGTCGCATCGAGTTTCACGACCTCAAAGGTCTCGTCGAACAACTCCTCTCGCGTTTCCAGATTCGCGACATCTACTTCGACCGCTTCCCATCGGACACGGGCCTCACCCCGGCATGGCTGCATCCCTATCGCTCAGCCCGCGTGGTAGCTGACGGTCTCACCGTGGGCTGGTTCGGCCAGCTTCATCCCACCGAGGCCGCCGCGCGCAAAATCAAAGATACGATCATCATCGGCGAGATCTACATCGACCGCCTCTACAAGCTGCCGCTGCGCAAGCCCGCCGCTCGCGACATCTCGCGCTTTCAGCCCGTGCGCCGCGATTTCTCGCTCATCCTCGATCAGAGCATTCCCTGGGAGCGCATCGACAAATCTCTTGCGTCGCTTCAAATCCCCGAGCTCGTTGATTGGCGCGCAGCAGAAGTCTTCCGCGATGCGAAACTCGGAGCCAATGACTACGCTCTTCTCGTCAGCACCACCTTCCAGGCTCCCGACCGCACCCTGCGCGAAGAAGAACTACAATCCTTCCAATCGCGCGTAGTCCACGCCGTCAGCGCAGCCGGCGCCAGACTCCGCTCGTAAGCCATCGCCGCCGTTTCGATAACAAGAACGTGGGTGCCCCAGGTCCCTCGCACTTGGAGACCTGGGATAAGAACGAGCTTGATCCAAAAGTCTCATCGGAGACCGGGGTTTACTATTTCCACCTCAGTTTCCCTCAGCCTCCGCTGCGCTTCATCAGCGCTATACTTCCCGAATACAGCGCATTTGCGCGGAGGTTATTATTCATGTCGCCATCATCTCTGGAATCCCAGATCGCGGAACACGAGCACTCTGAAATGGATCACAACCATCAAGGCAATCTCGCTCTCAGCAGCGCTGATTTTTCCGCTCTTGAAGACCGCGTCTCCCGTGCAGTCAGTCTCGTGAAGAGCGAGCGCCAGGCCCGCGCCGCTGCGGAAGAGCGGATCAATGTGCTCGATGGTCAGCTCCACGAACAGCGCGATCTGGTGAAAACCCTCCAGGAAGAAATCAGTGCACTCAACGCTGAGCGCGAACAGGTCCGCCAGCGCGTCGATAAGCTTCTCGGTCAATTGGATTCTCTCGAACTCTGAGGTTCCGCATGGCAAAAGAAATCGCGCCCAGCGCTCCCGGCTACGTCACCGTTCACATCTACGATCAGGCTTACCACCTGCGCGGCCAGAATCCCGATCACATTCGCCGCCTCGCAGATCTGGTCGACAGCAAGATGCGCGCGGTGGCCTCTGCCGGCCGCACCGTCGACTCGCTCCGCGTCGCCGTTCTCGCTGCGCTCAACCTTGCCGACGAACTCTCACAGACTTCGGGCGTGGACGCAAAGGAGGGCCGCGCCCGCGCCGCGCACCTCGCCGAAATGCTCGACGAAGTTCTCGAGGACGAGCGTCAAGTCGCATCGTGACTCGGCTCGTGCTCACATTCTCGGCACGCCACGCTGCACCGACTTGCCCGATCTGCAAGTGACCTTCGGTCTCTAGCACAACTCGCTCTGCACCGGCAAGACTTGCAATTCCCCTTCAACATCCATACATTCAGCAATAGAAACCGGCCTGCAAAGCAGGTGCAGTGGTCAATGCTGGATGAACCAACATTCATTGAACAGGAGGCTCGACTCGTACATACGGTTCTGTGTGCCGTGTCCGCCAGTCCGGAATGCCTAAGGAACCGCGGCGAGTCTCCACCGTCTTAGGACGGGTTCACCAGCACATCACTCACGGCCCAGTGGGTCGGATTTCTACTCTTTCCTCGTGCAACTCACACTTCTGCACGCTTCGCATGCCCTATCCTTGCTCTAGGTGCATCCAGTCCTATTCCACCTCGGCGCATTAGTCATACCTTCCTACGGCGCAGTCGCCGCTCTGGGCCTCCTGCTCGCGCTCATGCTTGCACTGCGCATCGCAAAAAAGACTGGCGTTGATCCCAATCGCATCTGGAACCTCTGCATCCTGATGCTCTTTACCGCGCTCATTGGCTCGCGCCTCTTGCTTGTCGCCGCCAACTGGAACATCCTGCGCAGCCATCCCCTCTGGGTCCTCAGCATCGCGACGGTGCACCACCCGCTGCTCGCCGCAATCGCTGCGCTCATCGCCTTTGCAGTCGCCGCCGTCTACGCCGGCCTGCACCGCATGCCGCTCCGCGCAACCGCCGACCTCCTCGCCGCACCCCTGGCTCTCGGCCTCTCCTTCGAACAGATTGGCGCCCTCCTCGCCGGCTCCGGCTACGGAACAGGAACCCATCTCCCCTGGGCCGTTATCTACACCGACCCGCTCGCCGCTCGCTGGAGCGACGCTCCGCTCGGCATCCCAGTTCATCCCGTTCAGGCCTACGCCGCGATCTGCCTTTCTCTCATCGCAGCAACTCTCATCCTCCAGCTGCCACGCCGACATCAACACGGCGACCTTGCCGGAAACTTTCTCATCTCCACAGGATTCGTCATGTACATCACCGAGTTCTGGCGCGACCCCGTCGGCCGCGGCGCACTCTTCCACGGATTCATCAAAGGCCCGCAGGTCGCCGCCATCCTCCTCGTCCTCCTCGGAGCAGCGTTCCTTCTCGATCGTCCATCCCAGCGCATCCTTCCCGCTCCATCCGCGCCGACCACCCAACCTGCCCCACACGCAACCTCCGAGCCCACCCATGGCTGAGCCTCGACAAATAGAAGTTCCACCCGAAGCTGCCGGTCAGCGCCTCGACCACTTCGTCGCCACCCAACTCGAAGGCGTAAGCCGCTCCCGTGTCCAGCTCCTTCTCGATCAGGGCGACGTTCTCGTCAACGGCACTCAGGCCAAGCCATCCCTCAAGCTTCGTGGCGGCGAACAGATCGTCATCACCGGCGAGCCCCACCCCGCTCCGCTCAAGGCCGCGCCGCAGGACATCCCGCTCGATGTCGTCTTCGAAGACAAATACCTCGCCGTCATCAACAAGCCGGCAGGCATGATGGTCCACGCCGGAGCCGGCGAAACCGAAGACGCACGCAACAGCAACACTCTCGTCAACGCGCTCCTCTTCCGCTTCAATGCGCTCTCTTCCACCGGCGGTGAACTGCGCCCCGGCATCGTCCATCGTCTCGACAAAGACACCAGCGGCCTCATCGTCGTCGCCAAAAGCGACGCCGCACACACCAAACTCGCCGAGCTCTTCTCCTCGCGCCAGATCCGCAAAACCTATATCGCTCTCGTCCACGGTCGCGTCGAGCGCGAGAAGGGAAGCATCACCGCCGCAGTCAGCCGCGACCCCGTTCGCCGCACCCGCATGACCACCAAACCCTCAGAGAACTCCCGCACCGCCATCTCCCACTACGAAGTCGTCCAGCGCCTCGACACGCGCTTCGGCAAATTCACACTCGTCCGCGTTCGCATCGAAACCGGCCGCACTCATCAGATTCGCGTCCACATGGCCTCGCTCGGGCACCCCGTCGTTGGCGACACCCTCTACGGCGCTTCCGGTCAGCTCGTAGACCAGGCCTCCCAAACCTCGTCCAAAGCTGCCCGCCGCAACAACCAGCCCCAGCGGCTCAAACTGGACCGTAACTTCCTCCACGCCGCGCGCCTCGAGTTCACACACCCGTTTACCTCCAAGCCTCTGGAACTGGAGGCCCCATTGCCCTCGGAGCTGACCGATTTCCTCGCCCGTATTAACGAATCCTGAACAGAGACAGTCAATACTCCATGGAACGGCGCAGGCTCGCTCGGCCGATTGCTAGAATGAACACTGATATGAGCACAAAATTCTCCTGTCTGGCAGCGCTTGCAGTGGCACTGTGCCTCTCTGCCTCCGGCCAGCCTGCCTATGGGCAGCAGCAACAGCCGCCCGCTCCGCAACCTGCGCAGACCCCCGCCCCGCAGCAACCCGCTCCGGCTGAGCCCGCGTCAGCCCCCGCGCAGGCCGGCCAACCCGCGTCGGGCCAGCAGCCCGCGGCCGGTCAGCAGCCCCCCGACCAGCAGGGCGCCGAAGATACCGGCCAGGTCTTTCGCGTCGGCGTCAACGAAGTCAACCTGATCTTCACCGTCACCGACAAGCACGGCCACTACGTCCCGAACCTCAAGCAAAGCGACTTCGCACTCCTTGACGACCAGAAGGCTCCCGAAAAGGTCACCTCCTTTCGCCAGCAGGTAAATCTCCCTCTCCGCGTCGGCATCGTCATCGACGCCAGCACCTCCATCCGCACCCGCTTTCAGTTCGAGCAGCAGGCCGCTGTCGAATTCCTTCTGCAGATCCTCAAAGCAAAAAGCGATCGAGCCTTCGTCATGGGCTTCGACGTCACACCCGACATCAAGGCCGACTGGACCAACAACATCGATGCTCTTGAAACAGGCATCAATCGCCTTCGCCCTGGCGGCGGCACCGCCATGTACGACGCCGTCTTCACCGGCTGCAAGACCAAGCTGCTTGACTCTTCACGCGGTCAGGAGCCCGTTCGCAAGGCGATGATCCTCATCTCCGACGGCGACGACAATCAGAGCCGCGTTCACCTCGACGAAGCCATCAAGATGTGCCAGCGCGCCGAGACCATCGTCTACGCCATCAGCACCAACTGGACCCCCAGCCGCGGCAAAGGCGACCAGGTCCTCACGCAGCTCGCGCAAGATACCGGCGGCCAGGTCTTCTTCCCGCCCTCCGTCGAACAGATGTCCAACAGCTTCAAAAACATCGAAGAAGAACTGCGCAGCCAGTACGCGCTCACCTACATCCCTGCGGACTTCAAAGCCAACGGCCAGTTCCGTCCCATCTATCTCTATTGCACCGACCGCCGTTACGTCGCCCGTGCAAGAAAAGGCTACTTCGCACCCAAAGAATAACTTCGGGTTTCATGATCGCGTGTGCCCCGGTCTCAATCTTGAAACCGGGGCATTTCCTTCCCACAACGCTAACCTGCCAACTCGCCACGTGCGCAGCACGCCAACCCGCCAAAGAACAGTAACTGTCCGTTCATTATCAACAGAGATCAGCGATCATCTAGCTGATAGCTGATAGCTGATAGCTGATAGCTGATAACTGACAGCTCATAGCTGAAGCCTGAGAGCTGCTCCTCACCCGCTAACTTGCTAACTCGCTACGCGCGCAGCGCGCTGACTCGCTAAAAGAATAAAAAACAGAATCTGACTCACCACCTGATATCCGGCGAAGCCTACTCCCTACTCCTGCCTTCCAGCAGCGCCACCAGCCCCGCCTCATCCAGCACCGGCACATTCAGCTCCCGCGCCTTATCCAGCTTCGAACCCGCCTCTTCCCCCGCAATCACATAGTTCGTCTTCTTGCTCACCGACCCTGATACCTTCCCGCCCGCCGCCTCGATCTTCGCCTTCGCCTCCTCGCGCGACAGATTCGGCAGCGTTCCCGTCAGCACCAGCGTCAGTCCCGCCAGCTGCGTCGTCTTCTGCTTCTTCTCCGCCGTCATCTTCACGCCGGCCGCCTTCAAGTGTTCGATCAACTCGCGATTCGCGGGCCGCGCGAAGAAATCGGTAATCGCATGCGAAATCCGCGCCCCAATTTCCTCCACCCGCTCCAACTCATCCTTGCTCGCGTTCATGATGGCGTCCATTGACCCGAACTCCTGCGCAATCGCATCCGCCGTCCGCTCGCCCACGAACCTGATTCCCAATCCCATCAACACTCGCGCCAGCCCGGCTTCTTTCGACCCCTCGATCTGCTTCAGCAGCTTCTTGATCTCCACCGGCCCAAACACCCGCTGCTGCTTCTTCACCCCGTTGCGCTCTGTCTCCTGCGTCAGCGAGGCCAGCTTCTCCTCCGTCAGCGAGTAGAGATCCGCCACGCTCTTCACCGCATTCGTCTCGATCAGCGCATAGACTGACTGCTCGCCCAGCCCCTCAATGTTCATCACCGCCCGGCTCGCCCAGTGCTCGATCGCTCCGTGCAGCAGGGCAGGGCAGTCGATGTTCACGCATCGATAATCAGCTTCGCCTTCTTCGCGCACCGCCTCCGCTCCGCACACCAGGCAATGCGTCGGATACACATACTTCTCTTTCCCCCGCGGATGATCCGCGTCCTCCACAATCGCGGCAACCTTCGGAATCACATCGCCGCCGCGCTCGATCTTCACCCAGTCGCCGATCCGCAACCCCATCCGCTCAATCCAGTCCGCGTTGTGCAGCGTCGCCCGGCTTATCGTCGCGCCCCCCACAAACACCGGCTTCAGCATCGCCGTCGGAGTCAGCTTGCCCGTGCGCCCCGTCGTGATCATGATGTCGTACATCTGCGTGATCGCCTGCTCCGCGGCAAACTTGTACGCCAGTGCCCATCGCGGCGCTCGCCCCGTGTATCCCAGCCGCGCCTGCGTCGCCTGCGAATTTACCTTGAACACCACGCCATCGATGTCGTACCCCAGTGTCGGTCGCCGCTTCTCCGTCTGCTCGATGAACTTCATCATCTCCTCGACCTTGTGCATCTTTCCCCGATGCGGATTCACCCTGAATCCCAGCGCCGTCAGCGCATCGAGCGTCGCATCCTGGCCCAGGTCGAGATACTCCCCATTTACCAGCAGAAAATACGCATACACATCCAGCCGCCGCTGCGCCACAATGCTCGAGTCCTTCGTACGCAACGTACCCGCCGCCGCATTACGTGGATTGACCGCCGGCTCCAGCCCCTCCGCAACCCGCTCTTTATTCATCTGCTCGAACGCCTTCTCCGGCATCACCGTCTCGCCGCGCACTTCAAAGGTTGCCGGCACGCCCGCGCCCGTCAGCTTCTCCGCAGAGATCACCAGCGGCACGCTCCTGATCGTCCGCACATTCGACGTGACCTCCTCGCCGATCTGCCCATCACCGCGCGTCAATCCGCGCACCAGCCTTGCGCTCCCATCCGGACCCGCCTCGTAATGCAGCGCAATGCTCAGCCCGTCCATCTTCTGTTCCGCCGTGTACTCCACCGGCAAACTGCCCGCCAGTTCATGCACACGCCGGTCCCAGTCGCGCAGTTCCTCTTCGGAATACGCATTGTCTAGGCTCAGCATCGGCCGCGAGTGACGCACCTTCTGGAACCCCTCGGCCGGCTTGCCGCCCACCCGCTGCGAGGGCGAATCCGGCGTCACCAGCTCCGGGTGCTCCGCCTCCAGCCCTTTCAACTCCTTCATCAGCTTGTCGAACTCCGCATCGCTGATCTCCGGCGCGTCCATCACGTAATACAGGTGCTCGTGCCTCCGAAGCTCCGCCCGCAGCTCCTCGATTCGCTTCTCCGCCTGTCCCTTTTTTCCCGCATCACTCATGGGCAGGATTATAGTTTTCACCCCGATCTCTCCGTTCCCGCCACGATTCTGCTGGTGCCCCATCCTAAACGCGTCTTTTGCGTTTAGGGTGGGAAACGAAGAACCCCGCATCACTCCGCTCACGTCCGCAGCGTCGCTTAGTCCGCTACCATGATCCCAACGACATGGAGCCCATCACCCACTTCCTCACCGGCGCCTGCATCGGACGCGCCGGCCTCAACCGAAAAACTGCCTACGCAACCCTCGCCGCCCTCCTCGCCGCCGAAGCCGCCGACCTCGACGTCTTCTGGAGCTTCGCTGGGCCTGTTGAAAGCCTCAAACATCATCGCGGCATTACCCACACCTTTCTCGGCGCTCCCTTCGTCGCCGCCGCGGCTGTCGGAGCAACATGGCTCTACTCCCGCTGGCATCAGCGCCGTCGTGCCCGCCGCCTCGCCTCTCTCCCTCCGCCTGAGCCCGGCGCTCCCGAGCGTGCCCAGTCCCAACCCATCCGATGGTCTTGGGTCTACCTCTCCGCCCTCATCTCATCGCTCAGCCACATCGCGCTCGACTGGACCAACAACTACGGCGTTCGCCCCTTCTACCCCTTCAACCCGCGGTGGTACGCCGGCAGCTTTGTCTTCATCGCCGAACCCGCCATGTGGATCCTGCTCTTCGCCGCTCTGATCATCCCCGCCATCCTCGGTCTCGCCGAACGCGAAATCAGTTCCCGCCGCACTTCCAGGCCCTTTCGTGGTCGCAGCATGGCGATCTTCGCGCTCAGCGGAATCTTCCTTCTCTGGTGCTTTCGCTACGTCCAGCACGCCCAGGCTGAAGCACTCGTCCGAAACAACCCCGTCAGCCTCGCTCCCGTCGACCGCATCGGTGTCGAACCCTATCCCTGGAACCCGTTCCGATGGCACGTCATCGTCGACACGCCCGGCTACTACCAGTTCGCCGAAGTCAACACCCGTACAGGCGACATCGAAAGCGATCCGCAAACTGACCAGATGTTCAAGCCCCCGTACACCCCCGCCGTCCAGGCCGCCAACCAGACTCTCCTCGGCCAGGTCTACCTCGACTGGGGCACGTGGGCCGTCGTCTCCGATCTAGGCCAGACCCAGGTCGTCGGCATCGACCCTCCCAAACTTCCCCCCAGCCGCACCTGGACCACCGTCGAATTCACTGACCTCCGTTTCGGATACGATTTCCGCGGCACCGGTAACACCCGCCCACCCAGCGGCCTCACCGGAGCCGTCTACATCGTCGATGGGAGGGAAGAGGCCGGAATGGAAATGGGCGGCCGCGAGCAGAAATAGCCGCAAAGGTCGCGCCAGTCTCTGTCTCGATCTAGCCTTTTCCTACCTGCGCGCTAAATCTTCTGATTGATTTCGGGTCAAACGATCAAATCGCCGCCGCGTTAGTGTACGATTGCCTTGATTTCAAGGTCTCGCCTTCACGAAGGAGCAATCCGTTGAACGACCGCAATCTTTTCCCGCGATTTCTACTCTGCATCCTTGCCTTCATGATCGTTCCGCTCGCGCCGGCCCAGAAGCCCAACTCTCTTTCGTTGATGCCTATGCCCTCGCACGTCACGCAAGCACAGGGAGCCCTGAAAATCGACAGCAACTTCACCGTCGCACTCGACGGCTTCAAGGATGACCGCCTCGAACTCGCCCGTAAGCGCTTCCTGACGGCCCTTTCACGACAGACCGGCATCCCCTATCACGGGGAACCAACCACCGGCACCGCGACCCTCACCGTCAAGGCTTCGGCCGACAGTGAGCATATCCAGCGCGTCGGCGAGGACGAGTCGTATCACCTTGAAGTCACTCCCTCGAGCGCCACTATCTCCGCTCCCAACTCCCTCGGCGCCATGCATGGCCTCCAGACGTTTCTGCAACTTGTCGCCATCACCTCCGACGGTTTCGCTGCTCCAGCAGTCACCATCGACGATGCGCCGCGCTTCGCATGGCGAGGGCTCATGATCGACGCCGGCCGCCACTTCCAGCCACTCGACGTCATCAAGCGCAACCTCGACGGCATGGAGTCGGTGAAGTTGAACGTCTTTCACTGGCACCTCTCTGAGGACCAGGGCTTCCGCGCCGACAGCAAAGTCTTCCCCATGCTCACCGGCAAGGGCTCCAACGGCGACTACTACACCCAGGAGCAGATGAAAGAGATCGTCGACTACGCGCGTGAACGCGGCATCCGCGTCGTCCCTGAGTTCGACATGCCGTGCCACACAACCGCCTGGTTCGTGGGCTACCCCGACCTCGCCAGCGGCAAAGGCCCCTATCAGATTCAGACACGCTGGGGAATCTTCGACCCCGCCATGGATCCGAGCCGCGAAAGCACCTTCACCTTCATCGATAAGTTCATCGGCGAGATGACGACCATCTTCCCCGACGAGTACTTCCACGTTGGCGGCGACGAGTGCAATGGCAAGGAGTGGGATCGCAATCCGCAGATCAAAGCCTTCATGCAGTCTCATCAGCTCAAAGACAACGCCGCGCTGCAGTCCTACTTCAGCGGCCGCGTGCAAAAGATCGTCGCCTCCCACCACCGCATCATGGTTGGCTGGGACGAAGTGCTCCAGCCCAACACTCCTAAGGACGTAGTGATCCAATCATGGCGCGGACCCAAGGGCCTTGCCGCCTCAGCGCGGCAGGGAAACCGCACCATCCTCTCCAACGGCTACTACATCGACCTCAACCAGCCTGCAGAGCAGCACTACCTCACCGATCCTCTCGGCGGAGACGCCGCTACTCTCTCCAACGAGCAGAAGAAACTCGTCATGGGCGGAGAAGCCGCAATGTGGAGCGAGTTCACCACGTCGGAAATCATCGACAGCCGCATCTGGCCCCGCACCGCGGCCATCGCCGAGCGCCTCTGGTCCCCGCAGGATCTGCGCGACGTTGAATCCATGTATGCGCGCATGTACGTCGTCTCCGATAAACTCCAGGCCTACGGACTGACCCATCAGTCCGTCACGCCGCGCATGTTGCAGCGCATGACCGGCAACAACGATCCGGAGTATCTCGCCGTTCTCGCAACTGCCGTGCAGCCCCCCGAGGGCTATGAGCGCGAGTCCCTCAGAGAATACGACTGGCACACGCCGCTCAATCATCTCGTCGACTCCGTTCCGCCTGAAAGCGAACGTGCCCGCGAGTTCAGCCTGCTCGCCAAAGCGATCTCCTCCGGCAGCGCCTCTCAGGAACAATGGCAGACCGCACGCCAGTGGCTTACCGAGTGGCGAGACAACGATACGAAACTCGAGCCGACACTCAACAATTCCGGCATCACCGCGGAACTGATCCCGCTGTCGCAGACTGTCTCGAAGATCTCCGCCATCGGGCTCCGTGCGCTCGACGACCTCCAGAACCACCGCCACGCAGATGCAACCGCAACCCAAGCCGACCTTCAGACCCTCAAGGCAGCGGAGAAACCACAGGCCGTCCTGAGGAACATGATCGTCGCCCCAATCGAATTGCTCGTTCAGTCTGCTGGGAAGTGAACCGCTCGACTTGGCATAGCCTGAGACATGAGCCTGATCGGGCAATCCCTGACCTTGTCTCTTGATTGATCATTACGGCCCTAACTCGTCAAAATGATGCCAATTCAGGCACTGTTTTGCGGCAAAAAGTCACTTTTCGTGAAAAGTTTCTAATCATCGCTCCAAAACCCGTGTAGAATCGGTCGCGTCATGCCAGACACCCTGAACGTACGTTGTGAACGGATCATCAAGCTCTTGCTGCGCGTAGGCACCGCCTCCATCGACGAAATCCTCGAAGAGGCTGGTTCCTCGGCTCCGAGCATCCGTCGGGATCTCGCGCGCCTCGAGAACCGAGGGCTGATCCGCAGAACGCACGGCGGCGCAACCCTGGTCGAGCCCCTGCTCTACGAGCCCTTCCGGTATGACAGCTCGTTCCTGGCTCGCGAACAGCGTTCCGCCACTGAGAAGCGCCGCATCGGACTCGCCGCCGCCGAACTCGTTCAGCCCAACGAAACCATCGGCCTCTCCGCCGGCACCACCACCACCCACATCGGCCGCGCGCTCCGCCACCGCGAAAAGATCCAGGTCATCACCAACGCGGTCAATATCGGCATGGAACTCTGCAATCAGCCCGGAGTGCGCACCTACCTCACCGGCGGCGTGATCCCCTGGGCCTGGTCATTCTCCTTGACCGGCAACGCCGCTCTCGAATTCCTCGACGATGTATACATGGATCGCGTCTTCCTCAGCGTGACCGGCCTCGAAGTCGAACGCGGCGCTACCACCCTCGAGCAGGATGAAGCCCTCATCTACCGCAAGATGCTCAAGCATTCCAAGCAGGTCATCGTTGTCACCGATTCCAGCAAATTCGGAAACGTCAGTCCCGCCTTCATCTGCCCCCTGAGCGAAATCCACACCATCATCACCGACACCGGTGCTTCTCAAGAGGCCGTTGCTCCTTTCGAACGGCAGGGCATCCGCGTAATCCGCGTCTAGCGCACGACCTCCTAACCGCCCGCTCCTCGAGACTCGACGCAAATACAAATCCCTCCGACTTCAGCCATCGGAGGGATTTCTGTTTTCCTTCTTTTCCCGAAAGTCAGATATCCAGATTCTTCACGTCCAGCGCATTATCTTCGATGAACTTCCGCCGCGACTCCACGTCTTCACCCATCAGCGTCGTGAAGATCGTCTCTGTCTCCGCGATGTCTTCGAGTTTCACCTGCAGCAGTGTGCGCCGCTCCGGATCCATTGTCGTCTCCCAGAGCTGCGGAGACGTCATCTCGCCGAGCCCCTTATAACGCTGCACATCGTAGTCCTTCTTGCCCTGCTCCACGATGTACGAGAACAATTCGCGCGCGGTCTCCTTCTCCACAGGCTCCTGCAGAATCTTCGAAGTCCGCCGCGCCGCCTTGGCTTCAGCCTTCACCTTGGGCGGAGTCTGTCCTTCTTCAAACTCCGTGCCCTCCGGCTCGTCAGCGGCACTCTCCTGTGCGCCCTTGTTCGCATACTCGATCAGGAACGGCGGTTCGAGATACTGGCTGATCTGCGAGTACTTCGACATCATCTGCCTGAACTCCGGGCTCGAAGCCATCGTCCAGTCGATGCACCGCGATGCGCCCTGCGCATCCGTGTAGCAGATCGACCACGTATGGTGCTCCTCGTCCTCGCTCGGCTTGCTCACCTTGATGTTGAACTCGCCCGCCTGCTCCTCAAGTTCATCGTGCAGCTGCTTTAGCTTTGGCGGAACACCCTTTCCATCGGCCGAGGTGAAATCCGCACGATGCGTCAGCTCCGCCCGCGCAATCAGTTCCGTGATCTGCTCGTTGCGGATGCGCTTGTCCACCTTCTCCACGAACCCGAGATATTCGTTTAGATACCCCATGAAGCGCGTCAGCTCGCTGCCGTCGATATGGCTGGCGTTCTCGCCGTGGCGCACAATCATGCCTTCTGATGCCCGCTTGATCGCCACGCGGTTCAGCTCGCGCTCGTCTTTTACGTACTGCTCTGACCGCCCCTTCTTGATCTTGAACAACGGCGGCTGCGCGATGTAGATGTTGCCCCGCTTGATCAGCTCCGTCATGTGCCGGAAGAAGAAGGTCAGCAGCAGCGTGCGGATGTGCGATCCGTCCACGTCGGCGTCCGTCATCAGGATGATCTTGCTGTACCGCAGCTTTGCCGGATCGAAGTCCTCCTTGCCGATGCCCGTGCCCAGCGCCGTGATCATCGCGCGAATTTCTTCGTGCCCCAGCATCTTGTCGTAGCGCGCCTTCTCCACATTCAGGATCTTGCCCTTCAGCGGAAGAATCGCCTGGAATCGCCGGTCGCGTCCCTGCTTCGCCGTGCCGCCTGCGCTCTCACCCTCGACCAGATACAACTCACAGCGATCGGGGTTCCGCTCCGAGCAGTCAGCCAGCTTGCCCGGCAGCCCGCCGCCATCCAGCGCGCCCTTGCGCCGAGTCAGGTCGCGAGCCTTGCGTGCCGCCTCGCGTGCGCGCGCCGCTTCAATGGCCTTGTTGATAATCTTCCGCGCTACCGGCGGGTTCTGCTCCAGGTATGCGCCCAGACGCTCGTTGACGAACGCCTGCACAATCCCGGCGATATCCGAATTCAGCTTGCCCTTCGTCTGGCCTTCAAACTGCGGCTGCGGCAGCTTCACACTCACCACCGCCACCAGCCCCTCGCGAACATCGTCGCCGCTCAGGTTTTCCTTCACGTCTTTGAACAGCCCAAGCTGCTGGCCCACAGCGTTGATCGTCCGCGTCAGCGCCGTGCGAAATCCCGAAAGGTGCGTTCCGCCATCCACCGTGTTGATGTTGTTCGCGAAGCTGAACACCGTCTCGGAATAGCTGTCGTTGTACTGCAGCGCGATCTCCAGCTCCACCTTGTCGCGCTGCGCTTCCATCAAAATCGGCTTATCGTGCAGCACCGACTTGCCGCGATTCAGGTGCTTCACAAACTCTGCAATGCCGCCCGCGTAGCGGAACTCCGCATGCTTCGAGTCGCCCGTCTTCGCATCGACGTTCCGCTCGTCCGTCAGCGTGATCTCCAGCCCCTTGTTCAGGAAGGCGAGTTCGCGCAGCCGCTGCGCCAGCGTGTCGTAGTTGTATTCGGTCGTGGCGAAGATCGTCTTGTCCGGCAGGAAGTGAATCTTCGTCCCGCGCTTCTTGCTCACGCCTGTCTTGCGCAGATCGCTCGTCGGATCGCCGCAGCTGAAGTCCATCTCCCACGTGTGCCCATCGCGCCAGATCTCGACGTTGAACTCCTGCGACAATGCATTCACGCAGCTCACACCCACGCCATGCAGACCGCCGGAAACCTTGTACGTCGACGAGTCGAACTTGCCGCCGGCGTGCAGTTTCGTCAGCACCACCTGCACCGTCGGCATCACCTCGCCGTTCGGCAGAGTCTTCATATCGACAGGAATGCCGCGGCCATCATCCACAACGGTGATGGAGTTATCGACGTGAATCGTCACATCGATCTTCGTGGCGAACCCCGCCAGCGCTTCGTCCACCGAATTGTCTACTACTTCGTAAACAAGGTGGTGCAGTCCCATCTCACCCGTCGAGCCGATGTACATCGCAGGACGCAGCCGGACTGCCTCGAGGCCTTCCAGGATCTTGATATTGTCGCCTGTGTAGTCGCCGTTACCGTTGCCGTTCGTCGCCATAATTATCCGTTTCGCAGAATGTTCGCCTGTCGGCGGTCGTGCTACGGGCAAAGTGCCGCCCCGATTCAAGCCGCACTTTGGGGATTAACCGATTGAAAGTCGAGGGCTTTGGACGCGCTCTGCTATAGGCAATTTTACCATGTTGAACCCCTGCAAATCCCGGTCGAAACTCCCCATTACCAGCGCGCGAGCAGGTAACTAAATTGGGTACTAGCGGGTAGATTACCGATGAAGCATGTTACTTTTGTCACTCAGAAATGCGATACTTTCGATGTATCTGAAAACGCTGGACTTAACTATGGTAATCGACTACCATAAATAGGTCATCAACCCAACATCTTTTCTGGGAATTTCCGCAAGGGGTAACCAATTATGAAACTCGCTTTCCGCGTTCTCGTGCTCTCCGTTGTCGTCGCCGGCGCAGCCGCCGCCTCCGTCTCGTCTTCGGTCAAGAACACCATGCCGAGCCACCAGGCTGCCACCGCCGGACTTCCGGTTCCCACCTGCGGCCCCGGCGTCTCCTGCACTGGCAAGTAAATCCGGCTCTTAAGCTCGCTGCTCGGTAGCACCAAAGTGCTACACGCACTGGCTTTGTTTCCAATTGAAGTCAAAGGCCACTCCGACTATGCTGAGAGAACCCTCAGGATAGAAGGGGCAAGTATGCCTTTGAATTTCTGGATGTCGGCGATGAGCGTGGCGGAGTTCCTGCTCTGGGCTACCCTCGGCTTCCTCTTTTGGAAGAAGGGCCTCGAGAAGCGCTTCCCGGCACTCAACGCCTATCTGTTATTGCGAGTCGGCTCCATGCCCGTCCTCCTCGGCCTGCTCTACATTCAGGCGCAGCCCTGGGGGCATCAATACTTCCCGTTCTACTTCTACCCCTACTGGACCGTCTACGCCGCAAGCGCCATCAGCCTCTTCTTCGTGACGCTTGAAATCTTCCGCTCGGTTCTCGCTTCCTTCTCCGGACTCATGCGCCTCGGAACCGTGATCTTCCGCTGGGTCGCCCTCGTTTCCGCAGTCGCAAGCCTCGGCTCGGTTTCCTACTCGCATCCCACCGTCTCCATCATTCCCCAGCTCGCCCTGGCGCTCATGCGCGCCGTCAGCATCCTCGAGCTCTGTCTCCTCGCCTTCCTCTTCCTCTGCATCAATGCTCTGCAGCTTTCCGCGAAGGACATGGCAGTGGGCTTCGGGCTTGGCTTTGGTCTCATGTCGTCCAACGACTTCATCCTCACCATGTTTATCAGTGGGCATCCGTCCCTCAACGCGCCTCTTCAGTTCGTTTATGAGGGCGTCATTCTCCTCACCATCATCATGTTGGTCGGCTACTGTCTGGTGCCGGAGCACACCCGCAAGCCGGTCATCATGCCCGCCAGCTCCACCATCTATCGCTGGAACGAAATCGCCTCCGCCCTGGGCCACGGCACCAAGGTCGCCGTTCGCCAGCCCGCCAACGGCTTCTTCCTCACCGATGTCGAGCGCGTCGTCGAAAAAGTCCTCACCCGCAATCTGCAGGGCGAATCGAAATCGTAAGCTGGTCTGAATACTGAAAAGGCCGAGCCCATTGTTGGGTTCGGTCTTTTCTCCGTTTCAACCATTCCGGGCCAACCCGAATCCCGGCTATACTGGACTCCTCCATGGGCCCCCACGATTCCCGCCATCAATGTCTAATCTACGAGGGAGCGCCGTCGCGCCACATCCCGGCGGTCGCCTCGGCCCTTGGCGAGAAGCTCCGTTCCAATCATCGCTGCCTCTACCTCAACAGCCGCCCAATGATCGCCGGCCTTAAGTCGCAGCTCGCCGCCTACGGCATTGATGTCGAGCACGCCATTAGCAGCGGCAACCTCGTGCTCTCTGCAGAACAGAATCATCTTCTCGGCGAATGGGAATTCGACGTTCCAAGCATGATGGCGACCCTCGAGCGTTCTCTCCAGCAGGCACTCAGCGACGGCTATCAGGGCCTCTGGGCTACCGGTGACATGACCTGGGAGTTCGGGCCCGCCAAGGACCTCACCAAGCTCCTCGAGTACGAATGGCGTCTTGAAGACTTCATGCGCAGGCATCCGGAGATGTCCGGCATCTGCCAGTACCACGCCGACACCCTGCCCCGCGACATCCTGCACAAGGGCCTTCGCTCGCATCGTCATCTGTTCATCAGCGAGACCCTCACCATCCTCAATCCTCACTACTCAGAGCGAAGCTCCCCCGCGCACGGCGCCGCTCACGAACTCGACGGCTTCCTCACCAGCGTCCTCAACCCCGAGTCCCTGAACTAATCCCAACCTCCGGATGTCGGGTGCCCCATGTCTCCCGTTTTGGAGACATGGGGAGCAAGCAAGCTGGCCAGAGTCAAAAGAAAAATCGGGTGCCCCGGTCCCTCGCACTTGGAGACCGGGGTATCGACCCCAAAACAGGACGGGTAGGAAGGGAAGGATCCGGGTGCCCACGCGAAGCGCGCCAAAGCCTTGGCGAAGGCGGATCTATACTCACCTCAACCGACCTCACCCACCCCATGTCCTTCGACGTAATCATCCTCGGCCTCGGAGCGATGGGCAGCGCCGCCGCCCACCATCTCGCAGCGCGAGGTCAGCACGTACTCGGCCTGGACCAGTTCACGCCGCCGCACGACCGCGGCTCCTCCCACGGCGGCTCCCGCATCATCCGTCAGGCCTACTTCGAAAGCCCTGACTACATCCCCCTCGTCCTGCGCGCCTACGAGCTCTGGCGCGAGATTGAACGCGACACTGGCATCCGCCTGATCCACACCACCGGTGGTCTCGTCATCGGCAACGAAGATGGCGATCTCGTCCGCCGCACCATCGCCTCCGCCAAAGAACACCACATTCCCATAGACGTTCTCGCCCCAGCTGAACTCGCCGCTCGATTTCCCGCATTCAGCCCGCACCCCGGCGATCTTGGCGTCTTCGAGCACCTCGCCGGCTACCTCGTTCCGGAAGACTGCATTCGCGCCCAACTCCAATCCGCCATCCATTCCGGCGCCCAGCTGCACTTCGACGAGAAAGTCCTCTCCTGGACCGCAGCCCCCGATCACGTCGAAGTCGCAACAACCCGCGGCTCGTATTCCGCACGGCACCTCATCATCACCGCAGGCCCCTGGGCCGCCGAAGCCCTCCAATCCAATCTCCCGCTCAGCGTCACCCGCCAGGTTACCGCCTGGATCCAGCCCAAAGGCGGCGTCGAAGGATTTCTGCCCGACCGCTTTCCCGTCTTCATCGCCGAAGGAGCAGCAGGGAAGTACGCCTCCTATGGCTTCCCCGCAATCGACGGCCCCAACGGCGGCATCAAGGTCGCCATCCACGGCAGCGACCTGTCCTGCACACCCGACACCGTCGATCGCCAGATCCACGATGCCGACGTGCAGCAGATCATCGTGTCTTTGCAGGGCCGCATTCCCGCCATCGCCGGCGATCTCCTCCGTGCCAAAACCTGCCTCTACACCATGACGCCCGACGAGCACTTCATCATCGGCCCTCACCCCCGGCTGCCATCCTGCACCATAGCCTGCGGCTTCTCGGGACACGGGTTCAAGTTCGCCCCCGTCATAGGCGAAATCCTCGCCGGCCTCGCAACGCGCAGTTCATCCACCCACCCCATCGCCCTGTTTTCGCCAGAACGTTTCGCCCACTGACGCACTTCGCCGCGAATCCCATTCCGGGCGCAATCGTGTGCGCTGTTCCTTTATGGAAAATTCACAGCCTCTACACTCTTTGCGCCATTGTTTCCGGGGTATTTCCCAGTTACTTCTGGATAGGAACGGCGTTACTCTGTAGTTCCTCACGTCGAGCTTTTTTCGAGGTCCCCAAACCATGGTTTCCAGTCACTTCGTCCACTTCGAGTTCCCCCATCGCATGAACAAAGACGGCACCATCGACTCCGTCTGCCCGCGTTGCTTCGCTACCGTCGGCTGCTCCACTTGGGAAGCAGAGCTGGAGCGCCTTGAAGCAGCTCATAGCTGCCTGCCGGCGCGCCTGGCCGCCTTCAACGATCATCACCGCCGCATGCCTGTCGCGCCTGAGCGCGTTCCCGCATTCGACATCCCCGCCGACCGCTCCAGCATTCCAGTTCGCAACACCTGGCCGCATCGCGCAGCGCCCTCCCGCCGCTCCGCCTGATCTCCAGAACTCCACCGCGCCTCTCCCCACATTATCCTGTGCCGCAGCGAATACCTCCCGCTGCCGGAGAGGCGCGCAAGGGAAAACTCCGCCCCTTCCCATGGCATCTGAAATGACCTGAACGTTACCTCCCCCACGCAGGGTCTCAGGAGTCCATGTGAAACAAACCCTTCAATCTCTCGCTCTTCGCGCCATCGTTCCCTCCGCTCTTATGCTGCTGATGTCCGTGCCCGCCGACGCATTTGCCGCCGCGCCGGCTCAGGACCATCTCGTCTCCCCGCAGGCCATGCAGAAGCAGATGGCCGACTCCGCATCAGCCCGCCAGAAAAACATCGAAGCGGTAGCCGACTTCCTCAGCAGCCCGGTCGCCGACCGCGCCATGCGCGACGCGCATTACAACCCCGAGCAGGTGAAGAGCGCCATTCCTTCGCTCTCCGACCAGGAACTCGCCAGCCTCGCCGCCCGATCCACCGACGCGCAGCAGAAGTTCGCAGCCGGTGCTCTCACCAGGCCTGAACTCGCCCTGATCGTGATCGCCCTGGTAGTGCTCATCGTTGTAATCCTCGTCCACTGAGTCTCGGCCCCAACCAGCCGATCCATCCGCAAAAAAGAGAAAGGCCACGGCGAACCGTGGCCTTTCTCGCTAAAACCTGAGCTGCTTACTCTGCGATCGGCTCCACCGACGCGAAGCGCCCGCGATTGCCGTGATCGGTAAACTTCACCCGTCCTGAAACCTTGGCGAACAGCGTATCGTCCGACCCGATCCCCACATTGACGCCCGGCTTGATCTTCGTTCCGCGCTGGCGCATGATGATCGACCCGCCCGTCACAATCTGTCCGGCAAAGGCCTTTACGCCCAGCCGCTGTGCATTTGAATCCCGTCCGTTTGTGGAGCTGCCTCCACCTTTTTTATGTGCCATTGCTCAATCCCCTCGTCGTTGCAGCCGTCAGCTATCCGCCGTCAGCTTTCAATTTCTGTCTTCGTCCTCCCTCGCGACTGCAGCTGAAAGCTGAGAGCTGAGGGCTGAAAGCTACTTCTTCGCGTCGTAGGTCACGCCATCAGCCTCGATCGACTTGATGCGAACCTCGGTGAAATTCTGCCGATGCCCCTGCAGCTTCTTGTACTGCTTCTTCCGCTTCAGGTGGAACACGAGCACCTTCTCCCCGCGGCCATGGCCCACAATCTCGGCCGTAACCTTGGCGCTCGACGGCTTTGCAATCCCGTTATCGCCGCTGAAGGCAAGAACGTCTGCAAACTCCACCGTCTGCTGGTCGGCGCTCACCGACTCGATCTTGAGCACGTCGCCTGGTGCGACCCGATACTGTTTGCCACCGGTACGAATGACCGCGTACATAAAAATCCTCCGGAGCAGACGCACGCGCCATCGGCAAGTGCATGCTCCCAACCTTGAATTGCTCGGGCGGAAACTCCGTCCCGCGGTACGCTCGAGCGCCGGTATCCCTTGGGCGAGCGGTTGGCTCCGCAGTGACAGGCAGGAATCGCCAAACTAAGGTAGTTTACAGGGTTTGCAGCACCGGGTCAACGCACCACCCCACCTTTCCATCGATCAACATCGGTGTCATTTCGATCTGAGGTCGCCCTTGGCTCTCGCACCCCAACCATATCCGGAAAGTCCCTCTACGCCCTCCACCTACCAAGAAGGGTGTCATTTC
>NZ_QFFY01000006.1 GCF_003131205.1 Occallatibacter savannae
CTGCAGCTTAAAGAAGCTATCAACACGATGGTCGACCAGCTCCGGTCGTTCGCGTCGGAAGTGACGCGCGTGGCTCGCGAGGTGGGAACGGACGGAAAACTCGGCGGCCAGGCAGTGGTGCCGGGTGTGGCGGGAACGTGGAAGGATCTGACGGACTCGGTGAACGCCATGGCCGGCAACCTGACGGCGCAGGTGAGAAACATCGCCGAGGTGACGACGGCTGTGGCCCGCGGCGACTTGTCGCGCAAAATCACCGTCGACGTGAAGGGCGAAATTCTAGAGTTGAAGGACACCATCAACACGATGGTGGACCAGCTGAATGCGTTCGCAGGCGAAGTAACGCGCGTGGCCCGCGAGGTGGGCACGGAGGGCAAGCTGGGCGGACAGGCGAACGTACCGGGCGTGGCGGGTACGTGGAAGGATTTGACAGACAACGTGAACTTCATGGCCGGCAACCTTACCGGCCAGGTGAGAAACATCGCCGAAGTGGCGACGGCTATCGCTAACGGTGACTTGAGCCGCAAAATCACGGTGGACGTCCGCGGCGAGATTCTGCAGCTCAAAGAGACGCTGAACACGATGGTGGACCAGCTGAACAGGTTCGCCGGCGAAGTGACGCGTGTGGCTAGAGAAGTAGGTACGGAAGGGCGACTCGGCGGTCAGGCCAACGTGCCGGGTGTGGCGGGTACGTGGAAGGATTTGACGGACTCGGTGAACTCGATGGCCGGCAACCTTACGGCACAGGTGCGAAACATCGCCGAAGTAACGACGGCTGTGGCCCGCGGCGACTTGTCGCGCAAGATCACCGTGGACGTGAAGGGCGAAATTCTTGAGCTGAAGAACACGATTAACACGATGGTGGACCAGCTGAACGCGTTCGCCGGCGAAGTGACGCGCGTGGCGCGCGAAGTGGGTACGGACGGAAAGCTGGGCGGTCAGGCGCAGGTGCCGGGTGTTGCGGGTACCTGGAAGGATTTGACCGATAACGTCAACTTCATGGCTTCGAACCTCACCGGACAGGTGAGAAACATCGCCGAAGTGGCAACGGCCGTAGCCCGCGGCGATTTGTCGCGCAAGATCACGGTGGACGTGAAGGGCGAGATTCTCGAGCTGAAAGACACGCTCAACACGATGGTGGACCAGTTGAACGCGTTCGCCGGCGAAGTGACGCGTGTGGCTCGAGAGGTGGGTACGGACGGAAAGCTCGGTGGTCAGGCGGTCGTGACGGGTGTGGCCGGTACGTGGAAGGATCTAACGGACTCGGTGAACTCGATGGCCTCGAACCTGACAGGCCAGGTGAGAAACATCGCCGAAGTGTCGACGGCTATCGCCAACGGCGACCTTTCCAAGAAGATCACGGTGAACGTCAGCGGCGAAATTCTGCTGCTGAAGGAAACCATCAATACGATGGTGGACCAGCTGAATAGGTTCGCCGGCGAAGTGACGCGTGTGGCGCGCGAGGTGGGTACTGAAGGGCGACTCGGCGGTCAGGCCAACGTGCCGGGTGTGGCTGGAACGTGGAAGGATTTGACGGACTCGGTGAACTCGATGGCCGGCAATCTAACGGCACAGGTGAGAAACATTGCCGAAGTGACGACGGCCGTGGCCCGCGGCGACTTGTCGCGCAAGATCACAGTGGACGTGAAGGGCGAAATTCTGGAGCTGCGAAACACGATCAATACGATGGTGGACCAGCTGAACGCGTTTGCGGGCGAAGTGACGCGCGTGGCCCGCGAAGTGGGTACGGATGGAAAGCTCGGCGGACAGGCGCAGGTGCCGGGCGTTGCGGGTACGTGGAAGGATCTCACGGACTCGGTGAACTTCATGGCCGGCAACTTGACTGCGCAGGTGAGAAACATTGCTGAGGTGGCAACGGCTATCGCGAACGGCGACTTGAGCCGCAAGATCACGGTGGACGTGCGCGGCGAGATTCTGCAGCTCAAAGAGACGCTGAACACGATGGTCGAGCAGCTTCGTTCATTCGCCGCTGAAGTTACGCGTGTGGCGCGCGAAGTTGGATCGGAAGGACGTCTCGGCGGTCAGGCCAACGTGCCCGGTGTGGCGGGAACGTGGAAGGATCTTACCGACTCGGTAAACTCGATGGCCGGCAATTTGACGGCGCAGGTGAGAAACATCGCCGAAGTAACGACGGCTGTGGCCCGCGGAGATTTGTCGCGCAAGATCACGGTGGACGTGAAGGGCGAAATTCTCGAGCTGAAAGACACCATCAATACGATGGTGGACCAGCTCAACGCATTCGCTGCCGAAGTGACGCGCGTGGCGCGCGAAGTAGGTACGGACGGCAAGCTCGGCGGACAGGCCATGGTGCCGGGCGTGGCGGGTACGTGGAAGGATCTTACCGATAACGTCAACGTCATGGCTGCGAACTTGACGGAGCAGGTGCGCGGTATTGTGAAGGTCGTGACCGCCGTGGCCAACGGTGCGCTCAACCAGAAGCTCACCGTGAATGCTAAGGGCGAAGTCGCCGCGCTCGCGGAAACCATCAACAACATGACGGACACGCTGGCTACCTTCGCCGATCAGGTGACCACGGTGGCTCGCGAAGTGGGCGTGGAAGGCCGACTTGGCGGACAGGCGAACGTGCCGGGCGCCGCCGGTACATGGAAGGATCTAACCGGTAACGTGAACCTGCTGGCCGACAACCTGACGAACCAGGTGCGCGCTATCGCGGAAGTGGCGACGGCCGTGACGAAGGGCGACTTGACGCGATCGATCCAGGTGGAAGCCCGCGGCGAAGTGGCTGAGCTGAAGGACAACATCAATACGATGATTGATAACCTTCGACTCACGACGGACCGCAATACTGAGCAGGACTGGCTGAAGACGAATCTGGCTCGGTTCACCGGCATGTTGCAGGGTCAGCGTGATCTGGCGACGGTGGGACGCATGCTGCTGTCGGAACTCGCCCCGCTCATCAACGCACAGCAGGGCGTGATCTACCAGATGGGTCAGGAGGAGAACGACCTTGTTCTGCTGTCAACCTTTGCGGATACTCCTGAAGGGTATGTGAAGGAAGTTCGAATTGGAGAAGGGCTGGTTGGACAGTGCGCGGCTGAGAAGCGGCGCATGCTGATCACCGAGCTGCCGAAGAAGACGGCTCCAATACGGTCGGGACTGTTCAAGGCTGTTCCGAAGAACGTGATTGTGCTGCCGGTGCTCTTTGAAGATCGCGTGAAGGCGGTTATCGAGTTGGCGAGTTTGAGTTCGTTCACTGCCTCGCATCTGGCGTTCCTCGAACAGCTCACCTCGTCGATCGGCATCGTGCTGAATTCGATTGAGGCAACGATGCAGACGGAGGCGCTGCTGAAGCAGTCGCAGCAGCTGGCCGCGGAACTGCAGACGCAGCAGAAGGAACTGCAGCAGACGAACGAGCAGCTGGCGCAGAAGGCGCAGCAGCTGGCCGAACAGAACTACGAAGTGGAGCGCAAGAACCAGGAAATCGAACAGGCTCGCCGCGCGCTGGAAGAGAAGGCCCGCGAACTTGCTCTTACTTCGAAATACAAGTCGGAGTTCCTCGCCAACATGTCGCACGAGTTGCGCACGCCGCTCAACTCCATTCTTGTGCTTGGCCAGCAGCTCGCGGAGAATCCGGACGGCAGCCTCTCGCCCAAACAGGTTGAGTTCGCGCGTACGATTCACGGCGCCGGCACTGACTTGCTGAACCTGATCAGCGACATTCTCGATCTTTCGAAGATCGAGTCCGGCACAGTGTCGGTCGAAGCTGAAGAGGTATTCTTCGGTGCTCTGCTCGACACGGTGGCGCGGCCATTCCGGCATGAGGCGGAAAACCGCAGGCTCGCGTTCGATGTGGCGAACGATCCGAAGATGGGACGCAGCCTGGTCACCGACTCGAAGCGGTTGCAGCAGGTTCTCAAGAATCTCTTGTCGAACGCCTTCAAGTTCACGGAGCAAGGAACGGTCAAGCTCACGGTTTCTTCGGCGACTGGAGGCTGGACAACGGATCATCCGATTCTGAGCGGCGCAGGGTCTGTTATTGCTTTCCAGGTTTCGGATACCGGCATCGGCATTCCGCCGGAAAAACAACGCATCATCTTCGAGGCATTCCAACAGGCAGATGCCGGAACAAGCCGGAAGTACGGCGGAACCGGTCTGGGTCTGGCCATCAGCCGCGAACTTGCCAACCTGCTCGGCGGCGAGATTCAGCTGAAGAGCCAGCCAGGGAAGGGCAGTACATTCACTCTCTACTTGCCGCAGACCTACGTTGGTCCCGCGGTGCCGAGCATCGTGAAGCAGGAGAAGGATGGCGGGACAAGTAACGTCCCGATCTTCCTCTCGAATGTCGCGGTTGCGGAGCAGGAATCGCGCATCGAGGACGATCGCAAGAATCTTCAGGAAGGGGATGCGGTGCTTCTGGTCGTCGAGGACGATCCGCACTACGCTCGCGTCCTGTGCGATCTCTCTCGCGATAAGGGATTCAAGGTGCTCGTCGCGATGACCGGTACTGAGGCTCTTTCGCTAGCGCGGGAGTTCCATCCAACGGCGATCTCGCTCGACGTTATGCTTCCGGACATGCTGGGGTGGACGGTTCTGAATCATCTCAAGCAGGATCCGAAGACCCGGCACATCCCGGTTCAGATGCTTACGCTTGATGAGGATCGGCACCACGGGCTCTCGCGCGGAGCGTTTGCATTTGTCACGAAGCCTACGTCGACCGATGAATTGAATTCGGCCCTGGCACGAATTCGCGAGTACGCCCAGCCGCGCCGCAAGAAGCTGCTGGTTGTCGAGGATAATCCGGCTGAGCAGCTTTCGACTCGTGAACTGCTGTGGCATGAGGACATCGACATCGATGTAGCGGATTCGGGCGCGGCGGCCCTCGATGCGCTTCAGAAGGGCACTTACGACTGCATCGTTCTGGATTTGCGCCTGCCGGATATGACCGGGTTTGAGGTACTCGAAAAGCTGGGTACAGATGCGAAATTGAAAGATCTGCCGGTAGTGGTCTTCACCGGCCGCGAACTCTCGGCTGAGGAAGACGCACAGCTGCATACGCTGGCTCGCAGCGTTGTGGTGAAGGATGTAGAATCACCGGAGCGCCTGCTCGACGAGACCGCTTTGTTCCTTCATCGCGTTGTCTCTGAACTACCGAGCACGAAGCAGCAGATGATCGATCGGCTGCATCGTTCTGACGAGGCGCTGGCCGGACGCAAGGTGCTGGTTGTGGACGACGACGTTCGCAACATCTTCGCATTGAGCAGTGTGCTCGAACGTCGCGGCATGACGGTGCTCTCGGCCGGAACCGGCAAGGAAGCGATCGAGACGATCGAGACAACGCCAGACCTTGCAATTGTGCTGATGGACATCATGATGCCCGAGATGGACGGTTATGAAACGATGCAGGTGATCCGGCAAAACCCATCGCTGCGGCGACTGCCGATCATTGCGTTGACAGCGAAGGCCATGAAGGGCGATCGCGAAAGATGCCTGGAAGCCGGCGCCTCAGAATACTTAGCTAAACCGGTAAACACAGAACAGTTGCTTTCCGCCCTGCGTATGTGGCTGCACCGTTAGGCCCTGCCGTAAGGCGTGGAGACAAAATTTGATGAACGCTGATTCAAAAGTCAACATTCTGATGGTGGACGACCAGCCGGCCAAGCTGCTCAGCTATGAGGTCATTCTCTCTGAACTGGGAGAGAACCTCATCAAAGCGACGTCGGCAAGCGAGGCGCTGAGCCTTCTTCTGAAGAATGACATCGCGGTGGTGTTGATGGACGTGAGCATGCCCGATCTCGATGGGTTTGAACTCGCCGATGTGATCCGTCAGCATCCTCGGTTTCAGAAGACGGCGATCATTTTTATCTCGGGCGTTCACCTTACAGATACAGACAAGATTCAGGGTTACCGGAGTGGCGCGGTCGATTACATCTCTGTTCCGGTCGTTCCGGAGGTTTTGCGCGCCAAGATCGGCGTGTTTGTCGATCTACATCGCAAAACGCGAATGCTTGAGAGATTGAACAACGAGCTGGAACAGCGGGTTGCGGAACGGACCGAAGAGTTGCGCCAGCGCGAGGAGCAGTTTCGCTCGCGCGCGCAGTTGCTGGAGTTGGCAACGGAAGCAATTGTGATGCGCGACATGAACGGTAACCTGCTTTATTGGAATTCCGGAGCGGAGAGCCTCTACGGGTGGAAGCGCGAAGAGGTGCTGGGCAAGGATCTACATACCGTGCTGAAGAGCGTCTTTCCGGTTTCGCGCGATGCAGTGGAGGAGATGTTGCATGAGCGCAAGCTGTGGCAGGGCAACCTGGTGCAGACGAGAAAAGACGGCTCCGAGGTTATTGTTGCGTGCCGGAAGACGATGAATCACGAAGGGGATGCGGTACTCGAGGTGAATCGCGATATCACGTCTCAGATGCAGGCCGAGGAGGCACTTCGCGAAACGGAGAAGCTGGCCGCCATGGGGCGCGTGGCCGGCATCATTGCGCACGAAATCAATAATCCGCTGGCAGCGATTACGAACATCTTCTTTTTGCTTCGCAATCATCCTTCGCTTGATGAGGAAGCGCGGCATTGCGCGATTCTGGCGGAACAAGAGCTGCAGCGCGTGTCGCACATTACCCGCCAGACCTTGAGCTTCTACCGTGAATCTAAGACGCCGATCGCAGTGTCGCTCACGGAGTTGCTCGATGACGTGCTCGGGCTTCAAGAGCGGCAGCTCCTGAACAGCCACATCAAGCTGCGCAAGCGGTACTTTGCGCCGGGGATGGTACATGGCTTTCCGGTTGAGTTGCGCCAGGTGTTTCTGAACTTGATCAGCAATGCGATTCAGGCGATGCCGGAAGGCGGCAATCTCCGCATCTCGGTTCGCGAAGCATATGACTGGACGCTACGCCGTCGCGGAATCGCTGTGTCGGTGGTCGACACGGGAGTGGGGATCAAGCCGCAGGATTCAAGAAAGCTTTTCGAGCCGTTCTTCAGCACGAAGTCGACCAAGGGAACCGGGCTCGGGTTGTGGATCAGCAGAGGCATCATTCAGAAATACGATGGACGCATTTCGTTCCGGAGTTTTCGCGCCCGAATGGGCTGCGCCACATGTTTCCGAGTATTTCTGCCGACAAGCCCGAGCTTCAACCTGCTGAGTACGTCTGCCGGGGAGATTTCTTCGAATCCCCTCGAGGTCAGTTCGAACGGGCACGGAGCGGCGATGCAGCACGCCTGATCTCGCGGGGCTACGCGTTCGGGGCGGAAAATGAGATTAAGGGAATAGCCTGACTAGAGTCTGAGGCGGACCCTGGTCGCAGTTCACGAGCGGATGTGACTGCAATCACGGCGATTGAACCGGAAGAGGCGTCTCCTCGTAAGCGTGATAGCTTCCAGCAGGATCCTGCTCTGTACTTGCGTGGTCTTTCTGCTGGGCTCGGCCCTCCCCATTCGTGCCCAACATAAGCTGAAGGACGAAGACTGCCTCACCTGCCACGGTGACACATCGCTCACCAAAGACGTGAATGGCAAGCCCGTTTCGCTGTTCGTCGACGGCAAGAGACTTCAGCATTCGATTCACGGGTCAATGAAACTTGCCTGCGTGGACTGCCACAAGGACGTGAAGAGCCTGGCGCACGAGACGGCTCCACGGAAGATCTCCTGTTCGGAGTGCCACACTGGTGCTGCCGATGCGTATGGGCACAGCATGCACGCCAAGGTGACCCAAGCCGGGCTACCGAGCGCCAATTGCCTGGACTGTCACGGGAACGCTCATGAGGTTCTGGCGGGAGGCCATTCCGACTCGCCGGTCAATCACGCGCATATTCCGGCGACGTGCGGACGCTGCCATGGGCAGAAATTCCTGATGGAGTCGAAGGGCGTGAGTACGCAGCCTTTCGTCTCGTACCAGGAGAGCGTGCATGGGCGCGCTGTCGAGAACGGGTCGATGAAAGCGGCCGTGTGTACGGATTGCCATGGCTCGCACGCGATTCTTCCAGCAAACGACTCGAAATCACCTATTTATAAGTTCAGCGTGCCTGCCACATGCGGGCAGTGCCACACGGATATACAGAACACATTCAATGTCAGCATCCATGGGCAGGCGATCGCACGCGGTAATCAGCTTTCACCGGTGTGTACAGATTGTCACGGGATTCATTCGATCAAGTCGCACAAGGATCCAAGCTCGCCTGTGGCGGAACAGAATCTGTCGCGCGATACGTGCGCGCGCTGCCACGAAGGCGTTCGACTGTCGAGCGAATTCGGAGTGCCGGGAAATCGGGTATCTACTTACCTGGACAGCTACCACGGGCTAGCAGCGGAGGGCGGGTCTGTTGTTGCGGCGAATTGCTCGAGCTGCCACGGTGTGCACGATATTCTGCCTTCAAGCGATCCACGCTCAACGATCAATCGCGCCAACCTGGATGCAACTTGCGGGAAGTGTCACAAGGGGGTCACACAGAAGTTTACGCTGACGCCGGTGCACCTGGCAGACGGGGTGCAGCACAAGGATATTGGATCGAAGATCACGCACTGGGTGCGGATCATCTACATCATCCTCATCCTTGGTGTGATCGGCGGGATGTTCCTGCACAACTTTGTGGTTTGGCGGAGCAAGGCCGTTGCCCGACGGCGTATGCAGAACCCGATGATGCAGCGCATGTCGACGAATCAGCGGTGGCAACATCTCGTTCTGCTGACAAGCTTCATCATCCTGGTGGTCACGGGCTTCGCGCTGAAGTTCCCGGATTCGTGGTTTGCCGACTTGCTCGGAATGAGCGAGCATGTCCGCAGTATTGTGCATCGCGTCGCAGGCGTGGTGCTGATTGCGGCTGGCTTTTATCACGTCTTCTATATCGCGATCGCGAATGAAGGGCGTCGACTTCTGTATGACATTACGCCCGGTTCAAGGGACCTGATGGACGTTTTCCAGGCGATGCGGTATCACCTGGGACTCGGGGGCGCGAAGCCGAAGTTCGGCCGTTTCACGTATGGAGAGAAAGCCGAATACTGGGCACTCGTGTGGGGTACCGCATTGATGGGTATCACCGGCGTGATGATGTGGGCGAAGGTTTGGGTGGGCAACCTGCTGGCGCGCTGGTGGGTTGATATCGCCACTGCGATCCACTTCTATGAAGCGATACTTGCTACGCTGGCCATCGTGGTGTGGCACTTCTACCAGGTATTCGGCGATCCGGACGTGTATCCAATGAATTGGGCATGGTGGGATGGGAAAATGCCTGTCGAGCAGTACCGGCACGAACATGAACTGGATGCCAACTCGCTCGCAAAGGGCGAGAGCGGGACGGAGCCGACCAAGTAGTCTCGCTCGCCGTTTGATTTCGCGGTAATCGACATTGAAGTGAACCAGGCAATTTTTACTTCTCCTTTGCTGCCACTCTGCATCGAAGTTACGTATGTCGGACGGCAGCACAGAGTTACCCGTTACATCCTCGGAAGAGCCGAGCTGGGCTCCCGAGGCATATGAGTGCTATCAGGGCGTGCTGAAAGGCCTGCTGGCCGCAGGTGTGCCCTTCGCTGTGAGCGGCGGTTTCGCGTTCCATCACCACACTGGCATCTGGCGAACTACGAAGGATCTGGACCTGGTAATCCCGCCAGACGCGGTTCCACGCGCGTTTGAAGTGCTTGTTCGGGAGGGGTTCGAAACGTACGTGCAGGACCCTGTCTGGCTGGCGAAGGCGCGGCGCGGAGAGTACTTTGTCGATCTCATCACCGGCGTTGGAAATGCAACGCTGACTGTGGAGCAGTCGTGGATCGATCGCGCGCAGGAAGATGAAGTTCTCGGGATGCGCTGCAAGGTTTTGGCGGCGGAAGAGATGATTGCATCGAAGATGTTCGTGACGCGGCGCGAGCGTTTCGATGGTGCCGACATCGCGCATCTGCTCAGGTCATCAGCGGCCAGTCTTGACTGGGATCGTCTGCGCATGCTGACCGAACCGCACTGGCAGATGCTTTATTGGCATCTGGTGCTGTTTGCCTACATCTTCCCATCGTGCGTCAGAGATGTTCCAGCAGGGATGTGGCGCGAGCTGACGGAGAGCTTCAATCAGTCTGTCGCCGCACCGTCTGACAGGGAGTCGTTCCGCGGAACGCTCATCGATCCGAAGATGTTTGCGATTGACGTGAATGAATGGGGCGAGCGCGACGTCTATCGTGAACTCTGGGAGAACTATCCGCATCCGTTAAAGGAGCAAAACACAACCAGGAGCAAGGAATGAGGCTGGCCGCAGTAGCCGATATCCATCTCAAGGCAGAAAACCACGAGCGCGACGTTCAGGAATTCTCTGCAGTGAATGACCTGGCAGATGCTCTGGTGATCGCAGGCGATCTGACGAATCATGGCAATCCCGAAGAGATGAAGGTGGTGCTCGGCGTGCTGGAACATATCCATGTTCCGGTTATTGCTGTGCTCGGGAACCACGATCACGAAAGCGGACACCAGGATGAGATCGCGGGAATGCTGCGGGTAGCTGGTGTCCACCTGCTTGATGGGCATTGCTTTGAAGTGAACGGAATCGGATTCGCAGGGACGAAGGGGTTCTGCGGCGGCTTTGCGCCGTATGAACTGATGCCTTTCGGAGAGCAGGGGATCAAGACTTTCGTTGAGGTGGCGGAGCGTGAAGCTGTGAAGCTGGACTATGGCCTTGCGCAAACGCATGCCACAAAAAAGGTCAGCATCACGCACTACTCGCCCATCAAGGAGACGATTGTCGGCGAGCCGGAGCCGATCTTTCCATTCCTCGGCAGTTCACGCCTGGAGCGCGCGCTCGACGCGCATAAGCCTGTGCTTGCGGTGCACGGTCATGCGCACAAGGGAACTTTTTCGGCGGAGACGAAGTCAGGTGTCAGGGTCTGCAACGTGGCTCTGCCTATCCTGAAACAACGTGGCGAAGAGCATCCGTTCGCGCTGTTCGAGCTCTGACGGCAGTTTCTCGTCTAATTACTCGGGCGGGCTTTCTTTCCGGAGACCTCTCTGAAGTATCGTGCAAAGACGCCGTCGTTCATGAGCAGAAACGCCCGCATCTGGAACTGGTGGGGTGAATCTGTCTTTTCGCTGATGTTCACTCTGAACTGATCGGGGAGAGAGTGCCAATCCAGTTCAATCTGGGCATTGTCGCTCACGCGCTGAATCTCGCCGGTGGAAAGCGAGATTCGATAGAAGTGCAGCTGACCCTGAACAATGAGCATGTTCTCGTCCGTAGAATTCACAACTCGATCCGTCGTGACCAGAGAAAGACTGCGGCCCAGGCGGTCGAGGTACTTGGGCATTGAGTCAGGGACTCGTTCCTTGATGAGATTGCGCGAAGCAAGCTCCTCGCGCGTCACGCCGAACTCCGCTAATGCAACGAGCGACTTCTCTGTATTGCGTTTCTGTCTCCATCTCGCGTCCAGCAACCACAAAGCTATTCCGCGAAGTTCCTCGTCCCGTGCAACGGCACAATACCAAATCAGTCCTTTCAGCACATGACTTCCGGGGACCGAGAGAGGCAGAGGCTGACCGGACCGAAAAGGAGCGAACCAGGCTGCGATTCTCTCCCGAAAATCCTCGAGGCCCACTGCGGCCAGCAAGGGCTCTGCCTCTCGGGCCCACCCTTTGGGCATCCGGACAGGCGCATTGCCGCGAAGATGCTTCAGAAGATCGCGCCATCTTGCGCGACGCTCGCCCGTCATCCCCCGGAAGTCGCGACGAACGCACTCACTCCAGCAGCGGGCCGGATTGAGTGGCTCCCACTCATCCATCCAGAGAAGCATGTACAGCTGCTGCCTGAGCGACTGCATGCTGGTTTTGCTTCCGCCCATCTCATCGCGCAAATTGGCTTGAAACGCGTGCAGTGCGCGGCAAAGCGCCGGAGTAAGAGCGTTTGACCTGAAGTATTCAGAGACGCGCTCGACGGGTCCGAAAGGAGTGATACGGTTCAGCAGCAAAGTCGTCGTTTCAACGATGCTCACTAGATCTTGTTCAGTGAACGGGGCCTTGATGCTGTACAGGAGGCGAAGCAATTTCCCAAGGCGGATGCGGCTTAGATGAGCCGCAGCCAGTTCCGCATCGTGCTGTTCGAGCCACATCATTCGACGCAGAACGGCGAGCGTGAGACCCGGTATTTCCTTTCGGGGAGTCTTCCGCCAAGGGCCGGGGTCGACCAGAGCGGAGGCAGCGTTCCGTTGCTCCTCCGCGAGCAGGAAGTCGCTGAGCCGAAGATGAGCAGCGTGCAGCGGATCATCCGGCGCGAGCAGGAAACCGTCTGGGCCTGGGATTTGCATTGACGGCCCATTATAGGATGTGTTTCCAATTCGATCACCGAACTGGGCTGATCGGCTGCGATCCAGGGTCCAGGCGCAGGATCAGTCGTGCGAAGGCGCTGGAATCTGGAAGTCGATGCCGCTTCGCCGATTGGCCTGCTGAGTTGCAGCTACGTCAACCTGATCAAGCGGGATCTTCTCGAAGTGATCGCCGTCAAGGTTAGTCAGAGCGGTTGCCGTGACCATATAGTTCTGCATCTTTTCGGGCGCGCGATCGCCTTTGAAAATGACCGTCAGCGGCTTGGATGCATTGGGTGAAGGTGTGGACGGGGAGGCCGAGGCGAAGTGATACTCCTGCCGCTGCGGAGCTGCTGAAGTCGTCGGCGGAGGCGGAGCTGACTGCTGTTCCTGCGGGTAAGGAGCATCGCCGGAAGCGGGGTAAGGCGGCTGTTGAGGTCCGTAGTTTGGACCGTCATCCGGCGGAGGAGCGTACGGGCCCTGGTCGTTTTCGGAGTAATCGGTCTGTCCCCAATCGTAAAAGCCGGGGCCGGCGACGTAGGGGTATGGGTATACGTAGCCGGGCGCGTAGCCGTAAGCACCCCAACCGCGATTGCGCCGGTCATGATCGTGACCGCGATAGGGTCCGCGGTGTGGATCATGGCCGCGATAGTCTCCAGGGTTCGTGTAGGCACCGTAAAGCTGGTTTCCGCGATAGTTTCCAACTGAGCCAGATCGCGGCGGCTGCTGCTGAAGACCGGGCATTGGGAACCTGCCCGGCTGCGAGAAACCGGAAGGGGCCTGCAAGCCGGTCAGGCCAGAGTAGCTCGGAGCTGCCGGCTGACGTGCGTAGCCAGCGCCCCCGGCTCCGTGTGCTCCGCTGTGGAATCCACCACCGGAGTGTGCGGCACTGCCAGCGTATCCGCCGGACTGGCCGACCTGGCGCTGGGACCATGCAGGGACAGTGGCCAGTGCTACGGCGAAGGCAAGTGTTGCGTGGAGCCTCATGGTGGCAATTCTACCGCCGATTCGATCCTGCAGGACTGGGGACATCAGGAAGCTCCTGCAGATTGGACGCGTTATCGGGTCCGACGTCAGTGTGAGGGTCGGAACTCGTATCTCCTGGGAGCCGTGTCTTCAGCGGCTCGGGGCGATCCTCGAGAGTGCGCCCGGACAGGGGGTCGAAATCATCCTCTTCCATGCGGCGTTGATCGACATCGACCGGGCCGGCTTCGGCCGCGATCTGCGCCTCGGGTGTGGAATATCCCGGTGTGGCGACGGCGTAGTATTCGGGATCCGATTCCAGGGTCTTTCCGACATGCCTGATGGCAGGAATCACCGTGGCGCCATCAAGCGGATCGGGCTCTCGGGCCTGCTCATCTACTTGACGATTACGCCTGGCGTTATCCTGCTCGGAATTTTTCTGATCTTCTGCACTCATGTCCAACCTCTCGTGGTCGGAAGCGATGCAGTGCTAGGGAGTTGCCTGAGGAGCGCTGAAGGCGAATGCGGCAGGGGAGTTTATCCCGCTGTGTGAGAAGCAGTTAGACGCGCCAGTCGTCGGCCCGCCAATTGCGGATACGTTCCTTGATCTGCTTGCGATTGAGATTCTGCTCTAGGGCCTGCTTGGCCAGAGCGACGACCTCGTCATCGGCAGCGAAGCGCAGGCCGATGACTTGATCTTCGGTCAGCCGGTAGAACTGCGTGTGCCACTCCTGCGGCGCGAGCGCCTGCAAGCGGAGCCGTTCTTCGAGGCGAATGACGCGGTCCTGCACCTTCATCGGATAGAGCCGCAGTTTGAGGAGGGGGACGATGGCGAGGATGGAAAGGGTGAGGTACCAGCCGGAAGAGAGGCTTGGCTGGCGGTAGACGTGAAAGCTCGCGTAAACGAGGTTGAGCAGGTATAGGCCAAAAAGCAGGAAGTGATAGGCGGGATCGAAGCGGGCGTGATTTTTGAGAGACTGCGTCTTACTCATGTGCGGCCACGGTTTCCTTCAGGCCGGGATTGGCTGCTGCATCGGGTAGCACATCGACAACTGCGCTTGCAGCAGCGACGCTGTGGACCTGTTCACTGGCGGTGAGGGCATTTTCTTTTGCCGCGCCGGGCAGTGTCAACACGACGAGGTCGTCCGGCATCAGCTTCTCAGGATTCTTTGGAATGAGATGGTAGTGCCCATGCACGACGTAGTCAGCGAAGAGGCCGCCAGCCAAATAGGGATTCAGCACCGCGATGGGGACTGCATATCCGGTGGTGATGAGCGACTCTGAGATGCCTTTATTAAGCCGACTCGGCCGGCGATATCCGGGCACCTGCGGAATCTCGTACACGTCGAGATGAATTTCGGGATGCTTCCTGGCGTAGCGAACGAGTTTATATGTAATTTGCTTGGGGGTGGTCATGCCCGCGTCGGGGAAGAAACTGCGCCGGAAGTTTCGCGGGAAATAGTGGCTCATGATCTTGCGCGAGAAGTCCGCGCAGTTATTGAAGAACAGCTCGAAGTGAGAACGGTTCTTGTCCTTGTTCATGCGTTCGATGAGAGCATCGTCCTGCTCTTCTGTGGTATCGAAGCGGAAGGCATACATGCGGCGCTCGTAGGAGACGCCAACCAACTGGGTCCAGCCGCCATGCCAAAAATCGCCTCTGCGCACATCTCTGCCCAATACGAGCAGATGAGCTTCGTGATACTGGTTGCGGAGACGGTGTACGGTGTCTCGATTTACACGGTCGGGAACTTCGGACAAGTCCTCGACTGAATAGAGATATGGGATGAGCGGGATTACGACCCAATCGTGGTGAGCAACATCGCTGTACCGGGAGATGACGGATCCCATTTCACCCGGCTCACAGCGCCGAAGCTTCGTTGGAGTTGCGGCGCAGATGCGCGCGAAGTAGATGGCGGTGTGTCCTGTGGGATTGAGCGTACCGAAGAAGCCGTAAGGCTCCTCGAGCAGCAATGCAGCTTGTGCCTGCGACCGCGTGGCGCCTGCCGTGAAGAGAAGCGCGAGGGCACACAGTAACGGTACGATTCTGCGGGGGGCGCGCATCGTCGGTACATCTGCTCCAGAGCAGGATTTGATTGACTTACTGCTTCAAGTATGGCTAAAAGGAACCGAAATGGAACATCGATTGTGTCAGATTGTGATTCTGTCCTAATCGCCGGTAACGAGTGCTTTTTGGACTTTTTACTGATAGACACCATTTTGGGTAAATCGTTGCTGGGATCGGTGTGATGTCGTGTGGTTGCAGTGATAAGACGTGATTTGGGGCACTCTGATAACGTTCTCTTTCCGGGATGACGAATGCAGTGACGTTCTGAAGTTCCGGCTCGTACTCGAGGAGACTGGTTTGCGCTTACGTCATCTATTGATCTTCTTTGGGGTATCCGCGGCGGTTCTGTCGGCCGAGGTGAGCCTGCCGAAAGTTCTCTCAAGCCACATGGTGGTGCAGCGCGACCTGCCCGTACATGTGTGGGGCAAGGCAGCGCCGGGCCAGAGCGTCACGGTAGCGTTTCGGGGCGAGTCACGAACTGTAGACGCAGATGCGCTCGGTCATTGGAACGCGTATTTGAGGCCGGGTGCGGCCGGCGGTCCTTTCAGCATGACCGTTATGCCGGGCCCCGCACGCGAGCAGACCGCGGCCCAGGCGGCGATGACACTCGACGACATCATGGTTGGAGATGTCTGGGTTGCTTCGGGTCAGTCGAACATGGAGTTTCCGCTGAGCCGAGCCAGCACGGCTGCGCAGGATCTACCAAACTCTGCGAACCCGCAGATTCGTCTTCTGATGATTCGCAAGCGTTCGGCGGATTACGCGATGTGGGATGCCGATACGGATGGATGGACTCCATCGAACCCCGAAACTGCGAAGGATTTCTCGGCAGTGGCGTGGTACTTCGCGCGCGATATCGCCGGGCGACAGCATGTGACGATTGGCCTAATCGACGCGACATGGGGCGGCACCGTCGGTGAATCGTGGGTGCGCCTCACCGCCCTAGGCGAAGATGCTGCGCTCGCGCCCATCTTCGTGTCTCGAGGCAAGATGACGGATGACGCGGCCGATGCAGATGCAGAACAGGCGGACGAGAAGCGGCAGCAGGAGGAAGCCAAGGCGGCCGGGAAGCCGGCTCCGCAGTTTCCCTGGCATCCCCCGCTGAACAGTTGGGGACCAGGGCTTCTCTGGAATGGAATGATCGCGCCGCTAGCGCCGCTGCCGATTCGAGGAGTGCTCTGGTACCAAGGCGAGAGCAACAGCGCGCTGGCACGCGTCCACTCATACGATCGCGTGATGCGGACGCTGATTGAAGACTGGAGACGACAGTGGGGAATCGGGGACTTCCCGTTTTTATATGTTCAGATCTCGAATTTCAAATCGACTCCGCGAGAAGACTGGGCGGAGTTGCGCGAGCAGCAGGTGCGCACTCTGGCGATGCGAAATACGGCGATGGCGGTGACGATCGACATCGGCAATCCTGACGATGTTCATCCGACAGATAAGCTCGATGTCGGGCTTCGTCTCGCCCGGGCTGCGCGAGCGCTTACCTATGGCGAGAATATCGAGTACTCGGGGCCGATGTTCCGACAGGCAACCACCGAGGCCGGGTCGATCCGAGTATGGTTCGATCATGCGAAGGGGTTGAGTGCGAAGGGCGGAGTTGTGACTGGATTTGAAGTTGCAGGGCGCGACGGCAAGTACATGCCTGCGACCGCGAAGGTCGAGGGTGCGAGCGTAGTTGCATCCAGTCCGGATGTTCCCGCGCCGGTTTCAGTTCGCTACGGATGGGCGAACAGTCCGGAGTGCCTCCTGTTCAATAGCGAAGGGCTGCCGGCTTCCCCCTTTACATCGGAGCGATAGCCAGAGAGCATTCCTTTCGAGATTCGACGAACGCGCAAGCAAGCGCGAGACGAATTCGTGCATCTAAGCCGTCGAAACGCGATCGGAATCGCGTCGTCGGAGGAATGTACATGAGTGTTGGAACAGCTGAAGAGCTATTCGTAGACGAGCTGAAAGATATCTATTCGGCAGAGAAGCAGGCAGTGAAGGCTTATCCGCGGCTGACCAAGGCCGTTCAATCAGAAGAATTGAAGCAGGCTATGCAGGAGCACCTGGAACAGACAAAAGGGCAGATCGAGCGACTCGATCGCATCTTTGAAATTCTGGAGAAGCGGTCAAGCGGCAAGACCTGCGAAGGAATGAAGGGCCTGATCGAGGAGGCTCAGACGCAGTTGGAAGAGATCGAAAAGGGGCCGGTACTGGATTGCGCAATCATCGGGGCCCTGCAGCGTGTGGAGCACTACGAGATCGCAGCCTACGGCACGGTGGCAACGCTGGCCGAAGCAATGGGGCAGGAAGAAGTGAAGGAGTTGCTGGGCGAGACGCTCGAGGAAGAGAAGGAGACCGATGAGCGTTTGACCCAAGTGGCGCAGCAAGTGAACTCTGAGGCGCTGAGCGAAGGTGGAGAAGAGGAAGAGGGCTCGGAGGACGAAGACGAGAATGAAAGCGGCGGCAACGGATCGCGCCGGGGCGCTGGCTCCCGTTCTACTGCCAAGAAGAGTTCCTCCTCACGGTCGGGATCGAGCAGGTCAGGGTCCTCCCGTGCAAAGAAAAGTTCGCGATAGCGATCAGTAAACAAAGCGAGGGCGCACTCGGTCCATCGGGTGCGCTCTCTCATTCTGGTTCGGGTAGGGTTTTGGACTTTTTAGGTTCTCAGTTACTGAACAGTTTCGAATCTTTCCCATAGGTAGTTGCAGCTCGGGCAGTTTTCAGACTCGGGGTTCTGAGCGACATAGCCACAGAGCGCGCACACGAAGAAGTGGTGCGGCGTGTATGCCCATCCTGCCTTGTCTTCGCCGATCCTCGGCATGACTTCCCAGAACAGCCGTACGTGAGATTTGTCAGCTTCGAGGGCCCAGTGGAAGGTCCGAATTGCCGTCGAGTCGATCAGAGGAACAGCGGCGGTGAGGAAGGTTGGATAGAGGTAGTCGACTTCGAAGCGCTGGTCAGCGAGGGCGGTTCGCAAATTCTGTAGAGAAGTTTCAACGTGAGGCAAGGCAACCTGCGCGGCCGCCGGCCCACTCATCGCCCGCAACACCCGTGCGTGATTGGCCGCATGGATCTGCTCAGCCCGGGCGACGGCGCGGAAGAGGCTAGCGATGCCATGGAAGCCCTCATCATCGGCGCAGCTCGCGTATGCCCGGCAACTGGCGGTGTTTTTCGATTCTTCTTCGAAAGCGGTTTCCAGGTGCCTGATCACCGCCACGTCTTCAATGCTGATCGTACGAGCCAGAACTGGATCCGCAGCCATCGCCCGCTCCTAAGAAACGTTGGATGCGGGGTGCAAGGCATGTTGATGCCCGTAAATGATGGACTTAGCAGATCACCTCGAAGCGGTCCCACAGATAGTTACAGGCGGGGCAGTTGTCTGCTTCCTGGGTTTTGGCCGTGTAGCCGCAAAGGGTGCATACGTAGAAGTTAATTTGTTCCTGGGTCCAGCCCTGGCCGGATTCGGCAGTAGCTACCGCATCCTCATAGAGGCGGACGTGAGTCTTTTCCGCCTCGATCGCCCATTGGAACGAGCGCATCGCGTGCGTGTCGAGGTGAGAAGCGGCACGAACGAGAAACTCAGGGTAGAGCGAGTCGATCTCGAATTGTTCTCCGCCGAGCGCAGACTTCAGATTCTCGAGAGTAGATTTCACCCGGAACGGCTTGATCTCTGCTTCAATCTCTCCGCCCATGTGGCGGATGACGCGCGCGTGGTTACTGGCATGGATTTGCTCGGCACGGGCAGCGGCACGGAACAGGCTAGCGGCTCCGCTCAAACCTTCAGATTCTGCCTTGGCGGCGAACGCCTTATAGCGTGCGTGTGCGTTGATCTCGCCTTCGTACGCGGCGAGGAGATTGTTGACTCCGTTCTGGTTTTCAGTGGCGACCATAGTTCTCTCGACTTTCTTAACTGAACTATGGTGCAAGTGTAGGGTTGTACTTCAGTTCAATCCGTGACCCGAATCACAAGCGAGGTCATGGGTGGCACGCAATCAGGTAATGCGGCTCACGTGACTATGGAATCGCAGGCAGACGGGGAGTGGCTTGCGATTCCGTTGATATCGGGGTCCGGAATGGTGCGCTTCTCAGCCGAAGAGGTCTCCGAGGACTGAGCCTCCCCAGGTGGCGCCAAGGCCGGCCGCGAAGCTCCCGATTGCGTAGAGCGCCGCGATGCCGAACGCGCCCTCGCGCAATTCAACCAGAGTCTCCCACTCGTAGGTGGAGAAGGTGCTGTACGCCCCGATGAAGCCCACGGGAATGAGAAATCTCCATGCGGGCGGGATATCGGTGTGCCGGCCGAGAAGGGACATCGTGAATCCGATGATGATGCAGGCGGAGATGTTTACGGCGAGGGTGCCGTAAGGGAATCGGATTCCAAAGCGATTGGCAACCCACGAAGCTACTCCGTAGCGCGCGATCGAACCGAGGGCTCCGCCGATGGCGATGAGCAAGTATTTCTGCAAAGTTTCTTCCTCCCGTGCAGACGGCAAGAGGACGCAGAGCAGCCGAAGTGCAGCTCATTGTTCTTGCCTGAATTGTGCAGGGATCGCATCGGGCGTGACTCCACGACAGGATCGCCTGTCAGGAGTCATCATCTGTCCGACGGAAAGGAGGGACAGCGGTTAACAAGCCGGTCTTGCAGCTACGATCCGGCATGCGCGGTGAACTCCATCACCGCTACCACTGCACCTATTACAACGAGGGCTGGAACTGGTGTCAAGTAAATGCCGGGTGAACTCACCGATCTGTGCACGAGTAGCAGGGATCGACGGCCGCCTGAATCAGCGGGGTATCGGCCAGCCGAGCACCCTGAACCATGAACCGCACCGCGGGCATGTTCACGTATGTTGGGGTGCGGACATGCACGCGGCTCGGCATGCGGGCTCCTTCTTTCCAGGAGACGGAGTACATGACCTCGCCACGAGGAGCCTCGACGCGGGCTGTAGCTGTGCCGGTTACGAAGCTGAACTTGCTGCTGTCTCCCGGTGGCGCGATTTCCCCGGGGGGAAGCTTCGCGAGCGCCTGCCGCAAGATCTTGCAGCTCTCCATGATTTCGAGCGCGCGAACCAGCAGGCGGGCGCGAACGTCGCCGTCTGGAACGACTGGGACGGAAAAGTCCATTTCGGCGTACGCGGCGTAGGGGGCTTCTTTGCGAAGGTCCTGACCGATTCCGGAGGCTCGAGCCACGGGGCCGACGACGCCGAGCGAGCGGGCCCTCTCCGTTGTGAGCACGCCGATACCGGCGCAACGGGATGTTGCCGTCTTGCTGGTGGTGAAGATCGGGATAATGGTGCGCGTCATCTCGTTTTCCAGGGCCTCAACCATGGCCAGGATTGACAGCGGGTCTTGGATGTCGCGATTGACGCCGCCGATGCGGTTCATGGCGTAGTTGACGCGATTGCCGGAGATGGCCTGAAGGACGTCCATCACCTTTTCGCGAATTTCGAAGCAGGTCATGAACATGGTTTTGAAGCCCATCAGCTTGGCGGCGATGCCGGCCCACAGGACGTGGGAGTGAAGCCGCTCGAGTTCGCCCATGATGACGCGGATGTACTGGGCGCGTGGCGGGGGCGTGAGTCCGGTCAGCTTCTCCATTGCCTGGCAGAGCGTGAGCGTGTGGATGAACGAGCAGATGCCGCAGACACGCTCCATGAGAGCGATCACCTGGATGTAGTTGCGCGTCTCGGCGAGATGCTCGATGCCGCGAAAGTTGAAACCGATATGCAGCTTCGCGTCTTTGACTGTCTCGCCTTCGCAGATCATGTTGAGCTTGTAGGGCTCTTCGAGGCCGGGGTGGTAGGGCCCCATGGGGATCTCGTAGCTCATTGCGCGACCTCCTTCTGCAGATTCACACCACAAACTCCGCCCTCTCGCAGGAGAAGGGGTTCGTACTCGCGCCCGGTGAAGTCGATCCGGTACTCCTCGTGTATCTCGCGCTCAATCCAATCGGCTGCTTCGCAGAGGTCGTAGATGCTTTCGACGGTATTGGCCGCGAGCGGGAAGGTGAAGCCGAGCAGGCGGCCCATCAGGTCCCAGTGGTACTCGAGGCGGAAGCCGCCGCTTGCCGGCAGTTCATAGGTGGTGATGGTGATGAATCGAGCGCCCACCGCATTCATGGCGCGCGCCGCATCGCGGACATTCAGGCCGGAGTCGCCATACCAGAAGACTCCGCCCTTTTCCGAGTAGGGTCCTGGATCCACCGAAGCGGGTTTGGGGATGGATTCGGCTGTGCTCATTGCGTGCCTCCCGTGGCAGGTTCGGTGGTCGGCGCGGCGGATTGTGCGGCCGGAGCTGCCGCGGGTTTGGGAGCAGGAGCCCTGCGCTTTACCGTGTATGTCTTCTTGAGTTCGCCCTGCTGCAGATAGATGGGCGGGCAGGCCGACTCCTGGGTGAGCGCGTGCTCCGCGTGTCCTTCTTTCAAGGCGTGTTCCGTGCAGCCCTCAACGCAGCGCCCGCAGAAGGTGCACTGGCCGGGATCGTAGGACCAGGTGAACTCGCCTTTGCCGGCATGGTAGGTGATGGCGCGCGAGGTGCAGCGGAATTTGCAGATGGCGCACCCGGTGCAAAGCTCGGGATCGAACTGCACGAGTCCGCGAAAGCGCTGCGTGACTTTGGGACGCTCGGGGAAGAGCAGCGTGCGCGAGCCGCCCCAGAAGTTCTTCCACAGCATGGCAAGAATGTTCATGATCTAAGCCTCATGAGGAGCGCGGAGGAGACTGCCAGAACCGCGAAGATGATCGTGCATTGCCAATAGAAGCGGACGGTTGTGTCGATCGCCAGGCGCGCAGTGGCAGCAGCGAGTGCTGAGAGAAGCAAGACAATGCCGAAGGAGAGTGCGACAAAAGCAAGAGCGGACAGACCCCAGAACGCCATTTGCGGGGCGATCAGTGTGGCGACCAGTCCGGTTGCGGCCACCCATTCGAGGCCGTGAGAGAGCTCCCACATGGCCAGTTCGGGCCCGGCGAACTCGACCATAGGGCCAGAGTAGATTTCCTGCTCGGCGTTTGGAAGCGAGAACGGGTTCAAGTGCAGCTTTGCGGGCAGGCAGATGAGGACGGCGAGAATGCCGATCCAGCGAAGTGAAGTGGCCGGGGCCTGGGCCAGAGCTTCGAGCCGGAAGGTGTGCTGCGATGCGGCCACTGAGATGATGGCCAGCAAAAATACAACGTTGTAGGAGACGCTGAGGACGGCTTCGCGTGCTGAGCCAATCTCGCCGAAGATGGAGCGCGAAGTGAACCCCGCGGCGATGATGCAGATGGAAGGAACTTCGAGCAATGCCAGTAAAAGGATGAGGTCGCCCTGAAAGCCTCCGGAGGAGGGCAGCACCGGAAGGAGGCCTACCGCGCCAGCCGCGGTCGAAACCGCGATCAGCGGCCACGCACGCATCAGGGCCCCGGCGACGCCCGTGCGTTGCGGTGTGCTTTTGCCGAGCAATTTGATGAAGTCGAAGAAGGGCTGCATGAAGGGCGGGCCGATGCGGCCCTGCATCATTGCCACGGATTTGCGCTCGACCCAAAGGAAGAACCATGCCGCGGGAACGGCGAAGAGAATGCCGGGGAAGATCAGCAGGCGCGCGAGTGCGGTGAGGATACTCATGCCTGCACCTCTGCTGCGGTAATGACTTCGGGAACTTCATCGCCACGCTCAGCCAGGATCTGCGCAGCCTTGGCGACGCCTTCAATAATCGCATCTGGACGGGGTGGACAGCCTGGAACGAAGACATCGACAGGAATGTGCTTGCCAAGTGGACCGTCAAGAGTGCGGCTATCTATAAAGACGTTGGTTGTTGCAGGACACGATCCGATCGCGACGACCGCTTTTGGTCCGCAAACCTGGCCATAGACGGTTTTGATCGCGCAGACGGCGTTTCTTGTAACCGGCCCTGTGACGCAGAGAATGTCTGCGTGGCGCGGGCTTCCTTCAAGCCGTACACCAAGCTGTTCGGCGTCGTAGCGAGGCGCGAGCGCGGCAACAATCTCTATATCGCATCCGTTGCAGCTGCCGGAGTTCAGATGGAAGAGCCATGGGCTGCGTCGGCGGCAGTAGCACATCAAACGTTTCCAGAGATTCATAGGCGCCCCCATTCAAGCAGAACGAGCAGATTCGGCCAGAGTCCGCTGATCAGCAGAACCGAAACCAACAGCACGATAGCGCTTCGCAATGCGAGGGGCTCGCGGGTGGCCGAGTTCTCTGAGAGGTGAGCGTCGGGTGGAGGTCCCCACCAGGTGCGCGTCAAAGCGAGCACGTATGCGACCAGTGCCAGGATCGACGAGATCACAAAGAGCGCCAACAACAGCGGGGAAATCTCAAGGGCTGATTGGTAAAGTCTCCACCGGCCGAGAAAGCCGAGCGTGGGCGGAATGCCGAGCATGGCCAGCATTCCGAACAGGAATCCGAAAGCGCTCATGGGGTAGCGCGCGGCTAAGGCAGCGGGAGAGCCCGCCAGTGCGCCATCAGCCTCGGGGACGCTGAGGCATGCAAACAGAAGTGCTTTCGCCAGAGCATGCGTCGAAGCCGCGATGATCGCGCCCGACGTGCTGAGTGGAGTCGCACAGGTGAGGCCGAGGAGGAGGAAGCCGGCATCCTCAATGGTTGAGAGCACGAGGAGGCGTTTGAGGCTTCGCTGGGTCAGCATGAGCAAGGCTGCGAGCAGCGAAGTGGCTGCGGCAATACCGAGGATCAGGCTCGACGGAGTCAGTAGCGCCGAATTCATCTGCGAGGCCATCCAGAACTCACCGAATGCTGCCATGTCGACGACCGCGATGACGAGTCCAAGGACCAGCGCCGGTAGCTCATCCGCAAGGGAGAGCAGCCAGAAGAGCAGAGGCACCGCGGCGAGTTTGATGAGGGTTCCGGTCAGCAGTAGTGCCCGGGACCAGTTCTGATTGGAAGTGATGAGGAGTTCGCTGCCAATTGCAGAGGCGGCCGACAGCAGAACTACAGCGAGATAGGTGAGCTTTGCGGCCTTTGAGCGTGCCGTAAACCACACCCGCATGACCGTCATCAGTGCGGCAAGTTCGAGAAGCCCGAGTCGCAGCCACGGGTTGGATGCCGCGAGTCCTCCTGCACACAACCCGCCCACCGCCAGCATGCAGAACCATAGCGCCGGCCCATGTTCTGCGACTTTCCGAAGTGAAGCGAAGAATAAGGCGACCGCAGCTAATGCGATTGCGACGATCAGCACGAGGGGCGCGTGGTGTGATTCCGTCGCGGCGCGGGTCGCCGTCGGCGCTTCGGGCCACACCCACGCGAAAACGACGAAGGTCACCGGCTCGAGGATGAGCAGCAGGAGAAGAGCGCGGCGTTCCATCCGGGCAATTGCGGTGCTCAATACGCGAGAAGTGGCTTCGAGACCGGCCCACAAGGCGAGGTATGCCCGGTCCACGTTCGTCCAGCGAAAGAAGGAGTGCCAGTTGTGCAGGAAGATGTCGGAGAAGTCGCCGGCTGTGAGCCGGGCACGGCTTGAAAGCGGCTCGCCACCGGTAAACACTCCACCGGCAGCACCGGCAAGCGCAGCCCCACCAGCCGCAGTCGCCGCAACGGGGCGGGCCGCGTGGGACAACGCGTAGACCGCTCCGCCGAGAACCACGCTGACAAGAGCGAGCACCAGGCCGCCGGTTGTCGAGAAGCTTCCAGCATCGGAAGAAAGGCCGAGCCAGGTGACGTGGACTCCGGCCCCCAGAGCCATGGTGCGCAGAATAGGGTTCAGCAGAAAATTCACTGCAAGCTGCGGCGCAATGCCGAGGATGATGCTTCCAGCGGCCAGCAGACCCATCCCCCATAGCATCGATGCGGGGGATTCATGCGCTTCGCTGGTGTTGTCGGTCGGCGGGCCAAGGAAGACAGCGCTGGTGGCTTTGACTCCCATGAAGACCGTGCCAAGGCTGGCTGCCCAGGCGATCATGGCGGACACGGCCCAGCCTGATTCGAGTGCCGCGGCGTACAGCATCCACTTGCTGGCGAAGCCGCTCATCAGGGGGATACCCATCATGCTGCCTACGCCGATGAGCCAGCTCAGGGTTGTGCGGGGCATGCGTGCGGCGAGGCCGCCAAGCTGATTCATATCGCGGGTGCCGGCGGCATGCTGAACGGATCCCGCGGTGAGGAACAAGCCGCCTTTGAAGAAACCGTGGTTGAGGCAGTGGAGCAGGCCGGCGGTAATGGCCAGAGGTGTTCCGATGCCGAGGCCCATCATCATGTAGCCGATCTGGCTGACGGTGGAGTAGGCCAGCATGCGCTTCAGGTCACTTTGAACCATGGCGTACATCACGCCGACGGCCATGGTGATGGTGCCAATCCAGACAAGCGTTGCGCCCCAGGCAGCTGGCCAGGCGCCGAAGCTGTGCATGCGCGCGGCGAGATAGACGCCGGCTTTTACATAGCAGGCTGCGTGCAGCAATGCGCTGACGGGGGTCGGCGCTGCCATGGCTTCGGGGATCCACGTGTGAAGCGGAACCTGGACCGATTTGGCGACGAGGGCAATGAGCATCAGCACGAAGACGCCGCCGGTGAACGCTTGTGCCACTTTCGGATCGGTCCAGAGGGCGCTGCCGGTGCGGTGATAGATGATGAGGATCGCGGCGAGCAGGCCGTAGCCGGCGATGTGCGTCATCAGGAGCACCTTGCGCGCGCCTTTGACTGCCTCAGCGTTGGTGTACCAGAAGCCGACCAGTGAAAAGGAGCAGAGGCCGACCACTTCCCAGCAGCCGTAGAGGGTGAAGAGATTCGCGCAGTAGACAAGGCCCACGAAACCGGCGATGAAGACCAGCATGGTCGCGTAGAAGCGCGTGGCGGAGTTGTCGTGCGCCATGTAGCCAACGGAGTAGACCAGGACGAAGCCGCCGATGCCGGTACCCATCAGCGCGAAAAAGACGCTTAATGCGTCAACGTGTATTGAAAGAAGGGTGGGCAGATTCCATTGCTGAATCGTGAAGTCGATCGACTGCCCGGCGAAGACGTGAGGCGCTGTGGCAATGACTGCGAGCAGGGAAGGGACGCAGAAGAGAACGGCGAGGACGCCCTTGGCTTTTGCGGAACAGAGTCGCGCTACCAGAAGCTGAAGAACGGCACCTAACAGCAGCGAGCACGGCGCAACCAGAATCAGGGTTACGGCTGTCATGCTTCGAATGGTAGGTTCGTGTCTACTCGTTCGATGTGATGTGCTTCACACCGACGTGCCGGGCCGAACCTGCAAGTCGTTTTGTACTGCAATGCGGTATCAGAGTCCGAACCATCCATGCATCAGCAGCTTAGCTTGGTTGGTTTTGTCGCGAGCGGAAACAAAGGCCTCGCTCGTTTGAAGATGGACTGCGGGCGTATCCTGTCTACATTCCCCATGCCGCCGAGATTCATCGCAAAGCAGCTTTCGCGCCCTTCGGGGCTTTTCGCTCCGATCATCAGCTGGTTGATGAATCGTCACAACGCGAAGCTGAATGCCTTCGCGCTCGATCAGCTGCGACTGACGAGGGCCGATCGGGTTCTGGAGATCGGTTTCGGCGGTGGGCTGAACCTTCCGTTTCTCATTGAGCGTGCGGCGTTCACCGCAGGGCTCGATCGCTCGCCGGAAATCGTGAAGCGCGCCAACGCGCGGTTCCGTGACCAAATACGAGCTGGACGAGCAGAATTTCGCGAAGGACATATCGAACACATTCCTTTTGAGACCGGGTCGTTCACCCGCGTCTGTACCGTCAACACCGTCTACTTCTGGAGTTCGCTGGACGCTGGATGTGCGGAGATACGCCGGGTGCTAACGCCTGAGGGCGCAGCTATCATCGGCTTTCTACCAAAGACGCACATGGACAAGATGAAGATGCCGGGAGACATTTTCACTTCTCGCACAGAGGATGAGGTCATCGCGGCTTTGCGGCGAAATGGGTTTGCGAATGCTCAGATCACGCGGCCTACACCGCAGACGGCGTGGGCTGTCGCAGTGGCCAGTGCCTAAGTGTGGTGGTTTAGGGGCGATGCGTCAGAACCAGCGTTTCAGCTTGAAATAGATAAGAATCGACAGGGTGGAGACCGCCATCAATGCGACGGCATAGTCCGTGCCATAGGGATTGTTGAGCCAGGGCACTTTCAGGTTCATGCCGAAGAATCCAGTGATGATGACCAGGGGCAGCGCGACTGTGCCCCAGATGGTGAGGACCTTCATCACTTCATTGGTGCGATTGGCGACAGCGGATAGATAGATATCGAGCGAGCCAGACAGCAAGTCGCGGTAGGTTTCGATCATGTCGACGGTGCGGATGATGTGGTCGTAGACATCGCGGAAGTACGGGTCCAGATCGTCGCCGAGCAGGCCCTTTTCGCGGCGCATGAGGGCGTTGACCACTTCGCGCATGCCCGCAGCTATGCGGCGGAACTCGATGAGCTTGCGCTTGAGGGCGAAGATGCGCGCAAGCGTTTCGGGATCGGGCTGCTCGAGGACGACGTCCTCGATCTCTGAGATTTCGTCGGCGAGTTTGTCGAGGACCGGCTGATAGCCGTCGACGATCTGGTCGACGATCATGTAAAAGAGGCGGTCGAGGCGGTCCGTCTTCTCTTCGCGTGCGCGGGCCTTGACACTCTCGATTACGACGGCATCCGCGTTGCGGACGGAGATCAGGAAGTCGCGTCCGAGGAATAGATCGATGTCATCGAATTCGAGCTCCGCGGAGTCGTGGATGTGCTTCAAGACGGTGAAGAGGTAGTGATCGTGCTCCTCGGTCTTGGGCCGCTGCGGACGATGTCGGCAATCCTCGATCTGCAACTCGTGCAGACCGAATCGCTGCGCCAGCTCGTCAAGCTCCGGTGAAGCTGGGTCGGCAACGTCGAACCAGTTGATGTGCGAGAAGACGGAATTCATGCAGGGCCATTCTAGAGGGTCGGAGGGACGGCCATCAGGAGATTGGTTGGTCTTCCCCCGGTCCCCAAGTGCGAGGGACTCTTCGGCAGGCTCAGAGCAGGCTCGGGGGCACCCGGTTTCTGCCGAGGGGCTTAGTTGTGTTTGCCCTTCCACTCGGAATAGGGACCCTGGAAGTCTTCAATTCCGTCTGGTTTGAAGTTCCACAGGCGCGTGGCGACCTCGTCGATGAGATCGTGATCGTGCGTGACCAGCAGAACTGTGCCCTCATACCGCTGCAGCGCGATGTTGAGCGCGTTGATCGATTCGAGATCAAGGTGGTTCGTGGGCTCGTCGAAGATGAGGATGTTTGGCTTGGTGAGGATGAGCTTACAGAAGATCAGGCGCGCCTGTTCGCCGCCGGAGAGCGCCTTGGTGGGCTTCTCGCCCTCTTCACCCGAGAAGAGCATCTGTCCGAGAATTCCGCGAATCTCTTCCACGTGGGCGTCGGGCTTCCAGCGATGCAGCCATTCGTTTACGGTGAGTCCGTGCTCGATCGTTGAGCCAACGTCCTGAGGGAAATAGCCTATCTGCGCCTCGTGTCCCCAGAAGACGCTGCCGGAATCAAGAGAGAAGTCCTTTTCGGCCAGCCCTCCATAGTTCGCCAGCAGGCACTTCAGGAGCGTGGTTTTGCCGGCGCCGTTGCGTCCCATGAGGCAGATCTTTTCGCCGCGCAGAACATTCGCGGCAAAACCGTCGATGACCTTCAGATCGTCATAGAACTTGGTGAGGTGCTTGAACTCGAGGACGTGCTTGCCGCTCGGGCGCACCTGGTCGAACTTGATGAACGGGCGCTGGATGTTGGAGCGTGCGAGTTCGTTGGTCTGCAAACGCTCTACTTCTTTGCGGCGGCTGGTCACCTGTGAGGATCGGGTACCAGCGGCAAATCGGGCAATGAACTCGTTGAGCTGGGCGATCTTCTTTTCGCGCTGAGCATTTTGCGATTCAAGCGTCGATCGGATCTGCGTCTTTTGCAGAACCATGTCGTCGTACCCGCCGGTGTAGGTGATGATCGTCTGGTAATCGATGTCGGCGGTGTGCGTGGTTACGCTGTTGAGGAAGTGCCGATCGTGGGAGATGGCGATTAGCGTGCCGTCGTAGTTGTTGAGGAAATCCTGGAGCCAGTGCACTGAATCGAGATCGAGGTAGTTTGTGGGCTCATCGAGGAGAAGGGCTTCAGGTTTGCCAAAGAGCGCCTGCGCGAGCAGCACGCGGACTTTCTGGCCGCCCTGGAGCTCACCCATTTTGCGTTCGTGCAGCTCTTCGCGGATGTCGAGGCCGTCAAGCAGCACCGCGGCGTCGCTTTCCGCGGTATAGCCGTCTTCGTCTCCGATGACGCCTTCGAGCTCGCCCAGCCTCATGCCGTCGTCATCGGTCATTTCGGCCTTCTCGTAGATCCGGTCGCGCTCTTCAAGGGCAGCCCAGAGCGGTTTGTTGCCCATAATGACGGTGTCGATGACGCGGTAGTTGTCGAAGGCGAACTGGTCTTGCCGGAGGACTCCAAGCTTGCGTGGACGGACGACCGTGCCCTTCTGTGGTTCAAGCTCGCCGGTCAGGACCTTCATGAAGGTCGATTTGCCGGAACCGTTGGGCCCGGTCAGGCCATAGCGCCGCCCTGGCGTGAAGGTCACCGATACGTCCTCGAAGAGGACCTTCGAGCCGTACCGCATTTCTACATTGCTTACACTCAGCATCTGTTTCGCATTCCTGTACGCGGACCACACCGCATCGGCGGCGCCATCGGCCCGACTTAATTCAAAATGGCTCAGAGTTTTGGGGCACGCGAACCTGCTTGGCCCCTCAAGAACTGCTGCACCTCCAGTTTCTCACAATGCGACGGAGAGGCGCTGTGGGGAGGCGCATGGAACCAGGGTTGCTGTCGACGAGGGTTAGGGAATGCCCAGCAGTTTGTGAGTCTGCAAGCTGAGCCGCCACCTCGGATGAGTCATGCAGTATTGCAGCGCAAGCTGCGTGTTGGCTTCAAGCTGAGGGCCATCCATCGGCTGAAGGAAGAAATTCCGGAAGTTGAGGTGCTCGAATTTGTCCGGCATCGCGTTTGCCTGCGGGAAGACCAGCTTCAGTTCGTCGCCGGATGCCTGGACCATTGGGGCTCCGGCCTTGGGGCTCACGCAGAGCCAATCGATGCCGTCGGGAGCAGCCTGAGTGCCGTTTGTCTCCACGGCGATCTCGAACTCCCGTGCGTGCAGCGCGTCGATCAATGCACGATCGAGTTGGAGCAGGGGCTCGCCGCCGGTGCACACGACGAACCGCCTGTCGATCGGGCCGCTCGCAGGCCACATACCGTTTACCGCCTCAGCAAGGTCATCTGCATGCAGGAACTTTCCACCGCCAGGGCCGTTCACGTCGACGAAATCGGTATCGCAGAATCTGCAGATTGCCGAGGAGCGATCAGCCTCGCGACCAGACCAGAGGTTGCATCCTGCGAAGCGGCAGAACACCGCGGCGCGGCCACTCTGAGCGCCTTCGCCCTGAAGCGTGTAGAAGATTTCTTTGACCGCGTAGCTCATGGTGTAGGGTAGGGAAGCGGGTCGTCGATCCCGTTTTCGCTGAATCCCTTTCTTCTCAAAAGACAGGAGTCGCACTGGCCGCAGGGCTTGCCTGCCGGCGAGGGATCATAGCAACTGCTGGTGAGGCTGTAGTCGACGCCGAGTTCCATGCCTTTTTGGATGATTTGCGCTTTTGTGAGGTGCATCAGCGGCGCATGAATCGTGAGCTTCTGGCGGCCCTCCACTCCGGCCTTGGTGGCAAGATTCGCCATTTCCTCGTAGGCGTGAATGAACTCCGGCCGGCAATCGGGGTAGCCACTGTAGTCAAGTGCATTTACTCCGATGAAAATGTCTTGTGATCCGAGCACTTCGGCCCAGGCCAGCGCGAACGAGAGAAAGATCGTGTTGCGAGCCGGGACATACGTGATCGGGATGCCATGCTCCATCTCATCGCTGGTGCGGCTCTTCGGAACAGCGATGTCATCGGTCAACGCCGACCCGCCGAATGCGCGTAAATCAATGTTCACTACGCGATGTTGAGCCACATTTAAAGAGGCAGCAACGCGGCGAGCCGCTTCCAGTTCGTAGCTGTGCCGCTGGCCGTATGAGAACGAAAGCGCATTGACCCGGAAGGTCTGGCTTTGGGCGATGGCTGCCACCGTAGCTGAGTCCAGTCCGCCACTGAGCAGGACGACAGCTGGTCTTTCTGATGCCGGAGAAGACATTTCTTCTTGATGGTAAAGGCCGAGGTGCCCCAGAATGAAATTCTGCGGTCCGCCACCGAGAGCGCTCGCTTCCCCTGTCTATTCTCTCATCTAACCAATTGCAAGGCTCTCCGGTCTCGCTCTTAATCTGTTACGACCGCTGGCCACCGTTCCCCGGAGGTCACCGATGCTCAGATCAGTCCCCGCTCTCCTGCTTCTTCTTTGGCTTGGATCTCCTTTTGTCACATCGATCGGGGCGCGTGCGCAGGCGGCAGAGCAAGTCGAAGTTGTTCCGGCGCGAATCGCGGTGAACAGCAGGGATTCCCTTCGTACCGCGCTCGCCTCGCTGGAGGTTCTTCTCGAACAGACGCGTGCGAAAGGGGACCGCAAGGCAGAGGCGAATCTGCTGGGGGCCATCGCTAATTCCTACAATGGTCTGCAACAACAGCAGAAAGCGATTGAGACGTTTGAGACGGCTCGCGTCATCTGGCACGAAATGGGCGATAGCGAACATGAAGCCACGACTGTCGCACATATCGGCGATGTCTACCGGACGTGGGGTTTTCCGGAGCAAGCTAATCGCTACTATCGCGATGCGCTCAGCCTCTATCCGATAACAGATAAAGCGGGACGCGGCGCTACGCTGAACAATCTGAGCCTCACCTATTTCTCGCTCAACAATCGAAAGAAGTGCCTTGAGACTTTGAACGAAAGCCTCGAGATCTTCAGGGACCTGCGGGATCGCCGAGGAGAGGCTCTGGCGCTCGCTAACCTGGGCGCGGCATACGTCTTCCTGGTGAATGACCCCATGAAGGCTATCGATTTCCTTCAGCAGGCAGTCACAAAGCTCGAGGTTCTGAATGACCTGAAGTCCGAGGCAGGGGCTTTCGACGAAATGGGAATGGCGTGGCACAACCTGGGGAAATCGGAGATGGCCGGGCTCAGCTTCCAGCGCTCTGTGGAGCTGTATCAGGGTATTGGAGATGATCACGGCGAGGCAACCGTGCGAAAGCATATGAGAAATCTGGGCGAACAGCAGACGGAGGCTTCGTCGCGGTGACTTCGGAATCAAAGACGTGAGTTCATCGTTGCTAACGGCGCGCGAGTCCCGAGCCTTAGAATGAGATTCGCATACCTAAGCGATGAAGATCTTTGTCACCGGCGCTACCGGATTTGTCGGGCATCACGTGGCGAAAGCACTCGCCGATGGGGGAGCGGACCTGCGCATGCTCGTCCGGGCATCGAGCAGGCTTGCCAATCTTGAGGGAATCAGGGGCGACACAGTTGTAGGGGATCTCAACAAGGCGGAGTCGTACGCTCCCGCCTTGCAGGGCTGCGATGCAGTGATGCACGTTGCCGCCGACTATCGGCTCTGGATCCGTGACCCGGAAACGATGTATCGAGCCAATGTCGATGGCACGCGCGATCTGCTCAAACTGGCGCGCGAAGCGCACGTACGACGCGTCGTCTATACGTCTTCGGTGGCGACGATGGCCTTTCGGACAGATGGCATCGTCGTGAACGAAGACACGCCGGTTTCGATTAACGACATGGTCGGCCACTATAAGCGATCGAAGTTTCTGGCGGAGCAGCAGGCCATCGCGGCAGCTAAAGATGGGCAGCAGGTCATCATCCTCAACCCGACTACACCCATCGGTCCGAACGACTCGAAGCCGACGCCCACCGGTCGCATTTTCGTAGACTTCCTGAATCGCAAATTTCCAGCGTATGTGGATACGGGGCTCAACCTCGTCGATGTGTCGGAGATTGCCCGTACCCACGTAGCTGCGCTCGAAGCAGGGAAGCCGGGGCGGCGGTACATTCTGGGTGGAGAAAACCTTACCCTCAAGCAGATTCTCGACAAGATGTCGGCCATTACCGGCATACCGTCACCGACGACCAAAATACCGTTTGGGATCGCTGCTACCTATGCGTTCTTCGAGGAGTGGTTCACCGGGCGAATTCGCGGCAAGGAGCCACGGGCCACGTTGGAGGAGGTTCGCATGGGGCGTAAGAAGATGTTTGCATCGAGCGCTCGCGCGCAGCAGGAACTAGGGTTCAGGATCATGCCGGTGTACCCGGCAATGCGTGCTGCGATTGAGTGGTTCCGGGCGAACGGGTATGTGAAGTGATTTGTGATCTGTAGCACACAGTGTTATAGTTTATAGTGTTAGCCTCGCTTTGTGCGTATTTTCGTTACGAAGTGGATGGCTCGATTCATTCGGCAAGAGAGTATCAGCCTAGAAGCACTTGTACACGCGATCGGGCGAGCAGAGAGTGGCTTAGTTGACGCCGAGCTTGGCGGCGGGCTGATAAAGCAGCGAGTGCCTCGCAAAGGTCAGGGTCGCTCGGGAGGGTATCGGACGATCATTGCGTACCGGCAGGGCACCAGGGCCGTCTTTCTCTATGGATTTGCTAAAAGCCGGTGGGGGAATATCGCAATGGATGAGTTGAAAACAGTTCGGCAGATCGCTGCGAGATTCCTATCTTTTACCGAGCAGGAACTGCAACTCGCCTGCGAAAAGGGCGAAATCGAGGAGATTATCGATGCCGGCTAAGAAAAAGTTGAGTTCGTTGGCCGAGGCCATGCTCGACACTGCGGAAGGGCTTCACCGAATCGGACTGATGGATGATTCGGAGTACAACAAGATCACAGTTCGGCACCTTGGTGAGAGGGCCCACAAGCTTTCCAAGCCCATCAGCCCGCGGGAGATTCGTTCGCTGCGCAAACGGGCAAAGCTGAGCCAGGCGGCGATGGCGTCGATGTTGAATCTGACACCGGGCTACGTCTCGCAACTGGAGCGAGGCACAAAAGAGCCGAAGGGGCCGTCACTGGCGCTTCTCAATATCATCCGGAACAAGGGCTTCGAGGCGATCCTCTAATCTGACTCTAGGAGCACGATGCCTTCGCGATCTTTCCGGATCAGTCAGCAGCATGCGGCATCCCATAGCAGATGACCCGAGTCGCCATCATTGCCGCCATGCCCGGCGAACTGAAGCCGCTCGTTCGCGGCTGGCCGCACTCGACGCGCGGCAATATTCAGTTCTGGGCGCTTCGCAACGAAGAAGAGGAGTGGATTGCGGCCTGCGCCGGGGCCGGTGTTGATGCTGCCACCCGCGCCTTTGCCGCGATCGAGGATGGCGGTCCTATCGATCTCGTTCTCTCCGTCGGATGGGCAGGCGCTCTGACTTCTGAGTGTAAGGCGGGTGAAGCCTACAACTCTGCGGGAGTGTATGACGCCAGAACCGGTGAGCGCTTTAACTGCGATGCAGGGGCCGGTTCTCAATGGCTCGTTACCAGCCCTCGCGTGGCTGACGAGTCGGAAAAACGCCGTCTCGCATCAACGTACAAGGCTGCCCTCGTCGACATGGAGGCTGCGGGCATTGCCCGGCTCGCCGCAATGCGGGGCATCCCGTTCTATTGCATCAAGGGAGTCAGCGATCCGGTAGACGCCAAGCTCCCTGATTTCAATCGCTTCATCGACGCCGCCGGCAAGTTCCAGACCCCAAAGTTTGTTCTTTTTGCTCTCATCCGGCCGTGGATATGGCCCGCGCTCATCCAGATGGGCGAAAATAGTAGAAGGGCTTCCCAAAGCATCGCGGAGCGACTGCACGAACTTCTGAATGAGTGAGGTCACACCAAGCCGGATGGCGACTCAAACGACTAACCCGAAAAGCCATGTCGATTCCCGGATCCCTTCCACGATGCGCGCTGTCGTCTATCGGGGCATCAACGATATGCGCATCGAGACGGTTCCGGTACCGCGGATCGGGCCGGGCGAGCTGTTGGTAAAGATTGCCACTTGTGGTGTTTGCGGGACTGACTTAAAGAAGATCCACACCGGTTCCCACTCGGCCCCGCGCATCTTCGGCCACGAGATGTCGGGCACTGTAGTTGCCGTTGGTCCAGGTGTCACCCGGTATAAGGGCGGCGAGCGTGTCGTGGTTCACCATCACGTTCCCTGCGGCGAGTGCTACTACTGCCGTAAGGGTACCCCGGCGCAATGTCCTCTCTATAAGAAGGTGGGGGCTACGGCAGGATTTGAGGCGTCTGGCGGCGGCTTTGCAGAGTATATTCGCGTGATGGACTGGGTGGCCTCGAGTTGCGGGGTTGTTCCGATCCCGGACGGGGTGCCGTTCGAACAGGCGGCTTTTGTGGAGCCAGTCAACACGGTCCTGAAGGGCGTGAAGATGCTCAACCTCCAGCCAGACGACACGGTGCTCGTCATCGGCCAGGGGCCGATCGGCCTGATGCACGCTGTGCTCGCCAGCCGGACCGGAGCGCGGGTACTTACGTCTGATCTCTATGCTGAGCGTCATGCCATCGCAGCGCGGTACGGGCTCAAGGATCCGATCCATGCAGGCAGCGAGAACGTCGTCGAACGCGTCCTTCAGGAGACAGACGGCCGCGGTGCCGACGCCGTCATCCTGGCTGTGGGCGGCAACGCGCTGATCAAAACCGCCATGGACGCAACTCGGTGCGGAGGCAAGGTGATGCTCTTTGCTCAGACGCAACGCGGGGACGCCACTTTCGATCCGGGTGTGGTTTGTATGGACGAGAAGACCCTGATGGGCTCCTACTCGTCTTCATTCGCGATTCTGGACGAGGTCACCGACCTTGTATTCAATGGCTATCGCAACGGATTCGATCTGACACAACTCGTTTCGCATCGTTTCCAACTCGAGCAGGCCGTCGAAGCAATCGAAGTAGCATCGCACCCAAAAGCCGACTCCATGAAGATCATGGTCGAGCCGGTGGCGGGTTCAGGGGCAGAGTAGGGGGACACCGAATGCCCGGCTCCGTAAAAGACGTCATCAAGCGCGTAAGACCAGCCGTGGGTACAGCCCTGGAGGCTGGACGTGCCACCGTCGAAACCGCGATCGAACACGGCAAGGCGACCGTGGAGGATGCGCTACACCATGGGCGTGCCACGGTGGAAAGCGCTCTGCATCATGGGCGCGCGACCGTCGAGACAGCCATTCATCATGGCCGGGCCACGATGCAGGCCGCAATCCTGCATGGCCGCGAAGACATCCGCATTGAGAGCGTTCCCGTGCCGAAGGCTGAAGCAGGAGAGCTGATCGTGCAGGTAGGGGCAGCTCTGACTTGCGGGACAGACCTAAAAGTTTTTCGCCGCGGTTATCACGCGCGGATGATCGTTCCCCCGGCACTTTTCGGACACGAACTGGCCGGCACGGTCGTGGAAGCTGGGGCAGGCGTCGAAAACTTCAAATCCGGTGATCGGGTGGTTGCTCTGAACTCCGCACCGTGCGGCAACTGCTATTTTTGCCAGCACAACCAGGAAAATCTCTGCGACGACCTGCTCTTTAACAACGGAGCATATGCCGAGTTCATCCGCATTCCGGCCCGGATTGTGGCCAAGAATACGCTCTGCGTGCCGGACCACGTGCCCCTGGAGCACGCCGCGCTGACGGAGCCGCTCGCCTGCGCGGTTCATGGGTTTGAAGATTCCAAACCTTACCCGGATGCGATCGTCGCCATCATTGGCGGCGGCCCACTGGGGCTGATGATGCTGCACGTCGCAGCGCTGGCCGGGTGCCAGACTATTGCCGTGGTCAAGCACGACGGGCAGGTGGAGGCTGCACGGCAGCTGGGCGCCACTCACGTGGTTCAGGCAAACAACATCCGCAAAGCCATTCGCGAAACCCGAGCGCTCACGCCGAACGATCGCGGAGTGGATATTGCGGTAGAAGCGGTGGGCGTCCCGGAGGCGTGGGAAGAAGCTGTCGAGATGGTACGCAAGGGCGGAACGGTAAACTTCTTCGGCGGATGCGCTGTCGGCACCCACGTGAATCTCGATACGAATCGCATTCACTACAGCGACATCACCCTTCGGGCAACGTTCCACCACACGCCTGCGATGTGCCGCAAAGCTCTCGATCTGATTGCAAGCGGTCGATTCCAGGCTGGAGCATTCATCACCGGGCGAGCGCACCTCTACGAGCTTAATCGCGTGTTTGAGAAGCTGATGAAGCGGTCGACTGAGATCAAGACCGCGATCGTACCCTGATGCGCGACATGAGCCCCGCAGCCCTGCAGCCCGAGAGCGACGCCGCGCGCGAACAGCTCATTGCGCGCGGGTGGGATGCATTGCCGGCCAGCTACCGGATGCCGGAGAAGACTCCGACAATCGAAGAAGCCCGGGCCTGGTGCAAGCACCTGGCGGAGACGCACTACGAGAACTTTCATGTAGCTACGTGGTTTCTGCCGGAGCGGCTCCGTCCACACTTTCACGCCATCTACGCGTACTGTCGTGTGTCTGATGATCTGGGGGATGAAGTCGGCAATACCGAGCAGTCGCTTGCACTGCTCGAGTTGTGGGGCCGTGAACTGGATGCGTGCTATGAAGGGCGCACTCGGCACCCGGTGTTCGTGGCGCTGGCGGAGACGATTCGGGCATGTTCGATTCCGAAGGAGCCTTTCGCAGACCTGCTGACAGCTTTCAAGCAGGACCAGGTGGTCACGCGCTACGCGACCATGCGAGACGTGCTGGAATACTGCCGCTACTCTGCGAACCCAGTTGGACGCCTCGTCCTCTACACCTGCGGCTACGCAGACGAAGATCGCTTCCGCCTATCCGACGCGACCTGCTCCGCGCTTCAGCTGGCCAACTTTTGGCAGGACGTGCGTGTCGACTGGGCGAAGAATCGAGTCTACCTTCCGCAAGAGGACATGGAGCGCTTCGGCGTGACCGACTTCACAATTGAGAAGGGGATTGCTTCGAGCGAGTTCCGCGCGCTGCTGAAGTTTGAAGTGGAGTATGCACGCAGCTTGTTTGAGCAAGGTTTGCCACTCATCGGTATGGTTGATCGCGATCTTGCGGTCGATCTCGATCTCTTCAGCCGCGGGGGGCTGGAGATTTTGAACGCCATCGAGCATCAGAACTTCGACGTCCTCACATCACGGCCATCCATTGCGAAACGGACTAAACTGCAGCTTGCACTCCGCGCGGTGACGGGCAAATTTCTGCCGTTTCTGCGCTTGTCGGGTCCCAGGGGCAGAGCTGCTTGAATCAAGTGATCACGCAACGGACAATGAAGACATTCACGCTTGACGAGGCCTACGCAGTTTGCCGAGCCATTGCCAAGCGTGAAGCCAAAAACTTCTATTATGCTTTCGTTGCACTTCCCGAACCGCGCCGCAACGCCATCTGTGCCATCTACGCCTTCATGCGCAAGGCAGATGACCTGTCTGACGATGAGAGCATCTCCCGCGAAGAGCGCCGCCGCAAACTCGAGGAGTGGCAGGCCGACTGGCACAGGGCTGCCGGCGGCTCGCCGACAGAAGATCCGGTCTTCACCGCTGTTCGCGACGCGATTGAGCGCTATCACATCCCGCTCAGCCTGCTCGATGACTTGATCGCCGGCACTACTTCAGACCTGAAGGCAAACCTAGGCGACGCGCCCGACACCTACGCTACCTTTGCCGATCTTTACCGCTACTGCTATCTCGTCGCTTCTGTCGTCGGCCTTGTTTGCATTCGCATCTTCGGCTATACAGATCCCGCGGCTGAAAAGCTTGCCGAAGAAACCGGCATCGCCTTCCAGCTCACCAACATCCTTCGCGACGTGGCCGAAGATGCAGAGCGCGGTCGCGTCTATCTGCCGCTTGACGGGTTGAGAGCCCACAATGTCGCCCTGGAATCGCTGCTGCACCGCCAAGTCGCTGCACCGCCCACATCGAACGAACACGATCTTCTGGCCGAGATCGGCCGCCGCGCTGAAGGCTATTACGCATCTGCCGCGAGGCTCATTCCCCTCATCAATCCGGAGAGTCGCCCGGCGCTGTGGGTGCTGGTTTCGATCTACCACGCGCTGCTCCGGCGCATCCAGCGCGCTGACTACGATGTGTTCTCGACGCGTGCCAGCGTGCCCACCGCGCAAAAGGTGGGAATACTTGGCGTTGGTATGGCACGGATGGCTGTCGCGCGCTTGTTCGGTTGAAGGACTGCCGATCTTCCACCATGGCGCAACTCTCAGGTTGTTTGCGGATAAGCGTCATCACATGACTGCGGGTGCGCTGAAACGTCCCACCTAAAATAGAACTGATGTCTGCCAGTGGATACGCGTCTGCATAATAGATCCCAATCCGCGTCGGGTACCGTAGCCGTCATTGGGGGTGGAGTTGCGGGCATGAGCGCCGCTTGCGCTCTGGGCGAGGCAGGATACCGCGTACAACTCATCGAACGACGCGGATATCTCGGGGGCCGCGCGTCTTCGTACCTGCACCCGGGCGTCAATGAGGTTATCGACAACTGCCAGCATGCGCTGATCGGCGCCTATACGAACCTGATCGCGTTCTACCAACGCATCGGGGTCGCCGACAAGATACATTGGACGACCAACTACACGATGATCGAGCCGGGCGGGCGTAGATCTTCGCTTGGCGCGTCGTGGCTGCCGGCTCCGCTGCATGGGTTGCCGAAACTGCTGAGTTGCGGCGCTTTCACTGCAGGCGACAAGGTTTCGCTCGTGCGGGCGTTCACTGCGATTCTGTTAGGCAGCGGAAACGATCCTCATGAGTCGCTGGGAGCATGGCTGCGGCGGCAAGGTCAATCGAAGGGAGCCATGGAGCGCTTCTGGAGGCTGGTGATCGCCAGCGCTCTCAACTCTGACATCGATCAGATCGGCGTCAACTACGCGTCGATGGTTATCCGCGGCCTGTTCATGGATTCGGCACAGGCCGGCGCGATGGGAATGAGCACAGTTCCGCTGAGTCAGCTATATGCGGGAGTGCCGGAATTCCTCTCGGCGCGCGGCGGACGGGTGTCGCTGAATGCGAACGTCGAACGACTGCTGTGGGATCAGTCGTCGAAGCAGTGGAGCCTGTCGATTCGTGGAGAAGACGCGGAGCTCCGCTGCGACTTTGTGGTGTTGGCGCTGCCCTTTGAAGGATGTGCAAAGCTGCTGCCCCTGCTGCCGGCGGTCGAGGGCAAAGAGAAGTTGACGCAACAAGTCGAATCTCATACTCATTGGCCGATTTGTAGCGCTCACCTCTGGTTTGACCGCGAGATCACCGACCTGGATCATGCAGTGCTTCTGGATCGCGAACTGCATTGGATGTACAACCAGTCGAAACTGCAGCGAAGGCCGGGGAATTACATCGAGCTCGTGCAGTCCGCGTCGCGCGCCTACGCAGCGCTGCCCCGCGAAGAGGCGCTGGCTCAAGCTGTCGGTGAAGTGGGTGAGTTCTTTCCCGAGGCCAGAAGCGCGCGGGTGGTGAAGGCTGCCCTGATCAAGGAGGTTCGCGCAACGTTTGGCGTACCGCCGGGAGTCGACAGCGCACGTCCGAGCGCCCGATCGCCATGGCCAAATCTCTTTCTTGCAGGGGATTGGATTGCCACTGGCTGGCCTTCAACGATGGAGAGCGCTGCAAGATCCGGACACATCGCTGCGGATGAGCTGTGCGCCCAATCGGGCGGCACGGGCAGATTTCTTACGCCGGATCTGAAGCCGCAGGGGCTGATGAGATTTCTGAGCTTGTAGCTAATCGGCTATCGGCTATCGGCTATCAGCTATCAGCTATCAGCTTTCAGCTTTCAGCTTTCAGCTTTCAGCTTTCAGCTTTCAGCTTTCAGCTTTCAGCTTTCAGCTTTCAGCTTTCAGCTTTCAGCTTCGAGTCCCTTTGGCAAAGGTTGGTTGAAATCATTTCCGGAACCAGTCAGATCTGCGAGAAATTAGCCTGATAGCCAAAGCTCGATCGCTGCACTTCAGTGCGCCAGCAGGTAGACGCCGATACACACGAGCCCTGCCGACATCCAGCGGCGACGGTCGACGTTCTCATGCAAGAAGATCTTCCCCGCGATCGAATTCGTAATCAGTGTGAGCGAAGCCGATGCCGGAGCTGCGAGGCTCAGGCTAAGGTGGTTGAGCGCGAACAAGAGCGAGAAGAAGGAGAGCGCCAGGAAAAAGATTCCAGCGAACAAGAGAGGGCTCGTGACCACGGCCCGAATCGCGCCCTTCATTCCAGACTTTGCCCGAATCTCATCGAGATCGCCAACAGATTTCATTGCGGCAGCCGTCAACACCTCACCCGCAGTCGAGGTCAGCACTACCGCCGCTATCATCCCGGCAGCTGCCCAGGCTCCCGGACTTGCACCTGGATGCGCCGGCATCATCGTGCCCGTCCTTCTGCAGTCTCATGTTCCTGAACACCGCTCGGTGCAGCATTCTCTGCGGGGCGCTCTGTCAGAGAGGGTCCCTGTGTCACGAACCCCACGCCGACGGTGATCAGAACGATGCCCGCCCATCGCTGCCACGAGATCGTTTCGTGGAGCCAGAAGCGCGCGAACAACGCCACGATCACGTTGCCGAAAGCCGTTGCCGGCAGAACATAGGTGAGGTCGGCCCACGACAGGGCCGTCAGGTAGCTGGCAAAGAATCCGATCAGCAGGGCGATACCTGCCCCAATCCAGGGCGTGAAAATCGCGTGGACCAGCGACATCGGATCGGTCAGCGAGATCGGAGGAAGGGCAGTCATGCCTCGAGAGAGACACGTATCGCCTAGAGGAGCGCCCAGCGCAACCAGTCCCAGGATCATGTATTGCCGCGGCGTGGGCCGAATGTGCGCCATCGTTCTTCGATCAACTCCAACTCGCAGCCAGAAATGAAGAAGGGCGGAATCCGCTGCGGCGGTCCCGCCCTGAGTTTCAGCTCGACGGTAGCCTTCTACGCGCTTGCCGCCGCACCGGCTGTCGGCTGTTTGCTGCGCGCTTCCTTCACCATCTTGTTGCGCTCCGCACGAAGCTTCAGGAATGCCTTGGCCTCAACATAAAGCCGTGGCACGTCGCGGTTCACAATCGCCTTCCACACTACGCGGAATGCGGCCTTCGGACGGAAGTAGTACTCGTCGTAGAACCGGTGCACCATCTCCATTACGTAATCGACTGGCAGTCCCGGATACTCGATGTGGGCCATCTGGTGCCCGCCGCCGTCTTCCATTTTTTCGTTCGTAATAAAGCCGCCTGCCTTGGCGAACTCGTAGAACTCAGTCCCAGGGTACGCATGCGCGATGGAGACCTGGATGGTCTCGCAGTCGAGAGTCTTGGCGAAGTTGATCGTATTGCGGATCGATTCCTTCGTCTCGCCGGGAAGACCGAGGATGAAATCGCCGTGAATCACGAGGCCGAGGTCATTGCAGTCCTTTGCGAACGCGCGCGCCCGCTCAACGGTTGCGCCCTTTTTGATGTTCTTGAGAATCTGCGGATCGCCTGATTCAAAGCCGACGATGAGTAGGCGGCATCCGGCATCCTTCATGGCCTTCAGGGTCTCGCGATCGGTGGTGACGCGCGAAGTGCAACTCCAGGTGAGATTCAGCGGCTTCAGCTTTTCGCAGAGCTCGATGGTGCGCGCCTTCTGGATGTTGAAGGTGTCGTCGTCGAAGAAGAATTCCTTCACATGCGGGAAGTTCTCCTTGGCCCACTTCAACTCGGCTGCGACGTCGTCAGTGGAGCGCTTGCGCCATGCATGGCCACTGAGGGTCTGCGGCCAGAGGCAGAAGGTACATTGCGCAGGGCAGCCACGGGTTGAATAGAGCGCGATGTAGGGATGGAGCAGGAACGGCACGTTGTACTTTGTCACGTCCAAGTCGCGCTTGTAGATCTTGGTTGCCCATGGCATGGCATCCAGGTCTTCGACCTGCGGGCGATCAGGATTGTGGAAGATCTTGCCATTTTCCTTGTAGCTGATGCCGAGGATTTCGTTCCGCGGCTTGCCGGTTGCGTACTCCACGACGGAGTAGTCGAACTCGCGCCGGCAGATGAAGTCCAGAACTGAGCACTCATTCAGGGCGCGATCCGGATCCGTGGTAACCGGCGGCCCGACGAAGGCGATCCGGATGGACGGGTTTGCAGCCTTGATTGCCTCGGCGAGTCTTTGATCGCCCTCCCAGCCCACGGTGGACGTGAAGAGAACAAGGAACTCGTAGTCCTTGCAGATATTGATCGTCTCTTCCGCCGAGACGTGATGCGGCGGGGCATCCAGGAGGCGCGAACCTTCCAACAATCCGGCAGGATAGGTCAGCCACACGGGGTACCAATACGACTCGATCTCGCGCGTAGCGGGCCAGCGCGAGCTTGCGCCACCGTCGAAATTTTCGAACGAGGGCGGGTTGAGGAAGAGTGTTTTCAGGGGCATAGGCATCCTTACAATTTTACCATCTGGGATGTTTTCTCACGCGCTGCGGTGTGTACCGATAGGGCAACATGCACTCAACTGCCGCAAATGCAAGTACTTGCTCTGAGGCACCCGGACGGTCACTTCGCGCGAAGTTCTTTCAGCCAGTCGTCCATGTGGCCCAGCGTGCGCAATAGATTCAGGCGAGCCTTGGCCAGGTCCAACCCCGCCTCGCGAGCGTCCTCCACCTTCTGCCGTTCGTCGATCCGTGCCAACTGCTCCGCCTTGGGGCTCGCCTGCGGCTGAGAGCCGCCACCCGCGCCCGAACCGTTCCCAACTTCAAGCTGCGTCATCACCGTATTCAGTTGCTCGGTCGCAATCTGCTGCTTCAGGCCTGCTATCTCCGCCTGCGCATCTAGTTCCGCGATGCCCGCGCTCGCCTGCACAACGGCCAGGTCGTTCTGCTTCTGCGCCTGCTCTGCCTCCACCCTCGAACGCAATGCATCCGCCGCTGATTCTCGAGTTCGCGCGTAACGTCCCATGTCGAAGAGTGGAATTTGCACTGAGATCCCCGATGCAAAGTTATTTGCCGGCAGGGGCTGCGCGAAGAAACGATTCACGTCATTCAAAATCGTCGTGTTGCGGTTGTACTGCACAAAGAAGCGCATCTCAGGCAGGTAGTTTGACTCCCGGTCGCCCTTGGCCTGCGACGCCTTCGAAAGCGCAACGAAGTTCGCCGCCTGCACACCGTGGACAGGGAGCTGTGAGTCAAGCCCGTGCACCTGAGGAATCTCCGGTATGCTCGCGTGATCCACCTTGATCGATCCCAGCGGCAGTCCCGTAAGAATCGCGAGCTCTTTCTCCAGCACCGTCGCGCGAGACTGGAGGTGAATTCTGCTCAGCTTGATCTGGGCCGCTGTCAGCTTGGCCTGCAGCAACTCGCTCGTTGGGTCGACACCCACTTCAGTCCGCTGCTGCTCGATGTCGACAAGTTTTGCGGCAAAGCTCTCCTGCTGCTGCGCGTCGGCTAGTTGCTGGTTAACCGTATCGAGTTCGATGTACGCAGTCGATGCATCCAAAGCCACTTGTTCGCGCGCATCTTTCAGCCGGGCCTTCGACGCCTGCAATCCAAGATTCGCGGCGTCGATGTATCGCTTTTGAGGAAAGCTGTACACCAGCGACTGCACGGTCGCGCTCCAGATTGATGGCGGCTGCCCAGTGAATCCGATCTCCGGAAATACGGGAAGCCCGGTCCCAAAATTGATCGATGGAATTACCGCATCCCGGCTCTCTGAGTAGACCGCCGCAGCTTTATTCACATCCGCATAAGCTGCCCGAACACTTGTGCTGTTCCGTTGCGCCAGATCAACAACCGTCGCCAGAGAAGTTTGTGCGCGCGCCGTTCCAGCGCAGATGCAAAACGCAGCTGCCACGGCCAGCGCTGGCGAGCCCGCTTCGGCGATCCGGGCCAGAAGGCTCAAAATGAAAGCCCCATCGCCGGTTTGAAATCATGAGCCAGACTCAGCGCCGCTGCCTTTTCCTGCCGCGCACCATCTTTGTCGCCAAGTTGGGCTTTCACGCGGGCGAGCTGCGTGTGCGCCTGAAATGCCGGAGCTTCCTCGCTCTTTGGGAAGTTAGCCAGGTACTCTTCCAGCATTTTCGCTGCAAGCGCCAGGTTGCGCTTGCCTTTGATGAGGACAGTGGCTCCGTTATAGAGCGCAACGCCTGCGCCGCGATCGTGCTGCGCCGCCCGGTATCCACTCTCAACTGCACTCTGCATATCGTCCCAGCGTTCCCGCTTTCGGTAGAAGCTGGCCAGCGCCATCCACGGGAATGCCGGATGCGCGCTCGTCGTGGTGGCTAATTTGAATTCGCGCTCCGCCGCTCCATAATCCTTGTTGCTGAATGCGATGCGTGCCTGCAGAATGTGCGCGCGAGATGGATCGATCTTTTCGAGCCGCATTACCAAGCCCTGCGCTTTGTCGTTCCCGCCGCCCACGACGCCTGGAGCGGAGCTGTAGAACTCTCCAAGATCCGTGAGCGCTTCACCATCGCGCGGATCGAGGCTCGCCGCTTGCTCGAACTCTGCTCTTGCCCGCTTGGCCAAATTGAATGCTGAAACGAACGAAACGGCATCGGCTTTTTCCCCGAGAGCACGCGCGAGCCAGAGATGATTCTGGGCGTTCTGACTATCGAGCCGCACTGCCGCTTCGCACTCGTTTACTGCTTCGTCCCAGCGCTGTTCAGAGAAGTAGATCCGGCATCGCAGCAGATGGGCTTCGGAGGAGTTCGGCGCCCCACTGAGCAACGACAGGGCTCTGTCGGCTTCTCCGGCCTGGAGAGCAGAGTCGACCTGTGCCAACCCGCTTTTCGGCAGATCGGCGGCACCGATGCGCAAATACGCGCTCAGCAACACCAATGCGACAAGCTTCTTCACTGCACCTTCTGGACTGGGAGGCCATCCTGCAAAGGCTGTCCCGTTGTTGTTCCGGTGGCCACCCACTCGCCATCCTTCAGCCCTGAAGTGATGGCCACCTGCGAGATGTTGATGGCTCCGGTAACCACGTAGGTCTTCTTCAGTTCATCGCCGACAATTCTGTACACAAACGTCTTGCCGTTTTCGGAGCGCAGCGCTTCGCGCGGGATGCTCATGACATCAGCCTGGCTCGACGTGGTCACGGTGACGGTAACGTTTGTGTTGGGCAGCAGCTGTCCGTCGGGGTTGTCGTCGATGTGGATCAGAGCCTCGCCGACTCTGCGTGTCTCGTACTGCTCAACGGTGGAGGGCGTCCGCTCGATGTGCCCGTGCCAAACGACGCCCTGTCGCGCGTCCCACTTGATGATTGCCTTCTGGCCGACTGCGAGCCTGCCAATCTCAGGCTCGTCGAAATACGCGCGGACGCGGAGTTTATGCAGGTCCGCCATCTGCAGCAGCATTTTGCCCTGCTCGACGAATTCGGTTGCCCTGACGTCAACGCTGTACACGGTTCCTGGCTTGGCGGCGCGGACGGCGGTTTGAGCGAGTACCTGCTGCGCAGCTTGCCGGTTTGCCTCGGCATCCTGGAGGGCCGCCTGAGCCCTGGCTAGCTCTGATGGAGCGTAGCGGCTCTGAGAACTCTGCTCGCTCGCGTGAAGCGCCGCCTCCGCAGTCGCAAGACGCTGCCTTGCCGATGCCACCTCGCTCGCCGACGCCGCGCCAGTCGAGTTCAGCCTCTGCAGTGCATCGAGATCGTGCTGTGCCTGGTCGCGTTCAAGCTTGTTACGCGCAATTTCGGCGGCACTGGCCTGCCGCTGCTCCAGAGTGCCGTTCTGGGTGGTGGCCTCGAGTGCGGCCTGGGCCGACTTCACTCCGCTGTCTGCCGCGGCCAGCTTGGCCCGGGCTTCAACGTCGTCGAGTTGCATCAGCAACTTGCCTGCAGGCACCTGGTCGCCTGATTGAACGTAAACGGCTCTGACCGCGGCCGCTACGGGACTATGGACCTCGACATTTTCTTCCGGCTCAACGCGGCCGTTTGTCGCAATGGTGCTTTCCAAAGGAGCCTGAGCCGCTTGTGCCGCATGGACGGGCATGCGATCGCGGGTGAGCGAGCGAACAAGGACGTAGACGGCGATGAGAACGACGGCCAGCCCTAACCACAGCCATCGGCGGCTCAATTGCTTTCTTTCCGTAACCATGCGGGCGACCAGAGTCAGTATATAAGACTCATCTTTAGCTCTTGAGTCGCGGAAATTTGAATCAAGCGGTGTTCATCTTGGTGCCTCGTACAATAGAGACATGTCTCAACAGCCTCGCTATACCGACGATCATGCAAAAGCCGGGCTCGATTTCAAGTTTCCTGAAATCGAAACCTGGCAGAACCAGTTCCCCGGTTACGAGATCATCATCGATGATCCCGAACTGACATCGGTATGTCCCAAGACCGGCCTGCCTGACTTTGGACACCTGACTATCCGGTATATGCCACGCGGACGCTGCCTAGAGCTCAAATCGCTCAAGGAATACCTGTTCTGCTATCGCAACCTCGGTATTTTTCAGGAAAACATCGTTAACCAGGTCCTGGAAGACGTAGTGAAGGCCTGCGATCCCGTCTGGGCAGTCGTACGAGGCGAGTTTCGGCCGCGCGGCGGAATTGCCACGAATGTTGAAGCCAAGTGGCCGAGGCCAACTGCGTAGAGAGCCAGCTACAAGTCCAGTAATCTGATGGTCCGGAGAGGAATCAGCGATGGCGACCACCGCCCAGCCCGTCCCCACTCGCGTGAGCCCCGCAGTCGTCACGCTGGTCCTCCTGATCGCACTGAACCTGCTCAACTTCATCGATCGCTATATTCTTCCTGGAGAGCTCTCCCTTATCCAGGGTGAATTTCATGTCACGCGCGAGCAGATGGGCGCGCTCACCACGGCGATGTTCTTCGTCTACATGCTGGCGGCACCGCTCACGGGCTGGCTGGGCGACCGTTTCCGTCGCAAGCCGCTTATCATCGCCGGCGCCGTGCTCTGGAGTCTCGCGACGCTTACAACCGCCTGGGTTCACGATTACTGGACGCTCTATATCCGGCACGCCATTGTCGGGATTGGCGAAGCTTCATTCACCATTTTTGCGCCCGCGGTGATTGCGGATTTCTACCCTGAGCGCGATCGCAATCGGATACTGTCGATCTTTTATGTGACCATCCCGGTTGGCGCCGCGCTCGGCTATCTTGCCGGCGGGCAGATGGGCACGGCGTGGGGATGGCGTCAGCCATTTTTCATCTGTGCGATCCCGGGGCTCCTCGTCGCTGTTCTCTACGGGATCTTCGGCAGCGAGCCAGAGCGCGGCGCGCAGGACCATATCCGCGCCACAGCGGATCGTGCGACAGTGGTGGGCCTTTTCCGCAATCCAGCGTTCCTCTGCGGCACGTTTGGACTGGCGATGCTGACTTTTGCGATGGGAGGGATCTCGAACTGGATCCCCGAATTCCTGCACAATCCGGTCGGCATGTCCGTAGCAAGAGCCAGTCAACTTGCAGGAGCCGCTACCGTCATCGATGGCATTCTCGGCACAGCGATCGGGGGCTGGATAGCGCAGCGTTGGCTCAGGACCAACCATCGTGCACTTTACCTGCTCAGCTTTTGGAGCGTCGCCCTCACACTGCCGTTCGGAGTACTGCTCTTCTTTGCGCCGACTCGTTATGCCGTACCTGCACTTCTGGGTGCGGAGTTTTTCCTCTTCCTCAACACAGGCCCGCTCAATACGGCCATCGTCAACTCCGTCTCGGCACCCGTGCGCGCCACTGCGGTGTCGGTGAATCTGTTCTGTATTCACTTTTTCGGCGACACGTTTTCTCCGCAGATTATCGGCAAGATCGCTGACCGGACGGATCTTCGCATCGGCCTTGGTGCGACGCTCATTTCTCTCGTCGCGTCCTGCATCATTTTGATCATTGGATCCCGCTTCGCTCCTGCACTTACTGAAAAGCCTTGAGCCAGATCGGACGTTGATACTAGGGATATGGGCTTCTTCTCTCTGCACCAGCAGTTCACGAATCTGGCCTGGGGGCTTGCCGCTGCGTGGCTGTGGAAGGGAGTGACTTCGCTCACAGGGATGCGAAAGCTTCCCGATCTGAGCCGTATCGATCCCGCAACGCTGCCATCGGTTCCGGAGAGCGATGGCGCCGACCTCACAGTGATCGTTCCCGCGCGCGACGAGGAAGGCGTGATTGGCCAATGTCTGCGTTCGCTTGTCGAATCCACTGGCCTGAGGCTTCAAATCATCGCGGTGGACGATCGCTCAGGTGATCGGACCGGCACCCTGATGGACCAGATTGCGGGCGAAGCGCTTGCAAGCAAGAGTCCGCACCGTGTCGAGGTCATTCACGTAGCTGAACTTCCAGCAGGCTGGTTGGGCAAGCCGCATGCCCTCGCTACGGCCGCAAATCGCGCAACAGCGCCGTGGATCCTCTTCACGGACGGTGACGTGATGTTTGGGCCACGAGCGCTGGAACTCGCCATGCGGGAAGCCGTGGAACTCGGTGCAGATCACCTGGTTCTGCTGCCGACGATTCTGTTTCATACTCCAGGGGAAAAGGCGGTCCTCGGCGCCATGCAGGCGATGGCCTCCTGGATGGTTCGGCTCTGGAAAGTAGCCGACCCCAAGGCGAGAGACTCCTTTGGAGCCGGCGCATTCAATTTGATCCGCCGCGAGGTCTACCAGCACGTTGGTGGTTTTGAAGCACTCCGTCTTGAGATTCTGGAGGATGTCTTTCTCGGAATGCGCGTGAAGAGAGCGGGATTCGCTCAACGTGTCATCCTGGGCCGCAACCTGGCCCGTCTTCGATGGCTCGAAGGAACTCTGGGAGTTGTGTCGCTGCTGGAGAAAAACGCGTTCGCAGTTACTCGCTTTCGAACGCTGCTCCAGTTTCTCGCTTCACTGGGTCCTCTGCTGCACGCAGTCGTGCCGCTTGCGGCGATTCTTTCTGGAGGCTGGAACGCCGCAGCCGGGGTCCTCGCCTATGTCGGACTGATCCTCGTTTATCAAGCCAGCAGCCGGGCTACCCGCGTACCGGCATGGTACGCGTTGACGTTCGCACCGTCGGTGCTTCTTCTCGGATGGGCGATGCTGCGATCCATGGTTCTTACCCTTTATCGAGGGGGCGTTGTCTGGCGGGGAACACTCTACCCACTTACGGAACTGCGCCGCGCGGCACGCCAGAACTGGCTGCAGAGTGATCCGAAGCCGTTCACCCAGTCAGACTAGACGGGGAGTCGTACTGTAGAGAGATGGTCAAGGTCACCATCTTCTTTCCCACCCAGCCCGGCGCCCGCTTCGACGTCGATTACTACATGACTACACACATCCCGCTCGTTCTGGGGCTGCTTGGCTCCGCGGTCAAGGCGGTATCTGTCGAAATCGGCATGCTCGGCGGAACGCCAGATCAACTGCCGCCCTTCACGGCTATATGCGGCTTCACCTGCGAAAGTGTGCAGGCATTTACCGACGCTTTTTTGCTCAACGCCGATATCTTGCAAAGCGACATCCCCAAGTACACGGACATTTCACCGGTGATGCAGGTGAGCGAAATCCGATTGCAGCAGTGATGTGGGTGTGTTCTTACCGAGAGATCTAGCTCGGCAAAAGAGGATGAGCGCAACATGTGCGCTCATTTCTCTACGAACTATGAACTTAGAATTGTGAACTACCGAGTTCCTACCAGTTCCTCGCTCTTCGCGCCTTGCCCGTAGTGGCTCTCAACGTACTTGTCCAGAATCTCTTTGAACTCAGCGACGATGGTGTCGCCACGAAGTGTGGTGTAGAGCTTGCCATCGACGTAGACCGGCGCCTTTGGCTCTTCGAAGGTACCCGGCAAGCTGATGCCGAGATTAGCGTGCTTCGACTCGCCGGGCCCATTGACTACGCAGCCCATGACAGCGAGTTTCAACTCTTCAACGCCCGGGTACTTTTTCCGCCACTCCGGCATGGAGGTGCGGAGGTAGCCTTGAATCTGCTCCGCCAGTTCCTGGAAGTATGTGCTGGTGGTGCGTCCGCATCCGGGGCAGCTTGTCACCTGCGGCATGAAGCTGCGAATCGACAGCGACTGGAGAATTTGCTGGGCTGCCTGAACCTCCTCGGTGCGATCGCCACCGGGCTTAGGCGTTAGGCTCACGCGGATGGTATCGCCAATGCCGGCTAGCAGCAGGGGAGCCAGTCCGGCTGTGGAGGCGATGAGCCCCTTGGCTCCCATGCCGGCTTCGGTCAATCCAAGGTGCAGGGCATAGTTACAGCGGGCCGCGAGGTTTGTGTAGACGTCGATCAGATCGCGCACGCCAGAAACCTTGGCTGACAAGATGATTTGGTCATCGCGCAGCCCGTAGCACTCGGCAGCTTTGGCTGAATCGAGAGCGCTCACAACCATCGCTTCCATCATCACGTCGCGTGCGGGTAGCGGCTGCGCCGAGCGTGCGTTTTGGTCCATCATCTTCGTAAGGAGGGACTGATCGAGCGATCCCCAGTTCACGCCGATGCGCACAGGCTTCTGATTCTCCACGGCGCATTCGACCATGGTGCGGAAGTTGTCATCGTCTTTGCGCCCGATGGAGACATTGCCGGGGTTGATGCGGTACTTCGCGAGAGCCTGCGCGGTGGCCGGATACTTCTTCAGAAGAAGGTGTCCGTTGTAGTGGAAGTCGCCGACGATCGGCACCCGAATCCCGCGCTTTTCCAGTCCCTCGACAATCGCCGGAACCGCAGCCGCGGCCTCTTCGTTGTTCACCGTTACGCGAACAATCTCAGACCCTGCCATCGCAAGAGCGGCAACCTGCTCGATGGTGGAGGCCACATCCGCGGTGTCGGTGTTGGTCATCGATTGGACGACAACCGGGACCTCCCACCCTACCTTTACATTGCCGATCTTTACCGTGGGAGTCTTCCTGCGCTGAATCTCTGGCATAGCGACCTCGTCTACTCCAGTTTACCTGTTCGTGTTTTCGTCCTCCTCGGCAAGGAATTCGCCGAGTCGGTCCAGGCTCAGCTCCCAGTGAGAACGGTGCTCCTTGATCCACTTCTCCAGACGCGTAAACCCCGTGGGCTCAATGCGACAGGTGCGAACACGACCCACCTTTTCGGTGCGGACAAGATCGCTCCCCTCTAGAATTTGCAGGTGCTGTCCAACGGCGGTAAGCGTGACGCCGAGGGGCTCAGCCAGCCGTGTGACTGAGATGGGCCCCCGGCTCAGCAGGTCTAGCATGGCCCGGCGTGTCGGATCGCCGAGGGCGTGGAAGAGGTTGTCAATTTCAGGTTGGGGCTTTGGCATCGCGGTCTCGGTTCAGGATCAGGCTGCGACTTCCCCGCGGAGCCGGTCGAGCAGGCTGTTCCAGCCCATTTCCACCATCTTCGCTCCATCGGGCCAGCCAACGTAAGTTCCCTGGTTGGTGAGGACGAGGTCCGTTCCTCCATCAGCCGAGAGAAACTCGAGCGTGATCACCGCGACTGATACAGGAATTCCATTCAGCGACATTTTCTGTGTGAGCACAATGCGCTGCTCCGGGACGATGTCCTGGTAGGTCGACTCGTTGTCGATCTCTGAGCCCGCAACCGGATGACCCGCCTTGAAACGGTAACGAAAACGCTCGCCGCCTCCGACCCGGAAGTCCAAGTCGTACTCCTGAATTTCGTGGTCGCCTTCCGCATACCAGCGGCGCTTGCGGCCCGCCTCAGCGAACGAGGCAAAAACCCGGGCGGGGGATTGCGGGTAGGTACGTTCGACAACGAATGTGCTGTGATTCACATTGGGTTCCGGCATGGTCAAGATCCTCCTGATTGTGCATGCTTCGACTGTAAAAAAACTGAAGCATAGACTTTAGTATTGTGCCATTCGAGATGATTGTCAAGCGAATACTTCACTATTAGCGGCTGGCATCGATCTTGCCGAAGCATTGGGGGGGGAATTAGCTCGGACACAGGCTGGCCGCTGATCGGGACCAGAAAAGCTGACTAATGCCGTTCGTCGCCTAGCTTTATGGAGTCGGTTCCGATGATCAGGTGTCCATCGATTGTGCTGCCTCTGAGAACGGCGGCGGTGTCCCCTTCGAGAAACTCCGATCGAGGCAGGTCGAATTTGCATTTCAAGTCAGGAAGCCTGTCACCGTTTACGTCTTGCGATCGGTCACAAACGATAAGGCTTTCCTCAGAACCGGTTCGGCCGAACCTGAGGCTTGCCGGATCAATGATCGCGGGCGCATCAAAAGTGGTAGAAGAGAGAATCGCTACTGGAATTGCCCGGCCGGCAAGGATCTTGTTGGTGCAATTGCCCGGCCTCACATTGATGGCGACGGGCAGCATAGGAGGACCAACGAACGTCTTGAAGAACAGGTCACCGAAGACAGGACCATTCTCAGGCTGCCAGGAGACTCCGTCGACGCTTCCAAAGTTGCCGCCGCCGGGGTAAAGACTGCTGAAAGTCGAACTGGTTGCTCCTCCCCAACTGCCCTCTTCAGAGGGCAAGGGTGGTTCAGGTGCTCCGACATAGTTGACGACGATCGCGTATTGTTGTCCCGCCGTCTGGGGAATCCATTGGGAGAACCGGATCAAGTCTGAGAGTTGCGTGCTACTTGAGGTGAGGGTCACATCCCCAAGAACGGTCGTTGTGGGCAGGCCGGACTTCACAGCGCGGATAGCAATGTGAAGAGGGAAAGTAGCTTGGGATTGAACTGGAATGGAAACGCCCGCCAGTGTGCCCGTCAATCCTGCTGTGTAGGTTTGGGCCACATAGGCGCAACAGGCATTGATTGCGGCATCGAAACCGCCGTAGTTGCTCGGCGGCGTGAACGACTGATCGAGAATTGCCTGAGCAGGAGAGGTGAGCGTTGAGGACGTGAAAAAGGCAAGAGAGACAAGCCAAATCCGTAGCATGCCAGACTCCTTCCCGGGTGTCCAGAACAGAGCCTGGATGCACCTGCAGTTGCCCGGCTATGTAACAGGAAGTGAGCTAAGTGTCTGTGTTCACCATCAGGGGCGAGTGTGACGGAGGAGCCACGCGAATGCTAGATCGCTTCGACCTTCTTGTTGCGCAGGGCCTGGCCAACGTGGATCGGCGGGTAGTCGCACTCGGCGAAGACCCACTCGCGATTTTTTCCGTCGGCCAAAGCGCCGTCGAAAAGAATTACGGTCCGACAATGTCCGCAGCGGAACCCCAGGTAGCCCTTGTCCCAGGTTGTCTTTTTGAACCAGCCGAGGTCGGGCTGGCTGATTTTCATCGTGGTGCGGCAGCTTCCGCAAACAACTTGCTGGGACCAATCGGGACCGACGGAAACGATCTCCATGCATCTCTCCTGATGACTGAGGGAAGCCGGGCGCTACCAGTGCCTTCCCCTGGCGGGGATGAAACGAATATGTCCGGGTGAGAGGGATTTTAGCGGAAAAGACAAGGAGGTCGACAAGAGTTCTTTTCAGATCAGATAGCCTTCCCAAGAAATTGTCTGCCCACGTCATTCCCTGCCACTGAACGGTTTAGAGTGATCAGCATGGCTTTATATTGCGCGATCGGCGGAGTGGACAAGGAGCTGACTACACAGGAGCTCTCTGGTCTCCTGCGCGATGCGCTCGAACAGATAGACCCTCGTAACCGCGTTCTGGCAGTGCCGCCAGACATCACCCGGCTGCACTCGCAGGCCGGCTCTCTGACGTGCGCCGCCCACCAGATTCTCGGTGACCAGCTCAAGGCGATTCTGCCTGCGCTTGGGACGCATACAGCGATGACGCCGAAACAGATGGACCATATGTTTCCGGGCGTTCCTCGTGAGTTGTTCAAGGTGCACAACTGGCGCACGGACGTCGAGACTCTGGGCGAGGTTCCGGCTGAGTTCATCCGTGAAGTGTCGGAAGGCAAGGTCGATTTCGCATGGCCTGCTCAGGTGAACCGGCAGATCTGCAGCGGCGAGTTCGACCTAATTTTATCGATTGGCCAAGTTGTTCCTCACGAAGTGATCGGCATGGCCAACTACAACAAGAATATTCTTGTCGGAACGGGCGGCCGCATGGGCATCAACCGCAGCCACTATCTCGGGGCGGTTTACGGTATGGAGCGCATCATGGGGCGCGCCGACAATCCGGTGCGTGCGGTGCTCAACTACGCATCTGACAAATTTCTTCGTGATATCCCCCTCGTCTATGTGCACACCGTTGTCGGTCGCGACGAAAACGGCCAACTGGCTGTCCGAGGGCTCTTCGTGGGAGACGATATAGAGTGCTTTCACCGCGCTGCTGAACTCAGCGTTAAGGTCAATTTCGAGATGGTCGATCGGCCGATCCGCAAGGCTGTTGTGTTCCTTGATCCGCGTGAGTTTCACTCCACGTGGCTCGGCAACAAGGCCGTTTACCGCACCCGCATGGCTCTAGGCGATGATGCGGAACTGATCGTGCTCGCTCCGGCAGTGCGTGAATTTGGCGAAGACAAGACGATCGACTCGCTGATCCGCAAATACGGTTATCACGGCACATCGGCGACCCTCAAAGCAGTCGAGCAGAACGAAGACCTCGCTGCGGAACTCGGAGCAGCGGCCCACCTGATTCATGGCTCGTCAGAAGGCCGCTTCAAAATCACATGGTGTCCCGGGGAATTGACGCGCGAGGAGATTCAACGAGTGGGATTCGCCTACGCCGATCTCGACGAAATGATGGAACTCTACAACCCGCACACGCTTTCGCATGGCTGGAACACCGTCCGGGGAGAAGAGATCTTTTTCATCGCCAACCCCGGTCTGGGGCTCTGGGCGCACAAGTCGCGGCTCCAGTAGCACTCGCTAGAGAGCAGGCCCGTGCTTCTCGTCGAGCGCCGGCAGCAGAACTACGCTTTCCTGTTCGTTGGGATCTGTACGGGCGATGAGGGCAACGCAAGATTCGCTCGAGCTGGGGTTGTAGGGCTGGTGCGGCATGTCAGCCGGTATATAGAGAAAGTCACCCGGATTGATCTGCATGTGCTGCTCCAGGTTCTCGCCGTACCACATGCACGAGGTTCCGCAAAGGGCGTAGATGGCAGTCTCGTGCGAGGCGTGCTTGTGGGCCTTGGCCCGGCCGCCCGGCGGGATTGTGACAAGCTGCATATGCAGCGCGCGGGCGCCGACGGACTCCGCAGAGATGGCTGGAGTGTAGGTGAGGCCTTGCTTGCCGATGAAATTTTGTCCGGCGCGGACCAAGCGGCAGGTGGCGGGGGAGGTCTCGGTTGCCATGTTTATTCTGCACTCCTCGAGAGACTGCGTTCAGGGTACCCCAGAAGTGTGATGGAGAACCCACGTTTTGCCTTGGACAAGCGAATAGAATCCAGTATCGAACGGCCGTAGAACTTTATCGCCAGCATATCCGTCATTGAAGACAGATACCGTGGAGATTCTTGCAATGCGTTCTCATTTATTGATGAGCTTTAGTATGTTGTGTGTTGTTGCCGTTGCACCTCTCGCATCGAAAGCCCAGTTTCAACCAATCCCAAAAGAAGAATTGAGCATGACGGCCGATCCGGCTGCGCCGGGGGCAGCAGCGGTATATCTGTACCGCGAAGAAACCTCAGACGATCCGCATGCGTTTCGTACGGTCTACGCGCGCATCAAGGTTTTGACGGAAGAGGGCAAGGCTGCCGCGGTGGTGCATATTGATTTCCCGAAGACTTTTGTATTCAATGCACAAGGAAATAACTGGGGCCACATGAAGGGTGGCTTAGGCAATGAATCAACGGAGGGGACGATCGCTCCATCTAATTCCGCGCATTGGAGCATGCCAAGCATCGCGCGGGTGGGAGAGGATGCGCCGTGGGATACGGATTCCTATCAGGGGAAAGTGGAGATTGGCGCTCTTGAAGGACGTGTCGTGCATCCTGACGGGACGGCTGTGCCGCTTGCCGGCAGACCGGCCGAACTGCTGAAAGCGACAAAGGGACAGCGCGGCACTGAAACATATTTCACGATGCCCAGCGTAGAGGTGGGCAGCGTGATCGAGTATAGGTACCAGATCCGCTACGACCGTTACCTCGCTGCGCCGAACTGGCGACTTCAGGAGCCCTACTTCATCCACAAAGAACACTTCATCTTCAAACCTTCCCGGCAGTTCGTGCCCACAACACAGACCGGTACAGGCGTCGCGTCCAATGCTCTGAAGGACCCACACGACAATCCGCTCACGGATATTGAGCTTCGGCCGAACTTGCCCGCCGGGAAGAGCGTTACGCGCGACGCGCTGGGGAACTACATTGTCGATCTATCGGAGGTGCCTGCGCTGCCGGCAGAGCCGTGGGCTCCCCCCGCGAACACGTCGAGCTACGGCGTGGACTTCTTCTACACCTATACGCCCGATGTGAAGGATTACTGGCAGAAGCAGATGTCGTATTGGAATAGAGCGCTGAACAGCTACGTCGAGCCAACGCCGGCATTGAAGAATGCCGTGAAGGAAGCGGTGAGCGGTTCGGATTCGGCGGCGGATAAGGCGAAGAAGCTATATGCGCTGGTGCAGAAGATTGACAACCTGGATGGGAGTCCTGACGGGGCGCCGCTCTCCGGGAGCGAGTTCATCCCACGCGGGAAAGTAGAGACGATTCTTTTGAACAAGAAGGGCTCCAGCAATGAGATTACGTACCTCTATCTCGCGCTGGTGCGCGCGGCGGGAATTCAGGCGCATCCTGTGCGGATCGCAAGCCGCAGCGTGCGGGCGTTCTCCGCGCAGTACATGGACAACATTCAGCTCGATACGGCGTTGGTAGCGCTGAATATCGACGGCAAGGAGATTCTTGTCGATCCGGGAACCAAGATGGCTCCGTTTGGAATGCTGCACTGGGCACATGCGGGAGCCGGCGGGGTCAGACTCGACGCGGGTAATAAGGTCGAGACGTTTATCACGCCGTTGCAGAGGAATACAGACAACAGCACTCTTCATGTGGGGTCGCTGAACCTGTCGCCGCAGGGGGGAGTGTCGGGAACCTTGAAGATTGCTTTTATTGGTCAGCACGCGATTGAGCTGCGGCAGCTCGGCATGAAGTCAGGACCTGAGGCAGTGAAGCAGGAGCTGGACAAGATGATCGCGGCGCAAGTGCCCGCCAGTGTTCAGGCCAAGGTCGATCATGTTGCCTATCTGGACGATCCGGAGAAGCAGTTGCTGGCGATCATCAATGTCTCCGGTTCGCTTGCAAAGAGCGGCGATGGGCATCTCGCCGTGCCGCGGCTGCTGTTTGAGGCGCAGGAGAAGAATCCGTTTCCGCCAGACAAAGTTCGGGAGCTTCCCATCGACATGCGCTATCCCGCGCAGGAGCAGGAGCAGATCACTTACGTGCTGCCGCCCGGGTTCACGCTGAAGCAGAATGCGCAGGACGCAAACCTCCGCTGGGAAGAGAATGCAGCGTATCAACTTCGCACAAAAGTGGCCGGGGATTCGGTAACGCCGGCGCGAGTGCTGGCACGGGGGTTCACGTTGCTGGATGCTAAGGACTACGAGCAGGCGAGAGATTTTTACCAGAAGGTTGTGGCAGCGGATCAGCAGGAATTGGTGCTGACGGGGCCGGGATCGCCGAGCGGGCTCTAGCTCTTCACCATGGAAGAGAGACAACAGCGGGTCTGGCATTTACGTATCCCAAGTCTCCAGAGACAAGAGACCTGCGGCACCAGAAGTCTTTCAAGGCGATATTCCCCTACCATCATGCGAATGAAAGCGGCGCGATCGAGATGATCGCGCCGCCTGTGTTTGCCAGTCCGGATTGAGTTAGGTTTAGAAGAGGTTCCAGAGGGACTGGTTGTAGACCTCGTGGTGGAACTGCACTTCAGGAGCCTTGACGAAGGTACCAAGCTCGCGAGCGCAGCGGTTTGCGGCGGCCTGTTTCAGGTCGGCGAAACGGCCCTGCACATCGGAGCCGAGAATCTCGCCGATCCACTTTGACGACTTGAAGTCGTCGATCGCGGCCTGAATGTGGTCGGGCAGGTAGCGTTCAGCCTGGCGGAGGTTGTCGATCTTCGCCGTGGTGCCGTCAATCCCCGTTTTGAAGATGGAGTAGAGGGCGAGGTAGGGGTTAGCATCCGGGCCGACCGAGCGAACTTCCACACGCATTGATCGCGAGTTGCCGATGGGCACACGGACCATGGAGCCGCGATCGGTAGCCGAGGCCTTGATCTGGTTCGGCGCTTCGAAGTGCGGATCGAGACGGCGGTATGCGTTGACGCTCGAGTTCAAGATGAGGCAGATGTCGAGCGCATGGGTGAGAATGCGATCGATGAATTCCCAGCCGAAGCTCGAGAGCTTTTCCTGTCCCTTTTCATCCCAGAAGAGGTTGGTCTTGTCCTTCGAGATGGAGACGTTGGTGTGCATGCCGCTGCCGTTGACGCCGACAACGGGCTTGGGAAGGAAGCTGGCCGTATAGCCGTGATTATTGGCGATCTGGCGGCAGAGCAGCTTGTAGAGCTGGATCTGGTCAGCGGCCGCAACAACTTCGCCGTAGCCGTAGTTGATTTCGAACTGGCTGGGCGCTACTTCGGGGTGATCCTTCTCATTCTGGAAGCCCATCGCGCGCTGCACTTCAGCGGCGGTGTCGATGAACTGACGCAGAGGGTCGAGCGGCAGTGAGTGGTAGTAACCGCCGGTGTTGATGAACTCGAACTTGCCCGTCTCGTGGTATTTGCGCTCGGCGTCCTTGCCAGCGAACAGGAAGCCTTCGATTTCGTTGGCGGCGTTGAGCGTGTAGCCCTTTTCCTTGTAGAGCTTGTCAGCATAGGTCTTCAGGACGCCGCGGAGGTCGCCGGAGTAGGGCGTACCGTCCTTATCGATGACGGTGCCGAAGACGAGGCACTTGCCGTTGCCAAAGACGTCGGAAGGCACCCAGTAGAAGGCGCTCCAGTCGATGCCGAGGCGGAGGTCGCTCTCCTTCTGGGCCGTAAAGCCGCGAATGGAGGAGCCGTCGAAGGTTAGATTCTCGTAGGAGCCCAGGAGGAACTTCTTATCGTAATCGAGCAGGTGCAGACGGCCTTCGAGGTCGGTGAAGAGTACCGTGATGGCTTTGATCCGCTTCTCGTCCTTCAAATACTTCAACCGCTTGTCGCGGATTTCATCAATGGCTACACGGTTGAGCCGGTCAGCCTTGGCCTGCAGATTCAGTTCCTCAAGCTCTTCATAGGGGAGCGCGAGAAAATTGCGGTACTCAGTCGACATGGTTCTCCTTCCGGACAGGAAAATGGTTGTGAGGCATTCAGCATCAAGTCTAGGGTTCTCGACATAAGGAACCCGTGAAGATTTGGCCGGCGAGGGGGTCGGTCAACGATGGCGTGAGACCAAGACCATCAGCAACAGGATAACAACAGGAATGAGCGCAAGTGCTGCATAATAAGCCACCTGACGCGATGTGTGTGATTTTCTTTTGTTCCACTCCCGAGTTTCAAGCCGGTCTTCCACACCCACCTCATCAAGATGCTGCAAGTCATGTGCAAATTCGCGCGCGTGTGCGTAGCGATTTTGCGGATCGCGCTCCAGGGCACGGTAGAGAACTTCCTGCATCTGTGGCGAGATCCGGGGCTCTACAAGGGAGGGCGGAACGGGGTAGTTCAGCAGGCGATCGTTCATCACTTCCATGGGCGAGTTGCCGGAGAAGGGAAGGCGTCCAGTAAGCATTTCGTACAGGATGACGCCCATCGCGTAGATGTCGGAGCGTCCGTCGCCTCGCTTGCCTTTCACCTGCTCGGGAGAGATGTAGTCGGCCGTGCCGAGGGTCGCGGTGAAGTTGGCGTAGGTGAGGCGGCGTGCGGCGCCGTCTCCGGCGATGCCGAAGTCGATGAGCTTCACGTTATCGTTCTCGTCGATCATGATGTTTTCAGGCTTCAGATCGCGGTGAACTACGCCCTGCTCGTGAATGTACTCGAGCGCGTCCAGCACCTTGACGGAGATGTGGAGAGCCCGATCGTGGCCGATGCGGCCATGTGAGAGAATCTCGCGGAGCAGGCGGCCTTCGCACCACTCCATCACCATGTAAACGCGCGACCGCTTTTCGCCGCCGAAGACGCGCATGACCATCGGGTGGTTCAGTTTTTCGCCGATTGCGGCTTCGCGCTGAAACCGGTCGAAGAGGATGGGATCGGCTTCCATGTCGGGGTGGGGTATTTTGAGTGCGACGATGCGGTTATCGCGCACGTCGGTGGCGCGGAAGATAGAAGCCATGCCGCTGCGAGCGACTGGTTCCTCGATACGGTAGGAGTCGATTTGCGAGCCGGATTCGATGGTGTCGAGAAAGCCCATTAGGCGGGAAGTACTCCGAACAGTTTTATGCGAGGTTTCTTTTACTCTATCGAGGAATACAGGCGCAACCCTAAGGGATTTGTAAGGCTTTTGTCGGAGATTTCCTGCTAGGAAGGAAGACGGTAAGGGCGGCCGCGGTACATGCCTACCTGCTCGACCGAGCGGACTTTGATTACCATGGCCGTCGTGTTGTCGTTTCCGTCGTTGTCGACAGCGCGCGCGACCAGTTCGCTTGCCACTTCATCGATTGGCTTATTCTGCGAGACGATAGAGGCCATGGTGGACTCAGGCAATTCGTCGTGCACGCCGTCAGAGCAGAGGACGAGCACATCGCCGGGCTGAATGGTTAGCGCGGTCGTATCGGGAGAGACAAACATCTCCGGGCCCAGCGAACGGATGAGTACGTGCCGCGATTCTGACTGAGAGACTTCGGATTCAGTGATGAGTCCCATCTTACGCTGCTCGTTTACCCAGGTGTGGTCGTGGGTGATGAGCTTTGCGCGTCCGTGTCGGACGAGGTAGCATCGCGAGTCTCCGACGTGTGAGACGACTGCCTGATCGTGCCGCAGAGCGCATGCAACGACCGTCGTGGCCATCTTCTTGCCGCGGAATTCCGGAGCTAGAGTGCGATCGTGAACTGCGGAGTTGGCGTGCTGCACTAATCGAGGCAGAAGGCTGATGAGCATCGCGCCACCCTGCGACTTTTCAAACTCTTTGGTGAGCACTGAGACTGCGGTGGATGAAGCGACTTCGCCGAGATCGAGGCCGCCTACACCATCGGCTACAGCGAAGAGGTATCCGTGGGAACGGGCCTGGTGCCGGGAACTGGGGACAAACGAGCCGAGCGAATCTTCATTATTAGATCGGATTTTGCCGGGATCGCTCGCTTGACCAAATACGACGTCCAACATGGACCAGTGGCCTCAGAAGTCGGGGGATCGAATCTACAGATGTTTCTACTACAAAGGCACTGGGTGGTTCCGATTTCGCGGCTGATTCGCCGCGGAGCAGTTCCACCCAGTGTTGTGTTTCGCCCGGCTTAGACGAGTGCTTTCTAAGCCAATGTGCTCTTGCTCTCCAGCAGAACAGCCTTTCCTTTAGACTTTGAGCTCTTGAGGAAGTAGACCGCTCCGTAAAGGCCCCAGACTGCTGAGATTCCCAGCGCAGTCAGCGGTTCCATCTTGGTGCCCAGGTTGAAGAAGGGGCCGATCACGTAGAAGGCCATGCAGATCAGGTTTGCGATGAGCCCGAACCCAGGGATCAGCGTGTGGCGCACGAAGCTGTGATCGGGGCGCTTGTGGAACGCGACCATGCAGAGGAAGCAGCTGAGTGCGTAGAGGATGAAGGTGCCGAAGTTGGAGGTAAGCGTGATGGTGAGCAGGGAGTTCGGCATGGCCGCCAACTTGTCGTGTGTCGTGTAGCCGAAGCTCGAGAAGATGCCATGCGGCAGTGCTGCAATGGTTGCGTCGGTTGGAGCGCTGGCATCTGCGAATACGAAGGAGACCGCTACGCAGCCGAGCACGGCGGAGATGACCGCGAGGCTCCAGATGGCGCGGCGCGGGGTGAGCGACTCAGCGTGGAGCATGCCGAAGTGCTCAGGTGCTTCGTCGTCCTTGCCCATGGCGTATGTCACGCGGGCGCCGGTATTCATGCAGCTCAGCGTGGTTCCGATGAGCGCGAGGAACACCGTGAAGGCTTCGGCGAGCATGAAGTACTTGCCGTGGCCCTGGCCGAGCAGCGCATCGCCGACGATGATCATCATGTCGCCGACGGGAGCGGCGGAACCGGCGGCACTTGCCATGGTGTAACCGGAGTTGAGGAAGTAGTTTGCCGCAAAATACTCGATCAGATAACAGACCAGGCCCTGGATGAGCAGCGAGGCGATTACAGCGATAGGGATGTGTTTGGTTGGATTCTTTGCTTCGCCACCCATGGCCGTGACAGATTCGAATCCGACCAAGATCAGAATTGCGACGGTGGCCTGGATGAATACCCAGCTGAACTTGTGTACGCCTACGACAGACGCCGCGTTGGGGTGCGTGAGGATGGCGCCGTTGCTGTCAGTGGCGGGGTAGTCGATCGTGAAGGGAACTGCTTTGCCCGACTTGTCTACGAGCGGCTGAGGTATGCCGTTCGCGTCGCGAATGATGGAGCCGTCCTTGGGATTGGTCGCGAACTGGTAGGTGTAGGTGGCGAGGGATTGTCCGTCATAGTTGAAGGCCGGCGAACCTGCGGGGTGGTTGGAGCGGTATCCCAGAGCGAGAACGCTGAAGACCAGCAACGCGGAGATCTGCACGATGTTGATGGCCAAGTTGACGGCAGTGGAGGCGCCGGCGCCCTTCTGGGCGATCCAGGCGACGAAGAAGGAGAACACAATGGCAACAAGGCCCATGAAGACAGGGCCAGGATTGGAACCGCTGATGAAAGTCGGATAGAAGAACCCGACGACATAGCCGACAAAGATGCCGGTGGTTGCGACCATCACCCCCGGGTAGACCCAGTAGTAGAGGTGCGAGCCCCAGCCGACGATGAACTTCGCGACGCGGGCATACTTGAACGCCTTGTCTTTGGAAAGCAATGCCTGCTCTGCGTAGTAGTAGCTGGAGCCGGTACCCGGGTAAAGTTTCGAAATTTCAGCGTAGGATACTGCGGTGGCGAGGCAGAGCAGGAGGGCAGCGAAGATGCCCATCCACATGGCGGGTGCGGTTGAGGGCTGGCCTGCAACACCGGCCGTTGCCTGGATGAAGAAGGTGAGCCATAGGAAGGCGCCCGGAGCAATCAGCGCCATTGCGTTGCTGGTCAACCCGGTGAGTCCGAGTGTGGCCTGCATCTGAGGTGCTTTCTGTTCTGCCATTGTGATTCTCCTGGAATTTGAAATGCTTATGTCTGCACCCGCGGCTTGCATTGCGGGATATACGCGGCTCGCCCCATTCCTGTCCGGGGGGGTCTGTTCTGGTTTAGAGGAATGCTATGAAGCTGCCTATGAAGATGGAATGAAGAAACCAGGGAGGCGATGAAGATGGAATGAAGATCGCCTCGTTGATCGTGACCGCTCGAGGCGAACCTCAGCGCATTCCTGCGACAGCTCAACGGCTGCCGCAGGAAACGCATTGAAGTACCTACCTTGGTAGGGAGGAGGAACTACTTCTCGATGTTGTTGCCGAAGATGAAGCCGATTTCAGCAACGGCGCGGGCCTGGTTTGCGTTGGTTCCGTTCTTGCCGAAGGCATCCCCTGGGACATAGCTGCCCGTATGGGTCCAAGACAGGTCGCCGCGCACATACATGCCGCCCTTCTGGAAGGTCGGCGTAAGCGTTACGCTGGTGGCGTTGCTGCCTGGTCCGTAGAGGAGGTTGATGGCGCCCTCATCAGAGGAGCGGCCTGAGCTGGTGATGTACTCAACACGACCGGGGAGCGAGAGACCGTGCTTGAAGGCGTGGCTGACGAGCAAAGCTCCGCCATTCGTATTGGCACCCGTAAAGACGCCGACAGAAGGATTGGTCGGAACGTTGCTGTACTGATAGTAGGGCTGGATGATCCAGGCGCCCTTGCTGTAGGTGTAGATCAGGTTGTAGATCGAGCTGTTGTTCTGTACCGGAGTGGCGAAGGTCTGGTACGCCGTCTTGCCAGCATTGCCGCCGGCGACGAAGGCGAGGGTGTGCGGTCCCTTGACGTAGGTCAGCGATCCGCTCAGCCACGAGTAGCGATTGGAATAGAAGCCGTCGTTCCAGCTGAATGAAGCAGTGAGGTACTTGCCCAAGGTCTGATTGACTTGGATGCCGCGATTGATGGCGTTCTCCTGGTTCCAAAGCAGTCCGCGCTCAACGTTCATATTTTCGAAGGTGAAGGTGTACTCAGCTCCGATCAGCGTGGGCAGAGAACCGATCAGGAATTGCGTGGTCTTTCCAACAGGCAGCTTGAGGAATGCGACCGGAACCGGGCCGTAAGTGGCGCTCACGGTCTTATCGGCGGGGAGGAAGGGCGCGCCTAGAGAGGGAAGAGTGTAGGCGCCAACTTCGATAAAGTACTGGACCTTGCCGTCGGCCTTTTGGAGGAAAATCTGGCCGTTGCTCAAAGAGGCCTGTCCTGTGTCATCCCCGGGGATGTGATTGTCCTGATATCTGCCGACGCCGGTGACAATACCGTTGGCGGAGATCTTGCCGAACGGGCCGGCGTCGAAGTTCGCGGGGGGAAGCCAGGCGAGAGGGCCGGTGACTGCGGGAGTAGTGAGCGGAGCAGGTGCTGCTGCGGGAGCGGCGGCCTGATCAGCGGGGGCGGTCGTTGCCGGGGCTTGCGCAATGGCTGCAGTAGCGAGAGATAGAACTGCTGCGGCGAGGAGGGATACTTTCATAAGACTCGACCTCTTAGTTATCGACACGTTGCCTCCTGAAGGTGAGTTGCAGTGGTGACATAGATGAAGTGATCGGCAAGAAGTAGCGCCCGTGGTTAAGTCCTCGATGGTTGTCGATTTCCTGCGGCGGAATTGGCACAAATGCAAAAAGGCAATTCCCAGCCCTGAAGTCATGCGCCTCAGCGCTGCTTCTTTGTGATTGGCTCTTTCGCGGCTGCGGCTGACGTAAGTAACGCAAACGATGCATAAAGACCAGATGAGGATTGGAAAAAGATTTCCTAATGCTCGCGGAGCCCTGTGTTTTCAGGCTCTTTGCTGTGTCGGAGCCTTGCGCATGCGCGGGCGGTTTATAAGGACAAAATAAGGAACTGTTAAAATCTAGGTGTCTCCCGCGCACGAAACTCAACAGCAACTGCACGCGGGGTCTTTTCCAGGCTCCGCCGGGGTGCCGATAGCCGGGGAAAGAAGACACTCAGAGCAATCCGCTCAGCTCCACTTCAACTTTTTTGAGATGCTGCAACTCTGGACGTGTATCGGAAAGCCAGGATGAGCCAACGCATCGCAAGCGCCGGAAAGGAAACGAGAGAAATGTCGGGGAACGTCCTCCCACTCGGAACTGCCTTTGCTGAAAGGCGTCTGCGCGCCTCGGCGAGGCAGGCACTTCTGTTTGCGACAGAGTGTGCTCTGGGCGTTGTCTCGGTGGTGCTGGTCGGATTTCTGGCGCACTGGCTGCAGTGGCTCTTGCCTGTTGTTGTTCTTCTCTACTTGCTGATCGTCGTGCCCGTCGCGCTGTGGTGCGGGTTCTGGCAGGCTGCGGTTGTATCGCTATCGGCTGTCGCAGTGCAGAGCTACTTCACTGCGCGCATGGCGAGGACGAATCCGGCGGTAGACCCGGCTAATCCCATCGAACTGTTTGTGTTCATCTTGACCGCACTGGTGATCAGCAGGTTGTCGGCGCGGGTGACGGAACACGCGCGCTCGTCGGACTCATGGGGCGGGCAGATGCAGGATCTCTACGAGTTCACGCGGCGCACTCTCCAGATGAATCTTCACGTCGAGCCGGGGTTGCAACTCGCAGAACTGGTGCATGAAATTTTCGCTCTCGAGGCTGTCGTTATCTTCGATGCCGATCTGCACGAGACCTATCAAGCAGGCTACTGGAACGTCGATCCGCAGGAGCTTGCGCAGAGCGTCTATTACTTCGAAAGCTCCGATGATGATGCGGAGACGGGAATTGCCCGGCGCGTGCTGCGCCTTGGGAATGTTCCCATTGGATCGATTGTCTTGCGCGGAGAAACGAGCCCGCTGACAAACAACGCGATCGCATCACTGATCGCGGTGACGTTCGATCGCTATAGGGCCTTCGCGAACGAAAGCCGCATCGAGACGGAGCGGCAAACCGAGCAACTCCGATCTACGGTACTGGACGCGTTGGCACACGAGTACAAGACGCCGTTGACGGCGATACGGGCGGCATCTACGGGGCTTTCGGAGATGGGCAAGCTCTCGGCGGGGCAAGCGGATCTCGTTTCACTGATCAGCGAGCAGACCGACCTGCTGAGCGATCTCACAACGAAACTGCTGACGACTGCGCGGCTCGATGCCGATGAGGTGACGGTACATGCCGTGCCGATCGGAGTGGCTTCGCTGATCGATGAAGTCGTAGCCGGTATGAGCGAGCGCCTGGCGACGATGAAATTGACCATCGATGTGCCCGATGAAGGGCTAGTTCTGTGCTGCGATCGCCGACTGATGACGATGCTGCTGACGCAGTACATCGATAATGCGTGCAAGTACGCGATCTTCGGCACAACGATCACGATTCGCGCGGTGCAATCGAAGAACGAAGTGATCTTCTCGGTCCACAGCTTTGGGCCGGAGATCCCAATGGCCGATCGCGAGCGGATCTTCGACCGCTACTATCGATCAGCGAACACGTCAAATCGTGCTGCGGGCACGGGGATCGGACTTTCTGTTGCCAAGCGCGCGGCCACGATTCACAACGGATACGTCTGGGTGACAAGCGACCAGGACGAAGGAAACACATTTTTTGCGGCCATCCCGGCCCAGACACGAAAGAGGGAGTCGTAAATGAGTCAGTCCGCCATTCGCATTCTTGCAGTTGACGATGAGCCAGCGATCCGCCGCGCTCTGCGTGCCCCGCTTTTGGAATTGGGTTTTCAGTTCACGGAGGCTTCGCGCGGAGAAGAGGCGCTGCAGCTCCTGCACTCAGGGGCGTATGACGTGGTTCTGCTCGACATCAATATGCCCGGTATCGGCGGCATCGAGACGCTGCGGCGTATCCGCGCGTTTGCTCCGCGTCTTCCGGTGCTGATGCTCACCGTGCGCGACGGGGAGGAGGAGAAGGTCGAGGCTCTCGAGCTTGGTGCAGATGATTATGTGACCAAGCCTTTCAGCACGCGCGAGCTGATTGCTCGCATTCGGACGGCAGTGCGGCGTGTGCATGCGCCGGCGCGGGCCGAGGATGCTCCGATTGAGATTGGCGAGATCAAGCTGATTCCTTCGAAGCGAAGCGTGACCAAGCGTGGCCAGGCAGTTCATCTGACGCGGAAGGAATTCGACATCCTCTACTGCCTGATGAGCCGAGCGGGCAGGGTGATCTCGTATGCCAAGCTGCTGACGGCGGTGTGGGGAGCGGACTGCCGCGAAGAGGTCGAATATCTTCGGACGTTCGTCCGTCAGCTGCGGAAGAAAATCGAAGACGATCCCTCGAAGCCTGTGTACCTGTTGACGGATGTCTATGTGGGGTACCGCTTTGCCGACGCGCAGATGCTGCAGGAAAGCGGAGAAGCGGCTGCTGAGGTAAGTGAGGGCAGCGAAACGGCCGAAAACGTGGGGTAGGCTGGGCCTCTGTTTACGGCGACAGGCTGCGGGCGAGGCCGTATGATCCCTCGCCCCGGTTCGTCTCGCCGCAGCTCTTTTGGTATGTCATCTCCGCGGGTTTCGGTATTCGGGAAGTTCGCCTTTCGCCGGGCCAGCCGGGGGCTACTTGGGTGATTCCAGTCACTTTGCATGTTGTGCGGAGCCAATAGGATTGGCTTAGGCGCATTTGTGCGTGTGCGGGAGGAATTGGAATGAATCTGGGGTTCATCGAGAGCAAGACGTTCGAAGAGATCGCGATTGGCGATGCGGCGTCGACTGAGCATGTGTTGACGACTGATGATGCGATGGCTTTTGCTTCCATCTCCGGGTTCCATGCAGTGCTTAATTCAGACGAACAGACCCAGCGCGGGGGCGGGTTGCCTCCAACGGGTCCGAATATGTGGTGCGCGTCGCTGATCTCAGGCTTGTTCAGCATGAATACGCCGGGACCGGGCTGCACGCTGACCAATGTGTCGCTGTCGTTCAAGAACCGGATTCGCGTGGGCGATCGCATTCTGGTGAATGTGAAGGTGGTGGCGAAGGACGAGGCGACCAAAAAGATCATCTTCGATTGCGACGCGAAGAACGGCGCAGGAACGCCGATCTTTACCGGGACTGCCGATCTGCTGGCTCCTACCGAGAAGACGCGTTGGACAACGTTGCCTGTCCCCGAACTCATTGTGAACAACCAATACCGGCACTATCTCGGGTTGATCGAGCGGGCGAATCAGAAGCCGCCGGTAAGAACGGCGATTGTGTGGCCGTGCGATGAGGTTTCGCTGGGCGGCGCCTACCAGGCGTTCAAAGACAACCTCATTGCGCCGGTGCTTGTGGGACCCGAAAAGACGATTCGGCCCCTTGCGCAAAAGATGGAAATAGATCTGGGCAGCATCTGCGTTGAGAACATTGAGTCGAGCCGTATGGCTGCCTTACGTGGAGTGGAGCTTGCACGCAAGAACGAAGTGCAGATGCTGATGAAAGGCTCGCTGCACACCGACGAACTGATGGGCGCTGTGGTTTCACGCGATGGCGGAATGCGTATTGGCCGGCGCATCAGCCACGTGTTCGCGCTCGACGTGCCGTCGTATCACAAGACGCTGTTTGTCACGGACGCGGCCGTGAACATCCAACCGGACTTCGAGACGAAGATCGACATTCTGCAGAATGCGATCGATATGCTGCACGTCATCGACATTCCCGATCCGAAGGTTGCAATCCTTTCGGCCGTGGAGTCGGTGAACCCGGCGATTCCCTCAACGCTAGACGCCGCGGCGCTGTGCAAAATGGTGGACCGCGGGCAGATTACAGGAGCAACGGTGGATGGCCCGCTGGCGTTCGATAATGCGATTTCGAGCGATGCGGCTCGCATCAAGAAGATCAAGTCGGAAGTGGCTGGTGACGCGGATCTGCTCATGGTTCCGAATCTGGAGGCGGGGAACATCCTCTTCAAGGAACTGCAGTACCTGGCAGGCGCACTGGCAGCGGGCGTCGTCGTGGGCGCGAAGGTGCCTGTGGTGCTGACCAGCCGGGCAGATGGAGAACTCGCACGCATGGCGAGCTGCGCGCTGGGCGTGTTGTTGGCCAAGGCCGCGCCCGATCGAGCCTGATTCGAGCACGGGCATAACATTCGTCGCCAGCGGCGTGTTAGAACGGATTGGTGCCGAACCAATCGGATTTCACCCGCCGCTCTTTTTTAGGTAAAGCCGTTGCCGCAGGTGCTGCGAGCGCTGCCGGCGCGCTCCATGCTCAGCCGGCAAACTCTGCTGTCGGCGCTGCACGCGCGAGCGCTCTGATCGATATCCTTCGCATTCCTGATTACGCAACCGCGTATGACGGACCGACCGCGCCCATCAAGCTCTCGAAAGCTTTGGGCCATGGATGGCAAGCAGCAGGCATCGAAGTCGGCCTTGAGATCACGCGCGGGCAGATGGCGGTACTTGTCTCCAGTCCTGGCCATCAGCTGACCCACGTCCACCTTCGCTGGAAAGCAGATGTCCCTCAAGGAATCCGCTGTCTCGGAGACGCCTGGGAGCGGAGCTACGGAGATCTGGAATGGCGTGGCATTGTGCCGGAGCGCGTGATGCCCTGGTACTTCCTGACGTGGGATGGCTTGGCGTGCCATGGATACGGCCTAAGGACGGGAGCTGCGGCGCTTTGCTTCTGGCAGGTGGATGGGGAAGGCGTTTCGCTGTGGCTAAATGTGGCGAACGGCGGCGAGGGAGTGCAGTTGGGCAATCGGTTGTTACACGCAGCCGATATCGTGACGCGCGCCGGGCTGAGCGGTGAGAGTTCGCTCGATTCGGCCCGTGCTTTCTGCCGAATGATGTGCGACAAGCCGCGACTACCCTCGACGCCCATCTTCGGATCGAATGACTGGTACTACGCCTACGGAAAGAACTCCGCGACGGAGTCTTTGCGCGATGCGGAGCTGATGGCGGAGCTTTCGTCGGGACTGAGCGTACGCCCCTTCACAGTTATCGACGACGGCTGGCGAAATGCGTCGCGTTTCCCGGATATGCGAGCAGTGGCGGCCGGCATTCGGGAGCGAAAGGTTCGGCCGGGCATCTGGATTCGGCCGCTGATCGCGCCTGCGGAAACGCGGGCTGATCTGCTGTTGCCCGATCTGCGGTTTGAGTCGCGTAAGGAACGAGCTTCGGAACTGGCCTACGATCCCACGGTGCCGGAGGCGTTAGATCTGATTACGGCGAAGGCGAAGGAAGTTGTCGGTTTCGGCTTTGAACTGGTTAAGCATGACTACTCGACCTACGACCTGCTGGGAAGGTGGGGATCGGAGATGGGGGCGAGCCCGACGACTCCGGGGTGGCATCTGCACGATCGGACCCGAACGAATGCTGAGGTGATTCGCGATCTGTACCTGGCGCTGCGGAATGCGGTCGGCGAAAAGGTGCTGCTGCTGGGGTGCAACACCGTGGGACACCTGGGGGCCGGGATCTTCGAGTCGCAGCGCACGGGGGACGACACGAGCGGGCAGCACTGGGAGCGAACGCGGAAGATGGGAGTGAATACGCTTGCGCTCCGACTGCCGCAAGACCGCACGTTCTTTGCTCTCGATCCGGATTGCGTTGGGATTACGCCTGCGATCCCGTGGGAGCAGAACCGCCAATGGCTTGATGTGATTGAGCGCAGCGGTGCGGCGCTGTTCGTTTCGCCCGATCCGGCGGCGACGGGTCCTGAGCAGAAGAAGGCGATCGCAGAGGCTTTCCGAATCGCGGCTGGAGGGGCAGCCGGGCTGCATCCTGCTGACTGGTTTGACAGTGCCTGTCCCGAGCACTGGGCGAGTTCTGAGGGCGAGGTGCACTACCGGTGGAGCGGGGATCAAGGTGCGGATCCGTTTAGCAGCTAGTTTTATGCAGCCAACCAAACAGTGTGTACTACTACTGTTCTAATACAATGTAAGGCCAAGGAGGCAGCGATGAAGATCCTTCGTTCGGTCAGCCGCAGGGGATTCAGCGTAGGAACTGCAGGATGGTTCACGGTACTGCGGCCCAACACCTGGTTCCCTGCATCGCGGCTTCCGAAGAACTTTGCTGGTTCGGGAATGCGTCCGGAGCAGACGAAGTCCGGTGGTCGGCCGGCACCGTGGATGCCGACGAAGCAGCGTCCCGAGAGCCGCAACGGGATGCGGACGGTGTCGGCTGTATTCGGTGCAGTGGCGATCACATCGGTGATGCTGTGGTGGATCATGCATCCGTGAATTCGCTCGTCTTGAACTTATTCGAACTGCCGGCGATGGAGGCGAGACCCGCTCACCAATCCACTTAAGTAAGAGGTATGCAGGTTACCGAATGGCGATTGTCTGATTGTTGAGGCCCAGCTATAAGTCAGATAGCGATTTGTACTGCTGACAACCTCCATGACGAATCCCCCGAAGTTCTCTCATCGCCTCAATTCTGACGGTACGGTCGATTCCATCTGCCACCAGTGTTTCGCCACGGTTGCGAAAGAAATGCGCGAATCGGATCTCTGCAGCAAAGAGCGCCTTCACGCCTGCAATCCGGCAACGGTGGAGTGGTACCGCGGCATGGCCCAGAAACTCAGATTCGTTTAGACAGCTACATACTCTTCCGCCTGCCGGTACTTTGCCGAAAGTGAGCAGACGTGAACCCCTTCTGCAGGTTCTGAAGCATGGGGTTTCCGGCCCATTTTTGATGCCGAACTGCCGCCATAGAAACTTCAGGGGCAGTGAGGCAGTACCGCATGCGACTAATTTCGAAGCAGCCGGCTTCAGACGAAGCGCTCACCTCGGCTCTCTCAGTTGAGAAGGCTCGCAGCGCAAAATCTGTACTTGAATCAACCTGCGTTGCGGGTGTATACGGGTACTCCTAAATCAACTCTCGCAGTCTATTGCTCGATCGCCTACGGGTAACTTTCCGATTTGAGAGTTTCGCCGTTGTTGGTCCTGTGCTCTCATCTGGGGGCTACTTGGACTGCCCTGGTTCAGTCGATCACATCTCGGAATTATGAATACGAATGCTGGCAAGGAGGCAGGAGATGTCAACGCGACAAGTTTTTGACAAATGTGTACTTAGCAGGTTGATCGCACACAGCGCGGTGGAACTCATTGCGCTGCTTCTAGTTCTGATCGGAACAATCTCAAGGAGCGATGCGCAGGAGCTTACGCCGGAGCAACGGCGCGCTATGGCACACAAGATCGTTGCGGAATCCGCAGTGGTCAAACCGCATGAGCTGGTCGTGATCCAGGGTAACTCCGTCTTCGCGCCTCTCATGGAAGACATTGCGGTAGAAGCATCGAAAGCAGGCGGCTTTGCGGTGCTGATGCCAAACAGCGACTCACTTATCCGGTCGGTCCTGACGGAGGTTCCGGATGAGTATCTGGGCCAGCCGGACCCGACCATCAGCTGGATCAAGAATGTAGACGTGTATATCAATTTGCCTGGCATCTACGATGAGCCGAAGGTGATGGCCGACGTTCCGACCGCGAAGCAAGCAAAGCTCGCGTCAGCGAATCAGAACGAATACATGTCGGCTTTTCACAGTTCGAAGGCACGGTCGTTGTATATTGATGCGCCGGTTCCCAGCGCCGCTAGTTTGTACGGTTTCGATGTGCCGGCGTTCAGCGCGATGCAATGGCAGGCGATCAGCACCGGGGAATCCAACATTCAGCAGTCGGCCAAGAACATCGCAGATGCGCTAAGGTCAGCCAAATCCGTGCACGTGACGACCGCCGATGGAACCGACTTTATTCAAGCCGGGATCCACAAAGCCCTTTGTGACCGGAGGAGTTACTCATGGAGAGGCGGCGAAGTGGGAAGATCGCAGTGCAACGCTCCCGGCCGGCAATTTTGCAAGTGGTGTTGCACCCGGTACTTTTCAAGGTACGATCAACACACCTGAGGACTATTGTCCCGGACTCGTGAGGTTGAAGGCGGTGACCTATCAGTTCACAGCAGGGAAGATGACAGGCTTCAAGGCACGGGAGAACGAGAAATGCCTGCAGGACTTCTTTGCTGCATATTCGGGATCAAAAGACGTGGTGGCGTCCGTCCAGATCGGATTGAATCCTGCGCTGAAGACTCAGAGCAAGATTGCGCCGCCGAACACCGCGGGAATGTTCTGGGTTTCGTTGGGGCGGGACGACAGGTTTGGTGTAACCGGCACCACGATGAACTGGTCGATCCCTGTTTCAAATGCCACCGTCACTGTCGACGGGAAGAACATCGTAGAGAATGGCCGCTTGGTGCAATAGCTGACGTAGGAGCGGGGCCGGGAAGGCAAACAGCCGTGGTCGGTTTGCTTTCCCCCGGCCTAACAGTGATGTAAGTGATCGCGGGATACTACTTCTTCCCTCAATTAGAAGCCGAATGCTTTGCCGCTTCGAGAAATTAGACTGGTTCTACTGCTGATCGAAACCCTTCTCAGAGGTAGCCGCAATGCGTGCGGGAATAATCACTGTTGTTTTGGCACTAGCCATCTCCTCGTCACTGCGGTCTCAGTCTGTGCCTGCTGCGATCTACACAGACCCACCTGCGGATGCGGCGCATCCGGCGCGGATGGAGGTGCTGCACATACCGAGTCATGGCGTGCGTATCAATGGTGTACTGTACGCGCCTTCCGGTGCGCGACCTCATCCGACCATCGTGATTTGCCATGGGCTCCCGGGGAACGAAAAGAATCTCGACCTGGCGCAGGCTGTGCGGCGCGCTGGGTGGAATGCGGTGACATTCAACTATCGCGGATCGTGGGGAAGCCCCGGAGCCTTCCGGTTTGCGCAGAATCTGGAGGATGCTGATTCGGTTCTAGCCTTTTTGCGTGATCCGGCGAATGCGGCAAAGCTGGGCATCGATACGAAGAAGATCGTGCTCGCGGGCCACAGCATGGGCGGATGGGTTACGGTGCTGACCGCGGCACACGACCACGCTCTCTCTGGAGCGATTCTGATCAGCGCGGCGGATATGGGCGGGGCCGGTGAGATGCCGCATGACAAGCTGGTTGCGGAAATGGCCAGCGATATGGAGTCGCTTGCCGGCGTGACGGCCACGTCCATGACCGATGAACTCGTGCGTAATGGGAAGAAGTGGGAGTTCACGAATGCAGTGGATGGGCTGAAGAAACTGCCGCTGCTCGTGCTCTCGGCAAACGATGGTCTTGCGCCGCAGACGGATGCACTGGTTGCTGCGATTCGGGCTGCGGGCGGGCACAATGTCGAAGCTGTGCATCAGGCGACGGATCATTCGTGGTCTGACCACCGCATCTATTTGGAGGCTGCGGTAATCGATTGGCTGGGAAAGCTGAAGTAGTACGGATGGACGACAAGAACCTCGGTCCTGCTTCTAGGCTGTTCCAGGCGGAAGCACCCAGTACGGATCGCCAGCGGAGATGAACTCAATGGGAACCTCAGGAACGAGCGTTCTCAACCAGGCGGGCGCGTCCTGCTCGCCCCACTCCTCAAATCGTTCGTGGCTTATTGCGATGAGCCCTTTCGGGTGTGGCAGACCCAGACTGATACCGTCGCGGAGGTAAGGGAAGGCATCGCAATCCTGAGGTTCACTCATAAGGACGACGTCGCAAGTTTGCAGCGGCTTGAGGATTTCAACCAGCTTGTGCGCTCCCAGACCAACTCGCTTTACCGGCAGTTTAGGGTCTCCAATTACTCGCACTGCAGGTGAGCGAAGCGACTGCGCGATGTGACGCGCTACATCTTTGAGTGGAGTTTCCGGAATTGCATAAGCGATGGGGATCATCTGCCCCTGCACTGGAACGGTGTAGTTCTGCCACCCGAGCCGCGCGGTCAGGCCTGTCATGATCGGTTCAGGCCGAAGCATGTGCTGGTGATCGTGGAATCGCCAGACGACCAGCCGGTTCTGCTCGCAGAACCGGCGCTTGGCTACGAAAATTGGATCAGTTTCGAGCGAACCGGCAACCTCGAACGGCTTGTCATGCTTCATCGTTCCAACGTCGTCGAGGTGATCCCAGAACATCCGCTCGTGCGAGATGATGAGGTTCCGCTTTGCCGCGGCAGCTTTCTTCAGGACGTCGAATGTGGCCTGAAAGGTGAACACGATACCGCTGACCGGCGTGGCTGGATCTCCATACTTGAAACCGTCTGTCGGCTTCCAGGGGAAGTTCACGATCAGGTTATCCGCAGTCATCTTGTTCAGGATGCGTCGCACGACTTCTTCTGCGGTGACTTGGGCCGATGCCGATGCGAATACGCGAGGAAGCGCTCCGCTCAGGAATGTAGAGGCGCCGAGCCCCTTGCCAAACGTCCGGCGGGAGATCGTCATTTCGAACCCTCCGTTGAGGGAATCCAGCACAGTTCCGCGGGACGTGGCTGCACATCGATTGGCATGCCGGGCAACACGCCCCGGAGCCATTCCGCGACTTCTTCAACGCCGGGATAATCCGATACCTCATAGCCGATCTGCACGAGACTGATGCGGCGACCGGCGGTGATCGCATCGCGGATGTAGGTAGTGCAATGGTCGACCTCCGGTGTTCCTCCGGTAATGATGCAATCGACCGCAGGATCCTGGAGCGCGCGGCTCAAGACGAGCGTGGGATACGCGAAGCCATGAATCACCGCAACGCGAGACACAGGCTGGTTCGGATCACCGACAATTCGCAGGGCCTTTGCCTGCAGTCGCGCGGAAACCGACCGTGCGAGCTCGGAGAGAGTCGTGGCGGCAACGTTGCAATATGCCGAGGTCCACTGATCGCCGGCCTGCTGTGGTTCCGGCTGCCAACCGAGTTGTCGCGCCAGCGCGCTCGAAAACCACTTCGGTCTGGCGGTGTCCCAAAGGGATGCGAGGCGGATGATGAGCAGGTGATGATCTTCTATAAGCTGACGCTTGGCTTTCACTACAGGATCATCCGCCAGTGCATCCGCTAAGCCCACAGCCAAATATTCGCCGAAGAGGTAGAAGGGGTGATCGTTGCAGAGGATGCAGTTCTTTCCGGTGGCGATGGCATGGTGAATGGCGTATACCGAAGGCTCGCCGGTGACAAGAATGCCTGAGACGGTGTCGTCATCTCTGCCAGTGATGATGCCTTCGTACATGGCATCTCGATGCCGCTCGCCAAGGACAGCGTGGATCCTGTTCATCAGTTCCCAGCAGGTCATCGCGGGCAGCATCAGCTGATCTCCACTTGGTCTTAATTCGCCTCTACTCGTCGTAGTGCAGAAGGCTGAAGACGTCGTACTCATTGAAGCGTTCGCGGCCTTTGAGGAAGTCGAGCTCCACGGCGAAGGCGAGACCGGCGATCTCACCGCCGAGCTGCTTGACGAGCTTTACGGTCGCTTCCATGGTGCCGCCGGTGGCGAGCAGGTCATCGACGAGTACGACGCGCTGGCCAGGCTCGATCGCGTCCATGTGGATTTCGAGCGTGTCGGAGCCGTATTCGAGGTCGTAGGTCACGCGCGCAACCGGCGCGGGCAGCTTGCGAGGCTTGCGGACGGGTACGAATCCGGCGTTGAGGCGGTAGGCGAGCGCCGGGCCGAAGATGAATCCGCGGGCCTCGATGCCAAGTACGAGATCGATCTTCTTCTCGATGTAGTACGCGGCCAGTGCGTCGATCATTTTGGCAAAGCCGGTCTTGTCCTTGAGCAGAGTGGTGATGTCGTAGAAAAGGATACCGGGCTTAGGGAAATCGGGTACGGTGCGGACGAGGGCCTTCAACTCTTCGACATTGATCTGCTTTGCTTTAGGCATGAGTTGATTATAGTTGTCAGTGACCAGTGGTCAGTGATCAGAACTACCAGGCGCCTTCGATCTGGAATGAGCCTAGGTTCTTGCCTTCTTTTTCGTCGAGGTGGTGCTCGATGAGGCGGTCGACCCGGCTGCCGCGGGGGCCGCGACGAAGGCTCTGGCGAAGCTCGTCGAGATCATCCGCACTGCCGGCGGCGACTACTTCAACATCACCATCTTCGGTGTTGCGAACCCAGCCGCGCAGTTCTAGCTCGCTGGCTTCACGATGAACAAACCAGCGGAAGCCGACACCCTGTACGCGTCCTTGAACGAGGAAATGGAGCACCATAGAGACGACCTCAGTCTCTCAAGGGGCGGGTTGGGCATGCAACTGCCCCCGCGCTACACTGTAGCTACCAATGGTCTTTGTTCTCGATAACTACGACTCTTTCACGTACAACCTTGTTCAATACATCGGGGAATTGGGCGCGGAGGTCGAGGTGCGCCGCAATGACGAGGTGACCGTGGACGAGGTGGAAGCGATGAAGCCGGAGCGCATTCTGCTGTCACCAGGGCCGTGCACGCCGGGCGAGGCGGGCATCCTTGTGCCGCTGATTAAGAGAATGGCGGGGAAGGCTCCGATCCTCGGGGTCTGCCTTGGTCACCAAGCCATTGGGGAGGCGTTTGGGGGCGATGTGGTGCGCGCCCACAGCCTGATGCACGGCAAGACAAGTAAAGTGGACCACGATGGCAAGGGCGTGTTCGCTGGACTCCCCACGCCTCTGACCTGCACGCGCTATCATTCGCTGATTGTGGCGGAAGATTCGCTGCCGAAGGATCTGGAGATTACGGCGCGAACTCCGGAGGCGAACGGGGCGGGGAAGAAGGGCGCGACCGTGATCATGGGTGTACGGCATCGCAAGTTGCCGGTTGAAGGCGTGCAGTTCCATCCCGAGTCGGTGCTGACCGAAGGCGGGCACCAAATGATTCGCAACTTCCTGGAAATGTAGGCTCATGCAAGGTTCTCGGACGATGCTGAAATTCGGGTTTGGTCCGATCCTGGCCTGGACCGCTTTGTGTTTCCTCCTGGAGTGTTCAGCACAGGAACCGGCGCCGCAGGTTCAGCCGGCGCTTCAATCATCCGCTCCGGCCAATGCACCTAGCCCGGCGTCATCGCAGCAGGTTCCTGCGATTCCTCAGCAGAGCCAGGCGGGTCCGACACAGTCCGGTCCGATTGCGATTGTTCCACTCGACAGCAAAGATCCAGGCAGCGCCGCGATTGTCACCGGTGCGCTCCAGGTGGCGAACGGTCGCGCCATGATCGCCACGAACGGGGCCATCACGGCTGGCGCGAGCACAACGGAGGTGACGCTGCCGCATCGCGGAGTGCTGCGTGTTTGTTCGTCAACCACCGTGAAGCTGGCGTCCGATGCGAGCGTGCCGAAGGGCGAAGTGCCCGGGCTGATGATGGTGATGGATCACGGCGCGATGGAGGCAAGCTTCGCAACCGGGCGCAATTCCGATGTGCTGATGACGCCCGATTTTCGCATCCTGATCGGCGGGCCGGGCGCTGCGGACGTGAAAGTGCGGCTCGGGCAGCATGGCGATACATGCGTCGATAACGCGGGCGCGAATGCGCCCTACGTGCTGGTGACGAGCGTCTTTGATGGCGGTATCTATCGCGTGCAGGCTGGACAACGCGTCATGTTCCAGCACGGCAGCGTGTATTCGGTGGTGGATCAGGAGAAGGAATCCTGCGGATGCCCGACGGCTGCGAGGCCGAACAGCAACGATTTTCCTGAGACGCAGAGCGCGGGATTCACGCCACTGGCGCCGGTGGCTCCGGTTGGCGCGATTCCGCAGAATGCACCGACCGAAGCGACCGATACGTTCGTCCATAAGAGCGGCGAGCCGGCGCAGGAAACGGCAACAGTGGTGGCCAAGCACAATGAGCCTCTTCCCCCGAACACTCCCGTCGTGAAGCCACCGAAGCCGCACAAGGTGAAGGTCGACAAGGGGCCAGGCTTTATGAAGCGGATGGGGCACTTCTTCCGAAGGCTTTTTGGGGCCGAGTAGCCTCTTCTACTGATTTTTCTCCGCTGAATCGCTTCCGTAGATGACCTGTCCGTACTCGAGGATTGTGACGAGACAGACACCGCCGAAGATATTGCCGAGAACCGCCGGGCCGAACCAGTGGAAGTAGGCGACCCACGGGGCGTGATGAGTGAGAACGGTGGTAATGATCTCGCAGGAACTGGCGATGCAGTGGGCAAAGTCGCCGAGCCCGACGACGTAGGTCAGCATCCAGATCACCATGACAGATCCAGTGATGGAGTGTGAGGCGGAGACGAGCCAGGCAGCCAGCGCGATCATCCATCCAGCGATCACTCCCGACCAGAAGACGGTGGAAGCTGGGTGGGCGATCGCTTTGCCTCCGAGTTCAGACATGGTGCTTACGAACGTCGGCTCGATGGCCGATGTGTGCGTAGCCAACATGGCGAACGCAAACGCGCCGAGGACATTGGCGGGGAGAACGACAGCCCAGAGCCGCAACGTGTTCAGCAGTTGGCGTTTTTCCTTGAGGACCAATGCGACGGGATACAGAGTGTTCTCAGTAAACAACTGGGAGCGACCGATGATAACGGCGATAAAGCCGAGAGGATAGAACATGCGCGACAGAATTCGAGCATGTGGGGAGTCGTTGACGAGAGCAAAGCCAATCGCAGTGCCAAGGGCTGAAAGGCCCATGAACGCACCGGCTCCGAAGCCGGAAAGAGCGAGGGCGATACTGGGCCTTTGCAACTCCAGGCGGGCGTTCTCGGCAACCTGCTCGTAGATGTCTTCGGCGGAAGGGCGCTGAAGATCTTTCTGTTTCCCTTCACTGGAGGATTTAGGTTCTTCGATTTTGTTTGTATTGGTCTTTGGCATCCAGGATCTCAGGCGCGTACTAGCCGGAGTGCCCGGCAGCAGTTGCGCGTCCCTGGATAGATGCTGTTTCTCGTTCAGATGTGGCGAAGTTTAGGAGGTCTCAGGCAATCACTCGGAGGAACTGCCGGCTGCCTCGGGGACCCAGAGCGCGTGCTGGGAAGTTGCTTTTTCTGTCTTGAAAGCCGGGGTAAGAAGGTAGTGGAAGAACGAAGAGATTGCTACTGTGACTGCGGCGCTCGCAACTGCCAATGTCAACTGCAGGTCCGCGGTATGAGCGAAGTAGATGAAGGGAACCCGCACGATTCCGTTCACAAGGAAAATTCCAAGCGAGTAGGTCCCGATCTTTTCGAGCGTGTGAGATTGCCGGAGTAGCGGGCGGAACTTACTGTAGAGCCATAAGCTTGCGATAACTGCCGCCAGAGAACTGAAGTGCGCAAAGGCGAAATACTTGCCTCCAAGAATCAGGACTGCAAATGCAGGTAAGGCCATGTAGTACCGGATCCGGAAAGGGTAGCGGGCCGCGATGATTCCGAGACACAGCATGCGCATGCGGCCAATCGGAGTCATGGAAAGATTGATGGTCCAGTGGGCGAGGATCGGATTTGCCAGGTGAGTAACGTAGTAGCACGCGAATGACAAGACTACGAGTGAGGGCCAACCGAAACGTTGCGTCAACCTGCGCAAGGCCGGAAACAAGGCATAGGCCTGCATGATGAACGGGATAAACCACCAAGGGCCCACTGGCGGCAGACCAATACGCGGAGCTATAGTCGATACTCCCGCCAGCATGAGAATCAGGTGCGGCGCCGCATCCCTGATCACCCAAAGTGCTCCAACGTGTATTGCGGCTAGCGCGGCCCAAAAGGCAATCACCAGAAGGAACATCGGGTAGAGTTTCTTGACGCGGGACCACATGAAAGAGTGCCAGGATGAGGGGTCATCCCAGTGAGTTTTCGCTAGTCCGTACGCAGACAGGAAGATGAAGATCTGGACCCCGTAGTGTCCGTAAAAGGCAAACAGGGACTGGATTGTGAGGGAGGGGTGTACGACAGTCCGTAGAAATACCCCAAACCGTTCCGGCTTGAAATCAAACTCGTTTTCGCGCACGTTGACGGCAATGTGAAAGAAGTTATGGAAGACAATCGCAACGATGGCGAGGGCCTTCAGGATGGTTGTGTCTTTCTTGTCCAGAGTATCGAGGCGAAGCTGTGACGAAAACACGCCCCGTGCGTAGGACTGAATGCGAAGAAAGATCGACCTCGGATTCTCTTGCACTCACGACCGTCCTAGTTACTGTCTGTTGCACGACCGCGTATGGGGCTGCCGAGGCTCGACTAAGCACTTCGGATCTCGGTGGGGGCCCGCTTACGCGCATACTTGCTCTTCGGCCAAAAGGAGGATTTCGGCAGAAGCAAGTTGGGGTGCAATTTGTTGAAGAGTAGCAGCGATATTACCTAGGGGCAAGTCGCCGAGGTAATCAAGGTAATGTGTCCGGAACACCGCATGTAAAGAAAAGTGCGATCAGAGTTCACGGGCTCGTTCGATCGCTCGGATGACGGCTTGAGCCTTGTTAAGTGATTCCTGATGTTCGAGTTCCGGAACGGAGTCGGCCACAATGCCGGCGCCAGCCTGGACATAGCCCTTTCCGCCTGTCGTCAGTAGGGAGCGGATGGCTATGCAGGAATCGAGATTGCCGGAAAAATCAGCGTAGAGGACAGCACCTCCGTATGTTCCGCGGCGGGAGGGCTCCAGTTCTTCGATAATCTCCATGGCGCGGACCTTGGGCGCGCCGGAGAGCGTTCCGGCAGGGAAACAGGCCCGGAGGGCGTCGACGGCTGTCAGGTCAGGTCGCAGTTTGCCCTCGATGGTGCTGACAATATGCATCACGTGACTGTAGCGCTCGACAAACATGAGGCGGTCGACCTTGACCGAGCCAAACTCGCTTACGCGTCCTACGTCGTTGCGGCCGAGATCAACCAGCATTACGTGCTCGGCGCGCTCCTTCTCGTCATGCATCATCTCGTCTTCTAGGCGCTGGTCTTCCTCTTCGGTGTCTCCCCGCGGGCGGGTGCCGGCAATGGGACGGTACTCCACCTTGCGATCGTGGACGCGGACGAGCAGTTCAGGAGATGATCCCGCAAGTTCAATCGTCTGCGGCTCCTTCGCAGGTTTTCTGGCTGAACCAAGCGGCCCGTCAGGCGTGAACCGGAGGAAGTACATGTATGGGCTCGGATTTACCGTGCGCAGAGACCGGTAGATCTGGAACGGGTCCATGCCGGTGGAGAGATCGAGACGCTGAGACAAGACGGCCTGAAAGATGTCGCCCGCCGCAATGTACTGCTTCGCGCGCTCCACGGCTTTGCAGTAGTCCTTTTTGCTCGTACGGCGCTTCACCTCGACGGGCTTGCTGGGCCCGGCCAGAGGTATCTTTGGAAGCGGTCGGCTGAGGCGCTTCTCGAGAGCAGCCAGACGCTTCACTGCCTTGTTGTAAGCGGCATCGGCGGAGGACAGGGTGACATCGGCGGTTGCGACCATCCATATCTGCTTCCGCACATGGTCGAAGGCAAGAACCTCGTCGAAGAAGAGCAGGCAAGCATCGGGAACGCCGAGTTCATCTTTGGCGTGATAGGGAAGGTGCTCGATCTGGCGAACTGCGTCATAGGCGAAGAAGCCTACAGCGCCGGCCGTGAACGGGGGAAGACCCGCGATACGCGCCGGCTTGTGCCCGCTGAGCGCGTCCCGGAGAATGTGGAAGATGTCGCCGTCGATCAGAGTTGTGCCGCCAGCTTCAGTGATTTGGATCTGGCGACCACGAGCTACGATGCGCTTATATGGATTGAGTCCGATGAAGGTGTAGCGGCCCACCTGTTCGCCATTCTCCACGGATTCCAGCAGGAAGCATTCGCGCTCTTGCCAGGCCGCACGAAGGAAGGCCGATACGGGGGTTTCTAGATCGGCGGTAACGGTGTGGCAGACGGGAACCAGGGTGTGCTTCTTCGCGAGCGCGATGAAGTCCTTACGGCTGGGCTGAATTGCACTGGATGAGGGCTTCACAAATCCAGTTTAGCTGGTGTCTGGCGGCAGCTTAACTGACGGGAAGAGGTGGGAGCAGCTAGGAACGCAGGAGGACCGCTTTGAGAACGGTCCTCCGCGGTCCATCGGTGTGGTTTAGAAGTTTTTTCCGATAATGAGGTGAAGTACAGGTGCAGGTTGCGAGTAGAGGCTTGTCTTGACTTCGAAGAACGTGCCGCGGCGGTTTTCGAATCCCATCAGAATGTTGAAGCCCGTTTGGTAGTCGAAGTTGCCGAACGAGATGTTGCGCTCGCGGCTGCCTGAGGTGCTGAAGCCCTGGTGGATGAAGTTCAGTGCCGGACCAGCGCCTATGTAGGGGGACCATGCTCCTCTACGCGCATGCTGGAACCGGTACACGCCTTCCAGGTTCAACGCGACCATGTCGGTGATCTCGCCCCATTCGAAGTCCGCATTTGGACGGAAGTAGAAGTTCCGCGACATTACGGGGCCGATCTGCGAGTGCACACCGAACATGACGAGTTCGGGGTTCAGGCCCACTCCGGCGCGCGCACCCAGTCGCCACCGACGAGCTTCGCGGCGGATATCGTTCTCGACGTTCCGGACCTGCGGCGGCACTGGAGCGGCATTTCGATTGGGAGACGTGGATGTCGCGCTGCCGCTCGTTGAGCTCGAGGATCCGGAATTCTGCGCCTGATCGGTAACAGTGACGTTCGTTGCATGACGGGAGCCGGTATCGTCGCCCTGATCGGAGTCGACCCGCACCTGCGACCCGACCGTGAGAGCCCGCGGTTTGTTGGTGTCGCGGTCAAACGTGAATACATGAAATTGATTGTGGTCAGAGCGGACGACGAAACTGGTGCGGCTCGATGCAACGACCGTGCCCTCGACAGTTCCATTGTCCTGGGATTGTGAAGAAGCATTGGATTGCGATGACGAATTATCTTGCTGGGCTATGGCTGGCGTTGACAGCAGTGTTCCGATGAGGAGCGATGAGGAAAGTAGAAGAAGACTGCGCAGGGACATTCAGGGGAGTCCTTCGTGTGAGTAGTGTGCGGTGAAACCGTGGCTTCGATCCGTGTCAGATATGAAACCGATTGCGATCAGAAGATTGTCTTCGGCCCCAAGCAAGACGATGGCTCTGATGGACCTTGTTGCGGAGGGGTTGGATGAGGTGGAGTAATCGACGATCTACCTCTGAAACGCGTCACGCAGGCAGATTTCAGAAGAGTGAGAGCAGCAGAGTAGCTTTATGCTCCTCAGGTCAGCACCGGCGTTGAGTGCGCATAATCGAGAGTTGCTTGCGTGCTGCTTGTGAGCGACGCGCAGTTCAAACCGGCTTTATGTTGAGCACCTCAAAAATAAGTCGCATCCGAAGACAATCCGTTCGCAGGTCGAATTCGTACCTCCGATGAGCAAACAGCACGTTCCCCACTGTGCGCGCTCGAAAAAAGGAGGCCTTACACGTGAAAAAGCTCCCTAGGCTCTTCACGGAAAATCTCTCGCGGCGCGGGTTCCTCGCGGGAGCAGGTATGACGGCTGCTGCGGCAGCAGCCGTCGGTTGCGGCGGCAGCGCCGACTCGTCCACCGTTACCTCAATTCCAACACCCTCTATTACCGACGCGGACATACTGAATTTCGCGCTAAATCTCGAGTACCTCGAAGCGGAATTCTATTTGCGGGCAGTTACAGGCTCCGGCCTTTCAACTACGGATACCGGGTCCGGCGCAGGCGATGTGACCGGAGGAGCGGCCGTCTCCTTCAAAACACCAGCGATCCAGCAGTACGCACAGGAGATCGCCAATCATGAACAGGAGCACGTTCGTTTCTTGCGCAAGGCGCTTGGATCTGCTGCAGTCAGCCGTCCGTCGATTGACTTGACCAACAGCTTCAACGCAGCTGCGATGGCGGCCGGCATAGGATCGGCATTCAACCCCTTCGCGGACGAGAACAGTTTTCTTGTAGGCGCGTTCGTGTTTGAAGACGTCGGAGTCACTGCATACCACGGCGCGGCGGGGTTGCTGTCAGACAAGAACAATCTTGCAGCCGCAGCCGGCATCCTAGCGACCGAGGCGTACCACGCGGGAACCATTCGCACTCTGATCACTGAACTGGGTGATCCATACCTCACCTTCGCCAACAAGATTTCGGCACTGCGTGCCTCGGCTGGTGGCGGCGCGGAGACGACGCTGGACGGCTCACACATCGTTGCCGCCGATTCAAACTCTATTTCCTACGACCGAACGGCGGACCAGGTTCTCCACATTGTGTATCTGAACCCCGCATCCGGTTTCGTCAGCAAGGGCGGATTCTTCCCCAACGGCCTCAACGGCACCATCAAAGCTTCGGCTTCCTAAAAAGGAGGAAGGTTCATGGAACACTTCGACGAGAAAAAAACTGGAATCGAGGAGTCCGGGGTGAGCCGATCGCGCCGTTCCGCGTTCCTCTTTGGAAGCGCGGCTCTGGCTGGATTTGCTCTGGGGTCTCGGGCTTTGGCGCAATCAGCAGCTCCGACAGATACCGACATTCTCAACTTTGCATTGAACCTGGAGTTCCTTGAAGCCCAGTTCTACACGCTGGCGACCACGGGAATGACCTTGGATCAGGCGGGGATCTCGACCAAGGGTGGCGGGGGTTCGGCGGGCGGGACCGTAACTGCGAAGTCTGGCGCTAAGGTGCCCTTCACGACGCCTTCGCTGCAGCAGTTTGCAGCGGAGATTGCGATGGACGAGCAGAATCACGTGAAGTTTCTGCAGTCGGCGCTCGGCGCAAACGCGATCGCAATGCCGAACATCGATCTGATGAACAGCTTCAACGCGCTCGCAACGGCGGCGGGGTTAGGATCTACGTTTGATCCCTTCGCAAGCGAGACAAACTTCCTGCTGGGCGCTTTCATCTTCGAAGATGTGGGCGTGACAGCGTACCAGGGAGCAGCAGGACTCCTCAGCAGCAAGACGGTGCTCGATAAGGCTGTCGGCATCCATAACGTTGAGGCCTATCACGCCGCGGGCATCCGCACGCGCATCTTCCAGGCAGGTGCGGCGGCACAATCTGCTTCGCAGGCCATCGCGGCGACGCGCGCCAAGCTCGATGGCACGGGAAGTGACGATGTGGGGGTGAGCGTGAGCGGAGGTGCCTCCACTATTGTCGATTGCGACAGCAATGGAATGACCTACGCACGTAATGCGACGCAGGTGCTGAGTATTGTGTACGGTGGGGGATCCGCAGGAAAGGGTGGGGCCTTCTTCCCTTCGGCGTTGAACGGAACGATTAAGTAACAACACTGCGCCCGCTCGAGAAGTTGTGAAGTCTCGAGCGGGTGCTTCTTTTTACTGGTGGCACTCAGCGCAGCAAAAATGATAACGATGCGCCCAGGATCGATGTAAACACCCCTGCGGCAGCCATCGCCCACGAAGAGACGGCTGCTCGAAGCTCTGATTGGCGGATGAGGCTGGCGGTTCCGATGCCGTGCGAAGATGTCCCGATTGCCGCTCCTATCGCGCGATCGTTGCGAATTCGGGCGAGCTTCAAGAAATACGTCCCACAGGTTGCGCCGAGAACCCCGGTAAGGATGACCATGGCGATGGTGATCTGCGGAATGCCTCGCAGCTGGCGTGAAACCTCGATGGCGATCGGCGTAGTGACGGATTTGGGCACCGTCGACATGATGACGGGTAAGGGTGCGTGGAGCAGCCACGCTGTTACTCCAGCGGAGACCATTCCAGTGATAGAGCCCGCAAGCACAACAAGAGAAAGCCGGGGAAGCATTCCGCGAAGCGCCAATCCATTGCGATACATCGGCACTGCAAGAGCAACCGTCGCTGGCCCCAGCCACCACGTGAGAAGAGTTCCGCCACGGTTGTACTCGGCGTAAGGCACGCGCAAAAGCCAGAGCGCTGCCATGATCGGGATACACGCTCCGACAATCGGAGGAAAGGCGCGCCACTTGCGGTGTAGTTGCAGGGCGAGCGCGTAACAGGAAGTCGTCGCCATTACGCTCAGCAACGCAGGAATGAAAGAACGATTCACAATTGCCCTTCTGCGCCGGGCGCATCTTCAGGCGGACCCAGCAAACGCTGTCCGAGCAGTCCAGTTACAAGCAGGACCGCGACGAAGCTGACGACGAGGCTCAGGCAGATGGCGCCAAACTGACGCGAGAGCACTCCGCCCATATCCATCAATCCAACCGTGAGGGGAATGAAGAGCAAGACCATATGGCGCAGGAGAAATCCAGCGGCGCGATCCACCCATTCCAGCCTGATGATTCGGAGTTGCAAAGCTGCATAGAAGAGCAGCAGCCCCAAAACGCCGCCCGGTACCGGCACTCCGATCCGGTGAAGAAAATCGCCGAGCAGAAAGATGACGACGATGATGCCGACGCCGAGAGCGAAATCAAGCGAGGTCTTCAAAACGCATAATCATACTACTTGGATGATCGCGGTTTGAGGGGAACACTTGATGTGTCAGAGAATCATCGGCTGCAATCGCGAAACACACCTCTGGAGCTGAAAGGCGTGCGGGACCAAGAAGGTCTGAGACCTCTGGGCTGAGGGGTTTCCGGGAGGGTCTAGTGCAGCTTCTGCGCGCGGTAGTTCTGCAGCCACTCGACAAGTTCATCAGGGGGCAGCGCTCGGCTGAATAAATACCCCTGTACGCCATCGCATCCGCGCTCGCGGAGCATCCTGAGCTGCTCGTCGGTTTCGACACCTTCCGCGATGACTTCCATCTCGAGCTCGTGGCCCATCTCGATGATCTTTTCCACCATAACGAGATCGGCATGATTCGAATGCATGTGCATCACGAACGTTTTGTCGATTTTGAGCTCGATCGCTGGCACGTTCTGCAGCTGCTTCATCATGGAATAGCCAGTTCCGAAATCATCGATCGAAAGCTGGAAGTTGCGCATGCGCAGACGGGTCAGAACGTCGAGAGCGAGCGAGAACTCCATGAGGCCGGATTCGGTGATCTCCAGCACGATTCGCTCTGCAGGGAAGTCGTACTTGCGCGCTAGGTTCATGAAGATGTCGGGGAACTTGAGATCCCGCAGAGAGCTGACAGAGACGTTGATGGCAAGCCGCGGCAGGTGGCCGTTGATCCGGGAGAATTGCCGCACTTCATCAAGCGCGCGCTCGGCCGTGGCCCAGCAGAAGTTGTCCATGAGGCCGAGATTTTCGATGCGGGAGATGAAATTATCAGGGAAAACGAGGCCCAGCTGTGGATGGTTCCAGCGGGAGAGCGCTTCGACTCCAGTTACAACGCCTGTAGCGATATTGATCTGAGGCTGGTAGTAGAGAACGAACTCTTTGCGTTCGATCGCGCGGTAGAGATCCTCGTCGGGGATCTCGAGTTGCTCTTCTTTTTGGGGGCTGTCAGGTTTCTCGCCGGAAAAGTTCGCCGTGAGCATCTGCTGAAGCTGGGGAATGGGGAACGGCTTTTGGAGGTGACCAACCACCGTTAGCCCGAGAGATTGAGCCAGCTTTTTCGCGGTTTCGATGACCCGGATGTTGATGCCGCTCATCAGGATGATGCGAGCCTTGCACTGGCGCTCGCCCAGCAGGCGAAGGATCTCGATGCCGTCCATCTCCGGCATGACCAAGTCCAGAATGATGACCCCAGTTTCCGGACCGATGTGTCGGAAGAATTCGTCGGGTGTCCGGGTTACGGCGCACTGCAGCCCCATGGAGCCGGCCAGCCCGGAGACGATTTCGCCAACGACGCGGTCGTCGTCGATCAGCACGATCTTGTCAGTCGAGGACATCCGGTCTCCAGGAGAGTCGGGAAGGGCATCTTCCGCAGCGGTGGCGACGGAGCAAACTGGTCTGGAGACGTGCATGGGACTCAGGTTGAGTGTAGCCCAGCCTTTGTGTGAGCACGGTACCTTCCTCCAGCTGCTCGGTTACCAACGTTGTAGGGCAATAACCATCTTACCGTCAGCGGATTACATCGAAATATCTGTATGCGAGACAGATGTTCCGCTCGTACCCAGAGAATCACCCGGACCGGAATGGATGGAGATCTGGTCTGGGTCCTCGTCCCTTCGCAACCCACCTGACAGCCAGAACGGCACCATCGGGGGTTGAGCATTCCGGGCGAGTACCCGGGGTTCCCATCGTGGTTCGCTGCGGCTTGACGACCCTATGCTGTGAGCCTAGACTCACAAAGGTTTGGGCAGAGATCGGCAATTTCCTGCGCCCAGAGATCGCTGACTGAGGCGCCGAAGCCGCCCAAGAAGGTTGCGGTTTGCGTAACCGGGAATGGCCCGATGCGTCTATGAGATTGCAACGGGGAAAGAATTGGAGAGAGTATGGCACCAGCAACACCCACTATGTCGTTAGACCAGGAGATTAATCCCTGGGAGGCGCAAAGCGCGCGGTTTGATTTCGCAGCACGGAAGCTGAATCTGGATGACGGGCTCTGGAAGCTGCTGCGGACACCGACGCGCGAGATCATTGTTCACTTTCCAGTAGCAATGGATGATGGCCGGATCGAGATCTTTACCGGCTTCCGGGTGCAGCACAATATCGCACGCGGTCCCGCCAAGGGTGGCATCCGGTACGCGCCGGATGTGACTCTGGATGAGGTTCGCGCGCTGGCGGCGTGGATGACATGGAAGTGTGCCGTGGTGAACATTCCGTTCGGCGGCGCCAAGGGCGGAGTCATCTGCGACCCCAAAAAGATGAGCCAGGGCGAACTGGAGCGGCTGACCCGCAGGTATACGGCGGAGATCGTCGATTTTATCGGGCCCGAAAAGGATGTGCCTGCTCCCGATGTGAATACGAACGAGCAGACGATGGCGTGGATCATGGACACCTACTCCATGCACATGGGGCGCACCGTCACCAGCGTGGTCACGGGCAAGCCCCTGAACATCGGCGGATCGCGCGGCCGCACCGAGGCGACCGGCCGCGGCGTGATGATCGTTTGCGATGAAAGCCTGCGCTACCTCAACATGCCGGTAGACGGCTGCCGCGTGATCATCCAGGGCTTTGGCAATGTCGGATCAAATGCCGCCCGCCTGATGATGGAGCACGGATACAAGATCGTTGGAATCGCAGAGAAGGACGGCGGCCTGTCTAACCCGAACGGGATCGATATTCACTCGCTGATCGAATACAAGTATCGCAACAACACGCTGCTTGGGTTCCGCGGCGCAGAGGCGATGCCCAGCGAAGAGCTGATCGTCTCCGACTGCGAGATACTGATTCCTGCGGCGACAGAGAATGTGATCACCAGCCGCAATGCTGAGAAGATCAAGGCCAAGATTGTTGTCGAGGGCGCCAACGGTCCGACGACGGCTGTGGCGGACGAGATCCTCGCCGACAAGCGCGTGTTCGTCGTGCCGGACATTCTGGCCAACGCAGGCGGGGTGACGGCGAGCTACTTCGAATGGGTGCAGGATCGGCAGGGCTACTTCTGGAAAGAAGCCATCGTCAACGAGCAGCTCGAGCAGATATTGCACGACAGTTTCGACGATGTGGTGCGGTATGCCGAAGCGCACAACGTGAACAACCGCATCGCGGCTTACATGCTTGCGATCGACCGGGTTGCGTTCACCATCAAGCAGCGCGGAATTTACGCGTAGTGAATTGGCAGCGAAAGACGGGTCGCTTCGGCGGCCCGTTTTTATCTTTGCGAGTCCAGTCCACCCCACGAGAAGTGCGCGATGAATGAGGCATAGAATTGACGTCGATGGGCGAAGCGGACTTCGTAGCGTATGTCGGCATTCCTGACATCCACGATGGCACGATATTACGAGTCTCGATCAAGGGCAGTACGGCTGAAGTCGTGATTGAAGGCTACAGCGGGTGTGAGCATTCGATCGTGTTCCAAGGTATACGTAAAGTCGAAATGAAAGAGCCGGAAGGGATGCTGCTCTATTCGCTTTCTGAGATGCAAGCGGAGGCGCCCTTCAGGGAATTCGTCTTCACGAGCAATAACGAGGACGATGATAAGTACCTTAGCGTGACAGCGGTGGACTTTCGCATCCGCTCAAGTTAATTCAAGGTTTGGTCTACGAAACAGCGGCCCCGACGTAGTCGCAAATCAGCACCGTCAGGTCGTCGTCCTGGGATTTGGCCCAGCGCTGCACTGCGCTCAGAAGATGGTCAACGGCTCCGGAGGGCGTGAGATGCCGTGTATCTTTCAGCGCCGTTGAGAGCGATGCATCTCCGAACAACTGGCCTGCGTCGTTGCGTGCTTCCACGATGCCGTCGGTGTAGAGCAGGAGACGATCGCCTGGTTGAAGCGGTAAAGATTTGCTTTCGTAGGTTGCGTTCTCGATCGCAGCCAGCAGCAAACCGTTCTCCGCGACCTCTGTTACGTTTCCGTCGCGCAGCAGAAGCATGGCCGGATGCCCGGCGGCGGAGTAGTGCAGCGCTTTTGATTGCGCATCGAGGTACACGTATGCAGCCGTAACGTACTGGCCTTGCGTATTTCCGCACAGGGAGGAATTCATCCCGCGCAGCAGCGCAGCCGGATCAGAAGCGTGATCGCGCTGTGATGTGGCGGCCATTTTGACCATGGAGGCTATGAGCGCAGCCGGAACGCCGTGACCCGAGACGTCGGCAATCAGAAGCCCGGCCTGCTGATCGTCGGCAATGAGGAAGTCGTAGAGGTCTCCGGCGACTGAGGTCATGGGCACATACTTTGCGGCCACTCGGAATGATTGTGACGGCGGAAACGACGAAGGCAGAATCGAGAGCTGGATGCGGCGTGCCAGGTCGAGTTCCTGTTGGAGTTCGCTGTATTCGCGATCCCGTTGCAGCGTGCGACGAGCGGCGACATAGCCGAGGCAAGCGAGCAGCACGGCAAAACCGTACGGCTCCACCCGTGCGTAGTGGCTGAGGTTATCGATCAGCGCGAGAAGGATGAAGGTGAGAAGGCCGATACCGATAACCCTGGATTCGCGGTCGTGGATCATGCGGTGCGACCATCGGACGGCCATGACCGCAAGCGAAAAGATCACCACCGCGTTATTGATGTGGTGGAAGATGGGTCGCGGACCAACTACGAGGGCTGCGACGGCCAGTGCAATAAAGATGGAGAGGAAGACGAGAAGATTCTTGCTCAGCCGGCCCAGAAACCCGGCGTACTTGAAAAAGATCCATGCCGGCACAGGCACCAGGTAGTCCACCGCAGCCCGAATCCGGTGCACCGCCTCGCTGGGCGCTTCGGAGATGCCCAGCAACTCGGAATTCATCCAGAGTCGAATGCCATAGAGGTGCGCAAACCAGGCGAGCGAAAGAAGCAGCCCATCCGGCTTGCGGCGGATCACACACAGCCCGATGAGGATGATGGTGACCGTATTGAATGCCGCGCCAAGGAACAGAAAAGGTTCGTCGTGGTGAAACGCGCGGAGGACCGCTCCAGCCGTCAATTGTGTTTCGAGCACGAGCACTGCACAGATGGTAAACGACTGCCTGAACCTATACTGGCTGCCATGGCGAAGCGAAGCGCGGGTTTGCTGATGTTCAGGAAGAAGGGTGCAGAACTTGAGGTGTTTCTGGTGCATCCGGGAGGGCCGTTCTGGGCGGCGAAGGATGCGGGGGCGTGGACGGTGCCCAAGGGTGAGTATATAGAGGGAGAAAAACCGCTTGAGGCTGCGAAGCGGGAGTTCACGGAGGAGACCGGGTTTGCCGCGGAAGGTGAGTTCATCGACTTGGGCACCGTTCGGCAGACCAGCGGCAAGCTTGTGAATGCATGGGCGTTTGAGGGCGATTGCGATCCGGAGATGCTGGTGAGCAACTTGTGCGAGATTGAGTGGCCGCCGCGCTCGGGCAAGAAGAAGGAGATTCCAGAGGTGGACCGGGGGGCCTGGTTCACCCTGGGCCAGGCCCGGCAGAAGATTCTGAGCAGCCAAGTTGGATTTTTGGACGTGCTGGAGAAAAAGGTTCATTCCGGAGCAATCCGGGAATAGGGCGGGGATTCATGGATTGTTGGTTTGAGAGGCTATAGCAATGAGGGCTATAGTTGTAGTGATGCTGGTTCCCAGGCATCCCTGTGCGCGGTGGCGGTTACACTCGTGTCTGAGGCTGACCGAAGGAGCGCACGCCGAAGCATCCGAAAGACTTAGAGCAGAGACTTGAATCTCCCGAATTCCATTACGTTGAGTAGGATTGCGATGATCCCGCTCTTCCTGTGGATACTGTCGCCGCACTTTCCGTGGCGTCAGCCTTACGGCGAGGCTGAGGTCATGGCGGCCATTCTGTTCGTTCTGGCATCAATCACCGACGGGTTGGACGGTTACCTGGCGCGCAAACGGGCTCAGATCACGACCATGGGAATGCTGCTCGATCCCATCGCGGACAAGATCATGGTGACGGCTGCGCTGATCCAACTGGTGGCTTATGTGCCTCAGGTGGTCAAGGTCTGGATCGTGGTGGTGATCATCGCGCGGGAGTTCCTGATTTCGGGGTTGCGGTCGATTGCCTCCGCCGAAGGGTTCACCATTCAGGCCAGCGATCTGGGCAAGCTCAAGACCGTGGTCCAGATTGTCTCGGTAGTTTCGGCGATTCTGGCGCATCGGTGGTACCAGTGGCAGTTTGGCGTGGTGGTGATCCCGGTGGAGTGGATTGCCATCGCGGCGATCTACTTTACGGTGCTGGTGTCGACCATTTCGGCGGTCGACTACTTCATCGGGTTCTGGAAACAGATTGACGGCGCGTCCAAGAACCGCCGGCAAGGATATATCTTGTCGCGGCAGAAGGGCGTGAGCACAACGCGCTAGAGCACGTTGTGCAGTTTTCAGTTGTCAGTCTTCAGTTCTCAATTTCAAAACCGTGCAGCATCCTGGCTTTCGCCTTAGCCGGTTTTACCGCTGCGGTACCGATCAATTTCGAAGAGCTTCCTCTAGGGGCGACTCTTGAGGGCGGCGGGATCTAGCCGGCCGATGCGGCCTTTGGGGCCGACCACGTAGGGCAGCGAGAGGGCATTCCAGTTGCGGTCGGCGTCTGCGGGTTCGTGGAGCGCGGGATCGGGATGTACGGGATGCCAGTTGCGGCCGTCGTCAGTGGAGCTGTCGGTGCCGTTTGGACCAACAGTGATCCAGATCTTGGTGGCCGGATCGAAGGCTACGGAGGAGCGGTAACCGTGAGGTGGGGTGCTGGCGAGGCTCCAATGATCACCGTCTGTCGTGTAGACCGCGCTTTTTCCGATCCGATCTGGCTCCTTGTAGTTCCCACCAACTGCAATTCCAACAGAACCATCTCTGAACTTTATAGAGAAGATGCCCGCTGAGTTGATCTTCTCAAATCCGGCAATATCCGACACAGTAAGGCTCTGTCTCTCAGGTTCTCCGCCATTGAAGTGCTTGTAGTGGAAGATCCGCGGACCGGATGAGCCTCCGGTGGCGAACCAGACTTCTCGCGGTTCACCGTCTTTCTGACGGAAGGGACCGAGCGCAAGTGAGGAATTGCTTGCTGCAAACGCTCCTTCGCCCGGCTTGGCTTTCCAATCTGCGTCTTCGCCTTGTTCCAGGAAATTGTTCCAGTAGCTGGTCGACTCCGCAAAGTACAGAAATCCATCGACTGGGTCACCCGCAAGAAATCCATCAGCCGGTGTCCACATTTGGATCGCGTCCCAGAAGCCGTCCTTATCAGGGTTCTTGAAGAGCAGCTTCCAGGTATGACAGCCGTCGGTGGTTTTGTAGAGGCGAGACTGGTCGCCGGGGCCGGAGGACATGACGATGGCGGTGTTGGCGTCGAAGGCCTGGATGCCGCGGAAGTCGAGCTTCTCTGCGCCGGGCGGAATGGAGCATGTTTGCCAGACGTATCCGCCGTCTTCGGTGCGGAGGACGGTGCCGTTGGTTCCGCTTGCCCAGGCGACTCCGTTGCCGACGTTGTGGATTCCGCGCAGGTCGGCGTTGGTGTTGGACGTCTGCAATGTAAATTGCGCCGAGGCTGCGGAGGTGATGCTGAGGAGAGCGGCGAGGAGCGCGAGGCGCATGAGAGCTAGTTTAGCGGTTCAGAGAACAGAGAACAGCGCTCTGCTATTGAGGCTCGGGCTTGTGGCGCAGCTTACGGACAGCCTGCGGGAAGAACTCGCGAAATGTGTTCGACAGAGCACGGACTCCAAAGCCCTCGGCGGTGCGGAGGACGGCATGCTGCCAATCGGCTTCGCTTGGCGCTCGCCACGTGTTCGAAAGCGCATTGTTGCCAAAGGTGGCTGCGTAGCGCGCGTAGGCGAGGTGCCGCTCGCCGTCGGCTCCGTAGGCGCGGAACGTCAGGTCGACAACGTTCCTGACGCGCGAGCCAAACGGGGCGCGGTTGACGGAGAAGTAGCGAGGATCTTCTTTCCATGCGGCTCCAAGCGCGGCTTCCATGGCGTTGCCGGTGGAGATGCCGGTGAGGCGCATGCCATATCGCTTGCCGAAGCCTTCCCAGTGCGGTCCGTATTCAGACGGCGTGTCAACCGCGGTTCCAAGCGCGGACGAGAAGATGCCTCCGACGAGGCTGGTGCCGCCGATGGTCGACCGCACGAACCACTCGAGTCTCTCCTCCGACGTGATGGGATGGTAGTCGATCGGATAGCGGCTGGCGCGGTGCGTGCTGTCTTCTGTTAGAGACGGCTGAGCGGCAGCAAGGCACGCCAGCGACAAGAAGAGTGCCAGCGTGAGGATGAGTCGGCGCAATGAGCGATCGGTTGATAGTTGCAATGCTTTGGCGGTCTGCAGCGAAGGTCTTAGTCCTTACGCTTCGATGCGCGTTTTCGCGCTTTGGCCGCGGCGGGCGTGTTTTTGACGAACTGTTTCCCTCGGCGGGAACCTGCAGTCTTCTTGCGGTCGGTGGATTTGCGCTCGCTTGGTGAGAGTTCCTTCCATGCCTTATCGGGCAGATAGCGATGAGTGGTTTTGCCGCGTGTCGCTTTCTTGCCATCGGAGGTATGCCACCTTTCATCGCCCCAGGATTTCAGCGATCTCTGCGCTTTGCTGCGGCCATTCTTAAAACCGCCGCCTTCAGCTTTGTACTCATTGGTGACGAGCTGGGCTTTGCGGGCGCTCCATTGTCCGGGGCGACCACCTTTGCTGCCGGCGACTACCTTCTTCTTGATCCGTTCGCGCAGCTCGGGTTTCGTGTAGTTCGCGGAGCTGGAGCTTTTCTTCGCAGACTTCTTCGAGCTCTTCTTTGCCGGCTTCTTCGCGGCGGACTTCTTTGTGGCCAAGGTCGCTTCTCCTGTAGAGAAGAGAGATGCGTGGTACGGCTGTGGGGCAGGCTTCAGGATTCACTGGATCGAACCGGATCGCTCACTTTGTTGCGCAGGGTGAATTCAGACTCTTGGGGCTAGCGACGGCCGACTTTTTGCGGGATCGGCACCGCCGACGCTCAGCAGGAAAACAAGGAACTTAGCGCGGCCGGTCCGCGTAGTAGATGTCAAGGCTCAGTTCGGGATTCGAAGACGGCTTTCTCGAGCATGAGGGTTGGACGACGATGCAGAATTTCGGCGACACACTCCACGAGGTGTTTCGTGCCATCGCGGCGAACAAACTGCGGAGCTTCCTGACGATGTTCGGCATTGCCTGGGGCGTTGGATCGCTGCTGGTGCTCGTCGGCCTCGGCGAGGGATTTCGTTCAGGACAGCATCGCAATCTGGCACGGCTTGGCAATGATGTCGTGATGATGTTCAACGGGACGATTCCCGCGATCGCAAACCAGCACACGGGAATGCGTCCTTACCAGCTGACGGTTGGCGACCTGGAGGAGTTGAAGAAACTACCCGAGCTGCGCGGCATTACGGCTGAACTTACCCGGAACGATCTTTACGAGGTGAGTCCGTACAGCAATACTTCGAGCCATGTTGTGGGCGTGTATCCGAACTATCCGATTGTGCGCTTCATTCCGATGGCGCAGGGACGATTCATCGATGAAGCGGACGTGACGGAACGCAGGCACGTGGCAGTGCTGGGCTCGAAGGCAGCGACGCTGCTTTTCAATGGCCGGATGATGCTGGGCGAAACGATCACGATTAACGGCACGGCGTTCAAGATCGTCGGCGCGGTGGAGAAGATCGCCGTCGGCAATATGGACTACGACGATCAGAAGGTCTATCTGCCGATCTCGACGATGATGGAGTTGTTCCCGCTGAAGGGTGAAAACATCGCACAAGATGCGCTGGGCTCAATCCAATATCAACCCGTGAAGAAGGGCGATGCGACCGAGGCTGTGGCGGCAGTGCATCGGGTGATTGCGAAGCGGCATGGCTTCGACGTTGCGATGAAGGACGCATTCAACGAGTTCGACACCGTGAAGGAGATGAAGATGATCGGCGCCATCTTCACGGCGATGGACGTGTTTCTGGGCGGTGTGGGCGTTGTTACGCTCGGGCTTGGCGCGGTGGGCATCATCAACATCATGCTGGTGTCCGTGACGGAGCGGACCAGCGAGATCGGCCTGCGGAAAGCGCTCGGCGCGACCAAGAAGAGCATCCTGGGGCAGTTCTTCTGGGAGGGCTTGTTGCTTACGGGTGTGAGCGGCGGTCTGGGCATTGTGGGCTCCGCGGGGTTGATGAAGCTGCTTAATTTCATGCTGACCGGAAAGATGCCGGGTTGGGATCCGCCGCGGCTCGTGCCGTGGTCAGCGGCGCTTGCGATGATTTGCCTCATGCTCAGCGGGATCGCGGCCGGGCTTTATCCAGCGAGCAAGGCGGCGGCGCTGGATCCGGTGGAGGCGCTGAGAAGGGAATGAAAAGCAGCTTTCAGCCATCAGCTTTCAGCTCTCAGCGTTGGGTGTGCAATTGAGGGCCGGCGTGAAAAGGCGGCTGAAGGCTGATAGCTGACGGCTGAAAGCTGGGGTGACACATGCTGAGAGACATTTTCGGTCAGGCTTGGGAAGCGATGCTGTACAACCGGCGTCGCACGGCGATCACGATGATCGGGATGGCGTGGGGTATCGCCACGGTGGTGCTGCTGCTGGCGTATGGCGCGGGGTTCACGCGGGCGATTGAGGCGATCTTCGCGCAGTGGGGAACTAACATCATCGGCACATTTCCCGGGCGCACCAGCGAGCAGGCGGGCGGCGAGAAGTCGGGAGCGAAGGTGCGCTTCACCATTGACGACGTTGACCGGATCAGCGCGGCGGTTCCGGGCATCAACCATATTTCTCCCATCGCATTCAAAGACGTTGTGGTGCAGAACGATCTGCACTCGTACACGTGGACCATCAATGGCGTGCGGTCGGTTTTCCAGGACATCTGGAATTTGGATACGGACGCGGGCCGCTTCTTTAACGGGCAGGAAGAACAGCAGCGCGCGCACGTGTGCGTTATCGGCTCGGAGGCGAAGACGAAGCTCTTCTCCGGCGGATGGGCTATCGGCGAAACCATCCGGCTCAACGGAGTGCTCTTCACCATTGTGGGGGTGCTGAGCCCGAAGATGCAGGAGGGCGGCGACGGCAACGACCGCAACCGGCAGATTTACATTCCGTTCAGCACGATGAGCGACCTGACGGATACAAAATACCTGGGCGGAATCTGGTTCAACTACACGGGCAACTATCAGCTTGCCGAGCAGAATTTGCGAGCGACACTTGGTGCCGCACACAAGTTCAGGCCGACGGATCACAACGCAATCTACGTTGCCAATTTGATGACGCAACTGCACCAGTTCAGCATTCTGTCGCTGGCGCTGCAGGTGCTGCTGTCGCTGGTGGGCGCGCTGACGCTGGGCATCGCAGGCATCGGGCTGATGAACATCATGCTGGTAGCGGTGCAGCAGCGGACGCGCGAGATCGGCGTGGAGAAGGCGCTGGGCGCGCAGCGGCTTCACATTCTGACGCAGTTCCTTTCTGAGGCGATGGTGATCACGGGTGTTGGCGGATTGAGCGGTATCGGACTGGCGTACCTGATCTCTGTGCTGGTCGGGCGCATTCCGTTCTACAGCGAGATTGCGACCCATGCAGAGGACGCTGATATTCGACTGCTGATTTCACCGACGTCGGTGGTTGTGGCTACGGGAATTCTGATCGTGACGGGCCTGGTGAGCGGGATGATCCCGGCGATACGGGCAGCGAATCTCGATCCGATCGAGGCTTTGCGGTACGAGTAGGTTGGTTCGGTTCTTCGATTCATGTCGACGATCCCGCTCATCGCAACTGCGCGATGAACGGGGGACAGAACCGGTGGGTGTCCGATTTCGCACGGTGTGTACCCCCGCCCCCCTCCCTATATAGCTTGTAAACAAGTGCTTTGTTTTGTTCGGTCTGCAGCTCAGGGTTCGCTGCAAGTGTATCTCCGGATTGAAGTTAGCCGTAAGTGTATCTCTCCAAAGGTGTTGCAGAACCTGTCGTGTGCCGCCACGTCTCATCCAGCACTGACCAGCACCCTGGGCTGTGGATAGGTCTGAAGGAGGACATTGGCTGGCTGGCACCTTGATCTGATTATGCGCTTCGGACACATAATTCACTGCAAAATGCCAGCATGGCGTTTCTTGCGTGGAATGAATGGTATACGGATAAGCGCTTCTTCTCGCAGCTTGACCTCGCGAGATTTCATGCGAGTTCGGGAGTAAGCCGGTTCGTCTCAGGGCCCGACTTTGCGCAGCAGGGTTTGGAATCGCTCGTCGCCACGCACGAGTTGCCATCGTGGATCGACGGCGGCCCAGACCATCCAGTTGGTTCTCTCTTCCAAGCCGCGATCGAGGAGCTGCAGGGTTTGTTCCTTCTCGCCGAGGCCGCTGTGAACGAGGGCGATGGCATAAGAACTCACATATCGATGCGCGGATGTCGCGTTCAGGTCTGCGAGCGCCTGGCGAGCCTCGACCGACTTTCCCCAGCGGCCATACACCCATCCGGCTGCAGCAATTGCGACCGGCCATCCGGGCAGCGCCTTTTGCACCTGTTGAAACTCGCCGATTGCCTCCGGATACATGCCCTTCTCTTCGTAGGCCCGTCCGAGCCATAGATGGGCCAGGGGGAAACCGGGGTCCCTGGCGAGGGTTTCGCGCAGGCTTCTGATTGCGCCGTCGTAGTTGCCGGCATAGTAAAGCGAGAACCCTTCGTCAGTACTGATCGGCAGCGAAAGCGGATCCAACTCGCGCGCTTTTCTGATTTCGACGAGTGCATCGTTCCAGCGCTGCCGCGCGGTGAGGTAGACACCGTACCAGTCGTGGGCAAGGGCATAGTTCGGATTCAGCTCGATTGCTTTGCGGAACTCTGTTTCGGCAGCCTGCCAGTCGCGGGCGTAGTAGAGGTCGTAGTACGCAAGCGAGGCATGCGGTTCGGCGAGCGAGCTATCAAGCTCCAAGGCTTTCTGAGCCGCGAGGCGGGCGTTGGGGAATGTTTCTTCCGGCGAACGCGCATTGAGGTATCCGAGTGTCGTATGGCAATCGGCGAGAGCTGAATAGGCCTGGGCGAAGTTCGGGTCGATGCGGATAGCCGACTCAAAGTGCTGGATCGCCTCGAGGATAGCCGGCTCTCGTCTGAGATTCCATGCGTAGCGTCCGCGCAGATACTCTGCGTAGGCTTCCTGATTAAGAGGCCGGGGCTGCGCTGCCGCAGGGGTTTGCAGGGCGAGTTGAATGCGCAACTCACGTGCCACCGCGGCTGCAATGTCGGTTTGGACCGCGAGGATGTCGGAGACGTCGCGCTCGTACGAGTCGGCCCAGAGATGCTGATCAGTGGACGCGCGGATGAGTTGCGCTGTGATGCGGACCCGGTTGCCTGAGCGCGCTACGGCACCCTCTACGATGGCGTCGACGCCGAGTTCGCCGGCGATGTTCTTGAGGTTTCCCTTCGCATGCTTGTACTGCATGCTCGAGGTGCGGGAGATGACGCGGACTCCGCCCATCCTGGCCAGTTCGGTGACCAGTTCATCGGTGACTCCGTCGACGAAGTAATCCTGAGCCGGATCGGCCGAAAGGTTGTCGAATGGAAGCACCGCAATTGCCTTGATCGCAGGTGGGTGCAAGTCGCGCCGTGCATACCAGAGTGCGCCGAGAGCCGCTGCGACCGCAACCATAACCAGAGCTGCGGCGGCGACCCACTTTCGGATTCTGGGCGGAGTGGCAGGAAGAGTGGAGTCTGGCCGGGGATCAGGACTTGAGTTTGGGTGCGGAACTTCCTCTGGGGTCGCCACGGCGCCCGGTCGCGTGACCTCAACGGTGGGGATGAAGCGGTATCCTTTGCCGACGACGGTTTGGATGTACGCAGGATTTTCCGGTGTGTCGCGAAGGCACATCCGGATCTTGCGGATGGCGGTGTTGATGCCCTGGTCGGCATCGAGGTGGACGCCTTCTCCCCAGAGACGGCTCACCACCTCCTCCCTCGTCACGAGCTCGCCCTGTCGTGAGACGAGCAGGATGAGCAGCTCCATGGGCAGGCGTTCCAACCTGAGGGAGCGGCCGTTGCGACGAATCTCAAAGCGTCCGACGTCGAGTTCGATGTCGTTGAAGCGAAGAGTCGGACCGGGCATTGAGCTTTCTCCGCCGGGGGGTGACGGATATTAGAGCACGCTGAAGCTACTCATACAAATGAATTTGCCGGTACATCCAATGTTGATCCGGAATACAGGTCGGATCCATTGACCCGCGACGGGGCCTGCCTCAGCAATGGAGCCTGCGGTGAGAGGTGCACGACGCCGCAAGGAGGAACAACAATGATCTTGCGTACACTGTCTCCGCTTGCGCTCGCGGCGATGCTCACCTTGCCATCCGGTTTGGCAGCGGCTCAACAAGGCGACAGCCTTCAACACGTCACGTTCGATGAAGATGTGGTCTCGCTGGAATTCATCGGCAACGTGAACAACAGCGGCCCGAACTCGAGCCAGTTCGGCTACTTCAGCTTCGTTTCGCAACTGCCCGCGTTCAACGGAACTCCGGAGACTGCGGCGACGGCCAACTTCACTTTCTACACCGAAGCTGTTAACCAGCGGGTCACGAACAACGGAACTCTGCGCGTCGTGGATCGGGTTGGAACGACAACGGTGTACCTGACCACGGCTCCTGCCAGCTTCGCCGATCCGGAATCGTTCCGGTCGGGCACGCCGATACAGACGTCGACCCTGCGGCAGCAAGTGATTCTGGATACGACGACTGGGGAGTTCAGCGTGGTGAACATCAACACCGTCACGGATGTCGCTCCGTTTTACCTCGGAGGGCAACAATATCAACTTGGAAAGGCAGGGAATCGCTTTCGCACGCTTCTTCGCGGGAAGTCGAACGCTGCCGCGCCGCCGGGATTCTTTATGGCTGGATATGCAGTGGGGGTAGGCAAGAACTGAGCGGGTGAGTCAACTCATCGGCGATACGGGATCAGGTTTGGAGGCGATCTTCTTTCCTGGATCTGTATTGCCGATGGTTGAGCGAATTGCCTTACCGCGTTAGTGAATCGTCTTGGACTTGTGGTTCATGTAGTCCATGAGCAGGTACTCGCCGAGGGTGTCGGGAGTGGTGAAGTAGGCTTTGCCGCGGCACATCTCGGAGACCTTGTGGACGAACTGCACGAGGCCGTAGTCGGAGGCGAGCATGAAGGTGTTGATCATGATGTTGGAGCGCTTACAGCGCGCGACTTCTTCGAGGGTTTCGCTGACGACGAGGGGATCGAGGCCATAAGCATTTTTGTAGATGCGGCCGTCGGGGAGCGTGAGGGCCGACGGCTTGCCGTCGGTGATCATGACGATCTGCTTCATGTCTTTGCGTTGGCGTGCGAGGATGCGCTGCGCCATGCGGAGGCCTTCGCAGGTGTTGGTGTAATAGGGGCCGACCTTGACGCGAGCGAGCTGCGAGACGGGGAGCTCTTCGGCGGAGTCGTGGAAGAGGACCAGCGAGAGAGAGTCTCCCGGGTATTGGGTGCGGATCAGGTGGGAGAGCGCCATCGCGACTTTCTTTGCGGGCGTGAAGCGGTCTTCGCCGTAGAGGATCATGGAGTGCGAGCAGTCGAGCATGACGACGGTTGCGCAGGAGCTCTGGTACTCGCATTGGTGGACATGGAGGTCGTCGTACTCGAGGTTGAGCGGGAGACCGATGCCTTCGCGAGCGATGGCTGACTTCAGCGTGGTGACGGTGTCGAGGTTGAGGGTGTCACCGAATTCGTATTTCTGAGACGCGCCGTGCGCTTCGACTCCGGTGGCCCAGTGGCGGGTTTCGTGGCGTCCGAAGTTTGATTTTCCGAGAGAGCCGAGCAGGTCGCGGAGTGTTTTGTAGCCGAGGAAGTCGAGGCTCTTGTCGGTGACCTCGAAGCGGACCTCGCCCTGGACGTCGCCAGCCTGACCCATTGCGTCGGTGATCTGGCCCTTGGTTGGATCTTGCATGAAGGAGATGTAGTTCTCCTGCTGCATGCGCTGGATGAGCTTGTCGATCAGCTCGTCCATCTTGCCCTGCTGCATTGCCTGCTCGATTTGTTCGCGGATGGAGTCGTCGAACATGTCGCCGGATTCGAGGAGCTGACGGAGAGCTTCGCGAAGATTGTCTAGCGTGTGATCGAGGTCCTGGAAGCGGAGATAGGGGTCGCGAAAACCGGAGTCGAGGAGGTAGTCGGAGAGGGCCTTTAGGAGGTCTTCGATGTCCATCTCGGAGGCGAGATCGCCGTTGAATTTGGTGTAACGGACGCGCTTCATGGCACTACTCCTTCTTGTTCCTACCCTAACCGCGAAAAGCCGCGGTTAGAACGGGGTACCCAGGCTTGAATCGGACTACGTGCTTGATTCCCTGGTCCCCAAGAGCGAGGGACCGGGGGCACCCGCCACATTCTTGTTCCCACCCTAACCGCAAAAAGCGCGGTTAGGACGGGGCACCCGGACATTGTGGTCGATGACTAGTTGAGACCGCCGCCGCGGCCGGAGCGGCGGGAGCGCTGCCAGTCGTCGAACTCGACTTCGAGGTCGCGTTCCTTCTTGCGCGAGCCTTTCTCTGCTGCTGTAAAGCCGCGTTCTTCGCTGCGGCTCAGTTTGCGATGGGCGACGAGGCCTTCGAGGAGGAACTCGGCTGCGGCAACGGCGCGAGGCGCTTCGTCGGACACCTTCGTTTCGAGGGGAGAGAGTTTCTCGAAGAGACCTTGTATTTTCCGGAGATCTGCGAGAGCGGCTGAGCTCGGCTGGTTGTCATCGAGCTTGACTGTGCCCCCGAGGTTGAACCACTGCTCGATCTGCTGCGTGTTGGTCTCGCTGAAGTAGCGGTCGTAGATCTTGCCGACGGCGGTGGTGATGAGTTCGCGGACCACGGTGTCGGCGCCGCGCATCTCGCCTTCGTATTCGAGCTCGAGCTTGCCGGTAATGCCGGGGAGGGCCGCGTAGATGTCGCTGATGCGCGGGACTGCGGGCGATTCGTTGTTGACCAGGGCGCGGCGCTCGGCGTTGGAGATGACGAGCTCCATGGTGGAGATGGGGAGACGCTGGCTGACGCCGCTGCGCTTGTCGACACGCTTGTCTTCGCGTGCCGTAAAGGCGACTTGTTCGACGACGGCACGAACGTAGGGCGGAATTTCGATGGGAGCGGAGCCGCGCTCGGACCATGCTTCCTGCGCGGTGATGGTGATGCCTTCTTCGAGGCTTTCGGGATAATGGGTGCGGATTTCGGAGCCGATGCGGTCTTTGAGCGGAGTGACGATTTTGCCGCGGGCGGTATAGTCCTCGGGGTTGGCACTGAAGACGAGCGCGACATCGAGGGCGAGACGAACAGGGTAGCCCTTAATCTGCACGTCGCCTTCCTGCATGATGTTGAAGAGGGCGACCTGGATTTTGCCTGCGAGATCGGGGAGCTCGTTAATGGCGAAGATGCCGCGATTTGCGCGCGGGAGCAGGCCGTAGTGCATGGTGAGTTCGCTGGAGAGATCCTGACCTCCGCGGGCTGCTTTGATTGGATCGAGATCGCCGACGAGGTCGGCAACGGTGACGTCGGGCGTGGCGAGTTTTTCAACGTAGCGCGATTCGCGATCGAGCCATGCGATGGGCGTTTCGTCCTGACGTTCGGCGATGAGGTCGCGGCAGCGCTTGCAGAGCGGCTTGTAGGGGTTGTCGCGAATTTCGCAGCCGGCTACGTAGGGGAGGTGTTCGTCGAGCAGCGAAGTGAGCGCGCGCAGGATGCGGCTCTTGGCCTGTCCGCGGAGGCCGAGGAGGATGAAGTTCTGACGGGAGAGAATGGCGTTTACGATCTGCGGAACGACGGTATCTTCGAAGCCGACGATGCCGGGAAAGAGGGTTTCGTGGGAGCGGAGGCGGCGAATGAGGTTGGAGCGCAGTTCATCCTTGACGCTGCGCGTATTGAGGCATGCTTCTGCAAACTGTGTGCTTCTGCGCAGTTCCCCCAGCGTCTGGGGAAGAGGGTGAGCTGCTGACATGAGATTGGCTCCTGTTCCGGCCGACCAAACCGGTCTGTGTATAGTAGACGCGCACGGAGACGTTTCCGGCGCAGCGAAGATTACGCCGTTTTCACCATCTGAAGCAATTCATTGTGACGGATCACAGTCTGAAATACCAGTCGGGGAAAGTACTGGCGCGATCGGTCTCGGGTTGCGAGAAAAGCGCGAAATCAGTAGCCGTTTGCGACGAGCCAGTCTTCGGTGATCTCGAACTCGGGCTTTTTTGCTGACTGCATCTGCTGCCATGCGAGTTTGACGAGCACGTCGGCTTCGAGATTGACCGGAGTGCCGAGGGCGAGCGCGTGGAGGTTGGTGCGCCAGTAGGTGAGGGGAAGGATGGCGATGGAGATGGTGTCGGTGTCGACGGACGCGATGGTGAGGCTGATGCCTTCGATGGCGACGGAACCTTTGGGGACCATCCACTGACGGATGTTTTCGGGGACGCTGACTTTGAGTGTCCAGTCGGTCGTCTCGCGGTTGAAGTCGGGACTGGACGCGGGGATGACGGGATCGAGAGCAGTGAGAGTGCCGGTGCCGTCGACGTGCCCCTGGACGATGTGTCCGCCGAGGGGACTGCCGGCGGCTGTGGGGAGTTCGAGGTTGACCTTGGAGCCGGGTTTGAGGGAGCCGAGAGAGGTACGATCGAGCGTCTCCTGGGCGAGGTCGGCGTGGAAGAAGACGGGATCGATGTCGAGGGCAGTGAGACAGACGCCGGAGACTCCGAGGGAGTCGCCTTCGCGCAGGCGGCTCGCGATGCCGGGCGCTTCAACGGTGATGCGGCGAACGCCTCCGCGGTCGGCGAGAGAGACGAGCGTGCCGGTCTGCTCGATGATGCCGGTGAACATGGATAAATTGTAAGGGACTAGGGACTAGAGGACGAGGGGACGAGACTACACCTCTGAGGCTGCGGAGCCTGGAGGTGGGGCCCAGGCTCCGGGATGTGGCGTGAGTGATGGGTCAGGCAAAGGAGGCGAGCGCCTTCTTCTCGTCGTCGTAGACGTCGAAGACGGTGTAAAGCTTGGTGATCTGCATGAGGTCGTGGACGCGCTTGGTGAGGTTGAGGAGTTTCAACTCGCCGCCGCGGTTGCGAACGGAGGTGAAGGACCCGGTGAGTTCACCGAGACCGGCGCTGTCGATGTAGGTGACTTCAGCGAGGTTCAGGAGGATCTTCTTGAATCCGTTGTTGACTTGGTCGAGGACTTCCGTGCGGAGGGCGGCGCTGGCGTCGCCTAATGTGATTTGCCCGCTCAGATCTATGACGACGACTCCGCTGACCTGACGCGTACCCATTTTCAAGCTCATATTTGTTCTCCTTCTGGGGACGGAGACATATTACAGGGGAAGCAGGAGACCAGGTGACAAGGGGACGAGGGATTGAGGACAGAAGAGCTGGGATTGAGTTGTCGAGATGTTCAGAGGCAACTACGGGTTTCTCTGATCGCCCTCGCTTTGCGAGGGCTTCGGTCGAAGTGAAACAGCTCTGGTGGTGTGAGCCCGGGGCGAGCGGGTTCAGCGGTGAGCGGTGCTGTCGGTGATGGTGGATTTCGGGGTGGAGGTCTGGTTGAGTTCCAGGGCGGTGATGGCGGGGTCGAAGCCGGTCGGCTCCTGGTCAAGGCGAGCGCGGGTTTCAGGCGTGCCGGCGAAGAACGCTGCGAGGACGAAGCCGATGAGGGCTGCGCCGGCGGCGATACCGCGGAGGGCCCACTGGATCCAGGAGTCCTCGATCATGAAGCTCCAGGCGAGGAATGTGAAGGAGAACCAGAGGCCGAAGAATTCGGCGATGAGGGCGCGCGGTCCGTCGATGGCCGGATCCTTGTCGAGGCGCATCGCTGTTCCGATGATTGTTGCTACCGCGAACAACCCGGTGAGTAGCCCGATGCCAAAGAAGCTGAATACCTGCTGATACATGGCCCCTCGAAAACCCCCAACAGCCTACCGACAAGTTCGAGCTAGTTCACGGTATTTTAATGTTCGCAACGTTACTTGGACGACGTGAATAGGCCGGAAGGTTGCAGGAAAAGTTGTATGTGTGACGGACGGAATCCAGCAACATTCCAATTTATTTAGATGCAGAAATTTGCCAGGGATCGAGAAGGAGTGAGGTGAGTACAAGGTCTGTTTGGTGGGAAAGCAGTTCGAAATCTGGGACGAATATGGGTTCTGCGAGAGCCTGAAAGGCCGGAATAGAGCTGGAACCGAGGACCTGAGGGGAGATGAAAACCTGGAGGCGGTCGACGAGATTCTCGCTCAGTAAGGCGGCGTTTAGGTGGGAGCCGGTTTCGGTGAGGACGGTGAGGATGTTTTCGGAACCGAGGTGGTCAAGGACGGCGGTAAGGGAAACTCGGCCGGTGGAGGACGGAACGGGTTGGACGCGGACGCCTCGGCGGCGGAGTTCAGCAGCGCGCGTGACGTCGGGGCTGGCGGTGAAGATGAGGAGGTCGTCGTTGGCGCTGCGGACGATTTTCGAGTCGAGTGGAGTGCGGAGCGCCGAATCGAGGATGACGCGGAGAAGCGGGTGGCGACGGGGAAGCCCGCTGCGGTCGGTGAGGAGAGGGTCGTCGGCCAGGATGGTGCCGACTCCGGTGAGGACGGCGTCGGCTTGATGGCGTAGCTGCTGGACGGCGGCGCGGGATTCTTCGCTTGTGATCCAGAAGGGTTCGCCGGGAGTGCGGGCCTCGGGCGGCGGGGCGATGCGGCCGTCGAGGGACATGGCGATCTTCATCAGGACGAAGGGGCGCTTGTGCTGGATCCAGCGGGCGAAAGCTTCGTTGAGGCGGCGGGCTTCGGCTTGGCAGAGGCCGAGGGTGGTCTGAATGCCGGCGGCGGCGAGGGTTTGCATTCCGCGGCCTGCAACGGTGGGGTTGGGGTCGGATGTCGCGGCGACGACGCGGGAGATGCCGGCGGCAATGAGGGCCTGGGTGCAGGGGCCGGTGCGGCCGGTGTGATTGCAAGGCTCGAGGGTAACGTAGGCGGTGGATCCGCGGAGACGTGGCGCATTGTTTCCCACCCATTCGGCAAAACCAGCTGAATGGATGGGGCACCCGGCTGAGTCGGTGATTCCGGCGGCGTTTCTGATTGCGGCGATTTCGGCGTGGTCGAGGCGGTTGTATTCGTGCCAGCCTTCGCCGATGAGGTTGCCGTTGCTGTCGACGATGACGCAGCCGACGGCGGGGTTGGGGGATGCGAGGCCGATGCCGCGACGGGCGAGCGAAAGGGCGTGATGCATCCAGTGGAGGTCTTGCGTACTCGGGATCATGGGCTTGTTCCCTGGGTTATGTCGATTGGTGAGTCCAGAATTGAAAAAAGCAGATCCTTCGCTTACCACCCCTGGACTGAAGAAGACGTCCGGGGGCCCGTGCGCTCAGGATGACAGCTTTGTACTTCTCAACGGATTCACTACTAACCTAACAGCGCGTCGACGAAGGCTTCGGGGGAGAACTCGAGGAGGTCGCTCATTTTTTCGCCGACGCCTACGAAGCGGACGGGGAGGTTGAGTTCGCGGGCGATGGCGACGGCGATGCCGCCTTTGGCGGTGCCGTCGAGTTTGGTGAGGACGATGCCGGTGGCGCCAGCGGATTGGGTGAACTGGCGGGCTTGCTGGAGGCCGTTCTGGCCGGTGGTGGCGTCCATGACGAGGAGGACCTCGTGAGGGGCTCCGGGGACGAGCTTGGTGGCGGTGCGGCGCATCTTGTCGAGCTCGTCCATCAGGCCGGATTTGGTGTGGAGGCGACCGGCGGTGTCGACGATGAGCTCGTCGATGTTGCGGGCCTTCGCGGCAGAGGCTGCGTCGTAGAGTACGGCGGCGGGATCTCCGCCCTGACGAGTCTTGATCATTTCGACGCCGCTGCGGCCGGCCCAGACTTCGAGCTGTTCGATGGCGGCGGCGCGGAAGGTGTCGGCAGCGCAGAGGAGGACCGACTTGCCCTGGCCGCGGTACCAGGAGGCGAGCTTGCCGCTGGTGGTGGTTTTGCCGGTGCCGTTGACGCCGACCAGGAAGGTGACTTTAGGCGGCGTGGATGGAGTGACGACAGGGCGGATGGGACCGCGAAGAACATCGACCAACTGAAGCTTGAGGAGATCGCCGAGTTCCTCGCCGCCGGAGATGGCCTGCTTGCGGGCGCGATCGCGGAGAGCGTCGATGATTTCGGTGGTGGTCTGAACACCGATGTCGCTCATGATGAGCGCGGTTTCAAGATCTTCAAGGGAGGATTCGTCGACTTCGCGGGTGAGGGCGACGATGTCGTTGATGCGTGAGGAGAAATTATCGCGCGTACGCGTGACGGCTTCGCGCATGCGGGAGAAGAAGCCCTGGCCTGAGGGCGTGGAGCTGTCGTCGGAGAGGCCAGACTCTTTGGCGCGTTCGGCGGCTTCGTCTGCGGCGCGGGATTCCTGGGCTTTCTTTTTGTCTTCTTCGTCGTAGCCGGTAAATAACGTGATCATCGCGGTATGGGTCCTGTATTAGTATTTCAGTAAGTTTTGGCTATCGCTGACCGCGTTTGCGAAGGCGGGCGTTTCGGATCTCTTCCATGCGCTGGGCCAACTGCTTCTCGCGGCCTTCCTGCGTGGGGTGGTAGTAGCTTCGTCCCCGCAATGAATCCGGCAGGCATTCCATATCGGCTACCCGGTCGTCTTCGTCGTGCGCATAACGATAGCCTTTGGAGTACCCCAGCTCTTTCATCAGTTTCGTGGGTGCGTTGCGCAGGTGCAGCGGTACGGGCTCCTGTCGAGTCTGCTCGACTTCCTGCTGGACCGCGCCGTAGGCGGTGTAGACGGCGTTCGATTTGGGCGCGAGGCAGAGGTAGACGACAGCTTCAGCCAGAGCGAGATCTCCTTCCGGCGATCCGAGGAAGTCGATGGCTTCTTTCGCCGAAAGGCAGAGGTTCAATGCTTCGGGCGCGGCGAGGCCGATGTCTTCTACGGCCATGCGCACGACGCGTCGAGCGAGGTAGAGAGGATCTTCGCCGGCGGCAAACATCCGGGCGAGCCAGTAGAGAGCGGCGTCGGGGTCTGAATTGCGTACGCTCTTGTGCAGAGCGGAGATGAGGTTGTAGTGCTCCTCGCCTGACTTGTCGTACATGAGTACGCGCTGCTGAACGGCTTCCTTGGCCACTTCCTTGTCGATGTGCTTCGAGCCTTCAGAGGCGAGTTGAGCGGCGACTTCAAGGGTGTTGTAAGCGCTGCGGCAGTCCCCGCTCGAGTAGGAGGCCATCAGTTCGAGGGCGTCGGTGTCGGCTGTGAGCTGCATCGGGCCTAATCCGCGTTCGTTATCCTCAAGGGCTCTGCGCAGAAGGCCGGCGATGCGCTCTTCGCTCAGTGGCTGCAGGACGTAGACGCGGCAGCGCGAGAGCAGCGCGGAGATGATTTCGAAGGAGGGGTTTTCGGTTGTGGCGCCGATGAGGCGGATGGTGCCGCGCTCGACGTAAGGCAGGAACGCGTCCTGCTGCGCCTTGTTGAAGCGATGGATCTCGTCGACGAAGAGGATGGTGCGCGAGTGCATCTCCGCGGCCTGTGCGGCGGCGGCCATCACCTGTTTGATTTCCTTGATTCCGCTGAGCACGGCCGAGAACTCGACGAAGCTGGCCTTGGTGGTCTCCGCGATGATTTTGGCGAGGGTGGTTTTGCCGACGCCGGGCGGTCCCCAGAAGATCATGGAGCCAGGGTCATCGCGGTCGATCTGGACGCGGAGGGGTTTGCCGGGGCCGAGCAGGTGCTCCTGACCGACGTAGTCTTCGAGCGTGCGCGGGCGCATGCGCTCGGCAAGAGGGGCGCCGGAGGCTGCGTGCAGGGGGCTTGGGGACAGGCCGGCCGGAGACTCAGGTACGCCGTCGAAGAGGCTCATCGGGAATCTCCGGCACCGGATCTTCGAGGGCGAGCCGGTTCGCTCTGCTTGGATGATCCCCGCTGGCGTGAGGCTTCGTAGAGGAGCACGCTGGCAGCCACCGCCGCATTGAGGCTTTCGACCGGACCGGGACAGGGAATCGTAAGAGCGCCGTCGGTGTGCGCCGCGAGTTCATCGGGGACTCCGTTGCCTTCGTTGCCGATGACGAGCGCGACAGGACCAGTGAGGCTGGCCAGAGTCGCTGGCTGAGCTCCCTCGACTGCGGTCGTGAATATAGGGATCGCTGCCTGGTGCAGCTGATCGAGTGCTTCTGTCTCGGATGACTGCAGGAGCGGCACGCGGAAGATGCTTCCGGCCGACGCCCGCACGGCTTTGGAGTTCCAGGGGTTCACAGTGCCTGGGAGGCAGATCACTCCAGTGGCCTGGAAGGCTTCGGCCGATCGCACGATCGTGCCGAGGTTGCCGGGATCCTGGATGCCGGCGAGAAGGATGATGAGCGCTTCGGATCCGGGGCGATGGAGCAGGTCATTCCATTTCCATTCAGGGGGCTCGACCAATGCGGCCAACGACTGCGGCGACTCTGTGATCAGGGCGGATCGCAGAGAGTCACCGAGCGCGAGGAAGACGTCGACGTGGGCCATATTCTGCTGGGATGCGATGTCGTCGGCGATTCTCTGGCTGGCGGCAAAGACAGCATCCACTCGCAGGCCCGAACTGATCGCCTCGAAGACGAGGTTGGGCCCCTCGATTCCCACCAGGCCGCGCTCGTTCCTGCCGGGATGCGTTAACGCTTTCCGCAATTCCTTCAACCGCGCGTTCTGCTTACTCTGTACAATGCGTATAGGCATCTGTAGCGACAAGACTTCTGCTATCTGCCGATTCTATGCTGTTCCACCCGGATCGAGCCGAATCGACAACTGCAGGCGGTTGCGCCGCGGCTGGTGCTATGGTAGCTTCCGTCATTGTGACTGCATCGTTCTCCGAATGCTGGAGGGCGGGCAGGCAGGGCGAACAGTCGATGAACTGGAACGCGGTTCACGGCTACGAGGCTGACGTAACCGAGGTAGACCTTCTTGTCCGCGGAAATCTTGCGCGTCCATCCCGACGAGCCCCAAACAGATCGAATCGACTACATTGTCTCGTGCCTGCGGCAGGGCGATGTTGTAGCGCTGCCCACCGACACTTTCTATGGGCTTGCCGTCGACCCAGTGAATCTGCACGCGGTCGAGAACATTTACCGGATCAAGAGCCGGCAAAAACAGAAGCCGCTGTCGCTGCTTATCGCGTCTCTGGCGCAAGCGTATGAACTGGCGCGCGACAGCGATCCGATGCTGGACAAGCTGGCGGACAGGTTCTGGCCGGGGCCGCTGACCATTATTGTTCGCGCGGGCACGAAGCTTCCGCTGCGCTCAACGGCGAATACGGGGAACGTTGCGCTCCGAATTCCGGATGCCGCGATTCCTCGCGCTGTGGTGGAGCGGTTTGGCCTGCCGATTACGGCGACGGCTGCGAACCTGCAGGGCGCGTCGGAGTGCACGCACGCAGCGTGTGTTCGCGACCAGATCGGCGATCGCATTCCGCTGATCGTGGATGGCGGTCCGACGGGGCGCTCGCTGCCGACGACGATTGTCGATCTCTCGCTGGGCGGCGGCCGCTGGGAGATCCTGCGTGAAGGCGCTATCCCGACACACGAAATTGTCATGGTGCTGCAGCGGTAGGGTCTGATGAGCCTGCAGGGAGCGCCCGCAGCAGTGGAGACTCGAACAAGCAGGCCATTCCTTCGCTGGACTCTCATCGCGCTGGCGATCGTCGCGCTGGCCGTTCTGATCTGGATCCGCTGGGTGTACGGGCAGATCGAGTGGTACGCGAGTCGCGATATGGCAGTGCCGTCGGACGCTATCGCGGTGTTCGGCGCGGCTGAATACGATGGGCGGCCTTCGCCGGTGTTCCGTGCGCGGCTGGATCATGCGGAGTCGCTGTATAACCGCGGCATCGCGCCGCTAATTGTGACCCTGGGCGGTGACGGAGGCGATCACTTCTCCGAAGGGCGGGTGGGAGAGGAGTACCTCGTTGGCGCGGGGGTTCCGGATTCCGACATTATTGCGGAGACGGAGAGCACGAGCACCGACGAATCTGTGCGCCGGCTCGAGGTGATTGCTCGCACCAATGACCTGCAGCGCATCGTGGTGGTCAGCGACGCGACGCATCTGTTTCGTATCCACCAGATCTGCGCGGCGCATGGGCTCAACGTGCTGACGTCGCCGAGACCGCGCGTGCCGATTGAAGGGCCTTCAGGAGAGCGCGAGCGGATTCAGCACGAGATTCTGAGCTATACGTTGTGGCGGCTGCACCTGGACTAAGACGGTCGTGCGAGCGGAAGCTCTAATCATCAGAGAAGTGCTTGTGCCTAGAAGGTGATTTCCTTGATGAGGGTTTGGGAGCGCGCGCGAGCAGGGAACTCCTTCTCGAGGAATTCATCGCTCCAGTAGCCCGACATTCCCCCGTTCCCGATGCTAAGCGTAACGGTGGCCCGAACCTGATAGGGATGATTGAGCTGTAACTCGGGGAATCGCGCCCGGATTTCCGACTGGCGCACGAATATGCGAAGGATGGGGTTCTGGTCCAGGTAGTATCCGTCCGAGTGCAGCAGGATCGGGTCCTTGCGGGCGCCGATGATTTCGAAGCTCAGCGTGTATCCGTGCGAGTAACCGGGTGCGAACTCGGGAAGAATATCGAAGTCGCGACCGTTTCCGTTGCGCTCGATGCGGAAACTGAGGAGCCGCGGTGGACCGGGGAGGTAGGAGCGCCTTTCGGCCTCGATTTCTGCGCGGTCGGTTGCGATGCCCTGGGCAACCAGCTTGCGACATTGTGCGGTGGAGACTCCCCAACTGGAAGAGAGCAGCGAGAAGCGGCGCCGGACGCGGTCGCACATGGAGGCGTCGCGGAACTGTATCGCAGCGTTCTGAAAGCATTCCGACTGTACGTAGAAGGATCTGTACCCGTCCGGGTTAAATGCGAGGCCGGTTTCATACTCGCTGGGGTTGATCGACTCGCAATGCAGAGATGCGGCAGCCTTTCGCTGCGCATAGTCGCTGGCAGCACAATGCGGCAGCGCCCCGAGCAGGGCTGCAAGGCAGACGAAAGATTGGAGCAGTCGGGTCTTCATACGCTTGAGCTTTGATTGATTGTGTACCACAGCGACGATCGCTGGGATCGGGTTTGTGAGAGGTGTTCGCGGGTTGAGCGGTCAGTGGGGGGCAGGGGCGTTTGCTATTCTCACACCGGGATGCACGGTCTGCCCCTTCTCCAGGTTGTCGCGGTCGGGATGCTGATTCTGGCGAACGCCTTTTTTGTGGCTGCGGAGTTCGCGATGGTGAGCACGCGCGACACGCGGATCGAACAGCTGCTTGCGAACAAGGTTCCGGGCGCGCGGGCGGTGCGGCGGCTTCAGCTTGACATCGAATACTTTCTGCCCGCTGTCCAGCTTGGCGTGACGCTTTGTTCGCTGGCGATCGGCTGGATTGGCGAACCGATGGCGGCGGGTGTGGTGCTGGGCTGGATCAACATGCTGCCGCATCCTGTTGCGTACGCGCAGGTGTACGCGCACGCGGCATCGCTGACCGCGGTGGCCCTGGGGTTCTGCGTCATTACGTACTTTCACGTAACGATCGGCGAGCTGGTGCCGAAGTCGCTGGCTCTGCGGCGTGCGGAGGCGCTCGCGGTGGCGGTGGCTCCGCCGATGCTGATGTTCATGAAGATGGCGCGGCCGGCGGTGCGCATGCTGAAAGCTTCGGCTGCGGTGCTGCTGCGCGGGTTCGACATTCCGATGACGGAGCGCGCTGCTGTGCACTCGCCGGAGGAGTTGAAGCTGATTACGACTGCGGCGCGACGGCTGGGGCTGTTTCCCAAGTTCCAGGAGATGCTGATCCATCGCGCGATTGAGCTGGACGATGTGCCGGTGCGGGAGATCATGACGCCGCGGCAGCGCATCTTTTCGCTTCCTTCGAACATGCCTCTGGAAGAGGCCAGCGCGCAGGTGATCGAACATATGAACTCGCGCGTGCCGGTGTACGACGAGACGCGCGGGCCGGAACACATCATTGGCGTGATTTACTCGAAAGATCTTTCGCGGCTGATGTTCTTCCGGCGAAGAGGACAACAGCGCGCTGTTGCGACCGCGCCGACTCAGACTGCGCCGGCGGAAGGAGCGGCTGAATCTACGGCTGGTGCTCAGCGCGCTGGGAATCAACAGCTCGGGCTGCCTTTCATGGAGCTGAGGCTGCGGCAGGTGATGCGCGACGTGCTGGTGGTGCCGGAGACGAAGTCGGCGCTGGCGCTGCTGCGGGAGTTTCAGCAGCGAAGACGGCAGATGGCGATTGTGGTCGACGAGTATGGATCGATTGTCGGGCTGGTGACGGCTGAGGACGCGATCGAGCAGCTTACGGGAGAGCTGGAGGACGAGTTCGACGATCCGGCGCGGCCCGTGCTGGCCAATGCGCAGGGCACGCTGGTGCTGGAAGGCAGCGCGAACCTGCGCGACCTGGAGACGCAGATGCAGTGGAGCCTGCCGCGCGATGGCGGCGTGGAGACGCTGGCGGGATTCATGCTGACGCGGCTGGGGCATATTCCGCGATCGGGCGAGTCGATTGAGTTCGACAATCGCCGGTTAACGGTGCTGGAGATGGAAGGGCGGCGGATCGCGAAGATCCAGGTGGAACCAATCAACCCGGAACCAGCGGGTTGAGGTTCTTTCGCTTCTTAGCTCCCAGCTTCTAGCTTCTAGCGGTTTCATGCGCCATGCGATGGGTACTCCCTTATCCCTGCCTGCGATTTTTATCCGTATGTGTTTTTGTCATGTTCCTCTGCAGGAGCGGCTTGGATATGGATTGATGCTGTTTCCTGCTTGAAGTTCGATCAGTTCATTGCTTCCTCGTCGGGGTGGATGCAGGCGATGATGCCGCGAAGATCCTGCGGTCCATGATGAATTGTGCCGCGTCGGGACGGGTGCAGGTTTCTTGCTGCCGGCACTCGGCGCAGTCGTGCGGGGGTTCGCAGACGGTGTTTTCGGGAGCGAGCATGGTTGCGGCTGAGACGTATGCTTCGTGGAAGTCGAGCGGTTCGCCGTCAACGTTGTGTACGGAGCGAACGGGTACGGCGGGTTTAGCGTGTTCGCGCTGTTTGACCACGGATGCGGCGATCTGAAGGGCGTAGAGCATGCGGCCGGCGTTCCTGGAGCTGATGGTTTCGTCGCGAAGGGCGCGGATGACCTGGCCGAGGGCGAGGAGGATGGAGGTGGAGTCCTCGATGGGCAGGATCTGCGGCGATGGAACCCGGTTAACGCCTTCGAACTTCATATGGAAGTAGCAGTATGGTTTGCCCTTGAGGGCCGGGGAGCCGCAGCGGGCTCCATCGTTCTTGATGTGACGGCATTCGTTGAACATGATTCTCCTATTGCCGCAACTGCCCGCGAGAGGGCTACCCCCCTCCCGGGGTGGATAGTGTTTTCAATGGCTTACGCGAGCAAGCGGCTGTAAATACGTAAATCTGGGAAACTTAGGTACTAAAATCCTTCAAATGAGGGGTTTAGGGTGACTTGGCCGCGCGTGTCCTGACATGCGCAGGGCCGCGTGGCTTGGGCTGTTTTGGATGTGGTGTCGATCTACGTACCTAGTATGCGCCGGGAGAGGTTTATTGACTGCAAAGCCGGGCGGGGAGATTGGCGAGTGGAATCAGGGCTTTAGGGGAGCGGGACGATGAAGGGGGTTGACGGAGGAAGAACATCGTTCAGGGGAGATGCATGGAAGGAGGGTGCAAGAATGTGCTCTCAAGTGTCGCATGGCCGGTAATCCGCCCAGAGTGCTGCATCCAAAGGCCCGTGGACGGTTTTTGGGTGGCTAATGCTGCGACTGACTCTCGCTAGGGAAGGTCGTTGAGGGGTCAAGTTCGACGCGGACAAAAGGGTCGACGCGCTTGATTTCGATGGGCTTCATGTGGGCGGCTTCGCGCTGCGCTTGTTGACAAGGAACTTCTTCCATTTGGCTGTTGAGCCGTTCAAACGGAATCAATTCGAAGTTTGTCATGATTGCGTATAACCGAACGCAGTACTGACCGCCGCCTTCAACGTTGATCAAGAGCTGGTCCTTACCGGGCTTGGTCGAGTGCCACGGGACGGTGAAGGTGTGTGCTCCCGGATCGAGATGAAAGGTCATAAATCGTCCGGGGCTGACGTGGGCTAGGCGCTGTGTGCCGTCAAAGAGCCAACCAGTGAAAGGCTGCTGGCTTCTTGGAAGAAGACCTGCCGACACGCTCTTTACTGAATTGCCCGGAGTGTAGAAAATCACTGTGCCTGTCTGGGCAACACAGGATGCGATAGAGAGCATTGCGACCATAGCAACGCCGAGAAGTGTCTTCATGGCTGAATGATCCCAATATACAAGCTGCTCTAGCCGTATCGTCGGCAATACGGAAACTAGGTTTTGCGACGGAAAAAACAACTGCAGGTTCTCCACTCCGCTACGCTCCGGTCGGAATGACACTCTGTATTGGAGAAGCGAGCTGTTGAGCGCAACTGTCCTATCGTCGGCGATGCTGACATTGGCAACTTCTTGCTCTTAACGCGATGTTTGCCGGTCATCGGCCAGGAATGTACGTCCTGCTATTATCGGCGCGTGGAAGAGCAAGCGCTCAAGTGGTGGCACGTGCGGTGGGGGTTGGCTTGTCGCACGATCGCCAGGTCTGCAATTGTTACTGGAAAGATCATCGGACTGCTGTGTGTGATCGCAGCCGTTGGATGTGGCGTTCTTTACCTGCTTCAGCCTTGGCTGTCCTCGAATCATCTCGGCAAATTTGATCCCCAACTGAGCATTATTCCCGTAAGCCTCTCCAACAAGACTGAAGGTCCTTTGTCCAACTCGAGCGTTGAGCAATTTGGCTTCGAGTTCCGGCTGCCGAATACGGGGATCGCGAGAAGATTCGATAAAACAGGGCTCGTGGTATTCCCCAATGGCTGGCTGGAATTTCCTCGCACATTGAACGACGGGGATTCAGTCATATTCGGACCAGTTCACAGCGACAAAGATGCGAAGAAATTGCTTGACCCGGAGTTGCTCCAGACAAAGTTCAAACTGATACAGGCGGCGATGTCTGTTAAGCCGGAACAGGTGAAATGGTGGAGGTTGCGCTCCTCACAAAACAGGAGAGCAGCACTCTTGCTCTTTTTGAAATTCGTTGCCCTCACGGAATCGGACTCGATGCACTCCTTAACGGTTCGTCCCATCTATATGATTTCCTCCGGTGAGTTTCGCGGGTTTCAACTCGGAAACCCGGACGCTCCGCCCTACAACACGCATATCGATCTGTTCGATGGATCTGATCACCATCTTGCATTTGATATAGGGGGGAGCGAAGGGCATGGACAAGTGCTCACTCAGGAACAACTCAATGCGATGGTGGGATCGATCCGGCCGATCTCGAAGTAATGATCCACTGGCAAATCGACATTCACTGGCAAAGTGCAGGTTGTTGCTTTGAGGCAAAGATCCGGCAAAGTTCCGGGTTGCCGGTTATTCGATCCTAGTGACGGAAGATGTTTCTCGCAAAACGAATGCTGAATACAGCACCAACAGCGCCCATGAAGACCGCAAACGCTCGTATGATCCAATAGTCATTCTTGATCCACACCACTATGGACAAGAACACTACGAACAAGAACATGAGGCTATAGAGAACGAGCGCGGCTCTCTGTATCGGGGTCGCTCTCCGATCTCCGTTCCAGAGGAGCTCGTCAACTGAACGGCTTTTGGGAAGCAGATCGGGTCGCATTGCGTCTCGTTCTTGAGCCTAGCATCTGTCCTTAAGGTCGAGCGGTCGGCCACTCGGAAGTTGAGGAATTTGGTTTGCGACGGAAAAACAACTGCAGGTTCCTCCACTCCGCTACGCTCCGGTCGGAATGACACTCTGTGTCGCAGAAGCGAGCTGTTGAGCGCAACTGTCCTATGGTCGGCCACTCGGAAGTTGAGGAATGTGGTTTTGCTACTGAAAAAAACAACTGCAGGTTCCTCCACTCCGCTGCGCTCCGGTCGGAATGACACTTTGTAATGGAGAAGCGAGCTGTTGAGCGCAACTGTCCTATCGTCGGCAATGTGGACACTGAGGCCAACAACTTGGCCTTAGAGCGACAATCGCTGGTGCTCTCCCGATACGCAAAGAACGCATTCACTCGAGTCGCTTTAATTCGCAGGTGCGGATTTAACCTGTCGCACCAGTCTTGATAACGCCGTCAGCTCACGCACAAGAGGGACCATTCGCAAGGATGGTCCCTCTTTCAGGTAAGAGCGATCGCTACTGCACTGTGACGGTGAAGGATGTGTGCAGCTTCATGGACTCATCCATCGCGACCGCATAGACGGCCACCGTGTGTTTGCCCGCCGACAGGCTCAATGTTGCGTGATCATAACCCTGAGTACCGAAGACGTGATAAGTCTCTCTCTTCTTTACGCCGTCTACCCAGATCTCCAACTTGCGCAACCTGTAAAAGGACGTCGCACTGACAGTGAACGCCACGCTTGTTGTTGCGGCGCTTGTACCGGGCGAACAAACATGAATGCCGAGAGATGGCGGAGAACAGGTTCCAAATGCCTTGGTCCCGGTGTTGAGCACCATAGCAAGACTTTCGGGGTGCTTGACCGCGTTGTCCGTCAACAAGAACCCGGCATCCGGCTTCATATCGCGATTGTAGTCACCGATCATGTCTGCAGTGAAAGGATTCTCTCCAATACTGTCGATGGTGAAATCGTCCAGCTTGTTGTAACCGCCGAGCGTAAACGTGCCCGACGAACTCCGATAGAGCACCCGGACGCCGGTCGAGCCGGTATTGCTCGCTGGATCGAAGGCTGCAAACAGGATGTCCTTTGTGCCGTTTCCATCGAAGTCAGCAACGCGTGGAGGAACGGTCTCGAGCGCGGTCCCGGCGGTAGCGCTGGATGAGATCGTTTGCTCGGACATCACACGATTCGCATGTCCGCTAGAAGATGTGGATCGAATGGTCCAGATCGACGCCCACCAGGTCAGTGCGCCCGTCGTCGTTCAAGTCGGCGGAGTCGAACTGAAGAAAGCTCTCGCGATTTGCAAATACCGTTGTGGGAGTGAACTTGCCGGCGCCGTTTCCATAGAGGATAACGAGGTTCGCATCAGCGGTAGTCGGGTCATTCGCAATGAGGTATCGCAACGCCAGGTCAGCGTGTCCATCCGCGTCGTAGTCTCCGACAAGCAGATCAAATTCCGGCGTCGAATGATAGTTGACACCGCCCTGGGAGCCAGCCAGCATCGCGAACTTCCACACCGTTCCGGCATTCGTGAAACCATTGCCATTATTCAGGTAGAGCACCACGTTGATGCTCACCGGTTGGAAATTCAGGTTTTGCTGATAGGCCATTGCGAGATCCGGCCTGCCATCGCCGTTGAAGTCTCCGGTTTCGGCAACAATCGTCGCGGTCTCTCCGGTCACTATTCCGGGTAGATTCGGCGCCTGCTGAAGGGAACTGAAGCCGCCTTTCCCGTTTCCGTACCAACCACAAATAGCTTGCTTCCACCGGTAGCATCGTAGAAGAACACATCGTTCTTGCCGTCTCCGTTGAAGTCTCCTGACGCCAGAGGCGTGTAGGCGGATTCAGGGGCCGATGGAGTGACTGCGGTGTACGAGGCATTCCCATTCGACAGCAATTCTTTGAGCTGACCGTTGTTTTCAGAAATAAGCACGTCTGGAATTCCGTCGCCGTTGAGATCGGCCTGGAGCCGATGCTGGGGATATTGATTGATAGCGACATACTTTGGGGAGAAGGTGGTTTGTGCTGCAGCCGCGCAGCAAATGGCGCCTAGCCGCAAGCGCGGTGAGTGCTTTCAGGGATCGATACATGGCTGGACCTCGAGCCGATTGGAAGACAGATGGCCGCTAAGGGTTGCATTCTGCTCTCGACGGACGAGCGAGAACACGACTTGTGAACGAAAGCGGCGAATTTAACGTGGTTTGTTGACTCCCCAAGTCTCCAAAGACGGGAGACACATGGACAAGCTCACGGCGGCCTCGGGATCTCCCAGGTCTCAAAATCGAGACCTGGGGCACCCGGCACCCGGATTTGATTCAGGGATCAGAGCTTTCCCCGGTCCCCAAGTGCGAGGGACCGGGGGCACCCGGCTCGGGGCACACCGGCTCTTCTGGCCCGGTGGCTGCAACCGGATCGGGAGTCGCCCTGTCCTAAGGCTGAGGTGGAAGATGAGTGTGACGACGATTGGGGATGGACTGGTTGCGCTGGCGCTGTCGGGCGGCATTGTGAGTTATCTGTTCATCAAGCACGCAACCCGGAAGCAGAGGATGGAGATTATCCATCAGGAACGAATGGCAGCGCTGGAGAAGGGAATACCGCTTCCCGAGTTTCCGCTGGATCTGATGGAGGAGAAGCCGCATGCTCCGGATGTGCCGGTGCTGCCCGTGCTCGGCATCATCCTATCTACGTTGTCGATTGGAACGATGGTCGTGCTTTACTTGACCATGCCTCCGACTTCGCATGCGTGGTGGATTTCGCCGCTGCCGTTTGTGTTCATGGGGGCCGGCCTCATCCTCTTTCATGTTCTGGGAATGGTCAGGCGCTAGCTCCCCGTGCACGACGACGCTCAACTCGTTGCCAGCGCGCAGGACGGAGACCAGAAAGCGTTCGCCGAACTGGTTCGGCGGTACAGGGACCGGGTCTTTCGGCTGGCTGTTTCAATTCTCGGCAGGGAGTTCATTCCTGAAGCCGAGGATGTTGCGCAAGAGGTGTTTCTGAAGATTCACCACTCGCTCAAAACGTTTCGCGGTGAAGCGCAGTTCGGCTCCTGGATCTATCGCGTGACGTTCAACCACGCCGTGAATGTGAAGGAGCGCGCACGCTTTCGGCGTCCACACGAGGACGACACTGCGCTTCACCGGCTTGCGGGCTCGGGGCCTGGGTTGGAGAAGCAGATGGAGTCAGCTCAGCGGGACAAGGCGCTTGAAGAGTGCATTGAGACGCTGCCGGAGTTGTATCAGTCGGCTCTGCGTCAGTACTACTGGTTCGGATCGGCGGTGGGCGAGATTGCAGAGTCGCTGGGCGTACCCGAAAACACGGTCAAGTCGTATCTGCATCGCGCCCGGAAAATGCTTCACGGAATGCTGAAAGAGAGGGGACTCTCCTGTGACTGAAACGGAACATCACGACGCAGAAGATCTGGAGATGGATCGCTTGCTGATGGATCGGATGAGGGCTCCGGTTCCCGCGCTTTCATCAAATTTTGAGCGGAAGATTGTGCGAGCTGCGAAGCGCGACTCCGACCTGCTGGGGCGATACCGCTGGATTGTGTTCGCCGCTTACGTTGTGGCGTCGGCGCTGACATCGCTGGCGATCATGCATAACGCGGGCCTGGGGTGGCTGCCGATTGTGGGCATTCTGGCAGCCGCTACTGTGGGTTCAGCGGCGTTTGTGGCGTGGAAGACGGGACGAGCAGCGGTCGCGCGTTCCGAGGCGTGATCGCATTTCTGAGTTGTTTGGGATGTGGGCTGAGGCCGGCTTGCTTCTCGCGAAATAAAGCAGAGCCGGGCGTATGCTTGATCCGTCAAACGATGCAGGACGGAGGCACCCGGATGAAGCTGGTAACGCCCGTAGTTCTCGCCCTCGCGCTAGCCGCGCCGCTGGCGCTGGCTAAAGATAAGAAGAAGACTGTGCCGGAGATTCTGAATACCGCGCGGTTCGTTTATGTTGCGGCGGAGGATGGGGACATCATGAATCCGCGGCTGTTTCCCGAGGATCGCGAGGCGATCGCGGACGTGCAGGATGAGGTGAAGGACTGGAACAAGTATGCGGTGACGCTGAATCAGCATGAGGCGGAGCTGATGATGGTGGTGCGCAAGGGCCGGCTGGTGGGAGCGCAGGCGCACGGGGGAGTAGGGATCGGGACGGGGCCGGAGCTTGGAGCGGGGTATCCGGGGAGCCGGAGTCCGGCGGACCCGAACAGCCGGTCCGGCGGTGTATCGACGGAGATTGGCGGGCGTGCGGAGGCGGGGCCGGTAGAGGACCTGCTGCGCGTGTATGCCGTGAATCCGGATGGCTCGCGGGGCGGGCTGCTGTGGACGGGCGCGATGCAGGACGGGTTGAGCGCACCGCAGGTTCTGCTGGTGAAGCAGTTGAAGCAGCAGGTGGAGAAGGCGTATCCGCCACAGACGGCGAGCCAGCCGGCAAAGAAGCCGTAGCGATCAGGTTTTTCAGGGCAGGTCTGGAGCTGCGGGCCGGCGGTCTGGACGGACGATCTGGCGGATGCGGTCGATGAAGGCCGGGTCGGTGGCGATGAAGTGCAGGCGGAGCCCGGAGGAGGGCAGGGTTTCGATGACGCGGGCTACGGCATTGTATTCTGCGCGGCCGAGACGGAAGCGGAGTTGAACGCAGGCGCCTGGGGGCAGCCGCAGTGATGCTCTGACGGAAATGAAGCAGCCGGTTTCGCTGATGTTGCGAAGTTCGCCGCGAAAGAGATGGCCGGGCTGATCGGAGACGCCCTCGGCCGCGCCCGAACAGCAGATGCGGATGCTGCGGCGACGGTCGGGGCGGGAGTTGGTGTTGGGTGGCGGCGGGTCGGGCATGGGTGTGCAGGTCTGAAGAACACATCGGCGGAGAGGCTGAGGGGCTTGAGGGTCAGTTGGTCCCCGGTCTCCCAAAAGGCGAGATCTTTCGGCTCGGCTCAGGTATGCTCGTTACTCACTTTTCTCTCCCCGGTCCCCAAATGCGAGGGATCCTTCGGCTCCGCTCAGGAAGGGCACCCGCAGTCGTCAGGTGAGCTTTCTTCTTTCCCATGTCTCTAAAGACGGGAGACATGGGGCACCCGGAGTTTCAGAGGCTGAGTTTGGCGATCCAGCTTTTCATTACGTCGGCGGTGACGAGGCCGGCTTGCTGGAACTGGAGATTTCCTTTGGAGAAGACTGCGAAGTTGGGGATGCTCTGGACGCGAAAGCGCGCGGCGAGGTCGGGGTGAGCCTCGGTGTCGACTTTGAGGACGACGGCGCGTCCGGCGAGATCGCGGGCGGTTTGCGCGACGTGGGGAGCGGCCATGCGGCAGGGGCCGCACCATGAGGCCCAGAAGTCGACGAGCACGGGGACCTTGCTGTCGCGGACGATTTCGTCGAACTCGGCGGTGGTGACTTCGACGGGCTCGGCCATGGCGGTGAGAGGAGCTTTGCATGCGCCGCATCGGCCGACATCGGAGAGGTGTTTTGCGGGGATGCGATTGGGTTTGCCGCAGGCGGGACAGGGTCGGACGATGGGCATGATGGGCTCCTGAAGAGGTGATATCAGAAGTGATTCATTCTGAGCGAGTGCGATGCGAGGTCGGAGGGAAAAGTGGGTCGACCCCGGGAGTGGAGTTTGTCGCTTCCCACCCTAAATCGGCCTGAAGGCCAATTTAGGATGGGGCACCCGCCTTCTAAACATGTCGAGCTTTCTCTACCCGGTCCCCGAAAGCGAGGGATCCTTCGACTTCGCTCAGGACGGGCACCCCGCGAGGCGGTTCCGGAAGGGGAGGGGGACCCGAAAGGGAAATGGCGCATGTTACTTGCGTTACAGGAGTAATTCGACCTTGAGTTACTTAGCTCTTGTTTCGTAACACCTACGTGGGACAGAATCACCCAAGGGTTGACTATGAGACAAGAAACTTACCGATTCGCACTGGATGAAGCCACCAAGGAACTTCACGACATTGTTGCGCAGTTCGACGCTCTCCGCTCGCGCAAGGAGCAGATTGAGGCTGTTGTCGAGGCGCTAAGGCCGTTTATTGGTCTCCACGCGGAGACCGCAACCCCAACCATCGAGGCGAGCGCCCCCATCGCCGAGTTTGTTGCGCCCGCGATCGAGCAACCCGCACCTGAACCCGAACCGCAATTCACTTTCATGCAGGTCTCCGGACCGGGCATGGAGGTTGTCGCAACCGAGCCGGTGCCGGTGGCAGTGGAGCCTGAGCCGGAGCCGGTTCTTGAAACCGTTGCGGTGCACGCGGACGACGCGACTGCGGAACAGATTGCGTATTTCCGGCAGCCGTCGGCGGATCCGTTCCAGCGCCGCATCGACGATGCACTGTGGGGCTGGCAGCAGAGGCCCGAGGGGCTTCTGTCGCCCATCTAGTCTGAGGCGCTGGATTGATTCCGGCGCAGACGAAAACCGAGTCCTTCCCGCTCAAAACGGAGCGGGATAGGTCAACCCAAATCAGGCGCTCCCGGTACGTTTGACGGGAGCGCCTGAGTGCGTCTAAGTAGCAATATAATGTTCTACTTACGTCACCTATTAGTTGCAGAAGGAAGTTGTTGGGGCGCCCGGAAATCGTGCTAAATTCGCGGAGTGGAGATCGATATGAAGCCCAACATCGGAGAAGTCTATCGCGTAGCGTTTGACTCCGCGAGCAGCGAGCTGAAGGACATTGTCGGCGCGTTCGAGGAGCTTCGGGCGCGCAAGGAGCGCATAGAGAAGGTGGTCATGGCGCTCAAACCACTGCTGGGAGCAGAAGAGGCGGCGGCTGCCGCGGCGGCGATGCAGAGCGCGTCGGATGCCGCGGAACAGGCGAGCCAGGCTCTGGAAGAAGCGCCAAGCTACCAGTACCAGAGCACGAATGGCGCAGGTTCGGGAGATCCGTTTGCGAGCCGGTTGAATAGCGCGCTGGGACACGGAGTGGGGCGGAAGTTCAACCGCCAGTTCTGATCGCTGAGGAGTTTTGAAAGTGAGTCGGTGCGCGATGCAACGGAGGCGCGCCGACAATCTTTTGCCAATCCGGTTTCAGTCGATCTCTATGCCGCAGCGCGCGCCGCGATTGCGGTAACTCTTACTATTGACTCTTACTGCTGCCGATTGCGTACGTGCTAGACTCGCGGCATGAAAACGCATGGGGAGATCTATCGCGTCGCGTTCGACGCAGCACAGGCAGAGCTGGCCGAAATCACTGCGGAGTTCGAGCGGCTTCGTGTTCGCAAGGGGCATGTGGAGCAGCTGATCCTGGTGCTGAAACCGATTCTAGGCGAGATTGAAGCGCCGGCTCCTGCACCTGTGAAGGACGAGCCGATGGGCAGGGCTGAGGCGACGCCGTCAAGAGAGGCCGCGAGCGAAGAGGCCGCGCAGCCGCTTGGCGTGGGCGCAGATCCTTTTCAGCGCCGCGTTGAACACGTGCTGGGAATCGGAGCGGGGATCCGCGACGTGCGGCAGTACACGAGGCAGTTCTAGTCCAGCTACATTTCGTTACAGCTTGCTCAAGAGTTATTGCGACTGAGGATCTTCCCTCAACGGCTAAAACCACTTCTTTGACAGCACTCCGTGGCGCGGATCGGCGCCGCAAGTAGAGCTGTGCAGGGGCTAAAGCCCAGGTTCATTCGTACGTTGGCGGCATGGCTGAAAGCTATGCCCTGATACAAATCAGGCATTCATTGAGTTTTTCAGCATGCTGCTTAGTCGCTGAGTCCGCTCCGCGGAGCCGACCTAAGTTGCAGCGATGTCGAGGTGGATGATTTCGGCCGATGGGGCTGAGCCTTCCTCGACGGTGAGCTTGCCGATGGAGACGGGCAGGCTGAAGCGGCGGGGGCCGCAGGAGCCGGGGTTGAAGTAGAGAACGCCTTTGTGGCGGCGAATCTCAGGCTTGTGGGAGTGGCCAAAGAGGACCACTGAAAACTTTGCGGCGGCGGGATCGAGGTGGATGGTCTGTACGTCGTGCAGCAGGTAGAGGTAGTGGCTCTCGAGGAGGACGACTTCGGTTTCGGGAAGCTTGGCGCATTTGCCGGAGCGGTCAACGTTGCCGCGGATGGCGGTGACGGGTGCTATCTGCTCGAGCGATTTGAGAATCGTGAAGTCGCCAACATCGCCGAGGTGGAGTATGTGTTCGGCGCCCTGGAGGGCTGGAATGACTTCAGGCCGCAACAAGCCGTGCGTATCGCTGACGACACCGATGATCATCTGCTTATTTGATCATCTGCCGAAGCTGAAGAGGACGGGCCAGCGGCGTTTGAGCCTGGCGGGCTCTTTTTTCGCGATGGGATCAATGACCTGCATGACGGAGCCGGGGTTGAGCGGGTCGTTCATGGCGATGCAGTAGATGCCGCTCCAAGAGTTCTGCCACCTCCAGCCGCGCGCGCCGAGGGCCTGTGCCTCGATGTGTGCGGCGGCATGGGTTGCGGAGAGCTTTTGATTACACGACGGACAGCGGGGCGATGCGCCTTTGCGAAATTGACCTCCGCACGGGCAGGGCTGAAGCCACGGCTCCCAGGAGGATTCGATCTCGCCGAACTTGTCTGCAGGAGAGGGCAGGGCGGAGACGTATTCGTTGGAGTAGTTGAAGAGAGCGAGCATGCCGCACGTATCGCAATAGGCGTAGGAGTTATCGCCGAAACCGGAGTGCCACAAGGTGTATCGATAGAAGCGCCCGCAGTGTTCGCAGTCGCCTTTTTTGAGCATGACCATCACACAACCTCATTTCAGGATGCGCGCGATGGTCGATCGGGCGTCGCATCTCCCAGGATGTTGAAGCCAAGCACTGCGCCTTCTGTTGCTGCAGCGGGGAAGGGAACGAGAGTAATGGATCCCCGCATTGAAAATGCGAAAGCAGATTGGAGAGTCGCGTAACGTTGACTACATCGACACGCGCAATGACCGCGCCGACACTGCGGAAAGCCTGCTTCCTGCGATCATCAATAAGAAAGTAGTGCACGTTGCCGGATCGGAGTACCTGAAAACCAAGATGAAGGAATCGCTCGGAACCAACGAAGTACACGCGCGAAGGAACTGGCGGGACGCGCTGGCGACGTATACGCAACCGCGGGTGCTGCAGGTGCTGGCGCTGGGGTTCTCGAGCGGGCTGCCGCTGCTGCTGACCTACTCGACTCTGCAGGCGTGGCTGGCGACGGTGGGAGTGAAGCGGGCGGCGCTGGGGGCGATTGCGCTGGTGGGGACTTCGTATTCCTTCAAGTTTGTGTGGGCGCCTTTGATCGACCGGGTGCCTCCGCCCATACCGCTGGGGCGAAGAAGGGGATGGGGGATCACGATCCAGATTCTGCTGATCGCGGCGATTCTGGCGCTTGGGTCGTGCGACCCGAAGCACAACCTGACGCGGATGGCGGTGCTGGCGGTGGCGGTGGCGTTTCTGTCGGCGAGCCAGGACATCGTGATTGACGCGTGGCGCGTGGAGAGTCTGAGCGCGGATCAGCAGGCACCAGGCGCAGCGATGGTGCAATCGGGGTACAGGGTCGCCATGCTGGTTTCAGGAGCGGGCGCATTGTTCATCGCTGCATCGGCAGGGTGGTTTGCGGCATATGCCACGATGGCAGCGCTGCTGGGAGTGGGACTGCTGGTGTTCCTGTTCGGTCCTGAACCGAAGGTGCCAGCCGAGAAGTCGTATGTTGCGCGAACGGTGTGGCAGGCGATGCTTCACTCGCTCTACAAGGCAGTGATCGAGCCGTTTCGCGACTTCGTGCGGCGACCGCTGTGGCCGGTGATTCTGATTGCGATCTTCCTTTACAAGATGGGCGAGGCGATGGCCGGCGTGATGTCGACGCCACTTTACATCTCACTGGGATTCAGACTGCCGGAGATCGCGACGGCGTCGAAGATCTTCGGATTCTTCTCAATCGTGACGGGCGCATTGATTGGCGGCGTGGTGACGACGAAGTTTGGGATTCGGCGGTCGCTGATTGTGTGCGGGATCCTGCAGTCGATTGGGAATCTGTTTTTTGTTCTGCAGGCCACGGGCGGGCACCGGATCGGGTATCTGGCGCTGTGCGTGACGGCGGAGAACTTGACGGGCGCCATGGCCGGGACAGCGTTGATCACCTGGCTCTCGAGTCTCTGCTCGCCGGCGTTTACGGCGACGCAGTTTGCGCTGCTGTCGTCGCTCGCGTCGTTGAGCCGGACTGTGATTGCTTCTTCGGGAGGAGTGTTGTCGGAGAGGATGGGCTGGGTGAAGTTTTTTGTGCTGACAAGCCTGGTGGGATTGCCATCCTTGTTGCTGATTGCGTGGGTAGGGCCGCGCGATGGATCGAACGAGCAAAAGGAGCAAGCGGCGTCGTGAGTGGAGATTGCAGCGGCGATTACGATGGTAAGCGCAACGGATTGCATAAATCGTGTATGGATATAGGTAGTCGTGAATTTATCAATTAAATATTTCCTCCCTTCTGCGGTCTGCATTCTGTTGCTGATGTGCGGGGCAGATCTTCTCAAGGCGCAGAGCGACGAGTATCTGAAGACGGAATCGGAACGGCTGGTGGCACTGGCGAACCAAGCAAGGGCACAGGTGGGAGCGCCTGCGCTGAAGTGGGACCCGGCGCTAGCACAGGCTGCTCTGAGGCACACGCGACGGATGGTGAGCGAGGGCGGCGCGATTCAGCATGACTATCCGGGCGAACTGGTTCTGTCAGAGCGGGCAGGGCTTTCGGGCGCGCATTTCAATTTGATTGAAGAGAACATTGCGGTGGGGCCGACGTCGGAGGAGATTCACGACGCGTGGATGAACTCGAAGCTGCATCGCGAGAACATGCTGAATCCCGAAGTGAATCGGATTGGGATTGCGGTGATTGCGCGGCGCGGAGTGCTGTATGCGACAGCCGATTTTACGCGTGCGGTGGACGCGTATTCGCCGGCGCAGGTGGAAGAGAAGGTGGGCTCGTTGCTGGAGCGGAGCGGCGTAAAGGTGCTGGCCAATCATGCGCTGGCCCGTGAAGCTTGCACTGCGAACCGCGGCTTTCCGCGGGTGGAGAATGGCGCGGAGCCGAGCTTTGTGATGCGATGGCAGGATTCAGACCTGAGTCATCTGCCGCAAAACCTTGTGCAGCAGATTGCGTCGAAGCGGTTTCGCGAGGCTGCAGTTGGGACGTGCGAAGCAAGCGGAGAGGCGGGAACGTTTACGGCGTACAGAGTGGCGGTGTTGCTGTACTAGTGCGAGGCCGCGGCGGCCTGATCTGTTTTGGTTGTGCGCGTGTAGATCAGGTCGTATTCGGTGTGCCAGGTCTTGCCGCTGTCGTTCGATCCCTGCGAGAACTGGCGGACTTTGTCGGGTCCAAGATTGAAGAATTGCAGGTGACGGAGGAAGGTTCCGCCGGTGGATTGCGGGACGTCGTCGGTCCAGTAGTCCATGATGTTGTTCTTGAGTTCGCCGTGGAAGAACATGACGCCAGCTGAGGTGTCGACCCAGTATTGCTCCCAGCGCTTGAGGTTGGGGTTCCAGGTGTTGTAGCTCTTGCCGAAGTAGGGAGAGCCCGCTGAGGTCCAGTTTTCCCAGACAACGCAGCCGGCCATTTCTTTGGAGATATGGCTGGAGCCGCGCGGAGTGCCGTCGGCTGCGGAGGCGACGTTCCAGTCGCCGAGCCAGAAGTCGAATTGCCGGAACTCGGGATCTTCGCAGGGCGCGGCGTTGTGGTGGACTTCTTTTGCGAGGGCGATGAACTGCGAGTCGGCGCGGAGAGAGGTCCATTCGGCGTCGTTGTCGAGGCGCGCGGGTTGCATGAAGCCGGCGTACGCGGATGTTTTCAAAATGGTGAGGGCGCGTTGCGTGTCGCCGATGCCCGCGTAGGTAGTGGCGAGTTCGTAGTCGGCAAGTGGGGCGGGAAGGCCGTGGCCAACGCCGAGTGCTTTCGCCTTTTCCAATGCTGCGAGTGCGGCGTCGAAGTGCTTGTCTGCTCGCGCGGAGACGCCGAGGCGATACCAGAAGCGCGCATTGTCGGGCTGCTGGTCGGTGAGGTCGGAGTACTGGCGCTCGGCTTCGGGCCAGTTCTGGGAGCTGTATGCTTTGTCGGCGGCGTCGGGCGATGCGGGAGACTGGGCCGAGCTTGAGAATGCGAAAAGGGAAGAGACGAACGCCAGAGCAACGAGCAGATGCATGGGATCCTCGCTCAGATCGGTGTGCAGGAGAATCATGCTTTACCGAAAGCACTGGTTGCCCGCTGATTGTGACCAACGTAGCAAGGATGGTGATGAGCGAGGTCTTCAGCCGCGCTTTTGTGCGACGAGGACGGATTTCATGCCGGCGGCGGTGGCTGCCTGGATGCCGAGGTCGGTGTCTTCGAATACGAGGCAGTGTTCGGGAGCCACGTTGAGCTTCTGCGCGGCGAGGAGGAAGCCGTCTGGGGCGGGCTTGCCGTGCTTGTAGTCTTCAGCGCAGACGAGCACATCGAATTTGTCGAGCAGGTTGAGCGCGGTGAGGGAGCCGACGACGGAGTTGCGACGACTGCCGGAGACGACGGCGAAGGGGATGCGGCCGTGCTGGGCCTCGATATGCTCGAGGACTTCGGGGATTCCCTGGAGCTCGGGAAGCTGCGCGTGATAGAGCTTCTCTTTGTGATCGGCGAGTTCGTCGACGGGCATGTTGAGGCCGTGGATCTCGTTGAGATCGGCGATGATCTTGCGGACGGGCTTGCCTCCCCAGGAATAGAAAAGGTCTTCTTCGTAGGTGCATCCGTACTCGGCGAGGGCTTTCTTCCATGCCTTGTAGTGGAGGGGCATGGAGTCGGCGATGGTGCCGTCGCAGTCGAAAAGATAGGCGCGGAAGTCGCCTTCGGGGAGTTGAAGCATCATCGGAATCGGATCCTTGTTTGGCGTGGTTGCGTAGTGACGGCGGACGCAGGGTGCGCATCAGCCCCAGACGAATTCGATTGGCGTCTCGATGTCGGGGTGAATGCTCTTCTTTACGGGACAGGTGTTCGCTGCATTTTCGAGCCGCTGCTGGTTTTCTGGAGTTGTGGTTCGGGGAATGCGGATGGAGATGGGAAGGCGGACGATTCTTCTTGGAGGCGCGCTGCTCATTTCCTTGTCGACGGTCGCGGTTGCCCCGGTGAGATCGAACTCAAGCGTGCGGGCGACGATGCCCATCGTGGTGAGGATGCAGGTGCCGAGAGAGGTAGCGATGAGGTCTGTAGGAGAGAAGCTCTCTCCGCGGCCCTGATTGTCGACGGGTGCGTCGGTGGAGAGCTCAGCTTTGGACGGCGCGTGCACGGAGGTGCAGTGGAGATCGCCCTGATATTCAGACTGGATGCGAACCATGGTGATTCTATCTTCGCATTGGAGCCTGCGAAGTTGTAAGCGCGGTTGAGTTGATGTGCCCTGTTGCGATGGCTATGGTTATGATTCGGCGACAGCGGTCATCTGGTTGTAGCGCTGGGCGGCGGAGGTGCCAATGGTGGAGGCGGGGAAGAGCTCGCGCTCGCGCACTTCTCCGCCGCGATGGGGTGAGTTCTGTCCTTCTTTGGCATCGGGGAGGGCCATGTTCATCGCCATCATGGCAATGCGCTTGGTTTCAGGCGAGAGGTTGCCAAGGCGAGCGGCGATCAAGGCTTGAGGTGTGATCGTAATTTCTGCGCAGCCGGCGGCGATGCCGTTGGCAATCTTCTTGGCGGCATGGCGGGCTGAGGCGGAGGCGCCGGGCGTGTTGGCGGCGAGACTGAACCACTGATACTCGCGCGCGGAGTCGCCGGTGAAGAGGGCGTTGCGATGCGAGCCGGTGCGCATGAGGCCGGGGCAGATGGTGGTAACGCGGATGCCTTTGGAGCGCAACTCCATGCCGAGGCCTTCAGAGAATCCGACGGCGGCGAACTTACTGGCGCAGTAGGGCAGCAGATGCGGAACGGAGATGCGGCCGCCGATGGAGGAGACGGTGGCGATGGAGCCGTCGCCGCGTTCGAGCATTTGCGGCAGGACTGCGAGGGTGCAGTGCAGGCCGGAAAAGAAGTTCGAGTCCATGACTTCGCGGAACTGGTCCAGAGTTTGATTTTCGATCGGGCCGACGGTGATGACGCCGGCGTTGTTGATGAGGATGTCGACGCGGCCGAAGCGGCGGGTAGCTTCGTCGATGAGGCGGGAGGCGTCTTCGGGCTTGCGGAGGTCAGCCGTGACGAGGAGGACATCGTCGGCACTGCGGACGGAGCCGCGATCGAGGAGGAGGCGGCGGGCTTCGGCGAGTTGAGCTTCGTTGCGGGCGGCGAGCACGAGCCTGGCGCCACGGCGACCGAACTCCTCGGCGAGAGCGAGTCCGAGTCCGCGCGAGCCTCCGGTGATGACGACGACTTTGCCTCGGGTCCAGTCGGCCTTGTTCCGGGTGCGGTCGGAGAGGGTGCTGATGATGGTGGAAGCCAGACCGAGTCCGAGATAGGCGGCGTTGCGAAGCAGTGAGCCGTCGCGCGATTTCATAGATCTCCTCCGAAAGAGGGTTGGATGTCCGATGAGGAGGATACGCAGCCTTGAGAGATGGAGTTCGGGTGGTTTTGAGGCGGGCGATTTTGACGCGATCCACTGAGTCTGTTACGTTTATAGAGGACAATTCAACGCCACTCACTCCTCAGTAGCTCAATGGCAGAGCATTCGGCTGTTAACCGAAGGGTTGTAGGTTCGAGTCCTACCTGAGGAGCCAATCATTTAGCCCAATAAACACGCGGCTTCTAATCACAAACTACATAATCTGAATATTTTGAGCACTTTCGGAGTGAGGGCGAAAGTGAGGGTACCCCTGCGGCGTGCTCTGTTTCTGAGCCCGACGCGGCTTCGCAGTGCTGTTGAAGGCTGCGGCGATGGCAGCGCGTTTGCGTTCGTTACCGGAATGGCTGTATCGCCTCAGCATCTTCAGGCTCACATGACCAGCTAGGGCGAGAATATCGGTGTCGCTGGCACCGCTTTCGCCTAGTTTGGAGATGAACGTGTGCCGTGCATCGTGCCAACGGCATTCGACTTTGGCGGTTTCGCGAACACGGTCCCATGAGTCTTTGAACGGGCCAATCGGCTTCGTTGGGTCAATCTTGTACGGCACCGACTTGCCACCCTTGCGGCCGTTCTGACCATCAAGGCCGTACTTCTCAGAGCAAAAGACGTAGTGCACAGGCTTCGCATCACGGAATAGGCTACGCCACTTTTTCAAGCAGAGCAGCGCATCATCAGACAGCGGAACATTGCGCCCCTCGCCTGCCTCAGTCTTCGACTTGCCAACGGTGACCTCACCGCCAACCAGATCGATATTGCGCCACTGGAGATGCCGGAGCTCTGCACTTCGCAGACCAGTGCGCAAGCTAAGAAGAAACGCAGGATACAGCGCCCGCGATCTGCTCTTTTTGCACGCAACCAACAGTCGGTGCTGTTCATCATCGGTCAACGCTCTGCCCACCTCGTTGCTGACCTTGGGCATCTTCACATCGGGTTGGATATTCGCCCATACGCGATGCTTGCGCATGATGGCGCGAAGCGCACCGATTTCGAGATGAATGGTTTTCGCTGATGCTTTGGCGTCCTTGCGTCGAGCCTGATACCGCGCCACGTCATCGCCTTCAATGTCGGTGAGCAGCATCTTGCCGAAGTGGGGAAGTAGATGAGAAACGTTCGTAGTCTCGATTCGGTGGTTACTTTTGCTCCACTGCGATTGCTTGGTGTCGAGCCAGTCTCTTGCTGCGATGCTGAAGGTCTTCGGCTTCGCAACTTCCTTAACGCCAGCAGAGCCCATTTCAAGCTTGCGACGCCGCTCACGCATGATGCGCTCCGCTACCTCTTTGTTGTTGGTCCGAGCACTCTCCCGGATTCTGACGCCCTGAAAAGAGAACTCGTACCACCAGACATTGAAGGCAGCGCCTCCGTTCTGGCCCTTGCTACCCTTTCGTTTGAATAGACCCATTAGGTGTCTCCTCTTCTGTTGAAGTGTGTTGTTGAAGAAGCCTGCGGACCGTATTTGCATGCCACAGCCCGCCTCGTGGTGCTGTGTATTCCAATTCGTTTAGCGTCATTGCGATCTTCTGCAATTGGGTCACACCCGATTTCTGAAGTTCCTCGATCACAGGAAGCAGATCAGCCCGCCGTGATTCGATTTTTCGGCGTCGCGCTGCGGCACTTGCTTTTGCACCACGCGATGCCTGCGTTGCGATTGAACCGCGATCTCCACCGAGCTTCACGCCGCGCGTTTTTGCTGCACCTAGCGCGGCTTTCGTTCGGTCGGAAATCATCTTGGCTTCGTGCTCAGCTACGGCCGCAAGAATGTGCACAGTGAGCCGATTCGCTTGTGGGAAGTCAACGGCTACGAAATCGACCTGGCTTTCCATCAAGCCCGAGATGAAGTGAACGTTACGTGCGAGTCTGTCGAGCTTGGCAATGATGAGAGTTGCTTTCTGAGTGCGGCAGAGGCGCAGAGCTTTTTCCAATTCGGGTCGGTCTTTGCGCTTGCCACTCTCGATCTCTGTGAACTCGCCAATGAGCTTCCACTTGCCGCCGTTCAAGTAATCGGCGACTGCTTTCTGTTGTGCTTCGAGTCCGAGGCCACTCTTACCCTGCCGCTCCGTGCTGACGCGGTAGTAAGCAACGAACCTTGGTACCCTCAAACCTGTCATTTGCACCCCCTTTACCAATGCCTCAATGGTGGTTGAGGTAATTGTAAATACCTGAGCTTGGCCGTTACAAGGGTCTGTAAACGGCTCAAATTAGGGGTGATAATCGGCCAGAAAGGCCCTATGGCGCGTTCGCGGGGCCTGAGGGTGGCCTAGGTACCAGCTAGATCGCCCTCAGGGCCTACGGGGTCAGTCGGTTACCTTGGGCAGCGCCAATGGCTCATCAGCTAAGAAGCCATCAACGGTCGTAGGCAAGGTACGCAGACGGCCATCGCCGTCACTCTCTTGGAATATGATCTCGACCCGGCGGGGCTGTTGGTCATCAGTTACATCATCGAAAGTAAGGTGCTGCTTCGGTGCACCCTCTGTGTACTGGAGAACCAAGTTCGCAGCCTGCAAATCGCCCCCTAGACTGCGCCTGATCAGACTGTATGAGAGACATTGGGCAATGCTGGAGTGCGAACTGAGGCCGAGGGCCCGAGTCCACCTGCGAGGCGCTCGATTAGCGAGTTGCAGTTTCAATGCACGGCTGACGAGATGCATCTTGTGTGGACCACCAGCCTTATTCGCAGGTTCGTTTCCTGGCTGAAAAGCGTGCGGGTTTGGGCCACCCTTCTTGAACGCAGTACGCGGCGGATTCTTCTTTCGCTCTGAAGGTACGGCTTCGTACGTCTGTTTCTTCTTCATCTCTGTCCCACTTCGCCGAAAAGGCGCGATGTCTGTGCTCAGTTGATGTTGTCGCTATTGCCGGGGTTCTCAATTCCAAGAACCTCGCGCCTGTCATCGGGATGCATCTGACGTAGCAGTTCAGCCCGAGTTGCAACATTTCTGATCAGACGTGCCCGTCTCGCACTGCTGGACTCATTGGCTGGTGCGCGTCGGAACGTTCTTCTGGCGAAGCGGCTGAAGCGTAGGTAAGCCTTGATCTGGCGAAGGCTGCGAATCACGCCTACCGCGAATTGATAACCAAATGTGTCGTCACTCATTGCTTTTCTCCAATCCCTTAAAAATGCCCAAACGACGGGAGTCGCATGCAGGCGGTGAACTGCATCTCTCACCGTCGCTCGGGGTTTGCAATCGAGTGCGCTGCGCGTGCCCCACTCGATGGCGTTCAACGGGCGAAGAATCTCACACGGTCCGAAAGGAAGAAACGCGACTGGGTGAGAAAGAAACCCGTTGAATGAAGCACTCACAAAGTTGCGGCCCTATGAGCACTTCATCTTGGAAACGGGCGGTGACAACGCAGAAGCACCGCCCGTCGAGCCACCGCTGGCAACCAAGAAAACGGCGGCTCAATGCGAATTAACGAACGCTGTAAATTCCTCCCTCGATCTTGGTGAGCGACCCGCCGAGCGAGTTCAAGAGATTGATCTTCACTTGGCGTAGGTATTGAATACGTTCGCCAAGCTGCACTGTGGCTACGCGGTCGAGCACGGGAAGTGAATTACGCTGCTGCACAAGTTCGGCAAGCTTGGCTTCGTGCTGCTCGTGGGCACGCGTCCAGTTTGCGACCTCTTTTGATTCTTGAGGAGTGAGATACAAAGCGGCTTCGGGCCGCACCGACAACGAGGCACCAACGACTGCTTGTTGATTCACGATTTCCCGATTGAATGCGAGCAATAGCGCGTCTGTCTGCTGAATCAACTGCTTCTGTTGTGTAAACAAATCTTCGATCTTTTCTAGCTCACAGGTTACCGTTCGAAGCTGCTCTAACTGTTCGGCCTGTGCCTGTTTCTGTTCTTCGCGTCGAATGTTTGCGATTTCGGATTCCAGTTGCTGAATTCGGCTGTTCGTCATTTCTGATCTCCCCTAACCTTTCTGTGCTGTCTCACCGTGGCTCACCTGACAATGGAGTGAGTCAGGTAGAGGTGATGCACGTTCTAATCCGCATGAAAACTGGCCACTTCTGTCGTCTGTCTCACCTGCCTCACCTAAATTGATCTAAAGAAAACAAGTAGAGAAAAGCCTGTAGGGGTTAATAGACACATGGGGTGAGACCGAGACAGGCGAGACAGACAATTCACCGTTTTCTCTGCCCTCCTCTCTCAGAGTGCTTTGGCTTTAGCGATGACCGATACTTCAAAAACTCCTCACCGATCTCGCGCGGAGTGATGTTCGCAGCAAAAAGTTCGTTAATGATCCATAAGCGAAGCTTCAGATTTGTGGTCGGCACGCGTATTTGTCGCCCGCCGTTTGCCTGTCTGAAGCCCGCTCGTGCAAGCTCGTTGGCAAGTTGCTGTGAATTTACCTTCGAGTCGGAATTCAGACGTGCATACACCTTCAGCAGCTCATCTGCGGTTGCGTATGGCGACTTGGCCCACTTCACATCGTCAAGAACCGTCTCACGACTGTCTCTCAGTTCGTGGCAGAAATTCTGAAGCGGTGAGCGCCCAAGTCTCACCATGCTGTGAAATGAATCGGTTTTGGGTGGCGGGGCCATGGCGTTGAATTCCGTTAGGTCAATCTCGTGCAGCAGTTTGTAAAGCAGGGCAGACTTACCCTTCTCACTCTTCGCCCATCTCCAGAACTCTTGAAAGAATGTTGCGTTCGGGGCGATCTCATTTGCGTGAACGATGAAGTATCTGCGCTCCTTGTCATCAGTGAGCATTGCTACAGGCTCGTTTGACGTTAGGTAGTAGTTCACCGTGTTGCGGATCGTGAACTCACGAACAAATTTCTGATTGATCGAAATGTTTTTCTGCGTGATGAGATTCTTCATCTTGTTCGCAAACGCTTTCGAGTCCTTGACCGACCCGGCGTGAACCTCGTCTACAACAACGAGCGTTTTGTAAAGCTGCCACTCGGTGAAGCTAGATTCAAGCTGCTCCTGTCGTACCTGGGACCAGTTACTTTCGCCGTGCAACGAAGCAATCACTTCTCCCAGCGCAGTCTTACCAACACCACGGTTGAGCGACCACAGCAAGACGGCATGGTTCAATCGCTCGCCCCGATTCTGTAGTGGATGTGCAAACCACCTCCAGAGATGACGGCGTTCAGTCTCGTCTTGCACGAGATGAGCCATCAATTCATCAAATGGTTTGGTATTGCCTTTTAGAGGCTCAATGCCGGGGTTAGTCCAAGCGTTGTAACCGTTGTTACTGGTTCTCACTCCCTGATTCGGCTCGTAGTCGATGTGGTCGAATACGCTGCGACCGGGCCACTTCAAGAACGCATCCGCAACCGAGACCGCCTTAGTATTCGCAGAGACATCTTCATCTACCTCGCCTGTATCCTTGTTGACCTTCATGGTCTTATCGGCAGCGATGACCTTTATAAACTTTTCTGCGGACTGCACTCGAAGGGCTTCGTGATCGCTGGTCGGATACTCAAGAACAGCACCTAGGCTTTTCACTACTGCGAAGGATTCATTCATCTCGTGCAGCTTGCACGAGAGTGCGTATCGCTTCGCCTCACGAAGAAGCTTTTCGAACGCCTCGGCGCCATGCCTCTTGATGTAGTCATCGAGACCAACCTTTTGCTGAGAATTGTCGTCACGGGGAATTCGAACGATGAAGACAAGAGCGCCGAGATCAGTCAGGGCTCGCGCCAGTCTGTTCTCCGCAATGATGATCTGCCGATTAAACTGCGCGTCTGAGTCGTAGCAGATGAATGCGGTACGACCGCGCCAGTTCCAGCCATCAACGAGAGCAGGTATGATGTCGTGACCCTTTCTGCTCTGCGTCCAGTTCCAAACGCCAGTCAAGCCGATACACGGCATAATGTGCTTCGTGGCACATGCGGCTTTCTTGAAGCCTTCAGTTACCATCACTGGCTGTTCAGGGTTCTTTTTGAGGGCGCTCCAAGACTTGTCACCAACTGGCGGCAGATCGATACATGGGTCTGATCCGAATGGCTGATCGTACTTTCGCAGCTTCGCACCCTTAAGAAATCCGGTGCCCTCCGTTTCGAAGAACCTGAATTGAAAACCGGTCGTTACGTTCCCATGTTCATCGTGAGCAGGCAGAATGTAGCCGTCGCCTTGACGGGACAGGTTCAGAGCCGCTGATTGATTCGCGGCTTTGGGGTTGTAGTCGAGATCTCTGGCATCCTTTGAATCGAGACACGATCCATCCAAATCAGCCAACATTCTTTGTCTAGGTGATGCCGATTGTGTTTTCGGTTTGAGCGTTGTCTTCTTGCGCGTCTTCACTGACCTGCCCCTTCCCTGTACGCAGTCTTGTGCTGCTTCCGGTCATGCAACTGCGACACGGCGATCTGCTGGCACCGTGCTGCGGGCGATCAGTGCGTCCAGTGATGCGCGACTTAGGCGCACGCTGCGACCGATGCGCACAACCTCAATGCGACGACCCGAAATCCAATGACGAATCGTGACTTCACTGAGACCGACGTATTGGGCAGATTGTGAAACCGTCAGAAGTTTTGCGCTCGCAGCGGCAGGGCGGCGAACGTGAAGACGCACCCGTATCGGGGCCTTTTTAGAGGCTCTTCGAGACATGAGATTTGCTCCGATTCAGTAGTGCCTCAAACTGAGGTCACTGGGCGAGGGGTATTGCATCCTTCTGGGGCGGGTGAAAGAGCCGTTCTTTCACGCACCACACAGAATCAAATCTAACTATATCTAGCTTACCATAACGTGTTTAAAATGAACATGTTATATAACATGCTGAACGCCAAAACCCGCGCCAAGACTGCTCAGTTCGTCGATTCAGGTAATAGCATGGCAGCATGGTCAACAGGCAAGTTTGGATCACTCTACTGTTCGTCAGTGTTCTATGTGGTGGTGCGCAATCGGCTGCCGCTCAGATGTCGGAAAATGAACTGAATCACCTCCTGGATACCACTGAGCGCCTATTGCCTAGATGGGAACTGGCTCTCAGACAAATCGACCCGTCAAAGAATTCCTCTATTAGTTACCAGGTTGGTAAAGTGTTCGAGATCAATTACCGCATGGGAAGAGAGCAAGTACGCGGTGCCCACGAGACGATAGACCGACTTCGGCATCATCGCACGGTATCTGACGAGCTTGCTCTTCGTGACAACCTCTGGACCTTGCGAGAAGTGGCCAGCGCGGTTGTCGATGCTCCAGAGAGCAGTTCGAGCGTTGTTGACGACTTTGTCTATCTGATGAGAGAGACATCCCCAGTAGAGAACAGGCTTGTTTCCGAAGTGATGACTAGAATTGGCGAATTGGAGTCATCCTGCGGTGCATCGAAGTAGTTGACTCAGACCGTCCACGACGCTTCTCCAGTCTGTTTACGAACGTGGGCATAGAAAACGCGATCAATATATCCGATCACCGATTTCGCGTCAGATATTCGAGCTCTTACGTCGGTGGCGCTCAAGCCGACTGGCATTCCATCATGCGCCATCTCAGTTCGAACATCATTGAACGACGTGAGCAGATTCTCGACGTTCTTCTGCGCCACTGCGGCCAACTTAGCGAACACAGAATCTATTCCGCACCGTCTGAATAGGCGCTTTATGTTGTTGGGGGACGGATACTTGCAATCAGAGTACAGGCGGCGCGGCTGGAAGGCTGGTATCACTTCCCCATTCTTCGCGAATAGAAAGATGTCATTCCCAACCAGACCTCCAATTTCAGGAAGGAAGTCGGACTCGTTCTGTCGAAGAATGAACTTCTTGTATGCGCCTTCAATTGCCGGGTCGTTTAGCAGAAATGCTCTGGTATTCAATGGCAACAGATCGGTGTTGATACCGTTCGCCAGCAATGCTCTGCACCAGTCGGAGACAAGGGTCTCTAAGTACGATTCGAATCCTGCGCTTGTGAGAATGACTGCACTGCAAAGTGCATAATTCTGAACACTTGTCGAGGTACACGCGGGTGAGAAGGCATCTTTCAATGTCGTCAGAACGACACCGACATCCGCGATGAACTGCTTGCGCGCCCGGCTGTAGCGGTATGGCATGGTCTAGAAGTGTTGGGAGATGAGCTGCCGCATTGATGTTATGCGCGTTCTGACACGTTCTTCGTCGCTCGTCGCCCTTGAAATCGTTCGCTGAAACTCTTCATCGTAGAAAAGCTCCCCAAGGTCAGAGTGAAATGCGGCGCGGTTAGGCTCGCGAATGTTCTGAGCAGTCAGCCCTGATCTACTCACTGCAACCATCTCAGCGTCGAATAAAGCCGCGTTGAAAGAGCTGACGATTCTGTTGTTGTGATGAACGTCGAAGATAGCGAATGCTGCGCCTCCTAAGAGTGCTTCGACCGCAGCAGTAGTTCGGTCAAATACTGCTAGGAAATCTTGCAACTGATCTTGCGAGGCATCACGATTGCGCTCAGTGAAACTGTTCAGATACCCAGCCAGAGGCTTCTCGTAGTGTTCGAAGTCTGTTTGAAGAGCAAGAAAACGGATCAGAAACTCTTCGGCTTTCATTCGTTTGTTGTTGCCAGCGTGCACCAGTCTTCGCCATTCCTCGCGTCTTGCCGTTCTACCCACCCATTCAACAAAGGGGCCGTGAAAAATGCCGTGCCGAAGTTCCTGAGGAGACAACTCGATGGCCCCGCTGTTTAGCCGCTCAAAGACATCGAACTTCACCTGCGGGTGCGTGTCCTTCATGATTACGATGCATCGCAACGTGCGATTCAGTATGTGTCTTTGAAAACGTGGATCCAACTCCTCAAACTTCAAGCCGTCGAGTTCAGGGTATGCTGTCAATCCTGAAAGCTCGAACTCGTTATTCAGAAATTTTCGTATCGACTGAAGACGTTGATTTCCGTCTATTACGGAAAGCCTCTCGTCACGCTCTTGGCTGAGATAAATCACCGGAATAGGGCACTGAATTATGAGCGATTCGATCAGTCGAGACGCTTGAGGCTTTTTCCAGACATATCCTCGCTGGAACTCCGGTATGAAAAGACTTTTTTCTCTACTATTGAGCTTGTCGTAAATAGTTGCTATCGAGAAGTCATACGTCTCAGTGTGAAGTCGTCGCTGCTCGGGCGGAATCGACAGAATCGAATCTGCATGTGGTTCTTCTGACGGAAAGAGCTTATCTGCCAGTGCGCCTTCGGGAGTTTTAGGCATTGCGGGCAATATCCCCCATTGCAAAACAATCTGTGGCTGAACAACCTACCTTATCATGCGAGATTTCACATTCACATCAGAGCAATGGCTCAGGAATCTTCAAAGACGTGAAATGGCGTGGTACAATCGAACCGGTCGATGCGGAAGCAGCGGCTAAAATCCAATGACCGGAAGGTCGGGGAGGAATCCCATCATGCAGGAAACACTAAATCAGCTTTCTGAACTGTCCCGCCTAGCTGAAACCCTCAACAAAGAGACTGATCTGTACTCTGAGGCACTCGCCCAGCTTGAAGATAAGCTGAAGCGAATAAACCTCGGCGTTCAATCATGGGTAATTCTGAATGAAACTGCTGACTCTGGCTCAGCAAGTAGAAGTTCTGCGCTTCGAAACATGTTTGGATTCGCAAAGACTCAGGACGGGTGGGGATTTGCAATCAAGCAGGTGAGAGTTGAGCGGGGATTTTACCAAAACGATGAAGAATGTCCTTGGGAGAATCTCTACGACGAGAGCGAGCCGAAGTTGCTTCTGAAGAGCTCAAGGGAGATGAGAATTCTGGCCTCTGGAAGGCTGGAGCTTCTCCTTCAAACTCTGCATGAAGACACTAAAGCTACCATCAAATCTCTTCAAACTGCGCGCAAACTAGCTGAGTGACCAGAGACCTTTTAGGGCAGGCGGCACTCTGTAGATCGTCTGCCCCAAAAGGGTCAAAAATGAGGGCGAAAGTGAGGGTAGTCAGGGTACAAAACCGTACCAAAACGTACCACTCAGCCCATGTCGGTTTTCAGGGGTAGGGAAGCGCGAAACCCTTATAGATATTGAAGAAGCCGCATGTTCATTGACTAACGTGACTGGCCCTCAGTTTTCGCCCGTACCGGCTGTTAACCGAAGGGTTGTAGGTTCGAGTCCTACCTGAGGAGCCAGTTTATTATCAACAACTTACAGGTTAGACAGAATTCTTTATGTTGCAGTTTTCGGTATTAGCGTTCGGCTAAGTGCTTGATTTTACACATCAGTGATCATCAGCTAGCAAATCACCGAATGATCGTAAAACGCGCTTGCCGTGAATCTCCCGCAAACTCAACGACTTTCGCGCGTGCTGATCAGGTTTACGATAGGTCGCTGTGGGTAGTTCTGTGGGTGGTCGCATTTAGTCTCGCGATCAAAACGGACCTGGCGAGAGCGGCACAGGCGCGCGAGTGAATCAATGTATGTAGAGGCGATTCAGAATTGGACCTAGAGCCAACGATCTGAACTCCGGTAAACGCCCAGCGATTACGCCGCCGACCTGCTATCTCGCAATGCTTCAAGAGCTACTCAGAATCGCACGGTCTTATCGCTAGCGATTGCTCGACAACCCCTCGAAAGTTGTTCTGTTCCAATCGGGGACTTGAGAGCGGCCATTGCCTTCGTGACTTCGCTTGCGATCAAGATTTCGCTGGCGAAGTTTAGGCAGACTTCACAGGGACTCGTTGAACGGCGCTCTATGTGATCGATACTTTTGCGAAACGCCTTGTCGTCGTAAAGCTGATGGAGGATGCTAGAGGGATGAGACTTGACGGAAGCTCAAGCCACAAGTTTGGAAAGAGTCGTATCCCGGCAGATCAGCTTTCAAGGGGAAAGGCCAAGCGGAGCATTATTCGCGCTTCGTTACACACGGATGAACCCCGCGATATTGCGTTTCGTCGGATCATTCTCTCAATTCCGCCAGGGAAGGTGAGCACATACGGTGGCGTCGCTGCTGCAGCCGGCTATCCACGCCTCCATCGAGCCGTTGCGAGGCTGCTGAGAACTGATCCACCTGATCAGCTGCCGTGGCATCGAGTGCTCGGCGCAGGCGGCGAGATCAAGCTCAAAGGAGCAGCTGCACGTGAGCAGCGAGCAAGACTCAAATTAGAGGGAGTTCGGTTCCGCGGTGAGCGCGTCGACATGGTCCGGTTCGAACATGCTCTTAAGCCTTGGGAAGTTTATAAGGATCTCCAGATCTGACCAAAACGAATTCGAGAACAGCCTTTTCTCGATGCGCTCGTTCTCTTTAGCGTGACGTGGGCTTGATGAAAAGCCAACCGGCAACTGTTCCGGTGAATACAGAGCAGGCCCCAATCCATATCACCGCCCGATATGCCTCGACAAACGATTCGGCGATTGCGCGGGCTGCTTCCGGACTCGAGGTCTTGACCGCTGCAAGTTGTAATCGGCCGGCAAGAATCTGCGCTGCTTCCGCACTTGGCAAGCTGAGTTGCGCCAACCTCTGATCAAGAGTGTGCGTGAAAATCATTACCAGAATTGCTCCGAAAGCCGCGACTGCAATCAAGGAAGCAAGGCGCGACACGGCGTTGTTAATTCCGGATGCTACTCCCGCGTGTGACTCAGGAACGGCGTTCATGACTGTTGTGGTGAGTGGAGCCACGGTGATCGCCATTCCGAGCGACGTAACGAGTACGGCAGGCAAAAAGGATTTCCAGTAATGCCCATCTTGCGGCGCCAAAGCGAACGCGACATAGCCGCCGGTTGTGATGAACGGGCCAATAGTGAGCGGCAACCGAGCTCCGTAGCGCTCTACCAATCGGCCAGCCCAGCGAGACAAAACGAGCATGATCAATACAAACGGCGAGAAGGCCGCGCCCGCTTTCGTGGCGGAGTAATGTTGAATCTGAATCAGATCTAGAGGGAAGAAAAACAGTAGAGCACCCAGAGGTGCATAAACGAGAAACGTTAATAGATTCGCGCCGGTGAAGTTGCGGGAGCGGAATAGACCGAACGGAACCATCGGCGATTCAGCACGTTGTTCGATGAAGCTGAATGCAGCTAGTGCCATCACCCCGCCAACCGCAACGGCTGCCAAAATGGCGTGGCTGTTCATCGAAGGCCACTCGATCAGCGCATAAGTGATTCCCACCAATCCGATGGTTGTGAAAGCTGCACCCGGCCAATCCAGACGGCCCTTCGCGCCTTCATCCCGTGCCTCTGGCACAGAAGAGCAGAGGATGACAACGATTGCCGCAAGTGGCAAATTCAGAAGAAACACCCAGCGCCAGCTGAAATGCTCGATCAGCCAGCCGCCTGCTACTGGTCCGACAGCCGCGGTGATTGCGGAGAACCCAGACCAGGTTCCAATCGCCCGTCCTCGTTCGCTTTCGGGAAATGCAGCAGTAATCAATGCAAGACTGCCTGGGACTAGGAGAGCCGCTCCAGCGCCTTGGATCGTTCGCGCGACGATCAGCCAATGAGGACTCTGTGCCAGACCACACGCCACTGAGGAAACCGCAAAGAGAAGGATTCCGCAGATGTAGACCCTTTTCCGACCATAGCGATCTCCAAGCGAACCACCAACGAGAAGAAGTGAGGCTAGCGTGAGCGCATAAGCCTCTACGACCCACTGCACGACCGATATATCGACTTTGTAGTCCCTTTGCAGGGCTGGCAAGGCAAGGTTGACTACCGTGCCGTCCAGAAATGCCATGCTTGAACCGAGAATTGTCGCAGCAAGAACGATGGTCGCTGTCTTGGTCGTCACTATGGTGCTGTCCTGCATGGAGGATCTCCAGTGGTGTCGACGGTGCGCAAACAACCGATTCTGATCTCAGTAAATAGGATGGATGCACGAAAGGTTCTCTGCAACTCAATGCTGGATGAATTCCGGCTAGAGAACATTTGGCCGGATATGCATCTTTATTGGCAGTGCCTGGAGGGTCGTCGGTACATCCACTGGCTGGACATCCAGGAAGATCTGATGCCCTAAATCCATATTCAAATGGGTGGCCGCCAATGAAACGGAAGGATAATACGACGAATCTGTCATTCAAAGTTGTTCCATCGCCTATCGGAAAGCTCAAGCTGGTCGCCAGTGATAGCGGGCTGCTCGCCATTCTTTGGGAGAACGACAATCCTCGCCGTGTTCGTCTTTCTGAATTGGTCGAGCGCACCGACCATCCGATACTGCTCCGCGCTGAGAAGCAACTTGAAGAGTATTTTGCTGGCGATCGAGACTGCTTCACCATACCACTCGATATGAGGGGCACAAACTTTCAGAAGCAGGTGTGGAAGGCATTGCTCGGAATCCCTTTCGGACAGACCAGTACTTATGGACAACTAGCAAATCAACTCGGAAACCCAAGAGCCACCCGTGCCGTTGGTGCCGCGAACGGCCGGAATCCGTTAGCGATCCTCGTACCCTGCCATCGCGTAGTTGGTTTTTCGGGTAAGCTCACCGGTTTCGCAGGTGGTCTCGATGCAAAGGCACATCTGCTCAAGCTGGAAAGACGCGAAGGCACGCTGTTCACTCCGCGAAATTTTCAATTGTCACGGAACGCCGCAAAATAAGGCCCGACCGTTAGCTGAGTCGCGTCCACTATCAAGAAAACGTTGAAGTCCGCATTCAGGTAAGTTACCCAATCTAAAAATCGGTGCGATGGCCTCGCGCCCAGCAATTCCAAGAGTTTGGCAGAATTTGCCCTCTATTTGTCAGAGTTCCGACTGACCTCCAAACATCCAAAATCTGTTTTCAATGGGAGGTTTCGATGGATCGGCGTTTGCTTGTTTTAGCTCTCGGAATGTTCGCACTCGGAACGGACAGCTTTGTTGTAGCAGGAGTTCTTCCTGAAATCTCCAGAGCATTCGGCGTAAGTATCGGGGCAGCCGGGCAAATGACGACCGCATATGCCATCACCTACGCTCTGATGGCGCCACTGATTGCGGCTGTAGCCGCTCACGTTCCACGCAAGCGCATGCTATTGGCTGCCCTTGGTGTTTTCGCGGTAGCCAATCTACTCACCGCGAGCGCCCCGAACTTTGCTATCGCAATGGCCAGCCGCATTCTCGCAGGTATCGGTGCGGCAATGTTCGCCCCTACTGCAACGGGAGCTGCCGCTACGATTGTCGCACCAGAAAGGCGGGGCCACGCACTCTCAATCGTGATCGCAGGATTGACGGTCGCGACCGCCCTAGGATCCCCAATCGGGGCTGTCATCGGAGGATTGGGCGATTGGCGGTGGACGATGGCCTTTGTCTCCGCACTCGCTGTGGGTGCTCTTATTGGCGTGGGTCTATTGCTGGCGGAAATACCCCTACCTCCGAAGATCACTCTCAGACAGCGGGTTGCGCCTGTGGCAGATCCGCGCGTTGCGCTCACACTTCTATGCACGTGGGTATATCAGAGCGGTCATTTCATCATCTATACGTACTTCACCGTGGTCTTCGACAGAGCTATCGGCCACAACGCGCTGTTGACCGGCGCACTCTTGGTCATCTGGGGCGTGAGCGGTACAGTGAGCAACTTGGTTTCTGGTCGGCTGGCTGACTCCATAGGTGACCGAAAACTGATTCTTGCAATGCTGGTTGTGCTGACTCTAGTCGTCGCGACGTTCTCCTGGACTGCAGCAAGCCTCTGGACGACCGTACCTGCACTGATTGTCTACGGGGCCGTCAGTTGGGGACTACTCGCGCCCCAACAACGCCGCCTGGTCCATCTTGCTCCGCAAACGGCGCCGGTTGTATTGGGGCTGAATACTTCTTTCACGTACCTTGGGGTTACAGTCGCTGGCGTAATCGGCGCACTTGGCATCCCTGCATTTGGCGCGCATCATCTCGGCTATCTTGGCGCGTCAATAGTTGCTGTATCTTTGGTTGTCGCTGAAATGGCCAGCTGGAGGATTAGTATGGCAAACACCGCAAAACCAGTCGTCAAGCTAGCAGAGGCTCAATAGCCCGAAGCATCGGCTGATCAGTTCGACTGAAATGGTGTCCTCGTTGGCTGGCCAGCGGGGACTCTCTGCTTCTAGGGCCGATGCGAGAAAGCGAGACTTACTCATCAGCCAACAGGCGAAGCCGAGCCGTCGCGTGCGCCGGATTCGCGAGCTTTCTTCTATAGTTCGTCTCTCGCGTCGTTGCAACGGTTTGCGTGGCACGAAATGAAGGTTTTTTGGCAACACTTGCAGATTACGAATGAGCAATATGAGTGAAGGAGAATTCGATGAGGGTCGAACTCATCCAATCGGATTCTCTTCCTGGAAGACCTGGACAACCCCTGCTTCGTAGCCTTCGAGTGTCACGGAGCATTCAGGTACAAGCGGGCCCATTGCGCTCACACATCAAGGCGTTTGCGAATTCACACAATCGGGAGGGAAGCGTCAGTGCAAGACGCGAGGTCAAATCACGCCCGTTCGGAAGAAGTCTTCGATGGAGTCGTATCAACTGATCTGCTGCAATCAGCTCAGGCCGGCTCTCATCCCGCGTTTGAGACTCTACACAGAACGTATTCACGCCGTCTTTTTAAACAGATCATTGCGATTACAAGGCACCCCGAGGATGCCGAGGACGCACTTCAAGACGCCCTTTGCAAAGCATACATCGCTCTGCCTCTGTTCGAGAGGCGGTGCCATGTCTATTCGTGGTTGAGCAGGATTGCGATTAACGCGGCCCTGATGAAAGTTCGACAGCGGCGTACATCAAGGGAATCCTCATTCGACGGACAAGACGATGAGGATGGGCGCGAACACGCGTTCGAAGTCCCCGATCAAGGATGGTCTCCTGAGGACTTATACGGGGCCAAAGAGAGTCTCCGACATATCGGCACTGCGATCTCGTCCCTCGATTCTTCGTCGCAGCAAATAATTCGTCTTCGTGTAAATCATGGATATTCCATGGAGGAGATCGCGAACGCGCTCAATGTGTCTGAGTCAGCAGTTAAGGCGCGATTGTATCGAGCCAGACTTCTTCTCCGAGATCTCTATCCTGCCGCCCGCTGCAAAGGACGGTAAATTAAAGCTGCTGAAGGAGGCTACCGTTCAGCGGAACTTTCCTCGATTCGGCGAAGCTCTTCCATAGTGCAATAGCAGCATATCCACGGAATGGTTGAACGGAATCCAGCCTTATCTCAGGATGACGTTTCAGTTCCTGCTTCAATGCGTAGTCCGTGGATGGGAATGCATTGTCATCCCCGAAAGCTCGCAGGGCCAGGTATTCCGTTGTCCATGCCCCAACTCCGGGGATACTCGATAGCACCTTTCTGAGCACCTCGGGGATGAGAAGGGTGGTCAGGTTGAGAGTACCGTCATCGATGACCTGGGCGACCGATCGAATTGTGGCTCTTCGTGCACGCGAGGTTCGAACCTTCGAGAGATCGGCCTCGAGTATCTGTCTTGCGGACGGGAAAAGTGAGATCGGCTGAGTTGTCTTAGGGTGGACAGCCGGAGACCCCGCAGCCTGCATCAGTTCGTCAATCAATAAGCGCCCGAAACTCACTGAGACGACTTGGCCGAGCACGGTGGTGAATATCGACTCAAATGCATCCCAGGAGCGCGCGAGGCGCAATCCGGGATGCTGAGCCCAGAAGGCCGACAAGAGATTGTCCGCGGTCATTGCCCTGAGAACTGTGGCTGGATTCGCATCGAGGTCGAACATCCGCCGAACCGATTGGGAGACTCGAGCAGCGTCTTTTTCCGAGCCATTCCAAAGTGAAAGCAAGAGGGCGTCTCGATTTTTCTGCTGCTCGACGCGGAACCATCCCAAACCTCGTCCAGCGCGGATGACACGCTCGTAGCCGGAATCGTCCACCACCTCAATATGCGGAAGTCGATGCGCACGAAAGAATGCAAGCACATTCTCCCAGTCGTAGGGTGGGGAATAGGGCAACTCAAGAGTGTGGGCCGGAAATCTCAGCATCGAACGTGTCCGCAGCCTAACGGGATGGACGGATCGGGCGTCGAACGAGTTCGCCTTGGCAATTCGGGCAAATGTCTTTCAATGTGTCATTGGCGCAGCGTGCACAGAACGTGCACTCATAGGAACAGATCATCGCATCACCCGAGTCCATCGGCAAGCTGGCCTCGCATGTCTCGCATTTGCTTTTCATCTCCAACATTGGTCCGCACCTCCTATGATTATGAATCTCTGCAGTGAAGTCGCCTCTCCTATACCCAACCACTTGCGCAAGGGTACGTTCAGCGAGGCAAACTACTTGTAGTGGCGCCACCGAGACAGCCGTTGTGAATTGACTTTCTTATAACCATCCATGAGGCGGTAACCTTGCGGACGAGCTGCGCTGTGCTGACTGTTCCGCTTGACCGACCTTTCGCAGGTATTTCAGATAAACTCTCAATCTTTCCGGTACCGCACGGTAGTACACCCCTTGGCCTTCCCTCCGGGATTCAATCAGTCCAGCCTCAGACAAGACCTTAAGGTGATGGGAAACCGTGGGCGCTCGGACCGGAGTATCGAGGCAAATATCGCCGCAGCGTATTTCCTTTGCCTCCGCCAGGTGTTTGTAGATGGCAAAGCGAGTGGGATCTCCCAGCGCTCTCGCAATTTGTTGGGCATCAAGTTCCCCAATCGAATCCATTGCGGCTCCTTCGAACCTCAGATTCGCGGCGTTCCGTCTCTGCTCGCAGTGAGCCATTCGATGCTAGCTGCGGTGAAAAGTGTCACTGTCAGCTCAATAGCTATAAATGCTGGCTACCTTGGCGGGATTTGCCTCTTTTTTGTCACATCTCAGGTATTCGGTGTTCATCGAACAAGCGCACACTAATGGACCAGAGGAGATCCACAATGTTCACTTTCACCCATCGCAACCCGGAGATGCAGATCGACAAGCAGCACACCGCGTTGGTGCTGGCAGACATGCAGAATGAATTTCTCGAAGAAAAGTCCGGGACCTATTACGAGCTGATCGCAGACGCTCTCAAGGAGCGGAACGTGATTGCGAATCTGGAACAGCTTCTCAAGACTGCCCAGGAACTTGGCTATTACGTCATCCACTCACCACACTGGTACTACCCGACCGATCTCCAGTGGAACGTGCCTCCCGGCGCGATCGCTCACTATCTGATTGGCATCGGTTTCTGCGGCCGCAAGGATCCGGTGGACCTCGAGGGCTTTCAGGGCTCTAGAGCCGATTATTACGAGCCGTTCAAGAAGTATTTGATGGATGGTCACACCTGCAACACATCGCCGCACAAGCACTTTGGGTGCGAAGCGAACGACGTGATCAAGCAGTTGCATATGCGCGGGGTCCAGAAGGTAATCATGGCAGGACCTGTAGCGAACATCTGCCTCGAATCCCATATGCGCGACATCATCGAGGGTGGGTTCGAGGTGGCGATGGTTCGAGATGCGGTTGCCGCTGGCGTGAACGAAGAAGGCGATGGTTATGAAGCCGCAATGGTGAATTGGCGCTTCATGGCAAACGCCGTATGGACGACCGAACAGACGGTCGGGAAGATGAAGGCCGCCGCATCTGCTTGAGTCTCGCGATTTGGTGCCGCCAAGCCTTACCTCCGGCAACACTTGGGGCTTGTTAAAGACCCTGCGTGACGGTGGCTCTTTGGTCAGCGTCAATCCAGAACCGTAACTCTGCACGATCAAACAGCAAAGGAACAATCCATGAAGAAGACAGTCCTCATCACCGGTGCTTCGGCCGGTTTCGGAGCTGATTCCGCCAAATCTTTGGCGCGGGCGGGCCACCGCGTTTTTGCGACAATGCGCAACATCACGGAGAAGAGTGCACCCAAAACCGCCGCCGAATTGCGCGGGGCGGGTATCGAAGTGCTCGAACTCGATGTCACCAGTGACGCAAGCGTGGGTAGGGCTTTCGACGAAATCTATGCGAAGACCGGCGGCACGCTCGATGTTCTGGTGAACAATGCCGGCCAATTCTTTGCGGGTATCTCTGAGGCTTTCACAGCTGACCAGGTCATGGCCATGTTCGACGTCAACGTGTTCGGTGTGCAACGCGTGACGCGCGCTGCGTTGCCTTCGATGCGCAAAAGCGGCACGGGCCTGATCATAAACATCGGTTCAATCCTCGGCCGCGTGACAATCCCATTTGTTGGCATTTACGGCGCGTCGAAGCATGCGCTGGAAGCCTTGACCGAAAGCTACCGATACGAGCTTTCGCAACTGGGTGTGGACGTCGTTCTGGTTCAGCCTGGCCCCTTCGCTACGAGTTTGTACGCAGCTCCGCAACAGCCCGGAGATCCAGGACGGGTAAGCGAGTACGGAGAAGTCGCTGGCCTTACCGGAAAGATCGGCGAGGTCTTAGCTGGCTTCTTTCAAAGTGGAAACGCGCCGCAGCCCCACGAGGTCGCCGTAACACTTGAGCAACTGATTGCAACGCCCGCCGGCCAGCGCCCTGCTCGCGTGGTGGTTGGCGCTGGCTTCGGCGCAGCAGAGGCGAATATTGCAATGCAGCCGCTTCAGGCCCAGTTGCTTCATGGATTTGATTATGACCACCTGGCTACGTTGAAGGCCGAGTAACGATCGCCCAAGCAGTGCAAAGCACCCGTCTCGTGCGAACACGATTCGACGGGTGCAACAACATCAGAAAGAGGAGTGCATGACCACAGAGCGTAAAGTTGTCGTTATCACCGGGTCCTCCTCCGGAATCGGTGCCGCATTTGTTGAGGCTTATCTCGAGCGGGGGTGGAGGGTCATCGGAAACGCGCGCAATATCGCGGCTTCTGACAACCCGGATTACATCACAGTTTCAGGGGACATCGGGGACCCCATCATCGCTCGCAAAGTGGTGCAAACGGCGATCGACCGCTTCGGGCGAGTAGATACCTTGATCAACAATGCAGGCATTTGGCGGCCAGGCAGAATCGAGGACATTTCGGAAGAGGTGTTCCGGCAAGTGATGAGAACGAATCTCGAGAGCGTCTTCTTTGCAACCCAAGTTGCAGTTCCGGCAATGAAGAAGCAAGGCGGTGGGCATATCGTTCAGATCTCCACCAGCTTGGTCGAGCATGCTCTGCAGACCGTTCCGGCCGTGGTCGCGTCTCTCTCGAAGGGAGCCTGTGTCGCAGCGACACGCGGTTTGGCCATGGAGTTGGCATCAAGCAATATCCGCGTCAACGCGATATCGCTTGGCATCGTCATTACGCCTCTTCACACCGGTTCGAACCCAGAGGACCTGAAATCGTTCTCTCCACTCAACCGAAATGGAAAGATCGAAGATGTGGTTCGTGCGATGAATTATCTCGAAGACGCAGACTACGTCACGGGCGAAATCCACTACGTCGACGGCGGTCGCACTGCAGGTCACTAGTTAGGGCCGCTTCGGCGCCTGAAACGACGCAGTGAAGGCGACACCTTTAGACCGGAATAGCACTGGAGAAATTGCCATGAAAGCACTTCAACTTACCTGTTACGGCGATCCGCGAAACGTGATCAAACTCATCGAGCAACCTGAGTTCGGCCCGCTGGCAGCCGATGAATGGACGATCGACATTGAAGCCGCGCCCGTCTCGCCTACCGATCAGTACATTATTGCTGGCATTTACGGTGAGCTTCCGCCTCTGCCGCACGGTTTGGGATGTGAAGGGGTTGGACGAGTTTCTGCGATCGGCAGCGGTGTGAAGCACGTGAAGGTGGGTGATCGGGTGATCGCACCACTGCTTCAGAATACGACATGGGCGACACGCATCAAGACTAAAGAAACATGGCAGCGCGCGTTACCCGAAGGTGACCTGAGTCAGATGGCCCAAGTAGGAATGAACCCGGCAACTGCACTCTTGATTCTGACTGAGTTCAAGACATTGAAAGCCGGCGATTGGGTGATCTCGACGGCTGCGAATTCGGCGGTAGGTCGCTCCGTCATCCCGATCGCAAAAGCACGGGGTATCAAGACGGTCAACATCGTCCGCACTGCCAATTTAATCGACGAGATCAAGGCGATAGGTGGGGACGTCGTGATCGCCGACGGCCCAGATCTCGTGAAGCAGATCAAAGAAGCTACAGGTGGCGCAAACATCCCACTTGCGCTTGACGGTGTGGGTGGCCCGCTGACTCAGCAGCTGATAGAAGCAATCGGTCTGTACGGTGCCGTCGTCCTCTGGAGTCGTATGGGAGGGGTCGATCCCACGATTGCGACCATCCCTGTGCTTTTCACAGGGAAATCGTTGCATGGATTCTGGATCGTGAACTGGCTGAAGATCCCCGGCAATCGAGAACGGCTGACAGCAGCTTTCGAAGAGATTGCGCCACTCGTAGCGTCAGGCAAGATCGTCATCCCGGTGGCTGGAGAGTTCGAGCTTGATCAATATGTGGACGCTATCACGCTGGCGTCGAAATATAGCGGCAAGGCGATTCTGTATCCGAACGGCAAGCGCTGATCGACGTTGTTACTCGGAGCCTAAGCAGGCTAGAGATATCAGAAAGCACTCACTGGAAGCAGCCTATGCGGCAACGCATTTCTGTGCTCCTGCTTGTGAACTCAAGACGCCGAATAAAAGCAAAGGATGGATTGTGTATGAAGAACAGCACTCGTATTGCGATGCGACTTCATGAGGTCTTTTGGCGAATTGAAGTAGAAGTTCTCGCGGGCAAGCAAGAAGAGTTCCAGGCGGTTGTGAGCGACCTCATCCCTTCGAGCAAGAAAGAACCGGGAACGCTGGATTACGACTGGTACTTCGACGGCGAGCGCAGAGTCTGCCATACCTACGAGCGCTACCGTGACTCTGATGCTGTAATTGCGCACGCTACTACGTTCGGAGCGCAGTTCGCAGAAAGATTTCGGCGTTGCTGTCGGCAGATCAGCTTAGACGTCTACGGTTCACCTAGTGAAGCGGCGAGAGGTCTGCTGAGCAAGTATGACGCATCGTTTTTCGAAAGATGGCAGGGATTTGAGGACTAATTGCTCCCCGGATGACCAGGCGAGCACTGAATCTGAAGCAGTGAGCCAGCGACAGGAGAACCGTAAATCCACGTTTGCCGCTGCAGATTCATAAGCCGCGGTGCGTTGGCAGAAGATGCCTTCTTTATGTCACATCTTTCATTTTCGATGGGTATCTAAAGATCCACATGAGCTCATTTCAAGTCTTCCGCTCATGAGCGGAAGCCCCGGCAAAGGAGATTCGTAATGGCCGCATCAACAGGACCGGATCAGACCAAGAAAGCTGAAGCCTTTAAGGGATTGCATGTGCCTGGTAATCCTCTCGTCCTGTACAACGTATGGGACGCAGGTAGCGCCGCTGCGGTCGCAAAGTCCGGAGCAAAGGCCATCGCGACGAGTAGCTGGGCGGTCGCAAAAGCTCACGGGTTCAAGGATGGTGAACAGTATCCCTACGAACGAGCCATTCCGAATCTTCGAGAGATAGTTAATTCGGTCGAACTCCCAGTCACCTTCGATATCGAAAGTGGTTACGGCGAAGAAGCGAGTGCAGTCGGTGAAAATGTTGCACATGCAATCAGCGCAGGCGCGGTCGGCTGCAACTTTGAAGATAGCGTTCCCGGCAAAGGGAGCATTCGCGATGCCGCAACGCAAGCCGCTCGGATCCGAGCTATACGTGAAGCTTCAGATGAAGCGCACCTTCCGTTCTTCATCAATGCCAGATGCGACCTATTCTTCCAAGGGCCTTCGGTAAAGCATGACGAGGCCCTGTTGGCCGCACTCGTTGATCGCGCCTCTGCATATGCGGAGGCTGGTGCGGACGGGCTATTTGTGCCGGGGCTCGCCACAATCTCCTTGATCGCTCAACTCGTGAAGAAATCGCCAATCCCTATAAACATTCTGGCCGATTCATCAACCTCGCTTCAGATGCTGGCTGATAATGGTGTATCTCGAATCAGCTACGGAGCGACACCGTACATCGATGCGCTGAATGCGCTGGAACAAGCAGCGCGTGCAGTGAACGCATAGCAGCGAACTCTTCAGTCTCGCAAGAGTTTCCAGAGCGGAGCAGCACGTAGCGAAACCCTAAGAGATCGATTCAAAACGACCCTCGAACGGAGGAAACATGGACAGCGCAACTGTCGAAACAAGAACCAATTCCACAAAAGAGAAAGACCCGGTTAAGCGCGGTCCAAAGGTATACGTCGGAATCGCTGCCCTGATCGTGATCGTCGTGGCGGCTGTAATCGTAGGGCCCAGGTTTTCGGGCGGAGCAGTTGCCAAAGCTACGGCACCAGCACCGGTCGTCAGTGTCAGCCAGCCGCTCGAACGAGAGGTTCACGGAAGAATTCAGTTCCTTGGGCAGTTTTCGCCCGTCGACCAGGTAGAGCTCCGGGCGCAGGTAGGCGGGACGCTGACGTTTATCGGATTCAAGGATGGCGATATTGTGCGAAAAGGAGCCCTGCTATTCATCATTGATCCGACTCCCTATCAGATCAAATTCGATGAGAGTTCGGCTCAGGTCGCGAAAGCGCGGGCCAGGCTCGAACTGGCCACGACGGAACTCGCCCGAGCCCAGACGTTGCAAAAGACAGACGCCGGCACGGCTGAAAACGTGGAACAACGTTCCGCAGATCTCAAGTCCGCACAGGCCGCGCTTGATGAGGCAGAGGCTCTTGTCCGGGACGCAAAATTCGATCTTGATCGCACCCACGTGTATGCACCATTCTCCGGGCGTATGGGAACCCATCTGGTGTCGATCGGGAATCTGATTTCCGGAAACCGAGGAGGAGGTAACGACACAACTCTTCTCGCGACTGTCGTCTCAATCGACCCGATCTACCTCAATTTCGACATGAGCGAGGCCGACTACCTCAGTTTCGAGCGCGGACGGACGTCTGAAAAGGCTGGGCTTGCCAACAAAGTAGACATCGCCCTGGGAGACGAGAATAGGTTTGATCGTCATGGAACATTGAACTTTCTCGACAATCGCCTTGATCGTTCAAGCGGCACGATTCATGCTCGCGCCACCGTGCCGAATTCTGACTCTCTCCTGACTCCAGGCGAATTTGGTCGCGTGCGGGTGAACCTCTCCTCCTTCAGACAGGTTCTGCTTGTTCCCGATGCTGCCGTATCGGCGGACCAGACTGACCGCATGGTCCTGGTTGTCGGATCGGACGGGGCAGTGAAGGAGAAAAAGGTGCAGGCCGGCGATCTTCGTTATGGCTTGCGCGTGATTTACTCCGGAATTGCTGCCTCGGATCGAGTGATTATCGGTGGACCGCCCGTCGTCCCGGGGGCAAAGGTATCGACGAAGGATGACACGATCGTTGCGGGTTCCGATGAAGGGACCAACTGAGGCAGGACATGAAACTCACCCATTTCTTCATCGAACACCCACGTTTCGCGATTGTTCTCAATGTGTTCATTGTGCTCGCGGGAGTGGCTACCATGTTGACGTTGCCAATTGCGCAGTACCCGAACATCGTGCCCCCGACGATCAAGGTCACAACGTTGTACCCCGGAGCCTCGGCGGATGTCATTGCTCGCACGGTCGCAACCCCGCTGGAACAGGCGATCAACGGCGTCGAAGGCATGGAGTACATCAGCAGCCAATCGACCGGCAACGGACAACTCACGATCACGGTCATCTTCAAAATCGGAAGCAATGCCGATACAGACCTGTTACTGACGCAGACTCGCGTTCAGAACACTCTTTCCCGACTGCCGGGAGAAGTTCAGCTTCAGGGGGTACAGGTAAAGAAAACGATCGACGATCTCCTGTTGGGCGTGCACGTTTATTCGCCGGATGGCTCTCGATCACCCGAGTACCTTTCGAATTACATGATCCATGTACGCGATGAGCTTGCTCGTCTGCCAGGCGTGGCTGATTTTCAGTTGTTTGGAGATAGGCAATACGCGATGCGCATCTGGATCGATCCGGATAAGGCGGCAGCTTACAACATTAGCGCGCCTGATATTCTCGCGGCGCTTCGCGCACAAAATGCGCAGGTCTCCGCTGGCGTCTTGAATCAACCTCCGGTAACGACGAAGGGCGCTTATCAACTGAACATCGAAGCCCTGGGCCGTCTCAGCACACCACAGCAGTTTGAGGACGTGATTGTGAAGACGGACAGTCAAGGCCGTGTCACCAGAATTCGCGACATCGGCCGCGCCGAACTCGGGTCAGCGGACTATAGCTCGCTTGCTTACGCGGACAGGTATCCGGGGGCTCCGTTTTTCGTGGTTCCGACACCCGACGCTAACGTCGTAGAGCTTGAGCACCAGATCTGGAAGCGGATGGCAGAACTGAAAAAGACCTTCCCGCCGGGTGTGGACTACCTGAAGATCTACGATCCAGCCACGTTTGTCAGTCAATCGATCCACGAGGTCACCACAACCGTATTTATCGCTGTGCTGCTCGTGGTCCTGGTGGTCTATCTCTTTCTCCAGAGTTGGCGCGCGACAATCATTCCCGTCGTTGCAATTCCAGTGTCATTGATCGGCACCTTTTCGATCCTGACAATGTTGGGCGGTTCAATCAATAACCTGTCCCTGTTTGGGCTCGTTCTTGCTGTCGGTATAGTCGTCGATGACGCAATCGTCGTGGTTGAGAATGTGGAACGCAACATGGCAAGAGGACTGTCACCTCTTGAAGCTGCACACGAGACAATGACCGAGGTCTCGACAGCCCTGATTGCGATCGCTCTCACGCTATGCGCCGTTTTCGTGCCCGTCGCATTCATCTCGGGAATCCCCGGACTGTTTTTCAAACAATTCGCGATCACGATCGCTGGATCGACGATTATTTCGTGTTTCGTGTCGCTCACTCTCAGCCCGGCTCTTTGTGCGATCCTTCTCAAACCGCACGACGCCGGCTGCCTGCACTGCGAGCCCACCGGACTGGCCCTTCTGCTGCGCCCGTTTTTCAATGTCTTCAACCGATCGTTTGAATGGTTGTCCAATAAATATGGTGCAATGACCAGTCGCTTCGTCAGGGTCACTGGCGTCATCTTTGCCGTTTACCTCGCCCTCATCGGCTTGACCGGTTTGCAAATGTCCCGGATTGCTACCGGATTCATTCCACAACAAGATATCGGGTACCTGGCCATCGTCTGTCAGCTCCCCCCAGGATCAAGTCTTGCCAGGACGGATGAAGTTGTTCGCCGGGTGAACGATATCACTCTCAATACGCGGGGAAGCAAGCACACGTCCCCGGTCAGCGGACTGGATGTGACGACGAATACCGTCGCGCCTAATGTCGGGACGGTATTCACATCCTTGCCATCGCTCTATGGGGAACATCTCGATGGGGTCAACGCCGCATCAATGGTCGCGACTCTTCGCAAGAAGTTTGCTGGCTTCAAAGGCGCTAATATCCTCGTGGTGAACCCGCCTGCGGTAAAGGGACTTGGCTCGGCTGGTGGGTTCAAGATGATGCTCGAAGATCGAGCCGAACTTGGGCCGCAAGCTCTTGCGGATGCGACAAACAAACTCGTAGCGGCAGCCAGGAAAGATCCGGCCTTTGCCTCGATCTTTACCCTCTACAACGCGGGATCTCCAAGTGTTTACGCGGACATTGATCGTGAGAAGGCCGAGAAGGTGGGTCTTTCAACTGCCGATGTCTTTCCGACGCTCGAACTCTACATGGGATCTCAATATGTGAACGACTTCAATCTTCTGGGGCGCACATACCCGGTCTTCGTGCAAGGGGATCAGCAGTTTCGTCAAACAACGGATGAGATCGGGAGACTGAAGGTTCGCAACGCAAACGGTGAGATGGTGCCGATTAGTACAGTTGCAACTTTCAAAGAAAAGGCCGCTCCTTACCGCGTACCTCGGTATAACCTCTATCCTGCCTCCGAAGTGATGGGTGAGCCCGCTCCGGGCGTCTCGTCCGGCGCTGCGCTCAAGCGGATCGAAGAGCTCGCACTGGAAACACTTCCTCCAGGTATCACCTTCGAGTGGACGGATCTCGCCTACCAGCAGGCAAAGAAGGGTATTCCGACGGTTGCAATTTTCGGCGCCTCAGCTCTCTTTGTGTTCCTGGTGCTCACTGCGCAGTACGAAAGTTGGAAGATTCCTCTGGCAATCGTGCTGATCGTGCCAATGTGCTTGCTCGCAGCGACGACCGGACTCAACATCCGGACGATGCCGATTGACATCCTCGCGCAGATTGGTTTCGTCGTCCTCCTCGGCCTTGCCGCCAAAAATGCGATTTTGATTGTCGAATTCGCCAAGCAACGCCAGGACCACGATGGCGTGGATGCTAAGGAAGCGGCTGTGCACTCGGCACATGTGCGACTGCGGCCAATCCTGATGACATCTCTCGCTTTCATCGCAGGTGTGGGGCCGCTCGCCGTCGCACATGGAGCAGGCGCGGAGATGCGGCAATCGCTCGGGACTACAGTATTCTTCGGAATGCTTGGCGTGACGATCTTTGGGCTTCTGTTCACACCGGCGTTCTACGCCCTCGTGCGGAAAGGTAAGGTTACGGCGGATCGACCGACTCGTGCATCAGCCCTAACCACAACCGCGGCTAGCCTGACCATTTTGTTGCTTACGATGTTCCTCCAGGGCTGCTCGGTAGGCCCGAAGTACAAAGCACCGCTACCAGGGACGGCGCTCGCTCCTTTTCACAACAAATTGGAGGTTTCAACATCCAGCGAAACGCCTGCTCCATCGCTCGATGAATGGTGGGCTGGGTTTCACGACCCGATGCTCTTGAAGATTGTGGAGCGAGCGCTGAATCAGAATCTGGATCTCGCTGCATCGCTCGAGCGTGTTAACCAAGCGCGTGCCGCTGCCGCCGGGGCGGGGGCGAGACTCTTTCCGACTGGAGAACTCGAAGCGTCGGCAACTGCCGAACACCAGAGTCTGGAAGGGAACCTTGGCACGATCTCAAGGGACGCGCCAGGCTTCAGGAGAAACATTCACGAATACACAGTGGGTCCGGCTGCGAGCTGGGAACTGGATGTGGCGGGTGGCATTCGTCATAACGCAGCAGCCGCACGCGATGAGCTGCAGGCGGCGGAAGCGAGTCGCATCGGTACGCGTATCGTCGTCGCTTCGGATGCAGCGGACGCCTATTTTCAGATCCGAGGGTATCAAGACCGTATCGCAATCGCGAAGAGCCAAATCGAAACGGACGAACACCTGCTCAAACTTGTGCAGAATCGCTACGATGCCGGCGCCGCCACGAAGCGGGAGATCTCGCAGGCACAAGCTCTTCTCCAGCAGGCTAGATCTACGCTTCCGCCACTCCAACTGGCTCTCGAAAAGCAATTGAATCGCTTGGACGTGTTGCTGGGTGCGCAGCCGGGTAACTACGCACGCGAGCTCGATACAGTTATGCCGGTGCCGTCGATCCCCAGCATTCCAAATCAGGAGCCCGTCGATGTGCTGCGTCGTCGGCCAGACATTATTGCGGCTGAAAGACAACTCGCGGCGTCGAACGAGCGGATCGGAGTGGCCATCGCCGAGTACTATCCGAAGATCTCTCTGGCGGGAGTTCTCGGTTTCGATAGCTTGAATTCGGGAAGTCTGCTCACTTCGGGCGGGTTTCAGCCCGCCGCTGTCGCTGGGTTAAGGTGGCGGCTCTTTGATTTTGGCCGGGTAAACGCAGAAGTCAAGCAGGCCCAGGGAGCAAATGCAGAGGCACTCATCGAGTATCGTCAGGCTGTGCTGAAGGCCACAGAAGATGTGGAGAACGCGCTCGCATCGCTCTCCGAAACGGAAGCCTACAGCGTCGAGGTTCAGGCCGAAGTCGAATCGCTGACGCGCGCCCGCGACCTCTCGCAAGAGGCCTATCGGGCTGGATCCATCACTCTGACTGACGTGTTGGATGCAGACCGCCAGTTGCTTACCGCCCAGGATCAGTTGGCTTCAAATCGAGTCGATACCGCGCGCGCTTCGGTGGTGGTATTCCGCTCGTTCGGGGGCGGCTGGAAAGCGCCGAAGTAGCGTCCGTCTCAATGGCCGCTCATTAACCCTCGACGGAGCATGCCAAATGTATGACGTGCGATACTTACGAAATGACGGAGCGCCACCATCCCGTAATCGCTTTCCTTGTCGCGTCTCCGTTTGAAGTCCTTGATTTGACTGGCCCTTCGTCGGTATTCGAGCGTTCAACGCTCAATGGAGAGCGGCATTATTCGATCCAAATCCTGTCTACGGGATCGGATGGCACCGTCAAGACAGCCGGCGGAATGACCATCGCTAACGCCTGCAAGTTCTCTGACTATTCGGGGCCAATCGACACCTTGATTGCGATTGGTGGGGATGGAGCGGTGGTTCCGCAGCCACCTGAACTAGCGAATTGGTTGGCAGAGCGTGCTCCGTACATTCGTCGTATAGCGTCAATATGTACCGGCGCTTTCATTCTTGCCGGCGCAGGACTACTCGACGGGCTCCGTGTCGCTACACATTGGGCCTGGTGCGACGCCCTTCAGAACCGGTACAAGGACCTCAGAGTGGAACGCGATCCCATTTTTATCAAAGAGGGAAAGTTCTACACCACCGCGGGCGTAACTGCCGGCATTGATCTGTCTCTTGCTCTTGTCGAGGAGGATCTCGGACATGCCATGGCGGCTGCGATTGCCCGGACCTTGGTGCTGTTCTTGAGGCGCCCCGGAGGGCAGTCCCAATACAGCTCTCTGCTGGCGCAGCAGGAGGGGATAGAGAACGCGCGAATGCGTGATCTTCCTGTCTGGGTCAAAGCACATCTGAATCGAAAACTGGACGTGGAAGATCTTGCGAAGGCCGCCGCAATGAGTTCCCGCACATTCATGCGTCAGTTCAAGGCCCAATTCAGCACGACGCCTGCACGCTGGGTGCAATCGCTTCGCGTCGAAGCTGCGATGCAATATCTCGAAGACCGCAATGCTTCATTGAGCAAGATTGCTCGAAACACCGGGTTTCGCGACGAACAAGCTCTACGCCGAGCATTCCTCCAACAGGTTGGGGTAACGCCCAAACAGTACCGGGAGCGTTTCGGTGAATTGGCACGTGTCCGTGGACCGCACCGGGAGCCGAACGTGGAAGTGAGTCCAAGCCTGGCCTAAGGGCCTGGGCAGAGGTCGCGGGTTCGGTGGCGAAGCTACGGTCGCTTGCGCCAAAGCGCGGAATTGCTGCGATCGCATAAAGAGGCCATGCAGGTGCTAGCCGGCGGCTTGAACTCAGGAGTGCATCATGAACCTGGCGGCCCAGAAGTGATCCTTGCTGTGGGGAGATTTGTGGGTAGACTGTTTCAAAATGTCGGGTATTTGTGGTCAATCCCCACAGCTGTGCCGGGAGGCAAAGTCGCTCCAAACTACTTAGAATAGGCAACATAGATTAGTCACGAGCAACGTTGAAATCTGAAAAGACCTAGCTGTTAACCGAGAGGTTGGGGGTTCGAGTCCCTCCTGAGGAGCCAATTTATTTTCAACGACTTACGTAAACGTTCAGTTTGTTTCTCGCGGCGATCTTCGGCTGTCACCCTGTCGTAAGTGATTGAATCCACATGTCAGGGATCTTGATCGGAAATGAACCGAATGCTTTCAGCGATAGGTTTGCCGTAAATCTTCGCAGGTTCAAATGACTTAGGCGCGGGTCGATCGAGCTTCATCCAGGTCGCTGTGGGTGGTTTTGTGGGTCATCGCATTACTACCTGGACCTCGCCGGAACGGCTGCGCGGTCCGATTCAAATTCCTAATGTGTACGATTCCGGAATGTCAGAGATCTGAAATAGCTTCCGCGATCTAATCGCCCTTCAGGCGATGCTCGCAACGTACGGAATCGCTTCTTGCGAGTCCTTCGTATTACGCTTCCGTTTTGCATGCTCACCTCCGCCCGCAGCAGCAAGAAGTTTCAACGTTGCGGAAACCGCTTGGGTAAGGGAATTAGCACTAGGGTCAGAACAAGTTGCTGCTTGCGGCGGATCCCAGAGACACACCTCCAAATCCTTAAATGGCATCGTCTGTACAGTCCCTCCCTGGGCCGAAAGGCCCGGTGAAGTGTCTCTCATCCAGCGCTCAACCGCGCCATCCTGTCCGGGCAAAGGCCAGTTGCACGCTTTCTAGTACAAAACAGATTTGGGAAACCGAAATTCCTGAAACGTCCGTCTCGTTTGAGCGTTTCGAATCGAGGATGAGCGCGAGGTGGATACAAAGCTGAACTCAGCGGGCAACCTGAATCAGGGAACAACCTCGCAGGTATCAGACTGGATTCACAACACGACTATGAGCAATTGCGTGAAGGGCGCGGCTGATTGTGTGCACTGAGGCAAGACCGGTTCGAACCGGCGCGAGCGGCTTTCACCTAACTGCAGGCTAACTCGTACTACCCGGCCAAGCAACTACTTAGGGTTTTCAGGTTTCTGTTAGCGGTGAGCTGGTTCCATCGCCCCGATTAGCAAATGAATCTCGACCTCATCGCTGAGCGCAGCTGGCACAGCTCCCCATCTCGCTCCCAGCACCCCGTAATCCCGTCGATTGATCGTGAAGGTTGTTTCGAAACCTGCCAGGTTTCCGATCTTTGGAAGTTGGTGAACGCCGCGGACGGTTACCGGAAAAGAGATTCGCTTGGTCACACCGTGCACGGTGAAATCACCTGTAACCAGCAACGTGTTCGGTCCGTTTGAATGGACAGAGGTGCTCTTAAAAGTGAGCACAGGGAAACGAGCCACGTCAAAAAAATCATCCGAGCGCAGTACACCGTCTCTGGTCGGGTCCTTTGTATCGATACTTGAAGCCTGCACTGTCATGGTGATGTTCGACTGGTCCGGGTGCGCGGGATCGTAGTTCATTGTCCCGTCAAATTCTCGAAACTGACCCTGTTCAGGTAAAACCATCCATTTTGTAATCTTGAATTGGACGGTTGTGTACACGGGTCTTATCAGATACGTTTCAGCCGCAGACGAAACAGAGGCATGGATTAGTGATCCGAACAGAAGGAGACATTTGAGAGCGCGGTACATCAATCCTCCTGCTCGTGCTTGTGGAAGTCGAGATGTAGCCGCTGCATGTTGCCGTCTGTGATTACGTGCTGGATGGACGAGAAGTTTAGCGTGCTGGCATTCTGCCGAAACTGGCTAGGACCGAGAAGCGGATCGCCCACAAAATAGGCGATATCTCCTTGACGGTGACCGTCAGGCCACCACAGTACAAAATGCACATGTGCAGGATTGTTGTGCTCGGGGTAAGGCGCCGGCCGAATGGTCTGAAACTCGTACATGCCGTCTGCTCCGGTACGTACCGTACCTTCCAATCGCGGTCTCCGCGATTGCCAATCGGGCATGTAGTGGTCAAAGCGGTAAAAGCCGTTTGCATCGGTGTGGTAGGAGTAGACTGTCACACCGGCTGCGAGTGTATGACAATCGGCTTCGAACACCTTACCAGTAATGATGAGCTGAGCACCTGGTTCGATCGACGGCGCGATGCGCCCTTTGAAAGTGCCAGGCACCTCCCTCGGAGGCATCGGCCATTGCGCGCGTGCGGCCACGGGGGCCCGAAACAATGTAGCTCCGGCGGCTAGTGAAGTAGACAAGATGAACCGGCGTCGATCCAGTGAGTGTTCCATGTTTGGACTCCTTCGAGCGAAGGACGGTAATAGCTTCTGAGGTGTTAACAAGCAGGCGATGAAAGATGCTATGGAGGGCCTGTTAACACTCGACCTACAATTTACGTCCTACAGCTAGGAATAATCTCGACGGATCTAACCAATGGATGCTGACGCCAAAGACGCTGAACTCGCCAGACGGGCGCAGTTAGGCGACCGCAACGCCTTCGGGACGCTCTATCAGCGCTACGCCCGTGTTGTGCACGGCATCCTGCTGGCTCGTTTGCCCTTTGCCGTAGTTGAGGATCAATCGCAAGAAGTATTCATCACTGCCTTTCATCGACTTCGAGGGTTGCGAGATCCGGCTGCGTTCGGAGGATGGCTCTGTGCGATAGCCCGCACTCGTGCGAAAGAATTCTACCGAGGGGTCGTTATCGAAGAAGAGCTCAAAGAAGAGTTCGGAGCGACATGTGTCAACAGTTCAGCAGAATCGTCAGAGGCCCTATCTGCACTCCGCTCGCTTCCGGAGACTTACCGTGAAACGTTAATGTTGCGTCTCGTCGAGGGTCTCACGGGACCAGAGATCGCCGCTCGCACCGGTATGACGCACGGTTCCGTTCGTGTGAACCTTCACCGCGGAATGGAGCTGCTTCGTCGAGCGCTTCGCAAGGAGTTGCACTCATGAACGACTATCTTTGGGATCGGACCGGGCGCGACGCCGAGGTTGAGCAGATCGAGAACCTGCTCGCGCCCTACCGGCATATTGACCAGCAGTTGGAGTTCCGCGAACCACCTCTCAGTCCCGCGAAGTGGGCGTCTCGACGATACTATTTTGCCTCTGCAACAGCGGCGGTATTGATAATTGTTGCCGTGATCTCCTGGCACACTACATCTTCGAAGCAAAGGATCACAGCAACTGCGATCATAGGAGCACCACGCATCGACGAAGTCCCAATGGCTTCTGCGTCTCTTGATGTAGGGAGTCGAATAGAGACCGGTTTCCTGGACCGGGTACGTATTCAGGTAGGCGATATGGGGTGGGTCCAGGTCGAGCCCGATTCGATACTCAGGCTGATCGAGAATCGACCTGAGCGTCGGCGCTTTCGGCTTGAGCATGGCGAGATACTCGCTCGTATCAGCGCCCCACCAGCCGCGTTTATCGTAGAAACGCCTGTCGCGCGGGCGATCGATCTAGGGTGCACCTATCATCTTCGATTTTCGCAGAGCGGCGAGGGTGCCATCGAGGTAACCGAAGGTTGGGTGGAAGTGGATCGAGGTTTTGAGCAAACGCTGGTCCCGGCCGGTGCATCAGCGAACTTTCGCCCTCGAGGGATCTCGCCATCATATATGCAGAAAACAAGTCCTGAATTTCGTGATGCGATGCTCGAATGGTGGGATTCCCCAAATCCGAGCCTCCGGAGCACGGCGCTTGCTCGCCTGCTGTCGAGCGCAACCAAACAGGATGCTTATACTTTGCTCAACATGCTGCATCGTTCTCCGCCAGAGGACCGAGCGGGAATTTATGACCGACTCAATCAACTCGTTCCTGCTCCGCGTGAGGTCTCGCGAGCCGCCGTACTCGCGGGAGAAGCGAGGGCAGAAGACGCATGGTGGACTGTGGTCGAACGCGAACTTGGCCTCGGAAACATAAAGAAGAAAGGTCCTCTGCAGCTCAACCCCTACTGGCCTCAGTAGCGTCGAAGTGCTCTCCGGAACTGTCTGCAGTTCTGTCGCACGGAACGAGACAAGTTAACTGGTTCAGAGTCGGAGCCGTTGCGGGGTGAGACTTCCTGCATGTCTAACAATGTGATTTAGAGTCAGACCTCGGGCGTTGCATGCTTGTACGTGAGCACCGTTCTCGGTTTGAACGCATGTCGATCGTCCAGCCAGCTTGATTTTACAGAGAAGGTACGGAGAAGCCTCGGGCGAAAAAGGACTATGCGCCTGCGCGAACATGCTCATAGAATTCGTAGCAAACGCATATCAATGCTGAGGGGGGTTGAGGTGGCAAAGAAAACGATCGTGGAGAAAGCCGCGGAGAAGGTCGGATATGGAATGGCAATGGCAGAAGACCTGGCAGGCTCTGTCAAGGCAGCTGTGAGTGCCGCTGTGACGACTCTTACAGAATCGCCTGATAAGGGACATGCGAACAAAGCTTCGGAAAAGCCTGCTAAGCGAGCAGTCGCGCAAAGAGGCAGGAAGAGACCGTTCACGAAGCCCTCCGCTAAGAAGGCTTCCGCGAAGAAGACGTCGCCAGCCAAAAAGACATCGGCAAAGAAAGCGACCAAGAAATCCGTGAAGACTTCTGCAAAGAAGGCTGTTAAGCGGCGGTAAGTCGAAGGTCGGCAATTCGCTTCCTATAAATCCCTCGGAAGTTCTCGCTCCGCAAGTCCCCCCTTTCCGCGCGTTGCTGCTCTCAGCTACGTGCTGTCGCTTCGACGATTGAATAAGGACTGTAAGTAGGAATCAGGCGGGAGAGCGACCACCCGGATGCCGAGAACAGGCGCTCAAATTCTGCTGGTGTCCTTTCGCGTCCGCCAGTGAGGACCATCATGTTAATGTCGATGTGATTGCCGAAATGATTGCCCTTTCCGTTGGCCCAGGCATTCTCATCCGGTAAAACGGTCTCAATCACCAACAACTTGGCCGAATCTGGCGCGGCTTGGCGGATTTGCTGCAGAATCTGCGTTGAGTGCGCATCGGTCCAGTCGTGCAGAACCTCCATCAGCAGATATCCGTCGCAGCGCGGCAAAGGACCCCGAAAGAAGTCGCCCCCCTGTGCACTTAACCTGTGTGCGATTGACTCATCCAGCTTCACACGTTCGATCACATGCGGTTGGTCAAAGAGAATACCGCGAGTCTGCTCTGACGACCTGAGAATCGCTTCTACCAGGTGCCCCTGGCCGCCGCCTATGTCGGCAATCGCGCGAAAAACTGAAAAATCGTAGGCCGCAACCACTGGAGGAATTGCGCTTTGTGCCTTCGACCTCATTCCCGCGTCGAAGGTCTCCAATTCCTGAGGATGAGCCTTGAAGTAACCGAAGATGTCGTCCACCGCAGGCTTGCCAGTGCGCACCACCTGCTCCAGAGCTCCCCAGCTCTGCCAAAAGACAGGAAGTCCCACCAGCTGAACGTAGGCACGCATCGACTGTGGGTGGTCAGCCCGCAATGCGCGTGAAAGAACATTGTGAACATATTTGTCGTCCCGGCGGTCGAAAACGCCGTGAGAAGCGACCAGCCGGAGCAGACGGTCCAAGGAATCGGCGTCAGCACCAACTTTGTCAGCAAGAAATGCAGCTGACCGTGGCTCATCATCGAGTACATCCGCCACCTGAAGGTCGGCCACGACGTGCAACGCTCGGGGCAACCAATACCCGGCGGATATCTCGATAAGCTTCATCGGCGACTCGGTCTCACCGGTCTTTGCCACTGTTCGATCTGAAGACAATTCCATGGGCACCCTCCTAGGTCCGAGCATAGTACTACCCGTCGCTGGCCCCTGGCGACCAAATCGCTCGTAATCGCGGGATCTTGTTCGCCTGAGGGTCACCGCGCAATCGGTTCGCTTGCCAATCGAGTCTTCAGTGTTGTATATGTGTGTCTCACATATATGGAGGACACAGTTGTCCAACGCTGAATTCAAAAAGGGCAGTGCCGAGATGCTTGTTCTGAGCGTGCTAGAAGTTCGCGACCGTCATGGATACGACATTTGCAAGCGAATCGAGCAGCTGTCTGCGGGCGAACTTGCGTTTAACGTGGCGACCTTCTACCCGCTCCTATACAAACTGGAGGAGCGTGGATTGATTCAGGGTCGATGGCTAGAAAAGGCTGGGGAACGTCGACGGCGCTTTTACAAGATCACAGCGCAGGGACGTAGAGCCTTGCTCCAGCATAGATTGGCCTTCGATAGGTTTGTTGCAGCGGTAGCGCAGGTTCTGGGAGGCGAGAATGCCTGACTGGAAGCTCTACATTGTCAAATACCTCGAGAACACTAAGATGTCCGCAGGACGGGACGCAGAGCTTGTCGAGGAGCTCTCGGAACACCTTGAATTGCGCTATCAGGACGCCCTCGCATCTGGGACGGATCCGGAAACTGCTGAGCGCACGACTGCAAATGAACTCGAAGGCGAGGAGCTTCGTCAGCAGGTGCGCCGAATCGAAGAGCGCTCAACTCCGCAGCCGTCTCCCCCCATACTGAAAGCCGGTGTCCGCTCAACGCTCCGATCTCTGAGCTACGATCTTCGCTATGCGTTGCGAGGATTGAGGCTTGCACCTGCGTTTACTGCGACTGCTCTGCTTTCGCTCGCGCTCGGCATTGGGGCCAACACAGCTATATTTCAGATCTTCGAAGCCCTTCGTCTCCGTCCAATTCCCGTTCGTAGCCCTCAGGAATTGATGGAAATCCACATGATCGAAATGAGCGGCGCGCGGGGAAGCTTCTACGCCAGTCGCCCAGTTCTAACAGATCCACAATGGCAGACATTGCGCCGCCAGACTCTCGGCGTGGACGGACTGTTTGCCTGGTATCGAGACCAATTCAATGTAGCTGGTTCTGGAGAGGCTCATCTCGTCGAGGGCATCGAGGTGAGTGGATCCTATTTTTCTTCGCTTGGAGTTCAACCAGTTCTCGGACGACTGATCGCCACCAGCGACGATACGCCGGGCTGCGGGAATCCCGTAGCGGTTCTGAGTCACCGTTATTGGAAGTCCGCATTTGGCGGAGCGGCAAACATCGTCGGCCGTCGGATCACACTGGAGAAGCACGCTTTCCAAGTTATAGGAGTGGCAGCATCCGGGTTTTCGGGACTGGAAGTTGGACGAGGCTTCGACGTTGCGGTCCCGCTTTGTGCTGAACCGATGCTGATGGGAGAGTACAACCGGTTAAACTCAGGCCGCGACTGGTGGCTGACTGTAATGGGTCGCCTCAAGCCGGGTACAACGACTGAGCAACTGAACTCCCAGTTGCTGTCCCTTTCTCCCGGCCTTTTCAGCTCCACCGTGCCTCCGAACTATCCCCCTGATGCTGTGCCCGCATATCGCAGTTCCAAGCTGGCCGCTTACCCAGCGGCATCTGGCGTAAGTATTCTTAGACGGGACTACTCAGGGCCTTTGACCTTCCTGTTATGCATGGCCGTTCTGGTAATGCTGATCGCCTGCGCCAACCTTGCCAACTTGCTCTTGGTCCGTGCAGCCGTGAGGGAACGAGAGTTTTCCATTCGTTTGGCTCTTGGCGCAAGTCGAGTTCGTCTGATTCGGCAGCTGTTGGCCGAAGGCGCTCTGCTTGCTGCCGGCGGTGCGGCTTTGGGGATGTGTCTCGCCCCGCTCCTGAGCCAGTACCTGGTCTCCTTTCTACGGACACGCTCGCTGGCCGTTTTCCTCGACGTCCGTCCCGACTACCGTGTGCTCCTGTTTACGATCGCGCTAGCCACCCTCACCTGCTTACTGTTCGCTCTCATGCCGGCGATTCGGGGATCGCAAGCCGACCCCGGTTCTGCTCTCAAGAGTTCGGGCCGGGGATTAGTTGGGACACGGCATCGTTTCCGCACAAGAAAATTGTTGGCGGCAACACAAATGGCGCTTTCGACGGTTTTGGTGATCGCAGCGCTCCTTTTCACAAAGAGCCTGGTAAATCTGTTTCGGGTGAATCTTGGATTCGATCAAAGTGGCATTTTGCTCGCGAATCTTGATGCAAGCTCAGCGAAGCTGCCCAAGCAACAACGTCTCGCGTTTCGGCGCGCACTTATCGAAAGGCTCAAGGCAGAACCCGGCATCGAGAACGCGACTGAGACGGTGATCAGGCCCCTCAGCGGAGGTGGCTGGGATGACGCTGTGTGGGTCGAGAGCAAGGGTCGCAGCGATGAAAAGGATTGTTGGTTCAATCGGGTGGGACCGGAGTTCTTCGCTACGATGCGCATCCCGCTAGTGTCCGGTCGGACATTCCTCGCTTCGGATACGGTGAATTCTCCTCCAGTCGCCATCGTGAATCAGGCTTTCGTTCGAATGCACCTGGGATCGGAAGAACCAATCGGCAAAATCGTGAACGTTGCGACGACGCCAACTTCTCCCCAACAGCGTTATTCGATCGTTGGGGTCGTACGGGATGCGAAGTATCGGAGTCTGAAAGAAGAAAATCTCCCGCAGATGTTCCTTGCAACTTCTCAGGACGAGGATCCATCGCAATTCACTCGCATCCTTATCCGCTCGAGGCTGGGCGCCGCGGAATCGATCCGGGAAACGAATCGTGTGCTGTCGGAGGCAGCTCCCCAAGCCGTGATCGTCTACAGCAATCTCCCAGAGGAAGTCAAAGAGAGCCTGGTTCGCGAACGCCTGATGGCCATGCTCTCAGTCCTGTTCGGCATTCTAGCGACGGTTCTGGCCACGATAGGACTCTATGGCGTGCTTTCCTATATGCTCACACGTCGTATCAACGAGATCGGAATCCGAATCGCCTTAGGTGCTGGAAGACGTTCCGTGCTGCGCTTGATCCTGAATGAGGCGACCGGTCTCGTTGCGCTTGGCGTCACCGTAGGAATCGCGCTCGCATTGCTGCTCGGAAGACTCGTATCCGCTCTGCTATTCGGCATGACCCCTCACGATCCCATGGCGATATTCGTCGGCTGCGCCGTACTGGCCGCAATCGCGATGGCCGCGGCAACTGTTCCAGCAATCCGCGCAACAAGATTGGATCCTATTGCAGCTTTGCGACAAGAGTGACTTGCGTAGGAATTTAACCGTAAGTGCGTGTACTCACGGTTCCACAGGCTAACAGGACTATTCGAACCGGGCGAGCATTTGAAGTGTCAATCAGTAGCGAGGTTGTCCGGGCAAGGGAATTGCGGCAACCAAGTGCCGGGTCTAGGCAGTCAGTTGTTTCTTCCTAGGAGTTCATCTTATGAATCCGGCAGCGGTTAGGGCAGAAGTCGTTAGGGCAGAGGACGTGAGAGCACTTAGGCACAACTGCCAATAGCATTGGTGCTTGGCTAAGCTCAGTAAAGCGGTCAGGACTCAACTAATTTTGGCTTCACGTCACCTGGCAGAAAGACTGTGAAGGCAGTGCCGGACTTGCCTGGGACTCTCGAAGATTTGAACCTGAGAGTTCCGTTGTGCCTCTCGACAATCCCCTTGGCTATCCAGAGACCCAACCCTGTTCCCACATCCTTATTTGTGGTGAAGAACGGCTCAAAAAGTTTTGACCGGTGTTCAGGAGCGATGCCGCTCCCCGAATCGGCGATCGTCATTCGAACGCCGGATCGCGATGTTTCGTCCCAGGCATGACCCGCCGAGACTCGAACTCGGATCGTTCCGCCACCAAAAATCGCATCAATGCTATTGCTCAATAAATTCGCAATAACTTGCCGGATTTCTCCTTCAATTGCAAGAATTGTTGGATCGCTCCGGATTTCAACTCTGAGATCGATTGACCGGTTTCTGGCCTTCGAGGCAAATGCGGTGACGAGAGGCTCGACAATATTGCCAATCCTTAGCGGCTTCGCCCCGCTCTTCTCTCGGTAGAATCCAAGCGTCTGTTTGCTAAGAAGGGCAACACGCCCCAGTTCTTCATCTGCCTGGGCGAGAAGGGACTGGATCATTTTCGGATCACTAGAAGAGCGCGCTAGGTAGAGCAGATTCGTCACGGCTTCAAGCGGGTTGTTGATCTCGTGGGCCACCGTAGCAGCTAGCTTGCCCACGGAAGCCAATCGCTCCGTCATCCGAAGGGCATGCTCCGTCTGCTTTTTCTGAGTGATGTCACGAACGATCTTTGAAGCTCCAAAAATCTGACCCGCTTCATCGCGAATGGGAGAAATTGTCAGCTCGACATCAATCCGCCTGCCGTCTTTAGCGAGCCGTACCGTTTCGAAGTGCTCGATCCGCTCACCGCGGGCGATCGTCGCCAGGATACGGTCCTCTTCTTCCTGCAATTCGGGCGGAATAATTTGTCGTATAGGCTGGCCGATCATTTCCTGTGCAGAATAGCCAAATAGACGCTCCGCCCCCGGATTCCAACTCGTCACAATTCCATGGAGGTCTTTGCTGGCGATCGCATCATCCGACGACTCGACGATCGCAGCGAGATGGCGTCGCGCCTCTTCTGCAGTTTTTCGTGAAGTGATATCGATGTTAATTCCTGCGACTCGGGCCGGTACTCCAGATTCGTCTTTGAAGGTTTGCCACCGTCCCAGGATCCAATGAATGCTACCGTCGGGCCAAGTGGTGCGCCATTCGGCCTGTGCAGGAACACCGGTCCTAAGCGCTAGATTGACGTCTTCAAGAACCTTCGATCTGTCCTCGGGATGAACCAGTTGTTCGAAATCATTCTGCGTCCGCCCGAAAGTTCCAGGATCCAATCCGTACATTGCCTCGAGTTCTGGAGTCCAGCGGTTTTCGTTCGTTCGGAGATCCCACTCGAATGTGCCGATTGCCGCAGCTTGCTGGGCCAAACGCAAGCGTTGTTCGTTTTCAACGAGCGCTTGTTCGACCCGCTTTCGATGCGTTATGTCAGTAAGTGTTAAAACGCATCCTGCGACACTCGAGGCTGCCTTAATCCGACCCGAACTCAGCAGCAAAGTGCATACCGTCCCGTCACTGAGCCGAAGTTGGACCTCCTTTGCTCTGATTGAGGCGTTCAAAGCGGAAATGACGGAGAATTCTTCAGCGGGATCTCCCTCTGTCGTGGTCAACGAGAAAGCCTGATCGAAGTGCTCAAATTGCGGATTACATTCACACAAACGCTTCAGGGCGGCGTTCGACGCGATAATTCTACCCGTCTCGTCGCAGACTGCTATGGCCTCCGCCGAACTCTCGAGGATGGAACTCGCCAGCTTTCCCTCTGAAACCATTCTTTCCCATTTCTTGGTTTCGGTGAGATCGGTCACGATCATACATAGAGCAATGGGCCCATCCATCCTCATTTCGTTTACCGAAAGTTGTACAGGGATGAGTTGTCCGCCTGAACGTAGCTCAATCTCGGCTTTGACGGGAGTTCCGTTCAACGCGCGACGCGCAAGAGCCTCCATCGTATCTACGGCTGACGGATCGAGCAGATTTACAAAGCGCTGACCAATCATCTGTTCCAAAGAAAGGCTCATCAGGTCGGCAAGATGCTGGTTGCAATAGAGGATTGTTCCATCGAGCGTCAGGGTGGCAGCGCCTTCATTGATTGCTTCAACGAGTGCTCGATACGCGTGCTCTGCGCCGCGGAGCGTGAAGACCTGTTCGCCCTTAGGTCCTGAGACAACCACCGCGTCGACTTCACCCGACCGGATCGCTGAGATGAGATCGTGCGCTTCTGAGAGCTTTTCTTCCGTTTCCGCCAATCTAGTACGGAGAGATTCCATCTCCTCAATCACTCTCTCGCTTTGTAGATCCCTGGAATGCATGGCCCTATTTCCCCAATTTCAGCCCGACAACAATTCTCTCTTCATTCGACATGTCGCCGATGAACCTTTTGGGGGGAAGTGGAAATTCTTTGATGAGGGTCGGTAAAGCTACAATGTTGGCGTCCCTTGTCGAACCGGGGGTTTGGTAGACGTCAATTACCTCCAGTTCATAGAAGCCGGCCAGATATTGATCGCAAATTCGGCGCACGTTTGTAATCGCTTGAGTAGATCGATTCGTATTTCCAGCGACGTACAGCCTGAAGACGTACTTCGGGGGTGAGAGACCCGAGACCAGCCGTTCGAATTCGTGTAGAGTTTGATCCGTCTGGGACTCAGAATTTCGATTTTTGCCGGGTCGTTCGTCCGGTCGATCCTGCATAGTTTTCCTGCTCTCTATCGGATGGAGACCGCGGACTTGAGATCCAGGCCGATTAGCACACGCTCTTCCTTAGCTAAGTCGCCGATAATCTTCTTTACAGGCGGTGGCAATTGGCGAACCAGAGTCGGCACCGCGATGATCTGATCGCCTTTTGCGAGCTGAGGCTGAACGAGCAGATCGATCACTTCAATCTGATACAAACCTTTTAGATGCGTCTCGCAGATCCGCTTGAGGTTTGTGAACGCGGCGACCGATTTCGGCGTCTGTCCGGCTACATAAAGTCTCAGAAGCCAAGTTCTCGACGGATCGTCGCTTTTAGTATCCTTGGGATCCATTTTTCTCCCTTCGAACGATCAAGCTAGAGAAGTCGTTTCTTGACGTTATCAATCGACTTTGGGATCGGCGGCCTCTCCAATGTGAATCCCATTGTTTCCGATCACGAACTGTCTTAGCACATGCGAATGAGCCATTCCGCGGGATTTAAGGACAAGGATGCCAAAGCTTCGGAAGCCGTCTTTTTCTGTGTCTCGCAACAATATCCAGGAATCCATGATCGAGGATATTTGCTCGTCTGTGCGATCGGAAGGAGCTCCGTAGCTAGTGAGGTGGGTAAAAAGCGCGGTGACCTGCTGCATCTTCAGGAAGTCGACTAGCCGGATGAGCATTGATTTGACGCTGCTCTGCTCTACTGATGTGGTGAAGTTCGATATAGGATCGATGACCACGACCGAAGGATCGAAATCTCTGATTACCTGAATCATCGAGGCCAGGTGCGCCTCAAGCCCGAGATTGCTCGGCCTGACACTGTGAATCTGAAGCAAGCCTTCCTCAACGCAAGGTTGCAAATTGAGCCCGATCGAGGACGTGTTGCGAACAATCTGAGCTTTCGATTCCTCGAAACCGAAATAGAGCGCCTTTTCTCCCCGGTCGCATGCGGCCTTTAAAAAGGCCAGCGCCAAACTGGATTTGCCCGTACCCGGTGTCCCAGAAACAAGAACACTGCTTCCCTTGAAGAAGCCCTTTCCGCCAAGCATTTGATCCAGTTCCGGTACGCCGGATGAGACGCGCTCATCGGATGCACCATGGGTCAGGCCGACAGAGGTCAACGGGAACACGGAGATGCCCTCCGGGCCCATCAAGAAGGGGTACTCATCACTGCCGTGCCCGGTCCCTCGATACTTGACAATGCGTAGCCGTCGCGTTGAGATCTGGTCGTAAATGCGGTGATCGAGCAGGATGACGCAGTCGGCCACGTACTCCTCTAGTCCGTAGCGGGTGAGCGATCCATCGCCACGCTCTCCAGTTACAACCGCGGTCAATCCTCGTTCTTTGAGCCAACGAAAAAGGCGGCGTAGCTCAGCTCGGAGGAGAGACTGATCGCGAAGCCCGGCAAAAAGGACTTCGAGGGTGTCGAGAACGACTCGCTTTGCTCCGATCGAATCGACAGCGCTGGCGAGACGGATGAACAAACCTTCAAGGTCATATTCCCCGGTCTCCTCGATCTCACTTCGTTCGATGAAGACATGATCGATGGCCAGTTTACCTGCGCGTTCTAACTCGGGCAGGTCAAAGCCGAAAGAAGCTACATTCTGGGTGAGCTCGTCGGCCGTCTCTTCGAAAGCCATGAAAACGCCTGGTTCGCCAAACTCGATGGCGCCACGAACGAGGAATTCGAGACCAAGTACGGTCTTGCCCGATCCTGCGCTCCCGCAGACCAGAGTGGTTCGGCCGGCAGGTAGCCCGCCAGCCGTGATTTCGTCGAGGCCCTGAATCCCAGTGAGGGCCTTGGCAAGCCCAATTTTATCTTTACCCATCGATCGGTCCCGTTTCAGGATTGAATATTAAACCCTTGATGCGAAAAAGGATAGAGCTAAGTTATCCCCCGGAACGCTGCGTCCAAAAGTTTTGAGCTGGCTTGCGGTCCACCTAGTTCGCGGTGGCCCGTTCTCGTCACAGCGCGAAGTCGCGTCGGAGGGGAGGTTCGCGTTCAGGCGCAGCCGAGGTGCATCAAAGATGAAATGGCTGACGATTCTAACGACCGGTCAATGGCGGCTAAACAACCTCCGGCTGACGAAAGGCTCCAGAAGATCGTTGATAAAGCTCTCTACGCCGGGGGAAATGAAGAAGCACAAAAGCTTAGAAATTTTCTGAACGGTACCTGGTTGGGCGAGCCGTTGCACGTCGTGCTGACAGACGTGCCGATCGGGGCGTGGACAGCCGCGATGTACTTCGATCTCTTAGATTTGATCGTTGAGCGCCGTGAGTTCGGCCCAGCAGCGGACGCTTTAATCGCCATAGGACTGGCGGGGGCAGCAGGGGCGGCAGCAACTGGCATCACAGATTGGTCGGACGTGGATCCACCGGCCCGTCGTCTCGGATTGATTCACGGGCTCATGAACGTTGGTGGAACCGCCCTGTTTGCCATATCTCTGTTGTTGCGAAGAAAGACATGCCGTACAAGTGGCCGCGCTGCCAGTGTTCTTGGCTTCGCTGTAATGAGCTACGCGGCACATCTCGGCGGAAAGCTGGTCTATGAACAGCGAGTGGGCGTTGACCGGACCCCCGGCCAGGTTCTTCCCGACAATTTCGTTCCCGTTATTCAGGAATCTAAGCTAGCCGACGACAAGCCGACCCGGGTGATGGCTGAGGGCGTGCCGATTCTTCTCGTCCGCCGAGCCGGCCGTCTCTTTGCCTTGGCCGATACCTGCTCACATTTCAGTGGACCTCTTTCCGAAGGCAAGCTGGTGGACAACTGCATTGAATGTCCGTATCACGCTTCGCGGTTTAGCCTCGAAGATGGCCACGTCGTTAACGGACCTGCGGTACACCCGCAGCCACGCCTCGAAGTCCGCGCACATGACGGACAGATCGAAATAAGGAAGGCGCCTTTACCCAATCCGGATGGTTCACAATCACTTCACTCGGTTCAGCCGTCTCTGCCCGTTTAGTTGCCGGAGCAGCATTGTGCTTACACCTCCTGCTGCTCGCTTTCGAAGTTGAGACCCGGCAGCGCGGCATTGAGCTGTCTGCTTGGGAGCAGCTCCCGCCAAGAGTTTCCGTCGGGAACTCGGACAGCGGAAGCCAAGGGGGTCTCCCTGCATCACTCGAATGCACCGATGCTGCCGCAGCTCACTGAACCGTGATCGCGTATGACTTCTTCAAGAGCAGATTGTCATATCCCGCAGCAACGATGGTGATGGTATGTTTTCCGGCTGAAAGAGCTAACGTCGCGTCCAGGAAGCCAGAATGCGAAAAATCATGTTTCGCAAGCTGCTCATATTTCTTCGCACCATCCACCCAGACCTCAAGCTTGCGCGTGATCGTCTGTCCAGCCGCACTGGCGCTAATCCTTACTGAGGTTGAGGCGTATGTTGTCGCTGAGCATACGTGAATCCCAGTTGAGGCGTTTGGCAAGGAACAGCCTCCGTAGTAGCCGCCCGATGTGTCGTTGACGAAGAACTGTCCGGTTTGCGCATTATTTGCGAAGGTATCAACCATTAAATCGGGCTTCGAATCACGATTGGCGCGGATAGTCGCCACACCGAAGTCCAACTCGCTGTTCGAATAAACGTTTATCTCGTTATTCCAGGTCCGGTTTCCATTACCGGTTAAAACTGCGAGAGTACGGGTTCCTCCTCCGTCCGAGTTCTGTGCTTCAACCACGGCGAAGTCCTGTTTACCGTCACCGTTGAAGTCACCCACATCAACGCTTGGACTCTTATCAGGGATACTGCCCCAGGTCCAAGCCACGGTATACCCGTGCGTAGGAATCTCGTTCTCACTAATGCTGCGCGAGGAATTACCGTAAATGACCCAAACGGCCCGATAGAACGTGTCCGTCATGTAGCCGCCCGAAGCTACACCAACTCCTACGAGGTCACTCTTGCCGTCGCCATCGATGTCCATCAAATACACCTGTGGATGATGCGCTGTGGTTGCATTCACGATCTGGAAGTGTCCGGTATTGTCCCCGAAATAGAGATAGGTGTTCCCAGTAGATGTCACTGCAATGTCAGCCTTGCCGTCACCGTCGAAATCGCCCACGCTTAATTGATTTGATCCCGGGACTACGGTAGTAGGACCCAATGTGAATCCGCTCGCATGATTGTTGAACCAGATGCGCAAGTAACCCGGTGTCGCGATGGCCAGGTCGGGGAAGCCATCATGGTTGAAGTCGCCGACCACCATGTCCTCGATGTCTCCCAGCAGATAGGTCGCCTGCAAATGAAGTCCGCCGCTTCCTGTGTTCAGGTACTCATAAAATCCTGGTGCGAATGAATTGAATGCAATCACGTCAGGCTTGCCGTCATTGTTGATGTCGAGCACCACGGTGCCCGATCCCGCATTGTCAGGCACGTTGTAATTCACGGGAGCTGCATATGTCGCGTCGGCTGTACTCAGCGCGACAGCAAACCCGGTTTGCGTGTGATACACCAAGTCTTCCCGGCCATCGTTGTTGAGATCAGCGTGAGCGTAGGCGTAGGTGGACGTGTACGAGCGGTGTCCGAAAATAGGCGCTTGCGCTAGGCCGCTGGCAGATATGGCCGTTGTAATGAGGACTGTGGCTAGGCTGACGACTCTCACGCTGTTGTACTCCTGGGGAAACACTCGGCTTTCAGCTCACACCTGCCAAGATGCTGTTCGATGAACCGGGGGTGCCCGGGACGTAGGCGAGCGCCTGAAGCTTTTGGAGGCTCGGCCGAGTCGATGTTGGGTTCCCTACGTTCCACCCATATCTTGAAATGGACTTAGAACGTACAAACATTAAGCTGGTCCGGGCATCTGTTCAGATGTGACCGCGACCGGTCCGACTCGGGGACTCCATTCCCGAAAGGAGGCCATGTGTTCGCCACCCCTATACACAATTTGTTTTCTGGTACCAGCCACCGTAGTGCCGTTCTCACCATTGCGGCTATCCTCGCGATGATGAGTCTTATCGGCGTTGCGAACGCCGCTACTCCGGTCGCGCATGTCTATGTCGCAGAACCCACACAGATTCTGGGATACAACGCAGCGCCGGATGGAACCTTGACGGCTATCCCTGGCTCTCCTTTCCCGATTTCCGTGTTCGGTATGGCGGTCACCGGCAGCTACCTGTTCGGTTCAAGCTTCGATGGGGTTCACGTCAACTCCTACCACATCCAGGCGAATGGATCGCTGGTGTTTGCCACCTCAACCAATGTCGCCAAGTTCAACACCGGGACCACCTGCCCGAATCTCCAAGCTAGTCCGTTGGTGCTCGACCATACGGGCGCTACGCTCTACACCGTTGCTTACCATGGCGCAACCTGCAACTCTACTTCCTACAAATCTTTCGCTATTAACAAGAGCACGGGTGGACTCAGCTACCTCGGGGACAGCGGCACCCGTAAGGTTTGGAATTTTCCCCTCACCTTCAGCTCCAGCAACCAGTTCGCATATGGAGCGGGCTGCGTGGGTGGACTCACCACTCCCTACTGGGCGGAATCGTTCGGCATTCTTAAGCGCAGTACGAGCGGACTGCTCACCTATACAACGGCGAGCGCTCCCAAACCTCCAACGAAGGACAGTAGCTACTTCTTCTGCCGCAGCCTTGCATCAGCAAGCCCTAGTGACGATCTCATCGTTGGAGTCTATAAACTCACTTCGACCTCGACCAGCCTTTTCAATCACGGCAGTATGCTTGCGACTTACGAGATGCAGAGCAACGGGAGCCTCGCGACGAATAGCAAGTACAACAACATGCCGTGGGTTACGCAGGTCGGAGAGTTGGCGGACCTTAAGATGTCGCCTTCAGGCAAATTCATTGCGGTAGCCGGTTCGAGCGGTCTGATAGTGTGGCATGTGAATGAAGATGCCGCGCCGTCCCGATACAACGGTCTACTTACGTCAGACCTAATAGATGATGTCTCCTGGGACAATGGGAATCATCTTTACGCCGTCTCGGTCGAGGGAAGGCTGCACGTTTTCACCATCACAGCCGATACCTATGTCGAGGCACCTGGATCGCCATACTCGGTCCCAGCCGGGGGATACGCCATCCGAATGATCGTTCAGCCTCTGACGGACTGACCGAGGCGAGCCTTACTTGAGGGAGCACTTGCCAAGAATGTTGTTCACTGCCCGCTTTTCGATTGCGGTCTGATGACTGCCGACGCGGAAGGCTCTTTCTCACAGAGAATTCCAGGAGCTTCGTACTCCTGGAATTTCTCTTCTGCGATTACCGTGAATCCTTCTGACAATGATTTTGGAATTCCCTTGTATCACTAGCTGCACATCCAAAGCCGGTTCAGTGTTCTCGCCTTGCCTCATCGGCATCTTCGGCAAGATCGCGCATGAGGCTAAAGAACGCTGGAGATTGACCAGAGAAGAGCCCCATTTCGGTCAGGAATTTGACGACGCCCTTGGCGATCCCTTTGGTCTCTGTCGGCCGTATCACCGAGCATTTCGGAAGCTTGCGGCTTATGAAGGGACAAGGCTCGGGCATGATCAGGTTCGTCTGAAACTGCTCGCCGCCAAAGGGCGGAGAATTTAGATCGGGAAAAGTCACCGAAACTCCGGTCTTTGGATCGACTGCCGTAAGCGGAGGAGCATTTCCCGCCTTATCTGCCCAGGTCTGGAAGTGCATCGTTTCGGTCGGCCCAATGCTGATCAAAATCCTCAGCACCTCGACGCTGCTTGCTCGCTGCGCCATCGCCGGATATAAGCTGTTGCCGCCCTGCTCGATGGTAGGCATATGGAAACCAGCAGTGTTTGCAATCGCCTGCAGGAAGTTAGGGTCCGTTGTGTCGGCGTCCGTCCTGGGGATCGCCGTGTGTTTTCCGACCGCCAGGGTCGGTACAGCTTGCGGGAAAACGAAGCTTGGATCGAGGTCCGGATTGTGCGAATCGCTGCGATAGCGGGTCCACCAACTCGTGTCCAGCGTAAGTTCCATCAAATTTGTGAGTCTCAGCTTGCCGCTTGAGCCAGTCGCAGTGCTTCCCATTAGAGTCCGGAACGGCTCCAGATTCACAGGATCGGCACCCTTCGAAACCAGATAGGCATTTAGGAAACTCTGATGTGTGAACTCATCGTCCGTATTGTCATGGACATACTGGGCCATGTCCGCGTCAAGCACCGAGAGAGCTGCGGTAAATGCAGCATTTCCGCTTCCGCCTGGAACTTCCTTGTCGGGGATGCCACAGAGTTCGTTGTACTGCACCCAGAAATCACTTTCCAGGATCTCTGCGGCGGCGGCGAACCGCAACAGCGCAGCGTCTCCTCTTGATAAGCGCGCGCTGTGTTCACTCTTCTCGTCGTCTGCGAGCGCCGATGAACCGCTGTTCAACAGTCCAACTCCGGCGGTTGCAAGGCCTGCAGCCGCGAATCCCTTCGTAACGAAGGAACGGCGATCAATCGATCGGTTTGTTTGCTCCATGAGAGAGCCTCCTACTGCTCAGAAGACTGCGCTTCATCAACACAGGCAGGTGTCAACCGAAGGTAATTCGATTGTCATTTCGGCAACTGGGCAGTTGAATCCTGCAAAAGGCGCAATTTGCATCGGATGCCCTGACGGAGACGAGTTGCCCGAGGATTCAGAACCCAGACAACTGGCAAATCGACTGAGCGATCCATTCATCTCCAGAAAAGGCCTCGGCGACTTTCTAGTACTGTTACCTGCCTGATTGTGGTATTCGAGTCGTTACAGAGGCTGCCTACACTGGTCCCTGCGGTCGCGGTTCTGCTTCTCCGCAGCACAAGGCTAGGGCCTCCGATGAACACGCGACCCGTCTGGAGGTCTCCAGCGGTGAAATTCATCGGGACATCTATACTCGCTGCGCTTCTGCTGGCTGCTCCATGCCTTGCGCAAAACGTGTCCGGAACCATCAGTATCAAGAAACGACTGACACACCGCAGCATCACTCCGTCGATCAGCAGGGTACCGCTGTCAAGATGGGCAGACCCGATCGCATTCAACCGATCCCGAGCAGTGCTTCTGCAGAGTGTCTGTTCAAGGCAGGTTCCGCATTGACTGGCTTTCCTAGCCCACTCAGCCAAACAGCAAGCATCGGCAGCTCTGCATCCAAGCGGCGGTGAGCGAATCGCATAATCCGTCACAACAGCACACGGTTTTGAGGTCTCTCGGGCTAGGGCTAATCACAGGCGCAGCGGACGACGACTGTTCAGCTATCGGAACCTATGCACAAGCCGGTGCACAACTCGGCTACAAGGTGCTTTGGACCGCACCTGTCACTTTCCCGATGATGGTGGCAGTTGTCTATCTCTCGGGGAAGTTGGGCCAGGTCACGGGGGAAGGGCTGTTCAGTGTTCTTCGCAGCCATTACCCCCGATGGTTCTTTTACCTTGTGCTGGCAGGCGTGGTGACCGGAAATACGATTGAGGCCGGAGCAGACATCGGAGGAATGTCGGCTGCCATTGGAATTCTCCTGCATTGGCCACAGTGGGTGCTGGTTCTTAGCGTGACGGCTGTGTCACTTGTACTCCAAATTTGGGGGTCCTACAAACTTATCCGGAATATTTTCAGAGTCATCGCTCTTTCTCTGGCCGCGTACATCTTTTCTGCATTTCTGGCCCACCCTGACCTCGGGGGAGTTCTCAAAGGTACGCTGATCCCCTCCATCGGCTTCAACAAGGAATCCTTGTCGATTCTGGTGGCCATCGTTGGAACATCCCTGTCGGCCTATCTGTACACATGGCAATCGAACGAGGAGGTCGAAGAAAAAGAAGCAGCCGGGAAGCACACCGTCCGTGAACGCCGGGGGACAACAGATGGAGAGTTGAGAAGCAGTCTTTGGGACGTTATCTTCGGAATGTTGTTTTCGAACGTCGTCATGTACTTCATCATTCTGGCTACGGCGGCAACCCTCTTCTCGGTAGGGAAGCATGACATTAATACGGCAGCCGAGGCCGCACAGTCGCTCACTCCGCTTGCCGGGCGAGCAGCTGGTCTTCTATTCACGCTCGGAATCATCGGAGTAGGATTTCTAGCAATTCCTGTCATGACTACCGGCGCTGCCTACGACCTTAGCCAGTCGTTGGGTTGGAAGAACGGCCTGTACCAGAAGCCATCTGAGGCAAAGAAGTTTTATGCTGCAATAACCTTCTTCACCTTAGTAGCGATGGGGCTAAATTTTTTCGGAATCAATCCGATGCGGGCACTAGTCATTGCGGGGATTGTCCAGGGTTTCTCCACGCCACCCTTAATGGCGCTCATTATGGCCATGACCAATAATCGCCGAATCATGAAGGATCGTGTCAATGGGCGATTGGCTAACATTTTGGGTTGGGTAACAACAATCGCGATTTTTTCCGCTTCCCTCGGGCTAGTAATCAGCCTTTTTCTTTGAACCCATTTATCTCGCGGCCGAGTGGGGCGTCCCCCAAATCGAACTACGTCACCTCAAACCCAGACAGCCGGCGTCTATCGTTGCGCGTTCCGGACCTGCCGGATATTGGCGTCTACAATTCGCGGCGGTGCAGTGGACACAGTGACGGGCCACGGCTTCGCAACTTCGAATCAGGTGACGATGTTCGATGCGCCGGCACGGATGCGCAGGCCCCCGCCCATCTAAGATCCCTCTCTCGTTCCAGTCTGGCCGACTCTTTTGTTGCAATTCGCCCCATTACTCAGGGCGGGCTCCTGCTCACAGAAGTACTGCCGGTCAGAAGCCTTCCAAATTCTGCCCAAAATCTTTAATGATCGCAGTGGATATAAGACAAACACCTGCGGCACAGCTGATACTTTGCTCAGCGAAGGCGCAAAAGGTAGACGCATTTGGGCCTGCGGACACGGCCTGGCGGAGTACAGATTCCGCATCATCTAAGCAGCGGCCTGCGAAGGCTATTCTCGCTTTGAGATGGGGCGTCCTATTCTCATCGAGCCCAGAGTCAAGCATTCCGAGTTGGGCTCGCAGTCCGACAATTCGCTCTTCGTAGGTCACAGGGCGAATTCTATAGCAGCAGGAACCGATCATGGCCGGAAGCTTGCGTTCGGCCCTCATTCGAGGGCAAGATCTGATTCGGCGTATGAATCGTGATCGCGGTTGAGTCACCGGCAACTCGGACCTTTGACATTCCTTCGCCCCGGTAGTGTCCGAGTAGCGACAACTCTACACGCAACTCTATTCTGCTACCCTGTGAGCAAGACAGAATGCTCTCCCAGGCGGTCCTAGAACGGACGAGAGAAATCGACATACGTCCTCAGATCCGTCCCCGGATATGAGGCAGAATGCTTGCAGTTCGGGCACTGTCCTTCGAGTGCCCCGGGGTTCGGAGGCATAGGTTGTTGTTCCGATTTCTCACTGAGAAGACCCAAATCCTTCAGGTATAACCTTTTATTGCAGAGACGGCAGAAAGCGGTCCAGTACAGGTGAAGTTCCATTATTGGTGCCCTTTGGATGAAGATCTTGCGATTCACAGATGAGAACTAACTGTCCACCCAGGGTGCCGCAGTGGGTTCGAACGGCATGGGGCTCATTGGCAGAGTGGTCGGAATGACTGCAGCATCTCGCCAGATGGCACCGGGAGTTGGTTTTTACGGCACCATTCTATCCACTTACCGAAGATGGCTACGACACGGTGCGGATGTCACGTTTCCTCGTTTCAAACGGATTGACATTGAGATCTCACGTCGTCCAAGTGGACAGAATCCGCCATTGCGTTAGCGCCATTCGCTCATGCCCAAGGACTCAGAGTGGCAGAGATTGAGCAAGAACATGCATCGATCGACCTGGCGCGTAATCGGAGATGTCCTCGTGATCGGCGCAGTTGCTTTTCATTTTGATCTAGCTCGCCTTTGATTTTCACTCGGAAACGCAGTAGTCGATTCGGCAAGTAGCTTGTGTTTCGCGCAAACGGGTGCGGGTCAGTCCGCAAAGTCTCAAGGGCAGAGCCTACCAGTCGCGACCGCTTCGGTTTTGGGGACTGCCCTCGATGTAAATGGCAACTTGATTGAAGGCGCTAACATTCAGCTCGCGGAAACTGGCTCCACGATGAGCGTTGCCGCCAGTGCGAGATATACGGTAGCCGAGACTTACCTGGTCGATGTGCGCAGTGCTTCTTTTATGGCCTTGAGCAGCTCGTCCGGTTTGCTATTCGTAACCATATCGGCGAGCGGTTCAGAGTCTTTTTGATTGTAGGCGGCAAGAAAAATAATTTGGGCACAGGGGTTATGAGCTCGAAGATAAGGGATAAGTGTGTGCCGCTCATATTCCGTGACCGTATGACCGATGAGCACGATGTCATATTGCCGAGAAATTGCGAACCGAAAAGCTTCTTCGATCGAGAGTGTTGATTCGACGGTATAGCCGAAGGTCTTAAGCAGACGTTCTCGCGTGGACATAAGCCACGGGTCATGGCTGACGCTCAGAATGCGCTTCGATGGACGCCACAGTGACATGTTCCGGTTACGTTGGTGCAAGTATATCCTTGCACTCCCGAACCAGATAGAGTCGAGCCGGCTATTTTTCAATACTCTCTGGAGAGAACGAATGAAAGACAAGAATCGCGAGCATTGTCCGGGAGCACCTTGTTCCGGGCTCTGTCTTTAGGCAGTATTCCCGTTTACGGGTGGTGAGACCGAGGCGGCCGCGCGCTCCAAATGTGACCCACCCAGCAATGGGTGGGTGTGCCTTTTTTGGCCCAAGCCATAGGCGACCTCGTCGAAGACTCGTTGCACCCTCTACTCCAATGGCCGCACTGTGATGATGGTTAAATTTGCGTACGCCGATCTGAACCTGGCATAGAAAGCCGAGGAGAGAATGCACCTTCGAAATCTGCCGTTCGGCGTCATCGGCTCCCTGGTGATCGCCAGCAAGCTGGAGCCGCTTTCGCCTTAAGGAAAAGCCTCGCTTTCGATAGGATGACGTGGGGGTTCATTGACCGAAGAAATATTCCGGTCGCGATTTCCCCGCAACGGCGCGATGTAATCTTGCCGGTAATCTTTCGTGTCGCACTTTGAATGGAATAGAAGTTCTGGAGGAGCTTCGTGCTTACTTGGTCTGTAACTCTGAGACAGTGAATGATCCAACGATCCCAATGAACTGGCCTGCCGCATTTCGCATGGGAGTTGCCTGTACATCAGCCCAAATTGGGTGCCCATCTACTCGGCGTAGTTTGAAGTGAAAAGGAGCCCGACTTCCGGCCGCTTTAGCAGCGAAGAGGAGTTTTGCCGCGTCAATGTCTTCCGGATACACAAACATGAATGAGTCTGTGCCGAGCAGATCAGAACTAGTAGTACCCAGCATATCTGCCATGTCCTCATTTACATAGACGGTTTTACCCTTTGCATCGATGATCCAAAGGCCGTCGGGTGCGGCAAATTTAGATTCCAAAGTCATCTTCGAACTACACCGTCAACGACTATAGCAAACGAGCTCCAGGCTCGCTCTTGGGCTTCTCGAAGTAAGAAGTAAGCAGTCTGGATTGAATTATCTCGCTCACTATGAAAGGTGTGGCTGTGAATCAACATCACGGGCAAGTCATTAGGCATTCGAGCGAATAGCTCATTTACGTACGAGTTCGACACGTCGGTTGCGGGCGCGGCCTTCGATTGTATCGTTGGTGTCGATTGGGTGGGAAGCTCCGAAACCGTTTGTCTCGAGGCGGTCCGGTGCAATTCCATATTGCCTTGTCAATGCCGTCTTCACCGCTGCTGCGCGTCTCTGGGACAGATCCAAGTTGTATTTGTCTCCGCCGATGTTATCGGTATTGCCTTCTACCCCAAGCTTCCAATCAGGATGCTGCTTCGTCACCTGCGCGATTTCATTCATGATCTTGCCCGACTCGGGCCGCAGAACGTCACTGCGGAAATCGAAGTAGAGGTCGTAGACCTTGGCGCGTCCGTCCTTTTCCAACTGCTCCGCGAGAGCGGACTCGTTTTGCCTCGAAAAATCCCAATTGATACGAGTGATTTGCGAATGCCCGCCAGCTGTAGATCCGACAGAAAGGACCAACGGAACTTCGGGATCATCGAGAAGCAGAAGCTGTCCGGTGTGGTCCGAGCCCTGCGGCGTGCATGTCACTTTCAGGGCGGGCAACTCTGCCGGTTGGTTATTCACGATTACGGGAAAAAGGACATCGGGTCCGTCTCTGTGCAACACGCACGGAATGGGCGGAGTATCCGCTGGATCCGGTCCAGCACCACCGGGCGCGAAGCTCATAATCTTGTTCAGCAGGTTCGCCGCGGCTGCATCCTGGGCTGCTTTGTCGTTATCCGGTGTGGTCATGACTGCTTTAAAAGATTTGAAGACGGCATTCATTGGGTCTTCGCGCATGGTGAAGATCGATTGACCCTGACGCTTCAGTTCTTCAAACGTCTTCTTCGATAGAAACAGGTCAGTTCGCCCGGCCTTCAGTTCATTTCTGCCCTGACGGCAAAAAATGCCATCCATCTCAGTTGCAGTCGCGAGGTCCTTTGTCAGCAGCGTGCGGCTGCAGTCGATCTTGTTTGCCTCATTGGGATCCTTCACGCCACTGTTGCCGAGGAAACGGGCAAATCCCTGGCCTTTGGGAAATTGCTGAGATGCCTTGACGTGCACAGACTGCCGATTCACGCTGTCGATCTTGTAAACAGATTCGGAGTCGCCCAGAATGCGATCCGTTGCTACATAAATCATCTGGAGAGAGGGGCGCAACGGGATACGAACCGGCGGTGACGATACGAGGCCGGAGGGCGCGGGCTTCCACTCCGGCAAAGGCACGGGTTTAGAGGAACCACCTGTGGCCGCGGTCAGTAAGCCGCCCAGGAGATCCTTCTTGCCGTCTTTGTTGTCCTCGGCTTTGCCTGAAGAAGCTGGGCTGTTTGCGCCGGCTGAGGCCGGTTCTCCCTTAGCGGCAGCGAGTATGCCTGCGTAGTCATCTTGCTGGTAGGCCTGCTTCGCCGCTGCGATTCGCTTTTTGGCGATGTAGCCCACGTAAACGACTCCTCCCGCAACTGCAACTCCGCCCAGCACGATGATGACCACGGCGGCTAATGCCAGCTTGAATAGAGGGCTGCTCTCCTTTTGAATCGCTGCGTTCGCTTGCGACGGTGCTGAAGGAAACACTGGCGGAGGAGGAACGTATGCGGAAGGGGTTGCAGCGGCAAAGGCAGGCGCCGAGGCCCATTGCGAAGACGACTTAGGATCTGGCGAAGTTTGCGGTTCAGGGGTGACGACCGCCCCGCAATGAGTGCAGAAGCGCAAACCTGCTTCAAGTTCCGCGCCGCACGCCGCGCAGCGGGGACTTATCTTGGTCGCCGAGGTTTCGCTTCGTCTCGTTCCGCAGACAGTACAGAACGACTGTCCATCCGGGAGCATTCCGCCACACTTTTCGCAACTCGTCTGCATTACTGCCTCGTTGTGTCGCCTTCGTAATGTGTTTTGCGTTCAGTTCCGTCTTTCCTAACTGCCTCGTAGTCGATGTTGTAGCGGAGGATGCATTGCTGCTTGCTGTCGACCCAGGCCGTGCCCTTGATCGAGTAGTCCTTCAATCCGCCCGCAAGTGTCAGCGCCATCTTGTCGAGCTGGCTTTGCCCATCCGTATCGACCGAATACTTGATTGCGTCGAAGCCGGAGAGGTTTTCGGTTCCGACCTGGTTTACGTTTGGCTTCGCGATGAAGAGACCCCACGGCGTGAATCCCTGGACTTGCCCCCCTGACGCCATCGACCACCCTGAGCGGTCGTCACGCGTCTCGTGCAGGGGCCGTGTCGTCTCGACGAATCCATCAACGACCGGGGGCCCTGGAGCATTCTTCAACTGTGCGAGTTCGCGATCCATATCGGTCGCCACGTGTTTCTCATGTACAGTGGAGTCGAGTTTGTCTCCTGCAAGATCGCCCTCGTAATCCTTGAACGACCCGTCTCCTTCGCTTTGCTTGTAGGAGAAGTGGACTGCCCTTGTATCTGCTGGAGCCTGGGCAAATGTTTCAAGGCAATAAGTGCCGCCGATGGGGTGCGATGGTGGTGCGCTTACATTCGCTTCGCTGCGGTGAGCCTCTGCCTTGACGGTGCTGTGCGATTTGCAGCCTGCAGCGGTAATCGAGGTAAGCATGGTGAACACTAGCAGAGATCGTGGGGTCGACATTGTCTTCTTGCCGGATTTCATCTGATTCCTTTCCGAAGTGTGCAGCCAAGTAGCATTCAATTCAGCTCTGAGCCTGTTTGCTGGCGATTGCGCCGAGAATGGGAATGCGGAATTCGCGATTGTTGTAGGCCTGGTACATCAGGTAGAGCCAGAGGCAAAACATCGCTAGACGGATAATCATGCGCAATGGGAATGAAACAACGAATACCCATCCGCTGAAGCCGGCGAGAGTTGTGACCATGATGTTCCAGGCGATGCTGAATGCGATTGCGAACACGAAGTAGAAGATCGCTTGAAAGGCGTGAAAGCGTACGAGGCGATCGCGCCGGTACGGCTCGAGCACGAGGAACAGAATTCCGGTGATGATGCCGAGCGAATATGCGAGGGCGCCGGCGACGTTCGGCGTCAGGCCAAGCCCTGCGGGCGATGAGATTGCTGGCGCAGTAGCGACGCTCGGAGGAACTGGGGCGGAGCTCCAGCCCTGCGCTGGGTTTGGTGTAGCCGCTACTGCAGGTTGAGCCGGAACTGAGTTCCATCCGCCGTTCTGCGGCTTTTCATTCGATACGGCCGACCACGACATCGCATCCGGTCTTTGCGCAGCCGCAGGTGCGGCAACCTGTTGCGTTGCTACGGGAGCCCAGCCAGCAGCGCCGGAGTTAGATTGCTGCGTGGGCACGGCAGCCGCCGTGCTGGGTTGAGCGCTTGAGTTGACTGGTTTGCCGCAACTTCCGCAGAAGCCGTTCCCCTGCGTAATTGAGGCGCCACAATTGCCACAGAATGCCATGCCGTTGCTCCTTTTCTGGTTTGCGCAGGACCGATGGTGAATGCAGGCGAGGTTGCGAACGAGCGATGCTCACTGCGCGTCGTCGGCAATCTGGAAAGTCCAGATCGCATCGAAGATCAGCCCGTCTCCTTGAGCGCGTGCTACCTCTCCACCTGAGAACTTCTTTTCTTTTGAGATGGGGCGCAGTACCAGCCCGTACTCGCCGGGCAGCATTTGCGAAGGGAACAAGGTGTATATGCCAGATGCAACTTTCTGTGAGCTCGTGTTCACGCGCTCTTCCAGATAGTGCGAGTACACCTGCCAGTCGGCGGCAGCGCTGGCGCTCGCATCTGCCTTGGCCTGCGTCGCTCCGACAATGCGACACGTGTTTTGCGCCGGGGTGAGCTTCACGATGGCAGGTTCGTAGTCGTCTGGGTTAACGCCAGGCGCACGCGAGAAATTCACCTTGAAGCTGGGGGAGGCAGTCTGCAGCACGTTACCGGAAGCAGGCCCCGGCACGCCCCATACGTAGGTCACCGTGGGCGTGCGGTGGGCCAGCATTCCAGAGAAAACAGTCCCCGCCTGCTGCACCGCGGAGCCGGCGACCATGGAGTTCATGTGCGTAGCCGCATCCCAACTTGCCGTACTCACACCTGCCTGCATGGCTTGAGTCAGAACGGAATCACTCGCCAGACTCTTCATGGAGGTCGGCTTATTCTTCGTCTGGGCCAGCTGGGTTTTCTCAAGCTTCAATTCAGCGGACGCGCTGCCTTGCGTGATGGTGACGGTGGGCATTTGCCACTTCCGAGATGAAGTGGGATTGGCAGTCCCGCCGGTGGCCGTTTCATTTGATCTGCCGTCCTTGCTGCTGACGGACATCATCGCGTTGAGCTCGTTTTCAGTCAGACCGGCGGAGTTCAAGCGAATCAATTCATTCGGGGATGTGTCGTATTTTCCCGGACTGCCCTTGATCGCCGAGACGATGACGGACTCCGGGAGCTTCTTGTTCACCATTGCGATGACGTCGTCATTGCTGAGCGGCTTGCCTGATTGCGCGGCTAATCCGACAGTAAGACCGAGAGCCGTAACGCATGCGAGAGCTGAAGCGGCTGCGAGATGGGTTTGCATCGTTGTTGCTCCTTGACTCGTGACAGGTTCAAACGGGAAACCGATTGATGTGTACGTCGCTTACGCGACCGGCTTTCCGGTCCAGGGATCGAGACCGCGCGGACCAGTAACCCAGACGTCAATGCCGTAGTTCGTTTCGGGCTGGCCGAGGAAACAATCGCCCTGGAACGCTCCGCCACAGCTTCCTGGTTTCGGATTGCAGGTCTGCCCCTGCCAGGTGACTTTTACGCCGGTGTTCTGATACCAGTCGATTCCCCAGTTGTCCTTCGACGAGGCAAACACCTGCTGGCTGGGATCGCAGGAGACGTCTTCCCACTCCATCTGCGCATTCTGGAGTCCGAACGTTGAATGCAGTTTGCTGAAGTCATAGATGTCGGAGCCGCCGAGAAGTTGATCGTTAGAGACAGGAGTGAGAAGCCACTGCACTTCTGCCGACATTCCGGGAAGATTAGGGGCGATGGCCGCGGAGGAGGCCGAAGTATACGTTGAGGTCCAGTTATTCGTCACTGCATTGTCCGGACGGAAACGATCGAGGGAGAAATACTGTTGTGGAATCGAATGCAGCAGGACGGTGTCTCGCGCAGCGTAGAAGCGAAAGCCGCCTTTGCTGGCCTGCCTGCCATCCGCACGCTGGATCACGAGCGTGACATTGTCTTGATCGTCGACTCCTGTGAGGTTGGGGTCGATGCTCAGCTTGATCCAGTTATCGCTCCACTGCTCGATCTGGAAATCTTCGCGGAAGGTTCCCTGAGAGTAGATGTACGCTTTTGCGTTTGGGCCGGGATCTCCGAAAGAGCAGCCGCTGATTGTGTAGAAGTTGTATTGCGAGTCCTGCGTGAAGACTGCGGAACTCTGCCCTCCACTCACGGTGAGAACACGCATGGTCGGATCGTGGGTGCAGGTGATCGCCAGGTTCTGGAACGGCGCGGGCATCGCTGCGCCGATTGAATTGCGTGTTCCAGGTCCCGAGTTGCCGGCCAGCAAATTCGCTTGCATCGTCGCCTGCCCGGCAGCTGGACCGCCGGAAACATTGGCCGACATCGTTTGCATTGGCCCAGAGTTCGCTTGTGTGTCAACGGGCCGAAGGCTCAGCTTCATTGCGGCGATCTCGGCTTGCGCCGCCCGCGTCTGTTGCTGCAGAACTGCAATGATTTGCGAGTTCTGAATTCCAGAGTTGGGATTGGTGATCTCGCGGCTCTGTTGCGGAGCGCTTAGCTTGAGCGCCGTAATCGGCCCCGTCCTGCTGATCGCTTTGGCACGAGGCGCGGCGGATAATGATGACTGTGCGGGAGATTTCCCGGCCGCCATCATCCCCGTAGTAGGTCCGGCAGGCGAGAGAAGCGTCCTTTGCTGCACGGTTGAACTGGACGAGCCATTCGCTCCACCGGACGATGGCAATAGCGGTGTCTGGACAACGGTGATCGTCGGGGGAGGCTGCGTCAGTCCGGGGATCGCCTGGTACGGCTGCATCAGGAAATTGACGTTGTAGGCATGATCTCCGCATGACCACCATGGGCTGTTCAATGTGGACAGCGACGGCACTGCCGGAGGCAGTTGGTTACACTTGCCGTTGATGATCTTGACGGGGGTATTCGGTTCGTTGGCGGTGGGCGGTACGGTGAAGGATACCGCAGTCTGGAGGGCACCCTTCTGTGGACCGATCTGCACCTCAAGGTCCTTATTCTCCGGCAAGTGATCGACGGCGTACTGGCAAACGACGAACTTTCCAATGTTGCCGACTTTTGAGAAGTTGTTCGAGTAGGTGCCAATCTCAGAGAACTGCTCAAATCCGACGGCGCCGCCTGCAGGTGGCGTGCCCTGGCTCACCCTCACCTGGAATGGGCAGAGCGAATTTGTGCCGGCAGAGATTGCGGACCCGTCCCAGTACAGGTACCCCATCAATACTCCGTTGAGAATCTGTACTTGCGGCCGCGTCTGGGGAACCTCACCAATGGGCGGTGACAGAGGCTGCCGACCACCACCCTGCGGCTGTTGCCTCTGCGGCGAGGGTGCCGTGACCTGGGAGGAATTTGTCGGCGAGAGCGGAACCTGGGCGATGGCGCTCAGGCTGAGGAACGTTGCTGTTGCGACTGAAACGATGATTTGAGCTCGCATGGGGAGTGACCTCGTATGCGGCCCAGGTATACGGCTGCCGATCTGAAGGGTCAAAGGAACTGCATGTGAAACGAAGCTGACCTCGTAAGTTTGTGGATCGTTTCAGCTTGTTTGTCGCTGCTGACCAGAGCGGAAGCGGCGGCCCGAATGATTGAGAGAGCCGGGTAGCACCTGGTTCGATTCGCCATCGTCGCCCTCCAATCGCTGTCCTGGCGCTTGATCTCGGCGAGTTCCTGATGCTGCGCGGCGGCTTCGGTCAGTCATCGGGCCTGAGGTGAGGTCATCCCTACGGAAGAGCCATACGCGCTCTGTCGCAGATCGCGTTTCCAAATCACGTAAGCAGTCGGTGCAAGTCATTGTGCAGGTGTGCCTTGCCAAGTCAGGTGCGAATCACGCTCAGTTCCGTTGACCCTTGTCGGGATCCCGGCTTTACTCACGCCATGTGCAGGATTCCCCTCATCCTTGCAGGAACCTCACTCTTGGCCCTCCCCCAACCCCTCGCGGGCGCAGTCTCGCATGTGGCTGGGTTGGTCGCTGCTCCGGCTATGTTGACTCAATCCACGATGCCGGACGGTAACCTTCCCCCCTCCCGCTATTTCGAACTGCGGACGCAAGCTCTCGCACACGCGCGTCTCATTACAGGACCCCGACTCAAGAACCCAAACCTTACATCAAGTGGGCTCGATCGCAACACGGCGACTACTCTCGCGGAGCAGCGTGCAAATCGTCTCAATCGGGCCGGAATCTCTTCACCTCTTCCAAACGCCACGGCGCTACTCTCCGGCAGTCCCGCCACTTTGCTTCCGCAGGCTGCTCCGATGCGGCCGACACCGGCCGGTAGCCCGATTTTGCGCAGCCCCGTTGTCCAGAAGTCTTCCTGCCCTTTTCCGGCCATCCACGCGGTGAATGGGCGTACGACGGCTCCGATCTTCACGCCTGCTGAGCCCGATAACCACTTCCGTATTAGCGGCTGCGGGTTCGGATCCACCCCCGGCCTGGTCCGGCTTTTGCCGAACTCGGCCTCGCCAATGCCCGGTTCAGGCTCCGGCCTGCAGCCGATTGCTTTGCAACTGGAGTCTCCGGGTTCGTGGACCGACAGCTACATCGATGTCCGCATCAATCCCGCGCTTTCTGGCGTATCAGATTTCAGCGCTGATCTGGTAGTTCAACTTCCAATCGGGCGCACTCTTCAGCTCGCACATTGCCAATTCCTTGCTGCGCGGGGTGAACCGCAGCTGCTTCGCTCGATTCCGGCCGCGTGGGTCCGTCTCGATTCAAGCTCGCTCTCGACCCGCTCAATTCATCAAGTTGAGTTTGAATCGCCTCCCATGAGCGGGGAAGAGATGCCCCCCGATGCGTCCGGAGCATCAGCGTTTATCGCACGATCCGATCCTCAGGCCTTCTCGACGGGCAAAGACATTTACGACCTGTCGCAGCTCGCTCCAGGATGGGTGGTCGAGAGCGTGCAGCTTCGAGTGTTCAGTGCCGCTTGTCCCGGCCTGAGCAAGATTCCTGTTTCGAATGGGAGTTGGGAAACCTCGTGGACTCGCAACGGATTCATCGTTGAATGGGCAGGCGAAACGTGCTCCTCGCCTATCCCGCCCGTCTTCAATTTCACGCTCAACTCTTCACAATATGCAGCGAACGTCTGGGTCGTTGGCCCTGCCGGGACGCAACCGCTTACAAACAACATCAACGCAAGACAACCTTGAAGGCTTGAGCTATTGAATCGTGATGGAGGACATCATGCGAAAGCTTCTTATCCTGTTCTTGCTCGCCATTCCTGGATTCGCCGCAGCACAGTACCAGCCGCTCAATGTGAAAACCGGCCAGTGGCAGACAACGGTACTGATCAACAGCGGCGGCTCGATCGCTTTGTCTTCCAGGCAAATGGCACAGCTCACTCCAGAACAGCGGGCAAGAATGGAGGCGGCCATGAAGCAGGCATCGAAGCCGAAAACCACTACGCGCGTTAACCAGAACTGCCTGACGCAGGATGAGCTCAACAAGGGGACACCCTTTAAGTCTGATGACAGGCAATGTACGCAAAAGGTCCTGAACTCGACCTCTACCGAGCTGAAAGTGGAACAGGATTGCGTAGAGGACTCGATGTCGACGAAGACTGTTATGAGGCTGGAGGCGGTGAACTCCGAACAGGTGAAAGGAACCGGTACCGTAACAGCCGTCTCAGAAGGGCATAAATTTTCGTCGGACATCAACTTCAGTTCACAGTGGATTTCATCTGCCTGCGGCGCCAAAAACAAGACGGGTGCTCTCCCTCCCGGCCTTAAGAGCAAACTTTCTGCGCTGGGCGCTCCAAAGGATCATTCTTCCGATCCGAAGTAGATCGCGCACGAGGCCGTCTGCACGATGTTCAACGTACAAAGCCTGATTTCGAAACGAGCCGAATCGGAATCCGTTTCATGCTATGATGGCGCATTCCATCTCAGCCGGACAGAGATGCAACCTTCTAAATCTTCTACGCGAACCTTCCGATTCGGGTTGTTCGAGGCCGATATCGCGAACAAAACGCTGACTCGCAACGGTGTGCGTGTCAAGATCCAGGATCAGCCGTTTCGCGTCTTACTGCTCCTTCTGGAGCATTCAGGAGAGATCGTTTCCCGCGATCAGTTGCGAAGCAATCTGTGGCAGGAGGGCACGTTCGTCGACTTCGATGGGAGCCTCAATGTAATTCTGAAGAAACTTCGTGCGGCCCTCGATGATAATCCTGACAACCCCAGGTTTATCGAAACCATTCCGCGCTCCGGATACCGCTTTATTGCGCCGGTAACTGCGACCCGCATCGAGGCTCCGCAATCAGCTGAACCTGTAGCGCCGATCGACCGGCCAATCCGGGCAGCTGCGGAGATGACTCCTTCAACCGTCGTTCCCACGCCGGGTTTCGTTCCGAGTTCTCGCAAGCAACAAATACGCACTGGCCTTCTTTACGCGGCTTTCTCGTCAGTGATTCTCGCCGGCGGTATCGTCGCATTTACGCGATGGGCGCGACCGAAGCAAACCGCATCCGCTTCGAGCTTGCCGACAAACATTGTTCATCTGCGCCGTTCTGTTGCTGTTCTTGGTTTCCAAAACCTGTCTCCTGCACCGAGTGAAGGCTGGCTTGGCACGGCGATCTCTGAGATGTTGAGCACGGAACTGGCAGGCGGTGATCAACTTCGCTTGATCTCTGCCGAAGACGTGGCAAATCTTCATGCTTACTCACCATGGGCGAAGGTTGATTCGCTTGATCGCTCCACGACATCCCGCATAGGAACGGCTCTCGGAAGCGACCTACTCGTTCTCGGCTCCTACGCCACGGTGGGCAAGCCTGAACACGGGCAGTTGCGGATTGATGTTCGCCTGCAGGATTGCCAGAGCGGCGAAGTGGTGAGCGAAATCGCTGAGATTGGCGCAACGGAGGATTTATTCGGTCTCGTGTCGCGTATTGGTGGCAAGCTTCGCAATCGGCTTGGCATCCCGCTCGAGCATCCATCGGACGAGCTGTCGGCTGACACCGGCCTCCCCGGCAATCCTGAAGCGGCACGGTTCTATTCGCTGGGCCTTGAGAAGCTCCGCGCCTATGATTTCGCCGTCGCGCGAGGATTTTTCGAGCAGGCGGTTGCTGCGGAACCAAAGTTTCCTCTGGCACATGCCATGCTGTCACGTGCGGACCTTTTCATGGGCAAGTACGAGCAGGCGAAGGCCGAGGCAAAGCAAGGTCTGGATCTAGCCACCGGCTTGCCTCGAGTGCAGCGGATGCAGATCGAAGCCAGCTATGACCAGGCAACAGGTAATCGCGGAAAGGCCGCAGATATCTATCGCGTTCTTTTCAACCTTTTTCCAGACAGCCTCGACTACGGGCTTCAACTCGCGAAGCTTCAACTCGAGTCCTATCACCCGGAGGAAGCACTCGGGACCATTCATCAGCTGCGTCAATTACCCTCGCCATACCGAGACGACCCGCTGATCGATTTGCGCGAAGCGGGCATACTGGTGCGAAAAGACCTGGATACCGCGCTGAAACTCTACCGTACCGCTGCGCAAAAGGCCACCGCGCAAGGCAAGAAGCAGGTATTTGCGAGAGCCGAAGAGAGTCTCTGCCGCTTCAACCCTGCACATGTTTCAAGTCCGCCCGAATGTCGGGAAGCCTACGAAGCTTATGTAGCAGCGGGAAATGCGGATGCATCCGCCAGCTCTCTGCAACTCATGGCTGAGAATCAACGGCTGACGGGGCACGATGCTGAAGCTGTTCCACTCTATGAACAAGCAACGCGAAAGTTCATTGAGGTGGGCGATCTTGAGAATGCCGGTGTAGCTCTCAACAATGCTTCACTCGTGTATGAAAACCGCGGTCAATTTTCGCTCGCCGAACAGCAGTACTCACAGGCAAGGAAGTACTTCGAGGCAGTCAACGACCGCGTTAACGCATCCACCGCGATCGCCAACATTGCCGATATCGAGATGTGGAGGGGCAATTTTCAAACCGCCGATCAGCTCTATCGCCAAAGCTGGGAGATGGCGGATGAAACCAAGACTGCGGAAGATCAATATCCGCATATTCAGCACGCCAATCTGCTCCTCATGAAAGGGCAACTCGACGAAGCGACAGCTGAAATTACGCCGGAGATAGCTTCGCTCCGCGATATGAAGAGTGATCCATGGCAGACGGCGAATGCTCTGACCGCACTTGGCGAAATGCAGCGCCATCGCGGCGAGCTCGACTCATCTCGCAAGAGCTTCGAAGAAGCCGTACAGATTTTGAAAGGAGTGAACTCTTCAACAGCTCCCAGCCAGATTAACTTTGCCGAACTTGCTGTCGACCAGGGGCACTTTGATGAAGCAGAAAGCCAACTTCGTGCGGCAATCTCGGCTCTTGAGAAGGATAAGGATATTGGAGACGAGTTCAGCGCTTACCTTGTTCTGGCGAAGTCGCTCCTTGCGAGAGGCAAAGTTCCTGAATCTGAAGCCGCGATTCGGACGGCTCGTGAACTGATAGATCTGCATGCTTTTCCGGTCTACTCGATTCCTCTGAGAACGCTTGAGCTTCGGGCAAAGGCCGCCGGTGCACCTGCCGGAAAGAATGGCCGCGACTCTTTGCTCGGTGTCCAGCGCGAACTCGCCAGCCTCGTCCAGCATGCGCATCAAATCGGGTTTTACACTGCTGAATGCGAAGCGCGGCTGGCGCTTACCGAGATCGAGGTTCGGCTGTCTTCTACATCAGCAGGCTCTCATGTGTCCGCGCTTTCCGCGGAAGCACGGCAACGCGGTTTTTTGCTCTATGTTTCTCAGGCCGCGAAGATCACTCCGCCGCCGAACATCGTTGCTGCAAACAAGCCGCTCCAATAGTGCCGACCACCTTCCACAGAGCATCAGTGTGCTGCCTGCGAGGCCTGTTTGACTGCTGCTTTGCGGGTCATCTGCAGGTTTAGCGTTCTCGAAAAAGGACACTTAGCGTGTCATGCCCGTTTAACTCGCGGTTCAGTTGACCCGGTGTTCAGAGCGGGGTATTCCATCTCCATGCAAGCGGCAGAACCGCATGGAGCGATCCCCGATGAAGAACTCTAACTCGAGAAAGTTTGAATTGGCCCTCGGCTGTCTTCTGGTTACAACGAGTGCACACTTGTACGCACAGAATGGCGCGCTGCTCAGCCCTCAGGCCCGCACATTGTTAAACGGCCCTGCCGGGTCATGCACGATCAGCCAACTCGATCTGCGCATCGCGACCGGCAAGGATGACCTGCGCGGAGGCAAGAACAACCTCAATGTCGAGGTTCACTTCGCGAACGGCGACATGCAGACGGCACCCAATGTGAACAAGGGGGCGAACTGGCCCAACGACAGCATGAGGACGGTTGCCATTCCGCTGAGTCACCCTGTAGCTCCTGACCAGATCAGGCAGATCCGGCTCGTTCACTCTGCTCAGGCCGGCTTCAATGCGCCGAGCGCCGGACAGACAGTCCTCGACACAACGCCTGTAGGCGCTGGAGCCGCGCCGATTCTTCTAGCCGAAGGAGTGCAGAGCGAAGACAACTGGGACATGGCGGAGTTCCAGGCATTTGGATTGGCGAAAACGATGAACGTTCCGATCGCCTCGTTTGGTTTCCACCGCTTTACAGGAAGCAATCCCTCGCTCGATATCAACGCGCACCCCGCGGCCGGATGCCCCAATGGACGTCAGGTTACTGCGATCTTGTTCACATTTGCGACGTCTGACGATGACCTCCGTGGAGGAAATGACAATCTGAATGTCGGCATCCAGTTTGCCGACGGGCCGAGCCAATCGGAGCTGAATGTGAATCACAGCCAGAACTGGCCGAACGGCAGCACGATGAACGTAGAGATGCAACTCAATCGATCTGTGGAAATGAGCCAGATACGCGCGTTCACCCTGGCAGATACCTTCTCCGGCGGCTCGGGTGGAGACAACTGGAATATGGCTTCGATGCAGGCCGTAGCTATTCTTGCAGACGGCTCCCGCCACACGATCGCGAAATCCGGATTTCATCGCTTCAGTGCCGATCCGAATGGTCCCAAAGCAAGAATGATCGCGATTCCAGCCCAACCGATCGACTGATCATTTCGGGCCGGAGGTGATCTTGTGCCTTGACAATCAGGGCAGCAGCACTCCGTCCGGAAAGAGGTAATCATGCATGCACGCTGTGTGACTCTTCCGCTGCTCATGTTCGCCGTGATGTTCGCGGCGAACGGAGCTGCGCAACCGGCGATTCAGTGGACCACGAACACCGTCGTGGTTGATAGCAACACCGCGCAAAGCTCTCTTACCGCCGTCAGCCGCGACGGACACGTCCTGGTCTTCAACACGTCTGATGCGCGGATCACCGGATTATCCGCTGGACAGATTCTTTTCCTGCAGGATCTCGGGGCGCGACGGGTCCTGGGAACAGTGAGGCAGGGCCCCGTTACTGCGGTGGCAACAAACGCCGCGGCTCTCACTGATCTCATCCAGGACGGCACGATCCAGTTTCCTACCAATTCTCACGATCCCTCAATTCTTGATTCGCAGGATACTGATTTCGGTCCGGGGGTCGATCGTCTGAACGGCAACGTCGACAACTGGCAATACGAGGCGAAGGGAAGCGCCGGCGACGGTGATCCTAACAACCTCAGCTATTCCTTCAAGGCCACGAAACACGTTGGCACTCTGGATGCAACGGTCGAGGGGAAAGGATTGCTGAAGAACGCCGGCTTCTCCTTCATGGCTGACATTCATGGCGCAAAACTTCAAAAGCTCTATTTCACTGCCCCGGTGGAAGGCAACCTGAATGTGAATTGGGACGCTAAAACGAGCGGCGCGGAGAACGGCATCGGCGAACGGAGGTTGCGACTGCCGACCTTCTTCAAAGAAATATTCGTGGCCAATCACCTGCCGTTTCTCTATGAGATCAGCGCCAACATCCTGTTCATTCCGGGACTCGGGGGCCGCAAAGACAATGTCGCTGGTGGATTCACAGTCAATTACGACGGCAAGGGTGGATTTGTAATGAACAGTAAGGGCAGTTCACCCATTCAGGAAATGAAGGCATCTACGCAATCAGTCGAGAAGGTCACGTCGTCGGCGTTAGCCCCTCATGGCATCGTGCTCGCCATCAACGCGCCGAAGATCGCATTCAGTTTCGGTACGGGAAGTTTCATGGAAGCTGTCCATTCGACCGTTCCTACTGCAATCAAAAACAGCAAAGTAGCCGATGGGTTTGAACCGCAACTCGCGAAGTATCTTTCGAAGGACATTGCTGATTTCTTCCGGACAGAGGGCGGAGCCTATGTGCAATGGGTGAACGAATACGATTACACCGGTTCGGGCCCTATGAGCATAGTTCCCAACTGCACAACGACACACTTCAACCTGATTGCTTCCGGAGGCTTCGACGCAAAGATGCTCGGCGTTGACGGGAAGGGTTCTGTCGAACTGTTCAAGACGCAATCAACCAAAACTGAGCCGGACATCGCAGGTTGCCGGGTCGGTTCGAAGTGATCGCATCGCGTAGAGGGTGCTTGCACAGCACTATCGGCCAGAACTGAACGATGGTCCGAGGGGTGTATTGACGCAAGTCGAGATCCCCTGAAACGGGCTTCAGTCCCGCGGTGCAGAAATCGGAGGTTTATCGTTCGGGGATTATGAGCGCTGATCGTGAGGTGTGGAGTACTGTGGGGACTTTTGTGGGTGGACTGGTTAAGAATAGCGAGTAATAGTGAGCCGCACCCACATCCCGCACCTAGTAGATAGCAAGAGTTAAGGCATTCCTAATGAGTATCCTAGAACTACTCCGAGCAATGCTGAAATCTGAAAAGACCTAGCTGTTAACCGAAGGGTTGTAGGTTCGAGTCCTACCTGAGGAGCCAACTATATCTCCCTCCAGTCCAGCCACTTAGATCGAATCCCAAGAAGAATGTACTGCTTTTGTACCGCCGGGCAAATTTCCGCCCGCGACCTGGTGCCGACTTTCGGTATTAGCAGTCAGAGGATTTCGAACGTGGTTGTGACTGTCTACGCGCGGCATTCGAGTACGTGCCCGCACCGCAACATGAAGAACGCCGGCCAATACCGGCGCTGTAAATGTCCCCTTTGGCTTCGCTGGGGCAAGAGGCACAAGCGCTCTGCGGGAACACGCTCCTGGGAGATTGCGATCAAGGGCGCGAGAAAGCTTGAAGAAGAGCTCGAGCGGAAGGCCCTCGGCCTCGAGCCACTGAAGCGGCCGGCTGCGACCACCATCGACGAGGCACTCGAGCTCTACTTTGTAGACCGAGCACAACGCGGCATCAAGGAATCCTCGAAAGCCAAGCGGCTCCTTGGACTGCTCAGGAACTATGCCCACGCCCGCAATGCGATCTACCTCGAGGACGTTTCAGCGCGGATGCTGACCGAGTGGCGGGCTACTTGGACCTTCAACCGGCAATCAGGTGGTCCCGCGGTGGCCTGGTCGATCGTGAAGACATTCTTCCGCTGGGCACATTCGATCGACCTCGTTTCCTCCAATGTCAGTGCCAAGCTCCAGTCGCTCCCAATCGTCCGCACGCAAGTACAGCCGCTGACGAAGGATGAGATGGCACGACTGCTGGCGGCGACATCTCAGTGCGGCCTCAGCACCGAAGTCGAGCAGCGGGTTCGAACCTTCATCCTGCTCCAGCGGTGGTCAGGCCTTGCCTGCGTCGATGCGGCAACTCTGAAGAGGGAACTGCTCGGAGACGACGACAACCTCACGCAGGTGCACCGCACCAAGACCGACGCCGAGGTCTTCATCCCTTTGCCGCCCCCAGTAGCCGCGATGCTCCGTTCGCATCCGAATGACCACCCCGATTACTTCTTCTGGAATCCTGACCGGATGGCAAAGCCATCGTTGGTCTGCCAGTTCGGGGACTGGATGCGTCTGGTCTTCGACAAAGCTGGCGTCAAACATGGACAGCAGGAGATGCTGACGCATCGTTTCCGCCACACCTTTGCTGTCGAGCTGCTTCTGGCCGGAGTGCGGATTGAACAGGTCAGCAAGCTCCTCGGCCACAAGACTGTCCGGACCACCGAGCGCTACTATTCCGCTTGGGTGAAGGAGCGTCAGCGAAAGCTTGAGGCAGAGGTCAAGCAGGCCTGGTCAAAGATGGAGCTGCCGACCGCTTCCGGTGCAAGGATGAACGCAGCAGCTGCAAGCTCGAACCTTGCGGAAGCGGTGATCGACGGCATGATTCAGTAGATCTTGAGATCTATCCAGCCAAAGGTTCACTTGATGGTGCGTTTCTGCAGCGTGCGATTCAAGACTGAGGTTGGAATGCGAAGGACGCGATAACGGCGCTTGTGCAATGTCTCGGGAGCACCCAGGTCGATCACGCCGGGTTCATTCTCAAACAACCTGGTTACTGTGTCAGCACTGATTTTCAGGCGTGCCGCCACTTCGGCGACAGAAAAGAGCTCATCTTCCACTTGGCGGATCCTAAAGTAGGGAACTATGCTCCGAACCCCTGGGGGCATATTGGGAAGCACAAACTCTAATACTTGGAATCCGTAACAGCGAGCTGCGACGACGAGGATTTTCGCCTGTTCGGCCCCGTCTGGTCGGTAAATAGGGGTGGATGTGGAGGTCACAGTTGATTGCGGCGGGCATCGATCTACTCTACTTTGCTTCCTCTACCCTACTTCTGTTCTCCGAAAACTTGAGTATTCGCCATCTGAAAGTAGAGTAGTTGGCGGATTTCGCCGACAGGCGCGACGTTTTGAGGAAGTCCGAGTCTGCATCTGTCTGGATTCCTTTTACACGGGCCGACATCTCGGGACTTCTCAATACGGAGACCGGCTCAATGAGCGATTTGGCAATCTCACAAACGGAGAATCGGTCGGCCACACTGGCGTTCGCTGGCCTGACTCCGCTTAGCGGGACCGAATCGACGAGGTCGGAATCCCGCCAGGTGTCAGGATGGGCTCAAGGTACCGAAGGATGGCATCGTGCATTGCCTGCTGCAATCGAGGGCGGGAAGTGCGTGTGGCGAGGATAAGTTCATCGAGGATCCCGCGAAAGATCATCAAGGCCACTTGTCCGTGATGGCTGCACTCTACACGTGAAAGCTCAGGCCGTGCGCGTCGGAGACGCTCTGCGATGAATTCCACAAAAACCCGACCAAGTGCCTGCTTTTCGCCTCGAGCGACTTCTGAAAGCGGAGCATCCACAACGAGAGTATGAAACTCGGGATGCTCTCGATTGAATCGGATACATAACTCGATCAGCTCATGAATAGCTTCTTCGAAGCTCAGGGTGCCTTCAGGGTCCAGCGAACGTTCTGCGTCGGCCATCCGGCGTGCATACATCACTGCGAGCTCGCTGGCGATGGCCTCCTTATTTGGGAAGAACTGGTAGAGGGTCGCCGGGGATACGCCTGCTTCCGCAGCGATCGCATTCGTCGTGGTCTCGTGATAACCCAGCCGGGCAAACACTGCGGCTGCGGCACGGAACAATTCCTGCTGCCGCTGCTCGCCACGTGCGTTGTGTTTACGGTTTGGATTGAAGACGGCCACGCGCTATTTTCGCAGAATAGAAGTTATACAAGCAAATACTTGCATCGTTTCTTCGAATACAAGTATCTACTTGCATAGGAGGTGAACGGGGCATGTTCACAGTGATGGGAATTACGGGCAAGGTGGGCGGAGCGGTCGCCACAAATCTTATGGCAGCGGGCAACAAGGTCCGCGGCGTGGTGCGCAACCCGGGAAACGCGAAAGAGTGGGCCAGTCGGGGCGTGGAACTGGTGCAGTCGCCATACGATGATGCAGCTGGTCTGGAAAGGGCGTTCGAAGGAGCAGAGGGGGTATTTGCGATGATCCCACCTGACTTTGCGCCGACTCCCGGTCTGCCAGACCAGAAGCGCACGATCGCAGCGATTCGCAAAGCTCTCGAAAAGACGCGCCCCGGCAGGGCCGTGTTTCTTTCCTCGATAGGATCGGAGCAGACTAGCGGACTGGGACTTATCACGTCGACGCATCTGCTCGAACAGGCAACGCGCATGCTCCCGATTCCAGTGGCCTATCTGCGCGCAGGCAGTTTCATGGAGAACTGGCTGGGAGCGCGGGACCATATCCGGTCTAGCGGCGAGATGCCCTTCTTTTATGCTCCGCTCGAACGCAAGTTTCCGCTGGTAGCCACGCAGGACATCGGCCTGGCGGGTGCTACGGTGCTTCAGGAGGGCTGGAGAGGCGTGCGCGTGTTGGAGGTAGACGGTCCGGAAGGTGGGACCGATTTGTACGAAACTGCGGCAGCGTTTGGCAGCGCGCTCGGTCGCGAAGTGAAGGCCGTGCAGTTGCCCGAAGCGGCCTGGCAGAGCGTTCTTGAAGGGATGGGAATGCCGGCTGACAGGACCGAACTCTACATCGAGATGGTTAAGGGCTTCAACTCAGGCTGGATCCACTTCGGCAATCCGGAAACCGAAAAGTACCACGGGCCGACAACCATTCAGTCGTTTGCGCAAATATGGGTCGAGTGAAAAAAACGGTCGATAAGAATGAGCGGGACAAACTGCGGTACCGACTCCCGTTGATCGGTGCCGCAGCCGGTTCCGATCATTTGCCGAAAGCAGGCCAAATCACTCATTGAGTCGCTCCAGCGATCCACTTTGTCGAGGTAGCGACGATCATCGCTGACCGTCCCCCGCACAGATCCGCACGAGCGCGTCTACGCATGCGGCTCTTATGAACGATGGATGACGTAAAAGCGGGTCTGAGGATAGGGGTGCAGGATACGCGGTCGCGGTATCCACCTGTCGAAGATCCGAGTGAGCAACCCCCATTTCAAGCGTGTGCGTTGACTACGACGAACTAAACATTTCGCCACAGCCAGGCCACGCGCTGACGGGAAGGTGCGCATCTGATCGAGATTTCCGGGCACAGCATGGTATTGGTAATAGCCATTGACGACCTTCCGGAGCCAAGCACCGACTTCGCTTGAGCGGTGATGTTGCCGGTGTTGAAGCTCGGCCTTGATGGCTTTTAGCTTCGCGACCATTCGCTTTTTCGAAGTAGTCTGCTTGACGCGGTGAAGGTCCCGGTCTTGTGACGTTGCCCACAGTAGTGAGTAAAGCCCAAGAAGTTGAACGTCTCTGGTTTTCCGACTCCGCGCTGTTTACGGTCACGGGCTGCCTGCCCCACGTAGCGTTGGGCAGCATTCACCTTGATGAGAACCGGTTCGCCGACGCTGCGACACAACTTGAGCAGGCCCGATCGATCGCCCTGCAGAGCGATCGGCATATCCGTTCGAGCCGGACGCTGAGAGCAGACGTAGCTTACTTCCGGACGTACACCAGAGCTGAAGCTCGGTCCTGGTGATCCGATGGCCACGTAACATCGACCCACGCTTGTCCGTCATCAATCAACATCATCCGACCACCGCCGACCTGCTTGCCATCGTCGTATACGGAGTATGTCAGGGATGCCGGACCGTCTTTCCGTACGCCGAGACGGAGTTCCGGCGCTGGCTTTGTTCGTTGAATCGGCACAGGAACGCCGTCCGTTATGCCTTTCACCACTTCCCCAATCTCGGGAATTTGCCATCGGAAGTGAACGGTAGGCGAGCCTCCGGGTTCGAAGTCGAGTACGTAGACATGAGGAACGCCGGCTTCCGCGGCGACCGGGCTACTCCTCGCGACATCCAGTTTCCAGGAGCCAGTCCAGGGACTGGGATTAGAGAAGCCGGATTCGGCGGGCTGCTGCGCGTGAAGAGGTACCGAAAAGAGTACGCAGGCTGCGAAACACACAACGAGAGATTTCATTCTTAAAACTCCGTCCAACGCGGTTTTGAATCCCTTGAAGCTGGTGCAGATGTTTCCACGCTGGAAGCCGGCCGTCTTGGACTCAAGATCTTCCGTCTGAAGTACGATCTTCCGTCCGTTGGATCTATGGTTGACAATCCTCAGCGAACCAATTCGCTAGGAAAACGCAAATCGAAGCGCTCAATGAGTCCCTGCACGCTCGTGAGGTTCATCTCTAAGCCGTACCGCGCATTGAGCTCGACGAGGCCGGTAGCCGAAACTGCAGTGACGCCGCCCATCTCGGATAGTTCACGAAAGAAATGCTCGAAGCCTGCAGGCGAGATGATTTCGACGATGCTGGTGGTTTAATCACATGCGTTCCAGAATGTATGCCACTGGTTGCGTGGCTTGAACACGGAATCACCGAGACGGCAAAGATCACATCGTCACCGAGTAAGGCGCCGAGCCGTCCACGAACGACACAGCTGTATTCGTCCTCCCGCGAGTGCCGATGCAGTGGAGCCGCGAGGACACGCGGCGACATCGGATGTTCCACAACAGAAAACCTGCCGCCAGACTCACTGCCGTCCATCATGAATCGCGCCCCAATGATTCCCAGGAAGCCGAAGACGCCCTCGCGCCTACCTAACATCTTTGCCATTGTTATGCCTCAGAGGATTGACCTTCACCTGTTTCGATCTACATTTGAAATTCCGCCACAAACGATTCTTTACCCTGTTTTCATGTCCTTCGAAACCACTGGGCAGCCCATGACGGCCAACGCTAAGAGCAGCAGGACAAAGAGGCTGCGCGGTTCACCCGTCGGGCAGAGAACGAAAAAGACCACTGCCGCCTTTCGGATGAACTCTGCCCAAACGCCTTCTCTTGTGCTCCTAACCATGTGTGATCCTTTGTACGCTGCTTCATATAGAAGCGGCTTCGATGAGTGCTGCCACGGCATGGGGATGCGAGAGCGGCGAAGCATGGCAGGCGTTCACCTCAACCACGGTCGCTTGGGCGCGTTTGGCCATTGAGCGCTGAGCGGCCGGCGGAATTGAAGAGTCGTTGACGGACACAAGCGCCCACGACGGCGTCTTACGCCAGGTTGGCTCTCCCCTGAAGGACTCGCCCAGAGCTCGCAGGTCAATCGGACGTTGGGCCGCGGCGAGTACTGATTTGTTCTGCCGGTAAGTCAGCGGCATACACTTCAGCAAAGGCTTCCGGCTTCAGGTAAAGCTCCTGGCCATCTGGATGGTTACGGACGATCGTCGTAGCTTCGGTCAACTTACTTCCCGGCCATCGCGCGTTCAACTCACCGGCCGTCTCACCTTCATCCTGAACAAAGGCGGAAACAAAGACAAGACTCTTCAGCTTTGCCTTCGCGAGCCGAGGGTGAGAAATGACCGATCCACCATAGGAATGACCTACAAGCACGAATGGTCCTTCCAGGGTATCCACGAAGGCTGAGAGATACTCGACATCGCTCTGGAGACCCCTCAGCGGAATCGCCGGAGCTATGGTGGAGAAGCCACTGTTACGAAGCTCGCTCGCCGTCGCACTCCAGACAGAAGCGTCGGTAAGTGCGCCATGGACGAGCACGATCATCGGTTTGTCTGCCATTTGGAAGCACCTCGCGTATAGCTGTCGCCAATCTGGCTCTTGAACGTAGCCGTCTTGCTATCGGGAATGACTACTCTCCCTCGGTAGGAAACATGCACTCCACGCGCAGTTCCTGCGCGGTAATGCATTGGGGTGTACCAACGGTCGTGATCAGAGAGAAGTAGGAAAGGCGCTCAGTACCTCGACGAAACACGATCGGCAGCACGGGGCTTTGCGGCCTGGGCAAAGATTTGAGCTCTCTGACTCCGGGAAACTGTCGCAAACGCTTCAGGAGTTCCTCGAGCTTTGCGTCGAGCGCCTGCCCCACCGCTTCCCTTCTCACCCTTTGCAGCAGGCCTGCGGCCACCTGTTCCCAATCCTCAACGAACGGCCGCATTCCATCGGGATCAAACATCAGCTCGAGCAGATTTCGTGGCTTTGGCCTCTTCTCCAGATCGATGAACGACCCGAAGAATCGCGGCGCACCGCGGTTGGTCCGGATCACGTTCCAGTAGCGATCGAGCACCAGGGCAGGATGCGGCTCATGCTGCGCGAGCATACGGTCCACAGCCTTTGTGACCACTGCCATTTCTTTCGTATCGATTCCTTCCTGCGGGTATTGCGGAGCGAATCCGGAGGCCAACAGGAGAACATTGCGTTCGCGCAGAGGGATGTTCAAAGCGTCGGACACAATGGATAGGAAGTCGCGACTCGGGGAGCTTCGCCCGCTCTCCACGAAGCTAAGGTGTCGTTGCGAAACCCCCGTGTCTATCGAAAGCTCGAGCTGACTCTTGCCGCGCTGTTGTCTCCAGTAGCGCAACAGTTCTCCGAGTTGTGGGACTGCCGTTGCGGACTGTGTGGCCATCGTGATTGTCCCTCCGTGCTAGTTCCCTGCGTCAAGCCGCACAAGGTGGCCGCCTTCAACTCTGCCACGCGTATTGCTGAAATGCCGTCTCAAGTGGAGGGTCTGCGATAGTGGCAGCGTAGTTAGTGATGGTCGAGGCCGCCACGATGGCGACAACTTCCAGCACCTGCTCCCTGGTGAAGCCGGCGGCGAGAAACGCCTCGAACTCCTGCTCGTTCAAGTGTCCACGCTTCTCGATCAGCGCTTCCGCCAAAGCGGAGAGGGCGGCAAATCGCTGGTTCTCGGGTGGCCGGCGCTCTCGAATTGCATCGAGGTCTTCCTGACGAACGCCTTGCTGCAGTGCGAGTGCGGTGTGGAATGCGACAGCGTACGTCGAAGAGTTTGTAACAGCGTCGGTCAACAAGACGATCTGAATCTCCTGCTCGGTCAGGCTGCTGGTGTGAACCTGCTGGAAAACGCCCACAAGGGAATTGATTAGCTTTGGTGAGTTGGCAATAGTCGCAGCGATGTTGGGCAGAACGCCGAACGCCTTCTGCAACTGTTCAAGCGCAGGCCTGGAATCCTGTGGAGCGGAAGCGATGGTGTGAACTGGGTAATGTGCCATTAGGATCTCCTTTGAGCCGGGCGTCGAAATTACCGCTCCAACGGCCCCAACCTCAATATCGTATGAATCGCGATGTGCAGCAATTACCTCCCAGGTAATCGTCCACTCCCGTAAGAAGCCTGATGATGGTTGCGTTGGAGCGGATATAGGGTCAACACCGCGGTCAAAGAAAACGCTGGCGACCGCGCAAGCTGGCGAAGCTCGCAGAGGATATTTCGAAGTATGTTGCTCATTGGTCTCGCCTGGTCGAAATACTCGCAGCCCAAGGTTGGTATCTAAATCATTCCACTCTTGCAAAATAGCAATCTCACCGCTTTCCCAGTGACAAAATCGAGTGAAGTCGAAAAGCCCAGCCTGTCTCGCCCTTCCACTTCCTTCGGCGTGAGATGGTATGGAGGCTGGTTACCGAAGCCGGCGGAGCGATCAGTTCCACTGTCACTAGAGTTGTCATCGTTGTTCTACTTCCCAATCGTGTTCGCTGAGTCGCTTCGTTGCGGCTTTTTAGAACTTTGCAGGCGATCTTCATCTCGGCAGGATCTGCTCCCTTGAACGGTCAGTAGCATAGCGAATTGCCTCCGCCTCCCTCGCCGTTCCAATTGGCTCGTATTTTTTCCAAAAACTCTCGAGCACCTCTGCCGGCGCGCTCTCGGGAGTTCCGCTATTGAAGATGGGGTTCGGTGCATACTCCAAGGAAAGCTGAATTTCCTGCGCAACTGCATCTCCTCGAAGGAGGGAGGCGAGCACCAGGGACGCATCCAGCCCTGCCGTCACACCTGCGGCGCTGATAAGGTTGCCATCGACGACGACCCTTGCGTCGGCAACAACAGCTCCGTAATGCTGCATCAAACGGCGCGCACTCCAATGAGTGGTGACCTGTCTTTCCGCGAGTATACCCGCAGCGCCACACAAAAAGGGCTCCAGTGCAGACTGAAAGCAGGAGCTTTCCGCTCTGTACGTGTCTGCGGATGAGCTCCAGCACTTCCTCATCGTGCATCAGTGCCTGCTGGCCATAACCGCCTGGCACCACCAGAACGTCAAAGATTCCCGCTTCCGCTATGCTTATATCCGGCGAAAGCCGAAGACCCTGCACGTCGCGAACGGGCGCAACTTCTTTCCCGATGATCTGAATGGTTGAGTCTGGCATGCGGGAAAGAACTTCGAACGGTCCCGTAAAGTCGATCTGATCCATCTGCTCGAAGATCAGGAAGCCAACGGAAATCGACCGCGTTGTCACCTCCGGCTTCGATCTCTCACTCACAAACAAAGGTGCGCCCATAATGCGGATCTCCCGTCAACATTGACCAGAAACATGCACTCAACTTGCAGTTTCCCGCCGGCCTTTCATAATCAACCTGCCAAAATTGCTGTTCGCTCCTGTAATGGCGATCACTTCTAAGCATCCTCCTGGTGTCAGTGGGGAAACCCTTGGTGAGCGGTTGTAACTCAGCGCGAAGCAGCTTGGCCGCGGTCGATCCTTCTCGAAACGGTGATGCTTTGCCGCCGTCGGTCAGGATCTAGGCTGCTCTTCCAAGACCGTTCGGTCCTCGCCCCCATGCGCCTGCGGAAGGCCCAATCAACTGCTGATTGTAGGTCGTTCAAGCCCGGGTCCATCCAGACAACATCAGCCGTGTCCTTCCGGTGCTCTGTGAGGTCAATGACCTGTGCATCTTCGTCGATCACGAAATCGTCTCTATTCTGCCAACCTCGATAAGTTCCCGGTACCGAAAGCCTCCAAGGAGGAGAGATCAACTTTTACTCGCATACGGCAATCATCGTTGTCAGGCACTAGCCAGAACTTCTAGTCCAATGAGCATTTATGAATTGAGCCGTCAAATCCAATGCGAAATCGGCGGTTTCAATGCTTCCTGCATCTCTCTGAAACACGTGATGCATACCCATGAAAATATCGAGTGCAACAATTCCCCCTATTTTTGCAGCTAGCTTCGCGTACCGACGCGAGTCGTCCAGGAGTAGTTCATCGCTTCCAACCTGAATTGCCAGTGGCGGCAAATGATCTGGGATAGCGTAGAGGGGTGACGCTCGTCGGTCTTTTGTATCCGCTCCGTGCAGATAGGATTCTGCCAGGTCCGCGAGCATCGACGGTGTAAAGATCGGATCATGAGTTTCGGGGTCCCTAAACGACGCCCCTGTGAGGGCTAAGTCAGTCCATGGAGAAAACACGACGACGCTGGCAACCGTACCATTCGGCAGAGCCTCACCCAAGGTCGCAAGCGCCAAACCTCCGCCGGCGGAATCACCGACGAGCGCTATTTGGGAAATTCCCTGCGCAGATAGCCAATTCCGTGCCTGGACGATTGCTTCAAAGGCCGCTGGAAATCGATTCTCCGGCGATAGAGGATAGTCGGCTGAAAAGACCGCACAGTTAGTGCGCGTAGCAAGTTGGCTCGTGAGTCCACGGTACGAGCGAGCGTCGCCCAGATGGTAGCCACCACCATGAATGAAAAGGATCGCACAGTCACGCAATGGCCGCTCGGGAATGGACCAACATCCCGATGCCTGAGCTGTGAACTCTTCGGAAAACGTAATTCCTGTTGCTAGTGGAGTGAGCGCTGCAACGGCAGCGTACCCACCACGCCTGTCTCCTCCATATTCCGCCATCAAGCTCGCATTGCGCTGAAGCAGGGCCCGCTGACGGTCTCGCTCGCCCTCACGAAGAGGATGATTTGTTTGAACGAGTGTCTTCAATGAAGCAATGTTCATTTCAGTGAACACCTCACATGTTGCACGGAACCTTGGAAACCTACACCGCAAGTCGCATTTAGCGTCTCGAGCTGACTATTTTATTCCGCCGTTGACGTGAATAACCTGAGCGTTCACCCAAGCTCACTTTTCTCCAGCCAGGAAGCTGACGGCACGCGCGACATCTTCAAGGCGCCCCAGTTGCCGTATTTCCCTGACTACCGTTTCAGCATCGTCCTTGCCGCGAGCATAGTTCACCCCTACGTCGAATCCGTCGCGCGCCAACTGTATCGAAACTGCGCGTCCAATCCCCCGTGACGGCCCGGTGACGATTGCTACTGGCATGTTTCGTCCTCTCACGACTCGCCTACATAATCAAGTCTCCTATCAAAACCTGTATACTTCCAATGCATAATATGCATAGACAATATGAATACAAGTCAACTTCGCCAGGTCGACCTTAATCTGCTCGTCGTATTTGCAGTCTTTGCTGAGGAACGGAGCGTCTCTGCCGCGGCGACACGCCTCCTTCTCACGCAATCCGCAGTCAGTCGAGCGCTCAACCGTATCCGCACGATGTTTAAGGATGATCTGTTCATTCGGGGAAAAGGGGGCTACGAGCTCACGCCGAATGCTGTGCGACTCTTGAAGGAACTGGAAGTCGTCCTACCTAGGATTGATCGTCTCGTTCGAGGAACGGAGTTCGATCCTCTGAGGGAAGAAGTTGTGTTCAAGATTGCTTGCACCGATTATTCAATAAGCATTCTTGGCCCACACATAACGAGGCGTGTTATCAGCCCTGGCGGCAAGGCTTCTGTTTGGTTTGTAGCCTTTTCTGAATCGGTATACCGAGACTTGGAACAAGGCCATGTCGATCTCGCTTTCCAGGTTCATGAAGAGAGAATCCCAGTCACCTTAGCAACGGAAAAGCTCTTTGAGGAGGAAATGGTCTGCATTGTGCCAGCTTCATGGACCAAGTTGTCACGCCTCTCATTGAATCGTTATGCAGCCAGTGGGCATATCATCGTTTCTTTGCATGATTCGGTGCAGGCTTTTCCGGATAAAGCGCTACAGCGCCACGGAATTAAGCGAAAGTCGCTGCTCAGGGTACCGCATTTCCTGGCGGCTCTTGAGTGTGTTGAGGCGACAGATCTTGTTGCAACTGTTCCGAAGCGCTTCGCCGATAAATACGCACGACACTTCCATGTCCGCGTCATTGCACCCCCGAAAGAGTTAGCGCGTTACGAGTATTGGATGGCATGGCACCCAAGACTCAATTCAGATTCTGCACATCAATGGTTGCGGCGTGAAGTCCGACAGGCGGCACGCTCACTTTGAACGCCGCTTACATTCGCGCTGTGGAGGTTATTTGGAACACCGAACTGCCGGCGTAGCGCGACAGACACCTCATAGACACTGAACAGAGTTCCACCAAGCTCTAATATCTACGCCATCGAGAACCAGAAGATCACGCAGGTCGTTTCGTGTTCGATTGACCTTGAGGGGCGGTGTAAGGACTAGCGGTCGCGTCGTCCATAGTGGCGGCCTCGTACAGCTATCGACAGTTGTCGCAATGACCCATCCGCAGCATGGGTCCGAATGCGAAATTATGTAGTGACTGGAGCTTCCGCAGTGCTTGGTGCGCAATGGTGAAACTCCTCGTCGGGCCTAAGGTTGTCAGCCGGCTGATGGAGCAACGCCGGCACCGGTATCCTCCGACTTGACGGGCAAGCGGAAATGAAGTGTTGGCCGTTGATTCCACGCCAAACCACCCTTCCAAATGGTTCTGCGACCCACCTGGACGTAGAGTCGGCTACGCGTTCTCCTGCCGAACCGACCCTAGCGGGTGCTGTGAAGAGAGCGCGTCGGCCGTTTCACGGCCAAGTGGACTGGATTTGTAAAGCCTAGCCGACTTCCCAATACGAATCTGGCTTCTATGGGTGATTCGGCGATTTCCGATTCGCTGATGACGGCTGCCTGTCGATTCATTCTCACGTTCAAAAAACAGCAGGGGAAACAAAGCTCAAGGAGAAGATGTAGGCTTGCGCCTACTTGGAAAATGCTCGAGCGTTGTCCACGTTCTTCGGCGGTGCTCAGAGACTAAGCGGTCGATACGAAGATTTTCTTGTAACGATCGGGGTTCGGAAATCACTAGCGATCAAGTCCACGACCGGATGCTTCGGGTTTTTCGCTCGACCAGGAGGGGCTCATGCGAGACTATGTTTCCCTGCGGGTTTTGCCGTGCATCATTTCAGTCTTTCTCGCCTGTTTAACTGTTCCTGCGCAAGATGGTGGACCGAAGATCAACGATCGCTTCCCTATCAGGGAACCAAACTCGCTCTCGCCTCCCATCGTCGGACCCATTGGCGAATGCGCCAAAGCGATTCACGTCTCTGGGTTCCTACCGCACGCGATTGTCCGTGTTCAGGTTAACGGGATCCAGAGGGCTTCGGCTCAGCCTTATTTCGCTGAGGCGGACATCGATCTTCCCGCGCCTCTAGCGCTGAACGATAAAGTCACGGCGACACAGCAGGTGCTTGGGATCACGAGCGCGCCCTCCGTAGTGCCCTCGGTCGCCAGCGCTTATCCGGCCCTCAATAAGCCGGTGGTTGGCCCAGACCTTTACTCCTGTGGACAGATCGTTCCCGCCAATATGCTCAACCCGGGTACAGTCGTCGATGTCTTCCGCAATGCCACCCCGTCGGCAATCGGGGAAGGGAATGCGACCCAGCCCTGGCAGCCGATCTTTACCCAAAGCTTAAACTCCGGTGACCACATCACCGTGATTCAGACAGCGTGCCCAAGTCTTCCCACCAAGAAACTCAGCCCCGTCTCTGATCCGGTCACCGTCAAATCTTCGCCGAATCCGCCCCCGGCGCCGAGCGTTGAGGCATATCCCGTGGGAGCCGATGCCGTGGTCCTCGATGGTCTTTTCGTGGGCGCAAATGTCCAGGTTCTCGACAATGGAGCGCCGTCCGGAAATGGCTTCGCGACAGCGGCTCGGAACCGTGCGCCTCTTCAGCCCGCGGCGACCTCCAGTTCCAATGTATCGGCGACTCAGAAGCTCTGCACCACTAGTCCGCCCTCGACCTCCCAACCGCCGTCTACAACTCTTGGCGCTCCGGTACTGGTCGCGCCCGTTTGCGCAGGAACTCATTACGTCACCGTCCAGAACACCTACCCTAATGCCATCGTGGTTCTGTTTCGCAATGGCATGATTGCGGGCATGGCGGGTGGTGTGCTCGGGGATCTCACCATGGCTCTTGGAGGAGGCGCAACCTGGACCCTGGGAGATGAGATCCACGTGATTCAGTATGTTGGCCCCGTCATCAGTCCTTCTTCAACCTCGCTTTTCGCCGACTGCTCACCATCGAATGTGCTCACCCAGCACAACGACAACAGCCGCTCGGGTTCCTACCGGGCTGAAGTTCATCTCACGCCAGGGAACGTCTCGACCAACTTCGGCAAGCTTTATACGCGGAACGTGGACGGGGACACGGTTTCGCAGCCTCTCTATTTGCGTGCTGTTCATACCAAGCTCGGGCTGAAAAACCTATTCTTCGTCACCACCTCGAAGAACAATGTATACGCCTTCGATGCAGAAAATTTCGACACCGATCCCACCCATGGTCTGGTTTGGCAGACAAACCTCTGCGCGTCGCTGCCAACAGGGGTGTGCGGAGAGACTTGGTCACATTTGGTCGGGATCACCTCGACTCCGGTGATCGATCCAAACACCGGCACTCTCTATGTCATTGCCCGTTGCTCGGACGCGACCGTGAAGGGAAGAGACGGTCAAATCTTCCTCCATGCCCTCAACGTCCAGGACGGCACCGATCGCGTAAAGCCCGTCTTAATCCAGGCAACCGATCCATTGAATGCGGGTCTTCACTTTGATTTTCATTGCCAGCGAAATCGTCCTGGGCTGTTGCTGTCGAAAGGCGTTGTCTACGCCGCGTTCGCTACCTTCAGTTGCGACGCCGGTTGCGCAAGCGCTCCCTATCACGGGTGGGTTCTTGGCTACCGGGCTCTCGATCTTAAGCAAGTAGCAGTTTTTGATACCAGCCCCAACGCCGGTGAAGCCGGAATCTGGCAAACCGGGAACGGGCTTGTTGCGGCTGAGGATGGCTCGATCTTCTTTCAGACCGGCAACGGACCGACGTCGGAGCCTCTTCAGGACAGCTTCGTCAAACTCACGCCAAGCAGTTCGCCGGCAGGGCTTGCGCTCGCAGCCTCGTTTACACCGAACAATGCCGCGACCCTTTCAGGCGGTGATACGGACTTAGGTTCCGGTGGTCCAATGCTCTTGCCCGAGGGGCGGCTAATCGGTGGGGGGAAGCAGGGTCGCTACTACGTGCTTGATACCGGGACGATGTCCTTGAGTCAGAACTCCTCGCTTGATGCGCTCGGGTTCAACGGCTTTCAGGCCTTTTCAAATACCTACCACAACGACGCGACCAAGCCAGCGTGTCCGGCAGCAGGAGGCGCTGCCGGCTGCAACACCGGGTTCAATGGCGGCCTTTGCTACGTAGATCCGAAACAGTACGGTAATGGAGAACTCTGCGGGCCCAATATCCACGGGGGCCCGATCTTCTGGCAAACCAGCGCAACCGCTGGCACCGTGTTCGAGATGCCGGAAAAGGATTTCCTCAAAGGCTTCCATTACGACTTCTCAACTCACAAAGTCACAGAGTTGCCCGTTGTGACCGCAACCGGTGCCTTTGCAAAACCACCGACCGATGGGATGCCGGGTGGATTCAGTTCGATTTCATCCAACAAGATGATGAACGGAATCGTATGGACATCGATGCCATTTGGGGACGGGCAGTGGAATCCAGTTCCGGGCCGACTTGCTGCATTCGATGCCGCGACTCTCAAACAACTCTGGGCCGACGATGAGGACGTTCTGTTTGCAAAATCAGTTCCGCCAACAATCGCAGACGGCAAGGTGATTCGTGCGACCGCGGCCAATCAGGTCATCGTTTACGGATTGCTCAGACGAAAGAGACCCTTCCCATTCCCACTTCCGTTGGCTTGCGTCACCATTGCCGAGAAGTATCGAAACTATGGTGGCCTGAGCGGACTGCTCGGGCGAAGCGAGGGGGAAGAACAAGTAATCGATGATCAATCGCGTGGTCGCTTCCAGAACTATTTGGGATCCGTCTTCGGACCTGCGCGCACCATCGCCTCCGAGCGCCAGCATCCCGATTCTCCGATGCCCACCTGCTCAGTTCCGAGAGGCGAGACCACAGTCCTTGAATCCTCGATCTATTGGACTGAACGGACCTGTGCTCATGTTGTCGAAGGCCAGATCCGTAGCCTGTGGCTCGCCTCAGGTGGTCCCAAAGGAAAGCTAGGGTACCCCATCAGCGATGAAACGCTCACTCCGGATCGAATCGGTCGGCTGAGCAAGTTCGAACATGGTGAGATCTGGTGGTACCCGGAGAAGGGCGCCTCTGTCCGAATGGAAAAGGAGAGCACAGGGGAAAGGAGCCGACGATCACCTAAGAAGACACCGTGACCGGACGGTATTGAATCACGAACTCGATTCACGACCTACTCTGCAAAGCTGGCTCGATGCCAACATTTCGGTACTCAACGTCGCGCTAAGATCTTTGCCGGCTGCCCAGACCACAGGTCCGAGATGTCCGTTGGTGAAATGCCGCTGAAGAAAGATCCCCGCTTACAATGCGAGAATGATCTCGAGATTCTGGATTGCAACCTTGGTGGCCTTGCTTCTCACGCCTTCTGGTACGGGTTCCGCGGCCCATCGCTTGCTCAAGCCCAAAACCATCCTTGTCGTTGTCACCGTGCGTTGGAAGCCGAGTACGACAACACAGCAGAAGCATCGCATACTCGATGGAGTAGCCACCATGGGCCAGGAGATTCACGGAATTCAGCGCGTTTGGATCGACTCGCCAAAGGTGCAGCCACCTGGGTTCGAGACCGCTTTCGCACTTGAGTTCACTGACCGAGCAGCGCTGAATGCGTTCGCGACCGATCCTGTGCACAAGCGTTGGGACGAGATCTTCGTTCCGCAATTCGAAACGGTGTATGCCCAGGAAATCACGAACTGATCAGGGACAAACGACGCCTGATGTCGGCTATTTCGCCACAAATCTGAATGCCAAGACCAATGCGTAATGAGATCGCGGGCTCGTCAATGAAGGTGCGCATCCTGTAGCGCCTATGCGCTCCGCTCGGAGCAAGATCGCCCAAGAGCCAATCGCCTCGTTGAAGATGGACGCCCTTCGAACCCAACAGCTCCCCTAACACATTTAGTCATTCTGTTCGCTCCATCATGAGCACGGAGCTCAAATCTCGCGACACTTCCCGACCCCCTCGGCTAAAGCAGCGTGAGGGTAGCATCGAAAATCCTGCGGGTTGCAGCAGCCGGAGGCAGTTCAACTCCGGCCAGCCGCGTTTATGAACAAGTCGGGGAGCAAGGTAAACCAGGAATTGTTTCGGGCCTCTGCGTTCAAGTCGGATGAAACGTGATCGCGTGCTCGTGTGAGCCTGAGTGAACGGTGTCCCTAACCCGTTGCTGATGCCGATAACGCTCTAGAAATCATAGATCGCGTAAGTCCTTTAATAAATCCGTTTACAGCACTTACGTGAAGTCAAGAGATTTGTTCAAGTCCCTTGTTCCAAAGAAGAAACTATTCCAAAAATCTTGACAGGTCTCAAAGAGTAGCCTACCTTTTCCCTCGCGACATTCCACAGCAACGCAGCAGTCGGCTATGACCGCCTTGCAGAAGTTCCGACCGATTTGGAGACCTGTATGACCAGACGATGGACTACGCACATCTTGAACCTCGCCTTCGTGATGCTTCTCCTTGCAGCTCAACCAACCGCTTACGCTCAGTTCAACAGCAGCCTGGAGGGCGTGATCAGCGATCAGACTGGTGCGGTGATGCCGGATGCAAGGGTGGTGCTGAGGGACGTGGCCACAAACATCACGAGGGTAGGTACAACGAACGCGTCAGGATACTTCAGGTTCAACGGCCTCGGGCCGGGCAGCTACGAGATCGCAGTTGAAGCAAATGGCTTCGCCAAGAAGGTGGTAGCAGCGCAGGTCGCGCAGGATCAGGCGACCAATGTAAACGTGAAGCTTTTTCTCGCTAGCCAGACCTCTATGGTCACGGTAAGCGCGGAGCAGACTGCGCTGAATACCGACGAGACGCGGCTCGCGGCAACGCTTGCATCAGAACAGATCTCAAACCTGCCCCTGCAAAATGGCGACGTGCTGTCTGTAGTTCGCGTGGCGCCTGGTGTCACCGGCATCGATGAGGACCGGAATCTGTGGTCAATCAATATTGGCTCTACGGGGATGAACGCGCAGGCTAACGGGAGGCCTTCCGGTTCCAATTCGTACGAATTGGATGGAGTGAGTATCGAAAGCAATTCGAAGGGCACAGGAACTCAGATCGAGTTTGTGCCGCAGCCTGACATGCTGCAGGAGGTCTCGATGGAGGTAAATAACTACTCCGTCGATTACGGCGCCTCTTCGTCAATGAAGATCAACATGACCACAAAGGGCGGCAGTAACGACTTTCACGGAAGCCTGGGAACGCGTTATAGCGGCAGAGGATTGAATTCCACGGGGTTCAACACCACGCCATCGCTGCCATTCTCCCGCCGTTGGTACATGGGAACCATAGGGGGCCCGATCGTCAAGAACAGGACATTCTTTTTCTTCTCCTATCTGCATCAGACGCAGATCACCGCTATCTCCGGACTTGTCCACTATGCCACCAACGAGTTTGTTGGCGGCCCGAACAGCTGGGCGGCGCAGACCTATCCAAACAGCGTCAATGTGCAGAAGCTGCTCATTCCGTTTCCCGCTGGCGACTCGACCATCTCGGGGCAAAAAGCGGCCCTGCAGAAGACAGGCGTTGTGCAGCATGCCTCCGATCAGTTTCAACAGTCGCCTGGAGTCTGCGCCGTTCCTGAGCGGAGCGGACCATGGTTCTTTGGGCACAATACGGGCGTGTTCCATCCGATTGACTGCGGAATGGAGATTGTCGACACGGGCGTTCTGAACCAAAGCCCGCGTGTAAACGGATTCCAACTGAATGGCCGTTTGGATCAGTATTTCCGGAACGGCAACGATCGCGTTTATGCGGCCTATCTGCTTCAACCTCAGACTTCGGACTTTATATGGTGGCGTCCCGGCTTCAATTCGACTACCCCCGGCGGCACTCGCTATCTAAATTTCAATTACACGCACATTTTCACACCATCACTGTTGAACCAGGCGGCCTTCAGCTACATGCGGGTCTACAGTGCGTTCAATGGTAGCCCGGCGAATACCATTCCGTTCCTCAGCCTGATGCTGGGCACGGGTAACGATGCAACTGACTACTTTGGCACTCCTGGATCGCCGACTAACAATCACGAGCACGATTTTCAGATGCGCGATGACGTGACTTGGAATCGAGGCCGGCACAACTTGAAGTTCGGATTCAACACGAAGCATCTGAATTACTACGAGAACCAGGCGGGGTGGATTTCCAAACCTGAGGTGCCGATCTACTGGAACTGGAGCGACATGTTCGACGGACATCCGTCGGGCTACAACCTTTCAACACTCGGCGGCCTTGACGGAAAGTTCCTGCCGAACATCTACGGCGATAAGGCGACGCAGTTTGGATTTTACGTTCAAGATGACTGGAAGGTGAGCCCGAAGCTCCTGCTGACGATGGGTCTGCGGTGGGATGACTACGGTAATCCGGCGCCACTTGGATCAGAGGTTCTGCCGTTCTACAACATGGTGCGGCCCTCGGGCGTGTCACTTCGTGACGCGATCGTGAACAATCAGCTATCGACCAGAAAGATGTCCACCTCCTGGCTTGGTCGGGAGAATAAGAACATTCTTCCGCGCGTCGGGTTTGCATACTCCCCGAATCCGGCTTTGAAGCTTACGATCCACGGAGGGATCGGGCTGTACGAGGATGCGCTCAACTTGCAGGGCGTGCAGGGAGGCATCATAAACTCGCCGAATTACCTGAACCTGAGCTTTTCGATGTTCGCCTCTTCGGCACCTTTAAACGTGATCGACGTTCGGAATTTGTATGGCACGGATTGGAAAGCTCCAGCCCCCTTCGGACGAACCTATCAGTATCCGGCGATTACTCCGAACGGAGTGGATGCGCACGGCGAGGTCTACCAGGACGCGGCACATACTTCCGTAATTCGTACAAACTTGCAGGGGCAGGACCTGAATCTCAGCCCGCAGAAGACCATGCTGTATAACCTGCAGGCCGAGAAGGAGCTGAACTGGAATGTAATTGTCGGGCTTGGCTATTCAGGCTCCTACTCATGGGATCAGTTTGGCAGCGGAAACTACAACGCGTTTCCTGGCGACGAAATCCAGCACGGCGGCAAGTACACCTATCTCAGTCAGGAATGGAATGACATCGGCTACAGGAAAAACATTTGGACGTCAAACTACAACGCTCTTCTCGTTACTGCAAGGCAGAACCACGGGAAATTGAGCTGGCAAGGATCATTTACCTGGTCAAAGAACCTGGGGTACGGCGGCCTTGTTCCGGATATTTATGATCCGTTCCACTATTACGGACCGGTAAGCGGTTCAGTACCGGTTGGTGCAAATGGCAGCGCTCAGTATGAATTCCCCGGCAGGACGCTTAAGAATCCGCTGGAGCGGGCGATTCTTGGTGGTTGGGAAATCAGCGGCTTGTTCACGGCACAATCGGGCACTCCTCTCTCTCTGATTACAACAGCGAACTTCAATCCTTCTGCCGGAGCTGATCCCGGACAGGGCGGCGATTACCTTGGCAACAACAACCCGAACGCGCTGGTGGATATCGCCAGTGGGGTGAAGAAGAAGGGATACTCACGAACTGAATTCCGCAAAGGAATGTTCTGCGACAAGTTCGGATACTGCTCCAATTCTTTACCAAAGACGAACACTCTTGCATTCAACCCAACGGGCTACGGAACCCAACCGGTGTATGGGGGGAAGAACCAGGGCTACAACAGCTTCTACGGCCCGGGCTACCTAGCGGTGGACAGCGGTCTGCACAAGAAGGTTATCCTCCCGTGGCTACGAAATGAAAACAGCAGCACATTGACCCTTGGAATCGAGGGCACGAACATCCTGAACCGAGTGAACCTCTCGGCTCCAGCCTCCACGGATTTCAAGAACACGAGCAGCTTCGGCCTTGGCGTGTCGCAGGCAGCAAACCAGGCTCGTGTGTTTCAGGTCATGGGCAAGTTCGAGTTTTAGTTCCGTAAGCTACTGGGCTTCGCGTCGCCTCCTGAACGCATCCCGGCTTTCACAGGCCCATGAGAGCCGGGCTTTTCTTTTCGAAAACTCTGGATGTGCAAAGGACCAATTCCTATTTCAGATCCACCGTGATCGTGTGTGCGCCGCGCTCCCGAAGGTTCAAATTGAGGTAGGCAGATACTTCTACGGTTGTAATCTGGTGCTGCACCACTGCGCCGTCGACACGGGCCTGACTGGCCTGGCTGTTTTGCGGGAGCAGAATCGATAGCTCGATGTAATCACCGCTTGAGGTGACCTCGATCTGAATAAGCCTTCGGCTTGGATCAAGCTGATAGTTATAGGCAACGTATCCGGACGATGCCGGGTAGCACACGGCGACTTTGCACTGCGAGGTGTCGCTGGCTGCCCAGCGCGGTGCGACCCTGGCGGAGTTGAACGCGATGCCGGCGTCCTTGATGCCAGCCAAGCCCTCAAGCAGAGCGAAGACAATGGCCGCAGCCCCCCAGTTGTTCGGCATCCCAAACGACATTTCTGAGTAAGGTGGAAGCCATGGGTCGGAATCAGAAAGGGTCGCAGCGATGATCATCCACTTCGCGCCATTCTCCATCGCCTGGAATTCGATCGATTTGATCTTGCGCTCAACGTGCTCGATCGGGAAACTGCTGACGTAGATACCCAGATTCTTGAACCTCGAGTTGGCTCCCCGCCATGCGACCTGGTACCGCTCCAGCTCTTGCGGAACATAGGTATTCTCAAACTCTCTGTCACGTGGCTCCCACCACGTTCCTACATTGATGCCCTTGCGGATGTACTCCGTCGAAGAAGAGCCATCCGCATATAGCACCCTCAGCTTTCCGGCCAAATCGTCTCCGCCGATTGTGTGCAGCAGATACAGGCTGCGAGCCTTCGCGCCCACCTCGACTGAGGCTTGGCGCGAGAAGCCATGGGAAGACGAAATCGCAAGACAAGCGCGCCCTGCGTTTGCTGAGGGGTCAAGCACGCGGAATGGGATACTCCTGAACTTCTGGTCACCAGTTGGAACTCCGGGCAGGGCATTGTCGGGATCGCCCATCCAGACGGTTACGTCTTTACCGCTGTGCTCAGGCGCGAAGCTGGCGTTTGCAACATTGGCCAGGCTCATATGCGTGAAGGTTCTCGGTGGCTCCTCGACAGACTTGCCTCGAAGGATTCCGGGAACCACTCCGCGGAAGCGCTCAGCGACCTTCTGCTGACGCTGAAGGATGTCTGCGCCGTAGGCCTCGAACCCGTGGTCGAAGGCACCGCGGGCGAGTTCGCCTGCAACGCACGACATGACGCCGCCGTTCATGTATTCCCACTTCGCGTTCTCCCCGCCAAAACCCCGCTCGAAAGGCGGGTAAATGGCGTAGAACTCGCCGGGGGAACTGGACGGCATCTCGGCGCGGATACGTTGATATGTGCGCACGATCGCTACAGCCTGCTGATGCGTTGCAGTACGATTCAGCGTGTATGCGTTCGATAAGGCGACCTGCCGATCCAAGTCTACGCCTAGGTCGAGCTTGAAATCTGGATCTTCCGCTATCCAATGCCTGTAGAACTCTCCATTCCACGAGAGCTTGTCGATTCGGGACTGCATTTCTCCGGCAGTTGCACGGGCTTGTGTCGCGTCACCACTTAGTCCGGCGGCATCCAGCATTTCGGCGAGCCGAATCAAACCTGCGATGAAGTTCGTGTTGTCGCCAAAGAAGATTCCAAAGTGCGTCTTGTCGAGCACGACCCGCATGATGTTGTCGCCGGCGATCTTTGCCTCGCTGTCAACCAGAAAGTCCCAGGTATCGATCGTGAAGCCGCGTTTCAAGAGACGGAATTTCTCGCTCCAGCGATATGGATCGTTCGTGGCGTAGTGAACTGCTTTCAGCGCTGCGTTTAGATGCTGCGTCATCCATGCGGTATCGCCACTCGCTTTCCATGCGAAATAGAGAGCTTCAACGAAGAATGCCTCGACGTGGTTCTCTACCGGCGCGCGTCGCAACTGTAGGAACCCATTCTCAGCGGATCGGGAGAAGTCGGCATACTGAAACACCCAGTCCCAGTAGTTCTCGTAAGGGATGCGCGATTCGAAGTTCTCCCAGATCATCCCGTCTTCGCGCTGGGAATGAGCGTAGAAGTCGACGTTGGAGGTCACATCCGGCCAGAAGTACTTCATGCCTTTCAAGGTCTGCGTGTTGTCCATTAACCACGAATCCCAGAAGGTAAAGATCTGATCGTGAAAGCGCATTGCACGCACAGGGCCATCGGTACACATCGTCCAGTAGCAGTTCTTCAAAAGCTTGCCGAAGGGGCCGTCATTGTCGTCGACATGCGTGGTGCAGCTAGTGCGGAACATCCGCTGCGCAAGCAGTTTCTGATCATGCCCGTAAAGGTTGATCGAATGGGTCCCGAGCGCCCCTCCGACGATAAATTCAGCCTCCGAGTGCAGATCAAATTCCTTGTATATCCGGTGCTCGCCATCTCGCACCACTACCCATCCGGGAGTGTTGCTTGCGACGTGAACTCTCTGCAGTGGCTGCACATTGAACGGATCTGAGAGGGATAGCCTAAGAACGTCCTGGCCTGGATCCTTTCCCAACGCGCTTGCGTGCCTCTGATCCTCGATCCGGCCTCCAAGCGACGAGGCAAGTGTGGCGCTTGAGAGCAGTTTAAGTAAGTCCCGACGAGTGGTCATGACGCCCCTTGAAGCAAGTGGTGAGTGTCAAGGAATTATTCCATATGTGAAATCATATCGGGAAGGATTTCTAATCGAGATTGCGAAGAGGCTAGGCGGACGGCTCAGGCTTGGGCTTCGAGACGCTCCTGTAGGATGCTATCGCGGTCGATGACTCTGTGATCAGTGAAGTTATAGGGTGTTACTGCGTGTCCTTTCAGAATCGCGAGACCGAGCTGAATGAGCTGAGGGCCGTACTGCTCCATGTCTGTATACACCGTGCCAACCATGGGACTGTCGCGCCGCGCCATTTCTTCGAGGGCTTCAGGAATTCCGTCATGCCCGACGACCATTACATGCTTCTGACGTTGTAGTTCGCGAACGGCTTGTACGGCGCCGAGCGCAATGGAATCGTTGAGACTTACGATCAGAATGCCTTTCTCCTTTGGATGCCTGCGCAAAAAGCCAAGGGTCTGCTTGTAAGACACATCGGGTTTGCCTGCCGCGTCAGCTCGGGCGAAGAATTCCTGCGGGAGATCGGGAATAGCTTTGCGGATCGCGTCGAAGGCGCCAGCGATACGATTCGAGATGAAATCTCCACTCTGTGCGACGCCCAGCCCAACAACCCAGGAGACCTTGCCTTTCCACGTCTCGACAGCGTGCCTCGCCAACACTTCTCCGGCGCTGTGTCCGATACGGTAGTTGTCCGCGCCGAAGTAGGTGGCGTGCGGATGCGGCAGATCGACCGCGATCATCGGAATACCAGCTGCGGCGACCAAATCCCCGATCTCGGCCGCCACGCTTAGATCAGAGTTGAAGTCGATAATCAGGTCAACGCGTTCCTGAACGAAACGACGCGCGTTCGCGACTGCAGCCCGGGCTTCATAGTGATTGTCGAGAACGAGGAGGTCAATTCCGCTTGCGAGAGCCGCACGGCGCAGGCTCTCAGCCACCGTCCGGGAAAAGGGCATTTCATCCGACTGGCCTGCGAATCCGAAGCGCAGCTTCCGAGGTGTGCTGGAAATTCTGTAGAGGCCTTCGCTGTTCTGACTGAAGTATCCGCGATGAACGTAGGTGCGCAGTATGCGGTACGCGGTCGTCTTAGGGCAACGCGCAGCCTTGTAAATGTCTTCAAGGGACATGGGTTTCTGCGCCTTCTCAAGAAGCTCCTGAATGTCGAGGGCCTTCGAAAGAATGGGAACGAGGTAAAACGGTTTCGCCTTGCGTGCGGACACTTAATCTCCTCAGTAGATGACCATAAGTCACAAATGTTCCCTTTGCAATGATCCCTTAGTCCTTCGAGCATCTGGTTTCGGGCACGGAACGGTTTCGCGGGCTTCGACGTAGTGGGAGGTTGGGTTCGCCGGAGTTCGGAGGGAATGTTTCGAATGGAGAATCATTTCTGACGGTTGACGCCAGAATCTTGAGGATTTAGAGTTCCTCTGCACGCAGCGCACCAGCTCAGTTGTCCTGCAAATCATCTTTGGCACCATATGCGGTGTGTGCTTTTCTGAGCTACTTAAGCACGAAAGGACTTCCAATGCCTACCTCGCTCATGATGAGAGCCATCATCCTTTTTGCCTGCGCAATCTTCTCGCTTCCGGCTTCCACCCAGAGTCTCGCCGGGCGATGGGTCCTTCTTGGCAACATGCTGGAGAACGGAGAGCAGCAGAGGTCTATTCTGACGCTGGAACAGGATGGAAAGGCTCTAAAAGGTGATCTTCGATCTCTTGGATTTCAGAATGGCGTCGAAGGCAGCGCAACCGAAGGCCATTTCGAACTCTTTGGCGTGGGGTGGAACGATAAAAAGCCATTTCTGATCGGCGACGTTTCTGGTGGCGAGGTGAAGGGCACGATGTGGGGAAACAAATTCTTGGGCCATGTCGCATCCGCAGCCGACGATTTCCCAAAGCTTCCTTATCTGGAGCCTCCAGCCCTTGAAAAGGTGCCGTACAACGGCTTGGCCAAGACGCCGCCGATGGGGTGGAACTCGTGGAATCTCTTCGCCGAAAAGGTGGACGACAAGATAGTTCGGACTATGGCCGACGCTATGATTTCTTCCGGGATGAAGGACGCCGGCTACATATATATCAACATCGACGACACGTGGGAAGGAACGCGGGACGAGAACGGCGTTCTGCATACGAACCACAAATTCCCGGACATGAAGGCTCTTGCCGATTACGTTCATTCGAAGGGGCTGAAGATTGGGATCTACTCCTCACCCGGACCTCGCACCTGCGGTGGTTACCCGGCCAGCTATGGACATGAGCAGCAAGATGCCAAAATGTATGCAGAGTGGGGTATCGACTACCTCAAATACGATTGGTGTAGCGCCGGAACCATCTACAAGAACGACGCCCTGCAAGGGGTGTACCAGAAGATGGGCCAAGCTCTGCAATCGACAGGCCGGCCGATCGTCTACAGCCTTTGCGAGTACGGTATGGGGGAGGTGGAGAAGTGGGGGACTGAAGTTGGCGGCAATCTCTGGCGCACCACTGGAGATATCCGCGATGAGTGGGACTCGATGATGGACAACATTCACAAGCAGGACAAAACGTCACCCTACGCGGGCCCTGGCCATTGGAACGATCCCGACATGCTTGAGATTGGGAACGGCCACATGACATCCGACGAGTACCGCACACACATGAGCCTTTGGGCGCTCACGGCCGCGCCTCTTCTTGCCGGCAACGACATCCGCTCCATGTCGGACGAGACAAAGTCAATTCTGCTTAACAGGGAAGTGATCGCAATCGACCAGGATGCACTTGGCAAGCAAGCCAGTCCCGTGAAGAACGGCAGTCTGGAGACCTGGATGAAGCCGCTGGCTGATGGAGGCTTTGCGGTGGGTGTGGTGAATCTGGATAGCAAGGCGGCTCAGGCCACAGTAAATGTGGCAGACCTGAAATCGGCTAAGAAGCTCAAGTCAGCCCGCGACCTCTGGGCGCATAAACCGGTGAAGTTCTCCAACGGAAGCTATACAGCGGAGGTGCCCGCGCACGGCACACTGCTGCTGAAACTCTCAATGAATTAGGAGAGCGTCAAATCAACGGATGACGATACCGCTTGCGTACTCCTGCACCAACTTAAGCGCATCGGCGGTTGTCAACTTCCTGCCCTGATACTCCATTCCTTGCATCTCAACCTGACTGACAGCGTGGTCGCCATCGTATCCGGCGATCACGCTGTAGGGAAGCAAACCGCTGACCACCTGTAGATTGCGGACCCGAATGCCGCGTATTGTTCCGCGGCGTCGGCTGAGTTGTCCTTTCTCCTGTGCTCTGTAGCAGAGAGCGGCATCCCACGTGCCGCCACGGTCCATGCGCTCATGAATTTCCTTGTCGTCTACGGGCCGATCGGGTCCGTAAGGGGCGTACACAACGGCCAAGTCAATCAGCTTACGGCGAACATCTTCAACGCGAATGTCGTCATAGTCGATGTTCTCGACGGCTGCCGAATCGCCATTATGGATGCTGATTGCGGCGCCTCGCTCGATATGAATCAAGTCCAGGTCCTGGAATCGAATGTCGTGGGTCGCATGGGATCGTGTTTCAAATCCAATCTCTATACCGTTGCCACCACGCGGCATATTCCACAATACCGAGTGGCGCACGGTCACGTCTGATGTTTCAAGATCCGCAAGGTTCTTAACCACCACACAGTCATCGTTAGTGCGGATGAAGACATTTTCAACGACAACGTGGCTTGAGGACACGAGATCGAGTCCATCATCGCCATACCTGGATCCGGGGTTCAGAACTTTGATGCCATTGATGTGAGATCCATTCGCGTGGTGGAGGTGAACGGTCCAATCCTGGCTGTTGACCACTGTGATGCCTTCAATCCACGCGTTCTGCGTGTCTTCGAGATAGATTGGAGATCGGCCACCGTACGGGGCTTCCGATTCGGTGATAGTAGAGCCATCGAGAACGCCGAATCCCCGGATTGCCACATCTCTGACACCTCTTGCTCGAATGGCGCCCTTCACCCAGGCTCCCGCCGCCAGATAGACGGTCTCGCCCGTGCGAAGCTCAATCACCCCAGCTTCATGCACTCCCGGGCCGAAGTAGCGGAGCCGCCCGCTCGATCGCTCAACCGAATCCTCCTCTGGGGCATGCGGGAACAGATGCACCACGTGCGCGAGGTCATTGTTGAACTCAACGGTGAGAGGGGTCGTGTCTGAAATGGTGAAGGCAAGATCACGATGATTTGGAGCAATGGTGGCGTGGATCTTGGCCGACAATGGGCGCACCTCTACCCACCTCACATCGAACCCGGCGTGAATGGATATATTGCTCTGGAGAACGAGTGGGAAGATGGCAAAGCTCCCCACGTCAGTAGCGTGCATGGCTACATCGGAGGAGTTAACCGCGACGGTGAACAGGTCCTCGGGATGGTCAGGGCACTGGGTCCCGGGAGATGCCTGCGCCATACAGAACAGGGGTGAGCTGAACAGGACAACGACTAGACCGGCGAATCTTATCCTCATCGAAAGTTCCTTTACATAGATGGCTGTTGCTAAATACATTTTAGAAACAATTTCCCATGAAGAACATATCAGACAACGTTGCCGTCTCGCAGGTCAAAGCTTCCAAACCTCCCGGGGGTTCGCGCCAAACGTGCATCCACCGTCTGTTGCTGCTCGTGGCCATTGTTCTGAGCGCGATACAAATGGCTTGGGCAGCAGAGTGGAAATATGTTCGTGAAGGATACACGTTCCGCTGGGACCTAGATTCTGATCATGCGACTCTCGTCCGTACCGATAATAAGCAGAGAGTCTGGGAAGGCGGAGTACTGCCTGCGTTTTGGCTCAGGGTGCATGACCGAAGCTATGAACTGGATGCGGGCAAAGTCGATTGGAGCCGATCTCAACTCGGTCCTCAGGGCGGCAAGCTGACGGCCAATTACAGGTACGGGCGAGCGCAAATCCAGTTTCGTGCACTGGCAAATGGAATCTCGTTCGATTCGGTGCATATGGAGTGGGCGCATCCAGTGCCGGAGATCGTTGACGTCTATTTCGGGGTATCAAGGTTGACGGATCGGCAACGGCGCACAGTGGCCAGTCTGGAAAGGCCGTTCTGGCCCAACTGGCAGGCAGAGGGATATGCCATTCCTTCTGCCAAGAGTTCGCCGGTGCTGAGCTTCTTCCGCGCCTCTGTGTTCGGAAATACAGAATTTCCGCTGGGCACCTTCAACACCTCCGGTCAGTTGTACGCAGCTGCTTTCCCGCGGCCGATCTACGCGGGAGCGATGGGAGGCGACGCAGGATGGGTGGCACTCGGCGCAGGAGATATCCCGGATGGTGCTATGTATCTGCAGGTGCGCGCAATGTGTGGCGCACTTCGATATGGGTACAGAGAGGACTTGTGGGGAGCGGGCCCCGATCGCCGCGAGTGGCAACTTCCTCTCGTTCTTCAATGGGGCAAAACAGCCTGGGACGCGTATGCCTCGTTGTTCGCTTCAATCGGCGATGGACTCCCGGTATCGGCTGTTCATCAGAAAGCCCACTGGAACAGCTGGGGCGACTTTCAAAAAGAGGACTATAACGTTCGCGAAATCGCGGATGTGGCCAAGAGCTTCGATGCAGAGGAACTCACACTCGACATGGGTTGGGAGACCTTCGAGAGTAGCGGCATTCCGAATCATCAACATATCCCTGACTTCGAAGGCGCGATCTCGTACATTCACGCTAAAGGTCTGGACCTTGGTTTCTGGCAATCGCTCACTTGGGTTAAAGACCCGGCAGCGGTAGGCTTATCGGACGCAGATCTTCTCTGTGGAGCGGATGGGAAGCCCCGGCTGAATAACAACTTCCACAATCCCTTCTGGTCTGATTCGAGCTACTTCGTTCTCGATCCAAGTTCAGATCGGGCGCAGCAGTTCCTGCGCGAGCGCACGCGCAGGACTCTTCAGACCACAGGAGCGAAACTTCTCAAGCTGGATTTTGCTTATGCCTTGCCGCCTCCCGATGTGGCCGTGCCCCGCAAACGCGCGATGCGAGGCGAGAGATATGCGTACACGCTGCTCAAGATTGTTGGGGATGCAGCCAGAGAGGTGGATCCCGACGTTACTCTTCAGTACTACGGTATTAGTCCGCTCCTGAAAGGCGTCTATAACCTTGTCGCCCTCGACGATCTGGCCGACGCTGGAAACGATGAGCCTGGCGGGCACGCCCAATGGAGCGTCTGGGCGGCTCTTGCCGGAATGCGGGGCTTCGCATTGATGGCCTCGAGCGGCTATGACTGGCACTCTGATCCGGAAATCTTGCTGGACACCGCAGTGCTTGGCGCTCCTGGTACGGTTCTGCATCGATCGCTTCCTGACGGTTCGAAGGTCCCGGATTACTTCGTGACTCGACGCCGCGCACTCAATCGCTGGTATCGTCGACAGGTGGGTTGGCAGCCGCTCTGGTTGAATAGCAGTAAGGGCTCTCTCGAAGGCGAGCCTAGTCTCAAGTGCTGGGGCCGCCTGGAGGATGGAGGCAAGCTCACGGTTCTGACGCTTCGCGGTGCCCAGTCGAGATTGGATGGCTATTCGGGTGCCGAGCGCCTCCGGTGGTCAGGACGTTGGGCTCTCATTTCCCAAGACAGCGGGGACATCTTCAGGACAAAGCGACTCGCCGTCATCCCCTTCGATTTCGGCAGCCTTTCGTTTGCACGTCGGATTAGGCCATCAAGGGTTCTTGCGGTGCACGCAGACGCAACGATGGAATACGCGAATTGGAAGTGGGGAGATGGCCTTCTCACCATCGGCACGCCACCAGCTCAGCAAGATTTCGATGCTTTGCTGGGCTTCCTGGTCGAGGACTAGACGTTCATCGCTTCCATACAGAAGAGGTATTGTTTGGTGCTTCAAAACGTTGCTTCAGCCATCTCTGATCCAAGTACTTTTCGGACTCGAGCACAGTCGATACCGATAAACGGGTATGTGGCCAACGATCCACTTTGACGTAGAGTCGCCATGTCGCAATCTCGGACTTGTGACCCCTTGGAGCAAGTACGCATCCAGCTCTTGCCGTGCAAATCACGGATAGGTACCGGTAGACGAGCTAGGAAGAAGGGAAGAGGCCTGAGATGTATCCCCGGATCGTAGACGAACAGATGTCGTGCTGATTGGGCACGAGCTTGGGCGGGAGCAGTGAGGCGCACGTACCGGGATCTTGGCCCTGTTCTCATACTTCCGAAAGGGATTGAGGGTCGAGTCTGGTCGATTGCTGCACACAATTGGCACACATGAAGAGCAGGGAACTGCGGTGAATAGCGGGTTTCAGGGGGGGAGTCCGCCTGATCATCATTCAGGCAGAGTGGGGACTTCTTCGAGCGAGACTGATCCGGACCGTTTTGAAGAGTATTCATCGCTCACCGCTCGTATTCTTCGTGCCAGCGGTGGGCCAACTCCTCGACTCGACGGAGGTCGCCGGAGATCACAGACTCGACGAGTAGTTTCAAGCGGCGATACTCGACCGATGGTATCTGTGTTTTGGTGCGCGGCTGCAGCGGCTTCTCTCCCAGCAGAAATCTCAGATCAAGATCAGTCGCGGTCTTGCGCTTCCACTTTCTTACCAACGCGGCGGACAACCCAAGAAGGATGCATTCCTCCTCATAGCTAGGGATTTGATCCGGAATACGTCTGCCCGGCTGAGTGGTAAGTCTCTTCATTGCGGTCAATGCCGGAAGCAGAGCTCTACGCGTGGCCGCGTCGTACACGAAGGTCGTGTTCTGACAACCCCGTATGAGATAGAGCAATAAATCGTGCAGTCTCTCGTATCCCAGACTCTCGAAATCGGCTGTCGATATCTGCTCCAAGGCCCTACCTCCGTGCCCGGGCACGGAGGTGAGGTTCATCGGATTGGCGGGGACAATTGCATTTTTACGATTCATCAGATCCTAAATTCATTGAGGTGATCCGGTTCGAGACGTGCTCTCAATATCGCGCGCTGCGAGCCGTAGCTGCGGGCAGCTATGGGTAGATTCTCCGTTACTCAGCCCTGGGATCTCCTCTGAGATAGATATTTCGACGTGCTTCTTCCAGGAATTTGGGGGCTTCACTGCTGCTCCACTGATCCAAGCAAACTGTGAAGACAAGGAGGGGCTTTGGATTCGAAGGAGTGGCAGAAAGCCGCAATAGCTCTGTTTTCCCAAAGAGAATGGTTTCGTCTCTTTCATCTTGAACGACGACGGGGACACCATTCGCATAGGCTTCGATGGCTCGGATCATCGGTTCCTTTAATTCGTCCGGTAGTCGAACACAGTTGCGCCGGATCTGGCTAATCGCGAGCTCCATATGGACCGCCCTGTGATTCCTGGGATCTGGAATATCAACTGCACTGACAATTAGCTCGATTTTGCGCATTCGGACAATCCTACCTTCACAGCCTCTTCACTTTGTTGCAGACGACAACGTCTTCCAATCGCAGCCTGTCTGGGATACCAGCATTCAGGCTCTTTACAGTAATGTGGCCTTCGATTGAAATGCTGCAGTTGCCTTGGCCCGTAGACTCCCAGCATCGGCACTAAGCTACTATGTACCGGAAGTCAGCTTTACGGCGTCGGGTGGCATTCCGTTCTGGGCGAGGTATCGCTGGAGCCGGCGCTCTACAATCAGCCCAAGTTGGGCCCCAATGACCGCCTGACAGCCGGAACAAAAGTCACTCTGTTTGGCCGAGTCCCTCGTGTGCAACATAGATGTGCACTGCTCGCACAAGAGGCTTGCAGCGAGGGCCGCGTTCAAGGCCTCATTGATCGTGTGCGCATCAAATCTAAGTGTTGCCTTCAGTAATTCAGGGAGGCATGCTCCCCCGTCACCTTTCCTTTCGACTCCCATGATCTGTCTCCTTCCCAGCGTCTCCGCTTAGTCATAACGTTTTGCAATCTCTGACAATTGATCGACCGATCAAATGCGCAGTCCGGCGATTACCAGGGCGGCGGCAATGCGTCCCGAACGGTAGTGACCCGTGCTCTGCAGGTACTCAACGTCCGGCAGCTAACAGCCGTTGCACTCGCGCAGTATGGCTTTCAGAGAATCAGTAACCTCTGGACGCCTGCCTTTTCAGCAGGTTGTCCACTGCGCGAGCCCAGTGGTTGTAATGAGCGACCGTGCAAGAATTCAGAGCTTGCTTAGCGGCATCGCGACTGATGCTGTGGCGCATGACGAAGGTGTTAGTAAGCAAGTCGAGAATTCCGTACGAGCCCGGGCGGTACTTGCTCGTCCGTCGCATGCAGCGGACCAGGAAGCGCTTTGCTTCGAGACCGTTATCGAGATCGATAGTGACGTCTTTCAACATGATTTCCATCTTGTTCCTCCTTTGCGTTTTGGGGCTGGTTTTGACAGCCAGGTTTATCTGATCGCGGTGAGCCGCTTGTTGCGGAGAAGATCTCTAGCATCTCGCTGCGCGCATGACCGCCGTTGTGATCTCGCTCCCAAGAAGCACATCTGAATCAGGGTTGCGTCTTCTGCAATGTTGAGGTGTACGGTGGCATGAGCGTAGGATTCGGTCGCTAATGTGATCGGGCCATCGTTCTCTTCCATGATTGTCAGCATTGGTATCTCCTTCATCCGGTTATCGCCATCATGCTGCCCATTTTGGGGAACAAAGATCGGCGACCTCACCATACTCGACGGTGCCTTTCTTCAAAAGAAGATTCACCAAGCGTGTGTGCCAAGCCTTCTCTAACAGGAGCCGATCCCAGGCGTCAGCTAGCACTCGGTTGATCCACTTGTCGACAGCGCCCGGAGTGGAGAACTTTCTGACTTCCTCTCTGGCGGTGTACCAATCGTCATAGGAGCCTCCAAACAAGTCTCTACCTGTAAACGTTCCGCTGCTCTTCCAGTCGATGCGTTCCCCAGCCAGACCCGCCATGGAAAGACACGCCCAATCCCAATCATTTGCGTAGTTCACAGTTCCTATGTTGTGGCGGAGCCCACCGAGAGCCGTACGAATCACCGGCGCCTCGGAGCCGATCATGTGCATCGGATAGATGGGCAGGTAAGGAACGATCGTTACGTCCCTGAACTCAACGTCAATCATCAGTGCGAAGACGGCATGACCAGCTTCATGCTTCGCACGATCTAGGAGTGCACGCTTTTCGGCCGTCTTAGTTCTGGTGCGTTGGTCCTGCCGCCGTCTCCCTCTATCCATTAGAATCCTCCCTGTGGTAACTTCAATCTAAGAGGAGTCGCTCTTTCCGACCTCTGATTCTCTATTGGCCTATGGCCCCACTTTAAGATGTGAGCCCGGCTGGGCCGGAGAATCCAGCCGGGCTGTTCGCCAAGCACGCAGTGCTTGGCATGAGCGGGTGAAGTCAGTCCCGCTCAAACTTGCGGTGGACCATTCGCTCCCCTCAAATCTGTTTGGATCTTGCTCTCAAGTCTTCAGTCATTTCAATGACAGCAAACACACGTCATTGACCGACCTTTCTGTCCTTGACTTCTTTGAGCTTCTGAGTTATTGGGCGCACGAGCCCGGACTTTCCAGCTGCAATCAACTCGACGTGCACGGCGCAATTCCTCAATGGGTGGTGCGCCTAGATGTAGACTTGTGTCCAGTTCGCTTCGGAAAACTGACCTCACTCGGGCATGCGAAGTTAGTCCAAAGGGCTGCTGGCCGTCGAAATGTTTGGGCTGTACGTACGAGGTTTCAGAAGGGGCTGCATAAGACGTTTGCCGGGGCTGGAAAAGGGAGCTTATGAGCCAAGACAAGGCACGGATTGGTCCAAAGAGCGGATCTCAGGAAGAGCAGATTCGGACTAGCATTCTCGACAGTTATAAGCCCTCAGATGGGTGTCCTCCCTTGAAAGATCATTGGGGCGGTTATAGCCTGGCTGCGATTCCCTGGTTACCCGCATTTGCGGAGCAGGTAGCAGGTGATAAAAATCGAAGAGACGCGTGGAAGTCCCTGACTGAGAGGTGCGACTCTTCATATTTGATTGATCTCGTCTATGTGTTTACTCGGAAGAGTGGTGTCCTGGCTGATGATGATCAGGAAGATGCGAGTGCAATCAAAGAGGCTCTTGATCATGTTCTGAAGCGCTATGAAGATCTTGAGAAAGAGATTCGCAAAGTTGTGCACAATGACGATTTTCGATCTGAAGTGCTGAATCGGGAGCTTGAATTCCAACGTCAATTCAGGTTCTTGGATGCATCGTGTAAGCACATGAGGAAGCTGCGAGACTATTTTGCTCGTCGAGGGTTACGCAAACGCGACCCTCGGGACTGGTACTTGATGCTGCTTTGCAAGCACACCATGGAAGCTACAGGCTCCATTCACGAAGAAGAGATAGTGACTCTGATCGAAGCTGCCTATGATGCTCATCAACACACACGGAGAGCGGTAACGACAGAGGTTGTTGTGAGACAGCTCCGGAGGGCGGTTAAGCATTACGGAGCTGAAATCTTCGATGGTCGTGTGTATTTTAGATTCCAGGAGATAATTCCCTCAGAGCTCGACCCACCCAGGGAATCGGAGATCGATGACTCAGATTTTCCCTTTTAGATTCTCGCGCCGTCTCTGCAGCAGCAGATTTCCTATATCGGTTCTATTGCCTTCTCGTAAGGCTGGCTAACCTAAAGCCGGCTACGCACTGTAAGGGGTTTGTTGTCCAGCTAGACCTCGAAGGAACCGGGCCCTCTGATGCAGATCGACGAAGAGTGCTCACTAGTTGCGGTTTGATCCAAATTCATTGCGAGCAAAGTGATCCGTTGCTTTGGGGGGGCGCCCTCTGGTGTTGCGACTATGACTTGCTTCAGCTTAGATATCAAGTTTCCGAAACTGGAAGTCTGGATCGGAGCTCTCCGCGCACCACCAATGAGTGAGCTGCGAAGGTACTGTGGCATGCATCTGCTGCAGTCTCATTTATAAACGAGCACGCGGATTCAAGCTATGCGCCAACAAGACCAGAGGGTTCTCACAAATATTAAGCTTCTCTTTTGTTCTTGCCTTTGTTTTTGTATTTATATTGCAGGGTGAGTGCATAGCCTAAATTGCTTCGAGCCATGCGCTTAGAGGTTTTCCCTAATTTAATGGGAAATCTTCACTTTTCCCTAAAAAACTGGCATTTTGGGACTCACGTTCTCGACGACGTTCCCAGCCTAAAGCAGGTGACGATCACCGCAGACGGCCATTTCTCAGATCCAGCGGGTCTGCCCTGCAAGCATCCTGACCTGCTTCTTCATAAGCTAAATCGAAAGTCTAAACATTTCCCGAATATCAATTCCTCTGAATGTGGGAGCGTTGAGCACCTCAGCAAACTGGGGTTCCAAGAAGCCATCCACCGAAGAGGTCTCATGACTGAAGAACCAGAAGTAAATGAAACACACGCCCTGATTGCGGAATACATCCGCAATCATCCTGACGACAGTTTCCAAACCATCGCCTCGCGACTCGGAGTGGCACTGTCCACCGTCAGTCGCATCGCGCGTACGAACGGTCTGTCACGCCACAATAGCATCACTATCAACCCTAACTTACTAGAGGAAAAATAAATGAATATACACGATGATCTACTCTACTCTGAAGTCGAACTCGAAGATACAATCTCAGCCTCGATACCCCTAGCGACCGAGAGCTATGCTCCCGACTCCGCAATCGTAAGCCAGTTTGGTGCACAGGAGTCGGAACCGAAAGTCACTGGCACAAACGCGACCTCAAAGATCGCTAGTGCTCCCGGTATTCCGACTCTGCCTGCCACGGGTGCCGTGGGCGCGTTCGATGCTCCTCAGATATCGACTCAGATAGCGACTGAGGACGTCTTCTCGGCTGCGAACTTCTCGCCTTCGGATTCGTCGTCGCGCTCCATTGATGACCTGGCAATCGAACTCCGGACTCCGTCCGATGAAGAATTCGTCAGGGTTTCAACAAACCCGCAACACACCCTGACTGCACCACTGCTGGTCGTTAGCCGCGAAGACGGTTACGGTAAGAGCTACCACCTGCTCACACCCATGATGCGTGGCTGGGCGAAGAACCAGCCGAGTCTTCATAAGTTCGTGAAGGAGATGCGACTCTATCTTTTCGCGAACCAGGACGGCGAGTATGGTCTCTGGCCGATTCGCGATTCTTTCGATAATTGGTCAGTCAGCGATATGCAAGTGGTCGAAACGGCCAAGAAGATGTGGACACGCCGTTATAATGCGGGCAAAGTTCGCAAGGCGCATACGTCGACCTCGATCGAGTTCCAGATCGAGTGGCCGAACAAGTCGATGTTCGGCGCGGATGGCATTCTCGCCCAAGTATTCGGTGACGCGTTTGTAATTTCGTCTTCCGACAATCCCACGATCAAGCGTCTGCTCCGGTAGATCGTTCACGTCGTGGGCAAGCGATCTACTCATCCAACTCAACAACCTCGGAGCAGACATCCTGCACATTTGGATCGCGGACTCCGAATTCTACGGCGCCGATGGGAACTGTCCAGTTCCCGTCTGTGTCGTGCTTCATAACCCTATAACAAACCAGACCATTCATGTTTGGGTTCAACCCGGTGAAAGGCCACATTGCCCAATCCCACTCGACAACTCGACCCTGTTCATTGCATATGCGGCTCAGGCCGAGTTGATGAGCTTTCTGCAGTTGGGCTGGCAGATGCCTCGTCGTATTCTTGATCTGTTTATTGAATATCGGCACCTGAACAACGAAGCCTACCGGCTACAGGAAATGAAATCGAAGAAGGCATTCGGTCTCCTTGCCGCAGCAAGCCGTTACGGGATTCACCTCGAGTCGGAGGACTACAAGCAGGAGATGCGTGACCTGATTCTTCGCGCACACCCGTACACTGCCGAGGAGCAGCAACGGATTCTCCACTACTGCGAAATGGATGTTCGTGAGACTGCAGCACTCGCTGAAGCGATGTGGCGTGAAATTCCTGACCTGCGCGCAGCGGTCTTCCGCGGTTCGAGCGCACGGGGCTTTTCGTGGGCACGGATGATCGGTATCCCGTTGGATGTTGATTTGCTGGAGCGCTTGAATCGCCGATGGTCGGGCGTAAGTGCTGCGCTTACTAACCAAGTCAAACAAGATTTCCCAATCTTCCATGAAGGATCAGCGGATATAGCGCCATCACTCTGGAAGGAATTCCTCGATCGACTTGGTTGGATCGAGAAGTGGCCACACACCCGAGGCAGTAAAAAGAAGGGTGGTGGCGCGAAGCGGCTGCCGAAACGAGATGAGAAGACACTTCGCGCAATGGCAAACGTGCATCCTGAGTTGGCCTCACTGCATGCATACCTTTGCATGCGCAACAGCACGAAGCTTGGTTTGAAGTTTCCGGTTGGATCTGATGGTCGGAGCAGAGTTCATTTCTGGGATTACGGCACGGTGACCTCACGCTGCTCGCCGAGTTCGTCGCAGTTCGTAATTCAAGGTGGGTCGCCGGCTTTCAGGCACCTCGTGAAGCCCCGCGAGAATGAAGTTCTGATTCAGATTGACTGGGCATCGCAGGAAATTTGGATAGCCGCATTCTTGTCAGGCGACCGCATTATGCAAGAGATGTTATCCAAAGGCGATCCTTATGTTGCCTTTGGACATCTCGCGAACCTGCTCCCAGCCGATGCGACCAAAAAACCTGAAAACTCTCCGTATTGGGCGACTGACCCAAATATAGCAAAGCAGCACACCGTGATTCGCAATCGTCTGAAGGCGGTCGCGCTTGGGGTCCTCTACGGGAAAACTGCATATACGATTGCCGCTGAAGAGGGTATGACTCTCGACGAGGCTAGGGCATTGCTTCGGATTCACCGTCGCCTCTTCAAGCGCTTCTGGAATTGGATCACGGGGGTCACGAGCGAGGCTCTCGCCACCCGCCGCATCTCAACACGCTTCGGGTGGACGCAGCAGCTGCTCTCAAGGAAAGAGCGAGAGGCTCATTTAAACGAAGAGGGACGAGTGAAAAGTATAACGAATTCGCTCCAAAATTTCCCAATGCAGGCTCACGGCGCGGAAATGCTTAGGCTAGCCATGACCTACGCAGCTGATCTGAAGGTGCCGGTTTGTGCCCCACTTCACGACGCAATCTTTGCGGTTGCGCCCGTAGAGGAGGAACAGCAGGTGACCGATTCTTTGTTGGAAGCAATGAGTCGTGCCTCCATGGATGTGATCGGCTGTTTGATTCCCACTGAGGTGGAGGTTATCCGCTTCCCCAACCGCTTTGTGCCCACGAAAAAGCCCGAGGCTATCGAGACGTGGAACGCAATGCTTAAAGCGCTTGAGCGCTTAGAAAGTGAAGAGGCTATAGATGAAAGATCCGTTTTCGAAGAACGAAGTGCTTGAGCCCGAACTCGAGCAAATTATCCATCGGTTGGCACGTGGCGACTATGACTTCGATCGCCCTCTGATGAGAGAGCCAGATGGGACGGTGAGGCTCCTCGATGCCTTCAGTTTTCCAATTGGGGCTTTGATCGAGGTTAAGAATTGGTTGAGAGGCAGATACATCGGCAATGGCTACCTGCTTGTCGACTTTGAATATCTGCTGATAGAGCGGGGCACCTTTCCATTTGAATGGATACCGATCCGTAAGCGGCGTGTCCGTCTCAAGCCTCACTGGCACGCTTCGGAAGTTGGAAGTGGCTCGTAGCCCGCAGCTGAATCTAGATAACTGCGTAGCGCTCTGCAGAAAACAAAGTTCCACGCTACCCAAACCACAACTGGAGGGCTTAATGCCCTAACCATTGCAATTAAATTACGAAAGGTTTAGAGAATGGAATATGAAATGACAGACAGCTACCGCGCTTTTCTACGTATGATGTGCCACTTCTGGGCGCCCGGACAAGATGAATATCTGGCGGGTGAGATCATCCAACAGTGGTCGATTCGCCAGGGCTACCGGCGCGAGATGGCCACTCTTCAGGCGGAGATCATGAAGCGCGAAGCAGTGCTCGGTGATCTTCTCCATCGCAAGAAGCAGCAGCTTTGCAAACTTGGTCGCAACGGCCGCTGGAGTGCTTGGCTCGAACAGAGCAAGATCCCTCGCTCGACTGCGGACAGGCTCGTAATCGACCACGCAGAATTTTTCGGGTTGAAGGAAGAGCTGAACCATCGCTCTGAGTCGGATCCGCACGATGGAACCATTTCGCAAGCCGCTCGTCGCACCACTGATCGACTGGGACACACTCTTCGCTCTCCACGCAGCCGCCTGACGTTTCTGAAGTGCCTTGGTGATCTTTTAGGGCTCGAGGTAGAGAATGGCGGCGATGAATCGGTGAAAATGTCGTTCACAGTACTTCCGGGGGAAACGTCCGAGGTCGTTCCTCCCATCATCGAAATGCAAGAAGATGGGTCAGTGAGGCCGATCAATTACGAATTGCGAGATGATGGCGAAGAGTCGGTGCTCTAGTCAAGTGGACAGGTGTCGCGTCGAGCTATTCGTTACGCTCGACGCGTCGCCTCGCGTTCTGTGTGGTGCGCACATCAACAGGCGAAGGCATCGGCTGGGTGCCGAAGCAGAGACTAAGGTACTATCTTTCCACCTAAAATTGTTCTGGTCTCGACACGACCCTGGTTGTCACGCGTGGTGATGACCTGCACGACAGGTCTACCTGCATAGTAAGTAGTGTTCGAGTCAACGGTGTTGCCTTGGTTGTCGCACAGATGTTGGAGTTGCCCTACGAGTTGGCCCTGGTTATCCCTCACGTCCATTGCGTTTTCCCCTCCTAGTTGTGAGTGTTCAGCTCTGATGCAATGCTCTCAACCAGAACGGCCGACGGATTTACCGCCGGACGAAGCTGCTCAAGAAAGTCTAAAGCTGATTTGAAGGTCATGAAGCCCGTTCGATCGAGAAACGCTGCGACCACGGCGGGAGAGCGCGATATGCCAGCGCTGCAGTGGACCAGCAACGGCCCTTCCCGCAAACTGTCTTCGATGGCGCTTAGAATCGCGTTGAGAAAAGAGGTCGCGATAGGACGGGCATCACGTACCGGCAGGTGGATATATCGGACTGAATTTGCTGATTGATGTACTGGCTCCTCGCAAAGCGTAAGCACCGTTCGGATGCCGTGCACATTTTCCATCGCTAAACTCTCAGCATCATTCGAATCCCCCAGGTAGAGGCGTTCCGAGATTTTGGTCAGCGATGTAGCGTGACGTTTGGGTCTCACACCTCTGGTATACCGATGCGAATGCAAGATTGAGGAAGTTTTATTGAAAAGACTCCTACTTTTTCGAATCGAGCCCGGTATACCGTGAGTAGGAAAGAAAACATTCGCTTTCCCAGGCGGCTCAAGACAATTAGTTGATCTAGTTTGATTCGCGCGAACGCTGCGCAAGCTTCCAGTTGTTCGGCTAGATTCAGGTAGCGAGCCCGCTCTTCGGGGATTCTGTCGAAGCTCAATGTCTGACTGATTTCCCGTCGGGCAGACCCCGCTGAAAATCGCAGTATTTTCGGCAAAAGTGTGTGTCTGCAGTGTGCGAGAAAGGAGACCCTACGTGGCGAGGAAGCTTGGCCAGATCATCCCTCGGGGCACAAATCGCTGGCTTGTCCGCGTCTCGCTCGGCCGCGATCAAGCTACCGGCCGGCGCCGCTACCTCAATCGCACTGTCACAGGTCCGCAGCGGAGGGCGCAGCAGTTCCTATCGACCGAGCTCCTCGCACGCTCCGAGACAGGGAATTGGTGGGTGGCGAGATGACGCTGAATGAGTACCTCGATCGTTGGCTCCATCTTGCCGCCCGACCGAGACTGCGTGCCAAGAGCTATGCGGATTATGCGGCGCTTCTTGCCCGGTACATCCGGCCAAGCCTCGGAGGTCACACGCTACAGGATCTAAAACCACTCGAGATCCAGGCGACGTATCAGAGCATGCTCGATCGCAAGCTTTCGCCCCGCACCATCCAGTACACGCACTCCGTCCTTCATGCCGCTCTCGAACAGGCGGTTCGATGGGGCCAGCTCGCACAGAATCCTGCCAACGGGCTTGCCCTTCCAAAAATCGAGCGAAAGATTCCCCGGGTTCTGACGGTCGATGAGGCAAGGCGCTTCCTCAGGGCGGCGCTAGAGACCCGCTATGGTGCGGTGTTTGCTCTAGCGCTTACTTCCGGTCTTCGTCCGAGCGAACTTGTTGCGCTTCGATATGCCGACATCGACTGGCTCCGGCAAACGGTCACGATTGAAAGGGCGCTTGTGAAGGGAAAGGGATGGCAATTCCAGGGAACCAAACGGCCGGCCAGTCGCCGCCAAGTGAAGTTGCACAACTGGGTCTTGCAACTCCTTCGGGCGAAGCGCCAGGAAACTGTCCCAACCGTTTCCGGTGCTGACCCAGGATCCTGCCAGATTTTCCAAACGCTCTCTGGCCAGCCGCTCAATAGTGATTACCTGGGCAGAGAGCTCAAGCGAATACTCGCGCAAGCAGGCTTGCCTCGGATCCGCCTGTACGACCTTCGTCACACCGCAGCTAGTCTGGCTCTTGCAGCCCACGTGCCGGCGAAAGTGATTTCGGAGCAGTTGGGGCACACGACCGTGGCGTTCACTCTGGATCGTTATGCGCACCTGCTGCCGCATCTGCAAACAGAAGCTGCTGAGCGGGTAGAGGCTCTGCTCGCGATTGCTCCCGGTCATCGGAAACCGCCTGTTTCGATTCATCCTCATTCCGTAGTTTCCGTCACAGCGTAGCTAATCGTCGTTTTATAAGCTCATCTGTTCCCACGAAAGGACGTCTTCATGGTCGAACCAGTCATCGTGTGTCCCTCTTGTCACACCGAGATCAAGCTCACTGAATCGCTGGCCGCACCCGTGGTCGCGGCGATCAAGCAAGAGTACGAAAAGAAACTTGCTGAGAAAGACACCGAAGTATCCGCACGTGAAGCGGTGTTGCAGAAGCAGGAGCAGGACGTAGCCAAGGCACGAGCACAGGTCGATGCGGCGATCGAGCAGGGTATCCGGAGAGAGCGCCAGACGATCGCAGCCGAAGAAGGGAAGAGAGCGCGCTTGCTCGTCTCCGATGAGCTCGAGGCGAAGTCGCGCGGTCTCGCAGATCTTGAACAGGTCATCGCCGCAAAGGACGAGAAACTGGCCGAGGCTCAAAAGGCGCAGGCGGAGCTGCTGCGGAAGGAACGCGAGCTGGACGATGCCAGGCGGGAACTAGATCTCACCGTGGAACAACGTGTACAGACTTCACTCGGCAGCGTCCGCGAGAAGGCCAGGCGAGACGTCGAAGCGGAGCTGAACCTTAAGGTGACGGAACGAGAGGAAACGATTGCCGGTCTCCAACGCCAAATCGAGATCCTTAAACAGAAAGCCGAGCAGGGCTCGCAGCAGCTGCAGGGCGAAGTGCAGGAGCTTGAGCTCGAGTGCCTGCTTGCTCAGAAGTTTCCCCTGGATCAGATCGATCCGGTACCGAAAGGCCAGTTTGGCGGTGACATCCTTCAGCACGTGCACAGCTCTTCCGGCCAGATCTGTGGATCAATGCTCTGGGAATCGAAGAGGACAAGGAACTGGAGTGATGGCTGGCTGGCGAAACTGCGAAACGACCAAAGATCTGCGAAGGCAGATATAGCCATCCTGGTCTCGAGAGCCCTACCCAAGGAGGTGGAATCGTTTGATCTGGTCGATGGGGTTTGGGTCGTCGATCCACGTTGTGCGATTCCAGTCGCCATCGCGCTGCGCCGGTCGTTGATCGATATCGCCAATGCGCGTCAGGCGAACGAAGGCAGACAGACCAAAATGGAAGTGATGTACTCCTACCTGACCGGTCCACGTTTTCGGATGCATGTGCAATCGATCGTCGAGAAATTCACCGCAATGGAGGAAGATCTTGCCAGCGAGAGAAGATCGATGGCTCGCATATGGGCAAAGCGCGAGTGCCAAATACAAGGAGCAATCGAATCCACTGCAATGCTCTATGGCGATCTGCAGGGCATCGCAGGCAGGAGTCTCGAGGAGATTGAGGGACTTGAGTTGCCACTGCTCTCAGAAGGAGCAGCGCAATGACGCCTGATATCGATGTTTCTTCAGCCCCCAATATGTATGCCATCGAGTTCGAGTTCGAGAGAAAGCTCGGTGTGTCGCTAATTCTTTCCTCGGCGTGTGCTTTGGCTGCAAGGATGAAGGCGTTACGGCTGTTTCCAGAGTACAAGCGGTTTGCGACTGCAGTTCATCTCCACAGTGTGGAATACGTAGAAATCGATTGGCAGACAGGTCGCATTATCGTGGTGAAGCAGCGGGACAGGGAGGTTATCTCCGGACTTCGTTCTGGCGGAGCCTCCGACGACGACCTTCACAACGATTGGCGCATTGAGGAATCAGGTGGGGTATAGACCAGAATCGGAGACCCTGGATCTGGGCTAGGAGGGCACTCAGGCAGCACGCGTCGAGACCTCGATTTGCAGAGCCGGAGAGGCCCTAGGTGGGATAAGAGGTAATTCCAATGTGCATTCGTGTCGGATTCTGGAAGGGTCTGTCGAGATGGCCATAACTTGGCCGAACGGCCATTTTATGGCGTAATTCCAAAAGTTGTAGATTCTCAGATGCTACAAAAGATGCGAAAAGAGAGCGAAAACTGATCCTGAACAGCAGTTTCATAGGTGCTGCAGTAGCTGTCAAACCAGCACCCTTCCGCTGGCCGGTGATCAGTTAGCGGTCGAAACGGAGTTCCTGGCTTTCACGCCAGGTCCGAAGGTCTCGTCTTCGATCTTTAGTTTTGAGAACGCAAATCTCCGGGCTCAGAACGAGCTAGGTATCAGGGAGCTGGGTTGCTGAACCCTCGTCAGTCTTCCTTTCCCGATTCGTTCTTAAGAACGCCGTAAAACGCTGGCCGGGTGTGCGACTTGTGTGCCGCATTTCCGTGTCGGACCGCAAGAAGGCTTGAATGTGTGCACTGCCTGAAGCGGGAAGAACTCGAAATAGTCGCGTTCATCGAACCATGCGCATTTGAACAGTTTCAGGGGAAGGCTCGTGCGAGGCGCCAATGCCAGAGCGTAGACAAGCAACTGGTTCACTGGCTCAACAGTCGCGGCCTGCGGTTTGTAGTCCAGCAAATGAATGAAGCCGTTTCTCACTTGCACCACATCGATGTGACCGGTGATCGGCGTCTTCGACTGTGGAAGGTCCATATAGAAGTTCGCAGATTTGTAGTTTGCGATCTCATCGGAGGTCAGGTAAACCGGAATGCTCGCCTACGAGAAGTGAGACAAAAGCCTGGTACACCGTTTTTTCTTCTTTTCCAAATTTCTTCACGATCCCGGTAGCAGCTCTGCCACCCGGCTTCTTCAACAACAGCCTGGTACGCAGCTTTTCTTCTTTCGAAGAATCCTGCCATGCGGCCAATTGCGCGATGTGCATTCTGGGACAATCGGATGAATGTTTTCCAACACCGCAACGAACCTTTTTGGTCAGGCGACACCCAGCGGCGCTACAATCTTGCCGTTGCGAGACTACTTACTGGGCCTGTGGGAATCGATGATGCGAATTCTAGGAAGCACGCATCGAACAGGATCACGCCTGTGTGTATCTCTTCCTCAGACCTACAATGACATGCATGGAAGAGAATGTAATGGAGAGCCCGTACCGAGCCGTCGTGTATCTCGATCTGCTCGGCTTTGCGGCGTTAGTAGAAGAAAACCCGCAGTATTTCATGGCAGCACCTCACCCGTCCTCCGATCCGACGACCTGGCCGCGGAACGAGGCCGCACAACGTCTTGCGGTTTTTCATCGCATCGTCGACTCGAGAATCTCGGCGGAACAACCGAACCACGCGATGGTTTTTTCTGACTGTGCCTTTGGGGTGTTCTATACAACTCCGGCTTGCGCAGATTTTGCAGTATCGCTTATGCAGGAGTTTCTTCGAGCGCACATCCCGATTCGTATGGGGCTCGGTTATGGAACCTTTGACGCAGGTGGGACCAATACGGCTTTCGTGAGAAACTCGACCGTCGTCCGATCCATGTTTGGCGGAACGTCTGTGGTTCGAGCGGTCTCCGCGGAAAGCTGCGGATGTAAGGGGATGCGAATCTTCATTCACGATTCGTTTTCTGCGGCCTACGAGAAGATCAGGAGTGAGAAGAAACATCAGTTCGTGCCACTGCCCGCTCAGTTCAAGTCCGTTTCCTGCGAGGTGAATTTCGTGGACCGGCTGGATCCGGAGGAGATCGGTCAACTTGCTGGCTCCATCCAGCAAATGGCACGGTCTGTCAAAGCCGAATCCCAGCATCATTACGCGGAAACGCTGGACGCTCTGTCGCGGATGATAGGCAAGGATCCCGAAAGAAACAGAGAAACCTAGGCGACTCGAAGTCCCACTTTGTTGCATACCGTCAACCAGGCGCGAGGCATTCGGTCGTCCGCATTTTGATCTGAAAGCAACCATCGTCGCTGCACATTCAACATGGGGAATGGAATTCTGAGCTGATGGGGGAGCACACAATGCTGCGTTTCATCTTCTGGAATGTACAACATGGCAGTGCTGCATTCATTTCGACTCCGAACGAGCGCGCTATTGTGGCCGATCTCGGACCGGGATTGTCGATGAGGGAGGGCTTTTGAACCCCATAAGTGTGTTACGAGCCAACGGTTACTTAGAAGAGCTGCACTTGTTGATTTTGACTCATCCTCACTACGATCATCTTGCAGATATTCATTCGTTGACAGGGATTCCGATTCGCGACTTGATTGCGCCGCGAGTCCCGTTGCGGTTACTCGATACCGTGTGCGCAGAAGATCCCTCGACCCTAAACCAATATCGACAGCTATTTGATTCTTTCGAATATCAAATACCGTTCGGGCTGAAAAAGCCTCGGACTGACGACTGGGGTGGAGCGAAGATTACACCGTTTTTTCCGACATGCAATTCAGCCAACGTCAACAACTGGAGCGTGGTAATTCTGTTTGAATATGCAGGCGCAAAGTTGCTATTGACGGGTGACAATGAAGAGGCGTCTTGGAAGAACCTGCTTGAGGATAAGCGATTTCGGAAAGCTATTGCCGACGTCGACATACTCACGGCGCCGCACCACGGGCGATCAAGCGGCTTCTATCTGCCGCTATTCGACGTGATGCATCCCAAGTTGACGATTATTTCGGACGGTCCGTGTCAAGAAACGAGCATTACGGAAAACTACACGAGTGTGAGCTCAGGGACGGCCGTTGATCTCGGAGGAACGAAACAGAAACGAAAATGCGTTACAACGCGGCGCGATGGGAGCATTCTGGTCGAATTTCACGATAGTTTCTTCAACACAATCAGAGTCAGAGCCGAGCGCCCCAATTCTTCGACCGAGCGCAAGGTGCGGATCCTTTAGTGCCCATGGATGATGGAATCATCACTTTGAAGTGGATCGGTGCAATAAAGACGGCCCGCTGCCGGAATCAAAACTTTTGCGGTTTTCATTGAGCGTCAACATTTGCCTTGACGCGCTTGGTAATGTATCCCGTCTGCTTCTTGTAAGAAAACAATAGCAATCCAAAAACGACCAGGGTCAGAGTAGGCAATTCTGCACGCTTTAACCCTGGGTACCTTTCCTCCAAGAGAACAATCCCTCCCAGCAGTATGAGAGTGATCAATAGCGTGCATAGTGTGCGGTACATGTTGTTCGTTTCGGAAAGTTCATCAATCTTAGGATCCTTTTTGCAAGCCGCAACAAAATCTCGGTATTCGGCAAACCTCACGAAACGGACCCATTTCAAAAATGGTTCCACGAAAAGGGATCCGATGCGACTAATGATCAAGCCGTAGAAGTAATACACGAAAAGGCCTAACACCAAATTTTGCTGCACAAATTGGCGATGCGTGAGTTCAGTTGCGACGACCGCGAAAAGAGATCCAGGCAACAGGTAGTTGAAGAGATGGTAAGACGAGATTTTGCTTAGGAGTTCGTTCATCTTTCTGCACCCTAGACTCGGCTAGTGTTCTCGAAAGCACCAGCTATCACTGGCTGATCGGTGTCAATCGGAGCTCTGACCTGACACTTTCAATCAGGATTCTCGGTATTCAATCTGCTATTGAGCGCTTCGCGTCCGCAATGTAAGCTTACATCATGGAGACGCTGGGAACCTTCATTCGCCGAAAGCGAGAGGCGAAAGACATTTCCTTACGGGAGTTCGCGCGACGAATTGGTGTGTCAGCCGCGTTTGTCTCGGACATTGAACTTGGAAGACGGTACCCGTCCGAAGACTTGCTAGCCAAAATCGCGGACGAGTTGGAAGTTGAGATCGAAGAGCTCAGAAAGCTCGACACCAGGGCTCCGGTTGAGGACATCAAGAAAATGGCGGAAGCAGATCCGGCCTTTGGTCTTGCATTCCGAACCTTGGTGGATCGGAAAGTTAAGGCCGAAGACTTGCTCGATTGGGCACGACATCAAGCAAAACCGAGGAAGTCGTGAAGACCTCCAGGGCGTCGAGAGGGCCGTTCCGAGAGAGGCCGTACTTTACTTCCAATCAGATTGAATCCATTTGCGAGGACGCGCTTCGCTCGGTAGATCTGATGCCGGACCAGCCTGGTCCCACTCGAATCGAGCGTTTTGTCGAGAAGCGGTTCAAGATTTTTCCCGACTACGTTGATCTTCCTGAGGGTGTGCTTGGCTATACCGCCTTCTCACTCGATGGGCCCGCAAGGATGGTCGTGTCGCGGTCCCTGGCGGATGCAAATACCAGGACCTCCGACCGCCGCATCAATACGACCCTTGCACACGAATCGGGACACTGTCTATTGCATGCTCATCTCTTTGCTCTCAAGGAAATGTCTGCGGGGCTTTTTGATCAAGACACCATCGAGTCCAATGTTCCAAAGATTCTCTGTCGGGATGAAGTGGCCGGCGAATACGACGGTAAATGGTGGGAGTTTCAGGCGAACGCCTCGATTGGACCGTTGCTTCTTCCAAAGCAACTGCTGACGGACGCTTTGTCCCCGTTCTTGGAAGCCCAGGGGCTCCTCGGCATTCCCGCTTTGCCTGACGAGCGGCGAAGACCAGCGGAACAGGCGGTCGCCGAGATATTCGATGTGAATCCGGTCGCCGCCCGAATCCGATTGCAGCAACTGTACCCGCCTTCACGTCAGGATACCCTGTAGTCGGCTTGCATTTGTCCGCACTGTATGCTTACACTGTGTACGGAGGCGGTATGGCAAAACTCGACAAAAATTTCGCCCTCCCTACGAAGGGCTTCGTCCAATGGCCGGTTGGCACCGGCGATAGTACAACCATCTGCGTGACCGACGAGATCGTTACGCAGGTGGATCTTCACCATCTAGCAGCATCTGAGAATGATGATGATCCACATACGCCCATCGTTGATCGCCTTATTGCACTTTTGCCCAAAGTCGGAAAACGTCCTTATCTTGCTACCTTCGTCCTGACTCACCCGGATGAAGATCACTGCCTCGGCTTCAAAGAGCTGCTTTCCGGGGTGGATATTGGAGAACTCTGGTTCAGTCCCCGCATTTTTCGCGAGTACAAGAAGGACCTTTGCGACGATGCGCTTGCATTTCGCGAGGAAGCGGTGCGGCGGGTTCGGAAGACGATCAAGAACAAAGGCGATGTCGTAAGTGGAGATCGTGTCCGCATCATCGGTTACGACGATCTCTTGAAGGAAGATGAATACAAGGACTTCCCTCGCGGATGTTTCTCGGTCCCAGGCCATGAATTGTTTGAACTGGATGGAGTAGACCTTGCAGAATCGTTTCGAGTATTCCTGCACGGACCCTTCAAGGACAGCTCCGAGGGCGAACGGAATGACTGTTCAATCGCAATGCAGATTAGGCTGGAAGTGGAGGGAGGTCAATCCTTCATCATGCTACTGGGAGATCACTGCTATCCGACGGTAAAAAAGATCTTCGAGTACAGCGACGATGCTGATGTGCAATGGAACGTCTTTGTTGCTCCTCATCACTGCTCAAAATCAGTCATGTATTGGAAGGATTCAGGAGCCGAGACCGCCACCTTACGCCAGGACGTGCTGGACCTCATTGAAGGCGCAGCGCATAAGCTGGGCTACATCGTTGCGAGCAGCGAACCGATCCCAACCTCAAATCAGTCGGGCGATAACCCGCCTCATGCGAGGGCGAAGGCACGATATCAAGAGATTGCGCCGACCGATTTCCTCTGTACTCAAGAACACGGCGGAGAAGAGCAACCGGTGCCGATCGTTTGGGAAGCGACGAAGAACGGCCTAGTGTATGTATCACCCTCTAAAAAGACCGCGAAAAAGGAGGCCGCGTCCCTCACTTCCGCTGCCACTTTCGCACGCGGATCGGAGGGCCCGCCCGCAACGCGTGTAGGCTTCGGGGCAAGAGAATGACAGCTGGTCAGGCGATGGCACTGGAGCAGCTTCGAGAGATCGAAGCTGCTCCAGATAGCCCTCTGGAAATAATTTCGTTTGCAGAACAGAAGAATGGAAGGCTAGCTGTCTATATCAGCGTGGATTGCAGCACCGTCCCGCAAAGCCCCGAAGGCATGCCCCTGCGCAATCGGGAAAAGCTCAAAATATACGTTCCATCTGATTTCCCGTTTTCTCATCCGCTGCTATACAGCACTCATCGGCGGTGGGAGGGTTTTCCTCACGTCTATTGGGCAACATACCTCTGCCTCTACCAGGCACCGGACACGGAGTGGAACCCGTCGGACGGTATGTTCGGGTTCGTAGCCCGCATCGACACATTTCTGCGGGATGCTGCTCTGGGAAGGCTCGAACCGGTAGGTGCCGCACTGCATCCTCCAACGACTCCGGATGCAGGAAGGTACGATCTGCCGACAATCGTCCCGCAAGCCAACGCTCCAACGGTTTCGGATCAGCCGTGGTTCGGATTTGCTCTGATTCGACAAGTCTCCGAGCGCCGCATCGATATTGATGGTTGGGAGTCTCTTTTTGCCGACGTGTGGCCGACTACTCCGGTTGCTCCGGCGCTATTGCTTGCAGAACCATTAAGCCATCTGTTTCCTGACACGATAGGAAAGCTCATTTCAGAACTCAGTGTACGCGGAATCAGCCGGAGTCATCTGCTGGCGATCATATGCTGTGGCCTTGACATGACCCCAAGTGATACTCCACTCATTTTGGTCATAGGTGCGCCGATGCGAGGCACCAAAGGACACCAAGACCTGAAGCAACATTTGACCGCCTGGTATTTCGATCCTGAAACGGCGGGTGCGCTGCGCCTGACGATGCCGCGGCCGACCGACAATGAAGAGCTTCGACAAATTCGTGCAGATCTCGAAGAGGCACTCCTCAAAGCCCTGGCTCCTTGCCCAATCCATTGGTGCCCCGTGCTCGAAGCACGACCGGAAATCATTGTCCGCCGAGACGTGAAAACTTCCATGAATTGGTTCATCGGAAAGCAGGTCACCGTATGGGGGTGCGGGGCAATTGGAGCACAGTTAGCCGAAGCGCTGGTGCGTGCCGGAATTGATCGTTTGGTGCTCTACGACGACGGGATCATCAAACCGGGCGTGTTGGTTCGTCAGCCATATGAAGATCGGGACATCGGCTTCCCCAAAGCCGAGATTCTTAAGCGACGTTTGCTTGCGATCCGGCCAAGCCTCAATGTCGAAGCCCACGTGGGAGACGTCAAGCGCCTAGCGCTCGGTCGGTCAGATTGGCATGACAATGCCGATCTCGTTATCGATGCCACAGCCTCACGATCAGTGCTCACGAAACTCGAATTACGGCGAAAGGCGGATTTTTGTCCCGTGCCAATCGCTTCTTTTGTAATAGGCCCAAAGGCGCGGAGGGGACTGCTAATCGTCACTGGTCGAGGTCACTCCGGGGGCCCATTCGACGCAGCCCGGGCTGCGAAATTACAGTTGCTTCGTTCGTTTCCGTCGTCGCCCTACCTTTCGGACTTCTTTCCATTGACTTCGCACGAGCATTTTCAGCCGGAGCCGGGGTGCTCAGAACCTACATTTGTGGGGTCATTTGCTGACGTAGCAGTCTTATCGCATTCGATGTTGAACGCGCTGCCAGAGGCTTTGACTTCCATACACAATTCCGAAGCCGCGATTTGCTTCTGCAGCCAGCCGACCAACTCCAAGGTCGACCCTACCATTCGCCTCCGCGTCGCAGGGCGCATCATTAGCCATGATCCGCAAACGGGTTTTGAGGTGCGGATCAGCGATGAAGCGTGGGCAAAAATGCACTCGGCGATTGATCGTAGTGCGTGGAAGCATGGGAGGCGCGTCGAGACGGGCGGCATTGTCCTGGGCGAAAAGGACGAAGTACTGAAGATCATCTGGGTGGATGAAATGTCTGGCCCCCCAAAAGACAGCGTCCTAACGGAGGCTGAATTCATCTGCGGCGTCGACGGCACTGCGGCCCTTCACAAGAGGCGTGATTTAGAATCCCGGGGCTCGATTCGCTATCTGGGAATGTGGCATACTCATCCGGATTCAGCACCGTTGCCAAGTCGCACCGATATGACGGCAATGAGCTCTTTGTCGAAGCAGACCGGTGCTTCCAATGCGCACGTCTTGATGATGATCATCGGAACGCCATATCAAGGACTGTGCCTCGCTACGTATGTGTTTTCCCGAAGAGAGATCCTCAGCAACGCCGTGGTGCGAACCTGTGCGCTTCTGTTTCCTCCGTCTCTATTCGGGCTGGCGGAAAGGCGACAGAGCGTGCTCCATACGTTGATCGCGGGGATGCGCGGAATTGCTGACCGACTCCGCCATCAGAAGATTCGAAGCTTCGCCACAACCCAAGATAAATTGCTGCAATAGGTCATCCGAGAGCTTTTGTTTTTCTCCGTTGAGGAGATTCTGGGGACAAACCATCCTCGATAGATCAAACCAATAGCACTATAGAGAAGAAGTCCTGGACTCTTGAAAAGCGCGGCTGTACGGTGTGGCACATGACGGCAGGAACCGAGCCGTCGGAGGTGCCAATGAGGATCACGCTCACGTCCCCCGCCCGGCGCAGAATCTTCCGCTGGAAGTTCCCGCGCCGTTTTCCCAAAACCCTGTCCTTCGTCACAATCATCCTGCTTGTCCCAGTAGTAGCGGTCGCGCAAAGCGGATCGCCGTTTGATATCGGGTTCACTGCTCTCCAAAACCTCTTCACTGGAAAGGTTGCCAAGGTTGCCAGTCTGATCGCGATTGTCGGCGGATTCGCCAAAGAACGGGAGGGGCACTCGTTCGCGAATAGAAGGTCCACCGCTCCGACATCGGGCGGTCTTCGTCGCTTTGGCCGCCGGCGGTAAACATCGCTCGACCCTCGGCGGTTCTCGGCGCGCGTGTCCAGTGGAGATTGGTTAGGCTGATCCGGCATCAGTCTAAGGGGCGGGGCAAGGGCGAATTTGTTCATGTCCTATCTTCGGCTGTGTGCAAGAAATGTGCCGCGAAGGGAAGAGCCGCCAAGCCAGCGGCAGAGAGCATCACCGCGGCGATTTGCAAAACATCCACGACGATGACAATGAGCGACTTGCCCTGATATGGCTGTCTCCTTGACGAGAAAGGAGACAGCGTGTACTCTCCTTTCCCAGATAGGAGAGAGTCTTTGGCGAAGCCAGTTGAACTCCCGCAGGGTGCTCTCGAAATGCTCATCCTCAAGTCGATCTCGCTTGGCCCCTTGCATGGATATGGCATCCTACTGCGCATCCAGCAGATATCTGGCGAGCGCCTTGAGATCTTGCAGGGTTCCTTCTACACCGCCATCTATCGGCTTGAACGCCAGGGTTGGATCAAAGGCGAGTGGGGTGAGTCGGATAACAAACGCCGTGCCCGCTTTTACTCGCTCACTGCCGCCGGCAAGCGTCAACTCAAAGCCGAAACTGAGAGATGGATCGATATGGCCGCTGTCGTCGCCGGAATCCTAAATAAGACGGCGGAGGAGCTATGAGTATCCTTGCCGCAATCCGCAAACTCCGGCACTTCATATCGCCGCGCACGCCAGCCGACATTGAAGAAGAGTTCCATTCCACACTCGATGCTTATCAGGAAGATCTAGTACGGCAAGGCTTCACAGAAGAACAAGCCCGGCGCAAAGCGCGCATCGATCTTGGTCGGCCCACAGCCCAAAACGAGACGTACCGGAAAGCCATTGGCCTCGGACTCTTCGATGAGCTGAGCGGAGACATCCGCTACGGCTTTCGTGCCATGCGCCGCAATCCCGGATTCGCCACCGTCGCGGTGTTGTCGCTTGCCCTCGGAACCGGCGCCACAACGGCGATCTTCTCGATTGTGGAAGGTGTCTTGTTGCGTCCGTTGCCATTTACCGACCCTGAACGGCTGATGGTGCTGGGGGATACTGTGCCACGTATCGATATGGGCAGCAGCGGCCATATCGGCGTAACCATGCCACAGATTCTTACCTACGAGCGCGAGACGCGGGGCTTCGCAGCCCTGGGCGGGTTTGAGCAGGCCAGCTACGAATTCTCCGACGATGGCGCGCCCGCCAAGATCAGTGCGTCGCGCGTTACGGCTAGCGTTTTTCCTCTGCTCGGCGTTGCGCCGCTGATGGGCCGCACCTTCACGCAGCAAGAAGACGACCGCAGCCAGCCGGTAACCGTAATCAGCTACGCGATGTGGCACAGCCACTTTAACGAAGATCCGCAGATCCTGGGCCGCAAGATCGAACTCAACCGCAAGACTTACGAAATCATCGGCGTGATGCCGCGCGGCTTCGAGTTCCCGCTCATCCCCGGCCAGATGGATCAGAGCCGACTGTGGGTACCCTTGAGTCCCACACCCGATGAGATGGAAGAGGCGGCTGCTTGGTGCTGCGGAATGGTCGGGCGCCTCAAGCCGGGCGTGACGCCCTCGCAGGCCCAGCAGGACGCAGAGCGCGTCGCGCGGCAGATCGCGCATAACTTTCCCGCTTACATGAGCAATCAACGTATCGGCGCTATGGTTCGCTCGCTGGCCGAAGAGACGGTGGCGCAGGCGCGGCCGTTGCTGCGGATATTGTTGCTGGCCGTTGCGGTGGTTCTATTCATCGCCTGCGCCAATCTCGCCGGACTGCTGCTTGTGCGCGTGATCCGGCGGCGGCGGGAGATTGCGGTACGGCGGGCGCTGGGGGCGAGCGGCGCTGCATTGCTGCGGCAAAGCCTCGTGGAGACACTCGCGTTGAGCCTCGCGGGAGGCTTGATTGGGCTGAGCTTGGCGGCGCTGGCCGTACGGGTCGGCATCAGCTTCTTGCCGGAGACGCTGCCGCGAGTCGAATCTATTCAACTCGACTGGCACGTGGTCCTGTTTGCTATTGGCACGGCATTGCTGACCGGTTTGCTGTGTGGGCTGGTGCCGGCGCTAGCCGCTGCGCGCACCGGAGTGAACGAGACGCTCAAAGAAGGCGGACGCACGGGATCGGCCGGCGGAGCGCAGTCGCGCCTGCGCTCCGCCCTGGTGGTCGCGGAGATAGCCGTGGCCCTAGTGCTGCTGATTGCTTCAGGCCTGCTGCTGCGCAGCTTTGAAAAGTTGCGCGAAGTTGATGTCGGCTTTCGCACCGATCACCTGCTGACAGCCAACTACAACCTGCCGCAGGAGCAATACTCGAGGCAAGCCGCCATCGATACGTTTAATAGCACCTTGCTACGCAGGCTCGAACGTTTGCCGGGCATCGACGCCGTGGGAATTACGTCGTACCTGCCAGCTTCAGGAATGGTCCGCAATAGCGGATTCGTCGCCGATAGTTACGTTCTGCCCAAGGCAACCGAAGTAGATATTGCCTGGCCGTCCCAGGTAATGGGCAACTACTTTCGGGCCGCGGAGATTCCGCTGCTACGCGGCCGAGTGTTCACCGAGGCCGACAACGTGAAGGCACCGCCGGTCTGCATTGTGAACCACATGCTCGCCGAGCATTTCTGGTCCGGACAGGACCCGATAGGCAAGCGCCTACGTTGGGGATACCCCAATACGCCCACACCCTGGATCACGGTGGTGGGTGTGATGGGCGATATCAAGCAGATGGCCGTGGACGCTCCGACGCAGTACGAGATCTACCAGCCCTCCAGCCAGGTGATGGCTTCCTACGGAAAGCTGGTGCCGCCCGGCTTGCTGAACGCGCAGGCGGGAAGTATTGTGCTACGCACTGCACTGCCACTCGACAGCATGATCGAATCGCTGCGCGCGACAGCCCTGTCCATCGATCCGCAGCTTCCGCTCACAAAGGTCCAGTCGATGGATGAGGCGTTGAGCCGGACGGAGGCGCCGCGCCGCTTCAACGCTGTGCTGATCTCAAGTTTCGCCGCGGCGGCCGTACTGCTGGCACTCATGGGCATCTACAGCGTGATTGCGCTTTCCGCTGCTATGCGCACTCAGGAGATGGCTATCCGCATTGCCTTGGGTTCGCAGCGCGCAGACATCGTGCGGCTAGTGCTCACCTCCGGAGCAAAACTTGCAGTCATCGGAGTCCCAATCGGCCTGGTTGGAGCAGCAGCGGCTTCGCGGCTTCTACGCAGCTTCTTGTTCCAAGTAAGCCCATTCGATCCCGGCGTGCTGGCGCTGGCGGCTATTGCCGTATTCGCGCTGGCACTTCTGGCATCGGCGTTGCCGGCTCGTCGCGCAGCGGCTGTCGATCCGATTGGGACATTGCGGGACGAATAGAAGTGCCGGCTGCTCGTAGAGATTCTGTTTCTTACGGTCTCCGCACGTCCATGCTTTTCGACAGAATGAAGTAATCGAGAAGGCAGGAGGGACCTCATCAGATCCGGTGGCTTTTGAGAGGAGGTAAGGTATGCAGGAAAGCCGCTTCACAAGACTAAGCCTCAAGAAAGTCGCCATTGCATTTGCGGTCAGCACTCTATCAGTGTGCATGGTGCCATTCATGGGAGCTCAGTCCGGAAGTGCATCTGGAAAATACCTGAATGTCGAAAACGGCAAAATCTACTACGAGGAATGCGGAACGGGCGATGAAGCCATCGTGCTATTGCACGATGGCGTCGTGCACTCCGCCGTTTGGAACAATCTTTGGCCAGGCTTTTGCAAACAATACCATACGATTAGGTACGATCGTCGGGGCTACGGGCATTCGCCAGAGGCCACAAGCTGGTACACGGAAACCGATGACTTGTTTGCGCTCTTACGGAACCTGAAGGTACGCCATGCGATCCTCGTTGGCAGCTCCCATGGCGGTGAGCTCTCCATCGAATTCGCTCTCGAACATCCAAACTTTGTTGAACAACTCATCCTAGTCGGTGCAGTCGTCCACGGATACCCCTATTCCGATCACTTCTTGAATCGAGGCGAGGCGACCTGGGCGCCAGCCGATAAGGGCAACACAGCTGCGGCCATCGCTCGAATTGCAGACGACAAATATCTGACAGTGACCGATCATCCGGCAGCACGCCAGAAGATTCGCGATCTACTTAGCGCGGCACCCCAAGACTTCACTCATCGAGACATGGCTAGAGGAGTTCCCTCGTCATTGCCCCGTCTTCATGAGATTCATGTACCAACGCTGATCCTAGTAGGCGATGCAGACATCCCCGATGTTCACGCGAATGCAGGAGCAATCGAGACCGCCATTCCCAATTCGCACAGGATCGTGGTTTCCGATGCTGGGCACCTCATGTATCTTGAGCAACCCGAGGAATTCATGCGAATCGTCACCAGCTTCATTGACGCCAATCGTTTCTGAATTGCAAACTTGGCATCCGTGCGCATCCGGTAAGTAGATCTCCAGGCAACCACAGCCCCCCGAATCCCATTTGGTCGCAATCTGCACTAAGTTTGGCGGCTCCGGCTTCGTTTCAAATCAGGATCTGCATCTCGCTGGCTTAAGGCGGCTGCGACCAAGAAGCATCAGCGGTGATCCAATCGCGACCCCAGATCATGTTGGATCGTAAGCCGAGGTCACGGGACTAACGATCCACCGCCTCAGCTTTCTGATAGCCTCGTTGGGAAGGCAAGGTCAGCTCCCACGGTCGGAGGCTTTGCATGTCCGTCTTCTTTCAGGATCTTCGCTACACACTCCGCCAGCTCGCCAAATCTCCTGGCTTCGCACTCACCGCCATTCTCACTCTCGCGCTCGGGATCGGCGCCAATACTGCCGTCTTCAGCACGCTCAATGCTCTGCTGCTCAAGATGCTTCCCGTCCGCGATGCAAAGCAGCTCTACACGGTGCGCATCCTCCATGGCGGCACGCAGCCGCCGAATACCGCCGGCACCGGCAACGGGCCCACATCGTTTTCTCTTCCTGTTTTTCAGGCCCTGCGTGGCCAGTCGCGCGTCTTCACCGACGTTATTGCCCACATCCCGCTCGCCCTCGGACAGGTTCCCGTTCGCTATGGCAATACACCTACCACCGCGCCCGGCGAAGAGGTCAGCGGCAATTTCTTCACCGGCATCGGTGTTCCCATGGCTGCAGGAGTCGGTTTCACCAACGCCGACGAACAGGACCATACCGCCAAAGCCGTCGTCAGTTACGGCTTCTGGACCAAGGCCTTCTCGCGCGATCCCGGTGCGATCGGCCAGACTCTTTACGTTCGTGGAGTTCCACTCACCATTGTTGGCGTCACCGCGCCTGGCTTCGTTGGTCTCGATCCCGGCTCCCCTGATGACTTCTGGATTCCACTTCAGAACCGCCCCGAGCTCAATGGCTGGGGATATGCCGCCGATGAAGGCATGCTCTATAGCTTTCCCAGATGGTGGGCCGTGCCGCTCGTCGTTCGCCTCGCGCCCGGCGTCTCGCCAGAACAAGCCTCGCACGCCGTGCAAGGCATCTTCTGGCAGGCTGCAACCGCGCCTCAGGGAAAGATCGACTTCAAACAATGGCCCGCATCGCTCGGCTTCACTCCCATCCGGGGAATCGCCGACTACGCCCGTTCCTATCGTGATCCGATCGAGCTCATGATGGCGCTAGTCGGCCTCGTGCTCCTCATCGCATGCACTAACGTCGCCCTGCTCATCCTCGCCCGCTCCGCCACACGCCAGCGCGAATTCGCCATCCGCATCGCCACCGGCGCAAGCTCCCTTCGCATCCTTCGCCAACTCGCCTTCGACAGCTTCGCCATTGTCGTCGCCGGTGCGGGACTGGGCTGGCTGCTCGCCATCGCGGTCACGAGTGTGCTCGCTCACTGGGCGCGTATCGAAGCAGGCCTCGCACCAGATCGCCACGTCCTCTCGTTTACCCTCGCCGTCGCCTCGCTCGTCGCCATTGCATTCTCATTCACGCCCTTTTCGCAAACTCTCAATATCAGTCCGGACCAAGCCCTCAGAAGTACGACCCAGATGGCCAGTGCCAGTCGCAACCATCGCCGTATGGGCAATCTCGTCATCGCTTTTCAGATCGCCATGTGCTTCACTCTTCTCGTCGCCGCAGGGCTCACGGTTCGCACACTTCTCAATTACGAGCACCTCGACCTCGGCATGCAGGCGGATCAGCTTCTTGTTTTTGATCTGGAACCCCAACGCCTCACCGGTCGCACCCAGAGCTGGTTGTATTACAACCGCCTCATTGGTCGCCTGCGAACAGTGCCCGGAGTTGAATCGATCTCGCCGGTAGTATGGCGTCCCGGCTCAGGATGGCTGAAAAGCGGGAGCGTCAACCTGGACGGAACGACTGTTCTCGACAAGTCCGGCAGGCGGGCCGACATCTCGTCCAACTTCATCGGCGTGGATTTCTTTCGCACCCTCGGAGTTCCTGTGCTCCAGGGTCGTGAATTCAACTCCGCCGACACGCCTTCCAGCAAGCAGACGGCCATCGTCAACCAGACTTTTGCCAAGCAATATTTACCCAACGGTGCCTTAGGCCACATCGTCGACAATGCGGAGATCATCGGCGTGGTGCGCGACAGTAAATACAAATTCGCTTCCGAGTCTGATCGCCCAACCGTCTACCACTCGGCCTCCAAGTCCGGCATGGAAGGCCAGATCACGCTTGAGATCCGTACCTCTTTGCCACCGCTCTCGCTGCTACCCGGCATTCGAAGCGCACTCCGCGAGATAGATCCCAACTTGGCCCCAGAAAAGCCTATGACGCAGGCAGCGCAATTCGAGCAGTCCTACACGACGCCCATGCTCTTCGCCCGTCTCGCCATGGCTTTCGGCGTGCTCGCTGTCGTGCTCGTCGCTACTGGCCTCTACGGAACCCTCACCTACAGGCTCGAACGTCGGAGGAACGAGATTGGGGTACGCATGGCTTTGGGCGCAATGCGGCAGGACGTGCTTCAAATGATCTTCGGGGAGAGCATGCGGATCGCGGGTATTGGTTTCGGGCTAGGACTTCCGCTTTCGTTGGTCGTCGCTCACCTGTTGCGATCACAGCTCTACCAACTGAATGCATTCGACGCCACTAGTTTCATAGTCTCATTGGCAATCACTCTTCTTCTTTCCATCGGATCGGCACTTTTGCCTGCCTTCCGCGCAGCTCAAATCAACCCGATGGACACGATTCGAAACGAGTAGGCACGTTCGAGTTCGAACTCCCAGAATTCGATCCGGCGACTCTATCGTTAGTTTCAGTCGCACCTAGCTCAGGTGGAGTGGAGACGGGCCAATGCACTCATCGAGCGGCCGTTTTGGAATGGTCTTAGAGGATAGGCCTCTCGGAACAGGATAGGCCTCCGAGAAGGGTGAGCTCCGTGACGCGGCGAAAATTGATTCGGCATCAACCTGCTCCCGCCATCCCACGGCGCACTTCCAGGGATCGTGATTGTTTGTGCTGGGAGCCGCGTTCCTGCAACATTCTAAGGTGATACTGACCCAAGCTAGTTGCGTATAACGTCCGGGCTATTTGTGTTTCATTCGAGTGAGCTATCACTTTAGTGCAGGGGCTTGTAGAGCCCATTTGCGATATAGTTGGTTTTCACCGATTTAAGCCAATGTCATCGGGCCCAACTCTTCTTTCCGACACCAAGCTACGAGAGACCTTGGTCAACACGTCGCGCGACGCGTGGAAGAACCGTCTCATCGATCTCTCGCGCAGAAATAACCTCCTCTTCTATAGACCTCTGGTCAATGGGGCACTCGAGCTGCCGATCGGGCAAGAATTGATCCGGTTCTTGTCTTCAGGTAATTCAATTGCCGTGGCCGAACTGGTGCCCGGTCAGCAGTTCGCGGCAGCAAACATCCGAACAATCGCGAGAAAAGGCCTGGAGAACCTCGAGGAAAAGGGCCTCTCGACCCTGTACCTCGCGGTCGGAAGATGCTCCTGGACGGCGGAGGACGGCGGCCGTGACTCTTTTGCTCCAATACTCCTGTTCCCGGTGACGTTGAAGTTCAAGGGTCATGACGTCCAATCTACGGAAGTCGAGACCACTGGAAAACCGGAAGTCAATCCTGTTTTGATCCATGTGCTCAATGAGGAGCTCAACGTAAGGATCACTGGCGAGGAGCTTCTGCACAAATTTCGACCTGAGCCCGAGGAAGGTGACGACGATTCTGACGAGGCAGAGATTGATCTTCAGGGAGTGTTGGACCTGTTTGCTTCGCGAGCGAAGAAGGTCCCGGGATTCACGGCTCAGCCATTCGCAGTAATTGGAAACTTCTCCTTCCAAAAACTGGCAATGGTGAAGGATCTGGAACTCCGGGGCGCGGAACTGATCAGCAATGATATTGTGGCCGCGATCGCAGGAGACGCTTCAGCCCGAAGGGCGATGAGCGCATCCAACGTCGACGTTGATCCAAAGGGATTGGACTCAGTACCTCCAACCAACGAATTTGCCGTGATGGAGGCTGATTCGAGTCAGCAATGTGCGATCTCCGGGATCGTGGCCGGCCAGAGCGCAGTTGTTCACGGACCGCCAGGAACGGGCAAAAGCCAGACAATCACGAACCTGATTGCGACACTGGCAGCAACGGGAAAGAAGGTCCTATTCGTCGCCGAAAAGCGCGCCGCTCTGGAAGTCGTCATGAACAGGCTTACCTCTGTTGGCCTGGACCATCTGGCAATCGACCTTCACGGCGCTGAGTTGGCCCCGAAGAAGGTAATGGAGAACGTCGCGCGGACGCTGAACATGGTGCGCGACGCTGGTCTTCCAGCGGTTGATGACGTGCACAACGCATTTGTGGACCGGCGAAACAAGCTTAACCAACACGATCAGCGGATGCACAAACTTCATGCGCCAACTGGGATGAGCATCTTCCAGATGCAAGGCCATCTCCTTCGATTGCCATCTGACATCAGTAATCCGGTCCGCTGGCGAAGTGCGGACCTGAATGCGATCACCTCAGAAAGTGCAAATCAGATCCGAGATTTGCTCCGGGAAGCAGCCGGATTCGTGAGCCTGCTGAACCGAACGGATCCGTCGCCATGGTGCGGCGTTGAACTCGAGGACACAAGGGCAGCACAGAATGCTCTTGATCTACTCTCGCGGGTCGCTCATGAGGAGCTGCCTTCCCTGATAGCTGGTTTGACGCAGATCTGTGCCGACTTCACACTCCGAATGCCTACAACCATCGATGATGCAGCGACCTATTTGCGAGAAGCGATTGCCGGAAACGAGATTCTCTCGTGCTATCAGCAAAGCATCTTTCCTGACGCGCAAGGGCGCGCGGATGCTATGGTGCCAGGCTGCGCCCCAGGTCTGAAGAGTCTTTGGGTTCGCATCTCAAATGCAAGGTTGAAGAAGGCCTACCGGGACGCACTCCTTCTGAGAACCGCGGGAAGGACTTCGGTGAAGCAGGTCTGGGAGGAAATGAAATCTGCCGCCGGCGCATTCGACTTCTGGCAAAAATGGGGAGAGAACGGTAAATCACCTGTCCAGATTCCCACTGCTGATTCATGCAAGCAGATCTTCGATAAGGTCAGCAGCAGTTTGAATGAAGCAGAACGCATTTCAAGTCTTCAGCTGAAACAACTCCCGCTGACTGAATTGCTGGTAGAGGTCAGGTCACTCGCTCAAGACACCGCTACGCCGTATCGAATAAGCCGCGTTTGCGAGATAGAGCGGAAGCTGAAGCGATTGGGAGTGCAGAAGCTAGTCGATGAGATTCATGCTTCTCGCCGACCCGCCGCCCAGTGGGTCTCAGCGTTCGATTACTCATGGCTCACGTCAACCCTGGATATGGCGGCATTGGCTGATCCGGATGTGCGAGCTTTCGTCGGGTCTACACATAATGGCTACGTTGATAGTTTCCGAACGCTGGACGAGAAGAGGCTCGATCTCGCAGCAGCGAGGGTGCGGCGTGCGCATGCTGAACATGCCGTTGCCGCGATGAACAAGTATCCGGAACAGGAAAGCATCATCCGGAGCGAAGCAGCGAAAAGCCGTCGGCATAAGCCTTTACGCAAGGTCTTCACTGAATCAGCGAACGTTCTCACTGCTGTATGTCCATGCTGGATGGCCAGCCCGCTTTCAGTGTGCCAGCTGATCGGCGCCACCGGTATCTTCGATTATGTGATCTTCGACGAAGCATCCCAGATCCTCCCAGAGGACGCTATTCCGTCGATTCTGCGGGGTAAGCACGTGATCGTTGCAGGCGATAATAAGCAGCTTCCACCGACCACCTTCTTTGCTGCCGCCGATGAAGAGGACGATTCGGATGCTGACTCAACGGGGTATGAAAGTCTGCTCGACATGATGATTCCCTTCGTGAAGGGATTCCATCTGAATTGGCACTACCGAAGCCGCGATGAATCGCTGATCGCATTCTCAAACCATCATGTCTACGACGACCGACTTGTTACGTTCCCCGGACCCGGCGGCGGCCCCGCGATCTCTCACGTGTACGTCGACCACATTCCTGCCTCCGATGGGCAGGAGGAAAGTTCCAGTGCAGAAGTTGAGAAGGTGGTCCAATTGGTTCTTCAGCATGCCCGGACCACACCGGATCTGAGCCTTGGTGTAATCACCATGGGTATCAAGCACGCAAATCGAATTCAGGGCGCGATCGATCGAGAGTTGAATGGAGACTCGGAACTGTCTGAATTCTTTGATACAGGACGCCCCGAGCGATTCTTCGTGAAAAACCTAGAGCGCGTCCAGGGAGATGAAAGGGACGTCGTCATTATCTCGGTTGGTTACGGAAAGGATCGTGCCGGGAACCTGCCTCTGCGTTTCGGCCCAATTCTCTCTGCGGGCGGCCGTAGACGACTCAATGTGGCTGCGACGCGCGCCAAGCGAAAGGTCGTTGTCGTCTCTTCATTCGCGTACAGCGACATCAACAGTAGCCAGGTTCGTCCAGGTACAGGTTTGGAGTTCCTGAAGAGCTACATCGAATACGCGAGTTCGGGTGGTCGTCTGCTCTTTAACGGAGAGCTCACGACTGAGCCGATGAATGATTTCGAACTGGACGTATTCGAAGCTCTGAGTTCTCATGGGCTCACCCTGGTTCCGCAACTCGGCTGCTCGAAGTTCCGGATCGATTTTGCAGCCTGCCACCCCGCTGCACCGGGAAAGTACGTCCTCGCGATCGAATGCGACGGAGCGACTTACCATTCCAGCTATACTGCGCGGGATCGGGACAGGCTTCGCCAGCAACAGCTTGAGAGGTTGGGTTGGACCTTCCACCGAATCTGGTCTACAGATTGGTTCTTGCGGCGAGATGACGAGATCCAACGTGCGGTTCAGGCCTTTAACAGAGCGGTTGAGAAGTCGAATGGCAATGGTGGATCAGCAGCGAACAGAACTTCGTCGGAGCCCCACACGCCGAATTCAACATCGGTTTCGTCGAAACCGGCGGTGAGGAATTCGGCAAGTCCGCCAATTCCCGTGCGCAAGTCGATCGACGAATACACTTCTGCAGAGATGCGAAATTTGCTCCGTTGGGTGCAGTCCGACGGCAGACTTCGCACTAGCGACGAATTGGCTGATGAAATGTTCGAGGCGCTTCCATTTGCAAGGAGAGGTTCGAAGATAGAAGCGGCGATCAAAAGAGCGATCGCACAAGGTTGATGGAATGTCCAGATTCGCGCGTACGCTAGGTCCTTTCAGATGGTTTCCTTCCAATTAGTGGTACGCTGAGGGGTAAACCTTCAACAGCATCTCGGGTCGAACCATGCGCTATTGGTGGGTCAATCAAAATCAGACGTATCGCCATGAGATTGCGGACGGATACCTTTGGTCCCCAAAGCGCAATGCTAATGGCGCGAGAAACCCATTCTATGAATCAATGCGCGAGGTCTCTCCTGGGGACCTCATATTCTCCTTTGTGGATACTCGGATCGCGGCTATTGGTATCGCGAAATCCTATTGCTGGGAATGTCCTAAGCCGGCGGAATTTGGTGCTACCGGAGAGTACTGGGAAAACGTCGGTTGGCGGGTGAGTGTCTCGTTCACTCCGCTGTTGAATAAGGTCCGGCCGAAAGATCACATGGATATTCTGCGATCGGCTCTGCCCGGCCGGTACTCGCCGCTCCAGGCAAATGGCAATGGAAACCAGGCTCTCTATCTAACGGAAGTCTCAGAGGGCTTTGCTCAACTGTTATCGGGGCTCATTGGACCAGAAGCTCGGCTGTTGCTTTCGGGGTCTGAGCAGGTTGCGCCAGTTGCCGGCGAGCAGCTGATTCTAGGAGACGATCTCGATGTTTGGGAGCGCAGGCTTGAGGAGCAGGTCCAGTCTGACACATCGGTCAGGGAGACTGATCGTGAGGCTATCGTCAGAGCCCGATGCGGTCAGGGCATATTTAAGGAGCGCGTCAGTCGAATTGAGCATCGATGCCGAATCACCGGTGTTGAGAACCCAACCCACCTCATCGCATCCCACTGCAAGCCCTGGCGGGACTCCTCAAATGAAGAGCGCCTCAATGGAGAGAACGGATTGCTGCTAACGCCCAGCATTGATCATCTGTTCGATCGGGGTTTCATTGGTTTCGAGAATTCTGGACAGCTCATCATCTCTCCGGTCGCGCATCGTCCTTCTCTCCAGAGGATGGGAATCGATACCGAACATCTGGTGAATGTTGGTTCGTTCTCAGAGGGTCAGAAGCACTTTCTTGATTTTCACCGCAATTCCGTATTACTGCGAGTCAGTCGATGAGCAAATGCCCGTTCTGCCAAGTGGACCAATCACGGGTAGTCTTGCAATCGGCCTCTGCGATCGCAATGAGAGATGAGTTCCCGCTCACAGAAGGTCATACGCTCATCATCCCTCGACCGCACGTAAAGAGTCTTTACGATTTGAGCGCTGAAGATCAGCTCGCAGCCTGGGATCTCGTCTCGGATGTTCGAAAGAATTGCAAGCAGGAGCTCGGTATACATGCCTTCAATATCGGAATCAACGATGGAGCGGAAGCTGGGCAGACAATTGAGCATGCGCACATTCATGTGATCCCAAGACGTATCGGCGACGTGGTTGATCCACGGGGCGGAATCCGCAACATCATTCCAGCAAGAGCCCGTTATTGGGAGGTGGATTGAAATGCCGCCTTCTCCCGAAGAGCAGGTGCAATTCCTGCTGAAGGTACAGCGGCTCCTCGGCGAAGGCCTGTTCTCGGCCACTTACAAATACGCCCTACTCATGGCTCTGGCAGATCTTTCAGTCGAGATCGGAGACGATTCCGGAAGCTCACTCGATATCGACGCCGAGAGGATTGCGGAGAAGTTTATCGAATACTACTGGCGGCAAACGCTGCCATTCCTCGGCTCGGTAGTCCTCCGTCAGAATGCAGGAAAAGCTCCGGTCGTCGTGAGGCTTTTGCTTCAGATTCGAAACAAGTACGGAGATTCTCTGGCGAGTGCCCAGCGCGATTCAATCGCCTGGAGAGCCTTGGCGCGGCAGATCGCCGCAAACATTCGCGCAATGCCATTGCGCTACTTGCAAAACGTTGGGCGTGAGCGCATTCCGTTCTTGTACGATCCACCGCAAGGTATCGCACCGAAAACGATCAGACTCTACCCCGGAGTGGCATTCTGTCTTCGGCGGTTCCATGGACTGATTGCCGAACTTGTTCAGGCTGGTTGGACCAAATGGGTTCGTCAACAGAATCTGTCGTTCATTGGGGAATCTGCAGATCTTCATGAGTTCCTATTTGGAGCAACGAGGGCGACTCTGTTGCCGCTCCAAGTCCCGCTTCGCGAACTTCAGCGGAATCTCTGCTTCTACTGTCAGAAGCCGCTGAGGCAGGCCGACGTCGATCATTTTGTTCCATGGGCACTCTATCCACTGGACCTTGGACACAATTTCGTCCTTGCGCATAAGGAATGCAATTCGGCGAAACGTGATCTGCTGGCGTCTGAAGAACACCTCAGCACCTGGGTTGAGAGGAATCGGTCTCATGGCGAGGAGCTTGGAAATGAATTCGATCGGCTTGGGGTAATTCACAACCTGGGTTCCACAACAAGAATCGCTCACTGGGCATATAGCTCGGCCTCGGTTGCCAGCGGTCTCACATGGCAAGCCAGGGAGACTCTTGTCCCTTTGCGAGGCGAGTGGCTGATGCTCCTGCATTGAGAGTACAGAATGCGTGCCTAGTGGAAGACATTGTAGGCGTGGAATTCCAGATTCTCGGTGCTCGGTCGTGCCCAAGTGGCTAGCGGCTCACGAATCTCCGTTCCCTCGAGGCGGTAGTACTCTTTGCCGTTTTCAAATTCTTCTTTGATTCTTTTGCTCACAACCAGTCGACGTTCGACCGGATCGATTGTCAAATAGCCATCTTCGAACAACCGATGCAGATCACTGCGCAACAACAGCCCGTTAGAGACTTCATGTCTCTGCACTACCGTGTAGGGCTTTATGTGCGCTGCATCGAGAACGGGTAACGTTCGCTCGCCCGTGATTGCACAGCGCCGCTGGTAGACATCGGTCACTACGATACGGAACAGTCCCTGACCGAGACGGGGTAGCACAATTTGCGGTCTGCCATATCCTTTGGACTCCACCGCTGCAAGCGCCGCAGTGCCGGGTTCAAGTAGAGCCGGGGTCTCAGTCTGGATGCCAGTGCTTACCTCGTTCCACAAATCGCGCCCCGCACCGACCTCGGAGTCATAACCCTTTCCCTGCACGGTGTTGAGCTTGAAATCCTCGGGACATGGGATCCAGGCTTCTTTCGGCCAAAAGAATGGTTCGGCGAGCATGATGCAGCCAATGATTGGATTCTCGTTTGCTGCAATCGGCGTGCGTCGATAGAAGGCAATTCGCTGGCGCATCTCCATCAGAGAGCGCACGCCATTCGCCTCTCTGAATGTCTCCCAGGCCAGGTTCACGGGCAACTGATGGAACCGGACAAAAAAACCTCCACCTGCGATGAAGTTCAGAGGGGAGTGAAGCTTAAAGAGAAGAAGCTCTCCTGGTTGAAGCGCCTTAAATGTCGCCTCGGATGATGGACGCCAGAAGTTGACCTCATCCACGCGGTTAGCGGCAGCGTGGAGAGCGAACCAGTCGTTATCGGTGACGGCGACAAAGATGCGCATTGTGGTTTTGACAACGCAGTATACAGCAACACCGAGTCAGGCATATCCCGCGCAAGCTTGTTGGATTCGAACGCGCAACGTGATCACTTTGCCATTTGGAATACCTGCGCGCGTCTTATTGTGCGGGCGAGCACAGACTGAAGGGCATCCGTCACATAAGCTCAGTTCACATGAACAGTCTTCCAAAAAGCATTGAACGCGCCAATCGGACCAGGCGTGAGGCCCTGAAGATGGCACCACGTGAATTTGGCGCTTGGGCCAACAGCCTGCATGAAGAAGCCCTAGCGCTTAGCAAAGACATTTGTGGCGGTCACGAAGAATACAACAGATGGATGCGCATCGCTAATCGACACCAAATCACGTGTGTAGACGGAATGCTCATTGCAATCGAGAACATGCGCTCCTTGGCAGTATGAAGTCGTAAATCCAGAGACTCGGATTCATTGAAGCAACCAGGCTGCAATGGTTCTCTAGTCACACATAAGTCGCAGATCGATTTCTGCCTCCGACATTAAAATTGATTTTCGCTTTTCAGGGGCCCATGACTTACGCGATCGTTTTGCTAGTTGTCTTCGTTCTTGGTGCAGTCTCCATCTTTATCGTTCGATCCCGTAGCACTTCTAGCCAGGATTTGCATACCACAGTCACACCGCCTCAACATGTTCTGAATCAAGCTGCTGAAGACGTCGATCAGGTCCGAACTGAGCAGTTAATTGCGGCGCGGCCGACTCGCCTAATTCGTAGTGAACCCGCTGCACCAAAGACGCACAAGTCCGGAACCCGGCGTACCCCCGGGTTTGAGGTTCCATCGATCTTCGCAACTGTCGATCTTGAGACCACCGGGTTCAGTGCCGGGATGGACGAGATCATCGAGATTGGGGCGCTCAAGTGCGCAGGTCTGGATGGGGAAGTTTTGGAATTCTCTACGCTCGTCCGCCCAACCAATCCGATTCCACCCGGGATCACTGCTACTACCGGTATCACGCAGGAAATGGTTGACGGTTTAGGCGTTTCTCTTCTGCAGGCAGTCGAGAAACTGCAGGCTTTCCTATCAGATGTTCCCATCATCGGCTATCGGGTTGGCTTTGATCTGCGCTTCTTAAAGTGCGCTTCCGATCAGCACGATCTGTCTTTCTCAAATCGTTATCTCGACGTGCTTGAGATGGCGCGAGATGCTTATCCGCACCTGCCTAGCCACAAGCTTGAAGACGTTGCCCTGATGCTCAACCTGTCGAATGAGAACGCGCACCGAGCCTTGGCCGACTGCCGGCGAACACTTGCTGTTTTTCGGCATGTCGTTACCAAACTCGATGGCAGAAGATACGCGTGGAGCGATCCTCGTGATCTTCCGGTGATCGAGACCGGCCAGCCCCGCTCGGAAAGATATGAACAGGTTCTCAATCATGTGGGAACTCACTATCCTGCGCGGCAGGGGAATGCCGACGGGCACATGCACGGGGAACGTGTGGTCTTCACGGGCGATCTGTCGATTCCGCGATCAGAGGCGATCGAGCGGGCAATTGCCGCCGGCTGCGATGTGATTCCCAACGTGAATAGGAAAGTGACAATCGTGGTTTCAGGGTTTCGCGATCCCTCCCTTTACAACGGCAAGGCGAAGAGCGGAAAGCTGCTAAAAGCCGAGGAACTCGTTAATGAAGGATATCCGCTGCGAATACTGACAGAAGCCGAGTTTTTCAAACTCCTGGGTACGACGAATCTGAATTAGGAATATCGCACCTTCGCCGGGAACCATTTGCTTCATGCTGGTTGCAGATCAATGCGCGCTCCGATTGGTCCGGGGCCAGTCAATACGCCAGCGTCCTCCCGATACCGGTGCCCAAACCAACTGTTTTGGCGGAGTACCACGCACGTGATGGTAAAGCGCAGCGGCTCTTTCGAAGAACCCCCGAGTGTGCAATGAATCGGCAAATCCGAACTTCTGGAAGTCGAGGTGATGGCAGAACTCATGGCAGAGCGTGCTCAGAAATGTGCCGAATGACGTCATCTCTTTGCGAACTGCTGTTCGCATCCACACCCGAATCAACAACGAATTCGGATCGTAGTCTCCGAAGAGTTCGGTCGTCCAATGCTCACGGACTTTTAGGGGTCGAGCCGTAAGTACCCGGATTCCACAATCCTCGACCTCGTAGAAGTGCGATGCGGTTTTGAGGAAGTCAGCACAGACTCCGCGTACATTCGCGATCCGCTCCATCTTCATCGCCACCTCAATGGATTGGGCGAATTCATGCAATGATCCGTCACCTGGCAGATCGAGAGTTGTCATGCGATCACTCTCTCGAAAACCCGCGAGATTCGATTTGCGTGGTGGAGCGTCTGTGACCATGCTCGGTGATTTCGCCTCTAACCCTACTCTGATTCCGCCGACTAAAGTGTTATCCAGTACTTCCGAGTTTGGCTGCACGTGATTGATGTTTAGTTACTTATGCTCGTGGAGATGAATTCCAAGGCATTCCATGAAATCAACCCTGATACGAAATTCTACGACCCAATACGGAACGGAAGATCTGTGCAAATCTTCGCCATTTGTTCGCCTATACTGTTCCCGTGCGGCAGCTGCCCCAATCGCGGATTTGTGACTTCACCGTGCAGTGCAAAAGATGTGGAGAAAACATTCCGGCACCCGTCATTACGATGCCGGACAGCTGGATCCTAGCCGAGTGTCCACTGTGTGGGCAGCGTCGGTCTTATCTTCCGCCGGAGATTTTTAGAGGTCGGCTGTCACACTTGTTGCTCATGCGGAAACCGGTGAAATCGGAAGCGAGGTTTCGCTGAGATGGGACAGATGAGGAGAGCCATTGGGCGCGAAGAACAAGAGCGGCGCAACCAGGACAGATTTGCTTCGACCCTGGTTATCGCTGCATCAATCATTGCTGCCGTGAGGCTGGCGCGTGACGACATCGGCCGACCTTCTCCCAGAGTTCAATCGGTGATCATGGACAGCGTGCATCTGGCGAGATCAATACTGAATGCGATAGTAAGGTAACGGGAGAAGGCAATATGTGCGGGCGATACGGCAGGCGAGGAGACAAGCAGCGGATTGCTGAATGGATGCAGGCGCACGACACAAATGTCTTTGAGGAGTTCGATGACTCCTACCTGGCACCCTCCTACAATGTCGCCCCGCAAAGTCTCCAGCCTGTCGTGCGCCTGAGCCCGGAGACAGGAACCGGGAATTGACCGTGATGCGCTGGGGACTGGTTCCTTTCTGGTCGAAGGACGGAAAGGCATCCTTCAGCACCATCAACGCCAAATCCGAGACTGTTGCAACGAGTCCCGCTTTCCGCGAGGCATGGAAACAAAGACGCTGCCTGGTGCCGGCCGACTGGTTCTATGAATGGCAGAAGCCGGATGAGAAGACGAAGCAGCCGTTCGCGATTGCTAACAAGGACGACGGCATGTTCGCCTTCGCTGGACTATGGGAATCGTGGAAGGACAGGGCGACCGGGCAAAAGCTGCGGACATTTACGATTCTCACGACCGATCCCAACGAGCTGATGGAGCCCATCCACAATCGAATGCCTGTGATTCTGCATAGGCGGGATTACGAGCGATGGCTGGCACCGAGCGATCCGACGAATCTTCCTATCGACTTGCTGAGACCCTACCCGGCCGATGAGATGAAAGCATGGAAAGTCGGTAAGGCAGTGGGAAATACGCGGAACAACGATCCGAGCCTGATCGAGCCTCTCAGGGACGAAGAAGAAGTCACCGCTCCACTGACGCTCTTCGGATGAAGCCTGCGCCCCATCGCGACATCTCATTCACGCCGCCAATGGAGTGTTTGCCTGTCGCTAATCTTCCCGACGGTCCAGGCTGGGTCTACGAACTCAAACTCGACGGCTACCGTGGACAGGCGTTCCGTGATCAGCGCGGCGTCCATCTACTCTCGCGGAGAGGGAAGGATTTCTCCCGCAGATTCTCCGGAGTGTTCAGCAGTCTTGAAGACTCAATCCCGCTCGGCACCTCAATCGATGGCGAACTGGTCGCATTCGATGGAACCGGCCAGCTGAGCTTCAATGCATTGCAGAACGCCGATGCCGATACCAATGTTGTCTTTTTCGCATTTGACATCCTGATGCACAATTGGCAAGACACCAAGTATTTGTCCCTAAAAGAACGAAAGACTCTTCTCTCGAATGCGATCCGTCCGTCAGACCGTGTGCAGGTGTCTGAGCACTTCGCAGGGCCTATGGGCAAGTTTGTAGCGGCCGTACGCGAGATGGGGGGAGAGGGTGTGGTCGCCAAGCGCCTCAAGTCTCATTACGAACCCGGTCGAAGGAGTGGCGCCTGGTCAAAGAAGCGGATCAATATCGGTCAGGAGTTTGTCATCGGAGGTTTCACCCCCGGCAGCAACGGAGTCGACGCGCTGGTAGTTGGCTTCTACGAGGGTCGCAGTTTGTTGTATGCCGCACGGGTGCGTTCAGGATTGGTTCCGGCGACGCGGCGCGATTTGTACGCACGCTTGAAGTCGCGGGTCATTCCGGACTGTCCTTTTCGAAATCTTCCCGAAGCGAAGAGCGGTCGATGGGGACAGGGGTTGACGGCTGCCAAGATGAAGCAATGTATCTGGGTGCGACCTGAGCTTGTGGCGAACTTCGAGTTTCTTGAGTGGACCGACTCAAACCACGTTCGCCACATCAAGTTCGTCGCCCTTCGCGACGACAAGGATCCACGCCAGGTCGTTCGGGAGTGATGAATCCCAACGTCTGGCCTCTCGGTTCAGGCCTTGGGGGAAGCTTTCTTCTGCTTTGCCCAGCGCAGCCGTTGCGCATCGGCGATCTTCTTTCTCGCTTCCGCGCTGAGCCGGCGGCGCTTCCTGCGAGGCTTTAAGGCGGCGGATTTAGGTGAAGCTTTTGCGCTGCCGGAGCCCGAGAGCAGCTGGCGGACACTCTTAAGTGTTGCGATCTCTTCGTCGATCGAGGCGATGATGCTGTTCAAGTCCATGGTCCTAGTCTATAGGCCTTCGACGATCAAAGGGCGAGGGCAGGGAAGCGGGCCGTTTTCCCGAATTGCTGCACACAAGTGGCACACTTGCTTTTCTGAAGCCCGCGTCCATTGCGGGGTTGAGCCGTGGTCTGGCTGAGTCGCCCTCAGCCAGACTCGAATGGTCTGCTCCTTTCTGACGTCTGCGCTGTCTCGGCATTCTCGGGAACTCTCGGGAATCGATGGGAAGGGAGAGGGAAGAGTAGTAACGGTCGAAAGTCGGTTAAGCGGGGGCGTAGTTCAGTTGGTTAGAAGGCCTGCCTGTCACGCAGGAGGCCGCGGGTTCGAGTCCCGTCGCTTCCGCCACAATTTCAAGCGTCAACCGCGCTATGTGGAACGGCGATCCGACCAGAGACAATAAGGGCGGTGACGGATTGTTGTATTGCCTCAAGGCTGGAGAATCGCGGGATGTATCCGAGCCGCTGGCGACTCTTCTCAATGGACACACAGGAACTGCGTACGATGTGTCCCCAAGAAGACTCCGCATCGCTCTTTTCCAGGCCGAGCTTCCACTGATCGAAGGGGGCGAACGAGAGTCGTGGTTCGTGCCCGAACCAGCGATACATTTCTTCGGCGTACCCACGTAGAGTGAGTGCCTGCTGCGAGACGGTGTTGAAGACTTCACCGATTGAAGCTGTTCGATTCTCTATCGCACAGATGATCCATTGCGCCACATCATCAGCGTGAACGTGGTGCAACATCTCCAAGCCAAGATTCGGTAGAGTGAGTTCTTCACCGCGGGCAATCGCGGCGAAGACTTTGGGGTTTGCGTTAGCCTGCGGGTTGATCGGCACCCAGCCTTCGCCAACAATATGACCCGGCCGAAAAGCCGTTGCAGGGAAACCATCTCGCCGAGCCTGTTGCAGAAGCCAGTCCTCGATCTTCGTTTTATTCAGCCCGTACGCGTCAACGGCGTTCGGACGTTCCAACTCCGTCGTTGGCACTGAAACGGGGGAGCCGTAGACCCAAATGGAGCTGCAGAAGAGATAATGCTCGATCTTCCCGCGCAACGCTTCTACCAACTGTTGGGTTCCTTCAAGCTCGAACGAAATCATGTCCACGACAATATCTGCGTGGAGATCCGCGATCCGCGCACCGAATTGACCTTTCGCCTCTTCGATTTTGCGATCTATCAAAACTTGTTCCACAGTTTTCCAGGCCGAATGGGGCCGGTAGGGAGTCGCGGCACCGCGGCTAACGTTCACTACCCTATGACCGAGATCAACCAGTTTGGGCGCGAGGTAGGTGCCGACGTGTCCACTCCCTCCAATGACAACAATGCGTGCCATATCGAATTCTTTTTATTCGCTGTACTGTTTGTCGGTAACATGGTCCATCCAGTCAACGACTTTTCCGTCCTTCTTCTCCTGGATTGCAATGTGCGTCATGGCCGTCGTCGGAGTGGCACCATGCCAGTGCTTCTCATTCGGCCCAAACCAGACGACATCTCCGGGACGAATCTCCTCGACAGGACCACCATCACGCTGCGCCCAACCGGTACCGGCTGTAACAATGAGTGTCTGTCCCAGCGGATGCGTATGCCAGGCAGTTCGAGCGCCTGGCTCGAAAGTGACGCTTGCACCGGCTACAAGCGCCGGGTCAGGGGCGGTGAACAAGGGATCAATGCGAACGGTACCGGTAAACCACTCCGAAGGTCCTTTGCTGGATGGTTGCGATCCAACTCTCTTGATTTCCATTCATGGCTCCAATCTCATAAGACATTCGTTTGGCTGCATCAAGCGGCAACGCTACGTGGACTGATCTTGATGGTCGCTGAGCGTGCGCGTTCACCGATCATCGGTTTCAGGTATGGACTGCCTTTGTATTTCTCACGGTAGGCATCATCGATGCGATCGTTTGTTGTTCCCTGCACGACTTCAAAGGCGACTTCCTTGGTCAGGCCTGCGGCAGTGATCCGCCCAGCCTTTTGCTTGAGTGCAGCCTGGTACCAGCGAGACCGCTGCCCGTTGTACCCCCGAACATAGAGAGAATCATCGACAACCACGGACCAGATCCATGTCGGGGTGCCGTACGTCGCGCCGTCATCGCGGAAAGGTGAAATGTGAAGGTCGTCAGATTCGGCGATTTTTTGAAGGTCCTCTTTCGGCCAGGCGTTCATTGCGATTCTCCTTGCGGTGCGTGTTTAGCGGGTTAGGTTCACCAAGCGTAAGCTTTGGGTGCTTCGCCTCCCGGTCCCGGCCAGATCTCATCGAGCCGTCGGAGTGTCTCATCGGAAAGGGAAATTTCCAATGTCCGGAGACTTCCGCTCAGCTGCTCCACAGTACGTGGTCCAATGATGGCCGCCGTAACAATAGGGTTGTTCAACAGCCAAGCCAACGCGATGTTTGAGGGTTCTTCACCGAGTTGCTCGCACAGTGCTTCATAGGCTTCAAGTTGGGACCGATGTCGCTCAATCTGTTGCTGCATTCGCGGCTCAGCGCGCCGGCCCTCTGTGGCCTTCCGTAATGCGCCGCTCAACAGTCCGCCCCCGAGCGGACTCCACGGAATAACGCCGAGTCCAAAATGCCTGCACGCAGGTGCGACTTCCAGTTCAATCATCCGAGCGTTCAGGTTGTAGAGACTCTGCTCGGAAACGAGTCCCATAAATTGGCGTGCTTTAGCCTCGCTCTGTGCCGTGGCAATATCCCATCCGGCGAAATTGCTGCTGCCCACATAGATCACCTTGCCTTGCTGTACGAGGAGTTCCATGGCCTGCCAAATCTCTTCCCACGGCGTGCGTCGGTCGACGTGGTGCATTTGATAGAGGTCGATATGGTCCGTCTGCAGTCGGCTCAGGCTGTCCTCACAAGCCTTACGGATGTGGTACGCCGAAAGTCGCCGATCATTCGGCCCAGTTCCCATTGGCTGATATACCTTCGTCGCGAGAACAATTCGGTCGCGGCGTTCGCCTTGGGCCAGCCATCGTCCAATGATTTCCTCCGAGATGCCGTAGCCCTTCTCCATGTCAGGAGACTGCGGACCGCCGTACACATCAGCCGTGTCAATAAAGTTGATTCCGGACTCGATTGCGGCGTCCATGATCCCGAAGCTGGCGACCTGGTCCGTCACCATCCCGAAGTTCATCGTGCCAAGGCAAAGCCGGCTGACCTGCAGGGCAGATCGACCGAGTGATGTGTATTGCATTCTGCCCCCTCTCTAAGGTGGAACTCTATGGTTTCAGCAGTGTCTTGATCGCACGGCGTTCATCCATCGCGCGATAGCCCTCGGCGACCTGTTCGAGGGGGAGAGTTAAATCAAAAACCTTGCCAGGATTGATCTTCCGTTCCCAAACGAGCTTGATCAGGTCAGGCAAATATCTACGCACCGGAGCAGGGCCACCGTGAAGGCGAACCAAGGTGAAAAAGACCGGCCACACGTCGAGCTTCATACCATGTGGTACGCCCACATAGCCGATGGAACCACCTGGACGAGTTGAACGAATCGCCTGCATCATGGATTCCTCGGTTCCAACGCATTCCAGAATGGAATCCGCACCGATGCCACGGGTCATTTCTTTGATACGAGCAACGCCCTCATCTCCGCGCTCCGTTACGACGTCTGTCGCACCGAACTCGCGGGCGACGTGCTGACGTTGTTCATGCCGGCTCATTGCGATGATCCGTTCCGCTCCCATCTGCTTAGCCGAGAGAATACCCAAAAGGCCCACGGCACCGTCACCGACGACTGCTACCGTCGAACCCGGTTTAACATTTGCCGCATCGGCAGCGAACCAGCCAGTGCCGAGCACGTCAGAGATAGTGAGAAGGCTCGGAAGCAGATCGTTTGACGGAAGCTCCGGTGTGGGGACAAGGGTTCCATCGGCCCACGGAACCCGAAGGTATGGCGATTGCGCTCTACTCATGAATTCCAGATTTTGGCACCCGGATTGGTAGCCATTTTGGCAGTTCGGGCAGGTGTTGTCCGATATGCAGAACGAGCCGATGACGAACTGACCTGGTTTGACCGTCTTCACTGCGCTGCCCACCTCTTCGACGATGCCGCAGTACTCGTGTCCCATCGGCGTTGGTTGATCTACCCTCTGGATGCCGCGATAGGGCCACAGGTCGGAACCGCAAACGCAGGTGACCGCGACGCGGATGATGGCGTCAGTTGGTTTCTCGATCCGGGGATCTTCCCGATCTTCAAAGCGCACGTCGCGCGGTCCGTATAGAACTGTTCCTCGCATTGAAATCTCCTTCTTTGAATCCCATCACTGATGCGAATAGAGAGGCAGAGCATTGGCGAATGTCTTTGCATGGAAAATAGTCGCGCCCTCTCCGTTCTCAGCATCGGTGGTGACGATGTAAAGATCATTGGTTCCAGGCTTGATAACCATGTTGGTGGATTCGAGATTGTGGCCGTCGTCCCGTCCCGGCAAAAGCACCTGGCCGATGGGTATTCCATTCCGGTTGAACGCAAGTACCCGGGCCTGGCCGTACATGGCCACGTAAACATTGCCGTCGCTATCGACACGCATAGAGTCGGGCAGAGGACCGATGAAGTGATACGGAATTGCGCTCCCAACCGGCGCGATGGCAGTCGCACTCAACAGTTCGATGCGATGCAGAAGATTCCTCCCTGACTCGGTGGCCCACAATACTTTCCCGTTGGGGCTCAATGCGACGCCGTTCGCCATTGCGAGGTGAGGCAGCACAGGAGTGGTGGTTTTCCCATCCGGCGAAACGTAATAGACACCGCCCGCAGGGTCCGTAGAGGTTCCGCGGAAGTCGCTGAAGTAAAGCCCACCGTTCCGGTCAAATACAAGATCGTTGGGCATGTACCCAGCGTCCAAACGAACGATCGTTTGCCTATCTGTTCCATCCGGTTTCACAGCAATAATGTCACCCGTTCGCTCAACGAGATTCAGCGCAGCAATGAAGATTCGGCCATCCTGGTGAATTGCGATTCCGCCTGGACTGACCTGCTTCTCGGTGACGACGACCGAGAGACGCTTGTCCGGCGTCAGCCGAAGGACACGGCTTTCTGACACATCGCAGAAGAGCAAATTGCCGTCACGATCGAATGCCGGGCCTTCCAAAATCATCCGTTTGTCCGAGACCTTAAACCACGGTTCAGCGACGACGGTCTGCAGGTTGCGTTCTGACGGCGGGACTGGAACCGGCCCGAGTGTCTGAGAGTCATACCGAAGCGCCAAAGCCGCCGTGTGCCCTTGTGCGTATACACTCATCGCGACGCAGGAAAGAACAGCTATGACGATACGAACTGCTTTGCTGGCGCCTGCTTTGATGATGTTCAACATCTCTTCAACTCCAAAGGCAGTTACACCACGGTCATTCCGCCATCGACGGTCAATGCATGACCAACGACATAGCTAGCTCCAGGGCTGCACAACCACAGCACAGCCGAGGCGATCTCTTCAGGCCTTCCCGCGCGGCGGATAGGCACATTCTTTGCGATGTCGTTATATGCCTCTTCGTTCCCGCTCACCACGTCGCGTGCGATTTGGGTGTCTATCAGGCCAGGATTGACTGCGTTCACCCGAATGCCGTGCTGGACGTATTCGAGGGCGGCTGTTCGTGTCAGACCCACGACACCGTGCTTCGACGCGATGTAGGACCCGATACCGGGATTGCCAGTTAGCGCACCGACAGAGGCGTTGTTTACAATAGCGCCGCTACCCTGGCGCTGCATCTGCCGCAGCTCATATTTCATCGAGCTCCAAACGCCGCGCAGATTGATCCCGATCACACGGTCCCATTCTTCGCGCGAGCTTTCCGCAGTCGCAGCAATCTTCGCCATCACTCCTGCGTTGTTGAACGCGGCGTCGAGACGCCCGAACTCAGACACGATGCGCTCGACCATCTGCTCCACCTGAGCGTCATCACTCACGTCGCAGCGGACAGCGATAGCCTTGTGGCCTGCCGTGACCAATTTCTGAGCTTCTGCCTTCACGACATCCTCTCTGAAATCCGCAAGCGCGACGGTCGCGCCTGCTTCAGCGAAGGCCTGCGCTGCGGCGAGCCCCATACCTGAAGCGGCCCCGGTAACCAGGGCTACCTTTCCAGTGAAGTCCAATGGATTGTTTTTCATGCTGAATACTCCTTTGTGTTGCTTATCGTGGTCGTTCAGTCGCGATCGCCTGCAATTGCTACATCGTGTAGCCTGGCTTCTTGTAGAGACTCTTCGCGTTGTTCACGATGTCGGGCTGATAGACCTTCTCAGCCCACTCATCTGGTTCGATCTCCTCGAAAGCCACCGACACGGATTCTTCGCCGTAATTGAGAGTGCGCATCACGCTCTGAGTGATCCCATCTGCGAGTTGCTTCTTTTGCTTTTCGGTCTTTCCGGGCCAGAGCTTCACAATCACATGGGGCATGGTTGGCGGCTCCTCTCTCCGCATCCACCATTCAGCTAGTGGACTCTTCCAGATTGAACCCTCTTCGCTGATTTGAGAATCCGGTTTAATGAACAAGGGCTTGTGAGTACAATTCATGAATGCTGCCTTCTGATCTGAGCTCTCTCTCTACCTTTCTCGCCGTCGCCGAAGAACGGAGCTTCACACGAGCCTCGAAGCGTCAAGGTGTCTCGCCATCAGCGGTGAGTCACTCCATGCGGGCACTCGAAGAAGAAGTAGGCGTTCGCCTACTCGCGCGGACCACCCGAAGCGTCGCGCTGACCGACGCGGGAGAGCGCCTTCTTGCGAGTCTGAAACCTGCTCTCGCGGAAGTGGAGGAGACGTTGGGTCAGATCGCGGGCCAAACCAATAAAGCGGCGGGACGCATCCGCCTACTGATCCCGCGGTTCGCGGTTTCCGCGGTTCTTGCGCCAAAACTAGGCAGGTTGCACAGAGAATATCCAGAGATCCTACTCGACGTGACAACGGACAACAGGCGGCGGGACATCGTCGCCGATGGCTTTGACGCTGGTATTCATCTGGGTGAGTTCATCGAAAAGGACATGATTGCTGTCCGGCTTACACGGGATCACAAGCCAGCCATCGTGGGGGCGCCAGAGTACTTCAAGTCGCACCCGAAACCCAAGGAGCCGCGTGACCTACTGAACCACAAGTGCATCAATTTCCGTCACGGGCCCGCGGAGCTATATCGGTGGGAGTTCGAGAAGGGCAAGAAGGAACTGTCCGTGGCGGTGAACGGACCGCTAATTGTCGATGACACCGAGCTGGTTTTCCAAGGGGCACTTCAGGGTGTCGGCCTCGCGTTCGTGGCAGAGCACGAGGTCGCTCACTACCTATCAGACGGCAGCCTTGTGCGCGTGCTCCAGGATTGGTGCCAGCCGTTTCCAGGATTCTTCATCTACTACCCCAGCCGGCGACAGCAGACGGCAGCGCTCACGGCACTCGTGAATATTCTTCGGTCCTAGGCCGATCGCCTCGGAGCCTCGACTCACTCTGAATTGTGCTTCGCCGCTACCGGCCGAAACCACTCATTGACCCAAACCTGGCCTTGGGCAGAGGTTTACAGGGCAGAGGTCGCGGGTTTGATATGGGTTCGATAACGGTTCCCGATCGTGTCTTACAGCGCCAAAAGAAGCCATCCGTGACGCGTGTTTTCTGTAAGTTACGACCTTCCTTTTTGCTGTCACGGCAGAGGTCTTGGGTTTCTCGGCGCAGGGCGAAGACCAAGGGAGCCCGGGAGCCTGTTTACCCTATACAGGATTTCTTTCCTGCACCATTTGCGAACTTGAGCTTTAAAGAAGCTTAAACCCAACAAAACATTGTATTAATGTCAACAGATTCCGGCACCATAATCGAAAATAGGGGGTTTTTGATCCACAGGCAAATAAAAGGCGAACAGGGCTAGAATGCCTCATGGGCTTCCCCGATGAGCTCTCCTGGGCTCACCCTGTCACACGAGAGTGGTTTGTCACACGGTTCGGTACCCCGACAGAACCTCAGGTTCTCGGCTGGCCCAACATTCTTGACGGCAAACCCACGCTAATCTCAGCGCCTACAGGATCAGGCAAGACGCTCGCGGCATTTCTCGTTTGTATCGACCGGCTGTTTCGTCGATCTCTCGACGGCACACTCCGGCCAACCACGCAGGTTGTCTATGTCTCGCCGCTCAAAGCGCTCTCGAACGACATCCAAAAGAACCTGGAAGAGCCACTCAAAGAGATTCAGCAGCTAGCCCTCGAGCGCGGCCTCTTGTCGATGGGGATCCGCACCGCGGTACGTACCGGCGACACGCTCCAGAAAGAACGCGCGGCGATGCTGCGCACTCCTCCTCACATCCTGGTGACGACGCCGGAGTCGCTCTACATTCTTCTCACCTCGCAACGCAGCCGGGAGCATCTTCGCTGTGTCGAGACCGTCATCGTCGACGAGATCCACGCAGTGGCCGATGACAAGCGCGGCGCGCATCTCGCCCTTTCGCTCGAACGGCTGGACGCTCTGGTCTGCGGCGAGAACCGGCTATCTCCCGGTGCATTCATTGCCGGGTTGATGAATCCACCTCAGCGAATAGGTCTTTCGGCGACCCAGAACCCCATTGAGCTTGTGGCCGAATTCCTCACCGGAAGTGCTGCGCACCGGGAACCGGCAACGATCGTCGAGGCGGGGCGCAAGCGGGAGTTGGACATCGCCATCGAAGTGCCCAGCGATGAGCTGAACTCCGTTACTTCCCAAGTCATGTGGGAAGAGATCTTCGACAAGCTCGCGGCCTACACCGAGACGCATCGATCGACGCTCGTCTTCGTCAACACGCGAAAGCTTGTCGAGCGGGTCGCCTTCAAACTGGCCGAGCGTCTTGGTACGGAGAATGTCGGCGCCCACCACGGTTCTCTCTCCCGCATGCTTCGCCTGGATGCCGAAAGGCGTCTGAAGCGCGGTGAGATCAAGATCCTGGTGGCGACGGCCTCGCTCGAACTCGGCATCGATATCGGCAACGTTGATCTCGTCTGCCAGATCTCAACGACGCGTTCTGTCGCTGTCACATTGCAAAGAGTTGGCAGGGCGGGGCACTGGCGTGGCGCCATTCCCAAGGGCCGCCTGTTCGCGACCACCCGCGACGACTTGCTCGAGCAGGCAGCTCTGGTCCGCAAGCTGCGCAACGGCGAACTGGATCACCTTGAAATTCCTCCACAGCCAATTGACGTTCTGATGCAGCAGATCGTGGCTGCCTGCGGCGCCGAACCATGGCGCAAGGAATCGTTGTACCAGGTTCTGCGCCGTGCCTATCCGTACCGGAATCTGAGCTGGGAGGAATACGACGAAGTCACGGCAATTCTCTCGAACGGAATCGAAGCGAGCCGCGGGCGCTACGGCGCATATCTCATGCACGATGGGATCCACGGCGAATTGCATCCGCGTCGCGGCGCTCGCATGATCGCCATCTCGAATGGTGGCGCAATCCCGGACACGGCGCTATTCAATGTGATCCTGCAGCCCGAAAACATTCAGATTGCAACCCTCGATGAACATTTCGCAGTCGATTCGAGTCCGGGCGATGTGATCCTGCTCGGCAACTCGAGCTGGCGCGTGCAGAGGATCGAGGCTGCTGGGCAGGTCCATGTCGAAGATGCGCACGGAGCCCCACCCAGTGTGCCGTTTTGGACCGGAGAGGCTCCGCAGCGCACCGGCGTTCTTTCCGACGGCGTGAGTGAACTGCGCGAGGAGATTTCGGAGCGAACGCGAAACGTTTCGCCCGAATTCGTCTCGCCCGCACAGCCGGACGTGGTAGCGGCAACAGCGTGGTTGATGGAGGAGTGCGGTGTCCCTGAGTGGGGAGCGCAGCAGCTCATCTCCTATATCGTCAATGGCCGCGCCGTGCTCGGAGCGGTACCTTCGAAGACCACCATCATCGCCGAGCGGTTCTTCGATGAGGGTGGGGGAATGCAGCTGATCCTTCACGCCCCGTTTGGCGGACGAATCAACAAGGCCTGGGGGCTCGCGCTTCGCAAACGTTTCTGCCGGGGATTCAACTTCGAGCTGCAGGCTGCTGCCACGGACAACGGTATTAACATCTCGCTCGCCGAGCAGCACAGCTTTCCGCTCTCCGAAGTCTTTCAATTCCTGACCGACGTGACGACCAGGACTCTGCTCGAACAAGCCTCTCTGGCCGCTCCTGTGTTCAAGACGCGATGGCGCTGGGCGGCGGGGCGAAGCCTGCAGCTCCTGCGGAATTCCAAAGGCAAGCGGATCGCTCCGCAGGTACAGCGGACGCGTTCGGAAGACTTGCTGGCCAGCGTGTTTCCGCAGGCGGCGGCATGCTTTGAAAACATCGAGGGCGACATCCAGATCCCCGATCACCCCCTGGTCAGGGAAGTGATGCAGGATGTCCTTCAGGAAGCCATGGATCTCGATGGCCTCCTCAGCGTGCTGCGCGGGATTCAGGATGGAAGCATTCAGTGCCTCGCGGTCGACACGCCGGTCCCGTCACAATTCGCCCACGAGCTGATCAATGCATCTCCCTATGCATTTCTCGACGAGGCTGGACTCGAAGAACGCAGAGCGCGTGCCGTCTCGCTCGATCGTGATATTCCCTCGAGCGTGCTCGAGAGGCCTGGCAAGCTCGATCCTACGGCGATTCAAACTGTCCGAATCGAGTGCTGGCCCGATATCCGCGATCACCACGAGCTGCACGATTTGCTGATGAGCCTGGTTCTGCTGCCGCTTGCGCTGATCGATGAAGATCGTTCGCGCCACTGGCCGGATCTATTCGAGCACCTGCTCGGTGCCGGACGCGCGCAGAGATTCGAATGCGATGGAAATCCGTGCTGGATCGCGGCGGAGCGCGTCGCGCTCGTCGACGCTCTGTTTTCCCCTGCAATGGCGACCGACTTGCGAGAGGACGCCCTTCGTAAATGCGTTCAGGGTTGGATTCAGATCCTGGGTCCGGTGACCGCCAAAAGCTTTGCGGCGCATTTCGCCGTGGAGCCGAGAGCAGTCTTCCAGACGTTTCTCTCGCTCGAGATACAGGGTCTCCTGATGCGCGGCAGCTTCGAACAGGCAGAGACCGCCGACGATCTCGAGACTGAATGGTGTGAGCGCCGGATCCTGCAGCGGATCCACAAGCTGACCATCGGCATGCGCAGACGGCAGATCGAACCGGTCTCCCCTGGAACCTTTATGCAGTGGCTGCTCAGCTGGCAGCACCTCGCGCCACAGACCCAGCTCTCCGGCGAAGACGGACTTCTCGAGGCGATCTCGAAGCTCGAGGGGTTTGAAGCCCCGGCGATCGAGTGGGAGAGAACGATTCTGCCATCGCGCGTTGCAAACTACGATCCGCGCTGGCTCGATCAGCTTTGTCTTTCGGGCGCAGTCGGTTGGGGACGCGTCTCGCCGCATCCGGCGTTTCATCAGGGAAACGGCAACGCTCCGCAGCGTGTCATTCCCTCAAACGGGGCTCCGATCACGTTTTACCTACGGGACTCGGCTGCGTGGCTCGATCACGCTCTTCGCGAACAAGCCGTCGATCGAGAAAAGCTGAGCCAGGCCTTCACCCCGAATGCCCTTCGCATCTGGGAATTTCAGTCGAAAAGGGGAGCGTGCTTCGCCGAAGAGATTGAAAGGAGCCTCGGCCTGAGCTCGATCGAGATCCAGTATGCGCTATGGGAACTCACGTCGGCTGGCCTCGCTGCCGCAGACGGATTCGACCAGCTTCGATCGATGATCGATCTCGATCGCCGGCGTGCCGCACAGTCTTCCTATCGCAATGCCCGGAGCGCGGCGGGCAGATGGTCATTATTGCGCAGTGACGCCCCGACGGCCGAAGATGCGATCGAGCAGGCTCGTTTAAACGACATCGCAATCGAATCAGCCGCACGCATCGTGCTCAACCGTTACGGAGTCGTCTTCCGTGATCTGCTCGGGCTCGAATCGAACATTCCGCGTTGGAGCCTTCTCCAGCGCATGTTCCGTCGTCTCGAAGATCGCGGAGAGGTTCGCGGAGGCCGTTTCGTCTCGGGCTTCGGAGGAGAGCAGTTCGCGCTACCCGAAGTACTCGACAGTCTGCGGGCAACGAGGAATCTCGATGTCAAGGGCGAGCTGACCATTGCGGGTGCTGATCCGATGAATCTGGTCGGGATACTGATACCCGGCGATCGCGTTCCCGCGGTTCCGGGGCGAAGCTTCGTCCTTACCAGGGAATCACTCGGAGGTTCTGAGCCGCTTTCTTCAAGGCGTGCCGAAAGACACAGCCCTCGAAGCATCGCTCGGCCGCGTTCTCCGCGCCCTGGCGGCATTGCGGAACTGAGCTTGTTTGACTCCTTTTCCAATGCTTGAGGAAAGGCAAGGCAAGCGCGAGTGAATCGCGCGGATTTGCTGTAACCACGAGATGAATGGCTTTATCTAAGAATCAGGCATGGAGGCCATCAAATTGCTCTGGCGCGTGGCTTGTGTTCTGGTGCTTGTTCTAGTTGCGGTGAGCTTTATGTTGACGCGGACAACCAAGGCTTCAACTAGCGGGGTGTTTCCAGCTCCAGTCACGGACGATGCATTGGCTACCAATCCAGCAAAGGCGAAAGCCGTGTTTGCGGGCGGATGCTTCTGGGGTACACAGGCCGTCTTTGAGCGGCTGAAGGGTGTGGTCGATACAACTGCGGGCTACGCGGGAGGATCAGCCGCAACGGCCACCTACGATCAGGTGACGACCGAGACCACCGGGCACGCGGAGTCGGTCGGAGTCGTCTACGATCCTTCGCGGATCACCTACGGAACCCTGCTCCGCATCTTCTTTTCGGTGGCGCACGATCCGACCCAGGTGAATCGGCAGGGGCCGGATGTGGGGACGTCGTATCGCTCGGCGATTTTTTACGAGAATGAGAATCAGAAGCGCCTTGCCGAAGCCTACATCGTGCAATTGAATGCGGCCCACGTCTTTGCGCGACCGATTGCCACCGAGGTGACGCAACTGAAGGGCTTTTATCGGGGGGAGGACTATCACCAGGATTATGCCCAGCACAATCCCGGAAATCCGTACATCCTGGTCTGCGACCGGCCGAAGATCGCGGCGCTCAAGAAGGAATATCCAGACCTGTTTGAGGAGTACACCGGGAAGAAGTGAGGCTGGGCAGGGAAGTGATGCCGCGGATTCTGGCACACCGCTCGCACACTCGAGTGGCTGGAATTCAGCAGAAAACACCGGAGTCTGACTGAGCGCGAGTCAGTCAGACTTCCAGAAGTATTCACTAAAGCCTAGCCGACTTCCCCGCACCGATCAGAACCTGAAGGCGAAGATTGGTCAAAGTTCCGAGTTGCCGGTCACTCACCAATTTAGTTTCTACTTGGAATCATGGCGAGGCGCATGCTGTAATTTGGAGGCTCCGCCCAGAGTGCGCCCGATGATGACTGCCTCGCAACCTGCAATCAACCCAGTCCGCCCCACCCCAGGCCGCGTCGCTGGGCGACGTCTCTTTTTTCCTGGCATGGCGCTATTAGCAATTGCAATCGTGATATCGGCGTTCGTGCCGGAATATCTTGGCTATGGCCAGCCACGCAGGAATTTTCCCAGTTCGTGGCCGGTTCATCTCCACACCGCGATTATGCTCGCATGGATTTTGATGTTCTTCCTGCAGGCTTATCTGGGCGCTACTGGCAGGATCGGGCAACATCGAAGGATCGGCAACTACGGTTTCGCTCTCGGATGGCTTGCATTATTGTCGATGATGTTTGTGCACTTTCGGGGCCTAGCAACGCACCCGCTTCCTGAAGACAGAAGGATCTACGATTGGCTGCTTCCGTTCCTTTATGTCTATTTGTCGTTTTCAGTCCTGCTCACCTTGGCATACCTCAAGCGTGGACAACCCGAGTGGCATAAGCGCCTGATCACCTTCGCGCTCTTCATTTCCCTCGAAGCCGCCGTTCAGCGGCTTCAGTGGCTCCCATCCGGGGGCTACTGGTGGTTTGCCGCCTTCTTGGACTCTTGTTTGCTGGTCCCTCTCGTCACCTTCGACGCGCTTAAAATCAGGAAACTTCATCCTGCTACGGTCCGGGGAGCACTTGTAATATTCGGAGCTCAATTAGTGCTCTTTTCGCTCTGGGGGACTAGTGGCTGGAGGAATTTTGCATACTCACTGTTGCACACTCTGACTGGCCAATGAGATCGATCGACAGAGCAAGAAGAGGCGAATTACCAGGCTTCGAGAGTAATATCTCTGCTTGTTTTCCCAGCACACATTCACGTATAGTTCCGCGATGCGTCACGTGCTGCTCCTGCTTTTTGCACTAATCCCCGCCTATTCCCGTGCACAGGCGCCTCCCGCTTCGTATCGCGACGATTTGCTCGACCGGCTAGCCGGCTCCTGGAACGCGGTGGGCATCGTTCACGGAAATCAATCGCGACAACGATTCAGTGGAGAATGGGTCTTACAGCACCAGTTCTTTCGTTTGTCTCAAACGAGCGCGGAGAAATCCGCTGCCACAGGTACTCCGTATGAAGGAGTGTTCTACATCGGGTGGGATGATACGCAGAGACATTACATCGCACATCTGATGAATGTGTTTGGAGGCCGCGATTCGGAGATACTCGGCTACGGTCAGCGCAATGGAAACGAGATTCAGTTCGTGTTCAAGAGCGTTGAGGGTTCCGTCGTCGAGCGGTTCCGATGGGAACCTAAAACGAAGGCGTGGCGAGTGCTCTCCACCTTGAGCACGCCCGAAGCCAAGCCATTCCTCGAGTTGACTATGACGCGCTCGCGCTAGGAGCGTTCTGATCGGCGTTTCGGAAGTATGGAGAGAAAGCTTTGCGGCTGAGAAGGCGCTGTAGCGACCATTCGGGTGAGTCGTCGGCAATGCGGAACCAACCCAAAAACTGTTAGGGTCCGAGTTGGCGGTGACTCGTGACCACGACCTGGAAGTAATGTCAGATTCGGCCCTTAGACAGCAGCCAAGCTGCCTTATCGATCAGACTGAAACCGCATCCCTTTGTTTCCACGTCACGCAAGTGTTACAGGCTGGCGCCTCCTACGGTCCCTAAGGTGCGAGATCCCGAAGTTCTTTCGCGCGCCCGCCACGCGGGCGACGCCGGATCCCGCGGGAGCACCGCTAACGACTCAAGCCCGCGCCGCTCAGACTTTCTCCTGAGAGCTGCGTCCGAATCGACGCAGAAGATACTAGCGGCCACCCGCTTCCGCAAGATCGAAATGATTCGAATCCAAAAAGAGAATGCGCTCGTATTCAAGAGTGTGACAGCGCCAGCGCGACAAACACCTGGCTCGTTGTTTGGGGTTTGCTCGCGGGTAACGCCACATGAAAGGGAGAAAAACCATCGTGAAGAAGTGGACAGCATTCGTTTTTGCACTTTCGATTGCATTGAGTTCCGTCGTTGCATCGGCGGCTAACCCGAAAGTCGGCGGCGCGCCTATGTATGCCAACAAGAACATCGTGGAAAATGCCGTAAACTCCAAGGACCACACAACACTCGTTGCAGCAGTCAAAGCTGCCGGCCTTGTAGACACGCTGGAAGGCGCCGGTCCTTTTACCGTCTTCGCTCCGACAAACGAGGCATTCGCGAAACTCCCACAGTCGGCAGTCGAAGATCTACTGAAGCCTGAGAACAAGGCCGCCTTGGTCAAGGTCCTCACCTACCACGTGGTGGCCGGTCGCTTGACGGCTGCGGATCTGAAGAAGATGATCGCCAGCGGAAATGGAAAGGCCGAATTAAAAACGGTCGCGGGCGGCACGCTTACTGCTTCCATGAGCGGAAAGAAACTCGTCCTCACAGACGAAAAAGGCGGAACATCCACGATCACAATCGCGAATGTTATGCAGTCGAACGGTGTCATTCACGTTATCGATTCCGTCGTGATGCCCAACTGACCGCTCAGATCACACTGGCTCTGCTGTCCGGAGTGGACGACCCACTCCGCGCATCTTTGTTCCATCGAACGAAGAGCCTCGTTTCCGAGTCAGCCCTCGGAGAAGCGGCGTCACAGCGATGCTAACCAATGACGTTCTCCAGACGCCCCTTTCCATGAAAGAAGCCATGGCGAAAGAATTCCTCAAGGCGCGCTGTCCTCGATGCGCAGGTCCATTGCGCATGCCGGTCAGTCTGGCAGCAGAGAGTGTCATTGAGTGTTCATCGTGCGGTACCCGGCTGGGCACAGTTGGCGAACTACTGAGGCTTGTCCGAGAGAAGCTTTCCGAGCGGCCGGGGTGAAACTCGTTGACTGCAACTGAACGTGGTCTTTCATTCGTGCCCTGACGAAGGTGACACGAGCACGCAAGACGAGTTTCCGGCGATTACATGTGGGCCGCCGTGAACTCGGAACCAAATCAAAACGTGCCAGGTTCCGAGTTGCCGGTGACTCGCCCGTGCCGCCGCAATCATTACCTCGATTAGTACCGCTTGGAGCAGTGAACACGCATCTTCAAAGGCCGGCGAGACGCTTCTCACGGTCGAGAGCTGCACGGCAGTGATAGAGGGCGAGCTTCACGATGTGGCGCTGTCTTTCGAGGCGGTCGCGCTCGGCGATAGGACAGCCTACTGCAGCAAGCTGCTGTTTCAGGTGCTCAACCAAGCCTTCGAGGTGAAGAATGTGGTCTTCCAACGTATGCATGGCCGACGTCTTCATCCCCGGGAAGCGATAGACCAACCGAAGTAGGCGAGGATGACGTCCGCCGCTAGTAACAGCAACCAGCGAGTCCACCTCGGCCACAGTAGCTGGGTCCTAAACGAAATCGACAGACATAGCGCGCCGATGAACAGGCACAACACGCGAAGTGTCGTCGGTAATTCAGCCATTCCGATTCCAGCTGCGGCGAGTCCGAGTCCCAAGAGACCCAGAGTGTCAGGCAATGCTGAGGAAGTCATCAGAGGCTGTGCAAAGTATTTCATCGGGATCGACTAAAGGTATAAGGAGTTCGTAAGGGCTAGTGACTTTGATGGCATGGTTGGCCATTGTCAAATTATCTGGAGTGGGGCTGGTCCTCGATTGAGTCATGTTGCTTACGCTAACGATTTTCCGCAGAATTTTCCGTTTGACTATTCGGCTGTTTTCCAATCAGATTCGCCTGTTACCACTGCCCCTGAAGTGGTTACCGGGCTGAGTTCGAAGATGTCGTTTAACGCGCATCGCTGATGGACAACGTGCACGATGGGCCGCACAAGAAGGCCGGAGAGTGAAGAGGGATCCCATTACCCTGGAAGTCGCCGTCATGATCCTGCGAGGATCACCCTACGCTTGGTATGCCCTCCTATTCGTCTTGGCCGGTGGGCTCGCAGCGCTGGCATTCTTTCGGAAGTCTTTCGTTCAGAGGTTACGAGAAAAACGAGGCAGCGATTGGCCGACAACGTGCGCTGTCATCGACATCGTTCGCATCAGCGAGGAGTATGGCAGCAGAGGAGAGATCATTGGATACCTTTGCACGCTGACCTACTTCTATCGTTATCCCGAGTTGCAAAGTGGCGAATACTGTCGTTCGTTTCCGGCCAATCAGAAACCGGGTGCTGAGGCTTGGGCCGCCTCATACAAAGGCGTCCCGATCACCATATACGTAGACCCTCAAGACCCGACGCGCTCGGTTTTGCAAATAGACGAAATCTAGGTGGTTGCCAGGCTGCTTTCCACCTAAAACTCGGTAGGTTCCGAGTAGCCGGTGGTACGACCGGAACTCAGCCGACGGCATCATCAACCCAAAATCGCGCGCGTTGCGGCTTGCCACCAACCTGGATTCACGCTCTCCAGGTACGTGGCCCCACCCTGCAGAAAAATCATTGCTGGGAAAGCATAGAGATAAACCCTGTTCACCCGTCGATCCACAATGAGGTCGCCCACGATTCCAGCCACAATCAGTAAGTCCAGCGCCGGATAGAAAAGGTCGTGAGCGCCGAGGTACGGAAACCTGACGAACGCCGCTTGCAAGAGTTGACAACTGGCCAGGAAAACCAGGCGGCGATGGTATTCCGGTTTTCTCCGAAAATAGATCGCCAGCGCCATGCAACTGCCGAAGATGAGCATGTCGCACCAGAGAACCGACAGGAACGGTGCAACAGTCTTCAAGTGCAGCACGGTCATGTCGAATTGCAGCATGACGACCGACACGATGCCGCCGGACACGGTCATGCTTGCGGCCAACGCCGCACCAAGCCAGCCCAATACGCGGTGGATCCGGACTTTGCGTACACGCACCAGCGCCGATTGTTCGATGAACAGCACGATCCAGGCCGAGAAGAGCAAGGCGTGAAACCACACTAGAAGCGGCCTTGGCGGATTAGCGTGAAGCAGGCGGACATCGACCGTATGGCTAAAGCCCCAGAGGGCAACGCCGGCCATCACGAGCGATGCAGTGAAATAGAAATATCGGCTCAAGAACCTCTTAAGCTGCGTCGTTGTGATTGTTTGGCTCTTGGCAACAGGGGCAGGGACGGTCGTGCTTCGGTTAGCCACTGAGGGTCTTCCTCCAATGCTGGTGCGCCCGATGGTGACTCCACTGCCAGTCGATGTTTCGTGCCCATAGTACACTCCCGCCCATATCGCGTGGCGGAGTTCTGGTTGGATGGTCGGCTACTCGGAACCTGATAGGCGAAGGATCGTCAAAGTGTCGAATTGCCGTAACTCAGTCTCAGACCGGACGTCCACTAGGCAGTTTTGGTCGGTCTGAAGACATGACTCGCGGAGCGTCAGGCATGCATGCGAAAGATCGTCTTCCCCTTCACTCGCTCGGTCCCGCCGAGGGCAGCCACAGCATCGTCGAGGGTAAGTTCTCTCCCAATATTTGTCCGCAGCCGGCCATCGCGGAGCCTCTCGACAAGCAGACTCAATTGGGCGCGATCAGGCTCGACGACAAAATCGATCGTTCGCCCATTGGAAGGGCGCGCCTCAATCGGGCCCATGATGGTCACTAGGGTTCCTCCCGCCCGGATTAGGCTTGCTGACCTCTTCCCGACTTCACCTCCGATAGCATCGAAAACCAAATCAACTTTGCGGACGTCCTCGAGAGTGTTGTTATCGAGGTCGATGAACTCCTGCGCCCCGAAATCGAGAGCCGCATGACGAGCGTCTGCGCGCCGGGTGCCGATGACATACGCACCGACCTCGCGTGCGAGTTGAGTTGCCATGGAACCAACTACGCCGGCTGCACCATGCACAAGGATGGTCTGCCCCGCCTGAATGCGACCGTGTTCAAAGAGCCCTTGCCAGGCAGTCAGGCCCGACATCACGACAGCCGCTCCCGCGGCGAAGTCAACATCGCCCGGCAACGGTGCGAGATTACGTGCCTCCACAGCGACATATTCCGCAAGCGCGCCGTCTCGGTACCAGTCCGTGAGGCCGATTACCCGCTGTCCAATCGACAAACCCGTTGTGCCATAGCCAAGAGCGGTGACAACCCCGGCCAGTTCGTGTCCCGGGATTGAAGGCCTCCGGTCACGTCCAGCGCGATCGGTCCAGGTCGCGGGCCAGGTAAGCTCATCCCCGGTGAATCCCGACGCATAAACCTGAACAACCACGTCGTTTATCGCCGCCTGCGGCTCGGGTCGATCCACCAGCTTCAATCCGGCAATTCCAGCCGCTTGATTCGTCGCTACAATCGCCTTCATCGGTCACCTCCGCGTCCCGAGTTCTTGCTCGTAGCCTAGCGCATCGAGCTCGGTTGAGTTCGTGGCTAAGTTGACGAGAATCCTCCAGGCCTTCAGTTGTCTGATTGTGGCCGTCTGTCCTCGGTCATAGGGCTAGCCTGTCGGCGCACGGGTGACCTCGTCATCAATTCCGAGCCGTGCCAGACTTGCCAAGTTCCGAGTTGCCGGTAATTCGCTCAGAACTCGAATCCAGCGATCAGATCAGCCAATTCGGGATTGGAAGAGCTTACCAGTTGCAGCTTCTGCTTTCTAGACAAGCTCTTCATTGCTTTGGCGCGGCTCATTGCGGCCCGTTCATCCGCGAATTCCTCGTAGTAGACGAGGCGCTTGGGATCATGCTTGCCCGGACTCTCTTTCGTCCTGTGACGATGAACAGCTAGATTCAGGTCGCCGACATGCCCCGTGTGGAGTGTTCCGCTCTCACTCATTACGATGTAGCAGTAGAAATTCTTGCGAGAACCAGTCATTGCGCTGTAGATCACTCCCTCAGACCCGGTTTGGACTTGGTTCCGAGTAGCCGGTGATTAGACCATGACACCGCAATCGCGATTAGCATCGGCTCGGTGCAATGAACACCATCTTCAAAGGTCGGCAAGACGCTTCTCAAGGTTGAGAGCTGCACGGCAGTAGGAGAGGACGAGCTTCACGATGTGGCGCTGTCGTTCGATGCTGGGCCTTCGGCGCAGTTGATGGATTGGATTCGATAAACCAACGGTCATCCGCAGTGACAGTAATTGCAAGAACGCCGCAGCCGTCAGAAGACGGCTGCGGCGAGATCGAATGATCAAAGGCGCATCCGCGAGCGGATGAAATAGAGCAGTGACCAGCTTACTCGCCTGGAATAGGAGTCAATTCGCCCGGGCACCCGACCACGCCCCGATCATTCCCTGGTTCCCGCTCGTCTGCTGAACAGGCGCTCCTGCGAAGAGTTCTATGATCTTCTTGTTGAATGCGCGCAGGTCTTGCGGTCCTCTGCTTGTTACTAATCTCCGATCTTCTACGACTTCTTCATTCACCCAATTAGCGCCCGCGTTTCGTAGATCCTTCTTGAGCGACGGCCACGAGGTTAACGTCCTGCCTCGCACCACCTCGGCTTCGATCAGCATCCAGGGCCCATGGCAGATCGATGAGACTGGCTTGCCGGCTTCGAAGAAGCTTCGAACGAAATCTACTGCATCGGTATTCATGCGAAGGAGATCAGGGTTGATCACTCCGCCCGGCACGTGCAATCCATCGTAGGAAGAGACCCTTGCCTCCGGAAGGTCGACATCGATTTTGAAGGAGTCTCCCCATTTCACGAGATTCCACGCCTTGATTTTTCCGCCTTTGACGAGCTTGTGCGGAGATACCAACTCCACAACCGCGCCAGCCTTCTGTAGCGCTTCTCTTGGGCTTGTAAGCTCGATTTGCTCGACGCCTTGTGTGGCTACGATCGCGATCCGTTTGTTGACGAGTTGACGTTTTGTTCCGAATCCGAAGAGTCCCATATATTCTCCCTGCTTGTCGTCCGGTTGATGTTGCAATTGGCGCGTCCTTCAATGCCGCAGGATCAAGTTGCTGTCCTATGCGTTGCCGCATCGATTTGCTGCATCGAGTACAACATTGAAGGCGCAAGGCGTTGAATGTGCGCGTCCCATCGGCCACGCATGTCGAGATACTTGGTTTTGGCATCTGAGCGATCTGATGTGTGCAGCCCGGCTGTTCGGAGCTGCGCGATCGCTCCATCCAGCCGGCGCTCCCAGACAGCAATATCGGCTAGCCCAGTTTGCTGCGACTCAGGTGGTCCTGCCGGCAGGAAGGTGGCCTCAAGCGAATTGAGCAACAACAGCGAACCCTCCCAGATCTGATCGAGCGCGCGCAGTTGTTTCACCGATGCATACTCGTCGCTCAGCGCGGAGCGGACGATCGTGACTGTATCCAGCAGGACTAATGTGGCAAACGACATTGAATAGTAGGGTTCTGCGAAACGCATGTAGAACAGCACCGGATAGAAGTGGTGGGCCTCCTTTGTGGCAGCCACCTCAGCTGCGAATTCCCAGAGCTCTGATGTACCGTGGCTCCATTCGCCGTCCGGGGCAAGTCCGGCGATCAATGCGGCAGCATCTCCGGTTCTAGCTGTGGCCAGGTAGATCTTTAGAGCGAACGTGTTCCTCTGCTGCAATTGACTGTAGATCTGCATTAGATAGGTCAGGGTCAGCGAGGTGACGGAGAGTCCGACGATGGAGTTGAACAAGTAGATGAGGCGGTAGCGTGGAACCTGCGGCGAGAAGCCGCCCGATCCCACGATGGAGATGCTGCTGCCCCCTGCATAAAGAGCGCTGATGAAATCTGTGGGCGTCTTCCCGTTGCTGGATTGAATGGCGCTGCCCAACACGGGATGAAATAGGAGGCCGTTGCCGAGCGTGAGCCCCGCGATCCAGACGAATACCAGCATGACGAGGATGACGGGACCACAAAACGAAGCAATGCGATCGCAATAGCGCGGAGCGCTTTGAGCCACTGAACGGAAGACGCGCCAGAGTGCCTGCGAAAGATATGGGCTCACGACACCGCTACCCATTCTGGCGTAGAGCACGGTGAGGAATACGTCCAACAGAATCAGCAGGACGATCAAGATCCCGCTGATCTGCTGGAGCAAGGCAATCAACATGTTTGTTCCCCGAGGACCGCTGTCAGGCGGCCTCGCGTTCCTGATGGGCGCGCTGGCTGTTCCAGTCGGTGATGGCGACGACGGATGCTTCTGCGAGCGAGTTGCCCTCGAAGATCCTGGCTGCCGGAGTATCTTTGAAGCCGAAAAGCAACGGCACCACCCAGGAGCTTGAGGCGAAGACCGCGTCCATCTTGCCGTGCGTCTCAAACGAGAAGACGGGTTTGGCGCCCCAGCGATAGTCAGTCAAGAGAGACTGCACGAGAATGAAGCCGCTGGTTGAGAAGGCCGCAGCTGCTGCAGCCTTGTTGTTCGTTCGCGAGCAAATCACGCCTACCGTAAAGAAAAAGGCTGCGTGGCAGTAGTCGATGATGCCGTGAACCTTGGGGCTGATGACCTTTGGCAGGCCAGCATCGGATGTATTTGCGAAGTTCACTTGGATCTCCTTTGAGGGGGGTTGTCAGGCTGCCAGTTGCTGTTCCCAGGGCTTCAGGACGATCTTGATACAGCGGTCCTGCTTGTCGCGAAAGATGCGATATCCTTCGGGCGCTTGATCGAGCGGCAACTTGTGGCTAATGACGAAGGAAGGGTCGATGTCGCCGCGCTGGACACGCTCGAGCAGCGGCCCCATGTAGCGCATCATGTGAGTCTGGCCGGTCTTCATCGTGATTCCCTTGTTCATGTAAGCGCCGAATGGAATTTTGTCGACGAATCCGCCGTACACACCGGGAACAGAGATCGTTCCACCTTTCTTGCAAGCCATGATGGCCTGACGAAGAACGATGGGGCGATCGGTTTCAATGCGCGCAAGCTGCTTGGCGCGATCGTACGCATACATCGCGCCGTGGCCAGAGGCTTCCATGCCGACAACATCCATGCACGCGTCAGGACCGCGGTTGCCGGTCATCTCCTGCAGCGCTTCGAGAATGTCAACTTCATCGAAGTTCAGCGTTTCTGCGCCAGCTGCGCGAGCCATCTCGAGCCGCTCGGGTACACGGTCGATAGCGATAACGCGTCCGGCGCCGAGCATGAAGCAGCTGCGAATGGCGAACTGCGCGACAGGACCACAGCCCCAGACGGCAATGGTGTCTCCGGGCCGGATGTTGCAGTTCTCCGCGCCCATATAGCCAGTCGGGAAGATGTCTGACAAGAAGACCACCTTCTCATCGGGGATGCCGTCGGGGATCTTGATGGGACCGACATCGGCGTAAGGTACGCGAGCGTACTGGGCCTGTCCGCCGCTGTAGCCGCCCAACATGTGCGTGTAGCCGAACAGTCCGGATGGACTGTACCCCATCATCTTTTCAGCGATCCATGCATTGGGGTTAGAGTTGTCGCAGCATGACCAGAGCTGGTCCTTGCAGGAGTGACAGTTCCCGCAGGCAATCGTGAAGGGAACGACGACACGATCACCCACTTTGATTTTCTGCTTATTCACCCCGGGCCCGACCTCAATGACTTCGCCCATGAACTCGTGGCCCAGGATGTCGCCCTGCTCCATGGTGGGAATGAAGCCGTCGTACAGGTGAAGATCAGAACCGCAGATGCAGGTACTGGTGATGCGGACTATGGCATCGCGCGGGTTGAGGATTTTGGGGTCAGGCACATCGTGTACCTGCATCTTTTCCTTGCCCATCCAGCAGACGGCTTTCATTCTTATGCTCCTTTGCAGGTTGAGAGATGATCGATCGAACGCGGCGAGTAGTGAATTCCAGCCACGACGCAGCGACTCTGCGTGTACTTGCCTATGCCGAGTGGCTGTAAGCCAATGCGACTTGCGGGTCAGGCAGGTTGGTCTTCTCGCGGAAGAGAACTTGCTCAGTGTGGCCGTGAATACCGCGTGGGCCGTGTGTCTGGCCGCGGGTTGTGGGCACCTCTCCGGTTTCGAGCAGTTGCTTGAAACGGCGCAAATCCTCGCGTACGACGAACTCCGGGTTCTTGCCGAACAGAGCCGCCAGGCCGCTCGTAACCGAACCGCCGGGAATGCCGTACCGCACGTTGGCGCTCACAAATGTGCCGCGTCCTTGCGGGTCAGAGCGGAACTCCACTGATCCGCTTGTGTAAACGTCGGAGTTGGGAAGAGAGCGCCACGCGATACGTTGATTCGGCGTATCGTCGGTGATTTCAGCGTGCCATCGGATCTCGCGTTGTCCCGGTCCGAGCGCAATCCACTCGGAACGGCGGGAGTCGAGTTCGCGGACCGATTTGAGGTGAGCCATGAAACGTGGAAGTCCTTTGAAGTTACGCCACAGCTTGTAAGCCTGCTCTGGCGAAGCGTTCAGGAGGAAGACAGCGTGAGTACTGGATTCAGTTGATTGACCCCGTGCGGCTTTGTACGCGAGTAAGCCGCCCGCTGCCGCGAGCGCGGTTCCGGTTTTGGATCGACGTGTGAGACCGTAAGCGACAAGTGCTGCCGCCCCAAGCACAAGGGTCTTGGGACCGAACGGCAGTTGGCTGGAGAAGTGGTCGAAAGAGGCAGAAGACCGCTGCATGAAAAACTCCTTTCGTGCGGATGCGTGCACGGGCCGCCTCGGCATCTTGTCGAGGGGCATTCGCAAGAGAGGCCGAGTATCGCGTTGTCGTAAATGTGCCAGGCTGGCTGTTCGTGATTTTCGGGGAGCGTGCTGATGCCAGGTACCCCGTCCAAGGCGGAGCGTGCACCGCCGGGTGCCGAACTCAATCGAGTCTGGCCTTGCGTCTACCCAGCGAACTTTCGGGCAGAAGTAGCGGATATGGATGTCGTCTGAGTTTGTGAGGTTGCTGTAAAAACGCGCGAAAAGTTCGATCACGAGAAATTCTAGACCAAGGTCTTTTTGCTATTTTCGCGAGCTACTCGGGCTCGACTAGGAAGCACCGACGATCTATGATGCATGTGCAGTCCGCTTCAACTCTCGGATCCTCCTTCGCAAAAAGACCTCAGTGCTTACGCTCAGTCCTGCCCAGGGATGTGGATCTGTTTGCGGTGAGGTGCTGAGAGGTACCGATAGACGGGCATATGGCCAACGATCCACTTTGACAGGAAGTCGCCAACTTGGACTCTGAAAGGCGAAGGATCGTCAAAGGGAACAGTTGTCGGCTACTCGGAACTAAACCGAGAAAATCGGCGCTTGCATAGACCACCAGATTCACCGTTACGACGTGAAATACTTTTCGAAGAGGCGTTTCGACTGCTTCTCACCTTCTTCAGTCAACACAACTGACTTCTGATCACCCCGTGGATCGAAGATGAAGTTCTTGGAATAAAGTCGATCCATCGTGTCGAAGTCATGCCCCTTCCAAGCCCTTACCGCACCGGCCTGCTTGAAGCGGGTGAGCCAAAGAAGCGCGAGGGTCACCTCATCCACTTTGTCTCGATCGAATTCCATCTCCTCACCTCGACGTAATTGTTCCAGAAAGGCCGGGCACTTTCCATCAGGGCTTCGGTTCAATTCCGATCCGATCATTGACTGCACATCGCAACCGCTGCTTGCTTCCAAGGTACCGTTCCGTGGTCTGGATCGACACATGCCCGAGGAGAAACTGAATCTGCTCAAGTTCCCCTCCGGCGGACTGGCAAAGTCGAGCGCAGGTCCGGCGCAGATCATGCGGGGCGACGTTAGGCAGCCCTGCTCTTCTGGCCGACTTCCGGACGATGTGCCAGATAGCCTTCTCTGAGATGTGCTCTCCGCGAACCTGTCCCGACCTGTTTACCCGCCGAAAGATTAGGCCTTCGCAGATTCCGGCAGCCCTGATCCAGCTCTCCAACTGTTCCCGCACCCAGTCAGGAATGGGAACAGTTCGAACATGATCTCCTTTTCCAATGAGATCGACAATTGCCCATCGCCCCTCTCGCTGTTCCAGATCTCGCAACTTCAGTGAAACCGCTTCATGTCGGCGAAGTCCACACGCCAGAAGGAGTGCGAAAAGCGCTCGATCTCGTTTGCCTTTTAGGCCATTGGGATCCGGCGCCTCCCAGAGAGCTTTGCTCTCTTCTGCTGAAAGCCAATTGCCTAGCCGGATCTCTGCTAATCCTTCGCCTTTTGCGTTCCGAGTTGCCGTCCATCCGCTCAGAACTGATCCTAAGAGTACTGAAGTGCCCGGATATGATTCGAGCCGAATAGGGTTAGCATTGATGACTGCAGCAAAGTGTTACAGCCGGGAAGTCTCCCGGCTGCCTGTTGCTTCGAAGCTTTTCTACTTGGGCTGAACTGTCAATGCGACCGGATGAGCGACAACGAAGGGTGATCCGGAAACGCTGCTCACACTGCCGGTTGTCGGGTGGTAGGCGAACACGTAAATCCGGCTGTCCGCGTTGCTAATAGCGTAGAGATGATTCTTGTTGTCCCACTGCACCATGTCGATCGGCGCTGAGGTCAGCAGCCCGGTGTGCGGCGTAGCTTGGCCAGAGGGGTTGAAGTTGAAAAGTTGCAGACCTTTGTCACCTGCGATTGCAAGCAGCTTGCCCGATGGAGCCATACTCGTCCAGCGCACATGGGCCACCTGGGTGGCATGCATGTTTGAATACGTACTGCTCGTCGTCAAATTGCCGTTTGTCGTGTTGATGGCGTATGTTGCAATCCTGTCGTTCTCCCCGCTTGGATAGGTGATATCTACGGCCATGTGATTGGTCGGGTCCGGCGTGCTGTAGCCTATGCACTCTGTCCAATAGCTGGTCGTTGGCGGAGGAGTTGGGAAGTTGTATTGAATATTATTCAGCTGCAACGCTCCATTCGACTGCTTCTTGAAGGCCCCGAAACTGGTGATTGTCAGGTTGCAACCTGCCGCATATGCAAACAAGTTATTCGCGCTTAGGTTGAGAGGCGGGAACATGTAGCGGTCGGGGCCGCTGGTCGCCAGATAATTCAACAACCCAGTCGTCTGATTTACAGACCAGGACTGATAGGCAGGCACATCGTTGCAGCCGTTTGAGTTCAGTACCAACTGGTACAAGAACTGCCCGGTGTGATCAAGGGTGAGGAATGAGCCGTCGTTGCAGGAATTCCCCGTTCCTTTGTTCTGGATGTTCGTTGCTCCAACATACTTGAGCGCACCATTTGACTCGATCAGGTATGAGAAAATGTTGCGGCCATTATCTGTGGCAATGTTGTCGGATCCAAAGAGGAACTTTCCGTTCACTGCCATGTAGCCTAGATTGGCGCCCCACGGCGAACCTGAAATCTGCGAAAGCTGACCGCTGGCGTTGGAGACGAACCCGACAACCCGGTTATTTGATCCGCTGTAATTGCTCGTCACATAGACGAATGCGGACGGAGCAGTTTGCGAACCGGCCGATTGTGAGCAGAGAAAAGCCGCGGACAAGACCGCGCACGTCAGGAAAGAACCCATTTTAGGAAACATGATAAAGATCCCCGAGAAGATTGATTTTCTTCCGCGGTGCTCGAGGCAGAGAGCGCGTCCCTCCGTGTGTAAGGATCAGGCCTCGACGGGCCATATCCTTGACCGCGTGAATCCGCACAGGCGTACATGCCCGCAATTGTGTGATTCACCTATAGCATTCTGCTGTTGCCCCAAGGACAGCTTCTCTCATTCCGCCAACAGCAGCCATCGTCCGCAGTAGCCGCCAGTTCGTGCTGCTTCAAGGACTTAGACCGGACGGGAACGCCCAGCTTGAAGACGAGTGATACATGTGCATCCGCCCGTGCGTCCTTGAGGGACGGATTACCGGCTACTCGGAGTGCGCCGGGCTAAACCGGCATGTTGTAGGGGTGCAAGTCCCTGCAGGAAAGGAAATTGCGAATCCATCCTGACCTCGAGTCTTGCGGGTGACATCGTGAGGTGTCACTCGAAGCGTAGACAGAGGCATTGGTGGGCGGGGTGATTGAGCTTCGAAAAGCCGGAAGAACAGGATGCCGACTCCCTTCTGAGATGGAGGAAGGCAATACGGCGGCTGCGTTATTCGCGAGTGGCTGTCCGGTCCTGCGCAGTCTAAGAGCCCGCGCACGCCAAGAAAACAACATGCACGAGAACCGGGAGATCTCCTGTGTGCCTTGGGGAATATGCGAAGGCCGGTCCGTGAAGGCCAAAAGCCGTACGACGGACATGCACGTGCTGGAGAAGTCGGACTGCGCCGTAGTACCGATGAACTCGCCGAACAATGGAAGGTGACTTCCGGCGGAGACTGGGGAGGGAAGGGCGCAGCTGGAGGAGAACATCGCTGGGGCACACATGCTCCTGACCAGAGCAGGAATCAGCATGCCCCAGTGCTCGGCGGTGTGCGTTGGGCAAGCTGCAGTCTAGTTTGCTTCACGCCATGATCCTTCAGAGGAGCCGTATGCGTAGACGCGCACGTACGGATCTGTGCGGGGGCGGTTCGTGAGAACCGTCCCTACCGCGACACTAACCAGCGTTGGGGCGAAGGTTCGTCATCCGCTCCGGATGTTAGATCGAGGATGGCTGTCACTGGAGAATCACAGACAGAGCATCTCGCCCACCGCGGCCTTCACCGGACCACGCAGGCAAATTCCACATAAGCGATTCCGCCCTAGTCCGAAATCCAGGCGAGCCGAGCGACAGTTCCAGCCTTGTTACTCACGATTGACAATGGGGGATGTGAACTCATTTTGCCTTAATTCGGTGAGCGAGCCGTCAAAGAAGTCCGATCGCACGGCCCGCGAGGCCAACGCTGAGCCATGAAAGCAGTGAAATCGCCGCTCCAGCGCGAACCCACCACGGGGTCTGGATTGAAGAAGTTGACTTCTGGATTGCCGTGATAGTGAAGTAAAGCACTATAGAGATCACCAAAGCGGCCATCTTAGCTCGGAACGCCGGACTGTAGTAGCACTTTAGCGCTTCCTCTGAGACCATCAGGACCCCTGTCATAACCATTCCGATGAGGCTGATGAGGACGATCGGCAACAATCCCGATGCAAGCTTTTGAGGCTCCGTGCGCTTCCATGCGAAAAGGAAACTGAGGTGAATCACGAGGAGCGCGCCTCCGAGCGAAGCTAGCGCAATGAGATGGACCGTCTCGGCCACTGCAAAGGCCCATACAGACTTCTGCATGAATTGGCCGAGGGATGAATGACTGAGCCACTGAAAGAATGTAAGCAGGTGCATGAGGCTCCTAATTGAAGTATGCGGTGGCGCGACCAGCAGCGATGATGGCAGTCCAGAGCGTTAACGAGGTTGCTCCTGCGAGTCGAGCGGCAAATGGGGTCTTTGGGGACGTATCCCATTCGGTTATCCGTTTGTAGACAATGCGGTAATAGATGACGGGATTTAGGCCAGCTAGAAGAAGAAGAATGAGTTTCAATCGGAAGGCAGGATTGGCGTATGATTTGGCCGCTTCTGCGGCGAAGAGCATAGAGCCGCTGATAACGAGAATGCCGAAACCTGTCCACACGATAGGAAGGACCTGACGAGCCACTGTCGTAACTCGCTCGCCGCGAAAGAGCACTCCAAGGAGCCTGAGATCGAGAATTGCAATGGTTCCGGCCAGCATGGTGATGGCAAGAACATGTACTGTCTCCACGATCGGAAACACCCATAACGATTCCCGTAGCGCAGTGGCGGGCCCGGTGTCATTCAGCCATTGACAGAGGTGTTGAATCGACCCCACTTGATTATGTCCTTTCGTGAGATGCCGTTCCGTTCGATTGACGATTGGCGCGCCCGCTGAATGCGACCTTCTGCCGAGCAGTGAGCGCGCCCTATGACTCAGTTTCCGGCTCTTCCAACTTGCTCAGAAGAAGCACGCTGAACAGGGTTTTCTGAGAGCAACTGATCGATCTCGTTTGTGAATTCCGCTTGCAGTTCGCTGTTGAAGCGGCCGCTCGCGGGCGCTGCAAAGCCGGAGTGGATCTTGCGTACGCGGCCGTCCTTACCAACAAATAGGGTGGCTGGCCATGTATTGAGATTTAGAGCCTGTGGAACCTTTTCCCACATCTCAGCTGGTGCGCCGGCAATCAAGTAGGTGTAGGGGATGTTGTATTTCTTTATGAAGGCCTTGGCGCGATGCAGTTCCTGCTGCTGTTCGGGCTCTTCGAAGTCGAGGGCGACGATTTCCAGACCCTTACTGTGATACTTGGAGTAAAGCTGCACCAGGTACTGAGCCTCGTCATGGCAATTGGGGCACCAGGTTCCAGTCACAATCGCCAGATAGACCTTCCCTTTGAATCTTGGGTCCTCGCTCGAAACCAGCTTTCCGTTCACGTCTGGGAATGAGAAACTGAACCGTTCGTTGCGGTCGCGAAGGGTAGTGTGAGTGGTGAAGTCGGCCGGTTCGGGCAATCCCTTAGATCTCGCGACTTCGGGCCGCCAAGCAACAAGCGGATCCGCCGGTGTGTACGCTCCGCGAAGCTGGATGTGAAGAGATCCGTCAGGTTGTGCCGTAACTTCTGCCACCAGAGGTCGTGATCCATCGAAGTGACTGAGCACAAATTTGTTGTCTTTGTACGATCCGACGAGTGCGCCTGTGTCGCCGTCGACACGCAAAATGGATGCAGATACGTCGCCTCCGTGCTGGTGGACCACAAATCGCCACGCCTTTTCGCCTTTCTGAGTCTCATGCTCGATTTCCCAGATCCCACCGATCTCCGGTGCGTTCTCCGCAGCAACGGTGGATTGGTCGACGTGACGCACCGCCGAAAATGGATAGTTAGCGATGTATCGGTCGGCTTCAAACCGACCGTCGACTTCTCCAGTCAACTTGCCATCCTGAACTGAGGCAACGATACGAGTCAGATAATGGTCAAAGTTGAGCGTCAACTTGCCGTTTTCAAATTGTGCGCTCGTCGTGGTCTGCTTTAGATCCCCGTTGTATAAAGTGCCAACGAGAGACGACCCTTCGCCGGATACATCGAGGCGAAAAGGAATCGCAGTCTGGTTCAGGGTGAAGGTTGCGTCCCATCGGCCCTGAGGTGGGGCGGATGGAGATTGCGCTGCGATCGTACTAAGACCGGCCAGCGCGGTGGCGGCCAGTCCAAGCAACAAATTGGGGAAGCGTTTCATGATTCCTCCGTTTCGGTTTTTCATCAATTTGTCGACAGCCCGGCCAGCCTTCGTCCGAGCCCAACTTTTGCGTGAAGGTTTTGTTTGCGAGATTGTCTCCACTCAGATGGAAGATCCGGTTTCGTTTCGAGCAATATCTCGAGAATGGATTTACGATCGTCGGGCGAGAGCCGTGAAAAGTCGGAGCCCTGATCTTCGCCGGTTAGAACCTGGTGAAGCCGGTGATATATGTAACTCTTCGCAGGCTCCGGAATTGCATCCCAGTCATCGGAATAGATAAGGTAGCTGCACGGGTAACGGAAGATGCGCGTGTGCAGATCGAAGTCTCGAAGGGTTCGTCCTCTCCGATCAAACGGGCCAAGCTGCTCGAACTCTGTCTGAAATCCAGATGAACCAGCTACAGGCGAACTCAACTCAGCTTCGTTCGTGAACAACAGATATCGAAGCAAATCCTCTGCTGGCTTCTCGAACTGCCTTTGCGCTTCTGCGGCGGCCTGGCTCCAGGATGCGCCTTTCTGGGCTTGCTCGTACAAGGCGATTCGCGCCTTATAGCTCGTCAGGGTGATCAGGTTGTGCATTTGCGTCTGGTGACCGAGGACCAGGTGGGCGACGATGTCGCTTTGGTCGCTTAGATAGACCGACGAGTCAAAGAGGGCCGAGAGACTGGTGATGTTTGAGCCTGCTGTCGTGTCCAGTACTTCAGGGTGAGCCTCATCCTGAACCGTGACATTGCCCATGTGGTGCTGGGAGCCCGATGTTCCTGTCACATACCAGCCGCCCCAACGTTCTCTCAAGGGGCTCTCCTGACCAGTGGTGAAGGTGTGAGCATATTCCGCCAATGTGCCCTTCGGAGTGACGTAGGCAGATCGAAGCAGAACTCCCGGCACGTTTCGTGTGCCCGTCCCGATATGGCATTGCGTGCAGTCGAGCTCGGCTCGTTCAAATCTAGGCTGATCATGCTTTTGTGCCCTGAGCAGATAAAAGATCGCGCCTTTGATTGGGTCGAATGAGACCAGCTCGAGGACTGGGCCATTCTTCACGAATCCCACATAGACGTCGTCGTTGAAATAGAGCGCGCGGGGAGTTTGAGGAGAAATTCTCTTGTATTGAAAGCTGGTCTTTGAGAACACCAATGTTTGCGAACTGACTGGAATCTGCAAGTTCTTCAAAAGTGACTGAAGGTATCCGCCTTTCGGATCCCAATCGAGATGTGTCTGGCCGTTCTCTAGTTTCTTCTCGAGCCGAGCGACGGGATCGCGGAGATCGTCGGAGAGGTAGAGTATAGGTGCGTCGCTAAAGGGAACGTATCCCTGGTTGCGCACCGCCACTTGTCCATGGACTGTGCCTGTCCTTAGCACTGTGAACGAAGTGCCCACGATCATCATGAATGCGATCAGAATCCACCTGCCTGGCACTGTAGGTTGCCTCCGTCGAACAACTTGGGTGTAGAGCTAGAGATTGCCTTAGGTCTTCCGACCATTCGAATTAAGATCAGCAGCGAGATTGAGAGAAGCAGTAGGAGCAATGTCTCAAGTTGCCATTGAGACATCGATTGCAATGAGGAAGGTTGTGGAGTAATAGACAGGGTCAACAACAACAAAGGTGCAACAGGCTAAGAGCGTGCGCGGAAAATGTCGGACTGTGGCGCTGCGCGTTCATATCGGCAGTCGACCCTTCCTGGCTGGAAAAAGGAACATTCCCAGCTGGCGAAGGACCGAGTTCGTTAAGAATCTGCATTCCAGTCAACCTTGTCGTCTGACTCAAGAAGTAATTGCCTGACGAGTTGGAGCGCCGTGCGGGAATCGAACCCGCGGATACTGGCTTTGCAGGCCAGCGCGTTAGCCACTTCGCCACCGGCGCTCATTGAAATCTCAACCCACCGACCTAGTTCAGAATCGATGTCACCGCCGGATGATCTTTGTCGGGTGGCGGAGGTAAAGGAGTTACCTTGTCGTAACCTCGTTGCCCGTCTGGGCCAATTGGTCCCGGCCCTGGCTGTAAATGGGGTGCATCGACGTTGTCTTCTGCACAGGAATACTCATGCACGATCTGGGTCGGCTTACCAATAAGCCAAGTGCGCTGATAGTGAATTGGCTCGGTGTAGAACTTAGGGTCGATGATCGTCAACTCAAGGTGCAGATGGCCCGCGTCAGGCCGCGTCCAGCGTTCGATCGTATGGAGCTGATCGCTGTGCGGATTCGCGTTTTCGTCAGCCCATGTTCTCGCCTCTTTGAACGCGACGGAATCAATGACAAAGGTATCTCCATCCCACGTCCCGATCTCATCACCAAAGAAGGAAGGGTCGGGATCGGGATCATGCTGTCTGCCATCAAAGGGGACCAGCCTATACGTCGTATACCAGTAGAGAAATGCCGCATGATGTGACCCCTGGAGAAGTTGGAAAGGCAGAGCGCTTGCATCATGCCTAGGCATCCCACCGACGACGCACAAGCTCTCGGGGTCAATCGTGTGTTCGATGTTGTGTTTCAACGCTGCCGATCCCGCTGCGGTAAAGGGCAATTTATAACCGGGAGGTCTTTGCCAATGTTTCCTACAGGCCTATCCTGCTTTGACGGCACCCAGTATCCCGAGAGGTCCGGGTGCCCGTCGATCCGAGGTGCAGGTCCAGTGGGAACGTCAGATTCATTGCGTGAGAATTCGGATAGGGCCTGTTCTGAGTCCGATTTGAGACCCGGCGACTTCTGTTTCTCTGTTTGCGATTCGCTTTGAGCGCCTGACCCTGCCGCGCGCTGAAGAAAGCTAAGCGGGTTCCGTGTGTGAAGCCACGTCGGACCTTCGAGCGCATGCGCGGACGAACTATGAATCGCGAATAGTGCGAAAATGCTAAGGATGTACCGTCGATACACTGCCGCAGCGCTCCTTTGAAAAGAGTCCTCGGTTCGATCAGCCAAGCGGCGCGCATACATGCATACGCTCGTCTGAAGGGACAGCTGTGGATGACTTGGTCTGGGAGGGGCAGCGGTAGGTTTAGTGCTGCCGAGCGCAGTTCGACACTCCACGGCTCTCGCTGTTGAACAGGCGACAACAACAGGTGCGGGAGGCGACGAACATAGCGCTACCGTAACCGAGTTTGTTTTTTTCGTCAACTCTGGTTGACAGAAAAATCGACCTAAGTTACATTCACCCCATGTCGCGCATCGCTTACGCACTCTGTTGTCGTACTTCATCATTCCGATGGAGCCGGCGTTGTGCGCATCTGTAGCGATCGTTGATTGACCTCGATCTTTCGCTATCAATGAGGCCCGCTCCATGTGAGCGGGCCTTTTCCTTTTGCGAATACACATCTCGAGGAAACAGAACTATGAAACTGCATCGGAGCGCCCTGGCGCTGTCACTTGCCTTAATCGCAGCATTACCTTCCTTTGCCCATCACTCGTTCTCTGCTGAATTCGACGGGACCAAGCCTGTGCGTCTGGTAGGAAGAATCACCCGCGTGGAGTGGACTAATCCTCACGCCTATCTGTATCTGGACGTCACCGACGCCAAGGGAAACACTGCAAATTGGGGAGCGGAAAGCGCAGGGCCGGGTGCACTCAGCCGGCGTGGATGGAAGAAGACAGACCTGAAGATCGGAGATAGCGTCGTGATCGACGGTTATCGAGCGAAAGACGGTTCAAAGCTAGTGGACTGCAGACGCATCACGCTTCCAGACGGACGAAGCATTTACGGTGGCACCCCAGGGGACGGTGGTCCAGGCGATAACGGCACGAACGAGGGTGCACCGGTGGCGCCGAAGCACTAAGTGACGGCAGCGCATCCGAAATGACGCGTGGATCACAGCATCCCAGACAGGAAGACAGATATGAACGGCACAAACCGCAGCACAAATCTGATGAACACGTGGTGTTGTTGCATGGCGAACATACCGATCGCGATGCAGACCTTGTGTTGTGCCTAGTTCAAACTAGCGTCTCTTAAGGCCCGCTTCGCAAGAATGCAAGCGGGCCTTCGTGTCTCTCGCCGAAGCTAACGCAGTCTGCCGATCAGAGCACTCTCTGGCCGGGGAGGGACACGTTCCATCAATCGGTAGATCTGAGCACTCTTCTAAAGGAGAATCTGCAGCATGAAACGTCTTCTTCATTCGCTCACCCTCATGATCCTGGTTTGCGGACTGCGTGTCCCCGTGTCTTCTCACGCCGCAGCACAGGCATCCTCGTCCAGCGCTTCAAGGCCATACCTTGTCGAATGGGTCTATCGAGTGAAGTACGGCTACGAGGACGAGTGGTGGCAGCTCTTCCAGAAGTATCAGATTGCCACTCTGGACAAGGAGAAGAATCTGGGCTACGTGACGAGCTACCAGCTGTTCAAACCCGGCCTTCATGCAGGAGAGGATTCGCGCTGGGACTACCGAGTGATCATCGTCTACAAAGATCAGGCCTCCGCTTCACACGGCGGAGAAGTGGAGAAGGCGCTTTTTCCGGATACTACTGCACGCAAGAAGGACGAGAACCGTCGCTGGGAATTGACGACGAACCATTGGGACCTTCCTATCCGCGAAGTCGACCCACACAGCGCTGAATAGATTCACAGCATATTTTCTGGATGGCCAACGACTGCGCCTGCTGCCGGACATCCCTACTCGAAACCCATTCATTTTCAGGAGGCATTTCATGACGCACTACATCAAGTCAGTTTCTCGCCGATGGCACATCGCTGTCGTAGTGATGGTGCTGCTATCTCTCCAAGTTGCTCTTGCGCAGACGTTCCGAGGTGGAATTGGCGGAACGATTACTGACGCCTCGGGCGGCAGAGTGGCCAACGCGCAAGTCACGATTACCGAGGATGCAACAGGCGTTGCGCATACCGTCCTCTCATCAAGCGCCGGCGAATACAGCCTCCGCGATCTTCCTGCCGGGAGATACACGGTGTCCGTCGCAGCCCCAGGCCTTGAGAGTCGTGCAGTGCATGGGGTTCAGGTGACGGCAGGCAATATCGCATCTATCGACGCTCAGCTCGCAGTCGCTAAAGCAGAGACTACCGTTGATGTAGTAGCTACTGCACTGACGCTGGACACCGAAAGCAGCACGCAATCCGCCGTTCTTGACCAGCAAGTGCAAGACACGCCCATCGCGGGCCGCGATTTTCTGCAATTCACAGCCCTACAACCCGGGTTCGCCGGCTACCAGAACCAGGCATCTGGTTCAGTCAATGGCTCACGCAGAAATGGTGTCAATTTCCTCATTGATGGAACTGACAACAACGACCTTTGGCACAACATCCCGGCCGTCAACCAAGGAGGAGTGGCTGGAATCGCTGGAACCGAACTGCCTGTCGACGCGATCCAGGAGTACACGCTTGAGACAAATGCGAGCAGCGAGAGCGGCAGGAATCCCGGTGGCACCGTAAACCTGGCAATCAAGTCAGGTACAAATCAGTTGCACGGATCGGCTTATGAGTACATTCGGAATGAGGCGCTAGCGGCCCAAAATCCATTCCTCCCATTTGGGTATGCAAAGCCGAAGAATCGCAGCGAAAATCGTGGTTTCACAGTGGGGGGACCGATCCTCCCAAATCGCACGTTCTACTTCGTCGCGTTTGAGTATCAGAAATTCAATATCAATCCCGATGCAGTGGGCACTGTTCCAGGTACCGGATACCAGACCAAAGCCAATTCGCTGCTTGCTGAGCACAGCCTGAGCCCAAATCCGGTAACATCAGCTCTCCTGAACTCGCTCTGGCCCGCTAAGGCGCTCGCAGTGGCTTCAGCAACGCCCAATAACTACTTCTCTCCGGACGACGAGTTCGGTTTCAGTTACAACTGGCTAGTCAAATTTGACCACCACCTGAATAGCAAAAACGATCTGTCATTCCACTGGTTCGCGGGCCAGGGCAATCAAACAGCTCCGGTAGGATCTGCACTGGGCTACTACTACCAGGTCGCCCCACTGCATGATCAGAACTATTCCCTCGTTGTGAATACGTCAGTGACACCGTCGCTCACGAATCAGGCACAGCTCGGAGTGAGCTATTTCAACCAAATATTCCACGACCAGAACAATAAGCAGGATGTTGGCTCTGCTGGGCTTGTAACGGGTTCACGCTTCAGCTCCGGGGCTCCGAACCTCATCGTCGGCAACTTTGATCAAGTTGGATTGACGCCACCCGAGGGCAGGAGTGACCTGACCGGGCATCTGGATGATGCGGTGACCTGGAATATCGGCAAGCATACGTTCCGGCTTGGTGGGGAGTTTCGCTACGCACAGATCGATGAGTTCTACTTCTTAAACTCCCTCGGCTCGCTCACCTTCAATGGCCTTACAGGTCCGTGGAGCACAAGCAGCAAAACAGCATACGACGCGACAGTGGACTCGAACTCGAAGGCTCTCGCCGATTTTCTGATTGGTGCATCCTCAAGCTCGTCAATCCAAACCGGAAACCAGGAGCGCTGGGCCTATGAGAAGACATTTGCTCTCTTTGCCCACGACAACTATCACTTGTCCAAGAACCTGACAGTTAACTATGGTGTGAGATACGACTACACCGGCCCGTTCTACAACAGCGACAAAAACCTCTCTGTCTTCGACACAAAAGCGGCTCAACCTGTATTTCTCGGAGCTGGACTAAGCAGCTTAAGACAACAGCGTTGGACGGACTTCAGCCCACGCGTAGGGTTCTCTTACTCACCGGAAAAGCTTCAAGGTTTCGTATTGCGCGGTGGAGCGGGAGTGTACTATGACACACCGAATCTGAACCCCTTTCTTAGCAACAATCCAGGAAACGGCGCGGCTACCGGCGTCCAGGGCAATCCCGGGGGCGCAGATCCGGTGAAAGCCATTTCAAACCCAGGCACGGAGACCATCGTCTCCGGGCAGAACTTCTTCGCGAGTGCAACGGCTGCTTCCTTACTGGGCGGTTTTTCAGTTGCGCGGGACTTCCAAACACCAGTCAGCTACAACTACTACACCCAGATCGAAAAGAGCATCGGTGGCAAGGTGATCGCGCAGGTGGGATATGTCGGTTCAGAAAGCCGACATTTGATCACGCTGTTTGACATTAATTCTGCGGCCCTCAATCCGACGGGTTCAGTTGTGCAGTCATCGCGTCCATACACCCATTGGAAAGCAATCAACGAACTGCGATCCAACGGGAACTCGAACTACAACTCGCTTCAAGCAGTGATCCGTTCCCAGAACTGGCACGGCCTTACTTCGCAGGCGGCCTACACGTGGTCGCACAATCTCGATGAATTAACCCAGTACCGAAACACGTATGCTTTACCTCAAATCAACAACGTCCCAGGCATCGATGGTCTGAAAGCAAACTATGGCAACAGTGACTATGACGTCCGCAATACGCTCACTAGCGTCTTCAGCTACGAGTTACCGAAGTTCGCGCACGGGCCGAGCCGCCTTACGAACGGCTGGCAAGCTAATTCATTGCTCAGTTTCCACGGCGGTCAACCGTTCACAGTGCGGAATCGCTCGCTCGATAATTCAGGAACCGGAGATAAGACGCAATTCGCGACCCTGGTTGCTGGACAACGCCCCAGATCAGGGGTCACTCCTTCCAGCGTCTCGACAAAAGTGCAATGGCTTAATACTGCCGCATTCGGACAGCCGGCGCCCGGTACGTACTCCTTCAGCCAGCGCCGGAACCAGATTTGGGGCCCAGGATACAGTGATGTGGACCTCTCGCTGTTCAAAACAACACCTATCACCGATCGCGTCAATTCTCAGTTCCGCGTCGAACTCTACAACATCTTCAACCGCACCAACTTGGGCTCACCAACTGCGACGTACGCCTTTGGCACGAATAGCTTCGGCTCGATCAGTCAAACGGTTGGGGCATATGGGTCGGCACCGGGTATCGGTCCTGGCGAACCCTTCAACGTTCAGCTTGCGTTGAAGATCTTGTTCTGAGGGACTTCCGATTGAGCGGAGCCAGTACGATGTCGGGGGCTGGCTCTACTCCTCATTTGAGAGTTCTGATGCGCAGGGAAGAGGGAAAGAGAGTCTCCACAGGCCGAGCGCAGATGCTGCGCCTAGACTCTGCAGAGCATCGAAAACTGGGGACATGAAACCCCGGCGACCGAAGACCTAAAACGGATTCTCATGGACCGTATTGAAGAGTGCGACTCCATAGACAAGCTGATAGGGCCACCGTTGCTCGTCCGTCTGCGGAAGAATGGAAACTAGACTTTCCGCGGAGCGGCTGTCCCGGATTTATCCAAGCTGCCGAGACAGCATGGATCCGTTGATATCGATAGACGGGCTTCTGATTACGCATTGCTGGCGAATAACCGGCAACTCTTCCCTTTGCTGATCCTTCGCCTTCTAGGGTCCGAGTAGCCGACGACTCGACCATTGAGCTGTTTTTGAACTACCATTTCGCAAATGCAAACGGAGAGCGAAAGGTTGAACGACGCCCTGACGGGGATGGATTTCTGGTCGTTCAAGCCCGCGCTCGTAGCCCTGATGATTGTTGCTGCCCTTGAGGTTCTTTGCCAGCTTCCCGGACTGATTAGTCTCGTTCTGGTCCCCCTTCTATTCCTCGGCTACAGAATTTCTTTTCTTGTTATCGGTGCGATTGCGGTGTACTGCGCCATCAAGAAACGCCCGCGAAGAGCAATTTCCGTCCTCTTTGTAGTTCTTCTGCCCGTGCTGTTGTGGCGGCCAGTGAACTGGGCTGCGGAGGTGATACACCTTGGCCTCACAGTCGGCCTAGGTGTCGGTCAGCTTGGCACTCCTTCAAGCTCGAAGGGCGGCGATTTCGTGACCTATGACTGGTCAGTGGGATTAGCTGGCGGCCCGAACACATTCCTGATTCATGACTCGAGCGACGAGATTGTCTGCCAACTTCTGAGCATGCACATCCGCAAAGCTCCGGAAATGGCTTGGAAGAAGAATGCGCGGGCAAAGCTCGCCGTCTGATACACCACTACTACATCTGCACCTTCTGAAGCTATTGAGGGCGGATCACCGGCAACTCGGAAGCTATCCGATTTTTGGATTGGTTCCGAGTTGCCGACAACTCTCTCGCAACCCTTAAAAAGATGGTGTTTCAGAATTCGTGAACCCTTGCCGACTTATGTGTACCACTCCGAAGCCCGAAGTTTTAAGGACGATCAGTGGCCTGACCATACTTTATGGTTAGGCTGGCATCACAGCTTTTCTTCAGATCAATACAAGAGCAGGATTGTAAAGCCGACTCTCGAAGCGTGGATGTAGCTACAACCTACCAATCGCAGAAAGCGGCTTCATTGGTTGCCAAACGATGGTGCTGCCCGCAGGAAGCTGATAAGTCCAAACCCGCTAAGGGCTCGATGTGGCTAATTGACTCTCTCGCGCCGTTCCACCCAAACGTCTCAGATTAATCCCTTGTCAAATGGATCAATCGTTTCGTCGAGATCACCGGGTTCCAGATGCGAGCAGCCCGATTCGGCTTTCCAGGTTTTCAAATTGTGGCTCGGTTCGAAGCCATGCGAATTCCGGATCCCGAGCCATGAAATTTATCCATGGCGAATGTTCCTGATATGCGTATTCCAACCAGCGCAGCGTCTGTTCGCGATCCCGCATGTGCGAATAGACCAGAGCCAATTGGAGGGCCGATCCTATACCGCTCCTACCAACGGGTTTTAGCAGGCTCACCCTGCGTCGCCAGTAGCCGTCAGGACCTCCCGCCAGGAAGGCATTTCGCAATAACTCTCCATCCTTGGGTCGACCGGCTGCCGTCCATTCGAGCTGATGCTCCTTTATAGCCTCGGGATAATTTTCCTGCTGCTCGTACACTCGGGCGAGGTCGTCTGCGACGAAAGGGCCGAAGGCGGGGTCCAGTTCGAGCGTTGACCTGAATTGAGCCGCTGATCGTTCGTACTGGCCCTGGTAGTAGTAGATCAAAGCTGACCAAGTATTGATCGAAACGGAATAGGGATCCAACTGGCGTGCAATCTGAATCTCGCTCAAGGCCTGTTCGAACCGGCCTGCAAACACGAGATAGTGTGAATACCAGTGGTGAGCTGTGGCGTAATTGGGATCGAGCTCGATGGCACGCCTGAACTCTTCATCCGCAGTAGCGTAATCCCAGTAATACGAGAACTTGATCAGAGCGAGAGAGGCATGAGCCTCGGCAAGAGAGTCGTCCAAGGCTAGGGCTTTCAAAGCCGCCGTTTCGGCTTTGGGCATTGCCTCATTCGCCTGAAGACCACCATGGTGAGCCATGACCGCATAAGAATCCGCGATTCCTGCCCATGCCGGCGCATAGGTTGGGTCAAGATCGACCGCACGCTGAAAGAACTGCAGTCCTCTGGTTTCGGCTTCGGTACCGCGCCGGTGCCACCAGTACCGGCCTTTCAGATAAGCGTCGTGAGCCTCGATGTTCAACGGCCTGATCGGTTGTTTGTTGGGATTGGAACTTACATCTCGCACCGCCATTCGGGCATCCGTTGGGGAGATGATGTGCGACCCGATCTTCGAGGCAATTTGCGTGGCCACTTCGTCCTGTAGCTTCAGAATGTCATTCAGATCACGCTCGTAGCTATCCGCCCACAAGTGCTGATCGGAACGCGAATCGATCAACTGCACTGTAATCCGAACTCTGCCCGCGGATCGCATGACCGTGCCTTCGATGATGGCGTCCACACCTAACTGTTTTGCAATCTCTGGCAGAGGTACTCTGGTGTTTTTGTAGCGTTCCACTGACGTATGCGACGTCACGCGCAGTTTGTTGGATTTGGCTAAATCGGTGATCAATTCATCTGTCATTCCGTCGCTGAAATACTCTTGCTCCGGATCGGCGCTGAGATTTCGAAGGGGAAGCACCGCAATGGATGACACGGGCTCGGCGATCTGAGGCGAGGGACGCCGGAATTCCGAAATGATAGCCGGACCAGCGAGAAAGAGAACGAGAATCAGGACGGATGCGCCAATTGCGACCCAATAAAGTCTCGGCAGGGTTGTGGATGGAAGAGAGGCTGTGTGATTCGCATCTTCCAATTCGCTATTCGGGGAAGAAGAGATAAGGGCAATCAAACGATAACCCAATTTGGGTACGGTTTCCAGGAATCGTGGGGCGTCCGCATCATCCTCCAATGCGGCACGAATCCGGCGGATAGCGTAGTTCAATCCCTGGTCGAAGTCGACAAAGGTGTCAGCGCCCCAGACTGTGCGAATCAGTTCCTGCCTCGTGACGATCTCACCGGCCTTGTGAACGAGCACAGAGAGCACTTTTGCCGGCTGGGGTTCAAGCCGCATCACCCTCCCGCTCTTCTTCAGCTCTCGCGTGATGCAGTCAAATTCAAACTCCCCGAAGCGAACGCGGTTCTGAGGGGTATTTAACTCGGTCGCCACGAGGATCCTCGCTCATGAGGTTGGGAGGCGACTAGTATATCCCGAACCCGACTAAAGTGCACGTGAATGGAGCGTTAGCTTCCCTCATCAGACCCTCATACAAGCTTCATCGCCGCTCCATTGACGCTCATCGCGGCGTGAGGCACCGTGCCTGACAGGTGCATGGGCACGGCACATCTCGCGGCAAAGCTACTAAGGAGAAACTATGGAAAACCGTTTAATCACTCTAGCTGCGTACTTCGTTTTTGCCTCAGCGATATCTGTGAGCTCGACAGCGCAATCGCGATGCCACGAGATTGGAGGGTCCATCGAGACGAATTTCGTCGATTCCTCGGATACGCTCGGTAGCGCGACCGGAGATCTGGCTGGAGGATTGGGTGTACACGTGCTGAGTCAGGAGCCCGGCCCGGATGGAACCATCGCGATAAGCGTGCAGCACCATTGGGTCACTGCGGTCGGCGACATCATTTCACTGGACCAAGCGACAATCACCTTGTTCCCGACCTCCGTGCCGGGGTTCTATGCGGCTCGTTACCTGAATGGGGTCACAGTAAATGGTTCCGGAACTGGGCGTTTCGCCGGAGCAAGCGGCAAGCTTTCCGGCTGGGGTGGGGTTGACTTCAGTCGAGGCGCGCTGGTGCTGCGCTACTCCGGGAAGATTTGCCACCGAGACTGACCTTTTCACTGCACATACTGCGCCGTGTTCTCGACGGGAACTCTGTTCAACCATTTACGGGGAGAGGACCAATGTTTGGTTACAGCAAAAAGAGTCGGCAGAACTACCACCTGCTTTACGTGCTGGCCGCTCTGGTAATGGTGCCGAACCCTGCGGTTGCGCAGGCGCCGCCCAGCGCAGACACGTTCGTCAGCAGTGCGACGCCGACCACGAACTATGGCCCGACAACTAGTCTGGCGGTGGGTCAAGGAACCACCACTTACATCCAATTCAATCTCACCGGCATTCCGGCCAACGCGAGTGTGAGCAAGGCCACGCTGCGGCTCTACGTTGACGCGGTGGGCAAAGCCGGTAGTTTCGATGTTTACGAGGTGGACAACCCATGGACCGAGAACAAGGTCACTTACAACACCCCCGCGCCGGTTCCTGGAATCTCCGCCACTGGAGGGAATTCGGTCGCAGTCACGGCTGCCAGCATGAACCAGTATCTGCTAATCGACATCACCAGCCTCGTCCAGGCATGGCTGAATGGCAGCATAGAAAACCACGGCCTCGCTCTGAGACTCACTTCGTCTGCGGGGTTGTTCTCGTTTGATTCCAAAGAGAGCTTGCTCACGGGCAACGGCCCCGAACTGGAGGTCTCTTGGGCTACCGGCGCACAAGGCCCTGCCGGTCCGGAGGGCCCTCCAGGACCGGCGGGACTTCAGGGTACTACCGGTGCCGTCGGACCAGCCGGACCACAGGGGATTGCAGGACCCCCCGGGCCGCAAGGGCCAGTTGGCGCTCAAGGGGCACAAGGTCTTCCCGGCGCAACCGGTTTGCCCGGCCCCAAGGGTGACCCGGGCCCGCAGGGACCGCAGGGTCCCGCAGGAGGGTTGAAAGAATGGAAAGCCGCGCTGAAGCGCTGGTACCGCCGTGATATTGACATATCCAGCTTCGGCCTCGCCACGGCCATGACCTTCGATGGGGCGAATATGTGGCTGGCTACGCGCAATTCACTGGTCAAGATTCGCGCGACGGACGGAGTTGTACTAAGCTCTGCGCCGATCGCAGGAGCACCCGTTTGGGACGCTCTCTTCGACGGATCCTACGTCTGGCTTGCCGAGAATGGTTACGATCTCCAGGTGAACGCGGCCAGCGGCAGCATTCTGAGTTATTTCTACACCGGGATACCTTTCGGTTCCCCCAAGATCACCTCCGACGGCGCGACGATTTGGTCTGCCGGGGGAAGTACCGTCACCGCAATGCGCGCCAGCGACGGGGTCTCTCTCGGTATTGTCTGGGTAGGACCAGGACCACTCCGTTTGGCTTTCGATGGAACCAGCCTGTGGATCACAAGCGCGGCTGCGAACTTGGTGACCAGGGTTGACCCCGCCTCTGCATCGATTCTGGGCACCTATGCAGCCGGTGCCGCGCCATCAGCAATGGCGTTCGACGGAGAGGCCATGTGGATCGTGAACAGCGGCGACGACACCGTAACTCGGATGCGCCCAAATGGAACCGTGGTAGGCACCTATTCTACCGGTCATGCTCCGTCCGATATCGCATTCGATGGCCAGAGCATTTGGATTGCCAACCATGGCGATAACACCTTGATGAAGCTGCGGGCGAGTGATGGCGCCGAGCTGGCAAGGTACACGACGGGCATCGGACCATTCTCGATTGTCTTCGACGGCGCGAATATTTGGGTGGCCGATGATGGCGACGAAACTCTCAGTAGGTTCTGAGCCGGCCCGCGCAAGCGGGTCCCGACTTATCTTCACGGCTCAATCCAGACTTGGCGTGCCCTTCAGTCTGGTACACGCTTGATTTCGTCTGCCGCTGCTTCTGCGTAAATGCCTTCTTCTCGAAGCCGGCGATTTTGACCCGGCTCGCTGATTCAGGGCGGTCGGAGAGAAAAGCGGTACCGATAGACGGGCTAGGGTCTCGTGATCGCGAAATGTGCAATTTGTTGCCTCAGTGTCCCAGTGGCCGACCAATCACCCGGAATACTTCTTACAGAACGGAAACAGCCCTGAGTCACCGTGGAGCCACGCAATGCAACCTTCTGCTTCCCAAGACAGGCTTTAATGACCATCCAATTCGTTAAGAAAGCCGAGCCTTCGGGCTTCTACCGAATGAGGACCATGGATCTCATTCAAGAAAGCTTTGTATTGACGGACGGCCGCAGTAAACGTTGGATGCGTTGGCGAAACCGTCGCCTGAAGCCCTCTGATTCCTGACTCGAATAGCTCAGCTGCACGTCCTGGCTCGCCGTTCTTCCAGATGGCATAGCCAAGCAAAAACTTTATGTAAGAGATGGCGAGAGGACTTCCTGCAGGGTGGACACTCTTTGCAATTCCAAGCGCGGCCACCAGTTCTGGAATTGCGTCATCATAGTGGACCTGAGCGCATCGAATCTCGGCGAGATAGACGAGCGCAGTCATTTTCTCATCCGCGGTCGCCGTTGAGTGCATTGTGGGATTCGTCCTCTCTGGGACTAGCCGGTGCACTGCCATTTCTGCGAACATCTCTGCATCGGGCAATCTGTGCTGTCCGAGCGACACCAATGCCAAGTGCATCCAACTCAGCCCCACTCCAACGGCATCGTGCTTGGCTTCGCGGATAAGGAGCGCCTCTGTTTCCACGGTCCGAGCCTTCTCGTACTTCCTGATTTGCACATACATCGTTCCCATGCCATCCAGAGCGTCGGACATAGATTCAGAACCTTCAGTCTTGAGAAGCCGAACAGCCTTCTTGTAGGCGCGTTCAGAGTCCTTGTAGCGGGCAGATATCTGAAATGCAACCGCCAGCTTGAACCAACTCGCTCCGTCATTGGGAATCTTTGCTCGCTCTTGGGAGGTCATCTGCGCTCCTGACAACTTCTGTCCTGACACGATGTTCGGCCCCAAGCACCGGCCTGCAAGTGACAAAAGAGCTATGACTATAGTTGTTAGACGTATCCTCCGCATTCGATCACCTCCTGCCTAGATGTCGTCCGTCTCCACATCCGAGTTGTTGTTACGCATAGGGGGGTGTTATCTCGGCCGCCGAAAACAACTCGAGCGCCGGATCCACCCGTGGTTGAAGATGTCGTTGGGGTTAAGGCCTGACTTGCACTATTCGCCCATCTGCGATCTGCCACTCGCCAACGAGAGGAGGCCCCACTAGCTCCATTCCGTGTTCTTGAAACAATCGACGAAACTCATCTATCGAAAGTGCTTCGTGCACCGGCGGGCCACTGTTATGTTTACTGAGTTCCCGAAAGAACTCTTCCATCCGACCCGCGGGCTGATAGAGGTCCACAATCCTTGCAAGCTGGCCGTTCGCTGATGCCCAGGCATACGGCGTCTGCCGCGGTACGAATACGCTCTCTCCCGGGCCAGCATGGAACTGATTTTCACCGACAGCGAATTGCAACTCCCCCTCGATCACGTAAATCCATTCATCCTGTTCGCAATGCCGACGCCGTGGTCCAGAACTCAACCCTGTGAATTCGAAGATGCACATCTCTCCGTTTGTGTCTTGTCCTGAGACTTTACAATCGGTCGGCTCGCCCCTGAGCTCAACCGGCTCATTGGAGCGGCTGGCTCCAGCGGCTACCTTAAAGCCGTCAAACATTTCTTCGCTGCTCATCTTTTTCGTTCCCTTCACGTGATCGATCGTCTTGTTGATGGTGGAAATCAGGGCTTGCGTCCGGGCGAGCTGTTGTTCCAACACCGCTCGATGTGCTTTGAGCGCGGCAGCCTTTTCGAAATCAGCTCGGCCCAGAATGCTCTTGATTTCGCTAAGCTCCAAACCCAATTCGCGATAAAAGAGAATTTGCTGCAACTTGAGAAGCTGCGGTTCTTCGTAGTATCGGTATCCGTTCCCATTAACATATGCGGGCTTTAGAAGGCCGATTTCGTCGTAGAAGTGGAGCGTTCGGATGCTGACACCCGATAGACCCGAAACGCGTCTGACCGTGTATGCCATGCTGGCTATCCTGAGGCATCACGTAACGGCAGAGTCAATAGAAATTTCGAGCCTGTCCAAAGGTCTGAATGACCTCACACAGCTAATGACAAATGACCGATCCACTTGATCCCAAACGGTGCATGCACGAGTTGTGCAGAGCACTTTTGAAGTTTGGCGACCAGCTCAATCCGTACGGCGACGGCCGCCTTAGCGTCTCCATGTGACCATCGGCGATACGGATGCAGGGTACCCATTACAGTGTTGACAGCGAAATCGGGAATGACGGCACTAGTAATAGTACCGCTGGCCAGTAACCGGCGATTGTCGCTCTGAGCCATTTTCTTGACCTCAGAGGCCCCATTGCCGACCACTGACTGATGATCCGATCTGCGCTTGGGCCGAAGGATATTCGATATGCGAAACGGTTTGAGAATTCTGCTGTTGCTGGGCTTTACTAGCTGCGCTTTTGCTCAACAGCCCGACTGCAAAGACATTCAGATTTTCGAGTCCAAGCTGCCGATCTATCCGCCTAATTGCCCGTGCTGCACACATGAAAGGTGTCTTCCACTTTGCGGTGATCGTCTACCCTGATGGCCACTCCGAGGTCCGATTTGTGGATGGCCCAAGTAAGGGTGCGTTTCAAGTGTTTGCAGTGAGCGGCCGTGATTTCCTTGAGAGCCGTCGATACGGGTGGGTTACTGGAGGCCAGCACCAATCGTGCAGCTACACGGCTGAGATTGAGTATCGAATGCTACCTGAGGAAGTGAGTTCGCCCAACAATTTCATGCGTGTCACAGACCTTGATCTTGGTCACACGCTCGTCGAAGTGAAAGCCACTTTGCCGACAATCAACACATCGGTGTCCACCATTCGCTAGAGCCTCGCTACGTCGCCGAGGCATACTGCTGGTGTATCACCGGCAACTCGGAACCTGACAATTCCTCGGTTTGAGTCCGAGTAGCCGACAACTCTCTCCGAACAATGGCATGCCGCCGATTCACCAATAAAGAAGCTCCGACCAACTTCAGCTCAGCTCGTTATTCACGCGCTAAACGTCTGCTCGAGCGGGCCAAAGATTTTCTCTGAAAATGCACTCCAGCTCTCAAGAACTCTAGCCACACCATCTGTGTCACGCATAGTGACGAAGCCGCTGACTTCCTCCGCTCTTTCGATTATGGAGGGAGGAAACTCATTGCGCCTGCCGTCGGTGAGGTATTGAATCGCGGAGTCAATATCTGCACGCCTCAGATAGCAAATGAATCTGACCCATATGGGATAATGTCCCCCTATCTGGCCTGCGTCCAAATGCGCTGCGAGCTCAGTGGCTGACTTGATCTTTGATATATCTGCCGCATACGAATTGACAGCTTGCTCGCACTCCTCTTGAGAATCTCTGTCAAACGAGCAATGAACAAGCCTATCGCCTAAACACCAGGAAACAAATGTGTGTCGATCGAAAGCAGGGAGAACGAATGTCGAAATATATGTATCTAACGGCGACCCTTCGATGACAAACCCAGAGACAATATCCCTATTTCGAAATCCAAGCCACCCACCCTTGCCCAAGGAGATAAAGCCCTGCTTCTTGAGAAAGACGGATATCTGCCTGCGCTTCTTCGATGCTTCCAGCGCACCACGCGCTAAAAGACTCAAGCTTCTGCTGAGATTAGTCATTGAACATTCTCGTTCTTTGGCGTGAGCTTGCAGGCACACTGAATACTGTAATCTGCCGTCTAGAGTGTCGCTACGTCCCGAATTACCGGCAACTCGGAATTGGAAATTTCTTGCTTTAGGGTCCGATTGGCCGACAACTCTGGAACAGATGCTCAAGTCATTTGACATTCAACTGGCGCTGATAATCCGCTTCATCGAAATGTCCCCTTGACCTCAGAATCAATCCAGTTCCTCCGAACTGCCAAATCTCGTAGCCACCGATCTGAACCGCGTTGCCGCTTCCTCCCGGCCCAGTGTTCGTTCCGGCAAGGGTCCATTGAAAAATCGCTCTGTCTTGGTTCGCGCTCACATCGACCATTGAAACGACCATATCGGGGAAGGCTGTCATGAAGGACTTTGCCGTCGCCGCAATGGATGATCTCCCTACCGACGGTAACCCCAAATTGATCTGGAGCGAACCGCCTTCTTCATAGAACTCCGCCACACAGGCGGCACTCTGACTGCACCAAGCGGCTGCATAGCTCATCCCGAAGCGTTGCAATTCAGCGTGGTCCATCGCGCCCCTCCCTACATGTATGCTGCGCTCACAGAATCGCACACGTCCCTTCAAAGGACAGCTGATGGAACGGGTCGCGGGTGGATGACCGGCAACTCGGAAGCTGGCAATTTTGGCTTGGGACCGAGTAGGCGACAAACAATTCGCACTGGGCGTGTAGACTCGATCTAACCTGCAAACACATTGCGAATTATCGCTGGGGTGTAACGATGCGATTGCGAGCCCTGCTCATTGCACTTTCGTTGATGCCGCAGACCACCTGTATCGCGCAAGTGAGCTTTGATCAGGCACGGGTACCAATAGTGGAACTGCGCGGCCCGTGGCGATTTCATCCGGGGGACGATGCACGATGGAGGGATCCTGAGTTCGACGACTCAGCATGGGCGCTCATCAGTGCAGACAAGACTTGGGACGAGCTGGGATTTCAGCAGCTCACAGGCATGGCTTGGTATAGGATCCGAATCGCAGTTCCAAAAGAACACGGCGACCTTGCATTCTTTGTCGGCGATGTGAACGGGAGCTTTGAAATCTATGCCAACGGGCAACGACTAGGTGAAAAAGGCGGTATGCCGCCCGATCCCTGGGAACCCACGGCGACCCGTTCCGTCTACCCGATACCGAACTCCCTTCTCGCGGGAGATGGTTCTCTGGAAGTTGCAGTACGGGTATGGAATTGGCCTGTTCACAAAGGGGTCGCAGGCGGGGGATTTACCGAGGCTCCCCGAGTCGGTGATGCGGGGACAATCCAACAGTGGCTTGAACTCGAGAAAGACCGAGAAATCAGACGTCAAGGCGGAGTAATCACTGAGCTTTTTGGCAGCCTACTGATTGGATTGGCAAGCCTTGGGTTATACGCCTTGCGCCGAAGGGAACGGGAATACCTCTGGTTTGGCTTGAGTCTTCTGATGTGGAGCGCAAATCACGTTGGGTCCCTAGTGGCAGCTTCTCAGCCGGTTCATTTAGTTAGCCTATCGGTGTGGATCGCTCTAACATACTGCCTGAGGATCCTGTTCGAACTCGAATTCTATGTCGTCTTCCTCCGCCAGAAAAGACGCTGGCTCTATAGCATTGCCTTCCTCGTGCTATTGATGGAAAGCGCAACGTTAGCGATGTTGGATGTTAGGGGCGGCGGGCTCGCTTTGGGATTTCTTTTTGTTGTTACAATCACTCTGGCCGATTGTTGCGAAATCGCAATGCTTACCATCGGAGGGTTTCGGGGCATTCGCGACGCATATATCCCTGCCGTCGCCTTACTGATGCAGGCCAGCTTGGCCAGTTCATCTATCGTCCTTGCTCTTCTTCCGCCCTGGGCGTGGTCGAGAGCCGTCTTGGCATTCCTTCAGCGCGGACTCGAATGGCCTTTTTATCTCAACTACGGTGAAGCCGCAACCGACCTAGGCGGGCTAGCTGTTCTCGTCATCCTGGTGTACCGGTTCGCCCGTAGCAGGCAGAACGAAGAGCGGCTACAAGTCGAGATGGACGCGGCGCGGGAGGTCCAAGAGGTCCTCATCCCAACTGCTATGCCCCCAATATCCGGTTTTGAGATGGAGAGTATCTACCTCCCGGCACTGCAAGTTGGGGGTGATTTCTTTCAGATCATCCCGACGGGGCTGGGGGAGTTTTGATCGTAATTGGCGACGTGAGTGGGAAAGGAATGCCTGCCGCTATGACCGTATCACTCCTCGTGGGTACGGTCCGCACGCTAGCACAATTCATGGACAACCCCGGCGAAATCCTTACGGTAATGAACATTCGCATGTTGGCTCGCAGCGGAGGCGGATTTACGACGTGCCTCGTCCTTCGAATTGATCCAGAGGGAACGATGAAGATCGCGAACGCGGGTCACATTGCACCGTTCTTGAATGGCGAGGAACTGACACTTCAAAACGGTTTGCCTCTGGGTCTTTCGGTGGACAGTACGTACACGGAATCAACATTTCATCTCAATCTTGGTGAGCAACTTACGCTATTAACAGATGGTGTCGTCGAGGCGCGGTGCGAGAGCGACGAACTCTACGGCTTTGAGCGCACCGCTGCGATTGCGAGATCCAAAGCGGAGACAATAGCCCGAACGGCACAACAATTTGGACAAGAAGATGACATCACTGTCCTCACGGTGACTCGAAAGCGAACCGAAAGATCTCTGATAGCCCAGGCGCCGACATCGGCATTATCCACGGATCTCGCCTAAAGCCGATGCTTTGACTCTTGTCCTCTGGCGGTCGAGTCACCGGCCACTCGGAACTTAGAAATTCTTGGGTTTGGTTCCGAGTTGGCGACCACACTCACACAAGAAGACTTGAAGCACGGGTTGCAGCCTTCATTTGGTCCAACTAGCATTGCGAACGATGGATTTCCCGAGTGATGAGAATGCAGAGGTGCTGCGCCGGATGGAGGCCGCAGGAGACGATCTTACCCTGTCACGCAACATCGACTTCACAGTTGTTTTTCCGGACCAGGCGGCAGCCCAGAAATTCGCCGCACGTATCCGTGATTTGGGCTTTGTTGCATCGGTCGAGCTAACACAAACGGCCGAGGACCATCCGTGGGATGTCGTGGTTGTCAAAAACATGACACCGTCCCGTGAAGGGATTGGAGATTTCGAGAACCTGCTTGAGAGCGTGGCAGTCCCTCTTGGTGGACGTAACGACGGATGGGGTTGCATGTCGGAACGTCCAGTGCAAGAAAGTTAGAACTGCTCGGCACTGGCGAAAATCTGTCAAAGGGAAGAGTTGGCGACCACTCCGGTCACGGTCGCGGACGCGGGAAAGCCACAGGTCACCGAAACTAATTGATCCGGACGGGGTTCGTCCGAGTGTCGCCTCGGAGCACGCCGCCAGGGCGGTGCGGTGCATCCAGTCATAGATTCTTGCTCTCAGGAGACTTACGGCCACATGGAACGCAACCATAATCCTTATCTGCGCGCCAATTTGGCCGCCCTCTCGCAAACTCGACCGAAAAGAGCCACGTGTCAAAAGCTGGCACCCCTACTCGCCCTAGGCGGCCTCCTCGCGGGCTGCGGCGGCTTCTCCGGGAACGTAGGCAACGGCTCGGGCGGCACTACTGCTTCCATTCCCCAGGTGCAACACGTTGTCGTGATTACGCTTGAAAACGCGAACTACGGCGATGTCGTCGGCACTCAGAATATGCCTTACCTCACCAGCCTTATGTCGCAAGGCGCGCTGGTGAACAAGTACTACGCCAACAGCCACCCGTCTCTCCCCAATTACTTCATCATGACTACGGGTCAAGCCATTACAAATAACGATGGCTACTCGGGCACCGTAACAACCGACAATGTCGTTCGCGAGATGGCAGCAGCGGGCAAAACCTGGAAGGTCTATGCGGAGTCGCTTCCCTCACCCGGGTATGTCGGCGGCGACCGCGGTCCCTACGTGCGCCATCACGATCCATTCACCTACTTCAGTGATGTGCAGCAGAGCACAACCGAAGCCGCCAACGTTGTTCCATTTACGCAGTTCGCGTCAGACACCACCACCGGGTCATCGTTCAAGCTGCCGAACTATGCCTTCGTCGTGCCCAACCTCGTCGATGACGCACATAGCTGCTCGACCGGCGGCACCACCGACTGCACGCTTAGCAGCCGGCTCAAAACTGCAGACGCATGGCTTCAGCACAATGTCGGCCCCCTGCTCAACACCACCGAGTTTAAAACGAGCGGCTTGCTCATCGTCCTGTTCGAGGAGTCAGCCGACGACATCACGAACGGCGGTGGTCATGTGCTCGCCATGATGACTGGGACGCATGTCCGCGCAGGCTATAACACCAGCACCACTAGTTACGATCACCGCAGCTTGCTTTCGCTCACCATGAAGGCTATAGGAGTTCCCAATATCCCGAACGGCGCCGATGCAGCCCCTCAGATGACAGAGTTCTTCAAGTAGAGGAGCGTCTTAGTCCCCACCTGCACGTAAGGCGAGCCGTGCCACCGAGCGACGGCCAGCCCGATCCTCACCTCATGCCCAGTGACGGCGATATTCAGCATGGCTTAAGCCTTCTCGACATATAAGCCAAAATGGGTGCCTCACAAACCGTCAAATCGCTTCTACTTCGCGGATGGTCGGAGTTGCCGCCTGATCGAGATCTCGAAACGGATTGCTCGGCTCCGCCAGGCGGAGCGCTGCTTGAACAAGAAGATGTCCGAACAGCCTCAAGACGAGAAGATCGAGACGGAGGCTCGCGCCGAGCTCGCCAGGATCCTGAAGTCAATTGAAGAGCTCACCGAAGAGCTAAGAAAGGTCGAAGGCGAAGCGTAGAGAACGATGCAAGACTCACAGTTTCCCGACATCGTCGGCATTCTGGGCTTTGTTTTTGCGGTCCTCGGAATCGCCGTCATCGACGCTCAGGCGACTCTTCGCCTGTCGTGCCTTTTCCTAAGCGCCGTCTGTCTCTCAATCTCCTTTAGGTCACAAATTCAATGGCCGTCGTGGGTGCGGTGGCTGCTTCTGTTTACAGCTGACTCAATCCTAGCTTTTGCCGGGTGGTCTGTCGTTCGCATAGACCGGTGATAACTGACATCCCTCAATGTTTGATCCCGCAGACCACGCGGACAGTCCGCTCGACTTCAGTGTTTCTTCAGCATGGATATACAAGACTAGACATGCGCAACTGCGCTGGGAGAATCACAATGCCGAGTTGGAAAACGATCTTGCTCGCCGGCGGCTTCTTGTTTGGTGGCATCGCCTTTGCAACAGCCTCGGAAAAAACGATCCAGCGTGCTGAATTGCCCGCTGCGGTTCGGAAGACAGCAGATGAGCAAAGCAAGGGTGCAACGATCAGGCGCTACGTCAAGGACAACGAAGGCGGCAAGCCTGCATACGAAGTGGAAATGACTGTAGATGGTCACTCGAAGGACGCGTCTATTGCTCCAGACGGCCGTGTGCTCGAAGTAGAAGAGCAGGTCAAACTTGAGTCGCTTGCCGGCGAAGTCCGTGAAGGGCTGCAAAGGAAGGCCGGGAAAGGCGCCATCACGAAGGTTGAATCCATCACGAAGGGCGGCAAGATCGTGGCCTATGAAGCTCAGGTCAAAACGGCAGGCAGGCACTCTGAAGTCCAGGTCGGCCCAGACGGCAAGCCTCTGGATCATGAGGAATGATCGGATCGCTCAATGGCGAACTCCGGCAGGTCTATTCAGCATTACTTCATATAGCGTGAGTAGACTTGCGTTGTCGCGGTGAAACCATTTTCGCGCCAAACATCACTTGGGAGAAATCAATGCTCGTCAATCGCTTTGCCTTTCTCGCTGTCTCGCTGACGCTCGCGTGCATTTCTGGCGGAGCGCAGAGCTGGCATGTAACCAACACATTCCATCCCGGTGGCGAAGGCGGCTGGGACTACGTGACTGTAGACGCCTCTAGCCAACGCCTGTTTGTCACGCGAAGCACGCACACCCAGGTCATTGACAGCCGAAGCGGCAAGCTGCTCGGCGATATCACCGGGCAGGTTCGGTCGCATGGTGTCGCGCTCGTTCCGAAACTGAATCGCGGGTTTATCACGGACGGGGGCGGATCCGGCGCGATCTTCGTCTTCGACCTCAAGACCTACAAGGTGCTTGGTCGCATTCCCACGATGCCCGACTCCGACGGCATCATCTACGACCCGGGCACCGATCTTGTTCTGGCTGTTTCGGGAGACGGCAATTCTCTCATGACCTTCCATCCGGATATCGATCCGAAGAACGGAAAGGTGACGAAGATCGCGCTTGGTGGCGCGCCTGAATTTCTGTCAGCAGATGGTTCAGGAAAGGTCTATGTCAATCTGGAAGACAAGGACCTTGTCGCCGTAGTCGATCTGCACGCGAACAAGGTGTTGAATCGGTGGAGCGTCGCACCGGGCGGCAGTCCAGTGGGGATGGCGATTGACTCTTCAGGGCAGCATCTTTTCATCGGATGCCGCAAGCCGCAGAAGGTGATCGTGATGAGCACGGCAACCGGCAAAGTGGAAGATGCGCTGCCGATCGGCGCTGGAAATGATGCCGTAGGGTTCGACCACGGACAGGCATTTGCCAGTTGCGGTGACGGATCGCTTGCCGTGATTGGAAACAAGGCGGGCCATTTCGAAGTTCTGCAGAGCGTCAAGACTGCGCCAGGTGCTCGCACCCTGGGCATTGATCCGATGGCGAATCAGATCTTCCTCCCTACGGCCGAGATGCTGCCGGCTGAGGCAGGGAAACGTCCTCAGCCCAAACCCGGCAGTTTTGAACTCGTCGTAGTCAGCCAGTAAAGCAATAGAGGAGCCCGGGCGCTTTGGAATGGACACGTCCGTTCGCCCCAAGCACCGGTGGGCTCCGTTGATTGAGCTGCGCATGGTCACGCGAATGCCTTACCTTTCCTTGTTGCAGCGGTCGATACTGTGATGCGACTTTCTGTCTTGAGTGCTTTTTGTATTCCCGCGATCTTCTTTTCCGCTGGCGCCCGTTCACTATCTGCGGTCGGGCAATCCGTTACCATTCCCGCGGGTGTGCCGCTTAGGGTCCAGATCAATCATCCCTATCGTGTCCACGTTGGCCAGCGCATCGAAGGCCACCTGATTGAAAAGGTCGACCATGTGGATCACGTAGTGCTCCCTGTCAACACTCCAGTCTCTGGAGTGATTCTTGGGATGCGGCGGGTCAGTGAGCCGAGCCGCACGCACGCGATCCTCGATGGTCAGTTCATGCCGCCTGCTGTTCCCGCCGTCCGCTTCGACTCGCTTCGTCTGCCTGATGGCAGGACTGTAAAGATCGAAACCGCCGCGACAGAACGCGATGCGACTGTCGTCACAATGAATGCGGGCAGCAAACCTGGGCTGCGCGCACGAGCGCGTGCCATCATCCAGGACCGCAAGCGGGAAGCCGCGCAGACCCTGCATCACCCCAACATCGGCGATCGCGTCGAGAAGTGGATCTACGGTCAGCTTCCTTGGAGCCCTCCCACCGTCTGGACCGGGACCGAGTACGACGCGGAACTTACCGCTCCGCTAATGATCACCGGTCCACAACCGCCGCCTCTCCCCGAAGCGCCCGTGCAGGGAACACCGACAGGTATTGTTCACGCGCGACTGCTGACTCCGCTCAACTCAGCTACAGATCGCAAAGGAACGCCGGTATCGGCAGTTCTTACCAGCCCTCTGCTGACTGGCGACGCAAAGCAGGTTGTCTTCCCGGAGGGCGCCACCATGTCCGGGGTGGTCACAGTTGACCGCCCCGCAAAGTGGTTCGCCCGCAACGGACAACTCCGCTTCTTGTTCCACAGCATTTCGCGCGAAGACGCTGCGTCCTCCTCGATCCACGGTCAGTTGGCCTCCGCCGAAACCAGCCCAGGCTCCCGCGTGAGACTCAGCGACGAAGGAACGGCACAGTCCTCTTCCGGACCTGGCAAATACCTGGCACCCATGGCGCTCGGAGTGATGGCTGCTTCCGCGTTCGACGGAGATGCCACGTCAAACCCAATTCATAGCGGTGTTGATAGCAATGGGTTCGGTTTTGCCGCCCGCCTTCTCGTCATGAGCTCAGCGAACGCGGTACTCCTCCGTGGATTTGCGGTGTTCGCCGTTTCTAAATCCGTCTACTACCGTTGGATAGCGCGTGGGCATGAAGTCGCGTTCCCGAGAGACACCCGCGTACAGATTTTGTTGAACGCGCGCTGACGAGTATCGGAAACGTGCATTTGGCCAATTCATCAACAGGTAGGACAAGTCTTCGATACTGCCCGTCAGGCTGGAGTTGAACTGGCGGGCAGTACAGACCGACGCCCATCACGGGCCGTAAACGGGCGTCGCTTCGAGGGTGGCGATCAGTCACCCCAGACTTCATGATTCCGTTTCGCGCTCATCGTCGCGTCGGACACGCTTTGATACCACTCAATGATGCCCGGATTGCAAGAGTGCAGCCGCTCTTTGCGCCCGAGATCAGCTTCGTCGCGCATGCTTGCGACTGTGACGAAACATTGGTGGCAGATTGAATCAAAAGTGCCGTCCTGATTGGGGCGATGAGAAAACTTTATGCTGCCTGCCATATCAACGTACCTCCGGCGTGGCTGAATACTTTGAGGTATAGCTCCGCTCGGGCGTGAGTGCAATCGCCTTACGGTAACCGCAGGTTGCTTACCGAAGTTGGTTTAACGTTTTAGGTCAAAATCTTGCCCTAAGGGTTTCACAAATGTACTGATTCGACTGGCGTGCGGCTCTTCGCGTTCATGCAGGCTCTTCGAAGTGCCACGTCCTACTTCTGTAATCAGCGGAACGGTTACTTCGTGAGGGTAGTTTCGGTTCATGTATACGCTTCTCCCGCCACGTTAGCTTCAAAGCGATGAGTGGTGTCTTTAGTCGAATTCCCTAGGAGGGAATGATGGAAGAAATGTATCAGGATGTCACGATCACACCGATTCGCCGCTTGGCAGCTGAACCGTTCATGTACAGGCTCCTTGTATATGGAAAGAAGCCAAACCTGTGGACCACACCCGGTATCTATAGCACGCCGGAAAAGGTACTCGCTTCCTTCGCACCGCCGCTGTGCGTTGAGTATCAGACCCAGATTTTAGACACGCTCCGCGATGGCAAGGAAGTGAAGATCCGGTTGAATGATTCCATCCAATAAGCAGGTGATGACGCCTTGCACGACTGGGATGCCGCATCCTGAACCTGGAAGGCCGTTATGGACCATTGGGAGGGCAAATTATCAGACGGAGACCATCCTGCCGAAGTACATCTTCGATCTCAGCTTCAGACAGCAAAGCTTGCGCTCTCGCACTCTCGAAGGCTCTCACGCTTGAAAAGAAGCTTGAGCGCTGCTCAGGTACTTTAGTGCCCCAAAAGTCGCATTGAGTAGCGCGATTGCCCCGTGTCAGCCCTTGACGAGCATGGAAGACCGCAATGAATGCGAGTCAGGCTTTCCAGATGTTCTCGGCATCATCGGTTTGGCCTTAGCAGTCGCCAACATCGGGCTTTCGGAAGTGGACTCGACTGTTCGGCTAGTCCGCCTCGGAAGCAGTGCGACCTGCCTGTCCCTTTCTTTCGGCGGTCATGAGCAGTGGACTGTCTGGCTGCGCCGGCTACTCGCGCTATCGCAGATTCTGTTCTGGGTTACATCGCATGTCTCTGGTTCGCCATCACTGACGCTCCCCGAACAGCGGTCAGAGAGATGTCCAGATTCACCTGATTGATTGACCAAAAGCGGGGATCTGAGCGGATAACCGGCAACTCGGAACTTTGACGTTTGTTCGCCAGTTCTTTTCGCTGAGCAAATCCGCGTTTTCCGATCGGTACTGATAAACGAGCTTCGCGCCACGAACTCAGAAACTACAGAAGAGGGTCAATCGGGGACAGCTCCTGGCCTGCAGTAACATTGCGAGTCGAAGGCGATAAGTTGAGTCTTTCTGCGCTGCGATCTCATACTCGCCGAATCGACTAGAGCACAAGAACTCCACTCTGTACTGCTTTTGTACCGCCGATCCACCCATTGTTGCGATTCCTGCGATTTGAGCGGATCTCGATCGATAGCACTCGACCTTTTCGACAGCTTGCTTTTCCCAGTGTTTGTGGCAAAATCATCGTGGATTCGCGCTAGTGGCTGGACTGGGAGGATCGTTCGAGTCCTACCTGAGGAGCCAAATTATGTTTACAAACAATAAATTACAGACGGTACTTCGAAGAGGCCACCAAAAAGGCCACCAGTATATCCGCAAACACTGGGAACGTGGACACTTGCATCGTGCCAGAAACCTTCCGCTGCAAAAATCCCAAGAACGTGAGACTCGTTGAGAACGGATACGGGAAGATGCACGTTCAAACGGGAAGCCGATTCTCAAAGGCCACCTTAAAGGCCACCACGGGCGTCGTCGATTGACCGTCCCGATCTTTCGCGGCAGATGGACGCTCGAATCGCCTACTTGATATGCACGATTTCAACGTCGTCCCATTTTTGTTGGAGGTATTCAGCAACAAGCCTTCTATGGCACCGATCAGGCGTCTCTTCGCTACAGAGCAAACACGCCTCATCAAGGAGCTGTGGCCCAATCGTTTTCTCGACCTGTCTCTTTGCCATCAGGTCCAAGAACTGACGCTCGTAAAGTAGCCAATCACCTCGCTTCTTTTTGTAGGCATCAAGTATGTCGGATGTTGGAGCAAGTTCGGGAATATGCTTGTAGCCCATATTGCAGATCGTCTTCAGAAAATATCTCAGATCATCTTTCTTCGAGAATCCCGCCAATTGGGAAACGTTATTGAGTCGCACATCGACCAGCGTTCTCGCACCAGACCGTTGCAATGATGTGAAAAACTGCTCGGCTGATTTCTTTGTAAACCCAATGGTGAATATCCTCATCAGTGCTCCCGAACCTGATTCTTGTTTTCTTTGGCTGTGGGTGATGGACGCCGGAATGCTATTCGATGTTCCTGCCGTTTGTAGGCCTCTGTTTCTAAATCGATGGGGGAACGGAACATGTTACCAGTCGAAAGTCCGAGGAGTTCCGACAATCTGCGCATCGAAGTACCGTGATCTTCGAGTTCGCCGTTAGGCAGGATATGTTGGACCTCGAAGCCTTCAGCAACCAGATACCTCGCTATCAGGATGGATCGATGGCATTGCAGCGGCTCCTTTTCGGCGCACATCAGAGCAATTCGGAACCCGTTGTCGAAAAGCTCTTTCACGCGGTCGAGTCCGCCTTTGAATGCTTCGGTTTTTGCGAGGAGTTCGTACTGCACGGTGCCCTCGACATAGCAGCTTCTGTCTGGTGAGCGGGCACCGAGCTCCTTACCGAGAAACACGTATTCGATCTCATTCCTCGGCAAGACGGCATCAAGCTCCTCGAGATTGAATTGAGGGTTGAGCCGACTTCGGGGTGTTGACCGTACATCGCACACCATATTGATGGCGTGATGCGCGAGTAGTTCAAGGAAACGCATCTGCGAGTGAGTCGAGTGTCCTACTGTATAGATAGCTGCCATGGGTTTATGCAATAGGAGTGGGTGAGATCACCGCAGCAACAAGCTTGTAGCACTTCTGATCCCTCTCGTATGGTTCTGTCAGACTCACGCAGAGCAGAGCATCCTCGATTGGGTACTCTCCCTGACTCCTCCCTCTGAAAGTGTCTCGAAGCTTGGGATCGGTGATGCTGAAGTTGTAATAATCCCCGTTGTACGTCAACCCCGCACGAATGTTGTTCGTGTTCTTGAATGGGTTGAAACTTATTTCGACGTTGAGAACATCCGGTTTGATCAGCATGAGAGACCCTTCATCTCCCGCGAGATCAGTTGGGTCAACTCGATCATAAAAACCCGACGAGGAACGCTCAGTATTGGGCCAGAGTGTTTCGGGCTTATCCAAGTAACACTCTAAATCGTCAAATTGCATCGCACCAACTTTCTTCCAGCGTCCTGCTGCGATTACATAATTCTCTACCTGATGACCACGAGGATCATGACGCAGAATTGGAAACTCAATCACATCGAGTAGCTCTGGAATGTGTCTGGTTGCGTATAGGCACTCAGAGACAGAAATTTCGCGTGTTTCTCTTGCACTCACAGGGCGAATCCAAGCTCCTAAACCATTTCCGGTGATCTCTCTCCCAGCGATGCAACGTCCTGCTGGCGGCTTGTACGAATTAGCCAAGCACAGCATTCTTTTGATGTCTTCCATGGCCCACTTTCCTTTTGCTATGAAACTAGCCCTGATTCGGCCCGAGAGCCTAATCCGCGATCTACGCCATCCTCACCAACCTCAATCCGGTCGGTGCCAAATCCGGCGCGTACAATCCAGCGCACTCCTCCTCCCTCATATGCAGCAACTTCGCCAGTTCCTTCAACCCGAATTGCAGTTCTTTGATGTGAGCTGTCACAAGAGCGCTGATCAGAGTGGGCTTTTCAATGGGAACATCCAACTCGACGGGCTCTCGCTGCAAATAGCCAAGCCTACCCAGATTTATTCTCATGTACCGGTATTGGCTCGGACTGATCGTGCGCAATTGCTTCGCTCGTTCCAGAAGAGCAGCCATGGATACTTTCCACACGCTCTTAAGCGCAGCAAGCGTCGCCAAACGAACATTCCGCAATTGATGCTTGATTTCTTTTTCCGGCATAAGAAACTCAGCAGCAAATCTGTTTGCCTCCTCCTCCATGCTGTCAGTGGGTAGGCGGTGCATTATGAGGTGCCCTAATTCATGGGCCAGAGTCCACCGATAGCGGTCACCACCGATAGATTCGTCCGAGTTCATCAGGATCGTTGGTTGATGTCCAGGAATCCATTCACTCACAGCATCCGTCCGGGAACTACCGAATTTGTGTAATGCAATGATGACTCCTGCATCCTCTACAGCGGCAGTGAGGTTCGCGATTGGCCCCATTGGAATATGGAGCAACGCTCTCAGCCGACGGGCAATCTCTTCGGGACTCCCCTGTTCCTCCACGGACATTCGTAGCAGTTCAAATTGAGGGGAGATGTCCCCGGCCAAGAGCATACGGTCAACCCTCATGCGTGTGAGGTTCAGCACTGCGTGAATTCGACGCAATATCTTGGCAGGCATGTCTGCCCTCTTCCGATGAAAGAAGACTGATGCATTGAATCCGTAGATTCGATCTTCTTGATAGAAGAGATCGACCGGGTACTGAAGTGTATCGGCGAGACGAGAAGCCTGCTCTTCCGATGGTTGGATGATCCCACCTTCGAAGCGGGAAATAAGCGTTTGAGGCACCTTCGAGAGTGACGAGAGATCAGACTGCGATAACTCGCGTGACTCTCGGGCGAGGGTCAGCAAGGAAGAATTGAAGTACTGCATTGGGGATTACTCGCCTTCTTGAGCGAGGAGCTCGGTTTGTTCCGGCCCACGTTTGATCCTGACGCGTGTACGTGTGGCGACAGCGTCGGATACCTGAGTTGGCATTTCGATGACCTGAGATTTCGGTGTGAACTTTTCCAGTTCGATGTAGAACTTGCAGAAGTTGGAGGACTGGTATCGCTGAATCTGGACTAATTTGAGTTTCTGGTACGTTTCGTCGAACTGGAATCCCAATACGAGAAGCAGACGCTGAGGAGCAAAATCGAAGCTTCCGCTCATAAGTTCTCTTGCTAACTCGGTCGGGTAGTTAGAGGGAAGGCCATCAGAACCCAGTTGTTTGTACCAAAGGGCGCAGCCATTCAAAAGGTGGTAGGTAGTCTGGTTCGTATCAAGGAATTCTGAACCCGGAACGCCTGCGAATTGCTTTCGAGCTTCGTCGATCATCAGTGAATTGATCACGTTTGCAGTGGTGCGCTGGGCGAAAGTCATTCGGATTAGGGGATCGATGGTGTTGTACTTCGCCAGAGCGGCTTCTGGAACGCCCCAAAGCAGATGCCTGAAGTTTCTGATTTTTGAAATTACCCAATCTTGCGATCCCCAATTTGTCATGCGTCAAGACCCTTTCTGTCAATCTATTATCGATGAAGTGCGCATTTCGTGCAACTTTTATTCTAAAATTATTCAACATCGAGGCTCCCGCCTCCAGACTCCCCTCCGCCGCTGATCTCCTGTGCCGGGCCGACACTTCGGCACGTCAAGGACGGCAAAAAGGCCACCAAAAAGGCCACCACTTGATGCTGGCTAGAGCGGAATGCGGAAGATTCTCTTTGAATGTTATGGGAATCTGCAACTCCGCAGCAGCTCATGAATATAGGGGAATAATCGGAATGTTACGGAGCGTTAACGAATGTAAATGATTGATAAACAATCCATTTACCTGAGGAGCCAAATTATGGGCAAATTCGGATGTTGCCTGTGCCTCTGCCTTTGAGTCTGGCGTGTAAACCCCAGTGACATACAAGACTTCTACCGCAGCGGACCATGTCCCGCTGAAGCGACGGCTATGGCCTGCTGAAGCCCGTGGTTCTGCGTGACGGAACGCTGCGGGCGGTTGCTGAATTCCGAATTCTTGGCCGAAGGGTCAGCGGTTTTCGTTGAGGAAGGTGGCGATCCGTTGAGCGTCGGAACTAGAGACGCCCATCTCCGGCATTGCTGTTCCGGGGCGGAAGTGCTGCGGGTGCATGATCCATTGCACCAGGTTCTCTGGTGTGTTGGGAATGGAACCGGCGAGGTAGGAGCGTTGCGCGAGGGAGCGCAGAGATGGTCCGACTTTGCCGACGGCGCCGGGCACGTTTGGGATGACGTGGCACGTGGGGCAGCCATACTGCTCCATCAATTCGGGTGCGCTTCGCTGCGAGCCTGAGTGCTGCGCGGTTTGGTCGAGGCGGGAGCATCCCAATAGCAGCAGGACCGCGAAGAATGCAGTGGCGGACGTGAGACGTGTCATGGCTGCTCCTCTTTCTCGAGCAGTGCGGCGAGGGAGCCGAGCTTCAGGCGGCGATCGGACTCGGCGAGCCACTTGCCCATGAGTGCCATGGCAATCGCGATGAAAACGACTCCGGAGGGAACCCACATGATTGCTCCGCCGAGCTGCTGGTCTTCGAGTGGAGTGAGTGCCCATGCCGATGTTGTTGCGGCGTAGGCCGGATACCAAAGCACCTGCGAAAAGGTGAGGAGCGCGCCGAGGGCGCTGCAGTGGATGGCCGTGCCGAAGACATATAGGGTGGCTGCACCGTAGCTCATGGCAGAACGGCCGACGCCGTAGAGGGCAGACCAGAAGAGCACGGCGGTGGCGAGAAAGCTGATGTGCTGCGCGGCGTGTACCCAGTCCGAGTGGAGAGTCGCCTGGTAGAGGAACGGAATGTGCCAGAGCCAGAGGGCGGCGGCCTCGAGGATCCATGCATTCAGCGGCGCGGTGAGGAGTTGCATGGGACGCGAGTTCTCGATGTGCTGAATCCACCCGCCGATCTCGGCGCGATGGCGGGGCGCGAAGGCCCACAGCAGGGTTGCGCCCGGGTGCGATGCGGAGATGAGCGGAGCGGAGATGAGGATGAGGATTTCGTGCTGCAGCATGTGCGCGCTGAAAAGCTGCTCGCCTAGTTCGTGGATGGGAGAGGTGAGGGCGAGGAAGAGCGTTGCCCATCCGGCGAAGAAACTTGCGTGGCGCCAGCGGAGCAGGTGAACGGCGCCGCGCCGCCAAGCTCCGATGGAGTAGACCAGCAAGAAACCCGCCAGGGGAAGCACGATGGCAGGTTCCCAACTCCAGGGGACACTCCATAGTGAGGCTGCTGTGTCTGCAGCGAATGTGGGATGGAGCGGAAGCGAATGCATATCAGTCGGTCGGATGGAGTGTGATGACAGCGATGGTTCCTGCAATGACGAGCAAAGCCGCAAGCACAGACAGCAGCATGGAGACTTTGGCCATGAAAGCTCGCCGGCCGTCGATGGCCTCCGCGTCCTCGGTTCCACGCGATATGCGGGAATAAGAGGCGGAGATGGCGAAGGCGAAGATGCACAGCGCGAAGTCGATGGCGGAGACGAGGTAGCAAGCGCCTTTTCGGGCGGTGTCGGTTGTCCAATGGGCCACGGTGAATCCGACGATGGTGTTGATCCCCATGGCTAGAGGACTGAGAAGCAGAGCCACCCACAGCATGACGTCGGTGCGCTTCTCAGCGGGTGAAGGCTGCGTGCTCTGAAGGGGATCACGCATGAAGCCACCTCGGCGCCCAGTAGATGACGAGATAGATGGGAATCCAGAAGCCGACGACGAAGTACCAGTAGGCTGCGTTCTCTTCGGCGTCCTGAAAGCGCTTGCCTTCGACCAAAGGCGTGAAAAAGATGACCGTAAGGACGATGGTGTCGACCAGGTCAGTGAGCAGGTGCAGGACATGCAGTCCCATCAGAGTCCACACAGCGGAGCCGTATGCGTCGATGCTCCAGTCGGTGTTGAGATGCCATAGCTCGAAGTAGCGGACGATGACGTTTCCGATGCCGAAGAGGGAGACCAGCACCAAACCGATTTGGACGGCGCGCAGATCGCCTTTGCGCGCACGGCGGCGATACCACTCGCTGGGAACGACGCTGATGAGGAAGAGAACGAGATTCACGGTTCCCCACAGCAGGTCGGGAGGATTGCGATGCGGGGGCCACTCGGAGTTGCGCGAGTGGAGATAGAAGTAGGAGGCGATCATCAGGACGAAGACTGTCCCTTCGATGGCCATCATGCCCATGATGCCCCACCAGGTGATGCTGCGCGATCCGAAGCCTACGGTGGGCAGGCGGGAGACGTCGAGGACGGGGCGCTCTACTCGCTCTGCCATATCTCCCTCGCGCGCCGGCGTTGGGCCGGCTGCCTTTCAGGCCAGAACCAGCCGATCATGGTGATGGCTACGGGGATCGCGCCGATGGTGATGCCCCAAGGGGTGAAGATGCTGCCGATGAAGGCGATGCTTGTTGCGACAGCGGCGAGAAAAGGCCAGATGGTTGGCCCGGGGAATTCGTCGCGGCCTTCGGGTTCTGCATCGAGGGTGCGCGTGATGAGGAAGGAGCGAGCGTCGTCGGGAAGGCCAGCTACTATGGGCTGATTTGGGGCAGCATCCCACAGCGCTTCGCGGCCGTTCACGGTGGGGAGATGAAGGAAGTTGTACTGAGGAGGCGGGGAAGAGGTGGCCCACTCGAGCGTGCCTGCGTTCCAGGGATTGGGGCCGGCGATCGCGCCGCTTCTGAGCGAGCGAGAGACGTTGACGAGAAGAACGCAGACGGCAAGGAAGAGCAGAACGTATCCGAGAGACTCGACCTGGTTCAGCGTTGTCCAGCCCATGTTGGGTTGATAGGTGTAGACACGGCGAGGCATGCCGCGGATGCCGACGAGATGCATGGGGAAGAAAGTGATGTTGAAGCCGATGAAGAAGAGCCAGAAGGTGAGCTGTCCAAGCGTCTCGTTGAGCATGCGGCCCGTGACTTTTGGAAACCAGTAGGTGATTGCGCCGAAGAGCGGGAAGACTGCACCACCGATGAGCACGTAATGGAAGTGGGCGACAACGAAGTAGGTGTCGTGGACCTGCAGGTCGACTGGCACTGAGGCCACGAACATTCCGGTCATGCCGCCCATGATGAAGACGAAGAAGAAGCCGATGGCCCACCACATGGGCGTCTTGAGCACTACTTTGCCTGTAGCTATGGTTGCGATCCAACAGAAGACCTGCGCTCCAGTTGGAATTGCGATGACCATGCTGGCCGCGGTGAAGTAGCTTTCGGCGATCTGGGGAATGCCGGTGGCGAACATGTGATGGACCCAGAGGCCGAAGGCCATGAAGCCCGTGGCTACGAGGGAGAGGACGAGAACGAGATATCCGAAGACATGACGCCTGCTGAAAGACGTGACGATGGTGGAGATGATTGCGGCGCCGGGAATGAAGATGATGTAGACCTCGGGATGGCCGAACCACCAGAAGAGGTGCTGATAGAGAAGTACGTCGCCGCCGGCCGCGGGGTTGAAGAACTGCGTGTTGCAGGTGCGGTCCATGAGCAGCATGGTGCTGGAGAGGACGACGCCGGGAAGGGAAAAGATGACCATGAACGCGACGACAACCTGTCCCCAGACGAAGATGGGAATGCGATTGAGCGACATGCCGGGGGCGCGAAGCTTGAAGACGGTGACGATGGTTTCGACAGCAACGGCGAGGCCGGAGACTTCAGTGAAGGTGATGAGCTGGGCCCAGAAGTCGGGACGCTTGCCCGGGCCGTAGTCGGGCCCGGCAAGCGGGACGTAGGAAAACCAGCCGCGGTCAGCGCCGGTGTTGCACGCGAAGGCAACGTAGAACATCAGGCCGCCGAACAGGTAGAGGTAGTAGCTGTAGGCGTTGAGGCGGGGGAAGGCGATGTTGCGGGTTCCGACCATGAGCGGAACGAGATAGACGCTCATGGCTTCGAACATCATGGGCACGGCGAAGAGAAACATCATGGTGCTGCCGTGCATGGTGAAGAACTGGTTGTAGAGGTCGTTGGAGAGGATGTGCGCTTCAGGGAAGGCGAGCTGGAGGCGCATGCCACCGGCAAGAAGTCCGGCGAGAAGGAAGAAGCCGAAGGCAGTTACGGCGTAGCGCTTGCCAATGGTGGTGTGGTGAACGGCCTTAAACCAGCCCCAGAAGCCGGTGGGCTCGCGCCACACTGCTTCGAGCCGCGCGGCCTGGGCGCGTTCCTGCTCGGTGAGTTCAGCTGTGCTTTCGATGGCCGTGGTCGTGATCATTTCAAGGTCTCTAGATAAGCGAGAAGGTCCTGGAGTTCGGTGCCGGTCATGTGATTGGGCGGCATGCGGCAGCCTGGCTTTATTGATTGCGCGTTCAGGATCCAGCCGCCGAGATTTCCGATGGTGTTGGGTAGTACGCCCGCAGCGATGGTTGAGCGGCTGGCGAGGTGCGTGAGATCTGGGCCGACACGAGAGCCGGCAGGCGTGCCGCGAATGGTGTGACACATGACGCAGGCATGCGACAGGAAGACCTGCTGGCCTCGCGTAACCTGCGGCGAGGACGGCGAGACGCTGGCGGCTGCCTGCTGCGCCAGCCACTGCTGGAACTGCTGCGCGGGCTCCGCGACCATATAGAAAGACATGTGCGCGTGCTGTTCTCCGCAATACTCGGCGCACTGTCCGCGCCATCTGCCCGGTTGATCGATCTGCATCATCACGTCGGTGTCGTAGCCCGGCATAAGGTCGCGCTTGCCCTGAACGTTGGGTGCCCAAAAGCTGTGGATCACGTCACGCGACGTTCCGTGGATGCGGAGAGGCACGCCCATGGGGACGTGAATTTCGTTCGCGGTTACGACGGTTTTGTCGGGTTCGTCGTTGGGATAGTGAACCTCCCACCACCACTGATGACCGTAGACATCGATGGTGTATGCGGACTGGCGATTCATTTTGCCCAGAGCATGCCCCGAAACGAAGCTGCCGATGAGCATGGTGAAGACGAGCAGGACTGTGACGACCATCGCTGCTCCAACCGCATGGCGAGCGCGCCGATCGCTTTCCGGCGTGGTGCGAATCGGCTCGGGCATGATGTTCAGCGAGTGCCGGCGGCGTACGACGTAGACTACGAGCGCGATCAGGACGATGCAGTAGACGATCACTGTGATCCAGAAGATGAGCGCGAATTCGAATTCGATGTGCTCAGCGCCCGGACCTACCGGATTCAGCGAGGTCTGATTGCCGCGGAAGCCTGGAACATGAAAGAGAATCATGGCTGCCCCTTCTGTATCGGCTGCGGAGACTCGTCAGGCGGATGCTCCTTCTTTTTTGCCTGCTCGGCTTTCTTGACCTGGATTTCGTCTGAGCGGCCGGGCGCGACGTCAGCGGGGAGTTGTCCGCTGAGCGAGCGGACGTAGGCGACGAGTTCCCAGACCTGGTAGTCGGGGATTTTGCCGGCGAAGCTGGGCATGCCGTTGGGCCGGCCCTGCACGATGCTGGAGTAAATCTGTTCGGGATGGCTGCCGTAGATCCACTTGGCATCCATGAGTGCGGGTCCGATGCCGCCGCCGCCGTGGTTGTGGCAGCCGACGCAATTGAAGGCACTGAAAAGACGCTTGCCCTCACCGACTGCGTAGGCGCTCTGCTCGTACGGTCCGTGATCAGGCACGGAGAGCGGTCCACCGGCGTGCACTTCATTCAGTGGGATGCCGTTTGCGATTTGCGAGCCCGAGGAGCCCGGATCGAAGACGCGGTGTTCGCGCTTGCATGCGGTGACGGCGCAGATACAGAGCACGATGGCGGTTGATTTAATGGTGTTCATTGTGCCTCCTCGGCCAGAGTGGGCACGTTGTATGAGGCAAGAACTCTGGATATGGAAGGACGCAGGCGGATGAGCGCAGCGTTGAGATCGGCGCGCAGCTTCTCGTCGTGCTTGTGAACGGCCATGGAGATGGAAAATGCGAACGGCACACCGGAGGGGTCGACAAGGGGAGAGACCGGCGTGAGATTAAGGGGCAAGCGCTCGTGGGTGATCCAGTAGCCTGCGAGCGGGCCCCAGACGACGGCGGTGCCGAGGCGGCGGTTGACGACGGCACGAAGGATGGCAGGTCCGTTTGCTCCAAACGAGTTGAATCCGACGAGTTGGGCGGCGTGGCCGGTGCGGATCAGCGCGAGCGATGGCGGCGAGAGATTGTCTTCGAGAGCCTGCAGGCCGATCTTGGGTCCGTTGAGATGCGGGTCGCTGAATGAAGCGATCTGGAGATTATCCTGGCGGCGCGTGACGAAGACGTACGCGGAACGGTAATAGGGAGCAGTGGTCAGCACTCCGCGGAGTTTCTGAGGTACGCCCACCAGGACGTCGCAAGCATTTCGGTTGAACTGCTCGCGCAGAAAGCCGCGTCCGTTGCGGCTCCATACGAAGACGGGCTCGCGATGGAGATCGCGGGCGACGAGCGCAGCGATCTGGTTATCGAAACCGCGGGCGGCGCGATTGGAGAACGGCAGATTGTCTGGGTCGGCGCAGATGCGCAGCGGGGCCGCGTGGGAGAGCAAGCCCATGCCGAGGATCAGTACAGCGTAACAACTAAGGGAGCGCAAAGACATACAGTGTCCCTCCCGGTGTGGTTACGCTTTTGAGGTCGGGCAGAGCACCGCCCCATCCTGCGGCGGCGTTGCTGTCACGCGTGTCGAGATCGCCGGACACGATCGCGCCCGGCCATCCGCCGATTCCAGAGAGGATCGCGACGTATTGCTTTCCATCGGGACCGCGGTAGGTGACGGGCTGCCCGATGATTCCCGAACCCGTTTTGAATTGCCACACCGTCTGACCGGTGCGCGCATTGGCTGCTCTGAACCAGCCCTCCATGGTGCCGTAGAAAACGAGATCGCCGGCAGTTGCGAGAGTGCCGCTCCATAGCGGGTATTTGTCGGTGATGGTCCAGACCTTCTTTCCGTTAATGGGATCCCAGGCCATCAATTCGCCTTCATTCCCGCCGGGCCCGGCGTAGAACCTGTCGGTGACGCCGACGTAAGGAGTGCCCTGGATGTAGTTCGCTTCTTCGGCTTCTTCGTCGGCGCACATGTTCTCGTGGGGAACGTAGAGGAGGCCTGTGCGGGGCGAGAAGGAGGAGGGCTGCCAGTCTTTGGCGCCAGGAGCCGTGGGACAGATGTTGCGAATTTCCTGCCCGGTCTTTGGAGCTTTCGACAGATCGCGCTTGAGATCGCCGGTCTGCAGATCGACGCCCGTGGTTGTTGTGCTGTAGACATAGGGCGTTGCGGAAAGTACCTGGCCCGTGTTGCGATCGATGACGTACATGAAGCCGTTGCGATCGGCGCGGACGAGCACCTTGCGGGTTGAGCCCTGGATGGGCAGATCGAGAAGGATGTTCTCGTTAATGCCATCCCAGTCGTATAGATCGTGAGGCGACATCTGGTAGAACCAGACTGCTTCTCCGGTGTCGGCATCGCGCGCGAAGACGCCGGATGTCCACTTGTTGTCGCCGGGCCGAACTTCGGGGTTCCACGGGCCGGGGTTGGCAGTGCCGTAGTAGATCAGGTTGCTCGCGGGGTCGTAGGAGAGGAAGCCCCACACGGTGCCTCCGCCTATGCGCCATGCATCGGGCGGCCACGTCTTGACGCCGAGGTCGGTGCCTTTGTCCTTGGCATAGTAGGGCTTGAATTTGCTGCCGATGAGGACTTCTTTATCAGGGCCAGTGGAGTAGGCCTGCCAGACGACCTTGCCGTCTTTTGTGCTGAGAGCAGCGAGCCAGCCGCGGACGCCGTACTCTCCGCCGCTGTCGCCGACGAAGACTTTGTCGCGGACGACCATGGGCGCCATGGTGATGGTTTCGCCCTTGGTGATGTCGGCGAGATGGGTGCGCCAGAGGAGCTTGCCGCTATTGGCGTCGAGCGCGATGGTGAATCCGTCGAGCGTGTTGTAGATGATTTTGCCGTCCGCGTAGACGGCGCCGCGGTTGACCCAGTCGCAGCATGCCTCGCCTTTTGCGGCAGGCGAGGGATTTGGATCGTAGCTCCACTTCAGAGGCGCGCCGGGTTTGGTGAGGTCGAGGGCGAAGAGCTTGTTGGGCCACGGCGCAACGACATACATCGTGTTGTTGACAACGATGGGCGCTGCTTCCTGGCCACGGGGAACGCCGGTGTCGAAGGTCCATGCGAGCTTCAGGCCGGAGGCATTGCCGGTATTGATCTGATCGAGAGAGCTGTAGCGGGTGTTGGCGTAGTCCTTAGTGGCGCGGACCCATTGGCCGTCGTCCTTTTCCATGTCGCCTGTGTAGGCGTGGATCTGGCCACCCGTTCCGGCGGGAGACTCGACGTTTTGAAGCTGCTTGTGACAGCCGAGTGGGATGCACACAATCGCGACGGATGCGAGCAGCGGGGCGATTGCTCCAGCCGACATTTTGGAAAAGTGAACAGTCCAGTTCATCTTTTGCAGCGACATCGAACGGTGACCTTAGAAGCAGGGCTACTCGCAAAGGTGGCTTGTTGCTGATTGGCATTTTGTTCTGCGGACGAGATGGTGAGATCCATCTGGTTGAGGAGTATCGTTATACGATACGTTGGTCCTACCGCCGAAGCTTCTGGGATGGAGCTCCGGGGCGGGCTCCGGCATGGGCATTCTGGCGGGCTGGGCCGAAGACGCGGTGCGGGGACGGGGAGAGTGGCCCTGCGTAGGGAGCCCTACGCCGGGGCTTCATCAGCGAACCTTTGCAGTAACCTTTGCCAGTCACATCTTGACAATCATAATGAGAGTGACGTACCGTCATGTCCAATGAACGATTCGAACACCGACGTTATACAGGGAACGCTCGACATGCTGATTTTGAAGACGCTGAGCCTCGAGCCGATGCATGGGTTTGGGATTTCGCGGCGGGTAGAGCAGATAACGCGGGGTGTCTTCAAAGTGAATCCGGGGTCGCTCTTGACCGCGTTGCAGCGGCTGGAGCGGGCGGGATGGCTCGATGCCGAGTGGAAGCAAACGGAGAACTCCCGCCGCGCGAAGATCTATAGCCTGACACGTGCGGGACGGAAGCAACTGGAAGTGGAAGCGGCGGACTGGAATCGCCGTGCAGGGGCGATTGCACGGCTGTTGAAAGCGGAGATCTGAGCTATGTCGTTGCTGCGTCACATTTCGCGGGGTTTGCGCGGGCTTTTCATACAGGGGAGCAAGGACGCTGAGATCGCCGCGGAGGTTCAGCAATACTTCGACGAGGCGGTGGCCGCCGGCATTGAACGAGGGCTGACGCGCGATGAGGCGGAGCGAGTCGCGCGGGCGGAGATCGGGAACCTGGCACCCGTACGGGAACAGGTGCGCTCTTATGGATGGGAGAACGCGGTCCGCACCTGGATGATGGACCTGCGTTACGCGATGCGGCAGTTGCGCCGCAATCGCGGATTTGCCGCTGTGAGTGTGATTACTCTGGCGCTGGGTATCGGGGCGAGCACGGCGATTTTCAGCGTCGTCAATCCCATTCTGCTCTCGCCATTGCCTTATCCGTCTCCGAGCCGCCTGATGATGATCTGGAATACGTACCAGGGCGCGCGATTCGAACTTTCGTTCGCGACTTACCGAGAGCTTCTGGCTCGCAATCGGAGCTTTGAGTCGATGGCGGTTTTCGATTCAGGCGACGGCCTGGGCAATGCGACGCTGCAGGGAAACGGTCTGCCCGAGCGGCTTGAAGGCCAGAGAGTGAGCTGGAATTACTTTCAAGTGCTGGGTGTTTCGCCGAGTCTGGGGAGAGACTTTCAAGCCTCAGAGGATATCTTTCACGGTCCCAAGGTTGCGATTCTGAGCGATCGACTGTGGCAGCGCAAGTTTCAGGGCGATCCTAGAATGATCGGCCGCAGCATACGGCTGGATGGCGAAAATTACACCGTCATCGGAATCATGCCGCGGAGCTTCGACAACGTCCTGCAGCCGACGACTGAGATCTGGATGCCGGAGCAGTTCGACGTCAGCCAACTCACGAGCGGGAGTTTCAAGAGCTGGGAGTGGATCAACCACCTACACATCGTCGGGCGACTCAAGACTGGGGTGACACATTCGCAGGCGGTTCGGGACCTGGCGCAGATCGCTTCTACTCCGATTGCTGAATTCCCGCGGCCGGACTGGGGATCGCTGAAGCAGGGATTAATCCTGGAATCCCTTCAGGATGATCTCGCGCAGACCATCAAACCGACGCTCCTGGCGATTATGGCGGCTGTGGTGATGGTGCTGCTCGTCGCTTGCGTGAACGTGGTGAACCTGCTGCTTGCGCGTCATACGCAGCGCGAGGGTGAGTTTGCGGTTCGTACCGCGCTGGGGGCGTCACGCGGCCGCGTGCTGCGGCAACTCGTAACAGAAACACTGCTTCTTGCGGTGCTCGGAGGTCTTGCGGGTATCGCCGTTGCGTTCGCCGGAGTGCGCGCGCTGGTCTCGTTGAGTCCGCCGGGGCTTCCACGCATTGAGGCGATTTCGCTGGACCCCGCGGCGCTGGGGTTTGCTCTGGCTGTGACCACGGTGATTGGCCTGCTCACCGGGCTGTTTCCCGTCGTGGGCGGCTCGCGCACGGAACTCAACCGGGCACTGAGCCGCAGTTCCGGGCGTACGGCCGGGGGACGAGGTGTAGCGTTACGCGCTCTGGTGGTAACCCAGGTTGCGCTGGCGATGATTCTCCTTGTGAGCACGGGGCTGCTCCTGCACAGCATGCGGCGTCTGTTGAATGTCGATCCGGGCTTCAATCCCAATCACCTGCTGACGATGGTCGTGCACACGTCAGGGCCTGAGTACCTGCCGGTGTCTCAGGATCCTCGTCCTGCTTTCGCAGCGCGCTTCCGGTTCTATCAGCAGGCGATCGAGGCGGTGCGGCGTATTCCTGCGGTGAGGGAGGCGGGGTTCGGTATCCCTCTGCCGCTCAGCGATGATCCGTCTTTTCTCGGACAAGCTGATGTGCAGTTTGAAAAGGACGGGCCTCGAGGCGTGCGCAGATCGCTTCGTTTCGGGATCAGTCCGCAGTTTTGTCAGGCAATGGGTATTCCTTTGCGCAGCGGACGTTTTCTTGATGAACGCGACAAAGCATCAGCGCCTTTTTCTGCTCTCATCAGTGAGTCGCTGGCCCGCAACGAGTTTCCGCATGAAGATCCGCTTGGAAAGCGGTTCCATCTGGGAGGAACTGAGGGCGCCTGGTACACGGTCGTGGGCATTGTGGGCGACATCAAGCGCACTTCGCTGGCTGTGAATGAACCGGAGGCGGTCTACACAGACTTTCGCCAGTCGTGGGCGGTCGAGTCTCCACTCTCATTCGTGATTCGTACGTCAGGCGATCCCGCGTTGGTGGCGAACGCCGTGAAGAATGCCATCTGGTCTGTCGATCCGAATCAGCCGATCGTGCGCGTCATCACGATGGAACGGATGATCGTCAGCTCTGAAGCTGAGCGGAGGTTTGTGCTGATCCTCTTTGCGGCATTCGGCAGCGTGGCCCTGGTGCTTGCGGCGGTGGGTATTTATGGCGTGCTCTCGGGTAGCGTGAATGATCGGATGCGAGAGATCGGCGTGCGCGCAGCACTGGGGGCGTCACGACGGGATATTCTCGAGCTGATTCTGCGGGATGGACTGTACCTTGCCGCGGTGGGAATGTGTATCGGACTTGCGGGTGCGGCAGCATCGAGCCAGATCATGCAATCGCTTCTCTTCGGCATCTCCCGGCTTGATCCGCTCACGTATGTGGGGGTGCTGCTTCTTCTCACGGCGGTTGCGGCGATTGCCTGCGCCGCGCCTGCCTGGCGTGCTTCGCGCGTTGACCCATCGGTCACTTTACGCGCGGAATGACGGATGAATCGTGGGGCACGACTTCTCGCCTTGAGTTAAGGCGTCTTCGCGTTATTCGCCTGTCCTGTTTTCAACCCGAGAGCGATCGGCGCCGCGTGAGCAGGAAGAAGACCGGAACGAGGATGAGGACGTGAATGGTGGAGGTGATCATGCCGCCGACGATGGGGGCGGCTATGGGCTTCATTACGTCCGATCCGATTCCGGTCTCCCACAAGATGGGCGCCAGGCTCAGGATGACTGCCGCGACGGTCATCAGCTTGGGCCGGAGGCGCTGGACGGCACCATCGATGACGGCCTGTTCGAGATCTGCTTCGGAATGCAGGGTTCCGTGCGCGATGCGGTTTTCGTAGGCCTCGTGGAGGTAGACGACCATCACGACTCCGGTTTCGACAGCGATGCCGAAGAGGGCGATGTATCCGACCCATACAGCGACGCTGAAGTTATAACCCAGCATCCATTGGAGGAGCAGGCCGCCTGACATGGCATAGAGCGTGGGAAAGATCAAGACGGCAGCTTCGATCGCGGATTTGAAGATCATGTAGAGCAGAAGGAAGATGATGAAGAAGACGATGGGGACAATGATCTTCAGACGCTCCTTTGCCCGGAGCTGAAATTCGTATTCACCAGCCCAGCGCCAGGTGTAGCCGGGCGGCATGAGTACGGAGGCGGCGATGAGTTGCTGGGCGCGCGCGACATAGCCGCCATAGTTGTTTGACCGGGGGGTCAGGTAGACGTATCCGGTGAGCTGGCCTTCTTCATCGCGAATCATGGCGGGGCCACGAGAGTAAGAGACGCGCGCGACCTGGCTGAGAGGGATCTGCTCACCCGTAGGGGTGGCGACGAGCGCCTGCTCAAGAGCCTGCGGTGTATCGCGCGAACCGCGGTCATAACGGACTGCAACCGGAAAGCGACGGCGTCCTTCGATGTTGTCGGTGACATTCATGCCGCCGATCTCGGAGGTGACGACGCGCTGCACATCGGCGACCGTCAAGCCATAACGCGCTGCAGTGGGCCGATCGACCTCGACGTTCAGGTAGAAGCCCTGCGAAACACGCTCTGCGAATGCTGAACCTGTTTCTGGCATGGACGAGAGGGATTGCTGGATCTTCGCGCCGATGTTCTCGATGACGGCGAGGTCAGGGCCCTGAATTTTGATTCCGACGGCGGTCTTGATGCCGGTGAGCTCCATGTCGAGCCTGTTCTGGACGGGCATGGTCCAGGTGTTTGTGAGGCCGGGAAACTGGAGCTTTTCATCCATCTGCTGGATGATCTTCTGGTAGGTCATGCCTGGACGCCATTGTTCAAGCGGCTTGAGCATGATGGTGGTGTCGTACATGTCGAGGGGAGCATTGTCAGTTGCAGAATCGGAGCGGCCTACAGCACCGAAGACGGTGGAGACTTCAGGGAAGGACTTGATGATACGGTCCTGCTCCTGCATGAGAGCAGAGGCCTGGGTGATGGAGATCCCGGGCAGAGCGCTGGGCATATACAACGCAGAGCCTTCGTAGAGCGCGGGCATGAACTGGCTGCCAAGCTTGAAGTAGAGGGGAACTGTCAAGGCGAGAAAGAGCAGGTTCAACACGACAACGGTCTTCCATTGACGTAGGCACCAGCGCAGGACCGGGAGATACATTGCCTGCGTAATGCGAGCGGCGGGGTTGCGGGACTCGGGGCGCATTTTGCCGCGCAGGAAGAGAGGCATCAACGCCGGAACCAGTGTGATGGAGAGCAGGGAGGAGAAGACGAGGGCAAGCGTTTTGGTCCAGGCGAGCGGCCGGAACATGCGTCCTTCCTGGGCCTCAAGCAGGAAGACGGGGAGGAACGACACGACAATGATGATGAGCGAATAGAAGAGCGCAGGGCCGACCTGTTGCGCGGCGCCTATGAGCAGCAGCTTGCGAGTGGGTTTGTCGGGGACGTCGTCGCGTTCAGCGAGATGCCGGTAGCCATTCTCGACCATGACGATGGCTGCATCAATGAGAACGCCGATGGCGAGAGCCAGGCCGCCCAGCGACATGATGTTGGAGCTTACATGCAGGAAGTACATGGGGATAAACGAGGCAAGGACTGCGATGGGAAGCGTCAGAATCGGGACGAGGGCTGAGCGGAAGTGAAAGAGGAACGCGATGCTGACAAAGCTGACGATGATGGCTCCGACGATGAGGTCTCTCTTGAGCGTGTGAATGGATTCATCGATCAGCCAGGAGCGATCGTAGGCGTTTACGACTTCGACTCCGGCAGGCAGGGAGGGCGCTATCTCCTTGAATCGAGCCTTGACGGCCTCAATGACATTCAGGGCGTTCATACCGTAACGCATAACGACGATGCCGCCGACGGTTTCGCCCCGGCCCTGCCAATCGACTGCACCGCGCCGAACGTCGGGACCGAAGCCCACGGTGCCTACGTCTTTGACCAGGACCGCTGTGCCGTTCTTTGTCGCTACCGGGACGTTTTCAAGATCGGAGAGGGATTTGAAGTAGCCGAGCCCGCGGACCATGTATTCGGCGCCGCTCATCTCGAGGACATCGCCGCCGGTCTCGTTGGTGCTCTGGCGCACGCGGTCGATGACCATCTGCGCCGGGATGCCGTAGGAGAACAGCTTTTTGGGATCAAGGTTGACCTGGTACTGCCGGACGAATCCGCCGATGCTCGCCACTTCGGCTACGCCAGGCACCGTCTGAAGCTGATAGCGCAGGTACCAATCCTGAAGAGCACGGAGATCGGCGAGGTTGTGCGTGTGGGAACGATCGACGAGAGCGTACTCGAATACCCAGCCGGCGCCGGTTGCATCGGGGCCGATGGCGGGATGCGCATCCTGCGGAATTCTGCCGGCGATCTGCTGCAGATACTCCGTTACGCGAGAGCGAGCCCAGTAAAGATCGGTTCCGTCTTCGAAGATGACAAAGACGTACGAGTCGCCAAACATGGTCTGCGCGCGGACGTTCTTCACGCGAGGCGCCGAGAGAAGGGCAGAAACGATGGGATAGGTGACCTGGTCCTCAATGACGTTGGGCGGTTCGCCGGCCCACGGCGTGTGGATGATGACCTGCACATCGCTGATGTCGGGCAGAGCGTCGAGCGGAATGCGGCGCATCGACCAGATGCCAGCGACGAGGAGCAGGATCGCAGCGGTAAAGACGAGGAATGGGTTTCGTGCACACCAGGCAATGGTCTTCTCGATCATCACATGCCTCCGCCTGCGTTGAGGCTTAGCTTTTTGGTTGCGATGACCTGCCCACCGCGCAGGACGCTGACGGTTACCTGCCACGTTCCGCTCATGGGAACGTCGAGAGCGCCCTCGTATGTGCCGGAGCCTTTTTCAGCGAGGTTCGCCGAAGAATGCATGGCTGCCATTCCCATCTCCGGCATCGCGGGCATGAAGAGACTGACGGATACCTGCAGCGAAGTCGGAGGCGTTCCGTCAGCTGCGGTCAGTTTCACGCGGGCAGTGTTTGCGCCGACCTTCGGGGGAGAAGGGCTGGTGCTGAAGTCAATGGATAGTTTCTCTGCCGGTGCTGCATTTGAGGAGGGTGCAGCAGTCTGCGCGGGAGCGAAGTTTTGAGAGGCGGACTGCAGCTGCGCTTCAGAGTCAATGAGGAAGTTTGCGGAACTCACGACGCGATCGCCTGCTTTCAATCCGCTGAGGACGACGATCTCTCCGTCGATCTGCGGTCCGGTGGTTATGGTGAGCGGCTCGAGGTTGCCTTCACCACGATGGAGGAAGACGACGGAGCGCTGTCCAGAATGCAGCACGGCCGACGCGGGAATGACTAACTGCCTTCCCAGTTGCGCTGCGATATCGACGTTGACGTACATACCCGGCTTGAGCGCGAGCGCCGGATTTGCCATCACGAGGCGTACGCGAACGGTTCTTGTGGCCTGGTCGACTTGAGGAAGAATCTGGTCGACGCGGGCATTGAAAGTTTTGCCCGGGTAGGCGTCGATCGTAACTCTGGCGTGATCGCCCGGGCGCAAGCGACCTACGTCGTTTTGGGGTACATTCGCGTAGACCCACACGGTGCTGAGGTCGGCGATGGTGTAGAGCTTGGATTCCGGCTGGATGTACGCGTTGGGGAGAGCGTTGCGTTCTGTGATGTATCCGCTTGCCGGCGAATAGACCGTGAGCTCGCGTTGCTCCTTTCCGGACTTTTCGAGTCGAGCAATCTCTTCGGGGGCCATGCCAAACTGCTCAAGACGCTGCAATGCCGCGTCGACGAGCCAAGTGTTGTCCTGGGCCGAATGCGGCATCGCCGTCATGGAGGCGGCGTGCATGTCTTGCGAGAATGCAGGCTGGTTCTTGCGTGCAAGGAGGTACTCCTGCTGGCTGCTCACCAAGTCAGGGCTGTAGATGGTGAAGAGCGGCTGTCCCTTGCGCACGTACTGGTAGGTGGCGTTGGCAAAGACACGCTGGATCCATCCCTGGAAGCGCGTCTGAACGTACGCGAGCTTTTCTTCATTGATCTCGATGTTGCCGGGAACCTGAAGGTCATCGCTCAATGTTTTGATTGAGGCGAGCGCAGTGGTGACGCCGATCTCCTGCATGCGCTGGGGCGAAAGCTGGAGCGGGGCAAGAGTGGGCTCAGAAACTGCTGAAGCAGGATGGGCGTCCGGCTGCGAGCCGCCTGATGGGCCGCTCGCAATCACGGGATCGTCGGAACGGGATTGCGCAGGGTGAGCGGCGTGGGACGCGCCAGTCTTCATTTCGGCGAAGAGATAGATAACGGCGGCAGCAAGGATGATGCACAGTGTTGCCATCGCTGCGAGTGCGATTTTGTAAGAGCCTGTTTTCATCACTTCACCTCCGGGCTGACTTGCCCCAACTGGTCGATGGGACCGCCGATTGCCATTTCCAGATCGGCACGGCGGGCATCGAATTCACCCACTGCCTGAGCCCAGGCAAGATCGACGTCGACGACGCGCATCTGGCTGTCGAGCAGGTCGAGGAATCCGGTTTTGTTGTTTTCGTAGGCGATGAGGCTGGACTGGAGCGTGGCTTCTGCCTGTGTTTTGAGCTGATGCTGATAGAGCAAAGCAAGCTTTTGCGCCGACCGGGCTTCAGCAAGAGCTTCGGCGATCTGGCCATGTGCGGAGTTTTGAAGGGCGGTGAGTTCCGCGTCCTGCTCGGTTGCTTTGATCCTGGCTTCGGCGATTTCGGCGTCGTGTCTCTTGCGATTGAGCCAGGGCAGATTCATGGTGCCTTCGAGCATGTAGGCGTTGCGGAAGTCCTGGCCGGAGGGCATCAGCATGTATCCGGCCGAGAGCGTGAAGTCCGGGATGTAGGCTTTTGCGGCGAGGGTCTGCTCTTTGTGACTGCGCTCAGCGGCGGCCCTGGCGGCCGCGAGATCGGGGCGAGTGCTCATTGCGGCGCTTTCGAGTGCGCCGATCGAAGGGAGGGGAGATTCGACGGCGTTGTCGCCGCGGACTTCGATAGGACTTTCCGGATTGCGGCCGAGCAGGGTATTGAGACGTGCCCGGGCAACCTCCGCGTCGCGATCGAAGTGGATCATGTGCTCGGCTAGCTGGGTAAGGGCGACCTGCGCTTTGAGCACGTCCTGCTGAGGAACATTGCCGGCCGTGTACTTGATGCGGGCGGCTGCCATGGCTTGCTGCGCCAGAGCAACATGCTGCGCGTGAACGCGGGCCTGCTCTTCGCTGACGAGGAGATCGAAGAATGACTTTCTGACGCGTACGCGGAGATCGAGACGAACCGCATCGAGATTGGCTTTGGCCTGATCGCCATCGGACTCCGCCAGGCTGGTGCGCAGGTTGCGCTTACTTTTTGCGGTGTAGGACTGGCTGATGCTGAACATGTTCTGCGCGGCGTTGTAATCCCAGGGCCTTTTGAGCGGAACGCCCCAGCCGCGATACATCGCCATAGGATCGTCGAGCGCTCTCGCGACAGGGACATGCGCTCGCGCGAGGTCGAGGCGACGGACTGCCACCGCGATCTCCGGATTCGACTCAAGCGCGATGCGCTCAGTTTCCTCGAGGGTCAGAGGCATGGCCGCTGAGCCGGCTTGTGCCGGTTGGCTAAAGAAGATGGGCAAAGAGCCGAGGACGTCTTCTTTCGAGATGGTCTGCGCAGAGGCTGCAGCGGTAAACACGCCGAAGAGCAGCGGAATTCCTATATGTAGGCCGAAGTTCATCTTTCCCTCCCGCAATGCTGCGGAGAACTCGAGCACGGCAGCGCGACGCGCGAAGTGAGCGCGGGCTAACGCACGGGGTGCAAAGGTAGAAGTGAGTAGGGAGGGATGTTCCTAGATTCTGAGAACAGAGAACCGGCCCGGAGAGGGTTCGGAGACCTGGATCGACTGGCGCCCTTGCTGGCCAGATTCGGAATCTACCAGGGTTGGGAGAAGAGGTGAATGCGCAAGGAGCGCGGGTTGCGGGTCGTGCTGCAACGAGAACTCGGTTGTGGTGGCCGGAGTGTTGCTCCTGGGAGCAAGCTGGCAGCAGGAACTGCTCATGGCGGCGTCGCAGGTCTGCATGACGGCACAGCAGTCGTCGTGGGCACGCATGGAGCCCTCAGAGAAGCATGCGAGTGCGGGTGCCGCTATCCAGAGGAGGACGGCAACGCACGTCAGCAACGCGAAACTCTTCCGAAGGTTCGTCATTCGTGAATGGTCCCACACCAAGGATCACGAATAGTCTACTCTCTGGCTGTGATTTGGATCACGGGTGAGGACGGGAGGAGTTGACGTGGGTCAGGAGGCGGGTAGTGCGGCGATGAAGGCATTCATCTCGCGCAATACGTCGGCTTCATTGGAGTAGAAGACGAAGTGGTCGGCGTTGGGGAGGCGGACGACTTTTGCCTGGGGATTGCCGGCCTGAAAGGCTTCGACCTGGGTGAGGTCGCGCGCGTTTCTTTCGGCGATGATGGACTGGTCTTTGGGCGCGTTGGGGCCGAAGCTGTGGGGTACGGCGAAGATGGCTAGCACAGGACACTTCACGCCGCGATAGGCCTGTTCACCGCGCTGGATGGCGGCGGAGATTTTGAACTCCTGCGCGTTGGGTGGAGCGGGGGTGTTGTCCGGCACGGATGCCAGCTGCTTCTGAATGTCCTGGAGGTCGCGCTGGAAGCGGGGGAGGGTTGTTTCGAGGACCTGCTTGACGATCGCTTTGTGCTCGCCCATCGATGTTGGCTGGAAGAGCTTGTCCATCTGGCGGCGGAGTTCGCTGGCGTCAGTTGCGGGATCGCCTGTTGGAGCGTGGTCGTCGTAATAGGCGTATGAGTAGCCAGCATCGAGGTAGATGAGTCCTGCGATTTTGTTCGGGAAGCGTGTGCCTATGGAACTGAGTTCCTCGCCCGCGATGGAGTGGCCGACAAGGACGGGCTTGTCGATGTGGAGCGCGGCCATGACGGAGAGGATGTCGTCGCCGAGTCGGTCGGCGGTGTAGTTGGAGCCGTCTGGTGCGGGGGCACTGGATGCGCCAAAGCCGCGGCGGGTGATGCCGTAGACGTGATAGCTTCCGGTGAGTTTGAGGGCGAACTTGTCGAAGTCGTGGGCGATATTGCCGAGGCCGGCGAGCAGAATGAGCGGGCGACCGGTGCCGCCCCAGTCGAGCGCCTCGATTTTGACGCCAGGCTCGACTTCAACGAGGTGAATCTGATGCGGGGTGGGATCGGTCTTCCAGGCGGTTTCTGCTGTGGCGCGTTGGAAGTTGAGTGGCCACGATTGGCCCTGATGCCAGGTGCCATTGATGGAATTGCCGTCCGAGGAGAGCTTGCCTTCATAGCTGCCGTTGATGTCGGGGATGGAGAACTTGATGTCGGAGTTCTGGAAGTCGAGCTTGGGGATGGTGATTCCGCGCGAGGTTTGATCGATGGAGAAGAAAGTACCCTTCCATGAGCCGTCGGTTGATGATTCGATCCTGAGAATTGTGCGGAGGCCTGAGCCGATGTTGAGCGTGCCTTGCCAATCCCCGGCAACGGATTGCGCGCAGGTGCAGATGCTTGTGCAGACAACAGTGATGAGCAGAAGACAGATTCTCTTCATGGAATGACGGCACTCCTCAGCGCTAAGCCTAAGGGCAAGTCCCTATGTAGCATTCAGCATAATGTCATTCCAGAGATTGTCAAGAGAATTGCGGCGGTGAGTGCGGGTCCCCAAAAAAGAAGGCCCGCTGCGGAGGCATACGGGCCGGGAGGAGAACGCGAAATCGAAAATTTCTTTGGCGCTATTTGCCGTGCGCGGTTTCTGCGCCGTGGCTTCCAGTTTGGAAGAGGCGCGGGGCGAAGTCTTTGAGATCGCGACGCCAGGTTTGCCACTCGTGGTCAGTGCCGGGGGACTCGTAAAAGGTGTGCTGAACCTTGGACTCGTCGAGGGTATTGTGGAGGCTTTCGAGACCGGCCTTCATACGCTCGGGTTCGTTGGTTCCGACGCCGATCCAGAGAAGGTGAACTCGCTTGGCGAATGCGGCGGGGTCGGCCATGGCGCCGTTGAAGGCGGTCTTGGTGTCGAATTTGTTGTTGCCCATCATGAAGACATTGGCGGCGCCGCTGAATCCGCCGATGTAGGAGAAGAGGTCGAGGTGGTTGAAGGTGACCTGGAAGGTCTGCATGCCTCCCATGGAGAGGCCGGCCATGGCGCGGTGGTCGCGGTCGGTGATGGTGCGGAAGTTTTTGTCAATGTAGGGAATGAGCGCCTTGGTTACGTCGTCTTCGAATGCGCCCATGCGCTCCTGCATGACCTTCATGAATTCGGGCGAACCGAAGGGCTTGCCCGTGAGGTCTGGGACGACATAGCCGGCGCGGGTGGCATAGCCATTGCCCATAACAATGATCATGGGCTTGGCGCTGCCGCTGGCGATGAGGTTGTCGAGGATGAAGTTGGCTTTGCCCTGGCGAATCCAGCCGGTTTCATCTTCTCCGCCGCCGTGCTGGAGATAGAGGACGGGGTAGCGGGATTTTGAGGTGTCGTAGTAAGGCGGGAGATAGACGAAGGCGTCGCGCCATGTGCCGGTGACGCTGGAGTGGTACCAGACCTGACGGACCTGGCCGTGGGGGACGTCTTTGGGCTGGTAGTAGTCGACGCCGGACTCAGGGACTTCGACGGCGCTGGCCCATTTGCTGCCGCCGAAGTAGGCGGTGCTGGCGGGATCGCTGACTTCGGCGCCGTCGACGATCACGGTGTAGTAATGGAGGCCGGGGGCGAGGGGTGGTGTAGTGAAGGTCCAGAAGCCGTCGGCCTGCTTCTCCATGTCGGCTTTGGGTCCGCTCCAGAAGTTGACGCGGACTTTGGCGGCATCGGGCGCCTTGAAGCGGATTTTGACGCGCGAGCTACTGTCGACTTGCGGGTACTGGGCGTCGAGAACGTTGGAAGTGGCGGGCTTGAAGTCGCCTTGCGCCTCAGCAAAACACAGGCTTGCGGCGAGCAGCATCAGCGCGGGAATGGACCGCATAGAGATCCTCCATCGGTGAAACGTTTGCAGGGCCGGCTCATCAGATGCGGCCGGGCGAGCAGATTTTCGGTCACCCGGCATGGTAATGCAGGAGGCAGGAAATAATAAAGCGATTTATTCAGCTTGTTTGTTCTCAGCTTCACTCGCTATAGTCAGGAGTTCCGGAACGAAAGAGGGCGGCACGGCTCGAAACTTCTGCGCGATTGGGGACCGCTGATTGCCGCGGAAGGAATGCAGGTTGGGAAGCGGGCGAAAACGTATTCCCGCCCAGGTGATGCGTGAGCTTGATGAGTACTAAAAGAGAGGGGTTCGATGCAGATTCAGAAAAACCTTGTTGTGTGTGCTGTTGTGGCCACAGTGATATCGGCGAGTGCGCAGGTGCAGACCAATGTTCCAGAGGTGGTGGCCGGGGCAAAGCCGGTGAAGGTGGAGCATATCAAGGTTCATGGCACGGCGCTCGAGGGGAATCTGGAAGGCGATGCGGTGGATCGCGACGTGATCGTGATGCTGCCACCGAGTTATGACAAGGACAAGAAGCACCGGTATCCGGTGGTGTATGCCTTGCATGGCTACTCAATCGGCGCGGAGCAATGGACGCATGAGATTCATGTGCCGCAGACGGTGGAGGGTGCTTTTGCGAAGGGCTCGCAGGAGATGATCGTGGTGCTGCCGGATTCGAAGACGATTTATAACGGGTCGATGTATTCGAGCTCGGCGACGACGGGGGACTTCGAGAAGTTTGTATGGCACGACGTGGTGGCGTATATCGATGCGCACTACAGGACGCTTGCGACGCGTGAGAGCCGAGGGCTGGTGGGGCACTCGATGGGCGGCTACGGAGCGTCGCGGATCGGGATGAAGCATCCGGAGGTGTTTGGGGCGCTGTACATCATGAGCCCATGCTGCATGTCGCCTATGACCGGAGGGGGACCGGGGCCGGCGGACCAGATGAAGGAGCGGGCGATTGCCGGGGAGAAGAAGGTGGCGGGTGCCAAGTCTCCTGCGGATCTGGCGGCGCAGTCGCCGGGGTTTGCTGCGGCGCAGTATGCAACGGCCGCGGCGTGGGCTCCGAACCCGAAGAATCCGCCGCTCTACTTCGATCTGCTGACGAAGGACGGTGTGGTTCAGCCAGAGATCGCGGCAAAGTACAGCGCCAATGCACCGCTGGCGTTTGTGGATCAGTACATCGGGAATCTGAAGCAGTATCGGGCGATTTCGATGGATGTGGGCGATCAGGACGGGCTGCGGTTTGATGCGACGAAGCTGCATACGATCTTGGACAACTACGGGGTTGCGAACACGTTTGAGGTTTACTCCGGGACGCATGTGAGCGCGGTGGCGGACCGGTTCCAGAATCACGTGATGCCGTTCTTCAGCAAAAACCTGTGCTTCACGACGTCGTGCAAGTGATTGGGTCGATGCAGACGGACGGATTGTCTGGGTGTTGTGCGCTGGAAAGGTAGAAGCGATGAATCGATCGGGCTTCATGGTGGTGTTTGCGGCGATGCTGTGCGGGAGCTTTGTTGCGGCGGGACAGTCTTTGAAGGCGTGTTCTGACCTGAAGGCGATGAAGCTCAAGGGCGTGGAGATCACGAAGGCGGAGATGATTGCGGCAGGCGCAACGGTGCCGCCACCTTATCCGGGAGCGCCGACGATCGGGCCGCTGCCGGCGCATTGCAGGGTGGATGGTGTGATCAATCGGCGGAAGGGCGCCGGCGGCGAGGAGTTTGGGATCGGTTTCGCTGTTGCTCTTCCGGAGGGCAGCGCGTGGAATCACGATCTGATGATGCAGGGCGGCGGCGGGGGAAACGGGACCGTGGCCTATCCGGCGGGCGCGAGCTATACGGGCGACAAGCCTGCGCTAGCGCGCGGCTTTGCTGTGGCGAGCACGGATACGGGGCACAAGGCCAAGACGGGTGCGTTTGACTTTTCGTTCATGAGGGACCAGCAGGCGTATCTGGATTTTGCGTTTCTGGCGAACGCCGAAGTGGCCGGAGTTGCGAAGGAGATTGTTGCGCAGTTTTACGCGAAGCCTGCTGCCTATTCGTACTTTGTCGGATGTTCGACGGGCGGACGCGAAGGGATGATTCTGTCGCAGCGTTATCCAACGGTGTTTAACGGAATCGTGTCGGGCGATCCGGCGATGCGTACGGGCCTGTCGAATCTCGCGATTGCGCAGTGGTTCCCTGTGGCTTACAACCAGGCTGCGCCCAAGGATGCGTCGGGCAAGCCGCAGGTCGACAAGTTTCTCAGTGATGGCGAGCGGAAAATCTTCATGGAGGCGCTGATGAAGCGATGCGATGCGAGGGATGGTGTCGCGGACGGGATGATCTCCGATCCGATGGGGTGCGATTTCGATCCCTCGAGCATTGCATGCAAGGCGGGTGAAACGGAAGGGTGCATTGCGCCGGAGAAGACGGCGGCGATTAAGAAGGCATTCGCTGGGCCGAAGAATGCGTACGGAACGCAGGTGTACCCGGGGTTCCTGTATGACACGGGAATTACGGCGGGCGGGTTTGCGTCAGGGCTGCTCGCGCTGGGGAAGAACGGCTTGTTTGGACCGTACACGACGGCGACGGAACTGGATGTGGATAAGGCTGCGTTGCACGCGTCGGACCCGCTGGTAGAGCCGGCGTCGACGAACTTGTCGACGTTCTCGGGCAGCGGAGGCAAGCTCATCTTCTTTCATGGAGACAGCGATCCGTGGTTCTCGCCGCTGGACACGCTGGGCTACTACAAATCGCTGGCTGAGCCGAACGGCGGTGCGGAGAAGGTGGCGGAGTGGAGCCGGATGTTTCTCGTGCCGGGCATGGCTCACTGCGGCGGCGGACCATCGCTCGACCACTTCGACATGCTCAGCGCCGTTGTTGACTGGGTGGAGAAAGGGAGTGCGCCGGAGCAAGTGATTGCGACGGGCAAGGCGTTCCCTGGCAGAAGCCGACCGCTTTGCGCTTATCCGAAACACGCGCAGTACAGCGGGTCGGGCGATACCGAGAGTGCGCAAAATTTTCAGTGCCGATGAACGTTTGAGGCGATCGGAAATTCCTCTCAGAACCTCCGATCGCAAGACTAAGGGCTACGAGCCGAACTGGTTGACGTTGAACCCGAGTGGCCAGTCTTCTTTTTGCGCGAGCATGTCGTCCCACGAGACTTCGCGCTTCTGATACCCGGCCATGCGGCCGAGCATGCAGCTCAGTGCAGTTTCGACGCCGTCGGCGATCTGGTTGTGCGCCGGGCCGGAGACGATGCTGTCGATGAAGTTGCGCTCCTTCTCGCGGTCGGCGTATTTCAGGTTGTCGTTGAATGCACCGTTGGCGGCGAACTGGCCGGAGCCTGCAGCGGTGTTTTCGGATTCCTGCCACGACCATTTGTTTGCGCCGGTGATCCCGATCGGGCCTGCGTAGGGGCAGGTGGCCGATCCGCTGGCGCCGAAGAGCTTGAGGCCGGCGTCGAAGACTCCGTCGCTACCGAATTGCGTTGAGGCGAAGGAGAAGTGGATGTCGCCGGGGTAGGTGTAGTCGACCTGGTAGTTATCCCAGATGTCGCCCCAGTGGGTGAGGACGTTGCGGCCGCCGGTGGCTGTGGCTTTGACGGGATGGGCGCCGACCATCCAGTTGGCGAGATCGATGATGTGGATGTTCTGTTCGACGAGGATGTCGCCGGAGAGGACGCGATCCCAGAGCCAGTTGCGGAGACGGTATTCGTCGGGACCTTCGCCGTCGCGCTTCTTTTCAGTTGACATGGGCGCGTTGTAGTTGCCGGAGATGGTGGCGATTTTGCCCAGGGCTCCGGCTTTGACCTTCTGCTGAAGAGCGGCGATGGGCGGCGCCATGCGGCACTGGAAGCCTACGTCGACGCTCTGGTTGGGCTTGACGCGCTTGGCGACCTCAAGAGCGTGCTTGGCCTGGGCGATGTCGATACCGACGGGCTTCTCGCAGTAGACGTGCTTGCCGCCTGCGACTGCAGCTTCGAGGTGCTGCACGTGGAAGTAGGGCGGGGTAGAGATCTGGATCAGATCTACGTCTTTGGAGTTGGCGAGTCGCTCGAAGGCGTGCGGGCCTTTGAACAGCATCTTGTCGTCGATGGCCGGCTGGTTGAGGCTGGCGAGGATCTTGTTGAAACGGTCGTGGCCTGCAGCGAGGTTGTCGGGGAAGATGTCTCCGAGAGCGACGATGCGGGCCGAGGTGTTGCGCGCGAACGACTCGGCGACGGAACTGCCGCGATTGCCGCACCCGAGGAGGGCGTGGCGGACTGCGGAATTGGCTTCGTATCCGAAGGCGACGCGGGAGTTAAGGAGAAGCATGCCTGAAGCTGCGGCGCTGCCGGTTTGCAGAAACTGTCGACGATTCATCCCATCACCTCGTGGAGGACGCGCTCCAGATAAGCTTTTTCGTTTTTCACGTCTTCGACCTGCTGCGGGCCGGAGGTTTCGCGCTCGATGGTGACGGCGCCGGTGTACCCAATTTTGTGCAGCTTGGTGAAGACGGTTTTGAAGTCGACCAGGCCTTTACCGATCATGACTTCTTCGCCGAGCTTGCTGGGGTCGGTGGGCCACTTACCGTCTTTAGCGTGGATGCTGTGGATGTGCGGTCCGAGGATGTCGACTGCGTCGACAGGGTTCGCTTTGCCATAAAGGATAAGGTTGGCGGTGTCGAGACCGACGCCGAGGTTCGGCATGTTTACGTCGCGGAGGGCGCGAGACATGGCGGTCGGTGTTTCCTGGCCGGTCTCCATGAGGAAGCGTTGGCCATTGGAATGGCAGTGTTGCGCGACGGCGCGGATGGCTTCCACAGTGGGCTGATATTGCGGGTCGGCGGGGTCTTCGGGGATGAAGCCGCAGTGGGTCTGGACCTGGCCGATGTTGAGCTGCTTTGCGAAGTCGGAGACCTGCTTGAGGGCGTCGATGCGAGCAGCGCGATATTTTGGGGGGACAAGGCCGATGGTGGCGGGGCCCTTCTGGAAGTCCCAGACGAGTGGCTGAGGGCCAACGACTTCTACGGTTGTGGCGACGACGTTGTACTTCGAGAGCAGATCGCCGATCTGCTTTGCGGCGTCTGGGGTGAACTTGCCGATGTAGCCATCGAGCGAGAGGAAGCAGTTGGAGAAGCCCATGTCGTGCACGCGCTTGATGGTGGCTTCGGGCGCGTCGTGAGGGCTGACGAGCAGGCCGATGGCCATGGGCTTGAGCTTCGGTTCGTCGGGTGCGGCGAAGGATGGTAGGGAATGAAAGCTTGCGGCGATGGTAGCGGCTGCAGCAGAGCCGATAAAGGTACGGCGGTCCATGGGTTCCTTTCGTCTTCGGAAGAAGAGCGCGGGGGAAATCCCCTCTATCGTAACGTTTGAAATCTAAGGGTTGAGACGGGGGTGCTGCAAGTCGGTGTGACTGTTTAGGGTCGTCGTTCCCAACCTAGCTGCGGAAGAGTGAGGGAGCTATGTCTAGCTGAAGAGGAGAAAAGCAGATCCTTCGCTTACCACCCCCACGCTGATGAAAACGCGTGGGGCCCCGTGCGCTCAGGATGACAGCTGCGGTGAAAGGTCAGGTGCTTTGGATTTGTTTTCCCGGCCCCTGAAAGCGAGGACCGGGGCACCCGGAGTTTTGTTGCCATCCTTGCTTGGCGGGGATGGGGCACCCGCATTAGCGTCTCCCACGTCTCCAAAAGAGGGAGACATGGGGCACCCGCATTATCGTCTCCCATGTCTCCAAAAACCGGGAGACATGGGGCACCCATCGTTCGGATGAGTACGATGCGCACCCGGTTTTAGCAGGCTTGGTTTAGTTCGGCGGCGATAAGGCGGGCGGCTTCGTCGCGGGCTGCGGTGCAGGCGGGTGAGAGGTCCATGGAGATGGGCTGGCGGGGATCAATGGAGATTGCGTAGAGGACCACCTGGCGCTCGCCGCTGTGCATGTAGAAGGCGTCGAGGAGATCTTTGACGCCGATGTCGTGGGCGGTGAGAGTGGGCGGGTACTCCTGCGAGAAGCGGGGCGTGGTGCGGGTTACGGTGCCGGGCGGGTTGCCGTCGTCGGTGGCGTCGATGAGGATGATGTGGTCGGCGGACTGGAGCGGCTCGAGCAGAATGAAGCCGCCGGTTCCGCCATCGAGGCATTCGACGTTGGCAGGAAGCGGGAGTTTCTCGAGGGCGCGTACTACGTGAACGCCGACGCCTTCGTCACCCATGATGATGTTGCCCAGTCCCAGGACCAGAGTCTTTTTTGTCTAAGCTCACTTTCACCTCGATTGAACTATATATATTCCCCGGAGCGAGTGAGCCCGCAAGGGATTTCCCGTTTTTGACTGTGCGTGACAAATGCTCTCACCCAAGGAAAACATCCCTCAGGGGCTAAAGCCCAACGTTCTGTTTTGTGTTATGCGGCACGACTGAAGCCGTGCGCCCTTTCAAAGCAGCGGCTCCGTAAAAGGCCTACGCACCCCTCAGTCTTTCTTCTCTGGCATTTTGTCGAATTTCCAGCCGCCGACGATGGAGGAGATGGTGCCGCGGCCCTCGATGTAGTCGTGATAGAAGGCGAGATAGATATGAACGACGATGAAGGTCACGAAGAACCACATGAACAGATGGTGCCAGTAGCGGACACTCATCTCTCCGCCCATCAGCGGCACAATCCAGGTGAACATGCGCGGGATCCACGAGTTGCTCATGGACGAGTAGAGAGCGAATCCGGTGATCGACTGCGCGCAGAAAGCCAGGAAGGTAAAGAAGTAGATGAAGGCTGCGAGGGCGTTGTGGCCGGTGGAGATGGCGCCGTGGAGCTTGACCTGGAAGACGTCGGTCTTCAGTACGTCCATGATTTCTTCGCGCTGGGCTTTGGTGAGCGGGAAGAAGTTATTCCACTTCGCGTACTTGTTGCCGACAAAGCCCCAGTAGATGCGCATCAGGAAGTTGAAGACATATACGTATGCGCAGAGGAAATGAAGGAAGCGAATCCATCCGAACCAGTACTGCTGATAGGCTTCGCTGGCGTAGAAGGCCCTGATTGGCGCGCCGATGAGGTAGCCCGTTATGCAGAGGACGACCAGCACGATGGCGTTAATCCAGTGGTAGGCGCGGACCGGCATCTCCCACACGTAGACGCGGCGGTAGTCTGCCGGATGGCCGTTGGCGAACTTCGATTTGGCGGCGATTCCAGTCGTACTCATGGCGTCACTCGAAGGAGACCTGGTTGAGGTGCCGACCCTGCGGATCGTATAAGTGCACGGCGCAGGCTAGACACGGATCGAAGGAGTGGATGGTGCGGATGATTTCGACGGGCTGATCGAGCTTGGCTACTGGCGTTCCGATCAGCGAGGCTTCGAAGGAGGAGTGCTGCTTCTTCGCGTCGCGCGGAGATCCGTTCCAAGTGGTGGGAACGACGAGCTGGTAATTGGCGATCTTGCCGTCTTTGATTTTGATCCAGTGAGCGAGTGAGCCGCGCGGAGCCTCTACCAGGCCAACGCCTTCGGCGTCACTTGGCCAGGTCTTCGGTTCCCAGCGCTCGTTGTTGAAGGTGGAGGTTTCGCGGGTCTTCACGCGGTCCATGAGTTCTTTGTAGAACTCCTTGAGATAGCCGACTTCGATGGCTGCGGAGAGTCCGCGTGCGGCGGTGCGACCGAGGGTGGAGAATAGCGCGTCGACCGGAACGCCGAGTTTGGCGAGTGTTGCGCCGACGAGCTGCTTTACGTCTTCGTGGCCTGATGCGTAGGCGACGAGCAGGCGCGAGAGCGGGCCGACTTCCATCGGATTGTCTTTCCAGCGCGGAGTCTTGAGGAACGAGTACTTCTCGTGACCTTCGAGCGTTTCGAATGGGGGCTGCGGGCCGGTGTACTTGATCTCGGTTTCACCTTCCCACGGGTGGAGACTGACGCCGTCGCCGCCGGCGTAGGTGTACCAGGATGAGGCGATGTATTCCTTGATCTCCTGCGAGTCTTTGGGATTGACGGGGTAGACGTGGCTGAGATCGCGGTTGAGTATGGCGCCGCGCGGATATTTGAAGGCCTCGGGCTTGTTGTAGCCCTGCGTTGGGTACTCGCCGTAGCTGAGGTAATTTTTCAGGCCTCCGCCCCACTTGGCCCAGTCTTTATAGAACGAGGCGACGGCGAGCAGGTCGGGCACGTAGACCTGGTTGACGAATTCGTCAGCCTGAGAGATGAGGCGGCCCACGAGGTTGAGGCGCTCGGTGTTGATGGCGGCGACTTCATCGACGTTGATGGAGCAGGGAACTCCGCCAACGAGGTAATTCGGATGCGGATTTTTGCCGCCGAAGACGGCGTGAATCTTGACGACTTCCTTCTGCCACTCGAGTGCGTCGAGGTAGTGCGCGACGGCAATGAGATTCACTTCGGGCGGGAGTTTGTAGGCGGGGTGACCCCAGTAGCCGTTGGCGAAGATGCCGAGACCGGTTTCGGCGAACTGCTTCACTTTCTTCTGGACTTCGGCGAAGTGCGCAGTTGTGTTCTTGTCGTAAGTCGAGAAGGATTGCGCGAGTTCGGAAGCTTTCTTCGGATCGGCTTTGAGGACAGTGACGATGTCGACCCAGTCGAGCGCGTGCAGGTGATAGAAGTGGACGACGTGATCCTGCACGTGTTGCGTGGCGGTCATGATGTTGCGGATGAGCTCCGCTGTGGGAGGCAGAGAGATGCCGAGCGCGTCTTCAACCGCGCGGCAGCTGGCCATGGCGTGGACGGTGGTGCAGACGCCGCATACGCGCTCGGTGATGGCCCAGGCGTCGCGGGGGTCGCGGCCGATGAGGATCTTTTCGAGACCGCGCACCATGGTGCCGGAGCTGAATGCGTCGGTGATGACGCCGTTCTCCACTACTGCCTCAACACGCAGGTGGCCTTCAATGCGGGTAACTGGATCAACGACGATGCGCGTCATGGCCGCTTATTGCTCCTTCTCTTCTTCCGCGTGAACTTCCGCGATGACTTTGTGCTTGCGGACGTTGGTGACGACTGCGTGAGCCGCGACTCCGGCCAGTGTGGCAGCTGCTACAAAGGTGCCCACTGTGTCTGCCGTGCTCTCGATGCCGAAGCCCGGGAAGGTGGACAGATGCTGATAGAGCGGGCCGTTGTCCCAGAAGCCTTCTTCGCTGCATCCGATGCATGGGTGTCCGGACTGGATCGGGTAGCTTGTGCCTTCATTCCAGCGCACGACGGAGCATGCGTTGTAGGTGACGGGGCCTTTGCAGCCGAGCTTGTAAAGGCAGTAGCCTTTGCGTGCGTTTTCGTCGTCGAAGGACTCGACGAAGAGGCCGGCGTCGTAATTTGGGCGGCGATAGCAGGTGTCATGGACGCGGCGCCCGTAGAACTCTTTTGGCCGGCCGAGGCTGTCGAGTGCCGGGATCTGCCCGAGCACGAGGACGTGGGTGACAACGGCCATCATGACGTCGGCAATGGGCGGGCAGCCGGGAACATTGATGACTGGTTTGTCGACCAGTTTGTGGATCGGGGTGGCGTGCGTCGGGTTCGGCTTGGCGGCCTGCACGCAGCCGTTGGAAGCGCAGCTGCCCCAGGCGACGATAGCGGCTGCGTCTTTTGACACTTCCTGCAGGATGGATTCAGCTGTCTTGCCGCCGATCATGCAGTAGACGCCGCCGTCCTTGGTGGGGACGGCGCCTTCAACGAGGACGATGTATTTGCCCTTGTTGTTCTTGATGGTGTCCTGAAGGCTCTTCTCAGCCTGGAAGCCCGAGGCGGCCATCAGGGTCTCGGTGTAGTTGAGGGAGAGGACGTCAAGGAGCGCATCGGCGACGATCGGGTGCGATGCGCGGATGAACGACTCACTGCAGCAGGTGCACTCCTGAAAATGCATCCAGACCACGGCCGGCTTTTCTTTCTTTTCAAAAGCCGACACCACCTGAGCTACGCCGCTTTGTGCGAAACCGGCAGCCGCTGCGGCTGCCGAGCAAAACTGCAGAAATTGTCTGCGGCTGTAACCCTTCTTCTCCATCGATTGCCAGATCGACTGCCCCATGCCCACCTCACGTGCGGCGCGTCTTAAGCGCCTTGCAGGCACCGGAGAAGGTCGCGATCGAGAGTCGATCGGCGGTCAAATCACATTACGAACTCCGGTGAATGATGGGACGGTACTTAGCTTTAAACACGGTCGGCTGTGAGCGTGATCACAAGTGTTGCAAATCACGTAATCTCACGCCTATAGCGAGACCACAGGTGAGCTACGTCACATTTTTTGAATGTAAACTCGCATGCTTGTGATCTTCAGAGCTGGGACGCGTCTGCACTGGTTTCAAGCGCTGATGAGGGGGCTGGTATCCAATTCGAATTCCAGTGAGCAAGCGACTTCGAGGCTTCCCGTCCTGGCAGAGCAGGTGAAAAATGGACGCAAAACCTCGAAGCCGCGTCGGAGACTACCACTGCACGGGAACGAGATTTGGCCCGACTTCGTGACACTCGCCGGGTCCTTGTTCGCTGACATCGTGACGGAAGTGCGCACCGTACCAGAGGACGACATCCTGGTTGTCGACCAGTTCGCCATTTACGAATTTGTCCAGGTCCGCAGGAGCACCTGGCGCTCCATCATCGAGCTCGTTTCCGTGGTAACGCAGGACCCATACATCTCCCTTACCGAAGGCTGGATCGGCAACTCCGTCGGTCGGGCCGGGGATGATGTCGTATGCGTCCCCTGTCTGCGTGTTGCTGACGCGCCACTTGCGGTGGCGGCCGTAGTCGCGGAAGCGCTTGATTTCGAACTCCTTCTTATGCCAGTTGGTGTTCGGAATGATGGGGGGATTGTTGTACTCCTGGACCAGATTGTTGCCGGCCGTAACAATATCGAAATCGAAGCGCCAATAACAGTGGTGTGTATGGACTTTGCAGACACAGGAATTGCTGACGGCCGTGAACTTGAATCGCGGACGGATGGTGCCGTCGAGATGGAACCGCCATTCCTGGATGTAGCGATACCAGCCGGCTTCCATTTCCGTGGTCAGGATCAACTCGCAAAGTGTTTCGTAGACCGCCACTCCTGTGAAGTTGCCAGCGTCGCTACCGTTGCAGGCAGTTTTCGGCGCGGCGTGAGCGCGTCTAAAGCCTGATCCCAGATCGTCGCCGTCGCATTGGAAGCAATGCTCGTCGTACTGCCAGTCGCGATAAGGCCCACAGGCGTCGTTGTCATACTTGACGTTGAGGATTGGTACGTGACCGCGGTAGAGCACGCGTTTTCCCTTGTATTCGACGAATCGGACTTCGAGCCCCGATCCCTTGCCGCCGGAGGACGAGGCGGGCCGAACCGCCTGCAGGCGCCACACGGGGTTGGCCTGAGGCCAGCTGAGCCAAATGGAGCCGGGAGTGCCGCGCGCTGGAGAGGGGCAGAAGACGGGAGCGATACCGCAGGTGGTGAAATCCGCGAGCGAAATTCCGGGGCGGCCATCAGGGAGATTGATGACGCGCTGAGTGATCATGTTTACGGCAACGATCTGGTGGCGCACCGTGTCGCTGTCGAGGGGCAGCAGGCCCACGAGCAGCGTTCGATCTGCAGCGCCGGTAGGACCAGGAGTCTCGAGCAAAGCGGGCATGGGCCGGTAGACGACCAAGCGGTTGCACAGAATCCATTGGGAGAACGCGGAATCACGTCCGACGATATCGGCGGCTTCTGCCCATTCCTCGGCGGAGGGCAAAGGCTGATTGGAAGTTACCGCGACGGTGGTATTGGAAGCAGAGGGGAAGTCGGCTGCGACCTCGAGGGATCGGTTGTTGGTGTAGTCGTAGATGGACGCGGACCATCGAGCCGCCTGCGTATCGGCGGCGCGGTCGTCTTTCTCTCCACTTTCGATAGGAAGAGTAGAGAGGATGCGGTAGCGGACTCCGGAGAGATGTTGCGCCAACGCGGCGCTTTCGAGCAGATTGCTGTGGAAGACACTCAACTGCTCGGTTGATGCCGCACCGATTGATGTGGCTTCGATGTTGTTCGCCGCTGGTTGCGGTGCGGGACGATCAGGGGTCGCATTCTGGTTGCAATCACACATGTTTGCACCTCCTGCACAACTAGTGAAGGAGGGAATTCGAACGTTTCACACAGGAAACGACATGAGTTGTCCGTAGAGGGGCGGGCTCTATTGTTGAGGGCGGGCTGGAGGAATGGCGCAGAGGGAGGGATTCGAACCCCCGATAGAGTTACCCCTATGCCTGATTTCGAGTCAGGTGCATCGTCTAAACCCATCGTGTTTCCAGATCGTTGCAAAGGCTCAATTCGGCGGCGTCGCCTGGAGTGCCACACAACTTCTGATGGACCGCGTGAAGCGAGGAGGTATTATGCGACGGAAAGAAATGCCCCGTTTATGGGATGTTCGGCCGTACAGAATAAATTTTCGCAAATCCTTCCCGAACCAAACTTACCGGGATGGTCCGCCGCTGAAGCCCGCTGAGGGTATAGAGGTGACAGAGGAGGCGTGCCATGGAGATTCGCACAATCGGTAATGATTTGGGTAAGACGGTCTTTCACCTCGTAGGCGTCAACAGTGGCGGAGAAGTGGTAGTTCGCAAGAAGTGCTCTCGACTTCAGCTGCTTCGGTTTCACATCGAACGCCCCTTCCTGCCTGATCGGCATGGAGGCCTGTGCAGGTTCCCCTCTTTCGCGGCAGAGCACTCCGGCGAAAGGTCACGATGTGCGGCTGATACCGAAGGACTCTGTGCTGCGACTCCGTCACACACGATCGAAAAACATAGTATCGGGAGGAAAGCCAGGCGGCTGCGGAGAGTCATTTGGTTCCTTTGCTGAATGGAGCCATTCAATCCTACCCCTCCGGCGTAACGCATCGAGCATAGTGACAGTACTCCCCTCTCTGGAGGTCTTTCAAGAAACGCCAAAGAAATTTCAGCGTCAGACCCGTCGCCGTATTCAACAGTGAAAACTGCTGGTTTGTCCGAATGGTTCATCCCGACAATGTCGCCGATTCTGCCGCTATACAGAGGTTGCGATTCCAAGGCGCAATACGATCCGAACGCCGAAATGACCTGTACATGTGGGTCTGTTTTGCTGGACAGCTCCGAAAGAAGCAATTCGAAGAAGTAAATGACTCAACAGTGGCAGTGTGGGTCACGCAGCTTTCGGGATCGAGTGCTACACTTCCGGCATTCCATGCAGTTGATCGCCATCGCTTTGAAATGGGGTGGCGTGTGTTGAGGTGCTCATGCGTCAACCGTTCTCCCGCGTTTCGGGGACGACGCACTCCGTCTTGTCCTGGTTCTCATCGCGCACCCCTTCCTTGAAGAATCGAGCTGCGCTACCGGCCTTAGCTCTGGCTTTTATCTCAGGGGGCGATGCGGCCGCTCAGAGCAAGATAGCCACCACCATTACGCTCGCCGTGTCAACGAGTGCCGGATCAACTACAAGTGTTCCCTCCGGAACTGTAGTCACACTCGCCGCCACGGTGACGCCTGCCAGCGGCTCCATTGGCGCCGGGCAAGTCAATTTCTGCGATTCAACCGCGTCTCATTGTACGGATATCCATCTGCTGGGAACCGCGCAAGTGACCAGTGGCGGCAAAGCCACGCTGAAGCTGCGTCCCGGTATTGGGAGCCACACATACAAGGCGTCATTCGCGGGAACTGCCACGAACGCGGGGAGCACCTCGGCATCCAGTTCTCCTCTGGCAGTGACTGGAAAATTCTCAAGCACCACGACAATCGCGCAGGCAGGGGTCGTCGGTGCCTACACTCTTACCGCTACCGTAGCGGGTGATCCCTCCATCGTCAGCGCTGCGGATCCCACCGGAACAGTCTCCTTTGTAGATGCCAGCTATTCGAACCAGGTGCTGACAACGGTAAATCTTGGCACCGCGACGCGCGGACTTAGCTTCTTCAATGCAAGCAATCCTGCAACGGTGCCCGAGCCTAACGTGGCTGCAGCAGCCGACTTTAATGGAGATGGAATCGTCGACCTTGCAGTTTCAAATTCCAACTCGGGTGCAACGAACCTTACGATTCTGCTAGGCAAAGGCGATGGCACGTTCTCGCCAACGCCCACAAGCCCCACGGTAGGCTTGTATCCGGACGGCATTGCAATCGCGGACTTCAATAGTGATGGTGTCGCCGACCTCGCCGTCACGAGCGTTGACCAGAATGAGGTCATCATCCTTCTGGGTAATGGAGACGGCACATTCAATGCCGGTCCTATCCTCCCGACCTCCGCAACTCCGCAGTCCATCGCCACTGCGGACTTCGATGGAGACGGCTTGGCTGATCTGGCCGTGGTGAACGGAAGCAACGCATCGATTTTCCTCGGCAAAGGGGACGGTACCTTCAAGCCTTCGATCACGGTCGCTTCGGTGGGTTCATCTCCCGTCGGGCTTGGAGTTGGCGACTTCAATCGCGACGGAATTCCTGATCTGGCTGTGGTCGACACGCTGCAGAGTGCACCAGTGAGAATGTTCCTGGGCAATGGCGATGGCACCTTCACCGCCGGTGCGAATTATGCCATTACCGGCGACTCGCCGGTCGGAATCTGCGTCGGCGATTTCAATAGCGATGGATTTCTGGATCTTGCTGTCACCAATTACAGCAATGCCAGCCGCGATGCGATTGCGATCCTCCTCGGTAATGGCGATGGATCATTCAAGACGCCAGTCTTTTACGCCGGCAGCGGGTTGAGTTATCGAACTGTTGCCATCGCGGATTTCAACGGAGACGGGATTCCAGATCTCGTTGCTGCCCAGTTTTGGTCCGGACCAGGATCGATTTTCATTGGCAATGGCAACGGGACTTTCCAGACGGCGGCGCCCATTGCAGCGAGCGTGCCTTTCAGCTCCGGCTATGTTGCCGTGGCGGATTACAACGGGGATGGAATTCCTGATCTCGCGCTACCGAACCAGGATGTAAGCGGCACCATTGCAATCCTGCTGACCCAGAATACGCGGACCGTCAACACTGAACTGGCCAACCCCACCCTAACTGGTCCAGCGCCGCACAATGTGAAGGCCTCCTATCCCGGCGACAACAACTACCTAGCCAGCGAGTCAACCACGACCACGCTGGACGTCCAGGTAGCGACACCCGTGCTTTCAGTGCCTGCCGGTATATATACAACAGCACAGACGCTGACGATTACGGATGCCACGCCAGGCGCGGAGATCTACTACTACTCATACGGCATCATCAACACGCCCGGCTACGTCCGCTACACCGGCCCCATTGCACTGGCACAGGGCGGCAGCTTGTTCATTGAGGTGTACGCCACAGAGACGGGTTACCAGAATTCCAACCCGGTGTACGCAAACTACTCGCTCAACTTTCCCGCTACTGCCACGCCTTCCATATCGCAACCAGGTGGATACTACGCGGGAGCGCAAAGCGTTACCATCACTGACTCCGATCCGGCAGCGAAGATTTACTACACAACGAACGGCTCTGTACCCTCCACCAGTTCGAACCTGTACACCGGGCCGGTTACGGTTTCGTCCTCGCAAACCATCGTCGCCGCGGCACTTTCGTATGGACGCGCCTTCAGTCCGGTGGTTGAAGCGCAGTATCTCATCGGCGGCTCTCCGGTGTCGCTCATCTACTCAATCGGTGGGACTGGCGTTCAGGGCTATACGGGTAATGGCGGCCCCGCAACGTTGGCCCAGACCTTCTACATCTCTGGGCTAGCGAGAGATGCTGCTGGAAATTTCTACTTCAGTGACGAAGCCAGTCACGTGGTTCGGAAGATTGCCGCGGGAACCGGAACACTGACCGTATTGGCGGGCAATGAGTACAACGGCAACTCTGGCGACGGCGGTCCGGCAACCAGCGCCGAACTTGGCAGCCCTTCCCTTCTAGCAATCGACGGCTCAGGTCTCTACATCGCAGATCTTTCTAATCTGAATATCCGCCGAGTCGACCTAAATTCTGGAACTATCAGTACCTACGCAGGAAATGGAACGGGTTCAGCGAGCGGAAACGGGGGCCCCGCAACAGCCGCCGGGATCGGGTACATCAAGGGGCTCGCGTTCGACTCGTCGCACAATCTGTTCCTCACCGACTATTTTTCGGTTCGGGAGATAAACGCCAGCACTGGAATCATTACAGGATTGACCCCAACCTACTTCGGATATGCCGGAGATGGCGGGCCGGTCTCCAGTGCGACGTTCCGCACCCCGCTTGGCATTACCTTCGATGCTGCCGGAAACCTCTATATCGCGGATGCAGGAAATGAACTGATCAGGAAAGTCACCGCGGTCGGAGGCGTGATTACCCCGTCCAGCATCGTCAGCACGGTAGCGGGCACTCCTCCCGCGCAGAACGCCTATCCCAGCGGCGGGTACTCGGGCGACGGCGGCCCGGCAACGAGCGCCGCGCTCAATAACCCGAATGCGCTCGCGGTGGACGGTGCGGGCAATCTCTACATCTCGGATGAATACAACAGTGTGGTTCGCAAGGTAGACGCGACAACCGGCATCATCTCCACGGCGGTTGGCAACGGCTCACGTTGCTCTTTCCAGAACGGCGATGGCGGAGCTGCGTCCAGTTCTGCGCTTTGCTTTCCCCTCGCGATGATCATCGATGGCACAGGCGACATCTTCCTGGCGGACAACGATCGAGTACGAGAGGTGGTGCCCGCGGCCTTGCCCCCCTCCACGCCGGCAGCGACGCCAACTTTCAGCGTACAAGGCGGTACCTACGCCACGCCGCAGACCGTCACCATTTCAGATTCCACGCCCGGCGCTTCAATCTACGTCACGCTTGATGGATCAGCGCCTACGTCGAACAACAGCATCGGCTATAGCGTGCCGCTCGAAGTGATGGGGAAGGTGACGTTGAAGGCGGTTGCCGTGGCGCCCGGTTATGCAATCAGCGCACCAGCTTCGCAGACCTACAACGTGACCGCTCCCGCGCCCGTCATCAGGACCATCGCAGGAACGGGCGATTATGCGACGAGCCTGAGCGGAACGCCAGCTTTGAACCTGAATTTCTTCAGCGTTCAAGGCATTGCAATCGACGCAGCAGGGAACTTGTACGTTTCCGATTCGACGGCTTGCCGCGTATGGAAGATCGACGCGGCAACCGGTGTCGGATCAATATACGCAGGGTCCGGGATATGCAGCTATTACGGCGATGGCGGGCCAGCCACGCTCGCAAACCTCTATGCACCCGAAGGGCTGGCGTTCGACAGCGCCGGTAATCTGTACATTGCTGAGACCGCTACCGGCGTGATCCGCAAGATAACTACGAGCACAGGAGTAATCTCTACGGTGGCGGGTACGTATCAGGCCAGTTCCAACAGCGATATCGGAGACGGAGGCCCTGCCACTTCCGCGCACCTGTCGAATCCCGCCTCAATCGCATTTGACGGCGCCGACAATCTGTACATCGGCGACACATACCACTACAGGGTCCGCAAAGTTCTCGCGAGCACGGGCGTCATCAGCACCGTAGCAGGCAACGGAACGGCCGCGAGTACGGGAGATGGCGGACCCGCAACGAGCGCGGGCCTGGATCAGCCGTTCGCTATTGCACTGGACTCAGCTAACAACATCTACATTGGCGACAATTCCGGCGGCAAGATACGCAAAGTCAGCTCAGCTACCGGCCTTATCAGCACCATCGCGGGAATCAAGGATCTCAGCGGTGAAATAGGCGACGGCGGGCCCGCAACGAATGCCGAGGTGAATGCACGCGCTCTCACCATTGGCCCGGACGGCAATCTCTTTATCTCCAACGGCCCCGGGGAGATCCGCGAACTCAACCTGAGCACCGGAGTTGTATCCCGGGTGGCGGGCATAGGACTTCCGGGATACAGCGGAGATGGAGGAGCAGCCGCGGTTGCACAGCTTTACTATCCGAACCAGATTGCATTCGACAAGGCAGGTAACTTGTATGTCGCCGATTCGATGCTGCGCGTCCGAGAGGTGTTCGCCGTTACGAAACCGACTGCGACCCCAACCTTCAGCGTGCCGTCGGGGACGTATGCAGGCCCGCAAACCATAACGATTAGTGATGCCACGCCAAATGCAACTATTTACTACACGACTGATGGGACTGCTCCAACGACGACATCGAGCATCTACTCGTCACCGATCACGGTGAGCGCGTCGGAAACGATTGAGGCGATCGCAGTCGCGACAGGCTATACGCAAAGCGCCGCTGCAACAGCCACTTACGTGATCTCCGTGGTCCCACCCGCACCGGGCATCGCTAGCCTGTCCCCCGCTTACATCAGTGCCGGATCAGGGCAGTTCACGTTGTCCGTGAAAGGATCTGCATTTACAAACGGTTCTACTGTCTTCTGGGGAGCGTCGGCACTAGCGACGCAATATGTCGACGCAACACAGTTGATCGCTACTGTTCCTGCAGCCAACGTAGCGAGTGCAGGCGTCGCTTCAGTTAACGTTCAAATTCCAACAGGCCCGACCTCGAACACACTGCAATTCGAGATCGACAGTCCGGGGTCGAACACACCGCCGTCGTTCTTGCCGTCTGCGGCCACCGCTACAGCAGGTTCAACAGCCACTTACAGTGTGACACTGCCCTCGGGCGCCACGAACGTGACCGTGAACTGCCTGAATTTGCCTGCTGGCTCGTCGTGCAGCTATTCATCAGGTACGCTGAGCATTACTACCTCATCATCTACTCCGAAGGGTACGTTTTTGATCACAGTGGTGTTCAGTGAGACCTTACCAGGCGCCGCCGCACTGATCCTATTCCCGCTACTGCTCGCACCCTTGTGTAGAGGGAGAGGGCGAAGACGGTCTTCGATTCTGTTCTTCGGAGCTCTCTTCATGACTGGTCTGATCATCCTGGGTTGTGGAGGAGGCGGGGGTAGCAGCGGCGGAGATTCTAATCCGCCACCGCAGACTCACCAGGTAACGAGTTCAGGGACAGTCACGCTGACAGTCAAATGAGGAGTGGATCACACTGTAACTACATCAGGATAGATCTGGAATTGACTCCGATCCGAATCTGATTAGCGAATACGAAGTTGGAGCGATGCCAACAGCGTGCCTCCTACTTCGGTCGCTTGATTTTGCGCGTCTGTTCGGACGCGGACTTTTCGCTTGTGAAGTTCTGAGGGTGCTGTCGCCGATATGAAGATGCGAAGGAATGTGCTTTTCTCTCCAGCGCGCGCCGCTCGCTACTTCATGAAAGCTCGCGAGCGATGAAGTAAGAAGCTGGAATCTTCAGAACTGTATGCTCCAGATATTGCTGCTGAATGAGAAGCCTGGCATCGCCGCGAGGTGACCGTCAGGGGACGGTATAGCCCAGATTCTGTTATCACCTTTTGGCTTCCAAAGCACTTTTGCGTTCCCATGAAGATCAAAATGCAACAGAACTGTTGCGGCGGATCTGCTCGTCGTGAAGACGCCCTTCCCATCGGCCCGTCTCAATCGAGCGCCTCTAAGCCACTCCATCCCTTCACGAGGATTGTCCGATCCTGGTGCGATCGCAGGGAGGGCACGTGAATCTGTGATTCTCCCTGTTTAAGGACAGCAATCGTGTCGCCCTGCGGGGAGATATCCCGGCCGTAAGTCTTCGCTGGGTCATCGACTTTGAAACGCGCCAGCTCACCTTTTCCCCCGCTCCCCGGATCGAACGCAGTGAATATTAGTTGGTCCTTTTCCTTGATAGCGATGGCACATGGGTGAAAGGGGAACTCTGGCGCAGCGTGGAGTGTCGTAGAGAGCAGCTATCAATATTCGCTCGGGCGCTCGGCGCCAGAGAGCCTCCCGTATAAATCGATTGCGGCGCCACCCACATAATTCGGAGTATGGGGTGCGTAGACAAGCCAAGCGCCATCGGGAGTAACACGAGGAAGATCGATCCTAAGCCGGAGGTGGTGATCCCGGTCAGTACGGCTCGGCACTCTGGCTCCCAAGACGCTGACGGTAGAATCCCCACTTACCTTCCCGTCTGGAGACAAAAATGACCTCGCGGCCATCAGTTGTCCAAGCAGCAGGAAACTCGCGACTGTCCGTCGATGTGAAATGCTGAGGATGGCTGATTCGGATAGCAGCGGGATCGACGTCGGCCATAGATTCCGAAGTCCGAAAGCCTGCTTCAGGGAATAGAGCCTCTTGCCATCTGAGGTCGCCGATATTGACGAGACGCAGTTGCCAGCGTTCTTGGGCAGTTCTTGCGCAAGGGACATTCGTGTGAAGGCACGGCCCAATTCGGCCAGGCAAGAGTGGCAGAACTCGCCGTTGAGGCTCGACTCGCGTGTCAGATAGAGTATTCCCCAGTCGTGATGCAATATGACACTCTGCACTGAGGGGCTGGAAAATAGTACCCTCGCACCGGAGTGTTCGAGGTCTTGAACTTCAATTGAATTCTGGATCTCGCTCGGACCGGGGATACTTTTCATGTCGACGAGGTGCGATCCGTCGGGGGACCACGTAATATACGTGAACCAGTTCTTGCCCCCTGCATCAGCCACCTTCCTCGCTCGCGCGCCATCCGGGTCGGCGACCCACATCACCCTTTCGTCTTCGGTGGTATATGCGAACTGTGAACCGTCAGGCGAGGTAGACCAGGCGACGGCACCCCTTCACACCATTAGAAGAATCGGATGCGATGTTGATTGAAAGCAAACGCGAATTTTGATCTATTGAAACAGGCGCAGTTCTGGTGAACGCATTCTGCATATCATCTTTACGGAGATCTGAACTCGGGCAGCCTCAATACACCAACTTCTCGACAGCTGCTTGGCGTTGTCGGCGTTGCGGAGCCAACATGAAGAGCCAACATGAAGAGCCAACATGAACCAACCTCACCGCATAACATCTGGCATTTCGATGTCCCGACACTTCATGACAACAACCCTATCCAAACGCCAGCGAAGATGTGACCACACGTCTTCGCACACCTGTAACCTCGACACGAACTTGCGGACTGATCAACTGTTCTTGCTTGCATGCAGTCCACGAAATCGCTCCATCCTGACAGATGCATCAGCCTTTCGCCTTATCCCGACCGGATCAGCCAGCTTCCTTACCAATTCACACAGGTCAGTTCGCCACTCTAGCTCCATAGCAGCGCCCGCCACTGCCAGCGACTTCCTTCTAGTCTCCTTATGGTGGCCTGTACTGCTGGGAAAGAGATAGGTGCGAGGCTTCTTCCACCGCCAGTACTCGCGCAATGTCTCGAGCAGTGCCGGGCTGAGCGGAATGTCGCGACCGCCGCCACCCTTGCAACGTTCCACGCGGATCATCATGCGCCGGCTGTCGATGTCGCTCACCTTCAGCAGCGATACTTCCATCCGCCGCATGGCTCTAGGAGTGAACCTATTCCGGCTTGGGAGAATATGGAGCCAGTTCTTGAAGACTTGATCGATCTCGTTTGGGAGTAATGTCCAGGCTGGTGCGCAGCGTGTGGATGTAGTCACTGGTGCTCACGACCTGCCAGTCACTGGCGAACAGTATGCGGGAAAAGCCGACGACCGGGAGCACCTGTGCTTCAAGCTAGTTTAGCTCCATAGAAGGCCAACAGCAGAACAGAGAACATGCACGTGCCGATATTGCGTTACCTATTCGGTTGCGTCACGCCTCGTGTCAAGGACTTTGCCTTGGACCGCCTGACTCGGAGATAACTTGCAAGCGAGAGGATGTGGCGTTGGTTGTCGTTAACTTCACCGGTGCCTGAATGTAAGGCAAAGACGGCTTTCAGGCAATGAGATCGTGAATCACGTTGCCGGCGAGGTCTGTCAGCCGGAAGTCTCGTCCGCTGTAGTGGTAAGTCAGTTTGGTGTGGTCGATGCCAAGCTGGTAGAGAATCGTCGCGTGGATATCATGCACATGCACAGGATTCTCGATTGCCTTCCAGCCGAAATCGTCGGTGGCGCCATAGGCGAACCCACGTTTGAATCCTCCGCCGGCAAGCCACATCGTGAAGCCGTGCGGATTGTGGTCGCGGCCGTTGTGCGTCTGACCGCCCATGAAAGCGCTTCCGATTTCTACCACAGGAGTTCGACCGAATTCCGAGCCGGCCACAATGATTGTTTCGTCGAAAAGCCCGCGCGCTTTCAGATCTTTGATCAGTGCGGCGAATGGTTGGTCGGAGTCGCGGCCTGTCTTGCGATGTTCCTGAATATCAAAGTGATGATCCCAGGGATCGCCCTTCGCATAGTAGATCTGCACCATGCGCACACCTCGTTCGATCAGGCGCGCTGCTGTGAGGCATCCGCGCGCAGTGCTGCCTTCGCCATACATCTTGATGACGGCGTCTGATTCTTTGCGCACGTCGAACACATCCGGTGCCTCGGTCTGCATCCGGAATGCGGTTTCCATGGCGCCGATCGTCGCCTCAAGCTGCAGATCGTGAGCGCCGCCCGGCGTCGATTTTATGTTCATCTGATCGAGCTGCTTCACGAGATCGATTTCTTTCTGCTGCTGCTTGAGATCGAATCGGTCGTTGTGAATGTTCGGGATCAGCTTGAGCGGATCGAAATTGGATTTTTCTACAGCGTCAGAGACGTAGGTCCCCTGGTAGACCGGCGAGAGAAATGCGGAGGACCACAGTGGTGGTCCCACTGTCGTGGGAGTGTCGGGACAGAGTACGACGAAGCCGGGCAGGTTCTTGTTCGTGCTGCCCAACCCATACGTCAGCCATGATCCCATCGACGGCCGCCCGGCGAAGTTCGCTCCAGTGTTCATCATCAGAAGAGCGGGTTCGTGATTAGGAATCTCGGTGTAGACCGAACGAACGAAGCACATGTCGTCCACGCACTCGGCCAGGTGAGGGAAGATCTCGCTGACCTCGATGCCGCTCTGGCCGTATTTCTTGAACGTGAAAGGCGACTTCATCAGATTGCCAGTTTTGCGCTCGTGCTGCAGATCGCCGCCTGGCATGGGCTGACCGTGGTACTTCTCCAGCATCGGCTTGGGATCGAAGCTATCAACCTGTGACAATCCGCCGTTCATGAAGAGGAAGATGACATGCTTTGCCTTCGGCTTGTCGGTGATCATCCACGACGGCCTGTCGAGCGTTGACTCTGCGCGCGCCAGCGATTCTCCTACGAGGCTCGCGAGACTCAGATAGCCGAAGCCGCAGCCCATCCTGCGCAATGCTTCGCGCCGTGTGATGGGGTTGGCAGCTGGTTGATGGATCATCATTTCCTCCCGGCTTTCTGGGCCCGGCTCCCAATCGAGCTAGTTTACAAACTGAAATTCATTCGAACTGAACAGCGCGCGCATATATTCGCTCCACGCCGTAACGGGCTTTCCTTCGACGGTGTACCCGGGCTTCTCTGGTGTTGTGGACAAAAAGTTGCGGCCCAGCTGGACCTCTTCCGGTGTCGGCTTTCTCTGGAAGAGTAACTCGTAAGCTTTGGTGATGCGGGCCTCATCGCTCTGCTCATCGTGCACCCTCTCGGCCAGAACGCCGGATTGTTTGTACACGAATGGATTGTTCATGAAGTGCAGCTGCTGGAGAGGCACGTTGCTGCTGAATCGCTGTTCGGCCGTGAAGCTCGGATTCGGAAAGTCGAAGACCATCAGATAGTTGTTCAAACGATAGCGGCTCACCTTGCAGAACACGGTGCGGCGCAGATTGTCTGAGGTAAATTCCGTAGACGGCCCCGAGGTGTCTTTCAGGTCGAGGTCTCCGGCGGCAAACAGCATGCTGTCGCGCAGTTCCTCCGCATCGAGACGCTGACGATTGAAGTGCGAGTAGAGCCGGTTGGCCGGGTCCTTCTCATGCGCTTCCGGCGATTCCTCAACCGTGGTCTGATACACGGCAGAGAGCATGATCTGGCGCTGCAGCCACTTGATCGACTGATGGTGATCGACGAACTCCCTTGCCAGGAACTCCAGCAACTGGGGGTTCGACGGCTTGTCACCCATGACTCCGAAGTTGTCGGGAGTATTCACCAGCCCCGTGCCGAAGTGCCATTTCCAGATGCGATTGACAATCACCCGCGCCGTGAGTGCCTGGCGAACGATGTCGGTCGCAAACTCAAGCCGCCCGCTCCCATCAGAGTACGCCGGCTTCTGCGGCGAGCTGAGCACTGCCAGGAATCCGCGGGGAGCAACATCTCCCATCGCGTGCGGATTGCCACGAACGTTCAACTTGACATCTTCAATCTTTGACTTGTCGGCCATTCCGTGGACAAAGGGATATTCACTGGCCTTCAGTTCCTTGTCGAGAGCCTCGATGCGCTTATGCTGCGCCTCGATGTAGGCTTGCCACTGCGGCCCAAGGCGGCGCGTGAGGCTCCAGCCCTCGAAGAACATCACGCCGGGAATGAATTTTTCGTCCATGTCGCCGGACTGTGAAACGAACAGATCGAGATAAAGCTTGGCTTCGCTGGTCGGTAGCGCTTTGAGCTCAAGCTGGCATCCTGGGCAGAACTGATCGAAGGTTTCGAATTCACTGGGCTTGGCATCGAGCAAGCGGTGTTTGGGAACATCGTTCTTGGCGCGAACGATATCATTCTCTTCTTCGATCTTGCTGTTCTCATCGCGAACACGAAGAACGGTCTTCTGGAAAGCATCGCCCAGAACGCGAGCCTGATCTTCGCTGCTGTTCTGCGATGCGATCATCGCCTTCCAGTCGTCCAGATAAGGATAGGGATGATCCTTCTGCAGGTAATCCACCCAGCGTTGAAGAACTTCCGGATCGAGATGCTTCTCCGCTGACACCTCGTCGACTGTCTTCTTCGGCTTGCCCAGCACGTGCCACGCGGCCGTCACGTAGTCCGATGTTTGGATTGAGAGCGCCTGCGCAAGCTGCTTTCCGAGATCGGTCGTGTAGTCGTGAAGATCCGCACGGAGCTTTGCCGCTTCCAGGTTTTTGCTGTTCCATGCTTCTGCGGCGGCCTTTGAAACAACCGGATACTCGGTGTAGGTCGAATTGGCGAACACGCCAACAATCTTGTAGTAGTCCTTTTGCGGAATCGGATCGTATTTGTGGTTGTGGCAGCGGGCGCAGGCCACCGTCAGCCCGAGCAGCCCGCGCGTCACTGCATCCACACGTTCGTTGCGTTCATCGGCACGGCCCTGCACCGGCTCCGCCTGATCCCAGACCCATGGGCCGGCTCCGAGATAGGTGGTGGCAGTGATGTTGTCCTGGTGCTCAGCCTCGCTCTTGAATGGCAGCTTGTCGCCGGCAAGCTGCATGGTCACGAAGCGGTCGTAGGGCACGTCGTCGTTGAAGGCCTTGATGACCCAATCGCGATACCGGTACGCTCCGGCAAACGGCATGTAGCCGCGGCGCTTCGGATCAAGGCCGCGCACGTCGTCCTCTGCATAGCGCGCAACGTCGAGCCAGTGGCGTCCCCAACGTTCACCATAGCGAGGCGAAGCAAGAAGGCGATCGATGACCTTTTCCCACGCGGCCGGAGACTTGTCGCTTACGAAAGCATCCACCTCAGCCTGCGTTGGGGACAATCCCGTGAGGTCGAATGTCGCTCTGCGAATCAAGGTTCGCCGGTCCACTTGCGCCGCTGGCGCAAGCCCTGCCTGATGCAGTCCTGCGAGGATGAAGTGATCGATCGCACTGTGAGGCCAGTGTGCGAGCTTTCCATACTCGACGCGTGGCGGCGTCACCGTTTTCAGCGGTTGAAACGACCAGAAGTTCCGTTGCTCGGGCGTGATAGCTCCGGTCTTTGCCGTGATCGACGTGATCGCGCCGGAAGAAGTCGCGGGCCACGGCGCTCCGTGCTTCACCCATTGCTCGAGAACCGCAACATCCTCTGCGCTCAGCTTGCCGCCCTTCGGCATCTTGAGGGCGCCGGTCTGGCGAACGGCCTGAATCAGCAGGCTCCTATCCGGATCGCCGCTCACGATCAACGGGCCCCGTTTACCGCCTTGATCGAATCCCGCCTTTGTGTCCAGGCGGAGCCCGCCAGAAGCAGAATCCCCATGGCAGTCGTAGCAGTGGTTTGCGAAGATTGGCCGAACCTTGTTCTCAAAAAAGTCGGCGTTCACTTCAACCGCGGCTGCAGTCGGTACCACTCGACTCGGAGTGGGCGCTGATCCAGCTGCGGTGCCCGAGTCATTCTTCGCGGGTCCGGACGCGGGTGTCAGAGCGGCATCGCTTCCTGCCGCACCTGCTTTGACCCACGCCTCGAGAGTGGCCACATCGCCGCTCGGAAGAGCAACTTTGGGCGGCATCTTCAGGTCTCCTCTGCGCCGGATTGCCTGAATGAGCAAGCTCGCATCCGGGTCGCCCGGAACAATCACGGGTCCATCTTCGCCACCCTTCCGGATCGCAGCATAGGAGTTCAGCTGCAATCCACCGCGAGCCATCGAGTCATGGCACTGGAGGCAGTTTGCCTCGAATATCGGCCGAACACGTTTCGCGTGGTAGTCCGGGTCCCCCGGCGCGCTGGCATTGTCCGAGGCCGACACACCTGTCGCGCCGAACGAGGCGACGCCAATCGACAACACGCACGTGCCGGCCAGCGCTGAAAGTGGTTTCATAATCATCTGTTTACGGATCGGGGGAAAACGTCGCGACGCGGCGAACCAACTCAGCTAATTAGGGATTTTGCCACGTCTGCGCACTCCCAGGGAACGCAAATCTTGTCGGCTAGGGCCTTTGGTTTTGAGGTATCGCAAATCGCCACACCCTACCGCCCTTCAGATCGGTAAGCCATAGGGAACCGTGCCCCACGCGAATGCTATCGCCTCCGGGACCGGCCCATTGGGAGGTTATCTCGTTCGATTCCGCTTCGATCTTCGTGATGGGGAAACCGAATACAGTGGCCCAGATTGCCCCCTCACCGAACGCTATCTCGCCCCCCGGTCCCGGTATCCCCGCCCGGATCAGAGCGGTCCGCCTTCCGGTCTTGGCGTCGACGCGAGCGATGCTTCCGTCGCCTTGATTCAGCGCCCACACCGATCCCGCTCCCACGGTCAGAAACCGGGGAGAGGGTCCTACAGGAGTTTCTCCGACAACGGAATTCCGGCCGGCATCCACCCTCACCAGCATCCCGCCAGTTTTCGAACTGACCCATATCGAACCATTCGCGAAAACCGGATTCATCGACGCCGGCGGCAGGTGAATACGAGCAATCACCTGGTTGCTCTTCGGGTCAATTCGCAGCAGCTCGCTTGCTTTCGTGCTCACGATCCAGATGCTCCCCGCTCCAGAGCAAATTCCACCTTCAGAGTCGCCCGGGCCCGCGTCCACTACTGCCTGTCGAGCACCGGTCCGTGCATCAGCACGAATCAGCTTGTGTTCGCCGCAACTCGGGATCCAGATGCTGCCGAAGTCCGCCACGAGGCCGGAACAGGGCTCTGCGACCTTGACCTCCGGGCCAGCCTGGTTTGTCGTGGCGTCAAGGCGCACCACTCGGTTTAGGCTTGACATCGCCACCCAGACCCCATCGGCTGTCACCGCCATCCAGTCGGGATCGCCTCCCAGGGGAATCGTCGCCGTGGGAGTCAGCTCGGACATCTTGTGGCGCACGGCGGGCTTATCGATGCCGGTCTTCCGGGGAGATTGCGCTGGCTGCGCGCCTGTCTGCCAAATTGCCGTGAGCCACAATGCTGCCGTCAGCGCCTTGCGCTTTGTCATGCTGTTCTTCCGCTCCCTACTCTGTTCTCGCTCGCTTGCAAGCCCAAAAACCTGGTACCGCCTGCGTGCGTGCAGATGGCACAATTGCAGCAGGCCTATGCACCGTCAGTTCATCCTGCTGTTGTTCGCGGCACTCCTCGCCGGCACGCCCGCTTCCTTCTCGGAACAGAAGACGCCAAAGAAAAGTGTGTACGACTTTTCGCTCGTCGATAATGATGGCAGAACGGTATCGCTCTCCACCTACAGAGGCAAAGTCCTGCTTGTCGTCAATCTCGCCAGCCAGTCCACCTATCGCGATCAGATCTCTGCGCTCAATGATCTGCAGAATACCTATGGACCACAAGGATTGGTTGTCCTCGGCATTCCTTCCTCCGACTTCGGCTCCAAGGAACTGACGGACCCCAAAGCCGTGCGCCAATACTACGGTGACAAGCTGCACGTTGCTTTTCCGGTGTTCGCCCCAGCCAAGACTGCAGGGGTGGAGATCATCCCCCTTTACAGCTTTCTCTGCGATCCCAAAATCGGCGTTCCCGGCGGACAGCTCCACTGGAGCTTTACGAAATTCATCATCGGCCGCGACGGAATCCCACTCGCGCGCTACGAGGTAGGCGAAGACCCGCAGGGTCCCGCATTCCACCTCATCATCGAAGACGCGCTCGGAGGGAAACTGAAGAAGACCGATGCAATCAAGATTGACTCGACGGCCGGTGACCAAGAGGATCGAGAAGACTAGACCAGCAAGTTGACGAAGCGCAAAGGTTCTTTTCGGGAAGCCGGCGACTGTTTACGAATCTAGTCCACCTGGCAGTAAACGGGGCCCGGATTTCGCGATCCGGCTTGATAAAAAGTCGCTGACCCGTCATTCTGCGCGAGCCGCTGGCCTATCTGGAGCTAAGAGAGCGCATAGCCCGTTATACGGGCAAGTGAACTGGAGTTGTAGAGCCTAGCGGACTTTGCGGACGTGGTGGTATTCGGGTGCAGGACAAAGGACCTCACGCGGATCCAGGAGGAACTTCGTTTCAAGTTTCTTTCACATGCGATCCGCCGTGGAGGCGCCGCTACATTCGTCACTGATGGCGGAGTTCTCTGAGAGCTCGGGCAGACCGTGTTTTCCTAACTTGTAACCCAGATCGCTTCGGGAAAGACCCAGCTTTCGCGCCGCCTCAGCCTGGACCCCGCGGGAGAGTTCAAGAGAGCGTGAAATCAGTGCTCGTTCTAATTGCGCGAGAAGATCCCGCAGGTTCACCTGATGCGGTACCTGATCAACGATGGATGAGATCAGCGTGTCCGCCGAATGCCGCTCCCGAGCGGATATCGGCAGGTAGAGATCGTCTGCTTCGAGAGCAGCCGACTTCCCAAGGATTAGAGCTCTCTCGAGTACGTTTCGCAGCTCGCGTATATTGCCGGGGAAAGAATAGGTTGAAAGCTTTTCCAGTCCTTCCGGCGACACTGGCCTTGCTGCGATCTTCATCTCATCTGCGATTCGCTGGCAGAGACTCGTGCAGATGTCTGGGATGTCTTCCTTTCGTTCTCGCAGGGCCGGTAATCGAACCGGAACAACAGCGAGGCGATAATAGAGGTCTTGTCGGAAGGCACCGGAACTAACTCGCTGGCTCAAGTCGCGGTGTGTAGCTGCCAGCACTCTCACATCCACGCGACGCGTGGCTGAGGATCCAACACGTTGTATTTCGCCGTCGGCGAGAACCCGCAGAAGCTTCGCCTGAGCGGCGGGAGACATTTCCGCGACTTCATCGAGAAAGACAGTGCCCTGATGCGCCGCTTCGAACAGACCGGCCCGCGCGCGATCCGCTCCGGTGAAGGCTCCGCGTTCATGACCAAAGAGTTCGCTCTCCAGGAGGGTCTCCGTGACGGCAGCGCAGTTGATCGCGATGAAGGGCTTTGCGGATCGACTGCTGTTGCGGTGTATCGCGCGCGCGACCAATTCCTTTCCCGTGCCAGTTTCACCTGTGATGAGTACAGTCGTGGAGGTAGGAGCGACCTGCATGATGAGCTCACGCACTGCGGCGATTGCCGTTCCCGTTCCGCGGATTTCATCAGCACCTTCCAGTTTGCGGACCGTTGTCTTCAGGACGGCATTTTCACGCAAGAGCGCTGTGCGTTCGGAAGCCCGGCGCACCGAAGCCCTCACGACCTCGGGATCGAATGGCTTCGTGAGGAAGTCGAATGCGCCCTGCCTCATGCTCTCTACTGCTAGTTCAACGGTCCCAATCGCCGTGAGAAAGATGACCGAGGTTGTTGGATCATCCTCTCGGACGGCGCGGATGACATCAATGCCGCTTCCATCCGGCATGCGCTGATCGGTCAGTACGACGTCGAAGTCTTCGCGTTTGATCAGATCCAGGGCAGCTTTGGCGCCGTCAGCTTCGACGATCAAATGGCCGTCTTTACGAAGGTTTACGTCAAGGATGCGCCGCATTCCTTGTTCGTCGTCGACTACCAGGATTTTCGCCATCTGCTGCCTCAATTACCGGGATGTCCGGAACCGTTGATGATTTGAAGGGTGAAGACCACATTTCCATCTTCGTTCTTACTGATGTAAAGATCGCCGCCATGGGCCAACGCGATGCCGCGAGCGATTGCCAATCCCAGGCCGGTACCGCCAGGCTTGGTCGTGAAGAAGGGCTCGAAAACCTGCTTCAGGTTGTCGGGCTCTATCCTGCGGCCAGAGTTCTGCACATCCAGTGAAACGCGACCGTCGTGGTTACGTGAACGCACTTCGATTCGACCCCCTTCAGGAGTCGCGTCAACAGCATTCAAACAGAGATTGAGGAGGGCCGCCTCGATTTGTGACTGGTCAATGACCGCGTGTGTGCTGCCAACCATTTCGAAGGTGACAGCGATGTTGCGGCCGGCTGCGTGCATCCTGGTCAACTCGACGATATGTTCCAGGATATCTGCCAGAGAAACCTCTGAGACATCCGGCCTGACCGGGCGCGCATAGGTGAGGAAATCCTTTGTCAGCTTCTCCAGGCGCCGGGCCTCTCGACCAGCGATGCCGAACATCTCTTCCCGCTCCGGACCTTCAGCGGAGAGGCTCTTCGCGGTGCCAAGAGCGCTTGTAATCATCGCGACCGGATTGCGGATTTCGTGAGCGATGCTGCTTGCAAATCGGCCGACGGCAGAAAGTTTCTCCTCTGCGATGAGCCTCTCCCGCGTCGATTCGAGCTCCCTCATGTTGCTGTAGAGTCTCTGCTCGTTGCTTCTGAGCTGATTGACGAGATACCACACAAGCAAGCCCATCAGCGTATAGATTGCGGCGATCATCGCAATTTCGAGATACTCGGTCGGGCGCGGCGGAGGATGAGAGGAGAAAAAATGGTATGCCCATGCGAACATCATGCCGACGGCAGCGACGATTGTCAGGATTGTCGGGACCAGCCGCAGGTGATATGCGCATTGAAGAATGGGAATTGCGAGGAGCACAAAGTAAGGCGGATCGTCCCGGTTGGTGAAGTACGCGAGCAAGAAGGCGAGCAGGAATAGCGCGACAACCGATGTAAACGTCTCGATTCGCGCAATCTTTTTATCAATTCCTTCCCGCTTGCCCTGAAGCCATATGACTTCCAGCATTTTGAGAGAGAAGGCGCCACCCAGCAACAGGATGACAGCAGCGCTCGGCTCACCCAGCAGTGAGGCGAACAGGGTATGGATCACCAGCAGAACTGCGATGACAAACAGGGTAAGAATTCCGAAGGCAATCTGCTGCCTTCGAAAGGCTAGCGCTTCCAACTGATCGAATGAAGTGATGCTGGGCATCGGACTTTCTGTGTCTGAGCTATTGCCAGAATAGTACTCCTGATGCGGCCGGCCCGACACAGCTACCGCATTTCCGCCCCCTCTTCAGAAGGCTCGGTCACTGAGGTGTGAGAGGTCTGGTTTGCGCCCTGGTCTGGAGGCAGAATGGCGTGAACACCGAATTCGTGAACCAGCCGGCCGCCCTCATGCGCGGTATTGATCAGAAACAACACACCCACGGTGTACAACGCGAGGAAAGCCGACGGCAGGAAGGTCGAAAACAGCCGATTATCTCCACGTGCTAACAATCTAGGCACAGCGACCATCGCGAGCAGGATTGCACTGAGTCCGGCAAAGACGATCTCCGTCTCTTCGGCTAGTTCCTGATGAGTCTTGAGTACAGCGTCAGCAGGTCCTCCGCGCTCGGCCAGCTCTGCTGCGGAATGTCCGGTGGATGCGGCGATGAAGACCGAGGCAGTTCCCAGAAGCAGGGTGATCAGCGCGGCGCTCATATAGGGCCTGCCTTTTAGAGGACTGAGCACCGCGCTGATCACGATAAAAACGGGACTCAACAGCAGAAGTGCGATTGGGAAGTGAATGACGAGCACATGCAGGGAGTCCCAGGTAGGTATTGGCGGAAATTGCAGCATTGTGAACCTCTCAGTCAGGAGGCTGGCTTTCAGTCCGGCCAGCTTCAGGCCACTTTCTCGAACTTATTCTTCGAGGTGAAGCAACTCGGGCATTCCTTGAAGTTGGTCTCTCGAGCCGTGAAGCCACAAGTTGGACAGACGTAGTGTGTGACGCTTTTTGAACCCTTCAGCTTTTCGAGATTGGACAGGGAAGCCGCGAAGAGTCTTGCGTGTTCAGATTCCGCACTCTTCGCAAGGTTGAGCGTCCGTATCGCCCCAGTGTTGTGGTCGCTTCTCGCCTGTTTCAAGAATCCCGGATACATCGTGTCGCGCTCGTACGATTCACCCTTGATGGCTTCCTCGAGGTTCTCGCGGGTAGTCTTGACGACGGGCTCCTGAACATCTGCTTTCGCAACGCCCCCGAGTTCGCCGATCACTGCGGAGTGGTTCATCGCGTGAACCTCTTCGGCTCGCGCTGCGGCACGAAATAAGCTTGCGACCTCTCCGTAGCCCTCCTTATCAGCTTGCTTCGCGAAGGCAAGGTAGCGAGCGTGGGCATTGCTTTCACCGTTGTAAGCAGTCTGCAGGTTTTCAATGGTGGTGGCCCAAACCGGCGCGCAAGCAAGCACTGCACCGGCGATTGCGAATATTGCAACAGAGCTGAAAAAGCCCGAGATGATGGGATGACGTCTGGTCATTTGTCTTTCTCCCGTGTCGCGCGTGAAAACGCGAGCTCTTCAAGGACATCACAGCACGTTGTCAGCCATCCCTGACCCTAAGCTCTTCCGTGCACTCGGGTCTTGTCTCGCCAACTGATGCAGGCGTGCGCGACAGATTGAACATGTCAACGAATTCGAGACGGTGGAGCTTTGGCCAGACGAGCAGGCGGGTGGATTGGTCCCATTATCAGGTGCATTCAAATACGGTTCTAGCCGCTGTTCTGGAACCGCCAAAGATTCGGACACACGTACAAAATCTTGGACGAACCTGGGCCACAGATCTGCCCGGAAGCGCGGCAAATTACCTAAAAGCAAAGAAATGTCGACGGAGAGAAAGTGGTCACGGGCTTGCGTTCAAGAGTCGCGAGAAGCAGGGCCACCCTTGTTTCCCTGACAGCGTGCGCCTCATTGAAGGGTGAGGCGCTGAGGAGGCGTTCAATGCAAGTCTTCCGGTCTGCGGCGATCCTTGCCCACCTCCCCCACCGTCCCGTATCGGCCAAGACACTCCGAATGTGGTGTACCCCTGAGGTCATCCTGGGGGTCACCACGCTGTCAGATGAACAAGCTTTGCTGCCACACATCATCAATCAGGCACGACAGAGCGGGGCCAAAATCATCCTTGCTCATGCGCAGAGCTTACAAGGAAGGCAAAATTGCCGACAACCACCTCTCTCTCGGCCAACGTTGGGCACGAGAGAGACCCGTGAAGCACTGGATCGTCTGGCGAGACAACTTCGGTGGCTCGGATTTACGTGCGAGCCAATTTTGTTGTCAGGACCGCCTGAACTAGAGATTCCATACCTGGTCCGCTCCTGTGGCGTCGACCGCGTGCTCATCGGATTCGAGGAGGATCCTGATCCGACGACGAGGAAGACCTCTCTACTTCCCGAACAGCTCCTGCGAGGGGTAGACGTTCCGGTATGCGTAATAGGCAGAAATGCTGTTCACGCGAACAGGGTTGCAATTCGAAACATCACGCTCGCAGTATCTGCTGAATCCAGCTGTGAGGTTCCGCTGAGTTTCGCATGCAGACTGGCACAGGAGCATCGCGCCGCTCTCAATGTACTTCATGTATTTGATCCGGAATCCGACGGCGACAGGGTTTCCACTCCTCAGGAGGTAGTCGCCAGATTGCCCTTTTCCACATGGCGCGAAGCTGAACTGTTTTGCCCAAGTCAGGTCGCGGTGCGAGAAGGCCGGCCTGCGGACGAAATCCTGAGCTATTGCCGCTCAACTCAACAGGATCTGCTCATTCTTTGCTCGCCTGGGAACACGTTATCCGAAAAGGCGTGGCGGGATGGGGTGAGTTACCGGACGATAGCCGGGGCGCCTTGTCCGGTGTTTATCGCCGATAGACATTCAGAGGTCGCCGTAGCACTCAACATTCCCGGGGGCCCTGACGCACAGAAGATTCCTCCTCGCGCCGAGCAAACATGCGAGGTGCGGAGAAAGGAGGCGATGAACTATCAGCGGCCGAAGTGATGTTGCGCTTAGGCTCTCCACACCGAGCCGCTGAACGTATTTGGAGGCTCCCTGAAATGAACATGATCAGGGTGGACGAACGAGCGAGAGGAGCATTCCCGACTCCTCCTTAACGGATGGATCAGCATTCCAAGAGGCACTATGACAAAAGTGAAAAGGTTCATCTTGCTGGCGTTGCTCATGGCTTTGGGAGGCATAGTCTCCGCGTACGCGCAGGCGAACTCGCAGCTGACGGGCATCATCACTGACCAGACTGAAGCAGTCGTGGCCGGGGCTACCGTGACGCTCACGGATCCTTTGACCGGCTTCACCAAAGAAACCGAGAGCGGACCGTCGGGACTCTACACAATAAGTGGACTCAATCCCGCGACGTACATTCTCAAGATCACCGCGAAGGGCTTTGAAACCTACATCCAAAGCGGCCTCGTTGTGAACGTATCTTCTACAGTGCGCGCGGATGCCAAGCTCACCATCGGTTCGGAATCGCAGACCGTCACCGTCGAAGCCAATGCACTGGTTCCGCAGGTGGACTCCAATGTGGTGAGCTCACTGATCAGCTCCGAGCAGATCAGTTCTATCGCGACTCAGAATCGCAACTTCGCAGCTCTGGCGGCGCTGGGGCTTGGTGTCAGCTCGGCCCTGCCGGACAGCAACACTCCGACGTCAGTGGCATCGAACTTCACCATCAGCGTTAACGGTCTCCGGCAAAGCCATAACATCTGGCTTATCGACGGCGCTGAAGCTGATGACCGCGGCGGAGCAGGCGGCATGAATATCATGCCCTCTCAGGATGCGATCGCCGAATTTAACGTAATGTCGTCGAACTATCCTCCGGATTATGGCATTTCGTCTGGAGCGACGATGAGTCTCTCGCTGAAGAGCGGCTCGCAAAAGTACCACGGGTCGCTGTTTGAATTCAATCGCACACCCGCGTACAACGCCAAAGAGCCCATTTCGAGAACGAAGACCAACGCGCATTACAACATCTTCGGCGGCAACTTTGGCGGTCCGTTATTTATTCCCAAGGTCTTCAACACGAATCGCAATAAGACTTTCTTCTTCGTGAATGAGGAGTGGAGAAAGATCCTCTCCGGTGCAGGTACAACCAACAGCCCAACCCTTCCGAATGCGGATCGACCTACTGCGGGACAAAGCCTGAAGTACGTTGCTCCGGGTTTCGCTCCGACGACAAGCATCATCGTTCCGGTGGTTGGCGATCCTGCGTTCAACGCGCAATTGACATCGCTGGGACTCACGCCGGGAAAGCCGTTTCCGAACAACACGATTCCTTACCAGCTCTTCGACCCAAATGCGGTACTGTTCCTGAGTTCGGGAATCGTGCCCAAGCCAACGACCAGCGATGACAAGGCAGTTGCGAACATCGCAAATCCGATCGATGTACGCGATGACATCGTGCGAGTCGACCACAGGTTCAACGACAAGTGGAACATTCTTGGCCACTACATGCATGACAAGGTGAGCCAGGGATACGGTGTCCCGTTCCTTGGGTGGTTATCTGCGAACTACAACACTGTTACCTCGACCCTCTCAAACCCGTCTTACTCGGCAGCAATCAAGTTGAGCGGAACGCTGAGTCCAAGCCTGCTGGTCGAAGCCAGCATGAACTACGACGGCAACATTATCGACATCATCAACAGCCCTCTGGCCAACAAGCCCTCAGGGTGGAATGCCGGTACGTTCTTCAACAATGGATCGAAACTCGTGCCGGGAATGGGCTGGGGTACTCCCTACAACACGAACGAGCAGATGGGTTCAGCGCCATGGCACAACGCAGCACAGGACTACATGCCAAAGGGCGACATTTCCTACACCAAGGGCAAGCACGCCATGAAGTTCGGCGTCAGCTACAACCGGTATACGAAAAACCAGCAGCTGTTCGGCAATGTGATGGGGCAGTACAACTTCAACGCGAACCTCTCGGGCGACGCGTTCATGGATATGCTGATGGGCTTCTCGGGTAATTATCAGCAGTTCATGGAGGCGCCGATCCGGCACTACGTAAACCAGACTCCTTCGGCTTACGCGATGGATAACTGGCACGTGACGCCGAGATTGTCGCTTCAACTTGGCCTGCGTTATGACGCTCTGCCGCACGCATGGGAGCGGAGCAATGCCGTTTCGAATTTCGATCCGAAACTCTATATTTTCGCTGCACAGCCGACGTGGAATGCTGATGGATCCATGGATCCGAGCGGCCCTGGGTTCCGAGTGGTCAATGGAATTCCGTATTACCTGAATGGGATGGGGTTGCGGGCGTCAACGGATTTCCGCACGGGCTTGTCACCAACGATTACAAGACATTGCAGCCACGCTTGGGCTTCTCTGAAGACCTCTTCGGGAATGGCAAAACTGTTCTCCGCGGCGGATTCGGGACGTTCTTCGAGCGTATGCAGGGCAATGACATCTACAACGCGGCGACTGCGCCGCCGTTCGCTTACAACCCAAACGCAAACAACGTCTACTTCAGCACGCCCTCTAAGAGTTGGGTGAACGGCGATGTAGCTTCCAAGCCGTTCTTCCCGGCTGGCATCCAGAACATGCCTCAGAGCTACAGAGCGCCTGGGGTGGCACAGTTCAGTTTTGGTGTCCAGCATGAAGTGGCGCCTTCGATGGTCTGGGTAGTCCAGTATGTGGGCAACATTGCATGGCACCAAAACGTTCAACGGAATATCAACAACTTCCCGGTGGAGACTAACCTAAACGTTCGCTGCAACGCAGGCGATGGCAGCAATAAGTACCCGGGAGGAGACCATTGTCCGAACGGAAGCGCCCCTCACGCCCTGGCCAACACCAACTTCTACCGGACGTACCCAGGATGGGCCGGTATTAACCAGCAGGAAAACACAACGAACGGAACATACAATGGCTTCCAGACCGGGCTCCGTATCCAGAACCGCTGGGGGCTGAGCGGAGAGGTTGATTACACATGGTCGCACGAGATCGATCTCACTACTTTCGATCTGAACAACGTCAGCAATCCGTGGAACTTGAAGTATGACAAAGGTTCGGGTTCACTCGACCGTCGGCATATCCTGAGCATCAATTATGTCTATCATCTTCCGTTATTCAAGAACTCGAGCGGATGGACGAAGACGCTGCTTGGCGGTTGGGAGATTGCCGGCACTGCACTCGCTGAGTCTGGTGTGATCCCAGCCAACCAGGGGCCTGGACTGTCGATCAGCTATGATCCGATCGGACTTGGCGGAGGATATACGAACCGTCCCGACCAGACCGGGAGGACTCGCTACCTGAAAGAACGGAACAAGTGGTTCGACACGAGTACGTTCTCGGCGCCGATCCCCGCATGGCTTGGAGGTCCGAACCTGGGCTTCGGAAATGCACGGAAGGACGCAATCGTCGGACCGGGCCGCGAAAACTTCACAACCTCTCTCTACAAGACGTTTGCGATTCGGGAGGCGGCGAGCTTCCAACTCCGCTTTGAATCGTTCAACACGCTAAACCACTTCCAGCCGAACGGACTGAATACCAGCTATGGCGGCAGTCAATTCGGTCAGATCACAAGTGCATGGGATCCTCGAACGCTGGAGCTAGGTGGAAAATTCAGCTTCTGATGTTGGTTGAGGACGCGGTGCTGCTTGCCGCGTCCTCGTTTTCACCTGCTTCTGTGTGTAGCTTCATCTTTCCGCTGCAGCCAGAAATGGACGTGGTCTGAAAGAAGTTCCAGATTCGGGCAGAAACCTCTATGCCTGCCCGTCAACAAGGGTGCGGTGGATGGCCTTCCTTCCGCACCCTTGCTGAAAAGCCTGCCTCCCCCAGATAAGAGAGTGCGGCAGGTGCATTTCTCGAAGCATTCTGCATGCGTTCTCCCGGACAAACCGAAAGGAGAACCAATGTGATTTGCTTTTGAGAAATGCACCGCCGCATCCCTCGGCGTTCCTTTGCTGCCAGCGTCATCTCGATCAAGAGAAGCCGAGCCTGTTGCTCACGAAGGAACAAGGTTGTGAGCCTGTCCAAGAAGTGTGAGTACAAGGCTGGCCAGCCCATCCATCAGATTTGTTCTGCAAAACACTTGGGACGGCGGGACCGGATGCTCCCGAGAGTGACAGCGGAACACAACCGTCAATAGACAAGGACCCGCAGTGCGTCGGAACGAATAGAACGGCAATTCAATGTCCCTTTGCATGGCCCCTAAATGGAATGAGCCCGCCAAATGGCGGGCTCATTCGCGCAGTCAGTTCAGGGATACCCTACTCTTTGGAGACTTCGGTCGCGGGTGGAAGATCAAGAGACGCTTCGAGTCCGTTTGCCCTGGCTCTCGCGTCGCCGTACTCAACGAAGGACGAAACCAGCTTGGACGTCCTACTCATGTATTCGCGGTTCGCCTTCACATAGTCGTGAAAGGCCGGCATGTTCACTCGATGCTTGTTGTCTCTGAAGTGAGCGATGGTCGTGTTGAGGTGGTCTGCCATCTCTTTCAGCAGAGGATCCACGCGATCGATTGCGTCCTGCTGCCAGGGCGACCCCTCACTGCGCATTGCACTGAGCTTGTCGAAGTCCTGGATCAGGTTATTGGCATGATCCGCGATTGTGCGCAGACGTTGCGCGTGAGACTCCGAGGACATGGTGTGGGAACGGGTGTAGGACTCAAGGGTTTCAGAATCGTCAGAGGCAAGCACTGCATGCGATTCAACCTCTTTCAGCAGATCGTTGATAGCTTTTGAGTCAGTGTTCTGTGCAGGTGCATTGGGGGGCAGAATCAGGAGTGCTCCCAGAGCTGCACTCCCCATAAACGAAGCCATGTGGCGTTTTCTCATATCTCCTCCGAGGGCGGCATTCGCCCTTAATTGCAGGACCAGCCGTGAGGGGCTCCGCTGTATGCCTTAGCCCGATTCCGTCGCCATTTTGCATATGGGTGTTTCGATACTCGGGAGGCGCGTGGTCCTGAACCAGTACTCTGCAAGTCTCGTTCCACACGAATACGCGAGACCGATGGCTGAATCAGTCTGAGGTGGCGCCGATCTGATCGAAACAGTCAAAAGCTTAGGACGGCTTGTCATGATCTGATGACATCTAGTGCGTTCGATGAGGAGCATAGACGGTGGGTGCTGCCTGGGAGGCCCGCTTCGGGGCACGTCCTGATTCGACTTGTGCAGGCCCGATTCTGAAGTCGCTGAGCGGAGGGCTTGGGAGAATCATGCGGAGCGAGTTGAGGATTGCGGCCAGATCGATAAATTCCTGAAGAATGGCGCCTTCAACAGGCGCGAGGTATCCTGCCGCCGCCACGGCCATCCCCAGTACACTCAGCCCCATGCCGCCTATCGCACTCGTAAGCGCGATACGACGCATGCGATCGCCGATGTGGATCAACTCATCCACAGATGCAAGAGAGGATTGAAGGATCACGGCGCCTGCAGCCTCGCTTGTGACATCGCTATTGACTCCAAGGGCAATGCCAACTGTGGCATTCATCATCGCGGGAGCATCGTTTATCCCATCGCCGATGTACAGCGTCGGTTCTTTTCTCGTCAGATCCTGAACGAGTGCGAGTTTCTCTTCTGGAGATTTCCCTCCGTGGATCTCTGAAATTCCAACCAGTTGGGCAAAATACTCCACCTCTGAAGGTCTGTCGCCAGAGAGCAGTATGGTTCTGGAAAAGCCATGGTGCGACCTGACATGGCGTAGGAATGGCTGGCTTTCTCTGCGGGGTTGGTCGCGAAAGCGCAGCAGCCCAGCGACAGCCCCATCTACCAGGGCAACGCACTCCATGCCCGCCCCCAAGTCACTGATGCTGCGACGTGTCTCTTCACTTAGCTTGCTGCGGCTTGTCAAAGCGAATGTCCGGCCACCGATCGTTCCGGTGAGACCGCAGCCGGGCTCCTCGCGCACATTCTCCGGTAGCAATAAAGGGATATGTTCGTCAGAAGCTATTTGTAGGACAGCACTGGCCAACGTATGTTTCGAGAACTTCTCGAGGCTGGCTGCAAATTGCACGATGTCTCGGCGGGGCAGGGAGTCGGTACACACCACCTCTGTGAGCGTCGGCTTGCCACAGGTCAGGGTTCCGGTCTTGTCAACAATGAGAGTTGTGCAGGAGCCGATCTTCTCTAGTACTGAAGGGTCTTTGACTACGATCCCATGGCGTGCGCTCACCGAGATGGCGCTTGTGATTGCGATTGGGATTGCGAGGAGCAAGGGACAGGGTGTAGCGATGACCAGGATCGACAGAAAACGATCAGCATCTCCGCTCAACATCCAGGCAGCGATTGCAACGGCAATGGACAGGGGCGCGTACCACAATCCAAGTCTGTCCCCGAGGCGTCTCATGTGAGGCCGGTTCTTCTCGGATGCGTGCAGAACCTCGACAATGCGGGCGTATCTCGATTCACTCACCACGCGGGTAGCCTGAATCGTCAGCGGCGCGTTTCCATTTATCGCTCCGGAAAGTACTGCGGCGCCCGGAGCCTTTTCGATTTCGAACGGCTCTCCGGTGAGATAAGACTCGTCCATACTGCCGTTTCCGCGCACAACCAGGCCGTCTACCGGGCAAAGCTCGTGAGGGTAGACAAGCAGCAGGTCGCCGGGAGCGACTTCTTCGATGGCGATATCCTGCGAGATTCCTCCATCTGTTTGTTTATGAGCAATCTGGGGCATTCTGCGAGCGAGAGCGCGCAGGACGGAGGAGGCGCGGCGGGTGGCGTAGTCCTCTAAAGCTTTTCCGCCGGAAAACATGAGAATCACGATCGCGGCGACCCAATCATGTTTCAGCCAGACGGCACTCCCGATGGATATGAAGGCAAGTACATCGACGCCGAAGCTTCGATTTTTCAGTTCCGAAAGCAGTTCAAGGCAAATCGGCACGCTTGCGATGCCGATCGTTGCAAGAAGGATGATGTCTCGTAGTTCAGACACTCGAAACAGATAAGGTCCACCCCAGGCCGCGACCATGCCTACAACGACGAAAGCGGGCAAAAACAGGGGAGAGCGGGCCTGTATGCTCTCCATCGAACAAAATGAGTTTAGTTTGGTCCACATTCAGGCGGTCTTTCTTGAGGTGAGGAGGTGAGTGCGCGACAGTGGCTGAGCAAATGGAAGGGCTCGATCATTGCTCCTGCTCTTAGTGGGAACAACTTTCTCTTCAAAGATCACGCCCTTCGATGTCCATCGCCGCAGCCTCAGATGTGTAGAGCATTTCGGGCACAGCCAGAAATAGCGGCTCGGGACCGAGCATATTGGAAAACCGCCATCGCTTCGAAGAACACGTTCTTCCGGAGGTACGTCCAACTCAACAAGGCATAAGACGCCGGTGCTCAGATCAGCAGCCGGCAACCGGCAGTCAGGGTTTGCGCATTGCATGGGAGGGCTCCCTCTGATGTCCGGAAATTCATTTGCAATTGGCGGACCAGTCATCAGAGTGTGAAGCCGCAATCCCGCATGCTCAGGCCGGTGGCAGTCGAAGCAGATTATCTTCGATAGTCGTTAAATGACTTTGCGCGAACGGGGTCAGGAGAAGGGCCGGCTTCAGCGGTGGAAGGCATGACCTTTGAAACAAAGCGCCTTCGCACTGGTCGCCGCAACAGATCGTAATCCAGCCCCTGCATTAGGACCTGTCGAGACGAGCGACCAGCAAGGTTCAGATCCAACGACTTCAGAGATATCCTGAAACGGGCCAGTTTTCAGCGATCCACGTTGACGGAAAGTCGCCGACGCTGTGATGAGGCCTCATGCCTCTCTGGAACAAGTGAGCGAGTTGCCCGTTTGATGGACGAGTGGACTGGGTTTGTTAACTTTGGCTGAGTTGCGGTTTGTCGAGCCAGGCGTGGACTGGAGCGATTCGCATTGACGTTCAGGGTATGGTGAGGCACCCTAGGAGTACTGTGACAATCGACCGCACGGAAGTTGATGGCAAGGTCGTGCTGCGTGTGGCTGGCCGCATGGATGCAGAGAACGCGGTTCTGTTTGAGCGAGAGTGCGAGTCGTGCCTCACGGATGGCGTTAGAGCTCTCGTGATCGACCTGACCGACCTTAAGTATGTAAGCAGCATGGGGCTGCGTTCGTTTGTGATGATCGGGCAGAAGTTGAAGGAAAAGGGCGGGGATTTTCGAATCTGCTGTCTGACCGGGCTGGTTCGTCAGGTATTCGAGATAACAAGGCTCAACCAGGTTCTGCCCTTGCACGATTCGCTGGAGTCCGCTCTCGTAGGGGGATAACGAGAAGCTTGCCGGACACGCCCAAGACATTAACGCTGATTGCGAAGCCCGCATCGCTCGGCTCTGTCACCGAGTTCGTCAGAATGGGTGCGCGAGAAGCGGAGCTGCCTGATCTGCACATTCGGCAATTGGAACTGCTGATCGAGGAGATCTTTATCAACATCTCGCGGTATTCCTATCCGGAAAATTCACCCGGGTCGGTCACGATCAGTTACGCGGTTCCGAAAGCGGGAGAGCTGCATGTTGAGGTTGGGGACCAGGGGATTGAATTTGATCCTCTCAGCGCGCCCGCGCCGGACCTTACGCTGAGTTTAGAGGAACGGCCGGTCGGGGGACTGGGAATCTATCTGCTGAAGACGCTGGCAGGGTCGCTCAGTTATCGGCGCGAACAGGGCTGGAACCGCTTGCGGTTTGGGATCTCGGCGGAATCGTGATTACACCGTCGATCCATAGCATCGATCTGCTCCGGCTGGCGCTGGCATTCCTGCCGGTGCTTCTATTTCTCGTTGCGCTTCGCGGTTTGGACAGCTACAAGCTGGTTTCGATTCGCTCGGTGGCGATGGGGCTGGGTGCGGGTGCGATTGCGGCCGGCCTTTGTTTTGCGATCAATACGTTGATCTTCCAGCGGTTTGCAGGGTATGAGGATCAGTACGCGCAATTTGGAGCGCCGGTGGTGGAGGAGTTGGCGAAGGCGGCTTACTGGACCTTTGTGATTGCGACAGCCCGGACGGCGTTTATGGCCGACTCGGCGATCTGCGGCTTTGCGGTTGGGGCTGGGTTTGCGCTGGTCGAGAATGTCTCCTATTTGCATTTGCTGCAAGGGAAGGGCGTTGGGGTCTGGCTTCTGCGAGGCTTCGGGACTGCGGTGATGCATGGTGGAGTGGCAGCACTAGGCGCGACGCTTTCGGTGTTTTTGCTGGAAGGCCGGGAGTCTGTGAGCTTCCGGTTGTTTATTCCCGGCGTGGTGTCTTCGATTCTGCTCCATTCGCTGTTCAACCAGAATCTGGAGTCTCCGCTGACATCCACCGTTGCGGCGGTTCTGGGCATCCCGGTGATTCTCGCTTTTGTCTTTTACTTCAGCGAGAAGTCTCTGCGGGAGTGGCTGGGAGGCAAACTGGATCGCGACATCGACATGATCGGCATGATAGGTTCGAAGGAATTTCAGGAGACCAGGGTGGGCTCTTATCTCACGAGTCTGCAGGAAGCCTTTCCGCCTGCTGTGCGGGGCGACATGCTTTCTCTGCTGCAGTTGACGAGTGAGGTAAGCGCACGCGCGAAAAGCGAGCTGATGTTCAGGGAGATGGGGCTGGAGGTTGCACCTGACCCTGAGGTGGATAGCCTCTTGACGGAGTTGCGGTATCTGGAAAAGAGTATTGGGCCAACGGGGATGCTGGCGATCCGGCCACTGCTATCGCAAACGCCCCGTGATCTGTGGGAGATGCACCGGCTGGGTCAGAAGCAACGCTGAAGGGACTACTATTCGCCGGGTTCGCGTACACAAGGAGCGTTTCGCTAGAGAGGTCAGGAGAGTGAGTTCTCAAGGTGAAGTCACCAACCTGCTCGCAGCCTGGGGTAAGGGCGATCAAACTGCCCTGAACGACTTGATGCCGCTGGTGTACAACGAATTGCACCGGATGGCCCGCCGCGCCTGGACCAAGCAGCAACAGGGAAACACGCTGCAGCCGACGGCGCTGATCAATGAAGCATTTCTCAAGCTAGCAGGAGCAGAGAACGCCTCGTTTCAAAACCGGTGCCATTTCCTTGCAGTGGCGTGTACGGCGATGCGGCAGATCCTGGTGAATCATGCGAAGAGCCGTCATACCGGAAAACGCGGCAGCGGTGCAATCGCGTTGTCGATTGATGACGTGCAGCTGGCTGTGAATCAAGAGGCTGCGGAGGTTGTGGCGCTGCATGAGGCCCTGACGCGACTGCAGGAGTTGGATCCGCGGAAGAGCCAGGTTGTGGAGATGCGATATTTCGGGGGGCTGAGCATCGAGGAGACGGCAGAGGCGCTTGGGATTTCCGTGATCACGGTCAATCGAGACTGGCGCCTGGCGCGGACGTGGCTCATTCGCGAGATGAAAGGTGAAAGCGCGTGACTGCGCCGGTTCGGTGGGACGAGATTGAGCGCCTCTTCCATGAGACGGTGGATCTTCCGCCGGCCGAGCGGGAAGGTCTTCTGGAGGCTGCGAGCCCGCCGCTCAGGGCAGAGGTGGAGTCACTGCTACGGACCAACGATCAAGAGCTTTTCGACGTACCGCCGGTTCACCTTGCGGCTGATCTGCTCGATCAAAGCCCCGGCGCTTTGGCGGTAGGAGAACGCGTAGGGAGCTACGAGATCGAAGAGCTGGTCGCAACGGGCGGAATGGGCGAGGTTTACAGAGCGCGGGACTCGTCGGGGACCCTGGTTGCTTTGAAGATTCTTCGCCGACACCTTGTTTTGAGTCCGCAGGCCATCAGCCGGTTTGAGACGGAGGCCTGTGCCGCGTCCGCATTGCACCATGCGAACATCGTGAGAATCTGCGAGTCGGGCGAGTCCTCCGCGGGACTCTTCATCGTGATGGAGTGGGTGCAAGGACCGACGTTCCGGCAGCTGATTGGCTCGGCGGAGGTGAGTATCGCTGTCGCGACTGACTGGAGCGAACAGGCTACGCGGGCTCTGGCCGCGGCCCACGCTGCCGGAATTCTTCATCGGGATATCAAGCCGGAGAACATTATTCTGCGTACTGACGGAGTGCTGAAGATGCTGGATTTTGGTCTCGCGAGGCTTGATGGTCCGGTAAGGATTGAGCCGGATTTGACGGGGTCCTCCGGAACGATTTCGGGGACCCTGTCGGGGACCTTGCTGTATATGTCTCCGGAAATTCTGAGGGGCGAGACTGCGACGAGCGCTTCCGACGTCTTCTCACTGGGTGCATTGCTGTACGAGTTGTGGACGGGCAGGCATCCTTTCGCGGGGGATACGCCGCTCGACGTGTTCGAGGCGATCGAATGCCGCGAGGTTTTGGCGGCCTCTGCATTGCGAGCAGGCATACCCGCGGAGATTGATGAACTCCTCTTGCGGATGCTCGATCGAGATCCGGCCGGGAGGCCGCGCGCAGAAGAGGCGTCTGCGGTGTTCAGTAGATTTTCAGAGAGAACATAAACTCGGTTCCCGTGTGACCGGGGCGGTCATGTGCGAGGGCGAAGCCGGTGGAGAAGGTCGACTTCACCTGGGAGAAGATCACTGTCCGCAGATCGATCTGAGCTCCCACATCTTCATAACCGGCGCGGTCATCGCCTGCCGGGTTTGCGACGAGACCGCCGGTAAACAGCGCGAGCCGGGCCCAGTTGCTATACAGCTTAGTTGAGCCAAGATTGCGGAAATGAAGCGGGGTGAGATCCCACTCGACGAGGGATTTCGCGAAGTTGTTCGCACCGATTTGATCGATGTGAACGCCGGGAAAGCTGTAGTACTGGCGATAGCGGCTGAAGTCCCGCTTGTCGACCCAGTTGTTTCCGAAGGCGCCGAAGTAGAAGTTCGCGAATGGATCAGCCGCGTTGCCGAACGCGCCTCCTGCCGATGAGCGTATCCATAGAGAAGAATTCCGGAGCGGAAGGAGGAAGCCACGAGTGTATTCGCCCCACACGTTCGGAAATATCTTAGGGAATGTGTTGTTGATTTGCGCTGTTGCGCTCCATTGCACTCCGTTTTCTTCTTCGACGGCGCCGAGCGATTTCTGCAGGTTCGAATAGGCCAGGCTTGCTGTTCCCGCCACAAATCTGGTGTGCGAGGCAGAGACGTTCTGGTAATCGGGAAGTTTGTCGAGGCCGGAGTACCCGGACAGGTTAAGGACGAGATCGAGTGTGCGGTCGGAATCGTGAATGATGTTCTTGCGCTTTTCTCCGACGAGAGCGAAGCCACGGCGACCAACTTTGGTGGGGCCGAACAGATCGTAAAAATCAGCTCTGTTGAAATATCCGGAGAGTTGCCAGTCCCAGTATCTTGTTTCAATGGCTGCGTGCAGGCGATCGCGAATAGCGCGCGAGTTGTCCGGGGAGTAGGAGGCAGTGGCCGTCATGTGACTGAGGCCGAGGCTGTCGCCGAAATCGAGGCGCACGCCGCCGGCCTTCGAGTCCTGGTATCCCTGCACGATCGGGTATGCGGACTGAAGTTGGATATTCCGCAGTGGATGATAAAAGCCCGCATAGGTCCTGAGCCGGAGATCGTCGATGTTGTTGCGCGAGGGCAGATTCCATGACTTTAGCTCGGGAAATTTCTCGACGACGCTTTCGCCGAGGTAAGGGATAGCGTTCACGTCTTCGATCGCTTTGACCGGCAGGTTCACGAGTCGAAAGCCTCTTGCGGAATACTCGAAGGCAGCCAGGCTGCCGTCGGGTAGCGGAAGGGGGCGGAACAGTCCCGTCTCAGAGTTGCTAAGCGCTTCGAATTTATGCTCCTGCAAGTCGAAGCGGAAGAGGTTGGATGCGCCCGTCAGGTAGGACGATCCGTACAGGTAGCGTCCGTCCGAGGAGAAGACGAATCCGTCGGGCGAGTTGTATTGAAAGTCGTGCAAGACCTCGGGATCGAATTTTTCAGCGAGCAGGTCGGCTGCTTGAAAGCGCACCAGGCGTTGCGTTCCCGTTGTGTCGACTAAGGCGCCGGTCAACTGTTTGCCATCCGGTGAGATGTCCAGATTGAAGAGATCAGACGCGTAGGGAAGCGTGTGGAGAACCTGCAGAGTTTTTGAATTGGGCTGTAGCCGAACGATGCTGGAGAGACCGTTGTCGTGTCTCACGCCCCATATGGTGCCGTCGGCGCGACTGAAGACCAGGTCGCCCATTCTCAGGTTCGCTTGGATGAGCTTCCGTTTGCGTGTAGCGAGATCGAAGACATAGAGGGCTCGCAGGCCGTGCGTATTGTTGGTGGTGAAGAAGAGGCGGCGACGATCAGGATCGAAGGCCAGCGATGTGACTTCGTAGACGGCCCCGCCTCGAACGTCGGTGAGATGCTCGACGCGTCCCGAGTCGAGATGAATGGCAGCAATGTACGGCATCGGCCCGGTGTGCCTGACGGCGACATAGATTGCATTCGACTTTGGATCGTAGAAGGACCTGGAGATCGAGCCGAGCACCCTGGAGGAGAGCGGCTTCACGGGTGTAAGCGGGTACTGCTGGATTGACTTGAGATTGGAATCCTGCCACTCGCGCTCAGTGGCGATCCATTTCCTCCATTCGTCGTGAAGGGAGACGCCGTAGACCTTTCGGAATTGGCTTTCAAAGTATGCGTGGCTGGCATTGTTGCGCACGATCCAGGCGGTGAGTTTATCGGGCCCATACTGGCGTGCCAGATAGTTCATGAAGCGCGTGCCATAGAGGTAGGAATTTGCGCCTACCTGGAAGTCGGCAGAGGTACCCTCGGATTCGAGGCCGACGACGTCGTAGATGTAGCGGTGGTCGCGAGCCAAACTCCGAAATACCATCTCGTCGTAACCGCCCAGACCGCGGCCGAAGCCGCCTCCAAGCCAGGTCTCCATAAAGACGGCAGCACCCTCATGGAACCAGCGGGGTGAGTACACGCGGGGGCTGCCGAGGAAGCTGAAGGGGATGGAGATGGGATCGTCTGTGTTCGGCATGATCTTGCCTGCGAAGCTCTTCCGAAACAGGGCGTCGCGCTGGGCGGGTTCGTCGCCCATAACGATGTGCATCATTTCGTGTTTCGACATCAGGCCCATGCGCTCGGCCGAGGGTAGGGTCTCAAAGACGAGGTTGAAGGGCTCAATGCCGATCTGGATGAAGCTGACAGGAACCGTTCCGGCGCCGCCGTATCCGGAATCGTCGAAATCCTGGATGAGCACCGTAATCTTGCCCTTTGGCTCATAGCCGAACTTCTGGCGATAAAAGTTCGACGCGTTCTCAAGGGAGCGGATCAGTAAGGGAGCAAGATATTCGTGCGCAGGGGAGTAGTAGACGATTCGGAACTGCTTTGTTTCCTGCGTATACAGGCGAGGTTGGGCGTACGAAGTGCAGGAGGCCAGAATCAGCAGGGAGAGGATCAGAAGAGAAAACGGACGGATGCAGGGCAGTGTGTGGGAGGCCTCGACGCCGCGCCCGACCGTTTTGCAATCCATTCGAAGGTCCCAGAGGGTTTGGGCGGGGGAGGGCCTGATGGGGCGCAGTTGCCGGGGGCAGCAACTGCGCTCATGTTCTGACGGTTAGAACTTCATGGCGGCCTGAATTTGACCACTGTTTAGCTGGTAGAGCATGTTGTTATTCAACTGGTACAACATGCCATTGCTCAACTGGAACATCTGGCCATTGGCGAGCTGGAACATCTGCCCGGTATTGAGCGCAAGCAGCTGGCCATTCTGGATTTGTAGCATCTGGCCGTTCTGCAGTTCGAACTTTACGCCGTTCTTCAGGGCCAGCAATTGACCGGCGTGCAATTGGTATAGCTGCCCGTTCTGCAACTGCAACATCTGGCCGGTCTTCAACTTGAAGACGTAACCGTTTTGAAGGGCCAGGAGCTTGCCATTGTTCAGCTGGTACATGTCGCCGTTCTTGAGTTGGAAGACCATCCCGTTCTGCAGTTCCGGCAACTGATGGTTCTTCATCGAGTCGATGGTCGCTTGCATGGCGACTGGAGCAGCACCCGGGGTCACCGCTGCGTCAGCCGGCTGCTCTGCGCGATAGACCTTGCGCTCGCCAATGGCGCCCTGACCGTCGCGCCCGGCTGCTGGGGGATAGATACCAAGACCGTACATCAGGCCCCCGGCCACGACCACTGCAGAGCCCACGAAGAGCAAGAGCTTGTTCCTGTTCATGTGTTTCCCCCTGACCTCGAAAGTTGGCGGCAAACGGAGTGCCTGGGTGGCCGCTCAATGGATATAACAAGAATCCTTGGTGTTTCGTATCATCATCAACGAATTTTTGGTATCTCGCCAGCGATTTCTGAAGAGAGTCGGCAGAACGGGCAGTCGACTGATTTCAAGGGACGAACGCTTTGGGGGAAAAAGCCACATTGGGGGTTTGACAACTATTTGTCGAGCCCCTTTGCGACGGTAGGGCAGCGCTCTGGCTTCGCAAGGCCATCGAGGCGGGCGGAGCGGACTAGTGCGGTACTCCTGCCTGCACGTGTTTCGTGGCGCAAACATACTCATTTTCACTTCGATCGTGCAGTTGCGGGAGGACGTGCAGTCCCAAGTTGAGGAGGTCTCTCTCAAAGGCTTCCTTGGCTGAACTGATTGCCTCGGGTGCGCTTCTAAAGTCAACCGAGGTCCGACAGTCAGGACGGATGATGATGAGCAGGCGTCCTCCGGCACGGAGAAGGCGTTCAATTCTGGAGAGTTGTGCTGCTCCCATTTCTTTCGGCATAGTCCGGATATCGTTGTTAACGAGCACTCCGTCGAAGGTCCGATTGAAGAGAGTGCAACCGGGGGTATCTGAGCAGGCGGACCGTACCTCTGGAAACATCTGGCGGAAGATCCCGAGACGCCCGCGAGAAGCGTCCACGAGGTGAAGACGGAGGCCTGCATCGATGATCAACTGCGGGATTGCACCACCCTCGAATCCGATCTGGAGGATGTCAGCCTCAGGCGGAAATTCGTGAGTCCACCTGCGCACCGTTGCGACGCATGCGTCGGAGTTACTGCGTCGATTAGCCTCAGCTGATCCGCTCTTTTCGTTCACCAGATCCAATTGAGGCCTCTTTCGCAGGCTCCTTAGAGGATGGCGGGATGTTTCGTCGTTAACAAACCAACCGTATTTCGCTTGAAACTCCGCCTGCTGCGGGTACATAGCATTTTTGACAGTAGTCCATCACCATGCGATCCGCATTGAAGCGCCAACCGAGCGTCTTGATTGTTCGTTTCATGCGCTGGATCCAGTGTCTTGGCAGTCCATCCCGGTCCCGCTGGTAGTACAGCGGAATCACTTCTTCCCGCAATACACGGTAGAGATCGGCTCCGTCGCGCTGGTCGTGAACGTCCATATTCAGGTGAGTCCGGCCCTTGCCGATCGCGAATCCGTTGGTACCGTCATAAGCTTCAGCCCACCATCCGTCGAGAACTGAAAGGTTCAGACCGCCATTCAGCACGACCTTTTGTCCGCTGGTACCGGAAGCTTCGAGTGGGCGGCGCGGATTATTGAGCCAGACATCTACTCCCTGGACTAAGTGGCGACCTACGTTGATGTCGTAGTCCTCGATGAAGATGAAGCGATCAGCGAGTTGGGGATCGCGCATCAGTCTGGCGATCTCCTGCAGTACGCGTTTACCGGGTTCGTCATGGGGGTGGGCTTTGCCTGAGAACAAAAACTGTACGGGACGTTTGGCGTCGTTGACTATGCCAGCAAGTTGCTCGATGTCCGCGAGGATCAGGTTCGCGCGTTTATACGTTGCAAACCGTCGTGCAAAGCCGATGGTCAGTGCGTCGAGCGAGAGCAGCTTCTGAAGGCCCGAGATGCTTTCCTTCGATTCGGATCGGCGCGCCGCCTGAGTAACGAGACGGTGCCGCGCGAATGCAATGAGCTGAGCTTTCAGCGCCAGATGAGTCTCCCAGAGCTCCCCGTCGTCCACCCTTTCGATTTCCGCCCATGTGTGCTTATCGCCGCTGCGGCCTTGCCAGTCGACGCCAAGATGCCGGTCATACAGACGCTTCATCTGTGGTGCAAGCCAAGACGGTACATGCACGCCATTGGTGATGTGGCCGATGGGGACAGCGTCTTCTGGCTTAGTGGGATAGAGGCTCCACCACATCGAACGGGAGATCTCTCCATGCAACGCAGAGACGGCGTTGGCGCGGCGAGACAACTTCAGGCCTAGAACTGTCATGCAGAACTGCTCGTTGTAGTCTCCTGGATGCACGCGGCCAAAGCCGAGCAGGTCATCTTGAGAGATGCGCAGTTCGTCGCGAAGAGGACCAAGATGCTCTTCGATCAAATCGGCATCGAAGCGGTCGTGCCCCGCAGGAACCGGAGTGTGCGTGGTGAAGACGACTTCACGTGACACCTGGCTGGCGGCCACCGTAAAGTCAACACCCTCTTCCTGCATGCGATCCCGGATTGCTTCGAGAACTGCAAAGCCGCTGTGTCCTTCGTTCAGGTGCAGAACTCCGGGTGTGATGCCCATGGCTCGCAGCACTCGATATCCGCCGACTCCGAGAAGTAGTTCCTGTCTTATGCGGGTCCGATTATCTCCTCCATACAACCGAGATGTGAGGTCGCGGTCTTGGGGTTCATTGCCTTCTACATCAGAATCGAGCAACAACAGATCACAACGCCCGACGCGCATTCGCCAAACCTTGGCTGAAATGACGCCGGAGCGCGTCTGAAGCTTCAGGGTGATGGGCTGCCCGTTTGCACCAATCGCGACCTGCATGGGAAGTTTGGTCACGTCGGTGTCAACATACTCTTCGTGCTGCCAACCGTCAGAGTTGAGTCTCTGAAGGAAATAGCCCTGTCCGTAGAAGAGTCCAACGCCAACCAGCGGAATATCCAGATCGGACGCACTCTTGATGTGATCACCGGCGAGCACTCCGAGACCACCGGAGTAAATCGGAATGGACTCATGCAGGCCGAATTCGGCCGAAAAATAAGCGACCGGCCGAGGACGGAGTACGCCTGCATTGATTGTTCCCCAAGTATTTTCAGCGCCGAGATACTCTCTCTGCCGCCGGTAGCAGTAGTTGATTCTGCTGTGCAAGCCAAGTTGCGACGCTCTACGTTCCAGCTCGTGGAGGGGAATTTCTGACAATAACGCGATTGGATTCTGATTCAGTTCACGCCAACGGGTTGGGTTCAGATCGCGAAAGAGTGCGATGCACTCCGGATCCCAGCTCCAGGCAACGTTTCTTGCCAGTGCCCACAGGCGTTCCTGAGCGGGCGCAAGGAATCGGTCCAGTGTGCGCGCCTCGCAAACCACCGGAGCAATCTCGCCGCCGACCTCCTGGAGCATCTGAACTTCGACTGGACGAAATTCGCGGATCTCCTTGGTCTGGATAATCAGCACGCCTTGTAGAATTCCGCGGTCAACGAGAGGTACGCCGAGAAAGGAGTGATACTCGCTCTCCCCGGACTCGCGGAAAAATTTAAAGCGAGGATGATTTGCTGCTTCTGAAACCGCAACAGGCTGAACACGCTCAGCGACCAGCCCGGTCAGCCCTTCATGAAGGGGCATCCGGAGATTGCCGATGCAGTCTGGGTGAAGTCCTACAGAGGCGGCGAGGACGAGGTTCGAGCGGTCTGGCTCAAGCAGATAGATCGAACAAACATCCGTGCTGAATCGTGTCGCAATCAGCCCGACAACGTTGATCAGCGTGGCCGCAGGTTTGCCCTCTTCAATGAGTGCCGAAACCTCCTCGGCGCTCAAGACCCCAATCGATGGACCTTCGTTGCATGCTTGTGCCATTGAGATATCTCTCCAGGCAAGGCGTGTCGGGTATTCAAGCAGATAGTAGATGCCATAGAGTCAGGATCCTATAAAGGCGACCGCCGCTTTAGCTCAAGAAGAGAAGCTCTTCGCCCGTTGTTCTCCTCAGCACGCATCGATCGCTTCCGGGTAGTGTCACTTGCCGGATGAATTCTGAGAGGCGATTGGCGGCTGATACTCGCAGACAGGGATGACGCGGGCAAACGGAACTTGCTGTCCTATAACCGAATCTCTCGATACTCCCCGAACTCCCAAGGGCAACCTCAGGCGAAGAAACCCGTTGGCGAAGAATTAGACTGCGGGTCTGATCCAGGACGTCACATTCCTGTTGCTTTCCAAAACGAGCGATGGCATATTCGTGTTGGAAACCAAGAGGTGACTTACAAGATGCCAGACAAGTCTGATGTTCCTCAGGGAACGCTTGCTCTGATGGTCCTGAAAACGCTCGATCTGCTGGGGCCTCTTCACGGCTACGGCATAGCTCGGAGGATTGAGCAGATCAGTGGCGATCTTCTCGCCGTGAACCAGGGAACTCTCTATCCACTTCTCCTTAAGCTGGAGAATGAGGGCGCGATCGCCTCGGATTGGGGCACCTCAGAGAACAATCGGCGCGCTCGCTTCTACCGTTTAACGAACGCTGGAAAAAGGCAGTTGCGGACCGAGACCGGCGATTGGGAGCGAACGGCAGCGATTGTCGCAAGGTTTTTCAGTGCCAAAGCGGAGGATCTGGCATGAAGTTGCTTCGCCGCCTCTTTGTCCGTATGGCAAGACTCGTGACCCGTAGCCGTGACGATCGTCGCTTGCTTGAAGAGATTGAAGAGCATCTGGCAAGCCAGACGGAGGAGAATGTGCGTGCCGGAATGGCCGTGGAAGAAGCGCGCCGACAGGCGGCTCTCAAGTTCGGCCCAGTGGGACCGATTCGGGAGCGTCTTCATGAAGAACAGACTCTTCCAGTTGTCGAGAACTTAATTTTGGATCTCCGCTTCGCGGTTCGGATGCTCCTTAAATATCCAGGGTTCTCATTTGTCTCGATCGCTACTATCGCACTGGGCGTGGGAGCGACGACAGCGATCTATAGTGTGATCGACGCCACGCTCCTGCACCCGCTTCCGTACCCAAATCCTAGTGAACTGGTGCGCGTTCAGGATGATCTTCCAGGTGTAGGAGCTGAGCGTGTGGGCATCTCGATACCTGAGTTGAGAGATCTGGCGAACTCGGGAATCTTTCAGTCGATCGCGATTGCGGGCCAAGGTGCGAACGTCAACCTGACCGGCACGGCGCAGCCACTTCGTCTCAGTTTCAAGCAAGTCACTCCAAACTACTTCGCAGTACTGGGTGTGGACGCGCAGCTTGGGCGCACCTTCAATCCGCATGACTCAACGCCCGGCTACAATCTCGAAGTTGTGCTCAGCGACGGGCTCTGGAGACGAGGACTCGGCGCTGACCCGCAGATTGTCGGCAGAACAGTGCTCCTGGACAACGACCAATATCAAGTGGTGGGCGTGATGCCGCGAGGGTTCCGCGATCAGGGCGCGACCAGCGAAGAGCAGAATGTGGAGCTGTGGCTCGGGGCCGGATTTGCGGGAATGCCTTTTCCCGCTCCGTCGCGTAGTTCACGGCATGCGAGTCGGGCGGTTCTTGGGCGGTTGAAGCCTGGGCTGTCCGTAGCATCGGCGCAGGACCGCCTCAACACGCTGGTGGCTTCGCTGAGTAAGCAATTTGCGGCGGATTATCCACCACAGACCCGATGGGCGGTGCGTCTGATTCCGCTCAGCGAGACTGTGGTGGGCAGTGTTCGGAATACATTGTTTCTGATCTTCGCCGCGGTGGGGATGGTGCTGCTGATCAGTTGCGTCAACGTGGCAAACCTGCTGCTCGCCAGAGCTAGTTTGCGAGGTCGCGAGATCGCAGTTCGGCAAGCGCTTGGTGTGCAACGAGCGCGCCTCATCGGCCAGCTTCTAACTGAGGCTCTGCTTCTTTTCCTGCTCGGAGGAATTACCGGCGTCGCCGTTCTCTTCTGCACGCACCGCTTCCTGCTGAGCCTGGTTCCCGCTAGTCTTCCGCACGAGAACGACATTGCCATAGGATGGGGGGTCTTGGCATTCGCGCTTGCCGTTTCCGCTGGTGCGGGAATTCTCTTCGGACTTGCTCCGGCATGGCTGATGAGCCGGACCGATTTGACAGCTACGCTCCGGCAAGAAGGGCGCGGGTCGATAGGGTCGTTGGGCCGCTCGCGAATGCGCCACTTTCTGGCCGTCAGCGAGCTGGCGCTTTCACTGGTGCTGATGGTGGTCGCGTGTTTGATGCTGCGCAGCTTCTGGGACATGTTGAAGGTGCAAGCCGGTTTCGATCCTGAGCGTGTTATGGCTGTTCAGATCTCGCTGCCAGGTCCGAACGATCCCAGGACCGATCCATATCAGACCGCAAGACAGGAGTCGGTCTTGTTGCGCGAAATACTCCGCCGAAGCCGAAGCCTGCCCGGTGTGGAAGAAGTGGCCATGGGTGACGAGGCTGCGCTTCCGCTGGGCCACACTCTTCCGATCAGGTTGCCATTGATCCGGGAAGGCATCGAAACGCTGGACAATGAAGCGCCTGTGGTCGACAGTCCGATCGTTTCGCCCGGATACTTTCATCTGATGGGCATGCCGCTCGAGCGCGGACGAATGTTCACCGATGGCGACGTTGAAGGTACGCCAGAAGTTGCGGTGATCAATCAGTCAGCGGCCCGGACATATTGGCCCAATCAGGATCCAGTCGGCAAGAGGGTCCGGCTGCATCTTGATACCCGTGGGCTAGCGGGCCCTGCTCAGCCGGTGTGGACGACGATCATCGGCGTGATTGCCGATGCTCGAACAGAATCACTGTCTGAGAGAGCGATTCCGCAAGTCTATCGCAGTTCCTACCAGCGCGTCTCGAAAGACTTGGTCCTGTTTCTTAGCGGAAATCTGGATCCGGCTAACATCCCGGTTCAAGTACGCCAGCAGGTCCAGTCTATCGACGCCAGCCTTCCTGTGTTTCGCGCGCAGACTCTCAAAGAGGTACTCTCCGCCTCGCTTTCGTTCCGGCGATTCTCCATGGAGATGGTGACTCTTTTTGCGATTACGGCGCTCCTTCTCGCTGGGCTAGGTATTTATGGAACGATCTCTTACCTAGTGAACGAGCAAAGACGCGAAATGGCGATTCGATTGGCGCTCGGTGCGCAGCGAGCGAACATTCTGAATCTGGTCCTGCAACGCGGGCTGAGGCTAGCCGCGACAGGGGTCTGCTGTGGTGTGATTGGAGCGCTCATCGCCTCCCACTTGATGGCTGGATTGCTGTTCGGTGTCTCGCCGCGCGATCCAGGCACATTTGCCAGTGTCACCGTTCTCCTTACCGGGGTGGCGCTGGCTGCCACCTATATCCCTGCGCTTCGCGCGATGCGCGTTGATCCGATCACTACTCTTCACTCCGAATAAACTGCCAGATGAGTTCCAGTCAGTAAACGGCCGGATCATCAGATCTCGGCGTGGGCCGGCCGGGTGTTCCAGCAGCTAAAAGAGCTCTGATTCCATTTGCCATTTCATATCCGCCTTTTTCGCAAAATCTGAGCATTGTTGAATCGACAGCCAGGCTGCCGTCATCATTTCGATGTACGTCGAAATATTCACTAGATGGCAGGGCGCGAAAAGGAGCAGGTATGGGAAAGCTGAATGGGAAGATTGCACTCGTAACAGGTGGAAATAGCGGTATCGGGTTGGCTACGGCTAAACGCTTCGTTGCCGAAGGAGCGCACGTGTACATCACGGGGCGTCGGCAGGAATCTTTGGATGCTGCGGTGAAGGAGATTGGCAGCAATGTTACCGCCGTACAGGGTGACGTCTCGAAACTGAGCGACCTGGATCGCCTGTTTGCGCAGATCAAGCAGGAGAAGGGGCAGCTTGACGTTGTGTTCGCCAACGCCGGGGGAGGCGAGTTTGTTCCGCTGGGCAGTTACACCGAAGAGCATTTCGACAAGACCTTCGACATCAATGTGAAGGGTCTTGTGTTCACCGTACAGAAGGCATTGCCGCTGTTGCCGGACGGCGCGACCATCGTGCTCAACGGTTCCATCGTGTCGATGAAAGGTTTCGAGAACTTCGGGGTCTATAACGCGACAAAGGCCGCGGTCCGCTCGTTCGCGCGTACCTGGACGAACGAATTGAAGGCCCGCAAGATTCGCGTAAACGTGGTAAGCCCTGGACCGATCGATACGCCGGCGATTTCAGGCCTAGTGGGGAATGACAGTGAGCAGGAGAAGCAGCTGAAGGCTAACCTCGCTGCAGGCGTTCCGCTTGGCCGCATGGGCCTGCCCGACGAGTTGGCCAAAGCCGTCGTGTTCCTTGCATCCGACGACAGCAGCTTTGTCGCTGGAGTCGAGTTGTTCGTTGATGGCGGATTTGTGGCGGTTTAAAGGGAGTGCCGGGGGTTGGTTGCGCCTCCGGTACACTTCTGGCGAACACCGTAATCTCAGAGACATGCGTAAAGGCTCACCGTAGACCAAACCGAGTGTGTTCACCGCGATCGCGATCTCTTCGATAGCACTTGCAAGGAGCGGCGCACACCTTGTTTTCCCAAGTCGCGCAGATTGGTCCGCAGCCCGACGCCGGATCGCGTATCCGAGGACCAGGAATACGACCATTCATTGCGGCATGTCTTAGCGAATGCGCAACCTTTCCTGCCGCGTCGGAGTAGAGCGCACCGGCCGCGGACGCTTCAGCCGTGTTGTCGACCGCTAATCCTGGATTTGTAAATGCTGGTCTGGCTTGTCATCAGTCTTGCGTGTTGGCGGGGATGCGATGCTTCAGTACTCCGAAAGATCATGGCCGTTTACGACGGGACCTTGGTAGTTCAGGTGGATCTCTTTCACGAGATCCACTTGTTCCGGATCTCCGAAGTAGAGCTGGTGATACAAGATCAGGAGCTTAGGCTTGGCTTCGCCAGCGATCTTTGCGAGTTCCCGGGTAGAAGTGTGAAAGCTCCGGTGATACTGGCCGCGTGACGCTCCGAACACCACGCTGTACCGATCCTCCGAATACACCTCGTGAATCAGAAGGTCGCAGCCGTGACAAGCGTCAACAATGGATTGCGTCGGTCGCGTATCACCGGAGAGCACGATCCTCCGCCCACCCGCGTCGATTGCATAACCGAAGGCCTGAGGCCAGGAACCGTGCTTGACCTCGAGCGCTCGCACCGTCACGTTTTCATCTTTGTAGATCAGTCCTGCGGCTTCGATCTCGTGCACTTTCACTGCAAGCCCTTCCTCATTGAGGGTTTCAAGGCCGCCGGTTCGAACCTGAATGTCTGCTGCGTAGGCCTGCTTCAGGTGAGCAGTCATCGCGGCGATGCCATTGGGGCCGTATACCTCCAGTGGCTCCCGTCGGCCGACCACCCAGGGCGTGAGGATAAGGTCTGGATAACCTAGCGTGTGGTCAGAATGAAGGTGTGTGATGAACAGGCGGGTGAGGTGCGTCGCCTCCAGTGCGCCGATCTGAAACTTTTCAGCCGCGGCCTCCGCCTGGCGAACTACGTTCGCGCCAGCGTCAAAGAGGTACACCTGGCCGTTGATGACAACTGCAACACAAGGTCCTGAACTTGTTGGATCGGGGATCGGAGTGCCCGAGCCCAGAATAATGACCTTCGCACTGCTTTGCGCGTGCGAAAGTGCCAATGATGTCATCGCAAGGCATGCGAGCCAGGCCACGATTCGAAAGCGCGGAGGAAGTAGCGGCATCACGTCTCCTGCGGCGGCAGTCTACCATGCGCTCGGTATAGAATGGGCAGACCCCGTTCCCCCAAGCGAAAGTGACAACCCATCACGAGAGGACCAATGAAAGTTTCTTCCTCCTGGACGACCGTGATCAGTCCTCTATCTGTTTCCGCGGACACGCCGGATCCGGGGCGCTGGGCTTCGCTCGCCGTCGTCCTTACCGGAGCCTTTCTGGCCGCGCTCGATTTCTTCATCGTGAATGTCTCGATTCCCGCAATCCGTACCAGCCTGAAAGCCACCTTTGCTGAGGTGCAGCTGATCATCGCGAGCTACGGCCTTACGTACGCAGTGCTGCTCATCTCGGGCGGCAGGCTCGGCGATATTTACGGCCGAAGAAAGATGTTTGTGTGGGGCGTAGTGTCCTTTACGGCGGCTTCATTGTTGTGCGGCGTCGCGCCGTCACCAATATTTCTCATCGCCGCACGGGCACTACAGGGAGTTTCCGGTGCACTGCTATTCCCGCAGGTGCTGTCTATTATCCAGGTCACCTTCCCGTTGCGCGAACGAGCAACAGCATTCGGCTTCTTCGGTACGGTAATTGGGCTGTCGTCATTTGCCGGGAATGCTATCGGGGGAGTGCTGGTCAGCGCAGATGTCTGGCATCTCAGTTGGCGGCCGATCTTCCTCATCAATCTGCCAATCGGGCTATTAACAGTCATTCTTGCCGAGAGGTTCGTAAAGGAATCCAGCTCTCCTAAAGCGCGCCGGCTTGATCTCGGCGGAGTGGCCATTCTCACATTCGCTCTCTCGCTCCTGCTCTATCCCCTCATCCAGGGCCGCGAATCCGGCTGGCCTGCATGGGCCTTCATCTGCCTGATCGCGTTCGTTCCGGTGATGATCATGTTCGTGCGTTATGAGCGGCAGGTAACGGCGCGCGGTGGATCCCCACTTGTCGAGCTTTCGTTGTTTCACAATCGCGTCTTCGTGACTGGCCTCTGCAGCGGCGTATGTTTCTTTAGCGGAGCGGCAGCGTTCTTCCTGATCTCAACAATTTTCCTTCAGAACGGGCTCGGGTTTTCAGCGCGGCATGCCGGCCTCACATTTCTCTGGTTCGCCATCGCATTTCTCAGCAGCTCGCTGGCGTCCGTGCGCGTGCAGCCCAAACTGGGCAGCCGGATCATCAACCTAGGCGTGCTGTTTATGATCAGCGGGCTGGTGGGACTGCTTTGGATCTCCTCTCTTCGCGGAGCGGCGCTGACAAGCCTAAACCTAGCTCCGATACTGCTCGTCTACGGCACTGGGCAGGGCTTTGTAATGCCCACGCTGATCAACACCATTCTGATGAACATCAAGGGGCACGACGCTGGATCAGCTTCCGGCGTTTTGACAACCGTTCAGCAGGCCTCATTTGCGACGGGAGTGGCGGTGATCGGCACAGTATTTTTCAGCGCACTGGGCCAGATCAGCACGGTTGAAGCATTCGTCCGGGCGCTTCGCATCGCGTTTTCGGTAAATATCGGTCTTCTGCTCATTACATTCACGCTGGTCCTTCAGATACCTCGTTTTCCTGCGAAAGAGCAGAGCCGTTGATGTGAAAGATGTCTGCTTTCTTCCTCGTTCCGCTTGTCAGCCCGTGGCGGAGAGCGCTGAATGGGCTGCTATGATACGGCAACACCACCTTGGCGCGGAGCCGCAATGCAATATGTTGTTGGATTTCTGATCGCGTGTGCGGTCGGGCTGACAGGTGTCGGCGCCGGCAGCATCACTGCTCCGATCCTCATCCTGTTTTTTCACCTCAAGCCGGCCGTAGCAGTAGGGACTGCACTCACTTTTGCCGCGGTGATCAAATTTGCGGTCCTGCCGATCTACATCCGGCGCCGGCAGGTGGACCGCCGGATCCTGCTGCTTCTGTGTGCCGGCGGAATTCCGGGAGTCGTCGTCGGTATACAGATCCTGAAGCGCATGAGCGTCGAAGACCACGAGAAGGGGATATTCCTCGTCTTGGGCATCACCATCATCTTTCTCTCGCTGGTGAATCTCTACCGGTCGCTCCGCAGTAAATTCAAAGCCGGTACTATCGATCGTTCCAAATGGCTTCCGCCTATTGCAGCCTTGATTGGCGCCGAAGTTGGCGTGTCGTCGGCGGGTGCGGGTGCGCTGGGCGCAGTCGTGATTATGACTCTCACTCAACTGTCGCCCGCGCTGGTGGTGGGCACTGATATGGTTTTTGGCCTGACCGTCTCCACAATCGGCAGCGGCCTTCACGTGTTCATCGGTCATTATGATCTGCAGGTACTCGGCAGGTTGTGTGCGGGCGGAGTTGTGGGGGCCATCTGTGGCGCTCTGCTTTCTTCGAGGCTCCCCTCCCGCGCGCTCCAGATGGTCCTTTTCATCTGCCTCATCGGGCTAGGCGTGCAGCTTTGCGTCAAAGCAATGAGTTGATGAGCAGGTTGAAACCTCCGCCACAATAAGTTATCGACCCGAGTGCAAATCGTGTGCTAGGCTTCTCAGCACTGTGCCCCACAGACTACTTCTTCCCCTGCTCCTGGCGGCCGTGTCCGTTTGTGCGGCTGAGACACCCATCACCGTCCATTTACAGACGAGCTTGCCTTCGCCCCAGCCGGTGGGAACGCCCATCGGCCTCACCTCCTTGATGGGGATGGAGAGCTTCAGCAGGGATATGTTTGTCTTCCAGTACGCAGTGAGCGTGAATGGCGGACCATTCAGAATTGTGCAGGACTACAGCCAGTCCTATACCTTCGCCTGGGCCCCGGAACTGTATGAGCAGTCGGCGACGATTCGCGTGCGAATTCGGAATAACGAGACAAAGGCAACCGGCGAAGCCACGATGCCGTTTCAATTCATTTCGCGGGTCAAGGGAGCAGCCCAGGTCGTAACACCTACCGCACACCCGCTCGTTGCTCTGTTCAGCGCCGCGCCTTGTCCAGAGGGAAAGCAGTTCCGCGTGGCTTTTCACGCAGACGGTGAAGAGGCGATGAGCCGCACTCCCGCACAGCCGTGTAAAGGGGGGATCAGTAACAACGTCTACGTCGCTGGTATGCGTGCAGATACCGAATACCGGCTCCGTTCCGAGGTCATCTCCGGAACCAATGTCACGCCCGGCGCGTGGCTCCCGTTCCACACCGGCATGCTGGACGGCAACTTTGCGGCGGTGTCTCTCGCAGTACCGCCGACCAGTGGAGTTGATGTTGCGGAGCCGGTGATTGTCTACAGCGCCATCTCGTTGGGGGGCGGTGTTCGGCCATTTGCCACGGATCTTCAGGGGCGGGTGATCTGGTATTTGCGATCCGCCGATTCCATCACTCGCGTACTTCGGGGCGGCCGGTTCCTCGTTATCACGGATGGATCGAACTCAGTCAATTCCACCCATGAAGGCCAAGTGCTGCGAGAACTAGACCTGGCAGGTAATATCATTCGCGAAACAAACGTCGGCATCGTCGCCGAGCAACTTGAATCCCGCGGCATCCATTCCGACTGCCATAAGGGCGGTCGAGAATGCGTCTCCGGCTTTCATCATGAAGCGATTCGTCTGCCAAATGGGCATACGCTGGTCGTTGCCGGGATTGAGCGCATGATGCCCACCGGCACCCAAGGCTCCAAACTGCCTGTTGATGTTCTGGGCGACCTCATCATCGACCTGGACCCCGACTTCCAGGTTTCCGCGTTCTGGAACTCGTTCGATCACGAAGACCTCAAACGTAAATCGCTGAACGATGCCAAATGCCATACAGGCGAGGGAGGATGCCCTGCCGTGTTGCTCGCCGAAGAGGCGAACGGCTGGTTGCATAGCAACTCCCTCAACTACATTCCGGCCACAGGTGACTTTCTGGTCTCCCAGCCGGAACAGAACTGGGTGCTGAAGGTCGACTGGAAGGATGGAAAGGGCAGCGGCAACGTCCTCTGGCGGCTGGGCAAAGATGGCGACTTCAAGGCTGAGTCGAAGGATCCGAATCCGTGGTTTTCATTTCAGCATGATGCAGGGTTTGAGCCGCTCGGTTCGGACCTCCTCACGCTTACGGACGACGGGGATGCAAGTGGTACCGCCAAGAAGGCGGGAGTTCGCGCGCAGGTGTGGAAACTGGATGAAGAGAAACATATTGCCACGCTGGTTTACAGCGCTCCGCTTGGAGTCGGCACCATATGTTGCGGGTCGATGCAACTCCTGAAGAATGGCGGATACACGGCAGTGGCCGGATGGTCGCTTCCCCTGACTGGGCGGACCACGGAGTTCGACAAGGACGGCAAAGTGGTGCTTGCACTCGACATAGCCGGCGCAGTCGATTACCGAAGCTATCGCTTGGAAGATATGTACTCGGCACCGATCAAGTAGCAAATCAAGTATTCGGCGGAGCGCAGTTGATCGATCTTCATACACATACCGACAAGTCCGACGGATCTACTGATGCCGGCGATCTCGTTCGGCTCGCGGTGCGTGAGGGCATCGAGGCGCTGGCGATCGCAGATCACGATACGCTGGCGGGCTACGATGCCGCGGCGCCCGTGGCCGCTGAGCAGGGGTTGGAACTCGTTTGCGCCGTTGAACTGAGCACGCGCCCCGGTGAGGCGAAATTGAATGGCAGGCGACAGCCGTCTGTTCATCTGCTCGGATACTGGTTACTCTCTCCGCCATCGACTGAGTTTCGATGTTGGCTTGAAAGCCAGCAGGAGAGCCGCAGGAGACGCAACGTGGAATTGGTCGCCCGACTGGAACAACTGGGCGTGCCGGTCTCCTTGGATGAAGCTGAGGTGTACGGAAGAAATCAGGTGGGCCGCCCTCATTTCGCCAGAGTACTGTGCGACAAGGGCTACGTCGCCAACATGCAGCAGGCTTTCGATCTGTATCTTGCGGACGAGGCAAAGGCCTCAGTCGAACGCGATGAACCCTCCCTTGAAGCAGGCATTCAACGCATCGTCGAAAGCGGAGGCATGGCCTCGCTGGCCCACCCTGTGCGACTTCCGCAACGCGGCTCTGAACTTGCCGGCCTTCTCAAGCGACTGATTGACGTCGGGCTGCAGGGGCTCGAAGTCTTTCACAGCGAGCACTCTTCCGCAGATACCGCAGAGTATAGCGAACTAGCCCGCCGCCTCGATCTCATCGCCACCGGCGGATCGGACTTTCACGGTGACAACAAACCCCGCATCCGCCTCGGCACAGGGATTGATTCGAACATCTCCCTGAGCTACAGCTTCCTCGAGAACATGCGCGAGATGTGCGCTGCCAGACAACATCGAACGAGCGGCAAGCGATGAGAGACAGCCTGACACTCACGCACCTGCGCATGCTCGAGGCCGAGAGCATTCATATACTCCGCGAAGTCGTTGCCGAATTTCAGCGCCCGGTAATGCTGTACTCCATCGGCAAAGATTCGTCCGTCATGCTGCGCCTTGCGCAGAAGGCGTTCTATCCCGGAAAGATCCCGTTCCCGCTGCTGCACATCGATACGACATACAAATTCCGCGAGATGATCGACTTTCGCGACCGCTACTGCGCCGAGATCGGCGCAAAGCTCATCGTGCATACCAACAGGGCAGCGATTGACGCCGGCGCGAACCCCTTCGATCTCGGAACCCAGAAGTGCTGCGGGCTTCTCAAAACGCGCGCTCTGCTCGATGGCCTGGCGGAAGGAGATTTCGATGCGGCGATCGGCGGCGCTCGACGCGATGAAGAGAAATCGCGAGCCAAGGAACGGGTGTACTCATTTCGCGATCCGCACGGCCAATGGGATCCAAAAAATCAGCGTCCCGAACTCTGGAATCTCTTCAATTCGCGTATCAATCCCGGCGAAAGCATCCGTGTGTTTCCGCTTTCCAATTGGACTGAACTCGACATCTGGGAGTACATCAATCTCGAGCAGATTCCAATTGTGCCTCTCTATTTCGCAAAGGAACGCGAAATGGTGGTTCGCCGATCAAGCCTCATCCCGGTTGAAGCGAACGTTCCCCTTCTACCCGGGGAAAAAGCAGAGATGGTGATGTGCCGCATGCGCTCGCTCGGATGCAGCCCGTGCACTGGAGCCATCCGCTCTGAAGCCGACACACTGCCCAAGATCATTGAGGAGATGATGCTCTTCCGCCGTTCGGAACGCGAGAACCGCATTATCGACTTCGACCAGGAAGGGTCGATGGAGATCAAGAAACGAGAAGGATATTTCTAACGTGCCCGCAAGCAGCAGAGATCAGACGACCGGAATTGATGCCTTTCTTCGTCGAGAAGAGGAGAACGACCTTCTGCGGTTCATCACCTGCGGAAGCGTCGATGACGGCAAATCAACTCTGATTGGGCGTCTTCTCTTCGACTCTAAGGGAGTCTACGAGGATCAGCTCAGCGCCATCAAGAAAGCGACGGTGAATCAATCTGCCGGTGCTGTGGATTTTGCCCTGCTGACGGACGGGCTCCGTGCAGAGCGCGAGCAGGGAATTACCATCGACGTTGCTTACCGCTACTTCTCCACTCCCAAGCGGAAATTCATCATTGCGGATACTCCGGGGCACGAACAGTACACCCGCAACATGGCAACCGGCGCCTCCACCGCGAACCTCGCGATCGTCTTAATTGATGCGCGTAATGGAGTGCTGCCCCAGTCTCGTCGCCATGCCTTCATTGCTTCTCTCGTAGGCATACAACACCTCGTAGTTGCCGTGAACAAGATGGATCTGGTCGGATACAGCGAAGATGTGTTCGACAGGATCTGTGCGGATTTCAATGGTTTTGCCGCTCCGCTGCAGATGGCGGATCTCTACTTTATTCCTGTCAGTGCGCTGCACGGCGACAACATCGTTACGAAGAGTGAAAACATGCCGTGGTTCGATGGACCAAGTCTGCTGCACCATCTTGAGACCGTTCATATCGGCAGCGATCGAAATCTCTCCGAGATGCGTTTTCCGGTTCAGCTTGTCTCCCGGCCAACGCAGGACTTTCGCGGCTTCTCCGGCCAGATTGCTTCCGGCGTTCTCAAACCCGGTGATCCGGTCATGGTGCTCCCTTCGGGGCGGAGTTCTCGCGTGAAGTCGATTGTGACCTACGACGGCGAGCTGCCGCGCGCATTCCCGCCGATGTCGGTGACCGTCTGTCTTGAAGACGAAGTGGACGTGAGCCGCGGCAACATGTTCGTGCCGCCATCGCACCCTCCGCACGTAACCAGGTGCATCGATGCTCGGCTTGTCTGGATGGATCACCAGCCGCTCGATCTTCGTCGGCAATACCTCGTCAAGCACACCAGCCAGTGGGTCAAGGCGCAGGTGAGGTACGTGCGGTACCGCGTGGATGTGAACAGCTTCCAGCGTCATCCTGCTTCCGAACTGAAACTGAACGAAATCGGAACGGTTGTGATCGATCTGCATTCGCCGTTGTTCGTGGATCAGTATCGCCGTAATCGCGCCACGGGCAGCTTCGTTCTTGTCGACCCGATCTCGAACGCTACCGTGGCTGCAGGAATGGTCACCGGTCGCGACCCAAAAATGGCGGACTCCGCCATGCAAGAGGTGCAGGCTGCCGAGACCAGGCACATCACCAGCGATGAGCGAGAGCAGCGGGTCGGTCATGCTTCCGTGCTCATATGGCTCAATGGCGGCGTACAGCTTGCGTTTGACATCGAAAATGAACTCTTCAATCGCGGGTATCTCACGTACGTCATCGCAGCGCAGGCGGACGGCAGTGTGATGCTCGAACTAGCTCAGAACCTCACGGCGGCTGGCCTTCTTACCATTTGCGCGGCCGATTTTCTTTACGAAGTTGAGCGGGATCGGGCCAGGGCCATCATCGATCCTGCGCGGTTTATCGATCTCGATGCGTCTGTCTTCAGCAGCGCTGAAGAAGCAGTGGCGAAAATTTCCGAAGTACTTGCCGAGCGGCAGATCGTTCCGGTGCCTCGGTCACGCTGAATGGGCTAAACAGGAGCACGTATGAACTCCGGTTGTACCTTGTGGTTTACTGGCCTCTCGGGCAGCGGCAAAAGCACGATCTCGCAGCTAGTCGCTTCCCGTCTGCGAGCGCTCGGCGCCAGGGTAGAGGTCCTCGACGGGGATATCACCCGAACCCTGCTGTGCCAGGGACTCGGTTTCTCGAGAGAAGACCGTGAGGAAAACATTCGCCGTATCGGATTTGTTTGTGAGCTGCTATCGCGGAACGATGTTATCGCGATTGCCGCGGCCATCTCGCCGTATCGTTCGTCTCGGGATGAGCTCAGAAGGCGGATTCCAAACTTCATCGAGATTCATATGAATTGCCCAGTCGAAGTTCTGATCGAACGCGATGTGAAGGGGTTATACAAGAAGGCTCTGGCTGGAGAGATCAAGCAGTTCACCGGCATTTCAGATCCCTATGAGTCACCGGTTTCTCCGGATCTGACGATAGATTCTTCCTCTGAATCGATCGAAGCAGGTGTAGCAAAAATCCTGTGTCATCTAGAGAAACTCAAGATAATTCCTCGCGCAGGCGCAGAACTCCCAACGGCTGAGCGCGAGGTGAAGTCAATACCGACATTCAATTGACTCGCGTGTAGCAATGCGCGAGAGCCCATCAGGAAGGAGAGGTCCGATTATGAGCACGACCGTAGCATGGCCCCAAAAGACGAAGGAGATGCACAACCAGCACATCGACTCCACGTTTTGGGATGGCTTCAAGTTCAGAGATGACGACATCATCATCTCCACCTACGCTAAATCAGGCACCACGTGGATGCAGCAGATCATCTCGCAGATGCTCTTCAACGGCGAGACTGACATTGACACGCAGGCTATGTCACCGTGGATCGATATGCGCGTTCCACCCAAGGAGATCAAACTCGCGGCCGTTGAAGCGCAAACGCATCGCCGCTTCGTAAAGACCCATCTTCCAGTCGAGGCACTTGTGTACTCGCCCAAGGCCAAGTACGTTTATATCGGGCGTGACGGCCGCGACGTCCTGTGGAGTCTATACAACCATCATTCGATGATGAATGAGGCTGGATACGACGCTTTGAACAAGACGCCCGGACTGATAGGACCGCCCATCGAACCTCCTACGGAAGACATTCGCGAATATTGGCACACCTGGCTTGCGAAGGATGGTTTTCCCTACTGGTCATTCTGGGAGAACGTTCGCAGCTGGTGGGCCATCCGCAACCTTCCCAACCTGATGCTCGTTCACTTCGACAAGCTGAAACGCGACATGCCGGGAGAGATGCGACGCATTGCCGCCTTCCTCGACATCCCCATTGACGAAAGCAAGTGGGACCTTATCGTCGAGCACTGCACCTTTGACTGGATGAAGAACAACGGGGAGAAGATCGTTCCTCTCGGCGGCGCCGTTTGGAAAGGTGGCGTTAAGACCTTCATCAACAAAGGCACAAACGGACGCTGGAAGGAAGTGCTCACACCAGCCGAGTCCGCCGAGTACGAGGCCAAAGCGCTCGCGGAGCTGGGCCCCGAGTGCGCTCACTGGCTCGCTACGGGCGAGATGCCGTAACGTGGAACCTGGTCATCAGGCCGCGGCCATCACCAGCCGCGGCTTTGCTTTTTGCGCCAATTGTTCAATATCAAAGCAATCGAGGAACTCATTTTCACTCCAGGCGCGTCTCGCGCGTCCGCGTTCAAGTGAGTTCTGTGCTCAATCACCATTTCAGGAGAAATACCGATGATGCGGAGAATAGCTGTGTTCCTCGCCATTCTTGTTCTTGCCGGACGTCTTGAACTCGATGCACAGTCGTCCTCGCGATCCTCGCGCAAAGGCGAAGACAGCATTCCCACGGATTCTCCCGTCAATCAGTCAGCCGCCCTCGATGAGATCAAAGCTCTTCTGCGCGAGCAGGCTCGGCTTCTCCAAACCCAGCAGCACCAACTTGAACGCCAGCAGGCCGAGATCGATGAATTGCGCCGGCAAGTCGCCCCGCAGAAAGGCGCGGAGATTCTCGCCGCCATCGATCAGGAATACGATGCTGCGAAGGATGCGGCCCTGCTTCGCAATGCATCATTGAGCTTCACAAGACCCATACATCAGACGAACGTGTCTCCTGTCGTCACAGCGGCAATCGCACAGGCTGGTAAGGGAACAGAAACCGGCGATTCTCCACTTTCCATCCACTTCGGAAAAGCGAGCCTCACACCCGGGGGCTGTGTCGACTTCACCTCCTACTACCGCTCTGCAGATGTTGGCAGCGGGCTAGGTACCTCATTCGGAACCATCCCCTACAGCAACACAGTTCTCGGCGGCCTGAGCGAAACGCACTTCACCGCGCAGGGCTCCCGCCTCAGCCTCCGCGCCGACGAAACCTTCGGCTCGGTCAGAGTCTTCGGTTATGCTGAGGCTGACTTCAACGGCTACCTGCCCCCAAATGGTTATGTGAGCACCAACTCTGACTCTCTCCGTCTCCGCGTTTACTTCACCGACCTGAAGCGCAGCCGCTGGGAACTGCTCGCCGGCCAGAGTTGGTCTATGCTTACTCCTAACCGCGTAGGTGTCTCGCCTTTTCTGTCCGAGATCTACAACACCCTCCACCTCGATTCCAACTATCAGGTTGGTTTGACCTATGCGCGCCAGACCCAGATTCGAGCCGTGTACCACTTTACTGACAACCTAGCCCTGGGCCTCTCGGCAGAAAATCCCCAGCAGTTCAGCGGCGGCGCAGCCACGTTTCCGGCGCTCTTCAACACGACGCAAACCGATCTGGGCTCAAGCAGCGGAGCTGGCGGAGGCACGGCCACACCGAACGTTCATCCCGATTTGATCGGGAAGCTTTCGCTCGATCCCCGCTGGGGCAATCGCGCCTGGCACCTTGAGACCGCAGGGCTTCTCACTGGCGTGGGTATCCTCACTCCCGCATCCGTCACCAAAGGCCCGGTTGCTAAAGACACCCGTGAGGGCGGCGGAGTCTCAGCGGCTGCAAACATCGAGGCAGGAAGAACCCTGCACATCATTGCGACTGGCTTCTGGAGTGACGGCGGGGGCAGATATATCGGAGGTCTGGGTCCCGCATTTGTTGTCGCGCAGCGGGACTCCACCACTTCGGCCTTTTCAGCCCAGATGATTCACGCCGGTTCATTTATCGCAGGGGCTGAATGGCGGCCAACGAGAAACACCGTTATCGCACTGACCTACAGTGGCGCCTACTTCGCGCGCTCATTCTCATTTGACCCGAGCACGCGCACCCTTATCGGCTACGGCTATCCCGGAAGCGCTAACTCGAACAACCGCAGTGTTCAAGAGGGAACGCTGGCCACGCAGACGAAGCTGTGGACACGACCGGGTTACGGCTCGGTGCAGGTGATCACGCAAAGCTCATACATTGCGCGTTCACCATGGTCGCTCAATCCTGGCTCGCCCAGTTCCGCACGGGTGTTCGTTGGCTATGCCAATCTTCGATATGTTCTGCCGTGAATGCTTACGCGAGAAGCGGTAACCATAAACGAGTCTATGGCAAACGATGCACTGTGACTTAGAGTCGCCATGTTGGACTTGTGACTCCGCCCTCCAACTTTGAACAGAGCAAGCCCTAATGCAGCTCGTCTCGTCGTGCAATCTGTGGTAGGTAGTAGACGGGCTAGGTATCTTGTATGAACGGCGCGGGGGGTGAAGGCCCCAAATCTCTTCACTGGCGATTCGCAATCAACTCTGCTATCAGCGCATCCATCGACCCGGGCGAGCAGGCAATCCTCCGATCCGCTTCCTGATCGGGCATAGGAGCGGCGACATCGCGAGCCCTCTTAGACGACACACGATGGAGTGCAGATTAAATCCGCATCCGTAGCGGGATAACCTCACTTCTCAGGGGCGATCCCGGCTCCGGAAGCCTGGACAGCCGCGGTGCTGCCGTCCAGGCTCGGAGTCTACTGTTGGTCGGAGCAGCAGGCAAGCCGGACGGCGGTCGGGAAGAGAGCCGCGTCCGGTGCGATGCTTTGGCATCGGCCGCTGCTCCGGCGATTGCGCTCAAATGATGAACCACCTGCATCAGAGCCTCTGCTTCGGCCGTCAACGCCTTGGCGGCCGCCGCACTTTCGTCGGCGGTAGCCGCAACTGCTGCGTCACCTGTTCCATCTCAGTCAACGCTTTCGCAACTTGCTCCATACGCGCGTTTGCTCTTCACTGCCCAGGCTTACCTCTTCTACAAGCTTCTTTACATCAGCCGAGTCCTTCATGATGGCGCGAATCGCGAGTGCTACGTGTTCCACTTTGGCCTTACTATGGCCTGACCCTGTGGATAGATTCCTCGATCAATTGCGAGGTGTCCTTGGCCGCTTGTGCGCATCGTTGAGCGAGATTGCGGATCTCGTCCGCGACCACGGCGAAGCCCATGGCGGCCTCGCTTCTACTGCAACGTTAAGGGCCAGGAAGTTGGTTTTAAAAGCGATCTCGTCGATGGCTCCATGGTCTGCGAGACATGGTCACTGGACTCCTTGATGTCGCTCATAGCGGTCACCATGGTCTCCAAGTGACCGTTCATCTCGGCAAGCTCAAGTTCCGACTTCCTGACCAGTGCTTCGGCCTGCTTGGCGCTCTCGGCGTTTCTCCGTGCGATGGAGTTGATTTCTTCGCTCGACGCCGAGGTTTCCTCAATCGACGCAGCCTGCTCTGAAGAGCCCTGAGCCACAGACTGACTGGAGGAAGAAATCTGACCGGCGGCACTCGTCAATTGCGCAGCGCCCGCAAGGGAGTTGCAAGGCCTTTGGCAAGGATCCGTTTGCTGGCACATCGACCGATACCGGCTCATGTTCCGCAAAAAGTCTGACTGACGCGCTCTTCTGCACGAGCAGGCATTGTGTACCGTTCCAGGCTTGGTCTCTCTTCGTAAGGGCGCGAGATGACATCCAATAGCTCTTCAAACGGCTGATAATCCTGATGCTCGGAAGCGGCCTTGAGCGCTGCCTCAACCAGGTGGTTGCGCGGGATGAATGCTGGATTCGCCATCCGCATCGATCTAGCCCGCTCATGTGGTGAATGGGGTTCTTCTTTGAGACGTTTTCGCCAGTCGACAAGCCATGAATCAAAACCGCCTGCGTCGGCGAATAGGCTGCGTACTTCCTCGTCGCCTTCCGGTCCTAGCGCGGCTCCGCACAAGCGACGAAAGCCCAAAGTGAGATCGGTGTGGTTGGCGAACATCAGTTCAAGGAGGCGTTCAACCATGAGCGCGTCGTCCTCGCGTTCCGTGAAGAGGCCGAGCTTGTGGCGGAACCCGTCCAGTCGAGCGACCTCATATTTTGGCGCGAACGCAGCGAGCGCCTCGTTGGCGGAGCGAAGCGCCGCTTGTTCGCTTCCTTCCTCCTCCTCCAGTAACGGAAGCAAAGCCTCAGCGAGGCGGGTCAGATTCCACAACATGACTCGCGGCTGGTTGCCATAGGCGTAGCGTCCTTGTTGGTCGATGGCGCTGAACACGGTCGCCGGATCGTACGCCTCCATGAAGGCGCAAGGGCCGTAATCGATGGTTTCGCCAGAGATAGAGGTGTTGTCGGTGTTCATCACCCCATGGATAAATCCGAGAAGCATCCACTGGGCAACCAGTTCGGCCTGACGGCCGATTACGCCGTCGAGTAGCGCTCGATACGGCCGCTCTGCCTTTGCCGCGTCAGGGTAATGACGGGCGATGGCAAAGTCCGCCAAGATCCGCAACCCATCCGTGTCTCGTCGGGCTGCGAAATATTGGAAGGTTCCTACACGCAGGTGGCTTCGAGCTACCCTTGTCAGCACTGCGCCAGGTAATGCGATCTCGCGCTGCACCCGTTCCCCCGTGGTCACCGCGGCAAGCGCTCTAGTCGTTGGCACACCCAGCGCAGCCATCGCTTCGCTCACGATGTACTCGCGCAGAACAGGGCCGAGCGCAGCCCTGCCGTCGCCTCCGCGAGAAAACGGAGTGCGACCGGAGCCCTTGAGCTGGATGTCGTAACCAAGACCATCCCGTCCCACCAGTTCGCCTAGCAGGTTGGCACGGCCGTCGCCGAGCTGAGGTACGAAATAGCCAAACTGGTGTCCAGCGTAGGCTTGTGCCAGCGGTTCTGATCCGTCAGCCACACGGTTGCCGGCCAGGATCTCGACACCGTGATCGCTTGCGAGTTCACGAGGATCGATTCCCAGGGTCCGGGCCAGCTCGGTGTTCAGTTTCACAAGGCGCGGAACTGCGACAGGGGTTGGGTTCAGTCGAGCGTAAAAGCGCTCAGGCAGCCGGCTGTAGGTGTTTTCAAAACGGAAATGCGCGGTGTGTCGGTCGGCGGTCGAGGACGAGGGACTCACCGATGCCTCGCGGGAAGTCATTGTTCGATAATCGCACGGGGCCCTTGCGCACCGTTTTGGCAATTCACAGTCAAATTCAGCCAAAAGACGGTGCTGCAGGTTTCCGAGGCCAGTGGAATGAGGCGTCTATTTGCTGAATCGTCCTACCACGGGCCTGTGACCGCGCCGCTCCTTACGTTGCGAGCTTTCCGCCTCAGCTGCCAAGACCCAATTTGAAACTTACCGATCGCCGGCCAACCGCTCACAACCGGAGAGAACCCCCAAAAAGTGTGACGCTTCAGAAAGTGTATGAAAGGTGCATTCCGCCACCTTCGACACAGCCAGACGGCGAGACGTCCGATTCTGCAACCTTGAGCGATCGAACAACCAACTCACTTGAACCGTGCTATAAACGCATCAATGTCCCGCGCCGCTCTTCTTTTCCTTGCACTTGCAACCAGCGCCTTCGCACAAAACTCTGCGTCCCCGTTCAACGTAGTTGGTTCCACCATAGCCGAAACTCAGCGCGCAATCCTCGACGGTCGCACCACTTGCCGCGCTATCGTCGAAAGCTACTTGGCCCGGATTGCGGCTTTTGACCAGAAGCCCATTGACGGCCAACGCCTCAACGCGTTTGTGGTGCTGAATCCCCACGCGTTAGAAGAAGCCGACGCATGCGATCGTATGGTTCGTACTTCGCATAAGTTGCTCCCGCTCGGGGGCATTGCAATGGTCATCAAGGATAACTACGACACACGCGGCCTGCAGACTACCGGTGGTTCGCTCGCCATGAAGGGGTTTATCCCTGAGCAGGACGCGACGATCGTTGCGAAGCTCCGCGCAGCTGGAGCCATCATTCTCGGCAAGAGTAATATGGCCGAATGGGCCTTCAGTCCCTATTTGACCGTCAGCTCGATCGCCGGCATCACGCGTAATCCATACGACCTTTCCCGCGTGCCCGCTGGATCCAGCGGAGGCACTGCAGCGGCAGTCGCGGCCAACCTGGCCGAATCCGGCATGGGCACCGACACTGGCAATTCGATCCGCGGTCCCTCCTCGCACAACGACCTGGTCGGAATTAGGCCCACCATTGGTCTCACGAGCCGCGCTGGAATCATTCCGCTTTTCGCGCACAACGACGTGGGCGGTCCCATGGCGAGGTCCGTCGCCGATGCGGCAGCCATACTCACCGTGATCGCCGGCCCCGACCCACGCGATCCCATAACTCAGCTTTCCGCAAATCGCGCATCGAAAGAATACACGCAGTCCCTGGACCGCCACGGCCTACGTGGTGCGCGTATAGGCGTTTATCGCGAGTACATCGACGACCCGAAAACTGATCCTGAAGTGAAGCTCGTTACGGAAACGGCTCTCAAGGCACTCCAGGACGAAGGCGCTACCCTCGTAGACCCCTTCACGATCCCAAATGAGAAAGAACTGGAGAAGAACCTCTGGTGCGGCGATTTCGAAGCCGATCTAAACGCGTACCTTTCCGCACATCCTAACGCGCCGTATCACGACCTGAAGTCCATCGTGGCTAGCGGATTGTATTTGCCGTACATTGCCGAAGAGATCCAGCGTGCTATCAAGGCGCCCGCGTCCGATGACCGCCGAAAGCCGTGCCTTGATGTCTATCACGACGCGCCAAAGATTGCCTTTCGCGACGCGCTGACCAAAGCGATGGAAGCCCAGCGGCTCGATGCCATTATCTATCCCACGTGGAGCAATCCGCCGCGCAAGGTTGGCGATATGCAGAGTTCGGCAGGCGACAATAGCCAGGTGCTTTCTCCGCAAACCGGCTTCCCGGCGATAACCGTACCCATGGGATTCACGCATGGCACGCTTCCCGCCGGGCTGACCTTTCTTGGCCCCGCGTTCAGCGAAGCGCAACTTATCCGCTACGCGTACGACTTCGAGCAGACCGTGAAGCAGCGCCGGGAACCAGAACTATTCCCCTCTCTCCCTCAGCCAAATTCGGCGCCTAACTGATCGACAGTGCGATTCAGTGGCTGACGTCTGAGTTGCCGTTGATGACGGGATATATGGGTGAAAGTGTGGCCCGGATCGGGCGGGTGTTCCGGACGGCTAGTGGCCCAGAGTTCGCCACCCGCATGCGCTGAGCGCATATATCAGGAGAGATGATTGCCGGACACGGTCGCAGCTAGCTCAATCAAGATTGGCGCGTGATCGGAGGGCTTCTCCTCGGCTCGTGGTCCTTTATCAATCTGACATGCTTTGAGCATCGTTCCTGCCTGTTGCGAGAGCAGGAAGTGGTCAATGCGAATTCCGCGGTCGAATTCGAATGCCCGGCGGAAGTAGTCCCAAAAGGAATATGCCAGTATTCAAGCCTATTTTCGGCAGGTTCCCAATCGTTTTCTGAGGTTCATGGCGGAGAGGGAGGGATTCGAACCCCCGATAGAGTTACCCCTATGCCTGATTTCGAGTCAGGTGCATTCAACCGGGCTCTGCCACCTCTCCGTCGAGGGAACTTGCGGCGAATCAGGGCGATTCGCGCTGCCGGTCTTTCCCATTGTACCCGAAGCCCGGGCCTGAGTTCGGGGGAGTGGGCGCAAGTCTGGAGGGGAGCGATAGACGGCCCCGAGGTGTTAACGTGTTCTCTGGCCGCGCTCAACCCCGGCGATCGCAAACTCCGCAAAATCTGGTACGTCGGGCTGGGCAAGAAATGCAAGATTTGCATCAGACGGGAAGACTGGATTTTCTCATGATGGAGTTCCATATCTCGCGCCAAGCGCGCGAACGCTACGGCTTCGCCGAATCCCTCTTCTCCTATAACGGCAATGTTGTGTTTGCCAGTCTCGCTGCTTGCCGCGAGTTTGCGTACCGGATGAACCAGGTACGCGAGGCGGACAAGAATCCAGACCAGGCGGTGCATGCCGGACAGCTTTACGCGATGGGGCTGATCGACGAGGCTAGCCACGTGCTGATGGCGAAGTACCGGGAGCAGTTTGATCCGGAGGTGATGACCTCGGCGCTGGACTGGTTTGGCGGGCGTGTGGGCTCGGACGAACTGGACAAACTTCTGCTGACGTTTGTGGAGCACTTTCCGGGACAGTCTGTGATGCGCGGGGAAAAGACGCCGAGGGAGTGGCTCAACGGGAAGACCGGGTCGATGACCCACCGGGCCGCGGCGCTGGAAGAGCTGCTCTTATTGTGGTCGGCGAACCGAAATCCCGCCTTTAAGAAATTCGAGGAACTGTTTGAAGATAAGCCTCTTGCGGAGAGGACGGTTTACCGTCAGGTCACCAAGAAATTGCCGCAGTACTTCGCGACACGGCCGCTGGTTCCGATTGAAGGGGCGAAGGCGGTCAGCCTTTTTGATCTGCTGGGTGCGCCTTTGCAGGGAGCACCGGGATCGCTGAGCGAACAGCTCGCGCTGATTCGAAAGCTCTGGCGGCCACTGCTCGGCGACAGCCTCGACCGATTGCTGATGACGGGCGGGGAGATCTTGCGCGAAGAGGAACTGGCGATCTGGATGCAATTCAATCCGGACGCTGCCCGGGCGCGCACGGCGGCGGAAGAGGCTGCACGGCGGCGGATGGAGCAGGGAACTCAGCAGTGGCCCTCGATCGTGAGCGAGTCGCAGGTTCCGACGTTTGGAGATCCGGCGAACGAGTACGAGAAGTTCAGCCCGGACACGGCGTGGATGCCGAATACCGTTCTGATTGCGAAGAGCACCTATGTGTGGCTGGCGCAACTGAGCAAGCAGTATGGGCGGCATATCTATCGGTTAGACCAGATTCCTGATGAAGAACTTCAGACGCTGGCAGATCGCGGAATCAACTCTCTGTGGCTGATTGGAGTATGGGAGCGGAGCCGCGCGTCGAAGACGATCAAGCAACTCTGCGGGAACCAGGATGCGGTTGCGTCGGCCTATTCGCTGTTCGATTACAAGATCGCCGAGGACCTTGGCGGCGAGGCAGCGTACATCAACCTGAGGGACCGGTGCTATCACAAGGGACTGCGGCTGGCGAGCGATATGGTGCCGAACCATATGGGCATCGATTCGCCGTGGGTGATCGAACACCCGGAGTGGTTTATATCTCGCTGGGAGTCGCCCTATCCGGCATACAGCTACAACGGGCCCGACCTCTCGCACGATGAGCGGGTCGAGATCAAGATCGAGGACCACTATTTCGAGCAGACGGACGCGGCTGTGACGTTTCGCAGGCGCGACAAGTGGACCGGCGAGACACGCTACATCTATCACGGCAATGATGGCACCAGCTTCCCGTGGAACGACACGGCGCAGCTTGACTATCTGAACCCTGCGGTGCGCGAGCAGGTGATTCAGACCATCCTCTATGTGGCGCGGCTGTTTCCGGTGATTCGCTTCGACGCGGCGATGACGCTCGCCAAGCGGCATTTTCACCGGCTGTGGTTTCCGGGGCCGGGATCGAGCGGGGCGATTCCATCGCGGGCCGAGTACAGCATGTCGCAGGCGGAGTTCAACCGGCTTATGCCGCTGGAGTTCTGGCGCGAGGTTGTTGACCGGGTGGCGCAGGAGGTGCCGGGAACGCTGCTGCTGGCAGAGGCGTTCTGGCTGATGGAGGGGTACTTCGTCCGCACCCTGGGGATGCATCGGGTGTACAACAGCGCGTTCATGAATATGCTGCGGGACGAGAAGAACGCGGAGTACCGATCGGTCATCAAGAACACGCTCGAGTTCGATCCGGACATCATGAAGCGGTACGTCAACTTCATGAGCAATCCCGATGAAAGAACGGCGATAGATCAGTTCGGCAAGGGAGACAAGTGCTTCGGCGTGGCGGCCTTGATGTCGACGCTGCCGGGATTGCCGATGTTCGGGCACGGGCAGGTAGAGGGCTTCACAGAGAAGTACGGGATGGAGTACTACCGTCCGCGTTATGACGAGACGCCGGACCCGTGGCTGGTGGAGCGGCATCAGCGGGAGATTGCGCCGCTCTTGAAACGGCGCTGGGTGTTTGCGGAGAGCCAAAACTTTCTCCTCTATGACTTCTTCGAGGGGTCTGGGTCGGTAGACGAGAATGTGTACGCGTACTCGAATCATGCCGGCGGGGAACGCGCGCTCGTGGTCTTCAATAATCGGTACGGCGAGACGCGCGGGACAATTCACAATTCCGCCGCTTACGCCGACAAGGGCTCAGCACAGCTGAGGCAGCGGCGCATTCATGAGGGGCTCGGCTTCGATCCGCATTCGGGCGCGATTCTTGCCTGGCGCGACTCGCTGACGGGACTGGAATACCTACGGCGGGCGAGCGATGTTGGGGAGCGGGGGATCACTTTCCACCTTCACGCTTACCAGTGTCATGTGCTGATGGACTGGCACGAGAAGTGGGCAAGCGCCGCGAAGCCATGGGATCGGCTGTGCGATCAGTTGAATGGAAGAGGCGTTCCGAGTCTCGAGGACGCACTGGTGGAACTGGAACTGCAGCCTTTGTATCAGGCCCTGCGCGCTCTCTTCGATCAAGATACGATCCGCATGCTGACGGATATGGCGGAACATCCGCGGACGACTGCGTCCAGCGGAACAGTCAGCGTGGCGATCGATCGGAAAGCCAATCGCGCTCGCAGCGAACTGTTCAATGTGACGTGGGCACGCTGCGAGGCATTCATGCGGCTGGCGCAACCAGCCTATGCAAGCCGTGCTGGCAGAAGAGGCGAAATGACGATGCCTGGCCTGCTTGGGCCGGCATTCCGCGAGCGGCTATCGGCAGCCATGCGGATTCCGGTGGTGGAGACGCTGTGCTCAGCTCCGTGGACGGCAGCGGCGAGGCGTGTGTTGCCGAGTCCGAGCCCGCAGATGGCTGCGACGGCAATGTGGGCGCCGGTGATTGCGTGGTGCGCGCTTGAGACCCTGGCGGAGTCTGTCGATGCGGAGCAGCCAGAGAACGCGGCTCTTGAAATGTTCGAACAACTGCGACTGCGGAAGCCGCTGGCCGAGGCGTTCGCGGGTCTGGGCTTCGAAGGCGAGTCGGCCTGGCGCGCTGCGGCACGGATCAGAGTCTTGCTGCTGGTCGAAAGAGAGAAAGCTTCCGGGCAAGGAGAACAGGCTCCGCAGAAAGCTGTGAAGGGGTCGGAACAGCCAGCGGGTTCAGAGAAGGAGCTCGGCAGCAGAGCGGAGCTCACGTCCGCACATGAGCCGGTGTCCGGACACAAGCCGGCGCCGACGCGGAAGCCTGACGTTCCCGCTGTTGTGGCCGGTCTTCCTCGCGAGCTCTGGGCGGATCCGGATGTACGGTGGCTGGGGGGAGTTCACGATGCGGGCGGCTCAAGTTATCTGGTGCAGGAGCCTTTCGAAGAGCTGCTCTGGTGGCTGCAGATGCCGGCGATTCTTCGGCTGGCTTCTCAGGCGAGCGTGGGCAAGTCGGACACGCAATCATTCTGCGCGTGCATACAGGATTGGCTGGGAGATGTTGAACGGGCGGGTTACAAGCTGCAGGCGCTGCTCGGGTCCGACGAAGAAGAGGAGCTGAAGGAAGCTTCGGAGCAGAGTGGGATTGAAACAGTGGAACCGGCAAGTGCCGAGGCTGATTTCGAGGGCGAAGTAGCGAAGCCTTCGATGTGAGACCGCCGTCGGCTGCTGCACTTCGAGTTTAGAGGGGCTTCAAACTCTTCATGAGTTGTCATGCATCTCAGGTCTTGTGTTGCGCGGAATGACCGCGGGACTGGGAGAACGGATGATTGAAGCCCTCTTGAGCGACATTGACGGCACGCTGGTAGACAGCAATGCCTTGCATGCAGAGGCGTGGCGGAGGACTTTCGAGCACTTCGGCATTCAGGTGGGAATGGACGAGGCCTGGCGGCAAATCGGAAAGGGAGGCGACAAGCTTATCCCGGTCTTCGTGAGGGAAGCGGATCGAAAGCGATTGCAGAAAGATCTGGAGGCATTTCGGAAAGAGATCTTTCATCGTGACTACATGCCGCGCATTGTCAGCTTCCCGAGATCGAAGGACCTGTTCCGAGCGGTGAAGCAGAACGGAACGAAGATTGTCCTAGCCACATCCTCGGATAAGGAAGACGTCTCGACATACAAGCGCATCATCGGTATCGAGGATCTTGTCGACGAGGAATCATCGGCTTCCGACGTTGAGGAGTCGAAGCCCGATCCCGGCATTTTTGCTGTTGCGCTCAAGAAGATCGGGGTGGCTGCTGATCGTGCCATTGCGCTGGGTGACACTCCGTATGACGCGCAGGCGGCCGGGAAACTTGGTATCAAGGTTATCGGGCTTACGTGTGGCGGATGGAAGCGGAACGATCTGTTCGATGCGGGGTGCGCGGAGGTCTATCAGGATCCTGCGGATTTGCTTGTTCACTTGCGAGAGTCTCCACTGGCAAAGTAGAGCTGAAAATAGTTGATTTTCCCGCCTGGTGCGGATCGCCGCGGATATTTGTCCGGATCTCAACTGAACTGAGAGACGAAGAAGGACCGGCATCGGCTGCGGCAAAGACAGCTCGGGAAGATCGCGCTTGACAAACTGAACTGTACCGTTCAGTATTGTTTTCGGAGCAGGCCAGGTTAAGGGTGTAGCTCCGACCCGGGAGGTCATTCTGCATGATCAGGGTTCAGAATCTTGTAAAAACCTTTGGCTCGTTCACTGCCGTCAACGATGTCTCGTTTGAGGTGGCGGCGGGGGAGATCTTTGCCTTTCTCGGTCCGAACGGGGCGGGGAAGACGACAACCATCAAAATGCTGACCACGCTGCTGCATCCGACAAGCGGATCGATTGAGCTTGACGGTCTGGATCCGCGCAAACATCAGAACCAGGTGCGCCAGCGGTTTGGAATTGTGTTTCAGGATCCCAGTCTCGATGGAGATTTGACGGCCTGGGAAAACATGGAGATCCACGGCGTGCTGTATCACGTGCCGCATAAGACGCGGCGGCAGCGCTCGGAAGAGCTCCTGAAGCTCTTCGAGCTGTGGGACCGGCGCAACGACCAGGTGAAGAAGTTTTCGGGCGGCATGAAGCGACGGCTGGAGATTGCGCGCGGCTTTCTGCATACGCCGAAGATCCTGTTTCTGGATGAGCCGACGCTGGGGCTTGATCCGCAGAGCAGAAACCAACTGTGGAGCCATGTGAAGCGCGTAAATGAAGCCGAAAAGGTGACGGTGATGCTGACGACGCACTACATGGATGAAGCGGATCGTGTGGCGCATCGCGTTGGGATTATCGACCACGGCAAGCTGGTGACGCAGGGTACGCCGGCTGAGATCAAAGAGCAGACGGGGACGGCGTCGCTGGAGGATGCGTTTCTAAAGCTGACGGGGTCCACGATTCGCGACGAGAGCGCGGGATCGGCAGACCAGATGCGGCAGTTCGCCAAGATGTGGCAACAGCAAAGGAGGTAGCGGATGAGTGCGATCTATATTCTCTGGCTGCGCGAGCTGAAGCGGTATACGCGTTCGCGGGCACAGATCATTGCTTCGCTCGGCCAGCCGATGTTGTATCTGCTGGTGCTGGGGTTCGGATTGAATCCGGTATTCAAGAAAGCCGGATACGGCAGCTATTTTCAATTCATTGCTCCGGGAGTGATCGGGATGTCGGTGCTGTTCTCGTCGATCTTTTCGGGGCTGGGACTGCTGTGGGATCGGCAGTTTGGGTTCCTGAAGGAGACGCTTGTAGCTCCGGTGCCGCGGATCGAAATCATGATCGGGCGGACGCTGGGCGGATGCACTGTCGCGGTGATTCAAGGGCTGCTGGTGTTGACGATCTGCCTGATTTCCGGATTCAGGCCGGCAGGCTGGCTCGCGATTCCGGTTGCGGTCGGATTCATGGTGCTGATCGCTCTGCTGTTTGCGGCGCTGGGCGTGATCTTCGGGTCGAGCCTGCAGGACATGCAAGGTTTTCAATTGATCATGAATTTTCTTGTGCTTCCGATTTACTTTCTTTCGGGAGCGATGTTTCCGCTGACGAATCAAGGAAAGGTCCTGGGTTTCATTACGGCGCTCGATCCGTTGTCGTACGGGATTGACGGGATGCGATCGGTGTTGCTGAGCGCGGCGACTTTCCGGCCGGCGTTCGGAATCAGCATCGACCTGGCGGTGCTGATCGGGGTTGGTTGCATTCTGCTGGTGCTCGGGGCGTGGCGATTCTCTAAGATCGAAGTGTAGACATGGTTCGTCCCCGAAGTGCTGAAGCTCACGAAAAGGTACTGAATGCCGCGCTCGAGCTGTTTGCCGAGCGCGGCATTGATGCGACGAGCATGGATGCGATTTCGCAGGCGTCCGGCGTCAGCAAGGCTACGATCTACAACCACTGGACTGACAAAGAAGCACTGCTGCTGGAAGCGATGTTGATGATCCATGGGCTCGATCGCGAGCCGGAGGACGTGGACACAGGCGATATTCAGCGCGACCTTACAACGGTGTTGACGCGCAAGCCTCCGGACAAGTGCGATGCGGTTCGAAATCGGCTTACGCCTTCGCTGATTGCCTATTCGGCCTTTCATCCGGAGTTTGGACGCGAGTGGAGGCACCGGGTGACGGAGCCGCCGCGAAAGTGCATCCGGAAAATTCTGCAGCGCGGGATCTCGCGAGGCCAGCTGCCGGCGGATCTCGATATTGAGGCTTCGGTCGCGTTGTTGCTTGGGCCGATGTTGTATGCGCACATCTTCAACAAGGAAGATCCTTCAAAGGCGCCGGATCTAGGGCCGGTGAGCGCGGCAAACTTCTGGCGCGCGCACAGCCTGAACCGGAAGGAACGCGTGGCGGATCTTGGGATCACGAAGAGGACGCCGAGGTCGAAGGTTCGTTAGGTTGGGTCTTCTTGGAAGTGGTACTTAGCGCAAAACAAATGCAGCGCAACTGCAGATCCTTCGACTGCGCCGGTCCAAGTGGACCGGCTCCGCTCAGGATGACATTCGTTGCTCGCGCTCAGGATGACAATCGTTATTCGCGCTCAGGATGACAATCGTTATTCGCGCTCAGGATGATAGTCGTTATTCG
>NZ_QFFY01000007.1 GCF_003131205.1 Occallatibacter savannae
AATTTCGCCGCGAACGTCCACCGTGATCTTGCGCGAAAGGTCGCCGCTGGCCACAGCCGTAGCAACCTCCGCGATGTTTCTCACCTGGCCGGTCAGGTTCGACGCCATGGAGTTCACCGAGTCCGTCAAATCCTTCCACGTGCCCGCCACGCCCGGCACCACTGCCTGGCCTCCGAGCTTTCCGTCCGTTCCTACTTCGCGGGCCACACGCGTCACCTCGGCCGTAAACACGCCGAGCTGCTGAATCATCGTATTCACGATGTTTGCTGAGCGAAGAAACTCGCCTTCCAGAGGCCGGCCATCCACGTCCAGCCGCACCGTCTGGGTCAAATTGCCCTGGGCAACGGCAGCGATAGCGCGGGTCACTTCCGTCGTCGGCCGAAGCAGATCCTCTACCAGGGTATTGACCGAGGTCTCCATGTCATCCCAGGCCCCGCGCCGGTGCTCTACCCGAATCCGCTCCCGGGTCTTTCCTTCCTTACCCACGGCCTGCCCTACGCGTTTCAACTCCGATGCCATCTGCTCGTTGGCAGAAACAATCTCGTTGAAGTTGTCGGCAATCTTGCCGGGAAGTCCCGTCCAGGCGACCGGCAACCGCACGCTGAAATCGCCATTCTTCATTGTCTGGAGACTCTGCAGGATTGTCGTCAGGCATTCAGCCATCGACGGCTCCAGCGAGCTGATTGGATAGCGATTGTCCCCATCTTGCCCGCTGACGGGCGTCTCAATGGTCGTAGACATCTTCGTTGTGCTCCTGGTGGGACCTGCGAATCCGGGTGCTATACGTGCGCAACTGACCCCTGAACCGGCCCCTCAAAGCGCACGAATGATGGATTGCAGCGTGTAGATAGATGCTGCCCGGTCTCGCCAGGGTTGCCCCAGCGTTCCGGTATTTTGTCTTCTAGATTGCGCCGACGGTAGTCCTTCAGGGGTTTGTCGGGCACGTCCAGATGTTAGACGCTGCCCGGGCGGCCTCGCTTGCTGCCATCTCAATGCGTGAAAACCAGCTCTCCCACCGCTCGCTACCTTCTCGACCCGAGCAATTCGTTCACCTTCGCGAGCACCTTGAAGGCATCGGCCACATAAACCACATCCGCCTTGCCGCGCGCCCAGCCGCAGTTTGGGTCGAGCGAAATAGCCCGCCGGTCGCCGATGAAGCGCCAACCCACCACGTGCGGCTCCTCCCCGTGGCAGCAAGTGGCCAAACCCTTAGCGTGGCGTGGAGTCGAGCCCGTCTGCCCCACTTGGTTCATATGAGTCAAAAATGGAAGCACCGGCTGGCCATCCCCGCCCTGGTCAACCAGCGACTTCGAACTGCCGAGCGAGGCTCCAGTCTTTTGAAGGAAACCAAGAATCAGCTCACCCGCTTCCAGTGCGTGAGTCTGCCCATCTGCCTGCTTTTTGGTCCACCCCGCGCCAGCTACAAACAGCATCCTTGCATCCGGCCTGATGGTCTGGGCCGCCTGTGCTGGAGCCCGAACCCCAATTACCTTGGTGCGCTTCGGCGGCAGTTCGACGGCAACCGGCTCGACAACAACATCGCCACCGGTACCCTCGAAAGGCGGGTACACCCCAGCCTCAAACGTCAGAACCCATGGCCGCTCCGACCGCGTAATCACCGTCTCGATCCGCTGGCGATAAAGCCAGCGAGAAACTTCAAGGCCCCCTTCGGTGCGAATCGCAGTGATGTGGGTATCGACTTTCCCCCCAATCCGATGAGCCAGCCCCGCTGCCACACGCGCCATGCGAGAACTCTGGGGAGCCAGAATGATCGTAGGCTGGACCGCTCTATAGAGAGCCTCGTACCCGGCAATATCGGTCCCATAACGTGCCTGCGCAAACGCCTCATCCGACACCCCGAAGACAGGTGCACCGATCCCGCCGACAGTGCCGGCAGCACTGACCGAATCCACAGCGAGAATACCGATCGCGAGGTGGGCATCGAGCCGCGCGGCCAAGTCCTTCCCGGCACTCACAACCTCCATAGAAAGCTTCGTCAGCGACCGGCCCGTCTCGTCAGCGTGAGTTAAAACAAGAATCGATTCCGCCATCACTCCGCTCCTATCCACTCCACCAGCTCTGCTGCAATCACCTCTGGGGCCAGGTCCTTGACCACGCGCGTCTGCCTTTGCTGGCTCGGCAGCGTGGCAGATACAAACTTCAGTCCCCCGTCGGCGAGTGTTGTCGGCTTGGCTTTCTGCAAAGCCGGCATTACCGTTCGCATGTTCGCCATTCCAATCTGCGGGTTGCCGCGCGGCTCCGGAAGATTCCCTGTAGCCCAGCCAAAAACCGCCGGAGCGCCCGCGCACACTGAAACCTGGTGCTTGCCCCCTTCCACTCGCTCCAGAACTTCAAACGAACCATCCTCGCGCATCTCGATCTGGTCGACCCCCATGAACTGATCGGTGATGCCGAGCCGCTCGCCGACGACCTGAAGCGTGACACCGGCTCCGCGTGAAGCCGACTCCCATCCGCCAAAAATCAGCAGTCGTGTCTTCTCAAGCCCCGGAATACCTTCAATCGCATCCGCGACCGCGGCTGCCGTTGCATGGGCATCCGCAAATCCGTTGCTGGCCGAATCAATAGGCACGAGTTCGAAGGTCGCCTTTTGCGCAACGGTCATCATCACCTGTTGCAGTTTCGCCTTCGGTCCCATTGAAACGAGCCACAGCTTGCTGCCGGGATTCTTCGCAACGAGATTTGCACCTTCATAAAGGGCGCTCGCTGCCCACGGATCAAGAACTGCCGGCAGCATCGTCTCGTTCTTGAGCGCCGGCCCATTCGCGCCCGTCACCGGCTCCAACGTCTGCAACGGATCCGGCACAATGCCAGCGCAGACGACGATGTGTAGTGCGTGCAGCATGTCAAAACTCTCCCTGTTTTCGCCAGCCGTCAGTAGACCTGGCGCCTGGAGCTATAAAGGCAGCACAGCGAGCCCCTGTATTCTTGCCAGCAATCTTGCGAGATTCAAGAGTCTGGATGAACCGCAGGAGCATCTTTGAGATTTCGGTTCCAAGGGATTCGGCTTCATCCAGATTTCCGCCTGTGCTGAACCCAAGTGCACGGGCCACATGAATCTGCGTCAGCAATTCGCATGTAGACCCTCGCGCTACTCCAAGGAACTGTCGGAATTCCATGCTATTGATTCTGCCTCTCCCTTCAGCGATATTGCTTGCAACAGACACGCTGGCCCTTCGCATTTGACTGCTCAACCCGTACAACTCAGATTGAGGAAATGACTGGGTAATCTTGTAAACCAAAACTGTAAGTTCAATTGCCTTCTGCCAAACGATGAGCTCTCGATAGTCCTGGGCCATTATCTTTTCTGCTTTCTGATCTTCTTGCTGATGGGTCACTACCGGCTACCGGCTACAAGCTACCGGCTAGTTTTCTGCCGAATGAAATCCGCCCGCGCCACTGCGGAATTCAATGTTGGTCAGACCTTCACCAGTAATGCGGCCGCAATTCCACAGGCACGCGCCACAGTGCACGCACTTCTCGCGCTCGAAAGCTGGTACGCCCTCAGTTCCCAGCGTCAGCGCCTGTCCCGAACACATCGCAATGCACGTCTTGTCCTCGCACTGGATGCACAAGCCCGCATCTCGAAACACCACGTGATCGGCAAACCCCGGCATCGCCTGCACCTTGCCCCCCATCAGCAATGCATCCTGCTGCGAAACCAGCAGCTTTCCGTCAAACTGAATCTCAGGCCATCCCCGTGCCGACATCATCGCGTCGTGCAGCGGCTTTCCATCCTCAACTGCGACCATGGCCGCTTCACGCCGCTTCAGTTCTTTTATCGAGCGCGTATGCCTCTTTCGAATTTGTTCATGCGCTGCTGGGATCTTCGCGCCAATTGAGAGAGTTCCTCCCGTCAATCCTGCCAGCGCCATCCCGATCAGCCCCGGAACAAACCCTAGATGAAATCCGTTCCGTGCATTCATCGCATTCCTTGCGTTATGTTCAACCCAGCTTGCTCTTCGGCGCCGCTCATAAGTTCCGGCCAGGTTCTCTTGGGTGAAGCTTCGGCGGTTCCGCAGCAACTCAATCACAGACTCCGCAAGCTGCACTCCCGTCGTCCAGGCCTCATCCACGCCCGAGCCCGCCAGCATGTTCGTTGACCCTGATCCCTCGCCGATCCGCGCATACCCGTCGCCCGCAAGAAACGGCTCCCCATGTTGCCCCGATTCGTCGAGCGACTTTGCTCCCCACGAGCGAAGTGTGCCCCCCTTCAGATAACGCCACAACGCCGGATGCCGAATGTAGTGCTGCAGGTAGCGGTACACCGTTCGCGAAGGATCGCCAAGCCACGACGGTACAAAGATGCCCACCGATGCAAGCCGCTCCGGATGCACATACAGAAATCCGAAGATCTCCGGCTCGGGATAGCCGAAGGTGTGCCAAACGGTGCCGGCCTTGAGCGTAGTCTCAGCCGGCAACTCGATCACAAACTTCATGCCCAGAGCCCATTCGCGCTTGTCGTGTCCTGCCGGCATCCCCATTCGCTTGTCGATTGCACGGCCTACCGACCCGAACGGCCCATCTCCGATCACTGTCAGGCTTGCGCGAACATCCATCCCAGCAACGAAACCTGATTCCGGCGCACCCTGCTTATCCACTCCCTGATCCGTCAGGCGAATGCCGACGACCTTGTCACCCGTACGCTCCGCGTTCGGGGCAAACAACGGCTCGCTCACCGGCATTGCGGGCCATATCTGTACCAGCCCCGACGCCATGATCTGCGAACCGACCCATTGATTGAACTGCCCGATCGACATCACCAGGCCGCCGCTCTTATGCAGAAATCGCGGAGCCCAGGGCAATCCATAAGCTTCATCTTTCACGCCCAGATGCCCGCCCAAAGCGCGAAGCAGTCGATCTCCCGCTCGCAGCATCCACGGTCGCCGGCTCGCACGAATCGGATCCAGCAGATACAGGATGCGTTCCGACGTTACCGGCGCAGCCATCGGTATATCGGCTGCATTCAAATCAGGAAAACTGGCCCGGATCCCGCGTGCCGCAGTCACCACGCCGCTTACTCCCGCAGCGATGTCATCCGCGCGCTCATAGCAGAGCACCTGCAGCGGCAAGCCCGGCGCGACCTGGCTCTCAAACACCGGATCGGAAGGATTCTCCATCCACGCGCGATTTAACGTTGTGAGAAACCCGCCCATCGCCGGCCCAAATCCAACACACGCAATATCGGCTTCCATCGATTGCCGTTCAACAATCGGTGCGCCGCAGTCGGCAGTGTCTTCCAATCGGCTCATGCGGGGTAATCCAGCGCCTCGGGAATCATTACCTTGCTCACCGTCTCCGCAGCGCGATCCTTCGCCAGCCTTGAACCGCTGAGGCAGCTGCACAGCTTATTCTGCAACTGAAGGAAATCGTTTGCGCCTGCGCAGCCGGCGCACGGCCCAGCCTTCGTGGGGTGACTGCCGTCTGGCCCAATCACATCCACTGCCATCGCTGCGATGCCGGGCATCGTCTCCTCCAACTCATCAACCTCGCTCGCAGAGAAGCAGCACGTCGCGCACTTCTCGCTTTCCCACGACGGATGTTCGTTGTACCCGAAAACCAGCTCTGCGCAAATACGGGAAACCTCTCCCGCAGCCCGCGCGCTCTGCACGTGACACAGTTCGCTCAGGAATCGGACTGTCCCAGCCAGATCGCCTCCGCTCGTGACGTCCGCATACCCCCGCCGCTCCAGCTCGAGCACATCGAAGATCTGGTACCGGCACGCGAGCAGCCAGCACAGCGCATCCGCCAGCGGAAACGTCACACCCTGCCGCTGGCCGTGATAGAGCTTGCTGCCCGATGCGTCCGTCGCCTTCTGCAAATGCTCCAGTGTCCACTGCCACATCCGCATCGCGGTCGCCAGCGTGCAGGCGCCCGTCCCCGGGTGAGTGGCCGCAATCTTTCTCATCTCCCCGGTCCATGCAGAGAACTGCGCCAGGAAGACCTCAGAAGTCATCGTGATCGTCAGCTGTCTGCGTTGCACCGCCTCCGGTCCTTCGTACGTCGCCTCCAGCTGTGCATCCATCCATTTACTGGCCAGGAACCCGGGACAATCTTCCGTGATGCCATACCCTCCCATCAGGCTCACGGCTTCGCGCATCATGTTTGCGCCGACGCCAGTATTCCAAAGCTTGGTTGCCGGGCACAGCACGTTGGCCTCTGCATCCTTCAGCACAAACTGAACCAGCGGGTCGGCTGCAATCTCCTCTCGCCTGGGGTCGCGTTCGCTCATCCTCAGCAATGCAACTGCCCGTTCCTCGCTCGCGCGCAAGGCTTTCAACTCAGCGCGTCCACCGCTGATTCCGCGCTCAGCCATAATCGCTGTCTTCTGTTTCTCGATCGGATCCAGTTCATCGAAGAGCCGCGCGGCCGCAAATCCGAGCGATGCCGCAGCCTCACCGGTCGCCCAAACTTCCACCAGCCTGTGCAGCGCGTCCTCGCGCTGCTGAATGCCTTGCTCGTAGCGAACCGTTCCGGGCTTCGCTCCCTCAGCTCCACGGAAACGCCCCCGCTGATACCGAATGACCGGCTCAACCGCTGACAGCAGCTTGGCCGCGGTCATCAGTCCCACTGTCACCCGGGTTCTGCGAAAAACCGCTTCAATCACCTCGCTGTGATTGAAGTTGGGAACGAGCACTCCTTCCCTGACCGCATATCCGCCCACGATCCGCCCGGCCGGAACCTTCAGGTTAAAAATCGGGTCACCTGTCGACGACAACTGGTGCACAAGCTTCTTCGTCGGTGTTCCGTGATCGAAAGTTCCCTCGTCCGTCTCCTCGAGGATCACAACACAACTGCCCTTGATGCGCGGATCATCGGATGCCACCGCGGCAGTCACAAAATTCGCAAATGCGATATTCGTAATGAACCGTCCGCGCTTCTCCACCTGCAGCCAGGGCTCCTCATCCTCCCGCCACTCTGCGATCCGCACCTTGCCGCTCAGCATCCCTGTATCCACGCCGACATACGGAATCGGCTCCGTCAGCACAAATGCGCCGCGCCACGGCTTGCGATCTTCTCCCGGCTGAGGAGGAGCTGAGAGCTCCTTGTAATGCCGCGACTGCTCCGGCGTTCCGCGTTCGTGAATCGGCGCCAGCGCAAGAAAGCCGGCCAGGCTTGCTGTAGCCGCGCCACCATCTACCCATGCCAATTCAAATGCCGCCAGCGCCAGCGCCAGGTTCTTGGGCCCGGAGATGAACCCGCCCTCCTCAGGCTCCATGAACGCCGCCGTGATCCCCGCACGATCGAACGCCTCCAGCATTTCGTTCTTCGCTGGAGTCCATTCGTGGCTGTTGCGTTCGCCGCTCGCAACCATCTGCGCCACCGTTCCGCGGGCAACGCCGCGCGCAGACTGCACCAGCATCTGCAGGTCATAGCGATCCGCAAACCGCCACTGCATCTGGCGGATTCCGTCTGTAGGAAGAGTGAGCATGATTGCACTCGAAGCTGTGGCAGATGTCGCCATGAAGCACACCTCGATCGGCGACAATTCTCCTGAAAATCGCGCATCAAGGCATGTGACTCGCATCACGACTACCTGCATCGAGAAAACGCTGAGCGCTACGCGCCCCGATGTGATCAAGATTTGCAGAAGCGCCGCGTTCCGCTGCCCTTCACGCCGGTGAAGTGGCTCTCCTCACAAAACGAAATCGAACTGCCTCCCTTCACTCAATTGCAGTTGTGACCACTATCACTGCCGCAGCTGTCCGAAAAGGAGTCTTCTCGAAAGTGCAATCCCCGCGAGATCACTTTAGGATCCGAGCGGAACATCCGCTCCGGGGAAGCCTCGTGCGCACGGGCACTTGCTCACGCGCCTTGAAGGAAGATCATGACCAGAGCCGCGCGTATCGCTGCTTACTTTCTTGCAGTCTTTTCCTGGCCCGCTGATTGGCTATCGCAGTTTCTTCTGTCAAGCTGCCGTCGCACTTCTGCCCTGAGTCTCGCCGTCTTGGCTCTCTCTTTCACGCCCTTCCGGACTCTCGCACAATCCGAGTGCCTTGCCTGCCACGCCGACAAGACAATGCAGGACTCCGCCGGCCACAGCATCTCCGTAGACGGCGACAAGTTCGGCGCCAGCGTCCACGGCAGCCTGCAATGCAACAACTGCCACGCCGACATCAAGGAATATCCGCATCCTGATCACATCGCAAAGGTGGACTGTAAATCTTGCCATGCCGACGAGGGCGCCAAACTCTCCGCCAGCGTCCATTCCTCCTCGAAAGACCACCCCTGCACCAGCTGTCACGGCAACGCCCATGAGATCTTTCCGAAAACCGATTCGCGATCTGCCGTCTACCCGTTGAACGTCCCAAAAACCTGCGGACAGTGCCACAGCGATGGCGCCATGGCAACCAGAAAAGGCCTGCCCAGCGTTTACCCGCACTACCTGGACTCAATCCACGGCAACGCACTCAACAAGGAAGGCCTCCTCGTCGCCGCCAACTGCCAGAGCTGCCACGGCTCCCACGGCATCTTGAGCCACAAGGATCCGAACAGCCCCACCTCCAAAGCCAACATTCCGAAAACCTGCGGCGCCTGCCACGCCAAGATCAACGACGAGTACCAGCGCGGCGCACACGGCCAGGGCATCGCAAAAGGCGACCTGAAGGCGCCGGTCTGCACAGACTGCCACACCGCCCATGCCATCCTGCAGCCCACAGAGTCTGCCTTCCGCATGCAGTCCACTCCCATCTGCGGATCGTGTCACAAAGACAAGCTCTCCACCTATCACGACACTTTCCACTCCCAGCTTGGTCTACTTGGCGGCTATGTCGAAACCGCGCGTTGCTGGGATTGCCATGATGCGCATGAAATCCATCCAGCCTCCGATCCGCGATCCGCAATCAACCGCACCAACCTCATCACAACGTGCGGCAAGTGCCACAAAGGCGCGAACACCAGCTTCGTCCAGTACCAGCCGCATGCAAATGCGCGCGATCGCAAGCTGAACCCGGCCCTCTACTTCATCCGGCTGTTCATGAACCTGCTGCTGATCAGCGTGCTCACCTTCTTCGTGATTCACACAGCTCTCTGGCTCATTCGCTCCCGGTTCGATCAGGTGAAGAGGAATTCAGGAAATGGAGGCAAGAATGCCTGAGTTGGCTCAAGCTTCGCTGGAAACGAAAATGCCCGCTCCCGCAACAGAACGCTTCTTCGTTCGCTTCACCCGTCAGCAGCGAGCCATGCACGCTGTGCTCTTCACCACATTTCTCGGGCTTGCCGGGACGGGCCTGCCCCTCCGCTTCAGCGACAGCATCTGGGCTCGGGGCTTAGCCGGAGCGGTCGGCGGCTTCGGCGCCATCCTCTCCTTCCACAAGTTCTGCGCCCTCGCGCTCACCGTGGCGTTTCTGATTCACGTGAAAGAAATCTTCACACGCGGCCTCTATCGTCGAGAAAAAGGCATCTTCTGGGGCGCAACCTCGATGGTCGCCAACTGGAAGGACGCGAAAGACCTCTTCGCACACATGCGCTGGTTCCTCGGCCTCGGCCCCAAGCCACAGTTTGAACGGTACGCCTACTGGGAAAAGTTCGACTACTGGGCGGTGTTCTGGGGAATGATCGTCATCGGCTTCTCCGGCTACGCGATGTGGTTCGCGCCCTTCTTTGCCCGTTTCCTTCCCGGCTGGGCTCTAAACGCGGCGCTCGTCATCCACAGCGAAGAGGGCCTTCTCGCCATTCTCTTCATCTTCTCCATCCATTTCGTCAACACGCATCTCAGACCCGACAGCTTCCCCATGGACATGGTGATCTTCACCGGTGTCGAAAGCGAAAAGGAATTTGAGCACAAACGCCCGCAGGAGTACGCCCGTATGGTTCGGGAAGGCAAGCTCGATGCCCGCCTCGGCGAAGCCCCGGCAACTTGGTATGTTCGCTTCGCCCGTATCGTCGGATTCACCGCGATCTTCATTGGAGTCACGCTACTTGTTCTTACGCTGACTGCGTACTTCGATTGAGGAAGGATGCGCGGCGGCACCTCATATCGCTCCGCCGCCGCGCATCGCACAACACAAGCCGATCCCCGAAACTGAACTGCAAAGATACAAACTCCCGTCTATGGTCCCCTCCCGTGCCACGCCCTCTCCCGGGCTCGTATACTTTCTGCAGCATCCGACATGCATGTTCCCGAGTTCCCTTCCCGCATTGAGGTCATCGACTCCCACACCGCGGGCGAACCGACGCGCTGCGTCCTGAGCGGCGGTCCCGACCTCGGCTCCGGATCTCTGTCCGATCGACTCGCGCATTTCCGCCGGCATTTCGATGCCTACCGCCGCGCCATACTGTGCGAGCCCCGCGGCTCCGACGTTCTGGTCGGCGCGCTGCTGGTCGAGCCATCGGATCCCGCCTGTACCGCCGGAGTCATCTTCTTCAACAACGCCGGATTCCTCGGTATGTGCGGACACGGCATGATTGGCGTCGTCGTCACGCTTGCCCATCTCCGCAAAATCTCGCCCGGCGAACACCGCATCGAAACTCCCGTCGGAATCGTCGATATCACGCTGCACCCGGACAAACGCGTCACTGTTCGCAATGTGCCCTCCTACCGGCTCCATCGCGACCTCGCGGTCGATGTCCCCGGCTACGGTGAAGTCGCTGGGGATGTCGCCTGGGGCGGGAATTGGTTCTTCCTCGTACGCCGGCACTCATTTCCGACCGCCCATCAGCTCCACATCGCCAACGTCGAACCGCTCACTGCGTTTACCTGGGCAATTCGCCAAGCCTTGAACCGAGCCGGCATCACCGGCGCAAACGGCTCTGAAATCGATCACATCGAGCTATTCGCCGATCCCGAAAGCGCAGCAAACGACAGTCGCAATTTCGTGCTCTGCCCCGGCAAGGCCTACGACCGATCTCCCTGCGGAACCGGCACCAGCGCCAAGATCGCCTGCCTTGCAGCCGACGCCACGTTAAAGGCCAGTCATCCCTGGCGACAGGAAGGAATACTGGGAACTGTCTTCGAAGGCAACTTCGAATTCGAAGCCGATGCAAACGCTCCCGCCAGCGCACCTGCTGCACACGAACTTCGCATCCGGCCCTCCATTACCGGCTCCGCATACGTCACCGCCGAAGGCACTCTGCTCTTCGATCCCGCCGATCCATTCCGCCTCGGAGTTCCGGAATGACAGTCTCCTCGCCCCGCAACTACGACGTCGTGGTTGCCGGCGGCGGCATCGTCGGAACAGCATGCGCGCTCGCCTTTGCGAAAACCGGCATGCATGTTGCCCTGATCGAACGAGACATCCTGGGCGGCGGCGCAACAGCAGCAGGCATGGGCCACATCGTCGTCATGGACGACTCCGAAGCGCAATTCGCGCTCACACGGCGCTCACAGCAGCTCTGGCAGAGCCTCTCATCGAGCCTTCCCGACGCCGCCGAATACGAAGCCACCGGCACCCTCTGGGTCGCAGCCGACGACGAGGAGTACGCCGAAGCCGAACGCAAGCACGCCAATTTGAAGGAACGCTCCATCCCCTCGCGCATGCTTTCGTCGGCTGAGCTCGCCTCCCTCGAGCCAAACCTCCGCACCGGTCTCGCCGGAGGCCTGCTCGTTTCAGACGACGCCGTCGTCTACCCGCCTGTTGTTGCTCTCCATCTCGCTCGCGAACTGCAGGCCCTCAGTTCCCACGTGCTTCTCGGCCGCAGCATCACTTCCTTCGGGCACGGCGAGGCCATACTCGATGATGGTGCGGTGCTCCGCGCTCCGCGCCTCGTCAATGCTCTGGGCGCGCACGCTCCGGCGCTGACGCCCGGCATCCCGGTCAAAAAGCGCAAAGGCCACCTCGCCATCACCGATCGATATCCCGGATTCGTCCGCCACCAGCTTGTTGAGCTCGGCTATCTCAAGAGCGCCCACTCCATCAGCTCCGACTCCGTCGCATTCAACGTGCAGCCGCGAAAGACCGGACAAATCCTCATCGGCTCCTCCCGCCAGTACGGCGCCGAAGACCCCGACGTGAACCACGCCATCCTCTCCCGCATGCTCCAGCGCGCCCAGCTCTACATGCCGGGCATCTCATCGCTCAGCGTTATCCGTATCTGGACAGGGTTCCGCGCCGCAACTCCCGACAAACTCCCCCTCATCGGCGCCTCACTCTCCGACAGCACACTGTGCCTCGCCACCGGCCACGAAGGCCTCGGTATCACCACCGCCTTAGCCACCGCTGAAATTCTCGCCTGCACATTCTCCGGCTCTCAGCCGCCGATTCCACCCGAACCATATCTCCCCTCTCGCTTCGAAACCTCCCAGCAAACAGCAGAGCCCATACATCAGGAGACCGCATGAACTGGAACGGCGTCATGCCCGCAATGACCACCTGCTTCAAGCAGGATCTGAGCATCGATCACGACTTCGTTGCCCGCCACGCACGCTGGCTAGTCGAGAATGGCTGCTCCGGTATTATCTGCCTCGGCTCCCTCGCCGAAGCAGCAACCCTCGCCTTTGACGAGAAGGTCGCAATCCTGCGGACAGTCGTGAAATCGCTGAACGGCTCCGTTCCAGTTGTCTCTGCAATCTCCGCACTCTCCACGTCAGAAGCCGTTGCTCTTGCCCAGGCCGCACACCAGGAAGGCTGCTCCGGCCTCATGATCCTGCCCCAATACGTCTACAAAGGCGACTGGCGCGAAAACAAAGCGCACGTCGCCGCAATCCTTAAAGCAACTCCTCTTCCAGGCATGCTCTACAACAACCCTGTCGCCTATGGCGTCGACTTCCTGCCCGATCAGATTGAAGAGCTCGCATCCGAGCACGAAAACTTCGCCGCGGTAAAAGAGTCATCCACCGACGTCCGCAGGGTGACGGCAATCCGCTCGCTCCTCGGCGAACGTCTGTCCATCTTCGTCGGTGTCGATGACGCAATCGTCGAAGGCATCGCAGCCGGAGCCGTGGGCTGGGTTGCCGGCCTCGTCAATGCATTCCCGCGCGAGTCCGTCGACCTGTTCAACCTCGCTCGAACCGGCAACACGCAACAGGCATTAGAACTCTACCGCTGGTTCCTGCCTCTTCTTCGCATGGACACCGTTCCGAAGTTCATTCAACTCATCAAACAGGTCCAGCAGGAAGCAGGCATCGGGTCCGCACGCGTACGTCCGCCGCGCCTCGAACTCGTCGGCAACGAACTCGAAGACGCGCGTGCCGCATTCCGTGCCGCTCAAGCGAATCGCCCGCCGATCGCCGCTCCAAGCACCCCGTTCCCTGGCTAGGTCGGCACCTGCTCCAGCACTGAGGCGTCACTCTGATCCGGATCCAGCACCCCAGCCACAGTCCCCAGTTTTGCTGGAAGGATCGGCGGCCGCACCCCCGTGTCCCGCCACCCGAAGAGAAACTCCGTTTCCGGCCCGCAGATCCGCCCTTGGCATGGGCCCATCCCGCATCGCGTATGCAGCTTCGCTTCCCGCCATGACCCGCAAGCCTTCGCGGCCGAATACGCCACATCTTCGCACCGGCAGACAATCGTCTCCGGCGTACACAGATTCCGAAGCTCATCTCTCAGCGCGAAAGCCTCATCCAATCGCCGCGCAAAACTTTGCAGCTTCTTCATCCGCGTTGAAAATGCCCGCACCTTTTCCTCGCGACCCGCCGCAATCCACCCGGCAATCTGTCCTTCGACGAGAGCCTTCTCCAGCCCTCCGATCCCGGTCAGTTCGCCCACGCACGCCACGGCCGGCACCGAAGTCTGCTGAAACGCATCCACCGCAACATACCCGTCCACAACTTCACATCCGAGCAGCAAAGGTACTTCCAGATTCGGCACCAGATGAAAGCCACACGCAAGCCACTCGCAATCGTGCGCCCACTCTTTAGCTCCATCCGTGACATTGACTCGATTCAGTTGCGTTGATCCCTCAGCCGACTTCACCCAGCAACCGGTCCGGTACGGCACGCCCCGCAACTTTCGTGCATAGCCAAATCCTTCGGCGATCTTCGCGGGATAACTCGCGAGAGAAAATCCGAACCCAGCCAGTTTCCTGAGCGGTGCCTGCTCGTAGATCGCAACAATCGTCGCCCCGGCTCCCTTCAGTCCCGCCGCAATCGCCAGCAGCAAAGGCCCGGTCCCCGCAACCACCACGCGTTTTCCGCGAACTTCCAGCCCGGCTTTCATGAGCGCTTGCAGCCCGCCTGCCCCGGTCACCCCCGGCAGCGTCCATCCGGGAAACGGCAGAAACCGCTCGCGCGCTCCCGTCGCAACGATCAGTTTGCCGAAGCCTACATCCAGCACTTCCCCATCGCGCTCCAGCCGCAGAACGTTCGCCGCAGGCTGATCCACCACCTGCGATCCCATCCATATCTCGCAACGCGTGCGCCGCAGTCTCTCTGTCCAACGAGCGAACTCGCGCCAGTGCGGATTATCCTTCGTCCCGTCCCGATCAAATTCTCGCCAGATCTGGCCGCCCGGGCTCCGGTTGTCATCCACAAGGCAGACGCGAAGGCCGGCTTCAGCGGCAACAGCGGCCGCGGCAATCCCTCCAGGCCCTCCGCCCACAACCACGACATCGAAGGTCCTGGTCATTCCGTGACGACTTCCATTCCCGGCACGCACATCACCTGGCAGGTCCTCTGGTGCTTTCGGCCATCCACTGTCGCCCTGCACTCCATGCAGATTCCCATTCCGCACATCGGCGCCCGCGGCTCGCCGCGCACTGAAATCCGGCAAGGCTCTCCCGCCATCATCATCGCGGCCGCGACACTCATATCTGTCGTGACCCGCACCTCTGTCCGGTTCACCTTGATGATGAAGCTCTCAGTTGCCACTTCGACTCTCCGCAAGGCCGCACTTCCACTTCAGTTCACCGCAATCGGAGTCGGTCTCCACGCGCTTCCCCACTCCGACGGCTTCGCTCCCATCACGAAGTGCAGCACGCCCCCGGTCTGGATCTCTTCCCACGTGATGACCGGAATCGTCAGTTCCTTGCCATTCAGTGTCGCGCTTTGAATGTAGACATTCTTCTCAGAGTTGCCGCTCGCCTCCACTCGAAAGGTCTTTCCATTGCCCAGCGTCAGCGACATCTGCTCGAACATCGGACTTCCAATCATGTACTCCCCGCTCGCCGGATTAACCGGGTAGAAGCCCAAAGCCGTGAACAGCAGCCACGCCGACATCTGCCCGCAATCGTCATCCCCATCGAGACCACCAGGCGTAGCGTCATATTCTTTCGCGGCGATCTCGCGAACCTTCGCCTGTGTCTTCCAGGGCTGGCCCGCGAAATCATACAAGTACCCGTAGTGATGGCTCGGCTCGTTGCTATGCACGTTATGGCCGCCGCTGAAGTGCTGGTCCAGTTTGCTGCTGTACTTCTCCGCTCCGCCCATCAATTCAAGCAGCCCCGCCTGATCGTGAAACGGCGACCAGGTGTAGACCCAAGCATCACCCTCAGTCCAGCCGGAGACAGATCGGTTCCGGTCGTCATCCTTCTCGCCGCCGATCGGTGCCCACTTCCCGTCCGACGTTTTCCCATTCATCAATCCCAGCGCCGGGTTGTAGAGTTTGCGATCGTTCAACGACCGCTTCAGAAAGAATCTGTACTCATCCGTTTTCCCCAGCGCCTTCGCAATCTGCGCAACGCACCAGTCATCATAGCTGTCCTCCAGAGTGCGAGAAGCCGCTTCATCTGTCTTGTCGGTGGGGATAAACCCAAGCTGCTTATAGTAGGTCAGCCCGGCTCGCGCCTCATACGGCGTATGCTCTTCCCGGTCCAGCCACCGCCGCGTCGTATCGCCATCCGGAGGCGTCATCGCATCCTTGTAGACCGCCTGCCATGCCAAATCCCGATCGAAGCCGTGGAATCCCTTCCGGACTGCCTCCGCCACCAGCGAATCCGCATGCGTAGCGATCATGATGTTCGTGTAGCTCGGATTCGGCCACTTCGGCATCCAGCCGCCCTCTTTGAAGTTCTGCAGCAGCGCCGTAATCATCCCATCGACGCGTTCCGGCGCCAGCAGCGTCAGCATGCTGTTCTCTGCGCGAAACGTATCCCAGATCGAGTACGCCGTATAGCTCTCGCCCTCGTGGATCCTGTCATCGAACGCGCTGTAATAGCGACCGTACTCGGAAAACATACGCGGATACAGCAGCGCGTGATACATCGCCGTGTAGATCAGCGTCCTGTCTCGATCCCGCACGCCGCCGAGTTGAACGCGCGAGAGCTTCTCATTCCACTGCTGCCTTAGCTTTGCCTGAACAGCGTCGAAATTCCAGTCAGGCATCTCACGCTTCAAATTCTCACGCGCCTGCTCGATGCTGATGAACGATGTTCCAACGCGCACCAGCACCACTTGCTTGGGCTCGAACTCCGCGTATGCTCCTCGGCTGCTCGCAGCCTTGGCATCCTCCATCCCATACGTCTTCATGTTGACCGGCGCATGCTCAAACTCCACGACGAAATATCCCTTGAAGTTTGGCAATGCCAGCAGACCCAGATGTGCGTCCATGCGATGCGGGTTGTAACCGGTAATTTCGTGCGTTTCCGAATTCACCGACGCAGAACCCGCAATCCCCGGCCGTGATGCCTCAATGATCACGCGCGCCTGCGCACCCTTCGGAAACGTGAATCGAAACATCCCGCAGCGCTTGGTGGCTGTCATCTCCGCGAGAATCTTCCCATCTCCGCCGCTACCCAGCGACACGCGATAGTAGTCCGGACGCGCCGTCTCCGTTCCATGGCTATACGCCATCTTCCGCGCCTCAGGCTCAGTCCGCAGTTCGCCCGTCTGCGGAATCACCGTAACGTACCCGTAGTCCCCCATCCATATAGCCGGCTGATGCGTGCCGATAAAACCCGAGATCGTCGGATCATCGTAGTTGTACGAGACAACGCTGATCTTGTTCTGTCTTGTCTGCGGTGTCCAGTTCGTCATTCCGAACGGCGGCGTAACGAACGGCATCGTCCCGCCGTAACCGATGGCGCTCTTCTGCGTACCCACCAGCGGATTCACATAAGCGACTGCATCCTTTTCGGCAGCCGCCGCCGACAGCGTACCGATCGCAACAACCGCAAGCGCGGCAATCCTCTTCATACCGGGCAATTGTAATTGCCGCGATTTAGTACCTCAGCCCCAGTCGCATCGGGAATTCGTCTTCGCCCTCTTCCACCTCAGCCTGCGCACTGTTGATCCTCACCGCTTCGCGATGGCGGTAGCGAAACCAGAGATGCACCACAAGCACCACCAGCGCTGCCCCCGCGAAGTGCGCCCAACTAATCTCCGTCCACATCTCCGCCCCAAGAGCGCCTGCCGTCACAAACGGAAAGAACGTGAAAAACTTCAGAAGAATAAACGCGATATTCGGCTTCTCTCCGGCCGCCTCTCCTGTAAACGGGACAGTGAGTACCTGCGCGAAAACAGCATCGGTCAAGATGACGCACAGGCCCACGCCCACCAGCAGCTGAGCTGCAGCCGAATGTCCGCCGAGCAACTCCGGAGGCGCGACAGCCCTCAACCCCAAAACCACCAACACGGTCACGACCACCGCGCACGCCAGCACCCACACCTTCACAGCCCGCAACTCCTGAATCGCTGCGCCAAAGTGCGCCGGCCTGCCATGCGTGAATCTGAAGACCCATCCACCCCGCTGATTGCCCGATGAAACAAACGCCGTGCGCAAGCCCACCGTGACCCAGAACGCCACGATCCCCGCCGCCGCCCGAATGCCGTCTGCCGATGCCTCCGCCCGCAGGCTTCCACGAACCACGTCCAGGCGAAGAACAGTCGCAATCAACACCGACAGCCCCACCCCGCCGTACAGCACAAGGTAGATCCGGTACCGAGGCAGTCGCAGCAGGGTCTGGTTAATGAAATGGAACACAGCGCGGCCAATCGGCTTCCGCACAAGCAGCGTATGAGCCGCCGTATTCGCCGGAGCGAGCGCCCCGTTCTTGTTCCGCCGCGTGACCGCTCCTTCCACCAGATTCTTCACGCGCCGGACATATGCGATCGGATAAGCGCATATCGCGATTGCCGTTGCACTTGCCAGCGCAACCCAGCCGATCGTCTGCAGTGTTCGGAACTCTTCAATCGCCTCCGGCCCACCGAGCACATTCTGGTACATGCCCAGAAACCAGTAAGGAGGGAACAGCCACATCGCACGATTGCCCGACTGCAGCAGCGATGGTGTCACTCCCGACAACACCGGAAAAAGCAGCAGAAGCATCACCAGTCCCGCAACCGCCCCTCCCTGCAGCAACAGCGACACCTTGCGAAATACCCGTTCTCCGAACAAAGCCAGCAGCACGCTCTGCGCCGCCACAATCGAGAACGCAGCAAACAGCCCGCTCCCGGCCACCGCAGCCAAATGTCCCGCCTCCAATCGCATCAGGCTCGGCGGATCAGTTGACATCGGCAGAACGATCGGCGCCAGAAAGTTCGCATCGAACAAAAACGCCCCGATCAGCAGCCCGATCGCCGCGACCCTGCCCATGAACACGCGACGCGCCTTGATCGGCAGCGTTCCCATCACCTGAACGTCAAGCAGGTCGGGAAAAAACAGGTCCCACTCAAACACCGTGATCAGGCCCATTACCACAAACGAATAAATCACGAAGAAGAAATGATGATTTACCTGCACCCAGTACGGCGGCGGCCCCGGCGCAACGCCCGGATGCGGCGGATAGACAATGACAGGGTGGTATAAGGGCCACAAATACACCGCAACCATGAGCCCCGGCAGCCCAGCCGCGAACGCCAGTTGCACCAGTCTCGTCTTAGCGTCCCCATCCGCCGAAGCTGTCTCGTGATTAAAGAACCTTTCCAAAAAGTGCCGCACCAGAAGCTCAAACTGGCTGCGCTTCGGCTCCCGCACCGGCCCCATGGCAGCCTGCACATTCAAGGACATCACCGCGGGCGGCGCATCAACAATCAGTCTCTGGAATCCATCACCCATGGGCAATCCTCATGACCTCGACGATTCTCTCCGCAGTTACTCGCGTATCCTGCTGCTCAACCAGTTGCGCGAAGACGCTCTCCAGGCTCGGCAGTCCCTTCAGCGCGATCAGCTCTCGCGGCGGCGCATCCGCCAGCACTCGCCCCTTGCCAATCACAATCACGCGATCGCACACCTGTTCCACCGTCTCAAGAACATGCGAGATGTACAGCACCGCCTTGCCTCGAGCGGCAAGCATCTCCAGCAGGTCTTTGAAGAGCCGCGACGAAACCACATCCAGTCCCGATAGCGGTTCATCGAAGATCAGCAGTTTCGGATCGTGCAGCAGCGCGGCCGCAATCAACACCCTCTGCCGCATGCCCTTCGAATACGATGAGATCGGCGAGTATTGCCAGGACTGCAGGTTCAGCAACGCTAGCAGTTCCGTGGCTTTTCTCTCAATCAGCCCCTCATCCATTCCTCTCAGCCGCCCGATCAGCTGCAAATACTCCAGGCCCGAGAGGTACGAGTATAGATGTGCTTCCTCCGGCACATATCCCAGCACAGCCCTGAAGCTCTCCATGTCCTCCCGGATATTCCTACCCTCAAACAGCACCTTGCCGTCGTCGGGCCGCAGCATCCCGGTGATCATCTTTACGGTGGTCGACTTCCCCGCCCCGTTCGGTCCCAGAAAACCAACGATCTCTCCGGCACCCACACTGAAGCTCACATCGATCACTGCCGGAATCGTTCGGAAACTGCGGTAGAGACGCTGAACTTGAAGCACGATCGGACCCCCTATGTAGCATTCAGCATTGCTATGGATTTTCCAGTTGTCAAGTAGATTTCTACATAGCTACAATGCCCTGCATGGCCGCCGAGGCAAAACTCTCTCACACCGCCGCCATGATCCTTCAGGCGATTTCTGTCGGTTATGTCTACGGCTTCAGCATCATGGAAGTCACCGGGCTCCCCAGCGGCACCGTATACCCCGCCATGCGCCGCCTCGAACGCGACGACCTGATCCGCTCCCAGTGGGAACGCCAATCCATTGCAGACGCGGAGCAACGCCCGCCACGCAAGTACTACAAGCTCACAACCGCCGGACGGACCACGCTCGACGCTTCCCGCAAGCGCTACCCCTTGCTCGAGCGGCTCATGCCGACAGAGGAGGCTCGCTCCGTATGAAATCTCCTTCCGATGTCGCCTTCTCCGCGCTTCAGCGGACCGCGTTGCATACCGCCTCCCTTCTCGTACCCGCCGCCGAACGCCAAGACTGGCGTTGCGAGTGGCTCTCCGAGCTCTGGCATGTGCGCAGTTCCTATCTCCGCCTCGACGACACCCTCTCCCTGCAATCTCAGAGCGAAATCACCTGGTTCTGCCTCGGTGCCTTCTCCGATGCGCTCTGCGTCCGTGAACTCGCCACCGCATCCGGCCACCCCCGGTCGCATATGCACGGATCTGCCGCACAGCCCCTACTCTGGCTGGCCGCGATCCTGCTGCTCTGCTTCCTGATCACCAGCCTCCTCCCGGGCGTCCGTGCGGAACGCGAAGCCGCGCAGTTCCTCGTCAATCCAAACGCACTCATAATCTCTGAAGCCGCCGACCACAGCTGGAAACCCTCAATACCCGCCGGCCTTTACCTCAACTGGAAGTACACCCACCAGCGCTTCTTCCAGGACTTGGCTTTCTACCACGTCAGCCGCGAAACTGCTCATGCCGGCTCCGCCCGCATCTTGTGGAACGTCGCTCGCTCTTCGCTGAATCTCTTCAGCCTTCTTGGGGTGCCGCTGAAGCAGGCATTCGACGACAACTCCGGCCTACCCTCGGTAGTTCTGAGCAACGAAACCTGGATACGCTCGTTCGCTGGAGACCCCAGCGTCACGGGCAAGGTCGTTCGCATCGGAAACAGCAACGCCCGCATCGCCGGTGTTGCTCCCGCCGCGGCTTGGCAGCTCCCCGGCGCGCCCGACGTCTGGTTGCTTCAATCAGACACCCAGATCGCCACGGATCTGCCCTATAAAACCCGCGGCTTCCTCGTCGCTCAGCTCTCCGAGCGCGGGCTCGACGCCATGCAGCAATCCGGGGACAGCATCTCGGCCCACAACCTCGAAGACATGCTGATCGACCTCTCAGCCACGCCCATCAGCGCGCCCGTCGAGGGTCCCTGGAACCTCTACGGATTCGCCTTGTTCTTGGCGCTCGTCGCGCTCCCCGCGGTCTCTTCCGTTTCCCTCGGGGAAACACAAATGACCAACCACCGCATCTCGTCCAGAGAGGGCCTGCGCCGCTTCTGCTTTCTTGGTGGCAAATTCATCCTCGTGGCCGGCATAGGGCTCTTCGCGTCCTTCGACATCGCCTACTGCTATACGGCTAGCTTTTCGCCCGCAGCCGAATGCCTCCAGCTAGTCTCCTGCTTCGCAATTTGTCTGTTCGGCTTTCGCTGGGCTCTTGCTGACCAGCGCCACCGCTGCCCGGTCTGCCTCCGCCGCGTCACCAATCCCGCCAGCGTCGGCCTGGCCTCGCGCACCTTCCTCGGCTGGAACGGCACAGAGATGATCTGCATGGGCGGCCACACTCTTCTCCACGTCCCCGCCCTCCCCACCAGCTGGTTCAGCGACCAGCGCTGGCTCTACCTCGACAGCTCCTGGCAATTCCTCTTCGCCGACCCCGGGATCTACTGATCTTCATCCCGACTCAAATGAGCTAAATTCCCGCGCTACCGCTTGCTCTTCTCGATCAGCCTTGTCGTCGAGAACCCCTCCACCGTTGGCACGATTCTCACCTCGCCACCCCAGGACTGAACCTCTCTCGCCCCCACGACAGTCTCAGGATTGTAGTCGCCACCTTTCACGATCACGTCCGGCCGCACCGCAAAGACCAGCTGAAGCGGAGTGGGATCATCGAAAACAGTAACCGCGTCTACTGAACCGAGCGCAGCAAGCACCCGGGCACGCGCGGACTCATCCACGATCGGACGATCCGGCCCTTTGAGACGTGAAACAGATCGATCGCTGTTGATGGCAACAATCAACCGATCGCCTAGCTGACGGGCCTGTTCGATGACAGTAATGTGTCCGATGTGCAATAGATCGAAGCACCCATTGGTAAAAACTACGCGCTCGCCATTCTGCTTCCACAGAGCGACCCGCATCGCTAATTCGTCTCGAGATACCACCTTGCTATGTGCCTGCAATGCGAGCTCGGGAGTCAGAGCGGCCAGAAATTCGTGCTTCTCGATCGGTACAGTGCCGACCTTCTCCACGACTACACCCGCTGCAACATTTGCGAGACGAATAGCAATTTCGGGGGAAAGTCCCGAGGCAAGACTCAAAGCAAGAACAGCAACGACAGTATCGCCGGCGCCAGAAACGTCGAATACCTGACGCGCTTTGGCAGCGGCAAGTGTCCTCCGGTCCGATCGCACTAGGGCGATGCCCTTCTCGCTCAAGGTCGCCGTTAGAAAGTCCAATTTGTATTTGGATACCATCTGCTGTGCTGCATCAAGCAACACATCCAGATCTCTCGTCTCCAAGCCGGAAGCGCGACTCAACTCGTTCAGATTTGGACAGATCGTGGATGCGCCGGCATAGCGTGAGAAGTCTGTGCTCTTGGGATCAACGAGAATTGGAATTCCAGCCTCGCGCGCAGCACAGATGATGCTCTGGCATACCTCGGGAGTGAGAACTCCCTTGGCGTAATCTGAGAGAATCACCGCATGACACGAAGAGATGTGCTGCAGTGACGTATCGATCAGGCGTTGCTGATCCTCAGCAGAGCGCGGCCCGAGACGCTCTCGGTCCAAACGTAACATCTGCTGCTTTCCCCCAACGATCCGCAGCTTCGTGATGGTCGGGAACTCGCGACATTGGACAAAGCGCGCAGTGATCCCGTTGTCGGAAACAATGCTCAGGAGCAGCTTTTCGTCCTCGTCGTCACCCGTGTACCCGACAACCAGGACCTCCGCGCCAAGCCGCACCAGGTTCATCGCGACGTTTGCCGCGCCGCCCGGCTGATGGCTTTGGTGATTGAAATGAACAACTGGTACAGGGGCTTCTGGCGAAATGCGGCTGACCTCTCCCCATACATATTTGTCGATCATCACGTCCCCAACGACGAGCAGTCGCCGGGAACGCCACCCCTGTTCGATGTCCCGAATTATTTCGTCCAGCCGCTCAAGCACTTATCTGATTCCCGACTTTCGGATTTTCCTCATACGCCCAATGCAGATCCACCCAGTCACAGAGCATGTGGCCCGCAAGGATATGTGTCTCCTGAACTCGAGCGGTCTCAGAGGCATCAATTGCAAGGAGGTGATCGGCCAGGTGCGCCATCTTGCCACCACCACGTCCCGTGAAGGCGACGGTTGAAACGCCGATTCCGCGGCCCCTCTCGAGTGCAGCAACAACATTCGGGCTGTTGCCCGAGGTAGATATGCCGACCAGCACGTCGCCGGCACGGGCCAGCGCTTCCACCTGTCGCGAAAACACCGAATCATACCCGTAGTCGTTGGCCACTGCAGTCAGGATCGAAGTATCCGTTGTAAGAGCTATGGACGGCAGCCCAACTCGTTCTCGGCGAAATCGGCCTACGAGTTCGGCAGCGAGGTGCTGCGAGTCGGCCGCACTGCCGCCATTTCCGCAGAACAGAATCTTTCCACCACTTCGAAGAGACGAGAGCATCACCCTCGCAATCGCCGCAAGCACCTCTGTCTTCTCAGAAAGTTGACGAACGGTATCAATGTGAGTCGCGATGGTTGTTCGGAAAACTTCTTCGCCTTCTCGGTTCATCTTTGGCTAACTCGAGACATGAGGAATTCTGACGTGCGCCGTACCGGCTCGGATTGCACTGCTATCATAGCAAACGTGCTCTCCCAGTCTGGTTCGGCCGGCTATCAATTGAAGACAGTATTCCTTGACCGTGACGGAGTCATCAATAAGAAGATGCCGGAGAGACAATACGTCCGAACGATCGACGAGTTTCAACTGCTCCCGGGAGTTGCCGAGGCAATTGCACAGATGAATCGTGCGGGAATGCGGGTCATTGTCCTCTCCAACCAGCGCGGCATCGCTCTTGGTCTCTATAGCGCTGCGGCAGTCGATGCAATCCATCAACACCTCCAGTCCGAACTCCGCCGGTCCCAGGCCCGGATAGACGCATTTTTCTATTGCCCTCACGACAAAAGCTCGTGCAATTGCCGCAAGCCGCTGCCGGGACTGTATGAGCAAGCCAGGAAGCAGTTCCCGGACCTCTCACCTGAGACCAGCGTTATGGTCGGCGATTCCCTATCAGACATCGAGTTTGGCTCGGCTTTGGGCATGCGAACCGTATGGATTGCAGGCCCCGAACAGAACCGCAAGCGCGGGTGGGAGACTGCCGCAAAGGCGGCTGACCTGAGCTTCGCCTCCCTGCCCCAGGCAGTTGAGGAGTTAATGAAACTAAGCTCTTTGTAAATTCCCGTGTAAGACAAGCTCGCCTAAAGGAGATCGCGAAGCCGTGCATGGCAAGCAGCCTGAGAAGCTCACTGGCCATTCAGCTTCTGCTGACGGAGAACCTTCAGCGTTTCGACGCTCTGGGGAACGATCAAGACGGCAATGTACGAGAGAATGGTTCCCAGAATGACGCCCGTAGCCCCGATCCGCTGCACAAGCCAAATAGAAAGGGCCAGATTCACAATTGCCGCAGCCACTGAGCACCATGCCTGGATTCGCGTTTGCCCCCTCGAAGCCAGCACGGTGGCTGTGTTGTTCATATACGTGCTGATGACCACCCACACGCCCATTAGCACGATCAAGGTCTGCGTTGGCACTGCGGCGTCGGTAGCCCATAGCCGGATCAAAGGACGACCACTGAGAGCGAATGCGCCGGCCATGAGGACAGAGACGGACATCGTGACTGCCATGATACGCCGAAACGCCGCACGGACCCAGGTAAGATCGCCGCGATCAAAGGCTTCGCTGAATGCGGGCCAGAGCGCCGGAGTGATAAGCGTTTGAACAATGGCAGCATAGCCGACTAAGCGCCAGGCAACGCTGTATCTAGCTACCTCAGCTGGCCCCAGATAATGCGTAATGATCAGATTGTCACTGTTGAAGACAACGAGCCCTGCGATCTGGATTATGAAGAACTCGAGCCCTTGGCGCATCATGCGCTTGGCTGCTTCACCGCTAAGATGCGCTATTTGTGGGGCCAGCCATGGCTTGCTGAAGCGAATAAGCCATAGTAGGCATATCAAATCAGAACCAACCAGGGCGGCGGAAGATCCGGCAACCATGGCGGGCAGACCACCATGAAGTTTCACAACTATAAGGATGGCCACCAAGTTTCCTGCTCCGCCAATTGCCGTAAACGCGCTTGCTGTCCGAAGCTCCTGATAACCACCAAGAATCTTGGTAGCCAAGCGACAGGGCAAATCGAGCAGGAAGATAATGAAGGCGATCGCGACTGAACGCACGACCTCGGACACTTCAGAGCGTGAGTTCAGCTTCAAAAGGTGGAACCAGTCAAGGTGCGGGAACACGGCAGCGCCGGCTATGCCCATCAGAACTGCGAGCACGGTCATCACCAGCAATGCGGTCGTCGTGTAGCGGCTGGCATGTTCGCGATCATTGCGCGCGTAGGCTTCGGAGACGAAGTTGGTGAGTGAGTTGGCCACACCAAGGTCGAGGACCAGCAGCATGGTGAGTGCGGTGGAGATGATCGTCCAGATCCCAAATCGCTCTCCACCGAGGTAACGAATCGCGATGGGAATGGAGAGAGCGTTGGCCGCGACTACGATACCCTTGCTGGCCACCGCGGACCCGACCGCATGCAACAATCGCTTACCGCGATTCTGCCTTGCCTCAAGAGCCGCATTTAGGTCGGATGTTTCCCCGCCTTCGGAAGACACCCGCAAGGACACTGGATCTTTTCCAGAGAGGAGCGGTGGCGCCAGGTCTCGGCGCGCAGCCTCCTCCAAACTGGCTCTATCTTCCATGCAGCAGGCCGTGTCTTTGCATCTCTTGCAGAGATTGATCGTAGGTGCTGCCGATGGGCTCCCTTTCATTTGCCCACTCTAAGAATTTGCGCAGTCCATCTTGAAATTTCCATGCTGGAGAAAAACCCAGCAACATGCCGGCGCGACTTAGGTCGGCCAACCCATGACGAATGTCGCCCATCCGAAAGTTCCCCGTGACACGAACATTTGACCGGCATCCAAAGAACTTATTTACAGCGCTCGCCACCTGCATCACGGTGGTGCGCTCGTTAGATCCGACATTGCAAACGTGCGTACCAATCAAGCTGCTTTCCACGCATGCGCTCGTTGCCCGAACCACATCATCGATGTAAACGAAGTCACGGCTCTCAAGCCCGTCCTCGAAGACATTTATGTCTTTGCCTGCGCGCGCCAGGGTGGAGAATACAGCCAATATGCCGGTGTATGGATTGTTAAGCGATTGGCCGGGCCCATAAACATTCTGGTATCGCAGTGCGAACGAAGCAATTCCCATTGCTTGTCCAAACATGAGTGTCAACTGTTCCTGCACTTGCTTGGTGAGCCCGTAGAATGATGACGGTTTCAGCGGAGCTTCTTCAGACGTAGCTACGGAAATGCATTTACCACAGCAGACTGGGCAGAGCGGTTCGAAATTCCCGGCAAGCTTGTCGCTGTTCGACCTGGATTCCGGGTACACAGTACCGTGCGCGCCGCATCGGTACGCCCCCTCGCCGTAGATGGCGCGGGATGAGGCGACCACGATCCGTTCAACATGAGCGTTTGAATTTGATATAAGCGCTTGGTACAAATGCGCGGTACCGGCAATGTTGACTTGCTCGTAACGGGCTACTTCGTACATCGACTGGCCAGTGCCCGTTTCGGCCGCCAAGTGTACTACCGTTTCGCAAGACGAGAGCGCCTTAGGCCAGATTTCAGGATCGCGCACATCGCCGCGCAGAAGTTTCGCGTCGTCGCGCAGACCGGCAGGCAATTCTGTGTTCCCGCCGTGAATCTGGGGCGAAAAGTTGTCCAGAATAGTTACCGGGTATCCTCTCGAGAGTAGGTCGATAGCGACTCTCGAACCGATGAACCCTGCTCCCCCAGTGATGAGCACTTCACCCTTCATCGTCCAACCCTTTCGCTTGCGGCTGGCACCACCCATTGCCCCTGGTCGTGCGCATAGACCTTTATCAATTGCGCCGGAGCGCCTGCGATCATGGAAAACGCGGGGAACGAGCGCGTGACAACAGAGTTCGCGCCTACGATACACCACTCGCCTAAAGAGACTCCCGGCAGAATGACCGCTCTATATCCCACGAAGCAATTGGGACCAAGGTAGACGCTTTCGCTCTTGAGAGGTTGCTTCATGATAAGGCCTTGTTGGGGATCAATACCGTGCGCCGAATCAGATATGTACACATGCTCGCTCAGTACGCAGCCAGTCGAGATGACGATTCGGTCGCAGGCGGTCAGATAAACGTGGCGCCCTATGTAGACATCATCGCCGATTTCAATTGAAGGATGAAATTGCTGCCCACCGTACGCAAGAATTGCGTCAATATATGCATGCGAGCGGACCATAGTCTGAGATCCCACTCGGATCACGCGTCTACCATACAGCTTGCGTGGCCAATGTATTGCCGACCCCAAACCGAGAGAGGCGAGCCCGAAGGGTTGGCGAAGCAGAGCTAAATCTCTGCAGATCTTCAGAAGTGAGCGCAGCCGAGCGGGTCGGGAATTCAGCACGGCACACTCCGATCCCTATGTATGTCGGATTTATGCTCTCCCGTAAGCTGCGCTTCCGCAGCCGCGATTACTTGCCGAGGCTCGATTTCAAGAATGCAGTGGGCCCGATCAGCATCGCATCCGGAGATGCACGGCGACTTAGGATTCGTGGGCATGATCTGCAAAACTTTGGGGCCGTTAGGCCGCCATCGCAAAGCGGAGTGTTTGTGAGCCTCATCGCTTCTAAGGGCGAATGCAGTGAGCACAATTGTGGGAATCCCGAGTGCACCCGCCATGTGGCCGGGCCCCGAGTCGTTCCCCAAGAATAGTCTTGCACCGCGGAGAATTGCGGCAAGCTCGTGTAGAGTAGTTTTGCCACCCAGTGAACTGACTACGCCGGGCAGAGCAGCCTCCAACTCTTCGCAAGAAGACAAATCCGCCGGAGCGCCCACGGCGAATGCCGGCAGTCCATAGAAGCGGTGAAGATACGATAGCACTTCGGCGTATCGCTCCGTAGGCCAACGATTGCTCAAGCGGCTTGCACCTGGAGAGACGACGATGTACCCGCCGACAGCGGTTCCGCAGCTTCTCCGCAACACGGATTCAACAAGACTTTTATCCTGGGCTTTGGCTAAGTCAACCAGCGATTTCGTTTCGGAGTCGAGGCCGGATGCGAGCGTCACATCCGGAGAAAGTATCCCGACGCGTTCAAGCAGCCGGATCTGGCGCACACTCTCTGATTCCAGTTCTCCGCCCATAGCAAGGTCTGTGCTGAGGCAATCGAGTAGAGCAGGGCCTCCATCCACGCGCGCTGAGTAGCTCACGTATCGCTCCGCCCAAACCAGGTACATCAGATATCGACTGGCGCGCGCATAGGTGTCTGATCCCCAACGTGGCGAAATCGAGAACGCATAACGATTCGCGCTGAGATTATCTCGGAAACAGCGCACAAGTTCCCGCAGTTCTCGCAGGCGCCAAAAGACGAAACCTCTGTGAGGGACGGCCGGGACCGGAGTTACGTGAACAAATGGCACACTCTGTACAAATGAGGCGACAGCACTGCCCACTGCCACATCGATCCGTGCGTCGGGATGTACAGCGTGCATGCGTTCAAGCAACGGCAGCAGTGCGAGCACATCTCCAAGGCTGTTGTACGGGAAAGAAACAAAAATGGAAGACGCCAACTTCTCCGCAGGTCGCGGAGGCCGGTGCGACGCCTTCACGAAATCTAGGTACAGCTTTGCCCCGGCCGGCAGGGCTGGCGTCTCGAGCAATTTTCTGAATAGTGCGCGAATCGGTTTTTTCATCGGCCCTCAACTTGCAATTGCGGCCGGGGGACCTCGGAAGACCTGCTGATTTTCGCATACAGGTCAAGCAGCCCTTCAGCTAACCGTTCACGAGAAAATGCAGCCGCCCGTGCCAGCGCCTTTCGAGATAATTCGTCACGGCGGTTATCACTTTGCAGCAGATCGACTATGGCTCTGACAGCCGAATCCGGATCGGAGAGAGGGCATACGATCGCACCGTCGCCAGCCACCTCCGGAAGGGAGCCTCCGTCGGATACAACGCAGGGCGTGCCGCTCGCGAGCCCTTCGGCCAACTGGAGCCCAAAGCCCTCGTACTTCGAGAGAGTGATGAACAGTGCAGCATTCCGATAGAGCTTCTGCATATCGCCAGATTCAATGAAGCCAGTCTCAACTGCATTTCGCAACTTCCCTCTCCAACCGGTTTGATCGAGGCCGATAGGCGATCCAGTGATTACGGTTTGAAATGGAATTGCAGTGAAGTCCCGTGCAGCCTCAATTGCCTCTAGTGAGGCCGACAGATTTTTCGTTTTCCAATTGGAAGCGCTCATCACCATGACATACGGTTGCTCGATGCCAAAACGTGCTTTGAGGTGATGCAGCTCTGAAGGATCCTGTGCGGGATGAAATAGATGATGCCGTATGGCGCCGTAGACGCGGGTAACCTTAGGCGGCAGTATGCCGATCACACGAATGATGTCATTGCGGGTGGTGTCCGAGACGCACACGACATGGCTTGCTCGCAGAGCAGATGCGCGGTATCCGGCCCGAACAATGCATCCCCGAAGACCATCATAGATAGGAAAAAGGAACGGCATCACATCGTGGATGGTAATAAGCGTAGGACAGTTCACAAAAAATGGTGCCAGATAGAAGGGCGTGTGCAGCAAATCAAGCCCATCACGCTCGGCCCGGATTGCCAATTGCAACTGCGCAGCGAGCGAGTAGCAGCCCGAATCAAGGCGAATCTTGCGCAGGTTGGGATGAGAAGCCTCAAGTGGCCGCTGAGAAGCTTCGTATGCGACTACTTCCACTCCTCGCGACGCGGCAATCTCCGGCAGAATGCCGAGGACCGTGGTGACATACGTCGCCACGCCATTGTGGTAGTTCCACCGAGCATCAAACCCTATCCTCACGTCAGTACAATGGCTCCGCCCAGGTGATTGGGAATCGTATGCGGTGGCGCAGCTGGCATCGCGGCCCAATCCTCATGATCGATCGCGGCAAAAATTGCGAGCAGCGTGCCAAAAGCCGCGCCGAACTCCGTACTCCCGATGAAGAAGAAGTCAACCATCCCGTGAATGAGCACAGATAGCATCCCTGCTAACGCCGCGTAAGATACCGCATAGGCTACAGAGTGAGCGGGAAACTGTTTGAGATTTCTGGCTGCCCTTCGAAAGATATGCCCGCTCAACACAACGAAGCTCGCGAATCCGATCACGCCAGTCTCGGTGAGGAGTTGCAGATAAAGGTTGTGAACATCTACCTTGCCGGGATCCTCAGCCACGGCCTCTGGATCATAACTTTCCCTGAAGTTGCCAACGCCAATACCAGTGACCGGGTGCGACAGGAACATCTGTCCCGCTTCCGCCCAGAGTAAATACCGCGTGGCCACCGACTCTTGTTCATCTACGTGCGTTAAACGTGGAGAAATGACTCCCGCAAGTAGGACCAAAGTAGGCAGTCCGACTGCAGTTGCGGCCACGGCAACGATACGCGTACGCCTCTCGCGCGAAAAGCAGAGCACGGCCAGAAGACAACTGCCCGTGACGGATAAGGCCGCACCCCGACTGCCGCTCAGGATCACGGAAGCAAAGCCGGCGATAATGACTGCCCAGTGAAAGAGCCGTGCTGCGGACCGGTGCGGAGCAAGGTATAGCAGCGAGATTTCAAAAGGAAGCAACAGCCCCATGAATCCGCCGAAAGCATTGGTGCCCGAGTTGAGGAATGAGGGTGGACGCCCCAGCCACTCCGCGTAAGGCGGCGCGTTGTGAAGGAAGTCGAAGAGCGGCGTATAGCTGTCGCTAGCCACTTGCACCAGCGCGAACAGCGCGCAGGCGAAGATCATGGTCGACAGCACCCAGGAGGCGTGACGGAATCTCGCAGCATTCCAACGGAAGGTGCGATATACAAAGTAGACCGCAACGTACGATGCCATTCGAAGAATGCTTCTCTCAGCCCATAGCGAGTAGTGTCCTGAGATAACGAGCGACAAGAACATCGCACCAAGCCAAACCAGCAGCAGGCGCGAAAGGGGATCGCCCAGAAAGATCCTGCGCAACGGTACCCGACGAAGCACGCAGAAGAGAACAGTTCCTGCCCCTGCAGCAAAGCGCAGCAGGGCTTGGGCCTCCCGATACGGTAATCCCTCTGGCAGCAACGTGTTGACGGGCATGTACGCGATCAGCAGATAGTAGATGACTGCCGCATCACCGGCTACCAGCAGCGCGACAAAGAGCAGGATCAATACAAAAATTGCAGTGCTCAAGAGGATCATGGCTGGCAATCTGCGGATACTGGAGTATAGCACTTCATATATTTGCAGCCCGCTGCCAGGAATCTACTTCCTGCAACGTAATCACCACGAGGAGACTACGCTTTTCCGAGCCTCCCGCACAGAAGAGCGGTAGAGTTGGAGACCTTCGCGCCAGCCGCGCAGTCGTTTCGCGGCGACATCTCTGCGGCTCGGCACAAGCAGGTTAAGAAAGTAATAGCATCCGTAAGCAACCCGAAAAATCCAAGCAGCGATCCGGTTCACATTCTTGTAGAGGAAGTAGGCCATGTTGCGAGCGCCGTAATGGATGCTGAAGTCCGATTGCTTGCCGCCCGTAAGACTACCGACCTTGTGCCATAGAGTGGCTTCACAGACATACCATAAGGAAACACCGGCTTTCTTCGCGCGCCACATCCAGTCGGCGTCATCCCAATATACGAAGTAACGCTCGTCCATGAGTCCGACCCGGCGAAACACCTCGGTTTTGACTAACACACAGCAGGTCGGTGAGTATTCGATTCGTCGATCGCTTTTGAATTGGCCGCTGTCGCGAACTCCACCTCCCGAATGGATCGACTTATAACCGGTCCACCGATTGAAAGCTCCGCCCGCACACCATACCATATCTGGCGGGTCCGCGAAATAAACCATCGGAGTTACCATATCGGCGTTATGACGCTCGAGACCCTGCAGCAGACGCACGAACATCTCGGGATTAAATACGACGTCGTTGTTGAGCAGCAGGATGGAATCGCAGCCCGCCTGCATTGCGGCTCTAATGCCGATGTTGTTCCCTTCGGCAACACCGAGATTCCGCTCGTTACGGATGGTCACATAGTGAACCCCGCGCTGGGCACATAGATCGGCAGAACCATCGCTCGAGGCGTTATCCACGCAGTAAACCACAAAGTTTGTATGCGTCTGTGCTTCGAGGGACGCGAAGAAGTCGGGCAACACCGCTGCGCTCTGGTACAGAACCGTGACTACACCGATCTTATGGGTCTCGGCTGCGTATGCCGGAGAATCAGCCCGACCCGGTGACGTGCTAATTTCCGCCGGCATAGTTTTGCGTCTTGGCTCTCCTTGATGCCTGCCTGCTTGCGCTGAGTTGTTCTGCAGCGATGGAGTACACGGCTTGGGGCGACAGACCGGTCATGCATTCGCGGGTCTCCCGCCAGCAAACAGGCATTTTGCCACCATTCCACTGGCCCGTAACCGCGATCTGCTCGCTGAGCCAGCAAGGCGAGCACTTAGTTCCTGACCAAGCTATCCTGTGTTGCGGGCCGACAGGTCCGCTATGGCCCGGATGCGTGGGGCCGAACACAGCCAGTGTGGGAGTGTCCACCGCAACCGAGATATGCATCGGCCCTGAATCGCCTGCTACGACCAGATCGCAAAGGCTCACCAATGCGGCAAACTGCGGAATCGGCATCAGAGGCGCAATCAGAAACAGCTTCTCGTGCATGGCCTTTACAGTCGCATCGATCGCTGGCTCATCCCCTGGCCCGCGGAAGATCACAACCTGCGCGCTTTGTTCCCGGATAAGCATGTCCGCGAGTTGAGCGAAATGCTCCGCGGGCCAGCGGCGCACGGGGGTAAACGCCTTGGCGGATTTAGCATCTACGGGAGCACCAGCATAATCAGAGTTGCCGACCGCCTCAGCCCCTCCTACATGCAGTCCGATTAGTGCGCGAGCTGGATCATACTTCGAGGCCTCCAGCATCCGCGTGCACGCTGCAGTGTCCTCATCTCGAATGACCAGACCCGATCGCCTCATCTCAACGGGACTGCCGAACAGTTCCACCAGTTTGAACGCCTCTTCGATCTGTGGTCTGCTGGGCTGAAACGGAACTCCGTGAGTCAACGCAAACCCATGGTTTTTCCAGTAATAGCCGATGCGCGTTGGAATGCCGCACAGCCATGCCAAAGCGGGGCCGGCAAAAAAACGATGGTGAATGAATGCGGTGTCGAATCGTTCTCTCCGCAGACGAAGAACCAGCTTCAGCCAGTCGCCCCACGCCTTGGGCACCGGCAGCACTTCGTCAACGTAGGGACACATCGTTGCCAGGCCCATTGCCTGTTTCCCAGTGAGCAAATGCACGCTCGCTTGTGGGAACTTGGCTTTCAGAGCGCGCGCGAGATAAGTCAGCATCACCAGGTCCCCTACCCCGCCACGCCGCACAAGGAGGATCTTATCAACTGGCATGTTGAGGCTTGCTCGCCGATTAAACATCCGACACACGCCAAAGGCGACCGTGCCTGCAAAGCAGATCGCGTCGATCACTAGTTCACGTACGCGCTCTGATGTCGTCAGAGGCGGAAGCTTAAAAGGGACCTGTGACCAGTCGGTATACACGCGTAATTCATGTTCTGGACCTGTAGTGCGATCCTGAGGTATTGCTCGCTCTGCACTGCCTGGAGGTAAACCGCGCGTATATCGTCCGGCTTCAGCTGGAAAACTGCTCTGCATAACTCGGTGAGGTACTAGGACTTTAGACGACCTCTGTCGACAATTTTTATACGTAGATCACTAGTATACAACAAATGACTCTGCTTCCGAAACGCGAAGGTACACTCGCGTATACATAGAAGTCTCCATTCAACTCGCGTCAGCCGTGCGAGTCGGAAATCCTGAGTTGCGGGATTTCTGCGCCAGCGCGGTCCTCTGGAACTCCGCTATCTATAAAGTACCCAAAGGTCCTGAAACCGAGTGGGCGCAATTCTTCGATATTCGGGGCCAAAAAATCAGTCTCGAACGAAAAGCTATCGAGCAGATTACGTGAATCGAAAAGCGTACGTTCCACACGGTAGACTCCGGCATTCATCCCATGCCTGGCCCGTTCGCGGATTTCTCGCCCACACAGATTACATGATGCGGAATATCAGTCCTAAAACCGACGGATCGTGCAACGTCGTTAACTCTACAATGCGCTATGACCTAGGGAGATAACCTGGCTGTTTACGATGAAACGCCGCGAGGAACCTCCTCAGCCCGGGCCCGCTTTCGGAACTCGCGAGAATTGAGTCAAATATCCCGCGCGCAACCACAATGAAACTGCCGAGAAGAAATCCGATGACAACCGAACACAACACCATGATGGTTCGCATTGGAAAAGATTTCTTATCCGGAGGAACGGCCGCATCTATAACTTGAATAACTGCGCCCTGCCTGGCTTCGTCGAGTTTGGCAGCTTCGAACTGCCGTGCCAGAATCTCAAAGATTGCCTCATAGTACTTCACGTCACGAAGTTTTCGTACGTATTCGAGACCGGCCTGCGGAACCCGTCCTTTGGGGACCAAAAGACTTGCATCGACGTTGTCACCGTTGCCACCCAGTTTGGCAAGCTGCGCGCGCAAGCTCTGCAGTTCTTGGTTCGCCTGAACAAGCTGAGAGTTCTCATCGGTCGCGAATGTTCGCATCGACTGAATCTGAACTTCCTTTGCTACGATTTGCGCGCGCAAACCAGCTGCTGTCTCAATGAGCGCGCGAGCTTGGTTGTCCAGTTGAATCAGACCTGTCTTCTGCTCCGTATCCTTCAGGCTCTCTTCTGCCGAGGCCAGGTTGTCCTTCGCTTGAAGAAGTTGTTGCTCCAGGAACGCACGGCGTTGTGACGCTTCCGTGATTGCAAGGTGCTTAGAGAGTTCGCGAAACTCATCCACGTACGCATTTGCCATCGTCGCTGCGCGGGTTGCATCCCGGTCCTCGAAGGAGATGTGAATCAAACCGTCCTTGCCGCTCCCGTCAACCTTTGCATGACGCTCGAACGCTTTACGCGCGTCCGTGAAATTATGAGACCGATAACGCTCTAAGAGCCCGAACCGTTGAATCATGGCATCCTCGACTGTCCGGCTTCGGAGCATGGCAACGTACATGTCATTCGGGTTCTTCAGTCCGAGCCCTCCCCCGGCCACGCTGGCGAGACTCCCCAGGCTGCCCATTTGGGCTGCCAGAGCTGCGCTAAGAGAGGAGCCCTGCTGCGGAGGCATAAGAGTCACACTGGCGGTGTACCAATTAGGCAGCAAGAGCGATACAACAGCGGTGAGCGCGACAACGATGCTGGTCACAATCGATACGAAGCGGCGCTGCTCAGCTATTGTAGTGGCAAGGTCAATAATTGAAGTCGGTTCCGAGTACGCAGAGTCGTTTCCGAGCCGCTCATCGTGGGAAGCAACTGAACCGGCATTAGATTCCTCGACGGAGAGCGATTCAAAAGACATGGAAACTCGATATGGGAGACTTTAGTTCGTCCCAGTTAGTTTAAGCCAAGCCACAGGGCCAATTCTCCGAGTCGCATTCTCCTCACTCAATCTCCAATAGCCAGTTTGCAGTCAGATTCAGCACAGGCATCGCATCTCGGCTCAATAGACACTCGATTCCTGGTATTCGTCAACCTGCTAGCTGCCGTTGGCGCGGAGAACTCGTCGTGCGTTTTCCGAAACGACACGGGTATCTGAGCCGGCACCAGAGACACGCGAAACGTCCTGAAAACCAGTGCCAGGTCGCTCCACAGTGTCGCCCCTCGCATGTAGCGAAAATCGATCCGCTCTTTCAGCGGCTTGATGCGCTTGAGATAGAACTGATCCAGTTCGCTCGGATGCACCTGCTTCAGAATCTCTTCTTCGCATCGAAACGCAAGCGTCGCAGCGCCGGTGATGCCCGGTCTGAATTGAACGCTCAGCTGCTCCGCATACTGTGGAAGCTTCGGCCGGGGACCAACCAGGCTCATGTCCCCTCGCAGCACGTTGTAGAACTGCGGAAGCTCATCGAGCTTGAACTTGCGCAACCATCGGCCCATCGATGTGATCCGGTGATCGCCGTCGCGGGTCAGACTGGCACACTTGTCTGTTGAGGCGGTCATGCTCCGGAACTTGTAGATGCGAAACAGCCGTCCGTTCAAGCCCACGCGCTCCTGAACAAACAGAGCAGGACCCTCTGAGGTCCACCGGATGAGAAGTGCGATCAGAAGCATCGGAACGGCGAAAACCGTTAGGACCAGAACTGCCACGACGACGTCGAGAGTTCGCTTCGCCGCAGAGAGGCTCCACCGCTTTTCGTCGATGGTGGAACTTTTCCGATCCACCGATGTGCGGGGGACCTGAAACAAGTCGCGAGGTTGGGTAATGCCGATTGAAGTAAATGAATCAGAGGTGGTGGGGACAACCGCTGTATTCGTCTGCCTGCGCATCTACCCAGATCCCTTCTGTATGCGACCCGAATTAACCCTGGTGATAAATCCTTCCGCCCACTCACACTGCGATTAGCTCGAGGTTCGGACTAGGAACTTCAAAATTTTGACGTCATTGAAAGTTTGCACTGTTAGTTCAGTCGTGAAGAACTCGGTCCCGTGAAGCGGCTTCGGCTCTTCTTGGCCGGTTCACTGCTCGCCTGATTGAAACCGAAGTAGACACAGAACTTCGGAGCGATCCTTATCGACGAGCATCTTGCTGAAGCGAGTACTTAGCGAAAGGATACCAGAGGTTTAGAAAAGTAACTGCGAGTTTCTTGACTGAGGTAACTACTGTTGAACCGGGTCTCGCCCGAAGGAGTACGCAACTACCTGAAAAAACAGGGGCTTCCTTCGCTACGGCTCGCTCCGTCTGATATTAATCCTCAGTTAAAAGCGGCGGGCTGCTGGCTATCAGGGCGGAGTCACTTTGACTCCGGTCCCCCAGCCCCTTCCCACCCTCATCATCTCCGCGAAAATTGGGTCTAGACTCGGCCTTTGACAGCCCATTTACCCCTACCGGATGACGCTGATCGAAGCCGCCCCCAGCGCAAACTGCGAGAACAGCTGAGACCACTCCATTACCCCGCGCAGAACAGACGGTCGGAACGTCTTCTCTGGGATAACGATCGTGTCACCCGGGTAGATTCTCAGGGAGTCGAAGTCGCTCCTCCAAGCAGACTTCGTCGCATCGTAGCCGACCACTTCCCCGCTGGCTCTGATAACGAAGGAGCGTTTGCGATCCGCGTCTCGGGTCAACCCGCCCGCCTTCTTGAGGTAAGTTCCCACGATGTCGCGATTCGTATGCGAGAAGAGGAACGAATTCTGGTCGTTGACTGCGCCAACCACGTTCACCGTCGCCGGAACCGAGGGCAGAATGAAGCGGTCTCCATCTTCAAGCGGCAGCTTCGGAATCACTCCGATCCCGCTGCTCGACGGCTTGAATTCCAGCACGACCCGGCCAGATGCGCGAATCTGCCGCAACCTGGTCAGCAACTCACGCTCGCTTGCCTGCGCCGCCGACGCACTCGCAATATCTGGTGCCGACGCTACTCCCGAAGCAGATGCAGCCAATGTATTGCGCTGGATGCGCAAATCCAGACTCTGCACGTACTCGTCGATCCTCACCTGCTGAAGAACGCGTGTCGACTCACGGGTAAACTCCGCGCCGTAAAGGTACGCATTGGGGGTCAGCCCACCGGCACGCGAAACCAACTCCTGAAGAGTCTCCCCGGGGTGCACAGAATAGATTCCGGCGTGGAGAAACTCGCCTTCGAGCTTCACAAATTTCGTCTGCTGCGAGATGGGCAGCCGGATATCGGCTTCTGAAAAGATTGAAACAATATCGCCCGACTGCAGTTCGAGATCCTGGTTCGCATCGTGATCCAAAACGAGCTTGCCAAGATCGAAAGGAATGATGCTGGTCTTCAGGGTCTTCGGATCCAGCCTGAGAATATCGGCATAATCCCAATCGATTTCCGGAATGGGCCGCAGAATCTCTGTATGCTCTACGCCGCGTTGTAATCGGTCTGTCGGTTGCTGCGCGCCGAGAGAACTGCTCGCACCGCGCTGGTCCGCCGGCAGGACGCGACGATCTTGCGTCTGCGACTCGTACTGACCACGATTCTGCGAATCATCGGAGTAGTATTGCGTGTTCGGTTGATCACTCTGATTCGTCTGACCTGTCTGGTTCGCCTGATCCATCTGCCTGCGAATCGACCGCGGCTCGCTGTCAACGGGCTGCCTCAGCTTTGAGAAGCCCGCCATCGGTTCGAACTCCAGCGAGGGCAATCCAAGTTGCGCACGCTTCCACCAGTAATCGCGGGCAACAAGCGATTCTTTATCAGGGATCAATTCGCTGAGCTTCATACCCGGATGCCATGCGAAATGCCCCGGATTAGCCACGCTGCCGCGCAACGTCACCGTCTCGTTGTAAGTGGGCACAATCGAGAAAACTCGAATCACATCTCCATCGGCTAAAGCTGTCCCCAGCCCGTTCTTGTCGTATGCAACCTCCATTGCATGCCGTTCGCGATGGTCCTCGATTCGCTCGATCGAGATGCGCGCCTTCGATGCAGTCGCAGAAACGCCGCCCGCATCCGCCAGCAGATCGGCCATCGTCTCCTGATCGCGTAATTCGTAAATCGCGGGATTCCGCACATTGCCGGTAGCTGCCGCCTGCGGACCCACTGGCGGAATGTAGATCACGTCACCGGCGAGGATCTTCACGTCCTTCGACTTGTCGCCGTGAATGAGGAACCCATATAGGTCCAGCTCCGCGACCGTCTCCGCTCCGCGTCGCAACTGAATATGACGCAGTGAGCCCTGAACCGACGGTCCGCCACTCGCGAAGATCGCATCCACCAGCGTACTCAAGGAGCTGATCGTGTAGACACCCGGTCTCCGCGCCTCGCCCGCCACATACACTTGAATCGCCCGGATCTTGCCGATGTCGCCGACAACATCAAAATTCTTGTAAACACGTCCGATCGCCGCGCGAAGCCGATTGTTCAGTTCCGAGTAAGGAACCCCGGCGACCTGAACCGGCCCAACCTGCGATAGGGGTATGTAGATGTCTCCGGTCCGATCGACCCGTGTATTCGCTTGGAAGTTGACCTGACCCCATACTCTGATCCGAAGTTCATCGCCCGGCCCGATCACGTAATCCGGTGGTACGGGCGCCATGTCCAATGGTGAAAAGGTAGTCGGAACATTGCGGAAAAGCTTCGCTCCGTATATCGGCAGAACCTGCCCCGTCGTGGACGCAATGAACTTCTGGAATTCGGTCAGGGGTTCAGGTTGCAGCGGCTCCCGTTGCAGCGCACCCGTCTGCAAATTCCGGTTATTCGAGGTCGACTGTGGCTCGGTGTCGGAGTAAGTTGGAACCACCCCGCGTGTCTGGTCGGCAGTGTTCACTCCCGGGATCGGAGTCCGCTGCTGTTGCCCGCCCTGCAGCATACTTCCCTGGCTCTGACTCGAACACTCCGGCGAAGAAGCTGCCTCGAGAGGATCGGAGCAATCAACTCCGCTTCGAGTCCGCTGGCCGTTGTCCGTCGAGCTCCCTGGAAGCTGTTGCGCGGCTGAGAAAGATGCTACGAGCGTACCGAAAAGTAAAGGTCCGATCTGCTTGAACACGAGGGTACGCAACACAAGACCGATGTGGCTCCTGCCGCCCGCATCGGCTCCGGCTGCCACGCCAGAGCTCTTAAATTTCATATTCCGCAAGTTTAACATGTGTAATGTTTCGAAATCGCAGAGCAAATTGACCTTACAGGTTCGCCCTCCACACTTGCCCTGATCCCCGTCACAACGCAGCCAAACGCCCATCCCGACACAACTCCGGATCGCGCCTGAGAGAGCTCGCCTTTGGCTCCAGCACCTGCAGAAATGGATCCCTGATTATGATCTCTACATGCGAATAGGACTTCAGATCGCAGCGATAGCGGTTTGCGGAGTTGCGAGTGCCTTTGGGCAGTCTGCTAAGCCGCTGGAGTTTGAAGTCGCCGCGGTGAGAGCAAACAAAACAGGACCACGCGGAGGAGGGATCACGGCCATCGGCGGCGGTCGATTCACGGCAACCAACAGCACGTCGACCGGCCTTCCGAAAATTAGGCCCAGGTTAGATTAGTCGTAACAGGCTGCATCACACTCGCTACCCCTCATCACCAAGCCTGCACTTTCAGTCTGCTGACCGTCACAGGTCTCCCTTCGAAAGAGAGGTCGGCAGTTCCGCGGGGCAGAATGAGACCGATTGTGCCCGTGTCCGAACCGGTCGTGGGCGGCAGAGCAACCGCCGTAAACAGGCCTGATGTGCTTTTTACCCTTGTTACCACAACGTGGCTGGACCTGTTCGCGTACTCGAGGCGCGCGAAAGTCGGCCCTCCCGTCGCCTGAATTCCTGCAAAGCTATCGTTATTCGCCGAATACTCTGCAGCGAGTTTGTCCTCCCCATCTGCGAGCATCAGCACAAGATCATGCGCCGGAACAGAGACCGCCGCATGAGTGACATCGACATCCCTTCCATTCCAGACATCCCGCAACGATCTTGGAGCGCCTTTCAGGCCGAGTTTCTCCCAATCAATCCGGATTTGCGCAGAGGTGTCTGTGCGATTCAGAATCCCGATTGCACGCCGTCCGGCAATCGCCATCGGTTTTACCCAGATCTGAACCCCAGGAGTGGTCTCATCCACTTTGATAGGCTGCAGTCCGAACGGATCATGATGGATCGCGAGCGCTTCTCGATTCGTCAGCAGCGATAGCGTGCTCGGAGAAAGCCGCGTCAGATCTGATCCGATCATCAGTGGAGCGCTGGAGATCGCCCACAGGCCCATGTGAGTTCGGTCGAGAGCCTCGGTCATGCCGCGCATACCCATCACCATCATGTCCAGGTCGTTGAAGTAGCCAGTGTGCTGAGCTTCGGGATGCATCCCTGTGTCGAACGAATCGAGTAGATTTCGTGCGGTGATAACACGCTTGTCATGCTCGGGATCATGCAGGCTCTCCACAATCGGCGGAATAATGTCTCCCCCGGTGCGCCAGATAGTGCTTTCGACATCTCCGACACCCGGACCCCAGTACCAGGGATTCTGGCTGCCCCACTCGCAGATCGAGAAAAACAGCTTCCTTCCAGTAGTCTTCTCAGCGTTCTGAATGGCGTGGGCGATCTGTGCATATTGGATCGCGCCCGAGCGCCTCTCCTTGGCGCCTCCACACCAGTCCACCTTGACGTAATCGAATCCCCATTTCGAAAACTGCAGGAAGTCCTGGTCATAATGACCCTCGCTTCCCGCGTTGAAGAGCTTTGGGCCAGAGTCCGGATACATGCTGCACCCATCACGGCCAGCGTCGGTGTAGATGCCGGCCTTCAAACCCAGGCTGTGGATATAGGAGGCGATGTTCGCCATGTCGCCGTCTTTCTGACCGGGCTGGATAGCAGGCCACTGCTTGGGATTGACGACGATGTTTCCTGCCGAATCGCGCTCTCCCAGCCACCATCCTTCATCGATGACCACGTACTCGTAGCCGGCTTCCTTCATGCCGTTCGACGCCATTGCTTTCGCCTGCTGCTGAACGATCTGAGAGTTCACAATATTGGCGAAACTGTTCCAGGAATTCCAGCCCATCGGGGCGGCGCCGAAGCATGCGGTAGCGGATAGTAGAAACAGCCATGAGGATCGCATCGCAACAACATACCATCCGACAGAGGGATGCGTTTCAGAACGTCGAATCTTCTATTGAGCTGCTGCTTTGTTCACGCTGGACTCGGCCATATTCAGGAACACTCGCGTCATTGTGTCAGCCCCACCATCAGCACGTTGAATGAGCATGATGGTTATCAGTTGATTGTTGGGGTCGATCCAGCCCTGAGTGCCGAATGCACCACCGTGCCCGTAACTGCCCACAGTGTGGCCGGCAAGTTCTCCCATCGGGTCGGTGACCACTTCCCAGGCAAGGCCATAGTCTGAACCTCGCATCCAACCCACCGGTCGAATCTCTGACGTATGCGGCTCTGTCATCAGGTGAACGGAGAAGGGTGACAGATAGCGATGCCCCTCGTAGACGCCGCCATTCAGCATCATCTGGTACAGGTGCAATAGATCTTCTGCGGTTGAGTAGAGTCCCCAGCCGGGAGCGGAAAACACGGATCCGGCGCGGTGTTTCGTAGGGTCGCCGCCGAGTATGGTTGCGGGAGCAGGCACCAGTTTGCCTTCCTTGCTGACGTAAACCATCGCTATGCGTGCAACCTTGTCCGAAGGAGGAAAGAAGAACGAATCCTTCATGCCCAGCGGACGCAGAATTCTCGCGGCGATAAAGTCTTCGTATTTCTGCCCGGAACATGCCTCGATGATGCGGCCCAGAATCTCTATCCCTGCGCTCGAATAACTCCAGGCAGTTCCGGGTTGGAACAACAATCGTTCCTTGGCGAGCTGCCGCACAACTTCGTCAAGCGGCACATTCATCGCGCTCTGATAGCTGCCGATCGCGGCGGGCGCGGAGTCGGTCATACCAGCGGTGTGCGTTAACAGGTCGCGAATTGTGATGGCATGCTCAGGCTCTGCGACACGTGCTGCATCCGGTCCGGTGTTTGTCCTGACCTGCAGGTTCTTGAACTCCGGCAGATACTGATCCACAGAATCGCGCAGCGATAGCTTGCCTTCTTCAGCAAGCATCATGATTCCGATCGCGGTCACGGGCTTGGTCATGGACATGATCTGGAAGATCGTATCCTTCTGCATCTTCCGATTGGCCTCGATGTCCGCCATACCCTGCGCATCGAACTCAACAACGTCCTTACCGTGCGCGACCAGCGTGACCACCCCTGCCACCGTCTTCTCGTCGACAAAGTGTTCCATGCGTTCCGGAATCTTCGAGAGTATGTCCTGATTGATGGCCGCCGTAGGCACGGACTGGGCGATGCAGATTGCATGCGCGAGAAAGATTGCGACAGGAATGACGGCGAAGCGGAAGCGCTCCATCAGAGTTGCTCCTCCAGGGATCTGCAGTAGGAATGGATCTGCAGTAGGAATTGTCAGAAGTGCAATGCGGGAGAATTATAAGGCTTCTGAACACTCGAACTTCCGCCTAGATCTCAACAGCGGCAAGGTGAAAAGGCTGAGCCAGGATTCTCCCTTCCGTCCCCGAACCTGAATCTCGATGGAAGTCTCCCGGCGAGCTCACAATGAACCCGGGCACTCCACGACCGACTTTACACGCGCGACGGTAAGTACAGCAGAAACAATGGCCTGCGAATGATCCGCCGCAAGCTCACGCCAGTCTCGATCATCCGAGAACCATACCGCCACGAAATGCGTACTCCTTAGTCTGGACGGCTCGCGGGCCGTCCGCGTAAGCGACGACCGGTCAACAGTCTTCGTGCATCTGATCGAAAGGTGAGTGGCTCCCTCCCCGACACACTGGGACGATCCACTCCCGGGTTTCAAACAAGTTTTTGGGGGGCATGCAGCGTGTCAGAGACTCCGGCGAGCCGGATAAACGGCGACGAAATCATCTCTGAGATCCTTCACAACGCGCAGGTTGGGCAATTCAGGCTCCGCTACACGACCCTCCTGCCCTGCAGATTCAACGTGTACCTCCAACCCGCTGACTACGAGTTAATCTCACCTGTCGCAGAGGTAATTCGCAGAGAGGCCAAACAGGCATTGACCGAACACCTCGAGAGCTTGAACAAGGTGCGGCGACAACCCCAGCTCATGCAGCGGCTAGGCATCGGCAAGCCTGGCGATTCCCCGAAATACAAGATCCAGGAGACAGACTGGAGCATCGATTTCCATCCCGCAGAGGATGACCGTCTGCGTCCGGGGGAGATCGAGATCTATTCAGACCTCGGTACCGCGCAAACTCCGGACTTCGGCTCGGGCGCGAAAACAACCTTTGTCACCCGCCGAGCGGAAGGCGAGAACTCTGGACGCTCCGAGAAGACCGGCGCGGTTGCTCGACCGCCTGTGCTCGCGACACTCCGATACAGCAACGGCGGCGGAGAAAAGGTCTTCGCCATCACCAAGGAAGAGATCGTCGTTGGTCGGGGCGGAAAGGCCGTCTGGGTCGACCTGAAGGTTGAGGGACTCCCCGACATCTCGCGAGAGCATTGCCGCATTCGGCACGATACCGCGAGCGGTCGCTTCTTCCTCAAGGATCTCAGCCAATTCGGAACCGCGGTCGATGGTGCCACCGTACCGCCCAGCATCGACCGCAGTGGAGGCGGCGCAGTCGATCGCAACCTCGAGGTTCCCCTACCCGCCACCGCGAATATCGCCTTGGCCGATGTGCTCGTCATGCACTTTGAGGCGAGACAGACGGAATGACCACAACGCTCTTCTATCTACGAATCCCGTTTCTGATCGTGTTAGTCCTCAGTGTCCTCGGTCTTGCCTGGGCGCTTTTCCGGCGGAGCAGGTAACACATGCCCCCACGACTGATCGCCGCCGGCCGTTCTGACACAGGTCGCACACGATCCAACAACGAAGACAGGGTCCTCGTGGATCTGCCGAAAGGCCTGTTCCTCGTCGTAGACGGCATGGGCGGACAAGCAGCTGGAGAACGCGCTGCCGAGGTGGCGGCCAGGATCATCGCCATGCGGCTCGCTCGCCAGACCGGCGACGCTGAAAAGAGAGTGCGCGAGGCGTTCGCGCTCGCCAGCACCGAAATCTACGATCTGGCAGCGCAGCAGCCAGAACTGAAAGGAATGGCTTGCGTCGCTACGCTTGCGCTGATTGAAGGTGACCGAGTTGTCGTAGGACATGTCGGAGATTCGCGCCTTTACCTGCTCGAACCCGCCAGCATCCGCAAGGTGACGAGCGATCACTCTCCCGTCGGCGAATTGGAAGACGCAGGCAAGCTCAGCGAAGAAGACGCGATGCGCCATCCGCGCAGAAGTCAGGTCTATCGCGATCTTGGCAGCGCACCCCACGCGCCCGACGATCCTGACTTCGTCGAAGTCCATTCGTTTGTTCTACCGGACTGTTCGGCGCTGCTTTTATGCTCCGACGGCCTGACGGACCAGGTTCCTGCGCAACAGATCCGACGTATCGTTGAACACCACGCCGCAGATCCGAATGCCGCAGCCCTCGCCTTGATCGAAGCCGCGAACGATGCAGGAGGCAAAGACAATGTATCGGCCATTCTCGTCGAGACGGCTCAGTACGCCGGAATCTCTGAGAAACGCAAGGTGCGGACATCTGCCAATTTCGGCTGGCTGTGGTTCCTCGCAGGCCTGCTCGTAGCCACAGCGTTGTTCGGCATATTGCGCCCCTACATCGAGCAGACCTCATCCGGCAATAAACTCAACCTCGGAACCGTACGGCGGCCTCATACCTGGTCGGTCGGCCCGGGCGGAATCAGCAGCATCGAAGAAGCGTTAGAGAAAGCCTCAACAGGTGACACCATCTCCGTCGCGCCGGGCGAGTACCACGAAGCTCTGCATCTGCGTAGCGGCGTCTCGCTCGTCAGTCTCGAAGTCTACGGCGCGAAGATCATCGCTCCCGGCGTGGCAGTCATCGGCGATTCTGTGCACGACGCGCGTTTCTCGGGATTTGAGATCCTCGGCCCCGGCGAGATCGGCATCCAGCTCGTGAACTCAGACGTTGAGCTTACAAACCTAAAAGTGACCGGGATGAGCAAGGCCGGAGTAGAAATCGACGGTGGCAAATCTTCACTTCAAGGATCGACCATCGAAGCAAACGGAGGTACCGGCGTCTACGTCCACGGCCTGACATCTGCCAATATCGACCACAACGTAATCCGCAACAATGGGCATGGTTCCGAGCCCCTCCCGGGATTGTTCGTCGGAGGTTCGGCTACTCCGCACCTCTGGGCAAATGTGATTGCGGGGAACGGCAAGGAGCAGGTATGGATCTCTCCCTTCTTCAACCAGGGCACCCTGCTGAAAGATAACGAAATCGCCCCTGCATCGAAACGCGGGGAGCTCAGCGTCAAAGTAGTCACACGATGAGCGTTCAGACTGCAGGCCGCTTCACACTCCTTCGCAAACTGCCCGCCGGTGGGATGGGCCGTGTGTTTGAGGCGGAGGACCCGGAGAGCGGTCGGCGCGTCGCTTTGAAGCTGATCGATCTCGGCGCCGACGCTGACAGCCAGGAGATCCTCCGGGCCGAGCGGCGCGGAGCGGAACTGCAGAAGCAGCTCTGCGCTCTCGACACTCGCGTGGCTCAGATTTATGAATTCGGCGAGATGCCGGGCTACTTCTACATCTCCATGGAGTACATCGAAGGCGAGGACATCTCCGAACTGATCAGGGGAAAAGGCCTGCCCCCAGAGTTCGCCATGCGCATCGCACAGGATGTGCTCGATGTACTGGACCACGCTCATCATCTGGCCGCGACCATTGACGGCCGCGCGACAAGCGGCATCGTGCACGGCGACGTAAAGCCTCGCAACATCCGCGTAACACCGGACGGCGGAATCAAGGTGCTGGACTTCGGAATTGCCAAGGCGCTCTCGGCAACGCGCAATTTCACTCAGAATGTGTTTGCAAGCGTTCAGTATTCATCGCCTGAACGACTGAGAACCGGTGAAGTCGACGTCAGCTCCGATCTTTGGGGAGTCGCGGTCGTTCTCTACGAAATCCTCGAGGGCCATCCGTATTTCGAGGCTGAGAACGGATCGAAGCTGGAGCACATGATCCGTGATTACCACCAGCTCCGGCCGATCCCAACCTCCTGGCCTGAGCCTCTGCGCGGAGTCGTAGCCCGCGCTCTGAGCCCCTACCCTGAGATCCGATTCTCCACTGCACGGGAATTTGCGCACGCCATCGAAGAGATTCGAACTGAATCGAAGCCCATCGACGAGAAGACCGTCCGAATCCAATCCGCCGCAGACCCCGAAGCCACCCGCCGAGTCTCGCAACAAACCGTCCGGACGCAAGCCGATCTTGCGACCGGCTCAACTGCGACAGCAGAGTCGGACGCCACGCGGAAGACCACGGCGACGGCGCCACCACGCTCAACCTCCACCGCGAGCTCCGGCTTCCGGCCCATCGTTGCGCCTGCGAAGCCAAGCAAACGTAGCTGGTTCAAAGATCTGTTTCGCGTTATCGCGCTTGTCGTGCTCGTGCTGTTCCTCGTACCCGTCTTCTACGCTGTGAACGAATACATGGTCTGGCGAAGTGCCGACCAGCTTGCCAGCGATCTCAAAAGCGAAAAGCAAAAAGACCTCGACGCGGCATGGCGCCGCTACTCCCAGCTCGCATCGCGGTCTCATGTTGGTATCAGCCTGTGGTCAGCCAGAGATGCGCTGAGCAATCGCTTGATGAACGACGTCGACCATGTGATTGCGAGGTATGAGGAGCCTGATCCGCCCCTCGTGCCGGAATCAGACTGGATGCGTGCACAGGCCGAGGCATCTCACGCCCTGCAGCTCGAACCCAACGACAAAGATATCCACGGCAAGCTCCGCCTGATCGACGGTCATCTCGCGCGTATACGGGGCACCGCGAGACACGACAGCAGGCTTCTCGAGGAGTCGCGGCAGGACTTCGAAGATGCAGCGAAGTATATGAAGAAGTCTCCAGATCCCTGGCTCGGCCTCGCACGACTCGACATCTACTCCTTCCACGATCTCGAGCACGGAGAGGCAGCCATCAAAGAAGCGGATCGAAGAGGGCATGAAATCGGCAAGCGAGAGACGGCGGAACTGGCTGACGGCTACCGCTATCAAGGCGAACGGGCCGTCGACCTCGGCAATAGCGCCAGAGATAGCTCCGACGCCCAACGGTATTACGAGATCGCCGACCAGAACCTGAACCATGCCCGGGAGTTGTACCAAAGCATCCTACCCTGGGCCGGTGCAGCGGCAAGCCTCCAGAGGGTAAACAAACTCCAGGCTCGTTTAACGAGCCGCCGATAGAGCGCAAGGAACCAATGGTCATCACTCGCAGAACGGTTGCAGATCGAACAGAGAAACGGGATCACTTCACGTCTGGGCGGCAGGAAGGCAGAGGCGTAGAGCGCCTGCTGCTCATCGTAACTTCAATCGTCATCCTGTCCGCATTAGCTCTTACGGCCCGTGCGCGGCTATCGCGCGTGAGTGATGTTCAACCCGCACCTCTGAACCTTTCAACCGTCGACAGGCGCGAGCAATTGCTTCCCTACCTCCCGGCGAATTCTTCTGCGGCCGAGCGCCAATATATCGCTGGCAAGGTTTTCCAACACCTCCCCGCGAACGGCGAAGGAATCTCCCATGTTGGAGAGATCGGCCAGCTTCGTGTGCCAATCAGCGAGGTTCTCTCAACCCGCGGCCTCACCGAGTTGCAGGCGCGAGCCCGATTGACCCTCTCCACTCACCCCGACGCCACCACCATCGCGCTACTCACATCGGCCGATGTAGCCCGTCTCAAGCCGTTGTTCGCTGTCCGCGAAGCCGGCCTCTTCACAAGGCAACTCGTTCTATGGAGCGTCCTGTTTCTTTGTTGCTTCTTCGGCGTGCACCTCTATTGGACCCTGCGACGTATCGAAGGCCCGCAATACCTGCTGCCCGCCGTGCAACTGCTGACTGGAATCGGCATGACGCTGATGGTCACGTTGCGCGACCCCCTGCGAGACACGCTCGCCTTCGTAAACTTCGCCGAAGGAGCCGCCGTCGGCTGCGTGGTGCTTGCGGCAGCGGCCACATTGGATTTTCGCCGTCTTGCAGGGAAGCTGAGCTATGTGTTCCTGCTCGCAGCATTCGTGCTCTCCGCTGCACTCATCCTGTTTGGTTCCGGACCCGCCGGTAGCGATGCGAAGGTGAATCTATTCGGATTCCAACCTGCCGAAGTCATCCGAATCCTGATCGTCTTCTTCCTCGCCGGATATTTCGCAGAACGCTGGGAGTTCCTTCGCACCCTGCGCGAACAAGGCGCTCGATCCTCCAAACTTTCACGCTGGATCGAGGTGCCGAGGCGCGAGTACTTCCTGCCGGTATTCGCCGGAGTTGTCGTCTCGCTGGGCTTCTTCTTCCTTCAGAAAGACCTCGGACCGGCGCTGCTCATCGCCTGCCTCTTCCTCGCCATGTACGCTGTCGCGCGTAACCGTTCCCTGTTCGCGCTGGGCGGCTTCGCCGTGATTCTCGCCGGGTTTGCATCGGGCTACTATCTCGGATTCCCAAAGAACGTTGCCGGACGCATCTCCATGTGGCTCTCGCCTTGGGACAACTCCGTGCGCGGTGGCGAGCAGGTGGCCCACGCCCTCTGGGCCTTTGCAAGCGGTGGGACCTTCGGATCCGGACTCGGGCTGGGAGATCCCCAACTCATGCCCGCAGCTCACACCGACCTGATCCTTGCCGCCCTCGGCGAAGAATGGGGCTTCGTCGGCGTGCTCTGTGTGCTGGCCATCTACAGCGGTCTGGTCTGGTTCGGCATCCGTACGGCCCTTCGCTCACGATCCGACTACAACTTCTTCCTCGCTCTTGGCCTGTCCCTTGCACTCGCGCTCCAGGTTGCCCTTATCGCCGGCGGAGTTCTGGACCTCATTCCGCTTTCAGGCGTTGTCGTGCCCTTCCTCAGCTATGGCCGCACCGCGCTGATCACGAATTTCGCCATCGTCGGAATTCTCTTCTCCCTCGCATCCAACGGCTCGACCGGTGAAGCCACAACTCAGCCCTTCCGTGCGAGTACGCGCGGCCTCGCCTATATCCTCGCGGCCATCGGTGCAGTCCTGCTCGTAAAAGCCGCATACTTGCAAGTCGTTCGCGCAGACGCCACCGCCGGCGCAGGAGCCCTGGCTCTGCAAGCCGACGGTCAGCGCCGCTACGAATACAATCCCCGCCTCCTTTCCATCGCACACTCCATTCCACGAGGCACCATCTACGACCGCAACGGGCTCCCGCTCGCCACCAGCGACTGGAACGAGCTTTCAAGAAGCCGTGAGGCATACGCCAGCATGGGCGTGACCATTGCAGCGGCCCCAGACCCAGGAACAACACGCTTCTATCCGCTTGGGCCTCTTGCATTCCACCTGCTCGGCGATTTGCGAACTCACGCAAACTGGTCGGCAACAAACAGCTCTCTTGCAGAGCGCGATTTCAGCACCGCGCTCCAGGGCTTTGACGATCGCGCGACCGTCGTCGAAACATCAGATCGCCACGCCGCCACGAAGACTTACGGCATCCGCTATGACTATCGCGAACTCCTGCCCCTGCTGCGCCATCGATGGCAGCCAAATTCACCTCAGGTGAAAAAGGTGCTGGACCGCGACCGAAACCTGCATATGTCCATCGACGCCCGACTGCAGGTCCGCGCGTCAGAGCTGTTGCAAGCCCAACTCAGCAAGCTCGGGAAAACACGCGGCGCGGTCGTCATCATGGACCCCGCAACCGGAGACCTGCTGGCCTCCGTAAGCTACCCCTGGCCTAGCGCTTCTCCTGCTGCGCTCAACCCCGCATCTTCCGACGATTCGCTGCTCGATCGCGCGCGCTATGGGCTCTATCCCCCCGGCTCTTCCTTCAAGATCGTCACGTCGATCGCAGCTCTACGCAAAGACCCGTCCAGCGCCGAAAGCCGATTCGAATGTAAGCGCCTCCCCGACGGACGCACTGGCAATTTCATTCGAGGCCTCAGGCGCCCGATTCACGACGACATCAAAGACACCGAGCCGCATGGAGACATCGCGATGCGCACTGGTCTCGTCGTCTCCTGCAACGCCTACTTCGCTCAGCTCGGAACCTATGTGGTCGGCGCGGAAGCGCTATTCGATACGGCAAACCATCTCGGCATCTCGGTTGCGAACCCTTCAAATGCCCAGACCCTCCGTCAAGAACTCCCGCAAGCCTCCTATGGACAGGGCCAGGTGGTCGCCAGCCCCTTCCAGATGGCGCGCGTTGCTGCCACCATCGCACAAAAAGGATCGATGCCTTACGGCCGTTGGATCACCGACGCGAATAATCCGCGTCTGCAGCCGCCCCAGGCGATACTCGGCCCCCAACCAGCCACTCTCATCGGAGATTACATGCGCGACGCTGTAACCTCCGGAACCGGTCGCGGCGCGCAACTCGCCGACCTCCCCATTGCCGGCAAGACCGGAACCGCCGAGCTCGAGCATGCCGCTTCGCACGCGTGGTTCATCGGGTTCGCTCCGTACGGCGGAGCGCGCAAGCTCGCATTCGCAGTGCTCGTTGAGAACGGCCAATATGGCGGCACGGCAGCAGCCCCGCTGGCCGCAGAGCTGATGAAAGAAGCAAAATCCATGGGATACTTCGAGAGGCAACAATGAGTCGTCTGCAGCAAATCGAACAGCGAATCGACCGGGCGCTCCGCGCGCTGCTCCGGTCCTCTTCGCCCGAACAGCGCCGCGAAATCATCGAGGTCCATCGAGCGATTCTGGAAGAAATCGGATCCCGTGTCGATTCCCTGCCTCGCGGAAAACGTGGCTTCAGCTACTCCAATATCCAGGTCCAGATACTTGCCGAAGCAGACCGCCGACGCTCATACGAAAAGGTCTTCGTCGACGGAGCGTCTCTCGAACGCGATATCAAAGGCTACTTCGAGGATGCCTCCATCGAGTACCCTGCCAATCTCAAAATCCAAATCGAACTCGTCGACGATCTTCCCCCCGACGTGAAAGCGCATGGCTTCGACGTCACCTACAGCAACACGCAACTCAAAGAGGTATCAGCCCAGCCACTCCAAATCCGGTTGACACTTTTGACCGGCATCGCCGACCAGAGTGAATATCTGTTTTCGCAACAGCGCATCAACATCGGCCGTCTGTCAGAGGTTCTGGACAGCCACCTCCGTCCGATTCGCCGAAATCATGTGGCACTCAAAGACGAAGCTTCCGGAGTAAACGCCACAGTCTCGCGTTCGCACGCCCACATCGAATTCGACGCCGAAGCCTTGCGCTTTCGTCTCTTTGACGACGGCAGCGCTCAGGGTACAACCCTGTTCAGAGACGGATCACTGATTACCGTGCCTAAGGGCGCCAGCAAAGGCGTTCTCCTGCTTGATAACGATGAGATCATCGTCGGTCGGGTACATATTCGCTTCGAATATACCGAACCGCAATTGCACTGATCTCCAAATTCTGTCGCCAAAGCACGCAGTGCCGGCAACCACTCTTAATCCGCATGCTAAACTCACCGTGCATTGCATCCCTCTCGCACCGCTGAAGCCAAGCCGGCGCTAACGTCCATCCCAATCAAGCGCTTCGTAGAACGTGTGCCCGGCGGCATGATGACGCTGCCCCTTGCAGTGGGCGCTATCGTTTCTACAATCGCGCCAAATACACCCAGGCTGTTCGGCTCTTTCACTGGGGCCCTCTTTACCGGATCGCTGCCCATCCTCGCAGTCTTTTACGTCTGCATTGGTGCCACTGTTTCTATTCGATCCCTTCCCGGCGTTTTGAAAAAAGGTGGAGTGCTCCTCGGAACGAAGGTGCTTCTCGGCATCGCTTCCGGAATCCTTATTGGGCATTGGCTAGGCATTGAGCCGGTAGCGACTGGGTGGTTCACTGGCTTTTCAACCCTTGCTGTAGTTGCCGCGATCAACGACACCAATGGTGGGTTGTACATGGCCTTGATGAATCAATTTGGCCGTCCCCAAGATGCCGCCGCGTATTCAGTCATGTCCCTCGAATCAGGCCCCTTCCTTACGATGGTCACGCTCGGCGTCGCGGGCCTGTCTGCTTTCCCCTGGCAGGCGCTGGTCGGTGCAGTTTTACCACTCGCAATTGGTATGCTCCTCGGAAACCTCGATCCCGATCTTCGCGAATTCCTCGGCAGAGCTGCGCCTGTGCTGATTCCCTTCTTCGCGTTCGCGCTCGGAGCTACTCTCAATCTGAAACTCGTCTGGAAGGCAGGGCTGTCCGGGCTGGCTCTCGGGATCTCGGTGCTTGTCCTCTCCGCCCTCTTCCTCGCATGCGCAGACCGGCTGATCGGCGGCAACGGGACCGCTGGTATAGCCGCTTCAACCACCGCGGGCAACGCGGCCGCTGTTCCCGCCCTGGTTGCTGCGGCAAACCCCAAGTATGCTGCAGCCGCCGCTCCCGCTACCGTTCTCGTAGCGTGCAGTGTAGTTGTCACTGCGATTGCTGCTCCCTTCCTTACAGCCTGGTGGTCTTCGCGGATATCCTCAAGGCAGTGAATGGTGGAGTCTGACTTTGCCCGGTATGGTGATCATTGCCGACGATCTGACCGGCGCGGCTGACTGCGCGGCCTCGTCCGCCGCACTCGGTTATAAGGCCGTGATCCTGATGCATCCTCTGGACGACCAGAGATGCGAGGAAGGCTGCTCGGACGCGGACATTCTCTCCATCGACGCGAACACCCGATGCCTTCCGGTCGAACAGGCTTCCGAGGTGACGTCCCAGTTAGTTCGTCGATGGGATGCGCGTTTTGCCGGCGGCCCCGGATACGTCCTCTACAAAAAGATCGATTCGACATTGCGAGGCAACGTCGCTGCAGAATTGACTGCTCTGCTCAGCGCACGACGCTCTTCCAATCATGGAAGTTCGACAATATCGATCCTTATGGCTCCAGCAGCCCCAGCCCTCGGCCGCACCATGGTTTACGGGCGCCTCCTCGTGCGCGGAGTGCCTCTGGAAGAAACCGATATATGGCAAGCCGAGGCCGGCACACCCCAATCCAATATCTCTCACCTCCTTGCCCATGCCCATCTGTCATCTGAACTCATCGATATAGACACAGTTCGATCGAGCCCCACCAGTCTTCACGAAGCGATTCACCGATCCGCAGAAAAATCCGACGTTGTCGTCTGCGACGCGGAAACCGATTCCGATCTTTGTGCAATTGCAGAGGCATCACTAGAGGTTCCCGCAATCACCGCATTGGTTGGGTCCGCCGGCCTCGCCTGCCAGCTTCCACGCGCAATCGGCATGACGCCGAAGCCAGGCCCCTGCGAATGGAACTTCGCTGACGGACCTACTCTGTTCGTGGTCGGCACAACTTCGTCTATCTCGCGAGAGCAGGTACGACTTCTCCGGGAGGATTCGGAAGTTGCAACCGTATGTGCAGATCCCACAAGCATGCAGGGATTCTCGAGCATACGAACTGAGGTCATGCAAAAGCTCGAGTCCGGCAGAGATGTTCTGCTGACTCTGAACGGCGTCGACCGAATCCCGAGCTATAAAGAACGGTTCATTCAGGAGGCTCTCTCGCAGGTAGCTTCCACATGCGCACAGTTCCTGGGTGGAGTAGTTGCAACGGGTGGAGCAACAGCGAGAGCCGTCCTCAATGAATTCGGAATTGATCGACTGCGTCTGTTGGGCGAGGTTGAGCCGGGATTGGCATTTTCAGTTGCCGACCGTTGGCTGCGTCCTCTGCCCGTAATCACGAAGGCAGGCGCATTCGGCTCACCGCAAACCCTCGTGCGGTCCCACGAGTTCTTGGCTAAACTCAAACGCGTGCCACCACAGACTTCAGAGAAGAGCCCGTTGAAGCTTCGCGAGATCTAGTATGCAACTACCAATCATTGCAGTCACGATGGGCGACGCCGCTGGTGTCGGCCCTGAAATCATCATGAAGAGCCTTGCTTCCCCCGAGGTGCACAAGCTGTGTCATCCCTTGGTCATCGGCGATGCCGGTCGCCTGCGCACGGCCGGTTCGATCGTCGGCACACGACTGAAGGTTGAAAGCATCTCGGAGTCTGATTTGGAGCACGTAAGCTTCACCTCCGGCACGGTGAATTGCATCGATCTTGAACTGATCCCGCAGAACCTTCCCTGGGGCAAACTCTCGCGTGAAGCCGGCGAGGCTGCCTACAGATACCTTGAGTTGGCTGCTCGCCTCGCCTTGGCTGGACGAGTTGCCGCCATCTGCACTGCTCCTCTGAACAAGGAAGCTCTCCACCTGGCAGGCCACAAATTTCCCGGCCACACCGAAGCCCTCGCCCATCTCACCGGCACTCCCGAAGTCTCCATGATGCTGACCACCCCGAAGATGAAGGTGTTGCACGTGACGACGCACATCGGCTTGATCGACGCCATCGCCCGCATTGAGCCGGGCTTGGTCGAACGCACCATCGCTCGCGGGCGCGATGCGCTTGAGCGTTCCGGCATCGTGAACCCGCACATCGGTGTCTGCGGAATCAACCCGCATGCCGGCGAGAATGGACTCTTCGGACATGGCGAAGAGGAAGAAAAAATCATTCCGGCAATCGAAGCCTGTCGGAGCCGTGGTTGGAACGTAGAGGGTCCCTTGCCCGCAGACACACTCTTTTATTGCGCACAGCGCGGCGACTTCGATCTGGTCATCGCCATGTACCACGATCAGGGCCACGGCCCCGTGAAAGTGCTCGGACTCGAGTCTGGCGTCAACATCACCATTGGGCTGCCGGTGGTCAGGACATCAGTCGATCACGGGACAGCATTCGACATCGCGGGAACCGGAGTGGCGGACGAACGCAGCCTTCTCGAAGCCATACGACAAGCCGTCCAACTCGCGCCGAAGTAAATTACCACCCAACGCGCCCTATGCCTGAGAAACGGCTTGATCTAAGTCGGTTATGGAACAGACAGGAAAACTAAAAACACTTCTAGCTCGCAATATGCCCCTTAGACGAAAACAGGAGCAAAGAATAGCTCTCTCTGCTCCCGTAAAAGTAGCAATTAGTTCCTAGCTGCATCCACTCGTCGACCCGCAGCTCATGCAGCGGTAGCAGCTTCCATTGCGCACCATGATGGCTCCGCAGGTAGAGCAGCTTGGCGCATCGCCCATTTCGTACATCCCCCTCATCGCGTCCGACGCGTGAAAGAGTCCACGATCCTGCAGTGCCGGAGCGCTACCCGAAACCTGGCTTGAGCTGGTCGCCTCGGGCGCAATGCTGCCGCCCGGCGCCGACGTGCTGCCCATGCCGGAGTAGCTGCGCTTCGCCATCTCCTCTGCAAGTCTCGACAGCTGGTTGTGCTCATCCGCTTCTGGCTCGCTGTCCAGAATCGTCGGCGTCTCTGGAATCGGCGCCGCCTGCGGAGCAAGCCCCGCAAACAACGTCAGCTGCTCGCCCGACAGGAACCGCAGATTGAGCCAGCGGAAGATGTAGTCCATCAGGCTCTTCGCGTAGCCGATCTGCTCGTTGCCCGTCCAGCCCGAGGGCTCAAACCGCGTGTGCGCAAACTTCTCGCAGAGCACGCGCAGCGGAACACCGTGCTGCAGCGCCAAAGAGATCGAGGTCGCAAACGCATCCATCAGTCCGGATACCGTCGAACCCTCCTTCGCCATCTTGATGAAGATCTCGCCCGGCTGTCCCGTCGGATACAAACCTACAGTGATATACCCCTCGTGACCCGCAATCGAGAACTTATGCGTTACCGACGCCCGCTCTTCCTGCAGCCTGTGGCGCACTGCGCGCGGCGGCGCGTTCAGATCCTGCGACTGAGCCTCGGGCGACAACGCCGCCGTCAACTGTGGAATGTTCGCAGCCTTCGCAATCTCATCGAGCGCCCGCTGGAACACACCGGCTGCCGAAACCACCGACTTCGCCGCGACTTCAACCTTCTCGGTAGGCTTCGATTCGAGCACCTTGATATCCGCATCGGCCGCAGGCTGTCCAGCCGCGAGCTGCGCCAGGACGCGCTGCCCCGCCACGTCCAGTGCCGTCGCTTCTTTCTTAGTGTCGATGCTCGTGTTCAGCGGCTGCGTGCCCTTCGAACCGTCGCGGTAGATAGCCACGGCCTTGATGCCCTGACGCCAGCTCTCGGCGTAGGCTTCCGCGATGTCTTCAACCGTCGCCTCGTTCGGCAGATTCACAGTCTTCGAAATCGCCCCGGAAAGGAACGGCTGCGTCGCCGACATCATCTTGATGTGGCCCATGTAGTGAATCGAACGCGTGCCCTTTGCCGGCTTGAACGAGCAGTCGAACACCGGCAGATGCTCCGGCTTGATGCCCGGCGCGCCTTCGATTGTTCCGGTCGCATCGATGTAGCTCACAATCGCGTCAACCTGATCGTTGTTGTAGCCGAGCTTGAACAGCGCTGCAGGCACCGTGTTGTTCACAATCTTGATCATGCCGCCGCCCACAAGCTTCTTGTACTTCACCAGCGCAAGATCGGGCTCGATCCCCGTCGTGTCGCAATCCATCATGAAGCCGATCGTACCCGTCGGCGCCAGCACCGTGGTCTGCGAGTTGCGATAGCCATACCGCTCGCCGTACACCAGAGCCATATCCCAGCACTCGCGGCTAGATTCAATCAACGCCTCGAGTTGCGGAAGCATGAACGGCTCGCCGCTGGTACGCGACTTGCCAATGTTGTTCACCTCCGCGCGATGCATGCGGATCACGTTCAAGAACGGCTCGCGGTTCACATAGAACCCAGGGCAAGCTCCGCCCTGCCGCTCCACACTCGCGGTAAGCGGCGTGGCGGACGCCAGGGATGGCGCATTCGCCGCCAGCACAGCCGACTGCAGGTAAGCCTGCCCGCACATGATCGCTGTCAGAGCAGCAGCCAGATCGCGTCCGGTCGCCGAATCGTACGGAATACCAAACGACATCAGCAGCGCGCCCAGGTTCGCATACCCAAGGCCAAGCGGCCGATAGTCATGCGAGTTCCGCGCAATCTTTTCCGTCGGATATCCCGAGTTATCGACAAGAATCTCCATCGCCGTAATCACGACCGAAATCGCGTGCCGATATTCAGGAATGTTGAACACGCCGTTCGACGAGACAAACTTCATCAGGTTGAAGCTCGCCAGGTTGCACGCCGAGTTGTCCAGGAACATGTACTCGCTGCAAGGATTCGACGCATTGATCCGCGCCGTGTTCTTCGACGTGTGCCACTTGTTGATCGTCGTGTCGAACTGCAGTCCCGGATCGCCGCAATGCCACGTCGCATCGGCAATCTTCCGCATAATCTCGCGCGCCTTGAACGGCTGCACAGGCTTCTGGTCCTTCACGCCCTTCGTCCAGTACTCACCGTCGCTCTCATACGCGCGCATAAATTCATCCGTCACGCGCACCGAGTTGTTCGCATTCTGGAAGAAGATCGACGAGAACGCCTCCGAGTCCGGACCCGAGCCGTCATAGCCATTCCGGATCAGCGTGTGCGCCTTGGCCTCTTCCTTCGCCTTGCACTCGATGAAGTCGATGATGTCCGGGTGCTCCGCGTTTAGGATCGCCATCTTCGCCGCGCGCCGCGTCTTGCCGCCGCTCTTGATCACGCCGGCGAACGCATCCAGCCCACGCATAAAGCTCAGCGGACCGCTGGCCGTTCCGCCGCCTGTCACGCCTTCGTGGCTCGAACGGAGCGAGCTGAAGTTGGTCCCTGTTCCCGACCCGTACTTGAACAGCAGCGCCTCCGTGCGCGCCAGTTCCATGATGCCTTCCATCGAGTCGTCGACGGAGTTGATGAAGCAGGCCGAGCACTGCGGATTCTTGTAGCCCGTCGCTCCATGCACCACACCGCCCGTCGCCGGATCCCAATGCCAGTTCGCGCCGGCCGCATGCGGCTCCAGTCGGTCGCAGCCCACGTTGAACCACACCGGCGAGTTGAACGCCACCTTTTGCGTCAGCAGCATGTGCGCAAGCTCATCGTGGAAAATCGCCGCATCGTTGTCCGACGCAAAGTACCCGCCCGCGATACCCCAGTCGCGAACCGTCTCCGCAACGCGCGACACAAGCTGCCGAACGCCGCTCTCGCGCTCCGGCGAGCCCATCGGTCCGTGCAGATACTTGGAGGCCACAATGTTGGTCGCGGTCATCGACCAGTCGACAGGAATGTCCACGTCCTTCTGCTCGAAGATCGTGTTGCCCCTGCTGTCGGCAATCAGGGCTGTACGTCGCTCCCACTTCACTTCGTCGTAGGGGGACACCCCTTCAGTCGAAAAACGGCGGGAAAAGGTCAAGCCACCCTGGCTCTTGGGAGTCTGCAGGGCTGCGTCGGTAGATGTCTGAAGGTGGGCCTCGCTCATCGATTTCTCTCCATTGGCGATTTCTTGAAAACACCTGTCCCTGAGGCGTTTAACGGCCAAATCTGGGGCGGGGTAAATACTGCAGCAAACGAAAAGCGGGGGGCTTTTCCTGACTGCTTTCTGTCCTAATCTCGAGCGGCTGCAGGCGGGACATCATTAAAGTCTCTTTACAGTCGCAGATGCAAAAATAGCGCTGTCGGTAGGGCCTGTCAACCATAAACCACAACATATTGTGTATGGCTGCTACTTACTGCATCCGCCCTCTAAACACTGGGATTCAGCCTGTGGAAAGCCCCAAAAAGGGCACCAATAGCGCACTTCCACCGTCTGAATTGCCTAAAATCCAGTGCAGACGCGGTCGTCCGGGCAGCATCGTTCTGAAACTCAAGACTAGAGGGGGGAGGGGGTGCGTACAAGGCGCAGAACGGGTGCATTTCAGGTATTTTTGCTGTGCGAAATCGAGCAAAATGTGGAGAAGCCGGACGTTACTTTCTTGGCACGGCCGCACGGCTCAGCTGCATCGCTGATAGCCTGAGTTCATGCCGTCATCTCAGCCCCTCGCCGGGTGGAAACCCGTCGCGCTTCCCCGCCCCGCATCGCTCGCCGGACGGTGTGTCCAGCTCTTCCCATTGAGCGCTGAGAAGCACACCGCTGACCTCTGGAGCGCGGTGCAGGGCCACGACGAGGTCTGGGACTACCTCAGCGACGGTCCCTACGCAACCGAGCCGGATCTGAGGCGCGCCATCGAAGCCAAAGAGGCAGGCACGGCAGCGGCCTTTCTCGCCATCATTCCCAAAGCCAGCGGCAAGGCCGAAGGCTACGCCAGCTACATGCGCATGGATCCAGCCAACGGGGTCATCGAGGTCGGCAACATCTTGATGACGCCATCCCTGCAGAAGACCACCGCAGCCACTGAAGCCATGTACCTGATGGCGCGCCACATCTTCGACGACCTCGGCTACCGCCGCTACGAGTGGAAGTGCAACGCCCTCAACGGCCCTTCTCGCCGTGCGGCTCTGCGCTACGGCTTCACCTTCGAGGGAATCTTCCGCCAGCACATGATCATCAAGGGCCAAAACCGCGACACAGCCTGGTTTTCCATGCTCGATTCCGAATGGCCCGCCCGCAAAACCGCCTTCGAAGCTTGGCTCGACCCCACCAACTTCGACGCCGACGGCCATCAGCGAAAATCCCTCTCGCAAATCGCCGCCAACCTGCCCTGAAACACGAAGTGTCATTTCGACCGGAGCGCAGCGGAGCGGAGAAACCTCCAGTTGTTCTTGGCCTTGGGAACCCGCAGCTGCTCTTTGCTCAGATCAAAACCACGCTCAAATTTGACCTGCGCCGAGCCGCATGTGCCTGCGTCCACTCTCCTCCCCGCATCTGAACCATCTGCAGCGACGGCATCCAGTTTCCGCCGCATATCCAGACACGTGGAGGAACCATGTCGGAAGCAAAAGAACTCACTGGCCCCGAAGGGCTGAAGAAGATCGGAAGCCTAATTTCCGAAATACGGTTTGCGATGCTCACAACCGCCGCACAGGACGGCTCATTCGACAGCCGCCCCATGGCGACGCAGAAGAAGGAATTCGACGGAACCCTCTGGTTCCTTACCGCGCACGACTCGCGCAAAGTCGACGAGATCGCCGCCGACCAGCATGTCGGCCTCATGTACGCCGACCCCAAGGACCAGAACTACGTCACCATCAAAGGCCGTGCCAATGTCTCGCGCGACAAGGCTAAAATCCACGAGCTCTGGAACCCCATGTACAAAGCCTGGTTCCCCGGTGGCGAAGACGATCCGCAGATCCGCGTCCTGCGCGTCGACGTTGATGAAGCCGAGTACTGGGAAGCCAGCGACAGCAAAATCGTCCGCAGCCTCAAATACCTCGCCGCAGCGGCCACCAGGGGCGCCGTCGACGTAGGCACCCACGGCACCGTCACCCTCAATCGCTGACCTCTCCCCCGACTCTTGAAATCCGGAAGCCCCTGGTGCCTCGCATTTGGGCACCAGGGATTCCCGTTACCATCGATCCCCCCGAGGCCCCGCGCATCGCCACGTATTCAGGTGCCCATAGCCTGCCCTGAGCGAAGTCGAAGGGTCTCCCTCTTTTGGAGACATGGGATTCCACCGGATCATCAAACACCACGGCCCTGCGCATTGCACGCAGGGCCGCAGCTTACCGGTCGTCCACCAGTATCAGTGATGAGTTGTAGTCCCGGATGTCCTCAGTCAGCCGAAGCCGGTCAGGACATCCAAGCTTGTTGGCCGGCGCAACCCGCCGCTTCCCTTACTTGCCGCCTTCGATACGCATCCCGTAGAACGACTTCCGCACGAAGAACATCGAGATCAGGAAGAACACGATCGCGAGCCCGCGGGCGAGCATTGGGTTGCCGGCATTCAGTGTCACCGCCAATTCCACCGCCAGCAATCCGAACAGCGTCGTGAACTTGATCACCGGATTCATGGCCACCGATGACGTGTCCTTGAACGGATCGCCCACCGTGTCGCCCACGACCGTTGCATCGTGCAGCGGGGTGCCCTTCTGCTTCAGGTCGACTTCAACAACCTTCTTCGCGTTGTCCCACGCGCCGCCTGCGTTTGCCATGAAGATCGCTTGATACAGGCCGAAGACCGCGATCGAGATCAGGTAGCCGATGAAGAAGTACGGCTCATAGAACGCGAAAGCGAGCGTCGCAAAGAATACGCCCAGGAAGATGTTGAACATGCCCTTCTGCGCGTACTTCGTGCAGATCTCGACCACCTTCTTGCTGTCGGCAACCGACGCTGCTTCTACACCCTCCAGCTTAATGTTGGCCTTGATGAACTCGACGGCGCGGTAAGCTCCAGTCGAGACAGCCTGCGTCGAGGCGCCGGTAAACCAGTAGATCATCGCGCCGCCCGTAATCAAGCCAAGCATGAAGGGCGCGTGCAGGAGCGACAGCCTGCTCACGGCATTCACATCCTGCAGTCCGTTGGTCAGCGCCATGATGATCGAGAAGATCATCGTGGTCGCGCCCACCACCGCCGTGCCGATCAGCACCGGCTTTGCAGTTGCCTTGAACGTGTTGCCCGCGCCATCGTTCGCTTCAAGCCAATGTTTTGCAGCTTCGAAATTCACCGTAAAGCCGAAATCCTTCTTCAACTCGGCTTCAATGTTCGGAACATTCTCGATCAACGACAGTTCGTACACCGACTGCGCGTTATCCGTCACCGGGCCGTACGAGTCCACCGCAATCGTCACCGGCCCCATACCCAGGAAGCCGAACGCCACCAGGCCAAAAGCAAACACCGCCGGCACCAGCATCAATCCGCCGGGATTCGATGCGGTGATCGCCGGAATGCCCAGGCTGAAGTAGTATCCCGTTCCCATCAGCGCGACCATGCATAGTCCGAGCCAGTAGCCGGACATATTGCCGGCAACGAATCCCGACAGAATGCCCAGGGACGCTCCGCCTTCCTTCGCCGAGGTAACAACTTCCCGCACGTGCGCCGAGCTCGTCGAAGTGAATGCCTTCACCAGTTCCGGAATCAGCGCGCCGGCCAGCGTTCCGCAAGAGATAATCGAAGCCAGCTTCCACCAGATCGTGCCGTCTCCATCGATGTTCGGGATCATCAGGTACGACACGATGTAGGTCAACACGATCGAAATGATCGAAGTGATCCACACCAGCGAAGTCAGCGGCTTTTCAAAATCCATCTCGTCCGCGTTCTGATACTTCGCCTTCGCGATAATGCCGTTCAGGAAGTACGCGCCAGAGCTGGACAGAAGCATCGCCACGCGCATCACGAAGATCCACACCAGCAGTTGCACCTGGATCTTCGGATCGCGAACCGCCAGCAGGATAAACGTGATCAGCGCCACGCCCGTCACGCCGTAGGTCTCAAACCCGTCAGCGCTCGGTCCAACCGAGTCGCCCGCGTTGTCGCCCGTGCAGTCTGCAATCACACCGGGATTGCGCGCATCGTCTTCCTTGATTTTGAAGACGATCTTCATCAGGTCGGATCCGATATCGGCGATCTTGGTAAAGATGCCGCCCGCGATTCGCAGCGCCGCTGCACCGAGCGATTCGCCAATCGCGAACCCAATAAAGCACGGCCCTGCAAAATCACGAGGAATAAACAGCAAAATGGCCAGCATGATCAGCAGCTCGACCGAGATCAGCAGCATGCCGATGCTCATGCCCGCCTTCAGCGGAATGGCATAGCACGGATACGGCTTCCCGCGCAGACCCGCAAAAGCCGTGCGCGAGTTCGCAAACGTGTTCACGCGAATGCCGAACCACGCCACACCGTAGCTGCCCGCTATTCCGATAAGGCTGAAGACCAGGATCACCGGCAGCGTCACCGCGACAGGTTTCCCTGCCACCGGCGCCAGCCAGCCAAAGTACATCGCGATCACCACGGCGATAAAGGCCCACAGCAGCAGAATGAATTTGCCCTGCGTTACGAGATAAGTTTTGCAAGTCTCATAGATAAGCTCGGACATATCGCGCATCGTGCGATGCACGGGCAGGTTCTTCAGCTGAACATAAATCGCAAGCCCAAACAGAAGACCGCCCACGCAGAACAGCAGTCCGATGAGCAGAAGCGCATGTCCATTCATGCCGAGGAAGTTCACAGTCGACAGATCCGGCAGCACCAGGTTGGCTTCTCCGCCTCCTGACTGTTCCCCTTGCCCGAACGCGAAGACTGGAAGCAGCAGAACGCCCAGCACCATGGCCATGGCCTTGCTCTGCCGCTTGATAAACAGGTACACCGATTCGATAGCTGTCACATACCCTCCAAGAGAGATTTGCGATTCCAAATTGGCGGAAATTCCAAGGCAATTGAACTCTCAAGCCTCAGAAGTTTTCCTGCAAAAGTACAGGCCCGCGCGGCCCCCGGTCGAAGTCACCGGAAGGCTAACATCCGACTACAGGACTGTCGAGTGATTGCAGTCACACGCTTCTACGGCGAACGCATCATGGGGAAGCTCACACCGTCCTTTTGCGGGAATCGGAAAAACACCTGCACCTGCAGCGGGGAGGAGTCTACTCAATCCCGCATCAAGTCGTCTACTAGGCGTTCGACGGAGTGTTCAAAAAAGCAAACACGCCGGGCCTACTCGACCATGATGTCGATCTTGTCGTCGGGAAGAGGCTGCTGAAGGTTGTTGCCGTCAATCACCCTCGGCTGCGGCAGCGGATGCAGCTTGAAAAGCACCAGAACGTTGCGCTCCGGATCGTCAAAGGCCTTGAACTCCGCCACCTGCTCCAGCGAATAGTGCGTGTGCAGGTCCTCGAGTGTGCCCGGATCGATGTCGTTCCACGTCGCCCACCACCCCGGCTGATAATGCGCCAGCTTCGCCCCAAGGTCCGGAAACTGCGGCGTACGCATGCTGAAGTCGTCGCAGAGCGACTGCACGTGAGTCACCAGCGTGATCTCATCTCCACTGATCGACACCAGCAGCCGATTGCCATTCGGATGCTGGTCGATATAGTTCGTCAGCGCCCGCGCCGCGTTCACAAACGTGTACTCGGGATGCGAAGCAAAATTGATCGTCCACACGCCGTTCACCACCGATGCCGTCGCAGCCAGCGCCACAGCGCCATACCCGAACACGCGCCTGAATCCCGGCTCCTCGCTCAGCTTCCCTGCTGTCATCGCCACGATCAGAAAGCAGAACACCGCTACCAGCGCGAAGTACCGTGGCTGCGGATGATTCTGATACGTCATGAACAGGATGTATCCGCCCGCCGCCAGGACGCACGCACCAAACACTGGATCCACCACCAGTTCCGACGCCCATCCCGCCCGCCTGCGAAAAACCGCCGCAGCCACCAGCACCGCCGCCATCAGCAATCCCGACAGCGGGATCAAAATCCGATCCACCCAGATCGTCGCGTGAAACGACCACCAGAAGCTCAGCAGCGGCCAGTAGAACTCCGTCGGCTTCACATATTTGTTGATGAACAGCAGATACTTCCAATCGCCCAGATAGCCGCAGGCCGTAACCAGCGCCATCCACCCGCCAAAGGTCACTGCAAACGCAATCCCCGCACTCGCCGCGCATTGCACCGCACGTTGATGAAACCACGCCCGCAAGCTCGACCGGCTCGAATTCGCCGAAGCCTCGCCCCGGCCCCAGAACGCCGCAAACATCGCCCAGCCAATCGCCGGCAGCAGAAAAATCGCCGTCGTCTTCGTCAGCATCATCAGCGTGAACAGCACGCCGATCCCCGCCGCCACCGCGACCGGATGCCGCATCCTCGGCAGCCGCACCGACAGGTTCAGCACCGCCAGCATCAGCGTCGTCAGCATCGGCTCCAGAATCGCCAGCCGGCTAAAGCAATAGAGAAACGGACTCGTCACCAGCAGCGTCAGCGCCAGCAGGGCCACCCACTTCGGCGCGCGCGGACGAAGCAGCGCATAACAGAGAACCAGATTCGCGAAGAAGAACGCGATCGCCAGCCCCCGCGCCGCCTCTACATTCACGCCTGTAAAGAAGAACAGCACCCACTCCAGAAAAGGCCACACCGGCACCGCCGGCGCAGGATTGAAGTCCCCCGGCACATACCACTGCCCGAACAGATGGGCCCGCACCGCCGCGTTCCCGTACCAGCCCTCGTCCGTATACTTCGCCCAGTCAATATGCCACGGAGTATGGTTCGGAAAATCCGCCGCCAGGTTCATCGCATGCAGAACCGCGAATCCCCCAATCACCACCACCCACACGGCGTACATCCACCGCGTTGCAGATCTGCTGGATTCTTTCGCGACGTTCGGCAAGGACACTTTCTCCGCTGCGCGTGGCGCAGATGACCTCACTCTGTTTGTTGCCGGGAATTACACAAAGTATATCCGGCTCGCATCAGCAAACCCGGCGGCCATAACGCTACTCCAGACCACCGGCCGGCCCCTATTCGTAAGCCAGCGCCTCGATCGGATCCTTCCGTGAGGCCATCCACGCCGGATAAACAGCTCCGATCAACGCCCCCGCAAACGCAATCACAGCGCCCTGCGCGAGCCACCGTCCCGTGATCTCAAAGTGCATGGTCGTCGAGTGCAGCAGGATGGTGCGAATCAGGTACGTGCCTCCAATCCCCAGCCCTACGCCCGCCACCGCCATCACCGCCGTCTCACGCAACACCACGCCCACAATCTGCAGCTTCGATGACCCAAGCGACTTCAGTATCCCGATCTCCCTCGTTCGCTCCAGCACTGCCGTATACATTGACTGGAAGATCACCAGGAATCCAACAATCACCGCAATCACCGTGATCACATCCAGCGCCAGGTTGAATCCGGGCAGCTTCTCCGGCGTCATCATCGAGAGCCACTCCCGCATCGTCCACACCGGATAATTCGCAAGCCCCGGCGACTTGTGGATCTCATCGATCACTGTCTGTTCGTTCGCCGAATCGTCGCACTTGATAAAGAAGACAGATGCCTTCCCCGAACTCCCCGTCAGATCTCCCATCGTGTCCAGCGGCAACAGCTTTCGCCCGCCTTTGCCCGCCTCCACAATGCCCGAGATCCGAAAATCATGATTGAAGATCTCGATCTTGTCGCCGACGTGATACCCGCCGCCCTTTTTGCTGCGCGCAAACACATCGTCGACGATCACGTCGTAAGGCCCCTCGAACTTCCCGCCTTCCACAAACTGAAACGGACGCAGTTTGTCGAAGCTCTCGAAGTCGATTCCGTAGATGTTCTCCACGGAGCTGCCCATCGAAAATTGAATATTTACCGGCGAGACAACCGCGACATGAGCCAGGCCCCGCAGATAGTCCGCGGTCTTCAGCGACATGCTCGCGCCGCCCATCCCGTTGATCGCCGCTGCATTCGACGGCCGCATCATCAGGTCTGCTCCAATGCCGTTCGTCCGCTGCTTGTTGTCGTTCAGCATCCCCATAAAGATGCCCACGATCGACAGAATCATGATCACTTCAATCGCGACAGCCGTGATGCTGATCAGCGACCGCACCGGCCTCTGCAAAATATTGGCAATGACAAGCTTGTTCATCGGATCTCTCGGAACACTCCAGCGAGCATCGGCCCTCAGATCAAGCCTACCAGCCCTGTTCCAGTGCACTCGACCTCCCGGCTTGCTGGAAAACTGAGCCTTGAGCAGCTTTGTACCAGGGCACGACTTCACTGCTTACTTGAAATCCAAGACAGCGTCGTTCTGAAAGAGCGAAACTTCAGTCGCAACAGCTCATCGCCGAAGCAAGAAGCGTCAGTGCACGACTTTAGTCGTGCCGAACGCCGCAACCGAAACCTTTGGGCTTCAGCCCCTGCACCCCTTTCCACGATTAACCTCGGCCAATTCAGCCATTAGAAGCCCCGCACCGACCCGAAGCCTTTTTTGCACAGTTTCGAGTGACGCACAGCACTTCTGCTCCCCCTAGCTCGGTGATAACTAAGGGTGATATTCTTGGTTCATAGCTGAAATGTCCTTCGTAACTTGCCTGCGTATAAGCTCCGGGCTATGATTGCGAAACTGGTTACCAAATGAGTACTTTTGGGCAAGAGCTTCGATCGCAGCGTATCTCCCGCGGTATCGCGCTCGAGCAGATCACTGCCGTGACCAAGATCAGCCAGCGCCACCTCGTCGCGCTCGAGCAGGATCGCTACCAGCAGCTTCCCGGCGGCATCCTCAGCAAAGGCATCGTCCGCGGCTACGTCAGCGCCCTCGGCCTCGACACCCGCGACTGGACCGACCGCTTCCTCAAAGCCACACACCAGATCGGCCTCACCGTCGATACCCCCGACAACGGCTGGGCCACCTTCGCCTCCAACGTAGGCAAAGAGCGCATTCAGCGCCGCGAGGCCATGGAAATCCGCCTCCGCTGGATCGGCGCCGCCGTCCTCGTCGCCATCGTCGCCGTCGCCGGCTACCTCACCGTCCGCTACGTAGGCGTCCGCGCCGGCTGGTGGAGCTCCGTCGTCCCCGTCCCCGCCAAAGCCGAAGCCGTCGTATCCCACCTCGCCTCCTGGCTGAAACACTAATCGATCGCCGACCCTCGGCAATCCAAGCAGCCTCGGCCCAGGGGTTCCGCCCCGTTCTCTAATCCCTTTCCCCTGTCCCCTCGCCTCTCCCATTGACCCGCCGCATTGCTCCTCTGGGTGCGCATGAATCGCCATTCCCTGCCATTCTTTGCCCCCGCAGCCTTGCCGCAGTTACCATAGACAATGTGTAGGTGCGACCTCGGTCCGCCGATGCGCCTTGTCTTCCGCTGCAACTGCCCTCACAAGCCGATTCGCGGCAGGCAATCTACCTTAAGCCCTTCAAAAGGGGAGGAATGCGAAGTTGAGCGATCGTTTTTTGTTTACCTCTGAGTCGGTGACAGAAGGTCATCCCGACAAGATTGCAGATCAGGTCTCCGATGCCATCTTGGACGCCTGCCTCGAACAGGACCCCTACAGCCGCGTTGCCGCCGAGACCCTGACCGCAACCGGCCTGGTCGTCATTGCCGGCGAAATCACCACCAAGGCCTACGTCGATTTCCAGAGCCTCGTCCGCGGCGTCGTCGCCTCCATCGGCTACGACAATGCCCTCTACGGCTTTGACTCCAACACCTGCGCCGTGATCTCCACCATCAACAAGCAGTCGGGTGACATCGCTCAGGGCGTGGACACCGGCGGCGCCGGCGACCAGGGCATGATGTTCGGCTTCGCCACGAACGAGACCCCGGAGCTGATGCCCGCGGCCATCTCACTGGCCCACAAGCTCACCCGCCAGCTCAGCATCGTCCGCAAAAACGGCAAGCTCCCCTACCTCCGCCCCGACGGCAAGAGCCAGGTCACCGTGGAGTACGACGAGAACGGCAAGCCAGCCCGCATCGACGCAGTCGTCATCTCCAGCCAGCACTCCGAGACGATCTCCAACGACGAGCTCCACTCCGACGTTCTCAAGCACGTCATCCAGGCTGTCCTTCCCGCCAAGCTCCTCGACGAGCACACCAAGTACCACATCAATCCAACCGGCCGCTTCGTCATCGGCGGTCCTATGGGCGACACCGGCCTCACTGGCCGCAAGATCATCGTCGACACCTACGGCGGCGCGGGTCGTCACGGCGGCGGCGCCTTCTCGGGCAAGGACCCGACAAAGGTCGATCGCTCGGCCGCGTACATGGCCCGTTACATCGCGAAGAACATCGTCGCTGCCGGCCTCGCCGACAAGGCTGAGGTTCAGCTCGCCTACGCCATCGGCGTTGCCGAGCCTGTCAGCGTTCTGGTCGACACCTTCGGCACCGGAAAGATCAGCCAGGCAAAGCTCACCGAGCTCGTGCGAAAGAACTTCTCGCTCACGCCCAAGGCCATCATCGAGAGCCTCAACCTCCGCCGCCCCATCTACAAGCAGACGGCGGCCTACGGTCACTTCGGCCGAACCGAGCCGGAGTTCACCTGGGAAGCCACGGACAAGGCCGCAAAGCTCTCCGAACAGTCCGGCGTCGCCGCAACCGCAAACGCCCGCTAACCTCGCTTCAGCAAGCTCGAAAAAGGACTCCGCAAGGAGTCCTTTTTTCGTTCCGGAGCATGACTTCAAGGCACGACTTCACAGCTTGCTGCAAAAGTCCGAAACTGCTGGGTTTTGAAAGGGCACAGATTTATCTGTGCCGACAACGGGTGCAAATAGAGCGCGCCTTTAGCCGCTGCGGGACGGTTTCGATCAGTCCTGGCAAGACCGGCGCAGCAACCTGTTCAGTCGTGCCACCCCAGCTCGAGAAAACCGCGGGCTTCAGCCCCTTTTTCGTCCCCTACGCCGACGCCGGCCTGACCGCATTCGTCACGCTCATCATTGGCCCCTCCACATTCGCCAGCCGCTTGATCGTCACCACCGTGATGTCATCCGCCTGACCGAACTGGACCGCCTTTTCAACGATCGCGTCCGCCACCTCCCCTGAAATCGCGCGCGCGCGATCAAACCCGAACAGCTCACCGGTCTTGCTCTGCGCCTCCACAACACCATCGGAGTAGAACGTCAGCCGCCCCCCGGGCGTCAGCTCAAAACGAACCGCGCTGTAGTCGCCGCCTTCTGCAATTCCAAGCGGCAGCGCTCCCGGAAGCTCGATCTCCCGGCCGTCCAGGTAGGGCGACAGGTGCCCCGCATTCGCAATCGTCACCACCCCGCTCGCCGAAACATGAGCGGCAAGCGCAGTCGAGATACCAGACGTCCGCCCAACGAGCCGATCGTGCAGTTTCTTGAGAACAATCGCCGGATCCCTCGTTTCAAGAGCCACACTCCGGATCACGCCAACCAGCATCGACACATGCATCGCCGCCGCCAGCCCTTTGCCCGCGACATCGCCGAGCACCAGCAGGAATCCATCGCTCCCATCCGGCAGGATCTGAAAGAAGTCGCCGCCCAGTTGCAGAGCGGGCCGGTATACAAAGTCAACCAGGTAGCCCGGAAACGTCTCCGCTTCCTCCGGCAGCATCAGCCTCTGCACCTCGCGAGCAGCCGCCATCTCAGCTTCAAGCTGCGCTTTCTCAGCCTGCGCCTGGATATGCCGCCGCGTCTCGCGGACGAAGACATGCACGAAGCCCGCATAACCGAGCGACACAGTAACGATCATCGCAATGCCGTCGAAAATCAGCCGCTTCTGCAGCCTGCTCGTCTGAGCCGCGTCAAGCTGCGGAGTTGCCTTCGCGTCCGGGAACGCGTGGGCGATGTAACCCATCAGGAGGACCTGAAACCCAAACAGCGGCACGAACAGGAAGAAGAACTTCTTGCGCAGCGAGATTCCGCCCGCCGCATAGGAAACAGCGAACACCCCTGAGAGAACCAGCGAAATCCCAAGCTTGATCACCGGCTGCCGGCCTACGGCCATGATGTCGTTCGCCAGCGCCATCACGCCGAAAGTAAAGAAGACGGCGAGAAGGAAGATGATGACCGATTTTCGCGGCGCTCTGCGCAGGGGATTCGTCGATTCCATCTCGCTGAAGCGTCCTCTCGGGATCACTCGAACTGCTGAATCACCGGCCCGCAGCCTGGGCCGGGGTTTTCCGTTCAAGTCTACCCTGCCGCATCTCGAGCCGTTCCGGGATTTTGTTTCCGATCGCGGAGAAATCGGAGGCGGCGAGGTACTTTAAAATCTTTCTGTTGTCTAAACAGCTAGCAGGAGATCTGATTCATGCGCCTTTGTGCATCCTTGATCGTGTTTGTCCTGGGAAGCGCCTGCGCCGCCGCGCAGTCGGGCGCCAAGTGGGATTACGCCGGCAAAACCGGCCCTCTCGCCTGGGGAAAGCTCGATCCCGCTTACCAGGCCTGCTCCAAGGGCCGCGATCAGTCGCCCATCGACATCCACGGCGCGCACTTAAACAAGAAGCTGCAGCCCATCGAATTTCATTACATCGGTGCATCCCTGGACCTCGAGAATACCGGCAACCTGATCGTTGCGCATGTCAGGCCCGGCAGCTACATCGTTGCCGATGGCGTTCGCTACGACCTGCAGCAATTCGAATTTCACCATCCCAGCGAAACAGCAGTGAATGGCAAGCTCACCGACATGGACGTCGAGCTGCTCCACAAGAGTTCTGATGGAAAGATGGCGGTCATCGAAGTTCGCATGGCGCTCGACCGCGGCGCACCCAACGCGGTGCTTGCCATGCTCTGGCCTCACCTGCCCAAGGCCGGAGCCAAAGAGAACGTCACCGACATGGTCAACCCTCGCGGATTTCTTCCCGCCGATCAGGGCTACTGGACCTACGCAGGTTCCCTGACCACTCCGCCCTGCACCGAAGGCGTGCGCTGGTTCGTGCTCGAAAACGAAATCAGCGTGAGCCTCGACCAGATCCGCGCCTACACCTACCTGTTCCGCCTGAACTCCCGTCCCCTGCAAGACACCCACGGCCGCCGCATCGAAGCCAACGAATAGAAGACAGTGGTTGGCATCTGAAGCCCTTCGTCACCTCGCCACCTGTATCCACCATCACCATTTCCCTTGCAGTCTATTTCCATGCAAAAGCGCATAATCGGATCAAAGCTCGCACTGCATCGCACACGAGCTCGACATGGAAGGGAGAAACAGGCGCGCCTCCGGGGACCTCAGGAACCGCAATATCCTCTAAGTACCGCCGCAAGATACACTTACAGCTAAACTCAATCGCTGGACACACTTGCAGACGCCGCCCTACTGCAAACCAAAGAAACGAGGGGACTTGCTCACAAGGTATATGGGGAGGGGGGCGGGGGCCCTCAGACGCTGATCACTGTTCACCGATCACCGACCACTGTTCACAGATCACTGATCACTGGCTAGCGGCGTGAACACGAGCTCCATCCCCTGTTCTCCCGCCAAAGTCCTCACCCGCACTCCGGTCACATCCTCGATCAGGTAGTGTGCCGCCGCAAGCGACTCCACCTCGTGCGAGAACGTCGTCGCAATCACTGTGCAGCCCGCAGCGCGTCCTGCCAGCGTGCCCGACTCCGCATCCTCGAACACGATGCACTCTTCCGGTGGAATTCCGAGCAGCGCAGCTCCTGCGACATAGGGCGCGGGATCGGGTTTCCCCTGCTCCACATCGTCTGCCGTAATCAGCCGCGCGGGAACCGGAAGTCCAGCCTGTGCCATCCGCTGTCGAGCCAGCCTCTCCGTCGCGCTCGTCACGACCGTCCAGCGATCGGCAGGCAAAGCTGCAAGCAGATCCAGCACACCCGGAAGAACCGCGAGCCCCTCGCCATCAGCGAGTTCGATGTCCTCAATCAGCTTTAATTCATCTCGACTGTCCAGGTCTGGTCGCAGCATTGCAGCTGTCTCGATCGCTCGCCGCCCATGCGCCACTCTGAGTGCAAACTCCGGATCCACTCCGCGCATCTCTGCCCACTTCGTCCAGCTGCGCTCCACCGAGCCGATCGACGAGATCAGAATGCCGTCCATGTCGAACAGCACGCCTTTGCAGCGGATCTCGACAGGGGAAGGAACGGACTTGGGTGCCATGCCCTGATTGTAATGAGTTGCCAGAAGCCGCCGACTACTTCTTCGGCGTGGCCGTCTTCGGCGTGCCAAAGTTGACGCGCGGCGGATCGCCGAATCGCACAGTCGTCTTCACCGTCGAACTGCGCGCTCCCGTCTTCACGCTGTTCTCGCCAAGCGTGACGCCGTTGTTTCCAATCTCCGCGTCTGCCGCCCAGTCATCGAAACGCGTGAGGCTCGGAGGAACCGGCTCCTCTTCTTCGGAACTGCGACCGGCCACGCCGCCCTTCTTCCAATCGAAGTGCAGCGTGCCCTTCGCCGAAGATCCAAGATCGGTGTCCGTGAATCCCGCGAGCTGCACCTTGCCGCTGGCATCGATCGGACGGCCCGTGCACTTGAGCTCGAACACCTTGCAGAGTTCAGCAGGCTCGATTTCCTCCGCCTGCCCATCAAGCGAATACACCGGCTTGTCCGCATTCTCGACCTTTCCGGTGAGATGGATTTCGCCGCCCAGCAATTCAGCGCTGAGCGTCGTCAATTCGGCGTCGGCAGGCGTGACTTTCACCTCGGCGACGGCATTGTCCAGCGTCACAGGTCCGAGTGTGAGCGACTCCGCTTTCACCGTTCCCTCAAATGCGGGCCACTTGCGATCGGAAGACGAAGAGGTGATTCGGGAGATTACCGACGAAAGCAGCGTGCCTTTCTTTGGAGCGCCGAGCAGAGTCGATTGCAGCTCCGCCGCATCGACCGCCGTCAAGGCCAGAGTCACCTTTGGAGTGCACGGCACGTCGGCGTCGCACACCGGGATCACCACGCGAGCGGTACCCTTCAGAGGCCCGTATTCGAACGAGACTGGATCCCATGTTTTCGCTCCGCCACTGAGATGGAGAACGGCTTGCGGAATCTGCACCGCGGTTGCAAGAGAGTCGGTCTTCCAGTTCGCATTGTGCAGCGTCACCGTGCCGTTCAGGCGATCTGGAATGATCTGGGCTGGAATAGCAGCGCCACCCAAAACCGGTACCGCACTCACACCGGCGCTCGCCGCAAGCAGTATCTCTGGAGCCGGCAGCCACGGCCCTCCAATGGAGAGATCGAGAGCTATCGGATCCCCGGCAATCGCGTCCAGCGCGCCTGCTTCCTTCAGGCCGGCAGCCTCCGCAATCTGTCGGAGCCGCGACGGTGTCCCGGCGCCTTTCACCCCGACCTGATACCCGCTTTGCGTCAACCTGACAGAGACAGCAAGCGGCGTTGGCGCACCGGCAGGGATCGTCGACGATCCCGCAAGGTACTCGCTCTGTCCGTCGTCCGCCAGCGCAGGCTCGAGTGAAGCCTTCTGGATCGCGATCGGTTGGCTCAGGCTTCCACCGCTCAGGCGCAGCGAATCGATAACAATGCTGCCCGTCAAAGGCCCAGTTGCGATTGCAGTCGGTATCGCAACGCTCCTGACTCGACGCGATCGGCTCTGCGGCACGGCCACCGGATTCGGAGCCGAGGGCACAACGCCATCGTAGTCAAGCCGTCCGCTCAGCGTTCCAGCGGCTTCCAGCCCAGCGCCAAGTTCGTTACGCACCGTTCTGAGACCATCCAGAATCGCCTGCGCAGGTATCTTGTCGAGTTGGACAGAAAGCTTTGGCTGGCCGTTACTGGGCAGGTTGCCTTCGATCAAGAGCTTTCCATTGCCCAGAGGCGAATTGCACGCAAGCTTCTCGATAGCACGTGCTGAGTGCCGATAAACCAGGTTGCAGTTCGCATCAAAGTCCAGCGGCTCGGCCGGCGCAAACTCGGCTCTATGTACACCTGCAGCGCGCAGCCGCGTCGCCACCTGTGCCGATTCCGCCGTACCATCAAGCTTCATTTCGGCGGTGAGATCGCCGCGCCATCCTGGATCGCTTCCAATGAGCAGACGGCTGAGCTGCCCAAGCTGCGCCTGCCGCCATTCCATCTCAACATGTACAGGCATCAGCCTCAGTTCCGGCGCGCGCCGCATACTGGCTTCGAGTTGCACGATGCCGGTGTCACCCAGTTCCAGGCTCACATCCGTGCGCGCCGGCTGTCCCTTCAAGCGAACCCGCCATTCGCCGGGAACGTCTTCCCAGAAGGACATGTCCGCGCCTAGCAAGGAATACGGAAGTTTCTCGATCCCCTTCTTGATGTTGATGCGCGAGTTTGTTGCCTCCAGATATGGCAGAGGCTGCGGGTGCGACTTCAACTTGCCCGCCTCAGTCTGCGCCGCATTCCGGAAGAGGCCGTCCATATTCCAGCGGCCGTCGTCAGTGCGTACCAGGTTCAGGCTTGCCTCATCGACGCTGATGCGGCTGATCTCCAGCCTTCCGCGCCAGAGCGAGAACAGGCGTATAGCCGCCTTTACCTCGTTTGCGTGAAGCACCGGTTCCGCCCCGAAAGCAGGATCTTCCTGCACCGTCAGATCCGTGATCACGAACCCAGGTCGCGGCAATATGCGTAACTCTACTCCTGATAGATGTACCGGCCTCCCGAGCGACGCCGATACCGCGCTTGCGATACGAGACTTGTATCCGTTGATGCTGAACAGCGGCGGAAGAACAACGATGGCGACAAGGATGGTCAATGCCAGAGCCGGCATCCACAGCCTTGACCGCCTTTGCTGCCGGCCTTGCGCCTCTTCCGTCATGGTGTTCGTTCTGATCTGAAGCTCCCCTGCCGCTCTCGAATCTACCGAGTCACGTGCAGCGTGCGCTTCCAGCGCGTGTCAGTGAAGAAGTGAAGCGCTACGTGCGCGATCCACGCGATATTATTGCCGATCCCGGTTTCATCTTGCTGATGCTCGGGCGTCACAAACGACCAGTAGTTGAAAAGTGGCCTGCCCATGATGTTCTCCCGGGGCACAAAGCCCCAATAGCGAGAGTCGAGGCTGTCGTGACGGTTATCCCCCATCATGAAGTACTTGCCCGGCGGCACCACCAGGTCGCCGTCAACAACATGGCTCGAAAACTCGTTCGCCCACGCATCCGGAATACCGGTATTCGGATCGCCGTTGCCTTCAGGCGGGATCGATGGGAACTCGTCGTTGAACGGCGTGTAGTTCGCCGGTGTGGTGGGCTGGGCATGCGGCTGATGCTGCTCCTGCCCGTTGATGTAGACAATCCCGTTGTGCAGATGAATGTGATCGCCAGGCACTCCGATCAGGCGCTTCACCAGATACATAATCGTCGGCTTACCATCACCGTCGATCGTCCCTGGCTTGATGAAGACAACGATATCGTTGCGCCTTGGCTCCCGGTAATGGACAAGGGGCATCCACTTCGTGGGTGGCGAAAGGGTAATCCGATCGACAACGAGATGATCGCCGACCAGAAGCGTGTTCTCCATCGAGCCGGAGGGAATAACAAAGTTCTGCGCCAGAAGAGTAAGGATGAACAGCCCCACTACAAGCACCGAGCAGATACTGGCCGCCGCTTCGAACGGAGTTTCTTCCTGCTTCTCACCTTGAACCGGCTCAATTTCTGGTTGTGCATTGGCTGGCGGCGTATTCTTTGTGCTCATCCTGTCGCTCTATCGGTAGGTGTTCGGCCGCTAATGCACAACGCGGAAGATGCGCTTCCAGCGCGCAAAAGCCGCAAGGCGTGCCGTAAGTTCCCTGTCGTGTCCGAGTCTATCATCCGTGGCCTGTTGCACATCCGTTGTCGATGGGCGCCGAAGTGAGAAGTAGATCACGAGCGGACGGGCGATAATCTCTGAGCGCGGAACGAATCCCCAGAACCGCGAATCCTTGCTGTGATTGCGGTTGTCACCAAGCATGAAGTACTCGCCGGCTGGCACCACAAGTTCGCCATTTCTGGTCAAAGCCTGCAGTTCACGCCACCAGGCCGGATCCACATTCGGATCGGTATAGATGCTGGTTGGAAAGTTTTCACCGAATTGGTTCGGAGCCACCGGTTCGAATGCTACATACGGCTCGCTCAATTGCGTTCCGTTCACCGTCACCCGCCCAGCATCGATACGAATGTGATCCCCCGGTACCCCGACCACACGCTTCACGAGGTAAGGTGGATCGGGGTGATGAAACACCACAATGTCGCCGCGGCGTACGTCGCGATACGGCATGACCAGATGGGCGATGCTGTGCGCTCCACCCGATGGCGCAAAGATCTGCTTGTTCACAAGCAGGAAATCCCCGACCAGCAGCGTGTGTTCCATGCTCTCGGAAGGAATCAGAAATGGCTGAAGCACAAATGTAAGCAGAAACAGCGCGACCACGACCGTGCGCATCAGTGAAGCCAGCGCCTCGGGAACTGTCGGCAGGTGCTCCCACACGTGCGACCTGTGCGTAGGAGGCGCTGGAGTCTGAGTTGGAGCACTCATTCCGTCCCTTCCTCCCCTGCATCTGCGTCTTCGTCGGCGGTGGCTGCTGCCGAACCCGTCAGTCTCGCCAGCGCTTTACGCGCCGCGTCCTGCTCCGCATGCTTCTTGGTCGTGCCGGTTCCACGCGCAAGCGGTTTGCCGGGCTCTCCCTCCGCAGGCTTCAGCCTCACCTCGACCAGGAAGCGCTTGCGATGGTCCGGACCGCTTTCGCTCTTCACGCGATACACCGGAGCGCCGGCGCGTTCAGCCTGCAGTCTCTCCTGCAACGCCGATTTGTAATTGCCCAAGGCCGCGCCGGATCGCAGCTGTTCAGCCAGCTTCTCTACAGCATCTCCGATGATGTATCGACGGGCAAAAGCGCGGACCGTCTCGAGGCCCCCATCGAGAAACAGCGCTCCGATCACCGCTTCCATCGTGTTGGATAGTACTGTGCTCTTCCGACGCAGCCCACTGCGATCTTCCCCGCGGCTCAGCCGCAGGTACTCGCCCAGCGAGAGCGCCTCCGCTACGCGTGCCATGTGCTGCCGACTTACCAGCTGCGCGCGCGCGCGCGTCAGTTCACCTTCCTGCCACTCGGGATGGCTCAGAAAAAGCGCCTCTCCGACGACTAGCCCCAGGACGGCATCCCCCAGAAACTCCAGCCTTTCATTGTCGCTCGCGAGCCTGCGCGAATCGTCCGGTCCAGACTGCAGCTGCTGGTTTACCAGGGAACGATGCGTAAGGGCGCAGATCAGCAACTCGGGCTTCGCAAATTCGTGCCCAAGCGCAGACTCCAATTCCGCCAATACTGCTTCCACATACCCTCTGCAGCACAAATGCCCGAGCTGATCCAGCGCCGTGGCCTTGTAGGCAGCGCTGCAGCTCAGTCTCTACCCGATTATTCCTTAGACGTGGTGTGCATTCCAAGCGGAGCATCCCACTGCTCCGGCAGAGGGACACAGTGTCTAAACAGCTGAATCTGCTGTTCGGCGCAAGTCTAGGGACGAATGTGACGACCGCAGGCAACCCTTCCGCGTGCCAACCTGCTGCGGTTCCCAGGCATCTAGACACGAGTTCGGGCGTTGCGGTTCACACCGCACGTGATGTTCGCGAACGCTTCTCGTGCGCACGGAGCAATCTGTGGACGAGGATAACTCAACATTGGGAGCACACCTCATGAAACGCATTCTCGGCTGTGCCGGACTGATCGCTGCTCTGGCACTCCCCCTAGCCCTCAAAGCGCAGGATCAAAGCACGTCTCCTCCGCCACAATACGTACAGAACCCACCGCACAGCAGATGGGACCTGAATCACGCAACAGTCGGCGTCTACGGCGATATGTTCCGCGTGAACCCGGCGCACGCAGCCGCAGTCAACTTCCTCGGACTTGGCGCTCGTGTCGGATTCAACGTACACCCGAACATCGCTCTCGAAGCCGAGATGAACTACGACTTCGTGAAGAATTACACCACGATCAATACCGGCACAAACTCGGGCAGCGTGGGCAGCACCACTGTGTCCACTCGTACGCGTCCATTGACGGGTCTCTTCGGACCTAAGTTCCAGTTCGGCACTTCAGGCCCGTTCCGCGCTTTTGTTACCGGCAAGGTTGGATTCACCGAGTTCAGCCATAGTTCGACAACGACGGCCTCAGGGCAGACCTTCAGCAACTCTCTCGACCAGTTCGGCGGCGGCACGACGCACTTCGCGGCGTACCCTGGCGGCGGCATCGAGGGCTTCTTCGGTCCAATTGGCCTGCGTCTCGAAGCCGGCGACCAGATCTATTTCAATAACGGAGCCTATAACAATCTACGTGTGACATTTGGTCCGGAAATTCGTTTCTGAACCGATTATGAACCGGATATCGATTATCTAAGCTGACCGGAATCATTCAGGGGAGCGCTCTTTCCGCTCCCCTTTTCCATGCTCAGATATTCTGCCGCATCATCTCTCCTGCCAGATACTCCGAAGCTCGCATCGACAACGCAAGGATAGTCGTCGTAGGGTTCTGCCATCCCGCGCTGGTGAATTGCGCGCCATCCACCACAAACAAATTCTTGTGATCGTGACTCTGGCTGAATCTGTTCAGCACGCTCTTCTTCGGGTCATCCCCCATCCTGCAGGTTCCCACCTCGTGAATGCTGTACCCCGGCGGGTTCGGCTTGTCGTTCTTCGACAGGATCTCGAATCCAGCGGCATCAGCAAGCTCGCACGCAGTATCCACAGCATCCTTCGCCATGTTGAATTCGTTGTCGGTGTATTTCGTATCTACATGCAGCACGGGGATACCCCAGGCATCTTTCCGATCCTTGTTGATGCGAACGTGATTCTCGTACCGCCCCAGCACCTCGCCCATGATCGTCATATAGAACCCGCTGCCGAAGTACTCATCGAGCTTGCGCTGCAGTTCCGCTCCATACAGAGCGAAATTGCGCGCCGGGACCGCCTCGACCGATGCCGTCGTGTTGATCGCGTAGCCACGCAGAAACTTGTCAGTCTTCGAGGTGATGTTTCTGAACCTCGGAACGATCGCCGCCGATCCCATCCATGCGTTGATGTTTCCCCTGCGCGCCTGCGGCACTGACGCCAGCACTCCGGGCCCATACACCTGGTCCATCAGATACCGCCCCACAACCCCGCTTGAATTAGCCAGATTGGAATTCAGCAGAATGCGCGTGCTCTCCAACGTCCCCGCTGCAAGAACCACCGCCCGCGCCTTCACGCTCATCTCGCGATGCGTCAGCCGATCGACAAAGTTACAGCCATTCGGAAGTCCCGTGTTCTTGTCCACCGTCAGTTCCCGCACCACGGCATTCGCCACCGACGTCAGCTTTCCTGTTGCTTCAGCATCAGGCAGCAGCAGATTCACCGAGCTCGCAAGCCCGTCGCGGCCCAGCGCCCGTCGCTGCTTGCAAACCGGGATGCCGCGAGGCTTCGTGACCTCGATAAAACGCTGTAGCGCCAAAGTCCACGGCGCATCATCCGGAATAAAATTTCCGTTCGGCAACTGAGGCACGCCGTCCTGCGCGCCCATCACCCGCAAGATGCCCTCCACCCGCGAGTAGTACGGCGCAAGGTCGGCATGGCTGATGGGCCAGTCCTCGCCGAATCCATCGTGCGACTTTGCCTTGAATTCGTAGTCGCTCAGCCGAAACGACTGGCGCGACCAGAAGAGCGATCGCCCGCCAAATAGCCGGACCCGTACCCAGTTGTACGGCTGGTCTTCCTTCGAGGTATACGGCACCTCGCGCTCATCCACCCACACGTTGGCATTGAAACCGTTTGACTGGAATACATGTTCGATCTGCCCGGGCGGACGGAATCCGCGATACGGCAATTCGTAAGCATGCTTGTGCTGCGCATCGCGCGTTACGTCGGCGACCGGTCCGGCATTGAGCATGATGCAGCGTATACCGTACTCCGTCAGAATCTTGGCGGCCATCCCGCCCGAGTGTCCCGACCCGATAATCAGAACGTCGTAAGTCTCGGTCAACATCTCGATCTATCTCTCTTGTTTCTTAAGGGCGAGGACAACTTCACCGCTGGTAAGAAGGAATTCGATGCTTCGACGGTGGTACCGCCTGAACATGCGGCTGCACACTCAATGCACGGCCGCTCTGTGGCGAAAGATCAGGCTGGATCGGCGACCAGTAGAGTTCTTCCTCTGTTCGCGGTTCCCTGCCCTTCTCCGGAGCCGCTGACCACTCCCGCGAGTTCACGGTTGCCGTCCGAATGTCGTCATGCACGATGTTCACGAAGTCCGCGTGCTCCTCCGTCGGTGGATGGTCGTTCAACCACGTGCGCATCCACGGCTTCAGCAACTCTCCCGCTTGTTGATCTGTCAGGCGCGCAAACTCCGTGTTGTACTTCTTCTTCGACTCCCCATTCAGCCACTCCAGCCCGCTGCTGTAGAGCTTCTGGCGATCGCCCGATGAACTGCCGATCAGGAAATCCAGAAACATGGGAGTCCGTGCCTGCAGCGCACCGGGCTTCTCGCCAACCGGCGGCATCAGGACGTCGCTCAAACGAGCAAGAGTCGCCATCTGCTGCGTCGAGAAGAACCGTAGCTGCGCAGCGGCTACCTCTTCTGCTGCCGCAACCTGCGGCATCGGAGTCTTCGCATTCAGTCCCAGCAGCCACGGCACCGGCGCGGGCGGAGGTGGCGGAGCGGCGGCCTGCTGCCCAAGCAAGAGTTTGGGCGCAGCACCTACAGCAAGCACCGCGCGGACGAAGTCGCGCCTACGCATTCAACCTCCAGGAGAAGCTCACCTAGCCTGATTCCCCGTCACTGGAAACGACGTGAGAAGCTCAAACAGGTTGGATGCGCGCAATCACCGTCATATCGCGCGTAAACGTCGCCTCAGAGCAGCAAGTGTGCCGCTGGATTCACATCCCGGTAGCATCCACTTACTGCGGCTTCGGCTGGTTTGGCGCAGGAGGCGCTCCTGGGTTGGCTGGCGGCGTATCCGGCCCGTCAGCATCCTCTTCGCAGGTATGGCCCTGCTTCGCGATATACGCGGCCTTCACGCCGCGTTCGGCAGCAAGGCGCGTATCCTGCTGGCCGTCGCGCGCCGCAAGCGCCGCTTGGTACTCGCTGACCGCCTCAGGACGCTTGCACTCCAAGTCCAGCATCCGGCCCAGGTAGATGTGGGACCACGCAAGCAGCCGCGGCTCCTTGCTCGTGGCGATCGTCTTCTGGAAGTCGTCGATTGCCTCCTCCGGTTTCCCGGTGGCAATTGCAACCCGCGCCAGAATGAAATTGGCTCGCGCCTCCTGGGCAACGGAATCGAGCGTGTCTGTCTTGCTTGCCAGCACCTTGTGCGCCATCGCGCTTGCCGTGGCCATATCACCCGCAGCAAGCTTTGCCTCCGCGAGATCGAGACCGGTCAGCGCGCGTGGCTTGCTTTGCTGCAGGACGTCGTCATCTGCCTTCTGGTCGAATTCCGTCTGCCGCGCGCGATGCACTTGCTGCTCCACATCCATGCCGTAGACCATTTCCCCAATGGTGTCGCGCAGGCTGGCCGGGTTTTTCTCAAATTGAGTCAGCTGCTCAAAGAAGTATTGCGTCAGCACAAAACCCTGCTTCATATCATGCTGAACCGATGCCACGCGAACCGCTTCCTGTTTCTGCTGCGTGGCGATCCGCTCGCGCTCGTAGCGAGGCAGCTCGGAACGGTCCACGCCCGCCGGAATTTTGTAGTCCGGAATCCCCGTATTCATCGTTCGCGCTTCGATGGCCTTGATCAGGCACTCCACCACCAGCGGCACTGTCTCCGAGCGATACCGGAACTCCAGCGGAGCCTCGCGTACTTCCTTGAGAATCGGTTGCATCCGGTCGATAGCGTTTGTACGCGAATAGAGCAGCGGCTCAATCGTGTAATGCAGATAGACGTGGCGCACGTTCTGCATATCGATGTTCCCGTTCACAGGCGAAAGCACGACCACGTAGTCGGTCCCGTAGACGCGGGCGTTCACCATCTTCGGCGAGAGCATCGGCTCAATCACCACGACAAACCGGCGATCCACATACGTGGAGGCCGGCATCTTGAGATACAGGTTCGTCGACACGATCATCTTCGACAGCGGATCGTGGAGGCTATTGGTCTCCTCGTCATACGTTCGACGTACCGACAGCCAGATTCCGTTCAGGTCGATCGCTTCTGCAAAGTCCTTGAGCAGCGGCACGATCTCCGCTACCTGCGTAGCATCAGGCGGCATCTCGGGCAGCTCGACCGTGGTCTCGAGCGCCGGCGGCGGGCTCAAATACAGAGCCAGAGATACATACTGCGAAACATCGTGCTGCGATCCCGTAAGCCGGTGCTGAGCAATATAGAGGCACAGCTTGTCACGCTTGTTGCGGGCATTTTCGCTCTTCGTCAGAGCGGCATTCATCTCGTCCCGTACATGCTTGCGTACCGGTGCGCTGTCCTCGAGGCCCTCATCGTAACCGCAAGCGTTAAGCGCCGCCGCCATAAAGAACAGCTGCGGCGATGGAATCAGCGAAATCGTCGGGCCAGCCGGATCGACGATGGTCGGGTTTTTCTCCTGCAGCGGCTGCGAAGAGGAGCTTTGCTGGTTGCTCGAAGACTGAGAAACCGCCGAAGGAACGCCCGCACCGAGGAGAAGACTCACAGCAGCAAAAACAGCGCTGGCAAAATTGCAGAAACGGCTTAACGACATGAACAGGAACCTTGCATGAAGTCTACGGCATCTGATGGCCCCGCGTCCGGCCCGGACAGTATCAGAGACACGCACAATTGTTGGACTCCACCCGCCCCACATTCGTCCTAACCCGCTCCGCACGCCCCAATACACTCGTACCTCTGTTCCCTTGTTCCCTGGTCACCTCGTTCCCTGCCAAAAACAAAAGCCCTTGCGGAAACCGCAAGGGCCTTCTCATGCCTCAGCAGGATTATCCCCGAACCGAAACCCCCGAGAACGACAGCACTGCCAATCCGCGCACCGGCTGCCCGAAAAAGCGAGCTGGCTCGAAGTGGCTCCAGAGCAGCAGGTTTTCGATCTGCGCCCGGGTCTTGTCGTCTACAGGACCGGAGACGATGCGGTAGTCGTAAACCTCGCCCTCGCCGTTGATGTAAGCCTCGACCATGACCGGCGAGCTAACCTCGCGGATCTGGTCGCTGCTGCTCACGGCGGAAGAAAGGTACAGGAAGTGAGGTGAAGTGGCCATCCCCAGCGGCTCGTCGGCCCCATGCGCCATCTCCGGTCGCGTAAACATCCCCACCAGCACCGTTACTGTTCCCAGCAGCAATACCGCACTCGCGAATCCAGCCGCCGCTTGCAGAACAAACGGACCGACGGTGTTATCCCAAGCCAGCCTGCAGCTTTGAATGAAGCTTCTACGGCTGCGTGCCCGCTCTTGGCTCACCGCCACGCGAATGCGCAACAGAAGATCCGGGGGCTGAGGCACGGGACCGAGAGAGGCCAGTGCTTTCTGCGCCTTCTTCAGCCCGGTCCACTCGCTTGAGCAGTCCCGGCAATCATCGATATGGGCGGCGATGCTCTGCATCTCGTGCCCGGTCAGCCGGCCATCGAGATACTCCGAGAACTTCGATTGGATGGAGCCGCAGTCGCTCATCTCGCCTCCTCTCTCAGGGAAACCTCGAATCCCCGGCGCGATGCCGCTGCGTCGGCCGATCGAGCTTCCTCCAGAATGGCCTTCAAAAGGGCCCGTCCCCTCACGAGCCGTGATTTCACCGTGCCGAGATTCACCCCCTGGATCTCAGCTACCTCTTCGTAAACAAATCCTTCAATATCCCGGAGAATAAGTGTGGTCCGGAACGGCTCCGGGACCTGACTGAGCGCTGCTTCAACGCGCGCCCTGTTTTCCTCGTGGAGCGCCATCTCGAACGGAGACTCGCCAGGATCGACCAGCGTCTCCTTCAACTTCATTGACGAGCCGCAGCTACCGTCGCCGATCTCCTGCTCGATGGGCACTTCCTGCTGCTTGTGCCGCATCCACCAGCGACGCTGATTCGACGCCTCATGCAGCGCAATCCGGTAAATCCACGTCCGCAGAGAAGACTCCCCATGGAACCTGCCTACGCCGCGGAAAACCTTGACGAAAACTTCCTGTGTTAGATCGGCCGCGTCAGCCCGATCGTGCAGCGTGCGCGCAAGAAGCGAGTAGATCGGCTGATGATAACGAGAAATCAGCCACGCAAACGCCTCTTCAGACCCTGCCTGCAACTCAGCGATCAGTGCGGCTTCGTCGGGTTGAAGTACCAGCGCGCTTGCTACATTTCCCATGGTGAGATCCGCCTGCAATTCAGTTCCCCCCACGTTACCGCATCAACGCCACCCTTGGCATCTCTCAACAGAGTTCATGCCCAAGTGCATTCGGCTTTCGGCTAACTCCCGGCCCCAAACAACCAGTCGAATAGCCTTACAATCCCGCGCGCAGGGTGCGAAGCTTTCTGAGATTGCCCCGCGCGCCTATTCTCTTAGACACCGGAGCACCCCCAAAGTGTTCCCGGTCACGGAACACTTCCGTGCTATCGGCCGCATTCAGGACAACTTAGGCCCAGAAGCTCCAGAACGTTCTACGCTACCCGGGGCATGAGGCCGGGCTGTGTTTGTCCCCTAGGTAGACATTCCGCGCGAGACGGCACCACTTCCGCCCGATCTCCCGCACTCCCGGGCCTAAATTGACGAATCGATTCAAAGCAGAGACAATAGAGGAGTTGTATCCCACCTGAGTGGGCCTGTGGCGCAGCTGGGAGCGCGCTTCCATGGCATGGAAGAGGTCATCGGTTCGATCCCGATCAGGTCCACCAAATTCCCCCTCATTCTGCTTCTCCAACGCACCCATTCCGCGAACGGTTGTCCCGATTGGGACACAGCGGGCACTGCAATCCGGAACAATGTTGGCCTGTCTCAAGGCCGAAATCACTCCACCCCTCCACACTCCCGAATCATCTCCACCGCCTTCTGGTTCACCAGCTTTCTAAAGTGAAACCTCTCTCCCCAGCTCACCGCCGTCACATCGCGATACTCGAATACCCCCGGAATCTCGTATCCGGGATGCAGCTCCTTCCGCAGAGACGCGCGCACATTCACATCCGCCCCGTGCTCCAGCAATAACCGCGTGAACGGCGCCTCCGGTTCTCGCCCGTGATGATTCGTCCAGAAATTCGCCTGGGAGACTACCGTCGAAAACAGCGCCGTATGGCCGCCAAAGCCATCCGCATCCACCGCCGCAGGCGTATTCACATCTGCTCCTCGCTCCACCAGCCAACGAGCAATCTCGAGTTCGCCATAGTCTGCGCAAATGTGCAGCAGCGTCGTCCCGGCAAGCAGTGTTCCATGCGTCGCCAGCACCTCGTCATGGCAACCCATCTCCGGTGGAAAGATCTCTTCCCACGCAAACCTGCGCCGCACGAGTTCAGGATCGCGCTGCAGATACTTCTCGAGCAGATCCAGCCGTCCTCGATGCAGCGCCATCATTGGGGTGTCCGGATAAACTAACCCGTGTTCCGCGTACAACTCCAGAATCCGGTGCTTTGCCGCGGGGTTTCTGCTGTCTGTCTCCAGCACCATCGCCACTGGCGCCAGTTGCTTCTCCTCTTCGTCATATACGCGCGCGCCGAGTTCAAGCAGCAGCTCAGTTCCCTCCACATTCAGCGTGTACGCCGGATCGTTAAGCGCACCGTCTCCCGGCCGCGGACGTCCCATCATTTCGTGGAGCCTGCGCGCCGTCGCGATCTGACCCTGCAGGCATGCCCGGTTGAAAGCCGGCTCGAGATCCGCAGCTCCCAGTCGCCGCAGCATTTCGATAATCGCGTCCTGCCCCAGGTTCGCCGCATACGACATCGGAGGCCCCCAGTTGCTCTGCTCCACTCCGCGCGCATTCTCAACAATGAGCCTTGGATTCTTCACCACCATCTCGCGCACAGTGTCCACATCTCCGCGCCAGATCGCATCCGTCATCCTGCACGCGGTCACCAGCCGCCCCCAGTTCTTCAGTCCGTAGCTTCGCGCCAGCACGAACTGCGCATCCGCCAGCTTCATGTCGTGTGAATGCGCATCGCCTCCTGTGCCTCGCTCTCGGGCGCCGGAGTCCGGAGTCATCTGTTCACGAAAGTCCTGCACAGCGTCAGCCTCTCCGCGCCGGTATGCGCGCAGCAGATCTTTCGCCTGGTGCTTGAGTTGGTCGAGATTGGGTCGAACAGGAAAGTGGCGCTTCGCCATAACGGACCTCCTTCGTGGTCAGCGTCAGCTCCAGCTGAGCTTGCCCCAGGTCCGCTACAAGGGGTGAAAAGGAGGTTCGCAAGGAACCTTGTTGTTTGACTCGCACTCACAGGTGGACTCAGTCCTCTCCGCGGACAGGTGGCGCCCTGCGCGCCTGCACCAGTCTACACCTGGTTTTGTGGAGCCATGTCCTCAAACTTCAGAGAACATGGCCGCGCTCGGTTCCGTTTCTATCGAATCCATTCCTGCTCCAGCCAAGCAGCATTCCCTGAAACTCAGCCGTCGTCTCCGTGTAGTGTGCTTGCCCAAATTCAACTGATCCGGCACCTGCTTTAAATTCGTCCTCATCACGACATGCGTTCATCCCACCAAAGCGGCAATAAGATACGCAACCATATGATTGCATGTCTGGATCCATCGATCGCCATACACCCAGGTGAGGTTGCCGCTCCGAAGGAAGTAGCAGGAGACCAGCCCGGCAGGTGACACCGGCATTCAGTTTCCCAGCCCAGTAACTCGCGTGACATCCGTCACCAACATCGCAGCAACAAATTGCCAAAACCGTGTTTCCATAGAAACAAAGGTTCCCCACCATGAGCAGTATCGAAACCCAGAATCTCCTCGACGTCCTCAAGACGCGCCACCGCCTCGCCGTCCTGCAAGCCACGCTTCGCAACGTCGAACACAGCACCGAGTTCAACCCCGAAGACGAAACCTTCCTCGAGATCAAAGCCATGTTCCAGAGCCGCATCGATCTCGAGCGCAGCTCGATTGCCCAGCCCGCAGACTGACAATCCGCAGCGCGGCACCGCTGCATCTTTGCTCAGTTTTTACCATGGGTTTAAGGAGAAGCCGGGTTACAATCCCCGCATGAAAAAACTTCCCTTCTTCCCCAGAGTTGCAGCAATTTCTTGTATAGCGTTCGCGGCAACAGCCTCGGTCGTTTTCCCGGCAAATGCGTCTGACAAAAGCAAGGTCCCGATCATGCCTTTTCGGTCAGGGATTAAGCCCGGCGCAAGCCGTCAGCTCTCCGCGCACGCCCCTAACGTCGTCACCATCGACCTGCCCGGCGCGGTCGCCTCCTACGCCTTTGGCATCAACAACAGCGGCGAATCCGTGGGCTATTGGTACGACGACAACCTGAACACGCACGGCTGGCAGCTATGCCAACGCGGATATCACCGTGGTTCACGGATTCATTCTCTACCGCGGCCACTACGCTCTGCTTGACTACCCTGGCGCCTGGGCCACCACGCCCTGGGCCATCAACGATCAGGGCGATGTCGTCGGCTACTATCAGATGCGCGACGAATTCGACAGCCCGTTCGTCGGCTTTCTCTGGCACGATGGGAAATTCACTACCGTCAACGTCCCAGGTTCGGTCGAAACCATTCCCCTCGGCATCAATGACCGTGGCGACATCGTAGGCAGCTGGTACGATCCCAACACGCCTCACTCATTCCTGTTCAGCAAAGGCGTCTACACTACGCTGGACCCTCCCGGCAGCTACTCAGCCATTGCCACCGGCGTGAACGCTTCAGGTCAGGCTCTGGTTGAGGCTTCGATCGGTGACACCAACAAGCTATTCGTCTATTCAAAAGGTGTATACAGCCCGGTGAGCGTCCCCGGCGCAGACCTTTACATCTCCGGAAGCATCAATGCTCGCGGCCAGGTCACCGGCGGCTACGCCTTTCCAACCACCAGCCCCTTCGCCTTCATCCTCACCCCATAGCGAGAGCCTGGGCAACAACGAGGCCGGGTGCCCATGTCCCGATTCTGGGAGGTGGGAGACCATCACATCGAGGGTGATGATCAGTCACAGCTTCGAAAAAAATGCGCGGCATCAAGGCCGCGCATCCTCATGCCAATACCCCAAACTCAGCAACACCCACCCGCGATCGACGGAATCACCAGCACCTCATCCCCTTCCTGGAACGCGTACTTCTCGTTTCCCAGGAACCGAATGTCTTCTTCGTTCACATAGAAGTTGATGAACCGCCGGATCTGCCCGTCTTCGCCGCGCAGGTGCTGACGAAGCGCCGGAAACCTACCCTCGATGTCCGTCACAAGTTCCGGCAGATTCGCCGCCGTGCTCGAAATCTCTTTCACGTTATTGGTGTGCTTCTGAAATGCGTTCGGCAACAGAACCTTAACCGCCATAGCTTTCCCCCGCCAGGCTCAATCCCTGGCTTGCTGGATTGCGTTCTTCCACGAACGACTCGAAATCCGTAAGCCGCGGACGAATCGCCTTGCTCTGGTCGTATGCACCGCTCAGGCAGTCGGTCGTCTTCAGCCCATTGCCCGTGATGCACGTAACCGTCAGCTCGTCCGGCTGGATGCGCCCATGCGCATAGAGTCGAGCCGTTACTGCAGTGGTAACGCCGCCCGCAGTCTCCGTAAAGATACCCTCGGTCTCCGCCAGTTCCTGAATAGCCGAAACAATTTCCACATCGGAAACATCTTCAGCCCATCCTCCCGTCCCGCGAATCACGCGCGACGCATAGATTCCGTCCGCCGGGTTTCCAATCGCCAGTGACCGCGCAATCGTGTTCGGCCGCTGTGGCTCGATCACGTCCGTGTCGTTCTTCACTGCCTTCGCAATCGGCGAGCATCCCGTCGCCTGCGCACCGAAGAACTTCACCGGCTTCTCTTCCACCAGCCCAAGCTCAATCAGCTCATTAAACGCTTTGCGAATCTTCGTAATCAGCGACCCGCCCGCCATTGGAACCACAACGTTATCCGGCAAGCGCCAGCCAAGCTGTTCCGCGATTTCAAACCCAACCGTCTTCGAACCCTCCGCGTAATAAGGCCGCAGATTCACATTCACGAATCCCCAGTTGTAGCGCTCCGCAATCTGCGACGACAGCCGATTCACATGATCGTAATTCCCATCCACGCGCACCAGTGTCGCGCCATACACCTGCGTGTTGAGGATTTTGGCAGGCTCAAGGTCTGACGGGACCAGGATGTACGTCTTCAGTCCCAACCGCGCCGCATGCGCCGCCACAGCATTCGCCAGATTCCCCGTCGAGGAGCACCCGACCGTGTCGAACCCGAAGTCCTGCGCATTCGCCAGCGCCACCGCAACCACGCGATCTTTGAAGCTCAGCGTCGGCATGCAGACAGCATCGTTCTTGATGTACAGGTTCTTCGCACCAAACTGCGCGCCAAGCCGCGGAGCCTTCACCAGCGGAGTCAGCCCCGAAGGGGTCTGCGGAACGTAGCCATCTTTCACCGGCAGCAGCGCCTGGTAGCGCCACATATTCAGCGGTCCCTGGGAGATCGTTTCGCGCGTGAATCGCGTCTTTGCGTACTCGAGATCGTAGGCCACCTCGAGCGGGGAAAAGCACTCATCGCAGATCGAAAGCGGCTGATGACCGTAGGTCTTGCCGCATTCCCGACATCGCAACCAATACGCAGTAGTCAAGATCCCTCGCTTCGCGAGCGACTACGGAACTGCGGGCACGTGACCGGCTCAGCGGACTGAGCGAACCTGATGTGATTCGATAAACCCTAGAAGCCGCCAAGCTTTGACTGCTTGACGACCCCGAATCTCATGTTCCCCGCCTCTATTTGGCGAGCGAGAGTTGACACCATACTCCTGGTTTGCCCAGGCAGGTTGTCGTGGCGTCACAGGGCCCGTCCCTCAGCCACTCTGCATGAAATCCAGGCTTGCCCTTTGGGGGCAAACATGAATGACTTGTTTTTATCACAGGGCTGTCCACCGTGCAAGTTACATTACAGCGAATTGCACCTAAACCCATTTGAATGGATCAACTTCAATCTGGAACTGCGCCGTTTAACCCGTTTCCTGCACGTTCAGTACAACAACTCTCATCCAGAGCACATCTCACCCAGTAAGCGCCCGTTTGCGCCCTTATATAAATAGCCCCAAAAGCCTTGCCGAAAGGCTCACAATATCTATCAAGGAGAAGACACGTCATGGCCACAGAAATTCTGGAGAAGGTCCCCTCCGTCGACGAAGTCCTTCGCGAAGTTTCCCGAATCTCCAACAACGTCACCCAGGCAGTCGAAGATGGGTTCAAGTCCGCGGTAAAGGCATACGAGCAAGGCCGCCGGACCACCGAAGACATGATCGACGATGGCAAGCGCATGATGCGCCGCAAACCGGTCGAATCCGCCGGCGTCATCTTCGCCGCAGGAATGCTCACCGGCGCCTTCATCACCTGGCTTGCCTGCCGCGGCGACTAATCCGATAATTGCCACAAAAACAAGGGAAGGACTCCTCCATGAGTCCTTCCCTGTTCGCTGTTCCTTCGTTTCTAGTCCCTGCTTTCAGGGTGTATCCAAACCGCACTCCCTCCCCCCGGCGCCATCTTCACCTCAAGCGCCGTATCGCGGTCGACCTCCTGCTTTGTGAACTCCGTGTGCGTCGCCACCTTGTCCGCATCCGCTGCATCCGCGTAAATCTCCGCCGTGTACTTCCCTTCTCCCAGGAAGCTCAATGGCACCTTCACTGTCCGCGCGTCCCAGTTTGTAATCGACCCGACGTACCAGTCCTTCCCGCTCCGGCGCGCTACCGTGATGTTCTCCATCGGCCGTCCTGCGATGACGCGAATCTCATCCCACGTCACCGGCACCTGCTTGATAAATTCGAAATCGTGCTGCCCCGCATAGTGCTCCGGATAATCGGAAACCATCATCAGCGGGCTCTCCAGCACAACGTACAGCGCCAGCTCATGCGCCCGCGTATTCGGCGCCATCGGCTCCTTATCCCTCGCCACAAACTCCGCCCGCGTGGCATTCCCGAATGCGCCCGGCGTGTAATCGAGCGGCCCCGCCAGCATGCGCGTGAACGGCAGCGTCGTATTGTGCGTCGGCGTCACGCGCGCGCTCCACTTCAGATACTCCTTTCCCATCACCCCTTCACGCGTCACCACATTCGGATACGTACGCCGCAGTCCGTCCGGCTTGAACGCCCCATGAAAATCGATCATCAGATGATGCTGCGCTGCAAGCTCCGCAACATGCCGATACCAGGCCGTCATCCACTGATCGTCGCGATTCATGAAGTCGATCTTCACGCCCGCAACGCCCCACTTTTCAAACAGCGGAAACGCCTGCTCCACGTATTTGTCCACCGACGTCCAGTGCGACCACAGCCAGATCCGTACATTCTTTTCCTTCGCATACCGCAGCAACTCCGGCATGTCGATTTGCGGATCGATCTTCGTGATGTCCGCCACCGCCGCGTAATCCTGTGCGTTCTTCCGGTTCGCCAACGCCCATCCCGCATCGATCAGCATGTATGGGAAACCCGACGCCGACGCAAAGTCGATGAAGTGCTTCATCGTTGCGGTATTCATCCCCGTTTTGAAGCTGACGCTCGGAGCCGCCTCTCCCGACCACCAGTCCCACGCCGACTTCCCCGCCTTGATCCACGAAGTGTCCGCAATCTTCGACGGCGGATTCAGATTCAGCACGATGTTCGACTCGACCAGCCGCCCCGGCTCCTCGCCGATCATCAGCACTCGCCATGGAGTGGTTACCGGTGGACCCGTTTCCACCGCGATGCCATTGCCCGGTTTTCCCTGTGCATCCACCTGCGGCGACAACTCCGCCCGAAGCCCGTTCCTCTCATCTCCCTTGCGCAGATACATGCCGGGATAATTCTCGATATCCGCCTCAGTCACTGCCACCCAGCCCGCGCCCGGAACCTCGCTCAACAACGGCAGAGCCATCAGCCACTCGCGATGAATCCCGTTCACCTGCCTCTGCTGATACTCGTCCTCATACGAAGACTGAAATCCATCCACGATCAGCGGGTACAGCGTCGCATCCTTGGGATAATTGAACTCCGTCAGCTCCTTCTCGATCCGCACCGTCTTCTCGCCTGCCTGCTCCGGCAGCAGATACCGGAACGCAACGCCATCGTCGTACGCCCGCACCTCAACCGACATCTTCCGGCCGGCATCATCTGCCAGATCCACTACAGCCGAGTTGTAATGATCCCGCACCTCGCTCGTCTTGCCCACCGGAATCCGATACGTCTCGTCGTGCTGGCCCGTGTGCACATCGACCTTGTGCATCTGAGGCCCCATGGCCGCGGATCCTTGAAGCTTGAGCCCCAGGTTGCTCTCATCCAATAGCCACTTCGCGTGGAAGTCGACTGCGTACCGGAGGCCGTTCTTCTTCGGCTCTGCCTCGTTCGGCGTCTTTGCGTCCGCCAGGATGAAAACCACGTTCCCATCCGGCGAAGTCACGCGAACTCGCCCATCGGAATTCTGGCTGTAAGCACTGACCGCGAGACCTGCAAGCAGATAGAGAGCAGAAAATTTTCGGGGTGTCATGGTACGCGAAAGCATACCATCCCATTTGCCCGGTCCTGCCTTCAAAAAGCTGCCTGGAATTCTGACACGTTCATAACGCAAAAAGGCCCGCCATTCATCCACCTGGCGGGCCTTGCGAACATCCGTTCAACTGCAATCAGTTCTTGTAAATCCTCACATAGTCGACCTGCATGTCGCCCGGAAACACCGTCGTCGCATCCGGACTTCCCGGCCAGTCCCCGCCAATCGCCAGGTTCAGAATGATGAACTGCGGGCCCGCATCAAACGGCCACGGGTTCCCAAATGTCGCAGGCGTATAGGTCGCATACACGTTTGCCGGATCATCCACGTAGAACTGCACCTGCCCCTTCGTCCAGCTCATCCCGTACGTATGCCATGCCGCCGCCGAAAACCCCTGCGGATTGTACTTCTGCGTCCCATCCAGATGCGCGCTCGTCGTCCCGCCATGCACCGACCCCGCAATCCAGTCATATCCCGGCGGCTGCGCTCCCGCATAGAACGGCGGATTGCTGCCGTCGATGTGCTCCATCACATCCAGTTCGCCGCACGCCGGCCAGCTCACCGTCGTGATGTTGTTCCCCAGCAGCCAGAACGCCGGCCACATGCCCTGGCTCTCCGGCAGCTTCATTCGCGCCTCGATGCGCCCATACATAAAGCTGAACACTCCCTGCGTCTTCAACCGCGCGGAGGAGTACGTCGTCCCAGAAGTGTTGCGCCCAACGATGTGCAGGACTCCCGTCGTGTCGATATACGCATTCGGATTCGCTGGATCGCAAGGCGCCGTCGCCGAACCCGCTGCACAATACGTCTCCAGCTCATTGTTCCCGCAGCAGCGATATCCCGTGTCATACGTCCACGTCTTCGCGTCTGGCAGCGCATTCGCGCCCCCCGCGTTCGCAAACTCGTCGCTCCATACCAGCGTTCCCGACGCGATGTTCGGGGCAAAATCCTTCGAGAGCACTGTGCTGTTCTGATATCCCGGTGCCGCCGCAATCGCCTTCACCGTCAGATTCGACGAAACCAGAAACGGAGCGAAGTACTGCATCGACGTGCTTGTCGGTGTCGAACCATCCAGCGTGTAGTAGATCGTTACCCCGCTCGTGCTGTCCGCCAGACTCACAATCGTCGCGCCGTTCTGCGCTGCAGCCGTCGTCATCGTCGGCGTTGCAGCGTTCTGAGCGGGAGGTGGGGTGTCAGTGCCGTTCGAACTTGTCTTACCCCCACCGCCGCAACCACACATCAACGCAACCATCAGCAATAAAGACCCAAACATTTCAACCCTCATCCGCACGCGAACTCTCCTCTGACGAACGGCACACGCAGGAGACTACCGCTCAACATCAGAACATCTGACGTCAGACAGGGTCAATCAAGCAGACCGCAGCAGGATGTGACTCCCACCACATCCCCTCACGGACATACGTCGCGTCAAGCTCGGGGTGTCCCGGTCCCTCGCATTTGGGGACTGGGGAACATTCTTGGCAACTAAGAAAGGCGGGTGCCCCATGTCTCCCGATTTTGGAGACATGGGAGACGAGACACTTCCCACAAAAATCTCACAGTGGGTGCCCATCCTGGCTTTGCTAGCGGAAACCCGAGAGCGTACAACTGGGTGCCCCGTCCTAGCTTTGCTAGGGCGGGAACGCGACTCACCGCCCCGAATCGTAATTCAAATTCGGCGCCAGCCACCGCTCCACTTCGGCCACGCTCATCCCCTTGCGTTCAGCGTAGTCCGCAACCTGCTCGCGATCGATCTTCCCCAGCGTGAAATACCGCGACTCCGGATGCGCAAAGTACAACCCGCTCACGCTCGACCCCGGCCACATCGCAAATGATTCCGTCAGCTTGATGCCCGTACTCGCCTCGACATCCAGCAGCCGCCAGATCGTTCCCTTCTCCGTATGATCGGGACACGCCGGATACCCGGGCGCTGGCCGAATCCCGCGATATTTCTCGTGGATCAGCTCATCCGGGCTGAGGTTTTCGGCCCGCCCATATCCCCACTCGTCGCGCACACGCTTATGCAGGCACTCTGCAAATGCCTCCGCGAGCCGATCGGCCAGCGCTTCCGCCATGATCGCGTTGTAGTCGTCATGCTTCGCTCTGAAGCTATCCGCCAGCTCCTTCAGACCGGTCCCCGCCGTGACCGCAAAAGCCCCAACGTAATCGCCTAGCCCAATCTCCCGCGGAGCAACGAAGTCTGCCAGCGATCTGCACGGCTCGCTGCCTTCACGATTCGCCTGCTGCCGCAAAAAGTGCAGCGTCCCAAGCGACTCCGTCCTCGCCGCATCTCCGAACAGCTCAATATCGTCGCCCACTGCCTGCGCCGGAAAAAGCCCATACACCGCCCGAGCCCTCAGCAGCTTCTCACTGACAATCCGATCGAGCAGCGCATTCGCCTCGTTGAAGATCTGCCTTGCTTGCGCACCCTGCCGCTCATCGTCCAGAATCCGCGGATAAACCCCCTTTAGCTCCCACGTATGGAAAAACGGCGTCCAGTCGATAAACTCCCGCAGCGTGGCCAGCGGAAAATCATCCAGCACGCGCACACCAGTAAACTCCGGCTTCGCAACATCCTCGGCCTTCCACTCGATCGGAGTCCGTCTTTTCCGTGCCTCTGCCAGCGAAATCGTCTTCACCTGCGGCGCAGCATGCATCTTCCGCACTGCATCGTACTCGGCCCGATGCTGCGCAACAAACTCCGCCCTGTTCTCATCGCTCAGCAAACTCGTGGTCACCGGCACCGCCCGGCTCGCATCCACGATATGCACCACCGGCTCGCTGTAGTGCGGCGCAATCTTCACCGCCGTGTGCGCGCGGCTCGTTGTCGCTCCCCCGATCAGCAGCGGCAGCTTGAACTGCTGGCGCTCCATCTCCCGCGCCACATGCACCATCTCCTCAAGAGACGGCGTAATCAGCCCGCTCAGCCCGATGATGTCGGCCTTTACTTCCTTCGCGCGCTCCAGAATCTTCTCCGCCGGAACCATCACGCCCATATCGATTACTTCGTAGTTGTTGCAGGCCAGCACAACCCCCACGATGTTCTTCCCGATATCGTGCACATCGCCCTTCACCGTGGCCAGCACGATCTTCCCCTGCGCCTTCACCTCATGCCCCGCCGCCGCCAGTGCCGCCTTCTCGGCCTCCATAAACGGCGTCAGATACGCAACGGCCTTCTTCATCACGCGTGCCGACTTCACCACCTGCGGCAGAAACATCTTCCCCGCACCAAACAGGTCACCCACCACGCTCATCCCCGCCATCAGCGGACCTTCAATCACCGCCAGCGGCCTGCCCAGCTTCGCCCGCGCCTCCTCCGTGTCGAGTTCGATGAAGTTGTCGATTCCCTTCACCAGCGCGTGCGTCAGCCGATCCTCAACCGAACCGTGCCGCCACTCCTCTTCCTTCTTCTCCGCGACGACAGCGCTTTCGCCCTTCAGCGTCTCGCCAAACTCAACCAGCCGCTCCGTTGCATCCGCTCGCCGGTTCAGCAGAACATCTTCAACCAACTCCTTCAGCTTCGGCTCGATCTCCTCGTACACCTCCAGCATTCCCGCATTCACAATGCCCATATCCAGCCCGGCATGGATCGCGTGATACAGAAACGCCGCGTGCATCGCCTCTCGCACGCGATTGTTCCCTCTGAAGCTGAACGAAATATTCGAAACGCCGCCGCTCACCTTCGCATCCGGCAAGTTCTCCTTGATCCACTTCGTCGCGCGGATGAAGTCCACAGCATAGTTGTTGTGTTCCTCCATCCCCGTCGCGACCGTCAGGATGTTCGGATCGAAGATGATGTCCTCTGCCGGAAATCCGACCTTATCCACGAGGATCCGATAAGCCCGCTCGCACACCCGGATCTTGTCTTCAAAATCCGCAGCCTGCCCCTTCTCATCGAACGCCATCACCACCGCGGCTGCGCCATATTTCAGAACCGTCGCCGCCCGCTCGCAGAAAGCCTTTTCCCCCTCCTTCAGCGAGATCGAGTTCACAATGCCCTTGCCCTGCAAACACTTCAGCCCCGCCTCCAGCACAGCCCAGTTCGACGAATCCACCATGAATGGAACCTTCGCTACTTCCGGCTCGCTCGCCAGCAGTTGCAGAAAGCGCGTCATCGCCGCAACGCCGTCAATCATTCCCTCGTCCATGCAGATGTCCAGGACATTTGCCCCGTTCTCCACCTGCTGCCTGGCAACGCTGACCGCCTCTTCGTACTTACCGTCCTTGATCAATCGCGCAAACTTCGGCGAACCCGCAACATTGGTCCGCTCGCCGATCATGATGAAGACGCCCTGTTGCTGCCGGAAGGGCTGCGAACCTGAAAGACGCAACGGCCTCATCGGCTCACCTCAACGGGCTCCGCTGCGTTCAATGCTCTCGGCGGCAGCCCTTCCAACGCCTTCGCAATCGCCGCAATATGCTCCGGAGTGTTCCCGCAGCACCCGCCCGCGATGTTGATCAGCCCCGCCTTTGCAAAATCACTGAGATACTTCGCCATGTCCTCCGGCCCGAAGTTGAATCCCGTCGGCGACAAAGGATTCGGCAACCCCGCATTCGGATAGCACGAGATCGCCACATTTGCCTTCCCCGACAGCTCCTCCAGAAACGGATACATCAGATCCGGCCCCAGCGAGCAATTCAGCCCCACCGAAAGCGGCTTCACATGCTCCACCGCATTCCAGAACGCCTCGGTCGTTTGCGCGGAAATCAGCGTCTCTCCCCCGCGTCCCACCGCCGCCGAAATCATCACCGGCAGCTCCACGCCATCCTCATCGAAAACCTCGCGGATCGCCACCAGCGCAGCCTTCGCATTCAGCGAGTCGAAGATCGTCTCCACCAGCAGAAAGTCCACTCCGCCCGCAATCAGCGCGCGCGCCTGCTCCGCGTAAGCCGTCTTCACCTGGTCGAACGTCACCGAGCGGAATCCCGGATCGTTCGCATCCGGCGAATTCGACAGCGACACCGTCAGCGGCCCAATCGCACCCGCAACAAACCGCGGTCTCCCCGTCTCCTTGCCGACCTTGTCCGCCCACTCCCGGCACTGCCGTGCAGACGTCTCATTGATCTCCCACGCCAGCTTCTTCAGGAACGGATCCTCGATCACCTTCTGGTAAAACGCCGGATCCTTCCGTCCCCCATGCTCCCGCGGGTCATCCACAAAGAACTCGCTCTGCGCGATTGTTGTCGCCCCAAACGTATTCGTCTCCAGAATGTCCGCACCCGCTTCGAGAAACCGCCGATGTATATCGCCGATCATCTTCGGCTGCGTCAGCGAGAACAGATCTCCGTTATTCAGCAGGTCCTTCTTCGAATCTTTGAACCGCTCGCCTCGAATATCGGCCTCGGTCATGCCGTACGTACGGATAGTCGTGCCCATTGCGCCATCAATAATGGCAATGCGTGTCTTCAGGATCTCGACCAGGGGATGTTGCCGCGCTGTCGTCATATCTGTTTCGATTCTAAGGGCCATGCGTCCGATTCCTGCCAGGGCCGCATCGAACGGCGACATTCCTTCGCCAGACCGCTTCAGCCCCGACCCGAACTGATTCGTCGAAGCCGATAAACTGATCCAGGCCATGCAATTACCGCCAGAACTGCGCAACGCCATCGCCCGGCAGCTAGAAGGAGTCTCCCGCAACCTCCTCAGCGAACGCGCTGCCCGCATCTCCGCGCACTATCGCAACGGAGGCGGCTCCGCTCACGCTCTCCGCGACGATCTCGACGCCCTCGCCTACGCAGTCGCCCGCATGCCCGCGACGTACGCAGCCGTCCGCAACGTCCTCGCCCGGTTCCCGGAGCGGCTCCCCGCCCTCAGTCCCGTCACCATCCTAGACCTCGGCGCAGGACCTGGAACCGCAAGCTGGGCAGCGGCCGACGCGTGGCCAGCCATCTCCTCGATAACCCAACTCGACTCGAACGCTCTCCTGCTTGACCTCGGCCGCAAACTCTCCGCCTCGGCCATGTCCGGCCCGCTTCGTGAAGCCCGCGTGGTCCAGACCAGCCTGCCCACTCCACTGCCTCACTCCGCCGACCTCATCCTGCTCAGCTACACCCTCGCCGAAATGGCCGCACCCGACATCCGCGCCCTCCTTACCTCTGCCTGGACCAGTTGCGCCGGTGCACTCGCCATCATCGAACCCGGCACCCCCGCCGGCTACGAACGCATTCTGCTCGCTCGCAATCTACTCATCGAACAAGGCGCAAAGATCCTCGCCCCCTGCCCCCATCACCAGCCCTGTCCCCTCGTTGCACCCGATTGGTGCCACTTCGCTCAGCGCGTTCAGCGCTCGCGTGATCACATGCTGCTTAAATCTGCCGACGTCCCCTGGGAAGACGAAAAGTTCTCCTACCTCATAGCCGTCCGCGACAGCCTCTTCACTCCAGCCGCCAACGCCCGCATCCTCGCCCAGCCGCAAATCACCAAAGCCGGCATCACCGCAAAGCTCTGCCGCCTCGACGGCCACGCCGAATTCGTTCAGATCCCCAAACGCGACCCCGCCGCGTTCAAAGCGATGAAGAAGAAAGATTGGGGAGACGAAGCCTGAGATCAGCTACCTTGCCGGCGCAATCGCGCTGACCGGCAGCAGCATGTCTTCCTTGCGCATCACCAGGTTCGTCGCGTTCAGCGTAGCCAGTTCGAACCCGTGTCCATGCGTAATCGCATCGGTCGGGCAAGCCTCGACACAGTACCCGCAGAAAATACACCGGTTGTAGTCGATGTTGTACACCTTAGCGTACCGCTCCGACGACGAAATCCGAACCTCTTCGGTGTTCTCCGCAGCTTCGATATAGATGCAGTTCGCCGGGCAAGCCGCCGCGCACAGGAAGCACGCCACGCACTTCTCCAGCCCGTTCTCGTCCCTTTGCAGAACGTGAGCCCCGCGGAAGCGCTCTTCAAACTTCGCTCCGCGCATCGGCCCCGGGCCGTCAGGGTAGTTCTCCACCTGAGTAGGCTGCAGCATCTCGCCAAACGTGATGCTCATGCCTTTCGCGATCGCCGCAATGTTGCGAACTACCGACATGCTTCAAGTATACGATGTCGCACGAGCAGGAGCCAGTTGGCCCCTATCCCAGAACCCCCGCCGTCCTTGCTTGAAACGATCGTCTTCATTCTTCGGCAGTCTCTGCCGATGAACAGAGCGTGGGCAGACGCAAGCCCGCACAATGAGGCACAACCATGCCTACCCTGGACCTCGCCGCGCCGGAAGCCTTGAACGCCATCGACGAAGATCATTCTGAAAGTACCTTTATCGCCGCAAGCCCCTCGATGAGCAAGCTGCTTCATCAGGCCAACATCGTCGCTCCCCACCTCCGCATCTGCACCATTGAGGGCGAACCTGGATCCGGCAAGCACACCTTGGCGCGTCACCTCTACCGAATCTACAGAGGCCGTCACTCCGAGATCGAGCCGTGGGGCTTTTCCCGCTGCGACGCGCGCAACTGGCTGCTCTCCCAGATCGATCCGCAGTCTCTGGCCGGCTTCATCTTTCTCGATCGCGTCGATCTCCTCTCCGGTCCCGCCCAGGCTCTGCTCCTGCGCGTTCTTAAAGATCTCGACTTCCGTCAGTCCACGGCGCTCGTTGTCCTCGCTTCCTCTGAGTCGCCGCTGCGCGAGCTCGCACGCAATTCGCAGTTCCTCACCGATCTCGCTCTGCGCCTCACCTCCATCCGTCTCTGCGTTCCTCCCCTTCGTGAACGCCGCGAAGATCTCGTTCCGCTTGCCAACCGTCTCCTGCTCCGCATCGCTGCGCGCTACCGCATCCAACCCGTCGTCCTCACTTCAGGCGCCATCGCCCGCCTCCTCGAACACCCCTGGCCAGGCAATCTCCGCGAACTCTTTAGCACTCTCGAGTCCGCCGTCATTGAGTCCTCCGGCGGCATCATCCGCGCCGAAGATCTATCCCTCCCCATCCGCATCGCACCAAAAGCCTCTTCCATTCATAGCCTCGAACTGCTCAACCTCGATGCCGTCATGCATCAGCACATCCGCCGCGTCCTCGACCTGAACCACGGAAACAAGCTCAGAACCGCCCGCCAGCTCGGCATCAGCCGCTCCACCCTCTACCGCCTCCTCGAGAAACGCCTCTCCTTCTCCGCCTGACGCTGGACCGTCCTCCTCCCCCGTGCTCTAAACTCAAGCCGATGAGCACTCCCCGCGAAGGACGTACCCCCTTGAAGAAATCCGCACTTCTGCTGGCCGCCGCGGCCCTCCTCTCCACCTCCCTTCCCGTATCCACCCAGCCCGGTTCCGCCACCGCCCCCACCTCAGCCGAAGACCGCGCCAAAGCGCTCCACGCCATCTTCCACGACTACTGGGAGCAAACCCTCAAGCGCAACCCCGAATTCGCCTCCACCCTGGGCGACAAGCGCTACAACGACCAGCTCTCCGACTACTCAGTCAAAGCCATCAACGACTGGCTGGCCGTCGAGCAGGAGATGCTTCTCAAGCTCGCAGCCATTGACCCCGCCGGCCTCCCCGACCAGGACCAGGTTAGCCGTGATCTCCTCATCCACGACCTCACCGAAGAGCAAGAAGGCGCCGAATTCAAAGCCTGGGAGATGCCCGTCAACCAGATGGGCGGCATCTACGCCGAGTACCCTCAGCTCGTCGCCCAGCTCAGCTTCACTACCGCCAAGGATTACGACGACTGGATCGCACGCCTTCGCGCCCTGCCCCACGCCTTCGACCAGGTCACCGCCAACATGTCGCTCGGCATCGACGACAAGCGCGTCCCACCGAAGTTCCTCCTCGAAAAGACCCTCGACCAGGTCAAGCAGCTCGCCAATCAAAATGCCGAGGACTCCCCCCTGGCCCTCCCACTCAAGAAGTTCCCTGACTCCATCTCCGCCGCTGAGCAAACCCGGATCAAGACCGAAATGCTCGCCGCCATCTCGAAACAGGTCCTCCCCGCCTATCAGCGCTTCGCCCGCTTCCTCGAGGTCTCCTACATACCCGCAGGTCGCGCTGAGCCCGGCATCTCATCCCTGCCCGACGGCGCCGCCTACTACAAGTTCCGGATCAAAGAGAGCACCACCACCAACCTCACCGCCGACCAGATCCACCAGATCGGCCTCGATGAAGTGAAGAGAGACGAAGCCGAGATGCTGGCGATCGCGCAGAAGCTCGGCTTCCAGGACCTCAAATCCTTCCGCGCCAGCCTCAAGACCAACCCCAAGCTCAAAGCCACCTCGCGCGACCAGCTTCTCGAAACCTACCGCGGCTATCTCGGCCCCATGCAGGCGAAACTTCCCGAGCTCTTCGGCCACCTCCCGAAATCCCCATTCGAAGTCGTACCCGTTCCCGACTACCTCGAGAAGACCTCCGCCCCCGCCTACTACCAGGCGGGCACACCGGATGGCTCCCGCCCCGGCCGCCTCTTCATCGACACCTACAACCCCACTGACCGCGATCTCTACCAAGTCGAAGCCATCGCCTATCACGAAGGCCTCCCCGGCCATCACCTCCAAATCTCCATCTCCCGCGAACTCCAGGGCGTCCCCGATTTCCGCAAGTTTGGCGGCTACTCCGCATTCGCTGAAGGCTGGGGCCTCTACTCCGAGCGCCTCGGCAAAGACATAGGCCTCTACAAAGATCCCTACTCCGACTACGGCCGTCTCCAGGCTGATATCTGGCGCGCCATCCGCCTCGTCGTCGACACCGGCGTTCACTCACAGCACTGGACACGCCAGCAGATGGTCGACTTCTTCCACAACCACTCCACCATCGACGAAACCAGCATGCAGGCCGAGGTCGATCGCTACATCGCCTGGCCCGGCCAGGCTCTCGCTTACAAAATCGGCCAGCTCGAAATCCTCAAGCTCCGCGACCAGGCCAAAAAGGAACTCGGCGCAAAGTTCGACATCCGCGCCTTTCACGATCAGGTCATCGATTCCGGCGCCCTCCCGCTCGACGTCCTCGACGAACGCGTCACCCACTGGATCGCCGCCCAAAAATCCACCAGCAAGTAAATGAATCGAACCTTCAGCGCACAGCGCAAAACGCCAATCGAGCGCGGCATACGAATTGTCCGACCAACAACAATGAGTGCCATTCCGACCAGGAGGTCGCCGCAGGCGGCCGCAGCGGAGGAACCCGCAGTTGCTTTTCAATCCTTGAATCGGCCACTAGCCCTCGCACCCCTGCCGTCAGCGCGTTAAGCTGAACCCATGCAAGTCCCCTACGCGAAGAAATGGCAGAAAGAAACCGACAAGCTCCGCAAGATCGCACTCGACTGCGACCTCACCGAAGAAATCAAGTGGAGCAAATCCTGCTTCACCTTCCAGAAGAAGAACGTCGCCATCATCATCCCGCTCAAAGAGTCCTGCGCCTTCTCCTTCTTCAAAGGCGCGCTCCTCAAGGACCCCAAGCACATCCTTCAGAAGGTCGGCGAACACACCCAGGCCGGCCGCTGGATCAAGTTCACCTCGGTCAAAGAAATCGCCGCTCTCGAATCAACCCTGACGGCCTACCTCTACGAAGCCATTGAACTCGAAGAATCCGGCAAAAAAGTAAAGCTCAAAAAGCCTTCCGAATTTCCCGTCCCCGACGAACTGCAAACCCTGCTCGACAAGAATCCTGCACTGCGAGCTGCATTCGAAGCCCTCACTCCCGGCCGCAGAAAGTCCTACTGCTTTCACATCTCCTCCGCCAAACAGCCCGCCACACGAGCCACCCGAGCCGAGCGCTGCATACCCCTTATCCTTGCCGGCCGCGGCTTCCTCGAACGCCCCAGCTGATCCGTCTTGCCGGCCACCAAATCTAATCCAGTGTCCTCTGCTCCCTGCTATCTGATCACTGACCACTGATAACTGATCACTGATGACTGTCGGTCACATACCTATTTACAAAATAGTTATCCAGCGCTACCCTCCATCCATGGCTCGAAGCACCGACACCCGCGACCTCTTTCCCGGCGCACTCGAAATCATGATCCTCCAGTCCCTCCGACACAAGCCGATGCACGGCTATGCGCTGGTCAAACACATCAAGCAAGTCTCGAACGACCTCCTACAGGTCGAAGAAGGCTCGCTCTACCCCGCCCTTCAGCGCATGCTTCGCGAAGGCCTGCTCGAATCGAAAGAAGGCGTCTCTGCCAAGGGCCGTCCCACGCGCATCTACCGCGTCACCAATGCCGGCATCCGCCATCTCGAGAAAGAACTCTCCAGCTTCGGCAAGATGTTCGATGGCATCACACGCGTCCTCGCCTTCAACGAGGCCTGATCCAGCGCGGATTCCCCTTCAACATTCCCGGCCTATACGCAGTCTTGGAGATCACGATGAACCCGCTTCGCCGCCTCTTCGGTCGCACCCGCCGCTACACCGACATTGACATCTCCATCGAAGAGCACATCCAGGAGCGCGCTGACGAGCTTGAAGCAGAAGGCATGCCTCGCAGCCAGGCCGAACAAACCGCCCGGCGCGAATTCGGCAACGTCGCCCTTCTCCAGCAGCGCAGCCGCGAACAATGGCAATGGCCAGCACTCGAATCCGTCGTCGCCGATCTCAGATTTACGCTCCGCCGCCTCCGCAAGTCACCCGGCTTCGCGCTCACCGTCCTGCTCACTCTCGCAATCGGCATCGGCGCCAACACCGCTGTCTTTAGCGTCATCGACGCCGTCCTTCTCAAGCCCCTTCCCTACCCCGCCTCGAACCAACTCGTCTCACTTTGGCTCAATGCTCCAGGCGCAGGCGGCCTGGCCAACTTCTCTAGCGGCCTGCAGCTATCGCCCTCGATGTACTTCACGTTTTCCCGTCACAACCAGAGCTTCCAGTCGATGGGCATCTGGACGTGGAGCAACTCCAACATCACCGGCCTCGCCCAGCCCGAAGAAGTTCCCACCGCACTCATTTCCGGCGGAATCCTCGAAACCCTGGACGTTCCGCCTGTTCTCGGCCGCTGGTTCTCCGCTGCCGATCAGGATCCCCACGGCGGCAAAACCGCCATCCTGGGCTACGGCTACTGGCGGCGTCGCTTCGGTAGTGACCCTTCTGTCATCGGTCGCACCATTCAGGTCGACTCCCAGGCGCGCGAAATCGTCGGAGTCATGCCGCGCGGCTTTCGCATGGTCGACCGCGACGTCGATCTGCTGCTACCGCTCGCCTTCGATACCCAAAAGCTCGGGATGGCTCCGTTCGGCTACGACGGCATCGCGCGTCTTAAACCCGGCGTCACGCTGCAGCAGGCCGACGCCGACGTCAGCCGTCTTCTCGGCGTCTGGATGGACTCATGGTCAAACGGCCCCAGCACCAATCCGCACTACTACGAAAAGTGGCGCATCACACCCGCTTTCCGGTCCCTCAAGCAGCTCGTCATCGGTAACGTCTCAAGTGTTCTCTGGGTCGTCATGGCGACTGTAGGCATGGTCATGCTCATTGCGTGCACCAATGTGGCGAACCTGCTGCTGGTTCGCGCCGAATCACGCCAGCAGGAGCTCTCCATCCGCGCCGCCCTGGGAGCGGGACGCGCACGCATCGCGCGCGAGCTTCTCTTGGAAAGCCTCCTTCTCGGTCTCCTCGGCGGCGTTCTCGGAATCGCCATCGCATACTCCGCGCTCCGGCTTCTACTGGCGATCGGCCCAGCCAATATGCCTCGCGCCACTGAGATCGCGCTCGATTGGCGCTCGCTCTGCTTCACCTTCCTGCTCTCGCTCATCGCAGGCCTGCTCTTCGGCTCCATTCCCGCATGGAAATACTCTCGCTCGCGCGCATCCCTCACCACCGCCGGTGCTTCCCGTACCTCCAGCCTCGGTCGCGACCGCCAGCGTTCCCGCGACATCCTTGTCATCGCCCAGGTCGCCATGGCTCTCGTTCTGCTCGTCAGCGCCGTGCTCATGATCCGCACGTTCGCCGCTCTCAGTCACGTCGATCCTGGGTTCATCCCGGATCATCTGCAAACTTTCCGTATCTCGATCCCAGAGTCGCTCGTCAAAGATCCCCTTCTCGCCGCGCGGAGTCACAATGAAATCGCTGATAAGATCGCGTCAATTCCCGGCGTCTCCTCCGTTTCATACGCGAGCGCACTGCCGCTCGAGTCCTTCGACCCCAATTGGGACCTGATCTTCGTTGAGGGTAAGAGCTATCAGCGGCAGGAACCTCCCCTCCAGATGTTCAACTACGTTGCACCCGGATACTTCAACGCAATCGGCAGTCGCATCCTTGCCGGTCGCGACTACACGTGGAACGACATCTACGCAATACGCAACAAGGTGATCGTCTCCGAAAATTTCGCACGCGAAAACTGGGGCTCCGCACAGGCTGCTGTGGGTAAGCATATCCGCCAGTTCGAGAAGAATCCGTGGAGCGAAATCATCGGCGTCGTGCGCGACGTTCATCAGCACGGCGCTGACGAAAACTCACCCGCCATCATCTACTGGCCCGTATACCTCAACACGCCGTATCTTCCCACGCCTGCGCCCGACGCCGTCCGCTCCGTCCGCTACGCCATTCGCACCGACCGTGCGGGAACCCAAAACCTCATCAATCAGGTCCAGCAAGCGGTGTGGTCGGTCAACGGCAATCTGCCCGTCGCTTCGGTCGAAACCATGCAGGAAATCTACTCCAAATCCATGGCGCGCACATCCTTCACGCTCACCATGCTGGCCATCGCCGGCGTCATGGCGCTCCTGCTCGGCATCATCGGCATCTACGGTGTCATCGCCTACGCCGTCGCGCAGCGCACACGCGAAATCGGCATTCGGCTCGCGCTCGGCGCACAAAGATCCAAACTCAAATGGATGTTCGTTCGTTCCGCACTTGCTCTGACGGTCGCTGGTATTGCGATCGGAGTCATTGCGGCAGGCGTCCTCACGCAGGCCATGAGGTCGCTGCTTTTCGGAATCAGCCCCCACGATCCGCTCACGTATCTTGCCGTGCCCCTGATCCTGTGCGCAGCAGCCTCAATCGCAAGCTATCTGCCGGCACGCCGCGCCGCCGGAATCAGCCCCACTGAAGCCCTCCGCGTCGACTGAATCGGGTGCCCCACGGCCCGCCCTGAGCCTGTCGAAGGGTCCTCCAATTTTGGCGAGATAGGCGTTAAACGAGCCCGTAACTCAACGGCCTCTGGAAGCCATAGACACCCCGCCCTGGTCCACATATCCAACCGACGGGGTCCAACTCACCGCGCTGTGTCCACCTTCACCATCGCCGTGAACTTCGAAGCGGACTTCGTCGCCCGGCTCTACATGGATTGAATCAACATCCGTGCTGAAACCCGCTTCATCCTTCGACGTGATCGATTGTCTGCCCGGCACTGCAGGCCAGATCTGCGCAACGCTGTGCGCAGAGGCGACGCTGATCTTCGCGAGCGCACCCTGACCTTCTTCAGCGCCGGCCATCAGCACCCGGCCTCGGATACTGATCGTGCCCGCCCGCGGAGCTACCCATGCCCGCGCAACGCCGCCCGTCGTGCATTCGCCGGAACAACTCGCCGGAACCAGATCGAAAGCACTCACATACTGGTGCTCGCTTCGCATCCAGGCCCCGTGCTCCAGAGTCGCCGAGTACGTCGACATCTCGCTCCAGGTCGAATCACCTGCTTGATACAAATACCGCCACTGATTCTTCCCCTGCACCGGCGAGAAAAGCTCAGCCGCATAGTTGGGCCCCACCGCGGTCTGATGCTGATTCACATTTGAGATCAGCGCGATGTTCTTGCCCGCCAGAAACGGCCCGTTCTGCTCGAAAACGAGATTGTTCCGGATCTTCCCCGACGGCGTTCCGTACCCGCGTCCGTAGTTGTCCTCCCAGATCGATGCCGCGCCCGGCCGATGCGAATGTGCATTGTCTGCGAACGTGTTCCCGCAGAAGTCGAACGCATTCGTATGATCCCCGAGATGAATGTTGAGAATCTCCACGGCTGGACCCGCATTTCCCGCGAAAAGATTCGCATGCAGGTCCACTTCGCTCTCCGCCCACTCAAAATCAATCGCCGTCTCGTCGGGACTGCCCGAGTGCGGAACACCGAAGAAGATGTTGTTCACGATTCTGACTTTGCTCACGCGTCCCAGCATCAACGCGGCCGTCCCGGTCGGCGTGCGGCAGCCTGCTTCGCCCAGCAACACCGAGTTCATCAGCGTCACATTGGTCATACCCAGCAGCCGGAGCGCATCGCTGCATCCCAGCCCCGCCCGCTGGTAGGTATCGCTCGCATGCCCGTTGTCACTGGCGAATACGAGGCCGCTCATCACCACGTCCTGAAACGCGTTGTGCCCATCCTGGCCTTCGACCGTCGTCTTCTCTGCATCGAACGCCAGGCTGTCCACGTTGTTGGCGCCGCGTACATCGCTCACCGTCACGCCCTTCAACACATACTGCGCCGCAGTGAACGTCAGGTCCGAAGCGATATTGAAGAGAATTCCCGACGACAGGTTGATATTCAGACTGGCCGCAAATGGGTCCGGCACTTTCTTGCTGACCGGATAATCGGCCGAATACCCGCCCCAAATGCCCTTGTTGTCGTGCGCATAGATGTGGCTGATTCTGATCCCGTGATTCCCGAGCTGCGTGTAATGGAACAGAACTCCCGCGCTTGCTCGCCCGACCTCGAGATCCGATACGTCCCAGTAGCTCGCATTGGTGATCAAAACACAGAGGTCGCCGATCGCCTGATTCCGAAGAATCTTCGGATCGGGTCCGGATCCATAAGCCGCCAAAGTGACGGGTGCAGCTGCAGAGCCTTGTCCGCTCAGCGTCAGCTGCTGATTCCACGAACCTCCGCGCGCCAACAGAATCCGATCGCCCGGTGCGAACGTCCCGATCTTGTTGAGTGGCGAAAATGTGCACCAGGGCCGTGCAGGACTATGGGGCCCGGCGTCGCTGCAGTTCGAGTCCGCTCGATTGTTCACGTAGTACGTGGTCGCCGCCGAAGCGGTGCACGCAAATCCCAGCAGGCCGATAAGCACGAGCGATGCCGCGAAAACCCTTGTCCAGGACTGCCGTTTCCCTCGCAGAGCCCGCTCATTCTGGATCAGGCTTGAACCGATCGCTCCGTCCGCCCGTTCACCCAGGCGAGGTCCAATCCAGCACAACAATTCCGCACGCAGCACGCACAACGAACGCAAGGCACAACTCCACCGTCCGCCTCACTACGGCGGCCGCAAAAACCCAAAAACCGTCTCCGTGCGTGCACAAAATCATCGATCACGTTTTGCGCGAGACGTTCGAGCTGTTGATTGATTACGTAGAGTCTACACAACAACAGACGGCGGTTGTAAGTAATCTCCGTCACACACGTGACAGCAGTACCGCGTTGTGACGCGATTTTTTTAAACTTGCCTTTTGCCCTGCCCAGCAGTAACAATCCCTGCACACCGGTCGGTTCGCATCCTGGGTCCAGCACAACGCCTTTCTGACCGGCGCCCGCTCTGAAAATCCAGACCGTGGAGACCCGATGTCAACCGCACCCGCTCAAATCTGGAAAGGTTCCAGCTTCCACATCCAACGCTCCCAGGGCCAGGCTCCCAACTCGCTTGTCTTTCGTTTTTCCGGCCCCTTCACCGCCCGCGACATGTACGCCGCACTCAGTCCCGCGGCCCTCAAGAATCTCTTTGAAACCGAACCCTCACCACATCATCCGGCTCAGCTCAACATCTTCGACCTCACCGAAGTTCCCTACGTTGACTCCTGCGGCCTCGGCCTCATCGTCGGTCACTTTGTGCGCTGCCAGAATAGAGGTGTGCGATTCGTCGCCGCCGGAGTCGGTCCCCGCGTCCTCCAGCTTCTCAAAATGACCAAGGTGGATCACCTCTTCCCGATGACTGGCACCGTCGACGAAGCAGAGTTGCTCTCCAGCAACTGATCGCCTCAGGTCCTAAGCCTCTCCCGCCCTGCTTCCCTCATCTGACTCACTGCGCCTGTGCCCCGACAAACCTCGGCACAGGCCGACTTAGCAGAGGGAGCAGCCCGCATGGCCTCAACCGAAATTACCCAGCACGCCGCCGTCCCCATCGACCATGTCGCGGAAGGTATCGAAGGCCTCCGCATCGCCTTCGTCAACGTCTTCGGTGTCCGCCACACCGATCATCACTGGACCCTCATCGACGCCGGCGTTCCTTATTCCGCCTCGCTCATCCGCAACTGGGCCGAAAAGCATTTCTCCGCCCCGCCCATCGCCATCGTCCTTACCCACGGCCACTTCGATCACGTCAGCGCCGCCGGCGAACTCGCCGACCACTGGAACGTCCCCATCTACGCTCACCAGCTCGAAGCTCCCTACCTCACCGGCGAAAAGGAGTACCCGCCCCCAAACACCGGCGCTGGCGGCGGCCTCATGTCTCTGCTATCTCCGATGTATCCGCGTGGTCCCGTCGATCTCTCCGCGCGTCTGCGCCTCTTCGAGAGCGAAGAAGAGTCCAGAGTCCTCCCCAACTGGCAGATCATCCACACTCCCGGCCATACACCCGGACACATCTCCTTCTTCCGCGGATCAGACCGGACTCTCCTCGTCGGCGACGCCTTCTGCACCACCAAACCCGAGTCCTTCTTTGACGCCGCCGTCGCGCAGCCGCCCGAACTACACGGCCCCCCAGCCTATTTCACGTCCAACTGGACCGATGCGATCCTCTCCATCCGCCGCCTCTCACTCCTGCAGCCCCGCATCCTCGCCCCCGGCCACGGCAAACCTCTGGCCGGTGCTGAAGTCGAACAAAAATTCCAGTCCTTCGCTTCAAACTTCAACCCCGACCATTCGTGATTGATTCGGACGAATGAAAGGAGCCTGTCTTCCTGAGCGCACGGGGCCCCACGCGTTTTCATCAGCGTGGGGGTGGTAAGCGAAGGATCCGCTTTTCGCACACACCTCTGATTTCAAAGGAGCCTCATCGCTTACACTCCCAGAGCCAGAGCGTCTGATCCTCAATCGACTAGCTTTGGAATCCACACCAACCCTGTGGTATCCTTTTCAAGGATCGGCAGATGACCTTCTGTAGATCTCCGTTGCGCATCATTCCCCGCCGCACAACGTACACACCTCTGGACGCGTAGCTCAACTGGCAGAGCATTCGGCTCTTAACCGACAGGTTGTAGGTTCGATTCCTACCGCGTCCACCAGTCTCCAACATCCCGCCTGGTTTCCGCCCTCGACGCGCAGTGTCGGCGTTTTTGGTCTTTGCCTTGACTACATCGGCGTATATCGTAGGTTGAGCACTCCCAAAACTCAACCAGCTTGACTTTCCCAGAACGCAGATCGCCGCGAACCCTCGTCGACACTTCCCGCTTCGACACGCCCCTGCTTCGGGTTCTTCGTCCCATCACCCTCGTTCTGCGAACCCGCGCCTTTTTCTCGCTGGCTGTTTTCCTCGTCGCCGGATACAACATCGCGTTGCTCACCGGAAGCATGGGGCGGAGCCTCTGGCTCGATGAGGCGTGGGTTGCAAACTCCATCCAAGCGCACTCGCTCGCTGGCATGTTCTATCCCAGCGACTGGCTGCAAACCACTCCGCCCGTCGTGCTGCTATTGGCGCGATTCTCCTTAGCAATCTTCGGCATCAGCAACGCGGCTTTGCGAGTAGCCCCGTTGATCATGGCCCTGCTAGCCGTCGCTGCCACGCTCCTGCTGGCATCCCGCACACTTTGGCGGCACTATGCCTTGCTCGCATGGATGCTTCTCATTCTTTCCCCGACCGAGATCACCTTGGCTCGTGAGGTGAAGCAATACAGCTCCGAGTTCTTCGCTTCCACTGCGATTTTGCTGGCGTGCACCTTCTACATTCAGCGCTCAACTCGGAAGCGCTTCTGGCTCCTGCTCGCAATCGCGGCTGTATGCCTCTCCATGAGCTACGGGTGCGCCCTTCTCATGCCCGGAGTGGCGAGCCTGTTTTTCATCGTCCCCGTCACTCCAAACTCAACTCCCCGCAGGAACGCTTCGCTCTCCAGTTCCGTTGCGCACGCCGCGACCTTCTCGGCCATCGTCGGCTCAGTCGCCCTGTGCATCTATCGTGTTTTCGCAGTCCCCAACTCCTCGCCCGCATTGCACGACCTCTTCTTCAGCGGCCCGGGTCTGAGTTGGACTCTCGAATATTACAGGTTCATCGGCGAGATGCCTCTGGGTCACTTTTTCAACCGGCAATCGGTCCGGCTATTTTGCGTTTTCGCCCTGCTCTTCTGTGGCTTCATTCTGTCCTGGATCCGTTTGCGTCACGGCAACCGCAACTGGTTTGCAACAATGTTCGTCTGCCTGCTTCCTTGTCTCATCATCGTCATCGCAGATCACCTTTCCCTCTACCCATTCAGCCAGCGCACCAGCCTGTTTGCGCTCCCGGGCCTCGTCCTTGCGATCGTCTCCAGCCTTCAGTTGCTTTCCGTGTACCTGATGACGATGGGGCGTCCGTGGATCAGACCCGTTCTGGATCTGGCAATTCTGCTTGCGATTGTGCTGACACTGAACGCGAGCCGATCCCAGAACGCCCGCAACATAGCACCCACCGAGGATGCTGACGGTGCCATCGCATACCTGAAAACGCACGTTCAACCGCACGACCTCGTGTGGGTGCACGCATCGCTCCGGGAGCAGTTCCAGCTCTATCTCCGAATGCATGGGTGGGACGATGCGCCGGTTCGCTTCGGAAACACGGCTTGGCCCTGCTGTGCACGGGGCATCCCCGACATCGAGTCCACGAGTAGCGAAGCATTAGTCCGAAACGACTTCGGCAACGCTGTTCAGCAGGCCTCGGGCAGAGTTTGGATCGCATACACGACTCGCTCGGGCCATTGGAGCAGGTTCCCCGATGAACCCGGAATCATGCGCAGAATTCTCGCTGAACATGGATGCACCGAGACAGCGCCCCAGCCTCCCGCCTTCAACAACCTCGCACTGCTCTCATTCGAGTGCCGACCGCAATCGGCGAGCGCGCTGCCTCAACCAGACACGAAGTCACCCGCACTTGCGAAGCGCTGAAATTCCCGATTGTCTCTGATCACCAAGTCGTGAAGCCGACTTGCTCTAGAACGTAAACGCCACGCCGGCCCCAACTCCGCGCTGGTCTTGCGCGAAGACCACTGTTCCCTGGTTGGTGACGTAGGGGCGATAGCCTTCCGCCAGCAGGTTGCTCACGTTCAGCAGAGCTTCCACGTTCACCCCGCCCTCATGGGTGACGATCGGCTGGCGCAGGTGCAGATTGAGGTAGGGCTCAATTGCGCTGATCGAGTACGGCGCGATCGCCGTAACTGTGTCCGACGGCTGCCAGCGATAGCTTGCGCGCCAACGTGTGCCTGTTCCCTCCAGCGTGCCCGAAAGCGAGATCGCGTACATCTGTGCGCGTCGCGGCCGAGCCGCAGCGAAGATCTGATTCAGCCCCGTCGGATGCACAACTGCCGGCATCACCATCGCGTTACCGTTGGCGTACGCCAGCTGAACCCGGTTGCCGCCGGCCATCGTGTGGTCAACTCTCGCTACGAACCCCGCGCCAGAAAAATCCTGCCCGGCCCCACGCATTAATCCGCTTCGCGGATCGCGCAGAACACTATCGCCCGCCGATGCCTGTCCGCTTGCCTCGATCACCGGATTGTCAATCCGATCCGAGTACACCGCGAACGAAACGCCCGAAGCATCCGTCCGCCGCTCCCATGCAATCTCCTGGTGCAGCCCATGCTCCATCGTTAATTGCCCGCTGCGCATCGCGAGCCTCGGCATGTAGTAGCCAGTTTCTGATGGTGCCTGCCCCGCAACGGGCAGCGCGCTGGCCATCCGGTAGCTTACCGTCGACTGCGCACCGTTCCATTTCACAGTCGCGAACGGCAGCGCCTGTACCACGGTATTTTGTGAATTCTGCCCAAACCGCGCCAGCACCTGTTGCGTTCCGGCCTCGACTTCAAACTCATCGCCAAGATTCATCGTCTCGGCGCTGCGCATCATCGCCTCTTCCAGCCCCACGCCATCCGGTCCCTCGACCACCGGGTGAATCGAAATCGCCGCCAGTGACTCCACCGCTCCGGCAATCCCGAGGTCCTGCCGGAACCCCAGCATCGACTCCATGCCCTCGTTCGAGTCCGGAGAAAAGTCTACCCGCGCGAGCAGTTCACGGCTGCTTGCCGGTGTATCTTCAACCGTCGCGGAAAAGCGCTCGCCGCTCTCGCCGAATGTTCCTTCCTGCCCTGTAGCCATCAGCCGCGCCTTCAGCTTCGGCCTCGCGCCCGGCCGGTCTGAAACCACCACCAGCGGACCATCTTCGAGCCAGCGCAGCAGCGGACGATTCGCAGCAGACCGCAGTGTCCACTCCCAGTCGTCCTTATTTGCGTTTGCCGCCTTCGGCTCCGCCGGCAGCCACTGCATCACTTCATACAGGGTATTCAGCGTCAGGTTCACCACCGCATTGCTGCGGACCTTAACGTTCTCGCGCAGCGACGGAAGAAACGACGTGCCCATCGCTTTCACCGCATAGCGGCCCGGCAGCACGTTTCCAAACGTGTAGGTTCCTTTGCTGTTCGTATAGACCGCTGCAACCACGGTCAGGTCCGGCCTCAGCAGTTCGACGGCCGCGCCCATCTGCGGCACGCCGGCCGAGTCGCGCACCACTCCCGACACGGTCCCGTCCGACGCTCCGTAGAGAGGTGCGCCGGCGACGACGATCAACGCGATGAGGGAGACGAGATGGAGCCTGCTTCGAATCATCAACACCTTGGTGACCCGGGCGGCGTCCTGGCTAAGTCCTGGGAATCGAGCATTCGCTGGTTGCCGGTCTGAGTGCCGGCTGACCCTCTTGCGAAGCCTTGCGTACTATTCCACGACAAAAGGTGCCGATTGCGCAATCTCTTGTTTCGAGATTTCGTCATTTACTTTGATCGTCACCTTGTACTTGCCCGGTTGCAGACCAGCGATCGGAAGGGTCTTCTCCACCGTGAGCTGGTCGCTATGCTCGCCGAAGTCCTTTGAATCCTGCTGTTTCTCAAGCACGACGTTGTTTGTCGCCGTGTCGATGATCTGGTACGTAACCTTGGCCTCGTTCGCCTTGGTCTGGTCGTTGATCCCAAGGTTGTAGACCTGCATCCAGAAGTTCAACTCCTGGTTGCGTTTATAGTTCACCGGGGTAGCCGGATTTGGCGTCACCCTCGGGCAAACGTGAGTGTTCCCGATCACGCAATTGCCCTGGCCGATATCGTGCGAACTGACCGCATAGATCTGGTCAGACAATATAAGGGACGACGTGCTCAGCTTTTCGTCGTGATACGTAGGCACGTCCAGGCTTCTGCCGTAGAGTCCGATGTGGTCCGGATTGTTGACATCTTTGATGGCGATGTCCAGCCGGTAGAGCCCCGGAAGCAGCGGTACTGCCTTCCAGTAGATGGACTTACGCTCCAGCGATCCCTGCAGCAGCTCGGCTGGCTGCTCCACAGAGACCGTATCCTCGAACGTCTGCACTGTCTTGTGCGTCAGCGTCGTCACCTTGCCCAGGATGTTGACCACACCCCGTGCCACCCCGTCCTTCGTCACGAACGTGACATCCCGGTTTTTGATCTGCAGGGTGATGGGAACCAAAACAGTACTGGACGTCACCTTCACAAAATCCGTCCGCACGTCGAACGGGAAAATCTGTCCGCCCAGGATCTTGTGCTCGCTGATCGCGCTCTCCAGGTCGTGAAACTTGATCGGGGGCGGCGCAAACAGCTTCGCGGCCATCTCGATCCGGTCGAACTGCTTCGCCTGGTTCGAGCTCTCCAACGGACCCGTGCCCAGCGTCTCGAATCCACCCTTAAACCGGTCCGCCTTCTTCGCCATGCCGATCGATTCCCACTGCGTCAGACCCGCTCCTGGAACCTTCGCCAGCGCGTCCTTTTCACCGCGATCGATTGTGAAGTGGTAGTCGCCGCACTGGCAGGTATCCACAAACTCGATATCGATGTTGTCGCCGACACCTTCGAGATACCGGTAGTGCCAGATCTCAAACGGGAAGGTCGACGTCTCACCACCGCCCTCATCGATGGGCCGATTATACGAACCGCCGGAAGGGTGCGACTCGACGGAATCCGGCGGCCCGAACGAAATATAAATATGTCCGCGATCCGTCTTCCACCCCGGCTTGCCCGCCGCGTAATGATCGTTCGCGTACTGGATCCTGCGGTAGTGCTCTTCGCGAAATTCGTTGTCCGGCGAGTCAGGGTTCGGATTGCGTCTCAGCCAGAACTGCTCGATGAACGCCTCGCGCTCCTCGTCGTTCCCCAGGTTCTTGAACGCCTTCCGCTCCTCATCCGTGATGATGTACGCCACATCCTGGTCCAGCCAGGTCTTGAACGCCCCGTGTAACTCCTGCCGCAGTTCCTTCTGAGCCTTGAACTCCGCCGCATCCGACCGCTTGCGCTTCAGCGGATCCGGCTCATCCGGAGAGTCGCTGTCCTGTCCACCAGCCGGGCGCGTCTTAACTGCTGGATCACCAGTCTGTTGCGCGTGGCTTCTAGGGGCGGGAAGGATGGCGAGGCCGCACCCAAGTGCGACGAAAAGGACCGAACGGCCGTTGAAAATCATTGCGTCAAAATGCTCCCTACAAGTGGCTCTATTCTACGGTCCGAAAAGGTGCTGGGCAAGGCATGACGAGCCTGTGGCTGGCATTTCGACGCCCTCGCCACCAGAATGTCACCCCGCTGGTCACTTTTCATGCCTGAATCTCCCCTTTTCATGAGACAAAGAGAGCTTCCTCCGCGTCTTTTCAAAGAACGCAATCATCCTGCAAATCTGCTGCCACCTCTCCCGGCAATTCCAGCCCAAGAGAGTGACCAGCAGCGGCTCGATGCCCGGTCTAGGCACACCGAAGCTCCAGCCATTCCCCCAGCGAGTTCACTGCAAATTGTGAATTCTTCCACTGCGGGAACCTCTGAGGAAAGAACTGCGTAGAATTGAGTGGAGACTCCCGGAGTTTTAGCGACACATGAAAAAGATTCTTCTGATCGCCGCTGGTGTCATCGTTGCCATCGTCTTGGTTGTCGTCTTTGTTTACAAACAGCAGTCCGGCTATACCAAGGTCCTCACCGCCAAGGTCCACAAACAGGATCTGGCTACAGTGGTCAGCGGTACCGGCCAGATCAAGCCCACGACCTATGTCAATGTCGGCGCCAATGTCATGGGTCGAGTCACTCACTTCTACGTAAAGGAAGGAGACTCGGTCAAGAAGGGCCAGATCGTCGCCACGATCGAGAATGTCCAGCAGAGGGCTAACGTCGCCGGGCAGGAAGCCGCAATCTCCGCCGCCAAGACCGACATCAACTCCTACATCGCCGCCGAGAAGACCGCCGAGGCCAATGTGGAGCGCGCCAAGGCCGATCTCGAACAGAAGAAGCTCGATTGGGAACGCGCACAGAGCCTCTTCAAGGCCGGCATCATGGCCCGCCAGGACTTCGACAGCAAGAAAGCCGCATATGACACCGACGTAGCGACCGTTGCGCAGATGCAGGCCCAGCTGAACCAGTCCAGAGCGCAGACGGAATCCGCCCGCGGCCATCTCCAGACCCAGGTCGCCACTCTCCGCGCGAACCAGGACATGCTCGAGAAGACCATCGCCATCGCCCCGTTCGACGGCATCGTCACCAACATGCCTGTAAAAGAAGGTGAGACTGTGGTCACCGGCATTCAGAACACCGCCGGCTCAACCCTGATGACCCTGGCGGACATGAGTGTGATCACCGCCGAGGTCAAGGTCGACGAAACCGACATCGTCAATATCAAGAACGGCCAGCCGGCCGACGTCACCGTTGACGCCATCCCCGGCAAAGTCTTCAAGGGCCACGTGACTCTGGTCGGCGACCAGGCGCTTCTCCGCTCTACAGGTATCGCCACCTCACAGTCCACCACCGGCACCGAAGAAGCTAAGGACTTCAAGGTCGTCGTCACCCTCGATCAGCCCTCAGAAGAACTGCGTCCTGGCCTTTCCACCACGGCCAAGATCACCACCGCACAGAAATCGAACGTTCTTGCGCTGCCCATCCAGGCGCTCACGACCTTCACGCCACCGGCGCCGAACTCCAGCAACGGCAATGTCGAAGCCGCGTCCTCATCCTCTGCAAGCAAAACGCCTCCCGTTCAGGGCGTATACGTCATTGAAAAAGACGCACACGGCAAGCAGCGCGCCAAGTTCGTGCCCGTCACGACAGGCATCACCGGCGCAACCGACATCGAAGTACTCAGCGGCCTGCAGGACGGCCAGGAGATCGTCACCGGTCCATACAAGACCCTTCGCACTCTGAAGAACGGCGCTCTTCTCAAACGCGACAAGCAGCCCGTCGCCGCTCAGCCCGGCAGCACTACCTAAGCCGCTCACACGATCTGACAGAAACGAACAGGCCTTCGCAGCAGTCAAAACAAGGACAGGTTCACATGGCTCTCGACAGCGTCATATCTGAGGTGGAAGCGCAGCAATCATTAGGCCCCAATGGCGACATGATCGTCGTTGAAGACCTCTGGCGCACCTACGACATGGGATCGGAGCAGCAGGTCCACGCCCTGCGCGGCGTCAACCTCCGCATCAAGCAGAACGAATACGTCGCCATCATGGGCCCATCCGGCTCCGGCAAATCGACGCTGATGAACCTCATCGGCTGCCTCGACACTCCTTCGAAAGGCAAGTACTGGCTCAACAGCCAACTCGTCAGCGAACTTGACGATGACGAACTCGCCCGCATCCGCAACAAGGAAATCGGCTTCGTCTTCCAGACCTTCAACCTGCTCTCGCGTGCAAGCTCCCTCCATAACGTCGAGTTGCCTCTCATCTACAACGGCACCCCTGCCACGGAGCGCATCGAACGCGCCAAACAGGCTCTCACCAACGTCGGTCTCGAATCGCGCATGCACCACAAGCCCAATGAACTCTCCGGCGGCCAGCGCCAGCGCGTTGCCATCGCCCGCGCGCTCGTCAATCGGCCCTCCATCATCCTCGCCGACGAGCCCACCGGAAACCTCGACTCCAAAACCGGCGTCGAGATCATGGCCCTCTTCGACCAGCTTCAAGCCAAGGGCAACACCATCGTCCTCGTCACCCACGAGCCCGACATCGCCGAGTACGCCCACCGCGTCGTCCACATCCGCGACGGCCAGATTTACTCCGACGAACCCTCCAAACGCTTCAAAAAGTAACCTCGCCTCAATCAAAATCAAAACGGCCACCGCTCTCGGTGGCCGTTCCGTTTTCTTCGAAGTGTGTTTCCATCTGTTCCCTGCCCTACGTTCCTTGTCTTTCTGATCACTGAGCACTGATCACTGACCACTGCTCATTGCGGTCTCGACCTTCCCTCGTTATTCTTCGGCGGCGTCGTCACTGGCTTCCGCTCATACGTCGGCTTCTCCGCCGGACTGCACAGCGCCGAATCCTGCCCTCGCCTCAACCCCGGCACCGTATCGCCATGGCATAGCCGCTCCTTCATACTCGCCGCATCGCGCCCAAACAGCTGCAGATTGCTCTCCCTCGCCGTTCCAGAATCCACATCGTAGCGATAGACCAGATCCTCAGCAGCCCTCTGCGCTCCATAGTCGAGGTGACGCCACGTACCCAGCACCTCGTGTCCATTCGAGTCCGCCAGCACCGCAAACACCTGCGTCTGCGTCACGCCCAGCGGAGCCTTCGCGCTCCACACCGCAATCGTCTTCCCGCCGCCCTGCAGCCAGCGCGCCGCCCACGCATGCTGCCTCAGGTCGTAGTGCAGTGTCGTGAAGTACGTCGTCGCATCGCAATCCGCGCAGTCGTCATACAGCACGCCCAACTCCCGCGGCGACGTCACATCCAGCAACAGCCAATCCGCAATCCTCAAATTCGTCCCATCAACGATGTGCACTACCGCGTGATTCGCCAGCGAAACGCTCCACATCGAAAACGAATCCCGGTTAGGCGCTCCCTGTGGAGAGTTGCGATTCGTCGTGATCACCAGCGCCTGATCGTACTCAACCCCGATCTCCCGAATCGCCGTCCACTTCTGCTCCTCCAGCGCACGCCTCACCCAGTTCACAACGTCCTGGTCGTTCGGCGAATGGAAATCAACCCATCTGAAGTTGTCCGGAGCCTGCGCAGTACAAGAAACCGCACCAACCGCCATTGCCAGCGCAACCAAAGCACCAGCCCACCACAAGTGACCACGCATAGGTTTCAGCCTACCAAAACGCAGTAGCCACAGCTTTCAACCACGGTTCACATCTGTCCATCATCACAACCATCCAGCAGCCTCATCATGTAACCTCGTCTGTTCCGGTCCCCATGACCACCGCCGAGGCTCAAGCCAGATATCCACTCACCCAGGGCGTCAATCCGTGGCTGGTCACCTGCTCCGTCATGCTGCCCACCTTCATGGAGGTGCTCGACACCGCGATCGCCTCAGTAGCCCTTCCCTACATCGCCGGCAGCCTCTCCGCAACGAATTCAGAAGCTACCTGGGTCCTCACCAGCTACCTCGTCGCCAACGCCGTCATCCTCCCCGCCTCCAACTGGTTCGCGCGCCGCTTCGGACGAAAGCGCTTCCTGCTCATCTGCATCGTCATCTTCACCATTGCTTCATTCTTCTGCGGAGCAGCCCCGTCCCTCGCCGTAATCCTCCTCGCACGCATCCTCCAGGGAGCAGGAGGCGGAGCGCTTCAGCCTCTCGCCCAATCCATCCTGCTTGAAAGCTTTCCTCCCGCCGAGCGCTCCAAATCCATGGCCGCCTACGGCCTCGGCATCGTCGTCGCCCCCGTCCTCGGCCCCACTCTCGGCGGCTGGCTCACCGATACCTGGAGTTGGCGCTACGCCTTCTACATCAACATCCCCGTCGGCATCCTTGCCGTTCTCATGGTCTCCCGCTTCGTACACGACCCGCCCTACATAAAGCACGCCAGGGTCGCTCCGTTCGACAACATTGGCTTCGGCCTTCTCTGCGTCTGGACCGGCTGCCTTCAGGTCGTCCTCGACAAAGGCCAGGAAGACGACTGGTTCGGAGCCATCTGGGTGCGCTGGGCCGTCGCCGCCCTCCTCCTCTCCCTCATCGGCTGGATCTGGCGCTCATGGACCAACCCCCGCGGCCTCGTCGACCTCCACATCCTCAAGAACCGCAACTTCCGCACCGGCTGCTACCTCATCACCCTCCTCGGCGCCTGCATCTACATCACCATCACCATCCTGCCCCTCTACTACCAGGAGATCCTCGGCTACACCGCCTTCACCGCCGGACTCGTCGTCGGACCTCGCGGCATCGGCTCCTTCATCGGCTCTCCCGTCATCGGCATCCTCGGCTCCCGCATCGACAACCGAAAACTCCTCTCCGCCGGATTCGTGGGCTTCGGCGTCTGCGCGCTCTTCTTCGGCAGAGTGAACCTTGCCATCGGCCCCTACACCCTGCTCCTGCCCATCACCCTCACCGGCTTCGCTCTCGCCTTCGTCTTCGTTCCCCTTGCCACCATGACCACTTCCACGATTCCCCGCGAAGAGATGGGCAACGCCACCGGCCTCTTCAACATGCTCCGCAACATTGGCGGCTCCATCGGCATCGCCATGGCCACCACCGCCATCATTCGCCGCGCAGCCCTCCATCAAACGGAGATCGGCGCGAACATCTCAGCATCCAGCCCCGTCCTCCAGCAGAGTTCCCGCCAGATCGCTACATACCTCGGTCATCACCTCGGGCCCGCGTCTTCCACCTCCGGAGCCTTCGGGCTCCTCTACGGCAAACTCCTTAAGCAGTCCGCCCTGCTCGCCTACGTCGATGTCTTCCGCTGGACCGCGTTGCTCGCCTTCTTCTGCGCCGCGGCCGTCTGGCTCTTCGGAAAACCGCCCAGGAACGCCGCTCCGCCTCCCGGCGCGCACTGACCCGCCCGCCTTCGCTGCGCTCTCAATTTACTCGTAAAGAAGAAGTGCAAGCGATCCGTTGCGCATCGCTCAGACTTTCTTCTGCCGTACCCTCGACTTTCAGCATCTTAGTAACTGGATTCACCCAGCCTCTGCGGGTGCGGGTGTGATCCATTCAGGGGCAGGGCCGGTGGGGTTTTCGCGATTTCCCCTACCCAACTGGCGGCGAAGGAGAATCGCATGTCAGCCGCCAGACTCTGCCCTTTTCTATCCCAATCGGAGAAATCCCTTATGTCCTCCCCCTCAAAAGACCTCAAGGAAGTTGAATCCGCACTGCGCTCTGTCATTCAAACTCTGATTGATGGTCAGGAAGGCTTCAAGAAGATTGGCGAGCAGCTCAAAGACGAAGCTCTCAAGGAATATTTCCTCGCCGAATCCCTCACCCGCGCGCAGTTTCGCGGCGTCCTCGAATCGATCCTTCACCAGGAAGGCGTCCACGACGTGAAGGAAAGCGGAACCGCCGTCGGCACTGTCCTGCGTGCATGGGGCGACATCAAGGCTACCCTCGGCGGAGGCGATTCAAGCCTTCTCTCCACAGCCGAAGAGGCTGAAGATCAAACCCTCGAGACCTATAACAGGGCCGTCGATTCCTACATGCCTCTCCCGGTTCGCCAGGTCCTGACCACGCAGTCAGCCCACATCGAACAGTCCCGCGACTTCATCAAGTCCGCCCGCGATACCAAAAAGTAGTTAGCTTGTAGCCGCTCGACCTAACAGGCTTGGGTGCCCCAGAGCCCGCCCTGAGCGAAGTCGAAGGGTTTCGATTCTGACGCCTGGGATCCGGGTGCCCATTCGGAATTGTTCATCATACCGGTTTAGGCCGACGCATCAGTTCACTCACCAGTGGCAAGAACCTTCGCTCTTCCTCATCGTACTGCTCAATCCTTCCCGAAAGAATGTCGTAATACCACCCAAACACCTTCAGTCGGCCCTCACCTATCGCTCGTGATACCGACGGCTGTGCCTTCAAATTGTTCAGCTGCGCCACAACGTTCCCCCGGATCACCGAACACAACTCCGCGTGCGGCCCATCCTCATCCTTCAACGGCTGGCGATGTGAAAACGCAGTTTCCACATGCTGCAGCCACCGGTTTGCCTTCGGCAGCTTATCGAGCCCTGTCCGATTGATCGCCGCCTTGATCGCCCCGCAATCCGAGTGCCCGCACAGAATCACGTAGGGCACCTTCAGCACATCCACCGCATACTCGATCGTCGCAGTGACGCCATCCACATCGTTCATCGAAACCGGCACCACGTTCCCGATGCTACGGCTGATGAATAAATCGCCCGGCCCGGTACCCAGAATCAGATCGGGCACGATCCTAGAATCCGAACAGGTAATGAACAGCCACTCTGGCGCCTGCGACTCCGCCAGCAAGTGATACTGATCCCGCTTCTTCGGGAAAACCTCGGCCAGAAATTTCTTATGTCCTGCAATAACTCGCTGCATCTCGACCTCGCGCGACTTTATGTAACACCAGAACCAGCCTACCGCATCCGTTTGTTACGCTTTTATTCGGATCAACAGGAGCCGATCTGTCCGTGATCAAGTCATCCGTCCTCTACGCTGCCATCCTCGCCTTTTCTTCTTACCTTCCAGCACAAACAATCGACACCATCGAACCCGCTCTTAAATCCCGCATCGACGAGATCGCAGCCGGCGTCATGAAGCAGCGCGGAGTTCCCTCCGCCTCCGTCGCCGTCGTCAAAGGCGGCAAGCTCGTCTACACACACGCCTACGGCCTCGCGCACATCGCGCCAGACAAGCTCGCCACACCCGACATGCGCTACTCCATCGGCTCGGTCTCCAAGCAATTCACCGCCGCCGCCATCCTTCTCCTTCAGGAACAAGGCAGGCTCACCCTCGATGACCCGGTCGGCAAATACGTTCCCGGTCTCACGCGCGGCGACGAAGTCACCATCCGCCAGATCCTCTCCCACACCTCCGGCTATCAGGACTACTGGCCCGAGGACTACCTCATGACTCCGATGATGAAGCCGTCGACGCCGCAATACATCATCGACACATGGGCCAAAAAGCCCCTTGATTTTGAGCCCGGCACCCAGTGGCAATACTCCAACACCAACTACGTCATCGCCGGCCTCATCGTTGAAAAAGTCAGCGGCCAGAAAGTCATGGACTTCCTCGGCGAGCACATCTTTCACCCGCTCGGCATGAAGAGCGTCTGGAACTCTGACGAGAAAAAACTCACCCAGACCGACGCCACTCCCTACATCCGCTACGCACTCGGCCCTCTCCGCCCCGCTCCCAAAGAAGGTGAAGGCTGGATGTTCGCTGCAGGAGAGCTCGCCATGACCGCGCACGACCTCGCTCTCTGGGACATCAGCCTCATCGCGCAATCCGTCCTCAAGCCCGAGAGCTACAAACAGATGTTCACCGAAGTAAAGCTCAAGATTGGCACGGGCAGTCACTACGGCCTCGGCGTTGACGTGCTCAATCGCAATGGCCACCGCGAAATCGAGCACAGCGGCGAAGTCACCGGCTTCGTCTCCGACAACGTCGTCTACGTCGACGACGGAGTCGCCGTTGCGGTACTCACCAACCATATGGAGAGCGGCGCCAGCCAGATCGCACAGCTCTCCGCCGACACCCTCATTGGCGAAAAGCGCTCGCCTTCTGAAGAGCAGGCGCTCAACATCTATCGCGGCCTTCAGAAGGGCCAGATCGATCGCAATCTTCTCGCGCCCAACCTCAGCGACTACTTCTCCGCGCAGGCCCTCTCCGATTTCAAAGACAGCCTCGGACCTCTCGGCGAGCCTCTCACCTTCCGCCAGACCGGCGAGTCGTTGCGCGGCGGCATGACATACCGCGGCTACCGCGTCGTGTATCCCACCCGCCGCCTCAGCATCAGCACCTACACCTACCCCGACGGCAAACTCGAGCAATACCTCGTCGGGCCCGCCGACTGAACTGACGACTGGAAACTGGCAACTGGAAACTCTTCTGTGAGACTCGCTCAACGCATCGCTTTCACAACTTCGCTCACCATCGCCAGCCGCTTTATCCAACTAAGAGATCGCCTCCTCGGCCGGATCCCTCGCTCGTATCCCGCTTGCCCCAGCCTCCGCACCACTCGGCACACACTCTCCAGCGGCAAAAACCTGCTCGACGCAATCTTTGTTGAGCCCGAAGCCTCACCGCCACGATCAGCACTCCTCATCTGTCACGGGATTGGCGAAACCGCCCCGCAGTGGTTCCCCATCCAGCGCATCTTTGCCGAGAGCGGCATTGCCTCTCTCGTCTTCGACTACTCCGGCTACGGTCGCAGCACCGGCCACCCCGATTTCCACCAGTTCGAACAGGACGCCGTCTCCTCGTTCGCATTTCTGCAGCGTCTCGCGCCCGGCACACCCATCACGCTTCTCGGCTTTTCGCTCGGCACCGGAATTGCGCCCGCCATCCTCAACCGTGTCACGCCCGATCGCCTCATCCTCTGCGCCGGATATACCTCATTCCGCAAAGCCGCGCGCGCCGCGTGGATCCCGCCCTTCATGACGCCGCTCGTGCCGCCCATATGGTCCGCTCGCGAGGCCCTCTGCGACTCCACACTCCCCATCCTCATCGTCCACGGCGACCGCGACCGCCTCTTTCCGGCGCATATGGCTCACGAACTCCACGCCTGCACCAACCATCGCGCCGACTTCCTCACACTCCCCGCCCGCACCCACAACTCCCCCTTCTACAAACCCCAACCCGAATACTGGAACCCAATCATCAGCTGGCTCTTGTCGCGTCCTTAGTCCCTACGTCCCTAGTCCCTAGTCCCTACTCCCTACGTCCCCTAGTAAACTGTCCCTAGCATGTTTGAGAACCTCACAGAGAAGCTGCAGCGGGCCTTCAAGACCCTTCGAGGCCAGGGAACCCTTACCGAAGAAAACATGGACGAGGCTCTCAAAGAGATCCGCGTCGCCATGCTCGAAGCCGACGTCAACCTCAACGTCGTCAAGGAACTCGTCGAGCACATCCGCGCCAAGGCCGTCGGCACCGAAGTCCTCACCGCGCTCTCGCCCTCCGAGCAGGTCATCAAAATCGTCCGCGACGAGCTCATCGAACTCCTGGGCCGCGACACCGCGCGCTTCAAGTTCTCCTCCCAGCCGCCGACCGTCATCCTCATGGCCGGTCTCCAGGGCTCCGGCAAAACCACCACCTCCGGCAAGCTCGCCCAGTGGCTCAAGAAGGGCGGACACCGCCCCATGCTCGTCTCCGTCGACGTCTACCGTCCCGCCGCCCGCGAGCAGCTCAAAGTTGTCGCTAAGTCCATCGACGCCCGCCTCTACGAGGGCAAAGTTGACGGCCAGGCAGCCGACTCCAAACTCGTCGAACGCCTCGCCACCGAAGCCCGCCGCGAAGCCCGCATCCTCGCCTGCGACACCCTCATCGTCGACACCGCCGGCCGCCTCCACGTCGACGAAGAGCTCATGTCCGAAATGGAGCAGCTCAAGAAGCTCCTCAATCCCTCCGAAATCCTCTTCGTCGCCGACGCCATGACTGGACAGGACGCCGTAAACTCGGCGCAGGACTTCCACAAGCGCCTCGGCCTCACCGGCGTCGTCCTCACCAAAATGGATGGCGACTCCCGCGGCGGCGCAGCTCTCTCCATCCGCCACGTCACCGGCCAGCCCATCAAGTTCATCGGCACCGGCGAAAAACCCGACGCCTTCGAGCCCTTCCATCCTGACCGCATCGTCGGCCGCATCCTCGGCATGGGCGACATGCTCTCGCTGATCGAAAAAGCCGAGTCCGCCCTCGACAAGAAGAAGTCAGAAGAATTCGCAAAGAAGGCTCTCCTCGGAGATGGCTTCACGCTCGAAGACTTCCGCGATCAGTTGAAGCAGATCAAGAAGCTCGGCTCCATCGAATCCATCCTCAAGATGATGCCCTCCGTCGGCCCGTTTGCCGGACTTCAGCAGGCCGCCGGCCAGGTCGACGAAAAACAGTTCGTGCGCCTCGAAGCAATGATCAGTTCCATGACGCCCTACGAGCGTCGCAACCACGAAGTCATCTCCGGCTCGCGCCGCAAACGCATCGCCGCCGGCTCCGGCACCTCCGTACAGGAAGTGAACCAACTCCTCCGCCAGTACGCCCAGATGAGCAAAATGTTCAAGCAAATGGGGAAAGGTGGCCTCGCCAAGCAGATGCTCCGCGGCGGCATGTCCGGGCTCATGGGCGGCCGCCAAAAATTCGGACGATGAAGTTTGTCTCCGTCTCTCAACACCAACTGTCATCCTGAGCGCACGGGGCCCCAAGCGTACTTTTCAGCTTGGGGTGGTAAGCGAAGGATCTGCTTTTTTCGAAGCGCACAAGGGCCTGACCCGCTGAACCAAGAATGACCCCTCTCCAGGACCAACTCGACGAGATCACATCCAACACGCGCCACCTCGTCCAGCCCGAGCGCCTCGCCATCAGCGAACGCGCCGTCGAAGACCTCTTCGTCACCGGTATCGAAGACCGCATACTCCCCGCCGGCGCGCAAGCACCCGATTTCGCCCTCAAAGACTCAAGCGGCAAACTCGTCCGCTCCCGAGATATCCTCGCCCTCGGCCCTCTCGTCATCAAGTTCTTCCGCGGACGCTGGTGCCCCTATTGCGTCACCGAACTCGAGACCTGGCGCGACCTCTACGGCAAACTCCGCGAGGGCGGCGCATTGTTGGTCGCCATCACGCCGCAAACCGAACGCCAGAGCGACTTCATGGTAGGCCAGCACGGGCTTCCCTTCCCCGTCCTCTCCGATCCCGGCAACCTAGTCGCAGAGAAGTTCGGCCTCGTCTACACCATTCCCGATTACCACCGCGACTACTACCTCTCCATCCTCGTAAATCTACCGTTCATCAACGGCGACAAGAGCTGGCGACTTCCCCTCCCCGCCACCTACGTCATCGAAAGAGACGACAAGGTCCTCTACGCCGAAGCCCACGCCGACTTCCGCGTCCGCCCCGAACCCGAAGAGGCCCTCTCCGCCTGCCGCATCCATCTCCGCTGATCAGCATCGCGCAACCGTTCGGTTGCAATCAGATTCCAAGTTGGTGAAAGTGGGCGCCGCCGAGCCTGTCCTGAGCGCAGCCGAGGCTCCCACGCATTTGGGGACCGGGAATCAAGTTCATGCTTGAAGATCTGGGTGCCCCACATCTCGCAGAGATGTGGGAACCAACTCACTTCACCGGCGAACTCCCACCCGGCAACCCCACCTGCTCCGCCGGCGGCAGTGTCCGCGTCTCGTGCCACTTCTGAATCACGTTCTGCCACGCCATCGACCACCCCACCCATAACTGCGCCGCGCGATCATACCGCGCCTGATTCACATCCAGCCAGTACGGCCGATTATCTCTCAGCCATGCATCGCGATAGAGCCTTCCCAGCTGCGCATACCCGTCTCGGATATCCTCGAACCGCCCATTGTTCGACCCGATCGTGTACATCGCCTCGCCCACTTCATCCCAGCGCTTCTTATCACCCGAAGCCGCAGCCGCCTGAGCCTTCGCATACAGATCCGCGCACTCCTGCGCAAACTGGAACTTCAGCCCGATGAAGTCGATCCGCCGCGCGCCGAGCTGCAGCGCGTCCAGCGCCTCCTGATTCTCCAGCTTCCCCGCAGCCCTCGCCTGCGCCAGCAGAGTAATCGCCTTCTCCGCATGAAGCCGCAATTCCGAGACAACCGGCATCAGCTTCGCCGAAATCTCCCGTCCCTCCGGTGAATATGGATCGGCCCAGAAATACCGGTCCTCTGCGCCATACAAGTCGACCTTGCGCAACACCGCATGCGCCGCCATCAGCTCCTGCTGCGCCTGGCTGATCTTCCCAGTCTCGTCGCCGTGAAATGCCTGCCCATACGCCGCCGTGAAGTTCTCGGCAGAACTCTCGCCCGGCTGCCACGCCGCCGCCGCCCCAAACAGCAGCCCAAACCAGTTCTCGTCCTCGATGCCTTCGCCGTCATCATTCCAAACCGTATTCAGCAAGCCCTTAGCGCCCAGCTTCTGCCCATCCCGCACGAAGTTCTTGATGTTCCCCAGCGCCTCGTTGTTATCCGGATACACGCGGTTCCAGTTATTCACGCCCGTCGCCACCCACGTCTCCAGGCCCGACTTCAAAAACGGCTCCAGATTCTGCGTGAAGTCCGGCTTGTTGTCGTAGTGCCACGAAACCGCAATCATGTCCTTCGGCAGCGTGCCCACCAGCTCCGGCGAGTTCTCCGCAATGTCACCCCAGAACAGCAGCCGCTTGTGCAGCGGCGCAAGCTCCTCATGAATCTTCCCCAAAAAAATCCAGATACACTTTCCCTAATCCCTGCTGCGCCACCTGGTCGTGCGTTCGTCCCAGCCCAAGCTGGTCTGTCTCATCCGCGCCGATATGCGCATACGGCCCCGGAAACACCTTCGCCAACTCGCCGAACCACTCGCCGATCTGCGGCAGGCTCGCCGCATCCCCGGGCGCCAGCACCGCTCCATGCGGCGTCTCGCCCAGCTTTGAGTACTCCTCGAACTTCAGCACATGATGCAGATGCCCGAACGCCTCCTGCTCCGGAATGATCGTGATGTGATACTTCGCCGCGAACTCGACCAGTTCTTTCCCTTCTTCCGGAGTCATCGCGCCACCGGGAAACGCCGCCACCGGAGTGCTCGCATACGCAAATGTGTGCTCGAAGTAGGGCGAGAAGATGTTGTACTTGTAAGCCGCCAGCGTGCGAATCTCACGTTTCAGGAACTCCATATTCGGCAGCGGCCCGCGCGACCAGTCGTCCGAAATTCCCCGGTGCGGCATCGCCGGCCAATCCCGAATCGTCGGCACCAGCAGCACCGCATCCTTCCCCGCCCCGCGCACCAACTGCTTCACCGTCTGCGCACCATAGAAGATTCCAGCAGACGTCGCCGCCCGCACCACCAGTTCATGCGCACCGACGGGCTCGATCTGATAGGCCTCGTCCGAAGTGTCTGAAATCTCCTTCGCTCGTGCGCTGCTCACGCGCTCGAGCCGAATCGTAGTCATCTGATTCGTTCGAGCATTCAGTCTTGCTTTCGGAACCCCGCGAGCGTACAGACCCTTGCCCAGATCTTCAGCGCTGAACTCGTCCTCCGGATTCACCCCGGATATGACGCGCAATCCACCCGCTCCGATCGCGAACGACTTCACCGCCTTGCACTCCCGCACCGCCGGCACCAGCTTCAGATCCGCACACGAGGGCACACTCTGCGCCGCAGCACCCATCATCCCAAACAAAACACAAGAAGCACCCAGCGCACCAAACCGCATCAGAACCCCCAATAAAAACGTTTGAACCCAGCCCCGCCAGACTAAATCCTGCCTCCCGTCCGCACAACTGTGAACCTTGGCTCTGAATTGATCTTCGGCGTTGCAAGAAGCGTCAGGGCACGACTTCAGTCGTGCCGATAGACGCCTTCTCTGAAGAGATTCCCGCGGGCTTCAGCCCGCGCGATCGCATGTACAACAACAAAACGGAGGGAGCAGGAGCCTTCAGGCCCGGGCTGTGCCTCATTCATCGCGCGCTTCAATGCGCGATAAGTGGAAATCTAAATCCGGATGAATATCTTCTTCTTGTACATCCAGTACAGCATCACCCAATACGCCCCCATCGTCAGCACGCCCAGGAAGAACGGCTCCAGCCCCGTCCCGAACACATTCAAGAACCCCATCCCCAGATGAATCTTGAAGCTGCTCAGAATAAACTCCTCCCACAGATGCGCCATCAGATATGCCGCAATCGAGTTCATCCCCACAACCACCAGCGGAAACGCAACCTTCCGGTAGCCCTTTATATCGATGACCCACGAGAACGCCGCCAGAAACGCGAGGCAAACGCCCCCGCTCCACAGCGTCCACGCTGGCGTCCAGATCCGCTTCACAATCGGGCAAATCCCCGCAAAGTGCAGCACCAGTCCCGCGGCCATCAGCCCGACTGCCGCAATCGCAAACTTCCGAAGTGGGATTTTGGGCGCACTCTCGTGAAACCACCTTCCCGCAATCAGCCCCAGCAGCATCGTCCCCAGCGTCGGAATGAAACTCAGCGTCAGGTACCCGCCATCGTTATACGCAAACCGGCTCGTGCGCGGAAACAGATTCAGAAACCACACATCAAACGCATTCCCCAGGTTGCTGTTCTTGTTCCAATGCGCAGCAAAGCCGTGGTAAAGATACTTCTGCACAAACTCCGGCGATACGCCCACAGCCGCCCAGTTGTAGTTCGCCTCCGGCGCCGGATAAAGCGCCCACGCCATCCAGTACCCGAACAGAATCACGCCCAGCCACACCCACTGCCACCGCGGTTTCAGGAACGCGATCAGAAATGCGAACGTGTACCCCAGCCCGATCTGACTCAACGTGTCTTCAAACGTGTAGTACGTGATCGGATGGTCGATCGACCGCAGAAAAACTCCCAGCGCAATCAGCAGCACGCTCCGCCACATCGTATGCAGCAGCATGTGTGCGAAGCTCTCGCCCTTCCGCTGCCTGCTTCGTATCGAATACGGCAGCGCCACGCCAGCGAGAAACGTAAACCCCGGCTGGATCGTGTCGTGCAGGCTCATCCCCGCCCACTCCACATGCGTCTGGTTGTACGCGAGAATCCGCCAGAACGTGCTCCCCGGAAACGCCTTCGCCGTGTCCGCCCAGCGCATCACCTCGCCCATCATCAGCACCATAACGAGCCCGCGATACGCATCCACAGCAACATTCCGCGGTGGCGGCGCAGCAATCGTGCTTCCTTCTTTTACTCGCGTAACAGACTCTGCCGGCGCAATCGCCTGGCTCGTAGCAGCAGACATCATCAACTCCCTAGGGCTCAGGCCTGCGTTCCAGGAGACTTTCACTGAACGAGACTCGCCCGCACTCTCGAGAAGCGTCAGGGCACGACTTTAGTCGTGCCGAACGGCTGGCTAAAAACGAAAAGGGTGCGGGCTTCAGCCCGCACCCCAGGACTGCCGCAGCAGTTTACCGCAAGCTTCTCAACGCCGGATACAATTTCCTCCACTGCCCGTATCCCGCCTCATACGCAGCCTTCTCCGCCGCATCAGGCGCAATCCGCTGCGCCACCTGGATCGCCTGATCACACGCAGCATCCAGATTCGCCCAGTGGCCCGTGCCCACTCCCGCCATCAGCGCACACCCAAACGCGCCGCCTTCTTCCGCAACCAGGCACTCCACCGTCATTCCGTACACGCCCGCTTGGATCTTCCTCCACAGCGGCCCTCTAGCACCGCCCCCGCCCAGCCGCACATCGCTCAGCGGAATTCCCAACTCCGTGAACAGCGTGAAGCTGTCCTTCAGCGAATAAGCCACTCCCTCCAGCACCGCCCGCGTAAAGTGCGCCGCGGTGTGGATCGTCGAGATCCCCGCAAACGCCGCCCGCACATACGGGTCGAGATGCGGAGTCCGCTCTCCCATCAGATAAGGAGCCCACATCAGCCCCTCGCTCCCCGCCGGAACCTGGGCCGCCGCAGCCGTCATCGCGTCGTAATTCTGCCCGGCAAAGAACGTATTCTTCAGCCAGTTCAGGCTCAACCCCGCGCCCTGCGTCACGCCCATCACGTGCCACACACCCGGCACCGCATGGCAAAACGTATGCATTCGTCCCTTTGGATCCTTGGTCGGCTGTGCCGTCGCCGCAAACACCACGCCCGAAGTCCCGATCGTTGCCGACACCGAACCCGGCTGCAGAATCCCCATACCTACCGCGCCCGCGCCCTGGTCGCCCGCTCCCGCTACCACCGGCGTCCCCGCCTTCAATCCCGTCAGCCCCGCCGCCGTCTCGCTGATTCGCGCGCACACCTCCGGCGACTCATACACCTTCGGAAGCCAGCTCTCCGGAATTCCTGCCGCCTCGGCCACTTCCTTCGACCAGCGCCGATGCGTCACATCCAGCAGCAGCGTGCCGCTCGCCTCCTGCACATCAATCGCAAACTCGCCCGTCAATCTGTACCGCACATAATCCTTCGGACACATGATGTGCCGGATCTTCTTGAAGGTCTCAGGCTCGTGCGTCTTCACCCACAGCAGCTTCGTCAGCGTGAAATTCGGCAGCGCCGGATTGCACGTGAGCTCGATCAACTTCTCGTACCCGATCTTCTCCGTCAGCCAGTCGCACTCCGGCTGCGTCCTGACGTCGCACCAGATCAGCGACGGCCGCAGCACCGCGCCATTCTCATCCAGCATCACCGCGCCGTGCATCTGCCCTGTCAGTCCGATCCCAGCGATCTCCTCATGCGGCTCCGGAGCAGCTTTGATCGCGCCCCTGATCGCCTCCTGCGCCGCTCTCCACCAGTCCTCCGGATCCTGCTCTGCCCAGCCTGGATGCGGCGTGCGAAACGGAGCGTGCTCGCTTGAAGCACCACTGATCAGCTTCCCGTTCCCATCAACAACCACCGCCCGCGTACCGCCCGTTCCCACATCCATGCCAAGAAACCACATCGCCTTGCACCCCTCTTGTAAATCGCTTTTCTCTGCGCTGGCAGCATACCAGCTTTACCCCGCACCCGGAAGCCGCGGCGCGCACGTCACACTCAGTCGTTCTCTCATGAACTTTTCGTCATGTACACTCGTATAGCTCCAAAGCCCAGTTGCACTTCCCCTGCCGCATACAAGCTCTCTGCGCTTTCCTGCCGGCCGGTCATAACGGGCCCCCATCACTCCGAACAGAGAGGAAAACATGACCACCACAGCAGTCGCACCTGAGATCCCTACTCAGTCCGTCTCCCCTGAACACATCCTCCAGACCGGCCTCGCCTTCTGGGCCTCCAAAACTCTCCTCAGCGCTGTCGAGATGGAGGTCTTCACCGAGCTCGCCCGCGGACCTGAAAGCCTGGAGACCCTCACCGGCCGCCTCGGCCTCCACCCGCGTTCCGCCCGCGACTTCTTCGATGCGCTCGTCGCTCTCGGCTTCCTCCAGCGCGAAAATGGAACCTACCGCAACACTCCATCCGCTGACGTTTTCCTCGACAAGCACAAGCCCTCCTACATCGGCGGAATGCTCGAGATGGCCAACCGCCGCCTCTTCGGCCACTGGAACAACCTCACTACCGGCCTCCGCACCGGCAAGCCCCAGAACGAAGCCGCCCATGGCGAGCCCGACATGTTCGCCACCCTCTACGCCGACCCCGAGCGCCTCAAAGTCTTCCTTCGCGGCATGACCGGCGTGAGCCGCGGCGCAAACCTCGCCATCGCCTCGAAGTTCCCCTGGCACAAGTACAAAACAGCAGCCGATTGCGGAACCGCGCAGGGCGACCTCATCGTCCAGATCGCGCTCAAGAACCCCCACATCAGCGGCATCGGCTTCGACCTCCCCGAAGTGGCTCCCATTTTCGAAGAACACGTCGAAGCGAACGGCCTCTCCTCTCGCCTCACGTTCCAGCCCGGCAGCTTTTTCACCGACCCGCTGCCCAAAGTCGACGTCATCACCATGGGCCACATCCTCCACGACTGGAACCTCGAAGAAAAGAAGATGCTCGTCCGCAAGGCATACGAAGCCCTGCCCGAAGGAGGAGCCTTCATCGCCTACGACAGCATCATCGACGACGATCGCTCCAAGAATGCCTTCGGCCTCCTCATGAGCCTCAACATGCTCATCGAAACCCACGGCGGCTTCGACTACACCGGTGCCGACTGTATCGGCTGGATGAAAGAAGCCGGCTTCCGCGAAGCCCGCGTCGAACACCTCGTCGGCCCCGACTCCATGGTCATCGGCATCAAGTAGGGCCACATCAACAGAAACCGGGTGCCCCCGATCCCTCGCTTTTGGGGACCGGGGCGAGATGTCCACTCCTTTGCCCCACTTGTCACGCCGAAGCCTTCGCGGAGGCGGATCGCGCACAGCCTCATCGTGCGATGTTGCAACGAACGAGCCGATCGATCGTCCAGGACGTCGGGTTCCCCATGTCTCCCGGTTTCGGAGACATGGGAACAAGGATGCCAGGTTCCCCACACCACCCAAAACAAAACGGCGGCGAATGTCTCCATTCGCCGCCGCCCTCACAGCAATCGTCTAGAACTCGTACCTCAAGCTGAACTGCATCTGCCGATCCGATGAATACGTCGCACCCTTGCCCGTCACCTTCCCAAACGTGCTGCTCGTCGGGTTGGTGTTCGGATTATCCAGGTTCGGATGGTTGATGAAGTTGAACGCCTCCGCCTTGAACAGGACCCTGCTCGACTCCGGACCAATCGGAACCGCCTTTTGCATCGCGATGTTCCAGCTCTGGAAGCCCGGCCCATACACCTGGTTCCGCATTCCCTCCGGAGCAAACGTGCCCGCCGCCGGCTTCTGATAGACACCTGTGTTGAACCAGTAAGCGTTCTTCGTGTTGTTCGGCGAGCTCTGCCGCAGCAGCGTCACCGGCCCGGTACGATTCCACAGTTGGTTGCCCGAACCCGGACCCACACCCGCGAAGTCGTCGCCGGTCGAAACGTTCAATGGCGCGCCGCTCTGGAACTGCGAGGTTCCCGACAGCTGCCACCTGCCGATCACGTTGCGCGCGGCCCAGTTCGACCAGTGATCCGCGAAGCCCATATCCCACACGTAGTTGATCACCAGCATGTGCCGTGTGTCGTAGTCGCTCGGGCCGTAGAATTCATGCGGATCGTAGACATTCGGAATGTTCGTACCCGCATCCGAGGCCGTATCCAGGCTCTTCGACCACGTGTAGGCCACGCCAAACGTCAGCCCGCGGCTTACTCGATGCTTCAGGTTAGCTTGCAGACCGTGATAGTTCGAGATCGCATCCGTGGTCTCCTGCTGGATGACGGAGAACCCCTGGTACGGCCGCAATGCATCCGGCTTCGCCACCTTCGGATTCGCCTGCCGTGTACCCGGCTGCAGTTGGTTGATGTTTTCAAGATGCTGCAGGTGAAGTCCGCGCCGTCCCACATAGCCCAGCGTGGCCACGCCCACCTTCGGGAATTCATGCTCGGTCGTCAGCGTCCACGACCACGCCTCAGGCGACGGGAAGTGGTACGCGTACGATGTCATGTTGATCGGGTAATTGTTCGCTCCCGAACCTCCGGGCGAATCAGTACCGCCGTAGCTCACCGTCGCCGAGGGCTGGAACGGCGGGTTGCCGCCCAGGTGCACGCTGTCGCTCACACCCAGACGATCGAAGTACCGTCCTCCACCCATTCTGATTACCGTCTTCGGATCCAGCGAGAACGTGATTCCAACGCGCGGCTGGATGTTCGTCCACACCGTCGGGTTATATCCGCGGTCGAATCCGTGGAACAACCCATCGTACGAGCCATTCAGAATGTTGGCCGGCACATGCCCTTGTGCGCTGCTTGGGAAATGCGTTCCGGGAATCACGATGCCGTCGTACAGATTTGTTCCCGACACAAAGCCCGTCGTCGGATCCACGTGCGGCGCTGTGTTCGCATCGTACGTCGCCGGCGAGAAGACCGACAGGTTGCCCCACTTCGCGTAATAGGGATTCATGATGCTGTGCCGGAACCCGTACTCGATGACCAGGTTCGGTCTCGCGTGCCAGGTGTCCTGCACAAAGTACTCATACATATTGCTCAGGAAGATCGTGTACGAGCGCACGCCGATCTCGCCGTAGGTATCGAACAAGCCCAGCGCAGTGTTGGCCACCGCCGCCTTCGACGTCTGGTTGCCGCCGCGCGTATCCGTAAACGTGAAGAACCCGTTCTGGTTGTTCGTCGCACCCGGCGTCGTCGAGCTCACGTTGATCTGGTCGAAGTCGTTCTGGCTCTCGCGCTCAAACAGTGCGCCTGCCTTCAGCGTGTGCTTGCCCACAATCTTCGTAATGCTGTCCGCAAAGTCCCACACCACTCCGCCTGAATGCGAAGGGTACGGTCCGCCGTCCAGCGTATCGAAGTTTGCAATCTGGATCGTCGGAATCTTGTTCGGAATCTCCTTGTCGCTCTGCGCGAAAAGGAACGGGTAGTTGATACCGTACTTCGTGCGATCGAACAGTCCGCTGCTCGTGTCGATGCCGATCCGCACGTGATCCGCGCTGGCCGAAACATATGCTTCGTTCACCAGCGTCGGGCTCACCGTCCACGTGTAATGGAGCACGCCCACCTGGTTTGGCCGGTGCCACACCTGCGGCGTCCGGTTAAAGTTTCCGTAGTGTGGCGATCTGCTGTCGTAGTTGTAGTTCAACAGCGAGAACCGCAGGTGATGGTTGTCTGAAATCGCATAATCCACCACCAGCGTATCTTTCCTCTGGTTCTCCGGATAGATCGCTGCGTCAACCCAGTTGTAGGTCGGATTCGCCGCGTTCGGCGCCGGATAAGCATTCAGCAGACCCAGTCCGTTCGCGCTCAGATCGCCGGCAGGAATGATGTTTCCGGCATATGCAAGCCCCGTGAACGGGCTGTAGATCTGAACCGCCTTGCCGTAATAGTTATAGATGTTCGCCGGATCCAGCAGTTCGCTGAAGTTTCCTGTCCGCATAAGCGTGGAAGGCACCTTGCGCTGCGCTGTATCCACGTGGCGGTAGCGGATGTACTCCTGACCCGCAAGGAAGAACAGCTTTTTCCGTTCGCTGTTGAACGGAACGCCCGGAATCCAAACCGGCCCGTTGAAGTTCCAGCCAAACTGGTTGAAGCGGAACGCCGGCGGATGCCCGTAAATGTTCGGATCTGTCGTCGATTTACGAGCCCACGTGTTCGCGTTGAAAAACGAATTGCGTAGATACTCGAACACAGCTCCGTGGAAATTGCTGCCGCCGCTCTTCGGAACAATGCGGATGATGCCGCCTGAAGCGCGTCCGTACTCCGCCGGATACGCTGCCGTCAGCACCTGCATCTCCGACGTTGAATCCGTATCCGCCACGCCGATGCTCGTTCCGTTTCCGCGGCTGCGCACCATCGGCGCCCCATCGAACGTCATTCCGTTTTCGCGGCTACTCGACCCGTTGATATTGATTCCGTTGTCTAGGCCGAAGTTGAAGTTCGAGATCGACGAGCCTCGCCGCACTCCGGGCTCAAGCTGTGCCAGGTACATGGGATTGCGCCCGTTCAGCTGGATGCTTTTCACCTGTTCCTGCGTCACCAGCTGACCCACGGCCGCCGTCTGCGTCTGAATCACGTTCGCATCGGCCACCACGTTGACGGTGGTAGCCGAAGCTCCCACGCTCAGCGCAGCATTCACCTGCATCGGAATGCTCGGCTGCAGGTGGTTGTGCGTCTGGGTAAAGCTCTGGAATCCCTGCGCAGTCGCGTTCACCGTGTAGTTCCCGGGCTGCAAGTTGGTCACGGCATAAAAACCTGTGTCGTTCGAAGTCACCGTGCGGATCTGACCGTTCGCTTCATTCGTAATCGTCACGGTCGCGTGCGGAACTACCGCTCCTGATGAATCGGTGATCGTTCCTGTGATAGATGAGTTATCGGATTGGGCGCTTGCTAGAGAGGCTTGGAACACCAGGCCTACCAAAAATACGAACAGCAGCCTGCGTAGGATCTGCATATCCTTTTCTCCTCGCGGATGGGTTCTGCAAAGTTTTTCTTGGTTCGGGACGAACGCCGGCGATTGCAGGTGGTTGGGAACGATACCACCAGCCGACTGTCCATCTTGGTTTTTCCGCTCCGGAAAGTCAATAGAACAATCGGCTGAGAATCCATCAAATCACGGTCATTTCACACTAGCTCCCTCCCGCAATCCCCTCCGAACAGAAAGAAAATCGATAAACCTCCGCATCCGTCCACAACGCAGCAGTTTGTCGCGCCATTCGTCACAATTCGCGAACCCCAGACCTCACTGGTGCGTAAATCGATCCAAGGCCGATTCCGTCATGTCCGGCCAACGCCAAGCAGAGGATCAGGATCATGTTCAGAGACCAGCTCAAGCAGGTACTGCGGCGCCTCTTTCGCGCCCCGCTCTTCACCTCCATCATCCTGATCACGCTCTCCATCGGCATCGGCGCCAACGCGGTCGTCTTCGGTGTTGTCGATGGCGTCCTGCTTAAGCCCCTCAGCTATCCCCAGCCCGATCAGCTCATCGGGCTCTGGCACAGCGCCAGCGGCATCGGCTTCGACGAACTCAACATGGCGCCCTTCCTCTACTTCATCGATCGTGAGCAGAGCAAAACACTCGAGGACGTCGGCATGTACAACGGCGACTCCCTCTCGATCACCGGCGTCGGCCAGCCCGAACACATCTCCGGCCTCGACGTCACCGACGGCGTCCTACCCATGCTCGGCGTCAAGCCTGCCCTCGGTCGCATCTTCACGCGCCAGGACGACTCTCCAACCGCCCCTAAAACCATCCTCCTCTCTTACGCCTACTGGCAGCGCAAATTCGGCGGCGATCAATCCGTCATCGGCCGCTCTCTCACAGTCGATGGAACCGCCCGAGAAATCATCGGTGTCCTCCCCCGCAACTTCACCTTCCTCGACGACTACGACGCCGCCATCTTCCTGCCCATGCAGCTCGATCGCAGCAAAACCAAGCTCGGCAATTTCAGCTTCCGCGGCATCGCCCGCATGAAGCCCGGCGTCAGCCTCAAGCAGGCAAACGCCGACATCGACCGCCTCCTCCCCATCGCCATTCACAGCTTCCCCGCCCCCGACGGTTTCCCAGCCGGCATCTTCGAGTCCGCCAAAGTTCGCGCCAACCTCCACACCCTCAAGCGCGACGTCATCGGCGACGTAGGCAACGTCCTCTGGGTTCTGATGGGCTCCATCATCCTTGTCCTGCTCGTCGCCTGCGCCAACGTCGCCAATCTCCTTCTCGTTCGCGTTGAAGGCCGCCGTCAGGAACTCGCCGTGCGCTCCGCGCTTGGTGCAGGCCGCTCCAGCATCACCGCCGGCCTCCTCGTCGAGAGCCTCACCCTCGGCGTTGCCGGAGGCATCATCGGCCTCGCTCTCGCATTCGGCGCGCTCCGCCTGCTCGTCTCCATGGCCCCGACAGGTCTCCCGCGCCTTCACGAAATCGGCGTCAACGCCCCGGTGCTCCTCTTCGTCCTGATCACTACCCTGTTCGTCAGCTTCGTGATCGGGATGCTCCCCATCCTCAAGTACTCCGGCATCAGCATGTACACCGGCCTCCGCGAAGGCGGACGCTCCGGCACCCAGTCCCGCGAGCGCCAGCGTGCCCGCAAAGTTCTCGTCGTCATTCAGGTCGCTCTCGCTCTCGTGCTCCTCATCTGCTCCGGCCTGATGATCCGCACCTTCCGCGCCCTTGCCAACGTCTCGCCCGGATTCACCGAGCCCGCATCGCTCGAGAAGTTCCGCATCTACATCCCCGAAACCACCATCCCCGAGACCGACAGAGAGCGCGTCCTCCGCACCGAGCAGGCCATGGCCGACAAGCTTGCCGCCATTCCCAACGTCTCTTCCGTCGCCTTCTCCACCGAAATCCCCATGGACGGGCACGACTCCAACGACCCCATCTTTGCGCAGGACCGTACCTACCGTGAGGGCGAACTCCCGCCCATCCGCCGCTTCATCTTCGTATCGCCTGGATACTTCTCCACAGTCGGTACGCCGCTCGTCGCCGGCCGCGACCTGACCTGGGCCGAGACCTACCAGAAGCGCCCCGTCGCACTCATCTCTGAAAACCTCTCCCGCGAATACTGGGGCTCGGCCGAAAACGCCATCCTTAAAAAAATCCGCGTCGGCACAACCGACGATTGGCGCGAAATCATCGGCGTCTCGCGCGACGTCTACTACGACGGCGTAAGCAAGAAGGCTCCCTCTGTTGTCTACTGGCCCGTCTGGCGCGACCGCTTCGAAGGCCAGAAGGAAGACGTTAACCGCGGACTCACATTTGTGATTCGCTCCCCCCGCGCTGGCTCCGCCGCCTTCCTCACCCAGGTGCAGCAGGCCGTCTGGTCCATCAACGGTGAACTGCCTCTCGCCGAGACCGGCACTGTTGGCGAACTCTACACCAAGTCGATGGCTCGCACCTCATTCACGCTCATCATGCTTTGCGTTGCGGGAGGCATGGCTCTTCTGCTCGGCATCGTCGGAATCTACGGCGTCATCTCCTACGCCGTTTCGCAGCGCACCCGCGAAATCGGCATTCGCATGGCGCTCGGCGCGCAGCGCGATCACCTCACCGGCATGTTCGTGCGCCAGGGCCTGCTTCTCGCCGGCATCGGCGCCGTCTTCGGCGTCGCAGCCGCCTTCGGCACCATGCGCTTCATGAGCTCCATTCTCTTCAAGGTCAGCCCCATGGACCCGCTCACCTACTCGCTCTCCACCGCCGCTGTGCTCGCGATCGCGCTACTCGCCTGCTACGTTCCGTCGCGCCGCGCCTCCCAGGTCAACCCCGTCAACGCCCTCCGATCGGAATAGCCCTCACCATCTCCGGAAACCGTGCTGTGCCCCGTTCATCGCATCTTTTCGCGATGAACGGGCCGAAAACCAGGCCAGTTCAACCAACAGTTCGGGTGCCCCATGTCTCCCGGTTCTGGAGACATGGGAGAGCATAATGTCCCCGCCTTTTTCTGTTCCCCTTTTCCGCAACTCCGTGCTACGATTCCGCACAAATCGCTGCACCACTTCGGGGGAGCTTTGCATGGACAACATGATTCGCCTTTTTACCGGCGCGGTCTTTCTCTCCTTCTTCGCCATCGGCATCGCCGTCGCGATCTTCTACATCCTCACCCTCTCGCGCGCGCTGAATAAGTGTCATCCCGCCTCCAGAACCATGGAACCCGGAATGGTCTGGCTCCTGCTCATCCCTCTCTTCAACCTCATCTGGAACTTCTTCGTCGTTCAGGCGATGACAAAGTCTCTCGCCAACGAGTTCCGGCTTCGCAACATACCCAACGCCGACCCCGAACCCGGAAAGACCATCGGCCTCGCCATGGCCATCTGCGGAGCGTGCTCCATCATCCCGCTCGTCAACATGATCACCGGCCTCGTCTACATTGTTCTCTGGATCATCTACTGGATCAAAATCGCCGGCTTCTCGCAGATCCTCGACCAGGTGCCCGCATCCGCCGGTCCCGCTCCAATTCAAGCCCTCTAACAGACTCTCCTCTTCCGCATCGTGCGCAGTTCCGGTTTCCCATGTCTTCTGTTTTGGAAGACATGGGAACCACAACCCTCGAGTCTCATCGGACGACTAGAACCTCACGTCCGACTATGGCCGCCCACCTCCGCCCCTTCCGCACTCGCCAACCAACCGCTGACTTGCTAACTCGCTAACGCCGCGAAGCGGCGCTAACTTGCTGTTTTTGTCACGCACAAAACCGGGATCCGGGTGCCCGTCCATCGTTGGGAACCAGGGCGAGATGCTTCCTCACATACAATGTCTCTGCGCATGGACATTCTCAGCCGCAAATCCTCCATCGGCTTGCTCACCGTTCTCGCCGTCATCCTCGTCGCAATCAACGCCATGGTCGCCTACCGCTCCGTTGCCGTTCTGGAGCACTCGCAATCCTGGGTCCAGCACACCTACCAGGTCATCGCCCAGGTAGAAATCATCATGGGCTCCGAGAAGGACGCGGAAACCGGCGAACGCGGCTTCCTGATCACAGGCGACCCTCGCTTCCTCGAGCCGTATTCCAATGCCGAGCGGGATCTGCCTGCTGAACTCGACGCCTTTCAGCAGCTCACGTCCGACAACGCCTCCCAGCAGTCGCGCCTCGCCCAACTGCGAAGCCATCTCGTGGTTCGCAATCAGCTCCTCGAGCACGCCATCAATCTCCGTCGCGGCGGCTCCTCCATGGCCCAGGCCGCCCTCGCCGTCACCGAGCAGGGCAAGGCCGAGATGGACATACTCCGCCGCATCGGCAAAGAGATGCAGTCAGAGGAATACCGCCTCCTCACGGATCGCCTCGTTCAAGCCCGGCGTGCCGACATCCGCACCCGGATAACGGTCGCTGTCGCCACCATCCTCGATCTCATCCTGCTCGTCATCATGTCCCGCTACCTCTACCGCGAGCGTGAACTCCGCTACAAAACCGAACTTCAGGCCACCGAGCTCCGTGAAGCCAACGAGCGCATCATCGCCTCTACCGCCGAGATCCACGAGCTCAACGAAACCCTCGAGTTGCGCGTCAAGCAGCGCACCTCAGAGCTCGAGGCCACCAACCGCGAGCTTGAGGCGTTCTCCTACTCGGTCTCCCACGACCTTCGCGCTCCACTGCGCACCGTCGATGGCTTCAGCCTCGCGCTCGAAGAAGACTACGCCGAAGCCGTCGACGCCGTCGGCAAAGACTACATCCGCCGCATCCGCGCAGGCGTTCAGCGCATGGGCCAGCTCATCGATGCTCTTCTCCAGCTCTCTCGAATCACCCGCGCCGAAGTCGAGACGTCTGAATTCGACCTCTCCGCCCTCGCCGATTCCGTCGCCTCCACTCTTGTTCAGGAAAACCCGGGCCGCCAGATCGATTTCCGCATTGAGCCCGGTCTCACAGCCACCGGCGACCCGCGCCTCATCCGCGTCGCTCTCGAAAACCTCTTCGGCAACTCCGTCAAGTTCACGTCCCGCCTACCCTCGGCTCTGATCGAGTTCGGACGCGACCCAGCCCAGAACGCCTACTTCGTCCGCGACAATGGCGCTGGTTTCGACATGGCCTATGCTGACCGCCTCTTCTCCGCCTTCCATCGCCTTCATGGCGATAAAGACTTCAAAGGCTCCGGCATTGGCCTCGCCACCGTCTCCCGCATCATCCACCGCCACCACGGCAAGATCTGGGCTTACAGCGAGGTCGATCGTGGCGCTACCTTCTTCTTTTCGTTAGAATAACCGCCATGTCGACGACGCAGCGCTGCATCTTGCTTGTTGAGGACGATCCCGATCACGAACTCCTCACCATCCGGGCCCTTAAAAAGGCAAACATTGCTAACGATATTCACGTTGCCCGGGATGGTAGCGAAGCCGTCGAAACTCTGTTCGGGCCCGACGCTCTCAAGCCCCAGGTCATCCTCCTCGATCTCAAGCTCCCTAAACTTGACGGCCTCGAAGTCCTTCGCCGCATCCGCGAGACAGACAGCACCCGCACCCTTCCCGTCGTCGTCCTCACCTCCTCCGACGAAGAGCGCGACGTCGTCCGCTCCTATCAGCTCGGCGTCAACAGCTACATCCGCAAGCCCGTCAACTTTACTGACTTTGCTGAAGCTACCCGGCAGCTTGGCATGTACTGGCTGGTCCTGAACGAATGTCCCCCGGCCAACTGAGCGCAACCCCACTGCACGTCCTCCTCGTTGAGGACAATCCCGAAGACGCGTTCCTCATCGAGCGACACCTGCGCCGCAACGGATTCCAGCCATCCATCAACCGCGTTGAGACGGCCGCGGAGATGCGCGTCCAGCTCGCCTCTGACGCGCTCCCCGACGTCATCCTCGCCGACTACAACCTCCCCAACTTCAGCGGCCCCGCTGCGCTCGCCCTCCTCAAAAGCACGCGCCTCGACATCCCCTTCATCATGCTCTCCGGCGCCGTCAGCGAAGAGACCGCGGTCTCCTCCATGCGCGCCGGCGCCGCCGACTACATCAGCAAACAGAACCTCGTGCGCCTTGTCCCCGCCATCGAACGCGAACTCAGTGAAGTCAGCAGCCGTCGCCGAGAGATGGCTGCCCAGCAGGCCCTGCTCGCCTCCGAGAGCCGCTTCGATCGCCTCGTCGCCGCCATGCCCCTCGGCCTCCTCATCTCCGACGCCGACCAGCGCATCGTCTACGCGAACAGCGCAATCGAAGCTATGCTTCAGTACGCCTCCGGCTCGCTGCGCAATCGCGAGAGCTCCCTGTCCGCTCTCTTCCCTGATTCCTCGCGCATCGTCTCCGCCCTTCAGGCTCAGCCTTCCGACCGTCACGACTCTCTCTTCGAATCCACTTGCAGTCTCGCTGACGGAAAACCCCTCGACGTCCTCGTTGCCCTCACTGTACTCAACCCCGAAAAGCCTCTCGAAGATCGCCGCCTCGCTGTCTTCATCGCCGACATCACCATGCGCAAAAAGAGCGAGGAGATGCTCCGCCGCACTGAAAAGCTCGCCGTCGCGGGACGCCTCGCCGCCGTCATCGCCCACGAGGTCAACAACCCCCTCGAAGCCATCACCAACTGCCTTTATCTTCTCGAGCACTGCGAGCTCTCCGACGACGCGCGCAAATTCCTCGTCACCGCTCAGTCCGAGCTCTCGCGTATCTCTCAAATCACGGTTCAGACTCTTCGCTTCCACCGCTCCTCCACGCACGCTCGTTCCACTGACCTGCACGAGTTGATCGACACCGTCCTCGCCGTGCTCTCTTCACGCTTCGGCAAGCACGAGGTCGAGGTTGAGAAACACTTCGGCGACATCCCGCGCCTCATCATTCACGATGGCGAAGTCCGCCATCTCATCACCAACCTCCTTGCCAACTCGCTCGATGCCATGCCCCGCGGCGGTCGCATCGTCATTCGTACCCGCCGCGCCATCGACCCCGTCTCGAAACTGGAAGGCGCCCGGCTCACCATCGCCGACACCGGCACCGGGATGAGCGGCGAAACCCAGAGCCGCCTCTTCGAGCCCTTCTACTCCACCAAAGGAATCACCGGTACCGGCCTCGGCCTCTGGATCTGCCGCGGCATCGTTGAAAAGCACGGCGGCACCATCCGCTTCAACAGCCGCGAAGCCTCTCCCCACCGCTCCGCCGGCACCGTCTGCACAGTCTTCCTCCCCACCGAAACCCCCGCCGACGCCCCCACCTCCAGTTCCTTCGACCTCTCCATGGCCCGCCTCGGCTGAGGCGACAACAAATTTCGAGAAGGTAGCTCGGCAGCTCCGTTGCAGGACAAACTGATTCGGTAAACTTCCCCGCTTGAATGGCAGATTCCGCGCGAACATTCCTTTGTGATTGCAGTCACTGACCCCTCCACGCCTCAGTAGCACCATCTCCGGATATTTGGGGTTGCGTATTTAATCGCGTTTGTTTCGCGACGCGGCACACAGCCCATTCGCTGTTCTGAACCCGTTCCTACCCTTGGAAACGGAACAGGACATGAGTGCGACTTGGTCGAGAGGAAAGCAGAAGCCTCAGAGCATTGCTCCACTCCGAACCTCACCGACCTTAAACATCGATAGCAACTACTGAGGGCTAGCGTGCCTCAGCCTCTTCAGCCATTCACGGTCCAGGTCTGGTTTGTCGTGCCGCGCATTCGTGCGCAGTGAACACAGGCTTGTTCCGGATGGCGTAGACCCGGTCTAGATGGTTTTATCTCGCTCAGTTTGCCAAACCTTGGAAGTTGTTTTGGCGTTGAGAATCCTCATTGCCAGACAGGAGAGCGTATGAGAAAAGCAGTCCTTAGGGCGGTAATGCCAATCGCGCTACTCTGCTTCGGTCTGTTCCTCGTTAACTCGGCCAGAGCACAAGCAGTTTATGGATCAATCTTCGGTACCGTCACGGATGCCACCGGCGCAGTGATTCCGAACGCGCTGATAACGGTGAATAACGTCGCGAAAGGCACAACGGTGACGGTTACATCAAATGCCTCCGGCGACTACTCGGTGCCTCACTTGATCCCCGACGTCTATGACCTTGTAGCCACCGCTACTGGGTTCAAAAAATTCGAGACCAAGGGTATTCGGGTGCTGGCGGATACCGCACCGCGCATCGATCCAACACTTGAGGTGGGAGCAGAGACCTCTTCGGTAACAGTCAGCGCAGAACAGCAAGCTCTGCTAAAAACAGATCGCGCCGATGTTGCGACAGTTCTCAACCAGCAGCAAATCTCGAGCCTTCCGGTGGGCGATCAAAATTTCACCAACCTGCAACTGCTTCTGCCGGGCGCGCAGCCTCTTGGCTGGTCCCATGCCGCAAACGAGAATCCGCAGGGCTCGAAGCAAATCATGGTGAACGGTCAGGCGTTCGCCGGTACCGGATTCGAGCTTGATGGCACGGACAATCAGGATCCAATCCTGGGGATCATCGTCATCAACCCCACAATGGACATGGTTACCCAGACGAAGATCACGACGCAGAACTTCGACGCGGAATTCGGCAAAGCGGTATCTGCTGTTGTCACGGCTCAGACCCGCTCCGGGACGAACGAATTCCACGGCAGTGCATATGATTTCCGGACGAGCAACGCGAACCTCGCGCGAGATCCCTTCAGCCAGTATTCGAACGAGTGGGCTAGAGCTCATGGACTTCCGAATTCGATCCCTCCAGGACTCAAGAATCGATTCGGAGGCACGATCGGGGGACCCATCCTTCGCGAGAAAGCGTTCTTCTTCTTCAATTACGAAGGGCAACGGCAAAAGGTAGGCACTGCCGCCTCAGACACATTGCCCACGCGCCTGCTTACTGAAACCGCACTGGGCAAACAGATCGGACCTGGCATCAGTGGGACCAACACTGTCAAGGGCGCCGACTTCAGCGAATATGCCAAGCAGTTTGGTGCCAACGGAATTATCTATGACACCTCTGGTCCTACTCCTGTTCCTTTCCCGGACAATGTGGTCCCGCTCGCTCGACTTTCTGCCCCCGCGCTCAAACTCATCGGAATGCTCGAGCCGTATACCACCGGCATCACTTTGGGAGGTGCCGGACTCCAGAATGGCCTGGACTACAACTACAGCACGGGCGGCACTGGCGTGTTCAACAGCAATCAATGGACAGTGCGCGGCGATTACAACATCAATCCGGAGATGCACGCTTTCGGACGCTTCTCGCGGTTCACAGACATCCTCACTGGAAAAGTGATGTTTGGTGATGCGGGCGGCCCCGGGTTCGGCATCAACAACTACGGGGGTACATCCAAGGGCGCGAACGACAGTCTCGCGTCCGGCATGGATATCGCAATCAACCCGAAACTGCTTACGGATTTCCGCCTGGCTTATTACCGGTACAACATCCGTACTTCGAAGTACGACCAAAATGTGAAGTTCGCCGAGCAGCTGGGCATTCCCGGGATGAATACTGCGAACCAATTCACCTGGGGAGCGCCCGAGTTCCAAATCAACGGAGTTCCGGGAGCGAAAGGGAATGACGCCACTGGTGGAAGTTCAGGATTTCTCTACGGTGGCGGCCTTGGCATCAATCGCTGCAACTGCCCGCTGACCGAGCGCGAGGATCAATACCAGATCGTCAATAATTGGACCAAAATGCTTGGCAGCCACTCGTTGAAGTTTGGAGCTGATTTGCGATACGCGCGAAACCTCCGCGTACCTTCGGATACTAACCGGACTGGCGTGATCTCTTTCTCAAGCAACGCGACATCTAAGCCGGGGAATACGGCAGGTGCGGGTGGTCTTGGAATCGCCTCATTCATGCTGGGAATGCCGACTTATTACGGCCGGTACGTGTCCACCTCCACAAACGCCAAGGAATTCCAGAAGCGAACCTTCTTCTACGGTCAGGACACGTGGCGCGCAACCCACAACCTGACGCTCAACCTCGGATTACGTTGGGAGATTTATTTCCCAGAGGTTGTTAATGCGAAGAGCAATGGCTCACTTCTGAATCTTGAGGATGGCTATCTACACATCGCCGGTGTCGGTCAAAACGCGACCAACATGGGCTGGAAGGGGAATAAGAAAAATCTGGCGCCTCGCGTCGGTCTGACATACCAGCTCGGTCCCAAGACAGTTCTTCGGGCAGGGTACGGGCGAAGTTTCGACATCGGCATCTTCGGGTCGATCTTCGGGCACGTGGTCACGCAGAATCTACCCGTTCTTGCAAACCAGAACATCAATCAGGCGTCGACCACATCCAGGGTCTTCGATCTTGCATTAGGACCCCCGGCGCCAACTCCGGTAACTGTACCCTCAAATGGCCTCTTGCCAAATCCTGGCTCTTTGGTTCAATCGAGGGCTCGTCCAAATCCGCTCAGGTTCCCGACCATCGATGCCTGGAACCTCGCGATTCAGCATGCGGTGACCAACTCACTGACCCTAACCGCCGCATACGTCGGAAACAAGGGTACTCATAACCTTGGCGATGGAAGTGGTAATGCGGGCAATCCGAATTCCGCTGCAATCACCTTGCCTGGAGCGCTCAGCACGACGGGCAAGACATTGCACTGGGACCCAAGCGTGACAGGATCCACGCCTTCGGCGAACGGGGGAACCGGAGTTTACAACCTGTTGCGACGTTACTACGGGTCGTCCCTGGCGGCTTGTCGGGATAGTAACTACGCAACTCCTTCGGGAGTTCTTGCCGGCCAATGCGGATGGACGAACGACATTACCTACTACTCACTCGATGCAAACACCAACTTCAATGCTCTGCAGGTGACACTTGATCAGCAAGTGTGGAAGGGGCTTGCCTACTCCGCGAACTATCAACGGGCAAGTGCATTTGCGGACAACAGCAACGGCGGCTACTACACGTGGAATAAGCGGGTTGAGCATGGTCGCGACAGCAACGTACGCCTCCAGCAGCTTACGTGGTACGGCAGCTACGACCTCCCATTCGGGCGAGGCAAGCAATTCGGCGCCGGGATGAACAAAGCAGCTGACCTGCTGATTGGCGGCTACCAATTGAGCAGCACGTGGAATTGGGCCGGCGGCTTGCCCTTCACATTAGGCTACAGCGAGGCCTCCACTAACGTGCCCGGCAGTGCGCCAAGCTATCCAAGCTATGCAGGGTCCGGGAAAATGAAAACCAAGCTGACGGGGTTCAATGTAACGGGTGGCACCGGAAACCGCCAGTTCTACACCCAGCAGACAAAGAACCTGCTCAATGATCCGGGAACCGGGGTTTTCAAGAACCCGGGCCTGGATACGATCGGCAACGTTGGCCGAAACACCTATTTCGGACCGCGCTTCTTCACCGCTTCTATGGCGTTGAGCAAGGCCTTCCCAATCTGGGAGCGGGTCTCGACAAAGTTCCGCGTCGACGCATTTAACGTGTTCAACCACATCAACCCTGGGAATCCCAGCGGCAACATCGAATCGAATGGCACGATCGGCGGCGAGGCCAATGGCTGCTTCCCCAGCGGAGCCTGCGGGCCTCGACAACTTGAACTCTCTCTTCGCGTAGACTTTTAAAGCCGAAGAGACGGCAGGTCCACTAGGAGAATCCGGCGTCGGCTCCGGATTCTCCTTCCTGCCGACTAACCAAAGCCCCACTACATCCCTCACCCGAAACCTTCTGCACACCGTCTTCCTTCCCAGCGCCCCACCACCTCCAGTTCCTTCGACCTCGCCATGGCCCACCTCGGCTAGTTTCCAACCTCGACAGCTCGATTTCACCTCCGAAGTAACTACCTATCCAGCTAAGAGCTAAAGGCTGAGAGCTAACAGCTGGGGCTCCCTGTGCTACCCTTCTGACCAATTGTGGCTAATTTCGAAAAAGCGCCCGTCGAGGTCCAGGAGATCCTATCCAAGCCCATTCAGCAGCTCGGTCTGAAGCTGGAGGGCTCCCCCCTCGAGCGCTTCGTCCAGCAGCTCTACCAGGAACTCGAAGCCAAGGGCCTGAACAAATTCCGTCCCAAGTGCTACCTCACCGATGAGTGGGGCTGCCCCAACATGGAGCCCGTCATCGGCATCCCCTTCTACCTCGCCGATCCCAAGCTCCAGCGCCTCGAGTCCGCCATGAACGACATCGAAGACGCGCGCCAGATCATGATGTACCTCCGCCACGAAGCCGGCCACGCCTTCAACTACGCCTACGAGCTCTTCAAGACCGAAGAATGGCGCGCCTGCTTCGGCCCGTTCCGCCGTCCCTATCGCGACAACTACAAGCCCGTTCCCTTCTCGCGCCAGTTCGTCCGCCACATGGAAGGCTGGTATGCGCAGAAACATCCCGACGAAGACTTCGCCGAAACCTTCGCTGTCTGGCTGACGCCGCGTTCCAACTGGCGTCAGCGCTACAAGGGCTGGGGCGCGATGAAGAAGCTTCTCTACATGGATCGCATCGGCCGCAAATTCCGCGACACCGATCCCACCGTCGCGCACGGTGACACCGACATCACGGTCGATGAAATGTCCGTCACCGTGGGCGAGTTTTACGAGCGCGCGCTCGATCAGCAGCTCTCGCCCGGCGATCTTCCGCTCGACACCGATCTCCGCGACATCTTCAACGTCTCGCGCCGCCGCAGAAAAAACGTCCGGCCCGCCGCCGATCTGCTTCGCGAAAATCGCAAGACCCTCATCGACAAGGTGAATTACTGGACAGGCGTCCAGCGTCCCCTTGTGAAAAAACTGGTTGAAACCATCGAAGCGAAAGTCAGTGAACTCAACCTGCGCGCCGACATAAAATGTGAAAGAGAATACCTGACTGAAATCACCGCCTACGCAACAGCGCTGGCGATGAACTACATCACTCGAGGCAAATTCATCCAGCCTTGATTGACGGCTAACGATGAACGAGAAAGATGTTGAGGCAACATGGCAAACCTGAAGATCACGATCCTGCACGATGTATGGGAAGAGGGCCCGCCTGAGCCGGAGCCGGAGCCAGTCAAAGCGCCGCGCGGCAAAAACGGCAAGCGCCCCAAAAGAAAAAGACCCAATGCACGATCGGGAAGAAATCTTCGAGGCCCTCACCAAGCTGGGCCACGAGCCTTCCTACTACGTCCTCGACGGCAGGAATCAAACCCTTGTCGCTCTCGCAAAATGCGGCGCCGACCTCATCGTCAATCTCACTGAGTCCTACGCCGGCGACGACAAGATGGACAAGAACATCGCCGCCTACCTCGAACTCATCCACATCCCCTACACCGGCGGCGGTCCTCACGCCCTCCTTCTCGCTCAAGACAAGTCCATCGCGAAAAAGATCTTCGACTTCCACAAAATCAAAACACCCGACTTCGCCACCTCCTACAAAGGCCGCACCGATCACTCCCACGACATCGAATTCCCGCTCATCGTAAAGCCCGTCTCCGAAGACGGCTCCATCGGCATCGACAACGGCTCCGTCGTCGACAGTGTGAAAGAACTGATGGAGCGCATCCACTACATCCACGAAGAATTCGACAGCCCCGCGCTCATCGAGGAGTACATCGAAGGCCGCGAAATCTACGCATCCATCCTCGGCAACGACAACCCCGAAGTTCTCCCTCTCATTGAACTCGATCTCTCCAAACTTCCCAAGGGAACTCCGCGTATCGCCGGCCAGGACGTCAAATTCGATCACGACACCGAAGCCTACAAGGTCACGAAGTCCGCTCCCGTCGAAGACCTCGATGAAGAGATCGCCAAAAAACTGCGCGACACCGCGCTCGCAGCCTACCGCGCACTCAAGCTCCGCGACTACGGCCGCATCGACATGCGCCTGAACAAAAAAGGCGAAGTCTACGTCATCGAAGCGAACCCCAACCCGTGGCTCTCCAGCCAGGCCGAATTCGCCATGGCCGCCAAAAAAGCCGGCTACTCCTACACCGACCTCATCGACAAGATCATCGAGCTCGCCCGCGCCCGCTCCATCTAGCTGGAAGGATGTCGGGCGTCCACTCGCCGCGACGAAGCCGGGTGCCCCAGGTCCGTGTGTTCGGACCTGGGAAACGACGAACCCTTTCCCGCAATCGTAGAACAACTCTTGAGATTTCCCGGGGTGCTCAACTACGCTCCCCTCGGGCGGGAAACGACAATGCCCGACCGCGGCGCCGCCCATCGATTACCATGAGTATTCCTGCAAGCGACGCCCCATCGACCCATGACCGAACTCGCCAACCACTCCCTCGACGCTCTGCTCTCCATCGCCATGCAGGCCAACGCGTCGGACATCATCCTCGTTGCCGGCGCTCCCGCCAACTTCCGCGTCCTCGGATCCCTGCGCGCCGATCTCGGCCCACCTCTCACCGAAGCCGAAATCCAGAGCATTCTCCTGCCCCTGCTCACGCCAACCCAGATGCAGCAGCTGCAAGCCCTCAAGTGTCTCGACCTCTGCCTGGTCAACGAAGGCGTCGGTCGCATCCGCGCCAATCTTCACTACCAGCGTGGAACCCTCGCCGCAGCCATCCGACTCCTGCCTGCCGAGATCCCCACCTTCAAATCGCTCAACTTGCCCGATCAGATCGCCACGCTCGCCGAGCGCCGCCAGGGACTCATTCTTCTCACCGGCGCCACCGGCTGCGGCAAATCATCCACGATGGCCGCGCTCGTCAACCAGATCAACGGCAGCCGCCAGGATCACATCATCACCATCGAAGATCCAGTTGAGTTCGAGCATCCCAATCGCCAGTCTCTGGTGGAGCAGATCGAGCTCGGCATGGACACCAACAGCTTCGCCGAGGCCGTTCGCTCTGTCCTCCGTCAGGATCCCGACGTCATCCTCATCGGCGAAGTGCGCGACGGCGAAACCATGGCCGCTGCCATGACCGCCGCCGAAACCGGCCACCTCGTCCTCACCTCGATGCACACCAACGACGCAGCCCAGAGCATCGGCCGCATCCTCGACATCTTTCCTTCAAATTTCCAGGGACAGGTTCGCCGCCAGCTTTCGCTCGCGCTTCTCGCTGTAATTCATCAGAGGCTCTTGCCCGCAGCCAACGGTGTCGATCGCTATCCGGCGGTCGAAATCCTCATCGCTACGAGCGGCATCCGCAACCTCATCCGCCGCGGCGACGATCACCAGCTTCGGGCAGTCATTGAAACTGGGCGCTCAGAAGGAATGTTGACCATCGAGCAGTCGCTGGCAGAGTTGGTCCGCCTTGGCCGCATTACTGCTGAAACGGCGCTTGCGAACTGCAATCATCCTGAGGATCTGCGCCGCCACATGGGCGTTTAGACATCCAGCCGTAAGCAGCGTTCAGAATCTCCCGCGCCGGATAATTCGCAGCCGTCGAGCGATCCAGTCCCTCATGCTCCGCGATCCGCTCGCGCAGGTATTCCATCAGTTCAACCTTCGCAGGAATCATGGGCCCGGGTTCGTTCTGCAGAGTTCTCAGGGCCTCGCGAAAAACCTCGAGAAGCGGACGGTACTGGTGTCCCATGGTTGAGCTGTCCTTGATCGGCTGGGGTTTTGGATTGATGAATTCATCATGCCAAACCCCGCCCCGATGGAACATACCCACTTGGTGGTAACGTTTCCAACCGTTCCCGTAACCCGCCATCAGGGATTCCGGAAATGAACGCTCTGGCTTCCACGAAACCCGTTCTCTGTTCGGGTCAAACCCATAGGAGGGCCAGTCAGTGTTCCCTAGTTCCTAGTCCCTAGTCCCTGCTGTCTTCAGTCCATCGACAAGCTCAGCTGATGCCTTACATCCGCCCCTCGAATCCAGAAGATGACATCAGTCGCGATATTAGCCGCATGGTCCGCAATCCGCTCCAGGCTCCGCGAAACCATCATCCCGTTCATCGCCTGCTGCGTATACTGCGGCTTGTCCTGGATCAGCTTGAGTAGATCAGCCTGCGCCGCCCGATTCATGCGATCGATCTCGTCATCCATCTCGCGCACAGAATCGGCAATCCGCGCGTCGCCTTCCAGCAGCGACAGAATCGCCGTCCGGATCATCCGGCCCGCGCATTCGCCCATCGCCGAGTAGTCCACCGGAAGCTCATAATCTTCCGTCTTCATGATGTCCCGAGTGCGGCGCGCAATGCCCAGCGACTGGTCCCCAATCCGCTCCAGGTCGCCATTGATCTTGATCACGGCCAGAATGAACCGCAGATCGATGGCCATCGGCTGCTCCTTGGCAAGCAACTCGTACGCCATCTCATCCAGCTCCCGCTGCGCCGTGTTGATGGCCGTCTCGTTCTGCTTTACATAGAGGCAAAGCGTCTGGTCGCGCTGCAGGTAGGCGTCAATCGCACTATCCACCCCCTGCTGGGCCAGTGCGGCCATCGCCAGGAGTTTGTCCTTCAATTCGGCCAGCTGCTGCTGAAAGTGAATACGAGGCAAAGCGGTCCCTTCCCTGCTATTGATTGTGCATCAACCTGTGTTACGGTACGACGAATTTCCCCTGAGGCATCTCATTCGGAACGGCTTGCAGCATCGACAGGCCAGGCAGTTCCAGCCGGCCCGCATCCTGTCAGTGCCTTAGCCTATCAAATAAGGACATCCCTGCGAGGTAAGAATGCTCTCCATCGACCCCTCCCGGCACCAGCCCCGCGACATCTACAAACTCATGACCGGCATAATCGTTCCCCGCCCGGTCGCGTTGGTCTCCACGCTAGACCTCGACGGCAACGCCAATTTGGCCCCCTTCAGCTTCTTCGCCGGCGTCGGATCCGCTCCTCCCACCGTCCTCTTTTGCCCCGCGCTCCGCGCTGCCGAAGAACGAGACCCAATTGGCCGCAAAGACACCCTCCGCAACGTCGAAGCCACCCGCGAGTTCGTCATCAACGTCGTCAGCGCAGAAATCTCCGCCCAGGCAAACGCCACCGCCGCCGAAGTCGCCCCCGAGATCGACGAGTTCCAGCTCTCCGGCCTTACCCCGATAGCCAGCGAAATCGTCAAAGCTCCGCGGGTTGCTGAATCCCCCGCGCAGATGGAGTGCCGCCTCCTTCAGGTCATCTACACCGGAGACAAGCCCGCTAGCGGAGTCATTGTCCTCGGCGAAATCGTTCGCTTCCACGTGCGGGAGGACCTCTTCGACGACTTCCGCATCGACCCCGCCGGCCTCGACGCGGTCGGCCGCATGGCCGGCAACACCTGGGCCAGAACCCACGATCGCATCGACCTTATCCGGCCAAAGTAGCGTCACTTCCCGTGTTTGCGAACAGCGCTATACTTGTGCCGGACTCGGCCAGTAGCCGCCATCTGCACGAGAGGAAGGGTTGGCTCCCATGCACATCTACGAACCGATTCTCCCGTTCCGACACCTTCATGTGTCTTCAGGATTGCTTCTCCGCATCCTGCTGCTGCTCGCGCTGCTCTTCGCGGTTCCGTTCCTGGCAAGCTGCCGCCATCACGACCAGGCCGTTGCAGCAACTTCAGGAGCAGCGCTGACGCTATCGAGCGAGCCCTTGAAAGGCGGCACGGTTCCCAGGGAATTCACCTGCGACGGAGAAGATAAATCTCCTCCTCTGACGTGGACCGCTCCGCCCGCAGGCACGAAGAGCCTCGCGCTCACCGTCACCGATCCCGACGCGCCCGGCGGCACCTTCACGCATTGGGTGCTCTTCAACCTCCCCGCAAATACCATCGGTCTGCCCGAAGGCGTTCCGAAGCAGGGCCAGCTCGCCCACGGTGGCCGCCAGGGCAACAACGACTTCGCCAAAGTAGGCTACGGCGGCCCTTGCCCTCCCGTCGGGCAGACACACCGTTACATCTTCACCCTCTACGCCCTCGACTCCGTAATCGACATCCCCGCCGGCGCCCCTCGCGACCACGTCGAACCCGCCCTGCAAAGCCACGTGCTCTCCAAAGGCGAGTTAACCGCGCGGTACGGCAGGTAAACCTCTGCTAGGTGGTAGCTGTTTGAGCCCGGTCATGCCAATTGATATGCAGCAAGCCGGCACAATCGAAAGGTGTCATGTTGAGCGGAGCGCAGCGGAGTCGAAACATCTGCGGTTGCTTTTCCTGACTAATCACACCAGGACAACGCCATACTCACTCCGCCCCCATATCCCTGCCCTTCACCTCATGCCCTAGTGAGGCCAGCAGCGCCAACGACAACGCAACGATGATCACTGTAACCGCTAGCACATTCGGATAGCTCCCCCACCTCTCCGCCGCCAGCGCCTGCGCCTTCGCATTCCATGAAGTAACCAGCCCGCCAAGCTGATACGCAAGCCCCGGAGCCGTCGCCCGCACCGGCGCCGGAGTCAGCTCCGCGAGATACGCTGGCACCACTCCCCACGCGCCCTGCACCATGAACTGCATCACCACTGCCCCAATCGCAAGCGTGAGCGCCGTATGCCCATACGCCCACGCCGGAATCGCAACCAGCGACAACAACGCCGCCGCAATAATCGCCCGCTTGCGTCCCCAGCGCTCTGATAGTGTTCCGAATACAAACCCGCCGGCGATCTGCGCAAACCCATAGATCACCCCGATCGTCCCCACAAGCCGCGGCGATATCTTCATCTGCACCTCGAGAAACGTGGGATACACATCCTGCGTCCCATGTGAAAACGACATGAACGCCGTCATCAGCAGCACCAGAAACAGAAACGTCGGCACAAACGACTTCAGCATTCCTATCTTCCGCGAGAACGACTCCCTCTCCGGATTTGCCCGCCGCTTGTGTTCCGACGCCAGCCACACCGGCGACTCCTTCACCCTCGCCTGCACGTAGAAAACAAGTAGCGCCGGCGACGCTCCCAGAATGAACAACCCTCTCCATCCCAGCGCATGGAAAAACAGCGCAAACGCAGCCGACGCAAGAATCGACCCGAATGCGTACCCCTCCTGCAGAATCCCCGAGAAGGTCCCGCGCCCCTCCGTCGGCAGCGTCTCAAAAGCCAGCGCCGCGCCTACGCCCCACTCTCCCCCCATCGCCACTCCAAACAGCGCGCGCAGCACCAGCAGCATGCTCAACGACGGCGCGAAAGCACATGCCAGCTCAATCACCGAGAAGCTCAGGATGTTGAACATCAGCACTGGCCGCCGCCCGTAACGGTCCGCCAGCACGCCGAACAGCAATGCCCCCACGGGCCTGAAAGCCTGCGTCAGAAACACCGCGCTCAGCACATCCGACGGCTTCGCGTGAAAATCAGACGAAATCGCCTTCACACAGAAGATCAGTAGAAAGAAATCGAGACTATCGAGAGTCCACCCCAGAAACGCAGCCACAAAGGTGTGCCGTTGCGCCGGGCTGAGCCGCCTGAAGTCGTGGACGAAGGACATGAGCCGGAGCATATCAGACCGTCACTTCTCCATTGACAGCCCCCCAGGCGATCAGGAAACATTTGTTGAAACGAATATTCCCCGTCCCGCGTCAATTAGGAACACGCACCTTCCGGCTTCCCGGCGCCTCCCCATCGGGGCCGCGCCCTTCTTCGGTATGCGCCTGCACGCCGCAGAATGCAACATCGGCAATCATCAACTGCCGGCGCTTCGTCGCTCGGCTTCTGAAAGGACACGGCAAATGAAGCGATTCGTGTTGGCACTCGGCATCCTCGCTGCAATCCTCCCCGCCTCAGCCCAGACCTCTACCTGGACACCCGACAAAGCACACAGCGAGGTGGACTTCTCCATCCTCCACATGAGCCTCTCCAAGGTTCACGGACGCTTCGGCATTGCCGACGGCCAGATCGTCTGGAACGAAGCAGATGTCACTAAGTCCACCGTGAAGATGACCATCGACGTCGCGTCCGTCGACACCGGCGTAGCCCCGCGCGACAACGACCTGAAAAGCCCCAACCTCTTCGACACCGCACAGTTCCCCACCGCCACCTTCGTCAGCACCAGCGTGGCCAAGGCCGATAAAGGCCTCACCGTGCAAGGCAATCTGACCCTTCACGGCGTAACCAAGCCCGTCACCCTCGCCGTCGAAGGCCCCACCGGCCCCGCGCAGGGCATGGGCGGTAAGATGCACGCCGGCTTCTCCGCCACCACCACCATCAGCCGCAACGCCTTCGGCATCGGAACCAAGTACCCCACTGCCGTCATCGGCGACGACGTGCAGCTGAGCATCGACCTCGACGTAATGAAACAATAGAAGTGTTGCGGCTCGCGCCCGGTTTTCGTACCCGGTGTTCGTATCCGGTGCGCGGGCCCGCACTTCTCTCACGGGAGCGGATTAAATGTCGGCGGCATTGAAGCAGGAAATCGCACAGCAGCGCCCCTTCGCGAGCGTCGAAGAGGAAGCCTTGCTGAACGTGATGAGGACTTCAGACTGCCTCCAGCGCGCCTTCGTGCGCCGCACCCGCCACTGGGGCATCACTCCCACGCAGTACAACGTCCTTCGCATCCTGCGCGGCGCTCAGCCGCAGGGGCTCACCTGCTCTGAAGTCGGCGAGCGCATGATCACCGCTGTTCCGGACATCACGCGACTTCTCGCGCGCATGAAAGCCCAGAAGTTCATCCGTCAGCAGCGCGATAAGAAAGACCGCCGCGTCGTTTGGACTCAGATCAGCGCAACCGGCCTCGAACTGCTCAGCAAGGTCGATCCAGAAATCACCCAGATCCCCGGCGAACTGCTCGGACACCTCGACCGCAAAGAACTCGACGAATTCATCCGCCTCCTCGAGCTCGCCCGCAAAAACTGCATCGACACGCAAACTCCCGTCAGCTGCGACGGGGACATCTGCGAAACGTAGCGCGTCGGGGTGCCCCAGAGCCTGCCCTGAGCTTGTCGAAGGGTCTCCCTCTTTTGGAGACCTGGGAAACCACAAACCTCACCAGAGCTTCTCCCCAAAAAAATTTCGGCGCTGCCCATAGGCAGCGCCGACTCACTTGAAACCCAATCTCGTCTTACCGTCCGACGATCTTCTGCGCCACAACCACCTCATCCGCATCGGACTTGATGATCTTGTTGTGCAGGCAATACAGCGCCAGCTCGAGCCGGTCCGAAACTCCCAGCTTGTCGTAAATCTTCCGCAGGTAGTTCTTGATCACCTGCTCGGTCGTGCCAAGCTGGAATGCAATCTCCTTGTTGCGCTTGCCCTGCGTAATGCAGGTGATGATCGCGGTTTCCTTCGGCGATAGCCTCGGCTGTGTCCGCGGGCTCACCAGCGCCGCCGCTTGCGCGCGATACGCTTCGATCACCCAGTTAACCGCCTGGTTATCGATCCAGGTCTCGCCGGTAGCGATGCGCCGCACGCAGCGCACCAGTAGGTCGGGCGAGATCGAGCGTGAAATGATGCCGCGAACTCCGCGGCGATAAAGCTCCACCGTCTGCGCTTCATCGCTTCCCAGTGCCTGAACGATCAGTTTCACATCGGGGGCAACACGAAGAAGGTCGGGGATGGCATTCGGCTGTCCGGTAAGAAGCCCGCCCTCAAGCAGAACAACGTCGGCGGAGTGACGTTCGAGAGCCGAACGTAGACTCTCAAGCGAGTCAGCCTGCGCAACTACGCGCACGTCATCTTCAAGCGCGAAGATCTTGCGGATTCCGACGCGGTAGATCGCCTGAGAGTCCGCCAGAATGATGCGGACTGTTCCCGGCTTTACTGGTGCGTCCAGAATTTCGCCGTCGTTTGTTTCGTCAAGAATTTCCATAAAGTGGCCGCTACAGCCGTCGCTTCAGGCCGCTTTACTGCTCCACAAAATGATACTCATCGATCGTGGCAGCAGCCTGATAATGACTTTGGCTTAAGGAGCAGCGTACCACACGTCCTCTGCAGTGAACTAACACATCCTGGGGAGTGCCCAGCACACTTCCGGGCATCCTCAAATGGAAGTCAAGTTCCTGTCCCACATCGATCGGACCGCTCAGTTCAAGCAGCACTCCGTTCGCTGAAACGTTGCGCGTCACTGCCGGTGCTTCGTGCGTTTTGTCCTCAGACAATTCGACAGGCAGGGAAAGCGGAAAGCGAACGGCACAGCGAACTTCTTTCAGGAAGTTAGCGTGTCCTGTTTTCTCCTGCTCCTCGGAGGGCGTCGTCTTTGATATCTCCATCATGCGATTTCCTTTTCCGCTTTTTCTACCACTGCTGAATGTATACATCTTTACTGGCAAAACCCAGAGCACGAAAGTTTAAAAGTGGTAATCGGATAGGTAACTCTGCCGAGGGGGCCGGCATCGAAGACCGAACAGGCAAAACCAGCAACTTACGCTCCGCCATCATACATAAAAAGCCGCCGAACCACCCACCCACTCCTGATTTTTGTTGTGGTCCACTCCCATCATCTTCCCGCGCCCCAGTCGGACCAGCGAAATCGCCGGCGTTAGCTCGCCCCCATCCGGCCACAAATACAGTATCCGGATCTCCGCCTGGGTCCGTCCAAACGGCGTCTCAATCGTTGGCTCGAAGTGCATCCGTTCCTGCAGGATATAGTTCTTCCTCTCTTCCTGGGTGATCGCCTCCAGCCGCGCACGCGTAGGCGAAAACTCGATGCCCTTCCCCGCAAACGAGAAAAGCGGCTTCAGCAGCAGACTCTCGTATCCCCGCTCCGCCTCGGAGCCAGTCCCCAAATCCACCCCGCGCGACCTCAGAAAGTCCTCGCCCGGCCCGGCCAGAAACCCATCCAAAAAGCACGCCGGCGGCACCTCCGGGAAACCTCTCGACTGTGACAGAAACGGGATCGAATATTTACTAATAAGGAAATACCAGTTCGGATGCCCCGCCCACTCAACCTCCCACTCCTGCGCTAGATCGAACGGCAACTCGATTCCCCTTGAAATCAGCTCGTCCGCAATCGCTCGGTTGTAGATTCGCTCGATCGGGATCCGCTTCCCCGCCGCGTCGCGATAGAAGAGCTTGTTCCCCTGCGGCTCAAGCGAACTGATGTCCACGACCGAGATACCCAGCCGGCGCCGGGTCAGCTCGAAATCCGGGAAAGTCTTCTGATGCAGCGGATCGACCTCCGTCAGCACAACGTGCTCCGGGTCACGGTCGCCCAAAACTGTCCGTCGCAGAAGATCCCAGTACGTCTCTTCGCTCAGCCCTCCCAGATAGACCTTCAGCGACTCCGGCAGCCCGAACACTTTACGGTACGCAGCGCAGAGCTCCACCTGGTACGCGAACACGGACGGAAACGCCTGAATCTCCACCAGCCTCGGAGCCAGTTCCCCCGTCGAGTTCCGGATAAGGGCGAAATCCGCCGTCAGAAAGTGTGGATGCGCCGTCTGGCCCGCTACGTCGAATCCGGCCGGGATCGCCCGCCCCGCTCCAGCAAGATATTCGGCGTCCTCCATCAGCTGCTTCGCCATCGCACCGCCCAGACCCGCCATCTCGTCGAGCATCGCCTTCGGCACAAAAATCGGCGTCTCCGCCACGCGGAACTGCACCGGCCCTCCGCAGTGCTCGGCCAGCAGCCCCAGCAGTCGGCCGTACGCCTCCGGCACGTACTTTTCATTAAATTGGCTACGAAATTTGGGGATCAAGCTAGGGCACCTCGGGCGGTCACCGCCCTCCAGTTCAGGTTGGTGAGAATTGTACCCAAGTTCCACCATCCTCAGCCGCAGGTGGTAACGTGACGTTCTGGCCACCGTTTCATGGGTTTTCCCATATAGCGGTATAAGTAAACGATATCTCAACTTTTTTTGGAGTAACTTCAGTACTTTTGTTGTACCGGGCATCCCCTTTTCAGTTAGTGTTGCTGCAGGTTTCTGTTTCCAGTTGAGGAATATCCGAATGCGCCCATGGTTGAAAGTTTCATGCGTGGCTCTTGGTTCGGCTTTTGCTGTCTCCGCGTTGACCGCGGCTGCAGCGCCTACCACGCGTCCTGTTCCAAACTCAATGATTCCAGGGATTCCCAGCCCTAAGCCGATCCCAGCGAATCCGGGCACCTCGTTCATTCCCGGCATCCCGAGCCCCAAGCCGATTCCGGCCAGCCCGAGCACGAGCTTCATCCCGGGTATCCCGAGCCCGAAGCCGATTCCGGCAAATCCGAGCTCAAGCTTCATTCCGGGTATCCCGAGCCCGAAGCCGATTCCGGCAAATCCGGACTCAAGCTTCATCCCGGGTATCCCAAGCCCAAAACCAATTCCGGCAAATCCTTCGCAGTCCTGATTGCTGGTTGGGTTCGAAGTTGGTGACCAACGTTTAGTTTTCAAACGTGAACGACACCAGGGACTGTTAACCTGAAGCTGATCCTCTGTCGATGCTGCGTCGATAAAGGCAGACGATGACCCTGGACACCAAGCTCGAATACCTCACTCTAACTGTTCAGGCGATGGTCATTGGCCTGCTGATCTTCAGAAAGTTCTACAAAAAACTTCCCCTCTTCTTTTCCTACCTCATATGGCTCCTGTTGTTGACCGGAGCCACTCTTGCTCTCACCGGGCACTACTCTGACGACGCGCTCCAGAAAGTCTTTGTCATTGCCGACATTATCGATGGGGCATTCATGTTCTGTGTCCTCGTTGAATTGTCCATGTCGGTGCTGAGCCCGATTCGCTCGTCCCTGCCTTCCTGGAGCGTCTTCGCCGTCTTTGTCATTCTCGCCGTCGCCTTTGCGATCATCTGGCCTTTTGCCAAACCGCCCGGCCTCGCAACCCTCACTCCCGCCAGTAGACTCCAGGTCCACTTCGATACAGCGATGGCAGTGCTTCCCATCGTCTTCTTCCTCGCGCTTGCAGGATGCAGCCAATGGCTCTCGCTGAGCTGGCGCGATCGCGAACTGCAAATCGGCACCGGTCTCGGCATCTTCGCGCTCGCAAGTCTCTCTACGACCTTCTTCAAAATGCACGTAGGCGCTGCCACCGACGACGCCCGAAATACCTATCATCTGTTCGATCAGATACAGGCCGGCAGTTATATCGTTGCGATGCTCTACTGGTTGGTCAGCTTCGCTCAAAAGGTCCGGGAACGCCGCGAATTCACCCCCCAGATGGAGAACTTCCTCCTCGCTCTCGCCGGAACCGCCCGCACCACCCGGGTGGGCATGCGCGATTCCCGCGACTTCACCAGGCGCAACTCCCGCGATTTCACCAAAAAAGACTGAGAATAACCCCTCCCGGTTTCCCACAGGCGTGGGAGCGCCGCAGTCCCTCTCCCAAACCTCTCTTCCCGTTCCCGCCAAACCGCAATTTTTTCAACCTCTTACGCCCGACCTCAGAGTGGCACGCCGACACTCGAAAGTGTCATTTACTCTGGACGATAGTTACTCTAAGTTACTCATGTGACCATAAAAACGGATTACCACGGTTGGGACAAAATGGCGGGACATGGCAGAAATCCGTCCACAAATCGTGTTTTTTCTGTTAGAAGTGGAAGAACCAGTCAGAACACGTCCGGTCAAGGACGGAAGTACATCAGTGTTACCAAAGACCGGGTCAGGGGCTACTAAATGATCTTCCCGCTGCTTGAAGTAAGTGTTGTTGTCTTGGTTGCTGCGTATCTAGGCTACTGGCGGCTCAATGCTCGTCGCCGTCAGGCCGAAACCTGGGAGTCGCTCATGGCGAAGCTCAGGCCGGACTGGAGCGCGCGCGAACTGAGCGATCAGTTCCTCTGGAAAGAGGGCCTGACCTCCACCCCTGAAGACACCTGGACGCGCATGCACGGACCCCACGGCCTCTGGGCGATGTATCAGAACGCCCGGGTCATGCTTGAGATGGCCGACTTTGCCGGCCGCAACTGCGAAAACGTCGATCGCGTGCTCATCGCAACCCTCCGCAGTGACGCAATGCAGATCAGGCTCTGCGTCCTCATGGCTCTCGCGCAGTATGCATTCACGCAGGCCAGCGAAGGTGTCCGCGTCAATGCCTTCCGCGCCGCCTCTATGTACACGGGCATGGCAGCAAGAATGACCCAGCTCCTGCAGGAAAGCGCTGCGGTCATGGTTCCCGACTTCGTCGCTGCGATGTAACTCTCGCATTCTCCCAATGCAAAAGCCCCGGCCGATTGGCTGGGGCTTTCGCTTTTCCGCCGAACTCGCAACCGCGAATCCGTATCACGCCGGATTCTCCGCCAGGAACTGGTTGATCCGCTGGTACTCGTCTTCCGAGATGCGGAAGTGCAGCGCTGGTGCAATTCCCTCCACCTGCTCCGCGCTCCGCCCTCCCACAATCGCAGCCGTCACCGCGGGATGGTGCAGCGTCCACGCCACCGCCACCACGCCCGGCTCGACATTGTGCGTCCGGCCGATCTCCCTGAGCACCTCGACCAGCCGCAGATTCCGCGACAGCCGCGGCTCATTGAACTCCGGTGCCCGTCTCCGCCAGTCGTCCTGAGGCATCGACGCCACTCGCTCGCGCGTCATCTTCCCCGTCAGCATGCCCGACAGCATCGGCGAATAATTGATCACTCCGATATTGTTCTCCTTCGCAAACGGCAGGATCTCCTCTTCAATCGCCCGCCGCAGCATCGAGTAAGGCGGCTGCAGACTCGTGATCGGCGCGATCTTCTGCGCCCGCTTCATCTGCTCGACATTGAAGTTTGAAACTCCGATGTATCGAATCTTCCCTTGCTCTTTGAACTTCGCCAGCGCGGTCCAGCCCTCTTCAATCTCAGCCTCTGGATTTGGCCAGTGAATCTGGTACAGGTCGATCGTCTCCACGTTCAGTCGCCGCAGCGATGCATTCAGCTCCTCTTCCAGCGACTTTGCCTTCAGCGATCGATAAATGCTGCGATCCTCATGCCAACGCATGGAGCACTTCGTAAACACATACGGCTTATGGCTGCTGCCCTTCAACGCCTTGGCGACTACCTCTTCTGAGTGCCCCAATCCGTAAATGGCCGCGGTATCGATCCAGTTCACGCCGAGATCCAGCGCCCGGCGAATCGCATTGACAGAGTCGTTGTCGTCCTGCGGGCCCCAGGCAAACTCCCAGTTCCCTCCGCCGATCGCCCAGGCTCCAAAGCCGACGGGCGTAAGGTGAAGGTCCGAGTTACCTAGTTGACGCAGATCAGGCTTGGCGGTCGTAGCAGTCGTAGTGGTCATGGCACTCCCTTGGATGGAACCGAAGCGCGCACGGTTTCATAAAGGCAGCCAAACTGCCGAACGAAACAAGTAAGGTTCAGCGAATGCGCTTCAGAAAAGCAGTCCCCTCACACGCCCTTCGCCCGGTGATATCGCTCCAGCAGCTTCTTTCCCTTGGCTGCCAGCTTACGGGCATCCGCAAGTGTCTTCGGCACCGGCTCTCCCCACGCATGGGCCGAGAGAGCAAGCCGCGTCGGTTCCCCGTCCCGTTGCATCGGCCCGCGCGGATGAGCAAAGTGTCGCCGCAGAAAAGATCCCTTCCTACGCATCTTCTCCGGAGTATCCGCCGGACCCTTCACTCCGGGCCGTAGGTGTGACCCCTCTTTGCGGGCAAATGCCTTGCGGCCCTCGGCGGTCAGACCGCCGTTCGGATCCTTCTCGGCACCATGCCTTAAGGCCTTGCGCTTCGTAACAGCGCCAGTCCGGGTTTTAGCAGTTGTCTTGGAACGGCCTCGAGCGGTAGCTGTTTTACGAGTTGGCATTTCGAAATAGATGCCGCCCTGACACGCGTACCCCAAAACGACCTGTATGAGTGATGTAAATCACTTTACACAGGCGAAATGCATGGCAGTATCAAGTTCGTCCCATGAAACCAGCCTCCCCCTCTCCCTTGGATCAGCTCGCTGCCCTGCGCGCCAGCCTCTCTCACTTCGAGTCAACGGCTGATATCGGCGACTCGGCATCCGTGGCGGCGATCCGCAACCACCTCGAGCTCCGCATCCGCCACGCAGAGAGTGCGCTGCGTTTTCCGCCTCGTGCGATGCTCTCCCCTCGTCTTGAGGCGAAGTAGAAATGCCGTACTCCCAGGAAGAAGATCGGCCAGCAGATCCGCTCCCTCAGGACCTTCTGGGCATGTTGCGCGCAACCCTCAGAAAGCTCGAAACCCAGGGTTACCAGACGCCCCGCATGCTCGACCTCAAACGCGTTATCAAAGAAAAGATCGCCGATTTGGAACAGAGAAATACCTGAATCTCATTCTGGGATCTGCACGATTAATTTTCCTTCAAGCTGGCCACTCTTTCCGCTCGCTTGGAGTCCAATGTTGAGTTGTTGAGGTAGGCAATGGTAGTTCTCACATCCGTATTCGTTGCAGAAATCAAAGGCCCCCGCGCAATCCCCGAACTCCTCGAAGACGAGTTCCTTCTCGCCGACGACAAGAGCGCCCTGCAGGACGTCCGCGAGCTGGTCAGCATGTACGAAGGCAAAAACCGCATCGAGCCCATCGACTAACCCCAACAGCTCTAGTCTTCTAGTCCTCTGGCCCAAGCCCCTCGTCCCTCACAACTACTCACTAGTCGCTAGTCCCTAGTCCCTCGTCCCTAGTCCCTCGTCCCTAGTCCCTAGTCGCTAGTCCCTCGTCCCCCCGCCCCAAACTAATTTCCCCATTCTCTGCATCTTTCCCCGCCCCTCCGTGTTCCAATCAGCAGGAGTTTAGAGCAAGGCTTAAAGCAATAAAGCTGGACTTACAGAAGAAGGGTTAAAACTATGTTGATCGTGACAACGATTTATTCGATGGAATTAGACACTGCGAAGAAGCTCAACGCACAGGAACCCGCCGAGCAGAACATCGAACCCAAGGTTCCCATGGACGACCGCGAATTCCTCGGCATCTATCAGGGCACAAAGGGAAACGGCCATAACGAGAACTAGAACGGCCCCGGCGCGATGACGGCCTTCGCATCGCACCCTTGCCCGCGCACAAGAACTTGAACGGATGATTCCCGCGCTCGTTGCGAAAACGCAACGAGCGCTCCGGGCCCCCTGCTGGAAAATTTCTATGTGCGTGCATCTTCTTCTCACGCTAAGGGGTCAAATGAGGTAAAGGTTTGTTGGTAGTTCGCAGTGGGCCGCGCGACGCAAGAGAAAGAGGTCCGTACATGCTTACAATTACGACTATTTATTTCGCAGATCTCGAGGCAGTAAGGGATCCCCTGACCAACAAGATCATAAAAAACGAAGTCGACGACCTCGACGGTGCCGACCGCAAAATCGTAGTCGTCTACGCCGGCAGCGCCAGCGATCACAACTCCGGCGTTAAAGACCAGGACCAGTAGCCGGCCAGTATTCGACTAGTAGTCGATCTTCACAACTCGCACTGCCGCCTCGCCAATCACCAAACACGGCAAGACCGATTCCTACGCAGCCGTATCCTTTGGCGCGGCCACCAGCTGAGGGCTCGCATCCAGCGGCTCCGGCACTGCGGGCCGATCACCCGCCAGCGACATTGCTTGAGCTACCGCATCGGCGAGCGAAGTTGAAATATGAAGCTCCTCGCTTCGTGTAATCATGTGCGCCGCCCTCGTCGGATCGTCCGTCAGATTCCAGATGCCTGCTACGATTCTGAAATTGCCATTCCACCCTTCCTTCTCCGTTGCATTCGCTCGCAGAGGGTTCTCTCGCACCTCATCGCCAGTACCGCTGCGCAGGCTGCGATAGAGCCGGTTTGCCCGCGCCATTGCCACCGGCGGCATCCCCGAAAAGAAGACGATCGCAGGCCTCTGTTTTGCCACTGCCTCAACCGTCTCGTGAATCGCGCGCACCGGCAGCGAGACCGCATTTACCCCGCTCAGGTTCAGCACCTGCGTCAGCATCGTCGCAACCAGGGAGTCGGCCCCGTCGCGCACCGGCACCACCACGGCCACCGTACGATTCGAGTCCCCATGATCGGAAGCGTGCGACCGTTGTGTCTGCCCCGTTGATGCCAACGCAACTCTATCCACCCGTCTCGCTTGATCCTCGGCGATCCTCCCACCCTCGTCGTCTGCCGTATTCACAGACGCATTTTGGCCACTCTCACTGGCAGCCTGTTCTTCCGTAGCCCGAAATCCCAGCTCCTCCACCAGCTCGCCCGTCGTGTTCCGAATGAACGCCATCGTCGAGTCGTCCAGATCGCCCTGCTGTCGATCTTTCTCGACAAGCGTTAGAGCCGGAATCACAATCGAGTCGTACACCGTCACCAGGGGCTCGCTGCTCAACATTTTGAAAAGAAGATTCGATGCCTCGCGCTCATCATGTGCCAGAAGCCGCTGATAAAAACACGTGTACGGCGGAATCGCCGGCTGGTCACCCAGCAGCACAGTGAGAAACTCGAGCGACGGAACGTGGCTGCCCATCACCACCAGGCACACCGTCAGCGGCACTGACAGCACAAGCCCCACCGGTCCCCAGATCAGCGTCCAGAACGCCGCCGCGATCAGCACCGCCAGCGACGACAGTCCCGTGTGCCGTCCATAAATATGCGGCTCCGCGTAATTCGCCGTCACCACTTCCAAAACAAAGAACAGCGCAAGGATCAGGACGGTGTGCTCCCATCCATGAAAGACAGCAACCGACAGGAACGTCGGAGTCAGCGCCGCCACCGGAGCTCCGATGTAGGGAACGAAGCGGCACAACGTGGCGAGCGCCCCGAACAAAAGCGCATGCGGCAGTCCAATGAAGTACAGCGCCACGCAAACAACCGTTCCGTAAACCAGATTCACAGCCAGTTGGAGCAGAAAGTAGCGCGAGATGCGCTGCGAGGCATCGCGCATCGCCTGTGTCATCAGCGATAGATTGCGATCGCCCGACAACCGTATGAGCCGGTTGCGCAGGTCCTCCCTCTGCAACAAGACGAAAAACGTGAAGACGACCGCGAGGAACACCGTTGTGAGCGGCTCCACAATCCCGCCCAGCTGGTCCAGACGACCCGTCGGCCGGCCCACCTCGCGCACCTGCAGCGGATGTTCAGGTGTCGTTCCGATCGGCTTCTCTTGAACCTTCTTCGGCGATTGCAGAGCAGCAGTAGCCGTCGCGTTCATGATGCCGAGTTCATTCGACAGCTTCTCCAGTTCGTGCTGCACGTGCCCGATCGCAGAATTGCTCGGCCGGTGTAGCGCCTCAAACTTGGCAGTGATGTTGTCGCGATAGGTCGGCAGGTCATCCGCAATCGCGACGATCTGCGTAAAGATCGTCCACGCCGCCACCAGCAGCAGCGCCGAAAACCCAAAGATAACGATCAGGGCCGCAGCCGGCCGGGGCAGGCGCAGGCGCTCCAGTTGCGCCACCACCGGCGCCAGCAGAAACGCAAACAGTACGGCAATCCCCAGCGGCAGCAACAGAACCTTGGCCAGAAACAAGACCGCAACAGCAAGTACGGCAACAGTCAGAAACCAGAGCTGCGTCAAAAGTCGTGCGGTTGGTGAACCGTTCATGCGGGGCTCCCGGGGTGGCGCAACTGCTTCTAAATAGGATGCGCAAAAACAAGGGAGCAGGGGTAGGAAGGAGATAGTAAGCCGGCGTAAGCCCGGCCACTCGAGACTCACAACACACTGACGGCTGAAAGCTGAGAGCTGAGAGCTGACGACTGACAACTGGCTACTGGCTACTGGCTACTGGCTACTGGCTACTGGCTACTGGCTACTAACTACTGGCTACTGCCGGCCAGCAACTAGCCTACCTTCGAAACCGGCACCACGTTCTGCACCGGAGGTACCTCATCCAGCGGGAAGCCCAGCCTCTTCCACTCGTCGAAGCCGCCTCGCAGCGGACGCACCCGTTCGATGCCCAGTTTGTGCAGCGTCATCGCAGTTTTGGCCGCCGTCGCCTCACTGGGGCAAGTGCAGAACAACACGACATCCCGATCCCGCGGAATCTCCAGATGCCGCGCGGTAAGCGCATCCGGCGAGAAGTGCATTGCGCTCGGCAGCGTGTAAGGCTCGGCAAGGAGCTCCAGCGGATGCCGCAGATCCACGATGTACACCAGTTCCCCGGCGTCCAGCTGCGCCTTCAGTTCCTGCGGCTCCAGCCGCGACTGCACCAGCTTGCGCAGAACCATCCGCCGCCGGTAGAGACGCCACGTAAACCACCCGGCAATCGCCAGCAGCACCAGCGCGCCCGAAAAACGTCCTGCCCAGTCCAGCAGGCTTGGATCGCGTTTCAGCGCGTCTCCGAAGATCCGCCCAGCCCCCAGCAGCGCCGAGAGCCACAGAAACGCCCCAATCCCGTCGAAAAGCAGAAACGTCGGCAGGCTCATGCCGTTCTCGCCCGCCACCGGTGCGGCCAGCGTAGCCAGCCCCGGAACAAACTTCGCGAAGACAAGCATCAGGCTGCGATTGCGCGAAAACGAGTCTTGTGTCCGCCGCACGCAGATGGTCGGCTCCATAGACAGCTTGCAGAGGATACGCAGCACGTGATGCCCGTACCGCCGGCCGATGATGAACCATGTGGTGTCTGCAACCAGGCACGCCGCCAGACCCGCGCCCAGCGCTGCTCCAAAACTCAGCTGATGATCCGCAGACAGCCCTCCCGCGGTCAGCAGCACCGGTGTCGCCGGCAGCGGAATCCCGAACTGCTCCACCAGCACCCATCCGAACAGCAATAGATACCCGTACGTCAGAAGGATGTGTTCAGGCAGCGGCATAGCAATTTCCGAGAGAGCAGGGATTCGCTCGCGGCGGGAAGCCCCTCCGGAGACATTCAGTGTATCCGATGATCCAGAGCTCAATCGGTTGCGGAATCTTGGGCCGGAGCGCTCGCTAGTGCCGCGATTCGATTCTGTCTCCGGGCAGCAGACGTAGCTGCGCAGCGCCGTCCTTGTGGTTTGAGAAATAAATCTGTGCGTAACGATCCGAAGCCACGCGTCGAAATACCTTTGCCCGCTCTAGTGTGACCCTCCGCTTCGACGGTGGTAGAGATCGAAGGCAACCCTCAAGAGACTCCCCGAACAGGCACGATGTCGGGTGCCCATCAATCCATACCCGCGAAGACAAAGTTAGCGAGCCCAGCGGAAACTCAGTGCAAACTGTGTCTTGGAAACTCACGCACTTCGCTGGATCGCTTTGCTCGATGAGACCGGCCAATGCGTCGAGCTGTTCCTGGTTCTGCGCACCAATGAGCATTCCGTGGGAAACTTTTCCGGCTCCGTAGACTCCTTCCAGAAACAGCCGCAAAACCGGAGTATGAGTGAAGCGCTGCGACAGCGAGAGCAGTTCCTTATCTTCCGACCCCAACTCACCGCCAGAACCCCTCAGTGGCTTCCCTGTCATTTTCAGCCCGACTCCTTCCCCGGGCCGGGAGATCACGTCGTATCTCGCTACCCACTGTCTGGGGGGACCCTCCGCCGTGACTGACTTTGCAGTTCGAACGAACCGCTCGAGTCTCAATTGCATTCCGGGCGCTAGGTCGGCGAATCCGATCCGCCGGTCCGAATAGAAGAACAGTGGGACTTCATCCGCCGGCAGCGGAATTCTCTGTGCAATCGCTATTCGAATCTGCAGCGAGCTGAGTCCCCCAGGGAAACAGCCCTCCTCGTTCATGCGTGCGATGCCGCGCGCGAAGCTTTTCCAATGCGAGTCAACATCGATCTGGCCGGCAACAGCATTCCAACCGGAAACGCTCGGGCTTCGCACAACCCAGCGCTTCGAATCAAAAGGCGACGCCGCACGAAGTGAGAAGACTTCGCCGTTGATCCCGCAGTCGTCACGAGCGTGATTCTTCGTTGCAGCAGAATCACCTGAAAGGACGACCGTCGATGTCCGAAACTTACTTTCACCGGAACCTTCATCGTCAGTTGGGACAAGTATGGGAGCGCCCCCATTCTCTTCGAGACGGAACCCTCCGCTCCCAACCTTGTGGTGGAAGCATCCAGAGCAACACAAGACCAATGCCGAGAGAAAGACTTTCGACAGTTTCGCCGCGAAAGCCCCGCAGGTAATCCCCGGCTCCATCATCTCGGTTCTTCTCAGCATCGGATTCCGGTCAGTCTCCTAAAAAGGCAATAACGATCCCGTGCTCTGAACAAATCATCTTCGAAAGCAGTCACTCGCCAAAGACTCTGGCTTCCTGCCCATCCCACTTGAGCGCCCGCAGCACTCGGGTCAGAACTAGAATCGTGTCAACTTCCTGTATTCCTTTGACTGGGTCGACCTGGCAAATGGAGTCCGCAAACAGCAGACCATCTTCGTACCCGATCTGAAATTCGCCGCGTTCATCGGAGTAGCAGACAATCTTGTGGCCGTAATGGACTGTAAATCCCTCATCAGAAATAATCCTCCCGAAACAAAGCCATCTCCTCCTGAACATTCTTCTGGTCCTCAGTCTCATTGATCTCCAGACACAACATGACAGTGAAGCTTGCATCTCATCACCAAGTAAGCCCAACCGCCTTTCTCATGGCATCTTCGAAGGCCTGATCGTCAAGGCTTTTTCGCAAGCCTAATATCATCTCAGCGTCCCGGCCCACCGGTACACGGAAAGGCGTCGCGGGGTCTTCAATGGCACGGGCAATGGCCAAAGCGACAACCTCTGGTCCGCTTCCACCGGATGGGCCTGTCATTTTCGTGTGGGCGCCGGTCCACTGCTCCCACAGTCCGGCATAGTCGGCCGGTCCCCTGTGAGTCTCGATCGGTCTTGTGCCGGTAATGATGGTCCCGGGCTCAATCAACACGCAGCGTATTCCAAAGTGACCCACCTCTACATGCAGGGCCTCCGTAAAAGCTTCGAGCGCGAACTTGGAGGCGCAGTACGCTGCTTCGAGCGGCGAGGCAACTCGGCCGCTCACGCTCGACACATTGACGATGAGGCCGGAACCCCGCTTTCGCCACGCCGGCAAGACTCCCTGGATGATGCGCAACGCTCCCAGCGTGTTTGCCTCGAAAATCTGACGGATACGATCCAGTGGATAACCTTCCACCGGCCCTCCGCCAGAGATACCTGCGTTGTTGACGACTGCATCGAGCGAACCGACCTCCTCAAGGCACCGCGCAACAGACTCGTCGCTGGTGACATCCAGCACACGCGCCTCGATAGTTTCCGACCTGCCCCCCTGCCTTTCACTCAGCGCATCCACGTCAGTGGCAACGACAAAATGCCCTCGCTCGGCAAGTACCTGAGCGGTTGCCATTCCTATGCCGCGTGCTGCACCCGTAATCAAAACTCTCAACGTCTTTGACATTCCGAAGCCCTCTTGCTTGTCATAGTCGGTGTCTACGGTTCGTTCGCCAAGTTTACCCCTCGCGGGAGCATTGTCCTCCAAAGGAAGTTTTGCTCGTGTATCCAGAACTGCTGGGCCAAAAGTTCAGCAAGCAAGCATCGACGGCAATTCACCCGCCTCGGCGAGTTTTGTATCAGGGCACGACTTCACAGCTTGCTGCAGAAGTCCGAAACGGCTGGGTTTTGAAAGGGCACAGATTTATCTGTGCCGATAAGGGGTGCAAATAAAGCGCGGCTTTAGCCGCTGCGGGACGGTTTCGATAAGTCCTAACAAGACCGGCGCATTTTTCAGCAACCTGATCAGTCGTGCCGGAACGCGCCGCCAGGCGCCAAGGTAGTTAGCCCCGCGCCTTCAGCGCGGGGTTCGTAGATAGAAGACAATTAGTCCTGTAAGGACGGTGTATAGGGCAAGACTTCGCAGCTTGCTGAAAATTCAGCATTGAGAAGCTTCGTATCAGGGCACGACTTTGGTCGTACGGAAAGCCGTGCCAAACGACGTGGGCTTCAGCCCCTGAGCACTTTTTGAAATAACGTCCCCTCGGGTGCCAGTACTTCCGATTCGCCCTCGACGCACTGTCATTCTGAGCGCAGCGTAGCGGAGTCGAAGAATCTGCAGTTGCCCTTCGTTACTCCGCATTTCTCGGTCACTCGCCCCAGCCAAGCTTTAGCAACCCTTTGCGCGCACCAGACCCTCTGCCAGCCCGTCCTTCATCAGCAGAATTCGGGGCAAGGTGCTCGCAGCTCCCGGGCCAAAGCGCTGAACTGGGCGCTTTAGGCTAGTTCGCGCCCGACAGCCCGACGTGCTCCACAACCGCACGGTATCGGGCATCTTTGTGAAGGAAGTCGTACGCAGGATCCAGTTGCAACGTGAGAAGGAACGGAGAGTGCCCTCGAACTCCCTCTTCCAGAAGCGCCAGAGTCTTGTCGCGGTCACCCAATTGTGCATAAAGAAGCGCAATCGCAACCGGCGAGATGTATCGATCCCTTGCCTGATCCTCGAGTTCCCGGATTCTCCAGCGCAACACAGCTTTAGAACCGCCCTCTAGGTACAACTGATGTAAGGTTTGGGCAGACTCTTCATCCCCGGACCGCTGGTACAGTCTCTCGAGTGTCTCCTCCGCCTGTTCTTCCATCCCCTTGTCTCTGTAGGCGTCGAATAGATCCCAGAGAAGAGATTCGTTATTCGGGTAGGCTTCCAGTCTTTGCCGCGCGTCCTCGATCGCAGCATCGAACCGCCGGGCTCGCAACAGAGCCATCGGCATCGCGCCCGGGCGGGCAGTGGGGTCCAGCTCGGTTGCTTTCCTCTGTGCCTCAACAGCCTCATCGTGCCGGCCGAGCGAGCTGAGTATGCGCGAATGAAAATGGTATGCCTCAGCGTATTTGGGGTCGAGCTGAATCGCCCGCATGCACTCTGCGTCCGCACGCTCCATCTTCCATTCCGACAGGAAGAGGGCTGCGCACAACGCTAGATGGGCTTCGGGCTCTGCATCGTCGAGCTGCACCGCCTTCGTTGCGGCATCCAGTTCGCTGCTTCCTACCTCCTTGGGGTTCAGGGCGCCTGTACTCATTCCAGCCCCATAGTAGTTCGCGAGCCACGCCCAGCCTGACGAGTAGTCCGGCTGTATTTCGATCGCTCTCTTGAACTCAGAAAAGCCACGGTCCGCTTGCCCGGACCACCAGAGATAGCGGCCGCGTAGGTAGGCATCGTGCGCAGCGGGGTTGATGGTTTTGGCTGCCTCCGCTGCCGGAGAAACATAGCTGTGAAGGGATGTGGCGATCGCTCGTGACGCCTCAGCCGGCAGATGCACCGCTTCGCCCGCATCGCGGTCATAGCTCTCCGCCCAGATATGACTGTCGTCGTCCGCTCGAATTAGCTGCAATGTCAGGTGAACGCGGCCATTGGAGCGCGAGACTGAGCCTTCGAGAATTCCTTCCACACCAAGGGCACGCGCTATCTCTGGCAGAGGCTGACGCGCACTTTTGAACTGCATTACAGAGGTACGCGAGGTGATCCTCAGCGTGGAGTTTTTCGCCAGCATGGTGATCAACTCATCGGTCATGCCGTCCGCCAGGTACTCCTGGCCAGGATTGCCCGAAAAATTATCCAGCGGAAGCACTGCCATCGAGTGGATGGGCGAACTCGGAGTGCGGCCGAAAATCCGACCCGTGAGCGGACGCGGTCCGATCACGAACGCTAGAATTGCTACCACCACACCCGCCATGGTGCTGAAGATCAGCCATGTTCGCGGCTTTCCCGACCTCGCTGCGGCCACTGTTTTTTCGCCACTCAATTCCGGTGTTTCGGAAGCCGAAGCGATCTGCGATGAACCCTCCGCAAGCGCGACTTGACCCATGAACCGGTATCCAACGCCGGTCACCGTCTGAATAAATTGCGGCTGATTCGAATCTTCCCGTAACACGTAGCGCAGCTTCCTGATCGCCGTATTGATGCCGTGCTCGGTATCAACGAAGACTTCGCTCGACCAGAGACGTTGCGCTATTTCAGCCCGTGTGACCACCCGCCCCGCATTCGAAACGAGGAGGATCAGCAATTCCATCGGCTTCCGCTCGACGCGCAACTCACTCCCATTGCGGAGAAGTTGGAAGGCGTCGCAGTTGAGTCGAAAATCGCCGAAGCGATAACCGGAACCGGACATAAAGATCGGGCAATCCTGCTGTTCGGGAATGTGAACAGTGTGTCAGAAACACCGGCGACTTGGAAGAACTTACGGCGTGGTGCTGTTACGACGGGCGGCTACGGCCTTGACAACACCAGCTTGAATCCATGCAGCCGTCGTACGGCACCCTCATCGAAAGTCAACGTTGCGAAGCAGCCCCTCCACAAACCAGGAGCGCCAAACACAAAAGCCGCCAGCAGGCGGCTCTTGTCCAAACCAACCATCCAAGTCCTACCGAGCCAGCAGCGTTTCCGCCTGCGCTCCCGCGCTCGCCTCCACGTTCTTATCCGCGAAATAGTTCCGATCCCAAAGATTGCGGTAGAACGCCCCCGTCAGCTCCGCCGCTCTTGGACCGAATGTCGGCCGTCCTCCCTCGAGGAAGAACACCGTCACCAGGTTCCCCATCGGCGTAGTCGAATACGACGCGAACCACCCAAACCGCGTTCCCTTGTCAGAGCACGTCCCGGTTTTGCCGAAGACCGGCAGTTCCTGGAAGTTGCCGCGCAGCCGCCGCGCCGTGCCGTATTGCACCGCACCAGCCATACCGTTCTGCAGGCTCGGAATATCGCCCGCAATCTCGAGATTGCGCTTCACCTTCGGCTCGAATGCCAGAACCTCCTCCGGCGATGTCGGGTGCTGCAGATAATAGAGCGTGCCCCCGTTCGCAATCGCCGCTACAAACGCCCCGAGCTGCAGCGGCGTCATCGACACGCCCTGCCCGAAGCTGCACATCCTGGCCACGCCGCCTTCCGACTGCGGAATCGCCTCGCTCGGATAAACACCGAGCTGCTCGCCATCGATATTCCACCCGGCGAGCTCGCCCAGCCCGAACTCCGTCGCGTAGTGGTGCACGCGCTCAAACCCAAGCTCGCGGCCGAGCTCTTCAAAATACAGATTGTTGCTCTTCGCCAGCGCATCCGTCAGGTTCATCCGGAAGCCCGCCAGGTGAACCGGCGTATCGCGCGTCACGATCCCTTCATGCAACGCGGCCAGCGCAACAGAAAGCTTGATCGTCGAGCAGGGTTCCGCGCCCGGCGAGAGCGCCAGCTTCTGGTTGACCATCGCGAGAATGCGGCCATTCGATGGATCGATCACCACAGCCGTGCCATTCATGCCGTCGAGCGCATGGATCGCCGCCTGGCGAACGATCGGATCTTCACCCGCCGTGATGTCGCCGCCAAAGATGTCGCCCTTCGCGAACGAGCTCGCAGTGAACCGTTCGTAGAAACGGTGTCTGCGGTGCGTCAGGGTCGCATGATGAAACGCCGGAGTCGCCGCATGAACGCGGTGTGCTGAGGTGCTGGTAGACGTGCGCGCAGCTCCATGCAAACGGCGGCTGACGTGGTGCAGGCTATGATGCTGCACATCCAGAGCCGCGGCTGCATCGGCGCCAAGGCTCAGAGTGGTGGCTGCCAGTCCCAAGGCAAAAACGCAAGACAGTCTCATTCCCTGCAAATCCCCTCAACAATGGAATGCGTGCGGTGCGTCTGCCCTCGGGCGGCGCATTGATTTCAAGTGTTCAACTTACTTATGCCACACGCGTTGGCCGTAGCCTGTGAGCAAAGTCACCCAATGGGCTCAAACGCCCCGACCGCTCACATCGAAAAATCGATCGACACCGATCGAGTTCGATCTCTGGGGGAAATCAAAACTGCTTCTGTTTCAACTGATAGAAAAACCGGGAGCTTGTATGAACTATACAGCTCCCGGTTTCGAAGACAAGCCCCTGTTTGGGTCAGGGTCCGTTAGAACTTCATCCGACGCATAAAGGTGGGAACGTCGAGATCACGATCTTCTTCCTGCGGGGCGCTAGCTAAAGGACTTACCGCCTGCTGCGGAGCATGATCCTCCGTAATGGATGGCGTCCGGACACCGTTACCAAAGTCTGAGGCATAGTCCCTCGGCAGCGGCGTGAATGTCGGCTCCTCCGCCATCTCCACGCGGCTCGACCGCGTAGCGGCCCCCACCAGCTCTGGCTCTGGTTCCTGGTCGTCCGCGTCATCCTCGCTCATAAAGCGCGGAGTTGGCGGAGCAGCCGGCACCGCTGGCGCTTTCTCGCGCATCCAGCTGTCCGAAGCCATCACCGGCACTGACAGCACGGGCATCTCCTCCACATTCAGCATGCGAGCGCGGCGCTCCGGCATCTGGTCGCGAAACCCCGTCGCGATCACCGTAATCTTCACCTCGTCGCCCATCCGCTCATCCAGCACCGCGCCGAAAATAATGTTCGCATCCTCGTGCGCCGAACTCTGAATCAGCGTCGAAGCTTCATTCACCTCAGACAGCTTCAGATTGCTTGACCCGGTGATGTTGATCAGGATTCCCCGCGCCCCGTCGATCGCTCCCGCATCCAGCAGCGGCGAAGCCATCGCAGCCTGCGCAGCCTCAATCGCCCTGTTCGCGCCCGACCGCACCGCCGTTCCCATCACCGCGTGCCCCATCCCGGCCATCGTCGTCTTCACGTCCGCAAAGTCTCGATTGATGATGCCCGGAATGATGATGATGTCCGAAATCCCCTGCACACCCTGTCGCAGCACGTCATCCGCAATGCGGAAGCTCTCAAAAAATCCCGCGTCCTTCGCCACGGCCAGTAGCTTCTCGTTTGGGATCACAATCATCGTGTCCACGGAGTCGAGCAGTTCCCGCAGCCCGCGCTCGGCCTGCTGCAGACGGCGCTTGCCTTCAAACGCAAACGGCCGCGTGATCACCGCAACCGTCAAAATCCCCATCTCGCTCGCCAGCGACGCAATCACAGGCGCAGCGCCCGTTCCCGTGCCTCCGCCCAGCCCTGCAGTCACGAACACCATGTCCGCGCCTTCGAGCGCTTCGATAATCTTCTCCGAGTCTTCAAGCGCCGCGCGGCGCCCCACGTCCGGATTCGCGCCCGCCCCCAGCCCGGCTGTCAACCTCACCCCGAGCTGCAGCTTCACCGGGGCCAGCGATAGCTTCAGCGCCTGCACATCCGTGTTCGCCGCGATGAACTCGACGCCTTCCAGACCTGCCTGGATCATGCGGTTCACGGCATTCCCGCCGCCGCCACCCACGCCGATTACCTTGATCTTCGCTCCGCGCGGACCCTCTTCGTGGAACTGGATGCGAATCTCGGAGTCGATGTTCTCGTGATCCATGGGTGCTGGTGCCTCCCCCTCGATGATTGACATGATGCTCTGCCCCTAAAAGCTCGCTGCGAAGATGGCGCGCAGTTTCGCGCGCAGGCCGTTGTTTTCTGCCGCACGGGTCACACGGGTGCGATGTGCATACAGTAGCATTCCGATGGCAGTGGAAAAGCTGGGCGTAACTAGCTCGCCGGGCATGTTCGAGAGCCGCACAGGATTCCCGGTCCGCGCCGGAACGCGAAGCTGGCTCTCGGTCACGTCCAGCAGCCCCGGCAGCATCGCTCCGCCGCCCGTGAGAACACAGCCGGCGCCGAGCGCTTCAAGCACGCCTCCGCTGCGAAGACTCTCTTTTACAAAATACAAAAGTTCGCGCGCGCGCGGCTCCAGGATCTCTGCAAGCGTGCGTAATGCGAGACGTTGCGGCTCAGGATTGTTGATCTCGATCTCCGCTTCAATCGGAACAGCCGTGACCACCGCATGCCCGTACTGGCGTTTCAGCTCTTCCGCCTGTGCCGTCGGCATCTGCAGTCCCACCGCAAGATCGTTGGTGAAGTGATTTCCCCCCACAGGCACCGAAGCCGTATGCGCTACCGCGCCTTCGAAGAAGACAACCAGGTCGCTCGAGTGCGCGCCAATATCCAGCAGGCACACGCCAAGCTCCCGCTCGTCCGCCGACAGCGTAGACTCCGCCGCTGCAATCGACTCCAGTACAGCCTCAGAAACTTCGAGCCCCGCTCGGTTCGCACACGTCACTACACTCTGCAGCGCACTGCCGGAGCACGTCGCAATATGCAAGTCGACTTCGAGTCTCGCCCCAACCATCCCCACCGGATCGAAAATCCCCGGCTGATCGTCCAGGATGAACTGTCTTGGCAGCAGGTGCAGAATCTCGCGATCCGGCGGCCGCTCCACTGCGCGTGCACGCTCCACCGCCGCGCGTACATCTTCGCGCGTAATCTCGCGCATGCGGCTACCGAGATCCAACCCACCATTCGTATTCAGTCCCCGGATATGCGGGCCGCCGATGCCCACGACGATCTCATCGATGTTGGCCCGAGCCGCCCACTCCGCCGCTTCGTTCGCAGCTTTCACTGCTTTCGCCGCCGGACCCAAATCCGAAATCAGCCCTTTGCGCATTCCGGCAGATTCAACGACTCCGTGCCCCCGATACCGCAGCGCGCCTTCATTCACGTCCGCCGCCAGCACCCGCGTCCACGCGCTGCCCACGTCGAGCACAACGATCAGGTTGTCCTGTGTCTCGTTCATCTCTTCCGTCAACCTGTGGTCGTAGTGCGGTGCGGTTTCGTAATCTTCTTCGTCGATGTGTGCTTTGCCTGCTTCTTTGCTGCGGCCTTGCTCTTCGCTGTCTTCCCTTTCGTCGTCTTCGCCGCAGCATGCGCCTTAACAGCAGACTTCTTCGCCTGAACGTGCTTAGCTTCTGCCGGACGCGCCTGAACCACCGGCCTCGCTTGTACCGGCTTCGACTCCAGCGCTCGTGGCAACTCCGTCCTTGCCTCGGTCTTCGCCGGACTTGGTTTTGCCTGCTCCGCCTCCGCAGTCGGCTCCTGCAGTCTCGCCGTCTGTCCCGGCAGCGAATGTGCGCCATCCGTCATCTGCAACACCACCTGCTGGTCGTAGCGCAGATCGACTTCGGCCAGCTTGGGATACTGCGAGCGCCACTCCGCGATGTGTGCCTTGTACCGTTGGAAGCGTTCGAGAAAATGATCCTCGCCGAAATGCGCCAGGATGTCCGTTCCCTGCTCCGGCATCAGCACCCGCGCATCTTCCGGATCGTGCAGATCGATCTCCGACACCTGGTCCGACAGGTGCTGTCCGTTCGAATCCAGTTCGCTCACGAGCCGCTGGTAGACTTCCATCCGCGCCCGCCGTCCCGTCACCGGATCCCTCGGCTCGATCCCCGTGACCACGGGAAACGAGTAATGGTGCTGCGACATCATGGCCGGCGGCTCCGCGAGCAGCACACCATTGGCGTCGATCAACTCCACCTGCGAACCCTGGCGCACAAAAGCGATCGGCTTCCGCTCCACCACAGTGATGCGAATCTGGTCCGGCAGAAGGCGCTCGACCGTCGCATGCTCGATCCACGGAATCTGTTCAAGCTGCTTGCGCCGCTCTTTCAGCGGCACAAAGAAGATATTCCGCCCGATGTCTTCCCCAAACACGGGAAGCATATCGGCACGGCTCACCTCGGCCAGACCAGCTGCCTGTATGTTCGTAGTGCCCGCGATTCGGAAGCGCGCATCGTGCTCCAGAAAATTCGTCAGCGCGTATGCGCACACAGTCACGACGGAGAGCACACCCACAGCGCCCGATGCTAGAAGGATTCGTCCCAACCGCGTAGCCGGACGCCACCATGGCCTTTTGATCTCTTCCCCAAAACGTCGCGGACGCGATCGGACGGGACCCCGGTCGTCCTCGTCATCATCGTCCATCTCCACCGGCATACCGGGCAATCCGCGGCTCGCGACAGGAACACTAGCCTGGGCTCGCCGGAAGCGCGGTTCCGCGGGAACTTCGTCCTCCCACACCATGGGCCGGGTTGTTTTTTCGCGTTGTGCCACGCCGTCAGTCGAAGATCGGGAGAGTCGCCAAGGTCAACTATAGACCGCGAAACACCAGCTTTTTTCCGCACCGAAGGTAAGGGGAACCCGTACCGTTACGGCCTTGTTAAGCCATTTGGAATAAGCTACGGAGATGAGCCGCCTGCGCCGCTTCTTCGCTTCCCTGCTGCTGCTCGCAGCTGCTTATCTCGCGTCCGCGCAGGCCTCCTCGTACACCTATCTCCGCGCCGGTGAAGCGGCGAATATCGCCGCGCATCCGCATCCCGGTTTTGCCCTGATGGGCGGCGGCACCGACCTCGATCAGGCATTCCAGTTCCTCTGCGATCGGGCGAACGGCGGAGACATGCTCGTCCTCCGCGCGCGCGGCGACGACGAGTACAACGCTTACTTGCGCGGCATCTGCCGCCTTAACTCCGTCGCCACCCTCATCATCCCCGATCGCAAAGCAGCAGCCGATCCGTTCGTGGCCGACACCATCAAGCATGCCGCCGCCATCTTCATCGCCGGAGGCGACCAGGCCAACTACATTAACTTCTGGATGAACACTCCGGTGCAAACCGCGCTCAACGAAGCGATAAAGCGCGGAGTGCCAATCGGTGGAACCAGCGCCGGCCTCGCCGTCCTCGGCGAGTACGCCTACTCCGCGGAAGGCGACGAGCCCGACGACCCCAATCTCGACAGCAAAACCGCGCTCGCCGACCCCTTCGGTCCGCGAATCAACCTCGCCCGCGGTTTTCTCGACATCCCGATCCTCAAAGGCATCATCACTGACACGCACTTCGCCCGCCGAGATCGTATGGGCCGTCTGCTCACATTCCTCGCCCGCCTCAACGAAACTTCGAAAACTGATTCCACCAGCCGCATCCATGGCATCGGAGTCCAGGAGCGCGCCGCCGTCCTGCTCGAACCCGACGGAAAAGCCCATGTCGTCGGCTACGGCCCCGCATACTTCATCGATACCAACCGCGCCTCCGGAGCACTACAGAAGGGCAAGCCCCTAACCTACGGCCCCTTCATCGTCCAGAAAGTCTCCCCGGGAGCCGACTTCTACATCAAGTCCTGGGCCGGCGACGCCATCAGCTACAAACTCACCGTCGAATCAGGCAAGATCCACTCCTCCCAAACCGCCAACGAAATCTACTAGCCGTAGCCTCGTTCGCCCCACAGCCGGGTGCCCCATAGCCCGCCCTGAGCCCGCCGAAGGGTCTCCCTCTTTTGGAGACATGGGAAGCCGCAAACCTAAAGTCTCATCGGACGACTACAACTTGACTTCCGACTAAGACCTGACCCTTCTGCACTCGCAACCACCCGCTAACTTGCTAACTCGCTAACTCCGCGAAGCGGCGCTAACTTGCTGCTCTTGTCAATAAAAAGAGGGATGGTAGTCGAGCACCTCAAGCCCTGTGCCGAGTTCCGCCCCATCTCTGCACTCCGCTCTCAACCACTCGCTGATTGCTAACTCGTCCACTGACAACTGACAACTGAAGACTGCCGTTCTCAAGACCACCCCAGCGTCTGCACCGACTCCGCCGGCACATCCACCGTCAGAGCCTGATCCCCCATCAACAACTGAACCCGCCGCTCCGCGCCCCGATTTGCCAACACCACAACGTAGCTCCCATCCGGATTCCGCACACCCACATGCGACACCGCCGATCCCGCACCCGTTTCCCCCAGCGCATTCGTCGCAAACACATGCGCCCCGCGCTTCACATGCTGCGAGTAATGCGCAAACGCCCAATACTGACCGCTCCGCGTGATCTTATGTGAACCGTTCTCAATCGTGATCACGCCGCCGCACGGGAACGGCCCGATGTTCGGCTTCCCTTTCTCATCCAGCGCAACATTCCACGCCGTAATCGACCGCGCCCAGTTATTCAGAATCCCATTGAACTGATCCGCCCACTTCGCAAAATCCGTCTGATAATCGGGCTGCGTGATATCCGGCCCCCCCTCCGTCCAGTACGCGTTCTTCTTCGGAAACGCATCGTGCACGCGCGTCATTGCCGAAGCTCCGCCCACATATCCGTGCCACGCCACGCCATCCACCGCGTCATAAACATCCGGATCGCTCAGCTCATCGATCGCCCGTCCCCACAAACTGTAGTTGTGATCGAGTATCCATATCTTCGCGTTCAGCCCCGCCTTCTTGATCGCAGGTGACAGAAACTTCGCCGCGAACTCCATCTCCTGTTCCTGCGCCCACAGGCAAGCAGGCATGCGCCCACCCTGCTCAGCGTCCGTCTCGTTCTGGACCGTCACTGCATTGATCTCGACACCATCGGCCTTGTACCCCTCCAGGAACTTCACGAAGTACCGCGCATACGGATCGAAGCTCTGCACCCGCATCGCCCCGCCCAGCATCGAGTTGTTCGGCTTCATCCACCCCGGCGGACTCCACGGCGACGAAAACAGAAACAGCTCCGGATTCGCCTTTCGCGCCTCGCGCAGCATCGGCAGATAGTACTGCTTGTCGTGATCCAGCGAGAACTTCTTCAGCTCAGGATCAGGCTCCGCGCTCTCGTCGAGACTATAAACCTTGGTAGCGTAGTCGCTCGCGCCAATGCAGGTCCGGCAAACATTCAGATTCATCGCATCCGGCGCAAACAGATCGTGCATCACCGGTGCTCTCTCCGTGTCGCTCAACCGGCTCAGCACATACGCCGAAGCCTCCGTGATCGCCGCGCCGAAACCCAGAATCTCCTGCTTCAGCGCACCCGTGTCCAGTTGAATCGCGTCTGCGGCAACTTCAGCAGGCCTCTTCCATTCCAATGGCGCCAGCGCAGCATGGCGCTTATCGCGATAGCTGCCCCACACCTTCACCTCTCCGCGGCCCTGAAATGCATGAGCCACACCGGCGCTTCCTGAAAGTGCCACCGCGGCGGCAGATGCCGACGCAGCCTTCAAAAAATCTCTGCGCGATCTTGCTTTCATTTCGTGCTCCTGACAATGTCTGACGATGATCCGCCGGAATCATAGCAGGACAGTGTCAGAGCGAGGCCGTTCTACAAGTCCCAGCTGTGCCCCACAGCTTCACCCGCGATCAGCGAGAAGCGAAGAAGCTGGGTGCCCCATGTCTCCCGTTGTTGGAGACATGGGAGCGACAAAGTTCGGTTGCCTAGAAAAGCGGGTGTCCCCGGTCCCTCGCATTTGGGGACCGGGGAGGAAAGCGAGCTCAGCTCCCGCAGGGAGCGCAGGAGGTTAGCCCAGGACAAGCGGAGCGCGGTCCTGGGACAGCAGCCGCCAAAATGTGCCTGAGCCCCGTGGGGGCGCTGGAAAAGAGGTTCGAAGAATTGGACTCCGGGGTCCGCACGAACTGACTGGTAACTGAGAACTGACAACTGGTAACTGGTAACTGGCAACTGGCAGCTGTCTACTTCCCAAGCTCCGCCAGAATCAACGGCCCCAACTGGCTCACGCTCCCCGCCCCCAGCGTCATAATCACGTCGCCTTCGCGCGCCGCGCCCGCCGCCGCCGCGATCGCCGACGGAAAATCCGCCACAAACTCCGCCTGCGACTCCCTAATCTTCGCAGTCAGCAGCTCCGCGGTAATCCCCGGCAGCGGTTCCTCACTCGCAGCGTAAATCGGCAGCACAAACACCCGGTTCGCATCCCCAAAGGCACCGCCAAACTCATCCAGCAGATCTCGTGTCCGCGTATACCGGTGCGGCTGGAAGATCACGTGAATCCGCCCGTCCCGACAGTACTCCCGCGCGGCCGCCAGCGTTGCACGAATCTCCGTCGGATGGTGCCCGTAATCATCGACCACCGTTACGCCCCGCGCCTTTCCCCGAATCTGAAACCGCCGATCCACGCCGCGAAAACTCGAGATGCCCGCCGCAATCTGCTCCGGCTTCACTTCCAGCTGATGCGCAATCGCCACCGCCGCCGTCGCGTTCAGCGCATTGTGCCGCCCCGGAACGTGCAGCTCAAACGGCCCCAGCACCCCGCCCGGCGCATGAACCTGAAAGCACGAGAACGATCCCAACCCGGCCTTCATCTTTTCCCGATCCAGAAACTCGAGCCGATACTCCGCCTCAGCATCCACGCCATACCGGAACACACGCCGATGTGCCCGCGGCAGTATCGCCGCCAGCGCCGCATTATCCGCACAAGCCGTCACCGCCCCATAAAACGGCACCTTGTCCATGAACTGGAGGTACGCGTTCTCCACATCCGCCATGTCGCGATAGCAATCCATGTGCTCGCGATCCAGATTCGTCACCACTGCCAATATCGGCGGCAGCTTCAAAAACGACCGGTCGCTCTCATCCGCTTCCGCCACCAGATACTGCGTCGTCCCGAGCTTCGCGTTCGACCCCAGCGAATCCACACGCCCGCCCACTACCACCGTCGGATCGAGCCCGCCCGCAGCCAGCACCGTCGCCACCATCGATGTCGTGGTCGTCTTGCCGTGCATGCCCGCGATCGCGATCCCGTACTTCAGCCGCATCAGCTCAGCCAGCATCTCCGCCCGCTGAATCACCGGAATCTTCTGCGCCCGCGCCTCCACCACCTCAGGGTTCGTCGCCAGCACCGCAGAGCTCGTCACCACCACAGTCGCACCGGCCACATTCTCCGCGCGGTGCCCCGCATAGATAGTCGCGCCGAGCTGCGCCAACCGATCCGTCACCGGGCCGCGCCGCAAATCGGACCCCGACACCTTGAAACCCATGTTGACCAGGATCTCGGCAATCCCGCTCATGCCGATCCCGCCAATCCCAATGAAGTGCGCGTGCTGTGAAGTGACAAACATGGCTAACGAAGGTTCAGCTTAGCACCCGAAGGCTCGCATTCGTTCTGCAGCGGGGCACCTCCTTGCGAATGCTTCGGGCTTTGTCGCAATTGAAGCTAGGAGCTAAAAGCTGAGAGCTAAAAGCTGGCTGTTCTACAACCCCGCCCGCGTCTCCTCCGCCATATAATCCACCACCGCCTTCAAATCGCCTTTCGATTCCTCAAACACCTTCAGCTGCCGGTCAGCCCCCGTGCCCGTCTTCATGATCTTCCGAATCCCCTCGATCGCTTCTCTGCTTCCAAGCTCATCCACCGCCGGATCGATCATCGCCAGGTACTCCTCGATCAGGTCGCGTTCCGGAACCTCCTGCTGTTTGCCGAAATCAATCAGACACCCATCCAGCCCGTAACGCACCGCACGAAATTTGTTCTCCATCAGCAGCGGCCGTGCATAGTGCCTGAAGTCCTGGTTCCTCTCGTGCAGCTTGCATAGATAAAAGGCCGTCGCCTGAATCAGCGCCGCAATCGCAATCGTCTCCTCCGCCCGCAACGGAATATCGCACGCCCTCACCTCCACCGTGTTGAAGAAAGGATGCGGCCGGATATCCCACCAGATCTTCTTCGCGTTATCGATGCAGTTCGTCCGCACCAGCAGGCTCACATAGTTTTCAAACTCCGAGTAGCTCGAGAACGCATCCGGAATCCCCGTCCGCGGAAAATTCTCAAACACCTTCGCGCGATATCCCTTATATCCCGTATTCAGCCCCAGCCAGAACGGCGAATTCGTCGACAGCGCCATGATGTGCGGCAAAAAGTAGCGCATCGCATTCATCACGCGAATCGCCTCTTCCCGATCCTCGATCCCCACATGCACGTGCAGCCCGAAGATCAGATTCGACCGCGCCACAAGCTGCAGATCCTTCACCACCTGGTGATACCGCGGATCGGGATAGATCTCCTGCGTCCTCCAGTCCGCAAAAGGATGCGTAGCCCCCGCCACCAGTTCCAGGTCGTGCTCCCGCGCGAGCTTGATCATCTCGCGCCGCAGCTCGTACACATCTTCGCGCGCCTCGTCGATGTTGCGGCAGATCCGCGTGCCCACCTCCACCACCGACGTGTGCATCTCCGCCTTCACACGCTCCTGCAGCCGCATCTTTCCCTGCGCCAGCATCTCCGTCTGGATGTGCGAGCGCAGATCGCGCGTTACCGGATCGATCGTCTGATATTCCTCTTCGATACCCAGGGAGAAGGATGGCCGCATAGGATTGACCTCGGTGAAGCTTGCGCACATTGTAGACGAGCACTCGTATGCGCAACCTAAAACCAGTCCATCGGAAGGACGTCCGGGGCCCGCTCCCTCAACCACCCCGCTAACTTGCTAACTCGCTGGGTGCCCCCGGTCCCTCGCACTTGGGGACCGGGACATCGCCGGGACGGCATAGCCGTGCGCCACATCTCTACACTCCGCTCCCTCAACCTCCCCGCTAACTTGCTAACTCGCTGGGCGCCCCCGGTCCCTCGCACTTGGGGACCGGGGAAATCGCCAGGACAGCATAGCCGTGCGCCCGGCTGTGCACTCCGCTCCTCAACCACCCCGCTAACTTGCTAACTCGCTAACGCCGCAAAGCGGCGCTAACTCGCTGCTTTTGTCATAAAAAAGAAGAACGGCAGTCGAGCACCTCAAGCCCAACGCCGGGTCCCGTCCTTGCGACGCTTTTGTTTTGTCGCAAGGGCCGGAACTGACAACTGGCAACTGGCTACTGGCAACTGGCTACTGGCTACTGGGAACTGGCAACTGCCCTACAATTCTCCCCGTGATGGAACGCCCCACCTTCGCCAACCGCCGCGAAGCCGGCCGCATCCTCGGTGCACTCGTCGCCAGGCTGCCTGACATCGCCGACGCCGTCGTCCTCGGCCTCGTCCGCGGCGGCGTCCCCGTCGCCTACGAAGTCGCAAAGGCCTGCTCGCTCCCCCTCGACATCCTCGTCGTCCGCAAGCTCGGCGTTCCCTCGCAACCCGAACTCGCCATGGGCGCCATTGCCGGCGGCGGCGTCATCGTCCTCAATGAGGACCTCCTCCGCTCATGCCGCATCTCCGGCCCGCAGCTCGACAAAGTCATCCAGCAGGAGCGCACCGAGCTCCACCGCCGCGAAGCCCTCTACCGCCAGGGTCATCCCGCCGTTCCCATCAACTCCCGCACCGTCATCCTCGTCGACGATGGCCTTGCCACCGGAGCCAGCATGAAGGTCGCCATCCGCGCCGTCAAACCAGACGCTCGCCGCGTCATCGTCGCCGTACCCGTCGGCGCCCGCAGTACCTGCGACGACCTCTACACCCTCGCCGACGAAGTCGTGTGCGCCCTCGTCCCCGAACCACTCGAGTCCGTCGGCCAGTTCTATCGCAACTTCGAGGCTACTTCAGATGAAGAGGTGCGCAAGTTGCTGAGTGAAGGAACGGGGAGAAACTGAGAGGAATCACCGTTCCCCTGCTTCGGCAGACGCCTTCGCCTCTCCCGCTTCCCGTCTTTTGGCCCGCGCAGATGCAGCAGCGAGAACGACGAAGATCGCGGGAAAGATCATGAAAAGCGGGAGCAGGATCACCAGCACTTCCACGACTTTCAAACCCTCTGGCTCAGATTTAACCACAGCGGTCGACACGTTCTTGAGCAGTTCACGATGAACGGACTCTGTCTCGAAAGGCTGGGCGCCAGATGCCAATCGCAAGATCTCTTGATGTTGCCGCAAGGCTGAGGAACAGCGTTGGACTAAGAACTACGAGCTGACCGCTGACCACTGACAACTGGCCATTGACAACTGACAACTGACAACTGGCAACTGGCAACTGGCAACTGGCAACTGGCAACTAACTCTATCCCCTGACCTCTCCCGGATCGCAGCCGAGCAGATTCCAGCGCGCAATCGTCTGATCGGTGCGCTTGATCATCTCGTTCGATTCCGCCACAAGGTCGAAGGTTCGGCTCGCCGTCTGCCGCAGGTAACGGAGGGCGCTGCTTGCGGAGTGGATGCAGTGATGCGTAGTCTCCAACAAACCCCTTGTCGCCTCGGCCGGCGACATCGAGCTCTGCGCAAGATCAAAATCGTGTAGGGCAAAAATTGCGGCGATGGGGCAGCGCCTCAGATTTGCCAGAATCTCAACCGGCGCAAGCGTCGCCACTTGTGTGCAGTAATCGATGCGCACCACAACAAAATGATGCGCGCAGCCGCGCACCCACACGCGTTCACCAACGCGGGGAAAATGCATATCGGGCTCCGGAGACTTGCGCTCCAAGCGAGTGTCAACTTAGCACGGGGTCGGAGTTTGGCAGACCGCTCAGGGAAGGCTCGAGTTCCTGAGGCCGAACTGAACTCGATGACTCAACCAAACAGTGTGGCGCGGCGGTGGCACGATAGGCTGCTGGACACCGGGACCAAGTCACCCGATTCCTCGATTCAGCAGCAGTCGAAAACCTTGCTGAGGCAACTATGTCACCTCACCAGCTTGGATGCAACAACAATGAAAGGCGGATTCGCATACCGCATCACCAGGCGGAATAATGCGCAACTGCCGCAACTCCCTGCAGCCGCTCATTCTCAACTCACCCGGACCGCCTGATCACCTCGCCCCCTCAGGCGACAGGTCCGTGAACATTCGATATCGCTCTCAGCCTTTCGAGAATCACGCTGGGATGCACCGGCTTGGCGAGAATATCGAACGTGTGCCCCTGCTCCTGCGCGGCCGCAAGCAGCTCGCCCGTCGAGTTGTTGCCCGACATCAGCAGAACCTTGCAACGCGGCATCGTCTTGCACATCTGGATCGCGAGATCTACACCGGACATCTGCCCGTTGAACACCACATCAGAAACCAGAATGTCGCAGGGATTCGCGCTCAGCCACGCCACCGCATCCGCCGGATCGTAGCAGGCCGCGGCGTCGAAGCCGAACATCTCCAGAATTTGCACCAGCGAGTCGGCAATCAGCGCTTCGTCGTCCAGCACCAGAACTCTTTGTTTCGTCATCCGTACAGGGCCCCAGACCCCGCGCCCTCTCACCTTATATGACCGTGCAAATACCGCGATACCCCGGAAAGTACCTAGGTATCCGTCAGGCAGGCTGTTCACAACACAGCGTTCAACCTCGTCCCTTTATCCTTTGTCTTGTCCCCCCGTTCCCTCGTTCCTTTGTCCTTCTGTCCCCTCGTCGACTCTTGTTAGCCCCTTTGCCCGTCCGGGGTCCCCGCTCCGGTGATTGAGGGATGAGCTGGCCCTCAACTCAATTGAAGCTTGCCACGCAGTCTGGAACGTCCGGGACCTACGATCTTCCCGGCTTTCCGCGTCTCCTCCGAACCAGCCCGCAGGGGCGCTAGACGTTTGCCCAGGAGAAGCCGCACCAGCGGCGCACTGCTGGGTAAAGCCCGACCCATTCTGATCCAGCCCCGGGGGCGACAGAACCCTCTTCCAATCCCGCCCGGTGAGGCGCAAGAGGTTTACTCCGGCAGCAGCCGCTCCGCGGCGCAATCGCGCAAACACCACCAAAGTCGATCAAACCAACCCCTCCGCGCCCCCACCCCTCCATCTGGTCAACCCCGCATCCGTCATCCAGGCCCTAACCGTCTGATTCTAAAAGGCAAAAACTTCCGATCACTTTGCAGTTTATTCCGCTGAAATCGTCATACTTGATTCATATGGCATCCACCCACGCAAACCCGACTGATAGGAAACTCAGCCCCGCCCCTTTGTCGCCCTGTTCCTCTGTCCCTCTTTCCGCTGTCCGCCCTCCCCCAGCCCCTTGCGCGCCCGTCCCTCGTCTAACTGCTTTGCTATCAAACACCTTGAGGCTAACTCCAATGACTAGACACACATAGCGCCCTCGATCATCTCTAAGTCATTGAAAGTAGACCTTTTCGTCACAAACAATAGGGGAGGGGGAGGGGGTAGTCACGCTCAATTGAATGCCTGCTTTCGCTGAGGAAAACTTTTATTCGCCTTTTGTTCGCCCATGAGCTAACATGCACGCATGGGTGCGATGAATCTCTTTTCCCAGCTTGCGGCCGAACCAACGCACGAGGAGATCTACCCTGGAGCGGTCCTCATGCGAGGACTGGCACTGGAGCAGGATGTCGAGTTCTTTGCGGCGGTCGAGCGAATCCTGGCAGCGGCGCCTCTGCGCCACGCCACAACCCCCAGCGGTCTGCCCATGCAGGTCATGGTTTCAGACTGCGGCACTCCGGAAGCTTTCCGTCGCCGATGGAGCGCGCGCCAGCAGATCTACACCCGCGGCGAAGAATTTCCCAACCCGCAAATGCCCTCTCCCCCAGCACCACAAGCACCAGCCGACAGGAGGATCTGGCCTCCCATTCCGCGGGTGCTTGCAGACTTCGCCATCCGCTCCGCCGTCCGCGCCGGGTTTCCGCAGTTCCGCCCCGACGCCTGCCACATCAACCGCTACCAGGCCGGAACGAAACTGGGCATCCACCAGGATCGCTCAGAGTTCGACCTGTTCGCGCCGATCGTCTCCGTCTCGCTCGGCCTCGAGTGCATCTTCCTCCTCGGCGGCTTCCAGCGAACCGATCCCACGCGCCGCATCCTGCTCGAACACGGCGACGTCATCGTCTGGGGTGGCCCATCGCGCATGCGCTTCCACGGAGTCTTGCCCGTCAAGCCCGGACATCACCCGATCACCGGACCGTATCGCTACAACCTTACATTCCGCAAAATCGCCTAGATCATGTTCCGGAAATGAACCTCTGAAAGGACACTCAACACAGCCTCTGAATAATCACGGAGGGAGCAGCAGCCTTCAGGCTGCTGAATACATCGCGGAGTATCAAATGCGGCTTTGGCCGCGGATTTCTACTTATGCTACAGACTATTCTGCCTTACGCGCTCTCGGCTTCGCGTCCACGTTCAGAGCTACCGCCGAGCGGATCAGTTCTTTGAATGCCTTCTCGTTCAACTTGTCACCTTGCTGAATGTCGATCGCGCGGCGCGCATTTCCATCGAGGCTCGCATTGAACAGGTGAGATGGATCCTCGATAGACGCGCCCTTCGCGAACGTTAGCTTCACCGCAGTCTTGTATATCTCCAGCGTGCAAACGATTCCCTCGTGGTAGAAAACCGGCACACCAGATGGATTCGAGGCCTTCGCCCACTTCTGTTCTTCGACGATTTCGGGATCCGCCTCGTGAATAACTGTGCGAACATGTGCGAGCGTCTTGCCTCGCCAGTCGCCCTGCTTCTCGAGTTCTTCGATTTTCCTGTCGAGTTCGGCTGATGTCTTTGGTGAAACCGCATTCTTCATCTGCGCCTCCTTAATCAGGCGGTGGCTATCCTCGCCGAGATAACTCCGAGCGTCCGGCTCGCTGGACGCAGCGCCCACGATGCGAACATGAATCCGGTGATGATCAGCGGAGCGATGATGTGGAATCCGTAAGCGCCGTAGCCGCCGCTCAGCGCATTCGACGCTGCCGCTCCCGTCAGATCAAAGAAGATTCCCGCGTATGCCCACTCCTTCAGGCGCGGAAACCGCGGCACCAGAATTGTGAGCGCTCCGAAAAACTTCCAGAACCCAAGAATCAGGAAGAAGTACATCGGATAGCCGAGCACCGGAACTACGCCATGAGGACTGGCAAAGTACTGCATCATCTGCGCGATCCCTCCGCTGCCAATCGGCATGACCACAAGGATCGTCATGATCCAGTAGACGATAATGCGGCCTCGTAACTGAGCGATCACAGCCGCGCGTGTTGGATTCTCAAGAGCCGATTCCATCGCTTCTGACCTCCTCTGCCTAATCTGAAAAACAACGAACTCCGGCACCTCATTTGCCGACATCTGTGCCTGGAAACTTTGGCGCAGTCACGCCGAACTCCTTTGCGTACTCATCGACCAGCCTCTGCCAGTCGTACCTCAGCGCGTCCGGGCCAACCGCCCGCCCGATCGGATCTCCCGCAAGCAGCCGATCGAGTACATCGAAGCAGATGTGCCAGCCCGCTGCGCCCCAGGCAATGAAGCCGCGGTCGATGTTATGCCAGAGCGTCAGCCGCGTACCATCGCCCAGAGACTCCAGTTCCCAGCGAAGATTCTTGTCGCCCCAGTTGTACTCAAGCACGCTGGGCCGATCGGCCCTGGTCACTACAGTCTCCGAAATCATCGGCCGCGGCGCATTCGCCACCGACAAGTGCACCGTCGCTCCCGCATGGCCCAGATCTCCGTCAACGTCGAAAGGCGCCCACTCGCGCAGATGTTTGGGATCGGTCAGCGCCTCCCATACCCGCTCCCGTGGGTGGTTCAGTTCCCTCACGAGAACCAGCGTCCACCTCTCCCCGTCCTTGATGACTTGCGCGCCGCCGGCGTGCCCCGGAACATACTGTCCTGCCATCACCTGCTCCTGTGATCCGCAAACAACGAATTGTGAGACTTACAAATGTCTGCATTTGAACTGCAGAGGGACCCAGCGAACTTGTTCCTCATCGTGACCTGCCTTTGCGAGGCTTCGGAGCCCGCGCTTTGAAGGCCCCGGCCCTGGTCTTCTTTGCTCGCTTGACTCCCGGTGTCTTGCTCGCCGACTCAGCAAGCTTCATCCGGTCCAGGTGACGCTCGAGCGCATCGATGTGGCGTCCCCAAAACCGGCGGTAATCTTCTATCCAGTTCGCCGCCTCTTTGAGAGGCGACGCGTTCAGCCGGCACGGTCGCCACTGCGCCTCGCGCCCGCGCGCGATCAGACCAGCCCGCTCCAGCACTTTCAGGTGTTTCGAGACAGCAGGCATCGTCATCGCGAATGGCTCTGCTAGTTCCGACACCGAGGTTTCGCCTTGCATGAGGCGACCCAGAATGGCTCGCCGCGTCGGGTCGGCAAGAGCGGCAAAGGTAGTGCTGAGATGATCCTGCATTTTGGTAATTTTACTTTCTGGTTATTTAACCGATTGGATTAATTTAGGCGCGAACACATCCGCATGTCAAGGCTTTTCGAGACCCAGGCGTTGTGGATTGTTTTCAGCTAGCGGTGCCCGCTGCGGCTCAGGGCAACCTTCGCCGCACGGTAGCCGCACATGCCGTGAACACCACCGCCCGGAGGCGTCGATGAGGAGCACAGAAACAGGTTGGCCGCGCTGGTTTCGTACGTGAGCGCGCTCGGGCGCAGAAGAAACTGCTTCATCGTCATCGCACCGCCGCTGATGTCGCCCCCGATCAGGTTCGCGTCCATACGTTCGAGAATCGCGGGCGTCGAGACATACCGGGTCATAATGCAGTCGCGAAATCCGGGCGCGAAACGCTCGATCTGCGCTTCAATGCGATCCGTCATATCAACGGTCGAGCCATTCGGCACATGGCAGTAGGCCCACAGTGTATGCTTGCCTTCCGGCGCGCGCGTCGCATCGAACAGCGACGGCTGAGCCGCGAGAACAAATGGCCGATCTGGACATCGGCCTTCGCCCACCAGTCGCTCTGACTCGGCAATCTCTTCCAGCGTTCCACCGAGATGCAGAGTAATGGCGCGGCGGCATTCGCGTGCACGCCACGGAACAGGGCGCGATAGCGCGTAATCAATCTTGAAGGCTCCGGGACCTCGTTTGAAGCGCGTCATCAATTCTCTGAATCCCGGCGTAAGACATTCACCCGCGATATCGACAAGCTGCCGCGGCGATGTATCAAACAACGTGAGACATTCAGGCGAGTTCCACGCGCGAAAAGCAGCAGCATCGATCCGTACCCCGGTGTAAAGTTTTCCCCCGAGGCCCTCGAACACACCCTGCAACGCCCGCGTGATTGACTGCGAGCCGCCGCGCGGAATCGGCCAGCCAGCTTTGGGAGTGACAGCGGCGAAAACGAGAGCAATTGCGGAAGTGAGTACGTCATCAAGACTGAGGAACGAGTGAGCTGCGAGTCCGGCAAAAAGAGCGCGAGTCCTTGGCGATCTGAAATGGCGTGTAGCGAGGCGCCGTGCAGGCTGGAAGGCGGCGGCACCGAAGCGGGCCATCAGCCAGGGATGACGCGGAATGCGAATAGCAGGTCCGAGTGCCTCCTGCGCGAAGTTGTCCCAGTTGTCAACCAGATCTTGGATGAGGCCGCGCCAGGCCTTTGCGTCTGGCCCCAGTTCCCTGTCCTGATCAGCGAGTTCCCGATGAAGCAGAACGGCTGACCCATCGTCCAGCGGATGCGCGAGCGGGAAGTCTCCGTGAATCCACTCCAGACCGTGTTCGGCAAGCGGCAGTGTGTCAAAGAAGGGCGAAGCCGCGGCCATCGGATGCACAGCCGAACCGAAGTCATGCATGAAACCGGGAAGGGTGAGTGGAAGCGTCCGCGCTCCTCCTCCGGCTATGTTCTTGGCTTCGAACACTTCAACGGCGACGCCTGCCTGTGCGAGCGCTATGGCCGCCGAAAGGCCATTAGGTCCGGAACCGATAATGCGTGCGCGCCTCATGAGTTCATTCTTCCAGATGTGCGACCTGATGGAGCAGGTGTTTCGAGCATACGAAATCAGTTATGAACCGGGAGATCCTCGGGCAGCTGAACAATGGCGGGTTGCCCCTCCGGAGTTCTGGTGAGTTCAGGCGCGTACATGCCAAGCAGTTCGCGTCGCCACCAGTTCCCCGTTGCCCGTCTCTCCTCGCGTGACGTGAACCAGTATTGCCACAGGATAGCCCGGATGTAACGAGGCGGCGATTGCGGAAACGGGTTGATGCGGAATAGGCCAACGACATCCGGGTCGTTGTCGAGCAGACGCTCCTCGGTGATCGGCACGATCTCATTCTGACGCCAGTCGCCCAGCGACGCGAACCAGAGATTCCAGTCAAAACGCGGCTGATAAGGTGCAAAGATGCGCGGAGCTTCGTTCAGCATCTGTGGCTTGTACCGGAAGAAATATGGTTTCCAATTCTGACCGTCATCAGAGCCCTGAAATTCAATCTCGTAGCGACCATTGGTCATCACCGCGAAAAGGCCATACTGGTTTGCAATGCGGAATGGTTCGAGCAGGGCGATAGGCTTGGTAGGCAGAGGCAAACTGCGAAATGGAATCATGATCAGCTCTGCCGTAGTGTTGTAGCAGATCCACGTGAGCATGACGACTGAGATGGCGAACCCCGCAGCGCGCAAAGGACGATGCATTCTGGATCCCGTCGCCCGAGTGCCAGCCCCTGTCAGCGACTCCGACTCATCCCGGACCCCGGATTCATCAGCCGCAAGTCTTGCCGATGATGCAAGCGACTGGCTGAACCGCACAAAACCGACACCGAGTCTCGACTCGCTGAGTTTGGAAATGAAACGCTGAACAATGCCATCATCGAGTAGTAGAAAGCCCAGCGAGAGAACAAGGTAGTTGAGAAATGTGTAATTGGCGGTCAGGATAACGCCGATCTCCCACGGCGTCACGATAAAGAAGCACACGATACGAAACCGTCGCGGCAAGAACAGCATCCAGACCAGGCCGAGTTCGAGGATCAGCGTGCCCGCCGCGCTCGCCGCGTGAAACCGATGCGGCAGGTGCTGCGTGTACCAGCCGATCCACGTTGGCAGCGGGCCTGTCTCGTAATAGTGGTCCATCGCCGTGAGTGTGCGCCATTGGCGATCCCCGCTGACAATCTTGACCAGCCCCGATTCGAAGTAGATGCGGAACCACTCCCACTGGAGAAGAAATATGCTCGCACGTGACGGCGGCGAAGCCTCCCCAAGTCTAGGGCGAAGCCCGCGCGGCGAAAAGAATAGAGCAATGAATCCAGCTTCGAGCAGCATCCCATCAGACTGATAGTTGGAGAAGTCTTGCGCCGCAGAGACGAACGAGAGAAAGCAGACGAAGCAGATGAAGAAGTTTAGGCGCGGCCACAGATTGGCGAAGGCGGCAATGGAGGCAAGCAGACCGATCCAGGTCACGACCATCAGTGCGTCCGAATCGGACGAGATCCAGAAGAGCGTCGGCGCGAACCAATACTTCACCACTGGATATGCTCGAGCTACCGCAGGCAGGTAGTCGTGCGCAGGCAGAATGCCTTCCGGCCCGATGAGACCCTTAATCTGAAACAGCAGCGAGTAGAAGGCTGAGAAGTAGATGGCAGCAAGCGCTCGCAAGAAGATCCAGCGCGGCGCCAGTCGCCCCGGCGCACCATACGTCGAGTCGAATAGCGAGCGAACTATGTTCCGAGAATTTCGACTGCGGTCATCGTGGCCCGTCGGAATGAACTCGAAGGCTCGATCAGGCATAAAAAAGGATAGCCGCCTATCGCGCGGGCGTCATACTTTGGGTTGCGCCCGACCCTGCCACAAGCGAGTCAGCGGTCCACCGGAGCCGTGTAACGGATCCGACGAAGGAAACGGAAGATCGCGCATGCGATCGCGTTCAGCTTGCGACGGAGCGCTGCGGCAGATATCCCACGACTGCAGGGGAGGGTAAGCGCCCACGACAAGGAAGTCGGCCGAGGCCTGCACGCGGCAGTGGCCTGTACCGGCCGGCAGCACAACAACATCCCCGCCGTTTAAAGTGAGTTCGTGACCTCCCGGACCGCCGAGGATGACGTGCGCGCTGCCCGCAGCTATCCCGAGAACTTCATGTGCAGTCGAGTGATAGTGATGAAAGTCGTAGATCCCATTACGCCACTGTGGAGGCCACCCGTTCCGAAGAAACCTCTGTTCGAACCTTGCCGCCGGATCGGAGCCGGAGAGATCGAGTGCGCTTCGATAGAGAATTACTGGAAGCCGATCGTTGTTCGGGACCCAGGCGTTGCGAGAGAGTTGGATAACTTCGGCGTCCTCCAAGCGGGAATTCGCCGGCAAAGCTTTGGAAGCGGACAACCCTGCTGCGGCTAGCAATGTTGTGAACTGCCTTCGGTCCACGAGCAATCGACTTTCTTCCGGCACGATGCTGAGCCCTCCGGTGCGAGAGGAGAATTTCAACGCTGGTGGGATGCTCGGGCGCGGAGAAAGTTTGGTTTCACAAATCTGATCGCACAGCGGTCTCCAAGTATGCGAAGGAGGCGGTGCGACGGCACAATACCTCCCCAAAACTTTCTAGCTTCTACTTACAAATTCAGATGGTGAGACAAAAGACCCTCTCGCTCAGAACGACCACACGTACAGGTTCTCTCCAGCCCCTTTTTCATCCGGGTTGCTTGTGGGTACGTAATCGCACCTATCGCAAAGACTTATCTCCTCAGGTTCGAGCACACGCAAAAACCCTCTAGTAAAGCGATTTGACAGGCGTTTTCTGCGTGGTTTATTACAATTCTGCAAGCTTCGAAAGTCGGGCCACAAAACGGGTCCGCACACTTTCACTTGGAGTCGGATTCGTAGTTTTCACTCTCTAATCCCCTTCCCGCACAAGTCCATAGATTGTCTCCATGTCTGAGCTTCCAGCAGACGTACGAGCCCATTTGTGCGCGGAACGGAGATGCTGTCATTCAACATTCATCCGCAGTTGAGGTCCAGATGATTATCCGCAGTATTCGAGCCAGCATGCGTATTCTTGCGTGTGCGTTCACAGCCATCATGCTTATCTATACCGCCGGGGCGCAGACTACGACCGCTACGCTCGGCGGCGTCGTAACAGACCCGACCGGCGCGGTGATTCCAAACGCGACGGTGCTCTTGAAGAACGAAGCTACCGGTGACACTCGCACATCCGTTTCAAATGGAGCGGGCGTCTTTTCGTTCTCCGCCGTCCCCACCGGGAATTACGACGTGACGATCACGGCGCAGGGATTCCAGCAGTTCCAGCAGAAGGCGATTCATCTCGACCCGGGTGATCAGCGCAATGTCCGCGGAATCGCCATGATGCCGGGCGCCGCAAGTCAGACCGTCGAAGTCACGTCCGCTGAAAGCACCATCAGCCAGGATTCCGGTGAACAGAGCGCATTGATCTCATCCCAGGAGATCGAGCATCTGTCGGTTGAAGGCCGCGATGTCACCGAACTCCTGAAGATTCTGCCCGGCTTCGCCATCTCCAACGGCGGAAGCGGCAACGTTGATAACCGCCAGTATGATCCGGCGCAGGTCAATCCCGGCGGCGCTCTTGGCCAGTACGCGGCAAACGGCACTCCGGCCAATGGCCAGGCCCTCCTCTCAGATGGCATGGACATCACCGACCCCGGCAATATGAACGGCGCCATGCAGAACGTGAACTACGAGCAGGTTGCCGAAGTGAAGGTACAGACCTCCAGCTTCACCGCCGATCAGGCGCACGGCCCCATCGTGATCAACACGGTTGGAAAATCCGGTGGCGATAAGTTCCACGGCAATCTGTACACATTTGCACGCACCACGCAGCTCAACTCCACCGACTGGCTCGCAGGCTACAGCGGCCAGGGCAAACCGCCAGACCGCTACGTCTATCCCGGCTTTACGTTCGGCGGCCCCGTGCTCATTCCGAAAACCGGCTTCAATAAGAACAAGAAGCTCACCTTCTTTGTCGGTGCCGAAGATTACGCGCAGCGCAACACCTACGCATACGGCAGCGCTTCCGGCGCAACGCTCACCGCGCTCGTTCCAACTGCAGGAATGCGCAACGGCGATTTCAGCCAGGCGCAAATTCAGCAGTACCTTGGACCTGCCTACGGAATCGATCCGAACGGTGGAGCCTGCACTTACAACGGTTCAAGCTCCGGATACATCCCTGACGCCAACATCTGCCGCGTGCCGCAGACTGCGCCGAACGGCACTGCACTTGCGAACGGAAACATTGCACCCTATCTGGATCCGCTGGGCAAAGTCGTGATGAACGAAATGCCGCTGCCCAACACCCAGAGCAACGGCACGTACAACTGGATCACCACCAACCTCGTCAACAACAACCTTTGGCAGGCAAAGGGCCGCGTGGACTTCGCCATCAGCGACAAAGACAAGCTGTTCGCAACGTATTCCACGGAGCAGGGCCTGTCCTACGTCCCGCAGAATGAGTACTACTCTGCCCGCGGCAACCTCGGCGGCATCAACGTCCCCGGAGGCGGCCTGACCAGCAAGTACGGCTCACACGTTGCAAGCCTGAACTACACGCACATCTTCAGCCCGTCTCTAACAAACGAGTTCTTCGCGGGCGGCGGCTACGTCGACACCAACTTCCTTCCCAAGACTCCCTCCGCGCTCAACAACAACCCATACCAGGGCGTATTCCAGAACGGCAGCCACGTTCAGCCCACACTTGAAGACTATGGCAATGACGGCCTGCCCCTCCTGCGTACGCCGGACGCGACCTATGGTGGCATCTTCGCGAAGAAGCAGATCCGCATCGCTGGCGACAATGTGACCAAGGTTCTCGGACAGCACACGCTCCGCACCGGCCTCTTCTACCAGTGGGACAGCAATCCGCAGGTTGCGCCTTTCATCAACACCAACGGCACCATCAACCAGTACTACAACCCAGAGACTTTCACCGACCCGGTTGCCGGAACCATCCACTCCACAGGTCCCGTGGGCAGCGGAAACGGCGGCAACTACCTCGCCAACTTCGCTGAAGGCATCGTCTTCCAGTACAACCAGACCAACATCATGCCGGAACCGAACCTGTACTTCTGGAATCTCTCCGGGTACGTTCAAGACCACTGGCGCGTCAGCCCCCGTTTGAGCCTCGATTACGGCGTACGCATGGAGCACATCACGCCCTGGAGCGATTCGCACGGCGTCGGCATTGCCACGTTCTCACCGGCAGATTACGATGCCGGTGCCAACCCGTCTTTGCCTGGTGTTCAATGGCACGGAACCAACAGTTCCGTCCCGATGGCGGGCAGACCCACACGATGGGCCTTCATCGAGCCTCGCGTCGGATTCGCACTTGACCTTTACGGAAACGGCAACAGCATGCTGCGCGGAGGCTTCGGTATCTATCGCACGCATGACGCGTACAACGACTCGTCGAACCAGAGCCAGACAGTGATCGGATCGCGTACCTACACCGTGAACGGGCCGGTGCTTCTCTCGTCGATCTCATCCTTCCAGTCGAAAGTAAACACCGCTGCAGGCTTCACGCCCGACACCAGCGTGTACGCATTCGATCGAACCGATGACGAAGAGCCGCGAGTCCGCACCTACAACCTGTCCCTCGATCAGAAGCTGCCCTACAACACGCTGATGGAAATCTCCTACGTGGGGAACACCAGCGACAAGTTGATCAACGACGGCTCGACACAGAACACAACTCTCGACGACCTGAACGCGCTACCGGTGGGTTCGCTGTTCAGACCTCAGCCCGGCACGCGTCCCGACACCGCGGGCAGCGCCGGCACCATCTACCCCGTATTTGGCCCGGCCTCTGGTGGAAACAACGTAAGCGTAAGTTCGCTCGACCAGGCCCACATCGACAGCTTCAAGCGGTTCCCGCTGTACAACCACGTTTACGTTCCTCATCACAACGCGTACTCCAACTACAACGGCCTCCAGGTCGGCATTACGCGCCAGACCGGCAAGGCTACTTACAACGTCAACTACACATGGTCCAAGGCGCTGGGCATCATGGGCATCGGCGGTTCGTCCACCTACAGCTACCCCGCCGATCCGTTCGACTATCGCAACGACTACACCTACATGCCGTTCGATCGCTCGCACATTTTCAACGCAGCGTGGTCCTACGACTTCGGCAACATTGTCAAGAAGAGGTTCGTCGGCGGAGTGACAAATGGCTGGCAGCTTTCCGGCGTCGTGCAGTTCCAGAGTGGCCCGAATCTTCCTTCCACAGTCAATTCCAACTTCGGGCTCAGCGGATCGATCGCTGTCCCTGCAGGAGCCGTCGCATCAGTCAACGGCGCGAACACCAGCACCTGCGCAACGACCTCCGGAACCGGAACTTGCACGCTGTCGATCAGCAACACCAACATCCTCGGTACGCCGGATGTGAATCTGCAGCCGCGCGTCATTGCAAATCCGGCGGCTCACTACGGTCCGCATCAGTACATCAACGGAAATGCGTTCACGCTGCCTGCGCTGGGAACGAACGGCGCATACCGCTACGGACACGTGACCGGTCCAGCGTTCTTTGATACGGATCTGACCGCAGCCAAGACCTTCCGCATCAGCGACCGCAACAACGTTCAGTTCCGACTGGCAGCGTTCAACTTCATCAATCATGCAAACAACAGCTTCACATCCGTGAACACCCAGAACTACACGATGAACTTCAGCCAGAACTCGGGTAGCACAGACGTGAACCAGGCATTGCAGGCTGCCAGTGCAGCAGCAAATCCGCAATTCGGCTATGCTCCGCTGAAAGAGGGTCGCCGCATCGTGGAGCTTGGCCTGCGGTACAACTTCTAACTCCATTCCGTAACCTGGGTTGGTCATGGACTCCCCATCCCGAACCGATCGAATTCGATCCGTTTCGAGATGGGGAGCTTTTTTGTCTCGCAGTTGCCGTTGAACAGATTAGAAGTCGAGGTGCAGTGACATCTGGATCTGGCGTGGGCTGCCGATCGTATGGGTGACGATACCAAGACTCGATGGGCAGTTGTAGAAGCTGACGTTGGTCTGGTTGCCGCCGGCGTCACAACCCGTAGGCAAGGGCGCAACGTCTGATGACGAGGGGAACGCGTTGTAATACTGGTTCTGCGAAACCTCGTTGCCCGGCACATCGAAGCTGCTGGTGTTCGTCAGGTTGTAGACGTCGAATGTGAACTTCAGGTTGTACCGTTCCCTGAAGCTCATCACTTTCTCGATCGAAGCGTCTGCACGCTTTTGAAATGCCTGCCGGAAGATGTTGCGTTGTCCTGTTGTAAATCCTGTTTCGAACGGATCCGATGAAGGAATCGCACCATCAAGTCCGCCCGCCGGAAGAATGGGCAGCGTGAAGCATGCGGGATTTAACGCTGCCTTACCCCCCGCGTAGAACCACGCCCCGGTCGCCCCGGTCTTTGCGGATTTCGGCGTGCATCCCTTCGCCAGGGGAACGATGGGATTCGTGATCCCGTCAGCAGTGGAGTAGTAGATACTGCCGATTGCGCCCGAAAAGTCGATGACACTGTAAGGCTGTCCGCTCTGCAATACGGTTAGACCCACCAGCGACCATCCATTGATGGCGTAAGCAGCGAGCGAATCTTTGCGGGCACGGTTTGGCACGCGCAGAACGTAGTTGAAGTTGATCACGTGTGTACGGTCGAAGTCCGCCGAACCGTAGCCACTGCGCAGATTGAGCGGATTATTACCGTTGTAGAACAAGCCAAGTCCGCTTTGCTCGTCCAGCGCGTGCGAGTAGGTATAGGACGCACCGACTTGGAAACCACGGCTCATGCGCTTTTCAAAATGTGCCTGCAACGCGTTATATGCATCAATGCCGGCCGCCTTGTACGTGATCGACTCAGCCGCATATCCGATGTAGGGGACGCGAAGATCTACGTTGCCGCCTTCATAGTTCGCAAGATAGTAGCTTCCGTCGTCGAGCGCTCCAAACCCGACGTTGTAGCCGTACGTGTAATTCTGCTGATACGGAGTGCCCGCAAGCAGTGGATGCCCGGGAGAGGCAATTCCCGGCTGGTTGAAGGGCACCGGAATAACCTGATGACGACCGAGATTCCCGACGTATCCGACCTCGACCGCAACGTCGCTTCGCGGCTGCCACTGAATGTCGAGAGTGTAATTGTAGGTGTACGGCAGCTTGTTCGTGCGATCGTACACGCCCAGCGAAATTGGCTGTCCGTTGTTGATCACCCCTTCAAGACCGCTGTTGTAGTTCACAATGCTGTAGGCGTTCGGCAGATAACTCGACAGGTCGGACGCCTTTGGATTGCTCGGCGCCACATGCTGAAGAGTCGTGCCGTACGGATTCTCAAGATTCCCGGCCTCCGCAGTCGGTGGACCTTGGGGAGGCTCGAACCCGCCATTCCCTCCGCAAGTGGGCAGGTAGAACTCGTAGAACGACTGCGAACTCGTGGGACACGTCGACACATTGACGAACGGCAGCTGCTGATTCACGCCAAATGGGCCGCCCGTGACAGTGCCGATCGCGTACCCTGGCGAGAAGTAGCTGAAAAGTTCCCCGCGGTCGTAGTAAATTCCGCCGCCCGTGCGCACAACCACCTTGTTATGAAGAAATCCCGGCTGCCATGCAAGTCCAATGCGCGGAGCAATTCCCCACTGCCGCCCTGTCAAAGTCGTCGGACTCACTCCGGAGGTTCCGTTTTTGTTGTTGCCGGCGATGATGAGTCCTGAGTCGACGATCGCATCGCCGTTAACGTCATACTTGTAGCGCTTCGGATCGAAGTTGAAGAGTCGGCCGTACTTCTCCGTCAGCCCTCCATCCCAGTCGTAGCGAACGCCAAGCGTCAGAGACAGACCAAGTGTGACCTGGAACTTATCCTGCACGTACGAGCCGAGCTGGTTTGCGCGATAGTAGCGGTTCGCGTCGCCTTGAAGGAACGACGTCACGTAGAAGCCGCTCACCGATCCGCCTGGCGTCACATAGCCCTGCACCATCTGGCTGAAGTCATCAGTTGCAACCGTGCCTGTTCCGGTGCGCTTGTCAATCGTGTTGAGCTGAGTGTAGGTGTAGTTGGCTCCGAAGTTGACCGTGTGCCGCCCCTTCGTCCAGATCGCGCTTCCAGACGGAGCAAGCCGATTCTGAAACACACCCGTGTTCGCCGATTGGCCTTCCGCATTCGGTCCGATATTGAGGATCGCCTGCGACGGCTGGCCAACAGGCTGATGAATCCCCAGCACGTTATAGATCGAGATTCCCGGAAAATAGCTCGATCCGAATACGTTGATCGAACCAGTCCCGTAATTTCCGCCTGGAATCTTGTCAGGACCGAACGCCTGCACGTTGTCGCCCCAGTTCTTTTCGCGCAGCACTCCGAGCGTCTGCGTGGTGCTGAGGTTTGGCGTCACAATGTAGCTATTGGTTAGCGAGAAGACCTGCGCGCCCGAGTCAAGGTGCTCAGTGAAACCAGGAACGCTCGAGTACGAGTACGGCGCGAGCGTCGGATCGTGCTGGTAGTAGTACTTGGCCGAAAGCGTATCCTTCTTCGTCGCGTTGTAGTCGAGGTCGGCGACCGCAAGATCCCCCTTGAAGAAGCCAGTCCCGGGAAGAAATGCATTGTCGATATGCGCGGCTGTCGGCAAAATGCCGCCGTCGTTCGGGATCAACCACTTGCCCGGCTCGCCCGGCAGCGCGGGCGCATTGAACAGCACCAGCGCCAGGTGGTCGATCTGACCGGATGTGATCGTGTTTCCGTTCAGTTCAGAAAAAGACTCGTTGGCAAGTTCGGCCAGCCCTGCTGGATCCCGGTTGTTGTCGTTCAAGCCGACAGGCACATCGAGGAAGTCGTCTCCAGCCTCCTGATCTGAAACGTGCAGGTGCTGATACGACACGAACCCAAAAAGCTTGTCCTTCAGAATTGGCCCCCCAAACGTGCCCCCTGCCGTGTACCGGTGCAGTTGCGGCACCTTCAGGTTCGCCGGAATGCTTGGGTCCTGGTTGAAGAAGAACGGCGCGGCATTCAGCCAGTCTGTGCCGCGGCGGATATAGGCACTGCCATGGTAGGCGTTAGTCCCGGCTTTTGTGCTCAGGTCGATGTGCGCTCCCGAGGTCGAGCCTTGCTGTGCGTCGTACATCGACGAATTCACGCGGACCTCTTCCAGCGTCTCAGGAGCCGGTGTCGGAATCGCATTCCCAATCGAGAGATAAATGGACGCGGTCGAAGGGATCACTCCGCCAGCGCCGATGCTGCTTGAAACTCCGGTACTGTTGATGACGCGCGCTGACGGAACCTGGCTGGTGCTTTTCCCGTTGAACAGATTGCTCGCGTCCACGCCATTCAGCGAGAAGCTGTTACTTGTATCCCGCTGCCCGTTAGCCCAGATCGGCGCATTGCCCAAGCCGCTATTTGAACCCGTTCCTCCTGGAAGCTCAGCGTTTACGCCAGGCGAAAGAATCGCAACACCCGTGAAACTCCCTGTCGACAGCGGCACCGCATCAATCTGCGAAGTATCCAGCACATAACCAACCGTCGTGTCCACCGCGTTCATTAGCGGCGAGGCTTCCACCTCAACAGTGGTCGTCGTCTGCCCCACCTTGAGGGAGGCGTTCACGGTTGCAGTCCGATTTGCCTGCACCCCGATGTGCTGTGTCTTCTGCACATCGTATCCCTCTGCCTTGTAGGTGAGCGTGTACGAGCCGATCGGAAGATTCACAAACAGGTATGTGCCGGAGGCATTGGTTGCAGCGGTTCGTGTCAAAGAGGTCTGCTCATCCACAGCGGTCACCATGACGTTCGGGATCACGCCCCCCGATGCATCCGTAACTTCCCCGGTGATTCCGCCGAGAGTCTGCTGCGCCATTGCCGAAAGCCCGCTGAGCAGAAGGACGGCCGAGAATACAGAAACGAAAAAGGACAACCCAGCGCTGCTGCGTTTGGAATGCATTGATTGTGGCCTCGAGAAAGTAGTCAATTCAAGCCCGGCGACGGGAACGCAGAGCGCGCCGCATCAGCGAGCCAATTCAAACTGAAAAGAAGCTATGAAGACACTTGATTCAGGATGACGCGTTTGTTTTTCCTGCGTGAGGCCAGCCTAGCAATCGAGTCATAAGTATGCTGTAAGGATTCTGGCCCGCGATTCCCCACAGACCGTTGAAATCGCCTGCTTTTCCACAGCTCTTGCCACAAATGACTCCGCCGCGAATGCATCCTCAATCCTGCTCCGTGCAGCCGTCACCGAACCGGCGTCGGGCGCGTTCTGCTGAACCCGTACCAGCCCAACCCCACCACAATATAGCCCGCGAATATCCAGGGCAGCCGTGCGTGGGCCAGATCCGCCGTAGACCGCAGATCAAGAATCGCAATCAGTGCTATCACCGCCACAGCCAGCACACTCACTCCCGCTACAACAGTTGAATGCTCCCCGCGCGCGCGTCGCGCAAACGGCAATGCAATGCATACCAGCGCATAAGCAGTGAGAAATCCGAATACGGCCAGCGAGCCCGCCAGGTCGTAAATTTCCGATCCGCTGATTCTTCCTCCTGCCATCCCCGCCGCTGCAGCAAACACAAGTCCCGTGCAAAGACAGATGGCAGCCGTCGGTGTGCCGTGCCGCCCTGTCCTCTTGAATGCGCCGGACACAAGACCATCCTCAGACATCCGCATCAGCACGCGCGATGCCGCTGTAACGCAGGCGAGCACGCACGCAATCATGCTGATATACGCTCCGAAATCGATTCCAGAACCCAGCGGCGAGATGCCGGCCTTCGCCGCCAGCAGGTGGAGAGGGCTATTCGTATCGCTCAGATTGCTCGACGTACCCCGAAACCCCAGCACCTCAGAGTACGAGCAGAGCACAAAGAACACTCCCGCAATCAGAGCGCACTGGATCACCGCGCGCGGAATTGTCTGCAGCGGATTGCGCGCCTCCGCTCCCAACGTAGTCGCGCTCTCAAATCCCACGAAGCTGAACATCGAAAGCACAAGAGCCGGTCCAAGCGCCGACACTGAAACGCGTTTCAGGCGGAACTGACCGATATCCAAATGAAGCCCGTTTCGCACCAGCATCACAGCCAGAACTACGACTATCAGGCTCAACGAACAGATCTCTATCCACAGCATCAGCTCGGCTGAGAGCTTCACGTCACGCCAGGCGACGTACCCTCCCGCACCGCACACCACAAGCAAAGCAATCAGCGCCGATGGACTGACATGCAAAAATTCGAGCGCGAGCAGGTTGGTGTAGTAGAGCGCGCCGCCTGCCACTGACACTCCCGTTGCGATGTACGCCAGCAGCAGGCCCCATCCCGCCGTGGCTCCAAAAACCCGCGGCAGCGTGTCTGCCGTATAGGTGTAAAGCGATCCCGGCGAGGCCGACTGCCGCGCGAACCGGCTCACGCAAAACCCGATGATCAGTGTTGCGCAAGTTGCCATCAGATACACAAGCCAGGTCGCGTCGCCCGCCAGTGCGAACACAATCGGAATGGTGAGCGATGGCGACGTCGACGGCGCCATCGCTGACACCGACTGCGCCAGTGTCTCAAACGGACCGAGCACACCCGCATGAAGACCGCTCCTTTGTGCAGCCTGCTCTCCTGCAGAGACTTCGACTGCAACGCTGGAATGATTTCGATCCAATCCGCGGCACACTCCTGAGTTTTCGAAGATGATCTCATCTTGCGTTGATTTGCAACCCGCGTCAACTTTGCCGAGTGCTCACTGCTCTGCCTGCGAGGAACCTAATCCATTAACGCAGGCTCCTAGGCCCTTGGTGAATTCGCGGATGTATCCTGAGTGGCAGTCGGGTCCTCTCACTCTCGGACGATTGCTAAGCGACCGCGGGATCCGGGCTGAAAGAGGGACCTTCCCGGTGCAAGACGGCCCACCGACAGACGTCCAGGCAAAGAGCGCTACAAACTTCGCGCTGATCGTTGAAGACGATCGTGCGGCGCGCCTCATCCTGCAGCACTGGCTTAAGCATCTTGGATACGAAGTGCTGGCCACTGACGACGGGAACCAGGCGTGGTCGGCCATGACCGGGGATAGACCGCCCAAGCTGATTCTTCTGGATTGGGCAGTTCCCGGACTCGATGGGATCGAGCTCTGTCGACGATTAAGAGCGCAGGCCGCATCCTATTACACCTACGTGATCATGATCGCCGGACGCCAGTCGCGCGAGGACGTTGCGTGCGCACTTGAGGCCGGAGCCGACGATTACCTTGCAAAGCCCTTTGCAGAGGTCGACCTTGAAGCTCGCCTCACCGTCGCGAGCAGGATTCTCGCCCTGCAGGACAAGCTGATCGAAGACCGCGATCAGTTTCGTATTCTGGCCACGCGAGACTGGCTTACTGATGTATGGAGCCGCCCTGCTTTTCTTGACTTGCTCGCGCGCGAGTTGGACCGCTGCGCCCGGCAGAAGTCAGATCTCGGGCTTCTCTTCCTGGACCTTGATCACTTCAAGAGCATCAACGACGCGCATGGGCACCTCGTCGGAGATCTGGTTCTGAAAGAGATTGCTCGGCGCTTATCGAGATCTCTGCGCTCGTACGACTTCATCGGCCGCTATGGAGGGGAGGAGTTCTGCATTGCCCTTCCTGGGTGTCCTAGCGCCGCCATAGGTAAGAGAGCCGAAATGATCCGCTTGGCAATCAGCCAGGAACCCGTCTCCGCCCAGGGCATCCAGATCCCGGTTACCCTGAGTATCGGTGCAGCATCCATCGCCGACCGCAGGATAGGACTCCAGGATCTGGTCGCAATCGCGGACGTCGCTCTCTATAGAGCTAAATCTGCCGGCCGCAATTGCACCGTTTACTGCACCAACCGCTGGAGTGAGGGATCGGTACCTCCGGAGCTGATGAAAACACGATGTGGAGACTGTGAAGCACACACGCCTGCAGCCTGCATCGTGAAGTAAGCCTCCAGATCCTTGTCTCCTGCTTCACTCCCCCGCGAGTTTCTCCCGAATCGTTTGGGCGACATCGTCAATTGGCGTCTGCTGACTTAGCTCTTCCACTTGAGGACGGTCCGCCGCTGACGCCAGTCCCACCTGCCGCGCGATCTCCCTGTTCAACTCCAGCGCCGCCGTCAGTTCCTTTTCAGTCAGCAGCAAGATCTGCAGTATCAGGTGCTCGCGCTCCTCTGATCTGCGTCCGATCCTCGCTTGTCGCATCAGGATGAAGCTCGCCAGCAGAATCGCCTCCAGGGCGACGATCGTTGAAAGCAATGAAAACGGCGGCGGATCGAAATGCCTGATGCCGTGCACGACATTTACCGCGATCCACAGCGCGAACACCGCCAGATGCGCCACAACGAAGGTCAAACTACCCGCAGTTCCCGCAATTAGATCGCCGAGCCGCTCCCCCGTGGTTCTACGGTCAAGGAACTCCTGCTCGTGCCTGGCAATAAGGTCGACATGCTCCTGAACGAATTCCTTGGGCATTTCAGCTTAGATGTTGAAATGCTGCATCCCGCCCACGCCTTCGCCCTGATGTCTCCGCGGCCTAACCTCCGCTCACCTCTGACTCTGTTATCGCTTTTAGGGCCTTCGAGCAACCTTGTCGCCGTGCTTCGCTGAACGAGCCGCCTCCGAACCGGCGCCCAGACTAGAACAGGCTGGCAAGGCGCCGAAGCGAGGCCTCCCAGAGCAGCTTGTAGTGAGATTGCTCCGATCTTGGTAGCCCGAGATGCATCAAGTGAACCGTCGTGCGGCCAAAATCGCCTACAAGCCTGATCTTGACGAGCGAGGATGATGGATTTCCGAACCCATCTCGGCTCCAGGTGAAGTAGATTTTGCTTCTCCTCACGATCTTGTACGAGCCGACAAAACGTTCCTCCAGGCCGTTGAGCAGCAGGTATTTCACGAGAAAGCAATCCGGCCCGGCGGTTATCTCTGTGCTGCCCGCAGCCGAGCCAGGCGCACTGAACCACGCGTCAATGTATTCCGCTACCGTGAGAACCTGGAAGATCCTGTCTCGATCGGCATTCACACTTTCCTCGACTGTCACGACGGTCCTACCCTCTACCTTTGCGGAATTCAGCCTGTGAAGAGGTAGTCGTTCATATCGGGCAACAAGGTTGCTGGTGCTCATCTCTTTGACCTCTGGTTCTGCTGTTGCGAGTCTCCAGCCGGTACGACCTTCCTTGCCGGCCTGCGTGGTGACTTGCGACATTGCGCCACAAGCCGCAGCCTCATTGCACTCTTCTCGCCGCGATGGGACGCCCGGGGAAGGTAAGTTGAATCCGGCTCTCTAAATTTGACGCTCAGAAACTTCAGATTTCCGGGTCAAGTGACAACACGCAACGCCCATGACACGAAACGAACGTATTCGGTGACGAGCAAGATTTGATCACTCTGTGACTAGCCTCCAACCAATCCCGGATCTCCAAATTCCATTGCGTGTTCACCCACGTCATTTGCCTGTTCATTCAGAGGCCCGCAAACACCTTCGCCGATCTGCTACGGTTCGAAGACCTCTCCTGGCTTCGCATCAGATTCTGACAATGGAAATAACCTACCGGCGTGGGCGCCATTCTCGGGATAGGCGAGGGCAAGGCTACTTTGTTTGCCGCCATTGAGGAATGGAGCGAACTCAAGCCCGCGTCCATGGTGAGCGACCCAGTCATTGGCTCGATCGTCAAGTTCCTTCACGCGAGGAGAGCCGAGACTGGATCCCAATGAAAGCAGATCCGCCCGCACCATCTTCTCTGCCGCCTCACCGCCCTGCAGTGCAGCGACCCGAAAATCGACATAAGCAGTCTCAGGATCCTTCGCTACTCCCTTACCATCGCGATAGAGCGCGGCAAGAACCACAGTCGACTTCCAGAAACCCTCTAACGAAGCCTTGCGTAAGAACTCAAGTGCCTCTTCAGGTCTTGACGCAAACCCGGGCCTTCTCGCAAGGCGCAATCCCAATTCGTGTTCTGCCGCCACATACCCGCTCTTCGACGCGTCGCGCAGCAGTCTGAAGGCGCGATCGTCATCTCGGTGATCGGGCCTCTGCAGCAGCACCAGGGCAAGTCCCAGTTCACCATGCGGGTCATGTCGCTTGGCAGCAACCTCGAGCCAATGCTTCGCCTGGTCCAGATTCTTCTCTACACCGACCCCGAGATAATAGGAATCAGCCAGGTAGTAAGCGCCAGGGCCGCTTCCCTGCTCAGCAGCCGCACGGAGGAATTGCACGCCCAGTACTGGATCCTTGCGCACACCCGCGCCCCAGATATAGGCAACACCAAGATTGACTTTAGCTTGAACTGAACCTCCAGCTGCCGCTCGCTGAAACCAGGCTGTGGCGCGGCTGGAATCTCGCACAACGCCGATTCCCGCTTCGTAGAAAAATCCGATCTGCAATTGGGCATTTGGGTCTCCGGAGTTTGCTGCTTTCTCGTACCAATAGGCAGCCTGCTTCTCATCTCGCACCACACCCTTTCCCGCGAAATACGCGTCCGCAAGCTCAATCTCTTTCTGAACCGAGCCCCTCTCCGCATTCGCCTGAATGTTCGGAATGTCGGGCTCGGCCGGTGCCGCGTAGGCTGTCGTATTCAGACCTAGGCATATCATCGTGGCGGCAGAGGCAAGCACGCGTGCGACTCTGCAATCGATAGGAACACGCTTCATAAGACCTCCATCTCGGGACAACTTGTTACGCACTGCTCAGGCTGACAGCAGCGCTCTGCGCACGGGAAGATTGCTCGGAGCCTGCACTTTTAGGTCACGGGAGCGCAGCTTCGCAGCCCCATTTACGTCAAAGCAATTCTTCTGCCGTCGGCGAACCAAACGGAAGATCCCGCCGTTTGCGTTTTGCCGACACGATTGAAGTGCACGATCCAACAATCCCGGCCACAGGACACTCACGGCTTCTCTCAGCTCGATTTCTCCTCACCGGGCGTCACGCCTCTTATCCCGTTCCGCAGAAAGCGGTCCGCGCGACTATCCCTCTCGTCCCGATCAGAAGCCGCTTCGTCACAAAACGAAAACCCTTCTGAACCCGCGCTGCGGCCTTCCGCGTCGTCATGACATGCAGTAAGATCCGGGGCCGGTGCAATTGCTCGGATCTCGTGCTTGGCGGTAGTCAAACAAGATCCACGCGGAGCAACAGCCGATCGATGAAACTGTTCAGATTCGAACAAGCCAGTACGAAACCGGACATCGCTTCTTTGTGCGCCGAACTCCTGCCCAGCGATAACTCCTGCCAAATCAGTCAAACGAATCTCTCGAACAATTACCCTAAACGTGCCTGATAACCAGCACCACCTTCCCTTCCGGAAAGTCTCAGGGACGAACGTTGCGAGGAATAGATGGCTATTCTGACTGTTATCGCCGATGACGAACTGCTCGCCCGCCAGAAGCTCCGTCAACTGCTTCGCGCCGAAGCTGACATCGATATTGCCGGTGAAGCTTCTTCAGCGCGGGAAGTATACGAGTTGGTCCAGGAAGCCTCTCCCCAGCTTCTCTTCCTGGACGTGCGCATGCCAGGCATGGATGGGCTCGACGTGATCGCAGACCTGTCTATGCGCGACGCGGTGAAACTACCTCGCGTCATTCTCACCACCGCCTATGATCAGTACGCCCTGCGCGCATTCGAATTGAATGCGACCGACTACCTGCTCAAGCCGTTCACTGCAGAGCGGCTTCATGCCGCAGTCGAGCGGGCCCGCGACGAGATCAAGCTCTCAGACCATCAGCCTGATCGTGTCGATGGCAAAGACGGCCAAGTCGGTACCTACACAGCTCGCATCGTTTTCAAATCGCGCGGTCGGATTCTATTCTTACCCGTCGCAGACATTCGCTGGATCAGTGCGGAAGAAAACTACGTTCGCATCTGCACCGGCACGGAAACACACCTTCTGCGTGAAACCATGACTTCTCTTGAACAGCGACTAGATCCCAACCTGTTCCTTCGAGTCCATCGTTCTGCGATCGTGAATCTTCGCTATGTCAAAGAGGTGCGCAGTGAGTCTCGCGGCGACTTCATGGTCCACCTCACCAACGGCCAGAAACTCGCGATGAGCCGCAGTTATCGCGCCCGCATTGGCGAATTGCTGAGTCGCAGCTACTCGTCGTAGCTCACGGACAATCTACCCGCCGCCCTTGCCCGGCGCTACACACCTATGCGGGATACCGTGCCTTTCGTTCAGGCACGGCGCTTGGCCTTGCCGAATCACTCAGGTTCGAGCTCGCCCTGCCTCCCAATCTCAAACTCAAGACTCCCGCTTAGCGATCGAGCGTAGATGGCTGCTGCTCCAAGCAGTCGCGCATTTCATCCTGCGAAACTTCGCCTTCGTCACAATCCAGAAACCGAACAATTGGATGCGTGGTCAAATCGGATGACTTGGTGCAGCAGAGGCTTCCCCGCAAGTAGATGCACGCGCACCATCGTTAGCAGGTTTCGCTTTCTTGTACGGCTGCGACTCGATGCAACTGTACATATTCGAGGAGGTCCACATGAAGTTCCGAGCCATCAGGGCCGCGCTGTTTCTGTGCGTGGCACTCGCACTCATCGCCCCCACTTTGTTTGCGCAGGTAACGACCGCTGCCATGCACGGGACCGTCGTGGACCCGGCTGGCGCCGTCATTCCAGATGCCGAGATCACTGCGCTCAACACCAGCACCGGCATCAGCAGCAGAACCAAAACCGATAGCAGCGGCTATTTCAAATTCAACCAGCTTCAAATCGGCGGCCCCTATACCGTCACGGTCGAAGCTCCAGGCTTCTCCAGCTACGTCGCAAAAGAGATCCGCTTGAGCGTGAACGACGACCGCGAAGTACCGGCAAGACTCACCGTCGGATCAACTGCTCAAACCGTTGAGGTGAGCGTTGCAAGTGCACAGGTCGACACCGCCGAGACCCAGCTCAAAACGGACATCCTCTCCGACACCATCACACAGATGCCGCTGCTTGGCCGGGATGCTACGACGCTTCAGAAATCGGCCCCCGGCGTCGTTGAAGCGGCCGATCGCTTCGGCGGTTTCTCCGCTAACGGAGCGCAGATCGAGCAGAATAGCTATCTGCTCGACGGCGCGGACGTCAACGACTCTGCCATTCAGACCGAGGGGCTTGCGGTGAATCCTGATGCGGTCGGCGAGTTGGCGATCGTCACAAGCACCATCAACCCCGAATACAGCCGCAACTCCGGTGCGATCGTAAATCAGGCTCTCAAGACCGGCACCAATTCCTTTCACGGGAACGGCTTCGAGTTCTACCGCGACACTTTCCTCAACACGCGCAGCTACTTCGATCCTGTAGGCTCAAAGCCGCCCATTCACCAGCACGTTTATGGCGGAACACTCGGCGGGCCGATCTTCAGGAACAAGCTATTCTTCTTCACTGCCTACCAGGGAGCAAAGAGCGGACTTGCTGTAACCGCTCAGACCCCAGTGTTTTCGAATGCTCAGCGCGCTGGAGATTTTAGCGCTGATATCAACTCCATTACAGACCTTCCCAATGCACAGAGCACCGGTGCCGGACTGAACGGGCTCTCGGGCAACCCGATGCCGTTTGCGCTCGCCGGCTGCGCTGCCGGAACTCCGTGGAATGCGTGCCCGGGTCTTTCGACGGCGAATGTCCCGACCTCGTCATGGAATTCAATCGCAAGTTCCCTCTTCACAAAGTATGTTCCTGCGCCAAACTCTGGCACGTTGTACAGCTTCGCCAATGGCGGCAGCACGAAGAGTGATCAGGGAATTATCCGCCTCGACTATCACCTCACCGCGAACGACTCTCTGTGGTCCTCGGTGCTCTTCCAGTCAACCCCGTTTTCAAGCGACCTGCCCTTTGGCGGTTCAACGCTTCCGGGATTCGCAATGACAAATGCGGAGCACTTCAAAATCTTCAACGCTGACTACACGCACATCTTCAACCCGCACATGATCAACGAACTCCGCGGCGGCTACTTCCGCTTCAACTATGCTGCCGTTGAGCCCGCGCAGATTATGCAGCCCAGTTCTGCCGGTTTCAATATCACGCCGCAGTCGGCCGGTGCGGGCCTGCCCGTAATCGCAGTGCTGGGCTATTTCAACCTCGGCTTCAGCTATGAGGGTCCTCAACCGAGGCTCGATTCCAATCTCCTCGGTCAGGATGTGTTCACTCTTGTCCACGGAAACCACAGCATGAAGTTCGGTGGAACCTTTGAACAGTTTGGTGTCGACAACCCCTACAACGCCGACAACGACGGAATCTTCAACATCGACGCGAGTGGACCATTCTCCTCGGGCGATCCGGCTATAGACTTCGCCGTCGGCATCCCCGGAACGTACACTCAGACCTCCGGCAGTCAAATTGCGGCTACATCACGCGAGTATTATGCCTTCGCCCAGGACAGCTGGAAGATGACTCCTGACTTCAACATGAATTACGGAATCTCCTGGGATGCGGAAACCCCTTGGGCCAATCACCAGTTCGGCGGAATCGCGATCACCTGCTGGCAGAACTCCAACGCGGAATCCAAAGTCTTCCCGGGAGGCCCTCCGGGGCTTCTCTACCCCGGAGATCCAGGCTGCACGAATTACGGCTCTGCCACTGTGAAATGGAATCACTTCGGCCCTCGCCTCGGCTTCGTTTGGTCTCCAGGCGCCGGCCCCTCCACGCTCGTCGGCAACTCCGGCGGCCACGCGCTCGCCATCCGCGCTGGATTCGGTATGTATTTCAACCGGGACCAGGAAGAAGAAGCTCTTCAAAACCTCTCTTCTCCGCCGTTCCTCTTTTCATCGCGCGGCGCTGCAGACGTGGGAGGAAGCCCTTCCCTTGCCGATCCTTTTACCGACATCGCCGGCAGACCCGGTGCATCGATCACGAACCCCTTCCCGTATCAGCGGCCCGGGCCCGGAGCTTCGCTCGATTGGGCTGACAACTACTTCGCGCTAGACCTCAGCCAGCCGGGGAAGAACTACCTGCCCTCCTACTCGTACAACTTCAACTTGAACGTCCAGCGAGCAATCGGCAGCAAGATGGTTGCGCAAGTCGGATACGTCGGCTCGCTCGGCCGCAAGCTGGCCCGCACTTACGAGGGCGACCCGATCACTCCCCTGGGCCACGCCGCATGTATTGCGGATGCGGCCTGCAGATCGGTCATCGCCCAGCTTCATCTGTTCTACCCTCAATACACCGCCCAGCCGGCAGTCACCCCAAGTGGCTTTCCGTGGTATCTGAGCGTCGCACAGCAAGGGTCAACGGGCGCATCAAGCTACCACTCTCTTCAGGCAAGCTTGCAGCAGCAGGTCTCGCATGGGCTTTACTTCACCCTTGCCTACACCTATTCGCACGCTCTCGACAACTCTTCGGGTTACGAGTCGTCGTATGGCAACGGGACGCCGAACGGTATCGGCTCGCTCAACGGCCGCGGTGTTAACTTCGTACCGGGTTTTGAGCACTTGAACTACGGCAACTCCGACTACGACGCTCGTCACCGTTTCGTCGCCCTCTACACCTACGAGATCCCAGTCCTCGCATCCATGCGCGACAAATTCATCGTGAATGAACTCTTGGGCAAGTGGCATATTGCCGGAACCACTGCACTGCAGACCGGCTTCCCTGTCACCATCTCCCAATCCGGCTCCTACCGGTCCGGTTGGTGCGATGCTTACACCTACTACGGCTGTGGTGACACACCAAACCTCAGCAACTTCCACCTGAAGAAAATGGATCCGCGCAACGCAGCCACGAATCACCAGTACTTTGACACGTCAAACTTTTCGCCCGAGCCGGTCGGGACGTTCGGAAACGTGGGTCGGAACTTCTTCAATGGTCCCGGCTATAACTACACCAATCTCCAGGTCTACAAAGACATTCCGCTGGTGAAGGACGGACGAGTGTATCTGCAGGTCCGCCTCGAGTCCTACAACGTCTTCAATCACGCCAACTTTGCTGAGCCTGACGGAAACTTCAACGACAAGCAAACATTTGGAACTATTCAGAACGTGATACAGCCGGCAAACTTCGGTGTCTCTTCGGGCGATCCTCAACCCGGGCGTGCCACCCAGCTCTCCGGCAAGATTTACTTCTAGATCCGTTGCAGACCGGATCCCGGCGGCGCAAATCCCCTCGATTTGCGCCGCTTCCTTGTTATACGCACCCACTCCTGCTGGAACAGCGCATCACGCGGCCGCAGTCTTCCCTGCTGGGGTCCCCACTTCCCGGGCCACCTCGCACCTGGTTAAACTCGAGCGCTCGCCTGTTCAGAAAGGAGCCCCGTCCCGAATCCACTGTAAGATCACCCAGTATTCCGGTGTTGCTCCCGCCGGAGGATTGGGGCTGGCGAACGGCGGATTGCTGCCGCAGTGAGTGTTCAAAATATGCGAGGGATAGGTCAGTAGATAGCTGTTGGCTGGTTGCACCGCATTCACAATGTTCCCCAGCCCCTTGACGCTTTGGTAGGTCACCGAAGGTGGATCGTCCAGGTAGAGATGGACGTTCCCTCCGTTCTGCCGACTATGGCACGCAGCACATTGAAGCCTGGTGAAGATCGGGTATACGTCCTGCATGTAAGAGAGCATCGGCCGAACAGATCCGGTGTAATCGGTGTACGCTCCATACCCGGAGCTGTTGTGCGCGCGTATGCGAAATCGATAAGTGTCAAAGTTAGGCGCTTGGCAGGCTGCCGGTGTATCTGGGCACGCTCTGGCTTGCAGCCGGTAAGTAGTGTTCGGAGCCGCGATTGTGGATGTGGTAGTCGCCGTTCCGCTCGGCGCCGTTAGATTCACTTCAAGATCATACGAGTCCACTGCATCGCCGCCATTGTTTGCTGGGGCCGCCCACGAGATCGTGAGTGCACCTGCCGAAGGCACGATCGTAGGTGCTGTCATCTGCAACGCGCCGTTGGTAACTGGAGTAGTGGTTTGAGAACCGGTTGCACTCGACGAATTAGCAGTTCCTGAGGTTGATGATCCCTGTGGACTCGTCGAGGAAGAAGAGCTACTCAGGGTCAGGTGTGTTGGTGAGGCGACCGGGAGCGTGACTGTGGGCGGTGTTCCGCTCGTTGCCCTCGTAAAGTGCCAGGTACAGTTTGCAGTCTGGGGAGAACCTCCCGGTCGCTCGGGGATCGAGCTTCCCCCTATCGCTGTGGTTCCCGTGCCCGCAATGTTCCCGCCAGGGGCTGCAACCTCGATCGCTGGCATCGTCCATTCGCCTACTGCGGATTGTGTACTCGATTGCGCTGGCGTTGCACCGGGCAGCGACACCTGGCGAGTGATCGTCACGGCCTTTGCCGCCGACAATTGCGAGTGGTACGACTTGATCACAAGCGCGCCGTTCACGCGAACGAACATGGCAAGAGGAGCACTGAGAGGCGTCGCGTTCGACTTCCAATCAGACGCTGTGAACTGGGCATTCACCGTGCGCTGACCCGAGCCACTTGAGGTAACGATCCACGTTGCGGGGTAGACGGCGATGCTGCCAGACATCTTGGGTGCTTCGCCCGTCAGCCGCCACGTCTGCGTCTCCTGGTGCGTGTAGCCCGGCATCTGCATGGAAAGGGTGCACTGCACCTCGCCGAACCATAGTGCGTCCGCTGTCTGCGCTTGCGAGCATGATACGAAGCCAATTCCAACAGTCAACGAGAGGACCGCTATCCGTAAGCCTTTAGAGGCAGGCGAGCGGCCGTTACGATCGCGCTTTCTTTTTTGGACCGACAACATGATTCCCACCTCCCGCCTCTCATTCCCTGTGCTGCGGCTGCGCCTCTTTCATCCTGATTACTCCGGCAATCGAAAATCGTAGATTCGCCCTGTAGCCGCGCCACCCGTGCCGCTTCTGTTGTCCGTCCCATTCAACTGCTGCCCTGTTGCCATGAAAAAGGCAAATTCACCTGGGCTCAGATCCTGCTGCAGAGTTACCTTGTAAGTCCTGATTCCCACGTGCTCCGCTTCAAATGGAATCTCCTTATCCGTCTTCAGGCCGGCCTTTCCGCCACCGAACTTCCCTGCCATCGTCCCCACCTGGAACTCCCGGCGATCGCCCTTCTTGTTGAGCTTCAACAGCACGTAATCGGAGGAACTGGAACCGTCTGGAACGTAGAAGTAAAACACTGGCCGGCGATCGCGAATAATGTGATTGGAATTCGGGCCTTTCAGCGTTGCGTCCCAGTGCATTCCGCGAAATCCATAGCTGAACATGCTGCCTGCCTTGCCTCCGACTTTGGCATTGGCCAGCATCTGCCCCTCGATCAGAACGAAGCGGCTCTGGTCCTTCCAGTACACGCCGACTTCCGGCGGAGGCAGATTGGGATCGATCGTCATCGCCGTCGCCTGCGTAATCACGGTCGCTTGCGCGGGCGTCGGATTGATCATCACGCGAATCACGGGGTCCGGAACGTTCCCGTCTTTAAGAGCTTTCAAACCCTCAACGCTGGTGTCGAACCGAACCGAGGATGGATCGGCCTCGCTGATTGCGCGGATCTTCGAGACGATAACGTCCTCGGCGAGGTTCATGCGCACGAGGCTGATTACGTCTTCGTTCGTGAACCTCTTGTGGACCGAGGCAATCTCCTGAGCGCACGTCGGCAGCACCAGCGCTGCGACGAAGAGCAACCACCATGCGCGACAAATATTCCTTCGAACTCTCACGCTAGAGACCTCCCTTTTTTGAACTGCCGGATCGGTTCGTCGTTCCGGAGCGGGCCAGGTTAACCGTTGTGGTCTCGACATGCACACCTTTGTGCGAGCGGCCCTGTTCTGTTTTCTGATACGTATATGAGGCTTGGATATGATTAGGATCCTGCAAGTTTCCGGACAGAGGACCGCTCAAACCAATCGTGGGCATTCCAAGATCGCGATCGTAGGTCTTGCATCCGTACACACGCTGGCATGAAATCGTGTGCGACTTCCCGATAGGTCCCCAAGGCGCCTTCGGTCTTCCATCAGCAGTCGTCGATGGCCCAACGGATATTCCGTAGGTACCTCGTTCTTCGTTGATCTGAACAGAAAGGGAGGCTGGAAACTCTCCATCCCCAATCTCCTCACTGTCGTCGCTATAGTCGATCCTCGGGCTCGATTTCGCCACTGGCTGCCAACTCTTCAGGTGGCCCTTGTTGTCCACGTGGCCTCGATATGAGGCCACGCCATTCTCCACCGTAACGGTCACGCTGACATGCGAGGAATAAGACCATTCCTGAATACCGGGCGACCCGCCATCATCGCCTGTAAAACTCATCTCGTAGGTGATCTGTCCGCTCCAGTCAGTGCCAAGCCCCGTATGCCACTCCCCCACGGCAGCCCCGGCTCTGGAAAGAGCGCCCAGTGAAAACCCCGCGCGTGCAACCTTCTGCTTCGGAGCCGTATATACGAACTTCAACGGCGACGATGTGCTGGTCGCCCCTTGCGTCGGAGTTATCCCGCTCCCGTTAAAAGCATTTGCTTCGATGACGCGGGCATTTACGATCTCACCGCCCTTGGTCTTTACCACCGCCTTTACATCTGCGGTCGCTCCCAGTGGCGGCTGCAGCGTAAAGCTCGGTGGATCGAATGCAACCACCACACACTGCCCGGCTCGAACCGCTTGACCCCCTGGGCCGGTTTCCCCGCCGTACCACTTCATCTGTGCGATTGAGAAGTACACTCCCGCCCAGTAAGCGAGCGCCATACCTGAGCTGAACGCGTCCGAATAATGCCCCACCGTGGGATCGCCACCGGAAAATGCCCCGAAGCTCGGAGCATTCATATTCGGCATGACCACGATTGGTATCGCGATATGCTGCTCGATGTTACTCGGTGGTGAATTGGTGATCGCCCCACTCTTGTCGCGGAATTTGCCCGTTTGCGTGTATGTGTAATCGAACTGCCCGTCGACTGGCCCATGCAGCAGAGCATCATCACCGACCTGTCCCTTGTATTGTCCTCTGGTGCCCATCTCGATGTGCATCGAGGTGGTGCCACTTTCCTGAGCATTGGTGTAGTCGACTGACATCGAGAACACCCCTTCTCCCTCCGTGCTTCCATCGGCGTGTGGGCATGTTCTTATCTGGTTTCCTAGCGTGAACTTCGTGACGATCCGCTTGCCCGCGGTTGCCGCTGTGTTCCCGACCGCAGTTTCCACCGCCGTGTCGGTCCGCCCCTCGTACCCGGACGGGGCCGCTTGACTGCTGTCGCTCTTGCTGATCTCATAGCCGTCTCCCGGCCCCGGTATTGCGATCGGGCTCTGTGCAGCGCAACAGATTGCCCCAACCCAGGCGAAACAAAAAGCGCCGATCGCAAACCTGCGGAGTGTCTTGCTTGATCCATGCATCGAGACGTCCTCGCTCCAGCCCGTTTGTGCTCGCTACTTCTTGCTCACCTCGGTCAACACCGTGGTTGCTGCCTGCTGGATGAGCGGAGTCAGTACATCCTCTCCGTCTGTCTTAGACTTGCCTTTCAGTGTCGTATCGAGCTTAGGCTGGACCTGCCCAGTGGGAAGGAGCTGATACTCCACTGTCACCTCATCCTTCGACTTGATCTGCCCGTTGAACCCGGAAAGCTGGTTCATCGCCTGCTGCTGCGCGCTTATCGCCGCGGTTTGCTGCATCACCGCACCGGCGGTTTGCGCCGCGGCCATAGCTCCGTTCACGCTGCTCATTGTGTGCGCCATCATCCCGATCGGCGTAAAGTTGGAAGCCATGCTTCCTGCCTTCATCAACTTTCCAAAGCCAGTGGATGCATTGCGCTTCACCGTCACACTCGAGAGCAGCAGGTAGTCGCATTGCTTTTGTTGTGCCTCGGCCTGCATTTGGATCGGAATACGCGCATCGATCGCGGCGATCTCGATCGCCGGGCCGCTCATCATCAAGATGATCGCGTTGCGTACGGGCGTTCCGTATTCCTGTTGCGAGTTGTTTCCCTGGCCTAGTTGCGCCTGCGCAGGGGCTACGCCAATGCGGATTCTACCCGGCGCCTTTGGTCCGAGCGCCTGGGGAATGGGCATCGGTGTTCCAGCCGTCATGTTCTGCTGAGGAACTTGCTGCGGAAGGCCTCCGAACTTGCCGCCCATCATCTGCAGCATCGACATCGCAGATGGCATTCCGCCCTTCCCCGCCATCCCACCGGTCATAGCCGCGGCCGCACCCTGCGCTACCGAACCTTGTGGAACCATGGCGTTATCGACCGAAGGGGATACCGGAGCAGAGGCTTGCGCGGTCGTCACCGGGCCCGCCTGCGGCAGAACTGCTGTGTAGATTTCGCCTTCGGAATGCACCTCCTTATATCCCGACGGAACATCAAACAGCTCGGGTTTCGAGGCTTGCTTCGAGATCTCTGAGGTGACCACTTCGATGTTCGTAGCAGCTTCATCACCGTCGTTGCGCATGGTGATCGTCTCGTGCAATGGATATCCGGGCTTGCCGGTTCCCTTTCGGTGCACGATGACGCGATCGTTACAGCCCGCGCCCTGTCTGATTGGCGGAGAGCCCTGCGAGCAACTCAAGGGTTCCTTCGATAAGTCGGCGTACCAACCGTCAATCTCCAGGTCTTGTTTCGTCTTGGTGCATGCATCTGCTGACGGCTCGACGATAACTCTCGTCTTGAGGTGGCGCGCTGCATAACCCGACATCTGCTTCCGCTCGCCAGTATCCGTCACCGTTACTGTCTGCGTAATCGCGCCGCCGGCTCCTGGCGCAGGCTGCCCCGTGACCAGCGCTGCCGCCCGCATCGCAGCCTCATCCTCTGGATCCCTCTGGATGAAATACGACTGCGCGGCATCGTTCACGCTGATGGTTCGCTTCAGGTCGCACTGGTGCAGCGTAATAACGTCGCCGGCTGGCGAAGCAGTCACGGTACGTTCGCGCTTGCCGCTGACCCAGGTCTCCGAGGTAGACAGTGTGTTGCCGTTGATGGAAATGCTCTTTTTGAAGTGCAGATCCTGCGCCGGCATGATCAACGGAATCGAAGACAGCAAGGAGACCTGGCAGAAGAGACGCAATGAACCGATGTCCATGGTTACCTCCGTCGTTCGGCTGCCAGGCATACGAATTGCAGGGTATCGGTGTGAAAGGGGGAGCGGCTGCTACCCACTGCCTGCGCGAACGGTTTCTAATCTAGGAAACGTAGACCGTCAGAAAACCGGCTCAGCAAATTGCACGTCTCTTCCCTCAACCGCTGCTAACCGCCTCACCCGGCAACGTTGACTTCCCGATTTCAGGGCAGCTAAGATGCACTCAACCTCTTCATCCACAGGGAGTTTCGTGGCAGCGATTCCGCCCCAGCCAGTCACCGAACTGCTCGCACGCTGGAGCAAGGGAGACGCTGATGCCCAAGAAGCCTTGATCCCGCTTGTCTATGAGGAGTTGCGAAGGATTGCCAGACGATCCCTCTCGAGCCAGTCTGCAGGTCACACTTTGCAGCCCACCGCCCTCGTGCATGAGGCGTACCTGCGCCTCGCAAAGAACCAGCCAGTCGAGTGGCAAAATCGAGCCCATTTCTTTGCGCTGGCCGCTAGGATGATGCGCCAGATCCTGGTCGATCACGCGCGCAAGCACGCCGCACTTAAGCGAGGCTCAAACCCAATCACCGTTGCCGCTGACGACTTGCCCGCTTCAAGCACGGCACCCAATCTCGATCTCATGGCTCTCGATGATGCCATGGAACGATTGGCGAAGCTTGATCCGCGCCAGTGCCGGATTGTCGAACTGCGCTTCTTCGGCGGCCTGTCAATCGATGAAACTGCCGAAGTCGAAAAAATCTCGCCCGCAACAACGAAACGAGAATGGGCCACGGCCCGCCTCTGGCTTCATCGCGCCATGAACACCGGAAGCTGAATCAGACAGCGCCTGACTTTAGCCGCTCTATTGCACTTCGGACGCTGCTGCCTCTGCGATCTTGAGTTTCTTCTTCACCACGGAAGGATCTCCGACCTGGAAGCTGCTCGGAGCCGTGTGATTCGGGTGCGAGATTCTTCGCCAGGCGTCGAGACTTGCAGCATAGGACGCTCTCGCTTCATTCCATGCTGAACTTCTTTCGCTCCTCGCCACGCCCGCGCCTCTTGCCCTCGCAGAACTGACATCCCCAAGGCCCGAGAATGCGTCCGCCTGGGTGTAAAGACCATCGAGTTCTGCAGGCTCTCGCAAAGTCAGCGGTTTCACAATGGCAAGTGCCGCTTTGAAATGCCCTTCTGCGCTCGCATAGTTCTTTGCGGGCAGCGCTGCTTCACCCAACTTGACGTCACATGCGGCTATATTCGAGGCACTCGCTCCGCCCGATGCTGCGAGCGTTTCGTAGATCGATTTGCCTCGCTCGATCACGGAGGTTGCGGCCTCTGGCTGTCCGGCCGCGGTTAGAATCGTTCCGCGCACCACGTGCATTGCTGCCAATATCCCCTTCTGGAAAGCGTTGTCCGACGCCGAGCCTGCAAGATTCTGCATGATCCCTAATCCCGCCTTCGAGTCATCCAGGGCCTGGGAAATTTGCCCGGCTCTGGACAAGGATCCAGCAGTATTCATATACGCGATCGCAAGACCCTGCTTGAGCAAGGCATTCTGCGGATCCGAACTGACTAGCTCCTTATACAGCGCAAGATCTCGCGCATTGTTCTCCACTGCATGTGCATAGTCACCGATATCGTCGTACACGCTCGCGATATTGCCGTAAGCCACCGCGACACTCCGTTTGAATCTGACGTCCGTCGAGAGCTGCGTAAGCTTCTTATTGATCTCCAGTCCCTCCTGGTAATCCTTCAGAGCCTCGGCCGGATCCACAGCCTCGAGCATGTTCCCGATGTCGCTCAGATCCATTGAGTATCCATGCAGCGTATGAACATCCTTAGGATTCATCTCCAGAGCGATCTGATCCACGGCCAGTGCCCTGCGATAATCCCGAATCATCTTCTCGTTCACATTGGGATCGCCCGGATACCCAATCCGTCCCGACACTTCGTACTCGAACGCCAGTTCAGCAACGATCTTCGGAGTGCGAGGATTGGACCGGTTGAGCGCCTCAGAAATCTCAATAGCCCTTCCGATTGGCTCGCGAGCACCGCGAGGATCGCCGTTTGCCCACAGCTGATGCGCCACCAGGCGATAGCTCTGCGCCAGCGAGAGACGGTCGTTCCAGTCTTTGGACGAAGACTGCACCTGCTTCCGCAACTCGAGTGCCTTTCGATAACTCGAGAGCGTCGCTTGGCCGTCACCAAGATTGTTTTCCAGATAGTCTCCCTGTACAGATCCGACGCGCTCGTATGCTGCGGCAAGTTCACGCTGCAAGCTGGCATCTCCGGCCGACTCGCTCGACCAACTGGTTTAGATATTGAAGTGCCCGTTCGACGATCAACCTTCGCGCAGGTGTGGACCCCGGCAGATCGCGAATGGAATCGTGAATATCGAAAATCAAGGAGTTGGCAAGCGAGCGCACGTCGTTGAACCGCCTCCGGGCTATCCGCGCTTCTTGCGCGGTGATAGCGATACCGGCAATCATCATCAGCGATACAAGGGTGGCCGCGATTACGCCGGGCTTATGCCGCACGATGAATTTCGAAGCCCGGTATCGAGCCGTGTCCTTCCTTGCCACAACGGGCAGATCATGCAGGCTCCGGCGAATGTCCTCCGCAAATTGCTCCACCGATCCGTAACGCCGCTGCGGCTCCTTTCGCAGGGACATCATCACGATATTGTCGAGGTCCGCCGAAATCTGGCTGGACCGGTTCAAATATCGGCCGTGCCGATTCTTTCCGGACGACGTCTCTGATTCCCTCCGGACAGCACGTATCACTGTGCTCGGCTTTGGCGGGTCAGAGTGCAGAATCGCTTTGATGGATTGCTCTCCAGCATTCGTATTGTTCCCGTATGGGCTCTCCCCCGTGAGCAACTCGTAAAGCACAACCCCGAGAGAATAGACGTCTGTAGCCGTTGTAATCGGCTCGCCCTTGATTTGCTCCGGACTTGCGTAGCGCATCGTGAGCGCCCGAAACAGCGTGTTTGTCGCGTCCTGCGTGTCCTGATCCTCCGGACTCAAAATCTTGGCAATCCCAAAATCAAGCAGCTTCGGTATCCCATCCGAAGTCACCAGAATATTGCCGGGCTTAATGTCGCGATGAATCACCAGGTGTTGATGAGCGTATTGAACGGCCGAACAAACCATGACAAAGAGATTCAGCCGCTCCGGCACTCCAAGTGCCTGCTGCCGGCAGTAATCGGTGATCAATCGTCCGCGGATCAATTCCATCACCAAGTACGCAGTGCCCGTCTCGGTCGTCCCACCGTCGAGCAGCCGTGCGATGTTCGGATGCTCCAGCCCAGCCAGGATCTGCCGCTCGTTTCTGAAACGCTTGACCACCAGTGCTGAATCCGATCCGGCACGCACCATCTTCAGCGCAATCTCTTGCCGATACTGATCATCAGCGCGAACTGCCCGGTAAACTTCCCCCATTCCCCCGGCGCCAATGGACTCGACAATCTGGTAGCGTCCGACCCGCCGCCCGATCCAGAAGCTGGTTTCCCGCTCGGCAAAGTCGGCCGCAGCATCCACCAGAGCTTCCCTTTCGAGAAACCCTGTGCTTATCTGTTGCTCATCATCCAGGAACCCTTCAACCTGGCGCCGCAGCTCCGCATCATCTGCACAAGCCACCGAGAGATACTTGCCGCGATCCTCCGGAGCGAGCTCCAGCACCGCGGCCAGCACCGTCTTGACCTGATTCCAACGCTCTGGAGTCATAACGTTCACCACGGGCTGAGAGTGAGGCAGACGGACGATTCCGGCATGCCGGAGCAGTCTCGATCCCCAACTAACCTTTGTTCCCAGCAGCTTCTCAAGACAGCGCACACACTTGAGCAGGACGGACAAAAGAGGAATCGAGTGCGGAAAGTGCGTCGAGCATATCGCGTCACCACGAGCCAGTCAAATTGTCCACGCTGAGAACGCGACCAAAGCGGCCCGTCCTCGGTTTTGCAACCCAGCGCGTCGCTCCTGACGGTGTGAGCCTCTTCTGCACTATTCAGGCCATCAAAGTTCGAATTGACCAAAGATGCCCGTTCAAATACGTTTCGATGGAAGGCACGCCGCAATCAACTCACATCGCAAAGGAAAGCTCATCTTGCCCGAAGACAATAATCATGAAATAGGCGTCCGAGATCCTCTGGAACTCTTCGACGAATGGCTCACGGAAGCAAACAGATCCGAGCTGAATGACCCAAATGCTGCAGCGCTCGCAACCGCCTCGTCTGACGCCGTGCCCAGCGTGCGCATGGTCCTTGTCAAGCGTGTCCGGATGGACCGCTTCTGCTTCTTCACGAATATTGAGAGTCAAAAAGGACGCGAGCTTCTGGCAAATCCCCAGTGCGCCCTCGGCTTCCACTGGAAGTCGCTGCGCAGGCAGGTACGTGTAGAAGGCAAAGTCTATGAGCTTCCTTCCCCAGTAGTTGACGAATACTTTCACAGCCGTTCACGACGGAGCCAGATCGGCGCAGCCGTCTCGAATCAGAGCCGCGTTCTCCCCAGCCGGGCGGAACTTGAACAGCGTGTACGCTCGTTCGCCGCGGCTAACCACGCTGAAGTTCCTCGGCCATCATACTGGCGCGGTTTCCGCGTCGATCCAGTGCGAATCGAATTCTGGATCAGCGGCGAGGACCGGCTCCATGACCGTTTTCTTTTTACGCTGACAGCTTCGGTATGGCAGCAGGTTCGCCTCTATCCATAGGCGAGTCAAGCCCCTATCTCGAAGCTCCGAAGACACAGCGTAACCAGAGCTCACCAACTCAAAGCGCCTGACCGTCAGGCAAATCAAGAACTCGGCTGAACCTCCACCTCTTCCCAGCCGACTCGAGGGGCCACGCTCCCGTTCAGAGTAGACTCAAAGCGAAGATCAACTCAAACCGGATTGCACAGCTCACTCGCAATCGACCATGGAACGCCATGATGAGAAAACGTGTCAGTACCTCTCGCCTGAATATCCTTTGCAAGGCTTGTCTTCCTCCGCTCGTGATCTCATCATGCGTGATGCTCGCCTTGGGTCAGGCCAAGGCGCAAGCCCCTTCCGCCCACCCGAACTGGCCCGGGCCAGGCCAGCTTTTTGTCGGAACCTGCTATCAACCCGTGGATCGCTCTCCCGAAGAGGTTGACCGCGACATTCAGGTCATGCATCGTGCGGGCTTCAACGTCGTCCGCATCGGTGACTTGTCCTGGGACTCCTTCGAGCCCGAGCAAGGCAAGTTCACCTTCGATCGCTTCGACACCATCATGGACAAGATGCACGCCGCAGGCATTCGCGTCATCCTGGATATACCCGGGCTGCCGGCGCCGATTTGGCTGCATCGAGCCCATCCGGGCGTCGACATCGTGGCGCAGAACGGCACGCGCCTTCCTCCCGCCGAGCGCTACATGGACAACATCAGCGACCCGGACTACGTCCGCGAGGTCGGCATCATGGCAGAGGCGCTCACCAGCCATTACGCCCATCATCCTGCAGTGATTGCCATCGGATACGACAACGAAATCGGCAACGGTTTCATGTCGTACTCTGAAGCCGATCGGCAGCGTTTCATCGCTTGGCTCAAGAAGAAGTACGGCACCATCGCTGAATTGAACAAAGCGTGGGCTACACAAAGATGGTCGCGTCGACTCAACAGCTTCGACGATGTTGATCTGCCCTTGGCTGACGGGCCTGGCCCATCAGAGCGCTATCTAGATCTGCACCGCTACTGGTCCGACGTAACGGTCGAACGCCTCAAGGAACTCGATGCGATCCGGCAGCGAAACATGCCTGAGGTTCCATCGATCTCCAATCTATGGGACACAGCGGGACGGCGTGGCTTCGACTACCTCTCGACCTACAAGGGCTACGTTTCCTATGGCGCCGAAGGCTTCTATCCCGGCGACCCGATCAGCGGATCGTTCGGCGCGCTGATGACCAAAGGAGCCCTCGAGACTCCCATATGGTTCAACGAGTTTACCGCCGGCGGAGGAGGCTACTACGGTACACCCGGCCGAAGTCGCATGTACGCCTATCTCGGACTGATGATGGGTGCTCAAGGAATTATTGCCTGGACATTCAACAGCCATCTCGGCGGCGAAGAGCAGGCCCTATTCGGGCTCGTGGACCACGACGGAACTCCTTCTTGGAAGGTCGACGAGTTTGGACGCATCGCTTCAGAATTTAAGCTGCTCTCGAAATTCGGATTCCCCAGATATACGCACCCTTCCGTCGCGATTGCATACTCCTTCGACTCCTTCATCGACTCCCATCCAAACGGTCCTTCTAACACAACGCTGCAATACTTCAAGCCCTCCTACACAGATCAGGTGCAGGCCGCGTTCGAGCCTTTCTTCCGCTCCAACCTCGACACCGCCATCATCAACGTCGGACATGACGACCTCTCGCCTTACAAGCTGGTGGTCGTACCAGCCGACTACGTCATGGATCAGTCCAGCGCGGATGCAATTCGAAACTTCGTTCGGGACGGTGGCACAGTGCTGATGACGGCCCTCTCCGCCAAAGTCGACGAGCACGGTCAATGGTTCGACACTCCGCTCCCTGGTCGACTCAGTGATGTCTTTGGATTCAAAACCAACGCATTTTACGACTCAGCAGCACTGTCGTTCGAGCTTGGCGGCAAGTCGATCGAGACCGATGTGCATCGATACGAAGTACTCGAGCCCTCAACCGCGCAAGTCCTCGCCCGCTTCAGCAAAGTCGCGGATCATCCGCCAGCCCTGACTGTGAATACCTTCGGCAAAGGCAAAGCACTGTATCTCGCAACAGAGTCGAACCCATCCGCAATGGGTCCTGTTTCCTCTTACCTTCTTCAGCTTGTTGGAATTCAAGTCGGCCCTCCCACACCCGACGGCGTTTACGCCAGAGTGGTCGAGGGCCGCACGTTATATGTCAACACTACCCAGGAACAGAAGAAGGTCCCCATCCACGCAGGCAAACGAAGCCTCCTGACCGGTCAGGTCTACACCGGAGCCGTAACTCTCGCCCCACTTGCAGCCGATCTGATCGAGTGAAGTGCCTCGCCCTAATACGAGGAACCTCACGTCATTCCTCCTCCGACCCGGAGCAGGAAGCTTCCTTCCATTAACCTTCAATTCAGCACGCGACGGCCTAAGCCTGCCCACCGGATCGGAATCAAATTCGCAGAGACTTGGGGGAGTATCTCAGTCTTCTCCGACCCGAGAATCCGGCACACGGAAACCGGAGCCCGAGCCCCTCCAAATCCATCATTTTGAGATTGTTGATTCATTTGGCTGCCCCCCAGGGATTCGAACCCCGATATGCTGATCCAGAGTCAGCTGTCCTGCCGTTGAACGAGGGGGCAACAAGCGCAGAAGGCCATCTTGCAGCCGTGCTGGCTCGGCTGGAACAGAACGTTCAGCACTGAAAGCCAACTGCTTCATGATACGGACAAACCATTTATCCGGTCAAACCGGGTCCTGACGAACTGAACCTGCGGCCCTCGACCCGTAGAGGGCAGAACCCGTTCCGGCCCCACAGCCAGTACAGCCTATTCCTCGCGCAGCACCTCGAGCGGACGCAATCCGAGTATGCGATAGCTGGCAATCCAACCGGTCGCCGTCGCCAGGATCGCCGTTCCAACCAGCGCCACCCCTGCTGCTCGCCAATCAATATGGAATCCAATCTCGAGCCTGCGCAGCAACACCCGTGTCAGTAGATTCGCGAACACCACCCCCACCGAACCAGCCAGTAGCCCCAGCACGCTGAACTCGACGCTGAACGTCCGCACGATGCGCATCCGCGTCGCCCCCAGCGTCTTCAGCACCACGGCTTCCCGCATCCTTCTGAATCGCGCGCTCGCAATGCTCGATGCCAGAATCATCAGGCCTGCGAGAATCGAAAAGCCGGCCAGAAATCGCACGACAAACATGATCTGATCGACCACGTTCTCAATCCGAGTCAGCACATCGGCGATGTTGATTACCGAAATTGTTGGATACGCCGCAAATAGTGCGCGCTCCATCTCCGGAACCTTCTTCGCGTCGATGTGCGCGCCGCCGTACCATGTTGCCTGCTCGCTCTTCAACTGTCCTGAAGGCAACATGAACGAAACCCGGCTCCCAATATGCTGTCCATCGGGTCGGTAAAGAGCTGCAACCTTCAGGTTGCGGGTACGCCCGCCCACCTCAAGCTGCACCGCACTCCCAACGCCGAGGTGGAGCCGATCTGCCGTTCCCTTTCCGATCGCGATCTCCTCCGCACCCGCATCCTTCCACCATCGTCCTGCAAGCACCTTATCCCCTTCCGGAGGCGCGTCAGCCCAGCTTATCTCCGCGTTTTCTAACCATCGCCTGGGGAAATGCTGATCCTGCATTTGGTCCAGTGTCTTTCCGTTCAGCGTCAAAAAACGCCCCTGCACCACCGGCAGCAAATCCACCTGCGTTGTCACACCGCCCTGATGTTGGAAGAAAGCCTTCACCCCATCCACTTCATCCGGCGTGATGTCGATCAGGAATACATTCGGCAGCTTCGGCGAAGCCGTCTCGCGTATCTCGCGCAATAGCGAGCTCTGCATGAGATAGACCGCCAGAATCAGCATCACCCCGGTCCCTAACGATGCAAGTACTGCTGCCGACTGGTTCCCCGGCCTGTACAGATTCGCCAGTCCATGCCGCAACGACGAAGGCAGCCGTAGCCGCACCCGGTTCAGAACAAATCGCAGCGTCCGCAAAGCTACCGCCGCAAGCAGCAGCAGAACGATCAGAGCAATCGAGAACAGCAGCGCAAACCACCCGCCCACCTTCGCAGAATCGGACAGCGCCCACGCGATGCCGCCCAGCGCTGCGATGACCACCACGGCGATCCCAAGCTGCAGCCTCCGCGCCCACCACCGCGCAACCCACTCCTTCGCCGTAGACGGTCCCTGCTCCACCATCCTGCGCAGCACCAGGATCGGTCGCACAGCCCGCACATCCAGCAGCGGCGGCAAACAGAACAATAGCGTCGTCAGCAACCCCGTTCCAAATCCCGCTCCCACCGCACGCCACGGGAAATGAAGCACCGTGTGCACCGGCAGCAGTTTCCCGAAAACCGTCGGAAGCGCTTCCATCACCAGTGCGCCGCATCCAACCCCGATCAGCACACCCAGCAGTCCCAACGCCATCGTTTGCAGCAAAAAGATCCGCAGCAGGTCCGACGACTGCGCTCCCACCGCCTTCAGAATCGCGAGCATGTCCATCCGCTGTTCCAGATGCGCGTGCATCGCCATCGCCACGCCGATCGCCCCCAGCACCATCGCGACCAGGCAGATCAGGCTCAGAATCGCCGTCGCGTTGTCTAGCCCCTGGCTCAGCGCAGGATTCCCCTCTTTGAAATCCATCACCTGCGCATCCGGCAGCACCTCTTCCACTTTCTTGCGAACCGTCGCGTCATCCGCCTGCGCGGGCAACTTCATCAGCAGCCGATGCGATGCTCGGCTGCCCGGTGCAACCAGCCCTGTACGATCGAGCGCCGCATTTGAAATCATCACGCGCGGACCCATTCCCGCACCCGCGCTGATCCTGTCCGGCTCCTGGCTCAGCACAGCTGTAATCTTGAAGCTCCGCCCCCCCAGCCGCAGCGTGTCTCCTACATGCGCGCGCAGCCTGATGAGAAATTCATCTGCAACCACAGCCGAGTCGCCCGCGAGCGCCTGCTGCAGGCTCATCTGCGGCTCCAACTGCGCCGCCCCATAGAACGGATACATCGCCGGATCAACCGCCTTCAGCGAAATCAGCAGCGGCACCGGATCCGGCGCCACCGATGCCATGGAGATTGTTTCCGTAACCCAAGTGCTCTCACTCCCGGCAATCCCCTGCTTCAACATCGCCAGCTTCTTCAACTCATCCGCGCTGGGCACATGAAAAATCCGCGCACTCAGGTCGCCCGCCATCAGCGAACGCGATTCGGTCATCAGCGTCGTCCTGAAGCTCTCGCTGAATCCCCGCACCCCCACCAGCGCTGCCACGCCCACAGCCACTGACAACACCACAAACGCGAACTTCCCGGGCGCAGACTTCAGGTCACGCCAGGCAATCGCCGAGGCCCGTCTCCACCCCAGAGCCCGCTCAGCCATGCGCGCGTCCGCTCTGTGCTGCTACCTCTCGCGGCTCCGCCGACGGCAGCGTGTCTTCCACAATCATTCCGTCCTTCAGCACAATCTTCCGGTCCGCGCGATTTGCAATCTCCGGGTCGTGTGTCACCAGCACCAGCGTCGCCCCTGCATGCGCATGCCGCTCCAGCAGCAAATCCAGAACAAGATGCCCATTGGAACTGTCCAGATTTCCCGTCGGCTCATCCGCCATCACAATCGGCGGATTCACCACAAACGCTCGCGCCAGCGCCACTCTTTGCTGCTCGCCTCCTGAGAGTTGCACCGGATAATGATCCATGCGCTCGCCCAGCCCGACCGCCTGCAACAGTTCCCGCGCTTTCCCGAGCCCGTGACCCTGCACATTCAGTTCAAATGGAAGCAGCACATTTTCAAGTGCCGTCAAAGTCGAGATCAATTGATAGGACTGAAACACGAAACCAATCTTCCTGCCTCGCACCGACGCAAGCTCAGTCTCCGCCAGGTTGTGTATCGGCGTCCCGTCCAGCCAGATCTCACCCTCGCTCGGCGTGTCCAGCCCGGCCAGCAGCCCGAGCAGCGTACTCTTGCCGCTTCCACTCGCCCCCACAATCGCCACAAACTGTCCCGCAGGAATACTGAGCGAGATCCCCTTCAGAATATCGACGCGCCGCGACCCGTTCTGAATCCACCTCTTCACGTTCCGGACTTCAATCACCCAGTCAATCCTCCCCGCCGCCCTCTTCCATTCTTACGCATCCCGCTAACAGCACGTTCCGGCCTTTACAAACCTTTACACTGATCATGTGGACGTACAACGTCGCTTCTTCGTCTCTGTTTTCGTTTTCTTTGCTGCGATTCCCATGCTCGCTGCCGTCCCCCCTACGGTCATTTGTTACGGCGACAGCATCACAGCCGGCTACGGCCTCCAGCCCAGCCAGTCCTGGCCCTCCGCGCTCCAGCGCGATCTCGATCAGCGTGGCTACAAGTACAAGGTTGAGAATCGCGGCACCAGCGGAGCCACCACCAAGGACGCAGTCGCCAACCTGAGCTCTGTCGTCCAGGCTCACCCCTCCGTGGTGGTCGTTGAGTTCGGCGGCAACGACGGCCTTCGCGGACTCCCTCCCGATCAGACCCGCAAAAACCTCGACACCGTTCTCACCACACTTGGAGCCGCCCGCATCAAGGTCCTCCTCGCCGGCATCACCCTGCCCCCCAACTACGGCCCCGACTACATCCAGTCATTCAACAAGGTCTTCGCCGATCTCGCCGCAAAACACCACGTCACCTTCATCCCCATGATCTACAAAGACCTCATCAACGTGCCCGGCACCATCCAGCAAGACGGCATCCACCCCACGGCTAAAGGCTCAGAAATCATCGCGCGCACAGTCTTGCCCAAGCTCACTCCACTTCTTCGCAAGTAGAGCTACCACCAACTCCGTTCCAGCCTTTACCATCATCCCCATCGACTCTTCCCGATCGAGGTCACTCATCGTGCGTTCCCATCTCGCTCTTCTCGCGTTCGTCGTGTGCGTAGTCGCTTCATCGCAGACGCGCTTCCCTCCCGACGTCGCTCCCTTCGTCTCGGTCGACGCGCGCACTGTCGTTCTCAACCACGTCCGTGTCATTGACGGCACCGGCGCCGCTCCCAAAGAGGACCAGACCGTCCTCATCGCCGACGGAAAGATCCAGTCCGTCAGCCCCGCATCTTCCACGCAGGCACCCTCCGGCGCTCAGGTTCTCGATCGCACCGGCTACTCCGTAATCCCGGGGCTCGTCGGCATGCACGATCACCTCTACTACACCGGCTCTGCGGCGCTTCAGTTCCGTAATGGACGAATCGAGGAACCAGGATTTCTTGCGGCGGAACTTCCATACACGGCTCCGCGCCTCTACCTCGCCGCCGGAGTCACCACCATGCGCACCACCGGCAGCGTGGAACCCTACACCGATCTCAAAATCAAACATCGCATCGACGCTGGTCTCATGCCGGGCCCGGCACTCGACACGAGCGCTCCCTACCTTGAAGGCCCGCACACCCGCTTCGCGCAGATGCACGAGCTCACTGGCCCTGAAGACGCCAGACATCTCGTCGACTACTGGGCCTCCGCCGGCATGACATCGTTCAAGGCCTACATGAACATCACGCGCGACGAACTCGGCGCCGCCATTCAGCAGGCCCACACACACAGGATGAAACTCACCGGCCACCTCTGCTCCGTCACGTGGCCCGAAGCCATCGCTCTCGGCATCGACGACCTCGAACACGGCCCAGTCTTTGCCGATACCGAATTCGTCTCCGGCAAGAAAGCCGATGAGTGCCCCAATGGCGGCGCGGCAAGCTGGTCCACACTCGCCATTGACAGCCCGCAGATCAAAGCCCTCATCGACAACCTGGTCTCGCACCACGTCGCCGTAACGTCCACTCTGCCCGTCTTTGAAGCCTCGGTGCCACTGCGGCCGCAGCTCCAGCCTCGCGTTCTCCAATCCATGTCCACAGAATCTGCCCAGAGCTACCTCACAGAACGCGCGCAGATCCCGACCACCTCACCCATGGCCTCACTGTTGCGCAAGGAAATGGACTTTGAGCTCGCATTTGCAAAAGCCGGCGGCATGCTCCTCGCCGGTCCCGATCCCACCGGCAACGGCGGCGTCCTTCCCGGTTTCGGCGATCAGCGCGAAATCGAACTCCTCGTCGAAGCTGGATTCACTCCGCTCCAAGCCATCCACATCGCCACAGAAAACGGAGCCGTCTACCTCGGTCGCCAGGACCGCATCGGCACCATCGCTCCCGGCAAACAAGCCGACCTCGTCCTGATCAAGGGCGATCCCTCGACGAAGATCGAAGACATCGAGAACGTCGAAACCATCTTTAAAGCCGGCATCGGCTACGACTCGCAAAAACTCATCGACTCCGTCAAAGGCCAGGTCGGCATCCGCTGAGCATGAGACGCTTCATCCTTACCGGCGCACCCGGCTCCGGCAAAACCGCCATCCTGCGCCAGCTTGAGCTCGAGGGCTTCAGCGTCGTCGAAGAAGCTGCAACCGACATCATCGCGGCCTCTCAGAACCTCGGAATCCCCGAGCCCTGGAGAAGCGCATCCTTCATCGACGACATCGTCCAACTCCAGCGCGCTCGCCAGCTCCGCGCCTCGCAGCAGTCAGACCAAATCCAGTTTCACGACCGCTCCGTCATCTGCACCGCCGCCCTCGCAAACTTCCTTGGCTACGGCATCTCACCCACGCTCAGCGCCGAACTGGAACTAATCAGACGCGAAACAATCTTCGAGAGGCAAGTCTTCTTCATCCGCAACCTCGGCTTCATCACCAACACTGAAGCCCGCCGCATCACCTTCGAAGAAACCCTACGCTTCGAAAAGGTCCACGAACAAATCTACCGCGCCCACGGCTTCGAACTCGTCTATGTCGATAAGGCTCCGCTGCAGGATCGAGTGGCGAAAGTTAGATCATTCATCACGACTTACAATTCGCCATGAATGCGATCCAAGCTACCCCGCTTTTCTGATCACTGAAAACTGATCACTGACGACTGCCTTTTACCCCATGACCACCACCGGCTGAAACAGCGTTCCCGCCACCCTCTTCGCGATTCCCACCAGCTCGCGCTGTCCTGCAAACACCTTCACCATCGGCGCCTGCGAGAACTCCGGCAAATTGGCCTGCGCCCCATTCCGCAACTGCCCCAGCACATAATCATCGCCTGAAACCGACGGCATCTCTGTCAGAAAACTCCGCGGATGGATGCAACTCAATTCCAACGCATCAGAATTTCCAGCAAACGCTTCCAACTCGCCCAGCGTTAGCGCATTCTCGAGCGTAAACACTCCCGCTCTCGTTCTCCGCAAGCTGCCTAAATGCGCTCCGCACCCCAGATCCTGCCCCAGCTCATGCGCCACCGACCGCACGTATCCGCCCGCGCTAATGCTCATTGCAAACGCAGCTTCTTCACCCTTCACTGCCGTGATCTCAAACGAACGTATCGTGATCTTCGCCGTCTTCAGCTCAACCGGCTTCCCCGCTCGCGCCAGCTTGTACGCCGGAGTCCCCGCGATCTTCTTCGCAGAAAAGACCGGCGGCATCTGTTCCATTTCGCCCTTGAATCGACCCGCCGCCGCCCGCACCTGCTCCAGTGTCAACACAGGATGCGTCTCCACGCCGACACGCTCCCCGTCCGCATCGTACGTGTCCGTCGCCACGCCAAACCGAATCGTCCCCGTGTAGCGCTTCTCCGCCGCGGAGAAGTACTGCGCCAGACGCGTGAACTTCCCCATCAGCAACGGCAGCACTCCCGTCGCCATCGGATCCAGCGTCCCAAGATGTCCGATTGATTTTTCGCCTGTGATCTTGCGCAGCCGGCTCACCACATCGTGGCTCGTCATCCCGCCCGGCTTATCGATAACCAGCAGTCCGTTCACTCAAACTACTTTAGACGAACCGACTGCCGGCTAATTCATACCCGCTCACAGCCCCGCGTTGCCGTTGTTCGCTCCCCGCACCAGCGACAGGAACTCCGACCGTGTCTCTTTCTTCTGGAAGCATCCCACCATCGCCGATGTCACCGTCGACGAATGTTGCTTCTCAATCCCCCGCATCATCATGCAGAGGTGCCGCGCCTCAATCACCACGCCCACTCCCTGAGGATTGATCGCCTCCTGGATCGTATCCGCGATCTGCCGCGTCAGCCGCTCCTGCACTTGCAGCCTTCGCGCAAACACCTCCACCAGCCGCGGAATCTTGCTCAGCCCGATCACCTTCCCATTCGGGATGTAGGCAACATGCACCTTGCCGATGAACGGCAGCATGTGGTGCTCGCACAGCGAAAACATCTCGATATCTTTCACGATCACCATCTCGTCGTAATCGACATCGAACAAGGCCCCGCGCAAAATCTTCGCCGGATCCTCCTGGTACCCCTTCGTCAGGAACGCCATCGACTTCTCGACCCGCTCCGGAGTCCGCACCAGTCCGTCGCGTTTCGGATCCTCTCCCAGCCGCGTCAAAATCTCCCGATACATCTCCTCGGTCGTGAACTTTCTCAGACCCTCTTCAATCTCCAACACACCGCGAACCGGCTTGTTCATTGCAACTGGCTGCGCCATTGTCTTCGTCCTTTCGCCCGGGGAAGTCAGGCGTCACTCGTTCACCGCTGCTATCCACGAAACTCAAAGAAATTGTTCTCGGTCTCTTCCACGCGCACATACTCCAGCTTCCCTGCTGGCAGCGCCTGTTTCAGAACGTCAAAAACTACTTTAGTAAGATTCTCGGTCGTGGGCACCTGATTCACAAAGAGCGCATCGCAGTTCAAGTTGGTGTGATCAAAGCGGGCCAGCACGTGTTCCTGCACGGTCTCATCCAGCGTCGCCATGTTCACCACCATCCCGGTCTCCCGGTCCACCTCTCCGCCCACCAGAACCTCAATCACATAGTTGTGCCCGTGGGGGTTGTTGCACTTCCCATACGTCGCCCGATTCTCAGCATCCGACAGCGACTCCGAATGCAACCGATGGCTCGCGCTCAACATGTACCGTCGGCCGAAGTACGCCTTCGCCATCACTGCTCTCCCCGGTACTCGGCGAAAATCTCCGGCGTCTCGTAAACCCGTACCCGGCTCAAGCGCGCTCCACCCGCTTTGCTCACGGCCGGCTCCAGCCTGTTCCATGCCGCAATCGCGATGTTCTCAGTAGTCGGAATCAGCTTCTTCTCCGCGAACTCCGGCACCTCCAGATTCAAGTGCCGGTGATCGAAATCCGCCAGCACCTCATCCTCGATCACATCCTTCAGCCACTTCAAATCCACCACAAACCCCGTCACCGGATCGGCCTCACCCGACACCGTCACCTCGAGCGTGTAGTTGTGCCCGTGCCCATTCCGCCGCGCACACCGGCCAAAAACTTCCTCGTTCTTCTCCTCCGACCACGCCTCGTTCCGGTAATAATGCGAAGCCGAAAACGTGGCCCTCCGCGTCAGTTCGATCATCCCACCCTCATTCTCTTAGATGCCCTCACAAATGCACTCAACCGCTCGTCATCGCAATAATCAGCTTTAACCCATCGCTGTATTCGATTCCACTGAATACACTTATGATTCAACATCGCTCTGTGTCCCTAGTCCCTAATCCCTGCTCCTCCATAGGTGCGCCCCTTCCATTCCACCTGCCGAATCACCTTGTTCTTGAACCAGCTTCGATACAGCAGCCCGATAAATAACGGCAGTCCCAGGGGCGAAATCGCGCAGTCCACGAACGGGAAGTTCGACTTCGCGACCCGCACATAGAACCGGAACATCGTTCTCAACCACAACAGGCCTAGCACCCAACCGGCTCCCAGCCACTCCAACCCCTTTGGGCTGAACCGCGCGCCCCACAGATGAATGGCCAGCCAGGGCAGCCCGAACAGCAGCACCAGGTCCAGCATCTTCCACAGCGCCGTTGCCATGGCATTGTTAAACAACAGCGCGAGGTTCTTCGTCCAACCCTCAATCATCGCGCTTGTTGTCCGATACATCCGTGTACTCAGGGCGTCCGGTGCATACCGAAACCGCAGCCCCACCCGCCGCCGTTTCGCCATGAAAGCCAGCTCCACATCCTCCAGCACGCGGTCCTTCACGCTTGGATGTCCGCCCAGCTTCCTGTACGCCTCGCGCTCCACCAGCAGAAACTGCCCGTTCGCCGCCGCCACCCTCTGATTCGGGTCCGACACCTTCGCCGGCGGATACGCCAGCGCTAGCTCCGAAAACACCAGCGGCATCAGCGCCCGTTGCCACAACCCCGAAACCAGCTGCCGCGGCGAGTAGCTCAGCATCCCCACCTTGTGCCGCGCCGCCTCGTGCATTGCACGGTGCAGATCGCCCGGCTCATGAACCGTGTCCGCATCCGTAAACAGAATCCACTTGCCCCGAGCCTTGCGCGCCGCCGTCCAGATCGCGTTGTTCTTCCCCGTCCAGCTCTTCTCCAGCTTCGCGGCCTGTATCACCGTCACGCCCGCGAAGCCGCGCGCAATCTCCGCCGTTCTGTCGGTCGAGTAATCGTCAACGACGATCAGCTCCCAATCCCGCCCCAGTTCGAACACGCTCTCCGACTGCGCCACCAGCGACCGCAGGCACTCGCCGATGCTCTGCTCCTCATTCCGCGCCGGCACAATCACCGTCAGCTCGATCAGCTTCTCCGGCTCCGGCTGGTCGTACACCGTCCCTGCACGCGCAGGAACGGCCAGCGGCTCACCCGGCTCGTCCGACAACCCCAGCACCGGTTTATATGTCTTTGCCCCGCTCGCATCAGGCGTGTCCGCCGTCACTTAACCCAGCCTTCCTTTCCGTCCCTACCGCTCCGTATTATAGAGACGTGCGGTTTCCTCGTTTGATCACGCTGGGCTTTCTGCTCGCGCTCGTCTGCGCCACTGCCTGCGATCGCGGCGCCGCTCCCGTCAACGCTGACCGCGTCGCCCCCGACTTCACCGTCAGCGACGGCGAAAACACCATCAAATTGGCCAATTATCGCGGCAAAGTTGTCCTGCTTAATCTCTGGTGGTCCCAGTGCCCCCCCTGCATCCAGGAAACGCCGGACCTGATCCAGCTCCACCACGACCGCCCCGACATCGCCATCCTCGCCGTCAGCATTGACGAAGACCCGGGCTCCTACCGCCGCTTTCTCACCCGCTTCCACGTAGATCTGAATACCGTCCGCGATCCTGACCAGAAGGTGGCCAAGCTCTACGGCACAGATGGATGGCCGGAAACCTACATCATCGATCGCAAAGGCTACATCCGCCGCAAGATCGTCGGCGATCCCGGCTGGTCCAACCCCGAAATCCGCACCTACCTCAACAGTCTCTAGCGGCCGGAAGACGTTCAACGGCTTTCTTGTGATTCGGAGAGAACCCTGCTCTGCGCTCTACGAGTTCGCTTTGAGAACGCGTTTCAGCATCGCTTCCAGCCCCGATTTCGCATCGGCATATTCGCTCGACGAAATCTTGCCTGAAACCTTGTCCTGCTCGAGCGAAAACAGCTCCTCTTTCAGCGACTCGATCAGAACGCCCTGCCCCCCACTTGGCCCTCCTCCCGCGGCAGTGCGCTGCTGCGGAACGGCAGCACGCGGAAGCTCGTCAATCGTTGCCGAAGCCCGAACCGCAGGCTCACTCGCAACCGGGCCCGCCATCGCGCTTCGCCTGCGAACCACAAAAAAAGCCACTCCCGCCAGCACAACTGCAAGCCCCCCCAGGAGCCAGGTCTTCGACCCCGACAGCGGATCCGGCGAACCGATCGGTTCTCCGATCCCACCGCCCGGCTTCCCTAACGGCCCAGAACTCGGCTTCTGCGTCGGCGCAGCGCCCTGGTCCTGCGGCATCTGTCCCTGACCCGATACATTGAACGCGATCACGTCCCCCGGATGCACGCCTTTCACCACGTGCGTCTCCACGCGCGGATCTTCCTGGGTCGCTCGAAACGGCGCGCCATCTTTCGCCGAGAACTCAATCCCTTTCGCCGTATAGACAACAAAGTTATCCGCCGGCATCAGAGGTCGAATCGCAAACGTATGCTTCCCGTCATACGCAAACCGGTACTGCACCTCGAACAAAGTCTCTTTCTCGCCTTGATCCGGCTGAATCGGCACGTTGAACGCGTAGTGGCCCTTCTGCGGCAAAGGCGCAAGATGCGTCCTCGTACCCAGCCCTCCCGGACGCGTCGCTGCAGCCTCCTCCAGCACCGCTCCCTCCGGCAGCACAATCTCGAACCCGTTCTGGCTGAACTGCGTGCGTGGCGGCGAACTGCTGTTCCTGACGAGGTATCGCTCTCTCACATTCAGCGTGCTACCCGTCGCCTCAATCAGCATCATGTCGGCGTCGATTCCCACTCCATCCACCTTCGCCGCGACGTCATAAACCGTTATGTTTGCTGGAGTGCTGTCCTGCGGAGCCGCGATGAAGTACGTTCCCCCCTGGTGATCCACACGAATGAGAAAGGCGCCCGCACCCGGCGTTTGCAGCGTGTACTTCCCATCCTTGTCCGTGACCGCTGTCGCCGCATCCGCCATTCCCGCGCTCACGTCCACCAGAACCACTTTGTCTCCGGCAGACGGCTTGTCGGTAGTCTTGTTCGTAACCGTGCCGCTCACTGCCGCGCTGTGCGCCACTGCCGATGCAGCCGCAACGGCTCCAGATACAATCAGCAGGCGTACTCCCTTACTCATGCAATGCTCCTCGCTTGCAACTGCGTGTCCGCGGGGGAACCGCCAAATTTGATCCCTGCCGCTTTCAGGAACTCCGAAGGCGAAGTCCCTCCCGCGAAAATCCAGACCAAATCATTCGGCAGCTCCCTCAACTCTCCCCCAACCTCGATCACCACGCTCCCAGGTCGAAACTCCACGGGCATCGAGTTGAACAGCACTTCAATCTTCCCTGCTGTCATCTGCTCGGCAATCCGCTTAGCATTGCGATCCTTCAGCCGGCTGAACTCCCCGCGCCGGTACGACAGCGTCACCTGATTCCCGCTCTGATGTGCGAGCCCCATCGCCGCTTCTACCGCGCTGTCGCCGCCTCCCACCACCAGGATCTTCTGATCTGTGTAGTGGTCTGCCTCGATCAGTCGATACAGCACATGCGGCAGTTCCTCGCCTTTCACGCCAAGCTTCCTGGGAGTACCCGCGCGCCCCATCGCCAGCACCACAGCCCGCGCGCGGTACTCGCCTTTGCTCGTCTTCACCTGGAACACTCCGTTCGTCCCACGCTGCACCGCATCCACCGCTGCGCCGGTCTGGATGTTCAGATCCGTGCGCGCCATGATCTTCTCCCAAAACCGCAGCAGATCTTCCTTCGACAGGCTCGTCTTGCTGAACTTTCCGTGCAGCGGAAACTCCACCGGGCTCGTCATCACCAGCTTTTGCCGCGGATACTTCGATACCGTTCCCCCTACGCTCTCGCGCTCCAGCGTCAGCGCCGTGAGCCGATGCTCCGCAGCCCTCAACGACGCGCTGATACCCGCCGGACCCGCGCCAACGATAATTACATCCCAAACCGAGCTATCCACCGGCCTCTCCGGCGACGCGGCAAGCCGCTGCGCAATCGCATCCACGCAATCGCGCCCCTGGTTCACCGCATTCTTGATCAGCGCCAGCCCGCCCAGTTCCCCCACAATAAACAGATTCGGAACGCTTGTTTCGTACTCTGCGCTGATCACCGGCATGTCCGCGCTCGACCCCGGCTTGGCCATCACCATCGTGATCGCCCCCACCGGGCACGCCTCCGCGCACAGACTGTGCCCGATGCATTTATGCGCGTTCACGATTGTTGCCTTTCCGCTCACAAGCGCCAGCACGTCGCCTTCCGGGCATACGGAAACACACGCGCCGCACCCAATGCACGCCTCGGTCATGATCTGCGGATGTTGCGCCCTTGGCCCATCAGAGAAGACCGGCCCGCGCGCCGCCTTCTCGCGCGCGGCCTCGTCGCTTCGCTTGTGCTCCCGCCAATAACGGATCAGAAAGAACGCCAGCACCGCGCCGGCGATCCCCCATGTCAGCAGAGTCTCCATCCCTCTAGTGCATCCCCATTCCGCCGAAGCCCAGCCCCATCACCACCACAATATGGAGAATCGCCAGCAATGCAAAGGCATAACTGAAGGGCCGATGGATGACGTGCCACAGATGAAACACCCGCTGCGTCTGATCCAGGAACAGAACACGCTTTGTCAGCGCCGCCTTCTGTCGCACGATACCGACAATATCTTCAACCTCGCGATTCCCCGACGAGAAAAGTCCGCCCAGCGATCGCAACCCGGCCGACCCGCCTCCCAGCCGTCTCAGCTTCGCCATCCTGAACGGCATCGCCAGGTCGAACACCAGCATCTGCGCAATCGCAGCCAGCGCACCTACCCGGCTCGCCCGCTCCGGAGACGGAGCCTTCAACGCCTTCCTCAGTTGCTCCTCGGTAAAGACCGACTGCACCAGCAGAAACTCCGCCAGCATCCTCTCGTTATCGTGCAGTTCCCCCAGAGACATCTCCGCCGCATTCAACGACCTCGGAATCTGTGCGTACAGATACCGCCCCACGATTCCGCTCAACGCCACCGCCAGCATGATCCAGAACGCAACACCCGCAATCCCCTGAAACTTGAACGAAGCATGAAACGCAATCACGATCGGTGCCGACATCCCCGCAATCACGTGAAAATCCATCCAATGCCGCGCAGTGCCCATCCGCCCGAGCCACGGAATCACCTTCCGCAGCGCATACAGAAAGATGATGAAGAACAGCACCGTCCCGAATATCCCCAGCTTCAGCCCAATCGTTCCGCTCGGCCTCAGTAGCTCATGCTTTGCCGAATACGGCCGCTGATCCAGCGGCAATATGTAGTAGTCCGCCCCATAAATCGCGATCGCCGCCAGAAACAGGAATGCCGCAATCGCAGCCATCTTCACCCGGATCCGATGTCCGAGTTCCTTCTGTTTCGCACGCGACCGGCCGGGCGCCGCCGCTCCAAGAATTGTGCTGCTCATTGCTGCTCCTTCGGTTGCGGCTGATCTGTGCTCTGCGCTGGGGCATCCGGACGAACCTTGTAATTCGGATCCTGCTGGGCGTCCGTCGAGAACGACTTGTAGCCTTCAAACACATGTGTATTGCGCCAGTGCTGCTTCGGCGTCGTCACATCCACCACGGCTTTCGATGGCAGCGTCCAGGTCTCGCTCCCTACGTTCTCTGCCTTGTACTCGACATGAATCTCCAGCGACCGCAGCCCCACATCGCTCATATCGTGCTCCAGGCTTGCGTCCGCCTGGATCACCTCGCCCGACGCCTTATCCAGCCACGCCGTGCCCTTCAACTCCAGCGGAAATTCCCGTCCCCGCAGAGCCAGTGCCGCCGGGGTTCTCCTTCCCGAAATATGCGCGAAGTGAATCGGAATCGTGGCCTTGTTCTGGACCACCTGCTCCGGCCCCTCCTCAAACGAAAATGCATCGCTGTAGTACGGATGAAACACCAGCAGCAGCGTCGTCATGCCATTGGTCGTCAGCATCGGCATCGAGACTTGCTTGTGCTTCGCATCCGGCGTCTCAATCCGCGATTCATTCAGCTGGAAGCTCTCATTACTCCCGCTCATCATGATCAGGTAATCGAACTGCGATCGCTCCGTTGAATCCGCATGACCCTTCGCATTGAGCTTCTGCTGCGTCACAGTTTCCGTGCAGTGCAGATCCGCCAACTTGCTCAGGTACCGCGACACCTGCCTCTGTGCCAGCACCACCGGGCCCGACGAGGGAACATCCGGCCCATCAGCCCGCACCAGAACGCCACTCAGCAGAATGAGCAATACAACCAGGCTCTGCTTAGGGAACATTGGCGGTCTCCCGTCTGCGTGTTGCCGCGCGATTATCGAAACGATACCCCAGCGTAGACGTCCACTGGTTGTAATTCAGCGAGCCGCCTCGCTGAATCGTGTACATACTTTCGAAGAACAGCCTCGCGCCCAGGTTCGAATCGAACACGAAATTGATGAACGACGAATCGTTGTTCGTCGCCACCGAAGATGCGTACGCATACTTCCCGAATTGCAGGTTCAGCCGCAGATTATCCAGCATCTCGCGCGACAAAGTGAACGTCGTATATCTTCCCGAAGCAAACGAGCTGTCAAACTGCGCCACTCGCGCATCAGCCGTCAGCCCCGTCTTCCAGATCTCCGCCACCGTCGCCCCGAACATCTTATTGAGCGAACTTTTCGGATCGTTTGAGTCGTTGCTGCTGCCCAGGCTGAAGTACCCGGTCACATGCCGCGGAAACTGAATTCGCGCTCCGCCGTTGATCCCTTGGTACAGGTACTTGTCCAGCAGTCCCGTCCCCACCAGCGACGCATCGTACGTCGGCACATCGCGGAAATACGTATCCGTCACATCCAGCGCCACCCGCGGATGCACCTGGACACGCACCGACAACAGGCTTTGTCCCAGCCCGACGCTGATCGCTTCTGCCCCTGGATTCGCCGTGGGTCGATCGATCTGCATCGAGTGATACACCGAGAAGATCCGCTTGAACGAAACATCATTCTCCGTGAACACGAACGGACGATTCATCTCCCACTTCAGCAGCTCCACGCCATATCCGGCTGTCGTCGAAAACCGGAAGGCATCGAAATCGCCTCCGCGAAAATTGAGATACGTGCCCCCGATCCGCCGATTCGGGTTGTAGCTCCACGAGGTCGGATCCGGCGTCGATCCCGCGAACATGCCGAGCATCGAATGCTTTCCAAATTGCAGACCACCATACGCGCCGTCGATCGTCTCCAGGCTGTTCGCATACGGCACATACAGCCTTCCAACCCCCGCCGACCAGCGCGACTCCGGATTGATATAGCTCAGGCTCATCAGATACGTCCGGTTGATCAGGTCCTGAATCGAACTCTGGTACGCCGAAGAATTCCGCCGCAGATTTCCCCGCCAGTACCCGTTCAGATTCCAGTGCGTCCCGAAGATCCGCGTAAAATCCGCCCGGAAAACCATCCCGTACGAGCTGGACGTCGACGACCCCTGCCCAACTTCCCGAATCGTGCTGACGTCGAAACCAATCCGTCCTCTGATCTGGTTGACTTCAGGAAGCGGTGGCCGTGGCACCTTCTCCCGCACCTCCTCATCCAGCGGATCTCCCGCGCTGAAGCTCACCACCATCGGATACTGCCGCGTGTTCCCCAGCGTGTCGCTCTCCACCCGCTTCGCAACTTCCGTGTCCGGCAGTGACAGCACATCGCCCGACGTGACGTTCCTGCTGCTCACCTCCACCTCGCACACCGCTGACGACGAAGCAATCGCCACCACCTTCAGCTTCGCGATCACACCGGGCTCAATCGCCTCATTTCCCTTCCCCGTCTTCGTCGGATCCTGCTTGACAACCAGGACCGTGCCCTCCTGCAGCCCCGCGTCCCGCCCGCCATCCACATACGCGTTGTTCCCATTCACATACTGGACGCGGAAATCCGTACGAATCGGCGCGCGCGCACTCTGCGCCTGGTCTTGTACCTGGATTGCCGGACTCTGCGCCGCCCACGCCGGCCCTGCAATCATCAGCATGATGAGCAATCGCCGCATCGCCTAACCTCCGCCACCGCTCTTGTGGCATGCGTAGCAGTTCACGCTGTTGTACACATATCCCGACACGCCACTGTGGCGCGGATTAGTCGCAGACGCCGTATGGCAGTTCGTGCACGTGAATACCGAGTAGTCGTTAGAGTTCGTGTGGCAAGTCGTGCAAACACCGTTCGCATTTCCATGCGTCAGCGGGAAGAATGTGTGGTACTGGGCAGGCAGCGTTGCCGGCAGCCACGCCGTCGTCGTATGGCACGTCGTGCAGCTGGTCGGCCACCCGGCCGTAACGTGATTCGGATTTGTCGTCGACGTGAAGTCCGCCTTATGGCACGAGTAGCAGTCCGTTGGCGTCCCCGCGAACACGTTATTGATGTGGCATTTGTTGCACGCCACGTTCACGTGCGCCCCCGTCAGCGGAAACGGCGTGTTGTTGTGGTTGAACGTCGCACCCGCCCACGATGTCGTCGTGTGGCACGTATCGCACGTCGTCGGGAATCCTGCCGATGCGTGGTTTGGATCCGTCGTTCCGTTCCAATCCGTCTGATGGCACCCATAGCAGGTCGTCGGCAGCGTCGTATAGTTGTTGTTCGTGTGGCACTGCGTGCACTGCAGAGTCGTATGCGCCCCGGTCAGCGGAAATGCCGTGTTGTTGTGATTGAACGACGACGGGCTCCACGCACTCGTCGTATGGCAGATCGAGCAGTCCGTCGGGAACCCCGACGACACGTGGTTCGGATTGGTCGTCCCCGTAAAATCCGCCTTGTGGCACGAGTAGCAGGCCGTCGGCGTCGAAGTGTAATTGTTGTTCGTGTGGCACTGCACGCACTGCAGCGTCGCATGCGCGCCCGTCAGCGGATAGTTGGCGTATGTCGCGTGATTGAAGTTGACGTTCGTCCAGTTTGTCGTGCTGTGGCACGTATCGCAGGTCGTTGGAAACGCCGCCGCCGCATGATTCGGATTTGTCGTCCCCTTCCAGTCCGTCTGATGGCACCCGTAGCAGGTCGTCGGCAGCGTCGTGTAGTTGTTGTTCACGTGACACTGCGCGCAAGGCACCGTCGCATGCGCGCCCGTCAGCGGAAACACCGAAGCGTGATTGAAAGTTGCCGACGTCCAGTTCGTGGTCGTGTGACAGAGCGTGCAGTCCGTCGGGAAGCCCGACGCAGCGTGAGCGGGATCCTTCGTTCCGTTGTAGTCCGCCTGATGGCACCCATAGCACGCCGTCGGCAGCGTCGTGTAGTTGTTGTTCACGTGGCACTGCGCGCAAGGCACCGTCGTATGCGCCCCCGTCAACGGGAACGATGTGTTGTTGTGATTGAAAGTCGCAAGCGTCCACGACGTCGTGTTATGGCACTGCGTGCAATCCGTCGGGAACCCCGATGCCACGTGCGGTGGATTGTTCGTCGCCTTGTAATCCGCCTGGTGGCATCCGTAACAGGTCGTTGGCAGCGTAGTGTAGTTGTTGTTCACATGGCACTGCGCGCACTGCACCGTCGTATGCGCTCCCGTCAGCGGGAATGCAGTGGCGCTGTGATTGAACGACGATGGTTTCCACCCGCTCGTCGTGTGGCAAACGGAGCAGTCCGTCGGAAATCCCGATGCCACGTGATTAGGATCCGTCGCGCTCGTGAAGTCCGCCTTGTGGCATGAGTAGCAATCCGTCGGCGTCGACACGTAGTTGTTGTTCGTGTGGCACTGCGCGCATTGCACCGTCGCATGCATTCCCGTCAGCGGCCAGTGCGCATACACCGTGTGATCAAACTTCGCGTTCAGCCAGTCAGACGTGGTGTGGCAGGTCGCGCAATCGTGGGGCAACCCCAGCTGTACGTGCGGCGGGTTCTTGCTGTTGTTGAAGTCCGTCGCGTGGCAGCCAAAGCACGTGGCCGGCGTACCCGCAAACACATTGTTCACGTGGCAACTCGTGCACGGCAGCGTCGCATGAGCTCCGGTCAGCGCAAACCCCGTCTGCTTCAGGTGATCGAACTTCGCATTCAGCCAGCTATTTGCTGTATGGCAGTTCTCGCACGTTGTCGGAAATCCCGACGATACGTGATTCAAAACCGGAGTCCTGAAATCCTTCTGATGGCACGAGTAGCAAGCCGTCGATAACCCGACAAACTGGCCCGCCGCCGCATTCTTGTGGCAATCCTCGCACGCCAGCATCGCATGCGCCCCCACCAGCGGAAAACGATTCAGGTGATCGCGGATGTCCTTATTCGATACCTGCCAGCCCTTCACCGTATGGCAGTTCTCGCAGTTCGCTCCAAACTGCCGACGATGAATGTCCGCATGGCAATCCGCGCAATTCTTGCTCACGTTCTTGAAGATCAGGCTCGTGTGGCACTTCGTGCAGGTCACCTTCTGGTGCATTCCCCGCAGCGGATATCCGGTCTGATCATGACTGAATTCTGGATTTGAACGGATCGGCTTCCAGCTCGTGTAGGTGTGGCACTCCTGGCACGCAATCGCGATCGGCCCATGCGGATTCGTCACCTTGGCCTGCGGCGCGCCCCCTACCTGCGGACGCGGATTCTCGGCAGGCTTCTGCAGGGCCATGCCTGCAAGCAAGGGCGTCGCAATCACAAACAGAAGCAGCTGGCGCTTACGATCCATCCGCCTTCCGCAACCTCCCGCCTGGCTCACTATCCAAACGAAGGCATAAAGCGAGTCCTTCGCTGTCACGCATCAGCCACGGCACATACCGCATCGGGTGCAGACATTCATCCACCCGAAATTCACTCAATACAGATCAGCAGTTTCTCTGAACATCAAAGAGCCTGCTTCCAAATCAAGGTTGTTACCGGGAGTGTGTGCGCGGCCATGAAGCGTTCAGCTGGCTTCGGCGGGGTGGCGCGGCGTGCCTCTTACGGGTCAATCCGGTCTTGCTTTGTTTTAAGGCAACAGATGGTGCCTGATTGACGCAGATGGGGGTTACTAAGTGAGCCTGACAACTATTTGAACTCACAATACAACAGCAATTGTTTTCGAGTCCATCACAAAACGCCAAAGTAACACACCTTCGGCATGAACATTTCTTCATGTTGCAGTAATGCGATTGCACCCTTCGCTTTTGGAATGCTTGCTCCGTGGCATGCATCGCAGTTCTTCGGCGTCGGCTTATACAGCAGCACCTCGCTCCCGTTAATGACCCGCTTCAACGTATGGCACGCCGAACACGCAACATCCTCGTGCCCGCCCTTCAGCGGGAAACCCGTAACTTCATGATTAAAGAGCGAGGGCTTCCACTTATTCGAGTTATGACATCCTTCGCACTTATCCTTCCGCTCACCAAACTGGTCTGCGTGTGGATTCTCATGACAATCGCCGCATTGAGCCGATGTCTTCGTAAAGTCCACATGACGCATCGTAAGCTCCAGATTCGGCGGCCGATGGCAGTCGGCGCATGCCACAGCTCGATGCGATCCCATCAATGGAAAGCTTGTCGCATCGTGATTGAACTTCGTCAGATCTTTCCACTCCTTTGTCGAGTGGCACGCCTTGCATCCCAGCAACCTTCCGGTTGCATCTTTTCCCTTCATCCGCTCGGCGAATTGCCCATGATGGACATCTTCATGGCAGCTCGTGCAGCTCAGCTGGCTGAAGTGATACGGAACAACCTTTGTGCCGCCCATCGGCTTGTGGCATTCCAGACACGGCACCGCGATGTGACCTCCGTCCAGTGGGAAGCTGGACTTTTGGTGCATCCCGAGCGTGAAGCTCGTCACCTTGAACGTCGCCCCGTTGTGGCATTTCTCGCACCGGTTATTCCAGGGTGCTGCCGCAAACTGTCCCTCGTGTTCATCTCTGTGGCAATCCACGCAGAGCGAATACTTGATCTTGAATTTCGTCTGCTTCCCTGTCGGTATATGGCACGAAGCGCACTTCACCTCCGCATGCGGAAAAGTCAGCGGAAATCCAGTCTTGGCGTGATCGGCCGCCGAGAACTTTGAGGGCGACCATCCGTCAACCGTATGGCAGCTCTCGCACTTCCCTCCATCGCCGCGCTTAGCAAATTGCCCATCGTGCGGATCAGGCTTGTGGCAATCCGCGCAAAGCTCATGCGCAACCGGCGCCTTGAAATCCCCGTTGGCATGACACTCCACGCATCCCACCTGCAGATGCTTCCCCAGCAGCGGGAAATGCGTTGTTGAGTGGTCGAACGTGACCGAAAACGTCGACTTCTTCCACGTCGTCGTGTTGTGGCACGAGTCGCACCCCTGCTTGAACGCCCCTTTATGCGGATCGACCCTGTGGCAATCGGAGCAGTTCGCAAACGGCAAGCCCGCATAGCGAGGCTGCCCATCAGCCCCCGCCGTATGGCAGCTCTTGCACAGAACGTACCGGTGTTCCCCGGTCAGCGGAAACCGCGTCTTCGCGTGATCGAATCCCTCTTTGCTCACGCTCGCTGATTTCCAGTCAACCGTCGAGTGACACTTCGCGCATTCCTGGCCAAATCGCCCCTGGTGCTTATCCTCATGGCAGGTTCCGCAACTCGGCGACAAACCCATCCACGTATGGCCCAGATCTTTGCTCGTCAGAACAGCCCGCGCCGAAGCCGACATATGCTGCGCCGTGTGGCACGCCCGGCAGCTTACCCCCACATGCTTTCCATTCAGCGCATACCCCGTCTTCGTGTGGTCAAAGCCGCTTGGCGTCGGATCCCAGTGGATCATCTGGAAGTTCTCGCCATTGTGGTCCGAGTGGCACTTCACGCACGCTGCCCCCTCCGGCCCCGATCGCGGATACGTCGCGTGCAGGCCTCGATTCTCGCGCAGCTCCGCTGCAATCTCCTTGTGGCATTCAAGACAGCGGAACGACGGAGCCTTCGTCGATACCTCGTGGCACTTGGTGCAGTTCGTGCCGCCGCTGAGGCCTTGATGCGCTCTCGCCAGCGGCCCCGGCGAAATCTGCGCGATCGCAGCGCTGCAGCAAACCAGCACCAGCACGGTCACAAGACCTGCTCGCCACAAAGCTGCTCTTGTGCGGCACCCGATGCACTCTGACCCTTTTGACTCCGGCAGAGAGCTGTGACTCTTGCTCATTCTCTGTATCCCGTGATTCACCGGCTCGAACACTGAAATTCAAGGACCTGGATCGAGACGCTCAGAGCAGGTGAGCAACTCGGCGTCTGGAGCGAGTCAAGGCAGAAGGGAAAGCAGACACTCAGAACCGTCAGCAGATGAACGATTGTTGGTGCTCACGAGTATGCCATCTTTGCCCGCCGCAAGCCTAGAGTCCGCGCACAAAGCGCGACTAAAGTCACCATTTCGGCAATGGGCTGCTCTCAGTGCGGGTGCAGGTTCTGTTCCTGGACCATCTGCTTGCGCTGTTCAAACATCCGCTGCATCTCTGCAATGCGGTCCTGCACGTTCATCTGCGATGGGGCCGGAGCTGCATCGCCGGCCGGAGAAGAAACACGTGCTCCGCTGCTCTGCGGGCGTTCCATGGGAGCAGCCGCCGGCTCCGGAGCCTCCGCCGGACGCGCGTCTCCCCCGCCCACGTCGGCACTCGGTATACCTTGATCCGCTGCAGGCTCCTCCATCCGCGACTCCTGCTGCATTGGCTTCAACAGAGTCCGGCGTCCGCCCGCGCGCGCTGCGTCTTCGATCGAATCGCCCGCAGCGCCGCGCTCCGTTCGAGCCAGCAGCATCACCGTCGCCACTTTCCGCGGATTCGAGTCGGATACCTGGATCACGTAGTTGATCCCCGTTGCGTCGAGCAGCGATGCCAGCACCTCCTGGATCGGCGCAGGACCAATCGTCTCGAACAGCTTTGTCCTCGCGGCGGCCTCTGACCCGTCAATCTTCGCCCCAGAGCACCGGCTAACCTCCGACAGAATGGTCGAGAGCGAAAACCCATTCGCCGCAATCGTGAGTTGGTCTCCACTACATACGACCTTCATCTGCCCCGTCTGTGGTCTGCCGTTGCCCGCAAGTCCTGTCTCCGCATTCGCGGAGTTTGCAGGCGCACCCACCTGCGCAGGCGAACACCATGCCGCCGCGATCAGAACGAAACTCAGCATCGCCGCTCGTCGCATCAATCTCATAGAGCACTCTCTCCGGTTCGCCCGCTCGCCCCGGCGCGACTAACTCGCAATCAGCATCCCGACCTTGTCATCCTGTTGCTCCCGCTCTCCACGGGCCGCCAAATCCCGTTCCATCTTCGCAACGGAACGGCGCCGCCAAATCTCATAGATCGCCGGGTACACCAGCAGCTCAAGCAGAAACGACGTGATAATCCCGCCCACCATCGGCGCGGCAATCCGCTTCATCACTGCTGATCCAGTGCCGTCCGACCACATGATCGGAAAAAGACCAATGCACGTTACCGCAAAGGTCATGAACTTCGGCCTCAGACGCTTCGCCGCTCCATAGAGCACCGTCCTCCGAAGATCCAGCCACGATTCCAGGCTGCCGCGCATCACCGCCTCGGTATAAGCGAGGTCGAGATAGAGCAACATAAAGACCCCGGTCTCCGCGTCGATCGCGAGCAGCGCAATGAACCCAACCCACACCGCTACGCTCAGGTTGTAGTGCAGCAGATACAGCGACCACACTGCTCCAATCGCCGAGAAAGGAACAGCCAGCAGCACAATAAACGTCTTCACCGCCGAACGCGTGTTGACGTAGATCAGCAGAATGACAATCGCCACAGTAATCGGCACCACCAGCTTCAGCCGCTCGTTCGACCGCGCGATCGCCTCGCTCTGCCCGCCCCACGTTGCGGTGTAACCGGCAGGCAAGTGCAGACTCTCACTGAGGGCCTTGTTCGCCTCGACCATATAGCTGCCCGGATCGCGCCCCCCTAGATCCACGTACACATATGCGGTCGTCGCGCCATTCTCATCGCGAATCATCGCCGGCCCGCTCACCCGCCGGATGTCCGCCAACTCGCTGATCGGAACCTGCCGCTCGCCACCCGCCGGCACCAGAACCGCTCCAATGCTGTTATCCGTGCCCCTGAAGTCCCGCATATATCGCACATTTACCGGATAGCGTGCGGTTCCCTCATACACGGTTCCGATATCGTCGCCGCCCACCGCGCTCGAAAGCACATCCTCAGCCGTCTTCATGCTGATGCCGTATCGCGCGAGTTCATCGCGGCGCCACGACACGTCAAGGAAATATCCCTGATTCACCGCCTCGGCAAATACCCCGCGCGTTCCCGGAACACTCTTGAGAATGGCCGCAACCTTCTGCCCCGCAGCCTCCACCTGTGCGGCATCATCTCCGCTGATCTTCAGGCCGACCGGCGTCCGAATCCCGCTCGTAAGCATGTCCGTCCGACCGCGAATCGGCATCGTCCAGGCGTTGCTCAGCCCCGGAGCTCTCACGGCCTCTTCCATCTGGCTGACCAGTTCTTCCGTCGAAATCGTATCCGGCGTGACATGTCGAAAAACCACCTTCGCCCACTCCGGCGACCACGACGAATACCACGTCGGAATATGTCGCCACTGAGAATGCGGCTTCAGCACGACCAGCGTCTCCAGCATTGACAGCGGCGCCGGATCGGTCGCCGTCTCCGCGCGTCCCGCCTTGCCCAGTACCTGCTCAACCTCCGGGAACTGCTTCAGCACAAGATCCGTCGCCTGCAGAAGCCTCTGCGACTGAGCGATCGAAATCCCCGGCATGGTCGTCGGCATGTACAGAATGGTGCCCTCATCCATGGGCGGCATGAACTCGGAGCCAAGCGATAAAAACGCAGGCACCGTCAGCGCCATCAGCACCAGCGCAATCCCGAACACCCACTTCTTGTTGCGCAGCGTCCACATCAGCACCGGCTCGTACATCTGCATCAGCGTTCGACTCAGCACGTTATCCCGCTCCGCGCGAATGCGCCCCACGAGAACGGCGTTCGCCGCCTTGCACAGCCATGCAGGCCGAAATTCAAATCGGTTCACGCGCGTCAGCAATAGTCGAAGCGCCGGATCCAGCGTCAAAGCCAGCAGCGCGGCGATCGCCACCGCAATGGTCTTCGTCAACACCAGCGGCCGGAAAAGGCGTCCCTCTTCTCCTTGCAGCGTCAGCACCGGCAAAAACGAAATCGCAATCACCAGCAAAGCGAAAAACGTCGGTCGCGCAACCTCCCTCAGCGCCATCAGGATCACGCCCGAGTGCTTACCCGGCCTCCCTGATCGCTCCCATTGCTCGAGCTTCTTCTGCGTCTGTTCCGCAACCACGATCGCCGCATCCACCAGCTCGCCGAATGCAATCGCTACACCCGCAAGCGACATGATGTTGATGCTCATCCCCATCAGCCGCAGCGGAATGAAAGCTGCCAGCACCGCCACGGGCATCGTGATCAGAGGAATCGAAGCGCTGGGGAAATGCCAGAGAAACACGATGATGATCAGAGCCAGCGTCAGCGCCACTTCCGCAATCGTGATCTCGGTACTGTTGATCGTCCGTCGAATCAGCTGCGATCGATCGTAGACAGGCTTGATCGTCACGCCCTTGGGCAGGCTCGGCTCAATCTGCCGGATCCGGTTCTCCACCCGCCCGATCACGTTCATGGCATTCTCGCCGCTGCGCATGATCACCACGCCAAGCACCACTTCGCCGGCTCCATTTAGATCGGCAACTCCGCGGCGCAGGTCCGGTCCCTCCACCACCTCGCCAACGTCGCTCACTCGAATCGGCGATCCGTCCGTTGGCGTGGCGATGACGATGTTTCTGAAATCCTCAATCGACTTCGCATATCCGCGGCCCCGGATCATGTATTCGGTTCCGCCAAAGTCGAGCATCCGTGCGCTCGACTCCACATTCCCGCCCCGCACCGCATCCACAACCTGCGAAATTGAAATCCCAAATCCCCGCAACCGATTCGGATCCACGTTGACTTGGTACTGGCGCGAGTACCCGCCCACCGAGGCCACATCGGCCACTCCCGGCACCGATCGCAGGTGATACTTTAAAAACCAGTCCTGATACGACCTCAGTTCCGACAAGCTATGCTGTCCCGTCGTATCCACCAGCGCGTACTGATAGATCCACCCAAGGCTCGTCGCATCCGGACCAATCTCCGACTTCGCTCCTTCGGGCAGTCTGCTCAAGACTCCCGATAGATACTCTAGCGTCCGGGTACGTGCCCAGTAGAGATCGACATCATCGTCGAAGATTACGTACACATACGAGTACCCGAAATCCGAAACGCCCCTCACGCTCTTCACGTGTGGCGCGCCCAGCATCGCCGTCACAATCGGATACGTTACCTGCGCCTCCACCATATCCGGGCTGCGGTCCCAGCGCGACAGGATGATCACCTGCCTGTCGCCGAGCTCCGGTAGCACATCCAGGCTCGCGTGGGTCAGCGACCACCAGCCCGCGATGCTTGCCGCCGCGACAAGGCAGAGGATCACAAACTTGTGCCGGATTGAGAAGCTGACAATGCGGTCGATCAAAATCCCTTACCTCACGCTGCAACCTGCTCGCTCTGCCTCAGATCGCCCCCGGGTGCAACCGGGATTCCGAATCAACAAGGAACGTGCCGGATGCAACCACCACATCGTCCGGCGCAAGACCCTTCACCACCTGCACGCGATCGCCGATCTGCCAGCCCGTCTCCACCGGCCTCGGCTCAAACACTCCGTCTGCCACCTGCACGTACACCCGCTTTGTCGCACCGCTGTTCATGATCGAATCGGCCGGAACTGAAAGGCCCGCGGGAACCGAAACCGGCACCTCGACACTCACAAACATGTTGGGGCGAAGTCTGCCTCTCGGGTTCTCCGCCTCCAGCCGCACCTTCACCGCGCGCGTATTTGGATCCACCTCCGGCAGAACGCTGACAACGCGCGCATGAATGCGCTCTCCCGTCTCTCTCATCGTCACAGCAGCGCCGGCGCCCGCGTGGAAAGCCTCTGCCGTCCGGCCGTAAACCTCTGCTTCAATCCACACGTGGCTCAAATCGGCAATCGAGTACAAATCCGACTGCCTCTGAAATCTCATTCCCGGCGAGATCGTGCGCGAAAGAATGAAGCCGTCAGTGGGGGAGACCACGTAGACATCCTCCGGCAGCTTGCGCGTCCGCGTAATCTCTTGGATCTGGATATCGCTCATCCCCAGATTCCGCAGTCTGTCCGCTCGTGCCTGCACACTCGCGGCTTCTTGCGATACGTTCTCGCCGCCCCCTGCGGTCCTTGCGTTCATCGAACTCGGATCGCGCTCACGCGCAGCAAGAAACCCACCCGATACCGAAAGAAAATCAGGAGAGTAAACCGTCGCCAGGTGCTGATTCTTCTTGACGAACATGCCTACCGCATCATCGTGCGTCTCTTTCACGTACCCGTCCGTTCCGAAATTGACGCGATAAATCTTCGTCTCATCAGGAACGACCCGCGCAAACACTTGAATCACGCTCTTCCCGCGATCCTGCTCAACGCGCGCCAGCTTGATTCCATAAAGCTGCTGCATCGACGAATCGATCTTCGCCTTCCCCGCTTCGGCGTTGCTCATCGATACAATCGCCTTGCCTGCCTCATCCGCATACACGGGAACGAGGTCCATTCCGCAATCCGGCGCCATCCCCGCGCGATCCGATCGGTAGTGAGGATGCATGGGGTCTTGGTAGTAGAGGATCCGGTGCGCTGCGCTGCGCTCGCCGCCCCCGCGAGACATGCCGATCGCAAATCCCGCGACCAGCCCGATCGCGAGCAAAGTCAATGCCAATGCGGTCTTTGGCATGGAGCCCGGTTTTTCCTGGACCTCGAGGTCATCATCCATGCGCGGCTCCGTCGAGCTGTCTTCCAGCTGGATTTCGTTACGCTAGCACCGAATCACAACCGGATTATTTGCTCTGGAGCAAGTGCTCGAACAGCCCCGACTGCCACGACTCGCGATCAACTTAGTCGCCGCGATGGCAATCGCGTCCTTCTTTGCGCTTGCGCAAAGAAGCACATTACTTTTGTCCTATCCTTCCCAGAAGAATCAAAAAATTCACTGGGCCAGAGTTCTCGAAGGCGGGAGAGCGGTGTGCATTTCGTCCACCGCGAGTCCGCGTCCGGAACCCTTTGCGTCGTTACGCTCACATGCTGGCAGGACTTGCGTAGACCTGACGACTTCCTCGCAGATGTCGTTTCGATCTTGGGATGCGCGGCAGTATTAAGCGCCAAATGGTTGTTGCCTTGGGGCCAAGAATGACCTCCTCTCGTTTGACGGCCATGCTGCCGGTGCCGTCCACTCCCTCCTCTCCGGGCTCCACTCTCGCGGAAAGAGTGGTATTGATGTGTGCCTCCGCGCTCTTCGCAGGCCTGTCCCGCGAAGAATGCATCGAAATCGCCTCCTGCGCCAAGGCCCGTAGTTTTGCGCGCGACGAGCTGATCTACATGCAGGGACAGCCCGCCCGCGACCTGATCCTCTTGCAAGTCGGAAGCGTCAAGCTCACGCAGATCGGCTTCAACGGAAATGAAGTCATTCTCAGCATGAGAGGCACCGGGGACGCCATCAGCGTTCAGTCAGAGGCTCCGCAGTGCATACACACCTGCTCCGCGCGCGCCGTCGAGCGTTGTCGGGCCCTGTCATGGGAGTACTCACGCCTCCAGAAGCTCCTCGCCGACTACCCCGGCATCCGAAGAAACATCAACATCACCTCGCCGCGCAGCTTTCCGAACTTGAAGAACGATTCCGCGAGGTCGCCACAGAGAAAGCCGCAAAGCGACTGGCGCTGCTCTTGCTCCGGCTGGTAAGCAGAGTCGGGACTCCGCATCCTGGCGGCATCCAGATCGCCCTCTCCCGTGAAGAGCTCGCGCAAATGACAGGCACGACCCTGTTCACAATCAGCCGAATTCTTTCCCGCTGGGCAGAGTCCGGAGCCATCCTTCCCCGTCGTGAGGCTGTCGTCATTCCCGATGCCGCAAGGCTTGAGGCCATCGGAAACCAGGAATAGCTCACCGCCTTCCCTTCACTCCGAGCGCCATCCCCCTCGGGGCAAACAGAACCCAACGCACATGCTGCAAAGCAAACAACTTCGAGCGCTGACCCCATCCTCGCGCGGCAATCGCCCACCCACACCTTGTCAATTTCTTGGATTCAAGCCTCTTACCGTCTCGCGTCTATCCATCACACAAACAAAATTCCGCCTCATCCCGCCTCTTCCTTTGCTCGTTGAGATTGACCTTGCGCAATGAGAATGACCCATTCGCGTCATAGAGTGTCTGCTTAATAACCGTGCGGCCCAACTGAGGCGATACTCATGCGATTGCAGTTGCTTCTATGCTCGATGCTGCTCTGTTCGCTCCCGCTCTCCGCAGCGGCCGAAAGTGCGGAACACGCCTTCAAAGCCGGAGCCCGCGCCGAGAAGAAGAACGATCTCGACACCGCATACCAGGCATACAAGCGCGCCCACGATTCCAAACCCGCCGACCCAAAATACATGGCAGCCTGGGTTCGCCTTCGCTTCTACGCAGCTGCACAGCACATCCACGCCGGTGACGAACTCCGCGATGCAAGAAAGCTCCAGGAGGCGCTTGCCGAATTTCAAATTGCCGCTCAGATCGACCCCTCAAGTTTTGCCGCGCTCGGTGAAATCCGGCGCACTGTCGACGAAATACAAAAAGAGAAGAGAGCGAAAGATGAAGCTGCAAAGGCTCGCGATCACGAACTCGAGCACGACGCCAGCAATGCCGCCGGCCCCGTAGCCCTCGCGCTCAAAAGCAATGCGCCGGTCTCCATCCACATGACCGGAAACGTCGACACCATTTACAAAACCATCTCCCGTCTCGGCGGCTTCAACCTTCTTCTCGATCCGGACTACAAGCCCCAGAAGATCACCTTCGAGCTCTCCGACGTCACCGTCCGCGAAGCTCTCAACATGCTCGCAATCCAGTCGAAAACCTTCTGGCGCCCGCTCTCGTCCAACACCATCCTCGTCACCGTCGACAACACCTCCAAGCGCAAAGAACTGCAGCAAAGCGTCATGAAGACGTTCTATCTGCGCAACGCCTCAACGCCTGCCGACCTCCAGCAGGCCGCCGGCACACTGAAGGGCATTCTCGACATCTCGCACATCCAGGCCACTCCGGAGTTGCGCTCTCTTACTCTGCGCGGCACGCCCGACCAGATCATCCTTGCACAAAAGCTCCTCACGGACATCGACAAACCCAAATCCGAAGTGCTCATCGACGTCTTGGTCTTGGAAGTCAGCACCGACAAGATTCGTACTCTCGGCTCCGTCCTGCCCACCAGCGTGAGCGGCTCCATCGCTCCCGCCGGCTCCGGCTCAGGCTCGGGCTCAGGCAGCGGCTCATCCGGCCTGACGCTGAATTCCTTCGGAGCCCTCGGCGCGGGCGACATCTCCATCTCGCTGCCCGGAGCCAGCTTCACCGCGCTCGCTACCGACAGCGCCACCAAGGTCATCCAGCGTCCCGAGGTCCGCGTGATGGACAGCGAACGTGCATCCCTGCGCATCGGCGACCGCATCCCTATCGCCACCGGATCCTTCCAGAGCGGCCTCACCCAGGGCGTCAACACTCAATTCACCTACATCGACGTCGGTGTCAACATCGACATCACTCCATATATCCACGCCAACAACGAAGTCACTCTCAAGACCTCGCTCGAAGTCTCATCGGTCACCGGCGAGCAAACGATCGACGGCGTCACCGAACCCACCATCGGACAGCGCCGCATCGATCACCAGGTCCGGCTCGCCGATGGCGAAGTCAATCTGATCGGCGGCATCCTCGAAGATTCCGAAACTCGCTCCCTCAGCGGCTACCCCGGCATCGTCAACCTGCCCATTCTGAAATACCTCTTCGGTCAGGGCAACAAGCAGCACGCAAAAACTGAAATCGTCTTCGCCATCATTCCCCACATCGTCCGCTCCACCGAAATCAATGACGATAACCTCAAGACCGTCGACCTCGGCTCCGAAACATCCGTGACCTATCGGCATGCCGATAACAGCGCTCCCGGCGCGCCGCTTCCATCTCCTGCAGGCCCGGCGCCCGCTGCCGCGCAACTCACCGATCCAAGAAACAAATCTGCCGTTCGTCCCTGAGCACCTGTGCTTCAGGCCTGATCTGTCGTTGTGGAGGATATGACCGATGATGCGCACCTTATCCGTTCTCAGCAGATGGAAGGCTCGCCTGCGTCTTCAGGAGCGCCCTCCAGTTGCCGTCGAAATTGCCTCCGCAGGAGTGCTCGCCGCCGCCAAGACCGTCGCTTCCGACATCAAATACGCGTACCGTCCTCTTCCCGTCGGAGCCGTAACTCCCGGCGTCAATCAACCAAATCTCCGTAACCCCGAAGCCATCTCCACTGCACTTCGCTCTGCGCTTGAAGAAGTCTCCGGCGTCATGCGCTCTGTCACCCTGCTGCTCCCCGACCCCGCCACGCGGGTCTTCTCTCTGGAGTTTGATTCTCTTCCCGACGATCCTTCCCATGTCTCGGCCGTCCTCCGCCTCCGTCTTAAGAAGGTCGTTCCCTTTGACATCGAGTCCGCACGAATCAGCTATCAGCTGCTCGATCGCAGTGGCAACATCTGCAAAATGCTCGCGGTTGCCGTACCTAAAGGCGTGCTCAACGAATACGAAGCCGTCGTCCGTGATGCCGGCTTCCAGCCCGGCGCGGTGCTCCCATCTGCGTTGTCCGCCTTGGCTGCCCTCAACTCCGATGAGCCCGTGCTCTCGGCCTACCTCAGCGGCGTCTCACTCACCACATCCATTACTGCCGGAAAAAACATCCTCCTCTACAGAACCCACGAGCTTCCGGACAACATCGACGAAAGAACCGCCGAAATGCAGCGCGACATCGCCGTCGCACTCGCCTATTTTGAAGACGAGCTCAAAACCGCTCCCGCTTGCGTCCACTACGCAGGCGACCTCGATGCAGACGAGTTCAGCCGCTCCGTGCTGGCCCAGCCTCTCCCGGTCAAGCACTATTCAGCATCTCAGCAGAACGGCGAATCGCCTGCCTTCCCCTTCGGCTCCAATCCGGCCGGCCTGGTCGGCGCTCTCGCGGGAGTGAGGTCTGCCTGATGGACATCACCGTAAATCTCGCCAACCAGCCCTACATCGACTCTCGCCCGATCATTCGTGCACTGCGCGTCGCCATCGTCGTCGCAGCCTCTCTCACCGTCATCGCCGCAACTACCGCATTCTTCGTTAACCGAAAGGCTCAGGAAGCGCGTCGTCAGGAGCGCTCCGTCGAGCTCTCGATGAGCTCCATGCAGGCAGAACAGCGCGCCTATCAGTCCACCATGCGCTCCGATCTTGCCCTCAACACCGCACGTCAAGCCGACGAACTCAATCAGATCTTCGATGCCAAGGCATTCTCATGGACAGGCGTGATGCAGGATCTCGAAAGAGTTCTCCCCAGCAAGGTCCAGGTCACCGCGATTGAACCAACACGCACCAAGGAAGGCGCGATCACTCTGCACCTCCGCGTCGTCGGACCGCACGAAAAAAGCATTGACCTGCTTCGCAATCTCGAAGAGTCCCGCAGCTTCGTTGACCCGCGCATCGTCGGTGAGTCACTCGCCAACAACTTGGGTTCAGGACAAAAGAGCATCGCTGTCGACGCCTCCACCATGATGGAATTCGACCTGCTCACCGGATACAACGACGCTGCACGCGACCCGAAAATAACCGACACCTCCGCCCAGCAGGCTTCACACGCACCCAGCGCGACCCCTTCATCGGCCTCAAAGGCCATCGCCGCCCTCACCCACCCCTCCGCTTCGATCGGAGGCCTGCGATGAGCCGCACCTTCTCACTATGGTGGCGTGACTTCTCCAGTTCTACAATCGCAAAGCATTGTGCAGGTCTCGCGCTTCTCCTGCTGCTCTTCTGCGCGATCCTGACGCAATTGGCCATCGACTGGCACACCTGGAGCAGCAGCCCGCTTCAGAACGCGGCCCGCCTTGCTTCCCTTAAAAGCTCCACCGCGCCCCTTCAAGGTGCCGGCCAGCGTCTCGCTGCTACCAGAGCCGCCATCGAAAACTTCTCCAGGCAGCGGATCCCTGTCAGCTACTCGCAGATTTCCTCTCGCATCGTCCAGATCGGTATCAACTCTGGTGTCCAACTCTCTCACACTACATATGACCAGAGGGCGCGCGGTGCCAGCCTCACCGAAATCTCCATCGAATCCCAGGTGAGCGGCACCTACCCGCAAATCATGCGTTTCGTGAATGGCCTCGAGCGCGACCAGGCCTGCTTTGTCATTCGCGCCATGACGCTCACCGGTCAGCAGGGCGGCGAAGTGAATCTTCAACTCAGATTCTCGACATGGCTGCGTTCGCCGGAGCAGCAATCCTCCGACATAGCCGCCGCACACCTCGAAGGCACAGCGGAAACCGCAGGGAAGGAGATCCAGTAGCCATGCAGATGGGATTCGAAAACAAAAGACAAGCCTGGTTGCTGCTTTCGCTCGGTGCTCTGCTTGTCTCGCTCGCCTCTTGGGAGCTCTTTGGAAGCTCCACCCCGCACGCCGCTGTTGCGAGTTCCGCATCTCCCTCGACAGTTATTAACGCCGCGGCACACTCCAAGAGCCCATCGGATGCAATTGCATCAGAACCCCAGCTCCGCATAGGTCAGCTCGCCCGGGCCGAGAACACGCAATACGCCGCGGGTGGAAGAAATATCTTTTCGCTTGAAGCGGAACCTGTCGTCATCGAAGCGCCCATCGCCCCTGCCCGTCCGGCTGAGGTCGCCGTCGCTCCGCCTCCTGGCCCACGGCCGCTGCCGCCCATCGAGCTCAAGTACATCGGCTACACGCGCAACGTGGGCGAAACCGCTTACAAAGCCGTATTGGCCCACAACGACGAGAGCCTCATCGCCAGAGCGGGAGACACCGTATTCCACCGCTACAAAGTCGTATCGGTTCAGCCCGCCACCATCCAGGTCACCGATCTCTCCAATCGGATCACACAGAGCTTACCCATCATCGAGAAGTAACCTCCGCGCATAGCCTTGACCTACAGCACGCAACGCGTTGTTCCGCAATCCCTGCGCGTCTTAAGCCTCAGGCCCGGCCTCGCTCGCGCTGCTCCTGAACCCAAGCTTCATCGTCACAGCCATCGCCAGCTTGTACTGCAGCTGTGCGCCAAACTCCGAGAGCAGCTCCGTTCGCGTGCGGCGAAATACCTGCCACGACAGCCATGGCACATCCAGCTGTCGCCCGATCACCTTCAGTCGCCGCGCTGCGATATTGATCTGGTTGATCGGCTTCCCCGATCTCGATACCAGCACAAAGTCGTTCCAACCCGCATTTCTGCCGTGGCTGAGCTGAACGAAGATCGGCCGGAACAATACCGGCACCGGCACAAACTTTCTCCGCCCTTTGGGTACGTCGCTCAGCTCGCCGCGATACCACTGCTTCCGAATGGCGATGCTCATCGGCGGAATCACTTCCTCTTCGCGGTGTACCGGATGGCTCGATAGATTCACGTACTTCCATCGCAATCCGCAGATCTCCGCAATCGTCATCCCCGTCAGAAGGGCAATGATGGTGATCTCCCATTCGGGAAATCTCATGACCTGCAGCACCTCCACCATCTGCGCAAAACTCAGGACGTGAGGTGTTCTCCGCTGCATTCCTGGCGGAGCCACCTGCATCGCCGGATTCACACCCGCGTAGTAGCCCGCCTTGATTGCGTGCGACATGATCGCGCTGAATGCGCTGCGAATGTGTTTGACCGTCTGCGTTGAGTACCCGCTGCGCAGAGCAGCTTCCATCAGTCTCTGCACATCCTCCGCGCCCACCTCGTGGAGCAGAACTTCATCCATGTACGGCCAGTCCGGATTTGACTTGAGCTTGGCTCTGGGCCGGTCGCTCTCGACGCTGAAAATCCTGTCCACTCGCTCTGGATCCAGGATGTGCTTCAGAATCGCCCGGTAGTGTCTTCGCCCCGGTATTCCCTTCTTCGCAATATGCTCGGGAAGAAATCTGCGCTCTACAAATTTCGCGACCGTCCACTCAGAGCGGGCCTCCGCCTGCTTGTCCACGGACTCGCGCGCCGCAGCACCCACCGGATGCGTCCGCGGCCGATACTCGATCACCCGCACCGTTCCCACTCGCGTTCTCCCTCTGCACCTTCTGCTTCTGTTTCCAACTCGAGTGCCAGCGAGCACGTGCAAGGCCCTGGTACCCACATCGCTGTGCGTGTCTTGCCTCTGCTTTTGATTCCCAGCAGATCAGATTCGAAAATTGAGTAAGTCGAGCAGTGTAAACCGAACGGCTTCGCCGACCGTCACATCCCCTTAGGACGCGACACGCTATCGGTCACAGGCGGCTTGCTGAAGCGCGCTGAATCGAGCTTCGGATTCACCGTCACCCGTTCGATCTCAATCTTCTCCGGGGGAAACAGAGGTTCGCGCGAGGCACGCTTCTCATCCACAGGAGGCAGCACGCGCGTCTCGAGAATAAACGGGATCTTCAGGCCCTCCACCTCGCGGTAGTCGCGGTAGTAGATCTCGACCGGATGCATCTTTCCATCGAGCTCGCGCGGCTGCCCTTCGATCTTCGATTCAAGAAAGGTCGCAGAGTCGATCCACACATGAGTCACCTGGCCGCTCCTGGTCGTGACGCGAAGCTTGTAGTTCGGCTTTCCTTCAACCTGCTCCACGCCGTCGCTCTCGACCCTGCTGCCCTTCGCGGCGTAGTCCACAAGCGGCCCATCGAGATCCGATTGCTGTGAGGCCATCTTCAGCTCTTGCGCGCTGTACGGCTCCACTTCAAGCCGGTTCAGAAACGGACGCAGCTTCCACCCGTTCGTCCCGTCATAAACCTGAATCGCATTCTGCCCCTTAAATTCAACCTCAAGGCGGGTCTTGCGCGGACGCTGCAGCTGCATGGTAAACGGCAGCTCCGCCTCTTCCGCCAGTCGCCGAGGCGTTGAAATCTTCCGCGAAACCGCGGCCGCCTCTGGGCTCGGAAGCGTGCCTCTCTTGTCGCCACCTGCGCCGAGCTTGCCTTCAAACTGCAGGGTCTGCACTTTGCGCCACGCAGTCAACCCGCCTCTGCTCGCAACGTTCTTCGCCACAATGTCGGTTGCGGAAAGGTTCGCGGCCTGCGGACTCTCCGCCGCGTATCCTCGGCTGAATGCCGATCCCAGAATGAAAGCTGCTACGACGAGCTTGTGTCGCATGTTTGCATCCTCGCGCCCTTACCGCCGGGAAACTCTCATCGTGAACCTCTGATCAGAGATTTCCCTTTTTACGAGCAAAATCGATCAGCCGCCGGTAAGTTGGACCTATTCAACCACGAGTCCATCCGCATGAAATTGACCTATGACAACGTTCACGCGATCTCCCCGCTTCACCGACAACCGCGGATTTGAGAACGCCATCCAGTAGCGTTTCCCCGCCTCCGGTGTATTGCGCTGGCGCAGAAAGCCCACCTTCTCCAACGAGGGCACGATCAGCTTCACGCGCCTCTCCGGATCGATCAGAGAAGCCTCAATCTTGATGTCATTGAAGCTCTGCGCCTTTGCCGGATCCAGGATCCGATAGCTGAATCGAATCAGCTGACCCGACTCCGCTGCCTTCAAGCCAAGCTGATCCACACCCCACACATGCTCGTAAAACATCGCCGCCCGCTTCGGAAAATGACTCGGCTCGTAACGCGACGCATGGCTGGCCGATGTGGGCAAAGGAGCAAGCGATTGCCCCACAGAAACAGCGGCAACGCTCATGCAAAGGAGTGCCTTCAAAATCGTAGCGATATACCGCGCTCGCAGCATCGTCTCACCTGGCTAGAAACCCTGTTTCCGTAGTTTTAAAAAGTTCGAACTGAGCCGGACGAATGCGGGACTTCCGCACCAGTCCGACTCAGTCCCTCAAAGCTACCTCTCTGTTCCCTTAACCGTGGCGGTCTGAGTTCCGAAGGAATCCGTAACCGTCAGAGTCGCTGTTCTGGTTGAAGTAGTCCCCGTGAAAACGTCCGAAGTCTGCGGCTGGAACTGCACCGTGATTACGCACGAAGCATTTGGCGCGAGTGTCGGTAGACTACTGCACCGGGTCGCTCCGAAGGCTGGTAGTAGAGGCCTGACCGCAAAGTCTGCGGTATTTCCTGCTGTGAGTGTCCCGCCATTCGTGACAGTCAGATTCACATTACCGGTGTTCGTCAATGTGAACTGGGTTGTCGGATCGAGCACACAGAGTAGGCCTGGGCAGTTACGAGCTATCGTGTTCGGGAACGTGTACGTTGAAGGCGTGAGCGTAGCCGTCTGCACTGCCGCAACCGATGTCCCAGTTAAGCTCACCGGCGATCCAGCAACCGCGACGCTTGCACTGATCGTTACAGATCCCGTCACCGTTGTTGGGGTTGAAGGAGCAACGAATTGTACGTTGATTGTGCACGATGTTCCCGCAGCTAGCGTGGTCCCGCAAGTGCCGCCAGCCGCGGCTCGCTGGAATGGAGCCGTCACCGTGATGCTGTTGATAGCAGCAGCTGCTCCACCTCCCGAGTTGGTCAACGTCAGGGTCTGCGGCGCGCTTGTCGTCCCCACCACCGAGGTGAAACTAAGCGAAGTCGGTGAAACCGCCAGGATCGGATAGTTCGGCGGAACAAACTTGATCGCACCCACATCCACCGTGGTCAAATTCGTCGGTTTCCGCGGCTTGCCGTAGTAGTCGAGTTGTGGCGCTGCTGTCCACGCTGCCGAAGCCGGTGGAATGTAACCGATCGCCGGCGATCCAGGGGTTAGAGACGGATCGAAGCTGAACGGAGTCGCACCGCCGGGGGTTGTCGGAACGCTCAGCGACAGCGGCCCCCAACGCAGATTGATCCAGTTGTTCCCCTCGTCCACAGTCGCAGCTGCCATCAGCGTAAACGGCGGAGCCGGAAGCGCATTCGACTCGTTGGTTCCAGGCGGCACTTCCCATCCCACATAAGCTCCGCCCGCACTCGCTTCCACCGGCGAGCGGCTGCCGTTGCAGTAGTCGGCCACCACCGTCGCGGCCGGATTATCCAGGTCGCTCGCGCCTCCTCCGTTCTCTGCAAGAGTGCCAGTGTTCGTCAGCACCGAGTAGTAAGGCGAAAGCGTAACTCCAGATAGGTGATTCGCCGGCGCCAGATCACCCCGCACACCGATATCCCAGTAGCTCGGGAGATTACTCGAGGTACTGTTGCACGCGCCTGTCGCAGTCTGACCGAGTGCTGCACTCGCCTGCCCACCTGTGAAGCTCGGGTTGTAAACAGTCACGGTATTCTGCTGATTCACAAATCCCGCTCCAAGTCCGCCCACCCCGATGATCATCGAGCGGTTCTGCCAGAACAGATCGTTGTAGAGGTACGGGATCGAGGCTTTCGTGCAGTCCGCCCCTGATCCATTTGCACCGTTTCCGGTCGGGCACTTGATCGTACCTATGCCGCCTGCAAGTTGATTCATGTTTGCGACCAAAACGGCACTGTTCATCACCGAAACCAGCCCCGCCGGTTGCGGGCAAGATTGGCTCCCGTTTGTGCAGTTCACGCCTTGCGTGCTGGCCAGAGGTGCAAACAGCGTCTGGAACAGCACACCTGCACTCGCCGTCGAGTTATTCGACACCACCGTATTGTTCACGATCCTCGTCGCCAGCGCATCCAGCAGCGAGATACCACCGTCGTCCCAGCCCGCCACGTTGTTCGCGATGATGTTGTTCGTAACCGAAACCGCGTTCCACGGTGTTGTTGTCTGGAACGACGGTTGGCCTGAATGTCCCGGAATCAATGGCCAGTTCACGTTCGCCGGCTGACCAAAGAAGCCCGTCGGTGCGCCATTCGGGAAGTTCAACACCTCGTTCCCATTCACATGTTGCAACCTGAGTCCGCCGCCGCTCCCCGCGTCAGCCGAATTGCCCAGCAGCAGGTTGGCATTGATCACGAGGCCTGGTCCCGTTCCATCGCTTGGCGTAACTGACCCAGCAGGATCTGCAACGCAATCCTTGTCCGTAACCAAACCGCACGGCGGATCCGCATCCGGCGCGCCCATCACGAGCAGCCCGCCGCCATTGGTAACAATCGTCGGATTCGTCGACTCGTTGAACATGATCGAGTTGTATTCGATATCGCCATCGTACGAGAGACCGATATGCGCCACACCGGCGCCGTCACCCGTGCTCATGTTTCCGCACACCCAATTGTTGTTGAATCGGTAGTAGTCGCTTCCGTTGCAGAACGTCACGCCGCCCGCGCCTGCCGGAGTCGACGAGAACAACTCATCGCCCAGCGACGAATTCTGCGTGACCGAGTTGTGGTGCACATGCACGTCCATGTCGTAGCAGTACGGCAACGCCGTGTTGGCCTGAACACCACGCGTATCCAGAACGCACGACCCAGGCACCGTCGTTGCTACGCCGCCCACTAGATAGGCATCCGGATGCTCGCCCTGTCCCACCGTAATCCCGCCGGATAGCGTGCCCTGATTGTTCGACACCCTGTTGTTCGCGATCTGCAGGTTATGACCCCACGCATGTACCAGAATTCCGCCGCCGCCCTGCGAGCTGTTCTTGATGCCCAATCCATCAATGCTCGACGGATTGCACAGGAAGTTGCTCGGATACGGATTCTTCCCCGTAGTGTCGGAGCAATCGGATGCCGTCAGCAATTGCGTTCCATCCGGGAACACATCCGAACCGAATGGATTCGTTCCCGTCGGGAACTTCACGCCCTTTGCGAGCACCGTGATTCCCGCACCCTCATACGCGCCCATTAGCGTCGGCTCAATCAGCTGCTCGGCAAGGTTGCCGTTCAGCGTCGCATCCCAGCCTACGGTCGCCTCTAGAGGCAGGCGATCTACCGAGAACTGCATCGACGAATCGCACGTCTGCGCGCCGGACGGATCGTAAGCATTGGATCCTGTAATCGGAGTTCCGTTCAACGCCAACCCGAACAGACACACCACACGCTGCCGCCACGGATTCAGCTTGCCCGCTGGCTGCGTGTTCGCATCGATAATGCTCGTCGCCGCGCCCACACCCTGCAGTCGTACCGGCTTCCACATCAACAGCATCTCCGGGTACGTCCCAGGATCGACAATGATCAGGTCGCCCGGATTCGCCGCATCGATTGCTTTCTGGATGCCTCCGAATCCCGACGCCGTCAGAGGCGTGCCCGGCTTCACATGCGTCGGAGCGCTGCCTCCGATCGTCACCGTCACTGTGTCCACCGACTGTTTGCCGGCCGCCGTCGTAATCGAAAGCTCACCGCATTGCGCCGTCGACCCGCCATAGATTGCCTGTTGCTGCAGATTGCAGGCAGGCACGCCACTTGGGACGTTGCCCGTGATCTTCGTTCCATCCGAAGTCCAGGTAACGTTGGTCATCGGAATCCCGCCGATCGTCACGTAAGGACACGTCGTGCCGGCAACACCGTTGCAGGAATAATTCGGCCCAACTGCGAACGTCGAAAAATCTGTAGGCGTCGGCCCAAAACTATAGTGCCGCGTCACCTTCAGCTGGTTGTAGGGCGCCTTCGACGCCGACGGACCCGAGTACTCGTAGTTATCCACGAGTTGATCGCCCAGCGCCAGAATCGTGAGTGAGCCGCCCGTCTCGATCGAAGCGCTGGCTGCCGCGCCACTACCCCCGCCGGAACTGAATGAAACACTCGGTGCGCTCGTATACCCTGATCCGCCTCCCGTGACAATCACAGACGACACCTGGCCTGCAATCGGCGCCGATGCCGCGGCAGCCAGGCCGCCAGTCTGCACAGCTCCAACGAAGCTTACCGTAGGCGGCGTCGTGTAGCCGGTTCCTCCGCTGTTCAATGTAACGGACTTCACCGATTGCCCCATGTTCGCCGTTCCCGCCGCCGCACCGGACGAGAATGTAACCGTCGGTGTTCCGGTATATCCAGCTCCAGCGTTCGTGATCGTCACCGAGGACACCCGCTTGTTCAAGCTGAAAGGAATCGGCTGGAAGTTGACCGTTCCGGTCGCGTTTGTGGTCGCACCTCCTCCAGAAATCGTCACATTCACGGAAGCAAGTATCGAGTACACGCCCCCGTTCGTAATCGTGATCGACCGGACGGAGTTCGTCATGTTTGCCGTGGCCGCAGCGCCGCTTCCGCCGCCGCCGCTGAACGTGATCGTCGGCTGTGCGCTGTAGCCGCGATTCGTTGTCGGATCACCGAGATTGACTGCAGTCACCGAACCCGAAATCACCGCGCTACCCGTCGCCTGGATTCCTCCCGCCGGCGGATTTCCGAACGTCACCGATGGCGCCGAACTATACCCAGAGCCGCCATTCGTTATAGACACCGAAAGCACCGCGCCCGCTGCACCCGCCACCCAAGGTCCCTTGTTGTCGGCGGAAGCAGTGCCGGCGCCCACCGTATCTCCATCCACTTCGCTGATCGCCGGCGTCGCATCCGGATACGCGCAATCCGGGTTGTTATACCCGCCCGCAAACGCCGCCGTCGGAACAACCGGCGTGTCGAAGTACCCAGTCTGCGCCGGCATGAATGGCAGCTCGTAGCAGAATTGGCTGTATCCATCCTGGAACAACGGATCCGTGACCATCGTCCCGTTCGGACCAGCCACCGGGCCCGCATCGTTCATGCAGCCCACCATCATCGTCGGCCCGTAGCCCGTCGGGTTCGGCGGATTCACCTCCCACGTCGAGTAGCTCAGCCCGTTATACGCACCCCATGCATCCGAGTACACGCGGGTGATCTCATTCCCCGCCCAATCCTTGAACGAAACCGGCAGATACGCCGGGCCGTACTTCTCGCCAAATTGCGGAGAGTACGGATCGAACTCCGCCGTAAAGTCGTCCGTGATCACACCGGTAAAGTGCGATGCAGCGTGCGTCTCCGTGAAGATGTAGAACTTCGCCAGCGCAGAGGTCTGGTCCTGGAGATTTACTTCCTTGCGATCGCACAGGTGCCGCGTCGCGCCCGCAAATGGAGCCACTTCGTTCGAACCCGGGAAGAGGCTGATGTAATCAGGAACAATGTGCTCGGCGCCCACGCACGGCCAGTAGGTCTCCACGTTGCCGGTATCAGCTTCCTTGCTGGGGAAAGTGGTCCGCCCCAGATCCGTCGTCGAGTTCTGTCCGTTGTTCGAGTTATACGCATCCAGCAGCGTCGCTTGGTCCGGCAGAATGAACACCGACCCCAGTCCACCAAACTGCTGCGTCGCTGGAGCAATGTAGTTGTCCCCGATCAGGATGTTCTTGTCCTCTTCTTTGACAAGCTCATACCCCTCCGGAACCACAACCTCGACTACATACTTGCCATCCGGCAGCATCGGCGTACCGGCTCGATAAGGATCGTAGTTAGGACTCGTCGGATCGGTCGAGCTCGGGTTAGCGATGCACACGTTAGGATCGCAGTTCGTCCCTGTCGGCTTGCCCGTCACCGGATCGATCGACGTAACGCTCGGGAAGCTGTACATGCCGTCATACGGCGCCGGCTGCAACTGGTTCCAGTTGTGCATGCCGTCATAGCACTTGAACTCCGACTGATACGGCAGCGCATGCGTCACCGTTCCGTTGTCATAAAGATCGAGGTACTGCGGCTGGCCCTTCAACGCGAACCAGAAGTACGGGTCCGCCAGCAGCGTCCCATCGGTGCCCTGCCCCGGGCAGTTCATGTTCGGCTTGCCGTCGCTGCGGAATCCTTGAGCCCAATCATCGAAGCTGGTTGTCTCCGTGTGGTCCACCAGCGTCAGTGTTGACGTTACGCCGTCTTTGGCCACTCCCTTTTGGTAGAGGTTGATCCTCACATGCGGCACCAGCGGCTCCCAGCTCAGCTGCAGCAGCAGCGTGGGATCATCGAACGGCCGCGTCGACGCGTACACCACGTGTCCGTGGATGCCGCCGTTCTCCCCATCCGCAAACGGCTTCTTGCCGAACTCGAGGAAGTTGTTCTGCCCGGAGTATCCCTGCCATCCGTACGAGTTCACCCAGGCCGGATCAATGCGGCCCGTGGACATCGTGCTCGTACCGGTACCCGCCCCAACACTCGGCTTCGGCCCCTTGGCAATCGATTCACCGTTGCAGTCCGCAGTATCCGACATCGAGCAATACACGGCGCCCGGAACAGACAGATCGCTCGGCAGCGGATTCGGTTCGAACGTGTTCGCCAGATTGGCCGCGATCGACGAAGTGCCGCACGGCTTCGGCGCTGACGAATCCGTCAGCGACGATGTCGCACAAGCCTTCCCGCCTGGAGTGCTGCCATCCACCGGACCGCCCGCGTCGTACACCACGTGCGTCCCCGTGTTCTTGAACCGTGTCGAATCGGTTTCAATCACATACCAGTTGAAGAGCGGAAACACCTCATTGAATCCGGCGTACCCGTTGAGGTCCGTGTTGTTGAAGTTCGAGAAGCTGCCGTCGCGGAAACGGATGTTCGTATCCACAAAAGGCAGTCCGGGCTTCTTGTCGGTGGAAACGCCGCTGAAGTCCGTGTCAAGGAACGTGCGCGTATAGATATTCGACTGCCACTGATGCACAGCTATCTCGCGCATGTCGATGCCCAGCGAACCCGTCGCAGTCGCTGTTGCAGTCGTACCGCCGGATGTTGACGTAGGCGGCGGTGCAATCGTCACCGTCGGAGCGGAGGTATACCCAGCGCCGAAATCGGTGAACGTTATCCCGGTCACGACACCGTTGTCGACCGTAGCTACGGCCGTTGCCTGTCTGCATGTTGCCGTCCCCAGCGGGCTGCAGGACGGGGCCGTGACAGTGACAACAGGAGCCGCTGTGTAACCCGCTCCTCCGCTCACCAGATCACCAACCGCACCTGTCCCCAGACCCACCGGAGTCGTGATGCCGTCCACCACCTGGTCGTTCCACTGATCGAACGTCGTCACCTTCCAGTTGCCCGGCGGAATCCCGGTAAACTCGAAATTCCCATCCCCATCGCACTTCGTGAATCCGAACTCAGCTCCATCCGGATCGCCGATGCTCACATAGCACTGTGTAAACGAGTACGAGTCGTGCGTGCCGCTGCCATACAGCCGCTCATCGGGCGTGCGGCTCATGCGCGCTGTCGTGATGTGTCCCTTCACTTCATGCGTGCAATCCGTAGCCGTCTTGCACATGTCGGTCAGGCGCGCGTTGATGATCTTCGGATTCGCAAACCCGATCGTAACGTGATATCCCGCAGGTCCGAACTCCTGGAAATATCCGGGCTCGCCGATACGCATGAACGAGTCGTGAGCCTTCTGTCCGTCCAGCGTGTTCGTCTGCAGCCACTCCTCACCGGCTGCGATCCGGCTCGCACCCGGATTCGCAATCACGCCATAACGGCCCTGGTAGAGGTTCTTCACCAGCGCCTGGCCGGCCAGCGGCGAAAGCGTGCTGCCGTCCGATTCGTACTTCGGGCAGGTCACAATCATGCCCGTGATGCCCATCTGCGATCCATCGCCCGTCGTCGTGTTCTTGGTAATCTGCGGCGAAATGGGGCAGGCATCCAGCGTCGACACCGGATCAATCGTTCCCGCCAGCGCATTGCTCAGCGGCATGTTGAACATGTCGTACGTCGGCGTACCCGTTGCATCTCCCGTACCGCCCGCATCGTCCGCAAGCGTGATCTGGAATCCGCCCAATCCCGGCTCATCCGGCGACAACACATCGATACCGCCGCCCGCGTCGTGCTCGCCGTTCAGCGGATAGTCATCTTCAAACACAAATACCGAGAGCGTCGCCGGTGGATACGGGCTTGGCTCCGTATACACCGTGATCGACTGGCCGCTGTCATGCGTTCCCTTCGCAATCGGTGCACCGCCCATGCCGTGTCCGCAGCTGCCCGCCTTTACGCCTGCAGCCGAGCAATCCGGCGTGCCCGCATACCCCGCGATGAAGGGCTGCGCTGCATCTCCCGGCAGCACTGACAAATAGTAGCGCTTGTTTGGATCGAGACAATGCGCGGTATCCACCAGACCAGCGCCGCACAACGGCACATCTCCCGGGCCCGAAGGGCTCGATGTGGCGGCCGTCTTTCCCAGCACAGTCTGATTGGCTCCGCACGAAAGATCGCCCGTGCAGCCGGTCGCAATCACCGGCATGAAGCTCGTATGGAAGTTCGTCCCAAAGTTCGGAACCACGCCCGTCCCGGCCCCTGGGCATCCAGCCGGCGGCGGATTCGTCGTGCACTTCGGATCGACAAAGAACGTCCGATCCTCTTCGAGTATCCAACGGTAATCCGTGATCGTCGTCTTCCTGTCCGATCCATCCAGAACAGTGACATTCAGCCCGCTACCCTGCGGGAAGTTCACCGTGATGGTCACCGGAGATCCAACCGTTCCTTGCGCGTTCTGTGGCGAGAACATGAAGGTGTAAGGCCCTGGACCTGCCACCGCCGCCCTGAACGCACCGCTCGCATCAACAGAAATGGTGCCCGCGAAATTCTTCACGGAACCTGGCGAAACCGACAGCGGATACCCTGCTCCGTCTTTGCAACCGGTCAATACGCCAGGAGCGCTCACCTTGATCGTCTTTGAAGTCGCGGCATTGAACGTAAGCGCCGGACACGAGATCCCGCCCGCGCTCTCGATCGCGTCCGCGTTCAGAGTCACAGTGGCGCAAGCTGCTCCTGTCGTCGCGCCGTTACCGCAATAAGTGAATGAGTCGGAGAAGCTGGAGTAATTGCTTGCCGTCGTCGCAGGCCAGTCAGAGTTCGGCTGATACTTGAACGTACCGTCCGCGTTGAGCGTCACAGTCCCGTGTTGAGGAGCAGTCCCGCCCGCCTGTATCTGCACTCCATAGATGTTTACGTCGTTCGCGATCACGCCCTTGCTCGGGTCGGAGATCGTCAGCGTCTGACCTGCAATCACAGCGTTATAGATGTCGTTATTCGCTTTCGCCGTGCCTCCACCCGGTGCCGCAGGCGCACCGGCCCCATTCACCCCGATGTACGCAAGCATGCCCGCATCGCGTGCAATCGCATTCCCCGAGAGACTCAATTCGCGGTCGTACACCGGAACCGCCGGCGCACTCCCATTGTTGACAGCCGGCGCATCGATCATCACATCGTACGTTTTGCCTGCCGCCATGAACACTTCGCTCTGGATGCGCTGCACGCCCGGCAGCGGATTCCCGTCCTCTGCAACCAGCCCAAACCCGCTCTTGCCACCAATCGTCGAGCCCACCAGCGCAGGCACGTGCATCCTCAAGCCCGCATTCACCAGGCGAACGAGGACGTTTCCAGAAACCGGCGCACCTGTGCTCCCTGCCGGAGTCGCAGCGAAAACCGACTTCGCCGCATTCGTCTTGTCGAACGCAACGCCATTGATGTTGTAGTACCGCGGCGAATAGTTCACCACCGGCGGATAGCACGCCGTCGCTCCGCCGCTGCACTTCGCCATACTCGGCGTCAGCGCAAGAATCGAACTCGCTGTTGCGTCGATCCCTGGGGTGTCGTTCGGATCGCGCGTGATCGTGACCGTTGGCGCGACCGTGTAGCTTCCAGGCTCGTTGGGAGTGATATCGATTTCCGTGACTTGGCCGAAGGTAGGACTCGTCTTATCCGTGTCGATGACCGCCGTCGCGGACGCAGGATTCTGGACCGCAGGACTGAATGAAACCTTTGGAGCGATGGTGTAGTTAGAGCCTGGATTGATCACATTGATCTGCGCAACCGGCCCGCCATGTTGCACCCCGTATGTCGCGCTCTCATTAAATCCCGGCGTATTCACTGCTGCGCTCACCGCATTATTCTGCGCAGGGTCAATCTCTCCAAAAATCAGCGGCACCTCCGCGTTGTAGCTCACGTTGCTGTACGCGGTGCCGGGCGATGTTGACGTGGCAGGCTGCGTTACAACCACCACTCCGTACAATCCCATCGCAACCTGAATACCCGGATGCGTGCCCGATTCCAGCAGATACGTTCCAGGCTGCATGGCCTTCCATGTGAGTGCCTTCACCGCCGTTGCGGGCGTCACTTCGGTGCCGAACGATCTCACTCTTGGCCCCTGAGCCGGCGGAGTGAACACCGGACCCGTATTCGCAATTGGCCACGTCGTTCCCTGGTCATCATGAACAGGGCTTGCCACACTCTTCGGACTGCCAAGTCCGCCACCGAGTTGACCAACGATCACCAGCGAGGTCGGAACCGGGCCACCTGCGAAAATCAGCCTGTCACTCAGATTGATCTGCAGCGTATCGCCGCTCGGAACCGTAATCACAACCGGCGACCACCCTGCACCCGCATTCGGGTTCGCCGCCCTGCAACTTGCCGGCGAACTCGGCACGGGCACGCCGCACGAGTATCCCCACATCGGCACAACCGACCCATCCGGCAGTACAGCCGTGCTCGGGCCCGCCGTAAGGTTGATCTGGTCCTGCGCCATCGCGCCGACCGCGCCCGCAAGAAGAACAGAAGCTCCGATAACCGCGGTTCTCAGACGTTCATTGAGTCTCATGGCCTGCATCTCTGTTCTCCTTGCTAGTTCGATTCGTCGATCTGGAACTCACGCGAGTCAACGAGCATCATCATCATCATTCCGCCCGGGAACGCATTGTTCGTTGTGATCTCGCGCTCGTTGTGCGAGTGCCACATGAATGCAAATCCCGCTTCACCCGAAGGCGAATTGGCAATCGTGCCTGATGGCGGAGTCGTTCCGGTCGCTCCCGTGGCTCGCGTTGTCGCATCAGGCCCGAGATACGGACTCCCGCCGTACCACGCGCCGTTCGTCAGGATGTTGGGATCCGGCAGCGTCGCCGGTCCGCCGCCCGGTACATCTCCAAACGGGCTCACCTGCAGCGGCTTCGTGTGATCCTGGCACCACTCGTAATAGTTCAGCGCCGCTGGATTTCCCGTGTTGTATCCGTTCGCGTCCGGGATGCATGGCAGCGTGGCATTCGGATCACCCGTACTCGACGCCACCTCATGCCCGTACATGTCCCAGTTCAGGCCTCTTCCGGTGTAGTAGAAGATTCCATCCATCGCCTGCCCCGGCGTTGTCGTCGTCGTAAAGAGCGCCGGACCGGCCAAAGCTTTTCCATCTTGGGTAAGGATCAGGTTTCCATCTCTCGCCAGCACGCGTACGTGGTTCGCATGTTCGTGAAACGGATGTTGCCATCGCCCCTGACCCACAATGCGCAGCAGCACCTGCTCGCCCGGATGCAGATGGGGATTTCCGTTGTACGGCTGATGCGGATACTGCGGCGAGTAATTCGGATCCATGTCATCCGGCATCGATCGCCCGTTGATCATGAAGTACGCAGGATGATAAGGCTCCGTCGGAACGTCAAGCCCAGTGGGGCACATGTTCGTTGTGCTCGACGCGCAGGTCGCAATCGCACTCACCTGCTCGAACGCCGCTTCATGAATCCGCGGGTCCATCTCCGAGAACTGGAAAAGGTACTCGCGGTCGTAGCAGGTATGCGGATCGTCATAAGCCGACGTCGACAGCCGGAAGTCGGCTTCGCCCCACGCTGTACGTGCTGCGCTATTGCTGCTCTCTAAATCGGCTACACAACCTTGTGTCGGACTTACATAGTTACCTTTGACTGGAGTACTCGGCAGCACGATGATCACTCCGTACATACCCATCTCAATCTGCAGGTCTCCCTGAGTACCGCTGTAGTAGGCCCGTGTTCCAGGCGTGGTTCCCGTGATGGTGTACGTCACGCTGCAGCCGTGTGTTGCCTCGGTGGTCAGCAAACCTTGCGCAATTGCCGTTGTCGGTGTACAGGAAGCATTGGGCTGGCTTGCTGTTGCTGAAGCCGCCACTTGCAGGCCGGGAAAGAGGATCGAAGTATTCCCCGCAGCGGCAGGCAGCGCGTTCACGAGGTTCACCGTGACGGTCTGCCCTTCTGTCACGATTAACGTCGGACCTGGTATCTGCATTGAGTTGCAGACACCTCCAACAATCGTCTTCGGCTCAAAGTCAGGGCTTGTGCCGGGAGCACAACCGTATCCCCACGAATAGACAGACTGCCCGTCAGGTTGCGTGATGAACGCGGGCTGCGCGATCAGATCGAACGTGCTTCCCTTGATTCCTGGAGCGGCAGCGTGCACCAGCGGTGTTGTTGCGAGCGACGTGGCCATCATCAACATCAGGAGCAGCCCGGTCTTGCGAAACGCGGTCGTGAATAGCGCCTTCATCTTGCCCTCCTAGAGGATGTGGACCTCGGTCATCAGCCCGCCAAAGTTCTCCGCGTCGTTCGCCAGGTGATCGAGATTGGGAGTGTAAAGATAGAAAACCTGGCCGGACGAATAGCGCGTCGTATCGCTGGCATCCAGAATCACGTCCAGCGATTCGCCTCCGCCCAGCGTGATCGAGTTCGTCTTGTAGTACATGTTGTTGCCCGACTGATCGCGCAGAAGCTTTGCGTTGATTCCAATCACCGTCATCGGAATCCCCAGCGACGCAAGCGTCTGGTACTCGCTCACATCCAGATCAGAGATCCGCAGCAGCGCCTTCTTGCCCGCCGGAATGTTGATGATCGCCGGCAGCGGCTGCGAAAAGTGATTCACTCCATCTGCACTCTGCGTCGTCAGCGGCCCGCTCGTCACCGTGTCCGGATAGCTCCGCCCGTTCAGCAGAAAGTACTTGTCCTTCATATCGGCGAAGCCCTCCGGGTTGAAGGTCATCCCGACGAAGTGGAAGTTCGGATCGAATCCGTGAATCTGCAGCGGATACTCGACGTCATACTGAGTCGAGCCATCGCCATCGTTGTACGCGTATTTCTTCGTCTCGGGATCCGCGAGTGGTTTTTTGGTCGCGGGATCAACTGCTTGGAACCCGCCATCAGGGGAGTTATCCGTCCCGTGCACAATCGAGTACGGAAGAGGGTTTGTGCACAGAATGTCTGTATTCGGGTTGCATGCAGTTCGCGGATCACTCTGCTGTGCCTGAAGAGCCATAAAGACACTTGTTCCGCTTGGCACGCGATTCTGCCTCGGCCTCACATACAACTGCCCCACCATGCCCATCTGCAGGTGCTCGGGCGGCGTGATGTGACAGTGGTAGAAGTACGTGCCCGCATCCGGCGCCAGGTAGTAGTACGTGAAACTGCCGCCGATATTGATCGCCACCGACGCGTCCGGCACGCCGTCATAAAACGACGATGCATTCGGATAGCCGTGAAAGTGAACCGTATGCTGCTCAAACAAGTCGGGCCGCATAATCATGCCCACGTTGCTCAGCGTCAGAAAATACTCATCATCCTCGTCGATTGCCATCAGCGGCGCCGGAACGTTTCCGTTCATCACTCCGACGTCCATAATCTGCCGGGGATCCACATGGCCATCGATACAGGCCGCACCGGTGCAATTACCATCTCCCATGGAGTCGAGGTTCGGAATCAATCCAACCGCTCCGTTGAAGCCGAACGTCCCGGAGCTTGTCGTGGTCGTTGATGCGTTGTCCGTAGTTGCCGGATCTCCCGGAAGCAGCGGCCCCGCTGGAAGTGTGTTGAAAATTGCGGGAAACTGCGTGCCCGGCAGCCCGTTCGCCACATCCGCCAAACCCGACAGCGGACCGAACGCAAACAGGTATGTCTGCGTCCCGTCGCCCATCGTGGCGTATCCGTCGCCGCCCGAGATCTGCTGGCACTTGATCGCGCCGTTCACCGGACCAGCGCTTGCGCCGCCAGGAGTGTAGACATACGTGGAACCGTTCGTTGCCCCCGTATAAGCGGGCTCCGCGTTGTTGTTCGCGGCATTGGGATGCGTGATTGTGCTTGGGGGGCATTGCACCCGGAAAGACTGAGCGCTCGCGGCTACGGCCGTACCCGCAACGAACACCCACACGATTGCGCAAACGATTCTCCTCGACATGCGCCTCCTCCTGTGCACGGCAGTGCAGCCGATCGTCAACACTGCCGTCGTGCCCTGAATCATCCTTGGATTGAAGGTCGCCTATCTTGCGATTCGTCAAGTACGCACCGATTGCAGAACGGATTCGCACGTTTTGAATGCTTGCTCACCGCACGAGGCAACTCCTTGCATCCGCATCTTTGCCCCAGATCAAACAATTGGCCCGCCCAGCGTAGGAATCTGTTCTCGTCGTCATCACCGGAGAGCTCGTCTATGAAAGCCAACCCGCGCAAACATCACGCCCTGCTCGCAGCAGCAATCGTCCTTACTTCCATCTCGGCTCTCGCGCAGCAATCAACGCGTGCTTCGGTCGATGATTCTGCGGTACGCACGGCGCGTCCCTCGCTCGGTCCTTCTTTCAATGCGCTGACGCCATCCTCCGGCGCAGCACCCGGACTCAATCGCTCCGCACCCCGCCCCTCTCCGCGTCGGCGCACACCCATCACTGAGGCGGAGCTCCTCTCCGGCGTCAATCTCACCGAACAACAGAAAACCGCCATTGATCGCATTCACCACGAGATGAGAGCCAAGATGGAGATCGTCTCCAAAGACCAGAACGAATCGCCCGAGCAGAAAAGTGCCATGCTTGAAGGCATGAACCGCATGCAGATGCGTCAGGTCTTCGATGTGCTCAGCTCGGAACAGCGCGAAGAAGTCAGAAAACGAATCCTCGCCGTCCGATCCACCGCCCACCAGGACGAAAAGTCTTCATCCCCGCAAAGCCCTCGTTAAGTCCCATTCGCAACAATTCATCCTCTGCGTGTTGACACTGGCCGCCTTACGTTGATATCAACAGATCTGTTCATCGAAACTGGCTCGCACTGAGAGGAGAATCTATGTTTTCCCCCAAAGGAAAATTCGCCTGGTACGAACTCATGACCGGCGATACCAAAGCCGCCGGAAAGTTCTACTCCGACGTCGTCGGCTGGACCACGCACGAAATGCCCAGCCCCACCGGCACGTACACCACCTTTAACATCGGCGAAGTCGGCATGGCCGGCATGCTCACCATCCCCGGCCACACCGCGTGGGTCGGCTACATCTCGGTGGATGATGTCGACGCCCACATCGAGAAGATCGTCGAAGCCGGCGGCAAGCTCTGGCGTCCCGCTACCGACATTCCCGGCATGTTGCGCTTCGCCGTCATGTCCGACCCCCAGGGTGCGGCGATCATCATCTTCACGCCCGACCCCGCCATGCCCAGCCCCACGCGCCCCGAGCCGCCCGCTGTCGGCACCATCGGCTGGCACGAGCTCTACACCTCCGACCTCGAAGCCGGATACAGCTTCTACAACAAGCTCTTCGGCTGGACCAAGCTCAACGACATGGACATGGGATCGATGGGCGTCTATCGCCTCTTCGACGAAGGTGACCACAAGCCCATGGGCGACGGCGGCATGATGACCAAAGCCCCGTACATTCCTGTCTCATGCTGGAACTTCTACTTCATGGTCGATTCCATCAACGCAGCCGTAGACCGCGTGAACAAAGGCGGCGGAAAAGTCCTCAACGGCCCCATGCAGGTCCCCGGCGGCGGCTGGATCATCAACGCCCAGGACCCCCAGGGCGCCATGTTCGCCCTGCTCAGCAGCAACGAATAGCCTCCACAAAGAAAAACTCCCCGGCCATCACTGCCCGGGGAGTCTTCTTTATATCTGTTCCATGTTTCCTGTTCCCTAGTCTCTAGTCCCTGCTCTATTGCACAGTTCCCTGGGGCCTCAGCCTCCGCAGATCCAGCGCGCACTCCACCGCGTTCTGCGCATGCATCCGCAGATTGTCGGACGCCGCCCACAACCAAAGCCGCGTCGACTCATTCGCATTCCGCGCGCCCTGCTCGAGCCGCAGCCGCACCAGCACATCGTTCTGTCCCGTAGCAGCAAGGTTCGAAGGCGAGTCCGTCTCCTCCAGCACCAGATCCACATGCTCGCCGCCAAGCGCCTCTTCAAGCGCCGCTACATCCACCGGCCGCTCCAGCTCAACGAAAATCGAGAACGCGTGCCCGTGAAACACCGGCGCACTGATCGACTGAATCGATAACGACGGCAGTCTTCTTCCCGCAAGCGCGTTGTACTGCCGCCGAATCCGCGCGTCCGTCTGACTCAGACTCGCCTTCGCGCTCTCCCCAAATCCGCTCAGCAGGTTATAAGCCGTCTGCGCGTCAAACGTCGCCTTCGGCAGCGACTGAAAGCTCAGCAGGTTCACTGTCTGCTGATGCAGCTCATCCATCGCCGCGCGCCCAAACTCGCTCGCCGGCAGCAGCACCGTCGCCGCAGCCTGACGCACCGGAGCCGCCTGTTGCACGCGCTCCATCAGCAATCCAAGCGCCAGCGCCGCCGGGTTCGCCGGCACCACTGCAGGAGTGAAGAGATCCGCCGTCACCTCCTGCGCCGCAACCCACGGCGAACGCACCAGCACTCCCGTCTCCGCATCCAGCGCACCCGACAGATCCAGCACTGTCGATCCCGCACGCAGCGCCTCGCGCCAGTACTTCTGCGTCAGCTTCTCTGACCCGCAGAAAAACGTGAAATCCATATGCTCGAAGGCATCGGGCCCGATCGCCTGCACAAACGTGATCTCGTCGCCCACCTGGTCCAGCTGCCCCAGCCCCTCGTCTTCATCCAGCAGTGAAAGATCCGCCGCCGCCAGCGACGACTCCGAAATCGCATCCTTCAGCTCTTTGCCCAGCAGCGTCGATGCTCCAACAATCGCAATCTTGTACACAGAATTCCTTCTCTGATTTTCAGCGCCAGCTTCGATCCTCGAATTGCTCGATTTGCAATTCCTGGCTCGAATCACAAACCACCAGCTAAGAGCTAAAAGCTAATAGCTAACAGCTACGAGCTCACGTATGCCGCAGCGGATCCGGATCGCTCCCCGCGCTATCCTGCATATCCCGCAATCCTCTGCGCCGCCGGCGCGACCAGCCATACGCCGCCCGCGCCCAGATGCCCGAGAACGTGTAAGCCAGCGCGATCGGAAACAGAACTCCCTGCGAGTACCGGATCATGATGTACAGCACAATCGCCATGACCAGCAGCAGCCGGAAAGGATGCGCCTTGCTCAGGTCGATCTCCTTACCCGACCAGAACCGCCACGTGCTCACCATCAGGAACGCCGCAAGCCCCACCAGGATCATCCACGGAATCGAGATCCACCATTCCGTTACCGGATACCCGCCGAAAAAATGCACCGTGCTCGCCAGCAGCGCCGCCGCCGCCGGAATCGGCATCCCTACAAAATACTTCCGGTCCGGCCGTCCCGGATTTCTCGGCTTCGGATCGTGACTGATGTTGAAACGCGCCAGCCGCGATGCCCCGCCGATCACAAACAGGAAACACAGAAACGCGCCCGCTTGAATAATGTGGTGCCGCACATCCGGATTCATCTCCTCCGGCAGCGAACGGAATCCCCAGACCCACGCCAGCAAACTCGGCGCAACTCCAAACGTGATCACATCCGCAAGCGAATCGAGCTCCCGCCCAAAATCGCTCGCGGTATTCGTCATGCGCGCAATGCGCCCGTCCAGCGAGTCGAACGGAATCGCAAGCAGAATCGCGATCGCCGCCACATCCAGGTGCGTCAGCGATCCAATCGCGTTCAGATTGTTCGTGATCGCATCCAGCGTCTGCGTAATCGCGAAGTAGCCCGCGCCGATATTCAGAGCCGTGAAGAACGACGGCAGAATGAACATCCCGCGCCGGATGCGCGCGCGATTTCTGGCTTGTGCCAGCGCCGCGTCGGCGTGGTTCACGCGCCCTCTCCGTCTTCAATCTCCGGCTTCACGCTGGCCCGCGCCTGCTTCCTCGGCTCCCGCACTCCGGCCATCGTCTCCGACTCCGCCATCTCCGCGATGATCGACGAGCCGCCCTTCACGCGCTGCCCCGTCTTCACGCGGATATCCGCCTCCGCCGGCAGAATCACATCCGTCCGCGACCCAAACTTGATCAGCCCCACGCGCTGTCCACGTTCTACCCGATCGCCCTCGCGATAGTTGAAGACGATCCTTCGCGCGATCAGCCCAGCAATCTGCTTAAATACGATCTCAATCCCCTCGCCGCGCACCGTCACAATATTCTGTTCGTTGCGTTCGGCGCACTCCTGGTTCATCGCATTCAGGAATTTTCCCGTCTGATAACGCACCGCCGTAATCTCGCCCGCAATCGGCGTCCGGTTCACATGCACATCAAACACATTCAGAAAGATGCTGATGCGCTGCCGCGGACCCTTAGGGGTATCGATCCTCGCCGTCTCCGTCACAACCCCGTCCGCAGGCGACACAATCAACCCCTCGCCCTTTGGAATCGCACGTTGTGGATCGCGGAAAAACCACAGGAAAAACGCCGCCAGCAAAACCGGCACGATGCTCCAGTACCACGTGCCCGTAGCCCACACCAGCACCGCGGCCACCGCCAGCAGACTCAAACCGTAAATGTAACCGTCACGAACCATTGTCCCTAACGATTATACGGTCGATTTCGACACCAGGGTTTGTTACAGCAGACTGCTGCACTTAGGACGGCCTCGTCGGGCGCACACCCGCCGTAAGGCCATTCAATTCATCGTCCCGCTTGCCCGATCCGCCTGAAACTAAGCCGTCACAGGAACCCGGTGCTCGAGAGCAACAATCAGGTCCTTGGCATGCAGTTTCAGCTTCTTCAGGCGAACTTCCTCGAGCTGCTCATCCGTAGAGAGATAAGGCTTCTGAAGCAGTTCTTCCAGCCGCTGAGCGTAGCGACGATGTTCGGCGTGCAGACGACCGATTTCTTCGCCCAGCGTGGCTGCATTTATCTCATCCATCTAAGCACCTCCATGTTTCTTAGCAACTGGTTATAGTCCTCCCCCTGCTCCCTCCGCAAGCGCCAACACAACAGAATTTCGCCGCCTATTGTGGATTTCCTAACCTTGAGTAAACACCCGTGACGCAGCGCACATGGGTCAGCTCCCAGCTCCCAGCTACTGGCTACTGGCTACTGGCTACTGGCAACTGGCAACTGGCAACTGAAGACTAGCTGAGCCTCAGCCTCATCAACACCGCATCCTCCACCGGCGCCGCGTAGTACCCTGGCCTCCGCCCCTCTTCTCTGAACCCGAGAAACCGGTAGAACCCCAGCGCCGAACGATTTCCCTCGCGCACCTCAAGCATCACTTCGCGAACACCCTGCCTCCGCAGCTCGTGCTTCAACGAAGCAAACAGCTCCCTTGCTACCCCATGCCTCTGGTGCGGAGCCGCCGTCACAACGCTCTCCAGCTCCGCCTCCCCGCCCGGCAAAACCGCCGCAACCACAAACCCCGCCAGCCCTCCGTCCCGCTCCGCCACCAGCGCCACCCGCCTCGGCTGATTTCCCTGATCAACGGCCGCCTCGTACGCCGCCCTCCCCCACACGGGCGCATGATCCGTCTTCCCCGCAATCTCCATCACCGCATCAATATCGGAAGCCTCCATCCGCCGCACCCGGACCCCGGACCCCTTCTCTTCCCCAGCCCCCTTCGCCTTCTCCCCAAAAATCTCCGCATCCGACCGCCGCAGATAATGCCCATCCAGCGTCGCCAGATCCGCGAACTCCCCAGCCAGAATCGCAGGCACACAAAGCCGGATAGCATCCGCCGCAGTCGGAGCCTCAACACGCCTCATCTCCACCCCGTTCCACCCCGACGCGACCATCTCAGCCGCCGCCTCATCACACACCGCAACAAGACTGGGTGCCCCAGGTCCGGGGTCCCCGCAAACTTGTTTGTGGGGTAGAGGTCCGTGTGTTCGGACCTGGGATACATCAAAGCCCCCGGGTGCCCCCGAGCCTGCCCTGAGCTTGTCCAAGGGTCCCTCGCCTTGGGGGACCAGGGAAACGACCACACCGGGTGCCCCATATCTCGCTTTTGAGATGTGGGATATCTCCTCCGTCCCCGCCAGCAACTCCCTCACTTCCCCATCGGACTCCACCCTTAAAAACACCTCGTGCCGGTGCGCATCCAGCGCCGCCGACCCCACTTCCGCCTTCGCCGCCAGCACCGCCAGCCGCGAAACCGCCACCACCGGAATCCGCCCCGGCTCCGCCAGCCCCTTCACCGCGCTCAGCCCCACCCGAACGCCCGTAAAACTCCCCGGCCCATGCACCACCACAATCGTCCCAACATCCTTCAGCCCGAAACCCGCCCCCGTCAGCAATCCCTCCACCGAAGAAATCAGCGTTGAAGAATAAGTTCTCCCCGCCAACTCCATCTGCCCCAGAATCTCCAACGAACCATCGGGTGCCCCATCCAAGCTCTGCTTGGGTGGGGTGAAAGAACCAACCCGCGCCAGCGCCACCGTCCCCGTCGGCCCGCAAGTATCCAACCCCAGCACCAACAGCCCGCTAACTGCCTCACTCTCCGTCATCTCCCTCCCAGCATGACACAGGCGTATGAGCCCGTAGCTCGTAGCCAGCAGCTCGAACCAGTAACATCTGGAAGCTCCGGGCCCAAAGCTACCGGCTACCGGCTACAAGCTTCCGGCCCACAACTGACAACTGAAGACTGACAACTGAAGACTGACAACTGACAACTGTCTTTTCCGTTAATCTAATCCCAGCACTCCCCAGCACCACCCGCTCCCCACGGCGGCACCAAATTACAGGAGAACCGCCGCGTGGCCACCGCCACCGCTTCATCCGCAGCCACCGACTTCCACCAGACGTGGCGACCCCGCGCCAACCCCTGGGCCATCGCCATCACCGTCACGCTCGCCACCTTTATGGAGGCGCTCGACACCTCCATCGCCAATGTCGCCATGCCCCACATCGGCGGCTCCCTCGGCGCCAGCCCTGAAGAAGCCACCTGGGTCCTCACCAGCTATCTCGTCGCGAACGCCATGGTCCTGCCCATCTCCGGCTGGATCGCCAACCGCATCGGGCGCAAGCGCTTCTACATGTCATGCGTTTTCCTCTTCACGATCGCGTCGCTCCTCTGCGGAATCGCGCCCACTCTCGGAATGCTGGTCTTCTTCCGCGTCCTTCAGGGCGCGGCCGGCGGCGGCCTCCAGCCCAGCGAGCAGTCCATCCTCGCAGACACTTTTCCGCCGCAGAAACGATCCATGGCCTTCGCCGTTTACGGAGTTGCCGTCGTCACCGCGCCCGTCCTCGGCCCCACCGTCGGTGGCTGGATCGTCGACAACTACACCTGGCGCTGGATCTTCTTCCTCAACATCCCCGTCGGTATCATCTCGCTCATCCTCTCCAACCGCCTCGTTGAAGACCCGCCTTATCTCGCAGAAATCCGCAAGCGTCGCGAAGGCATCGACTACTGGGGACTCGGCCTCCTCATCATCTCCATCGGCGCCATCCAGATCATGCTCGACAAGGGCCAGGAGGACGACTGGTTCGGCTCGCGCTTCATCGTCACCCTCGCCGTCACCGCCGTCATCGGACTCACCCTCTTCTTCTGGCGCGAGCTCTCCATCGACCACCCCGTTCTCGATCTGCGCCTCTTCGCACGCCGCAACGTCGGCATGACGCAACTCGTCATGTTCATGGTCGGCGTCGCGCTCTACTCCTCCACCGTGCTCATCCCGCAATTCCTGCAGGAGATCATGGGCTACTCGGCGCGTCAGGCCGGCATGGCCGTGTCTTCCGGCGGACTCGTCCTCATGGCCCTATTCCCCGTTGCCGGAGCCCTCGCGCCCAAATTCGATCCGCGCAAGCTCGTCTCTATCGGTTTCGTCATCACCACCTGGGGCCTCTTCCGCATGTCGACGCTCAATCAGAACATCAGCTTCGGCCAGGCCGTAAGCTGGCGCGTCTTCATCGCCCTCGGACTTCCCTTCCTCTTCATCCCCATCAATACTCTCTGCTACTCCGGTATCCCGCAGGAGAAGTACAACGAGGTCAGCGGACTCACCGCGCTCATGCGCAATCTCGGCGGCTCCGTCGGCATCAGCTTCATCACCACGCTCCTCGCGCGCCAGAGCCAGAAGCACCTCGCGTTGCTGATGCACAACACGACGCCCGGCAACCCTGCCTACGAAGACATGCGCAACGGACTCGCGGGCGCCTGGCATCACCTCGGCTCCTCCATGCCCGACGCCATGCAACACGCCGGCGCACAGATCTACGGCATGGCCCAGATCCAGGCCCGCCTCCTCGCCTACGTCGATGTCATCTGGGTCATGGTCTTCGTCACCGCCGTCCTCGTCCCGTTGCCCTTCCTCATGAACCGCCCCAAGAAGCTAGCCCCCGCCCCCATGGGCCACTAACCAGAGCCCTTCTCAATTCCTCAGCAAAATGGGTGCCCCCGGTCCCTCGCTTTTGGGGACCGGGGAGTACGCGATTCGCCTCTCAATAAAAAC
>NZ_QFFY01000008.1 GCF_003131205.1 Occallatibacter savannae
GATCGGCTGCCGGCTCACCAAAGCACCTGGCGCAATGAATGTGTCAAAAAAAGAGTGGCCAGGGCAGCAATGCCAGGATCCAGACGAGTCTTGATACTCTCCCCGCTTGAGGAGACCAATCCGCCATAGAAAATACAAGCCCAATCGATGATTCTCCTCCAGATGAGCTGACAAATAACTCAGCTGATTCTGAACCGAAATAGTCCGCTCCCAGCGAGCTTGGGAACATATACTTTTGGCAAAGCCGGACCCTATACTGTCAATCTCCGAGTGCAAAGCGCGTACCTGAGAAACCTATGGCTGACGCAGACGCCAAGCGAGCGAGATCGACCACTCCTCAGCAGACCCAGTTCGCAATTGGCGAAATCGTTGCAGGCAACTACCAGATCGTCGGCCACGTCGGCAAAGGCGGCATGGGCGTGGTGTACCGTGCCCGTGACCTTAAACTGGAGCGCTTGGTAGCGCTCAAATTCCTTCCCGACGAAGTGAATGCCAGCGAGAAAGACAAGCAGCGCTTCATCCAGGAAGCCCGCCTTGCCGCAGCCCTCGATCATCCCAATATCGGTGCGATCTACGGCATTGAGTCCACCGAAGACGGTCGAGTCTTCATCGTAATGGCGTTCTATGATGGCCAGTCACTCGCCTCGCGCATCTACTTCGGCGCGCCAATGACACTGCCCGAAATACTCGATACCGCGAAACAGATTACCCGAGGGCTCGCGGCGGCCCATTCGCACAGCATTATTCATCGCGACATCAAGCCATCCAACGTGATGTATACGAGTTCCGGACTTGTGAAGATCGTTGACTTTGGCCTCGCACGGGTGACTGAGCAGACCGCCACTCTGACAAATGGCGCCGTAGGAACCGTCGGGTATATGGCTCCTGAACAGTCACTCAACGGTGTCGCCGATGAGCGATCTGACATCTGGGCCCTGGGTGTATTGATGGCGGAGATGCTGACGGGACGCAATCCGTTCCAGCGTGACACCGTTTCCGCGACTGTCCTCGCGGTGCTGAATGCCCCGCCGGCTTCGCTGGGAGACACGCCCCTCGAATTACAGCGAATCGTCTATCGCGCGCTGTCAAAGGACCGTCTGAAGCGATATCAAAGCTGTTCGGAGCTCCTGAAGGACCTTGAAAAAGTCACAATCACGCTTGACGCAGCAGCCGAACCAACTCAAACGCGCCTTTCGAAATCGCTGAAGCTGCCTGCCGACCTTCGGCGCTCAAGGGAGGAGGCCTCAAAGTCAGCTCTCAACCTCCACTGGACCCAGTCACGCTGGCGCACCTGGATCAAGATTGGTGGTTTCGCCGCGGTTTTGATTGCTGCCGGAGCCATTGCATGGTTCGGTCGGGGATGGTTGCAGCATCGCACGGGCAACGTGCCAGTTGCGCCGGCCACCTTACCCAGCCCTGCCGTCCTCGCCTTGCTCCCCTTCACCTCTGCTGCGCAAGATCCGCATCTGAACGCACTCGGCCAGGGACTGGTGGAGAGCGTGGGATCCAAGTTGTCCCTCCTCGCAGAAAACCGGCCGTTTGAAGTACTGCCGGTACGTAACCTGCGTGAGAAAAACGTAACAACGCTGGCTGATGCGCGCCGCCAGTTTGGGGCCAACCTCGGTCTCTCGGTGAATCTCGAGCGGATCGGAGATCTGGTCAGGGTCAGGTACGCGATCCACATTGCTCAAGGGGGCGCTATTGTCGGCGGCAGTTCCATAACGGTGCCCGCTGCCGATGAATTCGCGGTGGAAGATAACGTGGTCGAGGGAACGGTCAGCGCACTCCGCCTAAAGCTTCGGCCCGAGGAGATGTCAGCGCTCAAGCTGCATGGAACTGCATCGCCCGAAGCTTACAACTTTTACATACAGGCACGCGGATATCTGGTGGATTACACCAAGACTGAAAATCTCGAGAACGCAATCGTGATGATCCGGGAAGCACTGAAGATTGATCCTAATTTCGGGGCGGCCAGGGCGAGTTTAGGCGAATCGTTCTGGCGTAAATACGCGTTGACCAAAGACGAACGCCTGACCAGACAAGCCAGCGACGAGTGCGATTCCGCCATCAAGCTGGGCAATGCCGGAGCAGCGGGCCACATCTGTCTCGGCTTGGTCTATGGTGGAACCGGACGCTATGGCGAGAGCGTAGCGGAATATCGGATCGCCACGGAACTGGAACCCGCCAACGAGAGCGCCGGGATTGGCTTGGCAACCATACTGGAACGACAGGGCAAGTTGGATGAAGCGGAGGCGGCGTATCAGGGGGTAATCGATATACATCCGCAGAGTTACTTCGCACAAAATGCAAAGGGAGCGTTTTATTACCGCCGCAGCGATTATGAGAACGCTGTTCGAATGTTCCAGAAGGTCACCGAAGTGGCCCCGGAAAACTACGCTGGGTATGTGAACCTGGGCGGAACATACAATGAGCTGGGACGTTTCCTGGAAGCCCTGGAACCGCTAAAGAAGTCCATTGCCCTGAACCCAACTTATGCCGGCTATACAGATCTGGGTACAAGCTATCTTGGCCTTCACAAGCTGACAGAGGCGGCTGAAGCTTACCAGCACGCCGTTAAGCTCAATCCGAAACAATATGTCACCTGGGGAAACCTGGCCTCGGCCCAGCGTTATGCAGGTGAGAAACGGCAAGCGTCCGCTTCCTACGCGAAGGCAATCGAGTTGGCGAGTGAAGAGCTCAAGGTCAATCCACACGATAGCGACGTCCTGAGCGATCTGGCAGTCTATTATGCCTCGGTTGGCGATAAGGAGCATGCAGAGGAGTATTTGCGAAAGGCCTTCCAGTACGGCCATGGAGAAAAAGAATTGCTTGCCACCGCGGCGCAGATCTACAACGATCTCGGCGACACAGGTGTTGCGCTGGAATGGATGAGCAAAGCAATCGAGGCAGGCTATTCTGCACGAAAATTCCAGGATTTGGTCGCATTCCAGAACCTGATCGATAATCCGCGATACCAGCAAATTGTCGGCAAGGCCCAGCATCCCCATTAGCAAAAACTTCCTTACGCTTTCTCTCCCGTGATACTCTTTAGCCCCGCCCCCAATCACTGCGCTTTCGTTACGTCGCAGGCTTTATCTGTTCGAATCGAGATAACCAAGGCCGAAAGGGAGATCAATGAGCGACAAAAAGAATGTATGCGGTAATGGATTTAATGGAGTCCATAGCAGCACCGTGGAATTGGAGAACCACACCGGCAACACCGTTACTGTCAACGCCTGTGCCAACCAGTCATTCGCTTTCTCGAGCCCCGCTCCAGGCTTCACTATCACTGCGGGAAGCTCCGTTGAGGCCACACTGCAGAGCTCTCCCGGCACGTACTACTACTGCACCAGTGGTTGTCCTAGCCTGAAAGCGGACACTAATCCGAAGACGGTAATCATCTCCTGAAACGACTGGACGATCATCAAGCTCTCGTTCCACCTCGGGACCTGGGGTGCCCAGGTCCACGATTATCAGGATTCCACGATGCGTGACAGTTGTAGAGGTTCTACGGGTAGTGATTAGCCGCAGGTGGCCAACACCCACTGAACAGACTCGCCCGACGGCCTGATGGAATAGTTAATCGATTTTTCTTGACGTTATTCGAGCCGGAAATATACCGTTGCTCATCGGGTAAAAACCAACCCAGGACACACCATGTGGGCCTGATTCCTCGGGGGAGGGTGTCCGGCCCTGGTGTCTTTCTATCCCAGTTCTCATCCCTTTGCTGCACTCAATAAAAATGCCAATGCGTCAGCTCAATCCGCCTTCATTCGATTTGCTTGTGGTCCTAAGGGCTACTCTCTCCAAATTGGAGTCGAGAAAGAGCCCACTTTCCGCGAAACAGGTCATTGTAAGAGAGGCGCTTCAGCAACGAATTCGTCTTTTAGAAGCGATCCTCCATATCCCGCCCTCAACTCTGAAGAAACCAGTTTCGACGTCGAGATACGAAGCCCGCCCACAAGCCGCCGCACGCGCGTAATTGCTCCTGGTCATTGCTAGCAGTACAGCCCCCCGTCTTCTGCGACGATAACAAGCTTCAACGGCAACTACTTTCGTATATAGCCGACAATACCCGCGCAACCCACGAACCCAGGCCGTGGTTTTGCACGGAGATAACATCGTGGCATGGCCACCGCGGACTTCACTTTACAGGTATTTGATTCGAATTAGCGAACGGTGTGCCGGCAAACGCCACCCGGCCACCTACGATGGTCAGAAGGGACTCAGTTTTCGGCAGGTCGTCTGTAGGGATCTTGAAGATGTCTTGGGAGAGCACAGCTAAGTCAGCGAGCTTTCCTGGCTCGAGCGTTCCTTTGTTCTTCTCCGCGAATTCGGCATATGCCGCTGTGCGCGTGAACGCAATCACAGCTTGGTCCCGCGAGATCGATTCCTTCGGTTTCCCGGGATAGGCACTCGCGTACATGATGTGCAAATAGGGATTTGCGACCGGAGTCTCCGGCGACGAATCCGTGGCGATTGCCAGCGGTATGCCAGCTCTCAGCAAGGAACCAAAGGCTTGCACGACAGCAGCCTTTTTCTGTCCAAAGCGTTCGCGCATAAGACCGCCGAGGGTAAAGTTCGTGGGATTCTCAACGACGATGATGCCCAGCTTCTTAACTCGGGGAATTTGATCTGGCATAATGCCGTCGCCATGTTCGATGCGAAGGCGCCGTTGAGACCAAGCCTCCACGCCTCCTGTCGCGTCCATCGCATCAAGCAGTGTTTCAGTCGTCCGATCTCCAATAACGTGTAGGAGCAACTGGACATCTCGGGGCTTCGCTTCCCGAAGAATGGCTTCGATTTCGTGGCGAGAAAAATCGATCTGTCCGGAGGTGCTCGGGTCGTCTGCATAGGGCACGCGTGTCGCAGCCGATCTCTCTTCGGGTGTGCCGTCGAGCAGGTATTTGAGGCCGCTTACCGTCACACGGTCTCTGAGCCCAGCTGGAACGGATGGATACTCTGCTTCTCTACGCCGATCTTTCTCCTGGAATTCTAGGAATGGCACCACGCGTATGCGCAATGGCGAATCGATTGCAGCCAGTTGTTGCACCCGACGAGCGGGGTACACGTCGAGAAGAGTAATGGAAGTGACGCCCCAACGTGCCTCGCGATCAAGAACTCTACGGAGCCGGTCCGGTTCTCCTTCAACATCGCCCATCAGCATCTCGCGTATGCGGAACCATGCCGACTCGTGAACCACTCCGTCCCAGTGCGCTGACTTCATATCCTTGCCGAAGAACCCCGCCAACGGTGGTGGGGCCTGTTCGTCAACATGGAATCGCTGTGACGCAGCTTCATTCAACATTCCGGAATGAGGGCTATCCATTGACAGCACGATGGGATCCCTTCCCCCGATTCGATCAAGTATCGCTGGTGTGCACTCCGGGTCGAAGAAGGCTCTCTGGCCGATGATGCCGCTCAGAAGCGTTCCGTCTGGCGACTTCGCCACCGCTTTTCGTATGGTGTCGAGGACCTGAGAACAGGCTGGATCTGGATCGGTACCGAAATCCAGCTTGGTTCCAGTCACATCCGCCTCGAAGTGAACATGGCCATCATTGATTCCAGGTATGACCAACCTGCCGCCGAGGTTGATTTGTCTCGTGGAAGCGCCGGCCTCGGAGAGGATATTGCTGTTTGTACCTGTATCGAGGATGCGGTCGCCACGTATCGAGATCGCTTGCACATATGGATGCTGTGCATTGCCGGTGAATACGCGACCATTCAGCAGTACGATATCCGGAACACCCGGAATTTTAACTGCCTCTATCTGTAATGGAAGGGTGGCCAGAATCAGCAGGGCGAATAGTTGATTCGACAAAGGTGTTCTCCGGGGCCTACTTGCTCACCTTTTCAGGTCTGATGTTCAATTGCGTAGATGGCCATCGTGATGATGAACTGGTCAAGGATAAGCCCAGCTTCCACTCTGGGGGAAACTCAAATAGCGAAGAAAATGCTGTCGGCTATGATTTCTGGGCGTCTGACTGCGTATTCGGACATTTCGGGTCGGGGTCGAAGGATCGGCAAATATCTGTATTGCCGACCATCCGACCTCAACCCGTCATTTAGATGTGCAGGGGTCTCCTCGATCACGCAATCGCTGAACTCACATCGGAGTTTCGCGTTATAGACAGAACGGTGATGTCATCCTCTTGACCGAACAGTTCTGCTGCCGCTGCGATTTGCTGCGCGGAATTGGCGGAAACGGCTCGGGTGCGTTCGAATCCGTACAACTCACCTTTCGCGTCGGTGGCTTCCAACACTCCATCTGAAACGAATGTCAGCCTCTCCCCAGCGGCAATCGTATAGCGAGTTTCTTCGTAGCTCGCACTAGCCACGATTCCGAGCGGCAATCCTGCTTGCACCGCCATCTCTTCGCCATTGCAATATGGCGGCGGATTGCCCGCATTTGCCAAGGTCATCGCGCCATCCCGCTCGATCAACGCGACACAGCAGGTGACAAAGCCGTCCATCTGTCCACAGAGCACCTGGTTCAGATAAGCAAGAATCTCGGCTGGCTTGTACGCAGGACAGCCCCGCAAAGCGCCCATGATGGCGCTCACCGTCATCGCGGCTTTCAGGCCTTTGCCACTGACATCTCCGACAACGAGCAGGACGCTTCCGTCTGGCCCCGGCAGGATGCGAAAGAAATCTCCTCCCACTCGTTTGGCGGGAACGTAGGCGCTCTGAATTTGAAAGCCGGGGAGGTCGACTGCGGGCACGACGAGCTGCTGCTGCACCTCCCGTGCTGCGTCGAACTCCGCATCCAGCTCTTCTTTCCTGCGCCAGTCATCCCAGAGTTTGATCAGCAGCTGGTAACACATCGCTCCGGTGACCAGCGCCGTAGCCAGATTGTCCGGCTGCACCTCGAAATTACCGATCCGCAGTCTAGATATCAGATCGAGGTTATCTACCAGCATGTATGCCACGCCTGCACAGAACAACGTAATTGCAAGGCCCCGAGTATCTCTCTGTCCTCGCCACCAGGCCCATGAAGCCAGAGCTATTACGCCGAGGAACGTGATCCCGGTCAACAGATACAGCACTACAACCAGCAAACCAAGACCAGGGATGGACGAAATTGCCAACGCCGGCAGGGATAAGAGAATGGGCCACAGAATCCCAATTCCCTCGAGGGTACGCACGGCCCATGTCGGCGAGTGAAGAGCGGTCTTGATCAACTCGAACAGGGAAACGTTGACGATCGCCCAGAAGGCACAAGAGACAAGCCAAAAAACGACGTAAGACAAGCCGATCGGCCTGAGCGCATTCCAATACCCCATCGAAGACCAGCTCAACGCGAAGATCGCGAACCAGAACAATGAGCCTCCGGCACCCGTGCGCCACCATACGGCGAGCAGAAGGAAAGAAATGAGCGCCTCAAGACTCCAAAGAAATGTATCGAATCGCAATGCCAACTGGGCGTGCGCTCGTGCATCACTTTCTCGAGAAAGCTCCAGTGCCCGCGAGCCTATGCTGACCGAGAACAGTACTGGAGGAGTGAAGTCTATCCTCGATCGCCAGATCGGCAATAGCCAACCCCGCCACGAGACCACGGCTGTTCCACCGGGAACAACCACCCCGGCTGGAATATCGAATACGCTCGTTGCGCAACGCTCTGTAGCAAATGGCTGCGGCGGGAAGCGTCCCTGGCTTCCGAGGTGGACGCCATTCACCCAGAACTCACCCGGAGAGCAAGCTCCCTGCTCACGATCCAGACGGATAGCCAGCGGGCTTTGGTCAGGCGGCACAACCGTTCGGAAACGCAGCCAGACCATTCCATCGCTTGCGGGAGGCGGCCAGGGAATGAGTGCCCCGTTCGCTACTCGCCACGCTGAATCATCGAACGAAGGATCAGCCCAATCCGGGTTGTCGCCCAAATGGTAGCGTGTTTGCGTGACCGGAACCGCGGGCCGCTGCGCATGGCAGATGTGCCCCAGCGAGCCGGCAGAGACAGCCGCTACAAGACACAATATTTCTAGCCTGTTTGGGAGCACGCCTCAATGATATGCACCCGCATGTTCCAGGCAACTCAATGAAGTAAGCGAAATTGCCTTCCTGGTTAACGGCGTACGAGAAGCACTTTGAAACCGGTCAACATTTGACAAGGTCTAATTCTGCGTATCGTTCGCCTGTGATCCGCTCTAGAACCGCACCCGGAACCAGGTAGTCGCAATTGTTGTACTCGAATCGCTCGCCCGGATTCTTCTTCGGCGCTGCTGAGCAGAAGCCCGAAGCAGCCGAGTGTTGTCCGCAGCATCTGGATTTTATCTCAAGTAGAAGGGCGGTACAGCATCGTCCGGACCATCGGAGGAGTAGGCCTTTATGGCTTGGGACTAGGTTGTCACGCAGACTCGATTTGCTAGATTGAAACCATGGAAACGAACAGTCAACTCGGTGGAAGCGAGCCGATCATCTGCGCTCACCTACTGCGCAAAGTAGACGCTGCGCTTCTAGAATTGCTTCGCTCACTGACGGTCGCAGAGTGGGATTTGCAGACTGTTGCACCGCGATGGAAGGTTCGGGATGTGGCTGCACATCTCCTTGACACGGCCCTCCGCAAGCTCTCGCTGGTCCGTGATTCCTGTTTTGTTGAGAACGTCCGCCTTCAATCCCCGCAGGATGTTGTCGCCTACGTCAACCGCTTGAACAATGAAGGCGTCACAGTTTACCGCCGCTTGAGCCCTGCTGCGATGATCGATTTGACGGCACTGGCCTGCGATCAATCAGCAAGTTTTCACGAATCTCTCGATCCGTATGCCCCCGCTACTTTCAACGTCAGTTGGGCGGGTGAAGATAAATCGCTAAACTGGTTTGACACGGCCCGTGAATTGACAGAGCGATGGCATCACCAACAGCAGATTCGGCTTGCGACTGGCCAACCGGGCATTATGATTCGGGAACTTTACCACCCTGTACTGGATTGCTTCGTCCGCGGTTTGCCACACTCCTATCGGGACATGGATGCTCCAGCCGGGACCAGCGTGCTCTTGGAGATTTCTGGAGAATCGGGAGGAGAGTGGGCAGTGTCGAGGGATGCCAAAGGTTGGAGCTTCGCGAGAGAGTATCCGAAAAACATTGCTTGCAAGGTCATTCTGCCCGACGCGATTGCGTGGCGGGTCTTTACGAAAGGCATTTCTCGGGACGCGGTGCGTTCACAGATCAACGTCGAAGGAAACGAGGCTCTGGTTGCCGGGATTCTCGGGCTTACAGCGATTGTCGGCTGAAACTGCTGTCCTCATTTTCGACGATGGGTGCCGTTCCAACGTTCAACATGAGTTGATGCGCGGCTGGATCAAATCCCAAAGGTTTCCATAGAGGTCTTCAAAAACAGCGACTGTTCCATACGGTTCTTCTACCGGCGGCCGGCGAAACACCACACCTCTGCGGGATAGTGCGTTGAAATCGCGCCAGAAATCATCGGTGTTCAGAAAGAGAAACACGCGACCACCCGTTTGATCTCCGATCCTCGAACTCTGTTCTGGCGTGACGGCTCGGGCCAGAAGCAGACTGAAATCCTTAGATCCGGCAGGCGCAACCCGAACCCACCTCTTGGTGTCTGTTAGTCGCACATCCTCGACAAGGCGAAAGCCGAGAATCTCGCTATACCACCGAATTGCCTCATCGTATTCACGCACGATGATAGCTATGCTCGCGATGTATTGACTCACGACGCGACAGCCTCGTCAGAGATCTCGACTTCAACCCAATCGCCGTCCCTCAACTGATGGGCATCGCGCAGCTTGGTGTCCGTTGCGATTTCGATAGTGGTCTGCGGGTGATGCCCCCGTCCTTCATCATTCGCCGCGGTGCGAAGGATGAAAGCATGTCTTCCAAAGATCGAGCACGGAACAATGTGAACAGTGACGGTCCCTCCATACTCCGCGCCTTCGAGACGCAAGCTGCCCGGAGGTACAAACCAAGGCTGATCCAGTTGCAGGTTGAGCGTACCAGGAAAAAGCAACATTCCCGTTTTCCTCTGATAATGATCCTGCAATCTTTCGATCCAAATCGAGAAGTTGCCCATTCCGGACACAACTCTACCGCGCAACTTTGACATTCGCGACCTCTTTTCCGATGGTAACCGTTCGCTTGAACGGCAGCGATCAAGACTTCTTACCCCTCTGTCGCGTTTTGAACTTGCATTCGCTATCAGGAAATTACCGTCTGCAACAAGATGCAGGAGCCGGATGCTTAGAACAACCCGACATGGTCCGGATACTTGGCTTGTAACGAGCTCACTAGAGCCTCAAAGGCAGAAAATCCACGAAGATTCTCAAGGCAAGGGTCCTTTAGAAAAAATGGCCAGCACGCAAATCCACTGCTGACACTCCTCTCCAGCCAATCAAACGCGGTTTCGTGACGGCCCAGCAGAGCAAAGATGCAAGCTATTTGGTAGTAACAGTGATGCGCATGCCCGAATGATTTTGGGCTTGCACAAGCCTTGGATACGCAATCCAGGGCCCTGCGATCATCCCCATTCAAAACGTGATAAATACCTTGCAAACTCACTAAGAGTGGTTCTTCGGGTAAGACATTCATCGCCTGATCCAGCAAGACGCCGGCTTCCTCTATTTCGCCAGTCATCATGGCCAGTTGAGGAGCGTAGTAGATCGGGTACTTGTTACCGGGGTTCTCCGTTCGCCACAGATGAATTTGCTGACGTGCCAGTTCGTATTCCTGACCCCAGATGTAAACCTGCACGATGCTCGGGCTGATTGCCATTTTGGGCTGAAAAGGCCGTCCCCTTTGGAACATTTCACGAGCGCGATCGAGCAGCCCGATATGGGCAAGTATCGTTCCAAGGCGGTTATACGCATGAGGGAGATTGCTCTGCAGCGCCAGAGCGCGCTTCAGTTCCGCGATCGCCTCCAGGTGCTGGAAGTTCTTCGACGGCCCCCACAGAAGGAAGGCGCACGCCACGTGTCCCTCGGGAATGTTCGCATCGATTTCGAGCGCGCGCCTGCAGTGGAACTCGGCTCTTTCCAGCCATAGATTCGAGGGGTCGAACTCGAAATGGCGGGTTGAACATGCAAACGAGAGCGTCGCGTGAGCCAGAGCGAACGCAGGATCACGCGTCACAGCGTTCGTGAGATGCTCAATCGCTTGACTCATCATCGAAGAATCACCGGATGCCGTAATCCGATACCCTCGCATGAACTCTGCATAGGCCAGAGGATCTTTGCTATACCTTGGGCGCTGCTCGGCAATCGCTGGAGCTGACGGTCGATTCAACGAAGCGCTGACCTGTTGCGCAATACCGTCCACGAGACTCAACAGGCGATCAATCTCGAGGTCACACTTCTTCGCGAAAAGGGAGCGCTCCAGACGCGTATCAAACATCTCCAGCGAGATGCGCCACTGCCCTTTCGACATTTGAACAGCGCCATGGATAACGAACCTGACGCCCAAACTGAAAGCGATCTCCGATGGGGTTGCTTCTGGAGGTACGCTCAGGACCGCTGATGTTGGCAGCACGTCAACGCCAAATAAGTTTCCGAGACGGGATACGAGCGCATCTGCAAAACCGAGGCACAAACCGTGGTCATCCGTCCATTTCCCTAGCAGCAACAGCGGCACCACGGCGACAGAGATTCGCTCGCTCTCTATGCCATCTTCCCGGAAGGCATCGTGAGCTGGCTTCCGCTCAGCTGAGCCAGGTTGTTTTGCTGCGATGATTCGCACTGGCCCGACGAATCGGTATCCCTTGCCAACTACCGTCTCGAGAAAACGCGGACTGTCGACCTTATCGCCGAGAGCGGTGCGAAGCTTTCGCACAACATTGTTAAGGTTCTTTTCGGTATCAATGAACAAATCGGACCGCCAAAGCTTCTTGACGATTTCCTCACGTGGCACCATCTGCTCCCGTCGCCCAATCAGAAATATCAGCAACTCCATAGGCTTTGTCTCGAGCTTGATCCGCCGACCCCCGCGCCGCAGCTCGTAGCGTCCCAGGTCTACTTCCACTTCGCCAGCAATCCGCCTCGTAACCCGCATTACGACTTTAGTTTAAGGATCTAGATCCAATAAAAGTCAAGGAGTTACAGCGATATACGAAAGATATTTAAAGGCTATACCTGCTGCATTGCAATGTCCCTCAATTCACGCGATGATGCCCATCAAGAGCTGGAAAGGAAAACGTATGAAACGAACATTGCTGATCGCTCTCTCATTCGCTGGACTGCTGTGCCTCGCAGGCGAACTCTTCACGACCGCCGCACATCCCGCCTCTCACGAGAACAACGCATTCACCCCGGAGACAATCCCGTGGGGTCCAGCGCCACCCTTCATCGCTCCGGGAGCGCAGCTCGCCGTCATAGAGGGTGATCCAAGTGCCTCCAGCGGTGACTACACCGTCCGCTTGAAAATGCCTAGCGGCTACCGGATAGCGCCACACTGGCATCCCTTGCGCGAAAACGTCACGGTCATCTCCGGGACATTCAAAGTCGGCATGGGGGACACCTTTGACACAAGCAAGATGGGATCATTCCCAGCTGGTAGCTTTGCCTATCTCGACCCTGACATGCACCACTACGCGATGGCCTCGGGCGAAGTCATCGTTCAGGTTCACGGAAGCGCACCTTTGCAGTTCAACTACGTCAATCCTGCGGACGACCCGAGCAAAAAATAGCCCTTCGCCCTCCCCCAGCAGCGAAAGCACCGCCCGCCTACTGACACCCGCGCCCACAGTGCTGAGCTACAGAGCCGAGCTAGGAGTCGAGTTCCTCGCGCCAGCGGAAGCGCTCGGTGGGAGAGAGTTCAATGCCTGCCCTTCTAAGGCGGTCGGCAAGTCTGTACTGGGCTGTGGTCTGCGCTCGGGTCAGGCTGTTCGAGAGTCCGGTTTCAAGGGTGGGCCCGTCCGGCAAACAGATGGACCAGCGCCAAGCGGTGGGAGGCTGAGGGACGACGCACAGTTCGATGACTGTTGCAGCGAAACGGACAACGCATTTGTAGGTCATGGGAAGGGGCCCGGGGGTTGACCTGCAGCCCAATCTATAACATCGCCGGAATTGCGACAATGGAACTTTAGAGGAGGTCGAGGCGATCCAGCAGATCGGCGTCCGACATGGTTGCCCAGTCAGTTTGCTTCACGAGCTCTTCTTGAGATCGTCGTGTCCGGCTGGGAAAGAGGCGGGGCGGCCCGTGTTCCAGTCTATGCGCCAGATTTCGTCGAGGTCGATAGGCGTGGGGATAAGGCGATGCATGCGGGCGCGGTGTTCGCGTGTGTCGGATCGAACCGCGGCGGCGTCAATGCGAAGTGCAGTGGACTCGGCACGCAGGCGCATGGAATCGTCGATGGTGGCCTGGATGCATTGCAGCCAGAAACCCGGAGGCGTGAGAGCGGGGATGATGAGGTCGAAGCTTTCCGGCTTGTAAGCGATGCAGGCATTTTCAAACAGGACGATGGGCGCGGGATAGCGACTGATGATGGCGATGAGTTCGTCCGGTATGGGTTCCAGATCCTCGTTGAAGGTCACGGCCGAGTACCGGGTGTCCTCATCGAGAACGTCGCACAGCGCACGTTCGGAACAGGGGATTCTGCGCACCCTTACACCGAGCCGTTCAAAGACCGGAACGCGGTGGCAGATATCGTCGCCGACGTACAAGATGGGAGCTGTGAGCATGAACTTGCGCGATGGGAAGTTCGCAACTGCAATATAGCACCAGCGGATCTTAGGGGGAATGAGGATTTTGATGAGGTGGGATGGCCAGAGCGACAGGTTTCAGTGCTCCCGGCTTCGGCCTCTTTTCATGTGGGCTGGTTACCATCCGACTGCCAGTCCATTCGCGGGCGATTCTGCACCTGAGACACGCAGGCTTCGCAGAAGTGGCGGTCAGGAGCGTCTGTGTTGAATTCGACCAGGAATTGAGTGCAGGATCTGACGCCGAGCGGAATGGGCTGGCGACATCGATCGCACAGCATCTTGCCATCCTGAATCATTGGTCCCTTTCGAGTTCCCGGCGCAAGAGGGAGGGATGAGAACAACGCGAACCAAGTTGCTTGAGGTACATCCAGGGGGCGTTGGAAGGAGCTGATTAGTCCGGCAGCTCGGGGGCGATCCGCGCGCGGAGGTCGGCTGCCGCTCGCTGCATGGCGGCTTTGGCTTCGGCGAGGCTGGCGGGGGGATCGGGCATGCGGCGCTCGTAGTAGTCGAGCAGCGAGAGAGTTCCTTCGAGAATTTCAGCGAAGTTCCGGTACGGGTCCGAGGGCATTGGGAAGCCGGACACCATTATTCCACCCGCGCAATTGCTGTGCCGATATATCGTGTGACGACCGTCACAGCAGTTTGGAGGGATCAGAGCTATGGCTCCAATTGGGATGTGTCCACGGACTCAGGAACTTTCTTCATCTGAAGAATCAGCGTTCGGGACACCACTCGCGTCATCGTGGAGAGGTCGCGCCACACACTCCACTCCTGTGCGGAGAAATCCGCATCATAGTTCACGATGCCTGGAGTGAAAGGAGTTGGTGGGGAGCTGGCAGCATCGATCATGTTAAAAGGCTGGATCGGAGGGGGGCCGACGATGCTCATATCTCCGCGAAGAACGTTGAAAAAAACGGGGAGCTGGTCGAGAGCTGTTTTGCACAGCAGACGACCAAGGCGCGTCATCCGTAATTCAGCACCTTCGTTGGTCATGGTTCGGAAGACGAGTCGCCCGAATGTACGCCGACCGCTGCCAAGCCTAGGTAACCGAATAAAGACAGGTCCAGGAGATTCAAGTTTGATCGCCAGGGCTACGAGAGTTAAGAAGGGCGCGTAGAATACGAGGACAACGCTGGCAAGCGCAACGTCCATCAGGCGCTTTGAAAATGGAAGAGAAGTTTCTGAGATGACTGAGTTCGCCCGCGCTGAATGGCGAATTCCGGAAGCTGCTTTTAGAAGTCCCACGCTATAGAGCAGACGAAAGATCTCGCCAGGAATTTCTTCGATTCCGCCTTCCCATTCTTCCTGGTACCGCTCTCGCAGGTTCTCCGGGAGTCTGGTCACCGCTATGCCACGAATCTTTTTGCTAAGCCACCCAGACCAAGCCTTTATCTCGTCGCTGAGGAACCTTCCGAGGACCGCGAGGAATAGGGTGAACATCGCAGGGCCGGTCACAGTGCGAACTCCGGCACTTGTGGAAAGTGTTCCTTCACGGACTCACTTGCAGCGACGGAGCCTACCGCAGTCATGCGATAAAGTCGGCGGCGAGGTCTTTTCACTTCGCTGGGCACAACTGCCTCCCATTCGCTCTGCAGCCATCCCGCTTCCTCAAGCCTGAAGAGAAGCGGATATAGTGTCCCGGATGCGAGTCCCGTAGCTTTCGAGATCTCAACACCAGATTGTTTGTCCACCGGCCGGCTCAAGAATGCCCCTATGACTTTGAGGGTTGGCCCTGTAATTCGAGGTGACTCAGTACCCATAGTCGAAAGTCTACATAGGGTCTGTTCTGCTGTCAAGACTCTTCGGTCACAGCAGGTCTAAGCGGTCGAGGACGTCGGTGAGGCGGCGGCGGGCGGTGGGGATGAGATATTAGACGTTGCGCTCGCTCATGCCCAGGACGCGCGCGGAGTCGCGGTGGCGGACACCGTCGCGATAGGTGAGCACCAGGACTTGTTGGTGGATGGGATCGAGACGGGAGAAGGCGCGTTCGAAATCGAGGACGCGGACCTGGCGGCTGTCGGCTTCGGAGAGACGGCGCTCGCGCCAGCCGGAGCGCTTGAGACGAGCGGTGTTGCCCTGGCGGAGGGAGGTGCGTTCAAAGGCCCACTGACGAAGGCGCAGATGGCTAGGACTTGGTCTGACGGGATACCAGGCACTGACAGACCCCACCAACGAGGACCCGTCGGCGGGGAGCCCGTGGGCCTTTCTTCGTTTTTTGGGGTCGTATTCGTCGAGTTCTGCGACGGCCTCCTGCAGGCTTTCGAAGGGCATGCCGATGGCTCGCGCTGAGCGTGATTTATATCGGGAAAGTCGGCTAATTTTCCCTAATTCGCGCCAATCGAGCATCAAAAACTCATTGCGGATCTCGACTCTTAACTCGGAGTAATGTCTGAACAGAAGGCTCTTAACAGGCAACGCCGCTAGGGTTATCTCATCTCTGCTTTCGAGTATCTTTCAAAGATTTCTGACCCTCTTCAATGGTCGAGATGCGTTCGCGGAGGATTCTCTTGAGTTCTGACTGAGCGCGAGTCTCTGGTCCAGCGTAGGCCTCCAGCTTACTCAAGGTATCGCGAAGCGCATTGAGAATTGGACGGCGAGGTTGAATGCTCATTTTAGGTCTCGTCCAGTCTTCAGCTGTGTCGACAGACAAGCTTCGTTCACCACAGAGATTCTTTGGCAGGCTGGCGATGGCCAGCTTTGGAGTCTCCGTGCCCGGAACGCAAGTTCTATTCGGAATGGGTCGTGCGCCGGACCAAGCGGCCGTCTGAAATCGTATTGTGTGAGTTTCGAATGGTAAAAGCTGGGCGCAGCCAATAAACATTCAATGGCTACGCCTCAGGAGAAGTGCACTTCGGGTATTTAGTGAATGTCTACCCGCACAATCTGACCGGCTCCCGGAGGAGCGGCTCCCAGATTCGAGACATAGAGAGTGCCATCGGGGCCGAATGTCATCGCGGTCGGGACGGTAAAGCCGGTGGCGACGTCCTCAATAGCGCCGTTTCGGTTAACGCGCACGACCTTGCCGGCGCCCGGCGTCGGGTATCCCGGTGCGTCAGACAATTCGAGCACATAGAGCAACCCATCTGGTCCGAATGCCACTCCAGTCACGGATGTGAACCCAGCCTTGGAGTTTAGGATGTGCAGGCTGTGCGGGGAATCATCGTCGTCGAGACCGGGGGAACTGGCCTTGCTGCACTCAGAGTTTCCTAGTGTGAGGATCCGGGAAGACGTGGGGACGATTGGGAAGAGATTCAGATTACCGAGGTACAGCTGCCCATCATGAGCAACGATTGCGGTCGGGACGATGTGGCCTTCTGAGGCAGACACGTCGAGCACCGAGCGCATTTCGCCGTCTGTGCTGATCGAAATAATTTGGCCGTGGTTTGGTTCGACCGCGTAGAGACGGTGTTCGAATTCGGCCATGCTATAGAAGGTGCCGTCCGGCTCAAAGTCAGCAACATTCGGATAACGAACCGGATGTTCCTGGAGAAATTCGCTGAGATTTGCAACAAGTTTGTAAGAGCCGTTCGTGCGGTTGACCCGATACAAGCCGTTTGGCAGTGCTCCCCCGTGAGAGCATCCGGCACCTGCGGTAAGTGCATACAGCGATCCGTCTACAAAGGCTATGTCCGCCACACCTGACAAGTCTCCAACGGCTGCCGTCGTGGATGGGAATCCACTTGCAACCGTGGTGCGATTCCCATGCTGATCGATCTTGGAGATGCGGCTGGTCATTCCGCCGAGATAGGGCCCAACTGGGGGAATGACCTGAACGCATTTACCCTGCGTAGAGATGGTGCCGCCAGCGCCCGCCTCTGCAACATACAGGGAACCATCAGGACCGAATCTCAGACCTCGGGGACCATTGAGGCCGCTCACCCAAACATGGGCATTAGATGACAATTGCGCTTTCGAAACAGGGGAGAAAACGATAGCCGGCACGATGGCCGTCAGCAGAAATGTTCTTAAGGTTTTCATTTTGACCTCGAGGGGAATCACGAGCACGATGAACGATCTGCCCGTGAGCTGAACCGTAGGGCAGCTCTGGCGCACAGACAAGTTTCACGACGTAACTTACGTATATAGGAACCGAGAAAAATTGCTGATAGGCACGGCTTTGCTGGACTTTCGATCTCGGTGTCTACGGCATGGTCTACTTCGTTTTGCAGGGATGCAGCAGCGCCATATTCAATGGGGCAAATGTAACCGGTCCTGATAGGCCACATATCGGGGATCGTTGCGCACCGGATCGACACGAGGATCAGAAGCGAGATGCGGAGCCATGATGCAGTGCTCATCGGCGCTCCGTTGGAACCAGCGAAATGCCTCGCCTACCTTCCTAAGCCGTAGGTAGCTCCACGCCAAGTCAAACGATACGCAAAGTTGGGAGCTTTTCGGCAGGAGGAGCTTGATGCGGGTCTGCTGATAACGCTGCCATCCGCCAGCTGCCAGAGCCTCACGAAGCTCCTTGATTTCGTTTGCCGGTGTACTGGAAGCAATTCCTCGCAACTCCGCTTGCGCCGCGTCTGTGTAACGGCCTTGTGCCTCGTAGACGGCTGAGGTCCACCCTGCCACATACTCAATGCGATCGGGTGCGATCTCAAACGCGCGCTGAAGCGCATTCAAGGATTCCGAGTATTTGCGATCGTAAAAGAGGATCTGTCCCAGAGTGCGATCAGACCTAAACCCAAGAGGATCAGTTTCCAAAGCGAGGCGTGCCTCTGGGAGTGCTTCGTCAGCCCGATTGAGGATGACGAGAAGGAGAGACAGGTCGGTGTGGCCCTCGGTATCTCCTGGGCTCAGTGCCACACCGCGCCGAAGGTCGCGCTCGGCGGCGGACCAGTCTCTCAGATAGGTAAATTCGATCGTACCGAGCGAAATGTACGCTTCGCCGCTTGTTGGATCCAGTTCGATGGCGCGTTTGGCAGCCTCCAGAGCTTGGGGTTGAACCTCATCTCCGCGAGCTGCTCCTGTCTCCCACTTCGTGTCAAGTGCACGGGCAAGCCCTGCCCACGCTCCCGCGTAAGCTGGTTCGCGATTGAGAGAGCTCTGAAAGTATCGCACTGCCAGGTCTCCGTCCCGACGTTGAATGAAGTACAAACCGCGCAGGTAATCGTCATGGGCTTCTGGAGAGATCTTATGGGAACTACTCAGTCGTGTACGGTCATACTGAGTAAGCGCCACCTGCGTGTGCGCGGCGATCTCGGCGGCAACTGTATCTTGAAGTGAGAGTACGTCGTTGCCTTGCCCTTCGAAGCTCTGAGCCCAAAGGTGCTTATCGGTTTTGGCATCGATGAGCTGGGCTGTGATTCTGATTTTGTTGCCCGACCTTGAGACGGAACCTTCGACCACGGCATCCACATTGAGCTGAGCGGCGATCTGCGGGATTGACTGATGGGACCGGCTGGCCGACGCTGATGAGGTTTGCGACGCGACTCGCAGATTGTGAATGCGCGCAAGTTCGGTGGTCAGCTCGTCGGTCATCCCCGCCGCTAGGTAGTCCTGACCGGGATCAGCGGAGAGGCTTTGAAGCGGCAGGACAGCAATCGAAGTGACGTGTGAGCGTACCCGGTTCCAACGCATAACGACCGCTATGATCGCAACGGAAATGCAAAATGCAAGAGAGATTGAAATCCAGAGAAGGCGGCGCGACCTCACATGTGCACGGAGCGGCGGCTCTGGAGGCGTTCGGAACTGTCTTTCACCGTTACTGTCGGCGTGAGCTTCAACGAGCTCCAGCTGCGTCTTGCGCCCGTTCGTTGCTTCAATGATGGTGGGAACGGGATCTGTAGGAGTGGAGGAGCTAGTCGACTCGCTCTGCTCGAAAACGGGCGAATATCCACCTTTCGGAATGTCTATGACGATTTGGTCTTCTTTTCCGAATGTCTGGTAGTACTCCCGGAGCCTGCTTCGCAATCTGCTGGCCTCTACGCGCACGGTCGCGTCCACTGCAGGATCATAGTCGGCAGTTCGCTGGAACACCTCGATTGCTATCTCGTATTCTTTCGGGCTCTGGCCCAAGAGTGACTTCTCAACAACAAATCGAAGGAAAGATTGGCTGCGCTGCGCAGAAATGAAAACCTTCGACGCGAGGATCTTTTCGAGTTGCTCAAGAATCTTGCTGTCGAGGACACCCGATCCGACGCGGCCCATTCTGCACCCCAGCGTAAACCCTGCATTTCACTGCGTTACATCGTAAGTAACGGCGAGAAACTACCGCTCCGAATCTCTGTGATTCATGGTAACTGGCGAGGTGGCAAAACAAAGTCCTTTTCTCGTGTTGCAAACCTCTGACCTGAATCTCACCGATGACAGCAACTTTGGCCCATCGGTCTGAACGAGAAGACGAACGAATCACAACGAATTTCGCGATCCAGGAGAACCCATTTGGAGCTACACCTTAAGAATCGCCCGATGGCGCTCGGTCTCTTTCTACTAGCAGCTGTTCCCAGTTTCTCTCAGCAGTGCAAACCAGTCTTCGGCAGCTTCGAAGCAGACATTCAACCGGCCGCCTCGTGCTCTGGGCCGCTCTGCACAGCCGGCAGAGCCTGGGGCGGCATCCAGGGAGACTACCGCTTCAAAATGGACAAGACCATTCCCAACGGGGAGACCGAAGTGCCGACCATCTCTTTCTTCACTGGCCACAGCATCGTCACTTTGAAGAGCGGCGATCAGATCTTCGGGACAGATACTGGAACGCTCGACCTTCCCCCGGGCCATGGCGGCTTTGCGTCGCTTATCACTTTGACGGGCGGCACCGGCGCTATGACCGGCGCAACAGGTCAGATCCGTCTGCGTGGAGAGTTCGATCCGCTGGCAGGAACCACCAGCGGCGAATACGTAGGCACTCTATGCACGCCTTGAACTGGCGGTAGTCGACAAAAAGCAATCACCTTTTCCCATTGCTCTCAACGATACAGAGCTTTCATGTTCATCGCTTCTCGCAAACGAAAACACACCTTTGTCTCAACCTGTTCACGAGGCACTGCATCTCGGCCAGGCTTGAGTCGCCCCGCAGCTGCATATGACTTCACTCTCTGGAGTTGGCGATGTCGAGAACTCTTCTACTAGCTCTTTTTTGTGCTCTTCGCGCCGCAGCCATTCAGGAAGCAAGAGGTGAGACCCTCGTCCGGCTGAAGAACACCTCTACCGGATACTTGTTGGTTCCGGTTTTTATCAATGAATCAGGACCTTACCCTCTCCTCCTGGACACGGGCTCGACCGGAACCATGATCTGCAATGATCTTCTGTCTTCACTTGCCGTTCCTCTCGGGAATGAAACCACGGTAGATTCGCACACGGGCGCGGCTGGCGCTCAGGCAGTCAAGCTTGGAAAGATCGCTATAGCGGATATTGGAGTTGCCGACCTGGAGGTCGTGGGGGTAGCGAGCCTTCCATCAGATCTTGCGAGAACCGGCGCGAGGGGAATACTTGGCGAGGACTTCTTAAGACACTTCGACTTTCTGATTGACAACCGCTCTCATACACTTACGTTGGATCTGGAAAGCAATCTACTGCATCGGATCGCTGGAGAGAAACTGCCGCTGCTCCCGAACGGAATGGGAAGCAATGGCGGTCTGCCAATCGTCGAATTGCATCTACCGGATCGATTCGTTTCGCTACGTTTTCTCATTGATAGCGGATCGAACCTCGGACTCGTGTTGACCCCTCCCCTTACGACCTTTCGAGGAATCAATCCTCCCTCGCAGCTACACACGCTCCAAGGCGGCAGTTCCTGCCACCTGGCTCGCGTAATCCCCGAGACGAGCACTTCGATTCTTCCGGTCTTCAATATGGCTGCCTGCCAAGGCTTACGAGCGGATCAGAAGGACGTGGACGGGACTGTGCCAACAAACACCTTCGACCGAGTATTCGTGAGCTACTCCGGTCGTTTCGCTGTTCTGAACCCGGATGTGAGACGGCCGTGATCTCGCGTGCTCTGAAACGCTCCGCTGAGATGCCGCTCTATCCGCTTCCGATCACCGGGCGCTCCGTGCTATGCAGTCAAGGATCGGGAGTCTTAACCCCATTTTGTCACCGACAAGCGGAGAGCTTTGCAGAGGGATCGACTACGAGGCTTCCTAGTTTGCGGGAGCCCGTGCTTCCACCCTAGGGACGTAGACCTGTCGTTGGGGATTCCGGGCTGACGCACGAAGGGCCGGGTACTTCGCACCGCTGGTTGGCCAGAGCGACCTGAACTCGGGCGCAGATTTGAGCTGCGGTGAGTGAAGGTTTCGCGGAGGCGGGGACCTTTGCGGTGGGTGGTCACTTCTTTTTGGCGCCTATGGCTTCGAGGGTGGACATGCCAACTTGTGCCGCATACAGGAGTTGCGAGCCGTCGCGACGGCCGAAGACTTCGAGGGAGATGCCCTGGGCGATGCAGGCAATAGCGGCGCGGATGGCGCTAGATTCCACGCGGGGCATGGCGAGCTTGTAAGCGACGGAGCCATGCGGAGCGCTTTGGGCTGGGCCGAGCCTTTCTCTTTGGCGAGGGCGAAGGCGTGGTGACACTCGTCCTAACAGCGGGCGACGGCGCGCGCGGCGAGGCTGGTGCGGTCGCGCGGCGGCTCTGCGTCAGGGAGTGGTCGGTTCTGTAAGTTCGTAAACCACAACAATCTACACGACCCGAGAGAAATCTTCCGGAGTGGATTGTACGTTTCTCGACCGAATTCCAATACTAGGTAGTAGTAGATGATCGAACTCCTGATCATCAGGAGCCCTACTATGCCTTTGCCCTCGAAACTCACTCACATGAAGAAGCTGCCGCTGACAAAGAAAGCTAGGCTTGTCAGAGAAATCCCAACCAGGTACCGCATCCTCGAGCCGTCCAGACCGCTCAGTCTGATAAATGATGATCCTGTGTTCGACGACTACGATGCAGCCGATTTCCTCGGCGTCTCCAGGGGACAGATGAAGAAGTGGCGGCAGCGCGATCGAGGACCTGTTTACTTCCAGTACGAGGAGGACGGTCCGGTCCGGTACCCGCTCAGCGGACTGAAGAAGTTCCAAATGGAGGGCCTCGTTTACCCCAACGAGAAGATGGCTCGGGAACACGCAGAGAAGCTGGCGAGTCATCTTCAGAACAGTTCCGAGGACGTAAGCAGCTAGCCTCCATTTAAATCCGCTCCATCGCGACTCGCGTTAGGGGTTTCGCCGTATTGAGACGAGCGCGATGCCAAAGGAAAATCGATTCGAGTTTGAGAAGAGGACTTTTTAGTCTGATCAGCGGTTCGTGTGTTCCGCTCTGTTGTGCAGCAAGAACTGCTGGAGCGAAGTTCTTCTTCTCGTCTACAGCCCTGCGCAAAGCTGTGCCAAAAGGCCTGCGCGGGGTTTCAACACTGTCCGAGGTAGTGTCATGCAGAAAGCAAGTTTCAACCCCCCTGTTCGCATTCGCGCGCGGTTGGCCCAGCCGCCGTTATGCGCGCCGGCATCAGCCGGCCTACCATAACGGAGTTCAACGTGATTTTTGAATCAGAGTCCCCACAGCCCACGAGCCAAGTGGCTCACGCTCTTCTCTCAGATGATGAGCTGTCCACGATTCTGGGCGTAACTACGGATTGGGTGCGTGCCCACGCTGCGGAAATTCCAGGACTGCAGCGTCTCGGAAGCTATTATCGCTTTCTCATCTCGCCAGTTGACAAGTGGCTTGGCGGCTTGGATCCACTTCTCGACGCGGAAGAGATAGCGCCGAGACTGAAGGTGCCGGTCAGCTGGGTCTACGCGAACGCGACCCAGATTCCCGGATTCATCCGTCTCGGTCGCTACATTCGTTTCCGTCCGGCAATCTTCGCCCGTTTCATCGGTGGATCGGAGGCTTGCTCGTGATTGTCTTCGATCCGATAATGGGCGCACGGCTGAAGCATCGCGGAGAGGAAGTCAAAGCGGTGCGCGAAAAACATCAACGTCCGAAAGTTCGCGACGTCGGCAACAAATGGAAACTGGATTATCGGGACTACAGTTCCGGTCGTCCGCAGCGTCGGTCAAAGGTTTGGTCAAAAAACAAAGTCCGTTCGCAACGTGAGGCTCAGCGTATGGCCGACACCTACATGGACGAGGTAAACGAAAAAACAAAGTCTCTGCTTCCGGAACTCCTGAGCTTTCCGGAGAGGTCCCCACCAGCACCGTAGGTGACGGCGTTTCGGACTTTACCCTTTCACATCTCAAGGAGAAGTGCATGGAACTGAGCTGGCCCCTGTTGAAGAAGTCGACCCAAGGGAACTACGAGTTCTTCTTCTCGAGCTACCTCCTTCCTCGCTTCGGGGATTGCCGTATCCAAGACTTGAGCACCATGGAGCTTCAGGTCTTCTTTAACTCGTTGATCGGCAAGATTTCGCCGTACACGATCTGCAACATGCACGCTGCGCTACGGGCTGCATTGTCGCAGGCGAAGGCTTGGGATCTGATCGAGCGCAATGCAGCGATGGGTGTGAAGCTTCCAAAGAAGAAGCCGGCTAAGCCCGCTCAGTTGCTCACATTCCAGCAGATCAAAGCTGTCATTGAGCATCTGCCCGAACCGACGAGGACGATTGTGACACTTATCGTCTTCGGATCAATGCGCGTAGGTGAGGCCCTTGCTCTTCGTTGGAACGATATCCTCGAGGACTGCATTGTCATCGACGAGCGGCTCTATGATGGCGACCTCGATGATCCGAAGACGATCAATGGGAAGCGCGAGATTCCTTTCGACGGGCAAGGGATCATGAAAGCCGCACTTGGCCGCATCTGGGACAAATCGAAGCACCACGGTCAGGACGATTTCGTGTTTGCGACTCGTGGGGGCACGCCCACGGAGCGGAGGAACGTCCTACGTCATCTGAAACAGACGGCTAAGGAAATCGGTCTTCCAAAGGGAATCGATTTCCGGAGCTTCCGGACGATGCATGCAAGTCTGATGCGTCGCACCGGCGCCAGGCCCGAAGTAGCGCGTGACAACATGGGTCACTCCGAAATTCCGATGACGCTTGAAGGGTATAGCCGGACTTGGTGGGACGAGCGGATGTCTGCAGTCTCTGCTGTTGTAGACATGGTGATGAACCCGAACAACAACGAACATCAGCAGAAGGAAATGAAAGAACGCCGGATGCTGTTTCAACCGGAATCAGAAGAGAACGCTAATGGCGCCCCAAGTGGCGCCCCCGCACCAAAACTGGTGTGCGCTCAGACATCTGAATCAGTTGTAAGTGATTGATTTAGATGGTCGGGGAGAGAGGATTTGAACCTCCGACCCCCTGGTCCCGAACCAGGTGCTCTACCAGGCTGAGCCACTCCCCGAACACTTTGTGAAAGGACACATCATCGGGCGCGGCCTGGTGCGTTTTCCCGCTTGATGCGCTTTGTTAAGTGTAGCAGAATCCTCGGGCTGGTGGTCCCAGCCCGCTTCCCGTCCGATGAAGCCCTGCCGAGGCCGCCGGCGAGCGTCACTCCGCAAGTTCTTGCCGCAAACAGAAGCCCGCCGAAACCAATCGGCGGGCTAGCTGAGTTGGCTTCGGGCTGCGGCTACTGGTTCTGCTGAACCGGCGCTGCCGCGGCATTTGGAAAGATCCCCTCGATTGGAGCGCGCTTCTTCTCTTCCCCTGCCGGATCGGGCAGCGGCTTGCGGGGCATCATCTGGTCGCGCATCGCAGCGTTGTAGACGAAGATCGCCTCAACCGTGGAGATCTGCTTGAGGTCCGCCGCCTGCAGGCGCTCAACGACATCTTCGTTGGAGTGGTGCGTGCGGCTTTCGTAATCGAGATCATCCTGGATGAACTGAAAGCCCGGAATACCAACCGCGTCGAAGCTCAGGTGATCGGTGCCGCCGGTGTTGCGCTCGGTGAGAGTGGTGACACCAAGATCCTTCAGCGGCGCAATCCACTGCGCGAAGATCGGCGCGATCGCGGCATTGCCCTGCGTGTAGATCCCCCGAATCTTTCCAGACCCGTTATCGACATTAAAGTACGCCGAAATCAGCTTCTGTTCCGGCTTCACCTCGAGCGGCCCCGTAGCCCGGCGCATGAATTCCGGCAAAGCCATCTGATCCGGAGCCGTCGACAGTGCGGCTGAGCCGAAGTGTTCCTTGCAGTAGCCCTTCGATCCGAAAAGCCCCTGCTCCTCTCCGGTCCACAACGCGATGCGGATGGTGCGGCGGGGCTTCACGCCAAGCGACTTCAGAATCCGAACCGCCTCCATCGCGACAATCGTACCCGCCCCGTTATCTGTTGCGCCCGTCCCAGCGATCCAGCTGTCGAGATGCCCGCCCAGCATCACGACCTGGTCCTTCAGCTTCGGATCGGTACCCGGAATCTCCGCGACCGTGTTGAACGCATGCTCATGATCCCCGGTGAACTTCGTATCGATGTTGATCTCGACACTCACCGGCACGTGCGCCTCAACAAGCCGATACAGCCTGCCGTAGCTTTCAATCGCCGCGACAGCAACCGGCACCTTCACCTTCTTGTCCGCGAGATAAGGCGTGCGCCCTAGGGTCGCCCCATTGTCGTCGAAGAAAGTGCCGCCCGAGCCTCCGCCGTTCTTTGCATCGCGGCTGGGCTCGATCACCGCAGCGACCTTCTCATCCGCAAAGAACTGCGCGATCTTGTCGATCATGCGCATGCGTTCCATATAGGTGCGCAGCCGCGCCTGCATCTCCGGTGTCCGGCCGCCACCGCCCGCACTCACCGGAAATTCCGCAATGTCCTCGAGGTCCTTCTCCGTATTGCGCTCGAACAGAGCCTTATCGACCGGCGGTACCTCGCGCATCGCGCCATAGAGCACGACCTTGCCCGCCAGCTTGCCCTTGTACTTGTCGAAATCTTTTTCTTCGTGGATGTCGACCCAGACCACGTCGCCAGTCACGGGTCCCGACGTTGCAGGCGACCACGGCGTGGCCTGCAGAATCAGCACCGCCGTATCCGGAGAGACCATGCGCGCCCAGGTGTTCATCTGCTGCCAGCCCATGCCAAACTCGCCCCAGTCCTCCAGGTGCGCGTTCTCCAGGCCGATCTTCGTCAGCGTGTCGCGCGTCCACTCGTTGGCCTTCTTCGCGTTTGGAGAAGCAGTCAGGCGCGGGCCGATGCCGTCCATCAGCGCCGATGCAAACTCCATCACGTGCGAGTGATTCAGCCCCTCATCGCGAATGCGCTGGTACATGCCGATTTCGAGCGACTCGGTCTGGGGCTGCACTTCTGCATACGGATCGACAGCCGCAGCGGGCGCGGCGGCCTTTGGCTTATCCGCGGCATGGCAAAAAACGGCAGCGGAAAACATTACCGCCGGAAGAAGGCGGGCAATTTTGATTGGCATTGAAATGGGCTCCAGTGAGAATGGGGGTGAATGCCTGTGGCTGAATTCTATGACATTCAGCCACACTCACTGAAGATCGAGCCCTTTTTCAGATCAGCAGCTAATCGCTCTTCGCTTTTTCGGCTCCGGCCGGCAGGTCGAGCGCAACCAGCGCGAACTTCGTCTTGCCATCCTGCTTATCTTCGAAGCCCAGGATGTGCTGGTGCCGCTTCGATCCGGCCTTGAGTTGCAGCCCGTGATGGCCGTCGATGTCCTTGTCGTTGATCTGCACGTGCCCGTGGCCGCCGCCATCATCCGCGCACGTCAGTCCCTCTGAAGTTTTTGCAGGCGTGCCCACAGGCGCGTTGCCCTGGCAGGTGATGACGTCGCCGTAGCGGCCCAGTGCCTTCTTGTAGAACTCAACCACCTTGTCCTGCGGATCGGTTGTCGAGTAGTTCACCGCGCGAACGCGCAGCGTCCACTCGCCGAAGCCCATATTTACGTCAGCGGACTTGTCGTGCTCCTTGTCCTTCACCACCTCAGCGCCGGGGTAGACAGGCAGGCCCAGATCGGATGCCGTGATCTGATCCGTATTCACGTGTACGCCGCCGAAGGGCGTGTCGACCTGAACGTTCTTTTCCTTGCCGTTCGAATCCTTGTCGACATGGATGCGGCAGCCTGAGATGCCGGCGGCCAGAACCAACCCTGTCAACACGCATACAGCCTTGTTCGCCATAGCTTGCTCCCCTTGTTATGAACTCATTACGTCCAAGTCGCGCCCACGGTTCCGCATTACCATCACGGCGCGCATCTACATCTTTGTACTACTTTTACCGGGACCCGGGGTTAGTATTCCCATAGTTCGGCTCCCGGGCGTCTCAGAGTCGCAAACGAGGCGCGTAAGTTGTTGAGGCAGAGGTAGCTAGACCTGCCATGCTGTTTAGAGAAAGCGCTGGTCCAATGAGCCGGCGCAGTAGAGAAAGGACCTTTGATTATGTTTGCTCTCAGTTCCACCAGGCGCATCTTTTTAGCCGCGGCCGCTGCTGTCGCATTCGCTGCGCTGCCCTGCATCGCGCACGCGCAGGATGCCGACGACCCTCCACCGGAGGCGGGCCGCATCTCCTCGATTTCCGGAAACGTCTCGATTCAGCCTGCGACTGCCGACCAGTGGGGCCAGGCATACCCTAATCTCCCCGTCGGCCCGGGCGATCGTATCTTCACTGACAACGATGGCCGCGCAGAGATTCAGATCGGCCGCACCTACGTCCGCATCGGGCCCAACTCCGACGTGACCCTGGTCGACGACAATCAATTCAACATCAACTTCGGCGTCGCGCAGGGATCGATCCGCCTGCACAGCTACGGACTGTGGCCGCGACAGCTTGTCGACGTCAGCACGCCCAACGGCAACGCCGAGTTCGGCGAGCAGGGCGATCTTCGCGTCGATGTTGTTCCGCAGGATGGCGCAACGGTCTTCACCAACCTCGGGCAGTTTGCCGACATCACCGGCGCGGGCGGCTACCGCCAGGAGCTCGACTACGGGCAGTCGCTCGAAGTAGCGGGCACCAACCCCGTCTATCCGCAGTGGCTGCAGCCCGCCGCTCCCGACCAGCTCGACTACTGGAGCCAGGAGCGCGATCAGCGGTTGACGCGCGTCGCCTCCTATAACTACGTGAGCCCTGACGTCCCGGGCGCAGCCGATCTCGATGCGAGCGGCGACTGGCAGGCCGAAACCGACTACGGCCCGATGTGGTTCCCTCGCGATGTCTCTGCCGATTGGCAGCCGTATCGCAACGGTCACTGGATCAATCGCGAGCCCTGGGGATGGGTCTGGGTTGAAGACGAACCTTGGGGTTATGCGCCGTTCCACTATGGCCGCTGGGTAGAGTATCGCGACCGCTGGGGCTGGGTCCCCGGACCGGTCAATGTTCGCCCGGTTTGGTCGCCTGCGCTGGTCGTCTTTGCCGGCGGCGGAGCTGGCCTGAGCCTCTCTGCCTGGTTCCCGCTCGGTCCCGGCGAAGCGTACAGGCCGTGGTACCGCTGCAGTGATCGTTATATCGATCGCGTGAATATCACCAACATCCGTCCGGCGCCTCGCGTCGTCGTGCGCAATACGTACGTCAACGTGGTCAACGTCACCAACGTGACCAACATTACGTATGTCAATCGTGAGCACGTCGTTGCCGTGCCGCGCGATGACTTCGCTGCAGGGCGGCGCGTACGCGATGTTGCTGTGCGCGTCGATCCCAGACAGATGCAGCAGATCCGGCCCATTGCGCAGCCGCCCGTGCAGGCGCCTGCTCGCCCCATCATCACCCGGCCCGTCGCGCACGTTCCGGCCAAGGTCGAACGTCCCATGCTGATCAATCAGCGCGGACAGGAGATCGCGGCCCGTCCCGGAGCAGCGCCGCAAGCGCCTCCCGTGCGTCAGACACCTCCGCCGCGGCCGCTTCCCGGACGGACCGTCGTCGCAGCACCCGCACGTCAGGTGCCCAATGGCCGCGGACCGCTGAACAACCAGAACCCCAATCAGTTCCCGGGCGCGCAGGGCAATCGTGATCAGCGGCCCGACAATCGTCCCAACCAGCCTGGCCAGCCCAATCAGCCGCCGCTCGGAACGCCGCGCCCGAACCCGGTTCCCGTCGTGCCGGGCTACCAGCGTGGAATCGATCGCGGCCCCGGCGCGCCGAACAATAACAATCAGCCTCAGTCGAATCCGAACAATCCCAACGACCGCCAGCAGCCTCCGGTGCCGACGGGTCGCCCCGTGCCGCCTAGCTATCAACAGCAGGAGAACAACCGGCAACAGCAGGAGAACCGCCCGAATCCGCCGCAGATGAACCAGCCCGATCACGGACGGCCGAACGACAACCGGTTCCCCAACGACAACCGTCCGAATAACCAACAGCCCGGACGGCCCGACAATCCGCAGCAGAACAGGCCTAACAATCAGCCCGTTCCGCCCAGCTACCAACAGCCGCAGCGCCCGGCTCCGCCGAACTATCAGCAACAGGACAGGCCAATTCCGCCGACCTACCAGCAGCCCAATCAGCCGCGGCCGAACTACCCCCAACCCGACCGTCGCAGTCAGCCGAACGACCAGCAACCGCCGCGGCCCAATCAGCCGCAGTACCAGCCGCCGCCGTCAGACCGCAATCCGCAGCAGTTTGAAAGACGGCCGAATCCGGCGCCTCCGCAACAACAGGAGCGGCCGACACCACCACCGCAGCAGGACCGTCAGTACACGCCTCCTCCGCAGCAGCAGCGGCCGCCGCAGCGAGAAGAGCGCCCGGCTCCACCTCCGCAGGAGAACCGTCAGTACACGCCGCCTCCTCAACAGCAGCGACCGCTGCCGCAGCGCGAAGATCGGCCCGCTCCTCCTCCGCGCACGTTCGAGCAGCCGCGGCAGAGTCCGCCCCCGCCGCAGGCAAGACCGCAGCAGAACGACCGACCCAACAACCGCGATCAGAAGAAAGACCCCAAGGACGAGAAGAAGCCGCACGACTAGTTCGACAAACGCAAGAAGGCCGTCGCACTCATCCGGTGCGACGGCCTTCTTGTTTCAGAGTCTTACTCAGGAGCCGGAGTCGATCTCGGCAGATCTTAGGAGCCGTGTGGCCGCACGTGCCCCTCGCTGCCCTCCGTGGGCTGATGGCTGTCAGGGTTCCCACGGGTTGCAAACAGGATGCAGCAAAGGAACGTCACCACAATGACCGGCACAACGACGAATGGGGAAGCGATATCCATGTCCAATCCCTCACCCTCAAGATTATCAAATGTAAGTTCGAGCCCCGTGTCGGGTACCCCTGAACCGGGTGCCCCCGGTCCCTCGCACTTGGGGACCGGGGTGAGAAGAATTACCACGAAAACCGGGTGCCCCATGTCTCCTGGTTTTGGAGACATGGGAAACCAGGTGGCTTCCGTATATATCCAGCTAAGCCGTGACCATCCGCGAAAGTAGATCAAGGGAATGAAGAGCGCGTGCTGAACCCGGGTGCCCCCGGTCCCTCGCCTTCGGGGATCGGGGCAAACGAGCCTGGTCTGGGACAGGTTTATCATGATCCCGCCTTCATTTCATTTACCAGGAGTACCTCGAATGAGCGGAAACAATCCAGTCAATCCAAGCAGCCAGGCACGTCGCGACTTTCTGAAAATCGGCGGAGCGGCCACAGCCGCGCTGCTCACACCTTCGGCCTTCGCCGCGACTCCGGACAAAGCTCTCCCCGCCCTTCCGCAGAATCCGCGCACCCACGGCGCCATGCCGACGCGCAACCTGGGTAAGACCGGCTACAAGGTTGGCCTCTTCTCCCTCGGCGGACAGGCAGCTCTGGAGAAACCCAACAACTTCGACGTTGCCGTGCCCATCATCGAACGCGCGCTCGATCTCGGCGTCAACTACATCGACACGTCGTCGATCTATGGCGGCCCCGATCGCTGGAGCGAGCAGTATGTCGGCAAAGTGATGGCGAAGCGCCGCAACGAAGCCTTTCTCGCCACGAAAACGAAGGAGCGCACGCGCGACGGCTCCATGCGCATGATCGAGAAGTCGCTCCAGCTTCTGAATACCGATCATGTCGACCTCTGGCAGCTGCACGACGTCGGCACGCAATACGATGTCGACCAGATCTTCGCCAAAGGCGGCGCCATGGACGCGCTGCTCGAGATGCAGCAGCAGAAAGTGGTTCGCTTCCTTGGCATCACCGGCCACTACCGGCCCGAAGCTCTCGTCGAGTGCATTCATCGCCACGACTTCGATTGCATCCTGATGGCCATGAACGCCGCCGATCCGCACCACTACAGCTTCAACGAGACCCTCCTGCCGCTCGCAGTCGAAAAGCAGATGGGCATCATCGGCATGAAGATTCCCGGCCGCGGACGCATCCTCTCCACCTGGACGCCGCCTCCCATCGAACAGCAGAAGCATTCGTGGGAAGGCATGACCATCCAGACCGACAAGCCGGGCACGCTCACCATTCGCGAAGCGATGTACTACACGCTGTCGAGACCCGTCAGCACCGTCATTATCGGGTGCGACTCCATCCCGCAGCTCGAGGAGAACGTGCACCTCGCGCACAACTTCACGCCGATCAACGAAAAGCAGCAGACTGAATTGGTGGCAAAGGCGGAGCCGTGCGCGAAGCCATCGCTCTTCTTCCGCTTCTACGACCGGCCCTAAGAATTCCCGAGGATCGCGTCCGTCGTTCTTTCGAAGCGACTCGCCCTTTACAGCTTGCTGAGGGATTTTCCCTTTGGCACGGTTTTGAAGGGGCACGACTTTAGTCGTGCCGATCAGCTGCGGGAGATGAACGGGGCTTCAGCCGCTGAGGGATGATTCCGTGGCTTCTTCCGCTCTCCACGCAAGCTGGCGGTACGCCCGAGGATCGCCTGCTCATCGCTTTTGCACGCACTTTCTTCAATCCGATTTGCAGTCTATTTCGACGAAATCTGTATGCTTGAAGTAGACAGTCAAGATTGCTAGCCGGTGCAGTCGGCGGGCAGTCCGGAGAGTTCGCTAAGCTCAATCCCTGGATACATTTACGGCTAACTTGAATCTCGAGATACACCTGCAGACACCACCCTGCTGCAGACTGCTGAAATTAGAGAACTTGTTCACAAGGTGTATGGGGTAGGGGGTGGGCCCCCTACGGTCCTTTTGGAACCACAACTCGATCGTCCGACTCATCCCGCCTTGGATTCAACGTCAAGATACAGCCGATAGTGCTCGTCTTCAATCGCCGTGAACGGTCGCATCGTGATCCGGCCTGATGCCGTCTTCGCCTGCCACTCCGTCGAACCCGGAGCAACCTGCGCCACCAACGCAAGCTCGTCTGCACGCACCGTTGCCGGAATCTGGCCGACCGCAAAGAGCGCCAGCGGTCCGTGCACCGCCGCCATCAGCTTCGGATGCTGCGGATCGACAGCTTCAAGACGAGTCGGCATGTCGAACTCGACTTCGATGCGATCGCCTTTCTTCCACGTTCTATGAATTCGCGCGAACTGCCCGGAATACGGGGTACCTTCACCTTTTCTGCCGTTCACGGAGATGGATGTTTTCGGCCCAGCCCATTGCGGAATGCGCACAAACACGCTGAACGACTCAGATTTGTCCGGACTCAATTCGATCTGCGTTGTCGGTCGATGCGGATACTCCGTTTGCTGCGTCAGCAGGATGCGATGGCTGCCGCGCGTCCACGTTGTGCGCGACGGCACGAACAAATTCACATACACGCCCTGATCGTCGTAGAAGTACGAACTGATCCCGTAGTCCGCGGTGATCTGCGAAAACGTGCCAGTGCAGCAGTGCCACCGGTATGGGTGAAAGAACTTCGAGCCGTCGTTGTTGTAGTCGGAGTAATAGAAGCCGTGCCCGTCTTCCTTGATTGGTTTCGCGCCGAGGATGCAGTTGTAGAAAACGCGCTCCATGCTGTCGCCGTAGCGGCTATCCTTTGTTGCCCGAAGCAGATAGCGAGTGATTTTGAAATGTGCGTAGGAGCCGCATGGAGTTTCAAAGCTCGAGTGCGTCTTCGCGAGACTTGCGCCGACATCGCCGCTGCCCGGCTTGCGGAACTCCTCGTCGGGTCCCCAGCCGCCTGTGGCGAAGCTTTGCGCCCGTACGTAGTCAAATCCGTTCCGCGCAGCGCGCAGATATTTGTCATCGCCCAGCACGAAGTATGCCTGCATCGCGCTGCTCATCGCGTTTACGTGGCTATACGCATGCTTGCCCGGCAGCACATTTTCTCCGGCCGCCAGCGGATTCCAGTACCAGCTGTCTGCGAGAAAGTGCACAGCGAGATCGCGATAACGCGCACCGGCTCCTCGCTGCCATGCGAGAAACGCATTCTCCGGAAGCGTATACGGCTCGTCCCAGCAGAACGAGTCGTCGCTGTGCGGACGCGCATACTGCTCCGCGCGCGAGAGTCCGCCCGGTGGCAACCTGCTCTCGACGGACGCCAGCGTCTTGTCGAGAACCTTGAAGGCTCGCGGATCCTCCGCAAACTTATGCGCATCGATAAGGCCGACGGAGAGCTTGTCGTACGTGTACGCAGGGAAGCGGTTCTCATCCCAGAAGTGAGGTGAGATGGCCTCGCCCAAGCCATTCACCAGCCGATGCACCTTCTCCTGCGTGGCCTTGTCGCCGGTGGCCGCATAATCGCGCGCCAGCCCCGACAGGTACTGCCCGAAGCTGTGCCCCGGCGCAAACCCGTTGTTGCCCGGCTTGCTGAGATCGCTCAGCGGAGCCCAGCTGTACCAGCCGCCCATCTCATCCCCCGGCGCCGGCACCCCGGCCCGCTGCCGAAACGGCTTGAGCAGCGAGTCCTCATTGAGCGAGCGATAGAACTGGTGATTGCGATCGAACTGTCCGCGCGCCGGCCCGTGGAGCAACTGCACATCGCCATAGCCAAACTGGTTGAGCGGTGGCGTGAAGCTCAGTGCCTGGGAAGAGGCATGTCGGCCGCTGAGTGCGGCCCCGGCCATGGATGCCGAGCTCTTGAGAAAGGAACGCCGCGAAGATCTGCGGATCAGCATGGGATGTACTCTCCGCGAGGATTCTATCGTGCCGAACACCGAAAGGAAGGAAATGAGTTGCGCGTTGTCGTGTCAGCTCAGCTGACTCATTTTCACCGCCAGCTGCTCAAACTGCACCGTTCCCAATCCGCGATTCGCGGCGAGCTGCAGATACGGCAGGTGCTCGGGATCGAGGTTCCAGTAAGCTTTTGCGACATAAGCATCGAGCGCAACGGGATCGGTTCCCGCGACGACGGTCTTCTTCAGCGCCACGTCTTCGAGGTCTCCTCCTGTCGGCCCGTTGCGAAGGAGAATCCGGTAGCAGTCCATGATGGTGAGCGTAGGAAGCATGAATCCGGCCAAATCGACGAGGCTCTGATGAATCTGCTGGTGAAGTCTGCTGCGCTGCCCGCCGAGAATGCCGTACCAGTTCTTCATGCCCAGCGTGACGCCGCATAGGCCATGATGCTTGGCGATAGGCATATTGATGATCTTGTCGGCTTCAAGAAAAGGAATGAATACCGGCCACGTCTTCAGCATTACTCCGCCAAGATCGATATCGCGGAACATGTCGGGATCGGGCAGAATGATCTCGGCTCCTGCGGATCGAGCAGCGGCTTCGATTCCAGATCGATGAAAGCAGCGGCGAGCCTCATTGCAGCTGACATCGGTGACGATGACACGCTTTGCGCCGGCATCCCGGCATTGCCGGACGACCTCGGCAACGAGTTCGGGGTTGGTGTTCGCTGCCTGCTCGGGTGTGCGATCCCAGGCAATGTTCGGCTTGATCACCACGACATCCTGGGCCCGCACGAAACGGCTCATTCCGCCGAGGCTTTCAATAACTTTCTGGACGAGGGTTCGCGGTTCACCCTGTTCCGCGCTATGGTTCTCCGCCGGAAATTGAGCGATCGCAAGGCCCGGCCAATCCGACGCCGACGGGATGCGATGATCTTTGCGAACCTGTTCGGCAGAAGAGGGAACCGGCCGCGTGCTGCGGCTGTTAAGCCAGAAGCCCGCGCCAGTCGCCGCAGCTGCTACCCCGCCGACACGCAGGATCTGCAGCATGGCTTCGCGGCGCGACAGCGAATCTGGTTCTGCGGCGGTGTCCGGTTTTGGTGTATCCGGCATTTGCGTACTCCGCCTAGACCTCGACGACCTTGATCCGCTGCGGGTCATTGGTTCCGAGATCATGATTCGAATCTGCGGCTGTGGCTATATAGCGCGGAGGCCGGCCTGCAGCCTCCAGTGTCTTGAGCCCCATCTCCACGCGCTTTTTGTCGAGGATGCCCCAGGCGACCTGGTCGATGGCAACCCGATCTTGGCCGACGATCAGGGCGTTCGGCTGCCACAGGTGCTCTGGCCTGAACCCCGGCCCACCCTCGTAGACCGAAGTCATCGCATCTCCGATGGTGAGCCGGACCTTCTGGCGGATTACTGGAAATGCGTTGAGATCTGCAACCGCAGGGTTGCATCCGGCAGCATGGAGTTCCTGCGGGCGCTCGACAACGCCATACATATTCTTCATCGCAAAGGTGACGCCTGCCATGCTGTGGTCTTTCAGGATGGGAACGTTGATGACCATGGCGCATTCGCGCGTCAAGATCTTCGAAAATCGGACGTGCGAAGATCCCCACGTTTCGACCTCGTCTTCGAATCCGGAGATGTCTGACCCGTAGCAGCGGACCTGGTTGCGATCTGTGTTGATTGTGAATCCGCATGCCTGCAGGTCGCGGGCGTTGCGATCCCAGATGAGGATGTTGCCCGGCTTCACCCCAGCCTGCTGAAGGCGCTCGGCGATTGCCATCACGAGCACAGAGTGCGTGGAGATCCCCTTGCCGCCCAGGCCGTTGGTCTTCAGGCCGATGACCTTGTCGGTAGCTCCGCCGTTCGAGACGATCTGCCGCCATGCATCGACGGGACGTTTCATGCCCGTGTAGCTGGCGATTGCACGATCGAGAAGTGCGGGAACGCGCGCTTCATCAAGCCTGCCACCAGCGCCGTGGAGAGAAGGGTCGCGTGCGACGACCACCCTGGATTTCGCTTCAGGACGAATCTCCTGACTGTGTTTCAACCCGAGACTGCTTTGAGCGCCGAGAACAAGGGCACCTGTCGCTGCATCCTTCATGAATTCCCGTCGAGTGGTCATTTGCTTTCTCCTTCGTGCAATGCTGGATCGGTTTACAGGTTGGCCTCGACGCCGTGCGCCAGCGCCACAAGCGCCTGAGCCGTGGCTGCGTCTGACTGGTAAGCGACGATACGGACGAGGTGCGGACCCTTGCGAAACGTCAAGCTCTGGGCGTACTGCAGCGCCTCATCACCGATGCCGATGGTCTTCCCATCCTTTGTCTGACCTCGTGCGAGGATCGTATGCGCACCGTCGGAGCCGCTCATTGTGTAGACATCGACAACAGCTTCGAGCTGACCCTTGTACTTATAGTCAGAGGTCGATGTGGAGACTACGCCAGCCTGTATGTATTGCTCTGAATCGCCGTCGATGTACTGCCAGAGATCCTTCGGCTCGAAGGTGCGTGTCTCGCTCGATTTCTCCCAGCCGGCGACTGCGCCGGATGCCGGAAATGGATTCGCACTCTTCTTCTTACAGCCGGTGATGACGCCTGCTGCGACGATGGCGAGGATCACAGCGAAAAGCAATCGAAACCTGTTCATAGATCTTTCCTCAACTTCTCTTCAGCAGAATCTGACTGCTCGGAGATCGGCTTTCGCCGATGCTGGTGACGTAGACCGCCGGTCTGTCCTGAAGCGGGCAGGCATATTCGCACGCACCGCAGCCGACGCAACGGCTGGGGTCGACTCGAGGTTGTTTTAGGATTTTTGCGGCGCCGGAAGAGTCGATCACCTGAGCTTCTTCGACGTAGATGGCCTTTGGGCTGACGGGGCACCACTCTTCGCAGACGATGCACTCGGTCGCGAGCGCCCAGGGCAGGCAGCGGCCGCGATCGTAGAACGCAGTTCCGAGCCGAATTGGCTGGGACTTCTGCGTTTCGCCTCCCGCAACCCAGCCTTTCTCCTTAGGAGTGATCTGCCAGATTGCTCCGGTTGGGCACACTTCGGAGCAGAGAACACAACTTGGTTCGCAGTAGCCGGTCTTCGGAACTAGAGTCGGTGTCCAGAGGCCTTCAAGACCGGCCTCGGTGAGTGTCGGCTGAAGAGAGTTGTTGGGACAGACTTTCATGCACTCGCCGCAGCGGATGCAGCGGGAGAGGAAATCTGTTTCTTCAACTGATCCCGGAGGCCGCAATAGGCGCTCGTGCCGGCTCTTCGCAAGGCCGGTGTTAGCGCGAAGAAGCGGAACCGCGGCAACGCCAGCGGCGAGCCCCGTTACTGTACGCCGGCGGCCGAGGTCGGGCGACGCTATCTCGGGCTCGTTGCGGAAAAAGCGAAACTCAAGGCTCTCGTGCGGGCAGCTCCCGACGCAGTTCATGCACATCAGGCACTCGGATTTGCGCCACGGAACTCCGCCGATGGGTTCGTCGCCGCCCTGGCAATCGAGCAGGCAGCGATTGCACTTGTCGCAACTGGACCCATCCTTGTGCAGGCCGAGGATGGACCAGCGCGAGACTGCGCCCAATAGCGCTCCGAGGGGACAGATGGACCGGCACCAGAAGCGAGTGATGCGCATGCTGGCCCAGAGAATTCCTATAAAAAGCAGGGCGAGCACAAGTGCCTGGTTGAAGTGAGCCTGACGGAGGTCGAGCACGGTGCGCTGCAGGGCGGTGTTCGCGTAGGTGCCGAACGTCTTGATTACGTGGACGTGGCTGTGCTCCAAGGGAAGCAGTACAGCGCGGGCTCCGAAGTTGACCGCCGGCAGGAGGGCCACGCCGACGGAGCGAACGAGCAGACTGAACGGATCGAGAGTGCCGATCACCATGGATCCGAAGGCAGAGGCGACCAGCCCGGCAAGCAGCACAACGTACTTGACTGTCTGCCACCGTTTGTAGCGGTTAGATTCAACGCGCTGCTTGCCGCGTTTCGCTTCAGACTTGAGGCTACCCGCGAGGTGCTGCAGAGTGCCCATAGGGCAGATCCATCCGCAGAAGAACCGGCCGAGGAAAAGGGTCGGCACCAGGATGATGAGGCTGCGGATCAGGCCACGGTACAAAGCGTGCGTTGCGAGCGCGCTGGTGATGGCGACCAGCGGGTCGAGGATGAAGAACATGCGCACCGGGCCGCGCATGTGAATTTCGGACGAGCCGGACGAGCCCGGGCGCATCGTCGTGAGAATAAGCAGGGCAAAGAACAGCAGCAGAAAAAAGATCTGCGAGACCCTGCGGACGTGCGGCAGTCTGGACTGTGCCACTAATTTTTCCTCGGCGACCGGCTGTAGAAATCATTGGTTGCTGAGGCTTTTCAGACAGTGACAGGCATCACTTCGAGCGACTAGAGAGTTCTTCGATCCGCGGTTGAAGCCCATTGGAGACCTGGCGCGGCATTCAGAAGCCTGAAGGCTTCTGCTCCCTCCAATCTGGTAACTCGGATCAATCGAGGTGATTGATCAAAGAAGCGATACAGGCCGCGCCGAAGCCGTTATCGATGTTGACAACGCACACGTTGGGCGAGCAGGTATTGAGCATGCCGAGGAGGGCCGCGACTCCGCCGAAGGATGCGCCGTATCCGACGCTGGTGGGTACAGCGAGGACTGGCGCCTGCACAAGGCCGGCGACGACGGTAGGCAGCGCGCCTTCCATGCCGGCACAGACGATGAGCACGCGCGCGGATTGAAGCGACTGTTTCTGCGCGAGCAGCCGATGGATGCCGGCGACACCGACGTCTGCGATGAGTTCGGTGTTATTGCCCATGAGGCGAGTAGTGATAGCGGCTTCCTCAGCAACCGGCAGATCGCTGGTGCCGGCGCAGACGACGCAGACAGTGCCTTTGCCCGTGGGAGCCTTGGTCTGCTCAAGAGTGATGGCGCGGGCTGACTCATGATACGTGGCGCGAGGTTCGGCTTTGATGACAGCATCGAAGCACTCGCGAGAGGCACGGGTGGCGAGCACGTTGCCGCCGGCTTTGGCCATGTGGTCGAAGATACGCGCGACCTGATCTGGTGTTTTGCCTGCGGCGAAGATGACTTCAGGCATTCCGGTGCGCAGCGAGCGGTGATGATCGAGCTTGGCAAAGCCGAGATCTTCGAAGGGAAGGTCTTTGAGCCGCTCGAGGGCGTCGGGCACCGACGTGCGGTTGGAGTGGACATCATTGAGCAGCGCTTCGATCTGCGAACGGTTCATTAGCGCTCCTCCTCACGAGCGGCAAACATGCGGCGTGCCTGTTCGGTGATCACCTTGAGCGGAATGGAATGCTCAGTGGCAAGACGGCGGCAGTCTTCGTATTCGGGAGCCGCATTGGCGACTTCGCCCGAAGGCCATCGTGCGATTTTGATGCGCACTGGACCCCATTCGGTTTGCACCTCTTTGAACTCGCGCGCGAGAGAGATTTTGTTTTCGACGCGCCAGTGCAGGCCGATGGTCGTGGTCTCGCGGAAAAGCAAGTCACGCAGCGTGACGACGCGGTCGGGGTGACAAAGAACGGTGAGTTGGACGCCGGTGCGACCCTTCTTCATCTGTACGGGGATGCGGTAGACGTCCCATGCACCGGCTTCTAGGAGCAGTTCGCTGACATACGCGATGAGCTGAGGGCTGGAGTCGTCGATGACCGTCTCGAGAATGGCGATGGACTCGGGCGCGTTCTGCTGCGCGGATTCTTCGCCGACGAGGAGACGCAGGAGGTTGGGCTGGCCGGGAGTATCGCGGCCGCCTGCTCCGTATCCGGTAGCGGCGACGCGAAGCGCGGGAAGCGAGGTGTATTCAACCTCGAGCATGCGGAGGATCGCGGCGCCGGTGGGCGTCACTCGTTCCATCGCAGGGCCGGAAGAGTAGATGGGAGCGTCGCCGAGCAGTGCGAGGGTGGCGGGAGCCGGAACGGGCAGGGTGCCATGGGCGCAGTTCACCGTGCCGCTGCCGACGTTGAGAGGCGAGCAAAGCCAGCGGTCTGCTTTCAGGTGCTCGGCTCCGACTGCGGCGCAGACGATATCGACGATCGTGTCGACGGCGCCGACTTCGTGGAAGTGAACCTGCTCAACGGGCATGGAGTGGATGCGCGCTTCCGCTTCTCCGAGGAACTGGAAGGCACGGGTGGCGCGGAGCTTTACGGAATCAGAGAGCGGCGCCGATTTGATGATGTCGAGAATTGCCGAGAGCGAGCGATGAGGCTGGTGCGTATGTTCGTGGCTGTGCACCGTTTCATTGGCGTGCGTGTGTTCGTGCTCGTGACTGTGTTCGTGCTGATGATTATGTCCTTGAGAGTGTGAGTGCTCGTGGGCATGATCGTGCTCGTGCGAATGCGTATGCGGGTGCTCGTGCTGGTGGTTCTGCACTGGATGAGCGTGTTCGTGCTCGTGGTGTTCTTCGGTGATGACGTCGATCTTGGTGCCGCTCAGGCCGCCGCGCATCACCTTGCGGCTCTCGAGACGCGCGCCGACGTTGAGTGCTGCAACTGTGCTCTCGAGCAGAGGGAAGGGGACGCCGGCATCGACAAGGGCGCCGAGGAACATGTCGCCGGAGATGCCGGAGAAGCATTCGAGGTAGGCAATTCGCATCAGGGAAATTGTAAGGGCCGGAGTTTGTTGTTTGTCAGGCGCCGCGGCGCAGGAGGACATCGGCGGGGAGGACGGCATTGAGGGAGCCGGACCGGAATCCGGAGGTGTCGAGAGTGACGTACTTGAAGCCGGCTTTGCGAAGCTCGGCCGAGATCGCATCCATCATCTCCATGTTCATGGCGCGAGGCATTTCTGAGCGGGAGATTTCGACACGCGCGATTTCTCCATGGTGCCGGACGCGGAACTCGCGGAAGCCGAGCTGGCGAAGGCTTTCCTCGCCGCGTTCGATCTGATCGAGCACTTCGCGGGTCACGGTGCGGCCGTACTCGACGCGCGAGGAGAGGCAGGGGGCGGCAGGGCGGTCCCACAGCGTGTAGTCTGCGTCCTTCGCCAGAGAGCGGATCTCGTCTTTGGTCAGGCCTGCTTCGGCGAGGGGAGCGAGTACTTCGTGTTCTTCGGCGGCGCGCTGGCCGGGTCGATAGTCGCGGCGGTCGTCGGCGTTCATGCCGTAGGCTATGTTGGCGAATCCGAGTTCGGCGCCGAGCTTCTTCATGCCTTCGAAGAGTTCGGTCTTGCAGTGGAAGCAGCGGCTGGCGTCATTGCGCTGGTAGTCGGGATTGCTGAGCTCTTCCGTCTGGATGATGCGAAGCGGGATGCCTTGCGATTCGGCAAAAGCCCGAGCCTGCTCCATATCGCGGCGGGCGAGGCTGGGCGAGTCGGCGAGGACTGCGAGCATCCGGTCGCCGAGGACGCGGTGGGCGACGGCGGCCAGAAAAGCGGAGTCGACACCACCGGAATAGGCGACCATCAGCGAGCCGAGCGAGCGAAGGCGATCTTCGAGCGCGTTCAGCTTGGTTGTTGCTGAGTCGATCGTGGATGGGGTCGTTGACACAGCGCGATTATACCGTTGGGTTGGATGCAGGGTATTTTCGAACGGCGGGTTGCATGAACAAGCTTTCCGGATTCCGTCCCACTCATCCGAGGTGAAGCTGCGGGTGAATCGGGCACGGCTTCGGAGTCGGTAGAGAGGTTGATGGCTGGTGCGGTGGCGATCCTGTATACTCCGGACGATTCCACTTCAGGGAGGGTTTATCCATGCGGTTTCAGCCAATTATGAGAGCGATGTGCGCAACGGCGCTGGGCGTGGCTGTGATGGCTGCACCGATTAAGGTTCTGGGGCAGGGCGGCGATACGATTCTTAAGCCTGCGGACACGCAAAAGCTGCTTCCGGCCAGTGTGTATTACAAGGCGCAGTCGGCGCCGACGCAGCTACGCAACTCGGGCGGCGTTAAGTTCTCGGACGGCTTCTACGTTCTGTCGACCCTGGTGGATACGAGCGGGTACTCGAGCGATGTCGCTGCAAAGTACCAGGCATACTTCATCACCGAAATTCCGCTGAAGTTCGGGAGCGAGACCCTCCCGGCAGGGATTTATGGAGTCGGTTTCATTCCTGGCGACAAGTTCGTGGTGACGGACGTAGGCGCGCACGACGTGTTTACGGTCGGCTCGCAGACAGATGAAGCAATCAAGCGGCCGACGCCACTGCAGGTGATGGCCGATCCGAGCGGCGGGTTCCGGCTGTATGCGGGACGGAAGTTCGTGAAGTTCGCGCGCTAGGGGATTCATCGAGTGAGACGCGGACCTTCGGGTCCGCGTTTTTCGTGCACCGGACTGGCTGGTCGCTCGACATTCGTTTGTCACAACGCGTTTGCCGAGGGTACCCCACCTCCTATACACCTTGTGAACAAGTTCGCTATTTTCAGAGGTTTATGAGGGGGAGGGGGCTCCAAGTGTGTCTGCCCATTCAACTTACGCACAAGGTGATTCATAAGAAAGGCCTTAAAGGCAGGGGACGAGGGGCAGAGGGACAAACGGACAAAGGGACAAAGGGACGGTTGGAGTTCATGGTTCAAGTATGACGAATTCGACGCAATAAACTGCAAATTCGGCCTAGGTTTTAGCTCCTTGGAATCAAAGGGTTAGCTGGAGGATTCGCGGATCCGGGGTTGACTACGGTTAGAGTGAACCCCATTGCTGAGACAGTTGTGATCTGCCCGGTCGCGAAGGAGACCATCCCTCAGGGGCTAAAAGCCGTCCGCTTCAAGACCGCGGCCGGCCCATAGTTCTCAAGCGGAGACTAAGAGCCCACGGGAAGCAGCCGGGCCGTTGTGAGGCGGCTTTGGATGGAGCCGAAGATGGCTGGAAGGCTCAGTTTCGTTCCAGGGCAGCTTGAAGAACTGTCCGCGTAGAAGTCGGACGGGGCCGTGGCCATCTGCTGCATCTCAGAGCAGGCGGTGATCGCCGGAGTGTCTGTCGCGCAGGTTCCGCTTGTGCCGGCGTTGTAGGCGACGGTGAAAACGGTCGTATTGGGGACGTTGTTGGAAACCCAATTGGCAGCGGTGATCGACTGATGGCACTCGTCGGTCGCGGATGGGTAAACGCCGGTGCTTGTAAGTTTGACTGAAGAGTCGAACTGAGCGGCACTTGAAGTGGCATCGCCGTCGCTCAGAATGATCATAGCGTTCTTTGAATTGGCTACGGCTTGTCCCTGCGCGGCGAGTGAGGCACCGGCCGCGTAGATTGCGCCGGCAAGATAGGTTCCCTCGCCGCCTTTGGCCTGCATGCCTTTACAGCCTGATGCCGCGCCGGCGGCAATGGCAAGAGTGGAGCTGTTGTTGTAGGAGCCGCTCGAGCCGACGGTCTGGTTATTGGAACTCCAGTCGCTCATGTACCCGTTTGTGCCGCCGCTGGTGATCTGGTAACTCGGTGTGGTGCTGGTCCAGGCGGGATTGGTCCACGCTGCTCCGGGAGTGGGGGCGGTGTACGGCACGGGAGTTGGAGCGCTGCTGTTGCAGGTGGTGAACTGGCTGGCCTTGTTGGCGGGAATGTTGGGATAGGTGAAGATGCTGACACCATCGAAGCCTGTACAACTCCCGCTTGTACTGGTTGAAGTGCATGGTTGAAGACCCTTCAACAAGGTCTGCACTCCGAGCAGGGCGCATTGGATCTTTGTGGGATTCGACACTCCGCTGCCAGTGCAGCCGCCCGGATCCGCGGAGTTCATGGAGGCGGTGGTGTCGAGGACAATGGCGATGTTGTACTTTTGAGCGGCAGCGCCTGCCATGAGCGCACTGGACGCGGCAGACATGGTGAGACGAGGGATGCCGATCAATCCACCGAAATATGTGGGAATGGTTACGGTCTGTGCGACCGTGATTGCGTTGGCTGTACCACCGGCGGCAACACAAGGCACACCATTGTTCTGCCCGGTTGTGGAGCAATAGACTTTGGGGTAGCCGCTCAGCATGGACGCGTTGGGAAGGAAGGACGGGTTGGCGTTCACTTTTCCTGGAACGGAACTGTACAGAGTCGCCTGATTGGTGACAGCGGTGGACGACTGCGTTGCGTCCGACATGAGCTGAACACCGGCCATCGCCGCGGCATCGCACGATTGCTGCAGCATGTGATAAGCGATGATGCCGCGTCCTGCGTCGATGACGAAGGCGGTGAAGCCACCGAACAAGATCAAGAGCACTGAGAACCAGGCAAGGATTTGACCGTCCTGGCGGTTTAGTATTCGCATCAATCTCGAGCAGAAGTTCATTAATGGAGTCCTCCCGGGGTATGGACCTCTGGGCGAGATCACTGAATGACTTCCGTAGTGGTGGCGTTGAGGTTCAAGGAATGATTGCTCCAGAACACAACGAAGGGCATGACCGGATGGTTTACGGAGACAGTGACGATGCCTCCACCGCTGCCCATGCTGGCGGTTCCACCGGTGGCGCAACCCGAACCTGATCCGAAGCCGGAGGTGCCGTTCGACGAAGTGTAGGTGGTGGCGGTGCCGGATGCGGTTGGCGTCAGGGTGATGGAATAGGAAAGCTGCGAAGCAGCTATTCCGGCGGCTGCGGCCTGGATCTGCGTCGCGGCCATTGCGCATGGATTGGTCGTGGTGCCGTTGCTGAAGTTGCCCTGATTGACCGCGAGGTAGCGTGCGCCCACAGCAGAGGCGTGCGACAAGAGCAGATAGTTGTTCAAAGCGATGCCAAAGGACGCCATCCCCGTGATGAGCATGATCATGACGGGCACAACGAGCGCCATCTCGACGAGCGCGCCGCCATCAGAGTGGAAGACAAACTGATCTCGAAAAAGGCGAACTGCTGACTGGTTTGTAGACAAGATTCTTCTGAAGGCGTGAACCATGGTCAAACCTGCTCCTGATGAGTTGTTGTTCTGTAAATCGTTCCTGGGCTGCTCACCGCAGGTGGAGAGCACTGCCCTGCACAGCCATCGGAATCCTGTGGGGAAAAGACACGCCAACTCTTCTGCTCTTCGCACGTCGGGCAGTTTTCTATAAGAGGGATCAGGAGAGCCCTTTATTTACGGGTAGAAAGCCGGAGGGCTTTGAAAGCGGTCACTATAGTCACGCAAAAGGCTGGACCTGTGACCATCAACGCGGTGAATGCATCGATCGCAAGCGGAGCCGAACAGGACGCGTCAACTTGCGCTTATGTTTTTTGACTGTCGTTCAACTCGCTCCGCGGGAGTTGCGGCAGCTTCATGGCCGCAAGCTGGTATGCAGGAGCGCTCGCGTATGCCGCCGCAACGAAGAACCAGATGTACCACGTCAACGGAACGAGATTCTGTGTGAACAGTTCCTCACCCGCACCCCAGATCGCGGCGTCACCCGCCAGTGTCGCCATGATGGCAATGACGTACATGCCCCAGCATTTTGAAACGAGGCCGATTCCTATGCGATGGGCGGAGCGGCGGATGAGAACCGCCTCGACGAGCAGAAACCCAAGGATGGGATCGCTCATCCAGAGGATTGCTTGGGCAACGGAACGGCGCGGATACGCAGGGCCGAGATATCTCTCGATATTTGCGGCTTCGCCCAGGGTGAAGAGGATGATGAGGCAGATCAGAACGATGTCTGCGCGCGTCAAGCCCCGCAGAATACCGAACTCACGCTGAATCGCGAGGACGCGACCGAGAGCGAAGGCCAGCAGCACCATCGCGATCGGTCCGCCGATGACTTCGCCGATTTCCGCAAGGCTTTGCGGAGGCGTCAATCCGAGCACCAGCAGTGGAGACGCTGGAACTCTGGCAAAGCGCCAGTGATCGAGAAAGATCAAGGTGGCTGCGAGGAATCGAGCGGAGGATGTGAGGGTGATGGTCGTCCAGACCATGCGCATGGGTTCGTCAACATCAAAGCCGGCGCGGCATTCAAACGCGAGATAGAATTCCGCGGCTGCTGTGACCAGGAAGAAGAGCGTACCTGGGATGACGAAATACCAGGTCAGGTATTGGTAGCTGCCGGTGATGAGGAAGTGGGCGTAGGCGATTGCGCCAAGGGCAACGTGGACGGCGCAATACATCCATATCCATGAAACCGCACGCGGCATGGGGCCAGCCTATTCGTCGTTCAGCACGCGCCGTGAGACTTCAACCATGGCTTTGCGGCCAAGGAAGGCCGTGAGCAAGGGCGTGGACTTCGCCAGGGAAAGGTCTTGTGTATTTTCAGACAACATCGTGCCCGCGTCGTCGCCAAGCAGACGCTTCAACCAGAAAAGCAGGCGCTGACGCAGCCGGGACTGCTCGGCGCTCGTCTCGCCAGATCCGGCTCCGAACCAGGCTTCACTCCAGGTCTGCATCTTCCGGGAGAGCTCATCGGCAACCAGATCCTGCACGGGAACTGCGGGAGAAAGGGCGAGGTCGGGCTTCGTGGGTAGCTTTCCGCGTTCCATCAGCGACCGCCTTTCCGGCTAAGTGCAAGGCGCAGTTTCTTGCTTACACGGTGCAGGAGGGCGCCAACGGTTCCGGGTCGAATCGACATTGCATCTGCGATCTCGAAATAGTCAAGTCCCTCGGTTCGCAACTTGAGGCACTCGAACTCGCGGGGCGCCAGCATGGCCTTGAAGGCGCTTTCCCACTCGATGCTGCCGGTTTCGGGCTCAACGTGCGCGCCGCCCAGGGCGCCGTCAGTGAGCGCGACGCATGCCTGCACGGCAACGGATCGCACGGTCTCCACGATGTAGTTGTGCAGAACGCGATGCAGCCACGCTGAATTGTTGCGAATGGTTTCGCCCTGCATCCGGACCAGGAAGAAGCGCAGAAAGGTTTCCTGCACGGCATCCTGGGCGAGTCCCGGGTCCGAGGTAAGCCGGCGCGCGTAAGCGAGAAGCGCGGCCGAGTGCTCACGGTACGCTTCGAGGGCCTCCTGACGGAGCAGCTCGGTGCTGGCCTTTTGCTCTGGACTCATCGGTGTGAGACGAATGCTATATCAACATCGGAGCTCTGACAATTCCGCTCTTGGTGCGGGGTGGTTTGCTCGAGTCCCCGATCCCGACTTTTGTATCCCACGTCTCCAACGGAGGAAGACATGGGGTACCCCAAGACAGACGTCACTTTTTGGAGCTGGGGTCACCGCCGGGGTTCCACTGGGGGCGAAAGTCGCTTGCGGCGAGCCAGCGGACGGGTTCGATGAGGGACTGGATGGCGCGGGTCATGAAGGCGATGTCGAGGTGCTGCAGGTCGTCGTCGGGCCGGTGATAGGTGGGCGGGGTTCCCCAGCCGCCGGCGGTGTGCGCGACGACTCCCTGGAGGGCGAGGGCGTAGTTGTCAGAGCGTTCGAAGAAGTGCTGCTCGGGGTAGGGATCGGGACCGAGGAGAGCGCCGTGCTCCTTGAGGGTGGGGCCGAGATTGGAGCGCTCCCAGCCGGTGAGCATGAGAATGCCGGCGGGCATCTTGGGATCCTGGTTGCCGATCATTTCAAATTCGAGATTGGCGATGAGGTCGTGGAGCGGGACCGGCGGGTGCTTGCCGAAGTAGGTTGAGCCGAGCTCGCCGATTTCCTCGGCGCCATAGCAGACGAAAAGGACGCTGCGGCGGAGGGGAGCGCCTGACGCGAGGGCGTGGGCCAGCTCGAGGACGGCGGTGGTTCCGGCGGCATCGTCATTGGCGCCGTTGTAGATGGAGTCGCCGTCGACGGGGCGGCCGATGCCGAGGTGGTCAAGGTGTGCGCTCAGGAGGAGGGTTCCGGCGGAGGGGTCGGTGCCGGGGAGGTAGCCGATGGCGTTGAAGGTCTGGCGGGGTTTGGCTTGTGGCGTGTCGTGCACAGAGACGACGATCTGCGCGCCGTCGGCGGCCGGGAGCTTGGATGCCGCATCGGTGTGAATGAGGATGATGGTCGGCGTTTTGCGCGGCGGGTCGTCGGCCAGGCGTACGCTGACGCGGGTTTCTCCGCCGACCATCTGCGGAAGAGCGCTGAGGGCGGGTGTTTCAGGGGCGAGGACGATGGCCGCGCCGGAACGGTAGAGGGCGGAGACGGCGGGCATGAGGCTTTTCGGATCGGCGGCGCCGGTGACGAGGACCGCGGAGCCGGCGGGGATCTCGGCGCGGGGCGTCTGGGCCGCGGCGACGTGGACGAGTTTGGCGGAGGCGGAGGTTCCGGGCGAGGCGAAGAGGAAGAAGTCCTTGCCTTCTTCGAGGGTGGAGTCGCCGATCTGGAGGCTAGCGTGGCCGTCGAGTTTGGGTGCGACGATGTCGGCGGACTGCAGGTAGCCCTTCATGCCTGGAGCAGTTTTGAGGCCGTAGCTTTCGAATTCGGATGCGACGTAGGTGGCGGCGAGTTCTTCATCGCGAGTGGCGGAGCCGCGGCCGGCAAGCACGTCGCTGGAGAGGAAGTATTCGTGCGCGGTGACCCACTCGGGTTTCACGGTCCAGGTTTGCTGGGCGGGGGAAGGGAGGGACGCGGCGAGGAGGGTGAGGGGTGCGAGACAACGGAGGAGGATTTTCAAAGTTCAGGCTCCGATACTTGCCAGTGAGTTGATGGTGTAAGAGAGAAGCAGATCCGCCGCTTACCACCCCCAGACTGATGAAAACGTCCGGGGCCCCGTGCGCTCGGGATGGCAGCGTCAAGCGGGAGACTGGAAGTTAATGTAGCGCATTGTGTTCGTGCATGGATGGCTCGAGGTTCTTTGCATGGTTCAGAATAGGGCGGATTGGCGCCTCTTCAGATGGGCCGCGGTGTGCGTTTGAGCACACTTTTTGGTTGCGCGGCTCTGCTACCATAGGGACGATTGCAGTTCCTGCCGTTTGAGCGCGCAGTGCCCGGCGGCCGAATTCCTTGAAAGTTCATAAGAAGGAGAATTTGCTATGCCTTTAGTGTCCATGCGGCAGCTCCTCGACGAGGCCGCCAAGGGCGGATACGGCGTCGGCGCATTCAACGTCAACGACATGGAACAGATCCAGGCCATCATGATGGCGGCGAAGGAGACGAATTCGCCGGTGATCGTGCAGGCCAGCCGCGGCGCGCGGCAGTTTGCGGAGGATCTGTATTTGTTCCGGCTGATCCAGGCGGCGGCGGAGCTGAATCCGGACATTCCGATCGCGATGCACCAGGATCATGGCAACAGCTTTGAGACCTGCAAGAGCGCGATTGCACTGGGCTACACGTCGGTGATGATGGACGGCTCGCTGAAGGAAGACGGCAAAACTCCGTCGACGTTTGAAGAGAACGTGGAAGTGACGCGGCGCGTGGTGGACTACGCGCACGAGCGCGGCGTGACGGTGGAAGGCGAGATTGGCGTTCTGGGCGGCGTGGAAGACGGTCACGGCGCGGGCGGATCGGGTCTCGAACACATCACGGATCCCGACCAGGCGGTTGAGTTTGCGGAGCGCACCGGCGTTGACGCGCTGGCGATTGCGATTGGAACCAGCCACGGTGCCTACAAGTTCACGAAGAAGCCGGACGGATCGGTGCTGAAGATGGATGTGCTGATCGCGATCCACAAGCGGTTGCCGCACACGCACCTGGTGATGCACGGAAGCTCGTCAGTTCCCAAGGACCTGCAGGACATCGTGAACCAGTACGGTGGAAAGCTGAAGGAGACGTGGGGCGTTCCGGTCGAAGAGATTCAGCTGGGCATCCGCAACGGCGTACGCAAGATCAATGTCGACACGGACAACCGGCTGGCGATCACGGGTGCGATCCGCAAGGTGTTCGCGGAGACGCCGGAGAAGTTCGATCCGCGCGACTATCTGAAGCCGGCGCGCGAGGCGATGAAGAAGGTCGTGGCTCTGCGCATGCAGCAGTTCGGGCAGGCGGGACACGGCCAGGACTACAAGCCGTTGCCGATCGAGAAGATGGCCGAGGGCTACAAGAGCGGCGCGCTCGATACGCGTCCGTCGGTGGCTGCGGGACGGTAAGCTTCTACGAAGATGCAGGACAGGTGGCCGCTCCGAAATGGAGCGGCCATCGTTTTTGCGGTTGGTAAAGTGCCGGGAGCCTGGTAGTTCGGGTTGGTTAATCTCACCGGTTCCCAAGTGCTAGGGCTTCGCTCAGTGCAGGCTCGGGGGCACCCGGAACATGGAGCGGCGATTTTTGCGGGGGTCGCGAAACGATGGAACCCCGGTCCCCAAAAGCGAGCGACACTTCGGCTTCGCTCAGTGCAGGCTCGGGGGCACCCATCTGTTGAGCGGAAAAATGGTAACCGGGTGAAAGACGGGTGCATTTTTAACAATCGCGGTATTTCTTGAGAGATCAGATACTTCGGCTGTGGGGTCGGGGCCTAAGCGGGGTGGTTACCACAATGCGGCGTTTTAGATTGCTTCCTTTCTAAGAAGGAGCAGCATCAAAGGGTTTTGTATCCGTCCAATTCTTGTCGTCGATTTCATGGGACGGATGTACATCGCAGGAACATACCTCGCCCCCCAGAGCGCCATCTGGTACATGCACGAGCCCTCAAGGCAGGCCCAAGTGAAAACAATTCCCCCTCTGATGCGTTTGATACGCCTCCTCCCCTTGGTTGCACTTACGATCTTCGCCGCCAACGCCTTAGCAGCAGCCCCAACCATTTCGATCAAAGCAAGTTCGAACAGCATCACTTCCGGACAGACGGCCACCCTTACGGTGACCGTGGCGAGTGCGGCTTCGGTCCATGTAACGGGATCGAATGGCACCTCGTACACTCTGCCGTACAACGGCGGAACGCTTACGGTAGCGCCAACAGCTACGACCACGTACACCGCAGTGGCGACGAACTCGAGCGGAAGCGCGAGCGCGCAGACCACGATCACGGTGAGTGGATCGGGTGGCGGCGGATCGGGTTCGAATCCCGTCGTTTCGATGACAGCGAGTTCGACGAACATTACAGCGGGGCAGTCGGTCACGCTGACTGTAACCGCGAGCCGGTCTGCGTCTGTAAAGGTGACTGGATCGAACGGCACTTCGTATTCGCTGCCCTACAACGGTGGAACCCTGACGGTGTCGCCGACCTCGACGACGACCTACACGGCGACTTCGACTAACTCGAGCGGCAGCACGTCGACGCAGGTGACGATCACGGTAGGGTCGAGCCCCCAGAATCCAACCGTGTCGATCACGGCCCAGAACAGCTCGATCAGTTCGGGCAGTTCCGATGTGCTGACTGTGACCGCCAGCAATGCGACCAGCGTGACGGTGACTGGTTCGGATGGCAGTTCGTACCCGCTCTCCTCGACCGGCGGCCAAGTCACTGTCACTCCGACGACGACGACAACCTACACGGCCGAAGCGAGCAATGCTTCGGGAGTGAACGCATCGGCGCAAACGACCGTGACGGTCAGTTCATCATCGGGCGGCGGCGATGTGAGCAAGGCGCAGCACGTAATCTTCATGCTGCAGGAGAACCGCTCCTTCGACAGCTACTTCGGCATGCTGAACAACTATCGCCATCCGAGGGGATGGGACATCGGCGATGACGGCAAGACCTATACGGTTGACGGTATCGAGGACAAGGTCAACACGACCTACAACATGGATGATGAGGGAGACAAGTACTACCTCTACAAGTTCCGCACGACTTGTATCGATGACGACAGCTCCGACTGGCTTGCCAGCTACGGAAGCGTGAACCGCTATAACTTCTCAACAACGCGGCCGATCAACATGGATGGCTTCGTCCATACCGCGGAAGGGTACGCAAAGAGCTGCGTGGCCTCCGGCACCTGCGGTGGCGCCTACACGGACACGACGGGCGAGCGGGCCATGGGGTACTACGACGATCAGTACCTCAACTACTACTACTACATGGCCTCGCAGTTCGCGGTTTCCGACCGGTGGTTTTCGCCGATCTCGAGCAAGAGCGTTCCCAACCGGATCGCGACCTTCTCTGGCGGTACCACCCAGGGCCTGGCATACGATCCGGGCAATGACGATCACGTCGGTCAGCAGACCTCGCAGACCATCTTCCAGGAACTGAACAACGCAGGCGTGTCGTGGAAGATCTACTACTCGAAGACTTCGAACAACTATCCGGACACGATCTTTTCGTACTTCGGATACGCAAACCAGTTCCTGTATCACAAGACGAGCACGAACTCGTGCACGAACGGAGCGCAGCCGTCGAGTGTTGTAGGTGACTCGACCAATTCGTTCTGCATCAACACGAGCCACATCGCGCCGGTGTCACAATACTTCACGGATCTGGCGAACAACACGCTGCCGGCGTTCGCGTTTATCGAGGCCGGGAACAGCGACGAGCATCCGGGATCCCAGCAGCCGGTCACCAACGGGCAGGCTTCTGTGGCGAACATCATCAACAAGTTCATGGCCAGCTCCTCCTGGCAGAACTCGGTGTTCTTCTTCTCGTATGACGAAGGCGGCGGTCCTTACGATCACGTTCCGCCGGTGCCGGGCCACTCGAACCAGAACACGGACGCTTCACTTGGGTCGATCCCTGACATCTCGTCGATCGCGGTAAACCCGGACGGGTACAATCCGTGCGTGCCCCCGACACCGGGGCAGTACACGCAGCATTGCGATCTGCGGACGAGCAGTCCGGGAGCGCATAGCGGCGATGCAGCGCAGGTGTACGGATTTGCTGCCCAGCTTGGTTTCCGCGTTCCGAACATGATCATCTCGCCGTTTACGCGGAAGCACTATGTTTCGCACACGCCGATGGATCACACGGCGGTGATCAAGTTCGTGGAGAGCCGGTTCATCAATTCGTCGGCTCACCTGACGAACCGCGACGCCGCACAACCTAATCTGCTGGAATTCTTCGACTTCAATGCAGTTCCGTGGGCAACACCGCCGACTCCGCCAGCGCCGTCAACGGCGTCTGCGTGCTCGGCATCGAGCATGGGGCCGTAAGGGTACGACGACAAGCTGAGTATCAAAGGACTCCCGGGATGCGAACCTGCACCCGGGATTTCTTTTTGCGAGTCTGGTGTCGATGGCGCGGTGCACCTGCAAAGCTCGACCCAGGTCCGCGAACCCGGGTATGATGGCAAAACCATCCAGCAGTCTCCTCGGTAGAAGCTCGATCTGTGAGGCCTCGATGAGCCAAAGTGTCCGCCGCTCAGCGTACATCTTCCTTTGCGCGTTCCCTTTTGTCGGTGTGGGGTTCGTCAGTGTGCGTCCGCTCCGCATTGCGGGAATCTTTCAGACTCTTGGTGTCTTCCTTTTCATTGCTGTCGCAATTGCGGCATGGCTCTCTGGGCCTCGCAAAGTGGACCTGAAAGGAGAGGGGCGGTGGAAACAAGCGCTGGCTGGTCTCGTACTGATCGCTCCGTCGGCAATCATTTCGCTTTTGTGGGTGGGACTCGGACCGCCGTTCCAAGCAACGACGTCAGAGAACTACATGCGCTTTCTTGTGTTGGTGTGGAATTCGATTCTGGTCACGATCGGTTTCGTGCTCACGAGGGACGTTCTGAACGATGCAGGTGAACGCGTCTGCTCGGCGATCGGCCTTGCGACTGCCCTTATCGCTGGAGCCGCTTATCTGATCTGCCTCAATCTCAGCCTCGCGCAAACAGCATTGGCGCTGCATGGAAACCGGACACAACCCCCGGCCATCATCGTCGACTTCTACAGCGCAATCGAGTTTGTGGCTTGCGTGATGACCTATGTGACGACTGCAGCTTTCGCGACAGCAATGGGGCGAGTTCGTCTGCTTGGCCGCACTGCTGCGGGCGCCTACGTGACCGTCGCCGCAGTGCTCGGCCTGCTCATCATCGTGCGGGGACTTGCGTATCCAGAGATCTCCGCGAATACCGCGCCGTGGTATACGAGGCCCGGCGTCATCGCGGGCATCCCGGCAATTCCGTGGCTCATGCCTTATTTGCTTGGCGCGGTATTGTTGCGGCGGACAAGGGCTGATTGAGGGAATTCAACTTTGGCTCCGATTGAGGTAGTTGGCAACGGCGCCCGACCGACCAGGGCGGCGGTCCATTGCGACACGTTCCGCGGGTTCAGGCAGAGGCGGACTTTCTGAAGAGCAACTGCAGGTTTCTCCGCTGCGGTCGCCTGCGGCGATCTCCGGTCGAAATGACACGCTTGATTAGCTGATGAACGTGGGCTAGGGGATTGCGGGTTCGTGCAGTTCGCTTTACGAAATCGCGGGTTCGATGGAAGGGGAGCCCAGGGCGGGAGGGGTGATCTCCTGGTCTTTGTACTGGAGCTGGTAGAGCTTCCAGTAGAGGCCGCGCTGGGCGAGGAGCTGCTGGTGCGATCCCATTTCGCGCAACTGGCCTTTATGCATGACGAGGATGGTGTCGGCGCGCTGCACAGTGGAGAGGCGGTGCGCGATAAGGACGCTGGTGCGGCCCTCGACCATGCGGTCGAGAGCCCCGCGGATGCGAAGTTCAGTGTCGGTGTCGACGCTGGAAGTGGCTTCGTCGAGGATGAGGATGCGCGGATTGTAGGCGAGGGCGCGCGCGAAGTTGATGAGCTGCTTCTGGCCGGTGGAGAGGGAGTTGCCGCGCTCGCGGACGGGCTCGTTGAACTTGTTGGGGAGCGACTCGATGAAGTCGAGAACGTTGACGTCGTTCGCTGCCTGCGTCAGCGCGGCATCCGTGAGGGCGTCGTTGCCGAAGCGGATGTTTTCGGCGATGGTTCCGGCAAACAGGAACGGATCCTGAAGAACGACGGCGAAGTGGCTGCGCAGAGCGGCGAGATCGAGCTGGCGAAGGTCGACGCCATCGAGGCGGATGGATCCGGCAGTGACGTCGTAGAAGCGCATCATCAGGCTCGTCAGCGTCGTTTTGCCGGCGCCGGTGTGGCCGACGATGGCGATGGTCTGGCCGGGCTCGATGGTGAAGGAGACGTCTTTGAGGATCCACTCGACGTCGGTCATTGCGGCGAGGTGGCCGGCGAGATCGGGCGAGTCAGTCAGGCTGTTGATGAGGTCTCGCTGCTCTAGCGTCAGCTTCTGATAAGTGAACCAGACGTGGCGGAACTCGATCCGATTCGACCCGTCGCCGGATTTGGGATTCACGGGGCTGACGATCTCCGGCTCCGTATCCATCAGCTTGAAGATGCGTTCGCACGCGGCCATGGCGGCCTGAAGGATGTTGTATTTGTCGCTGAGGTCCTGGATTGGTCGCCAGAAGCGCTGCGAATACATATTGAAGGCGGCCAACATGCCGATGGTGACGGTGCCGGAGATGACGCCGAAGCCACCGCGCCAGATGACGAGCGCGATAGCGATGGAGGAGAGGATTTCGACGGCCGGGTAGTAGAGCGCGTAGGCAAAGATGGTGTCTTTGAAGGCGATCATGTGGAGGCGGTTGACGCCTTCGAAGTCCTTGTAGGCGCGCTGCTCGCGATTGAAGAGCTGCACGACGGACATGCCGCTGACGTGTTCCTGGGTGAAGCTGTTGATGCGCGCGATGGCGGCGCGGACGCGGCGATAGCTCTCGCGCACGCTGTTGCGGAACATGCGCGTGACCCACAGGATGAGCGGGAAGACGGAAAAGGCGAGCAGCGCGAGCCACCACTTGGTCTTGAGCATCACGATGGCCATGAAGGTCAGCGTGAAGAAGTCGTCGACGATGGCGAGGATACCGCCGGTGAACATTTCGTTGATCGCGTCAACGTCGGATGTGATGCGGGTGACGAGGCGGCCGACGGCGTGGGTATCGAAGAAGCCGACGTGCATGCGCTGCATGTGGCGGAAGATGTCGCGGCGCAGATCGAACATGATCTTCTGGCCGGTCCACTGCATGAGGTAGGTCTGGACGAATTCGAAGAGATAGGCGGAGATCTGGCAGACGAGGTAGATGAGGGCGAGCCGCGTGATGCCCTGCATGGGGTCTGCGGGTAGATGACGAAGGAGAATCGCCGTAGGGCCGCCTTCGTGGCTGAGCAGGGTTGCGCCGGAGGGGCCCTTGTCGGTGGGGAAGTAGCGGTCCATGCCGACCATGAGGAGGAAGGGGCCGGCAATGTCGGTGATGGAGCGGAGGCTGATGGAGATGGAGGAGACGGTGGCCTGCCACCAGTAGGGCTTGAGATAGGCGCCGAGGCGCTTGATCAGGCGGGAGTCGTATACCTTGCCGACGGGATCTTCATCGGGTTTCTGGGCGGCCCCGGTGTGCGGATCGGGCTTTTTCGCATCGGCTTGGCGGGGTTTTTGCTCGGCTTCCGGCATCGGGTCCTGTGGCTATTGTACGGGGAGGGTAGAGGTGGAGGTCAGGACGCTTCTTCAACGGACTTCATCTGTTCCCACGTCTCCAAAACCGGGAGACATGGGGCACCCGGCCCTTGCTGCATGGCTTCGATGTTCCAATCTCCTTTTGGACTCGTAAAGGTGTGGAGAGGGTGCAGAAGTTGCGGGTTTTGTGAGATGAAAGCGCCGCAGATGGGCGAGGTGAAGGTGCAATAGACTCGAACCGTGGGACTGAGCGAATCCATTCCGCGCGCCGTGGGAGAGCAGGGCGAGACGCCGGTGGTGCGGCGTGGGCGATACCGGTATCCGCCGGGGCTGCGGATGAATTTGCCCTTCTACCGGTTCCATAGGTGGTTCGATCCGCAGAATCCGATTCTCTTGTTCGAGTATCTGAGGCGCTATGGGCGGGCAGCGCACTATCGCATCCTGTGGAACGATGTTGTGCTGTTCAACGATCCGGCGGACATCGGCGAGGTGCTGATCGATAAGGCTGCGTTCTTCGGGAAGGACCGGACGCAGAAGCGTATGAAGATCCTGCTGGGCGAGGGGTTGATTACGTCCGATGGCGAGACGCACCGGCGGGGGCGGCGGATTGCGGCTCCGGCATTTCACAGGCGACGGATCGAGGGCTATGCCGGGCAGATTGTGAGCATCGCGGCGGAGGTGCGCGAGCAGTGGCAGGCGGGTGTGGAGTTCGACATTGCGGCCGAGATGATGCGGCTGGCGCTGCAGGTGGTGGCGCGCACGCTGTTCGATACGGAAGTGACGCCGGAGATCCACGCGATCAACGACGAGGTGAACGTCATCATGGATCTCTACTACTTCCTCGTCGCGCTGCCACGGGCGGAGTTGCTGCTGAACTCGCCGCTGCCCAAGATGCGGCAGTTCAGGGCGGCGAAGAAGCGGCTGGATGAGGTGGTGGATGGGATGATCCGGTCGCGGCTGGCGGAGGCCGGGTCGCGATCGGGTTCGGCAGATCATGGAGATCTGCTGTCGATGCTGGTGGCGGCGCGGGATGATGAAGCGGGCGGCAGCGGGCATCGGCTGACTTCAGAGGAGTTGCGCGACCAGGTGCTGACGCTGTTTCTGGCGGGGTTTGAGACGGTGGCGAATGCGCTCTCGTGGACGTGGCTGCTGCTCGGGCAGAATCCGGACGCGCAGGCGCGGCTTCATGCTGAGATAGACGCAGTTCTCGGTGGGCGGCTGCCGACGCTGGAAGACATGCCGCGGCTTGAGTACACGGCGATGGTGCTGTCGGAGTCGATGCGGATGTATCCGCCGGCGTGGGCCATGGGGCGCGAGGTGCTGGAGGATGTATCGATCGGGCCTTACCGTCTGCGGAAAGGCACGATGGTGTTCTTCAGCCAGTACATTGTGCAGCGCGATCCCAGGTGGTTTCCCGAGCCGGAGCGGTTTCGTCCGGAGCGGTTCACGCCTTACGCGAAGGCGGGCAGGCCGCGGTTTGCGTATTTTCCGTTTGGCGGCGGGGGGCGGCAGTGCATCGGCGAGTCGTTTGCGTGGATGGAGGCGACGTTGACGCTGGTGACGCTGGCACAGCGGTGGCGGGTGGAGCTGGTGGAGGGGCAGAAGATAGAGTTGCAACCGAAGATTACGCTGCGGCCGAAGAATGGGGTGATGGTGAGGATGGTGGGGCGGGACTGATGATCCCCGACGAACTGCCAGGAACACGTTGCGAACTGCCGGTGTCTAATAGACTAGCCCTACTTAGCTGGCAATGCTGAATCACAGGAGCGCACGTTGCAAGAAGAGCAGACGGTGTCCTTTGAAGCAGTCGGCTTCGAGGTCCACGTTCCGTGGTTCGTAAACCTATTTCTTCTCTATCTCCTGTATGTGCTGCTTAGGACAATAGCTCAGGCGGTCTGGCTCGTCTGGGACCTTCGAAAGACTGCTCGGGCTCAGAAGCGAGAAGCCTTCATCGAATCGGATGCCGAGACTCTATGGGAGACTTGCCGTGCGCGGATTCGATCAATCAGAAACTTCTCCCACCTGACATTCCTGCTTGCGTTGCTTGTGCTCTCCTGGAATGCGACTGACGTACTAGCAGGTATCTCAACTGCTAAGGCGGCGAGTTTGCCGTCTATGGCTGAACGGCTGGCACAAGCGCTAGTACCCTTCACGATGGGTATCGTTTTTTCTTCCGGTCAGTTCTGCTGTGCGATGCTTCTGGAAAGTTTCGTTCGCCGGCGAAAGCAGTTGCTGGCACGGAAGAGCGGACAGACAATAACTGTCGATCCGAAAGCTAAGTCCTTTTGGGGCTAAGGTCCGGACTATTTTGCGCCTCCTTTCGGCACGATTGAAAGCCGTGCCCTGAGACACGAGGCCTTTTCCCCGGTGCCCAAATGCGAGGCACGAGAGGCACCCGGATCGGGAAGTTCTATGATGCGGCCCCGATCGGTGTGGTGGATTTCGCAATCGTCACGGACGGTAAACTCTAGACGTGGGATTTGAGAGCTTTCATGGCAATGCGGCGACGGTAAGGCGGCTGCGGGAGTGCGCTCGAAGCGGGCATTTTCCGCAGGGGCTGATACTGGCGGGCCCCAAGGGCGCAGGAAAGTACGCGCTGGCCCTGATGCTGGCGCAGGCCGTGAATTGCCTGGAGAATGCCGAGTCGGACGGGCTGCCGGACTTCTGCGGACACTGCGCCAACTGCACGCGGATCGCTGAGGCTCGGAACCTGGAAGAGCGCTTGGCCGAAGCCGTGGCGGCGCGGGATGACATGCGCGATGCTGACAAGCGCGAGACGCGCATCCTGATCCAGACGCATCCCGATGTGTTGATTATTCCGCCCGACCCTCCGCAGCTGATGATCAAGCTGGGGCAGGTGCGCGAGGTGATTCATGCGGCGTTCTACCGGCCTCCGGTCGAGGCGCGGCGGGCGTTCTTTATCTTCACCTGTTCGGCGTTCATGAAAGAGGCAGCGAACAGCCTCCTCAAAATCCTGGAAGAACCGCCGCGGGGTACGTCGCTGGTCTTGCTGACAGAGAATCCGCATGAGCTGCTGCCGACGATTCGCTCGCGGGCGATGCTCTATAGGCTGGGAGCGCTGCCGGCGGCGGAGATTGAGAAGCTGCTGGCGGAGCGGCGGCCGGAGCTCAAGGCCCCGCAGCGCGCTCTGGCGGCGCGCCTGGCAGAGGGTGCGGTGGGACGGGCGCTGAACCTCGATCTGGAGGCGTACCTCGCGAGCCGGAAGGATGCACTGCTGGTGCTGAAGACGACTCTGCGCGACCCCGACTACTCGGAGCTGTTTCGGGCAACGGAGACGTATCGCGGCGGGGCCGACGGGCAGGAGAAGACGATCAACCTGCTGCGGGCGCTGGGGAGTTTGCTCGAAGATCTGCTGCTGGTGGTGGCGGGAACTCCGGACCTGATTCGCAATCTCGATCTAAGGGCGGAACTGGAACGCATGGGCCAGGGGCTCACCGTCGACTGGATCGAAGCGGCATCCCGCGCCGTGGTGCAGGTGGAGCAGGGAATGCGACGCAATCTGCTGCGCTCGCTTTCGCTGGACGCGATGGCCGTGAGCCTGCCGGAGCGCTGATGCGCATTCCACTCTCGTGCGGTGAAGAAAAGCAACTTCCGCCTTGTCCCGGGCATCTTTTGGGTTAGAATCAGAGCACTTTCAGCAAAGACAGTTCAGCGAGTCTGTTTTCCCCTGCTGTGCGTTGGATTCAGGGCTCCACGGGCTAAGGAACAGTCCGGAAGAGTGTGCTTTTGATTCAAGCAAAGCTCCGGGGATGTTCTGCATCTCTCAAATCACACGTTTCCGTTTTCGGGCCATACGTTGTCGCAGGGCACAGGATTCCATCGTCGCGCACGCGCTTCCGTTGCCGAGGAGGTTGATCGCTTATGAATAGTCAGACTACTTTGCCGGGTGTCGAAGGCCAGCAGCGCCGCCCGGGTTCTTATCTCAGCCAGTATCGGCAGCAGCACTCGGTACCTACACCTTCGTTCCGGTTCACAAATCACGACGTGGAAGAAGCCGCGAGTCATCGCCAGGCGGAGCTGTTTTATCTGCAGAAGCAGATTCAATCGCAGACGCCGATGGTGATTGTGCTGGAAGACGGAGAGAAGCTGCAGGGGCAAATCGAGTGGTACGACCGCGGCGTGCTGAAGATTCGCGGACGGAATAAGGTGCTCATCTATAAGTCGGCGATCAAGTACATGTACAAGCAGGGCGAGGCGGGACAGTAAGCAGCTTCTAACTCCTAGCCTTTAGCTTCTAGCTTTTCTCGCCTATGGGATCAGCTATAGGGTTCAGTTGTCAGCCATCAGCTGTTAGCTATCAGCTTTCAGCCGTCAGCTAGATAGAGTAGGCAGCCTTGCGGAGCCGATCGCGGATGGCGTCGTTGATGCCGCCCGGTTCGGGCATAGGACACAGGATCACGTCACAACCTTGAGCGTCGAGGGCGCGCAGACCGGCGTAGAGGGTTTCCGCCAGTTCGTAGGGGACGGTCCAGCGGCCCCATGCGTAGTTCGCGGCGGCGCGGAGCGGCGCGCCAAGATCAGTGTTGGCGAGCTCTGCCGGGAGCATGACGCCCAGGCGTTCGCGCTCGTGCGGCTGCGCAGCGGCGCTGAGGCGGGCCGCCAGTTCAGAGAGAGCTCCTTCAACGAGGATCAAACAGGCGCGTGGAGCGTAGTGACGAAGGCCGACGCCCGGTGAGGGCAGAGCCTGCCTTGGTGCTGCATCGGGCAGAATGCTTTCCTTGATGGTTTTGACAGGACCAGCGACCACCCGCGCGATCTGCGGAGCGGTGACGGCTCCAGGGCGGTAGATCATCATCGGATTCTGGTTGGGATCGAGGACGGTGGACTCGACTCCGTGCTGGGTGGGGCCCGCGTCGAGAACGGCGTCGATCTTTCCATCGAGGTCTTCGAGGACGTGTTCAGCGGTGGTGGGGCTGATGTGGCCGAAGACGTTGGCGCTGGGGGCTGCGATCGGGATGCCCGCGTGGCGGATCAGCTCGAACGCAACCGGATGCGCGGGCATGCGGATGCCGACCAGCGCGCGGCCGGCGGTAACAACGTCAGGAACGGCGGAGCTGCGGGGCAGGAGCAGCGTGAGGGGTCCGGGCCAGAAACTGCGCATGAGGGCCTCGGCCGTCGACGGCGCGTTGACGACTAATTGCTCGAGCATTGAATTCCCTTCAACCGGTCCGGCGATGTGGACGATGATGGGATCCCAGGAGGGGCGCTGCTTGGCGGTGAAGATGCGTGTGACCGCTTCGGCGTCGAGGGCATTGGCGCCGAGGCCGTAGACGGTTTCGGTGGGCAAGGCAACGAGTCCACCCGCACGGAGAATCTGAGCCGCCTGGGCGATAGCTGACTTCGCTTCTTGGCTATCGAGTTGCGCGGGATCGACCTTGAGGCGGAGCGTCTTCACATTGCGATTCTCGCTGGTTTGAATGGGCCGCCGCAACACTCGTATACTCGCTGCTTGATATGTCTATCGAGACCGAGATCAAATTCAGGGTTGATGATGCAAACGGGCTGGCTGCGCGGCTGCGCGAGGCGGGATTTCGCGAGGAGACTCCGCGGACGTTTGAGAGCAACGTGCTGTTCGACACCGCGGACCGCAAGATGCGGACGCGAACGGAGATTCTGCGCATTCGCAACTACGGCGGCCGGTGGGTGATCACGCATAAGCGGCTGCCGGATGGGATCCCCGGCGAAGACGTGCACAAGCATCGGATCGAGACGGAGACGCAGGTCGGCGATGGAGAGGTGCTGGCGCAGGTCTTTCGGTCGATTGGGCTGGTGGAGGCGTTCCGGTATGAAAAGTGGCGCAGCGAGTGGTCCGATGGTCAGGGCCACTGCGTCATCGACGAGACGCCGATCGGCGTGTTTGCGGAACTTGAGGGTGAGGCCGAATGGATCGATCGAACCGCTGGGAAGCTGGGAGTCGAACGATCTCAGTACATCACCTTGAGCTACGGCCGGCTGTTTGAGCAGTGGTGCGCGGAGCACAACTGCGCGGTGAAGGATCTGACGTTTGACGCGATAGGGAACTCCCGCTGATCGCAAAACTTTCGCCTAGCCTTGCTGTTGGAGCTGATCGAGTTTCTGGCCTGGATGCTGCCTTGCTTCGCGGTCGATTTCCTGCTGCAGGAAGTAGTTGAGCGCTGTGCGGAGGCCGACGATGGCGGCGAGCTTGCCGATTTCTGTCCATGAGGGCGCGATAGCGGTGCGCAGGATATCGGCGGCAACTTCGAATTCCAGAGCCAGGGCGAGCCAACGGCCAAGGCGAAGCCGGATAGCTTCCTTCTCGTCGGGTGAGAACGACGTCGCGCGACGAAAGAACAAGGCGTACGCGCGAACAATTGCCTCTGCCGCAGCGATTCCGATGACGACCGCAGATGCAGCCTCGATGCCTGAGGCAAGATAGAGAGTCCACACCTTGACTACAGCGTCCATGTTTGAAAGGATGCGTGACGACGCTGGATAGGTTTCGTGACCTACGGAAGAAGAGGAGACTTACGAGAGCTACTTTGCCGAGTGCCGGTCTGCCTTGAAGAAGCGTCAGAGTGTCTGATCGCGGTGATTCGAGAATGGCCGCGATCGAAAGCCGCGTGATCAGAATGCGATGAGTTGCCGGCGCTATTCGCACTAACGCGTTTCCCGCGCAGGCGCTGTTGCAGCGCTGCTTCTCGCTCCGCCTCGGCCAGCAGATAGATCGTGTGCCTGATTACGTTTTGAAAAAGCATGTCCCTGATCTTGTCCCCAGACCTGTTTGATGCATGTACAAAGGAACGCGACGACGGGCAGATGTGATCTATGCCGCTATTTCTTCGGCGCGAAGCCCATGGTCAATTTACGGCCATCGTCTTCGGCCACCGTTTGGTGGACGTCTTCCACGTGCTTGCGGAAGGCTCGGCTCAGGGAAGGCTTCACGTCGAGAGGAAATGGATGATTGCAGGCAGAACAGCGCTTAATCACGCCTTGAGCGACAAGGTGCGGTGGCAGGCTAAGCCGGGCCATGGCGTCTCCAAAAAGTGATTCAGTTTGTCGGAACGCAGCGGTCGCGCTATCGGCGGTACGCTGCAGGGGGTTGCTTACAACCTAAGATGCGGGGCCCGGTGTGGACTTTAATGACGAATGTAAATTTCTTGGAGCGAGTTTTTATGCGACGGAACGAAGTCTGCTGATCTGTCGATATTTGTCGACCATTTCGAGCAGGCGAGGATCGCACTTGTGCGCCAGCTCGGCCGTGTCCAGGTCGGCGCGCGATGCGGAGTCGGCGACGGTGGCAAAGCAGCGTGAACAATAAGAGTGAAGTGTGCCGTCCTCGTTGGTGCGATGCGTGAACTCGGGATTGAACGTTTTGCCCATGGGTTCTACCTTTCGCTGATCTGGAATTCCAACGCCCTACATCTAATTTGATGCGAATCGGCGAAAGATTGATGGCTTACGGGTTTGGAATCACAAGCTTGTATCCATGCAACAAGTGCTGCGCAAAAAGTGCTCGCTTTGAGTGCGCTTGAACCTCTAGAATTCCGCCCGGTTCCCCAGACCCACCTGCAAGCATATGGACGGAGTTCGTACCTTACTCTTCGCGCTGGTTTGCGCTTTGCTCTCTGCTCGAGACGTCAACGCCTTTCAGGCGCAGGAATCAGCTTCCCCAAATTCGCCTATTCGGTTCGACCTGAAACATCTACCCTTCCGGCTTTTTTCTGACGAAAGCCCGGCGCGTAACGCCCCGGAGAGCATGGCCGGAGGTATCGCGGTCTTCGATTACAACGGGGACGGCCGCCCCGATATTTTCTTTGCCAATGGTTGTGATCTGTCTTCCATCGGAAAGAAAGATGCGAAGCATTCTGATCGCCTTTTCCGCAACAATGGCGACGGCACATTCACCGATGTGACCGAACATGCGGGGCTCGCAGGAAGAGGATTCGATGTTGGCGTGGCTGTTGGTGACTACGATAATGACGGCCATCCCGATCTCTTCATCGCTGGCGTCCACGGCAATGCGCTTTATCGCAACAACGGGGATGGAACCTTTACCGACGTCACGGCGAGTGCCGGGCTGGGCAGTGCTCTGGATCCGGAATATGGACCAAGGTGGTCAGTTGCAGCCGCGTGGGTAGATGTGAACAACGATGGTTTACTCGACCTGTTTGTCGTGAACTACCTCCAGTGGCACTACGAATCGGAATCACGCTGCGTGGTCGATGGAGCGCCCCAATACTGTCATCCTCGTTATTACAAAGGAATGCCAAACCAGCTCTTTCTGAACCAGGGCAACGGCAAATTCAAGGACGTCTCGAAGGAATGGGGAATTCGTGAAAATGTCGGAAAAGGCATGGGCGTTGGCGTGGCCGACTTCGATCTGGATGGCAAGCAGGATTTATTCGTGACCAACGACGGCGAGTTCGAATTCCTCTTTCATAATCTAGGCACAAGCTTTGAACAGATTTCCTTTCAGACCAACACCGCGGTCCCTGAAGATGGCGTGCTGATTTCCGGTATGGGGCTCGATTTTCGCGAACTAAGCGGTGATGGCTATCCCGACATTCTCTACGTCGCACTGAACAAGGAGACGTTCCCGTTTCTTGAGAACACCGGCAAAGGAACCTTCAGCGATATCACAGGGTCAAGCGGTATGACTCGCCACAGCATGAAGATGGCCGGGTTCGGAGCGGCTCTCTATGACTTCGACAACGATGGCCGCAAGGACCTGTTCGTCTCGCGCGGTCATGTCGCAGTCATACAGCCTCCGGGTGAAGCTGTCCGACAGCCGAACACAGTCTTTCGGGGCCTGCCGAATAAACAATGGCAGCCGCTCACCCAGGAAGCCGGCTTCACCGACGATACGGCCGCTCGTCACCGGGGTTGCGCTTTTGGAGACTTCAATGGTAACGGCCTGATCGACGTTGTTGTGACCTCGATGGATCAGCAGGCGGAACTCTGGATGAATCACAGCTCAAACGCGGGTCATTGGCTCGACTTCGCCTTGCACGGCGTGAAGAGCAACCGCGACGGCATTGGCGCAAGGATCAAGGTTGTGACGAAGTCCCGCACACAGTACAACCACCAAACATCCAGCGTTTGCTATGCCTCATCCAGCCTTGGCCCGGTGCATTTCGGTCTTGGACCGGAGACGTTGGCCACTGAGGTAGTGATCGTCTGGCCCAGTGGCACAGTGCAGCAGCTGCACAACGTGAAGGGGGACCAGGTGATAGCCGTCACCGAGCCACTTGAGGCACAGTGAATCGTCGCTGTCCTGCCCTCAGAGCAAATCCGTTTGGCTGAGACTGCTTGATAACGGAACCCTTGAATCGGCGGGGGCTGAGAAAAGAGCCGCTATCGCAGTAGCGGCTCCTGGTGAAGAACGGTGTGGGGTCTAGGCTTCGACGCCGTGGCACTTCTTGTATTTCTTGCCGGAGCCGCAGGGGCAGGGGTCGTTGCGGCCTACCTTGTCGCCGGTGCGGCGCTGGGTGGGCTGGCTGCCATTTCCGCCACCGGCGCGCTGGGCTGCTTCGAGCTCGCGCTGCTTCTTTTTGGCGAACTCTTTTTCGAGCTGGTCGATGGTGGTTTGCGGGGCGCGGGTGTGGATAGGAACCTCGCGCTGAGGCGGGGCTTCGCGCATGGGCTGGCCCTGGCCGAAGCCGTTTCCGTCGCTGTGTCCGGGCAGAACGTGCTGTTCGGCGCTGGCGACCGGAGGCGCGGCGGGCACTTCGCGGCGAGGCTGCGGCGGCGGAACGTTGATGGGGCGGCCATCGGGTCCGAGGATCTGCATCCGAAAGAGGAAGCGGACGGTGTCTTCCTGGAACTTCTGCATCATCGCTTCGAACATGTCGAAGGATTCTTTCTTGTAGGCGACAAGCGGATCCTGCTGCGCGTAACCGCGAAGGCCGATGCCCTCCTTCAGGTGGTCCATGGAGAGAAGGTGATCTTTCCAGAGGCCGTCGATGACGCTGAGCATGACCATGCGTTCGTGGTAGCGCATTTGCGGCGCGGAGAGGATCTCTTCTTTCTGTTCGTAGTGACGCTTGAGGCCTTCGAAGATCTGGTCGCCGAGTTCGTGGCGGGCGAGTTCCTTGGGCTCGATGCCGGCCTGGGACATGCTGAAGCCGAACTGGCTGTTGAGCTGCTCGTCCATGCCCTTGATGTTCCACTCGTCGGGATGCTTGTCTTCAGGGGCGAACTGATCGAGGATGCCGGAGAGGATTCCGCCGACGTAGTCGTCGAGGATGAGCTCGCGCTGGTCGACGCCTTCGAGAAGCTGGCGGCGAAGGCCGTAGACGGCTTCGCGCTGCTTGTTCATGACGTCGTCGTACTCGAGGAGGTGTTTGCGCGATTCGAAGTTCTGCGATTCGACGGCTTTCTGCGCGGCTTCAATCCGATTCGAAATCATCTTCGACTCGATGGGGACGCCTTCTTCCATGCCGAGCTTTTCAAGCAGGGTGCTGACCCATTGCTTGGCGAAGATTCGCATGAGGTCGTCTTCAAGCGAGAGATAGAAGCGCGATGCGCCGGGATCGCCCTGGCGGCCTGCGCGTCCGCGAAGCTGGTTGTCGATGCGGCGTGACTCGTGACGCTCAGTGCCGAGGATGAAGAGGCCGCCTTTGTTGATGACTTCGTCGTGCTCTTTTTTGGCGGCTGCTTCGTGGACAGCGAAGGTTTCGCTCCAGTCGGCGTCGGAGATTTCGAATTCCTGGCCCTGGTAGTAGAAGCGCTGGAATCCGGCGGGCGCCATGGGGTTGATTGCGCCTTCAGCGGTGCTGAGCGCGCGGGCGCGGCCCTGTCGGACAAGCTCCTGGCGGGCGAGGAATTCGGCGTTGCCGCCGAGGAGAATGTCGGTACCGCGGCCTGCCATGTTGGTGGCGATGGTGACCATGCCGACGCGTCCGGCCTGGGCGACGAATTCGGCTTCGCGCTCGTGCTGCTTGGCGTTGAGCACGACGTGGCGGATGCCTTTGCGCTGGAGGATGGCGGAGAGGCGCTCGGACTTTTCAATCGAGACGGTGCCGACGAGAACGGGCTGGCCGGTCTGGTGGAGATCGGCGATGTTGTCAGCGGCGGCCTTGAACTTTTCTTTCTCAGTGCGGTAGACGACGTCGGGGTTCTCGATGCGGAGCAGGGGCTTGTTTGTGGGGATGACGACGATTTCGAGCTTGTAGATCTTCTCGAATTCGGCGGCCTCGGTTTCGGCGGTGCCGGTCATGCCGCTGAGTTTTTTGTAGAGGCGGAAGTAGTTCTGGAAGGTGATGGTGGCAAGGGTCTGGTCTTCCTTGCGGATCTTGACGCCTTCCTTGGCTTCGATGGACTGGTGGAGCCCATCGGACCAGCGGCGGCCGGGCATGAGGCGGCCGGTGAAGGTGTCGACGATGATGACTTCTTTGCCGTCGGCGCCGTCCTTGACGACGTAGTCGACGTCCTTTTTGTAGAGTGCGTGGGCCTTGATGGCGGTTTCCACGTAGTGCTTGAGTTCCCAGTTTTCGGCACTGGCGATGTTGTCGATACCGAGCTTTTCTTCAATGGTGACCCAACCCTCGTCGGTGACGCCGATGCTGCGGTGCTTCTCGTCGACGACGTAGTCGCCGGTGAAGGTTTTACCTTCGAGCGATTCGGTCTCTTCGCCGCGCTCGAGCGAGGGGACGATTTTGCGGACGCGCTCGTATTTGTCTGTCGTCTGGTCGGTGGGTCCGGAGATGATGAGCGGAGTGCGGGCTTCGTCGATGAGGATGGAGTCGACTTCGTCGACGATGGCGAAGTAGTGGCCGCGCTGCACGCAATCCTTGATATCGAACTTCATGTTGTCGCGCAGGTAATCGAAGCCGAACTCGTTATTGGTGCCGTAGGTGATGTCGGCTCCGTAGGCGGCACGGCGCTCGTCGTCGGAGAGGTCGTGGACGATGACGCCGACGGTGAGGCCGAGGAACTCGTAAATTTTGCCCATCCATTCGGCGTCGCGCTTGGCGAGGTAGTCGTTAACGGTCACGACGTGAACGCCGTTTCCGGCGAGGGCATTGAGGTAGCAGGCGAGAGTGGCGACAAGGGTTTTGCCTTCGCCGGTCTTCATTTCGCTGATCTTGCCGTGATGAAGGACCATGCCGCCGATGAGCTGCACGTCGAAGTGGCGCATGTGCACTGCACGCCAGCCGGCTTCGCGGACTACGGCAAAGGCTTCGGGGAGGATTTCGTCGAGAGCTTCCCTCTCGGCCTTGTACTTCTCATCGGCATCGGTGATGTTGGCGACGCGGGCGGCGATGCGGGCGCGAAACTCTGCGGTCTTGCCGCGAAGCTGTTCGTCGGTGAGCTTTTCAATCTCGGGCTCGAGGGCGCCTATCTGCTGCACGATGGGCAGCAGCTTCTTAATGACCCGCTCGTTGGCGGTTCCAAAGATTTTGGTGAGAACTTTATCGTAAAACACGGAGAACTCCGATCTTGCAGTAGGTGTGTCCTGGATTGCGGCGATTGCGCGGGGAATAAAAATGCGATCGCGGCGCGGCGCTGGGAATCAGGCCAGGGCGGGAGGAGGGCGCTGGAAGAGCGCGGAAAGCAGAGGTGTTGCGGGGGCGCGGCCAAGGGGGTCCGCGGATGGGGCCGACAGGGGACGGAGCGGCGAAACCAGCCCGATAAAGAGCACGGGTAGGAATGCGATCAGCGGACCGGCCGCATTGCCTCGGAAAATGGAGCTTGCCTGCCGATGCGAACCTGAGTTCGTGAACCGCGAGGGAGCCGAGTGGGCAGCGGAGCTCTGGCTGTGGCTGCGCACCAGAAACTCGAAGACCGGGTGGGCATAGCCTCTGGAGGTCTGCCGGCCGGTCTCAGCCGTGGCGACAGAGGTGAAGGTGACGGCGGCAATCGCCAGCCACATCCAGGCTGCTCTGTTGCGGGTTCGGCGGTTCCAGGACATAGGTCTACATCTCATATTTTGCCACAAAGAGACAGTGATCAGGGATCAGTGGTCAGGGCAGGTTGCCGGCAAGGTGTGGATTTTCGGCATCTTCGCAGGATGGCCGGAATCTTAGGCTGAGGAGGAACTGATGGCGGACAGGAATGATGGGGCGCTGCGGGAGCATCTGGTGAAGCTTTTGACGGAGGCCCAGGCGCATGCGACGTTCGACGATGCGGTAAAGGGGCTGGTTCCGGCGCTTTACGGAAAGGTGCCGGCGGGAGCCGAGCACAGCCCCTGGCAACTGCTGGAGCATCTGCGGATTGCGCAGTGGGACATCGTCGAGTTCTCGCGGAGTGAGAAGCATGAGTCGCCCAAGTGGCCGGAAGGGTATTGGCCGAAGGAGAAGGCGCCGGCAGACGAGAAGGCCTGGGAGAAGAGCGTGCGCGCGTTCAAGCACGATCTGAAAGAAATGGTGGAGCTGATCCGCGACCCGAAGACCGACCTGTACGCGAAGATTCCCGGCGGGGATGGGCAGACGGTTCTGCGTGAGGCGCTATTGATCGCCGACCACAATGCGTATCACGTTGGGCAGCTGGTGATGGTGAGGAGGCTGCTGGGGGCGTGGGGGTGAGGAGAGCTTTCGGCTCTCAGCCTTCAGCTCTCAGCTTTCAGCTATGCATTGGAACTATGAGCTTACCTTTTGGAATGTCTTAGCAGGTGAGGCCGAAGGCGGTGCGGATCTTCGCGAGGAAGGCTTTGATCCTGGGGCGGGCGTCGCCGGTGCTTAGCGCTTCGAAGGGAACGTATCCCCGATAACCGTGGTTGTCGATGAGAGATTTTATGCGGGCGAGGTCTACCGGCTCGGGTTGATTGTTGCGGAAGACCTCCTCCTTGATCTGCCAGGAGACCGCGTAGGGGAGAAGTTTCTCGATCTCGGCGTAGGGTTCGCCCGACCGCAGGCTGCCGATGTCGAGGATGCTGCCGAACCACTCGGAATCGACAGCTTCGATAACGCGGATCGTTTCTGCGGCGGTCTTCAGGAAGTCGTTGTGCTGCTGAAGGCCGACGACGACTCCGTGCTCCTTGCCGAATGCGGCGCAATCTTTCAAGTCGGCGACCATCCAGTCGAGCGCCTCATCGAACGCGTGTCCCACAGGCCGCTCGGGGCCGGAGAAAACGCGGATCACGGGGGCGCCGAGTTTGCTCGCGACAACGATCCAATCCTTCACCATCTGCACATCGCGTTCGCGCGCGGACTTGTCCGCCGTGGCGAAGTTGTTGCGAACGCCGGTGCCGCTGATGCCGACGCCGTTGACGAAGGCTGTGCGCTTGAGGGCGTAGATGTAATCGTCCGTTGGAACCTTCGGATAGCCGGGGAAGTAGTAGCCCGTGGCGTCGAGCGCGTCAACGCCATTCTCTGCGCAGAAGGCGACTGCATCGGCGAGTGTCATCGTGCCAGATTGGAGCGGGCCGTTGAAGGAATAAGCGTTGAGGCCGAGCTTCAGCTTCACGCCCGGCTTTCTGGAGATCGCGTCGGAAGGAGCCAATGTGGAGCCATGAAGACCGGCCGCACCCACCACTCCAGCGGAACTTGCAAGAAATCTACGTCGATTGATCATGCGCTTTCGAGCTCTGCAGCATTCTATGCGCTCTCATCTGGATTTCTGTAGTTTTGGCGGTCTTGGCTTGGGCCGCACGGGCGCAACCGGGCAGGCGGGGAGATTGCCCATTTCATCACCCGAGCAAACCGGCTTGGAAAGCGTCAAAGCCAACTTGCCTCCGACCAACCTGCTACACGTGTATGTGTAGCCGCACTTGTCGCTCGTCTGCAAACTCCAATCTCCAAGGAGGCTCGACTCCTCGATCACTTCAAGCCTGTTCCCCGTCCAGCGGTAGGTATCGTCTTGCCAGGGGCCGCCGAACCAGCTTTCATGCGAGGTCACGGTCTTGCTTTCAGGATGTGCTTCGAGATTGGCTCCGATATCCGAAAGCTGCTTTGAGAGCGCGAAGCTTCCGCGTTTCTGATCCCACAGATAGATGCAGGAGATCCTCTTATCCAGATGCGGTATGTAGGCGATCAACAATTCCAGATCTTCGAAGCCGTCGAAGTTGAAATCGGCATGAGCAACGAGCTTTGAAAGCTCATAATCCTCCCAGACTTCTGTTATCTGCTCCAAAGGCTGCGAACAGCTTGCGAGTCTCTGGATGGGTTCCTGTCCGCCGTTCCTGTATATGGAGACGCCGGTGACCGATCCGGCCTTATCCAACTCCACAGCGAATCTGAGCGGCGCCGCGCCTGGCTGGATTGGAAAGCTAAAGACCAGCCGGGGGTCTTCCTGACTCAGAGGCTTGGGCTCCTGCTGGGGTAACGCGCTGGAAGCAGTGAGAGCCAGCGGCAAGAGGACTGCGACATATTGAGCGTTCCGGTGGAACATGGCGGCAATTGTAGGCACACCCTTTCAAAAACGTAGGTGATGGCGCGCAGGGTTGCGGACCATACGAACGAGGGCGGCGACCCCTGCGGTTCTAATCCATCTTCATGCCGGGCATGGCGTCGTGGGTCATGTTGTCGTGGCCGTCGTGATCGTCGGTAGACCAGATCTTCGCTGGGTCGGTTTCGTTGGGATAGACGTGCACCATCCAGCCAAAGATGTGCGGGTGGAAGATGCCGCCGGCGGCCTCGCACTCGTCGCGCGTGTGGATGGAGCCGAGGAGGCCGAACCTTGCGTTGGGTCCGAAGTAGGCGGCTTTCTGATCGGGGGGTGCTTTGCAGAAATTGGTGTGCTGGTGCCAGCGCGCGATGCTCAACGGGATCCGTTGGTTGATCTCGTCTTCATTGGCATCGACACGGTCGGTATACATGACGCCGACGAGCTTGTAGCCGCCGTCAGCCGTCTTGCGATAGAGCAGCGAGGTCGGATTGAGAGGATCAAAGTGTTTGTGCGCGGCTAGCCCGTTCGCCATGTTGGTGAAGTGGTAGAGCGGTTGCGGAACGTTGGGCAGGAAGATGCGGAAGCCGTCGGCCAGAGCAGCGTGGTAGTCCTCGTAGGGCCTCATGGCCTGTTTCGCTGCGGCGACGATGGCACCGGCTTTGGCGCGATCGCCGGGCTGCTCGGTGCGCAGGGAGGTCATGTACATGTGTCCGGCCATATGTGCCATGCCGGGCATGTCGGGTTCGTCCTCCGACTGTGCATGCGCCACGGGTGCGATTGCGATGGCGAGTATCGCGCAACTGAGAAGTCGAGAGTGCATGGGGACCTCCGGGGGAGTGCTGAGGGCTTGTACGTTAGGACGGAGAATGTGGTTCCAGAGTTTACGGCGACCTATTCGGGTCGAAAGGGAAGCGGGGCAGAGTGGGTTGACTCTGCGCCGCGAGTGGTGCTGGGGGAGGGAAGTTCGACCTCAGTGGAGTGAAGGGATCACTCCGGGAGCGAAGAGGTCGGAGAGGTCGTTAGCATTGGCTGCATCGCCGAGAAACGGTGAGTTACCGCCCTCGGCGCGAACGTGGAAGATCTCCTGCATGGTGCGCAGGTCGGAGGAGTGGGTGAGATCGACCTGGCTGGCGTAAGGCAGGCCAGCCTCGTTGGGATGCGCGAGGTTGGAAATGACGATCTCAGGGATGGTGTGATTGAAGTCGTCGGCGTTGTCGCCTGACTCTCCATCGGCTTCGGACTCATCCCACCAGAGAATGATGGCGCCGCCGTCTTTGTAGGCCTTTGACGCCATGATCATGGGCACGAGCTTTGCCAGCGCGTTGTCGCCGGTCTTGAGCTGCGAGGCGTCGCCGGTGAGGCCGGCGAATCCGGTGGCAAGCGCGCTGTGCTGGTCGTTGTACTGGTTGGGGGTGATCCAGTTGTAGTCTGCCACGGTGTTGTTGGCGAGGTCGACTTCGAGCTGCTGCAGCGGCGCGTAGTTCTTTGCGAAAGGATTGGCGGGAGTGCTGTCATTGCCTCCGTTGGTGTCGGTAAAGAAGACCTGCGGGTTGTGCTTGGCGGCGTAGTTGTACTGGAGCGTGTCGTTGTAGGCGTTGAGCAGGCTGTTCGCGTCGAACAAGCCGCTGTGGCTGGTGAGCGGAACGGTCCACTGACTCTGCGGCAGGGGAACGTTGGTGAGCTTGCCGTTGACGCTGGCGAGATCGATGTCCTCCTGATAGGACTTCCACGTGCGGCCCTGCTTCTGGAGAAGTGCAGACAAATGCTGAGTCGTGTTCTGCACGTTGGAAGGATAGGGATCGGCGTCGTTCGCGATGCCGAAGTTGGTGCCGGCTTCGGCCCAGATGTAGTTGGGCTCAGAGGGATGGATGTGCGGGTTGTTGCCGCTCTGCGTAGCGAGCACGTTGTGATAAGACACGGCGTACGCAGTGTGCTCGCTGATGTTCACGGGCTTGCCGTTGATCCACGCCACGGCTGTTCCATTGATAAGGCTATTCGTGAAGGGATTGGCGGGGTTCTGGTAGATCGGCTGAATTTTGCCAGGCACCTGCGCCGGCTGGGTGAAGTTGTGGTTCTCCATGGCGATGACGAAAACGTGCTTGATCTGACGGCTGTCGCGATCGCCCTGGTCGTCGTCGTTCTGAGCGACGGCACTGGCGGATGCGAGCGCAGCAATCATGGCGAGCCCTGCGACAGGGCGGAGTCGAGCGATATTCAGCATTCGGGTTCCTCGAGGAGTGGGGAAATTGCGAGGAGCGGGCGAGAATTCTGTCGCGGGTCTTTTCGCGGCAGATCCCGGCCTTCAACTCTCCGCTTCGGAGATTCGTAGCAGGGAAATGTTGCGGTCAGATGAGCACAGCGTTAAACAGGAGAGATCATTCCAGATTGTGGTGGATCGAAGAATCGTAGCCGCAGATTCGCGCGAACTAAAGGAGTTTGCCGGTCACAAATGTTCATGCGAAATAGATTCTTGACAGCTCTGAAAAGGCGTGACTATACTCGGCGCCGTGTTTGAGTAAATCGCATTACTGAGGCCAGTGATCGGTTTCACTCTTCCCCAAGCACGATCCTCCGCGGCGCAAGAGCGCGGAGCCTTCTGGGTCGACACGAAGAAGAAAAGAGGAGAACCGCCCCATGCTTCGTCTACGCGACGTCATCAGGAAATCCCTGCGTCAAAATCAGATTGCAGTTCGGCTCTGTGCGGTTCTTGCCTGCGCGATGTTCTGCGCGGCGCCTCTTTCCGCACAGGTGGTTGCGACGTATGACTTTGAAGACGGGACGGCGCAAGGGTGGAGTTCGTTCAATGGGGCGACGACTCCGGCGGCAACGACGGCGCAGGCGTACTCCGGCACGCATAGTTTGCTCACGACGACGGGCTCGGGCGGACAAGGCGGGCCCTCGATCGATGTGGGCACCGTAGTTCAGGCGGGCGCGAAATACACGATCACGGGCTACGTGAAGCTGACCACCGGAGAGACTGCGACGAATGCGAATCTCACCATCCGGCGGAGTGATGCCAGCTGCTCGGGTGGAACCTGCTACGACACGATCGGCGCCTATCAGACTCCCGTGAATGATTCGGGGTGGGTGGCGATCGGCGGATCGTATACGGCGACGACGACAGAGACGGGATTGACAATGTATGCGCAGCTGGTGGGCGCGACGACGGCGCAGTCGTTTTACCTGGATGATGTGGTGATTACGCAGACGGCTCCGCCGCCGGGTGGAACGACGGTCGCGAAGTACACATGGTCGGATGGAGGGCTGGATGGGTGGTTCCCGTTCGGGTCGGCGACGCTGACGAACGCGATGCCTCCAGTGCAGGATCCGGCAGGAAACACGACCGCTCTGCTGACTACGAACAGAACGGCGAGCTACATGGGGCCCGCGCTGAATCTGCTGAACCTGAATCTGTCGGCCGGCGCAACGTACCAGGTGACGGCGTACGTTCTGCTTGCGGCGGCAGACAGTTCGAATCCGACGGTGACGCTGTCGACGAAGACGGCGGACTGCGCGACGAGCGGAGCGTATGCGAATCTCGCGACCTCGGGTGCGCTGTCGTCGACAACATGGACGAAGGTGCAGGGCACGTTCAGCTTCAGCAATCTGCCGGGGCCCCCGACGTCATTGACGCTGTATGCGCAATCGAGCAGCGCAACGGACTCGTTCTACATCAGCAACGTGACGATCAGTGAAGTGGCTCCGCCGCCGCCCGATCCGAGCCAGCAGGACAACAGCGGCATCAGCAGCACGTTTGAAGATAGCGGGCTGGATGGATGGGGTTCGCGGTCGGGACAGTCGACGGTAACGAACGTGAGCGGCGTTGCGCACAGCGGAAACAACAGCCTGCTGACGACGGGACGCATCGCGAACTGGGATGGGCCGCAGATCAGCGTGAGCAACAAGATGTATCCGGGCTCGGTGTACAACGTGAGCGGCTGGGTGCGGCTGCAGCCGACGGACGGATCGAATCACGTGATCAACGTGAGCCTGCAGACAACGCTGAATGGAAATACGAGCTATCCGGGGGTGAGCGGATATCCGGGCATCACGGTTCCGGCCGATGGCGCTTGGCACCAAATCAGCGTGATGGGCTATAACATGTCGAGCGCGTACGATCAGGGCGCAGCGAACCTGTATTTCCAGACGGTGCCGTCATCGGGAGATGACCTCGTGTCGTTCTACATCGACGATTTCCAGGTGTCGTATGTGAACCCGCCGCAGATCCAGAAAGACATTCCGTCGATCTACCAGACGCTGTCGCAGTTCTTCCCCATCGGCGCTGCGGTAGATATGACGGACATCTCGGGGCCGCATGCGCAGCTGCTGACGATGCACTACAACAGCATCACTTCAGGCAATGACATGAAGTGGAGCTCGGTGGAGAGCACAAAAGGTAGCTTCAACTATGCGAATGCCGATGCACAGGTAGGGTTGGCGCAGTGCGCGGGTATGCGCGTGCGCGGACACAACCTGGTGTGGGCGAATGGATCGCAGGTTCCGGCGTACGCTGCCGGAGACGGCACGAACTCACCGGCGAACCAGGCGCTCGTGATCGACAACATTCGCGAGCACATTCAGAATGAAGTGCAGCATTTCGGCAGCAAAGTCTATGCATGGGATGTGGTGAACGAGCCGCTCGATCCGAACCAGACAGATTGCCTGGTGCACGGGCCGTTCTACAAAGTGCTGGGCGCGAGCTACCTGGATGTGGCACTGAAAGCGGCGCGCGACTTCGCTCCGGCAGGGACGAAGCTGTTCATCAACGATTACTCGACGACGGATGCGAACCGGCTTGCCTGCCTGGTGCAGGTGGCCGGCGATCTGAAGGCGAAGGGCCTGCTCGACGGCGTCGGTCACGAGATGCACAACGCGATCAACTACCCGTCGGTTCCGGCGATGGTGAATGCGATCGAGACGGTCGCGAATCAGGTGCCGGGGATCGACCAGCAGGTTACCGAACTCGACGTCAGCGTCTACAACGCGGGCGACACGAAGTCGAATTACGGCAGCAATGTGTCGCCGGCGGTGCTCGCCGAACAAGGCTGGCTCTACAAAGCGTACTTCGATGCGTTCCGCGAGCTGAAGGACAAGCTGAGCTCGGTGACGATGTGGGGCATGGCGGATGACGATACTTGGCTCGACAGTTTCCCGGTTACGCGCACGGATTATCCGCTGCCCTTTGACATGGGTCTGCAGGCCAAGCCGGCGTACTGGGGCATCGTGGATCCGTCGAAGCTGCCGGGATATGGGTTGAAGTTCGCCGCTACGCAGAAGGCGGGCACGGCGAATACGCGAACGATCACCGTGACGGCAACGAACGGGAACGTGGGGCCGGCGTATGCAACCACACTGAATGGATTCACGCTTACGCAAACGTCGGGGCCCGCGTGCACGCCGAAGATCATCTCCGGCAGCACTCCATCTCTGCTGGGAGACATCGCAACGGGCGGAACAGCGAGTGCGTCGTTCACGGTGAGCATCGTGGGATGCAATCCGCTGGCGCAGTTCAAGCTCAGCGTGCCATGGAGTTCGGCGGTCTACGATACGGGAACGTTCACGACCAACCTGAACTTCAATCGAGCACAGTGACGCAAAAGAAAAGCGTCCTTACCCTTTCCGCGAAAGGCGAGGGAAGGATGGGGCACCAGGGTTCCGGCTTATGGTTACCTTGCATTGTGGCTTCCCACATCTCAGAAGCGAGATGTGGGCAGCCCAATCAGGCTGCGCCGTGCAGTGCGACGAGGCGCTCGGAGACGGCCTCGACAATCTGTTCGTGCACTTCGTCGATGCTGAGATTGCCTTCGATGACGACCACGCGGCCAGGATCGCGCCGGGCGATCTCGCGGTACTTCTCCCAGACGCGGCGGAAGAACTCACCCTGTTCCTGCTCGAAGCGGTTTTCATCCTGGCCGGTTTTCGCGGCGTGTTTCTCGTTGCGTCGGCGGGCGCGTGCGAGGCTCGCTTCCAGCGACGGAAGCAGAAGCAAGGTCAGGTCGGGCTGAAGATCGCCGCAGATGAGGCGATGCAGCTCGAGTACGCGCTCTGATCCAAGCTGACGGCCTCCACCCTGATATGCCTCGGTGGAGTCGGTGAAGCGATCGCAAAGGACGATACGTCCCGCAGCGAGCGCGGGCTCGATGATCTCGGCGATGGCCTGCGCGCGGTCTGCGAACATCAGGGCCATCTCGGTCATCGAGGCGAGCGGCGCGGAGCCGGAGTCAAGCAGCAGGGCGCGGATGCGATCACCGGTCGCGGTGCCTCCCGGCTGCCGCGTGACGACCGTCTGGAGATTGCGCTTATCCATCCAGGCGGCAAGGCGCTTGATCTGCGTTGTCTTTCCGGAGCCGTCGAGGCCCTCCAGCGTAATGAACAGTCCGCGCGGCATGGGGTGAGTCTAGGTTGTGACCCCGAACAACTGCAAGGACTTAGCGCCGGTGGTTCGCTCGTGTGCTTAGTAACCGTGACCACGGTGCTTCGGCTGTGTTACAACAATTCGATTTTAGAAATAGGCGAGACGAAGTGGTTTTCCCCGGGGGTCGGCGTGCCGCTAACCACGCTGACACGTTTCGACCGTAAAAGTCACTACTGCATTGGAGTACCTGATGTTCAAGCTTTCTGCACTGAAGCTGTTCACTGCTGCTGTAGCTCTCGCGGTCGCGCTCTCGGGCGCCGCACGCATTCACGCGCAAAACCTGACGCTGGAAGGCCAGACGGGGGGCTTTATCACTCCCACGGCATATGTAGTTCTCAGCGAGAAGGGACACACGTGGTCGCATCCGGCGATCGGGTATCACTTCGTGAATGCATCGAACGTGATCGGGTACGTGCACACGTTTTCGATCGAAGAGGGCATCGCGAACCGGGTGGAGTTTGGCTACACGCGGAGCGTGCATGCAAAGGGAAATAGCCCGGCATTCAGCAAGCTTTGGGACTTCTCCGGAATGAATGTCTTCAACGGCAAGGTTGTCGCGATCAAAGACGGGCAGTTCGGTGCGTGGACTCCGGGAATCGGCGCCGGCTTCGTCGTGCGGACAAACGACAAATTCGTCAGCGGCTACCTGAACCAGTTTGTGACCGGCTCGCAGAAGTCCTACACGAATGGCGACATCTATGTTGCCGCGACGAAGACCTGGCTTCATCCTCCGATTCCGTTCTTGCTGAATCTCGGATGGAAGGCGACGAATGCGTCGATCTACGGGCTCGGTGGACAGTCGACGCGCCTGAGCGGACGCTTGTTCGGCGGGCTCGGCATCCCGCTGCCGCTGGGGCACAATCTTGCGGCTGTTCCGGCTGTTGGGTTCACCCAGGAGCCACCGCAGGTGGTGAATCTTGGCGTGGTTCTGTTTCCTCCGGGGAGCAAAGCGCACATACCTACGACGATGGACTACGCTGTCCGCGTGACGCAGAAGGAGAATCCTCACTTTGCGTTCGATATCGGAGTGGGACATGTGGCGGGCGTAATCGGAAGAACGGCCGTTGCGACCGGAGTACCCAATCCGCCATTCATTGTGGTCCCGATCGATCTGAAAGCGAATGCGGTGGTGGGAACCGGATTGAGCTTCCGTTATTGACGTTCTAGGTTTGATGGTTTCCTTGCCGAGGGCATGCGTTAAGTCGTGTGCCCTCTGCTGTCTGGCCTGAAGTCCAAAACTAAAGTGACTGAGAAGGCTGCAACTTTCCCTTCTACTCAGGGTCTGAGCCTGCATAGTCTGAATAGTGCGGCGCCGTCCCCCGGCGGCTTAAGAGTCCGAAAAAAGACTAGATATTTCGAGGAGGGTTCCCATGCAATTACTCCGAAAAACGCGCTGGATGCTTCTGGCGTTTTTGTTATCTGTTGTTCCCGCTTCCTCTTTTGCGGGCGTTCTGATCAGCGTGAATATCGCACCGCCAATACTGCCTGTATACGAGCAGCCGCCTTGCCCTGAGCCGGGCTGGATGTGGACGCCGGGTTACTGGGCGTACGGTCCCGAGGGCTACTACTGGGTGCCGGGCGCATGGGTGCCTGCTCCTTATGAAGGCGCGCTTTGGACTCCGCCGTTCTGGGGCTGGTCGGGCGGCCTGTATGTCTTTCACCCCGGCTATTGGGGTCCGCATGTCGGCTACTACGGCGGCATCAACTACGGGTTCGGCTACATGGGCGTGGGCTTCGTCGGCGGGTATTGGCACGGTCGCGACTTCCTCTACAACACCGCCGTGGTGCACGTCGACAATGTCCACATCCGCAACGTGTATGTCGACCGCACCATTGTCGAGCGCAACACAATCGTGAATGAACGCCGTGTTTCGTTCAATGGCGGGCACGACGGAATCCGGTACGAACCCCGTCCGGAAGAGCGCCGCGCCATGAGCGAGCGCCACATGGGCGAGACGCCGATGCAGATGCACCACATGGAAGCGGCGCGCAGCGATCGCAACTTCTATGCGCGCAACAATGGCGGCCGTCCGCAGATGATGGCGGCCGAGCGGCCCATGGGCTTTCATGGGAACGACGGCGGCAACCGTCCGCAAAGCTTCCAGAACAACCGCGGACCGCAGGCGAGACCCGATTTCCAGCGCGGACAGCAGCCTGGCCGCAATCAGCAGTTCGATCAGCAGCCGCGTGGCAACGATCGGGGTGCGTTCGCGAATCAGGGCCGGCAGCAAGCGCCGCAACAGCGTGGATTTGAGCAACGGCCTCAGCCGCAGCAGCGTGGATTCGAGCAGCGGCCTTCACAGCCGCAGCAGCGAGGATTTGAACAGCAGCCGCGCGGCAACGCGCAGCCGCGGTTTGAATCGCGTCCCGGCCCGGCGCCCCAGGAGCATGGTGGCGGCGGAGGCGGACGTCCGCAGCACGAAGATCACCCGCACCACTAAACATGGATTTGCTTTACGGAAGGCTCACGGTTTCGCCGTGGGCCTTTCTGTTTGAGATGAGAGCGGAGGGCTGATAGCTGAGAGCTGACTGCTCAAGTCCGGCGCGACGAATGCCGGCCAGTTCGACTTCGAGGCCGCCGAAATCGGGATGGAGATTCTCGCGAATCCGATAGGCAACATCGACCCGCGCGCCCTGGCCCAGTTCCAGTTCGCATTGCTTATCGGCCATCTGCCAGCCGATCGCGCGCGTCGCGCCGGTTCCGTCATGCGCGAGCTCGAGACGAAGGTGGCGCTCCTTCATGATGCGCGGGGCGGACGTTAGCTGGGCATTGCGCGCCATGAAGATGGGCTCGGGATTGCCGTGTCCGAGCGGCTCGAGCTTGCGCAGCCATCCGGCGAGAACGGCCGTGACCTGGTCGAGAGGAAGCTCAGCGTGGATGTGCAGATCGCGTTCGGGCTCGCGATGGGCCAGGCGCTCTGCGGCGCACTCGGCGAGGCGGCGCTTGAGCTCTGGCAGAGACTCTGCCGGAAGTGCGAAGCCTACGGCAAAGGCGTGGCCGCCAAAACGCGTGAAGAGATCGGAGCAGGTTTCGATTGCGGAGAGCAGGTGAAACTGATCGACGGAACGGCCTGAGCCGTGTGCGATGTCATCTTCCACGCTGATGACAAGGGCGGGCTTTGCAGTTCGTTCGACGACGCGCGAGGCAAGAATGCCGATGACGCCGCGGTGCCAGCCGTCCCCGTCGACTACGACCAGGCGCGAGGCAGCAAATTCAGGGTCGGTCGCAAGCCGTTCTTCGATGGCCGCCAGGGCGCGAGCTTCCGTCTCGCGACGGTCGCGGTTAAGCCGGTCGAGCTTGTTGGCGAGTTCTGTGGCTCGGGCCTGATCGCGCGTGCAGAAGAGCTCGATGATGTCGGAGGCGACGTCCATGCGTCCGGCGGCGTTGATGCGCGGCGCGAGTCGGAAGGCAATGTCGAACCCGGTGAGAGGCTTCGATGCGGGATCGAGCTGAGCTGCGGCAAAAAGCGCGCGCAGGCCCGCGCCAACAGGACGGCGCAGCTCGCGAAGTCCGAGCGCCGCTATGACGCGGTTCTCGCCTTTCAGCGGGACAGCGTCGGCGATGGTGGCGATGGCCGCGATCTTCAGGAAGCTGGGCAGAAGCTTGTCGCGGGTCCGCGTCGCATCGTGGCGCTCGAGCAGCGCCTGTGCAAGCTTGAGCGCGATGGCGGCACCGCAAAGCGACTTCTCCGGATAACGGCAGCCATGCTGGTTGGGATTGAGGATGGCGAGCGCGGCGGGAAGGGCATCATCGCTGCGCGAAAGGTGATGGTCGGTGATGATGAGATCGAGGCCTAGGTCGCGTGCAGCCTCTGCTTCGTTGAAGGCGCGCATGCCGGTATCGACGGTGACGACGAGGCGAACGCCGTCTGCGTACGCGGACTGAAGCACGGCAGTCTGAAGGCCGTAGCCTTCACGAATGCGATGTGGGACGTGGAAGCGCACGCTGCCGCCGAGCATCTCGATCGCGGTCTTCAGCAGGACGACAGCGGTGGTTCCGTCAACGTCGTAGTCGCCATAGAGCAGGATGGGCTCTTTGCGCGCGATTGCAGCCTCGATGCGCTCGACTGCGGGCTGCATGCCGCGCATCTGGAGCGGATCGTTGAGGTGCGCGACTTCGGGATTGAGAAAGGCGAAGGCCTCGGCTGATTGGGTAATGCCGCGCGCCACGAGAAGTTCGGCGAGCACCAGCGGAATCCTCGCCGAGGATGCCAGTTGTTCAGCTTCTGCGGGATGGGGTTCAGCCAGGATCCAGCGTTGACGGGGAGCGCTGAGGGTTGCGGGCGAGTTCTGCATTGCGCCGGCGGCGCTCACCTTGCTTACTCGTCCTCTTCGTCGTGTTCGGTATCGTCGATGACGATGTCGTGAAAGCTGTCGACATCTTCGAGCAGCGACTGGAAGCGTTCGTACCACTCCGTGGTGGTTTCATGCAGGATCACAATCCCCTGGTGGATGAAGCCAAGCTGAATGTAGCCCACCATTCCTGCGTACTTGCGGAGCCACTGCGCTTCGACAAGCTCTGTAGCTTCTTCGTCGGGGAAGTTCATCTCGCCTGCTTCTTCCACGAGGCGGTCGAGTTCTTCGCGCTCGAGGCGCATCTCGCTGAACGTGACGAACGGCGCGCCCACGCGCTTCGCCATCTCGACGAAGTCTTTCCACGAGTCGGGATTGTCTGCGCCCTCCCACACGATGGAGGGGATGTCTTCGGTGACGTAGCCCGGAAGACGGACGAGCCCGTGGCCCTCAATGAAAGCCACCATATCGTCCTTGAGCGACAGTAGATTGTCCGTACCCATAGTCAAGCAACCATTCTCTCAGATGGGGCCCTGCCGCAAGCGGCGGGATGTGGAAAGTTCCTCCGCGGCTGGCGCTGGGGCGATGCAGCGAAGCGGGCCTGTAAGCTGGACACTGGAGGTCAAGTTTGCCAGTTTTCAAACATCACGTTTTTGTTTGCCATAATGTCCGTCCCGAAGGGGCGCCGCGGCCCTCGTGCACTGCAGATGGCAAGAGCGAACTGCACACGCAGCTTCAGCAGATCTCGAAGGCGGCGGGCCTGGGGAATACGGTCCGCATCAACAAGTCCGGCTGCCTCGATCAGTGCGAGCACGGCCCGACGGTCGTTGTCTATCCCGAGGCGGTCTGGTACGGACATGTAAAGCCGGAAGACGCCGCGGAGATTGTGCAGGAGCACCTGATCAACGGCCGCCCCGTGGAACGGCTCCGGCTCGCAGATGAGTGCATCAATACGAAGACTTGCCCGCATCGGGCGTAGAAGTTGGCAGTTCTTAGTTCGTAGTTCACGGTTGTTTGGCCTAGGCGCAGTGGATGGACCGTGAACTATGAAATACGAACTGGAACCTGTGAACTGCCGCAATATACACCTGCGGGGCCGATGCGTTATCTTTATTACTTAGCCCATGATCTTCTCTCGCGAATACATTGGGTATCTCGCCCGCCGCACGGTCAAGCATCTCATCGACGCCAAAATGATCACCACCAGTGATTTGAAGGCCACGGAGGCGCGCGTGACCGACGGCCTCACCGACGAGCTTTCGCTCGAAGACCGCATCAACGAAGAGGTGCGGGTCATCCTCGAAGCCTACTCCGAAGAGATGCGCAAGTCCGGCGCGCAATACCAGGAGATGTTCAAGAAGGTGAAGACCGAGCTTGCGAAGAAGTACAAGGCGGTGCTATGAGGATCAGCCGCGACAAGCTCAACAAGCTTGCTCACACCGTTGCCGATACTCTGGCCGATATCAACGAAGTTGGCTTCATGGAGGATCGCAATACCATCCGGCAGGAGGCTCGGAAGGCGCTCGAGAATCTGCTGATGGAAGAGGCGCGCATCGACACCGCCGCGCGCCAGAAGATTGCCTCACAGCGCAAGATCATCCTCGAAGGCTCGCAGGAGTGGGAGATCCTCTACCGCAAGTACTACAACGAGGAAGTGCGGAAACTGGGCATCTAACCCCCTCCAATCGAAATTCGCAAACAGGTATCCAGGCACGTTTGCAGGCGTTTGGCGAGTCGAGAGCCGGAGGCGTTAAACCAGGCCCTCAGGTTTTGCATCCAGTTGATTGTTTGATAGATTAAGAGAGCGGCCCAAGCGGCTGCCCCCTCCAGGTGTGGCGCTATCGTCTAGGGGTTAGGACGTGAGATTCTCAATCTTAAAACCCGGGTTCGATTCCCGGTAGCGCTACCAAAAAAGATCTGAAAAAGCCCGCGAGTGTGCGGGCCTTTTCTTTCCGGTGAGAACTTAAGTCTATCGATTCTCGCTCAACGGTCCAAACACCATGATCCGGCCGGGGGAGGCCATCGACGGGATGCGATCGATTTCTGCGATGAACTCTGAAACAAGAAGTTTCCGACCCGAGAATGCATCTGCGTAGAACTCCGGGAACCTGTCGTGCGTGTGTTGCTCATCCTTCTGCGGGTTTGCTGCGTTGAGCGTAGCCTCGCACAAAATCAGGAGCGACTTTGGCTTCGCTACTCGCTTGATCTCCTCCAGCGCCTTACCGATAAGAGCATTCGGTACATGCTGAAGGACGGTCCAGGTGATCACGGCGTCAAAGGTGCTTTCAGGGAAGGGAAGCTCCGTTGCGCTGGCCGATGAGAACGACACCTGGGGATAGAACCGGGTAGCTTCGGCAAGAGCCCACTGATTGATATCTACTGCCGTGTGTTGCAGGAAATGCTCCGCGATGTAAGGTGACAGCCGACCAAAGCCACAGCCGACTTCTAGCGATCGGCCGGGCTCGACTCCGAGTCCTGCCATCAATCCCAGGCAGGCCCGTAGGTGCCTCAGCTCATAGTAGGTCGGAACATGAGTTCAGCCGGATTGTCGGCTGCAGCGAAGCCCTGCGGTTTGAAGGTGATGAACTCCCCCTGTCGAATCACGCTACCGCCAGGGTGGAAAACCCTACGAACTGCACGATCTAACAGGGAACCGCGGGAAGAAGCCATGATGATACCTCCGTTTTCACCCTAATCATATAAGACAGGTTGGTCGCGCTCTCAACACATGTCACCTACATGGAAGGGGTCAGATCAAAAGCTATTGCCTGTCTCGCCTCAAACCTTCGAGACGCAAAAAAGCCCGGCGGGATGCCGGGCTTTTTTGCTTGCCTTGGGTACTGCTACAAGAAAACTACTTCTTCTTAGCGGTCTTCTTGGTTGCCTTTTTTGCTGCGGTCTTCTTGGCTGCCTTCTTTGCAGGAGCCTTCTTTGCTGCCTTCTTTGCTGCTTTCTTAACGGCCAATTTTTTTCCTCTTGTATTGGTTTTACCAGCGCGCTTCGCTGCGGATTTCTTCGCAGCCTTTCCGCCTTTGGCGCCAGCGGTTTTCTTGGCGGACTTCTTAGCGGCCTTGTTGGCAGGAGCCTTCTTCGCTGCTTTTTTCGCAGGAGCTTTCTTCGCTGCCTTCTTGGCCGGAGCTTTCTTCGCGGCAGCCTTCTTCGCGGGAGCCTTGGCTGCTTTCTTGGCGGGGGCCTTTTTCGGGGCCGGCGCGGAGTCTGGAATAATCTCAGCGATAATCACGCCCTCTTCCACCTCGATCTCGTCATCGTCGTCTGAGGAGGTGATTACATTCGAGCTGTCGAGGTCGTCGTCTTCTTCCATTTCATCGTGATCGGCGTTCAACTCAGCGGGCTCCAATTCGGAATCACCGTCATTCATTGCGTACATCTTGATCACTTCGTCCATCCGATTGCCTCCAGCGGTCTACCGCTGCCCACATTGGGTATGCATCTTTGCGTTGCTGCGAATTAGCTCCGCATGCGGAGCAATTCTAACAACACATTGCACGAAATACTATCAAAGAAACGCGAAGGGAATTCCGTTACCAACGTTATTTTTGCGCACGCGTGGATGTTTTGGGATGAGTGGAGCGCTTCGTCGATGTGCTCTTGTGCGTTGTCTTCGACGAAGAGGACTTCGCAGCGTGGCTCGACGTTCGGGAGGAGGGGGTCTTCGCGTGCGAGCCACGGCGGGTGCGGGTGGCGCTGGCGCGGACTACGGTGGGTTCGGCCACATGAAGGCGCCGGCCTGCATCAACGCGAATGCCGGAAGCTGGAAGCTTGTTCCAGCGGCGAAGCTGGGAGAGCGAGATGCCGAATCGGTCGGCGATAGAGACCAGGGTGTCGCCGCGTCGGGTCGTGTAGTAAACCGTATGCGACGATGGGACGGCCCGAGCCGGAACCGGAACCACCAGGGCTTCTACCCCGTCGAGCTTTGAGGTCGTGTCGAGCTGATTGGCATCCGCCAGAGCTGAAACCGATACGCTGTACGTTCGCGCAACCGAGGCAAGCGTGTCGTCTGGCGTGACCTTGTGATAGCGCCACGAGTCGCGCTTGCTGACGGGAATGGCTGCGATCTTCTCCTGGAAGAGGGCGGCGGTGCCGGCAGGCAGGTGCAGGTCGAACTCAGTATCGGGCGGAGTGACCATGCGCAGCAGACTTGGATTCAGCGCGATCAGCTCGTCTATGGGCGCACCCACGATGTCGGAGACGAGGCGCAGATCCGCGGAGTAGTTGATGGTCACCGTATCGGTCAGCACAGGCGGATCGAGCGTGATGTCGTCAAAGCCGTACTGGGTAGGATGATTGGCGATGATGATGGCAGCGAGGATTTCCGGAACGTAGTTCTTGGTCTCGCCGGGCAGGTTGTTGCGCTTGTAGAGCTCCCAAAAATCGGCATAGCCGGTCTTCTGCACGGCACGCTGTACATTGCCGGTACCCCAGTCGTATCCGGCCATCGAGAGATACCAGTCGCCGAGCTGCTCGTAGATGTACTTCATGTAGCGGGCGTAGGCGCGGGTCGATTTTTCGGGGTCGAAGCGCTCGTCGACGTAGATATTGCGCGTGAGCCCGTAGCTGCCGTAAGGCATGAACTGCCACATACCGCCGGCGCGCGACTTGCGGTTTACGGCGCGGGGCTGGAATCCGGACTCGGCCACAGCCAGATAGATGAGGTCATGGGGCACGCCCTCTTCGCTCATCACCCGCTCGATCATCTGGCGGTAGCGGCCGGCGCGCTGAAAGGCGTGGAGCAGCGTATTGTGGCCCTTGGTCGTGTTCGCGAAGAAGTTGATGTAGGCGGCGACGTAGTCGTTGACGACGAGCGGAAGATCGGACTTGGTGGTGGCGAGATCGGCGTTCGCCTTGGCCACGATGTTGGGATCGACAACGAAGGTGACTTCCTCGGCAGCTTCGGCCGGGGTGTCTTCGGTCTTGGGAGTGAAGCCGTTGCCCTGGCGCAGCGCTTCCATCTCGAGCCCGTTGATCTGGTCCACGATCCGGTCGAATTCGTCCTGAAGCTCGGGCGTGGACTTGATGTCGAGGCCGCTGGTCAGCATCAGGTCGACCGCATGGTCGAAGTCGCGGCGCGCCGCAGGAAGATCACCTTTTTTGTAGTCGGCCTGGCCGGCAGCATATGCCGCATCCACTTGCTGGATGAGGTTCCTGATGCGCTGCTGCTGAGCGGGCGATTGCGGCGGCGAGACCGGAGCCGCTTGCGGTTGCATTGCCTGAGCTTGAGCCGGCTGCGTCGCAACAGCGGGAGCAAGTGCCTGACGAGGGGGAGTAGCAGCCTTCGAAGGAGCCTGAGACGGGCCGCATCCCGACGCCGAGAGTACCAGCGCAAGGGCTGGAATCGACCAAGCCAGGCTACCGGAACGAATCGAAATCATGCGTATCAACTGACGCTGTGACAACACTACCCCAAAGCGCGGAAGGCACTATGCCGATGATAAGCTAAGCCATGGAGATATCGCTCATTTCCTAGTGTTGCCCGCAGTGATAACCCCTCTCTAATGGACGTAAAATACCTTCGAAATTTCGCAATTATCGCCCATATCGACCATGGGAAGTCGACCCTCAGCGACCGCCTGCTGGAGCTCACCGGCGCGGTGGCGCAGCGCGAGATGCAGGCCCAGATCCTCGACGCAATGGATCTGGAGCGGGAGCGCGGCATTACCATCAAGGCCCACGCCGTACGCATGATGTACAAGGCGCGCGACGGGCAGACCTATCAGCTCAACTTGATCGATACGCCGGGTCACGTTGATTTCAGCTATGAGGTCTCGCGCTCTTTGGCTTCGTGCGAAGGCGCGCTGCTGGTCGTGGACGCGAGCCAGGGCGTCGAAGCTCAGACCCTGGCGAATGCTTATCTGGCCATCAACCACGGCCTCGAAATCATTCCTGTAATTAACAAAATCGACCTGCCGTCGGCGGACATTGTGCGTACGCAGGAGGCGATCGAGATGGCCGTGGGCCTGGATGCGACCGACGCCATCCCGGTCAGCGCAAAGACCGGGCAGGGCGTGGACGATGTGCTGGAGGCGATCGTCAAGCGGCTGCCGCCGCCGACAGGTGATCCCGATGCACCTCTGCAGGCTCTGATTTTCGACTCGTGGTTCGAGGCTTATCGCGGCGTCATCGTGCTGGTGCGCGTGATGCAGGGAACGATGCGCAAGGGGCAGCGCATTCGGCTGATGTCGAACGGCAAGGCGTTTGAAGTCGATTCGATGGGCGTGCTGATGCCGAAGCCCGTGGAGATTGGCGAGTTGTCCGCAGGCGAGGTCGGCTTCTTCGCCGCCACCATCAAAACGGTGAGCGACACGCGCATCGGCGACACGGTGACGGAAGAGGAGCGGCCCGCGTCCGCGCCATTGCCGGGCTTCGAAGACATCAAGCCGATGGTCTTCGCCGGTCTATACACCGTCGATTCGCACGAGCATACGCTGCTGCGCGATGCCCTGGAAAAGCTCCGGCTGAACGACTCCTCGTTCTTCTTCGAGCCGGAGAGCTCGGCGGCGCTGGGCTTCGGATTCCGTTGCGGCTTCCTCGGCCTGCTGCACATGGAGATCATCCAGGAGCGGCTGGAGCGCGAGTACGAGCTGGACCTGATCACGACGGCTCCGGGTGTCCGCTACCACGTCACCCTGACCGACGGGACGGTGCTCGAGGTAGATAATCCTTCGCGCTGGCCTGATCCAACCAACATCGAGGAGATCCGCGAGCCGGTGATCCAGGCGAAGATCCTGACCAACGAGGAGTACGTCGGCGGAATGTTCAAGCTGGTGGAAGAGAAGCGCGGCAAGCAGATCAACTTCGAATACGTAACGCCCACGCGTGTTCTGCTGACTTACGAACTGCCTCTGAACGAAATCGTCCTCGACTTCTACGACCGGCTGAAGTCGGTATCGCGCGGCTATGCCTCGCTCGACTACTCGCTTGCCGGCGAGTGGGTATCGCCCATGGTCAAGCTGGATATGCTGGTCTCGGGCGAGCCTGTGGACGCACTCTCGATCATCGTGCATAAGGACCACGCATACGAACGGGGCAGGGCGCTGGTGTCGAAGATGCGGGAGCTGATTCCACGCCAGCAGTTCGAGGTCGCCATCCAGGCAGCGATCGGGTCGAAGGTGGTCGCCCGCGAGACCGTCAGCGCGCTACGGAAGAACGTTCTCGCCAAGTGCTACGGCGGCGACATCAGCCGCAAACGCAAGCTCCTGGAGAAGCAAAAAGAGGGCAAGAAGCGCATGAAACGCATCGGCAAGGTGGACATTCCCCAGGAGGCGTTTCTGGCGGTTCTGCGCGTGGGCGAGGATCAGCAGAAGTAACCTGATTCCGGTGACTTGCCTCACATCCTGTTCATTAAGCGTTCACAGCAAATTGTGGAAAGCTGCCTTTGGGCGGGCTGGCCGGGGAGGAGCAGCGGCGGGTGCGCGCGGACCCGCCTCAGGCTGCGCTTCTCCTAGATAAATAAGGGGCTTCCAGCCGCTAGCAGACGAGGTGCCGATTGGCAAGAGGTAAAAGGACCGCGAAATGGCAGAGCCTCCAGCGCGTTTTTCACAGAAATTTCCACAAGGCTCCGGAGGTGCTCTCCGCGCCTTTTCTCAATTGGGAAGATGGCTGAAATCAAGGCAGATCCAGAAGGAAAGGGGCCCTCGCGATGAGGGCCCTTTCGCAATAACTTCAGGACTACTGGGCCGGAGGCTTGCTGCCTGCGGGCCTCGGTGCTGAAGGCACCGTGGAAGGAGCGCCGGCGGCGGGTGCCGGGGGTGCCGGAACGCCCGACTTCGTATTGTAGGCGTCGATCACTTGCTTGGTGATGTTGGTGGAGTCGCTTGCGAACAGAACGGGGTTCTGCTGCTGGGCGATGTCGAGCACCAGCGTGTAGCCGTGCTGCTTGGCATAGTCGTTCAGAACGTCGTAGACCTTCTGCGCGAGCGCGCCGTACAGCTCATTCATTTCGTTCTGGAAGTCGTTTTGTGCGTCTTCCGCGCTGCGCTCGAGCTGCTTCTTTTTGTCGTCGATGGTCTTGGCGCGCGCGGCACGCTCGGCGTCGCTCAGCTTGTCGCCCTGCGCCTGCAGGTCCTTGGTCAGCTTATCGATCTCATCGCTGAGGGATTTGAGCTGGGTCTGCTTCGGGGTGTACTTCTTCTGCAGATCGGCGAATGCGCGCTGTCCCTCATTGGTCTGCGCGACGGCCGGCTGGAAAGCGATAATCGCGATTTTTGCAGGACCGGCAGCAGCCGTTGTAGTGGTGGCAGCGGGAGTGGACGTTTGAGCGGCGGCATGCAGGGCAAGGCCCGAGGCCAGCGTAAGAACGAGTGCAACAGAGTGCTTCATTCGACTTGAAAGCTCCTTAGAAGTTCCTGGAACGGTCGGCGCATACGGACTGGAGACCACACCGGGACACGCGCGCTCCCCCCTGAAAACCTCACGACGATTTCTCTCGACGGCTGTTAGACGTAAGCCAGAACGAGAAAAGGAGCGGACGGAGACGTCAGCAGGAACTAGAAGGATTATAGGGGTGAGGATGGAGAGGGTCAATAAAGGCAGGGAACAGGAATCAGGGAACAGGGATCAGCATTTCCGGGCGGCCGTTTTCTCGCTCGGTCGGGTCATGTGAGGACGCATATTTACGCATGGGGAATTGCCAGCAGGACCGCGATGTAACGGCGGACCGTCGCGAGCATTCCAGGCGCAGCTTTGGAGTGGAACTGGGCGCGCCGACCGATCCAGTCGAGACTCTTCAGTTGATCCACAAGGATCGCTCCAGCCACGTTGCCGACATCGACGGGAAGGGCGAACGGATAAGGCTTCCTTTTGCTCGTCAAGGGGCAAACAACGGCCAGGCCGCTCGCATGGTTGTACCGCTTGTCGGTGACGACCAGGGCTGGACGCCTCTTTGCCTGTTCGCGCCCAATCTGCGGATCGAAATCTAAAAAGACGATGTCTCCCGCATCCGGCACATAGCCCGCCGTCACCACTCAACGGCCTCTTTGCTGGTTTCCGCCCCTGCCGAGATTTCGGAATAGCGATTCTCGGGCGTGATCTGGGAGACGAGCTGCGCGAGCGTAGGCGTCTTGCCGACTTTTTGCAGGAGAATCGAGTGCTGATCGGCGATCTCCAGTTCCAGAGCGTCTCCCGCGTTCATATTTGCCTCTTCGGCAATGGTCTTTGGGATCCGAACCGCAAGGCTGTTTCCCCACTTTAGAACCTGTGCGCGCATGCTCTTCTCCTGTAGATACATTGTATCATCAAAATTAGGAACCAGCTGAGCAGTGAAAGGTCATCTCGTCAGAATGGTGGACTGGGCTGGGGATAGGAACCTGGATTGCCCGAGCAATAGAAACCGCTGGAACGCAAAAAAGCCTCGCGCTGGGCGAGGCCTTTTGCAAGTACGCGGATTTCGGCTTAGTGTGCTGCAGGTGCCTTGTGTGTCGTTGAGGGACGGGGCGTCGTTCCCTGCGGGACCGGGGCCGAGGGAGCAGAGGCTCCGGCCGGACGCTCGGGTGCTGGGATTCCCGACTTCGTGTTGTAGGCGTCGATCACGGCCTTGGTGATATCGGTGGATTGGCTGGCGTACAGAACCACCGGGACCTGCTGGTTGCCGCCATCAAGAACCAGCGTGTAGCCGTGCTCCTTGGCGTAAGAATCGACCGTTTCAGCGACTTTGCCGGCGACTGTAGCGAAGGTCTGCTGCATGTCCTGCTGGAAGTCGCCCTGTGCATCCTCTCCGGTGCGCTTCAGCTCTTTCTGCTTGTCGTCGAGCTGCTTGGCTTTGGTGGCGCGCTGGGCATCGGAAAGGGTTGCGGACTGCGCCTGCAGTTCCTTCTGGAGTGAAGCGATTTCCGTATTAAGGGTCTGAATCTGCTGGCGCTTGGGATCGAACTTCTTCTGCAGATCGGCATAGCGGCGCTGAAAATCGTTGGTTTGCGCAACCGCCTGCTGGAAGACGATGACTGCGATCTTGGTCGGTCCGGCGGGCGCAGAAGCGGCGGGTGTGGCGGCGTCGGCTGCTGCAGAGGTCTGTGCGGATGCATTGAGCGCGAGGCAGGAAGCCAGCGCGGCTATGGTAGCGATGGTGCGTTTCATCGAGATCAGATACTCCTTGAGATTCCTGTAAGGCTGTCGCAAAGACAGGCCTGTGCCTCCTGAGCTACCTCTATTCGTCTTTGTTTGGGGGCTCTACGGTATGAGGCAGAGGGCAAAAAGACGCGGCGGAGACGCCAGCAGGAACTAGCAAAGATTATATGGATGGCACGGGACAGGGGACAAGGGGACCAGGGAAGAAGGGGGGACGCGGTGACAAGGGGACAGGGGGGCAACGCCTTCACGGATTGAGGCTCTTGGTCCAGTCCTTAATAGACGGCAGATCCCGGGGGACGCGGGAGCGGGCGAGTTTGAACTGCATCTTCCGGATCCCGCTCAGAGGCTGATCGCTGGCCACAAAAGGCAGGAGCATTGAGGCAACTTCGTCGAGGGCGCGGTGAAGGTGACGGAACGAGAAGCTGTCCTCGGGCCGAAACTGCGACCACGCGATGGAATTGACGAAGCCGGCGGCTCCGAAGCGATCGGATCGCAGCATCTCTTCGACGAACACGCGGATGGGTCCCGGGAACTCGTGCAGAGCATCATGCAGGGCCACAAAGCCGCCGGGGACGACATGCGGCATGAAGCCGTCGAAGTCAGCCTTGGCCCCGGGGTAGCTGTGATCGCCATCGATCCAGAGCATGCGGATGGGGCGGTTCCAGCTTTTCGCCACATCTCTAGAGAACGCGCGGTGCGCTTCGATGTAGGGCGTTACTCCGGCGGCTTCGATGTTTTTCAGGAACTCGTCGTACGAGGTGGCCCCGGGATCGGTGCGGTGTTCTGCCAGCTCGGCGTTATTGAAGTTGTGCGGATCGATGGCCACGATGGGGCCGAAACCGTAGTGCTCCGCGAGCTTGCCCAGCATTACGGCTGATTTGCCCTTGAAGCTGCCGATCTCGACGATCAACCCTTCGCGCGGAGCACAGGCCGCCATCATTCCCAGGAAGCGCGCTTCGCTCTCCAGCAGGAAGCCGGGCACATCCTTGGCAGCCTTCCACGCCTCATCGAGGGCGGCCTGAAGTCCGGGTGGCACAAGAACCGGGATCACCTGTCGTTCACCTTCTCGTGTGGGGCTGATTCGCCGCACCCATCAATGTACATGCTCCAGGTGCCCGGTCCGCCGGCAAGTCGATGGCGGAAACAGGAAAGGCTGCCCGTGGGCAGCCTTTCGGTGCAGTTCATGATTCGCTTTCTAGAACGTGCTTGAGACGCTCAGGCGGAAGGTCTTTCTCGGTTCGCGGAAGAGGTTCTGCGCGCCGAAGCCCTGGATCGCCTGCTGCCAGGTGTAGTCGCCCGCGCCGCCCGGCGGGAAAAGGTCGCGGGTGATCAGCTCTGCGGAGCAGCTCTGCACCTTCGATCCCAGCCTGACGTCGTTGCAGTAGGGGCGTTCGTACAGGCGAAGCGGGTTGTAGGCGTAGTAGATGCGGATAGGGGCATTCAGGATCGGCATGATGATCGAGAACTCGCCACCCACCGACATGCGCGGAACGGTGTTGGTGCCGGCGATCGGCCGGATGTTGCGCTGGAAGCCGACCTCCGATCCCGGGATGCCGCCCTGGCAGGAGCCGTTGTTGAAGACCGGGCAGCCGTAGAGCGGGGCGGTGATCGATGCGAATCCTTCGGGGCTCTGCTTGAGCTGGCCGCGGTTGGTCACAACGTCCATACCGAAGTCGTCGAAGACCGAGAACATGGCCGAGCCGACGATCGGGATGCGGTACTCGAGGTTCGAAGTGAACGTGGTGTCGCCGCCGATGGAGGCAACGCCGTATACGGGAATCGGCACCTGGATGCACTGCTGCAGCTGCGGATTGTTCGGATCGCGCGGTACGCAGGAGCCGTCGGGGTTCGAAAGCTGCACGGTCTGCCGCGTCGGCACGTAGCCGTAGGGAGTCGCGCTGCGCACGTCGAAGCCGCGCAGCTCGTTTTCGCCGCCGGCGTAGAAGCGCTGCTGCGGAGGAGCCACGGCGCCGCCGAAGCCCTGGATGTAACCAAGCTGCATGCGCGTCGCAAGGATGTTGCGACCATTCGCCGAGGGCAGCAGGCCGTGCATCGAGCGGTAGCTCTTGTACGCCACAAAGGGCGAGAAGTAGCGAACGTTGCCCCACAGTCCGGCGAGCTGGAAGGCGGCCGTGTACTCATGACCGCTGCGTGGCCGAACCGGGTTGTTGACCGTGTTGAGGCTGTACGAGAGCGAAAGCTGGCTGGTGATAATGCCGTTGAGCGCGTTCGCTCCCTGGATGCCGCCGCGGAAGCTGATCGTCTGGAAGAAGGTCTGCGAGGCGGTGCTGAAGGCAGTGATGTTCGCCTTCGTCCAGTTATAGGTTGCGCCGATGCGCTGGAACGAGTGCCGCCGCAGCGGGTAGCTTAGCGAGAAGTTGAACCCGGTGGAAGCCTGGTTATAGTTCTGCACCAGGGACTGTTGCGCCGCGCTCAGGTTTGCAGCGATGCCGCTGTTCGTCTCGTAGTTCTTCGCTGCGTTGAAGTCGGACTTGTTATTGAAGATCTGGAATCCGATGTTGAGCGGCCGATTGCGGAAGTAGGGCTCGGTGAAGCCGAACAGGAACTGCCGGCTGACGTTGCCGAGGTTGCCCTGCACGCTGAGCGTCTCGCCCAGACCGAGGAAGTTGTTGGTCTGGTAGTTCACGCCGAGGAAGGCGCCCGATAGGCCGCTGACGCCGCCGTTGAGGCCGATGGAGTTCTTGCCCTTCTCCTTCAGCTTGAGCAGCAGGTCGACGGTGCCGGCTTCCGTATTCTGGTGCGCCTCAGAGTCCTGATCCACCTTCAGCGGTTCGAAGTACTCGAGCTGATTCAGGCGCTGAAGACTGTACTCCCAGAGCTGCGAATTGTAGACCGCGCCTTCGTCGAGGAGGAGTTCGCGGCGGATAACGCGATCGCGCGTGATGGTGTTGCCCTGGAACTCGATCCGCGAAACGTAGAACTGCTTGCCCTCGTCGATGTCGATCTGGAAAGAGACCGTGTGCTTCTGGTCGTCGTAGACGGGCTTGGGCACGGCGCCAAAGTTGATGTAGCCCAGGCCGCCATACGCCTTCTTCAGGTTGTCGAGGCCCTTGCCGATCAGGGTGGAGTTGAACCAGTCCCCATCCTTGATATTGAACTGTGCGCGCAGGGCCTTGGTGTTGTTCAGGTGCGTATTGCCCGTGAAGGTGATGGAGCCGAGCCGGTAGCGCTCGCCCTCTTCCACCGGCATCAGAATATCGATGCGTTTGCCGTGATTGGGCCGGAAGGTAAACCAGTTGAGGCCGCCCTGATCGCGGATCTGCGTGCGCGGCGTCTCCACTGCGGCGTTCGCGTAGCCCTTGTCGCGATACGCAAATCGCACGCGCTCGGTATCGATGTCCAGCTTCGAAGCGTCGAAGGTGCGGGCGAACAGGTTCTCGAGAATGAGCGAGTGCGGGATGCCGATCGGCCGCAGCTCCTTCATCGAGTTGCGCAGATACCGGTTGCTGAGGTGCTGGTTGCCGACGAACTTGATCTGGCCAACCTTGACGACCGGACCTTCCTTGATGCTGAAGTTCACCTGCACCGAGGCGGGCGGAATGGTCTTCACGTCCGTCTTGATGGTCGCGAACTGGTGGCCGTGCTCTGCGAGCAGTTCCCTCAGCACCGTCTCAGCGCGCTTGATCTTGGTGGGGTCGTACTGGCCCTCGACCGACAGGCCGACCTTTTCCTTCTTGAAGCGGTCGAGAATGTCGGAGTTCGAAACCGAGCTGTTGCCCTTGTAGTTGATTTCGCGGATGGTGGGGCGCTCGCGGACGAAGACGTCCAGGATGATGCCCTTTTCGGTATCTTCCCGCTCGATGCGCAGGTCTTCGAAGTAGCCGGTATTCCAGAGCGAGTTGAAGTCGCGCTCGATGGAGATGGGGTCGTAGCCCTCGCCCTCGTGCGAGAACATGCGGGCCTTGATGGTCTCCTTGGGAATGCGGCGGTTGCCGATGACGCGGATGGACTGGATGGTCTGGCTGTTTTGCGCGATTGCGACGACACCGGAGAGGACAAGAAAAAGGATGGCGCTGAAACGGAAAATGAGGCGCGAAATCCCCGATTTGCGAGAAATGGAGTCGTGCGAGTTCTTCACCGGGCTGGAGTCCTGCGGCGAGCACAAGTTCTGGTGCGGTCCAAGGTAAGGCTTCACGGGAAGAATATGCACACCCTCACTGCTTAAGTTCTGTTACAGCCTCTAGGAAAGATTGATTTTACCATCTTGACGACGGTCTCTTCAGAGCCCGCGCGCCCTCACCGAAACAGCAGATGAAGGGCCCGGTCCGAAGGGCCAAAGCCTTCCCCACAACTTGCGTTTGCGCCTGCGCGCAACTCAGGACACCGGGCACTCTGCGACCGAAAATGACGGGGAGGATTCGAGACTCCTCCAGCAGCAAAACTCGCCGACAAAATGCCGCTCCATTGGGTCCTCAATCAGTCTACCGGACTGAAATGGGTCGGCGAGTTCGCCCCCTTTTGAACGACGGGACGCGAATGCTGATGACCTGAAATGCGTGAAAGCACCCTGCTTAGACGCAGCACAGGGCAACATGACATCCTCAGAGTCAGATCCGTTGAGGAGAAAATGGTGGAAACCGCAAATTCGGTTTTCGATTTCGAAGCCGAGACCCTCGAAGGGCAGCCAAAAAACCTCGCCGACTATCGCGGAAGCGTGCTGCTCATCGTCAATACCGCCAGCCAGTGCGGGTTCACCCCGCAGTACGCGGGCCTGGAAAAACTCTACCGCTCGTATAAGGACCGCGGCCTGGTCGTGCTCGGCTTTCCCTGCAACCAGTTCGGCGCGCAGGAGCCCGGCAACGCAGCCGCCATCGGCGCCTTCTGCGAGAAGAACTACGGCGTCAGCTTCCCGATGTTCGCGAAGATCGACGTGAACGGGGACAATGCCCATCCTCTGTATCGGTATTTGAAAAAGGAGAAGAAGGGGCTGCTCGGGCCTCTCGGTGGCGGCGCCATCAAGTGGAATTTCACCAAGTTCCTCGCCGGCCGCGACGGACGCGTGGTCGCCCGTTATGCCCCGAGCACAAAGCCCGAGAGCCTGACCAGCGACATCGAAAAGCTTCTCCGCGAAAGTCAGGGATGACCGATGCGCAAGAGCCTGCCCATGATCCTGATTCGCGTCATTGTGGGCGTGGTGTTTATCACCGAAGGGATTCTCAAGTTCGCCCGCCCCGCTGAACTGGGCGCCGGGCGCTTCGCGCACATCGGCCTGCCGTGGCCTCACCTGCTGGCTCCGCTGGTGGGCTCGGTCGAGATCGCCGCGGGCGCAGCGCTCATTCTCGGCTTCTTTGCCGGAGACGCCGCGCTGCTGCTGCTCGTCGTGATCCTCACCGCGATCGCGACCACCAAGATACCCATCCTGCTCGGGCATCATTTAGGGCCGTTCGGTGCGCCGAAGCTCGACCAGTACGGGGTGCTCAGCTTCATCCACGAAGCGCGCACGGACCTCGCCATGCTGTTCGGATTGATCGCAATTCTCCTCGACAGCGGCATGCGCTTCAGTCTGCGTGGCCGGTGACGCTGCATGAACCCGACGAAGGCGGAACCCGAGAGGCCTCGAGCCGCGGAGATCTTCGCCTTCTTTCTCCAACTCGGATTAACTGCTTTTGGCGGACCCGCTGCGCATATCGCTCTCATGGAGCAGGGATCGGTGAGCCGGGGATGGCTGAAACGCGAGGAGTTTCTGGACCTCGTCGGTGGGTGCAATCTGCTGCCGGGTCCGAGTTCGACCCAGGTGGCCATGGCGCTGGGTTACCGGCGCGGCGGCGTGCCGGGGCTGGTGATTGCGGGTGCCTGCTTCATTGTGCCTGCTTCTCTAACCACGCTGGCTTTGGCCTGGGCGTATGTGCGCTACGGACGCATGCCGCAGATGGCCGGGTTCCTCTATGGAACCAAGCCGGTCATCGTCGCAATTGTGGCCCAAGCTTTGTGGCGGCTGGGTCAGTCGGCGGTGAAGCGATGGACGCTTGCAGCGCTGGGCATTGCCTGCCTGGCGGGCGCATTTGCCGGAGTTCCGCCACTCGCGATCCTGCTCGCAGCCGGAGCCGTCGCGATCGCGCCGCAGATGAGTCGTTCGGAGAACAGAAGCGCGCTGATGGGCTTCAGCATGCCGGCCATTGGCGCAGGCGGAGCGAGCGCGGCGGGGCTTGGTTCCATTGCGCTGGTGTTTCTGAAGCTTGGTGTTGTGGTCTTCGGTTCGGGATATGTGCTGCTGGCATTCTTGAAGGCGGATCTTGTAGACCGGCTGCACTGGATCAGCATCCAGCAACTCCTCGATGCGGTCACAGCAGGGCAGATGACGCCTGGGCCGGTGTTCGCAACCTCAACCTTTATCGGATATCTCGTGCATGGTTGGACCGGCGCTGTGGTGGCCACTGTGGCGGTGTTCTTGCCGTCGTTCTTCCTCGCAGGTATGGTGGCCGCGCTCGCCGGACGCATTCGGCGATCGAAGATGGCCGGCGCGTTCATCGATGGGGTGAATGTGGCGGCGGTCGCATTAATGGCGCAGGTCGCGCTCGTGCTGGGGCGGGCAAGCCTTGTCGACCGGCCCACCTGGGTTATTGGTGTCGCGAGCGCGGTGCTCCTGTTGTGGAAGCGCGTGAATGCGACCTGGCTGATTCTGGGCGGTGCTTTGGCAGGGATACTGTTGCGGGCTGCGCATTGAATCAAGACAGTCGAAATCGCGAATCACCTCAACTCAGAAGGACCGAAGAATCGGGCCAGCCCCCTAGGGGCGACAGAACCGGAGTGGCGCCATAACTTAACGAGCGCATCAATCCCGATGCCAGTCATTCATCCGGAAACCAGTGTCCCTGTATGTCAGGCCCGCGCAAGTCATCGTGCAGCGCGAATCCTTTGAACACGTCCTGGCGATTTGCGGGGCTGTCTTCAATCAGGTCACAGCGTTGCATGGAGAGTGAGCCGTGCTCCCGGTCTTGTTCCACTGGAAACACGATGAACCTCTTACCCGGCGTTAGCAGAATTGGCAAGTCATAAGAAGAATCCCCATACACGAGGGGATGGACGGATGCGAGAACTACTGAGCCGATGGGCCACGCCGAGCCGCCTCTGATCTGATCCATTATCCGAACTTTTGAGATTTCGTGAAGCAGCCCGAACTCATGCGATTCATAGGGAGAGTCATTGCCCATCTCAACCGGCTCTGAAACGCCCTCAACAATCAGCGCAGTATCGGCATCTCTTCCTAACACCCACGGAGGCATGTTGCAAAATTCCGGAGCACGGGGCGGCGATGGAAGCTGGCGATTCGCTAGATCGGTGTACCCGTAAAGGTGCCATCCAGCCGCGATAGGGAGAAGCTCTCCGAGGCTCCGACATTGTCGGAATCTGGTTAGGCAGGAAAGATTGAAGGTCGTCAGAGTTTCAATCTCTGATTGTGGTGCAGTCGCTGCGTAGGTGACTTCTACGGCCATGCAGATTTCACATCCGCTGGGGCTGCCTTCTTTGAAGTTCGGATGGTCCAGAAGTTGCTCGTCTTGACCCAAACTCGCTCGGAATTTGCAACGGCAGGGCGTCGTAAACTCCCGCGGCTTTTGATCGAAACGATGAGCGCATAACCGTCCGAATCCGCCCCGAAGTGATCGACCACTGAAGTCATCAGGCTAAAGCTCGTTCTGAGTATTTTGTCGTTTTGTACGAGGAACTGGGCATTTATGACTGTGGCCCGACCGCCAAACAAGGTATAGACCCGGTAACCTCCGTGTCTTACTAGCCAATTGAAACTCTTATAGCTTGCGTCACGCAGCACGATCTCATAGCGGCACTCTGTCTTGCTGCAGGTCCCGTCGTAGTGCGCCTCTGCACCCCAGCGATCCATAAGTCTCTGCGCGTCGGCCCAGGTGCTCTGATGAAGATGAATTCCGTGCATGTCAGCCATCAGTTGTTGCGCACGGTACCGCAGGATCCACATTTGTGCTTGAACTAGCGCAAACAGGCCAATTGCCGACACGAGTGCGGACGTTGCGACGATTCTGGCGAGACACGCGATCGACGTTCTGGCGTGCATGTAGACTTAGACACCGGCGGCGAAGGGATTGATCCGCACTGACCCTGACCCCAGCCGAGTTCGCCGATCACCTCAGCTTCAGCCGTCGAAGCGGTAGGCGCTGATCTGGGCGCCCATCGGTTCGTCGGTGAAGACACGCTTGCCGGCCGCATCCCCGCCGGCTCCGGAGACGACCATCAGCGGGATCAGGTGCTCCTCGCGTGGATGCGCGTATGTTGCGAATGGAGCGCTGCGCCACTTTTCGAGAAGAGCATTGCGCTGTTTTGCATTCGACTCGACGGCTGCCGTAAGCCATTCATCGAATGCACGAGCGCGTTCGGCGGTCTGCGGCTGGAAGTAGCCGCGCAGGTTATGAAAGCTCATGCCGCTGCCCACAATGAGCACACCTTCGTCGCGCAACGGCGCGAGAGCGCGTCCGGCGGCGATGTGCAGCGCGGGATCGAGCGACTGATCGAGCGAAAGTGTGACAACCGGGATCTGCGCTTCAGGAAAGGCGACCTTCAATGGCACAAAGACGCCGTGATCGTAGCCGCGCCTGGTGTCGGTGGCCGAGGGCAGCCCTGCGGACTGGAGCAACGCGCTCACGTGTGCGGCGAGTGCCGGATCGCCCGGCGCAGGCCAGGTGAGCTGGTACGTATGCGCGGGGAAGCCGGAGTAGTCGAAGATGAGTTCCGGTTTCGCCGCTGCGCCGGCGGTGAGGGCCGGCTCCTCCCAGTGCCCGCTGATCACGACCATCGCCTTCGGCCGCTCAGGCAGCGTGGCCGCTATCGACTCAAGGAACCGCTGCGTCGGCTGCCAGGTATCCGCCGGACCCCATGTCCAGTCCATGAAGAAGCATGGTCCTCCTCCGTGTGGAAGGAAAATGGCGGGCTGGCGGTTGCTGGACATTGTAGGCGCCCCCTGTAACCGGTCTCTGCCGACCGGCAGCTTATATGTTCAAACAACTAATAGATGATCCGAAGCGCCAGGTTGATTCAGAAAACAGAATGGGCTGCGTTCCTACTCGATCGCAAAGACGGCGTAAACAGTCGCCTCGCGGCTTACCTGGTGCGGCTCGATGGCGAGGGGCTCGGGTGCTGCGTTTGCCGCCTTCATGGCCTTCATTGGCATCGGCCTCGGGAAAGACGGCGCGGACATCTGGTTGCTGACGTAGATCAGAGCGCCGAGGCGGACGCCCATGCCTTTCGCGAGCACTTCGGCGTTGGCGCGAGCGCGGGCAGCAGCTTTGTCGAGCGCCTGAGCTTCGAGCGCCTTCTCGTCCTTGACGGTCCACTCGATCTGGCCGCTCGAAGTGGCTCCGGCGTTCACGGCGGCATCGAGAATCTCGGCGGCGCGTTCGGGCGCTACCTTCACGGTCCAGTCCTGGTGCAGCGTGTACTTGCGCAGTTTGGTGGTCCAGTCGCGATCGAGGTATTGCGACTCGCTGCGGATCGCGCTCTCAGCCACTCCCGCCTGCTTGAGCGCGGAGATGATCGCATTGGAAGCGCGCGTTCCCTCGGCATAGGCGCCCTTCGCGTCCTGCGGCTGAGTGACAAAGCCGATGTGCAGAATCGCCTGGTCGGGCTCCACGGAGACGTTGTCCGTCGCACTCACGGTAAGCGTGCGGTTGCTGCTGTCGACTTTGAGCTCGGGCTGCGTTTGCTGCTGAGCACCGGCGGAGAGGGCCGCGCCGAGTACCGCGGAAGTAAGGGCTGCGAAGGGGAGTTTCATCTCTTGCTCCTTGAATCGAACCACGCAAATCTTCTGCGCTCTAGTGAAGGAACGCGCGAGCGCTACTTTCTTGCATGCTTCTCTCCGAATTGACGAAGTTTGGCCAGCGTTGCGGCCGCCTGTCCGGAATCGATGGCTTCGGCGCCCATCTCCACACCTTCCTTCAGGCCTTCAGCGATACCCGCCGCAACCAGCGTAGCCGCGGCGTTGAGCAACACGATGTCACGCCGCGCGCCTTTGATGCCGGTGAGCACGTCGTAGAGCAGCGCCTTGTTCGTCTCGATGTCGCCGCCGGTAAAGTCCTCGAGTTTGGCGCGAGGCAGCCCGGCCATCTCGGGCGTGATGCGTGCGGCTTTCAGATGCGGCTCGGTTTCGCCTTCGACTTCGATGATGCGAGCCACCACCGACTCGCCCGTAGTGGTCAGCTCGTCGATGCCGTCGGTCCCGTGGACCACAAAAGCCCGTCTCGATCCGAGCGCCTGCAGGGCACGGCCGACAAGAAGAACCCGGCTGGGCGCAAGCACTCCCACCACCTGAATCCGTGCGTGCGCCGGATTCGTCAGCGGTCCACAGAGATTAAAGATGGTGCGGAACCCGAGCGCGCGACGCAGCGGGTTCATGGCCTTCATTGCCGGGTGGTAGAGCGGCGCAAAGAGAAAGACAAAGCCCGTCTCGCGCAGGCACTCGACTGCAAGTTCAGGCGAAAGGTCGATGGGCACGCCGAGCGCTTCTAGCACGTCGGCGGCTCCGCACCGCGACGTGACAGCGCGGTTGCCATGCTTTGCCACCTTGGCTCCGGTCGCCGCCGCCACCAGCGCTGCTCCGCACGAAATATTGAAGGTGAGCGGTCCGCCACCGCCCGTGCCAACGCAGTCCACCAGTTCGGCGCGCTCTTCGTCAGTGAGGGGAACGGGGACGCACTGCTCGCGCATCACGTCGACGAAGCCGGCGAGTTCGGCGGCCTGCTCGCCACGCGTGGCCAGAACCGTGAGCAGCGCCGCGGTCTCGACGTCGGGCACCTGACCGGAGAGGATCTGGCGCAGCACGTCCCGCGCCTCATCGCGCGTGAGCTGTGCGCCGTCTTCTGCGAGCGGTCTCAACAAGGTTTTCAGGGAGTCCATATCTTTGATTATGGTAACCGTGTGAGGTTGAGCGTAGTGAAAAGGCAGCTCCAGGTCAGGAGTGATATCACGGTAGAAGGAGCGAGTTTATGGAACGTGAGCTGACGTTTCGGGTCGTGCTGGAGAAACCGCCTGCTGGCGTGGACTTTGCGTTGCAGAAAGGAAAGGGCAGTCAATACGAAATCGTGCAGAAGCAGCGATCGAAAGGCAACGATCTGCGATTTGAGTTCACAGCGCGAGCTGTATTGGACGGAGAGGGCGATGCACCGAATCTGCTTGGCCAGTTTGTACAAGGGCAGCCAGAATCGCGCTTCGTCTACATCGGTATCGGAAGATTCGCGGGGCAGACCGGAACGGAATGGAGCCGGCGACTGAAGGTTCCACTGAGCGGAGTCAGTGCGGAGATGGTCAATGAAGTGGGGCGCAGGCCCAACACAATACTCGAAACGCATGTTCCGGGGACGGGAAAAGATGGCGGGCCGAACTGCGCTACGGTGAAGCCGTTTGCAGGTTGGAAGCTTGTCACGCGCTGAATCTCGCGGTTCGCTGGCTCTGATGCCGCCTGTCGACCGGTTCGCTCGTTTGCGAGCCCATCGTGCAGCAAGATAGTATTTTCTTACCGCTGGCACGATCGTGCTGACGTCGTTTGTCGCTGTCCTGTACCAATTCCCTGAAACATCAGCAGACCCGGGCGGACCCAACCAACATGAAAATTCACGAGTATCAGGCAAAAGAGATCCTGGCGAAGTATGGCGTGGCTGTGCCCAAGGGCGAAATGGCCAATACGCCTGAAGAAGCGGCCGCTGAGGCGCGCAAACTTTTCGCCGAGGGCGCGAGCGGCGTAGTGGTCAAGGCGCAGATTCACGCCGGTGGACGCGGCAAGGGCGGCGGCGTAAAAGTGGCCCGCAGCCGCGAAGAAGCCGAAGAGCATGTGAAGAACATCCTCGGCATGCAACTCGTTACGCATCAGACCGGCCCGCAGGGACAGAAGGTGCAGCGTTTGCTGATTGAAGAGACGGCCGCGATCGATCGCGAGCTGTATCTCGGCATTGTGCTCGATCGCGCGACGGGCAAGCTCGTCTTCATGGCATCGCAGGCAGGCGGCATGGAGATCGAAGAGGTCGCCGCAAAGAGGCCCGAGGCCATCTATAAGGAAGCGATTGACCCCGCGGTTGGGTTCGGAGCATGGCAGGCACGCAAGCTGGCGTTCGCGCTTGGCCTCAAGCCGACGCAGATCAACCAGGCGGTTGCATTTTTCCAGAGCCTCTACAAGGCATTCATCGATACCGATGCGTCACTGGTGGAGATCAATCCGTTCATCACCACCAAGGACGACAAGCTCTTCGCGCTCGACGCCAAAATCAACTTCGACGATAACGCCCTGTTCCGGCATCCCGACATCAAGGCACTGCGCGACGTGGCCGAAGAAGATCCGCTCGAAGTGGAAGCGAGCAAGTACGCGCTGAACTACATCAAGCTCGACGGCACCATCGCCTGCATGGTCAACGGCGCTGGACTTGCCATGGCGACGATGGACATTATTCAGTACGCCGGCGGCTCGCCTGCAAACTTCCTCGATGTGGGCGGCGGCGCGACACAGGAGCAGATCGAGCACGCATTCGAGATCCTGCTGTCCGACGCAAACGTCAAAGCAATCTTCATCAATATTTTTGGCGGCATTCTGCGTGTCGATCGGCTCGCGACAGGCGTTGTGGCCGCGGCGAAGAAGCTTAACGTAAAGGTCCCGATCGTGCTGCGGCTCGAAGGCACGAACGTGGAAGAGGGCCGCAAGATCCTCAAGGATTCAGGCCTGAACTTCCAGGTAGGCGCAACGATGAAGGAAGCTGCTGAGTTGGTAGTGAAGGCAGCCAAAAGCTAGGAGCTTTCAGCCTTCAGCTTTCAGCTTTCAGCTCCCCGGATATCGGAGGTCGAGAATGGCAAGAGATCAAGATGCCTCAAGATGCACAGGATTTGAAAGTTTGGCAACGCGCAATCGACCTCACTGTTTGTATTTACCAGTTGACTAAGCACTTTCCGAAAGAAGAGACGTATGGGCTGGTATCACAACTACGTCGCGCCAGTGTATCCGTGGCGAGCAACATCGCCGAAGGGCGAGGACGGCTAAATGCAGCCGAGTTCAGGCAGTTTCTTGGCATTGCGTTAGGTTCTACTTTCGAGGTTAAGACTCAACTCATCGTCGCCAGGAGACTAGATATGGGTTCTTCGGCGGCGATCGACGAGGCAGCCGCACTTGGTGAAGAAGTTTCCAAGATGCTTACTTCGTTTATTCAAAAACTTAGCTCGAAGGCAACGTCCAAGCTGAGAGCTGAAAGCTGATAGCTAGGAGCTTTAAGATGTCGGTTCTGGTAGACAACAATACGCGGCTCATCGTGCAGGGCATCACTGGTAAAGAAGGCACGTTCCACGCGCTCGGATGCGCGGAGTACGGCACCAAAGTGGTCGGCGGAGTGACACCCGGCAAAGGCGGAACTAAACACGAGGGCTGGCCGGTGTTCAGCACAGTTGCCGATGCAGTGAAAGAGACCGGCGCAAACGCCACCATGATCTTTGTGCCGCCGCCGTTTGCGGCAGACGCAATTCTCGAGGCCGAGGACGCGGGCATTCCGCTCATCGTCTGCATCACAGAAGGCATCCCCACACTCGATATGGTCAAGGTCTGGGCGAAGCTGAAGTGGTCGAAGTCTCGCCTCATCGGACCGAACTGCCCGGGTGTCATTTCGCCGGGCAAGGCCAAGATCGGCATCATGCCGGGGCGCATTCACAAGGAAGGGAACGTCGGAATCGTTTCGCGATCGGGCACGCTGACTTACGAAGCCGTGCATCAGCTCACGCAACGCGGCATCGGGCAGTCGACCGCAATCGGCATCGGTGGCGATCCCATCATCGGGACGACGCACATCGACGCGTTGCGCCTGCTGAATGATGATCCAGACACCGAAGCAATCATCATGATCGGCGAGATCGGCGGCACCAATGAAGAGGCTGCAGCTGCGTTCGTCAAGCAGAACGTAAAGAAGCCGGTGGTCGGATTCATCGCCGGTCAGACGGCTCCTCCAGGACGCCGCATGGGCCACGCGGGCGCCATCATCTCTGGCGGAGAAGGCACCGCCGAGGGCAAGATGAAGGCGATGCGCGAGGCGGGCATTCACGTAGTTGTTTCTCCAGCTGAGATCGGGGAGACGCTGGCGAAAGTGATTGGGAAGTGAAGCAGCTTTTAGCTGTTAGCTTCTAGCTTTTAGCTGAAACCAGAGGCTCACCGCGAGGTGGGCCTTCTTGCTTGCGGAAGATAGCAAATGGTTCACCGCGGAGGATCCTGAAAATGAAGAGCGCCATTGCAAGTGCAGAGAACTTTGCATCTCGCCTGGGCATTCGTTTGCCCGTGCTGCTCGCTCCCATGGCAGGCGCGTGCCCTGTGTCTCTTTCCGCGGCGGTGGCGAGTGCGGGCGGAATGGGTGCGTGCGGCGCGCTGCTGATGAAGCCGGAGGAGATCGCCGCGTGGTGTGCGGAGTTCCGCGTGCAGAGCGAGGGCGAGTTTCAGATCAATCTCTGGATCCCCGGGCCGGAGCCGAAACGGGATGCGGAACTGGAACGACGTCAGCGGGAGTATCTGGCGCAGTGGGGACCGGAGGTGCCGGAAAGCGCGGCGGAAGGCGTGTTGCCCGACTTCGACGCGCAGTGCCGGGCGATCCTGGATGCCAGGCCAAAGGCGATTTCGTCGATCATGGGGCTGTATGCGCCTAACTTTGTACAGGAAATGAAGGCGCGTGGAATCTTGTGGTTCGCAACAGCAACCACCGTTGGAGAAGCGAAAGCGGCACAAGCAGCTGGAGCCGACGCCATCATCGCGCAGGGTGCTGAGGCCGGCGGCCATCGTGGCACCTTCAACGCGGACGAAGCTGTGCAGCGAATGGTCGGCCTCTTCGCATTGCTTCCGCAGATTGTCGACGCAGTCTCTGTTCCCGTGATCGCGACAGGCGGCATTGCAGACGCTCGTGGCGTAGCTGCCGCTCTGGTTCTGGGCGCAAGCGCGGTGATGATCGGCTCCGCGTTCTTGCGCTGCCCGGAAGCCAAGATCAATCCCGCATGGGCCGATGCGCTCGCCAATACCGGAGCAGACGAAACCATGATTACCGCTGCGTTCACCGGGCGGCCGGGCCGTGGCGTTGCGAACGCGTATGTGCGCGCATCCGCGGCACCGGACGCGCCCCCGCCCGCACCTTACCCGATCCAGCGAGGATTGACGCGCGCCATGCGTGACGCTGCTGCGAAAGAAGGCAAAGCTGATCGCATGCAGATGTGGGCGGGACAGGCAATGATGCTGGCGCGCGCGAAGCCAGCAGGAGAGACCACTGCGAAGATCTGGCAAGAGGCCGTAGAGATGCTCTCGCCCGCGAGGTGAGACTTCGCGGTTTGAGAAATTTAAACCGGCACTTTAAATTTCTCAAACTCACAAAGTCTCATCGCATCCGGTCGGTGTCACCACACCCGGCACGCCTTTACGCTCACCATCTTGTCTCCGGCCTTGCAATTAAAGCTCTTTGCGAACTCAGGCAGATCCTGCAGAACAGAGTTCGTTCGATATTCATCGGGCGAGTGCGGGTCGGTCTGAGCCTGGCTGCGAAGCTGCTCGGGCCGCGTCTGCGTGCACCACTGCTGCGCGTAGGCGATCCAGAAGCGCTGTTCGGGCGTATAGCCGTCGATCTTCGCATTCATGTCGAGGTGCGCTGTCTGGGCTTTGTCCTGCCACGCAAGCCACGCCAGCCATAGGCCGCCGAGGTCCGCGAGATTTTCGCCCAGCGTGAGCTTGCCATTCAGATGCACGCCAGGAACGGCTTCGATCGCATCGTACTGGTCGACCATGCACTGCGCCTTCTGCTTGAACTTGGCCTCGTCGTCCTTGGTCCACCAGTCCTTAAGGTTGCCGTCCTTGTCGAACTGCCGACCTTCGTCGTCGAAGCCGTGGGTGAGCTCGTGGCCGATGGTGGACCCCATATCCCCATAGTTGGCGGCATCGTCTTCCTTGCCGCTGTAGAAGGGCGGCTGGAAATATCCGGCGGGGAAGTTGACGTTGTTCTGCTGCGGGTCGTAGTAGGCATTCACCGTCGGCGGCGACATACCCCATTCCGTTTTATCAACCGGCTTGCCGATCTTCGCAAGCTCGCGGTTGAAGTTGAACTGGCGCACTCGCTCCAGGTTCCCGAGCGCGTCGCCGCGCACGATGACCAGCTTTGAGTAGTCCCGCCACTTGTCCGGGTAGCCGATCTTGTTCATCACTGTCTTCAGCTTCTCTTTGGCCTGCTGCTTGGTGGCCGGGCTCATCCAATCGAGCGAGTCGATGTCCTTGCTCATTGCCTGCTCGATCGCGAGGGTCATCTCCAGAGCCTGCTGTTTTTCCTCCGGCGGAAAGTACTTCGCTACGTAGACCTGCCCGAGAGCCTCGCCCATCTCGCGATCGACCCGGCTGGTACAGCGTTTCCAGCGCTCCTGCTGCTTCTCGGCCCCGTTGAGGATATGCGCGTAGAAGTTCCAGGTCTCTGTCTCGAACGCCTGGGGCATGCTGGTCCCGGCATAGGAGTGCAGCAAATGCCAGCGCAGGTAAGTGCGAATCTGGTCGACCGGAGTTGTCGCAACCAGATCATTGAACTCGGCCATGAACTTCGGCTCGGTCTCGTTGGCTTTGCCGGATGCAGGTGCGTGCGCCGCTTCGTCGTAGTCGGCAAGCTTGAAGTGCGTCAACGTTCCAGACAACGCGGCGACATCCGTGGGATGGTTCAGGTTGTGCGGATCGCGCTGCTCGGTAACGGTGAGCGATGCCTTCGCCAGACGCGTTTCGATCGCCATCACCGTTTCAGCATCCTTCGCGGCCTGTTCTTCCGGCTCTCCGGCGAGCACGAACATCTTGCGAACGTGCTCGACATACTGCTTGCGCTGTTCGGCCGATTTCGCATCGGTGCGGAAATAGTAATCGCGTTCGGGCAGACCGAGGCCACCCGCGTTATAGAAAGAGATGACCTGATTTGCGTCCCCGTAGTCCTGGTTGGCGCTGAAGTCAAAAAAAGCATCCACGCCGATCGTGTGCAGGTGCGCGAGCAACACGGGCAACTCGTCAGGCCGGGTGAGCGCGGCGATCCGATCGAGTTCGGGCTTGATCGGCGTAAGACCCAGCTTGTCGACCGCGGCAGTGTCCATGCAGCTGGCGTACTCGTCTCCGATCTTCTGCTCGTTTGCGGTGCGGTTCGAGTCCGGCTTCGACGCCTGCTCGAGTATCTGCCTGAGGTGCAGCCGATTCAGTTCGAAAAGCTCGGTGAAGCGTCCGTAAGAAGCCTGATCAGCCGGCAGCGGATTGCGCTTGAACCAGTTGTTGCAGCTGAATCGGTAGAAGTTTTCACATGGGCTCACAGACGTGTCGACCAGCGAGGTATCGAAAACCCGAAGCTCATGCCTGGTTTGCTCTGATTCGATGTGCGTCTGGCTGATTGCAGGTGTTGCGGCGAGAACAGCAAGGAGTGCGAGACCCAGAGAGGGAGATGCTGCGGAAAACCGATGCATGGCGAAACTGTAGCAGATGCGATCCCATGTCCGGCCAGCGCGGCAAGTACAATATTGGATGGGATAAAACCAATACTGAGGAGTCATTGAGTGGCGCAGCGCACTTTCAGCATCATCAAGCCTGACGCGGTGAAGAACGGTCACGCGGCGGCGGTTTTGGCCGATATCGAAAAGGCCGGATTCAAGATCGTCACCATTCGCAAGCAGTCGATCTCAAAAGAACAGGCGCAGGGCTTCTACTACGTGCACAAGGAGCGGCCGTTCTTTGGCGAGCTTTGCAATTTCATGTCGTCGGGGCCGATCTTCCTCATGGTCCTGGAAAAAGAGAATGCGATTGCCGATCTGCGCAAGCTGATGGGCGCAACCAATCCGGCCAGCGCGGAAGAGGGCACCATCCGTAAGAAGTATGCGAAGTCGATCGGAGAAAATGCCATCCACGGATCGGACGCCGAGGAGACGGCGAGCTTCGAAATCGGCTACTGGTTCGCGGGATACGAGCTGATCTGAAGACAGTTCTCAGTTGTCAGTCTTCAGCTGTCAGTCGTCAGCTGGTTCCTTGAGCCGATTCAACCAAAGAGGCTCTCAACTTTTTCGCGCAGGGCTGCGACTTCGCGTTGCAGCTCTGCGACATTCGACTCGAGCTGCGCGATGCGCTCTTGGTAGCTCGATGCCGTTGACTGAGGCTCTTCTGCCGCTGACTCCCCGTCGGCAGCGATCGAAGACTCCACCGGACCCGAGAGCAAATGGGCATAGCGGGATTCGCGTGCCCCGGGCTGGCGCGCCAGCAGCGTGACCAGCGGTGGCTCGCGTTCCATCAACTTCTGCAGCCCGTTCGTCACATCGCTGATCTCGGTAAACTCGTGCAGGCGTTCGGTGCGGCCGCGAAGCTCGCCGGGCGTCTGCGGCCCACGTAATAGCAGAACGCAGATCAACGCAGTCTCGGCCCGGCTGAAGTTGAACGCTTCGCCGAGCCAGTGTTCGTATTTCATCACGCGGCCGTCTGCCGATCGAGCACGGCCCGCAAGCTGCTTCGCTTCCAACCCATGCAGAGCCTGCCGAAGATCATCCTCATCGAGATTCATGATCGGCTCGCGATTCGAGCGTTGATTGCATGCATTCATCAGCGCATTCAACGAGAGCGGATAGTAGTCCGGCGTGGTGATCTCTTTTTCAATCAGAGACCCGAGGACGCGGGCTTCGGCCTGGGTAAGCTTCACGGGCTCGGTAAGCATAGCTTCATTGTGACAGAACAGAGATCAGAGAACACCGGTCAGGTCGAGCATCAAACGAGTTCTGCTTGAGCCTTTCGGTTTTTCGTCAGAAGGAAGTAGACGATCGGGGTAACGACGAGGCTAAGCACCATGGAGATCGTGAGTCCGCCGATCACGGCGATTGCCAGCGGCTGCAGCATCTGCGACCCCGCCCCTATCGCGAAAGCCAGCGGGAGCATGCCGCAGACCGCGGCGATGGCCGTCATCACGATGGGGCGAAGCCGGCGCTGCGCTGCATGAATCATCGCCTCAGCGGCAGAGAGGCCTTCAGCGCGGAACTTCTCGTCCGCATCGAGAAGCAGGATTCCGTTCTTCGCTACGATTCCGATGACCATGATGATGCCCATGAACGACGCGACATTGAACGTGGTGTGCGTGATCAGCAGCGCCAGAATCACGCCCGAGATCGAAAGAACGGATGACGTCAGAATCGCAATCGGGGCAGGGAAGTTTCGAAACTCTGCAAGCAGCACGCCAAACACCAGCGCGAGGGCCAGCATCAGGACCTTCAGCAGATCGTGGAATGACTTCTGCTGTTCTTCGTAGGTACCGCCGTAGGTGACCCGCACGGACGCGGGGAGGTGCAACCCGTCGACGGTCTCCCGAACGTTCTTCATCGCACTGCCAAGGTCCGAGCCCTCCAGACGGCCGGTGACCGCGACCATGCGCTGAAGGTTTTCCCGGCGAATTTCATTTTGTGGCGGAATCTGCTGAATGGCTGCCAACGAACCGAGGCTGGCGGTATGCCCCGATGCACTGTTGAAGACTGTGTTCTGGATGGCATCCAGGGATGCCCGGTGTTCGTCGCTCAGCCGCACGCGAATGGTGTAGGGACGGCCGTTCGCGATCAGCGGATCGTTTGTGGGAAGACCATCAAGAATTGAAGTTGCGTCTTCAGCGACCTCGGTGGGTGTGAAGCCAAGCCGTGCGGCGACAGTCGGGTCTACCTGGAAGCTGGTTGCAGGGCCGCTGATCGTGTCCTCGATGCCGTTTTTCACGTCGACTACGCCCGGGATCTTCTCGATTGCACTACCGACGCGCGGACCGAGTTGCGTGAGGAGCGCCTCGTCTTCAGCGAAGATTTTGATCTGAATAGGTTCGGGTGCGTTTGAGAGATCCCCGATCATGTCCTGCAGCACCTGGGGGAAGTCGACGTCCAGTTCGGGTTCGGTTCTTTTGATCTCACTTCGCACGTCGTCGATGATCTCGTCGATGCCGCGGCTGCGTTTGGACTTGAGCTTCACCGTAAAGTCGCCTGTATTGGCCTCAGTGACAGCAGCAAGCCCCATCTGCAGGCCGGTGCGGCGCGATGTGCTTTCGACCTCAGGCTGCTCGCGCAGTATGCGTTCGACATGCTGGAGAACGCGGTTGGTCTCGGTCAGCGAACTCCCTGCGGGCATGATGTAGTCGAGGATGAAGCCGCCTTCATCCATCTCCGGCAGCAGGTCGGAGCCGAGAAAGCGATAACCAACGTAGGTTCCAATCACCAGCAAAAGGCAGGCGAGGCCCAGCCAGATCGGCTTTGCCAGCGCCCAATCGAGCACGCGCTTATGGGCGCTCAACACGCCGGAGAGCAGGCGCCCTGCTGTGTGATCCTTGCTTTCGGCATTTTCTCCACGACGATCCCGCAGAATGACCAGGCTCAGGCCCGGGGTCCACGTCAATGCAAGCATGAGCGAGGTCAGCAGGGCCGCTGCCATGGTGATCGCCAGCGCGCGGAAGAAGGTGCCTGTTACTCCGCTGACGGAGATGAGCGGCAGGAAGACTACGACCGGCGTGATCGTGGATCCGATAAGCGGGACGGTGATCTCGCTCAGAGCTTTGCGTACGGCGCTGGCGCGGGGCTCCCCGTTATCGCGATGCATCACGATGTTCTCGACAACCACGATCGCGTCATCAATCACGAGGCCGATGGCAGCGGCTAGGCCGCCGAGCGTCATCAGGTTGAAGCTTTGTCCGATGGCCCAGAGGACGAGGATTGTCACCGCAACGGTGACCGGGATGACCATCCCCGCAACGAGGGAAGAACTCCAGTCGCGGAGAAACAGGAACAGGATGATGCAGGCGAGAATTAGCCCGATGAAGATCGCGTCGCGCACGCTGGCGATGCTGTCGCGCACCAGTTGCGACTGATCGTAGAAGGGCTCAAGCTTTACGCCGGGAGGCAGCTTCTGCCGAAGCTGAGCGATCTCGGCGTCTACCGCATTGGCTACCGCGACTGTGTTCGACGCCGGCTGCCGGGCGATCGTGATAAGGACAGCGGGCTTTCCATTCGATGTAACCGTCGTGTAGACCGGCAACGTTGAAAGCTCCACGCTCGCAACATCGGCCACGTGCACCGGGGCTCCTGCTGGAGTCGTCTTCACTACAAGCTGCCGCAGTTGCTCTTCGTCGTGCACCTGCGCGCCGACCAGGCCCAGGATCAGCTGGTGATTCGCTTCATAGAGACCCGGCGAATCGATGATGTTCGAGGCCTGGATAGCGTTGACCAGATCGGTCACCGTAACACCATCGGCCGCGAGTAACTGCAGGTTCGGCGTTACGTGATACTCCGGCGTTTGCCCGCCCTGCACGATCACCGTGCTCACGCCTTCCACGCGATTCAACGGCGGCTTCAGCTCGTAGGTGGCGAGTTCCCAGAGACGGGTCTGCGGGACGGTGTCGGAGGTGAGGCTGTAACCCAGGATCGGGAACGTCGCGAAGGTGAGCCGATTCGTCGTGATGCGCGCGGTTGCAGGAAGATCCTTTGCGACTTTGCTCAGCGCAGCGTCGGTGAGCTGAAGCTCACGATACATATCGACGTTCCAGTCGAAGAAGAGACTCACCTCGGCTGATCCGCGACTGGTGGTGGAGCGAACCGTCGTCAAGCCGGGAACCGAGTTCACCGCATTCTCAATCGGCCGCGTGATGGTCACTTCCATCTGCTCAACCGGCATCACGCCGTTATCAATGCCGATCACAACGCGCGGGAAATTTGTCTCCGGGAAGACAGAGATCGGCACCTGCAGCGCCGCGTAGATTCCCGCAATCGTGAGCACAGCCGCGAAGAAAAAGATGGGTCGCGTGAAGCGCGTCAGCCAGAAGGAGTCGTTTGGCGCTACCGGTGTCTGGGTGGCGATCGACATCAGTCCTTGTCGCCTCCCTTATCGGCCCCGGGCTTGTCCTCGTCTTCGTCGGGCTTGCCGACCTTGACCTTTGTGCCCTTATCGAGACCGTAGGAGCCGCTCGTGATGACCATGTCGGCTGTAGTCACGCCCTGCGTGACCTGGATGTCGTCTCCGTCCTGAATGCCGGTCTGCACAGGCTTCTTCTGCGCGGTACCGTCCGAACCGACGACCATGACAGACTTTGCTCCATCATCCCCGGTGAGGATTGCGGAGACCGGAACCTTCAGCGCGTTCTCAACGGTGTGCCCTGTGATGGAGACCTTAACCGGCGTGCCGACCTTCAGCGCTCCCTTTTTGTTGTCGGTCTTAAGCCAGATTTCGATGGTCGTGCTGCCGGCGTCGAGCGCAGGGCTGATCAGCGCCACTTTTGCCGGAACGGGATCGGCGATGCCGGGCACCGCGATCGTCGCGTCATCGCCGAGCTTCATCTGTTGCGCGAGGCTCTGCGCGATGTGGGTTTTTGCGAGCAGAGACGAGGTGTCCATCACCGTAATCACCGGTGCGCCGCCGGCTGGAGTCTCTCCGGCATAGAGCGGCCGATCCGTCACGACGCCGTTGATCGGGCTGCGGATCTCGGTGAAGCTCACCTGCGCTGCGGCCGCCTTGTACTTGCCCTCCGCGGATGTCAGGTTGCCCTGCGCCGTTTTGAGTTCGGCATCGCGATTTACGTTTTGCATCGACTCGAGATGTTTCGACGCCGTCTCGTATGCGGCCTGCGCCTGCACCAGCGCGGCCTGCGCCGTATCCAGATCGCGGCCGGGAATGGCGCCCTGCGCGAAAAGCTGTTTGCGGTTGTTGACGATGCTGGTGTTCAGATCGAGATTGGCCTTTGCCTGCGCGAGGTCGAGTTGCGCCTTCTGTACATCTTCAGGAACCTGCGCCTTTGTGGCAGTCGCATAGGCGGCCTGCGCGGCCTCGTACGCGCCCTTGTTGTCCTGCGCGCCGCCAACCAGGTCAGCGTTCTCAAGCACCGCGAGCAGTTGGCCCTCTTTCACCTTCGCGCCGCGCTGCACGTAGAACTTCTTGACGGGTGCGGCAATCTTGGGCTGAATGGCGGCCTGCGCAAGCGGCGCCAGAATCGCGTCTGCCGTGATGTGCTCGGAGATCGCACCCTGCTCCGGATGTTCGGCCTGCACCGTAACCTCAGGCGCGGGTGTCTCTTCCTTCTTGCATCCTGAAAAAGCGAGTACGGCAGAGAGCGCCGCAGCAAGCAGCGTGCAATTCACGATGAGACGGCGGTTGAAGGGCTTTTCGTTCATGAGCTCACATCGTTCCGGTCAGAGTTTGCAACTGTGCAAGGGCCGTTTCAAAGCGGACGCGTCCGTCTTCGCGTGCGTTCTGCGCGCTGATGTACGCCGCTTGCGCATCGACAACTTCAAGAACTGTGGCCTCGCCGCCGGTGTAGCGAAGCTTGGTGAGGCGGAGGCTCTCAGCGGCAATGGCCACACTTTCATCGAGAGACGCGAGCTGGGCCCGCGCGGCCTGCGCTTCGGCATAGGACTCATCCAGTTGCGCGATGGTGCGTCGCTGCGTTGCGGTCAGCGCGATCTTTGCCGCGTCGCGTTTAATCTCGCTCTGCTTCACCTTGTGCTCGGTGGCAAGCCAGTCCCATACGGGAAGGTTCACCGTGACTGCGGCAGAGTAGCCCAGATTGTGCGTGCGAATGCCCTCTGGCGTGAGAGGACCGCGAGCCGCAAACTCGTTCGCGTCGATTCCGTAGGTGTAATTCAAGCCGATGGTGGGCAGATAAGCAGCCTGGGCCGTCAGCACATCGGCACTGCTGGCGTTCAGCGTCGCCAATGCACTCTTCAATTCGGCGTTGTTTTTCGAAGCAAGTCCGTTCACCTCTTCCCGGCTTGCGAGCGCGGCGGGGGCGTCGGAAATACTGATGTTGTACGGCGTGCGCGGATCGGAAAAGAGAAGAACGCCGAGCTCGAGCCGCGCCTTCTCTGCATTCAATTTCGCGTCAGAGAGCTCGCGGTCGCGCTGCTGCTGCTGAAGCTGTGCCTTGATCGTATCTGCGTGCGCTGCTTCGCGAGCCTGTTCGCGCTGGCTGGTCAGTTTTGTGAAGTCTGCAGCTTCTGTGGCCGCCTGCTGCGCGATCGACAGCTTGTGATCGGCGGAGGCAACTCCGTAATATAAGCCAGTCACCGTCTCTACCAGACCGCGCCGTGCGATCTCAAGCTCCGCCTTCGCCACAGCATCCGCGGCGTTCGCTGTGCGCAGCGCAGCGATTGGTCCCAGTCCAATGCTCTCTTCAACCACACCCTGGGCCACGTACTCCCGCGGTCTCGCGTCGGCGGAGACGAATTTGGGGTTGGTATTCACGACGCCTTCGCCGCCTACTTCGCGCAGACCATTCGGCTGGACATAGAGGCCCTGGCCGTTGAACCGCGCTGAGGGCAGCAGCCCTGCCCGTGCGATCGATTTGTCGAGGCCGGCTACGCGCGCGCTCGCCACGGAGTTGGCATAGTTCGGCTCGCTGGCCTGCGCGCGCTTGATCGCCTCCTGCAACGTGATAACAACCGGAGATACGGCCGCCGTTGGTGTCGGCTGTTGATCCGCCTGTACCGTTGTCTGCGACATTGCCGCCGTACTCATTGCCAGTCCTAGAGCCAGACCGGCCGGCAGAAGCGACGACAATACACGTCCCTTGGTCACGCAAAACAGCATATCGGTTAAAGCTTAATTTCTCCTGAGTCTTGGATGTAACCGGGGTGAGTTAAGTTCAGCACCAGAGCGGCGCGCTTAAGATGTTCCTGCATGGAAATGACGAGTGTTGCAGGCGTTGAAGTATCAAGGATAGGCCTCGGAACATGGGCTATAGGCGGAACGGAGTGGGGTGCGGTATCGGACGAAGCAGCCATTGCGACCATTCTGAGCGCAGTTGAACGTGGCGTTAATCTCATCGACACAGCGCCCATCTACGGCCGCGGCAGGGCAGAAGAACTGATCGGCAAGGCTATGCAGCAGCATGGCCGGCGCGAGGCGTTTTACATTGCAGCCAAGGCCGGTCTCGACTGGAACAGCAGGGGCGTCTTCGCCAATTCGACGCCGGAACGGCTGCGGCGCGAACTGGAAGACAGCCTGCGCCGCCTGGGGACCAACTACATTGACCTCTACCAGGTACATTGGCCCGATACGCTGATCCCTGTCGAAGAGGTCGCGGGCGTCCTCGCCGAGTTCGTCGCTGCTGGAAAAGTGCGCGCGCTGGGCGTGAGCAATTTCAATTTGCCCCAGATGGAGGCGTTCCGGCGCGTGACGCCGCTCGCTTCCGATCAGCCTCCCTACAACATCTTCGAGCGCGAGATCGATGCCGAGATCCTGCCGTGGTGCGCGGCAAACAACATCGCGGTGCTGACGTATAGTTCGCTCTGCCGGAGCCTGCTGGGCGGGCGTGTGCATCGCGGCATCAGATTCGAGCCCGGAGACATTCGCGCGGTAGATCCCAAGTTTCAGGAGCCGCGTTTTAGCCAGTACATGACAGCGGTGGAGCGGCTCACCGAGTTTGCTCGCGAGCGATTTGGGAAGTCGCTCATCGAACTGGCGGCCCGGTGGGTGCTGGACAGGCCGGGTGTTTCCGTTGCGCTGTGGGGCGCCAAAAGGCCGGATCAGCTGGACGCAATCTCAGGCGTTATGGGCTGGAAGCTCGATGCGGATTCGATGGCGGAGATCGATCGGATCGTGGCCGAGTCAGTCAAAGACCCTATCGGCCCCGAGTATCTGACCCCGCTGGTCCGCACTGAGTAGGTCGACGCCTGCGGTGAATCGCTTCCTGCGCCTTTGAATTTGAGAGACTCTGAATCAATCACAATGCGGAGGCACAACCCCGCCCCTCTCTGCGATACTGTTCCGTTATGCCCATCGACGACCTGCAGCAGGCTGCCCAGAAAATCGCCAATTTCATCGGTTCCCTCAACAAGCTCGGCGGAATGCGTTTGAAGTATCGCATCACCGCGGGAGACGGAGCGCACGACCCGCAGGGGCTCGAAGCGCGGGTGATCTATGTTGAGCTGGGCGGTCCCGACACGCAGTTGCTGACGCAGCATAACGGAGAGCTTCTCCGCGCGCTCGAAACGATTGCGGCGCAGATGCTGCGCCTCGAGCAGCGCGAGCACGACCTCGTCAGCTTCGATGCCGGCAACTTCAAGGCCCTGCGGGCGCAGGAGCTGCGCATGTCTGCCGAGATGGCCGCCGAAAAGGTGCGCAAATCGGGCGTGCCGTATGCGTTCCCTCCGCAGAACAGCCGCGAGCGCCGTCTGCTGCACATGGCTTTCAAAGACCTGCAGGGTGTTGAGACGGCAAGTTCCGGCGAGGGACAGGATCGATTCCTGGTCGTGTATCCCGAGGGCAAAACGCACCTGCCCGTCGCGCCTCCCATGAGGCCGCGCGGATTCGGGCGCGATCGCGGACCGCGGCGATAGTGCATCCGCCCGCAGGCGGTATGCCACAATAGCCAGCAATGAAGACTGCAATTTGTGTGCTGATGGCATCCGTAGCACTCGTGTGCTCTGCGCAGAAGCGGCTCGTGCTGATCGATCAGGACGGTTCCGGCCCGGGTGGGTCGAACCAGATGGCGATCCTCTCTCTGCTGCAGGCCCCGGAGGTCGAAGTCCTCGGCATCACGATGGTGACCGGAAATGCCTGGCGCGACGAAGAGACCCTGCACACTCTGCGCATGCTCGAGCTCACTGGCCACACGCGCGTTCCTGTAGCGAAAGGAGCGGTCTTTCCGCTGGTGCGCACGCAGCGCGAGACGCAGCTCACTGCAGCGCTCGATGGCAAGGTGACCTGGCTGGGCGCATGGGGCGCCGGCCCGACCACCCTCGTCGAAAAAGACGGCAAAGTCACTCCGTTCACTCCCGACAAAACCGATGCGCACGGCCCCTACGATATTCCGCCACTGCCCGAAGGCATGCCGAAGCTCGCCGCAATCGAAGAGGACGCGGCGCACTTTCTCGTGCGGCAGGTTCGCGCGCATCCGCACGAGGTGACGATTTACGCAGCCGGGCCGCTGACCAACATCGCTCTCGCAATCTCCGTCGACCCGGAATTTGCGTCGCTCACCAAGGGCATCGTTCTCATGGGTGGCAGCCTCAATCCGCAGACAGACGACCCGGAGTTTGCCACCAATCCGCGTCACGAATTCAATTTCTGGTTCGACCCCGAGGCGGCGCACATCGTGCTTCGTGCCGCGTGGCCCCGCATCGACGTGACAACTGTGGACGTCTCTATCAAGGCCCCGTTCACCGAGCAGATGCTGCAGCACATCGCCAGGTCCAACTCCCCCACGTCAAAATACGTCGCGGCATGGAGCGAGAATCGCTACTACATGTGGGACGAGTTCGCTGCGTGCGCTTGGCTCGATCCGACATTGGTCACGAAGGAAAAGCTCCTCTATATGGACGTCGATCTGAGTCGAGGCCCGACCTATGGAGACACGCTCACGTGGGACGAGAAGCTCAAGCCGCAGACCGGAGTCCGCCTCGTGCACGCCCAGCTCGATCTCGACTTGCCGCGATTCCAGAAAATGTTTGTCGATTTGATGTCGCGCTAACCTCCGGTTTTTGCAGAAGTTCAGATCTGAACGTCTCTTCGGTACCGTTGCGCAATTGCGCCGTCTTCTCTTCTACTAGTTTCAAGTAAATAGATATTCAAAGCTGCACTCCCTGATTGCCTTGGGCTCCGCAACCTTTCGATCGAAAGAGGACACGAATGTTTTCAAAAGACTTTTTGCGCCGCGGAAAGACGCCGATGCTGGCGCTTGGCTTCGCCGTCATGCTCACCGCATGCCAATCGAAGATGGACAAGGCCATCGACCAGGCCAAGCAGCAGGCGGCCTCCACCGGCCAGCCCCAGCAGGTCGTCGCTGTAGACAAGACGGGAACCACCACCACGGCCGTGGTCCAGCCACCGGCAAAGGGCCAGAGCGCGGGAGCGGTCGCGACGACCACCACGCCTCCGCCTCCGGGCGGTCCGGTACCTCCGCCGCAAGATCCGAAGGTGATGCCGCTCGGCGGCGATCCAAACCAGGCGCAGGCAGATGAGCAGGGCGCCGGTCCTGCCGCAGGCCCTTCCGCAGCAGGCAGAACATCCCCGAGCGGTCCCGTCAAAATCACCATCCAGGCCGGAACCAATCTCGCAGTCCGTGTCGACCAGCACATCAGCGTGAAGACAAACCGCGCAGGCGATACGTTCACCGGCGAAGTCGTCGATCCCGTGCTCGATCCCAGCGGCGTTGCCGTAGTGCCCAAGGGAACGCGGGTGAGCGGCGTGGTTGACGCATCGCACGCACGCGGGCGTGTGAAGGGCGCCTCGGTGCTGGAACTGCGCCTGACCACAATGACGTTGAACGGCAGGGAACTCCAACTCCGGACGGCGGACCTCACGCAGACGAAGAAGGGCAAGGGTAAGCGCTCGGCGGCCATGATTGGCGGCGGCGCCGGACTCGGCATGCTGATCGGCGGACTGGCCGGCGGTGGAAAGGGCATGCTGATCGGCGGCCTCGCCGGCGGAGGCGCGGGCACCGCAGGCGCTGCGATGACCGGAAACCGCGACCTCGAGATTCCGGCGGAGTCGATCGTGCACTTCAAGCTCGCGCAGGACCTTGTCGTCCAGGGAGCCTAGACCCGCAGGCGAACTCGGCTGTTCATCAACAATTCTCTTGCCTCTGCGCGTACCGCGCATGAAGAATGCGGGCGGAGGCAGGAGATGGCAGAATCTATTCTTGGTGGGAGTGACCTAATCGCCTTCGCTCCCACCACCGATCCCGCAAAAGCGCGTGCGTTTTACGAAGGCATTCTTGGTCTGCGACTTGTCGCAGACCATGCGCCATTCGCGCTGGAGTTTGACGCGAATGGGACGATGCTGCGCGTGACGACAGTGCATGAGTTGAAGCCGCAGCCTTTCACGATCCTCGGCTGGCGAGTTTCCGACGTCGAAGCCACGATCGACAGACTGGTTGCCGCAGGCGTGGCGTTCGAACGCTACCCCGGCATGAACGATTCCGATCCGCATGGCATCTGGAACTCCCCCAGCGGCGCCCGCATCGCCTGGTTCAAAGACCTCGACGGAAACGTGCTGAGCCTGACCGAGTTTGCAACTTAGGAATCACTTATCCTTCCCGGCACTCAGCCTGCAATCCGAGATCAATTCTCAGTGATACCTTTGAGCACTGGGTGAACATGAAAAGGCCGCGCATCGCGCGGCCTCTCTGATCACTAACCACTGACCACTTACCCCTTATCCGTTGAGCATCTCCTGCAGCTTGTTCAACGTCCTGTGCAGGTCCTTGTCTGTCCGGCGCTGCTCGTCAATCTTGCCGATCGAGTGCATCACGGTGGTGTGGTGCTTGTTGCCGAACTGGCGTCCAATTTCCGGCAGGCTGGCTTCGGTCATCTGCTTGGCCAGGTACATGGCGATCTGTCGGGGCACGACAACGTTGCGCGAATTGTTCTTCTGCTTCAGGTCGGCGACCTTCATGCCGAACTGCTCGGCCACGGCGCGCTGGATCGACTCAATCGTGATCTTGCGCACCTGCATGTCGATGTACTGCTTCAAGCACTGCTGCGTGGTGGCCAGCGTGATCTCGGTGTGGTTCAGATTGCACCATGCGACGAGCCGCGTCATGGCGCCTTCGAGTTCGCGCACGTTGGTGCGAACGTTTGACGCGATGAAGAGCGCGACGTCCGTCGGAAGCTGAACCTGCTCGCTCTCCGCCTTCTTCTGCAGAATCGCAACCTTGGTCTCGAGATCGGGCGGCTGAATGTCTGCGATCAATCCCCACTCAAAGCGCGACCGGAGCCGGTCTTCGATCTCGGCCAGTTCCTTTGGCGGACGGTCCGAAGCGATGACGATCTGCTTCATGCTTTCGTGCAGGGCATTGAACGTATGGAAGAACTCTTCCTGCGTGCGCTCTTTCTGCGCGATGAACTGGATGTCGTCAATGAGCAGAACGTCGACGGTGCGGAAGCGATCGCGGAAGCTGGTCATGCGATCGTTGCGCAGCGAGGTGATCATCTCATTTGTAAATTTTTCCGCGGAGACGTAGCAGATGCTCGCCGAAGGCGTCCTGCGTTTCACCTCGTGGCCGATGGCGTGCATCAGGTGGGTCTTGCCCATTCCCACGCCGCCATACAGGAAGAGCGGATTGTAGGCGCGCGAAGGCCGCTCAGCGACAGCGAGTGAAGCTGCGCGTGCAAACTGATTGCCATTGCCGATGACGAAGGCGTCGAACGTGTAACGCGGATTCAGCTGTGCAGCTGTCGACCAGTCGAAGCGCGTCTGCTCGGGTGAGCGCGACGCGGGCGCGATAGGAGAGTGCGCGGGAAGGGGGCCGAACCCGCCATCCTTGCGCGGAGGCGGAGCGGTGGGATCTTCTTCCGCAGTGACGAACTGCACGTCGTCAAATTCAAGCGACTGCGAATCGATCGCTTCCTGAATCAGGTCGCTGTATTTATCCCCGATGTGCTGGAACTCTTTGGAAGGAACGCGGACAAAAAGAATACGTCCATTGGCGTGGCTGAAACGCGTCGGCTTTAGCCAGGTCTCGAACGACTGGCGAATTACTTTCTTCTCGAGTGCAGCGAGAATCTGCAGCCATGGATTAAGAGCCGAAGCCGGCGAAATAGCGAATGACATCGAGCGGATCCTTATCGGCGCCACCTGTCTACTGCCGTGTGACTTCAAACCGGACGGTTGAGGCAATGGCTCACGCTGCGGATGGCTGTGAATCCATGCCGCGTGCGACTGCTGAGAATTACCTATGGCCGTTGAACTGTCTCGCTAGAAACACTGCGGGACACGGGTTGAAATTCACTCCGTGGGACGCTCGGAAACTTTCTTGAACGGTCCCGATGGTAGCACATCTGGGGGGTGTTGCAATCACTCTTTCACATAAGTTTTCGGAGTGCTGTGAGACTTGCACCAAGCACGGTGAAACACGTCACAGACGAACGGAAATTCGCGCGCTGAGTCGAAAATTTCATCGCTGATTTCTGTCGTCGATCTGAAAACTTTGGATGCTGCCGACCGCGCGCGTGGTCGTACTTGTTTCGTCGGATTCGCGACGTACCTTGTCGCAAGTTTCGTCGACTTTCAACTTGCGTAGATCGATTCGCGAGATCTAAGTCGCCCTGTGCGAAGAAACAATTGCCATCATGCCGATTCACCCCAGCGGACTTCGTTCAGTTCGGGTCGGACCAGGGCAACTTGCGTACGCGCAATCCGCCATTACCGCCGGATTCGGCTCCCACTGGATTCAAAGCCCAACCTTCGATATACTTAGTACTTGCCGTCGAGGCCAAGATTTTAGACAGGAAACGGAGCGCAATTCCATGCCCAAGCGCACATTTCAACCCAACCGGCGTAGCCGCTCAAAGACCCACGGGTTCCGCTCGCGGATGAAGACCAAGTCGGGAGCCGCCGTGCTGAGCCGTCGCCGTGCCATCGGACGCAAGCGCGTCGCAGTCAGCGCCGGTTATCGCGACTAGGTTTCCCCGCCGTTCTGTTTCGGCTGGAGCAGCAAGAACAGCACGATACTTCCGGCCGGAATCCCTCCCGCATTGCCATGAACGCACCTTCCCAGGCTGAGCCGCGCACCGCAACCTCTGCTGTGCAGCAGCCCGGTCGTGCGTCTATGTCCGCGAATCGCCTCCGCAAGCACGCCGACTACCAGCGCGCTTACGAGGCAAGCCGAAAACGCCGTTCCGCATCGATGAGCTGGTTCCTCGCGCCTCAGGCGGAGCCGTCCGCTCCCCGCGTGGGTCTCACTGCCGGCAAAGTGCTCGGCAAAGCGCACGAACGCAACCGGATCAAGCGCCGGATGCGCGAAGTTCTGCGCAAGCACCTCGACCTGCTTCCCGTCGGATGCGACCTGATCTTTCATCCTCAGCGCATCGTGCTCACCCTGGAATTTACGAAACTGGAAGCCGAGGTTGTGCGTATTCTTCAGCAGGCCAATGCCGAACGCGCTCGCGCCACCACAACCGCAGCTCAGACGCTTGCCCAGGCCGAGCCTGTCCGATGACACGCATTCTCCTGGCTCTGCTCGCGTTCTATCGACGCTGGATCTCCCCGGCGCTCCACGCCTCGGGCGGAGGCGGCGGATGCCGTTTTGTGCCCACCTGCTCGGAGTACGCAACCATCGCCATCGCCACGCATGGCCCGCTCAAGGGCAGCGCCCTTGCCATCTGGCGTCTGCTCCGATGCCACCCATTCTGTCGCGGCGGGCTGGATCCGGTACCGCCCATCTCGAAACAAACGAAATCAAACGGCAGCACGGCCGAACATCTGCCGCACAAGCCTTTACCATAGAACGAGAGGCGAGCCTCACCATCCCGGACAGCGATCTCGCACCGGGAAATTGCGAACGGCGCGCCACTCCTCAACGACAGGAAAAATTCTTTGCCCGAAATTCGCAATCCTAACCTCGACTCTCAGGGGCCCGGCGGAGGCAGCGCGCCAGGTGGCGACTCCCGCAGCATGATCCTCCTGATGGGTCTTGTGCTCGTCGGCGTGATGGCATTCCAGTGGTTCAAGAAGCCCGAGGCTGCTTCTCCTGCGCAGAACCAGCAGGTCCAGCAAGCGCAGCAGTCCCAGCAGACAGCAGCCAGCGCGTCCGCATCGGGCGCTTCAGGAACGACGCCCGCAAATCAGGATGCGCCTGCTACCGCATCGCAGGTTGGCGCTGCCTCTGAAACCACCACCACCATCGAGAACGAAAAGTTCCGCATCACCTTTACGAACAAGGGCGCCCAGGTCCAGCACTGGATTCTGAAGGGCTTCACCGATTCCACCGGCAAGCCGCTCGACATGGTGCAGGAGCAGGCCGCGGCACGCTTTGGTCTTCCGCTCTCGCTCTACACCTACGACAGCGGTTTGACCGCTCAGCTGAATACGGCGCTCTATCAGCCTTCTACGACAGGGCAGGTTCTGGCGCCCAATTCTGTCAGCTTCCACTACGCATCCGGCGGCCTGGATGTTGTTAAGACCTTCAGCTTCAACACCACGTACGTCGTCAGCGCACACGTCGAGGTCAAGCGAAATGGCCAGCCGGTCCGTGCCTTGGTGGCATGGCCCGCCGGCCTCGGCGACATGGAAGAGTTCCTCGCCGCAGCGGGTAAGCGCACCACCTTCGCCACGCATACCGATTCGCAATTTGCCTGGTCCATTGACGGTAAGCAGGACACCCAGGCGGTAAGAAAGGTTAGCGGCAACGCCACGATCGATCAGCCCTACGAGTACGCCGCGCTGATGGACCTCTACTTCGCGGCCGCATTCCTGCCCGACGTGCCGCAGCGCACCACGCTCGTCACGTTTCACAACTCCATAGATCTGCCCAGCGATCTTTCCGACCCGAACAGCGCCAAGAAGCCGGCCGACGTAATCGGCCTCGCCCTGGGCGATCAGAGCGGCGACACCAACGTTCGCATCTATGCCGGGCCGAAGGAAACCGACATCCTCAACTCCGTCCACGCCATGGGCTCCGAAGGACATCCGACCGGAGAGTCGCTCGGCTCGCTGATCCAGTACGGCTGGTGGGGAGTGATCGCCAAGCCTCTCTACGTCGCGCTCCGTTGGCTGCGCAATCTGCTCGGTCCGGGAGCCAACAACTGGGGCTGGGCCATCATCATCGTCACCGTCATCTTCAACGTGATCCTGCTGCCCACCCGCATCTGGTCGATGAAATCGTCGCTCAAAATGATGCGGATTCAGCCGCGGCTCGACGCGGTGAAGAAGAAATACAACAACCTCAAGATTAACGACCCCAAGCGCGCCGAGATGCAGAACGAGCAGATGCAGATCATGCGCGAAGAGGGCGTCAATATGTACGGCGGCTGCCTTCCGCTCCTGCTGCAGATGCCGCTCTTCTTCGCTTATTACCGCGTGCTGCTCAACGCCGTGGAACTGCGGCAGGCGCACTGGTTCTGGCTGCACGATCTCTCCATGCCCGACCCGCTGCACATCCTGCCCATCCTGATTATCGGAACCATGTTTCTGGTGCAGTTCATCACCCCCGCACCCGGCATGGACCCGACTCAGCGGCGCATGATGGCCATCATGATGCCGGCCATCATGGGCTTCACGCTGTGGCACTTCGCATCAGGTCTTGCGCTTTACTGGATCACCGGCAACATCATCAGCCTCATCATGCAGGTGTCGATCAACAAGTCAAAGCTCGGGCAGGAGATGCATGATCTGGCCGTGAAGCGCGCAGCTAAAAAGAAAGGTAGCGTGACGGCTTCGACCGGCCGGGTCATTCAAGGCCGCCGCTAGCTCTTCTTCAGAACCAAATCACTTGGTGCGCCGCGCTTGTCGCGCCGAAGCCTCCGGCGTAGGCGGATCACTTCTTTAGCGCCGCACCGAGCGCCTGATCCAGATTCGGCTCGGAAAAGTGAAATCCTGCGTTGCGTAACTTGGTCGGCTCTACGCGCGCGCTGGCAAGGAGCGCTTCCTCCGCCATCTGCCCGAAGAGCAGCTTCATGGCAACTGGCGGCACAAAAAGAAAAGCCGGCCTGTGCAACTGCCGTCCCAGCGCGCGGGTGAACTCGGCATTCGTAACTGGATTCGGCGCTGTCACATTCACCGGGCCTGCGAGTTCGGGGTGATCCAGCGCGAACAGCACCGCCGCAACCACATCTTTCAGCCCCACCCAGCTCATCCACTGCCGGCCATTGCCGATGCGTGCGCCGAGCCCGAGCTTGAAGGGCGGCAGCATCTGCTTAAGCGCGCCCTCTCCCGGTCCGAGCACGACGCCAAAGCGCAAATGCACCACTCGGATACCCGCCTGCTCCGCGGGTTCGGCTGCCGCTTCCCACTGCCGGCAGAGGCTCGCGAGGAAACCATCCCCCGCTCGTGACGCCTCGTCGAGCACTTCGTCTCCCCGATCTCCGTAAATGCCGATCGCCGACGCCGTGACGAGAGTGGCCGGGTGCTGTTTCAGCCCAGCCAGAGCCGTTGCAAGGCGCCGTGTCGAGTCGACCCGGCTCGCGATCATCTCCCGCTTATAGTTATCGGTCCAGCGATGCGCGCTGACATTGGCTCCAGAGAGGTGGACGGCCGCTCTCGCACCCTCCAGAGGGCCGGGATTCGGGATGGCCGGATCGGAGTTCGGATCCCACTGAAGCTCTCCTTCAGCCGTCTTGTTCCGTCTGACCAGTTGCAGGGTCGGAATTCCGTTCGCGTCCAGCGCCCGCCGGACCGCGCTGCCCAGCATGCCCGAAGCGCCGCTGAGGATCACGCGTGAGGTGGCTCTTAAATCCATATTTGCAGAATCTTCGTTCTTCCCTTGAACAGGAAATTTGACCAGATTGATTAATACCAGATGAGTTTAGTAGGATAGGAACAGGTTTTGATCGGGGCAAAACAGCTCCGACCAGCCTTGGAGGGCGGAAAATGACCGAGGCGGCAGCTCGAATAGAAGAAACGCAGAAGTCGCAAGTTGATACCGAGACTACGGAAAAGTTCATCGCTGAAAAACACATCGGCGAACGGATCAAACGCTTGCGGCTGAAAAAATCGATGGGGCTCGTCGAACTCGGAAAGCATACCGGCCTTTCCGCAAGTTTCCTGTCGCAACTTGAAACGGGGCGCGTTGTGCCGACGCTCCGCAACCTGGCGCGAATCGCGATGGTCTTCTCGAAGGACCTTTCCTACTTCTTCGAGACGGAACCGCAATCGATGTTTCGCGTCCATCGACGCAAGGATCGGGTTCGCCTGCCGCAGACCGGTGTGGACGAACCGACGTACTTCTTCGAGAGCCTGGGCTACATGGTTCCCGATCGCAGTATGGACCCCTACTTCGCGCAATTCATTCCCCTGGAAAAATCGAAAGAGGCGCGCGCCCACATGCATCCGGGTTACGAGTTCCTCTACGTCCTGGATGGCGAACTCGATCTGCATCACGGAGAGCATCACTGCACCCTCGCTGCGGGAGATGCGGTCTACTTCGACTCGAGCACCCCGCACTCCTATATCTGTGCGAGCAAGAAGCCTGCCGATGCGCTGATTGTCACGATGCATCAGGCGCCCGCGGCTCAGCCCGTAACCCTGCTTCGCTCTGGCACCACGGCCGGTGCTTCGGTTCTGCAGAGAACAGTGGCCGGTCGCACCGTGCTCGGGCCGGCGGGTCGGGAAGGGAACTAAACAAGCGAGATTTGCACACTCCAATGGGCTGGCCTGGCGAACGAGAAAAGACCAGGGCCAGCCCAATCTCTTTTCTAAGTGCCACAACCGAAAGCACCTGCTCCTGTCGCACCCGCCGCCCCTCCCCTCCCGGTTCTATCCGTCGGATTCACAAAATCTTCTTCCCGGTTGTGCTCAGGCTCACAGAACCTTTCCTGCTTTGTGATTTCCCCTTGTCGCAGGAGTGCCTGATCCATGTCTGCTCAATTGATTTCGAGATTCAAGTGGCTCGCGGTGTGCCTGTTTTGTTTCGCTTTGTTCTCCGTTGTTGCGGCAGCGCAGAGCACGACGCAGGGCGCCATTGCGGGTACGGTTGTAGATGCCAGCGGCGCGGTAGTTCCCGGCGCCGCGGTCACGATGCACAACGACGCAACGAGCGCTGAATTCAAAGTCGTTGCCGATGCAAGCGGCTACTTCAAAGCGCCGCTCGTGCCTCCGGGCACGTACACGGTCATCATCAGCGCCAGCGGATTCGGCAACTACGAGGCGAAGCTCGTTCCGGTCACGGTCGGCTCATTGACGGAACTGCACCCTGAACTGAAAGCCGGCGGCGCACAGGAATCCGTCGAAGTGACCGGTGTCGCTCCTGTGATTCAGTTTGAATCCCCTGAAGTCTCCTCCACCCTGACCACGCAGGAGATCGTGAACCTGCCGCTGAACGGCGGGCGCTGGTCAAATCTCGCACTCCTCACTCCCGGAGCAGCCTCTGACTCGAACGGATTCGGGCTCATCTCCTTCCGCGGCATCAGCCCCATTCTCAACAATATTGAGATCGATGGCGCCGACAACAACCAGGCCTTCTTCTCAGAGGAGCGCGGGCGCACCCGCGCCGGCTACTCGACCTCGCAGATCGCCATCGCAGAGTTCCAGGTGAACACCGGCGTCTATTCGGCTGAGTATGGCCGGTCTGCCGGAGGCGTTCTGAACGCAGTCACGAAGAGCGGATCGAATCAACTGCACGGTCAGGCGTACTTCTACGATCGCGATAACGCGTGGGGCGCGCTGAATCCATTCACGACCATTACGCGCGTTTCGCTCCCATCTGGTGGCGGCACGCCGACCTTCCCGAACAGCCCCTACCGCCCCATCGACTGGCGCAAGCGCTGGGGCTTCGGCGCAGGTGGCAAGCTGATTGAGAACCGCCTTTTCTGGTTCTACGCCTACGACCAGTTCAAGCGGAACTTCCCCGGCCTTGCAAAGCCATCCAGTCCGTCAGCATTCTTCAACTACTGGGCCGACCTGAGCCTGCCCTCTGGCGCCGCCTGCGCAACCTCTAGCGCCACCAAGAGTGGTGTAACCACAGTCAGCGCGAAGTACAGCGGATCCGGTTCTCCGGGCAATGCCGAAGCGTGCGCCCTCGCCTACCGCCTCTACGGAGCGGGAGACGCCTCCCACTACGCGAGTGCAGCGGCAAAATTCGATCAACTTCTCTTTGGCAAAGCTGTCTCGAGCGTTACGGGATTGACGACCCCTGGTCTTCTCGACGACCTCGGGCCAACTCCCCGCACCGGCGACGAGGTGCTCAACACGCCGAAGATCGACTGGCAGGTTTCTCCCACACAGCATGTCAGCGCTCTCTTGCATCGCTTGCGCTGGGACTCGCCCGGCGGTGTGCAGACGCAGGCTTCGAACAACTACGCCATCGACACCTTCGGTACCGATTATGTCAAGCTCGACTACGGCCTGGTGAAGCTCGACAGCATGTTCTCGAGCAATTTCAGCAATGAACTTCGCGTGCAGTATGGCCGCGAACTCAACTGGGAAGGCCAGCAGCCTTACAGCGACTTCACGAAGACCTACCTGACCAACTCGACCGGCACTCCGATCCAGCTCAGCCTCTACGGCGGGTCGAGCAACAACGGCTTCACAGCCGGCTCGCCCTACTACTCATTCCGTACCGCGTATCCCGAAGAAAAGAAGACCCAGGTGGGTGACACGGCAATCTGGACTCACAAGGGACACACCATCAAGTTCGGACTCGACGTACTGCGCAACGAAGACACGATCAACAATCTCTATCAAAGCAACGGTGTCTACACCTACCAGTACTTCTCCAACTTCTTCGCCGACATCCTGAACCCGTCCGGTACCTGCGACAGCGGCTACACCGAGACCGGCCTCTCCACGAACGGAACGAAGTACCCCTGCTACTACGGCTTCACGCAGGGCTTCGGCACGCCGAAGTTCAGCCTCACCACCGTGGACTACGGCTTCTTCGTGCAGGATGACTGGAAGCTCACCCCGCACCTGACGCTCAACCTCGGCGTCCGTTACGATAACGAGCAGGTTCCTGCTCCGTTCCAGTCACTGATCAGCACCTCCCTGCTCAACATTGCAGTGAACGGCAGCGGGCCCTTCCCCGATGCAGACGCGCAGATCACAAACCAGCCTGTCGACAACAATAACATCGGACCGCGCGTTGGCCTATCGTGGGATCCCCTCGGAACCGGCAAGACGGTGATCCACGCCGGCTACGGTCTCTACTACGGACGCATGCCGAACGGCATCATCCTGAACACGTACGAAGCCGCCGGCAGTCCCAATGGCCAGTACACCATTCCTTCCGTCTACGGATCGACCCCCAGCAGCACCGTTCCGGTCTTCCCGCAGATCATCGGCGCGGGTAAGTTCGCGACGCCCAGCCTCGATTTCTTCGCGAAGAACTTCCAGAATCCCGAGGTGGAGGAGTTCGATCTCTCCGTGCAGCAGGAACTCTTGAAGAAGACGTTTTTCTCCGTCAGCTATATGGGCTCGATGGGTCGCAAGCTGCCCAACTTCGTCAACATCAACCTCGACCCGGCCTCCACCTACCAGACCACGCTCACCGTTCTTGAGAACCCCAAGTATCCCGGCACAGGCTGCGGTCCGCTCGCATGCGGCACCAGCATCGCGTCGACCGTGTACTCCAAGGCCTACAGGAACACGCGCTACGGCTATGTCACCGAGGTGATGAGCAACGTCAACTCCAGCTACAACGGCATGATCGCCGAGGTGCAGAACCGCAGCTTCAAATACGCGCAGTTCGACGCCAACTACACCTGGTCGCACGCGCTCGACTTCAACCAGAACCAGAGCACATCTCCGACGACGAACAACTGGTACGACCCCATCGCCAACCCGCGCGCAAACTACGGCAACTCCAACTTCAACGTTCCCAATCGGCTCGTGATCTGGGGCATGCTGCAGTATCCCGGCAACTCGCACAACTGGGCGCGTTTCATCTCCGATGGATGGCACCTCAATCCCGTGTACCAGTGGCAGAACGGCCTGCCCTACTCCGCGGGCGTGAGCGGGACCCAGCCCTCCCTGGGAACCGCAAACAATCAAAAGGCTGCCGGTTCGGGCATGAATGGATCGGGCAGCTCAGGCTATCTGCTTCAGCTTGGCCGCAATACGTTCAAGTACCCGAACACCACCGTGCTCGACTGCCGCCTGCAGAAGGACCTGCGCATCAACGAGAAGTACACCATCGAGCTGCTCGGCGAGATGTTCAACGTGCTCAACCACCAGAACGTGACCGGCGTGAGCGCAACGGCGTACTCCATCAACACCACCGCTACGTCCACCACGCCAGCCAACACGCTGGTGTACCAGCCCGCGCAAGGCGCTGGCGTCAACGCCTTCGGCTTCGGAACGGTGAACAACGCCGATTCCAATTTCGTCTACAGCCAGCGACAGATCCAATTGGGAGTGAAGCTGGACTTCTGACAACTCTTCTCACCGCCAGAAACACAAATGCGGCAGCTTCGGCTGCCGCATTCCTTTTCAGCAGCGCTACTGCGGCTTGGTCGGCGTTGACGTCGTTCCAGCGGTAGGCTTCGTCGTCCCATTCGCATTCGTCGTGGAAGCAGCAGGTTTCGCGGCGCGCTTCTTTTTGGCCGTCGTGGCCGGGGCAGGGCATTTCGGCGCGGGCGGTGGTGTTGCTGCTGCTCTCAACGATGCATCCTGCTTCTGCACCGTGTTTCTGAGATCGACGACCTGCTTCTCCTGCATATCGGCAGTCTGCTGGATCTGGTTGTCGAGAACGACGCGTGCCTTCTCGAGATCCGAAAGTGCCTGCTGCAGTTGGCTGACGTTGTCGCCGGTCCCGACCACGCGAGACGCTTCCACGACATGCACCATCACGTCGTAGAGAGCATCCACATTACGCGACAGCGGCAACACCTTCGTCAGCGTTCCCGGAGCAGAATCCGCATCCTTCAGCAGCCCCGGCAGCGTACCTTGCAGATCGCGCTGGATTGCATCGATGTTGGTCCCGGCTTCGTCGCGCACGGAACCGCGCTTCCACTTATCCAGCTTCACGTTGCCGACCGTGATCCTAACCTCGTCAAGCGAGCGCTGCAGAATATCGGAAGGCGCAGACGGCGTGAAATAGTTCGCGCCGGAATTTGCGCTTCCATTGTTCGCTGCACTGGGCGCAGTGCTCTGGGCGCTGCACCACATCGCTGCAGAAGCCAAGAGGGCAGCGACAACGAAAGGTTTCGGGATGCTCATGGGGGGATTCGCCTTCCTTTAAGAACAGCACAACAGGACCCGGGGTGCGTTTTAGCTTAAGTCCGTACCGGACAAGTATCGCCAATGGCACGGGTCTGCAACAAGTTGAATGACGTGGCCGCTTGCAATGGGTCAGGCTTAGGCGGCTTATCGAAGATTGTCTCCGGGCAACGGACAGGAACGTCCACCCATCTACAAACGAAGTGCTTACGTACTTGTTATTCCGTGCCGGAAAAGAACTTCGATGCCGGGCAGTGCTCGCGGCGTTGGTTTGCGCGCTGCTGGCCTTCCCCCTGGCAGCCCGATCCGAGCAGCTGCGCGTCCGCCACCCTGAAGGCACGCTTCACGGGTTCCTCTCCATCACTACCGACCAGGGCCAGGTGCTCGCTGCCGGCGACCTCATCGAGATTGTCCGTGGCGATCGGGTTACCTCGCGGCTGACATTTCATTTCAAAGACGGTTCTCTCGACGACGAAACGACGGTGTTCACCCAGAAGGGCGTCTTCCGGCTCATCTCCGACCACCACATCCAGCGCGGACCCTACTTCCCCACGCAACTCGATATGAGCGTAGACGTGCCCAAGGGAACCGTGGTGACGAAGTGGAAAGAAAAAGACGGCAACGAGCACGAGTCCACTGACCACATGAAGCTGCCCCCCGACCTCTACAACGGTCTGGTCACGCCCATCGTCAAGAACCTCAATCCGGATGCACCCGAAACCAAAGTCTCCATGGTCGTTTCCACACCCAAACCCCGCGTCGTCACGCTCCTGATGCGGCCGCTCGGTCCGGCGCCGTTCTCCCTCGCAGGAGTCGCACGCAAAGGCCTTCAGTACGAGATCAAGATCGAACTCGGAGGCGTCGTGGGGCTCATCGCGCCCGTAGTCGGCAAAGCGCCCCCAAACATTTACATGTGGATTGAAGGTGGCGAAGTCCCGATCTTCTTGAAGGAAACCGGCCCGCTCTTCGAAGGTGGCGCAAACCTCACCATCAACCTCATCGGCCCCGGCTGGCCCGAAGGCAAACGCTAGTTTCGGCTCCGCACGTCAGCCTGAAACACCTGCGAAATACTCCGCAATCTCCTGCCAGTCGTTCACCCGCACAAACCCTGTCGCGCCGTGATTGTGCGGTGCGGTATACAGCAGCCCCTGGCCCTGGAATCGCATCAGGTTCCGCGGCATGTCGTCGATCAGGTAATCAGCCAGCAGAATGCTTTTGTCGCCGCAGAACACATAATGCGTCGGCGGAATGAACGAGAAGTGCCGCTGCAGCCAGCGATACTTCGGGCCCAGCGAGTTGGGCACCGCCATCGCCTGTGTTGCGATGAAGATCTCGAATCGCGACGAGAGCTGTTTTAGCACCTGTTGCGCGCCAGGCATCAGCGGCAGGTCTTCAAAGAAATCCTCCGCATCCAGAAAGGCCCGCAGTTCCTGCTGCCGGTCCTGCGGAGTCACCTCCCACAGCCCCTTGCCCGACAGGTCTTCAAGTGTCACTTCCTCTTCGAATGCCTGGTTGTATCGCCGCAGGTGCTCGGCCAGCGTATCGGCCATCACCTCGTCCATGTCCACGCAGATGCGCTTCAACTTGCTTTCAGCTCCCATAGCGATTGGATCCGGCAGGCGTACGGATCACGCACCAGCCTGTCGCGGCTTGCGGATCGCTCTTCCCGTATCGGCCACCGCCGGATCAGGCTGAGCCGGCTTGGCGGCGGGCGCCATCTCTGGATCCCAATAGAGCAGCCTGCCGCAGCTGTCGCAATTGAGCAGCTGGCCTTCACGCAGTTGATTCCACACCTGCGGCCGCACGCCCATGCGGCAACCCATGCACTGCTGGTTCTCCGCGCGCGCAATCCCCGAACCCCGCTGTGCCGCGATCCGGTCGAAGCGCGCGAGCAGATCCGGCTCGATCAGCTTGCGCAGCTGCTCCCGTTCCACCGCGAGTGCCGCCTGCTGTTCGGCAATTTCCTTCTGCTGACCCGCGACGTACTCGCGCGTTTTGTCCAGCGTCCCTGCGAGTTCTTCCACCTGTTTCCGGGCTGAGGCCAGTGCCGCCTCCTGCGCCTCCGTCCGCTCCAGGCTCGCGAACTCCTCGTTCTCAAGCCGTTCAATCTCGGAACTCGCAAAGTGCAGCTCGTGCTCGATCGCCGCAGCCTGGGCCGTCGTGGTCACTGAATCCTGTTGCGCCTCGTAGCGCGTAGCCTTCTGCCGATGCTGCTCAACCTCGCGGTCCAGCTTGTTCCGCAGCGATTCTTCCCGGTTCAGCGCATCCGATGCGGCAGCCGACTGCTTCTGCATCGCCTCCAGAGCCGATTGCGCCTCGGCGATCCGTGCCGGAAGCGTTCTCGCCTGTTGGATCAGCCGGCCGCGCTCCGTTTCCACGGACTGCAGCTTCACCAGGTTCTCAATCTGCTCTTGCATGGCTGCCAAGCAGTTTATTGCATCGGCCGCGAAAGCAGAAATTCCCGCCAGATAGCTGCCCGCAGGCATCCAAGTAGAAGGATGCGGCAACGGGGGGATGCAGTCATGCCTGAGCGCAGAGCGCGGTGGCCCTACTGGGTCGGCGGAAGCGTACTCGCGTTTCTCGCTACCGTGGCCATCGTCGTCGACATCCTGGCTCATCGCGCCGAGCCCTTCGTCCGCCAGCAGGTCATCCAGGCGCTCTCCGAGCGATTCCACGCGCACGTAGAACTCGACAGCTTCCACCTGGCCCTGGGCAACACCCTCCGCGGCGAGTGGGGCGTTTGGGGAGAAGGCAAAGGCCTCCGCATCTGGCCCCCGGCCGAGGTCAAAGGCGTGGAGGTCCCCATTCCGCAGCCGCCCGTCGCGCCTCTCGTCCGCCTCGACGAGTTCCACTTCCACGCCCCCTTGCACTACAAATCCGGTCAGCCCATCCACATCACCATGGTTCGACTCAAGGGTCTGGACATCCATTTCCCGCCGCGCTCCCACATGCGCAGAGCCAGCGAACCCAAGCCCGACGACGACTCCAGCACCCCCAGCGTCAGTCTGGTGATTGATGCTCTCGATTGCACCGACGTCAAATTCACCCACGAGTCCGACAACCCCAACAAGGTCCCTCTCGAATTCGTGATCAGCAAATTCAAAGCCAAGGGCGTTCACTCCGGCTCGCCCGTCAACTTCGAAGCCGTCGTCCAGAACCCCAAGCCGCCCGGCGAGATTCACACCACCGGCGCGTTCGGCCCCTGGATGGTCGATGATCCCGGCAATAGCCCTATCCGCGGCGACTATACCTTCAAGCACGCTGATCTCTCCGTATTCAACGGCATCGCCGGGACGCTGGATTCGAAGGGCCACTACATCGGCACGCTTCGCAACATGCAGGTCGATGGTGCAACCGACACTCCCGATTTCCAGCTCGAGCGCTTCGGCCACACCATGGTCCTGCACACCGACTTCGACGCCCGCGTCGATGGCACCACCGGCGACACGTGGCTCAAGTCCGTGAACGCCACGATGGATAGCTCGCACTTCACCACCAATGGACAGATCGTGCGAGTGCTCAAGCCTGGAGACGATGGCCGCATGCACAGCATCGGTCACGACATCGCGCTCAACGTCAACGTGGACCGCGCCCACATCGAAGATTTTCTGCGCCTCGCGACCGACTCCCCCGTGCCCATCCTCGCCGGCGGAGTGCAGGTGCAGGCGCAGCTCCACATCCCTCCCGGCAAGCAGTCCGTCATCGATCGAATGACCCTGAAGGGCAACTTTCAGTTGAACGACGCGCTGTTCACCAGCCTTACGGTGCAGAAGAAGATTCGGGAACTCAGCTTGCGCGGCCAGGGCAAGCCCCAGGAACTCAAGTCGGCTGAAGACGAGAAGATCAAGTCGCAGGTGCAGGGCGATTTCGACCTGCGCGGCGGCGTGCTCACCATCCCCAGGGTCACGTACACCGTGCCCGGCGCAGATATTCATCTGCACGGCACCTACCGCACCAAAGGGCAGACACTCGACTTCACCGGCACTGCCAAGATGCAGGCGTCGATTTCCAAGATGGTCGGCGGCTGGAAAGGCTTCCTGCTCAAGCCTGCCGATCGCTTTTTCCGCAAGAACGGCTCCGGTGCCGAAATCCCCATCTACATTGCCGGTACTCGCGACGATCCGCACTTCGGCTACAACGGTGGCGGCGGCACCCATCCCGAGCGGCCCGACCGGTAAATAGCCCGAACGTTGCAGCGCTTCCGCGTGCCCGAGCGCCTTATGTTCACGTCTGCTCGCGCGAAAGCTGGGTATAATCTCCGCAACATCCAGTTATCAGATTTGCGGAGGCTTCTATGGACATAGTCGCCCTTGTCCTGTTGATTGCTATCGGCTTCATCGCGCTCATCACCATTCTGGGCAGCTTCTTCACCGTGAGCACCTCGCAGGTGGCCGTCATCACGCGCTTCGGCAAGTTTCTGCGCGTGGCCGAAGCGGGGCTCAACTGGAAAACTCCCTATATCGATCGCGTGGCCGGCCTCGTCAGCCTCCGCGTCAACCAGATCGCGCTCACCATGGAGACAAAGACCAAGGACAACGTCTTCGTCACCATCCCGATCTCGGTGCAGAATCGCGTGCGCCCCGAGCGGGTCTACGACGCCTTCTACAAGCTGTCCGACCCCGTCGCACAGATCAAGTCCTACGTCGAGCAGGTCATCCTCGGCCACGTCCCAAGCATGACCCTCGATGAAGTCTTCGCATCGCAGTCCAGCATTGCGGCCGCCGTGAAGCAGGAACTCGATTCCGACATGGCCGCCTTCGGATACGAGATTGTGAACGTGCTGGTCACCGACATCGTTCCCGACGCAAAGGTAAAGTCGGCGATGAACGATATCAACGCCGCACAGCGCGAGCAGGTAGCAGCACAGGCTCGCGGCGAAGCCGACAAGATCCTGGTCGTCAAGAAGGCCGAAGCCGAGGCGGAAAGCAAAGCGCTTCAGGGGCAGGGAATCGCCAACCAGCGCCGGGCCATCGTCGAAGGCCTGCAGACCTCCATCGAGCAATTCCAGAAAGCGGTCGACGGAGCCACTCCGCGCGACGTCATGCAACTCGTGCTGGTCACGCAGTACTTCGACACGCTGAAGGCCATCGGCGAGAACGACAAGACCAACACGCTGTTCGTCGCGCACTCGCCCGCCGCCGTAAAGGAAGTCTCAGACCAGATCCTCGACTCGATGCTCATGGCCCAGAGCGCCAGCGTGATGTCGCGATAGCGGAAAGCCGCCCTCTAAATCCGTCATGCCTTCCAGCCGTGCGCTGTGATACTTTGGCCTGTTCACGCCGCAGCCGCATTGACGAGTTGCGGAACCAGAACCCGCGCACGAGGGACCTGCAATGTACTGGACCAAATCTGCCGTAATCGCCGCCGCAATCCTCGCCTTCACAGCCACCGCGCCTTCCACCTCCATCGCCGCCGCGCAATCTACGTCGACAACCATAGCTCAGGCCATCAAGGACCAGCCCACCGGCCCCGAGTGGTGGCGGCACGCGGTCATCTACGAGCTCTACCCGCGCAGCTTTCAGGACTCGAACAACGACGGGGTCGGCGACCTGAAAGGCATTACCTCGCGCCTCGATTACCTCCACGACCTCGGCATCGACGCCATCTGGATCACGCCCATGTATCCCTCGCCCGGCATCGATTACGGCTACGACATCTCCAACTATGTCGCCATCGATCCGCTCTACGGCTCCATGCAGGACTTCGACAACCTCGTTGCCGAGGCGAAGAAGCGCGATATTCGCATCATCATGGACTACGTCATCAACCATACGTCCGACAAGCACGAGTGGTTCATCGAGTCCCGCTCCTCGCGCGACAATCCCAAGCGCAATTGGTACGTGTGGCACGACGGCAAGGGCCAGACTGCAACGGACAAAGGCCAGCCACCCAACAACTGGCAATCATGGTTCGGCCACTCGGCCTGGCAGTGGGACGAGAAGACCCGTCAGTACTACTACCACTACTTCTACGTCGAGCAGCCTGACCTGAACTGGCGCAACCCCGAAGTCCACAAGGCCATGGACGGGGTGCTCGATTTCTGGATGCAGCGCGGTGTCGCCGGCTTCCGCATCGATGCTGTCTCGCGTCTCTTTGAAGACCCGCAGATGCGCGACGATCCATATCTTCCCGGCCACAATGCCTACGGCGATCGCAACATCCAGCACAAGTACACCGACGATCTTCCCCAGGTACATGACGTGTTGAAAGAAGTGCGCAAGGTCGTCGACAAATACCCCGGCAATCCTGTCCTCGTCACCGAAGCCGACGAGCCCAACGTGCAGGCGCTCACCAAAATGTACGGCAACGCCGACGAAGTCCAGTTGCCCATGGACTTCCAGATCGCCGACGTCAACGAGCTCTCCGCGCCGCGATTCAGGGAGCTTTTCCATCAGATAGAGAACAACTCCGCCCACGGCCAGCCTGAGTTCTTCTTCTCCAACCACGACCAGCGCCGTCAGTGGGACCGCTATGGCGATGGCGAACACAACGACCAGATCGCCAAACTCATGGCCGTCCTCGAACTCACCGCGCGCGGTACGCCGCAGATGTACTACGGCGAAGAGCTCGGCATGCGCACCACCGATCCCGCGCGCGTGGAAGATGTACACGATCCCATCGGCAAGCTCGGCTGGCCCAAGGAGAAGGGCCGCGACGGCGAGCGCACACCGATGCAGTGGGACGCAACGCCCCAGGCCGGCTTCACAACCGTGCAGAAACCCTGGCTCCCCATCCCGCCAACGTCGACAAAGTACAACGTCGAAACCGAGAGCAAAGATCCCGACTCCATCTACAACGCCTACAAGCGTCTTCTCTCGCTGCGCAAGACGGAGCCGGCCCTCCGCGACGGCGCCCAGATCGGCATCAACAACGACGATAAGGATGTCTTCGCCTTCGTCCGCACCACCGGCGACGCCAGCATCGTCGTGGCCCTCAACATGAGCGGCAAGCCGCAGAAGATCGCGCTTGACTGGAAGAGCATCGGCGTGACCGGAACCAAACTCGCGCCGCTCTACTCCTCGCCGAAGTTCAGCACCGACTCCGGCGACCGCCTCGAACTACCCCCATTCGCCGCCCTCGTAGCCAAGATCGAATAACTCCCTAACCCGCATCCCGGGTGCCCCATCCAAGCTCTGCTTGGGTGGGGAACGATAAATTCAACCCTCCACAATCCCGGGTGCCCCATAGCCCGCCCTGAGCCTGTCGAAGGGTCTCCCGCTGTTGGAGACATGGGAAGCCACAAACTTCCCAGGCCACAATAGCCGGGTGCCCCATCCAAGCTCTGCTTGGGTGGGGAACGAGAAATTCAACCCTCCGCAATCCTGAGAACATGGGGACCACAATCTCTCCCGCACCCCCTCCCCGCAGCCGCACTTTCAACTCCCGCCGACCCCTCCTGCTGTGGTAGTTTGGCCTGTTCACACCGTTGCCATTTCCACGAGCACGGAAACGGGGCTCGTCGACCGCTGTTTTCTCGCGCTGCCCCAGGAACATAAGGAGACGCAATGCACTGGACCGGAAGTCTTGCAATCATCGCCGCAGCCGCAATCACGCTTGGAACGGGAACCCTGAAAGCTGCCGCCCAGGAATCCTCCAGCGCCGCAAGCGAAAAGAACTGGTGGCGCAACGCAGTGTTTTACGAGATCTACCCCCGCAGCTTTGGCGACGCCAATAACGACGGCATCGGCGATCTCAAAGGCATCACCGCTCACCTCGACTACCTCAAGGACCTCGGCGTCGACGCCATCTGGCTCACGCCCATCTACCCCTCGCCGCAGGTCGACTTCGGCTATGACATCGCGGATTACATGGCGATCGACCCGCAGTGCGGCACCATGGCCGATTTCGACCGCCTCATGGCCGAAGCCAACAAGCGCCACATCCGCGTGCTCATGGACATGGTCATGAACCACTCCTCCGACAAGCACAAGTGGTTCCTGCAGTCGCGCTCATCCAAAACGAATCCCTACCGTGACTGGTACGTCTGGCACGACGGCAAAGGCGAAACCGCAACCGACAAAGGCCAGCCCCCCAATAACTGGCAGTCCGTCTTCGGCGGCTCCGCATGGGAGTGGGACGACAAAACGCGGCAGTACTACTACCACAAGTTCTATACGCAGCAGCCGGACCTGAACTGGAACAATCCCAAGGTCCGCCAGGCCTTCAAAGACATCATCGCCTTCTGGCTCAAGAAGGGCGTGGCCGGCTTCCGCTTCGACGCCATCACCACCCTGTTCGAAGACCCAAACCTCGCCGACGAAGGCGTAGTCAAAGATAAAAACGGCAACCCCGAAATGCGCAACGGCGAGCCGGTTCTCGAGAATGTGAAAACCGACAATCTCCCCGGCGTCCATGATGTCATGGCCGAGATGCGCGCCGAATCCGACAAGTTCTCTACCGACAAGTATCCCGGCACGCGCGTCTTCATCGGCGAAACGTACCTGCCCAACATCGCCGAGCTCCTCAAGCAGTACGGAACGCCGGAGAAGCCGGAGTTCCACCTTCCCATGGACACGCAGCTTCTGCTGGTGAACAAGATGGACGCGACCGCATTCCGCGCCAAGCTCGAAGATGCCGAGAGCGAACTGGGCAGCAACGTCCCGCTCTTTGTATTCGACAACCACGACAACCCGCGCATCGACGCCCGCTACGGCGACGGCGTCCACGACACCGACATTCAGCGCGTCATCTCCACCGTTCTCTTCGCCAGCAAGGGCGCCGCGCTCTTCTACCAGGGCGACGAAATCGGCATGAAGACCACTCCGCCGGCCCACAAGGAAGATGTAAAGGATCCCGTGGGCCTGCGCTTCTGGCCGGAGTACAAAGGCCGCGATGGCGAACGCACACCGATGCAGTGGACCCCCGGGCCCAACGCTGGTTTCGACAGCCCCACCGCCAAGCCATGGCTCCCCGTTCCCGGCAACAACTCCACCATCAACGTGCAATCAGAGAAGGCCGACCCCAAGTCGCTCTACTCCTGGTATCACTCCCTCATCGAGTTGAAGAAAAACAATGCCGCCTTCGCCCAGGGAGCCGATACCATGCTCGATCGCAACAACAAGAATGTCCTGAGCTGGAAGCGGCAGTCCCCGGGTGTACCGCCGGTCATCATCTGCGCCAACTTCACCGCAGAGCCGCAATCGGTCGATCTCGTCAGCCAGGGCATTCCCGAGGGCGCCATCACCACGCTGCTCAAAACGCCCGGTGGCTCCGACCCCTCCACGCTGAAGCACGTCAACCTCGGGCCGTTCGGCGTCTACATCGGCCAGCTTCAGTTCATGATCAGCCACTAAGTCGATTTTGTTCTCGCCTCGGCGGTGGCTCTGCTTATCGGAGCCGCCGCCTGCTTTTCGCTCCTCTCCGGCCTGGCTCGACAGTGCCTGCGGAGCCGCACTAATATGCTGAAACGTCCTCTTCAGCAGGGCGACCGATTTTCGAGATCAAGTTCGTCAGGAACAAACAAAATGGCAGAATCGACTCCCGAACGCGCAAGAATTTTTCAGGCTGCTCTCGCCGACCATCTTCAAATCGTCAAGGCTCTCAACGACCAGCAACGCGTGCTCGACCAGATCGCGTCCGAGATGGTCCTCGCCGTCCGCATGGGCGGCAAGATCCTCTGGTGCGGCAACGGCGGCAGCGCCGCTGACGCGCAGCACCTCAATGGCCAGCTTGTCGTTCGATTCCGCCACGACCGCGCCGGCATCCCCTCCATTGCGCTCTCCACGGATACGTCGATCCTTACCGCAGCCAGCAACAACTACGGCTACGAGCACATTTTCCAACGCCAGGTGGAGACTCTGGCCCGCAAGGGCGACGTCGTCGTCGCGGTGTCAACGTCCGGCAACAGCCGCAACGTATTTCTGGCCCTTGAAGCCGCTCGCAAAATCGGAGCCGTCACCGTCGCCTTCACCGGCAAGGGCGGAGGCCTGATCGCGAAAGCCGCCGACTTCCTGTTCGAGGTCCCTTCGAACGACACGCCCCGCATCCAGGAGGCGCACATCCTGGCCGGCCACATCCTGTGCGAGATCCTCGAACTGGAACTTACCCAGACTGCTGCCGTTCCTGGCCAGAACGGAGCCGGACTTAGAAGTCCTCTTCCGTCTCGTTCTCTGTGAGATTTGGGAGAGAATCCGGAAAATCATTGCCCGCATCCTGAAGCCGCGAGAGCGTTTTCCGGTAGAACCAGGCCGCAGCCAGACCCCCCACAACCGCGGAGGCGGCAGCAATCGCCCCAACCCGGAGCCAGCCCTGGGGAGCAGTACCGGGCGTTGCCGCGCCCGCGGTGGACGCGTCCGGCTCCGAACTGGATGATTTCAAGGTGTTTGGCATCAAGCGGCCTGATCCCAGCAATTTTCATTCTAGCTGCAACCTGAGGCAACCAAAGGCTCGGCTTACGTGTCCAACTGGTCAGTACGGCCAGCGTCCCGCATGGCGAGAAAATATCGATTTTTGTATTTGCTCAAAACGGAATCTATAGTATCGTGTAGATATTCCGGTGATGGAGAGTGGTCCTCCTGATCACGCCAAAGCTGGAAGTAGTTTGCGTCACTGGCCTCCCGGCACGAACAGCAAAACGTTCGTGCCGTCTTTTTTGCTCTGAACCCGCCCTTACCCCGTTCCGCCGCGTCCTCCTTTTCCGTTGCAGCCAGTTTCTCCCGCCGACGGCGACTCGTTCCCACCCTGCGTCCTGCTGCGGGAAAAATCCGTCCAAACCAAAACCGCCTAGGTTGGGTAAGCGGGCCCGGCCTTCCCAGCCGACTGGCCGCTCTTTTCCAAGTCGCTCAGACGAGCGCAATCCACAACGGAGACCAATGCGCTTAGTCCTCTCAGCCCACGTCGCGACCCGAGTTGGCCTGATCGCGCTGGCACTTCTACCAGGTTCTCTGTGCGCCCAGCAAAAGAGCCCCGCGACAAATACCTCCGCTGCAGAGACGCTGCCCTCCGCTCCCCAGCCCATCATCGAAGCCGCGGATTCCGATTACCCGATTTCGAACCCGCGGCTCCCGAGTACTGAATCTGGCCTCCTTCCGCAGCAGACGTCTCCCCAGCAGCCCGACGAGAAAACCCGCCGCGACCTCGCCGAAGAGCAGCTCAAGGCTCAGGAGAAGCAGCGGGTCATGGGCGTGATGGCCACCTTCAACACAACCACCAACAAGAACGCCGTTCCTCTTGCGCCGGCGCAGAAATTCAAGCTCTTCTTCAAAAGCGCCACCGATCCCTGGCCGTTTCTCCTGGCCGGCTCGGTAGCAGGCATAGGCCAGGCCACCGACAGCTATCCGGAGTGGGGCCAGGGCGCGCAGGGTTACGCCAAGCGCTTTGGCGCTGCCTATTCTGACGCCTTCATCGGCAATTTCTTCGGCAATGCAGTTCTGCCCACTCTTCTGCATGAGGATCCGCGCTACTTCCAGAAGGGAACCGGCTCCCCCGCAAAGCGCTTCCTCTGGGCCGCGAGCAGCACCTTCTGGTGCAAGCGCGATAAGGGCACCTGGGGTCCGAACTACGCCAACGTCGGCGGAAACCTCATCGGGGCGGCCATCGCCCGCGCCTACTATCCCGCGACCGAGCGCGACTTCGCCGACGTCATGACCGATGGCCTCACCGTATCCGTCGAAGGCATCGTTGGCGCCGAGCTCATCGAGTTCTGGCCGGACATCGTGCGCCATCACAAGAAGAAGGCCGCTCAGCGCACCCAGCAACAATCAGCGGATTCCGTCTGCAGCCCGCAAGAGTCTAAAATGTCCGGGAGAGCACCTGCGCACATGATCCTGAAAAGCAAACTGTTCCTCGGCCTCGCCGTCTCCGCGCTCACCGCTGCCAGCTACGCCCAGTGGTCAAACCCGGCGAATGAAGTCCCGGCGTACCATGCCGCCGCTCCGCTGAAAGTTTCAGCGCTGCCGCCGATCCTCGCAGGAGCCAAGCTCACCGGAGAGCACTTCCAGTACCCCTGGCAGGTCCACGTCTACCAGCAAGCCGCCAAGGTCGGCAACGTGCTCTACCAGCTCCCTTGCAACTGCCGCTGCGACCGCGCCCTCGGCCACACCAGCCTCCGCAGCTGCTACGAGGGCTATCACGGCACCGAGTGCTCCACCTGCGCGCAAGAGGCCTTTTACGCCTACGCCATGACCAAGGCCGGCAAGACCCCCGCCGAGATCCGCGCCGGCATCTCCCAGCACGCCTACGAGCAAATCAACCTCGAACAGCAGTAAAGCGCCTGCGCATCTTCATCGCGATTCGCATCTGAACGATGAGTGACAACGAGCGCGCTCAGAACTTATTCAGCTCCCTGGCAAGGCGAACTCATCCTCGCCTGCCGCAAATGCCAGAAGAAGCTTAGCGCCCACAAGCATCTCCACCCGCTCGCAAAGCTGAAAAAGCTCGTCAAGCGTCACAACAGAGAACATCCAGACCGCCCGCTGCACGTCATCAACGTCCCCTGCATGGACCTCTGCCCCAAAGACGGAGTCACCGTCTGCCGCCCCGCTCGAGATCCCGATCTGCTTTCAATTCTGCGCAATACCGAAGACCTCCGGCTGCTTGCCCAATCCCGGTAAACCCGACCGGAACTGCAGTAGAATGGACAATGCAGCACGAGCCAGCCGGCCGGCTCGCACCGAACTGCGCTTCTGCAACATCAAATGAAGTGCAGCAATTGGGGGCGTCACGGTTTCGACGGGATCGATTGCGGCATGGGAGGCATGTCGGGGTGTGGGCACCCGTAATCGCCTGCAAGAACAAAGTTGCCAACGACAATCTGGCACTTGCTGCTTAATTAACTAAGCAGCCGTCTCTCGCGGCTTCGCCTATGGGCTGCGAATCAGACGTCATTCAGTAGGCTGGTGGCTGCGGCTCGGTCCGTGTTGCAGCCATAAGATCATCGGACTAGCTTCCGGCGCATCTTGTCCGTTCTGAGCGCCTGAGGCGAAAACATGCGGAACTGGACTGAGCATGGATTCTCCCGGCTGACAGCGATTTCGGACGCGGGTTCAACTCCCGCCGCCTCCACCAACTTTCGCCCAAAGGGCGAAAGTTGTCCCGCAGAGGCCTCGGCGAAGGCGTACAGCAGCTTCCAATCAGTGCGTTTCCCTAGTGCTTTCAACCACGTTACGGTGGATCCTGCTCTGGAATGCAGACTAGATTAAGTACGTCTATCTCCTTCAAAGCCTCGACCGCCAACATCACTACACGGCATCACCGAAGACCTCGTCTCTCTCGCCTCTCAAAGCACAACACCGGCGAAGTGAAGCACACTTCACTATTCCGCCTTGGCGGGTCCGGACCTACATAGCTTTCGCCGATGAGAATCGTGCTACCGCCTTCGAAACATATCTGAAATCGGGCTCCGGGCCGGGCCTTCGCTAAGAGACACGCTTTTGAAGAATCATTGTCAGTCGCAGTTCAGCCGGCGTTTGACCCTGCTCGACAAAGCTGCAAAGACCGGTCGAATCACAAGCCATCCTCTCTTTGCCTATGCAATAATCCCGCAGTGCCCATCGACATCTACGCTGCTGCAATGGCGGCTGACCGATTCCCCGGTTCCGAACGAGTCGTCTCTTTGCTCGGGTCCGCTTTCTTTTTCTGGATGGCAGTGAGGGGCGTGAAAAAGGGCGAGGTCGAACTCGGATTGGCTACTTTCAGTAGGCGACGTCATGGGTCAATCCTCTTGTGGTTCGGGATCTTGATGAATGTTGCAATTGGCATAATGTGCCTCCTGGGTTCTGTCTTCGGGCGTGACATCTGGAGATAACTCCATGGAACTCTTGTGTACCTCTCACGTACTTGAAAGCCGCGTTCCTTGCCCTTGAGCGTTTCTCGCGTCGTCAAAAATCAACAACTTTCTTAGACCAGTGTGGCTAGATAATCCGGGGTGGACCAGAAGCTGGCTTTAAACCTCACATCAGCTCGATGAGGTCCCTCCCCTATACTGGCCCTAATTCAAATCTCTGATCTGCGGGTTGAACCATGAACGTGAAGCGTCCACCCCGTCTGGCGGCGGTGAGCCTGTTGTTGCTCGTCCTCCCGGCCCTTGCGCAGCAGCCTGCCCCCGAATTCATGCCGCTTGAAGCTGCGGAACCCACCCTGCAGGCGTTTGCCGGTTCACTGCCCCCAGAGCTCCAAACCAACGTTGCCGGCTGGTCCGACTGGGTCAAGGCTCAGGATGTTTCGATCCGCGAGCGCCTGGTCAAAGGAGAAGACGACACCCTGACCAACCTGTTGCGCTGGGGAGTCACCTTCACCGACGAGTACCAGATCAACCGCGAATACCTCGCCAAATACGGAACCAGCACGCTGGTCAACGCCTTTGCCGACAAGCGAGCCAACGACCTCGTCCGCGCGCTCGCGGCTCCGGGCTCCAGCCAGGGTATGCAGCAGATGCGGGCATTCCTCCTTAAGCAGGGCTACTCGTTCCGTACCCCCAGAGAGCGAGCGCGCGTCAAGCAGCATCTGCTCGACAACCTCGCTCGCATGCGCGATGAGTTCGCGCAGTTCCGCGAGAAACTCAAGACAGCCGACAGTGCGGAGGAAGGCAATCTGTACGCCGAGCGGGGTATCTCGCTCGATTCAAATCTCTGGCCCGACTACGCGCTCGACCGCAGCCTCTCCGAACTCCTCGACGCCGGACTGTTGAAGCGCGGAAGCATTCGCAAAATTGCGGTCGTCGGTCCCGGACTTGATTTCGCGAACAAGGACTTCGGGAACGATTTCTATCCGCCTCAGTCCTTCCAGAGTTTCGCCATTCTGGACTCGCTGGCACGCCTCGGCCTGACCGATCTCGCCAACTTCGAGCTCTACACGCTGGACATCAGCCCGAGCGTGAACATCCACATCGCCGCAACTCAGAAGACCGCGACGGCCGGCAAGCCCTATGTCGTGCAGTTGCCCTGGAACAGTTCGGTCCCGTTCAGTCCGGAGTACTTCGCAGCGTTCCAGCCGTGGTGGCAGCAACTGGGCAGCCGTATCGGAGCCGCCGTGAAGCCGGTGCAGGTCCCGGGCAAAGTGGCAGATGACGTCCAAATTCGCGCCGTGAGCATCCGCCCGGAGATCGCGCGCCGTGTCACCCCGATCGACATGAATGTCGTGTTCCAGCGCTTGCCGTTGAAAGATGAGCAGCGTTTCGACCTGATCATCGGGACCAACATCTTTATCTACTACGGACCCTTTGAGCAGTCGCTTGCGCGCGCCAATCTGGGCGCGATGTTAAAGCCAGGCGGCATTGTGCTCAGCAATGACATGCTATCCGGCAAAGTGCCTTCCCGCCTTGTCGAAGCTCATCGAACAGACATTGTGGTCAGGTCGAACCCTCAGATTGTCGAGCACGTATTCTGCTATCGACGGGAGCCATAGCGTCGTCAGCTATTCACAATCCCCTGCGACACCGCGAACCGCGTCAGCTCCGCGATGCTCCGCAGGCCCAATTCATCCATCAGGCTATTGCGGTGAAACTCCACCGTTTTCGGCGAGATTCCCAGCGAAGCCGAAATCTGTTTCGTTGACTTGCCCTCCGCAACCAGCTGCAGCACCTCGCGTTGCCGTGGAGTCAACTTGGTTCCAAACATCTCAGCCGGATTCTGCTTCGGATGGAGGCTCGACAGACGCGCAGCCTCAGCGCCAGCGTGCGGAGTCACATAGAACCGGTCCTCCAGCGCCATCTTGATCGCCGAAATCAGTTCATTGGTGGCGGATTGTTTTGCCACGTACGCCTTTGCCCCAGCCGCGAACGCCGCATGCAGATACGCGGGCGCGAGCTGCTGCGTCACGAACACAATCTTCACCGACGGCAGCATCTTCACGAGGCGATGTGCCGTTTCAATTCCGTTCAACTCCGGCATGCCCACGTCGAGCACCACCACATCGGGCTTCAGCTGCTGAGCCTGCTCCAGCAGAGCGCGCCCATTCGGAGCAGTGCCAACCACTTCAAACTCCGTTGACAGCAGGCGAGCAAGCCCCTCCAGCATCAGGGTATGGTCGTCCGCAATCATCACACTCTTATTCATGCAGATTCGCAGGGACGTCCACCGTAACAGTCGTGCCCTCTCCGAGTTTCGAAGCCACTTTCAGCACTCCGCCCGCAAGCCGAGCGCGCTCCTGCATCGAAATCAGCCCGAGACCGCGAGCTTCCGTATCCATCTCCTGATCGAAGCCGATTCCGAAGTCCATCACCTTAAGTTGCAGACGATCGTCTTCGCCCGCCAGAACCACCTTCACATGCGTCTTCCCGGCGTGCTTTGCCACGTTGCGAAGAGCTTCCTGCGCGATCCTGTATAAAGCAGTCGCGGCTACTTGAGACCAGCTCTCCGGCAGGTTCTGCGTCACGTAGGTCGCCGGCATGTTTTCCCGCTCGCCAAATTCGCTTACCAGTGCCTTCAGCGCGGCCGAAAGACCCAGATCATTCAAAATCGCCGGGTGCAGGCGATGCGAGATCTGCCGCACATCGGTATTGATCGCCTGTATCTGGCCCTGAGCGTTCTCGATCTTGGCTCGATTCTCCTTCGTGGCATCCTCCACGCGGATATCGTGCAGCAGCATCTCAAGCAGGCTCAGGCGCTGGCTGATGTCGTCGTGCAGTTCCCGCGCAACATGCTGCCTTTCTTCTTCCTGAACGCTGAACAGATGAGCGGTGAGCCCGCGCAGCTCTTCCTGCGTGCGGTTGAGCTTGCGCGCCGCAACTTCGATTTCGCCTTCCAACGCCTGTTTCTGCCGCGAGATCAACTGCTCGGCTTCGCGCCGCAGAGTGATGTCTTCCATCATCAGCAGTAGAACGCGGCTTCCGTCCGTCGAGAGAGAGCGTCCTTTGATCAGCAGGCTCTTCGGCTGCCCGGTCGTCGACTCGTGCTCAAACTCCATGGTCGATCCCATCGTCGAGTTCATGAGCTGATCGAGTTTCTCTGTAACCCGATCGAGTCCCCACAGCAGTCCCACAAGATCAGGGAAGGAACGGCCCTCAAGCTCCTTGCCGGGAAGCTGCGTGAGCTGCCGAAAGGCTGTGTTGTGCGTGCGGATCGTGCAGTCCCGGTTCAGAACGACGATCGGCACCGGAACGCTTTCGACCAGGGAACTGGCGAAGTCGCGCGCGTCGACCAGGTGCTGCTGGCTTCTGCGCAGCTGATCGATGTCGAGCAGGACTACCACCAGGCCTTCAATCTTGTTGTCAGAGGTGCGGTAGGGGCGTACGCGGAGCAGGTACCAGCGGCCTTCGCGGTCCTGCACCTCAAGCTCGCGGGTTCCCAGCGTCTCCAGAACATCGTGCAAAATCGGCTCAATGTTCTCAAGACTTAACTGCAGTCGAATCTCGCTGATCGATCGCCCGATGTCTGTCGAACGTACGCTGAGCAGCTTCTGCATCGGAGGCGTGAATTGCCGTATATGCAGATCGCTGGTGAGCATCAGCAGTGGGATGTTGACGCTATTCAGCAGGTTGGTTAAATCGTTGCCCGTCTGCGTCAGCACGTTGTTGCGCTGCTGCAGCTCATCGTTCACAGTCTGCAGCTCTTCGTTCGCGCTCTGCAGCTCTTCCTTCGTCGTTTCGAGTTCTTCGTTGGTGCTTTGCAACTCCTCGTTCGCCGACTGGATCTCCTCGTTTGCCGAGACGAGTTCCTGGTTCCGCGCGTCCCGCTCTTCCACCAGCGATTGCAGATGGAAGCGCGTGGACGTCAGATCCTGCCTCAGCTGCGCAATCAGCCGGTCTTTCTCATCCGGAGCAAGCTGAAGATGCGCAGGCTGTTCGCTCGTCTTGAACGCTTCGCCTTTCGCAAGCGTCTGGAACAGAATCAGAAAGCTGCGCGGCCGCGAAGAGGCGCTCGTAATCGGCAGCACGTCAATCTGGATCTGCTGCTCGCCTGTCTGCTCGTCGACAAGTGTCGCCACCGTAGTAGCTGGAATGTTTTCGTGAATCGAGCGCTGCAGGGCATTTCGAACATCGGTAATCAACCCTTCCCGCAGCACGCGAAGAAGGCTCCACGTCACTGCTCCCGGGGTGATGTCCAGAAACAGCGAAGTCTGCCCGCGCGATTGAAGCACGTTCATGCGATCGTCGACAATCAGCCCCGGCGGCCCGAAGCGCGCCAGCACAATGCGGTCGGCAGCGCGCTGCAGCTCCAGCTCTGGCCACACGTTGTTCTCCGTCTCCGCGAGGGCGTTTCTTGAAACGCCGACGGTCTGCGCGATCGCATAGTGACGAGGCGGCTCGAAGTGGTAGGGCAGGTTGTTGCCCGTCTTCATGTAAATCTTGTGCTTGCGGTCTACCGTGTTGAAGACCTCTCCGTAATCACGCAGCCCTTCCGACATGCCCAGCAGCATGTAGCCGCCGGGCTCCAGCGCATAGTGGAAGGTGAGCATCACCTGCCTCTGCAGCGCCTGGTTGAAATAGATCATCACGTTGCGGCAGGCCAGAATGTCGATATGCGAAAACGGCGGATCGTTCGCCAGGTTCTGTCGCGCAAAGATGCAGGTGTCCCGAACGCGCTTTGAAACCTGGTATCCGCGATCCACCTTCACGAAATACCGGCGCAGCCGCTCCGGCGTCACTTCGCCGGCCACCGTCTCCGGGTACACTGCGATGCGCGCCGTCTCGACAGACTCTTCGCTCGCGTCCGTCCCAAAAATTTGAACAGGGGTGTCGAGGCTGTTCTGCGATAGAAACTCCAGCACCGTGATCGCCAGCGAGTACGTTTCTTCACCCGTGGAGCAGCCGGCGCACCAGATGCGGATCGGCCTTTCCGCGGCGCGGTCCTGCATCAACGTCGGCAGCACATTGGCGCGGATCGAGTCCCAGAAACCAGGATCGCGGAAGAACCGCGTCACATTGATCAGGACATCTTCCTGCAGCGTCCGCAGCTCGTCCGTTCTTACCTGCAGGAAACGCAGATACTGCGAAAGATGATCCATGCGAAGCAGCAGCATGCGCCTCGCGATGCGCCGCCGGATCGTCTCCGGTTTGTATTGCCGCAGATCGAGCCCGGAAAGCCCGCGCAGGAGCTGAAGGATCTTCTGATATGACTGTTCATCGTCCGGAGATACGGCGCCGTCGTCGAGCGAGCGCACCTCGGGCCGCGCAAACTGGTGCGCCAGCCGCGCCAGCTCAATCGCAATTTCACCCGGAGGGATGATCAGGTCCACGTGATCCGCCGCTATGGAACTCCTGGGCATCCCGGCCTGCATCGCTGAGTCCGGGGTTTGGACCAGCGCGATACCGCCCTCGCCCTTGATGGCTTTCAGTCCAAGCGCGCCATCCGAATCTGCTCCCGAAAGCACCACTCCGATGGCATGGTTCTTTTGATCGGCGGCCAGGGAATAGAAGAACCTGTCGATCGTTTTGTGGATGCGCTCGCGCTCCGGTGGCGGTTCCACGCTGAAATGCCCCTCACGCAGCGTCACCTCCTGGTTCGGCAGCAGGATGTAGAGATGGTTCGGCTCGGGCCGCACGCCATTCTCTACCGGAGACACTGGCATCTTTGTCTCGCGCTCCAGAATCTCCGACAAGAAGCTCTTCTGATCTGGCGCTAGATGCGTCACCAGAACGAACGACATCCCGGTGTTCGCGTCAAGATTTTCAAGTATCTCTTTGAATGCCTGCAAACCACCGGCCGAGGCGCCGAATCCGACGACAGGGTAGGGAAGAGATGGAGACTGGTTCTCTTCAGAAACAGCCTCAATGGCCAGCGCCGGCAAAGAGGGAGTCGAAGTTCCGCCGGTGGAATCGGACGATCCGTTCCCCCCATCCGCAGTCAGTTGGGCTGAGATCGCATCCCGATCTTCGGCCTCATTCCGGGTGCTAGAGCCTTGCTCGTCGCGCTCAGTATCCTCGGGATTGATTGCATCACTATTCATGTGCATTCCAGTCAGAACATAAGCATAATACTTTCGAACTCGCGCAGCGCGACTCAAACAAGCCTCACAGTCGCCGTGTGCATCCAAGGTCAGATTCGGAGGTTTGCATGTGCGCAGACCAGCACCAGAAAAATGCCGAACTCATCGACCAGACCAACACCATCGGGATTGAGTTCCTGCGCACCGACATCGAAGCAGCCCTCACGTTCATCCAGGTTGCGGAGACCAGCAGTTCGCCGGAAAACCGCGTTCGCAACTACGGCAACGCCCTCGAAGGCTATCGCACAGTGCTCCACTTCCTGCCCAGGGTTCTGCCTAGTCCTGATGAACTTGCAGATATGCAAGCAAAGCTCGAGCAGATTAAGACCAAGCTCCAGCAAGCCGGATTTCCTGCAGGCGATTAGCTTTGATTTGACAGTGAATCAGCCACGCCTTGCATCCAACTCCGGATGCCTGCACGCGACATCATCGTCATAGGCGGTTCCGCCGGCGGGTTTGACGCCATTCGACGATTAGCAGCAGGGTTTCCCGCCGACCTTCCCGCCGCCGTCTTTGTCACCATCCATGTGACAGGTAAGAGTGACGGCATCTTGCCCGCGATCATCACCAGTGCCGGCCCCCTTGTGGCGGTACATCCCACAGATGGTGAGCCAATCAAGCCTGGAAAGATCTTTGTCGCTCCGCCCGACTACCACCTCGTCATCCGCCAGGGCCACGTTCATCTCGGTCACGGACCGCGTGAGAACATGCAGCGCCCCTGCATCAACGCCATGTTCCGTTCCGCCGCAAGTTCTTACGGAGAGCGGGTTGCCGGAGTGCTGTTGAGTGGCCTTCTCGATGACGGTGCTGCGGGCCTCTGGGAGATCCAGCAGCACCACGGCACCACCGTCGTGCAGGAACCGGAAGAAGCCACATTTCGTTCTATGCCAGACAGCGCGATTCGCGGCCTGAATGTCCAATACATTGTGCGCCTCTCGGAGATGGCGCCTCTGCTTACGAGACTTGCGATGACACACGAGACAAACCCTTTCCAGCAGCCAACATCGACGTCTTCAGAAGAAGGAACCACCCAGACGTGTCCCGAGTGTGGAGGTGTAATGACTGCCACCCGCATGGGCGACCTCATCGAGTTCCGCTGCCACGTCGGCCATCGCTTCGGGCTCCGCACCCTGCTGGAGCAGAAATCGAAAAACATCGAGCGCCTCCTGGAAATGGCGCTGGCCCAGTCAGAGGAACTCAGCCGGGCAGTGAGAAGCGCGATCGATCATCCGGATGGCGAAGACCGGCAGGATCTCAAACAGGAACTGCATCGCAGAGCGCACGAACAGGAGGTTCTCCGAAGCCTCTCGGCAACCCCCCACGATCCGGCCCAGACTGAAGCTGGCTAACGCCAACGTCGCAACGAGAGTATGCTCTAAAAGGGCGCGCCTCATTTTCAGCGTTCCCTATGCTCCCTACCCGGGCCCTTAACGCCAGTCAGCGTTTCACTGCTGGCAGCTGCCGGTTAACCAGCCGGACCATGGCTACCGTTGCAAACGCTCCACAACTGGAATCGAGGGAAACATGCGTTCCGATTTGGTCTACGCAGCGGGTCTGCAGGTGCACAATCGCTTTCTTCTGGCTTCGGCGGTCATGCGTGCAGTTCGCAAAATGCACATCGATGCCACTCGCACAGAAGACACCATCAACCGGGTGTTCTCTGAGGTGTCCAAAAGCGGCGAGCTCGTCCACAAGCTGCCCGAGGTCACGCCCCCGCCAACCATTGACACCCTGCTGATTGTTCCCTGAGCGAAAGCCGCGTGCATCTTGTTCAGATTGCATGCCGCGGCTTTCAGCATCGTGAACTCCCGGTACCGGTGATATACTAGAGTAGATCGAAGAATCCGATCTGGTCTTCTTGCTTGTTCCGCTACGCCGCTACACGCAATCAATTCCAAATTGTGTTCGGCGGTACACCAACCTTCAAGGAACAAGTACAAATGGAACAGGGAACAGTTAAGTGGTTTAACGACGCGAAGGGCTTCGGCTTTCTGAGCCGCCCCAATGGCGAAGATGTGTTTGTGCACTTCTCCGCAATTCAGTCGAATGGCTTCCGCAGCCTTCAGGAAGGTCAGCCCGTTACCTTCGACGTCGTCAAGGGACCCAAAGGCTGGCAGGCAGAGAACGTTCGCCCTGCCTAAGCTGTAGATAACAATCAGTTCGATCGGGGCGGTCGTCGGACCGCCCCTTTTCATTTCCCCAAGGAGCCTTCCCCCATGAAGAAATCTGCTGTCGCGCCTCGTGATAAGTACTTCCTCAAATCCCTCCACCAGGAAATCGATCTCTACGACCGCAAACTCGCCGACCTGCGCAAATTCGGCCAATTCGACTCGGTCGAGGATCGCAAGCAGGCCGAGCACACCTTCATGACAAAGAGAGCGTCCCTTGAGAAGACCGCCCGGGAACTCTCCGCCTCCGGCGTCGAATACAACGAGCAGGACTTGCCCCGCTCATTCCGCGAGCAGCCGGAACAAGGGTTGTCGCAGCGCGCTTCGTAAAGCTAAATCCAGGATTTATGCGGGGCTCTGCCCAGGCGTTTCGGGACTCTGTTTCGGCGGATTCAGCGGGTGCTGAAGATCGAACGTCGAAAACCGATGGTTCTGGCCTGTAATCTCCGACCGCAGTTCAAGCCATAGCTCGTTGGGAATCTTGAGATAGACCTCCACAACGGCAGGGTCGAACTGCGTCCCCGAACACCGGATAATTTCTTCGCGCGCCGCATCGAACGTCCGCGCCTGCCGATAAGGCCGGTCGCTGGTGATCGCGTCCAGCGTGTCGGCCACGCAGAAAATCCGCGCGCCGATCGGAATCGAAGATCCCTTCAGCGCGCTCGGATAGCCGCTGCCGTCGTAGTGCTCCTGGTGCGTGAAGACGATCTCCGCCGCCTCCGCCAGGAACGGTATCTTGCGCAGCATCTGGTATCCGCGCGCGCAGTGCTCGCGCATGATGGCCTGTTCCTCGGGCGTCAGCTTGCCCGGCTTGCGCAGAATGTAATCCGGAATCGCCATCTTGCCGATGTCGTGCAGAAAGGCCCCACGCGCAATCACCTTGATCTCCGCCGGAGAGATGCCCATGGCCCGCGCCAGAGCGATCGTGTAAGCGGTTACACGCTTGGAGTGGCCTTCAGTCTCCGAATCCTTCAAATCCAGCGCGTCGCCCAGCGCCTCCAGAGTTACGTCGTACGAGTGCTCCAGGTCTTCCATCGCCTGGCGCAGCATCTCGGTACGCGCCCTGACCACCTGCTCCAGATTCTGCTGGTACGTCCGGCTCTCCTGCAGCGCCTGTCGATGCTCCAGCGCTCTCTGCACTGTCGCCATCAGGTGCTCGCGCTCAAAAGGCTTCAGAACATAGTCGTAAGCGCCGCGGCGCATCGAGTCGATCGCCACGCTGATGTCGTGAATTGCCGTCACCATGATCACCGGCAGGTTCGGGTTCTCGGCATGAATCTGCTCCAGCAGCGCCAGGCCGTTCCCCTCCTGCATCACGATGTCGGTCAGAATCAGCTCGAAGGATTCTTTCTCGATGGCGTCCATGGCCTCGCGGCCACCCGATGCCAGAATTACCTCGTAGCCCTGGCGCTCCAGGGTCGCTGCGATCATCGAGCGGACGTGTGCCTCATCGTCTACAACCAGAATGCGGGCTGCTGTCCGTGCGTTCCTCTTCGTCCGCGACTCCGTGCTCGTTACAATCGCCGGCTGGGAGGCATCATGCGCCTTTGGCGTCAACCCTTTGTCCTTCCCGGCTTCCCGCCAGTGCTCGGTCCAACGGCGGCGAGGCAATCTCATTATAGGCACGTGCAGTCTCTCAAATAGATGAAAACGGCTCTCTTATGCTTCAGAGAACTTCATCGTCCCAGAGGCCCACGCGGTTGAGATGCTCCGGCCTTGCAACCCGCTGGCAACGAAGATTGAGGAACATAGCGGGAGTTTTGCTGTATCAATCCGGAACAAGCGCAGAGCGCAGCCCTGAGAACGTATCAAGAACTTACGCTTACCCCGACAGTGGCGCAAGTCCTTGTTAGCAAAGTACCAAAGTACTAAAGTGGTATTCCTTTACAGCGAAATATGTACTGGTCTGAAACACTGCGCCGCTCTTCTCGCCTGCAGCGCAATCGATTCCGCTCTTCCCAACCTCAATCCTTCTTCTCGCGCTGCGCCCGGCGGGCCTCCACCCAGCCTTCTTTAGTCGTCTGCCTGGCCCGTCCCACCGCCAGCGCGCCCGAGGGCACATCGCGCGTGATGCACGACCCCGCTCCGACATAGGCTCCATCTCCGATCGCTACCGGCGCCACCAGCGTCGAGTCGCTCCCCACAAACGCACCCTGCCCGATCCGGGTCTGGTGCTTGTTCACCCCGTCATAGTTGCAGGTGATCACCCCGGCTCCGATATTCGACCCCGCGCCGATCTCCGCATCCCCCAGATACGTCAGGTGGTTCGCCTTCGCTCCCTTGCCGAGCTTGGCCTTCTTCGTTTCGACGAAGTTGCCCACGTGCGCGTCCTGCCCGATCTCGCTTCCGGGCCGCAGGTGCGCAAAAGGTCCAATCCTCGCGCCATCGGCAACCGTGCTCTCGCCCAGAACGCAGCCTTGCCGCACCAGCACGTCGTTCCCCAGCGTGCAGTTCTCAATCACGCTGTACGACCGGATACGCCCGTCCGTGCCGATCTTCGTGTTCCCCAGCAGCTGCACAAACGGCTCGATCACCGTGTCAGCCTCAACCTTCACGTCCTTGTCGATCACGCAAGTCTCCGGCCTGAAAATCGTCACCCCTGCCGCCATCAGCCGGTTCGCGACCGCCATTCTCATCCGCGCGTCGATGGCCATCAGCTCCGCAATCGTGTTCCCGCCCTGCACCTCCTCGGGATCACCGACCTCGAGCGCCACCACCTTCTCGCCGCCTGCCTTCAGGTGAGCCGCCATATCCGTCAGATAGAGCTCTCCATGCGGATTGTCGGTCGAGAGCCTGCCGATGTGCGCCAGCAGCGGCTTCGTCTGGAACGCGTAGATACCGGAGTTGATCTCGCCTATCTGCTGCTGATCGGGCTTGAGCGCCTTCTGCTCCACGATCGCATCCACTTCGGGCCGATCCGGTGCGTGCCGAATCACCCGGCCGTAGCCGGTAGGGTCCGCCGGCCTCGCCGTCAGAATGCTCATCGCCGCGCCCTGCGCCAGATGCATCGTCATCAGATGCTGCAGCGTCGTCGCGCTGATCAGCGGCACATCGCCCGAGAGCACGAGAATGTGGTCGTACTTCGCGATCGCTTCCCGCGCGCACTGGATCGCATGTCCCGTTCCGCGCTGCTCTTTCTGGTCGACAAACTGCACACCGGTGTCCGCCACAGCTTTGCGAACCCGATCCGCCTCATGCCCCACAACAACGTAGATGTCCGCTCCGTCAGCTAGTTCAGATGAGGTCGCAATCACGTGGCTCAGCAGCGCCTTGCCGCCCACCTCATGCAGCACCTTCGGCCTTCGCGTTCTGAGCCGCGTTCCCTTGCCGGCCGCCATGATCACTACTGCGAGTTTTGTATCCGGCTGCTTGTCCCTGCTCACTGCTCTTTCTCCGCACCACCACCGCCGCCACCCGAAGTGCCCGGAATGGTGATGTCGATGTCATGCACCGGTCCCATCTTCAGCGTGTCGAGCCCCGGGTTGATCTCAGACTTGTTGCCGACCACAAGCACCGCGTACTTGTCGGGATGAATGTACTTCTTCGCAGCCGCGTTCAGATCGGCCACCGTCACCTTCTCCAGCGCAGCCTTATAGGTCTCCAGATAATCCGGCGGATAGCCATAGAACTCGAGCCGCACGCGCTCCGCAAGCACCTTGGCTTTCGTGTCGTAGCGGAAGAGGAACGAATTCAGAATGTTGTCCTTGGCACGCTTCAGTTCGTCTTCTGTGAACGGCTGGCTGACGAGGCTGGTCATCACATCGAAGGAGCGCTGGATAGCTTCCACGGTCTTGTCGCTGCGCGGCATCACCGTTGCGTCAAAGGTTCCCGGGTGATCCCACGCAAACGAAAGCCCGCCGCCCACTGCGTAAGCGAGTCCGTACCGCGTCCGAACCGTCTGGAAGAGCCGGCTTGAAAATCCGCCTCCAAAGACATCGTTCATCATCGCGACGCTGGGCACATCCGGATTGTGCCGGTCCAGTCCCACGCCCACAATCTGCACGTTGGACTGGTTCACGTCCTCCTTGTTCACGAAGTACACGCCCGGCGTTGGTCCTGCGACTTTGTACTGATTCGGAGGATTCGGCTTCGCAGTCGGCAGCTTCTCAAACGTCGCTCGCAGCTTGGCCTCCATCGCGGCGGAGTCGAAATCGCCGCTGACCGCAACAATGAGCTTTCCGCCGAGGCTGCGATCGTGCCACGCCTGCAGATCGGCTACCGTCACCTTCGAAATGGTCGACAGTTCCGGCTGCCGTGCGTAGGGGCTGTCCGCGCCGTAGACGAGCTTCATCGCCTCCCGGCCCGCGATCTGTCCCTCATCGTCGTTGCGCCGAACAATCCCCGTCGCATCCTGCTGCTGCGCGAGACGCAGCTTCTGCTGGTCGAACTTGGGATGAAACAGCAGATCCATCGCCAGGTCGTACACCTGGTCCTTATCGGCTTTCAGCGATTCCCACGAGAGAGCCGTCGAATCCAGGTCGCCGCCCGTTTCAATGTGAGCGGCCTTCGCCTCGAGCAGGTCGTCCATGGCATCGCCATTCAGCTTTTCCGTGCCGCTGGTGCGCCACGTCTGCCCGTAAAGATCCACCAATCCGCACTTGGCCGCATCCTCGTCGCGCGATCCGCCCGGAATCAGCACCGACCCCGACACGAACGGCAGTTCATGATCTTCCTGCAGAAACAGCACAATGCCGTTCTTCAGCGCGACACGCTTGGGCTGCTGCGGCTTGAACTGATGCAGCTGAGGGATCGGAATCTTCTCCCACGGCTTGTTCTCCTGCGCACACACCCGCGGCATCACAGACAAAGCCAGAGCCCCACCCAGAAGGACGCAGGCGAACCGCGAAAACCACTGACCACTGAACACTGACAACTGATCACTGCTTTTCACTTCTGTCCTCCCTCGTTCTTTGCCGGAGCTGCCTGGCCGGCCGCAGCGGACGCAGTCGCCGCAGTATCGATCTCCGCTACCGTGCGATTCGAAGCGATAAACGTCTGGTTTGCGACACGGCGAATATCGGCCTTCGTCACCTTGTCCACGCGATCCAGCTGCCGGAACAGTTCTCGCCAGTCGCCATAGCGGGTCTGGTACTCTGCTAGCGCGTTTGCCAGGCCCTGGTTGTTCGCCAGCCCGCGCAAAAGATCGGCGCGCGCACGCGTCTTATACATCGCAAGCTCTCCGTCTGTCACATCGGTCGTCTTCAGCCGGTCGATCTCCTTATGGATCGCCGTCGCCATCTGGTCCGGAGTCTTCCCCGGCACTGGAACCGCATAAAACGCAAACAGACCCGGATACTTGTCTCCGGGAAACGGGCTGAATCCCTCCGCATCCGCCGCAATCTGCTGATCGCGCACCAGGCTGCGATAGAGCCTTGCCACGCGCCCGTTCGACATGATGTCTTGAATCGCGTCGAACACCGCATCGTCGGGATCGCGATAGTTCGGGCGGTGATAGCCCTCAACGTAGAAGGGCTGCGTCTGCTCACGGATTACAACCCTCTTCTCCGCGAACTGCTTCGGCTCCACCGTCGTCATCTCCAGCGGCTTCGGACCGCCCGGAACCTTGCCGAAGTACTTCTCCAGAACCGGCATCGCCTCTGACGCCTTCACATCGCCCACGACCGACACCACGATGTTCGACCCCACGTAGTACTTCTTGTGGAACGCCATCGCTTCAGTTGCCGTGATCTGGCTCAGCTCGCTCGGCCAGCCCACTCCACTGCGGCCGTAGTTGTGCGCCACAAACGCGGTCGCCAGTAATTGCTCGATGAGCCTTCCTTCCGGATTCGAATCCGTGCGCATATGCCGCTCTTCTTCCACAACCGAGCGTTCCTTATAGAACTCGCGCGGAACCGTATCCACGAGGCGGCTGCTCTCGAGCCACGCCCACAACTCCAGGCGGTTCTCCGGCATCGACCAGAAGTACGTGGTCTCATCCAGACCCGTCTGCGCATTCAGCCCATGTGCGCCATTGCGTTCCGCTACCTCAGTGAACTGGTTGGGCACGACGAACTTCAGCGCTGCCTTCTGCGCGTCGTCGAAAGACTTCTTCAGTTCCGCGACTTTCTGCGCGTTGGCGCCCGCCGGATTCCGCAGCTCCGCTTCGAGAGCATTGTTCGCAGCTTCAACCTTGTCCAGGGCGACTTTTTCGGCGGCATAGTCCGTTGTTCCGATCTGGCTCGTCCCTTTGAACGCCAGGTGCTCGAACATATGCGCCAGACCGCTCTCGCCCGACGGGTCATCCACGTCGCCCGCATCGATAAAGGTCGAGTAGCTGAACACCGGCGCTTCCGGTCGCTCGCAGATCAGGATGGTGAGGCCGTTGGGCAGAACCTTCGTGGTGATGCGCTGCTCAAAGCTCTTCATGTCCTGCGAATACCCCGCGCAGGAGAAAAACGCGGCCGCAAAGATCGCTGCCATCGCAGGCAGCCTCCCCGGCAAGTTTCTCTGCATCATTGCTCCTCCGGGCACGAACAGGTCCCGCTCGTCCCTGCTTCAAAGCTATTTGCTGGCCTTGGGGGCGTCAAACCCGCTGTGACGGAATCGCACATTCCTGTGCCCCGTCACGCCGAAGCCTCTGGCGCAGCCGGACTTGTCACGCCGAAGCCTCTGGCGAAGGCGGATGAGCGTGAATCCCATCCCTCACGGAACCCCTGAACTCCCTTTGCGTATCATTCCTGAACAGGTAAGCCAAGCATGCGTCGCTGGACATTCCGCGTTCTATCTCTCCTCGTCATCCTCATCGCAATCGCCTTCGCCGCAATCTGGACCATCCAGATCCACCCGCGCCACGGCTCCCACCCGCCGCTCAAGCTCGCCAAAGGCACGCTCGCCATCGAGCACGCCCGCATCTACGTCTCCCCCAATGACCCGCCCATCGACGACGGAACCGTTCTGGTTCGCGACGGCCTCATCGCCGCTGTCGGCACGTCCGTCCAGATTCCATCAGACGCAGTCCGCATTCCCTGCGATCACTGCATCGTCACCGCCGGCTTCTGGAACGGTCATGTCCACCTCACCGAGCCCAAGTGGTCCATGGCCAACTGGAAATCGGCGGCCACGCTCAACCCGCAGCTCGCCGACATGTTCCTGAGCCGAGGCTTCACCACGGTCATCGACCTCGGCTCAAATCCCGCCGACACCTTCTCCACCCGACGCCGCATCGAGAAGGGCGAACTCACCGGTCCTTATATCTACAGTGCGGGAACCGGCCTCTACCCGCCGCACGGCATCCCGTTCTACCTCAAAGAAACCCTCCCGCGCTGGATCCTGGCCCTGATGCCGCAGCCGGAGACTCCCGACGAAGCGACAAACATCGTGCGCCGCAACCTCGGCTCGGGCGCCGACGTCACCAAGCTCTTCACCGGCTCATGGGTCGAGCGAGGCCATGTTCTCCCCATGCCGGTCGAGATCGCCCGCGCAGCCGTCACCGAATCGCACCTGAACGGCAAGCTCGTCTTCGCGCACCCCTCGAACCTGGCCGGAACAAAGGTCGCCATTGACAGCGGTGTCGACATCCTCGCCCACGCGGCAGACGACACCCGCGGCGTCGACGCTCAACTGCTCCAATCGGCCATCAGCAAAAACATGGCCATGATCCCCACGCTCAAGATGTTCACCACCACCGTCACGAGCGACCCGCATTACATGGACCCCATGCGCGCTGAGGTCGGCCAATTTCATCAACTTGGCGGCACCCTCATCTTCGGAACCGACGTGGGCTACATGAACGACTACTCGACGGAAACCGAATTCGTCGAACTCGGCAAAAGCAATCTCGACTTCAAAACCGTCCTCGCCATGCTCACCGTTAATCCCGCATCGCGCATGGGCGTCTCTGACGCGAAGGGCACCGTGACTCCCGGCAAACTCGCCGACCTCACCATCCTCTCCGCCGACCCCGCCACCGACCTCACCAACTTCTCGCGTGTCCAGTCCGTCATCCGCTCCGGCCAGCTCATCTGGCATCGATAACCTCACGCCTGCTGTGCCCCCTTCATCACGCCGAAGCCTCCGGCGAAGGGGGTTGAGCGGGATCGTCGGAGCCTCTGCCCCATGCCCTATACTTAACCAGTACGTTCCTCAAGGCTTCCGGCTTGCCGGAAGTCTTGTTTTCTGAGGGTTTGGCTTTGAGTACGAGCAAGCATTCCGCATCCGCCGACCGCCGCCGCATCCGCTCCACAACCGTAATCTGCGTGCGCCGCAACGGCCTCGTCGTCATGGCCGCCGACGGTCAGGTCACTATGCAGGACCACGTTCTCAAGCACTCGGCCAAAAAAATCCGCCGCCTCTATCAGGAGAAGATCCTCGCCGGCTTCGCCGGATCAACTGCCGACGCTTTCAACCTCTTCACGCGCTTCGAAGCCAAGCTCGAGCAATACGCCGGCAACCTCAACCGCGCCGCCGTCGAACTCGCGAAAGACTGGCGCACCGACAAGATGCTGCGCAATCTCGAGGCCCTGCTCGTGGTCGCCGACAAAGGCCAGACCTTCCTGATCTCCGGCTCCGGCGACGTCATCGACCCCGACGAGTCCATCGCCGCCATCGGCTCCGGCGGAAGCTACGCCACCGCCGCCGCCCGCGCTCTCATGGAAAACACGGAGCTCGGCGCGCGCGAGATCGCCGAAAGGGCAATGAAGATCGCCGCCGACATCTGCATCTACACCAACGATCGCATCACGTACGAAGAACTGAAGGGCTAACTCCTGTCATGGCCATCTATCTTCCCGCATCCGCCGAAGAACAGGATCTCTCGCTCGACGAGTTGACTCCCCGCGAGATTGTCGCCGAGCTCGACAAGCACGTCGTCGGCCAGCGTCCCGCCAAGCGTGCCGTCGCCATCGCCCTGCGCAACCGCCAGCGCCGCCAGAAACTCCCGCCCGACATCGCCGACGACATCATGCCGAAGAACATCATCATGATCGGCCCCACCGGTGTCGGCAAAACAGAGATTGCGCGCAGGCTCGCCAAGCTCACCAACTCGCCCTTCCTCAAAGTCGAAGCTTCCAAGTTCACTGAAGTCGGCTACGTGGGCCGCGACGTCGAATCCATCATCCGCGACCTCGTCGAGATCTCCATCGACATGGTCCGCGAAGAGCGCCTCGAAGAGGTCGAAGACAAGGCCGAGATGAACGCCGAAGAACGTCTTCTCGATCTGCTCCTTCCTCCGCCTCCGCAGACGCCCGGCAACCCCGACAATCAGCTCTCGCTGCCCGGCTCCGACGGCTATCAACGTTCGCGCGAGAAATTGCGCCAGCAGTTCCGCGAAGGCAAACTCGACGACCGCACCGTAGAGCTCGACGTCCGCGAACGCAACACCCCCCAGTTCGGCATCATCTCCAACCAGAACCTCGAAGACATGGAGATGAACCTCAAGGACATGCTGCCCAACATCTTTGGCGGCAGCTCCAAGAAGCGCAAAATGAAGGTGGGCGATGCCTTCGACTACCTTGTCCAGGAAGAAGAAGGCCGCCTCATCGACATGGAATCCGTGAACCGCGCAGCCGTCGAGCGCGTCGAATCCAGCGGCATCGTCTTTCTCGACGAAATCGACAAGATCGCCGGCCGCGAAGGCGGGCACGGCCCCGACGTCTCGCGCGAAGGCGTGCAGCGCGACATCCTCCCCATCGTCGAAGGCACCACGGTCAACACGCGCTACGGCATGGTCCGCACAGACCACATCCTCTTCATCGCCGCCGGCGCATTCCACGTCTCCAAGCCGAGCGACCTCATCCCTGAACTCCAGGGCCGCTTCCCGATCCGCGTGGAACTGAAGTCCCTCACCGTCGACGACTTCCTGCGCATCCTCACCGAACCCAAATCATCGCTGACCAAGCAGTATTCAGCGCTTCTCGAAACAGAAGGCGTCCGCCTCGAATTTCAGAACGAAGCTCTGCGTGAGATGGCCGAGTTCGCGTTCCGCGTCAACGAGACTACCGAGAACATCGGCGCGCGCCGCCTCCACACCATCATGGAGCGCGTACTCGAAGATGTCAGCTTCCTCGCTCCCGACATTGCGCGCCAGTCCGGCGATGCCGCCAAGGCCGCCGAACTCACAAAAGACGGCGCCAACGAGGCCAGCGCTCCTCTGCCCTATGCCGAGCGCATGACAGCTTCAGGGCCGGAAAAAGTCTTCACCATCACGCCGGATTACGTGAAGCAGATGGTCGCCACCATCGTCCGCGACAACGACCTCAGCCGCTACATTCTCTAGCGCCCTTTACCTAGCAGCCGGTCTTCAGGCTGCGGAGTTTCTCCCCCTTTGCGGTTGAGGATGCGACGAAATGCTTTGCGATCTGCTCGGTTGCGACGTTCGAGGAAGAATTCTTCCGTTTGCATTGCGGCAACCTTCTCTGCCGCAGCCACAACCAGAAACTGGTTCAAACTGGAGCCGTCCCGTTCGCTGATCTTCTCGAGTGCGGCCTTAAGTGAAACAGGCAGCCGTAAGGGGAATGTAGCTACTCTGGTAGTCATGCTCTCAACCTCCTAAGCGCCTCTCCTGGGCGCAATACTTCGATTCCAAACATCGGCTTGGCCGGCCCAAAGTCTCTCTCATTGAAAGTGACAATTGCTTCTGCCTGTCCGTTCACCGCTGTCTCTAGCACCAACTCGTCTCCCGGATCTCGAAGCTGAGGACGCCATCGGAAGAAAGAAATAACGGGCTCCGCAAGGCTGATTAGACCATCAATGAAGGTGTCCGTGTCTTCTTTGCTTAGTCCCGCCGCTAACCGGTGCTCAGCCAGCATGCAGATCGCCTCATACTCAAGCGCAAGTGCCACGCTCAAGACGAGAGTCGCATCGCCGGCATCCAGGCACCGCAGCAATTCTGCAGATGCACCTTTGGGGCTGCGCATCGCCGCTACGACCACGTCTGTATCTAGGACTAGTCTCACGCCCAGTGATGATATCACATCATATGCGATATCATAGTGTCACCTAACTGGTCCGGCCACCAGGAGGGGTATAGAAAATCGCTCGAACTTACCTGGCCAGATTCAGTGCAAGCACCAGATGAAACGTCATGCTTGCGCCCGCACGCAAATTCGTCTTCTAGTTGAACGGAACCGGCTCCGTCGTGATGCGATACATTCTGCCGTTCACAAACACCGAGTTCAACTCCAACTCTCCCGAGGTCTGCGTCTCCTTGTTCACCAGTACGCCTGCGGACGCATTCGCCGGAATCACCGTGACCCCGCCCACCTGAACAGGGTCCTTGATCGATGCCGTGAACCCCGCTCCATTCGCAGCAGATTTCGCGTTGACCGCCTCATCCAGCTTCACCGTGAGCGAAGTCATGATCGGAACCGTGATGCCGCCTCTCGGGTTCGCGCCTTCAACCCAGGTTGCAGCCGCAACCACCAACCCGATAGCAAACGCACAGCAGGTTTTGCGAAATCGCATCATGAAAGCACCTCGAGATGATCTGTTTGTAGCTCTACTCATGCCATCATCCGAGCGACCCGATTGGCAATTTCTTTCCTTCCGGGCTCGCAGTCTTTGGTACCTCGGCAGCACGGACTATCGGTGTACTGAGCCACTTCGACCCGCGGGTGATGGACAGGCGAAATGCGCTTGACGCATTCAGGCTCGTACCTCAATATCGCTGCATGCAAACGCTTGATCTTTCAGGTGAAAGCAAGAAGTCCGACGGGCGGATTAAGAGCCTCCTCTGGCCCACGGTCGACAATGCCTGGGATGTGGACTATCTGGGCCAGCAAGGGTTCTGGATTTGTCTAATCATCGCGCTTTTGAGTGCCGCGTTACTGCTCGTCATCGCGTTCGAGATCGCAACGCCCGAAGCACGAAACCGCGTTTTGCTCCTCGCCGGCTTGACCTTCTTCGTCTACGTTGTCGGTGGCATGGGTGTACGGGAAACAAGCTGGCCCGCAGCTCTCTCAGTGTTTGTCTTGTACGCCGTCAATCAACTTGGTTCCGGAAGACCGCCGGGCGTGATCCCAATCATCATTGGAGGCGTCCTTCTCTCCAACGTTCGAGCCACTTTCCTCGCCTCCAGGTGGAAGCCACCAGCGGAGGGTGAGGATAGGCCGATGCGCTTCAATGAAACCCTCCGGGACAAGCTGGTGGATCAACTTCCTCCTCGACTCTGGCCCATTCTTCGGATCCCATTCTTCATCGCTTCAATTGTGATGCTGGTCTTCATCCTCTATTTCGCTGCCATCAGGCCTGCGGTACCTGCTGTGTCCGATGACGATAATGTGACTCCGTCCACAACCCTCACGGTCGACCCGCCATCAGACAGCCACTGAGATCAGCAGGATTTCTACCTCGCAGTCCCTGAACTCACACCGATTGCCTTTGCGTCCTGAGTCTGCTACGTTTCCTTTGTACCTCGGCAGCCCGCGACCTTCGATGAACCAGCGGGCTCTACCTGCACTCTCCCGCTCTTGAGGGAATGCGGATGGAGGCGTATCAGAGCACCTGGGAACGGTGTGCCTGCGCCTCAGTTGAGCATCACCTTCTCGCTACGACACGCATCCCAACGCATAGACGCCATTCAGGAGAGACACGCATGAGCGAACCCGCACAGCACCACGCCATCAATTACATCGAGTTCACCACCACCGACATCGCCAAAACCAAGGCCTTCTACGAGCGCGCCTTCAGCTGGAACTTCCAGGACTACGGTCCCGACTACGTCAGCTTCGACCGCGATCACGCAGGCATCGACGGCGGCTTCCGCAAAGGCGAGCCCACACAGTCGCAGCCCGATTCAGCTCCCCTCATCGTCCTCTACTCAAGCGATCTCAAAGCCACGCAGGACGCAATCATCGCCGCTGGCGGCTCCATCGTCGTCCCCACCTTCGACTTCCCCGGCGGCAAGCGCTTCCACTTTTCCGACGGCCAGGGCAACACCCTCGCCGTCTGGTCCGAGTAGAAAGACCTCGGTTCCAAAAACGAGTGCCCCGATGGCCATCAGACCTCGGGGCACTCTAACTGAGAACTGAAAACTGACAACTGAAAACTGCTCTAATTCACTTCCGGCCCCGGCAGCGCCTTCCTCTTCCTCAACTCCTCGCGCACCAGCGACAGCCCCAGAATGCACCGCTCAAATCCATCCGACAATCGCGCAAACAGCGGAGCCTCCTTCTCGTACTCGAACATGTTGAACTGGCTCACGATGAAGTAGCTCTCCTTGCCGGCCTGGATCAGCTCCGACAAGCTGGGATGCATCCCCTTCCGCCGCGCGCCCGGAACATTCGCCTCCGGATACATACCGCCGACAAATAGCGCATAGTCGCCGATGTACTTGCGCATTGCCCGCTCCGCATCGAACGAAGTCGCAAACCCGTTTACCGGATCTGCCGCCAGAATCATTGCCTCCAACTCCTCGATCGGATGGCCTTTCTCGTCACGCACCTGGTAGAGCTTGTCTGTCTGCGAGAACTCGCACAGAAGATGAGCTACGTAGCCGGTCACGTCGGGATCGTGCAGCCCCAGCTTGCCTTCATAACTGTTGCGTACAACCTGTTGGAAGAATGGCTCAAGAGGATGGCTCTGATTCGGATGACTCTGGTTCTGCATAGGGACCTCCCGCAATGCACTCGCGCACAATCGCCACTAGCTTCAGCAGTGGCCGGTCTCCGCGTCGTGCGGCTGGGGTCCAGCCACCACCCGATTTACAGTTTGTTGACACAGAATGTAGCGAAAGTGTTGCTCTTTTTGGAAGAGGGAACAGCAACTTAGTTGGCAGAGTGGATAGGTAAGTGCAAACAGTCAGGCCGCAAATCGTTCACCCCAGAGGCAATTGCGCATCGCCCCTGGGGTACGAACCACCAGCCCTGCTCTAAAAACTGCTTATAAATGCTCGTGCTTTATGAATATGCCTAATGTACCGGTGCTGGTGGATTTATCGTTCGCCACAGATCCCTGCGGGCTATGGCTAGACCGAGAATGCAATGTTCGAAAACGGAAGCAAGCTGGCCGTACAGCGCAGCCTCCTTCTCGTACTCGAACACGTTGAACTGGCTGACAATGTGGTAGCTCTCCTTGCCAACCTTAATCAGCTCGGAAAGCGTCGGACGCCCGGAATGCGCATTCGGATCGGGCTCGATTGCCTCAGGGCACATGCCCGCAAGAAACAGCGTGTAGTCGCCGATGTATTTCCGAACCGTTCTTTCCGCGATGAACGAACGCGCCGTGCCGTGGATCGGGTCAGACGCCTTCACCATATCGTCCAGCTTTTCGATGGGACGGTTCTTCGCGTCACGAAGACGGAACAAGCTTCCAGGCTCTGAGAAGTCGCAAAGCATCTTCGCTACGTACCCGGTGATCTCCGGCCCGAGCCCCAAGCGGCCTTCGTAGCTGTTTCTCACTGCCTGCGCGAAAAACGGTTCGAGCGGATGGCTTTGCTGCACCTGCATAGAGGGTCCCCGGGCAAAGCGAAGTCAGACAGAGAGTAGCCGGAGTGCAACGTGCGCAGTCCGGAACCGTGCCCGGCTATCGCTGGATTTGCTTGCTTGGAAAGTAACTTTAGACGAATTGTAGCACTGGGGATGTGAGCAAAATCACTTTACCAACCCGCACAGGAACACAGGTAACTAAGGCTTTACCTGACCAAAAAGGGCAGCCCGAAGGCTGCCCTCTGAACAAACCATGCCCAACCTAGACAGCCGCTGGCGCGCGCGATTCCATATCCGCCAGCCGCTTGGCCAGCAGCTTTTCCAGGTTCTCCAGCGCGCTCGCGAAGCCATCGATGCCTTCTTTCAGCTTGTCGCTCGCCATGCGATCTTCCGCGTGCATCTTCTTGAAGGTCGCCTTGTCCACCACGATCCGCTGGATGTCCATCGACTTCGCCTTCTCCGGATCCAGCTTGCGCGGCAGCTCGCCTTCCGTCTTGTCCAGCTCAGCCAGCAGCTGCGGCGAAATGGTCAGCAAGTCGCAGCCCGCCAGTTCCTTGATCTCGCCGATGTTGCGGAAGCTCGCGCCCATCACCTGCGTCTTGTAGCCGAACTTCTTGTAGTAGTTGTAGATCTTGGTCACCGACTGCACTCCCGGATCATCCGCGCCCTGGTAGTCCTTGCCGGTGTCCTTCTTGTACCAGTCCAGAATGCGGCCCACGAACGGCGACACCAGCGTCACGCCAGCCTCGGCAGCAGCAATCGCCTGGTGAATTCCGAACAGCAGGGTCAGGTTGCAGTGGATGCCTTCCTTCTCCAACACCTCTGCTGCCTTGATGCCTTCCCAAGTCGAGGCAATCTTGATCAGCACGTGATCGCGCCCCACCTTCGCCTTGTCATACTGCGCGATGATGCTGCGCGCCATGGCGATCGTGCCCTCGGTGTCATACGAGAGCCGCGCGTCGACTTCGGTCGAGACACGTCCCGGCACAATCGCCAGGATCTTCTTTCCGAACGCAACCGCAAGATTCTGGAACGCGAGGTTTGCCACGTCCTTGTCGGCCGCGCCGTCGCCCAACTCCTTCTTCGCTTCCATGATCACGCCGTCAACAATCGGCTGATATTGCGGCATCCCCGCCGCCGTCGTAATCAGCGAAGGATTGGTCGTCGCGTCCGTCGGACGGAACCGCTCCATGGATTCGATGTCGCCGGTGTCAGCCACCACGGTGGTGTACGTACGCAATTGCTCGAGCAAACTTTGGCTCATTTTTCCTCCTGGGGAAGGGGCCCCCAGCGCAGTCCGCGCCCGGCTCCAGTCTAACCCTTAATTTTGATTCCTGCGTGAAGGCGAGGTTGCATCTTCTAGGGTTGCTTCGGGGCTGCCGCAAAGCTGTTCGATAGCGTGCCAAGTCCAGCAATCGCAACTTCAACCGTGTCGCCCGCCTTCACCGGACCCACCCCCGCCGGCGTCCCCGTCAGCAGCAGATCTCCCGGCTCAAGCGTAATCGCCGCCGTAATGTAGCTGAGCAGCACCGGAATCGAAAAGATGAAATCCAGCGTCGATCCATGCTGCTTCACCTCGCCATTCTGCCGCGTCTCCACCGTGAACCCCTTCTCTGCATCCACCTCATCGCTCACCACCGGCCCCACCGGACAGAACGTGTCAAACCCCTTAGCCCGCGTCCACTGCCCATCCTTCTTCTGCAGGTCCCGCGCCGTCACATCATTGGCGATTGTGTATCCGCGAATGTAGCTCTTCCAGTCCGCATCCGCCGCCAGCTTCGTTGCCCGCCTTCCAATCACCATTGCCAGCTCGCCTTCAAAGTCCACCCGCTCCGACTGCGGCGGCATCATCACCACGCCCTTATGCCCCAGCAGAGAAGACGGCGGCTTGAAGAAGAGCAGCGGCTCTGCGGGAACCTCGTTCCCCAACTCCTTCGCATGATCCCGGTAGTTGCGCCCGACACACACAATCTTCGATGGCGTGACCGGCGCCAGCAGCTCAGCCTCGCTCAACGCCATAGGCTCAAAATCCAGAACCGTCGGCATCGTCCTCTGATGATGAACGTGGAAGCCGAAATCCTCCTCCGGTGCATGCGCCAGATCCACAATCCACGGCTCTCCCGCGCGGTCCTCTACCTTTCCATACAGCACTTCGCCTTCAAATCGAAACCTGCAGTACCTCATCGTCACCTCACAACCAACCACAACGCGAATTCGTATTTCTCGCGAGAACCCGCTAACTTGCCAACTTGCTACGGCGCGTAGCGCCGCTAACTCGCTAAAAGAGTAAGAAAGAGTCACTCATCCATCGGAGGTCTACGCACCGCCAAATCGACCAGACACAAAGATCGTCACGCGAGAGATCAAGGCTGCGGTACAGTCTCTCGCGCCTCCGCCGACTTCGCGCTCTCATGCCCACCCTTGTCCACCGCGCTCACCGCGTACTGATACGTGCTCCCCGCCTTCACCTGCGCATCGTGAAATGCCGGCTCCACAATCGGCGCTGCCGCAGACACCCGCTGCCATCCGCCGCCCTCCTCGCGCCGATACACAACGTAACCCGCCACGTCGGAGTCCGTTACCGGCTGCCAGCTCAGGTCGATTGCCGGCGTCGCGCCGTTCTCCCCGGCAGTCGACACCGCAACCAGCCCACCCGGCACTGACGGCGGAAAAACATCCTTCACCTCAACCTGCACGGCCGGAGAAAACGCCCCATCTAACTCCAGCGTTTTGCCTCCAACATCTACCCGCGCCACGCGCTGTGCACGATACGCATACTGCTCATCGAATCGCACAGTCTTATCGATCGCATGGCCCTGCTCCGCGCCTGGCTCAACTATCAGATCCTGCTGCTCTGCTTCAGGAGTCGGCGCAAGCGGCCCGCGTTGTTCGGCCTTCTGAGCAGGCGTCAGCAGCTTTCGCTCCAGCCGGACTGCCGTGTTCTCGCCATCGGGCGTCCAACTCAGCACGACACCCTGCTTGCGAACCTCCGCCTTCAATCCATCAATGGGCGCCGGCGCAGCGCCCGCCAGAATCGTGGCGGCATTCGACAATCCAGCCGAGCGCCCGTTCCTGTTTCTCAACTCCACAAAGTAGCTCACCGGCCTCGCCGTGCTCGCTCTCAACTCCGCCGGCAGCGTGTCCGTGTACACACCCGCTGCCCCCGCCTCCGTCATCTGGTCCGGCCCCGCTGCCTCGCACGCACCAGCATCGTTCTCTCGTCTGCAGATGCGAACCGCCACCTCGCCTTTGATCGTGGTGCGGTCCGTATTCCTCTTCGGCATCGTCCAGGTCAGCGTCACCTGGTCGCCGGCCCGCGTAGCAGCGAGATCCCCAACCGGATCCGGCAGGTTCAGCGATGGAGGCTGCGGCGCTCCGGGCGTACCGCATCCCGGCAAGCAGAGCAGCAACCCCACTGCCATCGCCGCCCGCCCCGTTCGCGCCAGCAAATCCATGCTTGTAAGTCTAATGGAACCAGTCAGAGTGCCCGCTTATGCACCGTTTTCTGCGCACAAAGCTGCACCGGAACCCCTCCGCGGAACACCGATTGCAACATCCTTCTACGGCACGACGCGAACTTGCACCTGCTTCTCAGTTCTGGTGAAAGGAGCGAAAAGATGAACCAGACTTACACCATAAAGTTCATACATCGAATAAATGAAGATGGCTCAATCGATTCCATCTGCCGCGACTGCTTCGTGACGATCGCAACAGGTCGTTCGCGGTTGGAGCTCGCGCCTCAGGAACAGCAACATACCTGCGAGCCGATGACCATCCAGCGCTACGAGGGGTATAAAAAACTCGCGGTACGCTGAAATTTGTACCCGTGTAGATATTGCACACGGCAACCAGCCGGGGCGTTCCATCGCCCCGGATCTACTCAACCGGCCCCACCATCTGCTCTGTTTAGGATTGCCACAGATTCTCACGCAACTCAGTGCTGCGCCTTGTACCTGCGCGCCTTCATGCGATTGCCGCAGATCTTCATGTTGCACCAGCGCCGCGTGTGGTTCTTGCTCGTGTCGATGAACAGCCAGCGGCACTCCTCGCTTCCGCACTGCCGCGCCAGGCTCATCTGCTCTGAAGTCGCAAGTTCCGCCGTCTTCAGGCTCAGCAGCCACAACGGACACGCCGCTTCAGAAGTCTGCTCGAGAACCCATTCCAGCTTCTCGCCGGTCCATCGCGTTGTCTGCTTGGCCCTCGCCGGCGCAAAGTACTCTTCCAGGCGCCTCACACTCGATTGCGCAGGACTCGTGCCTTCGATCGCTGCATAGAACAACTCCGCTGCTGCTTCGCGAAGCTCCCGAATCTGCGCGAGCACTTTTGCGCCCTTGCTCTCCGGAACCGTGCGCACCAGCCTGCGCGCTTCCATCGAGGTCAACACCGCACTCTGCTCGCAGAATCGCAGCACATCGGAGTAGTCCGCCAGCAGTTCCTCCGGCCCCGACTCCCGAAAACGCCAGTCCAGCGTGTTCACCAGATCCAGCGCCGGATGACCGCCGCTCAAATCGAACGCGCGATCCTTCCTCTCCTGCAACGCTGCCGAACCCTTTTCCACCGCTAACCCCTCATCTCATGTTGACAGGTTACCCCGCCGATGTAAATATGGTAACCAGTCATGGCCGATTCGGTGGTTAGCATAAAAACCGGGGCAGAAGACATTGCGGCACGCGGGTATCGCGCCCGCATGCTCTTCTCCTTCTTCGCCGTCTACGTGATCTGGGGAACCACCTTCCTCGCCATCCGCATCGCCGTCGAAGAACTCCCGCCGCTCTTCGCCGCCGCCGCCCGCTTCTTCACCGCCGGCGTTGTCCTCTTTGCATTCATGCGCTTCCGCGGCCAGGCCTCACCCACACTGCGCCAATGGCGAAACCTCAGCCTCGTTGCGCTGTTTCTTTTCGTAGCCGAGTACGCGCCGCTCTTCTGGGCAGAGAAGTCCGTGCCCTCCGGCGTGGTCTCCGTTCTCGCCGCCACCATTCCGATCCTCACCCTCGTCGCTGAAGCCGTCATCCTGCGCGAGAAGCACCTCAAGCCGGGAGTCATCATCGCTACTCTCCTCGGCTTCAGCGGGGTCGCCATTCTTCTCCTCCACGGCGCGCACAGCAGCTTCGGTCTCGTCCCCTGCATCGCCGTCCTCGCCGGCTCCATCTGCTGGGCAGCCGGCTCTGTCTTCAACCGCTCCATGGATCTGCCGAAATCGCGCCCTGTCACCGCTGGTGCAACCATGATGCTCGGTGGCATCGGGCTCTTCGCGCTCTCTGCCGCATTCGGAGAACTGCACCCATTCCCGCACATCTCCCTGCGCGCGGTCTGGGCTCTGCTCTACCTCATCGTCTTCGGGTCGCTCGTCGCCTTCACCGCGTACGTCTGGCTCATCGGCCACATGTCGGCCTCGCGCGTCTCAAGCTACGCCTACGTCAACCCCGTCATCGCTATCGCCATCGGCTACTTCTGGGCAGGCGAGCCCATCACCCCGCGCATCCTCGCCGGCACCGCCCTCGTGCTCATCAGCGTCTTCCTCATCCTCCGCCAGAAGTAGGGTGTCCGTCTTGTGTCCCTGCAGGCCGACTTGACTCACTTGTATCCGGACGTACCGATGGGAATCGAAGCATATTCGGATTGCGCTACATCTTTGATGGAAGTGAGAGATAGCTGAGAGCTGAGAGCTAAAAGCTAATAGCTAAAAGCTAAAAGCTAAAAGCTCTCAGCTTCGACGAACCTCACTCCACCCTTAACGCCCTCATCGGTTCCACCTTCGAAGCCCGCATCGCCGGCAGCAGCACCGCAACGAATGCCACTGCACACAGCACGGAAGGAACTGCGATGAATGCCGTAGGATCCCAAGTCTTCACGCCGAACAGGAAGCTCGCAATCAACCGCGTCAGCCCAAATGACGCCCCAACTCCCAGCACCATTCCCACCAGCGCCAGCTTCATCCCGCTCCAAACCACCAGCTTGCGGATCGTTGTGCGGTCCGCACCCAGCGCCATGCGAATTCCGATCTCCTGCGTCCTCTGCTGCACCGAGTAGGCCATCAATCCGTAGATTCCGATCGCCGCCAGCGTCAGCGCAATCGCCCCGAAGATCGATAGCAGCATCATGTTGAAGGTCTGTCGCGACGTGGTGTTCGAGACAATCTCCTCCATCGTCTTGATCCGCGCCACTGGGAATCCGCCGCTCGCCTGCCGCAGTTGTTCCGCGATCGCATTGCTCAGCTGCCGCGGATCGCCGTGCGTCCGCACCGCCCAGCGCAGCGGAACGATCTTCGCGTTCAGCTCCGTCATCGCATCCAGCACCTGTGTATCCGGCACCACCATCAGCGGAGGCGTGTCCTGGTCCAGTCCCGCATCGTGCGTGTTTCCGACCACGCCCACAATCGTCCGCGCCGGTTCCTCAAACGGCGGTCCCATTCCCTTCGCCACTGCGATCTGCTGCCCCACTGGATTCTCATTCGGAAAGAACTGCTTGGCGAACGCCTCGTTGATGATCACCACGTGCGGCGACGACGCTGTGTCCGACACGTTGAACTCGCGCCCGCGCTTCACCGGAATCTTGAACGTCTTGTAGTAGTCCGCCGACGCGTGCATCCATCCCGCGCCCTGCTGTCCCTTCGAGGGATCAACCGGCTTGCCGATGATCGCGAATGGCAGCCCGAACTGTCCTTGCACCGGCAGGCAGCACGAGAAGGTCGAACTCTCCACGCCCGGAATGCGATTCAATCTCTCGCGCCCGTCGCGGGACAACTGCGCCACAGCCGTCGTCTTGCCAAATCTATCGCCGTTCAGCGACATCTCCATGGTCAGCACGTTATGCGCGTCGAACCCCGTATTCACCGCGCGCAGCGCCACAAATGTCCTGATCAGCAGCGCCGCGCCCACCAGGAGAACGAGCGCCAGTGCCACCTCTGTTACCACCAGAACGGCGCGCGTCTTGCCGGTCCCGAAGCTGGTGCCCGAGCGGTTGCTGCTCTCCTTCAGCGTCGAATTCAGATCGGTGCGCGAGACGCTGAAAGCAGGGAAGAGCCCAAACAGCACGCCCGTCGCGCACGAAACCAGCAGCGTAAATCCGAGCACCCGCCAGTCCACGCCAACTGCCGCGCCATTCTCGCCGACGCGGGGCAGTCCTGCCGGACTGATCGCCAGCAGCCATCGCACTCCCAGGAATCCGAGCGCCGAGCCCAGCGCTCCGCCGGTCACAGCCAGCATCACGCTCTCCGTGAGCAACTGCCGGATCACGCGCGTCCGGCTCGCCCCCATTGCCGCGCGAATCGCAAACTCCCTCTTCCGTCCCGTCGCCCGCACCAGCAGCAGGTTTGCCACGTTGGCGCAAGCAATCAAAAGCACCAGGGCCACTGCCCCAAGCAGCACTAGCAGCGAAGTCTTCGCGCCGCGCACAATCGCATCGCGCAGCGGCTGCACCGCAAACCCGCCCTTGGGATCAGCATCGGGAAACTTTCGTTTAAATTCCGCATACGCCAGCTTCATCTGTGCATTCGCCTGCGCAACCGTCACGCCCGGCTTCAGCATCGCCGCACCGAGGAAGAAGTGCCCCTGGTTCACGCTGTTCGGCTCAAATTGAAATGGAATCCAGATCTCCGCCTCAGGATCTGTCCTGAAGTCCCGCCCCAGCACGCCAACAATGGTGTAAGGCTCGCTCCCCAGCGAGAGCGATTTACCGACGACATTGGGATCACCGCCAAATCTCCGCTGCCACACACCATAACTCAGCACCACCACGTGCCCGCCATTTGGCGAATCCTCTTCCTTCGTGAACGTCCGGCCCAGCGTCACCGGTGCGCCAAACACGCGGAAGTACGCCTCCGATACGTGAATACCGTGGATCAGCTCCGGCCGGTCGCCCGTAATATTGAACCCCGGTCCAGCGAAGTCATATGCCGCCACATCCTTGAACACCGACGTCTGCTGCTGCCATACCTGGAACTTCGGAATCGACGCTCCCGGTCCGCTGCCACCCGGCCCGGTGAGCATCATCTGCATGATCCTGTCTGAGTCCGGATACCCCAGCGGCTTCAGCAGCACCGCATTTACCACGGTAAAGATCGCCGTATTCGCACCGATCCCCAGCGCCAGCGCCGCCACCGCCGCAAAGGTGAACCCCGGGCTTTTTACGAAGAGGTGCAGCGCGTGCTTGATGTCACTCCACAGATCGGTCATGCAGTACTCCCTTTTCTCGTTCGCCGGACACTGATTTTCGGGGGAAGTTAGAGCCGCACTAAGACGACGCGCAACCGTATTGCTTCGTTAACGCCCTGCCGTCGATTTGTGACGAATGGCCCGCCCCTCATGCCGTATCCTTTCCTACGAACTTGAAAGGACTCCGGTTCCGTGCTCATCTTCGCCGCCATCCTCGCCATCTTCGTTTACGGAATGATCGCCGCCATGCTCGGCACGATCCTGCCCGAGCTGTCTGAGCGCTTCAAGCTCACGCCCACGCAGAACGGCACCATCGCCACTGTGCAGGCGCTCGGCCTCATCATCGCCTCGCTCAGCGTCGGACCTCTGCTCGACACGCAGGGCGATAAGGTCGGCCTCATTCTCGGACTGGGCTCCATCGCCGTTGCTCTCTTCCTGCTTCCGCGCTCCAAGGGCTACGGCAACATCCTTCTGCTCATGTTCCTGCTCGGGATGGGCGGCGGCATCGTCGTCACCGGAGCCAACGCGCTCGCCAACAGCGTCAGCGGATCGCAAAGCGCCGTCGTCCTCAATCTCGTCAATCTCTTTTTCGGGCTCGGCGGCCTCGCCACTCCCTTCATCGCCGCCAACATCTTCAAGAAGAACTGGGTCCGCCTCTGCTACACCGTCGCCGGACTCACTGTGGCCGCCCTTGCCGTGCAGGCCTTTGCCCACATGCCCGCGCCCACCGGCAACGCGCAATTCCTGCTCGCCAATGTCGGGCCAATCCTCGGCAAGCCCGTCATCTTCATGCTGGGCCTCTTCCTCTTCCTCTACATCACCTGTGAAGTCGGCGTGTGGAACTGGCTGCCGCGTCACCTCATCGCGCAGGGCATTCCCGAGTCGCGCGCGCTCAACATCCTCTCTCTCGGATTCGCGCTCGGCCTGCTCATCGGCCGCGTCGCCATCTCGCCGGTCCTCGCGCACGCCCCCGCCATCGAAGTCACCCTCGGCGCGTCCATCGCCATGGCCGTCACCACATTCCTGATGCTTCAGACCAACAAGCCCGGCATGGCCTTCGCGCTCGTGTTCATCGCCGGACTCTCCATGGCGCCGGTCTTCCCGACCACGCTCGCCATCACCGGCCAGGCCTTCCCGCAGATGACCGGAACCGCGCTCGGCTTCGTCATCACCTGCGGCTGGGTGGGACTCGCCGTCAGTTCCCGCATCATCGGCTCGATCGCCGGCAATGACCCGCGCCGCCTCAAAAAGGCGCTCCTCATCTTCCCCGTCTCCGCGGTTTTGATGATCGGGCTCGACGTGGCAATCTGGTCCATCCTCCGATGAACGATCTCCAATGCGGGAAACAAGCACATCGTGCGATCACAGCCCAAAACACTACGAGCTTCAGGGCACGACTTTACAGATTGCTGAAAAGGTCCGGTTCACCATGGTTTTGAAAGGGCACGGATTTATCCGTGCCGCTAAACTGCCCAAATTAGAAATCGGGCTTTAGCCCCTGAGGGAAGGGGTCTGCTGGCAGTAGACTTTTCAGCAGCTGTTCAGTCGTGCCATAACAACGCACTAAAAAGATCGGGGCTTTAGCCCCTGCCACACACGAAGGCCCAATGACCACCGCGCTGACCGCCTACACCGACCAAACCCGCCGCCGTTACAACCTCATCCTCCAGGTGGTCGCCGGACTCGGTGGCCTCCTCTACGGCATCGACGTCGGCATCATCGGCGGCGCGCTTCCATACCTCGAAGCCACCTCAAAGCTCGATCCCTCGCAGCTCTCCATCATCGTCGCCGCCGTCCTCCTCGGCTCCGTCCTCTCCACGCTCTTCGCCGGCCTCCTCGCCGACTGGATGGGCCGCAAGCCGCTCATGATCCTCAGCGGCGCAGCCTTCATCCTCAGCATTCCCGTCATCGCCCTTTCCCAGGGATACTCATCGCTCTTCTTCGGACGCCTCCTCCAGGGCATGAGCGGCGGACTCATCGGCATCGTTGTCCCCCTCTACCTCGCCGAGTGCCTCTCCGCCTCCACGCGCGGGAAGGGAACCGGCGTCTTCCAATGGATGCTCACCTTCGGCATCGTCGTCGCCGCGCTCATCGGCATCTTTTTCAGCTACCGCGTCGAAGCTGTTGCGCGCCTCGGCGACGCCGCCGCGCTCTTCGACTTCAAGAATCATGCATGGCGCAGCATCTTCTGGATGTCCATGCCCCCCGGCATCCTTTTCGTTCTCGGCGCATTTCTCGTCACCGAATCGCCCCGCTGGCTCTACCGCCGCAGTCCTGAGCGAGCCCGCGCCGCCCTCCTCCGCTCCCGCGCTCCCGAACAGGCAACCATCGAGTTGCGCGAAATGGAAGCGGCCTCGAAGCCTGCGATCGCCACCGCCGGCGTAAAAGCAAGCGACTCGCTCCTCCGCCGCAAATACGTCATCCCCTTCCTGCTCGCCTGCATCATCCTCGCCTGTAACACCGCCACTGGCATCAACTCCATCATCGGCTTCAACACCAACATCCTCATCCAGAGCGGCCTCTCCGATCTTCAGTCGCACTGGGGATACGTCATCCTCACCGCCTGCAACTTCTGCTTCACCGCTATCGGTATGACCCTGGTCGACCGCAAGGGCCGCAAGTTCCTCTTCATCCTCGGAACCAGCGGAATCATCCTTGCCATGCTGATCGTAGGCACGCTCTTCCGCCAGACCGAGAAAGAGAACATCGACTGCCGCGACCAGATCCAGGCCCTCGTCAGCGCAAATCCCGGCGCGCAGCAACTGACCTACCAATTCAACAAGGACAAGGCCCAGCAACTTCTCGCCGCCGCCGGAGCTACCTCCGCAGCCATCGACCCCAGCCGCGCCTCCTTCGCCATCATCTACTCCTATGGCGACTTCACCGGCACCACCAGCTACGCCCGCTCCGATGATCCCGCCGCTCCGCCGCTCATCGTCACCCGCGCCAGCGCCGTCCCTGCCAACAAAGTGCAGGCACTCTTCCAGAACCCCTTCGGCAACTACGAGGCCGCGCGCACCGCACCACTCCGCATCGACAAAGCCGTCCTCGGCCCCGTGCCGCAGCAGAGCCACGGCTGGCTCGTCGCCATCTTCATTTACATGTTCATCGCGTTCTACGCCACCGGCCCCGGCGTCTGCGTCTGGCTCGCTCTCTCAGAACTCATGCCCACTCGTATCCGCTCCAACGGCATGAGCATCGCGCTCGTCATCAACCAGCTTGTCTCCGCGATCCTCCAGGCCATCTTCCTGCCCTTCGTCGCCAAACACAGCTACTCGTCGATGTTCTACCTCTTCGCCAGCTTCACCGTCGTCTACTTCCTGACGACCACCTTCCTCTTCCCCGAAACCAAAGGCAAAACACTAGAGGAGATCGAAGCCTTCTTCGAAAAAACCGCCACAGATTGATCGTCGGGTGCCAGAATCGAATAGCAACTCGCTTTACAACGGCGCTGTCATTCTGAGCGCACGGGGCCCCAAGCGCTTTCTTCAGCTTGGGGGTGGTAAGCGAAGAATCTGCTTTTCGAAAATCACCGGGTGCCCCCGGTCCCTCGCACCTTGGGACCGGGGAAACAACGCCCTCACCTCCCCGGCGTCACCGTGATCTTTCTGAATATCACGTGCCCCTTCTCGCTCCCCTGCAGATAAATCGGCCCCGCCTCGCCCTCATGGCTATCCAGCGCGCCGCCCGTGATCCCCGGAATGTCCTGATGATCGATCACCGTCTTCCCGTTCTGCACCACCGTCACATTTCGTCCGACAAGCGTGATATCGAACGTCTGCCACGTATCAGGACTCCGCGGCTGCTCCGGTGTGGGTGCCAGAAACCCATACACCCCGCCGGTATGATGACTGGGCCCCTCGCCCTGCGACTCCGTCTCGATCTGCACCTCATACCGCCCGCGCAGATACACACCCGCATTCGCATCTTTCCCGCAATTGAACTCGACATGCAACTTGAAGTCCTGGAACTTCTGCTCGCCGATCAGCTCCGGCCCATTCCCCGGACTCACCAGGTTCCCGTCCTTTACCGACCAGTCCGGCGGCCCCGCCTTGCTCTCATGCCACCCCGACAGGTTCTTCCCGTTAAACAATTCAACCGGCTTTCCCCAATGAACAACCGCAACGTTCTTCTTCAGCGCCGGAGCCCTCACCCCAACCCACGACCACGTCGACCCATCCGGTCCATTCACCGATCCCGCCAGACTCCCATCCTTCAGCGCCCCTTCAAACACGAGATCCGCCTTGCTGTCCTCCTCCTCCTTCGGCGACACAAACCTCAACCGCCCACCATCCACCTCGACCTTCGGCAACGGCCGCGCATTCCCCCACCGCCCCGTGAACAGAGCCGTCAGCTTCCCATCCTTCTGCCCGATATCAATCCACGAAGGATACTCATGCCCCGCGCCCTTCAGCGTCAGATCCCACCGCCCGACAATCGCCTCCGAATAAGCCTGACCCGTCCCCAACTCCAGCCCGCAACTCGAGCACGCGCCCGCAACCACCACAAGCAGCCCGCCACAAAACAGCCTCACGCTCTTCACAATCGAACCCTCTTCCTATGTCGCTGACTTGATCGTCTGCGATCCCTCATCCCACTTCACCGGCACTCCCCTGAAGTACGACTCATTCGCCATGTGGCAAGCCAGAGCCGCATGATGCCCGAACACCGCATCCTGCACCACCGGCTTCCGCGAACGCACCGCCTCAAAGAAGTTCCACACATGCGGCCTCAGATCGTCATAGTCATTGCCGTTAATCGTGATCGACTCCGGAGCTGGCTCCTGCCCAGGCTTTGGATCATGCTCCTCGTGCCACTTCTTCGTATACTCCGCGCGCATCGCCGCCGGATATGACCCCGTGTAGTAGCTCGGCGCAGTATCCACACCGGGCTGCGGAGAATACGTCACCGAAAACTCGCGCAGCTCGATCACGCCCTTTGATCCGTAGAACCGCGTCACCTCCGCCGACTCGCTCCCGAGATTCAGCCGCATGTACACCGGAAGGTCGCCGTACTCGAACAGCACCGCGTGCACGTCCGGCATGTTGCGCCCATCCTTCCACCGCAGAATCCCTCCGAATGCCGACGCCTTCTTCGGAACCTCATTGATCCCCAGCGACACCTGCATCCCGCTGATCAGGTGCACCAGCAGATCGCCCGCCACTCCTGTGCCGTATTCCTTCCAGCACCGCCACCGCGCAAACGCCAGCGGATCGAAAGCCTTCTTCGGCGCCGTGCCCTGCCACGTATCCCAATCCAGATTCTGCGGCGACAGATCCGGCGGTGGCGGATACTCCCACGCGCCCGTCGGATCGTTCCGCCCCATCGTCGCCTCGATCAGGTTCAGGTCCCCGATCGCGCCCTTCGCAATCATCTCGTGCGTCTTCGCGCACAGCACCGAACTCGTTCTCTGCGCTCCAATCTGCACAATGCGATCCGTCTTCTTCGCGGCCGCCACCATCGCCACGCCGTCCGCCGCGTTGTGCGACATCGGCTTCTCGCAATACACGTCCTTGCCCGCAGCCAGCGCGTCCACCACCACCTGCTTGTGCCAGTGGTCCGGCACCGCGATCAGAATCGCATCGATGCTTTTGTCGTCCAGCAACTCCTGGTAGCGCCGCGTCGTCTTGATCGGCTTGCCCACAATCTCGCGCGCCAGCGTATGCCGCCCGTCGTACAGATCGGCCGCCGCCACGCACTCCGTCCCCGGCAGCGCAACAGCCGTTGCCAGCACGCCGCTGCCCTCCATCCCCACGCCCACCATCCCGAACCGCACGCGATCGCTCGGCGCAGAATACACACCGGCAGAGTACGCCGGCTCAGCCTCCAGTCGAATCGTGTTCGCAGCCAGCGTCGCCCCCGCAGCCGCCGCAGCCGCCGCAGACGTCTGCAGAAATGCACGTCGAGACAAAACAGATTTCGTCATAGGTTTTTGTTCCCTCACAAGAGCACACCCCTTCTATCCCCGCCGCCCCTTGGTGTCAAGCCGCGCACCTCATCATGTACACCGGACAGAAAATTCGCCCTTTGACCGCTGTCATTCTGAGCGCACGGGGCCCCAAGCGTTTTTCAGCTTGGGGGTGGTAAGCGAAGAATCTGCGGTTGCCTTTTGCACCCGGGGGCGAAGGGTAGGAGCAGGAAGCGGAACTAGTTCACTTCTCCTTTTACTCCCGCGATGAACTTTTCGTACGTGCTCCACTCCGGATCTTTCGCCGTATGAATCTCAATGGGAAATTCGGCCATTCCGGCTACTGCAAAGTCGAAGCGAGCTCCGAATTCAGCTTCGGATCGCGCATAGTACGTCCACTCGCGCGAATTTTCACCAGTTGATACGAGAGCGAGCGTCGCGAAACGATCATTCTCCAGCACCGGTTCCAACGCATCCTCCAACTCGTTCATTCGTTGGTGCTGTTCGCTCTCGGGCATTCCGGTTTCCGATTGATAGTTCCAGACAATGATGATCCGAATCGGCTGCAACGATCGATCGAACTCAGCTCTGAACTTTTTGGCATACCGGAAGACAATCCGTCGATTGTTCTCCTTGTTGGTCGATATCGCGGTTGCCCATTCCACCACTTCCGAAGCCAGATCCATTGCAACTCCTCGACAGCAGGCTAGGTGAAAGCTAACAGCTAGTAGTGGCCCGGATCACTCTTCGCCTGCTGCGAAATTGCTCCTCTACTATTCTAGGAACTCATCTCATACTCAACAGCTAGAGGGCAGCAGCGTGCTCGATCTCGACCTCCACATCCTCCACGCAACCCCCTCCGACGCCGAGGCGCTCTCCCGGCTCTCCGCCGCGGTCTTCCCCCTCGGCTGCCCTGCCAACACACCGCCCAGCGATCTTGCCGACTACATCAGCCGCGAACACACCCCCGATCGCTATCGCACCATGCTTCAGGACAAGCGTTTCCGCATCCTTATCGCGAAGGTCGCTTCGCCGATCACCCACCAACTCGCCGGCCTCGCTCTCCTCGTCCAGGCCCCGGCGCCTCCCGAGATGCCTTCGCCCTCCCAACTCGAACTCCGCAGGTTCTACATCGACGCGCCCTTCCACGGCCGCGGTGTCTCTCACGCGCTCATGAAAGCAACACTTAGCGCCGCGTCCGAAATGCGCGAGCCCTCCGTCTGGCTCAGCTCCTTCTCCGGCAACGCACGCGCCATCGCGTTCTACCGGCGCTGGGGCTTCCGCATCGTCGCAGAACACGACTTCATCGTCGGCACCGACCGCCAGCGCGACTACCTGATGCTCTGCCAGTCTCCTGATCCGCGCCTCCACGAGTCCTAAGAACCGGAAACCCAAGCGTGACCGCACCTTAGCGTGTCCTGAATTCGTCCAACACTCCGGTCACGTTGCAACCAAGGTTTTCGGAATTTTCCACTTCTTCAGGCAGCGATTTACCCTGTGGCCAAAATCACACCGCGCTCTGATCAAAAGACCCTCCGCCACTTTCACCACTGTCAATCTCGTACCACTTGTATGTCCTTCATAGCTTGACAGTTGTATCCGCTTACAACACTCAGGCGATGGGCGTGGTAACTCACTCCCGATATCGTCGGTGATGTCAGGAGTTCAGTACTTTCTCAGATCGAGGGGCTCATGCAAGACCACCCGGCATTCACGTCGCACCGTTCCAAAGTCGCAGAAGACATTCTCTGCGCCACCTCTTACCTCACTCCGCTTCCGGCGGCAGTCATGCTCATCATTCCCGGCACCAGGCGCAATCGCCGCATCCGCTTTCATGCCTGCCAGTCCGCGCTTCTGAACTGGCTTCTGCTCTCGGCCGGCTTCCTTCTCCATCTACGCGCCAACCTCGACCAGCTTCTTGACGCAGGCACGGGCAGCCGCTTTGAGTGGACTGCTCGCATCCTCTGCATGGCCGTCTGGAGCATCGTCGCTCTTCGCGTTGCGGGCGGCCGCGAACTGCGCATTCCCGTCCTCTCACGCTTCGCAGAACAGCAGGCCAATAGCTGGCTGTTCCGGCTCGGGACCTCCTCCCGCGGAGAAGAACGGTTCACCGCGAACCCAAGGCTCAAAGAAGCCATCCAGCTCTACAACTAGGCGAGCGGCATCGGATCACCGGCGGCGGGCGGGCAGCAATGCCTGCCCGTCGCCTTTCCTCTCAGCACGAGCCGTCCTCGGCGCGCTTTTCGTCAAGCGCAGCCCACCTCTCCCCGGCCGCTAAGCTTCACATTTCAGAAAGCTTCGGGAATTCAATTCCGTTTGCAGTCAATTAAGGCTGAAAGGCGCACAATCAGGGTAGTGTGAAAACGGTAAGCGGTTGTGCCCGCTTGCCGACTTGGTGAACATGGATATCGGCCGGGTGCGACAGGGAAGCGCCCGGCCGGCCTCCGCCCACGCAAGCCTAAGTCCTTTGTTATGAAACACCTTGTGAATAAGTCCAGTCAGGAGATACACTTAGCCCGGTGCCGATTCTGCAAGCCTATGAAACTACGGCACTTCCTTGCTAGCAGTAGGGGGAGGGGGCGGGGGTAGTCACATTGCACTTCACGTGATCTGTATCACGCGAAGCTGATCCCCGCCGGTCTACGAACTCGTCTCGATCACAGCCTTCGACAAGTTCCTCGGCCGGTCCACATCCACTCCTCGCTCCAGCGCCATGAAGTACGCGAACAGCTGCAGCGGAATCACCTCAGATATCGGTAAGAGATGCTCGCTCGCCGACTCGACAAAAACGCAGTGCGCCGCAAGCTTTGCAACCTCGCCGTCGCCCGCATTTGCCAGCGCGATCACCCGTGCTCCCTGCTTCTTCATGTCGCTCAGCAGCTGCAGCGTCTTCTCGTAGCGCAGCACTGAGTCGTCCAGCTTGCGGTCCACCGTTGCCAGCGCCACCAGCGGAACCTGCTCGCTCACCAGCGCGTTCGGTCCATGCTTCAGCTCGCCCGTCGGATAACCCTCCGCCGTAATGTACGACGACTCTTTCAACTTCAGCGCGCCCTCGCGCGCAATCGCATAGTGCACTCCGCGTCCGAGATAGAGAAAGCTCTCAGCATCGCTGACCTTCGCGGCAATTTCCTTCATCGCCCCGCGCCAGCCCTCGAGCTGCCGCTCGATCGTCGCCGGCAGCGCACGAAGCTCCGCGATCCGCTCCTTCAACTGCGCCGGCTCGAACGATCCCAGCCAGCTTCCCTCGTAGAGCGCCAGCAGATAAAGCGCCGTAAGCTGGCAGGTAAAGCTCTTCGTCGCCGGAATGGCCAGTTCTTTGCCCGCATCCAGCGGCATTGCCGCTCCTGCCTCGCGCAGCATAGTGCTGCCCGGCACATTTGCAATCGCCAGCGTCTGCTGCCGTCCTTCTTTCGCAAACCGCAGAGCCGCCAGCGTGTCCGATGTCTCGCCCGACTGCGAGATCACCAGCACCGAAGGTTGGCGCGGATTCACCGCCGGTCTGCAGCTGTACTCGCTCGAATATTCAACGTCAACCGCAAGCCCGCACAAATCCTCGAAGATGATCTCTGCGGCCAATCCCGCGTGACGGCTCGACCCGCTTGCGGCAATCAGCACCTCGCCGCGCGAGTTGAGCCACTGCTCCATCGGCGCAAACACATCCTGCTTCAGGCCGTTGCTGTCGAGATACAGATCAAGAGTGCGCTGGATCGCCGCTGGCTGCTCGAAGATCTCGCGCAGCATTGCATGAGGGAATTCGGTCACTGAGTTGGAATCCTTAAGAAGTTAAGCTCGTACTCTTCGATTCTAAGTGCCGCGCAAGCGGGTTAAATTTAAAGCCGCCGCAGCCGCGCGCACGCTTCGTCCAGATCGTGATCCTTCTTGGCGAAGCAGAAGCGCAGCAGGTCTTCGCCGCGACCCGGGCGGAAGAACGCCGAGCCCGCAACGGATGAGACGCCCGTCTGCGCCAGCAGATACCGCGCCTTTTTCGCCGCCGTCTCGCCCTGCAGCCGCGTCGCTTTCGCCAGCACATAGTAAGCGCCTGCCGGAACGCTCGGCTCCATGCCCGCATCCCGCAGCGCCGAGACAATCCGCTCGCGCTTCGACTGATGATCAGCCGCAAGCCTGGTGTAAAACTCCGCTGGCAGCTGCTCCAGTCCCGCGGCCGCGCCATGCTGCAAAGCCGAAGGAGCGCACACATACGTCAAATCGTGGAAGTAGCCCATCGCTCCCATCCACTTCGCATCGCCGGTCACGTAGCCGAGCCGCCAGCCCGTCACGCTGAACGTCTTGCTGAAGCCCGACATCACGATGGTCCGCTCGCGCATGCCCTCGAGCGTTGCCAGGCAGATGTGCTTCGCTCCGTCGTAAACAAAGTACTCGTAGATCTCGTCGGTGAAAACAAACAGGTCGTGCTCGCGCGCCAGTTCTGCAATCGATTCCAGCTCCGCGCGGCTGAACACCTTCCCGCTCGGATTCGCCGGAGTGTTCACGATCATCGCCCGTGTCTTCGGCGTCACGGCAGCCCGCATCGCATCCACGTCGAGCGCCCAGTCCGGCTCCGCCAGCGGCACCAGCACCGGCTTCACCCGCATCGACTTCAGCGTGCTCACGTGATAGCCGTAAAACGGCTCGAACATCAGCACCTCGTCATGCGGATTCAGCAGAGCCATGCAGGCTGCGTGCAGACCCGCTGTCGCTCCGCACGCCACCATGACCTCGGTCTCCGGATCGTACTCGAGACCGTAGTCCCGCCGCTGCTTGGCCGCAATTGCCTTGCGCAGCCGCTCGATGCCATCCAGACGCGTATAGATGTTGTGCCCGGCACGAATCGCCGCGATCGCCTCGTTCTCCACCGGACCCGGAACCGGCGTGTCGCAGACGCCCTGCGCAAGATTGATGCCCCCGATGCGGTCGCATTCGGTCGTCATCGCCCGGATCTCCGACTGCATGGCTCCGGGCGCAAGCTCGCTCAGCGCGAGACGGGAAGCTGTATGCGGATGAGGCGCAAGGGTTTTGCTCACGGGGAAGTCGCTCCAGCAGCCATTCTACAGTCGAGTGCCGTTCGACACACCCGACTTCAATCCGGCGCTTTAGAATCTTGCCTTCAGCGAGGTCCCGTGCACGAGCTCTCCATCGTCTCCAGCATCGTCGACTCCGTCACCGAAACCCTCGCGGCCTATCCCGGCGCGCGAGTCAAAGAGGTGCGCCTCCGCGTCGGCGCGCTGGCCTCGGTGATCGAAGACTCGCTCCAGTTCTGCTACGAGATCGCAACCAGAGATACGCCGCTCGATGGTTCGGCGCTGGTCGTCAAAGTTCTTCCGGTTCGGATGCACTGCGACAAATGCGCAGAAGACGTTGAGATCGCCAGCCTCCAGAGCTTTCGCTGTCCCCGCTGCGGTGAGCCGCTGACAGACATGCGTCAGGGTAGGGAACTGGAAATCGACTCCATCGAAATCGACCAGGTTGAGGAAAATGTATGACCACCCGCATCGTTGAATTGCGCCAGGGCATTCTCAAGAAGAACGACGAGCTGGCCCGCAGCCTCCGTGCTCAATTCGAAGCATCCGGCGTCCTCGTCCTCAACCTCGTCTCCAGCCCCGGAACCGGCAAGACCGAATTTCTCCAGCGCACTCTCCGCGAGCTGATCAACTCCGGTGCCAAAGCCGCAGCCCTCGTCGGCGATCTCGAAACCGATAATGATGCCCGCCGCCTCGCCGCCAGCGGTGCTCCCGTCCGCCAGATCAACACTCACGGCATCTGCCACCTCGAAGCAGAGATGATCGCGAAGCATCTCGATGGCTGGAAACTCGCCGAACTCGACTACCTCTTCATTGAGAACGTCGGCAACCTCGTCTGTCCATCCAGCTACGACCTCGGAGAGAAGATCCGCGTCGCCCTCCTCAGCGTCACCGAAGGCGAAGACAAGCCGCTCAAGTACCCGACCCTGTACAACTCCGCCGACGTCGCTGTAATCACGAAGATCGACATCGCTCAGGCCGTCGGCTTCGATCGCGACGCCGCCCTCCGCAACATCGCCGAGATCCGTCCCGGAGTCCGCATCTTCGAAACCTCGGCCAAAACCGGCGCCGGCATGGCAGAATGGCTTGCGTATCTGGCCCAGCAGCGATCGGCCAAGTAGTCCTCCAGGAGAAAGCAATGCGCAAGACCCCGAACCCCGCAGCACCGAAAGCAAAACTGGCCGACTCCGCCGACGGCGTCGACGCCTATCTGGCCAACGTCCCCGAACCCGCCCGCACCACGCTCCAAAAGGTTCGCGCGACGATTCGCTCCGCCGCTCCCAAAGACGCTACTGAAGGCATCAGCTACGGCATGCCCGCCTTCCGCTACAAAGGCGCTCTCGTCGGCTACGCCGCATTCAAGAGTCACTGCAGCTTCTTCCCCATGCAGGCCTCCCTCATCGACGAGATGAAGGAGGAACTGAAGAACTACCGCACGGCAAAAGGAACTCTCCAGTTCCCGCAGGACAAACCCCTGCCGGCCGCTCTGCTCAAGAAGATGGTCAAACTCCGGGTCGCCGAAAACGAGATCCGCTCTGCAACGAAGGGCCGGAAAAGTTAATGACCGCTGGAGACCTCGCCTCCTTCAGATCCGAACGTGAAGCCAAGGAATATCTCATCTCCCGCATCGTTGCCGAGGCCAGGGTGCAGGGAACTGAACTGAGCGATGTCGAACGCAAGATGCTCTACTTCACTGAGACCGGCTGGACGCTTCCCGGCATCATGGATGTGAACGCCGAGTTCGAGCGGGATCACGACAACGAAGAGTACGAGTCGAAGATCGCTGGCATCGTACGACAGGTTGAAAAGGCTAATTCCGCAACAGGCGGCGATCAGCAGTCGCTCTGGGATGACGCAGTTGTTAAGCTGAGCGAAGGTGATCACTATCTCTTAGTCTTGATCGGTCTCGGTCGTTCAGCACCTGCCGGAAAACTTTCAAAATGGCTCCCTGTCGCGAACTTCTACGGAACGGCCAGGGCGCGCCCGGTAGGAGATTTCTTCCGGCTAATCGCGGTTGCTGTCGCCTCGATCCTCTTGATACTGGCCGTTGTGGTCATCCAAGCTTGGCTGCGCCGCTAATCTCCAAGGTGATCCAAATCACATCTGGGCATCATCTTCCGGCGTTATAAGGGTGATGCTATGTGCCTGGCAATCCCCGGAAGAGTGGAACAAATCACGTCCGAAGGCGACATTCGCATCGGCCGCGTCAACTTCGGCGGAGTAATCAAAAACGTCTGCTTGGACTACGTTCCCGAACTCGTCGTCGGCGACTACACCATTGTCCACGTTGGCTTTGCGCTCTCCAAGATCGATGAGCAGAGCGCCCTCGAGACCCTGGATCTCTTTCGCAAAATGGGCGCTCTCGACGAGGAACTGGCGACCGAGGAAGAAGCGTTCGCCCGCGCCGCCATTGCCCCGCAGTCAGCCTGTCCCGACGGAAGCTGCGAACTCACGGGAAAAAACCTCCGGGATAAATCCGAGCCGATCCGATGAGATACCTGAACGAATTTCGAGACGGCGAAGTCGCCCAGCGCATGGCGCGCGAGATCTGGCAGGTTGCCACGCAGCCCTGGAAGATCATGGAGATCTGCGGCGGTCAGACGCACTCCATCATTCGCAACGGTATCGACCAGATGCTTCCGCCCGGCATCGAGATGATCCACGGTCCCGGTTGCCCGGTGTGCGTGACACCGCTCTCGCTCATCGACAAGGCGCTCGCAATCGCGGCTCAGCCCGGCGTGATCTTCTGCTCCTTCGGCGACATGCTTCGCGTCCCCGGCACAGACGGCGATCTCTTTCAGATCAAAGGTCGAGGCGGCGACGTCCGTGTCGTCTACTCGCCACTCCATGCCGTCGAACTCGCTGTCAAGAACCCAGACAAGCAGGTTGTCTTCTTCGGCGTCGGCTTTGAGACCACAGCACCCGCAAACGCAATGAGCGTTCATCTCGCAAAGCGGCGCGGCCTCAGGAACTTTTCGCTCCTGGTTTCGCATGTGCTCGTGCCGCCCGCCATCGAAGCCATCATGAGCTCGCCCGAGAACAAGGTGCAGGCGTTTCTCGCCGCCGGCCACGTCTGCAGCGTCATGGGTTTCTGGGAGTACCCGCCTCTCGCCGACCAGTTCGGAATTCCGATTGTGGTGACCGGCTTCGAACCGCTCGACCTTCTCGATGGGATCCGGCGCGCCGTGATCCAGCTTGAGAACGGCGAGCACCACGTTGAGAACGCCTACGAGCGCATCGTGACCTATGCGGGAAACCTGGAGGCTCAGCGCCTTCTTGCCGAAGTGTTCGAGCTTACCGATCGCGCATGGCGCGGCATCGGAGTGATCCCAAACAGCGGCTGGCGCTTGAATGACCACTATCGCGCCTTCGATGCCGAACAGCGCTTTCAAATCTCCGGAATCCGCACCGAGGAGTCGCACCTCTGCAAAGCAGGCGACGTGCTCCGCGGTGCAATCAAGCCTGCAGGCTGCGCTGCCTTCGGCAAAGAATGCACGCCGCGACATCCGCTGGGAGCCACAATGGTTTCGAGCGAAGGCGCCTGCGCCGCATATTTCAACTACGGTCGTTATCTTTCCGCTGAAGACCTGGCCGGCGCCGGAGCAGCCCATGCCTAACCAAGGCGCGCCTGACTTCTCCAACTGGAGTTGCCCTCTTCCGCTCCGCGACTATCCCACAATCGTCATGGGACACGGCGGAGGCGGAAAGCTTGGCAACGAACTCGTTGAGCATCTGTTCCTGCCCGCATTTCGCAACCCGGCATTGGAGAACCTCGGCGATGCGGCCGTGATCGAACCCGGCTCCGGGCGGCTGGCGATGAGCACGGACTCCTTCGTGGTGCAGCCCTTGTTTTTTCCCGGCGGCTCAATCGGAGCTCTGGCCGTCAACGGTACCGTCAACGATCTCGCAGTCTCCGGAGCCGACCCGAAATTCCTCAGCGCCAGCTTCATCCTCGAGGAAGGCTTTCCGCTCGCGCAGCTTGCCGCAATCGTCGAAGCCATGGCAGATGCTGCCGCGAAGGCTGGCGTCCGCATCGTTACCGGGGATACCAAGGTGGTCGAACGAGGCCACGGAGATGGCTGCTACATCAACACCGCGGGCGTGGGCGTGATCCGGCAGGGAATGAGCGTCGGCCCCAATCGCGCCCAGGTTGGAGACGTCGTCCTGGTCTCAGGTACGATTGGCGATCACGGGATGGCCATCATGAGCGTCCGCGAGGGTCTCGAATTTGAGAGCCAGATCAAATCTGATTGTGCCGCGCTCAACGGCATGATCGCCGATGTGCTGGATAGCGCAGGCTCCTCGGTGCACGCCATGCGCGATCCTACCCGCGGAGGCCTGGCCTCGACTCTGAACGAGATTGCGACAGCTTCGAACGTCGGCATCGAAATAGAAGACGACAAAGTGCCCGTGCGAACCGAGGTGCAATCGGCCTGCGAGTTGTTGGGGCTCGACCCGCTCTATGTCGCCAATGAAGGCAAAGCGGTCTTCTTCGTTGCCCCCGAGGCAGCAGATCGCGTCCTCCGTTGCCTGCGTTCACATCCGCTCGGCAGCGACGCGGCAATCATCGGATCAATTCCTGTCCAGCACCCGCGCATGCTGGTCGCCCGAACAGCCATCGGCGCGAATCGAGTCATCGCCACCCAGATTGGCGAGCAGCTACCGAGAATCTGCTGACGACGGAATTGCGGCTGCTTTAAAGCCCGTGATCAATCGGGGCAAGTTCTTGCTCACGGCTCGTTCGCATCGGCACACCTTTTGCCGGAGAGCCGCGTCGATGTAAACTCTAGCTCACCAAAACGTTTTATCTAAGTTGCTTTCTGTATCGGTCGACGCAGTCCGGGCACCCGTCAACCCAGGCAGGAGCAGGGTGAAGAAAGAATGAGCGGGAAGAGAAGAAAGACGTCCTATCACAAGACAAGGATGCGGTCATTGTGGCTGACAATTTTGGTGTTAGGCGCAATCATCATCGGATCAACCATTCTGATGGCCTCGGCCGGAAACTTCGACCGGTTGTTCCGATCGTGAATAGCTAGATCACGAGATATTCTCGAACGCACGCTGGATCCGCTCTGGTATCTCACCCGGAGCGTCTTCGAGGTTGTAGCCAATCTCCAACACTGCGGCTGGCGGGTTCTGAAGCGCCTTAATTGCACCGAGGGCTTCGGTCCAGTTGATCGTGCCATCACCCGGCCAGAGATGTTCGTCGCGCACTCCGTGGTTGTCGTGGATGTGCAGCTCGGCGATTCGCTTGCCGAAGATGCTAATCGCTTCTGCAACCCCGGGAGCCATGTGAGCGTGGCCGAGGTCGAGGCAAACGTCAATCTGATCGAGATGAGCCATGTCCAGAATGGTCATCAGGTGTTCAGGCGAAGCGAAGTCGCTGGTCAGATTCTCCACCAGCACGCGGACGCCGAGAGGCTTGGCAAATGCGCCCAGGTGCTCGAGCGCCGTGGTGGCGTACTCGAGCAGACGCATCGAAAAGCTGTCGAAGTTCTCGCCGAGGTGCACAACGAGTTTCTGGATGGGTATGTGCTCTGCCACTTCGAGAGCGCGCTTGATCTCATCCATCGCGTCAATACGGCGGGACTTCTCCGCATGCACAAGATTGACGGCCGGAGCCCCTGCGCGTCCCATCTCGCGATCGGGCCATAGTGGTGCGTGCATCGACCAGGGCTGAAGCTCATTGAACGCAAACCACCCGGCAAGCTCGGAAACATGCTCGCGGCTTGTGTAGTCGAAGTGCTGGCGGGCTGCGAAGATCTCCACGCCCTGTGCGCCACAGCGAGCGGCGGTTTCGAGAAGTCCAGGATGCAACCGCTGCTTCAGGAAAAGATGAGTCGATAGAACAGGCAGCATGCTTAGTTGAGTTCTCCTCGAAAACTTTCCCAATTGTCTCATTTCCAACGACGAATCGAGCTGATTTCCATACGCGGAGATTCATGCGGAGGCCGCTCCGACCGGGTCCGACGAATCGGCCAGTTTGACGGTAACCGCCTCGGCAGGCGCGACAATCAGACTTCCAGTGACGCGCACGCCTTCACGCCGCGCGCTGGTGGCTGCCGCAATCACTCCGTCTTCGCACGCGATCTCACTGGGTTCGTCGGATAGATTGATGCACACGCGGAAGCGAGCCCTTGTGTCCGATCGCAGGAAACGCAGCACGCCATCCATTGCCGAAAGCTCCGTGAGCTTTCCAGAGACGAGTGTGGACTCATCGCGGCGCAGTCGGAGCAGTCGCTGATAGAGCGAAAGCATCGAGTCTGGGTTCATCCGAGAATCCGTTACGTTGACGGCACGATTCGCATCTCCGATCGGCAGCCATGGCCGGGCGGGAGTGAAGCCGCACAGAGGTGAGCCGTCCCAGGGCATGGGCGTACGTTCCGGATCGCGCCCCATTCCGATGCCAGGCTGCCGTTTCTCTGCGGGATCCTGGACGTCATCGGCGGGAATAGCCACGTCCTGCATACCCAACTCTTCGCCGTTGTAGATGGTCAACGTGCCGGGCAACGACATAAGAAGCAGGGCGGCTGCCCGGGCTCTCGAAAGGCCAATGCGGGTTGCGATCCGCGACTTGTCGTGATTGCCCAGCACCCAATTAGGCCATGCGCCGGCGGGAAGAGCAGACATGTACTCTCCGATCGTGCGTGCGAGCTCGTCGGCTGTCCAGGCGCACTGCAGAAGCTGAAAATTAAATGGCAGGTTGGCGCCGCCCAGAGAAGGGCCGTAGTAGTCCATCAGGCGCGGAATCGGCAGGTAAATCTCGCCAATCAGAACCCGGTCGCCGAACTCCTCCAGAACTCCGCGCATTTCAGCGACGAGTTCGTGAATCTCGGGTCGGTCAGCATCGTAAATCGGGAGAAACTGCGCCCGGGAGCCTTGACCGATCGTGTAAGCCGGGTTCGGCGGATTGTCTCGAAACTGACCGTCCTTGATCATCAGCCACATCACGTCAACCCGGAAGCCGTCCACGCCTTTACGCAGCCAGAAACGCAGGGCGTCAAACATGGCTGCCTTCACCGCAGGGTTGCGCCAGTCAAGGTCAGGTTGCTCTCTCAGAAATTCGTGCAGATAGTACTGACCAGTCTTCTCGTCGAACTCCCACGCGGAGCCGCCGAAGTGGCTCTGCCAGTTGTTCGGCTGGTCGCGCCAGATATACCAGTCGCGTTTTGGGTTGGTGCGCGATGACCGGCTCTCCACGAACCACGGGTGTCGGTCGGAAGTGTGATTCGGAACGAAGTCAAGGATGAGACGCAACCCGCGCTGATGCACAGCTTCGAGCAGGCGATCGAAATCGTCCATCGTTCCGAAGATCGGATCGATCCCGCAGTAATCGGCTATGTCGTAGCCAAAGTCCGCCATCGGCGACGGGTAGATCGGCGAAATCCAGATAGCGTCGATGCCAAGCTCGACCAGATAGTCAAGCCTGTTCCGAATCCCGTTCAGATCGCCGATTCCGTCATCGTTACTATCCTGAAACGATCTCGGATAGACCTGGTACACCACAGCGTGCTTCCACCAACTCAAATCCTGCATCCCAACTATTACTCTCCCGCTGCTGCTCGCGGACGACAAGATCATGATCAACGATCTCTGGTACAAGAACGCAATCTTCTACTGTCTTTCTGTCGCCACATATATGGATGCGAACGGCGACGGAGTGGGCGACTTCCCGGGGCTGCTCAGAAGGCTGGACTATCTGCAAGGGATGGGCTTCACTGCTCTGTGGCTGATGCCCTTTCAATGCTCGCCGGGCCGCGACAACGGCTACGACGTGAGCGACTATTATGCGGTCGATCCCCGATACGGCACACTGGGAGACTTCGTTGAGTTCACTCGCGGCTGCAAGCAGCGCGGCATGCGGGTCATCATCGATCTGGTCGTGAACCACACGTCGAACGAACATCCATGGTTCAAGGAAGCATGTGTCGACCCGGAGTCGAAATACCGCGATTGGTATGTGTGGTCGACAAAGAGACCGAAGGACGCGAATAAAGGTATGGTCTTTCCGGGAGTGCAGAAGACCACGTGGTCCTACGACAAGACCGCTGGTCTCTGGTATTTCCACCGCTTCTACGACTTTCAGCCTGATCTGAACACGTCTCATCCGGATGTGCAGGCAGAAATTCTGAAGATCATGGGTTTCTGGCTGCAACTCGGCGTCGACGGTTTCCGTATGGATGCAGTCCCGTTTGTAATTTCGCAGAAAGGGCCGGATCTGAAACGCCCCGTCGAGCACTACGACATGCTGCGGTCGTTCACCGAGTTCCTTTCCTGGCGCAAGAGCGGGGCGATGATTCTGGGCGAAGCGAACGTCACGCCGAAACACGACATGCAGTACTTCGGCGATGCCGGCGAGCGACTCCAAATGGTCTTCAACTTCGACGTCAATCAGCACCTGTTCTACGCCCTGGCTTCAGGCGATTGCGGACCTCTGATGAAAGCCATGGACGACACGCGCTCGCGTCCGGCAACCGCGCAATGGGGACACTTCTTGCGCAACCACGATGAGCTCGACCTCGGCAGGTTGACCGCTTCGCAGCAACAAACTGTCTTCCAGGCTTTCGGCCCGGAAAAGAGCATGCAGCTTTACAACCGGGGTATCCGGCGAAGGCTCGCTCCGATGCTGCAGGGCGACCGCCGCAGGCTTGAGCTTGCTTACAGCCTGATGCTCACCCTTCCCGGCACTCCTGTCATTCGCTATGGCGACGAGATCGGCATGGGCGATGATTTACGTCTTCCAGAGCGCGAATGCGCGCGAACGCCGATGCAGTGGTCCAAAGAGCCGCATGCTGGGTTCACGAAAAGCGCAAAGCCGGTGATGCCTGTCATCAGCGAAGGGCCATACGGGTTCGAGCATGTGAATGTGGCGGCGCAGCGGCGCGACCCGAATTCGATGCTCAACTGGATGGAGCGCATGATCCGGATGCGCAAGGAAGTGCCCGAGATTGGCTGGGGAGACTTCAAATTTCTGAACGTCAAGACGAACCAGGTCCTCGCTATGCTTTACCAATGGCGCAACAACTCCGTCGTTCTGCTGCACAATCTCTGCGCCGAGCCTTTCGAACTGCAGCTGCGGCTGGGACGGAACGCCGCAGACGATCAGGGGCTGGTCAATCTGCTCTCTGAAGATCACAGCCGCCCGACGAAGACCGGAACGCATCGAATCCTGCTCGAGCCGTACGGCTACCGCTGGTATCGCGTCGGCGGGCTCGACTATCTTCTGAAGCGATCGGAGTCCTAGGCTGAACTGCTAGTAGCCCGCGGCACTGCCATAGGAGCTGCGATGGTCGTGGCCTGCAAGGAGTTCGCCGGTCTTTGGATCGATGGCGATGCACTCGCCGTTCGACCAGTGGCCATCGCCGAGGTCGAGAGTATGGCCCATGTCCCTAAGTTCGTCCTGGACCCTTGAGTCAACGCCGGGTTCCAGATAGAGCTTGTCGGGCAGATATTGATGGTGAAACCTTGGCGCATCGACCGCCTCCTGAATATTGAGCTTGCCTGCAGTCGCGGAGAGGAAGATGTTCGCGACCGTGGTGATGATCCGGCCGCCACCTGGCGAGCCGAGAACGTACCGCAGCTTGCCATCTTCCAGGACAATGGTCGGCGTCATTGCGCTGAGCGGACGCTTGCCGGGCGCGATCGCATTCGCCGGACCCTGTATCAGTCCATACATATTGGGCGTCCCGAGCTTCGATGTGAAGTCATCCATCTCATCGTTGAGCAGAAACCCGAGTGACCCGGCAGTGACGTGCGAACCAAAGCTGTCATTCAAGGTTGTGGTGAGCGCGACCGCATTGCCTTCTGCATCGACAACGGACAGGTGCGTCGTGTCGGGCGACTCCTTCTGCCGTGTGCCGGCAGTCGATGGCGCAAGCGGCAGAAAGCCCGCGGGGCGCTTGAGAGCGGCGCTGGGTGAAGCGCGATCAGGCTCGATGCTCTTGCTCCAGGCCGCAGCGTAGTCCTTGGAAATCAGCTCGGCGGTCGGAATGCGGTTGAAGTCGGGATCGCCAAGGTATTCGGCGCGGTCCATGTAGGCCCGGCGGAATGCTTCTGTGATGAAGTGGATCCATGGCGCACTGCGATCCTTCATCTGCGCAAGATCGAATCGCTCGAGAATATTGAGAGCACTGACCAGCACGATCCCGCCGGACGAAGGCGGCGGCGCGCTGATGATGGTGTAGTCGCGATACTCGCCAATGATCGGCTTGCGCTCGACGACGCTGTACTGCGCCAGGTCGTCGCGGGTGATCAGCGAGCCGCCTTTGCTCAGATCGGCGACGAGTTCCTGCGCCATCTTGCCGTGATAGAAGTCATCCGGATCAGCCGCGATCCTCTCCAGCGTGCGAGCAAGCTGCGGCTGTTTGAACACTTCGCCTGCACGGTAGAACTTACCATCGCGCTGAAAAAGGGATCGCGATTCCGGAAACCGCGCGAGATCGGATTCGGTCAGCTCGTTGGCTTCTTCCGCCGTGAGCGCGAACCCGTCGGAGGCAAGCTTGATTGCCGGAGCGATGACGCGCTTGAGTCCCAGCTTGCCGTACGTTCTTTCCGCGTAGGCAAGCCCAGCGACAGAGCCGGGTGTTGCGATGGAGCGGTATCCGAGCGTGCTGGCATCCGGAATAATGTTGCCCTTCGCGTCCTGGTACATGGTTTCGGTTGCGGCGAGCGGTGCCTTCTCGCGAAACTCAATGAAGGTGGATTTACCGTCGTGCGTGCGAAGCAGCAGAAATCCACCGCCGCCGAGATTTCCGGCGATTGGGTGCACTACGGCAAGCGCGAAGGCGGTGGCAACCGCCGAATCCACTGCGTTGCCGCCTTCTCTCAAGATGTTCAGGCCTGCGTCCGACGCGAGGTGATGGACACTGACCACCATGCCGTGCTTGGCTCGGACCGGCTGCTCGCCACGCCATGCGAGCACAGCTTTGTCGCGTTCCTGCGCATGCGCGGCACACGAACTTGCGAGCAATCCGGAAATCAGAAGGAATGAAGAGAAGCGTCGAACGGTATGCATGTCCTAGCCGTCAGGATAACCTGCAACGTTATGCGAGCATCGCACCGTGTTTGCAAGGGTGAGGGGATTTTCAATGAAGGCAATTGTTCTGCACTCTTATGGCGGACCCGAAGAGCTTCGATACGAGGACAGCGAAATTCCGGAATTTGGCGACAATGAAGTGCTCGTGCGTGTCAGGGCAACGAGCGTCAATCCAGTGGACTACAAAATTCGCAGCGGCGCTGCGAAAGCGCGGATGCCGGTCGATTTTCCTGCAATTCTCGGGCGCGATCTCGCCGGCGAGGTCGTTGACGCCGGGCGAAACGTCACCGGCTTCCCGAAAGGCATGCGCGTGATGGCGCTCGCTAATGGCACGTATGCGGAATTTACGGTTGCAAAGGCGGACGTGCTCGCGCCGATTCCCGATGCGCTCGATTTCGAAAAAGCTGCGGCGCTGCCGCTGGTTGTGACGACCGGCGCACAGCTGATTGAACGCTCCGTGAAGCTTCAGCCAGGATGGACAGTGCTGGTGACCGGCGCACTGGGAAGCGTGGCGCGTGCCGCGATACACGTTGCGCACAGACATGGTGCGCGTGTTATCGCCGGGGTTCGCGAGAAGGAAAAGACTCAGGCAGCGGAACTTGACGTCGACGAGGTTGTGGCGATTGACAGCGAGCGTGAGATCGAGATGCTCCACGATCTCGATGCCATCGCAGACACGGTCGGCGGGAGGGCAATCCAGAGGCTATTCAAGACGCTGAAACCCGGCGGTGTGATTGGTTCCGTGCTCGGCGTTCCAGAAGGCGCACGCGAACACGGAATCCGCGTGGAAGCGATGATGGCGGTTCCGGACGCCTCGCGGCTTTACGAATTGGCGGACGAGAATGCGCGCAATCAGTTCACCATTCCGATCGCGCGTACGATGAGGCTTGAAGAAGCCGCCGAGGCGCAACGGCTTGCCGAAAGCGGCGGGGTCGGAGGAAAGATCATTCTTGTGCCATGATCCGCGCGCAACGCTGAGAGTCCGCAAGCAAGAAGGGCAGACGATGTAATCTCGTCTGCCCTTCGAGTTCTGCGGATCAGCTCTTCTTAGAGATGTTCCACGATGTGCCGGATCGCGTCGTCCTGCTTGAGCGGGAGCAGCGCACGCGATGGCTCGACACCGACAACGTTGCGTTTCGGCAGCAGGCCGAGCTCGAGAAGGACTGCCAGGCTGACTTCGTCGCGCGAACTGAACGGACGGTATTCAGGATGCTGATACTTCTCCCAGTTCTGCGACAGATTGGCAACGATCGTTTCGGGTTCTGAATCGGCGCTGACGGTGACGACCATGTTGAGCAATGAGATCTCACGGTCGGTCAGTCGCACAGCGGGCGTTCCTTTTTTCAGCTCGTGCGCGACAGTTGGAATCTGCTTCTCGAAGAGTCCCTTGATCTCGATCCAGCGGGCGAGGCCGAGCCATGTTGGCGGATCCTCAGGCTGCGGGATGATGAGCTTGTGCATTTCGCTCACGAGAAGCGGAATGCCGGAGGTCAGCGTGTAAATATCATCGATCTGCTTGTCAGAGAGAGCAATGCGATAGATGTCGCTGAACCACGCCTTGATGTGATCGCGGCTGAAGCGCCGGATGGAGGCGATGCCCTGGAAGTTGCGCTCTGAGGGTTGCAGCAGGCCCCAGCGAAGCAGATCAGCGCCGCCGGTGAGCATTGGGAGGCCATCGTCCATTGCGATCGCCTGCATCACGTCGTTCGGAGAGATCCATTCGAAATCGGTGATAGCGGGGTGACCGGTCAGTGCCCGGATTCCGCACTTGGGATGCGAGAGCGGGTTGTGATCCTTCGGCTCGAGCCACTGCGACACGGCGAGCAAGGCGCGAACAGTGCGCGCATCTTTGCGCTCGATATTGGCGCGCTCGATGTGGCTCGTGAACTGGTCAACCTGGTCCCACGAGAAGAACGAGATCTTGCCGTTGCGCGATGGGATCAGAGATCCAGCAGGAAGTTCCTCTTCGTGCGAGTCAGAGGAGACGTGCAGGGCCGGGAAGTCGTCCGGTTCAGGAGCCGCAATCTTCGGCTCTTCGATGGCGATTTCCTGAACAGGCACCGGTACGGGTACGGGCGCAGGTACAGGCGCGGACTGGACAACCGGTTCCGGCATCACCGGAGTGTGAAGCTGTATAGGCTCCTGTTCCGCAGCGTGAATCACCGGCTCAGCGATCGGCGCAATAGCAGGCTCCTTGTAGCTTCCGTTCCCGTTGCCATTGCCGAAGTGCGAACCATTCGATTCGATCTTTGCAGGAGCGCTTGCCGGCTTCGGCGCAGGCTTCGCTGCTGCGCGAGGCGCGGACTCAGGCCCGTTACGCCACCAGTCGATTTCAAGCTGGCGGACAAAGTCGTCGAGGCGAGGAAACCCAGACTTGAGCTGCTGCAGCTCTGCATCGTTGGTCTCGTCTTCAAGGCCGCAGGCCCAGCCCAGCCAGTTTTCTGCTTCAGGGCCGGGGAGTTCGGGCGGCGTGGCGCGCTCGGAGATCTCCATCAGTTCGGAAACAGCAGCATCGCGGAGGGCAAGCCGTTCCTGGCGAGTGCGTTCGCGGCGATGCGAGATGGTGCCGGTGGCAAGGAACTGCGCAAGCTCAAGATAGCGGCGGCGCTTTGCGGCCGCATCATCGAGGCGGGAGACCAGCGTGGTCAGTTCCGACTTGGTCTTCCATGCGGCGGTGCTGTCTTCCGAAAGAATCGCGTCGCGCAGGTTCTGGCAAAGGTCAAGGAGCTTGCCGACCTCAGCGATGATCTCGCCGCGATTGATGCTTTGCGCTGCCTCAAGCTGATCGATCTTGTCGTGGCAGAGTTTCGCCTGCCCTGCGAGGCTCTTCAGTGTCTCGGCAACGACACTCGGGCCGTGTTTTGTCTCTTCGGAGGTCTTCACTTTGTTGAGCTCCCATCGCACTGAACAAGGGATTGTGCGGTATCGCCACATCGTATCGTGATTCGTGCCCTTGGTTTAAGGTGCTGCGAGACTTTGGTAATACAGAAGTCACATTACTTTTGTAGAGATATTTGATTCAAAGGTCCCTGATGAATCGCATCCGGAAGGTTGCGCGACGGCGAGAGCACAGCGTCGCGGCGGGTCCGAGAGCGATTCGTTGTTGCATCGTACTCGCCGGCGCGATGCAGCTTCGATTGCTGGGCGTGCTTCACTCATCCGCCGAAACGGTGCGCTGCACGGACTGACGACGCTCGCTTTGATCCGACGGCCTCCCCCGCCCCCCTCCCCCTACACCTTGCAGGGAAGTAGTGTGGGTTCAGCGACTTACAAAACCGGCTCGGCGCTAAGTGTGTCTACCCATTGGAGTTGCTCACAAGGTGTTTCATAACAAAGGGTTTAGCGAGCTGCCCGACAGCAATTCCAGGGCAATCTCGTTCACATCTCCTGTTTCGTCATTACGGCAATCGAGCGCACAAAGCGCCGGCTGATTTCCGCTACCTTCATTCTGCGCTTTTCGAACTTAATTGACTGCAAACGCAGTGTTGGTGTGGAAGCCGCTTAGATCGTGCCGCTTAATGGCGAGCGGTCGGGTTGACGCGCTTGACGAATCGTACGTGTGCATATCTTCGTGTAGTTGATGCAGACGCAGTGTCGCGGTGCGTTGCGGAACTGCGGCCTGCGTCACACTTCACTCTCTACTTTGTGGAGAGTTTGCCATTCAGGGTCGAATGGGTTGTCACGGTGAGCGAAGACGCGGTCCGATAGAATGCTTGCGTATTTTCATTCCTTCGAAGTGGAGCTTCAGTGAGAGGACTTATACCCATAGGGAGAGGGCTCGGTGTCTGGGCTCTCGCGTCGGTTTGCGCCATTGTTATGAGCAGTTCTATCCCCGCGTTTTGCGGGCCGATCCACGATGCAGCTCGCAAGGGCGATCTGAAGAAGGTGAAAGCCCTTCTCGCTGCCGATTCAAAAGCCGCGAACGAGCGCGACGCCAATGGCGACACTGCGTTGCATCTCGCAGCCCTGCACAACCAGCTGGCCGTTGCCCAGGCGCTGCTCGATGCGGGCGCGGACGTGAATGCCAAGAACGGCTACGGAGCGTATACGCCCGAGGATCTGGGAAGCATCCTGGGATCGAGCAATCATAAAGATCCGGTTTCGTTACTGACCGTGCACGGGATTGATACCGCGGATATGAAGAACGGCTACACGCCGCTGCACCTGGCGGAGTTCTCGGTGGGCCACCGGAAGATGGTGGAGCTGCTGGTGAGCAAAGGCGCGGATGTGAACGCTCGGCCTGCAAGCGGCGCCACTCCGCTTTTCTTTGCGGTGTTGCGCGACCAGAAGGATGATGCGCAGTTCCTGCTCGAAAAGGGCGCGCACGTGAACACGCCGGATGCCTACGGCAACACGGTTCTTGACTGCGCATTGCAGTTGCAATACGGCAGCCTCATCCAGCTGCTTGTCGATAAGGGCGCCGACGTGAACGCGCAGGACCAGAGCATGCATCGTCCGTTGAGCTACGCCATGAAGATGGACGACCACAGGTGGGCAGACTTGCTGAGGAAGCACGGCGCGCACGAGTGAGCGTGGCCGTCAGGCTGCGTCACAATGCTGCGACTTCCGTGTCCGAGCTAGCGCTCGGTGATGAGCATGAGCGGATCGGGTTGAGTGCGGCAGGTCTGCAAGCTTGACCTGCTCCACCTTGATCCGTCTGCATAGGAAACGGAGATCAGTTCGACGGAGTGGACAGCGGTGAATCCGGGGACCCGCAGGTCGGCTGAGACGCTGCCGTCTGCCTCTGTGCCGAATCTCACGTTCTGGATGGTGACAGCATTCCAGTCCTGCTCGGTGCCGGCCGGAGTGAGCATCATCCGGTTCTTTCCATTTAGGCCGCGCACGCGCACGACAGCAGAAACGATCGGATGACTGTCTTTGAGGTTCAGGGCGATTCGTTGTCCGACTTGCGGGCGAGCGCTCTGCTTCTCGCCTTCCCGGACGCGGATGGTGTGGTCCCACATCCCCTGGGTCGCGTGCATCCCGATGGGACATGTTTCCGCCAGGTCGGAGAGGAAGACCGCCGTTCCTCCCGGCATGAGGTGCACCTGCGGTGGTGGTGCGGAGCGGGAGCTTTCCTGAGCAGCCAGTGTGAAGGGCATGAGAGCAAGGGGCAGAGTCAGGGCCAGCCCAACAGCGGTACGAATCATAAGGCACCCCCGGGCGAACGAAGTCGCGTTGGAGATAAAAATACGCCAACGTAACGTTCCCTCGCAATGGTCCAGAGCACAGCGCCCGGGTATAGATTGAGTGCCTGCTGTGTTACCGTTTCAGTACGGCGTCCCTCAGCGATGCGGGGCAGCAATTTACATGAAGTCCATGGCTGCGCAGTGGCGCAGACGATTGAAGGGGCGAGGCTTGTGGCCGGCTTCCTGATCCGGAACGATGGACCGATGCAGGCCCTGGAGAATGTCACAGCAGCCCGATTTTTCGACGTCGAGCATGCCCACTAACCCGGCACCCGCAACTGGCGCATCAACATCCTCTTCTAACGAGAGCGCGCCCCTGGCCGATGACGTTATGGGCAGACCTTCACCGCAGCGGATTCCGCACTGGCTGGTGCGAACCGAACTGTATCTCCGCGTGCTGCTGAGGATGTATATCGGTCTGGCGATCTGTTATGCGCCGTGGTCGCAGCTGTTCTGGGATCAGAATCCGCTGTTCGTGCAGTATCCGACCCTGTCGATCTATGCGGCGAACGGCGCGGTGCGCGGCATCATCTCCGGACTGGGGCTGTTGAATATATGGATAGCGCTACAGGACGCCATTCGGCATCGAAACGAATGATTCGCCCTTGAAGTGAGTAAGGCTATGAGCGAGAAGACCGAACAGGGAAAAGGCGACCGGGCTGCGAAGAGCAGTTCGGAGCAGTCGAAGACAGCGGAAGCCGACGCGAAATCCCCCGCAACACAAAACAACGACCCCGACATGGCGGTTGAGCTTCCGGCAAACGGAACTCCGCCAGCGCTGGCGGCAGCGCCGCTGGCGTACGAGAACCCAGCGTTCCTGAACGGGCCCGACGGCAGGTTGATCCGCATAGTAGCGGAGTACATGGAACCGCTGGCGCGGTTCCGGCGCGAACACATTCAGGACACCGTTGTGTTCTTCGGTTCGGCGCGCTTTCGCGGCAAGGAAGAAGCCGCACACGAACTTGAGTTGCTGGACAACACCGGGTCGACGGCTCCCGCGCCCAGCGAAGAACAGCCGGCAAGCATTCCCGACATTGCTGCGGGCAAGGCGACGGAGTTGCAGCGAAAGCGTGCGGTAGCGGCCGTTGCCATGGCTCGTTACTACGAAGATGCGCGACGGCTGGCGCAGATGTTGACGCAGTGGTCGCTGAAGCTGCCTTCGCGGCGGCATCGTTTCGTCGTCACCTCGGGCGGAGGGCCCGGCATCATGGAGGCAGCGAATCGGGGCGCACACGAGGCTGGCGGAAAAACGATCGGCATGAACATTCGCCTGCCTTTCGAGCAGTCTCCCAATCCGTACATCACGCCGTCGCTGAATTTTGAGTTCCACTACTTTTTCATGCGCAAGCTGTGGTTTGCTTACCTGGCAAAGGCGCTCGTTGTGTTCCCGGGAGGTTTCGGAACGCTGGATGAGATGTTCGAGATCCTCACCCTGGCGCAGACACACAAGCTGGCAAAGAAGATCACGGTTGTCGTGTACGGATCCGACTACTGGAAGAAGGTGTTCAACATCGATGAGTTGGTGGACACGGGCGCGATCTCGCCGAAGGATATTGAGCTATTCCAGTACGCGGACACTCCGGAAGATGCGTTTGAGATCCTGCGCAATGGGCTGACGGAGAACTACCTGATTCCCGAGGCAAACGCTGCTGCCGAACAGGCGTTCCACGGCGTGTTGCCCGGGGCCACGTTCGAGGACTTTCTCGGGCCGGAGATGGCCAGAATGAACAAGGACCAGGACTGATTTTCGTCACTGCTTTAACGCCAGTCATAAACGCCGGAGTGCCGGAAATTCAGGCGCAACTGAAGAGTTGCATTTGCGTCCTTGACTACCCTCTTTTCGCGATTACCAGTCTGAGTCGCTGCACTGATTGATGTGCAATTCTTCTCCTCTTAACCCTCTGTTGATGAGCCGGCCCGGATACTGAACGCGCAGCCCAGGCCCGCTCCCATGCGGACGAAGGAGGAGAGATGGCGAATGCGACCGTTTCGTACCTTTGGCGTGATCGAAAGGCGCACGAGGGCTATCGCACCGGCATTTCACTGCATAGCCACACCAATCAATCGCGCGAGACTCTCGACTTTCTGGCGAATCTTGGAAGCAAGTACGCTCTGATCCGCCCGCTGCTGGCACGGCTGGAGCATCGTGCCGAACGGCTTCATGGTGTCAGGGTCGACTACGCATCGAGCTACTGGACGCCGCCGATGACTCCGAAGCTTGCCTTCGACCTCGAGAGCGCGCAGATCGAAAAGCTGGGCCAGAACTCGATGGTCTCGATCACGGATCACGACAACATCGCGGCTCCCATGCTGCTGAGAACCGTCCCCAGCGCACGCCGTATTCCGGTATCGGTCGAGTGGAGCGTTCCGTATGGCGGCGTCCAGGATTTTCACCTCGGTATACATAACCTGCCGAGTTCCAGGGCAAAGCAGTGGATGAAGACGCTTGCGGAGTTTACGGCAAATCCCCGAGAGGAGCGCCTCAGGGAGATCCTGGTTGCTCTTCACGAAGAGCCGCATGTGCTGGTCGTGTTCAATCATCCGATGTGGGATCTGTTTCTGATTGGGGAAGAGCGGCATCGCTTCATGGTGAACGAGTTTCTGCAGAAGTTCGGCGGCTGGCTGCACGCGCTGGAGTTGAACGGGCTTCGCAACTGGGAAGAGAATCGCGAGACGCGCCGGCTGGCAGAGCGATGGAACATGGTTCTGATCAGCGGCGGAGACAGGCACGGCGTCGAACCAAACGCGAACATCAATCTCACGAACGCCGCAACCTTCACTGAGTTTGTGCACGATATACGCCGCGAGCGGCAGAGCAATATCTTGTTCATGCCGCAGTATGCGCAGCCCTGGAAGCACCGGCTGCTGCAGTCGACCCTGGATGCAATTCGAAATTATCCTGATTTCCCGCAGGGATCGAGAACGTGGGACGAACGCGCGTATCACCCGGATGCGCACGGCGTCGTGAGGCCACTTAGTGAAATCTGGCCGAGAGGGCGAGCGCCCCTCGCGGTTCAGTTCGTCATCAAGTCCGTACAGATGCTGGGCAGCCGTCCCGTGTCGGGCGGACTGCGCATGGCATGGAACGATGCGAGCCAGCTTCGCCTTGCACTGAGGGACCAGGAGAGCTAAGCGCAAAGGAACGGTTGCATGACCGGACAGGTTCCGCGGATTGCATTTTTCCCGGACTCGTTTCACGAGGTCAACGGGGTCGCGCATACCAGCCGTCACTTCGAACAATTTGCGAGAGAGCACAGCATTCCGTTCTTATGCGTTCGGGCGGGAAGCCGCGCTCCGAAGGTGAGCCGTGACGGCACCGTGTGGACACTCGAGCTTCCCCGGAGCGCCTTTTCCATCCCGCTGGAGAGAGACCTGACGTTCGACCCTGTGTATCTGCGGCACCTGCCTCTCGTCGATGAGGCGATACAGGACTTTGCGCCGGACGTGGTGCACGTTACGGGACCGAGCGATGTAGGCGTGCTTGGCGCATCGATGGCCCGGTACCACAAGATCCCGCTCGCGGCAAGCTGGCACACCAACGTGCACGAGTACGCCGCGCGCCGCTTTGCGCACTTGCTGCGCGTGTTTCCGCAAACTGCCCCGCTGGGTGCTGCCAAGGGCATTGAAGAGTGCGCGATGATGATTGCCGCACATTTTTATTCGGCTGCTGGAGTGCTATTTGCTCCGAATCGACAGCTGTGCGGGCAACTCGAGGAGCTGACCGGCCTCTCCTGTTTCCTGATGCGGCGAGGGGTGGACTGTACGCTGTTCAATCCTGGGAAAAGGAAGCGCGGAAGATCCGGGAGAGAGTTCGTCCTGGGGTTTGTTGGGCGGCTGTCCGTCGAGAAGAATGTGCGGATGCTTGCGCGAGTTCAGAATGAGCTCGAGCGGCTTGGCCGAAAGAACTTCCACTTCATGATCGTGGGGCATGGATCGGAGCAGGACTGGCTCCGGCGCAATCTGCCTCGCGCGGAGTTTACCGGCGTGCTGAAAGGCGAAGCGCTGGCCGAAGCCTATGCTGATATGGATCTCTTCATCTTCCCGTCGCACACCGACACCTTCGGCAACGTTGTTCTCGAGGCCCTCGCCAGTGGAGTGCCGGCAATCGTGACCCCCGATGGCGGGCCAGCGAGCATCGTTCGCGACGGGGAGACGGGCCGGGTGGCTTCGGAGGCCGTCTTTGCGCAAGCCATTGAAGATGTTCTCGAAGACGTCGCACTGCATTGCCAGATGGGCCAAGCGGCGCGAAGAGACGCGCTTAGTGCGACTTGGAATTCTGTATTCAGTGACGTTCTTCGCGGCTATCGGCACCTGACCGCGCAGCCCTCACATGACCCTTCCTGGGCCGCCACGAACTGACGAGCGACATATAACCTTGAGAGCTGAACTGCCATCCAAGTCCTGATGGTCTCGGTTATCCGCTGGAGGGTTTCGTGGCTTCGCTCGTTGTCCTGATGATGGAAGAAGAACAGCCTGAAGGCCTTTCCGCGCGCAAGCTCGTTGTGGAAACGGCAAAACACAATGTGCTGACTGCATACAATCTGCAGGACGGACTTGACCTTCTCCACCGGTTCCCGAATGTCGATGTCATCATGGTCCATTCACGTCTCCTAGAGCAGAAGCACGATCTGCTGGCTGAAGTGAGACGGACATGCCCGGGCAAGCCGATCATCCTTGCAAGTCCGTTTGCGAATGACGGGCGCGAGGAGGTCGACTATGTGGTGGATAGCCACAAGCCTCACGATCTGATCCGGCTGTTCGCGTCGGGAGAGTTACGGCTCAGACCCTGCTGATCTCTCTCCGGTTTAGATAAGCCCAGGGTTATCGTGTCGCCACGGTCAAAGATCAGCATGTCCGACATCCTGAAAGCGGCGTACGGCTCCGCAGGCAAGCCGGGAAACTTCTTCCGAATCGCTTCGATGATTTCGTTTGCCTGATCTCCAGAAATGCTCGGCAGCAGCATTCTCGAGCCCAAATCGAGATGCGCGTATAGCCCCGCCGCCTCTCCTTCGCCATCTCCCGGGTGGTAGCGAATGGCAGCAAGGTCCGCTATCCCAACCTGCTCGTGAGTGGAGAAGACGTGACCGAGATTCCCGTGTGCGATGACGCCCTCAATCGTGACACGCAGCCTGGTTTCGCGTCCGTGAACTCTATCCGCGAAGGCCCCTACCATCGTCCATATCGTGACGATGGCAATGAGAATGCAAATCCCTAAGTTGCCGCGATACCAGAACCAGCAGATGAGGATCAGGGAGATTGCGGGCCCGATAAAATCCTGGACCCCGCCTGTTTCGCGCAGAACCGTGAACTCCAATGCGTCGAAGTATTCGACTGTCTTTAGTTGCACGCCGCTCTCGAGTGACATGGCTCGCCTCGCTGCCGTTAAGGTGTTCTGAGAGCGCCGCTCTCCAGATCGAGCGCGAACGGTGTTTCCTTATCCGTCATTAAATTCCATCCCAGGCCATGAAGCGTGCAGCCCTCAATCGCATTCACAGTGACTCCCTCGTCCGACAGCTTGGGAGACTGCCACGCTTCTCCATGCGCGCCCCAGGCAAGGATGGAGCGGTGTCCAACGAATAGTAGTAGATTGGCGTCTGCCGCGGGGTACACATTGAGAACGGGACGATAGGGAAGCATGGTGAATCGCTCCGGCGCAGAGGTGTCGATCATATAGGCGTACCCTCCGGCGACGGCGCAAATCTCTTTTGGGTCTGGCGCCGACCAGATTCCGGTAGGAACAATCGGATCCTTGAAACCGAGCGCGCAGGTAGCGAGAAAGTCCCCGCCTGCGCTCGGCCGGACGAGAACTTCGAGCGCTCCGCGTTCTACCTCTTCCACCTGGAGCGGATAAACGAAGTGGCGCGCGGGCAGAATGGGCGGTCGACCGGCAAGCACCTCCGCTTGCCAGTCGTGAGCGAAGGTGAGGTCCGTCCGCACTGCGCTTTGCATGGACAGTTGAGCTAGAGAAATGCCGCGAGGCGCTGGCCCACGCTGGGGATGCCGATATCCAAGGCCGCTCCCTGATCGAGGACCGGAATAAGTGTCGTGAATTCGGGACACGAGGTTGAGCCGGTGAGTGCGATGCGTACCGGATCGTAGAGTTCGTTGCCGGAGATGCCGGTGGTGCTGCTGATCTCACTCATCCACGCATTGAAGTCGGCTGCGGTAAGCGGGCCGGGCTTGGTGCGGGTCTTGGCGGAGATCTCGTAGATCACGCGGCGAGCCGAATCGGCGGCGAGGATGGCTGCATTGGCCTCATCGGCGCGGGCGAGGTTCGGATTCATGTGGAAGATGAACGCTGCTTTCGCCGGGATCTCGCCAAGCCGGTTCACCGAGGGCAGGAACATCGCGATCATATGGAAAAACCAGACCAGTACCGCATCCGGCGTTTCTTCCTTCTCCGGCAAGAGGCCGCCGAAGTAATCCCAGCACAGGGCGGCGAGCCTGGCGGGCGTCGCAAGCTTGAGATAGTGCCGGTTGAGAGCATTGAGCTTCTCAAAGTCGAAGATTGCGGGGCTCGCGGCGATGTCTTCGAACGAAAACGCAGCGACCAGTTGATCGGGATTCAGAATCTCCGACTTTGCATCCTTCGGGGTCCAGCCCAGCAGCGCGAGATGGTTCACAAGAGCTTCCGGCAGATAGCCCATCTCGCGAAAGCCCGACATCGACGTGGCGCCATGCCGCTTCGACAGGCGCTCGCGATCGGGACCGACGATGGTAGGCAGATGAACGAACTCGGGGACCTTCCACCCGAAGGCCTCGTAGATGGCAACCTGCTTTGGCGTGTTGGCGATGTGATCGTCGCCGCGAATCACGTGGGTGATGCCCATGAGGGCATCGTCGACTGTGACGACGTAGTTGTAGACGGGAACTCCGGGGCTTGCCCCGGCGGTTCCACCTTGCGCGGACCGAACGAGAACGGGGTCGCTGATGGTTTCAGGCGCGAACTCGAGATCTCCGCGGATCGCGTCGTGAAAACGGATCGGCCGGTCTGGAATCTGGAGGCGAATGGAATAGGTCTTGCCGCGAAGGAGATTCTCCTTCACGTCGAACTTGTTCATCACGCGGCAGCGGCCGCTGTACACCTGCGGGCGGCCCTCGGCAATGGCGAGTTGGCGCTCCTCTTCGAGCTCCTCCGGAGTGCAGAAGCAGCGATACGCCTTGCCCTCGGCGAGCAGCTGAGCTGTATGGGTGGCATAGGTTTCCATGCGCTTCGACTGACGATAGGGGCCGCGATCCCCAGTCTCGCTGGCATCGTTCTCATTGGGACCTTCATCCCAGTTCAGGCCCAGCCAGACCAGCTCCTGAAGCAGATGCTTCTCGTAGTTGGGCTTCGATCTGTCGACATCGGTGTCTTCGACGCGAATGACGAACTTGCCCCCGCTGCGCCTGGCAAACAGCCAGTTGTACAGAGCAGTGCGTGCATTGCCGACATGCAGCATGCCGGTGGGGGATGGCGCAAACCGCACGCGTATACTTTGGCCTTCCATGCACTTACGATAATATCCCGCAATCTGAAAAGAGCCAGTAACTACTCTGGTTTGGCTTTTCGGGGGCGGAAGTGCTCCCAGCCGCGCGGTTCAAGCGGCTGTTTTTTTCCCGAAGAGACGAGGACCAGGCGGGGGGCTGACCCGCGATGCCTTTTTACCGTGCCGACCTGCGTGAGCGGGACCCCGGCAATGGTGTGCGGAAGACGCGCACCCGGCGGTGCTGTGAACAGGAGTTCGTAGTCTTCTCCGCCATGAAGGGCGTCATCGAGCGACGCACCCGGAAAGGTGGGCAGCGATGCCTGGTTGATTTCTGCCGACACACCGGACTCCTGGCAGAGGTGATGAAGATCGGTGGAGAGACCGTCGCTGATGTCGATGGCAGCCGATGTTGCGCCTCGGCGCCGGAGCCAGAGCCCCTGCTGAATGCGTGGTTGAGGCCACAGGTGCCGCGCGAGTTCGGATTCGGATTGCTTTCGGCCAGAGTTGAGAAGCTGTAGACCGAATGCAGAGCCGCCGAGCGACCCTGTCACGTAGATTGAGTGGCCCGGCCGGGCTCCGGAGCGGAGCAGGGCCTTCCCTCGCGGAACTGCGCCGATGAGAACAATGTCCGCAAGGGGCATCGAACACTCAGCCAGATCGCCGCCGGCCAGCGGCGTTTTCTGCTGGTCTGCGAGACGCAATAGCCCATCGAGAAATCGGTCGCTCCAGGCAGGCGCTCCGCGACGAGCAGGCCGGGTCAGTTCAGGAGGAAGGCCAAGCGAAAGAAATGCGGCAAGCGGCCGCGCGCCCATCGCGGCAAGGTCGCTCAGCCCGCGGGCGATGGCGCGGTGGCCGACGGCCTCGGGCGGATGCAGATCGCGGCGAAAATGACGCCCCTCGATCGACAGGTCAGTGGTGACGGCGATCTCTTCTCCCGGCCTGGCCCGCAGAAGCGCGCAATCGTCGCCGATTCCGAGACTTACCGCGCCAGACGACCTTTGCGCTCGCTGCCGGATGCGATCGATAAGTGCAAGTTCCGCCGCAACTTTCGGGATCGTCGATCGGGAGCTTCGCTGCACGTATCCAAGCATAGGACATCGCATTCAATGGCCGAAAAGCGTCATTACGCAGGGACAGCTTGGCCCGGAAAACGGGCGGAATTCGGCCGGTTTTCCGTCACCAGTTTATTGACCCCCCAAAGGGGCGGCTGCTAGCCTAAGTAGAAGTTCAAGAGAGTGCGCAGTTGTAGAGGCGTACGCAGTAGGGCGGGGCTCCCCCGGTACCTGCATTCATTGACCAACTGGCTACGCGGGTAAGTAGCATCTTTCATTTATGTGAAGGCAGGATCATGCTGCGAAAGCGCTATTACGTCCTTTTTGTTGCCAGAGATGAAGATGGCCGGGTCAGGAAGATACCCCTTCCTCTGCAGTATGTGTACGGATTCGTTGCGGCTGCGCTGGTGGGTGCATTCACCATCGTGGGGTTGGCCGGATCCTACACCCGCATGCTGCTCAAGACTGAGCACTTCAACGAGGTCCGAGAAGACAATCAAAAGCTTCGCAAGGATGTGAATCAGCTCGCGAAGGTGGCGCACGATCGCGATGTGCAGGTGGCGTCGCTCGGGGCGCTGGCCAGCGAGGTGACTGCGCTCTACGGGCTTCGTTCGCATAAAGTGCTTCCCGCAAAGCCCACTGCCAATCCAGCCGCAGGCGCAACTCCGGCAAGCCTCACTCTGAAAGATGAAGTGAGCAACGCCGATGTGAAGATGACGTTCGAGCAGTTCATCGCGCTCCGCGACCAGGCGATGTCAGGCCGCGTGACGCGCGCGCTCGAGGGCGGGTTGACGCCAAGCTTCCTCGGGGACTGGACGCAGATCGCGGACGCTCCTTCGATGTGGCCGGTTGAGGGTCGCGTAGGCTCAGGATTCGGTCAGCGTGAAGATCCCATCAATGGCGAGGGCGCCTTCCACCCGGGCATGGACATTGAGGCCGCCTATGGCACACCCGTCCGCGCTTCGGCCGATGGCAATGTCACCGGCGAGAACATGGGTGCGGGATACGGACGCCAGGTGGTGCTCGACCACGGACACGATCTGATCACGCTGTATGGACACCTGTCGTCGATCGCAGTCATTCCCGGTCAGCACGTACAGCGCGGTCAAGTGATCGGGTATGTCGGGCAGTCTGGCCGTGCGACGGGTCCGCACCTGCACTATGAGGTGCGCGTGCACAAGGTTCCCGTGAATCCCCACAAGTATCTGCGCATGACGTTCGAACAGGCACTGACCGCGGATACGACGCAACATATCGCCAGCAAATAAGAGACTGGAAATCAGGTGAGGAACGGCTCCAAGCGGGGCCGTTCTTCTTTTGTGCCTGAAGATCAGAGATACGGATCGCGGGCGAATTCTCTCCGGTTCGTCACAATAGTTGTTTCGGAATAGTATACCGGGCGTACTATTGCCGGCATGGTGAAAACACCGGAGTATCGCGACCTGTTTCCTGGCGCGCTCGAGATGATGATCCTGCAGACTCTGAGCCGCCGTCCGTTGCACGGGTACGCTCTTGCACAGCACATCAAGTCCATCTCAGACGATCTGCTTCAGATCGAAGAGGGTTCTTTGTATCCGGCGCTGCAACGGATGTTGAAGAGTGGTTGGCTGAAGTCGGAGATGGGTGTCTCGGCCAGGAATCGCCCGGTACGCGTTTACAAGGTTACGCCGGCGGGCCGCAAGCGCCTCGAAGAGGAGAGGTCGAGCTTCGAGAAGATGTTCGCGGGTATCAATCGCGTTCTGGCGATGGGCTGATGAGGAGTGAACATGCGCTGGCTTAAGCATCTCCTGACCCGGGAACACCTCTACGATGAGCTTACTGAATCGATGCGCGAGCATCTCGACGAGAAGATAGCGGATTTGATGGACAGTGGCTTGTCGCAGGAGCAGGCGGAGAGAGCAGCCCGCGTGGAGTTTGGGAATGTGCTTGTGATTGAGGAGCGCTGTCGGGAGGTGTGGCAGTTGGCTGCGCTTGAATCGCTATGGGCAGATGTGAAGTTTGCCGGGCGCCAGATGCGCAAATCTCCCGCGTTCACGATTACGTGTCTTCTGACCCTGGCGCTCGGCATCGGGGCCAACTGTGCGGTGTTCAGTGCGATCAATACGATTCTGCTTCATCCTCTGCCCTATGAGGATCCGGGAAGACTCGTGCTTGTATCCGAGAGCCTTCCGCTGTTGAACGGAGACAATCTGGTTGGAGTTTCGGCGAAGGAGTATCTGGACTACCGGCAGCAGAACACCGTCTTCACAGATGTTGCGGCGTTCGAGACGGAAGAGTTCAATCTCACCGGTATCGGGCAGGCGCAGCACGTGCATGCAGCGCGAATCTCGGCGACCGCTCTACCGCTGCTCGGCATAGAACCTGAACTTGGCCGTAATTTCAGCAGCGAAGAAGATCGCCACGGCTCCGACCACGTCGTGCTCCTGTCGCATGGGATTTGGGAGAGTCAGTTTGGCCGCGATCCCTCGATTGTGGGCAAGGCGATCCATCTTGATGAGACGACGTATACCGTCATCGGCGTGATGCCATCATCCTTTCGCTTTCCGCTCGATGCCGCGCCACCTTCTGAACGCGCGAGTCTGTGGCTTCCGATGGCGTTCTCGCCGAACCTGCTGAAACCGGAAAACCGCACGATGGAATTCGGGGTCGGGCTTGTGGGGCGCCTGAAGCCACAGGCCACGGCAAAACAGGCGCAGAACGAAATGGATCAGATTGCGAATCGCTTCATGCGCGATAGCGGGTACAGCGGATCAATCCGTGTGTCGCCGCACGTGCTTCCTTTTGCGGCGCACTCGGTAGAAGGTGCACGTTCGCTTCTCATCCTCCTTGCTGCCGCAGTCTTCTGTGTGTTGCTGATCGCAAGTGCCAATGTCGCGAATCTGCTGCTGGCCCGGGCAAACTCTCGCACGCACGAGATGGCGCTCCGTATGGCCATTGGGGCTAACCGCCGCCGGCTTCTGGGCCAATGTCTGGTAGAAAGCTCGTTTCTCGGCTTGATTGGTTCCATTGCGGGCATTCTGCTCGCAGTCGTTCTTGTGATGGGTCTCAGGCGTTTCGGGCCGGCGAACCTGCCGCGCCTGCAGGACGTAGTCATACATCCGGTTGTGCTGCTTTTTGCGGTTACGCTCTCGTTCATCAATAGCCTGTTCTTCGGGTTTATTCCCGCATGGCGGCTCGCCCATGTTTCTCCCAGGGCTTCGCTGGGAACGACAAAGCAGGCCGGCGGAGACCGTGGCAGCCTTCGCGTGCAGAACTCCGTTGCAGCCGCTGAGATTGCAATTGCGTTTGTCCTGTTGGTCGCAGGAGGATTGCTGCTGCGCAGCTTTGCGCGCCTGGTCGACTCCCCGTTCGGCTTCAATCCGCAGAATGCTTTTGTGGTCAGGACGGTCTTTGACCGCGTGCGGTATCCCGAGCCCGTCAAGCGGGATGTTGTCCAGAAGCAAGCATTGGATCGCCTCGCGCGCCTTCCTGGAATCGAAGCCGTCGCGGAGGCAAGCCACTTACCGCTGAGCGATACGCGCCAGATTGGATTCCGGCTGGAACATGCAGCAGCCGACGACTTTCACGTGGCCGAGAACTCGCTGGTGAGCTGGGGATATCTTCGGGCGATGGGTATCGCACTGCTGGCGGGGCGAGATTTCAGTCCTGGCGATGCCCGCGATACTCCTCCGGTTGCGATCGTCAATCAAGCTTTGAGCCGGAAATACTTTGCGGGGCAGTCTGCGATCGGGAAGCACTTCGATTGGGGAGATCGAGGGACATTCACGATTGTCGGTGTCGCGCAAGACGTGCACATCTCGTCTCTGGATAGTGATCCTCCGCCGATGATCTACCTCGATATGTTTCAAGTAGAAAGCGGAGTCAGCGGCAACACTGCGTTTATTTTGCGGGGTCCGCAAGCCGCCACTGAACTTTTGCCTGCGATCCAGCGAGAAATCTGGTCGATGGACAGTGAATTACCGCTCTATCAGGCAACAACTTTGCAATCGCTGATCTCTGAATCGCTGGCACAGCGAAGCTTCACACTCGTTCTCCTTGGCGCCTTCGCCGCTACTGCCCTGGTGCTTGCAGCGGTCGGCATCTTCGGAGTGATCTCCTACCTTGTTCTGCAACGGAGACGCGAATTCGGCGTGCGGGTGGCTCTGGGGGCGGATCGTTCGCAAATCACTCACCTGGTGCTCGCGCGTGGAGCGTGGATCGCCCTTGCCGGATGTGCGAGTGGACTGGCGCTTTCAGTTGTGGCTTCTCGCCTGCTGGCGACGAGTCTCTACCATACAAACTCCTATGACCCGGTGATGTTCTGTGCGGTGCTGCTGCTTCTTTTTGCGGTTGTGTTGCTGGCTTCCTGGATTCCGGCGCAGCGTGCCGCGAAGGTCGATCCAATGGAGTCTCTGCGCATCGAGTAGCACAGTCCCCACTTTCTCAACCTGCTGCACAGATGCGTCGGGTTTCGACGTAGTATCGTTTCCTGTTGGATTCTTTTGGAATCAACGGGAGATATCTGTGGGCTATCGGATTCGTTTTAGTTTTCTTCTTGCCTTGATGGCGTTAGCCGTTCCTGCACTTGCGCAGGATCGTGCTGCCGAGGTGAAACTTGCATTCAGCCGGGCGCAGCATCTGCGGCACGGCATCAATGCCTCTGAGTGGTTCGCGCAGAAGCCGGGACACTACTCCGCCGCCGAGACCAGCGCGTACACCGACGACGCCGACATTGCGCTGATGGCGCAGCTCGGTTTTGACAATGTCCGGCTGAGCATCGATGCCGAGCCTCTGGCGCGCGGATTTGCCGGACACGATGCTTCTGACTTCATCGGCAGGCTCGATCACGCCGTGGACCAGATGCTGGCCAAGGGCATGGCGGTCCAGATCGACATCCATCCCGAGAGCGATTACAAGAAAGCGGTGAGCACGACCGGCGAGGGCGTCGACCGCTTCGTGATGCTCTGGCGCAAGCTGGCCGCGCATTACGCAGATCGCAATCCCGATCTGATCTTCTTCGAGATCATGAATGAGCCGGAAGAGCGTGACGCCTACCGCTGGAATGGCGTGCAGGCTCGGGCGGCGGCTGCGATTCGAGAGGTCGCTCCGAAGAACACCATCATCGCAGCAGGAGCGAACTGGTCGGGCATCGGCGACCTGCTCATGCAGCAGCCGTTGCGCGATGGAAATGTGGTCTACACGTTCCATTTCTACGAGCCCATGCAGTTCACGCATCAGGGAGCGAGCTGGACCGGCACATGGCCGATGCTGACGCACCAGATTCCCTATCCTCCCACGGAGGAAAGCCTCGAAGCTTCCCTTGCGCAGGTTCCGGACGCGCGAAGCAAGTATGAGCTGGAGCAGTACTGGCTCGATCACTGGGACGCGCGCAGGATCAGGATGCAGATGGATGCCGCGGCAGCCTGGGGCAAGAAGAATGATGTTCCCGTCACCTGCAACGAATTCGGCGTGCATCGGCCGGTGGCGCCGGCGGACTCGCGCATGCGGTGGATCCATGATGTGCGCACCGCTCTCGAGGCCGACGGTATCGGCTGGACGATGTGGGATTATCGCGGAGGCTTCGGCGTAGTGTGGAAAGAAGACGGCAAGCCGGCGAAGGTGGACGATGCGGTGGTGCAGGCGCTCGGGCTGAAACACTAGTCCTACGAAAGCGATCTGGTCGTTCGAGGCCGACAACTTGCCGGCCCCGGACGGCAGCGCACGCTACGTAAGCGCCGAAGTCTTCGATTGCGCTGGTGCAATCGGTGTGACATGATACGACGCGTATCCCTTCTTTCTGAGGCGGCGTGTTGACCAGACTTCTCGCGATTTCCTTCCTGATTTTCCTGGTCCGAAGCATTTCTCCTGCCCAGAAAGTTCAGCCGGAAGTGAAGCCGGTTCCCATGGCTGAGTTGAATGGGCCGTGGTCTTTCCACACCGGAGATGATCCTGCCTGGGCAGACCCTGAGTTCAACGATTCCTCGTGGTCGCGGATTGAAGCTGCCCGGAGTTACGAAGAGCAGGGATTCAAGGGCTACTCAGGAACAGCGTGGTACAGGCTGCGGGTAAACCTTCCGCAATGGAATGGCCCGCTGGCCCTCGAGTTCCCTGTGGTCGCGGACAGCTATCAGGTCTTTGTGAACGGACGCCAGATCGGGCAGGTCGGCAGCATGCCTCCGCACGAGTCGGTTGTGCTGGCAAGCCAGATGATCTTTCCCATCCCGCCCGAGATCGACATGCAGGCTCCACTGAACATTGCGGTTCGTGTGTGGCACTGGCATCGGTTTTCGGCCTACGAGGGCGGAGGTCTGGAGGCGCCGCCGCGTATCGGCACGCTTGCCACCATCACCGAATGGCAGCAGACGCAGAAGCATGCTCGTTATTGGGTAGAGACCGATGCGACGATCAGCCTGCTCGCGAACCTGCTCACTGCTTTCGCAGGTCTGGCTCTGTTCGCACTTCGGCCGAAGGAGCGAGAGTATCTGTGGTTCGGAGCGGCGCAGGTGGTTTGGGCAGTTCAGGTGGGCCTTCACATTGCTCTGGTGACGCGGACTGTGCCGTTCCTTGCGATGGAGCTGGCGATCGCCTCCACGGTGGGTTTGGCGATGATATTGAACGTGGAGTTCTTCGTCACGCTCCTTTCGCAGCGGAAGCGGGTGCTGTACTGGAGTGCGGTCGTTTCCGCGATGCTCCTCGTCTTTACACTGGGTCCGTCGTGGCTGGACTGGTTCAGCGATGCGCAGTATTCGACGGCCCAGATGCTGCTCGAGTTTATCTACGGCGCATGCGTGACCGCGATGTTTTACGCAGGCGTCAGACAGGGCAATATTGAAGCCAAGCTGCTCGTCGCGCCCTTCACATTCAGTTTCGTCTGCAACACGATCGAACCTCTCATGGCGTTGCCCATCTTCGACCGCGTCGCGTGGCTGCGGGCATTCTCTGCGCGCTTCGACCAACTCACCTCGTGGCCGTTTCCGTTCAGGACGGTGGTACTGGCAGGCGACATCGCCATGTTCTCCGTTGTCGCGGTGCTGGTGTTTCGTTACGCACGCAGCAGGACAGATGAAGAGCGCATGAGCGGAGAACTGGCCGCTGCGCGCGCCGTGCAGCAGGTGCTCGTTCCCGAGCGCATCCCGACCGTGCCGGGATTCGAAATTGAATGCGTATATGAGCCCGCGGGAGACGTGGGCGGAGATTTCTTTCAGATCATTCCGCTGAGCGGGTGCGAACTGCTGGTCGTCATCGGCGATGTCAGCGGCAAGGGAATGCCCGCGGCCATGACCGTGTCGCTGCTGGTGGGCATGGTGAGGACGCTGGCGCAGACGATCAAAAGCCCGGGAGAGATTCTGTCGGCCATCAACCACAACATGATGGGCCGTACATCGGGCGGCTTTACAACCTGCCTGATCCTGCACATCTCTGACGACGGCGCGGTGACCGCGGCAAACGCCGGGCACCTGGCTCCGTATCTGAACGGAAGAGAGCTGCACATCGAAAATGGGCTGCCGCTCGGGCTCGCCTCGAGCGCGGAGTACGTGGAGTCGCATTTCGAGGTGGCGCCTGCGGACCGGTTGACGCTGCTTACCGATGGCGTGCTGGAGGCGCGTAGTGCCAACGGCGAACTGCTCGGGTTCGAGCGCGCTGCCTCGATGAGTACGGAGTCTGCCGCTCGGATCGCAGCAGCCGCGCAGCGATTCGGCCAGGAAGACGACATCACTGTCCTGTCGCTGACGCGCAGGAGCAGCTGCAGCGAAGGTCTCCAAATGGTTGAAGCGGCGTCGGCGTAACCAGCGGCGGGACTAAGTTCCTACAGCCACTTTTGCTTTGCGCCTACGCATCGAGAGGCTGGCAACGAAGTAGACGGGAAGGCCGCCGAACGCGATGGTGAGAGCGAAGGCGAATGCCGAGATCCCGGCCACCGTCTCCGAGCGTGACGCCTGCAGCGCATAGATGATCAGGCAGGTTGGACCGAGGCCCAGCAGAACGGGAAGCCAGTCAGGTCCGGGGATGCGAAAGGGCCGCAGCAGCGAAGGCTCCTTGCGCCGAAGAACAATCAGCGCGACGAATTCCAGAATCACCGACATGCCCCAGAGCACCAGGTCGATGGTGATGAGACGCTCGAAAGTAAAGCCGAGGGCAAGAGCCCAGCAGCTGGCGCAGGCCAGTACGGAAACCCATGGCGATCCATTCGGAAGCTTTCTCGTAAAGATGGCCGGCAGGTAGCCATCTTGAGCAAGAGCGTGCGGCAGCCGCGTATACGAGAGCGTGAGGTTGCTGAAGGTGCCAAAGCCGTCCATCAGCCCGGCCAGCACCACCGCTGTGGCGAGAAGCGACCCGCCGAAGATGTGCGCGGCGTCGACCCATGCGCCGGTCGAGAACCTGTCTGCGGGAATGCCTGCCCATGCGACGGCGCTGACCGGTATGGCATAGGTGAGCATCACCATCACGATGGCGAGCAGCGCGACGCGCGGGTAGTTGCGCTGCGGGTTCTCAACTTCGTTGGCGATGGTGGTCGCGTTATCCCAACCCATGTAGTTCCACATGGTCACCATGATGGCGGTGGAGAAGGCAGCTCCGGCGGGGTGCGCCAGAGAGGCGTGCCCGCCGAAGGGGCCGTGAGCGCCGCGCGTTCCGGCATAAAGGGCAAGCCCTACGATCACGAAGTAGGGCGAAATCGACACGAGCCAGAGCTTAAGCGATCCTTCTCCGACCGCGGCAGCGCCGAAAAGATTCCAGAGCACTGCGGCGGCAACCACCGCGAGCTTCAGCAGGAGCGCTCGATGGCCGTGGGTCAGGTCGGGCGCCAGCCGCTCCAGGTAAAGGACAAAGATCGTGGGGTAGATGGCCATGTCGAAAACGGACGCCGAGAGCGAGAGCCACACTTCCTGGAATCCCCAGAAGGGGCCCAGGGCGCGGCGCACCCAGGCATAAAAGCCGCCTTCGTCCGGGATTGCGGAGGCGAGCTCGCCGAGCATCAGGCCGGTGGGAAAGCTCCAGAAGAGCGGCAGAAGAAAGATGAGCAGCAGAGCGCGGCCGTATCCGCCGTAGCCGACGATGTCTTCAATGCCATAGGGTCCGCCGGACACCATGAAGTAGGTGGCGGCGAGCAGGGGAAAGAGACGCAGCTTGCGCGGGCCGGAGGTACGGGTGATCTGGGGCAACTCTCTCCTTCGAGGCGTTGAAGATGTTCAGGGCGATCTCATTTCCATCCTAGCGACTGGCCGATCATCTGCGTAGTGTTCGTTGGAAACGGAACGGCGAGCGACCGAGATTCGGGCTGAGAGTCGGCCTGTGAATTGAAGATCGAAACAGTCGTGATGAGAATCACCGGAAAGCTTGCAGTCTATTTCGAGGGATTTCGGCACAATAGGAACATGCTGCGATCTAGACAAGCTGATGGCGCATTCCACCGTCGCTCCGAGCTCGGGCAAGGCGGGCGGACCAGCTAAATTCTTTGTTTGCATACACCTTGTGAAGAAGTCCAATGGTGTCTTACATTTGGCGCTACCCGGCACCCCGCAGTCTGTTCAAAGGAAGGAACTTCGTCACAAGGTGTATGGGGAAGGGGTAGCCCCCTCAAGCAGCTTTCAGCTACTAGCCTTTAGTTTTTAGCCGTTCCGGTTTCGTCTGGGCAAATTGAAATGCCGACGCCTCCGTTTGACTAGGAACACACTATCGATCGGCAACACGCGAGCTAGCAGCTAAAAGCTAATAGCTAGTAGCTCGAAGCTCCTCTCACCGCAGAACGGTCGTTGCGCTTTGCGCCGTGGTGGCGACGACGATCACGCTCCAACAAAGCGCAAAGAGCGCCACAGACCACCAGCGCCTTCCGGCTGTAAGAAGAAATTCCTGGGAGACAACGACGCTGAGAAGAATGACAGCGTCAACGATCAGAAACATCTGCCCGCTGATCGGAGTGAAGTTGATGAACGACATCTCTAATGGCCCTTGTATATGGTTTATGGTTCTCTAGCACAACGAGCAACTTCTTGACATCCGATGCAGCGAACGGCGATCTACGTTGGGCGAGGCGGTCGTAAGCCGGGTCAGATGAAGCCCAGCATCCCGCATCGCGAAAATGCGAGTAGGTCTGTGTACGTGGCGTTACAGAACCTCCAGATTCAGAGATCGAGACTTTACGAATCCTTTACGCCGCGCGTAAGCAGTTCTGCATCAAAGCGCGAGAGAAACCTGTCTTGTCGATCGTCTGGGAATGGGAATTCTAAGTAGACAGACAATCGAAGCGTAAGCAGGACGTGCGAGCGTTCACTCACCTGAGTCTGATCTGCACGTCCTTCACCCGGTCTCTACACCTTACAAACCAGGCGGTCTGCGGATGGCTCAGGCTCAAGCACACAGCCTTGCAACTGGGCTTGCGCGAAGCCTCCGCGCAGATTGATGACGTTGTCGAGCCCGCTGCCTTTGAGAGCGCAGGCCGCCAGATATCCGCGCTGCCCCTTCTGGCAGTAGACAAGGATTTTGCGGTCGCGCGGAAGTTCGCTCAGATGCTCGCGGAGCTCATGGAGCGGAATGTTCACTGCATCTTCGAGAGAGCCGAAGCGAGCGAGCTCTTCCGGATCGCGGACGTCGAGAAGGAACTCGCCGTTGCGTTTCCATTCGTCGGGAGAGATCGAGGAGATGTCGCCGCGCACGATGTGGTCGGCCACGAATCCTGCGACGTTGATGGGATCGTTGGCTGAGCCGAACGGTGGCGCGTATGCGAGATCGAGGTTCTCAAGGTCGAATACGCTCATGCGAGCAGCGATTGCAGTGGAGAGCACGTCGATACGCTTGTCGACGCCTTCTTCGCCGACGATCTGCGCGCCCAGCAGGCGTCCGGTGCCTTCTTCAGCGACGACCTTGATGACGGTTGGCTTGGACCCCGGATAGTAGCCCGCATGGCTGTTGTCGCGCGTGACGCTGGTGAAGAAGGTGAGTCCGGCCTTTGCGGCTTGAGCGCTGGAGAGACCGGTGGTCGCGGCCATCATATGCAGGATGCGAACGATGGAGGTGCCGAGAGCGCCTGGATAGGTGAAGTGGCCCCCGGCGGCATTCGATCCCGCGATGCGGCCCTGGCGATTGGCAGGGCCAGCGAGAGGAATGCGCGTGCGGGCTCCCGTGAGGGCGTGCGTCGTCTCCGCCGCATCGCCGACGGCGTAGATGTCAGGGTCAGAAGACTCCATGCGCGCATTGGTTTTAACGCCGCCGGTGACGCCGATTTCGATGCCGGCTTCTCTGGCGAGACCGACGTCGGCTTTGACGCCAACGCTGAGCAGAATCAGTTCGGCAGGGATCAGAGAGCCGTCGGCTAATTCGACGCCTTGCGCGGTGAGTGCTCTGGCTTCGGCCGAGGTCTTGAGATCGAGACCGCGTCCGTAGAGGTGATTTTGCAGGTCAGCGGCCATGTCGCTGTCGAGGAGCGGAAGGATGTGGGGAAATCTTTCGATGATGGTGACATGCATGCCGCGCCGGTGAAAGGCTTCGGCCATTTCGAGCCCGATGAATCCACCGCCGATGACGGCCGCGGTTTTCGGTCTTTGAGTTTCGAGGAAGGCGACGATGCGGTCCATGTCGGGAACGTCACGCAGCGTGAATACATTTGGGAGATCGGCCCCGGGGATGGGCGGAACGATGGGACGCGCACCCTGGCTTAGGATGAGCTTGTCGTAAGAGACGTCCTGCTCCGTGCCGTCGGGTCGGCGCACGCGGATGGTCTTTGCGGCGCGGTCGATCGAGATGACTTCGTGATTCACGTGGGCTTGCACGCGCGAGCGAGCCCACATCTTTTCGGGAGTCATGATCAGCAGGCGGGAACGATCCTGAATTTCACCGCCGATGAAGTATGGCAGGCCGCAGTTGGCGAAGGAGATGTAGGGTCCGCGTTCGAAGATGTGGATTTCGGCATTTTCATCCACTCTGCGTGCCCGTGCGGCGGCAGATGCTCCGCCGGCTACGCCGCCGACGATGACGATCTTTCTGGATGTCTTCATGATCTTTCCGGAGTGTTGCTGAGTTGAAGCGGCTGTGAGTTGGTGCGGTTCCACGGCATACGCGCGAGCAGGATGGCCATTCCGCAGGTGCCGGTGAGGCCGGCGAAGAGCAGGCCGCTGCCGAGGAGCAGCGGTATGAGGGCGAACCAGGAGCTGACAGTAAGTGCGAGAAGGGCGCTGAGAACAGAGAGGCTTCCGACAACGATCTGGACCTGGCGCATGATGGGCAGAACGCTGGCTGTGCCGCGGTTGACGGGAAGGCCGGCATCGATCCATGCTTGAGTGCCGCCTTCGACGAGCACAGCGTCATTGCATCCGCAGGAGTGGAAACGCTCGATGGCTTTGCGGGCACGCGCGCCGGACTGGCAGATCACGTAGAAGGCATGGCCGGACGAGTGGGACTTGAGGCACGCTGCCGGCTCGAGGTCATCAAGAGGGATCAGCATGGCGCCGGGAACGTGAGCGGCATTGAATTCCGGAGGAGTGCGGACGTCGAGAAGCAGAGGTGGATTTGCAGAAGCAAGGAGCAGGCAGAGATGAGCGGGCGAGACGGATTTGACTTGCGCTTCGTTCATATTTGTGTATGATCATATCACCATAGAGGAATATGTCAACTGCAAGCAAAACACGAACGCTGAGTGACGAAGAGCTGGATCGCGTGGCACAGCAGTTTCGGCTTCTTGGAGAGCCGATGCGGCTGAGGATTCTGCAGACGATCTGTAAAAAGCCGCTGACCGTGAACGAGATTGTGGAAGCGACGGGCGCAACGCAGTCGAATATCTCGAAGCACCTGTCGCTGCTGGCGTCTTCGGGGATCATCCGGCGGGAGAAGAATGCGCAGTTTGTGTATTACAGCCTGCGCGATCCCATGACCATGAAGCTCTGCGAACTGGTACACGGGAAGGTGTCGGAGAAGGACTGACCGAAGCCCCGGCGCCGCCCCGGTCTCAGAGACGCGCAGCCGGACGCGTCGTGATATAGGTCACACTTTGCGGCTGGTGCTCGAGGGATTCGCGGGGAAAGCTGCTCCATTACCACCTCGGTGGGCTTCCCTTCGATTGTCCGTTCTGCGATAAAGGTGAGAAGCATCTCACACCAGTAGGAAGGTTGACCTGTTGCACCAGATCGATTGCGCGGGTGCAGTGGCGCTGGGTGGCTTCCCCGGAATGGTACGAGCGGGATGAAAAAGGGTACGGACAAAACGGATACTTTTCCAGGGGTTCTTCGCGGAAGCGGAGAGATGGCCGAGTGCAAATGCGTCGTTGCCCTGGTGACGAAGCTGACCCCCGGAAGATCGGGAAACGCAGTTGCGACAAGCCTTCGGATTGACTCGACGGAGAAGACGCCGCCAGACGGGAACTATCGCCTGGATGTGCGGGGACGGATCTTCAACGTCCGGCGCGAAGGCGGCCGGTGGCCGCTGCTGGCGCTGTAAGAGGCGGCTTTCAAGCTGCTCCAGTCCCTAGCTATCAACTCTCAGCAATCAGCGCAGATCGGCTTCGTTTAGCTCCGGATGCGGAGTTGCGTGCGACTGCCAGGTGACGAACTCAGGTGTTCGGCGGTCTATGACGTATCGGATATGCCGGTACGTTTGGTTCCGTGAGCGGCCTGGAAGAGCGGGCCGCAGAGGAGACCCATGACTCTGCCCGAGCCATCGAGCCCGCGCGAGCGCGCACTGTTTTCCTTTCCGCGACTTGAGGAGCAGCCTCTGTGGCGTGAGCTTGCCAATGAGGTGCGGGAGCGGCTTTTCCCGCTGCGACTGCCTCCCCTGGAGTTGACCTCGTCGCCGGTTGTTGTGCCGGACCGCATGGCGACGAGTACAAACCGCTGGGCGTTTGAATCAGCGGCCGTGGTGAACTGCGGCATCGTCGTGCTCGCGCTGGTGCTGGGCCTGAGAACTGGTCATCCCGCGTCTCCGTTTCTGGCACCAACGGACAAGTTCGTGATCAAGGAGTATCCGTTGCTGGCGGCAATGCGACTGCATACTTCAGACGGCAGCAACGGCGGCGGAGCAAACGATCCGGTCGAAGCGAACAGAGGACGCAATCCGATGCAGGACATGCGTCCGCTGGCACCGGTGCAGGTGCCGGATCTGGAAAATCCGAAGCTTTCGATCGAGAACAGGATTGCGGTGCCACCCGACGTGAAGCTGCCGGACAATCAGGAGATGGCGATGATCGGCGTGCACGAATCGGCAAATGTGACGCTGATGTCGGGAGGACCGGGCGGTCCGGCGGGCATCGGAACCGGGCGCAATGGCGGCGATGGGCCCGGCAACGGCCAGAGAGGCTGGGGACCGGGTGCAGGCGACGGGATCTATACGCCCGGTTTGAATGGAGTGAGTCAGCCGATTCCGGTGTTCACGCCGGAGGCGGAGTTCTCCGACGAGGCGAGACGGCACAAGCAGCAGGGCGCGTGCACGATTTCGGTGGTGATCGATGCACAAGGCAATCCGCAGAATCCGCGGGTGGTGCAGCCGATCGGGATGGGGCTGGATGAGAAGGCGCTGCAGGCGGTGATGCGGTACCGGTTCAAGCCGGCGAAGAAGGACGGGAGGCCGGTGGCGGTGCGGATCGGGGTGGTGGTGGACTTCAGGTTGTTCTGAACCCCCACACAGCGTGGTCTCCCAGGTCTCCAAAAACGGGAGACCTGGGGCACCCGAGTTTTTGTCGAAGCGGATTACTTGCCGGTGTAGATGACGTGCCAGATGGAGTTGGTGCCGTCGTCGGAGACGAAGAGCGAGCCATCTTTGGCTTCTGCGACGCCGACCGGGCGGCCCCAGACGTTGCCATCACCGACGGTAAAGCCGGTGAGGAAGTCTTCGTATTCACCGGTGGCATGGCCGTTCTTCATGGGCAGGCGCACGACCTCATAGCCGGTGCGCTGGGCTCGGTTCCATGAGCCGTGTTCGCAGGCGAAGCCGTCGCCCTTGAACTCGGCGGGGAACTGCGAGCCCTGGTAGAAGAGCATTTCGAGCGATGCCATGTGCGGGTTCATGAGGATGTCGGGGGTGATGACCTTCGACTTCAGCTCAGGGTGCTTGCCGACATGGCGCGGGTCTTGATGCCCGCCCATGTACCACCAGGGCCAGCCGTAGAAGCCGCCTTCCTGGACGTGAGTGACGTAGTCCGGGACGAGGTTGTTGCCGATGGCATCGCGCTCGTTGGTGGAGCACCAGAGCTCGCCAGTGATGGGGTTAATGGCTTCGCCGACGCAGTTACGGATTCCCCAAGCGTAGACTTTCTGGAACTTGCCGTCGGGGGTGAACTGAAGGACGTCGGCGCGGTGGAACTCTTCAGGATGCGTATCGGAGTCGTCGACGTTTGAGTGAGAGCCGACGGAAGCGAAGAGCTTGGAGCCATCTTTGGAGAAGACGAGGTCGCGCGACCAGTGGCCGCCGCCGCGAAGACGGCCGCCGCCGGGGAGCTCAGCAAGTTGCTCAGCCGGGCCGCGAGCTTTGAGGTCGCCTGATTGATAGGGAAAGCGAACGATGCCGTCGGTGTTGCCGACGTAGATGTATTTGGGGTTCGTGGCGGGATAGAACGCAATGCCGAAGGGAAGGTTCAGGCCCTCGGCAAACGTTGAGGTCTGCTGCGGCTTTCCGTCGGGAGTGGTGCCGCGGAATACGAGGATCTTGCCGGGCTGACTCTCGGCGACAAACAGGTCGCCGTTGGGAGCGACGCGGATCAGGCGCGGGTTGTCGAGGCCGGTGGTGTACTGCTCAACCTTGAAGCCCTTAGGGGCGATGGGCCAGGCATTCTGCGGGCGCGGAACCATGCTGGCTCCGTTGTCGACGGATTCCTTCTGGTTCGGCTCGGGAAGATCGTTGACGGTGAGGTGCCGGCGGGTTCCTGGGGACTCGTGAGCGGCGTCGGTGAAGGCGTTCTGCCCGGTGAGGACTTTGGACGAGGATTGGGAGCCGGACTTGGACTGGGCGGCTTGGGTCTCTGCGGAGTGCCGGGCTGCGGAGGCTGCGGCGCAAACGAGGCAGAAAATCGTGCAGATCAGAATCTGACTTCTGAGAAAACGGACCATGACACCTCTCTGGTTCTGTTGAGGAAGATAAGGGGCTGTTGCATCTGCGGATAAGGATGCGAAATGGAGGGCTGGGGAGGCAAGAGGAATGCGCCCGAAAACGAAGAAGGCCGCCGGAGCCAAGCCCATCCCCCAACCCAGGAAGATGCAAACTCTTACCGGCGACCCGTTGGCAACACTTGTGAGGCAAGACAGGGGAAACCGCGCTGTCTAACTACCTTGATGCGGACTCGGTGGCGGGGGTTGCCGGGGTGCCGAAAGAATCTTCGCTTTCCGTAACCCGGCCCAGCAGGTCGGGGGAAAGTGAGGCGGTTGCCACGACACGGTTGCGCTTCTGGCTGATCTGGGTGCTCTTGAGCACCTCGCGCAGCGCGTCGTTGGAAGGGTTACTGGAAAGCTGGACGGTCACGTCGCGGGCGAGGACAACGATGGTGCTGAGCGCGGCGGCCTGGCTGGCGGCCTTGGCCTCGTCGGGGGCAATCTCTTCGACCCGGAGACGGACGGAGTTGCCGAGGGGGAGGCCAGGGGTGACGCTGGCGATGATGGTGGAGTCGTCCTGGAGCGGCAGGGACAGGCCGAGGACCTTGATAGCCCCGCTTTCAGAGAAGGGTAGACCGATCTGGCCGACTCCCCAGGCGACGGAAAGGAGCGGGACCTCGTGGAAGTGCTCGCTGAGCAGGGATGATCCAGCGAAGGGCAGGGCGGCCGTGCGATGGCGGTCGATGATGGAGTGGATCTTCTCAGTGGTGGGGAAGTTGGAGACGGCGATCATGTCGTAGCCAACCTGAGCGACGCGGACCATGCGGTTTTCCGATGGAACGTCGTAGATGGTGTGTCCGGCGTAGAGTTCGCGGCCGGCTGCGTGGCTGTCGAGCCAGGTGTTGAGGCGCTTGCCGGTTAGTTTGCCGGTAAGGACCATGGAGTAGGCGACCGGGCCATTGGGGCCATTGGGATCAGCCATGCGATGAAGCGCAATGGCAGCGGAGTCGAGGTCGCGCTCCCAGTCGACGCCGGTGGCATCTACGAACTCCTGGTACTCCGGGACGCGGCGGGGCGGCTTAAGGTCTTTGCGGAGGAAGGTGCGGACGGGCTTGAGGTTGAAGTAGATGATGCCGTCGGATTCAGGAAGGAGGCGGGCAGCCTCGGGCGGGGCCTTGGAGCGCAGGAAAACGGCGACGGCCAGCAGCAGCAGGACACCCGCTACCACGAGAAGCGTTCTACGCGTGCGTTTGTGCATTCGCCTCGGAGTACCCAGTACAGGATAGCGAATTGCGGCGGGCGAGTGAGGGGTATCTGGGCGGTATACGTATTCTCGGCGGCCCGGACAAGCAGGTGGAAAAGTGCGGTGCTGGTGGTGGTATACGTATTCCGGACGCAAAGTGCAGGGGCAAACCGGCGCCAAAATGGAACGCGCACGTCAGCCGGAATATGGAGGCTTTATGAGACCGAGATTTCAATTCGTATTTCTGGTGATGGCGTTGGTCGGCCTGATTGGCGGCGCCTGCAGCGCGGCGGGGCAGAGGCCAAAGGGGCCCTGCGACATCTATGCTGCGGCGGGCGATGCATGCGCGGCGGCGCACAGCACCACTCGCGCGCTCTACGCCTCTTATGACGGGCCGCTCTATCAAGTGCTGCGGCAGTCGGACATGAAGACGCTGGACGTGGGTGTGGTGCGGCCTTCGGGGGCGGACCCGGGCGGGTATGCGGATGCGGCGGCGCAGGACAAGTTCTGCGCGAATACGTATTGCTGGATCACGAAGATCTACGATCAGTCGCCCAAACATAACGACCTGACCCAGGCGCCGCGCGGTGGGTTCAGCGGGCCGGCGATGGGCGGATTCAACAACCTGCCGCTTGCGGATATGGCTCCGGTCACGGTGATGGGGCACAAAGTCTATGGAGTGTTCATCGAGCCGGGAATGGGCTTGCGCGATGACGATCCGCGGGGCACGGCGGTAGACGACCAGGCTGAGGGGCAGTACTGGGTGATCAACGGCCTGCACTTTAACAACGGATGCTGCTTCGACTATGGCAATGCGGAGATCGATAGCCGCGACGACGACAACGGGACGATGGAGACGGCTTACTACGGAAACGCCACGCCGTGGTACCACGGGAGCGGCGCGGGTCCGTGGATTATGACGGACCAGGAAAACAACCTGGTGGGCTGCGTGAATGCGGATGGCAGCAAGGGGTGTCCGAATCTGCCCACGATCACGTGGCGATTTGCGACAGCGATTGCGAAGGGCGAGCCGCACCACTGGACTTCGATGGGCGGGGATTCGCAGAAGGACGATTTGCAAGTGATGTTCAGCGGGCCGCGGGTGAACTCGACGTATGACCCGATGCGGAAGCAGGGGGCGATTCTGCTGGGGAACGGTGGCGACAACAGCAATTCTTCTCAGGGGACGTTCTACGAAGGGGCGATGACGGAAGGGGGGACGTTTCCGACGGATGCGACTGATCAACTGGTGCAGCAGAACGTGGTGGCTGCGCACTATGATGTGGCGGCGCTAACGGTGGCTCCTGCTTCGGCGATGGAGAAAGCGCCGGGGCTGCAGACGTTTACGCCGGGGTCGTCGCAGGATGTGACGGTGACGTTTACGAATACGACGGGCACGCCGGTTAGCGGGCTGAAATTGAGTGCTGCGGTCCCGAAGCAGTGGACGGTTGCCGTCGAGGGCGGCAGCGGTGCTTCGAAGACGGTGGCTGATGCGGTAGCGCCGGGTGCAAAGGCAAGCGCGACGTTCAAGGTGACTTCGGGTAGTGCGGGCGTGAACGGAGATCTGGTTGCGAGCGCGGTGTGGACGGGTTCTGGTGGGAAACCGCGGAACGAAAGCGCAACCGAGAAGTTGCGGAATGTAGGAGCGATCAAGATCAACGAGGTTCGGATTGGATCGGGGGCGGGAAATCAGACCGATTCGTACATTGAGCTTTTCAATGCTGGAGCGAACAGCGCGGATCTTTCGAACTGGACGCTGACGGAGCACCCGACCCAGGAGCCGGTGTTCTCGACGGTGAAGATTCCGGCAGGAACGCAGCTTGCGGGGCATGGGATTTATCTGCTGGGGCTTGCGAATTCCGGGCTGGCAGCGGGCGCGAAGTCCGGCGATACCGCGATCCACGTGAGGAGCACGGAAGGGATGTCGGCCGGCGACACGGTAACTATTGGCAACGGTGCTGATGCGGAGACGCGAAAGATTGCGAGCGTGGGCAGTGCTGCAACCGCGAGTACGACGGTGTGGCAGCCGCTCCCGGATGGTTACATCACGATCCCGAAGGGTGCGAAGAACGTGCCGGTGATCAGCACGGCGGGGTTCAAGGTCGGGGAGAAGATTGCGCTGGGGTATGGCGGGACGTATCCGGCTGTTGCGAAGGGGATGGAGAAGTACGAGGTTGCGACCGTGACCGCGGTGGGCAAGCGCGGAACGCAGAGTTACCTGGCTGAGGATGCGGCGGTGGGCGCGACGAATCTGAAGGTGATGTCCGTCGCGGACATTTCGGTTGGCGACAAGATCAGGCTCGACATTGACAGCAAGGGGCACGGGATCGAGACGGTCACGGTGAAGAACGTGGGCACTGAAGCGAAGCACACGAATCTGTCGGCGGGCGCCGCGGCAGGCGCGACGAACATCAAGGTGCGGAGCGTGGGGAAGCTTGCGGTTGGCGAGAAGCTGTTTATCGGAATGCCGGCTAATCACGAAGAGGTGACGATCTCGTCGGTGGGGACGGGAGGAAGGAACGGGAGCGGAATCGATTTCTCGCCGGCCCTTGCGAAGGAGCACGGGATCGATGAACTGGTGTTGGCGACGGGGACCGGGATCGATATCGAGCAGCCGCTGAAGTTTGCGCATGCGCAGAATCTGCCCTTCAGCGATCGCGGTACGGGGATCAGCTTTGAGCCGGCAACGGCATTCGAACACTGGAGCAATGAGCCGGTGGTGGCGCTGGGCAGCGGGATCACGCTGGATCAGCCGCTCGCAAAGGCTCACGATGTGGATGCGGTGGTGCGCGATGCTGCGGTGAAGAGCGCGGGATACCAGGGAGCCCCGGAGCCGAACCAGTGGTTCGGCGGGCCGGAGCTGACGGCACATGTGCCGTTTTTCGATCGGATTGTTGCGCGGCGGGAAGGAAGCATCGTGCTGCGCGATGCGAGCGGGCAGGTGGTGGACAGCATGAACTACGGAGGCATCGTGGATCCGTGGGCTGCTGAGGGATACCAGGCAGTCTCCGGCACGGACGAGACTGGCTGCCATGCGCCTGCTCCGGGTGCGCTGATGAGCTTTGGCGCAAACGAGGTTGGCAATGCGGTGAGCACAAGCGTTGGGCGCTTCCCAGACGGCGCGGATACGGACAGCAACTGCAATGATTTCCTGATTCAGGCTGCGGCAACGCTCTCAGTCGGCACGGCAGAGGGCACGAACAACATCAAGGTGTCGAGCGTGGAGGGATTCGAGCCGGGCGAGTCGGTAATGGTCGGATCGGGATCAGATGCAGAGAAGGCGACGATCGCGTCAGTAGGCACGGCGGGGGCGGCGCGCGCGATTGCGGCCACGACGGCGGGCGCGAATGTGATTCCGGTGTCGAATGCAAACGGATTCCGCGACGGGCAGGAGATCACGATCGATAGCGGCGAGAATGCGGAGACGGCGCAGGTGCTGTCGATTCGGCGATTCGGTGCGACGTCGATTACGGTATCGAAGCCGCTGGCACATGCTCATGCCCTTGATGCGCAGGTGTCTGGGAGCGGGATTACGCTGTCTGGCCCGTTGACGCGGGCGCATCGCGAGGGCGCGCAGGTGAATGGGGATGTGCCTACGCCGGGGGCGCCGAATCAGTATCACCGGACGAAGGCGCGGTGAGGCGGTTATCAGTTGCCAGTTGCCAGTCTTCAGTCAGGCAGTCTTCGGTTGTCAGTTAGCCTGTAGCCCACCCTAGCGACAAAAACGGCCGCAAGGATGAGGCAACCGGCATCCGGCTGGTTGTTGTGGATTCCCAGGTCTCAGAATCGAGACCTGGGGCACCCGGCGCCCGACGTTCTCGTTTTCCCACCCATTCGACAAAACACGTCCAACGGACTGGGCTCTGGCAATGTCCGGTCAATTTTGAGTTGTCTGGGAATTTGTTTGCGAGTCGCCGGAAGGAGGCGCGAAGTCCTGCATGTTAAAGACCCTCCAATCGCCGCCTGGCGGACGCACCCAGAGTTCGAGCATCACGAGGCCAAGACCGTCTTCGAAGTAGGGGAGATGCATGGTGTGTCTTCCGGCAGCTAGAACGATGTGGCCGGCCCCCGTGACTGCGGGGTGTTTCCCGTCAATTTTGATGACCTGAGTGTCGTCAATCTGCAGCACTGCTCCGTCATCGGAAGTGAGTTCGAATTGATACTCTCCAGGCGTGCGGACCCAAAACGCGCCATGGTAGTCGAGTCCAAAGCTGCTGTCACAGGTCACGCCTGGAAGAGAGCACGGACGAGGGGATTGCTGGTTAGGGATCAGCAGGTAGTCGGCATAGAGAGTTCCGACTGGATCCAGTTCGCGAAAATCAGGCAGACCACCGTAGTCGCGTAATTCGTACACATCCGCACAAAGCCCGTGCGGCTTGGGCACGACGGAGCCAAAGGATCCAATTGCGTCGCGTGCTGGATTCCTGATGATGAAGTCATGACTTGCTGCCGACAGCGGGAGGTCATCCGAGGCTCGGCCTTATGAGGCATTCTCGTTTGCTGGAACCATCGCGCTCACCACGCCTATATTGCCGGTCGCGCGATCGCGGATAACGAATCGGATCATTGCCAGATCGTTTTGGGCGGGAACCTCGAAGAGCGTTTGCAGCCCGTGCTCCTGAACACGTGCATAATCCACGCGTGAGAGGACCCGATCCGTGGTCCCCTTCAAGAAGTTCAACTCCCGGCCCATGGCGTCGAAGTTGCACGCGCCGTAGTCGAGCTGCACTCGTCGACCGTTATCGAGCATCGAGACGAATGCGAGCGAGTCAGGCTCGATTTGCACCAGATAGCGAAGGACGTCAGTCCGGCCCGTGACCACCGCCTCGGCACGCAACGAGATCGACGGAGGCACACTCGAGTGTGTGCACGCCGCTCTCCGTAGTTTCGCATCGAGCTCGCGCGAGGCGATGTGTTCCAGGCGTTTTGATGGTTCCGTCTGCCCAACGAAATATTGGTGCTGATAGGAAAGCTTCACGCCATGGCGACGCGTCTCCACCCGCACCTCGTGGAAGCCACTCGTCCACCTTTGATCGCTGGGCCGATAGGCCAGGATGTAATGCGCGGTGAGACGATCGAGACAACGAACAGGCTGAGCGCGCAGAAATCCGGTCTGGGCCGTTTCGGAGAACTGATCGGGACGATTCGGGTCAAAGAAACGAACGCTTGTAACAACTCCAGCTGCCTTCTGCCGGTGAGAAGGTTCGAAGACTTCGAAGTCTCCGATACCAAGGTCAAGGACCGGGCGGCTTCGCGTATCGAATGCGAAAACACCGAGGAGAACCTCACGCGTGGTCAGACGCAGCGTGATTCCGGAATCCTGTGGTTCGGCTTGCGAACAGAGTTGCGGAGGCCACCCGAGCGCGATGCCACACATTGCGACCATGAGAAAAGCTCGAAGCGTTCTGTGTATCTGGCAGGATCGGCAGATATCCTGACACGAACACAAATCTCTCTGCGTCCTTTTCTTCAGCACAGAGCCCTCCCGTTGCTGAAGTAACGTCGATGACGTCGCCCCTGCTCCGGATGGTATTCCCGACGCTTCAAGTCAGGTGTGACCTTTATCTCAGTTGATCAATGCGTGAGCGAGAAGCTGTAGAGCTTGGTAGCGGTGGGGATGGTGTCGCCGAGCGCGGTGTCTGAGGGCGGGAGGAAGCCGTACTCGCCGCGGTCGAACTCTTCGTTCATTTCGATGAGATAGACGCGGGGCGCGATCTTCTTGGGCGTGTAATCGAGAACATCGCGAAGGGCGCCGCCGGCGTCCTTGACGATGCCGCCGTTGGCGGCTTTGAACTCGCGGCTGTCGGCATTGGAGTGCAGGTGGATGAGCTGGTACTCGCCGGGAGCGCGGCCTTCAGGCACGTAGAGGATGAACTTCGCGGGCATCTTGAGCAGAAGCGAGCTGCGATTGCCGCCGACGAGTCCTGTCATTTCACCTTTAAGGACGCCGGCGCTGGCAAGGTGCTTGAGCGAGCCTTCCTTCTTGAAGTTGACGACCTCGGCGGGGACTTCCTGCCAGTGGTTGCCGGCCTTTTCGAGGAAGTAGACGCCTACGCTGTCGACACCGGCGGGCAGGGTGCCGGGGGCAAGCGTGATCGGTGCGGGGATGTCAGCGGTGCCTGCTGCGGTTGCTGCGGCTGGAGCGGTTGCGGCGGGGGCTGGTGTGGCTCCGGATGCCTTGAGGATCATGGCGGAGACGACCTTGTCGCCGGCTCCGGCCTTTTTGAGCGCGATGAGCGCGTTGACGGAGGTGTCGTAGTCGCCGGGCGAGGAGTTGATGGTGGTGACGATGAGCTCTTCGGAGAGACCGGCTTTGAGGAGCTTGATGACGGAGTCGTTGGTGAGCGTCTCCTGTGCGCAGAGCGAGGCCGCGTAGAACAGTGGGCAGAGCACGAGAAGAAGGCAAGCGAGAAATGCTTTACGCATGAAGGCACCTCAAGTGGAGCAGCGCGTTGTACGGAGACTGGAGTAATGATTTCGCGGGAAGGGTAGAGGGAGCAAGGGGATTCGGCGGGGGGTAACGTGACGAGTGGCTGAAGAGGAAACAGAGCGGCGCAGCCGGGGCTGCGCCGCTTTGAATACAGCTTCGAAGGCTACTGTCCCGGTGCCTGCTCGAGTTCCGCAGTCAAATTGACCGTGCCACCGGTTACGTTCAGCGTCTTTGTCCAGTCAACGAACCCCTTCTTCTTAACTACAACCTGGTGTGAGCCAGACGTGAGGTTCACGCTTGACGGAGTATTGCCAACGAAGTTGCCATCGAGCTCGATGTCAGCGCCAGCCGGAGTTGATGCTATCGCAAGAATTGCCTGAGCTACGGAAGGCACGGTAGGACCGGGGGCCGCAGGAGCGGCCCCGAAACGCGCCATGTCCAAATGCATATCACCGTCGACAAAGGCGGTGATCTCAGTGCCTTGAGGAATGGTGATGTCTTTTCCGTGGATAAAGAGGAAAAGTGGTGCGGCTGGGAAGAAGACGATGGACGTGGCGACTATTGCGCCCGTCATCGCTCCGACATGGCCACCACCCTTTGCTTCCTTAACGGCCCGGAGAGCCACCTTTTCGCTGTCCGCAAGGCGAGCGTAGCTAATGGCAACGTTGAGTTTTCCCGCACGGCCCATGCTCTTCTTGTGTTCGGCTTCGGTGACATTCGCGATGGCTGTCGCTCCTTTGGGCAGAACGATGGCGTCATCTACCTTCACCTCTTCAATCACCTCGAAGGGGACTTCCTGACCAACTTTTGCTTCGGCCGAGGATATTGACTGGCTAAGGCGCAGCTTGATGGGCGTGCCATCAAGCAAAGTGTGGGGAGCCTGAGGGGTCGAAGGGCTTACCTGTGGTGATGTTGCGGGGCTGACGGGAGCGGGCGCCTTAGGTTGTTGCGAGTAGACGAGGGAACCAGACAAAACCAATGCAAGTGCAGATGAAATTCGCCTCATGTATTTCTCCATAATGAGTGGAGCTGATTGATGTACTTCAGCGACTGTGCGGCAAAGGGAGAGGCTTCACAATCCCCCGAACATAGCAATAGCCGCTCTAAGACACCAAGAATCGGTCTATCCCGAGCAGCGAGGCTGTGATTGCGGGCACTGAAGCGGGCGCGTGTCAGTAGCAAGCGCTGGTCTGCGGATTGGGGCCTGTGGAGAATTGCTTTCCAGGTCGCCGTCGGCGGACGTAAGTGCCTGCGATAGACTGTGGATACGCCGGTTTGCCCGGTAGTTTCCGGTGTGCTAACCTTAGAAACTGTGCCGAGTTATGTGCGGAGCAGGAGTGTGTCCGCGGATTTCCCGGTGTTTTCCCGGCAGTGTTTCGTAGTGGTCGGGCTGGCGTAGCTCAGCTGGTAGAGCATCTGATTTGTAATCAGAGGGTCGGGGGTTCAAATCCCTTCGCCAGCTCCACTTAGAGGCAGGACCGGGGCATTGGGCGGCAGGCAAGTTCAGAGGTTCGGCGGGAGAGGGTAAGCGCCGGATCTGTCCTCTGCGGTAACCCCACTGAGGTGCATGCTCCGACAGCCGGAGGGTCTTCCGGCAGGTTCGTATGCGCGGATGATGGTTGTGGTTCGTAGTTTTCCACCCAAGCAGAGCTTGGATGGGGCACCCAGGTTAGGTTGGGTGGGTAATAAGGCCGGGAAAGACTTGATTCCTACCTGGTCGACAAATTGGGCACAGGTGGCCGAGCGGTTAATGGCAGCAGACTGTAAATCTGCCACTCATTCGAGTTACGGAGGTTCGAATCCTCCCCTGTGCACCATAAAGACAGTTGTCAGTGATCAGTTCTCAGCTGTCAGTTTTGGGGCTGCTGGAACTGGGTGTGAAATGGAAAAGTCCGGCACCACGCTAGAGAAGAAGTACCGGGTGGCGCTGGTTTTGTACGCGGGATTGGCGGTATTGAGTTGGTTTACCCTTGATGCAAGGATTCCGGTCGGGGGCAGGTTGGTGGAATTGAAGTTCGTTCCGCTGATCATCATCGGTGGGCTGGCATTGCGCACCATGGTGGCGATGAGGGCGGAGAGGATTCGCCGGAAGAACAGCTCTTAGCTGCTAGCTTTTAGCTGTTAGCTCATTTGTGCGAGGTAGGCGACTTTAGATCGCCCAAGAGCTAAGAGCTAACGGCTAAAAGCTCATAGCTGATTTAGGTTTTAGGGCTGATGTAGCTCAGTTGGTAGAGCACTCCCTTGGTAAGGGAGAGGTCACCGGTTCAATCCCGGTCATCAGCTCCAGAAGTACAGCTTTTAGCTCTTAGCTATCAGCTCTCAGTTGCACCGTGGTGAAGCGGCCATCTTGGCCGTGAACGGAAAGACTGAAAGCTGAGGGCTGAGAGCTGAAGGCTTGATTAGGCGGGAGTAACTCAGTGGTAGAGTCACAGCCTTCCAAGCTGTTGGTCGCCGGTTCGATCCCGGTCTCCCGCTCCAGAGATTGAGGCAAGGCAGAGTAGAGATGTTTGAACAGGCAGCCATCGCGGTACAGGACGAGAAGACGTATGCGGCGCTTCATGCGCAGATCGACGCCCGGTTTGCGCCGAGCGATGTGGAGCCGTTTCTGGATCGGGTGACGCGTTCGAAGCTGCGCATCCGCGATTTCGAAAGCATTCTGAATAAAGGGCTGCTGGGTAAGGAAGCGATCGGGCTGTACAAGGCACTGCCGGTTTCAGACCAGGGACTGACGCGCGAGCGGTATCTGCGGCTGGTCGAGAAGGTGCCGGTGGAATTGCGGCAGCGGTATTTGAAGGCGTACGCGTACTACTGAGGTAAGCCGTCAGCTCTCAGCTTCAGCTGTCAGTTGACGCAATGAACTTTTGCAGCCTGGATGAGGCTGAGAGCTAATAGCTGAAGGCTGATAGCTGATTTTTGAGGGAAGGGAATCGAGC
>NZ_QFFY01000009.1 GCF_003131205.1 Occallatibacter savannae
CGAGCTGTCAGCCATCAGCTTTCAGCTCTCAGTCAAAAACTGAGGGCTGAAAGCTAAGAGCTGAAAGCTGAAAAGGGAAGCCAATGGTTGGACAGAGAATCAGAATTCGGTTGAAGGCATACGACTATCGCGTGCTGGATACCTCGACCGGCGAGATTGTGGAGACGGCCAAGCGCACCGGAGCAACGGTGGCGGGTCCGATTCCCTTGCCGACGATCAAGAACAAGTACTGCGTACTGCGTTCGCCCCACGTCGACAAGAAGTCGCGCGAGTCATTCGAAATCCGTACGCACAAGCGGCTGATCGACATTCTTGAGCCGACGCAGCAGACGGTGGACGCACTGATGAAGCTCGATCTGCCGGCGGGCGTGGACGTCGAGATCAAGGCGTTCGAGAAGTGAGTTGCCAGTCTCCAGTTACCAGTCATCAGTAAGAACTGGAAGCTGGGAACCGGGAACTGAAGACTAGTTGTAGTTCCGGCAGTGCGAAGACCAACTTCGCATGATGAGGTGAGGGGAACATGGCGGTTACAGGGATTCTGGGAAGAAAGATCGGCATGACGCAGGTCTTCGATGAGAAGGGCGATGTGCACCCGATTACGGTGCTGCAGGCTGGCCCTTGCGTGATTACGCAGTTGAAGACGCTGGCGAAGGACGGCTATGACGCCGCACAGATCGGGCTGGTTGAGTTCATCAAGGCGAAGAACGTGACCAAGCCGCAGGCGGGACACTTCGCGAAGACCGAAGCGCCGCCGGTGAAGTTCATCAAGGAAGTGGACGTCGAGGCTGCGGAAGAGGGCCAGGACGAGACCAAGGCTGGCGATCGCGTGCTGGTGGACATCTTCACCGATGCGAAGTTTGTGGATGTGATCGGGACGTCAAAGGGCCGCGGGTTTGCGGGTGTTGTTCGCCGGCACAAGTTTGGCGGCGGTCCCAAGTCGCACGGCCACATGTTCCAGGTGCAGGGTTCGATCGGCGCATCGAGCTTCCCGTCGCGTGTATTCCCGGGGCAGAGAATGCCGGGCCACTACGGCGCGGAGCAGGTGACGGTTCGCAACCTTCGTATTCGCGGAATCGATCTGGATGAGAATCTGCTGATGGTGGAAGGCGCGGTTCCGGGAGCGAGAGACGGATACGTGATGATCTCGAAGGCCAAGAATCCTCCGCGCGAGCGTCGTGGATTTGCCGGATCGACCACGGTTGACCCGTTGAAGGCTTCGAAGAAGGCACAGGGCAAGAGGAAGTAAGCCGGTAGCTTGTAGCCGGTAGCCAGTAGTTGCTGGCTGATGTAAGCGGATTGGATGAACTAGTTGGGAGCTACGGGCTAAAGGCTACCGGCTCCTGGCTCAGGAAGAAGACGATGGCAAACGTAGATGTTGTAAATCTGAACGGCGAAAAGGTAGGCTCGCTCGATCTGGCGGACGCGGTATACGGCCAGGTGAACGAAGCGCTGCTTTGGGAAGCGGTGAAGCACTACCGCGCTTCCCTGCGCCAGGGCACGCACAAGACCAAGAGCCGTAGCGAAGTCGCCGGTTCGGGCAAGAAGCTTTGGAAGCAGAAGGGCACGGGCCGCGCCCGTATCGGTTCGGTTCGTTCGGCTCTCTGGCGCCATGGACACACGGTGCACGGACCCAAGCCGCGCAGCTATGACTATGCTTTCCCGCGCAAGAAGCTGCTGGGCGCGCTGCGTTCGGCTCTGGCTTCGAAGCTGGCTGACGGCAAGCTCACGGTGGTTGACTCGCTGGAGCTGAAGGAAGGCAAGACCAAGCTCTATCGGCAGGCGCTGGACAAGCTCTCGGTGGATCGCACGGCATTGATCGTCGAGAACGGGAAGACGCTCTCGCAGTCGCTGATGCTCGGTGCGCGCAATCTGAAGGGCGTTGAGCTGGTTCTCAACAACGAAGTGCATCCCTACGATCTGCTGCGGTATGACCGGGCGATCTTTTCCAAGGCGGCGATCGAGCAGCTGACGGACGCTCTGACGAAGAGCATCTCGAAGCGCGCATCGCAGACGGAGGCAGCGTAATGCCGACCATTTACACAGTGATTCGCCGGCCTCTGATTACCGAAAAGGGCCTGGGCGTTAAGGAAACCGAAGGCACGCTGGTGTTCGATGTAGCTCCAGAGGCTTCCAAGACCGAAGTGAAGCAGGCAGTCGAGGCGCTCTTCAAGGTGAAGGTAGCTGCAGTGCGGACCGCGAATGTGGCGGGCAAAGAACGCCGCCGCGGCAAGTTTGCAGGCTTCCGGCCCGATTGGAAGAAGGCTTACGTCCGGCTGAAGGCCGGCGAGAAGCTGCCGGAGTACGTGAGCAACCTGTAGAAGCAGCTTTTAGCTTCTAGCCTCTAGCTTCTAGCTCGACAAGCGCAGGGGTGAAGTTGGTGAAGAAGTAAGAAGTTGGTTGAGCAAGATGAGCTAGAGGCTAGTAGCTAGCAGCTAGAAGCTCATCAAGGACAGAGACGATGGCTATCAAGACATACAGACCGATCACGCCGACGCTGCGCTTCCAGACATCGCTGGTCAATGACGACCTGACGACGAATAAGCCGCACAAGCCGCTGGTCGAGACGCGCAAGCGGACGGGCGGACGCCGCAATTCGGGCGACCTGACGATTCGGCACCAGGGCGGCGGGCACAAGCAGAAAATTCGCATCATCGACTTCAAGCGCGACAAGTTTGGAGTCCCGGGCAAGGTTGCGACGGTCGAGTACGATCCGAACCGCTCGGCGCGCATCGCGCTGGTGCACTATGCGGATGGCGAGAAGCGCTACATCCTTCAGCCTGTGGGTCTGAAAGTGGGAGCGACGGTGAGCTCGGGTCCGGATGCCGACATTCTGGTTGGCAATGCGCTGCCGCTGAAGAACATCCCCGCCGGCACCACGGTCCACGCGATCGAGCTTCGTCCGGGCAAGGGCGCGCAGATGGCGCGTTCGGCCGGTGCGCAGGCTCAGCTGGTGGCGAAGGAAGGCGATTACGCGCTGCTGAAGCTGCCTTCCGGCGAGACGCGCCGCGTGCTGGTTGAGTGCCTCGCGACGGTTGGCCAGGTGGGCAACACCGATCACGAAAACATTTCGATCGGCAAGGCAGGCCGTAAGCGTTGGATGGGAATCCGTCCGACAAACCGCGGCGTCACCATGAACCCTGTCGATCACCCGCACGGCGGTGGTGAAGGCAAGACGTCGGGCGGACGTCATCCTGTGACTCCGTGGGGCCAGCCGACACGTGGATACAAGACACGCAACAACAAGCGGACCGATGCATTCATCGTCAGCCGCCGGGCGAAGTAAGAAATACAGCCATCAGCTATCAGCTATCAGCTTTTAGCAAAGCATGGTTGAACAACATTGAGGGAACTGCTGGAAGCCGGACTGAGCGAGGAAGAAGCTGAGGGCTGAAGGCTGAAAGCTAGGAGCTGGTTTTATGGCACGTTCGACGAAGAAGGGCCCGTTTGTAGACGCACACCTCACGACGAAGATCGAGGTGCTGAACGCGGCCAACGACAAGAAGGTCGTGAAGACCTGGTCGCGGCGCTCGACGATCTTCCCCGAATTTGTGGGGCACACGATCGCGGTGCACAACGGCAAGAAGTTCGTTCCGGTCTACGTGACCGAGAACATGGTGGGACACAAGCTCGGTGAGTTTGCTCCGACGCGCACGTTCAAGGGGCACACCGGCGGATCGAAAGCGGCAGAGGCTGCGGCCAAGCCGGCGGGCAAGTAAGAGCAGCCGGTAGCCTGTAGCCGGTAGCTGAATGATTGATGGCTGACGGAACAAGTACGAGCTACAAGCTAATGGCTACGAGCTACTAGCTGATTTGAGGAAGAGACCAATGGCAGTCGAGACGAAGGAATACCGGGCGGAAGCGAGGTTTCAGCGGGTGTCGCCGCAGAAGGCGCGGCTGGTGCTGGACCTGATCAAGGGCCGGGGAATTCAGGAAGCGCTGGAGACGGCGCGGTTCACGAAGAAGCGGATCGCTCCGGTGATCGAAAAGCTGCTGACCTCGGCGCTGGACAACGCGAAGTACGTGTCGGGCGAACAGGGGATTGATCTGGATGTCGATAACCTGTATGTCAAGCAGGCTCTGGCGAACGACGGTCCGCGGATGAAGCGGATTCGGCCTGCTCCGATGGGACGTGCGTACCGGTATCAGCGCAGGCTTTCGCACATCATTGTGTCAGTGGCAGAGCGCGATGGCGGCAGCTCGCAACTGGTGACCAGGGCGGAAGAACCGGCGGCGAAGCCGGCGAAGAAATCGGCTGCGAAGAAGACGGCAGCAAAGACAGCGAAGAAGGCTCCGGCAAAAAAGCCGGTTGCCAAGAAAAAGGCCGCCAAGTAGCAGGACAGCCGTCAGCCATCAGCTATCAGCCGTCAGTTTCGATCTGGGCAGACGGATTTGAAGTGGCAGGCGGAGAGCAAAGAGCTGATAGCTGATAGCTGAAAGCAGTTTTGAGAGTTTGAGGAAAAAAGCATGGGACAGAAAGTCCACCCTTATGGATTCCGGCTCGGAGTAAACAAGCCATGGCGCTCGCGCTGGTTTACGGAGCGCGATTATGACAAGCTCCTGGTCGAAGATGTGAAGCTCAAGCAAGAGCTGCGCGACAAGCTGAAGGCTGCCGGCGTGAGCTCGGTTGAGATCGAGCGTCCGGGCAACAAGCTCCGGTTCCTCATCCGCACGGCGCGTCCCGGCATTGTGATCGGGCGCAAGGGCGCGGAGATCGAGAAGCTGAAGACCGAGCTTGGCAAGCGGACCAACCGCGAGGTGTTCATCGACATCATCGAGGTGAACAAGCCTGAGCTTGACGCCCAGCTGGTGGCCGAGAATATCGCGCTGCAGCTTGAGAAGCGTGTCAGCTTCCGCCGTGCGATGCGCAAGAGCGTGGACTCGGCGCTGCGCTTCGGCTGCAAGGGAATCAAGGTTCGCGTTTCGGGCCGGTTGAACGGCAACGAAATCGCACGGTCCGAGTGGTATCTGCAGGGGCGTCTGCCGCTGCACACGCTTCGGGCGGATATTGATTATGGATTCGCCGAGGCGGAGACGACGTATGGCGTGATCGGCGTCAAGACGTGGATCTACCGCGGCGATATCTACGAGCAGAAGCGCAGGCAGCAGCCCGCGGCGACTGGTTCGGGAGTGTTTTAAAGGCAGGGACTCGGGACTAGGGAACAGGGAATAGAAACCCTGATCCGGAGTAACAAGCCTTGTTGGTGAGATTTGAAGCAAGCGGCCTGGGAAGTGAATTGCGGCTGGATGAAATTGGTCCCTAGTCCCTATTCCCTTGTCCCTGGTTTTTGAGGGTTTCGTTATGTTGATGCCGAAGAAGGTTAAGTATCGCAAGCAGCAGAAGGGCAAGAGGCGCGGCAAGGCGTGGCGCGGCTCCTCTCTTTCCTTCGGTGAATATGGTTTGAAGGTGATGGAGTGCGGCTACATCACGGACCGCCAGATTGAGGCGAGCCGTATTGCGATGACCCGCTTCATCAAGCGCGGCGGCAAGATCTGGCTGCGGCTGTTTCCGGACAAGCCGATCACCAAGAAGCCAGCCGAAGTCCGAATGGGTTCGGGCAAGGGCGCGCTCGATCATTGGGTAGCGGTTGTGCGGCCGGGCAAGATCCTGTTCGAGATGGAAGGCGTAACGCCGGAGATCGCGCAGGAAGCCATGCGCCTCGCTTCGCACAAGCTGCCGTTGAAGACTAAGTTCGTGCAGCGGCCGGGCGCGGAAAAGGCTGCTGCTTCTGCGACTGCCGAGAGCGCCGAGTAACAGATTTTTGACGCGCCGCTAGCTAGAGCGCGGGAGACACGAGATGGAATTGGCAAAGATTCGTAGTTTGAGCGACGACGAGCTGCTGGCTCAGGAGAAGACCTCCGCAGAGCAGCTGTTCCGGCTTCGCTTCCAGGTCTCGATGGGGCAGAGCGATGGCGTGAAGAAGCTTCGCGAACTGCGCAAGGAGATCGCACAGATCAAGACCATTGCGCGGGAGCGCGAGCTGGGAGTTCGGGGCGCCAAGCACGAGCTGGTTTCGACGCTGCCCGCGGGCGAGGCGAAGAAGGCCACCAAGAAGGCCGTTGCAAAGAAGCCCAGCGCGAAGAAGAAGGGAGCCGGTGAATAATGACGGCGACAGAGAAGCAGGCACCGGCAAGCCGGCGCAATGAGAAGGTGGGCAACGTAGTTTCGACCAAGATGCAGAAGACCATTGTGGTCGAGGTCGAGATGCGCAAGGCTCACCCGAAGTACAAGAGGATCATCAAGAGCTCGAAGAAGTTCTACGCGCACGACGAGCAAAACTCCGCGCGGCTGGGCGATGTGGTGCGGATCCGCGAGACTCGTCCGTTGAGCAAGTTGAAGCGGTGGTCGCTTGAAGAGATTGTGCGGCGCTCGTCGCTGGCACAGATTGATGACACGGCTGGAACAACCGCCGATGTAGAGACCGCCCAGTAGGCGGAGCGGTTCAAGGAGAAGAATCCATGGCTGTGCAAATGAGAACTATGCTCGCGGTGGCCGATAACTCCGGCGCGCGCAAGCTGCAGGTGATCCTGCCGCTCGGTGGCGGTCTGGGTGTGAAGGCCGGTCTCGGCGACATCGTGACTGCCGCGGTGAAGGAAGCTTCGCCCGATGGCACGGTGAAGAAGGGCAAGGTCGTGAAGGCGGTCATCGTCCGCACCCGCAAGGAATATCGCCGTCGCGATGGAACGTATATCCGCTTCGACGAGAATGCGGCGGTGGTAATTGACGACGCGCATGAGCCGGTGGGAACCCGCGTGTTTGGACCGGTGGCTCGCGAGCTGCGCGAGAAGAAGTTTCTGAAGATTGTGTCGCTGGCGCCGGAAGTTGTTTAGGCCGGTAGCCGGTAGCTTGTAGCTCGTAGCTACAGACTTCGAGCTAAAGGCTCAGGCTGATTGGGAGAAGAAATGCCGAGTTTGAATATTCGTCGTAATGATGTGGTGAAGGTGCTGACCGGGTCGGATCGTGGGAAGACCGGACGCGTGCTGCGCGTGTTTCCCGACAAGGGCACGGTTCTGGTGGAGCATGTGCGCGTGGTAAAGAAGACGGTCTCGAGCAAGCAAGGCCAGCGCACCAAGGGCGGCATCGCCGAGCACGAGTCGCCGATCAGCGTGTCAAACGTGGCTCTGGTCTGTCCGACCTGCGATACAGCCAAGATTGGCTATAAGGTCGATGGAAGCACCAAGCAGAGGGTCTGCAAAGAGTGTGGGTCGGAGTTGCCCACGAAGAAGTAGGGATACAGCCGGTAGCTTGTAGCTGACAGCCAGTAGCAACTTGATGCAGCTACAGGCTACGAGCTAAAGGCTACAAGCTGATTCAAACCTTCCGAAACGGTACACGGATCGATGGGGTCCACTCCGAGAGCGGAAGAAAGAGAGCAAAGAAATGGCAGCAAGGCTGAGAGACAAGTACAACAAGGAAATCAAGCAGGCTCTGAAGAAGGAGCTCAGCATCGAGAACGCCATGGCGGTTCCGAAGCTCGAGAAGATCGTCATCAATATGGGCCTGGGCGAAGCGACGCAGAACAACAAGCTGCTCGATCCTCTGGTGAACGACCTGACGCAGATCACCGGGCAGAAGCCGGTGACGACCAAGGCGAAGAAGTCGATTGCGGCGTTCAAGGTGCGTGCAGGCATGTCGATCGGGGCGATGGTGACGCTGCGTCACGACAAGGCATACGAATTTCTGGATCGCCTGATTTCGACGGCGCTGCCGCGCGTTCGCGATTTCCGTGGAGTATCGACGAAGAGTTTTGACGGGCGCGGCAACTACACGCTCGGACTGCGCGACCAGCTGATCTTCCCGGAGATCGATTACTCGAAGGTGGAGAAGCTGAAGGGCATGAACATCACGATCGTGACCACGGCGAAGGACGACAACTCGGCGCGTGCGCTGTTGAAGGCCTTCGGCATGCCGTTCCGGCAGGGCGCGTAGAAAAGCAAGTTGTCAGTCACCAGTTCTCAGTTATCAGTCGTGCCGATTTGAACCGACTGAAGACTGAGAACTGAAAACTGAGAACTGATTCTGAGGGATTTATGGCAACGACTGCAAAGAGAGTGAAGGACGCGCGGAAGCCGAAGTTCAGCTCCCGCAAACACAACCGGTGCAAGCTCTGCGGGCGTCCGCGGGCGTATCTGCGGAAGTTCGGCATCTGCCGTCTCTGTTTCCGCGGATTGGCGCTCAAGGGAGAGATCCCCGGCGTTGTGAAGTCGAGCTGGTAAGAAGGACAGTTGCCAGTCTTCAGTTGTCAGTTCTCAGTTGAAGCATGGAGAGAACTGGCAGGACAGGTCGAGCGGAAGTTCGATCTGAAAGCTGAAAACTGGTGACTGAAAACTGGCAGTACACATTTCCGCTGGTTCTCCTGATCGAAGGTGAGGCCGGGAGCGAACGGGGAATGAAGGAGAAGGAATGAGTCTGAGTGACCCAGTAGCAGATTTTCTGGCGCGGATCCGGAACGCGATCCGGGCGCGTCATCAGAAGCTGGATGTTCCGGCTTCGAAGCTGAAGACCGAGATTGCCCGCATTCTCAAGGAAGAGGGCTACATTTCGAACTACAAGACGCAAGACGAGGATGGCAAGGCGATCCTCCGCGTGTACCTGAAGTACGGCGGAAGTGAATCGGCCATTCGGGACCTGGCGCGGATTTCGCGTCCCGGCTGCCGTGTGTATATCGGCCGCGACGAGATCAAGCGCGTGCAGGGCGGACTTGGTATTTCGATCATGACAACGCCCAAGGGCGTAATGACGGGCCGTCAGGCGCGCCGCGAGGGCGTGGGTGGCGAGCTGCTTTGCGAAGTTTGGTAAGCAGCCGGTAGCTTGGAGCCGGTAGCCAGTAGCTACTGAATGCTGCTGACCTGATTTTCAGCTACAAGCTACAGGCTACGAGCTATTGGCTCAGTGCGGCTGCAGTGGAACGATGAGCTTCTCGTCGGGACTCGCAAGCCAACAAAGGATTGAATTCGATGTCGCGTATTGGAAAGAAGCCGATCCCGCTGCCGGCGGGAGTGAAGTACAAGGTGGACGGCAACACGGTTCTCGTGGAAGGACCGAAGGGCAAGGTTTCCGCGCTGGTTGCGGACGGAGTTTCGCTCGAGACCAAGGACGGCCACCTGCACGTGAACCGCTCCGGCGACGAGAAGGCCGCTGTTCATGGGCTGACCCGGGCTCTGGTGTTCAACGCGGTTCAGGGCGTGACCAAGGGCTGGACCCGGGAGCTGGACATCGTCGGCATCGGCTACCGCGCTGAATTGAAGGGCAAGGGCACGGTGGTGTTCACGCTGGGCTACTCGCATCCGATTGAGTTTCCGCTGCCCACCGGTGTTGAAGTTGCCATCGATCCAAAGCAGACGCACCTGACGGTTTCGGGGATTGACCGCCAGAAGGTCGGGCAGGTTGCGGCCGATATGCGCTCCCTGCGTAAGCCCGATCCATACAAGAACAAGGGCGTGCGCTACTCGGACGAGAAGCTGAAGAAGAAGGCCGGCAAGACGGGAGCCAAGTAATTCGAGTCATCAGTTTTCAGTTGTCAGTTTTCAGCCCGTCCGGAGCTACTGACAACTGATCGCTGGTAACTGAGAACTGTTTTAAACCGAACGGGACCGTAAGGCGGTTCCGCTGATAGGAAAGAGACGAAGATGATTACCCAGACCAAGAGAAACGAGATTCGCAAGCGGATTCACACGCGTATTCGCGAGAAGCTTGCGGGGACGACGGAGCGGCCGCGGCTGAACGTGTTCCGTTCGCTGAACCACATCTACGCGCAGGTGATCGACGACCAGAAGGGCGAGACGATCGCGGCGGCATCGAGCCTGCAACTGAAGCTGAAGAGCGGTGGAAACGTTGCGGCAGCCAAGGAGATCGGCAAGGCGATCGCGGAGAAGGCCAAGGAAAAAGGCGTCAAGAAGGTGGTCTTCGATCGCGGCGGCTTCCTGTATCACGGGCGTGTGAAGGCGCTGGCCGATGCGGCGCGTGAAGCAGGGCTTGAGTTCTAGAAGCAGCTGTCAGCCGTCAGCTATCAGCTTTCAGCTGGGCGTGCTGGAATGAGACCGGCTGAAGGCTGAAAGCTAAGAGCTTTGGAAAACGAGAGAGAATCATGAATCTAGCAAAGAAACTCGATGCCAACCAGTACAACCTGAAGGATCAGGTGGTTTCGATCAACCGCGTGACCAAGGTGGTGAAGGGCGGCAAGAACATGTCGTTTGCCGCGCTGGTGGTGGTGGGCGATGCCGCTTCGGGTGTGGTGGGCTACGGATCGGGCAAGGCGAAGGAAGTTCCCCAGGCGATTCGCAAGGGAATTGAGGCGGCCAAGAAGAACCTCGTGAAGGTAAACCTGACCGATACCTCAATTCCGCACCAGGTGCTCGGCCGTTTCGGCTCCGGACACGTGCTGCTGAAGCCGGCTCCGGAAGGAACGGGAGTGATTGCCGGCGGCGCGGTGCGCGCGGTGATGACTTCGGCCGGAGTGCAGAATGTGCTGACCAAGAGCCTGGGAACAGCGAACCCCCATAACGTCATCAAGGCGACATTCGATGCTCTGGTGCAGCTGCGTGACAAGAGTGACGTTGCGAGCGCACGCGGCAAGCAGGTTGAGGAGCTTTAATCATGGCCGAGCAGAAGAAAATCAAGATCCAGTACTATCGCTCGGCCATCTCGACGCCGGTGAAGCACAAGCTGGTGATCAAAGGGCTGGGATTCACGCGGCTGAACCAGATCGTGGAGCGCGTGGACAACGAGTCAGTGCGTGGCATGGTGAAGGCTGTGCCGCACCTGGTGAGAATTTTAGAAAGCTAGTTTTCAGTTACCAGTCACCAGTCTCGAGTAGTGATCACTGGGGGCTGACAACTGGAGACTGGTAACTCAGATCAACGCGAGTCGGTTGGCGCAAAGCCGATCGGCGTTATGGAGCGAGGACATCATGGCAAAGAATCTTTCGAATCTGCGTGCGCCGAAGAATGCGAACACCGGGCGCAAGCGCGTGGGCCGGGGTATGGGATCCGGCATGGGCAAGACCTCAACCCGCGGCCACAAGGGCCAGGGATCGCGTTCAGGCTTCAGCCTGATGCGCGGCTTTGAGGGCGGCCAAATGCCTCTGCACCGGCGGCTTCCGAAGCGCGGCTTCAACAACATCTTTCGCACCGAGTACACGGTGGTCAATCTGGACCGCCTGGCGGAGCTCTCCGTTGAGGAGATCGCGCTTGAGGATTACAAGAAGCTGGGGCTGGTTTCGAGCAAGAACGCGCTGGTCAAGGTGCTGGGCTCGGGCGAGCTCAAGTCGGCGATCACGGTGCATGCCCACAAGTTTTCGAAGTCGGCCATCGAGAAGATCGAGAAGGCCGGCGGCAAGGCTGTGGTGGCAGGAGCTCCGGCGGCAGCGTAAAGGTTCTTGATCCCAGGTCTCAGAATCGAGACCTGGGGCACCCGTTGTGCGGGGTGAGGTGACGCCTCTAAGCTGTGTCCGGGAACACCGCCAAGCTGGTTTCCAGCCTGACAAGATCGAAGTTCAGGGTTCCGGCGCAGATTCAGCGACAGGCAGCCTCAATCGCGCATACACTGATTGGGTAAGTCACGCGGGCGGTCTCGCCTGAAGCGGAAAACCAGACATGCTTGAGAAGTTCGCAAATATCTTCCGGATCCCTGACCTGCGCAAGCGGGTGCTGTTCACCCTTGGCATTCTCGCCGTCTACCGCCTGGGTGCGTTCATCCCCACGCCCGGTATCGACACGGCACGGCTGGCCAGCCTCTTCAACATGCAGAACGGTTCGGCCCTGGGTCTCCTCGACCTGTTCGGCGGCGGTAACCTGCGCAGGATGACGATCTTCGCCCTGGGCATCATGCCGTACATCACGGCGTCGATCATCTTCCAGCTGCTGACGGTGGTGTATGAGCCGCTGGCCCGCATTCAGAAAGAAGGCGAGCTGGGGCGGCGGAAGATCACGCAATGGACGCGGTACATGACAATTGTTCTGGCGGCTCTGCAGGCGATCGGCATCGCAGCCGTGCTGACCAAGAGCGGTCTTGTGCTCCACCCCGGAATCGGCTTCGTGCTGATGACGGTGCTGACGCTGACGACGGGTTCGGGCTTCATCATGTGGCTGGGCGAGCAGATCACGGATCGAGGCATCGGCAACGGAATGAGCCTGCTCATTTTCGCCGGCATTATCGCCGGTCTGCCGCGCGGCATCGTCGAACTCGTGCAGAAGGTGCAGACCAGTGCGTGGGGATCCCTCACGATCTTCGTTGTGCTCCTGATTGTGGTCGGCATGATCGGCGTGGTCGCGTTCATTGTGTTCGTGGAGCGGTCTGAGCGCCGGATCCCGATCCAGAGCGCCCGGCGCATCGTGGGCCGCCGCATGATGGGAGGCTCGTCGAGCCATCTGCCGCTGAAGGTAAATTCGGGCGGCGTCATGCCCATTATTTTTGCCAGCTCAATTCTGTCCGCTCCCTTGCTGTTCGGACAGGTGGAGTGGGTTCAGAACAACCGGTTCTTCCAGCCGATCATTCAGGCGCTGGGACCGGGGATGCCTTGGTATGTGTTCCTGAACGCTCTGGCGATCGTGTTCTTCGCCTATTTCTACGTTTCGATCGTGATGAAGCCGGACGATATCGCGGACAATTTCCGCAAGTCGGGATCCTTTATTCCCGGGATCCGGCCGGGCAAGCGCACTTCGGACTTCATCAACGACATCCTCACCCGCATTACGCTGGTTGGGGCGGTATATCTGATTCTGATCCAGATGGTCCCGACGTTCATGATCTCGGGCATTCGGCTGGACAGGCTCTGGCTGGTGGGCAGATTGTTTGAGAACCTGCCATCAGCATTCACGCACGGTTTGGGGGTCAATTTCTACTTTGGCGGCACGTCGCTGCTGATCGTAGTGGGTGTCGCCATGGACACTGTCAACCAGATCGAATCGCAGCTGATCATGCGCCATTATGACGGCTTTTCCCCGCGTTCCGGTCGTATACGCGGAAGGAAAACCTGGTAAATGCCATCGACTGCAAGTGTTGAGAGCGCATCTGGAAGTACGGAAAGTGACATAGAAGGAGAACGAAGGTCGGCAAGGATGATCGCTCCCGGACCGATTCTCCTGTTGGGTGCACCGGGCGTAGGGAAGGGCACTCAGGCGAAGGAACTGGTTCGACTCTGGGGAATTCCCCAGATTTCGACCGGGGATATCCTTCGCGCGAACGTAGCCCAGGGGACTGCCCTGGGTAAGACAGCCAAGGGGATTATGCACCGAGGAGAACTGGTGCCGGATTCTCTGGTAAACGAGATGGTGGCGGTAAGGCTCCAGGAGCCGGATACGGCCAGGGGCTACATTCTGGACGGTTTCCCGAGGACATTGGCGCAGGCGCACTGGCTGGATGGCCGACTGGCGGCGACGGCGTGCTGCGAACCTGCGCAAAGCCTGCCTCTGGTTGCTGTGAGTATCCAAGTGGACTATAATCAGTTACTGCGCCGCATTTCGGGGCGCAGGAACTGCCCAGTCTGCCAGACCATCTACAACATCTATTCGAAGCCGCCCCAGCGGGCCGGTTTTTGTGATGTAGAGGGTGCGGCACTGACCCAGCGAGCCGATGATACGGAGAAGGCGTTCGCGGAGCGCATGCGCGCTTACGCTGCTCAAACCACTCCAGTTATCGAGCACTACCGCGAACTGGGAAGATTCACGGAAGTTAGTGGAGATGGGCCAATCGCCGTGGTTGCGGCAGGAATTGTGAAAGCCGTTGAGCGGCTGCGCGAGTAGCGCAGTGCGCGAACGGGATTTTGTGCGTTAGTGGCGAGTTGCCAGCTACCAGTCCCCAGTTGCCAGTCGCCCCTGGCTCGAACTAATCAACTGGAGACTGGCAACTGGAGACTGAGGACTGATTTGGCTGTCGTTCTGAAATCGTCGCAGGAGATCGAGAAGATGCGCCGCGCAGGCAAGGTGGTCCGCGAGGTGCTCGAACTGGTGCGCGGCCATGTAAAGCCTGGCGCGACCACGCTGGACCTTGAGACGGTGGCTGAGGCGAAGATTAAGGAACTCGGAGCCAAGCCGGCGTTCAAGGGATACCACGGTTTCCCCTGTGTGCTTTGCACCTCGATCAATCAAGAGGTGGTGCACGGGATTCCATCGAAAAAGCGCGTCCTCAAAGAGGGCGACATCGTTTCGGTGGATTGCGGGGCGATCGTGGATGGCTACTATGGCGATGCCGCGATTACGGTTCCGGTAGGCGAGAAGATTGCGCCCGACACGGTGAGACTGCTGGCCGCGACAGAGAAGTCGCTGTATGCGGGGATTGCCGCGGTGAAGCCGGGAGCGACGCTGGGCGATATAGGTGCGGCCGTGCAGGGTGTTGTCGAAGCCGAGGGGTTCTCGGTGGTACGGGATTTTGTCGGGCACGGCATTGGCAGTCACATGCACGAGGATCCGCAGGTGCCGAATTTCGGCGAGGCGGGATCGGGCATGCGGCTGAAGGCCGGTATGGTGATCGCCATTGAGCCCATGGTGAATGCCGGCAAGCCGGATGTGCGCGTACTGCGCGACGGCTGGACGGCTGTGACGAACGACGGAAGCATGAGTGCTCATTTCGAGCACACGGTGGCTGTAACGGACACCGGAGCAAAGGTTCTGACTGAGTAGTTGAGCTAGAGACTCAGTCCAAAGCGCAAGAGTGCGTGAGCACTCAGAAGTGGATACAGTTTGTCGAAGGAAGACGCGATTGAGGTCATGGCAACGGTCGTTGAGACGTTGCCGAACGCTATGTTCAAGGTGAAGCTCGAGACGAACCACGAGGTTCTGGCACACGTCTCGGGACGAATGCGCAAGAACTTCATCCGCATTTTGCCGGGTGACCGCGTGGCCGTTGAGCTGAGTCCGTACGACCTGAACCGTGGACGGATTGTGTACAGATACAAATAGCCGTCAGCTGTCAGCTATCAGCTGGTGTCACCAGCACGATAGCAAAACTGAGAGCTGAAGGCTGAAAGCTGTTAGCTTGATTTTCCCCCGCGTGGTCGTGAGGATGCGCGGAGAAGGGCAGTAAAGCAATGAAGGTCCGTGCATCAGTAAAGAAGATTTGCGTGAAGTGCAAGGTCATCAACCGCCGCGGGGTGGTTCGCGTGATCTGCGAGAACGCAAAGCACAAGCAGCGCCAGGGCTAGTTGGGCCTGGCAGGGAGCGGGAACTTCGAAGGCTGGTAGCCCGGAGCCGGTAGCCAGTAGCTGAACTTTACGAAGCTACGAGCTGCAGGCTAAGAGCTACAGGCTGGATCAGGGGCTAGTTAGCTTGAGTCAAGGCTTGCGATGAACCCCGGAGTAAACCAGTCAGCAATTTGGGACTGGATCCGCAATAACCCGTGCGAGCCGGCGCTAGGCCGGAGGCACATAGCAAGAGAGAGCAGAGAAACAGGTACCAGAGATCAGCAAGAGCCGCATTCGCGACAAAGACTGATCTCTATTCCCTGATCTCTGAAGAAGGATTCAAGAATGGCACGTATTGCTGGCGTCGATCTGCCCCGCAACAAGCAGGCACGGATCGCGCTCACGTACATTTACGGCATTGGCAATCCTCGTTCGCTCAAGATTCTGGAGAAGGCAAACGTTGACGCCTTCAAGAAGATCCAGGATCTGACCGAAGAAGAGGTGAACCACATCCGCCAGGTGATTGAGGACGAGGGTGATGTTGAGGGCGATCTCCGCAAGGACGTCCAGATGCACATCAAGCGCCTCATCGATATCCAGAGCTACCGTGGCAGCCGGCATCGCCGCGCGCTTCCCGTTCGCGGACAGCGCACCCACACCAACGCTCGTACCCGCAAGGGACCCCGTAAGGGCACCATTGCCGGCAAGAAGAAAGCGACGGGTAAAACCTAAATGGCGAAACCAGAGCAGAAAGCCGCAGCCGGCAAGGCGGGCAAGAACAAGAAGTTCAAAAAGCGCGAGCGCAAGAATGTGCCGTTCGGTGTGGTGCACATTCAAGCCTCGTTCAACAACACCATCGTGACGATTACCGATCAGGTAGGCAACACCATCAGCTGGAAGAGCTCGGGTTCGCTCGGGTTCCGCGGTTCGCGCAAAGGCACGCCGTTCGCGGCGCAGCAGGCTGCGTCGAACGCGGCGCAGATGGCGCGCGACCACGGTCTTCGTGCAGTAGATGTGCGAGTTGCCGGTCCGGGATCGGGCCGCGAGTCCGCTATCCGCGCGCTGGCAGCAGCAGGCATCGACGTTCGCTCCATTCGCGACGTGACGCCTGTGCCGCACAACGGGTGCAGGCCGCCGAAGAGACGCAGAGTGTAGCTATCAGCTCTCAGCTTTCAGCCATCAGGTTGTTGCGATGGGAAACTGAAAGCTGAGGGCTGAAGGCTGAAAGCTAAACATGGGCCGGGATGACATGCGCACCGTCGCACGTAAACCGGCCGTCATCCGAAGTCAGGAGAAGAAATGGCACGTTATACCGGAGCAGTATGCCGCCTTTGCCGCCGCGAAGGCACCAAGCTCTTTCTGAAGGGCACCAAGTGTACATCGGACCGTTGCCCCGTGGAGAAGCGCAACTTTCCCCCGGGCCAGCACGGCAAGGACCGCAAGGCCAAGATTGTGGGCTACGGCCTGCAGCTGCATGAGAAGCAGAAGGCCAAGCGTATGTACTTCACGCTGGAAGGCCAGTTCCGCGCTTATTACGAGAAGGCGAACCGTTCGCAGGGAGTCACAGGCGAGTTGCTGATCCAGCAGCTCGAGCGCCGTCTCGACAACGTTGCGTTCCGCCTCGGCTTTGCGATTTCGCGGCGCCAGGCCCGCCAGGTGGTTCGCCACGGGCACGTCACTGTCAATGGCAAGAAGGTGAACATCCCTTCGTACCAGGTGAATGTGGGCGACGAGATCGCGATCCGTCCCGAAGCCAAGAAGCTGGTCATCGTGGAGCAAGGCACGCAATATGCAGCGCAGAATCCCGTGCCGGTCTGGCTCGAAGCGAATTTTGAAAACATGTCTGGGCGCGTGCTGAGCCTGCCCAAGCGCAAGGACGTCAACCTGCCGATCAACGAGCAGCTGATCGTCGAACTGTACTCGAAGTAAACAGCTTCTAGCTTGTAGCCAGTAGCCTGTAGCTCGATTCTTGAGCTGCCGGCTACAAGCTACGGGCTACCAGCTGCATTTCAAACCGAAGGAGAACTTGCGCGGCCGCCGCAAAATGCATCGCGACGTACCTGCCGTGCGGGAAAAGAGACGAGAGATATGCTTTGGAGAGGATTTCAAAAACCGAAGCGCCTGGCAGTGGATGCCGAGACGCTAAGCGAAACATACGGCAAGTTCAGCGCACAGCCTTTTGAGCGCGGATTTGGCACAACCATCGGCAATGCCCTGCGCCGTACGCTGCTGAGCTCGATTGAGGGAGCGGCAGTCACCGCGGTCCGCATTGAGGGCGTGCTGCACGAGTTCCAGTCGATTGCCGGTGTCGTTGAAGACGCGACCGACATCATCCTGAATCTCAAACAGATTCCATTCAAGCTTATGGGCGACGGTCCCAAGGCGCTTTACCTGCGCGCCGACCAGCCCGGCGTGGTCACGAGCGGCATGATCGAAGCCGACGGGGACGTGGAGATTCTGGACAAGAACGTGTACATCGCCACCGTCTCTGAAGGTGGCCGGCTCGAGATGGAGATGCGTTTGAAGCGCGGCCGTGGATACATTTCGGCCGATAAGAACTTCGACGCCGATCTCGGACTGGGCTTCATCCCGGTGGATTCGGTGCACTCGCCTGTGCGCCGCGTGAACTACCTCGTCGATGCTGCTCGTCTGGGTCAGATCACCGACTATGACAAGCTGACGCTTGAGGTGTGGACGAACGGTGCGGTTCTGCCCGCCGACGCGGTGGGTCTGGCAGCCAAGCTGCTCAAGGACCACATGAACATCTTCATCAATTTCGAAGAGGAAATTGACGCGCCTTCGAGCAGTGAAGAAGGCCGCGTGATGCTGCGCAACGACAACCTGAATCGCTCGGTGGAAGAGCTCGAGCTTTCAGTCCGCAGCTACAACTGCCTCAAGAACGCGAACATTCAGACCATCGGCGAGCTGGTGCAGAAGACCGAAGCCGAGATGCTGAAGACCAAGAACTTCGGCCGCAAGAGCCTGAACGAGATCAAGGAAATCCTCGCGCAGATGGGTCTGTCGCTGGGCATGAAGATCGACGAGAGCGGCAATGCCGTTCCCGGGCCGACGAGCGTTTCGCCGGCAACGACTCTGGCCACAAGCTACAGCCACTTTGACGACGAGGACGAGCCGCTGGATTCTGTTGATCTCCAGCTGCCGACCGAGACAGAGAACTTCTAGAGTTTCCAGTTGCCAGTTATCAGTTCTCAGTTAGCGAGGACTGATAACTGAAGACTGATGACTGACAACTGACTTTGAAAGCGAGTAACACGTCATGCGCCACCGCAATGCAGGATTCAAACTCGGACGCAACACCAGCCATCGCAATGCGCTGCTGCGCAACCTGGTGACGTCCGTGATCGTAGAGGACCGCGTGGAGACCACCGTGGCCAAGGCCAAGGCTGTTCGTCCGCACGTGGAGAAGATGATTACGCTGGGCAAGAAGGGCGACGTGCACGCGCGGCGCCAGGCGCTCAGCTTTCTCCGTACCGACGACGCTGTGAAGCGCCTGTTCGATACCGTGGCCCCGCGCTACGGCGATCGCCAGGGCGGCTACCTGCGCATCGTCCGCACCGGCTTCCAGAAGGGCGACGGCGCCGAGAAGGCGTTCATCGAACTGCTGGGGGCCGAACAGCAGCTCGACGAGAAGCGCCAGAAGCGCGCGGAAGTTCGCGCCGAAAAGCGCAAGAAGCTCGAAGCTGCTCTGGAAGAGCAGAACAAGAAGGCTGAAGAGGAAAAGGGCGGGGAAGAGGCCGCTTAGGCCGGCTCTCTCCGAACTTCGGATTCCCAAAGACCAGGGCGCACTCTCCTCGCGGAGAGTGTGCCTTTTGTTTTTAGAGAACCTGATTCAAGCCAGACGCCAATGCGAAAGGCTGGTGTCCAACACAAAGGTTTGCGTGTTTGGGTGATGCACCTCACCAGCTTCATCTCGCCTCACCACGGTTCCTCCGGTGATGCTGATTTCGTCTGGACCGACAAGAATTGCCCTGTGCTTGTAAATCCAGCCGGGAGGCATCCCGGTGGTCTCAACAGATTCAATTGCGAACGATCGGGCGTCGAGCCGATAGACGGGTGTTGTTCCATAATTCCGGTGCCCAGAATAGCCAAGGGAGCCGATGAGATAGATGTAGTCGCCGATGAGGGTAGCCGTATGAAAATCCGTCGGTGGGAAAACTGAGACTGGATAGGCGTAGATTCGAATCTCGCCATCCGGCTTGTGCAGGAAGACGTCGTTGTAGATGCAGAAGTCCTCGTCGTAAGAGTCTTCGTGTTCGCCTGCGATCTGCACGATGTCGCCGTTGGGCAGAAAGGTGATGGACTGTCCAAAGCGCTGCGCACACCAGACTGCAGAGCGATCGCCATCACCTCCGAACTCGTATCTGCGCTTTGCCTGGAATGCCGAGACACCTGCACGAATCATACAAAGCCAGAACGGCTCCTTGATCTCTTCGGGATTGGATGTTCCGAAGCGGCGCATTCTTCCAGCTCTAAATTGTTCTTCACTGACCATCAACGCATCTTCGTCTGGAGTTGGAGGAAGGCCGACTACGGCTCTTCTTCCTTCGTAAGAAAGCTTGCTAGGGTCCGCACCAGCATTGAGCAGTATCATGGCGGCAACCCGAGAACTGGCAGAACTAAGAGCTGATTGTTCGTGGTGCTTGCTGCGATCCGCGTCCGCGCCTGCCCTTATCAGTCGCCCGATTGCTTCAGTATTGTCGTACTCTGCGGCACACATAAGCGGCGTGGTGCCGAAGTCATCTGTCTCTTCGATTGCGGCGCCGTTCTTTATCAGCCACTCCAGCATGGCAGATTGATGATTCTCGATTGCATAGAGCAGCGCCGTCTTCCCGCATCTGCCACGAGCATTGTGATCAGCTCCGTGTTCCTCAAGCAGACGTGCCTTGTCGATCTCACCTGTCTGTACGGAATTGAGCCATGCGGTTCGATCCCACCAATCATGCTCCTCAAGCGACGCCGCTGTTTTGATTTCATGTGCCACATCTTCTAGAGTGCCGAGAGCAACAGACCGGATGAGAGGTGTCCATTGCAACTGCTCCTCGTTTGCTCCGGCATCGAGCAGAAGACGGACCGCGTCGAAGCGGCCGATTCGCGACAAGACGCGCAATGGCGACTCTTTGTAGCTTGTCACCACATTCAAATCCACGCCGCGGGATATCAGCAGGCGGATGAGTTTGAGTAGCTGAGCATCGCGTCGAATGTCCCGTCCGTAGAGCGCGTCAATCAGAACGTTGTATCCGTGCTCACGCATATACCCGATCTCGGCTCCATGCTCGAGCAGCAGGGCCACTTTGTCCGGATCGCCAGCTGCCACTGCTAACGACAGGACGCTTCTCGGGCCCTCGATGCTGGTCGACATTTGATTGACATTTGCTCCGTTCTCGAGCAGCAGGCGGACCATCTCGCAATCAGCGGAATTGTTTTGCACCGCAACCATCAGCGGGGTGCGACCCAATCTGTCGCATTTCTCGAGATCAAACTGCGTGGGGTTGCCCTTCAGCCGTTCCCGCACTTTATCTGTCTGACCGCTTGCTACTAAAGCGTGAAGCGCAACAGGTTCGGGCACCGGAAATCCTCCTTGCTTTCAAAGAGAGCAATTTAGGTCAACTGAGTTGAGCGTCAGCGAAGCGAACTTGCATCATTCGCTCCCTGATTTGGTGATTCTTGTACTCAGGCTCATTGCGTCGTGGGGTGCGCGGACTTTGTTGTCGTCGTCGAAATAGACGAAGACGTCGCGGGCGGGCTGAGTCGGGCCCGGATCGGGGTGGATGCGAGTGCCGTCGGTGACTTCTTCGCCGTGTGACCAGGCGAGGATTCGGTGGGCCCAGGTGTCGATGGCTTCGGGGGTGTAGCCGTCGGGGTAGATCTTGTCGCTGCCATGCAGACGGCAGTAGACGAAGTCCGCAGTGACGTCGAGCATGACGGGCCACTTGATGGAATCGGCGACCACGAGGGCGACGTTGTATTTGCGCAGGAGCTCGATGTATTCGGGCGTGGCGAAGCTTTTGTGGCGGCACTCCATCGCGTGGCGGAAGGGGAGATCTCCTTTCTCGACGTCGAGCCAGCAGCGGCCGGACATCCACTCGTCGCGCTGGCTGGCGTAAGCTGCGGCCTGCTTGTGGGTGTGCGGGAGGAGCTTTAGAAAGCCTTCGATTTTGTCGGCGCTGAATGAGGTCTGTGGCGGAAGCTGCCAGAGAATAGGGCCGAGCTTGCGGCCGAGACAGAGCATGCCCTGTGCGAGGAAGTTGGCGAGCGCGCCTTCGACATTCTCGAGCTTGCGGATGTGGGTGATGAACTGCGAGCCCTTGATCGAGAAGACGAAGTCGTCGGGCGTCTCTTTGCGCCAGGACTGGAAGCTCTGCGGCTTCTGGGTCGAGTAGAAGGTGCCGTTCAGCTCGATGGAGTTGAGCTTGCGCGATGCGAACTCGAGTTCGCGCTTTTGTGTGAGGTCTCCTGGGTAGAAGGTGCCGCGCCAGCCGTCGAAACGCCAGCCTGAGATGCCGATGCGGATATTGCCCTGCTGGCTCACTGATTGGTCGACCTCCGGCAGTGGAGATCAGTCTAGCTGATGCACTCAGCGGGGTGTGTTCGGGCCGACGTCTAGCTTGCCGGAATGAGTTCGTCGACCCTCTTCTGCAGAGCCTGTGCATCAACCGGAGCGCGGACTTTGGCGTCATTGTCGAAATAAACATAGACGTCGCGCGATGCTCTTTTTGTCGCGGACTTGGAGTGCGCGCGCTTGCCGTTCGTTACTTCTCCGCCGCGCGACCAGGCAACGATCGGCGTGCCCACACTTCGATTGCGTCGGCTTCGTAACCGCTGGTGTAGAGCTGTTCGCTGCCGTGGAGCCGGCAGTAGACGAAGTCGGCGGTGACGTCCATCAGCAGGGGCCAGTCGACGGTGTCGGCTACGACGAGGCCGATGCGATTCTTGCGCAGAAGAGATATGAAGTCGGCGCAATCGCAGCTTGCGTGGCGGATCTCGATGGCGTGGCGGATGGGCAGGTCTGCCTCGATCTCGAGCCACGATCGGCCTTTGAGCCGCTCATCATGACCCTGCGCGAGTGCCGCGGCTGCGCTATGAGTGCGCGGCAGCAGATCGAAGAATGACTGGAGCTTTTCGGGGTTGAATGCGAACTGTGGCGGGAATTGCCAGAGGATGGGGCCGAGCTTTCTGCCGAGGCGCAACACGCCTTGCGCGAAGAAGTTGGCGAGCGGCTTTTCCGCTTTGGTGAGCTTGAGCATGTGCGTGAGGTAGCGCGAGCCCTTCACGGCGAAGACGAAGTCATCGGGTGTCTCGTCGTGCCACTGCTGGAAGCTCTGCGGCCGCTGGAGGGAGTAGAAGGAGCCGTTGAGCTCGATGGTGTTGAAATGCTGCGCGGCGAATTGGAGTTCGCGGCGCTGAGCGAGCTTCTGCGGGTAGAAGGTGCCGCGCCAGCCTTTGTAGCGCCAACCGGAGATTCCGATGCGGATCTGGCCTGCATGGCTCATGAGTGGATTGGACGCGGAAAACGAAGGAGAAGGCAATTTCCGCCAGCGAGAATATGTGTGCGTCAGGCGGAGCGATTGAAATCTTTGCGGGGCCGCAGGGTCCGCAACAGCAAGTAGAAAAGGAGCAGGACTACGGCGCCAGAGCAGTCGAGCAGCACGTCGGAAGGGATGCCGGTGCGGTTGGGCAGAAACGACTGGTGATACTCATCCATGCTGGCGATCGCGGCAGTGCCCAGCAGCGCGAGAGCCGCGCAGATGAGGAAATGCTTGTTTGGAAGGCTCATCCACCAGGCGCGGAGCCAGAGCAGGCCCATGGTTCCATAGCCAAGGAAGTGGCCGGTCTTGCGGATGTCGTGGTGGAGCAGTGCCCAACGAGCGTCGGAGACGGGGCCGAAGAGATGTTGCCACACCCAGCGGAACGGCCCGCTGGTGTGATCGGCGCCGAATGCTGCGGTGGATTCAACTACGATGACTCCGACGGCCAACGCCACCGGCCACCATGCGCTGATCCAGTACCAGGCGGATCGGTGTCGGACGATGGGAGCCGCCTTACTCAACGTGATAATTGGGGGCCTCGCGCGTGATGATCACGTCGTGCACATGGCTCTCGCGCAAGCCGGCGCCTGAGATGCGGACAAACTGCGCCTTCTCCTGAAGCTCGGCGATGGTTGAGCAGCCGAGATAGCCCATGCCGGAGCGGAGTCCGCCGACGAGCTGGTAGACCATAGACTCGAGCGGTCCGCGATAGGGCACGCGGCCTTCGATGCCCTCGGGAACGAACTTGGCGAGCCGGTTCTGGTTGGAGCGCTCGCGCTGCACTACGCCTTCGGTACCCACTTCTACGCCGAGGTCTTCGGAGCTTTGGAAGTAGCGTTCTCCGGATCCCTGGCTCATGGCGCTGAGCGAGCCCATGCCGCGGTAGGTCTTGAAGCTGCGGCCCTGGTAGAGGATGGTTTCGCCGGGGCTCTCATCCACACCGGCAAAGAGCGAGCCGATCATGATGGAGCTTGCGCCGGCTGCGATGGCCTTGGTGACTTCGCCGGAGTATTTGATTCCTCCGTCGGCAATGACGGGGATCCCGCGTTCGCGTGCGGCGCGCGAGGCTTCGGCAATCGCGGTGATCTGCGGCATGCCTGCGCCGGTGACCATACGCGTGGTGCAAATGGATCCTGGACCGATGCCGACCTTAACCGCGTCTGCGCCGGCGTCGATGAGAGCCATTGCGCCGTCGTAGGTGGCTACGTTCCCGGCAAGCAGGCCGACGTCGGGGAAGCGCTTCTTGACTTCGCGAACGGCATCGAGAACGCGCGAGGAGTGACCGTGGGCGGAGTCGATGGCGAGGACGTCCGCGCGGGCTTTCACGAGTTCGGCGGCACGCTCCATGAAGTCGCCGGTAGCGCCGATGGCTCCGCCCACGCGCAGTCGGCCCTTCTCATCCTTGCTGGCGTTTGGATATTTCAGCTTCTTCTGGATGTCTTTGACGGTGATGAGGCCCTTGAGCTCGTACTGGTCGTTGACGACGAGAAGCTTCTCGACACGGTGCTGGTGGAGGATCTGTTCGGCTTCTTCAAGCGTCGTTCCAACTGGGACCGTGATGAGGTTGTTCTTGGTCATCACGTCACCGACGGGGACATCGGTGCGCGTTTCGAAACGCAGATCGCGGTTGGTGAGGATGCCGACGAGCTTGGTGTCTTTGGTGACTGGAACGCCGGAGATCTTATAGCGGCGCATAACTTCGAGGGCGTCGGCGATGAGGTGGTCGGGGCCGATGGTAACTGGGTCGACGATCATGCCGCTCTCAGAGCGCTTCACTTTGTCGATTTCGCCGGCCTGTTGCGCGATGGTCAGATTGCGATGCACGATGCCGATGCCGCCCTGCTGCGCCATGGCGATGGCCATGCGCGATTCGGTGACGGTGTCCATCGCGGAGGAGAGCAGGGGTGTATTCAGCGTGATGTTGCGTGTCAGCTGAGTCTGCGTGCTTACCTGCGCGGGAACGACTTCGCTGTATGCAGGCACGAGGAGAACGTCATCGAAGGTAAGGGCTTCCGGCAGGGTTTGGGCTAGCATAATGCTCTGATGCGCCTGGCGGACCTTGGATTCGAGATCCAGGCCGGCAGGCGCTTATGGATATTGTAGCTGAGCGGTGGCGCCGGGATGTGCTAGGGCGTCACAGGTCTGGCGCTTCGGATTCGCGCGAAGAGTGCTCCAAGAACGCCGCCGATGAGGCCGAGGAGCAGGCCCATGACGATGCCGAGAACGAACAGGTGGCCCAGAGCTCCCGCGATAGTTTCGTAGGCGAAGTAAGAGGCCATCGCGGCCGGGGAAGCGCCAGGCGCGCGGGCCGCATACTCGGCGATGTTGAGGGGATCGCGGAGAAGGAAGCGGATGCCGAAGAGGATGAGGGAGAGAGCCATCAGGCAGGCGATGATGCCGCTGATGTAGCCGCTCCAAAGGCCGACGCGGATGCCCGAAACGATGGTTGTGTTTCTGGCGGAGGTTGCAAGAGCAGCGATGAGCATGGTGAATGCGATGGCGGCCCAGAAGCTGTTGTCGACGAAGAACCGTGCTCTGCCGGTGGAGATTTGCGGATCGACGAAGTTGTTGAAGCTGATTTCGATGACCCAGAGGATGCCCGTCGCGAAGCCGATCCAGGCACCAATGCGCTTGCCTTCTCCTGCGAAGGGACGCTTGTTGCCCAGAAGAAGCGAGAGCATTGCGCTTGCGCAGATCAGGCCGAGGCCGATGTAGCCGAGCCGTTCGTGTCTTGGATCGGAGGGGTAGCGAAGAAGGACAACGGCCAGTATGGCTGCTGCGAGCAGCAAAGCGAAGAACGACAGGCGATCTACGAAGTCAATCCTCGGCCAACTTGCATGCATGGCTGCGATAGTACACAGTGCGCGCCGAGTAAGGCGAGGAGCAAGGGATAGCTATACGCCAACCGGAAACGGCTTGGGGCTGGACTCGTCGGTGTTGGCTGCCTTGCCGGTGCGCCACTGTTCAAAGCGGCCTTGCAGCAGACTCATAAGGCCGGTGTACCAGTAGCCGATCACGAACAGGATCAGGAACGGCGCAGTGAAGTAGTTGTGGTTCGTGAACGTGTAGGCGATCGCCAACGCGAAGTAGCAGCCGATGATGAGCTCGATCCACGGAGCGAGCTTGAGGCGCTTGCGATATTTGGCTGCCTGAGATTTCTCACCCTTCTGAGCGACGCGGTATTTGGGCGTACGGACGAAGGCGCTCTTGATGCCGAGAATCGCTTCCATCACGGCTTTGGAGTTGGTGACAGTCAGGCCGATGCCGAGGGCCATCAGAAACGGAAGATAGAGAAAGGTCTTGATCCAAGTCTTCGGGTAGAGTTCGCGCTGGCTGGCGAGGTAGAAGACAGCAATGGATGCTGAAGAGGCTGCGAAGAGCGGGAAGTCGATCAGCAGCATCTGGAACCAGCCCTGGTAGAAGCGGACGATCATGGCTGGAATCAACAGTGCCGTCATCACAATCATCAGCGGATAGCTGAGATTCGCGGTGAGGTGGTAGACGGACTCGATCTTGATCTTGCGAGGCACGTCGGAGCGCCAGATGCGGGGCAGCAGCTTGATCGAGGTCTGGATGAGGCCTTTGGCCCAGCGCGCCTGCTGCGTCTTGAAGGCCGTCATCTCGATGGGCAGCTCGGAGGGGCATTCGATTTCAGGCTGGTATTTGAAGCGCCACCCCGCCATCTGCGAGCGGTAGCTGAGGTCGGTGTCTTCCGTGAGGGTGTCGTGCTGCCATCCACCGCCATCAGAGATGGCCTGACGGCGCCACATGCCCGCCGTTCCGTTGAAGTTGAAGAAATCGCCGGATCGGGAGCGCGCACCGTGTTCGAGGATGAAGTGGCCGTCGAGCAGGATGGCCTCGATGCGCGTGAGCAGGCTGTAGTCGCGGTTGAGGTGAGTCCAGCGGGTCTGGACCATGCCAACCTCAGGCTCGGCGAAGTGGTGGATGACGCGCATGAGCCAGTCCGGCGGCGGAACGAAGTCGGCGTCGAAGATGGCGATGAACTCGCCTTTAGCGACCTTCAGGCCTTCGTCGAGCGCACCGGCCTTGAAACCATGGCGATTGGTGCGATGGATGTACGCGATGGGATTGCCGATCGCGGCGTAGCGTTCGACGATCCTTGCTGCAACCTCCTGGGTCTCGTCGGTGGAGTCGTCGAGGACCTGGATGTCGAGCTTGTCTTTGGGGTAGTCGAGATTGCAGACAGCTTCGATGAGGCGGTCGATCACGAACTGCTCATTAAATATGGGGAGCTGGACTGTCACGCGCGGTAGTTCGTCGAAGTGCCTTGGCGGCTCGGCGGAGTGATTCTTGCGGTGCTTGAAGTAGAGATAACAGAGTGTGTAGCGATGCACGCCGTATACGGCGAGTATGAACATCACCGTGAAGTAGGGAATCAGGAGGGCAAGATCGAACCAATTCCAGTGATAGAGCCCGCGAAATGTCTGGTCGGCGAATTGGGCCTTCAGGTAGTGCTTGAGGCTGTTCTGGTCGCTCCCGGCGAGCAGGAGCGCCAACTGCGGAGTCAAACCGGTGAACAGGCTTAAAACACTGGAAAGTGATTTGAACGGCACCGCGCCTCCACCGGCAGGAAAGATCCCCTTCGGACGCGAAATGTCCTGGGCTGCAACACCGGGCTTATGGAAATTGTAAGCGATAGAGAGCGTTGAGCCTGCGTGGCTGAGAGCGGTGAGTCGGCTGGAATCTGGCTGCGAACCTTGCAGCCGGACGGATGCATTCACCGAGCGGCGGTTGCTGCGCTAAGGCCTGTGAGCGTAATGTTTTCATGCAGTTGGAGGGCTCTATGTCGACCGAAGCCAAGCCCGTTGCCGCGTTAGCTGCGAAGGGCGGTTCGTTTCTCATTGAATCGCGCACGCCGGAAGAGGTTTTCACGCCGGAGGATCTGAGCGAGGAGCAGCTGCAGATGGCTGCGGCAGTGGCGCAGTTCGCGCGTGACGAGGTGCTTCCCAGAACCGCGGATATCGAGGCGAAGAAGGCGGGAGCAGTCCCGGGTCTGCTGCGCAAGGCCGCGGAGCTGGGATTCACCGCGATGGATATTCCGGAGGAGTACGGCGGGCTGGGTCTGGACAAGACGACCTCTTCGCTGGTGACGGAGCACATATCGATTCAGGCGAGCTTCTCGACGGCCTACGGCGCGCATGTGGGGATTGGAACGCTGCCGCTGGTCTGGTACGGGACGGAGGAGCAGAAGAAGCGATACCTGCCCCGGCTTGCCAGCGCGGAGCTGATCGGGGCCTATGCTCTGTCGGAGGCGACCTCGGGCTCCGATGCCATGAACATACGAGCGCGGGCGACGCTCGCGGCGGATGGCGCGAGCTACACGCTGAATGGCGAAAAGATGTGGATCACGAATGGCGGGACGGCCGGGCTTTACACGGTCTTTGCGAAGATCGACGGCGAAAAGTTCTCGGCGTTCCTGGTCGAGCGCGATACCCCGGGACTGACGGTGGGCGCTGAAGAGCACAAGATGGGAATCCGCGGATCGTCAACCTGTGCACTGGTGCTGCAGGACTGCAAAATCCCTGCTGCGAATCTCTTGGGCGAGGCCGGAAAAGGGCACCACATCGCATTCAACGTGCTGAACATGGGGCGATTAAAGCTCGGAGTGGCATGCATTGGAGGCGCGCGGCTGGCGATCAGCCATATGGTCCGCTATGCAAAGGAGCGCAAGGCTTTCGGCAAGTCGATTGCGGAGTTTGGTCTGGTGCAGAGGAAGATCGCTGCATCTGCAACGCGGATGTATGCGGCGGAAAGTATGACCTATCGAACGCTGGGCATGATTGATGCGAGCCTGGCACAGCTTGGGGATGAGAGCGGCCGATCTTCGAGGGATGTGCAGAAGCGGATCGAAGAGTATGCGGTGGAGTGCTCGATCCTGAAGGTGTATGACTCCGAGATGATTTCGCTTGTCGTCGATGAGCTGGTGGCAACGATGGGCGGATACGGATTTGTCGAGGAGTATCCGGCGGAGCGGTTCTACCGGGACGCGCGCATCAATCGCATTTTCGAAGGCACGAACGAGATCAACCGGATGATCATCACTGGCTGGCTGATGAAGCGCGCGATGGCAGGAGAGCTGCCGCTGCTGAAGGCGATCAAAGCTCTGATGGATGAGGTGATGCAGCCGCCCTCGTTTGATGAAGGGGAAGGCTCGGACGAGAAACTGGCCCGCGAGGGGGAGATTCTGGCGGCGGTGAAGAAGATTGCGCTGTTTGCAGCGGGCGTGGCAAGTCAGCGGTACATGGCGGGGCTGCAGGATCAGCAGGAGATCATGGCCGATCTGGCCGACATCATCGCGCAGGTATACGCGCTGGAATCGGCCCTGCTGCGCGCGCGCAAGCTTGCGTCGGCCGGCAAAGGCGCGGCATCTCCGGCTGCAGCGATGACTGGGTTGCTGGCGGACGAAAGCATGGGGTTGGCGGAGCAGGCTGCGCGGCGAGTGCTGGCGGCCTCAGCGGAGGGAGACGAACTGCGGACACAGCTCGCTATCCTGCGCAGACTGGCTCGGTTTGTTCCAGAAGATACGGTGAAGCTGAGCCGCACGATCGCACAGCACTGCATCCGTGCGGAGCGTTATCCCTTGTCGCTCGTCTGACGCTGAACAAAGTGAATTACGGACAGGGATAGGCGCCGGCGATGTATCCCTCAAGGGCCTGGATGGTCTGCTCCTGGCCGGAGATGACCCACTTAACCAGATCGCCGATGGAGACGACGCCCGCGATCCTGTCGTTTTGGACGACGGGCAGGTGGCGGAAGTCGTGCTGCGTCATCAGCGTCATGCACTCGTCGACGGTGTGCTTGGGATTGACGGAGATGACCGGACTGGTCATGAGCTGGCCGACGGTCGTTTCGCGCGAAGTGTGTCCCCCCAGGATGCCCTTGCGCGCGTAGTCCCGCTCCGAGAAGATCCCGACCAGGCGGTCACCCTTGCAGACCAGCAGAACTCCGATGTCGTATTTGGCCAGCATCTGCAGGGCTTCGTATACGGACTGCTCGGGTTCGATGGAGAGCACCTTGCGCTCGGGCCGACACCCGAGCAATACGCCAATTGTGTCGTTGATCTTCATTGAGTTCCTCCTGGGGGTCGTGCGAATGACGGTCAATATAGACCATTCTGATAGCGACGGAAAAGCGGTAATTTCGGGGGCCGGGGCGGGCTAAAGAATCGATTGCGAAGATCGGGCGTCTAAAATCCTGCTGCGGTTGGAACCAGTGCTGAAGCGGCTGGTTGCCAGGCGCAGCCGTAAAATAGGTACAGGAGCGCGGTTTTCCTTGATTTCCGGGGAGTTCCGGCTGCTCCCGAAAACGGAGATCACTCGAATGCCCCTCTTCAAGACTTCAAATCCTGCCCTTGGCTCCAAAACGTTCGAGGAAGCGGCCCGAGGCGTCGGAAGGTACGGCGGTGGCGGCGCGCTGGATGTCACGGATCGCATGACACTGAACGGAACCGTGAACCGGACCGGAATCCTGCTGCTGTGCGCGCTGGCAACGGCGAGCTACACCTGGTACAGCTTCATGCAGACGCGCGACCCGGGAAGCATCGGAGGTCTGTTGACCCTGGGCGTGTTCGGCGGGTTCATTGCCGCCATGGTGACGATCTTCAAGACGAACTGGGCGCCGATCACGGCTCCGATTTACGCCCTCTTCGAAGGCTTGTTCCTGGGCGGCATCTCGGCATTTCTCGAGCTGCGCTACCCAGGCCTCGCGATCCAGGCAGTTGGCTTGACCTTTGGTGTCCTGATGACCATGCTGGTCGTTTACGCCTCGGGGATGATCAGAGTCACAAACAAGCTGCGGATCGGGATTATCGCCGCTACTGGCGGCATCTGCCTCTTCTACCTGATGGAGATGATCCTGGGTCTGTTCCACATCAACTTCATGGCTGTGAACGGGTCGGGCACGATCGGGATCGGTTTCAGCCTGCTGGTTTGCGCCGTCGCAGCACTGAACCTCGTGCTCGACTTCGACTTCATCGAACAGGGCGTGAACTATGGCGCGCCGAAGTACATGGAGTGGTACGGTGCGTTCGGGATTATGGTGACGCTGGTGTGGCTCTATGTCGAGATTCTGAATCTGCTCTCGAAGATGCGCAGCCGGAACTAAGCAAGCACAATCATCAGCAGCAAGCATAAGGGCGGTCCGAAGAGGCCGCCCTTTGTGCATTCGAATACGGATTATTGCGCAGCGCGATCCGCGGCTGTGCCGACGATCTTCTGCGCATGCGCGACTTCGGGCAGGTTGGCGTCGGCGCGGGGCCATGCTTTCAGGAAAGCCGCATAGGCTTCGCGCGCTCCGGCGGAGTCGCCCGAGGCTTCTTTCACGAGAGCGAGACCGTAGAGGCCGAATCCGGAATTGGGTCGTTGTTCAAGGGCGGCGTGATAGGCCTGCTCGGCGCCCTTCAAATCCTTCGCTCGCAGCAGAGCGGCAGCTTCGGTTTCGGCGACAGGGCGGATATAGAAGGGCGGCTCGTGGTAGCCGAGTTTCTTTTCCTCCCTGGCGGCGAGATCGTAGGTCTTTCTGGCTGCGCGCAGCTTGTGGTGAGCAGCGAGGACTCCGGCCCTCAACTCGATGGATTGAATGTTCAGACACTTGAGGATCGGTTCGGGCAGCGCATCCGGCGCGAGAGGCTGCATGGGCTGTTTTGCGGCGTCTTTCTTCTCGTGGCCGTTGCCGGACTTCTTCATCGCGGCGCGCATCTCCTGCATCTGCTTCAGCCCCGCATCCATGCTGACGGAGCGCTCCTGCGCCGCGACTGCATTGCCGGCGTCGAGGGCCTTCATTCCTTTGGCGTAGTCGGTGAGTTCGGCTGCGAGAAAACGAAGGTTTGCGGCGTGGTCGCCCTTGGGAAGATTGGCTTCGCTCAGCATGGCGAGCACGGCATCCCAGTCTGCTACGCGCAAGGCAACCGGCAGCCGCTTGCTGATGCGAGACATCTGGTCGCGAGCCGACCAGATATATAGCGATGCCGAAAGCTGTCCGCGTGCGGCCGCGAGATGATCAGACAGTGTGTTGGCGTCGGCCAGACGGCCCTGCTCCATCAGGTTGGCGATGGCGTACATCATGTTGTGCACGTAATTCCAGTCGTCATCCGGACTGACGTGCTGCGCCTGCATGTAGTGCTCGTCGGCTTCCATGGAGGCGGAGAACCAGTGCTCCGCTTCGGGATAATTGCCGACTCGATAGTAGATGTGGCCGGGCATATGCACCATGTGGCCGGAGGTGGGAGCAAGGCTGGCGAGGAGCGCTGCGCTCTGGATGGCGCGGTCAGGATGGTTTCCGGGTTCGATCGCGTGAATCCAATAGTGATTGGTTGCGGAGTCGTTTGGTGCATCGTGCAGGATGCCTTCAAGCATGTGAATCGCTTCCTGCTCGCTTTTGCGCGGCTCTCCGTGCTTGTCGTATCCGTCTTCAAGGGCGAGGGCAAGATGCAGACGTGCCTGAGTGTCGTTCGGAGTCTTGGCGACGAGTGCGCGGAAGACAGCGATCTCCTGCTTGTCGGCGCCGCGTTTCGCCTTGCTCGTGGTTTCGATCTGCGCAGCCTCGATGTAGAGCCGCTCCGGTTCGGTGATCCTTTCCTTTAACTTCGTGGCCTCATCGACTGCCTCTCTTGCACAAGTTTCGAGATCTTTTCCGCGGGCCTGTTCGGCTTGCGCCAGCCCCCACCAGCACATCGCGCAGTTCGGGTCGACACGGATGCCCTGCTCGAAGGCTTTCATTGCTTCGTAGTCCCAGAAGTCGTGCAACAGGTTCAGGCCCTGGTCGAACCACGCCTGCGCATCGGGAGTCGCCGTGATTGCAATGTGCGCATTGCCGATGCCCGTCATGTGAACTGGAACCGGCAGCTTGTCAGGAGGAGTGACCGGCTCCATGTCGCTCATGTCGTGTCCGGCCGGCATCTGTGCCGATGCAGGAACGGTGAGCAGAAGCAATCCGATGACAGAGAGAAGACGTAGCTGGCCTGTGTACATGCGGCGATGCAGACCGGAAAGGAGGTGCATGGCCGCACTATACATCGTCCAGAGAGCGAGCGGCCACCGTGCGGGCTAAGCCGGGTCGCGTGTCAGGCGGCCGAGATCGTCGATCTGCATCTGCAGCCTGTTTGCCGCTCGATGGTTGAGCATGCCAATCGAGATGAAAACGACGGCAACGCACCCGGCAACAATGCTGAACCCGGCCAGTGCGGCTGCGGTGTGGAAAGGCCTGCCTGCTGCTCCAGTGACGCTCTTTGTGAACTGAAAAAGTCCTATCAGGAACACAGCCATTCCCGGCAAAAAGGGCAGGAGATACCAGGACCATACCGCGTTGAGCGCATCGCGCTGCCGCGCAAGTTCCGACGCCTGGAAGTCGATGCAACTCCGCAGGCCCATCTCGGCCGGCGCTGGGGTGGAAGAGGCTCGGCGGCGCAACTGAATGATGACGTACACCGTCCCCACGATGATGAGACCGCAACCGGCGCGCAGCAGCAATGTTGGGAAAAGCCACGCATAGTACGCGAACACCCCGATAACAGCTGCGGCTGCCAGGTACTCGCGCAGGTTGCGATGCCGGACGACGCGCTCGAAGCTCGCGACTCTGCGACGGAGTTCTTCAGGTGTGAAGCGAGGAGGCTCACCCGATGGCTGTTGCCAGAGACCGCGAATACGCGAATCAAAATCGTTCGTCATGACTTTCCTCCGCTTTGAAATTTTGCTGTGAGAAGAATCTTTATCCTGTGAATGCGCGTCGCGACGTTGCTGGGCGAGAGGCCCGTGATTTCGGCAATGCTCGACGAGTCGAAACCTTCAAGGAACAGCAGAACGAGCTGGCGATCGAGAGGCTTCAGTTCGCGAATGAGGCCGGTAAGCTTTTCGAGCGCAAGGTTTCGCTCGAGCGCCCGGTCGGACGCGCTCGCTAGATCGGCGATGTCGATGTCCTCGATGCTCACGAGCGGCCGGGATCGCATGCGCCTGTCACTGACAACGTGCGAAGTGGCGACGTTGTGAGCGACGCGATATACCCAGGTGCGCAGCGAGCAGCGTCCGGCGTAGTTCTCGAAGCTGCGCCAGAGCGCGATATGAATGTCCTGGAGTAGATCGCGCCTCTTGTCAGGATCGGCTTCGTATGCGCGCGAGAGGCGATCGAGAGCCGCTCCGTGCGATCGAACAGCCTCTTCGTAGAGATCTTCCGGGCTTGCCATCTCTCTGGAGATTCCCTTCTGTATAAGGTAGTCTCCGGCGGCAAGGATTTTTTACAGGGAAAGAAGCAGGTTTCTGCAGGGGATGTTGGGGAGTGGAGAAGATGGGATCAGGAGCAGAGCAGGTTAGGGATGTATCCCAGGTCTCAGAATCGAGACCTGGGGCATCCAGGTGTGCTTGCTTTGATCAGCACCGAATCGCCGGAGCCCGGTGCTTACGCGTGGGCGTGTTCTGGTGCGTGGACGACCGCCTCTATCAAGGCTTTGCTGAATGCGGGGATGTCGTCTGGCTTTCTGCTGAAAATGAATTGCCCGTCGGTCACGACAGCCTGATCGACCCAGTTTGCACCGGCGTTCTTGATGTCGGTCTTGAGCGAGGGCCATGAGGTGACGGTCTTGCCGCGCAGGGCGTCTGCCTCGATCAGGGTCCAGGGCCCATGGCAGATTGCTGCGACAGGCTTGCCGGTTGAGACGAACTGGCGCACGAAGTTGACTGCCGCCGGGTCCATGCGAAGGTGGTCGGGGTTCATGACGCCGCCGGGCAGCAGCAGCGCGTCATAGTCGTTCGGGTTGGCGTCCGCAAGTGGCAAATCTACCTTCACCGACTGTCCCCAGTCCTTCTTATTCCAGCCCTTGATCTCTCCGTTCTTGGGTGCGATCACGACTGTTGTAGCGCCCACATTGCTGAGAGCCTTCCGCGGCTCGGTGAGTTCAACCTGCTCGAATCCGTCTGTAGCTAAAATAGCGATCTTCTTTCCGCGCAACTCTGAAGACATTCTTCTTCCTCCTGATTTGTCCGTTCGCTCTGCATAGGACGACAGAACCTAAGTACGGGTTGCGCGCGAAAGGTGTGCATTTGGGGCTGTTCTGGTGGTCGAAACGGCTTGCGGCGTTGAGGCAAACTGCTCGATTTACCTGGCATCTCAGAGGGCTGAGATCATCCGGAGGGCCATGGTGAAAAGACGCGACTTCATAGCGGGTGCGGGTGCGGCCGCAGCATTGATGCAATCAAAACGGATCGAGGCGGCGCAGATGTCTGAAGGAAACTCCGCTCAATCCATGAACGCGGAATCGAACTCAGGACAAGCCGCTGCGCGCATCCCGCGTGTCACGAATGCGGGAACGATGAAGGGCGAGATGCTCTATCGCGAACTGGGGTCGACGGGCGAGCAGGTATCCGTGATCGGACTGGGGGGCTCGCACCTGGGCAGGCCGAAAGTTGAAGAAGATGATGCGATCCGATTGATTCACGAGGGGCTCGATCGCGGGATCAACTTCCTCGACAATTCGTGGGACTACAACGAGGGTCGCAGCGAAGAGCGCGTCGGCAAAGCGCTGTCGCAGGGCGGGTACCGGCAAAAGGCGTTCGTGATGACGAAGCTGGATGGCCGCACGAAAGAGGTAGCGACCAACCAGATCAACGACTCGCTGCGGCGTCTGAAGGTCGACCACATCGATCTGCTGCAGCATCACGAGGTGATTCGTTTCGATGACCCTGACCGCATCTTCGCCGAAGGCGGCGCGATGGAAGCAGTGGTGGAGGCCAGGCAGGCCGGCAAGGTGCGGCACATCGGATTCACCGGGCACAAGGATCCGCGCATCCATCTCTACATGCTCGAGGTTGCGCAGAAGCATGGATTCCATTTCGATACGGTACAGATGCCGGTGAACATCATGGACGCGCACTTCCGCAGCTTTTCGCAGATGGTGGTTCCGGAAGCGGTGAAGCAGAAGATCGGCGTGCTGGGGATGAAGAGCTTCGGAGACGGGATCATTCTGAAGAGCGGCGCAGTGCAGCCAATGGATTGCCTGCACTACTCGCTCAATCTGCCCATTTCCGTGCTCATCACCGGAATCGATTCGAAGATGCTGCTGGACCAGGCGTTCACGGCGGTCAAGGACTTTAAGCCGATGGACGAGAGTGCAGTTGCTGCGCTGATCGGGAAGACGGAACAGGTTGCGATGAGCGGCAAATATGAGCTGTTCAAGACGACGTCGCACTTCGATACTACGGCGCGTCATCCTGACTGGCTGGGAGCGGATACGCCGGCAGTGCAGAAGCTCTCGCCGCAGCTGCCGGGGTGAGGCAAGCGCCTATCCAGCTTGCTCATTGTATTGCGGCGGCGGTGACCGATAGCTGCATGCTGCCTTTTGAATCGAGGGCGTCGGACGTGAACAGGACTGTGGACTTCCCAGTCGGAATGAGCACTACGGCCTGCCATTTGTTCTGCCGAATGATCGGTTGACGAAGTAGCGGCTCCCGACCTTCAGCAACGCTGCTGATGTCGGCACTGATGTCGAAGGCGAGTTGCCGCCCGACTTCGTGGGCACGACTTGCATCGATGTTCACGCCAACGTCGACGTACTGAAACTGCGTATTCACGAGTGCGTTTGGCTTGTCCGAGGTTGTTGTCGATCCCGTGACGATCGGGACTCTTGAGTTTGTGCGGATTGAGGCGCTTTTATTGTTCTGGGTGCTGAGCGTCGTTACGTACGTGCGAGTGTTGGTGGGCTTGCCGTCTGCCCCGAGTTCCTGCACTACAAACTCGAAATGATAAAAGCGACTTGGAGGGTCACCGGCTCTCGGTGTCTCGGGAGCTGTGGTTTGCTCCTGCGCGATTGCAGCGCTCGCGAACATAGGTGCGAGCAGCAGGAGGGCGAAGAAGAAGCTGGGTTTACGCATGAGTTCTCCTCAATTCTGATCAGTCTTCAATGACGGAAGCGGCGCGATACGGATCGCCGTGATGTTTACCGGCTCGTCGATGTGCTGACGGTCTTCTACAAGCGCCCTTCGGTCCTCTTCCTGTGCTTCGTTTCCGAAGCGCTCGATAGCCTGCTCCTCTTCGCTGAGCGGATGGAGAGTTGGGAAAAGATCGAGCTTGGGTCGGGCGTTGACGCTCTTTAGGACTCGAGCTTGGCTTTGTTTGCGGTCCCGTGCATGTGTGCTCGAAACTAATTTGGGAGCAGTTCGAAGAATGGGGGCCTGCAGTTGCGGAACTGGTTTAGTCACCGGCGCGTAGGCCTGGTGTTGCGGATGTGGAGCATTGAATAAAGAAGCTGAGAACAAAAGAAGCAGGGCAGCAACAGGCACAGGAATCGCAATGAGTAGCCAGCGCAGGCGGGAGCGATTCACCTCACTCGCGACCCGCCCCAGGATACGCTGCTCGAGACCAACCCGCGGCTCGGCGTAGCGGGAGAGTTCTGCGTCGATAAGGCGATCGAGGTCGTCGCGCTCAGACATAGTGCGTCTCCTTCGTCGACGTCAGCTTCTGCCGCAGGATCTGCCGCGCCCGCTGCAGGCGCGTGCGCACAGTGCCTTCCGGGATGCTGAGGATCTGCCCGATCTCGCGGGAGTTCAGTTCTTCGAATGCGGAGAGCACGAGCGGAACACGAAGATCCTCCGGAAGTGAATCGATCAATGCATGCACTGTTGCCTGCTGGTTGGCTTCAGAGATGGCTTCGTGCGGGCCGGCATGGGATGACGCGAACGCATCGAGCAATTGCGGATCTTCCGCCGCAGCTGCGGATGAGGATGAGCGCCGCTTGTGATCAATCGCCACGCGCCACGCCACGCGAGCGAGATAGGCACGCTCGTTCTCTGCCTCTTTCCAGCCGGCGTGGCGATACAGCTTCAAGAAAGTCTCCTGTACCGCGTCCTCCGCGTCGTGGGAGTTGAGCAGAACCGCATAGGCCACCTTGAAAACGAAGCGCGACTGGTGCTGTACGAGCGCCGAGAACTCCGCGTCTGCATCGGTGGCCAAAATCTGCGAACTCCTTACCGGCAACCCTGAAATGCTAACTCCAGGGCTGAGGTCCGCGATGTTCATACCCTAAGACGGAGCGGTGTGCCGGAGTGTTCGGGTTTCTCGCGTGCAAAAAGATTAGGCCCGCCTCTCAGTGAGAAGCGGGCCCGATTCGGTGCTGCTGTGCGGTTAAGCTTTGGCTGAAGTCAGCTGGCCGAGGTCAGCTGCCATCTTCTCCGTGGAGAAGGCTTCGAGCGTGTCGCCTTCCTTCAGGTCGCCGAATCCGGCGATGCCGATACCGCACTCCATGCCGTTCGTCACTTCGCGGGCATCGTCCTTGAACCGCTTGAGCGATCCAATCTTGCCCTTGAAGATCTGTTCGCCATCGCGCATCACCTTGATCTCCGAGTCGCGGCGGATGGAGCCGTCCTGTACACGGCAGCCCGCGATGGTGCCGACCTTCGGAATTCTGAAGACGGTGAGCACCTGGGCACGGCCCATGTAGTTTTCCTTGAAGGTAGGCTCGAGCAGTCCAAGCATTGCGAGACGCATCTCGTCTTGCAGTTCGTAGATGATAGAGTGCAGCCGGATCTCCACATCTTCCTGCTGCGCCAGTTCAGCGGCCTTGCGCTCGGGGCGCACGTTGAAGCCGATGATGATGGCGTTGGAAGCGGTGGCGAGCAGCACGTCGCTCTCGGTGATGGAACCGACACCGGAGTGGATGACCTTGACGCGTACCTTCTCGGTGGACATGCGGACGAGCGAGTCGGCCAGCACTTCGACCGAACCGGTCACGTCGCCCTTGATGATCAGCGGGAGGTCCTTCACGCCAGCCTGGCGGATCTGCTCGGCGAGTCCTTCGAGCGAGACGCGGGAGCTCTTGGCCAGTGTGGCCTCGCGTTCCTTCATCTTGCGGTACTGCGCAATGCCCTTGGCCTTGTCGCGGTCCGCAACTGCGAGGAAGGTATCGCCGGATTCCGGCATCGCTTCGAGTCCGAGCACTTCGACCGGAGTTGACGGGCCAGCCTCTTCCAGAGCGCGTCCGCGATCGTCGAACATGGCGCGAACCTTGCCGTAGGTGTTGCCGACGATGTAGCTGTCGTTCAGGCGCAGGGTTCCATCCTGCACCAGCACGGTAGCCACCGCACCACGTCCGCGATCGAGCTTGGCTTCGAGAACGGAGCCGACGGCCTTGCGTCCGGGTGTTGCTTTGGGACCCTTGATGTCAGACACGAGGCAGATCATCTCGAGCAGGCGATCGAGGTTCTCGCGTTTCTTTGCCGATACGCGAACGTAGGGAGTCTCGCCACCCCATTCGTCCGGGGTGAGGCCGCGATCGGCGAGCTGTTTCATCACGCGATCGGGATTGGCCTCCGGCTTATCGATCTTGTTTACCGCAACGATGATGGGAACGTCCGCTGCTTTGGCGTGATCGATGGCTTCGAGGGTCTGCGGCATGGCGCCGTCATCGGCTGCAACAACGATGACGACGATGTCGGTGACCTTGGCGCCGCGTGCACGCATGCGGGTGAAGGCCTCGTGGCCCGGCGTGTCGAGGAAGACGATCTCGCGGCCGGAAGCCGGAGAGCCTTCCTTGGTGAACCGGACTTTGTAGGCGCCGATGTGCTGCGTGATGCCGCCGGCTTCTCCTGCAGCAACGTCGGTTTCGCGGATCGCGTCGAGCAGCGATGTCTTGCCGTGATCGACGTGGCCCATGACGGTGACCACAGGAGCGCGCGGGACTTCGACGAAGTCCGTCTTCTCGGTATCGAGAACTTCTTCGATGGCCTGATTCTCGAGCTCTTCTTCGTAGCTGATGACGGTGGCAGCCGCACCGAATTTCGCGGCGACGTCCTTGACCATCTCAGCGTCGAGCGACTGGTTGACTGTGACAAAGACTCCGCGCATGAGCAGGATTGCGATGAGGTCCTTGGCGCGGATTTCGAGCTTTTCCGCGAGGTCCTTAACGCTGATGCCTTCGGTCACGGTGATTTCACGCGTGATGGGGAGCGGCTCGTCGCTGAAGTTGGCTGCGCCACCAAAACGCGGAGGTGGCACAAAGCCCTTCATCGGGCCTTCTTTGGTCTTCGGATACTGCTGGCCACTGCGACGGCCTCGGTTGTTCGAGGCGCGTTGCGGCCGAGGAGCTTCTCCGGCGGGAGGTGCTCCGCCCGGTCCACCGGGACGAGGTCCGCCAAAGCCGGGCCTTGCACCGAAGCCGGGGCGCGCGCCGAACCCGGGACGAGCGCCTGGAGCGCCGCCGGGGCCACCGGGAGTAAATCCGGTGCGTGTCGGGTGCTTGGGACGTGGTCCTCCGGCAGGGAACTGGCCGGGAGCGCCCGGAGTGCGCTGCTGGAAGCCGCCCGGAGCGCCTGTGGGTCTGCGATCGAAGATGGGTCGGCCGCGCTGCAGGCCTCCACCTTGCGGAGCAGCGGGCGCGGTAGTGCTTGCGGCGGCTACCGGGGGCGCCTTGTACACGGGACGCGGCCCGGTCTGCGGCATTACAACGCGGCGTGGAGCGGGCACCGGCGGCGCTGGTGGCGCTTCGGGAGCCTTCTCCTCCGGAGGGGCCGGAGCGGCTGCAGCGGGAGCGATGGGCTCGGCTGGTGTTTCCGTTACGGGTGGCACCGGAGCCGCTGGTGCAGGTGCTGCGGCAACGGATGCTGTCGAGGCGGCGATCTCCGGCTTCTCGGGCGCCGCAGGTGCTGGGGGCGCTGGCGCAGCGGCGGCAGGAGGCTTCGGTGCGACAACCACCACCGGTTTCGCGGGCTCGGCTGCAGCCGGCTTCGGCGCTGCCGCCGCAGTGGGCGGCACGGCAGCGGGCGGTCGTACCACCACGTTCTGCGGCGGGACCACCGTCACTGCTGGACGCGGAGCCGCTGCGCCGGCCGGTGCCTTCGCAACAACGGTTCCAGCCGGAGGCTTGGAAGCGATCGCAGGCGCCGGGGGCTGCACGATGGCGGGTGCTGGCCGGGGCTGGGGCACAATCTTGCGGGGCTCGGGACGCGCGGGCGCGGCCGGCGGTGCTGCTGCGGCGGGCGCTGCGGGCTTTGCCGGCGCCTTCGCCACAACGGGCGCTGGCGGCACCGCTGCTTTGCTGGGCGGCACCATGCTCTTGCGAGCTTCTGCCTCTTGTTCCTGCTTCTTGGCCAGAATGGCCTTCATCACGTCGCCGGGCTTGGAAACGTGAGAGAGATCGATTTTCGGTGTAATCGCCTGGGACGCGCGCGAAGACCCGGCACCTTGACCTGCGGGGCGCGATCCTGGCTGGAGTTGCGCGCGAACCTTGTCAGCTTCGTGCCCTTCGATCGAACTCGAGTGTGTCTTGCCTTCAGCCAGACCGAGTTCCGCGAGGACGTCAAGAATCTGCCTGCTCTTGACTTCCAACTCGCGCGCGAGATCGTTAATTCGAACCTTGCTCATCCGCCTCTTTTCAGAATGTGCTGCCCAAAGCCCTTAGTCGCTCATAGCTACCTCATGGCATTGGAGGTTTGCGTTACCACCATTATCGCTTGAATGGCGTTGAAGAGCGCGACGCATTTAAGCGCCACCCTCTTCGTCGTCTCTCGTATTTTCTTCTTCCGATGCCGGAACGTTGGCGACAGCGAGCTCTTCCGCGGTCTCCCCGCCGTCTTCCGCCTCTTCCAGCACCTCTTGCGAATTCTCAGTTTCAGCTTCCGCAGTTGCGGCGGCAGCCTCGGGAGTTTCGATCTCGGACTCTCCGTCGGAGACGTTCTCGGTGTCCGCGGCAGCCGTAAGCGCGGCAGGTTCGTCAGAACCCTCCGCCTCCGGAGCACCCGCGACGCCCGGCCCGCCTTCACCGGCCGGGGCTTCTTCACCCTCTTCAAAGTGGCCGAAATAGTGGCGGACCGCGACGCTGATGCGTTCCAGCGTCTTCTCGCCGATACCGGGAATCTCCTCGAGCTGCTCCGGCGTCATGTCTGCCAGAGATTCGACCGTGGTGATGCCGGCAGCGACCAGCTTCTCAATGATGCCCGCTCCGAGCTCCGTAACCTGCTCGATAGGAGTGGAGGGTCCACCGGTGAGAGCCTGCATCTGCTGCTCGACTTCCTGGCGCTTCTCCTCTTCGCTCTTGATGTCGATCTTCCATCCCAGCAGCTTGGCGGCGAGACGGACGTTCTGTCCCTTCTTTCCGATGGCAAGCGAAAGCTGGGTGTCGTCCACGATCACCTCGAGCTGCTTCTCGCCCAGATCGGTGATGGAGACGCGGCTTACCTTCGCGGGCTGCAGAGCTTTTTCGGCAAAGGTGGTGATCTCTTCGCTGAACTCAATGATGTCGATCTTCTCGCCGCGAAGCTCGCGGATGATCGACTGCACGCGCATGCCCTTCATGCCCACGCAGGCGCCGACTGGGTCGACGTCCTTGTCGCGGCTCTGGACGGCGATCTTGGTGCGTTCGCCGGCTTCGCGGGCGATGGCCCGGATGGCGACGGTGTTGTCGTAGATCTCCGGCACTTCGGACTGGAATAGGTTCTGAACCAGTTCCGGAGCTGCGCGGGAGACGATCACCTGTGGGCCTTTAGCTGCGCGGTCCACCTTGAGCAGGACCACGCGAACGCGCTCGCCAACGGTGAACTGCTCGAGGCGCGACTGCTCCCGCTTGGGGCAGCGTGCTTCTGCCTTGCCAAGATCGAAGATGATGTCCTGGCCTTCGATGCGCTTGACCGTCGCGTTCAGGACTTCCTTCTCGCGGTGTGCGTATTCCTGGAAGACGGTGTCGCGCTCGGCCTCGCGGACCTTCTGGAAGATCACCTGTTTCGCGAGCTGCGCGGCGATGCGGCCCAGCGGCGTGGTGTCTTTATACATGCGGATCTCGCTGCCAACCTCAACGCCGGGAGCAAGCTCGCTGGCTTCTTCCAGGGTGATCTGGTTGACGGGATCCTCGACCTCATCGTCATCAGTGACAACGGTCTTATAGACGTAAGCGGTGATTTCGCCGGTGTCCTTGTTCAGTTCTCCGCGCATGTTCTCCTGGGTCTTGTAGTACTTGCGGGTGGCAAGGGCGATCGCCTCTTCCACGGCGCCGACAACGATCTCGGGCTCGATGCCCTTCTCGCGGCTCAGGAGTTCGATACTTTGATACAAAGCGCTGGCCATTCTCTTACTCTCTCGATTGCTCGGCAATCGAGCCTTTCGGCTGATTGCACTTCAAAAATTGCGGTTCGGGAGTTCTCGCGGTGTTCATCCCTGCTGTTCAGCGCCGTTGCGCCTAAATCTCCGGGATCAGCTCCGCCTTCTCGACATTCTCGAGAGGGATCTCCACCTTCTCAACGCCTGCTTTGCGGCTCTTGCTGTTCTGATGCATGGCCGCCAGATCAAGCGTAATGATTCTGCCCGAGCCCGCCTCCAATCGGCCTCTCCAGTGCCGGTTGTTGCGAATGGGCTCGAACGTCTGCACTTTCACCAGGCAGCCAGCAAAACGCCGAAACTCCTCTGCCCTGGTCAACTTCCGATCCAGACCCGGCGAACTCGCCTCAAGGGTGTACTCGCCACCCGGAACCAGGTCCTCCACATCCAGCAGAACTCCGAAGTCGCGGCTGAACGCCTCGCAATCCTCGTGCGTTACGCCGGAAAGCTGCTCAACAGTTAGCCTGCCTTCCACCAGCCGCTCCGGAAGCCCCTCGGCCCCCGCGGCGATCTGCGCTTTCAACTGCCTGCGGCCTTCCTCATTCTTCTCCAGGAACACCCGCAGGGTTCTTTCCTTGGCCGGTCCGGAGAGGTCGATATCTACGACATCGAGACCGTGCGAGCCTGCTACCCGCTCGGCGGCTTTCCGGATTTCGTCAAGGTTAGAAGCCATCAACACCCAGCCGCCTGTCACTCATTCTGAAGGAGTTCCCGGCCAATCCTGCGGCGGCTCCGGGCAAAATTCGCACCAAATAAAAAGTGGGCTATAAGCCCACTCATCTCTCCGCCACCCCGGCAACCTCACGGGCAACACAGGCGGACAAACTCGTTCGCCTGATTAGAATACGGCGTTTCGTGTGGAAATTCAACGCCCGACGCGACAGGAGGAGATTTTCGCAAATTTGAAGCTTTGCGATGAAAGGTCTGGAAAGGGGCGGTCCGGGCATGCAAAAATTGGTCCCCCTGCCCTTTAGTTGTAAACCGTTTCAGCAAGCTTGAACGGGGCCGGACGCAGACGAAGGTAATGACTTCTTCATGATTGGAATGAGTAGCTTACGATCGTGGCACTCCGGAGTGACTCCCTTACCACTATTGGGGTGCAGTCACGGGGTGTTGTTACCGGAATAATGGCTTAGCTCAGTATGCGGACACTCTTCCAGCGCGTCGTCGTAGCCATCGTATCGACGATTGTTGTTGCCACGGCCGGTGCGCTTGGGGGCTACGTTCTCGGTCACGCGTACGCGCTTCGGCAGACCGAATCCCGGCTGGATCAGTACGCGAACCGTGTTCTGCTTGAGACGATCGCGTCCACTTCTGAATCGCGGGCAATGCTGGAGACGATGAATGGATCTCCGTACCAACTTTGCTCGGACGCTGAGATCGAGTATTTTCGCCAGCTGATCTTTCAGTCGCAGTATCTGAAGGCGGCTGGGCGCATGCGCAACGGCCAGATCGAGTGCTCCACCACTTCCGGCCGCAATCCTCTCGCCGTGACGCGGTATTCACCCGTGATGGCCCGGCAGGATGGAACCAGGATCTACAAGAATCTCGCCCCGTTCCGCGTTGACGACCAGAGCGTCGTCGCGGTGCAACTCGGTGAGTCATTCATCGTTTACAACCCCTACAACTTCGCTTCGCTCGCAGCTCCTCCGATGCACTTCACCGCGACTGCGATCGATGCTCCGCGGCACCGGATGGGGCAGATGATCGGAGACAGCCCGATCGTGCCTGAAAACATCCTGACGCGCGAAGTCAAGGCGAACGTCGGCAACACCCTCTATGCAACGCGCTGCGCGAAGGATTCCAGCGGTTGCCTCACCGCGTACATCTCAATGAACGACGCACTCGCGATGAACCGGAAGTATTCGATGGTGTTCATCGGACTGGGAGCGGCTTTCGGCGCGATCTTCGGGCTACTATGCCCCATGCTCTACAGCCGTAACAAGAGCGTGGAGCAGCAACTGATCCGCGCCATTCGCGCAGACGCGCTTTCCGTCGTTTATCAGCCAATTGTTGAACTCTCGACCGGGCAGATCGTCGAAGCAGAGGCGCTGGTGCGCTGGACGGATGAATACAAGAACAACGTCAGCCCCGACGTTTTCGTGAAGATCGCGGAAGAGAAGGGATTTGTAGGCGAGATCACCAGGCTAGTGTTGCGCCACGCACTGCGCGATTTCGGCGCGACACTTCGCGCGCGCCCCAGCTTCAGGATCAACATCAATATCGCCGCGGCTGACTTGGCCGACAGCGAATTCATACCGATGCTCGACAAGCAGCTCAACGAAGCTGAAGTTTCGCCACGCAACCTGGGCGTCGAGATTACAGAGAGTTACACGGCCCGTCAGCAGGTGGCGCGCAACACGATCCTGCGCCTCCGCCAGAGAGGCCATTACGTGGCGATCGATGACTTCGGCACAGGCTACTCCAGCCTCGCCTATCTGCACGATCTCTCGGTTGATGCCATCAAGATCGACAAGGCATTTACCAAGGCGATCGGCACGGATGCGGTCACGGTTTCAATCCTTCCGCAAATTCTGACGATGGCCGAGACGCTCGGGCTGAGAGTGGTAGTCGAAGGTATCGAGACAAAAATTCAGGCCGACTACTTCGCCGCAAGCGATCAGGACATTCATGCGCAGGGATGGCTGTTCGGGCGGCCTGTTCCTGCTCGCGTATTTCTGCAGATGCTCGATGAAGAAGAAGCGCGCCTCACCAAACAGGCTGAAGAAGAGTTTCCGTCCGGCGCAATCGTTGTCACTTCCTAGGCAGGCTGAGTTCTTCGCTGTCGGATCATTGGCGCGCTGAGCCCCAACGCGCAACAATACGGAGATGAAGATTTCCCGGGTTCTGGCGTTGGCGTGCTTCCTGCTTGCAGCCATCTCTGTTGCACCAGCCACTGAAAAACAACTGGCGGCGGACTACCACGCCCGCCGGGTCGCGCTCGGCAATGCTCTGCAGGGCGGCATTGCAGTGCTCTTTGCTCCGGAAGAGCCGGTGCTGGACTTCGACGCGCACCGCCAGGATTCGGACTTCTACTACCTCACCGGTTGGGATGAACCCGGCGCAGCGCTCATGATCGTGGGGCCGACCCCGGCGGACAAGGAACGCCCGGGCCAGACAGCACATCCGCGCGAGTACAAGGAGATTCTGTTTCTTCCCACGCGCAATCTGCGGCTCGAACAGTACACCGGGGCGAAGATGGACGCCGCGACTCCGGGCGTAACGCGCGCCACCGGGGTAGACAATGTTGAGCCCATGACGAGCCTCGCCGCAGATCTGAACAAGCTGATCGCAGATGATCGTCGGGTCGCGATAAACGTGTGGACACAGCCGCACGTGAAGGCCGCCGACTCTCTCCTGGACTTCACCGCGGCAACGCTCGGCACGACGGCAACAGAGCCGCGTGATGTGACAACGCTGACGATGCCGCTGCGCGAAACGAAAGACGCGCGCGAAATCGATCTGCTCAAGAAAGCGTCGGAAGCGTCGATTGCAGGTCAGCGGGAGATGATGAAGGCCGTCAAGCCTGGCGAGACGGAGCGGACGATTGCGGGGATCATGACTGCCGCGTGGTACCGGAATGGATGTGAGCGGCCCTCGTATGCGCCGATTGTAGGCACGGGGATCGATTCGACCATTCTGCATTACTCCGCCAACGCGCGCACGATCGAGGACGGAGATGTCGTGGTCGTCGATGCCGCCTGCGAGTACTCGATGTACGCGTCGGATATCACGCGTACGATCCCGGCGAATGGCCACTTCACCGCGCGCCAGCGCGAGATCTACGACGTCGTGCTTGGGGCGCAGAAGGCGGCGATCGATGCCTTTGTAGCCGGCAAGTCGAAGATCAACGACTTCAGCCATCGCGATCCCGACACGCTGGATGCGGTCGCCTTCAGCTACATCAACACACATGGAAAGGATCTGCACGGGCAGCCCCTTGGCAAATACTGGCTGCACGGTCTCGGACACATGGTGGGGATCGATGTACACGATCCGGCGCAGTATCCGGCGGTGCTCAAGCCAGGCATGGTGTTCACGATCGAGCCGGGCGTTTACATTCCGGAAGAAAAGCTTGGCGTGCGGATCGAATGTGATTTCCTCGTTCTGCCGGATGGAAAGCTGCTGGACCTCGATGCGGATCTGCCGCACACAGCGGATGAGGTTGAAGCCGCGATGAGGAACTAGCAGCGATGGATGACTTCGATCAATCTCCGACCGGTCAGCTCGATCTTCTGAGCAAGGCGTTCTCTGACCAGCTGCTGGCTTGTCTGGAAGAGTGCGCGCGCGGACGGCGGGGACTCTTCGCAGACGTCGCGCTGACGGAAGAGGACGAGAGCAATCGCGAGTGGCCCGAAGCTGCGCGGTTGCGCGAACTGGCCCAGGCGCTGCAGAACGTCTTCGCGCAATACGAGCAGCGCAACCCGCTCTGCGATGAATTTCTCGACCTCTGCTCGATGCATGGCGAAAGTCACCCCGGCGAGCCGAGGCTGGCGCGCATCTTTCTTGCGCGGATCGAAGCCGGTCAGGTCGGCACTCCCACCGAGGAAGCGCGCAAGCCATGGTAGTGTTGCACGCGTTCTTTGCTCTCGCGGCAGGCTTCGCGACCATGGCGATTCTTGTCACGTTCCTGACGGTGCTGCTGCAGAAGCTCGTGCCGGACTGGACGGAGGCGTCCGGACCGCCGACGCCCGGCTATACCTTCGTGAATCTGGGATGGACCTTTGTCGCCGCTGGAGCGGGAGGATTCATCACCGCGTGGATCGCAGAGCACAATCCTCTGATCCATGTGCTTGCGCTGGCGATCTCTGTGCTGCTGCTGGCTGCTCTCAGCGCGCTTCAGCAGCGAGGAAAACTGCCGGTCTGGTATCTGCTGGCGCTGGTTGCTATCACTCCGGTCGGTGCATTCGTAGGCGGGATGCTCCGCCTGCGTCTGCTCGGCTTGTATTGATCTTTGAACTCGCAGAAAAATGCCGCCTGATCCTATGGACCGGGCGGCTTTGTTTTTGTAAACGAAGCTAGCTTACCAGCGCAGGCCTATAGTGACGGGGATGATCTTGGTGTCTGCTCCGACTGTGGTGACGCCAAGCCCATTGGGAGTTGCGCCGATCACGGCCGGTGAGAGCACATCGAGATACCGCGCTTCAGCAAAGAGCTTCATTCTTCCATCGCCGTTCCAGCCCGCGAAGCGATGCTCGATGCCGCCGCCAATATTCCATCCGCCCTGGTTCGAGGAGAAGTGGCCGACGACCTGATTCTGTGTCACTCCGTAGCAATAGCCGAAGTAGTCGCAGTAGTAGCCCTGCTGCGGATCAGTGAAGTTGGTGACCTTGCGATAAAATCCGCCGCCGCCTACGCCGTAGAAAGTAACGGCGCTCTTCGGGTTCACTTCATACATCGGATCGAGCGTGAACGACCACAGTGTGTCGTAGCCGCCAGTGGCTCCCGCTTCTGCGACGATCGCGTCCGGCAGCTTGCTGTGGATGAACTGGTATTCGAGGTTCAGGCTGAAGTGCTGGTCCACACGGTACCCGGCGCCCACGGTGAAGTTGTATCCCCAGCCGATGTAGGGAGAGGAATCATTGGTCGGTGCCGCGAAGCCGCCTCCGACTTCATAGGTCAGGTGGCTCCTCACTCCGCCACCGCCTCCGCCCGGCCGGGAACGGTTGTCGTATTGTCCAGCGCCCGATGCACCGGGCTCGGGAGCTGACGGCAGCGCCGCATCCGTTAGATCGGGAGCTGGATTGGAGCTGGAGTACGTCGCAGAGGCCGCATCGGAGCTCGAATAGGCTGCCGCGTCGTCCGCGGCAGAGACGTGCTGGGCGCTGGCAGAACTGAATGCCAAGGCAAAGGCGCCGGTCAGGAGAGCAGTGCGCCCCATGAGCGACAAACAGCGAACTGAAGTCATTGAATCTACCTCGCTAGATAAGTACCTGTACACAGGAGTTGAAGCCATCCCCCGTAAGGACTTAGACTCCTTTTCGTTTTCAAAGTTGCTTTCATCTCCCACATAACGAAAGGGCCGGAGTACCCTCCGGCCCTTTGCTTTGATCGGGTTGAAACTTTGCCCTTGCCCTACCCCTGGATATCGAATTGCTCCGGATGCAGGGTCGGATCGCTCTTGATCAGGATGTTTTTGCTGAGCAGATCCTCAAATTCGTTAATCCAGCTTCCGTTGTTGGACTTGAGCACCTTGACCGTATCCGGGTGGACCCGCAGCATGACATCCGCCGATTCGAGGTGCCGCTTCATCTTGCGCAGCTCGATGTAGATCTCGTTCGCTACGGTGCTCGGGCTCTTCACCATGCCGGTGGCCTGGCAGGTGGGGCAGGGAACCGACAGCGTACGCTCCAGCGACTGCTTCACGCGCTTGCGCGTAATCGCCACCAGACCGAAGTCGTTAAACTGCAGAACCTTGGTCGGAGCGCGGTCGCTCTTCAAGGCTTCTTCGAGAGCAGCCATCACCTTGAAGCGATTCTTGCGCTCATCCATGTCGATGAAGTCGATCACGATGATGCCGCCCAGATCGCGCAGTCGGATCTGGCGCACGATCTCCGGAATCGCGTCAAGGTTGGTCTTGAGAATCGTGTCTTCAAGACGCGCCGTTTTGCCGACGTACTTGCCGGTGTTGATGTCGATAGCGACCAGAGCTTCAGTTTGATTGATGACGATGGATCCGCCGGACTTCAGCCACACTTTGGAACGCAGGGCCTTCGAGATTTCGTCCTGGATGCCGAAGTGCTCGAAGAGCGGCGTGTCCTTCGTGTAGAGCTTTACGCGGCGCACGAGGCTGGGCGAGAAGCGATTGAGGAAGCGCACGATGCGTTCGTAGTCTGCTTCGGAATCGACCCAGATCGACGAGAAGTTGCTGCTCACCTGATCGCGCAGGATGCGCTCGATCAGCGAGAGGTCGTGATAGATGAGCGCCGGAGACTTCGATGCTTCTGAGCGCTGCTTGATTTCGTTCCAGAGGTGAATCAGGAAGCGTAGATCGGCGCGAAGGTCTTCTTCCGACGCACCCTCGGCAGCCGTGCGGACGATGAAGCCGCCCGAAGCGTCGCCGCGCTCGTGAACCAGAATCCTCTTCAGGCGCTGACGCTCTTCGTCAGAAGCGATCTTGCGGCTCACGCCAACGTGCGAGACCGTGGGCATGAATACGAGGAAGCGGCCCGGCAGCGCGATGTGGCTGGTGATGCGCGCGCCTTTCTTCGCAATAGGCTCCTTGGCGATCTGCACCAGGATCTCCTGGCCCGGCTTCAGCAGGTCAGAGATGATGGGCAGATCGGATGTCTGAGCAGAACGACGAGACGGTCCGCGACGGTCGCCGGAGCGATGTCCGCGATCGCCTCCACGGTCTCCACGCTCTCCGCGGCCACGCCGACCGCGTCCCCCGCGTTCGCGACGCTGCGGTGCATGGCCATCGCCCGCTGGCTGGGCTTCCGCGGCTGCCGGTTCCTCTTCTTCTTCCTCTTCGGCATCGTCAGCTGCTTCTTCGCCGTTCTTGTCGTCGAAGTCGAGCTGGATGCGGTGGTCGAGATGCGCTTCCTGCAGCATCTCGCCGAGCTCGCCGGAGCGGATCTGCGTGTGCAGCTTCTCTTCTTCCTCGTAGTCGTCGAGATCGTGCTCTTCGCCCTTGTGGTGCTGGCGCGAGAGGTCGTACTCCTCTCCTTCGATCACTTCCTCTTCTACGAGTCCTGTACCCGGCGAGAAGGCGGAGACGGCTGGAATGGATGCGGGACGAGGCTCGTCTACATGCTGCTCCGGCGGCTCGTGGCCTTCGGGCGGCTCTTCGTCCGATCGCTTCTTCTTGCCGCCGAGGCCAAACAGGCGGAACTCAGCTGGCGGAAGCGGATCGACATGATGCGAAGCACTGCGATCGCCTTCGAACTCCGTGCTCTCCCGTTCGCTGTGTTCGCTTGCGCCCGGCTCCGAGGCGAACCCAACCTGTGGCTCCGACGCTGTGCCCAGCTCCGGCTCTACGCTTTCGCCGAGTTCGGATTCGGTGGACGTCTCGCCTGCAACAGCATGGGGTTCATAACCGGTGGAACCAGCTTCGTAGGTCTCTTCAACTACATCGTCATCCGGCAGGGCGGAAGCGAACTGAGACGAGGTGTGTTCCGGCTCCGCCTCTGTTAAGTGATCCTGCTGAACCTCCTCGACAAACTCCTGCTCTTCGATCTCGTCTGCTGAACTGGCCGCAGCCGCAGATTCAACGTTAGCTTCGGGCTCTTCCGCCCGGCCGCCGCGATGCCGCGAGAGCGATTCGCCGGGAAGCAGGCCGCTACCGTCCCACACGATCGGCGATTCGATGAGGGTCGCTGGCTTGTACGTGGATGCCGGACGCGGCGGTGCGGCAGGCTCCGCAGACTTCGTGGTCTCTGCAGGCGTGCCGCCGTACTTCGAAAGCGACTCACCCGGCAGAACGAACTTCTCGGCAGCTTGCTCTGAGCGTCCGCCTCGCGGTGCGGCAGGGGCGTGGATCTCGTGAGCCACCTCCGGCTCTGAGGGAGCACTCTCACCCGCAGTGGTATCGAGGAACTCTTCTGACTCTCCTGCGGGAGCTGCGGCTACATTGCTGCCCCGGCCACCGCGACGGCGGCGGCGGCCGCGCCAACGCTTTGCGCCCGGTTCTTCCGCCCCTTCAGCCGAGTCTTCTTGATCGTGAATGGTTGCCAGAGGTGCGTGCTCCGCCTCGCTGGTTTCAAGGCCGATCTCAGGGGCCCGCTGTTCGCGCTGTTCACGCCCGCCACCTCGCTGACCGCGATCGCCGTGGCGAACTTCGCGCGGAGGCTGGTTGCCGCCGCTGGCGGCAGCTTTCTCAAGCTCGTCGGAATCTTCCGATTCTTCGAGTTCGAGGAAGTCTGTGACGTAGAGGAAGGCGTCACGTTCCAGTCCGATATCGACGAATGCGGACTGCATGCCGGGGAGCACGCGGGTTACGCGTCCGTTGTAGATGGATCCGGCCAGCGTGTATTCATTTTCGCGTTCGTAATAGATTTCCGCGAGCTGATCGTCTTCTAAAATTGCAAGCCGCGTCTCATGCGGCGTGCTGGAAATACAAATCTCTTTTGCCATCGTGCCTTTCCGCCCAGCGGATTATTCCGGCTGGGGCAATCGGCAAGGTGGAGTGGAGATGCACGCGGATGGGGAGGAGGTTGGGAACGTACCTGAGGGATGACCGATGTGAGACTCGCAAGCCGGGGGGAGGACCAGCACTCAACCTTCCGGGAGGCGCCGATCCCGAGCGATTGCTCGAGGCTGCGAGTGTTTCGTGATCGTGATCCGAAAGCAGAGAGTTTGTGGCCTTCCGATCGGTTACGACTGTTTGCGACGCTTCGTCGCAACCTTGTAACCAGGCCCATGCCAACCAGATGATCGACATGAGCGGGGCCGTTAGACACCGGAGATCCGCGCGATCCAAACTGATCGCTGAAATCATCCGGCTTGCCCGTCTCTGCGTGCTCATTGTGAACCCGATTCCTGCCCGGCGCTCAATCCACCTGGACCTCGCCGGATATGGCATCCGCCTTGTGCCGCTCTCCGCTTTGCCGATCTCCCCGCATCACGTGAGCGGCTGGATGGCATTGCGAAGGCACCGGCATCGGTGAGGATGCGAAGTACTTACAATCTTGTCTCCTGGGGCTCCGGAACCTCCCGGTGGACCTCAAGAGGGTGATACCCGTGCAATCTTGCCCTTCGGACCTTCGCTCCGACGCCGGATAACCTTGACGCCGGTGGACCGAAGCACCCAAATCAGTTTACGAACCTGCGCATGCGGATATTCATCACCACGCCGAGCGCGAGGAAGGTAAACAACACCGAGGATCCGCCGTAACTCATTAACGGTAAAGGGATTCCGGTGACTGGCATGAAGCCAATGACCATGCCTACGTTGACCGCAATCTGGAAGGTCAACACAGCCACGATCCCCATAATAATGAGGGACCCAGGCAGGTCGGCGGCTGTTTGAGCGTTTTGAATCAAACGCATCAATATGAGGAAGTATAGCAGCAGCACGAATACCGCGCCCACAAACCCATGCTCCTCGCTATAAGCGGCGAAGATGAAGTCGGCATGGGGGATGGGAATGAATGCACCCTGGGTCTGGGTGCCCTTTTCAGCCCCTTTGCCCCAGATTCCGCCCGCGCCTACTGCGATCTTGGCTTGGAGCACCTGGTAGCCAGCGCCGCGGGGGTCGTTATCGGGATTGATGAAGCCGGTGAGGCGCGCCTTCTGGTAGGGCTTCAGAAGCTTCCCGCTGCTCCAGCCACCCACAATCAGCACCAGCCCCGCGGCAATCAAGATGGAGGCTTGCTTCAGGTTGATTCCGCCGAGGAACATGCCGATGATCAGCACCGGAACGTAAGTCAGAGAGGTTCCGAGATCAGGCTGCTTGAGGATCAGCAGCATGGGGACACCGACCAGCGCAAAGCCCTTGCCGATCTCTTTCCACGTGAGATTCCGCGCGCCGAGGTTGGCGAAGTAGCGTGCCACGGCCAGGATCATCACCAGCTTCATCCACTCCGAAGGCTGAAAAAGGATAGGCCCGAGTTTGATCCATCGGCGAGCGCCGAGAGCCTTGTGCCCGATGCCCGGAATAAGCACGGCCATTAGAGCGAAGAGGAAAAAGCCGTACGCCCACGGAACAAAGTCGATCAGCTTGTGATAGTCGATCCGCGACAGGACGAACATCGCGATGAGGCCGCCGACGATCCAGTAAATCTGCTTGGTGTGGAAGCCGACGTACTTGGTGTGCAGCGTGGCCGAGTAGATTTCGAGTACAGAGACGACGCACAGCGCTCCGACCAAGCCGAGGAGCATCCAGTCGAAATCGCGAAAGCTCATGAAACGGCGCATCTGGCTCATTGCGATTTCACCTGCGTGGGTTTACCGGGGAGTGCCGGCTGTGGGCTGAGTTTCGCCGATTCCGATCCGGGTTGCGCCGGCTTGGTGGACTTCAGTTGCGGCGTGGCGGTGCTGGCTGCGGATGGCTTAGTACCGTTTTGAACGCTGCTCTTTTGAGCGGAAGGTGCGGCAGGTCCCGGTTTGGACGCAACGAGCGACCTACCTGCTCCGGACGGAGGAGCCGCGACTGTGCCGTTTGCTCCGACATAGAACTTGCCGGCCTGGATCTTTGTTGCGGGTTCTCCCCGGCCGCCCGAGGCGGGATTCGGATTTGTCCAGACAGCGCCAACTTCGACAGGCGGGGGATTCGGAGCCTTCACCGGCATCAGGTTGTTTTGCAGGCGACGCTGCTTTTCGACGTACGCGGCGACGATGCGAGCGCCTAGGCGGGCAGGGTAGTAGCTGAACTCTCCGTGCTCCCAGAGAACCGCGATCACGAGCTCGGGATTGCGGCGCGGCACCACGCCAACAAACCAGACATTGGGGCGGGTGTTATGGCCCTTGCTGGTCTTGTCGAGGGCCTGGTGGCTCATGACCTGGGCGGTGCCGGTTTTGCCGGCGAGATCGATGCCTTCGAGGTGTGCCGAGCCGGCCGTGTGGAAGAGTCCGGGCTGCGTCACCTGCGCCATGCCATCGGTGATGGTCTGCCAATTGTCGGGATCGATGGGTAACTGCGCATCGCCTGAGCCGGGCAGATTCTCATAGAGGTCTTTACGAAACTCGGCTGGAAGCTGATCCGGAGCAACAACGTGCGGCCGAACCAGGTGCCCTTCTGACGCGATGCCGCCGATTATGCGGGCGAGCTGGAGAGGGGTCGCGGCCACTGCTCCCTGGCCGATGGAGACGTCAAGCGTTTCGTCGGGATACCAGCGGCGGTGGTAGTTCTTCATGAGCCAGCGCTGGCTGGGCATGAGGCCTGCCTGCTCGCCGGGAAGGTCAATGCCGGTCTTCTGTCCGTAGCCGAAAGCGGTGGCGTATTTCGAAATGCGATCGATGCCAAGCTTGTCGCCAAGCTGGTAGTAGAACGTGTCGCAGGAGTAGGGGATGGCGTTATGGATGTCGACCGCGCCATGTTTCTCGTCGCAATGGTGGAAATAGCCGTACGGGCCCCAGCCACCTGCGCAGTTCACATGAAGATTTTGCGCGACGCCTTCCTGCAATCCGGCGACGGACATCAGGATTTTGAAAGTTGACCCCGGCGCAAGCTGCGCCTGGACGGCCTTGTTCATCAATGGGTGATCAGGGTCCGTGATGAGCTTGTTCCACTCGCCGCGATCGATCTTCACTGCGAATAGATTCGGATCGAAGCTGGGACGCGAGACCATCGCCAGAATCTCGCCATTGCGTGGATCCATCGCGACGACTGCGCCGTTGCGATCGCCAAGCGCGAGTTCCGCCGCTCTCTGCAGGTCGTTGTCGATCGTGAGCTTCAAATCCTGGCCCGGAACGGCGTGCTGGATGCCGAGGAAGCCAACTTCGCGGCCATGGCTATCGACGATGACGTCGCGTGAGCCGTCCTGCCCGCGCAGAACCTGGTCGTACATCTCCTCGACGCCACCCTTGCCGACAACATCGCCAGGCTCGTACGCGGCGTAACGCGTCTGGTTGAGGTCTTCTTCGCTGACTTCGCCAACATACCCGATCAAGTGCGATGCGTAGCCATCTCGCGGATAGAGGCGGCGCTCGCCTTCAATGGTTTCGAGTTCTGGCAGTTCGTTGCGGTGAGCTTCGATGAAAGCCTGCTCGTCCGCGGTCACGTCTTCCTTGATAGGAATCGGCTGATATCCCGGCGCCTGCCGGTAGTGATGCAGCGTTGCCTTGAGCTGATCGAGGTCGAGATGAAGGCCGCGGGCGATCATCGGCAGGTCGGCATCGACGTTGCGGTTCTGCTCGCGAACGAGGAAGCAGGACACTGATGGATAGTTGTCGACGACCGGCCGGTTCTCGCGATCGAAGAGCTTGCCGCGGGGGGCAAGAATCGGCACCTTGCGGATGCGGTTCTGCTCGGCGAGCATGCGGAAGTTCTGCGCGCCAAGAATCTGCAGACGCCAAAGCCCGGCCGAGAGCGCCAGGATGAGCGCAAGAATGGCGTACTGGACCACCGCGAGCTTGAGGGTGGAGAGCTTTTCGCCGCGTGTGACCTTGTCAAAAGCCATGGGAAGCTACTACTAGGATACCCCTATCCTGAATTGTTCTCTGGATGTGTTGCCGGCGCCAGCCCCGTTCTTTTCGACCCTGAACCAACGTACTCAACCAAGGATCGGCGGAACGAACCCCGGCGTCTCAGTCCCGGATTTTCGCTCGATCGAGAATGGGGAAGAGCACCAACGCGATCACCGAGTTGCCGATGGCTTTGTAAAGCTCCGCCATCCAGTTTGTGTCAACCGACATGCCCAGAAGAAAGCGCACGACAAAAAAGTAGGTTGCGCTGCCGACCAGGGACAGAACGAAGGTCATGATCAGCCGCACCGCGTGATTCTCAACGTTAACGAGAATGCCGACAGTGGCCGCGAGATAGCCGACCAGGGTCTTCGCGATGCCGTTGATGCCGATCGGGTGCCCGGTCAGCGCGTCTTCAAAGATGCCGAGGATGCCGCCAAGAATCGAACCTTGAATCGGGTTGCGGCGGCTTAGCCCAAAGAACACGGTGACAACCAGGGGCAAGTCGAAAGCCGCATACCGGTGCAACAGCCGCGGCAGCCATGCCTGCAGGACTACGGCGAGCACAGGCACCAGGGCGTAGATCAACACCGGGTAGCGGTGGATCTCGTAGTCCCGACGCGCATCGGCAGATAGCACTGACATGGCTATTGCTTATCCCCCTGCGGCGCGGGTGCTGGTCTGGAGTGATCGGGCGGCTTCCCGGTCGTCTTCGGGGAAGACTGGAGGTCCTGCGCCGGCGGGGCCGCTGGCGCCGTGTTGGCCGGCGTGAAGCGATCCGGATGCAGGGGAGCGGTCGGCCGGCTCGGGAACCCGGGGTTGGACGTGTCGTTCAGCGGCTGCTGGTCTGGCGGAAGCTTGGGATCGATGAGCCCGGGGAGTTTCTCAGCCATGCCCTCCGAGGTCTTCTGCTTTTCAGCCTCTGCGCCCTTCAGGGTCTCGCTCGTCGCGATGTCCTGCTGCTGCTCTTGCGAGAACTGCGGTTCGGTCGCGGTGATGACCAGGACCTCATCAAGCTGGTCGAGATGCGCGGCCGGCTTGAGGACAACATCGACAAACCCATCGCGCTCAGGATCGTTGACAACCTTGTCGACCACGCCAACCGGAAGCCCGCGGGGGAAGATCTGATCTCCGCCGGCGGTCAGAACGCTGTCGCCTGGCCTGATGCGCTGGTCGCTGATGACGTCGACGATTTCAGGACGGCCCTGTGCGTTGCCGCGGAGGACGCCGCGGATGCGCGTCGACTCCATAATGACCCCGGCCCCGCTGGACTGATCGTTGATGGCGAGCACCTGGGCGGTGTGGCCGAAGACATCGCGTACCTTGCCGACGATCCCGTCTGGTGTAATGACGGCCATGTCGCGATCAATGCCGTCTTTCTTTCCCTTGTTGATGGTGAAGACGCGCGACTGCTCGGTGCCGCTGGTGCCGATGACCTCGGCCGTGACGGTCTTGTAGATGTACTTCTGCTGGAAGTTGAGCAGCGCCTGCAGACGCTGGCCTTGCTTCGCATCTTCGAGCAGCGCGGCCTGTTCGAGGCGCAGCCGGTCGATCGTCTTTTGCAGATCAGCATTCTGCTCGCGGACGTGGCGAAGGTAGAAATAGTTGTTCCAGATCCACGAAATTCCAGAGCCGGTGTTGTGCAGGGCTTTCTCGGGCGGGCTGACGATGCCGTTCGCCCATAGCCGAATCAGCCGAACTTCCTGCCCATCGCCCTGACCGGTGTTCGCACGCCGCACCTGCATGGCAAGACCCAGAATCTGCGCCACAAGCAGGGCCAGCAGCACGAGCAGATTTCGGTAGCGAACGACGAAGGATTCCATGGGGAGTACAGTTTCCAGTCATCAGTTGCCAGTCGCCAGTAAGCTCATCAGCTGACAGCTGGTAACTGGAAACTGGCGACTGCTTCAGTCGATTTTGATTTTTCTCAGCAGGCGGAAGTCGGACAGCATCTTTCCGGTTCCGAGCACGACGGAGGCCAGCGGGTCGTCGGCGACGGAAACGGGCAGGCCGGTTTCTTCACGGATCCGCTTGTCGAGGTTCTTGATCAGCGCGCCGCCGCCTGTCAGCACGATTCCGCGATCGGAGATGTCGGCGGAGAGTTCCGGAGGCGTCCGCTCTAGCGCTACGCGAATCGCGTTCATGATGACTGCGATGCACTCGCCCAGCGACTCGCGGATTTCGCTGTCATCGATCGTGATGGTCTTCGGCACGCCTTCGATGAGGTTGCGGCCTTTGATCTCCATCGTGAGCGGCTTATCCAGCGGGTAGGCCGAGCCGATTTCAATCTTGATCTGCTCTGCGGTCCGCTCGCCGATCAGCAGGTTGTACTTGCGCTTCAGGTAGTTGGTGATGGACTCGTCCATCTGGTTGCCGGCCATGCGGACCGAACGCGAATAGACGATTCCGGAGAGCGAGATGACTGCGATGTCGGTGGTGCCGCCGCCGATGTCGACGACCATGTTGCCGCCGGGCTCGGTGATGGGCAGGCCGGCGCCGATAGCCGCCACCATGGCCTGCTCGACGAGGTAGACCTCACTGGCCTTGGCGCGATAGGCGGAGTCTTCAACGGCGCGCTTTTCAACCTGCGTGATCTCAGAGGGCACCCCGATGACGATGCGGGGGTGGACGAGCATCTTGCGATTGTGGGCCTTCTGGATGAAGTAGTTCAGCATCTTCTCGGTGACTTTGAAGTCAGCGATGACGCCGTCCTTCATCGGCTTGATGGCCACGATGTTGCCCGGGGTACGGCCCAGCATGTCCTTGGCTTCCTTGCCGACGGCCTCCACCTCACCGGTGTTTTTGTTGATCGCCACGATCGAGGGCTCGTTGACCACGATGCCCTTGCCGGCGGCGTAGACCAGTGTGTTGGCGGTGCCCAAATCAATGGCGAGATCGCTCGAAAACATCGAGAAGAGTGAGCGCAGGCCATGCGACCGCGAAGTGCGCGAAGGATAACCGTTCTGGGACATTTAAAAGGTACTCTACCTCAAAAACATTGTACGGTGACTCTTCCTGCTAATAACAAACACCGCAGGTAATAGGAAGCGGGGGGACATTTGTAAATACCCCGTTCGCATCACGGTGAGAGGGGAAAACCGGAAGCCGATAAGGTCATTCTAAGGCAGCTCTGGCTGTCTGTACGTGACGCTTGGCCATCAGACGCGCGTTAACCCAGATAGGCTAAAATCAGGGGGCTTCGAGAAGAGAAAACCCCTCTATCCGGCCACCCTGCTGCGAATACTGTCCCAGGCCGAGTTTTATAACTGATAACTGGCAACTGATAACTGAGCACTGACTATGACCTACCCCACGTATCACAATCTGATCGGCGGTGAGTGGATGCCCGCTGCGAGCGGGAAAACCACCCTCAACGTGAACCCCGCAGACCACGATGACGTCGTCGGCTCATTCCCGTCTTCAGGTCCCGAGGACGTAGCCAAGGCCGTCGCCGCCGCAAAGAAGGCCTTCGCGACCTGGCGCTTGGTGCCCGCGCCCAAGCGGGCGGAGATCCTCGTCCGCGCCGGAAACCTGCTGCAGCAGCGCAAGGAGCAGTTTGCCCGCGACATGACGCGCGAGATGGGCAAGGTGCTGGCCGAAACACGCGGCGACGTCCAGGAAGCGATCGACGAAGCGTTTTATGTCGCAGGGGAGGGTCGGCGGCTCTTCGGTCAGACGACTCCGTCGGAGTTGCAGAACAAGTTCGCGATGTCTATCCGGATGCCCGTCGGGGTGGTAGGCCTGATCACGCCGTGGAACTTCCCCATGGCGATTCCCAGCTGGAAGCTCTTTCCTGCCCTCGTCGGCGGCAACACCTGCGTCATCAAGCCCGCGACCGATACGCCGCTCTCGACCTACAACCTGGTGCAGACGCTGGTGGATGCCGGCCTGCCCGACGGGGTGGTCAACATTGTGAGTGGCAGCGGCGGCTCAACCGGCAACGCCCTCATCGAGCATCCCGATGTTCGGGCCATCAGCTTCACCGGCTCGAGCGAGGTTGGCTCGCACGTGGCGCAGCGAGCGGCAGCGACCTTCAAGCCCGTGTCATTGGAAATGGGCGGCAAGAATGCGCAGATAGTGCTGGATGACGCAAACCTCGAGCTCGCGCTGGAAGGCGCTCTGTGGGGTGCATTCGGCACGACGGGCCAGCGCTGCACGGCGACCAGCCGAATTCTCTTGCAGAAGGGAATCGCAAAGAAGTTCACCGACGAATTCGTGGCCCGTGCCAAAGCGCTGAAGATCGGCAACGGGCTCGACGAGTCGGTGCAGGTGGGCCCGCAGGTAAACAAAGGCCAGATCGAGACATCGACGCAGTATGTGGAGATCGCCACAAAGGAGGGCGGCAAGCTCCTCTGTGGCGGACACGCGCTCACTGCGGGCGACTACGCCAAGGGGACGTTTTTCGAGCCGACCATCTTTGCCGGCATCACGCCCAACATGCGCCTGGCGCGCGAAGAAGTCTTCGGCCCGGTTGTCGCGATTCTCGAGTTCGATACCTTCGAGCAGGGGATCGAGATCGCGAATTCGATTGAGTACGGGCTCTCGAGTTCGATGTATACGAAGGACCTGAACCGCGCCTTCGCCGCTATTCGCGACCTCGAAGCCGGCATCACCTACATCAACGCCCCGACGATCGGCGCTGAAGTGCATCTGCCCTTCGGCGGAGTCAAAGCCACCGGCAACGGCCATCGCGAAGGAAACGGCGCCATCGACTTCTTCACGACGTGGAAGGCGGTCTATGTCGATTACAGCGACAAGTTGCAGCGTGCACAGATCGACAACGCAGAGTGACAATCCTCAGCACGCAAAAATCGGGGTGCCCCAGGTCTCGATTCTGAGACCTGGGATTCAACCCTCGTCTTCCGCCTCATCGTTTCGATGCTCAAACGACACATGCCGCGGAATCAGCCGGTACTCGTATACTTCCCGCTCCAGCCCCTCACGAAAATCCGGATGCGCCAGCTCAATAATGCCCTTCGCCCGCTCTGCGACTGATTTTCCCTTAAGGTTCACCATTCCATATTCGGTGACGAGGTACATCACGTCTGATCGCGGAGTGGTCACGATGTTGCCAGGGGTCAGACTGAACACGATCCTGCTCTTGCGCTCGCCGTGCTTTTCGTATGTGGATGAGAGGCAGATGAACGACTTGCCGCCTTTCGATGCGTAGGCTCCACGCACAAACTGCAGCTGCCCGCCAGTTCCGCTCAGATGCCGCTGCCCATCCGACTCCGAGGCCACCTGTCCCTGCAGGTCGACCTGTGTCGTGTTGTTGATCGAGACGGCCTTCTCGTTCTGCATGATGATGTACGGCGAGTTGGTGTAGTCGACCTGGTGGCAATACATGTCCGGGTTGCGATTCATCGTCGCGTAGAGCGCGTGCGATCCCAGCGCAAAGGTGTACGCCACCTTACCCGGATCGAGGGTTTTGCGCGATCCGGTTACGCGTCCTGACCGGTAGAGCAGCCCGATGCCATCCGTCATCATCTCGGTGTGGATTCCGAGGTCTTTCACGCCGGTTTCAAGCAGCAAGCTGCAAACAGCATTCGGCATCCCTCCGATCCCGATCTGCAGGCAGCTACCGTCTTCGATCTCGGCTGCTATGCGCCGCGCTACGGTCTTATCGATTTCGCTCGGGTCGGGGTTGGGCAGTTCGGCGCCGGACTGGTCGTCGCCTTCGATCACGTAATCCACGTCGCGCAGATGCACGCCGTTCTCTTTGCCGAAGGCGTACGGCATCTCGCGATTCGTCTCGACGATCACCATCTTCGAGCGCTCGACCACCGCGCGCAGCCAGAGGTTCGTCGGGCCGAAATTGAAATAGCCGCCCTCATCCATACGGCAGGTCTTCAGAATGGCCACATCCGGCGCTTCGAGAAATCGGCGATAGTAGTCGGGCACCTCGCCGAGATTCAGGGGCACGTAGTTGCACCGACCCGCGTCGTGCTTGCGGCGGTCGTAGCCGGAGAAGTGCCAGCTGAACATGTGAAAGTGCCGGCCCTCGCGATCCTCTTCGATCACCGCGCGAGGCCGCATCGACAGGCACGAGCGGATCTTCACATTCTCCAGCTCTTCTTTGCGCGCTGCCAGGGCCCGGTCGAAGACATCAGGCTGGCAGAGCGCTGCGCCGTAGTCCAGCCACATTCTGGACTTGATGAGGCCGGCAGCGTGCTCGGCAGAAACGGTTTCCGGCATGGTGACCACCTGGGAACGGGGTTGGAGGCTCGCAAGGAGTCTACAACGAGGGTTGAGAGACCGCGGCCGGATTCTGCCCGGTTTCCTTGATCTTCATGATCTGATCCACCGCGGGCTGCTCGACACGCTGCACGATTCTGCTGGGCCACCGAATCTCGACGTAGCTGATCTTGCTCTCCGCTCCAAGCCCGAAATGCACGCGGCGATCGCTTGACGACATGAAGCCGACGCTCGTGGTGACGTGGTTGTAGAGCTTGCGGCCGGTGGCAGTCACGAGTTCGATCAGCGCCCCGATTCCGTCCCGATTGCTCTTGGTTCCTTCGAGATCAAGCATGAGCCAGTGATTCTTTGTGAGCGCGTTGTTCATCAGGATGCGCGGCTTTTCGTTGAGCGATGTAACGACCAGATCCATGAAGCCGTCGTTGTTCAGGTCAACAAAAGCCGACCCGCGCTGATAGCCGAGATGTGCGAAGTCAGGCCCCATCTCGTCCGAAACATCCGCCAAAGTCTTTCCATCCAGATTGCGAAACATCGTGTCATGCTGCTTCGCGTTGATGGTGAGGTTGTCCACGTCTCCGTTCGCGGAATACAGGTCTTTCCAGCCATTGTTGTCGTAATCCACAAAGCCGACGCTCCAGCCCGAGAGCCTTCTGCTCAGTGTGCCGAGCTTCGAGGTCCACGTCACATCCGAGAACGCCTTGCCGCCCTCGTTCTTCAGCAGCCCGAAGAGCTGGCCCGACAGATCGTTGTAGACGATGTCCACCCAACCGTCGTTGTCGAAATCCTTCGGGTCAGAGCCCATGCCGGACACACTGTCGCCCTGCATGTTGTAGGCGACGCCAACCTCCAGCCCGCGCTCCTTGAACGTACCGTCGTGCTGATTCATGAACAGGAAATTCGGCTCCGTGTCGTTCGCAACGAAAATGTCCATCCAGCCATCGCGATCGAAGTCGGCAATCGATACGCCCATTCCCTTGCCGAGAGCCTTGCCGATCCCGCTTGCATCGGTCACATCTTCAAACTTGCCGCCGCCGAGATTTCGATACAGACGCGAAGCAACGCTCTTGTAGAGCGTAGGCGTGCAGTACTCTTCGTGTTCGGGATCGCGTAGGCACCTCTGATCCGTCTGCGGAGTCCACACCGTGTAATTGGTCACGAACAGATCGAGCCGACCGTCGTTGTCGTAGTCGAACCAGGCCGCTCCCACGCTCAGCAGGTTCTCCGGCTTGCGATCGAGACCAGATCCAGCCGTTACATCAGTAAAAGTGCCGTCGCCATTGTTGTGGTACAGCGCATTGCAGCCGGCGTTGCAGATGAAGATGTCCTGATAACCATCGTTGTCGTAATCGCCGACTGCAGTTCCAAAGCAGAAGCCAAGATCCGCGCCGAGGAGCCCGGCCCGTTCGGTGACATCGGTGAACGTGCCATCGCGATTGTTACGCAGCAGACAGTTGTAATACTCAGGCCCGGTCTTCTTTAATTCCGGCAGCTTCGCGCCATTGGTAAAGAAGAGATCTATCCATCCGTCGTTGTTGTAGTCGATTGCGGCCACACCGCCGCACATCGGCTGTGGGAAGTACTTCCTGCCCGTGAAGTTGTTGTTGCTTTGATAAGAAAAACTCGAGCGTACCGACACGTTGGTGAACCAGGGTCGCTGGGCTTCTTGCCCGGAGAAAGCAGCGAAGGCCCTCGCCGCGCGGGAGGCAGCGGGCAGCGCTGCTGTCAAGGCAGCCAGCAGGGCTCTTCGAGTGACCAGAGGCATTTGGCTAGGATCGTAGCAGGCTCGAGCCCGCCGGGTGTAGCCACCGAAGCAAGGCTCTGTGCCGGAACAGGTCCCAATTTAATTGACGCGCGCGTGCAGCACAGCAGATCCACCGGGAGCGGTCAGCGCGCAGTTTGCCTGCTGATCGCAGCGGTAGTGAATGAGCGTATTGCTATTCGCCCACGCCATCGCTGTCGCCTGCCCGACCATGCGGTCAATCCGGAACGTCCTGCCCTGCGTCCATAGTTGTCCGCTCGCGGCGTCATACTCCGTTACGCGTTCGTCGCCCTGGAAGACAAAGCCTGTCTGAGGCTTGTTCGACGTGCGTTTGGCGGCATGCGCAGCGGGTTCAGATCCTTTCGCCTTGAGCGCCGCCGCCTTCGGGTCCAGCAGCGCAGCCTGCTCATCCAGCGTGGGGAAGTTCGTGTTCATATCCCAGTAGCTGGCCTTCTGGTATTGGTCGGGAGAGCAGGGAAGGGAGCCCTGCACATTCACCGCCGAGACAAGCCCGTCGGGTCCGATCTGATTTTGAAAAACGTCTTTGCCCTGTTCGCGCACCGCCGCTGCGGCCTGCATCTGCGCAATCGCGCTCTGCTTTGCTGCCTGATATGTGGCGTTGCGTTCGGAAGCCGAGAGCTTCTTCCCGTTTGCGCCCACAGTCGGCATGGGTACCTGCACCTGTGCGTTCTGCGCGTCGAAGTGGAACGGAATCTCTTTTCCGCAAAGCGCAAAGCCTGTCGCATCGAGGAGGCGGATGTTCATGGACAGAGGCTGCGGTGGATTGAGAACCGCTCTCGAGAATCCTGCCTGCCAGCGCTCCTCCATCGACTCGACATGCAGTTGATATACAAGCCTGCCGGCTTTCCGGCTTCCATCCCAACGTGTGTTCAAGTGACCTCGCAGCCCGGCGGCCTGAACGACTCCAGGACCAAGGTCGCCTGGTGGCGGCGCGTTGTCTTTCGGCCTCGTCGCTGTGTAAACCACGAAGATGGCGAAACCGATCAGCACCGCGAATCCACCGATCATCCAGATGGGAATCTGCCGCTTCGGCGGCTGGGGCGGAATGGGCGGTTCGAGTGCGTGCTCCGCAGGATCGGTGAATTCCTCTGGTTCATGCTCCTGCTGCTGGTCGTAGTTGTACTCGTCCTCTTCCTCGTCTTCCTCTTCTTCTTCCTCTTCGATTGCAGGCGGCTCCGCTACTGCCACGGAAGCGGCATTCGCCTCAGCAGACGCACTCGCTGCCGCCCCCGAGATGGGCGAGGGCTGCGACTTGAGCATGGCTCGCAGTTCATCGGCTGTGCTCTGGTCCTGCGAAGGGACTGGAACAGCTGCCTGAGGAGCTGCTGGTTTAGCAAGAGGAGGAGGTGGGGCGACGTGGCCTAACTCGTCGTACCCTTCGTCAAATTCGTGTTGATCGGACTCAAACATAAACTACGCCTTTTCGCCGGGTGCCGGACTGCAGATGCTCAACATGGGCCGAGGCCATTGGGAATTGTCCCACGTTGGTAACTTAAGGGCAAAGTACGGGCGTAACCCCACTTTACAGCTGGATTGCCCTTCTTCAGCTACTTACAAATTGACTAACAAGGTTCGCTGCTAGCTCCGGCTTTCATCGAGCACATCGCGCAGGGCGAAGCTTGTCTCCAGCCGCGTCACTCCCGGCAGCCGCGACAGCTCGTTCTGATGAAGGCGGCCGTAGTCGTCGATTCCCGCGACGCGCGCTACAAGCATGTAGTCGTACTGGCCCGCCATCAGGTGGCAGCTCACGACATCGTGGCAATGCCGCACTGCGGTTTCAAACGCGCTCAGCACGGGCGCCGACTGCCGCTCGAGTGTCACGCGGATATAGACGGTCATCCGCTTGCCCAGCACGCGCTCATCGATCATCGCGCGATAACCGCGGATTACGCCTGCCGCTTCGAGAGACTGGATCCGGCGCGAAGCTGCTGAGGCGGACAGCCCCACGGCCTCACCCACTTCGAAGTTGGTAGCGCGTCCATTCCTTTGCAGGAAGCGGAGGATCGAAGTGTCGAGATCATCGACCTCGGCTTCCCCGGCTTTCAGCCTGACGGCAGAAGATTCTTGCGCAGTGTCGGACCCTTTTTCATCTTTCGTGCTCATGCAAGCGTTTTAACACGATGTTTGCACACATTGGAACTCAATTGCGCCGTAGGATGTTTTTCATCAGGAAACGTGCGATGAGCCGCAGCGCCGGATCAGCCCTCCCCCAACATCACCCGGAGATCCGGCGCACCCGTTTCCAGCCCTCCCCCGCATTCATCCGCATCAGAGAGTCTGAGCCAGGAGCCAGTCATGATCATCGGCGTTCCCAAAGAGATTAAAGACAACGAAGCGCGAGTCGGTGTCACCCCCGCTGGGGTTCGAGCGCTCACTGAAGCCGGTCACAAAGTGCTGGTGGAAACCCACGCCGGCGAACTCTCAGGGTTCACCGATGATGACTACCAGAACGCTGGCGCAGAGATCGTTGGCGATCGAGGCTACGTCTGGGGCAAATCCGAGACCGTGGTCAAGGTGAAAGAGCCGATCGAGCCCGAGTACGCCTATTTCCGCGAGGGCCTGGTCCTGTTCACCTATCTCCACCTCGCTCCCATCCCCGACCTGACCAACAAGCTGCTCGAGGCCAAAGTCACGGGAATCGCTTATGAGACTGTTCGCGACCGCCAGGGCACGCTGCCTCTGCTTACGCCGATGAGCGAGGTTGCCGGCCGCATGAGCGTCCAGGTGGGTGCTGCCTATTTGGAAAAGGAACACGGCGGTCGCGGCATTCTGCTTGGTGGCGTACCCGGAGTTCCGCCTGCGCATGTAACGATCATCGGCGGTGGAATCGTGGGCACCAACGCCGCCAAGATCGCGCTGGGCTTCGGCGCAAAGGTCACGCTGGTGGATCTCAACCTGAACCGTCTTCGCGAACTTGACGATTTGTATCAGGGCCGTCTTTACACGCTTGCTTCGAACAGCTACAACCTGGCCAACGCTACGCGCGAAGCCGACCTCGTGATTGGCGCGGTCCTCATCCCCGGCGCCACTGCTCCCAAACTCGTTACGCGCACGATGGTTTCGCAGATGAAGAAAGGTTCGGTCATTGTCGACGTCGCCATCGACCAGGGTGGCTGCGTCGAAACCGCCAAGCCGACATCGCACTCCAATCCCAGCTATGTTGTCGATGGCGTCGTGCACTACTGCGTCACCAACATGCCTGGCGCCGTGCCGCATACGTCGACTCTGGCCCTGACCAATTCGACATTCCCCTACCTGATGCGCATTGCAAACCTGGGCGCACGAGAAGCCCTGAAGAAGGACCCGGGCCTCGCCGAAGGCCTTAACACCTACCAGGGCAAGGTGACCTACCGCGGGGTGGCCGAGAGTCAGCAGCGCGAGTGGACACCCGCCGCCGACCTGATCTCGTGACATCAGCGGCCGGGGAATCGCCTCTTCCGGCCGCCGTTGATTCGGCTCCCTATCCGGCCAGACGAAGTCGTTCGAACCGTTTGTTCGCTCGTCCCCTTCTATAATCCCCCCATGCTCTTTGAAGGCGACTCGCGGCGCAGAACCGTACTCCTGCTTGCTGCCGGCGTGTTGCTTTTCTTCCTCCTGCTGGGCGGGTTGAACGCCTTCAACACCTCCAAAGTTCCGTTTCTGAACCCCGAAACCTCTGGGGAGACGCTGGCCTTCACTGGGCTTACCGTTGTCGTCTTCCTTCTGCTGCTCGTGCTGTTGCTGCTGCTGCTGCGCAACATCCTGAAAATCTACGCAGACCAGAGCAGCACGGCGCTGGGAACCCGGCTGCGCACGCGCATGGTGGTGGGAGCTGCGCTGATCGCCGTCACTCCTGCAGTGTTCATGTTTCTCTTCAGCTTCGAACTGATGAACCGCTCGATTGATCGCTGGTTCTCTCCCAACACAACGGAGTTGCGAGAAGACTCGACCAAGGTGGTGCTGGAACTCGCCGAGTACGTCACCAGCAACGCGCGCGGCGAAGCGGAATCGATTGCCGCCAGCGGCGCCTTTGAGGGCAATCCCGGAGATTTGCAGAAAGTCTTTGCATCGCATCGCGTCACGCTTCAAGGCGGCTTCGTGCTCATATACGACCGCGATCATCGCGTGGAGGCCAGCTTCGGAGCGCCGCCGGAGAGCAGCGCAGCGAGCCTGATTCCCTGGCTCCCGGAAAGATCTGGTGACACCCGGCTCCAGTCCGTGACCCCTTTGCAAGGACCGCTCTCAGCCAGCATCTTCGCATCGGCGCAGCGCAACGATGAGCCAGTAATCCGGATCATGGGGCAGGACTATGCACTGGGCAAAGCCAAGGCGGATTCCGGTGAGTGGGTCATTGCAGCGCTCCCCATGCCTCAGGGCCTTAGCCAGACGATGGCACGCATCCGCGCCGGCGCCACCGAGTACTGGAATCTGTTCCGCTCGCGCCGCAGCATCCGAAACACCTTCTTCCTGATGCTGCTGCTGATCACGACTGTCGTATTCTTTTCGAGCGTGTGGCTCGCGCTCTTTCTCTCCAAGCAGATCACGCGCCCGGTCGAGGCGCTTGCCGACGCCATGGATGAGATCGCAGCGGGAAAGTACGAACATCGCGTTGCGCAGGTATCCACCGGAGAGATGGCCGAGCTCGTTCGCTCGTTCAACCACATGGCGGAAGACCTTGATGCCAGCCGCAAACTCGCCGAGACATCGTCAGCCCAACTCACCGCGGCGAATCAGTCGATCGAAGAGCGGCGGCGCGAACTCGAAATTATCCTCGAGACAATTCCTTCAGGAGTCGTCACGCTGGATTCATCAGGTCTTGTTCTCCAGGCGAACCGCGCCTTTGCAGTCCTCATCGGTCAGGAAGACAACGCGCGCGTGCGCGGTCAGAAGCTCGACTCTCTTCTGCCGCCTGAAATGCTCGATGACTTATCGCGCCTGATTCGCCGCGGTCAGCGCATGGGCGCGGCATCCACCGAGGTCGAAGCCCATCTTCGCGGACGCAATGTGCATCTCGCCGTGACCAGCGCGCGCCTGGAGCTTGCCAGAAAGCGCCCGGGCAATGTGCTCGTGGTGGAAGACACCTCCGAACTGCTTCGCGCCCAGCGCCAGCTGGCGTGGAAGGAAGTGGCGCAGCGGGTAGCCCACGAGATCAAGAACCCGCTCACTCCGATTGCGCTCTCAGCGGAGCGCATTGGGCGCCATTTGGATCGCAGCCAGCCGGATTCTCCTTCTGTCATTCGCAAATGCAGCGAGGTGATCCTGACCTGCGTGGGAACCTTGCGTAACCTGGTGGATCAGTTCTCGGCGCTCGCGCAGTTTCCCGCGCCGCAGCCCCGGTTGTGCGACATGAATCAGATCACCGACGAGGCGCTGGCTCTCTTCGCGGGCCGCCTTGATGCCATCACCGTGAAGCGCAACCTTGAGCCCTCTCTCCCCCCCGTTCTGGCCGATCGCGAGGCAATCCGGCGAGCGCTCGCCAACCTCATCGACAATGCCGCTGAAGCCATGCAGGGCAGTCTGCTTCGGGTCCTCTCAGTGGAAACTTCGCTCAGCGATGACGGAGCCGGGGTTGAAGTGCAGGTATCCGATACGGGTCACGGACTCACCGAAGAGATCCGCGAGCGACTCTTCCTGCCGTTTTACTCGACAAAACAACGTGGCACCGGGCTTGGGCTCTCCATCGCAGCCAAGATCGTACAGGAGGCCGGAGGCACTCTGCGCGCGGAGAGCAACGCGCCCAAGGGAGCGCGCTTTGTCATGCGGCTTCCCATCAGCGAGCACGCCGAATCCGCAAGCCACGATAACGCCGTCGCAACCGCCGTACCCGAGGTGCGTTCTTGAATCATGTACTCGTGGTCGATGACGAAGCGGAGATCCGCTCCTCCCTCGAAGAGATTCTTGCGGAGGAGGGCTACGGCGTGGCAACCGCGGCAAGCGCTGCCGAAGCTAAAGTGCTAATTGAAGACGCTCCGTATGACGTGGTGCTCCTCGATATCTGGCTCCCCGATCGCGACGGTCTCGATGTGCTCGCGGACGTGCACGCACTCGAGCCTGAGAAGCGCCCAGAGGTTGTGATCATCTCTGGTCACGGCACCATCGAAGCGGCTGTGAAGGCAACGAAGCTGGGCGCGTACGATTTCCTCGAAAAGCCGCTCTCACTCGACCGGACACTCATCGTTCTGAAGAACGCTGTGGAAGCGCGCCGGCTCCGCAATGAGAACCTGGAGTTCAAGCGCCAGTTCAGCCTCAGCGCGGTGCTCACCGGAGAGAGCGTGCCGGTGAAAGCTCTTCGCCAGCAGATCAGGCTGATGGCGCCCACCAACGGCCGCGTGCTCATCTATGGCGAGTCCGGCACCGGCAAGGAACTTATCGCGAGAGCCATCCATGCAGAAAGCCTCCGCCGCGATGGCATCTTCATTGAGCTCAACTGCGCTGCGATTCCAGAAGACCACATCGAGTCGGAGCTGTTTGGCTACCGGCATGGCGCGCAGCCCGGCGGTCCGCCGGAACAGCGCGGAACCCTCGAGCGCGCCGATGGCGGCTCGCTCTTTCTGGATGAAGTCGGCGACATGAGCCTCAAGACGCAGGCCAAGATGCTCAGCGCTCTCGACGACCAGATGTTCACGCCGGTGGGCGGAACGCAATCGATTCGCGTCGACGTGCGGTTGATCGCGTCCACGAACAAGGACCTTGAAGAGGAGATCGCGAAAGGCAACTTCCGCGAAGACCTCTTCTATCGCCTGAACGTGGTGCCGTTCTTTGTACCGCCGCTGCGCGAACGCAAGCAGGATATTCCGCTGCTTGTCCGCGAATTCCTCTCCGAGTTCGGAAGACAGTACGGCCGCCCGCGCATGGAAATCAGCGAAGAGGCGATCGAGCTTCTGCAGCAGTACCACTGGCCGGGCAATGTACGCGAATTGAAGAACGTGATCGAGCGCGTGCTCATCTTGAACCCGCGGACGCTGCGCATCGAGCGCAAGCAGCTTCCGCCGTTGACGCACAAAAGCGCAGCGCGGGCCAAGGAGGAGTTCTCCACTCTGCAGCAGGCCCGCGATGCGTACGAGCGCGAGTACATCCTTAAGAAGATCGAGGAAGCCCGCAACAACGTCAGCCGCGCGGCTGAACTCCTCGGCCTCGAGCGCAGCCACCTCTATCGCAAGATGAAGGCGCTCGGTATCAGCGTGCGCGAATAGGCTGGGAGTCCAGTTCCGCGACGATAAGCCCCGTTAGTGCAGCAGAGCTGGATTCACGGCGCGAGCGATCCGATGGTATGTCTCCACAATCGGCTTCGTGTCGCCGGTGAGGGCAAAGACCAAATCCACATCGGGCGGATCGACCAGTGGAACCTTTCCGCTCGCCACCCAGTTGATGCCCGTCCATGGCGTACCGGGCTTCCATATCTGTGAACCGAAGTAAAGCCCGTAGAACGGAATCGTGTTTGTCAGAGAATTACAGTCAATCATTTCTACGGAGAACGATCCTGCCGCAATGTCCGGAAGATTCTGATACGGCGGAGCACCCGTATAAGCCGGATCTTGCGTATTGAGAGCCATCAGGGTGCCTTCGAATTTGTTGCCGGACTTCGTCATCTCGCCGGCATACATGGTGGTCAATACACTGTTCTTGTACATCCCCTCCGCCAGAGTCACGTAGTGTCCAGCCGGGCCGGCGGGCATGATGGTCATGCGGTAAGCCACGACGCTGCCGCCGTACCAAACGCCTGCCGGTGTGCATTCGTTGCCCTTGCCTTGCTGAGCGGAGGACATGATCCCAGCTGATATGAGAAGTGCACTTATGAGCCAGTTTCTTGAAGCAAACATACGAACTCCTTTCGTGTTCAGGTTGTGGAGTCTGCCTGCAGGGAGGAAGTGTGCAACGTATTCAGCGGAACCTGCGGGACTGCAGTCGGCCGCTACGGTGGGATCGCCGCAGCGAAAGGTAGCACAGCTCCGGATCAGAGTCTGTGATTAACCGCCGAATTCTTCTTGCAACAAATTTTGGTGTGAGCAGCTCGTCACGGAGAAGCTTCCCTTGAAAACTGCAGCAAGCGAAAACCGTAGAACCTGCATCACAGGAAGCGCTGAGGTACTCACCGTTTTCCGATCCTGATCGCTAGCGGTGTTTCACCGGTGCAAGCTCCCGCACCCCAAGCCTGACAGGGTTCGGCCGACCAGCGTACGGAAGGGGCCCTGATCGTGCGGAGAAAACTCCGCAGCCAACATCAAGCAATCGTCGAACGGTTCTTTAACTGAAAACCGTACCGGAGAGGTCTTGCCCTGCGGCGCAATCGGTTGTGCAGCGACAAGCCCAAGCTCATGAGTATGTCTGCACTCTCCTTCCCAGGGAGTGCCAATTTGAGGAGTCCATCCATGCAAGGGAATATCTTTCGTGCGCCATCGCACCGTTCAGCCATTCATCAACTCAGCGTTCCTCTCCTGTGCGTGCTCATGGCCATCGCCATGCTGCCGGCTTCGTCTCGCGCTCAATACGCCGCGAGTCTCTCGGGCACGGTTGCCGATCCCACCGGAGCCGTTATTCCAGACGCGACCGTTACCCTGACGGATAAGGAAACCAATCGTACGTTGACCGCGCAGAGTAACGGATCCGGCACGTACACCATTGGCGCGCTGCAGCCGAGCACATACAAGGTCTCCGTCGCGCGGAGCGGCTTCAAAAGTCAGGTGGTCGATAACGTACGCATCCTCGCCAATCAGTCGAACTCGTTGAATGTGACCTTGCAAGTGGGCACCACAAGCACGGAGACAGTAACTGTGAATGCGGCGACACAGCCGGTGATCGACACCGCCACGGGCCAGTTAGGATCGACGATCTCGCAAAACGAGATCGGAAACCTGCCCTCATACGGACGAGATCCGTATCAGCTGGTGCAGCTCGCGCCCGGCATGTTCGGCGACCAGAGCCAGGCGGGCGGCGGCGGTACCAACAACCTTCCGGGCAATCAGGGACCCGGCGGATCGAGCGCGACGTCAGGCATCTTCAGTACGGAAAATCGGCCTCAGGCATTCGCGAGCGGCGGTCGCAACGACACCAACAACATTACCCTCGACGGGGTCGGCGTCACCAGCGTCACCTGGGGCGGAGCAGCCGTGATCACGCCCAATGAGGACTCCGTGAAGGAGATCAAAATCGTCTCCAACAGCTACGACGCGGAGTGGGGCCGGTCGAGCGGAGCTCAGGTTCAGGTCACATCGCAGAACGGCACCAACGCGCTGCATGGGTCCGCGTTCATCCAGGGCGAGCGTCCGGGCCTGAACGCCTATCAGCGCTGGGACCCGAACAACAATCCGCAGCGCAACAACTCGCGTTTCAATCAGATCGGCGGCAGCCTCGGCGGCCCCATCATCCACAACAAGCTCTTCGCGTTCTTTGCATACGAGACGATCAGGAATAACTCGACCACGACCGGAGGCGGATGGTACGAGACCCCGCAGTTCGACAAGGCCGCGGGAGCTGCTCCGATTGCCAGCCAGTATCTGACGCTACCCGGCGCAGGCGCCGTGTACACCAACGTCCTTGAAGGCCCGTCCGATCCGCACCAGTGCGCGGATATAGGGCTGGTGCAAGGTGTGAACTGCAACTTCATCGCCGGCCAGGGGCTCGACATCGGAAGTCCGCTTACCATCGGCGCCGGCCGTCCCGACCCGTCATTCAAGCCGCCGGCGGGCAGCACCTATACGCCGGGCCTTGGCGGAAATGGCACCGGCAGTCCTGCAAACCTCGACGGCATACCCGACATTATGTTCGTCGCTACGCGCGGACCGAGCGATCAAGTCAACGAACAGTACAACGGCCGTCTCGACTTCCAGGCGACCAGTAGCGATCTGATCGCCTACAGCATCTACTACGTGCCGGTCACGCAGACTTCGTTCAACGGCCCGTCGCGGCAGTCGAACTTCTTCCACCACAACGCTCTCAATTACTCAACCGGGCTCATGTGGGATCACACCTTCAGCCCCAGCGTGCTGAACCAGGCGCGCGCCGATCTGGCCGGCTGGAAGTGGAACGAGCTTACCTCAAACCCGCAGACCCCGTTCGGTCTGCCCGTTGACAAGATCTTCTCCGTGAATTCTCAGCCGACGTTTTCCAGTATCAGCGGCGACGCGACCGGCGATCTCGCGCAATTCGGCCCGAATGTCGGCAGCGTCTTCGACCAGTGGACTCTCAATATTCGCGACACTGTCACCAAGGTCGCGGGCGCACACAATATGCGGTTCGGTGGAGAAGCAACACGGCTGGCATACCTCGACGAGCCCACGTGGAACGGACAGCCAACCTACTACTTCAACAACCTCTGGGACTTCCTGAATGACGCTCCCAATGCAGAGAGCGCCACTGTCGATCCCCGCACCGGCATCCCGTCCAGTTTTCGAAAGGACGATCGCGAACAGCTTTGGGCTGCCTACTTCCAGGACGACTGGAAGGTGCGCCCGAACCTGACCGTCAACCTCGGGATGCGCTACGAGTACTTCGGCGGCATGACAGAGAAGAACGGGCACCTTGCCAATCTCCGTCTCGGCTCCGGCCCCAATACGCTTACCGGAATTCACTTTCAGCTGGGTGGATCGGAGTTCAATCCTTCCAAATTCAACTTCGGCCCGCAGGTAGGATTCGCCTGGACGATGCCTCACGATCCGCGATTGGTTTTACGCGGCGGCTTCGGCATCGGCTACACCGCGCTAGAAATGGCGATCACGACGAACACGCGCAACAATCCGCCATACCTTGCGCAGGCTTCCACGCTCACCGGATCGCAGGTCGTCTACGGGACTGGCAGCAACATCTACCAGTACGGCACCTTTCCCTCCAATCCGAACCTGATCACGAGCTTCGGACCCGATAACCTGCCGACTGCCAACGTGCAGTTGAATGTGACAGGTCTGCCGGGCAATCTTCCCACTGCTCGCCTCGCACGCTACTCGCTTGAAGCGCAGTACGATCTGGGACACCGGTGGGTCGCCACGGTGGGCTATGACGGCAGCACAGGACGCCATCTGCCTTTGCAATACAACCTCAACAACAAGCTGGCGCCCGCTGTGCTCGCCGGGCAGATCGCCTATAACCCCAAGCTGAGCTTCATCGACTGGTATGAAGACAGCGGCGTCTCCAACTTCAACGCGCTGCAGACCGAGTTGCAACACCAGTTTGCGCAGCACTACGAGATCGACATTCAGTACCGCTGGTCCAAGTCGCTCGACAACGGTTCAGGACCTTACGCCATAGCGGACTACCAGTTCCTGCCCGGCAGCAACTGGGGTCCGTCAGACTACGACGTTCGCAACATGTTCAAGGTCTGGGGGCAATGGTCGCCGGTTCTCTTCCGTGGAAACCACAACTTCCTGGAGAAGCTCGCGGGAGGGTGGACGTTCAGCGGCATCATGAACCTGCACTCTGGATTCCCGTTCAATCCTGTGTACAACGACGCGTGCTCGATCACCAGCACGAGCGGCGCGTGCAGCTACCGGCCCACGGCGTATCTCCATCACGTAATCCAGTCACAGAGCACCGATACCTTCAAGCAGACGCGAGGCTACTTCAACAATCCTGATCCTACTTACTATTTCGACATTCCCGCAGAGCCTGTGGGAACAACTTGGCCACCGGACGGTACGGCGCCTGCTCCCGGGCTGCTCCCCACCGCTCCGGGAATTCGGCGCAACGCATTCTTCGGCCCGCGCTACTTCAGCACCGACTTCACGGGCGTGAAGGGTTTCGGACTGCCGAAGATGAGAGTGCTCGGCGAGAGTGCACGCCTGGAGCTTCGCGCCAACGCCTACAACGTTTTCAACCAGCTCAACCTCTTCGCCCCCGTGAATACCATTACCGATCCGCACTTCGGCCGGGCGGGCAGCGTACTCAGTGGCAGAACGATAGAACTGGAGGCTCATTTCAAGTTCTAGCTTCTGCAACTCTCGCAGCAAAACAGAAGGCCCGGATGCAGAGTCCGGGCCTTTTACTTTTGCGGTCTTCGAATTTTGGCGTCGGGTTTGACACAATCTATACGGACGAGTTGCACTTCAGGGAGATATCAGGGACATGGTTGAAGCGCCGGTAATCGCAAAAGGGACTGACGAGATCTCACTTCTGCCAGGCATGGCCAATCGGCACGGCCTGGTTGCAGGAGCCACGGGCACGGGAAAGACCGTTACGCTGCAGGTGATGGCGGAGGCGATGAGCGCTATCGGGGTTCCAGTGTTCGCCGCTGACGTCAAAGGCGACCTCTCCGGCATCAGTCAGGCAGGGAAGAGCTCTCCGAAACTCGATGAGCGGCTCAAGAGTCTCGGGCTCGGCGACTGGCAGTTCTCTGGCTGCCCGGTCGTCTTCTGGGACGTCTTTGGCAAGCAGGGACATCCGGTGCGCGCCACCGTGAGCGAGATGGGACCGCTTCTTCTCAGCCGCATCCTGAACCTGAACGATACCCAGACGGGCGTGCTCACTCTGGTCTTCAAGATCGCGGACGATCAGGGACTTCTTCTGCTCGACATGAAAGACCTGCAGGCGATGCTGCAACACGTGGCGAACAGCGCGAAGGACTATCAGACCGAGTACGGAAACATCTCTGCAGCCAGCGTCGGATCCATCCAGCGCGGCCTGGTTGCGCTTCAGCAGCAGGGAGGCGACCAGTTTTTCGGCGAGCCGGCGCTCAACATCGAGGACCTTCTCCAGGTGGATAGCCGCGGCCGAGGTGTGGTGAACATTCTTGCCGCCGACCAGCTGCTTCAGTCGCCGCAGCTCTACGCCACCTTTCTGCTATGGCTCATGAGCGAGCTCTTCGAAAAACTTCCTGAAGTTGGCGATCCCGAGAAGCCTAAGCTCGTCTTCTTCTTTGACGAGGCGCATCTGCTCTTCAACGATCTGCCGGCTGTCCTGCAGTCGCGCATCGAGCAGGTAGTGCGCTTGATCCGCTCCAAGGGCGTCGGCGTCTTTTTCGTCACGCAGAACCCGATCGACGTACCCGAAACTGTGCTCGGCCAGCTCGGCAATCGCGTTCAGCACGCGCTGCGTGCCTTTTCCCCACGCGATCAGAAGGCGGTGAAGGCGGCCGCGCAAACGTTCCGGTCCAATCCGAATTTCGATGTCGAGCAGGTGATCACGCAGCTTGCCGTCGGCGAAGGCCTGGTTTCGTTCCTGGACGAGAAGGGAATTCCCGGCGTCGTCGAGCGGGCGATGATCTACCCGCCGCACAGCCAGATTGGCCCGATCACGCCCGACCAGCGCGCGGAGATCATCCGCACCTCGGTGGTCGCGGGAGTGTATGAGCAGGTTATCGATCGCGAATCGGCCTACGAGAAGCTCAAGGGCAAAGTCGCGGCATCCCCGGCTCCATCGAGCCCGCCACCCACTGCCCCAGAGGCCGCACCCCCACCCGTCGTAACCGGACAAGCTGTCCAGGCCGCAAGCCACACCGATTGGGTGCAGGAGGCAGGGTCGGTCTTGAGTAACGTGCTTGGGCCGGGCACAGGCCGGCGCGAGACGGTGGCGCAGGCGATGGTGAAAAGCGCAGCCCGTTCGATCGGCAGCACCGTGGGCCGGCAGATTATTCGCGGCGTACTGGGATCGCTGCTCGGAGGCAGTTCGCGCAGGTAGTTCGCTGAACCGAAGCAGTCGCTAATTCCGATCTATTCCCGGTCACGGATACGAAGGTTCACAAAGCCCAAGTCGTCGTGTCCGGGCTTTAGAAACCGCTCGTAACCCTTGCTGCCGAGCCAAAGCAGAAGAAGGACCGCTCCGACTTTTTGCGTCGCGATTCCGAATGCACGTGGAATGACATGCCACAAGAAGTGGTCGGCAAGTTCGCCCATCATGATGCAGGTAATCATGAAAGCGATGACGTTAGCAGTTTCTACCCAGCTGTGAGTTCGGTCTTCCATTCTGAACGCAGGAGCCTTGAACCAGCTCTACTGAATCGTGCCGGTATTCATAATCGCGTACGCGCGCCGATCCTGCTTGCTCTGACGCCGATCGCCCACGTTGACGCGACGATCGCGCGATCCGGTTCGCCGGTCAGCCGCCGAGACTAGTGTTGAATCGACAACTCTGCGACGCCGGTCGCCGCCGTTCTGGCGGCGATCGAGCCATACCGTCCCTGAGTTCGGCAGGATGATCGGCTTCTTTGACCCCGCAACTCCGTTTCCGTTCGCATCGGCGCTTTGCTTCTTCGCTACGGCCGTAAGCATGCCGCTCCCATCTGTCAGCAGCTTGTTGAGCACCGGCAGATTCGCCCTCTGCGATTCGATGAAATCCACGCCCTCGGCCGTAAGCGAAAAATCCGAGTTGTCAGCCCTCGAGACGTACCCCTTCTTCGTCAGGTACCAGGTCGTAAAGTCGAGGTAGTCACGCGGGAACCCCATGCGGCGCTCGATTTCAGCCAGAGACACCTCGGGAAACCGCGGGTTGGCGCGACGCTTGTAGTAGAGCACTGCGAGCAGTGCGATGCGCCGGTTTTGCTCGCCCTCGACGTGATCGAGAAAGTCGATGGAGTTCGCCATCGGCGGCTCTTCTTTCGCTTCCCTGCGAAAAGCCGCGTCGTATTCGGAGCGCCGCGAAGGATTGGACAGCGTGTCGTAGGCGGCCTTCAACATCCGGAACATCTCGGGATCCCCCGACTCCGGATTGTCTGGATGAAGGCGTCCGGCGAGATACCGGTAAACGCGGTGAATGGTCTCGGCGTCGGCGTGCGGACTGATTTGGAGAAACTCGTAGTAGTCGATCATGGTTGTCAGTTTTGGGGTCTGGGTCAGTCCTTGATGCCGGTGCTTTTACCCGTGGGGTCAACGAATTGTAGCAATCTTGTTTCCTGGCAGGAATACATTCATTCGTAATCAAAGCGCGGGAATCGGTGCACACCACGGTCAGGTGTTTCCTTGTTCATTCCCGGACATCAATTCGCAAAAGCGGTCAGCTTTCGACCGCTGTGCATCGGATGGTCAGAATACAAGTCATTGCGAATCAACGTACTTTCATCGCTTCCGCGCGGAGTCCGCGGCCACCAAATTGCTCCAGCCTCGACAGTGCAGTGTCTTCGGAGGCTCCCATGGCGTACTTCGAGCGCATTCGTGATGTGGTTTCCGAGCCATTCAGCTCGGACGTGATCCGGCAGCGCACCTCGGCCGGATGGCAGATGGTGTCGATCGAGTGGCGGCGCGAGCTGCCCGACTCGGAAATGCCCTCAGAGGGCGCGTACTCCGAGGACATCCCTTATGGCCTCTGCATTTCGGCCGATTGCAAGCGCCTCGAGGTTGATCCGCATGAGAACAAAGTCCTGCTGCTCATGATGGACCTTTTGGCCCAGGACTTCTCCTACTCGGCGATTGTGAGCGATCTGAATGAGAAGGGCTTCCGGACGCGGGAAGGGAAGCCGTGGAACCGGGTTGCGGTGTTCAACATGATGCCGCGACTCATCGAGGTCGGCCCGCGCATCTTCTCGAGCGAAGAATGGGAACAGCGCCGGGCGAAGCTGTCGCGCCGCGAAGCTCCATAAAGCCGCAGCGGCCCTGAGCCGCTTACTTGAGAATCGGCCCCAGCGAACCGGGATTGTCGCCCGTCCGCGGGTCTACGCGAAAATCCCAAACCGCCTGGCTGATGTCAGACGGCGAGATGATCTCCACCAGCGCGTACTCGCCCATCTTCAGCGTCGCTTCGGGCTTGAGCTTGAGCCAGTGCTTGCCCGGCAGAACCTCGACTTTGGCAGGGATGACGTCTTCGCTCTGCGTTACGGTTCCCTTCGGGCTCACCTGGATGGCGCCGATTACCCTCACCGCGCGGCGCTCGTCCACCTTTACGATGGCAAACCCTGAGTCCGGCGAGTGCGCACCGTGCTTGCGGTGCGAGGGGTCCTGCACGCCCACTGTCTTCACCGTCATTGCATGCGACACGACCTGCTCCACGTCATCGCGCCCTTCCAGCGACACATAGAACTCCGGATCATTGACATGGAGGTGTGCGCGGGCATGTGCGCCTGCCAGTTCGATCGACGCCTTGGAGCCCGCCATCGGATTCAAGGTCGCGAGCCCCTTGCGGCTGTGCTGGTTCAGGTCCAGGTCTGACGGTTTCAGCTCAACCAGCTCCGGCGTTCCCTGGTACGTGTCGAGCACGAACACCCCGTCCTCATCGGGAAGCTCCAGGCCTTTCGCCACCTCCGGCATACGCGACTTCTGATCTTCGCGCTCGGCGGCCTCTTCCTTGTCCAGTTCCGCAGCCTGCTTCATGGCATCGGAGGAGGAAATGCCGGACGTATCGAATGGGCCGGTATGGTGCTCCTCCCACTTCTTCGTGGCGTCCCAGTCCACAAGATCGTAGGGAAGCTCTTCCCACTCGCCCCCGCGCTCCATCGACATGTACCGTACGCGATTGCCGACGATCTGATACTTCCTAACCACCTGGTAGCTGCCGTCTTTGAGGACCAAGCGATGATTGTGCGCCAGTCCCGGCGCATCGGGCGTGATCACCTTGCTGTGCTCCCGGTCGCGCTCCTGGCCGCTCTCCTGCGCCGGCGCACTTGCCGCGATCGATCCTGCTGTCAGAATTGCCAGTACCGCCACCCAAAGCTGTCTCATATACCCGGAATCCCTCTTCGCCCAACAGTTTAGACGGCGCTCCAGTCGGCTCGTTGGCGTCGATTACCTCGGTCGCAGCTGCCCGGTGACATCTCGGGTCCTCATGCATCCAATATGTGTATTCTTGATGTAGGTCCTTCCAGTAAGGAAGCTTATCGGTTTGACAGCACTTCACACATGGATGCGCAGCACCCGACGCGTGAGGCCAACAGCCTACGTTGTGGTGTTGGTGTGCCTGGCCCTGCTGGCCTTGCTCACCTTTGTCCAGGTGGCGCACGTACACTCGGTCAACACCGACGCCGACCACTGCCCTATCTGCGTCGTCCTTCACACGGCGGCTCCGCTGGCCATCGCGGCCGCAATCATCGTTCTCGTCTCGATGCAGGCGTTTGTGGCGCCGATCGAGGTGCGCCCCATCCGCTCTCAGGGTCAGCGGCAGCTATTCATCCGTCCTCCGCCCTCCCGTTAATCCGGCATCGTTCTGATCCAGGTTCAGCCGCGTCTCATCGTACCCTTTATCGCGCATTCATAACTCAGTTAGGCCTGAACCGCTTCGCATCGATGCCTCGTTGCACTGATGACCCGCGCGCACGCGCGTTTTTCTCGAGCTCAGTCAACCGTTGGAGGCTTTTTACTTCATGCCGTTGTTTTCAGGCAGGTTTTTCCGGATCCTTTCCCTCGCGGGACTTTTGATCGCGAGTATCGCCGCGCACGCCGCGCAGAATGGTAACTCGGCCACAGTTCGCGGAACGGTGACCGACCCATCGAGCGCCGTCATCCCCGGCGCCACCGTCACCATATCCAATACGGTAAGCGGGCTTAACCGGACGGTGCAGTCCGACCCTGCCGGCCAGTTTCAGATCGATAACCTGCCCTTCAATACCTACAACGTCACTGCATCCGCTCCGGGCTTTGCCGCTCTGAAGCAGAACATCACCCTTCGTTCGGCCGTGGGACTCAGCCTCGACTTGGTGCTGCATGTGGAGGCAGCCGCCTCTACCGTCACCGTCGAAGCCAACAGCAGCGACGCTGTCGAGACCGACCCCACCTTCCACACCGATGTCGATCGCGACATGTTCGCAAAAGTGCCGCTGGAGAGCGCGACGTCGTCCCTCAGTTCGCTGGTGACGGCTACAACGCCCGGCGTCTCGGCCGACTCGAACGGGCAGGCGCATGGACTCGGCGATCACGCCTCGAACTCCTTCTCGGTGGACGGGCAGTCCATTACCGACCAGCAGAGCAAGACCTTCTCGAACCAGCTTCCGTCCAACTCCATCCAGTCAATCGAAGTGATCGCCGGCGCGCCTCCTGCCGAGTATGGCGACAAGACCAGCCTCGTGATTGTGGCCACCACCCGCTCCGGCCAGGGCGTGACCAAGCCCACGGGAAGCTTCTACACCTCGTACGGCGCATTCGGGACCGGCACCGCCGGCTTTGACTTTTCCTACGGAGGCAAGAAGTGGGGCAACTTCTTCGAGATCGATGGCCTGAACACCGGCCGCTTCCTCGACCCTCCGGAGTTCTCGGTCTTCCACGACAAGGGAAACGAAGAGAATGTCTTCGACCGCGTCGACTACAGCTTCTCTGCATCCGATTCGGTTCACCTGGATCTGAACTACAGCCGGTCTTGGTTCCAGAACCCGAACGCCTACGACAACCTCAACGTCCGCAACGTGGTCTCCGGCGGCACTACGGCCAACCCCCTCTTCGGCAGCGTGGGCGACACCGACCAACGTTCCAAGATCGGCACCTACAACATCGCGCCGACCTACACGCGCATCATCAACAACGACTCGGTCTTCAACTTTGGCGCCTACGTTCGTCACGACGACTACAACTACTACCCCAGCAGCAATCCGCTCGCTGACCTCGGACCTCCGAACCTGCAAACATCGTCCATTGCGCAGAACCGCACGTTGACCAATGCCGGTCTGCACACCGACATCTCCTATGCGCACGGCATCCACACGCTCAAGGCGGGCCTCCAGTTTTCGCACACATTCCTGCGCGAGAACGACCGTCTGGGAGTCGTCGAAGCGACCTACAATTCACCCTGCGTAAGTGCCGATGGCACTCCGCTGCCGGGCTACAGCGATCCATCGCAGTGCACGGCGGGCGGTGCTGCTGCGAATCCGGACTACCTGCCAGTCCTCGCGGCTTACGACTTCACTCGAGGAGCAAGCTACTACGGATATCGCGGCCGCGCCGACGTAAAGGAAACCTCGCTGTACGTCGAAGACCAGATCAAGGCAGGGCAATGGCAGTGGAACCTAGGCATTCGCGGCGATATCTACAACGGCCTCACTAGCGCCACGCAGGTTGAGCCTCGACTCGGCGGGGCGTACACCGTGAAGCCCACCGGCACTGTGCTTCGCCTCTCCTACGCGCGCACGCTCGAGACGCCGTTCAACGAGAACCTGGTTCTCTCCAGCGAAGGCTGCGCGAACAGCGTGCTGGCGCCGCTGCTTTCCTGCACCGCTGGCGTCTCCACAGCAGAGGTCCCCGGCTTCCGCAATGAGTTTCACGCGGGCCTCGAACAGGCGCTCGGCAAGCATTTCATCTTTAGCGGCGAGTACATCTGGAAGTACACGCACAACGCGTTCGACTTCAGCGTGCTCGGCAACACGCCGATCACGTTCCCCATTGACTGGCACAACTCGAAGATCCCCGGCTACGCGCTGCACCTGAACATGCCGAACTTTCACAACCTCACTGCGTATTCCGTGATGTCGTCGGTCTCTGCGCGCGTTTACCCGCCGCAGGTGGCCGGAGCAGGTGCTACCGTAGGCCACACTGGTTTTCCGTTCCGTCTCGATCACGACGAGCGGTTCAACCAGACCACGCACGTGCAGTACACGCTGGCTCGCGGCAAGGTGCTCAACGACCTCTGGGGTGGATTCAACTGGCGCTACGACTCGGGCCAGGTCGCAGGTCAGGCGCCGTGCTACAACCCGGTCTCGAACGATCCCAACAGCGCGTGCAATGCGACTTCGGTCACGATCGGTGGACAGTCCTATGTCAATCTGGCATCGCTCACCGCCGACGAGCAGTTCCAGGCCGGGCTCATCTGCAACGGGCAGAGGGCGACTCCCGGAAATCCGCTGCCCGCGGTCTGCCCAGCCGGACAATTCAGTTCATCGCTGCTCCGAATTCCCAAGCCCGGCACCGGCAACAACGACCTGAATCCGCCCCGCATCGCTCCGCGCAACCTCTTCGATGTCTCACTGGGGAAGAACAACATCTTCAATGGCGACCGCTACAGAGTCGATCTCGACCTTACAGCTGTGAACGTGGCGAATGAGTACGCGCTGTACAACTTCCTCTCGACGTTCAGCGGCACGCACTATGTAACGCCGCGCGCAATGACCGGAAAGGTCACGTTCAACTTCTGAGCGATGCGAGATCGGTTGTACGATGATCCGCGATTGTCGTACAACCGAATCGTTGCGATTCACCTTTCATTTGGACACCTCGATCAGTTCGCCCTCTGCTGTATCCACCCGACGCGTTGGTGAATCGCTTTAGCGACGATCATTTCTGCCGAAAGCGTTTTCATCGGCCTAAATGTGAGTCGTTCCGCGCATCACGCGAGTGGTTGCCTCGCTGACCTCTCAAATACTTCGTGCAACAAATTCCACCGATATGCAACGATCCGCGCCTAGCTTCGCATCAGATTGGACAGGTGTACATATATGCAGCTCTTCAAATTAAAAGTCATTTGCATACTCAGTGGAAGCAACGCCAACGGGTCCGCTCGCTCTGAAGTTCTCCGCGATGGGTGGGGAACGCCGCGCAATCAGCCCCAGCTGGTCGCCATCGATGGCGGCCGCGCGTTCGGTAAGGACGAACCGCCGCAGGCCGCGTAAGCATTCAGCGAAGACAGCGATACCAAGGCAACCGCGTATCACAAGTTTTCTGGGCAGGCTTCGGGCCTGCCCTTTTCGCTTTCAGGGCCAATCTTCATTTCGTCCACACCGCCTCGAAGTTCAATACATCGCCCCGGCTCTGGAACTTCCTCCCCCTGAGGTAATCACCCCCGTCACCTATCGTTTCGCCCCGAGGGTACGGGGGATAGAGCCCCGCTCCAGTCTCTTCTTACGCCGGGCCGCTCCGGTCCTCTAGAGTTGCATCCATCTCGGAGACGATCCATCCGGGAGGAACGAGCAGACAGAATGACCGAACTCAAGGTTCTGCGCCTTTGTTTCATGTATGCCGCATTCATCTTCGGCATGCTCTCCTTTGCAGTTCTCCCCGCGTTCATCAGAACTCCGTTTCCTCATGCGACTCCGTACTTTCACCTCGATCCGCTTGGTGCCCTTCTCATCGCCATGCGCGAACTCATCCTGATGCTCCCGCCGGCTCTCGCCATCGTCAGCGCGTGTGCCTGGTGGACGTTGAAGAAGGGCCGTGCGTCAAGCCGCCGCTGGGCAATGGCAGCGAGCAGTCTCTTCCTCATTTACAGCCTCCCGTTTTTCGTTGCGTTGATCGCGATCGTCGAGTTCTCGCTCGCGGGCGCCTTCGCCATCGCTGGTGTTTTCGTCTCCGGGGTATTCTTTTCGGCCTTCGGTGTGATGGGCCTCGCCTACTTCAGCCGCTATCAGGCGCTCGCCACAGCTGCTGTAGCTCTCCGCCATTCCTGAAACGGTCCATCCGCGTTCGATCGCAAGCTGCATATGCCTCGATAACTCAAAGCCCGCTTGCCATGACCCAGCTGACAGCTAGAAGCTAGAAGCCAGCTGTGAAGCCCAAGTCATCTCTCAACGAATCCGGCCTGTACGACTATGCCGTCAAGGCACTCAGCCGCCGCATGCGCACGGAAGCTGAACTTCGCCGCCTCATGCGTGCGCGAGTCGAGCCGGGGCCCGGCGGAGATGAGATTGTTCAGACCGTAATCGGCCGGCTCAGAGAGCAGCGCTATCTCGACGACCGCTCCTACGCCGAGACGTTCTCCCGTCTTCGTCGCGAAAACGACAAGTTCGGCCAGCGCCGCGTGCGCCAGGCACTCGGACAGCGCGGCGTCTCTTCAAAGATCGTCGACCAGGTCGTAACGGAGAGCTACGCCAAAACCGACGAGGAGACCCTCGCGCGGCAATACCTCGAGCGCAAGCGCCTGCGCAAACCAGCCGACGACAAGGAAACTGCCCGCGTCATGCGCCGGCTCGTCGCCGCCGGATTCTCAACCGGCGTCATCTACCGCATCCTGCGCCAATGGGATGTACCCGACGAGTCGCTCACTGCGCTGGACAACATCGACGCACCAGAGCAGGGGGAATGAGGACTCCCGAGCGCTTCGTTGCCGTGGACTGGTCCGGAAGCGCGCATCCCGCAGGGCAGCGTAAACATATCTGGACCTCGGTCGCCGGCGAGGGAGCCTTCTCCGGATTCACGCGCGCAGAGTTGTCCAGATGGATTGTTGAGACCTTCGCCGGCCAGCCGGCGGTGATCGGCCTGGATTTCGCTTTCAGCTTCCCCGTAGCATTCTTCCGGGATCGCCATCTCTCAACGGTAGGCGAACTCTGGCGCGCGGCTGAGGTGCACGGCGAAACCTGGCTGCGGCAATGCGAGCCGCCCTTCTGGGGACGGCCCGGAAGAAAGTGCCCTCCCGGCCATGCAGGCGAGGGCTTTCGCAGGACCGACCGAGAGATTCGCGTCGCGGGAATCTCGCCGAAGTCACCACTGCAGATCGGCGGCGCTGGCGCAGTGGGGACCGGCTCGATCCGCGGCATGCCCGTGCTGCGTCAGCTACGAAGTGCCGGGTTTTCGATCTGGCCCTTCGATCCGCCGAGCTTGCCGCTGATATTAGAAATCTATCCCCGCCTCCTCACCGGTCCGGTCAACAAGAGCCACCAGTCCGCGCGTGCTGCGTACCTCAACCGCAGCGAGTTCCAGAGCCTGAGCGCGGAGGACAGGCTCGCGGCCGAGGGCTCCGAAGACGCCTTCGACGCGATTGTCTCGGCTCTCCGGATGCGTGCGTGTGCAGCGCAATTCCCGAAGCTGAGGCAGGCTGACGACGCCACAGAATTGTTGGAAGGCAGAATCTGGACTCCCGAACTCGCAGTCTAGTGAGCAATGGCTTCGCGAACCTGCGCCAGCGGCGCGTCCTTCACGAACTCAATCTCGTCGCCATTCGGCTTGACGCCAAGTTCCGACCACAGCCTGGGCAGGTCAACCGTGACCGGCGCATCTTTCCACTTCGCGTATTGCTCGCTGAGCACGTGCGTGCCCGTTGCCGTATCCCCGATCGCCAGCGCCTTCGGCAAATCCCAATTCTGGTCGATGGAGCCGCCATGCTCCACGATGGCGCGCAACGCGTCGCGCAGCCCCTTGCGATTGTGAGTCTCGCGGCGGATCGCGACGTCCGCCACCAGGCAGAACAGCGCGCCGCCCCAGTACGTCCGTCCCCACGTGTGCGTGTGGTCGATCCCCGCATCGCCCGTCTGCGGCTCGCCTTGGTGCATGTCCCGCACCATGTCATGCCACACTTGCTTCGCCGTGAGTTCGCCCGTCATTACCCGGGCCAGCGGCTCCACGTATGTTGCGAGGCCCTCCTCCATCCAGTGCTGGTCATCCGGCAGGCTGGGGAAGCCCGTGTGCACTAGCTCATGCGTCATCATCCAGTCTTCTTTCAGGTCCTGCTCGGTCGCGTGCTGGCCGATATGGATTCGGGTCATCGCGGGATAGCCGGCCATGTCGCCCCACGTCGTTCCATGCCCAATTCCATGTCCGTCAGCATCCGGCACGATCAGGATTCGATCGCGGGAGACTGGAAAGCGGCCGTAGTACGCAGCAACGGCGTCCGCTGCCCTCTGCACGTGCGCCAGCACGGAATCTTGAGAGAGGTCGAGGGCGCCCGCCGCGAAATCCACCTGCAACGTGGCTCCGGCCGCCTTCAAAACATGCGAAGCCACGATCTGCAGGTTGTGGCCGGGCTGCGCAAATGCGGACAGCCCGCCCAGCGCCACTTGGAATAAGGCGGTGCGAGCGGGCCGGAGCCATCGACGAGCGTTCATGCCTTGTTGGACGGCGAACTATGTCGGAAAGACCGCTAGGATCGGGGAGCCTTCGATGCCAGGATCTCCAGCTTCTCAATCTGAGGAGCCTTGGCGAGCAGTTCGCCCGCGTTTGCCATGAGCGCCTTGGCGATCTCGCCGGAGAGATGCGCCTCCCGCCCAGCCTCATCCCTGAAGGTATCGAAGATGCCGAAACGCGACGGGCCCAGTTTCACCGCATACCAGGTGCTGGTTCCGGGCTCCTGCGCGGCCATCGCCTCCGCAGACTTCAAGAATGCTTCTACCTCTGTTTCCTTGCCGGGCTTGGCCTCGAGCAGCGCAAGTAATGCGAACCTGTCCATCAGCTTCTCCTTGTACGTCTCCTGCATGAGATGTGGGTTCTCGCCGCACCGTTACGGCTACGGATGCAAGCTCTGCACCCTATACACTGGTAAAGTCATGCAATTCCGTACGGGTAACGACATTCGCGAGCTATTTCTGCGCTTTTTTGAGACCAAGGGGCACCGCAGGGTGCACTCTTCGTCGCTGGTTCCGGCCAACGATCCGACGCTGCTTTTTACCAACGCCGGAATGAATCAGTTCAAAGACGTTTTCCTTGGGGCAGAGAAGCGCGAGTACTCGCGCGCGACCACTTCGCAGAAGTGCGTCCGGGCCGGCGGCAAGCACAACGATCTCGAGAACGTCGGCTTCACCCGCCGCCATCACACCTTCTTCGAGATGCTCGGCAACTTCTCCTTCGGCGACTACTTCAAGCGCGACGCCATCGCCTACGCCTGGGAACTGGTCACCAGCCCCGAATGGATGGGGATTCCCAAGGACCGTCTCTACGTCACTATCTTTGAGGGCGACGCTGAGGTTCCGCGCGACGACGAGGCCGAGCAGTACTGGATCGAGACTGGCGTACCGAAGGAGCGCATCTTCACCTACGGCCGCAAGGACAACTTCTGGCAGATGGGCGAAACCGGCCCCTGCGGCCCCTGCTCCGAACTCTTCTACGACATGGGCATCGAAGCCGCTGAAACGCCCGCCGTTGATAAGCCATTCGGCCAGGACGATGCGCGCTACGTCGAGATCTGGAACTTAGTCTTCATGCAGTTCGATCGGTCCGCAATCGGTGCCGCCGGCAACGTCACGTATAAGCTGACCCCGCTACCCAAGCCCTCAATCGACACCGGCATGGGGCTTGAGCGTGTGGCCGCAGTTCTTCAGGGCAAGCTCAGCAACTTCGAGACCGATCTGTTCACGCCGCTGATTGAGCAGGCTGCGGAGCTGACCGGCTTCAGGTGTGTCGAATCTCAGAGCAAGGCCAAAGCATTAGCGCCGAATGTGCCACAAGAAGAAGATTGGCAGGCATGGACCAAGAAAGAAAAGCTCCAGTCGGCCAGCCTCCGCATCATCGCTGATCACGCACGCGCCTCCACATTCCTCATCAACGACGGCGTTCTGCCCTCCAACGAAGGCCGTGGTTATGTTCTCCGCAAGATCATGCGCCGCGCCATCCGCCATGGTCGTCTGCTCGGTCAGGACAAACCGTTCCTCAATCAGATGGTCTACGCTGTTCGCGACCTGATGCAGGGCGCCTATCCCGAGCTGATTGATTCCGCGCCTCGCATCGCCAAGGTCATCGAAGCTGAAGAGAAGCAGTTCGACCGCGTGCTTAAGGTTGGCCTTACTCGTCTCGATGAAGAGCTCAAGGGCGACTTCACGGGAGCCAAGGCTTTCCATCTCTACGAGACCTTTGGCCTGCCTCTCGACTTTATGACCGACGCCGCTCGCGATGCCGGTGTCCGGTTCGACCAGGCTGGTTTCGACAAGGCCCGTGAAGAAGAGCAAGCCCGAGCCCGCGCATCCTGGAAGGGCGGCAGCCAGAAGACCGCCAGCCCCGTCTTCCGTGATCTCGCCCGCACTGACTTCCTCGGCTATAAGCAGCTGAGCGCCACGAACGCCGAAGTCCTCGCTATCGTGAAGGAGGGCGCCGGAGTTCCATCGGCAAAGTCCGGCGAGCAAGTCGAGGTTGTCCTCGACCACACCAGCTTCTACGCCGATTCCGGCGGCCAGGTCGGCGACACCGGCTGGTTCACCTCGAGCGACGGCAACACAACCGTGGCCGAGATCACCGGCTGCGTCATGCCCGTTCAAGGAGTGCGCGCCCACAAGGCTTTGCTCAAGCAGGACCTCGCTGTCGGCGACCACATCAACACCGTTGTCGACCTTGCCCGCCGCGACAGCATTCGCCGCAATCACACCGGCACCCACCTCCTGCACGCCGCTCTGCGCCAGGTCCTCGGCACGCACGTCAAGCAGGCTGGCTCCGCCGTTGAGCCCACGCGCCTGCGCTTCGACTTCTCCCACTTTGCCCAGGTCGCCGACGAAGAGCTTCAGGAGATCGAAGACATCGTCAACCGCGAGATTCTGGCCAACGCCAAGGTCGAGACCCTCGAGGACGTGCCCATCGACGTTGCCGTGAACGAGTACCATGCCATGGCGCTGTTTGGCGAAAAGTACGGAGACAAGGTCCGCGTCGTGAAGCTCTCTGACGGCTTCTCCACCGAGCTTTGCGGCGGCACGCACACCTCCGCCACCGGCGAAATCGGTCTGCTCAAGCTCACCAGCGAAGGCGCCGTCTCTTCAGGGGTGCGACGTGTAGAAGCCATCAGCGGCCTCGGTTCTCTCGACACCTTCCGGCGCGACTTCGAACTTGCCAAGCTTGCCGGCCAGTATGTCCCATCGGTCGACAACCTCGCCGACGGCCTGCGGGCAAAGTTTGCCGCACAGGAAGACGAACTGAAGCGACTCCGCCGAGAGTTGGAAGAAGTCCGCATGAAATCGGCAGCAGGCGCGCTTGGCGAGGCCGTGCAGCGGGCGATTGAGGTCAAGGGAGTGAAGGTTCTTACCCATCGCGCCGACAACCTCGAACGCGGCCAGCTTCGCACGCTGGTCGATAACCTCAAGGCCAAGCTAGGTGAAGGCGTGGTGGTGCTCGGGTCCGCTCAGCCGGAGGGAAAAGTAGCCATCATCGCCGGCATCACTTCAGAGCTCGCCAAAAGGGTCCCGGCCGGCAAGCTCGTAGGGGCGGTTGCCAAACTAGTCGGCGGATCCGGCGGAGGCAAATCCGAAATTGCCGAAGCAGGCGGTAAAGACCAGTCGCAGATTGATGCAGCTCTCGAGGCTGCGCCCAGGATCGTCGGGGATCTGCTCGGCTGAGCGGTCCCCCGGCGCCGTACTTTGGTTTCCACCGATCTTGATGAGGATCAGGGTTTTTACTGGTATTCTGGGTCCACCGGCGAGGTACTCACGATCCCCTCGCAGCGAGCATCTGGATGAGAGCTTGAGCATCATCCTCCCCGAGACCCCTTGCACCGGATACCTGGCGCTTCAACGGTTTAACCCTGAGTCGCCCGCACCAATGAGCCAGGGCGAACGGTTTCGATTCACGATGGATTGCAGTCACCGGATCACTCTGGCGCTTCTTCTCGACCGCACCGCCAGACGCACGAAAGCCCATAATCAACGAAAGAATTAGCCGCTCAATCAGCGAATGGATTCTCAATTGATGTCGTTTGAACGACAGATCCTCGGAATCAACTTCTACGTTGGTGACGTCCAGGGCGTCTTCGACCGCCTCTCCCGTGGAGGCCTCCTGGTTGTCCCTGCCGCACCCGCTCTGAAAGACATGGCTCACAACGAGGAGTACCGGGACGCGCTGCTCAATGCCGATGTCGCCATCGCCGACTCGGCATTCATGGTCATCCTGTGGAACTGGATGCAGAGGGACTCCATCCCACGGCTCTCCGGCCTGAAATACCTTCGCGCTCTCCTCCAACTTGAGGACGTGCGGCGGCCCGGCAATACCTTCTGGATCATGGCCGGGGCCGAGAGCGCCAGCAAGAACTTGGCCTGGCTTCGGTCGCAGGGCATCGAAGTGCCCGCGGAATGCGTTTACAACGCGCCGATGTACGGCAAGACCATTGAAGACTGCCAGTTGCTTGACACTCTCGGGGCATTGCGACCCAGGCACATTGTGGTTACCGTGGGTGGAGGAACACAGGAACGGCTGGGGCTCTACCTGAAGCGCAATCTGGGGTATCTTCCGGCAATTCATTGCATTGGCGCCGCAATCGCGTTCTTGAGCGGAGACCAGGTCAGAATCCCGAACTGGGCGGACCGGCTGTATCTGGGCTGGCTTTTCCGCTGCATCTCGTCCCCGCGCAAGTTCGTCCCTCGGTACCTCGCCGCACCCCGCCTGATACCGCTCCTGTGGAGGTATCGGACCGAACTTCCGGCCCCGCAAGCTGGCGCGATCCGATAACTGCAAAAATTGATGATCCGGTGGTGCACGCTGCTGCACACCAGATGGGAGTATGACTAAGTGGACGCGAAAAGGAATTCAGCGACGATCGCAGTAGTCGGATCCGGCTACGTCGGGCTGGTAGCATCCGCGTGCTTTGCGGAGATCGGCCATCGTGTAGTGTGCGTCGATAACGACGAAGCCAAGGTGCGCATGTTACAGGAGGGCGGCGTCCCCATCCACGAGGAGCACCTGCCTGAACTGCTCGCGCGCTATCGCGGCAAGACGCTCGAATTCACTACCGATCTGCGCGCCGCTACCCAATCGGCCCAGGCCGTTTTCATCGCCGTGGGCACGCCCCAGAGCGAGACGGGCAGCGCCGACCTCTCGTATGTCGATGCCGTCGCCAGTGAGATTGCGCGCTCCATTGACTCCTACAAGGTCATCGTCGAAAAAAGCACCGTACCGGTCTACACGAACGAGTGGATCCGTCGCGTGGTTGAGCGCAATGGCGTGCCAAAAGATCTCTTCGATGTGACCTCCAACCCCGAGTTTCTGCGCGAAGGCACTGCGGTCGTGGACTTCCTGCACGCCGACCGTATCGTTCTTGGCGCGCCGTCCGATCGCTCCGCCGAGATTCTGCGGAACATCTACGAGCCGCTGACCAGCGGGTCTTATTACAACGTTCCGGGATCCGTTCCAGGGCCTCGAACGGCTCTCGATCCGCCCCCGGTTCTGCAAACCTCGACCAAAGCGGCCGAGATCATCAAGCACGCCTCGAACGCATTTCTCGCCGCCAAGATCTCCTTCATCAACGTTGTGGCCAACATCTGCGAGGCTGCGGGCGCTGACGTGGAAGAAGTAGCGCGCGGCATCGGTATGGATTCGCGCATCGGCCCAAAGTTTCTCCGCGCCGGCGTTGGATACGGCGGTTCCTGCTTCCCCAAAGACGTCGCAGCTTTCCGCCACGTTGCCGAACAGGTGGGAGTCGACTTTGCCATGCTGCACGAAGTTGAGAAGATCAATGAAGAGCAGAAACAGCGATTCTTTCAAAAGATTCGTTCCGCGCTGTGGACCTTCCGCGGCAAGAAGATCGGCGTTCTTGGGCTGGCCTTCAAGGGCGGCACGGACGATATTCGCGAATCCCCCGCAGTCGACATCGTCAAGAAACTGCTGACCGAGGGCAGCAACGTCTACGCGTACGATCCCGCCGCCGCGAAGCGCTGCCAGGAGATCATTCCTGAGTCAGCGAGGATGCACTACGTCGACGATCCCTACGTAGCCGCGCAGGATGCCGACGCTCTGCTGATTCTCAACGACTGGCAGGAGTTTGCCGAGCTCGACCTAGCCAAGCTCCACTACACCTTGCGTTACCCAATCGTGATCGACGGGCGAAATCTTTACGACGCGGCGACCATGAGCAAGGCCGGGTTTACCTATCTGAGCATGGGACGACCGGGGCTGGCGCAACCGCTTGATCCTGTCGGCGCGTTCTTCTTGCCGCGACGGCGCGAAAACGGCAAGGGGTAATCGCAATACGTGAGTCTCCGGCATCAAAAGCAGCAGGCTGAATCTTCTTGAGCAGTGCGTGTTATCGCGGATTCGGATGGCTGAAAGCTTTGCGGAAGGGAAAGTTTAGGCGATGCGCGTGCTGATCACCGGAGCTGCAGGCTTCCTCGGCTCTCACCTCACGGATGCCGTTCTGGCCGAGGGACATGAGGTGCTCGGCGTTGACAACCTGTGCACCGGCTCTCTGGACAACCTCGCGCACCTCGAGCACGAACCCCGCTTCGAGTTCCTGGAGCAGGACATCTGCCAGCCGTTCGACCCCGGTAAAGTCGACTACGTATTCAACTTTGCGTCTCCTGCGAGCCCGGCCGACTACATGCGCCTGGGCATCGAGACCCTCATGGTCGGTTCCGCTGGTACCCGCAACATCCTGGAGATCGCGGCGAAATACCAGGCCCGGTTCCTGCACGCGTCCACATCGGAGTGCTACGGCGACCCCGACGAACATCCCCAGACAGAAGCCTACTGGGGCAATGTAAACCCCATCGGGCCGCGTTCCGTGTACGACGAGGCTAAGCGCTTTTCCGAGGCCCTGGTTACCGCGTACTGCCGCTATCGCAACGTGGACACGAGGCTGGTCAGAATCTTCAACACCTACGGCCCGCGCCTGCAGGCCAACGACGGCCGGGTGATCTCCAACTTCATGACCCAGGCTCTGCGCGGCGACGATCTCACCATCTACGGAGATGGCGGCCAGACGCGGAGCTTCTGCTACGTCTCCGATGAGATCGATGGCATCCTTACGCTCTCGCGCAGCGACGAGCACACCCCGGTCAACATCGGCAATCCATCGGAGTGGACGATCCTCGATTGCGCAAACGCGGTGAAGAAAGTGACAGGATCGAGCAGCAAGATCGTGTTCCACCCCTTGCCGCAGGACGATCCCACGCAGCGCCAGCCGGACATTACGAAGGCGAGAACCCTCCTGGGCTGGGAGCCGAAGATCGATCTCGAGACAGGTCTGAAACTGAGCCTGGATTATTTCAGGTCTTCAATCGAAGCCGTGGCGTGACCGCCAACGTCCTCGGTACAAAGAAAAGCGCGCCGACAGGGCGCGCTTTCTGTTTGTCTCAATGGAAGAGCTAGTCTTTCGTCAGGAAGTACGACTCGATCGCGCGCATCACGGTGCGGTGATTGATCTGCGGCTCCCGCCCTTCGTACTTCGCTGCCCAGCAAATCTGGTTCACGATATCGCGCGGGTAGCATGAACGCAATTCCTGCTTCAGAGTGCCATGCACAAAGTCGATCAGCGTGTGCGCAACGGAGTCGTCGCACTCGATTTTCTTCTCCGACGCCACCCTACGGAAGATCTCGCAGAACTCCTCATCGCTGACCTCGCCGATGAAGATCTTTGTTTGAATTCTGCGCAGAAACGCCGCGTCGAGCAACTGCGCGGGATCGAGGTTCGACGCGAAGACGACCAGCATCTCGAACGGCATTTCGATCTTGCGCCCGCCGGCAAGCGTGAGAAAGTCGATTTTGCGGTCCAGCGGAACCACCCAGCGATTGAGCAGCTCGTCCGGCCGCACCCTCTGCCGTCCGAAGTCGTCGATGATCAGCACGCCGTTGTTGGCCTTCATCTGCACCGGGCCTGTGTAGAACTTCGATCCCGGATTGTACTGAAGGTCGAGCATGTCGATGGTCAGCTCGCCGCCAACCATCACCGAGGGCCGCTGGCACAACACCCAGCGCTCGTCATGATTCGGAGGCTCCATGTGCGCCATGCGCTGATGGAGCGTCGGGTCGTAGACGGTAATGATCTGGCCGTCGATCTCAATCGAGTAAGGAATCCAGACCGCGTCTTCTGAGAGCGCTTTCGAAAGCAACTCCGCAATCGTCGTCTTGCCGACGCCCGACGGGCCGTACAGGAAGATCGCTGCTCCTGAATTGAGCGCGGTTCCCAGCTGCCACAGAATCCTGTCGTCGAGCACCATGCTCGTGAACACCCGCTGCACGTCCGAAGGGTGCACTTCCACGTGCGACACGCTCTGCAGCTTCACTTGGTTGACGTAGGTCGTCAGCGGGACGGGCGCCGCACCGGTGTACTGGCTCTGCGCCAGCAGCTCCTGCGCACGCGTTCTGCCCTGCGAGGTGATTGCCAGGTTAGGAATCTGCCCGCTGAGACCGGTCACCTGGCAAAGCTGCTCGGTACGCAGTCGCTTCAGCAGTTCGCTCGCTACCTCGAAGCTGATCTTCATGTGCTTTGCCATGTCCAGCGTCGAGAAAGGGCCGGAGAGGTAGAGATGCTTCAGCGCGAGGTCTTCGAGAACGGCCTGGCGAAGCCCCAGTTCCCCAATGTTGAGAGGCTTGTGCGTCGGCCCCGCGGACGGGGAGGTCTTCATGAATTCCTGAAGATTCAGCAGAGGTTCCATCGCGTTATCCCACGACATAGGTACTACTATATGTCTCATTCGTCAGGGCTATTTGGAAATACAAAACTGGTTGTCTGCTCGGCACGGCGGTAATCACTTCGGCTACACCTCTGTGCGGATCGGCCCGTAGCCGCATACGGCGCCAGCTTGCCCTCTGATAACGCGGTACTTAGGACGGCTCGGGCATTGCGGCACAGCCGGACCGGCGGCCGCTCAACGTTTACGCTTCGTTGAACTCGCCCAGAGGCAGAGGGTGGCTGAACAGGAACCCCTGGAACGAGTGGCAGCCAAGCTTCGCCAGAAACGCCCGCTGCTCTTCCGTCTCCACGCCCTCGGCAATGACCGACAGTCCCATAGCTTTGCCAAAGGAGATGATCGCCTGCGCCACAGCGCTGCTGATCGGATCCTTCAGGATTTCGCCGACAAACGTCCGATCGATTTTGATCTGGTCCAGCGGCAGGCGCTTCAGGTACGTCATCGACGAGTACCCGGTGCCGAAGTCCTCGAGCGAGAAGCTGATCCCGTGCTGCTTCAGCTTGTTCATCTTCGCAATCACTTCTTCGACGTTCTCGCCGAACATGTTCTCGCTGAGCTCAATCTTCAACTTCTTCGGATTGGCCCCGGTGCGGTCGAGCGCCGCTAGGACGTGGTCAACGAACTTGGGCTGCCTGAATTCCCGCGCGCTTACATTCACCGCGATGGAGAGATGTTCACCCTCCTTGCGTTCCGCCCAGTGCGCCAGCTGCATGCAGGCCGTCTCGAGTACCCAGCTGCCGAGCGGGAAAATCAGCCCGGTCTCCTCGGCCAGCGGTACGAACTCATGAGGCGCGATCAGCCCGCGTGACGGGTGCCGCCAGCGCAGAAGAGCTTCGGCGCCTGTCAGCAAGCCGCGATCGAGCTGCGGCTGATAAAAGAGCGAGAACTGATTCTCGCGGATCGCCTGCCGCAGATCGCGCTCCAGCGCCACGCGTGCGTCGACTGAAGCCTGCAGCGCCGGGGCGAAAAAGAACATCGCGTTCCGTCCCGCCGCCTTGGCCTGGTACATCGCAATGTCGGCCTGCTGCAGCACCTCATTCGTGCTCTCGTTTTGATTGCCGAATACCGTGATGCCCATGCTGGAGGTGGTGTGGCACTCCCGTCCGTCCAGCAGGAACGGCTGATCGATTGCCCCGAGGATCTTGCCGCCCACCGTTCGCGCCTGCGCAGCGGCAATCTCTGGAATCTGGCTGAGGTCCTCGAGAATAATGACGAACTCGTCACCGCCGAGCCGCGCAACCGTGTCAACCTCACGGACGCAGTTCTGAATACGGCGCGCGGTCTCCTGCAGAAGCAGGTCGCCGATGTGGTGGCCCAGCGTGTCGTTCAGCGACTTGAAGCCGTCGAGATCGACGAAAAGTAGCGCATGTTTGCTGCCGCTGCGGATGCTCGAAACCAGCGCCTGGCGCAGCCGCTCCCACAGCAGCCTGCGGTTGGGCAGTCCGGTCAGCGTGTCATAGAACGCAAGGCTGCGTATCTTCTCTTCATCGGCCTTCGCTTCCGAAACGTCCCGGATGTACGAGATGACACACGGCTCGCCCTCAACCTCGGCGAACGATGCGGAAAGCTCAGCCCAGAAGATCTCGCCCTTCTTCCGGCGCAGACGCACTTCCAGATCGCGAGCCGCCTCTTCTTCCTGGAGGGCCTCCGCGACTTTCTTGCTGTCTTCCCCGTCGGCCCACATGTCGAGTTCCACCGACGTGCGCCCGACGACCTCCTCAAGATTGAAGTTCATGATCTGGAGGAACGAAGGATTGGCATCGACGATCTTGCCGTCTTCTGCGCGCGCAATCAATACGCCATCGGGACTGGTTTCAAACGCGCTGCGATAGCGGTTCTCTTTGATCGGCTCGTGCACCGCTGCAGCAGCTTCCACCGCCTGCGCCTCCGTTGCTTTGCCGATGCCCTCAACGTGAGCCAGCAGATGCGAGGGCCATCCCTCGCGATCGCGCAGTAGCGACACCGTAAACCGCGTCCGCGTGAGACTGCCATCTTTGCGGATAAGCCTTATCTCGAGACTCAATGCGTCGGTTGCGCCGGTCCAGAGCTTCTGAAAAGAGCCGATGGCCTGTTTGCCGTCCTCGTCAGGAGTAATCTCCTGAAACATCAGGCCGCGGACTTCCTCGCGCGGGTATCCGATGAGCTCCGCGAACTCCACGTTGCAGCGGAGAATGTGCCCCTCCGGCGTGGCGTGAACGATCCCCACCGGAGCCTGCTCAAGGAATCCCCGACTTTCTAAAGTAGGCTTGTCCGACATTAAATTTGGCCGATCTTGCAGCTTTGTTGTGCTCGAATTCTATCGTCCACATGCGTATTTTCAATGACTTGAGAGTTGTAGTCGCGAGGAAAAACGGAGTAAATCGTCACCTTGGCGAAACACCACCGTAATCACATTCGTGCACTCGCAGAGAATTCAATCTTCGGGGAATTTGATCGCTCCGGATCCCACTTTTGTGTGAGTCTCAAGACGCTCGAAGCCATTCAGGGAATGCCAGGGCTGGTCAAATTTCCGATGCGCTTGCAGGGTCCATGCTTTTCCACTGCAGCGGAATCGCATTCTGCGCGAGAGCTTCGTTGAGAATGCAGGGATTGCTCCGCTCAACACTGCGCGACACTTGAGAACGAAGCTGCGCTTTCACGCTCTCATATCAATTCGAATGCTTTCGAGCAGGCACGCATGTACCTTCGGGTGGCCAGCCAAACTTTAGTGACCCTGGGCGCTCATCGACAAAGTGCCTCGCACGCATCGAAGAAAGTAACTACTCGCTCCGGTACTGCAGATGGCTTCAGGAGGTTTCTTGCTCGGTACCGATGTGCGGTGGAGTGATCAGGGCAGGGTGATCGGGTTCCCCTGAAGTTTAGCTTGCGACAAGCGCTTCGCCGCTGGTGATCAGGATCACTCCGAATTCTGTCTGAACCGTGGATCCGGGAGTATGCTGGCGACATGCTCGCCCGGTCAGCAAGATTACGGTGCGTGCCGCTGTTCTTCCTGCTCGCTGCCGCAGCCGCTCCTGGTGCGGAGTCGCGACCCGTTCCGCCAATTTGCCTGGACGGAGTCGTAACGGGAGCCATCGCCCTGATCGGTCCCTGGAAGTTCCAGGTGGGCGACGATCCGCGCTGGGCATCCCCATCCTTCGACGACTCGGAGTGGAGCACGATCAGAGGTGATCTGCCCTGGGGTCGGCAGGGATTTGAGCGCTACACAGGCTACGGCTGGTACCGAATCCATCTTTTCGCCTCTTGCGCCCCGGAGAACGCGCAGCGATTCTCCCTCCTCGTGCCGCAGATCCATGACGTCTACGAGATCTTCTGGAACGGGAACCCGGTGGGTGGCGATGGCAAGATGCCGCCCTGGCCGCAGTGGAGGGTCTCACAGCAGCCAAGGGTTTTCGCGATAGAACAGGGAACCAGCGGACTGCTCGCATTTCGGGTCTGGAAAGCTCCGCTCTTTTCAGACGATTCAGGCGAGCAGGGAGGCTTTGACAGCGCGCCGGTAATCGGCAGCCCCAACTCAATAACGGCCGCGAAGGCAGTCATCGACTACGATTGGCTGCAAAGCCGGCAGCTCCGCTTCGGCGAGTCTTTGACCTTCGGGCTCATCGCTTTACTCAGTTTCCTGGCATGGTGGCGCAATCGCGCACAATGGCTGGTACTCTGGATGGCTTGCTATGCTCTGACGCCTGTGTTGGCCGGCATATTGCGCGATGCGCATCTTGCATGGCCCTACTCTGTTGCGATGGGCCTGCTGCAGCCCGTGCACTCCCTGCACGACGTATCGTTGTGGCTGCTGCTGCTCTGGCTGATGCGCCTGAACGAAGATCGCGCCGTTTTCCGCGTTGTGATTTCGCTTTCGATCATCAGCATCGTCATCACCTCAATTGATGGCATCCTTCTTTCGTTGGCGTGGAATCCTGCATGGCTGTTTCCGGTGCAAGCCGGCGATGCCGCGATCACAACGGTTTCAACGCTCATTCAGATCCTGCCTGTTCTGCTGGTCAGCCTTGCCATTTATCGCAGGAAGCATCTCAAACCCGCATCGTGGATCGTGGCAGCTCTCGCATTCTCCGACGGCATGTTCATCGCGATTCAGCAGGCGCTGAAACAAGGGCAGCGATTCACAGGCTGGACCATTGGCGATCAGCTTGAACGCCCGTTCCTGCTGATCGATGGCAACGCCGTCTCGGCAGCGACACTTGCTCGCGCGTTACTCCTGATCGCCATCGTTTCAGCCGTGTACATAAGCTATCGCGATGAACAGCGGCACGAGTTGCTGCTTGAGAACGAATTCAGCAGTGCCCGCGAATTGCAGCGAATCCTCATTCCGGAGAATCAGCACAGAACGCCCGGGTTCGATATTTCCAGCTCTTATAAACCTGCTCTTCAGGTTGGCGGTGATTTCTTTCAGCTCATTCCGAGTGTCCAGGACCCGAATGGCTCGACGCTCCTGCTGCTCGGGGACGTGAGCGGGCACGGGCTCAAGGCTGCGCTGAGCGTTTCCTATGTCATTGCTACATTGCGCATACTGGCAGATCTCTTCGCCGATCCCGGTCCGCTGCTTACTGAATTGAATCGGAGGCTTTGCGGGCAGATGGACCACGGCTTTGTTACCTGCATTGCGGTGCGCATAGACAGACTTGGCGAATGTACGATGTCGAGTGCAGGCCATCCGCCTCCTTTCCTGAACTGGCGCTCGCTGGAGATTCCGGGCGCGCTCCCGCTCGGTCTCGATCCAGCGGCCCACTACGATCAGAGGACTATGCACTTCAGCCCTGGTGATCACCTGGCGCTGTATACAGACGGACTCCTCGAAGCTCGCAACAAAGCCGGCGAACTCTATGGGTTCAGCCGGCTTCAGAAGCTCTTTGCTGCCACTCCAAGCGCTTCTGAAGCGGCGGAGGAGGCTGTACGGTTCGGTCAAGATGATGACGTCACTGTGGTGACGCTCGCCTATGTCGGGGAGAGCAAACAAGCAGATGTGAAAGACGAGATCACGCCGGAACTTGCTCCTCAGTAGGGATGCACGCGGTCTCCTCTAGCAGTTGTCCCTTTTTTGCGAATACCTCACACCTTGCCTTCTGGAGGCCCTCAATGATCTTGACCCAAGTCGGGTTCAATGGGCGCGTAGTGACGTCGTCTCCTAAGATCAGGGTCTCCTTCATCACAGCCTTGTAAGCTGCATTAATGACGACACCGATATCGTCTTCCAGTCCCTTTGGAACTGCCGGGTAAACCTTCTCTTTGTTTTCGTCGATCCAGCGAAAGGCGATTCGAAGAACGACTTCGCTCACCCAACGCTCGTAGATCATCAGATCTTCGATGGCGGCGTAAAGAGATGGGTGTTGATCATCGATTTCAAAAGGGTGGCTTAACGGCGCCGCGAGTGGTTTCTGCATCGCCATAATGAGGCGGCGATTGTCGTCTACCAATGGGTATTGGCAACCTGTCTTTCTGGGCATACCTTTTCCTCCACTCTAGAGAAGCTTTGAAGCTGGTCTCAAATTTGCGTGGAGAACAAGAACAACGCGAGCGGGGCCCTGAGATCAACTTCGTTGATTTGGGCACGCGGATACAGACCGCAGGAAGAGCGGAAACATCTCAATCCAGAATTGATTCTGTGTCAATCAGGATCACAATGCGATGTGACGAAGCTGCGGTTCTCGAACGTTCCGCGCAAAGGGACTAGTTCCCCTCGCCGTACCCGCCGATCACGGCAACCTTGGCCCGCTTGCCCAGCCGCACCACCAACCTCGCGGGAAGAGAATCGAGAGGGATCGCTGAATTGGTGACGACCTCGCCCTCAATCTTCACGGCCTTCTCTACCAGTTTCCGGCTGGCCTCGGCTCCGCTCGCTGCCAGTCCAATCTGCACGAGTAGCTTGGGCACGCGAATCTGCAGGTCCCCCGGAGCGCTCGCCGGCCCCACCAGGTCGGCATAGGCGATGTGGACTTCTTCGAGGTCTTCGGCTGCCTCTTTCTGCTGGAACATGCGCGCCCAGTTCTCGTCCGCATGCTGTGCCGCGTCTTCCCCGTGAAATCCAGCCGTGATGGTCCGCGCCAGCCGCTTCTTGACCTCCATCGGGTGAACCTTGCCGGCCGCGACCTCCGCCTGCAGCGCATCCACCTCCGACTGCTTCAGGTCCGAGAGGAAGACCCAGTACTTCCACATCAGCTCGTCGGAGATCGACATCAGCTTCCCGTACATCTCCGCCGGAGGCTCGTTGATCCCAATTGCGTTGTTGAGCGACTTGCTCATCTTCTGCACGCCGTCCGTGCCTTCGAGGATCGGCGTCATCAGAATGATCTGCGGCTTCTGCCCGTAGTGGCGCTGTAACTCGCGGCCACAACCGAGGTTGAAGCGCTGATCGGTACCGCCCAACTCCACATCGCATTCCAGTGCGACTGAGTCGTAACCCTGCATAACCGGGTACAGCAGCTCATGCAGGCTGATGGGCTGTTCGGCCTGGAAGCGCTTGTGGAACTCGTCGCGCTCGAGCATCTGCGAGACAGTGAAGTGCGCTGTGAGCCGGATCGTTCCTTCGTAGTCCAGCTTGCCCAGCCACTCGGAGTTGTAGCGAACTTCAGTCTTCTCCGGGTCCAGAATCTTGAAAACCTGTTCCTTGTACGTCTCCGCGTTCTCGTTGATCTGCTCGCGGGTCAGCGGCTTGCGCGTGACGTTACGACCCGTCGGGTCGCCGATCAGCGACGTGAAATCGCCGACAAGGAAGATCACCTGGTGTCCGAGCTGCTGAAAGTGGCGCAGCTTCCGCATCAGCACTGTATGACCGAGGTGCAGGTCCGGGGCAGTCGGGTCGAAGCCGGCTTTCACTCGAAGGGGGCGGCCCGTCTTGCGGCTCTCTTCAAGGCGCTCGCGGAGGTCGGAGACACGGATAATCTCGGCTGCGCCCTTCTGCAGCAGATCCATCTGCTCATCAACAGGAAGAAACGTACTCATCTCGTCCAGTATAAAGATTGAAGAGTCCCCACCGAGTTCAAGCCGGATCAAAAACCGGGGATGAAGAATCTGTCATCACTCCTCTCAAATGCATCAGGATCAGATACTTTTGCATCAGAGCGGTCAAGTAGCCGAAGCAATTCAGTCGGACATACCGGTAGTCGAGTTTCATCATCCCAGGGGAGCACCGTAGATGCGTCGAGGCCTGTTTCTAGCGTTGTCAGCTGTCATGCTGCTGGCTACGACCTCGCTCGCCCTCTCCGCGCAGACGCTGGTGTACACACGCAAACCCGATGCCAAGAACGGAAAGACAATCTACGAAGGCGGCTGCATTGCCTGCCACGGCGCTGACGGAAAAGGCGCCGATGAGAAGCTGACCGAATTCAAACGGCCCGACACTTGGCCTGACTTCACCCGTTGCGATCAAACGACCCCCGAGCCGAATTCTGCGTGGAAAGCCGTCATCGTGAATGGCGGTCCGTATCTCGGCTTCTCGACCATCATGCCGCGCTTCAGAGACCTGCTCTCCAACGACCAGATCGATGACGTGGTCGCCTACATCCGCACATTCTGTACGAACCAGCACTGGCCTCGAGGCGAGCTGAATCTACCGCGTGCGATCGTGACCGAGAAGGCTTTCCCTGAAGACGAAGTCGTATGGTCGACCGGCGTGAACGGTAGCGGCGCGCCGGGGTTTGAGACGCACGTAATCCACGAACAGGCCTTCGGTACCAAGGGCCAGCTCGAAGTCGATGTCCCTTGGCAATTCCAAAATTCGAATCACGCCTGGGACAATCACATCGGCGATATTACCCTCGGCTGGAAGCAGGTGATGTACTCGAACCTGCACTCGGGGTCGATCTTCGCCCTGCAAGGCGGAATCCTGCCGCCAACCGGCAGCACAAGGCTTGGCGGCGCCGGCACAACGACCTTTGAACCATTCGCGTCGGTCGACCAGCTCTTCAAAACCAACACCTGGATTCAGTTCCAGATGGGCGCCGATCTGCCCGTCGACACGAAGAAGAGTCCGCAGAGCCTCTTCTGGTACACGGCTCTTGGACAGACGCTATCGCCGGACAATCGCCTCGGCCGCCAATGGTCGCCAATGGTCGAGTTCCTCGCCACGCGCGATCTGGTTGATGGCGCCAAAACCGATTGGGACATCATGCCCGAAATGCAGGTCACAGCCAGCAAACGGCAGCATGTCCGTGTCAACGTAGGCGTGCGCACTCCGGTTACCGATACTGCGGGCCGTTCACCGCAGGTCTACTTCTACGTGCTGTGGGACTGGGCCGAAGGCCACTTCTGGAACGGATGGTGATGGAGATGCGCCGGTCTCTTCCCGTCATCCTCGGCGTTGCCGCCGTAACTCTGGCGCTTGCCGGCCTGCGCGGCAGAGAAGTGCGCGCTGCCTCGCATCCCGATGCCCACAAGGACTTCCATACGGCCGATCGCTGCGTGGCCTGCCACAACAACCTGAAAACCCCGAAGGGCGAAGACGTCTCCATCGGGCTGCAGTGGCGCGCCAGCGTGATGGCCAACTCCTCGCGCGACCCTTACTGGCAGGGCAGCGTGCGGCGAGAGTCCCTCGACCATCCGGAACTCAGCGCCGATGTGCAGGACGAGTGCGCGAGCTGCCACATGGCTGCGCAGCACCTCATCGACAAGGCTGAAGGCAGAAAGACCGACGTCTTCTCGCGTTTGCCGCTGCTCAGAAAGCACGACAAGGATGCATTCGCCGAAGACGGCGTCAACTGCTCGGTCTGCCACCAGATCGAACGCAAAGGCCTCGGTACGCCGCAGACCTACAACGGCAACGTTGAAGTCGCCGGCGTGACGAACCAGAACCATCGCGACCAGGATCACCGCGAGGAGTACGGTCCATTCCTGCCCGACGCCGGGCACAAGACGATCATGCAGTCGTCCACCAAGGGATTCATCCCGCAGCAGGCCGTCCATATTCGCGACTCGGCGCTCTGCGGCAGTTGCCACACGCTGATCACCACCGTGCGCGGCCCCGGCGGCAAGGCGATGGGCGAGTTCCCCGAGCAGATGCCCTACCAGGAGTGGCAGCACAGCGACTACAACAAGAAGCAAAGCTGCCAGAACTGCCACATGCCCGCAGTCCAGGGCGAGATGCCCATCACCGCGCTCTACGGCGTGAAGCGCGTGGGCATGCACCGCCACGTCTTCCTCGGCGGCAACTTCCTCCTGCCCGCGCTCCTCAACGAGCATCGAGACGAACTCGACACCGCCGCCCAGCCCGAAGAACTCCAGGCCGCCATCAATCGCACCTCCGAGTTCCTGCGCACGCAGTCAGCGAAACTCGAGGTGCTGGACCTGAAGAAGAGCGATGACGGAGTCTCCTTCATGGTGAAGGTCCAGAACCTGACCGGGCACAAGATGCCGACCGCCTATCCCTCACGGCGCGCCTGGCTGCACGTGACGGTGAAGGACAACGCCGGCCGTACCGTGTTCGAATCCGGAGCGCTCAATCCCGATGGCTCGATCGTTGGCAACGACAACGATGCCGATCCGCTGAAATTCGAGCCGCACTACAGTGAGATCACCAGTCCCGATCAGGTCGAAATCTTCGAGCCCATCCTCGGAGATACGAACGGGCACGTCACGACCGGCCTGTTGAGCGCCGTCAGATACCTCAAGGACAACCGCATTCTGCCCACCGGTTTCGACAAGGTCACCGCCGACCCGAACATTGCGGTGGTCGGCGGCGCGCATGACGATCCCGGCTTCGTCGGCGGAGCGGCGCAGATCCGCTACGCGATCCGAGCCAGCCAGGGCGGCGGCCCTTATCAGGTGAAGGCCGAGCTGTGGTATCAGCCCATCGGATTCCGCTGGGCACACAATCTCGAGCCCTACAAGGCAGCCGAGCCGCAGCGCTTCATCTCGTATTACAAAGCTGACTCGAAGAAGACGGCCATCGTGCTCGCGGAAGCCGAAGGCAAGTTTTAGCCCTGAGCCCGCAAGAGTTCACGCGGCATTCACAAAATACCTGCAACTTACCCTTCAGGCCGCCATCCAAGGCCGCAGGAGAATACCTGAGCTATGCCAAGTGTGAAAGGTCGCGCGATGCAGGTGCCCGCTGCGGGCGGAGCATTCCAACTTATCGAGAAAGAATTCCCCGAACCCGGACCGGGACAAGTCCGCATCCGTGTTCATGCGTGCGGCGTGTGCCACTCGGATTCGCTGACCAAAGAAGGTCAGTGGCCCGGCGTGCAATTTCCGCGCGTGCCCGGGCATGAGATCGCAGGCGTGGTCGATGCAGTCGCTGCCGACGTGCCTCTGTTCAAGCCCGGCCAGCGTGTCGGGCTGGGCTGGCACGGCGGCCATTGCAACTTCTGCGATCCCTGTCGGCGCGGCGACTTCATCCTCTGCCAGAACCAGCCCATCAGCGGCATCAGCTACGACGGCGGCTATGCCGACTACGTCATCGCGCCCGCCAACGCCCTCGCATTGATGGCTCCGGAACTGAGCGACACAGATGCCGCTCCGCTGCTCTGCGCCGGGATCACCACCTTTAACGCGCTGCGCAACTCCGGCGCGCGTCCCGGCGACACGGTCGTCATCCTCGGTATCGGCGGCCTCGGGCACCTGGCGATCCAGTACGCTGCCAAGTCCGGTTACCGCACCGTTGCCGTCGCCCGCGGCCAGGACAAGGCGCCGCTGGCGAAGCAGCTTGGCGCACACGTCTACATCGACTCGACCACGCAGGATCCGGCCAAGGAACTCCAGAAGATCGGCGGAGCCAACATCATCCTCTCCACCATCACCAGTTCCAAGGCTTTCGACTGGGTGCTGGACGGACTGGCTCCAGCCGGCAAGTTCATTGTCGTCGGCGCGCCCGAAGACGGGCCGATCACCATCAATCCCTTCCCGCTGCTCCTCGGCCGCCGCACTGTCGCCGGCTGGCCCTCGGGAACCGGCATGGATTCGGAAGACACGCTCAAGTTCAGCGCGCTCCAGGGTGTGAAGCCGATGAACGAGGTCTACCCGCTCGAGAAGGCCGAAGAAGCCTACCAGCGTATGATGTCCGGCAAAGCGCGCTTTCGGGTAGTGCTGAACGTTAGCGGTCAGTGATCAGTGGTCAGTTCTGAGTGATCAGGGATCAGGCGTAATCGCAAACCTCAGACCGACAGACAACGGGAATTGTGCCCCATTCATTTCGCGGCTTCATCGCGAAATGAATGGGAGCGTCCGCTGGGTCTGTCGCTCGCAGCCACGGTATAATCGCGTCATGCAGCAAATCTTCACCTCCGTCGCAATTGCTCGCTTCTCCAGCGCGGCTGCGGCGCGTGCTGCGGCGGCTCCGGCCGCCTAGACTCGTTACCCCTCAGAAAAACAGTTCTCAGTCATCAGTCTTCAGCGGAAGAGCTCGTCTGCCCGTTACCGAAGGCTGCTGGGTGATCCTCTACTGACAACTGAAAACTGGTAACGGGCAACTTCTCACGTCGTATTCTGGAGAGAACCATGGAAGAGTTCAGCCGTATTCAGCGCCTGCCACCTTATGTCTTCAACATCACCGGTGAGATGAAGGTCGCCGCGCGCCGCCGCGGAGAAGACATCATCGACTTCGGCATGGGCAATCCCGACGGAGCCACGCCCAAGCACATCGTCGACAAGATGATTGAGGCCGCGCAGAAGTCGGTGACGCACCGCTACTCCGTCTCCAAGGGCATTCCGCGGCTGCGCAAGGCCATCTCCAACTGGTACCGCACGCGCTACGCCGTCGACATCGATCCCGACTCCGAAGCCATCGTCACCATCGGCTCGAAGGAGGGCATCGCGCATCTCTGCCTCGCCATTCTCGACTCGCGCGACACGGTGCTGGTGCCAAACCCGAGTTACCCGATCCACATCTACGGTCCTGTCATCGCCGGGGCTCACGTGGTCAGCGTCCCCGTGCAGGACCAGGATCAATTCCTCGCTCAGCTGGAAGAGCTGATTCCGCGCATGACGCCGCGGCCCAAGGCGCTGATCGTCAACTTCCCGGCGAACCCGACGACGCAGACCGTCGAGCTGCCCTTCTTCGCGCGCCTGGTCGAGATGGCCCGCGAATACGGCTTCCACCTCATTCACGACCTCGCCTACGCCGATCTCGGCTTCGACGGGTACAAGCCGCCGAGCGTGCTGCAGGTTCCGGGCGCGAAGGATGTGGCGGTCGAGTTCTTCACGCTTTCGAAAAGCTACAACATGCCCGGCTGGCGCGTTGGATTCATGGTCGGCAACCCGGTGCTGGTCAGCGCGCTGGCGCGGCTCAAGAGCTACTTCGATTATGGGACGTTCACGCCCATCCAGGTCGCGTCGATCCTCGCGCTCGAAGGTCCGCAGGAGTGCGTCGCCGAAATCCGCGACACCTACCAGCGCCGCCGCGATGTTCTCATCGAAGGCCTCAACCGCGCCGGATGGCCGGTGCCATCGCCCAAGGCGACGATGTTTGTCTGGGCGCAGATTCCCGAGGCCTATCGCAAGCTCGGATCACTGGAATTCTCGAAACAGCTTCTCAACGAAGCGAAGGTAGCCGTCTCTCCCGGAATCGGCTTCGGCGACTACGGCGACGGCCACGTGCGCTTCTCGCTGATCGAAAACGAAGAGCGAACCAGACAGGCGATTCGCGGGATCAAGGCGATGCTGGGGAAGAATGTGACTGTGGGAGTTTAATCTTCGACTACCGCTCTAGCTTAGAAAATAGTCGGGTGCCCCCGGTCCCTCGCACTTGGGGACCGGGGCGTAATCCCCATCACCGCTGACAATGTCCGGCCCCCAGTATGTTAGCGGTAAGTGAAAGACCAGCGACTTCGTTACCATCACACCGGCGGTTTTCATTTCCTCACCTGGAGTTGTTATCAGCGCCGTCCCTACCTCTCTACAGTCGGCGCAATGGAGCTCTTCGAAGACGCGCTCGAACGCGCTCGCCTGCGTTATCGTTTCGTTCTCGCAGGCTACGTGGTCATGCCGGAACACGTGCATCTGCTCATCAACGAGCCCGCGCGGGCGCATCTGTCTGACGCTGTCAAAGCTGTGAAGTTGTCCGTCACCCTGCGCCGCCGTGAACGCCCCTTCTGGCAGGCTCACTACTACGACTTCAACATCTCCTCACATCAGAAATTCGTAGAGAAGCTCCGGTATATCCATCGCAATCCCGTGAAACGAGGGCTCGCTCTCACACCCGAACACTATCCATGGAGCAGCTTCCGCCACTACGTGACGGGAGAGCGCGGCGTGGTTGAAATCGAGTCCGAATGGACCGCCCGCGAACGACACTGGCGGATGCCCGCGTGGATGCGCGACCAAATGCTCGAATCACCGACAACCCCGGTCCCCAAATGCGAGGGACCGGGGGCACCCACGCTTTAGTCAGGCAGCGGCCGTGATGCGGCGCTCTTCTGTCAAGTTTCCCTTCCTACATCCGTTCCCCTAAATACCTCATTCCAGATCAGAAAGGGCCCACTCCGCAAGTTTGCAGTCTAATTCGCATTTTTCGTCACAATGGAATTAGCTCAAGGTTTTGGACCGGGTGCCCCCGGTCCCTCGCATTTGGGGACCGGGGAGCAGTTACGAAGCTCAAAGGCCGCGAAGCCTCTCCTCCTCCAAATTCAACGGAGAGAGGCACTTACAGCTAACTTCAATGTTGAGATACACATGGCGCTACATCCCTCCTGCAAGCTTCAGCAACCAAGGAACTTGTTCACAAGGTGTATGGGGGTAGGGCCTAAGGAGAATCAATGTACTACGAATGTCGTCATATTCTGCTCAGTGGTCACAAGTGTCGAGCAGCTGCCGTAAGAGGCAAGGCGTTCTGCTATCACCATATGGCATCGCGCCGTCTCGCGCGCACAACCCTCACAGCAACCGACCCGCTCATGTTGCCTTCAGTCGAAGACCCAGCCGGTCTTATAGCCGCAGTTAACCAGGTGATACGTCACTACGGCGACAGCCATATCGACCGCGATAAGGCTGGCACGCTCTTCTACGGCCTCCAGGTCGCCACGTCTATCCTTAAGGCCTCGCTGCGCAGCCAGCCCCCAGGTCAGACCGTTCGCGATGTCATCGAAGATGAGGAAGAAGGCCTGATTGCTCCGGAGTCCACCTCCTGCGAGCCTCCGCAGGACTGTGAAGACTGCGAGAGGCGCAATACCTGTAAGACGCGCCTCGTCTCCGAGTCCGAGTTTCCAGGAGATTTCTTCTCGCCTCCGCCCAACTACACCGCCAAAGCCGCGCGCAACCGCCTGGGCCGCGACATCGCCAAAGATCTGCGCCTCGATGAGGAACGACGCGAGATCTTCCGCAGGGCCTATGGCGATGACAAAGAAAAAGGAAAATGATGCAGGACATGTAGGAAAGCAGCCACTCCGGCTGTTTTCCGACTAGGCACAGCCTGCCCTAGACGGATTCGGCGAAGCGGATGGAGAGCTTGGAGAGGTAGGCGAGCCAGAGATTGACGATCTTGTAGCTCGGTTCGCCGGATTCGACCTGGCGCTGAAGCTGGTTGAGGACGGTGCTGTACTCCGCGAGCTGGGCCGTGTTGAGGTTCAGCTTCTCGATCTCGGAGGCGTATCTGTCGACGATTTTGTAGAGGGAGTAGGCCGACTGCATGAACCCATCTTGCCCGAGAATGTCCGGAAATGGGTCAGGTAACCGCTGGGGTGAATAAAGGTAATCACGTTACCTTGTTCAAGGGACTAGGGACTAGGGACTAGGGACTAGGGACTAGGGATCAGGGATCAGGGATCAGGGATGGGGAAAGTTGTTGAGCGACAAATAATTACGGCCGGGACGCTGGTCCCGGCCGTAAGTGCTTCAGCCATGCTTACTGCAGGAGAATACTAAGCTTTCGCGGTGATGGCTTTGAGGCGGGCGTTGAGCCGGGCCTTGTAGCGGGAGACAGTGTTCTTGTGGAGGACGCCCTTCTGGACGCTCTTGTCGAGGGCGGAGACGGTCTCGCGGAACTGGGTGTGAGCGGTATTGGCGTCGCCCTTGGCGATGGCCTCGCGGAGGGCGCGGAGGCTGGTGCGCACGCGGGTACGGTTGTTGCGGTTGACCGCGGTGCGGCTCTCGGTCTGACGGGCGCGCTTCAGCGCTGATACGTGGTTTGCCATTGTGCTTCCTTCGTCGTAAGCCCTGAGTTGTCAGGGAGAAAGTGTCGGGCCAGTGTGCCCGGGTGCTGATCTGGATGCGGGACGGAATGCAGACACACCGCATCGCTCGCAGGTTTCCAGTCTACGGGAAAGCGGGTTGTGGGTCAACGGGTTAACCGGGGGAAGGCGTCCGGGGCTGATGAGCCAGCTGAAAAACTCGTTAACAGCAGAGCCTTTCCCTCAGGGGCTAAAGCCCTGCACATTTGGGCAGTTTAGCGGCACGACTAAAGTCGTGACCTATTCACAAGTCGTGCCCTTCCAAACCCATTCAGATGATCAGGCTGCTTCGGCCGTGGGATCTGGGTCGTCGGTGACGGGGATTTCTTCGGCGTCGTCTGCGGCTGCAGCGGCGGAGATCGCGTAGCGCGGCGCGAGGTCGGGTGCGTAGCGGGCGATGTCGGCGCGGAGGCGGAGCAGGGAAAGGTCCTTGGCCTTGGACTCAAGCATGATGTCGGTGTCGAGGTGGGCGATGGAGCGCAGGAAGGGAATGGTTTCGAAGGGATTGTTGTAGTCGGCGTGGCCGGTCCAGACCGGCGGCTGCAGGACGGTTTCGAGGAGGCCGGTCTTGCGGTTCTTGCGTTTGATCTCGCGCATCTCGGTGCGCGCGCAGGAGTAGTGGATTTTTGGGCGGACGCCGGAGGGCCAGGTGCGAAGGAAGCGCTCGAGCGTGGGCAGCAGCGGCAGGCCCTCGGGGTTGAAGCACCAGTGGTGCTGGTAGTCGAAGACGCAGCGGACGCCGGTGCGCTCGTGGATGGAGAGCACGTCGGCCGCGGAGAAGCGGATGTCGTCGTTCTCGAGAACGAGACGGCGCTTCACGCGTTCGGAGAGTCGGGACCATGTGGCGCACCAGCGGTCGCAGCCGGAGGCGCGGTCGCCGTAGGCTCCGCCGACGTGGATGACCAGGACCGCTTCAGGGCCGCACTCCATGAGGTCGAGCATCTCGGACTGCGACTCGAGGTCGGCGATGGACTTTTGCGTGAGCTGCTCGTTGTCGCTGTTGAGCACAATGTACTGCGATGGATGGAAGGAGAGGCGCAGATCCTGCTGACGCGCGAGGCGGCCGATCAATGCGAGTTCGTCGCGCGACTCGTTGATCATGTTGTGAAACTGCGGCATGTCGGGGTGCGTCTGGTAGGGCGCGATGTCGGACGACATGCGGTACATGTGGATGTCGTGCTTGCGGAGATACTCGAAGATTTCGCAGAGATAGCCGAGGGAGACTTTGAGGTGTGGGTTCTGCTGCCAGCGGCGCGTGTCGTTGGACTTGAGGCCGGGCTGTCCCATCACCTTGACGGCGAAGCCGAGACGCATGGCTTCGCGCGGAAAGGTGGCTGCGGGAAGGGAATCGAGATCGGGGCAGCGGAAGAGCGGATTGTTGGCGCGCGCTTCGGCGGCTGCGGCTGCTTCTTCTTTGAGGCGTGCGCGGGCGTCGCGCTTTTTCTGCGCCTTGAGTTTGGCTGGGTCGGCGGGTTTCTTCGCTGGGGTCATCACCTGGGAATCTCGTTGGGGATGATTGGTGCAACTGGATGAGATTCGCGGGCGTGGCGCGATGTTGTGTTGCGGGGAGCTATTTTGCGGAGTCGGAGCGCCAGTTCTGGATGAGGTTGAGCGACGAGGTGCCCTCGGAGTTGTCGCTGACGATGAGGAAGCGCTTGCCGTCGGGCGCGATGTCCCAGCTCATGGGCCCGGTGCGGATGCCGGTGTCGACCATGTGGGTGTCGAAGAGCGCGTGCGGCTCGCCGGAGTGGAAGGTGGGATGCGTGGAGACGTCGACGGCCATCATCTTCCAGTCGGGCGAGATGTAGAAGAGCTCTTTGCCGTCGCGGCGCCAGCGGGGCTGAACGCCGCCGCCGCGGGAGACCATCCAGCGGCCCGCACCGGGAGCAGGCGGAAAGGGGACGACGTAGATTTCGCTCTCGCCGGATTCGTTGGAGGTGTAGGCGACGAAGCGGCCGTCTGGGGAGAACTGGCCCTGGTCTTCGGTCGCGGCCGTCTGAGCAAGAACCAGGGGATGGGAGCCGGGCTGGCCGATGGGGAGCGCGAAGAGGTCGGCGCCCGTGCCGGGATTGATTTGCGCATAGATCAGATAGCGGCCGTCGGGCGACCAGCTTTTGGGAACGGCGAGCGTGTCGGAACGCACGATGAGTTCCTGCGGCGTGCCCCCGTCGGCGGCTTTGCGGAGATGCCGTGTTCGCCGTTGTAGGCAACATAGCGTCCGTCGGAGGACCAGGCAGGATTCATCCCGCCGTAAGCACCCAAGGTGAGGCGCGTTGTGGAGCCGTGAGCGAAATCGAGGAGGGTGATGACGCCGGAGGGATCGCCGACGAGGCGCTTGCCATCAGGGGAAATTCCGACCACTCCGCCGGCATCGCCAAAGAGCGAGATGGTTTTTCCGTCGCGGTCGCGCCAGGTGTATTGTCTTTGGCTGTTCTGGCCGGAAATATAGGCAAGGAGGCCGTTGTATGAAGCTGCGAGGAGAGCGCTGGAGTTGGTGCCGAGCCCGATCTGCTGGGCGACTGCGGATGGCTCGCCCGCCGCGATGAGGTTTTTGTAGTCGAAAGGCAGGGCCATCAGTGTTCCGGCCCGGGTGAACAGGATGGCTCCGATGTGGCTGCCGGGTGGAGCATCCACGATTGCCGTGCGCGAAATGTCGGGAAGGAGTTGACGCTCGTCATGGCCATCGAGGGAGTTGAGCCAGACGCCGGTGGCTCGTCGGCTTACGTAATGCTGTCCGTCGGGAAGAAAAGCTGGATACGTGGCGTTGCCGGGGAGCTCGGAACGGAGTGCGCCGGATTCGGAAATTCTCTGGACGCCGGTAAGTGCGCCAATGAGGATGTCGCCATTCTGGTTCCAGGTGCCGCCGACTGCGCCCAGAGCATCGCACAGGGTCTGCACCGGTCCGCCGGAGCGATCGATCTTTTTCAGACGGGCGTCCGCGAAGAAGGCAAGGTGGCGGCTGTCGGCTGACCAGAAGGGATCGACGGCATTGTCGGTGCCGGCGAGTGGGGTGAGTTCTGTCGCGTCTAGAGCGCGAACCCAGATTTGCTGGCGGCCGTCTTTGACCAGGACGATTGCGATGTAGCGGCCATCGGGAGAGACGGCGAGCGAGCGGACAAGAGACTTTTCGGGGAGAAGGATGTTGGTGCGCGTGAGCGGTTGCGGTGGTGCGCTGGGCCGGAGGTATGTGAAGGCGAGGGCGGCTGCGAGGAGTACGACCGCGGCGAGAGCGGAGAGGAGAAGGAGGTTGTGTCTGCGCGCAGGCGGCGCGGCGGGAGCTTCCGCGATGGACTCAAGCTCCCATTTGAGATCGCGCGCGGATTGCCAGCGCTCGTCAGGGTCGGGCTGGAGGCAGCGGTGAATGACGCGTTCCAGTTGAGGAGCCAAGTCGGTGGGATCGGCGCTGCGTTTGCCGGTGGCCATTTCGGCGAGGATGAGGCCGAGGGCGTAGATGTCGGAGCGGGGATCGGCGTCTTTGCCTTCGAGGCGCTCAGGTGCGAGATAAGCGGGAGTGCCCATGACGCCGTCGGGCTCGGTGAGGGAGAGATCAACGTCCGATTTGGCGAGGCCGAAGTCGAGGACCTTGATGCCGGATTTGCCACCGGATTTGGCGAGCATGATGTTGCCGGGCTTGAGGTCGCGATGGATGATGCCGGCGGCGTGGGCGATGGCGAGTGCTTCGGCGATCTGCGCACCGTAACGAAGGGTGTCGGCGAGGGAGAGCCTGCCGCGTTTGAGTCGGGCGGCCAGGGTTTCGCCGTCGACCAGTTCCATGACGAGGTAGTTGGGGCCGACATCGTAGAGGGTGCAGACGTTGGGATGGCTGATGGCAGCGATGGCGCGCGCTTCCTGCTCGAAGCGGTCGAGAAAGGGCTCGTTGCAGATCTTGATGGCGACGCGGCGGGTGAGCCGGGTGTCGGTGGCGCGGAAGACCTGGCCCATGCCGCCTTTGCCGAGGAGCGCTTCGATCTTGTAGGGGCCGAGGCGGGCTCCGGGTGAGACCGGCGTTTCGATGAGGTCGCGGATGAGGTCGGAGGCGCTGTGATCGAGGAGCCGCGGGCCGCTAGCGGAGTCCTGCGCGAGAAGCTTCTCGACTTCACGGCGAAGATCGGGGTCGGCGCCGTCGAGCACGGCTGCTCCGCGCTCACAGGCGGAGTGGTACAACGCCTCGATCTGGCGCCAGCGCTGGGAAGTCAAGGGCAGAGCAACCTCATCTGGATTGGGTGGATGGTATTATGACGCCGACTGCAGACGGTTGTACACGGCTGAGGCGGAGGCGGCGTGACGCAGAGCGGGTCTGGATCGCATTCCGGGGGGGACGAGACGTCAGAGACGACGCAGCTTCTGCGCGCCTGGGCCGATGGGGACCAGGGAGCGCTGGAGCGGTTGACGCCGCGGGTGTACCGGACGCTGCGCAGAATTGCGGGGCACCAGCTCAAAAATGAGCGCGCGGGCGACTCGATGCAGGCGACCGCGCTGGTTCACGAAGCTTATCTGGAACTGATCGATGTGACGAACGTCGACTGGCAGCACCGGGCGCATTTCTATGCGGTGTCGGCGCAGATCATGCGTCACATTCTGCTGGACCGCGCGCGCAAGCGGCTCTCGGCCAAGCGCGGCGGCAGCGCGGAGAAGGTGAACCTGGATGAGATTCCGGATCTGAGCGGTAGCCGCGCCGGAGAGCTGGTGGCGCTGGATGACGCGCTCACAACGCTGGCGAAGATGGATGAGCGCAAGGCGCGGGTCGTAGAACTGCGGTTCTTCGGCGGATTGAGCGTGGAAGAGACCGCTGAGGTGGTGGGTGTGTCCGCGGAGACGGTAATGCGCGACTGGAAGTGACGGTAATGCGCGACTGGAAGTTTGCGCGCTCGTGGCTGCACGCGGAGCTGAGCGGGAAGTGATGTCGTGCTGCCCGCATTTCGGATCGACGGCCGGGCAAGCAACACCGGTCCACAATCCAGCCCGCAGGCCATTCTGGTGAAAGAAGCCTTCCGTATCGGCGGTGATTGGACCAGAACTCGGTTTACGGCTCGACGAGTGACGTGGCGTTTTGGCGTAAACCCAGGAGAGGCGTGACCGCAGGCAACTTGCCCGCTCCGACTGGCCTAGTCTGAAACGCGGAGTGTTTCAATTAGCGCTGCCAAGGCGGCTGGCTGGTTTCGGCGACTCGGGTAATAGAGGAAGTATCCGGGGAACGAAGGGCACCAGTCCTGTAGCACCTGCACCAGGCGTCTTCGATTCAGCAACACCGCAAGATTCCCCTCCATCGATGTGCCAATGCCGACTCCGTCCAACACTGCCTGGATCACCAGGTCGGGATCATCGAATGAAACGGGGCCTTGTGGACTAACGGTGAGTGCTTTCCGGCCCTTCTCAAATTCCCATCGATACAAGCCATTCGTGAAGCGGAAGCCAATGCATGGGTGGTCTTTCAAGTCTCGCGGGTGCCTGGGGATGGGGTTCGATTGGAAATAGGCCGGAGAGCCCACGACGGCCAGACGCATCTCTCCAGTCACGCGAACAGCAATCATGTCGCGCTGTATGTACTCTCCCAGCTGAACACCAGCATCATATTCGCCAGCCACGAGGTCGACGGGATCATTGGAAGAAGTAACTTCCAGCACGATGTCCGGATATTTCCGAGTGAATGCGGCGAGCTTCGGCATCAGCACCATCTCTGCGGCCGAGCGAGGAATGATGAGTCTGATTCTGCCCGCCGGACGCTCTCGAAGTTGCATTGTTTCCGCAACAGCTCGTCCAATCTTTTCCAAAGCAGGCGCCACTTCCTGCAACAGCGCGGCGCCTGCGGCTGTCGCGGAGACGCTGCGTGTCGTCCTTGCGATGAGCTGTACGCCCATGCGCTTTTCGAGACTGCGCATGGAGTGACTAAGTGCAGACTGCGAAACGCCGAGCCGAGCTGCTGCTCGTGTGAAGCTGCGCTCTTCCACGACCGTTGCGAATGCAGCTAAATCCGGCAGCTCGCTTCTGACCATTTATGAATCGTACTCATGTCGCCATGCCGAAACAAGTGGATCATAAGGGTAAAAGATGTCGTCTCATAATCAGTGAAGTCACTGATTGACCCGCCGAATCTGGTGAGTTGCAGGAGGGTGAATAATGAGCAACTGGACAAGTGCCGAACTGGCAACGATCGCGACAGCCGACGATCTTCACATCTCGCCCTTCCGCGAGGATGGCGTGACCTACGGGACGCCAACCTGGATCTGGTCGGTTGTTGTCGACGGCGCTCTTTATGTCCGCGCGTACAACGGAAAGAACTCGCGGTGGTACAAGGCAGCCGTGGCTCAGAAGAATGGGCGAGTGCGCGTGGCCGGGATCGAAAAGGAGGTCGTCTTTGAACCCGTTGAGGGCATCATCAATGAAGCGATTGATGCGGCGTATCGAGCGAAGTACGAGGGTAGCCCTTACCTTGCCCCGATGATCGGGAACCGTGCAGGCTCGGCAACAGTGAAGATCAAGCCTCGCTGAGAGAGCAATCAAAGGAGAGATTTCGATGGCGGCTAACAACACATTTCGTTCTACGATCACCCCAGCCGATGTGCAGGCAGTGTCACCCGCTCTCGCCAGCTACACCAGGAGTGCAGTGGTCGAAGGCGTATGGAACAGGCCGGGACTATCAAGACGAGATCGAAGCATCGTGACCGTCGCGACGCTGATCGCACGCATACAGACCATCGGGATGGAGCACTATTTTGCAATTGCCCTCAACAGTGGTGTGACTCCTGCAGAGGTTTCGGAGATCGTGACGCATCTTGCCTTTTACTGCGGCTGGTCGAACGCGTTTCAGGCGGTAGACGTCCTGCAAGGCATTTTTGCATCACGTGGCATTGGCGCGGACCAGCTTCCTGAGATCTCGCCGGAACTGCTTCCGCTCAACGAAGAAGCTGAGGCAAAGCGAGCTGCGCAGGTGCAGGAAAACTTCGGAGATACGTCACAGGGCGTAATTGACAACACCGCGAAGTTCCTCTTTCGCGACCTTTGGATCCGGCCAGCACTTGCCCCGCGCGATCGGAGTCTGGTGACCGTGGTTGCGCTCGTGGCGGCTGGTCAGGTCGCGCAGATTCCGTATCACCTGAATCGGGCTATGGACAGCGGCCTCACGCGCGATGAGGCATCGGAGGTGCTTACTCACATGGCCTTCTACTCCGGCTGGCCGACGATCTTTTCGGCTCTACCCGTCTTCAAAGACGTGTTCGCGGGACGAAAGAACTAGCTAAGTTATGTTTGCAAAGGATTGGAGTGAGTGATGGAAAAGCGAAAGCTTGGAAACAACGGTTTGGAAGTTTCGGCGCTGGGCCTCGGCTGCATGGGGATGAGCTGGTCCTATGGGCAGGCGAAAGATAAGCAGGAGATGATCTCGCTGATCCATGCTGCTGTGGAACGCGGCGTGACGTTCTTCGATACAGCTGAGGTCTACGGTCCGCTCGAGAACGAAGAGCTCGTGGGTGAAGCGCTGGCGCCTTACCGCGAAAAGGTAGTGATTGCAACGAAGTTCGGTTGGGAGCCCAATCCGGGCGACAGTGATCGTTGGAGCGCGCTCAACAGCAGGCCCGAACACATCAAGCAGGTGGCCGAGGCGTCCCTGAAGCGGCTAAGGACTGATGTCATCGACCTGTTTTACCAACACCGCGTTGACTTGAACGTTCCCATTGAAGATGTCGCTGGAGCGGTTCGAGATCTCATACAGGAAGGCAAAGTAAAGCACTTCGGCCTCTCAGAGGCGAGTGCACAGACCATACGCAAAGCTCATGCTGTTCAGCCGGTGACGGCGCTTCAGAGCGAATACTCCTTGTTCTGGCGCGAGCCGGAGCAGACCGTGATGCCCACGCTTGAGGAACTCGGTATCGGCTTCGTGCCATTCAGTCCGCTCGGCAAAGGATTTCTGACCGGCAAGATCGACGCGAATACGAAATTCGACAGCACAGACTTCCGCAACAGCGTGCCCCGGTTTAGCGAAGAGAATCGCAGGGCGAACCAGGCGCTTGTGGACGTGATCACTTCATACGCAGCGAAGCATCAGGCCACTCCAGCACAGATCGCCCTCGCGTGGCTTCTTGCGAAGAAGCCGTGGATCGCGCCGATTCCAGGGACAACCAAGCTTTCGCGCCTTGAGGAGAATCTTGGAGCCGCGCATGTAAAGCTCACGGCAGACGACGTGCGCTCGCTTGAAGAGGCGTCCTCGAAGATCAAACTCGAAGGAGCGCGATACCCTGAGTTCCATCAGAAGCTGGTCGGGCGATGAGTCTGGGAGAACAACGATGAAAACTTTACAATGGCTTCTGGTCGCGACTGTATTGATCGTGACCGGCGCTCAGGCGCAGTCTCCTAAGCGTTCTTCGGACAGAGATGCCCTGATCGGCGCATGGCATCTCGTTCGAATCGATGTGTCCGGTGCGGTTGGCAATGAGCCGCAACCGAAAGGCATGCTGATCTACACGCGCGACGGTCACATGTCTGTACAACTGATGTATCCAAAGTCAGCCAATTCGCCAGACAACGAGTATGTATTGGGTGGATACGAAGCATCGTTTGGCAGCTATGACCTTGACGAAGCAAAGCACATCGTCACGCATCATGTGCAAGGTTCCGTCACGCGGGATCTTCTCGTCGGCAAAGACCTGGCCCGTGCGTATCAATTGAAAGCAGACGGGCATTTGATCATTCGCTCGGCGGACCCTGGGGAGCACTGGTCCGTGACCTGGGAACGCTTCTAAGCTAGGGGACTAGCGTCTCCGGAGCTCGGCCAAAACTAAATTCCGAAATTCTTTTGAGATCGTGCCAGTTTTCTCCGGCGGTTTGCGCCTAGAGGGACAAAGGCGATCAGAACGCGGTCCGGAACGGTCCCGCTCGGTCTGATCCGTATCCCCAGTTCAAACCGAAAAGGAGAGTGACATGACAAAGAGTTTCTTTCGGAATTGCGTGATGGCGGTTCTCGGCCTGGCGGCCGTGCAGATGACGCTGGCAGCACAGGAGAGAGGCACGCTCGAGGGCGATTGGGACGTGAGCGTGACGGTGACAAATTGCCAGACGGGCGCGCCGATCCGGGTCGTCCGTTCGATCCAGGCGTATCACCATGATGGTTCGTTCACCGAGACGGCGAACAGCGCCTCGCGCGGCATCAGCGAGGGTGTGTGGAGCCCAGCCGGAGGTCAGAACTATGTGGCGCGGTACTGGTTCTTCCGGTACAAGGCCGACGGCACGTTCGCATCGTTTGCGAGCGCGCACAACACGGTGAGCCTGGGTACGGACGGGCACTTCACGGCAACGGGAACGATTCAGGACTATGACGCAAATGGAAACCTGCTTTCGACCGGGTGCGTGGTGCAGACTGCCTATCTGCTGGCAACTCGGAAACCAACCTCGCGAACCAGTAGAGAGTAAAGGTTTAGCGAACTTGTCGAGATCCGCGCGGTTGGCGCGGATCTCTTGTTTTTCAAGCAATTTGAGCTGGCCGGATCAGGGTTTTCCCCGGGGAAGCCAGCCTGAAGTGAGGCGCCAACCGACCGCAAAAAAAGATGATTTCCGGCGTTCAAGGCGACTGATTTGGGGCCACAATAGGTGCGGAGGATCACGCCATGGAACGGTTTATCCAGCTCAATTTGCGCAGCGACAGCGAGAAAGCCGCGGCCGACAATTCTCCCAACCCCATCATGCGAGAGCCCGAGCCCTCTGCGATGGGAAGCAAGCGATTGAACAAGATGCTGCGAAAGGCCGCGCACAAGGCGTCCGCGGAGTATGGGCGCGGCGGCAAGGGCGGCATCTTCTCGAAATAGGGCCTGACAAATGATTGAGCGCTGCCCGGATTTCGTATCTCGGGTGGCGGAGCTGAAGCCTGTCGTCCTGCGACGATCGGGCCGGCGGGCTTTGCGCTTGTATTGTTATGAAATTCTGCCCTGAACCTCATTCGATCTTTATGCCGTAGCCGTTCAAATACGGTATCGTGCGGAGCGGCTTTAAGTCGGGCAGCAAGAGATTCAGGATCGCCGTAGTGGTTGCGGTCATGGTTGCGGTGCTGACAGTTTTGATTGCGCCGTCGATCGATATGCCGGAGACCGTTCTGCGCGAACACCACGTTGCCGCGCACACCATGGTCAACGGCAATTCGGGAACACTGACCGTCGTCGGGATCATCTCGGTTGCAGATGCGATCGATGGGCACGCAGTCCTGCTGAACGACGGTTCGCGAAACCCCGAGCACGGCCATAGCCAGACGTCTCTCGTCCTGCGCTGTTAGAGAGCTGCCAAGCCTCTCCTTCCCATCAATTCAACATTTTTGCTGACGCGTGTTTGCAGGCCGATGAGGTCGCGTTGCGACTTATTGCGCTCGCAGCCGCTCGCGCCAGCGATGCCGGCCGGCTCACGCGTGTGCGTGCTGCAGACGGGCTGAATGTTGCATTGATGCGGAGCGACGGAAACCAGCACTCGACAGATTTGTCAGGAGTTCTTATGAGACGAAGTGGATCAATGATGTTTGCTGTTCTTTTGTTGTTGGTTGCCGGTTGTGCGATCGGCAATGCGCAAGGTTCTGCGCCGGCGCTCACGGTATCGAACGCGGACAACGCGTGGATGCTGGTGAGTTCGGCGCTGGTGCTGATGATGACGGGGCCCGGGCTGGCGCTGTTCTATGGCGGGCTGGTGCGGAAGAAGAATGTGCTTTCGGTGATGATGCAGAGCTTCGCGATGATGGCGCTGGTGACTCTGTTGTGGGCTTTGGTGAGTTACAGCCTTGCGTTCGATGCGGGAACGAGCTTTATCGGCGGACTGCATCATGCGTTCATGCGCGATGTGGCGCTGACGCCGGATCCGGATTACGGAGCGACGATTCCGGTGCAGACGTTCATGGTCTATCAGCTGATGTTCGCCATCATCACGCCGGCGCTGATCACCGGAGCGTTTGCAGAACGGATGAAGTTCAGCGCGATGGCGGTTTTCCTGATGCTGTGGTCGCTTGTGGTGTATTCGCCGATGGCGCACATGGTGTGGGGAAAAGGCGGCTTGTTGAATGCCGCGCTGGGTGGGGCGATTTCGACGCTGGATTTTGCGGGCGGAACGGTGGTGCATATTACGTCGGGCGTGTCGGCGCTGGTGTGCGCAATCTACCTGGGCAAGCGGCTTGGATATCCGCACGAGCCTGCGCCGCCGCACTCGGTGGTGCTGAGTTTTATTGGGGCATGTTTGCTGTGGGTGGGCTGGTTCGGATTCAACGCGGGCAGTGCGTTGTCGTCGGGAGCGCTGGCCACGAGCGCGTTTGTGAATACACATTTCGCAACGGCCGGGGCTGCAATGAGCTGGGCAGCGGCGGAGTGGATTCGGAACAAGAAGCCGAGCGCGCTGGGTGCGATTTCCGGCGCGGTTGCCGGCCTGGTGGCGATCACTCCGGCGGCGGGATTCGTGCAGCCGATGTGGGCCATTGTCATCGGGATCTTCGCGGGCGTCTGCTGCTACTTCATGGTGGCGAAGGTGAAGCACATGTTTGGCTACGATGATGCGCTGGATGCCTTCGGAGTCCACGGAGTGGGCGGAACGCTTGGCGCCATTCTCACGGGGATCTTCGCTTCAAGCGCAATCAATCCGATGTTCAAAGATGCTGCAGGGAACCCGCTTCCTTCAGGGCTCATTGAGGGGAACGGACACCAGTTGCTCAATCAGTTGGGCGGAGTCGCGATTGCGTGGGGTATCTCGATTGTGGGAACGCTGGTGCTGCTGTTTGTGGTGGACAAGACGATCGGGCTGCGCGTTTCGCCGAGCGAGGAGATTGAGGGACTGGATATTACACAGCATGGCGAAGAGGGGTACGACCGCGTGGCGTGATGAGTCTGCAGACGCTGCGGATTCATGACCAAAAGTTTCAGAACCCAGAGCAAGTGGAGGTTTGAGAGATGCAGAAGGTAGAAGCGATTATTCAGCCGTCGAAGGTTGAGGCAGTGAAGGCGGCTCTGATTGAGGCAGGCATTACCGGCATGACCATCGTGGAAGCGCGCGGGCACGGCAGGCAGAAGGGACACACCGAGTTCTACCGTGGGCGGGAGTATTCGGTGGATCTGCTGCCCAAAGGGAAGGTGGAGGTCGTGGTGCAGGACGAGATGGTGGAGACGGCTATCCGGGCGATCATTGCGGGCGCGCGAACCGGAAAGATCGGGGACGGGAAGATCTTTGTGTCGCCGGTCGCACAGGTGATCCGGATCCGCAATGACGAGCGCGGAGAGGGAGCTCTGTAGGCTGTCGGGTTTGCAGCGGGCGCCGGCAGAACGTCGGCGCTTTCCGCTTCTGGATGGTCGTTTGGCCCCTTGCGCAACGGAATCAGCGGACGGGGGCCGGACCCCCGGGATCCCAGAGCCCTGCCTTGACGAGGAGCGGCTCGATCTTGGGGACCATTCCCATTTTGGCCCAAGTTCCGAAATAACACTTAGGTAACATCTACCTACCACCTTCGTGACTCTGAGCACAAGGCGGCGTGAGTACTTCAGCTTAGATTACCCTCGTTGGTACGAAACTGTCCGTCTTTTTTCCGTTGAAGAAAAGGCTGCCGGATAGACGCCCGCTACTACGTTCAGGGGTTGCTAAATTGCACACTATAAGGGCCTTAATCCACTCTCTCCTTTCGAGTTCTGTTCGCCTCAACTCCAAAAATGCAAGCCGACTGGCAAGCAGTCTGGCTTTGGTACCTATGCTGATAGCCGGGCCGGGTCTGATGTCCGGTTGTGGCGCGAACACCTACACGGCGATGTCGCGAACCGCTTCGGGTGAAATGAGTTTCGAAGATACAGGCACTGCCGGCGGGGATTCCGGTTTACACCAGCCGTCCGTGGGCCGCGCGCCGGAGGCCGGCCAGTCCGAGTGGCGCATGGAACGCGGAAGACGCTCCGAGTCTCAGGGCGGGCCGGGCTCGACCGAAGCGGGGGGCAGTCCCACCACTTCGACGGCCAGCGCTGGACTGGCGGCCAGGGAGGTCTCCCCCTTCAAGGTTCGGAAGGTGCTTGGAGTGCGGTCGCTTTCCTGCGCGAATCAGTCGTTCACGGGCTCGGGCAGCACGACCTGCAGCCTGACGTTGAGTTCCACGGCGCCGAACGGCGGGTTGACGGTGAACCTGGCCAGCGACAACACGGCGCTGTCGGTGCCGGCGTCGGTGGTGATGCCCGCTGGAGCGTCGAAGGTTTCGTTTGCGGCGACTGCGGCTGCGGTGAGTACGACGCAGACGGCAACGGTCGCGGCGAATGCGGGAGGTTCGACGGCGAGCGTCAGCATTCAGCTGAATGCGTTCAGCCCGGCGCTTTCGCTCGGCGCCACGACGGTCAATCTCGGCGCAGTGGTCGTGGGGCAGACGGCGACGAACACAATCACGCTGACGTCGTCGGGGAGCGCGCCTTTGACAATTTCGTCAGTGGCGGTGACGGGTTCGGGGTTCACGGCGACGGGCGTGACCGCGCCTCTGACGTTGAATCCGGGGCAGACAGCGGCGTTGACGCTGCGGTTCTACTCCGATCACACGAGTTCGTTTTCAGGAACTGTAACGATCGCGAGCAATGCAGCGCAGGGCGCGGTGACGATCAGCCTGAGTGCGGACGGTGTTCCCGCGCTCAGCGGGGTGACGTGTGCGACGCAGTCGTATGTGGGCGCCGGGACGGACCTGTGCGTGGTGAGCCTGTACGGCGCGGCGACCTCGGCGGGGTTCCCGGTTTCCCTTACGAGCAACAGCGCTTCGGTTGCAGTGCCGGCTACGGTGACGGTGGCACCGGGCGCGATGAGCGCGACCTTTGCTGCGAATGTAAGCGCGGTGAGTACGAGCCAGACGGCTACGCTGACTGCGGCGGCCGGCGGTGGGTCGAAGAGCTTTGCTCTGCAGCTTGGACCGGGAACGGCGGCGTTGACGGCCAATGCGAGCAGTGTGTCTTTTGGCAGCGTGCTGGTGAATGCTCCGGCGGAGCAGTCGATCACGCTGACGGCGTCGGGCAACACGCCGGTGACGATCAGTTCAGTGGGAGTTACCGGAGCGGGGTTCAGCGCATCGGGGCTGACCGCGCCGGTAACTTTGAATCCGGGGCAGACGGCGACGGTGAATGTGCAGTTCACGCCGACGGCTGCAGGGTCCGCATCAGGTCAGCTGACGATCGGGAGCAATGCCACGGGCGGGGCGCTTTCGATCGCGATGACCGGAACCGGATACCGGCATAGCGTGCAGCTGAGCTGGAACGCGCCGTCATCGAGTGCCATTGCCGGCTACAACGTTTACAGGGCTGCGATTGGCACAACCGGGTATCAGCGGGTGAATACAGGCGCGGTGTCATCGACGGCGTTCGCCGATGGGAATGTGCAGTGCGGCGTGTCCTACACGTACTACGTGACCAGCGTGGACGGATCGGGAGTGGAGAGCGTGGCTTCGAACACCACGACGGCGGGGATTCCGACGCCGTAGAAAGACTCGTCGAGAGAGGCTCCGTCACCGTTCGGGGTGGCGGGCCTTTTCGTTTTGATGTGGCGTAAGGCGACCGGAAAATTGCTGGTCAGCGGTAAGCAGCGTCGGTAGGATGAGGGAAGCTTCCCTGGAGGTCCTTGTCTGAGCGCGATGCGCCGTCTTCCGCCATTGTGGGTGATGGGCCTGGCGAACGGCACGCTTGGGTTTGCAAGCGGGATCATGAACTTCGTGATGCCGCAGCTGATGGCGAGCGTGCACGTTCCGGAGCCGAAGATCGCGCTGATCACGGCAATCGCGGTGTCGCCGAATTTCTGGTGTTTCATGTTCGGGCCGATGCTGGATGTGCGGTTCAGCAGGCGCTGGTATGCGACTGTGCTGGCGATCGTGTCCGGCGCAGCCGCGACGATTGCGATGCTGAGCCTGCATCATCTGCTGGTTCTGCAAGCGGCGATGGTGATGTGCAACGCGTCGGCGGCGCTGTCAGCGGCGGCGCTGGGCGGATGGCTTTCGAACATTGTGCCGGACGTGCAAAAAAACTCTCTCAGCAAGTGGATCAACATCGCGTTGGTATGCGGGACAGGACTGATTGTGGGTCTCAGCGGGGAACTCGTGCGAGGTCTGGGGATTGTGCCGGCCGCGGTGGCGCTGGGATTGCTGATTGTGCTTCCGACCTGCACATTTGTTCTGATCCCGGCGCCCGGGCCGGATCGGCGGCTGGCGGGTGAGAGCTTTGCGCAGTTCAACCGCGAGGTGCTGGCGCTGCTGAGGAGGCGCGAGGTGCTCATCGTCCTGCTGCTGTTCCTCTCGCCGTGCAGTTCGTTTGTGATGCCGAACCTGATGGGTGGGCTGGGCGCGGACTTCCACGCCTCGGCCCGCGCGGTGAGCTTCTGGGGAGGCGTGGGGGCGTTCATACCGGGCCTGCTGGGATGTTTTCTGTTTCCAGTGATTGCGCGCAGACTCAAGCTGAGGTTCTTCTATCTGGCGAACGGGATTCTGGGATGTCTGTTCACGCTGAGCCTGGTGGCCATGCCGCATACGACGGCGACGTTTGCCGGAGCGCTCTTCGGCGAGTACATGTTCCAGGCGGTGGCATTTTCAATTCAGATCGGCATTGTGTTTGAGGCGATCGGGCCGGATAATCCGCTGGCGGCGACGACGTTCTCGTTTCTGACGGCGGCGACAAACGTGCCGGTGACCTATGTGACGGCGATCGATGGCCGGGCGTATGCGCGGGCGGGAATCACGGGGACGTTGTTTATGGATGCGGCGATCGGGATTGTGACGTGCCTCGTTGCCGGAGTGGTGCTGGCGCAACTGGAGCGAGGGCGCGGACAATCCGGCTCCGGAAAGATGGAGCTGGTCGAAGCGGTGCGCGAGGAAGTTTGATGCGGCGCGGAAGGCGCGGCCGCCGGTCACATCGCTCTGGGAAGACGAAACGCTATACTCGTCGTCGAATAAGGGCGGCGGTGTGATGGAAGTTGACGCGAGGCTCGTTCGAGGGATGAGCAGGGCTGCCCAGACTTCCTATGTGCTTGTGGCCATCCTGCTGGTGCTGATTGCGTGGCTGCACCTGGGCACGCTGCTGCTGACAGCGCTATTCGGCTACCTGGCGCTCCAGGTCTTCTACTTTCGGCGCAACAAGACGCTGAGCGTAACCCTGTATCTCTGTGCGGTGGTCGTGGTAGGAGCGGGGCTTATCTACTTCGCGGGCCTCGCTTATCGCACGCTCCCGAAACTCGCGCAGACCGCGATTCCCGCAATGGTTGAGTTTGCGGAGAAGCACGGGATCGATCTGCCGTTTACGGATTACGAGAGCCTGAAGAACTCTGCCGTGGCCCAGGCCAGCGAGGGCATCTCTACCATCGGCCGGTATGCGAGCGTGGTGTCGCTGCAGACTCTGCTTCTTCTCGCAGGCCTGGTGGTGGCGCTGAGCGTGTTCGTGAATCCTGCGTGGACGGCGGGCGGCGGAGACGCAGCAGACGGGCGGAATATTTACTGGCAGCTCACGCGAGAGATAGGCGCGCGATTCGAGAACCTCTATCTGAGCTTTGCAAAGGTGATGGGTGCGCAGATCAAGATTTCTGCGATCAATACGGTGCTCACGACAGCGTTTCTGATCATCAGCGGTTACCCCTCTGCCGCTTTGCTGGTGGGGCTGGTGTTCCTGTGCGGGCTGTTGCCGATTGTCGGGAATCTGATCAGCAACTCGATCATCGTGGGCGTCGGTTTCACGATCTCGCCAAGGGCAGGACTGGTGGCGCTGATCTTCCTCGTCGTCATTCATAAGCTCGAGTACTTCCTCAACAGCAAGATCATTGGACAGCGGATCGACAGCCCGGTGTGGCTGACGCTTATCGGCCTGGTGCTGGGCGAGAGGCTGATGGGGATATCGGGAATGATCCTTGCGCCGGTTCTGCTGTACTACATCAAGGTCGAAGCATCCGGCTTTGCAATCGGGAGTCCGGACGCCAAGGGTGGAGTGCTCGAACGGCGCTGAAGGGTCGGAGCGATTTGGCCCGGGCTACCGGCCGCGGCGAATCCCGGATCCGGCGGAAATCGATGCTTCAAGCCGGGTCCAGAGGCCCACGTATCGAGATGGTGACGCGTTTTCCAAATCTTCATGGCCGGTGGGATTGACGGAATTTGAGTCCAGCGCTACTCTCTCCCCATACATAGCCACTTGGTTGCCTGCGCCAATACGAAGTTCGCCGGGAAGGTCTTCAATCGAGTGCGCCTTATAGCTCCTTCGGCCGGTTCCGGCAGAAATTTCCACCCAATTCCGCTGCTGCAACATCCAATCAACAGCCGCACTCTGCCCGTTGGGCAGGGCTACAGGAGGAATTCTGAACGCTGATCTGGAGATCACGCCAAATCTTGAGCCCCTTTTTGGGACCCGCGATGAAAACCTCAGACTTATGGAGGACTCGCTCGGAGTCAGGATCGATCTTAGGTCTGACTCAGTGCATGTGAAGGGGCCGGACGAAGCAGTCGCCAGGGTCCAGCGCATCTTTCAGGACTTCGAGTCGCTGCGGCGCCAGGGGATCAATCTTCATAATGGCGAACTGAACGGAATGCTGCGGCTGGTGGTCGCAGACCCGGCAGTGACTCTGCGCTCGCTCGCGGATGCGGGAAAGGCTCGCTCCAGCGGGATCAAGCGCACGGTGCAGCCGCGGTCGATGAACCAGCGGAAGTACATCGAAGCCATCGAGCAGAACGACATGGTGTTCGGCGTGGGGCCGGCGGGTACGGGCAAGACATATCTCGCGGTAGCCATGGCCGTGGCGGCGATGAACGCGAAAAAGGTGAGCCGCATCGTGCTGGTGCGTCCGGCAGTGGAAGCGGGCGAAAGGCTGGGCTTTTTGCCGGGCACGCTGCAGGAGAAGGTGGACCCGTATCTTCGGCCGCTGTATGACGCGTTGTATGACTTGCTCGATCCGGAGAAGGTCGACAAGATGCTCGAGAAGAACATCATCGAGGTGGCTCCGCTGGCGTTTATGCGCGGGCGCACGCTGAATGATGCCTTCATCATCATGGACGAGGCGCAGAACACGACCATCGAGCAGATGAAGATGTTCCTGACGCGCATGGGGAACAACTCGAAGGCAGTGATCACGGGCGACATTACGCAGATCGATCTGCCCAATCCGCGGAAGTCGGGCTTGCTGGATGCGATCAACATTCTCGATGGGGTGGAGGGAATTTCATTCTGCCACTTCGCGGATGGAGACGTGGTGCGTCACGCGCTGGTGCAGCGGATCGTGCGTGCGTACGACGCGGCCAAGCCGCAGCAGCAGGAGCTGCCGTTATCGATGGGCGAAGGAATGCCGGCGCAGGCTGCGGAGCAACAGGGAACGCAGCAGCAGGCGGTGCATCCGGCGAAGCCGCAGTAAGTTCGCGATAGGCGTTGATTTGTTTGAAGGTCCGCTCTGAGGAGCGGACCTTCTTGCTTTGCAGGCTTGGTGAACCCGTGTAACACCGTTCATCTGCGGTCACCGTGCGTCTCTTGGAAATTCGGATACTATGTTCAAAATCATGTGAGCTGACAGCGAGTGGCTCATCTCATTCTGCGTTGAACCAACCGAAGGAGTGGGCCGATGGCCGAAAGCGCACTGGCGGGAGCACTAACTGCAGCACTCGAAGATCCTGAATCGGCTGAGAAGAAGATTCGAGAAGTCTCCATGGAGCCGGTAGTCACCGTAAAAGAAGCAGAACTCGTTGTCCGGTTGCTCAGAATGTTTCCGCTATCCGCAGATTCGGCAGCCAAACGTGCAGTCGGGTCCTCGCTGCGAGACGTCATTGGAATGATGCAGCGGCCAAAAGGTGAGGAAGCGGTCAAACTCCTTCGAGAGGCAGGCTGTCCTGAACTTCTTCGCATCTTCGATACATTAAGCGCCACGGCCGACAAGCGCACGAGAGACGACCTGCTTTTTCTCTTAAAAGTTGTTTCTATGTATGCGCCGCAGGGAGGCTTGAACAGGGTCGTCACGGCCGCGCGCTCCCCGCTGCTAAACGACGGATTTCCATGGTCAATGATCTTTCATATGCTCGCGAAAGATCGTCATCCGTGGAGGGCAGAGATCATCGAGGCGCTTCGCGAGCCTCTTCCTGAGGGCTTCGTTGCCATCACCTTTCTGGATCTCTGCAACGCGGCTGGAAGGTCTGGTGGGCTCAAGCATCACCCATTCGATACTGAGTCTGGACTGGAGATGCTACTGAGCTGGGTGCGTGAAACAGGAGACCGTTCGAGTCACGCACTTAGTGCCGCGGCGAGCATTCCGTTCCTGTCGCCAAGAGTGCGAGGGGAGGTGCAGACCCTCGCAAATCAGCATCCCGATCGCGGCGTGCAGTTAGAGGCGGCATGGGCTGCGGCTGCGTGCGGCGATGAACGTGGCTTTCAGAAGCTTGAGGCGGCGAGTGCTGTTCCACAGGACGCAGCCGCGGCCATGCATTATCTGACTGAACTTGGAGCTGAGAATCGAATACCACCGCAATCTCGAACGGACGACTTCAAAGCGATCTCGGAGATGTGCCAGTGGTTGGGACATCCGAATGAGTTTGGAGCACCACCGGAGGAAATCCAACAAGTAGATGCGCGTGAGCTCTTCTGGCCGCCGAAAGACGATCGGCGCAAGCTTTGGGTGTTTCGCTACAGGTATCCGCCGGACGAGGGTAAGACGGAGCCAAAAATGGGATACGGGATGGTGGGCTCAGTTACATTCGCACTTTTCGGCGAGGCCACTGCCGACCTCTCTCCGGAGCAGGTGTTTGGCCTGCACTGCGCCTGGGAACTGGAGTGTAATGGCGATCCGCGCGCTCCGAAGAAGCGAACGCCGGAGGCGGGGGTCGAAATATTGAAGAGGTACAATCCTGATTTCGGGTGATCCGCGAAAAGCAACTGCAGATGTGTCGACTCCCCCTTTACTTCGTGAAGGGTCCGCTCAATAGATCGATGTTTCGACGGCTCCTGTATACTCGCGGGCAATGTGACTGCGCTTTGCGCGGAGGAGATGGAATAGACATGTCCCTTAGTCGACGGGGTTTGCTGGTTCGTTCTGCGGCGGTGATGGCGGGTGTGCAGGTGGCCGGGGTGAAGCGGATGTTTGGCGCGGATGAGAAGTCCAAACCCGGCGTGCAGATGTATATGGTGCAGGCGGATTACAAGAAAGATCCGGCGGGGACCTTGAAGCAGCTGGCGGCGATCGGCTACGGCTATGTGGAAGCGTTTGCTATGGGGATCAGCAGCATTCCCGACTTCAAGAAGATGCTTGCGGATGCGGGGCTGGGATGTCCGGCGGGGCATTTCGGGTTCGGCTTCATGCCGACGGAGAAGGTGCTGGACCAGGCGAGCGAGCTTGGCGTGAAGTACGCGATCAGCTCGGTGCTGCCGCCGGGGCCGGCAAACGGGGCTGCCGCAGCGGCGGGGATGATGGCGAAGATGAATCATCTGACTGCCGATGACTTCAAAGGCATGGCAGCGAACGCGAACCAGATCGGCGAGGCCGCGAAGAAGAAGGGGCTCCAGTTTGCGTACCACAATCACAATGTGGAGTTCAAAAAGTTTGAGGGCGGGCAGACCGGGTACGACATTCTGCTGAAGGAAACCGATCCTGCGCTGGTGAAGCTGGAGGTGGACGCCGGGTGGGTGGCGGCCGGAGGGAGCGATCCGGCAAAGCTGATTTCTGCGCACGCCGACCTGGTGAAGCTGATTCACTTCAAGGATTTCAGCACGGTGACTCCGCCGATTAACGAGCTGGGACCTGAGGCCGGCGGGCATATTGTGGACCTGGGGACGGGTGTGGCTCCGCTGAAGGCTGCATACGAGGCGGCGAAGAAAGCGGGCGTGGAGTACTTCATCGTGGATCACGATCCGCCGTTCAAGGGCAAGACCGCACTGGAGGCGGCGAAGCTGGATTATGCGTATGTCGCGGGGTTGATGAAGGCCTGAAGGCGTCATTCGCATAAAATGTATGGACCGGGGCCTGCTGAGTGCGGGCTCCGCGTACGATGATCATTCTTGACCCAGACCTGGAGACTGACCGATCGAGCACGTCTTTGACGGCGGGTCGGCGGCGGTCGGCGGTAACCCCTTCCCGGGCTCAATCCCAGAGCAATCGAATTCCGTCTGCGCGCACGCTGGTGCGGTTTCTGCGCGAGGCGCAGAGCGTGGTGAAGCTGCGCGGGCAGGTCTCGGTGTTGCTGACGACGGATAAGGAGATCCGGCGGTTGAACCGGACGTTCAGGGGAAAGAACAAGGCGACGGATGTGTTGTCGTTTCCGAGTTACGTATCCCGCATCTCCAAAAGCGGGAGATACGGGGCACCCCGGAGTTTGGAGATTGCGGGGGATCTGGCGATCAGTGTGGATACGGCGCGGAGGCAGGCGGCCCGGATCGGGCATTCTGTCTCCACCGAGATCAAGGTGCTGATGCTGCATGGGCTGCTGCACTTGGCGGGGTATGATCACGAGACGGATGCTGGGGAGATGGCGCGGCTGGAGGAGAGGCTGAGGGCGAAGTTGCGGCTGCCGCATGGGCTCATTGAGCGGGCGGAGGGTCTGCCGTTTCCCGCTCATCGCAAAAGCGATGAACGGGGCACAGCTTCGCGTCGTTCGACTGGGCGGAGTGTGCACGCATGAGCTGGACGACGATTTTGCTGCTCGTGCTTGTGGCGCTGGTGGATACGTTTGCGGCGTACATCAGCCGGCTTTACTCGGAGTTTGGAAAGATTTTGCCGCGCGAGGTGCAGGACAACCTCGACGAGTGGGAAGAGAAGGTTGAGCCGTTCATCGGGTTGACGCGCGAGCACGCGGCCTTGTGCGCGGCGGTGCTTCAGCAACTGACGCTGGGGACGATTGCGCTGGCGGTTGGGGCGGTGCTCTTCGATCGCGGACCGCACGCAGGCCGTCCGGATTTCGCGGAGATCACGCAGGCGGTGCTGGTGGTGCTGCTGGTGCTGGTGTTCTGCAACCAGATTCTGCCGAACCTGCTGTTCACGCACACGAAGGGAAGATGGGCGTCGCGGCTGGTGTGGCCGATCCGGCTGCTGCTGTGGATGATGACGCCGATCACGGTGGTGGTGCGATTCTTCTTCTCGCTGGCATCGCTCGCGGAGGCTCCCGCAACGAAAGACGAAGAACCGGTGGCCGACGTGGAGTCGCTGCTCGAGGCGGGCGAGGAAGAAGGAATTCTCGAAGAGAGCGATCGCGATCTGGTGCGCTCGGCGGTGGAGTTCGGCGACAAGCTGGTGCGTGAGGTGATGACGCCGAGGCCGCAGATCTTCGCCGTGCCGCAGTCGATAACGCTGGAGACGTTTCTCGAGCGGCTGAAAGAGCATAACTACTCGCGCGTGCCGGTGTATGAAAAAACGCTGGACTCGATTACGGGAATCGCGTTTGCCCACGATCTGCTGCAGATCAGCGATGAAGAGGCACGCAGCCGGACGGTCGCGAGCATTCAGCAGCCCGCGGTATTTGTGCCGGAGACGAAGCGCGGCTATGAGCTGCTGCGCGAGATGCAGCGCGAGAAGCAGCACATGCGCATCGTGATCGATGAATACGGCGGAGTGGCGGGGCTGGTGACGATCGAAGACCTGCTGGAGGAGATTGTCGGCGACATCCGCGACGAACACGAGGAAGACGCGCACGCGGCCGATCCGCAGAAGGAGCCCGGCGGTGCGTGGGTTGTGCCGGGAGATTTTCCGGTTGGTGAGGTGCCGCGGTTGTTCAAGGATGGCGTAGAGATCAATGAGGAGTACGAGGCCACAACCGTGGGCGGATTGGTGAGTGAGATCGAGGGCCGCATTCCGCTGCCGGGTGAGGTGGTGCTGCTGGAGCAGAGTGGTTTGCGCATGCAGGTGGTGGCGTCCACGGATCGGAGAGTGGATCGGTTGAGGATTTATCCGCCGGCGAAGGAAGAAGCGACGGCGATGCCGTAGGAGCAGGGACTAGGGACGTAGGGACTGAGTGATACTCATCGGGAGTGAACTGATTTGAAGTCTGGATTTGTGGCGATACTGGGGCGGCCGAATGCGGGAAAAAGCACACTGCTGAATGCTCTGACGGGCGAGAAGGTGGCGATTGTCACAGCGAAGCCGCAGACGACGCGCAACCGCATCATGGGCGTCGTCGAGGTGCCGGCAAAGAAGAAGGTACATCCGGCCGCGCAGATCGTGTTTGTGGATACGCCCGGAGTGCACAAGCCTGCTTCGCAACTGGACCGCCGCATGCTGCAGGAAGTGCACGAGGCGCTGGAGACGCGCGACCTGGTGTTGGTGCTGATCGATGCCAGCAGGCGCGTACAGCTTGAAGCGGCGGGGGAGCCGGCGCAGGCGCATCAGCACAAGTCGAACTGGGCGAGCGAGGATGAGTTTCTGTTTTCGCTCATCAAGGGGCTGGATTGCCCGGCGTTTCTGGTGCTGACGAAAATTGACTTGGTGGCGAAGGATGTTCTGCTGCCCTTGATCGAGACGCTGACCAGGCAGTACAGCTTCGCGGAAGTGATTCCGGTGAGCGCGCGCAAGAAGGACGGGCTGGAGATTCTTGTCCGCAAAATTGTGGATGCGCTGCCCGCCGGCGAACGGTATTACCCGAAGGACCAGTACACCGATCAGCCGATGCGGTTCATGGTGGCCGAGCTGATTCGCGAGCGGATTCTGGTCGAGACGGGCGAAGAAGTTCCGTATGCATCGGCGGTCGTGATTGAGAGATTCGAAGAGCCGCCCGCGGAGGAACCAAGAAAGAAGGGTCCGGCGAAACTGCCGCTGACCAGAATCGCGGCCGCGATCTACTGCGAGCGCGAGGGACAGAAGGCGATTCTGATCGGCAAGGGCGGTGCGAAGCTGAAGGAGATCGGGACCGGAGCGCGGAAGCAGATCGAGTCGCTGCTGGGGACGCGGGTGTTTCTGGAGCTGCACGTCATCGTGGAGCCGAACTGGCGGGAGTCGCGGGCGTTTGTGGAGTCGCTGGACTGGAGAAGGCAGATCGAGGAGCTGGCGGCGAAGCAGGGCGACAAGGGACCAGGGACTAGGGACTAAGGGACCAAAAGGGCTTGTATGCGAAGGCCCTCTACGCGCCGCGGACTTTGCCGCGGCCGTTGCTTTTTACGGCGTACATGCGGGAGTCGGCCGTGCCGATGATGGCGTGCACTGCGTTCTCTGGCGGGCAGGTGGCGAGGCCGACGCTGGCGCTGGCGGTGAGTTCGAGGCCGTTGCTCATGCGGAAGACGCTGTGGATGAGCAGATGGTGCAGGTGCGTGGCTGTGGCGAGCGCTTCTTCGGCTGACGTCTCGGGCATCATCACGACGAACTCGTCGCCGCCATAGCGAAAGCACATGTCTTTGGGACGGGCGATCTGCTTGATGCGCGCGCCGACGCGGCCGAGCAGTTCGCTGCCGATGAGGTGGCCGTGCACGTCGTTGACGGACTTGAAGCGGTCGAGATCGATAAATGCGAGACTCACGGGCTTGCTGTTCTGCTGTGAGCGCTCCACTTCCTGCTCGAGAACTTTGTAGAGATGGCGCACGTTGTAGAGGCCGGTGGTGTCGTCAGTAATGGTGAGCTGGTGGATGCGCGCTACGTCCTGGGCGTTTTCGATGGCGATGGCCGCGTGATCGCAGAGGATGTGGAGGAAGGCTATGGTGTAGTCGCTCATCTGGCTGGCGCGCGGATTCAGGATTTCGATGACGCCCTGAACGCCTTTGCGGCCGCGGAGCGGCATGGCAATGACGGAGCGAACGACGCGCTGATCGGGACTGGATGTTTGATGGAGCCGCGGATCGTCTTCTGATTCTGGCACGATGAGCGTTTCGGAGTGCTCGGCAACCCAGCCGGCAACTCCCTCGCCGACACGGACCCGCAAATCCCGCAGCGAGCTTTCGCCGTTGCCTGATGCGATGGCGTAGTAGAGCTCCTCCCGCGACTCGTCCATCATCAGCAGTGTCCACATGTCGGCGGTGATAAGCCGCTCCATCTGTTCAAGGATGGTGCGCAGGATGGTGTCGAGGTCGAGACTGGAGTTGAGCGACCGCGCGAGCTGATGGAAGACCATCAGGTCATCGAGGGGGATTCGATTCTCTGTTGACTGAGTCATTTACGCGCGGCAGGGGAATTTTCTTCTGCTGAAGCGATTTTGGCACATCCGAACGTGCAAATTACGAACGTGGGATATCTTTGGTCGCGGGTGGGGTGTACGAAAGTCACAAAGGCAGGGATTAGGGACTAGGGACTAGGGACTAGGGAAGATCTCTCAACCGCCGATGTGGACCATGGAGCGGGAAGGTTTGAGGAAGCCGGGTTCGCCGATGTGGTGGCGTGCTTCTTTCTCGTTGATGGTCCGGACGATGTAGGCGGAAAGTTCGGCGTCGGACTGGCCGGCGCGCATACGGCCGTAGAGGTCGTGCTCGACTTGCGAGAAGAGGCAGGTGCGGATCTTGCCGTCGGAGGTGAGGCGGACGCGGCTGCACGCTCCGCAGAAGGCCTGGCTGACGGGAGCGATGATGCCGATCTCGCCCTTGCCGTCAGAGAAGGTGTAGCGGCGGGCTGTTTCGCTGGGCTCGCGCGGGGCGAGCGGGACGAGCGGCATCTCGCGCGAGATGCGGGCGACGATCTCCTTAAGCGGAACGACGATCTCGGGCGACCAGAGGCGGTCTTCTTCGAGCGGCATGAACTCGATGAAGCGGACCACTACATCTTCTTCGCGGGCAAAGCGGGCGAAGCCTTCAATCTCGTTGTCGTTGAATCCACGGAGCAGAACGCAGTTCACCTTGAGCGGAGTAAGGCCGGCGGCTTTGGCAACGCGAATTCCGTTTAAGACTTTGTTGAAGCTGCCCGGGACGCGGGTGATGCGCTCGAAGGTGGGCGCGTCAACGGCATCCATGCTGACGGTGACGCGATTGAGACCGGCGCCCTTGAGCGGCGCTGCCATCTTGTCGAGCAGGTGGCCGTTGGTGGTGAGGGCGATGTCAAGGGCCTGGCCGGATGTGGTGCGCAGCGAGGCAAGTTCCTGGATGAGTTCGATGAGACCGTTGCGGAGCAGCGGCTCGCCACCCGTGAGACGGACCTTCTCGATGCCGAGGTCGACGAAGAGCCTGATCAGGCGGAGATATTCTTCGATCGCAAGCTCGGGATACTGCGCGCCGTATTCGCCCGTGCGGCAGTAGATGCACTTGTAGTTGCAGCGATCGGTAACCGAGACGCGCAGGTCGTGGATCACGCGGCCGTGACTGTCGATCAGGCGGCGTTTCGTTGCGTTCTCGGCAGATGTGGTTGGGGAAGCTGCAGCCATCGGCACACTTTCAGGCTATACCGTTTCGGCGAGCTGTGCAGAAGCTGTGACGAGAAGAGCCGGCGCAAAGGCCGGCTCTTGAGAGATGCAAACTGCTCGTGATGCGAGGCTTCAGTCGATGCGAGGCGTGCCGGAGCGCAGTGCGAGGCCGGCCACGCCCAGTACCAGGACGAGGCCGCAGGCGATGGCGAAGTAGAAGGCCATGGGGTGCACCCAGCCTGGCGAATATTGCAGGTCCTGTCCGACCCAGAGAAGGAGCACGGTGGCGATGACGGCAAACTGGCAGGCGATGACCAGCAGTGTGTGTCCCCACTCGCGACGCTTGTCGAGCAGCTCTACCTGATCGGGAGTAAGGTTGCGCTCTTCGGGGGGAAGAAGGGAATTAGCCATCAGAGTCTGTCTCCTGCTGGGGCCCGTGTTCGGCCGGGTGGCCGTGGGCTCACTCTTTCGATTCAATCACATGAGGGTGGTGGAGTTCCACTGGAGTGTACGGAAGGGCGGTCGCCGAGCGGGTCCTTTACAGTGCGGTGAAAAGCGGGTGCAGCGGGATGATGACCGCTGTGCTGCGATAGCTCCGGAGTCTATCCAGCGCGGGCCTACTCGTTGATGAAGGCAAGTGACTGGAGCGAGGTGATTTCAAATGGCTTCCGGCAGCGGATGTTCGCGCACGAGAGCTTGTCGTCTCGGCGAACCATATAGGACTGAGCCTTGGCGAACTTGGCGCGATCGCGTTCGTCGGCGTGCCGCGGAAGCTGCGGGCGTTTGCGGCGAACAACCCAGGTGACCTTGTATTCCCCGGCCTGGCCGCACTTGGGGCAGGTGAGGTTGTGAGTTCGAGTTTCGGTAGTCTCGTTGAAAAATCGCGTTCTTCCATCTTCTACAACTCCGGAAAGAGAAGCCGCGTCGACGGGAAGGGAGGGCGGGGCTTCGCGAGATGAGCCGAAGGTTTCCACTCCGGCTGGACCTATCCATACTAATCCTGCCGGCAGCGGTAAGCAGGATGAAGAGGCCCGACCGGCGCGCGGCAGGCGCTTATGAATCCCTTACATTGCCCTTAGCTCTCGCTACCGAATTGAGCAGAATACTTTGCTCATGTACGCGATAGGCAAAGTGCTGATCGATGTGATCGTGGTTCTCTTCTTCGTGGGAATGGCGGGATCGGCCATTGTGGTGATCATCTCGTTCTTCGAGGACTTCAAGGAGCTGCTTGGCGACGACGATGCCCTGCCGGAGCCGCCTCCTCATGCGCCAGCGAAGACCGCGGAAGCGAAAGCAGGCCTGGCTTACCAGGCTTCGAAGCCGCACATCCAGCTCTGATCTGGCTGAGCGATCTCCTCACGATGCAAGTCTCTCTTCCATTGTTGGGAAGCTATATTCTCGCTTTGGCATCGCCTTGGAACACTCCACCTTCACGCTCCAACGGACATTGATCATCGTTTGTTGATGGTCATCGGCCTCAAGTTGTTCGATACTGAAGGTCGAATGACGAAAAGGAAGCCAGCGAAGTTCTCGGCCACCAAAGCCGTGAAGGCGAATGCCCGCGAGCGCGTAGGGCAGCCAAAGCCCGTGCGGGTGGTGGAAGAAAAACCTAAGACCGGCCGGCAAGCCAAATACAAGCGCAAGCTTGAACAGATTCTGCAGACAGAAGAGTAGGGGCGAACTCTCGCGCCTGAAATTCTTCGCAGCGCGAAGCGATTCGGCTGTTCGTGTAAATGTCGTAATACGATACGAATTGCGATTGAATTAGAGATTGCGTTTGTGCGCCTGTTCTCGTGTCGGGCAGCGCTCCTGGCGCGGGATCTCCGCACTATCAGTCGCCGCTCACGGCTCTCGCTCAATCCACATTGCGCTTCTGTTGGTGGTAAGATTGGCTTTCCTCGGCGGGCCCCTTCGCCGTGGAGACTAAACCCAAAGGCCCAGAGTTTGTCTTGAAGCGAGCCGCTCATGAGCAGCGTTGATGGCTCGGCCTCTGGACCCACCAGTCTCCGTTGCAAGTGTTCCGCCTGAGCGGCAACCAACTTCGTTTGCAGAAGCGTGCATCACAGGATTTTTACCCGGCCAAGCTAAAAGGTTGCGGATTCAGTGAAATCTAGAGCGAATCTCGTTCGGCGTTGGCTCTTCGCAGCAGGAGTGCTGCTGCTGAGCGAGTGTGCATGGAGCGCGCCTTCCTCCACCTCGATCTTTTCGAACAAGACAACGCCGGCTCATCAGCTGAACGATCTATCCATGTTCGTGCTGGGCATTACGGGATTGATCTATGTGGGCGTGAGCAGCCTTTTGCTTTACGCGATTGTTAAATTTCGCGCGCGCAAAGGGGATACGACCGAGCCGCCGCAGGTTTTCGGCAGCATACAAATCGAACTGTCGTGGACCATCATTCCGATCCTGATCATCGTGGTGCTGTTTCTGACCACGGCGCGCGTGCTGTTCAGCGTGCAGGATGCGCCGAAGCCAAAGAACGCGCTGGATGTGATTGTGGTGGGGCATCAGTTCTGGTGGGAGTTTCGCTATCCGCAGTACAACGTGGTGACCGCGAATGAACTGCACCTGCCGGTAAGCAGCAAGGATGCGCCGCGGCCGGCGTTTATGAAGCTGACGTCGGCCGACGTGATGCATAGCTTCTGGGTTCCGCAGCTGGACGGGAAAACGGATGTGCTGCCGAATCGCGTAAACGAGATGTGGATTGACCCGCACGAAACGGGGCTGTACTTAGGCCAGTGTGCGCAGTTCTGCGGACCGGAGCACGCCAAGATGCTGCTGCGCGTTTATGTGGATACGCCGGAGCAGTTCAAGGCGTGGATTGCTGCCCAGCAGCGCACGCAGGCGGAGTTGACAGCAGTACCGGGCGGGCCGGAGGGCAGCGCAAACGAGGCTGCGCCAAATGTGGGGAATGAAGCTGGAGTGGTGCAGGCGGCGGCGACGAGCAAAGCTCCGCCCAACTCTCCAACAACGCGCGGGAATGTGACACCAAGTATGGGTGAGCAGCAGCAGATCTCCGCGCGGATGGGCCAGTATGTGTTCGAGCATGAGGCGTGCATCAGCTGCCACACGGTGGCGGGCACTGTAGCGACCGGGCGGTATGGACCGGATCTGACGCACATGATGAGCCGCGAGACGATTGCGTCGGGAGCGGTTCCGCTGACAAAGGAGAACCTGCTTGCGTGGATCAATGATCCCAATCAGCTCAAGCCGGGATCGCTGATGCCGGCGATGCACTTGAGCGAAAGACAGAACGAACAGATCACGGCGTATCTGATGACGTTGAAATAACGCGGGAGCGGAGATGGGTACAGACAGCATGCCGGCGCCCCAGGGAATTGAGACGGGGCTCGACCGCACGCAGGAGCTGAGCAGGCCGGGGACCTACCTGGAGCTTGTTCACAGCTGGATTGTGACGGTGGATCACAAGCGGCTCGGGATTCTGTACATCTGCTACGCGCTGGTGTTTCTGCTGGTAGCGGGCGTGGAAGCGCTGATGATTCGCATTCAGCTCTTCTATCCGCACAATGATTTCGTTTCGCCCTACACCTTCAACCGACTGTTCACCATGCATGGAACAACAATGGTGTTTCTGGTGGGCATGCCGATTCTGTTTGGGTTTGGCAATTACCTTGTACCGTTGATGATCGGCGCGCGCGATATGGCGTTTCCGCGGCTGAATGCGTTCAGCTTCTGGATCAGCGCGTTTGCGGGGCTGCTGCTCTATTACAGCTTCATCGGCGGAGTGGGTTTGTATGGCACGGGCTCAGCTCCGGATGTCGCGTGGTTTGCATATGCGCCGCTGACGGAGCGGCCGTTTTCGCCGGGGCACTCAACGGACTACTGGGCCATCGCGATTCTTGCAAACGGAATAGGGAGCATCGGTACGGCGATCAACATTATCGCGACGGTATTCTGCATGCGATGCAAGGGGATGACGCTGTCTCGGATTCCGCTGCTGCCGTGGCTATATGCAACCGTTTCGTTTCTTGTTCTGGTCGCGGTGAGCCCGCTGACTGCGGCGCAGGCCATGCTGCTGATCGATCGCTATCTGGGCGGACACTTCTTCGACACGCAGATGGGCGGGTCGGCAATTTTGTGGGCGCACTTCTTCTGGATCTTCGGGCATCCGGAGGTGTACGTGCTGGTGTTGCCGGCATTCGCGTTTGCAAACGAGATCATTCCGGTGTTTTCGCGGAAGGCGATCTTCGGGTATCCGGCGATGGTCGCGGCTTCGGTGGGCATCGGATTCATCAGCCTGGGCGTGTGGGCGCACCACATGTTCACCATCGGCATGACGTCGTTTGGCAATGCGTTCTTCACGCTGTCGACGATGCTGGTTTCGATTCCGACTGGGATCAAAACCTTCAATTGGCTGGCTACGTTGTGGGGCGGCAAGATTCGCTTCCAGACCCCGATGTTGTTCTCGATCGCGTTTCTGTTTCAGTGGGTCATCGCAGGATTGACGGGGATCATGTTGTCTGTCTCTGCATGGAATTGGCAGCTGCATAACAGCTACTTCGTGGTTGCGCATTTCCATTACGTGCTGGTGGGCGCCATCGTGTTCATGATCTTCGCAGCGATCTACTACTGGTATCCAAAGATGACCGGACGGATGCTGGATGAACGGCTGGGCAAGCTGCACTTCTGGCTGATGGTGATTGGATTTCATATGACGTTCGATGTCATGCATTTTCCGGGACTGCTGGGGATGCCGCGGCAGATCTTTACCTATGAACCGGACCGCGGGTGGACGCTGCTGAATCAGATCGTGTCGGTTGGCGGATTCATCCAGGGGATTGCGGTGCTGGTGCTGGTCTATAACCTTGTGCACTCGTACTTCAGAGGCGTGCTCGCCGGGCCGGATCCGTGGGATGCGTGGACGCTGGAGTGGGCGACGACTTCGCCTCCACCGGCATACAACTTCGTTGTTGATCCGGTGGTGGCGAGCCGCAGGCCACTGTGGGACCTGAAGCATCCGGAAGATCCGGATTCTGCATTTGAGTGAGGAGATGATGGCGACGGTTCCGCTGCAACACGCGACGCAAGAGGGCGAGTGGAGACTGCCTTCGCGCGGCATGGTGGCGATGGCCGGGCTGATTACGGCCGAGTCATCGATCTTCCTGATCTTCGTGGTCGCATATCTCTACTATCTCGGGCGCGATGTGCAGGGACCGACGCCGAGAGAGGTGCTGGAGATTCCCTACTTCGGCACGGTGTGCCTGCTCTCGAGCAGCGGATTCATCATGCTGGCGGAGCGCGCCATTGAGCACGGAAAGATTGCGGCGTTCCGGCTGTGGTGGGGCGTGACGATTCTGCTGGCAGCGATCTTCCTCGGTGACACGGGGCTGGAGTGGCGCAAGCTGATCGTGCACGATCATCTGACAATTCACACGAATCTGTTCGGCACATGTTTCTATTCGCTCGTGGGACTGCATGCCTCGCACGTAATCGTGGGCATGCTGATGATGCTCGTCACGATGGTGTTTGCGCTCACGGGACACTTGAGGGCAGAGCATAGCTATCGGGTGAAGGTGCTGGCGCTCTACTGGCACTTCGTGGATGCGGTGTGGGTGGTGGTTTTCACGGTGGTGTACGTGGTGGGCAGATGACAGAGACGCATTCAAGACTGGGTACGACGGAACAGGGCGACGTGCACACGCACACGATCCATCTGCCGGCGCCGACTGCGTGGCCGTTCATGATGGCGTTAGGGCTGACGTTGGTGAGCGCTTCACTGGTCACGACGGCGGCGATCGGAATGCTTGGCGCGTTACTCGCGATTGTGGCGGCAGTTGGTTGGTTCCGCGAGGTGCTGCCGCATGAGAAGCATGAAGACGTTCCGGTGACGGACGAGGTGGTAACAATTGTGCCTGCGCGCGAAAAGGTGGCGCGCATTCAGGTAGACGAGACGCATCGTGCGCAGTTGCCGCTGCAGACGTTTCCGTTGTCGAGCGGGATTGTGGGTGGAATTGCAGGCGGGATTGCGATGGTGATTCCCGCGGAGATTTACGGGATCATCCGATTTCACAGTATCTGGTACGTGGTGAATCTGCTGGGCGGCGCGGGTGTGGGCAACTGGGTGAATCCGACGATGGAGCAGATGACGCACTTTAACCTCGGCGCGTTTGTGACGGCGAACGTGATTCAAGGTGCGACGACGCTGCTGGTGGGACTGCTGTACGGCGCGATGCTGCCGATATGGCCGCGGCACCCGATGCTGCTGGGCGGGATTATTGCGCCGGCGGCGTGGACGGGGCTGCTGCATAGCGTGATCGGAATTGTGAATCCGTTTCTCGCGGAGCACATCGACTGGTGGTCGTTCGCGGCGGCGCAGGTGATCTTTGGGCTGGTCGCCGGATATGTGGTGGCGAAACGCGGGAAGTTGAAGCGACTGAGGCAGGCGCCGCTTGCGGTAAGGCTGGGCGTGGAAGCTCCGGGGTTGATGCACGAGCGCGATGGAGATGAGCCGAAGCGATGAAGAGTCGGATCGCGACTGGGGTTGTGTCCGCGCTGGCGCTCATCGCGGCGGCGGGATGCAACCTGCCCGGAAAGCCGAAGGCCGGCCCCGAGGTGCCGCGTCCGGAAGAGGTGATGTCGTTCGACAAACTGTATGGCGACAACTGCGCGGGATGTCATGGAGTGGATGGAAGGAACGGATCGGCGACGAATCTTGCGAATCCGAAGTACGAGGCGTGGATCGACGATGCGACTTTGCGCGATGTGATCGCGAAGGGTGAGAAGGAATCGCTGATGCCGGCGTTTGCGCTGGAAAGCGGCGGCGTGCTGACGGATCAGCAGATCGATGCGCTGGTGAAGGGGATGCGCGAGCGATGGAAGAAGGGCGATGCGTTTGGGGGCGACACGCCTCCGCCGTACAGAGCTACTCATGCGGGAGATGCGGCAAAGGGCAAGAGCGTCTATGCGATTGCGTGCGCGCGCTGTCATGGGATGACGCGCGAGCAGCCGGGAAAGGCCGGAACGATTCTGGATGGATCGTTTCTGGCGCTGGTGAACGAGCAGACGATTCGAACCACGATTGTGCCGGGCCGGCCGGATATCGGCGAGCCGGACTGGCGGGGGCATATTCCCGGACGCGCGATGACGGATGACGAAGTGACGGATGTGAGCGCGTGGCTGATGTCGCAGAAGCCGGTGCTGCCGGGGCAGCCGTATCCAAACACGAATCAGCTTTCAGGCAAGCCGGGCGATGAGCCCCCTTCGGCGATTAAGAAATAGAGGAGAAGGTATGGAAGAGATGATTCCGCCGCCCAGTCCGCAGGAGCAACAGGAGCGCCTGCACGAGGAGAAGGTATCGAGGCGGACATTCATGATGAATGTCGGTATTGCGCTGAATGCGCTGGTGGCGCTGGCGATTGCGACGCCGGTAGTTGGGTACGTGCTGGGGCCAGTGCTGCGGCGCAAGGAATATCTCGCGTGGGTGCCGGTGGGCAACGTGAGTGATTTTCCGGAAGGCGAAACGAAGCTGATCTCGTTTCAGAACCCGTTCACGGACGCTTGGGACGGAGCGACGGCAAAGATCCCGGCGTATGTGCGGCACACGGCGGCGAATGAGTTCACGGTGTTTGCGATCAACTGCGCGCACTTGAATTGTCCGGTGCGGTGGTTTTCGGAATCGCAGTTGTTCATGTGCCCGTGCCACGGCGGGGTGTACTACGCGGATGGGAACAGGGCATCGGGACCGCCGGAGCGGGGACTCTTCAAATATCCGCTGAAGATCGAGAATGGCAAGCTGCTGATTCAGGCAGGGCAGATGCCGACGTTACAGAACAAGGCGAAGCTGGAGTGCCCTGGAGCGGGGCAGGCGGAGCCGCCAAAAATAGTTGCGAGGATTGAGCAATGCCCGACGCAAGGGGGCCGACCGGCCCCTGGTACAAGCGCCTCTACGATTGGGTAGAGCGGCGCGTACAACTTGAAGGGCCGGTAAAAGAAGCGGCTCTGCATCCCGTGCCGAAGAGCACCGCGAGCTGGTGGTATGTTTTTGGAAGCGCGAGCCTCGTGCTGCTGATTCTGCAGGTGGCGACCGGCATCATGCTGGCGCTGGTGTACGCGCCTTCCGCCGCGCACGCATGGACTTCGCTTGAAGTTCTGAATCATGATTTGCCGCTGGGTTGGTTTCTGCGCGCGATGCACGGGTGGGGATCGAACTTCATGGTCGCCGTAGTCCTCATCCATATGGCGCAGGTATTTCTGTTTGGCGCATACAAGTTCCCGCGCGAGCTGACGTGGATTGTCGGCGTCTTCATGCTTCTGATGACGCTGGGCATGGCCTTTACGGGGCAGGTGCTGCGCTTCGACCAGGATGCGTACTGGGGACTGGGCATTGGCGCGTCGATCATGGGGCGTGTGCCGTGGATCGGCGGGCAGCTTGTGCATCTGCTGCTGGGCGGGCCGATCATCAGCGGCGCAACGCTGACCCGGTTCTTCGCTCTGCATGTCTTCGTGATTCCTGGAACACTGCTCGCGCTCACGGGTCTGCATGTGTGGATAGTGCTGAAACTCGGCATCAACGAGTGGCCCATGCCGGGACGCATTGTTAGGCGCGATACATACGTGCGGGAGTACAACGAGCTTGCGCACAACGACGGTATTCCGTTTGTGCCGGGCGCGGTGTGGAAGGACCTGGTGTTCTCCGCGGCGATCCTGTTTGCCGTGGCCGTGTGCGCGGCTGCGTTCGGGCCGTATGGACCGAAGGGATTTCCGGATCCCACGATCATCAACACAGTGCCCAAGCCGGACTTCTTTTTTCTGTGGATTTACACGGTGCTGTCGTTTTTGCCGCCCGAGATGGAAACGCCGTTCATCCTGATTGCGCCTGTCGTGGCGGTGGTGATTCTGGTTGCGCTACCGCTGGTGGCGGGCGTGGGCGAGAAGAGCTGGTGGCGCCGGCCTGTGGCGGTGTTCACGCTGATGTTTGTTGCGGTGTGCTGGGGCACGTGGACGCATCTCGGCACGTACACGCCGTGGAGCCCCGTGATGAATGCGTGGAGCGGCGCGGAGGTGCCGCCCGATCTGCTGCATGGCAGGACTCCGCTGGAGCGGCAGGGCGCCAATGTGCTGCAGGAGAAGCAGTGCCGCAATTGTCACGCGCTGGGCGGCAAAGGCGGACAGCGCGGACCGGCGCTGGACGAAGTGGCGACGCGGCTGACCGAGGACCAGCTGTACCGGCAGATTCTGCTGGGCGGCGGAAACATGCCGGCGTATGGAAGCGCGCTCTCGCCTGCGGAGAGCACGGCGCTGGTGCGGTATCTGGAGACACTGCATCCGGGGTACCAGCCGGCTGCAGAGGATGCATCGCGGTACGTGGTGGGTGATGGCGGGCGCGTACCGCCGAACTCAACTGTGCAGCGCGGGGCTGGGCAGACGAAGGTGCGGTGAGGGCTTGATGCTGGCGGTGAAACGGGGCTTGCGGGAATGATGCTCGCGCTGTTCGAAGCGGATGCGGGGCGCGCGCCGGCGCTGAGCGAACTGCTGCGCACGTGGTCTGTGCCGGTGGGGCCACTGATTGCGCTGGTCATCGTGCTCGTCCTGTATCTGCGCGGTTGGCGTGTTGCACGGAGAACTCGTGAACGCGAGCTGCCGCTGTGGCGTGCGGGTTGCTTTGTGGGCGGGGTTGTTGCGCTTTGGATTGCGATTGCTTCGCCCATCGATGCGCTGGATGACTACCTGCTGACGGCGCACATGATTCAGCACTTCATCCTGATGTCAATTGCGCCGCCGATGATTGCGCTGGGTGCGCCGGTTGTGCCAATGCTGCGGGGTCTTCCGCGCGTGGTGGTTGCCGGGCTGCGGCCGCTGTTTCGTGCCCGGTGGCTGCGCAGGTTCGGACATGCGCTGCTGCATCCTGTTGTTGCGTGGCTGGCGATGAACGTTGCGTATGTGGTGTGGCATGTTCCGGCGATGTTCGAGCTGACGTTCCGGAGTGAGCGCATCCACGACTTCGAACATCTGTGTTTCTTTGCGACGTCGCTCCTGTTCTGGTGGGTGGTGGTCGAGCCATGGCCGGCAAGGGCGCGGTGGCCGCGATGGGCGGTGATTCCGTACCTGCTCAGCGCGGATGTGGTGAACACGGCGTTATCGGCGACGCTGGCGTTCGCGGGCAAGGTGCTGTACGCGTCGTACGCGGAGGCGCCGCGGGTTTGCTTTCTGAGTCCATTGAAAGATCAGGTGGCGGCGGGGTCGGAGATGTGGGTGCTGAACTCGACGGTGATGCTGCTGCCGGCAGTGGTGATCGCAGTGCGGGAGTTGTCGCCGAAGTGGATGATGCGGGTCGAGGATGAGGTTTCGGTCCGGGGATGAGATGGATCCCAGGTCTCCAAAAGCGGGAGACCTGGGGCACCCGATCTGACTAGGGAGATCGGCGAAAAGCAGATCCTTCGCTCACCACCCCCACGCTGATGCAAGCGCGTGGGGCCCCGTGCGCTCAGGATGACAGCCACTAGTGATTGGATACTTGAGATGTGGCGGCGTCGAGATTCTTGAGCATCGTGGCGATTTCGGGATTGGACATGAAGCTCTTCCACACAAGGCCCGTGCGGTGGTTCTCGATCATGACGACGATGGGCGCCTGATTCAATCCCATGTAAATGGGAGAGACCCAGTTCGCGGCGGGGTTGATGGCGTCGCGCAGGCCGTAGATGCCCCACATTGTGTCGCCGTAATCGCGATAGAGATGCTTGAGCGCGGCCATCGAGGCTTCCGGTGTGTAGGGCATCGAAGCGAGCGAGCCGGTGGGCGTGATGTTGCCGATGTCGTCGGGCTCATCGGGCGCCTGGGCGACATAGCCGTTGGGGCCGTCGCTGGCGGTGAGTCCCCAGGCATCGGGGCCGTAGCCGGCGTAGTGCTTGGGGTTGGCCGTGACGTAAGCGCGGTTGATGAGCGCGATGTTGCGGTTGTTGTCGAAGTAAGAACTCGTGTAGCGGTCATGAAGAGCGTGCGGATCCATGCCCATGAAGGAGTAATGCGTGAAGAAGAGCGGGCCGCCGCGACCGACGCCGACGTCGAGCTTGATGCCGTAGTAGGTGTTGCCGTTGAAGTAGTGGTTGCCGTCTTTGGTGCCGCCCCAGCCCTCGCGGTAGTGCTGCGCAGTTTCGGACTGCGAAGCCCAGCCGGAGTAGTACATCGACGCGGGCACGCCGTGCGTTGGAGAGGCCATGGAGAGCAGGTAGGTGATCATTACTTCGTTCCACCCGATGAGCGGGTGGTGAATCTGATAAGCCCATTGAGGAGACCAGTGCCAGTAAAGGAAGTCGCTCGTTGGAGTCTGACGATGCCAGTTCCACTCGACTGACTCCCAGAGCGCGGTGATGCGTTTGCGGAGCGACTCTTCGGCTAGATCGGAACCGTGGAAGTATCCGCGTGCGGCGAGCAGGCCCTGCACGAGAAATGAGGTCTCGACGAGATCGCCGCCGTTATCGTACATGCCGAAGACCGGCATGGTGTGCCCGGTTGCGCCGTTCATGTAGTGCGACCAGACGCCGTGATAGCGGTCGGCGTGCTCGAGGAAGTTGACGATCTTCGTGAGGCGCCCGACGCCTTCAGTGCGCGTGATGAAGTGGCGATCGACTCCGACGAGGAGGGCCATGATGCCGAAGCCACTTGCGCCGGTGGCAACGATGCGGTCGTCTCCAGGAATGTTTTCGCGCGTCATGCCGGAGTGGGGATCGGCGCCGTCCCAGTAGTAGTGAAAGCACGCCTGCTGCATCATCGTGAGCAGTTCGTCATCGCTGAGTTCGCGGGTGGTGGCTTCGGCGACATTGGATTGTGAGGATTCGTTATAGCTCCAACCGGCGGCGGCGACCCTGTAGCTGGCGTGAACGCCAGATTTTCCGAGGAAGTCCTCGTAGCGATGGAAGCCGGGAAGCTGGATTCCTATGGGCTTGTACGGGCCGTTGTCGAGCGAGCGATAGATGACGTAGCGGGCCAGACGTGCGGGATCGGAGGATGACCACTCGAGTTCAATGTGGCGATCGTAGCCGGTTGCGTGCAGGTGGCTGGGAGCAGGCAGCGCTGAAGCAGTTGGATCATCGGCCACGCGGATCTCATCGATGACGAGTGTGTGGCGCGCGTTATCGGCGCGGTCCTGATGGAAGGTGAGGCTCTGCAGGTACTCGGGCTTGAAGGGATAAATGGATGCCGTGGTGATGTCGGAGAAGGGAACGCGGACCTCGGTCCACTTATCGGCCGGAATGTTGCCTGTGTATTTGCCGAGCGCAAGCGGCGCGCTGAAGCTGGCGGGGAACTCGGCTACCTGAAGCCCTTCGGGAGAGGTAGAAAGAACGAGCTTCGGCAAGTCGGCAGCGGCGATGGCCTGCGGAGCATAGAGCCAGAAGTAGAGGTTGTGGCCGTCCAGACCAGGGCGCCGATTGCGGAAGTTCAGCATGGAGATCTGCGCATTCCAGCCGCCGTCGGGCGCGGACTGCCAGGTAAGGCGGATGGCATTCGGCGGAGTGCGGAAGTGCTCGGAGTCGACGGGCAACCGGCCCTTCTGGTTATCGACGAAGCTGTTCCCGTTCGTCTGCGCCTGCGAGTGGTAGTAGGTGTCGTGGGTGAGGCTGTTGTCGAAAATGACGTGGCGGTAGTAGTCGCCCTGAGCGCTTGCATACGGAGTCACGACGATCGCGGCGAGAGAGAGGGCGAACAGAACCGCAACGCAAAGGTTGCGAGAATGCAGATGAGGCTTAACGTACTTCATTTCGTCTCTTTCGGTTTGTCGGTACAGGACGTCTGGCAGATGGCGTGGGCCACATATCCTGCGGCGGTGGCGAAGGCGCGACCCGCCTGATCCATGCGGGCGGTGGCGGGGTCTACGCCTTCGGTGATGATGCCGCCATCCCAGTTGCTGGTGAGCAAAATCTTGAGTGCCTTATCGTGGCCAGCTTTGAGGCGCAGTTCGTCGGCGATGCTCCACGCGGTGGTGAAGGGGACGCGGTAGCTGCCGGGCAGGCCGTACGGCTGGTCGCCGTAGGAATACTTGTAGTTGCTCGATTGCAGCCACTGAAATGTGCGGACGAAGGTCGCGTCGGACTCAGGAACGAAGCCGAGCAGCGGGAGCTTGAAGAGAGAGCCGGGTGGGATGTCCGTAAACACGAAGTTCTTTCCGTCCGTCGCGGAGGCGAAGATAGGGCCGGCGGCTCCGGGCGCGGATGCGGAAACACAGTGGGTCAGGATCGCTTGATGCAGGGATGAAGCCCGCTTTGTCATATCGGCCGCGTTTGCCGAGTCATTGAGGCGACCGTAGAGATCGGCGAGATCGTAAGCGCCCTCCAGACGAGGGCGTTGTCGTAGGTGAGGAAGGGAAGCTTCTGGAATTCATCCTGCGAGTCCTGCAGTGATGAGTAGAGACCGGTAGCGGGATCGAAGCGGGCCAGCAGCCCATCGCGCAGACGCGTCAGCGCGGACTGATGCGCGGTGAGGAAGGCAGTGTCGCCGGTCTGCCTGATGTAGTCGGCGAGGGCCACGATGGGAGCGGCGGCTTCGTCGAGCTGAAAACCATCTTCGAGGACAACGCCGTCGATGAAGCGCGAGTGCGTGCCGGTGTTGCGCAGCTGAATGGTCAGCGCGTACTCGAGTGCATCGCGGGCCAGGGCAGGATCGCTGTCGAGCAGAGCGGGGAAACTCCACAGCATGGCATCGCGATCCCAGTAAGCGGCGGAGACGTAGTAGCGCGGGCTGCGCGAGGTGATGCCGACGAGCTGCTCGGTGTCGATGGTGCGCCCCCACGCGTAGAACTCGGTAAAGAGGAAATTGCGATTCATCAGCAGGTCCAGATCCGACTTCCCAGTCGTGCGTATCCGCGCGTTCAGAGCTGCGGCGGTCTGGTCGATGATGGCCTCCGCTCCGCTGCGTTCGATCTGCTCGCGAAGAGCGCGGGCATTGTGTGCGGCGCTGAATTCCTCGATTCCGCCGGAGAGCACGAAGTTCGCTTCGATCGTTTCGCCGGGTGCCAGAGTTTTCGATTGGCCGGCATCGACTGACGGAGTTGGTGTCGTCGGGGGCGCGTTGATGGCGCCCTTGGATCCGGGGTGCAGCAGGGTCCACGCAAAGTCGGTGTCGGTGGTGAGGTAGCTGAAGGTTTCCGCCGGCTCTACCCAGGTTGCCGGCGCCACCCCGCGCTCGCCGCGGAGCGCGACGGGAACATACGTGACGCGATCGATGGAGCCGAACGCGGCGCGAACGCCAAGCGTGACGTCGGCCGCCGCGCTGCGATGGTTGGTCAGCGTCATGCGCAGAAAGGCTGCGCGCGATTCAGGCGGAGCGCACCAGGTGAGTGTCGCGTCGAGGCCGTCGACGGTGAGACGCGCGGTCGGAATCCAGTACTGGATGAGTTCCCACGTGGGGTTCTGAAATGCGAGTGGCTTGCCGCCGACGGTGAAGTAGGGCTGGAGGACGGGCGAGCCCTTGTCGCCGCTGACCTGGAGGAGCCCGCGATGGCGCATGGAAAGGAAGTTGAATGTGCCCAGAGCGCCGTCGCTGGCGCGGATATCGGGCAGGGAGATCCATTGGTTGCCGGTGGGGAGAATGTCGTCGGATCGGAGCTTGAGCGGGGTGCGGGATTCAGCCCCTTCGAGACACATTGAGAGTGCAAGTACGGCAAGCGCGCACGCGAGTACGCGCGAAAGGCGACGAACTACTGGCCGCAAGGTCTACCTCCGATTGCAATGCCGGGACAAGCATACACGCCCGGAATCGACCAGGCAGGAGCCTGTTCGAGGACGAGAACCAGAACCTTTGCCGCACTTTTTTCCACAGAGGCGGTCAGAAGCGCTCAAACGAATTAGTTCGGCCCAAGCTGAATCGAGATGCGGAAGAATGCAGGCGGGTTGGTTGGTTCCGCCCAAGATCAACATTGACAGAGGGGATAGGGCCGGTGGTACCTTTCCGTCCGGTTGCGCAATCGTTTGCGCACTGAGCACAAACGATTGTGCTTGACGCGTTGGCTGTACCCCTTGTAACCGAATCTCAGGAGAACGTGATGCAGGAAAACAATGTACTCAGCTCTCGATCGACCGGCTGGGAACACGGGATTGTCGCGCATCTGCGGGTTGGGTTGTGGACCCTCGCAGCGATGCTTCTTGTCCTGTGTGCTCTTCCCGCCCACGCCCAATACCGAGCCAGCCTGCAGGGAACGGTTGCCGATTCCCAGGGTGCAATGATCCCAGGGGCGCAGCTGACTCTGACCGACACAGAGACAAACCGCGCGATTACGGCCACGAGCGACGGGGAAGGAAACTTCGTTTTCAACCAGCTTGCGCCGAGCACCTACAAGCTTGAACTGACGCGCGACGGGTTCAAGAAGAAGCAGCTCGACGGCGTTCGCATCATTGCCGAGCAGGCGAACTCGCGGAACGTCGTGCTCGAGACCGGCGGTACCACGGAGACCGTCACCGTGAATGCCGGCGATGCTCCGGTGATCGACACGGCTACTGGAAGCATCAGCGGAACCATCACGCAGGAGAACCTGGCGAAGATGCCGGACTTCGGCCGCGATCCGCTGCAGCTTGCAAATCTGGCGCCGGGAATGTTCGGCGACTCTTCACACAACGGCGACGGCGGATCCGCCGGGCTGCCTGGCAATCAGGGACCGGGAAGCGTGGGATCGAGCGATGGTCCCTACAAGACGGAAAACAGGCCGCAGGTCTCGGGCAATGGCGGACGCAGTGACAGCAATGGAGTCACCATCGACGGCGTTCAATCGACAAGCGTGACGTGGGGATCGGCCTCCGTGGTGACGCCGAATCCAGACACCATCAAAGAAATGAAAGTGGTCACGAACCCGTATGACGCCGAGCTTGGCCGCTTTAGCGGAGCGCAGATTCAGCTGATCACGCAGAACGGCACGAATCAGTTCCATGGAACTGGGCTGTTCAAGCTGGATCGGCCAGGGCTGAATGCCAAGCAGCGCTTCGAGCCGAATAATAATCCGCAGAAGAATACCGCCCGGTTCAATGAATTTGGCGGAACCGTGGGAGGGCCGATCGTTCTCAACCGGCTGTTCTTCTTCTTCGGATACGACACGATTCGCAACCATGGCACAAACACCGGCGGCGGATGGTACGAGACATCGACCTTCGACAGTTCATCGGCGTCTGGAACCAACGCAAACAAGTTTCTGACCGTGAAGGGCGTTGGAGTTTCGGCGAAGAACATCCTTGAGGGCGCCGGCGATCCGCACAAGTGCGCGGATGTAGGGCTGGTGCAGGGAGTGAACTGCAACTGGATTCAGGGCAAGGGCCTGGATCTTGGAAAGCCGCTGACGATCGGAGTGGGCAAGCACGATCCTTCGTATGCCGATCCGACGACGGTAGAAGGCGTGAAGACGTTCACGCCCGGGCTCGGTGGAGACGGCACCGGCAGCTACGCGGCGAACATGGATGGCAATGCGGACATGTTCTACGTCTCGACCGAGGGCCCGAACAATACGGTCAACACGCAGTACAACGGACGTGTCGACGTGCAGGTGACGAACAAGGATCTGGTAGCCGGCAACATCTATTACGTTCCCGTCTCGTCGGACAGCTTCTCCGATCGGCCGCAGAACATCTTCCATCACAGAGCGAAGAACTATTCGATGGGAGCGCTCTACAACCATACGTTCAGCGGCACGATGCTGAATGAAGCGCGCGCCGATATGGCCGGGTGGAAGTGGAACGAGCTTAAAGACAATCCGCAGGCGCCGCTGGGTCTGCCTTTTGCGAACCTGTACCACGTGGATGGTTCCAATTCATTTTCGAACGTCAATCCGAACGGCTTTGGTCCGAGCATCGGCAGCATCTTCGACCAGTGGACGCTCAACTTCAAAGACGTGCTCACCAAGGTATATAGGAGCCACAACCTGAAGTTTGGCGGGCAGTACACGCGACTCGCCCAACTCGATTCGGCTCCCTGGGGCGCCAGCGAGAACTTCTACTTCAACAATTACTGGGACTTCCTGAACGATGCGCCGCAGGCGGAGCAGATCAACGGCGCAGATCCACTGACGGGCCGTCCGACCGATTCCAGAAAAGACGACCGCCAGAACATTCCGTCGATATTCGTGCAGGACGACTGGAAGGTGAAGCCAAACCTGACGCTGAACCTTGGCCTTCGCTGGGAGTACTTCGGCGGCATGACGGAGAAGAAGGGCAACAATCCGCGGCTCGACCTCGGCAGCGGTTCCGGCACCTTCACCGGAATGGCAATCGTTCTGAAGCAGCCGCAGGTGGATGCGCAGAAGGCGAACTTCGGCCCGCAGATCGGGTTTGCCTGGATGCCGATGAAGCACCAGGGCAAGCTGGTACTGCGCGGTGGGTTCGGCTTGTCGTACAACGGGCTGGAGCAGGCCATCACGACCAACACGCGTTTCGATCCGCCGTTCCTGACCAACAGCAAATCGCTCACGGGCAATCAGATTGCCTACAACATCAGCGACGTCTTCAAGTACGGATCGCTGTCGGGCAGTCCGGCGCTGATTTCGAACTTCAACTCCGCGAATCTGCCGACGAGCGGAATCGCGATCAACGTCACGGCTGTAGATCCCAAACTGCCGACCACGTATGTGTACCGGTACTCGGTGGAGGCGCAGTACGACCTGGGCAGCCAATGGGTAGCGACCCTTGGTTACACGGGAAGTTCGGGGCGCAATCTGCCGCTGCAGTACAACCTGTACAACAAATTCGCACCGCAGATTCTGACCGGAGCCGTGGCGTTCAACCCGGCGGTGAACTTCATTGATTGGTACGAAGATTCCGGCACCTCGCACTACAACGCGATGAGGGCTGAGATTCGCCACCAGTTCGCGCACACCTTCGAGGCGGATGTGCAGTACCAGTGGGCACACTCGCTTGACGATGGATCGGGACCCTACACGCAGTCCGACTACCAATGGCTGCCCGGGCAAAACTGGGGCAATTCGGACTACGACGTGCGGAACACGATCAAGATGTTCGGCATGTGGTCGCCGCGGATCTTCCATGGCAATTCAATGGCGGAGAAAGTGCTGGGTGGATGGACGTTCAGTCCGATCTTCATCTATCACTCCGGCTTCCCATACAACCCGCACTACGGCGGACTCGGCTGCAACGCGTTCTACAAGAACAACGGAGATTGCGATCTGCGTGCAGTCGCCTACAAGGGCGGTGCATCCAGCAGCCAATCTACAGACAGCTTCAAGACAGCGGCCGGGCACTTTCCGAAAGGCGGAAAGGCATATTTCACGCAGCCGGACGTCGTGAACAACACCAGCCCCGACTGGAACGATATCAAGTCTGTCCCGACGCCGAGTGCTCTTCCGCAGGCTCCGGGAGTGGGCAGGAACGCGTTCTATGGACCGCTCTACTCGAATCTTGACTTCGCGGCGACCAAGGCTTTTGGCTTGCCGCCGATGAAGGTGCTGGGTGAGAATGCCCGGTTCGAGATTCGCGCCAACGCCTTCAACGTGTTCAACAAGGTGAACCTCACCAACATCGACACCAACATCACGGACACAAACTTTGGGCGAGCAAATAACGCCCTTGGTTCGCGGACCATCGAAGGTGAGTTCCACTTCAAGTTCTAACCTGGCCTGCCTTTTCTCCCTGCTCTTCGGGGCAGGGAGATTTCACCAATTGAGCCGTCGGCGAAGCGTCGCAGAGTTGACGATCGACGGCGGCTTTCTTGTTTTCCTCTGAGATGAGAGTCTTGATCTGACGGGAATTGTTTACGAGGCCCGATGCGGAAAAGGTTTTCATTCAATGGTGTCCTGGTGTTTGCGATGGCGACAGCTGTCGGATTGAGCCAATCGGGAACACCGAGGGCCGTGAGTTCACGGGCCGGGGGAGCGCAGGGTTCGGGCGTTCCGTCTCGCAATCTCGAATCCTTGAAGAAGAAAGCCGATGAGGCGAGAGATGCCGGGCAGCTGGAGGAAGCAGCGAAGCTCTACCATCGCGCGCTGGTCCTCAACCCGAAGTGGACCGAGGGCTGGTGGTCGCTGGGGACGCTGCAGTATGACAGCGATCGCTACGCGGAGGCAGAGCTGGCGTTCGAAAAGGTGGTTGCGCTCGATCCAGGCCACGGGACCGCGCGAGCCATGTTGGGGCTCTGCGAATTTGAGCTGGGGCAGCAGGACCGCGCATTGAAGGACATCCAGCAAAGCGAGAAGCTCGGCGTGCTCGAAGATCAGCAACTGCGGGACGTCGTGATGTATCACGAGGGAGTGCTGCTGCAGAGGGCAGGGAAGTTTGAAGCGGCGAAAGGCGCGCTGGCTTCCTTGTGTCTGGGGGGCTTGCGGAGCGCGGAACTTGCAGGAACGTTCGGCATGGTCGCGCTGCGCATGCGGGACGTCGCGCAGCCGAGCGCCAGAACAGAGGCAGGGCAGATCGTGCAGCATGTGGGGCAAGCAGCGTGCCTGAGCGGGGCAAAAGAATACGACGCGGCGAAAGCGGAGTTTCTGGAGGTAATTGCACGAGCGCCGAATTTCCCGCTGCTGCATTACGCGTACGGGCGCATGTTGCAGGATGCGCGCGATCACGATGGCGCGATCAAGGAGTTTGAGGCAGAGATTGCGGTGCAGCCGAACAGCGTGTTGCCTCGTCTGCGAATCGCCGCGGCCGAGTACAAGTGGAATCCCGAGGAGGGACTCAAATTCGCGGAAGAAGCGGTGAAGCTGCAGCCCGATCTTCCGCTGGGCCACTATCTGCTGGGTCTGCTGCTGCTGGAGACGGGGGTCTATCAACGGGCTATTCCGGAGCTCGAAACAGCGCGGAAGGCCTTTCCGCAGGAGACAAAAATCGACATATCGCTGGCCAATGCCTACACGCAGGTCGGGCGAACGCAGGACGCTGCGCGTGCGCGTGCGGAGTTCGCGCGCAAGAAGCAGGCGCAACAGGCTGCAGGCGAAGAAGCGGTCGAAATTACCGACGCGATGGACGCGAGATCGAAGCCATAGATGCAAGCGCAAGCAACAATTTCGGGATCAGCGGTGCGGTACGCGTCAGGACTTCGGTTCTTCAATAGTGAGGATCTGATCGGCGGCGATGTCGGTCAGGGTTTGCACCGCGCGGCTCGGCCAGGTCACTTGAATTTCTTTGATCGCGGTGTTGGCGCCGAGGCCGAAGTGCACGCGCGGGTCGCTGGAGCAGGCGTAACCAACTGCGGTGGTCGCTTCGTTCCATTGCTTGTGGCCGTCGGGAGTTGTGACGCGGATCTGCGCGCCGAGGCCCATGCGATTGCTGCAGGTTCCGACAAGACGGATGAGAATCCAATGCTGTCCTGCTGCGCCGATGTTGCGGAAGAGCTTGATGGGCTCGTTGAGGCTGCTGACGACCACGTCGATGCGGCCGGTGTTAAAGATGTCGCCGAAGGCTGCGCCGCGGTGAGCGCCGGGCACTTGAAACGACGGTCCTGCGCTAGCGCTGACGTCCTGAAACTTGCCGTTGCCGAGATTGCGCAAGACGCTGTTGGGTTCGGGGTAGGCCTGCGCGGGGATGGCCTGCTGGATGTTGTCCATCACGTTGGCGCGCGCGACGAAGAGGTCCTTCCAGCCGTCGTTGTCGAAGTCGTAGACGCCGTTGCTCCAGCCGGTCATGCGATTGGTGAGCTGGCCGAGCCCGCTCGTTACAGTGGCGTCGGCGAAGACATTGCCCCCCTGGTTGATGTAGAGCGGGAAGTCCTCGTGCTCGACGGCTGTGTGCCAGAGATCGGGGCGGCCGTCGTTGTTGATATCGCGGAAGTCGGCGCCCATGCCGGAGAGCGCGTTGCCATCGAGCGAGTACGCCACGCCCGCAGACACGGCGATCTCTTCGAACTTCTTTCCGCCCATGTTGCGGAAGAGAAAGTTGGGCATGGTGTCGTTGGTGACGAAGGCGTCAAGAAAACCGTCGCCATCGACATCGGCAAACGTCACGGCCATTCCCTTGCCAAAGAATGCGTCGATGCCGGTTTCGTGCGAAACGTCGGTAAAGGTTCCGTCGCCATTGTTGCGGTAGAGCGTGTTGTGCAGCGGCGCGTACTGGTTGGGATGGCAGTAGCCGCGCAGGCCCTCTTTCAGCGCGCAGTAGGGGTCTTTGTTGACCTCCCAGTGGCAGTAGTTGACGACGAAGAGGTCGAGAAGGCCGTCGTTGTTGTAGTCGAACCAGCCCGCGCCCACCGACCACATCTTCTTGCCGTGAGCCTGGACGCCGGCCACTCCCGCCTTCGCGGTGACGTCGCTGAAGGTGCCGTCGCCGTTGTTATGAAAGAGCTGATTGGCGGTAACGTTGGCAACGAAAATGTCGGCGCGGCCATCGTTGTCGTAGTCACCCACGGCGACGCCCATGCCGTAGCCTGCTCCGGCCACGCCTGCTTTCTGGGTGACGTCGGTGAATGTGCCGTCGTGGTTGTTGCGGTAGAGGCGATTCCAGTAGTCGGGAGAGGTCTTTTGGAGCGAGGGGATGTCGGCGCCGTTGACGCAGTAGATGTCGAGGAAGCCGTCGTTGTCGTAGTCGAACAGCGCAACGCCGGCAACCATGGTTTCCGGCTGATTCTTGTTCGGGGTGGCGCAGTTGCGTGTGACGAAGTGAAGGCCGGCCTGCTGGGCGATCTCTTCAAACTGGATCGCAGGCTTTGGTACGGCTGCTGCCGGAGAAGCCTGCAGAGCAGAGGGCCAGAGACGGCGCGGCGCGAGCGCGGAAGCAGTCAGCGCACCGATGTATCGGAGAATCCTTCGGCGCTGCACGCTCGAGATGTGATCGTCGGCCATGGACGTGATCGGCAGCGAACCCGCGTTCGATCCCTCAGTACTGTTATAGAACGCGGAGTTCACGAAAGGCAGTGAGATGAGAAGTTGCAAGTGAAAGTGGTGGCCGCGCTCGCGAGGACCTGAAGTGCACCGAGTGCGCAGATTGAGTTTCGGGTGTTTCGAAGTGAACAGATTCAGCGGACATGAGATTTGAAGCTGAACGCGAAGTGAACTGAGGTTCGAGAAGGACATGGCTCTTATGAAGTTATTCCGGAATTTTCTGGAGTCGGAAGCGAAGCATCGTGGTGGATCTCCGTGGATCCTTGTGGCATTGCTGGTGCTGACGAGCGCTGGAGCGGAGGGCGCGCACTCTCAATCTGCAGTCGCCCCAGCTGCTCCATCGAACAAGCAGCTCGCGTCGCCGGAGATCGAGCGAAAAGTCGACGCACTGCTGAAGAAGATGACACTGGAGGAGAAGCTCGGGCAGCTGGTCCAGTACAGCGACAGCGGGTACAGCGGACAGGCGAAGACGGCGGACGAAACGGCGAATCCGGGAAAGAATCCGACGGCTCCGCATCCGGTGGATGCGATGGAGCTGGTCTCCACGGGCAGGCTGGGATCGCTGCTCAATCTCGTCGGACAGGCTCGGACGAACGAACTGCAACACGCGGCGGTGGAGAAGAGCCGCCTGCACATTCCGCTGATGTTCGGCGCCGACATCATCCACGGTTACAAGACGATCTATCCGATGCCGCTGGCGCTCGCTGCGTCGTTCGATCCGGAACTGGTAAGTTCGCTCGCGCACATCTCGGCAAGTGAGGCGAGAACCGGCGGAGTGGACTGGTTCTATTCGCCCATGGTGGACATCTCGCGCGACCCGCGCTGGGGAAGGACGCAGGAGGGCGCGGGCGAGGATCCGTATCTCGGCGCGGCAATGGCGCGCGCGTACATCCGCGGTTATCAGCAGGGAGATCTCTCATCGCCAACCAGCGTTGCGGCCAGCGTGAAGCACTATGCGGCCTACGGGGCATCCGAAGCCGGCCGCGAATATAACACTACCGATATGTCGATGAGCCGTCTGCACCAGGTCTATTTGCCTCCATACAAGGCGGCGGTGGAAGAGGGCGCGGCCACCATGATGAGCGCGTTCAATGCGCTCAACGGAGTGCCCGCGACAGCGAACAAGTATCTGCTGCAATCGGTTCTGCGCGACGCGTGGGGCTTCGATGGCTTTGTGGTCAGCGACTACACCGCTGTGATGGAGCTGCGTAATCATGGCATCGCCCTCGATGCGGCCACCGCGGCGAAGAAGGCCATCACGGCCGGGGTTGATATGGACATGATGTCGCACTACTACGACGCGGAGCTGCCCGGGCTGATCAAGTCGGGGCAGATTCCCATGAGCGTGGTCGACGAGGCGGTGCGGCGCGTGTTGCGCGTGAAGTTTGCAATGGGGCTGTTTGAGCATCCGTATGCCGATGGCAAGGAAGTGACGGCGGCTGTTCCGGAGCATCGCCCGCTGGTGCGTAAGGCCGCGGAAGAAGCCATCGTCCTGCTCAAAAACGACGGACCTGGCGGTGCGGCTGTGTTGCCTCTCAACAAAGACGCGAAGAAGATTGCGTTGATTGGCCCTCTGGCCGACGACACGGGAGAGATGATCGGCGCATGGGGACTGACAAAGAGAGAGCCGGATGTTGTCACCGTGAAAGATGCCCTTGAGCAGCGGATGAAGCAATCAGGCGGGTCTTTGCTCTATGCGAAGGGTACGGAGATCGAAACGGATTCGGAAGCTGGCTTTGCTGAAGCCGTAGCGCAGGCGAAGCAGGCGGACGTGGTGGTGATGGCTCTGGGCGAGTCGGCGGAGATGAGCGGCGAGGCGGGATCGCGCGCGTATCTCGATCTGCCGGGCAACCAGGAGAAGTTGCTCGAGCAGGTTGCGGCAACTGGAAAACCTGTAGTCCTGCTCGTTTTTTCCGGGCGCCCTTTGGTGCTGGACTGGGCCGCAAAGCATGTCGCAGCGATCATGGAGGCGTGGTTTCCGGGGACAGAGGCGGGAAATGCGATCGCCGATCTGATGTTCGGCGACGTGACCCCGAGCGCGAAGCTGCCCATGAGCTTCCCGCGCGCCGTTGGGCAGGAGCCGCTCTACTACAATCAGTTTCCCACCGGGAGACCGCCGGTGGGCCTCGATCTGAGCAAGCCTCCAAGCGGCGATTCGCGCTTCTTCTCGCGCTATGTTGATGTGCCCAACGACGCACTGTTTCCATTCGGATTCGGAATGAGCTATACGAAATTCGCGTATGACGGAGTCTCGGTTTCAAAGCATTCCGTCCCTTTGAGAGATGCAAGCCGCATGGATGCTAAAGACCTCGTTACGGTGACGGCGACGGTGAAGAACACGGGCGATCGCGATGGGACAGAGATCGTGCAGTGCTACGTGCAAAACCTCGGCGCCACTCTCGAACAGCCCGTCAGAAGCTTGAAGGGGTTCGAGCGGGTGACGTTGAAGCCGGGCGAGTCGAAGCAGGTCACGTTCAAGCTAGGGTTCCCGGAGCTTTCGTTCTTCAACAACGATGGGCGTGCGGTGATCGAGCCGACGGATTACACCGTCTGGGTGGGAGGCAGCTCGGCCGCCGATCTGCACGATGAGTTCAAGATTGTGCAGTGAAGCTTAGAGTGCAGTTCGAGCCGTACGAATGCGGGAAACATAGGATTCACAAAGAGCGGCGATACTGGTTGCAATGAACCGATATCGCCGTTTTCTTGTTTGTCTGGCATATAGCGCTGCAGGGCTGGGGTTCGCGCAGGATGGCGCGATGACTACACTGCCCAACGGCCGGCAGATTGAGCCCGCAGGCAAGTGGATTCCCGTAGCGCCCTACCCATTTGCCGTGGCGATTCGCGGCGACGGCAAGCAGGCTGCTGTGCCATCGATCGGGTACCCGTTTGCGTTGAATGTGATCGACGACCCCGCGTCGGATCATCCGCGAACGCAGCAATTTCCGCGTGGCAAAGAAAACGATCCGGCGGTCGAGGTCCATGCGGGTGTTGCGTACTCGCCAGATGGGATGCGGCTGTATGTTGCGACCGGCGACACCGGCAAGGTGCGCGCGTACCGAACGTCTGACTGGTCGATTGCAGGAGAAGCATCGCTGGACGGGTCTGTCCAGGGCAGGAGCTTTGAGAAGAGCTTTGCGGGTGCGCTGACAATTTCGAAAAATGGAAAGCTGCTGTACGTCGTCGACGAGGCGAACTGGCGCGTCGTGGTTCTGAATACGGAGTTGATGAAAACGGTCGGGAGCGTGGGGACGGGAAGGTATCCGTTCGGACTTGCACTTTCTCCGGATGGAACGAAGCTTTACGTCACCAACACCGGCCTGTTTGAGTACCGGACGATTCCCGGAGTTCAGGCCAGCGCGAATCCTGCGGGCGGACTGCGCTTTCCGCCATTCGGATATCCCTCCGCAGCCGCGCGGAAGGGAGCGGCCGTCGAGGGAAAGCACGTGCCGGGGTTGGGCGACGAGAACTCCGATGAAGGCAGCTCGATATGGACCATCGATGTAAGCGATCCCGCAAAGCCGGTCGTCGTCGGCAAGCTGCGCCTGGGCGAGCGCGTTTCAGCATCGGGCAGAGGCGCGATCGGCGGCAGTGCGCCGACGGGAGTAGCTGCGGGCGCAGACGGTGTCTACGTCTCATTGGCGCATGCAGATTCCGTAGTCAAGATCAGTGCGGATGGTACGCGGGTTCTCGCGGAGGCGCAGCTCTCGCCCTTCACGGGTGCAGCGTTTGAGGATGCGCAGCATCGGCCGTTGCGCGGAGTGATGCCGAGCGGATTGGCCCTGCACGGGGATCGACTGTACGTCGCGGAGTCCGGAATCAATGCCGTGGCAGTCGTGGAGACGGCCACGATGCATGTGATCGAGCACATTCCTGTTGGATGGAATCCCGCGGCGGTTGCAGTAGACGAAGCAGGCCAGGATCTCGTCGTTGTGAATGCGAAAGGAAAAGGTGCGGGGCCGAACGGCGGCAGCAACCATGATCCCCATGCGCCGACTTACATCGGTTCGCTGGAACTGGGCAGCCTGAGTGTCATTCCTCTCGCAGACAGAGACTCGCCTGATGCATCGACAAAGCGCGTCGTGGCGCTCAATACCACCGACGTTGCCGACCATTCCAGGCTGCCCCGCCTGAAGCACTGTTTCCTCATTATTCGCGAGAACCGGACCTTCGATGAGGTGCTGGGAGATTTGCCGGGTGTCGACGGCGACGCATCGCTGGCGCGTTTCGGAATCGATGGATGGGCTGAACTCGACGATCAAGCAGACTACAAGCGCGTCAGCACACCCGGAGCGAAGCACCTTAGCGTGACACCGAATCTGCACGCGCTCGCACGGCAGTTTGCGGTCAGCGACAACTTCTTTGTGGAGTCCGAAGTTTCTGCTGACGGTCACCGCTGGGTGGTCGGCATCAATCCCACGCCGTTCTTCAACACTGCGTGGACCTCGAACTACGGTGGCCGCCGGCATGAGGATGCGCGCGTAGCACAGCCAGGCAGGCGAGCGCTGTTCGGAGGCGCCGATGGCCCGATGCCGGAGGATGAGCCGCAGTTCGGATCGCTCTGGGAACATGTGGCGGCCGGGGGGACGAGCGGTCCCGGCATCCTGAACTACGGCGAGGGCCTGGAACTCGAAGGGAACGATGAGCGCGCCGGGGCGGAACCGGAAGGGCAGCGGCTGCTGTTGAATGCGCCACTGCCGCTGCCCGTCTTTGAAGCGAGCGACCGGCGCTTTCCGACCTTCAATTTGGGGATCCCCGATCAGATGAGGGTTGAGGAGTTCGAGCGCGACTTCAGTCGAAGGCTGGCGGCGGGAAAGATTCCTGGGCTCATTGTGATTCGCCTGCCCAACGACCACACGGCTGAGCCGAGGCCGAAGGACGGGTATCCGTATCGCGCCTCGTATGTCGCGGACAACGATCTTGCGCTGGGCAGGATTGTTGCGTTCTTGTCGAAGACGCCGATCTGGAAAGATTCCGCGTTGTTCGTGACGGAGGACGACGCGCAGGGCGGCGTCGATCATGTGGACGCGCACCGCAGCATTCTGCTGGTTGCCAGCCCGTGGGTAAAGCCTGGAACTGTGGCGCACGGGCACAGCAGCATGGGATCAATCATCAAGACCATTGACGAACTGCTGGGTCTGGGTCCGCTGAATCTCGAGGACGCGCTGGCCGGCGATCTGGCGGAGATGTTCGACATGCAGCCGCATGAGGAATCCTTCAAGGCAGTGCCGGCCGACGCGCGGGTGTTTGTGCCGGCTCACGCGCGCGTGGCCCGCCCCAAGACGAAGAAAGAAGCCGCGGAATTGCGAGACATGGATGATGCCGTCGAGATTCAGGAGCAGCTGAAGAAGTCTGCCGAATCGCTGCACAGGCCCAGATAGAGGCTCGCAGAGGCTTCGTCGCAGTACCGATGCTTCCGGAACTCTGAATTGCGCTCGAACTCTGAGGCCGGTTGCCGTCCCGCTGTGCCCTGCAACAATCAAGTACTTGACTGCGATAGGGAAGCGTTTACACTGGCATTTTTCTGATGGCATTTGAACCGCTTTTGGTCACTCTGAAAGATCGGACTTGCTAAAACAGCGCAAAACACTTCAAGATGTGTCCGGCGTCATCCTATGGTACGGATACGGGGTTACGGCTTCGGGATTCACTTGGGAATGTTGGAGACTTGGAAGAGAGCACCAGAAGTGAGTATCGGTAGGAGTTGATTTGTCGGAAGGAGGTGGCCCCGCATGGCGTCACTTGCAACACCCGACGTATATCGTGGAGGCCGAGACGAAACTTCCGAAGAAATTCCGCGAGATGCTCAGGAGCTTCTCTGGCGGGTGGCTGCTGCCTTCAGGCGGAGCGATCGCATGAAGGAGACCATGCACGATATCCCGGCCGAAGAGTCAGCTTCGAGTATTGAGGCGAAATACCGCGCGCTGCTCGAGCAGATGCCGGCCATTGTCTTCATGGCCTATATCGATCGAGGCACCAGCGAGGCTTACGTCAGTCCCGAGATCGAGGCCGCTCTTGGCTACCCGCGCGAAGGGTGGCTTTCAGACCCCGCCCAATGGTACGAGCGCATACATCCAGACGACAAAGAGAGATGGAGACGGGAAACCACGGAGATGTTTGTCGCGGGGAGGCCACTCCGCTCCTCTTATCGCGTGCTGGCGCAGAGCGGGCGCGTTGTGTGGTTTCGGTGTGACGCGCGCATGGTGCGTAGGCCGGATGGGCAGCCATGGTTCGTGCATGGGATCGCGTTCGACATCTCCGATCTGAAAGAGACGGAGAGAGCGCTTCAGCAGGAACGAAATTTTGCCTCGGGAATTCTCGACACCGTGGGGGCCTTGGTCATCGTTCTGGATAAGGACGGAAGGATCCTTCGTGGGAATCGTGCCTTTGAAGTCACGACGGGATACCGCCCGGAAGACGTACGAGGAAAGTACATCACTGACTTCCTCGCGCTACCGGAAGAGGTTGCGCGCGCAAGGTCCGTGATGGAGCAGTTACGCGGCGGTGCGACGACCATCGAGTGCAAGAGCCATTGGGTTACGCGCGAGGGCCCAACCCGGCTGATTGCATGGTCCAGCACAGCGTTGCCCGCGACGGAAGAGCAGGATCTCTGCTTCATCGCCACCGGAATCGACATCACGGAGCGTGAACATCTCGAGCGTGCTCTGCTCGATGTGAGCGCGCGTGAGCAGCGCAGGATAGGACAGGACCTTCACGATGGGCTTGGCCAGCAACTGACGGGAATCGCGTTCATGGCCAAGGTGCTCGAGAAGAAGTTGTCAGAGACCGATCCGGCCACTAGCGCGGAGGCCGAGAAACTGGTGCGTCTGGTGAACGAGTCGGTTCGCAAGAGCCGCGAGCTGGCCCGCGGCCTGCTTCCGGTGATGTCCGATTCGCAGGGACTGATGTCAGCGCTGCAACTGTGGGCGGATGAGGTAGAGGACATATACGGCATCACCTGCAGGTTCGATTGTTCGTGCCCTGTGCTGATGCACGACATCGCCGTATCAACGCACCTGCACCACATCGCGCAGGAAGCGGTGAATAACGCGATCAAGCATGGCGGGGCGAAGCACATTGCGATCCGGCTCACAACTGAGAGTGAGACGGGTACGCTGCAGATTGTGGATGATGGTCTTGGCATTCCGGAGGACCGCGAGAATTCGCGCGGGATGGGAATGCACATCATGAGCTACCGGTCGGCGATGATCGGCGGCCGAATTGAGATTACGCGAAATGCACTTCGGGGTACGACGGTTTCCTGTACGTTTCCTGTCAAGCAGTAGCAGTAGAAGGTGCGGGTTGCAGAGGGAATGAAAATGACGAACGCTTCCGTTTCTGAGCAGGTTGCGCCTCTTGTGAAGAAGTCGGTGCTGGTCATCGACGATCATCCATTGCTTCGCCAGGGATTGGCGATGCTCATCAACCAGCAGGGTGACCTGCGAGTCTGCGGCGAAGCCGAGGACCTGCGTGTCGCGATGCAAGCCATCGTGCAGTTGAACCCCGACATCGTGGTTCTGGATATTTCGCTGAAGGGGCCTGACGGGTTGGAGGTCCTGAAGACGATCCGCGCCGCGAATCCCACTCTGCCTGTGCTGGTCCTCTCCATGCACGATGAAGCCATATACGCGGAGCGGGCGCTGCGCGCGCGCGCCAACGGCTACATCATGAAGCAGGAGGCCACGGAGAAGGTTCTCGTCGCTATCCGCAGCATCCTTAACGGAGAGGTCTACCTCAGCGATGCGATGTCGCGGAAGCTGCTGCAGCAGTTCATCGACGGTACCCCTTCGTTTCTCGACTCGCGCGAAGGCGTACTTTCCGATCGCGAGCTGGAAGTATTCCGCCTTATCGGAGAAGGACGCTCAACCCGCGAGATCGCCGAAGAACTTCGCCTTAGCGTGAAGACGGTGGAGACTTACCAGGCGCACATCAAGGAGAAGCTCGGATTGAAGAGCGGCCGTGAACTGATTCAGCACGCCATCCAGTCGAAGCTCAATGGAAAGCCCCGGATCTGAACGTGCAGTGCTTCCCAAGACGCTGATCCTTTTCTGGCGGCGCCGGAGTGATCCTCCGGCGCCGTTCCCGTGTTCGGTCGATTAAGATTCTCGAGGCAGATTGATCGATGCGGGAGACTGCATGAAAAGTATTGATTCACTGCGGCGAGAGCTTTTGCGCACTGGCGGTTTTGGTGTGGCCGGGGCCGCGATGCCATCCATGAGGTTTGGAGCCGCGATTTCTGGCGTCACAGAATCAGCCACGGCCGGGAATGGCATCTTCGACGTGAGAACCTACGGCGCTGCGGGCGACGGCAAGACGCTCGATACCAATGCAGTTAACCGCGCCATCGATGCGGCTGCCGCGGCGGGCGGCGGACTGGTGCTTCTTCCGGCGGGCAAATATCTCTGCTTCTCGATTCACTTGAAAAGCCAGGTGCATCTCTTTCTCAGTCAGGGATGCACGATCGTCGCCGCGGACTCTCCCAGGCCGGGCGAACAGACCGGCTACAACGGCGGCAAGTACGATGCTGCGGAACCCAACGCGCCATGGGAGAGCTACCAGGATTACGGTCATAATCACTGGCACAATTCGCTGATCTGGGGCGAAGGCATCCACGATTTCAGCATCACGGGGCCGGGCCTGATCTTCGGCAAGGGGCTCAGCTTCGGCGGAGATCGTGAGAAGCGCGGAGACTATCCGATCTACATTGCCGAGCAGGCCGGCGTGGGCAACAAGGCCATCGCCCTGAAGAACTGTCGCAACGTGATTCTGCGCGACTTTTCGGTTCTGAAGGGCGGACACTTCTGTCTGCTGCTCACAGGCGTCGACAACCTTACGATCGACAATTTGAAACTCGATACGGATCGCGATGGAATCGACATCGACTGCTGCCAGAACGTGCGCGTTTCCAATTGCACGGTCAATTCGCCGTGGGACGACGGTATCTGTCCGAAGTCGAGCTACGCGCTGGGGTATGCGCGCCCGACTCGAAACCTCACGATCACGAATTGCTTTGTCGCCGGCTCGTACGTGCTCGGTTCGGTGCAGGATGGCACGTTCAAGAAATATGCGGAGGGCGAGCACGTGGGCCGCACGGGCCGCATCAAGTTCGGCACGGAATCGAACGGCGGCTTCATCAACGTCACCATCTCGAATTGCGTCTTCGAAGGCTGCCTGGGCTACGCGCTGGAGAGCGTGGATGGCGCATTGCTTGAAGACTTCACCATCACCAACACCACCATGCGCGATCTCTACAGCGGGCCTCTCTTCATGCGTCTGGGCCGACGTCTGCGCGGGCCGAAAGAGAGCACGAAGGTTGGATCGATGAAGCGCGTGCTGATCAGCAACCTGGTGTGTCACAACGCGCCTCTGCCCGGCTCGATTCTGACCGGAATTCCCGGCGCAGTCATCGAAGACGTGAAGCTTGCGAACATATACATCGAGACTGCCGGTGGTGGAACTGCGGAGATGGCCAGGACCGTTCCGCCTGAACTGGAGGACGGGTATCCGGACCCGCACCGGTTCGGCCCGATCCCCGCGTCAGGCTTCTTCCTGCGGCATATGCGGAACGTGGAGATGAGTCATGTCGAGATCGCGCACGCAACAGCGGACGCGCGGCCCGCGTTTCATCTGCACGACGTGGAACGGGCGGATTTCTTCGCCGTCACCGCGCCTCGCGCGACGGATGGCGCCTTCGCGCTGCGTGCTGTGAAGGACCTGCGCATCGGCTGGAGCCGCGCAGCCGCGGATACGACGCTGCAGGCCGCAGACCAGAAAATGGTTTGAGTCGGAGCGAAGACTATTGCGCGTCCACTGCGCCGGCAACCGCTCTGCCCCTATACCGAACATCCAGCAGCGTCCAGTCGTCCTGCGCTTCGGGCGAAGCCTGGATCTGCTGCAGCTCGTTCACGATCTCGTCGAGGGTGGGCAGATGTGCGAGCGCGATCAGGCCTTCTGTGCTGATGAGCTGTCCGGAGCGATTTTTGATCTCGGTTACGCCGTCGGTGGTGAGCAGTATGCGATCGCCCGGCCGCAGCGTGATTTCAGACGCGGAGTAGGTTGCCTGCTCGATGAGGCCCACGATGGGGTTGGCTGTCTCGAGTTCCACGATCTCCCCCGCTGAACTGATGAGCAGCGGCGGTACGTGGCCGCAGTTCAGGAACTCGACGCATCCGCCGGGGAAGAGCTTGAGCAGAATCATCGTTGCGTACTTGCCCACCTGGCGGGCGCACAAGAAGCGGTTGATCAGGTCGGCTGTCTCCGGCAGAGACTGGCCGGTCAGCATCAGCGCGTGAATAATACCCTGCAGTGTGGCCGCAACGATGGAGGCAGGCACACCCTTGCCTGAAACGTCCGCGATGGCAAGGCAAACGCAGTCGCGTAATTCGATGACATCGTAGAAGTCGCCGCCGATGGCATGGCAGGGGATGGTGCGCGCCTGAACCTCCGCGTAATCGAGCCGCGGAAGCGTGATGGACATCAGGCCGGAATGAATGGAGGCAGCGATGGCGAGCTCTTCCTCGGCCTGCCGGGCCTTCAACTCCGTATCGGCGAGCAGGGCATTGTGCAGAAGCGTTGATGCCTCTGTAGCCAGCGTGTCCAGCACCTGCTGATCGATATCGCTCAGGCTTTTTGCTCCGAGCTGCGCATCGAGATAGAGAACGCCGAGGCAACTGCTCGGCTCGGTTTGGGAGTGCTTGCGCAGCGGAATGCAGTAGATGCTGCGAATGGAGTGCGCCATGACGCTGGCCCACTGCGCGGCGCTGTCGTCGCTGAGTGTGTCGCTCAAGTAAAATCGCGAGTCACTTTCAACGGCCTTCTGCATGGCCCGGCGCGACACCGACGAATCCTCTTCAATGAGGGTACCGTCGGAGCGAAGCCCGAGCTCCGAGGTCAGCTCTCCTTCTTTCATCAGGAACACGAAACCGCGTTCGGTCCCGGTGAGCTGCATGGAAAGCTTGAGCAGAGCCAGGAAGATGTCGTTGATGGCGCCGCCTGAGTTCAGCTGGCGGGCGGCGCTCAGCAGGAAGCTCAGCTTTTCAATCTCGCGTGCGGGCTTGGGAACGTTGCCGGTTGTGGGCGGCTCGAATCCGGAGAGGGCGGCGAGCAGTTCATCTGCGCGAACGCCGGACATACTTGCACTCTCGGGGAACTCGAACCGGTAGCAGACGGCGTTGACCGACCCGAACTGAAGGGTGTCGCCGGACCGCAGCTTGGCGCGGTCAATGCGCTTTCCATTGACGTAAGTGCCGTGGGAGCTGTTCTGGTCGATGACCTCGAAAGCGCCGTTCTGGCGGACGATGGTTGCGTGACGACGCGAGGCGAATGCCTCCTTCAGAACCAGGTCCTGGTCGGCGGATCGACCGATCGACGTGCACTCGCTTTGGATCTCAAAGGCGTTCTCACCGTCGAAATCGTCGTAGTGCAGGCTCGGCTTTGTGAATTGCAGCGACACTGTCGGCATTCTATTCGGTGCAGCGCGTCGAGGGCGATGGTTAAGTTCGCGAGCTGAAAATTGGGACGGGGCGCCTCTTCCTCGGCGCAACACCAGTTCTTCGACAGCGTCGCCTTCTCCGTTTGCCGATCGGAACAAGAACAACAACAAGAAAATGTCTGCTTCCGTACTGTGAACCGCCGCGATGCAGTGTTTTCGCGGTTAAAATTTCGCCTCGTGCCCGTACTTTTCTTGACAATGCCCGTCGCGATTGCGCATTGTGAAATGACTGACCCCTGAAAGGCTCCTCCTGTGCTGCTGCCTATTTGTGGTCCGACGTGGAAGTAAAGCCGAGGTCGACGCGGCTTCCCGATGACACCATGACTTCTCTTTCGGCGGACTTCAGCAACCCTGTGCCGAATCATTGACGTCGGGCCTTCCTCCACCAATCTCTGCGCTTCGGATCCGTAGTGCGGCGCTGAGCTTCTCTGTACTTTTTTGCAGTACTTACCCCAGGAGAGACGTTTCCTATGCCCTGTCTGCCCGCTCGCACGCGGTCCACTTCCGGCTCCGTTTCCGTCCAAGCACAAAATCAGCAGAACTCAGCCAAAGCGGTGAGTAGCCGCAACGCACTTTCCCTGTTTCCTGTCGTGCTGCTGCTTGCGGCCGCGTGGGGCGGCGTTGTGGCCGGAGCGCAGACGCTTCAGCAGGGATGGGAGCAATTGAGCCCAGCGACTAGTCCATCGCCCCGCAGCACCGCGGCGCTGGCTTACGATGAGGCACACAAGCAGGTGGTGATGTTCGGTGGTTTTTACGGGACCTATCTGAACGACACCTGGGTGTGGAACGGAACGACTTGGAAGAATGTCACTCCGGCGGATCCTGCCAGCAGTCCCTCGCCGCGGTCAAACTCCGAGATGGTTTACGATCCGGCCACCGGCAACGTTGTTTGTTTGGCGGGCTGGCTCCTGACGCCCAAGGCTCCCCCAGCGTGCGCTATGCCGACACCTGGACGTGGGACGGAACCAAATGGACGCAACTGGCGCCTGCGCACCATCCCACCAATGGCCGGGCCAGCGCTTCGATGGTCTACGATCCCGTGCACCAAAACGTGGTTTTGTTTGGCGGTCTTGACACCAATGGCCAGACACAGGGCGACACGTGGATATGGAATGGAGTCGATTGGATCTATGCGACACCGGTGATTGCGCCGAGTCCCTCCGCTCGCAACAGCTACGCGATGGCCTTCGACGTGTCGAGCCAAAAGGTGATTCTTTTCGGAGGAGAAGACGCTTCCCTCAACAGCCTCAACGACACCTGGACCTGGAACGGCACGAACTGGACGCAGGTGACCGCGTTGTCAACGGTTCCGCCTGTCCGCGAGGGTGCGGGCATGGCATACGACTCGGCTTTGGGCGAGGTTGTGTTGTTCGGAGGACAGCAAAGCCCTCTCAGCCCCAACTATCTGAATGACACGTGGGCCTGGAGCGGAACAGGTTGGACGAATCTGACCCCCAACCCGATAACGTCGACGAACAGTCCTCTTCGGCGCTGGGCCGGCAACTCGCTCGTTTACGACGCCGCTCAAGGGCAGATGATCCTGTTTGGCGGCAGCGACTTCTCGCAGAATACCTTTAACGACACATGGCAGTTCGGGCCTACCCAGAATCTGGGCAGCGCCAATGTCTGCCCTCCGGCCAATGCGGGCGCGGCGGGGTGCAGCACAAGTCTAACTTTGACCTACAAATTCCTGAGTTCTGCGAATCTGGGAACTGTTCAGGTGCTGACCCAAGGAGCACCCAACCTCGATTTCTCTCTTGCGAACTCCAGCACTTGTCAGGGCGCCATTTCACAAGGCGGTTCCTGCGCGGTGAGCGTCGTCTTCAAGCCTGCGGCCCCCGGGCTGCGCGTGGGCGCTGTCAACCTGCTCGACACCTCTGGCAATCTCCTCGCCTCCACGCCCATCTACGGTACCGGTCAGGCACCGGCGATTGCATTCGGCCCCGGCGTGCAGACGACGGTGGGAACTGGACTGATCTCCCCGTATAGCGTAGCCGAGGACGCATTCGGCAATCTGTATGTCTCCACGTGGAAGGACGGGCGGGTAATCAAGATTGCGCCGAATGGCGGCGGGCAGACGGCCCTTTATAGCGGAACAGGCATTCTTGAGGGCGTCGCCGTTGATGGTGCCGGAAATGTCTACACCGCCGACCAATCGAACAACGTCGTGGTGGAGATTCCTGCGGGCGGCGGAGCGCCGATCACGCTGGGCAGCGGATTGAACAGACCCTCGGGCGTGGCCGTGGACGGGTTGGGCAACATCTTCGTCGCGGATTATCAGAACAACCAGGTCGTGGAAATTCCGGCCGGGGGCGGACAGCAAACCCTGGTCGGCAGCGGACTGAGCATTCCTCAGGGCATAGCTGTAGATGGACTCGGGAACGTATTCATCGCGGACTCCGGACATAACCAGATTGTGAAGGTCACGCTGGATGGAGTACAGACCACATTGCCATTCACCGGACTGAATGATCCCATCGGCGTCGCTGTGGATGCGGCCGGCGATGTCTTCGTTGCGGATTATGGCGACGGGCAAACGTATGAGCTGACACCGGCAGGAGTTCAGACGTCCCTGCAGGCTATCGGACTGGGAAGCCCTCTTGTTGGAGTGGGAGTGGATGCAGCGGGAAACATCTTCATCCCTGACATCACCAACAACCAGGTGGTAGAGCTGACCCGGTCGGTCTCGGCTTTGAACCTGGGCGTAGTCAAGAGCGGCTATCAATCGACGCCAGACACCCAGCTCACGATTCAGAACATCGGCAACCAAACTCTGACTGGATCACTGGGTGCTGTGTCCGGAGCGGGCATCTTTGAAGATGCCTCTGCCTCCACCTGCTCTGCGTTCTCGCTGGTTCCGGGCGCCACGTGCATAGAGAGCTTCTACGCGTTCACACAGAGTGTTGGCTCAATCAGTGCTTCCGCTCCGGTCAGCGACAACTCACTGAACGGCAACCCTGCAACCCAAACTCTAGCTCTCAGCGCGTTGAGTACCGGTTCGACTGTCAGCATCAGCGTCACGGGTCCAGGGAACGGCTCTGGAAGCGTCATCTCGTATCCGACGTCCATCAATTGCAATCTGAGTGCCGGCAGTGCGTCTTCAGGGTGTACGTCGCAGTACTCTACCGGACTGCAACTCTCGTTCACCGCGTTCCCGTCGGCGGGCTCAAATTTCACGGGCTGGGGCGGCGCTTGCCTGGGACAGACCGGCACAGTCTGCACAGTGTCCATCAGCGGACCAACGAACGTGACAGCTACGTTCACTCTTGCAGCTCCGCCGCCGTCGAACACGCTCAATGTGACCCTGCAGGGTTCAGGCAGCGGCGTGGTGACCTCCGCAGACAACCTGATCAACTGCGGCGAGACGAATGGCGCTGCAAATCCAAACAACGTGTGCACGACAAGCTATACGGGCTCCGAGTCGCTGACAGCCACGGCAGCGCCGGGATCAGTGTTCGTCGGGTGGACAAGCGGATGCGGCGGCTCGGCTCCCTACTGCGGAGTCACCGGCAACGTGACTGCGACGGCGGTTTTTGCCAGGCAGAGCTTCGGCAACGTATACGTGTGCCCGAAGAACTCAACCACCAGCCTCTCGCCGTGCAGCGCAACGCTGACGATTCCCTTCATCGTGCTAAACAGCACAACCCTGGGCGCGGTTCAGATCGTAACTCAGGGCGCTTCCGGCCTGGACTTCGCGCCGGGGAGTAACAACACCTGCACAGGATCGGTCGCCGCGGGAGCCTCTTGCTCCGTCGACGTGACGTTCACACCCATAGCACCCGGCTCGCGCACAGGTGCTGTGACGCTGTTCGACACCAACGGCAACCCGGTGGCGACGCAGGCGATCTATGGCGTCGGCCAGGCTCCCCTGGCGGCGTTCGGGCCGGCGGCGGTGGCTGTGGTGAACACAACACCGAATTACGCGTTGAATGTTCCAAACGGAGTGGCAGTGGATGCCGCTGGGGACCTCTACATCGCAGATTCAGGGAATCACCGGGTTGTGAAAGTCGGCGCGGACGGCTCAGTGTCGACAGTGGGTTCGGGACTGGCCTACCCCCAGGGAATGGCAGTGGACGGGGCTGGAAATCTCTTCATCGCTGACAACAATCTGAATGCGGTTGTGGAGGTGACCCCAGCGGGCGTTCAGAACCAAATGAATTTCGGGCTGACATCGCAGCTTGGTGTTGCCGTGGATACCGCTGGGAACTTGTTCGTCAGCTCCTTCAATGGCGGGGTAGTCGTGAAGGCTCCGGCCGGATGTACCAGTGCTGCATGCACCACGGTGGTCTACACCGCAGCATCGGGACTTAGTCCGGTAGGTCTCGCGACGGATGCAGCGGGAGATCTTTTCGTCACGTCTGTTTCGTATCCGCCGGGCCTGATTCCAGGGCAGGTGGTGAAGGTGCCGCCAGGTTGCACGAACACCAGTTGTCAGGTGCAAGTGGGTTCAGGATGGTCTGCCCCTGAAGCAGTCGCGGTTGATGCAGCGGGCGATGTTTTTGTGGCCGATGAGGCGGTTCCAAAGATCGTGGAGGTGCCGGCCGGGTGTAACGATGCTTCGTGCCAAATCCCGTTGAGCAGTGCGCTGGCTTATGGAATTGCAGTGGATACAAAGGGCGACGTCATCATTCCGGACCGCGGTCCATCCGATGCATACAACAATCAGGTTTTCGTTTTGGCCTCTTCGCAGCCCCCGGCAGCACTGAGTTTTGCGATCACGAATGCCGGAAGTACGAGTGCAGATAGTCCCAAGGCTGTTACGCTGCAGAACGTCGGCAACCAGCCGCTTCAAGGATCGCTGGCTTTGTCTGGCCTTGGCGCGAACTTCTCCGCAAGCGGGACATGCAACTCGTTCACGCTCGCTCCGGGAGCGGTCTGTTCCGAGGGCTTCAGCTTCAGGCCGCAAACCACCGGATATTTCACCGGCACCGCATCCTTCAGCGACAACACCCTCAATCTCTCGTCGGCCGTTGTGCTGCAGCAGGTGAGCATGACTGGCATCGGCGGTGTCAACGGCGTTGCGACCACCACGGCAGTTCCCAACGTGATTGGCCTGACCCAGGCCGCCGCGGGCACCGCACTTACGAACTCGGGCTTAACAGCGGGTTCGATCAGCACGGCCTCCAGCAGCGTGGTTCCCGCCGGAAGCGTCATCGCTTCGAATCCAGCCGCCGGTACGCAAGTCCTATTGAATTCCGCGGTGAAGCTCCAGGTCTCGAGCGGCCCGGGCCAGCCGCCCACACCGAATCCTCTGTCGCTGCTGAATAACTACTTCGTGACGGGTGACTACGCGGCAGCGGGAGTGAACCTGCGTGGGGTAGCTGCGGCCAATGGCAGGGTGAGCGGAACTATCAACATCCCGGCGAGCACCGGCCCCGGAAGCGCCGGAGTCCCCACCGGTGCCGACCTGATTGACGGTTTCCTCTACTGGACCACGTTGGAGAGCTCCGCATCGCCTTCAGGCGCGAATGCCAGCTTTCTTGGATATCCCATCTCGGGGCAGCAGATCGGCAAAGACCTGCAGAACTACAATGACGGAACAGCAACCGGAACGTTGCGCGTGTATCGTGCCGACGTCAACACCTACTTCCAGAACGGCGCGAACGGGATCCGCATCGGCAATGGCGGCTTCACGATTTCGCTGCCAGGCGTAGGCACCAACGGCGTGATTGCGAGCGAGGGCGCGAGCCTCGTCGTGATCTATCGCGTGCTCTCGCCGAACTTCCCATTGAAGGCCGTTGTTATCTACGACGGTGCGGCGATTCCCGCGTCCTCGACAACGCAAACTGTGCAGGGATTCTACGATGTCGCCACATTCGGAAATGCGAACGCCGCGGTGACAACGCTCTATGTTGACTCAAGTGGCTGGAACAACGCGCCAAGCAGCTCTCTGTTCACACAGCGTGACCAGTTCAGCACGCCCCTCAACGCAGGCGTTGCGTATGGCGCCGTTATCGGGTCCGCAGCGCTCAACAATCCCGACAATGACGGCATCCTCGCGGCATGGAAGAACGGTCCGGCAGCGAGCGACTTCCACGCGGGCGAGCCCGGCTACTACGACGTGAAGACCGGATTGTGGGTCGCGCTGCCCGGAGCGCAGGCGGGCCACAAAGACCTGTTCGTTCAGTTCGACTACATGTGCGGCAGCATTCTGTCGAATGGCTCGTGCGATCCTACTCAGGAGAACCTCTTCCCCTCGCCCGACGCCAACGGCAACGATCCGCTCATGATGGTGCAGCAAGCGTTCTTCAACGCGGGAATCTACTTGCATCTGCAGGTAGGGAATGCGATCGCCGAGGACAACTGCAAGACTGACCTACCCGGCCAACCCTGCCAGTTCCTTAACCAGCCCGGTGTTGTGGGCTGGAAGAACTCGCTCGAGTTCTCCAAAGTGTGGCCGCGCAATCTTGCTTCGTGCGCGTCGGGCGGCGACTGCTCGCCGCGCTTCGCCTACGGGCAGAAGGATAGCTACCACTACGTTCTCTTCGGGCACTCGCTCGCGATTCCCGCATGGAACTCGCGCTATGGATCGTTGGTCTCCATCAACTCCGTCGCGGGCGTGAGCGGACAGACCACGATCAAGACTACGGATCGAGGCACCGGAATCAACAAGTGTCCGAGCCGCATCACCATTGCCGGTATCCAGGGCCAGCCAAACCTCAACGGCGTATACACCGCGACCTCCTGTCCGGATACTTCGACCATCATCGTCGCCACTCCTTCGAGCGTGACGACGAATTGGAGCTATCCGAACAACACGTTGCCTGAGCCCGTCATCGGCATCACCTCGGGAACTGTGACGAGCATCTCCGGATACTCGGATCTGGGCGGCGCGGACTCCGCGGTCACTCTCGGCCTCTGGGAAACCTCCGGCCAGGACATGAGCAAGCGCGCCAACGTCATCGCGGGCACGCTCTTCCACGAACTCGGGCACACCATCGGCCTCGGTCACGGCGGCCTCTACTACAACCAGGGCAGCTACGTTCCGACGTTTGAAGCCAATTGCAAGCCGAACTACCAGAGCATCATGAATTACCTATTCCAGCTCGATGGAGTGGGACCGAACTCGGCGATTGCATTCTCAAACCAGGAGCTGAGCATGCTCACGCAGTCGACTCTGGGCTCGACCACGAAGCTTCTGGGTCCCGCCAACGCTCCTGCGACGTTCCCCACGTCCACGTGGTACGTACCCACAGCGCCGAGCACTGGAGCCAGCGCGGCGACGCTGCACTGCGACGGCACTCCGCTCGCCGGAGACGTAGGCTATCGCGTTACCGGACCCATCTCGCCGATCACGCCGGCCTGGGCCAACGGGCAGAACATCACCTTCGATGGGCAGCCGTATACGACGCTGCATGGATTCAACGACCTGATCAATATCGATCTGCGCCAGGTGGGCGCGACAGGCGGCCAGTTCGCTTCGCTTGCCAACGTGCTCTCGTTCGGCTCTTCGTACACGCCGCTCAACATCGCTCCGGGCGGAAGTGTGGCTGTCGGTCCGGGCGGAACGGTGACGCTGGGCGCGGGCGGCAACATCACGCTGGGTGCGGGCGGCAACGTGACGATCCCGAGCGGCGGCTCGATCGCGGGCGGCGGGACCATCACGTTGGGCACTGGCGGAAGCGCCACGGTAAACGGTGGCATTTCGGCTACGGGCACGTTCACGGCCGGCACGAACGGAGTGGTGGGATTGCCCATCGGCGGGACCGTCACGCTCGGTGGTGGCGGCACGATTACACTCGGCGCGGGCGGCACGGTGACGCTGGGCGGCGGTGGGACCGTAACACTGGGCGCGGGCGGCACCATCACGCTCGGCGGTGGCGGAGCTTCCATCACGATTCCGGCGGGCGGCTCCTATACATTGCCGGCCGGTGGCGGAAGCATCCTCCTTGGCAATGGCGGCACGGTCACTCTTGGCGGTGGCGGCAATGTCACGCTTGGCGGCGGTGGCACCATCACGCTCGGTGCCGGCGGCACGGTTACGCTCGGAGCCGGCGGGAATGTCACGCTTGGCGCAGGGGGCACCGTGACGCTCGGCGGCGGAGGAACCGTCACGCTGGGTGCGGGCGGCAATGTCACCCTGGGCGCTGGCGGAACCATCACGCTTGGGGGCGGCGGCAATGTCACTCTGGGCGGCGGTGGCAACGTCACACTCGGCGGCGGTGGCACTGTGACACTGGGCGCCGGAGGTGACATCGCAATCGGAAGCGGCGGCAACGTCACCCTGGGCGCGGGTGGTACGGTCACGCTCGGAGCTGGCGGAAACATCACGCTGGGTGCCGGCGGCAATGTAACACTCGGCGGGGGCGGCAATGTCACCTTGGGCGGTGGCGGAACCATCACGCTCGGCGGTGGCGGAACGATCGTGATGAACGCTGCCGGCAACGTGACACTCGGCGCGGGCGGCACCATCACCCTGGGCGGCGGCGGAACGGTCACACTGGGCGCAGGCGGTTCTTACCTCGTGCCGGCCGGCGGAACGATCACCCTCGGCGCAGGCGGCAACGTCACCCTTGGTGCAGGAGGAAACGTAACGCTCGGCGGTGGTGGCACCGTGACGCTTGGCGCGGGTGGCAACATCACCCTCGGCGGTGGCGGCACAGTGACCCTTGGCGCTGGGGGAAACGTAACGCTGGGCGCAGGCGGCAATGTCACTCTTGGAGCCGGGGGCAACGTAACACTCGGTGCAGGCGGCAACATCACTCTCGGTGGCGGCGGCAACGTCACCCTGGGCGGTGGAGGTGTCTCCAACGCTGAGCTCGATTACGACTCCGCAAACTCCATCGTGCGTCCTCCGCCGTCGGCTACATACACCGTCCAGAATGCAGCCGTTCAGGTGAACTGGACCGCGCCGGCCTTCGGCGTTGTGCAGACGTACACCATTTCGCGCAGCGTCAATGGCGGTCCGGCCGTAGTCATTGGCAGCGTCAGCGGCGTCAACGGAAGCGCACCAGCGACGACATTTACGGACACGAATCCACCCACGTCGGGAACTGTGGTGTACACCATCGCCACCACGCTCGTTCCGGACCCAACCACGGGAACGCAACGGCAGAGCCCGCCGTCGCCACCAGCGGTGCTCACAATCGATCAGACGATCCAGCTGGGTCCGCTGCCGAGTTCCGCAGTCCTGTCGACGACGCCCGTGAAGGTCTCAGCGACTGCACTCTCAAACGGCAGTCCGAATAACCAGTTGGTCAGCTTTACGGCGACAGGCCCGTGTACGGCCGGTTCGTCAAGTATCACCTCGGGTGTGTCCTCAGCCGCGATCACTCTTACCGGCACCGGGACATGCACCATCACCGCTTCGCAGGCGGGCAACAGCACGGCCGTTCCAGTGGTACAGCCTGCGTACAACGCTGCCGATCCAGTCTCGGGTACGTTCACGATTCTGCCGGCGGGCTCGAATCTCACTTCGCAGACCATCACCTTCCCGCAGGTGGCAAATACTCAGTACGGAAGCGCGCCGGTTCCGGTGAGCGCGACAACAACCTCAGGCCTGCCGATCACGTTCAGCACCTCCTCGCCGCAGCAATGCAGCGTCAGCGGGAACAGCATCACGATTGTCGGTGCTGGAACGTGCGTTGTCACCGCCTCCCAGGCAGGGAATAGCACGTATAGCCCGGCCTCCCTCACGCAGAAGTTCAACATCGCTCCTGCACCTCTCACAGTGGCAGCGGGCAACATCACGGTTCCGAACGGGCAGCCGATTCCATCGCTCGCGAACGACTACACGATTACGGGATTCGTGAACGGGGAGACCTCGGCGGTCTTGAACAACACCAGGCCGGCGATCTCCACCACTGCAACTTCGTCCAGCGCTCCCGGTACGTATCCCATCACGGTCTCCACCGGCACGCTGGCCGCGACGAATTACTCCTTCGTCTACGTCAACGCTACGCTCACCCTTGCAGCCCTGGTGCCCACTTCCGGAACCACCTGCAACGGAACGTACAGCGGCACGTTCAAGGGCAACCTCACCGTCAGCAAGGGACAGACGTGCACGTTCTATGGCGGAGGCACGACCGGCAGCATCACCGGTACAGGCGGCAACATCAACCTGATCGGCGCCACTGTTGGAAGTAGTCTTGTAATTCAAAGCGGCGGCGCATTCGCCTTCACGCAATCGACCATCAAGGGGAATCTCACGGTTCAGAGTATCCCGAAGAGCTCCACGGTGAACCAGGTCTGCGGCAGCACCATCACCGGCAGCGTGGTGTACCAGAGCAACAGCGCTCCACTCATCATCGGCTCGGGCACCACGTCGTGCGCGATGAACAGCATCGGCGGCAGCCTGAGTGTCTCCAGTAACCCAGCGCCGGTCACGATGAATGGAGATAAGGTCTCCGGCAGCATTCAGGTGCAGAGCAACGGCGGTGCGACAACCATCAATGGAAACAGCGTGGGAGTCAGCATCCAGGACCAGAGCAATACGGGAGCGACGCAGATCTTCAACAACACGATCGTGAACGCCCTGCAATGCCAGTCCAACAGCGTGATCACCGGCGGCAACAACAAGGCGGCGGTCAAGCAAGGGCAGTGTGCGAAGTTCTAAGAAGTGGGGGTCCGGGCAGCCGAGTATGCTGCCCGGGCACCGTCGCACGAGATGCGCGCAGTGCAGCCGGAAGAATCCGCCAAGGCGGTCAGGCGATCAACAACGCTCAGCCTGACGAGGTGCCAGCCCTTACGTCCACTCCGTAGTTGATATGTGGGAGATGATCTAGTTGCCGAGCCGGTGACGGATATCGATGACGAGCGGGTCATCGGAGGATTGCCCGCGAATCGCGAGATAGTTGCGATAGAAGTCCGCGAACCCCGCGCTCTTCATTCCTTCACGCGCGCGGCCCTCGTAGTAGTAGAGCGGCGGGAAATAGGCGTAGGTCGGAACGTTATCGTCGAACAGTTCGATGGCCTCGCCGCGCCGCTTCATGCACTGATCGAATTGCGCGTCGGCTTCGGTAAAGGCGCTGGCTTCGAGGTACGCCCGTCCGAGTTCAAATCTGCCGATCCAGGTGTCAAGCAGGCTGTTCGCCGCGGTGATCTGCCGGATGGCTTCGTTGGCGTCTTTCTTCTTCAGCGCGATCAGCCCTGCAACGATCTTCCCGTACGCCTGCGCCTCGTTCGGCAATGCCGAACTGAGAGAAGCAGCAAGCTTCTGCGCCTTCGGGATCGCTCCTGCATCCGCATACGTGCTCGCGGCCAGGAACTGAATCTGCGCGAGCTGGCTTTGCGCCAGGGCCTTGTCGGCGTCGGCGATGGCAGCCGCGTGCTTGCCCTGCAACTCCTCGATATGCGCGAGCGCCACGTACTTACGCGCAGCACCGTCGTTGTTCTTCGCTGCGAGATCGGTTGCGGCGCCTTCTTTCAGGATCTTCTCCGCATCGGCGTGCCTGTCCTGATACGCAGCCAGATCGGCCAGGCCGTCCTGCGCCATCGATGTCATGACCGGGCCGAAGCTCGCGAGCTTTTGATATGAATCGCGCGCATTGTCGACCTGTCCCTGTCCGATCTGAGCCTCGCCGAGCGTCAGGTATCCCTGCCATGCTTTTGGATTGATGGAGAGCGCCATGCGCGCTTCCTTTTCCCCGCCGGCAAAGTCTCCTGCAAACGCGCTGATGAACGCCAGGTTCAGCCGCGGGCCCACGCCCTTCGGCACGATCTCAACCGCGCGCTTGGCGGCTTCAAGAGCCTTCGGCGCATTGCGCAGTTGCGTGTAGCAGATGGAGAGGTTGTTCTGCCCCACGCGATCGGCCGGATACTTTGTGACCAGCCGCGTGTACTCCTGCACGCAGTTCTGCCAGTCTCCGGCGACGCGATAGTAGAGGCCCCGATCGCGATACTGCTCGCGCTCCGTCATGTCCTCGACATACTGCATGGCCTGCTGCATGTACTTGAGCGCCTCTTCGTGGCGGCCGAGGTTCTCGGCCATGGCCGCCATGCCGGTGTAGGCCCACGTGAGCTTCGGATCCAGATCCGCAGCCTTCTTGAATGAGTTGAACGCGTCCTGGAACTTGCCCGCAAACTGCTCTTCCGATGCGATGGACGCCTGATGCACAGCTTCGAGCGAGGCGGCTTTGAACCCGCCGCTGACCTCGGCGAACTGCACGGACTTCGGCGTAGAGTCACCCAGCGCTTTGCGGATAGGCGCTGCGAGTTGCGGAAGGCTCGTCAGGATCGCCTGCTTGTTTGCGACCTTGACCTCGGATCGCGCGATCTCTTTGCCGCTCACTGCGTCGAGAGCGACAGCAGAAATGTCGTACTCGTCGCCGCGCAGATTCACTTCACCGGTGATGATGGTGTTGACGTTCTGATTGACCGCCACGAGGCGAGCCGACTGTTCGTCGAGCTTTTCGGTGGGATGTGGAAGCTTCTCCGCCAACTTGCGCGCATCTCCGCGGCTGTAGAGGTTCACAAAACTCGCGCCTTCCAGGGCCACGCCGAGCATCGGCTCCAGCGAGTTGTCGAGAACCGGGTCTCCGGTGTGATTGGTGAAGTCGCCGATCAGCACTGAAACCGGCCCGTGATCGACCGGCGCTGTCGCCTTGTGGCGGCTGAAAAAGAACCAGGAAGCTCCGGCGGCTGACGCTGCAATCACCGCGCCTGCAACAGCCGATCGCTGCCATGGCATTTCCTTCAGCCGGTTCATCTTGAGACGAACCGCGGACGCCTTTACCTTGCCGGTGGCCTTCCACGAGCGGAGATCGGCCTCAAGCTCTTCCAGTCGCTGATAACGATGCGCCGGATCTTTTTCAAGGCACTTGGCGATGATGTTGCTCAGCGTGCCGGGGATGTTCTTGTCGACCTCAGACAGCGGGACGGCGCGCTGCTGCGTCCGCTTGAGCAGGCTGGCCACCATGCTCTCGGCGCGAAACGGCATCGATCCGGTAAGCATCTCGTACCCGATCAGTCCAAGCGCAAAGATATCCGACCGCTGATCGAGATCCTTACCCAGCGCCTGCTCGGGCGACATGTAGTCGAGGGTTCCCACAAGCGCGCCGGTCTGCGTCATGCCGTCGCTGCTGTCGATCATGCGCGCGAGGCCGAAGTCCATGACAACAACACGGCCCGTAGCGTCCTCGCGCATGACGTTCTGGGGCTTTAGATCGCGATGCAGGATGCCGACTCCGTGTGCGGCCTCAAGCGCGAGACAGATCTGATGGAAGATATCGACTGCTTCACTAGCCGGGAGCTTTCCGCGCTCCTCAAGAATGCTGCGCAGATCGTGTCCCTCCACCAGTTCCATGGTCACGAAGCGCATTCCGGCGTCTTCTGACAAGTCGTAAAGGCGCACCACATTCCTGTGCGTCACCTTGTGCGACAGGCGCAATTCCTGTTTGAACCGGTCCACGATCGCCGCGTTGCGAGCGAGTTCGGGCTTGATGACCTTGAGCGCGACAAGCCGATCGAGTTCCAGATCCTTCGCCTTGTACACGGAGCCCATACCGCCGCTTCCGAGAACGCCGAGAATCTCATACCGGTTCGCCAGCACGTTCCCAGGCTGCAGTTCAGGCTCGTTGTCGACCCATGCCCGCGTTGCCTGCGTTCGCGCCGCCCTTGTTCCGCCTGAGGCTCCCGGCGAGTCCGAGCGGGACGGAGGCACCATGGTCTCGTCGAACCGTGCCGGCGGGATCATGGTCTGATCGGAAGGGGTGTCCGGAACCAGTGTGTCTCTGAAGCCAGAGCCGTCCGCAGAGTTGCTGAAGGCTACCGGCGAGCCTTGCGGCGCGGGCTTGTCACTTCCGGGACGTTTCGGGGTCTCTGCCATACCGGTACGGGGATCGTAGGCGAACGGACAAACTTCGAGCGGGAGGTCGCCCCGGGCTAGTTCTTTCAGCATATTACGTTTTCGAGCACCGGGTGACGCAAATCGGGCTACGTTCATTGGAATGAGGTACATTCTCTTGCAAGTACGCCGCAGCATCGCGCCTCCCGGTTGGCGCCGCGGGCGCTGATGTCCACGCCGAATCACGCCCAGTTGGGACAATCCTCCTCCCGATTTCCGGCTCGCGCAGACACCGTCAAAACCCGGCAATTTGGCGCTAAAATGCGTTGCACCGGCGAGATGTGCCTTTCAGTTCATCGAAAGCTGCGTCGCACTTGTTCAGGAAACCAAACAGCCAGTGGAAGCAACCAAGGCTTCCCACATAGAACCAAAGAGTGGTGAAAACTCGTAGAAAAAAGACGATAGTGATTGGAGCCGGCCCCGGTGGCCTCGCCACCGCGATGCTGCTGGCTCATCGCGGAGTTGACGTAGAGGTTTTCGAAAAGCAGCCGGTTGTCGGGGGACGCAACGCAGAAGTCCGCCTCGGCGATTACCGCTTCGACCTCGGCCCGACCTTCCTGATGATGAAGTTTCTCCTCGACGAGCTGTTTGAGGAGGCGGGCCGCAAGCTCAGCGACTACATCCAGTGCCAGGCGCTCGACCCCATGTACAAGCTGCAGTTCGCCGAACGGACGATGCATGTGTACTCGGACCCCGCGAAGATGCGCAACGAGATCGAACGCGTCTTCCCCGGCGAAGGCTCGTCGCTGGAACGGTTTCTGTCCCGTGAGAGCGTGAGGTTTCGCAAGCTCTACCCCTGTCTGCAGAAGCCGTACGGAAGCCCGCTAAGCCTCTTCAGCCCAACGCTCCTGGCCGCCCTGCCGCATATCGCCCCGGGCCGCTCGCTGCACAAGGTGCTTTCGTCGTACTTCCGCGCCGAAGAGCTTCGGCTCGCCTTCACGTTCCAGTCCAAGTACCTCGGCATGTCTCCCTGGGATTGCCCCGGCCTCTTCACCATGATTCCCTACACGGAGCACGCGCACGGGGTTTATCACGTGCAGGGCGGCCTCTGTCAGATCAGTCACGCGATGGCCGAAGCGGCACGCGAGAGCGGCGCCGTCATCCACACTTCCCAACCCGTACGCCGCGTGCTGACAAATGGCCGCAAGGCTATTGGGATAGAACTCGAGAGCGGCGACAAGATCGAGTGCGATGACGTGGTGATCAACGCCGATTTCGGCCACGCGGTGTCCACGCTCTTTGCGCCGGATCAGCTCAGGCGCTACACGCCTGACGTTGTCAAGCGCAAGAGCTGGTCGTGCTCCACGTTCATGATGTATCTGGGAGTCGATCGCGAGTACCCCGCCTCCGAACACCACACCATCGTGTTCGCGAAGGACTACAAGGGGAACCTCGAGGATATTTCGCACCGCAGGAAGACGTCAGAAGACATCTCGATCTACGTGCGCAACTCGGCAGTGAACGATCCCACCACCGCGCCGAAGGGCCACTCTGCGCTTTACATCCTGGTGCCCGCGCCCAACAACTTCGGCAATGTCAACTGGGCTGAAGAGGCGCCGCGCTATCGCGAGCGGGTTCTGCGCACGCTGGCTGAGCGCTCGTGCTACACCGACATTGAAGCGCACATCAAGGAAGAGATGATCGTGACGCCTGATGACTGGGAAAAGAAATTCTCCGTCTACCGTGGAGCCACGTTTAACATGGGCCACAACTGGAGCCAGATGCTCTTCATGCGGCCGCACAATAAGTTCGAAGAGTTCGACCACTGCTATCTTGTTGGCGGCGGAACGCATCCGGGAAGCGGGCTGCCGACGATCTTTGAATCGGCGCGCATTTCGTCAAACTTGATCTGCTCGCAGTACATGATCCCCTATCGCGAGCCCAAGCCGTTCGACGAGCTGAGCCTGGAACCGGCATGAGCGCTCAGTCCGCTGATGAGCGAATCACACGCGCGCGTTCAGCGCAGATCGCATGGGCCAGAACCGGGATGAGAGATCGAGTGCGCGAGCTGGCGCGGCTGCGCAAGCAGATTGCGCTCGATCGCGAGTCGATCGTGGAGGCCATCGTCGCCGATACCGGCAAGCCTCCTCTCGACGCGCTCGGCGGAGACGTGCTGGTGACGCTCGAGATGATGCGCTTCTACGAGCGCCGTGCCGAGCGGCTGCTTAGACCGCGCCGCGTTGGACGAAGCCGACTGTTCTTTCCGCGCTGCCGGTTCACCGAGCACTTTGAGCCGCATGGCGTCGCATTGGTCTTCGGCCCGGCGAACTATCCGCTGCAGCTTTCTATCGTGCCTGCGATCACGGCGCTTTATGCCGGCAACGCTGTCGTGCTGAAGGTCTCCGAAAAGACTCCGGCGGTGGCGCGAATCATCGAGGACATCGCGAACCGAGCGGCCCTACCGCCGGATCTGCTGCAGGTGACAACTGCCGGGCCTGAAGAAGCAGTTGAACTCATCGACGCCAGACCGGACTTTATCTTCTTTACGGGCAGCAGTTCGAACGGAAAAGCCGTTGCTGCTCGCGCCGCTACTCTCGGAACTCCGGCACTGCTCGAGCTTGGCGGCAGTGATCCGGCGATCGTCTTTGCTGATTGCGACACCGACCGCGCGGTGGAAGGCATTGTGTATGGCGCATTCAGCAATGGGGGTCAGGTATGCGTTGGGGTCAAGCGCCTCTTTGTTGAGCGGCCGCTCTACCAGGGGTTCCTCAATGCTCTCGTTCGCCGGGCGGCGCAGTTGCGCGTTGGCGCGGGAGACGATTGCGATCTCGGCAAACTGCCTTCCGAATCCGGTCGAGCCGTTCTGACCGCGCAGGTGCAGGATGCGCTGACGAAGGGCGCGCGGCTCGAGACCTCGGGAGATGCCATTGATGGGCCAATTATCCTCAGCGAGGTCTCGCCCGATGCGCGGCTGGCACGCGAAGAGTGCTTCGGACCCGTACTTTGCGTTCAGGCGTTCACCTCGGAGAGGGAAGCGATTGATCTGGCGAATGCCAGCCCCTATGCCCTTGGCGCGAGCGTGTGGACGCGCGATCTGACCAAGGGCCGGCGAGTGTCCCAAGCTTTGGCCTCGGGAAGCTGCGCCATCAATGACGTGATTCGCAACATCGCGAATCCGCATGCCGCCTTTGGCGGGAACGGGGCCAGCGGCTATGGGCGCTACCACGGGGCGGAAGGCCTTTATGCGTTCAGCCGCGTCAAAACCGTGATGGAGAACCGCTCATCGAAGCAGAGCGAAATCAACTGGTTTCCGCTCGGTCGCAAAAAGTACGAAGGCTTGAATACATTGATTGAATGGCTGCATCGTCCGCGCGGAGCGGTGGCTGCGCTGCGCCGTATCCTGCGCCTCGCAGCTTTTGCCGCCGCACTCGGCTCGTCTGCAGTGCAGGCGCAGGCCGCGCATCTTCTCCTTCAGGTAAAGCTGCCCGCGGGAGCGCATGGCCGGGTCGCGTACCTGCTGTTCAGCTCTGCCAACGGCTTCCCGCAGGACAAGTCGAAGGCGGTGAAGCACGGTTTTTCCGATCCGGTGGGTCAGGGCTCCGTACAAACAATCGATCTGGGCGACATGCCTCCGGGCCGTTACGCGGCGAGCGTGTATCTCGATGAGAACGAAAACGGCAAGCTCGATTCTGGATTTCTCGGCATTCCCAAGGAGCCGGTTGGCGCTTCGAACAACCCTCATCACCGAATGGGGCCTCCGCACTTTGAAGATTGCGTCTTCACCATGAACTCTTCCAATCTCTCGCTTTCAATCCAACTGGTGCGGCCCTGATGAAAGACTCTCGTTCCGCGGTAATCATCGGTGCAGGCCTGGGCGGCATGTCCGCCGCCATCATGCTTGCGAAAGCCGGATTCAAAGTCAGCGTGCTTGAAAAGAACGAGCGCCTTGGCGGCAAGCTGAACCTGCTTGAAACGCAAGGCTTCCGATTCGATCTGGGGCCATCGATCTTCACACTGCCGCAGGCCTTTCGACCGCTGTTTGAAGGCGAAGGCCGGACACTCGAGGACTACGTGCAACTGCGTAGAGTCGATCCGCAATGGCGGAACTTCTTCGAGGACGGAACGGTCATCGATCTCTGGGAGCGCACAGAAGATATGCGCTCTGAACTCGCCAAGCTGAAGGATGGCGTCACCGCGTTTGCGGACTACTCACGCTTTCTCGACTACTCACGCGAGCAATACCACGTGGTTGAGCGCGGGTATCTGCGCGAAGGTCTCGATGGATTCTGGCAGCTTGTGCGCTTTTACGGAATGAACGGCGGCAAGGAGATGGATTGGGCCAACTCGATGACGGGCGCGATCCGCAAACGCGTGCGCGACCCTTACCTGCGCGACATCTTCGGCTACTTCATTAAGTACGTTGGATCCTCCGCGAACGATTCGCCTGCCTTTATGAACCTGATGCCGAATATCCAGCTTGAATTCGGGCTCTGGTACATCAATGGCGGCATGTATGAGCTCGCGCGAGCCTTTGAACGCCGTCTCGCTGAACTTGGCGTTCACGTATGCCTGAATACCGAGGTGACGCGCATCGACCGCAATGGAAGCCACGCGACCGGAGTCACGTTTCGCGATCGGGCCGGACAGGAGCGAACGCTCAGCGCAGACTACGTCGTCTCCAACATGGAGGTGATCCCGGCGGCAGAAAAGCTGCTCCAACAGACACCGCGCGAGTTGAAGAAGCTCCAGCGCTTTGAGCCGGCGTGCTCCGGCATCGTCGTTCATCTCGGGCTCGACCGCATATATCCGCAGCTCGCGCACCACAACTTCTTCTATTCGGGTCATCAGGACCATCACTTCGATCGTGTCTTCCACGAGAAGAAACTCCCTGACGACCCGACCATCTACCTCGTCGCGCCCACGCGCACCGATCCCTCACAGGCGCCCTCTGGTTGCGACAACATCAAGATCCTTCCGCACATTCCGTATCTCAACGACAAGAACCCGTACACCTACGAAGACTGCGTTGCGCTCAAAGAGCTCTGCCTCACGAAGCTCGAACGCATGGGGCTCACCGACCTTCGTAAGCACGTTATCGTCGAAGATTTTTGGACGCCTTTCGACATTGAGAAACGCTACCGCTCAAACCGCGGATCGATCTATGGCGTCGTGTGCGATCGCCGCAAGAACTTCGCCTTCAAAGCTCCCAAGCGGAGCAAAGCCTGCGCGAATGTTTTCTTTGTTGGTGGCAGCGTCAATCCCGGCGGCGGCATGCCGATGGTGTCGCTGAGCGGACAGCACGTGGCGCGCATGATCCTGAACGAAGAAGGCAGGCCGTGTTCTTAGCAGTGATCGTGCTCTGCGTGATCGGCCTGGCTGCCGGAACGCTGCTGCTGCGCTCCGTTCCCGTTTCGCCGACGAGCACTCCATCCGGAACTCATCGCCTCTCGATTATCATTCCAGCCCGCAACGAGGAAAGGAACCTGCCCCGTCTGCTCGCCTCCATTCAGGCGGCACAGTCTCTCGTCTGCGAGATCATCGTGGTCGACGATGGTTCAACGGACGCTACCGCCAAGGTGGCGGCGGACGCCGGCGCCACGGTTCTGCAAGGTGCGGCTCTCCCTGCAGGATGGACGGGCAAGACCTGGGCCTGCGCGCAAGGAGCCAATGCTGCGCAGGGCGATCTGCTCCTGTTTCTTGATGCGGACACGTGGTTCACTCAGGAAGGACTGTCGCGCATGCTTGCTGCGTGGGAGCGGGAGTCGGATCATCGGACAGCTCTCTCAGTTCTGCCGTACCACGTAACGGTGGCGGCCTATGAGCAACTCTCTCTGTTTTTCAACCTGCTGATGGCCTTCGGTGCCGGCGGGTTCGGCTTGCTCGGACGGCCGAAGCTCTTTGGCCCATGCCTGCTCATCTCGCGCGAACTTTACCAGGCGTCCGGAGGACATGGCGCGGTTCGCGGACGCATCCTCGAGAATCTCGCCATGGCAGAGCACATCGAGGCAGCCGATGGCCGATGCGTGTGCCTGGGAGGGCGCGAGACACTCGATGTGCGTATGTTTCCGGAGGGCCTCAGGCAACTTAGCGAGAGTTGGAGGAAGGCTTTCGCCGATGGAGCAGAGGCGAGCGGCGGGCCAGTGCTCGGTGTTTCTGTCGTCTGGCTCTCCGCTCTGTGCACGGTGTTTCTGCTGTTGTGCTTCGTGTCGTGGCCGCTGCGCGCGCTGGCGCTGGTTCTCTACATCGCGGGCGTGTTCCAGGTCTTCTCTTTCTCGCGCCAGATTGGCGCATTCAGTCTCGGTGCAGCGGTGCTCTATCCCATCCCGCTGCTTTTCTTCTTCGCGCTCTTCACAGCTTCCTTGCTGAATCGCGTGCTTCGGCGGCAAGTCACCTGGCGTGGACGCCGCGTATGAAGCTGCTCGTCATCGCGCTGAACCTCGTGGGATGGCCCATCATCCAGCTGTCTCTCTCCAGCTTGTTTCTACGCCTGCCAGACGCGCTCTTCGCGGCTGATAACTGGCTCACGCGTGAGAGGAGTCTGGAGCAAGGCGGAGAAATCTATCGCCGCTACCTGCTTGTGCAGCGGTGGAAGGGGCTCTTGCCCGACGGCGCATCGTGGCTCGGCGGCCGAGCGAAGAAGAACGTGGCGAGCCGAAGCTTTGCCGAACTGACTGTCTTTGCCATCGAGACGCGCCGGGCTGAGCTGGCCCACTGGTGCATGCTTCTGTGCGCGCCCATCTTTTACCTCTGGAATCCGCTCTGGGCCTGCTGCGTGATGACGTTGTACGGCATCGCCGCCAATCTGCCATGCATCCTGGTGCAGCGGGCCAACCGCATCAAGGTCGATCGCCTTCTCCGGCGCTTCGAAATGCAAACACACGAACACGAAGCTGCGATTCATTCCGTAGCAGGCAGTTAATTGGACCCGTTTCTTAGTCGCATAACTAACCATGGTCCCTAGACATTAATCGTCTATATCGTGGGCGATACTGGTGATGCTATTGCGGGTGATATCACACCCCGCAAATCAACATTGCCCCCATCCTGCATGCTTGATTAACACTGCTGAACAGACGATTCGCCGCGGATGAGAAGCACCGAACGTAGCCCTAACTTATCAGGTGTTGCACACGATATCACTTATCAGAGCTACAGATAAGTCGCAAACTTAGGTACTTACATCGATAAGTCGTAATAAGTGAATCACTATCGCTCGATGTCAATCATCCGCTAGTACCTTCGTTGTATGGACCCGATGTAACCATCGAAGCAAACTCCCCAATGACTATGTGCCGTACTCAGGTCGGATGGCACGTTGACGTTCTCGAGGTCGGGAACGATTGTCGCGAGTACTTGGATGGAGGTCAGATTCCCCATGACGGTTGCAGGGACTTCCTTTGGCAGCGTTGTCGAAACGATTGCAGCTTTCCTGTCGAATAAACAAGTCAGTCAGAAACTGCGCAGTGCCGGATCGCGATTCGCGATCGGAACGGTTGCGATGCTTTCTATGCTGATTGCACTGAACGGCTGCGGCGGCGGCGGATATGCGGGCGGCGGTATTGCCAGCCTATCGGCGACCTCCTTCGTCATCGACGCCGGTCAGTCGGTGAACATCACGGCTAACTTGACGGGGAGCTACCAGGTTGGCTGGGCCTTCAACGGCACTGCCTGCAACGGAGCCGTGTGCGGCGCTCTCTCCTCTGCCACGGGAACCACGACAACCTACACGGCGCCGTCGGGCATTACTTCGCCGATGCAGGTGACGCTGGTTGCATCGATCCCGAAGACCAAGAACCAGGAGACGGTGAACATCACCGTCAATCCCGATCCAACGATCACGGGCGTTCCCCCGGCGGGCATTGTCGGATCTGCCTACTCGACCATGATTGTCTCGGCAGGCGGCACGTCGCCATTGAAGACGCTGGTCGCGAGCGGCAGCATGCCTCCGGGCCTGTCGTTCAATGCTGCAACGGGCGAGATCTCCGGCACGCCGACAGCGACCGGCACGTTTCCATTCACGCTCCAATTGACTGACACCAGCGCCGTGCCGTTCACGGTGACCGCGAACAAATCGATCACGATTTCCAATCCCGTGCCGCCGCTTACTCTAGCGGGCGGCCCTCAGCCGATCGGCGAAGTAGGTATTCCGTACTCGACTTCCCTGGTCGCAGCAGGCGGTGTGACTCCCTACGCATGGAGCATCACTGCCGGATCGCTGCCCGCCGGCCTTTCGATCTCGCCAACTACGGGCGTCATCTCCGGTACGCCGACTGCGCAGGGCACATCGGCATTCACAGTACAGGTCCAGGACAGCACAACCGCCACGGCATCGGCGCAGGTTTCCATCACAGTCGTATCGCCGCTCACGCTCGCTGGCGGGCCGCAGCCCGACGGCATCGTAGGTGTGGCGTACACAACATCGCTTGCTGCCGCTGGCGGTTCCACACCGTACTCGTGGAGCATCGCTGCAGGAGCATTGCCCCCAGGACTCGGCATCTCCGCGACCACTGGCGTGATTTCCGGAACGCCGACAACCAAGGGGACGTTCGCCTTCACCGTGCAGGTGAAGGACAGCCTCGGCGCAACCGCCACAGCGGCGGTTTCGATCAACATCAACTCACCGCTGAGCATGACAGGCGTTCTGCCCAACGGCACCGTCGGAGTCGCCTATAGCGCGACGATCAACGCAGCGGGTGGCACCACCCCCTACTCGTGCTCCATCACCGGCGCGCTTCCAGCGGGCCTTTCGTTGTCGGCTTGCGTCGTGAGCGGCACTCCCGCCACCGCGGGCAGCGCGACAGTCACGGTGAAGGTGGCCGATGCAAGCTCGCCCACGCAGACCGTCAGCCAGGTTGAGACCATCGTGATCGCTCCGCCTGCACTGACGATGGGCGCCCCGCTGCCGAACGGCACGGTGGGCATCGCTTACAGCGCGAACATCACTGCAAACGGCGGCACCTCTCCTTACACCTGCGCGATCACCGGTGCGTTGCCGGCTGGACTCAGCTTGTCAGCCTGCACGGTGAGCGGCACGCCAACGGTGGCCGGAAGCGTCACGGTGCTCGTCGCCGTCACTGACTCCGGTAGTCCGGCGCAGAACACCAGCGCGAGCGAGACCATCACCATCGCGCCGGCAGCTCTTTCCATTACCAACACGCTGCCCAACGGCACGGTGGGCGTGCCATACAGCGCACCGATTACGGCTACTGGTGGCGTCACGCCTTACAGCTGCTCCATCACCGGAACGCTTCCTGCCGGCCTGTCGTTGACTGGTTGCACGGTGAGCGGTACGCCAACAACTGCCGGCTCCTCTCCGATCACGGTGAAGGTGACCGACTCCGGCAGCCCCACTCAAAACGCAACACAGAACGAGACCATCACCATCGCACCCGCGGCGCTGACGATCACCAGCACGTTGCCGAATGGGACGGTTGGTGTTGCATACAGCTCGACGATCACCGCATCGGACGGAACTCCGCCGTACACCTGCTCCATCACTGGTACTTTGCCTGCAGGACTCTCTCTGAGCGGATGCACCGTCAGCGGCACGCCGACTGCGTCCGGATCTTCGCCCGTAACCGTGAAGGTGACGGACTCCGGCAGCCCTGCGCAGAACGCAACGCAGAACGACACCATCGTGATCGCGCCTGCCACACTCGCCATCACCGGCACGCTGCCCAACGGCACCGTCGGTGTTGCGTACTCGGGCACCATCACCGCAACCGGTGGAACCACGCCGTACGCGTGCTCCATCACAGGCACGCTGCCTGCCGGGCTTTCGCTGTCAGGCTGCGTGGTGAGCGGAACCCCGACGACAGCAGGCACCTCATCCATCACTGTCAAGGTGACAGATGCCGGCAGCCCTGCACAAAATGCGAGCCAGGTTGAATCCATCGTCATCAATCCGGCTCCGCTCACCATCACAGGCACTCTGCCTGGCGGCACAGTCGGCTCCGGTTACACCGGCACCATCACTCCCTCGGGCGGAACCGGGCCGTATACGTGCTCGATCACAGGCACACTGCCAGCCGGCTTAATCCTGACTGGTTGCACGATCAGCGGTACGCCAACGACTGCGGGCAGTTCGCCCATCACCGTGACGGTGACTGACTCCGGCAGCCCGACGCAAACCGCCAGCCAGAACGAAACCATCGTGATCAGCCCCGCAGCCTTGACCCTGACCACGTCGACACTCCCCGACGGCACCGTGGGCGTACCGTATGACGCGACCATCGGAGTCGGCGGCGGAACATCGCCCTATAGCTGCACCATCACGTCGGGCACTCTGCCCGCGGGCTTGAGCCTGAGCGGATGCGCTGTCAGCGGCACACCCACTACGGCGGGTTCCTCCACCGTCACGGTGAAGGTTGTCGATTCCGGATCGCCCTCTCAGACGACCTCAGGTCCTGAAACCATCGTCATCAACCCCGCGGCGCTGGCACTGACCAATACGCTTCCCAACGGCACGGTCGGTGTTGCCTACAGCGCATCGATCGGCGCAACGGGCGGCACCACGCCCTACACATGCTCCATCAGCTCGGGCACGCTTCCTGCCGGACTCACGCTGACCGGTTGCACCGTGAGCGGCACGCCGACAACGGCGGGCGCCTCCACGGTCACTGTCATGGTGACGGATTCCAGCAGCCCCACAAAGACGGTCTCGCAATCGGAGACCATCACCATCAATCCGTCCGGCACACTCAGCCTCACCGCCTCGCTGCCGATCGCGACTGTAGGCGTGCCGTACACCTACACGCTGCAGGCCACTGGCGGAACTTCGCCGTACACCTACGCACTCACCGCCGGCTCATTGCCTGCGGGCCTTACCCTGCAATCGAACGGCGTGATCTCAGGAACGCCGACTCAGCCTGGCGCATCGAGCTTCACTGCCACGGTAACGGACAACGTCTCGGCCACTGCATCCGCCGCGCTCGTGCTGCTGGTTCAGTATCCGGCCACGCCCTACGACGCGGAACTCAACGGGCCGTATGCGTACCTCTTCCAGGGCTACGACGATGTAGTCGCAGGCGTACTCGCCTATAAGACCGCATCGGTGGGCAGCTTCACAGCAGACGGCACCGGCGGTATCAACATGGGCGAACTGGACGCGAACCACCAGTCTTCGCATCCGACCGGAACCACCGTGGCCTCGCAGAACTTCATCGGCACCTACATCGTGAACGCCGATAGCCGCGGTTTCATCACCATCACCACGCTCAACACCGATGGAACAACGGATCAGACGTTTACCTACGCGATCTCGTTGAAGGCCCCTGTGTCGCCCGCGACCGTATCAACGCATGGCGACCTCATCGAGTACGACAACGATCATCTAGTCGGGACCAAGGGATCCGGCCAGCTGCTTGCGCAGACTTCGTCGGCCTTCTCGGCTGGACTGAATGGCAGCTACGCATTCGGTCTCTCCGGCGACACGCCATGCCTCATCTCCTGCACGGTTGGCATTGCCTCCGGGCCGGTTGCCACTGTCGGTGCGTTCACGACGGATGGCGCTGGAAAACTGACAACAGGCACCGCCGATGCAAACATCGCCAGCTTCAACTTTGCGAACGCTCCGCTGACCGGCTCTTATCAGAGCACCGACCAGAACGGGCGCCTGCAGTTGGAGATGACGAACACGAGCATCTCTGACGGGCTCTACCCGACGAACTACGCGGTCTACATCGTGAATACCAATGAAGCATTCATCATGTCGATCGACAAGCACTCGGAGTTCACGCTGCTCGCAGGCACAGCCCAGCTGCAGACTTCGCCGAGCTTCAGCAATGCCTCGATGAACAGCGCGTTTGTTGGATACGAGAATGCCCAGTCAAACCCTGGACTGCTCGGAACCACGTTGCAGAATGTGCTGAATTACTCCACGGCAACCATCTTCCGCGCCAGCGGCAACGGAGCTGGCACCTGCAACACAACCAACATCGACATGGGCGGACTGACAGCCACGGTCGACAATCTGACCGGATTGACAAGCAGCGACAAGAATAACCTCGTCAATGCTCTGCTCGGATCCTATGCGGCAACCGGCACGTCTTCCTGCACGGTGGGCAGCAACGGCCGTGGCAGCTTCAACTACCCGGCTCACTCAGGACTGATCTCGGCGCTGCTCGGATTGCTTGGGTTGCCGACGGGACCGCCGGATGCGCGTGTGTTCTATCTCGTCGCGCCGAATCAAGGCTACTTCCTTGAGACGGGCTACGCAGGCCTCGGACAGTTCGAGCCGCAGACCGGAGCCCCGTTCAGCGTCGCCACTCTGAATGGAACATTCACCATCGGAACCGTTCCGGCCAGCTCGTTGGCGAGCATCAACAGCTCAGGCTTTGCCACGGCAGATGGAGCAGGCAATGCGACCTACACCCTCGACGAAAACGTCGGCGTGGGCACGCTCAACCTTCTGCAACTCGGCGTCACCGGCAGCACCACCTACACCCTGTCGGACAACAACAGCAACGTAACTGCTGCGACGGCGGGACGCTACCTGCTTGGAGACGGAACCACGGTTGTATATGCCATCTCTCCTGGCAAATTCGTGATGGTCGATACGAATGCGCTAACAACTTCCCCGGGTGTTTCGCTGGCTTACTAAGCGATGGCCCATAGCAACAGTGAAGGTACAGGAGTTCGAAGATGAAACCACTTATCGCACTTAGTATTGCAGCGGTGCTTGCCGGCGCATGTGCGGCAGAAGGGCAGCAGACGGTCTTCGCCGGCAACCCATCCTTCGATGCCCCTCGGATCGATGTGACTGCCGGCTATCACCTGATCAACGCGAACGCGCCACCCGCGGAATGTGGATGCTTTACGGCAAACGGCGGCTTCGTCGGCCTTCAGTACAACCTCAGCTCGAGGTTGGGCCTTGATGGTGAGGTGGGCACAGTACGGGCGTCGAAGATCAGTTCGCTCGGGCAGAACCTGGCGCTCACCACGTTCCTCGCCGGCCCTCGTATTGCTGTGCCGGGCAGGCGGATCTCCCCCTTCGGTGAGTTTCTTGCGGGTGGAGCTCATGCCGGGAACTCGTTCTTCCCGACGAAAAACTCTGCGGCGGCATCGAGCGCATCGTCCTTTGCGTATTCCGCAGGCGGCGGCGTCGACTTCGATCTGAACTCGCGGTATTCGGTCCGCCTGTTCGACGTGTCATTCCTTCACACTGCTTTTCCGAACGGTGCGAATGGCACGCAGCGCCAACTTCAGATCAATGCGGGCGTGGTGATGCATTTCGGCGCCCCACGGAGCGACGCTCCTCTTTATGTGGCCTCGACCCCCGCTCCGCGCGTCAAGGCGGTGAAGGATATCGCTCTGGCCTGCTACACCAATAACCACATCGTAAGTGCGGGGAAGCCGGTTCACATCAGTGCTGAGACCTCAGTCGATCCCGATCGCTACTATTTCACCTACGATTGGAAGTCGAATGGCGGGTCAATCATTGGCCACGGAAACGTCATCACCATCAACACAGACAGGCTGGCGCCCGGCACCTATGCCGTGGAAGGCCATGCAACCCTCGACTCGAATCCCTCCCAGGCACTCAGCTGCAAGGTCGAGTTCGAGGTCGCCAACGACCAGGACCAGAAACAGCAGCTGATGACCAAGGTGGCCGCGCCACCGGGAGACAACAGCTTCGAACTCGCGGCCCAGAAGAGCCTCCGCGATCTGTTCTTCAACTACGATCAGGCCGATCTCAGGTCGGATGCGGCGCAGGCAGCTACCGAAGACGCAGCATTCCTCGTAGCTCATCCGAGCCTTCGCATTACGATCGCCGGGTACGCAGACGAGAGAGGATCAGCAGAATACAACGTGGCGCTGGGAATGGAGCGCGCAGAGGCCACCCGTAGCGCGCTGATGTCCGCCGGCGTCGATCCGTCTCGCATCGAGGTGGTCAGCTACGGCAAGGAACGCCCGTTCTGCACTGACGACAGCGAAGAGTGCTTCCAGCAGAATCGCAGAGCGCAATTTGTCGTTCAATAGGCAAGAGCTGAAGGAGCAGGATGAGCGCCTTGGCATAATCCTGCTCTTCCCAGTCGAGCTGTTGAGAAGTCCGATAATCCGCTCGTAACCAGGTCGATAGGGGAAATCCTTAGGCTCACATCTGAAGCGCTTAGGGATTTCCTTATTTTGGTTTTAGGCTGATCCCCATCTACTTAAGAGTACCAAGCAAGTAAGCTCGCAATCGAAGCGGACCTGTCTGCAAGCAGATATCTAGATCGATCAATGAGATAGCCGCTGTGCTGAAGCATGGACTGCAAAGGGCGTCGTCGATGCTCAACTCGAAAGTATAGGCAAGACCTGCCGATCAGCCCGCATGGGCATCACGATAGTCACTTTGAAATCGAGATGACATTGCCCGTACTATCGGCCCTGTACCGCGACATAAAGTTCCAGAGGTCAAGACATGAGTAGAGAAATTAGTCACCCGATTAGCTTCCCCTTACGTCTCCCGTTTTCCACGCGCCGCCAGGCGATCGAAATTGCACAGAGAGAAGGCCTGTCACTCAATCAGTTCATCAGCCTCGCAGTCGCAGAGAAGATTACAAGGCTCGAGCACACCGCCTGGCCGGAGCTGGCCGGTGGCGGTGGCGTTCGGCTCAATGCTCCGCGCAGCGAGTAAGTAATCCACGGTTGATATCGACCGCGATATCTCGCAGCTAATCGCGAATAGTTCTGATTACAAATGACATATAACTTAGTAGCTAAGTGAGATAGCCATCGCATCGGGCAGAGTACTCTCCCACCTCTGTCGTATTTGCCCCGGCAGTTAGATATGTGATTCTCATCTCCGGAATGAGAACATATCTTCTTCCCCATAGTTGATGGCTATCTGGAATTGCTTGCAGGGTGGCGCAAGACCCCCCGTACCAAAGCGCTAATCAAGACGAGCAAAGGGAGACGCAAGCGCGGCTGGCTGTGCTCGAGCATCAGAGAACTCTGCCGTACATCAGATGCCGGGTCGTCCGCTGCTAGTCGTGCCGGACTATGGATATCAGAGCAAAAATCAATGAGGAGCGAGGGTCCATTCTTGTGACCACCGCTCTCTGCATGCTGATGTTCATTGCGATTCTGGGTCTCGCAATCGACTTCGGGCACTTCCTGTTTGTCAAACGCAACCTGCAGGGCGCCGCCGATGCGGCCGCTCTTGCAGCAGCGCTTGAAGCGAGAACCTGCAATGGCACCCAGGTCTGCACCGCAATGCAATCTGCTGCCCAGGGAGCATTGCAGGAGAATGGGCTCTCCGCCGACACCGTGATTACGAACTGCTCCAATGGAACCGCAAGCGGCGTGACGCTAACGCTCAACAATCCCCCTTGCGCGATTGCAGGCGATCCCAACACTGGCAAGACCACGTATGCCGAAGCAATCGTATCTCAACCGGTACAAACCTACTTCGCATCCCTGGTCGGCCTGAAATCTGTGACCGTGAAAGCACGGGCAGAGGCGGCTCACGGCCTTGGCGGCCCGTGCATCTACGCGCTCAATCCAACCGGGGAGGCTTTGACGATCTTAGCGGGCGTCATCGTCAAGTCACGGTGCCCCATCGTCGACGAATCCACCTCAACCGATGCTTTGACGTGCGTTGTCGGAGCGTTCCTCTATGCGCCGCGTATCAGTGTCTCTGGCGGCTCCGACGGGCTGCTTTGTCTCGCTGCTTCGAAGCCTCAGACCTACCAGGCCACACCTACTCCAGCAGATCCGCTGGCATATCTGCCCGCCCCGTCCAATGCGGGCGCCGCATGCGGCACGAGCACAGGTTCCCCCTATTACGGATCTTCTTCGGCTGTGAACATCGTTCTTGGTGGAGACGTGACGTTCAATCCCGGCGTGTATTGCGGAGGCATCTCCATCACGGCCGCGATTGCCTCGAACATCAAATTCAATCCGGGAACCTACATCCTTAAAGACGGTCCCGGCCTCCTGGGGGTAACGTCCGGCGGACTGAACCTCACTCTCAACCTGCTGACATCGATTACCGGAAACGGCGTTACGTTCTACAACGAGAGCAATCACGGCAGCATCATGGTCGTGGAGCCGATAACTGGATCCTCATACCTCAGCCTGAGCAATGTATCGCTGTCGGCGCCAACCAGTGGCACTTACTCCGGCATACTGTTCTTTCAGGCCCATGGCGTTTCATCGACCGGGGTCTTCGTCGCCAACCTCATCAACAGCAGCAAACTGGAGGGCGCAATCTACCTTCCCGATGGCGACGTTAGCTACGGCGTAAGTGCGATTTCGTCCGCATACAACATCCTCGTCGCGAAGGATATTCACCTCAACGTCGCGGTCGGCAGCGTCTTCGGCGACGACTACTCGGGGCTAGCGGAGGGTTCTCCGCTCAACGGCAATAATGTGGCTCTTGTCCAATGAGGCGAGTGATGAACATAAGGACCCGGTCAGCTCGCACCATCGCGCTCATGGACGCCGAAGGCGCCAGCTTCGTCGAGTTAGCCCTCGTACTTCCCCTGTTCTTCCTGATGCTCATTCCCGTTGTGGATATTGGCAGAGGCTTCTATGCATCCATTGAAGTGTCCTCGGCAGCTCACTCCGGAGCAATGTACGGGCTCGAAAATCCCAGCGACACAGCCGGAATGATCCAGGCCGCCAAGGCAGGGGCCTCCAACCTCAGCGACGTCAGCGCTACCGCGAAATATGGATGCGAGTGCTCAGACGGTACCTCCGCGGTAGATTCCTGCACAACGACTCCTACCTGCACGTACAACTACGTGACCTACGTCGACGTCAGCGTCACCAGTGCCTACAAGACAGTCTTCGGCTATCCCGGACTGCCTTCCTCCATGAACATCACCCGGGAATTCCGTTTGCGTCCGGGCGGAGACTAGCACCGGATGCAACGCTTCTCACAGGCCGAGCAGGGTCACAAACGCAACGGCGGCGTCACGAGTCTTTTGTCCCGGCTTGCAGACGATCGCGGCAGCGAAATGGTCGAGTTTGCCCTCGCTTCGTGCATCTGGATCGCGGCAGCATTCATGATCATGTATGTTTCGTTCGCACTCTACACAGCGCATTTCGTTGCCAACGCCGCGAATGAGGCAGCCAGGTACGCCAGTGTCCGCGGATCGAGTTGGAGCGGATCGTGCACCTCGAAGACCCTGGATTGCACTGCCTCGAGCACGGACATTTCGCAGTACGTCGCAAGCATGGTGCCGCCGGGCATTTCGCGCTCCAGCATCAGCGTGTCTACCTCCTGGCCCGGTACGACTTCGACGGGAACTGCGTGCGACACCGCCGACGGCTCGAACGGCCCAAACTGTACCGTCAACGTTACGGTGAGCTATAACTTCAGCTTTCCGATTCCGTTCGTCTCGAACAGTCAGCGCCTGTTTTCCAGCACATCTCAGATGACCATCGTTCGCTGACTTCTCCAGTTAGGTCATCGAATCCGCTCCCCCTGCAATCGCCTGCCGCCCGCACCTGCCTGCAACCTCGGGTGAATTCCTGAATCCGATTGCAAACAAGCCACATCCTTATAGAACATCGTTCGGCGGCTTCCCAAAAAGCCATTCATTCAATCGCGTGATAGTGAGCTCCGATGCAAATCGGGGACGAGGTGGTCGTGTTCTCAAAAGCAAACCTCAGCATCATCGTGGCAAAGAGCCACACAGCAATACTTCCTCTCGCTGCACTTCTCGTTTTTGCGGGCGCCCTGATGGCTGGATGCAACAGCAAGGCAGTTTCAGCGAATGCCGGTGCGCCCCCTGCATTGCCAGTGACAGTTGTCAAAGCCGAGCAGCGCGATGTGCCCCTGACTGGAGAGTGGGTTGGAACGCTCGACGGGTACGTCAACGCGCAGATTCAGCCGCAGGCCAATGGATACCTCGTTCGCCAGAACTACCGCGAAGGCGCGCAAGTTCAAAAGGGCCAGATCCTCTTCGAGATTGACCCGCGGCCGTTTGAAGCCGCGCTGCATCAGGCAGAGGGGCAGCTCGGGCAGGCACAGGCTCAGCTGGCTCTGGCAACCATCAACGTGAACCGGGACACTCCTCTTGCCGAAGCCCGTGCCATAGCGAAGAGCCAGCTGGACAACGAAATCCAGCAGAAGGCCCAGGCTCAGGCGGCAGTCAAAACCGCGCAGGCAGCGGTGGACACCGCGAAATTGAACCTGAGCTTCACCCAGGTGCGCTCGCTCATCACGGGCGTCGCGGGCCAGGCGACCACACAGGTCGGCAATCTGGTCAGCACGCAATCGATCTTGACTTCGGTGTCGCAGCTCAATCCCATCAAGGTCTACTTCTCCATCAGCGACAGCGAATACCTCGCCCTCGTGCAGCGCGCTCGCAGCGGCGGCCGTGATCTCTTGCAAGGGAGCTCCAGAATCCCGCTGACTCTCACCCTCGCCAACGGAGACAAATATCCGCACGAGGGACACATCGAGTTCGTCGATCGCCAGCTCAATGCGCAGACCGGCGCCATACGCATCGCAGCGGCATTTCCGAACCCCGGCAATGTCCTCAGGCCCGGACAGTTCGCGCGTGTGCGCGCCGAAACAGAAATCCGGCACGATGCGGTCCTGGTGCCCGAGATTGCGGTCTCTGAATTTCAGGGTCAGGAGCAGATCTACACCGTCGCTGCCAACCACACGGTTCACGTGAACAACGTGAAGCTCGGCCCGCAATACGGCAACAACTGGGTGATCGAGGGCGGCCTCCCCAGCGGCTCTCTCGTGATCACTGACAACCTGCAGAAGCTGCGCGAAGGAGCCCCCGTCGATCCACAATTCGCTCAGCCTTCGGCAAATTCTCAGGCCGCACAGCCTGCCGGGCGGTAACGATGTCCAAATTTTTCATACGCCGGCCCATTGTGGCCATTGTCATCGCCATTCTCACGGTGATCATTGGCGCTGTATCGATGGTGCAGCTGCCTATCTCGCAGTTTCCGAACATCGTTCCGCCGGAGATTCTCGTCACCGCGACGTACCCGGGCGCCGACGCCAAAACAGTGGCGCAGGCAGTGTCCACTCCCATCGAGCAGCAGATGAACGGCGTTGACAACATGATCTACATGAACTCCGTGAGCGCCAACAACGGAGTGGCTCAGATCTTCGTCGACTTTGACGTCAAGACCGATCCGAATATCGATCAGGTGCTTGCGCAGTTGCGAGTGGATCAGGCGCAGTCGCAGCTGCCGCCGCAGGTAACGACCGCCGGGCTCACCGTTCAGAAAGCGCTCACCTCTCCGCTCATGCTGGTCGCCGTCAATTCTCCGAGCGGAACGTTGAGCCAGGACTTCCTGACGAACTACGCAATCATCAACCTCCAGGATCAACTCGCTCGCGTCAAGGGAGTCTCGCGCGTTCAGGTCTTCGGCGGCCAATATGCGCTCCGCGTATGGGTGCAGCCCGACAAGCTCGCCAAGCTCGGCGTCACTGCGCCGGAGGTGATTGCGGCGATCCAGACCCAGAACAATGTGAACCCCGCAGGGCAGATCGGCGGCGAGCCGATCCCGCATGGCCAGCAGTTCACCTACACCGTTCGCACCCAAGGCCGCCTTGTCACGCCTGATGAATTCGGCAACATCATCCTCCGTGCCAATCCCGACGGCTCCATACTCCACCTCCGCGATGTCGCGCGAGTTGAGTTGGGCGATCAGGCCTACGCCATCTCCGCACGCTACAACCAGGCCCCATCCGGAGTGATGGCGATCTACCAGCTTCCCGGTTCAAATGCTGTCGAGACCGCGCAGGCAGTCACACAGCGCATGAAGGAGCTGTCCGCGACCTTCCCCTCCAACATTTCCTACAGCATCCCTCTCGACACTACCAAGGCAGTTACATCCGGCATTCGCGAAATCATCTATACCCTCGTTGAAGCCCTCGCCCTCGTGGTGGTCGTTGTCTTTATCTTCCTTCAGGGCTGGCGCGCGACGCTCATTCCGCTGCTTGCAGTTCCCGTCTCGCTCGTTGGCACGTTCATCATCTTTCCCGCTCTCGGTTTCTCCATCAACACGCTCTCGCTCTTTGGCCTGGTACTCGCGATCGGCCTGGTGGTTGATGACGCAATCATTGTGGTAGAAGCCGTCGAACACCACATCGAAGAAGGACTTGATCCGAAAGCCGCAACAGAGAAGGCGATGGAAGAGGTCGGTGGTCCTGTCGTCGCTATCGCGCTGATCCTTGCGGCCGTCTTTATCCCGACTGCGGCGATACCCGGAATTACCGGCCGCCTCTATCAGCAGTTTGCCGTCACCATCGCCATCTCGGTACTCATCTCGGCCTTCAACGCGCTCACACTTTCCCCGGCTCTCGCCTCGCTGTTGCTCAGGCCAAAAGAAGCGAATCGCAAACGTGGGCCTCTCACGTGGGGCTTCAATCTGTTCAACCGCTTCTTCAAGCGCGCCACGGACAACTTCATCGGTACATCGCGCGTCCTCATTCATAAGTCAGCATTCGCGATGGTCGCGCTCGTTCTGGTCACGGCTCTTGCTGTCTACCTGGGCAGCACTCTTCCCGGCGGATTCATCCCAACCGAAGACCAGGGCTACATGTTTCTCGCTCTCCAGCTGCCCGATGGTGCGTCGGCTCAGCGCACCGACGCGGCGGAGCAGAAAATTTCAGACGCACTTCTCAAAACACCTGGCGTCGAGGGCGTCATCGCCGTAACAGATTTCTCGCTCTTGACCCAGGTACAGAGTACGAATGCCGGCTTCTTCTTCGTAAATTTGAAGCCGTGGGAAGCGCGAAAGACTAAGGAGCAACAACTCGAGTACATCCAGGCCAGCATTCAAAAGCAGCTCGGTGCCAATCCGGACGGAATCGCGTTCGCATTTCCTCCGCCTTCCATCCCCGGCATCGGAACCTCCGGCGGCGTCACCATGATTCTCGAAGACCGCTCCGGCGGTGACGATCCGGCCGTACTCACGAAAAACGTCTTCGGATTTCTCGGAGCTCTCTCGAAGCGTCCAGAGATCGCCGCTGCCATCCCGTCGTACCAGCCGGCCGTGCCTCAGCTCTATGTCGATGTCGACAAGGAGAAGGCCCTCGAACAGCAGGTTGATCTCTCGAACATCTACACAACGATGCAGACATTCATGGGAGGCTACCTCGTCAACTACTTCAACCGCTTCGGCCGCCAATGGCAGACCTACGTTGAAGCTGAAGGCACATCGCGAACCAACATCTCGAACATCGATCAGTTCTACGTGCGCAGCGCCAACGGCAGCCAGGTGCCGCTGAACTCTCTTGTGAAGGTGAAACGGATCACCGGTCCCGAGTTCATTTACCGATTCAACGAATTCAATGCCGCGCAGATCAACATCACCGGCGCACCGGGTTATAGCTCAGGACAGGTTAGAAAAGCGCTCGAAGAAGTCTTCCACCAGACCATGCCGTCGGGCGCAGGCTTCGACTATTCGGGTATGTCGTTTCAGGAGCAGCTGGCAGAGAAGGGAATTCCATCGTGGGCAGTGTTTGGTCTCTCCATCACCTTCGTGTTCCTGATTCTCGCCGCTCTCTATGAAAGCTGGACCCTGCCGTTCAGCGTGCTTCTCAGTACGCCCGTGGCGATTCTTGGAGCGTACATCGCCCTGCACGCGCGTGCGTTCGAGAACGACATCTTCGCCACCATCGGGCTTGTTATGCTCGTCGGCCTCTCCGCAAAGAACGCCATCCTCATCGTCGAATTCGCCAAAGCGAATTACGAGAGAGGAGAAAGCATATGCGAGGCCGCCCTCAATGCAGCGCGCCTGCGGCTTCGCCCCATCGTGATGACCGCCCTCGCGTTCATTGTTGGCTGCTTGCCGCTCTGGGTGGCGACGGGTTCGGGTGCCGCATCGCGGCGGATTCTAGGAACCGTCGTGGTCGGCGGCATGACGCTCTCTACCGCACTGGGCCTGATCTTCATCCCGGTCACATTTGCGGTCGTCGAGTATCTGTCCCATCGCTTCATGCCTGGCGGGAAGGGGACGACCATGGATTCCAGTCACGGTCTATGCGGCCCCACCTCGGAGCCGAACAAGACTGTCGTGCTCGCGCAGGCAGATGGAGGTGAAGCGTGAGGCCATTGAACCTTGCAAAACTTGTTGCTCTGCTCGGTGCCGCTTACGGAACCGTCTTTCTCGCCGGATGCAACGTAGGGCCGAAGTACGTTCGGCCCACGAATACGGCGCCACCGGCATTTCGCGGCCCCGATAATACGACGGTCTCATCGGATTCCAAAGCATCTCTGGGTGATGAGGACTGGTCGCATGTTTACAAAGAGCCCGAATTGCAGGACCTGATTCGCAAGGCTCTCGAGCACAACTACGACCTGCGCATCGCAGCTCAGAGGATTCTGGAGCAGCAAGCTCAAGTAAGGATCGTGCGCTCGCAGCAGTTTCCCGCCATCACCGTGGGCGGCACAGGCCTCGGTGCTTCACTGCCCGACACTTTGGGAACGCAGTTTCCAAATCCGTTGGTCGCAGGCTCCTTCAGCGTATCCGGTTCGTGGACGCCGGATTTCTGGGGGCTGTACCGCAAACAAACCGAGGCGGCCCGCAAGCAATTGCTCGCGCAGCAGTGGGCGCAGCGCGCGGTTCGCTTGACGCTCGTCGAACAGGTTGCAACCAACTACCTGCAGCTTCGCGCCCTTGATCGAGAACTTGAGATAACGCGGGAAACTCTGAAGGTCCGTCAGGACTCGGTCGACCTGACCAGAAAGCTGGAAAGCGGCGGATCGGTGCCGCTCTCCGATGTGCGTCAATCAGAGCAACTCCTCTACACCGCTGCCTCGCAGATTCCGCAGCTCGAAGAGCAAATTCAGCAGCAGGAAAACGCGCTGTCGTTCCTCATTGGAGAAAACCCTGGCCCCATCGTCCATCAGGCTGCGAACGCGCTCGCTCCTCCTCCGCAGGATCTTCCCATCGGAATCCCTTCGCAACTCCTCGAGCGGCGACCGGATATACAGCAATCTGAAGCGCAGCTGATGGCGGCGAACGCGCAGATCGGTGTTGCGCGCGCGCAGTTCTTCCCCAGCATGACAATCAGCGGTTCAGCCGGTATTGGGGGCGACGGCCTCTCGTCCATCTTCAGTACGGCAGGAAAGACAATCTACGGGCTCGGCTCGCTGACGCAGCCGATATTTGAAGGCGGCAAGCTGAAGGGCCAGCTCCAGTTGTCTCAAGCCACCAAGGAAGAGATGGTGCTGAATTATCAGAAGACGATCGCGGGAGCCTTTCGCGATACTTCGAATGCTCTCATCGCCCTGAACAAGCAGCGCGCCAATCGCGAGCAGCAGGAGAAGCTCGTCTCAGCGGCGCAGGATGCAACGCGGCTCGCGCGCATTCGCTACCAGGGCGGATCGACCGGATACCTCGAAGTGCTCACTACCGATTCCAACCTCTACACGGCCGAACTGAATCTGGTGAACGCACAACAAAACGAAGCGCTCAGCCTGGTCCAACTCTACGGCGCACTCGGCGGCGGCTGGCAACCCTGATCCCGCCGCCTCCATTCTCGGCTTGAGCTCGATCGTTCGAATCAGGATCCGCAACCCGCTTCGGATCCCAGAAGACAACCGCCGCCCCAAGTAAGTCCATGCACCTCAACTGGTGCACGCGCGGAAGCTTGCCAGACGCATCATATGAATTGTAAGTATTTGATTTAGATGGTCGGGGAGAGAGGATTTGAACCTCCGACCCCCTGGTCCCGAATTTGCAAAGCTAGTGTAAGTTATTTCTTTTCAAACGTTAACAGCGATGCTCAGCCGTGAGTCTGTTGATAACCCGTTTGATTCCTATATAACTGTTTCATTCGAGCCGTTATTGCCGCCCCGATTGGCGCCCCGCGAGCCAAAGTGCCTGATAGGACGGTCGACCGCGTCTCGCTGAGCCGCATCTACTACGCCGGAGAAACTCCTCTGATACCCAATCAGAACTAGAGGCGACGACTCGTCAAAGGTCCGAGTTGCCGGTAATCCGTCCCTCAAGGACGCACGGGCGGATGCACACGTTTCACTCGTCTTCAAGCTCGGCGTTCCCGTCCGGTCTAAGCCCTTGAAGCAGCGCGAATTGGCGGGTACTTCGGAATATGGCTGCTGTTGGGGGAATGAGAGAAGCTGTCGGTCGGGCAACAGCAGAATGCCATAGGTGAATCACACAATCGCGGGCATGTACGCCTGTGCGGATTCACGCGGTTAAGGATATGGCCCGTCGAGGCCTGATCCTTACACACGGAGGGACGCGATCTCTGCCTCGAGCACCGCGGAAGAAAATCAATCTTCTCGGGGATCTCTATCATGTTTCCTAAAACGGGTTCTTTCCTGACGTGCGCGGTCTTGTCCGGGGCTTTTCTCTGCTCACAATCGGCCGGTTCGCAAACTGCTCCGTCCGCATTCGTCTATGTGACGAGTAATTACAGCGGATCAAATAACCGGGTTGTTGGGTTCGTCTCCAACGCCAGCGGTCAGCTTTCGCAGATTTCAGGTTCGCCGTGGGGCGCCAATCTAGGCTACATGGCAGTGAACGGAAAGTTCCTCTTTGGATCCGACAACATTGCCACAGACAATGGCCGCAACATCTTCTCATACCTGATCGAGTCAAATGGTGCGCTCAAGTATGTTGGAGCAACGAACATCCAGAACAAAGGAACGGGGAATTCCTGCAACGACGGCTCATTCCTCACCCTTGATCACACCGGGCAGTTCTTGTACCAGTTGGTACTGAACTCAAACGGCTGCAACGATGTGCCTGCCTATCAGTCCTGGTCTGTAAATCAGACGACTGGGTTGTTGAATTATCTGGCGACCAGCGGCCCCGACCGCTACATGTTCCCGCCTCTCAACCTAAGCGCGAATAACTTGTTTGCATATGCGGCAGGTTGCAACCTGACAATCACCAGTTTCGGGGCCTTCAAGAAGCAGTCGAATGGAGCGTTGCAGCTGAATAATATTCAATACAACTTCCCAACTCCGCCGCCAACGACCAGCTATTGGACAGAGTGTATAGGCTACAGCACGCCGGACCCGACCAATCACATGGCCGTTGATATCACCTATCCAAGCGGCGAGAACGACAGGATCGCAACATACGCCATCAACACGACAAACGGCAATTTGACGACGAGCAGTACGTACTCAAACATGCATGCCACCCAGGTGGCCCATGTGCGCTGGACGAGTATGGCTCCATCGGGCAAGCTGCTTGCAATCGCAGGTGACAAAGGTCTGCAACTTTTCAACTTCAACCCCTCTGGCCAAGCTACGCCGCACACCGGGCTGCTGACCTCAGCGCCGATCGACATGGTGCAGTGGGACAACAAGAATCATCTCTACGCTATTAGCAACGCGGACAGCCGGATTTACGTGTTCGCCTACCACCCGACAACCGGCGGTGTGAGCAGCGTTTCCGGATCACCCTTCGTCGTCGCTCATCCGGTCGCATTGACAGTTCAGCCCAAGTAAGAAAGGACGAAGCAGAAGGCAGCCGGGAGACTTCCCGGCTGTAACACTTTGCTGCAGTCATCAATGCTAACCCTATTCGGCTCGAATCATATCCGGGCACTTCAGTGCTCTTAGGATCAGTTCTGAGCGGATGGTCGGCTACTCGGAAATGACGATACGTCCAAGCTGCTGAAACATCCCAAGGTCGTCGCGAACAGCGAAGTGTTCTACGATCTTCCCCTCCTGCAAACGGAAGCGGTGAATGTGTTTCACTTGAAATCGCCGACCGTTTGGGGTGAGCGTAGGTCCTTGGAGGGGCGGAATCATGACAAAGTCGCCGAGGTGCGTACCGCTGAGAGTCACTTCACAAAAGACTGTATTTTCCGATGAGAGCATCTGGTCGATCTGAAATTGGAGATCGGGAAAGGCATTTCTCCACACAGAGACGATCTTCTGGATTATTCCGCGTGCATCTTTGTAAGAAATACCGAAATTGACAAAGTTTGGGGAGAAGAACTCGTCGATTCTTTCGGTGTTGCCGCCGTTCCAGAGCACCTGGAAATGCTGCCGAACGCAAGCGCGGTCTGAATCTTCAACCATGGTGTTGGCCTCCCTTGAATACGCGTCGAGTTTACATGGCTCTGGGGTCGATTTCGGGTGGGAAACAGGCTTCGTTTGAAGTTTGAGAGCGTGACCGAAACATCGTCTGGCGAGTGGTCGCCCACTCGGACCCTACAACGCCTTTAGAGTCCGAGCTACCTGTCCCCGACCGACAATCAAGAAGCAGCTGTCTGCTAGGCTGATTGCGTGAAAGTGACCCTTCCCTCCCACGTCAATAATGCCCGAATTGACTTCGACTTCGAGGGACTCGGCAGGATTGGTTTCCTTCGAATGCCCGGTCCGCTGACTGGAGAACGCCTTGGTCAGCTTACATATGCTTATGATCAAGTGATGGCGGTTGCATCCGGGCCACACTTCAAAGTCGCTAGCGCTACGACTCGAATGTCTGACCTGCTCAGCTTCAGCGCGATATTTGATGAGGTATTCCTGCATGAGCCTCTGCTTACTGCATGCAGCTTGTTTTTCGAAGGAGACTTCAAACTGAGTTCCTTCTTGGGTAGAACCTTACGGGCCAGAACACCGGCACAGGCTCTTCACGCCGACCTCCCCCGGGCTTCACAGGATGCACCTCTGTTGGGGTTCATCCTCATGCTCGATAGTTTTCGACGAGAGAACGGCGCCACCCGTTTCATCCCTGGCTCTCACAAATGGCCTAGCGTTCCGGACGAAGCCACGGGCCAGACTGGAACACAACATCCAGACGAGGTCATGTGCTTTGGTGAGAAGGGAACTATGATCGTCTTTGACGGGTCTGTCTGGCACGGTCATGGGGCCAATTTGACGTCGGGCAACCGCCGGTCCATTCAGGGCTACTTCGTTCGAAGAACTGTCCGGCAAGGATTCGACTTCAGAACCCGCTTGTCCGAGCAGGTACAGACACGTATGCAACCCCTAGCTAGGCACCTTCTGGAACTCGATCAATCATGATTGCATTACAACCCGGCATAAGAAGTTCGGTCTTAAGGCCGGGATCGCGGGCTACAGTCGCCTACTCGGAACCCAACCAGGGAATCGCCAGCTTCCGAGTTGCCGGTTATTCGTCCAGAACCGTCGTGGTACCCTGCATGCACTATGAAACGCCGGCAGCGTGCAGCGGAATCTTCGATGAAGCTCAACGAAGGTGTCCTGACAAAAGCGACTGAGCCAGAGAAAGTCGATGCATTCATGCGAACGCTCACGCATCCACTAGCCAACGTTGTCGAAGCATTGCGAAGGATCATCTTGAGCGCAGACCGTGAGATTGGCGAAGAAATCAAGTGGAACGCACCGGCGTTTTTCTTCTCTGGAGAGATGAAACCGTTCAATCCCAAGGAGCACAAGCGGCACGTAGTGGTCTTCAACCTGCACCAAAAGGATTGTGTTCGTCTGGTATTCCTCAGCGGAGAGCGCGTTGACGACAAGTCTGGCTTGCTGGAAGGTGACTACACAGACGGGAGAAGGCTGGCACTGTTCCACAACACAGAAGAGGTGAAATCAAAGAGGACGGCTCTGCAATCAGTCATCCGAAAATGGATTGATACTCTCGACAAGAACTGATGATTCAGGAGCCCCAAAATTCCGGCTTTCGCGGTTTCAGTCATGAGTGGTCAGTGCCAACTTGCAAGCTAAAGCAAGGAAATGTAGGTTCCGAGTAGCCGGTGACACGGCCCGAATGCTGTATAGTGAGCCTCCAATGGCTCTAAGGCTCTCCATCACGATTCTCGGATTGTTTTTTTGCCAGCAAGCGATATTCACCGTTGCTCAGGACACAAGACCGCTTGATATTCCAGAGAAGGCCATGGCCGCTCTCCTGTTGTCCCACGAAACGCCGCCTCTGTCGGCATCACCTCTCAAGCGGTGCTCGAATGCCCTTGTTGTGGTCAGAGTTCTCGTTGACGCAGAGGGCAAGGTGAACAAGGCCGACTTCGAAAGCGGTTATTCAGAACTGAAAGATTCTGCCCTTGCTGCCGTGCGGCGTTGGACATATCGGCCGTACATGGTCAGCGGCAAACCCACTCCGGTGCGAACTCAAGCATCGATCCTTTACCTTGGCGACGGCCAAGCATTACCGATGCACGCACCTGACGGAAAGGGCGGCACAAAGGGCGGGAACACACTACCGCTACCGGCCGGTTGCGGTCCTGCGATTCAAATCAAGAAAGCACTAAACTAGAACTGATCTCGGGCACTAAAGTCTGTTCGCGGTCGTGTTGTTAGTGGTCGTGTTGTCGGCAATTCGGAACCAGCCCAAAAATAGTTAGGGTCCGAGTTGCCGGTTATCCGCCCGGAACTCAGTTGATTGAAGAAAACAATGCGATCTGACCTCTGCAATCGACACGCTTGAACCCGGTCTAGCCCTTTTCCTTCATGTGCACAGCGAGACACTCTTTGCCGTAAAAGTCTGGACTGAATAGATCTATCTCCAGCTCAGCGCAGTAGGGGATTGGTTCCAGCATCTCCGAGACGGCCCGACATTCTGAACGATACCGAAACACAAAGAAGCCGTCGATTCTATGCTCAAAACGCAACGTCCGCTGGATCTTCACTCAGCCATGGCGGTGCTAGCTCAGTGGGGCGAAAGCTGTGTTTGGGTAAATTGTGGAATCGATTCTGATGATCTTCGAGGACGATCTCTGCTGTGAGTGAACACGATTCATTCGCATTGATGGGAGGAGATATACGCAGGATGACCTGTTCGTCTTCAATCACATCCGGTCGGATACTAATCGGTTCCACAAGATCCATGCGTTGGCCTTCAATGTACCCAGCTAGCAGGTGTAGCACCTCATGGGTGTTGCTGGATGCCAAATTTATCCGACCTCCGATTTGCATCATCGGCTGTGCGCCGTTGCGGCTTATATGCCAAAAGGTGTGCGAGCTGTTCCACACCCCATGCAATCGCGGTCCAGCGCTGGTGAGTTCGACAATCCGCTGCTGGAGACGATCTCTCTCCCGTTGAACTTCGGCGTATTCAGCAATTCGGTGTTCCAGGCGTTGGTTCTCAGCTCTAAGATCCTGATTGCTCGCCTGAAGCTCGGCCTTGACGGCTAGGAGCGATCTCGTCAGAGCTTCCGAACGCTGGCGCTCAGACTCAATAAACTCATTCTTTGATCGCAAGTCATAAATGGTTTTCCAATACCGATATAGCTGACCTGCCATCAACACCCCAACGAGTAGCACTAATAGAAAACACCAATATGGCATTGGACCCAAAGAGTGTAGCCACGCAGTTAAAGATAAGCACATCATCATGGCTGTTGAGCCTCCCGTCTGCGGACACTCCTAATGCGCCGACACCATGCGGGATATTTCCTCTATTTGATGCCGCATCACGGAAGTTTCGAATTGCTGGTACTCGACCGCACAGCGATTCATGAGACCGGATGCAGCCCGGAAAGTGTTAAGGCGCAGTGGTGCGAGGAGAAACGACAGGTTACTTCAGCGGTGCTCGGGCAACGTAAGAAGGCCGCTACCGCATCGAACCGATAACCACGTTTCTCAACCTTTGCGATCCCCGACCTTCTCCGGTAAAAGAACGTCGGGGCTCTTTTTATCTTTTGTTAAAGCGAAACGCTGGAAGCGTCATATGCGATGCTGCAGAGGCGAGAAGTTTGCCGAGCAGCCCTGTCTTCGCGCCTCATCTATTTCGGTGTTGATCAGATTGAGGAATGCGCCGAATTCGCTGGCGGCGACCCAAACGTCCGTCAACTGAAAACCCAACTCGCGCTTTGGATAGCGCACCATGAGACGGCGAAACGGAAGCGCAAGATCGTTCCTTTTCGTGCTGGGGCGCGACCAGGACGACAATTCTAGCAACTCATGCTTCCGGTGTCGATGGTAACCCAGATGGGGACGAGTTCGCAGAGAGCGCATCGCTTCGGCGAATAGACTCTCGCGAGAGATCGAGCCGAATGGCTCACAGGAAGAGAACCGCCGGCAGCGGCACCGCACTCCAGCATCAGTCTTAGGTCATTGCTCCGGAGTAGGTTTTTCAGGTGAGGCCAGCTGGAAGTGACATCGCAGAGAGAGAGAGAGAGAGAAGAGCAGTTCTGGGTGAGTGGTCGCCAATTCGAACCTAAAAAGCGAACGAACGTCAAAGGTCCGAGTAGCCGGTGACTCGATCGGAAACCCTGCTGACTGCACGCTAGGTTGCCAGAGCCTGAGAGCTTCCATTGCGAGGAGAACGTCTGCTCTGAGGCCCCAGCATTATCGCTCCTTGAGGTTCCCGCTCACGGAGCGAACAGCCCTCGCAACCGAGAGTGTGAGTAGTTGGATGCATACTGGATACAAAGAAAACTCCCAGCTGCTCTCCCCCGTCTTCCACCGATGCACCGCGTAGTACCGCTTCCATTGGACCCGGACGAGATCTGGCGTACCCAGTCGAACGCACCAGAGAAGAAACAATAGCTCGCCGACATCGACCTTTCAAAGCAGCGCGCTCCGTGCTACTCTCATCCCCATCGGTTTATGCCCACTGTCTTTCACAAAGGGGCATGATTTTCGGGATCCGTAACTTGTTGTGCGACCGCTGGCAGCAACAATTCTCCTCATCATAAAACTCAACGAACGAGTGATGGTGGAATTTCAGGAAAGCGGTCTTGACCGCCACTTCTGCGAGCAATGCATCTCCTAGGCCCAGGCCCCTCGGATCAGTCCTCTGACGGGAAGCAGGTCTTGATGAGCGCCGAGCTTACGCTTCGTTACGATAACAATCTGCACCCCGTATCAGCACAGTGCTCAGCGTGCGGGCAACTGATGCCCGATCCGCCCCCTGAAGTCATCGATGCGCCTGACGTGATCCTCTGGTTCTCTGGCCACTTCATTGAACACAAGAGACGGCACCATCCCACCCCGCCATATGGATCAGCGTCGAAGGACTAGCCTCGAAATCTCACCCCTGCTAGGATGCTTCTTAATCCACGGGCCCAGCGACACTTCGCTCTCGGATTTTCGGTGACTGCTGATTCACACTCCTCCCAAATTGAAGCCATCCGCAAGGTTCTCGAGGAAGCCAAAGCCTACTCTGGTTTAGGCCCCAACGATCCGTCTGTCATCGCGCTCGAACAAATCATGAGCAACAAAATCACCGAACTCGCCTCAAGGACGGACACCGCTGGCGCAGCACCGCCGCCTGCACCTTCACCAGACCCAAGCACGTAACACTAATCCGCATCACGGGCCACAAATACGGTCCTGATAACCATCTCGCGGTATAGTTATTATTCCCAGAATGACACCCGAATCAGCCACTGCTTCCCCTGACGCCCTCTGGATCATCGACTCTCGTGGCGTAACCGTTTACGCGAATCAGGACATGGCGGAGATGTTGGGCACCAGCGTTTCTGATCTCCTCGGCAAAGACTCGTTTCTGTACGTGTTTCCAGAAGACCTAGACGAGGCGAGACGGCTTTTCGCTATGAAGGAGGGCGGGAACCGAGCACCATTCCGCTTCAAACTGCGCCGTGTCGACGGTCGCCCGGTTTGGGCTGACGTGCTAGCGACACCAATGCGAAATGCCGCAGACCAATTCATAGGGATCGTGGGTTCATTCACACTCTCAAAGTTTCAAGGAGAGTCGTAGACCAAGCCAAGTACATCAGGTTGTCTGGACGGATGCTCCGAGCGAGTCGTCGGCTACTCGGACCCTAACGGCGAAAATCCGGCAAATGTCCGAGTAGCCGGTAATTCGGCTCGTGTCGCCGCAATCAATTAGCATCGGGCGATGAACACGCATCTTCAAAGGTCGGCAAGACGCTTCTCAAGGTCGAGAGCTGCACGGCAGTAGGAGAGGGCGAGCTTCACGATGTGGCGCTTTCGTTCGATGCGGTCACGTTCGGCGGTAGGGCGGCCTACCGCTGGAAGTTGCTGTTTCAGGTGCTCAAGCAAGCCTTCGAGATGAAGAATGTGATCTTCCAACGTTTGCATTGCGGTCATCACCGGTCGACGTGAACAAATGACCCTCCGGCAAGTGCCAGGATCTTATGTTCTCGCCCCTTCATTCTGTGCAACATGATTGCCCGACTCTCCCATCCCCTATTCAGCCCCGAGAAGCGATAGACCAACCGAAGTAGGCGAGGATGGCGTCCGCCGCTACCAACAGCAACCAGCGAGTCCACATCGGCCACAGCAGTTGGGTTCTAAACGACACCGACAGACACAGCGCGCCGATGAACAGGCACGACACACGCAGTGTTGTCGGTGATTCAGCCAATCCGATTCCAGCTACTGCGAGGCCAAGCCCCGCGAGGCCTAAAGTGTCAGGCAAAGTTGAGGATCTCATCAGTCAAGCCATGTGAGCGATTTCATCGAAGTGGACGAATGGTGAAGAAATCTGGTAAGGACAGCTGCACTTTGCGAGATTGCCGTCGCGAACTCGGACCATTGAAGACTAAGGTTCAGCAAAGTTTTGGGTTTGCCGTTCACTCAAGCTTTGGCGCTTTTCAGTCGCTCCAATCGTAAGTTTCGAGTGGACGTGGCACTCGTCCCGAAGGCTCTGGAACACAAATTCTGCGATGTCTTGCTTGAACTTGCGCTTCTTTTTCGTCCTGCCCTTATGCCCATTTCTGATCAGCAGCATTGGCTTTTCAGGTGGAGGAATAGAGCACACGAAGAAGTTGTTAGCGTTCTTGCTTGCGCCGAGTTCGAGCCAAAACTCGTCATACGCCTGTTTGAAAGATGAGGCGTGGATTTCCTGATAGTAGGCTTGATCCGTGGCACACACTCCAGCCAGTTTTACGATCTGGAGAGCCTTTGCCACTCCTTGAAGAGCGGCGATGAGAAGCGCGGAGGGGGCCACCTCGTTAAACGCTTTGGTCGCCTCGTAGATTTCCTGTTGGCATCCCCGCATTCCCTGTACTCGCGAGACCATGAGAACGTCACGGTCCACCACACCGACGACTTGGCCGGGAACAATTGTGAAGGATAGGACAAAAACGACAGTGCCATTAATTTCGAGATTGAGTGTAAGTTCTCCTTCTGCGAAGGGCCTAGATAAGCACACCGCAATTCGATAATGGCTTCCGAGTTCCCATTTTTCGAGGATCGTGAAATCGCCATGCATCGTTTGTCGCAAGAGGTGGGGGGAAAATAGGCTTGCCAGCCGTGAGTAGTGATAGAGGAATGAACAAGCACGTTCTGTTGTCGTTAAACCCCGAGATAGATAGTTTTCGGTGAGGTATCTAAAGGGGAATCGCAGATCGTCAGAAATGATTGGCGCAAAAGCTTCTTTATTGAGAAGGCACAGGATTTGAAGTTGTCTTCGGAAGTTTCTGAAAATGCCCCAAGCCACTCGTGCCAATTGAGAAGGCCTCCAATATCGCTTCACTCGCGCAATCTTCAACAGGGCATTGAGAGATAACTTCATTGGACCTCAGTGGTGTGGCACCATCGCGCGGAACCCTTCTTGGCCCAGTCAGTACTTGGGAAGCCGCAGCTGGGGGAGAACGTGCAAGCGGGCCGTATAGCCTTGATTCCACGTTTTTCCGGATATTATGCTTCCTGTGTAAACTTTCGCCATAAAAATCCGCCAAATGCGAACACAACTTGCCTAGCATCCTTGAGCCGATTATCGGCACGGAGCCGCGTGTTTAGGGGCAGGTGTTTCTTCAGAATGTGTAGCGTCAAGCCTTGCCGTCGCGCTACTGGCTACATATCTCTTCCGGCAAGAGCGAGAGACGCTTGCATCGGAACGCGCCACGTTGATCAACGTGAGCCGATGGTCGGCTACTCGGACCCTAATTCAATAAATTGCCACCTCTAATTGCTCAAAGGATTCAAGGCTTCGAGCCGAAGTATTTATCGAAGAGTCGTTTGGAGTGCTTCTCACCCTCCTCAGTCAGCAAAACCGATTTGTGCTTGCCCCGCGGATCGGAGATGAATTCTTTTGAATGCAGACGATCCATCGTTTCCCAGTCATGCCCCTTCCAGGCTCGGGTGCTGCCGGCCTCTTTGAAACGAGTCAGCCAAAGAAGTGCCAGAGTCACTTCATCTACTTTGTCCCGATCGTATTCCATTCCTCACCTCACTCGTCCGGTTCAATCCCGATATGGTCGTTGACGGCTGAGCGCAGACGCTGCTTGCTCCCAAGATATCGTTCTGTAGTCTGAATGGACACGTGCCCAAGCAGAAATTGAATTTGCTCAAGTTCGCCGCCTGCCGACTGGCACAATCGCGCACAGGTTCTACGCAGGTCGTGAGGAGCAACATTCGACAGGCCTGCCCTCCTTGCTGATTTCCTGACGATATGCCAGATCGCTTTCTCTGAAATATGGTCTCCCCTCACCTGTCCGGATCTGTCCACCCTCCGGAAGATGCACCCCTCATTGATCTGGGCTGCGCTAATCCAAGATTCAAGTTGCACCCGTACCCAATCCGGGATTGGAACTGTTCGGATGTGTCCGCCCTTGCCGACCAGATCGACGATAGCCCAACGTCCCTCTCTCTTTTCCAGATCACGCAGCCTCAGCGATACGGCTTCGTGCCTCCGCAGGCCGCAGGCCAGCAGAAGTGCGAGCAGGGCTCTATCGCGCTTGTCCTTCATCCTGCCGGAATCTGGGACTTCCCAGAGCGCCCTACTCTCTTCTGCCGATAGCCAATTGCCGAGACGAACACCAATCTTCCTCAGTCCATGGACTCGGCGGATGCCTGCTGCGAGATCGGCACTAAGGAGGCCACAGTCCGCCGCTTCGTATGCAAGCCTGCGAACCGCACCAAGCCGTAGAATGATCGTTCCTGGTGCCAGGCGTCGCGATTCCAGATGGCTTCGATAGCGAAGGACGACTAAGCGGTTGAAGGCCAGACGCGGTTCCGAACAGTACCAGTCCACGAATTCATCAATCGCGTGGCTGTACCCTCGTTGTGCATCGGCATTGCTTAAACTGCTGAGAACGGCAGATCTGGCGTGCTCCAGATCCGGAAGGCGCAATACGCTCTTCGCCTTCTTGCCGTGTCTTCTGGATTTCAGCTTTCTTCTCATGGCTCGGGACCTCCGATTCAGCCATGATGCCGCTCTCGGGCGAAGAACTGGAAAAGGTCCGAGTAGCCGACAAACCGCCCACAACGCTACTTCTCGGTCAGTTTCTCAGCTTCTTTCGTGGTCATTACGAGCGGCTTGCCGCCTTTGGGGGGATGAAGTACCACCGCGAAATCTTCGCTACACTTTGCCCCAGCCCAGCCGTAGTAGTGTTTGAGGTTGTAGCTCTTCGAGAGAGGTACAGATAGTGCCGCACGGGACGCCAAAGCAGTTCCGAACGTGTACACGTTGAGCGGGTCATACGTCAGCAATCCGTTGCCGAACTCCTGTGAAAGACACGGATACCCAACTATCTCCGAAAGGCCATCGCCATCCAAGTCGCGGACTTCCTTCAGCCCGAGTTCCTCGCGATGAAGAACGACCGTGGGCTGACCGGTGTCCGAGATTTCGAGAACATCAAGGCTGCCGGGCGAACTGGCGTACGAGTAGCCGAGCAGAAACAGTGCCGTCCGGTTCTGAGCGATTTTCAACGCCAGCACATAGGGTGAACCGAGAAGGTTTGTGACTCCGCGTATTCCGGGTGACGCGCTGGCCTCCTCTGAGCCGTATTTCACCCAGCCTTCTTTACTGCTGAGGGTGAAGTCTTGCTGACCCGGGACTAGCACACGAATGCGAGTGAAGTCGCCGGGATCGGTCCGCGATGGCGGAATTTCGAGCACGACCCGCACGCCCTTGTGACCGTCCCAATCGAAAGCGAAGGAGGACACCCGGTTCCATGAGATTTGCCCGAAGTCCGATCCAGCGATGAAGCACGTGATGACCGCAATCACTGCGCGATGGAGTGTGTTTGGGATCATTGGTGTTCTCGCACCACAATACATGATGCGGGAAGCGCAGGGAGCACCCCGGACGTATTACCGGCTACTCGGACCCTGGCAATTTTTGTTTTAGGTCCGAGTTGCCGACCAACCGCCTTCAATCGCTCGCAGACTGCATCGATTTCTGTCTCAGCAGCCAAGAACGGGCGCACAATGGGGATCAGAGTTCCTATGTCTTGGCCAGCCGACCCGATCCAGCACACCCGCGAACTGCTACAGCAGACGCACGAGCGTATTCGCGTTACTCGTGCAGCTAGGCGGGATTTGCTTGACTCGATTGATGCGACTCAGAACGCCATCATCGTGTCTCAGGCGGTGATCATCAGGACGGATAAGGCCATTCTCACCTTCGGCTCACTCCGCCACCCGCAAGACTGCTAGGGTCCCGCAGCGTCACGCCGGTCCCTTCCGGCCCCTTCTTCATCGCTCGTCGCCGTTCTTCTTCGTAATACTCGAGACGCGCAGGGTCGCACATGTGGTTCGTTTCTTCCCGAATCAGATCGGATTCGCTGAGGCACTCCGCGATCGTTGCGTAGCAGCGTGGACAGATAGCATCGATGGACCCGTCTCGATTGAGGCGGTGAGGGTACTGCATTGGGGGTCCTTGTCTGGCTTGGAGTGTGCGTAGCCTATCATCTGGTTTTGGCGCTCACAACTAGGCAAAACCCTCGCTCTGATCGGTGGAAGCTGTGTCCGGTCGCGAGCAGCGCGAATGACCGGCAACCCAGAACCTAGCGGATTTCGGGTTGGTTCCGAATTGCCGACAACACACCCGGAACACGGCTGCTGGTAGAGTCATGCTGGAATGATCGCGTTATATCAGGCGGTTGGGAGAGGGTTGAAAAGACGTGAAGATTGGCTAAAGGTGCTTCAAGCAGAGCTGAGACGCTGGTCTTCTATCTCGTGCGACGAGGTGAATGCCGAGCCTACGCACGCGGGATGTCTATGAGCTACCTTCTGACTTGCCTTAACTTTGAAATCGCTGGACTGTTCATCTTCACTCATAACGCAAAGCCACGATGGGATCCACCCGTGTAGCCGCCCGTGATGGGAAAAATGCAGCCAGCAACGCGATCGCCAAAAACAGCATTGACATCCCGGCAAACGACAGCACATCCAGCGCACTCATTCCGTACAGCAGCATTCGCAGGAGGAATGAAGCACCTCCTGCCAGCACCAAACCCGCGCCTATTCCCATCACCACAGGCCGCATGCTCTCGCGCAACATCAGGGCCAGCACGTTCCTCCGGCTCGCTCCGAGCGCCATGCGGATTCCCACTTCGTGCGTCCGCAACACCACCATGTAGCTCACCGTGCCATAAATTCCCATGCACGCCAGCAGCAATCCGAATGCGCCCACGATGGTCGTGAATCCTGCTGCGCATCGAGACACAACAAACGGCGGCGATTCATGCAACAGTTCTTCCAGTGTCGACGTATAGCCGATAACAGCAGGATCGGTCGCAGCCAGCACGCCGCCAATGCTTTCTGTCACTCGCTCCGGATTGCCCGCCGTGCGCACGAGCAGGGGATACTGGTACATCCTGGTCTCCGATAGCGGGACATAAATCTGGGCTGCGTCGCTCCCATCCAGTTGTGTCCCCCCGGCGTCCGCAACCACCCCGATCACCTCGTACTGCGGGCCGTCCGGCAGAGACTCGTCCTTGCCATGAAACTGCCCCGCGGTGCTAAGCCAAATGCTCCTTCCAATTGCATTCTCGCCGTGCCACAGTATCTTCGCAGCAGATTGGCTCACAATCGCAACCGGTTCGGGTTCCATGTCACCCTTATCGAAGCTCCGGCCGGCCTGCAGGGGAATTCCGACAACTTGGAAATAGTTTGGAGCCACGTAGGTGTAGAACAGTGCTGGATGTCCCGCCTCACGTGCCGAACTGTGCGGATCTGTCGAGACCGTTGCGGTCCTCACTCCTCCGCCATCAGGTGCCCGTCCCAAGGAGGTATCTACGACACCCGGCAGCGCTGAGATTTTGGCCCGAATTTCACGTGCCAAGCTCAGCTCACGTTCTTCCGTGTACCGTCTGCTATCTGGAAACTGCAATTCCAGATTGAGAACCCGCTTCACTTCATATTTCACTGAGAGCGCGTGCATCGAACTGCGAATGAGCAGAGACCCAGTGATCATCAGCACCAGGCAAACCGCCACTTGCGTCGCAACCAATGCGTTGCGCGACTTCCCCCCGCGCGCCGGCGAAGTATTTTGATTCGCCTTCAATGAACTGCCCCACGCGGACCGAGAAGACTCCAGAGCCGGAGCCAGGCCAAACATCACGCCGGCGAGGATGGAAACGCTAAGCACGTAGGCGAATACCTTCAAATCTGGATTGATATTCAGCACCGGTGTTCCCCACTCCGGCGGCACAATCGTGACATACTCGACTACGATGAATCGCAAAAGCGCCCACGCAAATAGAAGCGCCATCCCTCCAGCACAGATTGCCAGCAGCACACTTTCCGTAAACAACTGCCTTATGACCCGCGCACGCGAGGCGCCCAGAGAGCGTCGCATAGTCAGTTCGTTCTGCCGTGCCGCTGCCCGAGCCAGTTGCAGGCTCGACACGTTCGCGCAGGCAATAACTAACACCAGCCCGACCGCCAGCATCATCAGAAACGACGAGAAGACAATATCCGAACCTATTTTTCTTGGGAAAGGCGATCCTGGCCACACCAGAGCTGAACTTGGCTTTGCCTCATCGGAGTGGGAGTCGTGCAAACCCCGAAGCCGGTCCGCAACGCCTTGCATCTCGCTTTGCGCCTGCGCCATGGTTACGCCATCCGCAAGTCGCGCAAAGATGCGGCAACAGATCTCGTTGCGGTCGTGTAGCGTCACCGCTCCCGCATGTAGCAGCGGCAATGAGACCATCGGCATCCAGAAGTCCGGTGTCGCAATGCCGGTTCCGGTGAAATCGCGTGGCGTAATACCAATTACCGTGAACGACGCACCGTTGAGCTTCATGCTGCGTCCGACAACGGTAAGATCCGATTTGAATCGCAGCTCCCAATAGTTTTCGCTGATCAGTACAGATGGACTAGCCATCAATTCAGCGCGATCGTGCGACGAAAACACGCGCCCTCGAAATGCCTGCTCTCCAAGTACTTCGAAGTAGTTCTCTGAAACAACATTGATTTTCGCAAACTCCGTCTCACCCGTTGAAAGATGAGGAATCGGTAGCCCCAACGCTTGTACGAGCTTGCCTCCTCCCGAACCGGTCTGCCCGATGGCTCCCCCAGCGCCGGCGAGCCTGACGAGTTCCGGCGCCTCCGCAATCACTCCGGCAAAACTCTTCATCTCGTCGCGATACACTTCGTAGTCCGGATAGCTGAAGGATGAATACCATTCACCCTTTCTGCCAATCAGGCTCACATTCACCATCCGGCTCGCATCTTTGGCATCCAGTCCACGTGCAAAGGCAGCCTTGCCTAGCGTGAACACCACCGTGTTCAGCCCGATCCCGATTGCAAGAGCCGCAATCGCGGCGAGCGTGAATCCGGGATGCTTCACCAGCATCCGAGTTCCGAACCGCAGATCATGCAACAGGCTTTCCGGAAGTGTCCAGGCATCGATGTGGCGCAACTGCTCACGCCATTTCGCCACGCTCCCAAATCGCAACCGAGCGTCGCGGCGGGCCGTGGGACGCTCCATGCCCTTCTCCACATTCCACTCCTCCCGCATGGACACGTGAAAGTCCATCTCCTCCTCGTGGTCGTGCGAAAGAGATGTGCCTCGAAATATCGCTGCAATTCTGCTCAACACACCCATCTGGACCTCTCCTCAGCCCTTGGCCGGTGCGTAGCTCATCACCAGATCGACAGCGCTGGTCGTCTCTCGCCAGCTCTTCTCTTCCGCGGCTAACTGCCTCTTGCCGAGTGCTGTTAATCGGTAGTAGCGGGCTCGCCTGTTGTTCTCACTCAGGCCCCACTCCGAGGTGATCCACCCTTGCTGCTCCATCCGATGCAAGGCCGGATACAGCGATCCTTCTTCAACTCGTAGTACTTGGCTCGAGATCCCTTCAATATGCAGCGTGATCCCCCATCCATGCATGGGGCCGAACTCGAGACTCTTGAGCGCGAGCATTGCCAGCGTCCCCTGCAACTGATCGTTCTTGGCTTTGACCATCAAAAGTTTCTCCAGTCGCCTTCGTCCTATAGATTTCTATAGGAGAATGGCTGAAGTCTCACTCCTTGTCAAGTTAGATCCTTCTATGCTCAGACTCAAACTCGTCTTCACTTGCTCGAACGGGAAATTTGCTGCCGCTCGGCTTCGGAACCTACTGCGCACAACGCAAGACCTGTTGCGAGCGATTCCGATCCCTAATCGTCTCAACTCCCGGATAACCGGCTATTCGGAACCAAACCGATTTTGCGATTGGTTCCGAATTGCCGACAAACCGGAAATAACTTTAACCGGGCCTGTAAAATCTCGTTTATCTCCTTCACGGATGGAGCTTTATGAACGAGCCGCTACCTCCAGAACTAACGAATGGTGCCATTCTCCGCGACAACGAATACGCTTGGGAACTATCAATGTTTCCGGCAGCGTTGCAACATGCGCCAAGCCTTGGTTACGCCTGCCTTGGAGGGCAATTCTGGTTTCTTGTTTCGGAAGTCTCGCTCTACGAACCGTTCTGGCTGGAGGCCAATGCGTCAGACAGGATGGCCGACGAGGATTGGTCCGCCTACGCACGACGCTCCTGCGAAGAGGTTCTAACTGGATTCAAAAGGTGTTTGATAGAGACGGACTTCAGAGAAGCAGCAGGCAAGTTTGGCACCTCCGAGATTGATCGGGCCGATGCGCTTCATTGGTTGTTTAACGCATACTTCGTCACAGAAAAAGAGTTTCTTTCACTCAATTTTGGGTGGCTAAAATTCCCCTCAATTCAGCGCGATTCGCAATAGTTCCCGGATTACCGGCTACTCGGACCTTTGCTGATCCTTCGCCTTCTAGGGTCCGAGTTGCCGACGATACTCTCACGATGCGCATTTTTTCGGCGTGGATCGTGCATTGCGCTTGTATTCCGTATAGTCGAGGAAATGCACACCAAAGACGTTTTCGAATTTGAGGGTGGTGAGATTCGGGTCTGGATCGAGCAGGAAGCCATTCATCTCCGCGCATGCAACAAGCACCAGGACCCTATTGAGCTTTCGTCCGATACTGCTAGACAGCTTGGAGATAAATTGAAGGAGCTAGCAGATTCCATCGACGGTTGAGGGGTTTCCGGGCGAGTCACCGGCTACTCGGAAGTTGGCAATTTCTTGGCTCGTTTCCAAGTAGCCGACCATCCGCACTCGTCGTCTGAGAAGGCGCACGCGTACACAGCGGGCAAGCCGGAGCGTTTCACCCCCTCCTCCCCATCCATGGGTGGCTCAAACGGCACCTTCTTGCTCTAATCATTTCGCAGACCCGCGACGTATCCCGATACCCATGGGTGGAGAGATCGCTTTTGGACACCCTGTGAAGCCCGCGCAGCATATGAATGATCGCTAAATCACTGTGAAAATGTGAGCTTTTGACTGTAACTTACACCATGAAACTTCCTCTATGCCCATCCTTTCACTAGCTTTTTGGGCAAGCAGATGCTCTGCACTGCCCAAACTTCTCCCCGGAGGAATCGCTACGATGAATCAATGGCTCAGAAGACTTTTGCCCAGCCTCGTTCTGCTCGCTCTAGTCACATTTTCTGCCTCTTACGCTCACGCCGGCTGCGGCTTGTATGAAGGCCCAGTGGCACGGCGGATGAGTTGGCAAGGCCAGCTCGGTCCCACGCATCTTTTACGCGCTGCTTTCATAGAAGACGGCGATGAAAATCGGTCGGGACCCACCATGGTAGGTACGTGGAAAGAACACTGGATTTCAGAAGGAAGCGAAGGCATCCCCGATGGCACCGAAGTTGATGCCGGTTATTCTCAGTGGCACAGTGACGGGACCGAGATCAATGTGTCAGGCCTTCGTGCTCCCTTAACTGGCGACGTATGTCTTGGCGAATGGATCAGGACCGGACCGCGGACATATCGAATGAACCACTTCGGAGTTTCCTACGACTCCACCGGAGTTAATCTCGTGGGCCCCGCTCGCATCCAGCAATGGATTGTGCTCGATGCCAAGGGAGATTCAACCTCGGGCAAATTCTCTATCGATCAGTATGACGAATCTGGAAATCTTCTGGCCCACGTGCAAGGAAAAGTCATCGGGACCAGGGTCACGATGAACACTGGATTCGAAAAGGTCGAGTAAGTCGAACGCGTCCCGCGGGCTCACTGACGTAAGTGCGCCCGCGGTTTTCTCAATAATGCGCTGTATATGAGTAGACTTTGCGGAGGTGGCCGGCATTCTCTGCGATAACTGTCTGCCCGACATCTCCGTCATGATTGTTGGATTACCGCTATGAAGATAGTCCTGCACGATTTTGAGGCCGGGTCAGAAAACCCGTACGACGGCCTTCAGGTCGACGATTCGCCGACACTGCTCAAGATCCTTGACGACTTACAATATCGCGATCCGTTCATCCTCGAGCTGGAAGGCGACAACGGCTACAGAATGACCATCGGCATCGGCGGCCCAATCTGCTGCGTGCAATACGGAGCGAATAATGGAGATCCCCCTTACCTCACAGCCGTGTTGAAAGATGAAGTACAAACTTACGGCCGAGGGGTGCAGGTTTATTTGTGCGGCGGGCAGAAAACGCAGTTTGATATTTCCAAATGCTTACCGTTTACCACTCTGAAGACGATTTCGTGTCACTTCCTGGAGACAGGTAATCGGAGCAGTGCAGTCGACTGGATTGAACTAGAGCCGGCTTGAAACCGTGCGAGAATAGTGCGGTTTACATAGAGATCGCGTCTCACGTTACAAGTGCATTTGAGGGGTCCGCGAATTGACATGGATGAGCGCCGGAAGCCGCCAGCGGAAGAAATCCTTGCGCAGCTGGAACGCATCCTCGCTTCTGCGCCATTCGCCAATTCTCGCCGAAGTCAGCGATTCTTGCGCTACGTTGTTGAAAGCTCACTTCAGAGTGAAGAAGAGCTCCTTAAGGAGTACACGATTGCGATCGAAGTTTTCGACCGAAGCGCATCTTACGATCCTTCCACCGATGCGGCCGTACGCGTCGAAGCCGGGCGTCTACGCTCGAGGCTGCGCGACTACTACAGAAGCGGTGAAACGAATGACCGTGTTCTGATCGAAATACCGAAGGGCGCTTATCGCGCCACGTTCACACCATTACCTGTTAAGGTCCAAGAGCCTGCCGAGCCTCGTGAAGCACAACCACCAACAGCCGGTGAGCCCTCCGTCTGGAACCGGCTACAACTTCGCAGATTCGCAGCCGTTATTGCGATAGGACTAGTCGCGTGCAGTGCCCTCACTTGGCGAATGCTAAAGGACCGTGCAGAGGCGGCTCGTTCACCCAAAGCGCGCGTCCGGGTAGTCCAGTTGACCAACTTGAATGGGGTGATCTCATGGCCTGCGTTTTCGCCGGACGGGAAACAGATAGCTTTTATCTGGGATGCAGGCGTCCATCCGAGCAGAGGTGATCTGTATGTACAATTCGTCACCGGACAAACCACTCCCCTAAGACTCACGCATACGCGAAGTGAATACGTAACGGCTCCAACGTGGCTGCCCAACGGGCGTGAAATCGCCTTTGGACGATGCGACGACAGCGGCGGCGCAATCTTCGTTGTTTCGGCACTCGGCGGCCCAGAGCGTCGTATCACCGATGCACCTTGTCCGTATGGATATATTCCGCCGGTCAGCTGGACCAGGGATGGGCAGTCTCTTATTGTTGCTGGCAAATGTGTCCCAGATGGTTCGATCGGCATTGTGGTCTTCTCTATGGAAATGGGAAGGAAACGTTGTCTAGTGCAGTTACCCAAGGAATGGGGGCTTTCCGATGCAGGCCCCGTAATTTCGCCAGACGGGAATACAGTGGCGTTCGTCAGATCGCAATTGTCCGGGGCAGCCGATTTGTACACGGTCCCGCTCGCGGGTGGAGAACCGACGGCGCTCACTACTGACGGCAAGACGACAGATGAGATCTTCACACCCATGTGGACTGCTGATGGGAAATTCATCTGCTTCAACTCCACACGCAGCGGTCCTGAACGAACATGGCGCATCCGTTCGCATGGGGGACCAATCGAACCCGAGACGGTCTATCCGGGAACAGGGGCGCCATCACCTGACGGAAGTCGTCTGGTCTACCAAGGGCCATCTGCCTTCTCCGGTTCGAGTGTCTGGCGCGCATCGCTTTCCAGCGAGGGAGGATCCGTCGTAGAGAAGCAACAACTCCTCAATGATTCGGCTTATGACTATGCGCCTCGGTTATCTCCCGATGGAAGCGAAATGGTCTTCGAGTCAATGAGGTCGGGAAGCGATCAGATTTGGAAGAGCAACTCTGACGGCAGCAATGCACGGAGGCTGACTTCGTTCACCGGCATCGCCGGTAGTCCGCGATGGTCGGCAAACGGCAAAGCTATCGCATTCGACTACCTGCCGGAGGGGCAAATCTTTCGACAGGTTTACACCATGGACGCCGAGGGCAGAAACCAGCAGCTGCTCATATCCGGGAGCTATAACAACAGCATTCCCAGCTGGTCGCGAGATGGCAAGACAATCTACTTCTGTTCCGATCGCTCGGGAAGCTTTCAAATTTGGCGTCACGACATGGCGAGCGGTCGGGAAACTCAGCTGACACGCGATGGCGGACTCGCAAGTATGGAATCGCTCGACGGAAGAACCCTATACTTCTCGAAGCTGAGCGGAGGAGGAATTTGGTCCATCCCTGTGTTCGGCGGTGAGACACAACACATTACGTCCGCTCTACATTTTGGCTACTGGGGTGAATTCGCGGTTACCGAGAACGGACTCTACCTCATCGACTCAGACACCGACCCCGGACCATCGCTGATGTACTTCTCGTTCAGGACTCGACAACTCAAACCCGTTTTCAATCTGAATGAAGCACCTCGAAAAGCGGTCCCATGGAGTGCAAACCTGGGCGCCTCGCGCGACGGCCGGACTGTCCTATTCGTCCTCGGCACCTTCAGAAGTTCTCTTGTAATGGCCGAAAATCTGCAGTGACGTCGCGCAGCTCGAGTGAATCGGTACAAATCGTCCCAGCACTCTCGACTTACTTCGACCAATGTCATCTATGTTGGCGAGTGACCGGCAATTCGGAACCAAACGGACGGTAGGCGAAAAAACGGCACCACTCACAACGGAGTGTGTAGACGGCGAAAATGCCTTTCACTTCGCGGGCGTCGTTGCGACCGGGACTGCGTTGTGCAACGCTGCAAGCAGCCAGTGACCATCGCGCTTCACGTATACATGAGTGAATCGCAAGGTGCCGCTGAAAGAGGCATTTGGGTCCGCCTGCCAGGATTGGGTCTGGGGCATCCACTTCGCACCAACACCTTTTGCTTCGAGATCGCCGACGACGATAGCGGAGTCGCCATAAATCCGGAACTGCAGGTTCTTCCGCTCGTACGTTTCCCAACGGAACTTCCCGGCTTTGATCAGCGAAGCGATTGGGTTGAAGTAGTCATCAAACCACTCTTCCTTGTTCTGAACGTAACCGGATATGTCCGTTTGGAGGTACTCATTTGTCATCAGGCTTGCCGTAGTCTCCGCGTCGCCTTGCAACGCGGCTGTTTTGATTTGAGCCATAACGGCCCGAAGTTCTGCTTCTGCCGACATTCCTGATTGAGCATGGATGGGATGGACGCCAATGAGTAAGGCCAGCAAGAACAGTGCTGGCGTCTGAATACCTGCTGACATCTCGCCTCCTTGCGCCGAAAGCATAAGACCATTCAGATGCTGACTGAGGATTTGGCCGCAGCCCTTTGAGCGTATCACCGGCAGCTTCGGAACATGTCAATTTCTCGCAACGCCCGCTTTAAGCATGAGGCTGGCAAGTTGAGAGGAGCGATCCGATCTATCATTAGGCACACCCACACGGAGAAGCTGAGATGCAAAGACTATTTGCCGTCATTCTGCTCATCCTCCCTGTCGCCTGTGCACAAACCCCGATGCAACGGATCGCGTCACTCTTTTCGGATCGTTGGACCATTGTCGATCGTTCGGTTTCATCTGACGGACATTCGAAAGAACCTTCTAGAAAAGGCGAAGAAAGGTGGTACACACTCGGAGCCGGCGCTCCTCTCATTGAGGAGTACCGCTCCCAGTCGTTAGATGGAACATGGGAATACGACACCGCTGCTATCTTGTGGGACGCAACTCTCCGCAAGTACCGCGGCGTTTTTTGCGCAGACTTCCTCGACCATGGCTGCGATCCGTTCGAAGTCGATTGGCCGGAAAGGATCGGCCACCTCATTGTTATGAGCGGATCATACACACAGAAAGGCAAAGTCCATCGATGGCGAGAGGAGTTCGATTTCTCGTCCCATACACAATTCACGCAGAGCCTCTATATTGCCGAGGCCGAGAGCGATCTCAAGCTCGTCGCCTCTATCCTCGCCATTCGCGTACCTGGAACCAGTCGAACTGATGTGCATCGAAGGGTTCCGGTCGAGTGACCGGGCAATCGGACCTTACCAATTTTGGTGCAAATAGTATGAATCCGAGGTCCCGACATCTCGGATCAGGAGTTCGAAGGTGTGGCACAAATTCCTATTCCCGCCCGGACCATAAAGTGCGTATAGTTCAGGAACTGCTTCTCCCCAAGTAAGAGGTCTGAATTGGCACGACCCGTCGCTTCGGCGCTATGGATGGCAGCATTTTTGGCGTGTGGCACCCTGGTCGCGGCGCAACGAGCCGCGCTGTCCGTGCCCGCCAATGACGCCTCCCAAACAGCGCATGTCACCCTTGGCCAATCCGCTGTGCCCCTTTACGGCCCCTGGAAGTTCACCATTGGAGATTCGCCCATCGATCAAAAGACCGGCCAGCCGCTATGGGCCGAGCCGGACTTCGACGACTCCAAGTGGGAGACGGTGGACCTTAAACCGAAGAGCGGAGCCATTGATCCAATCTCCGGCATCACCGGCTATGTGCCTGGCTGGACGCTTCACGGTCATCCCGGCTATTGGGGTTACGCCTGGTATCGACTTCACGTCTCCGTCCAGGCGCTGCCTGGGCAGAGCCTCGCCCTCGCAGGTCCCGCCGACGTCGATGACGTCTTTCAGGTTTTCGCCGACGGTTCACTGATCGGCCACTTTGGAAATTTCACCGGCAAGTTGCCAACAGGCTATTACTCCCAACCCACGATGTTCTCTCTCCCGGCTTCCTCTTCTTCCGCAACCCCTGAGGCGCCGTCTGCCAGCACTCTCGTCGTCGCATACCGCGACTTCATGCTGCCGTCCACACTCACTGAAGCGGCCGATGTGGGCGGTTTTCATGATGCGCCAATCCTAGGAGACACCGCCGCGGTTACCGCCGGTTACACCATGAGCTGGCTCGAACTGGCCCGCGCCTATGCTTTGGGTACGGCTCTGGTGCCAATCTTCGGAGCCATGGCTTTGCTTGCATTCACGCTGATCCTGTTCGACCGGTCCGACAAGGTCTACCTGTGGATCGGCTGGCTATTTCTGCTACTGGCCGTTTCTCAGGGCCTGAGCTCCGCCAGTTCATGGACCCAGTCCGTGAGTATAACAACAGGTCAGGTTTCGAACGATGGCTTCATGACCGCGCTGATCTACACAGGCTGGGTAATCGTCTGGTGGGTCTGGTTCGGTCGACAGCGTCCCTCGTGGACGCCTTTAGCCGCTGCTGGACTCGGCTTGCTCTTCTTCATATCGTTGGTGATTGGCCAGGAAATCCTTGCGGGGCTGCTTCCGCATAGGATTGCGGCCGCATTCCTTTCAGCTTCAGAGTTGGTGCGGCTCCTTTTTCTTGCGCTCCAGCTTGTGATCGTCTTCCGCGGAATCCGTCGCCAGGGATTGGAAAGCTGGCTCGTTCTTCCGGCTGTCCTCCTTTGGGGTCTCAATTCCTTTTCTTCCGAACTGGCCGTCCTCCATATTCCTATCCGATGGAGTGTCTTCGGGCTGAGCATCCGTCTGGGAACGATCTCCAATCTCCTGCTCGTGGTCGTGGTCGGCGTGCTGCTGCTGCGTCGTCTCCTTACCTCAATCAAGACCCAGCGCCAGATGGCGCTCGACGTAAAGCAGGCGCAGGAGGTGCAGCAGATGATCCTGCCCGAGGCGCGAACCACCCTGCCGGGACTCGTCATTGAAAGCGAATATCTTCCCGCCCGCGAGGTTGGCGGCGATTTCTTCCAGACGATCTTCAACGAACTCGACAAGAGCGTGCTTATCGTAGCCGGCGACGTCACCGGCAAGGGTCTGCAGGCGGGCATGTTGGTTGCGCTCCTGGTGGGAGCGATTCGCACCGCTGCAAGCCACAACACCGATCCGCGCTATGTGCTGGGCGAACTCAACCAGCGGCTTCTCGGCCGCAACAACGCACAGGCTACCTGTCTCGCGCTCCGCATTGACGCAGACGGAATCGTCAACATCGCCAACGCCGGCCACATGGCGCCCTATCTCAACGGGGAACTGGTGCACATTGAAGGTGCTTTGCCGCTAGGCATGCTCACCATCCCGGAGTTCTCCTACATGCGTTTCAAGCTGCGCAATAACGATACACTCGTCCTCATCTCAGACGGCGTGGTCGAAGCGATGGACGAAGATGACCGCCTTTTTGGCTTTGAACGTGTCCATCAACTGTTGCAGACCTCGATCAGCGCAAGCCAGGTGGCGCATTCCGCCCAGGCCTTTGGGCAACAAGACGACATCACCGTCATCTCCGTCAAGTGCACTGCGGTCACTGAAGCTGCGCTGTCGTCAACAAATTAGGGAAGAAGCTGTGCTGAACGGAACGCAACCCACAGCATTCTTGCTGATTCGGAGTGTGCTACCGGCTGCTCTAGCCCAAATCGAAGAAGGCGAAAATCCGTCAAAGGTCCCAATTGGCGACCACACAACCTACAATTCAACCAAACCGCCTTTACGGGGAGACAACCACATACTCGTATGGTGATGTGGTGCATGATCAGCGGAGAGTACAGCACCAGAACGGGTGCGATTGTGGGGATGAACCATTCGGAAGTTCACGGTCGAGATCGGAGCATGTGCTCGTGATGCGGTCTTGATGCAGGAAATGAGCCAAGCCGCAAGAGCCCAAACGCTCAGGCGTTATGTTCAATAAGTCTACTTTTCCACAGGGTTGTGGCGCAGGTTTTCGGCGTTCCTTGTAGTTTCCTTATCTCTGAAACCAATCTCCTCGTGGCAAAATCTCTTTTAAGACTGCCCCGGTCTTTGAACCAACCCAAGACAGAAATTCTCTCCCTGCTAGAACCGAAGAGAACCTAACAGATTGGTAGCCCTGAGGAGCATATGAATCGGTTGTTCTGGAGGAGTGTCTCGTCCTGCAGCCTCGCGCTGCTTACGATCTCGCTGCTGAGCCTGCCCGGTCTGTCGCAGCAAACCCTTGGATCTCTCAACGGAACCGTTACCGATTCATCTGGGGCAGCGGTGCCGGGGGCGAGAATAACCATCACCAACGCGGCAACGAATTATTCGGCCAGCACAGTGTCGCAGGAGACAGGCTTCTACCAGGTGTTCAATCTGCCGATCGGCACTTACACCGTCAAAGTGAGTCACGCTGGCTTCGATACGATGACTTTAAAGAGCGTTCCCGTGCAAGAGGCGAAGGCTACGACGGTAAATGCGAGCCTTCGAGTGGGCCAGGTTTCAGAGACGGTGGAGGTGACAGCCACTCCATTGCTCAATGCCACCGATACGACCAACGGTTACACGCTGGACAGCGCTCAGATCGACATGACACCTCTGGCGACGGGCAGCTTCACGCAGATTGCAGTTTTGTCGCCTGGCGTCAATGCAGAATTGCTATCGAATCTGGATTCGAATGCGGGGCTGGGCAATCAGCCAATCTGGGCCAATGGTCAGCGGGATACCTCGAACACCTTTCAAGTGGACGGGGTTGACTCCACCAATCTGTTCAATGGAAAGAGTTCGAGCGGATCGGTTTCACAACGGTACAACTTCAATATTGGTAGCTATGCCACGGTAGGCGGGGCGTTTTCAGTAGGAACATCGGTCTACGGGTCCAATGGAAACAGCCTTCCGTCACCCCCACCGGAGTTCATGCAGGAGCTGCGCGTAAATGCATCGATGTATGACGCGCAACAGGGCGCGACAAGCGGCGCTCAAATCGACGTTAATACGGCAACTGGAACGAACAATTGGCACGGGCAGATGTACGGCTCTTTTGCGAACAACGCCATCAACTCAGCGCCATATTTCTTCAAGCAGTCCTACGCACTCGCGCAGGGCGGAGTCGGCATCTTTCCGAGATCGATGTTGAACCCGTATCTAAACCGCTGGGCCGTCGGTGGCACGATCGGGGGACCTCTTGCGAAAGACAAGCTGTTCTTATTCGCGGCGTTTCAGCATCGATCTGATTCAGACCGGGCGACCGGCTTCTCCCAGATGACCGTTCCTTCTGGTCTTACGAATGATCGTAGCCTCGCCGGATTGCAAGCAGCTGACCTGAGCTGGGGTGCGGAATCGGCACCGAGCAGCATCGATCCCGTCGCACAGGCTATTCTTCAGGCGAAACTGCCAAATGGGCAGTACCTGATTCCTTCGGCACAAACCAGCGCACCCTATCAGTATGGAATTCCAAATGTAAACCTGATTGGCACATCGGTGCTGACCTCGAACCAGGGCACACTCTCGCTGGATTACGATCTGACAAAGCGGGACCGGCTCTCGACCAAATACTTCTACCAGGACGCGCCCGTAACCAAGCCCTATGGCTACTCGCAAACTGGAGGCTTTCCAGTCACGCAGTTGAACGGCTCCCAAGTAGCAGCGATCGACAACACAATTGCCATCAGTCCCAAGCTGAACTGGGAACAGCGCTTTGGCTTCGTCCGCATGGGTTCATACGCCAAATTCAAGCAGACCGTTGCGGGCGGAACGTTCGGAGTGGGATCAGGGTACGTGCAGGATCCGAACAGCCCTGGGTACTTCGCTCCGGGCCTGCCGGGCATTACGCTGGTGAATTTCGGAAACTCTTCGAGCTATTCGCCAAGTCTCGGGCTTGGTCCAGCCAGTTCGTTCACGAATATGGGCTATTACCAAAACCGCCTGAACCCCTCGACGAATCTGATCTGGGTGGCAGGAAAGCACACAGTGATGGCCGGGGGTGGCTATAGCTACACCCAGCTCAACATCACCAACAACCGCGATGGCAATATTCAGATGACCGTGAACGGCTTTGACGCCTTTCTCAAAGGAGAGGTGCGCAAGGCGAGCGTGGTTCAGAGTATCGATCCTCAAAGTCACCGGAACAATGGCGACCGTTACTACCGGACCAACGAGCTTTCGGGATACGTGCAGGACAAGTGGCAGATCTTGTCGAACCTGAGCCTTACAGCAGGCGTGCGCTATGACTACCACGGTGGAATGACCGAGAAGTACGGCAACATGTTCAATTTCAATCCTGCTCTGTTTGACGTGACCGGCGATACCACAAGAGGCTTCGTCGTGAACAATGCCGGATTTGAGATTGCAGGAAACAACAGGTATCACCCGACTCCGGGTGTAAGCAATTCAACCCTAAAGGGCAGGCAATGGGGCATTTCACCGCGAGTTGGATTCGCGTGGTCGCCGGCCGCGCAGCACGGTAACCTTGTGATCCGCGGAGGCAGTGGAATCTACTTCGACCGCGGCGAATTGTTCACCTACCTGTCTCAGCCTGCGGGCGGCGATATTGGCGGTCCATTTGGTGTGACGGAATCCGCTCCCCTGGTCAGCTACGCCAATGGCGATGGTGGCACGCTTGCTGACCCAATGGGAACGGGTTTACACACTCCTACCTCCAACCCTCCCGGCAGCTTCACAAGGCCCAGTTCCGATCCGGGCACCGTGACTCAGGCTCTTCAGCAGCAATTGGACATCATGACCGGTCCGGCGTCTGACCCACAATACGGCAGAGCCTGCGGAGGTATCGATAGCCAGACATATCCCGGGTATCTAGACTGCACACCGACGCTCAACTTTGGTTCGTACGACCGGAACAACGTTCTTCCCTACACGATCAACTACACCCTGAACGTTGAGTGGCAACCGCGAAATGATCTCGCCATCACGGTCGGCTTTACGGGAAATCGCGGCCGCCACTCAGTTATTCCTCTTCCACTGAATGAGCCGGGCCTTGCATCGCCGCAGCACCCGATCTGGGGCGAAACGGGGAACTACGGCTTCGAAGTCTTGAACCAAAACAGCTTGTACACCGACTCGTACGGATACGAGTACTACAACCCCATACAAGGCGAGCCGTGGAACACATATGACGGCGGGAATACGGATTTCCGCGCGCCATTCATCGGGTTCAACCCCAACGCTGCGGATTTCAAGACGGTTGGAGTATCGGCCTACGACGCTCTCGAAACCCACGTCGAGAAGCGGCTATCGCACCACTTCCAAGTGGGAGGAAGCTATACATGGAGTCACGCCCTCGATGAGCAGAGTGACATTGGCTTGTTCTTTACAGGAGACGATCCTTTGAAGCTCCGCGACTCGTGGGCTTCAGCAGACTACGATCGCACACACGTGTTCAGCGCCAATTTCCAAGTCGAAGTGCCGAACATGGCCAAAGCTCACTCCCTCGCCTCCTACATCACGAACGACTGGCATGTCACCGGACAAGGGATCCTGCAGAGCGGGCAGCCATATTCGCTTTATGAGTTTTACGGTTCAGTTGGAAGTCTACGATTTGGCGACTATCCGAATCTCATGAACCCGGTGCTCGGGATTAAGGATCCGGCACATCCAAAGTCGGCATTCACGCACAACAAAGGCTCGTTTCGAGATCCCAACGGGAGCTACATTCCTACGATTGATCCGACGCAGATTGCCATTCACTACCTGCAACCGGGTGACCAGGGCATTCCCGTATCCACAGGCACAGATCCTCAAGACATCTACGAGACTGCCTTCAACGTTGGTCAGCGCAATATCTTCCGGCAGTCGGCACAGAAGCGCCTGGATATGTCCCTCCGCAAGACTTTCCATGCTGGTGATCGCATATCGCTGCAGTATGAGTTGAATGCGTTCAACATCACAAACACCCCGAGCCTTGATGTCCCCCAAAACCAAGCGCAGATTAGGCAGCCGTATTCCTGCTCTAATACGGCAATTCAGGAATCGATTGACAACTATCTGAATTGCACCCCTGGCGGGTACTACATCAATTACGGACAGCTTGTAACCAGCCCCGATCCTGCTGATCAGGAGAGCACGAGGGCAAACCTCGATCAGTTGCCCTATTCATCCGGGACCGGAAAGGGTACGCGCCTGCCGCTAACAATCCCTGTCGGGCAGGGAATCTGTAATGATGCGCTTGCGATTCCGGGCACGAACACCTGTCCGAACAATGCAGCGAACTTCGGCTCAGCCACTGGAACAATCGGCGGAAACAGGGCGTTCACGATGGGAGTCCACATCATCTTCTGAGTGTGCACTCTTGGCTGTCGTAATTTTCTTGATGATCCTGAACGACCATCTCAACGGCTTATTGAAAGAGTGGATTGAAGTGACTCTCGGTTGAATCGGCTTTCCACTTGTGGTTGGCGTATTCGTGTTTTACGGTTGGAAGTCGGGATTGACGGCGATTGTCTTTGGCTGGGCGTGTGTAGCCTCGTCAGCCGCCTTCTTGCTGCCAGAGCGGCAGCGAAGCTATACCGAGGCGGCGCACACCGCTCATCCTGACGCCGGTTGTCCACTACACAATCGAAGCCAGGGCCGATTCAAGTGAGGAAGGACTGCCGGATATTCAGATAGATGAGACCGGCATCCTCAGACCTTGAGACCGTTTACTCCTGAAAGTACCGGCAACTCGGAACCTGGCAATTTTTTGGTTAGCGTCCGAGTTGGCGACCACTCGAACACCAACTTAAAGAAGGTGCAATTGCGATGTGATCACTGCAACGTGTCGCAATTCATACGTGGAAAACTGCAGTCCAAAGCTTTGAGCTTCAACTCTATCCTCATGGGCTTACCAGCCGGCACGGCGACAGTCTCGACTCTCGCAGCAAAACCCGGAGACGTAACGAGAACATCGTATCCACCCTCAGGAAGCGCGAGTTTGAAATCGCCGTTGATGTCGGTGTGCGCCAGCAATGCGATCTTCTCCTCAGCAGGGATATTTCTGCGCACGAAGACGCTTGCACCTTTTACAGTTGCACCCACTACATCGACAACATGACCGCTTATTTGTCCGGCTTTGGGCTGCTGCGCAAATGAGCGCGCGGCGTTCACTAAACAGCCCAACGCGAGGACGAGATGAGCGCACGACGCGATCCGCCGATTTTTCATGTCTGCCATACTCTCATGCGCACCCATTCGGGGCGAGTCACCGGCTACTCGGACCTATCACGTTTGTTCGCCTATTTGGTCCCGAGGCTCGTTTTTGATTACCGTCGGTCGTTGACCAATTTTGTGGGTATGAGGGTAAGTCTCTTACCGTAGCCGGCAGCCGATC
>NZ_QFFY01000010.1 GCF_003131205.1 Occallatibacter savannae
CACGGGGCCCCACGCGTTTTCATCAGCGAGGGGGTGGTGAGTCGAAGGATCCGCAGTTGTTTTTTGCTGGCCAACGCGAAACGAGCAAGTTCTTGCTCTCGAGTTCCGCATGGCCGGTTATTTGGGAGTTCCCGGATCATTGTTCGTCAGATGTGAGACTTCTGCGGCTGTACCAGCACAAATTGATGGTTGTGAGCAAATAGTCGCCAACCCCGGAGCCTGATCCAACTTTCGTTAGGTCTAGAGTTCGGTGAATTGGCTCAAGCTCATCTGCGAAACGCAGTGAGAACGTACGCAAGCATAGCTGCGAAAGCCACTGCCCAGATCAGTAGAAGAGATGTCTCAACAGGAACTCCGCGCTCTTCAGACCAGTATCGGTCAGGATGATTTGGCCTGTACCTTACGGTCGTCTTGTCTCCGGTGGATATGTGATAGAGCGAGCTGCTGTCATTGACCCTCACGTGTCCGCCATAGGTGGACCCAGCCTGATCTTTGTAGCGGAATCGCACTACGGCGATCTTCCGATTGCGACGGCCTTCGAACCTGGATACGGCAGTCACTTCAGCCTCTGTCTGTGGCCAGCGGTCAACCCCCCGTAACTTCTTCCAGAACTCTTCCACCATCGCTGCACTAGTGTAGCCGTTATTGAGCGCCTATACCGCCGCTCTAACCGCTGCCTCCTGAGCGAGTGGTCGGCGATGGAGCAACTGGCAACTATTTGCTCTCAACTTCATCGCCGGTTATTCGACCCGAGTGAGCAGTTTTGGCTTTCGCAAGCCCGCGAGGACGACTCTGATGAGCGGAACATCAGGAAGACGGGATCAGCTTAATCTCACCGCATTGGTCCTCTTTGAAAATGGTTGCGGTCTGGCCGTCCTTCACCCACCATCGGCTCCATTTACTGTATGCATCAGTGGGAAGCGAGTGGACGCCATCCAGCTTCGCTCCACGTAAATGCGTGAGTTCTTCCAGTCCAAATTCGGCGAATGTGCGAAGGCGCTCGTCAGGTGACTGCATCAATTGGATCAGAACAGGTACAGCAGATCGCGAGCCTGTGAATGGTAGAGCGTCTTCTGCAAGGTCGCGCGTGTCCTTCGAGGGGTCGCGCAGTTCGTTCTCTAGCACGGGAATAGCGACGGCACGGCCAGCCGTGGCCAAGGCTTCCATGGCCACTCTCCGGGTCTCGGTGTCGCGTGCTCTGTGTGTGGCGTCGAGCAGCACCGGTACATCGCCGGTATCTCCAATTTCACCAAGGTATCGGATTGCCTTCTGATGGAGTCCGGGGAAATTGGTCACGGGAGGTTCCTTCACAAACTCCGCTAAGGCACGGTGAGCAGAGGGCGTGCCCAGATTGCGAGCTGCTTCTACGCCAATAGCCTCTTTGCCCGGCGTACGCAGCATGCGCAAAAAGGTGGATTCCATGAAAGCCGGAGCAAGGTATGAGATGACGTCAGCTGCTTCCATCTGCTTTCGCAAGTTGGGTGAATTCAGATCTTGCAGGTACGGAGCAAAAATCGGCTTCAATTGCTCGGGCGTCGAAGGCGCAAGGACGATCTCGATCTGCTTTTGAAAAACTTGGTGGCCTAACAGTGCGGCAACTGGGAGCTTGCCACTCCCAGGTGCATACGACGCCCGATAGCTCACCATGAGCAAGTAGTGCCCTGGCTGCCTGACGTCATAGCGCGCATTCAGTAGAACTCGGTCTGTGAAGCTCTTCCCAGGAAGAATATCTAAGAAGCCGCTGAGGCAACTACCGGCGCCGCCTGCACAGCCCATTGCGTACCTGTCTCTTGCTCCCTGAAGCGCAAAGCTGTATCCACTGCACATCGTAAAAGGGTTGGCGGTATCTAGCCGTAGCTGCTGATTGCTGACGTTCTTCACTGTCAGATTCAGGAAGACCGGCTCTCCGGCCAGGAAGGTCTCCTTCGACAACGTGGGACTAAGCTCGAATTGAGCGGCAACAGGTGACGCAACAATCGCGAGCAGGATTCCGAAGAGCAACCGCAAGAAACACTGCACGCGCATCTATCACTCCTCGCAAGCTTCGACACGGCATGTACTCGCAATGGATCATCACACCGAGCGACGAAGTTGACGTTACTGCACCCGGTAAGCACTATAAAGATGACCAATGGGCGTATCGTCGCCCATATGGACACTGAAGCCAATTTTTTGTCGATCTCTTCGGCTGGCAGCGATTTGACTGGAGTTGAAGAGTGCCCGTGTTGGCAGCGGAATTCTCGCCCCCATGAGTGAAAGCCGGGTGTTGACCAACACCCCACCACTCCCACCGAGGTTTCCGCTCACACCGGTCAATCCCTCTCCACTTCTCACCCTCCGCAACTTCCTCATTCCAGAACGCAAAAAGACCTGCTCAGATTTGCAGTCAATTACGCTGATTTCGTCATACTTGATCTATGCAGCCTATCCACACACTCGCCGCTCCAGGTCAACAGGGGCGACCGTCCTTCGCTCCAGCCTTCGCCCTGCGATCTGCCGCTAAGTCCTTTGTTTTGAAACAGGTTGTGAGTAACTCCAGTGACTAGATACACTTAGAGCGGCCGCAGTTCTGCAAGTGATTGAATTCAAGGCACTTCCTCGCAAGGTATAGGGGGAGGGGGCGGGGGCGGTACACCTCTTCGCGATGTGGGCCAGCTCACATCTCGAAGCCTCGCCAACCCGCCGCGAGTGCGGCAGCTACTCGGTTGTCAAACCACCAGCCGCTCATGTATAAATCCGCCGTACGCGCGAGACCGCATCCCACCTCTCGGAAGACAGCCATGACCACTACCGCCATTCGCGACTACTCCGAACTCCACACGCCCACCGGCGCACTCGGCGAGCCTCCCGCCACCAAAGCCGACTGGCACCAATACCGCCTCACCGACGAGCAGATCCAGTCTTTCCACCGCGACGGCTATCTCGCCGGAGTTCCCATCCTCAACGACGACCAGGTCGAAAAGCTTCGTGCAGAGCTCGCCGGACTCATGGACCCCGGCCACCCCTCCCACCAGCTCTTCCACGAATACCACTCGAACGAATCCAGCAACCCCGAGACGATTCTCTTTCACGCTCTCGGCGCCTGGCGTACCGGCCCCGCTTTTCACGATGTCCTCTGGACCCCGGCCTCCCTCGTCGCCGCCTCGCAGCTCCTCGACGGCGCCGTTCGCTTCTGGCACGACCAGCTCTTCTGCAAGCCCGCGCACCACGGAGGCGTGGTCGCCTGGCACCAGGACTATTCCTACTGGACCCGTACCCAGCCCATGCAGCACCTCACCTGCTGGATCGCACTTGACGACAGCACCGTCGACAATGGCTGCCTCTACTACGTCCCCGGCAGCCACACCTGGCAGCTGCTCCCCATCACCGGCCTCGCCGGCGACATGAACGAGATCATGACTGTACTGAATGACGAGCAGAAAGAAGCATTCCGCCCCGTGCCCATCGAAATTAAGCGAGGCCAGTGCTCATTCCACCACCCGCTCACCGTCCACGGCTCTTATGAGAACCGCTCCGATCGACCGCGACGCGCCAAGCTCATCAATGCGTTCCGCGAAGGCGTTCGCTCGGCGAGTGACGAGCCGCTCCTCAAAGGCGTTCCCGCAATTTCCAAAGGCCGCAAGATGGAAGGCCGATTCTTCCCGCTCCTCTTCGACCCAGATTCGTTCGCGAATTAGATCGAATGTGCCAACAGAGAATCGAGGTCAATTTATTGACCGTGACGCGTGCGGCTAGCGATCTTTCTTGTAAAGCAGGTCGCGAATCGCCTTCCTTCTCTCCGCGTTCGCCTCAGCCTCGGCCTTGCGCTCCTCGGCGCTCAGATTCTTCTTCTCTTTCTTAGGCTCTTCGTCGGATGCGCTGCACTCCGGACACCGGTTCGCAAACCCCGGCTTGTCCGGTTTCAACTCGAATTCCTCTCCGCAAACTACGCACGTTTTGATCGGGAAACTCATCTTTGTCATTTTATCGGAATCGATATTCTCGATGGGGAAGCCTTCGCCGTGTAAATTCGTCTTTTAGATAGAGGAACATGCGCAACTCTCCGCGCTCCTCCTGTCGAGAATCTTCCCCGATGCTCCTTTTAGCCGATCTCAAACCCTCGCTTGTTCTGTAGCCTCACCTCAGTGGAGAAACAAACATGTTCTCGCGTCATCCTAAAGTTCTGATCGTTGACGATGACCCCATGCATCTTGAGATCTACGGACTCCTGATGAAGCAAGCCGGATTCGAAGCCCTTCCTTTATTGGTCCGCTTCACTGGTACTGAAATCCCGAGGAATCAACCCATCGGCCTTGCGCTCCTCGACTACCGGCTCAACTCCACCCGCACATCTCCCGAGTACGCTCAGGAGATCCGCTCCATCTACCCGCACATTCCCATCCTCGTCCTCTCCGATCTCTGGGCGCTTCCCACCGACATTGCGCCCTTCGTCACCGGCTTCATCCGTAAAGGCGAGCCCGCCAGGCTGCTCGAAACCATAGCCGAATATCTTCACTCCGCCGCGCCGCCCGCTTCAAGATCAGCACACGCGCCTTCGGACAACTTATAGCTTTCTCATCGAGCAACTACTTACCTCGACTTGCCATCCAACCACTCATCCCCTCCTGCCTGACAACCAGGACAACCCTGCACATCCGTCGATGCCCACGTTTCGCACAGCCGTGCTGATTCTCGTCTTGGCTCCCTGCCTTCTCTCGGCAGCGACACAGCCCTCTGACCAGGCTCAGCAGCTCAAGTCGCTCACCCTCGAACAGCTCGGCAACCTCGAAGTCACCACGCAGTCCAAAGAACCCACCGAGGTCTGGAACACGCCCGCAGCGATCTACGTCCTCACTGCCGACGACATTCGCCGTTCCGGCGTCACCAGCGTCCCGGATGCCCTGCGCCTCGTCCCCGGCGTTAACGTCTTCCGCGTCAACGGCTCCCGCAACTGGGCAGTCGGCATTCGCGGTCTCGCTGACCAGTTCTCCCGCTACGTTCTGGTCCTCATCGATGGCCGCAGCGTCTACACCCCCCTCTTCGGCGGCGTCCTTTGGACCATCAACAACGTGATGCTCGAAGACATCGACCGCATCGAGGTCATCCGCGGCCCCGGAGGCACGATTTGGGGAGCCGACGCCGTCAACGGCGTCATCAACATCATCACGAAGCATTCGCAGGACACCAAAGGCTCTCTGATCTCCGCCGGAGGCGGCAACGTCGATCGAAACACAGAAGACTTCCGCTACGGCTCCGAACGCGATGGCTGGACTTGGCGCGCCGGTGCATTTGGCTTCGTCCGCGGCCCCGAACACCACATCCAGAACCAGCCCGAGTACGATTGGTCCCGCGACGGACAGGCCGGCTTCCGCCTCGACCACAACTCTGGCCCCAGCGAGTTCACCTTTCAGGGCGATGCGTACTGGGGCAAATTCGGAGACGCCCAGAGCCTCTCAACCTACCAGCCCCCATCCACTTTCATCTCCTACCAGTCCACGAACGTCTCAGGTGGAAACCTCCGCACACGTTGGCGCCGCCGCTTCGACAACAAGTCCGACATCTACCTGCAGGCTTACTGGTCACACGATCACCGCATCGGCTCCAACTTTGGCGAAGAGCGTGACACCTACGATGTGGACTTCCTCCACCGCCTCCCCGCCACTCCGCATCAGCAGTTCACCTGGGGTGCCGGCATCCGCATCAGTCCCAGCACCACCAAACACACTGTCCCAACCGACGGATTCGACCCGGCCGACAGAACAGAGAGCATCTACAGCGGATTTCTTCAGGAGGAACTCCAGCTGGTTCCAGGTAGATTCTCCCTGATTGCCGGCTCCAAGCTCGAACATAACAACTACACCGGCTTCGAGTACCAGCCCAACGCCCGTCTCCTCTTCACGCCCTCTGACAAGTTCTCTGCGTGGGCATCCATCGCGCGCGCGGTTCGTATCCCTGATCGCGTCAATGAAGACATTCACAACGACATCTTTGTGCGCTCAGCCGGACCGGTCTTTCTGAGCCTCGCCGGCAATCACAACCTGGTCTCCGAGCGCCTGATCGCCTACGAAGGTGGATTCCGCACGCTCGTTCATCCCCGCCTTTACCTGAGCGCAAGCGGCTTCTACAACGCCTACCGCAACATCATCGCATTTGGCCCTTTGAAGGTCGGCTCCCCTAATGTTCCGCCTTTTCCGCCCGGCACGCGCCTCTTCACTGTTCAGTACATCAACGGTATTCATGGAGCGACTGACGGTGCTGAGATCGCACCTGACTTTCAGGCTGCCTCTTTCTGGCGTATAAGACCCGGATTGTCCTACCTCAAGGTGGATCTTCACAATGAGCCGGGCTCAACCGGTACCCTGACCCTCACCAGCCTTCGCGGCTCCAGCCCCACATACCAGGCGTTCATCCAGTCGCAGATCGATCTGCCCCATCACTTCGAGTTCGATCAGTCCTTCCGATATGTCGACTCTTTGCCTGCACAAAAGGTCCGAGCCTACACCACGGCAGACGCGAGACTCGGTTGGAATCCATCCAGGAGCTTCTCGCTGTCGATCACCGGCCAGAATCTCCTCCAGCCCCACCACGCCGAGTTCGGAATCGATCCGCCCCCCACGGTTTCCATCAGACGCGGCGTGTATGCAAAGCTGGTCTGGAGCTATTAGCTCTTGGAAACCGTCAGCATGCGTCCGGAATCGCCCGTCGATCGAATGCGACTTAACCACAGTCGACGCAACCCCGGCGCCCGCCTCCTGGTGGCCGCTCTCCTCCTTCTCTCGCTCCCGGCCCCTGCTCTCGCGGCCCCGCAAAAGCACAGTGAATACGATGTGAAGGCCGCTTACCTGTTTAATTTCGGCAAATTCGTTCGAATGTCAAAGCCCGCAGCCGTTCGCTCTTCATTCGACATTTGTACTCTCGGGCACGATTTCATGGGGCCTTCTCTCAAATCTCTAGCCGATAACACGAAAATCAACGGTCTGCCAGTTCATATAGCCCACCTTGACGACATATCCGCCGCAAAGAACTGCGCAATCGTATTCATGAGTGCCACTGAAGGCAGCCACATTCGCGAGGACCTCGCAATCCTCGATAATGCAGACATTCTCACCGTCAGCGACGCACCTGACTTCCTCCAGCACGGCGGCATGATTCAGTTCGTTTCCATCTCGAACCACGTTCGATTCGGGGTGAATCTGGATTCCGTCAATCGCACTCACCTGGTTCTAAGTTCAGAATTGCTGCGCGTTGCGGCCTCCGTAATAGGCAAACCGTCCTTCGGAGCATCGCAATGAACAGAATGTGGACGAGCCAGTCGATCTCGGGGAAGTTGATGCGCATGACTCTGCTGGTCGGCGGAGTCTCCCTGTTGCTCGCCTACATTTCGTTTTTGATCTACGACCTCTATAACCTCCGCCAGCAGCTGATGATGTCAATGTCTGCCGAGGCGAATATCGTCGGCGCCAATTCTGTGAGTGCCCTTGAGTTCGATGACAGGCAGGCTGCTGAGAATACCTTGTCGGCACTGCGGAACTCTCCTCAGATACGGGCCGCCGTCATCGTCCGTCCCGACGGCACCGAATTTGCACGTTACATGCGCGACCCCGCCTCGCATCTTCAGCTGAATGAACATCTCACTCTCAGCGAAACCGAGCACTTCTGGACAAAGGGCCGCGATATCCTGCTCGGATCACGAATTCGCTTCCAGGGCGGATGGGTGGGTTCTGTTTACATCCTTGCGGAAACCAGCGGTGTCGCACGCAGCATCGAGCGCTTCGGCCTCATATCCGCCGGCATCCTGCTCGTCTGCTTCGCGATTGCTCTTCTTTCCACTGCTACGATCCGGCATCTAGTCAGCGACCCCCTGACGGATCTCGCTCGAACTGCGCAGATCGTGACCCGCGAGCGCGACTATTCTGTTCGCGCTAAAATCCCGCCTTCCAGTGATGAGCTCTCGTTCTTGGTCGAATCATTCAACGAGATGCTCGGTGAAATTCAGACCCGTGACCGCGCCCTGGAAGCATCGCGAGCCGAACTCGAGCAGAGGGTCGAAGAACGCACTGCGGAGCTCTCGGCCACCAACAAAGAACTCGAAGCCTTCTCCTACTCCGTCGCTCACGATCTCCGCGGGCCCCTCCAGCACATCAACAACATCGGCTTTCTGCTTCAGCATTCCGTGTCTCAGGGCCTCAATGACGAGGGTCGCATGCTCGTCGACCGCCTCCTTGAAGGCTCAAAACGCATGTCCGGCTTGATCGACGACCTCCTCAATCTCTCCCGGGCAAGCAGCCATCCGCTTCACCGTCGACCTATAGACCTCAGTCATATCGTAGAAACGATCGCCTCTCGCCTCGAGGCAGAGAAGGACGGCCGGGATGTTCGATTCGAAGTCGCTCGCGGCGCACACGTCTTCGCTGACGAAGGGCTCATGCAAGTGGTCTTGGAGAACCTCATAGGGAATGCATGGAAATACACGTCAAAAGCAGATTCAGCGCTGATCCAATTCGGATTCAGTGACGAAGCTGGCGAGACGATCTTCTTTGTGCGAGATAACGGCGCAGGCTTCAACCCCCGCTACGCCGACCGTCTCTTCCGGCCGTTCCAGCGGCTCCACTCGCAGAGCGAGTTTGTCGGCACTGGCGTGGGCCTCGCCACCGCATACCGCATCATTACACGTCACGCAGGTAAGATCTGGGCTCGAGGCGACGTAGACAAAGGTGCCACTTTCTATTTCACGGTCCCGTACTCGGAGAAGTAGTTAAACTCCGGACATCCAATCCGAAAATTGTATTCAGCGCAACCAATACTGCCGATTCATGCCCAGTCGATGCTTCAGTTGCGGGGCGATTCGACTTTCCCGACGCCCGACCTTGTACCCGAGATACTTCGCGATCGTCCGCGCTGCGGCTGAAGGGATATGCAAGGGACCGTGTCCAAGCAGATACTTCAACTCCGACAACACGAAACGCCGTCCTTCACCGGAAGCACTGCCAAACTGGTCGTTCAGCCAGCTCTCCCGGGAATGCAGAACCCCAATATCGAAGTACCGTCGGAACTCCTCGGCGATGGTGTAATCGTGCGAGTGTCTCACCATCGCATCCGGGACGTATGCCGTCTTCCATCCGGCGCGATGCATTCGTGCAACTACGACTGTGTCTTCGCCAAAGATCACGTCAGTAGAAAACCCGCCGACACTCATCAACGCTCCACGCCTGTATGCGCCGAACGCATCCGAAAAGAAGATCGACTTAAACCCCATCTCCCGCCGGCTCTCCCACGACCGCACTACCGGCTCTTCCCCGTAGCTGAAATGCCTGCCATGCGCTTCGATTGGGCTCGCATTTTCTCTTGGCAGTTGACGCCCGTATGCAGCTCCGATCTCAGGATCAGAAAACGGTCTGACCAAGTTCGCGAATGCATTCACTCCAAAGGGCGCCACATCCTGTGTTAGATAAATCACGATGTTCGCGTCAGCAGCATACTCTGCCCCCATCTGCCGGGTTCCACCGTGATTAAATTCCTCTGTTGCGATTTGCAGGACTTCGAATCCATCTCCTCGCGCAAGTTCAGCCGTACCGTCTTTGGAGGACGAGTCGATTACGATCACGCGCTCCGGCTTCAGGCTCTGAGCTCTGATCCCCGTCGACAACGCGTTCCAATAACGCGCCGCGTTGTACGTGGGAATGATGACCTCAACTCTCTCCTTGGACATCATCTCTACCACTGCATCGCCCGTCTACCCGATGCCGGGTACAGGAACCAGTAGCTGAGGTGCGCGAGCAGCAGTTCCACTCGCGTCCTGATCTGTTCCGTCAGCGGCTTCGTCCGACTGGCGTTCTTTGAATGTCTCCGATAGAAAAGCAGATCCTGCTCGATGAACACGGCTTTTCCGCCGAGCAGGTCGTTGCGCGTTCCAATCCACGCATCGTGCAAGAAAGATTGCTGCGCAGGGAACGGCAGCACTTGCCCCAGCAAGGATGCTCGAACTGCCATGGCCGATCCCTGGTAGTGGTTGATAAAGAGATTCCACCAGAATCCGGATCTGAACTTTCCGCTGCGATTGATACGCGAGTCGGCCAGAGGCCGGTCATGCTCATCGATCATGCGTACACGGCTCGATACGATACCTACCCCGGCAGCCTCTGAGAAGACCTCCATAAATCTCTGCACCTTCGTGGGTGCCCAGACATCATCGTCGTCAGCGAGGAAGAGAATTTCCCCCGTCCCGCATCGTAGCGCATCCTCAAACGTCGCCAGAACTCCCGCATTTGCTCTATGCCGAAGTAGCTTGACCCGCGCGTCTGCGATCTCCTCGATGCGCAGGACTGTATCGTCTGTCGATCCATCATCCACAATAACGACCTCGTCGTTCGGTCCGAGCTGTGACAAGATCGATTGCAGCTGCGCATCCACATACGGGCCGCCGTTGTAAGACGCCATGCACACCGAGATGCGCGGATCCCACATCGGCCGCTGCGCCCTCTTCGCGCGTTCTTCAGTCGCCTCGACCCACTCTTTGACACGTGTGCGTCGCGGTGTGAATAGCCGCCGCATAAGTTCGTGCCACGTGATCCTTCGCAGTTCTGCCGCATCACCACGCGCCCAGTGTTTGAACAATCGAAGCACGAGGCGAAGCGTGCGCTCCCATCCTGCTATCCGGTTCATTCGCAAATCCCAGAATGCAGTTTCGGCGAAGAGTGCGTTCTCATAGCGAACGGCACTCATCCTGCGCTGCATGTCCTTCATTGAGAACTCGTGCTCAACCTGGATATCGCCGGCTACATAGACACGCTTTCCATGCTCGTGCAGTTTGCTGAAGATCATTGCATCGCTGTTGTCGAGCCAGAAACGTGGATCGTAGCCACCGGCCTGCTTCAAAGCATCCAGCCGCAGCATTGCGCCTGAATTGAAAGCGAACACGGGTTCCGCGGGAACGCCAACGTACCCCGTCCGGTACCAGCGCGGAACTGCACCAAACTGGAACCAGTTCGGCGAAAGTCGCCGCCCGGACGCGGCGATCTGGGGTACGATTGCGCCTACGCCCGCGTACTGTGTCGCCGCTGTCGCTGAGTTCCCCATCTTGTGAAAGAAGTCCGGCGGAACTGCAGTGTCCTGATCCAGAGTTAATAGCCATTCGGCCCCATGAAGTTCCGCCCACTCCATCGCACGGTTATATGCCGTGGCTAACCCCGAGTTACTTTCATCTCCGAAATACGCGACGCCCTCAGGCAGATTCTCACTTGCGCCGGATACCGGGCTGTTATCCCAAAGCAATACCCGGACTTCGCCAGCATTCCGTCCAAAGCTCTCTCGAGCCGCAATGACGCTACGGAATGCCGGAGAGTCCTCCGCCCTGATCTTGTACAGTACGATCACCACCATTACCTTCAGCGGTTTCGCCTCCGGCGTAAATACCGGTCTTATCTCGCTCATTCGGGCACCATCGCGGTCACAGGTTCAGCCCCCCAGAGAAAGCACCGTCGTTGCACCGCGGTCTGAATTGCGATCTGCAGGATTGTCGAAAGTGGAGTAAACATGTCGCTGAAGAAAATGAAGGAAAGGCACGTGAGAAATATGCTCGCCACCAGGAACCCGCGCGGCAGCGCTCTTTCTCGCATCCAGCCGCACCCAATACCCAGCAGCAAATTCGCCAGATAAATTCCCAGGTAGGAGAAATCCAGCGCGTACGCAGCGAGATAGGTACTTGCACCATCGATAATGCTCAGATCCTCGTGGATATAGGCGTGGGGATCAGAAGGCGTCAAAAACGAAGGCAATAGTGGATAAAGAAATGCCAAGGTCGGGCCGTGGAAATTGCTCTTCGCAAACAACCAGCACAGATTCGAAAAGGGAATTGACACGTAAGACGTCAACCAGAGGTACGCCATCGGCCAATCAGAATACTTATGCCTGATTTGCAGATATTCGAGGAATACGCCTTGCGCGGTACGGGCATTGCCAATCACCGTGATCACCACAACCGTGAATGCCACAAAGCAGATCAGGATCGTATAGAGCTTTCGCTTGCTCATTCTTGTCTTCAGGGCGAAGACAAAGAACATCTGCAGCAGGGCTACCATCAGCAATCCACGAGTGATGTACAAGGTCATCCCCGCGATGCCGAACAGAATGAAAAGCGCTTTCCGCCAGCGTGACGGATCGAGTGTCGCGTTCACCGTTACTGTCACCAGCACCGGAAAGAGCACCTGCTTGAATCGCCCGTACGTTAGATAGGAACTCGGATCACCTACTGCCGGCGGGGGCCCCGTAAGAATCCAGTTGAAAACAATGATCGTCATCGCCGCGCCGCAGAGCAGCAGGTTCAGCTGCCACAGTTGCGTCGTGTCAAGCGAGTACGATGCCACATGACTCGGAGTTGGCCATTTGTGCAGCAACATGCGTGACACGATATAGCCAAATAGAAACGAACCAAGGGAAATGCCGAACAGCAGAAGCGGCATGCCCATGTTTGGATATGTCACATACGTGACCTGGACGCTGAGCGATGCCATCATCAGCACCCAATTCCCAAGGAAGATGATAAGAGGATTACAAAAGAGCGGTATCTCCCTGAGCGGCTTGAGTTCGCCATGCACTACTTTGTGCTTCGCAAATCTCTCAGTAAGCGCTGGCCATAGTGCTGGTGAAGCCATAGCTGCCTCCGCAGGGTGGCTGCTGCTGAACAGGGGGTCGCTCATAGCATCTCACGACCCAGCAACAGATCTTTCCGCACGGACGCGAGCCCGCGTGCATAGTGAAGATACTTCGGCAGCAAGCCCAGCATCTGCATCGCTCTCGCTCCAGGCTGCGTCGACAACGCCGCCTGGCTTTTTAGAAAGGCGATCTTTTGCCTGATGTTTTCGACTAGAGCATCGTTCTGGCTCCATCCTTCCGCTGTTACCCGGCTGAGTAGATCCTCAAACTGTCGCGCAACCCTCGCGTAGAACTGCCGCCGCGTCTCCCTGCTTCCGCGTTGCGATGCCTGTGAGCTTTCAACGCCCAGTTGCTGTCCCGCGTGAATCCGATACTCAATCAGCGGTTCCGCAATCAGGGTGACTCTCGAGTGCAAAGCAAGCATCCACGCAAGCCAACCGTCGTGGACCCAGGTTGCGGGAATTGGCGAACAATAGCGCCGTATGTTGGAGCGAAACATGAGCGTTGCACCTGTGATCACATCATGCTTCAGGAGCGTGGCGGTGGGACAGCTAACAAAACTGCGCTGCTTCGCCGGCGTGAACCTGTGCTGTCCGAAAACTGTTTTGCCTACTCTTCTCCCGTCTCCGTCGATCAGTTCCGCATCTGAAAACACGCCTCCGAGAAACGCATTATCGACAAGGCACCTCGAGAGTCGATCGAGCTTATGTGGCAGCCACCGATCATCCTGATCACAAAGGGCGATGAACTCGCCCTGTGCCATTCCGATCGCCTGATCGAAGTTGCGCGTTGATCCCATGCGCGCCGCGTTCTTGACGATGGTCACCGAGAATGGCGCATTTGCCTTGAACCTGTTCAGCAGTGCGATTGTGTCATCGGTAGATCCGTCATCGCAGACAATCAGTTCAGAGGGAAGCCGTGACTGTGATGCTATGCTCTCCAGTTGCTCGGTCAAGTAACGACCGCCGTTGAAAGTGCACATCGCTATAGAGATTGCGGGCTCGCAGGTTCCGTTCGAATGCATGCTCAAGCCTCCGCCTGCGACCACTGGTTGCGCTTTGTTCTGAAGATCGTAGTCGCCGAGATGACGCCGGCTACACCCAGCACTAGAAAGTACGCTAGCGAAACTCCCATCGCGCCTGATGTCTTTGCCAGCACTACGACGCTTGCTGCCGTGCATGTCGCGATCACAATCGATTGAACAAGGAACGGCTCCATCTTGTGCGCGCGGAGGTAAATAGCCTCGCTCTGCACAACATGGCTCCCGAGAGCTGTGAGCAACAGTAGCAGGAATATGGGCCAGCTCTCAATGCGCCTGCTTATCTTTGGCAGGATGTAAGGCGACGCAAGCACGCCGACCAGCACCATCGCTGCAGCACCAGCGAACAGCAGCAGCGACTGGCGTAAGGACCTGAAAAACATCCGGTCTAGTTCCGGTCTCTCTTTCTTCGCGATCAAACTTCCGAATGGCGCGGCCTTGGTTGTCATCCAGGCCAGCATCATCGCGCTCATCTGCGTAACAATGCTCATCGAGAGCCCCATGCGGCCGGCCTCCTCAGGTCCGCGAAATGCGAAGAGCACCGGTGTAAACAGCTGAAAAATGAAGTAATCGCAAAGCCAGCTCACCGCAATCTTCCACTGAAACGGCCATACCTCTCGCTTCCAGCTGATCCCTTCGCCAGAGACATGCATGCGCAACAGAGGAAGCAGAAGATGCCTTCGCGAATAGAGAAGAATGCTCGCCACGAAACCCTGGCCCAGTAGGACCATCGCCGGCGAGAAGAGCCCGTGGTGGCTCAGCATGGCAGTCCAAGAGGCCGCTACACTCACCAAGGATTGAAAAAAGCGCATCCGCGCAACGTGCGTCACCTGCCCGCAGCCCTCAAGAAACGACAACACCGGTCCGATGGAGAACGTGATGGCGCACGCCAGCACCGTGACCCTCAACGGAACAATCCAGATGTTCGGCGCCTGTGGCTGCTGATGCAGCGAGAAGAACCGCATGCCGCCGACAAGCAGCACGACACCCATAACGACAGCTGCGCTTGTGTACCATTTGACTGCCCGTTGCAAAAGAGATGCGAGCCGCGTATGCGCCGCTTCGCTGCCCGTGATGCTTCCACCTTCGTGAAATTCCAGGTGCGCCCTCTCGTGCGCCGCCACCTGCAGAATCACAAATGAGAACCCCAGTTCGAAGACACTTTGCAGAGCTACAAGGCTCCACAACGCATAGTAGTATCCCTGTTCGGCTGCCGTCAGGAAATGCACGATCAACAGCACGCTTCCTACACTCCCAAGCCCTTGTATGACTCGGCCGAGCACCGTAAACGCAATAGCTCGGTCCAGCCCGATCGCGTGCGGGAGCTTGTAACGGAGGAAGTTCTTAACCGTCATCCACACACCTGTCGAAGGCTGTGGAGACGTAGTTGTGTCGATCAGCATCGGTCTCGGCCAAATCTATAAAAGTGTAGGACTGCCTGAAAACAGCAACATCAAAGTTTGCGAATGCTAAAAACGAGATCCAGTTGCTTCCGGACGCACATGGCGAAGCGGATGTACTTCTCCTTCTTGTACCTCTCCGACCTTTTGCGGTCTGACTTTCGCCCTGGTCCGTCCCGTGCTGCCGCTCCAGAGGGACATCTTAAGCAAGTCCAGCTTGTCCTTCGTTGCTGGGTTCTGGCGCATCCGAACTAACCCGCCCTGCAGTAATGCCAGCATGAGTCCGAGCGTGAAGCCCATGGCAAGGCCCCCAGCGATCAAGAGTCCCCGCTTGGGGAATGACTTCTTTTCCGGAGTCACTGCCGGATCCACAACCTGAATGAATGCTCCTTCGCGTGCTTCGTCGAGCTTCGCAAGTTCCAGCTGCTTGGCCAGAATCTCGAAGATCGCTTCGTAATACTTCACGTCCCGGAGTCTGCGCACATATTCAAGCCCTGCCTCCGGGACCGCACCCTTCGGTAGGAAAACGTCGTCCGATGACCCGCCCTTGGATCCCACTAATCGGTTGAATTGAGCGCGCAATCCGTCCAGCTCTGTTTGCGCTTGGGTTAGCGCGGGATTCTCATCTCCAGCATACGAGCGCATCGCCTGGATCTGAACTTCCTTGGCTACGATCTGCGCTCGCAGACGCGCTGCAGAGTCAATCATGGCGCGCGCCTGCCCATCCACTTGGACCATGCCCGTCTGGAGCTGTGTCTTCTTCAACGCCTCGTCTGCGTTCTCCAGATCGATCTTCGTCTTCTCCAACTGGTTTTCAAACACAACCCGCCGCTGCGATGCCTCTGTAATCGCAAGATGCTGGGACAGGCTCTTGAATTGCTCGACGTACCCGTTGGCAATTTCTGCGGACCGATTCGGATCCTTATCCGTGAAGCTCAGACGGATCAATCCGTCCTTCGTCGATCCGTCAATCTTGGTATGGTTCTCCAAAGCTTTGCGTGCGTCTACCAGGTACTTCTTGCGGAACTCCGATTGCAAGCTGTACCGACGAACTACCGCGTCTTCAACTGACTGACTCTTCAGCATCGAGACATACATATCGTTGATGTTCTTCATGCCCAGCATGCTGCTCGCCATTCCACTTACCGCTCCATTCATGCCAGAGAGTTGGCTGGCCAACATGGAGCTCATCGATGAATTCCCCTGTGGCGGCAAGATGATCACGGTGGCGGTGTACTCCTGCGGAAGAGCGAACGCAAGGATTAGTGCAATTCCGGCGCAAATCGCCGTAACCAGCCCGACTAACTTCTTGCGCCTCGTAATAATGAGCAGGAAATCCAGAAACGTAAGGTCCTCCTGCTGGACGCCAGAGATAGGCGGCACCAGAATGTCCTCAGGCAAATCCTTGATCGTTCCCTCGCTTCGCATGCTCACCATGATTCATGTACTCCGTTGGGTTCAGTCACTCTCTTTGACTAGCGAATGACATTCACCGCAGCAGCCCCAAGGGCAAACTGTGAAAATACAGCCGACCAGTCGGTCAGCCCGCGTAAAACCGTCGTCTTGTTCAGTTGTTCTGGAATGACGATTGTGTCCCCCGGGTAGATAACTTCTCTGCTGAATCGATCGTCGGACCACAGAGAGCGGTTCGTGTATTGCCGGCTCACCACTGAGCCATCCGCGCGAATGATAAATATCTGTCGCCGATCGGCGTTCCTGTTCGGCCCTCCCGCCGTTTGCAGGTAGTCGCCTGCTCTCCGGTGCGGAATGTACAGAAACGAATTCGGATCATAAACGGCACCCACAATGCCTACAGTTGATGGAACCGGCGGCACGATGAAACGGTCTCCATCCTCCAACGGCAGATCCGGAAGCGAACTTACATTCGAGCTAAATGGCTCGATGCGCAGCACAATCCGCCCCGTAGCCCGGACCTGCTTTAATCGGTTAACAAGTTCCCTCTGGCTCGCGACCGAAGCTCCGACCGTCGCTGCCTCGGTTGGACTGACCACCGAGGTTGCTTTGTTTGATGCTGCAATCTCGATTTGGTAAGACAGCGAAGATACATACTCGTCCAGCCTTTGCTGCTGCTCTCTCCTGGTACTTTCCCTGCTGAATTGCGAGCCATACAAGTAGGCCTGATCCGTGAATCCGCCCGCCCGTATCACCAGTTCTTTCAGCGTCTCACCCGGTTTTACGCTATACACGCCTGAATGAACAAATTCTCCTTCCAACCGGACGTACTTTGTCTGTTGAGCCCGCGGCACCCGGATATCCGCATCCGAGAAAATCGTAATCACGTCGCCCGGCTCGAGTTCGACATCAGCGCCACTGTCATGTTTGACGACCAGCGCACCCAGATCGAACGGCAGCAACTTTGTGGTCATCGTCTGTTTGTCCAGACGCTCAACCACCGCATAGCTCCAGTCAATATCAGGAGACGTCCTCACCACCTGCGTTTGAATCGGAAAATGCGGCGTTGTCACCAGACGTGGCCCAGATCCCAGCACCTCCTGCTGCGGGCCTCCTGCAGCAGACTGCCTCCCGGCCTGAGACTCTTTGTTCAGTTGCGCCTCGTCTTCGCCTGACGCCGCTATCGATTGAAATTGCGTTGCGTTCGGTTGCGCCTGCCCATTGTCCGCCGGCACTCCGAGACTCAACCCCGGAAAGAGCCCACTGTTGACTGTCTGCGCGTCGGCCGGCATGGCAGGTTTGCTGGTGGACTGACCTGGGTTGGAGGCGCTCTCCTTATCTCCTGAACGCACCGGCGGCAACATTGGCTGGAAATCCGCTACCGGCAGTCCGAGCTGCGCCCGCCGCAGCCAATAGTCTGGCGTCAGTAACGACTCCTTATTAGGAATCAGATCGCTGACGTGCATTCCCTCTCGCCAGCCGAAGCGCCCCGGCGTTGCCACATTGCCTCTTAGCGTCACGGTCTTGTCGAACCGCGGAGAAGCGGCACGCACCCTGACGATGTCTGCATCCCGCAAAGGAGCCGCGAGCGACTGCTCATTCATGGCCACGTCGACTGCAACGCGGGCACTGCTTCCATCTACTCCACGATTCGTTCGCTCGATCTCCAACGACGAGGTGCTTGCCACGGATGACGCGCCGCCCGCGAGAGCTAGAGCCTCGGCGACTGTTTCATGCCCACGCAATTCATAAATTGCAGGAACGTGGACACTGCCCAGCACTGCTACTTGCGCCCCAATTGGCTGAAAGTACAACACGTCCCCCGTACCGAGCGGAACATCCTTGGACTTGTCGCCCCTCAGCAGCAGATCGTAGAGATCAAAATCTGCGACCAGTTCTCCATTTCGTTTCAACTGGATGTGCCTCAACGAGCCGTGCGGGCCCGGTCCTCCGCACGCGAAAACAGCATTCACAAGCGTGCTCAGCGAACTGATGGTGTAGCTGCCTGGGCGCCTCGCTTGCCCGGTGACAAAGACTTGAATAGACCTGAGCTGCCCAAGATTCACGTTCAAGTCATAGTTCCGGTACACACGATCGAAACGCGCTTTGAGGAATCCTTGCAGCTGCCGAAATGGCAGGCCCGCTACTCGAATCTCCCCGACCTGAGGAACGTAAACCGAACCCGACCGATCTACAGTAAGGTGCAGGTTTTGCGTAACCTGGCCCCAGGTTCGAATCAACAGCTCGTCACCCGGTCCGATGACATAGTCCGGAGTCACAGGCAATCGCTGGACTGGCGCAAAGGTGTCCGGCACATTCGTGAAAAGGTCTTGCCCGTACATGGGAACGATCCGGCCCACAGAAGCAGCGACGAGCATCTGAAACTCCGTGAGTGGCTGCTGCTTGATCGGCGAAGGCGCGCTTTGCCGCTGCTGTGAAGCGCGGTTGAGGCCCTCAGCATCATCCCGGTACACGCTCATCGGGGATGTCGGAGTTCCAGGAGTGATACTTGGGTACCCACCACTGCTGAAGCCCGCTCCACCTGAATCGGACCCCTGTCCTGGCATTGTTGGGACACTCAACTCGCATGCCGCGAGGTCGCCATTTGCGCAGTTCGACGAGCTAGTGTTCTGCTGCGAGATGCTGGGAGACAAGGGTGATTGCTCCGTCTGTGCAGCAACTCGGGCACACGAATGAGTCAGGATCATTGCCAGCGCCAGAGCCAGCGAAATCACCCGGGCAAGATCCCGGCGCGAACGATTCTGGGTGCGTCTCTGGGGTTTTTGTCGAATCTCGGCAACCGAGTGGGCCTCGCTCGTCCACAAACACTTACTCGTAACCTTGCTCATCTTTTCGTGTCTTTCGGTGGTGCAGCTCTCCCCCTGTGTGTCTCCCGGGTTAGATGTACGAGAGCCGTTTTGAGTTTTCAGACCGTCTCACCTTGTTCGTAAATTGAAGAAACGGCCGCACAGGGGTTCAGATCTTCTCGCCCCGGCACGGCCGCATCTTCCTTGTAATTTCGCGCGTTGCCCTAGTTAGTAAGCGCCCCTCATCGTGATGACCGCGGGGATCGTGCGAGTCAGGATCTCGAAATCGAGCCCGCAGCTCCAGTTCGTTGCATAGTCCCGATCGAATCCGATGCGGCGCTCATACCCGATATCGCTACGACCCGACACCTGCCACAGACCGGTGATACCGGGCTTGAACAGATCGTAATACGCAAACTCCTGTCCATAGAGTGCCACCTCGGCCTCCACGATCGGCCGCGGGCCAACCAATGACATCTCTCCGCGCAGGACATTGAAAAGCTGAGGAAGTTCGTCCAAGCTCAGCTTCCGAATAATCCGGCCCACCGGAGTGATACGGGGATCTGGCACGTCCTTGTTCAGCGGATAGGCTTGCTCGTTACGCTGGTGCATCTCGCGATGAGTCTCATTGATGGCCTGCACGTTGTTCTTGTGCTGCCGCGAATACATCGACCGGAATTTAATGATGCGGAAGGGAACTCCAAACCGCCCAAGCCTCTCTTGCGTGAAGAAGACGGGGCCTTTCGAAGTCAGTGCGACCGCTAGAGCTACAGCCAGCATGACCGGAAAGAGCAGAATGATAAGCAAGCTGGAGAGCACAATATCGATTGTCCGTTTCAGCACCGCATACCGCAGAGAAAAGGAACGCTTGACTGCGGAAGAAAGAAGGGGCGAGGGCCGTCTCCACGTAGAAGCCGGAAACGTCTCCCGCAGCACACTGACGTTCGAGATAGTCTCAACATTCGCAGTCAAAGTTGCAGCCGGAATGTCGCTTTCCAATATATTTAGAGCATTATTGCCTTGTACATTATTCCCTTGCATTCGCGATACCCTCGCTTTTCTATTTCCATGCCCCTCAGGAGTCCTTGTGGAAGAGTCTCGACGGCTTGCGCATGGGCTTGCGATGTAAGTTCTTCGGCTACTTTCTATGAGCCGTATATCTCACCCTTGTCATAAGCATCTGGATGGCCATTCATGCCCTGCAGCCGCCGTGCATCCGTTCGACCTCGGACCGGAGCGAATGGCTCGCTGGCTGCGGACCCGCCGGGGCGTCTATCTTCTTTGTTTCCGGCATTTTTACTACGAAATGTCATATAGGTACCGTTCACGGTCGCCCAGGCTTCAGCCCATCCTTCTTCAAGACAGGCTGTTTGAAGGGGTGTAAGGACTACACTGTCCTCGTTCTTTTTTCAAATTTGTTTCCATATCTCTCCGCCGGCGCAAACGAGTCATCGCACGCTGGCGTGAGCTTATCGATGAGCAAAACGCGAGTTAGTAGCTTCCGTGACTCGCGGCAGGTCTGGCGATAACTCCACAGCTTCGAAGCGGCGCGATGAGCGGGTTCGACTAGGGAGTTCATCTGCAATCACAACCGTCGGTCATCCGGCACTGTCCTTCCCCGTCTAGACTCCTGTTGTACGCACCTGCACGTTGTCGCGGAAGTCGCGAGTTGTCTCGCTTCGAGCCTATTCAGTTACGCAAGAAGCCCTTCACGGATGGAACCGGATGTACCTACACTCGGCGACTAGCACGGAGTTTGCGCCTGGTGTGAGTAGACTCGGACAGAGCTTGAACGCCGATCTCGTCACTCGCGGGCAAGGCCTGAACGCGCTGAAAGCTACACTTCAGCCACATCCAGTAAAGACGCAAAAAGCGGGTCAGGAGTTATCTGACCCGCTCAACATCAAGTAGTTCCGTTGCCGCAATGTGACGGTTGGGTGAAACAGCCGCCAAGATCCACCAGCCTGCCTAGTGAGTTCCTAGGAGACCGGATGCCTGAGAATCTCTGCCAATGCCTGAAGCCGTTTCGCGTCTGCTTGCGTCTTGGCTGAAGATGCGGCCGTCTCCAGTCCGCCCGTCATTGCCTGTAGCTTGGCCACCTGTTTGTCCTTCAAGTGCGATTTCTCCGCATCGCGAATCCCCTTTCGCAACGAGGCAATCTGCTTTCCCGGCAGAGCCCGCGATCTCTCCAGTTGGTCGGTATACGCCTTCGCAACGACCAATTTCGCCGGCCACTCAAGCTTCTGCTGATTCTGCACATTAAGTTCTTTCACCTGCACGGTCTTCGCCGCGTCGATCTCATTTTGCGTCAGCGACTCCGTCGGTGTTAGCTCAAACACATCCAACCCGCGCGCAATCTCGGATCCATAGATCGCGCCGTTGTACCAGTAGGCCGACCAGTCTCCTCCGAGAACTAGCATCTTTGGATCTATCGGTCCGCGATCGAAGTAGGCAATCTCAGTTGGATGCGCCGCGTCGGTGAAGTCCATCACCGACACACCGCCTTGATACCACGCCTGCACTTCGATGTCCCGACCAGGTACCGGAATCAGCGACCCATTGTGCGCAACACAGTTTTCCGTATCGCCTTGCGCCGCCGGAAGCTTGTAATAGTTCGCGAAGCTCAGCTTGTTGTCCTTGAGATTGAAGATCGCATCAGCACCCCATTTGTTGGGATCGTTCGCTCTGCACCGCGCTCCCAGGCCGCCGCCCCACTCGTCAGTGAACACCACCTTCGACCCGTCATTCGAAAACGTTGCCGAGTGCCAGTAAGAGTAATTCGGATCGTTTACGGCATCCACGCGCTTCGGGTTCACTGGGTCCTTGATGTCGAGCAACAGGCCATTTCCGGAGCACGCGCCGGCCGCCAAACCGATCGCAGAATACACCGTAATGTCGTGGCATTGATCCGTGTCTTTAGCCTTCTCCTCGCCCTTATCGTGACTGCCGCCGTTATTCAGGCCATTGATCACGCCCGAGCGCGGATCGATAAACACCCGCGGGTGGGAAACAATCGACGCCTGCTCCGGGTGCGCAACCGGCACCTTGATCACATCGATGCGGAACAACGCCGTATCTGGATTCTTCTCGGGTGCTTCTCCAGAACATCCTTCCAGTTCCTCTGATTGCCGCACAAACGACGTTCCCGAAACGTATACGTACACGTTCTCCTTGTCGTTGGGGTCGACGACCAGTGTGTGCGTGTGCGATCCGCGGCACGTCTGCACTGCGGCAACCTGCTTCGGGCTCTTGATGTCGGATATGTCAAAAATCCTCACCCCTCTGAAGCGCTCCTTTTGCGGGGGAGGCGCCATCCCCATCGGCTTGGGAGACCCCTCAGTGGGTGCTGCTGCCGGCGGAAATCCCTGAGTGCCACAATCGATTCGCCCGTTCGGCATCTCCACCGACATGAACATTAAGTTCCCATGCACCGACACGTCGCCCTGTCCTCCGGGACACACCATCGATGTCAGCAAAGAAGTCTTCGCTGGATTGCTGATGTCGTAGATGTTTACGCCATAGAAGTTGCCCTGGAAAAGGTGGTCCCCCTGGAACGCAAAATCTGAGTTCGCGAACGCGAGCTGCGCGATGACTGGTTGCAGAGACTTCGGCATCATCTTCAGCTGCATGGGGCTGATCCCAAGCTGCGAAAGCGACTTTGCAACGCTCGGATCGTCTGGCGAAGTCACCTGCATTTGAAATGCATCGGGCTTCTTTAGAAAGGCAAGATGCCTCATTCCTTTCGCAACTTCACCTGCGTCATACAGCCCTGGCTTCAGCTTCGCACGAGCGTCGTTCGTATCCGAGCCCGTCATACCCGCCGGCAATGGCGGAGCCGGGTGCGGTGCAAACGGGTCTGTTTGGGCCGCCTTCGAGGGTTGTGCCGCCGCAGCTCCCTCCGTGGCTGGCGCCTGCCCATTCGGCTGTGTCGGTTGTTGCTGAGAATGAATTAGAGTGGCGAAACAGGAAGCCGTGACCATCACTGCAAAGGGAAGTACTGCGCTTTTCATCCGATTCAAGGAAGCTCCTCCAGCATTTTTTGCATGATTCTGATCTCTGCCCGCTGCGAGTTATCCACGTCCGTCGCGAAGTCGAATATCTCCGCGTCCTGTCCCGCACCGGCACTGCTAAACAGGACTTTCACCATCACCAGCGCTCCGCCGTGATGCTGAATCATCCCCGACAAGAAAAGTCGATCGAACTCGGCGCCTCGAGCTTTTCGGAGCGCCTCCATCTGCTCAGGTGACAGCATTCCGGGCATCAGCCCCATCGAGTTTCCTTGCATGTCCATGCCGGGCATTCCGGGCATCTCCATCAATGTCGACTGCCCGCGCGCTGCCAGCCATCTCTCCATCATCCGAATCTCGTCCGCCTGTGAGCTGCTGATCTTCGCTCCAATCGCACGCACATGACTGTTCTCAGAATGCGTTGCAATTAGTGCGGTCATCTCCACCGCCTGGGAGTGATGCATGATCATGCCCTGCATGAATTCAACGTCAGCCTTCGAGATCGGCGGAAGTTTCGCATGCGTGTGCGCCGGAAGGTTCTTCGTCGCCGCTCCAGGAGCTCCGGGTTGCACGACCGCGGGTTCCTGATGCGCCTTCTGTGCAACTCCGAACACAGTCACTGAGGTCGACCAAAACAGAATTGCCGCGATCTTCTGTCGAAGACTGTCGCCTGAGAGCGGCCCAAGGCACAACAAAGATAGCGTCCTGCATGCGGGGAAACTACTCATTTCGGTCCTCTTACGCTATCACGCTTCGCATCGCTGATGACAGAGGGTTGGCCGTCTAGCCTGCAATCAACGAGCCATAAGCAGCAGCTATATATCCAGCTTGTTTTGCCATGAAATGTACTTTGGTTTTGCCCCAGGCCCGTTTTCGGTTACCGATGAGGGATGTATTGCTCAAAGCGCAGGCCTATGTTGGATACAGCGTGGGTTGAGGCGAGTGTTGAAACGATTCGACCCGCAAGCAAAAAGCCCACCCTTGCAGGTGGGTTTTTTGTTGCACATCTCGCTTCGAAACACACCAGAATCACAGACCTGGCTCGCCGGTACGATCCAAAAAGGGAATCGGGCACGAACCGGTACTTTTCTGAAATCCAAAGTGCTGTGCTTGCCTCCTTTGTGGGAGCGAAAAACGTTCACTTCAGCATTAAACTTGCTCAAATATCCACCTGGCGTCTCAGCGATTGGTGCAGGGCCGGAACACGACTTTCCGATCCCATCGTAGTCGTGAATGCTTCCCAAGGCTTCCCGGCAGTGCATGAGCGGCGATCGGCAACAATGATGAAGCTTCACTGCATCTTCGGCCGGATTCTCTCAGCAGTGCTGCTCGTTGCAACACTTGCGGCAAGAGCCGAGAACGCCCCGCTCACAACCCTGAGCGCTATCCACTCGCTAGGCAATGAACGGGCTGCCCAATTCCTTCCCGTTTCGTTTCCCGCTGTAGTCACTTATTACGTGCGCGGCAACGTGGACCTCTTCGTCCAGGATGGCAGCTCAGCCATTTACGTCGAGACTACTCCCGATCAGACACTCGTTCCTGGAGACCGTATCCAGGTCATCGGCACAACGCGCGCCAGCTTTCGTCCCGAGATCAAAGCGGACAGGATTCTCCTCAAGGGGCACGGCGCACCTCCTGCCTCTGTCAACGCCGACTTCCGGCAACTCATCCGTGCCGAACTCGATTGCCAGCGCGCAACAGTTCGAGGATATGTTCGCAGCGCAAATGTCGTCAGCGACGTCGGCATCTCCACCATTTATTTGCAACTGCAGATGCTGGGCGGAACCGTAGACGCTCAGATGCCCGAAACCGGACCGATAGACCTCAAATCCCTGCTCGATGCTGAGGTCCAGATCACTGGCGCCGTCGCCGGCCGCTTCGATCGGAAGATGCAGATGACCGGCGTTCTCATCGAAGTTCCATCCGCCCTGGACTTGAAAGTCATCCGTCGCGCACCTCTCGCTCCCAAGGATCTGCCCATCACGCCCATGAATCAGATCCTCAGCGGATTCGACGTGCAGAACAACACGCGTCGAGTCAAGGTTTCGGGAACCATAACCTACTACCAGCCCGGTTCCACACTCGTTCTCCAGAGCGGCGATAAAAGCCTTCTCGTCACGACTCAATTCGAACAGCGCGCCAGAATCGGAGACTTGGCCACAGTCACCGGCTTCCCCGACGTGCAGAACGGATCTCTGGTCCTGACCGGAGGCGCGATCGACGATACCAACTCGCCGTCCCTAGTTGCCCCCGTTCCCTCCAATGCGGACGTCCTGGCTCGCGGCGACCACGCTCTTGACCTCGTGTCCATCGACGCCAAGCTGCTTACTGCGGTTCGCGAACCCGCTCAGGACGAGTATTTGTTCGTGGCCGGCGGGCACCTCTTCAAGGCGATCCTCCAGCATCCGCAGCATCTCGTCGCACCAAAACCGATGTTTGAAATCCCCCCGGGATCGGCTGTGCGCATCGTTGGTGTCTGCAGAGTCTCCAAAGCTGAACAGAGCCAGGAGCCCATCGCGTTCGACATCTTGATTCGATCCGCGGAGGATCTCACCGTAACCGCAGGGCCCTCTCCTCTGAACGTGAGAAATCTCACCTATGCGGTCGGCGCTCTGCTTGCCGGCCTTCTTGTCATTGGAAGCTTTGCATGGCGCGCCGAAAGGCGTGGACGGTCCCAGATCGCGCGTCAGGCACACGTCGAGCAGATGCGGAGCCGCATCCTAGAACATCTCAACGGCTCCACAAGCCTGCTTGACATGGTTGAAGAGGCAACAGAGATCGTTTCTTTCCGCCTCAACGGCGCAGCCTGCTGGTGCGAGCTCGCCGATGATCGCCAATGCGGAACCCGTCCCGCGCATTCCGCAAACCTGAGACTGGTTCAGCACCAGATTTTGTCGCGGTCAGGCCTGCATCTCGGCACCATCAGCGCTGCGCTTCACGCCAGAACGAAACCGCGCAAAGCTGAGAACGATGCGCTATCAGCGGCTGCTGGCCTTATCGCCCTTGCTATTGAGAATCGCAGGCTCTACTCCGATCTCCAGCATCGTTCTCAGTTCGATTTGCTCACTGAACTTCACAATCGGTTTTCTCTCGAAGAGCGCCTCTCCGCAATGATCGAGACTTCTAAATCCGCAAAGTCTAAATTCGGCCTGATCTACATCGATCTCGATGGCTTTAAGTTGATCAATGATCACTACGGCCATCACATCGGCGACCGTTACCTGCAGCAGGCCACTCGGCGCATGAAGCATCAGCTTCGCCCCAGCGATGTTATGGCGCGCCTCGGCGGAGACGAATTCGCCGTCCTCATTGGAGACGCAGCTTCCCACCAGGACATCCGCTCGGTCGTCGACCGTCTCGAAGGCTGCTTCTCCAACCCTTTTCAGATCGAGGGCAATCTCATCATGGGCGCAGCCAGCTTCGGCGTGGCTTTGTTCCCGGTTGATGGCAACACTCAGGACAGCCTTCTCAACTCAGCCGATGCCGCTATGTACGTAGCAAAGCATCAACGGCGTACCGGGCAGTCGGACCATGACGATGCCGGCGTAGAATTCACCCGCTGAAACGCTCCCGGTACTCCGTGCCCGCACGCTTCCGTATATCGCCCTGTGACTCGAGTCACCGAGCCCTGCTCACGTTCGCCGATAAGCTCGAGAGTGCGCGAATGATCCGCGCTTTCTCAACTACCAGGAGCAATGATCCATGGCTTACGTCGTCATCGATGCATGTACGAAGGACTTTGTCTGTGTTACCGAATGCGCCACTTCTGCCATCGCACCCCAGGCTTCGGACCCCGCCGCCGCAGGCGTCTCACAGGTATATATCAACCCCGACGAATGCATCGATTGCGGGAACTGCGCTAGCGTCTGCGCTCAGAATGCCATTTTTCCTGAAGCGGACATTCCAGCCGACCAGGCCCACTTCATCGAGAAGAACCGCGCCTACTTCAATTAGGTTCCGGACCGAGCCTTGGTTTCAGCGTAGCAATGCATGAAGTCCAGGCCCTCTTACGCCCCTAACGCTCCGTCTTTGACTGCGGCGGCGCTTGCGCGCTCTGCTCCGATTGCTTCGTTTCACTCGGCTTCGCCGCCGTGGAAGATGAATTCGCCGCCGCTGGCAATACCTGCAATGCGAGCGTCTGCACCGTCTCCGGGTCATCCCGCAGCTTCAGGTACAACACGCCATTCGCCGGATGAGGGACCGTCAATTGCACCCCTGTGAAGTCTGCCGGTACGTCGAGTGCGTTGTCGAAATCGGGTGATGCTGATATCGACGTCGCCAGAAAAAGATTCGTACCCGATAGCGTGCAAGGCTTCGAAATCGCATGCGGGCAACGCAGTTCCTTGAAACCAGGCAAACGTACCAGCGTCCCCAGCGACAGCCAGTCTCCCGGCACGCCATCCCCCGAAATCGCCCGTGCTTGCACCGGTCCAAATGCCGACGACCCAAACTTCGCCAGAGGCTCTACCACGCCAAGGGCCGTGCTCGAGTCCTCTAGCATCAAGGTCCCGTCGCTGAGCGAAAGCGTCGTGTGAAAACTGTTGTCTGTGGCGGCCACTTCCACCTTCTGATCGCGCGGGAAACTTTGCGGCGATTTCGACTTTAAAAAGAACACCAGTCGCCGCTCAACCGGCAGATCATTCGGGCTTCCCAGATGCACAGGCGAAGCGTCAGCCGACTGTTCCTCCTGCGTGCCCTTGCTCAGAAGCGCAACCTGCGGCCGGGGCCGCTCCACAGTGACCGGCACTTTGAGCTCGCGGCCGTCACGCAACGCGACCTTTGCCGTGTACCGCTTTCCCGGCTCCAGAGTGTCCGTTGCACTTCCGGCTTTGAGACTCAGTTGATCCACATCCTGTACGCGCTTGAGGTCAACCGGCGTGAAGTCGATGTTGCTGAATGAAACCTTTGCCACCTCATCGAGACGTGTACCGGAAAGCACGGCCTCGGGATCGCCTGCACTCAGCTTTAACCGATCGAGTGAGGCCGCCTCTGAGTACGCCATCAACTTCAACGTGTCCGGTTTTTCCAGCCCATATTGATGGATGCTGATCGTTACCTCTCCCGGTTTCGCATCCTTCAGGGGAACTCCAAACTCCAGCGTCTCCGGCTTGGGAGATTTCCACTGTATCTCCATCGGAATCCCGCCTGCGGGCTGAGATTCCACCTTCGCGACGCACAGCGTGTTTTCACCTTGAACGTGCAGCGTATCCTCACGCCCCACCACCAGCGCTAGTTCATCGCTTGGGGCGAGCCTCCACTTGCCGGGTGCGGACGCAACCAGCCGGAATCGCGGACCTTCCCAGTCGTCGAATCCCCACTTGCCCACCACGATTCCGGTCAGATCCCCCGGTGGCAAATCAGGCGACGCCTTCGTCAGAACCAGCCCGCCTTGTCCCGCATCTGCCTTGACCGGGATCTCAATCGAACCTGATTTGGTTTGAATTCGAAGTTTCAAGTCGTGCGCCTCGGGGCCCGCGTAAACCATCGGCGCCCCTTCCGCCGAAAGCACCAGCCCTGGTTTCTGCGCACAAAATTGATCCGACGGATTTGACGGGTGAAGCGGCGGCAGCTTCGCCGGACCCACCGGCGGAAGCGCAATCACGACCACGGACTTCGGATCCTTGAATGAAGGCGGGACACTCAATCGCAGATTCAGTGTGTCGTCGGTGGGCAACGAGAGCGCCGGAATATATTGAAAGTGCGCCGTGTGCAGCGACGCCAGTATCCGCGCTGTGTCCAGAATCGCTCCGATATAGGGACTGAAGACCCCTGCTCCCCCGATTGGCGAATACGCCAACTGATTCATCAGATCCACGCTGCTTCCGCTGGTCAGCTGCGCCACCCTGTTCGAGACGTTCGCGTCATCCAGAACCATGCCTTCGGTATGCTGCGTCAGGCACGGCGCCTGCTGGTCTGAGGGTTTGTCGAAGCACTGCTGCTCCAGCTTGATCCCGAGCACGTTTGCGGCCTTCTGTGCCCGCTCTTTCAAGGACTTAGGGTCCGTCTGCGACGTAACTTTGACTTCAGCGAGGTAAGTATCCAGCCGCATGCGGTCCGCATTGGCAAAATTCAGGTCCTGCGCCGAGCGCACAAACAGACCCGGTCTCCCCCGGACAGCGTTCCGAAGCGTGCTGAAATCCCCCCCGGTCGATGGCGCCAGGAACAACACCGCCTGCTGCGCCTCCGGAGGAACGGTGATAAACACTCCCTCCTGCCGCACCTTCTTCGACCACGTCTCCACGTGCGTAAACCATTCAGAAGGCGGGGGGTTGGTGGCTCCGCGCAGGAAGCCGACGATGAGCACATAATGGGCCGACTGGCTTTCGGGAAAGTCCGGGTGTATCCAAAGCCGGTCGCCCGGCAGCAGGTTCGGCACCTGTCCGATCGGGAGCGTCACCTCACCGCGTTTCACATGAACATCGACCTTGGGCCCTACTAGATCAAATGCCGGTGGACCGGCCTGACCTTGTGCAGGCTTGCTCCCCAAACAAAGAAAAACGAGGAACAACACCAGGGAAATTCGCCGCATTTCTCTATTGTACGGAGATGGGAGGCAACAGAGCGTTACACGGAGAACAACCTCATGCCTGTTTTGGGCTCTATTGGTATATATGCTTGCGCCCACTGGCCTTGCACCAGCCAAGGGTTAAGTAGCACAATCGTTTACACTGGTGCGGTTCGCACGAAAGTGCTTTTTAGTTAAAGCGTTCTCGACCCTGTGGGGGTTTGTCACTTAACAGCAGAGGATTGGGGCTCGGCTGCTTGGGCAGACTTAATCGACATTGATGATTACCTTACAAATGCTCGGGAAACGAAAATCGGTCCGTTACAGCCAGAATAGGAACCTGTGACCCCCTAAATAGCGCCTCCCTCCAGAGGGTCGGCTTCATGAGAGCGCAGCGGGAATAGACAGACTAGAGATGCTTTATACGGAGAACCTTTATGAAGTCGAATCGGGCTGCGCAAAGCAGCGTAGACATTAGCAATCTCAGCATTCCAGACGCCGAAGAGATTATCGAAGAGGCCCTCAGCGAGCTTGCCTTCTCGCAGGACCCCGGCCTCGCCCGCGCTCTCCGCTTCCTCGCTCCTCCGGGCTATCAGGCTATCGTCGAACTCTGCAGTGAGAACGGCCGTAGCAAACGTCGAAATGCCTTGGCCGAAAGCTGGTCGCCGGAAGAGGATGAAGTTCGCATCTATTTCGAACGCCTCGACGACAACGCTGCTCCTGCTAGACAGAGCCGCACTCGGGGACCTATCGAGCGAGACTTCGAAGATGAAGCCGAAGAAGTCGCTCCCGTTCCAGCCGACCTCGATGCGCGCGTCAAGGAGCTTTGCGCGGCTCTGGCCGAAGCGGAGCGTGGTGGTCACGCGTTCATCGCCCTCAAGTGGTTTCGCGACTCCTTTTTGCCACGCAAGACATTCCGCTGGAATCAGCACCCCGAGTCGCGTCAGGCAGTCCTCGCTGAAGCCATCCAGCGTGGGGTTGTGCTCACCAGCAAAATTGCCAATCCTAAAACACCGGCGTATCCGACGACGACCATCCGCCTCAATCGCGCCGAAGCCGGTGTCCCGGAAGAAGCGCAGCGCTTCCATCCTGTCATCGTTCAAGGTGAGCCAATCACCGACGACATTCACGAGGAGCGAGGCAAACTGTGAACTGCTACTTCCTCGAGTCCACGGCTTTCGCCAAGCTCTTCGTGCTCGAACCCGGCACCGAAGCTCTCATTCGCTTGATGGAATCCGTCGAGGACAATCGCAAGCTCATCGCCGCCTCCGCGCCCCTCGAGGTCTACGCCGCCATCCGCCGGCGCGAGCGTGCCGGCGATATTAGCGCATCAAGCGCTGCTGCAGCTTTTGAAATTCTCCGTATCGAAGCCGCCCGGATGGTGCAGGAGCCACTGAACCCCGCCGTGCTCGAAGCCGCGCGTCAGCTTCTCGACCGCTCCCGCCTCCGCTGGACCGATGCTCTCCAGTTAGGCGCTGCGATGGTGGCCCGCGAAATGTTCCGCGGAACCGAAATCATTTTCATCTCCGCGTCTCCGATGCTTCTCGAAGCCGCTCGCGCCGAAGGATTTCATTCCCTCAACCCCGAACTCGATGCCCTCGAACCGGCCAAGCAATCCGCGACCGTCGCCGGCCCCTAGTTCCTGTCGGTCGTTCCCTCGTCACCTTGTTCCCTTGTCCCCTGTGCCCTGAACCTATTCGCCCTTTCAAACTCTTCCCGCAACTCGGGCGTGCGCAGATTGTCGCGAATGTGAGCGATATGCTGCTCAAGCGCCTGCAGCGCTGCATCGATCGACTCTGTATTCGTCAGCGCGATATCGCGCCACATTGAGAATGGACTGGCACCAAGGCGAGTCATCTCCCGCAGCGCCCGCCCGCCCACATCCTTCAACTCCGGAGCGTCGTCAACCTGGTCCTGCAGCACCGCGCTCAACGCCGTTGCGGTTAACTGTGGCAGGTGACTGACCCAGGCGACGAGTTCATCATGCCGCTTCGGCTCGAGATCGATGCTGCGCGATCCCATTTTGATGACCCACTCACGCCAACTCCGTGCCAGTGCTGCGGCCTGTTCAGACCGGTGCCAGGCCGGGAAATCCGTGAAGAGCCACACAGCTCCGCGGAACAGGTCCGCGTCCGCCAGGTCGGCCCCGCCGCGTTCCTTGCCCGCCATGGGATGCCCAGGCAGGAATCCAGCACGTTCCGGCGTATTGAACAGCCGGTCCGCAGCTTCGGTGATCTGCCCCTTCGTGCTTCCGACGTCAGTGACCAGATGTTCTGGCTCCAGAACAGTCGAAAGCTGCTCCATCAAATCAAGCGTCGCGTAAATCGGAACCGAGATCAGCACAACCTGCGCTTCGCGTGCCGCGGTCAACGGATCGCCGACGATGCGGTCGAGCGCACCCATTCGCCTCGCTGTCTCGGCATGGGCCAGATGCCGGTTCCACCCGACAATCTCGCCGCAGAATCCCGCCGCACGGAGCGCGAGGCCCACCGAAGTTCCCAGCAGGCCTGTTCCCAGAATCGCAATTCTCTCCATGCGGTTTTCCTTCCCGATCAGACCCGAGCGGCCGGGTGCCCCAGGTCTCGCTTTTGAGACCTGGGAAACAAGATACTCACTCGGCCTTAAATCGTCCTGCCAACCGCCTTCCCAATCACCCGCAGCTCTGCCATCAGCTTCTCAAACTGATCCGGATAGAGCGTCTGCGCTGCATCCGAAGCCGCCTTATCCGCATTCGGATGCACTTCCACGATGATCCCGTCAGCCCCCGCCGCCACCGCTGCGCGCGCCATGGGAGCCACCATGTCCCGATGCCCCGTCCCATGCGACGGATCGCCGACGATGGGCAGATGCGACAGCTTCTTCACCACCGGGATGGCAGAGATATCCATCGTGTTCCGTGTCGCGGTCTCGTACGTTCTGATCCCGCGCTCGCACAAGATCACATCGTAGTTTCCGCCGCTCATGATGTACTCGCTCGAGAGAAGCAGCTCCTCAATCGTCGCCGCCATCCCGCGCTTCAACAGTACCGGTTTCCGCGCAATCCCCAGCTCGCGCAGCAGATTGAAATTCTGCATATTGCGCGCGCCCACCTGGAAACAATCCACGTACGGCAGCATCGGCTCGATCTGCGAAATCTCCATGACCTCGCTGATCACCAGCAACCCGTTTGCGCGAGCCGCTTCGTACATCAGCTTCAGCCCCGGAATCCCCAGCCCCTGAAACGCGTACGGCGAGCTGCGCGGCTTGAAAGCCCCACCGCGCAGGAAGCTCGCCCCAGCCCTCTTCACCTTCGCGGCGATATCGACGATCTGGTCGTCGTTCTCGATCGAGCAGGGCCCCGCCATCACCACAACCTGCTCGCCGCCGATTTTTACTCCGTTGGCGAACTCGACAATCGTGCCTTCCGGCCTGAACCCTTTGCCCGCCAGCTTGTACGGCGAACTAATCCGGTGAACTTTCAGTACACCCGGCAGATTCTCAAACTTCGTAAGATCCAGCCTGGCGGTCGGCCCCACTGCCGCCAGAATCGTTTGCGTCTCACCCGTTGTGCGGTGAACCTCCACACCTTCTTCCACCATGGCTTCGATTACATAATCGATCTGCTCTTCGGTGGCCTTCTCCTGCATTGCGACAATCATTTTTCTTTCCCAGTCTCGGGCGCCGATCCCGGAAGCTCGCCTTCCGGTGCGCCAGTGCCTTGGCCCTTCAGGGCAGCTCTCTCTGATGCCAACTCATTCCGCTGCAGCGCCCGCATCACGTCGATGATTCGCTCGTAGATGTGCGTCAATTCGATGTCCGGCAGAGGCCCTTTGTTCGCCGCCCGCACATTCTGATAGATCACCTTCTCCCGTGCCGGCTCATATACCGGCAGGGAAGTCTTCACCTTCAGGTGACCGATCATCAGTGCAGCGCGGGCCCGCTCACTCAGCAATTCCACAAGCTGCCGATCCAGAGCATCGATCTGTGCGCGCAATTCTTCCAGCGTCATCTCATCCTCGTCATGCGAATCACTGCCGTTAGCTGTTTGTCATCAACTTGCAGCTCTGCACTCCAATGCGGAACAAACGAGGCCTTACTCTCGATCATCCAGAACTGAGAACTGAAAGCTGGCAACTGATAACTGCTTCTAAAGGGTCAACGCCGCTTGGGGCTGGCGCAGACACTTGATAAATCGGGCAACAGCTGCAGGCGCTGCTTCGGGAGTCGACCGCTCAATCAACTCCACAATCGCGCTGCCGACCACCGCCGCATCCGCAAACTCCCCAACTCGCGCAACGTGCTCCGCGTTGGAGATGCCGAATCCCACGGCCACCGGCAGCTTGCTCCATCGCCGAATACGGCCGACCAGCGACTCAGCGTCAGCCGTCAGGCTCTGCTGCTTGCCCGTAATCCCCACGCGCGAAATCGCGTAGACGAATCCCTTGGAATGCGTCGCAATCGCCTCGAGCCGCTCATCCGGACTCGTCGGTGCAGCTAGAAACACCGGCGCAAGTCCCGCACGCTCCATCTCAGCAAGGTACTCGCCGCCCTCTTCCACAATGAGATCTGTCACCAGCACCCCGTCCGCACCCGCCGCCTTCGCATCGTCCACAAACTTCGAAAGGCCGTACCTCAGAATCGGATTGAGATACGTGAAGATCACGAGCCCTGCCTGCACACGCGCCGCCCGAATCTCCTTCGCAACGCGAAGCACATCCGGCATTCGCGTGTGCCTTGCTACCGCGCGCTCGCTCGCCCGCTGAATAACAGGACCGTCCGCAAGAGGATCGCTGAACGGCACCCCAAGCTCAATGACATCCGCGCCGGCATCGATCGCCGCAATCGCGATCTCCCGCGTGCTCTCAACGTCGGGATCACCCGTCGTGAGATACACCACCAACCCCGGCTTGTGACGAAAATCCAGTGACATTTCAGTCCCTAATCCCTATGTCCCTAGTCCCTGGGTCTCTACAATTTCAGTTCCCGCGCAATGATCCCCATGTCCTTATCGCCGCGTCCTGAAAGATTTACTACCAGTATGTCATGCGGTTTGAACGTCCCCGCGATCCGCATGCACTCCGCCACCGCGTGCGCGCTCTCCAGCGCCGGCAGAATTCCCTCTGTCCGCGCAAGCTTCACCACGGCATCCATCGTTGCCGCATCATCCTGCGACACATACTCCGCACGCCCCGAGTCGTGCAGCGCCGCGTGCTCCGGCCCAATCGACGCATAATCCAGCCCCGCCGAAACCGAATGCGTCTGCGCAATCTGCCCGTCCTCGTCCTGCAGAATGTACGACAACGTTCCCTGCAGCACTCCCGGCACTCCGCCCTGGAAACGCGCCGCATGTTGCCCCAGCTCCGTCCCGCGTCCGCCAGCCTCCACGCCAATCAGTCGCACATCCCTGTCCTGCAGGAACTCGTAAAACGCGCCAATCGCGTTCGACCCGCCGCCAACGCATGCAATTACCGCATCGGGCAGCCGGCCTTCCTTCTCCAGGATCTGCTGCTTCATCTCGCGACTGATACAGCGATGGAAATCCCGCACCATCGTCGGATACGGATGCGCGCCAAGCGCGCTCCCCAGCAGGTAGTGCGTAGTCCGCACATTTGTGGTCCAGTCCCGCATCGCTTCGCTGATCGCATCCTTCAGCGTCTTCGACCCCGCCGACACGCCGCGAACCTCCGCGCCCAGAAGCCGCATGCGCAGTACATTGAGCTCCTGCCGCTCCATGTCTACATCGCCCATGTAGATCACGCATTCAAGCCCCAGCAGCGCGCACACCGTGGCCGTTGCCACTCCATGCTGCCCCGCGCCGGTTTCAGCAATGATCCGCTTCTTGCCCATGCGTTTCGCCAGCAATCCCTGGCCCAGCGCGTTGTTGATCTTGTGCGCACCGGTGTGGAGAAGATCCTCGCGTTTCAGGTAAATCTTCGCTCCGCCCAGTTCCTCAGTCAGGCGCTTCGCGAAGTACAGCGGTGTCGGACGACCGGCGAACTCCCGCAGAAGCCCGTCGAGCTCCTGCTGAAACACCGCATCGGGCTTTGCCAACTCGTACTCGTGCTCCAGCTCCAGCAGCGCGGCCATCAGTGTTTCGGGGACATACCGCCCCCCGTAAATCCCAAACCGCCCCGGACGCGACTCCGACGGAGCCGATGGAAGAATCACCGATGCCATGCCGACCAACCTCCAACCGAAGCGGAGAGTCCGCTCCACCCTCAGTTTACAGAACATAAGCCAAAGGAACCTGTACCCACGCTTACAGAGCGCCGCCCTCTCTTGGGCGAGAACGCCTCGCGATTAGCCCTGGTCCTCTCATTTCCGTCCGTCGTACTATGGTGCGCAGCCTGGGCTCCCCCAGAAAGGTCCATGCTTGATCTCTCGTCCTCTCCATAGGGCCGCATTCCTCGCCGCCACGGGCCTCTGCGCACCTTTGTCTATGGATCCGCAGCAAGCGAATCAACCGCCCCAGTACATCGAGAAGTCCTACCCGGTCACACCTGTCAATCAGCCGCCCGATAGCAATGCTCAAATGCAGATGCACCAGAAACACGCCAACCGAAAGCACTTCGATGCCGCCAATGCTGAGCGCAAGCGCCAGATCGAGCACGACACTGAAGAGCTCGTCCGATTGGCGCGAGAACTCAATGTCGCCATAGAACGAGGGAACGGTCCTGCCCCTTCCGAGCCCGCTCTTGCCTCGCAGCTCATACACAAAGCGGAAGCGATTGAGCGACTCGCTCACGGAGTCGAAGAAAAGATGAAGCTAACGGTTTCGGGAGATTAACCTGCGTCACCCCGCAACCTCGCATCCGTCGATGCCGCAACCCTCAGATGCTTGGGATTGGAAAGCCCCACGACACCATTGCAGCTCCTGTCACTCGCCGGATTGTCCAGTGGCCTGCGCAAGGAGATCGGCAATCGTTCGCTGCAGCGCTTCTTTTGCGTTCTCCAGGCTGGAAGGGGCATCCCCCATCCGCCGCGCATAATAGTTCATCAGCGAAAGGGTTCCCTCTAAGATCTCAGCAAGATTGCGATACGGGTCCAGCGGCATGTGGGCTTTCAATTATTGCATATGCGTAATTTCTTGCACGCAATTTATCGGTTCGATGGCACAGGTGTCCTGGCTTTCCAGCGCCGAACAGGCTCCTGCATCTAAGTACATTAGGTGCACGGGTTGAGGCGAGTGTTGATCGTTACTTCCGTGTCCAGAAGGGCGCCCGCCCACCCGGCGAGCGCCCGGAATAAGCCGGCGCAGGTGTCCTCCGCATTCATCGGAGTGCCTTCGTATACTCATCTCAGCGCATGGCAACGCGACTCGACACAATCATTGCTGCTACCCGGGTCACCGTATCCGCGTCGAAGGCTCGCGTCTCTGTATCAGACCTGGAGCGCATGGCTGCTTCCCACCAGCCCCGCGGTTGGGCTGCCGCGCTGCACAACCAATCCCGATCGGGACCCGCGGTCATCGCGGAGATCAAGAAAGCTTCTCCCTCAAAAGGCTTAATCCGCGCTGACTTCAACGTTCATTGGATCGCAGAGCGATACCAACAGGGTGGGGCAGCGGCACTCTCCGTTCTTACCGACGAGCCTTGGTTTCAAGGAAACCTCCACAACCTCGAACTCGCCTCTGCGGCCGTCCATATCCCATGCTTGCGCAAAGACTTCACCGTCGACGAGTATCAGATCCTGGAGGCCCGCGCCCACAACGCCGACGCCATCCTCCTGATCGCGGCTGCACTTTCTCCGACCGAACTCAAGCGCTTCTCTCATGCAGCGCACGATCTTCAACTGGACGTGCTCGTTGAGGTGCACACCGCCTCCGAGTTGGACCACGTGCTCGACGCATTAGCAGAAAACGGCGCCGATGCCATCGGGGTCAACAACCGCGACCTTAAGACGTTCGAAGTTCGAATGGAAACCTCACTCGAACTGGTTGACAAGATCCCCGTGTCGGCGGTCCGAGTCGCCGAGAGCGGTATATCCACTTCCGAGGACGTCGCTCGCCTGCGCGAGGCAGGCTTCCACGCCTTCCTCATCGGCGAAAGCCTCATGCGGCAATCTGATCCAGGCGAGGCGCTCGCTGCGTTGCTTGCCGGAACCCGAGTCGCGCCATGAGCCTCTGGGTCAAAGTGTGCGCGAACACCTCGATGGAAGACGCAATGCTCGCAGTCAATGCAGGTGCCGATGCCGTCGGCTTTGTCTTCGCTCCCAGTCCCCGCCAGGTCTCCGTAGAGCAAGTCGCAGCCATCACTCCCAACCTCCCATCCTCGATTGAGAAGATCGGTGTCTTCGCCGGCTCGACACCCCAAGAGATCGCGCGAGCCGTGGAGCGCTGCGGTCTTACCGGCGCACAGCTTCACTTCGAAGGCGGTCAAGATCTCGTAGCCGCATTGCGCGACCGCTTCGGGACAACGCTCCGGATTCTGAATGTACTGCACTATGCGCCCGACGCTTCAGAGAAAGCGGCATTTCTGGCGGCAAACAAGCAGATCGACGCGATCCTCGTTGACTCCCGAACACCTGCCGCGATCGGGGGCACCGGCATTCGATTCGACTGGGATGACGCTGCATCGCTGTTCAACAACGCGGGAGTGAAGATGATTGCCGCGGGTGGCCTGAACCCCGCGAATGTGGCCGAAGCCATCGAGAAGCTCCAGCCATGGGGCGTCGACGTAGCATCAGGAGTGGAAGCCGCTCCTGGCCGCAAAGATCCCGAGAAGGTGCGTTCCTTCGTGGAAAATGCGCGGCGCGCAAGGTCGTGATTACCGCGTCGGAGAATTGGCTTAAACCCCGGCAGGATGTCTTATTGATCCAGATGGTGGGCCCGGAGGGATTCGAACCCCCAACCAAGGGATTATGAGTCCCCTGCTCTAACCGTTGAGCTACAGGCCCTTCTCGCAGGCTCTCAACTTCGCACACGCACGCAACTGCGAAAACAGAGCTCCCACCTCTCACAAGTGTGACATACGATGCCTGCTTCCACTCTCGCCCCACGGCATTGTCAAGCTCTCATTTCCTAACTCGGAATCGCTGCCCCGATACGCCCGACACACTGCCCGAAACCGATCCGCGGCAGGCCGGGGCCCTGGCAGTATCCGCGCAAAGTCACTTCATCGCCGTCTTCGAGGAAAGTGCGCGTCTCTCCTGTAGGCAGCGTCAACGCATGTGCACGGTGCTTCATCTCCAGCAGACATCCCTCCGACCCCTCATCAGAACCAGAGATTGTGCCCGTCGCGAGCAGGTCTCCTGGGCGCAGGTTGCAACCGTTGCTCGCGTGATGCGTCACAAGCTGAGCCACACTCCAGTAAAGATCCCGCAGGCTGGCCCGACTCAGTAGCGATGCCGGCACCTTCTGTTCGCGCATCTTCTCCGACTGCAGAAGCACCTCGACCGTGACGTCGATCCCCGCCCGCGATGGATCTCTCTCCTTCAGGTACGGAAGAGGCTCGGGATCTCCTTGGGTTCGCACTGGCGTCTCGACGCGATAAGGAGCCAAAGCTTCCAGGGTTACGACCCATGGAGAAATGGTTGTCGCGAAGCTCTTGGCCAGGAACGGCCCGAGCGGCTGATACTCCCACGATTGAATATCGCGCGCTGACCAGTCGTTGACGAGACACAGTCCAAAGATGTGCTGCTCGGCTTCTGCAATCGGAATCGGCGCGCCAATCTGATTGCCAAGTCCGACGAAGATGCCTACTTCTAATTCATAGTCCAACGATCGCGAAGGCCCGAAGGCAGGTTCCGCACTGCTCGCCGGCTTGACCTGTCCGCTCGGACGCCGAATTTCGGTCCCACTCGCAACAATGGACGAGGCCCTGCCGTGGTAACCGATCGGGATGTACTTGTAGTTGGGTAGCAGGGGGTTATCGGGCCGGAACAGTTTACCCACACGCGTGGCGTGGTGAATGGAAGCGTAAAAATCTGTGTAGTCGCCGACCTGTGCCGGCACTTCCATCTGAACGGATTGCATTGGCAGAAGGTGGCGCCTGGCCTTCTCCTGGGTCTCCGGTGCAGCATGGGAACCGAGAAGGCTCGTAAGCTGACGCCGCAGCGCGGACCATGCAGCCGTCCCGAGCGCCATTAGCGCGTTGAGAGCGCTCGCTGAGCATGCTTCTGCTATCTCGGACGAAAGAGGGCCGAGAAGTTCTTCCTCGATACAGGCCCTTATATCCAGGGCCTGATCGCCGATCGCTATCCCGATTCGCCTCTCACCCCCATGACTGAAAGCGCCGTACGGCAGATTCTCCAGCGGGAAGTCGCACCCCGGCAGGTTGGCGCTCTCTACCCAACTCTTCAAAGCCATCCGAGCGCCTCCATATCATGTATTGGCTCGTCGAACGAACAGGTTCCGATGCCAATGAGAAATTCGCGACGTACGGTCGCGAGCTGCTTTCGATCCCACTTCAAGTGCCGCCACTGAAGATAGTTCCCATCAACCCGCCAGGCCGAGCCGTCTACTTCCTGCAACACCCGTTCCGCCTCCCGTTCCACGCCGCCAAAGTAAAGCACGGCCGCAGCACAAAGAAGATTCGCAAATCCATGCATCTTCGAATTGGCGCTCTGAGGTTCGTAGGTCAGTGGTTGAACCGATCGGATCGGATGATGCAGACCTGCGGTGGCCTTGAAAGCCAGACGAAGTCTTGCAAGCGCACTCAACATCTCGATGACCGCTCCGTCAGACGGGAACGCCTCGGCGATAACTCCGCCCATCCGGATCTTGGCGCACATCCCTGCACTGGAAATCGATTGAAGGGCAGCGATGCCGCTGATGTCCAGGGGAACTTCGATGTACGCGTTGACCGATTCCGGAATCATCTTCGAGACACTCTCGATCGTTCCAGGATCGGAGAACTTCATCTCAACAGCTTCGATCGGCATGCCACTCTTGATCTCGCGGGAGATGACGGCAAGACTGTCGGGATCGGGTACGATCACGCTCAGCCTAAACTCCCGCAGACGATCTCCAACCATCGCTCGTAGCTCATCCAGGCGATCGAAATTGATGATGAACCGGCCAAGAGCAGAAGCATGCCTGTCACAGGCGTACTCCACATACTTGTCTGTGGCTGTGCGCAGGCTCAGGCTAGCAGGCGGATACAGGCCCGCATAGTCGAACAAACCCACGAGCAGCGTTTCCATCGCATTCATCGCAGATCAGGCTTCGGAGGCTCGCTTGAAGTTCTTCTTCAACCCCTGCCAGCATTCGAAATATTCGTGCTGCAGGATCCGTGTCTCCATCGCAAACTTCGTGGGCCGAACCACAAGCTGCGTTTCGAACATAAACGCCAGAGTGTTCGCCAGGTACTGCGGTTTAAGTTCTGCGGTGGAGGCGCGTTCGAACGTCTCGGCGTCGGGGCCGTGGCCAGCCATGCAGTTATGCAGGCTTGCTCCGCCCGGAACAAATCCCTCAGCCTTTGCATCATAGGCTCCGAAGACCAGGCCCATAAACTCGTTCATCAGGTTGCGATGGAACCACGGAGGACGGAATGTATGCTCCGCCACCATCCACCGAGGTGGAAAGATGGCGAAGTCGCAGTTCGCGGTGCCCGGCGTGATGGAGGGTGCGCTGAGCACGGTGTAGATCGACGGGTCCGGATGGTCGAACGATACCGTGTTGATGCAGTTGAAGAGCGCCAGATCATACTTGTAGGGCGTGTAGTTGCCGTGCCACGCGACTACATCGAGCGGTGAATGATCGATGAACGCGGACCATAGCCTGCCAAGAAACTTTGAGGTTATGCTGAACTCGCCTTCGCGATCCTCAAAAGCAGCAACCGGCGCTTTGAAATCTCGGGGGTTCGCAAGACCGTTTGCGCCGATCGCGCCAAGCTCCGGAAGCCGAAATGGCTGCCCGTAGTTCTCGCAGATGTATCCGCGCGCCTGCTTCTCCGCAAGCACTACGCGAAACTTGATTCCACGCGGAACTACGCAGATCTCTCCGGGAGCAACGTCGAGAACGCCAAGCTCCGTGTGGAAACGCAACGCTCCCATTTGCGGAACAATCAACATCTCGCCATCGGCCGTGTAGAAGAAGCGGTCCTCCATCGATGCGTTGCAAGCGTAAATGTGGATTGCTACTCCAACCTGCATTGCTGGATCGCCGTTGCCGCCCATCGTTACGATCCCGTCAACGAAGTCTGTTTTCTCTTCTGGAATCGGCAAAGGATTCCAGCGAAGCTGATTCGGCGAAGTAGGCGTCTCCAGGAACGGCCCGCTGCGAATCATCTTCGCCTCGATCTCCTGGTACGGCCGATGCGTTACGGAAGGCCGTATCCGATACGTCCACGTCCGTCGGTTCGTTGCTCGTGGCGCGGTGAACGGGCTGCCGCTGCATTGCTCCGCATAGAGCCCGAGTGGATGCTTCTGGGGCGCGTTCTGTCCCTGTGGCAGGCCACCCGCAACAGCCTCGGTAGCAAATTCATTCCCAAAACCGGTTTGGTACCGGAGTTCTTCGGACATGCTTTCTCACCTTACAAGCTGTTTTCTAGGACACGCTGTTCTGCTTCGTGCATCGCCTCGTACATCTGGTCGAAACTGTCGATGGCGAACAAGACCTTCTGAAACTCGTCCACTTTTACCGGAGTGTCGAGCACCTCGTCCAATGAAAAATCATGAACAGCGCATTTGCCTTCAACCACGTTCTGGCACTCTCCGTGCGAACTGATCAGACCGCTGCCATACACCTTCACTTCGTTGCCCTCACGAATGAGCCCAAACTCAACCGTGTACCAGAAAAGTCTACCCAGCCGCTCCAACACCGCCTCATCCTCAATAGCGGCACAGACACGCCCGTAGTGCTGCAGAAAATCAGCGAAGACTCTGTTCGCGTGCATCGGAACATGGCCGAAGACATCGTGGAAGATATCCGGCTCCGGTGTGTACTCGAGCGACTCGCGGCTCCGCAGCCATGTCGTTGTCGGAAATCTCCGCGCCGCCAGCATTTCAAAAAACGCCGGTGCAGGCAGAAACCCGCTCACCGGCGTGGAGTTCCACCCAGTTCGTGGCTCCAGTCGCGCACTGATGGACGCGAGGCGCGGCAGGCGATCCCGCTGCAATCCGATGATTTGAAACCCATCGAGATAAGAGCGAGCCGCATGCTTCTCCAACTCAGGAAGCACGCGGCCCACAAGCTCCGCCCAGACCGCATGTTGTTCGTCTGTATAGGCAGAGTAATTCTGCTCGATCAAGTAAGGAACGGCAGCAGTCAGAGTCTGTGTGATCATCGCGCCCTCCTCTACAGGTTGCCGCGCGCTTGCTGTTCGCGTTCAATCGCCTCAAAGAGCGCCTTGAAGTTCCCCTTGCCGAAGCTTCGGCTCCCCTTGCGCTGAATGATCTCGTAGAACAGCGTTGGCCGGTCCTCTACGGGTCGCGTAAAGATCTGCAGCATGTAACCTTCAGGGTCACGATCCACCAGGATCCCGAGCTTTTCGAGCTCTTCAACGGGTTCGTCGATGCTGCCTACGCGGCTTTGTAGCTCCGTGTAATACGTGTGCGGCACTTGCAGGAACTCGATTCCCTGCTCGCTCAGCTTGCTGACTGTGTGCAGAATGTCATTGGTCGCAAGCGCGATGTGCTGTACACCGGGGCCGCCGTAGAACTCCAGATACTCCTCAACCTGCGATTTCTTCTTGCCCTCGGCCGGCTCATTGATCGGAAATTTCACGTAGCCATTTCCGTTTGCCATCACCTTCGACATCAGCGCCGAGTACTCCGTCGAGATGTCTTTGTCATCGAAGTGCTGGTAAAGCGAGAAGCCCATCACCTTCGAGTAGAACTGTACCCACTCATCCATCTCGTGCCAGCCCACGTTGCCCACCATGTGGTCGATATGAAGCAGCCCGGTTGGCCTCGCCACCGGATCTTCTGCAATCGCGCGATAACCCGGCAGAAAGGATCCCGAGTAGTGCGTACGTTCAACGAAAGTGTGGATGGTGTCTCCGTAGGTGCGAATGCTCGAAAGAACAACCTGCCCATGCTCATCATTCAGCGCATAGGGCCGCGCAACGCTGGTTGCGCCGCGGCTTGTCGTCTCTTCCCATGCTTTTCTTGCGTCGTCTACCCAAAGCGCAACAACCTTTACGCCGTCTCCGTGGCGGCCAATGTGTTCCGCAATCGCGTCGCCGCCCCGCAGCGGGGTTGTCAGAACGAACCGAACCTTGCCCTGCTGCACCACATACGAAGCGCGGTCGCGCTGACCCGTCTCCGGCCCGGCATACGCAACCAGAGACATGCCGAAAGCCGCACGGTAGAAGTAAGCGGCCTGACGAGCGTTCCCAACATAGAACTCCACATGATCCGTACCCTTCAGCGGCAAAAAGTCCTGGGCATTCGGAGTTGATTGCGTTGTCGGCTGAGAGCCTGGATCGAGGTGTGCGGGGACGGACTGCACAGTTGCGCTCATGGAGTACCTCCGGTGCCGGGAATCGGGGGAGAGCTGATCGGGGGAATTTCACTTCCCGGCTGTTGGATAAGATAGGCCCGCGTTCAGATGTCTGAACATGGCGATTCTTGGAAAATTCGAACTCCACACCTAACGCTGTTAGGCGTAATATGGGGTGCAGATTAAGGATTCCTGCCCTATGGCGCACAAGACCACCCCGAGCCGAATCGATCTCGATCCCATTGCGTGGAAGATCATCGAATCTCTGCAGCAGAACGCGCGCATCTCCTTCGCAGAGCTCGGCCGAAAGATTGGCCTGTCCACCCCAGCCGTTGCTGAGAGGGTGCACCGCCTTGAAGAAGCCGGCGTCATCACCGGGTACCACGCCTCTCTCGACAGCGCCAGACTTGGAGTTCCGATCCGCGTCGTCGTCAGGCTTACGATTCCCGGAGGTGAGTTGCAGATCACGCGCACCGTCGCGGCTCTCAAAGAACTCAGCGAAATCAGTCGCTGTCACCGCATCACGGGTTCGGAGTCGTTCATCATCGAAGCCGACGTGGTCTCAATACGCCATCTGGAGACGCTCATCGATAGACTCTCGGCGCTTGGCGCAACATCAACGTCGACCGTCCTCTCCTCTCCAGTCGAACGCCGAGATTACCAGGCGAAGCAGATCGAGGCTTTCGGCAAGTACATGTGACATGCGTCTCTTCGTCGGAATCCCGCTGCCTGCTGAATTGCTCGACTCGCTGGATGCTCTTGTGCGACGCCTTCGGGCGGACAAAGACGGCCTGCGCTGGAGCTCACCAGACACCTGGCACATCACCCTCCAGTTTCTCGGTGAGACTACGCCTGAAAAGTTCGAGTGCTTGACGGCTTGCCTTGCCCAGATTCGCGCGGTTCCTGTTCCCATCCGCCTAGACAACACTGGCGTTTTCGCGAAGGCCGGCGTCTTTTGGGCCGGGGTGACGGTCTCTCCAGAATTGCGCCTTCTCCACAAAGCCGTTTGTGTCGCGACTGCAAGCTGCGGTGTTCAATCGGATGACCGGCCCTACCGTCCGCACGTCACCTTGGCGCGGGCGAAAAGCGGATCCGCATCCGTCCTGCGCAACCTGCAGCACAAGTCATCAAAGACCGCCAAACTTCCAGGCTTCATTGCAACCGAATTCTTCCTCTACGAATCCCGCCTTGGCCAGGGCGGTGCAAAGCACGAGGTGAGGCAGAGATTTCCGCTTGCCCCGCTCTGAGCAGGCTCGAGCCGTTTGTCCCGCCGGCTGCGCGGAACTATGATGATCGCTTATGCAAGAACGAGTACGGCCCTGTGCTGAGGTAATGGCATGAGCATGGCGCCTTCACCGCAGGACTCAAAATCCCAGCTGCGCAAAACCATGGGCTTCTGGGATGTGCTGCTGTTCAACATAGCTACCGTGCTCGGCCCAAGATGGATCGCCGCAGCGGGACATAACGGCACATCCTCCATCAGCCTGTGGGTCATCGCCGCACTGTTCTTTTTCGTTCCGGGCGCTCTCGTCATCAACGAGCTCTCCTCGCGCTTCCCGCAGGAGGGCGGCCTTTACGCATGGTCAAAGGAAGCATTCGGCGACTTCCATGGCTTCATCGCGGGCTGGACCTACTGGATCTACACCGTCTTCTACTTTCCCGGCCTCCTCCTCGCTAGCGCCTCCATGGCCGCGTACGTCATAGGCGCAAGGGGAGCGTCACTGGCGCAAGATCGTGCATTTCTCCTCACCGTCTCGTTAGGGCTGTTGGTGGTCGCGGTCGTTCTCAACATTGTCGGTTTGAACATTGGCAAATGGCTGCAGAATGCCGGCGGCGTGGGCACTTACGTGCCGCTCGTCATCCTCGCTCTGGTTGCTGCAATCGTCGTATACCGTCACGGATCGGCCACGCACTTCACGCTTCGCAACATGATGCCCGCGTTCGATTTCGGAACCGTAAGTTTCTGGTCGAACATCGCGTTCGCCTTTACGGGACTCGAGCTTGTCTCAGCAATGAGCGAAGAAGTCCGCGATCCCCACAAAACCCTGCCTCGCGCGGTGTTTGGCGCAGGAGCTCTGATCGCCCTGATGTACATCGCCGGGACCTTTGCCGTACTCGGATTGATGCCCGCGCAGAGTGTCGACCCCCAGAGCGGAGTATTCAGCGCAATCACGATTGGATCCTCGGCCCTCGGTATCGCTTTCGTCGGAATGCTCGCGGCTATTCTGGTCACCGTCGGCAATGCTGGCGGCGTGGGCAGCACCGTGGCCGGTATCGCGCGTGTGCCGTTCGTCGTTGGCATCGATCGTTACCTGCCGGCAGCCTTCGGCAAAATTCATCCCAGATGGAAGACACCGCACATTTCGATTCTTGTTCAGGCAACGCTCTCCGGAATCATCCTGGTCCTCAGTCAGATCCAGTCAAAGAGCGTGATGACGGGATATCAGCTGGTGGTGAGCGCTGCCATCATTCTTTACTTCATTCCGTTCCTCTATATGTTTGCCGCGGTCATTAAGCTCGCCTCTCGCATGGATCGAAGCACCAATGAGCACGCAGTCCTCGTACCAGGCGGAAAAATGGGAGTGTGGATATGCGGGACCCTCGGGTTTTTAGTGGTGCTGCTCGGTATCGCCCTCTCCTTTGTGCCGCCGGGCGAGACGGTCGGGACTTTGAGCTACGAACTTCAGCTGATTCTCGGTACCGGAGTGTCGGTTCTCATTGGACTGGTCCTCTACTGGCGCGGCGCCCGCTCGAAGTCTGCGCAGAAATAGTTCCTCATTCAAGGAACGCGAGTGACCGTCTGGACGGACCTACCATCCAAGGTGCTATAGTCTGCGAGTTTGCGTGAGACAGGAATGGCCGAAAGCCCGAAGCTTCAAAACAGCATCGAGTCGAGCTTTGATCCCAACTCTCCCCGTGCCAAGACCAACCGCACAGCGCTCGTCGAATTACTGAAGCAGATTCGCGCGCAGGAGGAGACGATACGCCAGGGAGGCGGCCCCAAGGCTGCCGCGGCGCAGCACGCCAAGAAACGACTGACAGTTCGCGAGCGACTCGATCTGCTGCTCGACAAAGGTAGTCGCTTCCTCGAACTCGGGTTGTGGGCCGCTTACGAAATGTATGGCGAGTACGGCGGCGCACCAGGAGCCGGTGTGGTTACCGGACTGGCACGCGTCTCCGGTCGTCTGTGCATGATCATCGCCAACGATGCAACAGTGAAAGCTGGTGCATTCTTCCCCATGACCGCGAAGAAAGTGCTCCGGGCCCAGAACATTGCGCTGGAGAACCGCATCCCCACGCTTTACCTTGTCGACTCGGCTGGCGTCTTCCTCCCCTTGCAGGAAGACGTCTTTCCCGACACCGACGACTTTGGCCGTGTCTTCCGCAACAACGCCGTCATGAGCTCGCTCGGCATCCCGCAGATCACCGCCATCATGGGCATGTGCGTCGCTGGCGGCGCTTACCTCCCCGTCATGACCGATACCGTCCTCATGACCGAAGGCTCCGGCCTTTTTCTCGCCGGACCATCCCTCGTCCAGGCGGCCATCGGCCAGAAGACCGATCCCGAAGAGTTGGGAGGCGCTGCAATGCATGCTGAAGTCTCCGGCACCGTGGACTTCAAGGAGCCCGACGACCATCACTGCATCGCGCGCATGCGTTCGCTGGTCGACAAGTTCGGCACGCGTACCGCGGCAAGTCCTTCGGCAGATCGATTTAGCCGCACTACATACGACTCGAAACACGACGCTCCGAAGTTTGGATTCGAAGAACTCTACGGGCTCCTGAACCCTGCGCCGGGCTCCAGCAATGTCTACGACATGCACGAGGTAATCGCGCGCATCGTGGACCGCAGTGAATTCGACGAATACAAAGAAGAGTTCGGCCGAACCGTCCTCTGCGGTTATGCTCGCATCGGGGGCTACGCAGTCGGCATCGTTGCCAACCAGAAAACGAATCAGAATCAGGTCGTCGCCATGGGACCCTCCGCCGGCGCGAAGCGAATCGAAGTGGGTGGCGTCATATACACCGAGGGCGCGCAGAAAGCTGCCCGCTTCATCATGGATTGCAATCAGAACCTGGTCCCGCTGATTTTCCTGCATGACGTCAACGGCTTCATGGTAGGCAAAGACGCCGAGTGGTCCGGCATCATTCGCGCCGGCGCAAAAATGGTCTCCGCCGTCAGCACCAGCGTCGTACCCAAGATCGCGGTCATCATCGGAGGCAGCTTCGGCGCCGGCCATTACGCAATGTGCGGCAAAGCCTACGATCCCCGCTTCCTCTTCGCGTGGCCTACCGCGCGCTACGCCGTGATGAGCGGCGCATCCGCGGCCGGAACTCTCGCAGAGGTTCGCGCGAAGCAGGTGGAGCGTGGCGGCAAGGTCCTCTCGGAGGCCGATCGCGCCGCGCTTTACGACGAGATCAAATCAACTTACGACGCCCAGGCCGATCCGCGGTATGGTGCTGCGCGTCTATGGATTGATGCAATCATTGACCCAGCCGATACGCGCGAGGTTCTGATTAACGCTCTGGAGGCATGCGCAATGAATCCAGAAGTTCCCAGGTTTAATCCCGGAGTTCTGCAAACGTAGTACGCCGGCCATCATCTGCCATCGATTCAGATCACGGCATCTTATCCAGTCAGCAACGCGGCTGGCGTCGATTCCCTAAGTCCCCCATCGCCGAAGAGGAGCCAATATGAGCCTTGAGCTCGAAACAACCGAAAGCCTGTACCCCTTCGTTCTCACCGAGGAACAGGAGCAACTCCGCCGGGAAATCCGCGACTTCGCCGCGCGCGAGATCGCGCCGAACGTGATGAAGTGGGACGAAGCCAGTGAGTTTCCGCTGGACGTCGTCAAAAAGCTCGGGCAGATGGGACTACTCGGCGTCATCTTTCCGCCGGACCTCAACGGCTCCGGTCTCGGCTACGTCGATTATGTGCTCGCCATCGAGGAACTCGCCGCGATCGACGGCTCCATCGGAATCATCGTCGCCGCGCACAATTCTCTCTGCACCAACCATATCTTCATCGCCGGCAACGATGCGCAGCGCAAGAAGTACGTCTCCAAACTCGCCGCCGGAGAGTGGATTGGCGCGTGGGGTCTGACCGAGCCCGGCGCCGGCTCCGACGCCAGCAACTCTCGCACCACCGCTGTCAAGAAAGGCGACCGTTACGTCCTCAATGGCACCAAGACATTCATCACCAACGGTCACTACGCCGACTGCGCCGTTGTCATCGCATCCACCGATAAGAGCAAGGGAACTCACGGCCTCTCCGCCTTCATCGTCGAGAAGGGAACCAAAGGCTTCCGCGCCGGCAAGAAGGAAAACAAGCTCGGCCTTCGCGCTAGCGACACGAGCGAGCTCATCTTCGAAGACTGCGAGATCCCCGCGGAAAACCTCGTCGGAGCAGAAGGCGAGGGCTTCGTTGACGCCATGCGCGTTCTCGATGGCGGCCGCATCTCCATCGCCGCACTCGCCCTCGGCATCGGCCGTGGTGCTTTGGACGCTGCACTGAAGTACGTGAAGGAGCGCCGTCAGTTCGGCAAAAGCATCGCTGAGTTTCAGGGCATTCAGTGGAAGCTCGCCGATATGGCCACCGAACTCGACGCCGCCCGTCTCCTCACCCAGCGCGCCGCCGTCCTCAAAGACTCCGGCCGCAAAGTCACGCGCGAGTCGTCGATGGCCAAGCTCTTCGCCAGCGAAGTAGCCGTCCGCATCTGCGACGACGCAGTTCAGCTCTTCGGCGGTTACGGCTTTATCAAGGACTATCCCGCCGAGAAGTATTATCGAGACGTGAAGCTGTGCACCATCGGCGAAGGCACCAGCGAAATCCAGCGCATGGTGATCGCCCGCGAGATTCTAAAAGTGCATCCGTCTCGCGGGTAGAGGCAATTGGATCGCATGACGAACGCAGTCAAAATCATCGAGTGCCCGCGCGACGCCTGGCAGGGATTGCCCAATCAGATCTCTCCTGAGGTCAAGGAGGACTATCTGCGCAAGCTCATCGAAGCTGGATTCAAGCACATCGATGCCGTCAGCTTTGTCTCCCCGGCAGCCGTGCCGCAAATGGCGGACTCCGAGCAGGTCCTCTCGCACCTCTCCCTTCCTTCAGACGTCGAGATCGTCGGTATCGTCGTCAATGAGAAGGGCGCCCAGCGCGCATTGGTCAATGATGCGGTCACGACTCTCGGTTTCCCATACTCGATTTCTGCCGAGTTCCTCCGCCGCAACCAGCACCAGACCCTCGAGCAGGCGCTCGACACCTTACAGGCAATCTACTCGCTCGCCGAAGGACAAGGCCGCAACGTGGTCGCCTACGTCTCCATGGCCTTCGGCAATCCCTACAACGACCCGTGGCACATCGACGAACTCCTGGATGCCTGCGACCTGATCGCCGAGTGCGGCGTTTCGCAGATCTCGCTCGCGGATACCGTGGGCCTCGCAAAGCCTGATCAGATCCAATACGTCCTCTCTAGGGTCATCAGCGAGTATCAGGGCATCGAAATCGGCGCTCATCTCCACGCCCGCCCCGATGCAGCCGCAGAACGCGTACGCGCGGCATATGAAGCTGGATGCCGCCGCTTTGACTCCGCCATCGGCGGTCTCGGCGGATGTCCTTTCGCGCAGGACATCCTCGTCGGCAATCTCCCAACAGAGATTCTTGTCGAAGAACTAGGGCGATGCGGCGCGGCAGTGCCCGATCTCCGCGGAATTGACGACCTGGTGGCCGCCAGCTGCGAAATTTCAACTCGTTTCGGAGCTCCCGTTCAGTAGCATCAATAGTCGATCCACCTGCGCAACCGGAGGAGACCGTGAGCTACAAGACAATCCTGATCGACGACAATCCTCCGATCCGTACCATTACTCTGAATCGCCCCGAACGCCGGAACGCAATGACTGCGGAAATGCAGACGGAGCTGATCGAAGCATTCGAGCAGATCTCCGCAGGCCCAACGCGCGTTCTCATTCTTGCCGGCGTCGGCGAAGCATTCTGTTCGGGCCTGGATCTCTCTGAGCTTCAGGCAATGCACAGCAAGACACCCGCGGATCATCGCGCTGACGCCGAACGCATCGCCCGGCTGTTCATCACGCTCAGAGAGCTTCCCATCCCGACGATCGCCGCCGTCCACGGCCCCGCCATCGCCGGTGGAACGGGCCTGGCGATGAATTGCGATTTCACCCTCGCCACGCCGCCCTCAAAATTTGGCTTTACCGAGGTCCGCATCGGCTTCGTTCCTGCGCTCGTCTCAGCATTTCTTTCGTTGCAAGTCGGGGAAAAGCGCGCCCGCGATCTTCTCCTCACCGGTCGCCTCTTCGACGCCGCAGAAGCGCACCAGCTCGGCCTTGTGAACGAGGTCGTTGCGCACGCCGAATTGATGACCCGCGCCCAATCCCTGGCCCAAACACTCCTTGCCAATAGCCCGGAATCGCTGAGTGCAACCAAACGGTTGCTGGTGGAGCAAAGCCGCTCATGGCTGGACGCCGCTGTGGCTGCTGCCCTGGAGGCGAACGTTGCATCCCGCGAAACGTCCGACTTCCGCGAGGGGATTGCCGCATTTCTGGAGAAGAGAAAACCGGTCTGGAGTAAGACCCACCCCTGATCGCTACCGGAATCGAACCTCAGCGCCCGTACGCTCCAGCACCTGCTCTCGCGAAACCCCATCCGCTAGCTCGAATACCTCGAACCCGCTCTCCGTCACATCCATCACACACAGGTCCGTAATCACGCGATGCACCACGGCGCTGCCCGTCAAAGGCAGCGTGCACTCGCGCACGAGCTTGTGGCCCCCATCAGGCGTCGTATGCTCCATTAGCGCAATCACGCGGCGCACGCCCGAAACCAGATCCATCGCGCCACCCATACCCTTAACGCGCTTGCCCGGGATCATCCAGTTCGCCAGATTGCCGCGCTCCGATACCTGCATCGCCCCAAGAATGGCCAGATCGATGTGCCCGCCCCGAATCATCGCGAACGAGTCGGCACTGGAGAAAGTCGCAGCCCCGGGCACAAATGTCACCGTCTCTTTCCCGGCATTGATCAGGTCCGCATCCACCTCAGCTTCCCGCGGATACGGCCCCATCCCCAGTAGCCCGTTCTCCGACTGCAGCGTCACCGTCATCCCTTCGGGAATGAAGTTCGCTACGAGCGTCGGAATGCCGATACCAAGGTTGACGTAGAAGCCGTCCTGCAACTCCTTAGCGGCCCGCGCCGCCATCTGGTTCCGAGTCCACGGCATCAGCTCAACCCTCTCTCGTCGTCTTCTTCTCGATCCGTTTCAACGGATTCGGAACATGCACCACCCTGTGCACAAAAATCCCTGGCGTGTGAATCTCGTCCGGGTCAAGCTCTCCGGGCTTAACCAGATTCTCCACCTCCGCAACCGTGATCCTCCCGCATGTAGCCGCATTTGGATTGAAATTCCGAGCGGTCCGGCGATAGATCAGGTTCCCATGACTGTCGCCCTTCCACGCCTTTACCAGTGCGAGATCCGCCTGTATCCCGCGCTCAAGGATGTACGTCTTCCCGTCAAACTCCTTGTGCTCCTTGCCGTCGGCAATGATGGTCCCGATTCCCGTCCGCGTATAGAACCCGGGAATCCCCGCGCCGCCCGCTCTCAGCCGCTCCGCCAGCGTCCCCTGTGGGCAAAACTCCACCTCGATCTCCCCTGCCAGAAACTGCCGTTCGAACTCCGCGTTCTCACCCACATAGCTGGAAATCATCTTCTTGATCTGCCTTGTCGCCAGCAGCAGCCCAAGCGCTGCGCCATCTACGCCCGCATTGTTGCTCGCAATGGTGAGATTGCGCACCCCTGAGTCGCGCAGCGCTAGAATCAGTTCCTCCGGCACGCCGCACAGCCCGAAGCCGCCCACAGCCAGCAGCATGCCATCGCGCACAATGCCTTCCAGGGCTGCTTTCGCGTTTGGATAGACCTTGTTCATCAAGAGACTCGTCCGATCGGAGAAACTGTCCCGGCCACGTCGCCTGTTTTACATGACGTGCCCCACCACCGCCAAGTGACCAGCGTTCAGGCTTTCAAGGTGAGAGATATGGATTACAGTTTCCACATGCTTTCCGGTCGCCTGTCTCGCAAGCCTGAAATGAGGCTGCCATCCGCAGTAGCCACGTCCCTCTTGGTTCTTTCCTTATATGCATTTGCATCTCCACACACGACTTCTCAACAAGTCAAAGCAGACGCCATCCTGATCCAGAAGAAGGATCATGTTATGGAACTCCTGGAAAACGGCAAAGTAGTTCGCACCTACAAGGTCGCACTCGGCCAGGGCGGACTCTCGCCCAAGCAGAGAGAAGGCGATGCCCGCACCCCGGAGGGCCACTACATCGTCGACGCGAAATACGAGCACAGCAAATACCACAAGGCACTGCACGTTTCCTACCCCAACGCCGAAGACCGCAAGCGTGCTGCCCGCCTTCATGTACCGCCCGGCGGAGCAATCATGATTCACAGCCTTCCAAACGGCAGAGGGTGATTGGGTGCCCGCCATCGTCTGTTCGACTGGACCCTCGGCCGCGTTGCGGTCACGGATGAAGAGATCGATGAGATCTTTGTCCTCGTTCCGGTGGGCACCCCCGTCGACATCCGCCCCTGACCTAAGTACAACGCCCCAATCTCGCAAGGCATCGAATTTAATAGCATCTCCTAGAGCCGAGATCTCTGGTTCGCCAATATAGAAAGACCCGAACGATGCCTAAACTATTCAGCTGTCGCAAGCTTCTGCACTCTATATCCATTCGGTCCATCTCTAGAACACTCGTCGTCCTCGCCCTTCTTCTCATCAGCTGCGGCACTTCCCACGCCTATTCCGTCCTGACCCACGAAGAACTCATCGACCTGCTATGGAACGATCATCTTCGTCCCATGATCCTGGCGCGCTACCCCGGCCTCACCGACGACCAGATCCGCGAGGCACACGCTTATGCATACGGCGGGGCCGTCATTCAGGACATGGGCTACTATCCTTTCGGCAACAAGGAGTTTAGCGACCTCGTCCACTACGTGCGCAGCGGCGATTTCGTGCTGGAGCTGATCAAGGAGAGCCAGACAGCGGATGAATATGCCTTCGCGCTCGGAGCGCTGTCGCATTACGCAGCAGACGTGACCGGGCATCCAGCCGTGAACCAGGCGGTTGCGATCACCTATCCCAAGCTCCGCGCGAAGTTCGGCCCCATCGTTCTCTATGCGCAGGACAAAACCGCCCATATCCGCACCGAGTTCGGCTTCGACATGGCGCAGGTGGCGAAGGAGAGATACGCCCCGCAGCAGTATCACGACTTCATCGGCTTCCAGGTTTCGAAGGAGCTGCTGGAACGTGTCTTCCCAGTGATCTACGGGATGCAGTTGAAGGATGTCGTTCCGCACGAAGACCTGGCCATCGGTTCCTTTCGCTACTCCGTCAGCACTCTCATACCTCACATGACGCAGGTGGCGCTCAAAACACACAAGAAAGAGATCATGCGTGAGGTCCCGAACTTCCAGAAGAAGAAGTTCCTTTACCGCCTCTCGCGTGCAGATTACGAAAAGTCGTGGGGCAACAACTACCAGCACGCCGGATTCGGCACCCGCGTTCTCGCATTAATCCTTAAGCTCATCCCAAAGGTAGGGCCGCTCAAAGCGCTCGACTTCAACGTGCCTACTCCCAAGACTGAGAACCTCTACTTCGCCAGCATCAACAAAACCGTAGATCACTACGGCGCACTGCTCGGCACCGTTCAGAAGAAATCTCTCGAGCTGCCGGACGAGGACCTCGATAGCGGCAAGCCCTCCGCTGCCGGCGAGTACATCCTTGCCGACGATACCTACGCCAAGATGCTCTCCCAACTTGCCGACAAGAAGTTCGCGGCCACCTCCGCGGCCCTCAGAAAGAACATCGTCGCCTTCTACGCCAATCCCTCCGCTCCCGTTGAAGGCAAGAAGGATCCGGACAAGTGGCAGAAGGTCCAGTCAAACCTCGAAGCACTGAAAGCCTTCACACCCGGCCCGGACCAGCCGCCCGCCGCTCCCTCTGCGCAGCCTGCGGCAACTTCACCATCCGGCAGCCAATAGCCGCAGCCGCGCTTCTGCGAAAATGAGAGAGCAATGCTCTCTCTGCAGAATGCTGGCAAGCGCTTTGGGCCTCGCGTGCTCTTCACTGAGGCCAACTGGCTCATCCGCAGCAATGAAAAGACCGCTCTCGTCGGCGCAAACGGCACCGGCAAATCCACGCTCATGAAGGTCCTCGCCGGCCTCGAGTCCCTTGACTACGGAACCATGCAGCTCACCCGCGGCATGAGCATCGGCTATCTTCCTCAGGAAGGCCTACGCCTCAGCGGCCGCACCGTCTTTGAAGAGTGCCTCAGTGTCTTCGACGAACTGCGCGCCATGGAAGGCGAAATCGAACGCGCGGCTGCGCAAATGTCCGAGCTCGACCACGCAAGCCCCGAATATGAATCCGCAGCCGAACGTTTCTCCATGCTGCAGGAGCGCTTCCATACCCTTGATGGCTACGCCCTCGACGCCCAGGTTGGCACCGTGCTGACGGGCCTCGGCTTTGGTAAGGAAGACTGGTCCCGCCAGGTCGACGAGTTCTCAGGCGGATGGCAAATGCGCATCGCTCTGGCTAAGCTGCTCCTCGCCAAGCCCAACCTGCTGCTCCTTGACGAGCCCACCAACCATCTCGATCTTGAAACACGCAACTGGCTCGAGGAATACCTCCACGGCTACCCCTTCGGATACATCCTCATCTCCCACGATCGCTACTTCCTTGACGTCACCATCGATCGCACCGTCGAGATCTGGAACAAGCGCCTCACCATTTTTCAGGGCAACTACACCAAGTACCTCTCACAGAAAGACGAGCGCCGTGCCCAGCTGCTGGCCGCCTACAAAAATCAGCGCGACCAGATCGAGCACCTCGAAGCATTCATCAGCCGATTCCGCTATCAGGCCACAAAAGGCAAACAGGTGCAGTCGCGCATCAAGGAGCTCGAAAAGATCGAGCGCATCGAGATCCCTGAAGAAGAGCCCGTCATTCACTTCAAGTTCCCGCAGCCTGCTCCATCCGGCCGCATGGTGGTCGAGGCCGAGAGTCTTGGCAAGAGCTACGGACCTAAGCGCGTCTTCAGCAATGCCCGATTCAGCATCGAGCGCGGAGATCGCGTCGCCCTCGTCGGCGTCAACGGAGCCGGCAAGTCGACCCTTATCAAACTCCTCACCGGCGTCGAACTGCCCACCCAGGGAACTATCAAGCTCGGGCACAACGTCGTCAGCGAGTACTTCGCCCAGGACCAGTACAAAGTTCTCGACCCCGAGGCGCGTATGCTCGACGACATCAGCCGCGCCGCGCTCAAGGTGCCTGAGTCCGAACTTCGTTCGCTACTCGGCTGTTTCCTCTTCTCCGGCGACGACGTCTTCAAGCGCCTCGGCGTGCTCTCCGGCGGCGAGCGAAACCGCTTTGCCTTGGCCCGCATCCTCGTTTCGCCTTCCAACTTCCTGCTTCTAGACGAGCCGACCAACCACCTCGATATGGGCGCGAAAGACGTCCTCCTCGATGCCATTGCCGCATTCTCCGGCACGGTCGTCTTTGTCTCTCACGACCGATACTTTATCGACCGCCTCGCCACCCGCGTGATCGAAGTGGAAAACGGCATCATCACCACCTACGACGGAAACTACGAAGACTACCTGCGCAAAAAGGAAGAGCTGGCCGCACGCGCGGCGATGGGCGACCTTTCAGCTTCAGAGCCTAACCCTCAGCCCTCAAAACTGAAGCCCGATTCCTCTCGACCCCTTCCACTGAATGCCGCTGCCCCTGCTTCTAGTGGCACTACCATCGTGATCGAGGGAGGTGTCGATGTCCCGGCAAAATCGCGCCGGCTGAATCCAATCAAGCAAAAACAAATGGAGGAACGCTGCGCCTTCCTCGAAGAGGAGATACCCAGGGTTGAGGCATCCATCGCGCATACAGAAGAACAGCTCGGTGTCTTCGTCTCCGCGACGGAGACGCAACGCCTCACCGACCTCGCAGCAGGCCTGCGAGAGCAGCTCACCCAGCTCACGTTGGAGTGGGAAGACCTGATGCTGCAGCTCGAAGGCGCTTAGGAGTACCATGAGCCATGCGGCTTTTGTGTGCCTCAGTGTTGGTCCTGGTCGGATCGGTGGGATCAGCTTGCATCTCTCAAACTCCCGGTAAAACCTCTCTCGACATCGATACCGACCATGACGGCTTGGCCGATTCATTGGAGCAGTCGCTCCTCGAGCAGTTCCAGCCGCGCTTCCTCATCAGCCGTACCGATTGCTCCAGCAAACCGGCCGAATTCACCGCCTTCTCCAAACGCCCCATCGCTGCAGACGACAACGGCACGATCTACGGACAGGCCTTCCCTTCGCCTGGTGAAACGGGACAAGTTGAGCTCCACTACTACGACCTCTGGCGGCGCGACTGCGGCAAAGCGGGCCATGATCTCGATGCCGAACACGTCTCGGCTCTTGTTGCACGCGACGAAGAAGGCACATGGAAAGCCCGATACTGGTATGCGGCCGCGCACGAAGATACCCTGTGCGATGCAAGTCAGGTTGCACGGGCCAGAGGCCTGGATGCCGAAACGCACGGACCGGAGGTCTGGATTTCAGCTGGTAAGCATGCCGCCTTTCTGAGCAAAACCATCTGTACGCACGGCTGCGGCGCAGACCGGTGCGGCGACGACGATGCCTTGGACACTCAACGCATCGTGAATCTGGGCGAGTCTACCTCTCCAATGAATGGCGCCATCTGGACTGCGTCGACTCGCTGGCCATTGAAACAAAAGATGAGCCGCAGCGACTTCGATCCAGCTCTTCTCACAAGGGTGAATGCGTTATCTGTGGACCAGATCGCCTGGGCCAATCCTGGTAAACGGCCTGCACAGGCCGCAATCCTCGGCGGCGGCGCAGCTTTGGGCGCTGCGGCCACAGGGGTTCACGCAACCGACAATGCGCTTGATGTGGCCGACACTCATACTTCGGGAGCTCTGGATACCGCGTCGCAAAAGACAGGAAACGCGCTCGCCAAATCGTATCGCAGTGTAAAGAAGGCTTTGAAGGCAGCTACCGGAGCCTCAACGAAGGCGCCCCAAACCGAATAGCTGTAAGCATCGTCTAGCCCCGAACGGCTCAGAACCGAAACAGATAGCTCCCCTTGATAAAGAACTGCCTGCCATCATTGAGATACCCCGGACCGCGCGGCAGAATCGGCAGGTTCGGATCGCACTGCGGTGTACCCGAATGCTGCAGAGTACAAAACGTGTGCTTGTAGTTCTGCAGATCGTTATTCCAGCCAACGTAGATCACCGTGCCCGGATGCGGGAGCCAGGTAAGCAGCGCCTGGGCCTGAATGCGCTTTGTGCGTTCCAGTGAAGTTTCAAGCGGATTCGCCAGCGTCGTGTCGTACTCCGCGATGACACGGGCTGACCATGCGCGTGTGAACTGATAGTTGAGCTTCGTGCGGAACACCTGAGTCTCGTACACAAGTTGTCCGTCGCTCACCGACTTGTCCCGGTCGAAAAGCCATGTATTGTCCATGGTGAGCTGACGAAGCGGGTTGATCCCCACTCTCGCTTGCGAAGTCTGCTGGTGCATAAGGAAGGGAACTGAGCCCGCAATCGGGTAGTAGTTGACGTTCCCGCCGCGAAGCACGTTGATCGAGAAGCTCAGGAGCGACCATGGCTGGCCCCGAGCCACGAATCCACCGAGATTCTCTGTGAAGTTGCGGTTAGCTGCCAGCGCATAACCGTTCTGAGGTCCAACGGTATCGGAGTTTTCTCCGATCACTGGCGCCAGGATGATGTTCCGTGGCAGCAGCCAGAACGGGTCGAACGTCGTGTAGCGATACACTCGGTTCTGCTGGTGGTCGAACGCAATCTCCTGGCTCAACTCAAGTCCGAACGACTGGATTACGCTCTTCTTCGGAAACCATTGATAATCTCCGTGGAGATGATCGCTTCGGATGTTCGCGGTCTGGATGAAGCCGGTGAGAGTTTTGAATCCACGGCTGATGTCCTGGTACTGGTTCTGCATGTTGAACGCGTGGCCACTCCGCGTTACCTGAAGATCGGCAGCGGGACCTGCGGAGTAGCCCGCCGGAAAGATGGAGGCCACGCTGTCTGGCCGGCTTTGGTTCGTCGAGCTCTCAACCAGCTGGGCGAGAACCGTCCAGTGCTTGTCGGCGCGCCAGGTCAGGTCGGCCCCGCCGGTGCGATTCCATCCTCCTCCGAATTCCTCGTCGGTGTAAATGAGACCAGCATTTGAACCCTCACCGAGGTCTCGGGACACTCGACCAACAAAAAATCCTGCTTTGTTGTCGCGCAAAGGATCGCCAGACGGAACGGTGTGCCCCGGCTGACGATCGTCGATTGCGAGTAGACCGATGTTGGTCCTTCCCGATTTGCCGGTGACGCGAAGTCCCCAATCGGGCCGGACGATATTGCGCGTGTACAGCAGTGTCAGAGGAGTAGCAAAATAGCTTGCGTTTTCAAGAAAGAATGGGCGAAGTTCAGGGAAGAAAACGGGATAGCGCTGGTCCACCGTGAACTGGGGCTGATCGCTCTCCACATCGCTGAAATCCGGGTTGAAAGTCGCGTCAAACACAATCGAATCCCGCCAGACCGCCTTGGCTTCTCCGCCACCAGTAGCCTCCGCGTGCCGGGTGCTGAAGTAGGGATTGTTTGGATCGAGCTGATCCAGCACGTGCACGTTCTGCCCGAGCACGTAGGGGTTTATCTGAACATTGTGAGAGCCGGTGACGCCCTCGATGCCCTGCAGTGAGCCCTCCTGGCTGAGAACGCCGCTCACGCTGCGAGAAATGTTCGGCCAGAAATCGGCTTCGCTGTTTCGAGGAAGGCTGCGGGCCAGCACAACGCCCCAGTCCCGGCCCGCGGCAGGGAAGCGGATACTTCTGAACGGGAGGGCAATCAGCGCCATCCAGCCCTTATCAGTAACGCGACCATCGGAATTCCAGACCTGGTCGTAACTGAAGTCGTCCTGACCGGACTCCGTCCACGCCGCGTCAGCCTGCACGCCCGCAGCGTTCACCTCAAACTCAACCCCGCGCAGCCGGTCCTGAAAGGGATCCAGCAGAACCGTGACGTAATCGTCTTTCAGAATGTTCTCGCGACGGGCCAGATGAGACCGGATCAGCTCCGGGTGCTGGTCGAAACACACAAAGGCGAAGTAGAGCGCCGTCGTAGTCCGGCCAATCCATACCTCCGTGTTCTGCGTCGCGGGTGCACCGTCCGTCGGTTCGTACTGGCTGAAGTGCTCGACATGCGCGAGGCGATCGCGCAGATCGGCTCGAGGGGCCATATCGCTGAAGTCGTTCAGCGTGAGCGGATGATCGATGAGCGGGACCTTAACGCTCGATGTCGGCTGCATGCGCACTGGATTCTGCGGCACGACCACGGGCCTCGGCTGCCCCGCAGGTTGGTTGACCACCTGCGCCGGCACCTTGACCGATGAAAAAAAAGAGACAACCGCAATAATGAGAGCCGTCGAGCAGATGGGGGACCGCACTCGCACTCCAGTTCCTGTTGCACTCCGGGGGCAAGGCGCCTCTTCCCCGCAAAGAAAAGGATAGCCGAATGCAGCCCGCGATGCCGTGACAACTCGTTCAGTTTGCGAAAGCGTGCGCCGCACAGCAAAGCACTCGCTGCGGGTAAGGGATAATTGAGACAACATGGCACTTTTGTGGAGTCCTGAGAGCTGGTCGCAGAGACTGGCCGAACTCGAGGCGCGCTCGGGCGAGCTCAAGGAGGCTCCGCTACGGCGCGACGTCCGATCCCTCGGAACACTGCTGGGCGAAGTGCTCCGCGAGCAGGCCGGAGAAGATCTTTTCGCCCATGTCGAGGCCCTGCGCCAGGGCACCATCCGTCGCCGGGATGCCGAAGCGACCGGCGAGGAGAAAGAGGCGGAACGCCACGGTGCCAAGGCGTTGGAACTTGTGCACTCCCTGCCTGCCGAGCGCGCCCTCCTCCTAACAAGGGCGTTTGCGTTCTACTTCGAGCTCATCAACCTGGCTGAGACAAACCACCGCAAGCGCAGGCGTATCGCCCTTCAGCTGAACGGCCAAGCCGAAAAGCAGCGCGGATCGCTCGCCGGAACACTCGCGGAGATGCGGCGCGTCGGCATCTCCGCCGACGAAGCCATGCAGTGGCTCCGGCGCATTCTTGTCGTGCCGGTTTTCACCGCCCACCCCACCGAAGTCGCGCGCCGTACCGTCATGACGAAACGCCGGCGCATCGGCGACTACCTCGCGCAACTCGACCGCATCCCCGTGCCCGAACAGGAGATGGCGCATCTCGAAGACGCGATCCGAGCCGAAATCACTAGCCTCTGGCAGACCGACGAGGTTCGATCGCGACGCCCGACGGTTTACGACGAAGTGAAAATGGGGCTCGACTACTACGACGTGTCCATCTTCGCCACTCTCCCGGCGCTCTACAGAGAAATCTCGGAGGCTCTGCGGGCTGCGTACGACATCGAAGTCGAACCCCACGAGCTGCCGCAGGTCCTCAGGTTCGGTTCTTGGATCGGCGGCGATCGCGACGGAAATCCCTTCGTCACCCCGGAGGTGACGCGGGATGCGATTCAGCTCGCGCGCGGTCACCTTCTGCTCTACTACCAGTCCAGGCTCGACGAAATCATCGATCTGCTCACGACCAGTGCACACCAGCGGCCTGTGAGCAAGGAGCTGCGCGAACGGCTGGATGCTTACGTAGCGCTCGTGCACACCCCGGAGGCCCAGGTCTTCGGCGCTCAGTACGAATTCGAGTACTATCGCCGATTCATCATCTGTGTAAAGGCCCGGATTCAGCGCACCCTTGAGATGACGGGAAGGCACGGTTCAACAATGCTGCCCGTCATGCCCTACACGCTCACGAAGGGCCAGGAGAAGCTGGCTCAGGTCCTGCCCGAATACTGCTCGGTCGAAAAATTCCTCGATGATCTTGAGGCCTTACGCGCCTCACTAGCCGCGAATGCGGGGCTGCGCATCGCCGAGACGCTCATCGACCCGCTGATCCTGCAGGTGCGAACGTTCGGACTGCATCTTCATACGCTCGACATCCGACAACACGCGCGCGTCCACGCCGCGGCGCTGCAGGAAGCCATTAGCGACACCATAGCGCCCGTGCTGCCGGCCGAAATGTCGGCCGAAACAACCTCTGTTCTGGAGACCTTTCGCGTCGTCGCCGAAATGAAAGAAGGCTGCTCGCCAGAGGTCATTCGTCAATACGTGATCAGCGGCGCTTCAAGCGTTGAAGACGTTCTGGCCGTAGTACGCCTCGCTCGTCTCGGCGGCGTCACCGTGGAAGGATCTAAGCGCGATCCCGGCCTCATGCCTGTCCCCCTGTTCGAATCCATCGAAGATCTGCGCCAGGCTCCGGAAGTCTGCCGTGAGCTTTGGACCCGCGCTGACTACAAAAAGCTGCTCGCATCGTGGGGAAACTGGCAGGAGGTCATGCTGGGGTACTCCGACTCCAACAAAGACGGAGGAATGTTGACCAGCACCTGGGAGATCTTCCGCGCTCATCGAGGACTGCACGAAGTGGCCCGCGATTGCGGCGTGAAGCTGCGGCTCTTCCACGGGCGCGGCGGAACCGTGGGGCGAGGCGGTGGACCCACCCATCGCGCCATCTTCGCTCAGCCCATGGACTCCTTTGAGGGGCAGCTCCGCATTACAGAACAAGGCGAAGTCCTCAACTTCAAATACGCCGACGAGATCCTCGCAGAGCGGAACCTGGAGCTGATGATTGCGGCGTCGCTCGACGCGCTGGCTCGTCCCAATGCTCGCGATCCGCAGGGACACTTCACCGGCGTCCTGAAACCGGAATGGGAGGTCGCCCTTAACGAGCTTTCCGCCATCGCATTCGCGTTCTATCGCAACAATGTCCTTGAGAACTCCGAGGTAGTCACCTACTTCGAGCAGTCGACCCCGGTCGGAGAGCTCGAGCACGCCAAAATCGGCTCCCGCCCCGCGCGGCGCAATAAATCACCGAAACTTTCTGATCTCCGCGCTATTCCCTGGGTGTTCGGATGGACGCAATCGCGCCTCCTTGTGCCCGCGTGGTTCGGCGTAGGCTATGCGATCGAGCAGTTCACCAGGACACCTGGCTCGGTCGACCTTCTACGGCTGATGGCGCGGGAGTTTCCGCTGTTCATTGATCTGATCCGTAATGTAGAGATGGCCCTCGGTAAGGTTGATCTGTCCACCGCAAGGCTCTACTCCGAGTTGGTCGCCGACGCCAACCTCCGCGAGCGCATCTACGACATGTTCGAGGCTGAGTTCCACCGTTCCGTAAACGCAGTCCTCGCAGTCACCGGCCAGAAAGAACTTCTGCAGACAAATCGCGTACTCGCTCATTCCATCAAGCTCCGCAACCCCTACGTCGATCCAATGCACCTCATCCAGGTCGACATGCTGCGCAGAAAACGTGCCGGCGAGGACACCCCCGAAGTCAACCGCGCAATCGCTGCCACCATCAGCGGTATCTCCGCGGGACTGCGAAACACGGGCTGATGCCACGCCGCAGTGCTGATTGATGACACCGGCGAGCTTTAAGTTTTGAGCAGGTTCACATCTATACCCGCTCCAATTTTCCTTCCTGGAAAACCGGCGCAATTCATATTACCTTTGAGACACCTACATAAGGGGAAACCCTAGGTTTGTAACGTCCTTAGTAGTGCATTTCCGTATACTTCGCTCCAGTGGGCGCTGTCGGATGTGCAGCAAGGGCCGATCCAGGGTTAGATCGATGGCGCCGCTTAGAAACGTTCTCGGCCCAGTGCAGCTGTCCAGTTCATTGCAGTAGATCCTCTGCCGATGTTGCGCACCCCTCGAGGCCGCCTGCAAGTTGTTCCGGCGACAGCGAACCCGCTTGAAGTGCTAGCTGGGAGCGTTCTCTTTGAAAGCAGATGGACCTTGCCACTCTGGTACACCCACATGCTCAACGTGTCATGAACGGCGCTCGGGCTGGTTTTGCTCGCTCGGCAGTGATGCGCTTGCAGACCTCGAACGGATTTCGTCCGCGCAGAGCTTGGACGCTAAAAGCCACATCTTCTCCCAGGGGACCCTCCCCACACATCTCCACATCCTTTGCCGCGGCTTTGTAAAGCTGACGGTAAAGCGCGGATCGAGGCATAGTGCGGTTGTGCGCGTCGCCAGCCCCGGGGCGGCGCTCGGTTTGTTCGCCGCCCTGTCGGATTGCGAGTACGAGTTGTCCGCGCACACGCTCACTCCTGTGCACCTTCGATCTCTAAGCAGGGATGCGTTTCTCTCCCTCATGAGCAAGTGGCCAGAGATTCAGCGAAGAGCTTTGCAGAGCATCTGCCAGGATTACTTCTTCGCCCACCAGCAGTTCTGTCGTGCGGTTCTTTCAGCAAATGTGGACGACAGGCTCAACCAACTCCTTGTGGATATGGCCGGCTCATTGGATTCCGACTCTGAAGAAGCGGGCCTTCGCATTCCGTTTCTCCTTACGCAATCGGAGATCGCCACAATGATCGGAACTACCCGCGAGAGCGTCTCTCGTTCTCTCAGAGAGCTTCGAAAACGTGAGTCGAGAGAGAAGACAATCTCCGGCATTGTCCCCATGCGCGAATCCGGAACATCGGAGGTGATGGCGTGATCCCAATCGACTGCGAAGTATCCATAACTTCCGACCGTCTGGCTGACTACGCCATCGGCCTCAAGCTGCGCGCTCTTAGAACCGCGAAGAACTTCACGCTCGCGCGTCTTGCAATGGCTACCGGCCTGTCGACTGGCCTGCTCTCGAAAATCGAGACTGACCGTATGGTTCCAACGCTGCAGACCCTCGATCGGATCGCCCGCGCGTACGGCGTCGACCTCGGACACTTCTTCTGCAAGCCCCGGAACCTCTCCGTTTCCATAACCCGCAAAGCGCATTATGAAGACCGCAAAGGAGCGTTGATCCCACCCCCGATGCCGCTGCACATCCCCACGGCACAGGGACAGCTCCTGTCCCAAATCATCGAGCTTCCTGCGGGGCATTCCTCGAAGATCGGAGAATTTGGCAAGCCGAGTGAGGTAACTGCGTTCGTCATCCAGGGCACACTTCACATGAGCTTTGGCGGCTCGCTGGAAACCCTTGAGCAAGGAGACACAATTGTCGTGAGCAGCGACTTGCCGATGCTATGGAGCGCTGGTGCTGACTCTGCTTGCCGTGTTCTGAGCGTCACTACAAAGCAAGCGGGCGTTCCGAGCCAGACCGAATCTGCGTCGCTCAGCGCATCCGCGGAGGACATTTCCGATGTCGTTGCGTCCTGATCTTGAGTTCACGTATGACCGGCAGGGTCAGCCTGTCGCCGCGAAATGCTCTCTATGCGGCGCCACTATGCCTGCACCACCGGAAGATCTGGAACTGCCTGCCGATGTGATCGTATGGCTTTCGCGACGGTACATCGAACACAAGGCAGAACTCCACGCCCCACTGAAATGAATATTTGAGGGCGGGCTCTGTAGCAAGCCATTCACTTTCGCGCAGAGGCAGGAATGCCGGCTCGTAAGCCGGCACATAGCTCAAAACCGTGGAAACTTATCCTGCGATGGCGTTGGCGGTTTGATCGGCGCTGTCGATCAGGGGACGGAAAGCATTGATCAGGTTCTCGACCTGAGCCTTCTGCAGCCGGAGGAGATCGAACTTCCGGGTGATCTCGTTCAGCTCGGTCATGGCTTGTTCGTAGGCTACGCGATAGGGGTCCATATTCTCCTCACTTCTGCTGTTGTTACTGGGCGAAGTCTAGCATCGGTAACAACTCAAATATCGAAAGTCTTCGCCGACTAGCACCCTAAAGTAATGGACTTTTACGAGAAGTGCAGCGAGCTTGTGATCGCGCCGCGCGGGGAAGATTGCGGGGTATGGGTCACGGGCCGGAGGTGGTAGTCGTCGCACCTCGGCCCGTGATCGCTAGCCACCCCCCCAGTCGTTCCGTACGAGGTCGTACAGGCTAGACGCTCTATAAACTCGTTTCAGGTGCGTTGTTGAATCGATACTATCGCGAGTCTGCTTCGAAATGAAATACAACTTGCGATACAACGTGACCGAAGTGTCCCGAACCCGAAGCGCGGCTCCGCACAACCTTCCGGCACTCCCAACACTTCGCTAGCTCAACAGGAGAACAGGCCAACTTAAAACCGGGGCGCTTCAGACATTCGCGGTGAGGGTGGAGCCCACGCTGGAGAACACGTCGTTGAGACCGGCAGCCAGAGTGCCCATTCCGGAGATCGAACCTAAGGCGACCATCGCAAGAACAAGGGAGTATTCAACCAGGTCCTGACCGGACTCGCGGATGAGCAGTCTGCGAAACAGAGTTAAAGCTGTCTGAATAACGTGCATTCGAAGCTCCTGAGAAACCCTTTGAACTGTCCGGCTATTGTGTTATCGGCAGCATGGGCCGAACAATCCTCACTTTGTAACGGGCTGTGCAATCAGTGGTAACCGCTCCGAAGCAACGAAAGTGTAAGACCTGCCCGGGATTGGGTTAGTGTTCCCTCATGATCTCGATTCGAGCAGCCAGGCCGGGTGATGCCGTCGCGATCGCGCACGTTCACGTCGAGAGTTGGCGCTCCACCTACGCTGGCATCGTTCCGGATGAGTATCTGGCCGGGCTCGACGAATCGCTTCGCGTAAAGCTGTGGCAGGAGTGGCTCGGCAGTGGAGCCGTTGTGCTCGTTGCCGAGCGCAAATCCGAGATCGTCGGCTTCGTGCACGCCGGCAAGATCCGCGAGCCGATCGAAACTGCGGATGCCGAAATCTATTCTCTGTACCTGCTGCGCGATGCCCAGGGGCGCGGCATAGGACGAGCGCTGCTGACGGAGCTCTCCACCAGCCTCGACAGCCAGGGCTTCAGCAGCCTCGGGCTCTGGGTTCTGGAGCGGAACCGGTCTCGCGGCTTTTACGAAAACTGCGGAGGCCGTCTCTCAGCCTCCAAGGTCATCGAGATCGGCGGCGCACGTCTGATGGAGGTCGCCTACTGGTGGCCCGACTTGGCCTCACTGCGAGTCCTCAGCTAGCCGCAGCTCTCTTCGGCCCCAGAAAGCCAAGGGCCGGGATCGCTCCCAGCCCTTGCTTCTGTCTGCTACTGAATTGCTGAAGATTCTGCCTGAACTGTGTTTACAGCGGCTGAACGTCCGCGGCTTGCCAGCCCTTGGGTCCCTTCACTACGTTGAACTGCACAGCCTGGCCTTCCTGCAGGCTCTTGAACCCGCTGGAGGAGATCGCCGAGTAGTGCACAAATACGTCTTCACCGTTCTGGCGCGAGATGAAGCCGAAGCCCTTCGCGTCATTGAACCACTTCACAGTACCTTGTTCCATTTTTTCCGTGTTTCCTGGTATTGAATTGCGCTGGATGAATCGGAGCGACCACTGGCAGAATCTTGCTGGATCGGCACCCCAGGGTAACCCTGAAATGCATGGGGCGAGTTACTGCTCACGCCCGGTTCGACTCTAACGCTGGCATCAGTGTAGCATCGTACTCCTGATTTCATCGCCCATTCTGCCCCATGACGAAAGTCGCGAATGCGCGATGCGTCTCAAACCGCACGACTTACCGAAGCATACCGCTTGTGATAGGGTGAAACATCGTTATGACTCGAGACCGGACACTTGAGTTGCTGTCTCGCGCCGCTGCTGTACTGGACCGCGAGTTCGGTCACCTCCCTGGCTTCGAGTCAGAGCGTGCAACCGCTTCAGATGCGAGCTCCCTCCAGGCAGTTCTCGACGAGACGGCGCGCCGGCTCGGCGACAATTACCCCTACTTCCACCCGCTCTATGCCGGGCAGATGCTGAAACCGCCGCATCCTGTCGCCCGCGCGGCTTATGCCCTCGCGATGACCATCAATCCCAATAACCATGCCCGGGACGGAGGCCGAGCCAGTTCCGAGATGGAGATCGAGGCTGTCCGTGAGATCGCCGGCATGTTCGGCTGGACAGAATACCTCGGACACCTCACATCCGGCGGAACCATGGCGAACCTTGAAGCCCTCTGGGTCGCCAGCCAGACACAGGGCACCGCCACCCATCGCCGAATCGTCGGCTCCGAACAGGCCCACTACACCCATAACCGCATCTCAAGCGTCCTCAAGCTGCAATACAGCTCCGTCCAGGCCGACGCCTGCGGCCGAATGCGGCTCGATTCACTCGAAGACGAGCTGCGCAAGGGTGATGTCGGCACCGTGGTGGTCACGCTCGGCACCACCGCCATCGGCGCGGTCGACCCCCTGCCCGAAATCCTCAAGCTACGGGAGAAGTACGACTTTAGGGTGCACGTAGACGCAGCCTACGGAGGCTACTTCAAGCTGATCGAAGACGTTTTGGACGAACCGGCCCAAGCCGCCTACAAAGCAATTGCACAGGCCGATTCCATTGTCATCGATCCACACAAGCACGGTTTGCAGCCCTATGGATGTGGATGCGTGCTTTTCCGTGATCCCGCTGTAGGACTTTTCTACAAACACGATTCCCCCTACACCTATTTCTCCTCGAAGGATCTCCACCTGGGCGAGATCAGCCTGGAGTGCTCGCGGGCCGGGGCAGCCGCAGTCGCCCTGTGGGCTACCCAGAAGCTTCTGCCCCTCCAGCCGGATGGCGAGTTTGCAGACGCGCTCGCCAAAAGCCGGCGCGCTGCCCTGGACCTCGACCGTCGGTTGCGGACCGACTCAAGGTTCGAAGCGCTCGCTGGATGCGTCCCGGAGCTCGACATCGTCGTCTGGAAGATGAAGGCCGAAAGCACTCAGGGATCATCAGCTTTAGCGCAATCGGTTTTTTCAGCGTGCGCCCGCCGCAACCTGCACTTGGCGCTAGTACAATTGCCGCAATTCTGGTTTGGATCTGCCGGCAGCAGCAGAGAGCTGGGCACCTGCCTGCGATCGGTACTGATGAAGCCGGAGCATGAGGTATGGCTGGACCGGATCTGGGATGAATTGTGCGGCGCCTGCTCTGAAATGGAGAATGGCTGACTTGGCAGAAGCAAGGACATCGATCGCCAAAAGTGAAAACGTTCTCATCCGAGCGGGCGATTGTCATGTCACCGTACTTCCTCACTTCGGCGCCAAAATCTCTTCCATTCGCATCGCTTCGCGCGAGCTTCTCCAGGCTCCCCTGGCTCCCGTCAAAACACGGACGCAAACAATGGCCTTCGACGAAGGCGACGCGAGCGGGTGGGATGAATGCTTGCCGTCGGTCGCCGCATGCCAGGTGGAAACTGCCGCCGGAATTGCCAACATCCCTGATCACGGCGACCTATGGCGAGTCGATTGGCAAAAGCACGGACCTGAGAGCAAATCCGGCGATGGCAGCTCCATCACCCTTTTCGGCAAGTGCTTCTCCCTCCCCCTCGAGGTCGAGCGGACGATTCATCTGCATGAGATCGAGCGTGGTTGGCGGCTGGATCTGAGCTACCGGGTTCGCAATTGCGGCAAATACTCGGTCCCATGGTCGTGGGCAGCGCATCCGCTTTTTGTCTGCGACGAAGGCGACCGCATCCTGTTGCCCGAGTCGGTCCACACATTGCGGGTAGAGGGATCGGGCGGCAAGCGGCTGGGACAATCAGGCGCGTCGGTCGATTGGCCCGTTGCGAAACTCGCGAACGGCAGCACCGCCAACTTGAGCACCGTGAATCGAAGCGACTCAGGAGTCGGCGACAAGCTCTTTGCCGGGCCGCTCACGTCGGGCGAAAACTGGTGCGTGCTGGAGCGTCAATCCGCAGGTATTCATGTCCGCGTGCAATTTGATACAGCGGCAACCCCGTACCTGGGACTTTGGCTCTGTTATGGAGGATGGCCCGAGAAGCCGGGCCCCAAACAGGTTTGCGTAGCAATGGAGCCTTCCACCGCTCCGGTAGACTCGCTTGCCATTTCCGGACCGTGGTCCCGCCAACTCGCGCCCGGCGAGTCCTACTCGTGGCCTATGCAGGTTGAGATCGAACGAATCGAGAGAAAAACTGATGCATGATCCTGAAGCACTGCGTTCCTTACATTTGAGCCGCTTCAAAGCCGAGCCGGAAATCTTCGCCGCTCCAGGCCGAGTGAATCTTATCGGCGAACACACCGACTACGCCGAGGGCTTCGTCATGCCCGCAGCCATCGACTTTGCCACGCTTGCTGCTATCTCTCCTCGGACAGACGGCAAGATCGTCATCTACTCCGAAAACTTCAGGGAAGAACACATTGTCGAAGCGGCGGCTCTTCCCACGGAAGCGACCCAGCACTGGAGCGATTACCCGCTTGGCGTCATCGCGATTCTCGCCGGCGAGGGTCACCGTACGACCGGGTTCAGCCTGAGTCTCTACGGGGACGTACCGCTCGGCTCGGGCCTCTCGAGTTCTGCCGCCATCGAGGTCGCCACGGCTCTCGCCGTAACCTCATTGCTGAACGTCCATTATCCGGGCCCTCAGCTTGCCCGGCTCTGCCAGCGCTCTGAGAACGAGTTCGTACGCTCCAGCTGCGGCATCATGGACCAGTTCATCTCCGTGAACGGCGAAGCAAACCATGCCCTGCTCTTAGACTGCCGCGATCTGAGCTTCAGGCTTGCGCCCATTCCTGCAAACGTGGCGCTGGTCATCGCCAACACCATGGTCAAGCACTCCGTCGCCGGCGGTGAATACACGTCGCGCCGTGCCGAGGTTGAAGAAGCTGCAAGCGTCATTGCTCGCCACAGGCATGAGGTCCGTTTCCTGCGTGATGCAAATGTCGACGATCTGAAAAAGTGGGGCTCTGAGATGAGCCCAAACGCCCTCAAGCGAGCTCGTCACGTCATCACTGAGAACTCCCGCACAGTCGCTGCAGCCGATGCGCTCATCCATCACGATCTGAAGGAACTTGGCAGGCTCATGGCAGAGGCGCATGAGAGCTACAGCAAAGATTTCGAAGCCAGCTGTGCAGAAGCCGACACGATGGTCATGTTGGCCAACAAGCTTCCCGGACTCATCGGTGCACGGTTGACTGGAGGTGGATTCGGCGGCTGCACAATCAACCTTGTCGAGCAGGAACAGGCGCCCAAGTTTGCAGAGGCTCTGGCCGGAAGTTACGCGGATGCAACGGGAATCAAGCCCCAGATCCACATCTGCCACGCCTCCAGTGGCGCGCACAAGGTTACTGCCAGCCTCTCGCATTGAAAGACCTGTATCTTCCAGAGCACCGGAGAGTGCATCTCATTACCATAAGGTGGAAAACGCGGTCCTCTGAAGTCACCGCCGGCACTCTGTCTACGAACAACAAAAGCGTTTTTCCTTGCTAGAATCTTTCACAGGTTTCCCCAGAGTTGGTACACACAAGATGAGGAGAGAAACATCTCCCAAGGGGTAGCTCTCGGGAACAACAACCGCAAATAGATAGCGGGACCTGAGTTTCTGAAACTTCATGCCGATCGGCATTTTTGAGCTCGCAGAGAGACATAAAGGATGCAACAGAACTTGAATAAGCCCTTTTCCTACGAAATCACCCCAGCATCTGGTTTGGTCGCCTATTTCTCCATGGAGATCGCGATCGACCGCAGAATTCCCACCTACTCGGGAGGCCTCGGCATGCTCGCCGGCGATACACTCCGCTCGGCAGCCGACTTGGGCATTCCGCTGGTCGCGTTCTCTCTGGCGCACCGCAAGGGGTACTTCCAGCAGCACCTGAACCAGTCCGGCGATCAGACAGAAGAAGTGCAGCCTTGGAATCCCGCTGACCTCTGCACCGAGGAGCCGGCGCGCATTCGGGTCTCCGTCGAAGGCCGCGACGTCACCGTGCGCGCATGGCGCTACGACATGGTGGGGCGCTACGGCCATATCGTGCCTATCTATCTGCTGGATACGGATCTCGACGGCAATTCGGGCTGGGACCGAGGTCTGACGGATCACCTCTACGGCGGGGACACTAACTACCGCCTGCAGCAGGAAATCGTGCTTGGACTCGGCGGCGTTCGTATGGCCAATGCCATGGGTCTCAAGGTGAACGTCTACCACATGAACGAAGGGCACGCAGCGCTGCTCACCCTGGCTCTGCTCGAGAGCGAAATGGGCGGCGGTCCACTGAACTCCCCGACCGAAGCTGACATCCAGCAGGTGCGCAACAAATGCGTGTTCACCACGCACACGCCGGTTCCGGCAGGACACGACCGGTTCTCGACTGAACAAGCGATCCGCATCCTCGGGGGCGACAGGACCTCCCGGCTCGAGAAGCTCGGCGTCTTCGAGGACGGGCTTCTCAACATGACCATGCTGGCGCTCCGCTTCTCGCGGTATGCAAACGGCGTGGCCATGCAGCACGGCAAGGTTTCGCGAGAGATGTTCCCGCAATACCAGATCGATGCGATCACAAACGGCGTCCATGCTCCGACGTGGATCTCCGAGCCCGTCCAGCAGATGCTCGACACCCACATCCCCGCCTGGCGTCGCGACAACCTCTGCCTGCGCAACGCCATCGATCTCCCCGAGCAGGAAATTCTAAGCGCCCACCATCGCGCCAAGGAAGCACTCCTGACCGAGGTCGCATCGCGAACCGGACTCGTACTGAACCCCAATGTGCTGACGCTGGGCTTTGCCCGCCGTGCTGCCACCTACAAACGCGCAAGCCTCATGTTCACGGACCCGGAGCGCCTCCTGAAGATCGCCACCCAGGCCGGCGGATTGCAGATTCTGTATGCGGGCAAGGCGCACCCTGCCGACGAGCCAGGCAAGGCTCTTATCCACAACGTCATCGAGACCGCTGGCAAGCTGTCGAACGACATGCTCCGCATTGTCTATCTCGAGAACTACGCATGGGATCTCGGTGCATTGCTCACCGCCGGCGTAGACGTGTGGGTGAACACGCCGCGCCGTCCCTACGAAGCTTCCGGAACCAGCGGAATGAAGGCTGCGCTGAACGGTGTGCCTAGCCTCTCGATTCTCGACGGCTGGTGGATCGAGGGATGCATCGAGGGCGTAACCGGCTGGGCTATCGAAGACGGCGCGAACGACGCCGAAGAAGCGGTCAACCTCTACTTGAAACTTGAGAACGCCGTCGTTCCCATGTATCGCAATGAGCCGGAGAAGTGGGCGAAGATGATGCGCACTACCCTCGCCTTCAACGGGTCCTACTTCAATACCAACCGTATGGTGAAGCAGTACACCCGCAACGCCTACTATCCCGTTCGGCTCCTTGAATTGACCAGGCCGGGCGTCGAGGAGCCGGCATACGTGAGGGCTTAAGATTACCCAACAACCTCAAAAGCGCAGGGCGGCTTCCATCGAAGCCGCCCTTCTTGTTGCAACCAGCAGAGAAGCCGGGCTGCGATAGCCCGGCTTCTTCTGAATCAACGAAAAGCTACGCTACCGCGAGACCGAGAGCACGGTTGATCCGAAGCTGCAGGGGATCCAGGGTCGACTCAGCCTCGGCATAGACAGGTACTGGGACAGGTTCTGCGAAGATCTCAGCGTGCACTGGCTCGGCCACCGGCTCCGGAGCGGAATACTGCTCCACATAAGCGGGCTCTGTGCGGACCGGCTGTGGCTCGTAGTGAACCGGCTCTGGGATTTGGCTCTCCTGTTGGTAGCCAGATGCCGACTGTAGAAACGGCTCAAGCGCTGACAACACGCTTTCCAACTTCTCCTTGCGCCGCTGAAGCTCATGGTACTCGGAGTAGATGTACTCCAGCTGATGATTAGCGCCTTCAAAGGCGGCTAGGTAGTTTGCCCGGTAGCCCTGGTTGCCCATCGGATCTCCTTACAGCAGTCTTCGTGGGAATCCGCTTGCATCTGCTCCGCTAATTTCTCATCAACGAGAAGGGCTTGGGGATTGGCGGATATGACTTAGCAGAATCGGAACTGCTATGCACGGAAGAATAGCCGGAGGTCACCATGCGAGACATTACCCAAAGGATGTATCCGCGCAGACTTTTGGGCCAACTCATTCATCTAAGTTGCTGAAATATATATTACGTGCGCTCCGAACGAAGGTAACTACCACTCATCAGGAAATCCTCGAAGCCGCTCGAAAGTGGCATCCCCCGGAAGTCTAATCCCCGCTTGGCTGTTCCAGCTCTGACCCGATCCGGTGCAGCTTCATCACTCGCCACTGTAACTTGTCGAAGAACAAGTAAACGACAGGTGTAGTGAATAGCGTCAGCATCTGCGAAACCAGCAAACCACCCACGATCGTAATTCCGAGAGGCTGCCGCAGCTCCGAACCCACACCCATCCCGATCGCCAGAGGCAGGCCCCCGAACATGGCGGCAAGCGTCGTCATCATGATGGGACGAAAACGCAGCAGACAAGCCTGATAGATCGCTTCAACAGGCGGCAACCCCTCTTCCCGCTCGGCTTGCAGGGCAAAGTCGATCATCATGATCGCGTTCTTCTTCACGATCCCGATCAGCAGAAGAATTCCGATCAGAGCCATGATGCTCAGGTCCGTGCCCGTAATCAACAATGCAAGAATCGCGCCAACCCCCGCCGGGGGCAACGTCGACAAAATCGTCAGCGGGTGGATGAGACTCTCGTACAGAATGCCAAGCACGATGTAGACCGCCACCAGTGCGGCCAGGATCAAATAGGGTTCGTTCGCAAGCGATTCCTGGAAGGCTTGCGCCGTTCCCTGAAAAGTCGCGTGAACCGTCGAGGGCATACTGATCTGAGCCTGGGCATTCTGCAACGCCGTTACGGCATCTCCCAACGCCACGTTCGGTGCCAGGTTGAACGTAAGCGTGACTGCCGGATACTGCCCCTGGTGGTTGACCGTCAAGGAGGTTCGCTTCTCCTCCCAGTGAGCGATCGCCGAAAGCGGCACCATCGCCCCCATCGCAGGCGCAGTACTCGCAGCAGGAGCCGGTCCCACCCCAGCGGATGCTGACGACGTGCTTTGAATTGCAAACGGCAGCGATTGCACCCCGGCGGGCATTCCGGTCAGAGTGCCCGAGCCGATCGCCGCGGCGGTCATCGATTCATTGTTCGAGGCTGCGATGGCTGCAATATTCGCTGCAACCGAGTTAGTGCCGCTGCTCGCGCCGCCCCCGTTCGAGGCCGCTGGAGTGCTCGAACTGATCGAGGAACCCGGGCTCGTATTTGATCCACTCGAAGCCGCAGCAAGCGAACTGCTGCTGCCGGCACTTCCGTTTGAGCTGACCAGTTGTCCTGCCGCGGTCGGAAACACAGCGGAGGCGCCCGATGAGCCCGAACTCGCGGCTGGGGAAGAGCCCGCACCGGCGCCGCTCGAAGCATTGGTAGCGGCCGCACTCGACGCGGCGGTTACCGTCGATCCAAGGAGAGGGACAGAAGCGGAGGCGCCGGTCGACCCCGTCTTGATGTAGATGTTCTTAAGCGAGTCGGGACTGAGCTGAAAGTCCGGTGCGACCTCCATCACCACAAAATACTGATTCAGCCCCGTGTACATCGTAGAAACCTGGCGCTGCCCAAATGCGTCGTAGAGCACCTGATCGATAGCGGACGTCGTGATCCCAAGGCGGGCCGCCGTATCTCGATCGATCACGAGCGTCTCTGACAATCCGTGATTCTGCTCGTCCGTCGATACATCGCGAAGCTCCGGCATTGTTCGCGCTTTAGCTTCGAGACGCGGCGCCCAGGTATTCAGTTCGTCCACATCGGGATCCGAAAGCGTGTACTGATACTGCGCGGCGCTTCCGCGGCCGCCCACCTGAATATCCTGCTGAGCCTGCAGGAAAGTACGCGCCCCCGGCACGCTGAGCAGCTTGCCGCGAAGTCGATTCACCACCTGATCGGCCGAAACATGTCCCGGACGCTTATCGGGATCCTTCAGCGCCACAAACATGAACCCAGTGTTATTGCTGCCGCGGCCGCCCCCGGCAAACGCCGTCACGGTCGCTACTGCGGGATCGTTCAGCACAAATTGAGCCAGCTTCTGTTGTTTGTCGCGCATCGCCGGGAAGCTGATGTCCTGCTCGCCGATCGTTTGTCCGCCCAGTCTTCCTGTGTCCTGCTGCGGGAAAAATCCCTTCGGAACGATCTTGAAAAGATAGACATTAAGGAACGCGCAGCCAATGGCGATCGCCAGAGTCGGCCACTGATGACGCAGCACCCATCGCAGCGCGACGTTGTACTCATAGTGCAGCCACTGGAAGGCATTCTCGAACATCCGATACAGCCGACCGTGGCGGCTCTCATCGCGCTGCTTGAGAAAGCGTGCACAAAGCATCGGCGTTGTCGTAAGAGAGACAAGCATCGACACCGCAATCGCAACGCTGAGCGTCACGGCAAATTCGCGGAACAGCTTGCCGATGATCCCCCCCATCAGAAGAATGGGCAGGAATACTGCGACAAGCGACGTGCTCATCGAGAGAACGGTGAATCCGATCTCCTTCGAGCCTCGCATCGCGGCTTCGTAGGGTCTCATGCCCTCTTCGAGGTACCGGGTGATGTTCTCGATCACGACAATGGCGTCATCGACAACGAAGCCCGTCGAGATGGTAAGCGCCATCAGCGAGAGATTGTCGATCGTGTAGCCCAGCAGATACATGACGCCGAACGTTCCGACAAGGGACAACGGCACGGCAATCGAGGGAATGATTGTGGCCCATATCTCGCGCAGAAACACAAACACAACGAGCACCACGAGCAGCACGCTGATGAGAAGCGTAATCTCCACATCGCGAACGCTGGCGCGAATCGTCGTTGTGCGATCCAGCGCTACGTTCATCTGAATCGTTGGCGGAATCTCCGCCTGAAGCCTCGGCATCTCCTTCAGCACAGCGTCCACGGTGTCAATCACGTTGGCGCCCGGGATTTTGAAGATGATGATCAGGATGGCGTCTTTAAGAGTGCCGCTCTTCCCGGTGTCGTTGTTGCCGGCGAATCCTGCTGTGCGAATATCCGAAACCGAATCGACCACATCGCCAATATCGCCCAGCCGAACCGTGGCTCCGGTCTGCTTGTTGTACCCTACGATAATCGGCTTGTATTCCGACGCCTTGAAGATCTGGTCGTTGTCGTCAATCTGCCAGCGATGCTGCGCGTCGTTGAAGCTGCCCTTCGGCCGGTTCGCGTTCGCGTTGCTGAGCGCCGTGCGAACGGCCTCGATCCCGATCCCGTTATTCGCAAGCTGCATGGGATTGAGCTCGACGCGTACCGCGGGCTGCGCGCTTCCACCGACAAACACCTGTCCCACACCCGTGATCTGCGCGATCTTTTGCGCAAGCATCGAGTCGGCCATATCGTAGATCTGCGGCTTCGGAACGACATCCGAGGTCAGCGTCAAAATAAGAATCGGCGCGTCCGCTGGGTTAGCCTTGCGGTAGCCCGGGTTCTGCGGCATGTACGCAGGCAACTGGCTTCGGGCTCCGTTGATAGCAGCCTGAACATCGCGCGATGCGGCATCAATATCGCGATTCAGATCGAACTGCAGTGTGACATTCGCCGATCCCAGCGAACTGGTCGACGTCATCTGGTTCACGCCCGCAATCCGGCCGAACTGCCGCTCGAGTGGTGTAGCAACCGCGGATGCCACTGTCTCAGGGCTCGCTCCAGGCAGCCCTGCGCCCACTCCGATAACGGGGAAGTCGACATCCGGCAGCGAAGCGACTGGCAGCACCGAGTATGCCACCGATCCTGCGAGGAGCAGCGCGATGCTCAGCAGTGAAGTAGCTACAGGTCGCTTAATGAATGGCGCGGATAAGTGCATCGTTCGCTCCGCCTCAGTCCGCCGTAGCCATCTGCCGTTCCGGCGTGGTCAGATCCTTCGGCTGCAACCGCTTCGCGAGCCTGTCGAAGTAGAGATAGACCACCGGCGTGGTAAACAGCGTCAGCATCTGCGAGAAGATCAAACCTCCCACGATGCTGACACCGAGCGGCATGCGAAGCTCAGCGCCGGTGCCGCCGCCCAGAGCCAGCGGCAAACCACCGAGCAGCGCAGCCATCGTCGTCATGATGATCGGTCGAAAACGCAGCAGGCACGCCTGGAAGATCGCTTCCTCTGACGACTTGCCCTCCTCGCGCTCCGCCTGAAGCGCGAAATCGATCATCATAATGGCGTTCTTCTGCACGATGCCGATAAGCAGAATGATTCCAATCAGCGCGATAACACTGAACTCCACGCGGAACAGCATCAGCGCAAGCAGCGCTCCCACTCCGGCCGACGGCAGCGTCGAGATGATCGTGATGGGGTGAATGTAGCTCTCGTAAAGCACACCCAGAACAATGTAGACGGTGATGAGCGCAGCCAGAATCAAGATGGGTTCATTCGACAGAGATGTCTGGAAAGCCGCCGCCGTGCCTTGAAAGCTCGCGTTGATGCTGTTCGGCAGACCGATATTCTTCTCGACATTGTTCACAGCCTTGACCGCATCTCCAAGCGCTCTGCCCGGTGCGAGGTTGAAGCTGACAATCGTCGAAGGGAACTGCCCCTGGTGCCCGATCGATAGCTGCGCACGCGTCTGCTCCCAGTGCGCCAGCATGCTTAGCGGCACCTGCGTCCCGTTGCTCGATTTGACGTACAGGTTATTCAGCGTCGTCGGGTTCGTCTGGAAGTTGTGACCGACTTCCATCACCACGTGATACTGATTCAACTGCGTGAAGATCGTCGAGATCTGGCGCTGGCCGAACGCGTCATACAGTGTGTTATCAATGTCCGCCATTGCGACGCCCAGCCGCGACGCCGTATCCCGGTTAATCACGAGTTGAGCGCCGAGTCCCTGATCCTGCAGGTCGCTGGCAACGTCCGTCAAAGCGGGATCCCTGCTGAGCTCCTGGACCATCTTCCGCGTGTATGTTGCGAGTTCCGCCGAGTTCGGATCTTCGAGTGAATACTGAAATTGCGTACGGCTGACCCGATCTTCAACAGACAAGTCCTGCAGCGGCTGAAGGAACAGCTGAATCCCATTTACGTCCGCAACCTTAGGCTGCAGTCGCTGGATCACATCGCTGGCCGAGATCTTGCGATCCTCAAGCGCCTTGAGCGTGATCTGAATTCGACCCGAGTTCAGCGTTGGGTTCACATTGTCGATCCCGATAAACGAAGACACGTTGTCGACTGCTGGATCCTGCAGAACGATAGCGACAAGCTGCTGCTGGCGGCGCGCCATGTCGGGGAAGCTCACCGTCTGCGGCGCTTCGCTGATCCCGAGAATCACACCCGTGTCTTGGACAGGGAAGAAGCCCTTCGGAATGGCGAGGAAGAGCAGCACAGTGGCCACAAAGGTCGAGATAGTCACCAGCAGAGTCAGGAACCGATGATTCAGAACCTTCTTCAGTGCGCGCCCATACGAATCGATGATGTTGTTGAACACGGACTCAGACCAGTAGTAGAAACGGGTCTGCTTTTCTGACTTGTCTTTGAGAATGCGCGAGCACATCATCGGCGTCAGCGTCAGCGAAACCACTGCCGAAACAAGAATCGTCACCGCAAGCGTGATCGCAAATTCGCGGAATAGCCGGCCCACTACATCGCTCATGAACAACAGCGGGATCAGCACCGCAATCAGTGAAACGGTCAGCGACATGATCGTGAAGCCGATCTGAGCGCTGCCCTTGAGAGCCGCCCTCATCGGCGATTCGCCCTCTTCGATGAATCGAGAAATGTTCTCGATCATCACGATGGCGTCATCGACTACGAACCCAGTCGAGATCGTCAGTGCCATCAGCGTCAGGTTATTGAGGCTGTACCCCAGCAGGTACATCACGCCGAAGGTGCCCACAATCGAAAGCGGCACCGCAACAGACGGAATGATTGTGGCCGCCAGGTTGCGCAGAAACAGGAAGATCACCATCACGACCAGCGCCACGGTGAGCATTAGCTCAAACTCGACGTCTTTCACCGACGCCCGGATCGTACTGGTCCGGTCCGTGAGGATATGAACCTGGACGTTGGCCGGAAGGCTGGCCTGCAGTGTGGGAAGCAGCTTGTGGATACGGTCAACCACCGCGATGATGTTTGCTCCCGGCTGGCGCTGCACGTTCACGATTACCGCCGGCTGCCGATTCATCCACGCCGCCTGCTGCGTGTTCTCCGGCGCGTCGATCACGCTCGCCACATCCGATGTCCGGACTGGCGCGCCGTTCCGATATGCCACGATCACGGGCAGATAATCCGCGCTCGACAGCAGCTGGTCGTTCGCGTTAATCGTGTACGACTGCCTGCTGCCGTTCAGCGTACCCTTGGCTTGGTCGACATTGGCCGCCGCGAGCGCTGTGCGCAGATCCTCCAGGCTCAGGTTATAGGCCGCGAGCTGCGCAGGATTGGCCTGCACCCGGACCGCCGGCTTTTGTCCGCCGGCAATCGAAACCAGACCAACTCCCGTCACCTGCGAGATCTTTTGCGCCAGATTTGTGTCCGCTGCGTCCTCTACCTTGTCCAGAGGCAGCGAGTCCGAAGTCAAGGCCAGGGTAAGAATCGGCGCATCGGCGGGGTTCACCTTGCTGTAAACCGGCGGGTTGGGCAGATCGTTCGGCAAAAAGCTGTTCGCCGCGTTAATCGCCGCCTGCACCTCCTGCTCGGCGACATCGATGTTTTCGTCGAGGTTGAACTCCAGCGTGATCACCGACCCGCCGCCGGAGCTCGTTGAGGTCATCTGCTTTAACCCCGGCATCTGCCCGAACTGGCGCTCCAGGGGAGCCGTCACGGACGACGCCATGACGTCCGGCCCAGCCCCAGGGTAAAAAGTCAGTACCTGGATGATCGGATAGTCCACCTCAGGCAACGCCGAGACCGGCAGCTGCAGAAACGCGACCCCGCCCGCGAGCATGATCGCCGCCATCAGCAAAGAAGTGGCAATGGGGCGAAGAATAAACGGACGGGATGGGCTGAGACTCACTGCTGCTGCCTCTGGTTTGAACTCGGGCTCTGATCGCTCCGGTACTGGCCCGACCGTCGGTTGGCACCCGGCTGCCCCTGGGCGCCGTCAGGCCGTGCCCCAGGCGCCGGCTGCCCGGGTGAGGGTTGTCCCCCTCCCGGTGCGCTATCGGTCATCCCAGGTTCCGAACCCGGTCGACCGCCCTGCCTTGGATGGCCAGCCGACGTGGTCACAGGCTGCCCAGGACGGAGCCTCTCAGCTCCGTCGACCACAACCTGAGTCCCGGGCGCCGGTCCACTGTCCAGAATCGTCGTCTGGCCCTCCGCGAGAGCTACCGTTACCGGCTGCATCTGCGAGACCTGGCCCCCCTTGCCATCGCTGTTCACGGTCCAAACAAAGAGCGATCCGTTCAGCCCGGTCTGGATGGCAGCAGAGGGAACCACAAGCGCATTAGGCCGGTTTTCCAGCACAAGGTGGATATTGACGAACTGATTCGGAAAAAGGACAGAGTCCTGATTGTTGAAGACGGCCTTCAGCTTCCCTGTACCCGTTGTGGGATCGATCTGATTGTCTGCCGTGAGCAGATTTCCCTTGGTCAGCAGCTGCGTGTCGCTGCGGTCGTACGCGTCCACAGGCATGTGCTTGTCCGCGGCCAGGCGCTTCAACACCTGCGGAAGCTGATTCTCCGGCAGCGTGAAGTACACCGCAATCGGCTTGAGTTGATTGATCACCACCAGGTTGGTCGAGTTCGCGGAAATCACATTGCCCGGGTCGACCAGTCGCAGCCCAATCTTGCCACTGATCGGCGCCTTGATCGTGCACCAGCTCAGCTGCAGCTGCGCATTCTCAACCGCCGCGTTATCAGACTGAATCGCGCCCTGATATTGGCCCAACTGCGCCTCGTTTGCCTCCATCGACTCCCTTGAAACCACCCCCGCGGCAAATAGCGCCTTGTACCGATTCACTTCAGCCTGAGCGTTCTTGAGCAGCGCCTGATCGTGAGCCAGCGTACCCTTGGCCTGGTCCAGCGACGCCTGGTAGGGCTTCGGATCGATGACCATGATCGTCTCGCCCTCTTTAACCTCCTGCCCTTCGGTGAACTTGACCGGCAGCAACTCGCCGCTCACGCGCGCCTTCACCGTAACCGTGAAGTTGGGCGTCACGGTCCCGAGGCCCGTGAGGTAAATAGGCATCGGCTTCTGTTCAGCCGGAACGACCTGGACCGGCACGGGGCGGTTCGCCAGGGCCGCAGCTTGGTGGGCGGTATTGGCATTAGCCTTCTGCTTGTTCTGGTACACGCGCCACCCGATGAACGCTCCGGCGGCAATCAGCACCAGATAGATAAAGACGCGAACCCAGGGGCTCCTGCGGGGATGCGACTCACCGGTCTTTGCAACATCAGGCTCAGTGGCGTTTTGAATCGGCATGTTTATCGCTTCCAGTCATTCACAAATCTTCAAAGAAAATGCAGCTCTCCAGCTGAAAAAGGGAGCAATCAGAGAGGTTCTATCCTGCCGCCGCACCCCCTCATAGGGACGGGTTTGAACCTTGAAAGGTTTCGCGCGGAAAGTGCATCAAGCCCTCCGCCAAGCCTCGCAAATCGCCAGTCGAAGACCTCGGCGACTCTTTCATTCTCGATCACGAATACGACTGAAACGAGTGTCTCCGCAGAGTGATTGGTTCTGATGAAACTGGAAGCCCTTTCGTTGCGTCGCCGCCTACCCCAACAGCGGAAAGTTCCATGGGAAGAAAATTGCACCTGACTCGAACCTGGTGCACTCCAACCAACTCGCATCCTGATACCTTGCATCCGGAAAATGAAGCCTCGACGGTCAAAATGACGTCCTATTAGACAGGGCTCGTTAGGTGGCAAGACGCTGCGCATCAGCAGACGCCACTTTCGCTCGATCGTGCGTAATCGAATAAGATTGTTTGTTCAACTGTAACCCTCTTCGGAGTGACCGCCTGCTTGCCGCCACTCCGGAATTCAACTTTTTTGAGCCGCTTTTGCCTTGAACGGTCCGCCACGGTTCGCGAGGCGTTCCTCTCCCGATCGCTAACTGGCAAATCGCCTCACATAATCGGGGACAAGCTCCCCGCCCACGGCACCAAAGTCGGCGCGACCAGCAGAGAGCATCGACCTTGAAAAGAATCAGGCAGACCAGGCTCCGGCTGGTCCTGCCATAGGAGCGGGTACCACCGTATGTGGATTGTCCGGCTTGCGCTTAGGCGGCCGTATACATTTGTCGTCTTTGCGCTCCTGATCCTCATCCTGGGCGTCTACAGCATCATGTCGATGCCGACGGATATCTTTCCGAACATCGACATCCCCGTCATTACGGTGGTCTGGAACTACTCCGGCTTGTCAGCTGAGGAGATGGCAAACCGCATCGTCAGCAACAGCGAACGCGGCATGACAACTACGGTCAGCGACATCGAGCACATCGAGTCACAGACTCTGGCCGGAGTCGCCGTCATCAAAATCTTCTTCCAGCCTCACGCTAACGTCGCCAGCGCCGTCGCCCAGGTCACCTCCATCTCCCAGGTCCAGTTACGCCAGCTTCCTCCCGGTACAAATCCGCCCTTCATCATCCAGTACAACGCCTCCAGCGTGCCGGTCCTCATGCTTGGGCTCTCCGGAGAGGGCCTCAGCGAGCAGCAACTGTTCGACATGGGCCAGAACACGATTCGTACACAGCTCGCTACGGTGGAAGGCGCGCAGACACCCTTTCCCTACGGTGGCAAACAGCGCCAGGTCCAGGTCGATATCGACCCAAGGGCGCTCCAGGCCCACCAGCTTTCCCCAGCCGACGTCGTCAATGCCGTCTCCGCCCAGAACCTCATCGTCCCCTCAGGGACCATGAAGATGGACCGGTTTGAGTACTCCATCGAAACCAACTCTGCACCATCCGTCATCGATCAGCTCAACAACCTGCCAATTCGAGTCGTGAACGGCGCAATGATCTACGTTCGCGACGTGGCCCACGTACGAGACGGCAACCCGCCGCAGACCAACATCGTCCGCGTCAACGGCCAACGCTCCGTCATGATGTCGATCATGAAGACGGGCTCCGCCTCGACTCTGAACATCATCAAGCAGGTCCGCGAGAAGCTCGACTATGTGAAGGGTCAGGTGCCGCCTCAGACGAAGATCGACTCACTTGCAGATCAGTCGATATTCGTCCGCGGCGCAATCAACGGCGTGGTGCGCGAAGCCTTGATCGCCGCCTGCCTCACGGCCGTGATGATCCTCATTTTCCTCGGCAGCTGGCGCTCAACCATCATCATCGCCGTCTCCATCCCCCTCTCCATCCTTTGCTCCCTCATCGTCCTTTCCGCTCTCGGCGAAACCATCAACATCATGACTCTCGGCGGTCTCGCTCTCGCCGTCGGCATCCTCGTAGACGACGCCACCGTCGCCATCGAGAACATCAACCGCTATCTGGAACAAGGCAAGGAACTGGAGCAGGCAATCCTCGACGGCTCCGCGCAGATTGCCATTCCCGCCTTTGTCTCCACCCTGGCCATTTGCATCGTCTTCGTGCCCATGTTCCTCCTCAGCGGCGTGGCACGATACCTGTTCGTACCCATGGCCGAAGCCGTTATCTTCGCCATGCTTGCCAGTTACCTGCTCTCGCGAACACTCGTGCCAACCATGGCCAAATACCTGCTCCACGAGCACGACGACGCACAAGAAGCGCGCAAGCAGGCCAGCCGCAATCCCTTTGTCAGATTCCAGAGCGGATTCGAGAAAGTCTTCGCCTCTTTCCGCAATGGCTACCTGCGCCTGCTCACGCTCTGCGTCAACTTTGCCGGAGCCTTCCTCATCATCTTCATCCTCTTCGCCGTCGCATCGGTGGCACTGCTCGCCCCCTGGCTCGGTCAGGACTTCTTTCCCTCTGTCGACGCCGGCCAGTTCAAGATTCACGTCCGCGCGCGTACCGGAACCCGCATCGAAGAGACCGCCGCCCTTTGCGACCATATCGATCGCACCATCCGCGAGAACATCCCCCCGGATCAGGTCATCACCATCGTAGACAACATCGGCCTGCCTTACTCCGGCCTCAATCTCTCGTACTCCACCTCCGCCCCCATCGGCCCAGCTGATGCCGACATCCAGGTTCAGCTCTCTGAGAAACACCGCCCTACCAGCGAATATGTCGAAGAACTCAGAGGCGTCCTCGCACGCGACTACCCCGGCGTGACCTTCTACGTTCTTCCCGTCGATATCGTGACCCAGATCCTCAATTTCGGCCTGTCGGCCCCAATCGATGTGCAGATCGTCGGGCCCAATCTCTATGGCAACCGGGCGGTTGCAGAAAAGATGCTGAACGAAGTCCGCTATGTGACCGGCGCCTCCGACGCGCGCATTCAGCAGCCCTTCGACCAACCGAATTTCACCGTAAACGTGGACCGCACCCGCGCGCAGGCCATCGGCTTTACCCAGCGCGACGTAGCGCAAAGCCTGCTTGTCGCCCTCAGCGGAAGCTTCCAGACGACACCGAGCTTCTATCTCGACCCTCGCAACGGCGTCAGCTACAACGTCGCCGTACAGACCCCGCAATACCGCCTCGACACGATCTCAGGACTGCAGAGCCTGCCTGTGACGAGATCGAGCAACGCCGGAGCGAGCGCTGGTGGCACTCCTCCGGGCAACACGGGATCGGGCGCCGCGCCACAAACCATCGCCGCACCGGGCGCGCCGCAACCCGTGCAGATTCTCGGCAACTTGGCTCAGTTCAAGCCCGGCGCCGAACTCGGCACGGTCAGCCACTTCGACGTTCAACCCGTCATCGACATTTACACCAACGTCGTCGGCACTGACCTCGGCACCGTCACGCGCGAAGTCGAGAAGATCAAGGACAAATACGAGAAGCAGCTTCCGCGTGGCTCGCACATCGCCCTCCGCGGCCAAAGCGAGACCATGCAGAAGTCGTACACCGGCCTGCTGCTTGGCCTCATCATTTCTGTTCTGCTCGTCTATCTGCTCATCGTGGTGAACTTCCAATCGTGGCTCGACCCGTTCCTGATCATTTCGGCACTACCGGCAGCCCTCGCTGGCATCACGTGGTTCCTCTTTTTGACAGGAACGCGTCTCAGCGTACCCGCTCTCACCGGAGCCATCATGTGCATGGGAGTCGCCACCGCAAATTCAATCCTGGTCGTCAGCTTCGCGCGCGAGCAGCTTGAAGAACTGGTGGGCGATGCACGCCAGGCCGCGCTCAATGCCGGCTTCGTCCGCCTCCGTCCGGTGCTCATGACCGCACTGGCCATGATCCTTGGCATGATGCCGATGGCGCTCGGCCTCGGCGAAGGCGGCGAGCAGAACGCACCGCTCGGTCGCGCCGTGATCGGCGGATTGCTGCTCGCCACCTTTGCCACCCTCTTCTTCGTGCCGGCGTTCTTCTCAGTCGTGCACGGATGGCTCGAAAAGAAGAGCCGCACCAGGCGCCACGAGAAACAGGCCGCAACATTCGATGAGTTCGACTGATGAGCAAAACTGAGGAAGCAGCAATGAATTCTGGAGCAGGGAATGAGTAACGAATCCACACCCAACGCGGGCAGGGAAAGTCACAAGCAAATGCCGCACGAGGGGCACGATACCCAGCATGCGCCTGACGCAAAACCGGTCGCGACAGGCCTCGCGGTCACCACGCTCGTCATCGTCTTGCTCGTCTTTGCGGCTTTGGCAGCGTTCGGAATCCTGAGCCGGATTCACCACACCAACGTCCTCGCCAAGTCCACACAGGAACTTGCCGCACCCGTGGTCATCGCGCTTGCACCGAAGCAAGGCGCTGCAACAGACACCTTCAGCCTGCCCGGCAACGTCACCGCCTACACTGACTCTCCGATCTATGCCCGCACCTCCGGCTACCTGACGAAGTGGTATCACGACATCGGCTCTCACGTGAGAAAAGGCGAACTGCTGGCCGAAATCGCCACCCCCGAACTCGATCAGCAACTCGCCCAGGCCGAAGCTGACCTCGGCACCGCCGAAGCCAACGCCAAGAACGCCAAAGCTCAGGCCCAGCGCTACCAGGGCCTGGTCTCAACCAACGCCGTCTCTCAGCAGGACACCGAGAACTTCACCAACCAGGCAAGCGCCACCGCATCGTCCGTGAAATCGGCCCAGGCCAACGTTGAACGGCTCAAACAGCTGCAGTCCTTTGAAAAAATCTACGCTCCCTTCGACGGCGTAGTCACCGCCCGCTCCATCGACATCGGCCAGCTCATCGACACCGGAGCAGCCCACGAGCTGTTCCACATGCAGTCGCTCAATACACTCCGCGTCTACGCCAACGTTCCGCAGATGTACTCGGCTAACCTGAAGCGCGGAACGAAGATCGAAATCTCCTTCCCCGAGCGTCCGGGCCAGACCTATCAAGGCACGCTCGTGCGCACCGCGAATGCAATCGACCCAACCAGCCGCACGTTGCTCGTCGAAATCGATGTCGACAATCGCAAAGGAGAGCTTCTTCCGGGGTCGCTCGCGCAAGTTCACTTCAAGGCTCCCTCTGTGCAAACCTTCGTGGTGCCTGTCTCCGCCATCATCTTCCGCCGCGAGGGAACCCAGGTCGGCGTGCTCGGCGCTGACAACACCGCCCACGTCGTGCCCGTGACCATCGGCGAAGACGACGGCCGCACAGTGCAGGTTGTGAGCGGCCTCAAGGCCGGCGACCTGGTCATTCAGGATCCGCCAGACTCCCTGATCGAAGGCGAAAAAGTAAACCCGCAGCATCCAAGCAGTGGGCAACAGAACGCGCAGCATGGCCAGGGGGGCAAAGATTGAAGCAGTTGACCTCAAAGCCCAGACTGAGCATCTTGCTGCCGGCTCTCTGCCTCTTGGCGGGATGCTCCGTGGGCCCAAACTACAAACGTCCGGACCTCTCCACCCCGCCGCCTCCCGCATACAAGGAGACCGCGCCCACGGCCGCCACACCGCCCCCCAATCCAAACGGAGGCACTTGGAAGCAGGCCACTCCCTCTGACGGGATGCTTCGCGGAAAGTGGTGGGAAGTCTACAACGACCCGCAGCTGAACGCCCTTGAAGACCAGATCGCCGGGCAAAATCAAAATCTCCGCGCCGCCCTCGAGAACTACCAGGCAGCCCGCGACCAGGTGCGCATCGCCCGTGCAGACTTCTATCCCACCCTCACAGGCAACGCCGGCGCGGAACGTGCAAAAGTCTCAGCCCATCGCCCCCTCGCCCCTGCCGGCACCCACACCAACTACGGAGACCTTCAGCTCGGCGGTCAGGCCAGCTGGGAGCCTGATCTGTGGGGACGCGTGCGGCGGAACGTAGAGGCCTCGCGGGCCAACGCTCAGGCCAACGCCGCCGATCTCGCTAACCTCTACCTCGTCCTCCACGCAGAGCTCGCCACCGACTACTTCGAACTCCGCGGCCTCGATTCCGACGCACGTCTCCTCGAAAAAGCAGTTGCCGATTATCAGCGCCAGGTCGAACTGAACCAGCACCTTCTCCAGGGCGGCCTCGCAAGCGAGGTCGTCGTCGCGCAGGCCCTCACACAGCTTGAAACCACCCGAACCCAGCTCGTCGACGTAAACCAGGCGCGCAACCAGTACGAGCACGCCATTGCGACGCTCATCAACAAGGAGGCCGCGCAGGTGACCCTGCAACCCGAGCCCCTGGATCAGGAACTGCCGCAGATCCCGGTAGGAGTTCCGTCGCAGCTCGTCGAGCGCCGTCCCGACATCTCCGCTGCCGAGCGCCGCACCGCAGAAGCCAACGCGCGCATCGGCATCGCAATCAGCGCCTACTATCCCAACGTCGTGCTCGGCGGCGGTGGCGGCTTCGAAAGCACCAACGTCGGCACGCTTATTCAGGGTCCCAGCGCCCTCTGGAGCCTCGGCGCCCAGGCCACCGAAATCCTCTTCGATGCCGGCCGGCGTCATGCAGTCACAGAGCAGGCCCGCCACCTCTATGAAGCCGAAGCCGCCACGTACCGTGCCACGGTTCTTAGCGCCTTCAATGAAGTCGAAGACCGCCTCTCCGACCTGCGCGTCCTCGACCAGGAGACCACAACGGAACGCCGCGCCGTCGATGCCGCGCAGCACTCGCTCGATCTCTCGAACCAGCGCTACAAGGGCGGCGTCACCAATTACCTCGAAGTCCTCATCGCCGAGACGGCTCTGCTCAGTAATCAGCGGACCCTCACCGACCTCAAGACCAGGCAATTTGCAGCGAGCGTTGGCCTCGTTCGCGCCTTGGGCGGCGGCTGGGATGCAACACAGCTCCCCCACTAATGCCCCCCGCGGAGTAGCCCTGGTACCAGCTGCCTCCGCGCCTGCGCATCACGCAACTCCGATCAGCAACGCTGAGGTTGCAGGATCTGCCGCGTCTCCCCATTGATTGCTGCGCAACTGAAAGCGCGGGCCCTCTACTCTCCTCCACCCTCCGCCCGCGCCAGTCGCACGGCAAAATACGACTGCTCGTCGAAGCCGGCAATCTCTTCAAAAGAGGATTGCCACACATCGCCGCCAGGGTGTAAGTTCGACCGTAACGAAAAACTCTTTGAACTGGTTGCCTGCAGGTCAAAGTTTTCGAGCACAAAGCAGGTTGAGCGGGCCCCAAGAAAGACACCTAGCCGCACATGCACGCCGGCTTCGACTCTGAAGCTTCTCCGGAACGCACTTCACTCGACATCCCATTGTCGCGGTGAGGGCGATTGCAGATAAAAGAGGTTGTTGAGCTGTACTCTTAGGCGCACCGCGTCTCTGGCTCGCAAGCAGCCCTGTCATTCCAGTGTCCGGCCATTCCTTCTGCGTAAGGAACTGAGGAAAGCTGTGTCACTCGAGAGTCTCCGCATTCACGCGGAAACTCGAATTCGACAAAATCGCGTGAACTGAGTGCTGGCGTCGAGCGAGGCGCCCGCAAGCAAAACGGCAACAGACCGTAAACTCTGCAAAAAACAAAATCCCGATCTCAGAGGACAAGCCCCGTGATGAGAAAAATCGCTCTTTCCATCCTTCTTCTACCCGCAGTTTCAGCAGTACCCGCCATGGCAGGTGTAATCGTCTACAGTCCCTCAAACGGAGCGAGCGTGAGTTCGCCCTTCGCCCTCTCAGCCTGGGCAAACTGGTGCGGATCGCAGAGCGTCGTTTCAACCGGCTACTCGATCGACAGTGGCAGCACGACCATCATCAACAGTCAGACACTCAAATCTTCCGTATCCGCGTCAACGGGCGGCCACACCTTGCACGTCAAAGCATGGGGAAACGCCGGAGCTGTTTGCGTAACCGACGTCGCAATCAACGTGACATCCGCTTCCGCTTCCGTCCCGACCAGTTCCTCAAATGTGAGCTCGATTCAAACTCTGGGGAATTGGATCGGAGTGCACGACAGCGGAACGCCGGGTTCATCCAGCGGCTGGATGAATATCGTTAGTTCGCCCTCGATGAGCGGCGCAGCGCGGCAGTTTGCCACCAGCTACACAAACTATGGCGGAGAGCGGTACAGCGTGAGTTTCGGTGACGATGAGGCTGCCCAGAATTTCCAGATGGATACATGGGTATATCTGCAATATCCGTCCACCGGCGTGCAGATTCTGGAACTCGACCTCAACCAGGTCCTCTCCAACGGTCAGACCATCCTTTACGGATTGCAATGCAACGGATGGTCGAACACTTGGGACTTCTCGACGAATAGAGGGTCAGCAACCAGCCCGAGTCCTCATTGGGTCAACACATCATCCCCATGTAACCCGCATAGCTGGGGAACCAACCAGTGGCATCACGTGCAGATCCTTTACTCACGCAACGATTCCGGCTGGGTCACCTACAAGACCGTAACGCTGGACGGCAAGGTCTTCAACATCTGGACCACCACCTACAGCGCCTATGCCTTGGGCTGGGGTCCCTCGTTGACCGTCAATGTGCAGGTAGATGGATCCAGCAGCGGAAGCGGCGGCTCGCATCTGTTCATTGACAACATGACCGTGAGCCGCTGGTAGAGGCTTGCCTCTGCCAAACAGAAAAGGCCCGCCAGCGCGGCGGGCCTTTTGGTATCCAACATTATCTGCCCGCGAAGTTTCAAAGACAACTTAGCATGGGCTTCGAGCGATCATGCTCCCTGAAAACACGAAAAGGGCGCAACAGCACGACGGTTCGGCCCTCCCCCAGGATCGAACTTTCGGCAATCGATTGCGCCCTGATCGTTCCACCACTTTAGAGTTCACAACCTTAAACAAACCTTAAGAGACGCCGAGCAACAGCGGCAGAACGTTTACAACTTGTGCGCCACACTTTAGGACCTCGTCCAATAGCCGAGCGATCCCGCTTCATTCTTCAGATCCCTTCGCCCATGGACACGTATTCCGTAATCTGATTCAGCTCCTGGCGGTAAGCCGTCCGCTCCGCTTCTTCGGTTGCGAATGGCTGCAACTGCCGCACATGTGCCCCAAGCTTCTCCTCGAGTTCCTCAACGCGCGATGCCAGCGCGATCAGTGCGTCCGACAGCGGATCCTTAATCTCATGCGGATCGGTCAACAACACTCTCTGCCCGTTGCGGTACACAATGTGCGCGGGTACGCCGACAACGGTCGAGTTCGGCGGCACATCGGTAAGAACCACAGAACCCGCACCCACCCGCGAGTTCTGTCCCACCGTAATGTTGCCCAGGATGTTCGCGTTATTCCCGACGAAAACGCCATCGCACAAGGTCGGGTGCCGCTTCCCATGCCCCTTGCCCGTGCCGCCCAGCGTCACTCCCTGATAGAGCGTCACGTCGCTGCCCACGATCGCCGTCTCTCCAATCACCACGCCCGTCGCGTGATCGATGAAGAGTCTGCGGCCCAGTAGCGCGCCGGGGTGAATGTCCACCCCCGTCACAAAGCGCGCAACCTGCGAGAGTACCCGCGCCGCAAGCCGAAGTTTCAAACCCCACAGCCAGTGCGCCACTCGATGCAGCCAAACTGCCCACAATCCCGGGTAGCAAAGCAGAACCTCAAGCTTGGAACGCGCCGCAGGGTCACGCTCCAGCACTGAGCGAACGTCTTCGCGAATCCGGTCGAGCATCGGCGGGCCTTTCTGCTGACGTTACAGCGTCACCGGGTGCGTGGGCAACGCCAAAGCCTCCTGCCGCAGCGAGTCGAAAAGAATACTCGACAGGTACCGCTCACCGAAGCTCGGCAGCACCACCACGATCAGCTTCCCGGCACTCTCAGGCCGCGCTGCCACCTTCAGCGCCGCCACCACCGCGGCCCCGGAACTGATCCCCACAAACAGACCCTCCTCCAGAGGAAGCCGCCGCGCCATGGCAATCGACTCATCGTTCGACACCTGGATCACCTCATCGATCAGGTGCGTATCCACAATGCTCGGAACGAATCCCGCTCCCAGCCCTTGAATCTTGTGCGGCCCAGGTTTCCCACCCGAAAGCACCGCGCTGTCCGACGGTTCCACAGCGATCGCCTTGAACTCCGGCTTGCGCTCCTTGATGTACCGCGCAACTCCCGTAATCGTTCCGCCAGTGCCAACGCCAGACACCAAGAAATCGACCTTCCCGTCCGTGTCGTCCCATATCTCCGGGCCGGTCGTCTTCACGTGAACAGCCGGATTCGCCGGATTATCGAACTGCTGCAGGATGTACCCGCCCGACGTCTTCGCAAGAATCTCATTCGCCTTCGCGATCGCGCCCTTCATCCCGTTTGCGCCGGGTGTGAGCACAATCTCCGCGCCGAACGCCAGCAGCAGTACGCGCCGCTCCGTGCTGGCCGTCTCCGGCATTGTGATGATCAGCTTGTAGCCCTTCACCGCGGCAACAAATGCCAGCGCAATCCCCGTATTCCCGCTTGTCGGCTCAATCAGCGTGGTCTTCCCTGGTGTAATCTTGCCCGCCTTCTCGGCGTCTTCAATCATGGCAAACCCGATGCGGTCCTTCACGCTCGATACAGGATTCTGGCTCTCCAGCTTGGCGACCACCGTACCTGGAAGCCCGGCAGAGACTTTGTTCAACCTGACGAGCGGTGTATGTCCGATAAGTTCTGTAACGTCTGCGGCGATACGCGCCATTGCGATAGCTCCTTCATTGTGGGCTCATGGCCCAGCAGGCAAATGAGATTCAAAGTGAGGTGGTGGTGCCGCTTGCAGCAGATTCAGAAAGGAAGGCCGGGGCGGGAAGCGCACACGACAAGTCGCAGCAGACACCAGGACGGCGCTAGCGACATCGATGCATGCATTTAGGTTATTCCTGCGGCTCCGGTTACGGCAAGCGCCGCCGCCTAACTCACCCCACTCTCGGATTCAACCGCCAGATCGTTGCCGTCAGAATCGACGCAAACGTCACCCATGCCCAATAGGGCGCCATCAGCCACGCCGCCCCCGCCGACACGCGGCCAAACACGACCGTAGTCGCTCCGATGGCAACCCACAGCACCGCTACCTCAATCGCCGCCGACCCGATCGCGTGCCGGTGAAAGAAGATCCAGCTCCACGCCAGATTCAACCCGAGCTGCACCACGAACAGTCCCAGCCCGATCGTGCGCGCGGACGAGTCCGCCGACTCCGTCACCCGCCATGCGGCAATCGCCATCAGGATGTAAAGCGTCGTCCAGACCGGCCCGAAGATCCAACTCGGCGGATTGAACGAAGGCTTGGCCAGGCTCCGGTACCAGCCGGGTATCTCCGGCGCAGTCCACCATCCGCCCAGCCCGCCCACCGCAAGGCACCCGACTATCCAGACAACAAGAATGAGCCAGCGCATATTCGCTCCGATCCGGGACAGATTCCGCCTCCACCCGCGCGACGATTCAGCTTATGTTGCTCGACGCAAAAGGCCAACGGCAACTATCCTGTAGGGTTACGTACCGCACATTTCAGCATTCCCATAACCGGGGGACAGATTTTCCATCATGAGCAAGTCTTCTATCGCCATTCATTTGCCCGACGGCTCGGTCAAAGAAGTCCCGGCGGGCACCACGCCGCTGGAGATCGCCAACTCCATCTCCCCACGGCTGGCGGCAGCCTCGATCGTGGCCCGGCTCACTCCGGTGAATGCGACGCAGAAGGAGACGCCCGTGGCTGGAAGTCAGTCCGAAGAGGCGTCGATGTACGCAGCCGAAGACGCCGCGGCCCCCCGGCTCGTCGACCTCACCACTCCGCTCGCTGACGACGCAAAGCTGGAGCTGCTCAAGGAATCCGACCCTGAATCCCTGAAAGTGGTCCGCCACTCAGCCGCCCACGTCCTCGCCACGGCCGTCCTCGAGCTCTTCCCCGAAACCAAACTCGGCCACGGCCCCGCCACCGATTCCGGCTTCTTCTACGACTTCTACCGCGAGAAGCCCTTCACTCCCGATGACCTGGCCGCCATCGAAAAGAAGATGGCCGAAGTCGTCGCCCGCGATGAGCCCTTCGTGCATGAATTTGCTCCAAGAGAGAAGAGCCTGGAAGACTTCGACAAAGACGGCGACTTCATGAAGACCCACTTCGTCACGAAGTTCACCGAGCCCGGCTCGAACGTCAGCTTCTATCGCAATGGCAAATTCGTCGACTTCTGCCGCGGCCCCCACGTGCCTTCGACCGGCCGCGTCAAGGCCGTCAAGGTCACCAATCTCGCCGGAGCCTACTGGCTCGGCGACGAGAAGAACCCGCAGCTCCAGCGCATCTACGGCACCGCCTTTTTCTCGCAAAAGGACATGGACGCGCACTTCGCGCGCCTCGAAGAAGCCGCCAAGCGCGACCATCGCGTCCTCGGCAAGCAGCTCGACCTCTTCTCCATTCAGGAACTGGCCGGCGCCGGCCTGATCTTCTGGCATCCCAAGGGAGCCATGGTCCGCAAGGTGATGGAAGACTGGATGCGCGAGGAGTGCCTCCGCCGCGGCTACCTCATGGTCTACACACCGCATGTCATGCGCCGTGAGCTGTGGAAGGTCAGCGGCCACGAGGGTTACTACTCCGGCAACATGTACACGCCCATGGAGCTCGACGACGCCGACTACCGGCTCAAGCCGATGAACTGCCCCGGGCACATCCTCGTCTACAAAAACTCGCCCAAGAGCTACCGCGACCTGCCCCAGCGCTATGCCGAGCTCGGCAATGTCTACCGCTACGAGCGCTCCGGCACCATGCACGGCCTGCTCCGCGTCCGCGGCTTCACGCAGGACGACGCGCACATTTTCTGCATGCCCAGCCAGATCGAAAGCGAAGTCGAAGCCTGCATCGATTTTGCCGAAGCCGTGCTCCACACCTTCGGCTTCAACGAATTCAAGGTCGAGCTCTCAACCTGGGATCCCAAGGACCGCAAAAGCTACACCGGTTCCGACGAGAACTGGAACCTCGCCATCGGCTCTCTCGAACGCGTGCTGAATGCGAAAGGCATCCCCTACAAAACGATCCCCGGCGAAGCCGCCTTCTACGGCCCAAAGATCGACATCAAACTCGTCGACGTCCTCGGCCGCTTGTGGCAGCTCTCCACCGTCCAGTTCGACTTCACGCTGCCGGCCCGCTTCGAGCTTGAGTACGTTGGCGAAGACGGTAACCGCCACCAGCCCGTCATGGTGCACCGCGCCCTCTTCGGCTCCATCGAGCGCTTCTTCGGCGTGCTCATCGAGCACTATGCCGGCGCATTCCCGTTCTGGCTCGCTCCCGTCCAGGTCGGCCTCGTACCCATCAGCGAACGCCACACCGCCTACGCTGCAAAAGTTGAAGCCGAACTGAAAGCCGCGGGCTTCCGCGTCGAAACCGACGCACGCAACGAGAAGATGAACGCGAAAATCCGCGACCTCGCCAATCAGAAGATCCCTTACATCCTCGTCTTCGGCGACAAGGAAGAAGCCGCCGGAGCGGTTTCAGTACGCACCCGCGGCAAGGGCGACCAGGGTTCAATCCCCCTCGCCGACTTCATCGCCAAAGCCAAAGGCCTTGTCGCAAGCAAGTCGACCGAACTCTAAAGAGTGTTTCAAAGATGCGGCTTTGAAGGGGCACGGCTTCAGCCGTGCCGTCCGGCGCCGGGGGTGCCCCAGAGCCTGCACTGAGCGAAGCCGAAGTGTCCGTGTTTTCGGACCTGGGATACTGACCACTCCCCCTTACCTAGCACCGTCTTCAGTCACTCCAGGCAATTAACTCTGGCTCGCGGCTCAAAACTCCATATGAACCCTCAAGCCGCGCCGCCTCAAGGCTTCCCATTCTGCGCCGACGACGACAGTGCCAGAATGAATTCCGCGCCCGGCGCGAGCTGCACGCTTCGGCTGGCGCTAGTGATGCGCGCGCTACAACCCGGACCGCCCAGAGGCTCCAGCTTCACACCCGGCATCTTCACCACTACACCCGGATGAACAGTGTTCGGCTTGCCCCCATCGCTGAGCAAAGCGTCGTAGCCATCGGTGGCCGCTGCTGTGTCGCTGATCTGCACCGCGCCTCCCGCCACCTGCGTCGGCAGCGCACTGTGCAGGCTCTTCGACTGATCCGGCGGCGGCAGCAGGGCAATCAGATGAAACGTCATCGGCGCCTTCGACCTGCCCGCACAATCCGCGTGATCGAACGCAAGTCCAAGCTCGGCCGGACCTGTACTTGCAGACGCAGCCGTCACATGCGCATAAACAATTGCATCGCGATCGAGTGTGCAGCCGGGGTACATCAGCCCGTTCACAACTTTCGCCCAGATCTCCTTGCCTGGCTTCAGATGTGCTGAGTCCAGCGTCCCCATCACCTTGAGCTGCAGTGTCTGGTCCAGCGGAATCTCCGCCGAAGCATACGACGGACACTCCGCCTCCTCTCGCGCCTTCTCAGTCCCTTTGTTCTTTCCGCTGGAAGCCGCAGCCTCCGGTGATTCGAACTTCACGAGCCCGTCGCGATAATCCAGATGCGTCGTCAACTGTCCAAGGACATCGAAGCCCAGCAACCCGCCCACATCGAAGCCCGTGTTGTGAGCGATCGCGGAAGGCTCCATCGAGAGAATCCTGCTCTGCCTCTCCATCGACATACCTGCAAACTGCAGGTCGAAGTTGTCACGATACACCTGTACTGGCGCGCCTGACTTCGTCTGCAGCGTGTTCGTAAAGTTCATCTTCGTATCGGACGCTGCATGCGCCGTTTCAGGACTCATCGCGCTCATGCGCATTCCCGTGTCCAGCGCGAACAGCTTCTCCACCTTGCCGTCGAGCGTGACCGGCACCAGCAGGTACTGCCTTCGGTGATACACAGGCTGATACCCGGCTAGCTCTCCAGACGCAGACCTGTCCCCGGGCAGCGCTCCACTCTGCTTCGGCAGGGGATCGAGCTGCAGCTTCTGTGCTCGCGGATCGATCGTGATCAGGTACGAAGCCAGAATGTCAGTCCCAATAAACCCATCCGAGCCTCCCGGAAACGGCAGCTCACTCACCCCCACGATGCAATCGTGAAACTCAAGCGGCCCAATCTGCACGCTCTCTGCCCGCACCGTATCCATCGGCGCCCCCATCCCGCGCGCAAACCCATTCAAATCGGCAATCGCCTTCGAAATGAAAAGTCCTGATGCTCCCGTATCGAGCGTTAATCGCGCCGTGCTCTTGGGAAATTTCACCTCCACCCGGAAGCCATCGATGTGCTTGCCATCGTCTCGCGTCGGCAGCAGCGGAAGCGTTGCCGATGGAGCCGTCGGCAGCACCTTACACGTCTGCGAGTCCTCGCGCAGCACTGGCAAGATCGAGTGAACCGTCGCCTCCGCCTTCGCGCGGGTTTCCTCATCGATCTTGTCCGGACCCTCCAGCGCCTTCACCGTTCCCTCCACCTCCAGCGCCGGTGGAATGATGTGGCTCCACGCCATCAGAATGTCCGGGTCTGTCACATCCAACGCGTAGGCCTTCTCGAGTTCCGTTCTCTCCGACGCATACATCGACTCAATCCTGAACAGCCTGCTCCGAATCAGATGAACGCGTGCGTAGCATGGGTCTGCCGCTGCTGCCGCATTCAGAGACTTCTCCGCCAGCCATGGCTGTCCTCGCCGGATCTGCACCTCAGCCTGCGCCGTCAGCACTGCCGCCGAATTCGGATTCGCAGCTACAGCAGCGTTCAACGCCTGCATCGCGTCCGCGATCTTATCCAGGTGCAGCAGCGCTGCGATGTCCTTCGCCGCAAGCACGGCATCCGTCGGATTTTGCTGAAGAGCCTGCGCAAACAGTTCCTGCGCCTGCGCGTAATACCCATCGCTATACGCCTTCTCCGCCGGGCTCAGCGAATGAGGCCCAATCGGCTTGCATGCGGACGTTTGCGCGAACGCACACATCGCCCCCGCAACAAGGCACGCCAAAAATGAAGCACGAAGAACGGAGCCGGGAGAAAAGATTCTACGCAGGTTCAGCAACATGGGTCAGCGGGGGACGCGAAACCGAGTATACGCCAGCAGCGCCTCCGATCGATCACCAACGGCTCACGGCAGTCTCACCCGCAACTCCTCAGCCCAGGCTCGTCCAATCCAGAATGACCTTCCCAGCCTCGCCCGTCGTCATCGCCGCAAACCCCTTTTCGTACTCGTCGTACTTGAATCGATGTGTAATCACAGGTGAGATATCCAGGCCTGAGTCCAGCATCACCGACATCTTGTACCACGTCTCGTACATCTCCCGGCCGTAGATGCCCTTGATCGTCAGCATATTGAAGATGATCGTCCGCAAATCCAGCGGCCCGCTCTTCGCCGGAATCCCCAGCACCGCAATCTTCGCCCCGTGGCTCATGTTCGCGATCATGTCGCTCAGCGCCTGCGGATTGCCCGACATCTCGAGCCCCACGTCGAACCCCTCCGTCATCCCAAGCTGCTTCTGCACCTCGGCCAGCGGCGTCTCTGCCGGATTGATCGCGTGCGTCGCTCCCATCTTGCGTGCAAGCTCCAGCCGGAACGGATTCAAATCCGTAATCACGATGTGACGTGCTCCCGCATGCCGCACAACCGGAATCGCCATGATCCCAATCGGCCCCGCCCCCGTGATCAGCACGTCCTCCCCAAGCACCGGAAACGACAACGCCGTATGCACCGCATTCCCGAACGGGTCGAAGATCGCCGCCACCTCCAGATTGATCCCTGCATGATGGCGCCAGATGTTCGTCATTGGCAGCACAATCAATTCCGCGAACGCGCCAGGCCGGTTCACTCCCACACCCTGAGTCGCTTTGCAAAGGTGTCGTCGCCCTGCCAGGCAGTTGCGGCATCGTCCGCACACCACGTGGCCCTCGCCGCTCACAATATCGCCAGGAAAGAAGTCATTCACGTTCGATCCCACTGCAACGATCTCGCCCACAAACTCATGGCCGATCGCCATTGGCACCGGAATCGTCTTCTGCGCCCACTCGTCCCAGTTGTAGATGTGCACGTCGGTTCCGCAAATCCCGGCGTACTTGACCCGAATGAGCACGTCGTTGATGCCCATCGTGGGTTCAGGAATGTCCTCCAGCCACAATCCGCGCTCCGCGCGCGCCTTCACCAACGCCTTCATCCGGAAGACCTCCTCGGGAACAAGTCCGTTGCAAGTTTAACGGCTCAGGGTCACAAAGAGTCACACGGTGCGGCACGAGCAGCTGCCGCATGCTCCCGCCGCCGCCTGGTCCGATCGCCAAGTGCTAGTCGCGCGCAATCGATGGAGAGGCGGGTACATCTCCCGCGCTGGCCGATTGCCCTTGCGCCAATCGAGCCTGCGCCAGCTGCTTCTGGCGCGGTGTCATCACTGTCGAGAGTTGCTTCAGAACGCGCGGGGCGCGGTCATCCCCGCTCGCTGCCGCCCGGCTGTACCACAGAAACGCAGTCACATAATCCAGCGGAACTCCGCGCCCCGAGTAGTACATCGTCGCCAGGTTGTACTGCGCGCGGGCGATCCCGTGCCTCGCGGCCCTGTCGTAGGAAGCGGCTGCCTGGTTGTAGTCCCTGGCGGTACCCAGGCCATCTTCATACATCACGCCAACATTGTTATCCGCTTCCGCTAGACCCTGCTCCGATGCTTTGCGATACCAGAGAAGCGCCGTCTCAAAATCGGGCTTCACCCCAATCCCATGGTGATAGAAAGCACCAAGATTGTTCTGCGCCACCGCATTGCCCAGTTCGGCAGCTTTCTGATACCACCTCGCCGATTCCGCATCGTCATGCGGCACTCCACGCCCCGAGTGGTACAAGTTTCCGAGCTTGCATTGCGCGGCAGCATCCCCTTGCACTGCGGCCGTGCGGTACCACTTGGCCGCCTCATGCATGTCCTCGCGAACGGCCCAGCCCTTCTCGTAGAAGTACCCCAGCCGCGTCTGAGCCAAGGCATACCCCTGAAGCGCCGAAGCACGATTCAGTGCCAGCGCCTTCCCATAGTTTTGCGGAACCCCGAACCCGTTCTCATACAGAGCCGCAAGATTGAACTCCGCCGGAGCGAACCCCGCAGCCGCGGCCGGTTCCAGCCACTTCGCCGCCTCAGCGTAATTCTGCTCGACACCCCGCCCGAAGGCATACGCCATCGCAAGCTCGTTCTGGGCGCGCGGTTCGCCTGCCTGTGCAGACACTTTCCACGCGGCGATCTCCGCCGTCTGCGCAGACTTCTGTAGCGACAGGCTCTCGCCCGGGAGTTCCGCCGAAGATCCGGATTTCTGTCCGTGCAGAATGCTGCCTGCTAACCAGGCAGCCAGGGCAAAGCTATATATAGGGCACTTCATTTGGTTCCACTCCGCAGAAAACCAGAATGGAAGATAGTACTTCTATTTACAGAATCTTCGCAATCAATTCACACAGCGTTAATGACAGTCCGAACATCCATGCGAAATGCACGTCCCCTTTTGGAGCTCTCGACGTCAAGCGTTGATCGCCATCCCCTCCACCGCTGCATACGCGTCCAGCATCGCCTCGCTGATCGTCGGGTGCGCATGAATCGTAAACATCAGCTCATCCACCGTGCCCTCCAGCTCCATCACCGCCACCGCCTCCGCGATTAGCTCCGTTGCCTGCGGGCCGATGATATGCACTCCCAGAATCTCTCCATACTTCGCGTCCGCCACGATCTTGATAAACCCGTCATGGCTTCCGACGATTGTCGCCTTTGAGTTCCCGGCAAACGGAAACTTCCCGACCTTCACCTCAAGCCCCCGCTCCTTCGCCTGGGCCTCCGTCAACCCCGCCGACCCGATCTGCGGGTCTGAATACGTGCATGCCGGAATGCGCTCGCGCTTGACTCCGCGATAGGGCCGGCCAGCAATCTTCGTCACCGTCACGATCCCGCTCATCGCGCCTACATGTGCCAGCTGCGGAAACCCCGCAACAATATCGCCGATCGCATAAACACCGGGCTCTGCCGTCTCTCCAGCCTCGTGCACCTTCACGAATCCGCGATCGAGCTCGATCTTCGTCTTATCAATTCCCACATCCGCAATGCGCGGCGCGCGGCCAACGGCCACCAGCACCTTCTCGGCCTCTTGCTCCACCTGCTTGCCGTTCGCGCCCGTCCACGTCACCTTCACGCCCGAATCGGTCTTCTCGATCTTTTCCACCTTCGCGCCCGTGTTGATGTCGATCCCGCGCTTCTTGTACACCCGCGTGAGTTCTTTCGACACATCTTCATCTTCCAGAGGCATAATCCGTGGCAGAAATTCGACTAGCGTCACTTCGCTTCCGAAGCTGCGAAAGATTGAGCTGAACTCGACGCCCACCGCGCCTGCCCCGATCACGATCAGCGACTTCGGCACCTGCGTCAGCGAAAGAATCTCGATATTCGTCAGGATGCGATCGTCCGGCTGCATCCCGAAAATTGTCTTTGCATCCGAGCCCGTCGCGAGAATCACATTCTTCGCCTTAACATCAGACTTCGCCCCATCCGCCCCGGTCAGCTCCACAGTATGCACGCCGTCCTTCGCGCCGCCAGTCAGCCGCCCGTATCCAGGAATCACCGTGACCTTGTTCTTCTTCATCAGAAACTCAAGGCCCTTCGTGTGCTTGTTCACGATCGCGGTCTTGCGCTTCTGCACCGCCTCCCAGTTCAACGTCCGCCCATCCACGTTGTCGATGCCGTACTCCGCGGCATGCTTCAGATGATCCCAAAGCTCCGCATTGAACAGCAACGCCTTCGTAGGAATGCACCCGACATGAAGACACGTTCCGCCTAACACCTTTGCGGCTTCTATCAGCGCTACCTTCAGGCCTAACTGTCCGGCCCGAATCGCCGCCGTGTATCCCGCGGGCCCGCTTCCGATAATCGCCACGTCGTAAAGGGTCTCTGGCACAAGTGCTCCAATCCTGCGCGCCTGTTGTCTTCAGCGAACGCACGCCACCGTTCAGTCTAAATGGCTACTGCTGATTGGATGTACAAGAGGAACTGGTCTCCTGTGCCGCAAGAGCCTCATCAAAACCGGCTGTCATTCTGAGCGCACGAGGCCCCACGCACTTTCTCAAGCGTGGGGGTGGTAAGCGAAGAATCTGCTTTTGTCTTTCCTCTTTTATCTGGAGCGATCTTCTACGGCAGAAGGTTACCAATTCGCCTGCACCAGTTCGGCCGCAACTCGCGCACTGCTCAGCTCATCGCCGAACCCTTCAATCCAGTGCACATCCGGTTCCCGCCGAAACCACGTCAGCTGCCGCTTGGCGTAATTGCGGTGCCCCTGTTGAGCCGCGGCAATAGCCTCCTGCTCCGTTGCGCTTCCATCCAGAACGCTGCGCGCCTGTCGATAGCCAAGAGAATCCATCGCCTTCACCGGACCATACTGCGCAAGTAAACCGCGCGTCTCCTCAACCAGTCCAGCCGCGAACATTTTCATGCAACGCTGGTTCAGCCTCTCATAAAGTGCGGCACGCGGCGGGTTCAGCCCGACTCGCAGCAGCCGGAACCCCGTGAGCGGATCTCGCCCGAGAACTTCTGACATTGGCCTCCGCCCTGTCATGCAGACCTCAATCGCCCGAATCAGCTTCGGCTCATCGTTTGCATGAATGCGTGCCGCAGACGCAGGATCGAGTCGCGTGAGCATCCGATGCAGCCATCCGCCTCCTCGCCTCGAGGCGCTCTCACGCAGCCGTTCGCGCAGCTCTTGCTGCCGCGCCGGCCCAGCGAACAGCCCCTCCGTTAGCGCCCGCAGATAGAGCCCCGTCCCCCCCGTGACAATTGGCAACTTGCCTCGCCCTGCGATCTCTCGCATAGCCGCGCGCGCCAGCCGGCTGTACTCGCCCGCCGTAAACGGCTCATCCGGATCGGCAACATCGATCAGGTGATGCCGAACGCGGCCCCGTTCCTCACGGCTCGGCTTTGCGCTGCCCACATCCATCCCGCGATACACCGCGACCGAATCACAACTCACAATTTCGCCGCCAAACCTCTCAGCCAGAGCAAGCGACAAAGCCGTCTTGCCACTGCCGGTGGGCCCAAGCAGCCCGACCACCAGCGGTTCAGATTGCAATAGAGATCTCAATCAAATTCCGCGATTCTAGTCCCTATGTCCCTAGTCCCTACGTCCCTGTGTTCTCACGGTCGCCACCAGCCCGTCGGAAAAATCCACTCCGGGTTCGTATGAAGCAGCCACCAGCCCAATATCGTCGCCGCAATGATCAGCATGCCGAACACCTGATTCCGCCTGAACTCACGCCGCTGCTCCTCGCGCCGTTCCTGTTCGGCAATCTGCTGCTGGTACGGCTTGATGCGACGTTCAACCATCGATGCGCGCCCACCGCGAACTACCGACCAGTATAGGTTCAGCGAATCCGACCATGCCGAATTGCCGCGTTTGACTTAACCTGCCTCCATTGCCGACGATTGTCTTTCGGTCCGAATCAAAGCCGCTCACTCAGAAGGTGTCCTCTCCATGAAAGTCCTGATCCTTGGTTCCGGCGGTCGCGAACACGCGCTAGCCTGGGCAGCAAAACGTAGTTCGCTCGTCACAGAAATCATCTGCGCCCCGGGAAACGGCGGCATCGCGCACATCGCCCGCTGCGTTCCTGTCGACCTCAAAGACGTCGACGCCATGGTCCGCCTGGCCGAAGCCGAACAGCCCTCGCTCACTATCGTCGGCCCCGAGCTGCCGCTCTCTCTCGGCGTCGTCGATGCCTTCCGCGAACGTGGCTTCCGCATCTTCGGCCCCACCCGCGCCGCCGCGCAGCTTGAATCCAGCAAAGCCTTCGCCAAGCAGTTCATGAAGCGCTACCAGATCCCCACTGCCCATTACGCGGTCTGCACCAACGCCAAAGAAGTCGAAGAAGCCTTGAAACACTTCCACGCTCCCGTCGTCGTCAAGGCCGACGGACTCGCCGCCGGCAAAGGCGTCATCATCTGCCCTACACTCCACTTCGCGCACGAAACCGCGCAAGGCCTCTTCAGCGGCGAACTCCTCGGCTCCACCGAACGCCAGATCGTCATCGAAGAATTCCTGGAAGGCGAAGAACTCAGCTTCCTTTGCCTCAGCGACGGCACGCATGTCACGCCGCTCGTACCCGCTCAGGACCACAAGCGCATCGGCGAGGGCGACACCGGCCCCAACACCGGCGGCATGGGAGTCTACTCCACCAGCCAGATGCTCGAGCCCACCATGACCGAGTGGATCCTGCACCACATCGCCGAACCCACCATCCGCGGCATGGCCGAGGAGAACGCGCCCTTCACCGGCGTCCTCTACTGCGGGCTCATGATGACCGCGCGTGGACCTCAGGTCCTCGAATACAACGCCCGCTTCGGCGATCCCGAGACACAGGCCATTCTCGTTCGCCTCGAATCTGACCTCGTTTATGCTCTGGAGGCTTGCGTCCACGGCCGCCTCGCGGAAACGCAACTCCGCTGGGCCCCCGGAGCCTCAGCCTGCGTCATCGCAAGCTCCGCAGGATATCCCGGAAGCTACAAAACCGGCTTGCCCATCTCCGGCCTCGACGCTGCCTCACGCACTCCGGACGTAGAAGTCTTCCACTCCGGAACCGCACTGTCGAACGACCAGATCGTCACCAGCGGCGGCCGCGTCCTCGGCGTCACTGCCACAGGAGACACGCTCGAAGAGGCTCTCAATCGAGCCTACGAGTCGATGGCGCAGATCCACTTCGACGGCATTTACTTCCGCAGAGACATAGGTCATCGCGCGCTGAGAAAAACGCAGCGATAGCCATGGCTTGTAATCAATGTGGATTTCGTGCCCGCCGCTGTGGAACTAAGGAATCGGGGAAAATCTAGTTCGTTGCAACGGTGGTCGATTTGACCGGCATAGCGGCGGTCGCCGGCGCCTTCATCTGCTTCTGAAAACACGCACGGCAAAGTACTGGCCTGCCCTGTGTTGGTTTGAAGGGAACAGTCGTCTCCGTGCCGCATGCCGAGCACGTCGTACGGGTCTCAGCCCGCACGCGCCCTCCGCTCGCACGTTTCGCCTTGCACTGCTTGCAGTGCTTCGGGTCATTCTTGAACTGTTTATCGTGGAAGAAAAGCTGCTCGCCCGCGGTGAACACAAATTCAGCGCCGCAGTCACTACACTTCAGAATCCTGTCGACAAATTCCATGGCCGGCTTCCCCAAAGAAGGAAAGGACGTAGCTCGGCCATCAACTTGAGAGCACGCCGGTCCCGTTTCCCTGTCTTTGAAAGTCCTGAAAAAAAACAACAAGGGCCCGGGCCGCCTAACAGTGAGCGGCGATCAGCATCTCCACACCGGGAGGCTCAGTTGCGCTCAGACTAGCGCAACCTCAAATAAGGAAATCGTAATGTGCCGACCTTTTTCGTACTCTTTCAGGCTTCCACTTAGGGGAAGGGAAAGCCTTGGACGGCACATCTCACGACGATACTGTTGAAAAACCTAGTCCTGCTCTTTACGAGCTTTCTTGCGATTCCGCTTGCGCGCCAGTGCTGCTTTGACGCGACGCTTTTCGCCCGGCTTCAGGTAGTAGGAATGACGCTTCACTTCCTTGATGATGTCTTCCTGCTGTACCTTGCGTTTAAACCGGCGCAGTGCATTTTCAAGCGGTTCGCCTTCCTGCAAGCGAACCTCGGCCAAAGGGTCCCACCTCCAAACTTGCCAGAAAGGCCCAGAGATCATTCTAGGGAACTCTAAGGAATCATTCAACTTGGGAAAAACCCTAGGATTTTCAGACACTTAGATTTCGTGCCCGCAATTGACTTCGCGAGAGAATCTCCCCATAGGAAACATAGAGTCGATAAAGTTGACTCAAAAGTCTCCACCTCCTCCTCGCTTACACTGGCCACTGAGGTTTCACCGCCATGATCCGCCCGTACCGGGGCCAGCTCCCCACCATTCCCGATAGTTGCTACATCGATCTCTCCGCCCAGGTCATCGGCGACGTCTCTCTCGGCGAGAACTCCTCCGTCTGGATGAATGCCGTGCTGCGCGGCGACGTAAACGCCATCCGCGTCGGTTCAAATTCCAACGTACAGGACTGCGCCGTCCTCCACGGTCAGCGCCACCTCTACTCCGTCACCGTCGGAGACTGGGTCACCATCGGCCACAACGCTACAGTCCACGGCTGCCTCGTTGAAGACGCCGTCCTTATCGGCATGGGAGTCACCATCCTCAACGATTGCCGCATTGGCGAGGGGTCCATCATCGCCGCCGGAGCCGTCCTGCCCGAGCACACCGTCGTGCCGCCAAGAACCCTCTGGGCCGGAGTTCCGGGCAAGCAGCGTCGCGAACTCGGCGACGAAGACCGCAAGCTCATCCTCCAATACGCCCAGAACTATCTCGACTATACGAAGATCTACCTCGCGGAAACCGATCAGTAACGATCTGTATCAGGACGCTTTCATATCAGGGCACAGCTTCTGTATAGGGCACGGCTTTCGTATCAGGCACGATGTGTATCGCGCACCATCTGTATCAGGGAACGACTTTTAATCGTGCTAAAAAGCCCCAAAAACAACGTGGACTTTAGCCCCTGCGTAAGCTGAATGACGTCCCAGGTTTCTGAAACATGTTCAAGCAACACCTATGAACCATCGCTCCATTTACCATCGAGCTAACGTGAATCTCCGCATCTCGAAATCGTCTCGCCTTCGTTCCGCCGTACTTTTCGTTTCGACCGCACTTCTCTCGCTTGCCTGTTACGCCCAGACATGGCCTCCTGCCCCCATTCCCCCCACTCCGAACGCCCCTGAGCCGCAGAACACCGTGACCGTCCGCGAGATCCCCATGAATCTCCTTAAGGATCAGGGCGCCATCTGGTCCAGTCCCGCACGTATCGGCGAACACGATCTCAACTACCTGGTTCCACTCGGGCTCGCCACCGCCCTTGCCATGACCACCGACCATCAGGTGATGAGCGAGAAGGTCTCGCGCGACAAGAGCCTCAATGACAAAGCCACGCAGGCCTCCAACGCCCTCGTCAGCCCCTTCATTGCCGCCCCTGTTGTCATGTACGGGATCGGGCACCTGGCCCACAGCGAGCACGCCCGCGAGACCGGCATCCTCAGCGGCGAAGCGCTCGTCGACAGCCTCGTCGTCGAACAGGCAATGAAACTGGCCTTCATGCGCGAGCGGCCCACCGTAGACGGTGCACGCGGCAAGTTCTTCCAGACCAGTGTCGGAGTCGACGGCTCTTTCCCTTCAAACCACAGCATGCTGGCGTGGTCCAGCGCCGCCGTCCTTGCCGACGAGTACCCCTCCACCCTCCACACACTTGCCTTTTACGGAGTAGCGACCGGAGTGAGCATCACCCGGGTCCTCGGCCAGCAGCACTTCCCATCAGACGTGCTCGTAGGCAGCGCCTTCGGCTGGATGATCGGCCACTACGTCTACAAAAAACATCACCACTGGGAACCCGAAAACTACCGCTGAGAGCGGTCCTGGATATCGGTCTCCGGTTCCCGAATCGCAACTGGAGACTGGTGACTGGAAACTGGCAACTAGATCGGCAGCGGATTCCTCTCCGTCGCATTCCTCTGGTGCCAGTACGGATACGCCGGCTGCACCGCGCTCCCGGCATCCAGCTTCGCCACCTGCTCCGCCGTCAGACTCCAGCCCACCGCTCCTAAGTTCTGCTTCAACTGCTCCTCATTACGCGCCCCGAGAATGATGGTCGAAACCGTCGGTCTCTGCACCAGCCAGTTCAGCGCGATCTGCGGAATTGTCTTGCCCGTCTCCTCCGCCACATCATCCAGTGCATCGACCACCTTGTACAGATACTCATCCGGCACCTGCGGCCCCGGGTCCGAAGCCTTGTGCAACCGGCTCACCTCAGGCAGCGGCTTGCCTCGCCGGATCTTCCCGGTCAGCCGCCCCCAGCCCAGCGGACTCCACACCAGCGCCCCAATCTTCTCCTGCTGCGCCAGCGGCATCAGCTCCCATTCGTAGTCGCGCCCTACCAGCGAGTAGTAAACCTGATGCCCCACAAACCTCGGCCACCCATGTCGATCCGCCACATCCAGCGACTTCATCAGGTGCCATCCCGAGAAGTTCGACGCAGCCGTATACCGCACCTTGCCCTCGCGCACAAACGACTGCAGCGTGTCCTGCACCTCTTCGATCGGCGTCAAGGCGTCGAACGCATGCATGTGGTAGATGTCGATATAGTCTGTCTGCAGCCGTTTCAGGCTTGCCTCGATCGCCCGCCGCATCCGCCACCGCGATGTCCCCGCGTCGTTCGGCCCGTCCCCGATCCGAAAGTACGTCTTCGTCGAGATCAGAACCTGCTCGCGACGCCCTTTGAGCGCCGCGCCCAGAATCTCTTCCGATCGTCCGTCCGAATACCCATCGGCAGTGTCGAAAAGGTTGACGCCTGCCCTAAGGCACAGGTCGATCAGCTGCTTTGCTTCGGCAACATCCGTGCTGCCCCATGCCTTGAAAAACTCATTGCCGCCGCCAAACGTAGCAGCGCCAAAACTCAATACCGGAACTTTGAGGCCTGAGCCCCCCAGAAGTCTGTATTCCCATGCGCCTTGGATTGGAGAGAGTTGGTTAGAGATGCATTTGTTCTCTTGCAAAGCTGAAGTCTTCACACCTGTGAAACCTCCCTTGCCCGAAAATCAGCGATCCATCGTCTGAGCCGCAGTTTTCTTGCGGAACAGCCTCTGGTTGATGTCCGGCCAGAATTCTTTCGCGACAAACGACGCCGCATCGATCCCGATATCAACAGCCCACTCCGTAGCTACATTGCCAAAGCTGCGCTCCCGGCTCGGATAGTACAAGCTTGAGATTCCGGATGACGCCCCCGAGCCCACCACTTCGCCAAAATTAAACGTGTCGTGCCCCGCATCGGATCGCGTTATTACCGTCCGGCTCAATGCGTACCCTGTGCGCTTCAGCAATCCGCCGCGCTCCAGCGTGTAGTACCGGTTGTCTTCATGGGTAATAGCCGGAACTATAAATTCAACCATGAAGTTCTCGCTCGTCTGGTCCAGCGCCGAATGCCACCAGTACCGGCTATACCCCTTTGCTCCGTGCCCGAACTCCGGCGTCGAATTCGCCGCCATGTTCACGCCCGCAAGCATCGACGGGATGAACACCGAAGAGTAGTCGAACGAATCGTCCACCGCCGTCAGAAACTTCTCCTTCACCGTCATAGGCGGAAGCTTCACGTCGGTACTGACTGATCGGAAGTTCGGAATGAGCCCCAGAATCCGCTTCGTCTGGGGAGGCTGACCGCTCGGCACTGGGTTCTGCGGAATCGGTCTCTGCAGGGTGTCTGTTTTCTGAGACGAATCTTTCTGCTGCTCCTGTGCGCTTCCAACCTGGGCCTGATCCGCGTTCATTCCATCTGCCGCGACGAGCGGGGAATCCGGCAACGATACATTCTGCGCCGTGAGCCTGCTCTGGCCCGACGCCGCCAGAGCGCAGCAAACACCGAGTGCAGCAACATAGAAAAGGGGAAGGGACCTACGCAATTCGAGCTCCTGAGAGGGGAAGACCTCTTCGGCTAGAGTACCCTGCTTTGCTATTCGACTCCGAAACCAGCATCTGGTTGCAGACTCTCTCCGCTCGCACCCATTTAAACTGAAGAAGATATGGCCACACTGAAAGCCGTGCGCGGCACCCGCGACCTTCTGCCGCCCGAAACTGCGCTCTGGAACCGCATCGAGGCGACCGCGCGCGCCGTCTTCGCCCGCTACAATTTCGGCGAAATCCGCACCCCCGTCTTCGAAGATACCTCCCTCTTCTCCCGCAGCGTCGGCGAAGAAACCGACATCGTCTCCAAGGAGATGTACACCTGGGAGGACCGGTCCCGCGCTCAGTCCGAGAAATCTCAGTCCCTAACCCTCCGCCCTGAGAACACCGCCGGAGTCGTCCGCGCCTACATCGAACACAAGCTCGGCGAAACCGGCCAGCTTCAGAAGCTCTACTACATAGGCCCACAGTTCCGCCGCGAACGCCCGCAAAAAGGTCGCTACCGCCAGTTCTCGCAAATCGGCGCCGAAGTCATCGGACCTCCTTCCGCCGGCAGCGAAAGCCCACTCCGCGACGCCGAGGTCCTCGAAATGCTCGCCACCCTCCTCGACGAGCTCGGAATCACCGGCTGGACCCTCGAGCTGAACTCCGTCGGCTCCGCGGCAGACCGCGCCCGCTACAACGAGACCCTCCGCCAGGCCCTCATTCCCGTCGCGCCGACGATGTGCGAAGACTGCCAGCGCCGCGCCGTCACCAATCCCCTCCGCGTCCTCGACTGCAAAGTCCCTGAAGACCAGCCCATCATCGACACCCTGCCCAAAATCGCCGACTCGCTCGACGACGCCTCCAGAGCCCATTTCGCAGCCGTCACCGCCGCGCTCGACACCGCCGGTGTCCCCTACACGCGCAATCACCGCCTCGTCCGCGGTCTCGACTACTACACCCGCACCACCTTCGAGTTCACCCATGGCGGCCTCGGCGCCCAGAACGCACTCCTCGGCGGAGGGCGCTACGATGGCCTCAGCGAAGCCATCGGCGGACCCAAAGCCCCCGGCATTGGCTTCGCCATGGGCGAAGATCGTTTGGTCCTGACACTCCAGGCCCTCGAAGCAGCCAAACCGGAGAAAGGGGACGCATACATCGCCCCCCTCGGAGAGTCCGTCAACCCGGCAGCCCTCGCCCTCGCCCGTGAACTCCGCCGCGCCGGCCTCACCGTCGAGCTGGGCGACGGCTCCTTCCGCCTCAAGAAATCCTTCGACGCTGCCGACAAGACCGCCCGGCGCATCGTCATCATGGGAGAGGACGAACTCGCATCCGGTATCCTAACCGTGAAGGACTTCTCAACCGGAACCCAGACCAAGGTTTCGCGCGCGGAACTGTCATCGGCCCTGAAAGCACCCAGCGGTCGATGATCAGGCGTCAACTGGTTTTTCCTCCGGGGCTGGAAGCTGTTTCATAACCATTGTTTTGAAAGGGCACGGCTTTAGCTGTGCCGCAACCGACAACCATCGTCTTGAAAGGGCACGGCTTCAGCCGTGCCGCAACGACGCAGCTGAAAACCGGCGCGCTTTAGCCCCTGAGGGATTGGTTTCGGAGCCTCTGCAAGGTTAGGGAACAGCTTCGAGTGCCCTAAACACATTTTGATCAGTCCTGAGACGCGATCGACATCGTGTCCTCAGAGACCACGAAGGATTGACGTTGTGCTCGACTTTCTAGGCAATCTTGAACGCACCCACATGTGCGGCGAACTCCGTGCCGCCAACGCAGGCCAACACGTCGTCCTCATGGGCTGGGTCAACCGCCGCCGCGACCACGGCAATCTCATCTTCCTCGATCTCCGCGACCGCAGCGGCATCGCCCAGGTCGTACTCGACAAGGAACTCACCCCCGAAGGCCATCTCAAAGGCGAACAGGTCCGGCCCGAGTACGTTGTCGCAGCAGTCGGCAAGGTCCGCCTGCGCGGCAAAGACGCCATCAATCCCAAGATGCCCACCGGCGAAATCGAGATCGAGGCCACCGAACTCCGCGTCCTCAACGACACCAAGCTCGCTCCGTTCTCGCCCGCCGAAGACGCCATCGCCAACGAAGAGGTTCGCCTCAAGTACCGCTACATCGACCTGCGCCGCGCCGAGATGCAGCGCAACTTCTGGCTGCGCCACGAAATCACCCGCTCCATCCGCGAAAGCCTCAGTAACCAGGGCTTCCTCGAGATCGAGACCCCCATCCTCTGCAAGTCCACCCCCGAGGGCGCCCGCGACTTCCTCGTACCCAGCCGCATCCATGCAGGCGAGTTCTACGCGCTTCCGCAGTCCCCGCAGATATTCAAACAGATCCTTATGATCTCCGGCTTTGACCGCTACTTCCAGGTAGCCCGCTGCTTCCGCGACGAAGATCAGCGCGCCGATCGCCAGCTCGAGTTCACGCAGATCGATCTCGAAATGAGCTATCCGCGTCGCGACCACGTCTTCGGCGTCGTTGAGAAGTTCTGCGCCGCCGCATGGGCCGCCGCCGGCATCACTCTGCCCACGCCCTTCCCGCGCATCACCTACGACGAAGCCATCCGCCAGTACGGCTCCGACAAGCCCGATCTCCGTTTGCCCGGTCTCACCGACGTGCGCTCCGCCTTCCCCGATGGCTCCCTCGATACGCTCCAGATCGATCCCGCCCTGCCCATCGTCGCCTTCCGCATTCCCGCCGTCGGCGAACTGAGCCGCAAGGAACGCGAGGACAATCACCCTCTCTTCGACCAGAAGAAGGGTGCCAAGTTCATCGATGACTTCAAGCGCCTCGCCAAGTCATTTCCCGACACCGTCACCAAGATCCGCGAGCTAAGCGGCGCCGCAGAAGGCGACTACCTCATCGTCGTTGCCGGCGATCCCGCGCACCACATCAAGGCCAGTGACACCAAGTTTGAAGGCCGCCTCAGCGAGCGAGAGATCAATGTCTACATGGCTGCAGGAAACTTCCGCAGCGAACTAGCGAAGAAGTACGCCGACCGCCACAAAGCCTTCCAGCTCACCGACGAACTCGTCCAGACCGCGGACCCGCGCAGCGGCAACAAGCTCGACGGTTCGAATGCGTTCCACCCCATCTGGATCGTCGACTTTCCGATGTTCGAGTACGATCTCGCCAGCGGCAAGTGGGTCCCCGCACACCACCCCTTCACCGCGCCCTACGAAGCCGACATGGCGAATCTCACCACCGATCCCGCCTCGGTTCGCGCCGACTGCTACGACCTCGCGATGAACGGCCTCGAGCTCGGCTCCGGCTCCATCCGAATCCATCGCAAAGATGTCCAGCAGCAGATCTTCGCGTCTCTCGGAATTTCAGAAGACGAAGCAAAGCAGCGCTTCGGCTTCTTCCTCGACGCGCTCGAGTACGGCACGCCTCCGCACGGCGGCATCGCCCTCGGCCTCGACCGCATCGTCATGCTCCTCGCCGGCGCGTCCAGCCTTCGCGAGGTCATCACCTTCCCGAAGACCGCCAAAGCAATCGACCTCATGGCCGACGCCCCCACCACCGTCAGCGATCAACAACTCCGCGAACTGCACCTCAAAATCACGCAGCGAAGCTAGTGTCCTGTCAGCTCCTGGTCAGGTCGTCGCTGTCATTCTGAGCGCACGGGGCCCCCTAACGCTTTTCAGTTTGGGGCGGTAAGCGAAGATCTGCTTTTGTCACTTCCGGTACGTTCGTTCTGGTGCCTTCTGTCGTGCAAAGGAGATGCGAGAAGATCGCAGCCGGCGATCAGATCCAACCTGGAAATGTCCTTCCGAGCCGTGCCTTTGTCCCTAGTCCCTCGAGTCCCTAGTCCCTGCCTCTTTCAATCTCCCGTCACTTCCGCCAACTGATCCGGAGCCATCATCGCCGTTGTCTCAATCGACAAGCACTTACCCAGCTCATTGAATTCTTTGTCCCACTGCGGCCGGTCTTCCGCCGCCTGCGATGTAAGCGCATAGCTCGACGTCCGCAGAATCTCGTACCAGATGTTCTGCGCCTGCCACAGATTCAACTCGAACGGCAGTTCCGTAATGGTACGCGCAAGCGCAAGCGCGCGATCCAGCATCTCCAGCGACCCCGCCGACATCTGCAACTCAACCATTGCACGTTTCATGCGCTGGTCCGCGATATACGACAGTGTCGTCGTATCCAGCTTCACCTTGTCCGACTTCGCCAGCTGCAAAAACGACCGCAGCATTGCTTGGTCAACCGGCTCGCCCTCCAGCGCGCGCCTCAGCCCGGCATTGATCGCAAACTCCGCCGCCAGTGTAAGCGCCGGAGGCTTCGGCAGCCCCGCCTGCGAAAGGAAATGCAGCAGGCTCGCATGATCTTCGTAGATATTGGTCAGCGAGCTCTCGATATCCCACAGCGTCGAATTCAAAATCAACTGCACGATCCGCCGCTGCTCGTCGCTGAAAAGGGAAGTCAGCGAATAGTCCACGTGCCCGTAGTAGCGATCGATCAGCCGGATCACATCTGGAAAATCAGCCCGCACCACCTGCTCCGATGCCTGCTGAACAAATGCCTCAAACTGCGCGGCGTCCTCATCGACATAAGGCTTCACCGCCGCCGTAATGTTCTGATCCCCAAAGTGCAGCACCGCAAAACTGAAGCTCTGCGCTTTCCCGGTGATCACGCTCGAAATGTGCGCCCGCCCCAAAGCCAGTCTCCCGCGCCCCGACGTAAACACCTCGTACGAAATCCGCCGCACGCGATAGCAGAACAGCTCCGTCTCCTCCGCAAAGGATGAGAAAATGCTGCTGATCGCGTAGTGCGCTGCCACCTGCTCCAGCCCGAGTTGCAGCGGCAGCACCTTTTCCTTGTAGATACGCGCTCCATCGCCCGCGCACGCCACATTAGACTTCGCTTCCGCCAGCGTCGCCAGAAACTGCGGCTCCAGATCTGCCGCTTGCTCTCCAAACAACTCGCGCGCCAGCTGCAGCGCCCGCGCAGCATACGCGATCACCTGCACCGTTTCGATTCCCGAAATATCGTCGAAGAACCAACCGCAGCTCGTGTACATCAGTTGCGCATGCCGCTGCATCTCCATCAGCTGCATCGCCCGCACGCGCTCGGTCGCATTCAGCGGGTGTTTCTGATGCGCAGCAAGAAATCGTTCCGCAGCCTCATCGCTGCGGTCCAGAATCACTTCGATGTAAGCGTCCCGCGCCGCCCACACATCCCTGAACAGCTTCGGACCCTCTTCCTCGGTCAGCTCAGCGATCGAATCCCGCAGATCGTCCAACGCCTTCCGCAGCGGAGCACGCCACTTCTGGTTGAACCCCGGCTTGCCGCCATTACACCCGCAATCCGACCGCCACCGTTCAACTCCATGCGCGCAGCTCCATGAAGTATCCTCAACAACCTCGCACTCCCACTCCGGCGGGAACTGCTCAAGATAGCTCGCGTAATTCGTCAGCTTGACCGACTTGTCCTGCTCCAGCAGCTTCACCGCATATGCAAGCGCCATCTCGCCGTGCCGGTGATGATGCCCGTACGACTCGCCATCCGTCGCCACGCTCTCAAGCTGCGGCTGCGCACTGTCTTTGAATCCAGCCTTGAGCCGCGCCGCAAAAGTCTCCCCCGAATTCAGCAATCCTTCAAACGCAATCGCCCGCGACGTCGGCCCGTCATAAAAGAACACCGCAATCGAAACACCCGACTCGAACCGCATCACGTAGGGACGACTCGTATCGACTGAATTCGCGAGCGGCGTTGTCCATACTGGATCCGTATCCGTCGCATCCTGCTTCAACGGCCTCACTCTCTTGCACTGGCTCGGCGCAAGAATCGTGAACTTGATTCCATGCTGCGCCAGCAGCTCCAGCGTTTCCGAGTCAACTGCCGTCTCTGAAAGCCACATGCCCTCCGGCGCTGATCCGTAGTGGCTCTCGTAATCGGCAATGCCCCAGCGGATCTGCGTGACCTTGTCGCGCTGATTCGCCAGCGGCATAATGACGTGGTTGTACACCTGTGCGATCGCCGAGCTATGCCCGCCATTCAAACGCCGGCTGCGCCGCTCGCCATCTAGAATCATCCGGTACGTCCGCGGCGCGTTCTCCTTCAACCAGCTCATCAGCGTCGGGCCGAAGTTGAAGCTCATTCGCGAATAGTTGTTCACAATCCGAATGATCTGATTCTTGTTGTTCACCGTGCGCGCTGCGCCATTGGTCGCATAGCTCTCCGCGCACACGCGCTCGTTCCAGTCGTGGTAAGGCGCCGCCGAGTCCTGCGTCTCCACCGTCTCGAGCCACGGGTTCTCGCGCGGAGGCTGATAAAAGTGCCCGTGAATGCAGATGTATCGCTTCGTTCCTGCCATGTCTTCCGGAGTCAAATCGAGATGATCGTCTTCTTCATTGTAGGCTCCCGCATGCATCGCACGGCAAAGCCCCGCACCCTATGCAATGCAGACGAACTCGATTCAGAATGCGTCTATTTGTCTTTTTCGACAGCCCGGCCCGCCGGCTCCGTCCCCTTCGCCAGATCGCATGCCCGCCACAGATACCAGCTCGCCACAGATCGGAACGGCCTCCACTTCTGCGCGCGCCTGAACAGCACATCCGCCTTCGGCAGATCCGACGCTTCCAGCGGCCGATTCTTTGGCAGCCGCTGAAACGTCAGCGCAAACCCCTTCCGCACTCCGTAATCCGTAACCGGGAGCACATCCGGCCGCCCCAGCCGGAAGATCAGCAGCATCTCCACCGTCCACGGCCCAATCCCGCGCACCTCCGTCAGCCGCTCCACAATATCCGCATCCGGCATCTTCAAGATCGCCTTGTGGCTCGGCACCGTTCCATCAATCGTCTTCGCCGCCAGATCCCGCATTGCTTTGATCTTGTTCCCAGAGACACCGGCAGCTCTCAATGGCTCATCCGGTGTATCCAGCAATTGCTTCGGAGTCGGATCTCCATGAAAGTACTCCCGAACCCGCCGATGAATTGTCGCCGCTGCCTTCCCGTGCAGTTGCTGATACAAAATCGACTCCAGCAGCGATTCAAACGGTGACGGCGCAGCATCCAGCCTCAGCCTGAACTCGCCAACCCTGTCGATCAGCGCTCCCAGCTTCGCATCGCTTGCGCGCAGATGCCGCAGCGCCTCTGTAGCATCAAAGGGCAGCTTCCTCTGCTTACCGTTGTGGATCATAGAGGAGCAGTTTACTTCGGCAGGCCTCGATCAGGTGCGACGAAGTCTCGCAGCGAGTTCAGTCGGTTAGCCTCCGCGCCGTTCGTCTCCTCCACGTGCTAACCTCATCCCAGATTGCCGACATCCTGTTTGAGCTCATCCTTGTCGGCAAGTCCGTAGCTATTCACGACCGGGAGCTCGCCTTTTCGTGACTCCATCTGAACGCGATTCCGCGCCCGCCCGCCGCGCCCAGCAATCCTCGTTTTTCCCTCTGGTTCTCGGCGGAATCGCCGGAATCATCAACATGGCAACCGGGGTCATGCCGTTCGGCCAGGGCAATGAGACGTTCTCGCTCGCGCTCAACCTGGTTCATCACGGCGCCTTTGCAAATCCCCTCAACGTCCTGCCATCCGGCCCTTCCGCCGCCAGTCCGCCCATCTTCCCGGTTTTCCTCGCTCTCATTCTCAAGGTATTCGGCGATTCCAAGCTGGCTCTGCTGGTAGCAACTTGCGGTTCAATCTACGCGAATGCTCTCACCGCGGCTCTGCTGCCGCGTGTATCTCAACTCTTCTTTGACAATTGCTTTCCCGGAGTCTTTGCCGCGGTCCTCTGGCTTCTGTCTGCCCAGCTCATCCCTGTTTGGGACGTCAACTACACGACAGCCGCGGTCCTTGCCTTTTTTCTGTTCAGCGCCTCTGCATTCTCCAGGAGCAACGCTGCACTGCCTGCCTTCTGCACCGGTCTGTTTGCGGGTCTTTTGTTTCTTTTGAACCCGATGACCGTCCTCATCGGCGGGCCCTGGCTCGCTTATCTGTTCCTATGCCGGTCCCATTCCCTCAGACACGCCGCTCGATTCTGCTGTGTTGCTGCCGCAACAACCGCTCTGGTCGTCTTTCCATGGCTCCTGCGCAATCACAGCGAGCTGGGCGCCTTTGCCGTCCGCACCGGCCTCGGCCTTAACCTCTACATCTCCAATAATGATTGTTCCCAAACCGGCATGTACGAAAACATGCATAATGGCTGCGCCGCTCTCTACCAGCCGAATGTCAATGTGAATGAGGCAAAAGCTGTCCGCGATCTCGGCGAGGTCGGTTATGACCGCGCGCGTCTCGCCACCACCAAGGTTTGGATTCGCAACCACCCCGGCCGATTCGCTCAACTAACTTCTGCCCGCTTTCTCGCCTTCTGGTTTCCGCAGAAAGAAGATCACCCCGTGAAGGCGGTATTCATCTGGATCGCAACCGCCCTGTCTCTTCCGGGTCTCGCCCTCATGGCATATCGGCGTCTTCGGGTCACGCTATTCTTCATCACGGTGATGGCGATTTATCCGCTGCTCTACTACCTCGTCATTAGCGAGGTGCGTTTCCGCTATCCCATTCTCTGCCTCTCTGTGCTGCCCGCCGGATACCTCCTCTCGTCTCTGCTTGACCTGCGAAAACCGGATCTGAGGAAACTGGAACTGAAGAAATCAGTCCGAAATACTCCACCGCATACAAGTCCCACATCGGTCTCGTGAAGGCACAGCAGACGAGATCCTCCAGCAAAGACACCCCTTGTCATAGCCCGACGCGGCTAAAATTTCAGTAGGTAACATCAGGAGTTCTTTCCAATGAAAATGCGTCCCGGCTCGCAGACCGGCTTTCTTCTCTGCGGCAAAGAGTGGAGTGATGGCGAAGCGCTCGAAGTTCGCTCCCCCTGGGATCAGGGGCTGATCGGCAAAGTCACCATTGCGAAACGTGCCGATGCGCGCGAAGCCGTGAATCACGCCGTTGCCAGCCTCCGCCGGACTCGCGCACTGCCCCGTTGGAAACGACGCGAAATCCTTGAAGACATTGCCGCCTCGCTCATCACTCAAAAAGACCGCTTCGCAAACCTCATCGTCGCGGAGGCCGGCAAGCCCCTGCGCCTCGCGCGTACTGAAGTTGACCGCGCCGTTCTTACCTTCAAAACAGCCGCAGAAGAGGCGGCTCGCCTCGGTGGTGAAACCGTCCCCCTCGATCTCACCGAAGGCAACGAGAATCGCTGGGGACTCGTCCAGCGCTTTCCCGTTGGCCCTATCCTCGCCATCACTCCCTTCAACTTCCCCCTCAATCTTGTCGCGCACAAAGTAGCGCCCGCCATCGCGGCAGGCTGCCCCATCCTCGTCAAGCCCTCTCCGCAAACTCCATTCACCGCGCTCGCTCTCGGCGAAGTGATCCTTAAAGCCGGCTGGCCTGAAGAGGCCCTCGCCGTCCTGCCGCTCGAAAACACCGACACCGCATGGCTCGCCGAAAAAGAGGATCGCATCAAGCTCGTCAGTTTCACTGGCTCCGCAAAGGTAGGCTGGGATCTGAAAGCCCACTCCGGCCGCAAGCGCGTCCTGCTTGAGCTCGGCGGAAACGCCGCGCTCATCATCCACAGCGACTATCGCGATCTCGACGGCGCCGCTGAGTGGACCGCTCACGCTGCCTTCAGCCACGCAGGCCAGTCCTGCATCAGCGTCCAGCGCGTCTTCGTCGACAAGAGCATCTTCCAGACATTCCTGTGGAAGCTCGTCGAGGTCACTGGAAAGCTCGTCGCAGGTGACCCGTCCCACGAGGCCACCGACCTCGGCCCGTTGATCAGGCCTGGAGAAGCAGAGCGCATTGAGTCATGGATTAAGGAGGCCGTTGCTGCCGGAGCTCGCCTCATTGAAGGCGGAGAGCGAAAGGGAAACATGATCACCCCCGCGATTCTCACCGGCTCGAAAACCGGCATGAAGATTCGCGACGAGGAGGTGTTCGGCCCAGTTGTCGTAGTCGAGCCATACACCGACTTCGAAGAAGCCCTCGCTGAAGTGAATCACTCGCGCTTCGGCCTTCAGGCCGGACTTCTCACCCGCGACGCTGGTCGCATCCTCACCGCCTACCGTGAGCTCGAAGTCGGCGCCCTCATCGTCGGCGACACTCCCGCGTGGCGCCTCGATCCCATGCCCTACGGTGGTGTCAAAGACTCAGGCCTCGGCCGCGAAGGCATCCGCTCCGCCATCGAAGAAATGACTGAACCCCGCATGCTCGTGATGACAGGAATGAGCTGAGCCCGTCGAAAAACCATAGAACGGAATTTCTATGGCGGTCTTTGTCTGTGCGAATCTGCCCCATCGTGATCTGCTTCCTCGTATCAGCGCTTCCCTTGCACGCCGCAAGCACTGTCACGGTTGCGCAGCTTGAGCGATTCCTTACCTCCTCCCGCGCACACAAACGTTCTGACCAGGAGATAGCCGAAAAGCTTAGCAGAGTAGATCTCTCGGAAGAGCTGACTTCAACGAGCCTCGCCAGAATCGTTGCAGAATCATCGCCCGGCCCAGACACCGCGCAGCAACTCGAAATTCTTGCAGCCGCATCAACACTTCAGCCCCCGCCCGCCTCCGAACTCCCCGCCATCCCCACTCCAGATCAAACGACGCAGAACCGCATTCTCGCCATCGCGCGAGAAAACGCGCAACACTCTTTGCATATCCTCCCCGACCTGCTCGCCCTCCGTGAAACGCAAAGCTTCAACAATCTTCCACTCGGCGCAATCAAAAGACATCAGAGGCCCCGCATCGAAATGCGTTTCGCCGGTGAGACGCGCCGCGAGATTGCGGTTCGCAAGGGAAGAGAAGTCGGAACCGCTGCAACCGAACAAACGGCTTCGCTTCCCTCCGGCCTGTCGACGTGGGGTGAATTCGGGGCCATGCTCACCGTGATCTTCCGCGACAGCTCCGATGCGTCCATGCAGTGGAATCGCTGGCAGACAAGCGACTCCGGCACTCAGTTGGCCGTCTTCGCATATAAGGTCCCGCGCCTCGACTCCCACTACACCATCGATTTCTGCTGCTATCGCGAGTCTCAGGACGATCCCACCGATCATTCCTTCAGAGACCAGCCCGGCTACCACGGCGAAATCTTCATCGATCCAGCCACCGGCGAGATCGCCCGCATTACCCTCAATGCCGAGCTTAGCGACAGCGATCCTGTCAGCCGCTCCGCCATCGCAGTCCAATATGGACATGTGATGATTGGGGGACGGAGCTACCTCTGTCCCGTCGGCGGCGTTGCAGTCTCTGAGCTCTACAATCCCGACATGCAGAAGGACTACGGCATAGCAGTCGAGCGGCACGTGAACAAAGTCGCGTTCACTCATTATCATAAGTTCGGTTCCACAGCCCGCATTCTCACTGGCGTGAACTAACAAACCATCCGCTCGTTCCAGCTCGCCACCGCATTCGATAGGATCAGGAAACATGGACCTCGCACTCAAAGACAAACTCGTCGTCGTCACCGGCGGCGGAGCAGGCATCGGCGCTGGCATCTCACGCGCATGTCTCGACGAAGGCGCACGCGTAATCGTCCTCGGGCGCCCCTCCGAAAACGTTCAGGCCTTCATGGCAGAGATGCAGGCCGCCAAAGTATCCTGCCACTTCGTCGAAGCCCACCTTGAGGACCTCGACCGCTGCAGAACCGCCATTCAGGAAATCGAGCAACAGCACGGCGACATCTACGGCCTCGTCAACAACGCCGGCGTCAACGACGGCGCCGGCCTTGAGAAGGGAACTGTCGACCGCTTCGTCGAGAGCCTCCGGAAAAACCTGATCCACTACTACGCTCTCGCGCACTACGCGCTTCCTTCACTTAAGCGCACTCAGGGCGCCATCGTGAACATCAGCTCCAAGGTCGCCCTTACCGGCCAGGGCAATACCTCCGGTTACGCCGCCAGCAAAGGCGCGCAGCTTGCCCTCACGCGCGAATGGGCCGCGGAGCTTCTCAAATACAACATCCGCGTCAACGCTGTTCTCCCCGCCGAAGTCATGACTCCGCTCTACCGCCGGTGGCTCGACACGCTCGGCGACCCCGATGCGGAACTGAAACGAATCACCGACAAGATCCCCCTCGGCCATCGCATGACGCTCGCCTCTGAGATTGCGGCCTCCACCGTTTTTTTGCTCTCGCCCACGCAGTCGGCCCACACCACCGGCCAGCACATCATCGTCGACGGCGGATACGTGCATCTCGATCGCGCTCTGACCTAGACCGGACTACACAACAACGATCAGTGGAACCGGCGCCTCTGCATCATCGCTCCCATTGCTGCCGTCCGCAGTCGCAGTGCAGCCGTTCGAACTTCCTCCAGTCGCGCTGCGTCGCGCGAAACGGCATTGCGCTCCGCGTAATCGGCCATCTCCAGCAGCACACCGGAATCGCGGAATGCTGTCTCCGGACGACTCATCCAGATCGCGGCCAGTGCTTCAGCGCGCGCAGCAGGGGTTGAGCTCCACTGCACTCTGGCCTCCGCACTCAACCCCGCTACGATCATTTCCCAGGAGCGCGCGCTTCGCTGACGCATCTGGACAAACCACCGCACCAGCACCGCTGTGATCAGTAGAAGCAGAATGACTTGGAGTGGAAGGAGAATCGACGTGCTCTCTCGTCCCGGTCTTGTGGCGAGGAGGCGGACAAGATCTACCTCGCACCAACAGACTAGTGCTTCGAAAAAGCTTGGATCAATGGCACTTACGTGGCACCAGCTCGTGGCTGATGCTGTCTCGATTCAGGACAATAGCCGTCCTCAATGCGCAGCTGCCAGGTCGCCGAGCTCCGGTGCAATGCCCGCCCCCAAGCTCCCTGCTCGCGGCCACACAACCGTAAACCGGCTCCCCTTGCCCAGAGTCGACTCCACACTCACTGACCCTCCCCTGCGCGTCACCAGCTTCTTCACCGCCCAGAGCCCCATCCCGTTGCCTCGTTCGCCTTTCGTGCTCCTGCCAAACTTGAAAAGGTTATCGAACATCTCCGGCGCGATGCCCGTTCCCTGATCCTCCACCGTGACGCTCACCTCTTTCGCGCGCCCTTCAATGCGGATGATCACCTTCGAGCTCCTCCTCGTGCTCGCCTCGCACGCATTCCGCACAAGGTTCAGCAGCACCTGGCGAATCTCCACGGAGTACGCCGCAAGCTTGCAATCCCCAGTCGCTTCGATCAGTACTTCAATGCCGCGCTGCCGCAGCGTCGGTTCCAGCAGCGAACGAACCGATCGCGCCGAGGACTGCAGATCTGTCTCTTCAGGCTGCTCATCCTGCCGGAAAAACCCGAGCGTCGACCTCGCAATGGATCCGATCCTGCGAACCTCGTCCGCAGCATGTTCCGCCATCTGCTTCACATCCGCCGGAGCGTCAGGATTGTTCTGAATGAGGTACATGTAGTTCTGAATCGCCGTCAGCGGGTTATTGATCTCGTGCGTCACGATCGCCGACATCCGGTTCCATTCTTCCAGCTTGCGGGCATCCAGAAGATTCTGCTCAACCTGTGCCTTCTCGGTCTGCGCATTCGCAAGCCGATCGGCATAGTCGTTGATCCCAAATCCCAGCGCGGGCGCACGCCGGATGAACTGAAGGGCCACATACCCCGATAGCACTGCCGTGACGATGTTGGTCCACGCATCGACCCAGAAGATGGGATTCCAGGTAGTGATCACCTCCATCAGATGCGTCGAACCGCACGCCACAATAAACAGCGCGAACCCCACCAGAAAGAAAATCCAGTCGCGCACGATGACCCGCTTCGTCTTCCGGGCCAGATAAAACAGCGTGATGCAGATACTGAAATAGCTCAGAAAAGTGATGGCGTTCGTGACCGCCATCGTCCAGATAAGTTGCGGGTCCTGCCGCCAGCAGACAGCGTGCGGCATCAGGGATGAATACATGACTTGACCTGCCTATCCTGCACGGGCTGAAGTGTTGTCTTTCGGATGCGGTCGAGCTGCAAACAGAGATAGCTGCACACGTGAACCAGGCAGAAAGGGAATGAACTCAAAAGAGAAAAGGGAAGTACGAGGTTTATGCACGCTCGCGCGGCTGAAAGGTGGCCCGAGTCGTGCAAACCCCGCAACAGAATCCTTTTACCAACTTGCCGCCATCGCGTGCAATGTGAAATTGGTAACACCCGCGCTCATAGTTGGCTGATCGGTAACTACGCTGCCTGCATCATCACTTCGTCACAATTCCGGGGCATCCCCACAACAACGTGCCATACTTCTGTGGCTGTACCACAGGAGCCGGATGTCACCCGAGAAACTCGATCTCCTCCAAGGCACGCTCGACCTCATGGTTCTCCAGACCCTCCTGGTCATGGGCTCCATGCATGGATACGGAATCGCCCGCCGCATCGAGCAGGTCAGCGCCGACGAGGTGCTGTTGAACCAAGGCACCATCTATGCCTCGCTCGTTCGCCTCGAACAGCGCGGCTGGATCTCCTCGCACTGGGGCACCTCCGACAACAACCGCAAAGCCAAGTTCTACGCCATCACCGCCCCCGGCAAGCGACAGCTCGCCGCCGATGCTCGTTATTGGGAGCGCCTCAAGGACGTCATGGAACGCGTGCTCACCATGGACAAGTCCGCGGATGGAGCGGATGCATGAGCGAGACCCTGAGGCTCATCAAGCGCATCTGGGCCTTCCTGCGCCGCAAGCCCCTTGACGACGACCTCGAGGACGAGCTCGCAGCGCACCTGCAGTTCGCCATCGAAGACAACATCGCGCGCGGCATGTCCCCAACCGAAGCCCGCCGCATCGCGCTCATCAACATCGGCGGCATGGACCACGCTCGCTACCAGCACCGCCAAGCACGAGGCTTTATGACTCTCGACATCTTCAAGCAGGACCTCAAGTACACCTTGCGTACGCTCTGGCACGATCCCAGCTTCACCGTTGTCGCCGTCCTCATCCTCGCGCTCGCCATCGGCGCGAACATCGCCGTCTTCAGCGTCGTCAACACCCTCCTGCTTCGGCCGTTGCCGTTTCCCGCTGCCCATCAACTCGTCTGGATCGCTCCTCCGCCCACCAAGTGCGGCATGTCCTGCGCCACCTACTCCACCGACGCATATGACGAGTTCCGCGTTGCCAGCCGCTCCTATCAGGACGTTACCGGCTACTTCGCCTTCTCCGGTGCAGACAACCTCAGCCTCAATCTCGGTGGCGCTCCCCTCCCAGCCACAGGCATCGACGTCATCCAGAACTTCTTCCAAGTCCTTGGCGTTCAGGCGCAGATGGGCCGCGTCTTCACGCCAGACGACGCGCGCAACGGAGCAGCACCCGTCATCCTCCTCTCCAACGCGTGGTGGAAACGCCAGTTCAACGCCGACCCCAGCATCATCGGCAAGGCCTTCGACATAAACGGAAGGCAGACCACCGTCATCGGCGTGCTCCCGGCGTCCTTTGACTTCGGCGCAGTCTTCGCGCCCGGAACCAAGGTCGACGCCATCACCCCACTCAACCTCTACGGCCCGCCCCGCGACTGGGGCAACATCATCACCCTCATCGGCCGCATGAAGCCCGGCGTCACGCTAGACCAGGCGGTCGACGAAGCAGCCCGCGTCGCCCCCCGCATGTGCTGGAACAACAAGCATCCCGAAACCTGCGGCGAATACAAAGGTTCCGTGGTCCCCGTTCCGCTCAAGGACTACATCGGCGGAAAACTTCGCCGTTCGCTCATTGTCCTCTGGAGCGCCGTCGGAGCAATCCTCCTCATCGCCTGCGTCAACCTCTCCAACCTCCTGCTCGCCCGCGCCGCCGCTCGCGCCAAGGAGTTCGCCATGCGTGGTGCACTCGGCGCCAGCCGCGCGCGCATCGTTCGCCAGCTCCTCACAGAAAGTCTCGTGCTGTCCGGCATGGGCGCCATCTTCGGCTTTATGCTCGCAGCGGTCCTTGTCGAATGGCTCGCGCATCAGGGCGCAATCGCCCTACCTCTCCTCAGCACTCTGCATATGGACGGCGCTGCCCTTGGCTGGACCGTGTTGATCTCGTTTTTCTCCGCCACAATCTTCGGCATTGTTCCCGGACTGCGCATGGCCGGCGGCAACGTCTATGAATCCCTCAAAGACGCGGGCCCTGGAGCTTCCGCGAGCCGCAAACACGAGCGCATCCGCTCCGTGCTCGTCGTCTCTGAAGTCGCTCTCGCCTGCATGCTGCTCGTCGGAGCCGGCCTGCTCCTCCGCAGTTTTATGAACGTCCTTAAAGTCGATCTCGGCTTCGAGCCCGACCACGCCGCCGCAATCAAAGTTCCTTACGACGACAGTGTCCCCAATGACAAAGATGGCGCCCTCGGCGCACAAAAACGCGGAGTCCTCTTTCAGCAGATCCTCAACCGCATCGCCGCACTCCCCGGCGTCGAGGCCGCCGGATTCACCGACTATCTACCTCTCGGGCAAAACCGCTCCTGGGGCCTTCCTTATCCCAAGGGCCTGAAGCCACCTCAGGGCATCGATGGCCCGCTCGTCTATGTCATCAGCCCCGGATATATGCACGCCATGGGCACACCCATCCGTGGCCGCGACTTCTCCTGGTCCGACGGCCCCAAAAGCGAGCAGGTCGTCATGATCAACAGAAGCTACGCCCAATACCTCTCCAACCTCGGCGCGTGGCCTGACAAGGACGCCCTCAACAAGCCGCTCGGAAACGGCGGCGGCGCAGACCTCCATGTAGTCGGCATCGTTGACGACGTGCACGAAGAAAATGTCGACGGCGACCCAGGTTGGCAGATCTACTACCCGGCAACTCAGGCCAACCCAAGCTCCGGCGAACTCGTCGTGCGCACTCGCATGAATCCCGCCTCTCTCGCTGGTTCTGTCCTCGCTACCCTGCGCGAGATCAACCCGAAACAGCCCGCAAACGAATTCAGGCCCATCCGCCTGCTCGTTAATCACGCAGTCTCAGGCCGTCAGTTCTTCATGCTCCTCGTCGTCTCCTTCGCCGCGCTCGGACTGCTCCTCGCTGCGCTCGGAATCTACGGCGTCATCTCGTACTCAGTCACGCGTCAGACGCAGGAGATCGGCATCCGCATGGCGCTGGGCGCATCGGCCGGCCACGTGCGTGGGCGAATCCTCACCAGCACTCTGCGCCTCGCCATCATTGGTGTCGGCATCGGCATCGGCGCATCCGTCGCTGGCGCAAAGCTGATCGCCGCCCTCCTCTTTGGAACCTCGCCATGGGACGTAATCACCTACGCGGCCATGGCGCTCCTGCTCCTCCTCATCGCTGCATTCTCCGGATACATCCCTGCATTCCGCGCATCCCGCATCAACCCCACAGTAGCCCTGCGCACTAACTAACGTCACCCGTTCGGACCGCGGTGGCACTTAACGAAACGTCACACTCAGCCGGCAAACACACCCGCTAACTCGCTAACTCCACTTCGCTCGCGAAGCGGCGCTAATTTGCTGCTTTTGTCCGCCCAAAAACACCTCCTCGATTACCTCAAGGTCTTACGAGATAGCCCGTCTCAAAAAGCCATTGCGCACGTCCTCAGCTCCCGCGTATGCTTCTCCCGCTACCCGCCTTCCCCGCTGAGCCATCTCGGATAGTCCGATCCTTGCCAATCTTCAGGAGCACGCTAGATGTGCGGAATCGTTGCCCTTTACTCACGCCGCGAGCCAGTCTCCCCGGCAATCCTCGAAGGCGCGACCAAACGCCTCTACCACCGCGGCCCCGATGGCCAGCGCCAGTGGATCAGTCGTGACGGTCGCGTCGGCCTCGGCCATGCGCGCCTCAGCATCATCGACCTCGCAACCGGCGACCAGCCCATTTCTAGCGAAGACCATCGAACGCACATCGTTGCCAACGGCGAATTCTACGGATACGAAGCGATCCAGCGCGATCTGGAATCGCGTGGCCATCATCTACGCACGCGGTCTGACAGCGAAGTCGCGCTTCATCTTTACGAAGACTACGGCGTGCACTGCCTTCACTATCTGCGCGGCGAATTCGGCTTCGTCATCTGGGATGAAAAGCAGCAGTCTCTCTTCGCCGCTCGCGACCGCTTCGGCATCAAGCCCCTCTTCTATTCCTGGCACAATGACAAGCTCTACATTGCCTCTGAAGTGAAGGCCCTCTTCACCGCCGGCGTCCCCGCGCGGTGGGACCCCGAGAGTGTCTACAACTCCTTCAGCTTCGGCGGACATCAGATGCGCACGCTCTACGATGGCGTCTTCCTCGTTCCGCCGGGCCACTATCTTCTCGTCACCGATAAGCACTTCCAGATCACCCGCTATTGGGACTTCAACTATCCCGTCGCAGGCTCCACAACCCAGAACAGATCCGACGCCGACTACATCGCCGAGTTTCGCCACGAATTCGAAGAGGCCGTTCGCATCCGTCTCCGCGCTGACGTTCCCGTGGGCGTCTATCTCAGCGGAGGACTCGATTCCTGCTCAGTCCTCGGCCTCGCCGCGCGCCACCATCCCGAACCCATTCGCGCCTTCACCCTCACCTTCGACGATGCGGCCTACGACGAAGGCCCCATCGCGCGTGAGATGGCCACCTTGGCCGAGGCGAACTTCTATGCAATCCCCATCAATCAGAACACCCTCGCCGAAAACTTCGCCGATGCGATCCTGCAATCTGAAATGCTTTGCGTCAACGCTCACGGCGTTGCCAAATTCCTCCTGAGCAAAGCCGTTCGCGATGCCGGCTACAAGGTCGTACTCACCGGCGAAGGATCCGACGAGATCCTTGGCGGCTATGCCCACTTCCGTCGCGACATGCTCCTCTACAACCGCGAAGGACAGGACCCTGCCGAGATCGAGCAGTTGCTTCAGTGGCTGAACGAAAACAACACCGTCTCCCGCGGCCTTCTCCTTCCTGACGGCGACACCGGAAACCTGGAAGCAGTCCGCCGGATCCTCGGCTACGTGCCCTCATGGTGCGAGACGTTCTCGGGGCGCGCAGTCAAATCGCAATCACTGCTCGCGGATGATTTCAGTTGCCGCTTCAAGCACCGCGAGTCCTATCTCCAACTCCTGTCCGACATCGACATCCCGGGCCAGTTGAAAGGCCGCGACGCATTGAACCAGTCGCTCTACCTCTGGGGAAAATCCGTCCTCGCCAACTACATCCTCACCATGCTCGGCGATCGCATGGAGATGGCCCACTCCATCGAAGGCCGCGTGCCCTTTCTCGATCACCGCGTCGTCGAGTGCATCTGCCGCCAGCCCGTCAATATGAAGATTCGCGGCCTCACCGAGAAATACGTCCTCCGCGAAGCCGTGCGCGACGTCATCACCGACACCGTCTACAAGCGCCAGAAGCACCCTTTCCTCAGCCCGCCCGCCACACTCAATCCCGACCAGACCTTCAACATCTTCGTGCAGGATATGTTGCGCGGCAAGACCATGGCCTCCATCTCCTATTTCAATCAGAAAGAGATCGTGCAGATGCTCGACCGCATCCACACCATGGACCCCGGCGCGCGCACCGCCTACGACCAGATCCTCATGCCCCTCGTCAGCATGTGCGTCATCCACGAAGGCTTCAGCATGGAATGCTAAAGAGTGCTTCGAAGGATACTTCGAAAGGGACAGCCTCACAGCATGCTGAGGGATGCGCAAGCAGTGCTGTTTTGAAAGGGCACAACTTTAGTTGTGCCGCCAAGTGCCCCGAGATGAGATGACGGCTTTAGCCGCTGCGGTATGGGTTTCGGGTGGTAAGCGAAGAATCCGCTTTTGTTTTCCTCTTCGTCGGAACGATCGCGAAATCCGCGATCAATAATTCCGCAGTGTATACTTCCGTCGTTATGCTGACACCACTTCCAAAGCTTCTCTTTGCCGCATCTCTTCTCCTTGTGATCACTCCCACCTATGCGCAAACCGCGCAGCCCAAAACAAAACCAGAAGACACCGAAATCTGGAAACCCGAACCGAAAGTCGTCACTCCCGCAGCCGAGTGCAACGGCGCCCCCTCCGACGCCCTCGTTCTCTTCGACGGAAAGAGCATCGACCAGTGGGTCGACGTGAAGGATCATCAACCCGCCACCTGGGACGTCCACGACGGCGTCATGACCGTGAACAAAAAGGGCGGCAACATCGAGACCAAGCGCAGCTTCAAGAACTACCAGCTGCACGTTGAATACAAGATCCCCGCCAGCATCACCGGCACCGGCCAGGGCCGCGGCAACAGCGGCATCTTCCTCGCCTCCACCGGCCCGGGCGACGACGGCTACGAACTCCAGGTCCTCGACGGCTACAACAACCCCACCTACGTCAACGGCATGGTCGGCAGCCTCTACAAGCAGGCCATCCCCCTCGCCAACGCCAGCCGCAAGCCCGGCGAGTGGCAGGCCTACGACATCGTCTGGACCGCGCCCACCTTCAACGACGACGGCACCGTAAAGACGCCGGCCTACGCCACTGTCTTCTTGAACGGCGTCCTCGTCGAGAATCACTTCGAACTGAAGGGTCAGACGCTCTACATCGGCAAGCCCTTCTACAAGAAGTACGACTCGGCGCCCATCAAGCTCCAGGCCCACGGCGACAAGAGCGAACCCATGAGCTTCCGCAACATCTGGGTCCGCGACCTGCCCTGATCCTGTGTCATTTTGAAAGGGTGCAACTGGCAGCTTACTGAAAAGCTCCGAAACGGCGTCGTTCTGAACGAGCACAACTTCGGTCGCACAGATCATCGCCGAAGCAAGAAGCGTCAGAGCGAAACTTCAATCGCAACAGATCATCGCCGAAGCAAGAAGCGTCAGAGCAAAACTTCAATCGCAACAGATCATCGCCGAAGCAAGAAGCGTCGGAGCGAAACTTCAAGCGCAACAGATCAGCGCCGAAGCAAGAAGCGTCAGGGCACGACTTTAGTCGTGCCGCATCAGCCATAGAGCTGCGCCGGGCTTTAGCCCCTGAGGGAACCTCGAAAACTTCTCAGGCCTCGGCCCTTCAGAGGTCTACCGCTGCACCGTCGCCATCGCCTGCGTCTTCGCCATCCGCACTGCATTCCGCAGAGCGGTGACGAATTCGCGGGCGGCAACCTGATCCGTAAACGTCAGGCCAAACGCCTCAACCTGGTCCTGAAACTGCCCGTAGTCGCGCGCGCTATGCGGCCCCGGACTCAGGTGCTCCAGCTTTTCGCGATCGTAGACCAGCGCCGGAAATTTCTTCCCCGGCATCCCTACCACCACAATCATCGTGGCATCGCCCTGATCTCCGGGCTTGTATGCCTGCGGAGCTTCAGGATCAGTAAACACACGGTCCTCGCTCACGATGTTTTCATCCACAGCCGTCAGCGGAACCGTGATCGACGCCAGCGGAAAGGCATACCGGTACCAGGTCGTCTTTCCGTCCTCTTGCCTCGGCAGAGCGCAGATCGGGGCCGGCATATTCGGCTCGATCACTAGCGTCTGCCCATCGAGCACCACGATGCTGCCCGAGGCGGTATAGGCGGTCTTCATCTCAGCCATCCGGGATGGGATGTCCTGAGCACCGCAGTGAGCTGTCGACACTGCAACCAGACAACCAAGCAAGAAGCAATTCAAGGTCTTCATCGATTGAACCTGCGCTTAGGGATTGAGCCTGTGTTTTTCTCAATCCTGATCCTCTTTCGCCGCAAGTCAATGCGCCCTGCCACCTCCGTTGCATTACCAACAGCACAGGCCAAAGGTCGATTCGGGAAGATGTGCTTTCGTGTACCGCACCGATATCCAACTGAGAACATTCGGCCTTCCTCAACCTGCCCAACGTGAACTCTCCACAGGGCAACCTTTGTATCCCGGTCTCATCTCAACCTGCTGACGCCCTTTCTTGGGATCAGAACGTCATCTAGATCCGTACATTCGAATCGGCCCAGGCGAGCGGGTGATAAAGCAGGAGGGAGTATATGGCAGAAATTAGACGAGACGAAAACTTCAGCACCTCAGGACTTTCAACGGCAGCCCTCGCGCATGCCGACGAACCGGCACAACAGGAAGAGTTCACAGACGAGCGTTCGGCACAGCGCGTCGATGGCCGCCCCGACAGCTACAGTAAGAACAACTACGACCGCGCCGACACAACCGCAACCCGCGCCAACACAACCGCCACGAACACAACTGAAACCGACGAGCGCACCGCGCTCTTCTCGCCCGACGAGACCGGTACACTACGCAGCCAGTGGGATGCCATCCAGGTTGGCTTCGTCGATGAGCCCCGCCAGGCCGTCGAAAAGGCCGACGCACTCGTCGCCGGTGCCATGAAGCGCCTCGCTGAAGTCTTCGCCGCTGAGCGCGAACGCCTCGAAAAACAGTGGGACCGCGGCGACAGCGTCTCCACCGAAGAACTGCGTCTCGCGCTCCGCCGTTACCGCGCCTTCTTCGGACGCCTGCTCTCCGTCTAAACGCATCAAGTAGACACCGCATAGCAATGCAAAGGGCCAGGAAAACTCTCCTGGCCCTTCGTTTTGCCTCCGTCATCCCGCCTATTCCGTCACCGTCAGCTCCGCGTGCAGCTTCGCCGTCGAGTCCTCACCCGCCCAGAGGTCAAACGTGCTCGGCTCCACAACCCACGTTTTCGTCTGCGGATCCCAGAACTGCAGCTCATCCTTGCCCAGCGTAAACGTGAGCGTCTGTTTCTCTCCCGGCTTCAGCGCTACCCGCTTGAATCCCTCAAGCTGCCGAACCGGCCGCGAAGCCGAACCATACCGCTGGTGAATGTACACCTGCCCCACCGCATCCCCCGCCACGCTGCCGGTATTTGTCACATCCACCTGCACCTCGGTCGCTTCGCCCGTCTTCATGCTCGCTTTGCTCAGCCTCAGATTGTCGAACTTGAAGGAGGTGTAGCTCAACCCATACCCGAACGGATACAGCGGCTTGCTCGCCACATCCCAGTAGCGCGAAGTGAAGTTCGGCCGATCCTCCGGCTCGTGTGTCAGATTGTGGTTGTAGTAGAGCGGCTCTTCTCCTGCTGAGTGCGCCCAGCTCACCGGCAGTTTCCCGCCCGGGTTCACCGCGCCGAACAACACGTCGGCGACCGCGTTGCCACCCTCTGTTCCGGGGAACCAGCTCTCGAGAATCGCCGGCACATGTTCCGCTGCCCAGTTGATGTCCACCGGCCTTCCATTTTCAAGCACCAGCACAACCGGCTTCCCAGATGCCACTGCCGCCTCCAGCATCTCCTGCTGAATCCCCGGCAATTTCATCGACGCTCGCGATGCAGCCTCGCTGCTCATCGAAGCCATCTCGCCCATCACCGCAATCACCACATCCGCGTCGGCCGCCGCGCTCTTGGTCTTCGCAATCCATTCAGATGTTTCTTGCGCGGTCGGCGGCGTCACAGCCTTCGAACCCGAGAATTGATCCACCATCCCCAGAAACACCTTCCCCGGGGTCGGTCCCGGCACAACCGAAATCTGCGCATTCGGCAGTGCATTCTTCAGCCCCGCCAGCACCGTCACCGGGTGGCTCTTGCCTCCGCCGCCAAATAAGCCCTCCACCGTCCAGCCGCCCTCAATGTCATGCGTCGAGTCGGCCAGCGGCCCAATCACCGCAATCTTCTTCAAATCCTTTTTCAGCGGCAGCGTCTGGTTCTCATTCCTCAGCAAAACCATCGACCGCGAAGCGATCTTCCTCTCAAGTTCTCTTCCTTCTTGCCGATTGAGAGTGGACTCAACCTTTGCCTCGTCGACATACGGCTTCTCGAAAAGCCCCAGCTTGTACTTCGCTTCCAGAATCGGCAGCACCATCGCGTCCAGCTGCGTCTCCTTGATCTTCCCCTCGCTCACCAGCTTTGCGATGTTCTTCACATACGTCCCACTGGCCATGTCCATGTTCAGCCCGGCCGTGACGCCCTTCAGCGCCGCATCCTCCGCATCCTTCGCGAACCCATGCACCTGCAGGCTCGCTACCGCGAAAGCATCCGACACTACGAAACCCTTGTAGCCCCACTGATCCCGCAGAACGTTCGTCAGCAGCCAGTGATTCCCCGAAGCCGGAACATCGTTCAGATCCATATACGCGCTCATAAAGCTTCCCGCGCCCGCCGCCGCCGCCGCATGGAACGGCTTCAGGTACACGTTCTGCATCAGCTCTTCCGGCACATACGACGAGTCGTAATCGCGCCCGCCCTCCGCCGCTCCGTACCCGGCGAAATGCTTCACGCACACCAGAACGCTATCCGGCCCAACATTCTCTCCCTGAAATCCGCGAACCTGCGCGCGCGCCATCGCCGCTCCCAAATACGGATCCTCTCCAGCGCCCTCCACGATCCGCCCCCATCGCGCATCGCGCGCGATGTCCACCATCGGCGTAAAGGTCCACAGAATTCCCGCCGCTCGCGCATCCTGCCCCGCATAGCGCTGCGCCGCCTCCTCCACCGACGGGTCCCACGAAGATGCCATCCCCAGGGGAACAGGGAACGCTGTCCGGTACCCGTGAATCACATCGAACGCAAACAGAATTGGAATATGCAGTCGCGACTTCTCCACCGCGATATGCTGCAGGCGGTTGATCTCCTTCACGTCGATCAGCCACAGCACTGACCCTACCCCGCCCTTGGCGATCAGATCATCCGGCTTAGCACCGCCCAGGCCCGGAATCATCATCCCAGCCGCCTGGTTCATCTGCCCGATCTTCTCGTCGAGGTTCATCTGCTTCAGCAGTGCCTCGGCTTTCCGATGCGCCTCATCCGCGTTCATACCTGAGGACTGCGCCGGAACATGAGTTGTAAAAGCAAGCAAACAGCCGAGCAGCAAGAGCGAAGTCACCAGCCGAAAATTTCGCATGGACAAATCGGTCCCTCCCCGAGGACTCAAAAGCATATTCGATTGAGATGAGGTCATGCTGGCCGCTCGTGCTCAAACCCTGAGTCCGCCGCAAAAAATGTTTGATGGTCACAGCTTCTTCTTGTGCGCAACTCGGAACGCATCTCGCAAAAAAAGCGCCCCCCGATTAGTCCCGCCTGGATATGTCCAGGTCTGGTAATCGGAGGGGCGAGGAGCCGCAATCACAAGAAAACGCGCCGTGGGTGCGACACACTTTCGGCACATCTCCTGGACCGCTTTCAAATGTATGCGGAACAGAAGATCGCTAAAAGGTTTATTCGGGTACCAGTAGATTGATTTTGCGGTTAAGCGCCTCACAATCATGGGCTTAATCTACTCTGGACAAGACCGATGTCGGGACGTATCATACGCAGTGCAGGGAATCCAGAAATCTATACGCTGCGTTATCCACATGGGGCTTGTCGCGCTCTACTGCTCTGGGACACGCACCGGATCTCCGATCTGCATGTGAATCTTTTTGGTCAGCGCGATGAGTTTTTGATGCGTTGCTCGATCAGCTCGGGCTGCGCAATTCGATCGCACCGACCTTGCCCATTTTAGGGCTGAGAGCCGTTTCGAGGAGCTGTAATGCCACTGGCGCCGAAATCCATGCCCGACGTGGAACAGCCTTCCCTCGTCTCTAATCCTGCCGCGGTCCGCGAACAACTGCACAGGCTTCTCGCTCACCCTCTCTTCGCCAACAGCAAGCGATATCCCGCTCTCCTCGCATACACAGTCGAGCAGACACTCCTCGGAAATGGCGGAGACCTGAAAGAGCGAAGCATCGGCATCGAGGTCTTCGGGCGCACTCCCACCTACGACGCCAACGCAGATCCAGTCGTTCGCATCACGGCCGGCGAAGTCCGCAAGCGCCTCGGCCTCTACTACTACGACTCCGCCCACGCTGGCGAACTCATCATTGAGTTACCGGTCGGCTCCTATGTGCCGGTCTTCCGGCTACCCGAAGGCTCCGCCGAACCGCCGCACGATGCAATCGAGCCGCCCTCTCTCTCGATACCCTCCCTTCCAACAGAGCCGATCGCTTCATCTGCGGCCACCGAGATCGCTCCCGCTCCGAAACCATCTCGCCTGCGCTGGCCTCTCCTCGCCCTGCTGACGGTCGCAGGCTGTGTCATCGGCGTTCTCATCGGGATGCGCATTCAGCCCGCTGCTCCCGCGGAGCAGCCCACCAACATCGATCGCTTCTGGGAACCCTTCATCTCCAGCCCCGGCATCACGACCTTCTGCCTGGGAGAACCGGCCAAGAACATCGACATGGACTCGATCCAATCCTTCGAGGCTCCTGTCACAACTCAGCCGCAGCCGCAGCAGCTTTATGTCCGTCTGCATATGGCCGGCCTCTTCGCGCTTGCGGACGTCACCACGCTCACTCGAACCGCTGCTGCGCTGCAAGCCCGTCATAAGGCCTTCCGCGTAGTGCCGGCCTCTGAAGCCACGTTCGCGCAACTGCGCGAAGGCCCCATCGTCCTCATCGGCGCCTTCGACAACATCTGGACTCTGCGCGTTACCCAGAAGCTGCGCTTCGGTTTTGAATCGAAAAATGGCGATGCCCTACTCGTCGACCGCAAAAGTGGAGACAAGACCACGTGGGCAACTGCCTGGGATCTCCCCTATCAGAAGTTGTCGAAGGATTACGCCATCGTAGCGCGCATTCACGACAACACCACGGGCCAGCCGGTGATCATCGCCGCGGGAATATCGGAAGAAGGCACTGAAGCCGCAGGTGAGATCCTCTACAACCCGGTCTACCTCAACTCCCTGCTTGCGAAGGCGCCCGCCAACTGGGAAAAGATGAACATGGAAGCAGTGATCGAAACCCAGGTGATCGAAGGCCACTCTGGCCCACCTAACATACTCGCCGTCGAAACCTGGTAGCAACGCTCCGGCGGCCCGTCTACTGCGCCTTCCCCAGCTCTGCTGCCTTCGCCCGCTCGGCGCGAGCCTCGTCGGCCCGTCCCTGCCGGTCGTACGCAATCGCTAGTTGCGCATGCGCCTCCGCAAATGTCGGATCAGCCGCAACCGCCTCCTGATACCGTCCGATCGCTCCAGCGACATCGCCGCGCAGCATCTGCTGATTCCCGGCATTCAGCGCGAAGTTCGCCCTTTGCCTGCTCACGGCCGTCCGCGAAAGCTCCGCTGCTTCCTTCCTGTAGTCCGCCGCCTCGCTCCGCAGCTGTTTCATCTGTGCGCGCAGCGTTTCCGCCTTCGCGTGATCGCCTGCAGCTTCAGCCGCGTCCGCCTGCTGGTTCAGATTTCCCGCCTGCTCCGCCAGAACTCCCGCCAGCGTCACCCGCGGCCCCGGTTGCCCCGGCTGCAGCGGAATCGCCTTCCTGAGCGCCTCCGCAGCCTCCGGCAACCGCGAATCCTGCTTCAGCGTGCTTCCCAGAATCGCCCACGCATCCCCGTTCTCCGGCCGCAGGGCCACCGCTTTCTTCAGTTCCGTGACCGCATCATCCAGCCGCCCCAGCTGCATGTAAAGAATCCCCAGCGTGTACGGCGGATCCTGCAGCTTCGGATCCATCTCGCCCGCCTTGCTCAACTCCGCAACCGCCTCATCCGTGCGGTCCTTGAACTTGTACGCCAGCCCCAGATCGTAATGCAGCTGCGGATCGTTCGGCTCGAGTTCCAGCGCCTTCTTGAAATCGCCGATCGCGTCGTCGAACGCAGACAGCTGGATGTGGCAAACCCCCAGGTCCTTATAGACCACCGCGTCTTTCGGATTTTCCACCAGCGCGCGCTTCAGGTACTCCAGAGCCTCCTTGCCCTTGCCTGTCAGTGTCAGCGCCAGCCCCAGATTCGTCAGCGCCATCTCGCTCTTCGGCTCGCGCTCGATCGCCTGCTCGAACCACGGCACCGCCTCCGCCTGCCGTCCGAGCCGCTGCAGCGTCATCGCCATCTCGAGTTGCACGCCCGGCGTCTTCGCATCCGCCTTCTCCGCTGCTTCAAACTCCTTCAGCGCATCCTCATCGCGACCCGCGGCTGCCAGCGTACGTCCGGCTTCCATCAGTACCGACGCATCGGGCGCCTCCGCATTCATCGCCGGCGCCAGCGTGTTCAGCGCCCCCTGCAGATCCTTCTGAGTGCGCTGCACTACCGCAAGATGTACACGCGCCTGCATGTAGGTCGGATCCACCTCCAGCGCATGCTCGAAGCGCTTCTGAGCCTCGTCCCACCTGCTCTGCTGCGCGTACAACGTACCAATCGCATCCGAAATCTCCGCGCGTGGCCCCGTCAGCTTCTCCTCTGCCAGAAACTGCGCCTCCGCTGCGTCCGGTTTGCCGGCCTTGGCCAGCGCTCGCCCATACGCGTCGTAAAACGGCGCATCCAGCCCCGCTTGCTCTGGCTGCTTTGAAATTGCGTCCGCTGCGCGAAAATGCGGAATCGCCTTCGCCGCCTCTCCTGCCTGTGCGTACGCCATCGCCAGGTTCGACTCGATCGCCGAATCTCCCGGCTTGATCCTGGCCGCCGCCTCGAACTCCTTTGCTCCATCCAGCGGCCTGCCCATCTCCGCCAGAACCGTTCCCAATGCCTCGTGCCCCTCCACGATCTGAGGCTGCAATCGTACGACTTCTGCAAATTGCTGACGTGCAACCTCCAGGTTGCCTGAGTCCCGCGCGGTCGCGCCTGCACGAAACGCCGCATCTGCCCTCTTGATCGCATCCGCAGCCGGCTTCGCCGCTTTCTGTCCGCCGGCCGCCAGTGCTACTACCATCAGCCCGAACCCAGCCCAGCTTGCTCTCTTTGAAACCCGGCGCACTCTACTTCTCCGCCGGCTTCGGATCGTTCCGGTGTTGCAGATCCACCACCATTTTGAACTCGCGATTCGCCTCCGCAAGTTGCCCGGTCGCCTTATACGCCTGCCCCAGCAGATTGTGCGTGATGTAATTCGCTGGATCCATCTTCACCGCGCGGTCGAGATACTGCAGCGCCTGAATCGGCTGCTTCATCTTCAGAAAAGTCTCCCCCAGCAAAATGTACGGCCCCGTCGATGTCGGCTCCAGCAGCACTGCTCGATTCAAACTCTGCTGCGCCTCCGCATATTGACCGCTGCGCAGATACGCATCGCCCAGCCGGTCGTAGAGGTCCGGGTTTAGCGGATTGATCTTCTTCTCCGCTTCAAACTCCTTGATCGCGCCTGCTGCGTCGCCGCGCGCCAGCGCCACCTCTCCCAGCAGCTCATGCGCTAAGGGAAGCGCCGGGTTCGCCGCCAGCGCCTTCTCCGCCTCAGCGCCCGCCTGGTCCCGCAGCTCCCTTCGCAAAAACAGGCGCCCCGTCAGCAGATGCGCCTCGGCAGACTCCGGCTCGAACCCATACTGGCTCGCAAACGCCCGCCGCGCATCGTCGTACCGTTGCATGTCCGCGTAGCACAGCGCCAACACATAGTTCGGGTCGACATTTGCCCCTTCAACCCCCGTACGCGCCTTCTCCAGCAACGGCAGCGCCTCCCGCGTCCGCCCCATGCGGAACAGGCTTACACCTTGCATCTCGAGCGACTCGTGATCATTCGGGTCCTGCTCGGCCGCCTTCGCAAAGGCCGCAACCGCCTCCGGAAACTGCGCGCGCTGGTAGAGGATCATGCCGCGCAGTCGCTCAACCCCCGCCGGCTCCGGATTCTGCGCCGCCAGTTCATCCAGCTGCGCCATCGCCTGGTTCACCCTGCCCCGGCCCGCCAGCTCTTTCGCCGACTCATACGTCGCACCGCCAGAAGCCCCCGCCGGCTGCGGTCCCCCACTTTCCTGTGCCTGTGCCCCAATTGCGGCAAACAAAAACCAAGCTACTGCAATTACGCGAATCATCTTGGGTCCGATCAATTCAAGTTTAACTCTCCACAACTTCGACTTGTCCTGGCCGCATACAAGACCGCGGGTGCCCCATGTCTCCTGGTGTTGGAGACGTGGGAGACAATGCTCTTGCCCGCGCGACCCTGCCGGAACAAATGTCCGGCTTCAGACCAGAAAAGAAAGAGGGGAGCCGAAGCTCCCCTCAGGTTTTGTTGCGGCTCCTTCGCTCTAGAACTGAATGCGAGCGGAGAATTCCAGCTGGCGCGTCGGATACGAAGACGGGCCAGTGCCACCGATATGGCCGGTTCCAAAGATATTGCCATCGGGGTTACCTGGATTGATGTGGTTGAAGGCATTGAACGCATCCATACGGAACTTCGCCACCCACGACTCGTGGATCGTGAAGCCCTTCGTCAGCGCCATGTCCGTGTTGAAGAATCCCGGTCCGCGATAGGTGTTCGCACCGACATTTCCAATCACGTCAAGCCCAGGGAACGAGAACAACTGTGGCTGCGGTGTCCAGAGATCGCGGCTGACCGTTCCGCCGGATACCTTCGCCTTCGTCAGGTTGGTCTTGATGTGCCCGCTTGTGTTCGGACGGCAAGGTGCTGACGATCCGCCCGTGTTGTGGTTGCAGTCCTGGTTGTTGCCGAAGCCGCCGCCCATGTTCACGCTGTAGGGCAGACCGTTGGCAAGGTTCAGCACGTACGACAGCTGCCATCCACCGATGATCAGGTCGCTGGCCTTGTTGGCGTTCTGAGCAAATTGCTTGCCGCGGCCGAACGGAAGATCGTAGCTGCCGTAGCTCACAAGTTGCTGCGAACGAACGTTGCTGTCGCGCTGGTGCGTCACGTGGTGATCCCAGGTCCAGTAGCCGCCCTGGTCTCCAAACGCATTCGCCCACTGATAGTTGGCATTCAACGCCAGACCCTTGGCGAACGTCTTGGCAATGGTTACCTGTAGAGCGTCGAACTCGGTGTTCAAGTCGTCGCTGTAGTAGGAGATGCCGTTCGTCCAGCCGCACTGTCCAGCCTGCAGGTTCGGGTCGCTGTCCGTCTTCCGGAGGCTCGCGATGTCGATGTAATTCGTATCGCGGCATGCCGGGAGCGAACCAGCATAGTAGCGCTGCAGCAGACGCGAGTTAGAAACTCCGCCGTCAGGAGCGATACCGCTGTTGGTCGAAGAGATCGCCGGTGCGCTGGGATCCCAGTGCAGCGTCTGTCCATTCCGGGAATACTGACCGGGCAGGAACAGTGCCGCTTCGTTCGGGTTGGTGTTGTTGTTGTCGCCGTCACCCAGCGTATGCGTGCCCTTGTTGCCCACATAAGCGATCGTCAACGAGGTGGTAGGCGTAATGGCGCGCTGAATCGCAAGATTCCACGCGTCGATCGTCGGGAACCGCAGCGGGTTCGGCCGTGCCTTCGGGTTCACAGCATAACCCTGGGCCGGCAGAAGGCCGCTCGACGGAGTCTTCGGGAAGACGAAGGCCGGCGGTCCCTGGTCCATCGTGAATGCATACCCGGTGCTGTTGGGCGAATTCACGCTCTGGTTTGCCAGTACCGGAAGGTTCTGAGTAACCACGTGTCCGAAGATCGATCCGAATACACCCGTATCGAAGCTCCGTCCGTAGCCCGCGCGAACCACCGTCTTGTCGTCGATCTGGTAGCTTGCTCCGATACGCGGATCGAAGCCCTTCACCTTCTGGATGGTCCAGCCCATGTCGCGTGGAACCTGTCCGATTCCGGCAACGTGCATGTAGCCATCGTTGAGGTTCATGAGCGAACCGTTGCCCGGGCCGTTAACCGACTCTGGGAAGTAGAGCTCCCAGCGCAGGCCGAGGTTCAGGGTCAGGTTCTTGTTGACGCGCCAGGTGTCCTGTCCGTAGAAGAACGTCCTCTTCTGGAACTCCTTCGCATTGGTTGAAACCGAAACGTAACGGCCGAAGCTCGTCACATCGCCGAGTACGAAGTTTGCCCAGCCAAGTCCGTTTGTGCCGTTGTTCGAGGTCGGCCCGTTGTTGCTGAAGTTCAACTGTCCTGCACGGTCCGTATCCGAGGGTACACGGAGGTTCCGGCCGTAGCGCAGGTCAACGCCCACCTTGAAGGTGTGGTTGCCCTTGATCATCGTCCAGTTGTTGACGATCTGCCCCTGGTCTTCCTTTTCAGTAAGCGGGCAGTTGCAGCGGTTGATTCCCAGGCCGGCGCCGATGTTTGCATTGCCGCCGCCGTTCGCGCTGATCACCCATCCCGGCGCGCCGGAGGTGAAGTTGTCGCCCAGGTTGATACCCGGGATGCCGATCGTGTTCGCGAACTGCACGCCCTGGTCATACTTGGTGTCGATCACGTTGTAGCGGTAGTAGCCGAGACGGAAGTCCGTCAGCAGCGTCGGGCTGATCGCAAAATCCATGCCGATCGCCAGGCTGTCGTTGGCTCCCTTTGAGTTGCCGCCGTAGTTGCCAAGTCCAAATCCCGGACCGCCCGCATCACCGAACAGCACCTTGCCCGAAAGCGTGTCCCAGAACCGCGAGAAACGCACAAACGCATGCGTCCTCTCAGTGATGGTGACATCTTCACGCGTGGTCCAGGCGTTGCTGTTGAACAAGCCCGTGCCGCCAGCCGAGTAGTTGTTCTCGATCGACGACAGCCCAGCAGTGCCCTGGTTAGGCGTAAACGACTTGAAGTAGGCCAGCAGGTTCTTCGCCTGCGTGGATACCAGCGCCGCCGGAATCACGTTCGCCGCGTAAGCTGCGTTGTAAGCTGCATTGCCGGTGTTGTTGGTCAGCATCTGGCCCTTGATGTTTCCATTGGCCGCATAGACCTTGGCATACTCGCTGAAGTCGCATCCCGGAATTCCGGAAGGACCAACCGCGGTTCCAAGGCAGGTGCTTACCAGGAGTGCCGTAGGCACCGTTCCGGTGGCCGTCGTTCCCACCTTCTGACGCTGCGATTCCCAGTTGAAGAATGCAAATGCCCGATCCTTCTTGATCGGTCCGCCAATCGATCCGCCGAAACGGTTCTTCAAGCCCGGAGGAATCGAAGGTTGCTGGCCGTGTGCCTTCTGATACTCATCCGAAGGCTGGCTGAACGGGTTGCGTGCCAGGTTCGCGTTGCCCGTACGGAAGTCGTACGCGCTGCCGTGAATCTGGTTCGTGCCCGAGCGAGTCTGCGCGGTCACAACCGCCGAAACCGCCTTGCCCAGCTCGGCGTCATAGTTCTGCGTCGTGATCTTCGTCTCCGTCACCGCGTCCAGCGCCGGATTGATGACGATGATTCCAAGAATCGGATCCTGGTTGTCGGTGCCGTCCAGCTCGAAAGCCGTTCCGCCGAATGCCTGGCCGTCAACCTGAATCTGCTGCGAACCCTGCGGGTTCTCATCGGCTGCGTGCGACCACCCCAGGAGCTGTGCGCCCGGAAGCAGAAGCTGCAGGTTCGTGAAGTTCTGGTCGCCGACCGGAAGGCTCGACACCTGCTGCTGGTCGAATACGGTGGCCACATCGGCCTTCTCCGTCTTCAGCAGCGGAACCGACTCCGCGTTGACTTCAACTGTGGTTCCGGTATCTGAACCCACATCCAGCGTGGGGTCGATGCGCGGCGCTGTGTCTACGAGGACCTGAATGCCTTTCGTCTCGAATGGCTTGAAGCCCTTCGCGACGACCTTCAGATCGTATACGCCCGAGATCAGGTGCGCGACGCTGTAGTCGCCGGACCCGTTCGAAGTCACGGTCACCTGGGTGCCCTTGGCTTCGTCCGTCACCGTAATCGTGGCGTTCGGTATGACAGCCCCGCTCTTGTCCGACACCGTGCCGAATACCGATCCGTAAACCGATTGGGCACTCGCCGTGACAACGAGGAGCGAACTCGCGCAGGCAAATACTGCCAGCACAAGTGCTGTGCGTAGGAACTTGTTCATGCGGTCTCCTGAAAAGTTTGCCGTTGTTCTCTTATCTCAACTTATGGTGGTTCTGCCGCCTGGCATTTCGACTTCGGCTAGTCGGCTTGCAACGCTCGCCTGTCGCATTGACCGGATTGCTGTCCGTCGCCGCTCCTCCCGAACACAAATAGGGAGCGATAAATTTAGAGACTCCGGAGCAAACGAAACCTTACTGAAAACAGCAATCCCCTGTCAATGTGAAATCAAAGAAAACATTGAGAGAAAAGGCCTCATTTCGATATGACATTCCGGGGAAACCTTTACTCGCCTCAGACGCCCCGGCGCGCTATCCCGCTCCCAGAGTCCCATCGCCCCCTAAAAACTCCATATAAAGCGATTTACCTCCAAACGAGCCTCCCGGCCCCGGCCCCGGCCCGCTCCAGTCGCCCCCCATTTGCCTCAATCCCTTTCGTGAACTCGATAAGACAAATGGATGCCTAATACTCGTATTTGATATATCATTGTAAGAAGCGCCTCGCCGCCGTCCTGCGATCAATCCTTGAACAATTTCTCCACTTCCTGATTGCTTCTTTACTCAACCAAATGGTTGATTCTGAATAACCTTCCTGCCGCCACTCCGGCGCCTCAAACAGTCCGGCGTCTCGCGCGCTCGCTGCCCAGTGTCACCCGGCGCCCCGTGCCCATGTCCCGGCCAACGCGACGATATCCGCCCGAGTATCACTTCGGCATAACAATTCCCGCCCGGCATCGATGTGCTCTTTTGATCGCATCGACAGAACCACTTGTCTTTATGCTGCATTCCCAGGGGCTCCCCCCGACGGGCGGTCGAAAACTTCAGCACCGCAGAAATGCGAGAATGCGAAAGCACGCCAAATCCAGAGGAGATGCAGGTGCACTATGCCAACACCCGAGTCGCCCTTGCACTTGCTCGTTGACGTCCTTGCCACTCCCATCGGAGCCATGACCATCGCCGCCGATATCGATGGAAACCTCCGCCTGGCGCTCTTTACCGAAGACCAGCCCGTTATTGAACGCCAGCTCCGCCTCCATTACGCGAAGACCGGCTTCAATCTCGAACGGGCCCGAAATCCGCACGCGCTCAGCGATGCCATCTCACGCTACTTCGCCGGAGATCTCGCTGCGATCGACACAATCCCGGTCGCCACCGGCGGCACCTCATTCCAGCGCAAGGTCTGGCAGGAGCTGCGCAACATCCCATGCGGCGCTACCACCTCATATGGCGAACTCGCTCGCCGCATTGAACACCCCAGCGCAGTCCGCGCCGTCGGATCAGCCAACGGCGACAACCCCGTCGCAGTCGTCGTCCCTTGCCATCGCGTCATCGGAGCCAACGGCTCATTAACCGGCTACGGCGGCGGCCTCGATCGCAAGCGCTGGCTCCTAGACCACGAAACCCGCCCCACCCGCCTCTTCTAAATCCCGCAACCATTCAGTTGCAGTTCCAAACGCCGGGGTGCCCCATGTCTCCCGTTGTTGGAGACATGGGAGACCAGCACCTTTGACGTGTGAACACTCGGCAACTCACAACTGACAACTGGCAACTGGCAGCTGGGAACTGGGAACTGGCAGCTGGGAACTGGCAACTGGCAACCGGCCACCGGCTACTAGCTACCGGCTACTAGCTACCGGCCCTTCTTCGCCCCCACCAGTGCCTCGTTCTTCAGCACCTTCCCGCCTTCTTCCACCACATACAGCCGGTTCACATCCAGTTCCTTCAGCGTATCCACCGCGCCCGAGGGCCATCGAATCTCCACCGCATCCACCTTCTTCGCCTCGCCCAGCCCAAAATGAATCCGCAAATCGCTCGCCGAGTAGTACCCGTTGCACGACTTCACGTCCTCAATCTGCGTCAGCGCCGGTACGTTCTTCCCGCCGACATACCCGGTCCCCGTCTGCGCCGTCACCTTGATGCGCGCCCCAATCCCTGTCTTGTTCGACTTCGTCCCCACCAGCCGTACCTTCACCCAGCTTCTGTTCAGCGTCGAATCGCAACGAAGCAGTTGCGGAATCGCATTCACGCAATTCACCACTGCATCCAGATCTCCGTCGTTGTCAAAATCCCCCACAGCAAACCCGCGCGCCTTCGCATCCGTCGTGATCCCCGCGCCGCCGCCCATGCTCACATCTTCAAACTGTCCCTGGCGCAAATTGCGATACAGATACTTCCGCTCCGCGTACGCTGCATCCACCTGCGTCCCATCCACCTCGGGATACACATGCCCATTCGCCACCAGAATGTCGAGCCACCCATCATTGTCGATATCGATAAAGCTCACGCCCCATCCCAGCAGCCGCGTATTGATTCCCAGCCCCGCCTGGTATGTCTTGTCATCGAACGACCCGTCGCCGAGATTCATATACAACGAATCCGTATCGCCCGCAAAGTTCGTCTTCACGATGTCCAACATCCCGTCGCGGTTGTAATCACCAACAGACACACCCATTCCTGCCTGCGGCTTCCCATCTGGCGAATACGCAATCCCCGCCTCGATCGCCTGATCCTTGAACGTCCCATCCTTCTGATTCACGTAGTACGTCGCCGAAGTCGAATCATTCGCAACGTAGATGTTGGGCCACCCCGTATTGTCTAGGTCCGCCACCGCGCAGCTCAGGGCATACGTCCCCAGCGTCCCCCACATCCCGGCCTTCTCGCTCACATCCTCAAACGTGCCATTGCCCTTATTGCGATACAGAATGTTCTTTCCGCCCTCCAGCCCCGGCGGCCCGCACGCAACCGTGATGCCCTTGTACGTGCAGTTAGCATCTTCCGGCAGGGGCGTCGTCTTCAGATCCAGATCGATGTAGTTCCCCACAAACAGATCCAGATGTCCGTCCTTGTCGTAGTCCAGAAACGAGCATCCCGAGTTCCACCGCAACCGATCCTGCAGCAGCCCCGCTTCCTTTGTCACATCGGTAAACGTCCCATTGCCGTTATTCCGGAACAGCGAATTCTGCCCGTAGTAGCTCACGAACAGGTCGTTCCATCCATCGTTGTTGTAGTCGCCCACGCAGCACGCCTGTCCCCATCCCGACCGCGCCAGGCCCGCCTTCACCGTCACATCCGTAAACGTGCCATCGCGATTGTTCTTAAACAACCGGCACACCGGCTCCTTGCCTTTGGGAAATCCCTCCAGCCTCCAACCGTTCACCAGAAAGATATCCAGCCAGTCGTCCTGGTCGTAGTCAAAGAACGCCGCCCCGCAACCCGTCGTCTCCAGCAGATACTTGTTCCGGTGCTCTCCGCCGAAGATCATCTCCACATTCAGCCCGGCTTCCTTCGCCACATCCACAAACTGCACACCCAATGGAGTTCCCGTAACCGGCGAAGGCGGCCCCTTCGGAGCAGGCCGTGTCGGAGCCTCATACGACTGCCGCGAGCTGCCTTTGGGCTTCTGCGCCTCCTGCCCCAGCAGCGGCCGCGCCAGGCTCAACACATCCTCGAGCGATAAAACCAGTGCAGTCCTCGACAGCGACTTCAAAAACCCGCGGCGGCTAAACGACAAAGCTCTCTCCCAGCGCACATCGCGCCCAAATCCCGAGTATATCGACGCCGCTCCTTCGCCAGCGTCCTCCTCATAACCACACCAAAAAGCCACGTTGATGATCTGGAATCGAAACGGGTGCCACCGGTCCCTCGCACTCTGGACCGGCGAAGGATACGGCCCACCTCACCCCTCCTGTAAAACTGAATACAAACCACCAGAGGTCCCCGCGTGCTCTCAGATCTCCGCGTCTTCGTCACCGCAGCAGCCATACTCTCCTTCGCCACCTGCCACGCCCAACACGTCGACCGCATCCTCATCAACGGGAAAATCTTCACCGAAGACGATGCGCATCCCCAGGCCGAAGCCCTCGCCATCTCAGGAGACAGAATCCTCGCCGTCGGATCGACCGACCAGATCAAATCCCTCGCCTCTCCCGACACCGCAATCCTCGATCTCCACGGCCGCCTCGTCGTCCCCGGCTTTCAGGACTCGCACCTCCACTTCCCCGGCAAATCCGTCAACGAGATCGACCTCCACTCCGTCGAAACGCTCAGCGACTTCCAGCAGCAGCTTGCCGCCTTCGCCAAAGCTCATCCCTCCCTTCCGTGGATCACCGGCGCGGGCTGGGGCTACTCCGCCTTCCCCAACCAGACCGTCGACAAGAAGTACATCGATGCCGTCATCTCCGATCGTGCCGTCTACCTCTTCGAGCGCGATGGCCACATGGGCCTGGCGAATTCAAAGGCCCTCGCTCTCGCTGGCATCACCGCCGCCACGCCCGACCCGCCCAACGGCCACATCATGCGCGAACCCAACGGCGAGCCCACCGGCGAATTCAAAGAGGCCGCGCAGGATCTCATCGCCAACAAAATCCCTCCCTCCACCCCCGACGATCAGTATCAGTCTCTGCTCCAGCACATGGACGAAGCCGCGCGCTCGGGCATCACATCGGTTCAAGACGCCTACACCAGCCTCGAGACCTTTCCCGTCTTCGAACGCGCCGCCGCTGCCAACGCCCTCAAGCTCCGGTTCCGTTTCGCTCCGCCCATTCTCCCCCTCGAAGGCGGCGCTCCTGCAAAGCACAAGCTCGAGAAGCCCCTTACCGAATCCGACCTCTCCGCCTACCGCAAGCTGCGCGACACGTACCACGGTCCGCTCCTGAAGTTCGGCGCCACCAAGGGCTTCCTCGACGGCACCGTCGACGCCCGCACCGCCGCCATGTTCCAGCCCTACGTCGGCGGAGGCACCGGCATTCCCTTCTGGGAGCAGGATGACCTCAATCAGGTAGTCGCCCTCTACGACAAAGAAGGCTTCCAGGTCATGCTCCACGCCATCGGCGACAAGGCCATCAACATGGCCCTCAACGCATTCGAGTACGCCGCCAGAACCAACAACACCACGGGCCGCCGCCATCGCATCGAGCACGTCGAAGTCCCCTCGCTCTCCGATCTCCCGCGCTTCAAACAGCTCGGCGTCATCGCCTCCACCCAGCCCATGTTCGCCAGCCCCGACGCCACCGTCCTCGAAAACTTCGCACCTCTTCTTGGACCCGATCGCGCCTCGCATGCCGATTCGTTCAAGATCTTCGACGATGCCGGCGCCGTGCAGGCCTTTGGCAGCGACTGGGGCGTCTTCCCCTTTGAGCCGCTCCCCGCCATCTACACCGCCGTTACGCGCATGACGCCGAAAAGCACGCCCGCCGGCGGCTGGTATCCCGCAGGCCGCATCTCCGTTGAAGCCGCACTCCGCCACTACACCCGCGACGGCGCCTACGCCAGCTTCGACGAAAACATCCGCGGAACCCTTGCACCCGGCAAACTCGCCGACTTCACCGTCCTCTCCAAAGACATCCTCACCATCCCGCCCGCAGAGATCCTCACGACCAAGGTCCTCCTCACCGTAATGGGCGGCAAAGATACCTACCGCGACAAAGACTTCTAAACTCCAAAGCGGTGTCCCAACAGATGTGCCCCATGACGTCATCGCGCCGAAGCGCGCCGTCTCCGGCCCCGCCCTCCTCGCGCCAGAGCGTCGGCTTCCAACCCTGATCTGCCTTTGTCTCCCCAGGCATCAATAGCACTGATGACTGAGAACTGAAAACTGACAACCGGCTAGTGGCTACTGGCTACCGGCTACTGGCTACCGGCTGCTGGCTACTGGCTACTGGCTACTGGCTACTGAACTCTCCCCCAAAAGCACCACTCTCCTACAACGCGTCACAGGCTCTGAACCCGCGATCTCCCGCCTTAGTCACCTGCTCTCCCATTACGCGTGGAGTCCGCTACCCAAATCGGGTGATTGCTGCACCCCCATGCATCAATGCAAGATTCCCTCATACCACAGCAGCAATCTGTCAGAGGATTCACCAATGCTCGAAGCGACGAAGAGTTTGGATTACTACGAATTTCTCCAGATCAGTCCCCACGCGGATTTCGAGACCATTCACCGCGTCTATCGCTACCTGGCATCCCGCTTTCACCCCGACAACCCCGACACGGGTGATCCAGAGAAGTTCTTCCTTCTCAAGTCTGCCTACGACGTGCTCTCCGACCCCGAGCGCCGTTCGGAATACGATCGCGAGTACGAGAGCGAAGAGCCCGTCCGCAATGTTCCCCTCTCGCAGGCTGTCGACTTCATGGACCAGGTGCAGGGCGAGCTGAACCGCCGCCTCGCTGTCCTCGCCGTCCTCTACTACAAGCGCCGCTCCAACCCCTATAACCCGCAGGTCAGCCTTGCTGAAATCGAGCACCGCATGGGCTTCCCCCGCGACTACCTCGACTTCACCACTTGGTACCTCACCAAAAAGGGATTCGTCACAAAGGCCGACAACTCTGACTTCGCTCTAACTGCTGAAGGGGTCGACTACATCGAGAGCCAGCGCGCCCGCATCCCCGTGCTCAACCGCCTCCTCACCTCCGGCAACATCATCGCCAAGGCGGAGATGCCGCAGGGTGGCATCAAGTTCGATCCGGCCGCTGCGAATCTCACCTCAACCTCCACCGCCATGGTCGTCCTTCCCGATAACCGCAAGATCAACGATCGCCGCATGAACAACCGCGATCGCCGCCAGGGCGCACCCGATTGGCGCAACGACAAGTTCGATCGCCGCAAAAACTCCCGGCGCAACGAAGACCAGCGCCTGAACTAACCACATCCAAAACTCACCAGTAAGAGGGCGCCCATCAGGCGCCCTCTTCGTTTCTGCGGCTTCGGATCTCTACTCCCTCGTCCCCTGGTACCCTCGTCCCCTCGAAGTACACTGTTGTCCAAGGCGCCGAGATCCATGCTCCACTCGCGCGATCTACCCTTGAACTTCCCCTGAGGGCGAGAGTCGGAGTATGGGCCGAACACAATCCGAATCAACCCACAGCGCTGCCTGGCCACATCTCTCCGGAGAAATGTCCGGCCGCATTCGCGACTTCGACTGGGCGGCCACCCCGCTTGGCCCCATCGACTCCTGGCCCACGACTCTTCGCAATACGGTAGAGTTCCTGCTCAGCTGCGGATTCCCCACCACGCTCCAGTGGGGACGCGATGCGGTCCTTCTCTACAACGACGCGTACATTCCGGTAATCGGCACCCGCCATCCCGCCGCGCTCGGCCATTCCATCTTCGAAACCTTCCCCGAAATCCGCGAGACCTATGAGCCTCTCTTTCAACGTGTCCGTGCGGGCGAAACCGTGGTCCTCGAAGATCTCCCCTACCGCTACGTGCGCGACAACCATCCCATCGACACCTGGTTCAATCTCTCCTACAGCCCGGTTCGCGACGTGGATGGCAGCGTACAAGGCGTCCTTGCCATCGGGGTCGAAACGACAGCACGCGTGGCCCTCGAACGAACCCAGGAGCTCTACCGCACCCTCTTCGAAAACATCGACGACGGCTGCATGATCATTGAACAGCTCCCAAGGCGCCCCGACGGCCTGCGCGACTACCGCTACATCCTCACCAACCCCGCCAGCACCGCCATGTTTGGCCTTCCCAACCTGGCCGGCAAATCCGTTCGCGACACCTTCCCTCAAGAAGACGAAGAGTGGTACGACCACTACGACCAGGTCATCAAAACCGGCCAGCCGGTTCGCTTCGAACGCGCCGCTTCATCGGTAGGCATGGTGATTGAAATGTTCCTTGCCCGCATCGGCGAAGCCTCCGACAAGCGCCTTCTCGTCCTCATGCGCAACATCACCGAGCGCCGCCGCGCCCAGGAAGCCCTTCGCCAGTCGGAAAAACTGGCCGCCGTCGGCCGCCTCGCCAGCTCCATTGCCCACGAGATTAACAACCCCCTCGAAGCCGTCACCAACCTCGTCTATCTCGCCCGCGCCGGCGCAGTCTCCCCCGAAACGGCCTCCCTGCTCGATCAGGCTGACAAAGAACTCCGCCGCGTCAGCCTCATCACCACGGAAACCCTTCGCTTCCACCGGCAAACCTCGCAGCGCTCCCTCACCGACATCGCTCAGCTGCTCGACTCCATCCTCATCCTCCACGAAAGCCGCCTCGACCAGGCACGCATCACCACCGAACGCAAATACCGCCCGCACCCCGAGATCCTCTGCTCGCCCAACGAAATCCGCCAGGTTCTCGCCAATCTCATCACCAACGCCATCGAAGCGATGGCCAACCTCTCCTCCCCGCGAACGCTGAGCATCCGTCTCCACGCCGCCACCGATCCGCGCTCCGGAAAGCCCGGCATCATCCTGGTCATCGGCGACACTGGATCGGGCATGGCGCCCATGGCTCAGGCGCGCGCGTTCGAGCCCTTCTTCACCACCAAAGAAGCCACCAACTCGGGCCTCGGCCTCTGGATTACCCGCGAAATCCTCGACAAACACCAGGGCCGCCTCCGTTTCCGCAGCCGCCAGTCTTCCGCGTATCGCGGAACCATCTTTACCCTCTTCCTCCCGGCCGACCCGACCAGTTAGGATGGTCCCGCTCACCGGCACGCTCTCCGCCGGCCATCATCCCGGCATCACACATCAAATAGCAACAAGGAGACATCTATGCGCCTCGGACGTTTCACTTCCGTAATTCTCGGATTGACCGCCTGCTCGCTACTCAGCGTCCTTCCCGCCACTGCCCAGTCCTCCTCGGCCAAGACCACCGCAAAGTCCTCGGCCAAATCCTCGCAGACCACCGCCGCCAAGACCGCCACCAAAACCGACCTGGTCGACATCAACTCCGCCTCCGCCGATCAGCTCAAGGCGCTCCCCGGCATCGGCGACGCCTACTCCGGCAAAATCATCGCCGGCCGCCCCTATGCCAACAAGACCCAGCTCAAAACCAAGGGGATCATCCCCGCCGCCACCTACGCCAAAATCTCCAGCATGATCATCGCCAACCAACCCCCCAAGAAGTAGCCGTCAAACAGCGGGTGCCCCAGGTCTCCTCTTTTGGAGACCTGGGATCAGACCACTCAAGTTTTCCCCATTCCACCCCCAAATCCCGACCCGGCCCACTGAAGGCTGGCATCTGGAAACTGGCAACTCCTGGTCCATTACCTCAGTTCCCGCCCACCCCCGCTTCGCCTTCCCGCTCACCTCGATCCGATTGCTACGATCGAAGCACCATGTCCCCAAAACCAGCCGTTTCCTCATGGCTTGGGCTCTTAGCGGCAGCGCTTGCGCTCGTTCCGTCAGCGCACGCTCAGACTCTTACTGCTAACGCTTCGCCGACCGCTCCGCCGCTGCCCAACTCGGGCGCAGTCACCTCCGCCAGCCGTCCTCGGCCCGTTGCGCAAAACCCCGTTTCTCCGTGGGACTTCTCGCTCAACGAAACCGTGCAGCGCGACTCCAGCACCGCATGGTCCGACATCCTCACTCCCAGCCTCTCGCTGCGTCCTGACCGTCACGCTGCCATCGTTGCAGCGCTCCCGTGGTATCCAACCGTTGCCGCCTATACCTCCACCACTTCTGGCGGGACCACAACCACCACACTCGGCCAGCATCGCAACGTCCTCGGCGACGCCAACCTCACCGCAACCGCCGGTGGCAGCCAGGGCGACTTGAACTTCAACGCGGGCGCAGCTCTCGGATTCCCCACTGGTGATCAGTCTCTCGGCCTCAGCGCCGGCCAGACCACCTGGCACCTCGACACTCACCTCGAATACTCCGCAGGACCGTTCACTCCCGATATCGAAGCCGGCATCGGCAACTCGTCAGCCTTCGCCTCGCGCACATTCCGCAAGTCCTACACCGCCGTCGGCCGCATGGCCAATTTCCAGGCCGGCACCAGCATCGACCTTCCCGCGAAGCTCTCCCTCGACCTCGAAGCCTACGAAGCCATGCCCATCCAGACGCAAAGTCTCTTCGGAACCATCAGCCGCCGCAACAGCCACGCCGCCGTGCATGGTCATAGCAAGAAGACAGCAGTTCAGGGCGCGACCGGCTCCGGCGAAGACAATGGCTTCAACCTCGGCCTTGAGTACCCGCTCACCCCAAAGCTGACGCTCGCAGCCGAGTACGACGACAGCATCATCCAGGCCGACAACATCGTCGCTTTCTCCATCCGCTGGAGTCTGCACGGCGCAAAATCACCCGAAACCACCGCTCCCGCAAGCCCCATCGCCCATCCCGGCCAATGAAAATCTGGGCGCCATCAACTGAGAACTACGAACTGAGAACTAAGAACTGTCCTTCTCACACCTGCGCCGCCACCGCCCTCCGCAGCGCCGCCCACGCCAGCAGCCGCGTCGAATCCAACACCGGCAGCGGCGAATTCCGATTGCTGATCACCAGCGGAATCTCCGTGCACCCCAGCACCACCGCGTCGCAGCCCTCATCCTTCATCCGCCGAATTACCAGCTGAAAATACGTCACCGACTCCGGCCGGAACACCCCATACACCAGCTCATCCATAATGATCCGGTCGATCTCCCGCCGCTCCTCATCCGTCGGCCGCACATGACCAATCCCGCGCGCGCCGAGCTTCTCCGGATACACCTCGCTCTGCACCAGCCACTTCGTCCCCAGAAGCCCCACGCGCTGATACACGCGATCCACCGCCTCATCCGCCACCACCTCGGCAATATGCAGCCATGGCAGCGGCGACCGCGGCTCCACCAGCCCCATCGCCTGGTGAATCGTATTGTCCGGGCAGATCAGAAACTCCGCCCCCGCGCGCTCCAGCTTCCGCGCCGAATCGAGCATCAGCTCCGCTACGCCTTCCCAGTCATTCCCATCCAGACACTCCACATACGCCGCAAGCGAATGCGTGTGCATCGTGATCTCCGGATGCCCATGCGGCCCCAGCACCTGCGCCCCCTTCTCGCAGATCGTCCGATAGCACAACGAAGCACCCTCTGCCGAACACCCCACAATCCCGATATGCGCCGACAAAATCATCCCCCGATTCTACCCATCTAGAACCGATCCCGCCTCGCAGCCAGAAAACCGGCAGCCACGACTTCAACCCACCCGCGTCCCGAATCAACAAACGTCAGGGCACGGCTTTAGCCGTGCCAATAAGCCCCGCAAAACGACGTGGTCCTCAGCCCTGCGGTGTTGCTTCCGCCGCCAACACGCAAATTCCCCATTCTCCTTCGCACAATCACCGGTGTACACTTCGGCCCAACCAAAGCTCTTGCAATTCAGGTCCCCGCCGTCCCCCAAGGCTCCGCCTTCCCCCGCGTCGTTGACCCGACCCCGCTCGCACCCATGCCGTCGGTGGGCAAGCGAGATCAACTCGTCGCTGAACAAACCAAAACTGGAGGAACGAAGATGACACGCAGTCTGAGTAACGTTTTGGTGGGACTCCTGGGTCTCGCTTATCTCACCGCCCCTGCCCTCGCCCAGTCGCAGGAGGTCAAACCTAAACCGCCCATGTACTCCTATGTCGCCAATTGGCAGGTAGCCCGCGCCAACTGGCCCGACCTCGAAAAATCTACCGCTCCCATCGCGGCCCTGATGCAGAAATCAGTCGATGACGGAACCCTCGTCGGCTATGGCGACGACACCACCCTCGTGCATACCGCCGACGGCGCCACCAACGACACATGGTGGTCTTCCATGTCCCTGGCCGGCATCATCAAGGTCCTTGAACAGGCCCGCACCTCCACCGACCCGCACTCCGCCGCTCTCAACACGGCTAAACACTGGGATCACCTCTGGGTCAGCCGCTACTACAACTGGAAGCCCGGATCCAAGAAAGGCGCCTACACCTGGGCCTCCGATTACAAGCTCAAAGAGTCCGCCTCCAACGACGACCTCGATGATCTGTCGCAGCGCTTCATCGTGCCGCTCCTCGAGAAGCTCTTTGCCGACGGCCACCTCATCGAATACGAAATCGACACCCTCGCCGTGCACACCAACGCACCCGGTGAATTCTCCATTGTCATGATTGCGCCCACCCCCGAAGACCTCGACGTGGTCCGCGCTGCCATCTCTGCCGCAGGCAAAGAGCATCCACTCGCGCTCCAGGCATTTGGATCCCTGACCGAAGGCAGCGGCCACCGCGACGACCTCGCCAAAACCAACGCCACCTTCAAATAAACCCAATCAACGAAGCTGTGTCCCACTCATCGCGCAGCCTCACCGCGCGATGAGTGGGCCGGCCGCCCCGTAACCGGCATCTACTCCACTCAAACCGTCTCCGATGCACAACACTTCACACCAGCCAGTCGGGCCTCACTGATTTCGGTCTCTATTCTCACATGCGCAGAATGGATTCCCAGAGTCCGTAGTAGGTGTCCGCATTTGTCTTCAGTCCCGATATCTTCAGCACGAATGCCTCATGAGGTTCCGTAACTGCGGACAGGCTCACGACGAGTCCCGACGCATCCTGCTTGAATTGCTGCGGACCTCCTCCGAGCATGGTCACAGAGCGCACGGACCCTGCGGGACCACCCTGCGGCAGCGATGTGATCTTGACCTCAGTCCCTGTGCTCTTGCTCATCACGATGGCGTAGAGGGTGTCTTTCTTCACCGTGAAGTAGATGTGGTCGTCGCCTTTCTCCTCGAACCTTGTCCACGCGTGCGTATCGTAGATCCCCTCTCCATTGGTACTAAGCCATCTGCCGACGGCTAGGAGAGTATCCTGCTGGTCCTGAGGGATGGTCCCATCTGCTTTAGGCGAGACATTGAGAAGCAGGGTGCCGTTCTTGCTCACTGTATCCACCAACCACCCGATCACGGTTTCGGGTGAATTGGCCTTCAGACCCTCCACATACCCCCAACTGTTCGTGCCGATTGGCCTGTCCACAACCCACGAGCCGTTGCGAATGCCATCCGGCGGCCCACCTTCGAAATCCAGAATTGAGGCGATTGTCTTCGTGTTCGTTCCGGAGGGCGCGAACGCTGCTTTCTTCGTAGTGAATGAGACTTCTTTACCCCAGCTCTTGGCGCGGTTGTAGTAGTAGGCGGCAAGCTCCAGCTTCAATGGATCGATGTGCCGCTGGTCGACCCCGTTATCGAAGTAGATGAGGTCGGGCTGGTATTTGTCGATGAGTTCAACATTGCGCTCATACCAGTTCACAAGGAAGCGCTTCATCGCGGCGTTACTGCGGTCCGCGTAGTTGTAAAAGTCCGCCCACTTGGGATCGTACAAATCGACCTTTTCGGCCTTCATTTTCTCGGCCAGTTCGAGTGGAGGGTTGATGAACTCGAAGTTTTCGATCCCGTGGTTTGCCACACCCAGCTTCATTCCGTGCTTGCGTACGGCAACAGCGAGCTCGCCGATGATATCTCGCTTGGGGCCCATCTGCATGGAGTTGAACGGCGTCACTTTACTGTCCCACATCGCAAAGTTCTCATGGTGCTGAGCGCCCGGCATCACGTATTGTGCGCCTGCCTTCCTGAATAGCGTTGCCCACGCATCGGCATCGAAATGCTCCGCCTTGAACATCGGGATGAAGTCTTTGTATCCGAACTTCTCCGGTGGCCCGAAGTGCTGCGTGTGCCATGCGCGAGTACTGTTCGGGCCGTCATTGACACCCCGGGCCAGATCGTTTCCACCCAGCACTTTCAGTACGCTGTCGTCCCCGCCCGCATACAAGAACTTCTCGTACCATTCATTCCCATGCGCCGGCACCGAGAAGATGCCAAAGTGCATGAAGATGCCGAGCTTCGCTCCTCTGAACCAGGCCGGAACCTTGTAGTTCTCCTCGAGCGACTCCCATGTCGGCTTCACCGGACCCGGAGCCATTGGCGTGGGGATCTGCTTGACAGCCTCCTCCACCACACGCTGGCTGGTCTCCGGCGCCATATCGAAACCCAGACTGTTCCCACCCTCCCCAGCACACTGCGCTCTCAGGTATGACGAAGAACTCATCAGCACTGAACAGAAGATCGCCAGAATCGCGAACCGCGCCGCTCCCAGGCAAAGCGCGGGATACCGATATCGAATGAAGGTGCTCATATTGCGGTGCCTTTCTTGAGCTGTGAGCAGTACACGCTCTGCATGTGATTTTTTTGGATAATGGAAGTCATCGAACGTCTGAGCAGGTGGCTGTAATTGGATTACAGGAACAACAGAGTCATGATGCCGAAATCCTGCGCCTTCGTCCCATACCTCTGACCGGAGGAAGTTAGTGATGGCTGCAATCAAATGCCCCCGCTGAATACAAGGTTATGCCCCCCACCTGTAGCGGCACCGAGTACAACTCATTGGCCTCAGTGTACAAATAGCCGACGATAGGACAGTCGCGCGCAACAGTTCGCTTCTCCGATACAGAGTGTCATTCC
>NZ_QFFY01000011.1 GCF_003131205.1 Occallatibacter savannae
GGAATGACTTTTGGTGTTGAGTGAACGAAGAAACGCGGACCTTGCGGTCCGCGTTCTCTGTTTTCTGGATTGTTTTGTCGGTTGCGGCACGACTGAAGTCGTGCCCTTTCAAAGCTGCCCGAGGCCGTAGGACTAGGAGCAGAGGATCGGTTTATGCCTTCGCCAGTGCTGGTGAGGCCTGGCCGAGTTTCTCGGCGATCATCTCGTGGGCGTGGGCGAGGAAGTCTTCGGTTTTGATCTTGCCTGCGTCTACGTCAGCGAGGATCGCCTTCTGTGCGAGGTATTCCTTGTTGACGATGCCGGCCTTGGACTGGAGCATACGCCATGCTTTGCGGCGTTCGACGCAGAACATGACCAGCTGACGCGAGAGCGCACGGTACTCGATCTTTCCGTTCTCTTCGTACTTGATGTAGACGCCGAAGTCGGGAATGAAGGAGCGGTGCTCAGGCAGGAGATAGCGACGGTAGACGACATCCTGCTGCGTGATGCGCACCAGCATGTTGTCGAGCGGGATGAGCTTCTCGGCCTGCTCGGGCTTGATCTTCTTGAGGTGGTTGCGGAAGCGGGCTTCCGTTGTGCACCAGTGAGCCACGGTGTAGCGCATGGTTTCGCCGGTGGACTTGAGCTTGGTCTCGTACCAGTCGAGTTCCTTGCTCGGGTTGCCGGTGATGTCGAGCGCTTCCTGATAGCTCTCGCCCTTGCGCGGATCGAAGACGAACTCGGGCACGCCACGCGAGTCGCGGGTGCGCTGCGCCTGGTGGAGAGCCATGTCGTCGGCGACGCCGTGTTCGGGCTGGCAGGTGGTGAATGCCTGCAGGAACATGGTGCCGCGATACTCGAGGCCGTCGAGGATGGCGCGGTAGAGCTTCGGTGCGTTGGCCATGGAGACCTGCGCGACAAAGGGCGAACCGTGTCCGGCGAGGAAGGTTTCTGCGACGGTCTTTTTCTCGGTGTTCTTGCCCTGCGTGGCTGCGCCGAAGACGTTCATGTCGTTGCCGCCGAGCATGGGGGTTGAGTCGGAGTTCTGACCGCCGGTGTTGGAGTAGACCTGGGTGTCGAGCATGACGGCCTTGACGTTCGGCCGGTTCTGCAGGATCACCTTGGACATATTCTGGTAGCCGATGTCGCCCATGCCGCCGTCGCCACCGACCACCCAGACCTTGGGAAGTTCGATGATCTCCTTGTCGGTCATCAGGGCATCGGTGAAGTGCGTGAACTCGTAGTACTCGCGCGGCGACACGCCCTTGCCGGCAAGGATGATGTCGGTGAGGCGCTCGGGCAGGACGGAGCGGCGGGCGTGGTCGACGATGAAGCTTTCGCCCATGAGCCAGCCGATGGTGATGCCGTCCTGGAAGAGTGAGTTCATCCAGGGGTACGGATGAGGGTTGTTCGGCGAGGTTGAGCCGTACACTGTGTTGCAACCCGTGTGCGCGGCCATGGCCATGACGCTCATGCCGTTGGCGAGGCGTCCGTCGATGGGCTGAAGGCTCTTGTGATTGAAAGCCTCGGTGAGCAGGACGGCGGCAATGGCCTCGACCATCTGCGCGTCGGTGATGGGGCCGTTCGCCTCTTCGTACGCGGCGATGCGGGCCTTGGTGTCTTCAGTCCGTTCGCCGCCGAGTCCGAGGATGAGGTGGGCAACGGTCTGACGGAGTGTCGCATACTCCTCGGGGTTCGAGGCCTTTAGAGCTTCGAGCTTCGCGACCCCGGTCTTCTCGAGATCGCCAGCCTTGGATACGAAGCGATCGGCCTTGGCGTGGTAGACGGGGCGCATGTAGGCCTCGGTTACCGCAGCGATGGAGCGGAGCACGCTCTTCTCACCGCAGCCTGCGCAGGCGCCGTCACCCGCGACGAGAGCGTCGTAGTTGCGGCGAACCATGAGCATGTTGCGGAGCGTTGCGGTCTTCGAGTCTGCCGGGTTGGCGGCGTTGAAGAGGCCGAGGTACTTCTGTGATGTGTCGGGCAACTGGTTGAGGAAGGCGGTGCCGGTTTCGTGCTCGGCATTGACGTCCTCGGTCTCCTTCACCATCTTGAGCGCTTCGTGATCGCCGCAAGCGGTGACGCAGGCTGCGCAGCCCTTGCAGAGATCGCTGACAAAGATGGAGAAGATGCCGCCGGAGCCGGGGGCCTTGCGCTCGGGCGAGGAGAAGATGGCGTTGACCTTCTGATAGGCCATCGGCACCTTGTCGATGATGGAGTAGAACTGCGCCTTGGCTTCCGCGGAGAAGCCGTCGACCGATTCGGTGACTTCGCGGATGATCTTCGGCAGCGGCGTGCCCTGCTTGATTTCGGCAAGCATGCGGGCGCGGGTCTGCTTCTCGATCTCGGGAAGTTTCTCGAGCATCTTGGCGCGTTCGGAAGGGATGCCGACGTAGCGCGAGACTGCAGTCTTGAGCAGGGTGCCGAGGTCCTGCGAGGTGTTGGGCAGCGCGGTGTCGGGGCATACCGAGATGCACTCCATGCACTGCGTGCAGTTCTCGGGGATGTAGAGCGGAGTTTCGCGGCGGGCAACATACTTGGAGGCCGTGTCGCCTGTTGCTGCTGCGATGACGCCCATGGCCGCGAGCGGTGTTGCGGGCTGGTCGTAGCCGAGGTTCGAACGGAACTCGGAGTCGAACATCGAGATGCTTGCGACCGGCGGGCGCGCGGACTGTCCGGTGGGCGGCGGTGTGGAGCGGCAGCCGCTGACGGTGCAGCTTTCGCCAGCGCCGGCTTCAGCGAATGCGGGAACCGGCTCGAGGATCGGAAGCAGCGCAGCGCCGCGGAGAGACGAGTGGTCGGCGGCATTGAGTTCGCCGATCTTGATCTCCTTGACGAGCTCGAAGCCCTGCGTCATGACTTCCATGTTGGAGTTGACGACGGCTTCGCCGAGCTTGCCGAACTTCTTGACGTACTGCTTGCGGACGACGTCGCGATACTGCTCGCTGGTGATGCCGAAGTCCTGCAGCAGCGGGCTGACGGCGAAGAATGCACCGAGGAACGCGTTGCCCTGCATGCGAAGCTGGAGGTCAGCGCGGTCCGTGGCCTTGCGGGCGATCTCAAACCCGGGCAGCGTGTAGACGCGAATGTTCTTCTCGATGATCTGCTTGCGCGCCCACTGCGGCAGGTTCTCCCACGCGCGCTCGCCTTCAGCGTCGGACTCCCAGATGAGAGCGCCGCCAGGCTGGATGCCGTCGAGCGGGTTGCAGTGGGTAAAGGCCTTGGGATCGCAGCAGAGGACCGTGGTTACGTGGCGCAAATCGCAGTTAACGCGGATGCGATCCTTGGCGGCAACCATGAAGTAGCTGGTGGGCGCGCCCTTCTTTTCTGAACCGTACTTGGGATTGGCGCTGACGTGGATGACTTCCTTGGGATTGCCCTTTTCGTCGACGAGACCGTCGCGCTCGTAGAGCAGGTCGTTCAGGTCGCCGAGGATGGCGCCGAGGTTCTTGCCGGTAGTGATGGCGCCCCATCCACCGATGGAGTGGAAGCGGACGGCGACTGCGCCTTCCGGAAGCAGCGAAGGCATCTCGTCGGCGATGACCGCGTAGGGGTGATCGATGCCGAGAACGAAGAAGTTGACCCCGTCGGCTGCGGTTTTGCCGTCTTTGCGTGCGCGGCCGGCCGTGGCGAACTCGTACGCGCCGATGATGTGCTCGGGGCGGAAGTCGCGCGAGCCGAGGCCGTAGCTGCCACCGTAGATGGCCGGGAGCTCTTCAAGGGCGATCTTGGGGATGCCGGCCGTGCCTTGAACCGCTTTCGAGAGAGCAGTGCGGATGTCGCGGCCGAGCGGGTTGTCGCCGGAGAGAGCTTCGTCGGTGCGCTCGAGGATGATGACGTTCTTTTTGCCCTTGAGTGCGGCGGCGATGGCAGCCTCAGGGAATGGGCGGATGACATTGACGTGGATGGAGCCGACTTTTACTCCGCGCGATTCGCGGAGGTAGTCGACTGCAGCCTCGATATTCTCAGCAGCGGATCCGAGCGAAACGAAGACGGTGTCGGTGTCATCGCACTTGTATTGCGTGACAAGGCCGTAGTAACGGCCGGTGAGATCGCCGAAGTCTTTGTATGCGGCTTCGAGGAAATCGAGAATCGGCTCGGCGAAGTTGTTACGGCGCGCGACGACGCCGTTCATGTAGTGTTCCTGGTTCTGCACGGGGCCGAGGAGGACCGGGTTGGCAAGGTCCATCATCTTGGGGACGCGGCGGCGGGTGGGTCCAAAGAGGACGCGCTGCGCTTCTGTCGGGCAGTCGATGATGTCTTCGGGCGAGCCGAGGTATTCGCGGATCAGCTCGGACTCGTGTTTGTAGAAGGTGCGCTCAAGGTGGCTGGTGAGAAAGCCATCCATGATGTTCATGCCGGGCGTGAGCGAGAGCTCGGTGACGCGGCGGAGAATAAGGGCCTGATCGGCAGCCTGCTGGGCATCTTTGCCGAAGACCATGATCCAGCCGGTGTCGAGCGCGCCGTAGATGTCGTCGTGTCCGCAATGGACGTTGAGGGCGTGCTTGGTGAGCGCGCGGGCGCCGACTTCGAGCACCATCGTCGAGCCCTTGCCCGGTGCGTGGTAGTACTGCTCGACGCCGTAGACTACGCCCTGGCCGGAGGTGAAGTTGACGACGCGTTTGCCGCAGACGGAGTGAGCGATGGCGCCACCCTGGGCCGCGTGCTCGCCTTCGGTCTCGATGGCGATGGTGTTTTTGCCGAAAACGTTCAGGTTGCCCTCAGCGTAGGCCTGCTGAAAGAGCTCGCCGCCTTCGGTGGAGGGCGTGATGGGGTAAAAGACGCCGGCTTCGGCGATGCGCGTTTCGGTGTGGTACGAGACGAGCTGGTTTCCGTTGGCTGTGACCCGGATTCCGGGATAGCGAGCAGCTTCCGACATTTGTGTCCCCTCCATGGGTGGCCGCCTCGTCACAGGGGCCCTGATGGTCTTGAAATCGTTTCCGTGCGGCGGGCTGAATTTCGATGGCGCGTGACCGCAGCGGCAAAAATCGTTATTCCAGCCTTAATGCGAGGGCGTGGAAAGATGGTTCCGGTGACCGCTGACTGACTGCGGTTTCGATCCAATTCCCTTGTTAAGTTCAATAGCCAGAATGAATGCGCGTGAGGTACCCAAGGGGGAGTTGCCCCGAATATGGCATATACACAAGTATGCACCCGCAGTGCGGTACGGTGTATCACGGTGTACCAGCGTGTGGTATTGAGGAGCGGGGCCGCTAAGTAGGAGCCGGCACTATACTTTGACGGGATTCACCGGCCCGGAGGAGGGCATATGCGATCAGCGCCCATCGGCAAGCGACGTTTGGTAGAACGAGGACGGGTTCGATCTGGAAAACTCGCATTACCTGCTGCCATGTGGTTGATCATCCTGAGTGGTCTTATAGTGACGTTGGTCTGCAGTTGCAGATCGGCACGCCAGTCTCCGGAGGGCCATCCGCATAGATTTGCTGGTGTTCGGCTAGAAGATGTCAGCTTCCATTCGGCCGGTTTAGAACGTGACGTAACCTACCGCGTCTACCTGCCGGCCCAGCTTGCGGGCGGCAAATTGCCGGTTATCTATCTTCTGCATGGGGCCTGGGAGAACTACCGCACGTGGTCGGACTACTCTCAGGCGGGTGCGCTGGCCGCAAACGGGGCGATTCTCGTGATGCCCGACGGAGTGCTCTCGTACTGGGTGAATGAAGCCGGCGCGCCGAAAGATCGTTATGGGGACTTTCTGCTGCATGATCTGCGAGCGGACGTGGAGGCGCGATTTCCGGCGCGAACTGACCGTGCGGTCCGAGCGATTGTCGGAGTCTCAATGGGCGGATTTGCAGCGATCGAATATGCGCTCACCAGGCCCGACTTGTTCGCCTTTGCCGGAGCGTTGAGTCCTGCGCTAGACGCGCCGGAGCGCAAATTCAGCTGGCGGCGCTTCGGCCAAAGCATCCGCTTGCGCAGAGTGTTCGGGGCAGACGGAAGCGCACAGCGACGGGATGAGGATCCATTTGTGCTGGTTACGAGGGCAGACCCGGCGACGACGCCCTACATCTACATCACAGCAGGTGACCAGGAGGCACTGCTGGGATCGGTGCGGCGGTTTGCAGCCCAAATGGAGCGGCGCGGGTTTGCGTTTGAATTTCATACGAGTCATGGCGGCCATAACTGGGGAACCTGGAATCAGCAGACGGCAGCATGCTTCGATGCTCTGGAGAGCAGGCTCCCTGTGCGCGGGATTTGAGAAATCGAGGATATAAAGAAAGATGCTGAGTGATTTGTTTGCGACGTATCCGAGCCTGCGGGGCAGGGCTGTGCTGGTGACGGGCGGGGCGACGGGGATCGGGGCGTCGATCGTGGAGCACTTTGCGCGGCAGGGGGCGCGGGTTGCGTTCTTCGACGTGCAGGATGAGGAGGCTCGAGGGTTGGTGGAGCGACTGCGGCCGGGGGTGGAGACAGCGCCGGTGTTTTTTCATTGCGACCTGACGAGCGTAAGTGAGCTGAAGACGCGAGTGGGGGAGGCGATCGAGGCGGTGGGTGGTGTGGACGTGCTGGTAAACAATGCGGCGAACGATCAGCGGCACAAGATCGAGGATGTGACGGAGGAGTACTTCGATCAGTCGATCGCCGTGAATCTGCGGCCGCAGTTCTTCATGATCCAGGCGGTGCTGCCGGCGATGAAGGGTGCGGGGCGGGGCTCGATCATCAATATGTCGTCGATCTCGTGGATGATTCCGTCGACGGGGGTGCCGGTGTACGTGACGGCAAAGGCGGCGATTGTGGGGCTGACGCGAACGATGGCGCACGAGCTAGGGCCGGCGGGAATTCGAGTGAATGCAGTGCTGCCGGGAGCGATTGCGACGGAGAAGCAGAAGCGGCTGGTCTACACGCCGGAGTACAAGGCGGAGATCATGGCTTCGCAGGCGCTGAAGCGGGACATTCTGCCGGAGGATGTGGCGCGGCTTGTGCTCTTCCTAGCGGCGGATGATTCGAGCGCGATTACGAATCAGAGTTATGTAATTGATGGCGGGTGGGTGTAGACCACCCCAGCGACGAGGACCTGTCGCTGGGGACCCCGGTGTAGCGCGCTCGAAGGCGCGCAGGGATTAGAGACTAGGGACTAGGGATTAGAGACTAGGGATTAGGGACCAGGGATTAGGGATTAGAGATCAGAGAACAGAAATCAGTTCTCCAGTGCGACGCGCTCAAATGTTGGTCAGGGTCTGGCGGACGAGTTGGCCGAAGGCGGTGGGGGTGTGGCGGGTGATGAGGTTGGGTTGGTCAATCCAGCTCCAGGCGGCGAAGCCGATTTGCTTCTGCTGAAGGTAGTCGAGAAGGCGGCGGACGTAGTCGAGTTCTTCGGGAGTGTCGACGCCTCCGAGTTCGCCGGCGAAGACGGGGACGGATTCGGAGAGGTCGCCGAAGACGCTGTCCCAGTCTGTGCCTTTGTTCGGGTAAACGTGCGTTGAGTAGACGACGTTATCGAGGTCGTCGATGGGCATGCCGCGAAGATCGTAGGCCCAGTTGGTGCCGCCGATGAAGATGAGGGCGTCAGGGTTCTCGTTGCGAATGGCCTCAGTGAGTTTGCGGGCCCAGGGTTGCCACTCGTTCATGGTGACGCGCGCCTGGCTGGCGGGGTAAGTGGTGCCGTCGGGCTTGTTGAGCGGATATGGATCGTCGGGCAGGCGATCGTGCGGCTCGTTGAAAAGGTCGTAGAGTACGGCGGGCTCGTCCTTGTAGCGGCGGGCGAGCGTGGACCAGAGGGTAATGGATTCGGGATTGGGGAGCGGGGCGACGAAGTTGCGGTTGCCGCCGTAGATGCGTTCGGCGTCGAGCCATTGCAGGTCGAGGAGCGTGTAGGCGCCGAACATGGACGCCCAGAAAATGACCTGATCGAGGGCCTGCTGGTATTCCTCGGCGGTGCGGCCTGAGCGGCCATTGAGAACCCAATCCTGATTGAAGGGAAGGCGGATGATGTTGGCGCGCCATTGCTGGGTAATGGCGTAGATCTCTGCGCGCGAGATGGAGGCTCCGGAGAGGAAGCCTTGCTCGTCTGGGTCGGAGTACTCAAGGCCAGAGCGGTTGATGCCGCGGAGGAGGAGGGGTGCGCCGGTGATGGTGTTGATGATGCGGTTGCCCGATGTGCGGAGGGGAGGGAGGTTGTGGGAGAGGTGTGAGGGCATCGAGACCTCTATGGGAGGGATTCTTAGTCTCTTAGCAAGTTAGCGTCGCTTGCGCGACGTAGCAAGTTAGCGAGTTAGCGGGATCCTTGTTGCTCGACCGGTGTTCATGTTAGGTCCAGGTTCTTCTTAGTCCTTTAGCAAGTTAGCGTCGCGTTCCGCGACGTAGCGAGTTGGCGAGTTAGCGGGATATTCTTTTTCACTCGGACGACGAGACGTCAGCGCTGGAGGAGGTCGATGGGTTTGGTGTAGTCGGTGGCGCGAATGTATTTGGCAAGTGAAGGGTGCTGGCGCTGTAGGGCGAGGTACATTTCCCAGGCTACGTTGCGGTAGCTGAAGTGGCCAGCCGGGCCGGAGCGGAGTTCGCTGATGTATTGCGCTTCGGCGAAGTCCATTTTGAAGAGGCAGCGGACGCGGGTGGCGAGTGGAAGCAGGTAGAGCGCGGATTGCGCAGCTTCGGGTGCGGAGCCGGCGGCAATTTTTACGCTGGCGGAGTGCGCGGATTCAATGGCGTGCTGGTATTCGGAGAGGACGCCGGCTTCTTCGAGCCCGGCGATGTCGCCGGAGTGGGGCGTGTCGTAGCCGTGACGCGCGGTGAAGCCCTGCTGAATCTGCGTGACGCGGCGGTGGCGGTGCATGTCGCGGAATCCGCCGATGTCCATGAGGATGTCGAAGCGGAGGGCGGCGCCGGCGTGGAAGACGCGCAGGGCTTCGTCGTGCTTGCCGCGATGGCGCAGGCCGATTTCGATGATCTCCGAAACGCGAGAGGCAGGAAGGCCGGCGACGATGTCGCGAATCTGTCGGTATGGGTGATGGCTGCCCCAGTAGAGGAGGGTGGCGGCCAGTTCGACTTCGAGGGACTCGGTGCGTTCGACGAGGTCGACGACAGGGGCTGAGGCAGGTTCGATTCCCTTAAGGATTTCGGAAGCTGCCTGTTCGATTTCGGCGCGGGTCTGGGTGAGGTAGGTGTTGGGCTCGGCGTACTTGACGAGCGTGGGCGCGGTGCGGACTTCGCGATTGAGGAGGGTGGCGGCTTCGGCGGCGAGATTTCCCTCAGGGGCTAAAGCCCCGTTTCCTACCGGGCCACTTTCGGCACGACTAAAGTCGTGCAAAGAAGAGAGCCCAAAGGCCTCCAATTTTTGGACGAAGGCGGCGCCGGATTTCGCGTTGACGTTCCAGGCAGGGCTGGTGGCGGCGTCCCGTAGTTTCTTGCCGAGGTCGCGTACTTCGGCGACGGGGTGGGAGAGGAGACGGGAAACCTGTGTTTCGAGGGTGCGGGCGTTGACGATCTGGCCGAGGGAGGTGTTGGTGGCGAGGGGCAGGAGGTAGCGGGCGACGTCGAAGGCACGGGCCTTGAGGGTGCGGTCGTAGGCGTCGGGCTTCATGGTCTCGGGGCAGGCGACGCGCTGCTTGAGAGCGTCGTGAACTGCCGCCGTGACCTGCTGGTAGGTGGAGAAGAGCTTGTCGATGGTTTGGGTATAAAGCTGGGCGGAGGCTGAATCGGGGCCGAAATCGGGGAAGTACCAGCCGGATTTCTGGAAGTTCTGGTAGCGGGTGGAGCGTTCCTGCCCGTCCCAACGTTGTTCATCGACAAGGACTATGGCGGCCAGCAGGCTAAGGCGCTCGACGGCTAAGGCGATGTGGGCGAGGTCGGCGATGGAACGATGGCCGTATTGGAAATAGAATGTATTGAGGAATTGCTCGGCACGCTGGGCGCTGATTTCGGCGAGCGACTCGCGCATGGAGAGGGCAGAACGGGAGTACTTGGCCATGGCGTAGGCAAGTACCTCGGGATCGGCTCCGTGAACGGCATAGACGTCAGTCTGATTATGGGCACCGGCGGGAAGGAAAGATTCACTGGACATGAAGGTGGGCTCGCGACCAGAATACGGCATCAGCGAGACCGGGCTGTGAACATCCGGGAACACAGGTCGAGCACGAGGCAAGCAGCACGGAGCAAGCGGAATGCGGGAGTATAAGTTGCGCACATCGCAAAGGCCCCGGCCATTGCCAACCGGCCGCTGGACCATGACCCAGCGCTGGAACGACATTCTCTATGCGCATTGGCGGGTGCCGGCTTCGGCGATCGCGCCTTTTTTGCCCGATGGTCTGCAGCCGGACCTGTTTCAGGGGTCGGCCTGGCTGGGTGTGGTGCCGTTGTGGATGGATCGCTTCAGCTTTCGCGGGGTTCCGACGATTCCCGGGACGAGTAGTTTTCCGGAGCTGCACTTTCGGACATACGTCAGCGATCAGACAGGGACGCCTGGAATTTTCAATCTAACAGTGGATATTGGAAGCCTGCTGGCCACGACGGCGGCGCGGTTTGTGTTCCGGGTTCCGTGCAACTGGGCGGAGATGCGGCTGAACCAGAGGACGGAGCGCGAGTTCTCGTTTTACAGCCGCAGGATGTTTGTGAACGACCCGGTAATTTTCAGTGCGCGGTATCGCGGGCTGGGGCCAACACGGCGGCTGGCGGAGATCAAGTCGGGGACGCTGGAGTACTTCTTCACCGAGCGGTACTGCATGTTCCGGCGGAATCATGCAGGACAGGTGGTACGGGCGAATATTCATGCGGTGGCCTCGCCGCTGGAAGACGCTGAGGCGGAGATTGAGCAGAATGATCTGCCCGCATCGGTGGGGATCCAGCTGCAGGATCAGGAGCCGGTGCTGCACTACTCGCGGCGGCTGGCGGTGTATATATGGCCGGCGGAACTGATCGAACTGGTAAGGCGACGTGCGCGGATTCCGGTGCAGGTTGTGCCGACGGGGTAGGTCTAGCGAGCCACTCTGCGATTTTCTGAAAACTGAATCTGAATGTTCTGCGTCGCGGCAACGATGCATGAGGCGGGGTGCGCCGGGTCTGCTTTCCTATAATTGGCACTGAAATGAACGGCGCATGAAAGGTGTGCGTCGGGAACGAGGGATGATGGCGGAGCTTGCAGGACGGATCGCGCTGGTAACGGGCGCATCGCAGGGAATTGGGCGCGCGTGCGCGCTGGAGTTGGCGAAGGCGGGAGCGACCGTCGCGTTGGCCGCGCGGAATGAAGCGAAGCTGGCGGAAGTGGCTGCAGAGATTGAGGCGGCCGGAGGGCAGGCTGCGGCGTTTGCGCTGGATGTGGCGAGCGAGGAGTCGATCAAGAACGGCGCGAAGGCGGTGCTGGACCGATTCGGCAAGGTTGAGATCCTGGTGAATAACGCGGGCATCACGCGCGACGATCTGATGATGCGGATGAAGCGCGCGGACTGGGACGATGTGCTGTCGACGAATCTGACGGGGACGTTTCTGCTGACGCAGGTACTGCTGCGGCAGATGATGAAGAACCGGTGGGGACGGATCGTGAACATCACGAGCGTGGTGGGGCGGACGGGGCAGGAAGGCCAAGTGAACTACGCCGCGTCGAAAGCGGGGCTGATCGGGTTTACGCGGTCGCTTGCGCGGGAGGTGGCTTCGCGCGGGATAACGGTGAATGCGGTGGCGCCGGGATACATTGAGACGCCGATGACGGCGGTGCTGGATGAAAAGCTGCGCGCGAAGATGGTGGAGCAGATTCCTGTTGGTCGGCCGGGAACGGATGCGGAGATTGCGCACTCGGTAGCGTTTCTGGCGTCGGAGAAGGCGGCGTACGTCACGGGGCATGTGCTGGATGTGAATGGCGGGATGTTTATGGGGTGACCACCACGCAGTGGTCAGTGCTCAGTGGTCAGTGTTCAAATCCCCAGGCGGTCTTTGAGGGTGCGGACGCGGTCTCGGGCTACGGTGAGCTGGGTGTGGGCGCCGTCCTTGAGGGTGAGGACGACTTTGCCGGCGAACCAGGAATTGACTTCGTGAATCCAGTCGACGTTGACGAGCGCGGAGCGATGGATGCGGAGGAAGCGTGCGGGATCGAGACGGTGCTCGAGGTCGGAGATCGTCTGGTCGACTGAATGCTTCTTTCCGTTGGCGATGGCGAAGGTGAGCTTGTCTTGCGCGATGAAGTGGGTGATGTCATCGAGCGCGAGGAACGAGATGCGTTCGCCGACGCGTGAGGCGATACGCGCGGGGTACGCGGGCTGAGGCTCGCGCAGAGACGCGGTCAATCCTTTCAACAGTTCAGGAAGCGCTGGGTTCTGTTGCCACTCGGGCTTGGCGATGGGGCGGAGGCGGCCGAGTTTCTTCAGGGCGCGTTCGAGTTGTTCTGGCTCGATGGGCTTGAGCAGGTAGTCGATGGCGTTGGTTTCGAAGGCGCGGAGCGCGTGCTGGTCGTAGGCCGTGGTGAAGATGACAAAGGGCTGCGATGAGAGCCGCGAGAGGAGTTCGAAACCATTGATGCCGGGCATCTGGATGTCGAGGAAGAGTACGTCGAAGGTGGGAGAGGAGCTGTTCAGGGCCGTGATGGCTGCGCTGGGATCGGTAGCGGAGCCGGCGATCTGAAGCTGCGGGAATTTTCCGAGCAGGCGCTCGAGTCGTTCGAGGGCGAGGGGCTCGTCGTCGACGAGGTAGGCGCGCAGCGGCGAGGCTTCTGTCATTGCGCTGCGTCTCCGGCAGGAATGCGGATGGTGACAACTGAAAGGGAATCGACGCCGGCGACAGTGAGTTGCGCGGAGTCGCCGTAGAGGAGTTCGAGGCGGCCGATGAGATTGGCGAGGCCGTGATCGGGCGATATATCGGCGAGCGAGAAGCCGGGGCCGTCGTCGGTGACGGTGAGTTCGCAGGACCTTTCGCGCTGAGCGGCGGAGATAGTGATGGCGACGGGCGCGGTGCATTGAGCGGCTACGTGCTTGATGCTGTTCTCTACGACGGTCTGAAGGGCGAGAGGGGGAACTCTGATGGCGGAAAGGTTTTCGGGGACGGAGATCTCGTAGCGCAGGCGCGGCCCGAAGCGGGTGGCCTCGATTTCGAGGTAGTCGCGAACGATTTTGAGTTCCTGCTCGAGCGGGACGAGGCTGGCCTGGTTGGCGTTGATGGAGAAGCGCAGGAGGGAGGCGAGTTTGCCGACGGTGTCTTCAGCGCGTTTGGGGTCGGTGGGTATGAGGGAGGAGATGGAGTTGAGGGTGTTGAAGAGGAAGTGGGGATGGATGCGCGACTCGAGCGAGGAGAGGCGTGCTTCGGCGAGGAGCTTGTTGGCGCGCTCCTGCTCCATCTGCTGCGTACGGAGCTGAAGGGTGGCGTCCTGGAGGCGATGGCGGAGCGTTTCGTAGGCGGTAACACTGAGTCCGACAGTAAGGGTGATGACAAGACTGATGGGAAGGGCGGAGCGGACCTCGCGCATATAGAAGCCCGGGGGAATGATGCCTGCAGCACGGATGATGGCTGCACCGATGAATGTTCCGACGATCGCCGTGGAGAGTAGAACACCTGAAAAGATGACGAAGATCAGGCGCGGGAACCGCTCGGTGTAGCGGAAGCCAACCCAGTTGAGAATGAGCGCGGTAGGAAACCCGATGAGGGTGGCGTAGATGAAAGACGAGAAGAACTTGGCGAGGATCTGCGCGTGAGCGTGCTCGATGACGAGGATCAGAATCGCGATGATGACCGCGATGATGGGAATGAACCAAATCTCTTTGCAGAAAGCCTTGAAGGCATCGAAGGACTTGCCGTGCCTCTTGCGGGATGGAGAGAGCTGTTCATTTGGAGTGCTGATCATAGGTGGAATCGCACTCCGATCGACGTGGCGGTCTGGTAGCGGGCGGAGTTGAAGTCGGCTGTTTTGGAACCGTGTGGAACTTCGAGGTGGGTGTAGGCGGTGAAGTGCGTGCCGAACCAGCGGCTGATGTCGGCAACGGTGACGAAGCTGCGGTCGTCGAGATTGGAGACGACGGAGGCGGAGACGTCCCACTGCTTCCAGCCGGGAAGCTCGCGCAGGCGGGATTTTCCGGCGTTGAAGAGAGCGTAGTGCTGGCGACCGGCTAAAGGTGATATGGAGATGTCGCGGAAATACGCGGTGTTGGGTGGGGTGTAGAACTCACCAAGGAACGTGAGCCCGGACTGGAAGGTGTATTTCGCGCCGATGAGGGCGGCGGCCTGTTCGCGCCAGACGGCTTCACCGTGGACCTCCCAAGCCTGGCCGACGACGCGCGTAAAGGTGAGCGCGCCGAAGGTGTCGGCGCCGCGGTCGTGACCGGCGATGAATGAGGAGTCGAAGCCGCGCACGAGTACGTTATACCGGAAGGCCGTTGTATCGCGAAGAGCAGAGTGCGCGGGCGCGAGTGCGGCGGTGGACCATGCGACGGTGAGGGCGTGCGGACCGTGGACCCAGTCGGCCTTGATCATGTCGCGGCCTTGATTCGTGTTGAGGCGGTCGGAGGGGTTGGTCGGAACGCGAGGTGGATCGAGGACGCCCGCCGCGCTGAAGGCGTATCCGGTGCCCCAGCGAAGCATTTTGCGGCCGGCGGTGAAGTCGAAGTCGCCCGCGGAGAAGCCGGCGTATGTCTCTTTCACGTGAAGGGTGGAGGCGGTGTGGTCGTAGGTGGCGGAGAGGCCGATGAGGCTCGTCGAAAAGGTGAGCCGGTCTTTGTAGCGGATGCCGAAGTTCGGTTCGACGAGGACTTGGTTGAGAATTTGCGGAGTATGTGCGGGAGAGCCGGTGTAGAAGGTGGCGTCATCAATGACGGCGAGGGAGTAGCGCGTGCTCACTGAACTCTCTTCCGAAGAGGGAGCGGGCTCCTGTGCTGATGCGGTGAAGCTCGTCAGCAGGAGGAGGAGAGTCGGGATGAGCACGCGCGATAGCATGGCGATCGGATTTACGGCCAGTAGATGAGGTTGATGGTGATGGTCGTTGTGGGTGCGGAGAAGACAAATTTGGTTTCGTTGAAGTCCGGCGGCCCCTGGCGCTTCGATGGATTGTTGGAGTGGCCGTAGCCTTCGGTTGGCATGCCGTAGTCGTTGAAGTCGAGCTTCTCGTTTTTGTTCTCGTCGTGAATGACGGCCACGCCATAGTCGCCTTCCGGAAGGTTGTCGAAGACGGCCTCGGCAGTAAGAGACTTGGGATCGATGGTGGCGATCTGCGCAGCGGCGATGGTGGATTCATCGGTACGGACGGCGATCCGGATGTTGCCTTCGGCGTTGCGAATGCCGGTGATCTTGACGATGAGCTTGCCGGTTTTTTGCGCGGGAGCTTGCGCAGCCGCTGTCATTGCGAAGACGAGTAAGCACCAAAGTGCGGGCAGGATTGTGAGCAGGAGGTTTCGGCGGACGGTTCCGATCATGTTGTTCTCCTTTCGTGATCGGGTTTGACAGCGATGATGGCGCAAATCGCAGCGGCGCGTCTGTGATGGGCGTCGTCAGAAGCGGTCGGCGCGGCCCTGATAGAAGAGCTTGTCAGGAAGATCGCGGGGAGCGGCGTTGGAGTATTCGAGTACGGAATGCGAGTTGTGGCGGATCTCGTCGTAGAGGGTGAGTTTGCGCAGGAGCAAGTGCCCGTTTGATTCCTTGAACTCGTCGAATGTGGCGGACTTAATGTGCTTGCCTGACGTCAGGTAGAACTCAGCGCGCAGGGGGCGAGCGTCTGCGGTGCGAACCCAGTAGACGATGCGCTGGTAGGTTGCGCCTTTGCGCTTCGCGGTGAGGTTGAGGACGTAGCAGTTTTCTGCGCCGAGCTTTTCTTCGCGGACGAACTCGGCGGAATAATCGACGGCGTAATTGGTGCGGGCGACATCGCCATTGGAGGCGTCGCCGGAAAGGCGCTCGAGCGGGGTGATGCGCACGGGACGGCTGGTGTCGGGAAGGTAAATCCACATGTCGTCGGCGAGCATGAGCAGGTGGCGGCCTTTTTCGCGAGGGCTCATGAATTCGACGTACGTTTTGTCAGTGCCTTTCTGCGAGACGTCATAGAGGTGCTCTTCGTCGGATTTGCCGGCTTCGTAGTTGGTGATTTTGACGCGGAGCGAGTAGGAAGGCCAGCCGTTGCGGTAGGTGTCTGAGCGCTTGAGGAGGGCGGTGGCGTCTGGCGCAGCAGCGGCATGGCCGAGTGCGGCCCAGGTGATGAGGAATGCGATGGTGACGCCGAGGAGGAAGGAACGGAGAGCCCAGTTGATGGTGCGGGCGTTCTTGGAGTCGTAAGAGCGACGTTGATGTGCAGAAGCAGGGGCTAAAGCCCAGCTTTCTCTTTTGAGCGGATTCGGCACGACTGAAGTCGTGCCCTGACGCTTATGCCTTCGGGAGGGCATTTGTCGCGCAGATGAGAGTGGCGCTGCGTTGAAAGATTTGATCATTGCGTTGGAGTGTCTAGACATGGGCTAATGCCTCCGCGATTTGCAGGCGCGACGCGCGCACTGCGGGAAGTATGGATGCGAGGGCGAGCGAGACGACGACCATGAGGGAAGCGCCCATCATGAGCGCGGGAACGTGCAGGACGCGGAAGGCCATCTCTGTGCTGAGGCCGGGAGGCGGAGGAAGGTGAAGGCCGGAGGCGTTGAGAGCGATGCCGATGAGGTTTCCGCCGATGAGGCCGACAGCTGCGCCCAAGATCCCCGTGATAGTCGCCTCCAGCATGAAGAGCGCGACGATCCAGGGGCGGGGGGTTCCCATGGCGAGCATGGTGCCGATCTCGCGGGTGCGTTCCATCATGGCCATGAGCAGTGTGTTGACGCTGGCCATGAGGACCATGAAGAAGACGATGATACCGAGGAATAGGAAGATTCCGCTGAAGAGCGTGCGGACCTGTTTGTAGTACGCGGCGAGGTCAATCCACTTCTTCATGGTCATCTCCTGTGAAAGACCACGAAGACGCGGAGTGAACGCGGCGGCGACGGCGTCAGTGTTTTCGGTCTTGTCGAGGCCGACGACGAGGTTGGTGACGCGGTCGCTTTGCAGGAGACGCTGCGCCGAGGGAAGCGTGATGCGGAGGTAGCGGTCGTCGAGGTCTTTGAAGCCGGTGTTGACGATGCCGACGATCTGGACGTCGATGCCGTTGAGTGCGCCGTCTGCGGTGACGGCAAGGATGGTGAGGCCGTCGCCGACTTTGACGCTCATGGATCGGGCTACGCCGGTGCCGACGAGCGCTTCGATCTCGCCGGAGGAGGATTCGGCCAAGTCGCGGCCGGAGGCGAGGCGCGGGCTGAAGCTCATGGCGCGTTCAGCGTCGGGATCGACGGCGCTGCCCATGAAGACGGAGGACTTCACGCCATTGGAGAGCATGCCGTAGAACTCGATGCGCGGTGCGACGCCGCGTACGTGGTCGGCGGAGCGGACATTGGATGCGACGTGCTGCCAGTCGCTGATGCCGGTGTCGAGAACGTGGACTTCGTCGCGACGGAAGTGCTCGGCAGTGAAGATCTGAATATGGCCGAGGCCGTTGCGGATAGTGCTCTCGCGAAGGCCGCGGAACATGAAGGCGAAGAATCCGCCGACGAGCAGGAGGCCGGCGACGCCTCCGCCGACCATGAGCAGCGTCATGACGGTGCGGCGGCGATTGCGAAAGACGTTACGAAACGCTAGCTGCAAAAACTTCAGCATGGGAAGGCTCCGAGATGGTGTCGCTGACGATGCGGCCGTCGGTGAGGCGGACGATGCGCGGGGTGTGTTCGAGGAGGCGCTGATCGTGCGTGGAGAAGATGAAGGTGAGGCCAAGGGTCTGGTTGAGGTTGCGCATCAGGTCGATCAGTTGGGTGGCGTTGCGCGTATCGAGATTGGCAGTGGGCTCGTCGGCAAGGACGATGGCCGGGCGATGCACGATCGCGCGAGCGATGGCGACGCGCTGGCGCTCGCCGCCGGAGAGGAGGTCGGGGCGGTGGTTGGCGCGGGCGGAGAGGCCGACGTTGTCGAGGGCCTCGGATACGCGGCGACGGCGTTCGGAGTTGGAAAGACCCTGGACGAGGAGTGGGTACTCGACATTTTCAGCGGCGGTGAAGACGGGGATGAGGTTGAAGGTCTGGAAGACGAATCCGATCTTTTCGCGGCGGAGGATAGATGTTTGTGCGGGAGTGAGACGGGAGGTGTCGGTGGCTTCGATGAGGATGCGGCCGGAGGTGGGCTTGTCGATGCAGCCAATGAGGTTGAGGAGGGTGGATTTTCCGCTGCCGCTGGGGCCGGAGATGGCGAGGAATTCGCCGCGATCGATGACGAGGGAGAGGTTGTCGACGGCGATGACGGCGTTGTGGTCGAGGGGAAAGCGGCGGGTGACCTGCTCGACGGCGATGATGGGGTCCGATGTGTGCATCGGGCGATGTCCTTTCCGGAGCTTTCGCTCTCGAGCAGACGATAGGGCGGAGCGGGTGGCGAAGGGGAGCGTATTTGGATGAGGGGTGGAAGTTGCGGATGAGGGGTAGTTCCGGGGAGATGAGCCGGAGGGTTTCGAAGACAAAAGCAGCGAGTTAGCGTCGCCTGGGGCGACGTAGCGAGTTAGCAAGTTAGCGGGTTGGGACAGAGATTTACTGCTGAGGAGCAGAGGGTGAGTTGGGGCGGTCGGGGCGCGCGCCGATAACGGAAATGGTGGTTGCGACGAAGGTGCCGTTCTTCAGTTCGCCTTCGACGCGGACCATGTCGCCGGTCTGGATGTCGGCGAGAGTGATGGGTCGCGGCGCTTGCGGAAGGTGGTGTTCTCGTCGGCGGAGAAGGTGTGCGTGGCGTTGTCGGGGCCGCCCTGGATGGTGATCGCGGTTTGATGGATGGCGGTGACGCGGCCCAGGAGCCAGGTCTTGCCGTAGTTGGCGCGCATCTGGCGCATGCGCCTGACCGTTTCGGGGTCGAGCTGGATGATGGCGATGGCGCCAATGGATTTGGCGGGTGGATCCATTTCACCAGAGGCGGCGATAGCGTCACCGATCTTGATGTCGGAGGCTTTGATGGAGATGGGTAGACCCACGTAGCGGTCGCGGTCCCGGTCGTTTGCCGGGCGGGGAGGAGCCTTCATGATGCGGGTGTTCACGCTGTAGTACGCGGTGTAGAGGTCGCCGGATTCGGTCTTTACGGTGAAGTGATCCGGAGCGATTTCGGTGACGGTGCCGGCAAGACCGGCGCCAGCAAAACCGCCCATCATGCCGCTACCACCGACCCCCAGGCTGCGTTCATCCTGCGTGGGCGGGACCTGAGATGAAAGCGAGAGAGCTATGGACGCGAGCAGGAGGGCTGTTGCGAGAGCGAAGCGAACGGCGTTCATGAGTTCTCAGCAGAATAGACGGACGGGGAGCGCTGGAAGACGAAGGTTGGAAATCCTTATTGCCGCTTCTGGGTCTGGGAGGCCAGGAGCTCTTCGAAGGCGGGGAGACCGTGGAGGGTCGCAAACTCGTTGTCCGCGATTATCTTTTTGGGATTTGTGTATCCCTCGTTGATTGCCATGCGCAGGTACTGAATGGCGCGTTCCGGCATTCCGGCACGAACGCAACCCTTGGCCATGTAGTAGTTCATCGCACCGCGATCGGATACGGAGGCGGGGTTCTCAACGCGCGGCCTTGAGGTGTCCTGGAAGATGTTCGGGTCGTACTTGATGGCCATCTGGTACTGCTGCCAGCCCTTTTCATATTTGTGCTGGGCGAGGAGGTTGGTGCCGAGGTTTTTAAGGATCAGAGCGGAGTGCGGGTCGATCTTTAGCGCTTTGCGGTACATCTTCTCTGCGTTGTGATACTGCTTGAGCGCGTCGTAAACGGTGCCGAGATTGTTCAGCACGTTAGAGTTTTTTGGATCGATCTTGTGAGCTTTCTCGTAACTTTGCATCGCATCGGTGAGGTCGAACATGAGCTGATAGGCGATGCCGAGCTTGTTCCACACGGACGGCTCGGAGGGAATTGCTTTCTTGTAAGCCTCGATGGCTGCCTGATAGCGTTGGTGGGCCATCAAAGCGTCACCGATCTGCTCCTGCGTCGGTTGGGGTTTCGGGGAGGCGGGAGCGGTGGTGGAGGGAATGGATTCCGAGACGGTTACGGCTGGGGCAGGGACCGGAGCCTGTGCAATGGCCAGGGCACAGGTCGCGGCAAGGACCGCGATGAGGATCGAAGCCGGGAGGAGTGGGTTATGGAACCTGCTCATGCTTCCTCCTTGCGAAGGAACGGCGGCGATACACGATCGTCATCGTCTGCACAGAATTAGAGCACCGTTCTGTGGAGCATCGTCAAGCTCATTAGTCACAGAGATGTAAGGCGGACAGAGAAGTGCACCAAACGGAGGAGTTTCGAATCCAAGGAAACAGCGTCAAAGGTTGAGGAGCGCCGAATGAGCACCGCGGTATCGCCGAAGTTGCAATCTGGGGTGGCGGAGAGGTTCAGGAGTGTCCGGCAGCGGACGATGGAGCTGTGTAAGCCACTCACTCCGGAAGACATGATGGTGCAGTCGTGCCCGGAAGCCTCGCCAGCGAAGTGGCACCTGGCGCATACGGCGTGGTTTTTCGAGTCATTCATTCTGAACGTGTTCCAGCCAGGTTACAAACTGTTCAACGAAGATTTTCCGTGGCTGTTCAACAGCTATTACCGGAGTTTTGCCGAGTTTCCTGAAAAGAAGCTTCGGGCGTCGTTTTCGCGGCCGGGTCTGGATGAGGTGCTGCGATATCGATGTTACGTAGACGAGCACCTGGAGCGTCTGCTGGAGGAGAATCCCGAGCCGGAGGTTCTGAGCAGGGTTGAGCTGGGGGCCAATCATGAGGAGCAGCATCAGGAGCTGCTGCTGACGGATTTGCTGCATGCGTTTTATACGAATCCTCTGCGGCCGGCGTATCTGGAAGAGACACCTCGAGCTCAGGCGGGCAGTTTGGACAAGCTGAGCTTCGTGGAGTTTGCGGGCGGGCTGGTCGATGTGGGATTCAGCGGCGGTGGATTCTGCTACGACAACGAATTGCCAAGGCATCGTGTGTGGCTAGAACCTTATGCGCTGGCGGATCGGCTGGTTACGAATGCCGAGTACGCGGAGTTCATCGCGGATGGTGGGTACAGGCGATCGGAGCTGTGGCTTTCTGCGGGTTGGGATGCGATCGAGCAGAACGGGTGGAAGGCGCCGCTGTATTGGAGCAGGGATGAAGCCGGATGGCGGATTTTCACGCTGCGCGGAGAGAAGAGTCTCGAGGAGTTGAAGAACGCCCCCGTGAGCCAGGTGAGCTACTTTGAGGCGGACGCTTACGCGCGGTGGGCGGGGAAGAGGTTGCCGACGGAACTGGAGTGGGAGGTTGCCGCGGAGGAGCGGCCGGTTGCCGGAAACCTGATGGACTCGGGAAGGTTGAGGCCGGCGCCGGCGGAGGCGACAGATGGGAAGCTCTCGCAGGTCTGGGGGGATTGCTGGGAGTGGACGGCGAGCGCCTATCTTGGCTACCCGGGCTTTGCACCGCTGGCGGGATCGCTGGGTGAGTATAACGGGAAATTCATGAGCGGGCAGATGGTGCTGCGGGGTGGCTCGTGCGCGACGCCGCAAGCGCATATTCGGGCGAGCTATCGCAATTTCTTTCAACCGGAAACGAGATGGCAATTTTCCGGAATCCGATTGGCAGAAAAGTAACTCACATCTCCGGGAGAGCATCCTACATACCTGCATGACCACGACCCCGATTTCCCCAGCAAAGATTCACATTTCAGACAAGATCGCTGCGGCGGTTTACGAGGGACTGATGTCCCGCCCCAAGTGGCTGCCGTCGTGGTTGTTCTATGACGCGGCGGGGTCAAGGCTCTTCGACGAGATCACGCGCATTCCCGAGTACTACGTGACGCGGACGGAGCGCGCGATTCTGGCGAAGCACGCAACGGAGATCGTGGCCAGAGCTGCGGGAGAACAGGTGCTGCGGATCGTGGAGCTGGGAGCAGGTTCGGCGGACAAGACCCGACTGCTGCTAACGGCTGCGGCTGATCGGCAGGATACCGTCTTCTACGAGCCGGTGGATGTGTCGGCGAGCGCGCTGGTCGAGGCGCAGTTGCGCATTGAGGATGAGCTGCCGGGCGTGATCGTATGCCCGCGCGTGCAGGACTATACCCAGGATCTGGAGCTGGATCCGACGCTGCCGAAAGAGCGCCGCTTGCTGATGTACATCGGATCAAGCATCGGGAACTTCGAGCCGGGTGAGTCGCTGATGCTGCTTGAGCGCGTGCGTGCGGCAATGGACATGGGCGACTGCTTTCTGCTCGGCGTGGATCTGGCGAAGGACGAAGCGGTGCTGCAGGCTGCGTATGACGACGCAGGTGGGGTTACGGCAGCGTTCAACCGGAACATTCTGACGCGGCTCAACCGGGAGCTGGATGCGGATTTCAATCTTGCGACGTTTGGGCATCGAGCAGTGTGGAATTCGACCGAGTCGCGGATGGAGATGCACCTGGTGAGCGCGAAAAGCCAGGAGGTCTGGCTGCCGGGCATCGATCTGCGTGTCGGGTTCGAGATGGGGGAGAGCATCCACACCGAGAACAGCTATAAGTACAAGCAGGGTGCTGCGGAAGCGCTCCTGGCGAAGACCGGGTTTGCGCCGGAAGTGACGTGGACGGATGAGCGTGGGTGGTTTGCGGTGGTGCTGGCGAGAGCGGTGTGATTCTCTTGCTCGCGACTTCTTCGCTCCCCACCCTAGATTGGTCTGACGACCAATTTAGAATGGGGCACCCGAATGATGTTGAATCATCGCGCGATGAGTGGGCCGCGAATGGACATAGACCTTTTCGATCCCACCCTAAATTGGTCTGACGACCAATTTAGAATGGGGCACCCGAAATGATGTTGAGGTGAGGATTTTCTCCGGTTCCCAAGTGCGAGGACCGGGGCACCCGAGTTGCTTACAATTCACCATTGTTACTGAACGATTGTGAACGGCGATGGCTCAGGTTGAGCGGGTGAGGGTGAGAGACTCTCACGGAAGCTGCTCCAGCGCTTGCCGATTCTGTCGGAAAGAAAGAAGAAGTCCCCCGCAGTGATGCCTCCGATCACTTTGTGATGGCCGACTGCGGCGAGGCCCATCGAAGCGATACATCCACATTGTGAGCAGTCGGGGTCGCCGCCGAACTGGCACGGCGTCACTCGCGTCTTGAGATCGGCCGAGATGGTGCGTGTGGTGCGGGCGAAGATGCATTGGTCTGGGTTGGACGGCGGAGTTGAGAGCTCGCGGAGCAGGGAGTCGGGCATCTCCAGCTTTGGGAAGCGGGGGCGCAGGCGCTTCAGTTCCGCGATGACGGTGGCCCGCTGAGCTGGCGAGAGAATCTCGATCTCGGTTGCGCCGCGCTGCGGAGTGAAGAGGCTGAACCACACCTTGACGACTTCAGTGCGAGCGCACCAGAAGTCGAGGAACTCTTCGATGTAGCCCGGGCGGTCGGCGATCTGCGAGGTGATGGTGCAGTGGACGTTGATGTGCGCGTCGGCGATGTTCTTGAGGATGCGTTCGTAGGTGGCTGGTTTGCGGCGGACGTCGTGCTCCGGTGCGAGGCCGTCAATGGAAACCACGATGTTGAGGCGCTTGTACTGCGCCCAGGCTGCTGGGATTACACGGAACGCGCTGGTGACGACCTGGGTGTGAATGCCGCGGGCGTCGATCTGCGGGATGAGCTGGTCGAGCTCGCGATAACGAACGAGGGGATCACCGCCGACGATGGAGACGTGGAGCGGCTTGTAACGGTCGATTACAGCGAGGGTTCTTGCGACAAGTTCGTCGCCGCGGAAGTCAGAGAGCTCGCGCAATTGCGAGTCACCGCCGAGGTGTGCGGGATCGAAGGCGTAGCAGCCGGGGCAACGGAGCGGGCACTCCTTAGTGATTTCGATGGAAAGGTTTGGGGCATGGCCAGTCAGGATCCTGGACCAGGCGTGAAGGACTTCAGACGTCTTCATGAAAACTCCGGCGTGCAAATACGGTTGGTCTTTCCGAGGGGACAGATAGCGATGGATCAGCTACCGGAAAGGGGCCCGACGCGCGGAGATATCAGATCAATAGGGGAGTACGGAGAGCAGGAAGGCTGGGCAGTGATGGAATTTGCGATCGGTGTTCGAACGATTCCACGGGAGCCGACGGGGAGAAGGCGATGTGCGCCAAAGCGCTCATGAGCAGCGCTCTGAAAACGGAGAGCCATCCGAGGCGGCATCGATTTTGCTGAACGCGGAGCAACACCAGGCAGAGACAGGTGACGATGATGAGGAGGCCGAGTTCGAAGTCCTGGCCGCCGTGGAGGAACTTGTCCCACGACCAGATGCCCTGCGTGATGGGCATTGTGAGTGCTTCAAGAGCGATGAAGAGAAGAAGCAGCCGGCTGAGACACGCAGCCGAGCGAGCTCTGGCAATCAGGGCTTCGAGCCTAGCCCGCGCGAAGATAGGTGGCTGGATCACGCTGGTCTTTGGATTCTACCGCACAGGGATAGGTGGCTTGTGAATCAAGCAGAGCACCTTCTATGTTCCCGGAGGCAAGTATCCCCACGCTGAGCGTGGGGATACTGAACGAGCCGCAGATTCGCGCCTATTTCGCAGAGTCGATGCGGAAGAGGCGTACGTCGTGACTGTCGATTTCGAAGCTCATATTGTCAGCGAGCTGCACGTCCTTGCCGGTCCAGAGTTCTCTGGCGTGCTGGGCGCCGTGCAGGCCGAGCTGCTTGAGGTCGAGATGGAAGGGATGGGTTGAAACGCGATCGCTGCCGATGTTGATGATGGCGATGGCTTTCGCACCGCCTTTCAGATCGCGCTCCCAGACTTCGACCTGGCCGCCGCTATAGATGTAGCGAGCCTGGTGTCCGAGTGGGTCCTGGTTGATGGCGATGACGTCTTTGTTGGTGAGGATGGCCTTGATCTCGGGCTTCATGTGCGGGAGGTCGTTGCCGGCGAGAAGCGGCGACGCAAGCATGGCCCACATGGAGAAGTGAAGGCGATTTTCGGCAAGGGAGAGCTTGCCGTTGCCGACTTCAAGCATGTCGGGGTCGTTCCAGTGGCCGGGGCCTGCGTAGGAGTAGAGGCCCTTCTGCTGCTCGAGGATGTCGCAGATGCTTTGCCATTTGGCTTCGATGTCGCCGGTGGTGCGCCAGAGGTTGCCGCCGAGCTCGGGAGCCCATTCCCATGGAGAGTCCCAGCCGTACTGGCAAAGGGAGAGGACGATGGGGCGGCCTGTGGCTTTGAGCGCCTTGGACATTTTGTCGTAGGCGGCGATCATGAGCTTCATCTGCGCGGCTTTGTCGTGCGGCGCCTGTTTCTGCATGACAGCGGGGATGAAGGAGCAGAGGTCGTACTTGAGGTAGTCGATGCCCCACTCGGCGTACATCCTGGCGTCCTGCTCTTCGTGGCCGAGGGAGCCTTCGTAGTTGGCGCAGGTTTTTGGGCCAGGCGAGGAGTAGATGCCGAGCTTGAGGCCTTTGGAGTGAACGTAGTCGGCGAGGGCCTTCATGTCGGGGAACTTGGAGTTGGTATGGAGGAGGCCGTTGGCGTCGCGCTCGCCTTCCCAGGTGTCGTCGATGTTGACGTAGATGTAGCCGGCGTCTTTCATGCCGGTGGAGACGATTTGGTCGGCGGAGTCGCGGATGTCTTTGTCGGTGACTTTGCCGGCGAAGTAGTTCCAGCTGTTCCAGCCCATGGGCGGGGTTTGGGCTACCTGGGCTGACTGCGCCTTAGTCACGGGTGACGAGGCCATGAGAGCGAGGGTGAGAGCGGCAGTGAACAGCGAGGAAAGGCGTGGTTGCATTGGCGGGACTCCTCGAGTGAAAACGATTACAGACGAGAATAGTAAGGGGATGATGCGGGTTTTGACAATCATTCTCAACCGCGTCGGTACTACCTAGGTCAGCACCACTCCCAGGTCTCAGAATCGAGACCCTTCGGCAGGCTCAGGGCAGGCTCTGGGGCACCCACCTTCTACTTTCTACCTATCGGAGATTCCTGAGGACTGCGATGGCGATGGCGTGCGAAGATGCGGGAACGATGGGTGAAGATGAGAGCGCTTCGAAGGCTGAGCATCAACTGCGACGGCAACTTGGGCTGCGCGATCTCGTGTTTTCGCAGGTGCTTTGCGTAGTCGGCACCATGTGGGTGGGCGTTGCGGCCGGGCTGGGCAAGGCGCAGACGCTGATGTGGCTGGGCGCCATGGTGGCGTTCTATCTGCCGATGGCGGGGTCGGTGATCGCGCTGAACCGCGCGATGCCGCTGGAGGGCGGACTTTACATTTGGGCGCAGAAGGCGTTTGGAAATCTGGGCGGATTCCTGACGGCATGGAATTTGTGGTTTTACGGCATAGCGGTGACGGCTTCGATTCTGTATGGAATTCCGTCGGAGGTGGCGTATCTGGTGGGCCCGAGGGGTGCGTGGCTGCCCGAAAATCGAGTCGTTTCGATTGCCATTGTGACGGTGCTCATTGTGCTGCTGACCGCGGCGGAGATCCGCGGCTTAGAGATCGGCAAGTGGATCCACAATGCTGGAGCGGTCGCGATTATGGCGGTGTTCGTTGCGCTCATCGGGCTCGGTCCGTGGGCGGTGGTGCGGCATGTGCCGGTGCACTGGACGCCGCTGTCGTTTGAAATGCCGCCGCACGATTTGCGTACCCTGGCGATGTTCGGGCAGATGATGTTCGGCGCGCTGTGCGGGCTTGAGTACATCGCGATTCTTGCCGGAGAGAGCAAGAGCCCTGAGAAGACGATTACGAAATCGGTGTGGATTGCCTCGCCGATCATCTGCCTGATGTTCATCCTGGGGACGGGCACGGTGGTGGCGTTTGTGCCGCGGGACCAGATCAACTTCATCGCACCGATTCCGCAGACTCTGCGAATCGCGCTGGGGAATGAGGGGGCGGGAAATCTGTTCGCGATGACGGCGATTCTGCTGCTTGAGATGAGGCTGCTGGGAGCCGTCTCGTACCTGATGACGGGTGTGAGCCGGTTGCCGCTGGCGGTGGGCTGGAACGAGATGATCCCGGCGTGGTTCACGCGGCTGCATGAGCGGTGGAAGACGCCGGTGAACTCGATTCTGTGTACATCAGGGTTGCTGGTTGTGATGGTGGTGCTGGCGACGGCAGGCGTGCATGCGCAGGAAGCATTTCAGGTGCTGTCAAACGCAAGCCTGACGCACTATGAGGTGGCGTACCTTGCGATGTTCGCGATTCCGCTGGTGGGAGCGGCGGGGTTGCGGAAGACACTGCCGCGCTGGCTGAAGTGGACATCGGTGGTGGGGCTGGGCGCGACGCTGTTCAGCCTGATGATCTCGGCGTATCCGTTTGTGAGCGTCGCGAATCCGCTCTCGTATGCGGTGAAGATCGTGGGTACGCTGCTGGTGAGCAACCTGGTCGCAGTGACGTTCTACAAGATGCGGACGCGAACGGTTCGGTCTGATGTGCTGGAAAGGGACGCGGAGTTCGAAGCGGGGGCGGACTAGTCTGCGGCGTTGGCGATGTCGTAGTGGGGCGTATTCGCCATCAGGTCTTCAATGGCTTCGACGTTCTTGATGCCGCCGCGAGCGCCGGAGCAGGTGCAGTTGAGGGCGGCGGCTGCGCAGGCGAAGTCGAGCTGCTGGACGAGGGGCCACTCCTGAAGAAGGCCGTAGATGAAGCCAGCATGGAAGACGTCACCAGCGCCAGTGGTGTCGGTGACAGGAACGTGATAGGCGGGATTGAGGTGGAAGTCTTCACCGTCCCAGGCGATGACGCCGTCGGCACCGAGCGTGGCAGCGGCGAGCTTGCAGCCGTACCGATTCTTGATTTTGCGGAGCGCTTGCTCGAGGTTGCGCTCGCGGGTGAGGCGTGACGGGAAATCTCGGCTCACGATGAGGTAGTCGACGTTGGCGATGAGGTCGTCGACACCGGGGTAGGTTTCATCGAGGTCGGCGATGACCGGAATGCCGGCTTCGCGTGCCCAAGCAGTGGCTTGCGTTGCGGCTGCGGTTTCGAAGCCGTCGACGTGAAGGGCGCGGGCGCTGACGATCCATTCGCGCTTGAGATCGGCGGGTTGCAACAGCAGGCGTTCGTCGCGGCGGCAGAGGACGGTTCGCTCGCCGCCTTCGTCGACGATGATGAGCGACTGCGGGCTGGCGGCGTTGGGAACGGTGATGAGGCGGGCATCGACGCCGGTGCGCTCGAATTCGCGCTGATGGAGACGGCCGGCGTCGTCTTCGCCGACTTTGCCGATGTAGCGGGTTTCGAGTCCCCAGGTCTGGCAGGCGACGATGGCGGTCGCAGTCTGACCACCGGGCATGATGCTGGCGTTGCTGTACTCGGTTTTGGAGCCACTGGCGGGAAAGTGCCGAAGCGGGATGAGGGTGTCGATTGCGTTCAATCCCACGCCAACGAGGTCGACCTTTTGCGCACCAGACATCTCAGGTAATTGTATAGGCGTTAATTCGCCGCCTGAGGTGATGGTTGCCGCTCAATCGAAGCGGGTTGCTTTCCAGAGCACCCAGGAGCTGATGGATGCGGAAATAACGAGGACGACGCTGAGGATGGCGATCCAAGTGTAGTTCATGCTGAGCGTGGGGACCTGCGCGTTGACCCCGAGCCAGATGAAGACGGCGATAGCGGCGCCGATGATAATGAAATCCCACCAGGCGCGGCCACCAGGGCGATCGGAGTCGGATGAGCTGGCGTGCAGCTCGGAGATGCGGTCGTAGTCGAGTTCGTAGCGGGCGCACTCGCGGACAACGGCTTGACGCATGGAAGCTTTTTCTTTTTCGGTGGCGACAGCGGTGGAGACAGCAAGGGCCCCGAGAATCATGACGATGGAGCCGGCTACGACGAGCATCCAGTGAGATGAGCTGGCGTGGGAGAGTTCGCCGAACACCAGCGCGCCCCAGGCAAGTCCCCACATCTGGTTGGTGTTGGAGAGGGGGATGCCGCGGCCGATGCCGAGATACTTGGTTGCGTATTGCTGGAAGAGATCGCCGATGACCCAGACGAATCCGCCGAGGAAGAGCCAGAAGAGCAGAGGGCGGACCTCGCTGGAGTGGAAGACTGCAGCGTGCGATCCGCCATCGAATGCGAGAACGAGCGCGAACATGGTGCCGAGTTCGCCGATGGTGAAGACGGTGACGAAGGAGAGCGGGTTCATGCCGCTGATGTAGGCCTTGCGGTAGGGGACATACATGGTGCCCCAGAGCAGGCTTGCTCCGATCGCTGCGAGGATGCCGCCAATGGCGCGCTGCGGATGCGAGCTGTTTGCCGAGATGGTGCTGAAGCCGAGCATGATGGCTGCGGCAACGATGGCCAGAGCGCCGAGGACGACTTTGGCGATGTTCTGGCGGCTGGCGCCTTTCAGTTCGCCGAAGAGCAGACGGCCCCAGAGGATGCCGACGAGGGAGTTGGTGTTCCATAGGGGGAAGGCAATGGCGAGGCCGACATCACGGATGGCGAAGACGGTGAGGGTATTAGCGACGGCCCAGAGCATTCCAGCGAGGATTGCAATGGGGATGAGATGGCGATGCTCGGAGAGGTCCGCGAAGACGTTGCGCGTGCCCTTGAGCATTGTGGGGACTGTCCAGCGGGCGGTGAAAACGCCAGCGACCATGCAGAGGGAGATGGCGTAAGGAGACAGGCCGGAATTGACGAGCTTGGTAGGAGCTTCTGCGGCTCCGAGCCAGACTCCGGCAGTGAGCGCGCAGAGCACGCCGAGGCCGTGAATCGAGGGGAGGATTACGGGTGGGTTGGTGCGAGCCGTCGAGGGCATCTGGGTTGAGAGTGTCCTTTCCGTGGAACCCGTGTCCCCGGTGCCCAAAAGCGAGGGACCGTGGGCACCCATGCAATCGTGAGGTCCTTTCCGTGGAGCGTGAGACCGGAACAGGGTAACAAACGTGGGTTAGTGCAGGGCGATGAGAACGGCGAGTCCGAAGCAGAAGACGAGGACGGGGATCAGGAAGTGCGAGTCGGTTAGGACGGCCTTGAGGCGTTGAGTCTCGTTCATGTGGTGACCTCGGGTGCGGGGTTGATCATAGATCAGGATTTCAGTCTCGACATTCTCGTCTCCCACCCTAAACAGTCCTGACGGACTGTTTAGAATGGGGCCCCCGTTGCTGGAGAAGGTTAGTTGAATCCCATGTCTCCAAAAACGGGAGACATGGGGCACCCATCACCCAGACTGAGTCGACTACTTCAGCGTGGACATTTCGATGACGAAGCGGTATTTCACGTCCTGCTTGAGCATGCGTTCGAAGGCTTCGTTGATCTGCTGGATGGGAATGACTTCGACGTCGGCGGTGATGTTGTTCTTGCCGCAATAGTCGAGCATCTCCTGCGTTTCGGGCATGCCGCCAATCATGGAGCCGGCGATAGAGGCGCGCTTGGTGATAAGGCTGAAGACGGAGACGCTGGGCGGCTGATCGGGGAGGCCAACGAGAGCGAGCGTGCCGTCCTGCTTGAGCAGGCTGAGATATGGCTCGAGCGCGTGGGGAGCGGAGGCGGTGTCGAGGATGAAGTCGAAGGTGCCGGCGTGCTTCTTCATCTGTGCTTCGTCCGTGGAGACGATGACTTCGTCGGCGCCCAGCTTGATGGCGTCGTCTTTCTTCTTGAGCGACGTGGTGAACTGGATGGTCTGCGCGCCGAAGGAGTGCGCGAACTTGAGACCCATGTGGCCGAGTCCGCCGAGTCCGACGATGCCGACCTTTTTGCCGGGGCCTACGTTCCAGTGGCGGAGCGGCGAGTAGGTGGTGATTCCGGCGCAGAGCAGAGGCGCAACAGCAGCCAGGTCGAGGTTCGCGGGAACGGTGTGGGCGAAGCGCTCGTCGACCACGTGGTTGCTGGAGTAGCCGCCCATGGTGATGGAGCCATCAACGCGGTCTTTGGCAGCGTAGGTGAGGGTGGCGCCTTCAAGGCAGTAGTGTTCTTCGCCGCGGTCGCAGGGGGCGCAGTGTCGGCATGAGTCGACGATGACGCCGACCGCGGCGATATCGCCAGCTTTGAATTTCTTTACTTCTTTGCCGGCGGCGGTGACGCGGCCGACGATCTCGTGGCCGGGGACCATGGGATAGATAGACTGGCCCCACTCGTTGCGAGCCATGTGGAGGTCGGAGTGACAGACTCCGCAGAAGAGGATGTCGATGGCGAGTTCAGTGGGGCCGGGTTCGCGGCGGCTGAAGCTGTAGGGAGCGAGGGGAGTTTTGGGGTCGGTCGCGGCAAAGCCTTTGGATTGCGGCATGAAGTGTTCCTTTCCGGAGACGAGTCTAAATGACGGGGTCGGGAGGGGTGGTCCACAGAGGTGGGTGTTTGTTGTCGAGATCCGCCGTCCCTTGTATCTGTGAATGAGCGGCTGTTCGCGTAGTGCAGCTGAATCAGCAGCGGCTGGTCACTGATCGGGCGGTGTTGAGATCGTTCAACAAGATTCTGGAAGTGCTGGAGCACCAGATTCGAGATTTGGAGCAGCGCATCACCAAGCTGATCGAGCAAGACCCGCTGTGGCGGGAGCTCAACCATGCATTTCGCACGATCAAAGGTGTGGCCGATCGCACGGTAGCGCGGTTGATGGCCGAGATGCCGGAGATCGGCATGGTGTCGAACAAGACCGTCTCCAAGCTGGCCGGAGTTGCCCCTCTGGCAAATGACTCAGGTAAGCACCAGGGGAAGCGTGCCGTGCGTGGAGGACGCGCCGCAGTACGCGAGATCCTCTTCATCGTGGCCAGCGTCGTGGGTCGTTACGAGCCTGACTTCGTCCTCTTTCAGAAGCGGCTGCGAGCTGCCGGCAAACCGCCTAAAGTCGTCCGCATCGCATTGGCGCACAAACTGCTCGTCCGTCTCAATGCCAAGGCGAGAGAAGTGCGACGGCGAATGCATGCCACTCCTGTTTGCGCCATCACGGCCGAGGCCGGAATTTAATCAAACAGCCGCCGTGGTTGTGGGAAAGCGGAAAACGAAATCCGTTTTCCGAGGCGCCCCGCCGCCGTCTTTTCCACCAACCCCTTGACAAAACAGACAGTCGCTACGGGACTCTACAGATCTTCTGCGTATTTACCCCGCGCTGAAGCGCGGGGCTAACGAACACTGCGCCTGACGGCGCGAATTAAGGGAACGAGGGGACAAGGTGACGAGGTAATGAGATGCGATTCAGGGGCGGCGGGCGGAGGCGATGCGGGGGATGCCCTGGAGGTCGTGGGTGAACTCGATCTGCTGGAAGCCTGCGGAGGTGAGGAGGGATTCGATGTTGGGTTGCTGGCTGAAGCCAAATTCGAGGACGAGATAGCCGCCGGAGACGAGGGCGTTGTAGGCGGCGGGGATGAGGCGGCGGTAGATTTCGAGGCCGTCCTGGCCTCCGAAGAGGGCGACGTGGGGCTCGTGCTCGCGGACTTCTACTGAAATGAGGGCGCGATCGGTGTTGGGGACGTAAGGCGGGTTGGAGGCGATAATTTCGAATTTCTCTCCGGCGACGGGGGCGAGTAGGTCGCCTTGAAGGAAACGGATTCGATTGGCGATGTTGTTGCGGGTGGCGTTTCTGCGGGCTAGGGAGAGAGCGGGTTCGGAGATGTCGATGGCGGTGAGGACGGCGTTGGGGAGTTGGGTGGCGAGGGCGACGATGATGGCGCCGGAGCCGGTGCCGATGTCGAGGATGCGAACTGGGTGGCCGGGGGTCGTCGTTTCCCCGGTCCCCAAAAGGGAGGGACCGGGGGCACTCGGGATTGGGGGTTGGTCGAGGTTCTCTGTATCCCATGTCTCCAAAACCGGGAGACATGGGGCACCCGCGTTTTTGCGGGTCTCAGAAGAGAGTTCTGGGGCACCCGGGGATCTGGTGAGGTCGAGGATTTTTTCGACGAGGTGTTCGGTTTCGGGGCGGGGGATCAGGACGTCGGGGGTGACGTGGAACGGCAGGCCGTAGAACTCGCACTCGCCGATGATGTACTGGATGGGCTCGCCTTTACAGCGGCGTTCGAGGAGAGCGGCGTAGCCAATCGAGGAGCAGCCGGCGTACTCGTCGTCGCCATGCGCCATGAGCCAGGCTTTGTTTTTGCCTATGTGGTGGAGGAGCAAGGTCTCGGCGTCGCGGCGGGCGCGTTCGGGGTGAGGGCTGTCGGCGAGGAGGCCCTCGCCGTACTGGAGCCACTCACGGAGTTTCATCAGGCTGCCTGAGTATCGCCTTTGAGCGCCTCGGCCTGGTAGTGAGCGACGAGCGCGTCGACTACGGATTGCAGACGGCCTTCCATGATGAGGTCGAGCTGGTGGAGGGTGAGGCCGATGCGGTGGTCGGTAAGGCGGTTCTGCGGGAAGTTGTAGGTGCGGACCTTCTCGCTGCGGTCGCCAGAGCCGACCTGCGACTTGCGGGCGGCGGCGAGCTCCGCGTTCTGGCGCTCCATCTCGACTTCGTAGAGACGGGTGCGGAGGACGCGCATGGCTTTCTCGCGATTCTTGATCTGCGACTTTTCGTCCTGGCAGCTGACGACAGTGTTGGTGGGCAGGTGCGTAATGCGGACAGCTGAGTAGGTCGTATTGACGGACTGACCGCCGGGACCGGAAGAGCAGAAGGTATCGATGCGGATGTCTTTAGCTTCAATCTTCACGTCGACATCTTCGGCTTCGGGGAGGACGGCGACGGTGATGGCTGAGGTGTGCACGCGGCCCTGGGTTTCTGTGGCGGGCACGCGCTGCACGCGGTGGACTCCGCTCTCCCATTTGAGCTGCGAGTAGACGCGATCGCCTTCAATGATGGCGATGACTTCCTTGTATCCGCCAACGCCGGATTCGGAGAGATCCGTGACCTGGACCTTCCAGCGGTGCTGCTCGGCGAAGCGGGTGTACATGCGGAAGATTTCGGCCGCGAAGAGAGAGGCTTCATCGCCGCCGGTGCCGGCGCGGATTTCGAGGATGACGTTCTTCTCGTCGTTGGGGTCCTTGGGGAGGAGGAGGATGCGGAGTTCGTCTTCGAGGGCGGATTTGCGCGGCTCGAGAGCGGCGATCTCTTCCTCGGCCATAGCGCGGAGATCGGGGTCGGATTCGGCGAGCATGGCGCGCGCGTCTGCAAGGCCCTGGGTGACCTGCTTGAGTTCGCGGTATTTTTCGACCGGCTCTTCAATTTCGCGCAGGGACTTGCCGACCTTCTGGTACTTCTCGTGGTCGTTCAGGACTTCCGGCAACGCGAACTGCGCCTGCAGGTCGTTGTAGCGTTGCTCCATTTGTTCAAGGCGGTCCAGCATGTGGGCCCTCCGGGCTCTTGTGTTTTGGAGTGGATCTGAGACTGAAAGGAATGCGCAGCAGAGTCTTGGCGGCGGGAGCCGCTAAAGGAGAGCCGGTATTGGCTGGTGGAGGATCATTGCGCTGTTCCTATTCTACCGCGAGAGTCAAATCGAGCAGCTTCTCTCTCGTGTCTCCAGAGGAAGGAGACATGGAGCACCCGGATCCGGGGGTAGATGCAGCCTTCAGCTATTTGAATTCGGTGCCGTATTTGAGGGCGATCTGGTGGATCTGGTCTCGGGTGAGCTGCTTGCGGGGTGCGCCGGGAGGGGAGCAGGTTTCGCGGAAGAAGCCGTCAAGACCGGCAGGGGAGACGATCCACAAGAGGAGGAGTTCGTGGTCGGGGTTGGCGAAGCCATGCCAGTGGTTCTTGGGGATGAAGATGGTTGAGCCCTGCTGGATGGCATGGCGCACGTCTTGGAGAATGAAGAAGCCGCTGCCCTCGAGGACGTAGAAGGACTCTTCCATCTCGAAATGGCGGTGGACAGGAACGCCGGCACCCACGGTAATTTGCTGCGTGCCGATGGCGTAGCGCTCGGAGCCGGTCGCGGCACTGACCTTAATGAAAATGTTGCCGCCGTCGCGGAAGTGGATGAGGTGTTCGCCTTGTTCCGGATTGAGTGCGCCGCCTTGATGGGGCGATGGCTGCCCAACTGCTGAATGGCCAGATAGGGCAGAGCTCATGGCGAATCCTCCGATTCCGAGGAGAAGGGATCGCCGGATGTCGTCGGGTGCGTTCATGGTAATCTTGCTCCTCGATCTAGAAACAGTCGATGTGGTCGCAGGCGTTGATCAATGGGACCTGCAGGTTTGAGTCGTGGTCCTTCTCGGAGTAGATGGTGATGGTGGCTGGTTTGTAATCCTCGGGTTTGGCCAGCATGATGTTCTTCACGTAGGTCTGAGGATTGCGGTCGTAGAGCGGGAACCAGGTGCTCTGGATCTGGACCATGACGGTGTGGCCAGCCTTGAAGACGTGATCTGCGGCGTGAAGGCTGAAGCGGTATTCGCGGATGGTGCCGGCGCGTATGGGGGTGGGCTTGTCAAAGCCTTGAAGGTAGCGGCCGCGAAAGATCTCTTCGTTGATCATCAGTTGATAGCCGCGCATCTTCGGGTCGGGGTCATCGTCGGGGTACTGATCGATAAGCTTCACGACCATGTCGTTGTCGGTGCCGGTGGTAGAGGCGAAGATGTCGGCAATGACTTCGCCGGTCATAACCAGGTCTTTCTTGAGGGCGGGCAGCCTGAAGGTTGCGACGTCTTTGCGGTCGGCAACGAAGCGCTGATCTTCTGTGAGCCAGTTGAACCACTCGGAGCCCTGGCTGTAGGTGGGCTGGATGGGGCGATGGCGATAGGGGACGGGATTTGCGGGATCGCTGACGTAGGTTGTCTTGGCGGGCTCTTTCGGTTCGGTCCAGCTGAGGGCGCCATTGGCGGTGAGATGGAGCGCGGTGGATTGGGATTGTTCGGGCGGGAAGTGGGAGTAGCGCTTCCAGGTGTTGGAGCCGGTCTGGAAACTGGCGGTGTCTTCGAGGTCGAAGCCGGGCTCGTCTTTAAGAAAGTGGCCGAAGAATTTCGCCTCGATGTCTCTGCGGAACTCGGTGCCGATGGACTCGCCGTAGTTGAGGTTCCCGAGGTGACGCGAGGACGAAGACCAATAACCGTGCCGCCAGGGGCCGAGGACGAGGAAGTTCTCCTTCTTCGAGTCATGAGGTTCAAGGGACTTGTACTCTTCCTGGGGACCCCACATGTCTTCCTGGTCGTAGTAGCCACCAACGCTGAGCGTGGGCACGGCGACTTCGGAGAGATGGTTTTCGACGCCGCGGGACGCCCAGACTACGTCGTAGCTGGGGTGATCGAGGAAGAGCTTCCAGGTCGGATATGGCGGCTTGACTCCGGATCGCTGCACGTCTTCAGCGAAGGAGCCGCGCTCGAGGAAGAAGTCGTAGCCGTCGTTTGATTTGCCGTCTTTGCCTTTGCCATAGCTGACGTCGCTGTTCTTTTTACTGCTGGCTTCCATGCCCCAGACATAGTCGTAGCCGTAGGTCTGGCGGAAGGCGCCGTTATGAAAGAAGTCGTCGCCCTTCCAGACGTCGATCATGGGGGCCTGCGGTGAGATGGCCTTGACGGCCGGATGCGGATCGATCCCGGCTTCCATGGCGAGGAAGCCGGGATAGCTGGTGCCGACGAAGCCGGCGCGGCCGTTGTTGCCGGGAATGTTCTTGAGGAGCCATGCGACCGTGTCGTAAGCGTCGGTGCTTTCGTCGATGGCCTTTGGATCTTTGTGATCTTCCTGGGGGCGGCTCATGACGAAGACACCTTCGGACTTGAAGCGGCCGCGAATGTCCTGCTCGACGTAAATGTAGCCGTCGCGGGCGAGTTCGGGTCGTCCGCCGAAGAAGGACATACGAGTTGTGCCGTCGGCTCCGTAGGGCGTGCGCTGGATGAGGAACGGGAGGGCCGTGGTGATGTCGGAGGGTTTGAGGATGATGGTGTGAAGCTTGATGCCGTCGCGCATCGGGATCATCACGTCGGAGGCCTGGTAGTCGTGGAAGACGTGGTGAACTGCGTCGCCGGTGCGCTTGAAAGTTGCATCGGGATTGTTGGAAGAGACCAGGGAGACGCCTCGGCCGGAGGCGTCAACGGTGAACTTCATCGTGATTCGGGTGACGGGAGCGGCGAAGTCCGTGGGGGAGTTTTGCGTCAGGACGGTGGGGACGAGGCGATCGGACTCGACGACGAGTTTGCCGTCTTTTACATAGAAGCTGTAGGGGACGTCGGGCTCGATGGGGTTGGTGTACTCGCCGGAGAGGGCTTCGAGGCTGCTGGACGGGGTCGATTGCGTTTCGCGCGGCTGAGGGGAAGCTGGGCGGGCGATCAGGTTTGCGGCGGGGAACGAGAGCGCAAGACACAGAGCGACAGCAGAAACTCGGGAGCGAGTCAAAGCGGGTGACCTCCTGTTTCGTACGTACTAGTGAGCGTGGCCGTGGTGGCTGTGAGCAGCGGTGCTCGACATATCCTCGATGGGTACGACGCAGCCTTCCAGTTCCGGGCAACCCTGATGTTCGAACTGGATGGTTGAGTGGTGAATGTTGTAGTGGTCGCGCAGGACGTGCTTCAACTTCACCAGAATACATTCGCTCTCGGAGGGGGGAATGTCGGAGATGGTCACGTGGCAGGCCAACGCGTGGCTCTGCGAGCCGAGGCTCCAGACGTGGAGATCGTGCACGTTGATGACGCCTTCGACCTCCTCCATGCCAGAACGAATCTGGGTGAGCTCGATGCCACGGGGAGTTCCTTCGAGAAGGATGTTCAGTGTCTCGCGGACGATGTCGATGCTGGACCACAGGATGAGAGCGGCGATGATGAGCGAGAGAACGGGGTCGATCCAGGTGTGGCCGGTGAAGAGGATGGCCGCGCCTCCGGCGATAACGGCGGCGGTGGAGAGGGTGTCGCCGGCCATGTGAAGGAAGGCGCTGCGCATGTTGACGTCGCGGGCGACTCCCCAGAGGAGCGCGGCTATGACGCCGTTCATGACGACACCGGCCGCGGCCACGCCCATCATCAGCTTGGGTTGGACGGCAACGGGAGAGCTGAGGCGGTGGATAGCTTCTATGCCTATCCAAATGGAGATGACGACCAGGGTTGCCGCGTTCACAAAAGCAGCCAGAACGCCGGCGCGCTGGTATCCGAAGGTCCTGGAGTTGTCGGCAGGACGGGTCTGGAAGTAGACGGCCGCGAAGCTGAGCAGGAGGGCGAGGAAGTCGGAGGCGTTATGGCCGGCTTCAGACAGGAGCGCAAGAGAGTGGGCGCGGAGCCCGAAGATGAAGGTGATGGCGACGTAGGCCAGGGTTGCTACGAGGGAGAAGCGGAGTACGGATTGTGTCCTTGAGGCGCCCGGGGCGGGCGCGGCGTGGACGTGCATGATGCCAGTTTAGATGGAAAGACAGGGGACGAGGGAACAAGGGTACGAGCAGACTGGGAACCGGGAGCTTAGCCGCGGTCGGCGGTGAGATTGCCGAGGCTGGCGCGTTTGGCGGCGGCGGGGTAGACGGGCAGGCTGGAGCGGAGGCCGGACCAGGATTCGGCGAGGACGATACTGTTCTGCGGGTTACCGGGCTGGTAGCGGACGGTGCAGGGGTATCCGGCACGCACTTCAGCGGGATCGACGATGGTAAGCAAGGTGCTGACATCCTGGGAGCACTCATAGTCAACGCCGGCGCTGCGGTACTTGTACTCGAGCAGGGTGAGCGGGCGGCCGTCATCCAGCGTCAGCTCACGGATGTCGAGCAGCATACCGTCGACGAGGCGTCCGGTCTGGGAGAGCATCTTGCGGCGCGCACGTTCCAACTCCTCTTCCGTCGGCTTCTTGCGCCGGAGATAGAGGACTGCGCCGGCGGCCAAACCGGCGACGAGGGTGACTCCGGCGGCAGCTTCCCATGTGGTTCGATTGCTGAAGAGGATCATTGCAAGGAACGGTTGAAGATTTCCCAATTCGAGCATACCGCAGAGTGGGTTTCTGTGTACCACAGGGAGGGAGTCTGAAAGGAACCGAAGGTACTGCTTGTTGGGCGGTGGTGTGAAGGAGCAGTCGGTCGTCTACACTGCTTGACGAAATGGTCGAGACGGGGGAAATCCTGCGAACGGAACGCCTGATCTTGCGGAGGCCGCGCGAAGAGGACCGGGCGCCGTTTGCGCGCATGAACGCCGACCCGCGAGTGATGGAGTTCTTTCCGGGCACATTGTCGCGCGAGGAGAGCGATGCGCTGATGGACCGGATCGAGGCGCATCAGGCTGAGCGTGGGTTCAGCTGGTGCGCGGCAGAGCTGTGCGAGACGGGCCAGTTCATCGGGTTTATCGGGCTGTCGGTGCCGCGGTTCGAAGCGGCATTCACGCCGTGTGTTGAGGTTGGCTGGAGACTGGCGGCAGAGCACTGGGGGCGCGGACTGGCGACGGAAGGCGCACGGGCGGTTGTGAAGTACGGGTTTGAGGATGTAGGCATTGGTGAGATTGTGTCATTCACTACGGTGGGGAATATGCGTTCGCGGCGGGTGATGGAGAAGATCGGAATGACTCGCGATCCGGCGGACGACTTCGATCATCCGGCTCTGCCCGAGGGACATCCGCTGCGGCGGCATGTGCTGTACCGATTGCAACGGGATTAATCTTGCGTTCATCGGCCGCCTTGACCGCTGGAGCGGGTGCTCGTATTCTCGGGGCGACTGCGGGGCCTGTTTCGGACGCGTGAGGATATGACATGAGCGCTGCTGCACCTGCGACAAACGTGATCCATCGATTTGCAGCACAGCCCTTGCTGGTGCGGCGCGCGGCGGTGCTGGGTGCCGGGACGATGGGGTCGCGGATTGCAGCGCACCTGGCGAATGCTGGAGTTCCTGCGCTGCTGCTGGACATGGTGCCGGAGGGTGCGCGATCGAGGAATGAACTGGCAGAGAAGGCGCTGGTGGCTCTCGCGAAGGCTAAGCCCGCGGCGTTTTACGAGGCGTCGCTCGCGCCGATGGTGGCGCCGGGGAATTTTGAAGACGATCTGGGGAAGCTCAAGCAGTGCGACTGGGTGATCGAGGCGGTCGCTGAGAATCTGGAGATCAAGCGGGCGCTGCTGGAGAAGGTTGCGGCGCAGCTTGCACCACAGGCTGTGCTGACGACGAATACTTCGGGTTTGCCGATTGCGAAGATTGCGGCGGGACTGAAGTCGCATCGCGAGAGATTTTTTGGAACTCACTTCTTTAATCCGCCGCGCTATATGCAACTGCTGGAGATTATTCCGACTGCGGAGAGCGATGCGGGCTTGGTGGCGGCGTTCGCGACGTTTGCCGATCGCGCGCTGGGTAAGCAAGTGGTGTTTGCCAACGACACGCCGAACTTTATTGCAAACAGAATCGGCGTGATGGTGATGTTTACGGCTGCAGCGCTGATGCTGGAGCAGGGACTCACCATCGAGGATGTGGATGCGCTGACAGGGCCGGTGCTGGGTTTTCCGCGGACGGGAACGTTCCGGCTGGCGGACATGGTGGGAATCGATGTGCTGGCGCATGTGGCGGCGAACTTCCCGCAGGGAGTAACGCCAGGCGGGTTTGGAGAAGTGCTGCAGGAGATTGTGAAGCGCGGCTGGCTGGGCGATAAGTCCGGGCAGGGTTTCTACAGGAAAACGCGCGGCGCGGATGGAAAAGAGCAGAGGTTTGTTCTGGACCTGAAGACGTTTGATTACCGGCCACTCGAGAAGGCGAATCTCCCCGCGCTGGAGATGGCGAAGAATGCGGCCACCGTGCAGGAAAGGCTGAAGCTGCTGCTGGCCAATGATCCGAAGAAGGACAAGACCGCGCGTTTCCTCTGGCCGTTCTTGTCGACTCTATGGAATTTTGCGGCTGAGCGGATTGGCGAGGCGGCGAACGATGCGCCTTCGATCGATGAGGCGATGCGGGCGGGATTCAACTGGGAGCTTGGGCCGTTCGAGCTGTGGGATACGGCCGGTGTGCGCGAGACGGTTGCGCGGATGCGGGAGATGGGGGTCGCTGTGAGTCCGGCAACCGAAGGGTTGCTCGATTCTGCTCCGGAGCAGGCAAGGGTTTCGTGGTATTCGCCGGATGGGCCGCAATGCTATAACCCGACGTCGCGAGAGTGGGAGTCGATCGTGCAACAGCCGGGCCACGGGCGCGTGGCTGGTTTTCGCCGGAGCAACGGGGTGGTGAAGTCGAATCCCGGAGCATCGCTGGTGGATGTGGGCGACGGGATCGGATGCATCGAGCTGCACTCGCTGAAGAACGCGATTGGCGGCGACGTGGTAGCGATGATTTCGTCGGTGTTGAACCCTGCGTCGGATGCGGTGAAGAACTTTCGCGGCTTTGTGATCAGCGGCGATCGAGACCGGTTCAGCGTGGGCGCGAATCTGATGCAGTTGCTGCTGGGGGCGCAGGAGGGCGAGTGGGAGGAGGTCGAGGGAGCGATCAGGACCTTCCAGCAGATGTGCTCGGCGGTGAAGTTCTGCCCGCGGCCGGTGGTGGTGGCGCCGTTCAACCTGACGCTGGGCGGCGGAGCTGAGATCTGTCTGCACGCGGCGCGACGGCAGCCATATGCGGAGACATATATCGGGCTGGTGGAGACGGGGATCGGGTTGATTCCGGGCGGTGGCGGGACGAAGGAGATGCTGCTGCGCGCGGTGGATGCGGCGCAGGCACTGGGGGCTCCTGATCCGAAGGATCCGCCGTCGAGGTTTGCGCAATCGGCGGAGATGAATTCGGCGCTGAAAAGGACGCTGGAGACGATTGCGATGGCGAAGGTGTCGACTTCGGCCGCGGAGGGACGAGCGCTGGGGCTGTTTTCGGATTCGGACAGGATCACGATGAATCGGGAGCGGCTGCTGCCCGATGCCAAGGCGCAGGCGATTGCGCTGGCGGAGGCGGGGTATGTTGCGCCGCAGATGCGGACGGTGGCCGCGCCGGGGACGGCCTCGCTGGGCGTGCTGAATACGGGAATTTTTCTCATGGGAGAGGCGGGGTTCGCTTCAGAGCACGATATGAAGGTGGCGCGGTGGGTTGCGTACATTCTGTGCGGCGGAAAGGTGACGGCGGGTTCGCTGGTGACCGAGCAGTATCTGCTGGAACTGGAGCGTGAGGCGTTTCTGTCGTTGTGCGGCGAGCGCAAGACGCAGGAGCGCATCGCGTATACACTGAAAACCGGCAAACCACTGCGCAACTAGACGAGCGTGAATGAGCCGGTCGGCGGCTGCGCCGTGCATGGGCCTGAAGAAGGTGCGATGAAGATCGCAGCGGGCATTTCGATCGGGCTGATCTCAGCTTCGTTATTCGTGAAAGCACAGGATTCGGCTGTCACGACGAATGCACAATCCTTCAATGCGGCGGGCAAGACGAATGTGAATGGGAAGGCAGTCTCGTATCTGATTCGGCGACTGCCGGTCGATTCGTTTCCCGATTTGCCAGCTGCCGTGGCTGAGACGTTGACACAACGAGGGTGCCTGATACCGCAGACCTACCAGGCGCATCGGCCGGAGAACGTGATCAATGCGAGCTTCGACAGGGCGGGATCGTCGGATTGGGCGGCGCTATGTTCGACGCACGGAACTGTGGAACTGCTGGTGTTCTTTGCGCGAAAGCCCGGGAAGGCGATGATAGTGGCGTCGGCGCCGGAGTTGGAGAGGATACAGCGGCATGACTCGAGTGGCGTTTACGGATTTGACTGGGGCATCGATTCTGTAACGCCGAAGCAGGTGAGAGAGGCGCAGTCGGGACTGGAACATCATCCTCCGGCGGTCGATCACGATGGGCTCGCAGATACGGTGTTGAATCAGAAGACGGTGTACCACTTCTACGCGCATGAGGAGTGGACGAAGCTGGACGTGCCGGAGTAGGCGAGTTGACCGTAGTGGGGGAGAGGGGCTAATCGTCTCTCATCCCACGTCTCCAAAGGAGGGAGACGTGGGGGCCCAAATTCTTCGCCGTTCATCTGTAGTTCAGGAGCAAATCTCGATGACTGAAGCAGTGGTGGTGAGCGCGGTACGTACGCCGGTGGGACGCGCGCCCAAGGGAAGTCTGTCGACGACGCGTCCGGATGATCTGGCGGCGCTGGCGATCAACGATGCAATCGGCCGGGTGAGCGGCCTGGAGAAGGCGGAGGTGGAGGATGTGATCCTTGGGTGCGCGCAGCAGGAGGGCGAGTCGGGGTGGAATATGGCGCGCATGGCGGCGCTGCGGGCACAGTTGCCGACCGACGTACCGGGGATGACGGTGAACCGGCTATGCGCGTCAGGACTCGAGGCGATTGCGCAGGCGGATATGCGCATCAGGACGGGGACGCAGAAGGTGGTGGTGGCGGGCGGGGCGGAGTCGATGAGTCTGCTGCCGATGGGAGGGCTGAAGCCTCGTCCGAACCCGTGGCTGGCGGAGAACTATCCTGCGGCGCTGCTGACCATGGGCCTGACAGCGGAGAGGGTCGCGAAGCGCTACGGGATTTCGCGTGAAGATGCGGACGCATTTGGGCTCTCAAGCCACAGAAAGGCGCTGGCGGCGCAGGCTGAAGGGAAGTTCAAAGATGAACTGGTGCCGGTGACGGTGACGATGGCTGCTCCGGGAACGAAGGCAGGGAAGCCGGTGACAACGGAGAGCACATTCTCGGCGGATGAGGGGCCGAGAGCGGACACGACGGCGGAGGCGCTGGCGAAATTGAAGCCGGTTTTTCACGCCCAGGGCACGGTAACGGCGGGAAATGCGTCGCAGACCTCGGATGGAGCCGCTGCCGCGGTGCTGATGGAGGCGGGACGCGCGAAGGAGCTTGGAGTGGAGCCGCTTGGCCGGCTGGTTGCGTACGCGGTGGCGGGGTGCCTGCCGGAGGAGATGGGGATGGGGCCGGTGTATGCGGTTCCAAAGGCGCTGAAGAAGGCTGGGCTCAGGCTGGAGGATATCGGGCTGGTGGAGTTGAATGAGGCGTTCGCGGCGCAGGCGCTGGCGGTGATCAAAGAACTCGGGCTCGATCCAGAGAAGGTGAACGTGAATGGCGGGGCTGTGGCGTTGGGGCATCCGCTGGGATGCACCGGCGCGAAGCTGACGGCGACTCTGTTGAGCGAGATGCGGAGGCGCGGTGTGCGCTACGGGCTGGTGACGATGTGCGTGGGGGGAGGGCAGGGTGCGGCGGGGGTGTTTGAGCTTCTGGCGTCTCAGTAGCCAGTAGCCTGTAGCCGGTAGCCGGCAGTCAGCGTTTGCGATCCCACCCATTCGGCAAAAGCAGCCGAATGGATGGGGCACAGCCCGTGGCTGAGTGGGTGGCAAACCGGCACAGAACCCGGCACAGCCTGCGGCTAGTGGCTGGCGAACCAGCGGAGGACGCGCAGGGCGCGGAGGGTGTTCCAACGGCTGGGTTGGCCGGTGGTTTCGCCCGTGGAGATGGTGATGGCTTCATCGTAAGAGCGGTCGAGGAGCCAGCGGCCGTCGGACTGACGTTTGCTCTTGAGGATCTGGATGGCGTCGCGAAGGCGCGGGTCGGCTGGATTGTGACCAGCGGCGCGGAGGTGGTCGAGCGCGCGGAGGATGTCGTAGTGGTAGCGGGGCGGAAAGGCGAGCTCGAGAAAGTCCGGGCTCGCGACTTCTCCAGTGGAGAGGCGCCGGAAGAGATGGCGTTCGAGGAGATACTCTTCGCCGCGATGGCGGGCGGCGCAGACTTCGGTTGTAATCGGGTGTGCGGGGCCGAGAGCGCGTTCGTATTCGAGCAGACCTTCGAGGACGCAGATGGTGGTGTTATACGAGGAGACTTTGCTCTTGGGCGCATCGCAGTTCCAGCCGCCGTCGGGGAGTTGCCCGTTCAGAAGGCGACGGGCGAGAGTGTCGTTCGGATGGCCGAAGTAAGAGCCGAAGGCGAGGACTCCGCCGTTGATGCAGGGCTCTTCTTCGCCCCGGAAGAAGGGATTGCCGCCGGGATCGCAGCCGTGTTTGCCATCGGCCGGAGCGGGGCCGAAGTCGGGGGAACGGAGATCCCAGAAGCCGGGGTAGTCGTTCCAGCGCAGATTGGATTCGGCGCGGGCGAGTGCTGAGGCGACTGAAAGATTGGCGGGATCTGCTCCCGTGGCGCGAAGGAGCTGAAGCGTGAAAAGGGTCGTGAGCCAGGCGGGGGTATCGGGGCGACGCCATGCGCCGTTGGAATGCTGCGTGGAGAGAATCGCAGCCCCGATGCCTTCGTACGGGATCCTCGCGCGTTCGGCGGCGAGTTCGTCGCCTGAAGCCTCGGTCAGATCGCGCAGCGTCTGCCAGCGTACCGCGGGGTCGGAGGCGAGGAGCCAGTCCAAAGTATCCAAGGCAGGTCGAGTGTTCACACAGAGATCCTAACCAATCCTGCAACCCACTCCGGTTCATTCGGCATCCTAAACCTGAGAAGCCATTCTTGCGGTGAGCTGCGCCTTCGCGCCGTAGGGTGTTCTCGGATTTTCAAATCGATCGCTACCGCATTCATGGGCTCTTCGAATTCAGGTCGGACCGTAGCATTTGTCGTGGATGACGAGGACGTCATCGCGTCCACGCTCGAATTGATTCTTCTGAGCCGCGGGTTCGCGGTGCGGTCGTTCGTGGATCCGACGGATGCGGCGGAGGCAGCGCACTCGGAGAAGCCGGACTTTCTGCTCACCGACGTGATGATGCCGAAGCTCAACGGCATCGAACTTGCAATCAAGGTTAAAGAGGTGAATCCCAAGTGCTGCGTTCTGCTCTTCTCCGGTCAGGCGGGTACGAGCGATCTGCTGGCGAAAGCCAGTGAGCAGGGGCACTGTTTCGACATTCTTGCGAAGCCGGTACACCCGCTGGAGCTCCTGGGAAAGATCGCGGAGTTGCTGGGGGAGTCGATGCCTCAGCAAGGGATGTCGCGCGCGGTTGGGGCTGCGGACTAGGCAGTGCGGCCAGATGCGGGGCAATCATTTCTAGGTCCCGAAGAGGCACCATTCTATAAAGCGCAACTGCGGACCCCTCCACTTCGGCCGTTCGCGACGCGAACGGCCTGCGGTCGGGATGACAGTCGTTGTTGGGGGAGCTTCTCAGCTTGAATAGAGATTCGTCTGGATGAAGTCGTTGCGGAACTTGCCGGTGGGGTCGTGCTGGTTGGCGAGGGATCTGAAGTCGGCGAGGCGGGTGTACTGAGCCTGTAGTTGCGCGGGCGGGATGGTGAAGAGCTTGGCCCAGTGGGGGCGGGGGTTGAAGGGCTTGAGCTGGGTTTCAATCTGCGGCAGGATCTGCTTGACCGCGTCCCATTCGGGCTTCCATGTGAAGTGGATGGCGAGCAAGTCGCGCTGGTAGGCGGTGCTCATCCAGAGGTTGTCGGCGGCGATGGTGCGCAGTTCTGTCACGAACAGGTGTGGGGTGATCTTGTCCTTGAGCTTCTCGACGGCGAGGATCGCTTCGTAGCCGTGCTCGCGCGGGACGAAGTACTCTGTCTGAAGCTCGCGGCCGCTTGAGGGAGTGAACTCCATTTTGAAGTGCGGCAGGCGTTGGTACCAGGGACCGGGGATACCCATCTGCTCGGTGCAGCTTTCGGCGGGGTGTTCGGTGATGGGGTGCAACTTCCTGGTTGCGCGTCTGGCGTTGTAGAAGAGCTCCGGCGCGGTGTGCTGTTCGCCGGGAGTGACGCGGCGTTTGATCCAGACCTGGGTTGCGCGGTGCTTCTGCCAGTCGGTGAAGAGGCTTACGCTGTAGCCTGCTCCGAAGATGCCGTCGAAGTTGTGTTCGAGCTCGGAGAAGGAGAGGTCTTGGTAGACGGTCTGGGCGACCTGAAAGGTGGGCTCGAGGTCGAGGGTGACGCGGGTGATAGCGCCGACCGCTCCGAGGTGGACGACAGCGCCGGCGAACTGGTCGCCGTCCTTGTCGCGAGAGAGGTTGAGGACGTCGCCGTTGGCACTCACGACTTCAAGGGCGCGAACGGGCGTGGCGAGGTTGCCGTTGTGAATGCCTGAGCCATGGGTGGCGGTGGCGATGGCTCCAGCGACCGAGATGTGCGGGAGCGAGGCGAGGTTGGGCAGGGCGTAGCCTTTGGCGTCGATGACGGGGGCGAGCTCGCCGTAGCGGACTCCGGCTCCGACGGTGACGGTGCGGGCTTTGTCGTCGATGTCGATGGAAGTGAGGTGCTCGAGAGAGACCTGGTTTGCGTTGCTGTCGGCAATGCGATTGAAGGAGTGGCGGGAACCGAGGGCACGGAGCTTAGAGCACTTCTTGACTACGTCGCGGACTTCGTCGAGCGAAGCGGGGGTGTGGACGTGGTCGGTGCTGTAGTGGATGTTTCCGGCCCAGTTCTCGTGAGGAGCGGGTTGCTGGGCATGTGATTGTCCTGATGCGAAACGAGAGGCGACGGTGCCGGCCACGAGGGCTCCTGAGGTTTTGAGAAATTCCCGCTTATCCATTTTCGGTGATGACCTCGGGGCGGAGTTATAGGAAGGTCCGCGCGTGACAAGAATAGGCACGGGACTTACAACTGGCAAGGACTTAGGAGTTAGAGCGAGATCTCATATTGCGAAATCGTTAACAGAATTTCATCCGAGCTTGTGCGTTGGAACCAATGAAGATGCGGCTTTCCGCTGACAGAAATGGTACAGGGCGGATGTTAGTGCTTTATCGGCACTTGACTATCTAGTAACCTGAATAAGATGGCCAGTTATGTGACAGATTGCAAAGACGCTGGCCACAATTTCAGGAGGTAGAGTCTGATGACAGAGACCACGAAGAAGACGACCACGCGGAAGAAGACGAGCGCTTCCGCGTCTGCTCCGAAGGCGATTGCAGCGAAGAAGACCACGAAGGTTCAGGAGATCCGCACGGTGAGCCGTGAAGAGATTGCCGCCCTGGCGCACAAGCTCTGGGCAGAGCGTGGTTACCAGCACGGCCACGATGCCGAGGATTGGTTCCGCGCGGAGCAGGCCCTGCTCGGCAAGGCGTCGTAAGCCAGATTCAGAACGGAAAATCAGAACGGCCGCGATTCGGGATCACCCGCTCTTATACTTTTGCCCTGCGACGAAGACCTGTCACTGGGGAGTTGTTGCTGCATAGGCTATCCGGCCCTCGCTGATCGTCCAGCGAACTTTGCCCTGCATCGTCCAGCCGTCGAATGGAGTGTTGTGCGCCTTGGAGCGCGTCTCTTTGGCGTGGTAGGTCCATTCGGCCTTGGGATCGAAGACAACCACGTCGGCGAAGCTGCCGACCGCTAAAGTGCCGCGGCCTTTGAGGCCGAGCAAGGCGGCGGGCTGCGCGCTCAGCAGGCTGAGAACGCGGCCGAGGGGAAGCTTCCACTCTTTGTGGAGCCAGCGGAGGCAGAGGCCGAGTGCGGTTTCGAGGCCGGTGATCCCGTTGGGGGCGTGTTCGAATTCGACTTCCTTCTCGTGGACCGCGTGTGGGGCGTGATCGGTGGCGATGGCGTCGACTACGCCGTCGAGGATGCCTTCGATCATGGCGTCGCGGTCGGCGGCTGAGCGGAGCGGCGGGTTCATCTTGGCGTTGGTGTTGTAGAGGCCGACGTGCTCCTGGGTGAGCAGGAAGTGGTGCGGCGCGACTTCGCAGGTGACGCGAAGTCCGTTGCGGCGTGCCTTGCGAACGGCGGCGACAGCGGCGGCTGTAGACGTGTGCGCCACGTGCAGGTGGACGCGGGAGTCTTTGAGTTCGGTGACGAGGCGGATGTCGCGCTCGACGAGGCCGCTTTCGGCTTCGGCAGGCATACCACGCAGGCCAAGTTTGAAGGCCATGGGACCGGCGTTCATGCTGGCTCCCTGGGTCATGCGCGTGTCTTCAGCGTGCTGGATGACGCTAAGGCCGACGCGTGCTGCGGAGGCGAGGGTCTCGCGCATGATGTTGTCTTTGAGGATGGGGTGGCCATCGTCGGTGACGGCGACGGCTCCAGCTGCCTTAAGGGCGGCAAAGTCGTTGATCTGCTCACCCTTCGATCCGCGCGTGGCAGCTCCGATCGGGTACACGCGGACGCACGCTCCGCGATCGGGAGAGAGCATCCAGCGGGTGATTTCGGGCGAGTCGTTCACCGGGTTGGTGTTGGGCATGGCGGCCACGGCGGTGAATCCGCCGGCTGCTGCCGCGGCTGTGCCGGTGGCGATGGTTTCTTTGTGGGCCTGGCCGGGCTCGCGCAGGTGGACATGAATGTCGATGAGGCCGGGGGCGACGGTGAGGCCGGTGGCGTCGAGGACCTGGACGTCGGAGCCGACGCCGTTGCCAGGCTTGATTTTTCCGGGGCCGGCGATTTCGGCGACGCGGCCGTCTTTGAGCAGAATGTCTTTGGGGGCGTCGAGGCCGGCGGCGGGATCGATAAGGTGTCCGTTGCGGATCAGAATCGAACTCATGCGCGGCCTTCTTTCGGTTGCGCAGTGAGCGCACGTTCTACGACTGCCATCCTGATCGCTACTCCGTGGCGGACCTGTTCGAGAATGGCGGACTGCGGGCCGTCTGCGACACCGGCGGTGAGTTCAAGACCGCGGATGATGGGGCCGGGGTGCATGACGAGGGCTTTGGGCGCGTGGGCGGCGAGGCGCTGGCCGGTGAGCTGATACGCGTCTTTGTACTGGCCCAGATCGATTTGCAGTCCAGCGAGGCGTTCGGCCTGAATGCGGAGCATCATGACGACTTGCGACTGACGGAGTGCGGCTTCGAAATCGCGCTCGACTGATATGCCGGGACCGGCGTTGGCGGCGGAGTCGGGCAGAAGCTGGGTTGGTCCGCAGAGGATGACGCGTGCTCCGAGGCGGGGGAGCAGGAGCATGTTGGAGCGGGCAACGCGGCTGTGGAGGATGTCGCCGACAATGGTGACGGTGACGCCGGAGAGGGTGGAGGACGATACTGCGGATCCCTCGGCTGCGCTCGCTGCGCGAGCTTCGCTCGGGATGACAGTCTTCGATGAGAGATCGAGATGAGTGAGGATGGTGCGGAGGTCGAGGAGGGCCTGGGTGGGGTGCTCGTGCATGCCGTCGCCGGCGTTGAGGATGGGTAGGCGGGTTTCCTGTTCGAGCAGCCACGGCGCGCCGGAGGAGTTGTGGCGGATGATGATGGCTTCTGCTCCGAGGGCGCGGAGGGTGAGGCCGGTGTCCTTGAGTGTTTCGCCTTTCTCGATGCTCGAGGAGAGGCTGGAGACCAGGGTCGTGTCAGCGCCGAGGCTTTTCGCGGCGAGTTCGAAGCTGGTTCGGGTGCGCGTGGAGGACTCGTAGAAGAGCAGGGCAATACGGCGCTTGAGGAGAATGCGGTCGCGGGTGAGCGGGTCTTGACTCTCGAGTGCGGCTGCGCGCGCGAGGAGTTGGCTGATGGCGGGTAGGTCCAGGTCCATCACAGAGAGGAGCGAGCCGGGATTGTATGGGAATGAGGATGTTGGCGGTTGCGGTGTCTGGATTTGGCGGCGTGCGGGGGGCGATGAGGTGGCATTCATGGCGATCGATCCCAGAGCTTCGTTTCCCACCCTAAACGTGCTTCTTCTATCGAAGAAGCACGTTTAGAATGGGGCACCCGGTGAAAGTCGGGCACCCACTGTTTGTTTAGTCCACCCGCTCAACAAGGAGTACTTGCTCGTCGTTGTCGACCTCGTGGAATTTGACTTCGATGATTTCGCGGCTGCTGGTGGGGACGTGGCGGCCGACGTAGGTAGCTTCGATGGGCAGTTCGCGATGGCCTCGGTCGATGAGCACGGCGAGCTGGACGCGCCGGGGACGGCCATGGTCGAAGAGGGCATCGAGGGCGGCGCGTATGGTGCGGCCGGTGTAGAGCACATCATCGCAGAGCACGACATCGCGGCCTTCGACGTCACAGCCTAGAGCGCCGGGCGTGACCACGGGGCGCACGTCGGCAGTGGAGAGGTCGTCGCGATAGAACTGGATGTCGAGCGTGCCGGTGTCGACGGTGCGCTTTTCGATGTTGGAAATGAGCTTGCCGAGGCGCTGGGCCAGGGGGACTCCGCGGCGCTTGATGCCGATCAGGGTCAGGTCTTCGCTGCCGTTGCTCTTCTCGACGATCTCGTGGGCGAGCCGCACCAGGGTGCGCTCAATCTCGGAGGCGGACATCAGCCTGCCCTTGACGCGCAGGGCCGTGGAAGTTGTTTGTTCGCTCATAGGCTCTCTTGCGGGATGATAGAAGGCTGCGGCGGGAGGGGGCAAGCTGTGGAGAAGCTGCTGAGAGCCGTTAGCTGGTAGCCAGTAGCCGGTAGCTGTTGGTGCGCACCGCTTTCCCTGACCTGAACAAGGCTGCGCAATAAAGAGCTAGCGGCCATGAGCGACGGGCTCTCGGCACTTCCTGTGGTGCCTGTCTGTTCGCGCGAAATTTTCTCCTAACCGCAGGTAAAAACCTGGTGTCAAAGGGGCTGAATGCAGGGAAATGATCACTCGATCGTCCGGGCGGTGCTGGCCGGGGACAAGGAAGCGTACGGGGCGCTGGTACGGGCGCACAGTGCGGCTGCGTTTCGAGTGGCATTTCGAATCACCGGCAACGAGGCCGATGCGGAGGAGATTGTGCAGGAGGCGTTTCTGCGTGCCTATCAGCGGCTGGAGAAGTTTGAACAGCGTTCGGCGTTTGGGACGTGGGTCTACCGGATCGCCGTGAACTGCGCGCTGAGCCGGATGGGCCGGCCGGAGATTGAGGCCGAATACCGGCACGGCGAAGAAACCGACGCTGAAACAAAGACGGTGCAGCTCGCGGCGCAGGATGCCGATCCGGAGAGGGTGTTGCTGGGGCGGGAAGCAAGCGCAGCACAGGAGATGGCGATGCAGAGACTGACGGCGACGGAGAAGTGCGCGTTTGTACTGCGGCATCTTGAGGAGCGCTCGATGGGGGAGATTGCAGAGGCTCTGGGTGTGGCGCCGAATGCGGCGAAACAGGCGGTGTTCCGCGCGGTGCAGAAATTGCGCAGAGAGCTTGCGCCGCTGAGGGGGAATGCATGAAGCACCTGAGCGAAGAAGAGCAAATAGAGATGTACTACGGCGACGGTTCGGAAGAGGCACGAAAGCACTTGAAGGTTTGCCAGGAGTGCGCCGCTGAGTTTGCGAAGTTCAAGCGGAGTCTGGATGCGATCAAGAGCGAGGATGTTCCGCAGAGAGGTCCTGACTACGGGGATTTCGTGTGGCAGGCGCTTCGGCCGCAGTTGATTCCGTATGAGAAGAAGACGACAGGCTGGCATGGCTGGAGTTGGTGGAAGCTGGCAACGGCAGCTGCGGCATGCCTGGCGCTCATGACCGCCGCGTTCATTGGGGGCCGCTTGTGGGAGCACCGGAGCGCAGGTCCGAACGACGTTGCCGGCGGCACAAATGCAGGGAATGCTCAGCCGCAACAGCGGGTTGTCCTGGTGGTGCTGACGGATCATCTGGATCGCACTGAACGGTTGCTGGTGCAGTTGAACCATGCTGATCTTCGCGACCGGTCCGAAAGCGCGCAGTTGCAGACGGAGGCGCGGGAACTGCTGGCGTCGAACAGGCTCTACCGGGTCAGCGCCAACAAGGAGGGCGATCCGGCGCTGGCGGGAGCACTGGATCGGCTGGAAGGAGTGCTGGCCGAGATTGCGAATGATCCGCACCTGACGGCGGCGGATCTTGAGCGAGTGCGGAAAGACATGAATACCAGCGGAATTCTTTTTGAAGTGCGGGTGTTGCTCACGCGCAAACCTAATGAGGAAGGCGGGCCCAAGCCCGCGAAGGGAGTATCGATCTAATGAAAGCGAACGGATTATTTGCACGTATCCTAATTGCTGCGGTGACGGCTGCGCCGTGCTTGCGCGCTGAGGTTCCGATGCCGCTGGTGGCTGCGTTCGGCGAGGGTGAAGGCGGCGGGATGGCTGATGATGCGAGTCTCTATGCCGATGGGACACGCGCTATCAATGAGAGCCGCTGGTCTGATGCCGCGGGCCTGTTCGATCGGGTTGCGCAACTGCACGGAGAGCGTGCAGATGGCGCACTCTACTGGAAGGCGTACGCGGAGAACAAAGAGGGGCAGCCTGCGAGCGCGCTGAGCACTTGCGGGGAGTTGCGCAAGAAGTATCCCAGGAGCCATTGGCTTGATGAGTGCGGCGCGCTGGAGATCGAGATTCGCGGCAAGAGCGGCCAGCCAGTCTCGCCACAGGCGGAATCTGACGAGAACCTGAAACTACTCGCGCTGAATGCGCTGATGCAGCAGGACCAGACGCAGGCGGTGCCGATCCTGCAGAAGATTCTGACCGGGAATCAGTCGGAGGAGTTGAAGAGCAGGGCCTTGTTTGTTCTGGCGCAGAACCACTCGCCGCAGGCCGAGACGCTGATCGACCAGATCGCGCAGGGGCAGTCGAATCCTGCTCTGCAGGTTAAGGCAATCCGGATGCTGGCTATCGCGAAGGGCAAAGGCTCGAACGACATTCTGGCGTCCATTTATCAGAAGAGCAGCGATGAGAAGGTGAAGCGGGCGATCCTGCAGTCCTACTTGATGACCGGCGATCCGGCGAAGCTGCTGGAGGCGGCGAGGACTGAGAGTAATCCGGAGTTGGCCAAGACGGCGGTACACACGCTTGGCGCGATGGGCGCGGCATCGGATCTGCTGGCCATGTACCGTGCAACCAACAGCGCGCAGACGAAGGAAGAGATTATCAGCGCATTCATTCCCTGCGGTCCCAAAGGGGTGGGCCCGTTGTCGGAGATCGCTAAGTCGGAGCAGGATGCGCAACTGCGGCGTAAGGCGATCCGCAATCTTGGAATAGCTGGTGGAATGTCTGTGGCTCCGACGCTGGTGGAGACATATCAAAAAAACCCGGATGCGGAGACGAGACGAGCTGCTGCTCAGTCGCTGTTCCTCGCGAACGATGCGCACGATCTGGTGACGCTGGCGCGCGGCGAGAAGGACACAGCGATGAAGGAGTACCTGGTGCAGCAGCTGAGCCTGATGCACAACGAAGAAGCGACGAAGTACATGATGGAACTTCTGAACAAGTAGAGAGAGGACATTCCCCATGAGACGAATCTGGTTGTTCGCAGCAGTATTCGGATTTTCGGCGCTCGGAGTGGCGCAGCAGCCAAAGGTGGTCAATGCTCAGCTTCACTCAGAAACTGCGAGCGCGGGTTTGGCGACAGCGGTTGACCAGCTGAAGCATTCGCAGGAAACGCAATGGCTCGGCTATTCGGTTCCGGCGGTTCCGGGGTCGCACTTTTCGACGTGGTGGAGCGAAGACTCGAGGAAGCAGGATGGGTGCTGTGGGGTGTACAGACTAGAAGCGGAGAATGACAGCTACCGCTCCTCGGATGGTGATCACGGAACAGAGACGAGTATTACTGTGCTCGCGCGATTCGAGAAAGGTGCGATCGACAAGATCCGCTTCGTAGGGACAAGCTGCGAGATCGATGCGGGAGGTCTGCCGTTCACGTGGCTCACGGGTGTGAATCCGGACGACAGCGTGGCTTGGCTGTCGAGCCTTGTTACTGCGGATGAGAAGCGGCATTCCGATCAGGCGCTCGCTGCGATTGCAATGCATGAGACGCAGAAAGCAACAACGGTGCTGGACCGGTTCGCATCTTCGTCGAATCCGCTGTGGCTGCGGGAAAAGGGCGCGTTCTGGCTGGGTGCGGGGCGCGGTCATGAAGGGTACCTTGCGCTCAAGAAGATGATGGGAGACTCGGATCCGGAATTCCGCAAGAAGCTGAGCTTCGATCTTTTCGTCAGCAAGGATCCGGCTGCGGTGGATGATCTGATCGGGATGGCGAAGTCGGATAAGGACGTTGGCGTTCGTGAACAGGCCATCTTCTGGGTGGGACAAAAGGCAGGGCACAAGGCCGTTGCGATGCTGAAGGACACGGTGGAGAACGATCCTGAAGTCGGAGTCAAGAAGAAGGCAGTGTTCGCTCTGAGCCAGCTGCCGAAGGATGAAGCGGTACCGGAGTTGCTGCATGTTGCGCAGACAAATGCCAGCCCTACGGTGCGCAAGGAGGCCATCTTCTGGCTCGGGCAGACGCACGATCCGAGAGCGCTGGACTATTTCGAACAGATCTTGTCGAAGTGAGAAATCGGGCCGCGGCGTCGGCCTGGAAACACTTAGATCTCTGGGCGGCGCCGGCGGCTCGTCATTCGCGCACCGATGGCCCCGCCGGCCACGGCGAAGAGCGTGAGGATCGAGCAGTACCAGGCAAGTCCTATGGTCTGAAATCCGGCCTCGCCCTCGGGGGAGAGCATCCACCTGCGTTGCGCTTCAGCCATCGCAGCGTTGTAGGGCACGGACATCTGCGCTTCTAAGCGCTGCGTCTGCTTATCCATCTCTGTGACAGCCTCAGTCCAGGCAGAGTCAATCTGTGGGCCCTGATGGCGCACGACACGGGTAACGAAGAGGCTTGCACCGCTCAGCCCGAAGGCCAGCCACCCAGCAAGCAAGCCGGTGACGAGACCCATACGGGCGCCTGCGCCGATGGTGATCCAAGCCGGACGCTGATTGCGCATGTAGAGCGCGACGGCCCAAGCCGCGGCTCCTGCCATCCAGAAGATTCCGAGTCCGCGAAGCGGAGAGAATTGCGATGTAAGAAGTCCTGCTGCAGGGGCCAGGAACGCAATCACCCTCAGCGCGGATCTCCAGTCAATGGAACTCGCGTCACGAACCGCTTCGGGCCAGCGCTCTGAGGAGGGCGGGATCGCGCCCGGTTCGGCTGCGTAGACCAGCTGGGGAAGTCCACACGACGGGCAGTAGCAGCTGTCTGCTGGTATTGACTGGTGGCAGCGCGTGCACGTCGTCTCCATGGATCAAGCCTAATGCATCGGGGTGAGAGTGGACGTGATCGGGTTCGCGATGCGCAGGAGGGATTCTGGCAGCTAGAAGGTTCTTTTTTCTCGGATGCGTGGATGCGTGGGACGGGGCAGTTGCACAGCTACATGAACCGGCGCGTAGGAGCGTGTCTTGCAGGCGCGGCAGCGGATCGGGTATTTGAGCGCGAGCAATTTAGACCAGTCGCGCCACTGCAGGTGGGCGCTGCGCAGGTCGGTCGATCCGCACTCGTTGCAGTAGAGAGACATTCCGTGCTCCAGACTCATTACTGCTGCTATGAAAGGGGGCCCGATCAGTATGTCACATCCTGTACTTGGTTTGTTGAGGTTCGGAAGCGCAGGAGAGCGCAACTCCATTGTAGGAGATGTTGAGCCGGGAGCGGCGGGAAGGATGGGCTACTTGTTGCCTGCGGTGGAGAGACGGATTGAGTTGATAATGTGCTCGAATGTAGGCCGCATCGCGGAAGAATCCTGCGCCGGGGAGACAAAGACGAAGTAGCGCAACGGCGTCCGCTCCCGCGGGATGCCAACGATCCAGTCATGTTCACCGTTGCCATTATTCGCGGAGCGGTTAACTGCGTCTACGGACTGCGCTGTGACATCGCCGATACGGATGTTGCTGATCTGACCGGCCTGGATGCCTGGATTCTCGCGCGCGAGCTCGTCTACGAGCGAAGCAAAGGTATCGCCACCTGCCTCCTGCGGATCGGGATCGTAGAGATCTGTGAGTACGCCGTAGACCAGGTTTCCGGTTTTGCCGTCGGCGGACGGGGAGATGCCTCCCGGCGGGGCGACCATTGCGGAGTTACGGTCGCCTGCCGCTTTCCAGTCTGAAGGCACCTGCATAGTGAACCCATTCCCCGTGAAGGTGATCCATTGTTGCGGAAGTGTTGTGTCGACCCTTGTACCGACCGGCGCGCCGGCGTCGTATTCATTGACTCCGGTGCTGACCGTCTGATTCGGATCTTTGCGCTTCCATACGCCGGACTCAACTTCCTTGGCTGTATAGGCGCGCATGCCGGAGACCTGTTGCTGAATGCGTTTGAAGTCCGCAGTGTTGGTGACGTAGCGCGCTCTAGGGACGAAACTAGAGATCTCGCGGTTGACGTATTCAGTGCGGTTACCCGGGTTAGGGTGGTCGCTCAGGAATTGCGCGCCTCCCTTGCCATACTTGCCTTGAATGGTTTCGAAGAACTGCGGCATGGCACGGGGGTCGTAGCCCGCATCGTAGAGGATGCCGACGCCCTCGAGATCGGCTTGCTGCTCAGCTTCCCGGCCCATCCTCAGGAAGCTGAGCCCGGCTGTGAGGCCGATTGTCTTCTGGGCCAGTGCGCCCAGAGTCGAATTGCCGAGAATGAGTCCGCTGGCGATCTCGCCGATGCCGGCGAAAATGCCGACCCGCTTTTCCTTTTCGAGATTGCAGACGGAGTGCTGCAGAGCGACGTGGGAGATTTCGTGTGACATTGCTGCGGCAAGCTGCGCTTCATTGGAGGCGGCCTGGATTGTTCCGAGATTGACAAATATGGAACCGCCGGGAAGAGCGAACGCATTGATGTCGGCAACGTTGACCACGTGGAAGTTGTAGGGCCAGCGATAGCCGGGGGCCTGGGCGGCCAGCGTCTGCCCGAGAGCCTGAACGTATTGTGTTACCGGGCTCGAGTCCGGGAGAACCGGCATCTGCTGGTACACCTCGTTGACGACCTTCTTCCCCAATTCGATCTGCTGCTGAGGGGACATGTTGTTTCTGCAGGGCCTGAGTTCGACGCGGGCTTGCGCGAGCGGACAGGTGAGCAGGAAGCAGAGAAGGAGAAGAAGTGGCGCAATCTTGCGTGTGTTGCCCGGTACATTCCGGCAATTCATAAGGGCTTAGAATCGCGGAACGCGCCGGGGGTTTGAGCACCGACAAAGTTCGTTGCGGGGAGGATGGAGATCGGGATAGGTTACGCGGTTTGGCTGGGAATTGGCTGCGAACTCCTCGCGAGGAAAGCATCCACTGCCGACTCAGCGGCTTTGAGGGCTTCGTCGAGGGTGAGGTTCGTGGAGTCGAGCAGGAAAGCGTCGGCTGCGGGCTTCAGAGGCGAGTCGACGCGATTGCGGTCGCGCTCGTCGCGGGCTCGCAAATCGCGAATGACTTCTTCGGGCGGGGGAGAGGACTGGCCCTTCTGGCCGATCTGGTCGTAGCGGCGCATGCCGCGGACTTCCGGAGCAGCGTCGAGGAAGATCTTCACTTCTGCATCGGGGAAGACGACAGTGCCGATGTCTCGGCCTTCCATGACGACGCCGCCGCGCGTCGCCATCTCCTGCTGGCGCTTAACCATACTGGCGCGCACTGCAGGAAAGATGCTGACACGCGAGGCTGCGTCAGTGACGGTCTGGTTGCGAATTTGGCCGGTGACGTCTTCGCCATCGAGCAGGACGCGGTTTTCGTTTTCGCCCGACTCGAGCTGGATGTCGGTTTCGGCGGCGAGCTGCTGCAAAGCGTTGGGGTCGTCGAGAGGAACTTCGACACGCAGGGCTTTGAGAGCGAAGGCGCGGTACATTGCGCCGGTCTCAAGATTCAGGAGGCCGTAGTGACGGGCCAGGTGGCGGGCAATTGTGCTTTTGCCCGCGCCTGCCGGCCCATCGATGGCTACGACGAAGTTGCGTCTTGGTTTGGCTGCGGAGGACTCTTCCGGGCTCATCCGCGTTTTTTGGCTCCGGGCCGTGCGCCGTTGCGTCCGCTGTTGCGAGCACCATTTCCTGCGGCGCTCTTCGGCCGGTTGCTGAAGAATCGCTTGCCACTTCCGCTTGCTGTTCGTCCGGCGGCCGTCAGAGCTGGTCGGCCCTTTCCTGCGGGACGCGCACTGCCGCGCGACGCAGGCGGCTTGGGCTTGGACGAAGCCGAGCTTGCACGCTTGGTCCAGGAGGGGGCTGAGGACTTACCGGGCCGATGCGACGACGTTCCGTTGCTGCCGGAGCGGCCGTTCGAACTTGAAGTGTGACCAATGTTGGAGTGCTTGCCGTTTTTTGCACCGTTCCAGCGCGACTCGCCTGTCGGGCGAGAGGCGTTCTTCTTGCGTGTATCTGCCCCGTGACGCGCCGCGTGACCGTTCGAGGAACCAGAGCGGCCGGACGACGCCGGCTTATGAGCTGCCGGACGATTGTGGTGGGGACGGGCGATCTCCGGCTTGCTGCTCGACACTGGGCGCCGGACTGGAGTTCTGGGGACGTGTTGTTTTGCGGCCTCAGGCTGTTGCTGGGCAGGAACCGGAGCCGGAGCCGAGGCCGATGTCGGGCTCGGGACTGCCGGGGGCGCCGGAGGAGCGGCGGGCCTGGGCTGGAAGACAGAAGGCTGATGAGCAAATGGAACCGAGACTGCCGGGCTGGGAGCCTCGTCGTCCCTGTCGAAGGAGCGGGTGAAATAAGACGAGGCGGAAAGAGTCGAGTTGGCGAACAAAGTGGATACGGGCTCGAATTCGGGCAAAGTGCCAGCAACGTAGAAGTGCGGTGCGTGTCCGAGCGAGAGGGTGTGGACCTGCCGCGTCGCGACCAGGCCGCGGATGACCTCGCGGATCTTACTACGAGCGGTCAGGGCGGCGAGGAAGAGCTCAACATCCTCCATGGTGGCGGCGATCGCGGCCTGGAGGTAAATGGATGCAAGTACTGAAATGGCAGTCACTTGCGAGGTGGAGGCACCCTCGGCGATGGCGCGCTGGAAGCGGGTACGGAGAAGCTGCCACTTGGCGGGCTGACCCTTTGCGGCGATGACTGGAATAATACGAAGCTGCTGCCAGAGCTCGGTGATGGCACGAATGACTCCAGCTTCGGAGACTTCGCGGCCGAGAGCCTGCTTGAGCTGCGAGACGTTGAGTTCGTTGGCTTCGAGCAACTTGTAGACGTGGACGGCAAGCTGGGATACCTGACGCGAGCCGGTGAGCTGGGGGCTGCGACGCCAATCGCGGTCGCCACGGAGCGCATATACGTAGGGCAGGACCCAGGCGGCAACGACGAAATCGGGCTGCTCGCCTGGCTGGCCCTGAAGGTTCAGGCGTACGGCAACTCCTTCATTTTCAAGGCGGATAAGCAGTTCTTCAGCGAGTGAAATGGTTTTGGGATCAGGGGTAGCTTCGGACTGGCCGGCGACTGCTTCGACAAACGACGGGGCCACCGAAGTGGAGAATTGCTTTCTGGGGAGGAAAAGACAAAGCCCGGTTTCTTCGATCCAGGTACGGGCGTCCTCCAAGGTCAGAGTTCCAAGGCCGTTCTGGCGCATTCTTTCGGCGCGCGCTTGTGCTAATTGCTCGGATGTCAAAGAAAAACCTCACTTCCGGGTTGGCGCAACCGCAACGGTTGTGAGCTTTTACGCCCAGCAGCCCTCATGCCTTGGCACAGGGCCGCCCCCAAGTTCTTATCTTAAATGCGATTTAAATTCGATGGAAGGCCCGCTGGATGTCCTTCCAGGAGTACAGCAGAGCTATCGGACGACCGTGGGGGCAACTCGTTGGATGCTCGGTCTTTGCAAGTTCCAACAATAGCCATTCCATTCGTTTTGGGTCAAGGGGGGTGTTGATCTTGATAGCCGAGTGGCAAGCGATGGAGGCGGCGATACGGGTGCGAAGAGCGGTGAGATCCTCGCTCAACGAAGGTTCCTTTTCAGCTTCACTGGACTGATCGATCACCTGATTGAGCATGCGTTCGAGCGAGGCGCCTTCGAGACCGACAGGAGCTGCTTTTACGGCAAGCGTCTGAGGGCCAAAGGGTTCGACTTCGAAGCCGTTGCGCTCGAGTTCATCGGCAATTTGAGCGAAGACGACCATCTGCCAAGGCTTGAGCTCGACGAGCAAGGGCATGAGCAGCCGCTGGCGCTGGACGTGTTCGACCTTCCGATCACGCAGGATCTTCTCGAAAAGCACGCGTTCGTGTGCCACATGCTGGTCGATGATCCAGAGGCCGTCTTCCCCGGCGGCAAGGATGAAAGAATCGCGAAGCTGACCCATGGGGCGGAGGGAACCGAGGCGGTTGAGGGTGGTAGCTGCCTGCTCGGCTTCGATCTGGGCGGCGGCCTCGGCCGGAGGGGGGAGGGGGTCGGACGAGCAGCTGTCGCGCGACGCCACAGGTGGCTCGAGGAGGGTTGCGGCGGCCTCGAGCAGCGTCTGTTGCTTGAGGCCGGCGGCGAGATCCTGCTCGCCGAAGGGGAGTTTGCCTGGGATAGGGGGGAGCGGCTTGGAGGTAAGTCGGAAGGGCTCCGCTTCGGCGGCTGAAGGCGAATCTGGATCGCCCAGGGTGGGGGGCTCGTCCGGGGAGCCGGGAAGGCGCGAACCCGGAACAGGGATCAGAGAAGGCGTTGCGGCGGCGGAGGATTCGAGTGCGGCTCTGAACCCGGCGACTGGGCGGGCGGCGATGAGCGCGTTGCGTAGGCTGTCCCGGACGAAGTCGTGAATGAGCGATTGCTGCCGGAAGCGCACCTCGGTCTTGGCCGGGTGGACGTTTACGTCAACTTCCTCTGGCGGCATTTCGAGGAAGAGCAGGACGACGGGATAGCTGGTGGGCGGAATGATGTTCCGGTATGCCTCGCTGATGGCGTGCAGCATGAGCCGATCGCGGATGAGGCGCTTGTTAACGAAGATGTAGATCGAATTGCGATTGAGCTTCTGCAACTCGGGCTTGGAGTAGAAACCGGAGAGGCGCAGCCAGCCGGGGATGCGGGCGGGTTCGTCCGGGTCTCTCTTCCATGGGGGCGGCTCAGGGAGGCCGGAGCGGTCGAGCTGGGTTTCGGCGGCGACGGGAAGAAGCTGCGCAAGCGTGTCTTTGCCGAAGATATGGTAAATGCGCTCGGCCGGGCGGTTGACCGGGGGAGCGCTGACGAGCGTGTGCGAGGCCGAGAGCAGTTCGAAGTGCTTCTCAGGATGCGCCAACGCGTAGTGCGTGACGAGAGCGGTGACGTGCGAGAGTTCGGTGGATTCGGCGCGGAGAAATTTGCGACGAGCGGGAGTGTTGAAGAAGAGATCGGAGACGGAGATCGTTGTGCCGCGCGGAAGGGCAGCGTCGTCGACGTGATGGATCTTGCCGCCGGCAATTTCGAGATGCGTTCCGGAAGGTTCTTCCCCGGTTGCGGTGTCGAGGGAAACGCGGGCAACGGAGGCGATGGAAGGGAGCGCTTCTCCGCGGAAGCCGAGGGTGGCAATGGAGAGAAGCTCGTCGGCCGTTCGCAGCTTTGATGTTGCATGACGCTCAAAGGCGAGCAGAGCGTCGTCGCGGTTCATGCCGTGGCCATCATCGCCGATGCGTATGAGCTTGCGGCCTCCGGCTTCGACTTCGATGCGGATGCGGTTAGCGCCAGCGTCGATTGCGTTTTCGAGGAGCTCTTTGACGACAGAGGCGGGGCGGTCGACGACTTCACCGGCGGCAATCTGATTGGCCACCTGGTCAGAAAGAACACGAATGCGCCCCATGGAATGAGGGTAGCAGGGACAGAGCAGGGATTAGGAAACAGCGATTAGGGAGTAGTGAGGAGGGCAGTCTGGAAGTCAGAAGCTGCCAGCCAATGCGTGAATGTTGACTGACAGCTCGGTGGGTCAGTTTGCTTGCGGGGAGGTGGTGGATTCCTTTTGTATCTGCGCGAGGCAGGTGAGAGCGCGATCACCGTCAGAGCCTTTGAGCGGGACGAGGTTGAAGAACGCGAGGCAGACGTTCGCGAGAACGAATTTTGGCGAGTGTCCCCAGAAGAGCAGGATGAGGGCGACGTTTGTGAGCGGGCCGGCGAGGGAGATGAGGAGATTCTTCGCAGGTGATCCAGCTTCGCGCACGACGTACATCCCCTTCATGCAAAGCCCGATGGTCTTGACCTTGATTCCGAGCATAAGAGATGTAGCGATGTGTCCAAATTCGTGGAGCACCATTGCAGTCAGGCCGAGGAATAATGTTCCAGCCAGGGAGATGAGCCAGTGGGTCAATAAATAATGCATATATAAGCTCCCTTACATTCCCTTGAGATGTGGCCTGCTCATCCAGGGATGTACATCATTGGACTCGTGGGAGCCGGGTTGGAACGATGAGTTTCTGGTAACCGCGGAATGTGGGTACGTGCGCAGGTGTGAGCTGGTTACCGCATGTATGCAACTTCGGAGAGGAGCTGCGAATCGTGAATCGCAGTTCTCGCATCGCAGTCGACTGACGAGGACACGGCGCGGGCGCAACGCGCGCCGGTGAGTTGCGGTAAGAATCGCAGGAGGAGTTGAAGAGTAGAAGCGAAGATCGAGCGGAAAAACGAAAACGCCGCGCGCGGCGGCGTTTTGATTGAAGACGTGAGCGTCTGCTAGATGCCGACGCCAAACTCGGTGGATTGTTGATTGCCGGCGCTCGAATAGAAATCGTAGGGAGTACGGTGATTGAATTTGTAGCGGAGGCGAAGTTCGCGGCCTACGTAGACGCCGATCGCTGCGACAGCCATGCCGACGGAAAACCAGCCGATGACCTTGAGCGTGTTGCTCTCGTCCTGCTCGTCTAGAAGTGTGATGGGGGCGATGTTAGCGGACATGGTCGGCTCGGTCTCCTTGATCCCTGATCGATGATAGCCCAACTACAATTTGACGTATCCCACGCCCGTCAGGTGAGACTACAACTTTTGTGAGATGCATCCTGTTTTGATAACTATGCCTGAATTGAAACACAGTTGTCAGTGTGCCTCTGTGATTTGAGACAGCCATGAACGTTTGGTTACATCCGGCAGAAAACTTGCGCGAATGGAGTTCGCTGCAAGTTCTCGCAGTTCATCCCGGGAAAATCCCTGTTCGGTGTGGGCGAGCAGATACTCGCTGGCTAGAGCTGAGCCGAAGAAGGCGGGATCGTCAGAGTTAATTGTGACGAGCAGGCCTGCTTCGAAATAGCGCCTGAGCGGGTGAGCAGCAAAGCTGGGGCAGACGCCCGTTCGGACGTTTGAGGTCGGATTGAGCTCCAGAGGCGTGCCTCTGACCTTGAGATGATCCATCAGCTGAGGATCGTCGATCGCTGAAAGTGCATGACCGAGACGCTCTGAACCGATGCTTAGGGCTTCCCATATTGCCTGAGGCGGAGTCGTTTCGCCCGCGTGATTGGTGAGCCGAAGTCCGGCTTCCTTTGCACGCGCATACATTGCCCGAAAAGGCTCAGAACCGCAGCGACGCTCGTCGCCACCGAGGCCGATTCCGACGACGGATGGATGCGAGGCGTGCAGCTGCGCGGCTTTGTGGAAGACCTTCTCGGTTTCGTCGAGAGGGAAATGGCGGACGGCGTCCAGGATCCAGTAGAGGGTTAGATTGAGTTCGATTTCGGCACGAAGACGAGCGCGTTCAAGGCCGGCGAAGATGGGATCGAAGCAGTCGGGGTCGGGGTTGCGCCAGTGATAGATCACGCCGACAGAGATGTAGACCTCAGCGTGCATGACGCCCTGTTCAGCCAGACGCTGAGCCATGCGCCAGGCGGCTAGCTCGTAATCGGCTGGAGTTAGAAGCCGCTCAGACACGGCCTTGAAGGCGAGCAAGAAGCCGTTGAAGTCAGTGAAGTGGTAGAGAGCCTCTGCTTCAGGCAGCGTGATGGGAGCAGCGTCGTGGCGCCGGCTCAGCTCGACGAGGGTAGCGGGCGTGACGGTGCCTTCAAGATGCAGATGCAGTTCCGCCTTGGGCAGGCGGCGGATAAAGGATTCGATGTCGGACACACTTCGAGTTTAGCGGGGTGTCTGCGAGCACCGCATCATTTCGGGCCAAAGAGCGAGAGCACGTGGCCATCGGGATCGCGGAAGCTGGCCGCCCATACCGACGCTGTGAGCGGATGCGGAGCACTCTGGAAGTGAATGCCGCGTTTGCTCAAAGCCTCGTAGGCGGGCTGAACATGGTCGACCGTAAATACAGTTTCGCTGTCTCCGGGAGCTTTGCCCACTTCGGAACTGACGACGATCGAGATGCTGCCGGTATCGAAAAAGGCGAGATCGTCGCTTTGCTGCGTGACCGTGAGGCCGAGCTTCTCGTGGTAGAACACGACGGACTTCTGCACGTCGGCAACGCCGAGCATCACATAGCCAACTTTCGAAAGCTTGAACGAGTCAGCTGGTGCGGTTGATGTCGAGGGCTGCTGGCTGAGGGCGGTGCAAGTGCAGAAGAAGGTGAGCAGGGTGATATGGGCAATATGTCTCATGGGGATGTTGTACCCCGGTCAGGCGCGAGGCGCTTTCGACATCTTGCGAAGTTGGGCGGCGTAGGTTGACGGAGTCACACCGGACCATCGGCGAAAGGCGGTGCTGAACGAGGCGGTACTGCCGAAGCCGACTGCGAGGGCTGATTCCGTGACGCTCGTTCCTGCTCTGAGCAGGCTTGCAGCGCGGCTGAAGCGAAGTCCGGCTACGTAGCGCGACGGGCTCATTCCAAAGGCTGTTTTGAAGGTGCGCTGAAAGTGGAATGGGGACATGGCGGCGGCTTTCGCCGCGCCGGCCAGGGTCGCAGTGCCTTCGGGACAGGCATGCAGATACTCGCGACCGCGCGATACGCGCTGGAGCAGTTCGAAGCGCGTAGCCGCCTTGGCCGCGGAGATGGCGGAGAGTTGCTTTCGAATTTCTTTGGAGTGAGCTGCGAGTTCAGATGCGAGGCCGAGGTAGCATTCTTCGCGGCGGATGGCAGAAGTGCCACGGATCAGGTTGGTACGGATAGACGCAATCCACGCGTTGAATGTAGCAGTACGTGAATGCAGTCGATTGGGAAAGAGGAGCTCCCTTTCTTGCGTCGGATCTTCGAGGCATTGATCGTCAGTCGCATAAAGATCGCGCAGGACGTTCTGGACGAAGCCTGGTTTGAAGAAGATGCAGCAGGTTGAGACGGGCTCCGCGGCATCGATCTCCATCGAGTACGGTTCGCCATCGTTGAGGATGAGGAACGTTGATTCGTCGACCCAGATATCGCGGCGATCAATGCGCCATGCGACGCGACCGCGCGTGACCGTCTTAATGGAGAGCGGGCCGGGAAAGTCGCGGACCGAGTGGCGACGCGATTGGGCGGCAAGGACGCAGTTCTCGGATCCAAGAGGCGCGGCGGCGGGCGCCCATCTGACCTGGGGAAGCGCAGGCATCGCAGTCCATCGTAACGCGGAGTTGGTCGGACTTACGCAGGTTTTGTTTTCGGGGAGGCAGACGCTCTGGTAATGGTGATCCCGAGACGCGCGAAGTGGGCAAGAATTTTTGATTTGACCTGGTCGGTGACGATCATGCCCGTGACCGCTGAGATGGGTGCGATCACGTAGGGCGAGACGGCGTTCAGCTTCTCTGACGAGGCGAGGACGATGGTTTCGGCGGCAGCGGCGGAGAGAGCGCGTTTGACGTGCGCCTCTTCGAAGTCACCGGTGGTGAGGCCAGCTTCGGCGTGGATGCCTGTGACTCCCATGAAGTAAGTGTCCGCGCGGATGCGGCCGATGTTCTCGATGGCTGGGGCACCGACGGCGACCACGGAGTGCTTGAAGAGCTTGCCGCCAATGAGGATGACTTCTACGCCGGCATGCTCGACGAGTTCGACGGCGATGGTTGGGCTGTGGGTGACGACGGTGGCGCGAAGATCGGACGGCAGATGGCGTGCGATCTGAACTGCGGTGGTGCCGCCATCGAGAATTACGACCTGGTTGGGACGGATCATCGCAGCAGCGGCGCGACCGATGATTCTCTTCTCGTCGGTGGCGACGTTGAGGCGCGCGGCGAAGTTGCCCATCGCTGGAGATGAGGGCATTGCGCCGCCGTGGACGCGCTGCAGCAGGCCTTCGGCGGCGAGTTCGCGGAGATCGCGGCGGATAGTGTCTTCAGAGATGTTGAGTTCGGCACTCAGGTCTTTGGCGACGATGGCGCCGGTTTTGCGAAGCGTGTCGAGGATGAGTTTGCGGCGGTGGCTGGTGAGCACAGCAGTACTATCGCACAGTACTGAGGAGTGTGCACGACAATTCACGAAGTTGCACGATTATGCGTGAATGAGGTATGTTCGTTTCCGGAGGTCGTATGAAAGCGACGAAGCCCTTGATTGTGCTGGTGGCCGGGCCGTACCGGTCGGGAACGGACGGCGATCCCCTGAGAATTCAGCGAAATTTGAAACGTCTCGAGAGGCATGCTTTTGGTGTCTTCAGCGCCGGCCACATTCCTCTTATCGGAGAGTGGGTGGCGCTGCCACTGGCGGAGCAGGCGGGATCGCGCGAGGTGGGCGATGCAATTTCAGAGCAGTACCTGTATCCGGTGGCGGGAAGACTGCTGGAGCGGTGCGATGCTGTGCTGCGTATCGAAGGCGCGTCAAAGGGCGCAGACGAGGATGTGCGGATCGCGCGGGAGCGGGGGCTGCCGGTGTACTTCCATCTTGAAGAGCTGCCTGCAGCGATTGCGAGAGGCTGAACTCTGCTGCCGGCTCGCTCGAGGAGATCACCGGAGAAGCCATGCCGCGAATCGATGCCATGCAGGTGCCGGGAACACCTTGGCGAAACAGATGTTCTCAACGATGAAGATTGTGAGAGGAATCCACAAAAAGACCGGATGGATTCGGCGTCGGTCGACGAGATCGTGCAGAGCCCCTGCGAACAGGAATGCGGCGACCAAGATCGGAGTGAACGGTATGGCGCCGTGCAACACCGCGTAGTGTCCGGTAAGGTGCGTGATTGGTGCGGGCATCAATGCGGCGAAGGTGGTCAGCAAGATCAGGCGTTTGTGGATCTCGGGGCGTCTCCGAAACAGGTAGGCAGCTGCGAATAAGGATAGAAAGAGCACCACATCGAGCAGAGGGAAACCCATGGCCGCGAGCGGGTCCTGCTGGGCAGCGATGTCTCCGCTGAGATCGAATCCGCGTCTGCCCATGGCTATCGTAACGGCGTATCCGAGGAGAGCCATTCCGCCGGCGAGAGCGATGGAAGCTGTTCCAATTGTTCGGTGCAAGGAGAGCTTTCGCGTAGCCAGCAGAGATTGGATCAAGAAGAGAAGCAGCCACAGCTGGAAGAGAATCGCGTGACTGATCAGCAGGCTGCTGAGCGGGCCTTTGCGGCCGGCGGGGCTCAGCATGGAAGGCGCGAAGGCGGCCGCTGAAAACAAAATTGCCCATACAGCCATGGCCGGGTAAAACCAGCGACTTCTGGCGGCGTGGAGGGGCTTGGGCGAGGTCAGCTGTGCTGGGCTCAAGGTCAGGGCTCCGTTTGGAAACGCGTGCGGAATATTGCAGGCGACGTTAGCGGGGCCCGCCTCCGTCGCAATAGTAAAAAACGGACGCCGGGCTCTTGATGCGACGGCGGTGCGCTGTTCGTGGTAGTTTCCAGGTATCGCAATGTTCCCTATCCGCTTCCACATGCCGGCCGCGAGCGTCCGCCCGTTCGTTCAGTTCTATGCGCAACGTGAAGTGAGCTCGCGCGATCCGTTGTTTGTGCATCCCGTTCCGGCGCGTTCGTCGCCGATGCTGGAATTCGTCTTCGGAGACCCGATTCGTGTGACGTACTTCGATTCAGAGGTCGAGGAGACCAGCCCTCACGTTGTGTTCGTCGGAATGCAGACTCGTCCGTTCGCGAGACTTCGTTTGCAGGGCTCGTTGCTTTCCTTTGTCATCATGTTCCAAGCGAATGGGGTAGAGCGCCTGTTCCGCCGTCCCGCACATGAAGTGAACGACGCGAGCTGCGATGGACGGGCCTTCTTCGATTGCACGGTAGAGGATCTCTACTTTCGTCTGGGCGACTGCAAGACCTTCCAGGAGCGAATTCGAGTCGCTGATCATTTTCTCGAAGGGAAGTTGTATAGCGCATTGCCACTGGACAGTATGGGCGCGGTGGTGGAACGCATCCGAAGATCGAACGGCGTTGTGAAGATACCGGAACTCGCGAGCCTGGCGAGTGTGAGCCCTCGGCAATTGTCGCGGGATTTTAATTCACGGTTCGGGGTAGGGCCGAAGATGTTTTCGATGATCGTGCGATTCCAGAGCGCGCTGGATCGCAAAGTGCGTTTGGGAAAGCCCTGGACAGAAGTGGCTCACGATCTCGGTTATCACGACCAGATGCACATGATTCACGATTTCGAACGATTCTCCGCCAGCACACCGACGGAGACTTTGAAGGTTGTCCAGACGTTCTTTCAGCATCAGATCGCGAGGCAGCGCGATCCGGAGCTCGACGTGCCGTTGGTCGTCTGATTCGCTCTTCCGGAGAGCGGCTGTGGCTAGCGCATGCCGGCGAATTCGCTGCGGTGGCGGCTGTAGAAGAAGTAGATGAGCAGGCCGGTGAAGAGCCAGATGAAGAACGCGGTCCAGGTGAGGACTTCGAGGCCCATCATCAGGACGATGCAGAAGATGATGCTAAGCACTGGAAAGACCGGGCCGAATGGCGCGCGGAAGGAGCGCGGGCGGGCGGGTTCGCGGTAGCGCAGGATCATGACGGCGATGGAGACGAGCACGAACGCGAAGAGCGTGCCGATATTGGAGAGGTTGGAGACGGTTCCGATATCGAGGAGGCCGGCAGGGATTCCGACGACGAATCCGGCGACCCATGTGGCGACGGCGGGAGTGCGGAACTGCGCATGGATTTTGCCGAATACCTTCGGCAGCAGTCCGTCGCGCGACATGGCGAACCAGACGCGTGCCTGGCCAAGTTGGAAGACGAGGATGGACGAGATCATGCCGAGCATGGCGCCGATGAGGACGATGAGCTCGACCCAGCGAAGAGGCGCGCCTCCGGGCTGCGTGGACAGGTGCTTGAGGGCGTTTACGACGGGAGCGGCGTCGCCCATGATGGAGTTCCAGGGGACGATGCCGCTGAGTGCGATGGCGACTCCGCCGTAGAGCAGGGTGCAGGCGACGAGCGTGGCGAGGATGCCGATGGGCAGGTCGCGCTGCGGTGTTTTGCATTCTTCGGCGGCGGTGGAGACGGAGTCGAATCCGATGTAGGTGAAAAAAATGATCGATCCGCCGGAGAGCATGCCGGTCCAGCCATTGGGCATGAATGGGTGCCAGTAGACGGGCTTGATGAAGTTGGCTGCGGCGAAGATGAAGGCGAGAATCGCGACCATCTTGATCAGGACCAGGATGTTGTTGGTACGGGCGGACTCACGAATGCCCCGGACGAGGATGACGGTGAGGATCATTACGACGAGGAAGGCCGGGATGTTGAAGCCGAAGTGCCAGCCGGGGGAGTAGAGGTCTTTGCCGGAGAAGTCCTGCAGGCCGGTGGGCAGATAGGCGGGCGAGATCCACTGGAGGGGCGGGTGGATGCCGAACCACTCGAGCAGCGCCTCGATGTGCGCGGCGAAGCCGACGCTGACGCTCATGTTGGAAAAGGCGTATTCAAGGATGAGGTCCCAGCCGATGATCCAGGCGACCAGTTCCCCAAGGGTGGCGTAGGTGTAGGTGTAGGCGGAGCCGGCGATGGGGATCATCGAGGCCAGTTCTGCATAGCAAAGCCCGGTGAAGACGCAGACGATGGCTACGAGAACGAGGGAGAGGGCAAGAGCGGGGCCGGCTCCGGGACGTCCCGCCATGGCGGTATGGGTGAGCAGGTAGTGGATGAGCGGCGTGTTGCTGACTTCAGGAGTGTCGAACTTCTGGCCAGCCATTGCGGTGCCAATGACGGTGAAGATGCCGGAACCGATGACGGCCCCGATGCCGAGAGCGGTGAGCGACCAGGGGCCGAGGGACTTTTTCAGCGCGTGTTCGGGATCTTCCGACTCGCTGATGAGCTTGTCGATCGACTTGCAGGCAAACAGTTGATTGGGCAGGGCGGTTCTCCTGGGTTCGCTGAAGGTCCCGGCGTTAGGATGAGAGCCTTTTGGGGAAGTTTACATGGTGGGGAAAGGAGAGCGGAACGGGGAGGGAGGGGTTGGAGGAGGGCATTAAATGACTTCGGGCCGCCACCTATGGGTGTGCGGCCCGAGAATCTGGGCGATGACGCCTGCAGCCTTAGCGCTTCGACTGGCCGCGTACCAGTTTCTTGACCTTCTTCTTGCTCGAGCCGCGCGGAGTGGTGCGCTTAGCCTTGGGGGCAGCCTTTTTGCGGGAGGCCCGCTTTACCTTCTTGCGTTCTGCCTTGTCTTCAATCTTCTTGGTGTTTGCCAATTCAAAAACCTCTTTCGTCAATCTGTTTGCGAGAACTCGCGCGACTTCAATGGTATCGGAATCGCAGGGCAAAGGAAAGCGAGGACAGCTGCGGAGAAGAGCCGGAAACCGCACTGGCCGTTCGGCTCAGGGATGAGCCGGGTGGGAATGCAGCGAGGCCCAGTGGCGACATAGGTGTGGATTTGGCACGTCCGGCGAAGTAGGGTTCAAACTATGCAAGACCAGCGGGGCCCGGCATTGAGCATGCGACGAAGCGCCTGGTCGACTCCGAATCGTCAAGGCAGCCCGGCAACTCGTCACAGAGGCATAGCCTGCCGAGGGTTGAAAGGCTAGGCTGCGGCTCATGCGAAGTTCTGCGAAATCTCGTTTGCAGTTTGTGCTCACGTTGATGCCGGCAATGGCGGTTCTTCTTGTGGCCGATCCGGCTGTCTGCGAAAACATTCCAACCTTCCGCGGGAACGCGGAGCATACGGGGATTTACGACGCGGCCGGAGTACCTGCGCTGAACGGGGTGAAGTGGACCTTCAAGGCGGCGGGACAGTTGATCGCGAGCCCTACTGTTGCTGGCTCGACGGTATACATCGGAAGTACGGCTGGAGTTTTCTACGCGGTTGATCGCGAATCGGGAAGTGCGAAATGGAAGTTCGCCGTGAAGGCGCGGGTGGCATCGACGGCAGCCGTGGCGAATGGGATGGTGTTCTTCGGAGCGTACGACGGGAACTTCTATGCGCTGGATGCGGTGTCGGGGACGCTGAAGTGGAAATTTGCGACCGAGGGCGAGCGCCGGTATGCGGCGAGTCATCTGCACGGCTCGCAGCCGGCGAAGGAAGTGATGCCGGACCCGTTTGACTGCTACTTGTCGTCTCCGGTGGTTTGGAACGGGGCGGTCTATTTTGGCAGCGGAGATGGGAATGTCTACGCGCTTGATGCGGGCAGCGGCGCGCTGAAATGGAAGTTCAAGACTGGCGACGTGGTGCATGCGTCACCCGCAATCGCCGACGGCAAGGTTTACATCGGAAGCTGGGATAGCAACTTCTATGCGCTCGACGCGGCGATGGGGAAAGAAGTGTGGCGCTTCAAGACCGGCGAGGATCCCGACATCCACAACCAGGTGGGGATTCAGTCGTCAGCGGCGGTAGTGGACGGGGTGGTGTACTTCGGCTGCCGCGACGCGCATTTATACGCGCTCGACGCAAAGACGGGGGAGAAGAAGTGGGCCTATGGAACAAAGGGATCGTGGGTGATCGCCTCTCCGGCTGTGCGGGATGGCAAAGTCTTCTTCGCGACTTCGGACTCGGGGATGGTGTATGCGCTGGATGCAAGGAGCGGGGACGTGGTTTTTTCGCTCAACCTTCAGCGCTGGCCATCGTTTTCGTCTCCGGCGATTGCGGAGAACACCTTGTATGAGGGATCGGACTCCGGGCACATGAACGCCGTCGATCTGGTCAACCGCAAGATTGCCTGGAGCTTCGAGACCGAAGCTGCGAAGAAGAACGGGGCGGCGTATACCAAAGCTGATGGCTCGCCGAATTATGAGGCGGCCTACGACTCGGATTTCTACGATGACATGATGGCTGGCCGCAAGCGGATGATGTCGGTCGGTCCGATACTGTCTTCGCCGGTCGTGGCCGATAAGGTCGTTTACTTCGGGGGAACGGATGGCATGTTGTACGCGCTGGACTAAGCGGTGGAAGAAAGAGCTGAGATTTGGCTTTGGCTGTCCGACGAGTCACGTCGGCCTCAGAAGGGAGTGGCTAAGCGGCCACTCCCAGTTTTTCGGAAACCGTGAAAAGGGACCGGTGCAGGTGGAGTTGGCGGCCGTAGTGGATAATGTGGACGGGGTAGCGACGAGTCTGCGCGATGTACGCGGGTGAGGCACGAGAGAAGGGATTGTGGTCAAAGTGAGAACGCCAGCGAACGAGTGGACCGCGATCGAGGAAGACCCCGTGCGGACGTCGTGGCTCGGGAAGCTCTTCGCGCACTGGTGGGCACGGACCCTCATTGCAGCTATCGGGTGGACGGGAATTGCAGTCACGTTCGCGTTGCCCAACCTGATGCTGGGCGGCTTCGATCGCGAACTAAAGACGTATCTTGCGCAGTTCTGGGCATGGGGCCTGGTCACTCCGCTGATCGTGGCGTTCGATCGCCGGCTGCCTTTTTCAGGCCGGCAACTGGGCATGCGCGTCGGGGCGCATCTTGCGGCCAGCCCCATTATTACCCTGATCGGCTTTTACCTGATGGTTGTGCTCCGTGTGGTGCTGGGGCTGGCCCCGCCTTCGTCCCTGCAGCCGGGGCAGGTGTTCGGGCGGATGATGATCGGCTGGCAGCTATGGTTCTGGCTGATCTACTGGATTGTGGCGGGCGCGATCCAGGCTTATCGGTACTACGAACGGTATATGAATACCGAACTGCGGCTGGAGCGGCTGGAACACAGCTTCAGCGAGGCAAGGCTGAACGCGCTGCGTATGCAGCTCGATCCGCATTTTCTGTTCAATGCGCTGAATACGATTTCTTCGCATGTGGAGCGCGATCCGAAGCTGACGCGGCGGATGATTGAGCATCTCGGCGATCTGCTGCGCATGTCGCTTGAGTCGAAGGACAGGCAGGAGGTTCCGCTGACGGAGGAGATTGCGTTTCTTGAGCACTATCTGGAGATCCAGAAGATCCGGTTCGGGGATCAGCTGCGGATTGTGATGGATGTGGCTCCGGAGGTGAAGTACGCCGCCGTGCCGTCGATGTTCATTCAGCCGCTGGTGGAGAATGCGATCCGGCATGGGATCTCGCGCAGGGCCGCCGGCGGAACGATTGTGGTTCGCGCAAAACCTCTGGGCGAGCGGCTCGAGATTCGCGTGCAGGATGATGGAGTGGGTTTGCCTCTGGGCTGGAGACTCGAACAGCAAGAGGGGCTGGGATTGTCGATAACAAGGCAGCGTATTGAGGGGCTTCATCCCAACGGGACAAGCCGCTTTGCCGTAAAGAACCGGATGGAGGGCGGCACGGAAGTTGAGGTATCGCTGCCATTGCGGCTCGTGGGAGACGAGAAGAGTGAACGCGCGTACGCTTGAGCCGATTGATGTGCTTGTTGCCGATGATGAGCAGCCCGCGCGGCAGAGGCTGATCGATCTGTTGCGGCGGGATGAGCAGGTGGCGTCCGTGAGCGAGGCGGCGGACGGCGAGACTGCGGTGGAGATGATCCAGCGGGAGAAGCCGGGGCTGCTGTTTCTGGATGTGCAGATGCCGGAGCTGGATGGGCTGGGCGTGATCGATGCGATTGGCGCGGCGGATATGCCGCTGACTGTTTTTGTGACGGCCTACGACCAGCATGCGATTCGGGCTTTTGAGGCGAATGCACTGGACTATCTATTGAAGCCGTTTAGCGATGAGCGCTTTGAGGCGACAATGGCGCGCGTGAAGGCGCGGCTCGATGAGCGGAGCATGCGGGAGTTCGGCCAGCGCGTCATGAAGATGGTCAGCGCCGCGCCGTCTACGCCGGAAAAGAGGCTTGATCGGCTGGTGGTGAAGGCGGGAGGAACGACGCGGTTTATCCGTGTGATTGATATCGACTGGATCGAAGCGGCGGGAGTTTACGTGACGCTGCACGTGGGCGGGAAAGAGTTGTTGTATCGCGCGGCGCTGAATGATCTGGCGGAGAAGCTCGATCCGCGGCGGTTTGTGCGGGTGCATCGGTCGGCGCTGATCAACATTGAGAGCGTGGTGCAATTGGAGCCGATTTCGCACGGTGAGTTTGAGGCGGTGCTGAAAAACGGATCGAGGACGCGGGTGAGCAGGACCTATCGAGGGCAGTTGGAGAAGAGGCTGGGGCAGCCGTTGTAAGGGCTAATTGAGGTTTTCACTCGGGCTGCGTTCCGCCCTTCTCAAAATGCATGGGCATCAGAACCGGTAAAAGCTCGCGAAGTTTAGAGTTTTTCCCATCGTCAAGGTTCCGAGATAGATCGGCCGTCAGTAGTGCCAGAGCAATGAAGAGTAACGCGTCGGGCGCATTTGCAACTATTGAGTTAAAGATGGAGAGCACGTTGTTCTCCCCATGAGAAGTGAGCAGCAAAGACGTTTCCAGACTAGGCACGAAGAATCCAAGTACCGCGCCTGCCTCCGCCGCCAAAACAGCAAGAATTGTCCCCTGAATTCTGGTTTTAACTGACACCAGCGCCGACACTCCTCTTAGGAGTCGAACCGCTGCAGGAAGGACAAGCCAACCCGTGCATCCAACCCCCAATAGCATGCCTGCTGCGAGGAACCAAAAAGAATTGATGAGGCCCTGACGATGCGCTATCGAAAGTAAGTAGTACGACAGTCCCGCCGTCCCGCCGATGAATATCCCGACTGTTACCAAAAACCTCAATGAGAACAGAACAATCCTTCGCCAGCGCGTCAAAAGTGCTTCCAAGATCATTCTTGAATCGGGCCTTTGATCCCTTTCAATTGAATCTACGATGACGGCAGTTGCGACGAGAGCGGCCACGAATAGAGATACAACTGCAATGATTGCAACGATTGCAATTGGAGCGTAGGCTATTGAAGCTTTGGCTAACGTAGCAGAGTCGTGTGGAGGCAGTGGAACTTCACCACCCAGCACGGAATGCCCCGTCGTGAACCACCGGAATATGCCTCTTTCAGCCACTCCCCGCAGTCGCCAGAGGCAGATCGCAAGAAGATCAGCCGCCAGATAAGGAAGCCAGAGGGTTGGATGCTTCCTCAGGAGTTCAGCCATCTTGATGCAGAGCACTTGCATAACGGACTCATACTTCACACCGTTCTCGTCAATACTGTTTCAAAAATCTCGTCAGGACTGGATTGACGCCAACTCGGAAATAGTCGAGGTTTTAGATTTCTAGAAAGGCAACTGCAGATTCCTCCACTGCGGTCGCCAATGGCGACCTCC
>NZ_QFFY01000012.1 GCF_003131205.1 Occallatibacter savannae
GTTAGTGACTAACCGGCCACTCTGACTTTGAGCCATTTTGGGTGAAGCAAAAGCAGATTCTTCGCTTACCACCCCCACGCTGAAGAAAGCGCGTGGGGCCCCGTGCGCTCAGAATGACAGCCTGATTTGAAGAAGTGTGTTCCAGCGAGGTCGACCTAAGAACAGTCAGTCAGCGACTAACCGGTCACTCTGACTTTGAGCCATTTTGGGTGAAGCAAAAGAAGATTCTTCGCTTACCAGGTCCCCGTGCGCTCAGAATGACAGCCTGATTTGAAGAAGTGTGTTCCAGCGCGGTCGACCTAAGAACAGTCAGTTAGCGACTAACCGGCAACTCGGACCTTTGGCGAATCTTCGCCTCCTAGGGTCCGAGTTGCCGACCACGCACTTACGAAGCAGTCAATTTGCGATCGTTCCGAAGAGGGCGGATCAGTGATCTGTCCCTGCATTCATAATCGATTTCGCTAGCGGCCAGAGAATTGAAACCGTAGTTCCCCGGTTTTCTGTCTTAGTCGAGCTCCGGATCTTGATGCTGCCTTCGTGTTTTGCCACGATGCCCCGAACCACCCAGAGACCCAGCCCATTTCCCTTTTCCGCTTTCGTGGTGAAGAAAGGTTCAAAAAGCTGCGATAGTTGACTTCCGGAAATGCCGCAGCCTGTGTCGGAGATCGTGAGGCGAGCCATCCCCGAGGGGTTCTCTCCTTTCCAATCTTTTGTCAAACGTAAAGAGACACAAAGCCGACCACCTTTTGGAGTGGCTTCCACGGCATTGAGCAGCAGATTGTCCACCGCTTGACGCATCTCGTCTGGGAAGCCAAGGATATTCGTTTGCGGATGAATTCTGGCTTCGATCTGAAGATCTGCTTTCCGGAATTTCTCTTGAAAGATGCGAAGCGACTCCTCTAGGAGCTCTGATAGATCGACTTCTCTGGGAGACCTGTCGACCCGGTAGTACGAGAGACTCTGTTTCACGATTCTCGACACGCGAGCGAGTTCGTTTGTCGCGGTGTCTGCCAACTGGAGCGATTCCGCCGAAAGACCGCTGAAGTTCTGCAGAATATAGAGAGCATTCGTTACTGCTTCGAGAGGGTTATTGATCTCATGGGCCAATGAAGCGGCCAACTGCCCAGCGGCAGCGAGCTTTTCTACTTTCCGAAGCCGTTCTTCCTGCATCCGAATGAGGCGTTCGTTCTCCTTGAGAGCAGAGATCTGGCTCCTGCTCTCCGCAATGAGGTCGCGAACCTGGTATTGGCGACGACGGCTCCGGATTGCAACTTCGATCGTTCGGACGAGCGTTCCCGAGCCGATTGGGCGTTCCAGAATGGTTAGAACGCCTGCCGCCGTCGCTGCCAAATCCAGTAAGCGCGCCAGGCGGGACTCGCCACCGTGAGTAAGGATGATGACTGGCAGCTCGGACCAGAAGGGCTGACTTCTGAGCCGATCGAGCAGTTCAGGGATCTGTGCCAGTTCCAGCGCTTCCTCGGTCAGCAGAACCGCTCCTGCACCTTCCCGAATGCGCTCGCGGAGTTCGGTTGCGCTTCCGCAGATGTCTGGAGTAAACCCGTGTTCCATCAGCAGAGTTGCCATTGCAGGCGCGTCCCGGCCAACTGGCGCAAGAATCAGCACGCGCTCATCGAATCGACTACTTTCCATGGGAATGCCGCATGATCTGATCTTCTGGGCCGCGGAATATCGGGGAACCCGAAAGCACACCCTGGAATTGCGTGAGAGGCTCCCCGATGCGCACCCCCTGCCCCGACACGAGAGCAAATTCCCGGATGGTTTGCTCGTGCTGTCCGCTGCGCTTCTTGATCACAGCAATAGCTTTTTTCATGGCGCCTGCAGCTTCGAAGAACCGCAGGCTGATCACCGTGTCAGCCAAGTAGCTGATGTCGACTGGGGCATCGAGGGCCGCAACGACACCATGCTGCGCGAGCGTGAAGATGGTCAGAATACCCTGCTGATTCAGGTATGCCGAAAGCTCGTGAAGTTGGTTGGCCAGGTACTTCTCGCCGGGCATGGCGTTCAAATAACCGTTCAGGGTATCGATCACGACCAGCTTGGCTCCTTGATCGACGACGCCTGCTTGAATACGTCCCGCAAACTCACCGGGTGAAATCTCCGCGGGGTCTAGTTGTTCGATCTGCACGGTCTTGTCTGGAATGTAGTGATCGAGCCCCATTGCGAGCGCCTCCGCACGCGCCAGCGTAGTCGCGCGGGTTTCGTCGAAGGTGAAAAGAAGGCTTTTCTCCCCGCGTTCCGCCATGCTTCTTGCATACTGCAGCGCCAGAGTTGATTTGCCGGTCCCGGCCGGTCCCATGATCAGAGTGGTCGTTCCCCTGTCCAAACCACCCGATAACAAGGCATCGAGAGGAGGACACCCGCTGCTGACCGATTCGCGTTTGAAGGTTGTGTGATGCTCAGAGGCCACCAGACGCGGGAAGACCTGTATCCCGCCCGTGTCGATTATGTAATCGTGGTAGCCCTCGGTGAAACGAACACCTCGCATTTTCATGACGCGAAGCCGCCTTCGTGATTTCCCATAGTCAGGCGATAGTTGCTCCATTTCAATCACGCCGTGGGTAAGACTTAAAACGTGAGGATCGCTCCCGATTCGATTACTGTCCATCTTGTCGTCGAGCAGAAGTACCGTTGTTCCCTGCCGGGACAACTCATGCTTGAGATTCAGCAATTGCCGGCGGTAACGGAGTGGCGTTTCCGCAAGCAGGCGAAACTCGGAAAGAGAGTCGAACACCACGCGCTTAGGCCGATGTTTTGCAATCTCCTGCTTGAGCAACTGCGAGACCTTTGTGAGTTCCAGCTCAGAGGCGTGAAACACGGTTGTCTGCGACTCGGGCTGCAACAAGGTTTCGATCGCTGAGAACTCGAGCAGTGGAATACCGTCCAGGGACCAACCGTGAGAACTCGCCACCCGTTCAAGTTCATCTTTGGCTTCAGAGAGCGTTATGTAGAGAACTGCCTCTCCACGTGCCCGACCTTCAAAGAGAAACTGCAGAGCCAAGGTTGTCTTTCCAGAACCCGGGTCTCCTTGGATGAGATAGAAGCAATTGCTCGGCAGACCTCCGGCGATGATGTCGTCAAGCCCACGAAGTCCGGTCGGGCAGATTTCCTCCAGTGCAGAGTCTTTCGTACTGTCTGGCATGAGTTTCTCCTCGGGATCTGATGTACTGGGGCCCTGGGGATTGATCCCGGCGGTTGTCTACTCGTGCTTGACTAGCCCGTCATCCGAAGAGCAAGAAGATTTTCCTGCAGCAGGGTAGGTTCTGCCAACTCCGGTTGCTCAAGCTGCGCTACACCGATCTTCTTAGGGCCGCTCTCCTTAGACCAGGCGACACTCGGACGTATCCATAAGCGGCGATGAAAAGGACGGGGCATGGACGTGCTCTCTCCAACCGCGGTAACGAGTTCGCGAAGGCCTGTCAGTGGCGGGCGCAGATTTGAGCTGCGGTGAGTGGGGCTTGTGGGTTCCCACCCTAGCCATCCGGTGACGAGGGGGCACCCGGCGCCTCACCCCGGTCCCCGAAGGCGAGGGATCCTTGGACTTGGCTCAGGACGGGCTCAGGGGCGCCCAGCGCTCCGATCCGTCCCAATCAGCGTGCATCATCTTCGGTGACTCTAGCGGCGTGTCCTGCGGCGATCAATCGGATGGCCTGGCTGAACGGCACTACCACAATGTCTCCCTTGTTGTAGAAGAGAGGGAAATTGGGGTCTGGAACGCGGAGGTGTTGGCCTTTCAAAAACGGCTGAATCCCGAAACTCCGAAGAGCTCTGAGGCGGACCATCGTCTCAGGAGGCGCGTGGCTGGGCTTGGAATCCTCGTCCGTCACTATCGCAATGATAGTTGAGCCGATCCCGGCTTAGAAGCTGGAGGTCACGGCAGGTCGGGGCGGTTGAGATGCCGGTCAGGCGGCGGCAGACATGGGACGGACGAAGACGGTGAGGAGTTGGCAGGGCGATTCCTCGCCGCTCCACACCATCGGCTGGTCGGTGCTGAGCACCACGCTGTCCCCGGTCTCGAGCTTCTCCCGGCTTCCGGCGATGGTCGCGTACACAGCGCCTTCGATGACGTAGGCGGTGAGTTCAGTGACAGCGCCGCATTCGCCGACAGTGACCGAGGCGCGTGCGGGAATCTCGATGATCTGCGCGAGTTGATGCGTTTCGGGCGTGGACACGTGCAGCGGAATGGGGCGCGGGAGCTGGTCACCGCGATGACGGGCGGTGGCCGCTTTGCGCGTAATGGAGACCGAGTGGTGCTGCGGCTCGCAGAAGAAGTGTCCAAGACTGATGCCGTAGACGCGACAGATGCGCTCGAGGGTGTGGAGCGTGGGGGTCATGTGGTCGGTTTCGAGCTTGGAGAGGAGCGCGGTGGAGAGCTCCGTCTGATGGGCGAGGCGTGAGAGGGTGAGGCCTTTGGTGATGCGGAGAGTGCGTAGTTTCAGGCCTATGGAGTAGATGGCGAGCGGGTCGGATGGTGCAGTCGTTGGCAAGGACATGGAACGATGCTGGCACCGCGTTGAGTGATGTGATGTGCGCGGTGTCACAGGGGGCGAGGCGGTCCTGGATGGGGCATCGCGTTACCCAGGCCTCCAAGTGCTCTGGCACGACATGCGGGGCACCCGCGCTTCACCCCGGTCCCAAAATGCGAGGGCGGAAGCTTACCACCACATGGGGAAGAGGGTCACGGCGAAATCGCGTTGGTGCTGCTGCTTGATGGCGCGCAGGAGGGACGAGCCGTCCGCCATGCTACTCGGCGTCTTTCTTTGGCGCGAAAGCAACGGGGTGGAGGGTGTTCCAGTCGAGGCGCCAGAGGTCGTCGAGGTCGATGGGAGTTGCGAGCAGCTGGTGCATCCTGACCCGCTGCTGTATCACCTTGGTGCGCAGGGCAGCTGAGTCTTCGCGCAGCGCCTCGCACTGTGCGCGCAGCTTGCGCGATTCTTCGATGGTGTCCTGGATGCACTGCAGCCAGAGGACCGGGGGCGTGAAAGGTTCAATGATGAGGTCGAAGCGGGCAGGGTCGTAGGGGATGGCGGGATTTTCAAACAGCACGAGGGGCGAGGAGGAGGAGGCAGCGGCGGCGAGTACGTCGGGTGGGAGCAGCTCCACATCCTGGTGGAGACTGACGGCAGAATAGGACGTCTGATCGCTGAACGCTTCGCGCACCTCGCCGGCGGAGCATCGCACACGGCGTACTCGGGCCCCGAGTCTTTGAAAGACCGGGATGCGGTGGCAGATGTCGTCACCGACGTACAGGATGGGAGCCGTGAGCATGGCGATTGCACTTCGGGGGTTACGCAGAAGGAATATAGCAAGTTTGGACACAGGAGAAAACGGGGATTATACCGGGGCGAGCGCGCTCACAGGAGGACTTGGTCTGACGGCGGGATATGGATATATCAGAGCGGGGATGAGAAGGGGGCGGTGGATTTGGGGGCGTCGGGGTGGGCGTGCATTTTGTGGGCGGTGAAGGCAGCAAGCATGCGGGTCATGTTGAGCTCGGGGTGGAAGATTGTGCCGCAATAGCTGCAACGGAAGTCGCCGGTCAGCAGGTTGGTGGCCTGGTCGCGCTCTGGTTTGAGAAATGGTGGCTGGTCCACGAGGGGGTCCTTCAAAGACGTGATGATGGAGTGTACCACCTAGGGAAAACCCCAGGCGCTGTGTCAAAGACGACGAACGCGTGTTAAGAGCGGGCATAGATTTTCCGGCGAATGCCTATCGTGATTGATTGCTGAGTTGCGGCTTTGATAGACTCGGCCACCTCAAGGAAAACTTCCCCGACACAAGTTTCTACACCGGGCACCGATGGAGGTCGGAATGGCAAACGGGCACACGGCTGTATTGAACGCGGGTTCGACACCAGGGGCGCAGGCTCCACCGAACCCAGGAATTGTTTTTGAAATGATGCAGGCCGTGCAGAAGACCGCGGCGCTGAAAGCGGCGATCGATCTGGATGTCTTTCGAGCTGTTGGGGAGGGTCCCGGAGACGTGGCCTCGATTGCAAAACATGCGAAAGCCTCTGAGCGGGGCATCCGGATCCTCTGCGACTTCCTGGTGATCAATGGAGTGCTGGCCAAGGAAGGAAACCGGTACAAGCACACGCCCAGCAGCGCAGCGTTTCTCGATCCGGTGTCGCCGGCGTGCCTGGCGTCGGTGGCGCAGTTTCTGGGAAACGATGCGATGAAGGAGCCGCTGAAAAACCTGGCCCAGGTTGTACGGGACGGGAGAACTTCGCTGGAGGGCGAGGGCACTGTGGAGCCGGAGAATCCGGTATGGGTGCAGTTTGCGGAGACGATGGCTCCGATGATGGCCCCGATGGCTGGGCCGCTGGCTGCGGTCGTTCTGGAGCGACGTGACGGGCCGATGCGGGTGCTGGATATCGCCGCCGGCCACGGGCTGTTCGGCATTGAAGTAGCGAAGCAGAACAAGCAGGCGCACGTGACGGGACTGGACTGGGCTCCGGTGCTGCGCGTGGCGCTGAAGAATGCGGAGAAGGCGGGCGTACGGGACCGGTATGACATGCTGCCGGGAAGCGCGTTCGAGGTGGATTTTGGCGGTCCTTACGATGTGGTGCTGCTGACGAATTTTCTGCACCACTTCGACAAGGAGACGTGCGGGAAGCTGCTCAAGAAGGTGCATGGAGCCTTGAAGCCGGGCGGGTATGCGGCGACGCTGGAGTTTGTTCCAAATGAAGATCGGGTGTCGCCCCCGATGGCGGCGGGGTTCGCGATGTCGATGCTGGCGACGACGGTTGCCGGCGATGCGTACACCTTCAGCGAATTGAAGGCGATGTATGAGGATGCGGGGTTCAAGGATGTGAAAGCGAATCCGATTCCGATGAGTCCGCATACGATCGTGATTGGCTGCTCGTGACTCGACGATGGATGACGGCGCGTGAAATCATCCGGAAGTGATCGCTGCGACCGCCATGAGGCTCGCATCGCTTGCTGAGGAGCTTCCGGATGGGTGCAACGACGAAGATATCTGCTGGTTCAACGAAAGGGGATTCCGCGGACGTCGTTCGGGAAGAGACGCCTTTTGAGGCGCTGTCCGGCATCTGCTCAGTGCTGGTGGTGGGGCTGTTCATTCTGACGTTCCTGGCGCAGAACTATGTGATTCCGTCGGGCTCGATGAAGAACACGCTGCTGATCGGCGATCACCTGGTGGTGGACCAGATCACGCTGGCGCAGCCCACGCGGTGGATGCCGCTCATCCGGTATCGCGAGCCGAGGCGCGGGGATATTGTGGTGTTTCGCAAGCCGGTTTATCAGCCGGGGATTGATGCGCTGGGTGCGGATGGCACTCCGCAATACACTCCGCTGGTGAAGAGATTGATCGGCGTGCCGGGTGACCATATTCGTCTTCGCAACGGCATCGTGAGTGTGAATGGCGTGGAGCAGCCGGGGGGATTTGCGCAGCCAACGACGGCAGAGAACTTCAACGAGTTTCTGGACGATTTTCCCGCAGTGCCTCCGGAAGGAGAGCCCGGAGCAACGGAGTCGTGGGCGGTGAATTTCTCGAGCTATGTTCAGGGCGGCGAGCTGGTGGTTCCAGCGGGGATGTATTTCATGATGGGCGACAACCGGCATAACAGCCTGGACTCGCGCTTCTGGGGATTTGTGCCGCGTGGGAATATCGTGGGGCGTCCGCTGTTCAACTATTGGTCGTTCGAGGCCGAAGAGGGACAGATTGGGCAGGCAGGAGTCGGCCGAAACTTGGCTTGGATTGGGCACGTGCTGGTGCGGTTTATTCCGGATACGCGGTGGGGAAGGACATTTCACGTGGTGCGGTGAACGGACACTTCACACAACGGATTGTTCGAAGTCGGCAGCGCCCCTACGGGGCTCGACGGTTCTTTTTGGTGCGCTACCCAGGACTGCGCTGCGCTAGTCCTGGGCTAACACCTTTGCTCCCTACGGGAGCGTCGCTGCGCTGGTCGCGGGCTGACGACCATGGCTCCCTGCGGGAGCTGAATTCAGAATTGATTCAAGCAGAATTTTCGGAGTGAAGTCCTCGGTTTGTGCGGCGATGTTGTCACTGGTATTTGAAGCCGCGGTCGGGGATGAACTCGAATTTGACGAGGGCGTCGCGGTAGTCGAGGTGGAGGATGAGCTGCTGGTAGGTGTTGGCGCCGATGTTGCCGCCGATTTCCATGCCGGTGATGCGGGTGGGGAGCGAGGTGTCGGTGGTGGGGACATTCGCGATCTTCTGCGAGAAGTGGGCGAAGTTGAAGGTGAGCTCGTTGGCGTAGGTGACTTTCATGGTGGGAGAGCCGCCCCAGCCGCCGACTTCTTTCTCGTAGGTTTTGGAGAGCTCTTTGGCGATGTCGGGAGCGACGTTGGTCTCGGGCGAGCTGATGGAGAGGACGAAGAGCTTGACGAGTTTGTCGTTGATGGCGGTGGGAAGAATGAGGTCGCGGCCGGAGCGGTAGATCTGCGACCAGTCTTTCATGTCGGCGGGAACTACGCGATCGACGAGGTGCGGGGCGGCGGCGCCAGTGCCTTCGGTGGTGTCGGTGTGAAGCGCGGGAATGTAGGCGGCATCCTGCGGCGCGGGCGGAAGCGCGGCGAGATGGAGCTTGCGCATGGGGTAGTCGACGGTCTCGAGGAAGTCGGCGAAGACGTCGAAGCCGATGGTGCCGTTGCCGTCGTCGGTGGGGCCGGCGGCGTCGATGACTTTGACGGCGCAGTCGTGGAACTCGAGGTTGCCGAGCTTGAGCTTGTCGGCTTGAGCGAAATAGGTGGGCTTGGCGCCGGGGAAGGCGGGTGGCTCGTTGTCGGAGATGCGCTTGAGTCCGGCGCGGTCGGCGAGTGGCTTGTATAGGGTGAGGCCGCCTTCTCCGCCGGCGAATTCGAGACGAGCGTTGGCGGAGTTGACGGCGAGTTCGATGCCGACAGCGCGGGTGTGGCCGGCGTATCCGGCAAGGCGGATGAAGTCGATGTCGGCGGGAGCGGAGCCGGCGGAGAGCTTGCAGGCGTGGATCGGCTGCGCGGCGAGTTTTTTCCAGCGCTCGGCTTCGGCGTGGAGGAAGGCTGCGGTGGGCGGGTCTTCGCCGGTTGGGGCGGAGAGGAAGGCGTCCATCTCGGAGGTGCGCTGATCGAGAGGGAGTGTCTGCAGCCAGGCGAGGCGAATCTCGGGGTCTTCGGGATCGAACTGGTGGGCGAGGCCGAACTGCTGCTTTGCGGTGGCGTTGCGCGATTCGGCTTGGGCGACACGGGCAAAGAGGAGACGGGTGCGCGGATCACAGGGGTCGGCTTTGTACGCGGCGAGAGCGGTTTGCTCGGCGGCCCAGGGCTCTCCCTGACGGAACTCGAGTTCGCTGCGAAGGGTGAGGAACGGGGCGGATGCGGGCTGCGCGGCGATGGAGGCCTTGACGAGGTCGGCGGCGTCTTTGAGTTTGTTTTCCTTGAGGAGAGCCGCGAAGAGACCGGAGACGACGGCGGGATCGCTGGGCGATTTTTGCAGGTCGGCGCGGAAGAGGGATTCGGCGCGCGCGAAGTCGGCGGCGAGGAGAGCCTTTTGTGCTTCCGAAGGCGGGCCGTGCTTGACCACGTTGCAGGTGATGGCGGAGGCCGCTGAAGGGATTAGAGCTGCGGCGCAAAGGGTGAACAAGCCGAAGCGGATTCGGAAGGACGACGGATGCATGGCGGGCCTCAATGATCGTTCGAGGTCATCACGGAGCGGCATCGAGCGCCAGCAGAGCGCGATGAGCATCGCAGAATTCAGAAAAAGGTGGATCGAAGACATTGTATGAGATCGGGATGAGCCTCTGTTTCGTGCAGAGCGGGCAAGACGCCGAAGGGAAAGTAGGTTGTGAGTACAAGAGCGGAGATAGGGCCGGGGCTGAACAACTGGTAAAAACATCGGCGCATCGCACTCACGTAGCTGACGGATAAGGAAGAAGGCCGCCGGTTGTTGCGAGTTGAGCGAGGCAAGCAGGTAAACGGAGGAGCTGTAACTAAGGCTGGATATTTATGACAACTACACCCCCAGAGACGGGCTATTCGAGTTTAGGTGGAACGAATGCGGGCTTCGGTGAAACGAACGTGGCGGAGTTCGCGGTGCCGCCATCGCACCAGATACCGGCGGTGACGAGCCCCGCGCACTACAGACCGCCTGCAATGGAGAGCGCTTTGCAATCGTACGCGGACGCCGTGGGGCGCGCGTTCGGGGCGGCCTCGCGCACGTACTCACGATGGTTCGATCGCGCACGCGGGTACACGGAAGAGAAGTATTCGGAGGTGGAGCGCGAAACGAAAAATCTGGGAAGGCGCGCACAGAAGAACGCATCGTATGTGAGGGAACAGTATCCGCTGGAGGCGCTGGGAGCGATTGCGGCGACGGCTTTTGTAGCGGGAATTGCATTGAGGGTCTGGAGGTCGAGAGCGTCGTGAATACTGAAGCGAATCATCTGCACAATGGCGTGAACGGGGGCAGGACGGTAGGCAGCATTCTTTCGGACACGAAGGATGAGCTGAAGGATTTTCTAGAAACGCGGATTGCGATGCTGCGGACGGAGCTTGGCGAGAAGATGGCCATGCTGAAAGCAGCTGCTCCGCTGGCGATTGTCGGGATTTTGTTTCTGGTTACGGCGTACATGCTGTTCACGCTGGGACTGGTGGGCGCGATTGTGGCGTTCATGCAGCAGAATCCGTACCGCTGGTGCATCGGATTCTTTGCGATCGCAGTGCTGTGGGGGATTGTGGGCGGGATCTGCGCTTACATGGCGATGCGGGAGTTCCAGGTTAAGGAGCTGATGCCGAAGAGGACCATGCAGGTGCTGAAGGAAGACAAGATGTGGCTGCAGTCTGAAGTGAGGAGCCGCGTATGAGTATTCAACCGGTGGATGATCTTGCATTGAAGGCGATCGAGCAGCGGCACCAGCTGCATGAGCGAGCCGAGGAGCTGAAGGGGAAGATCCAGGTTACGCGCGAGCGGCTCGATGTGAAGCGCAACGCACGCGAGAAGTTTGGTACTGCGGCGGTTGCGGTTGCGGCGGTGGGGCTGCTGACTGGATTTGCAGCGGGCGGAATGTTTACGCAGCGGTAGCGAGGAGCGAAGGATGGCAATGCTGAATACGGTTGCGAAAGCGATTACGAAGCCGATGCCGCGCATGATTTCGCCGAAGTCACACTCGATGCTGGACTACGTGACGGCCGGGGTGTTTTTGGCGGGTGCGGGGTTTTTCTGGCGGCGAAACAAGCGCGCGGCGATTGCGTCGCTGGTGTCGGGCACCGCGGTGGCTGCGGTGAGCGCTCTCACGGAGTATCCGGGCGGAGTGAACGGAGTGTTCGGCCTGGAGAAACATCGGAACATCGAGGTGGGGCTGGCAGCGATGGTGGCGGCAATGCCGGAGTTCTTCTCGTTCGGCGATGAGCCGGAGAAGAACTTTTTTCGGATTCAGGGCGTGTTGATGACGTGTATCAGCGAATTGACGGATCTGAATCATGCGCACCAGCCGCATGCTGAGGCAGAGACGCCGGATTCGGTGAGAGAGATCAATACTCAGCCAGCGGCAGCGATTTAGGGGGGCCCATGGCTTCTCTCTGGAAACTCGGCGGACTGACGCCGCTCAAGCTCGCGCAACTTGGAATGAAGAAGATTGACGAGGATGAACTGTCGAACCGATCGGCGGCTCTGTCGTACTACTTCATTCTGGCTCTGTTCCCGATGTTCCTGTTTCTGGTGTCGCTGATCGGATTGCTAGCGGGACATGCGACGGAGATGCGGGACAACATTGTGGCGACGCTAGGGCACCTGGCGCCGGGGTCCGCGTCAGGGCTCGTGCAGCAGGTGGTGAGCCAGACCGTGAAGAGCAGCGGCGGCGTGAAGCTGGCAGCGGGGCTACTGGGCGCGCTGTGGGCGGCCTCAGGCGGGATGGGCGCCGTGATTACGTCGCTCAACGTGATCTACAAGACGAAGGAAACGCGGCCATGGTGGAAGCAAAAGCTGACGGTGGTCGGCTTGACGCTGGGATTAGCGCTTCTGATCCTTGTGGCGTCGGCGCTGGTGCTCTACGGCGGGAAGATCGGTGAGCTGATCGCGACGCGCGTGGGCGTGGGCAAGATGTTTGAGGTTGTATGGCGCATCGTAGAGTGGCCGCTGACCTTCTTCGTGATGTTTCTGTCGTATTCGCTGATCTACTACTTCGGGCCCGATCTCGAGGAGCGGAAATGGTACTGGGTGACACCGGGATCGGCAATTGGCGTAGTGCTGTGGCTGGTAGCCTCGCTGGGATTCAGGATCTATCTGCACTTCTTCAACTCGTACAGCGCGACGTATGGGTCGCTGGGTGCGGTGATCATCCTGATGCTGTGGCTGTACATCACCGGGTTCGCCATTCTGGTTGGCGGCGAGATGAACTGGGTGATCGAGAACGAAGACAAGACCGAAACGGCGTTTGAGGATGAGAGGCGGCGGGTGGAGTCGCAGTACAAGGCCGCTTAGGGTTTCCTGGAGAGTGCCCCGGTCCCTGAATGCGAGCGATGCTTCGGCTTTGCTCAGGACAGGTTCGGGGCACCCGGCAATTCATGCGAAGGTGAGGCGGCCGCCGGCGGAGAGTGCTGCGTGCGGAATGAGAACGCCTTCTATAGCCTTGCCGTTGAGTGAGGCGCGCGCGGTGCTTGAGGAGCGAGTGCTCTCAATGCGCAACGTTTTGCCTTCGCCGACGCGCACGGTCATTGCGGGGAAATACCCGCGACCGAGAACATACTCGGGCTTTGCGGGGCAGACCGCGTAGATGCCCATGGCGCTCATCAGGTACCAGGCCGCCATTGCGCCTGTATCTTCGTCGCCGGCGAAGGTGTCGGGCGAGTAGAGCTCGTCCATGACGCGCCTGACCCAGTACTGGGTGCGGTCGGGCCGACCTGCGAGCGCGAAGAGATACAGGACGTGGTGATCGGGCTGGTTGCCCTGGTCGTACTGGCCGAAGTTCACTGCTGCCATCTCTGACATTTCGTGAATCTCCTGCCCGTAGACGCCGACGTGAAAGACGGGGTCCATGGTGAGCATTTTTTCGAGAGCGGCGGCTGCCTTCTCTTTGCCGCCCATGGCGGTGAAGAGGGCGTCGATGTCGTGCGGCGCGTCCCAGCGATGCTGCCAGGCTGAGCCTTCGACGTACGGATTGCCCCACTGCACTTCGTCGAAGGGCTCGAGCCATGATCCGTCAGCATGCTTGCCGCGGAAGAAGCTCGTCTTTGGATCGAAGATGTTCTTCCAGTTCTGCGAACGCTTGGTGAACATTGCGGCATCGTCATCGCGGCCGAGGGCTTTGGCAACCTGGGCGATGCAGAAGTCTCCGTACGCGGCGTCGACGGTTTCAGCAGCGGCCTGATCGACGTGATCGACCGAGCAGTAGCCGAGCTTGAGATAGTCTTCAACTCCGCGACGGCCGTAGCCTTTGTCGGGATCGCCAGGCTGGGTTGCATGTTTCTTGAGGCCGTCGTAGGCTGCGGCAAGATCGAATCCCTTGATACCCTTGGCTGCGGCCTCGCCGAATAGGGAGTCGATGAGGCTGCCGGTCATGCAGGCGCGATAGCCGGGGGCGGGAAACTGCGGGAGCCAACCGCCTTCTTTGTATGCATTGACCCAGGCCTGGAGAATTTCGCCGAGGCGCTCGGGGAAGACGATGGACATCCACGGATACCAGGCGCGGTAGACGTCCCAATAGCCGTGATCCGCATACATGACACCCGGCTCTATCTTGCCGTTGTAGGCGCTGTAGTGGTGTGGCTGGCCGGCATCATCGGGCTCGTGGAAGGTGCGCGGAAAGAGGAGGGCACGATAAAGGCAGGAGTAGAAAGTGCGCTGCTGGCGATCTGTTCCGCCCTCGACCTGCATGCGTTCGAAGTGTTTTGCCCAGTCGGATTTTGATTCGCTACGGATTTGATCGATCGGTTTGGTGCCGAGCTCGAGGTCGAGGTTCTTCTGCGCCTGTTCGAAAGAGATGAAGGAGGTTGCGATGCGGGCTTCGATGTTCTTGGGATCGCCGAATCTCGCAACGATGGTGAGACGACCGGCGGCTGCGCTGACGTCGAGCGCGCGCCAGGGTGCGGCGAAGCGCACGACATAGTAGGTGGCGAAGTTCGCGGGAACACCGCCTTCGTTGATGGCCGATTTGAAACGGATGGTATGGTTCGCTTCGTCGCGGTCGACGGGCTCTGCGCCCTTTGGCACTTCGATGAGGAATCCGGAAGGCATGCCGCTGCTGTTGACCCCGGAGATGGATGCGCAGCGCGTGGTGGGCACGAGCTCTGCGTCGAGCTGATAGCGCAATAGCGACAGCTTGAAGGAGTAGGGATGGAGCGCGGCGTCTTCGGGACGCCACGAAGAGCTGCTCGCGTTTGGCTCGGGTTTCGTTTCCCCGGAGAAGGGGAGGAAAAGGGCCTGGCCGTAATCGGAGAGCCAGGGGCTGAGCTGATGGGTGCAGCGGAAGCCTTGGAGACGCCTTGCGCCGGGCTGAAACATCCAGGGACTGCGAGCTTCGGACTGCAGAGTCCAGTGGGCCATGCCGAAGGGAACGGCTGCGATGGGCAGTGTATTGCCCCGGGAGAATGCGTAGGTGGAGTCGGTGCCCTGGAGGACGTTGGCGAGATCGACGGAGCGCTCTGCTTGCGCGATTTCGCTCTGAGTTCCTTGCGCGAAGCGGGCCGTGGCGGCCAGCGCCGGTTGTGTTTCGACGACAGCGGATGCGGCGGCCAGGCCCGCACTCTTGAGGAAGTTTCGTCTGTCGGGGCCTGTGTTGTTTTCAGCCATCATCGCTCCCAGCAAAAAGTCTCTTCACGACTTTATCAAGCGCCGGAGGCAGGAAGTCTCACGGGAGATCGCGAGGTATTAAAGGATGGTTGGACGGGGTCGAGATTTGGATTGAGGAGCGCGAATTGAACGTGCTAGATTGGCTCCACTTCCTCGTTCTGTTATTTGGTCCAGCATTTTCGTATTGGATTCGGAGGCTTTTATGGCTTCAGTGAGCCAGCAAGTGGTTGCGCGTCCGGCGCCCGGCTTTCTCAATCGGAATGGACTGATTGATCGGTACTTCTATTTGTTGATTTCCCTTATTGTCGCGGTCGTTATCGTGGCGGGATTCAGCAGAACGGTTGGGCCGGGACTGGTTCATGCGACGCCTGCTCGTCCTGTGCTGCTGTGGATGCATGGTGCGGCGTTTTCAGCGTGGGTGGTGTTTTTCATCCTGCAATCGGGGCTGGTGCGGATTCGCAAGGTGAGCTGGCATCGGACGCTGGGCTGGTTTGGAGCGGCGCTGGCTGCGGTGATGGTGGTGTTGGGGTGTGTGGTTTCAGTGGTGATGGGGCGGTTCGACGCTCTCGTGATGAAGGCTCCTGATCCGACATTCCTTAGCGCGACGTTCTGGGATATGTTGGCGTTCGGAACGGCGGTGGCGCTGGCGATTGTGTGGCGCGGGAAGCCGGAGGTGCATCGGCGATTGATGGTGGTTGCGACGTGTTGTCTGCTGGATGCGGGGTTCGGGCGGTTCGAATACATCTTCGATCACAATCTTCTGTTCTGGTGTCTCGATGCGGTGATCCTGCTCGGCGTGGCGCGGGATCTGCTGGTGGATCGGCAGGTGCACAAGGTGTATCTGTATGCGCTGCCGGTGTTAGTGGTGGGGCAGAATGTGGCGGTTTATTTGTGGAGAGCGCGGCCGGAGTGGTGGATGAGAATGTGCAGGGAGACGCTGGGGATCTAAGACGAGCCTTCGTCTGTATAGTCTTCTGGCTCGAATTGTGAGCGGGCCCAGGGATCCCCAAGCTTCTCACGCTCGGCGCACCAACCGAGGGGTAGGTCAGCGAGCTCTTTCAAGGTAGGATCGGCGTCGATTGCGTGATGGAGGCAGACGGCTACGCCTCCGCTTTCGATGTAAGTCTCACCGAGGAATTGCCAATCGCCATTCAGATCGTGAAAGACGAGTGTCACAGGCTCTTTTGCTTCGTTGACTGCTTTTGAAATGAACGCCGAAACGTGGGGAGGGTTTGGAAATTTCCAATCGTGGAGACTACTGCTTGGATCCTGCGTGGCCCAAAAGTTCTCCCTCTGTGCGCGTCATCGGTGCTCCCGGTTGCATAAGCGGCTGCTTGAAGTTAGCGTTGAAGGCCTCATCTTCAGGAAGATTGTTCTGCAGGTCTGGGTAGACGGCCTGAAGCACAGGGAATTCTGAGTTGCCGTAGTACCACACGGCCCAGTTCATGAATCGTTTGATCCACTTCGGATCAACGGGCCGAAATTCGCACTTGACCTTTCCAATTAGGTCAGCTTGACGTTCGCGGGTGATATCTACACCGGAGCGCAGGCGTTTGATCGCTTCGTTCAAACAGGAGTGAGCAACGTCAGGGTGCAACCCCACGGTGATGAGGTCAGGCTTGCCGCAGGTGTCGTATACGCCAATGGTGTACGTCCAGCTGTAGGCGCGACCGAGGTTGCTCTTCACTGAAATTACCGCACAGCCATACTGTTCGATCTTGTCGATTGTGTCTTCGTCTTCCGGAACCAGGTGAGTAGAGCGCCAATGGCGGGTGCGGTCGGTTTCGAAGTTGTTCGGCATGATGGTGGTGTTCACCAATAATATCGAGCGCAGGCTGGCCGAAGAGCAACTGCAGGTTCCTCCACTTCGCTTTGCTCCGGTTGATTGAATAAACCGGAAGGCTCCTTCAGATCCTGAG
>NZ_QFFY01000013.1 GCF_003131205.1 Occallatibacter savannae
CGCTGATGAAACTTGGAGAGAATACAGTATTCAAACCTGTGCGCCCTAAACGTATCCTCTGGCTGAGCCACGATCCTCGACTACTTTCCACGCGTGAACGCATCCTCCGATCTGCGGGGTTCGATGTGGAACCGACGCTCTCATTGGATCAGGCAGCTGAGTTGGTAGCAAGTGAACCCTTCGACTTGGTCCTGATCGGGCATACCGTGCCGGCACCGGCACGACGGCAATTCATCTCCCAAGTTCGCCGCTCTGCACCGTCGGTTCCGGTAGTGTGCATCGCGCCCATGGCAGACCCCGAGGAAGTTGAACCGCTTGCCGATGTGACCAGCGGTCCAATGCCTGTTGAACTGCTCAAGACGATCAAGCGAGTTCTCAGCGTCACTTAATGTTTTGCAGAACAAGTTCCAAGACTCGGAACGGATCTCATTGCAACCCTTCTTTCCTCTCCATGAATTCCAGAAGAAGCTGGATTGCGTTGCTCATGTCCGTCATCTCGGCGCGTAGAGAAGCAGAGTTGTCCAGCGAAGCAGCCTGCCTACGGCAAAGCTCCAGCTGCTCTCTGAGACCCTTGATCGTCGGCTCTCGTGTGACTCTGTCCACCTGTGAATCCTGTTAAACGGCTCTTCTTTGTCCCGGCGGGAAAATGATCGTTCGGAGTATACAGCGTGCCATCGAGGAAGCATTAGTGTGATTCGCCGCAGCTCTCGCACATGATGTACCCAGGATTTGTAATCACTCCAGCGTTGTTCTTTTGTCAGGGCCTCAAGGAGCCGCTCTCTGGATTAGAGACTAGCGACTCCGAGGCCCTGATCCCAGCTCCCAGGGGTTGGGGTGCCAGGAGCTGTGCTCTCGCGCAAGAGAGCTAAGTAGTTGGATGCTGGAACACTCCTTGAACGTCTATCTGTAGCTCGGAGCCAGTACCTGTTGAATCCTCTCTATCACTTCTGTCGGGTACACAGGCTTCGCAAGGATCTCGAAAGTGTAGCCAAGCTTCCTAGCGTTCTCCAGCAGATCCGACGTTGAGGCTACTCGTGACATTAGGAGAACCGCGCTGACCAAGTCTCTCCTGGTGACATCGATGGCCAGCTCAATGCCCGTCATACCTGGCATCATTACATCAGTCAGAAGCATGTCGAACGATTCAGCCTGGAGAAGGTTGAGAGCATGGGATGCGCTGTACGCTACGACAGCATGAAAGCCCTCTGCCGAAAGCACCATCGCAAGCGTGTCTGCGATCACTTCGCTGTCGTCTACGACCAGGACTTTCCTCACCGAGTTGGGATCCGCTTGCACTCTAGCCAGACTTAGATGCTCTCTGTGAGTGCGAAGGCTATTCAGTGAGGCTTGTGAAACTCAGTACCTGTTGGCAGACCGGGGATTCGAGTGATGTCCATTCTTGTGGTGCGAGTTCACAGTGCCTGGATACGAACCACCATGCGAGGTAGTGTGATGACCTTTGAACCTACACGATGCGAGCATCGTCACAGATCGTCAGTCCAAAATAGGGCAATCGTCCGCCAGCATCAGGTTGGGGGCGCTTGCGCTTCTTTCATTCCAATGCCCCCAGAGCTCAGTTCTCTGGGGGAGGATGCGGAACGCAACTCATTAATTGCTCCTGCCTCTACTTGCGCCTTTAGGCAGGCGGAACAGCTTTAGCATCGGTTTTATTGTCATCGCGGTTGCTCTTGAGTGTGGGCAATGACGCTTGACAGAGCGGTGGCGAGTACGAGGCGTGCAGATCGAACTTCAGCTGCGAGTATTTCCAAAACTCTGAATGACAGCCGAGGATTATTCCCAATAATCTCTCTAAAGGCTGCCACCGAGATCGCGTTCAACTCCGAACACTTCGTTACCGTGGCCGTCATGCTGTAGGCGTGGTTACCAGCAACGGCTGGAAGACCTATCAGCGCGCCGGGGATCGCTCGAAAGCCTACGACCGATTTGTCGGGGAGCTTCGATGTCAGAATTACTTCGCCGGCCCTCAAGAGGTACAGCAGTGATGGAGATTGGTTCTGGCGAAACAGAATCCGCTTGGCGCTGATCTGCTGAAGCCTCGAACGAGCCACAATGGCGTCAGCGAGTTCGCAGTCGGCAACACATTCTGAAAGGAGCTGGTTCATATGCAAGCGCCAGTTAGAGTCCGAGGATTAGCTTGCAACCCACTCCGCTCTCTGTTGGTCTGTAGTCGATGTTTACATCAGGTTACCTGAGAGAATGTGATTTGCGTCACTCCGAATAGGGGCGATTTGGTTCGCTTTCGGGGGATTCGGAGGCAGGACAGCTGAAGCCTACAAAGCGCCACAGCGAAACTGAATGTCTTGTATCTC
>NZ_QFFY01000014.1 GCF_003131205.1 Occallatibacter savannae
TTGAGATCGGGGGCGGCGTAGAGAGGAGACGACCAGTCAAGTATCATTCAGAGCATTTTCATCTTCTTCTGGTGAACCGGAGTTAGGGTGTTCACCCGATTGGATAGCATGTCAGATCCGTATGAAGCTGATGTATGCCGAGAGTGAAAATAGAGCTTTTTGCCTTGCGTCCCTATACTAGAGCGGCAATTTCCGGGGTCAGAATCCGGGCAAGTGTACCGGAAGCCCCAAGTCGACGTCGGAATTCCCGGGAATTCCGACCACGAGCCCTCGGATTTGATACTTTCACTGAGCCGGTCACTTCTGTCGAACTTGAGAGCCGTGCCTGCCTGGTAAAGTGCACCCCAAAAGGACCGGATAGACCAGAGAGGGAGCCGGAGCCATCGCGCGTACGCGCGGGGTATTTTGGTTGCGGCAGGACGGAGAGACCAGGTAATCAGCGAAGTCTTCGCATAGCCCCGCTGGTAGTTCTTGAAGAACAGGGGCGCAGTCACGGCGGCGAGCCCGGCGCCAGCGGCTAAGCCGGGGCGCTTGCCCGCGCGAGTGACAGCGGCCGCCAGATTCGACGTGAACTCAGCTGGATTCATGGGAGTGTTCTAAAGGGAGGGTTGGGCGGATGCTTGGACTCAAGGCGGGGAGCACGAGGGAAGGGGGTGTGCTGTTGAGGAAGTCCAGATGTTGATCCGCCCGGGGAGGGCCTGTGGGGCTGATTGGAGTGTCGCTAAACGGTGGACTTTGATAGTGCCCAGCATCCAATCACACTGATCATGTAGTTCAATGTTGCGGACCTTGACAGGGTCTGCTTATCAGGAGCAATGTGTATATGAGTGTTTTGTTCGAGATCTCCCCACCCAGCACAGATCGCGATGTATGGGCGCGGCTCTTCGGCCAGCTGATCCGGGAAGCCCGTGAATGTAGGGGTTCAATCGAGTACGTAGCCGGCCGAGCCAGCATGCCGGCCGCCGAATGGGCTGCGATCGAGGCCGGGGAGATCCCGACCTCGATCGAGCAGTTGGAGACACTGGCCGCGGCGCTCGACATGGAATGGCGCGGGATGGTTGCTCTGGTCGGGCTCTGCCGCGATGCCTGGGGCGCCTGATCGGAGCTTAGTACTCATTTACACTTACCTCCGAGAGGAGGTGAGGGCGATCAAACAGAAAGAACAACCGGAACCGGAGCTAACAAGAGTGAATATCAATATCCCAACATCTCTCCACCGCCAATTTAAGTCCGTCACCGCGGCTGAAGGCACCGATATGACACGAGTGCTCGAGGCCTACATCCGGGAGTACGTGGAAAAGCACTCCGCTTCGAACAAGCAGCCGAAAGGAAAGCGGGGATGAAACGGGCCGCGATCTATTTACGGGTGAGCTCGGTCGATCAGCATCCGGAGACGCAGGTCCATGACCTGCGTCAGCTGGCTGCCCAGCGCGGCTACCAAATCATCCAGGAGTATACGGATCGGATCTCCGGCGTGAAGGCTCGCCGGCCAGGCCTGGGTGACTTGATGCGGGATGCTCGCCGGGGTCGCTTCGATGTAGTGCTGGTCTGGGCGTGCGATCGAATCGCACGCTCGACCAGGCATCTGTTAGAGACCCTCGACGAGCTGAACCACTTGAACATCGAGTTCATCTCGTTCCGGGAATCGATCGATACGGCCGGTCCTCTGGGCAGAGCCGTCGTCGTCATCATCGGCGCCATCGCCGAACTCGAACGCAACCTGATCGTCGAGCGCGTTCGTGCCGGCATGCGGCGGGCCAAGCTCGAAGGCCGTCACATCGGCCGCAAGCCCGTCGAGGTCGACCGTGAAGCCATACTCTGCGATCGTCGCCGCGGCGAAAGCCTGCGGCAGATCGCCAGCTACCACAAGGTATCGACGGCAACCGTTCGACGCGTTCTCGCGAGCCATCCCTCGGAGGACAAAGTCGCGTGATCGAGGAATCTGCAGCTGACTTCATACCGCTCTGGATGCTGCTCTCGGCTGTGGCCGGCTTCCTCATCGGCGCGGCCTTCGGCGACAGCGATCGTCACCGTAGATGCCTTCAGCAGATCAACGAGGACCTGCGAAGTGAACTCGACCAGGACCGTGCCTTCGAGGAACCTCTCCTCGACGAAGTGCGCCGCCAGCGACGTGTCATCAACGACATCCACAAGCAGGTTGTCGGTGTGACAAAAGCCCTCCAAAAACGCTCTTCCTAAACCCAGCAAAATCAACGGCCGGATCTCACCGATCCGGCCGTGCCAAAACGTATAGCTT
>NZ_QFFY01000015.1 GCF_003131205.1 Occallatibacter savannae
CTAGAGTTTGGTTGTTGGAGACCGAGCTTTTGCGCGGGAGGTAAAGGAGCCTCATGAAGATTGTAGGTTGTGATTTTCATCCCAGCTTCCAGCAGATCGCGATTTTTGGATTCAACGACAGGCGAGATAGAGGGGAGGAGGCTGAGACACGGCGATGGAGAAGCCGAGCAGTTCTACCGTGAACTTGAAGGTCCAGTTCTGATCGGCATGGAGTCGGTAGGCAACTCGTTTTGGTTCGAGCAACTGATGAAGAGTCTGGGTCACGAGTTATGGATAGGCGATGCGGCCCAGATCCGAGCCAGCTACGTGCGGCGGCAAAAGACCGACCGTCGCGATGCAGGGCACATTCTTCGCCTGCTGGTGGAGCAGCGGTTTCCGCGTATCTGGGTGCCGTCGGTTGAACAGCGCGACATTCGTCAGTTGCTGCTACATCGACACAAGCTGGTTCAGGTGCGGACGCGGGTGAAGACCGAGTTGCAGCATCTGGCTCTGAACCAGGGGATGCAGAAGAAGCGTCACCTGTGGAGCGTTCGGGGGAGGGCTGATTTTGAAAAACTTTCCCTGGCGCGATGGGCTTCACAGCGGCGGGAAGATCTTCTGGCCTTGTTGTCGCTGCTGGAGAGCCAGGTGGAGCAGCTGGATCGAGCGGTGGAACAGGTGTCGTCCAGCGATGGTCAGGCGCGGTTGCTGATGACGCAGCCGGGTGTGGGTCCGGTGACGGCGCTGGCGTTCGTGGTGACGATGGGGGACGTACAGCGCTTCAAACGGGGCAAGCATGTGGCCAGCTACTTGGGGTTGATCCCGACAGAACGCAGTTCGGGCGACAAGCGTCGCCTGGGATCGATTTCCAAGCAGGGCAACGTGTTTTTGCGCACCATGCTGGTCGAGGCTGCTCAGTCGGCCTGCCGTTATGACGAGGAGTTTCGCAGAGAGTATCAGCATCGCTGCCACCAGAAGCCGAAAGGGGTGGCCAAGGTGGCGGCGGCGCGCAAGCTGGCGGTGCGGTTGTACTGGATGCTGCGCACCCAGACGCCCTATCGGCCAGCGGTTCACAACGGGGGCAGCCCGAGTCATTCCGTGGCCGGCTGAAGAGCAGGGCCGTTCGGTTGAGTGGGCACCCCCGCATCCGGTAAGGCCGGATGTTCGAACAAGAATCATGGCTGATGTTTGGCCGCATCGATGGGTGGTGGAATCTGATTCCACCGACTGATTCGCAACAGGACTCGCGCTATGCCTCGGTCTCCAACTCCCTGGCTCGCACGAACTGCTTATCGCAGTCGCGTGTCCTTTTGCGCCTTGACAACGCCTTTCGGTTTATCGAC
>NZ_QFFY01000016.1 GCF_003131205.1 Occallatibacter savannae
CGCTCAGCGACTGTCTGGATTGTCAAGGTGGGTTGATGGAAAAGCGGAAAACGGTGGAGCTGTTTCCCGCTTTCCCACAACCACGGCTGCTGTCAGCAGAGTTGTTGATCAAGGAGGGCAGCAAGTGGGGACATGGCTTTGTGCTGTCGAACTTCACGAGCTTTGGCGTTGAGTCGGACCAGCAACTTGTGAGCTACGGCGATGCGGATTACCTTGGGCGGTTTGCCGGCAGCACGGAGACGTTGCTGGAAGGTAATGAAGTCTGGCTCGAAGCGAGCGACCACACTGCCGACCAGGAACAGGATGTCGCGGACCGCAGCTCGGCCTCCCCGTACGGCACGTTTGCCCTGGTGCTTGCCTGAGTCGTTGGCCAAGGGGGCCAGTCCTGCAAGTTTGGAGATGGTCTTGTTGGAGAGCGTACCGATCTCCGGCATCTCCGCCATGATGCGAGCCACGGTGCGGTCGGCTACCCCCTTGATGGTACGGAACGCCTGGTTGAGTGCGCGCCAGAGCGGGTCGGCATCGATGAGCGCGGCGATGGACTGTTCCAGCTCCCGCATCTGTTCGGCCAGGAAGGCCAGCATCTTGTCGAAGCCTTTCTGTATGGCGGAATTGATAACGAGCCGCTGCTGGTTCAACTGCGCGGTACGAACTTCGGTAAGCTGCCGCAGTCGGGTCACGCGAGCGCGTAACTCGAGCTGAGTCTGTGGGGCCAGGCATAACGGCTGAGACTGCTTGGTTTCCGCATACCAGGCGATCATGCCGGCGTCGATGGCATCGGTCTTTTCCAGAGACCCCATGCTCTGAGCGAACTGACGAACCGCGCGCGGGTTCACGATGGCCACCGGTAGTCCAGGTTCGGATAGTTGTGCAAAGGCCCGCTGTTCGTAGCCGCCGGTGGCTTCCATGGCGACCAGCGCAACTTGATGGGTCTGACAGAAGACAGCCAACTCCGCGATGCCATCCGGGGTGTTGGCGAAGGTGGCTGCGGCGCCGTCTCGCCCGATGCGTGCGGCTAAGCAAGATGAAGCGATATCCACTCCACAAATGATCCTTGTCACGGTAACCTGCCTTGTATGTTCGATTGAAATCGTGCGACTGTTCGGTCGTACGTGACTTGGGCAGCGGTCGCCTGTGCTGAGCGCCGGTCGTCAAGACCGCAGGATGAACGGGAGCCGTCCGCCCGCGGGGGAGCCGA
>NZ_QFFY01000017.1 GCF_003131205.1 Occallatibacter savannae
AACTACTTAATGATCTCGCTGATCGTACCCGCGCCCACCGTGCGTCCGCCTTCGCGGATCGCAAACCGCAGGCCCTTCTCCATGGCCACCGGCGTGATCAGCTCAACCTCGAGCTGAACGTTGTCGCCCGGCATCACCATCTCTGTTCCCGCCGGCAACTGCGCCACACCTGTCACGTCCGTCGTACGGAAGTAGAACTGCGGACGGTAGCCGTTGAAGAACGGAGTGTGACGTCCGCCTTCTTCCTTGCTCAGCACGTAAACTTCGCCCTTGAACTTCGTGTGCGGCGTGATCGATCCCGGCTTCGCCAGAACCATGCCGCGCTCCACGTCTTCCTTCGGAATGCCGCGCAGAAGAATACCGGCGTTGTCGCCCGCCATGCCTTCGTCGAGCTGCTTCTTGAACATCTCAACGCCCGTGCAGACCGACTTGCGCGTTTCGCGGAAGCCGACGATCTCGACGTCCTCGCCCACCTTCACCTTGCCGCGCTCGATACGGCCCGTCACCACGGTGCCGCGGCCCGAGATCGAGAAGATGTCTTCGATCGGCATCAGGAACGGCAGATCGATCATGCGCGCCGGCAGAGGAACGTTCTTGTCGACAGCCTCCATCAGCTCGTCAATCTTCGACTCCCACTGCGCTTCGCCATTCAATGCCCCGAGTGCAGATCCGCGGATCACCGGAACGTCATCGCCCGGGAACTGGTACTTCGACAGAAGCTCGCGAACTTCCATCTCAACCAGATCGATCAGCTCAGCGTCTTCGACCGCATCGCACTTGTTCAGAAACACGCAGATGTACGGCACACCTACCTGGCGAGCAAGAAGCACGTGCTCCTTGGTCTGCGGCATCGGACCGTCGGTGGCGGCAACGACCAGGATCGCTCCGTCCATCTGTGCCGCGCCCGTGATCATGTTCTTGATGTAGTCGGCGTGACCGGGGCAGTCCACGTGCGCATAGTGCCGGTTCGGCGTCTCATACTCCACGTGCGCCGTCGCGATCGTGATACCGCGCTCGCGCTCCTCAGGAGCGTTGTCGATCGAGTCAAACGAACGGAACGCGATCTTCGGGTTGTGCTTCGACAATACCTTCGTGATCGCCGCCGTCAACGTCGTCTTGCCGTGATCGATGTGACCAATCGTCCCCACGTTCACGTGCGGCTTCGAACGATCAAATTTTTCCTTCGCCAT
>NZ_QFFY01000018.1 GCF_003131205.1 Occallatibacter savannae
CGGACTGGTGACGGACAACAACAAAGCGGTGGTAGTCAGGGCCGAAGTGGTGGCGACGAACGAAGCCACCGGGGTGGCCTACCAGGCGACGACCAACAGCATTGGCGAGTACCAGCTGACCAACCTGCTTCCGGGCAAGTACACGATTTCCGTGACCTCAACCGGCTTCAGCAAGAGCACGGTTCACGGATTTGAAGTCACCCTGAACAAGACGGCGACTTCGAATTGCGCCAGCGTGGGCATCGCACTCTACCCCGAAGACGGCACGTCAGCCGACAGCCTGCTGAGCGCTGCGGATGCGGCCATGTACGTCAACAAACATACCAAGCGTCACAAGACGGAAATGCCCGGCCAATTGCAGCAGGCTCTCTTCAAGCCGCGCCGCTAAGTCACACCCAAATAAAGCGCCGATCCAAATGGATCGGCGCCTTCATTTCCCCCCCGTGGTACCAGTGCTGCGGGCCCATTGATCGTTGGACCCTGATCCCTACCGACGTGCAGCTGCGAGATAGCGACCTTACCG